>NZ_QAOV01000043.1 GCF_003050925.1 Pseudomonas sp. GV085 | reverse complement strand
GCGTTCTTGAGTCCATCGCGAGCAGGCTCGCTCCTACAGGGTCCGCGTCTATTCATTACTGTTGGTTCTGCCCCTTCACCACCAGCGGAATCTCTGCACGACGCATTCAGTTAAGCGAATGTGGTCCTCTGTAGGAGCGAGCCTGCTCGCGATGGTCGTTAACGATAACGCGTGCTTACTGGCCAAACGCAGCGTTCTTGAGTCCATCGCGAGCAGGCTCGCTCCTACAGGGTCCGGGGTGATTCATTACTGTTGGTTCTGCCCCTTCACCACCAGCGATACCTCTGCACGACGCATTCAGTTAAGCGAATGTGGTCCTTTGTAGGAGCGAGCCTGCTCGCGATGGTCGTTAACGATAACGCGTGCTTACTGGCTAAACGCGGCGTTCTTGAGTCCATCGCGAGCAAGCTCGCTCCTACAGTGTCCGCGTCTATTCATTACTGCTTGCCCTGCCCCTTCACCACCAGCGGAATCTCTGCACGACGCATTCAGTTAAGCGAATGTGCTCCTCTGTAGGAGCGAGCTTGCTCGCGATGGTCGTTAACGATAACGCGTGCTTACTGGCTAAACGCAGCGTTCTTGAGTCCATCGCGAGCAAGCTCGCTCCTACAGGGTCCGGGGTGATTCATTACTGCTTGCCCTGCCCCTTCACCACCAGCGGAATCTCTGCACGACGCATTCAGTTAAGCGAATGTGCTCCTCTGTAGGAGCGAGCCTGCTCGCGATGGTCGTTAACGATAACGCGTGCTTACTGGCTAAACGCAGCGTTCTTGAGTCCATCGCGAGCAGGCTCGCTCCTACAGGGTCCGGGGTGATTCATTACTGTTGGTTCTGCCCCTTCACCACCAGCGGAATCTCTGCACGACGCATTCAGTTAAGCGAATGTGCTCCTCTGTAGGAGCGAGCCTGCTCGCGATGGTCGTTAACGATAACGCGTGCTTACTGGCTAAACGCGGCGTTCTTGAGTCCATCGCGAGCAGGCTCGCTCCTACAGGGTCCGGGGTGATTCATTACTGTTGGTTCTGCCCCTTCACCACCAGCGGAATCTCT
>NZ_QAOV01000042.1 GCF_003050925.1 Pseudomonas sp. GV085 | reverse complement strand
CCGTCCAGCCACTCCTTGGGTTTGGCGATTTTGGGACCACGTATGCTTTTGGCCACTTGCTTGGGCTTGATATTCCTGGCGAGCGCCAACAGTCGTGTTGCCAGCGTTTCTGAGGTCGTTTGAAGTGTCAGGTACTCCGAGGGCAGTGCGATCTGCATGCCCTCGTATCCGCTACGCACTTGTACCGTCAGATGGAAGATCGAAGCTTCCCAGCCTTCGGGCACTGTCTCGCGATGAGCCTGTTCCACGCTGCGTTTGAGCACTGCCAGGACGTTGTAGGCCAGGATCGCTGAAGCAAATCCCAGCAACGCCGCCCGCGGAGCGCCAAGGCTTTCGATTTCACTGTCCAGCACCGATTCCAGGCGCTGGAACATCCCTTCGATACTCCAGCGACGACGGTATAACTCGGCGATCTGCCCGGCGCTGACGGTGTCTGGCAAGTTGCTCCAGAACCACATCACAGTGTCGCCTGAGTCAGTAGGTGTCTGTAGGTTCAGTTCAACTCGACGCCAGCGGTGACCACCTTTGAGTTCGATGATTTGCTCGCGCACCGTTGCGGATTCGATGGCCACAGATTCTTGCCAGCCGCCTTCCTCAATCAACCGTGGATGTTTGCTTTGCTGGCGAATAATGAACGAAGCCCCCGCTTCCTCGCAGGCGTGCATGACGGGCAGCGTGCAGTACAGCCGATCGGCCATCCATAGCTGGCCCTTGGTGGCGCGGGCCAACAGCGGCAACACGCTGACGCGCTCACTGGCGTAGGCATCCTCGCAGGGCTGCAAGTCGACGATCTGATCGAGGTCCGGGTCGTAGACCACGACTGAAAACCCTGGGCGCGCCGCACCTCGCTCACGCCGCAAAGCCCCCGGGCGTTTTTCAGTAGAAGGCAGGTGGTTGCCGTCGACAATGCGCAGCTGCCAGCCGGGCAAAATGGCTGAGCAGCCCAACTCTTTTATCGTCGGAGCCAGGCGCTCGGCGCTTCCTGTAACCAACGCCCGCAGCAACGCGGGCTCTGTGCGGCTGACCTTGTCATAGAGCGCCGCCAACGTAACCGGCAGCCCCTCCATTTGCCGGGCAGCGGCATGTAAGGAGGGCCGTAGGCCCAATGAAACAAGGGACATCAGCTCAACGATGGTCGAAAACAAAAGCTCACGCGGGTACTGGCGTTGACGGTGTTCTTCAAACACCTGATCAACCCATTCGGCAGGAACAGCCTGCTCCAGTATCAATTTAGTCATGACACTGGCCGGTGTCTTTTTTTCAAACCGCGCTAGAACTTCTGTCCACATCGTTTTCGTCACCCTGACTGGTTTTTAGGGGATTCTAAACGAAGACCTTGAAAGGGCTGGC
>NZ_QAOV01000041.1 GCF_003050925.1 Pseudomonas sp. GV085 | reverse complement strand
AATCTCAGCGACGGCAGCAGCCCCGACACGCCGGCCCTGACCCAGAGCGGCACCTTCACCGTCACCGCCCTCGACGGTGTCACGACCCTGACCGTCGGCGGCATCGCCGTGGTCAGCGGTGGCGTGGCTGCCGGCTTCCCACAATCGATCACCACCCCGTTGGGCAGCACCCTGACCATCACCGGGTTCAACGCGGCGACCGGGGTGATCAGCTACAGCTACACCCTCAACGATAACGAAGCGCATCCGACTGCCAACGACGCCAACACGCTGCCTGAGCAGTTCGCCGTCACCGTGGTCGATGACAACGGCACCACCGCGACCGGTTCGCTGGACGTCAACATCGTCGACGACCTACCCACTGGCGTGGACGACAGCAACGCCAGTACCGCCTCGGAAACCCTGCTGACGCTCAACGGCAACGTACTGAGCAACGACGTGCAAGGCGCCGACCAGGTGACGCTCGGTGAAAACACCGGCCCGATCACCCCCGGCACTTTCACCGGGACTTACGGCACCCTGGTGCTCAACGCCAACGGCACCTACACCTACACGCTGAACACCAGCGATGCCGACTTCAAAGCCCTGCACGGCGGTGGCTACGGCAGCGAAACCTTCACCTATACGCTGACAGACGCCGATGGCGACAGCAGCACCGCGAACCTGGTGCTGCAGATCCACAACAACGATGACCCGGACACGATTGGCGGTTTGAGTGCTCAGGGTGCTGAACTCACCGTCTTCGAGAAAAACCTCAGCGACGGCAGTGCACCGGATGCCACGGCGCTGACTCAGAACGGCACCTTCACCGTGGTCGCGCTGGACGGTGTCACGACCCTGACCGTCGGCGGCATCGCCGTGGTCAGCGGTGGCGTGGCTGCCGGCTTCCCACAATCGATTATCACCCCGTTGGGCAGCACGCTGACCATCACCGGGTTCAACGCGGCGACCGGGGTGATCAGCTACAGCTACACCCTCAACGATAACGAAGCGCATCCGACTGCCAACGACGCCAACACTTTGCCTGAGCAGTTCGCCGTCACCGTGGTCGATGACAACGGCACCACCGCGACCGGTTCGCTGGACGTCAACATCGTCGACGACGTGCCCACTGGCGTGGACGACAGCAATGCGAGTACCGCCTCGGAAACCCTGCTGACGCTCAACGGCAACGTACTGAGCAACGACGTGCAAGGCGCCGACCAGGTGACGATCGGTGAAAACACCGGCCCGATCACCCCCGGCACTTTCACCGGGACTTACGGCACCCTGGTGCTCAATGCCAATGGCACTTACACCTACACGCTGAACACCAGCGATGCCGACTTCAAAGCCCTGCACGGCGGTGGCGACGGCACCGAATCCTTCACCTACACCCTCACCGACTC
>NZ_QAOV01000040.1 GCF_003050925.1 Pseudomonas sp. GV085 | reverse complement strand
GCCGATTCTGTTGAAAAAGTCGGTTTTTCAAATGGCCTGAACTCAGGCACGACCACCACCGGAGAACCTACTCACCACATTGAGTGGTTTTTCGGCCCTTCGGTGACCTTTGCTGCTCTGTTATTGGGTTAATTTGAGGTTTTTTGCTTGGTGCAGGCGCACCTATCCCGTGACTGGTGGCCCTTGAGATGAACATTTGGCCAGCCGTCGCAGGTTCTGCACCGCAGCGGCCAGCGTGAATTCATCCGTCGCGCCACTCATGCCACGTAGCCGCAGGCGATCCAATTTCAGGATGCGCTTGAGGTGGGCAAACAACATTTCGACCTTTTTACGTTCGTGGCGAGAGCGCTGATATGCCGGCGTTGCTGCAATGCGCCGAGCCACATCGCGAGCGGCTTCATGGACGCTGCGAGCGATCTTGCGAATCGAAGTGTTCGGGCAGCACTTGGCTTTCATCGGACATGTCGCGCAGTCGGTCTGTCTGGATCGGAAGATGATGGTGTTGGCTTTTGTGACGTGCGAACGCTCGTTTTTGAAGGCTCGCCATTCGCTGCGCAATGGGTTGCCGGTCGGGCAGCGGTATTCCTCGGCCTCTTCATTCCAGTGGAAATCGTTACTCGAAAAGCTGTCGTTCTTGCGCTCAGTTTTGTCCCACACCGGCACATGTGGCTCGATGTCTTTTTCCTCCACCATCCAGGCCAGCATCGGCGCGGTACCGTAAGCGGTGTCGCCAATGAGGCGCTCCGGTTTGATGTCGAACTGCGCTTCGACCCGATCGATCATCGTCTTGGTGCTCTCGACTTCTGCGGTTCGATGAGCCGGTGTGGGTTCCACATCCATGATCACGCCGTGCTCGGTATCGATCAGATAATTCGTGGAGTAAGCGTAGAACGCTGGGCCACCTGGAGCTGCGGTCCAGCGGGCTTGAGGATCAGTCAGCGATAGGCGCTTCGGTAGCGTTTCGGCCAGAGCCTCTTCATCGAGTGCCTCAAGATACTCACGCACGGCGCGGGTGCTCAGGGCCGGATCGCTCCAGTTGACCTGTTCATCACCCGGTACACCGCGCTGCCGGCTGGCATCCGCTTTGATGATGCTGGCGTCTACGGCAAAGCCTTCACCTTTGACCAAGCCTGCGTCCATGCAACGACGCAGCACTTCATTGAACAGCCAGCGAAACAGATCGCTGTCCCGAAAACGGCCGTGTCTATTTTTGGAAAAGGTCGAGTGATTGGGGACTTCATCTTCAAGGCTTAACCGGCAGAACCAGCGATACGCCAGGTTCAAATGGGCCTCTTCGCACAACCGCCGCTCTGAGCGAATACCGTAGCAATAGCCCACGATCAGCATGCGAATCATCAGTTCAGGATCAATCGACGGACGCCCGATCGGGCTATAAAAATCGGCGAGGTAATGGCGCAGGTCGCTCAGATCGAGACACCGATCAATGCTGCGCAGAAGGTGATTGGCTGGAATGTGATCTTCAAGGTTGAACGAGTAAAACAGCCGATCCTGCCCACTCGATAACTGTCCCATCATGCTGCGTGCTTCCCTGCTGGCCAATGCAGATATTTTGCCGCAGGCCAGATAGGGGAGCTACTTTTTCAACAGAATC
>NZ_QAOV01000039.1 GCF_003050925.1 Pseudomonas sp. GV085 | reverse complement strand
GTAGGAGGGGCCGCCTCGTCTTCGACGCCGCGCTGTCGCGCAGCAAACTGAGGGAGCTAGAGTTGAAGAGCGTGCGCGGGGCAGAGACCGTCATTAGCACTGGTGTGACAGCACCCGAGTAGGAGAGTGGTCCGCACGGTATCGGCGTGGAGTCGTTGAAGGCACGGCATGCCGTGACCTCGTATAAGAGAGTGAACCCTTTCGCCACCGTGTACCCCGCGCACGCTTTTCCATCCTGCGAGGAATTGGCATGGCGCGCAAGAACCAAAAACGCTTCGAGATTATCCACCACGACTGCGCTGGTATCGATGTTGGCAGTCGTGAGCATTGGGTCGCGGTCAATCCCGGGCGCGGCGATAACCCGGTTCGCAAGTTTTCGACCTTCACCGATGACCTGATCGCGTTAGCCGACTGGCTCGCGTCATTGAAGATCAAGGTCGTGGCCATGGAGGCCACCGGCGTCTACTGGATCCCCCTTTTCGAAGTGCTGGACGCGCGGGGATTTGAGGTTTATCTGGTCAACTCCCGTGCAACCCGGCAGACCTCTGGCCGCAAATCCGATGTCCTCGATTGCCAATGGATCTGGCAACTCATGACGCACGGCCTGTTGAGCGGGGCTTTTCGCCCTTCGGATGAGATTTGCTCGATGCGTTCCCTGGTGCGCCAACGGGCCAATAAAGTCTGCGATCAGGCCAAGTCCATCAATCGGATGCAAAAAGCCCTGAGCCAGATGAACATTCATTTGGCCAACGTCATCAGTGACATTACCGGTGTGACCGGCATGAAAATTCTTAACGCGATCAACCAGGGCGAGCGCGACCCGCTGGTTCTCGCCGCGTTGCGAGATCGGCGCATCAAGGCGGACCAGGCCACCATCGCTCGCAGTCTGCATGGTAATTGGCGTGCCGAACACCTCCACGCGCTGAGCCAGGAGTTAGCCTGCCATGACTTCCTGGAAACGCAGATCGCCGACTGCGACAAGGCCATCGCGCAAGCGCTTGAACGGCTACCCAGGCTCCAGGAAGCGGTGCCGGTTGCCGGCAAAGTGCTGCGAAGTCCTCATCGTTCGGCTGCGCAGCAGAGCGCCTTGCATCAAGCCTTGGGCCAAGTGATGGGCGTGGACTTGACCGCCATCCCGACGATCGGCGTGGATACGGCACTGGTTCTGGCCAGCGAATTGGGGCCTGATTTGTCGCGTTTCCCGACCTCTCAACACTTTTGTTCCTGGCTCGGTGTGGCGCCGCCGACCCGCATATCGGGAGGAAAAGCGCTTCCCGGCAAACCCCCCAAGGTAATCAATCGGGCGTCCCAGGCTCTTAAGCAATCAGCCTCCAATGCCCGCAACGACAAAAGCTTTATCGGTGCCAGCCACCGGGCCCGTTTAACCCGGATGGACACCGGCTGCGCGATCAAGGCGACCGCGCACCAACTGGCGCGACTGATCTACGCCATGCTGACCAAGGGCCAGCCCTATGTAGAAAAGGGTATCGAAGCTTTTGAAGCGAAAAGCCGCAGCCGACAGTTACGCGCCTTGGAACACAAGGCGCGCAAGCTGGGCATGCAGTTGGTGATGGCTGGATAATTTTTAGAGCAAAAACAATGGGTTATTTTTTGTTTGATAAGAG
>NZ_QAOV01000038.1 GCF_003050925.1 Pseudomonas sp. GV085 | reverse complement strand
AACTGGCTGGCAAGGTTGGCGCCCAATCCCGGCATGGCGATGGGGATTTCAGGTTTTAACCGGGTGATGTGCGTAGGCCCAGGCTCGACGGCGACAGTGTGCAAATGCTCCGGCCGGATGTCGAATTGTGGCCATTGGTGGGGCAGGAATTGGCTGTTCAGGGTGTCTTCCAGCCAGAGAAGAAAAGCGTGATAACTGGTTTCGCTGACTTCGCCCCAGCCACGTTCTCGATAGCGTTTGGACAAGGCCAAGGCTGCCTTTTTCTTGTCTGGCTCTGGCTGGGTAATGACCGTACCTACGGCGCGTTTAGGCACCGCTCCTTCTCTATCAACTTCCGCACGAACCGGATGCAGAATTTTTTGACGTTCACCTGGCGTTTTAAATATCCAGTTTTTCGCCAACCACATGTTCTTTCCCATGAACCCCGCATCCAACCGCCAGATGGGTACCCCCTCTTCTCCCTGCTCTTCGCTCTCCTGCTCAGCAGGCTTACTCTTCAAATTCGACCCCATGATCCCCGGCACAAAAATCACCGGCAGCACCCCATCCGGCGGCAATATGCAGTGCACCGGGTCGGTGAGATGGCTGGGCGTCAGGGTCCAGGTATGCACCGGGTTACCGCGCGCGTTGTAGGTCATGGGCGCAATACGCGGCGCCGTCGGGTTGTTGGTCATGCGGGGGCTCCGTGTTCAAGCCATTCCAGTACAAGCCCTTCCAGCGTCATGCCCTGTTGCAGGGTGACGAAACCTTCGCCATCGCTGCGCCCTTCGAACCGTGCGCCGTCTCTGCGGACCAAGGCGTAGGCGCGGTTACGGATGGGTTGGTGATGAACGCGGCTACAAGAAGATCGGCAGGCGCTGATCATTGATCTTTATCCCCGGGTGACGGCTTGCGCTTTTCAAAGCTGGCGATGAACTCATCGAGGATGCGTTTGTTTTCGGCCGCCTCCTCGGCCGTTGGGCCACGGTCGTTCGCCCAAGGGTCCGGCTTGGGCGCGACTGAACTGGGGCGCATGCGGACGGACTTGAGGATCGCGTCCCACACGGCCATGGCTTCGTAGTCGGTGAGGGAGGGGTTGACGGGCTCCCGGCGTGCGGGGCGTTGCCAGAGCGGTAGGTCGTAGCCTTTGTTGGCGAAGTTGGGCAGGGTCCAGCGAACGAGGTCTTTTGGTTTATTCGGGTCAATGGCGGAGCGTTTTTTTCCGCCTGCCGACAAACGCAAACTCATGGCTGGGCGACTCAGTGAAGGAGTGTCGCGATAGTTCTCGCTCACGAAGAGTATTTGACGGTGAGTGTCATCGCTGAAGCCGATCAGGGACTCTTCGGCTTGCATGTCGGCCAATGTAACTTTCCCAGCTCGCAGGTTTTCATAATCACCGGCGAGAAATATTTGCGTGTCTTTTTGGGTGCGGATGTGCAAGCGCTCGTCGTCATCCGGTGAGAGCGCGTTGATGTAGACATTCAGCGCCACATCCGAAGCCGGGGGACGAAAGTAGAAACTGGCGATCTCCTGATCATGATGGCTTCTGATCACGATAGGCCCCAAGGCAAAGCCTGCACCTGCACTCTGCGGTGCAACCTTGAATATTTCCTTGGAGAGTTTTAGCAGGCGGTTTTCGACGGGCTGGGTCTTTCCATTGAATGAGTCGGCGCGGAGCATGACGT
>NZ_QAOV01000036.1 GCF_003050925.1 Pseudomonas sp. GV085 | reverse complement strand
CCCCTGGCTCGATAGCTGGCGTTTTCGCTCCACGTACTGTCACAACCACCGCGCAAAAATCCGTCATGACATGTTATGACCTCCTGCAAAATCGGACTTTGCCCAACAAATACGGGGGGTTTAAGGACGAACGGTCGAGAGGCGTCAAGCGCGGGGAATTGCCGGGAGTTTGCAGCCACTACAGGCTTTTCAGGCGGGCACGTTCGTCGCGGTACTGTGAACTTCACTCTCATCACGTGTCACATTAGGTCCTTGTCAAGCGAACTACAAAAGAGGTCAGCCTTATGAGCATCGCCACAATTGTCAGTGCAGTGATATCCAGTCTCGCACCCAGTGTCTTCGACCAGAACAGCCTGCAAGATCCCGGCGCGCATGTCTCCGCCGTCGAATACCACTACGGAATGGACATCGATGTGAAACGGGTACTGCAGCGCACCGATACCTCCGACAAGACCGGCATGGTGCCGGTGACCCTGGTCTACGAAGACAGCGAGGGCGAGATTCACAAGATCCGTTTCCTCGAATGGGGTGGAAGCCCCGCCGACCCCACCAGCATTGCCTGATCAGCGCAAGTTAAACCTCATTGGCACCCCGTGCGGATGATGTTTGTTGTTACCTGAAAATGAGAACATTCGAATGACTGAAAGTTCATTCGCAAGCGTCGCTCTTATCTTCGCAGCATCATGCCGCAAGATTAACTAATTAACTAATCGTAATGGCCGAGTCTTAACTGAAATCAGCAACGGCAAACTCTAATTATGCCGTGCCGAGAGCCAGGTCGATTCACTATTGAATCCAAGAGGTAACCATGGAACTTAGTATGTTTTCTTCGTCCACCGTGGAATATTTGCGCTTGGGCGTTGTATATTTCCATCTTATCGCCTGCTGCGTGGCAATCGGGCTGGTGTTGACCAGTGACATTGCAATGGTCCAGCAACTCCTGAAGGGCGATGTGTCGGGTCACCATGATGACGCGCACATGGACAGTCTTCAAAAAACCGTATCGCTTGCACTTGTCGTGCTCTGGATTACGGGCGTTGCCATTGTCGGGATCGACTATGCCGGCAAGGGAATGGAGTATTTCCTCAATCCAAAAATACAAGCCAAGATCGGCATCGTTGTGCTGTTGACCATTAACGGCTTCGTGTTGCATCGCGCTGTATTGCCGGCGCTGAAAAAGGCCGGTTCGTTACTGAAACTCTCCTTCAGCCTGCGCATGCTGGCGCTGTTCTCGGGGGCGTTCTCTGGCGTGTCGTGGTTCTATGCCGCCCTGCTGGGTGTTGGTCGTCCGCTGGCCTGGAAGTACTCCCTGCTGGAGTTGCTGGCCGCCTATCCGGTGCTCATCGTCGGTGGGTTCGGGATGATGCTACTGCTCACTGCCTGGGCCAAAGACAAAGACACCCAAGCGCGCCTGGAGCAAGGCACCGGGACACCAGGCAACGCCGCCCTGGCTGGCTGGTGAAGTCCGGTTGAACAAGGACGTTCAGCGCTCGCCAATGAATTGCGCTTTAACCGTTAACACACTTCACTTGAGGATACCCAAATGAAATCCATGAAAGTTCTCTTCGTCGTCGCCACCCTGACCGCTTCTTCTCTGGCGATGGCCACCGGTGGCGGTGACCGGACCGTCGCACGCATGGAGTCGGCCCGGACAGTCTCGATGAAAGCCTTCCAGGTTGCCCAGAAACAGAAGGCTGAAGCCGCTGTCGCCCAAAGCAAAGCCAAGGCGACCGACCGCAGCAACGGCTGATCGGTGTAGCGCGTCCCC
>NZ_QAOV01000035.1 GCF_003050925.1 Pseudomonas sp. GV085 | reverse complement strand
GCAATTCGACGGGTCCGCTCATTCAAAGCGGCATCAAAGCGCTCCTGCGTCACGCCTTCGCCCAATACACGCACCTCGACGGAGGAATGATCGGCACCCAGACCGTAATAGAGCTTTACATCCCCGCCTCCATTCCAATTCGCAGGCAAATCAATCAAGCCTCGGCCCAACGCCCAGGTGCGCATGTTGCTGGTCAGTTCGTGCACGGTTTGTTTCTCCTGTTCACTGGGCTGTTTGAAGGCGGTGCACCCCGTGAGCAACGCAAGCGTCAAGCATGTGAAAAACAGGCGCCGCCTGCGCAGATGAGGCTGGGGGGTGCTGATCATTGATCTTTGTCCCCTGGAAACGGTTTGCGCTTTTCAAAGCTGGCGATGAACTCATCGAGGATGCGTTTGTTTTCGGCCGCCTCCTCGGCCGTTGGGCCACGGTCGTTCGCCCAAGGGTCCGGCTTGGGCGCGACTGAGCCGTAGCGGATGCGTACGGACTTGAGGATGGCGTCCCACACGGCCATGGCTTCGTAATCGGTGAGGGAGGGGTTGACGGGGTCTGGTGAAGCAGGTTGTTGCCAGAGCGGCAGGTCGTAGCCTTTGTTGGCGAACTGGGGCAGGGTCCAGCGGACGAGGTCTTCGGGCTCATCGGGATCATCTGGCTCTCCTTTCATGCCGCCTGCCGACAAGCGGATGCTCATACCAGGCCGAGCCAGCGAGGGATTGTCCCGGTAGTTTTCGCTCACGAAGAGTATTTGACGGTGAGTGTCATCGCTGAAGCCGATCAGGGACTCTTCGGCTTGCATGCCGGCCAACATGATTTTTCCAGTGCGCAGATTTTCGTAATCACCTGCGAGAAAAATTTGCCCGTCTTTTGGAGTGCGAACATGCAAACGCTCTTCATCATCAGGTGATAATGCGTTGATGTAGATGCTCAGTGAGACATCCGAGGCAGGAGGACTGAACTCGAAGCTGGCTATCTCCTGATCGTGATGACTGCGGATCACAATCGGCCCAAGCGCAAACCCCGCGCCGGCATTTTCGGGGGTGACTTTGAAGATTTCCTTCGACAGCTTTAATAGTTGGGCTTGAACGGGATCCGTATCGCCGTCGTAGGATTGAGCTCTGAGCATGACGTAGACGTCATCGATCAGCAGATGAGACTCATGAACGAATGTTTGGCGGCGTGTTGCTTGCTTGTAGTACTGCAGCAACTTTTCCCTGGGTGAGGCCATTTTCGCCGACACCAGCATCGACATATCTGAATTCTTATAGTTCTTAACCGCCGAGATCCGACGCGCCCGCTCCTGCAAGGCCGCATCAAATCGCTCCTGCGTCACGCCCTCCCCCAAGATCAAGACCTCAACGCTTGAGTGATCAGCTCCCAATCCGTAGTACAGCTTCACATCCCCGCCACCACTCCAGTTGGCGGGCAGATCGATCAGGCCTCGGCCCAGCGCCCAGGTGCGCATGTTGCTGGTCAATTCGTGCACGGTTTGTTTCTCCTGTTCGGTGGGCTGTTTGAAGGCGGTGCACCCGGCGACCGCCCCCAACAGCAGGCCTGTAAAAAAAGCGGTCAACCGGCGCATAGCGGCCTCTTGGCTTTCGCTGCGATTTTGATGAGGGAGTAAAGAGTGAATTGCTGGGTTAACGGATTGGCGTACGACGCTTCATGATCGAAGCCGGGCGCCTGGACTTGCTGGCGGATCGAATCCTTGCGTGCCTGCCTGACCGGCGCACGACCAGAACTCACCGGAACGGTGCCGTCGCCCGCGCCGTCCTGCATGCGGCAGTGCAGCTCCCAATAGCTGGTCTGCACGGTTCTGACCGGCGCGTC
>NZ_QAOV01000034.1 GCF_003050925.1 Pseudomonas sp. GV085 | reverse complement strand
GACGTGCGTCCGGCGGTGAAAGAGCAGATCGAATCCCTCGGCGCCAAGTTCGTCGACGTGCCTTACGAGACCGACGAAGAACGCGAATGCGCCGTCGGCGTCGGCGGTTACGCCCGCCCGATGCCGGCCAGCTGGATGCAGCGCCAGGCCGCGGCCGTGCACGAACGCGCCAAGCAGGCGGACATCGTCATCACCACCGCGCTGATTCCCGGCCGCAAGGCACCGACGTTGCTGAGCGCGCAAACCGTGGCCCAGATGAAACCGGGCTCGGTGGTCATCGACCTCGCGGCCGCCCAGGGCGGCAACTGCCCGCTGACCGTGGCCGATCAGGTGGTCGTCGAAAACGGCGTGACCATCGTGGGCCCGACCAACCTGGCCAGCGCCGTGGCGGCTGACGCTTCGGCGCTGTACGCCCGCAACCTGCTGGACTTCATGAAACTGTTGTTCGATAAAGACGGACAACTGGTGATCAACCTGGAAGACGATATCGTCGCCGCGTGCCTGATGTGCCGCGACGGCCAGATCGTGCGCAAGAACGGCTGAGGATAAAAACAATGGAAGACATGCTGATCTCTCACGGTATCTACAACCTGATCATCTTCGTGCTGGCCATCTATGTCGGCTACCACGTGGTCTGGAACGTCACACCGGCCCTGCACACACCGCTGATGGCGGTGACCAACGCCATCTCGGCCATCGTGATCGTCGGCGCCATGCTCGCCGCCGCCCTCACCGTGACCCCGCTGGGCAAGACCATGGGCACCCTGGCCGTGGCCCTGGCCGCCGTCAACGTGTTTGGTGGCTTCCTGGTGACCCGGCGCATGCTGGAAATGTTCAAGAAAAAAGCGGCCAAAGCGCCGGCTGCCAAGGCCGCTGCAGTCAAGGCCGAGGTGCAACAAGCATGAGCATGAACCTGGTTACGTCCCTGTATCTGATCGCCTCGGTGTGCTTCATCCAGGCGCTCAAGGGCCTCTCGCACCCGACCACGTCGCGCCGCGGCAACCTGTTCGGCATGCTCGGCATGGGCCTGGCGATCCTCACCACGGTCGGCCTGATCTACAAGCTGGGCGCCGAGCTGGCGCACGACGGCATCGTCTACGTGATCGTCGGCCTGCTGATCGGCGGCACGGCCGGTTCGATCATGGCCAAACGCGTCGAAATGACCAAGATGCCCGAACTGGTCGCCTTCATGCACAGCATGATCGGCCTGGCCGCGGTGTTCATCGCCGTGGCCGCCGTGGTCGAGCCGCAATCCTTGGGCATCGTGCAGAACCTCGGCGATGCGATCCCGGCCGGTAACCGCCTGGAACTGTTCCTCGGTGCCGCCATCGGTGCAATCACCTTCTCCGGTTCGGTCATTGCCTTCGGCAAGCTCGCCGGCAAGTACAAGTTCCGCCTGTTCCAGGGTGCACCGGTCCAGTTCAGCGGCCAACACAAGCTGAACCTGCTGCTGGGCCTGGCCACCCTGGGCTTGGGCATCACCTTCATGCTCACCGGCGACTACACCGCCTTCACCGTGATGCTGGCCCTGGCCTTCGTGCTCGGCGTGCTGATCATCATCCCGATCGGGGGTGCCGACATGCCCGTGGTCGTGTCGATGCTCAACAGCTACTCCGGCTGGGCAGCGGCGGGCATCGGCTTCTCGCTGAACAACTCGATGCTGATCATCGCCGGTTCGCTGGTGGGCTCAAGCGGTGCGATCCTCTCGTACATCATGTGCAAGGCGATGAACCGTTCCTTCTTCAACGTCCTGCTCGGTGGTTTCGGCAATACCGCAGAGGCCGCCGGCCCGGCGGGTGCGAAAGAAGCCCGTCCGGTGAAATCCGGGTCGGCCGACGACGCGACCTTCCTGCTGACCAACGCCGACACCGTGATCATCGTGCCGGGCTACGGCCTGGCGGTCGCCCGGGCGCAGCATGCGCTGAAGGAACTGACCGAGAAGCTGACCCACCGCGGCGTGACCGTGAAGTACGCGATCCATCCGGTGGCCGGTCGCATGCCCGGGCACATGAACGTGTTGCTGGCCGAGGCCGAAGTGCCTTACGACCAGGTGTTCGAGATGGACGACATCAACTCCGAGTTCGGCCAGGCCGACGTGGTGCTGGTGCTGGGTGCCAACGACGTGGTCAACCCGGCGGCGAAGAACGATCCGAAATCGCCGATTGCCGGCATGCCGATTCTCGAGGCGTTCAAGGCCAAGACCATCATCGTCAACAAGCGCTCGATGGCCAGCGGCTATGCCGGTCTGGACAACGAGCTGTTCTACCTGGACAAGACCATGATGGTGTTCGGTGACGCCAAGAAGGTCATCGAAGACATGGTCAAGGC
>NZ_QAOV01000033.1:1582-2967 GCF_003050925.1 Pseudomonas sp. GV085 | reverse complement strand
ATTGCTTGGGTGTTATATGGTCAAGCCTCACGGGCAATTAGTATTGGTTAGCTCAACGCCTCACAGCGCTTACACACCCAACCTATCAACGTCGTAGTCTTCGACGGCCCTTCAGGGGACTCAAGGTCCCAGTGAGATCTCATCTTGAGGCAAGTTTCCCGCTTAGATGCTTTCAGCGGTTATCTTTTCCGAACATAGCTACCCGGCAATGCCACTGGCGTGACAACCGGAACACCAGAGGTTCGTCCACTCCGGTCCTCTCGTACTAGGAGCAGCCCCTCTCAAATCTCAAACGTCCACGGCAGATAGGGACCGAACTGTCTCACGACGTTCTAAACCCAGCTCGCGTACCACTTTAAATGGCGAACAGCCATACCCTTGGGACCGGCTTCAGCCCCAGGATGTGATGAGCCGACATCGAGGTGCCAAACACCGCCGTCGATATGAACTCTTGGGCGGTATCAGCCTGTTATCCCCGGAGTACCTTTTATCCGTTGAGCGATGGCCCTTCCATACAGAACCACCGGATCACTAAGACCTACTTTCGTACCTGCTCGACGTGTCTGTCTCGCAGTCAAGCGCGCTTTTGCCTTTATACTCTACGACCGATTTCCGACCGGTCTGAGCGCACCTTCGTACTCCTCCGTTACTCTTTAGGAGGAGACCGCCCCAGTCAAACTACCCACCATACACTGTCCTCGATCCGGATAACGGACCTGAGTTAGAACCTCAAAGTTGCCAGGGTGGTATTTCAAGGTTGGCTCCACGCGAACTGGCGTCCACGCTTCAAAGCCTCCCACCTATCCTACACAAGCAAATTCAAAGTCCAGTGCAAAGCTATAGTAAAGGTTCACGGGGTCTTTCCGTCTAGCCGCGGATACACTGCATCTTCACAGCGATTTCAATTTCACTGAGTCTCGGGTGGAGACAGCGCCGCCATCGTTACGCCATTCGTGCAGGTCGGAACTTACCCGACAAGGAATTTCGCTACCTTAGGACCGTTATAGTTACGGCCGCCGTTTACCGGGGCTTCGATCAAGAGCTTCGCGTTAGCTAACCCCATCAATTAACCTTCCGGCACCGGGCAGGCGTCACACCCTATACGTCCACTTTCGTGTTTGCAGAGTGCTGTGTTTTTAATAAACAGTCGCAGCGGCCTGGTATCTTCGACCGGCGTGGGCTTACGGAGCAAGTCCTTCACCCTCACCGGCGCACCTTCTCCCGAAGTTACGGTGCCATTTTGCCTAGTTCCTTCACCCGAGTTCTCTCAAGCGCCTTGGTATTCTCTACCCAACCACCTGTGTCGGTTTGGGGTACGGTTCCTGGTTACCTGAAGCTTAGAAGCTTTTCTTGGAAGCATGGCATCAACCACTTCGTCACCCAGA
>NZ_QAOV01000033.1:0-1530 GCF_003050925.1 Pseudomonas sp. GV085 | reverse complement strand
CCAGCCTACCACCTTAAACTTGGACAACCAACGCCAAGCTGGCCTAGCCTTCTCCGTCCCTCCATCGCAATAACCAGAAGTACAGGAATATTAACCTGTTTTCCATCGACTACGCTTTTCAGCCTCGCCTTAGGGACCGACTAACCCTGCGTCGATTAACGTTGCGCAGGAAACCTTGGTCTTTCGGCGTGGGTGTTTTTCACACCCATTGTCGTTACTCATGTCAGCATTCGCACTTCTGATACCTCCAGCAAGCTTCTCAACTCACCTTCACAGGCTTACAGAACGCTCCTCTACCGCATCACCCGAAGGTGATACCCGTAGCTTCGGTGTATGGTTTGAGCCCCGTTACATCTTCCGCGCAGGCCGACTCGACTAGTGAGCTATTACGCTTTCTTTAAAGGGTGGCTGCTTCTAAGCCAACCTCCTAGCTGTCTAAGCCTTCCCACATCGTTTCCCACTTAACCATAACTTTGGGACCTTAGCTGACGGTCTGGGTTGTTTCCCTTTTCACGACGGACGTTAGCACCCGCCGTGTGTCTCCCATGCTCGGCACTTGTAGGTATTCGGAGTTTGCATCGGTTTGGTAAGTCGGGATGACCCCCTAGCCGAAACAGTGCTCTACCCCCTACAGTGATACATGAGGCGCTACCTAAATAGCTTTCGAGGAGAACCAGCTATCTCCGAGCTTGATTAGCCTTTCACTCCGATCCACAGGTCATCCGCTAACTTTTCAACGGTAGTCGGTTCGGTCCTCCAGTCAGTGTTACCTAACCTTCAACCTGCCCATGGATAGATCGCCCGGTTTCGGGTCTATTCCCAGCGACTAGACGCCCTATTAAGACTCGCTTTCGCTACGCCTCCCCTATTCGGTTAAGCTCGCCACTGAAAATAAGTCGCTGACCCATTATACAAAAGGTACGCAGTCACCCAACAAAGTGGGCTCCCACTGCTTGTACGCATACGGTTTCAGGATCTATTTCACTCCCCTCTCCGGGGTTCTTTTCGCCTTTCCCTCACGGTACTAGTTCACTATCGGTCAGTCAGTAGTATTTAGCCTTGGAGGATGGTCCCCCCATATTCAGACAAAGTTTCTCGTGCTCCGTCCTACTCGATTTCATGACCAAGAGATTTTCGCGTACAGGGCTATCACCCACTATGGCCGCACTTTCCAGAGCGTTCCGCTAATCTCAAAGCCACTTAAGGGCTAGTCCCCGTTCGCTCGCCACTACTAAGGGAATCTCGGTTGATTTCTTTTCCTCAGGGTACTTAGATGTTTCAGTTCCCCTGGTTCGCCTCTTGCACCTATGTATTCAGTACAAGATAACCATCTTATGATGGCTGGGTTCCCCCATTCAGACATCTCCGGATCAAAGTCTGTTTGCCGACTCCCCGAAGCTTTTCGCAGGCTACCACGTCTTTCATCGCCTCTGACTGCCAAGGCATCCACCGTATGCGCTTCTTCACTTGACCATATAACCCCAAGCAATCTGGTTATACTGTGAAGACGACATTCGCCGAAAATTCGCA
>NZ_QAOV01000032.1 GCF_003050925.1 Pseudomonas sp. GV085 | reverse complement strand
CCCGTGTTTCACCGGTCTGGGTTTCGAGAGGAACACCAATGTGCACGTCAAATCTCCTGCGTGATCTTGTTGAGTAAACCCAGGCACTACGGATGGTGCGGCTGGGGCGGCCGATCAGCACGATCCCGCCAAATCAGGGCGGGGCGCGGCATTTTGCAGGCGAACTTTGTGCCCTTCAAGGGATTATGACGGGTGACGGAAAATTAACTACAAGTCACCCCGTGACCGAATGTCGCAACCAGCCGGCTCTATCCCTTGCAGACCGTGCTTTGCAAGGATTCTGGCCGAAATTGAAGAATTTACACATCGGCCGTATGAATGATGCGGCATCGCTTTGAAATAGTGGCGCAAAGCCGCGTGCTCAGGCGCTTGTGGGACGTTTGTACAGCTTCTCGATACAGTTTGCTGGCATGCGACAAATACTTATATCTGTAGGGCTTTATATTTGCTGACTACGAGGTCAAGTAACGCTGCGAGGCCTTTATCCTTCTAGGCTGTAGCTGTGCGCCTGATTTACCAGCCAGTCACGAAATGCCCTCAAAGACGCGGATTCAACCTTTCGCTCAGGAATCATCAGGTAGTAAGCCTTGATGCTGGACAATGCTTGCGGGTTGGCGATCACCAGGCGTTTCTCCTTCAGCTCCCTTTGAATCAAAAACGGCGGAATCAGGGCAATGCCCATGTCGTGCATGGCCGCCTGCGCGAGCATGGAGAATAGCTCGTAGCGGGGGCCTGTCATGTCTCGCGGGACATTCAGGTGTTGGGAATCGAACCATTGGCGCCAGGCATAGGGGCGGGTGGTCTGTTGCAGTAGAGGCAAGTCGGCGATTTCGCCGGGCGTCAGACTGGCCTTGTTTCCGAGCAGGTTGGGGCTGCAAACGGGCATCGGATTTTCACCCATCAGCCTGTGGGACTCTGTACCCGACCAATCCGCATCACCGAAGTAGATGGCGGCATCAAAATCAGTGTCGGCGAACAGGAACGGCCGCGTGCGGTTGGTCAGGTTGACCGTCACTTCCGGGTGCTTTTGTTGGAAGTCCTTGAGACGCGGCAGCAGCCATTGGGTGCCGAAGGTCGGAACCACCGCCAATTCGATCACGTTGGCGCCCTGCTGGCCCATCACCGACAGGGTGTCCCGTTCGACCGCGTCGAGTTGTGTGGCAACCCGACGGCTGTAGGAAAGCCCGGCCTCCGTCAGCTTCACTCCACGCCGCGAGCGTCGGAACAGTTCCACGCTGAGGAACTCTTCAAGGCTGGCGATCTGTCGGCAAATCGCTCCTTGGGTCAGCGAAAGTTCCTGGGCGGCCTTGGTGAAGCTCTCATGGCGCGCTGCAGCCTCGAAGCTGATCAGGGCGGTGGTGCTGGGTATTTTTCTGCGCATGTACGTCAACCTCACTAATACATCGCATAAAGGCTATTTTACGATGTTTCGGAGTGAGAAATTAGCACAACAGTATGCAAAATCCTCGTTTGCCGTGGCGCCGATCCGGGCCTAGGATCACTCCACGTTATTTGACCCGATTCGAGAGGACACACTCATGGGCGGTAAAGCTAGCTTCAACTGGATCGATCCCCTGCTGCTGGATCAACAGCTCACTGAAGAAGAACGCATGATTCGCGACACGGCTGCGCAGTTTGCTCAGCAGAGCCTTGCGCCGCGCATTCTTGAAGCTTTCCGTCATGAGAAGACCGATCCGGCGATCTTCCGCGAAATGGGCGAGATCGGTCTGTTGGGCGCAACCATTCCCGAGCAGTACGGTGGCAGTGGCCTGAACTACGTCAGCTATGGCCTGATCGCCCGTGAAGTCGAGCGTATCGACTCCGGCTATCGCTCGATGATGAGCGTGCAGTCCTCGCTGGTGATGGTGCCAATCAATGAATTCGGTACCGAAGCGCAGAAGCAGAAGTACCTGCCGAAACTGGCGTCGGGCGAGTGGATCGGCTGCTTCGGCCTGACCGAGCCTAACCACGGCTCCGACCCGGGCGCGATGATCTCTCGTGCGCGCAAAGTGGAAGGTGGCTACAGCCTCACCGGCAACAAGATGTGGATCACCAACAGTCCGATCGCCGATGTGTTCGTGGTCTGGGCCAAGGACGATGCCGGCGACATCCGCGGCTTCGTTCTGGAGAAAGGCTGGAAAGGTCTGAGCGCTCCGGCGATTCACGGCAAGGTGGGCCTGCGCGCATCGATCACCGGTGAAATCGTGATGGATAACGTGTTCGTTCCGCAAGAGAACATTTTCCCGGATGTCCGTGGCCTGAAAGGTCCTTTCACTTGCCTCAACTCGGCACGTTACGGCATCGCCTGGGGTGCGCTGGGTGCGGCCGAGTTCTGCTGGCACACCGCTCGCCAGTACACCCTGGATCGTCAACAGTTCGGTCGCCCGCTGGCCGCTACCCAGTTGATCCAGAAGAAGCTTGCCGATATGCAGACTGAAATCACCATGGCGCTGCAAGGCTGCCTGCGTCTGGGTCGCATGAAGGATGAAGGCACCGCGGCGGTCGAAATCACTTCGATGATGAAGCGCAACTCTTGCGGCAAGTCCCTGGACATCGCGCGCATGGCTCGCGATATGTTGGGCGGCAACGGCATCTCCGATGAGTTTGGTGTCGCGCGTCACCTGGTCAACCTGGAAGTGGTGAACACCTATGAAGGTACGCACGACGTCCATGCACTGATCCTCGGTCGTGCGCAAACCGGCCTACAGGCGTTCTATTAAGGAGAACGTCCATGGGCGCGCTATCGCATCTACGGGTACTGGATTTATCGCGGGTGCTGGCCGGGCCTTGGGCCGGGCAGATCCTGGCCGACCTTGGCGCCGAAGTGATCAAGGTCGAGCGTCCGGGTAACGGCGATGACACGCGCGCCTGGGGGCCGCCGTTCCTTAAAGACGCCTATGGCGAGAACACCAGCGAGGCCGCCTATTACTTGTCGGCCAATCGCAACAAGCAATCGGTCACCATCGACTTCACTCGCCCTGAAGGGCAGAAGCTGGTGCGTGAACTGGCGGCCAAGTCGGACATCTTGATCGAGAACTTCAAGGTCGGCGGTCTGGCGGCTTATGGCCTGGACTATGAATCGTTGAAGGCGATCAATCCGGATCTGATCTATTGCTCGATCACCGGGTTTGGCCAGACTGGTCCTTACGCCAAGCGTGCGGGTTATGACTTCATGATCCAGGGGCTCGGCGGGCTCATGAGCCTGACGGGGAGACCTGAAGGTGAGGACGGCGCGGGCCCGGTGAAGGTTGGCGTGGCGCTGACGGACATCCTGACCGGGCTGTATTCGACTGTCGCAATCCTGGCAGCGCTTGCGCATCGGGATCACGACGGCGGTGGTCAGCATATCGATATGGCACTACTGGACGTACAGGTAGCTTGTCTGGCCAACCAGGCGATGAACTACCTGACGACAGGCAATGCACCTAAACGCTTGGGCAATGCTCATCCGAACATCGTGCCCTATCAGGATTTTCCTACGGCGGATGGCGATTTCATCCTTACCGTCGGGAACGATGGACAGTTCCGCAAGTTCGCGGAAGTGGCCGGGCAGCCGCAGTGGGCGGACGACCCGCGTTTTGCCACCAACAAGCTGCGGGTGGCAAACAGGGTGGTACTGATTCCGCTGATCCGCCAGGCGACGGTGTTCAAGACGACCGCTGAATGGGTGGCGCAGTTGGAGCAGGCTGGCGTGCCATGCGGGCCTATCAATGACGTGGCGCAGATGTTTGCCGATCCTCAGGTCAAGGCGCGTGGGTTGGCTATCGAGCTGCCGCATGCGCTGGCCGGGATGGTGCCTCAGGTGGCGAGCCCGATTCGACTGTCGGAGACGCCGGTGGAGTACCGTTTTGCGCCTCCTTTGCTGGGTGAGCACACGTTCGAGGTTTTGCAGCGGGTGTTGGGCCTGGATGCGGGGGCGGTGTCCGCATTCAAGGCTTCGGGCGTTCTCTGATAGGTCTCTTCTATATAGAGGGGAGTTTCGGCTCCTCTATATAGGCCTCCCTTTGGGGTGTTTTGCTGCATTCTGCAGGTTATTGATAGAAAACCTGAATCAGTGCTTGACGGCAGATTCCAGATCTCTATAATTCGCCCCACTTCCGGCGCAGTCGAAACGGAAAACTCCTTGGTAAACAATGAGTTACGCAGTTTTCGGCAGCAGGTTGCTTCAGGTTATCGAAGCCAAAAGGGAGTTGAAAAAGAGGTGTTGACAGCAGCGTGTAACGCTGTAGAATTCGCCTCCCGCTGACGAGAGATCTGAAGCGCAAGT
>NZ_QAOV01000031.1 GCF_003050925.1 Pseudomonas sp. GV085 | reverse complement strand
GCCATCGGCGCACCGGTCGCTTACCGCCGCTGCAAAGTCGGCATGAGCGACGAGGACCCCATTGCCGGTGCGGTGATTGGCCCGACCGGCCAGGAGGTCACCGCTGTGTTTGCGCAGGCGCCCGGAGCCTTGCAATTGCTGCCCACCCAGGATTATGCCCCGGGGTGGCTGCGGCTGATCGACGAGCGAGGCGGGCCGGCCATGCCGCGCCAGCCGGAAAAAGACCCCTACGAAGAGATTTATCTGCGACGTGACCGTTGGTGGGGATTGCTGCGTGAAGAGTGGTTGGCGCCGAAGGATGGGGATCCGATTACCTGGGAAACTTTTGAGGAGAACATATCGGAAGCGAAACAATTCCATCAGAAAATCGCGGGCGTCTATCATCCGCAATCCTACGTCTACTACGGCAACGACGACAAACACCCCAGCTTCGAATCCATCACCTGGGAAATGCGACGCGGATCTCGCCTCAACGGCCCCCATGCCTCAAGCCCCGATGCCTTCACGGTGTCCAGCCTGCAGATGCATGAGGTGCGTGACGACGGACGTAGCCCGTTTTACGTCGGCGGGCAAGCCGAGGCCGTGCCACCACTGCGCGGTGACCCCGATTCACCAGTCAGAACCGTGCAGACCAGCTATTGGGAGCTGCACTGCCGCATGCAGGACGGCGCGGGCGATGGCACCGTTCCGGTGAGCTCTGGCCGTGCGCCGATCAGGCAGGCGCGCAAGGATTCGATCCGTCAGCAAGTCCAGGCGCCCGGCTTCGACCATGAGGCGTCGTATGCCAATCCGTTAACCCAGCAATTCACCCTTTACTCCCTCATCAAGATCGCGGCGAAAGCCAAGAGGCCGCTATGCGCCGGTTGACCGCTTTTTTTATAGGCCTGCTGTTGGGGGCGGTCGCCGGGTGCACCGCCTTCAAACAACCCACCGAACAGGAGAAACAAACCGTGCACGAACTGACCAGCAACATGCGCACCTGGGCGCTGGGCCGAGGCCTGATCGATCTGCCGGCCAACTGGACGGGGGGCGGGGATGTGAAACTGTACTACGGATTGGGCGCTGATCATTCAAGCGTTGAGGTCTTGATCTTGGGGGAGGGTGTGACGCAGCAACGTTTTAACGCAGCCTTGCAGGAGCGTGCCAGAAGGATTGCAGCGGTCAAGAACTATGAAATGGATGATGTATCGATGCTGGTGTCGGCCAGAGGGGAGACACGGCAAAGTGTCATGTTCCAATACTACATGCGTCAAACACGGCGCCAGACTTTCGTTCATGAACTCCATCTGTTGGTCGATGATGCCTACATCATGCTCCGAGCAGAATCCTTCAAAGGCAATACCGCCCCTGTTGAAGGACGCCTTTTAAAGCTGTCAAAGGAAATCTTCAAAGTCACCCCCGAAAATGCCGGCGCGGGGTTTGCGCTTGGGCCGATTGTGATTCGCAGTCATCACGATCAGGAAATCGCGACATTCAATTTTCGGCCTCCTGCTTCGGATGTGTCGCTGGAGGTCTATGTCAACGCGCTTTCGCCAGGCGAAAGTGAGCCCTTGCTAATCCGCACCAAAGAAACATCCAGAATTTTTCTAGCTGACGATTACGACAACTTGCGAGGCGGTGCGACAAGCATTGCGAGTATGCGAGCCGAGGAGCTTTTAATTGGCTTCAGTGATGATACCCATCGTCAACTCCTTTTCCTTGCGGAGAACTACCGTAAAGCGCGCTCGCTGAGTAGTCCCTTCATGAGTTTCAGTTTGACAGCAGGCGGTATTAAAAGCAGGCCAAAGAATCCTGATGTTGAAGTCGACCTCGTTCGTTGGACCCTGCCCGAATTCGCCAACAAAGGTTACGAACTGCCGCTCTGGCAGCAACCTGCTTCACCAGACCCCGTCAATCCGTCCCTCACCGACTACGAAGCCATGGCCGTGTGGGATGCAATCCTAAAGTCCGTGCGCATTCGCTACGGCTCAGTCGCGCCCAAACCGGACCCTTGGGCGAACGACCGTGGCCCAACGGCCGAGGAGGCGGCCGAAAACAAACGCATCCTCGATGAGTTCATCGCCAGCTTTGAAAAGCGCAAACCGTTTCCAGGGGACAAAGATCAATGATCAGCACCCCCCAGCCTCATCTGCGCAGGCGGCGCGTGTTTTTCACATGCTTGACGCTTGCGTTGCTCACGGGGTGCAGCGCCTTCAAACAGCCCAGCGAACAGGAGAAACAAACCGTGCACGATTTGAGCAACAACATGCGCACCTGGTCGCTGGGCCGAGGCTTGATTGATTTGCCTGCGAATTGGAATGGAGGCGGGGATGTAAAGCTCTATTACGGTCTGGGCGCCGATCATTCCTCCGTCGAGGTGCGTGTATTGGGCGAAGGCGTGACGCAGGAGCGCTTTGATGCCGCTTTGAATGAGCGGACCCGTCGAATTGCAGCGGTCAAAAATTATAAGCAGGGAAATGCCCCGATGTTAGTGTCGGTAAAAAAAGCAGATGGGCAGAGTAAATTACTACAGTACTACGAGAGCACTGAGCTTCCGGACTGGTTCGTTCATGAGGCTCACCTGTTGATTGATGATGTCTACGTCATGCTCCGCGCCGACTCATTCAATGGAAAGACCCAGCCCGTCGAAAACCGCCTGCTAAAACTCTCCAAGGAAATATTCAAGGTTGCACCGGAGAGTGCAGGTGCAGGCTTTGCGTTGGGGCCTATCGTAATCAGAAGTCATCACGATCAGGAAATCGCCAGCTTCGATTTTAGCCCGCCTGCTTCTGACGTATCGCTGAACATCTACATCAACGCGCTCTCACCTGATGACAAAGAACGCTTGCACGTCCGCACCCCAAAAGACACGCAAATATTTCTCGCCGGCGATTACGAAAATCTGCGCGCTGGAAAAATCATGTTGGCCGGCATGCAAGCTGAAGAGTCCCTGATCGGTTTCAGTGACGATACTCACCGTCAAATACTCTTCGTGAGCGAAAACTACCGGGACAATCCCTCGCTGGCTCGGCCTGGCATGAGTATCCGTTTATCGGCAGGTGGCATGAAAGGAGAGCCAGATGATCCCAACGAGCCCGAAGATCTCGTGCGCTGGACCCTGCCCCAATTCGCCAACAAAGGTTACGAACTGCCGCTCTGGCAGCAACCTGCTTCACCAGACCCCGTCAATCCGTCCCTCACCGACTACGAAGCCATGGCCGTGTGGGATGCAATCCTAAAGTCCGTGCGCATTCGCTACGGCTCAGTCGCGCCCAAACCGGACCCTTGGGCGAACGACCGTGGCCCAACGGCCGAGGAGGCGGCCGAAAACAAACGCATCCTCGATGAGTTCATCGCCAGCTTTGAAAAGCGCAAACCGTTTCCAGGGGACAAAGATCAATGATGAGCACCCCCCAGTCTCATCTGCGCAGGCGGCGCCTGTTTTTCACATGCTTGACGCTTGCGTTGCTCGCCGGGTGCACCGCCTTCAAACAACCCAGCAAACAGGAGAAACAAACCGTGCACGAACTGACCAACAACATGCGCACCTGGGCGTTGGGCCGTGGGCTGATCGATCTGCCGGCCAACTGGACGGGTGGCGGGGATGTGATGCTCTACTACGGACTGGGGGCCGATCACTCAACCGTTGAGGTTCGGGTGCTGGGGGACGGCGTGACGCAGGAGCGATTTGATGCGGCCTTGCAGGAGCGGGCGCGTCGGATCTCGGCGGTTAAGAACTATAAGAATTCAGATGTGTCGATGCTGGTGTCGGCGAAAATGGCCTCACCCAGGGAAAAGTTGCTGCAGTACTACAAGCAAGCAACACGCCGCCAAACATTCGTTCATGAGTCTCATCTGCTGATCGATGGCGTCTACGTCATGCTCAGAGCGGAGTCCTACAACGGCGATACGGTGCCCGTTGAAACCCATCTGTTAAAGCTGTCGAAGGAAATCTTCAAAGTCACCCCCGAAAATGCCGGCGCGGGGTTTGCGCTTGGGCCGATTGTGATCCGCAGCCACCACGATCAGGAGATCGCGACATTCAATTTTCGGCCTCCGGCTTCGGATGTGTCGCTGGAGGTCTATGTCAACGCGCTTTCGCCAGGCGAAAGTGAGCCCTTGCTAATCCGCACCAAAGAAACAACCAGAGTTTTTCTAGCTGACGATTACGACAACTTGCGAGGCGGTGCGACAAGCATTGCGAGTATGCGAGCCGAGGAGCTTTTAATTGGCTTCAGTGATGATACCCATCGTCAACTCCTTTTCCTTGCGGAGAACTACCGTAAAGCGCGCTCACTGAGTAGTCCCTTCATGAGTTTCAGTCTGACAGCAGGCGGTATTAAAAGCAGGCCAAAGAATCCTGATGTTGAAGTCGACCTCGTTCGTTGGACCCTGCCCGAATTCGCCAACAAAGGTTACGAACTGCCGCTCTGGCAGCAACCTGCTTCACCAGACCCCGTCAACCCCTCCCTCTCCGATTACGAAGCCATGGCCGTGTGGGACGCGATCCTCAAGTCCGTGCGGATGCGCCCCAACTCAGTCGCGCCCAAGCCGGACCCTTGGGCGAACGACCGTGGCCCAACGGCCGAGGAGGCGGCCGAAAACAAACGCATCCTCGATGAGTTCATCGCCAGCTTTGAAAAGCGCAAACCGTCACCCGGGGATAAAGATCAATGATCAGCGCCTGCCGATCTTCTTGTAGCCGCATTCATCACCAACCCATCCGTAACCGCGCCTACGCCTTGGTCCGCAAAGACGGCGCACGGTTCGACGGGCGCAGCGATGGCGAAGGCTTCGTCACCCTGCAACAGGGCATGACGCTGGAAGGGCTTGTACTGGAATGGCTTGAACACGGAGATCCCGCATGACCGATAACCCGACAGCGCCGCGTATTGCGCCCATGACCTACAACGCGCGCGGTAACCCGGTGCATACCTGGACCCTGACGCCCAGCCATATCACCGACCCGGTGCACTGCATATTGCCGCCGGATGGGGTGCTGCCGGTGATTTTCGTGCCGGGGATCATGGGGTCGAATTTGGAGAGTAAGCCGGAGAAAGGGAAGAAAAATAAGAAGGCGGGTCCCGTCTGGCGGTTGGATGCGGGGTTCATGGGTAAGAATATGTGGTTGGCCCTGAACTGGATGAACAAAAAGGCTGGCATACGACAGCAACTGTTGCATCCGGCCAGGGTGGAGGTCGACAACAAAGGTGCTGTGCCGAAACGTGCTGCCGGCACGGTTTTAGTGCCGCCAGAGAGGGACAAGAAAAAAACAATCTTGGCCCTGACCAAACGCTACGAAGAACGTGGCTGGGGCGAAGTCAGCGAAACCAGCTACCACGCTTTTCTGCTTTGGCTGGAAGACGCCCTGAACAGCCAATTCCTGCCCCACCAATGGCCACAATTCGACATCCGGCCGGAGCACTTGCACACCGTGGTCGTCGAGCCTGGGCCTACGCACATCACCCGGTTAAAACCTGAAATCCCCATCGCCATGCCGGGATTGGGCGCCAACCTCGCCAGCCAGTTGCCGTCGATACTTTCGGACGAGTTGGTGGCGCGTGGCGGCTACCGCATGCCGGTGCATGCCTGTGGTTACAACTGGCTGGACTCCAACGAACAGGCCGCGTCCAGGCTGGCCAAGCGC
>NZ_QAOV01000030.1 GCF_003050925.1 Pseudomonas sp. GV085 | reverse complement strand
CCGATTTTGCAGGAGGTCATAACATGTCATGACGGATTTTTGCGCGGTGGTTGTGACAGTACGTGGAGCGAAAACGCCAGCTATCGAGCCAGGGGGAAGTGTCGGGTATTGGCCGTTTTGTGCCTGTCACGACCGGCTGAAAACGACCCGATATAGCCATTGGTGACTGCTAAGGATTTCAAGAAAGCCACTACTCGCAAACATCATATTGAAGGGGCGCCCCCCCTGATGAGACCGCCATTTTTCAGTTGATTGATCAGTTGCCCGCTGGCAAAGGCAGGTTGATGCCTTCTTTTTTCAGGGGGGCACGCACGTATTGGAATTTCTGGTACTGCGACAGCTCGATCGGCCCCTCGTAACCCATGCTTTGCAATTTGCGTGGCGGGTAATCGACGCAGGTTTTCATCAGCTTCATGATCGCGCCCGTAATCGGCACCATTGTCCAGGTGCGCTCGGTAAAGTTGTTCATGAAAAGGTCATGGCGCTCTTGCGGGTCTTGCCACAAGTCAAAGACTTGCGGCACGGTGGCCACATATTTTAGTGCGCCTTTCCATCCCAGGTTAGTGTCTACGGCCAGGCCACCGGTTGGCGCGCCATCAAATCCAAGTCGCCGAGAATCTCGTGATTTTTCGTGCCTTCATCGTGTTGGCAACCGGGTGATGAGTGCACAATCACATGGACCCTTGGTGCATTGACCACCGAGTAATTAGCCTAGGTACTGCGTACAGAATCATTCCCCCCTGACTGCATGACCATGCACAAGTTAAGGCGCAGGGTAGAGTCTAGTGCGGTTTTCCAGTTGAACGGGTAATTACCCGACTGCATCTACTGTTCTTTCTGAACACGGTTCAAAAACCTGATCTACGCTCAACTTGCGCTAGGGCTAACCCTCAGCCTTACAGTAGCGATGCAATTGTCCAATTCTCTCCCCCTGAGAAAGGAACTGTTAATGAACAAAGGTTTTCAGCTTGCTCGCTTTATTGCCTTGGCGATGGTCTGGTCTGAATCTGGCGTCGCTGCCGATAGCCAGGCAGAGCTAGCCAAACAATCCCTGAATCCGGTCGCCGCGCTATACAGTTTGCCGATTCAATATAACTGGAACCAAAAACTCGGCCCCAGCGGTGAGGGGTATCAGAGCGTTACCAACATCCAGCCGGTGCTGCCTTTCAGTCTCAACGAGGAGTGGAATCTGATTTCCCGCACCATCCTGCCCGTCATCGATCAGCATGGCCTGGTGCCCGGCGGGGTTGCCGATAAATCAGGTGTGGGAGACGTCACTCAAAGCTTCTTTTTTTCACCCAAACAGGAAACCGCCAACGGCTGGATCTGGGGAGCAGGCCCAGCCATATTGGTGCCCACCGGCAGCGACGAACTGCTGAGTAGCGAGCAATGGGGATTGGGCCCTACAGTGGTGGCGCTCAAGCAACATGACGGCTGGACCCGCGGTATTCTTGCCAACCACATCTGGTCGCTGGAAAACAGCCCGCCGGATGACAAGGACAAGGTCAACCAGACGTTCCTGCAACCCTTCTTCAGCTACACCACTCATACCTACACCACCTTCGGTATCAATACCGAGTCCACCTACGATTGGCAAACCCGGGAGTGGTCTGTGCCGATCAACTTGTTCGTCACTCAGTTGTTCAAAGTGGGCCATCAACCCATGACCCTGCAAGCCGGCCCGCGTTACTGGGCCGACAGCCCGGAAGATGGACCCGAAGGCTGGGGGTTTCGGGTAGCGTTTACGCTGTTGTTTCCTAAATGAATGCAACGCTGTAGGGCTATTGAGTCAGGAGTGCTCGGGATATTCCTTGCTTTTCGGAGCCAGGCAAAACCCAAAGCTTTTGCATTCCTACTTCGTTACCCCGTTGAGCAGCACCCCATACGACTGAAGAAACTCTACCGTCCCGTGGAAGATCAAGCCTACACCCATCGCCGAAACGAAAAAACCGACGATCCGGGTCGCGGCGTCGATGCCTCGCGGGCCAATCTTTTTGAGGATGGTATTGGCGTAAGCCAAAGACAGATAGGTGACGAACATGGTGGCGCAGATCGCCAGTGCTACCACGGCAAAGTGCAGTATGGCGCGGTCGGTATCCTTAATGGTGCTAGTCAGGCCAATCACTGTGGCGATGGCACCGGGGCCGAACATGATCGGCATGGCCATGGGTATGAAGGATACGTCCTGGTCACTTTTGCCACCGTTTGGAATCAGGTTGCTGTTGGGCGATGGGGCAAAAAGTTCGAAGCCGATGCGCATCAGAATTACCCCGCCGACTACCCGAATCATACTCAGGGGAACCTCGAACAAACGCAGCAGCAGGTTGCCGAAAATCAGAAAGAAAAACATCAGTAGTAGCGCATAAAGGCAGGCCTTGCGTGCCACGTGACGCTGCTCGGGGACGCCTTTGTCTTGCAGCAGACCCAGGAAAACCGGGATGGCCTCAAGTGGATTGATGATTGCCAGCAGGGTGGTGAACATGCCGAAAAACAGGGTGAGATACGCATTCATTGATGACCCGCCAATTGCGTTGTGTACCGACTCACCATAGCTGATCAAGAACAGTTCGCCTCAATCATTGCCGTAAAACCCAAGAGATGGGGGGAGTGGAAGTTTACAGAGAGGCATAAAATGGATGAAGGCAGAATTGGGCGATGGATATTGTTTACCATGCTCAAAGGCAAGCCCATTAGCGCCGAGGATGCCTCAAAAATCATCGGTTTTTTGAAATCACACCACTCATGTATTGATTTAAATCGCGCAGATCTTGAATGCTCCATGAGTGCGGCGATAGCTTTACACCATTCTCCCGCAAAGTTTTTGGAATCAAGTCTCCATTTGGACGAAGTATTATCGATGATACAATCACGCCCGGATAATCATTCAATCGTTTTTTGAAAACGGATGTTGTTAGATCAGGTGCAGGAGGATTGCTTTTATTAGCCAATGGTCCTGTTGCTTTGAGATCCATTCCGTGGCACATGGTGCATCGCTGTACATAGAGATTTTTTCCATTAACATTATCCGCGAAGGATAATGATGTTTGAATTAGCGATAAAATTCCTAGTGAAGCGATGAATGATATTTTCATTGTTTTTATCTTCCTTGATGGATCAGCAGCGTTTGCAGGCATTTGGCGCTGATGCCAGATGTGCAACGGGTGATCCGGTTAATGCGTGTGCGGGCATTCACAGGGGCGCTTTCAAAAAGCGCTGTTCATGATCAGGCTCCGGCAACAGGCACGTGTCGTATTTCCCGAAGAGCCGATAACGATTGAGCGCAATGCGGTCGTATGCCCAATTTCGAAGTTTGCGAGGGACGATGCGCAACAGGTTCACGGGGCGCCAGAGTGCGGAAAACTGGGCGATGATTTCGAAAAATGCATCCGAACGGTCCCAGTAGTATCGGTCGCGGATCACCGCCATGGTGTCGAATTGATCCATGGGCAAACCTGCCCACGCGAGCAGAGCCTGCCCCTCGGGTGACTGAACCGCCGCCAACCGCACTCGCCGCTGGCGGTCATGGCGAATCAAGAACCTCACCCAGCCATTGCACAGCTTGCAGACACCGTCGAACAGGACCACCGTCTCTCCTGGTTTGAGCAGTGGCGCGGGTGAGGGGCGGATTTGCGAGGCTGGCATAAGCGTGGGTCCAAGGGCGCCTGGTTATCCCGGATCATAACCGTGTGCCAGCGTTAAAGTCTGCATTTGGCTGTGGATTCAACCGGTCGATGCAACACAACTGAATTCTGTGTAAGCAGAAGGCGTATTGCCGCAGTCCTCAGTCAACTGTGGAAAGGCCATGCTTGTGTGCATAGGCGTACAGATCTACGCGGTTCGTCAGGCCCAGCTTGCTGTAGATCGATGTTAAATGGTTGCGTAGCGTGTGCTCGCTGATATGCAGCTTCTCGGCCACCAACTTGCCAGGGGCTGAGGGGTCGCTAGCCAGCGATGCAATGGTTTGCTGCTCGCGGCGCGTTAGCTTGGCGATTTTTTGTTGCTCCGGGCCTATATCGCGCTCGGCTTTCTTGCGCGCCAGTTCAAGGAAGATACGGCTGGTCGCATTGCGGTCAATCCAGAGTTCGCCGTCATGCACTTTTTCTATGGCTTTGAGCAATGTCGATGCGGATGCCGACTCCCGCTTGTCCACCACGCCACGTGCGCCCGCCAGCACCGCTCTGTCATGCAGCGCCACGTCGCTCGACCCTGTCACCACCAGAATCCTGGCGTTGGTCTGGCTGTGCAAGTCGGCCAGCGACTCGATACAGTCCTCGCCGTCCAGGTCCAGCACCACCACATCTGGCGTGTATTGATGCAGTGAAAGCAGATATTGCGCCACCGACGACACCGAACCCGCCAGCATCAATCTCGGTTGAGCGCTTTCCACCAGACGCTCAAGACCCCAGGCCACGAGCGGTAGTGCTACTAACAGGACTTGAATTGGCATGCAGGTCGCTGCCTCTTTAGACGGGCTGTGTTAGCTGATCATGATAGCAATCGTTGCAGCCTGTAGCTTTTTTCTATAGCGCTTCAGGCACCCCCTCCCATGACATTTGTCCCGTAAAGCCCTGTTTTCATGGCTGATTGACTCCCAGAAAAAAAGGGATAGCGCGCTCATGTAGAAAACAGCGGTCGTTTTTAGACTGCAACCATGAAAGGCACATTCCGAGTTGAGCCCCGTGAACAAGTCACCCTGTCGCTGAAACTGACCGGCGGGAGCCACGGCGTTACCCGTGACATCAGCGCCTCCGGTTTGTATTTCGAAACCGATAGTGAGCTGCAGGTGGGTAGCTTGATTGACTTCGAGATCGAACTCGACACTCCCGGCGGCCCCATGAAGTTCAAGGCTCAAGGACAAATTGTGCGCATTGAGCCACTAGGCGGCAGGACCGGGGCGGGCGTGAAGCTGCTGGCCAGCCGGCTGGTGCCGGTGGAATGAGGTTTTCGTGGGTTGAGGAAGAAGCGGCTTGTGGCTATTAGCGGTCCACGGCGGTTTTTTGCTCAGGGTGAAATTCTTGGGAGAAAGACATGGCGAGCACTACAACTACAAGCGGCGGAACCGTTACCTCGTTTTCCAACACGCCGCAGGGGAAGGATGACATCTTCACCACCACTGAAAATCTGTTGGGGGTCGTGTATTGGGACGTCATGTCCAATGACCTCGGTGGCAACGCGAAGACACTCTGGTCACTCGACAACGCGGACAGTCTTTCTACTGTCACCAAGGTTTATGCTCCGGCCGACCTCCTGGCCCAGGATACGGCGAGGGCTGAGGCGACGAGTTCTGACACCAGCGAGAACGGTGCAAAAATCTGGATCACCTCGGACGGCAAGGTCGGCTACGACGCCGCTACTTTTTCAGATGCTTTCAAGGCACAACTCCAGGCGCTGGCTACTGGCGAGCTCCTGACGGACAGTTTTACCTATGCGATTCGTCTCGGCAACGGAACGCTCAGTTGGGCCACTGCGACGGTACAGTTTTCGGGCGTGAATGATGGTATGACGATCAGCCTTGGCGCGCAGGCCGGCACGGTGACCGAAGACGCCGGGACCACGGCGAGCACGACCGACTTGCAGACAGCCAGCGGCACGATTGTCTTTGACGACGTCGACCTGAGCGACACGCACATGGCAACGTTCGCGCCGGCGGGGGGCAACTCTACTTATCTTGGTACGTTCGTGCTCTCGCCAGTAAGCGAAGCAGCGAACGCGGCCAACGGTTCGGTGCAATGGACGTATAACCTGAACAATGCGGCGGCGCAGTACCTGGCCCAGGGACAGACAGTCACCGAAACTTACCTGGTCACCATCAGCGATGGTCATGGTTCGTCGGTAACGCAGAATGTGACCATCACTATCACCGGCACCAATGACGCGCCGACGGTGACGGCGGCCGAGGTCGAAAGCGGTGCGGTGACCGAAGACGGCACCACGGTGGCCAGCGGCAGCTTCGCCTTCGGCGACGTGGACCTGGCCGATGACGCCCATGTGGCCAGCGTGAGTGCGCCGTCCGGGGCGCTGGGTACGCTGGTGGCCACTGTCAGCAATGAGAGCACCGGCGACGCGGCGGGCAGCGTGGGCTGGAGCTATACGCTGAACAACAGCGCGGCGCAGTACCTGGCCGAAGGGCAGATCAAGACCGAAGTGTTCACGGTGACGCTGACCGACGATTTCGGGGCGGCGGTGACCAAGAATGTAACGATCACCCTGACCGGGACCAACGACCGGCCGACGCTGACCATCACCGACCCGACCGGGGCGATGAACGAAGGCAACGGCGCGGCCACGCTGAGCGACAGCGGCGCGCTGAGCTTCGCTGATCTGGACAGCAACGACGTCGTCACGGTCAGCCAGAGCGCCAACCACGACCTCGTCTGGAGCGGCGGCACCCTCGGTGCGGCGCAAGCCGCGGCGCTGGTGGCTGGTTTCGCGGTCGATCAGGCCGGCTGGACCTACAGCAGCAACCAGAACCTGGACTTCCTGAGCGCCGGTGAAACCATCAGCTTCTCCTACACCGTGGTGGCGACTGACGACAGCGGCACGGGCAATGCGATCTCGACAGCGCAAACGGTGACGATCACCCTGACCGGGACCAATGACGCGCCCGTACTCAGCTTCGCGACGGGCAACGCGGCCGGCACGGTGCAGGAAGACACCACGCTCAGCGTGAACGGCCAGTTCAGCGCGGCCGACATCGATCACGATGCCACGGCCACCTGGAGCATCAATGGATCGCCAACCGGCACCTACGGTTCGATCGCCGTCGACACCACCGGCCAGTGGATCTACACGCTGGCCAATGGCACCAATGGGGTCGCCAGTGCGGTGCAGTCGCTGAAGGCCGGCGAGAGTCACAATGACGTGTTCACGGTACAGGTCAGCGACGGCCTGGGCGGCGTGGCCACCCAGCTGGTGACGATCACCGTCACCGGCAGCAACGACGCGCCCGTGCTCAGCTTCGCGACGGGCAATGCGGCCGGCACGGTGCAGGAAGACACCACGCTCAGCGTGAACGGCCAGTTCAGCTCGGCCGACATCGATCATGACGCCACGGCCACCTGGAGTATTGCGGGTACGAATACGGGCACCTACGGCGCGATCGCGGTGGACAGCACCGGCCAGTGGATCTACACGCTGGCCAATGGCACCAATGGGGTCGCCAGTGCGGTGCAGTCGCTGAAGGCCGGCGAGAGCCACAATGACGTGTTCACGGTGCAAGTCAGCGACGGCCTGGGCGGCGTGGCCACCCAGCTGGTGACCGTCACCGTCACCGGCAGCAACGACGCGCCCGT
>NZ_QAOV01000029.1 GCF_003050925.1 Pseudomonas sp. GV085 | reverse complement strand
ACTTGTGATGCTGATAATCTGTTGACTAGCAGTCTGACTCCACAAGCACCCACACGAATTGCTTGATTCAGTTGTTAAAGAGCGGTTGGTTAAGATCTTTCATCTCAACCGAGGTGCGCATCTTACAGCGCATCTTTTCAAATTGCAACCTTAAAAGTTTCTGATTTTTCAACAAAATCAACTACTTAAACCAAGAGCAACATCAAGCTGCTCGTTAGCGGGAGGCGAATAGTACAGTATTAAAATACGTGGTCAACCCCCCACCTGAAAATTCTTTCCCCTGCCAAAGCGCCCGGGCAGCCACCATGAAAACCCCCAGCATCTACATAAAGCATCGAGGCAGCCTATGCGCGGGGAGACCTTTTCGAGAAGCGTCGGGTCATGATGGAGCATTGGGGCAGGTATTTGAGTGAAAAATCAGAATGAGCTTAAGCCCATGCTCGCAGCGCAGACTTGGGTATTCTGCTGCGCCGATCATCATGCAGCTACTATTCGAGCTGCTTCCCAAGCAAAGTGCTCTCCCCCACAACACACGCCTAGCCACCGGAAACCATGGGTGTGATGGAGTACTCTTTCTCCACCTGCCCAACCGCCGCCGCTGCCCCAGCATTAACCATCGCCGGCCGTACCCACACAGTCCGCTCCTCCAACCGTCGAACGTGCCCACGCCGCAGATGCGCGCGCGGCGAAGCATGCTGTCCACCGCCACTTGAAGTGCCGGTTGCACGTGGAGCGCTGATCTGAAGTACGCGATAGCTGAAGAACGGCGGCTTTCCTTTTCCCTGGCGCTTGCGATTGATCAACTTCGGTGCGGCGATCTCTGCTGTGGTGACATTGGCGCAGTTGAGCACCACGCCTGTCTGCAACAGCATTGAGACTTCATCACGGGTATCGGACAGGACTCTCGCGGCCACTTCTGCTCCGCAAGAGTGTTCCAGCGCTTGTGCTGCAATCTCCGGCAGCAGCAGGAACGGCGATACGCGAAACTGGCGCAGTTTGCTTAGCGGCAACCCGGCGGCGATGTAGGGTTCGGTCAATAGCTGATTGGTCAGGCCGGCCTCGCCAGGGGAGTAGTCACTGACTTCGTTGTCATGGGGCACAAAGGCGCCGCCCATGGGCAGCTTCCAAAGCCCGGTACGATCCTCCCAGTACAGCGGGATAACGATCACCCCGCCGTGCTCTTCCTGTAGGAAGCCCCGGGTATCCGGCAGCCAATTGGCGACTTCCGGGGACATGGTCAAGCACAGGGCGATACGCTTGGATGAGCGGATGCCACCGTGTTTGTCACCACCGGCTCCGTCCGGCCAGACCCAGGGGGCTTCAAGGGCTACCACTGGATACGGCAGGCGAGCCATATCGACATGCGCCTGGCGCAGCTCGCTCATGTCGACCAACTCGGCACAGTTGGGTAGCAGGAACTTCACGCTGTCATGCAGTTGCTTCGCTACAAACGTGTGGGCCATACGAATACCGGGAAGGTTCTGGCTCAGCAAAGGCAGGCACACTTCCAGTTGCTCCAGGGCCTGAGTCGAATAGTTCAAGCTGCGGACTCGATCGGTCTTATCCATCATGCGGAACTCCTTACCGTTGCGTGACGCTGTCAGTAGCTTTTTTTCTGCCGCGCTCTTCCAGCAACGTCCTCGGCAACACAAACCCCTCAAAACTGCGTTGGGTGATCGGGTTGTTAGCCTTCTCCGCCCCAATCCGATAACGCATCAGCCCATCGGCAACGGCAAAGGTCAGGTCCACGCTGGTGTCGGTTCTTCCATTGAGGTGCCCGCGGCTAAGCAGCCGGAACAACGACCACGGCCCGCGATAGCTCAGGCTGGCGGTATTGCCGGTGCTGTGCACCAGGGTCAGTTGGCTGCCATTGGTGTTGCCCAGGCTGTTGGGCCACACCAGTCCCGTGCGTTGCGGCGCGCCATGCTGGTAGGGGATCAGTTGGCCGTCGACGCTGAGCATGCTGCTCAGGCGGGTGGCGCTCAGGGCCAGGGGTTCGATGGTGAGTTGCACGGCCAAGTGGCCGCGATGGTTGAAGAAGGTGTCGCGGATGCGCTCGACATTTTTCAGCTGTTCCAGCACGTCGCTGCGCACCAGGTAGCCGCCGAGGCTGTCGGAGTACAGCACATCGAGGTTGTCCTTGAGGAATACGTTCAGGTATTGATCGTGAAACTGCTGCAGGCGCCCTTGTGGGCCAAAGAACGCTTCAAAGTCCTCCAGCGAGGCGTCCTCGCCGCTGGCCTTGAACGGGTAACGGCCCGCCAGGCGGTCGCGGTAGAAGCTATAGATCTCACTGTCCCAGCGTTTCTCCAGCTCGCGCAGGGCGGCAATCACCAGCACCTGCGAGGTCTGGTCGGCGAGCTTTTTGACCTGTTGGTTCAGCGGTTCGGGCAGACCCACGGCGACGCGTTGCAGGTTGGCGATCGGGTCGGCACCGCCCAGGGAGAAGCGGTTGAGCACGGTTTTAAGGGCGGCTTTACCGGGGTCGGGATTGTCGTGCACGGCCTTGGCATAGTCGTAGACGGCGCTGACTGAGCGCAGGGTTTCTTCGTAATAGGACGGCTGTTCGCCTTGCGCGGTGATCAGTTCGGCCAGGCTGGAGAACGCGCGCCGAATACCAGCGGCCTGCTGTTGGCCGTCCGATACCTTGTCCAGCGCCAGCGGTGCTTGTCCTTCGGCCAAAGGCACGGCCGGGTAAATCACGCTGTTGTCGCGCAAGGTTTCCAGTAGGCGCCGCAGCGGTGCGGCCGGGCCGGTGACTTGTTCCAACACGGCCACACCGTGGCTGAGGTCGTCGAAATCGGTGACCGCGAACTGATTCAGTGCCCGCCGCCAGCTGTCCACATAGTCGGCGCTGTACAGGGCGCGAATGCGCTGGGTCAGAATTTTGCGGTCTTCATCGGAGTAGTCCAGGCGCTGCCGTTCGCCGAGCACCCATTGGTCGATCATGGCCAGTTCGATGATGCCGTCGGTGCCGGGCTCGAAGTAGTCCTTGAAGCCCTTGGCGGTAAGCAACGGTGGCAACTGCAGGCCGCTGCCCTCTTGATCGGTGTTCAGCGGGCGGTAGACGATATCGAACGCTGGGCCGACCTCATTGCGCAGGTCCAGCGGGCGATGCAAACGCTCCAGAGCGTCCTGTTTCAGGCTCATGTAGACCCGTTCGGCCATGGGCAACTGGCGCAATTGCTGTTGCACCTGGGCAATGCGTTCACGGTAGTGCGGCAGGTCGGCGTCGGCGTATTTCAGCGCGTAGCCCAGGTGGCCCATCAGATCGGCCTGCAACTGGCCCTGGCCTGGATAGGCGCGCTGCCACTGCTTGGCGACCCACTCTTCGACGATGGCCGGGCGGCGGTTTTGCCGCACTTCAAGCATGCGGTAGACGCGCAAGGCCGCCAGTTGCTGATTGCTGCCCGCAGGCGCGGTGTTGATCGCATCCAGCACACCGCTGGCAATCGCCGGCAGGAAGCGCTTGGACAGCAGATTCAGGTACGCCTTATCCACGGTGGGGCCGATCGCCCTCCCCTGATACAACCCCATATCCGACAACAACGGCCACGCTTGGCGATAGTCGCCGTAGACCAGCACTGCATCACGAATCTGGTCCAGCGGCACCAGCAAGTTGCGGCCGGTGGCGTCGACCTTGGCGTCGATGTCCCGCTCACTGAACTCCTGGCTCTTGGCCAATACGGTGGCCGCTTTGTCGCGGTTGATGTTGAAGTAAAACTGCCAGGTACCGATGGTCACTAAACACCCGAGGGACGCGACGCTGAACCCTGCGATCAGCAGCCGCCGTTTGCTGCGGGCCACCTTGATGTTGTCGCCCGCCAGCCCCGCTTCGGGGTAAATCACTCGCTGGAACAGTTGCTGGGCAAAGTAAATCGCCGTGCCCCCGTCCGGTTTGACCTCGAGTGGCGGTGGCGGCAGTTGATAGGCTTGCCCCGCTTCTTTGACGAAAGCGTTGCTCAGGGTGCCCTTCTGAAGCACCGAGGAGAAATACAGCCCGCGCACCAGCGCCGGGGTGGTGAAGCGATCGCTGCCGAGCATTTCGCTCAAGAAGCCAAACAGCGCCGGGCGCAGGCCCGCCACCTGGTGCGCCAGCGCCTGCAAGCGATCGCGCTCAATCAATGTGCGCGACTCCCTGGCGCCGTCGAAAACTTGCTCGCTCAGGCAGACGACAAAGGCCTGGTATTGGCGTGTCAGTTCCGCCAGCCAAGCATCGAAATCATCCACCGCGTCCAGGCTGAAGGTGAAGCCCAACAGGTCTTCGCGCCCACTGCGCGACAAGTGGGCGAAGAACTCTTCGAAGCCTTCCAACAGGTCGAACTTGCTCAACGTCACGTACACCGGCAGGCGCGTGCCCAACTGCCGCGTCAGCTCAAACAGCCGGGTGCGCAGCAGGTTGGCGTGGGCCTTGCGCTGCTCGGGACGTTGCGCCAACAAGGCCTGCACATCGATCACCAGCACCACGCCGTTCAAGGCCCGACGGCTGCGATTGCGCGTCAGCCAGTCGAGCAGGTGCGACCAGAGGCGCGCATGGGCGCCAGTGGGCAGTACCGGTTTGAGCTTGCCCTCCGCGCCCGACTGCTCCTCATCACTGGCCGCCGACTCCGGGTGGCTGAGAAATTCCCCCGGAGGATCGATCAACACCGCCTCGTCACCGATCCACCAATCCACCGGATAGGCCAGTTGCTCCTCCTGATGAGCCCTGACCCCGGCCTTGGTCACATGGGACAAGGCAAAGCTCTGGTTGGAGCGGGTGATCAGGCTGGTCTTGCCGGCGTTCTCCTCGCCCAGCACCAGGTACCACGGCAGTTGATAGAGCGAACGGCGGCGCTCCATATTGTTCAGCAGGTTGCCCAGGCTGCGATCCAATGCCCGCTCCTGCGCTTCGACATAAGGCAGGCAGGGGTCGGCTTCTAGGGCAACCTCATGTTGGCGTTCGACCTGCAAACGCTGGTAACGCTCCCGCACACGCCACGCCCAGACCAGCAGCGGCGCTACGATCACCACCACACTGACCGAGACCCGCATCGCCAAGTCGGCCAGCGGCTGGTGCTCACGCCAGGTCCACTGTGGCCCCAGCCACCAGATGGCGATCAGCAAGAACACCACGCCCAGCAGCACCAGCACCGGTAGCGCCTGATTGAACTGGCGCAGTAGCGGCAGGCCCCAGCGTTTGAGGTAACTCCAGACCGTTTTCATGAATCGCTCCTAGCGTATTTATAGAATTCGTTGCCTACAGACGGCATGAACGCGTTCCTTTTTGCTCCCGCTAACGCCACGCCCATGGTCATGGCTTGCGCTTTTCAAAGCTGGCGATGAACTCATCGAGGATGCGTTTGTTTTCGGCCGCCTCCTCGGCCGTTGGGCCACGGTCGTTCGCCCAAGGGTCCGGCTTGGGCGCGACTGAACTGGGGCGCATGCGCACGGACTTGAGGATCGCGTCCCACACGGCCATGGCTTCGTAATCGGTGAGGGAGGGGTTGACGGGGTCTGGTGAAGCGGGTTGTTGCCAGAGCGGCAGGTCGTAGCCATTGTTGGCGAATTCGGGCAGGGTCCAGCGAACTAAGTCCTTGGGTTTGTCAGGATTGATTGGAGTTCTTTTTATCCCACCCGCCGACATACGAAAATTCATGCTTGGACGATTCAGGGCGGGATTTTCACGATAGATTTCGGCCCCGAAGAGGATTTGACGGTGAGTGTCGTCACTGAAGCCGATCAGGGATTCTTCCGCCGGCATTCCCGCGAGGGTGATCTTCTTCGTGCGCAGGTTTTCATAATCACCCGCGAGGAAAACCCTCGCGCCCTCCTCGGTCCGGGTCTTTATGCTTTTCGTTTGGCTAGGCGATAACGCATTGACATAAACCTCGAGCGAGACATCCGAAGCAGGAGGCCGAAAATTGAATGTCGCAATCTCCTGATCGTGATGACTGCGGATCACAATCGGCCCAAGCGCAAACCCCGCGCCGGCATTTTCGGGGCTGACTTTGAAGATTTCCTTCGACAGCTTTAATAGACGGGTTTCAACGGGCACCGTATCGCCGTTGTAGGACTCCGCTCTGAGCATGACGTAGACGTCATCGATCAGCAGATGAGACTCATGAACGAATGTTTGGCGGCGTGTTGCTTGCTTGTAGTACTGCAGCAACTTTTCCCTGGGTGAGGCCATTTTCGCCGACACCAGCATCGACACATCTGAATTCTTATAGTTCTTAACCGCCGAAATCCGACGCGCCCGCTCATTCAAGGCCGCATCAAATCGCTCCTGCGTCACACCGTCCCCCAGCACCCGAACCTCAACGGTTGAGTGATCGGCACCCAGTCCATAGTAGAGCATCACATCCCCGCCCCCCGTCCAGTTGGCCGGCAGATCGATCAGGCCTCGGCCCAGCGCCCAGGTGCGCATGTTGCTGGTCAGTTCGTGCACGGTTTGTTTCTCCTGTTCGCTGGGCTGTTTGAAGGCGGTGCACCCGGTGACCGCCCCCAACAGCAGGCCTGTAAAAAAAGCGGTCAACCGGCGCATAGAGGCCTCTTGGCTTTCGCCGCGATCTTGATGAGGGAATAGAGGGTGAATTGCTGGGTTAACGGATTGGCATACGACGCCTCATGGTCGAAGCCGGGTGCCTGAACTTGCTGGCGGATCGAATCCTTGCGTGCCTGCCTGACCGGCGCACGGCCAGAACTCACCGGAACGGTGCCGTCGCCCGCGCCGTCCTGCATGCGGCAGTGCAGCTCCCAATAGCTGGTCTGCACGGTTCTGACCGGCGCGTCGGGATCACCACGCAGGGGTGGCACGGCCTCGGCTTGCCCGCCGACGTACAACGGGCTGCGTCCGTCGTCACGCACTTCATGCATCTGCAGGCTGGACACCGTGAAGGCATCGGGGCTTGAGGCATGGGGACCATTGAGACGAGACCCGCGTCGCATTTCCCAGGTGATGGATTCGAAGCTGGGGTGTTTGTCGTCGTTGCCGTAGTAGACGTAGGTTTGCGGGTGGTATGACCCAGCGATATCCTGGTGAAACTCCTTTGCGCTCCGGATGTTGTCCGCGAATATTTCCCAAGTGATTGCCTTGCCATCCTTCGGCGCCAACCACTCTTCGCGCAGCAATCCCCACCAACGGTCACGTCGCAGATAAATCTCTTCGTAGGGGTCTTTTTCCGGCTGGCGCGGCATGGCCGGCCCGCCTCGCTCGTCGATCAGCCGCAGCCAACCCGGGGCGTAATCCTGGGTGGGCAGCAATTGCAAGGCGCCCGGTGCCTGCGCAAACACGGCGGTCACTTCCTGGCCGGTCGGGCCAATCACCGCACCGGCAATGGGATCTTCGTCGCTCATGCCGACTTTGCAGCGGCGGTAAGCGACCGGCGCGCCGATGGC
>NZ_QAOV01000028.1 GCF_003050925.1 Pseudomonas sp. GV085 | reverse complement strand
GGTTTCGCCCCTTCGTACCCACCGGCGCCTGTCATATTCGCCCGCGTAGACCCTCAAGAACCGGGCTTCTATGTGGTGCCCAAACGCATGACCCGCGAAGCCTTGGAGGCGACGCTGTTCTCCACGCCTGGTGCCGCCGTGATGCGCAAGTTTCGGGCACTCAACCCAGTATCAGACAACATCAAAGCCGGCTCGTTGATCGTACTGAGCGACCCGAACAACACCTCCTGCACCTATCAGGAAGCACAGCTGATGCAGGCCGCGCAGCAGGTCAGGTTGGCACTCGATCCCCTGACGCCGGGGGAAGCCGAATTCATGTTCCGCCACGCGGCTGAAATCGCCAGTTTTACCGGCGAGACTTCGACCTGGCTCGGCGTCAGCGCGGTGGTGATGGAAAAACACCTGACCCGACTGCGCGACACCCTGCAAGCGATGGAGCGCCTGCATCAGGACAGCTATCGTCAGCACGGTAACCTGCGATCGCCGCAGTTCTTCGCCGAACGCCAGCGGCTGCTCGCCCAGCTGGACGCCCACTTGCTGAACTCCACTCGCCTACGTGGCCAGACGACATTGGGTGATCATCCCAAGCTAAAAACGGCGCTTGGCATTTCCAGTCGCAGTCTGGTGCACCACTGGGACAAGGCTGGTGCGCCGGGGCAGATACCGGGTTACGCCACTCATGTGAATGCAATCAGTCGGGCGGCCAAGTACATGAGCACCGGCGGTTACATCGGCATTGGCATTGGTGGGGTTTCTTCGTTGCTGGCGGTTCAGGAGGTATGTAGCGGTGGTGGTTCTGAGGCCGCGTGCGAGAAGGTCAGGTTTACGGAAGGAGGAAAGTTTGTTGGGTCCACCTTTGGTGGCGTTGCGGGTGAAGGGATTGGTAAATATGTCAGTGGACCCGTCTGTCTGGCGCTTGGAGTCTCTACAGGAATCGGGGGAGTTGTCTGCGCCGCGACCTTGATAGGTGCTGGAGCATGGGTGGGTACGACTTATATGGGGGATGGGGGTGAGCTAATGGGTGAAATTTTATACGAGAAAACCCAGCCATGATGGGAAAGGGTTTTTGGATGTCCTGGCTAGCTTTTTGGCTTCTAGCCGGTCCGATCTTGCTGGCCATTGCGAGCACTGCATACAGTCTGTACCTCAGATGGCGTTACCTTGACGCCATGCTGGAGGCCTTGAAAAATAGTCGTTATGTCCACACCTGGGGGCCAGGTTTGCGGCAGCACGGGTGGTTTGGGGGGCTCTTGCTGATAGCAAAAATCGCCGGGATGGTGACTATGCCAAGGGTTTCAATCCGCATTGGTGAGCTGGACCCCGAGGATATTAAAAACTTTCCCCCACATCTAAAGCGTCTTTTGAAAATCAAAGCGGTGATGCTGGTGGGCATTGCTGTTTGGGGATTCATTGCGTATGGGTTGATGAAGTTTGAGTGATTGTGTGGGCGGTCTCCTTAAGCTTAAAACGGCGCTCGGCATTTCCAGTCGCAGCCTGGTGCACCACTGGGACAAGGCTGGTGCGCCGGGGCAGATACCGGGTTACGCCACTCATGTGAATGCAATCAGTCGGGCGGCCAAGTACATGAGCACCGGCGGTTACATCGGCATTGGCATTGGTGGGGTTTCTACGTTGCTGGCGGTTCAGGAGGTATGTAGCGGTGGTGGTTCTGAGGCCGCTTGCGAGAGGGTCAGGTTTACTGAAGGGGGGAAATTTGTCGGTTCTACTTTGGGCGGTATTGCAGGTGGGTGGGGAGCGTCTTCGGCAACTGGCCCTATTTGTCTAGCGCTTGGAGTTTCTACTGGCATTTGGGGAGTTGTCTGCGCCGCGACCATCGTAGGAGTTGGTGCCTGGGAGGGAACCACCATTGGTGGCGAAAAGGGAGAGGCCTATGGCGAAACTTTATATAGGGCTATACAGCCGTGATCAGCAATTGGCCGGTCTGGGCGGTAATTATTGTGGATGGAGGGCCAATTCTGCTGGCGATGATCGCCATTGCATACTCTCTATACCTGGGCCGCCACCTGGACGCCATGATGGAAGCTCTGAAGAACAGTCGTTACATCTGTATTTGGGGGCCTGCATTGCGAAATCAGGGTTGGTTTGGGTGCATTGCTCTGGTTTCAAAAATCGCAGGGATGGTGGTTTGGTCTACAGCATATATCCGCATCGGTGACGTGGATCCTGTCGATATTAAAAACTTCCCTCCCCATTTGAGATGGATGCTGACTATCAATCTTTTATTGATATTCGTGAGTCTGATTTGGATGGCAATTGACGTTGCATTGATGAGGATCTAAAGATTTTTGAGGCGAAATTCGAACGGCACCGGAAGGTGCCGTTTCGCCTCTAAACATTGCTCATTTCCACTTCCGGACTCAACGTCCCCAGCCACGCCACCAACCCCACAATCAACACCGCTGCGGCCATTTCCACCACCACACTGCGTCGAAGTGCATGGGCCGCCGTGCGATATTGGCCCTCTCGTAACGACTGCTCCAGCAAGGGGCCAAGATGAAAGCGGTTCAACGCCGCCAACACCAGCATCCCGGCAAACAGCAATACTTTGATCGTCAGCAAAACTCCGTAGTGGCTGCGTAAAACCTCATCGAGCTTCGGCCCGACGATGAACAGGTAGTTCACCACGCCCGTCAGGGTGATGATCACGACGATCAGCGCGCCGGCAAGTTCGAATCGCTTGACCGCGCGAGCCAGTAGGCGAATGTGTGCTTCGGTTTGCAGGGCCCGGGTTTGCGCCATCAGGGCAAACGCCAGCAACGCACCGAGCCAGGCGCCCGCTATCAGCAGGTGCAGGATGTCCGCGGTGAAGTGCCAGTAGCGGCGACTGTCTTCGTCCATGGCGCCGTGCCCGCTCCAGGCCAGGCTGGCGAGGGCGATACCGCCGGCCGTGGCGGCGATCACCAGGCTGATGCCGGGGGCGCGTGAGTGGAACGTCAATGCCAGCCCCACGACCGCCAATGCAATCATCCGCACGGCCCAGGCCAACCCGACATCGGTCTCGAACAGCATCATCTCGATGTGAGGGCGCAACTCGGCAACGTCTGATTCGCCGCTCATGGTGCTGGCCATCAGCACCATGCCGGCGCTCGACAACAATGCCCCGAGTCCGGCAAACCCCGCCAACAATCCGCGAAAGGGCAGCACGCTCCCCGAACGTCGTTCCCGTCCTTTAAGGCTATACAGCCCGAACAGCGCCACGCCAAACAACAGCATCAAATCCACATACAACACAAACCGCAGCACGACGTTGGCCGAGTCGCTCATCGATCATTTCACTTTGAACGTGACGTTGCCGGTGATCGGGTGGGTGTCCGACGACACCGCGCGCCATTCGACCTTGTAAGTGCCAGCAGTCAAGGGCGCTACCGGGGTGATGAGCATGGTCTTCGGATCACTGCCGCCGCTGACTTTGGCCTTGATTGGCATCGGGTCATGGGCCATGCCGGACATTTCGGTCATCAGCAGTTTGGCGCCGGAAAACTGGGTGACGAGATTTTCGGAAAAGTGCAGTTCGATCTTGTCGGGCGGCGCACCTGCCGCGCCTTCCGCCGGGCTGGAGGAGAGTAGTTTGGGGTGGGCTTGAGCGAGGGTGCTCATGAGCAGGCCGCTGAGCAACGCGATAACGGCGGCGGTGGGTTTTATGAGGCGCATGCAAGGTCCTTTACCGCTTGAAGCGGTTGTTGTTGGTTTGAGGTGAGTCTGTTCAGAACCACAGCCGAACACCGAGCACCAGGCGTGTTTCGCTGCGGTCCTCGCCTTCGTCACTGGCGAAGTCGGTGGTGTTGCCGTAGGTGCGGTTCCAGGTCACGCCGACGTAGGGCGCGAATTCCCGACGGATTTCGTAGCGCAGGCGCAGGCCGGCTTCAGTGTTGGACAGCCCCGCGCCGATGCCCCGTTGCGGGTCGTTTTTGCCGTAGGCATTGAGTTCGACGGTTGGCTGCAGGATCAGCCGATTGGTCAGCAGGATGTCGTAGTCGCCTTCCAGCCGCACGGCGCTCTGGCCGCCTTCACCGATGAAGGCCGTGGCTTCGGCCTCGAAGTTGTACAGCGCCATGCCTTGCACGCCGAGCGCGGCCCAGGTTTGCGGGGCGCCGGGTTTGAAGTCCTGGCGCACGCCGCTGACGACGTCCCACCACGGGGAAATGGCGTGGCCCCACAGGGCCTGGATTTCTGCGTCCTCGGTCACGCCGTTGGTGCGTTCACCTTCGGAGCGCAGCCACAGGCGATCGATGTCACCGCCAATCCAGCCCGATAAATCCCAGGCCAGGGTGCTGCCGTCATCGGCGTCCTGCCATTCCAGTTTGTCGGCGAGGAAGAATGAATTGAGCGTGCTGTCATGTACGTGGTGACCGGCAGGATCGGCATACACCGCAGCGCGATCGGCATCGGTCAGCACCGGGATCGGTGTGCGACTTTCGCTGGGCGCGGCGGGCTGCATCTGGCCCTCATCCATGCTTTGCATCTGGCCCTCGTCCATGCTTTGCATCTGACTGTGGTCCATGCCTTGCATCTGGCCGTGGTCCATCTGGCTGTGATCCATGCCTTGCATGTCATCGCTGGCGGCCATCGCCGTCGAGGTCACGAGTGCGAAAAAAACCGGGGTGAATCGAATCATGGGGGTGCGCCTCATTCTTCCACGCGAACTTCACGGAACATGCCCATTTCCATGTGGTACAGGAGATGGCAGTGATAGGCCCAGCGGCCGAGCGCATCGGCGGTGACCCGATAGCTGCGCCGGGAGCCCGGTGGCATGTCGATGGTGTGTTTGCGCACCATGAACTGGCCGTTCTCGTCTTCGAGGTCACTCCACATACCATGCAGGTGGATGGGGTGCATCATCATCGTGTCGTTGACCAGCACGATCCGCAGCCGCTCGCCGTACTTGAGGCGTATGGGTGCGGCGTCGGAAAACTTCACGCCGTTGAACGACCAGGCGAATTTTTCCATGTGGCCGGTCAGGTGCAGCTCAAGGGTGCGGCCAGGTTCGCGGCCGTCCGGGTCTTCGAAGGTGCTGCGCAGGTCGGAATAGGTGAGCACGCGGCGCCCGTTGTTGCGCAGGCCCATGCCGGGGTCGTCGAGTTTCGGTGAGGTGGACATGGCTTGCATGTCCACCAGCGGGTTGTCGGTTTCCGAGGCCGGGTGGGATTGCATGCCGGGCATGTCGCCCATGGCCATGTTGCCGTGATCCATGCCCGCCATGTTGCCGTGGTCCATGTCGCCCATGCCCATGTCATCCATGGTCACCAACGGGCGCGGGTCCAGTGGTGGCAGCGGCGCAATCAGTCCCGCTTTTACCGCGAGGGTGCCGCGTGCGAATCCGGTGCGATCCATCGCCTGGGCGAACAGGGTGTAGGCCGCTTCGGTCGGTTCGACGATGACGTCGAAGGTTTCCGCCACGGCAATGCGAAACTCGTCGACGCTCACCGGTTTGACGTGCAGGCCATCGGCAGCGACCACGGTCATTTTCAGCCCGGGGATGCGCACGTCGAAGTAGGTCATGGACGAGCCGTTGATGAAGCGCAGCCGCAGCTTTTCCCCCGGGCGGAACACCCCGGTCCAGTTCGTGTCCGGCGCCTGGCCGTTCAGCAGGTAGGTGTAAGTGGCGCCGCCGACGTCCGCCAGGTCAGTGGGGTTCATCTTCATCTCGGCCCACATCTTGCGATCGGCGACGGTCGGCCCCCAGCCTTTTTCGCTGACGTCGTGGATGAAGTCGCCCACAGTGCGTTTGTGGAAGTTGTAGTAGTCGGATTGTTTTTTCAGGTTCTTCATCAGGCCGACCGGGTCTTCGTCGGTCCAGTCGCTGAGCATCACCACGTAATCGCGGTCGTACTGGAACGGCTCCGGGTCTTTGGCGTCGATCACCAGCGGGCCGTAGACGCCGGATTGCTCCTGAAAGCCCGAATGGCTGTGATACCAGTAGGTGCCGTTCTGCCGCACGGTGAACTGGTAGACGTACAGGCCGCCCGGTTCGATGCCCTTGAAGCTCAGCCCCGGCACGCCGTCCATGTTGGTCGGCAGCAAGATGCCGTGCCAGTGAATGGAGGTGCTGTCCTTGAGTTTGTTGCGCACCCGCAGCGTTACCGTATCGCCTTCACGCCAGCGCAGCAGCGGGCCGGGAATGCCGCCGTTGATGGTCGTGGCGGTGCGCGGGTGACCGGTGAAGTTGACTGGGGATTCGCCGATGTACAAGTCGAAATCGTGGCCGGCCAACACCTGCGGTTCGCCGGGACTGCTGATGGCCCAGACCGGCGTGCGCCATAACCCGAGGCCGCCGAAGAGCCCGCCGATGGCCAGCCCTTTGACGAAGGTGCGTCTTGAAGTGTGGGAGTGCATGCCGTTTGTTCCGCCCGTCAACCTGTTGAACTTGTCGACAAGGCTAGCAGGCGGTGCCTTTCGGCAGGCTGAGGCGCAGATTACAGTTTTGACAGGTTGGGCGTCGCTTATTGGCGTGAAGTGGACTTTTCCCTTGAGGCCACTGTGTCGCCGCCGCAGTTGATGTAGGAAGACGACTTCAACCAGCGTTGGTCCGGGTAGTAGGAAAACAACAGCTGCCCGTCCTTCATCGAGTCGATCAGCCGATGGGCAATCGCCGGTCTGACGGCCGGGCAACCCAGGCTGCGGCCGATCCGGCCATTGGCGCGGGCCAGCACCGGGCTGACATAGGGCGCGCCGTGGATGACGATGGCCCGGTCGAAGGCGTTATCGTTGAAGCCGGGCTCCAGGCCTTCCATGCGCAGCGAGTAACCGTTCTGGCCGCGGTAGCTTTGCTGGGTGCGGAACAGGCCGAGGCTGGTGGCGTGGCTTTCGTTGAGGTTGGAGAATAGCGTGGCCATGTTTTCACCGCTGTTGCGGCCATGGGCGACCAGTTCGTGAAACAGCAACTTGCGCCGTTTAAGATCGAAGACCCACAGGCGTTGTTCGGTCGAAGGCAGGGAATAATCGATCACCGCCAGCCTTTGGGCGGGGGCGATACCTTGGGCGAGGCTGCATTGGGTGGCGCGAACCGCCAGGGCAATCACTTTGGCGTCGGCGCCTGGTGCGGCTTTGACCAGCGCGTTTTCAAGCGAATCGGCGTAGGCTGACGTTACTGAAAGGCATGTCAGTAAAATGGCAAATAAAGGGCCAAAGCGGTTTAGCGCCATAGTCGGGTCTCATCATGATAATTTCGAGTCTAGCTAGCGGCGAGCGGAAAGCTAGCCGTTTGAAACGGGGGATTAAGGATTATCCATGGTGCAATTAACAAGGTCATTCGTCATAAGCCGCATGTTTTTTATGGGCTTTCTGATCAGCGGTGCGGCGTTTGGGCAAACTTCGCCGATTGAGCCGGTATCTGCGGCGAGCAGCACAATCGATGCCGCAGCGCCCGACGATGCGGTCGGCCAGGTGATTCAGGCGACGCTGGAACCGCTGCGCTCGGCCTTTCCGCCGTTGCTCACTTCCAGGCGCCATCAGCGCGTGGATGTCAGCCGGGTGGTGCTGGATTTCTATATGCATCGCAACTATCGGGCGGCGTGGACAGACGATCGTGATGTCGCCCAGTTACTCAAGAGTCTTGAAGACACCCGGATCGATGGCCTGAATCCGGCGGATTTTCGCATCAGCGAGCTGGCCCTGGCCCATGAGTCGCTGGCAGCGGCCGTGCCTTCCACGGCGCAACGGGCGATGTTCGACATGGCGGCGACCCGCACGTTCATCACTGCGCTGCTGCAATTGCGGCGGGGCAAGGTCGATCCGTCGCGGCTGGACATTCACTGGAATTTCGAGCCTGCCGGCGGCGCTGCCCGCGGGGACATGAACAACCTGTTCGCCACCCTCGATGCCCATGACGTGGCGCGCGCCTTTGCCGAGGCGCCTCCTCAGGAAGAGATTTACCGCAACTTGCGTGAGGGCCTGGCCCGGTTGCGCCAGGTCCGTGATGCGGGCGGCTGGCCGAAAGTCACCGAAGGGCAATCGCTCAAGCCCGGCATGGACGGGGTGGCTGTCGCACAATTGCGTGCGCGTCTGGTGGCGGGCGGGTACCTGGACGGGCACCTGTCGAAAAAGGCCGGTTACGACGACAAGGTCATTGCCGCGGTGAAGAAGTATCAGACCGAGCAATACCTGGGGGCCGATGGCGTGGCGGGGGCGGCGACGCTGGCGGCACTGAACGTGCCGGTCGAGGCGCGGATCGATCAGGTGCGGGTCAACATGGAGCGCGCCCGGTGGCTGTTGTACAAGCTTCAGGGCACGTTCGTGATCGTCGATATCGCTGGATACAAGGTGGCGATGTACCGCGACGGTCTGCCGATCTGGCGTTCGCGGGTGCAGGTCGGTAAACCGGTGCGCAGTACGCCGGTGTTCCAGGCCGAAATCACCTACATCACGTTCAACCCGACCTGGACCGTGCCGCCGACCATCCTCAAGCAGGACGTGATTCCAAAAGTCCAGAACGATCCGGGCTATCTGGAGGCCAACCGGATTCGCGTGCTTGATCGCGAAGGCAATGTGCTCGATCCGTCGAGCGTTGACTGGAGCAACCCGCGAGGCATCCACCTGCGTCAGGATGCCGGGCCCGACAGTTCGCTGGGGCAGGTGGTGATCCGCTTCCCCAACGACTATTCGATTTACCTGCATGACACGCCGCACCGCGAACTGTTTGCCAAAACGGTTCGGGCCACCAGTTCAGGCTGCATCCGCGTGGAAAACCCGTTGCAACTGGTCGAGTTGTTGTTCAACGACCCGGTGCGCTGGAACAGCGCCGGCATTCAGAAGCAGTTGGCCAATGGCAGGACCGAGAACATCCAGCTACCGGTGAAAGTGCCGGTGCTGTTGGCTTACTGGACCGTGGACCTGAGCAAGGACGGGCGGGTGACGTTCAAACCCGACATTTATGATTACGACGCCAGGGTGCTGCAGGGCTTGAGCCAGCCAACGAAGTTGCCGGCTCTGGACTTGCGTCGTGCAGAGGTATCGCTGGCGGTGAAGGGGCAGAACCAACAGTAATGAATCACCCCGGACCCTGTAGGAGCGAGCCTGCTCGCGATGGACTCAAGAACGCCGCGTTTAGCCAGTA
>NZ_QAOV01000027.1 GCF_003050925.1 Pseudomonas sp. GV085 | reverse complement strand
CTTGGAACACAAGGCGCGCAAGCTGGGCATGCAGTTGGTGATGGCTGGATAATTTTTAGAGCAAAAACAATGGGTTATTTTTTGTTTGATAAGAGCTGCCGCAGGCTGCGATCTTTTGATCTTCAAGAATGACAAAGGCCACCCGAAGGTGGCCTTTGCCTGGTGAAGCGTCAGTCAAGCACGAGGCTTACTTGACAGCCCAGCCAGTCAGCTCGGCCAGGGCCTTGCCGATGTCTGCCAGCGAACGCACGGTTTTAACGCCTGCGTCTTGCAGAGCAGCGAATTTCTCGTCTGCAGTGCCTTTGCCGCCAGAGATGATTGCGCCAGCATGGCCCATGCGCTTGCCCGGAGGAGCAGTCACACCAGCGATGTAGGAAACAACCGGCTTGGTCACGTGTGCCTTGATGTAGGCAGCCGCTTCTTCTTCAGCCGAACCGCCGATCTCACCGATCATCACGATCGCTTCGGTCTTCGGGTCTTCCTGGAACAGCTTCAGGATGTCGATGAAGTTCGAACCCGGGATCGGGTCACCACCGATGCCGACGCAAGTCGACTGACCGAAACCGGCGTCAGTAGTCTGCTTCACAGCTTCGTAGGTCAGGGTGCCGGAACGGGAAACGATACCGACCTTGCCTGGCAAGTGAATGTGACCTGGCATGATGCCGATCTTGCATTCGCCTGGAGTGATCACGCCTGGGCAGTTAGGGCCGATCAGGGTAACACCCAGCTCGTCGCACTTAACTTTAGCGTCCAGCATGTCCAGGGTAGGAATGCCTTCGGTGATGCAGACGATCAGCTTGATGCCGCCGAAAGCCGCTTCCAGGATCGAGTCCTTGCAGAAAGGAGCCGGAACGTAGATCACGCTGGCGGTAGCGCCAGTAGCTGCTACAGCGTCTTTAACGGTGTTGAACACTGGCAGGCCCAGGTGCTCGGTGCCGCCTTTGCCTGGAGTTACGCCACCGACCATCTTGGTGCCGTATTCGATGGCTTGCTGGGTGTGGAAACTACCTTGCGAACCGGTAATACCCTGGCAGATAACTTTGGTGTCTTTATTGATCAGGACGCTCATTATTTGCCCTCCGCAGCTTTAACGACTTGTTGAGCAGCGTCGGTCAGGCTGGTAGCAGCGATGATGTTCAAACCGCTTTCTGCCAGTACTTTAGCGCCCAGCTCAGCGTTGTTGCCTTCAAGGCGAACAACAACCGGGATTTTCACGCCGACTTCTTTCACTGCACCGATGATGCCTTCGGCAATCATGTCGCAACGAACGATGCCGCCGAAGATGTTGACCAGTACTGCAGCGACGTTGGTGTCGGACAGGATGATCTTGAACGCTTCGGTAACGCGTTCCTTGGTAGCACCGCCGCCCACGTCGAGGAAGTTGGCTGGTTTGCCGCCATGCAGGTTGACGATGTCCATGGTACCCATGGCCAGGCCAGCACCGTTGACCATGCAACCGATGTTGCCTTCCAGCGCTACGTAGTTCAGTTCGAACTTGGCAGCGTGCGCTTCGCGCGGATCGTCTTGCGACGGATCGTGGAAAGTCTTCAGCTTAGGCTGACGGTACATGGCGTTGGCGTCGATGTTGATCTTGGCGTCCAGGCAGTGCAGATCGCCGTCAGCCTTGATCACCAGCGGGTTCACTTCCAGCAGAGCCAGGTCGTGATCCTTGAACAGCTTGGCCAGACCTACGAAGATCTTGGCGAACTGAGCAACCTGCTTGCCTTCCAGACCCAACTGGAATGCCAGCTCGCGACCCTGGAATGGCTGAGCGCCAACCAGTGGATCGATAGTGGCTTTCAGAATTTTTTCTGGAGTGTCGTGAGCGATTTTCTCGATGTCCACGCCACCTTCGGTGGAAGCCATGAACACGATACGACGGCTCGAACGGTCAACGACAGCGCCCAGGTACAGCTCTTTAGCGATATCAGTGCACGATTCAACCAGGATCTTGGTGACTGGCTGACCATTGGCGTCAGTCTGGTAAGTCACCAGACGCTTGCCCAGCCACTGCTGTGCGAATGCCTTGGCATCTTCTTTGCTGCGAACCAGCTTTACGCCGCCCGCTTTACCGCGACCACCGGCGTGGACCTGGGCTTTGACAACCCACTCGCTGCCGCCGATTTTGTCGCAAGCTTCTGCTGCTGCTTCCGGGGTGTCTACCGCGTAACCGGTGGAAACTGGCAGGCCGTACTCAGCGAACAGCTGCTTACCCTGATACTCGTGAAGATTCATGCTTATTACCGTCTTCGTTAGGTACTGCGCATTCGGTGCTGCACTCATTCAAGTGCCGCACCACCTGTGACTGCTGCTTGCATAGCCTTTCCGGATACCCGGTGCAGCTATGCAAGACTGCGTCCAGCGGATATTCCGCGGTGAGTCTTGCATGCAAGGCTCACGACGGGCCATTCCGCCGTGGTTTCTTATTGTCTTAACGCTTCTTGCGGTTGGCGATGTGGATGGCGCCGCCATTCACAGCCAAAGCTGCTTCGTGCAAGGCTTCAGACAGGGTCGGATGGGAGAAAACCATCATGCCCAGGTCTTCAGCGCTGGTGCCGAATTCCATACCGATCGCGCCCTGCTGAACCAGTTCGGCAGCGCTTGGGCCAATCACGTGAACGCCCAGTACGCGGTCTGTCTTGGCATCTGCGATGACCTTGACGAAACCACCGGTGTCGTTGGCAGCCATGGCACGGCCGGAAGCTGCGAACGGGAAGGTGCCGACGTTAACTTCAACGCCTTCAGCTTTCAAGGCCTGCTCGGTTTTACCGACCCACGCGATTTCCGGGTGAGTATAAATAACCGAAGGGATCAAATCATAGTTCATCTGGGCCTTGTGACCCTTGATGCGCTCGACAACCATGATGCCTTCTTCCGACGCCTTGTGCGCCAGCATCATGCCGCGAACCACGTCACCGATGGCGTAAACGCCCGGTACGGTGGTGGCGCAGTGATCGTCAACGTGCACGAAACCGCGCTCGTCCAGGGTCACGCCGCAGTCGGCAGCCAACAGATCAGTGGTCACCGGACGGCGACCAACGGCTACGATCAGCTTGTCGAAAGTGATTTTCTGCTCGCCCTTGGCATCGGTGTAGTTCACCACGACTTCGTCGCCGTTCACTTTGGAACCGGTTACGCGAGCGCCCAGCTTGATGTCCAGACCTTGCTTGGTCAGGGTTTTCAGCGCTTCCTTGGAAACAGCGGTATCCGCTGCCATCAGGAAGGTGTCCAGGGCTTCCAGGACGGTCACTTCTGCACCCAGACGCGACCAGACCGAACCCAGTTCCAGACCGATCACGCCAGCGCCGATCACGCCCAGACGCTTAGGCACGGATTGGAATTCCAGGGCGCCGGTGGAGTCGACGATCACATTCTGGTCAACCGGAGCTGGCGGAATGTCGATCGGACGCGAACCTGGAGCCAGGATGACGTTTTCGGCTTCGATGATTTCTACCGAGCCGTCTGGCTTGGTGACTTCGACTTTCTTGCCGGCCAGCAGCTTGCCGTGACCCTCGATGGAGCTCACACCGTTGGCTTTGAACAGGGTCGCAACGCCGGAGGTCAGGCCTTTGACGATGTTGGCTTTACGGCCGACCATCGCTGGCACGTCCATGGTCACGCCAGCGTGATTGATACCGTGGATCGCGAAACCGTCCTGGGCTTCGTGGAATTTCCACGAGCTGTCCAGCAGGGCCTTGGATGGAATGCAGCCGACGTTCAGGCAAGTACCGCCCAGAGCCAGTTTGCCTTCCTTGTCGGTGTATTTCTCGATGCAGGCAGTGGAGAGGCCCAGTTGCGCTGCTTTAATGGCAGCCACGTAGCCGCCAGGGCCCGCGCCAATCACTACCACGTCGAATTTCTGAGTCATGTGTCATTCCTTCTCGAATCAAACCGGACGGCCCCTTTTGGAGACCGTCGTGGGACGAAGCTGGTCATTACAGAAGGGCCGTCCATCACTGAGCGGCCCGTGCAACGAAATCAGATATCCAGCAGCAAACGAGCCGGGTCTTCCAGCAGGTTCTTGATGGTAACCAGGAAGGTCACAGCTTCTTTGCCGTCGATCAAACGGTGATCGTAGGACAGAGCGAGGTACATCATCGGACGGATAACGACCTGACCGTTGATGGCCATAGGACGCTGGATGATGTTGTGCATGCCCAGGATGGCGGCTTGTGGCGGGTTGACGATCGGAGTCGACATCATCGAACCGAAAGTACCACCGTTGGTGATGGTGAAAGTACCACCGGTCATTTCGTCCATCGACAGTTTGCCGTCGCGGGCTTTCTTGCCGAAGGTGGCGATGCCGCCTTCGATTTCAGCCAGGCTCATCAGTTCGGCGTTACGCAGAACCGGTACAACCAGGCCGCGATCGCTGGAAACTGCAACGCCGACGTCAGCGTAGCCGTGGTAAACGATGTCGCCGCCGTCGATCGAGGCGTTGACAGCCGGGAAGCGCTTCAGTGCTTCGGTGGCCGCTTTCACGAAGAACGACATGAAGCCCAGGCGTACGCCGTTGTGGGACTTCTCGAACAGATCCTTGTACTTCGAACGCAGGGCCATGACTTCGGTCATGTCGACTTCGTTGAACGTGGTCAGCATCGCCATGTTCGACTGAGCTTCAACCAGACGCTTGGCAACGGTGGCCCGCACACGGGTCATCGGTACGCGCTTCTCGATGCGCTCGCCAGCAGCGAACACCGGAGCAGCAGCGGCAGGTGCAGCAGCCTTGGCAGGCGCGGCAGCCGGAGCGGCTTTCTTGGCAGCAACGGCTGCAACCACGTCTTCCTTGGTCACGCGACCGCCTTTGCCGGTGCCGGCAACGGAAGCGATGTTGATGCCGCTCTCTTCAGCCAGCTTGCGGGCAGCTGGAGCAGCAACAGGATCGTCTTCGCCTTCGGCGGCAGCTGGAGCAGCGGCAGCCACTGGAGCAGCCGCGGCTGGAGCGGCGGCGCCGCTGCCTTCGCCGATGGAGCCCAGTACTTCGTCGGACAGAACAGTGTCGCCTTCGTTCTTGATGATCGCGCCCAGCACGCCGTCAGCGGTGGCAAGGACTTCCAGCACGACCTTGTCGGTTTCGATGTCGACGATCAGTTCGTCACGCTTGACGGCGTCGCCCGGTTTTTTGTGCCAGGTGGCAACGGTGCCATCGGCAACCGATTCCGGGAAAGTGGGGGCTTTGATCTCGATAGCCATTGTCTGTGGTTCCTTAAATTCGGTTTCAGGTGCGCGAAGGCGTTAAACAGTAAAGGCGTCTTGCAGCAGTTGTTCCTGCTGTTCGGCGTGCATCGATGCGTAACCGCATGCAGGTGCAGCAGAAGCCTCGCGGCCCGCGTACTCGAGTACGAGAGACTTGTTGAGGTTGCTGATGCTGCGACGCATGTGGTGTTGGCTGCAGTACCAGGCACCCTGGTTCATCGGCTCTTCCTGACACCAGACGGCATGCTTGACGTTGGTATAAGGCGCCAGGACTTCTTTCAAGTCGTCCTCAGGGAATGGGTACAGCTGCTCGATACGCACGACGGCGATGTCGTCACGACCTTCGGCACGACGTTTTTCCAGCAGGTCGTAGTAGACCTTGCCGCTACACAGAACAACGCGCTCGACCTTTTTCGGGTCCAGGGCATCGATTTCCGGGATAACGGTCTGGAACGAACCTTCGGCCAGATCTTCCAGCGTCGAGATGGCCAGCTTGTGGCGCAGCAGAGACTTCGGAGTCAGAACGATCAATGGCTTGCGTAGAGGGCGAATAACCTGACGACGCAGCAAGTGATAGATCTGTGCCGGCGTAGTCGGCACGGCTACCTGAATGTTGTGCTCGGCGCACAGCTGCAGGTAACGCTCCAGACGAGCCGAGGAGTGCTCCGGCCCCTGACCTTCATAACCGTGCGGCAGCAACATGGTCAGACCGCACAGACGGCCCCACTTGTGCTCGCCACTGGTGATGAACTGGTCGATAACCACCTGGGCACCGTTGGCGAAGTCGCCGAACTGGGCTTCCCAGATCACCAGCGCATCAGGCGTGGTGGTCGAGTAACCGTATTCGAACGCCAGTACCGCTTCTTCGGACAGGAACGAATCGTACAGGTCGAAACGTGGCTGGCCGTTGTACAGGTTCTGCAGCGGGATGTAGGTGCCCGCGTCTTTCTGGTTGTGCAACACGGCATGACGGTGCGAGAACGTACCGCGGCCGATGTCCTGGCCGGTCATGCGGATCGGGTGACCTTCGAACGCCAGGGTCGCGTACGCCATGGTTTCGGCGTAACCCCAGTTGATCGGCAGGCCGCCGGCTTGCATCTTCTGACGATCTTCGTAGATCTTCGCGACCTGGCGCTGAACCACGAAGCCTTCCGGGATTTCCAGCAGCTTGGCGGACAGTTCCTGCAAGGTCTTGAGGTCGAAGCGAGTGTCGTGACGTGCGGTCCAGGCGTGGCCCAGATACGGACGCCAATCCACGAACAACTCTTTGTTCGGCTCTTTGACCAGGCTCTTCACCACGTGCAGCCCGTTGTCCAGTGCGTTGCGGTATTCATCGACTTTCGCCTGAACACGCTCTGCGTCCAGCACACCGCCCTGGGTCAGACGATCGGCATACAGCTCACGGGTGGTGCGCTGCTTGCTGATCTGCTGATACATGATCGGCTGGGTGCCGCTTGGCTCGTCGGCCTCGTTGTGGCCGCGACGACGGTAGCAGACCAGATCGATCACCACGTCACGCTTGAACTGCATGCGGTAGTCGATGGCCAGCTGGGTCACGAACAATACGGCTTCCGGATCATCGCCATTCACATGGAGGATCGGTGCCTGGATCATTTTCGCAACGTCGGTCGCGTACTCGGTGGAACGCGAGTCCAGCGGGTTGCTGATGGTGAAACCGACCTGGTTGTTGATCACGATGTGCACGGTACCGCCGGTCTTGAAACCGCGGGTCTGCGACATCTGGAAGGTTTCCATGACCACGCCCTGACCTGCGAATGCAGCGTCACCGTGGATGGAGATCGGCAGAACCTTCTCACCGGTCGGATCGTTACGACGGTCCTGACGGGCGCGAACCGAACCCTCGACCACCGGGGAAACGATTTCCAGGTGGGACGGGTTGAACGCCATGGCCAGGTGAACTTCACCGCCGGTGGTCATCACGTTGGACGAGAAGCCCTGGTGGTATTTGACGTCACCGGAACCCAGCTCGACCTTCTTCTTGCCTTCGAACTCGTCGAACAGCTCGCGCGGGTTCTTGCCGAAGGTGTTGACCAGCACGTTCAGACGGCCACGGTGGGCCATGCCGATGACGATTTCCTTGGTGCCGTAGGAACCGGAACGCTGGATCAGCTCGTCGAGCATCGGAATCAGGCTTTCGCCGCCTTCCAGACCGAAACGCTTGGTACCCGGGTATTTGGTGCCCAGGTATTTTTCCAGGCCTTCACCGGCGGTCACGCGCTCGAGCAGGTGGCTCTTGATGTCGGCGGAGTACGTCGGACGACCGCGCACGCTTTCCAGACGCTGCTGGAACCACTGGCGCTGCTCGGAATCGGTGATGTGCGTGAACTCAGCGCCGATGGTGCGGCAATATGTCTGCTGCAACGCTTCGTGAATTTCGCGTAGGCTCGTTTCCTCTTTGCCGATGAACAGGTCGCCGGCACGGAAGGTCGTATCAAGATCGGCATTGGTCAAGCCGTAATGATTGATCGACAGGTCTGCAGGTGCAGGACGCTGCCACAGTCCCAGCGGGTCAAGCTGGGCTGCCTGGTGGCCACGCATACGGTAGGCCTGGATCAATCGCAGCACTTCAACTTGCTTCTTTTCGTGCTCACTGCTCACGCTGCCGGCGGAAACCGGTTGGGCGCGGCGCTGGTTCTTTGCCAGCAAGACGAAATGATCGCGAATTGTCGAGTGCGAAACATCGGTGGCAGAGTTGCCGTCAGCAGGCAACTTCTGGAAGTAGGTGCGCCACTCTTCTGGCACAGCGTTAGGGTCGTGCAGGTAGAGCTCGTAAAGCTCTTCCACATAGGCAGCGTTACTACCGGATAGGTAGGCACTGTTCCACATGCGCTGCATCACGCTTTCTTGCATGCTTGGTCACCCTCGGTTAGGGGAACACCATCGGTGTCGACACAGAGCAAACTTGCAGAAGTCCGAATGCAGCGACCAAAACAAGCCACTAGGATCACACTGATAGTCCGGGTACCAGCCCGGATGCCCCTGCTTGTCTCATTTCTTCAAAATAAGAGCCGCAGCCTTTTAAGCTGCTGCTCAGGTTAAAACTACGGCGCCGGTTGAAGCCTGCGCCGTAGCATCTACGGGTACTGCGGTCCTACGGGTACAGCAGCTGAATCACACGCCGCTCGAGAGCAACATGTTACGGATGTGACCGATGGCCTTAGTCGGGTTCAGGCCTTTCGGACATACGTTGACGCAGTTCATGATCCCGCGGCAGCGGAATACGCTGAACGGGTCATCCAGCGAAGCCAGACGCTCGGACGTCTTGGTGTCACGGCTGTCTGCCAGGAAGCGGTACGCTTGCAGCAGAGCAGCTGGACCCAGGAACTTGTCCGGGTTCCACCAGAAGGACGGGCAAGAGGTCGAGCAGCAGGCGCACAGGATGCACTCGTACAGACCGTCGAGCTTTTCACGCTCTTCAGGGGACTGCAGACGCTCGATGGCCGGAGCCGGCGTGTCGTTCTGCAGGTATGGCTTAACCTTTTCGTATTGCTTGTAGAAGATGCTCATATCGACGACCAGGTCACGGATAACCGGCAAACCTGGCAGCGGACGAACGATCAGCTTGTTACCTTTTACGACTGCAGACAGCGGCGTGATGCACGCCAGGCCGTTTTTGCCGTTGATGTTCATGCCGTCGGAACCGCAAACACCTTCACGGCAAGAGCGACGATAGGAGAAACCTTCGTCCTGCTCTTTGATCAGGGCCAGCACATCCAGCACCATCAGGTCTTTACCACCGGTATCGACCTGGAATTCCTGCATGAACGGCGCGGCGTCCTGATCAGGGTTGTAACGATAAACGCTGACTTTCAACATGGCGGCCACCCTTAATAAGTCCGAATCTTAGGTTCAAAAGTCGGAACAGTCTTCGGCGAGAAGTTCACGGCACGCTTGGTCACGCGCTTGTCACCCGGGAAGTACAGTGTGTGGCACAGCCAGTTTTCGTCGTCACGGTCTTCGAAGTCTTCACGGGCGTGAGCACCACGGGACTCTTTACGTACTTCTGCAGCGATGGCGGTGGCTTCGGCCACTTCCAGCAGGTTCTGCAGTTCCAGCGCTTCGATACGCGCAGTGTTGAACGCCTGCGACTTATCGTTGATCTTCACGTTGGCGATGCGCTTGCGCAGATCAGCCAGCTGGGCAATACCCTTCTGCATGTATTCGCCGGTACGGAATACACCGAAGTAGTTCTGCATGCAGTTTTGCAGCTCGCGACGCAAGGTAGCCACGTCTTCGCCTTCGGTACGCTCGTTCAGAGCGGACAGACGTGCCAGGGCCGCATTGATGTCGGCGTCGGTGGCGTCGTCGTATTCGATACCGTCGGTCAGCGCCTTTTCCAGGTGCAGGCCGGCAGCACGGCCGAACACCACCAGGTCGAGCAGCGAGTTGCCGCCCAGACGGTTGGCACCGTGAACCGATACGCAAGCCACTTCACCTACCGCGAACAGACCAGGAATGATCTCGTCCACGCCTTCGGCGTTCTGGGTCATCGCCTGGCCATGAATGTTGGTGGCAACGCCGCCCATCATATAGTGGCAGGTCGGAACAACCGGAACCGGAGCAACAACCGGGTCAACGTGCGCGAAAGTCTTCGACAGCTCGCAGATGCCTGGCAGACGGCTGTGCAGCACTTCCTCGCCCAAGTGGTCGAGTTTGAGCATCACGTGGTCGCCATTCGGACCGCAACCGTTACCGGCGATGATTTCCTTAACCATCGAACGGGCAACAACGTCACGACCGGCAAGGTCTTTGGCGTTCGGAGCATAACGCTCCATGAAACGCTCGCCGTGCTTGTTGATCAGGTATCCACCTTCACCACGGCAACCTTCGGTAACCAGTACACCAGCGCCGGCGATGCCGGTCGGGTGGAACTGCCACATTTCGATGTCTTGCACCGGTACGCCGGCACGCAGCGCCATGCCAACGCCGTCACCGGTGTTGATCAGGGCATTGGTGGTCGAAGCGTAGATACGACCTGCACCGCCGGTGGCCAGTACGGTGGCCTTGGCACGGATGTAGGTGGTTTCGCCGGTTTCGATGCAGATCGCGATCACGCCGACGAAAGCGCCATCCTGGTTTTTCACCAGATCGACAGCGTAGTACTCGTTCAGGAACACGGTACCGGCTTTCAGGTTGCCCTGATAAAGGGTGTGCAGCAGTGCGTGACCGGTACGGTCGGAAGCAGCGCAAGTACGCGCAGCCTGGCCGCCTTTACCGTAGTCCTTGGACTGGCCACCGAACGGACGCTGATAGATACGGCCTTGCTCGGTACGCGAGAATGGCATGCCCATGTGGTCCAGCTCGTAAACGGCAGCCGGGCCTTCCTGACACATATATTCGATAGCGTCCTGGTCACCGATGTAGTCGGAACCCTTGACGGTATCGTACATGTGCCAGCGCCAGTCATCGTTCGGGTCAGCAGACGCGATCGCGCAGGTGATGCCGCCTTGAGCGGATACAGTGTGCGAACGGGTCGGAAAAACCTTGGTGATCACAGCAGTCTTGTGACCGCCCTGTGCCAGTTGCAGCGCCGCGCGCATGCCGGCACCGCCACCACCAATAATGATGGCGTCGAAAGAAATCGTTGGAATGTTAGCCATGAATCAGATACCCCAGAGAATCTGCACACCCCAGACGAAGTAAGCGAACATCGCGACGCCGCATACTGCCTGGAAAAGGAAACGCACTGCAGTCGCGGACTTGCCCAGCGCCATCGGCGTCAGGTAGTCAGTCGCGATGGTCCACATGCCGACCCAGGCGTGAGCGCCCAGGGCCACCAGGGCCAGCAGACTGAAGATACGCATCCCGTTGTGAGCGAACAGGCCGTGCCATTGCCCATAGCCAATGCCCGGATTCACCGCGAGGTATCCGATCAGGAAGATGAAATAAGCCGCGAGAACGACCGCAGACACACGTTGCGCCATCCAGTCATAAAGACCGGAACGCGAAAGGTTCGTAACGCTGGTTACCATATCCAAACTCCTGCCAGAACGATCAGCACCACGGAAACGGCGATGATAATTTTCGAGCCCAGGCGGCCGCCTTCCAGCGTCTCACCGATGCCCATATCCATAATCAAGTGGCGCACACCGGCTACCAGGTGATAAAGAAGAGCGGACAGGAGGCCCCATGCTACGAACTTGGCCAGCGGGCTGGTCAAGGTTGCCTTCACGTCGGCAAAACCTTCCTCGGAACCCAGGGATTTGCCCAATGCATAAAGCATGAAGCCAAGGCCCAGGAAGAGGATGATGCCGGAAACACGGTGAAGAAACGACGTAACGCCGGTGATGGGGAGTTTGATGGTCCTTAGGTCTAGGTTTACAGGTCGTTGGCTTTTCACGGCTTTTTTTTCACACTGAAGAGCCCCTAACAATCAGGGCAAAGTTGTTGGGGAGTGCACTGGTCAGGTAACCACCACCCAGGGATGCGACCCCCAATAAAGCAGGCCCAAAAGCCCTTGGCGGTCGGTGGCCGAGTATAGACAGTTAGGCTACTAATGACAACGCAAACACCTAACCCAAACAGCTGATTGCGCAACTGCCATAAAAGGCGTAAATGGCAGTCAATTTCGAGGAAAAAGTCCGGTTAAAGCCTTCTGGAGCAAGACTTTAGGCAAATTGACATTCGAATTTATCTCACTATAGTGGTGCGGGCCCTGCGTGGGGGGTCTGTCTGATGATTTCAAGCATAAATAGGAGGCCACATGGCTGACAAAAAAGCGCAGTTGATCATCGAGGGCGCAGCCCCCGTCGAGCTGCCCATTTTAACCGGCACCGTTGGTCCCGATGTTATCGATGTTCGGGGCCTGACGGCCACGGGCCGTTTCACCTTTGACCCAGGCTTCATGTCGACCGCCTCGTGCGAGTCGAAGATCACCTATATCGACGGCGACAATGGCATTCTGCTGCACCGCGGCTACCCGATCGAACAGCTGGCTGAAAAGTCGGACTATCTGGAAACCTGCTATCTGCTGCTCAACGGCGAACTGCCGACCGCAGAACAGAAGGCCCAGTTCGTCAGCACCGTAAAGAACCACACCATGGTCCACGAGCAGTTGAAGACCTTCTTCAACGGCTTCCGTCGCGACGCCCACCCGATGGCCGTCATGTGCGGCGTAGTCGGCGCCCTCTCGGCCTTCTACCACGACTCCCTGGACATCAATAACCCGCAGCATCGCGAAATCTCCGCGATCCGCCTGGTTGCCAAGATGCCGACCCTGGCAGCGATGGTTTACAAGTACTCCATGGGCCAACCCATGATGTACCCGCGTAACGACCTGTCGTATGCGGAAAACTTCCTGCACATGATGTTCAACACCCCGTGCGAGATCAAACCGATCAGCCCGGTACTCGCCAAGGCCATGGACCGGATCTTCATCCTCCACGCCGACCACGAGCAGAACGCGTCGACTTCCACCGTACGCCTGGCGGGCTCTTCGGGTGCCAACCCGTTCGCCTGTATCGCCGCCGGCATCGCTGCGCTGTGGGGCCCTGCCCACGGCGGTGCAAACGAAGCCGTACTGACCATGCTCGATGAAATCGGCGATGTTTCCAACATCGACAAGTTCATCGCCAAGGCCAAGGACAAGAACGATCCGTTCAAACTGATGGGCTTCGGTCACCGCGTTTACAAAAACCGCGACCCACGCGCCACCGTCATGAAGCAGACCTGCGACGAAGTGTTGAAGGAACTGGGCATCCAGAACGATCCGCAACTCGAACTGGCCATGCGCCTGGAAGAGATCGCCCTGACCGACCCATACTTCATCGAACGCTCGCTGTACCCGAACGTCGACTTCTACTCGGGGATCATCCTAAAGGCTATCGGCATTCCAACCAGCATGTTCACCGTGATCTTCGCCCTGGCGCGGACCGTCGGCTGGATCTCCCACTGGAAAGAAATGCTCTCCAGCCCGTACAAGATCGGCCGTCCGCGCCAGCTGTACACCGGCTACGAGTCGCGTGACATCACCAAGCTGGAAGACCGCAAGTAAGAGTTGTCTTGCTGTAGCGTGTTGAGTTGTACCGGGAACGGCCTCTGCTTCTTATATAAAGAGCAGGAGGCCGTTTTTGTTTGTGCGGTTTTTTTGATGGTGTACATATCCGTTTCTGCGGTTACGGCGGCTTATGGTTTCGCCCTTACGGCCAGCCCTTTCAAGGTCTTCGTTTAGAATCCCCTAAAAACCAGTCAGGGTGACGAAAACGATGTGGACAGAAGTTCTAGCGCGGTTTGAAAAAA
>NZ_QAOV01000026.1 GCF_003050925.1 Pseudomonas sp. GV085 | reverse complement strand
GTGTACCAGGGGCCGACCACCGTGACCGAGTCGATTAAATCGGCCGACGGCGGCAACCTCGAGGCCATCAACCCGATCAAGACCCCGGTCAGCACCACGGTCAATGACGTCGACGACACCACCACCGTGACCCTGAGCGCCACCCCGAGCGTGGACGAGAACGGCACCATCACCTACACCGCCACCCTGACCGATGCCCAGGGCCAACCGGTGACTGCACAGAACGGTCCAGTGACCGTGACGCTGGACAGCGGCAAGGTCATTACCATTGCCGAAGGCCAGAGCGCCGGCAGCCTGCCGGTCACCGTCGGCAACGACGTCTACCAGGGGCCGACCACCATCACTGAATCCATCAAGGAGGCAGTCGGCGGTAACCTCGAAGCCATCGATCCAGTGAAAACGCCGGTCAGCACCACGGTCAATGACGTCAACGACACCACCACCGTGACCTTGAGCGCCACCCCGAGCGTGGACGAAAACAGCACCATCACTTACACCGCGACCTTGACCGACAAGAACGGTGCCCCGGTTACCGCACAGAACGGTCCGGTGACCGTGACCCTCGACAGCGGCAAGGTCATTACCATTGCCGAAGGGCAGAGTTCCGGCAGCTTGCCGGTCACGGTCGGCAACGACGTGTACCAAGGGCCGACCACCGTGACCGAGTCGATTAAATCGGCCGACGGCGGCAACCTCGAGGCCATCAACCCGATCAAGACCCCGGTCAGCACTACGGTCAATGACGTCAACGACACCACCACCGTGACCTTGACCGCCACCCCGAGCATGGACGAAAACGGCACCATCACTTACACCGCCACCCTGACCGATGCCCAAGGCCAACCGGTCACCGCACAGAACGGTCCGGTGACCGTGACGCTGGACAGCGGCAAGGTCATTACCATTGCCGAAGGGCAGAGTTCCGGCAGCTTGCCGGTCACGGTCGGCAACGACGTGTACCAGGGGCCGACCACCGTGACCGAGTCGATTAAATCGGCTGACGGCGGCAACCTCGAAGCCATCGATCCAGTGAAAACGCCGGTCAGCACCACGGTCAACGACGTCGACGACAGCACCACGGTGACCCTGAGCGCGACGCCGAGCGTGGACGAGAACGGCACCATCACCTACACCGCCACCCTGACCGATGCCCAGGGCACACCGGTGACCGCACAGAACGGTCCGGTGACCGTCACGCTGGACAGCGGCAAGGTCATCACCATTGCCGAAGGCCAGAGTTCCGGTAGCTTGCCGGTGAGCGTGGGCAATGACGTCTACCAAGGACCGACCACGGTCACCGAATCCATCAAGGAAGCGGCCGGTGGCAACCTCGAAGCGATCAACCCGATCAAGACCCCGGTCAGCACCACGGTCAACGACGTCAACGACACCACCACCGTGACCCTGAGCGCCACGCCGAACGTGGATGAAAACGGCACCATCACCTACACCGCCACGCTGACCGACAAGAACGGCGCTCCGGTCACCGCGCAGAACGGTCCGGTCACCGTCACGCTGGACAGCGGCAAGGTCATCACCATCGCCGTCGGCCAGAGTGCCGGCACCCTGCCGGTGAGCGTGGGCAACGACGTTTACCAAGGACCGACCACGGTCACCGAATCCATCAAGGACGCGGCCGGTGGCAACCTCGAAGCGATCAACCCGATCAAGACCCCGGTCAGCACCACGGTCAACGACGTCAACGACACCACCACCGTGACCCTGAGCGCCACGCCGAACGTGGATGAAAACGGCACCATCACCTACACCGCCACGCTGACCGACAAGAACGGCGCTCCGGTCACCGCGCAGAACGGTCCGGTCACCGTCACGCTGGACAGCGGCAAGGTCATCACCATCGCCGTCGGCCAGAGTGCCGGCACCCTGCCGGTGAGCGTGGGCAACGACGTTTACCAAGGACCGACCACGGTCACCGAATCCATCAAGGACGCGGTGGGTGGCAACCTCGAAGCGATCAACCCGATCAAGACCCCGGTCAGCAGCACGGTTACCGATGTCAACGACGCCACCACCGTGAAGCTGACTGCAACTCCATCGGTAAGCGAGAACGGCACGATCACGTACACCGCGACCATCACCGACAAAAATGGCGCCCTGGTCACTGCAAACGACACGCCGGTGACCGTGACGCTGGACAGCGGCAAGGTGATCACCATCGCCGTCGGTCAGAGTTCCGGCACTCTGCCGATCACCGTGGGCAACGACGTCTACGCTGGCGCACCAACCGTTACCGAATCAATCAAGACCGCCAGCGGCGGCAACCTGGAAGCCCTCGGCACGGACAAGACGCCAGTGTCGACCAGCGTCAGTGACTTCCAGGACACCACCACTGTCAGCATCAGTGGCAGCACCTCGGTGACCGAAGGTCAGACCGCCAGTTATACCGTCAGCCTGACTCACCCGGCCCAGACCGAAGTGACGCTGAAAATCGTCTACAGCGGTACCGCCGCCGACGGTTCGGACTTCACCGGTGTGTACACCGTGAAGATCCCGGCGGGCGCCAGCAGTGCCAACTTCAACGTCGCGACCATCGACGACAAAATCACTGAAGGCACCGAAAACTTCGTGGTCAAGATCGACTCGGCCACCGGCGGCAACTTCGAGAACCTGGCGATCAGTTCGTCCCACGGCAGCGTCAGCACTTCGATCATCGACAACGATGCACCGCCCGTACTGGACCTCGACGCCAACAACTCCAGCGACGCCACCGGGGCCGATTACAAGGTGACGTTCAGCGAAAACACGGCCGGTCCCGGCGTGTCGATCGGCGATACCGACCTGAACATCACCGACCCGGACAGCACTCTGCTGACCGGCGCGACCATCGTACTGACCAACCGTCAGGACGGCGATGCGCTGAACCTGGGCAACAGCGTCAACGGCATCACCATCAATGCCAACAGCACCAATGGCACCGTCACCCTGACCCTGTCGGGCAACGCGACGCTGGCCGACTACATGCAGCAGATCAAGAACATCACTTTCACCAACAACAGTGAAGATCCGGGCACCGTGCCGCGCATCATCACTGTGACGGTGACCGATGGCAGCAACTACTCCAACACCGCGACCACCACGGTCAATGTGGTGGCGGTCAATGACGCACCGGTCGCAGCACCGGTCAGCGTCACCGGCACCGAAGACACACCTCTGGTTCTCGGCTGGTCGACCTTCGGCGTCAGCGACGTCGACAGTCCGGCCGCCAACCTGGGCGTGAAAATCACCCAACTGCCGGGTGAGGGCAAACTGCAGTACCTGGACGGTTTGACCTGGAAAAATGTCGCCGCCGACCAGACACTCAGCAAGGCTGATATCGACGCTGGCAAACTGCGCTTCATGCCGGATGCCAACGAGTCGGGTGTAGACGGATATGGCGGTACCGGCCTGGGCAACAATCAGGCCGACTACGCACAGATCAAGTTCCAGCCAACCGACGGCCAGACACTGGGCAACACCGGCACGATCAAGATCGACATCACCCCGGTGGCGGATGCCCCGACCCTGAGCGTTGCCGACAACAGTGTGAAGTCCACCGGGCTGATCAAGGAAGTCTGGACCGGCCTTTCAGGTCTGGGCACCAGCGGCAACGGCGCGGACTCGACTACGCTGAAAAACGTGATCGACACCGCGGGCACACCGAACTCCACAGGCACCGTGACCAACGTGCAGTCCGACGGTGGCGTGACCGCCGGTACGGCGTCGAAAACCTCCGGCCTGATCTACCTCGAAGCCGGCAAGACTTACACCTTCAGCGGTGTTGGCGACGACAGCCTGCTGGTGACCATCGGCGGCAAGAACGTCGCCGCGATCACCTGGGGCGCGGGCGGCAACCTCAATGGTTCGTACACCCCGACCACCAGCGGCTACTACACCCTGGACATCTACCACCACAACCAGAGCGGCCCGGGCAGCTATGACGTCAACCTGTCGGTCAATGGCAGCACGCCGATCGACCTGAGCAGTGCCGGCGTACCGATTTACACCGGCGTGTCGGATCTGGTGAATGCCGGTGTGACTGTGTCCGACTTGCACGGCACCAATGGCGAAGGCTACTACGACGGTTACAAGCTCAATACCGGCGCTGAAGGCACCAGTGTGAAATTGTCCGCCATCACCAACGCGCTGACTGACACCGACGGCTCGGAAACCCTGAGCCTGAAAATCAGCGGCATGCCGGTCGGCTCGGTGCTCACCGACGGCGCGGGACATACCTTCACAGTCACCGCGACCAATAGCGAGGCCAACGTGACGGACTGGAGCCTCGGCTCTCTGACCGTCACCCCGCCACCGTACTACAACGGCCAGTTCGACCTGACCATGACCTCGACCTCCACCGAGGCCCTGGGCGGTTCGGCCAGCAGCACTTCGCAGATTCCCGTGACCGTGTACCCGGCGGTCTATAACGCCGTCACCGCCACCGCGGCCAATGACACCGTCACTGGCACCGACGGCAACGACATCATGATCGCCGACATCGGCGGCCTGACCGTAGTGCCGGGCACCAACTACAACATCGCGTTCATGGTCGACAGTTCCGGCAGTATGAGTTCCTCGTCGATCAACTCGGCCAAGGACTCGCTGACGTCGGTGTTCAACACCCTCAAGCAAAGCCTGGGCAGCAACTCGGGTACGGTGAACATCTTCCTGGTGGACTTCGATGCCCAGGTCAACAAGTCGGTGTCGGTGAACCTCAATGACTCCAATGCTCTGACTCAGTTGAAGGCGACTCTGGACTCGATGTCGTCCGGCGGTGGCACCAACTACGAGGACGTGTTCAAAACCACGGCCAACTGGTTCCAGAGTGCAGATGCGGTGGCCAACACCGGGGCGAAGAACCTCACGTATTTCATTACTGACGGCAAGCCGACTTACTACCAGAGCGGCGAGTCGACCAACCCGACCCTGTATGGCAGCACAACACTCGATAGCCTGATCACCACCAGCAACTATCAGCTGGGTAAAGCGATCAGCCTGTTCCCCGACAGCACGCACCAGATCGACATTACCGCCTCAGGCTACATGACCGTCTGGACCAAGAACACCAATGGGAACGGCAATGGCAACGGCAACGGCAACGGCAATAGCTGGTCGTCCAAGGACTTCGGCTATCTGCATGCCCAGGGCGACGGCACCTACGAGTTCTCGGGTCGTGACGGCGACGGCAGTAGCACCGACGGGGATACCATCAGCAACTCCACCAGCAGTTTCACATTGCTGAGCAACCTGTCGAACGTCGAGGCCATCGGCCTGAACAAGGACGTGACGCTCAACGACCTGAAGCCGTACGACTCGGATCAAACGCCACAAACCAACATCGACCCGCAGAATCTGGCCAACTCGATCATCGGCCACACCGAAGCGACGATGCCGGGTAACGACACTGTCAGCGGTGGCGACGGCAACGACCTCCTGTTCGGCGATCTGGTGAGCTTCAACGGCATTGCCGGCGAGGGTTACCAGGCGATGCAAGCCTTCGTGGCGCAGCAAACCGGCGTGGACGTCAGCAAAGTCACCACCAGCAACGTGCACCAGTACATCACCGAGCATTACACCGCGTTCGATGTGTCCGGTGCCCATGACGGCAGCGACACCCTGCTCGGCGGTGCGGGCAATGACATTCTGTTCGGCTCGGGCGGTAACGACACCCTCGACGGCGGCAAGGGCAATGACATCCTGCTCGGCGGCACCGGCAACGACATCCTGATCGGTGGTTCCGGTGGTGACACCTTCGTCTGGAAAGCGGGCGATACCGGTAGCGACGTGATCAAGGACCTCAACGCCAGCGAAGGCGACCGGATCGACCTGCGCGATCTGTTGCAGGGCGAAACCGGCAGCACCATCGACAACTTCCTGAAGATCACCACGGTCGATGGCGTGTCGTCGCTGCAAGTCAGCTCGAGCGGCCAGTTCAACTCGGGCAATGCGGCGGCGGCCACGCCGGACGTGACGATCAAACTGGAAGGCAACAACTGGTCGAGCGCCAACCTGCACAACCTGATTGCCGGTAGCGACCCGACCATCAAAGTCGATCACAACAACAGCTGATGCACGAAAACGGCCGCACCTTATGGCGCGGCCGTCACGTTTACGCCCACTGCCCGGTGACGATTTCGTCACCGCGCCACATACTGGCGTGCAGTTGACCTATGCTGCTGACAGCACGACGCTGGCTCAAATCCGAGGGATGCTCAATGTTTTACGTGCAACGCGATGCGCAGGGCCTGTTGGTACGCGTGGAACCCGCCGCCTACGCCGAGGCCACGGAAACGCTACCGGCCGACAATCATGAAATCCAGGCCTGGTTTGCCAACGCGGCTGTAGAGAACAGCCTCAAGCAGCTCAAGCAAAGTGACCTGGAAATGATCCGGGTACTCGATGACTTGATTCAGGTGCTGACCCAGAAAGGCGTGATCCGCGTCACCGACCTGCCGATGGCGGCCCAGGCCAAACTGATGGACCGGACCCAGGCGCGTGAGGCGTTGGGTGGGTTGAGTCAGTTGATCGATGAGGATGAAGGCGGGCTGATCTGAACATTGATCTTCAGTGACTGTTCCAGTCTCATCGCGGGCAGGCCAGCTCTAAAGAGTTACTTCCAGGGCTTGGGCTCGCCGAACAACTGGCCCTGCACACCGTACAGCCCCATCTCGCGAATCACCGACAACTCGCCTTGCGTCTCGACCCGCTCGGCAATCAGCGGCAAATCAATGCTGTGCGCCGCTCGCTGGATCGCCTCGATGAACAGGCGTTTGTCACTCTCCAGATCAATCGACCGGATGTAGCTGCCATCGATCTTCAGGTACGCCAGCCCCAGCCGTGCCAGGTTGCCGATCATGCTGAAGCGGCCACCAAAACGTTGCAGGCTCAGGGAGAAGCCGAGTTCGCGCAGGCGCCGGGTCAACTGCTCAAGCACCGCCTGGTCAGGCAGTTGCTCTTCGCCAATCTCCAGGGTCAGGCGCGGGCCCAGGTTGGAGTGTGCGCGCAGTATTTCGAAGATTTTGTTTTGCGCCTGCGGGTCGCCCAGGGTCGCCGACGACAGATTCAGCGCCAGCGACTCCTCATGCTCGCTCATTTGTTCCAACACCCGCTCGAGCATCAGCCGATCCAGACGCGCAGTCCAGCCGAAGCGCTCCAGCCAAGGCAGAAAACGCCCGGCGGGGATGGTCTGGCCGTGTTCATCGAGCAGTCGCGACAACACTTTGTGATGCAGTACCAGTTGCGTGTCCTGGGCGGCGACTACCGGTTGGAAATACAGCTCGAAACGCCGCTGTGCCAGCGCCTGGTCGAGCATGAGATGCCAGGCGTGATGATCGTCACCGACACTGGCCGAGAGGCTGTGTTCGATACAGGCCCAGTTCTGCTCGCCCTGGCCTTCGGCCTGCGCCAGCGCCTGATCGCCAAGGCTGAGCACGGCTTGCGGTGAGTCGCCGTGAGCAAAAGGCGCCAGGCCGATAGACGCCACGGCCGCCACATCGGTGGCGCCGGTAGCGTGAAGACTGGCCAAGGCGCTGTCGAGGTTCTGTGCCAGTTGCAGCGCCTCTTCGCGCACCAGCCCCGGCGCCAGCACGGCAAATTCGCCACCGCGGATACGGGTCACCAGGTTCTGGGTTTCCGGATATTTGGCGCACTCGCGAGACAGTTGCTCACCGACGGCCTTGAGCACTTCATCGGTGCGCTGGCCGCCGAGGCGCTGGTTGAGACCGGCCAGATCCTTGACCCGCAACAGCAGCAGGTAACCCGAACTGGCCTGCTCCGGGTTGCTCACCCGCGCATTCAGTTGCATCTCGAAATAACGCCGGTTGGCCAACCCGGTCAATGAGTCCTGATAGGACTCGACCCGTAGTTTTTCACTGCGCTCGGCCTGCTCCTGGAACAGCGCCTTGAGCTTCTCGACCATCTGGTTCATGGCCTGCACGACCCGGCGAAGTTCGGGGGTGCGCGGCAGTTCCGGCAGGCTGAGGAATTCCCGCCGGGCGATGGCGTGGGATTGTTGGACCATGTAATCCAACGGCCTCAATTGCTGACGCAGCAACAGCGCGCCGAGTACCGCACTGACCGCGCCACACAGCAGCAACCAGCCCAGGCTGCCCAAAGCGCTTTGCCACAACTTGGCCAGCGCGAACATCGGGTGGCTGACCACCTCGACCCGGGCAGCCTGCTCCCAGCCGCGGCTGACGATCGCATCACCACCGGCGGGCTCCAGGCCGATCAGTTTGACGAACCAGTCCGGAACGTTGTTGACCGCTGGAATGCCCGTGCGCTCAACCAGGGACTGGTCGGTCTTAAGATCGACCACGCGAATGCTCGCGTAGTAACCGCTGTCGAAAATCGAGCTGACCAGCAACTCGACCATCGCCGGGTCGTCGATGTTCGGAGTCAGGGAAAGCGCCAGCGCCGTCGCGGCGTCCTGGGCATGGGAGCGCAACTGGTTGACATACTGAGTACGCGAGCTCTCCAGACTGACCATGAAACTGCCGGTGAAGGCGACCACCAGGAACAGACAGATAGCAATCAACAGCTGTTTGAACAAAGACATCTGAGCGTGTGCTCCTAGTTAGTCGTCTCGACCGGGAATCCTTCGGTCTGCATTTTTTTCAGCACATCCTGCCAACGCGAAAGGCGTTTGGTATCGCCGACCTTCTTATTGCCCTTGGCGCCCGGCAGCCACAACCCTTCTGCATTGAAAGAGTAGACCGGCAGCAAATCCTTTCGCTGGCCGGCCGGCTTGATTGCATCGATCAGGCTGTCGAGCACCAGGGGCTCGGCTTCCGGACTCGAGTAGTAGGTCAGCACCATGTGCGCGCGATTCTGGGTCAGTGCCTTGACGTAGGTAATACGCAGCTTTTCACTGGCTACTCCGAGGTGACGCAGGCTGAAGTACTTGGCAATAGCGTAGTCTTCACAGTCTCCGGCGCCTTTCCAAAGGGCTTCGATCGGGGATTCCCAATAATCGACTTCCTGCCACAGGTCGATGTCTTCGACATATCGCAGTTGTTTATTGAAGAAGCGATTGACCACATTGAGTTGTTCCAGCTCGCCGATCTGCTTCTGGCTGGCCAACAAGTATTGCCAATCATTGATGCGCTGCTGACCTTCTCCCAAAGGTCCGTACAATGCCTGCGCCCGCCGGCTGATCAGGGAAAAATCCCAATCGGCGCTCAAGCCGCCCAGCATCACGCCAGCCAGCAGCAATGCGCTGCACAGCCAGCGTAAAATCCGCGGGATCGTTAAACTTGCCGCCAATGCGAGGCATCCTGGATAGGCAGGAGGGAGTCGTTCGAATGGTGAAGGTTAGACCGGAAAAAGACAATGGCACAGTGCAATCACTGGCAGCGCGCTAAACTGCAGGAAAGGCACTCGTGAGCTTGTTTGACAAGCTGTCAGTCAGTTACTAGTGTCATTTGGATCCAAAAAATTCCATCAATCAGGGTGCGTTTAGTGACACAAAAGCCCAACCCTCTCAGCAGTATCAAGGTCAACGGGCCAATTCCCGCACATCTGGCACGCTCAGTGATCGAAGAAACCCTGCGCGCAGCGATACTTGACGGACGCATTCCTTGCGGTGCGGCCCTGCGCCAGCAAGACCTCGCCGACCTGTTTGGCGTCAGCCGCATGCCAGTACGCGAGGCCCTGCGCCAGCTCGAAGCGCAATCGTTGCTCAACGTTATTGCCCACAAGGGCGCCGTGGTCGCGCCACTGGTCCAGGGCGACGCCGTGGAAACCTATGCGCTACGCATCCTGCTGGAATCCGAAGCCCTGCGTCTCTCGGTGCCACTGCTCCAGGACGGAGATCTCGAACAGGCTGCCCGTTACATCGACGAACTCGAAACGCAAAACGACTACACCGAAATCGGACGGCTCAATCGCCTGTTCCACATGGCGCTTTACAGCCGGGCGCCCAATCGCCGGCTGTTGAAACTGGTGGAAGACGGCCTGATCGAAGAAGAGCGGTTCCTGCGTTTCAACCTGGAAGCCATGGGCCTGGGCAAATTGTCCCAGGACGACCACCGGGCACTGTTGCAGGCCGCCGAAGACCGGGACGTCGAACGCTCGGTGAAACTGCTCGAACATCACCTGAACCGAGGGGTCGAGGTCATTACGCGCTACCTCGACAGCCCTGAAGTACAGGCCAAAAACACGTCGAAGTAACCCGCAGCGGCAAGTCCGGGATGGCGCACCGGAGGGTTCGTCTCGCTTGCCGCACACTCCTCCCGAATGCGCACCGCGAATAATTTGATTACAAACCCCCTGCGCCCATACCACACCACCCTTGCGACGCCATACCGCAACCCAACGCCTTGCCACCTTCAATCCTGACCATCGCAACGATTGCCTGATGCCTCAGTAATGGCGGACGCCTTGATTTGCGCCCACTCTGGGTAACCAAGACACAATAAAACGGGGGACTCGCCGTGCGAATGGCGTCGCCCCCGCCCCAAGAAGCGAAGGAAGGAGCCTCATTACGGGAACGGAAGGATCGGCATCACTCGCGACCTGCTTCCACCCCCTCAGACACCCCCAACGACATCCGATAAAAAGTTACTTCGAGTGAGGCATTCACTCTTTATTCAATTCTGACTTATATAGGCCGGAAGGAGTAACTACGCCAAAATAAAACCAATATGAAAAGTTTTATTGAAACTTTTCATCCTTCAAAAAGTTGAATATTAAAATAATATCGAAACAACTTGATTGACACTTTATATGTGTATTAGTTTTTCTTCGTTGCCAGCCACAAGCGGCAGCAGCGCCTTGTTTATTCGGCATCTATAGCACTGAAAAAGATCAATTCGTTTGAGGCACCCGTTCGCCAGGAGAAAACTACCAGCGAACTTAAGTGCTTGATTGCTTCTCACCCAAGATCACTGACAGGCTCATCCATGAAACCAACTAAAGAACGTCTGATTCAAAAAAAATCCGAACTTAGCGAACATCCGATTTTCTCTGAAATACATTCGCTTGCGGTCCTGCGACGCTTCATGGAAACCCACGTGTTTGCCGTGTGGGACTTCATGTCACTGACCAAGCGCCTGCAACAGGAGCTGACTTGCGTGCAACTGCCCTGGTTACCGCCACAGGATCCCCAGGCAGCGCGGTTGATCAACGAGATCGTGCTGGGTGAGGAGTCGGATGACCGCCCGGCCCAAGGTCATTACAGCCACTTCGAGTTGTACCTGGATGCAATGCGCGAAGTCGGCGCCTGCACCGTTGCCATCGAACGCTTCGTGACCCTGCAGCAAGAAGGCGTGAGCTACGACGTGGCCTTGCAGAGCGTCAACGTCGATCCGGCGGCCGCAAGTTTCGTTCGCCATACGCTACACACAGCCCTGCATGCGCCGGGTCACAGTGTGGCGGCGGCGTTTCTGCACGGTCGTGAGAGCGTTATCCCACGGATGTTCCAGCGCATCCTCGACGATTGGGGCATCGGCATCGAGCAGGCGCCGACCTTCCGTTACTACCTCGAACGACACATTGAAGTCGACTCCGAGGACCACGGCCCGGCAGCGGAAAAGCTCCTGTCGCGACTGGTCGATAGCGACCCGCAACGGCAGGAAGACGTATACGCCAGCGCCATCGCTGCCGTGGAAAGTCGTATCGCCCTGTGGGACGGGTTGCGCCTGAGCATGAACGAATCCGTCACGGAGGTGAGCGCATGAACGCCGCCGACTACCAATCCTTCGCCGACGCCTGGGAAGGTCGCGCGACCATCCGCACACGCCCGCGCCGCGTGCTGGAGAACGACGACAAACTGATCTACCCCTTGAGCCGCCAACCGTTGGTGCTGAGCGAAACCTTTCTGCGCGAATGCCCGGAACAGCGCGACTTCGCCCTGGTACAGACGCTCTACAAGTTCATCAACGATGTAGTGATTTTCGAAACCGAGATCGTCGACAAAACCGCCCGCAGCATCGCCAAGAATCGCTTCGCGTTCGAGTTCCCGTTCGCCTGCCGCTACGACGCCATGACGGTTGTGGTGGACGAGGATTACCACGCACTGGTGGCGATGGATTTCATGCAACAAACCATCGCGTTGACCGGTATCACCCCCATTGAGTTGCCGGATGAGATCGAGCTGAGCCGGGCGATACCGGCGGCCGTGGCGCTGGCACCGGAGCACCTGCGCAGCGCTGTAGAACTCATTTGCGTGGCCATCGCCGAAAACACGGTGACCGGTGATGTCGCCGCGTTCGCCAAGGACGACACGGTCAAACAATCGATCAAGGGCCTGATGGCCGATCACCTGCTGGACGAGGGGCGCCACTCCAGTTTTTGGGCGCGGCTGGTACGCATCTACTGGCATACCGCAAGTACAGACGACCGCCAGTACATTGCGCAGATCCTGCCGGTGTTCATTAGCCATTACCTGACCAACGACATCCAGAAGTCCTTCGACTTCCGCTTGATCGACGCACTGCAGATCAACGACGCGGCGCGTCACGCACTCAAGAGCGAAGTGTCGGCAATGGCCTTCCCGATCAATCGCCATCACCCGCTGGTGGCCAACATTGTGCGGTTTTTCCACAGCAGTTCGCTGCTCGATTCGCCGTGCGTCCAAACCGCCCTCAGCGACTATCTGGTTTGACGAGGAGCCCATCATGAGACGTCTCGATATTTTGCTCACCGGAAAAAGCCAGGCCCTGACCGACCTGGCGCTGGAACTCGAACAACACGGTCACTCACTGACACGGATCTACGCGCTCGACGATATGCCTGGACAGGCTGATCTGCTGATCGACGATGGCACACCGTTTCAGTACATCGGGGATGCACAACGACTCACATTGCAATTGGGTCTCGGGCTGCCACAGGCGTCCGGCCTGCCATCGCTGGACGTATTGTGCTGCCATGGCGCAACGCTGCTGTCTCGTGTACCCATTGCCGATGATCCGTCGGGTAACGGTCAGGTTTTGCGTATGCAGGCCATGACAGCATTGGTTGACCACGTGGCGCTGCTGGTCAGCCGCTACTCGCGCGATGCCGACTATTTTCGACATGCCGTACCCGCCGTACCCGCCGTACCCGTCCGCTTCGAGCGCATCCAGAGCCTGCGGTTCCTGGACAGCCTCGCGTTCGTGCATCGCCTCAATGGCACCGCCGACCCACAGCTGCAGCAACTCGCGCAAACGCCGATGATCGAAAGGCTGGAACAACAATTTATCCAGAGCGCCGACCACCCGGCCTTGAGCATCGCTGGCAATACCCTCGAGTATCGCCAGCTACACGCCCATAGCCGCGCCATCGAGCAACGTTTGCGACCGCTGCTGGATCAGCATCAAGGCCCGGTAGTCATCGGGATCTGCCTGCCCAAATGCAGTGCGCTGTATGCGGGAATCCTGGCGATTCTGGGCAGCGGTGCGGTGTACTTGCCGCTGGAGCCGAGCCATCCGTTGCAACGTCAGCAGTACATTCTGTCGAACGCCGGCGCGGTGTTGTTGCTGCATGACGGCGAGCATCCCCTGGCGAGCCAGATGCCGAGCCTGGACATCAGCCGCATCGACGTCCATGACGCAGACCTCACTCAACCCTTGATGCACCAATGCCCCGACCTCGATGCGCCCTGCATGGTGCTCTACACCTCGGGCACCACCGGTCATCCGAAGGGCGTGCTGCTCAGCCAGGCCAACCTTGCACACTTCACCCACTGGTACGCCGGCTATGTGCAGCTGACCAGCGAGAGCCGGGTGTTGCAGTTTTCTTCGTTGGGTTTCGACTCATCGCTGATCGACATCTTCCCGACGCTGTTACAAGGCGCCGAGCTGATCGTGCCCGGCGATGACCAACGCCGCGATCCGCTGCAACTTGCGGAACTGATTCGTCGTCGACAACTGACCCACGCCTTTTTGCCGCCCGCCTTGTTGAGCATCCTGCCACTGGAGCAGTTGCAGTGCCTGGATCATGTGATGACCGGCGGCGATGTCTGCGAGCCGTGGGTCATCGAGCAACTGAGCCGTCAGGGCAAGCTCTACAACCTCTACGGGCCAACCGAAGCCACGGTGCTGATTACCGCGCGGCGGCTCCAGGCAGGCGACCACAACCGCTCGCTGGGTGCACCGATCGCTAACAGCCAGGTGTTGATTCTCGATGACGACTTTCAACCGGTGGCCGAACAGACCGTCGGTGAGTTGTACATCGCCGGCCCGGGTGTGTGCCTGGGTTACCTGAACAACCCGCAGCAAACCGCCGAGCGCTATCTGGACCTGAGTCTGCCTGATGGCCGGAGCCTGCGTGTCTATCGCACCGGGGACATGGCGAAGTGGACGGCTGATGGGATCGAACTCTGCGGTCGGCGTGATAATCAGGTGAAGATTCGCGGGTTCAGGGTCGAGCCGGAAGAGATTGAGCGCTGCCTGCGCGACAGCCAGCTGTATCGCCAGGTTGCTGTGGTCATCGATAGCCAGCGACGGATTCTGGCCTTCCTTGCCCAACCCCGGGAAGACCTCTCCGGCACCGCTCGCCAAGCGTTGAAGACCCACGCGACACAGCACCTGCCGGACTACATGCACCCCGTTGCATGGAGCGAGCTCGCAAGCATGCCTTACGCCAGCAATGGCAAGGTCGACCGCAAAGCGTTGCTGGATCTGCCCGTGAGCATCACCGATAACCCTTCACGGCGCCTGCCCGTCAACGCCGATGAGGCCCTGCTGCTGGAAATCTGGGCCGAGTTGCTGGAGCTGCCGGCGAGCGACATTTCCACCGACGAAAGCTTCTTCAATCTGGGCGGGCACTCGATCCTGCTGTCGCGCATGCTGCTGCGACTGCGCGAGGAATTCGGGCGCAGCATCTCGATCAACCGCTTTATCGAACTGCCCACCATCACCAAACTGGCGACTCTGGTGCGCGGCTCCGGCAGTGAAGAGGTACTGAGCGAACAGGCCCTGCGCGATGCCTTCCGCGAACTGGATATTCAGCCGTTGCCCATCAGCCGCATGGGCGATGTGCACAAGGTGATCGTCACCGGCGCCAACAGTTTTGTCGGCGTACATCTCGTCGAGGCGTTGCTGGCCTGGGGGGCCAGCGAAGTCGCCTGCCTGGTTCGCGACGGCAATGGGCAATCGGCGGACGAACGCTTTGCCCAGTCGCTGCGGGAGAACCGTCTGGAGCATCTGGATATGAGCCGGGTTCGGGTTTACGCGGCAGACATCACGCGGCCGCAACTCGGTTTGGCGCCCGAGGCATACCAGCGAATGGATCGAGAGTTTGGCGCACTGGTGCACAACGCGGCCAACGTCAATCACGTCCTCGATTACGAGTCGCTGGCGCGGGACAACGTCGAGCCGATTTTCGAATGTTTGCGCCTGTGCGAAGGGCGCAGCAAAAAAATCTTCAATTTCGTCTCGACGCTCTCGGCCTCCAGCACGATATCCGCCGAAGGCCGAGTGCTCGAGTTGCCAGCCGCAGCGACGCCACCGATCTACATCAAGAACGGCTACAACCTGTCCAAATGGGTCGGCGAGCGCATCCTCGAACGGGCGCGGGAGCTTGGGGTGCGGGTCAACCTCTACCGCCCCGGCAACATCAGCTTCAACAGCCTCACAGGCGTATGCCAGCCGCACAAGAATCGCCTGATGCTGATGCTCAAGGGCTCAATCCAGCTTGGCCAGGTGCCGGAGTTCGCCTTGAACTTCGACTTGATGCCGGTGGACTTTCTCGCCCGATTCATCGCCTTCCACGCCAGTCGTTATCAACCGGAACAAGCGGTGTTCAACCTGCACAACCCCGAGCCCTTGAGCTGGGACAACTATGTGGCGTCCTTCCGTGAGGCGGGGCGTGAATTCGCGATGGTCAGCGTCGCCGACTGGCAACAGCAACTGGGTCGGGTCGACAGCGACAACGCCTTGTTCGGCGTGCTGGGGTTCTACCTCAACGGCTTCGAGGAGGACATCGGTGATATCTCGATGATCGGGCACGACAACGCCCAGGCCGGCGTTCGGCTGATGGGTGCGCACTACCCGCAAAAATCCCCGGCGCTGCTGCGTCGCGGTTGCGACTACCTCAAAGAAATCAACTTCATCTGATTCAACCCCAACGGAGCAAAACCATGAGCACTCTGCAACCCGACACCCTGATCAAAAACCCTCAAGGCTGCCACGTGGTGTCCTCGGTGGACGTTCCCGCCGACGCGGTGCAGGTATGGGCCGTAGTCGGTAACTTTGCCGGCTTCGATCGCTTCATTCCGGCGCTGTCGCACATCGAGATGACTGGTGAAGGCGTGTCATCGCTGCGCAAAAAGTTTTTCAAGGACGGCAACCTGGTGGTCGAGCAACTCAACTCCCGGGACGACCAGACACGGCACATGACCTGGACCACTATCTACAACACCCTGGGTGTGGCCAATCTGTGGGCAGCGATGAGCGTTGAACCACTGGGTGCGGGCAAGTCCCGAGCCACCTGGACCATCATCGCCGAACCGGCGCATGGAGGCACCGAAGCGCTGCCGGGCTTCAAGGATTTCGTACAGGGTTTTGCCGATGATGCAATGAACAATGTGCTGAAACTGTTTGCCTAAAATGTGAAAAAGCCCGTTGTGGAGAGGCTCCGCAACGGGCTTTTCAGTACCCCTGAAACGACGAAACCCCTGTCTGCGTTAGCAGACAGGGGTTTCGGAATTCAATCTTGACGATGACCTACTCTCACATGGGGAAACCCCACACTACCATCGGCGATGCATCGTTTCACTGCTGAGTTCGGGATGGGATCAGGTGGTTCCAATGCTCTATGGTCGTCAAGAAATTCTGTGACCAGCTCGTTAGAACATCAACGCGCCAGTGAAAATTGGTGACTTCTACTAAAACAAAACCCCTACCTGCGTACGCAGATAGGGGTTTCGGAATTTAATCTTGACGATGACCTACTCTCACATGGGGAAACCCCACACTACCATCGGCGATGCATCGTTTCACTGCTGAGTTCGGGATGGGATC
>NZ_QAOV01000025.1 GCF_003050925.1 Pseudomonas sp. GV085 | reverse complement strand
AACCACCTGATCCCATCCCGAACTCAGCAGTGAAACGATGCATCGCCGATGGTAGTGTGGGGTTTCCCCATGTGAGAGTAGGTCATCGTCAAGATTAAATTCCGAAACCCCTATCTGCGCACGCAGGTAGGGGTTTTGTTTTTGCATCTCATACCACAGGCTTATCGGCTCGTCGGTAACTTGTAGGAGCGAGCTTGAACTGGTCAAGTAATCCCGGACACCGGTTACTTGACCAGTTCAGCTCGCTCGCGAAGAGCGCCAGGGCACCGCGTGGCCCCAGGCAGCCAGCGTCAGCGTTAAAGACCATCGTCGGAACGCCGCCCGGAGCAAGCTCGCTCCTACAAGATCAATTCGGTCGAGACTCGGCGATCGCTCCGGTGCGGGCGATCACGGTCAGGATCGACAGCGCGGCGATCACCAACCCCGGTGAAGTTGCCAGCAGCACGCCAGTGGTGCCGGCCCCGGTGGCAAGGATCTGGCCGGCGGCCAGGGGACCTGCCACCGAGCCGAGCCGGCCGATGGCCACGGCCGCGCCGACGCCGGTGGCGCGCACCGAAGTCGGGTAGGAAGGGGGTGCCAGTGCATACAGCACAAGCTGTGCAGCCATGACGAACAGCCCGACGGCAAACCCCGCGATTGCCATTGGCACGATACCCACCGACAGGCCGACCCCGGCCAGTGCCGCCAACACTCCTGCGTACACGAACAGGATCACTTTCAGGCCGTTGCAGCGGTCCAGCATCACCCCGCCAAGCAGCGAACCAATGGCGCCGCCCAGGTTGAACAGCATCTGCACCATGCCTGCCTGGGGCTTGGTGAAACCCTGTTCCAGCAACAGCGAGGGCAGCCAGTTGAGCAGCATGTACATCACGGTCAGGGTGAAGAAGTAGCTCAACCACAAGGCCAGCGTGCTGCGTGCGCGTCCTTCGCCGAACAGCGCCTGGGCGGTAGACGACCGTGGGCTGACGGTCGTGGCGTGGTGCTGGCGGAACGCAGTGGATTCGGGCAGCAGCAGGGCCATCAGCGGCACCACCAGCAAGGGCGTCAGGCCGCCGATGATAAAGGTGGTTTGCCAGTGTTCACTGGAAAACATTGCCACCACTGCCGCCAGCGCGCCACCCAGGGGCACGCCGCAGTACATGACGCTGATGGCGGTGCCGCGATGGCGCTCGCTCACGGCCTCGGCACACAGGGCAATCAGGTTGGGCAGTGCGGCGCCCAGGCCCAGGCCGGTCATGAAGCGCACCAGCAGCAGGCTGGAATAGCTCTCGACATAGGCGGTGCAAAGGGAAAAGACACCGAACAGCAACACGGCGCCGACGAGGATTTTCTTGCGGCCGATACGATCGGCTACCCAGCCGCCAAAAAATGCGCCTGGCAACAGGCCAATGATTCCGGCGCTGAACACCCAGCCCATCATCTTCGGGTCCAGGGCAAAGCTCTGGCGCAATCCTGCGGCAGCGGTGCCGGCAGCTTGCAGATCGAACCCCTCGATCAGCGCAACGATAAAGCACAAAGCGATTGTCAGCGTCGAGCGACGCGATGGACTGTCCATGGGTGAACCTCATTGTTGTTTTTGTTATGCAGTCGAGCCCTCCGTGCGTTGGGAGCGCCGTCAATGACCGCCGGCGATTAAGATAACAAAGATAACTAAAAAAAGAATGGTGTCGTAAAATCAGCGTAAATAAAGAATAAAGCGATAAAAAACAGTTTGTTATGGATTTGTTGGAGATAATTTTTAAAAATAGATAATAATATTAATGTTCGATAATCGATCATCTGCGATTGACGACGCCCCTTGGCTGTTTCCATTCTCTGATCGTGAAGCCGGCAGTCCCGTGCGGGTCCGGCACCAGAAAAACAATAAAAAGTGGACATCGAACATGCCAAAACGCCCCATGAACACCGGTTCAGTAGCGTCGCTCTCCTGCGTCTCCAGTCTCCATCCCGGGTGGGTCGTGGCGCTGCTTGGTGTCAGCGTTCTGCCCTTTCAGTTGCGGGCCGAAGGATTTATCGAGGACAGTCACGCAAACTTGACCCTGCGCAATTACTACCTGGACCGTGAATACCAGGACGGCGGCGCCAAGACTGCCGCGCGGGAATGGGCTCAGGGTTTCATCATGGGCATGGAGTCCGGGTTTACCGAGGGAACTGTGGGCTTTGGTCTGGACGTGCGGGGGCTGTTGGGGGTCAAGCTCGACTCCGCTCCGGATCGCAGCGGCACCGAACTGTTGCCGGTGTCGGCAAGCGACAAGCGCGCGGCGGATGACTATTCGCGGCTGGCTCCGACGGCCAAGCTGCGGTTTGCCCAGACAACGATCAAGAGTGGCGATGTCTCGATCTTCCTGCCGTTTGCCTTTGCCAGCCCGTCGCGACTGCTGCCTCAGACCTTTCGCGGCACCACGCTCAGTTCCAGGGACATCGATGGTCTGACCCTGAATACCGGTTACATCGATCGTATCAACAAGCGCGATTCCACGGACTATCAGGCCATGACCATCGCCTCGCCGAACGGGCGTTTCAACGGCGCTGCCACCACCTCGCATCTGGCGTACGTAGGGGGTGATTATCAGGTCAACAAAGAACTCAGTCTGCGCGCCTACCATGCCGTGGTGGCCGACCTGTACCAACAGGACACTCTGGCATTGCTGCACAACCTATCGCTCGGCGAAGGCGTGTTCACCAGTGACTTGCGCAGTTTTTTCAGCCGCGAGGATGGCAGCGCCAAGGCGGGCAGGGTGGACAACCGCAACCTCTCGTCATTGTTCGGCTACCGCTTCGGCGGGCATCGAGTGAGCCTTGGCTACATGCACTCCAGCGGCGACACGGCAACGCCCTACATCTCTGGCACCGAGTTGATGGGTATGAGCGAACAGACCATGGCTTCGGATTTTCTCAACGCCAAGGAGCGCACCTGGCAAGCGATCTATGACTACGACTTCGTCGCATCCGGAGTGCCCGGTTTGAAGGGAAGGTTGCGTTACGTGCGCGGCGACAATATCGAACTGGCCGCCTTCAACGCCGAGGACCGCAAGGAGCGCGAATTCCAGATGGAACTGGGTTATGTGATTCAGAGCGGCCCGCTGAAAAACCTCGGGCTGTTGGCGCGCAAGGCGATCTATCGCAATGACTTCCCGAGCGGTACGGCGTTTCGTGATGAAAACCAGACCCGGTTCCAAGTGCTTTACACCTTGCCGATCTGGTAGTGCCGGGTTGCTCGATGTTCCTTGCCGGCCACTCCTCGGAGGTGTGCCGGCATAACGCGTTCAGTCCTGGTAAACCTTTCTCAGCAAGCGCAGCAACTCCTCGCGCTCTTCGCCGGTCAGCGTTGAAGTGGAGTCGAAATCGCTTTGCGCGGCGATCTGCTTGAGCTCCTTGAGCAAGGTTTCGCCGGTCTTGCTCAGGAAGATTCCATAGGAGCGTTTGTCCGGCTTGCAGCGCACCCGCACCGCCAGCGCGCGGCTTTCCAGCTTATTGAGCAGCGGCACCACCTGCGGCGGCTCGATGGCTAGGGCCCGGGCCAGGTCGGCCTGCATCAGCCCCGGATTCTGCTCGATGATCGCCAGGGCCGAGAACTGCGCGGGGCGCAGGTCGTGGGCTGACAGGCGACCGATCAGGTTCTGGAACAGTTTGAGTTGGGCGCGCCGCATCGCGTAGCCGATCAGGTCATCCAGTGCCGAATCCAACGGTGCCTGCATCTCGGCGGTGGCGGACGGGGACTCGCTCTGATCGGCGAGGGGAGAAGGCTTGGCCATTGCGGGTGAATCCTGAACAGTTGGAGGTTAACAAACGTATCCAGTTTGCCGGGGTTGGCCGCTGATAGCTATGCCCGTCGTTCATGGCGATGGGATCGGAGGATATTTCAGGGTGGATAAAAAATGGTTAATTTGATTAACAGTTAATTGACATAACTAAATGGGTCCTTTAATTTCCAGTCATCTTCAAGCCAAGAACAAGAGAGCATCGCCATGAGCAACTACGAAGGTCGCTGGACAACCGTCAAGGTCGAGATCGAAGAAGGCATCGCCTGGGTCATTCTCAATCGCCCGGAAAAACGCAACGCCATGTGCCCGACACTCAACCGGGAAATGATCGATGTACTGGAAACCCTGGAGCAGGATCCGGCGGCTGGCGTGCTGGTGCTGACCGGTGCCGGCGATGCCTGGACCGCGGGCATGGACCTCAAGGAGTATTTCCGCGAAGTGGACGCGGGCCCGGAGATCCTCCAGGAAAAAATCCGCCGCGAAGCGTCGCAATGGCAATGGAAACTGCTGCGCATGTACGCCAAGCCAACCATCGCCATGGTCAACGGCTGGTGTTTCGGTGGCGGCTTCAGCCCGCTGGTGGCCTGTGACCTGGCGATCTGCGCCGACGAAGCGACCTTCGGCCTCTCGGAAATCAACTGGGGCATCCCGCCGGGCAACCTGGTGAGCAAGGCCATGGCCGACACCGTGGGCCATCGTCAGTCGCTGTACTACATCATGACCGGCAAGACCTTCGGAGGGCAGAAAGCCGCCGAGATGGGCCTGGTCAACGAAAGCGTACCCCTGGCGCAACTGCGTGAAGTCACCGTGGATCTGGCGCGCAACCTGCTGGAGAAAAACCCGGTGGTGCTGCGTGCGGCCAAGCATGGCTTCAAGCGCTGCCGCGAGCTGACCTGGGAGCAGAACGAGGACTACCTGTACGCCAAGCTTGACCAGTCACGCCTGCTCGACACCGAAGGTGGCCGCGAGCAGGGCATGAAGCAGTTCCTCGACGACAAGAGCATCAAGCCCGGTCTGCAGACCTACAAACGCTGAGTCTGATCGCCGGGTGCATGTCCGCCCCGGCGCTTCATATCGCTCGAATGCATTCCCGATAAAGACAATAAAGAGGAATCAACATGCTGGACGTGCCCCTGCTGATCGGCGGCCAGTCGCTGCCTGCCCGCGACGGTCGGACCTTCGAACGCCGCAACCCGGTGACCGGTGAAGTGGTATCGCGGGTTGCCGCCGCCACCCTGGAAGATGCCGACGCCGCAGTGGCTGCGGCCCAGGCAGCGTTTCCCGCCTGGGCCGCTCTGGCGCCCAATGAACGTCGCAGCCGTTTGCTCAAGGCCGCCGAGCAGTTGCAGGCGCGCAGCGACGAGTTCATTGCCGCGGCCGGTGAAACCGGGGCCATGGCCAACTGGTACGGATTCAACGTGCGGCTGGCGGCCAACATGCTGCGTGAAGCGGCATCGATGACCACCCAGATCAATGGTGAAGTCATCCCTTCGGATGTGCCGGGCAGTTTTGCCATGGCCCTGCGCCAACCCTGCGGCGTGGTGCTGGGGATCGCCCCGTGGAATGCTCCGGTGATTCTCGCCACCCGCGCCATCGCCATGCCGCTGGCGTGCGGCAACACCGTGGTGCTCAAGGCCTCCGAACTTAGCCCGGCGGTGCACCGCCTGATCGGCCAGGTCTTGCAGGATGCCGGCTTGGGGGATGGCGTGGTCAATGTCATCAGCAATGCCCCGGCGGATGCCCCGGCGATTGTCGAGCGGCTGATCGCCAACCCGGCGGTGCGACGGGTCAACTTCACAGGTTCGACCCATGTCGGGCGCATCGTCGGCGAGCTCTCGGCACGCCATCTCAAGCCGGCCTTGCTGGAGCTGGGCGGCAAGGCGCCGTTGCTGGTGCTCGATGATGCCGACCTGGATGCGGCGGTCGAGGCAGCCGCTTTCGGCGCGTACTTCAATCAGGGGCAGATCTGCATGTCCACCGAGCGACTGATCGTCGATGCCAAGGTCGCCGATGCTTTTGTCACCAGGCTGGCGGCCAAGGTCGAGACACTGCGCGCCGGTGATCCCGCGCTGGCGGACTCGGTACTCGGTTCGCTGGTGGATGCCAGTGCCGGAACGCGCATCAAGGGGTTGATCGACGATGCCCTGGGCAAGGGCGCGCGGCTGGTGGTCGGCGGACAGTTGGACGGCAGCATTTTGCAGCCGACCCTGCTCGATGGCGTCAACGAGACCATGCGTCTGTATCGCGAAGAGTCTTTCGGCCCGGTGGCGGTGTTGTTGCGCGCTGAGGGTGATGAAGCGTTGTTGCGTCTGGCCAACGATTCCGAGTTCGGGCTGTCGGCGGCGATCTTCAGCCGCGATACCGGGCGCGCCCTGGCTTTGGCCCAACGAGTCGAGTCGGGCATCTGCCATATCAATGGCCCGACCGTGCACGACGAAGCGCAAATGCCCTTCGGCGGGGTCAAGTCCAGCGGCTACGGCAGCTTTGGCGGCAAGGCGTCCATCGAGCATTTCACCCAGTTGCGCTGGGTCACCTTGCAGCATGGACCGCGGCATTACCCGATCTGAACCGCAGAAATAACAATAAAAAGGCGGCAGCCACCACCATGCCCATTCGAGCGGCCTGGTGGTAGCGTGCCTTGATGGAGAACAAGCACGTGAGTTCCGAATTCAGATCGCAACCCCACACCGAGGCCGGCGCGCCGCGCTACCGTCATGTGTCCATCGGTCGCGCAGCGGTCGAGGTGACAGAACAGCAGGGCGCATTGCACATTCGTTCCCTGGAGCCATTGGCCGAGTATCCGCCGCGGTTGCTCAACCGTTTGGTGCATTGGGCCCGTGTGCGTCCAGAGCAGACCTTTATCGCCGCCCGCCAGGCCGACGGTAACTGGCGCCGGGTCAGTTACGCCGAGATGCTCGACAGTGTCCGGGCGATTGCCCAGAGCTTACTGAGTTACGGCCTGTCCGCAGAGAAACCGCTGGTGCTGCTCTCGGGCAATGACATCGAGCATTTGCAGCTCGCCTTCGGCGCCCTGTATGCGGGCATTCCCTACTGCCCGGTGTCGCCGGCCTATTCGCTGCTGTCCCAGGATTTCGCCAAGCTGCGTCACGTCTGCGACCTGCTGCAACCCGGCCTGGTATTTGTCAGTGATGCCTCGACCTACCAGCGTGCCATCGATGCCGTGCTACCCACTGAAACGCCCATGATTACCGTCCGGGGCGAAGTAGCGGGGCGTCGTCAGGTCAGCTTTGCCAGCCTGCTCGAGCAGCCGGGCGGGGCCGAGGCCGATGCCGCGTTTGCCAGCACGGGGCCGGACAGCATCGCCAAGTTCCTGTTCACCTCCGGCTCGACCAAGCTGCCCAAGGCGGTGATCACCACCCAGCGCATGCTGTGCGCCAACCAGCAGATGCTGTTGCAGACGTTTCCGGTGTTCGGCGAAGAACCGCCGGTGCTGGTGGACTGGCTGCCGTGGAACCACACCTTCGGTGGTAGCCATAACGTTGGCATCGTGCTCTACAACGGTGGCAGCTTTTACCTGGATGACGGCAAGCCGACGGCGCAGGGTTTCGCGCAGACCCTGCGTAACCTCAAGGAAGTGTCGCCCACCGCCTACCTGACCGTGCCCAAGGGCTGGGAAGAGCTGGCCTCGGCACTGGAACAGGACGCGGAGCTGCGGGAGATCTTTTTCAAACGCATCAGCCTGTTCTTCTTTGCCGCTGCCGGTCTGTCGCAAAGTGTCTGGGACCGACTCGACCGGATCAGCGAACAGCACTGCGGCGAGCGTATCCGCATGATGGCCGGGCTCGGCATGACCGAGGCTTCGCCGTCTTGCACCTTCACCACCGGGCCGTTGTCCATGGCCGGTTATGTCGGCTTGCCGGCGCCCGGTTGCGAGGTGCGCCTGGTGCCGGTGGACGGCAAACTGGAAGGGCGCTTTCGTGGGCCGCACATCATGCCCGGCTACTGGCGGTCACCGCAGCAGACGCGCGATGCGTTCGACCCGCAGGGCTTCTACTGTTCCGGCGATGCGCTCAAGCTCGCCGACCCGCGCGATCCGCAATTGGGGCTGATGTTCGACGGGCGCATCGCCGAAGATTTCAAGTTGTCATCCGGGGTGTTCGTCAGCGTCGGACCTTTGCGCAGCCGGGCGGTGCTCGAAGGTTCGCCCTTTGTCCAGGACCTGGTGGTGACCGCGCCGGATCGGGAATGCCTGGGCGCGCTGGTCTTTGCGCGAATGTTTGAATGTCGACGGCTGTCAGGGCTGGCAGCCAGTGCCAGCGACACCGAGGTGCTGGCCAGCGCGCCGGTGCGCGAGTGGTTCGCCGGCTGGTTGCAGCGACTCAATCGCGACGCCTCCGGTAATGCCAGTCGCCTGGAGTGGATCGCCTTGCTCGACGAGCCGGCGTCCATCGACCGGGGTGAAATCACCGACAAGGGCTCGATCAATCAGCGTGCGGTATTGCAGTGGCGCGCGGAACAGGTCGAGGCGCTGTATCGGGGGCTCGATCCGGCCATCCTGCGTGCCGGGGTGAAGTCGTGAGTGCAGGCGAGCGGCGCTATTGATCGAGAACCTGACCCCGCTGGTCCAGTTTATTTCGTCGTCTTGATTGGGAATGCCAAGCTAGGTGGCGTTACGTTAGACGGCAAGGAGACATCATGACGGTCAAGCGTATGGACAACGTCGGCATCGTTGTAGACGACATCGACGCTGCCATTGAGTTCTTCACCGAACTAGGCCTCGAACTCGAGGGGCGCGCCCCCATCGAAGGCGACTGGGCAGATGGCGTCACGGGATTGCGCGACATGCGCGTCGAGATTGCCATGATGCGTACGCCGGACGGTCACAGCCGGCTCGAGTTATCCCGATTCCTCGCACCACCTGTGGTCGCCGATCACCGCAGCGCCCCGGTGAATGCCCTCGGTTACCTGCGCGTCATGTTCACAGTGGAGGACATCGACGACACGCTCGCCAGGCTCCACAAACGCGGCGCGCAGCTCGTCGGCAAAGTGGTCCGGTACGAAGACACGTATCGGCTCTGCTACATACGGGGGCCCGAAGGCATTCTCATCGGGCTGGCCCAGGAGCTCGGGCAGCACGTTTCTCGATGAGCTCATCGCTGGAGGGGCGCCTCTGTGCCCGGCACCTGGTCGGCACTGGCCACCTGGTCCGCGGGCCAGTCGAGGAACGGGCAGATCGAATAGAAGTGCTCGCTGTAAGAGGGCTCGCCGGGCAACAGCGCGCCATGCACCGAGGCATTGCCGGCAGGCTGGACCGGAACCTGAACTGCTGTGACTTCAGGTGCGAAAACAGGACTGGAGGGGTAAATCGGCAAGGGTTCATGAGGTTTTTCATCAATCCGGGCAAGTACGCCATGTCACTCAACATCGCCGGAGAGCGTTTGTTTAAAGGCGTTTAAGGTTGCTTCATGCAAGCTACAAGACCTTGCGCCATTGCCTACGGTTACGCCAGAATCCGCCGGCTTGTGCGCCTTGGAGGCCATCGGTAACTTGATTCGTGTCACTGCCCATCAGTGATCGGGTTTAGTCGCCCGTTGGTTTCACGAAGCGTATTTGCATCCAGTCAGTCAGGTCATTTCATGCCTGCACTTCATGGTAGCTGTGCGCAGGGCGCCTTCGGGCGCGCCGGTTTCGTGTCTCCCCGGTCGACTAACCTGCGTACAGCTGCCACCCACCTTGTTTAGTCGCAAGTCGGTGATGGCTCCATTTTTTGGAGACAGAAATATGTTCAAGGTAACGCCAAACCCGCCGGACGCCGATCCGGTCTCCCTAAATGAACCCGACTCAACCAGGCTCAACGAAGCCGCCCTCGATTGTCACATCCCCTCGATTGCCGATATCAAAGCCACACCCCGCGCACCCAGCAGCATGTTCACCGTGGACCCGCAGGCGAGTCCCGAAACCTTGATGGTTTATCTGGTCGAAACCCTCGCGTCGGTCGATGTGATGGTCCATCAGTTGGTGGATCATCTGGACGGTGGGTCGCGCAATGCGCTGCTGGGCATTTCCAACAGCGTGATGCTGGCGGAGATCACGGCGAACCGGGTGCTGGATCAAATCGACCCGTAGGAGCGAGCTTGCTCGCGATGGAGGCCAACGATGACGCGGGAAACCAGACTTACCGCAGCGTCCTCTGGTTTTTCGCGAGCAAGCTCGCTCCTACAGGAGATCACGGCGAACCGGGTGCTGGATCAAATCGACCCGTAGGAGCGAGCTTGCTCGCGATGAAGGCCAATGATGACGCGGGAAACCAGACTTACCGCAGCGTCCTCTGGTTTTTCGCGAGCAAGCTCGCTCCTACAGGAGATCACGGCGAACCGGGTGCTGGATCAAATCGACCCGTAGGAGCGAGCTTGCTCGCGATGGAGGCCAACGATGACGCGGGAAACCAGACTTACCGCAGCGTCCTCTGGTTTTTCGCGAGCAAGCTCGCTCCTACAAGGGAGCCGGCGTGTGATTTGGGAGTGAAAGCAATGGACCCGCCAGGGCGGCGGGTCCGAAGGGGGATCAAAGCTTCGGCAATTGTCCGATGCGGCCCATCATTTCGGTCACGATCTGCAGGTCCAGCAGGAACTGCTCGGTGGTCTTGAACTCGTTGTCGTTGTGACCGGTGTATTTGACCTCCGGCATGGCCAGGCCGAACTGCACGCCGTTGGGCAGTTCATGCACGGACGTGGCGCCCGCGGAGGTGCCGAACTTGTGTTCCATGCCGAGGTTTTCGCTGGCCACCGCGAGCAGGGCCTTGACCCATTCACCCTCGGGGTTGCGGTACATCGGTTTGGCAATCGACAGGTCGAAGGTTGGTGCGATGCTGGTCTTCTTGCTCCAGGCGTCCAGTTTTGCGGCGATTTCGGACTTGAGCACTTCCGGTGTCTTGCCCTTCGGCACGCGCAGGTTGACCGCGAGTTTGAAGGCTGTGTCATCCATCCCGACATAGGTCAGGGAGGTGGTCAGCGGGCCCATGAACTCATCGGCAAAACCGACCCCCAACTTGCCGCCCAGGTAGTCCAGCCCCCAGTTGTCGGCGGCGTAGCGGGCGGCGTCAGTGATCTGGTTGTGCTTTACCGCGACCTTGCCATCGAGGCTATTGATGAAGTCGAGCATCCTCGCCACCGGGTTGATGCCGGACTCGGGCTCGGAGGAGTGCGCGGACACACCGGTGACCGTCAGTTTGACGTCCTTGCCGTCGACCTTGGCAGTGACCTCGAAGTTACCGCCATTGCGCTTGGCATAGTCAGTGCCGGCCTTTTGCAGGCTGGCGACCAGTTCGGCGGGCTTGTCGGTCACCAGGGTCGCGACCGATGTCGACGGAATCTGGTTGGTGGCCAGGCCGCCGGTCATCGAGGTGATTTCTGCGCCCTTGCCTTGTGCGGCACGCTTGGCGAAGCTGGCCATGACCGTACCGTAGCCTTTTTCGGCGATCACCACCGGATAGCCGCCATCCAGCGCCAGATTGTAGTTGGGCGTCGGATTGCGTTCGAAGTAGTAGGGGATGGCGTCACCCGTGGTCTCTTCGGTGGTGTCGACCAGCAGCTTGAAGTGTCTGGCCAGCGGCAACTGCTCTTCTTTAATGATCTTCATGGCGTAGAGCGCGACCACGATGCCGTTCTTGTCATCTTCAGTGCCGCGGCCATACATGCGATCACCGATCAGGGTGACCTTGAACGGATCGAGGCGGGTGCCGTCCTGCAGCACCCAGTTCTCGGGCGTCACCGGCACCACATCGGCATGGGCGTGAATGCCCACGACTTCATCGCCAGCGCCTTCCAGGGAGATTTCATAGACACGGTTATCGACGTTGCGAAAGTTCAGGTTGAACGCCAGGGCGAGGCCCTTGATCTTCTCGGCAATCTTGAGAAATTCGGGATTGTCGTGCTGGGCAACACCATCCACGCGTACGGTTGGAATGGCCACCAGCTCCTTCAGGGTTTCGGTGGCCGCGCTGCCGTATTTCACCCGGGCGTAGAGGCCAAGCAGGCGATGAATTTCGTTTTGCTGCCCGGCGCCAAGCGTCTTGTTGCCCAGGAATGCACGGATGGCCGGGCCGAGGTTGTCGGTTTTGGCGATATCGCTCTTGGACAAGTCGCCCAGGAACTGTCTGAAATCCTTGACCGATGCATCACTGAAGGTCTTGAGGATGATCGCGCTCTGTTGTGGCGTGTTGTTGGCGTGGGCAGCGGTGGTGAACGATGAAAGGCTGGCGAGCATGAGGGTGGTCGCAGCCAGGTGCTTGAGTGAAAAATCCATTGCTGGGGGCATTCCTTTGCAGGCGGTTTGTAAGAAATATCTGATCGTTTGATCAGAAACTTTTCAAAACTAACACCACGAGCGTGTGAAACGGGAGCCCCTGAAGTGGGATCTGTCGCACAGAAATGCAAAAGCGGCGCAGAAACGAAAAACCGCTCTATCAATGCTTACATTCCGACATCACCACGTGGCAGGTATTCGGCGTGCCGCCGGATCGGCCCGCATAGTGGATGCAATTATCCAGGGATTTCTGGCGAGCCATGTCCAGGGTGTCCGCCCAGGCGAGGCCGCCTTCGCCGACAGTGGGAAGGGCTTTTGCATAGCAGGTTGAACCCGTGTCTGGAGCTGAATAGCGAGCTGTGGTGGCTTTGCCTGAACATCCCGCTGTCAGTGCCAGATCGATGGCGAGCAGGGAAAGCAGGATCCATGACGAGCATTGACGCGCAGTTTTTCCCGTCATCCCGGTTCCCCTGTAGCAAGAGGCGTAGTTGAGATCGTACCTGGCCCGATCAGGGCTGGGCACACTCTTTCTCTGAGCCTATCCTTGCGGCACCGATCCTGCCGCACCTTTCGTCTACTTCCCAATCATTAGCTGAGTCCGTGCGCCAGGCGTGAGGGCAGCCTGGCCTGAACGGGAAAACCCATCCGGATTGGCATAGGCCGCCATCACACTCCCGATGGTCAATCAAACGGCTGACGCTAGCGCTTGATCTGAGAAATCTTCGTTCCCTCGATGCTGACCCCCACCATCAGCCCTTGCTGGTCGAAGATGAACGCGTAGGCGTCGTCTTTGAGCGTCGAGCTGGACAGGTTCTTCGCAACCCCTGCATTCACTAAAACAACCGTTGGCCCTACACCGATTTCCCAGCCCTTGGTGTCGGCCAGATATTTCACGGCATTATCGGTCATCAGGAAAACCACATAGCCATACGACTGGGCGCCGGCCTGCAGCCCCCATGAACCGCTGACGGAGTTGTAGTAACTCTCGACTTTCGAGCCTTTCATCAGTACGCCTTCGCCATAGCTGCCGCCGAACACAAGACCGGCCTTGATGATGTTCGGGAAAACAAGCGCCGCTTTGGCTTTGTGCGAGATGGTTTCGGAAAAAGGATTGGTCTTGTAGAGCGTTAGCAACGCTTGTCGAGAGTCGGCATTCAGATCCTCGGCGGTGGCCGCTCCTGCAGTGTTCAGGAAACTGGCCGATGCCAATGATGCCGTCACGAGGAAGATCGACAGGAAGAACCGCATTGATTGAGTCATTTGCCTACTCCGCCGAGGGAGCATTGGATGAGAGCAGTGGCAAGCGCCTGCGTCAGGCAGGAACCGAATCCGCTGAGGTTATCCGGCGCACCCTGAAGTGTGTGAATTGCAGGCATCGCTCTTGAATGAAGTTGGCTCGGGGCCACTGATCATTTGCGATGCCTTCAGCTGTTATGACCACTGCGTAATGACCGGGTTCGCTGTCAGTTTTGCTTCTGGCCTCTGGCGTCCAGTATTTTCACACCGTGATTTCGGGTGGTGGCCGATAACACCGGCCTGAACGCAAAGTCGAAGTGCTGTTGGCATCCGCAGCATTGATGTTCTGATTGAGTCGGCTGAGTAGGGCGGGGCTGGGATCGTCTCGCAGGCGCATGGCCGCCTCATATTCGTCAGAGAAAAACGCAGCAGGCAGCAAAAGGCCCGCGCAATGACGGGCCTTCTGTTTGGGGTCAAATCCTTTTGTTCATCCAATCTGCGCTCCATCTTGTGAGCGTTTCGTGAAAAGCATGTCGTAGCAATGAAAAAGCCCGGCGTCGGCCGGGCTCTCTGTAGATGGGCCAAATCCATTTGGCTGATCCCATTGTGCTGGGTGGATGTGACAACGATATGACAGGGCTGACACGAAGAGCTGATCGCTGTCGGGCTGGTCAATTTAGCGGAAGCTGCAATTTTCTTGAGAAAATTATGGAACGCTTGTCGAGCGGCGAGATTTTCACCAAACCCCAGAAACGACAAAGCCCTGAATAATCAGGGCTTTGTCGTATAAAGATGGCGGAGGCGATGGGATTCGAACTCATGGACCTGTTACAGTCGACGGTTTTCAAGACCGTTGCCTTAAACCACTCGGCCACACCTCCGTTTGCGTTGCGGGCGCCATAATACCTGAATGAAACACACTGTCAAACTCTCTGCGTAGCTTGTTACAGGGCGTCTGTTATGATCTTTGCGACTGAACGTTTCAAACCAACAGGAGTGTCGCCATGCGCGAACAGGATTACGCAGTTAATAACAGCGTGCAGGCTGAGCAGCTAGAGGTTAGCCGCGTCCTGCGCAACACATACGGCTTGCTCGCCCTGACCCTGGCATTCAGCGGTGTGACAGCCTACGTTGCCCAGCAGATGCATGTTGGCTACCCGAACATTTTCGTGGTGCTGATCGGCTTCTACGGTCTTTTCTTCCTCACCAACAAACTCCGTGATTCGGCCTGGGGCCTGGTGTCGGCATTTGCCCTGACCGGCTTCATGGGTTTCCTGCTGGGCCCGATCCTCAACCGTTACCTGGGTATGCAGGGCGGCGCTGAAGTGGTCAGCTCGGCGTTCGCGATGACCGCGCTGGTGTTCGGCGGTCTGTCGGCGTATGTGCTGATCACCCGCAAGGACATGAGCTTCCTCGGTGGCTTCATCACGGCAGGCTTCTTCGTGCTGCTGGGTGCGACGCTGGCGGGCATGTTCTTCCAGATCAGCGGTTTGCAACTGGCGATCAGCGCAGGATTCGTGCTGTTCTCCTCGGTCTGCATTCTGTTCCAGACCAGCGCCATCATTCATGGCGGCGAGCGTAACTACATCATGGCTACCATCAGCCTGTATGTATCGATCTACAACCTGTTCGTCAGCCTGTTGCAGCTGTTCGGCATCATGGGTCGCGATGACTGATCGTCGGCATTGAGTAAAAAACCCGCCCAGGCGGGTTTTTTATTAGCTGAAATTCAGGGTTACTCGACAATGACAATGCTGCCATCGGCTTGCTGGCGGTAGATGGTGTAGGGCAGCAGCAGCGTATCCATCGCTCCGGACACGACCACGTCGAGCAGCACAATAGCCGGGGCGAAACTATGTACCTGCGCGTCCCGACCCTCTTCGAGGGGCGCATTCAGGTAGCAAAAATCGTAGGTCACGCCGCTATAGATTCGCGGTACCGCACCGCAATAACTCTTTTGTTCCTTGAGGCTTTTTGCGGCCGTTTCGTCACTGCGTACAACCGTCTGAATCGTGCCACAACCCGCCAGCATCATTGCCACGAGTAGCATTGCCTGAGTTTTCATGCCGTCAATCCTTCGCCGGAAACCGTCAATCTACTTCAGGCTGAAACAAATATCACTCACGCCATGGGCGGCAATCGGCGCTTGACCGGAGTTTTCTTGACGATCGCCGTATTGGTTTCCGCGAGGGTGTTGAGGCGGTCGAGCAGGGTGTCCAGTTGTTCCATCGAGCGCACATGCAGGCGCGCGATGAAGCAGTCGTCGCCGGTGACCTTGTCGCACTCGGTGAATTCGGGAATGGCCATGATTTGCCGTTCCACTTCCTGCAATTGCCCCGGCAACGGGCGAATACGCACGATGGCTTGCAGTTGATAGCCAAAGCATTTCGGGTCGATTTCAACGGTGTAGCCCTTGAGCACGCCGCGTTCTTCCAGGCGGCGCAGACGCTCGGCAACGCTGGGGGAGGACAGGCCGCTGATTTGCGCCAGGGCCTTGAGCGAACGTCGCGAGTCTTCCATCAGGGCCGTGATCAGCACCTGGTCGATGTCATCGGTCATGGCGAAACCCTCTGTTAGGCATTTATTCAAAACGCCCTTTATAAAAAAGGCAGATCCCGAGTTTAGCCTGCTTTTTGCTCTGGAGTAGCCCCCAGGTGCATTGGCATACTTTGGCCACAAACACAGGAGTCTGATGATGGACAAATCCCTACGCCGCGGTTCGTTCGAAATGACGGCCGCCATGCTGATCTCCGGCACCATCGGCTGGTTCGTGCTGGTGTCCGGGCAACCGGTGCTGGATGTGGTGTTCTGGCGCTGCCTGTTCGGTGCCGTCACCTTGCTGCTGATTTGCGCAGGCTTCGGCTTTTTGCGCCCCGGCATTTTGACCCGCACCACGTTCTTGCTCGCCGTGCTCAGCGGTGTGGCGATTGTCGGCAACTGGGTGTTGTTGTTCGCGTCCTATTCCCGGGCGTCCATTGCCATCGGCACCGCCGTCTATAACGTCCAGCCGTTCATGCTGGTCGGGCTGGCGGCTTTGTTCCTCAACGAAAGGATCACCGCGCAGAAACTGACCTGGCTGGGCGTTTCGTTTCTCGGGATGCTGGCGATTGTCAGTGCCCATGGCAGCCAGGGCGAGAGCGGCAGCGATTACCTGACGGGCATTGCCTTGGCGTTGGGTGCGGCGTTTCTCTACGCGATTGCGGCGCTGATCATCAAGCGTTTGACCGGCACACCGCCGCATTTGATCGCGCTGATCCAGGTCAGCACGGGTGTGTTGTTGCTCGCACCATTCGCGAATCTTTCGGTATTGCCGCAGGCACCGAGTGCGTGGGCCAGCCTGGTGACATTGGGCATGGTGCACACCGGTGTGATGTACGTGTTGCTGTACGGCGCGATTCAAAAACTGCCGACTGCGCTGACGGGGGCGCTGTCCTTCATCTACCCGATTGCGGCGATTTTCGTCGACTGGTTTGCTTTCGGCCATCGTCTGGAGCCGCTGCAATGGATCGGGGTCGCGGCGATCCTGCTGGCTGCTGCCGGCATGCAACAAGGCTGGTCATTGAAGTTTCGACGCACGGTGACGCCGTAACCCGCTAGCCAGGCGTCAGATGTTCCAGCGCGGCGCATTGCTGGCCAGTCGCTGGCGCATCTCGCCGACGTTGGCGGCCAGTTGTTGGGTCAACAAGCGATAGCCGTCCAGCGTGTTGTAGACCGGTGCATCGAGGCTGACAAGGGGCACATCCACGGGGCGATTGAGCCGCTGGGCCGCACCGGATTTCAACGCCCGGGCCATGCCGATCAATTGCACTCGAATCTGTCGATGCTCGGCTTTCAATGCCGTTTGCAGGAGCCTCATCGCCTCGGGATCATTGGCATCCGGTCGGGTATTGCCGAGGATTTCCAGGGTGCTGACGCACATGCGCAGGTTGCGCTGGATGGCATCCAGCTCGGTCATGGAAATCTTCACTTCCTTGGACACCGACGGCATCAGTGAGCGAAGTTGCACCATCACCGCGTTCAGGCGGGTCATGAGCTTGAGGTGTTCGTCGGCAGTGATGGCCTGGCCATCGATGATGCGCCCGTAGACTTTCGCGCAATCACGCAGCGCATCGGCCAGGTTGTAGCGCCAGGAATACACCGCGTACAGCGGCAGGGCGAAGGAAAACGCCAGGGCCAGGGCAATGCCGATCAGGATATCCACCCCGCGCCACAAGCCATCGGTGACCGGGTTGTCGCCGTGCCCGGCGACGATGAACACGGTAATCGCCGACAGCAGCGCCGTGTAACCCCCCTTGCCGATGGCGTGATACGAGAAAAACCCACAGACCACCGACATCGCGAAATAGGTCAGCCAGGGCATCCCGAGCCAGGCCTGTTGTGCCACCAGCGCCAGGCCGACGCCGGCGCCGATCAAGGTGCCGATGGCACGCTCGGCGGCTTTCTTGCCGATGTTGCCGTGATGCTGCAAGCCGCCGATCACCACCAGCATCGTCACCGACGCCCACTCACCGTGGGGCAGATGGATGCCGGTGGTCAGCAGGATGGTCGCCAGCAATCCGAGCGACACCCGCACCGCATGGATCACCCGGGCATGGCGGTAGCGCCGGTACGGGTCCAGCAACGGACGCAGCAGTCGGCGCAGCAAGGGTGGCAGCCGATGGGCTCTGGATGTACTCAGGCTGGCTCTCCTCAGAAGATGTAGTCGGTGGTCAGGAAGCTCGAACTGCGGCCGCTGATGATCTCGCTGATCAGGTCCTTGTTGGTCTCCTGGAACTTGGTGGCCACCAGGGTGCGGATCGAAAACACCCGCAGTGCGTCATGGACCGACAAGGTGCCTTCGGCCGAGTTCTTGCGACCATTGAAGGGGTAGGTGTCCGGGCCGCGTTGGCATTGGGCGTTGAGGTTGATGCGTCCGACCTGATTGGCGAAGGTGTCCACCAGCCGGCCGACCGCCACCGGGTTGGTGCCGAAGATGCTCAACTGTTGGCCGAAGTCCGACTCCAGCACGTAGTCGATCACGGTGTCCAGATGACGGTACGGCACGATGGGGATGACCGGGCCGAACTGTTCTTCCTGATAAACGCGCATCTGCGGCGTGACCGGGTACAGCACCGCCGGGTAGAAGAACGACGCACGAGCCTCACCACCGTTGGGGTTGACCACTTTGGCGCCCTTGCTTTCGGCATCCGCCACCAGAGAGTGCAGATAGTCGACCTTGCCCGATTCCGGCAGTGGCGTCAGGGCCACGCCGCTTTCCCAGGGCATGCCGGGTTTGAGGTTGGCGAGCCTGGCATTGAATTTGTCGATGAAGGACTCGACCACGTCTTCGTGGACAAACAGGATCTTCAGCGCGGTGCAGCGTTGGCCATTGAATGACAGCGAGCCGGTCACCGCCTCACTGACCGCATTGTCCAGATCCACTTCCGGCAGGACTATCCCTGGGTTTTTCGCATCCAGGCCCAGTGCCGCGCGCAAGCGGTGGGGTCTCGGATGGAGTTTTTTCAGGTCGCTGGCGGCCTTGTTGGTGCCAATGAAGGCAAAGATGTCGATCTTGCCGCTGGCCATCAGCGCACTGACCGTCTCGCGGCCGCTGCCGTAGATGACGTTGATCACCCCGGCCGGGAAGCTGTCGCGAAAGGCTTCCAGCAGCGGGCGAATCAGCAGCACGCCGAGCTTGGCCGGCTTGAACACTACGGTGTTGCCCATGATCAGCGCCGGGATCAGCGTGGTGAAGGTTTCGTTCAATGGATAGTTGTAAGGCCCCATGCACAGGGCGACGCCCATCGGCACGCGACGGATCTGGCCGAGGGTGTCCTGTTCCAGTTCGAAACGGCTGGAGCGGCGGTCGAGTTCTTTGAGCGCATTGATGGTGTCGACGATGTAGTCGCAGGTGCGGTCGAACTCCTTTTCCGAGTCCTTGAGGTTCTTGCCGATTTCCCACATCAGCAGCTTGACCACGGCGTCGCGCTGCTCGCGCATGCGCCCCAGGAAGGTTTCGACGTGCTGGATGCGCTCGGCCACGCGCATGGTCGGCCACAATCCCTGGCCCCGGTCATAAGCTCGGACGGCAGCGTCGAGGGCGGTCAATGCGGTCTCGGCATCGAGCAGCGGCGTGCTGCCGAGGATCACTTGCTCGTCGCCATCAGCGCCGGTCAGGTACACCGGGCTGCGGACCTGGGCCAGTGGCCCGTTCCAGGTTTTCAGTACGCCATCGACCAGGTACTCACGCTGCTCGGACTGGCCGTCAAGGCGGTACTTTTCCGGGATGTCGGCGGGGCTCGGGAACAGGTTCTGGAGACTATTGGCTGTGGTCATGTCGCTACCCCTCTGGATTGGATAATGCACTGATGAATCGTTTTAGCAGACCTCAGCAACCCTTGTCATGACTCATTTCAGCGTTTTGCCGCACAGCGTGAAGGATCGCGGATTCATCGACCCCTACGGTCATGGCCTCAGAGGTGCCCCTTGTTGGTCCCCAATGCCCTCAACCCGATCAACTGAAAAGCCTAGCCTTTGTTTGGCCTTGGTGGGGTGCGTCTTTGCGGCGTTGCTGGCGGGGTGCGGCGAAGAGCCGAAAACCCCGTCGACCCGCAGAGAAAGCCCCCCTCGCCATAGAAGCCCCTTTTGCCACAGGTTCCTGACCTCTGACGGCACACAAACCCTCGTACTGCGGTTAAACTCCATGCTCTTTTTCAAGGAGTTCATATGAGCTATTACCAGCCGGGCATTCTCGCCACCCCCGTTCCGCCTCAAGCCCGCCATATGTTCTTCGCCCTCGAATCCGTCGAGGCATTGCCGGTCGCGCTCGACAACTTGATGCAACTGGTGGACGGGAAATCGGCTGTCGTCGGCTTCGGTGAATCGCTGATCAAAGCGCTGCACGTTCAGATCGATGGCCTGCGAACCTTTCCGGCGTTGACCGGTGTGGGCGTCGAAAATCCGTCGACCCAGCACGCGCTCTGGTGCTGGCTGCACGGTGAAGACCGTGGTGAGTTGCTCAACCGCAGCAACGTCATCGCCGCCGCGCTGGCCCCGGCGTTGCGCCTGGTGCAGATGAACGAAACCTTCCGCCACATGACCGGCCATGACCTGACCGGTTTCGAAGATGGCACCGAGAACCCCCACGACGCAGCTGCCGTGACCGCCGCCCTGGTGGGTGAGGGCGTGGATGGCACGGTGGGTGGCAGCTTCGCCGCGATCCAGCAGTGGCAGCATGACTTGAAAGGTTTCCATGGGCTGTCGGCGGATGAAAAAGACAACATCATGGGACGGCGCTTGAGCGATAACGAAGAGATCGACGACGCGCCGGTTTCCGCCCACGTCAAACGCACCGCCCAGGAAAGCTTTGCGCCTGAGGCCTTCGTGGTGCGCCGTTCGATGCCGTGGATCGAAGGCGACCGCGCCGGCCTGATGTTCCTGGCCTTCGGTTTTTCCCTCGACGCCTTCGAAGCCCAACTGCGCCGCATGAGTGGCCTGGAAGACGGCATCACCGACGGTCTGTACCGCATCAGCCGTCCGATTACCGGTGGCTACTACTGGTGCCCGCCGCTCAAGGATGGTCGACTGGACCTGCGCGCATTGCGCGTCGGCTAAGCAGCCCGCACACATTCAGTGGCACCACGTAATGGGCATGAATGCGCATATTCGTGGTGAGGCGCAGCACCCGGCCGTGGCCGGGGAAGCGCTGAAAACCGGTTGGGTCATGGATCAGATCCTCAAGCGCTGCTGATCCCTCAGACCACACACAATCTCCTGTAGGAGCTGCCGGAGGCTGCGATCTTTTGATCCTGGCTTTAAAAAACAAAATCAACAGATCGCAGCCTTCGGCAGCTCACAGTTTTGGGTTGCATCGCGCATCTAACCTTATGCGCATTCGGTATTTCTCAAGCGTGTAATAACCTCTCTAAGATCACGTCATAACTCGTTATAACAAGTGATCTGCCATGACCGATAACGTTCTATCCCTGAGCAGCGTCCCGTTGCATACCCAGCTGCGAGACGTGCTGCGTACCCGCATCCTCGACGGCAAATACCCGCAAGACAGCCAGATGCCCTCCGAAAGCGAGCTTGGCACGTTGTTCAAGGTCAGCCGCATCACCGTGCGCCAGGCCTTGGGTGACCTGCAAAAAGAAGGGCTGATCTTCAAGATCCACGGCAAAGGCACCTTCGTCGCCAAGCCGAAAACCTTCCAGAACGTCAGCACCCTGCAAGGCCTGGCCGAGTCCATGACCGGTCGCGGCTACGAGGTGATCAACCGCCTGCGCAGCTTCAAATTCATTGCCGCCAACAAGCTCGTCGCCGAGCGTTTACAGGTCGCCGAAGGCGAGGTTGTGGCGCAGGTCAAACGGTTGCGCCTGATCAATCGCAAGCCGATTTCCCTGGAGATCACTTACCTGCCCAAGGCCATTGGCGAGCGCCTGGAAAAAGCCGACCTGGTCACCCGCGACATTTTCCAGATCCTGGAAAACGACTGCGGCCTGGTCCTGGGGCACGCCGACCTGGCCATCGATGCAGTACTGGCCGACAGCGACCTGACCCGGGCGCTGAACGTCGAACCTGGTTCACCCATCATGCGCATTGAGCGCCTGACCCACGATGTCGACGGTTGGCCGCTGGACTTCGAACACCTTTACTACCGTGGCGATGCCTTCCAGTACCGCCTGCGGATCGACCGGCAAAAAGGGGAGCAGGCATGACGCGCAGCACGCTGGAGCAGGAATACGACATCGTTGTGATCGGCGGTGGCACTGCCGGCCCCATGGCGGCGATCAAGGCCAAGGAGCGCAACCGCGACCTGCGGGTGTTGTTGATCGACAAGGCCAACGTCAAGCGCAGCGGCGCGATCAGCATGGGCATGGACGGCCTGAACAACGCGATCATTCCCGGTCACTCGACGCCTGAGCAATACACCAAGGAAATCACCATCGCCAACGACGGCATCGTCAATCAGGCTGCGGTGTACGCCTATGCCACCCACAGCTTCGAGACGATCGAGCAACTGGACCGCTGGGGTGTGAAATTCGAGAAGGACGAAACCGGTGACTACGCGGTGAAAAAGGTCCACCACATGGGCGCTTATGTGTTGCCGATGCCGGAAGGGCATGACATCAAAAAAGTCCTGTACCGGCAGTTGAAACGCGCGCGAGTGAGCATCACCAATCGCCTGGTGTGCACGCGTTTGCTCAAAGACGAAGAGGGCGCAGTCAACGGCGTGATGGGCTTCGACTGCCGCACGGCGGACTTCCATGTGATCAAGGCCAAGGCGGTGATCCTCGCCTGCGGTGCCGCCGGACGCCTGGGGTTGCCGTCCTCCGGCTACCTGATGGGCACCTACGAAAACCCGACCAATGCCGGCGACGGTTACTCGATGGCCTACCACGCCGGGGCCGAACTGGCGAACCTGGAATGCTTCCAGATCAACCCGCTGATCAAGGACTACAACGGCCCGGCCTGCGCCTACGTCACCGGCCCCTTGGGCGGCTACACCGCCAACAACAAGGGCGAACGCTTCATCGAGTGCGACTACTGGAGCGGGCAGATGATGTGGGAATTCCACCAGGAGCTGGAAAGCGGCAATGGCCCGGTGTTCCTCAAGCTCGATCACCTGGCCGAGGAAACCATCCAGAACATCGAAGAGATCCTGCACAGCAACGAGCGTCCGAGTCGCGGCCAGTTCCACGCCAATCGCGGCACCGACTACCGCACGCAGATGGTCGAGATGCACATTTCGGAAATCGGCTTTTGCAGCGGGCATTCGGCGTCGGGGGTGTGGGTCAACGAGAAGGCCGAGACCTCGGTCAAGGGCTTGTACTCGGCCGGTGACATGGCCGCCGTGCCGCACAACTACATGCTCGGTGCGTTCACCTATGGCTGGTTTGCGGGTAACAACGCAGCGGATTTTGTCGCCGGGCGTGAGTTTTCTGCGTTGGATGCCGCGCAGATCGAAACCGAAAAACAACGGGTCTACGCGCCGCTGGACCGCGAACACGGCCTGCCGCCAGCGCAGGTCGAATACAAGCTGCGGCGCTTCGTCAACGACTATCTGCAACCGCCGAAAGTGACGAAAAAGATGCAGATCGGCCTGCAACGCTTCAGCGACATCCAACGCGATCTCGACCAGCTCAAGGCCCACAACGCCCACGAGCTGATGCGCGCCATGGAAGTCAGCATGATCCGCGACTGTGCCGAAATGGCCGCCCGCGCTTCATTGTTCCGCGCCGAAAGCCGCTGGGGGCTGTACCACCATCGCGTCGATCACCCGCAACGCAACGACCGCGACTGGTTCTGCCATTGCCACCTGAAGAAAGACGAAAACGGTTTGATGAGCAGTTTCAAGAAAGCCGTCGAGCCTTACATCATCCCGCTGGATGCCGACGAGATGCAGGCCTACGACCGGTTGCGGGTCGGTGCCGATGCGGCTTGATGCCGACAACAAAAGAGAGACCGAACATGGCTTACCAACCCCAGGAAATTTTCTTTCGCTCCAACGCACCGGTCACGGTCGACGAGGACAAATGCATCGCTCACAAAGGCTGCACCGTGTGCGTCGACGTTTGCCCGATGGACCTGCTGGCGATCAACCCGGCTACGCAAAAGGCCTATATGGCGTTCGATGAATGCTGGTACTGCATGCCCTGTGAAAAGGACTGCCCGACCGGGGCGGTGAAAGTCGAAATCCCGTACCTGCTGCGCTGAAACACAATCACAAATGTGGGAGCGAGCCTGCTCGCGAAGAGGCCGGCACAGCTGGCATCTTCATCGACTGACAAGACGCTTTCGCGAGCAGGCTCGCTCCCACAGTGGATCGACTGCAGACACCCAAAAACGCCATCCGGCACCACCGGACGCCTGATTCACAACACCCCTCGTTTCCCACCACGCCCTGATCGTGGCGGAGACGAACATCCAATAAATGATTCGAGGGGAAACACTCATGATGTTGCGTGCAGCTTTGGCCGGTCTGGTACTGGCTTCATTCACCCTGTCGGCCTCGGCCGAAACCATCCGCATTGCCATCGGCACCCAGGACACCACTATCAATTGCGCCGCCGGAGGCCTGTTGATTCGCGAGTTGGGACTACTGGACAAATACCTGCCCCACGACGGCCCCTACAAAGACGCCCAATACGAGGTGCAGTGGAAAAACTTCACCAGCGGCGCCCCCCTGACCAACGAGATGGTGGCCGGCAAACTCGACTTCGGCGCCATGGCCGACTTCCCCGGCGCGTTCAACGGCGTGGCGTTCGAAACGGCGGGCAAGCACAGCCTGTTCATCAGCGTGCTGTCGGGCAGCATCAAGGGCAGCGGCAACGGCATCGTGGTGCCCAGCGCATCGGGCGTGCAGTCGCTGGCAGAGCTGAAAGGCAAGACCATCTCCGTACCGTTCGCGTCCACCGCCCATGGCATGCTGCTACGCGCCGTGACGGCCCAGGGCTGGGACCCGCTCAAGGACGTGAACATCATCGCCCAACCGCCGGAAGTCGCCGGCTCCGCGTTGCAGGCCGGCAAGATCGATGCTCACGCTGACTTCGTGCCCTTCGCCGAACTGTTCCCCAGCCGGGGTTTCGCCCGCAAGATTTATGACGGCGCCCAGGCCAACGCGCCGACCTTCCACGGTGCGCTGGTCGATCAGGCCTACGCGAAGAAGTACCCGGAAATCGTCGTCGCTTACCTGCGGGCGAGTATCGAAGCCAACCAGCTGCTGGCGGCTGAGCCGGAGAAGTACAGCGAGTTGATCGCCAAGGTCACCGGGGTCGATGCCGAGGTCAACTACCTGTTTCATGGCCCTCTCGGTGTGCAGACCCGCGACCTGAGCTGGAAACCGGAATATCGCCAGGCCGTGGGCACCGCCATCGATACCCTCAAGTTGTTGAAGAAGGCCGATCGCGGTCTTGATCTCAACACTTTCATCGACGACCAGTACATCCGCGCCGCCTTCAAGGCCTCGAACCTGGACTACAGCGCGCAGCTTGCGAACTACCAGCAGACACCGCTCAAGGCCGTCGATGCCGCCAGCGGCCAAGCCATCACCGACTTCAGCCACGTGGCGGAAATCTGGGTGCGCGGCGAGCCGAAGGTTCGCCAGTACGCCTCGGCGCAAGCGGCGTTTGCCGCGCTGGCAGCCCTCAAGCAGGAAGGCAAAAACATCCGCGCGGTGTACGCCCAGGCCAGCGACAGCGGGATCAAGTTGCTGGCGGACCAGGCGTGGTTTGCCACCGATGGAAAAGGGCAACTGAGCGCGTTCCTGCTCAAAGGCCAGGCCCAGCAGTTCGCCACGGCCCAGGGCGGCAAGGTCTTTGATTTCACCGATGCCACAGCCCAGGCCGTGGCAGTGCGCTAACCGGCAAAACACTACAACCCCCTGTAGGAGCGAGCTTGCTCGCGATGGTCGTTAACGATAACGCATGTCTACTGACGAAACGCGGCGTTCTTGAGTCCATCGCGAGCAAGCTCGCTCCTACAGGAGGCGGGTTAAGAGGAATAATTGTGTACCGATCATATTCACGCTGGATCCCCAGAGTCGCATCCTTGCTGCTCTGCCTGCTGTTCTGGCAACTTGCCGCCAGCCACCACTGGAACCTTGGCCTGGTGACCTTTGCCAACGTCCCGACACCCGTGGCGGTCATTGAAGCCGCCCTCGGCCTCGGCGACTCGGGTAAGCTCGCGCAGCACCTGGGTAGCAGTCTCGGCCGGGTGTTCGCCGGTTACCTCGCGGCGCTGATCATTGGCGTGGCCCTGGGCCTGGCCATCGGCCGCTCGAAGTGGGCCGAAGATCTGTTGCTGCCACCCCTGGAAGTGCTGCGGCCGATCCCGGCGGTGGCATGGATTCCCCTGGCGATCCTGATGTTTCCCTCGTCGGAGCTGTCGATGGTGTTCATCACCTTCACCGGTGCACTGTTCCCGATCCTGCTCAACACCGTGCACGGCGTCGAAGGCGTCGACCCACGGCTGATCGCCTCGGCGAAAAGCCTCGGGGCAGGGCGCCGGGCCATCCTGCTGGAGGTCGTTCTTCCGGGCGCTGCGCCGAGCATCATCACCGGCCTGGCCATCGGCATGGGTACCTCGTGGTTCTGCCTGGTGACGGCGGAAATGATCTCCGGCCAATTCGGCATCGGCTATTACACCTGGGAGTCCTACACCATCCAGAACTACGCCGACATTGTGGTCGGCATGTTGCTGATCGGCGTGCTCGGGATGGGCAGCAGCCTGTTGATCAAGCGTCTGGGCGGGCTGTTCACACCCTGGCATCGACCACGAGGAAAAGCCTGATGAGCGTTTTTCAACACCTGCAAGGGCGTATCGATATTCACGGGCTGTCGATCAGCCTGGGCGAGGGCGACACTGCCTTCGAAGCGGTGCAGGGCCTCGACTGCCAGATCGAATCGGGGCAGTTCGTGTGCATTCTCGGGCCGTCCGGTTGCGGCAAATCGACCTTGCTCGGGGCTCTGGCCGGCCACCTGGAACCGCGCACCGGCACGCTGAATGTCGATGGCGCAGCGGTGTCGGGCCCATCGCCCCAGCGCGGCATGGTGTTCCAGCAGCACACGCTGTTTCCGTGGCGCACCGTGCGTGACAACGTGGCGTTCGGCTTGAAAATGCGGGGCGTCGGCAAGGCTGAACGGCACATGGCAGCGGATGAAATCCTCGCACTGGTGGGCCTCGAAGGGTTTGCCGGGCGTTGGCCCGACCAGCTCTCCGGCGGCATGCAGCAACGGGTGGAAATTGCCCGGGTGCTGGTCAACCGTCCGCGCCTGTTGCTGATGGACGAACCCTTCGGGGCCCTCGATGCCCTGACCCGATTGAACATGCAGGAACTGCTGCTGGACATCTGGACGCGCATCCGCACCACCGTGGTGTTTGTCACCCATGACATCGACGAAGCGCTGTTCCTCGCCGATCGCCTGCTGGTCATGAGCCCGCGCCCCGGGCGAATCATCGAAGACCTGCGCCTGGACTTCCCCCGGCCGCGCAGCACGGAACTAATGACCCGCCCTGAATTCTCGCACCTCAAGCGCCATTGCCTCGAACTCCTGCGGCACGAAGACGGTCGGCAACTGCCGCGTCTGAACCCGCTCGGACTTCCCCCTGAAAACAAACTGCCGCGATTTGCCCTATGACCTCACTATTCGATGTAACCGATAACGACGACATTCTAGCCCTGCAACCGCGTCTGACCGATGACGACCCCGGTGTACGCCGGATCGCACTGATTGAGTTGGCCGATCTCGAGGAGCCGGACGGCCTGCAGTGGTTGATCAATCGACTGGCCGAAGACCCGATTGCAGAGGTTCGCGCCGAAGCCGCGCGGTTGCTGGAAGCCTGGGAGGACTCGCCCGTGGTCGAAGCGTTGTGCCAGGCCCTAACAGATCCGTCGTCGGCGGTGCAGGCGGCCGCTGCGCAAAGCCTCAGCCTGCTCAAGAGTGAAGCGGCGGGCCGGGTCATCCTGCCGTGGACCGGGCACGCCGACAGCTGCGTACGCATCGCCGCGTTCCGGGCGTTGCGCGAGTTGCGTTGCCCCGATGCCGCCGCTGCGGCGGCCCGGGCACTGATTGATGAAAGCGCCAGCGTGCGCCGCGAGGCGGTGGGCGTGCTCGGCTGGCTCAAGCAGCTCGATGCCTTGCCGGCACTGGCGCGGTTGGCCAGCGCTGACCCGGACACTGAAGTTCGGCGTGCTGCCACCGGGGCCTTGGGCCTGGCGTCTGACGCGCAAGTGCTGCCGGCCCTGCGCCAGGCCTTGCGCGACGCTGCCTGGCAAGTCCGCGAAGAAGCCGCCACCACCCTGGGCAAGGTCGGCCACCCCGACGCCGGCCCGGCCCTGATCGACGCCCTGGACGACGATTACTGGCAGGTGCGCCTGCGCGCCACCCGCAGCCTCGGTCGCTTGCGTTTTGTACCGGCGCTCGATGCGCTGATCGACACCCTCAGCCACCGCATCAGCAACCTGCGCAAGGAAGCCGCGCTGGCCCTCGGCGAATTGAACGACCCAGGGGCCATTGCAGCATTGCAGGCCGCGCAAGACGACGGCGACCCTGAAGTGCGCAAGGCCGTGCGCATTGCCTTGAGCCAACTGCAATGAACCCACTGGCGATTGGCAATTCCCGCAGCAAACAGCAGTTGCGCCTGAACTGGCCGGATGGCCGCGAGCAACTGCTGGATCATGCCGAACTGCGCCGCCAGTGCCCGTGCTCGCAGTGCCGGGCGTTTCGGTTGCGGGGGATGGCGCCGATGGTGGATGAGCGGGTTCAGGTGATCGAACTGAATCCGCAAGGGTATGGCCTGCAACTGGTCTTCAGCGATGGGCATGAGCGGGGGATTTATCCGTGGGCCTACCTGGCACAACTCACCCCCGGAACTGCTCAATCAAATGTGGGAGCGAGCCTGCTCGCGATGGACGTGAACGATAAAGCCATGTAGTTGGAAAAATCGGTACGCCTTGGCGTTTTTGGCGAGCAGTCGACCGGCTTTATGTTGTAAATACCGGTTCAGTAACGGCTCGGATAAACGCATCATCCACAGTCTTTACTCCATACCGATGCATGAACTCACTACCATTGGCAAAGCGATTGAAGCGTTTCTGGCTAATCATGTAAAAATAATCACAATGGTTAATGACTTCATCAACATTGTGCGAGGAAACCAGAATGGCGGTGCCCTCACTGGCAGCGCCGCGTAGACACTGCCAAATATAGCGCCGAAATTCCGGATCTACACCGGCGGTAGGTTCGTCGAGAATCACGAAGTCTGCAGAAATTGAAAGAAGAGAGAGCGTAAAGAACCAGCGTGTCTCTCCGTAGCTGCATAGCGATGATTTTTTGTTCCATATGTCTTGATATCGGTCAACTATCGCAGGGCTCCATGCACTTAGTTTTTTTAAGGTCTTATCCTGTGTCATCGGTTCGCTTGATGACAGCGCAGTCACCATTGTAAAAATGTCACGCATGCGCAGCGGCGGGGGAGTGGTGATGATTTGAGAAAGGTATAAAAACTGACTGAAGTCGTTTTTTATGAAACCGGACTTTGCTTTTTTAAGGTCACAGACGATATCGAAAAAAGTTGTTTTTCCAGATCCATTGGGTCCCAGAATGCCGACAATGTCGCCTTGACCAACCTCAAGAGATGCCTGGGTCAAGAGGGGGTTGTCTGTATAGGAGAAGTCAATGCTCTGCGCCGTGAATTTTTTCATCAGTATCGGCTCCATACGGGATTGATTCTTAGGTGTTTGAAGGTTTTGTGCAGTACTGAGATAAATAAAAAAATTATTGCAATTGTGATGGCTTTGTTGGGTTCAAGACCTTGTTCCATTATCTGGCTAGCAAGTGTTAGTGGGTTTGCGAGGTTCAAGGCGTCAGTAATGTGGTTTGATCTGCTGGCACTCATGACTCCGAGGATCAACATGCAGAACGAAAAAATGGAAAGCAAAGTGTTCGAGTTTTGAAAATTGATCGGTAACAATGTGAATGCAGCCCCGATCGCGCAAAACATGATAAAGCAGATGTAAAAGCGTAGTGCGATATTCAGTAGTTCATTGAGGTCGTAGTTTCCGAATGGAAACTTGGTGGTTGCGTAAAAAGTTATGCAATAAGATATCGATATTAGAGAATAGGCAATGAAGTGTGATAAAAGAAAAATCAGTTTTGACTCCTTGGAGTAAATAAATGATCGGGTGAATCCACTTTCTCTTCTTCCGATTATGTAAAAGGCGAATCCAAATAATGCGACGCTAGAAGATATGTAGGCATAAAACCATGCCGAAATCGTAATGTAGTTGTTCGAAAAATAGTTGGGGTCTTGCCTGGTTGTTGCGAAAAAATAGAACATCGCACAAGGTGATATCATGATCCAGAAAAAAGCGATGGGTTCTTTTAGTTGTTCTTTGATAAATATGGATGTCAGGGAAAAAACTCTGGGCCAAATATTTTTAGGCATGATTGGTTTCTCTGTGGGGGTGGGGTCGTTGCTTCTTTTCTTTCGTTAATTGAATGGCGTTTTCCAGGTTTGTTGTTTTTCATTTTGCTTTTGCTCGTGTGGTTTGCCGCTTGATATTAGGAGGTGTTGCAAGGATTAGTTGATTTTAGTGTTGGATGCAAGCGAGGGTTTTTTGTGTTGTAAGACTTTTCCTGTAGGATTTTAAGATGCGCCCTACGTGATGTTAGGAACCTTAGTGGTTTGGTTCGGTTCTAGTGTGGCTGGTTTCTGGCGTGGAACTGTGAAATTCCTTTTTGAAACTGTGTTTTAGTTTTTGGTAAGCAGAAATGATCTTGCTATGTTAAGTAGAATATTTCTGTAGGAGGGGCCGCCTCGTCTTCGACGCCGCGCTGTCGCGCAGCAAACTGAGGGAGCTAGAGTTGAAGAGCGTGCGCGGGGCAGAGACCGTCATT
>NZ_QAOV01000024.1 GCF_003050925.1 Pseudomonas sp. GV085 | reverse complement strand
ACTTGTGATGCTGATAATCTGTTGACTAGCAGTCTGACTCCACAAGCACCCACACGAATTGCTTGATTCAGTTGTTAAAGAGCGGTTGGTTAAGATCTTTCGTCTCAACCGAGGTGCGCATCTTACAGCGCATCTTTTCAAACTGCAACCTTAAAAGTTTCTGATTTTTCAACAAAATCAACTACTTAAGCCAAGAGCAACATCAAGCTGCTCGTTAGCGGGAGGCGAATAGTACAGTATTAAAATACGTGGTCAACCCCTTCTCCTGAAAATTCTTCTTCCTTATCGAAGCGCCCGGGCTGCCACCATGAACCCTCCCAGCATCTATATAAAGCTTCAGGGCAGCAGAGAGCCCGGACCACGTCGTCACTGAGGCGCCCTTTATTTCGTGGGCGCCACCCCAGCGCCATACCCGTCCAGCCCGGTCCCCCTCTGCCGACATCCTCGTCGGTATTTCGAACCGTGCGGCAGATTTCAAAAAGAAGTCGCAAACCCCGCGACTACTCAGGGTTTGCGACTCATAGCCGATACGTCCCTCAAGCTCCCGGGACGTTTTCTTTGGGTATGCCTGCCATGTTCATTGCCAAACGTGCAGGCTTAGTTCTCTACCTCAACCACATCGACATCCGGGGCATCAGGGGCGTCGGCCACATCCTCTCTGGCCTCCTTCGCCTCTACTTTGGCTACTTTGGCAGCGTTCCGGGCCGCATTTGCGGCAGCCCTGGCAGCATCTCTGGCTGCATCTGCTTTTGCCTTGGCGGCGTCCCGGGCTGCATCTGCTGCAGCCCTGGCAGCATCCCGGGCTGCATCTGCATCTGCTTTCGGTACGCCAGCGGCTCTCGCAGCGTCTCGGGCTGCATCCGCCTCAGCTCTCGCAGCATCCCGAGCTGCATCCGCCTCGGCTCTGGCAGCATCCCTGGCTACATCTGCGTCGATCCTGGCAGCGCCCCTATCTTCTGCAGCTTCCCTGGCTGCATCTGCGGCGTCTTCTGCGGCCTCCCTGGCAGCGTCATTGGCGTCTTCTGCGGCTTCCCTGGCTGCTTCACCGGGTTCTTCTGCCGCTTCCCTGGCTGCATCTGCGGCGTCTTCTGCGGCTTCCCTGGCTGCATCTGCGGCGTTATCCGCGTCGTCGTCATCGTCGTTGGCATGCGCTTTGCCCGGGCCTCTGTTCCCGATCATGCCACCATGGTCATCGTCGTTGTCACGCGCATTGCCTGGGCCTCTATTCCCTGCCATTCCACCATGGTCAGCGTCGCCGCGGCCCGGGCCGCCATGGCCAGAAGCACCATGACCGCCGCCATCTCCATGGCCGCTGCCACCGCTACCGCCTCCGCCGTCACCACCGTGGCCACCGCCTCCAGAGCCTCCACCGCCGGAACCACCGCCGCCACCGTGACCACCGCCACCTCCGGAACCTCCGGAGCCGCCGCCACCGTTGCCGCCGTGACCACCGCCGCCTCCGCCTCCGCTGCCACCACCGTGGCCGCCTCCGCCTCCGCCGCTACCGCCATCTTTGGCATGCACGCTGGAGAAACTACTGATGTAATCAGGCACCAGGACAGTCGATGCCGACAGGACCCCGCCAATTGCCAGAGCCAACAAACATTTCTTGAGCAGCATGATGCACCTCCGCTTGGAGTTGCGCCGTCATCTCCGTATCGAACGCAATGTCCAGTGAGTTCCCGGCCGCCCACTGGAGCGGCCAGCCAACCGGCACGGCCATAAATCTGCAGCAATCACGAGCAATTGCGGTATTCGCACGATCCCTCAGAGCCAGCCGGTATCGTTGCGTGGGAAATATTCCCACACCTAATAGATTAGTGCTGTCAGCCTGAGTGTCAACGACCGAATATCAGGACTTGAGCCGGCTGTCCTGACTGGCTTTTCGACGCGCACCGTCGCACCTGGACCCGGCCTGGATCGAAGCGGTGAAACACATCAGTGCAGGGAAACAGGCGGGTATCAGTAGGTGTGACTGAACAACAGTCCAGCCTCGCCATCCGGGCTGGCATCGGAAAACCCCTTGACGGCATACAACTGGAACTTCCAGTTCTGATTGAGCTTGTGCGTGAGGAACAAGGTGAGCTCCTTGATCTGATCGCCCGTGGAAACGACCTTCTGCCGCCAGTCGTAGGACGCGCCCGCCGTGGTACGCGCGAACACGGGTATGGCGAAGCCCAGGCCGGCGAATATCGGGTCGTCGAAGTCGGAGCCCGACGGGTCGCCGAATTTTTTCCAGCCCAGGGTGGCGAACCCGGTCACAGGGCCGAAGGCTTTGGCGACGTCGACCTGGCCGGAATAGTCGGTTTTGCCCGTGCCCAGGCACTTGTCTTCGTCGGCCGTGGGCAACTTGACCTTGCCGATCAGGTCCACGAACAACCCGCCAACGCTGCCGTCAATCACTGCATAATCGGCACCGGCAACGGTGTCACCCAAACCGCTTTCCACTTTACCGCAGCCGCCGGGCAACGGCTCGCCATCAGGGCCGACCGAAGGATTGGTGATGCGCAGCCAGGGCACAGTGAGCTTGTAGGTCATGGGGCCGGTCTGGTATTTGCCCACCAGCGGGACGTACCAGGTTTCAGAAGTTGTACCGGTACCATAGTCGCCCCGAGAGTAGTCGGTTCCGATCGAGGTCGTGAAGGTATCGGCCAGGGCCGGCAAGCCCAGGCTGGCTAGCAAACCGACGAGCAGGATGCGCTTGGGGTTCATGTTCACCTCGTGTCTTGCGTCATCGAAGTTCACACGCATGCTTTGTTGCGTGACTTACCAAGCCTAGTTACTTATGACGATAGTGCATCATGCCTGCGCTGTTTAACCCGACCTGCCGGAGTGATCGATTTTTTCAACCGGTTCAACCTTCTCGATTTTCTCGACCTTTTCGACTTTCTCCACCTTTTCGACTTTTTCTGGCCGCTCTACTTTCTCGCCCTTCTCTGGGCGTTCGATTTTTTCGACTTGCTCTACCCTATCGACCCTATCGACCCTATCGACTTTGTCGGGTTGCTCGACACGCTCTGACTTGCCGGACCTGTCCACGCTTTCCCTCTGGTCGCCGCCGCCATGACTGTCACTGCCCCCGTGGCGGGTATCGTCGCCAACGCGGACTTCGCTCTCGTTGCGGCCGCTCCTGCCACTGCCCGAGTTGCCGGAGCTGTTGGAGGTGCCTGAGTTGCTCGAGCCACTTGAGTCGTCCGTACCTTGCTCGCTGCCCCGGAGTCGCCCATGTTGGTTGCCGGCTGGCGAATCAGAGCGCTCGCGGGACAATTCGATACGCGTTGCCTGCACGTCCCGCGCGCCGGTAAACACGCCGTTGACCCGCACGCGTCGGTCCAGCGCCAGTTCCGAAGGCTGCACACCGACAAACACGGTGTCGTGCGCCAGCGTCACATTAAAGCCACCCACCACCAAACGGTGGTCCTGCCGACCCTGCACCAGGCCCTCGATCACCGCATGGTGTACCCGACCAATGAAGGGCAGGCTCGGGTCGGAGCGGCTTTGGGTCACGTCCAGCTCACGGCCGGACCACTGGCCGCGCACCAGCATTTCCTGCGCCGGACCTGGGTGATTGCTGAGTTTGAGCCCCAGGAGATAGCCGCTGCGATCCACCGATCCGATAGCACTGGCCTCCTTGAGGCCGGGCGCCCGGTCGATGCGGCTGGCTACCACGTCGCCACGGGCATCGCGCAGTCCGCTGACCCGCACGGGATCACCCGGGCGCAGACCCGCTGCAATTTGAGCACCGCTGGCCAGACGTACCGGTTGTCCCATGACACGCATGGGCATGGAGTCTCTAGGCAGGGCTGTCAAAGGGCCTTCGTAGACGTGCAGGATAGAAATGCGCCCGGCCTCCAGACCTCGCTTGGAATTGAATGCTTCCACGGCAACCACTTGGCCGACTGCCAGCTGGGTGCTGGTGGTGGCAATGCCGTTCTCGCTGACAGGAACGTTATTGTTGAAGTGCACTTCCAGGCCATTGACACAGATCGAGGCGAACCCGGTGATGGTACCGACAATGCCGGTGCCACCGATCCCGCCGTTGTCGCTTTCACTGCCGATGCCCGTGCCACCCACGCCGCCTGCAACGGCACCGGTGCCGCCAATCCCGCCAGGGCGCTTTTGCAGCGGTGCGCCGGTACCGCCCATCCCGCCGTTGTCGGTGCTGATGCCGGTACCGCCCATGCCACCAGGCGCCACACCCGTACCGCCGGTGCCACCCGGAGCCTGGATGACCGGAGCCTCACTTGTGCCCGCGTCATTCTGGCTCACACAGGCTGGGGCGGCCTGCAACACAATCGGAAGCCCGAGGCCCAGAGCGAGGGCGATTGCACGAATCAGGCGCAAGTTGACGGTCATGGCTTAGGGGCCGTTGATGAATTGGTATCTGAAGCTTCAGTGTAGAAGTACAGGCCGACCGTGATGCGCTGGCGCGGCTCAAGACTGGGCAGGTCGCGGAATTCCAGATCGGCGGCGAGTCGGTTGAAACTCAACAGGGCCTGCATCCCCTCGCTGGCAACGGCCTCGCGCAACGCCTCGACGCTCGCTGGGGTCAGCGCGTCATAGTGGACGCTGCGTTCAAAAAAGGCCGGAACTTCGCCGCTCAGATTGTGTACCGCGGCGCTAGCATGATCGTGCAGGTTGTGCCCCAGGTAAGCGGTTTTCTCATCGAAGCCCTTTTGCGGCACGAAGGCCTGGGCTTCGAGGTGCACGAGATCTTGTTCGTCAAGGCGCACGACCCCCAGGCGCAGCCACTCATCCAGCACCACTCGCGCCCGGATATCCGTGCTGACCTTCGCCACCAGGGCGTCAAAGGAGCGATCGCCGCCGACACTGGCCAATCGAGGCAGGGGCAGTGGCTGGCCGGCGTCGTTGCAGAACGGCGCCTTGGCCCAGGCGTTGACCAGTTGCGCACCGAAAGTGATGTTTTCCGGAAGTGTGGAAGAAGCTGGGTCGCTGGTGTTGCGCAAGCGCCGTACATCCTTGCGGTGCACGCCGGTGAGCAGGCTGATGCGGCTGTCGGTCGGTGCCTTGTCGCCCAGACGGAACTCTCGGTCCGCCACCTCGACGAAAACCTCCTTGAGCAGGTCGGCAAACACCAGGTAGGTGACTCCTTTGCGCAGCATCAGGCGTACCAGCGGCCGCATGACATGCCGCAAGGCTTTGAGGAGCGAGGTGGGCAAGGTAGACGATTGCATTCAGCGCATTCCTGGTCAGTTAATCCCAGTATAGCTACGTGGGAAATAATCCCATGAAGACAGGCGCTTTTTTTGCCGCGCCTCATACAAAACCGCTCTTCAGGGTCTTGTATGAGGTCATCAGGCCGCTTCAGATCCGACTGTTGTCGTCGCCGGGTTCGCCACCATCATGATTGCCATTGTCGTCACCCGGCTCGCCGCCGACATGGACGCCGCGGTCATCACCCGGCTCGCCGCCAACGTGGACGCCGCGGTCGTCACCAGGCTCACCGCCGACGTGGACGCCGTGGTCGTCTCCAGGCTCGCCGCCGACGTGGACGCCGTGGTCGTCACCCGCTTCTGCATGGGTACCACCGCGACCGGAGTTCGAGCCTCCAGGACCACCATGGCCTGAATTCCCGTTCCCATGATCGCTGCCGCTGTGGCCACTGTTGCCGCCATGGCCACCGCTGCCACCGCTCCCACTGTTGCCGCCATGGCCACCACTGCCACCGCTCCCACTGTTGCCGCCATGTCCGCCGCTACCGCCGCCACCGCCATTACCGCCGCCACCGCCACCGCTACCGCCGCCACCGCCATTACCGCCGCCACCGCCACCGCCACCGCCATCCTTGGCATAGGCACTCGATTCATGGGAAACGGAGTCTGGTACCAAAACGATGGAAGCCGAGAGGACGCCACCGATTGCCAGCGCCAGTAAACCTCTCTTGAAAAACAGGTAAGTGTTCATCGTGCATTCTCCTGGTGATTTACCGCGAGCAGTGCCAACGCAATTCGCGCTGCGATCCGGGAGCGGCATGGGAGTAACCCGTCAAACTTGCAATTCCTCTTGAGTTTTTCACGTGGGATTTTTTCCCACGTCTTCTAAACTAGCCCTTTCTGGCTCCGGGTCAAGCCGCGCAGGAGAAAGCCGACCGACGGCTTCGTGCAAGCCATCGAACTGTCGAGGGACCGCCTATGGGCATGGAAAAAGGACGAGTGATCGAGAGGTCTCTACCACGGGTAATCACCCAGAGGTGACGCCGGCTCAGGCAATACCGGATTCGCTGAAGCCCGCCACTTCAGGGAGCGGGCTTCCCACGATCTATTGATAGCTACCCCGGTACCGAGGATTTTTGCGCACCGACACTGCCCGCCCTACCGGCGACTACAAGTGCCACGCAACAAGCCAGTGACGAGAATGCGGCGAATGCGCCCATCACATGCAGATAAGGCAACACGTGATTCCAGGCTCGAGCCACACCCAGGAATGCGGCGAATAGCCAACCGCTCATGGAAAGCGCCCCCAACAAGGCAAGCCGAGTGCGCCCTGCAACGCGCAGTGCGACGAATGGAGCCTTTTGCAGCAGCGGAAAACCAACTCGATGCAACAATGCACCGTTCAGGCTAAGCAGCGCGACGACAGTCACCTTGGCCCAGAGTTTCTGATTGAGCAGATACGCCTCGCCTTCATCGAGGTAACCCTGGAGCACCAGCAACAATCCGCTTGCCCAAAGGCCCAGCAGTGCGAGGCTGACGATCTTTTGGGTTTCATCAAGGTACTCGAGCCGCGCCTGGTCCAGTATTTCCTTGCGCCAGCTCCAAAGCTTGTGATCCGCCTGCAACACCCTCCCCAGGGCAATACACGTAGCGAGCAGATGACCGTATACGAGAAGCATTTTGAGCATTGCCTTGACCTTATTATTGTTTGGGCGCTGCGTTCCCTGCTTCGCTGAATTGAAAACGAATGATACAAATTAGCAGTTGCGTTTTCAAGACAAACGTCTACTAGCATTTACCAAAACCGACCTCCATACGACCTTCGTCGTATTTGGAGACAGTTATTCCTGTGGCGGATGAATGCCGCATCCCTCCTCATCGTCGGAATGCTGTAAACCGTTGTGCGTTGCATCGCGGCCGCCCTGCCCTTGGCGTGCAAAAAAAGCAAAATTGCCATGTGCTCCCTTCGTTCTTTCTTGCGTCGCACTGTTCTTTGCCCGTTCCTGTACATCTGGAGTTCCCCCCATGCCCCCGCCTCAATACTTGCCCGCTGCGCTGCTGGGCCCGGCCCTTGTTTGTCCGGCCATGGCCGAGGCCCAAAGCCTGGAGCTGGGGCAAGTGCTGATCGGGGCTGAGGACCAGAGCGACGAAGACCAGGGGATCGAGGACGCCAGGGCGCGGCTGGCCCAGGTGCCCGGCGGCACCAATGTGGTCGACATGCGCCGCCCGTTGCAGGGTCGCGTGGCCAGCAATCAGGACGTGCTGGCTTACCAGCCGGGGATCTACGCCCAGTCGGCGGGCAACGAAGGGGTGAAGATCTCGATCCGTGGATCGGGGATCAACCGTGCACCGGGCGCCCATGCTTCGGGGCTGTACGCCATGCTTGACGGTCTGCCGCTGACCGGCCCTGGCGGCACGCCCTATGAGCTGCTGGAGCCGCTGTGGCTCGACCATGTGGAAGTGCTGCGCGGCGCCAACGGTTTCGACCGGGGCGCCCTGGCCTTGGGCGGGGCCATCGATTACGTCAGCCACACTGGTTACGACGCGCCGAAGTTGCAGGTGCGCTACGCGACGGGCAGCCACGGTTATCAGCAGCGCCAGGTCAGCTCCGGACAAGTGCTCGGCGCCTTCGATTACTACCTGGCCATGACCGACGCCAATGCCGACGGCTACCAGGACCACACGGCCAGTGAGAGCCAGGGTGTCATCGCCAACTTCGGTTATCGCTTCAACCCCAACCTGGAAACGCGCTTTGACCTGCGCCACCGTCAGACCGACAACGACCTCGCGGGGCGCGTGACCAAGCACTCCATCGAGCATGACCCACGGGCGGCCAACCCTGCCTACGTGGTGCGGGACGACCGCCGCGATGAGCCGGGCAGCACCTTTATCGGCAACAAGACCACCTGGTACATCGACGACGATTCGAGCATCCAGACCGGTCTTGTCTACCACGACTACCCGATGGATTTACGTGAGGGTCCCAACCGCCTGAAGGTGGCGTACACGGACGTCAGCGGCACGTTCGACTACAAGCGTCGCGACACGCTCTGGGGGCTGCAAAGCCAAAGCACCCTGGGCCTGCGAATGACCAGACACCTGCCCAATGCCGGCGCCAGCGAGTTCGTGCGCATCCCCACCGGCAACACCGCCGGTTATGCACCGGGCACGCTGATTCGCAATTTCACCTACCAGGGCTCGGACACCGTCCTGCATGCGGGCAATGACCTGGAAATCGCCGACGACCTGTGGCTGACCACCGGCCTCGCTGCCATCTACACCCGCCGTGAAAGCGATGTCACCTACCCGCAAAGTGGTGGCAAGACCAGCCTGCACGACTGGGACTATGCCCCGCGCGTGGGCCTGCGCTATCAACTGACACCTGACCTGCAACTGTTCGGCAATCTCAGTCGCTCGGTCGAGGCACCGCACCCGTGGTCGCTGATCTATAGCTCCAACATTCGATTCCCGGCAGGCAGTGGCCCCGCCACAGGCGCCCAGCGTGATCCGGTCAAGCTGCAAAACCAGACCGCCACCACCCTGGAAATCGGCGGCCGCGGTGACAGCACGTTGGGGCAGTGGAGCCTGGCCTGGTACTACGCCCAAGTGCGCCATGAACTGCTGTCGGTGTTACCGGATGCCAACGCCACCACCCCCTACGAACTCAACGCCAGCCCCACCGTGCACCAGGGCGTGGAAGCCAGCCTGCTGAGCCCTCTTTGGTCGCCGGACGATGGCGGCCAGTTGAGCCTGCGCCAGAGCTACACCTTCAGTGACTTCCACTACCGCGACGATGACCGCTTCGGCGACAACCGCCTGCCGGGCCTGCCGATGCACTATTACCAGGGCGAACTGCGCTACGACTGGCCACAAGGCTTTTTTGCCGCACTCAACACGCAATGGGTGTCGAAAGTGGCGGTCGATTATGCCAACAGCTACTACGCCGATCCCTACGCAATCTTCGGCGCGACGCTCGGCTACAACGCGCCCAAGGGCGACTGGCAGACCTGGCTGGACCTGCGCAACCTGACCGACAAGCACTACGCCGCCACGGTCACGCCGGGCTACGACGACAAAGGGCTGGACGCGGCACGCTCCACGCCCGGCGAGGGCATGGCGATGTACCTCGGGGTGTCGTGGAGCCTGCTCTGAGGCCGCGTACCTGTATTCGCAAACGCACGCAACCGAGCGCGACGACTAAGCTTTAGTAACGTCACTTCGTCCCTCAAGGAGCTATCCATGAGCGCCGCCGCCCTGTCCGAACTCGATGCCGCCCTGCCCGACCTGACCCGCAAGATCCGCGTGCTGGATGCCTTGTCCTGGCCCGATGGCGTCGAGGAAGACTTCCTGGCGAAATGGCGCAGCGGGCGTGCGCAGTTACCCGATGTCAAGCTGCAGCCCCGCGAGCACAGCGCCGACATCGCCGCTCTGGAAACCTTTATCAGCCGCTGCGATGTCGGGCATCCGGCCGGGAATTTCCTCGCCATGACCGCCCGTAGCTATGCCACCGCCGGCCACATGCTGGGGGCCATTGGCACTCCCGCCTTTACGCAATATTCGTCTGCACTATATCGGCGCCCGGATTTCTATTACTCGCGCTTGCAACTGAGCATGCTCGACGCGGCCCGTTTCTTCCTCAAGACCACCGACGCCCTGCTCGGCAGTGCGCGGATTCCACCGAGCCCGGCCGAGATCCCGGCCAAGGCGTTCGCCGCCTGGATTCAACCGGAACTGGACCGTTTCTTCGGCGTCGGACAGATCACGGTCGTGCTCGATCCGAACCTGGCCGCCAAGGCCATCGCAGGATCGAGCCGCATTCGCCTGCGGGCCAGCGCGCTGTTCTCGGAACTGGACAAGAACCAGCTGTTGCAACACGAGGCCTTCGTGCATGTCGCCACGGCACAAAACGGCGCGCGACAGCCCAACCTCACAAGCCTGGGCCTGGGGGCGCCCCGCACGACCCAGACCCAGGAAGGCATTGCCACCCTGGCCGAACTGTTCACCGGCAGCATGGACATCAATCGTATGCGTCGTCTGGCCCTGCGCGTGCTCGCCGTCCAGCAGGCGCTGGAGGGTGCCGACTTCATCCAGGTGTTCGAAGGTTTTCTGGCGGCCGGGCAGACAGAAGAGGAATCCTTCCGCTCGACCCAAAGGGTGTTCCGCGGCGCCGACCTGCGGGGCGGTTCGGCGTTCACCAAGGATGCCGCGTACCTGACCGGGCTACTCGGCGTCCATACCCTGCTGCGCATTGCAATCCGCGATAACCGGCCGGAACTGGTAGGGCATTTGTTTGCCGGGCGCCTCAGCCTGGCTGACACCCTGCGCCTGGCGCCACTGTTCGAGTCCGGTTGGCTCAAGGGGCCGACCTACCTTCCGGCCTGGGCCAGCGACTTGCGCTTGCTCGCGGCCAACCTGGCCTTCTCGGCGTTCATCGCCCAGATCAAGCTGGATGTGCTGGACCTGGAGGTGTTCATGGCATTCGCCGAAGAACACGAAAGCGATGCCAGCGCCCAGTGATCGATCAGGTTGACGTCGTTTTAAAGGCAACCTGGGTCGTTCGAATGAGCTGCTACCATTAGAAAGCGGCATCGAAGCTGGGCTCTGTGGCTTGCAAAGTCAGCTTTCACCTCTGCGGCAGCGACTCACTCATTTCAAGCCTGCCTGACCACATAGGGGGTGCAATGCGCATTCCATTTTTTTACGCGTTGTCAGCCGTTCTGTTTTTGAGTGGATCTTCCTGCCTGACACAGGCCGCGAATGTGACCGCACCGGCGCCCGCCAATGCTGCCGATACGGCGCCCGTCACCGCGACTGCCAAAGATCCCGTGTTTACCCAGGAACAGCTGGATCAAATGCTGGCGCCCATTGCGCTTTACCCGGACCCACTATTGGCACAGGTACTGATGGCCACTACCTACCCGGGGGAAGTCGGCGAGGCGGTCAGCTGGTCCAAAGCGCACCCGGACGCCAAGGGCGATGAGGCAGTCAAACAGGTAGCGAACCAGCCATGGGATCCGAGCGTACAGGCGCTGGTCGCCTTCCCGCAGGTGCTGGCGACGCTGGGGCAGGATCCCGTCTGGGTACAACGCCTGGGCGATGCCTTCCTGGCGCAGCCCGACGATGTCATGAACGGCGTGCAACGCCTGCGTCATCAGGCCCAGGCCGCTGGTAACCTGCAGAGCAACCAATATCAGAACGTTACGATCCAGAATGTCACGGCACCTGCGACCACAACGCAGGCACCGGCTTCAGCCCCTGAACCGGCCCCAGCCGCCAGTTCCACCATCATCATTCAACCCTCCGATCCACAGGTGGTGTACGTCCCCACCTATAACCCGACCACCACCTACGGCACCTGGGCCTACCCGGCATCGCCGCCCGTGTACTATCCGCCGCCACCCGCCTATTACCCCGGTCAGGCCTTGATGGCCGGGCTGGCGTTTGGTACTGGCGTGGCGATCGTCGGTGCATTGTGGGGTGAATGTGACTGGGGCAATAACGACGTCGATATCGACGTCAATCGTTATAACAACATCAATGCCAACAACCGGATCACCAATAACCAGAACAAATGGCAACACAACCCGGTGCACCGCAATGGTGTGCCCTATCGAGACAGCGCGAGCCGCGCGCAGTACGGCCGCCAATTGAACGGTGCCAGTCAACGTCAAGCCTATCGAGGGGACACTGCCCAGCGCGCCCAGGCCCGTGAAAACGCCCGCACTTCAATGGACAGGCACGGTATCGAACGACCTGCCACCAGTAACCTCGAAGCCCGTGATCAAACGCGCAAACTCCAGTCCGCAACCGCAGGCGGAGATCGGTTACAGACCGGTGCAGACAGGCCGAAGGCGGCTGACAGAGGCCAGGGCACGACCAGAAACACCCGGGAGAATCAGCAACCCAGGAACCAGAGCGCTCAGCTGAATCAGCGCAGAGAGGGCCAGGCGCAGACGCGTCAAACGGCGAATCAACGGCCGGCCGCCAGTACCGGCAGTGCCCGCAACAATGCATTCGCCGGCGCACGCTCACCGTCCCAGGCCAACGTCCAGGCCAATCGTGGCCGGGCCAGTCAGGCATCCGCCCAACGCCCAAGTGCCTCGCGATCGGCCGGTCACCAGGTCAGTCGGCCGTCCAGTCCACCAGCGCGTCAAAGGGGGGGCCGTCGTTGAAAAACCAACCTCGAGTAAAGGGGATCATGGGCTTGCTCCCTCATGTCCTGGCGATAGTTGCCGGCTTGTTGTGGTCGTGCATGGCGACGGCGCAGCAGGCCTTTGCAACGCCAGAAAAGGCCGCTGAAGCCTTTGTCGAAGCACTGGGCACGGAACACTCCGACCAGGCACGCCTGACGGAGTTGCTGGGCAGTGACTGGCACACTTACATCCCCCGTGAAGGCGTGCAGCGCGAAGATGTGGATGCGTTTTTGCAGCAATACCGCGAGCGACATCACATAGAAAACTCCAGCGAGCGCAAGGCGATCCTGGCGGTCGGCAGCGAGAACTGGACACTGCCCATCCCCATGACAAAGGACGCCGGCGGTTGGCGCTTCGACCTCAAGGCCGGCAGTGCCGAGATCCGTGCCCGTCAAATCGGCCGCAATGAACTGGCCGCGGTGCAATCGGTGCTGGCCTATCACGACGCCCAGATGGACTATGCGTCAGTCGATCGAGACGGTGACGGCGCACTCGAGTACGCGCAGAAAGTCTTCAGCACCCCTGGCAAGCACGATGGACTTTATTGGGCGCAAGACGACAGCGGCCAGATCAGCCCGCTGGGACCTTCGTTCGGCAAAGCCATTGCCGACGAAGAGTGGCATGGTTATCGCTTGCGCATCCTCGATGGCCAGGGTCCTTCGGCGCCGGGTGGCGCCTACAGCTACCTCATCGGTGACAAGATGAGCCGCGGCTTTGCCTTGATCGCCTGGCCGGCGAAATACGATGACACCGGGGTGATGAGTTTCATGATCAGTCATGAAGGACAGGTGTTCGAGAAAGACCTGGGGCCCGGTGGTGAAAAACTGGCGCAATCGATGAAGCGCTTCGATCCGGATGACAGCTGGAAAGAGGTGGCTGAAGATCAAGCACCGCAGGAGTGACCGGGGTGTCACCGACCTACTGCCGACGCTCGGAATCGCTGGCGGATCTTATCTGGATCATCAGGACGAATCGGTCTTCGTTCCCCCTATTTTCGTTACAGGAGGGTTGTTCCAGTTGGAATCCGCAACGATCAAGGACTTTTCTTGAACCCAGATTTTCCTTGTAGGCAAAGGCAACCAGTTGCGTAAGCCCCCAGCGCGTCTTTGCTTCCTGTATCAGATGCCTCAGCGCCAGTGTCGCCAGCCCCCGCCCGCACGCGCTCTGAGCAATCCGATAGCCGACTTGCGCAGTACCCGTCGATGAGTCGATGCTTTTCAGATTGGCTCGCCCCACGATTCTTTGACTGGAATCCTCGATGACAAACGGGTGCCAGGCGCCAATGGCAAAATCGGACAAATAGCTTTCGATATGATCGGCGACACCCTGTAACGAGTAAAAAGCCGGGGCGCGCGCATCAATATGGGACTCGAACCATTCACGGTTAAGGACTTCGAATGCCAGCAACGCTTGAGCGTCAGTCTTTTTCAGCTCGCGAACGCTAAACGATTCCATTCATCACCTCTGCCGAGTCTTGTGCCGAAAGGGCCCAAGTTTATCTCATACCTGAACAACCTTGCCGGGCCGAGCAATCCCCCCTCTCGAAGCCGAACAGCTTGCTCATCACTCGTGAAGGCGACACGATTTCGAAAAAAAGTCGCAAGCCCCGCTACGCTTCAGGGCTTGCGACTCTTTGCCATACGTCCCTCAAGCTCCCGGGACGTTTTCTACGGTGAACGTGCAGGTTTAGTTCTCTACCTCAACCGCGTCGATATCCGGGGCATCCAGGGCCGCAGCCACAGCCGCTCTGGCTTCCCTCGCCTTGGCTTGGGCAGCCTCTCTGACTGCGTTCACCTCGGCTTTGACGGCGTCCTGGGCTGCAGCTACGTCGGCTTTGGCGGCGCCCTGGGCTGCAGCTACGTTGGCTTTGGCGGCGTCCCGGGCTGCAGCTACGCCAGCTACGCCAGCAGCTTTTGCAGCGTCCCGTGCTGCGTCCGCATCAGCCCTGGCGGCGTCTCTGGCTGCATCCGCGGCATCGTTGTCACGCGCATTGCCGGGACCTCTATTCCCGGCCATGCCACCATGGTCATCGTCGTTGTCATGCGCAATGCCGGGGCCTCTATTCCCGGCCATGCCACCATGGTCATCATCGTTGTCATGCGCAATGCCAGGGCCTCTATTCCCGGCCACTGCGCCATGGTCAGCATCGCCGCGCCCCGGGCCGCCATTGCCTGCAGCGCCAGCGCCTGCACCGCCATTGCCCGCCGCACCAGCACCAGCACCGCCATTGCCTGCAGCACCATGACCTGCACCGCCATTACCTGCAGCACCAGCACCAGCACCGCCATTGCCTGCAGCGCCCTGACCGCCGCCATCTCCATGGCCGCTACCAGCGTTACCGCCTCCACCGTCACCGCCGTGGCCACCGTGACCACTGCCTCCGGAACCACCACCGCCGTGACCACCGCCGCCTCCGCTACCGCCATCTTTGGCATATACGCTGGAGAACATACCGATGTAGTCGGGTACCAGGGCAGTCGATGCCGACAGGACACCGCCGATTGCCAGAGCCAACAAAGTTTTCTTGAACAGCATGATGTACCTCCGCTTCGCGTTGCGTCGTCCTCTCCGTATCGAACGCATTGTCCAGTGAGTTCCCGGCCGCCCACGGGAGCGGCCGGCCAACCGGCATGGTCATAACTGTGCAGCGACCACGAGCGAATGCGGTATCCGCACGATCCCTGAGAGCCGGTTGGCATCATTGAGTGGGAAGCATTCCCACAGTTTTGTTGGATAAATGCATTCTGCCCGAGTTCAACAACAGAGCATCAGGACCGACGAATGGATTGCGCAAGACTTCAACCTGACCCGAATGGTTAAAACCGGCACGACGATGGGTGCCGTTCACGGGCAACATCAGTCCGTCATTTCTTTATGGACACAATCGTGGCTCTACCGCCCTCCAGCCGAAAGGAAAACGATACATGGTCTCCAACCTCCAGCCCTTTGAGCTGATCTTGCGCCACTGAAAAGGCCATGGTCATCGGCGGCCACTGCACCGCTGGAACGGCGCCATGAGCGAGGGTCACCGCATGCTTCGCAGGATCGATCGCCTTGATCGTACCCTCGGCGCTGGCGACAATAGCCGGCTTCGATTCCTGCTTCATTTCCATTTCGCCCATACCTTCCATTTTCATTCCTGGCATATCCTGCGCATAGGCAGAAAGCGACAACACCAGGGCGGTGCTTGCGACTGCAACAAGGGTCAGTTTCATACGATCTTTCCTTTAAGTGTTTGAGGTTCGATAGTGAGCTGCCGACGACGCATCAAGCGGTAGGCTGCCGGAATGACAAACAGGGACAGCAAAGGTGCCGTGACCATACCGCCGACCATGGGTGCGGCGATGCGGCTCATCACTTCACTGCCCGTACCGCTGCCCAACAGGATGGGTAACAGGCCTGCAATGATCACGGCCACGGTCATGGCCTTGGGGCGAACCCGCTGCACAGCACCTTCACGAATCGCCGCCACCAGTCCGCGCTCGGAGCAGTCGCCGAGGTCTTCACGCTCGGCCCAGGCATTCTTCAGATAGAGCAGCATGATGACGCCGAACTCGGCAGAAACACCGGCCAAAGCGATAAAGCCGACTCCGGTGGCGACTGACAGATTGAAGCCCAACAGATAGAGGAACCATGCCCCGCCAGTCAATGCGAATGGCAGAGTGGCCATGATCAACAAAGCTTCGTCGAATCGGGCGAACGTCAGGTAGAGCAGCACGAAAATGATCAACAGCGTGGCCGGCACCACCAGTTTGAGGCGAGCGTTGGCCCTTTCGAGAAACTCGAACTGCCCGGAATAGCTCAGGCTCATGCCCGGTTGCAACTTGACCTGCTCACTGACGACCCGGCGCAGGTCAGCGACTACCGAGGCAATATCCCGCCCCCGCACATCGATGTACACCCAGCCGGAAGGCCTTGCGTTCTCGCTCTTGAGCATCGGCGGACCGTCGCTGACTTTGATCTTCGCCACCGTGCCCAAGGTAATCTGGCTCCCCAATGGGGTGTAGATCGGTAGTTGCTCGAGGGCGCCAAGCGAGTCACGCCACTCACGGGGATAACGGACGTTGATCGGGAAGCGTGCAAGCCCTTCAATCGTCTCCCCGACGTTTTCACCGCCAATGGCGCCGGCGACGATCGACTGCACATCGGCGATGTTCAGCCCATAACGGGCGGCGGCCTTGCGGTCGATATCCACGTCGATATAACGGCCGCCGGTCAGGCGCTCGGCCAGGGCCGAACTGACTCCCGGCACGTCCTTGGCCACGCGTTCGACCGCTTGGGTGACCGCATCAATTTCCGTCAGGTTGGTACCGGCAACTTTCACGCCGATGGGGCTCTTGATCCCCGTAGCGAGCATATCGATGCGGTTACGAATCGGCGGTATCCAGATGTTGGTCAGACCGGGCACACGCACCACACGGTCCAGTTCCTCCACCAGTTTTTCCTGGGTCATGCCTGGACGCCATTGCTCATGTGGTTTGAACTGGATCGTGGTTTCGAACATTTCCAGAGGCGCCGGATCTGTCGCGGTTTCAGCGCGACCGGCCTTACCGAAAACGTGTTCGACTTCTGGCACGGTCTTGATCAGGCGATCAGTCTGTTGCAGCAGTTGCGCCGCTTTTTGTGCCGACAATCCCGGCAGTGCAGAAGGCATGTAGAGCAGGTCGCCCTCATCCAGCGGTGGGAGAAACTCACCACCCAAGCGCGACAATGGCCATAGCGCACTGACAAAAACCAATAGCGCCACCAGCAAAGTGATCTTTGGTCGACGCAAGACCGCGTCCAGAGCCGGCTGATAGAGCCGGATCAACCACCGGTTCAACGGGTTCTGTTGCTCACCGGGAATTCGCCCCCGAATCCAGTAGCCCATCAGCACTGGCACCAGGGTCACCGACAATCCCGCCGCTGCGGCCATGGCATAGGTCTTGGTGAACGCCAACGGACCGAACAGCCGTCCTTCCTGAGCTTCCAGCGTGAACACTGGAATGAACGACAACGTGATGATCAACAGACAAAAGAACAGCGCTGGCCCGACCTCCGCCGCCGCTTCGGTCATCACATGCCAATGGCGCTCACCCTTCAATTCCTCTCCTGGGTTGGCCACATGCCAAGCCTCGACTTTTTTATGGGCGTTCTCGATCATCACCACGGCGGCATCGACCATGGCGCCGATGGCGATGGCAATCCCGCCCAAGGACATGATGTTGGCGTTGATGCCTTGGTGGCGCATGACGATGAAGGCCATCAGCACCCCGACCGGCAGCGAGATAATGGCCACCAGGGATGAGCGCAGGTGCCAGAGGAAGATCCCGCACACCAACGCGACAACGATGAACTCCTCGATGAGCTTGTGGCTGAGGTTTTCCACGGCGCGGTCGATCAACTTGCTGCGGTCGTAGGTGGTGACGATTTCCACTCCGGCCGGCAGGCTTTTCTTCAACTCGTCGAGCTTGGTTTTGACTGCGGCAATGGTCTCGCGGGCGTTCTTGCCGCTGCGTAGAATCACCACGCCACCGACGGTTTCACCCTCACCGTCGAGTTCGGTGATGCCACGACGCATCTCTGGCCCCAGCTGGATCGTGGCCACATCACCAAGGGTCACCGGCACACCACCGGCAGCGAGCTTGAGCGGGATACCGCGAAAGTCATTCAGGGTCTTCAGGTAACCAGAGGCTCGGACCATGAACTCGGTTTCGGCCATCTCCAGCACGGCACCACCGGCTTCCTGATTGGCCTTGCCAATGGCCTCGGTCACCTGCGCCTGGGTGATGCCCTGACTGGCCAGTTTGAGCGGATCGAGTTGCACCTGGTACTGCTTGACCATGCCACCGACGGTGGCCACTTCCGCAACGCTCGGTAAAGTCTTGAGTTCGAACTTGAGAAACCAGTCCTGTAATGCGCGCAGCTGCGCCAGATCATGTCCACCGGTGCGATCCACCAGGGCGTACTGATAAATCCAGCCCACCCCAGTGGCATCAGGCCCCAATGCCGGTTTGGCACCGGCGGGCAGGCGACTTTGGATCTGGCTCAGGTACTCCAGCACCCGCGAGCGGGCCCAATACATATCAGTACCGTTTTCGAACAGCACGTACACAAAGCTGTCGCCGAAAAAGGAATAGCCGCGCACCGTCTTGGCGCCCGGCACCGAAAGCATGGTGGTGGCCAACGGGTAGGTCACCTGGTTTTCGACGATCTGCGGCGCCTGGCCCGGATACGGGCTGCGGATGATCACTTGAACATCGGAGAGGTCCGGCAGCGCATCGATGGGCGTGCTCTGCACCGACCAGACACCCCAGGCGGTGACGAAGAACGTCGCCAGCAGCACCAGAAAGCGGTTGGCCACTGACCAGCGGATAAGGGCCGCAATCATGGCTGCCCCCCCAGTTTTTCCAGACGCTCAACGCGCAAACCATCATCGGTCTGGCTGACTGATACTCGAACCTTGTCGCCCGACTGGAGCCCCTGCATCAGCGCTGGATTGGCGAGCGCAAAGGTCATGGTCATGCCGGGCATGCCTAGCGTCTTGAAAGGGCCGTGGGCGAGCGTCACGTCTTTACTATTGATTTCGACGATTTGCCCCTCGGCCTCATGAAGGGCAGAGGCAGCGGTTGGAGATGCCGGCATTTCCAGCGTGCTGGCGACGATGCCCTTGAGGCTGGCCTCGGAGTCGAGCAGGAACTGACCGGAGCTGACCACCTGTTGACCTTCTTGCAAGCCTTTCAATATCGCCGTTTTGCCGTCGTTTTCCTGCCCGACTTGCACCTCTACCGGGTGGTAGCGACCCGCGTCTTCGACGAGCATCACCAGCGTGCGTCGGCCAGTGCGGATGACCGCTTCGCTCGGCACCCACAACACACTGTGCTCGGTCGTGTGGTTCAGGCGCACCTGCGCCGACAATCCGGGCCTGAGACGCCCGTCAGGATTGGGCAGCTCGACGCGTACGCGAACGGTACGGCTGTCCACATTAGTTTCGGGCAGAATCGCACTGACCGTGCCGCTGAGCACGGTCCCCGGGAAGGCTGCAAAGCGTGCTTCGACGGTCTGGCCGACGATGATCGACCCGGTCTGCGACTCTGGAACGGCCACCGCCAGCCAGACGCTGCTCAAGCCATTGACACGAGCCAGCGTCTCGCCGGCGGCCACGGTCATGCCCGTTCGGACATCCAACTCTTGCAGCACACCACTGATGGGGCTGGTAAGGGTCAAGATCGGCTGAACCTTGCCGCTACGCTCTACCTGGGTGATCAGCGTTGCCGGCATCCCCGTGAGGCGCATCCGTTGCCGTGCCGCCGCCAGCAAGCCAGCATCGCCATTACGCTTGAGGGCGAGAAATTCTTCCTGGGCCGCAGCCCATTCCGGTACCAGGATATCCGCCAATGGCGCATTGGCCTTGAGCACATCGCCAGGCGCATGGGCATACACCCGCTCGACAAAACCTGCGGTACGTGTCTGGATCACAGCAACATCCCGCTCGTTGAACGCCAGCACGCCGACCACGTCCAGGCTGGAAGTGAAGACGCCATGGGTAACAGTTGCCAGGCGCAGTCCCAGATTCTGAGTCAGTCCCGGGTCGATGCTGATGGCGCCGCCGGTGGTTGCACCATCCGCGTATTGGGGTACCAACTGCATGTCCATAAAGGGCGATTTGCCCGGTTTATCGAACTTTTGCTGCGGGACCATCGGGTCGTACCAATACAGCACCTTGCGTTCGTCTTGCATCTTGGGACTCTGCTCGGCAGCCGCATCAGGCATTGCGTTGATGCGTTGCTGAGAGAACCAGTAACCGCCAGCGATCCCCAGGGCAACCGACAAGCCAGTCAACACAGCCGTTTTCCAGATTCGAGTGTTCATTGGCTGGGTTCTCCATAGTTGAAATACAAACGCGCGTTGGTCAGCGCTCGCTGCTCTTCGACGTCGATTTGTTTGAGGCGGGCCTCGATGAGTTCACGTCGGGCCGCGATGACCGGCGCCAGGTCGCCTTTGCCAGCGCGGTAGCTGGCCATGCTCAGTCCGACCTTTTCCTTGGCCAGTGGGACCAGGCTGTCCTGACCGCGGCGCACGGAACGGTTCAAGCGTTCATAGTCGGCCAGGTCTGCCTCCAATTGCTCGGTGCGCTCGCGTGTCTGGGCTTCGCGCTCGGCTTCCAGTTGATTGAGCTCGGCGTGTTTGGCGGCGATCCTGGGATTTTGTCGCGAGCCGGGGAACAGCGGCAGATCGAAAGTGAATTGCACGCTGACCATGTCACCGAACTCCCGCCCGCGGCGTTGGTAATCGAGTTCCCAGCTCCAGTCGGACTGCTTTTCCGCCTCGGCTTCACGCACCTTGGCTTGGGCTTCGCGGGTCATCGGTGTGAAAGCCGCCAGCGCGGGATTTTGCTGCAACTTATGGGCATACCCTGACGTATCGACGGGCCATTGCGGCAAGCCACCCGTTAGCTCGTCATTGGCCGCCGGACCAATCCAGCGCTTGAGGGTCGCACGGGTCTGCGCCCGCAGGCGGATCAGGTCGTCCTGCTGTTCCGCCAACTGCGCAGCCTCCTGTTTCGGCGTGACCGCATCGGCAGGTTGGGCACGGCCGCCGGCGATCTGGGCGCGAACGGTATCGGTCAGCAGGCGGTTTTCTTTGTAGAAGTCCTGGAACAGCGCATCTTTGCGCTCGACCGAGTAGCTGCTGATCCAGGCCAATGCCGTGGATTGACGTACGTTCAATCGCGCAACCCGACGCTCTGCCGCAGCTCTATCAATGGCCGCATCGGCGACCTCAACGCGTGCTTTGCGTTTGTCGCCGTTGGGCATCTCTTGCCTGACCCCGACCATTTGCATGGTCATGAAGTCGTCGTTGATGCTCCAGCGATCCGGGCCGCCGATGGGGTAGTTCTGCACACCTGCCAGCAACTTGGGGTCAGGTAATTCACCCGCTGGAATAGCCGCACTGCTGGCAGCCTGGATCTTTGCATCTTGTGCAGCCAGCGATGGCGCATTGGTTTCGGCCAGCCGCAACGCTTCATTGAGCGTCAATGCGCCAGCCAAGCTCGGCAATGCCAGTACGCTTGCCGCCAGACCGGCCACGAGGGACCGACCTGTGCAATAGCACTTGGAGTTCATGTTTACGATTCCTGTGATCATCCACTGCACGCGTCAAAAGACATGCGCACAGCTATGCCATCCTGCTAAAACGGGATGAGGCTCAATGGGGAACAGGAATCAAACGCGAGGCGGTCGCCATACCCCGGATGGGGTCGGTACAGGCATGGAATCGCTGGAAGAGGAAAGCACTACAGGGCTGAACAACGTGACAGGAGGCTTGCCGATCGAGACTTGCAGCATACCGCCAGTCTTGCATTCCTGGCCCGGTTTGCAGGGTTTGCCGTGCTCGGTCGGGCTTTTCATATCGTTGCAGCAGTCCATCCCCATATCGTCCATCATCGCCATGCCCATCGTCTTCATCGGGCAAGGTTCTGTCGGTGCCTGAACGCCCGCCATCCCGCTGAGGGGAAGCGCCAGGCTAATCACGAAAATGAGGCAAAACCGCAGGTAGCGTTTCATGGGGTTGGAGTGTAGCCGTCAGAAATAGTACTAACAATCAATTGAGCACACGCTCTCGGTTGCCTTGCGCAAGGCGCCGATTGCGCGAGATATCAGCGAATCCAGATTAAGCCAGCATTACTGACACAAATTGCAAGGTGATCCTGTTCACAGGCAATGCTAACGCTGCTGCCCCCCGATAACTAATGGGCATTTGATTGAAAAGAGAAAGGGAGGGCATCCATGCCCTCCCCTCTACTGTTCCGCCCTCCTGCGACGGTACTGACCAGGACCTCAGACGACCAGAATGAAGTCCGTCTGATCAACGGCCGCGCTGCTGACACCCACCAGGCGGATGGAGTCCGTTCCAATCCCAACCACCGTGTCCGCCCCGTCAGCCGTTATGCTCACGTTGGTCGCGAACACCGCGCTGGTGACCCCCATCCCCCTGATATCGAGCAAGTCCTGCCCTGCGCCCGGATTGGCTCCGAAGTTCAGGATCGTATCGGTGCCGAAGCCTGGGGCAAACGCGAAGATATCGTTGCCGGCGACGCCGCCACTCATCACGTCGTTACCTGCTCCACCGACGAGGACGTCATTACCCGCCCCCCCCGCGATCGTGTTGTCGAGCGCGTTGCCGGTGCCCGCAAAGTCGCCGCTGCCGCCGAAAAACAGGTTGTCGACGTTGGCACCCAGGACGTAGCTCCCGAGCGAGGTCCAGACCGTGTCAATACCCTCGCCGCCAAGCTCGGTCACCACGTCCCCAGGGTCGGTGACTTCGTAGACATCGTTGCCGACACCGCCGGTCATCGTGTCGGCACCTGCGCCACCGATGATGAGGTCGTTACCTGCGGCACTGACGAGGATGTCATTACCTGCCCCCCCCGCGATCACGTTGTCGAGCGCGTTGCCGGTGCCCGCAAAGTTGCCGCTGCCGCCGAAAAACAGGTTTTCGAGGTTGGCACCCAGGACGTAGCTCCCGAGCGAGGACCAGACCGTGTCGTTACCAGAACCGGCGAGCTCGGTCACCACGTCCCCGAGGTTGTCGACTGTGTAGACATCGTTGTCGACGCCACCGACCATCGTGTCGGTACCTGCGCCACCGATGAGGATGTCGTTACCTGCGCCACCGACGAGGACGTCATTACCCGCCCCCCCCGCGATCGTGTTGTCGAGCGTGTTGCCGGTGCCCGCAAAGTCGCCGTTGCCGCCGAAAAACAGATTTTCGACGTTGGCACCCAGGACGTAGCTCCCGAGCGAGGTCCAGACCGTGTCGCTGCCGGCACCGGCGTTCTCGCTCACCACGTCCCCAAGCTCGGTGACTTCGTAGACATCGCTGCCGCCACCGCCAGCCATCGTGTCGGCACCTGCGCCACCGATCAGGACGTCGTTACCCGCACCACCCACGAGCGTGTTGTCGAGCGCGTTGCCGGTGCCCGCAAAGTCGCCGCTGCCGCCGAAAAACAGATTTTCGACGTTGGCACTCAGCGTGTAGCCCGAGAGCGAGGTCCAGACCGTGTCGTTGCCCTCACCGCCAAGCTCGGTCACCACGTCCCCGAGATCGGTGACTTCGTAGACATCGTCGCCCACACCGCCGGCCATGGTATCGGCACCCGTCCCCCCGATGAGCATGTCATTGCCTGCGTCACCATTGAGGATGTCGTTACCGCCCAAGCCGCTCAGGATGTCGTTGCCAGCACCTCCGCTGGCCAAGTCGTCGCCTGGCGTGCCGGTGTATATGTCATCACCGGCGGTACCGACGAACAGTTGGCCGACCACTGTCGTTGCGGCAGAAGTGACCCGCTCGAGTGTGCCGAGGTCATCGACGTAACTCGCGACGACACGCAATTGCTGACCGGTCTGCGCCGAGCTGGGCGTGAAGGTCGTGCCCGTCTCCCCGACGATGTCGGTAAAGATCGCACCGCTCCCCACCTGCCACTGATGGGTAATCACCGAAGTCGTGGTCCCGTTGGCGTCGGTGAACGCATCCGTGGCGGTCAAGGCAAAGCCTGGCGTCGGAGTCGTATCGCTGATCAGCACCGCTCCAACCGGCAGGACATTGACGGTGCCGGTACCGGCCGGCGTGATCGGTGCGGTCGGCGCCGAGAACACCTCCTCCAGCACGCCATTGGCGTCCTTGTAGACCGCCCTGACGCGCAGAGCCAGTCCGGTTGGCACGACGAGTTGCGGGATAGCCGGCACGGCGCCGATGAGGGTCGCCGGTGGTGCGACCATGAATTCCGTGCTCACCGTGACGGTCGTGCCCTCCGCGCGCGCGGTCTCGCCGGCGGCAAAGAAGGTGACGTCTTGGAAGACGCCCGAGCCCGGGCTTGGTTCGAACTGCCAGAAGAAACTGATGGGGCTGGTGATCGCGCCGCCGGTCGCAGTATTGTCGGCATCAGTGATGTCTGCCGCCGATACCGTCAGCGTCTGTCCGACAGCCGGCGTAGGATCGTCGATCCTCAGCGAACCGACTGGCGCCGAGTTCAAACCGCCCAGCACGATCGCCTGATCGGAGAACTGCAACCGCTCGATATTGCTGAGGGTGTCGATCCCGTCCCTGCCAGCGACACTGTCGGTGACCGTAACGGTGCCGTTGACGTTTTCGACCACGGTGTAATCCGCAAAATTGCCGGAGTACAGCGCCGTATCGAAGTCAGGACCGGGCGCCGTCAGGATCTCGCGGACGATCTGGAGCTGGCCGGGGTTATAGGTGCCGTTCAACATGAGCGGGACCAAGGGCGTCATGCTGTCGAAGGTGGCGATTTCCGGCCCGGTGCCATCGATGTTCTGCCGCACGCTGATGCGCACGTTGAGCCACTTGTCGCCGTCGATGAGGTCATCGCCGACACGGCCTTCGATGACGTCGCTGCCGGCACCACCCAGGATAATGTTGCCCCCGTCGAACTTATCGTCTGCGGTACCCACGATGCCGTCAGCGCCAGCAGCAGCGGCACCAACGAACGCCCGCAGACCACTGATGAGGTCAAGGTTGGTGAGCACACTACCCGTGGCGCCAGCGATAGCGAGCGTTACCGCGGTGGAATCATCGCCGATGAGGAAATCGGCGTGTGCCGATCCTGACAGCCCTTCCACCAGGTCCAACCGGGCAAGGATCGACGCGGTGGAACCGGGCACCGCCGGCTGATCGAAGAAGCGCTGACTGGAGTTGAGGCCAATGGTCACGCCGACCGGATCATCCTTGTAGGTCGCCCAGTCGTAACCGGAGAACCCGATGTAAACATCCGCCTCGCTGGGGCTGCCGACCATGATGTCATCACCGCCTTCCCCGTCGAAGTTGTCCGGTCCGCCATCACCCATGAAGACATCGTTGCCAATGATCTTATCGTCGCCGAATGCGTCGAAGTTGTCGCCGGCAGCGCCATCGGCAGATCCGTTCTGGATCCAGTCGTCGCCTTCGCCGCCGCGCGCGAACTCGTTCGCCTTGCTGCCGAGGATGAAGTCGTTGCCCAGGCCGCCACTGCTGTCGGCCGCGTCCTCGCCGGTGATGATGAAGTCCTGGCCGGCCTGGCCGAGGATCAGGTTCAGGCCGTTGCCGGCCTGGATGACGTCGTTGCCGTCCTCGCCGTGGATGACGTCGTCGCCGCCGATGTCGGTGATGATGTCGTCACCGGTACCGCCAAGGAGTTGGTCGTTACCGTAGCCGCCATCGATCCGGTCGTTACCGGCATCGCCGTAGACCGTGTCATCGTCCGAGTCGCCGGCAATGAGGATATCGTTGCCGGGCGTGCCGCCGAGCACGACCGTATCGGCACCGGTGTAGTGCAGGTAGTTGGTATCCGGGCCCACTGTGCCGGGGTTGTCGCGGATCACCAGCGGTGTGAGGAAGTCACTGCGTGGTGAGCCAATCGGATGGTTCGACGGGCCAAAGGGATCGGCGGTGACTGGCAGATCATCGATCGTGCCGACGATGCCGTCGGGCCCGGCTACCACACTCGGGTTGTACTGACGCGTCTGGTCAGTTTCCAGGATGAAGGACGGCGTCAGGAAAACCCTGGCCGAGAGGTGTGTTGCGTCGGTATTGGCCATCACCAGAGTGGCGAACGTGTTGTTCTCAAGTTCCGCGCCAAAGTCCATCGAGGCGGTGCGTTCCAGATAGTAGAAGCGGTCGCCGTCCTGGAGTTTCTCCATCTGGTTCTCGAAGACGAAGTTGAAGGTCGAGCCGAGCATGCCGCCAAAGGGCATTTTCTCCTCGGCCAGCCCGCCAACCCAGAAGTCGACGTTGTCCAGGCCGGTGATGGTCACGTCGTCCGCGGTGTTCAGAATACCGTCCGCACCGGCGGTGCTGGCCCAGGCTCCCGTGCTGTTCAGGAAGTCGACACGGTCAGCCGGTGCAGTCGCGCTGCCTAACACCAGGTCCGCAGCCGCGGCGCGCTTGTCCGCCAGCGTGAGGGCGCCGGTGATGGTCGCGTGCGTGCCGTAGGCGGCGATGAAGTTGATCAGCGATTCCGGATGCTTTATGTGCTGCACGAAATCGGCCCAACTGGTGTAAGGCTTGAGCTCTGCGTCGCCAGTAGGCAGATAGAACTCCCGCCGCGCCGCGTTCAGCGACGGAATGCCGGTATCGCGGCCGCGCGCCAGGTTGATGGCGGGCAGATCGAGCGGCAGGCCCAGCAGGTTGTTGCGCAGGGCTTCGGTGACGAACTCGTCAATCTCGTTGCCCACCTGACGGGTCACGCCGCGCACGATGGCACCGGCCGCCTGTTCCGGAGTGGGGCCGCTGCCCGCGAACGCGATCGGGTTGAGGAAGGCCTGAATCAGCCCGATATCGCTCGAGGCGAAGTTCGGATCCAGCCGGTCGACCTGCTCCAGCAGCATCGAGTGCCCGAAGCGATAGACGGTGTGCGCGAACTCGGCAACGATGCTCGGATCGATCGCGGTGTCGTACACCTGGCCTGGGGCGAAGAAGGGATCGACCATCGGCTGGATCGTACGCGCGAACTCCTCGAACACCAGGTGCTGGTACTGCATTTCGGTGCCGAACTTCGCCGTCTGGAACAGGCGCTCGCCGTTCCAATCAAGGGTCGTGGTGTCGACGGGAACGGCAGTGACAGGCGTCAGCAGCCACTCGTTCAGGAACGACACGTCGCCGCTTGCCGCTGTCGCCAGGACCACCGCCATGGTGTGATCGACCAAGCGGTTGTGCTCATGGTGAAAGATGGAATGGACGGTGGTCAGGCCGATGTTCTCGTTGACCCGACCGTCGCCGGCAATGTAGTGCGCGTCCAACAGTTCGTTGTCGTAGAAGCCCGGCGCAGGCGTACCGCCAACAACAGTGTCCACATCGGGCAGGAGTGCTGCGCCGGTCACGTCGTCGATCGGAACGGCGGAGTGCGCGATGTCGTTGAGGAAGGCATGACCGGTGCGTACGGCATCGACCAGGCTGATGGGCGCCGCCGGATTGCCTTCAACCAGCACATCGTCGGCCGTGCCGGCAATGCCGTCCGGACCCACCATCACCACCTGAGGAAAACCGTTCGGACCCTTGATGAAATTGCCGTAGGCGTCGGTCGCCAGCAATGGCACGTTGTTGAAATCGGCATCGGTGAGGTCGATCCCGAGCAGGTCATGAGCTTGCGCCTTGACCACCTTCCAGGTGGCCATGCCGCCGATCCCGACGTCGTCGGCCGTGCCGAACACGCCATCGGCGCCCAGATCACGATTTTCGATCAACTTGCCGGTGGCCACCGGGTCGCCGGCTGCGTTGAGCTCATAGGCACGCAGGAACACCTGATGCGAAGGATGCGAGCTGTAGGTCTGGTTCTGGTCGACAAACGGCGAGGTGGTGTTGCTGTTCTCGTGGATGTCGTCGGCCGTGCCCAGAATGCCATCGGGGCCGGGCTGATTGGTGGCGCGCGTCAGCACCATGAAGTTGGTCGGGCTACCGGGCACGAACAACGGATCATCCGGCTGCAGCGGAATGAACACGGTGCCCGAGCCGCCCTTGGTGACGAGGTCCAGGCCATGGTCGAAAAACTGGCCGAAGAAAGTCATCCATTGGTTGAAGGGCGCGGTCAGGCCCGCGTCGGTGCTCACGTTCGAGTTGAAGAAGGTCTGGAACGTCGTGCCGTCGGTGCGGGTTCCGGTAATCACCTGTGAGCCGACTTTCAAGACATCGTCAGCCGTGCCAAGGATGCCATCCAGCCCCGGATCGAAGGTAGCCGCGACCGCTGCCGGGTTGCTGGCGGTCTGGTCGACGATCAGGTTGCTGATGGTGCGCGGCTGCGAGTCGTTCACCAGGCCGCTGGTCTGGGTGTAGCTCGTGCCGGCTTCGGCCGTACGGAAGTCCGGCGTGGTCAGGCGCGGGAATACGTTATCGGCGGCACCGAACTCAGGATGGAGCAGGTTGTTGTCCGTCCCTTCGACCGTGCGCAATCCGTACGGCACCCGTATGTTCGGCAGCAGAGTAACCAGGTTCTCACCCGCCGCGTGGTGTTCCGCGATCTTGATCTGGTCAAGGATGAACGCCAGGTCCGATTGCGTGTAACGCACACCGTTGCTGGGGGCAGTGGTCTGCGGATCGATCAGCGAAGGCGCCGCCGCGGGGGCCGGCACGCCGGCCACTACGGCCGTGGTCGGTGCCGAGAATACCTGCTCGGTCACGCCATTATCGTCCGCATAGATGCCTTTGACGCGCACTGCCAGGCCGGCAAGATCTGCCGTCACCGTGAGAGTGGGCGCGTCCGCTCTTGTAAATCCGATACCGATGCGGCCTGGCCCGAGGATGATGTCCTCGAAGACGCCCGAGCCCGGTGCCAATTCAACCTGCCATATGTAACTGATGGAATTGTTGATCCGCCCACCCGCGTTGTCGGCATCGGTGATGCCTGCCGCCGACACGGTCAGCGTCTGGCCTACGGTCGGTGCGGTGTTATCGACCGTCAGTGCGCCCACAGGCTCGGCGTTGACCCCCTGCACGAGGACCACTGCCTGATCGGAGAACTGCAGCCGCTCGATGTGGGTGAGACGGTCGGTTTCTTCCTTGCCGACATTGTCGGTCACGGTGACGATGTCGGTGGCGGCGATATCGAGGGGAACGGCGGGATCGACGACGATGCCGTTGACGGCGATCGTGTAGTTCGCCAGAGGGCCCATGAAGTTGACGGTGTCGAACGCAGCCCCGCCTACGGATGTACCGGGCAGGATTTCGCGCACGGCGACGAGCTGGCCGGGATTGAAGGTGCCGTTCAGCATGAGCGGGATCAGGGGCTCCATGCCGTCGAAGCTGGCGATCTCCGGCCCGGTGCCATCGATGTTCTGCCGCACGCTGATGCGCACGTTGAGCCAACTGTCGCCGTCGATGAGGTCGCTGCCGCCACGGCCTTCGATGATGTCGCTGCCATCGCCGCCGAGGATGATGTTGCCCGCGCCGAACTGATCGTCTGCGGTACCCACGATGCCGTCGGGGCCAGCAGCAGCGGCGCCGACGAAGGCCCGCAGGCCGCTGACGAGATCGAAGTTGGTGAGAATGCTGCCCCTGGCCGTGAAGTTGGCGATGATGGCCGCGTTTTGATCATCGCCGCGCAGGAAGTCGGCGAAGGCCGACCCCGACAGGCCCTCCACTTCCGCGAACCGGTCATAGACCGCATCGGCCGATTGCCCCACCGCGCCCACGATATTGCCCGCGGCATCGGCCACCGGGTGATACGGACTGAAGAACGGGGTGACCATGTCGACGGTCACGCCGAACTTGTCATTCTTGTAGGTGGTCCAGTCGAACCCGGACATGCCATCCATCTTGTCCTGAGCGTCGCTGGCGACGAACACTTCGTCGCCGCCCTCGCCGATCATTTCATCGAATCCGCCTTTTCCGATGAAGATGTCGTTGCCAGGTATATCGTCGGTTAATGTTGGGCTATTGTTGTCGCCGACCGCACCGTCCTGGGTGCCCCCCTCGATCCAGTCATCGCCTTCGCCGCCCTGCGGCGACAGGTTGACTTTGGCGCCGAGGATAAAGTCGTCGCCTGTTCCGCCGAAGATCGTCGAGATGTCTTCGGTAGTGATGACGAAGTCTTTGCCCGCACCGCCGAGGACCAGATTGCTGCCGGCCAGGGTCGAGTTACCGGCCTGGATGACGTCGTTGCCGTCTTCGCCGTGAATGGTGTCGTCGCCGCCGATGTCGGTGATGATGTCGTCACCGGTGCCGCCGAAGACATTGTCGTTGCCGTAGCCGCCGTCGAGCCGGTCGTTGCCGGCGTCGCCATAGACGGTGTCGTCGTCCGAGTCGCCGGCAATGAGGATATCGTTGCCGACCGTGCCGCCCAGCACGACCGTATCGCCGCCGGTGTAGTGCAGGTAGTTGGTATCCAGGCCCACTGTGGCGGGGTTGTCGCGGATCACCAGCGGCGTGAAATGGTCAATCCGTGGTGAGCCGATCGGGTGGATCGACGGGCCAAAGGGGTCGGCGTTGGCGGGCAGGTTGTCGGCGGCCTCATTGACTGGTGTCAATGGATTGTCGACCAGTATGCCATCCGGGCCGGCCACCACACTCTGGTTGAACTGGCGCGTCGGGTCGGTTTCCAGGGTGAAGGCCGGCGTCAGGAATATGTTAGCCGACAGGTGTGTTGCATCGCTGTTGAGCATCACCAGATTGGCGAACGAATTGTTCTCAAGCTCAGTGCCGAAGTTGAGTCCCGCGGTGCGGGCCAGGTAGTAGAAGCGGTCGCCATTCTGCAGGTTTTCCAACTGGGTTTCGAAGACGAAGTTGAAGCTCGAGCCCAGCAGGCCGCCAAAGGGCATCTTCTCTTCGGCCAGGCCGCCGATCCAGAAGTCAACGGCGTCCAGGCCGGTGGTGGTCACGTCGTCTGCGGTGTTCAGAATACCGTCCGCACCGGCGGTGCTGGCCCAGGCGCCGGTACTGTGCAGGAAGTCCAGGCGATCGGCCGGCGCCGTGGCGCTACCGAGCACCAGATCCGCAGCCGCGGCGCGCTTGCCCGCCAGCGTCGTAGCGCTAGTGATGGTCGAGTGCGTGCCGTAGGCGGCGATGAAATTGATCAGCGACTCCGGGTGCTTCATGTGCTGCACGAAATCGGCCCAGCTCGTGTAGGGGGTCAACTGGCTATCGCCGGTCATGTGGTAGAACTCGCGCCGCGCCGCGTTCAGCGACGGGATGCCGGCGTCGCGGCCACGCGCCAGGTTGAGGGCGGGCAGGTCCAGCGGCAGGCCGACCAGGTTGTTGCGCACCGCATCGGTCACGAACTCATCGATCTCGTTGCCGACCTGGCGGGTCAGGCCGCGTACAATGGCGCCTGCCGCCTGCTCAGGGGTAGGGCCGCTCGCAGCAAATGCCAGCGGATTGAGGAAGGCCGCGATCAGGCCGGTCTGTTGATTGCCCGGATCAATCGGATTGCCGTCGCCGACGACGTTGAAGTTGGGATCGAAACGATCGACCGTCTCCACCAGCATCGAGTGGCCGAAGCGAAAGACCGTGTGCGCGAACTCGGCGACGATCGACGCGTCGATCGTGGTGTCGTTGCCCATGGGCGCCAGGAAGACGTCCACTTGCGGCTGGACGGTGCGCGCGAACTCCTCGAACACCAGGTGCTGGTACTGCATCTCGGTGCCGAACTTGGCCGCCTGGAACAGCCGCTCGCCGTTCCAGTGCAGGGCCGCGATGTCGGCCGCCGTGACCGGCAACGCTGCCAGTTGGGCGTCGGGCATCAGCCACTGGTTCAGGAAGACGAGGTCGGCGGAGGCCAGCACCGTCGCCTTGGTCTGATCGACCAGCCGGTTGTGCTCGTGGTGGAAGACGGAGTGGACGGTGGTCAGGCCGATGTTCTCGTTGACGCGGCCATCGCCGGCGATGTAATGCGCATCCAACAGCTCGTTGTCGTAGGTGCCGGGCGCTTGCGGGCCACCAATGACGGTGTCCGCATCAGCCGTCAGGCCACCGGTAGGGTCGGCGCTGTGAGCGATGTCGATGAGGAACTGGTGACCGGTGCGCACGGCGTTCGTCAGGCTGATGGGGGCGGCCCGGTTACCTTCGACGAGTATGTCATCGGCGGTGCCGGCAATGCCATCCGCGCCCTTCATCACGACTTGCGGCAGGCCGTTGGGCCCCTTGATGAAGTTGCCATAGGCGTCGGTCGCCAGCAGCGGCAGATCGAACACATCCGCATCGGTCAGGTTGATCCCGAGCAGATCATGGGCCTGAGCCTTGACCACCTTCCAGGTGGCCATGCCACCGATTTCGACGTCGTCGGCGGTGCCGAACACACCATCGACACCCAGGTCACGATTGGTGATCAGCTTGCCGGTGGCGACCGGATCGCCAGCGGCGTTGAGCTCATAGCCGCGCAGGAATACCTGATGCGAGGGATGTGAGCTGTAGGTCTGGTTCTGGTCGACAAACGGCGAGGTGGTGTTGCTCTGATCGTGGACATCATCGGCGGTGCCGAGGATGCCGTCGGGACCGGGCAGATTGGTGGCCCGCGTCAACACCATGAAGTTGGTCGGGCTACCAGGCACGAACAGTGGATCGTCGGGCTGCAGCGGAATGAACACCGTGCCCGAGCCGCCCTTGGTGACCAGGTCCAGGCCGTGGTCGAAGAACTGGCCGAAGAAAGTCATCCAGGCGTTGAAGGGCGCGGTCAGGCCCGCGTCCGGCGTGATATTAGGGATCTGGAAGACAGAAACGTCGTCGGCGGTGCCGAACAGGCCATCCAGACCGGGGCTGGTGACCACCTGTGAACCCGGATTGGCCGCTGCTGCCGCGACCGCCGCCGGGTTATTGGCGGTCTGGTCCACGATCAGGTTGCTGATGATTCGCGGCTGCGCGTCGAAGACGGCACCGCTGGTCTGCAGGTAGGAGGTCGGCGTGGTTCCGCCAGGATCAGTGGGGCCAAAGAAGCCGACCGGCTGGACCTGCGCGGTATTGAACACCGGCGTCGTCAAGCGCGGAAAGAAATTGTCGGCGGCACCGAACTGGGGATTGGCCAGGTTGTTGCCGAAGCCGGAGACGGTGCGCAGGCCGAAGGGTACTTCTACGTTCGGCAGCATGTCCACCAGACTCGCGCCTGCTGCATGCCGTTCGGCGATGAAAATTTGTTCAAGAATGAACTCGAGATCGGACTTGTTGAAGCTGGCCATGGCTGTTTCCTCGATGCTTGACTGATCAGGAAACCACACGCATAAAACACCGCTGCAAACGCGTGGTTTAGTGTTGAACCCCATAAACAAAAAACAGAAATTGAACGACGGGACCTGATTTCACGGCCATACGAAGCCCTTACTGAATCGCGTGCGATCAGCAGTGCTCAACTGAGGATCAATTCCCCATGACAACCGTAACTACAGGCGGGTATTGCGCCTCAAGGAGGCGACGGCCCATGAACACGGGTTGGATAGATGGCGTAACTTACTAATGGCCCCGTCACGTATCGGGGCTCTATGCATCTGTCCATGTGGCTCTCTCGGGCATAGGGGGCTTGTCACAGATGCCACACATCCAGCGATCAGAGTCATTGGCCGGAACAGGCTCGCGAAGATCGCCATAGTCCGGGAGTTCCTGAGGGGTGATGGCACGGTTCTGCGTCCATGCGGCTTCATCAACAAGCCTTTTATCCATGAGCAAACTGGCATCGACTACAAATTGACTAGTCTGTATTGGAGACGGGTTCCACACGCCTGATGGCGGAGTCAGGAAATCATTACTATTGGTAATAACTCCCGGCTGCTTTTGCCGGAAATAGCGATTACCCGGATCGATCGAGAATCTTTTTAAACTATTCATCGCCCCTCCCGCCCTCAACCTCAACCTCAACTGCTAGCTTTACACTCCATTGAAAATGAGTATTGAAGGGCTACCCGGATGTGTACAGAGACGAAAGCCCAGCCAAATTCTGAGACCTTGGTCAAAGAATCGGATCAGACCTTGGTCGAATCAAACGCTGGCCAAACGTCCAGTGACGCAGTGCCCGGGAGGCAGATCACCGGTACGAAATTGCGCCATTTAAGCCGCTCAACCCAGTTCGTCATCTGCGCCACAATAATTCTGGGTTTGACCATGACGCTCGTTGGAAACCTCGTAAGCCAGAGTATCGAAGAGGCAACGGTTCAAACGGCGGCAGAGACGGGCGCGCGTTATATGCAGAACTTTCTCGAACCTTACGTCCAGGGATTGACCACAGCCAAAGAACTCCCCGATGAAACGATTCAGACCATTGATCAGTTGCTGTCCAGCACCTCGCTGAGTACACATGTCGTCTCGGTGAAGATCTGGCTTCCAGACGGCACGATTGCCTATAGCACCGACAAATCCGCGGTCCAGAAAAAATTTCCGACAGAGGAGATCTCACAGGCGCTGACAGGCAAGATCTATACAGAACTGGACAATGATCTTGAGGATGATACTGACGATGCTTTTGAGCGAAGCCTGAATATTCCGTTCTATGAAATTTTTGCTCCACTGCGCGAAACGGGTACTGGAAAGATTGTTGCGGTGGGTGAGTTCTACGAAACCGCGCAAGCGCTACAGCGCGAAATCAATAACGTTCGCCAGAAAGTATGGGCGATTGTTGGTACAGCAACGATGGCCATGCTTTTGTTGTTATTTTTTATCGTTCGGCGTGACGACAAGATCATAAAGCAGCAGGAAACAGCACTTGAATGGCGAATGCAGGAGCAAGCCAGGTTGCACTCAAATAATGCCGCCCTTCAGCTTAAAGTCACTACAGCCAATCGCGAATTCTCAAAAATCAATGAACTTACGCTTCGTCGGATCGGGGCAGATCTTCATGATGGTCCTGCTCAGATGTTGTCACTTATTCTCCTTCGCCTTGAAGAGCTCGAAGATTCGCAAGGCGCCTCGGATGGGGAAGTCCTCGACATGATCAGACGTGCCGGCGAGGATGCTTTAAACGAAGTTCGGGAGATTTCACTCGGCCTGGCACTTCCGGAAATCAATGATCTGAGCCTGCACGATGCGCTGGTATTGCTTGCCGAGCGGCACGAAGAGCGAACCGAGACGCGAGTCGAACTGAAGCTTGATACGCTTGCGGACGATGTACCGATAGCGCATAAAATTTGTATTTACCGCTTCGCCCAGGAAGCATTGAACAATGCCTATCTTCACGCCGGAGGAAAAGGCCAAAAACTCAGCGCCTCTCATTCCGAAGGGCTACTGCAAGTGCAAGTCGAGGATGCAGGAGTGGGTATTTCAACCGAAAAACCGAGCGTGCCAGGTCGAGGCAGGACTCATCTGGGCCTTGTCGGCATGCGCTATCGCGTCGAATCCCTCGGCGGAATATTCATCATTGAATCGGCGCCCCATGCCGGAACCAAAGCCAGGGCGCAGTTCAGAATCTGATCACCCGTGCAAAAACGATCGTCGCCCCCAGGTAACCGGAAACGTTTGTGGCTCGTAGCTTGTCTAGCCGTTGTCATTCAAGTCGCGGCGTTGAAGAGCGCCACATAAGCCAGGTATATGGTCACTCTCCCAATGCCGTCTCACGGCTGCGACGGCCTGCGTCCGGTTACGAACCCGTAGCTTGTACATGACATTCGTCATGTAGTGCTTGATGGTCTTCTCGCAGAGCTCAAGCTTGATAGCCACCTCGCGGTTAGTCAGGCCCTTCGATACCTCCCGGATAACTTGTTCTTCGCGATGGGTCAGTTCGACCTTTTGCTTATCACCCGCGTGCTTTCTGAAACTGCCCAGGAGCTTGCTGGCAAGCTTGGGTGTAATGAAGGTTTCACCACCGGCGACCTGTCTGATGGCTTGTACAAGTTCACGACCGCTTATGCCTTTCAACGCATACCCCTGCGCGCCTGCTTCGAGGGCGGAATAGGCGTCCTCGATGGACTCGGATACCGTCAGCATCAAAACCTTGACTGCCGGCGAAGAAGCTGAGATCGCTCGCACGGCACCAAAGCTATCGCCCGGCATATTGACATCCATCAGCAAAACATCCGGAGCAAAACGAGCGGCAATTTCCAGGGCATCATCGGCAGACCCGCCCTGCCCGACCACCTGAAAGTCAGCTATTTTCCTCAGCGCCATCGTGACCCCATCCCTTAACAGCGGGTGATCATCAACGATGCCAATCTTGATCATGGAACTCATAAGAACTCCCCATAAGAGCCGATGGAGCTGCATGGTGGTGTCGCACGTTTCATTTTTCACCCCCCGCGCCATACCCGATCCGGCAAACCCAGCCGCCTCCAAGATGTCCGGGACGACAGCTGTTGCGGGTATCCAGGGGGCTGCAACTTATGAGCCATTTCAATAGGGCGAAGATAAAATTCAAATTAATTAGCACGCTGTTTCCGAGTGCTTCAAGCGAGAGAAAGAGTGAGGGGGGGAAATTCCTCAAAAACTGGGTGGTAAACGCCCGGTTGGGTGGGTGTAATGCCCCACTTATGGAGATACCGACCGCTTTCGCTCGGGGCTGATGGCCCTGAGGCGACCGGTTGAATCCACGGCCAATACCCGACAATTCCCCTGGCTCGATAGCTGGCGTTTTCGCTCCACGTACTGTCACAACCACCGCGCAAAAATCCGTCATGACATGTTATGACCTCCTGCAAAATCGG
>NZ_QAOV01000023.1 GCF_003050925.1 Pseudomonas sp. GV085 | reverse complement strand
TTGCGCTTCAGATCTCTCGTCAGCGGGAGGCGAATTCTACAGCGTTACACGCTGCTGTCAACACCTCTTTTTCAACTCCCTTTTGGCTTCGATGACCTGAAGCGACCTGCTGCCGAAAACTGCGTAACTCTTTGTTTACCAAGGAGTTTTCCGTTTCGACTGCGCCGGAAGTGGGGCGAATTATAGACACCTGGAATCTGCCGTCAACAGCTATTTTCACAATTCTGTCATATAGGGCAAAAATGCCCCGAAAACAAAAAGGCCGACCCAATGGGTCGGCCTTCTGCGCCCTTCTACTTACAAGCTAGGGAAGGCGAACTGCGAAGCTTCATGGCTCGCACGCTGCGGCCAGCGCTGGGTGATGGCTTTGCGGCGGGTATAGAAACGCACGCCATCCGGGCCGTAGGCGTGCAGGTCGCCGAACAGCGAACGCTTCCAGCCGCCAAAGCTGTGATAAGCCACCGGCACCGGCAGCGGTACGTTGACACCGACCATGCCGACTTCGATCTCGTCGCAGAACAACCGAGCTGCTTCGCCGTCACGGGTGAAGATGCAGGTCCCGTTGCCATATTCGTGATCGTTGATCAGTTGCATGGCTTCTTCCAGGCTGTTGACCCGAACAACGCAAAGTACCGGCCCGAAGATCTCTTCTTTATAGATACGCATCTCTGGCGTGACGTTGTCGAACAGGCAGCCACCCAGGAAGAAGCCTTCCTCGTGGCCAGCCACGGTCAGGCCACGGCCATCCACTACCAGCGTCGCACCGGCGGCTACGCCGTCTTCTACATAACCGCTGACTTTGTCGCGGGCCTGGCCAGTGACCAGAGGCCCCATGTCCAGACCGCAAGAAGTGCCGGCACCGATTTTCAGTGCCTTGATTTGCGGAACCAGTTTGGCCACCAGTGCATCGGCCACCTGATCACCCACACACACCGCTACCGAGATCGCCATGCAACGCTCGCCGCAAGAACCGTATGCCGCGCCCATCAGTGCGCTGACAGCGTTATCCAGATCCGCATCCGGCATCAGCACGGCATGGTTCTTCGCACCGCCCAGGGCCTGGACGCGTTTACCGCGCTTGGTGCCTTCGCTATAGATGTATTCGGCAATTGGCGTCGAACCGACGAAGCTCAGCGCTTTGACTTCCGGCGCTTCGATCAATGCGTCCACCGCAGTCTTGTCACCATGCACCACGCTCAGTACGCCTTTCGGCAGGCCAGCCTCCAGCAGCAACTGGGCGATCAGCAGCGTCGAGCTCGGGTCACGCTCGGACGGTTTGAGGATGAAGCAGTTGCCGCAGACGATCGCCAGCGGGTACATCCACAACGGCACCATGGCCGGGAAGTTGAACGGCGTGATACCGGCAACCACGCCCAGCGGCTGGAAGTCAGACCAGGCATCGATGTTCGGGCCGACGTTACGGCTGTACTCGCCCTTGAGGATTTCCGGAGCCGCGCAAGCGAACTCTACGTTCTCGATGCCGCGCTTCAGTTCACCGGTCGCATCTTCCAGGGTCTTGCCGTGCTCTTCGCTGATCAATTGCGAAATGCGAGCTTCGTTCTGCTCCAGCAGTTGCTTGAAGCGGAACATCACTTGGGCACGCTTGGCCGGTGGCGTGTTGCGCCAGGCCGGGAATGCAGCCTTGGCCGCGTCGATGGCGCTCTGGATGGTTTCGCGGGTCGCCAGTGGCAGCTTGTGGATAGCCTGACCGGTAGACGGGTTGAACACATCAACCGCGCGACCGTTCTCGGTCACCAGTTCGCCATTGATCAAATGCGGAATAACGCTCATGGAAGCTCCTGAAAAATTGTCCACAGGCGCCCTTCAACGGGTGCCTGCTACATAGATAGCTTTTGTAGGAGCGAGCTTGCTCGCGAAGATAGTGAGGGCGCCGCGTTCATCCAGGCAGCCCGCATCATCGTTAACGTCCATCGCAAGCAAGCTCGCTCCTACAGGTGTTTTGTCAAATCAGTCGATCTTGCTCAGTACTTCGCCGACCGCGTCGAACAGACGATCCAGGTCCTGCGGCTTGCTGTTGAAGGTTGGGCCGAACTGCAGGGTGTCGCCGCCGAAGCGCACGTAGAACCCGGCTTTCCACAGCGCCATGCCGGCTTCGAACGGACGCACGATCCCGTCGCCGTCACGTGGGGCGATCTGGATCGCGCCGGCCAGGCCGAAGTTGCGGATGTCGATGATGTTCTTGGTGCCTTTGAGGCCGTGCAGCGCATTTTCGAAATGCGGTGCGACTTCAGCCACGCTCTGCACCAGGTTTTCCTTTTGCAGCAGGTCGAGTGCTGCCAGGCCCGCGGCGCAAGCCACCGGGTGCGCGGAATAGGTGTAGCCATGGGGGAATTCAACCGCGTATTCAGGCGTCGGCTGATTCATGAAGGTCTGGTAGATCTCGGAGCTGGCAATCACCGCGCCCATCGGGATCGCACCGTTGGTGACTTGCTTGGCGATGCACATCAGGTCCGGGGTCACGCCGAAGGTGGTGGCGCCGAACATGGTGCCGGTACGGCCGAAACCGGTGATCACTTCGTCGAACACCAGCAGGATATTGTGCTGGTCGCAGATTTCACGCAGACGCTTGAGGTAGCCCTGTGGTGGAACCAGCACGCCAGCGGAACCGGCCAATGGCTCGACGAAGACCGCCGCGATGTTCGACGCATCGTGCAGTTCGATCAGTTTCAACAGTTCATCAGCCAGGGCGATACCACCCTGCTCCGGCATGCCACGGGAGTAAGCATTGCTGGCCAGCAATGTGTGCGGCAGGTGATCGACGTCCATCATCGCCTGACCGAACAGCTTGCGGTTGCCGTTCACGCCACCGAGGCTGGTGCCGGCGATGTTCACGCCGTGGTAGCCACGGGCACGGCCGATCATTTTGGTCTTGGTCGACTGACCTTTCAGGCGCCAGTAAGCGCGCACCATCTTCACGGCAGTGTCAGCGCACTCGGAGCCCGAGTCGGTGAAGAACACGTGGTTCAGGTTGCCCGGGGTCAGGTCGGTGATTTTTTCAGCCAGCTGGAAGGAAAGCGGATGGCCGTACTGGAAGCCTGGCGAATAATCGAGAGTACCCAGTTGCCTGGCAACCGCTTCCTGGATTTCCTTGCGGGTGTGCCCGGCGCCACAGGTCCACAGACCGGACAACGAGTCATACACCTTGCGACCCTTGTCGTCGATCAGCCAGCTGCCTTCGGCGCCAACGATCAGCCGAGGGTCGCGCTGGAAGTTGCGGTTGGCGGTGTACGGCATCCAGTGGGCATCGAGCTTGAGCTGGCTGGCCAGAGAAGTCGGGGCGTTTTCAGACAAGTTCATGAGCGTAACCTCGCAAGGCGATAAGCGGCATAGGAATGTAAAACCGGCGATTGAAAACCGTTGTTGCAGCTAAATTGCCACGAGGATAAAGTCGGTGAAATGCAACTTTTCTAATGTTCAGTCAGCCAATTACTAAACTTTTGAGTAACCAGCATGAGCACTCGCCGTCCCGATCCGCTGGCCCAGGTCAGCGACTTTGATATTCGCCTGCTGAGGATCTTTCGCAGCGTGGTCGAATGTGGCGGCTTCTCCGCGGCGGAAACCGTGCTGGGCATCGGGCGCTCGGCGATCAGCCAGCAGATGAGCGATCTGGAGCAACGTCTCGGCCTGCGCCTGTGCCAACGGGGACGTGCCGGGTTTTCCCTGACAGAAGAAGGCCGCGAGGTCTATCAATCGGCGTTGCAGCTGTTAAGTGCGCTGGAAAGCTTCCGTACCGAGGTCAATGGCCTGCACCAGCACTTGCGCGGCGAATTGATCATCGGTTTGACGGACAACCTGGTCACCCTGCCCCACATGCGTATCACCCATGCCCTCGCACAATTGAAAGAGCGCGGTCCGGACGTGCAGATCCAGATCCGCATGATCGCGCCCAATGAAGTCGAACAAGGTGTGCTCGACGGCCGTCTGCACGTCGGCGTAGTGCCGCAGGCCAGCGCTCTTTCCGGGCTGGAATATCAACCGCTGTATAGCGAGCGCTCGCTGTTGTACTGCGCGGTCGGCCATCCATTGTTTTATGTCGACGACAAGCAACTGGACGACGAACGCCTGAACAGTCAGGACGCCATCGCGCCCACCTTCCGATTGCCCGCGGAGATCCAGGCCCATTATCAAGCGCTCAATTGCACCGCCAGTGCCTCGGACCGCGAAGGCATGGCGTTCCTGATCCTGACCGGGCGCTATATCGGTTACCTGCCGGATCACTACGCGAGCCTTTGGGTGCAGCAGGGCCGATTGCGCGCATTGAAAGCGAAAACGCGCTTCTATGATCTCAGCCTGGCGTCGGTCACTCGTAAAGGGCGCCGCCCGCATCTGGTGCTGGAGAGCTTTCTCGAAAGCCTGGCCGCTACACGCTGATTCGTCGGATATCAGAACTGTAGGAGCGGGCTTGCCCCGGGCGGCGTTCCGACGAAGAGGCCGGTGCATTCAGCATTGATGTTGGCTGACCGGCCGCCTTCGCTGCGATGCGGCGACCCGACAAGCCAGCTCCTACAATGATTGGTTTTGCCCCAAAGACTTGTCTGTAGCCTGCGGGTACGCTATCAACGCACTGGCCGCACCCACCCATCTTCTCGGAAATGCCTATGACCTTTGAAGTCCCAGCCCACGGCGCAAAACCCGTCAGCCGCATTCGTCAGAAAAACGAAGAGACCATCATCAAAGCCGCCGAAGACGAGTTCGCCCGTCACGGGTATAAAGGCACGAGCATGAACACCATCGCCCAGAATGCCGGGCTGCCCAAGGCAAACCTGCATTACTACTTCACCAACAAGCTCGGTTTGTACGTGGCGGTGCTGAGCAACATCATCGAGTTGTGGGACAGCACCTTCAACACCCTCACCGCCGAAGACGATCCGAGCGAAGCATTGACCCGCTACATCCGCGCGAAAATGGAGTTCTCCCGACGCCAGCCACAAGCCTCGCGGATTTTCGCCATGGAAGTCATCAGCGGCGGTGAATGCCTGACCGAGTACTTCAACCAGGATTATCGCGCCTGGTTTCAGGGCCGTGCGGGCGTGTTCCAGGCCTGGATCGACGCCGGTAAAATGGACCCGGTCGATCCGGTGCACCTGATCTTCCTGTTGTGGGGCAGCACCCAGCATTACGCCGATTTCGCCACGCAGATCTGCCGCGTCACCGGGCGCACCCGGTTGACTAAACAGGACATGGAAGACGCCGGGGACAACCTGATCCGCATCATTCTCAAGGGCTGCGGCCTGAAACCTGCCATTTAAGTAGCCATTCAGGTACGTATGCCTTTTACCCTCAGCGGTTTTTGCGAATACCGCGAAGAGATTCGCAAGAGCCGCTTCATTACCTTCGCCGCGCCAGTCTCCACCCCGGCCGAGGCCCAAGCGTTCATTGAACAGCACAGTGACTTGAATGCATCGCACAACTGCTGGGCGTGGAAGCTCGGCGATCAGTATCGCAGCAGTGATGATGGCGAGCCCGGCGGTACAGCCGGCCGGCCGATTCTGGCGGCGATCGAAGCGCAGGATTGCGATCAGGTCGCGGTGCTGGTGATTCGCTGGTATGGCGGCATCCAACTGGGCACCGGTGGGCTCGCCCGGGCCTATGGCGGTGGTGCAAACAAGTGCCTGCAAGCGGCGCCAAAGATTGAGCTGATCAGCCGGGTGCCGCTGCGTTGCGCTTGCGGATTTGCCGAGTTGACCCTGGTCAAGCTACGAGTGGCTGAGGCAGGTGGATTGGTTGTGGATGAAAGCTTCACCGCCAATGGTGTCGAGTTGCAGTTGGCCGTAGGTGATGCGCAGATCGACACCTTGCAGTCACAACTGGCCGATTTGAGTCGCGGACGTATTTTGTTGCAGCAGCGCTAAAAAGCTTCAGCACAAGCTGCAATCTTTTGGGGCACGCCGCTTTTTCACTTATTCCATATTTGCCCACATCTGCTGTGCACCCGGCTGTGGATAACCTGAGCACATACGGCTGTAACCGTTGTGTCATACGGCTTTGCGGACTTTGCTCAATTTTCGTCCTATTTGCCATCAAGCCCATCAAATTCAAATAAAAACAACCAGTTACAACGGTTTATCGCCATTAGAAGAAAGCCACTCAGTGCTTATGCCCGTGCTTTGAGCTTGCGCACAAATACTGTGGAGCAATCTGTGGATAACCCGTTCATGGCCGTCTCGGCACCCTGCACGGTATGGCTTGTAGTCGGTTGCTCATTTTTTGAGCAAAACCGCACGAGCAAAATCGGGGCTTGATTTGCACCATTGCCCCCATGTGGTGCCGGACTCTGCGTGGCACATTTGAAAGCCGCGTACTCAACGCCTCTGCTCGCAGGACTTCGACGTTTTCCTGACCATATGGCCAGAAAATTGCTTTATCCACAGGCTCAAGCCCAACAGCACCGAGCCTGTCATGCCCAATCGTTCTCCAACCCCTGATCCGATTCCGCGCCTGCAACTGCGCAGAATCACAAAACGCTACCCCGGTTGCCTGGCCAACGACGCCATCGACCTGACCATTGCCCCTGGCGAGATCCATGCCCTGCTCGGCGAAAACGGTGCGGGCAAAAGCACCTTGATGAAGATCATCTACGGCGTCACCCACGCCGATTCCGGCGAAGTGATCTGGCAAGGTCAGCGGGTGAGCCTGCGCAACCCGGCGCAGGCCCGGGATTTGGGAATCGGCATGGTGTTCCAGCATTTCTCACTGTTCGAAACCCTGAGCGTGGCGCAGAACATCGCCCTGGCCATGGGTGCGGCGGCAGGCACACCCAAACAGCTTGAGCCGAAGATTCGCGAAGTGTCCCGGCGCTACGGCATGGCGCTGGAACCTGAGCGACTTGTCCACAGCCTGTCGATCGGTGAACGGCAACGGGTGGAAATCATTCGCTGCCTGATGCAGGACATCCGCCTGTTGATTCTCGATGAACCGACTTCGGTGCTGACACCGCAAGAGGCCGACGACTTGTTCGTCACCCTGCGCCGGCTCGCCGCCGAAGGCTGCAGCATTTTGTTCATCAGCCACAAGCTTGGGGAAGTGCGTGCGTTGTGCCATAGCGCGACGGTATTGCGCGGCGGACGGGTGGCCGGGCACTGTCTGCCGGCGGAGTGTACGGATCAGCAGTTGGCGCGGTTGATGGTCGGTGAAGCGGCGGAGTTGATCGCAGACTATCCGAAGGTTACTGGTGGTGATGCGTTCCTTGATGTCCGTGGCTTGTCCTGGCACAACCCGGACCCGTTCGGCTGCTCGCTCAAGGACATCGACCTTGAAGTGCGCGGCGGTGAAATTGTCGGCATCGCCGGTGTCGCCGGCAATGGCCAGGATGAGTTGCTGGCCTTGCTCAGCGGCGAAGAGCTGCTGCCTCGCAACGTCAGCGCGACGATCCGTTTTGGCAAGGAGCCCGTCGCCCATTTGCGCCCCGATATACGCCGCCAACTTGGCCTGGCATTTGTCCCTGCCGAACGCCTGGGACATGGTGCGGTGCCAGAGTTGAGCCTGGCGGATAACGCGCTGCTGAGCGCTTTTCAGCAAGGATTGGTGAGTCACGGTCTGATTCAGCGCGGCAAAGTCGAAGCACTGGCCGAGGAAATCATCCACCGTTTCGGCGTCAAGACACCCGATAGCCAGACACCGGCCCGCAGCCTGTCCGGCGGTAACTTGCAGAAATTCATCCTCGGCCGGGAAATCCTCCAACAACCGAAACTGCTGGTGGCCGCGCATCCAACCTGGGGTGTGGATGTCGGTGCCGCCGCCACCATTCATCGCGCCTTGATTGCTTTGCGCGATGCTGGCGCGGCAATCCTGGTGATCTCCGAAGACCTTGACGAACTGTTCCAGATCAGCGACCGCCTCGGCGCCTTGTGCGGCGGTCGACTGTCGGCGCTCCACGCCACCGTCGACACCCGCCTGAGCGATGTCGGCGGCTGGATGGCCGGCCAGTTCGGTGCCCCTCAATCACTCGCATCCGCCACGCGCTAACGGAGTGTCACATGCTGCTTTCCCTTGAACCCCGTGGCCAGCAATCGCGCCTGATGCTGTGGTGCTCGCCGTTGCTGGCGGCGGTCCTGACCCTAGGCTGTGGATCCTTGTTGTTTATCGCGCTCGGGCACGATCCGTTGCTGACCTTGCACACGCTGCTTATCGCACCGGTCAGCGACCTGTACGGCGTCTCTGAACTGTTGGTCAAAGCCCTGCCGATTCTGCTCTGCGCCCTGGGCCTGGCCGTCGCGTATCAGGCACGTATCTGGAACATCGGTGCCGAAGGTCAACTGCTGCTCGGCGCGTTGGCCGGCAGTGCGCTGGCGGTGAACATCATCGATCTGCAAAGCCGCTGGGCACTGGTGCTGATCCTGCTCACAGGCACCCTGGCGGGGGCCGCGTGGGCCGGCCTTACGGCGTGGTTGCGCACGCGCTTCAACGCCAATGAGATCCTGACCAGCATCATGCTCAACTACATCGCACTGAACCTGCTGCTGTTCTGCGTTCACGGCCCTTTGAAGGATCCCGCCGGGTTCAACTTCCCTGAGTCAGCGATGTTCGGTGACGCCAGCCGCATGCCGCTGTTGATGGCGGATGGCCGGGTTCATGCCGGGGTGTATTTCGCCCTGCTCGCGTTGGTGGTGGTCTGGGTGTTGTTGCAGAAAAGCTTTGTCGGTTTCCAGATCAAGGTGCTCGGGCTGGACAAGCGTGCCGCCGGTTTTGTCGGCTTTCGCGAGAAGCGCCTGATCTGGCTCGCGCTGTTGATCAGCGGTAGCCTGGCGGGGCTGGCCGGGGTGTGCGAAGTCACCGGCCCCATTGGCCAGCTGGTGCCGCAGGTCTCGCCGGGCTACGGCTATGCGGCGATCACCGTGGCGTTTCTCGGCCGCCTGAATCCTGTCGGCATCCTGTTCTCCAGCCTGTTGATGGCGCTGCTGTACATCGGCGGCGAAAGCGCACAAATGAGCCTGAACCTGCCGCAAGCGATCACCCAATTGTTCCAGGGCATGATGCTGTTTTTCCTGCTGGCCAGTGATGTGCTGATTCTCTACCGACCGCGCTTGAACCTGCGCCGGACCCGTCGCACCCAAGCCACCGCCGTACAAGCAGGAGCGCTGTGATGGATATCGATCTGCTGAGCAATATTTTCTACGCCATGGTCCGCTGCGGTACGCCGTTGCTGCTGGTGGCGCTGGGGGAACTGATCTGCGAGAAAAGCGGCGTCCTCAACCTCGGCCAGGAAGGCTTGATGCTGTTTGGCGCGGTGATCGGTTTCATCGTCGCGTTCAGCACCGGCAATCTGTGGCTCGGCGTGTTGCTGGCGATGCTCGCCGGGATGTTGCTGTCGTCGCTGTTTGCCCTCGTGGCGCTGGTGTTCAATGCCAATCAGGTGGCCACCGGGCTGGCCCTGACGATTTTCGGCGTGGGCCTGTCGACCTTCGTCGGTGCGGCGTGGGTCGGCAAGCCGCTGGCGGGGTTCGAGCCGGTGGCGATTCCATATTTGAGCGAGATCCCGCTGATCGGGCGGATGCTGTTTGCCCAGGACCTGTTGGTGTATCTGTCGTTCGCGTTGTTCGCACTGGTGGCCTGGGTGATTCTGAAAAGCCGCATCGGGTTGATCATTCAAGCGGTCGGCGAAAATCCCGACGCCGCCAGCGCCATGGGCTTGCCGGTTTTGGTTGTACGCACGTTGGCGGTGTTGTTCGGCGGCGCAATGGCAGGGTTGGCCGGGGCTTATCTGTCCCTGGCGTACACGCCGATGTGGGCGGAGAACATGAGCGCCGGGCGCGGCTGGATTGCCCTGGCGCTGGTGGTGTTCGCCAGTTGGCGGGTGTGGCGCCTGCTGCTCGGCGCGTACCTGTTCGGGCTCGCCAGCATCCTGCACCTGGTGGCGCAGGGGTTGGGGCTGGCAATTGCGTCCAGCCTGCTGGCGATGCTGCCGTATGTCGCGACCATTGTGGTGTTGGTACTGCTGTCCCGGGATGCAGTGCGCACACGGTTGTATGCGCCGGTGTCGTTGGGGCAGCCGTGGCGGGCTGGGCATTAATGGTTGTTTGGGCGGACGCCATCGCGAGCAGGCTCGCTCCTACATATTCGCGTCTTGAGCAATTATTGTGTCTGACGCAAACCCTGCTCGCGATGGCGTCCGCACAGGCAACACCTGAGCCACGCCCCACGCCAATTCAAACACCAGAAAAACCACCAGCAGCGAACTCGCGCCATGGATCAGGGCATAGGCCTGCCAGGCCGAGAACAGGAATCTGCCCACGGCGTCATACCGCCCATAAACCTGCTGCGGATCACGAATCCGCAGCACCGACCATACGCAGACAATCGACCCCAGCAGATTCGCCATCAACATGTGCGCCGGTTCGAACGGTGGCAGCTCACCGGGCAAACTCAACGCCTGACTCACGCCCGTCAAAACCCCATGCAACGCCGCAAAACTCCACGGCGTGACAAACGCGAGCATCACGATCAGGTCATACCAGGCGCTGCCTTGCACCAACCGGCGATATTGCGTTGTAGTCCACATCGACATTGCTCCATCAATTCAGGGAGCAACAAGGCTAAAGCCTGGAGTATGCTCCAGGGTCAAGCCCCCTCGAGACGTCATGATGCGCATCGGTGAATCAGCCCAGGCCAGCGCCGTCACGCAACTGCTGCAAGACAAACTCAAACTGATCGAAGCCCGCATGGCCGAACTCGGCGCGCTGCGCGACGAGTTGCAACAACGGCTCGGGCAACAGTGTCCATTGAATCCACGATCCTGAATTTTCAAGGAAGCCAATCATGTCCAAGGCAAAAACCGCACTCATCATCGGCGCCTCCCGGGGGCTTGGCCTCGGGCTGGCGAAAACCCTGCTGGCCGACGGCTGGCAAGTCACCGCCACCGTGCGCGATCCGCAAAAAGCCGAAGCCTTGCAGGCCCTGGGCAATGTGCGGATCGAAAAGCTCGACATGGACGATCAACAGGCGGTGTCCGCCCTGAGCCAACAACTCAAGGGGGATGTGTTTGACCTGTTGTTCGTCAATGCCGGGGTCAAGGGGCCGGAAGTCCAGACACCGAACGGTGGCGCGACAATGGCCGAAGTCGGTCAACTGTTCTTCACCAACGCCGTGGCGCCGATCAACCTGGCCCAGCGCTTTGTCGACCAGATCCGCCCGGACACCGGCGTGCTGGCATTCATGAGCTCAGTGCTGGGCAGCGTGACCATGCCCGATGCGCCGGAACTGGCACTGTACAAGGCCAGTAAGGCGGCACTGAATTCCATGACCAACAGCTTCGTCACTCAATTGGGTGAAACAGGGCTCACCGTGCTGTCACTGCACCCGGGCTGGGTGAAAACCGATATGGGCGGTGAAGACGCGGACATCGACGTGGAAACCAGCACCCGTGGCCTGGTCGATCAGGTGAATGCGTATGTCGGCAAGGGCGGGCATCATTTCATCAATTACCGGGGCGAAACCATTCCCTGGTAATCACCGCCGCCCACTGTAGGAGCTGGCTTGCCAGCGATGGTGTATCAGCTATATCAACGTCGACTGACACACCATCGCGAGCAAGCTCGCTCCTACAGAGGGTTTTGCACCTGCCTGTCGGGCCGGGCTTGCCCATAACGGCGTTTTGATCGACACTTCGCACCTCGCCTCCCCGGCGACCCTGGATCAGCAGACAGGGCAACACTGAGCTGGCAACCCTGAACCCAACTTTCAGAGGAGCCGGCCAACATGGCTGCGATCCGTACCTGGTTAAAAAATCCCCTCGCCATTTTCACGGCCAACGGTCTCGATGCCCGTGGCGGTCTGGTGCTGCAAGACGGTTTGATCGTCGAAGTGCTCGGCGCCGGTCAACAACCGTCCGCACCGTGCAACGAAGTGTTCGATGCCCGCGAGCATGTGATCCTGCCGGGCCTGATCAACACCCATCACCACTTCTATCAAACCCTGACCCGCGCCTGGGCGCCGGTGGTCAATCAGCCTCTGTTTCCATGGCTGAAAACCCTGTACCCGGTCTGGGCACGTCTGACTCCGGAAAAACTCGCCCTCGCCACCAAGGTCGCCCTGGCCGAATTGCTGCTGTCCGGTTGCACCACCGCCGCCGACCATCACTACCTGTTCCCGGAAGGCCTGGAAAACGCGATCGACGTGCAAGTCGAGAGCGTCCGCGAACTGGGCATGCGCGCCATGCTCACCCGTGGTTCCATGAGCCTCGGAGAAAAGGACGGTGGCCTGCCGCCGCAACAGACCGTGCAGGAAGGTGAAGTGATTCTCGCCGATAGCCAGCGGCTGATCGCCGAGTACCACGAACGCGGTGACGGCGCGCAAATCCAGATCGCCCTGGCTCCGTGCTCACCGTTCTCGGTGACGCCGGAAATCATGTCGGCCAGCGCCGAACTGGCGAACAAACTCGACGTGCGCCTGCACACCCACCTGGCGGAAACCCTCGACGAAGAAGACTTCTGCCTGCAACGCTTCGGCCTGCGCACCGTGGATTATCTGGACAGCGTAGGCTGGCTCGGCCCGCGTACCTGGCTGGCCCATGGCATCCATTTCAACCCGGATGAAATCGCCCGTCTCGGTGGCGCCGGCACCGGTATTTGCCATTGCCCGAGTTCGAACATGCGCCTGGCCTCGGGCATCTGCCCGAGCATCGAGCTGACCGATGCCGGTGCCTTGCTGGGTTTGGGCGTGGACGGCTCGGCATCCAACGATGCCTCGAACATGATGCTCGAAGCGCGTCAGGCCCTGTACATCCAGCGCTTGCGCTACGGCGCCGAGAAGATCACCCCTGAGCGCGTGCTCGGCTGGGCGACCAAAGGTTCGGCCAGTCTGTTGGGGCGTACCGATATCGGTGAACTGGCCGTGGGCAAGCAGGCCGACCTGGCCCTGTTCAAGCTGGATGAACTGCGCTTCTCCGGCAGCCATGATCCGGTCTCGGCACTGCTGCTGTGCGGCGCCGATCGCGCGGACCGGGTGATGATCGGCGGCAAGTGGCGGGTGATTGACGGGCAGGTCGAAGGGCTGGATCTGAAGGGGTTGATTGCCGATCACAGCCAGGCCGCGCGGCAGTTGATTGCAGGGGTCTGATACACCCAGATCAAAACTGTGGGAGCGAGCTTGCTCGCGATGGCGGCATGTCAGTCGACATATTTTGTGAATGACACACCGCTATCGCGAGCAAGCTCGCTCCCACATTGGTTTTGTGGAGGGTCATCGCCTTCTGGATTGATGCACCAGTGGATGGCAGCCGTGCAAGGACATGCACTTTTATCGGACTTCAAAGACCCATCGCGAGCCAGCTCGCGATGGCATCACCGCGGATTCACGTTTTGTTGTCTTATTGGTCAGCAATTTGCATTGCCCTGTGCAAGCCCGAGAGCCCAGCCAACCTCACAACAAAATGGAGTTCCAATTCATGCACAACCGCCCGTTGAAGAAGCTGCTTTGCGCCGTTGCGGCGGCCATCGGTCTGAGCGCCGGTCTGACCGTCAGTGCCAACGAACCGCTGAAAGTCGGCTTCGTCTATATAGGTCCGATCGGTGACCACGGCTGGACGTATCAGCATGAACAGGGGCGCAAGGAACTCGCAGAAAAATTCGGTGCGCAGATCACCACCAACTACGTGGAAAACGTCGCCGAAGGCGCCGACGCCGAGCGAGTGATCCGCAACATGGCCAAGGACAAATACGACCTGATCTTCACCACCTCTTTCGGCTACATGAACCCGACCGTGAAAGTCGCCAAACAGTTTCCCATGGTGACCTTCGAACACGCCACCGGCTACAAGCAGGGCAACAACCTCGGCACTTACCTGGCGCGCACTTACGAGGGCCGCTACGTCGGCGGCTTCCTCGCGGCGAAGATGACCAAGACCAAAAAAGTCGGCTACGTCGCCTCGTTCCCGATCCCGGAAGTGATCCGCGACATCAACGCCATCCAGCTGGCATTGAACAAGTACAACCCCGGCACCGAGATCAAGGTGGTGTGGGTCAACTCATGGTTCGATCCGGGCAAGGAAGCGGATGCCGCCAACGCGCTGATCGACCAGGGCGTGGACGTGGTGTTCCAGCACACCGACAGCCCCGCGCCGATCCAGGCCGCCGAACGTCGCGGCGTGTATGCCGTGGGCTACGCTTCGGACATGGCGCACTTCGGACCGAAAGCGGTGCTGACCTCCATCGTCAACGACTGGGGCCCGCACTACATTCAGGCAACCCAAAGCGTGATCGACCATGACTGGAAATCCCGGGACTACTGGGGCGGTTTGAAAGAAGGCACCGTTGAGCTGCCGATCAGCGACCTGGTGCCGGCGACGGTGAAGAGCGAAGCCGAGCAGCTCATCGCCGATATCAAGAGCGGTGCGTTGCAACTGTTCACCGGGCCGATCAAGGATCAGGCCGGGGTCGAGAAAATCCCCGCGGGCGCGAGCGCGACCACGGCGCAACTGGCTTCGATGAATTACTACGTGGAAGGCATGAAGGCCGAGATGCCGAAGTAATTCTTCAGCCAGAACACAAAACCCTGTGGGAGCGAGCCTGCTCGCGAAGGCGTCTGTACACTCAACATTGATGCTGGCTGACCCACCGCATTCGCGAGCAGGCTCGCTCCCACATGTGATCTTCATCGCGTTCAAGGATTGCGTATGACCAGCCTTCCGATCATCGACATCACCCCGCTCTACAGCGACGACCCATCCGCCTGGTCAGCCGTGGCCGGACAAATCGACCTCGCCTGCCGCGAATGGGGTTTCTTCTACATCAAGGGCCACCCGATCAGCGCTGCGCGAATCGATCAACTGCTCGACAGTGCCAAACGCTTCTTCGCCCAACCCACCGCCGAAAAACTCAAGATCGACATCACCCAGACCCGTCACCATCGCGGCTACGGCGCCATCGCCACTGAGCAGCTCGACCCGAGTAAACCCGGCGACCTCAAGGAAACCTTCGACATGGGCCTGCACCTGCCGGCCGAGCACCCTGACGTACTGGCGGAAAAACCCTTGCGCGGTCCCAATCGCCATCCGTCCATGCCCGGCTGGGAAGCGCTGATGGAGCGACACTACGTCGACATGCAAGCCCTCGCACAAACGCTGTTGCGGGCGATGACCCTGGCGCTGGGGATTGAGCGCGATTTCTTCGACACACGCTTCAATGATCCGGTCAGCGTGCTGCGGATGATTCATTACCCGCCGCGCCACACTGCCAGCTCCGCCGAGCAGCAAGGAGCCGGCACCCACACCGACTACGGTTGCATCACCCTGCTTTATCAGGATGCCGCCGCAGGCTTGCAGGTACGCAGCGTCAAGGGTGAGTGGATCGACGCACCGCCCATCGAAGGTACGTTCGTGGTCAACCTCGGAGACATGATGGCGCGCTGGAGCAACGACCGCTATCTGTCGACGCCGCACCGGGTGATCAGCCCGCTCGGCGTGGATCGTTATTCGATGCCGTTCTTCGCCGAGCCGCACCCGGATACCCGCATCGAATGCCTGCCCGGTTGTCGGGATGAACAGCACCCGGCGAAATACCCGGCCACCACCTGTGCCGAGTTCCTGCTCTCGCGCTTCGCCGATACCTACGCTTATCGACGGGAACCGGAAGCGGTGTGATGAACCGCCTGGTCAGGTTTTACCAATTGTTGCGGCAACCCTCTGTAGAATGGCGACCATTGCACCTGATGAGAAAAGAATCATGTATGACTGGCTGAACGCCCTGCCCAAGGCAGAATTGCACCTGCACCTGGAAGGCTCGCTGGAACCCGAACTGTTGTTCGCCCTGGCCGAGCGCAACAAGATTGCCCTGCCATGGAACGACGTCGAAACCTTGCGCAAGGCGTATGCCTTCAACAACCTGCAGGAGTTCCTTGACCTGTATTACCGGGGTGCCGATGTGCTGCGCACGTCCCAGGACTTCTATGACCTGACCTGGGCATACCTGCTGCGCTGCAAAGAACAGAACGTGATTCACACTGAACCGTTCTTCGATCCGCAGACCCACACCGACCGTGGCATCCCTTTCGAAGTGGTACTCAACGGCATCGCCGCCGCGCTGAAGGATGGCGAGCAGCAACTGGGTATCACCAGTGGTTTGATCCTGAGTTTCCTGCGCCACCTGAGCGAAGACCAAGCGCAGAAAACCCTCGACCAGGCGCTGCCGTTCCGCGAAGCGTTCGTCGCCGTGGGCCTGGACAGCTCCGAGATGGGCCACCCGCCGAGCAAGTTCCAGCGCGTGTTCGACCGCGCCCGTCACGAAGGCTTCCTGACCGTCGCCCACGCCGGTGAAGAAGGCCCGCCCGAGTACATCTGGGAAGCCATCGACCTGCTGAAAATCCAGCGCATCGACCATGGCGTGCGCGCCATCGAAGACGAGCGCCTGATGCAGCGAATCATCGACGAGCAGATCCCGCTGACCGTATGCCCGTTGTCGAACACCAAGCTTTGCGTGTTCGATCACATGTCACAGCACAACATTCTCGACATGCTGGAGCGCGGCGTGAAAGTGACCGTGAACTCCGATGACCCGGCGTACTTCGGTGGTTATGTCACCGAGAACTTCCATGCGCTGCACACCCACCTGGGCATGACTCAGGATCAGGCCAAACGCCTGGCGCAGAACAGCCTCGATGCGCGATTGGTGAAACCCTAGGCAGCACCGCAAATCCAACTGTAGGAGCTGGCTTGCCAGCGAAAGCGCCCTCCCATTCACCAAAAATGTTGAATGTGGCAACGGCTTCGCTGGCAAGCCAGCTCCTACAGATTGGGGTAAGGTTTAAAGCGCCATTTCCAGTTCGGCTTCCTGGGCGAAGCGATGAATTTCGCGTTGCCCGGAAGCCGTCACCTGCAAGGCTCGGGAATCGTTGGGCAGGCTCAGCCACCCCGACTGCATGAACAGCTGCAACAATGCCGCGCCCAGCGAGCCGCCCATGTGCGGGCGTCTTTCGCTCCAGTCAGGGCATGCGCAGGCAACCCTGCCGTGGTGATGGGCCAGCGCCTGGATGAACACTCCCCGTGCCGCCAACCCCGTCGCGCCCTTGAGCGTGACCGTGACCCGCTGATCAAACTGTTCGATCCAGCCTGCCTCCAGCAGTCGCTGATACAGATCGGCCGACAGGGTGCCCCCCAAGTGATCGTCGCACAGTCGGGCACTCAGCAATGACGAACGCACCGCCTGGGGTTTGACGAGAGGCGCATTGCGTTTGAATACCTGCGCAATATCCTGGGGTGCGCTGGCGAAGGTCGCGCTGGCCAGTGCCTCGATTGCCGCCCCGACCTCGGGCGCGGCCAGGCGGAAGAAGCGTTTGCGGCCGCGGCTTTCAACCCTCAACAGACCTCCAGCGGACAAACGTCCCAGGTGTGCGCTGGCCGAAGACGGTGACAGGCCGGCCAGCAATGCCAACTCTTCGGTTGTTCGCGCCGAACCGTCCATCAAGGCCCACATCATTGCGCTGCGCTTTGGGTCAGCCAGCAATGTGGCGATCTGGCTGATGCAAGGTGCATGTTCCATGTATTCACTCCCTGTTGAATCGTTTCGTTTACTGCCCGGAAACATCTTGAGCAGTAATGTGTCGTCGGCCAATCCGTGGAGACTGTCATAAACCCGGCGACGCCTTGCTCACCCATTTGCGCTGCCTGGCCGACGCTGCGAAGGCCAGAAGGATGACCGTCAGCCGGACCGACTCGAACGTTGGTCCGCCATTGGGGGATCGACGCTACCTACATGATGAGGGCGCTAGTATATGCGGGTTGGTCGCGGGATCCTGTCCTCCGCCCGGCATAGGTGGTGATCGTTCCTGAGAGAAATTTCTCTTTTTTCGTGCGACTAATGATCGATATCCGAAAAACCCGGAAATTGACTGCTCAAAAGTTCACATCGGCTGACAAGCATTTCACGCAAGAGATTCACCGGCTTACTCAATTGCGCGCGATGGGCGCACAACAGATTCAGCGGTGCGCGTTCACAGAGCAGCTCCGGCATCAGCACCTTCAAGCGACCGGCCAGTACATCGGCGGCGACATCCAGCCAGGACTTGTACGCGATCCCGGCGCCCGCCACGGCCCAAAGGCGCACGACATCGGCATCGTCACTGAAACGATCGCCGCTGACGGTCAGGCTGACTTCGCGTTTGCCGTCGTGAAAACTCCAGTGGTCGTGGACCCGGCTGCCGAGCATGTACAACAGGCAATTGTGCTGTGCCAGTTGCTCAAGATGCCGCGGCTCGCCATGACGGGCCAGATAGCCGGGAGCGGCGCACAACACCCGGCGGTTCTGCGGGGCGATGGGCAGCGCCACCAGGCTGGAGTCCTCCGGTTCACCGTAGCGCAGGGCAATGTCTACCGGTTGGCGAAACAGGTCGGCGATGCGATCCCCCAGCAGCAGGCGCACGGTCAGTTTCGGATGTTCGCGTTGAAACTCATCGAGCCAGGGCAGCAGCAGATGGCGGCCAAAGTCCGATGGTGCCGACAGTTGCAGAACTCCGCTGACCTGGTCTTGACCACTGGCCAGCAATCGCCGGCCCTCGTCGAGATTGCTCAGGGCCGCGCGGGCGTATTCGAGAAAGCCCTCGCCTTCGACGGTCAGGCGCAGGCTGCGGGTCGAACGGGCCAACAAGCGGGCGCCGAGCTGTTGTTCGATGCGTTTGAGCGCCGCACTGGCCACCGCCGCCGACATGTCCATGCCTCGCGCGGCGGCGGACAGACTGCCCAGGTCCGCCGCCCGGACAAACAACTGCAAGTCATCGAAACGCAGCATCAGAGCACCGATTATCAAAAAAATATTGAAAGAGACTGCTCTTTTAGCCGGTTTTATCTTCAGGAGAAATAGCCAATCATTTCCCCCATCGAATCTCTTCTTTATCAGTGTTCCGGAGCCGCTCATGAAAGCCATTGCCTACTACGCCTCGTTGCCGATCAGTGACGACAAGGCTCTGCAAGACATCGAACTACCGGAACCGGTCGCCGGCCCCCGCGATTTGCTGGTGGAAGTCAAAGCCATCTCGGTCAACCCGGTGGACACCAAGGTGCGCCAGAACGTCCAGCCCGAAGGTGGCGCGGCCAAGGTGCTGGGTTGGGATGTGGCCGGTGTGGTCAAGGCGGTGGGCAGTGAGGTGACGCTGTTCCAGGCCGGCGACAAGGTGTTTTACGCCGGCTCCATCGCGCGTGCGGGCGGCAACAGCGAGTTGCATGTGGTGGACGAGCGCATCGTCGGCCACATGCCAAAGACCCTGGGATTCGCCGAAGCCGCTGCCCTGCCGCTCACCGCGATCACGGCGTGGGAACTGCTGTTCGAACGCCTGCAAATACGCGAAGGCAAAACCGATGAAGGCCAGAGCCTGTTGATCGTCGGCGCGGCGGGTGGCGTGGGCTCGATGCTTACGCAGCTCGCTCACCAACTGACGGCCCTGAAAGTCATCGGCAGCGCTTCGCGTGCGCAGACCCAAAGCTGGGTGAAGGAACTGGGTGCCGATCTGGTGATCGACCACAGCCAGCCACTCTGCGAAGCACTCAAGCGTGCCGGCGTGGATCAGGTCACCCACGTCGCCAGCCTGACCCAGACCGACCAGCACCTGGACCAACTGGTCGAGGCATTGGCGCCCCAGGGCAAGCTGGCGCTGATCGATGACCCCAAGGTGCTGGACGTGACCAAGCTCAAGCGCAAGAGCCTGTCTCTTCACTGGGAGTTCATGTACACCCGTTCGCTGTTTGAAACCCCGGACATGATCGAGCAGCACAACCTGCTCAATCGCGTCGCTTGGCTGATCGATGCCGGGACCCTGAAAACCACGGTGGGCGAACACTTCGGCACGATCAATGCGGCCAATTTGCGCCGTGCCCATGCCCTGCTGGAGAGCGGCAAGGCCAAGGGCAAGATCGTGCTGGAAGGGTTCTGAGGCGCTGAAAAGAACCATCGCTGATTTCGTGTTTACCTTCGGCGACCGGGTAGTTCCGGCCGCCGACAATCCCTGCGGGCGCCCTCGCAAAGTCATGTTTTTTTAGTTACAAACCGTCAGTCCGACAGTTGATCCTTGTCACAATGGTGCTCGAATTCGGGACTACAATCGAAACTCCTGCGAGGCAGTCTTTTGCGTAACGTCTTTTACGAGACATCTTTACGAGACATCTTTTACAAGAGGAGTTCGGCTATGAAGATCCTGATAAAAGAACTGGCAAAGTCCCAGTGGCAAGTTCGCTTGGACCAACATGCTGTGACGTTCCGCAGCGAAGCAGAAGCTCGCGCTTTCACGCGAACCCTTGAAGCCCGCATCCAGGCCCCTCACCCCATTCCCGTCTTCCACCCGCAGCGCGCAGCCGGCTGATTCCGGCCTCAAACCTGGGCTTGCGCCAGCGCCCGGGCATTTTGCAAACGCCGGGTGAGCAACGCCGCACTCACCACCAGAATTCCACACAGGCTGATGACCATGGCCATCGGCACGGCGCTGCCGTCGTGCAGCACGCCCACCAGCGCAGAGGCACCGGCAGCCACGCTGAATTGCAGGCAACCGAGCAGCGCCGATGCACTGCCGGCCCGCCCACCCTGCCCGCTCATCGCACAGGCCGCGGCGTTGGGACTGATGCAACCGAGGCTGGCGATACAGATGAACAATGGAATCAGCAGCGGCCACAGGTGTGCCGGGTGCAGAGAGCTGACAGCGAGCAGGGTCAAACCGGCCGCCAGATATACCCACACCGCACGCACCAGCAAGAAGGCCGGACCACGCTTGGCCAGCAACCGCGCATTAACCTGTGCCACCAGAATGAAGCCCGCCGCATTGGTGCCGAACAGCCAGCCAAAATGCTCGGCCGGAACGCCGTAGAGCTTGATGATGATGAAGGGTGAACCGGCGATGTAGGCAAACATCCCGGCGATGGCGATACCGCCGGTCAAGGCATGGCCGAGGAACACCGGGTCGGCCAGCAACCGCCCGTACTGACGCAGCGCACCCGACAGCGGTTGACGCGGTATGTGGGCCGGCAAGCTTTCCGGCAATCCCGTCGCAACCGCCAGCCCCGCCAGCGCACTGAAACCGGTCAAGGCCAGGAAGATCGACTGCCACCCTGTGGTGTTGACCAACAACCCACCCAGCAATGGCGCGAGGATGGGAGCAAGCCCCATCACCAGCATCAACTGCGAAAAGACTTTCGCCGAACCCACCGCATCACACTTGTCGCTGACCACCGCCCGGGAAATCACCATCCCCGCGCAGCCGCCCAACGCCTGGATGAAACGCGCGCCGATCAGCCATTCCAGATTCGGCGCATAGGCGCACGCCACGGAGGCAACGGTGAACAGGCCGACACCGGTGAGCAACGGAATGCGTCGCCCGAAACGATCCGCCACCGGACCATAGGCCAACTGACCGATGGACAAGCCGAGGAAGTACGCCGCCAACGTCATCTGAACGTGATTTTCGTCCGTCCCGAAAGCCAGAGCCATGGCCGGGAAGGCTGGCAGATAGAAGTCGATCGCCAGCGGACCGAAAGCGCTCAAGGCGCCGAGAATCAGAATGGTACGCAAGTTCATCAGGCATCCAGTGGGGCAGAAGTCGGCAGCCCGACAGTCTAGCCGTGCATGGACGCCTTGAACATTCCAGTAGCTCGCTAACTATCAAATTCAGGCCAGTTTGACGCCGTAACCCTCTTCGCTGATCGCCGCGATCACTTGCTCGGCGGTCAGCGCACTTTCGACTCCGACTTCCCTGGCCGCCAGATCGACCCGCACACTGGCCGCCGGGTCTTTGGCCTGGACCGCCTGCGTGATGGCCTTGACGCAGTGACCACAAGACATGCCTTCAACGTTGAACACTTGCATGGGATGACTCCTTTTCCGAGGTTTGAACCGAGTTTCGAGCTTGCCACCGTGGCAAGGTCAAGTTCTGAAGCTGGCTGCCGGGCTGGCAATCGGCGCAGCGCTCGGCCAAGCTGCGTCCATCAATGACTCGAACTCAGGAGATTCAGCCATGCGCTGGTCAGCTTTCAGCCTGTTTGGCTTTCTCAGCCTTTTCGCCACCGTGCCCTCGGTCAACGCTGCCGGTCAGGATTATGGCGTGCTGATCATTTCCCGCGAGCGCCTGGAAGTCGCGACCAGTTGCGAAATCGGTGTGTACATCCAGGATCAATTGGCGGCGCGGCTGTTTCAGGAGCAGAGCACCTCGTTCAACCTGCCGCCGGGCATCGTCTCACTGCGCCTCAAACTGCTGCCGGGCCAGGTCCCGGGTTGCAATCCGGGCATGCTCGCGCCGGGGTCGCAGGACATCCAGCTCAAGGCCGGGGATGTGCTCAAGTACCGGATCGCGATGACGCAGGAAGGGATGTACCTGAAACGGGCCGGTCTCGGTTATTGATCGGCGACTTGATCTGAAACATGGCACTTGACCTTGCCAGCATGGCAAGGTTGATCCTGTGGTCATCTACTACAGGGAGTGCGACCGATGTCCGAATCCACCACGTTCGACCTGCCGATTGCCGGCATGACCTGCGCCAGTTGCGCCGGGCGTGTCGAGCGCGCCTTGAGCAAAGTCATTGGCGCCAGTGCCGTCAGCGTCAACCTTGCCACTGAACAGGCGCGGGTGCAGGCACCCAGCGACAGCTTGCCGGCCTTGATGGATGCCGTGGTCAAGGCCGGCTACAGCGTGCCGCAGCACAGCCTGGAACTGAGCATCGACGGTATGACCTGTGCGTCCTGCGTCGGTCGGGTCGAGCGTGCGCTGGGCAAGGTTGCCGGAGTGAAAAGCGTCAGCGTCAACCTGGCCAACGAACGCGCCCACCTTGAACTGCTCGGCCAGATCGATCCGCAATCCTTGATCGCCGCAGTGACCAAGGCTGGCTACAGCGCCAGCGTCTGGGAAGCCGAACACCCGCCAACCGACAATCAGCAACAACGCCTGCATCGCGAACGCCTGGCCTTGATCATCGCCATCGCCCTCGCCTTGCCGCTGGTATTGCCAATGCTGCTACAGCCCTTCGGCGTGCACTGGATGCTCCCGGCCTGGGCGCAGTTCGCCTTGGCCACGCCGGTGCAATTCATCTTCGGTGCACGGTTTTACGTCGCCGCGTGGAAAGCCGTGCGCGCCGGGGCCGGCAACATGGACCTGCTGGTGGCCCTGGGCACCAGCGCCGGGTATGGCTTGAGCCTGTACGAATGGGCCACCGCCGCCGGGCGCATGCCGCACCTGTATTTCGAAGCCTCGGCGGTGGTGATCGCCCTGGTGCTGCTGGGCAAGTACCTGGAAAGCCGCGCCAAGCGCCAGACCGCCAGCGCCATCCGTGCCCTCGAAGCCTTGCGCCCGGAACGGGCGATTCGGGTGATCGATGGCCACGAGCAAGACGTCGCCATCAGCGCCCTGCGCCTCGATGACTTGGTGATGGTCAAACCCGGCGAACGTTTCCCGGTGGACGGCGTAGTGGTTGAAGGCCAGAGCCATGCCGACGAAGCGCTGATCAGCGGCGAGAGCCTGCCGGTGCCCAAGCAGCCCGGCGACAAAGTCACCGGTGGCGCGATCAATGGCGAAGGCCGGTTGCTGGTGCGTACCCAGGCCCTCGGTGCAGAAACCGTGCTGGCGCGGATCATCCGTCTGGTGGAAGACGCCCAGGCCGCAAAAGCGCCGATCCAGAAACTCGTGGATAAAGTCAGCCAGGTGTTCGTGCCCACTGTGCTGCTGATTGCCCTGGCGACCCTGATCGGCTGGTGGCTGTACGGCGCGCCAATGGAAACCGCGCTGATCAATGCCGTGGCGGTGCTGGTGATCGCCTGCCCGTGCGCCCTGGGCCTGGCCACGCCAACGGCGATCATGGCCGGCACCGGCGTGGCGGCGCGCTACGGGATTCTGATCAAGGACGCCGAAGCACTGGAGCGAGCCCATGAAGTCAGCGCGGTGGTATTCGACAAGACCGGCACCCTGACCTCCGGCGCACCGCGCATTGCTCATCTGAGTGCCGTCGACGGGAATGAGGCGAGCCTGCTGCAACTGGCCGGCGCCCTGCAACGCGGCAGTGAGCATCCGCTGGCCAAGGCTGTTCTGGATGCCTGTGCCGAACGCCACTTGAAAGTGGCCGATGTCAGCGACAGCCGGTCCCTGACCGGCCGTGGCATCGCCGGCAGCTTCGAAGGGCGTCGCCTGGCGCTGGGCAATCGGCGCCTGCTGGAGGACAGCGGCTTGAATGCCGGGCCATTGGCCGACTCGGCGATCGCGTGGGAAAAAGAAGGCCGGACCTTGTCCTGGCTGATCGAACAATCCCCCGAATCACAGGTGCTGGGCCTGTTCGCCTTCGGTGACACTCTCAAGCCCGGCGCACTGCAAGCAGTGCAACAACTGAGCGCACGAAACATCAGCAGCCACCTGCTGACCGGCGACAATCGCGGCAGCGCCAACGTAGTGGCCGAGGCCCTGGGCATCCACGATGTGCATGCCGAAGTGCTGCCGGCAGACAAAGCCGCCACGGTCGCCGCACTGAAACAAACCCGCGTGGTGGCGATGGTCGGCGACGGCATCAACGACGCCCCGGCACTGGCCGCCGCCGACATCGGCATCGCCATGGGGGGCGGCACCGACGTCGCCATGCACGCGGCCGGCATCACCCTGATGCGCGGCGATCCGCGAATGGTGCCGGCCGCATTGGAGATCAGCCGCAAGACCTACGCCAAGATTCGCCAGAACCTGTTCTGGGCGTTCGTCTATAACCTGATCGGCATTCCATTGGCGGCATTCGGCCTCCTCAACCCGGTGCTGGCCGGTGCGGCCATGGCATTGTCGAGCGTCAGCGTGGTGAGCAATGCGCTACTGTTGAAAACCTGGAAACCCAAGGACCTGGAGGACAACCGATGAACATCGGCCAAGCGGCCCGCCATAGCGGCCTGAGCGCAAAGATGATCCGTTATTACGAATCCATCGGCCTGCTCAAGGCAGCCCATCGCACCGACAGCGGCTACCGGGTATACGGCGATGACGACCTGCACACGTTGGCGTTCATCAAGCGCTCGCGGGACCTGGGGTTTTCCCTGGAAGAAGTCGGCAAGTTGCTGACCCTCTGGCAAGACCGCCAGCGCGCCAGCGCCGATGTGAAAGCGTTGGCCCGCCAGCACATCGATGAGTTGAACCAGAAGATCCGTGAACTCGGCCAGTTGCGCGACACCTTGCAGGACCTGGTTGAGCACTGTCAGGGCGATCATCGGCCGGATTGCCCGATTCTGAAGAATCTGGAGTCGGGGTGTTGTGTCACCCCGACTCAAGCCTGATCACTGTGGGAGCGAGCCTGCTCGCGAAAGCGGTGTATCTGTCACCTTGATGTCGGATGTACCGACGTCTTCGCGAGCAGGCTCGCTCCCACATTGGATTTGTGTTGTGCACAAAAAAACCGGCCGAAGCCGGTTTTTTATCCGATCACTGCATCCAGGGTGGAGGCGGTTCTTCGGTCTTGCCCGGCGGAGCATCGTCCGCCGCGCGTACGGCTTGCTTGCGCTCTTCATCCAGGCGCGCGGCCTCGATCTCGCGCATGATTCCGCCCACGTCGGCCAGCTCTTCCGTGTCGGCGAACTCGCCGGTCAGGACACTGGCCGGGTGCAAGGTGCCGGCCTCGTACAAGGCCCACATTTCCTTGGCGTACTTGGTTTTCTTCAACTCCGGAGCAAACCGCCCGAAGTAGGACGCCATGTTGCCCACGTCGCGCTCCAGCATGCTGAACGCGTGGTTGTTGCCCGCCGCATCCACCGCTTGCGGCAGATCGATGATCACCGGACCGGTCGGCGTCAGCAACACGTTGAACTCGGACAGGTCGCCGTGCACCAGACCGGTACACAGCATCAGCACGATCTGGGAAATCAGATACGCGTGATACTCGCGGGCCTGGTCCGGCTCCAGCACCACATCGTTCAGACGCGGCGCGGCATCACCATACTCGTCGGCCACCAACTCCATCAGCAGCACGCCTTCGAGGAAGTCGTACGGCTTGGGCACCCGCACACCGGCATTGGCCAGGCGGAACAGCGCCGCCACTTCGGCGTTCTGCCAAGCGTCTTCGGTTTCTTTGCGGCCAAACTTCGAGCCTTTGGCCATCGCCCGGGCCTGACGGCTGTTGCGCACCTTGCGGCCTTCCTGATACTCGGCCGCCTGACGGAAACTGCGTTTATTCGCCTCCTTGTAAACCTTCGCGCAACGCAACTCGTTGCCGCAGCGCACCACATAAACAGCTGCTTCTTTACCACTCATGAGTGGGCGCAGCACCTCGTCGACCAGACCGTCCTCGATCAGGGGTTCAATGCGTTTTGGAGTCTTCATCAGCTTTTATTGTGGGTCCTTTATTACCAAACACGCGAAAGTCATTCGTTATACGGCAATCCACTCACGGGGGGGAGGGGTTGCCGACTTATGAGCATTGCAGAAGCACACAATGTGCCGATTTCATCAGGAAAAACCGACGACCGCCACGGGTCGCTCCAGATCATAGCCGAGCCTGCGTCACTTGTTGTGCAAGGGTATTGAGGGCAATTGCGACAGAAACTGACACCACAGTTCATACCTTCCGTAGGATTTTTCCCATCGAGCCTCAATTTCCTCCGACAACAGCCGAAGTCCTTAGTGACAAAGTGATTTGTCCGACAATCGCTCCCCCAATAATAGCGATGCCGCACTCAAGGACCCGGGTTGACCAAGAACGTTTACGCCTGCCAATAAACCGCGAGTCATCTGCACTGCGTGGGCCTACAAGAAAATCTGGAGCGCGGATGAACATCAAACAGAAGTTGACCTGGGCGTTTGCAATCATCGCCTGCCTGCCCGTGGTGCTGGTCGCCACCCTCGTTGTGCTGAACCTGCGCAGTGATGCCAGGGACGAATTCGTCGACGGCAGTGCCCGCGAGATTCGTCAGGTCAGCAACGCCATGCAATTGTTCTTTGACGGCATCAGCCAAAACGTCGATTACCTGGCCAAGCAGCCGCTGATCCGAAACTCCGACGACAGCCTCAAGACTTACATGGCTGCCAACGCCGAGAGCGCCCCTCAGGGCGAGGCGGACAAGAAAGTCTTCGCCCTGCTTCAGGACCTGGGCAACAGCCACCCGGCCTACGCTTATGCCATCCTCGGCACGGCGGCGGGCGGCTACGTGTCGTGGCCGGATGATCCGAAGTTGAACAATTACGATCCGCGACAGCGCCCCTGGTACAAGGCGGCCCAGGCCAAACCGGGCAAACCGTTGCGCACCGAGGCCTATTACTGGGCCCAGGACGACGCGACCTACGTCAGCACCGTGCGCACCATCGACAACAAATTGGGCACCAACGGCGGTGTGGTCAGCATCGACGTGACGCTCAAGCAGCTCACCGAAATCGTCAAGCAGATCAAGCTCGGTGAAACCGGCTACCTGATGCTGATGGAAAACACCGGCATGGTCCTGGTGGATCCGAAACAACCGGAACACAACTTCAAACCCCTGAACAGCCTTGGCGACGGCTACGCGCAACTGGCCAAGGCCGGCAAGGGCCTGGTGGAAGTGGAGCTCAACGGTGAGCACTACATGGCCAACGTCTGGCCATCGGAGCAACTGGGCTGGACCTTCATCGGCCTGATCAAACAGGACGATGTGATGAGTTCCGCGACCCAGTTGACCTGGTTGATCGCCATCATCGCCGCCGTCCTGGCCGTCATCTTCGCCATCGTCGGCGCCAGTTTTGCCAGCCTCATCGTGCGCCCGATCCGCAGCGTGGCCAGTGGCCTTGAAGGCATCGCCCAGGGCGAAGGCGACCTGACCCAGAACCTGCAAATCCGTGGCAACGATGAAACCGCGCAACTGGCCAACTGGTTCAACCAGTTCCTGACCGCGATTCGCAACCTGATCCAGAACATCGGCGGTGCAGCGGGCAAGATCCTCGACACATCGAAGAGCTCGACCCAGGTCTCCAGCGACATGGCCGAAGCCGCCGGACGCCAGCGTGAAGCGGTGGACATGGTCTCCACGGCGTTCCACGAAATGGTCGCCACCGCCAACGAAGTCGCGCGCTCTTGCAGCCAGGCGGCGGAGTCTGCCGACAGTGGCCAGCGCCAGGCGCGCGAAGGTCAGCAGCAGATCGATGCGGCGGTGAACAGCGTTGATCGCCTGAGCCAGGAAATCGAACAGTCGGCCCAGTCGATGCAACAGCTCGAACGCGACAGCAACGACATTCAGTCGATCCTGGGGACCATCCGCTCGATCGCTGAACAGACCAACCTGCTGGCGCTGAACGCCGCGATCGAAGCGGCCCGGGCCGGTGAGCAAGGTCGCGGTTTTGCCGTGGTGGCTGACGAAGTGCGAGCCCTGGCCAAGCGCACGGCCGACTCCACGGCGGAAATCGACGGCCTGCTGGGCAACCTGGCCAAACGCACCAGCCAGGTGACCCAGCAGATGCACGCCAGCCTGGAAGTGTCCCAGCAATCGGTGACGCGCATCGGTGAGGCGCGCAGCAGCTTCGGGCAGATCCGCGAGTCGGTGGACGTGATCCGCGACATGAACACCCAGATCGCCACGGCGGCGGAACAACAGCATCAGGTGGCCGAAGACATCAACCGGCACATCAGCCAGATCCACGGCGATGCGCAGTTGGTGGCGGAACTGGCCAACTCGGCGCGCCTGGATTCCCAGAGCCTGGCCGGGTTGTCCAATGAGCTGGACGGGTTGGTGCGCAGGTTCCGTACCTGATTCGCAAAATCACCACTAAACCCTGTAGGAGCGAGCCTGCTCGCGATGAGGCCATCAGCTTCAACATCCATGTTGACTGATATGCCGCCATCGTCGGAACGCCGCCCGGAGCAGGCTCGCTCCTACAGTTGTTTTTGCCTAGCGTTCGATGATTGCGGTCACGCCCTGCCCGCCCGCCGCACAAATCGAAATCAATCCCCGCCCCTTGCCCGCCGCATCCAGCAACTTCGCCAGGTTGGCGACGATGCGCCCGCCGGTGGCGGCAAACGGGTGCCCCGCCGCCAGTGAACTGCCCTTGACGTTGAGTCGGCGGCGGTCAATCGAGCCCAACGGCGCATCGAGGCCGAGACGGGTTTTGCAATATTGCGGATCTTCCCAGGCCTTCAACGTGCACAGCACTTGCGCTGCGAAGGCTTCGTGGATTTCGTAGTAGTCGAAATCCTGCAAGCTCAGGCCATTGCGCGCCAGCAAACGTGGCACGGCGTAGACCGGCGCCATCAACAACCCTTCGGCACCGTTGACGAAATCCACTGCAGCCGCCTCGCCGTCGCGCCAGTAGGCAAGAATCGGTAACCCGCGTGCCTTGGCCCATTCTTCGCTGCCCAGCAGCACCAGTGACGCGCCATCAGTCAGCGGCGTGGAGTTGCCCGCGGTCAGGGTGCCCCTGGCACTTTTCTCATAGGCTGGCTTGAGCGCGACGAGCTTTTCCAGCGTGGAGTCCGGGCGCAGATTGTTGTCGCGGGTCAGGCCCAGGAACGGTGTCATCAGGTCGTTGTGCCAGCCTTCGGCGTAGGACGCGGCCAGCTTCTGATGGCTCTCAAGCGCCAATTGATCCTGGGCTTCGCGAGGGATGTTCCAGGTCTGGGCCATCAACTCGCAATGCTGCCCCATGGACAACCCGGTGCGCGGCTCGCCGTTGCGCGGGAACTCGGGGATCAGATGTTTGGGTCGCAATTGCAGGAAGGTTTTCAGTTTGTCGCCGGTGGTTTTCGCGCGATTGGCTTGCAGGAGGATTTTGCGCAGCCCTTCGCTGACGCTGATCGGCGCATCCGAGGTGGTGTCCACACCACCGGCAATGCCGCAGTCGATCTGGCCCAGGGCAATCTTGTTCGCCACCAGCAACGCCGCTTCCAGCCCGGTGCCGCAAGCCTGCTGGATGTCATAGGCCGGGGTGGCGGGCGACAGTCGCGAACCCAGTACGCACTCGCGTGCAAGGTTCATGTCCCGCGATAACTTGAGCACGGCCCCGGCGACCACTTCGCCGATGCGCAGGCCATGCAGGTTGTAACGTTCGATCAGGCCTTCGAGGGCGGCGGTGAGCATCACCTGGTTACTGGCCGTGGCGTAGGGGCCATTGGAGCGGGCGAAGGGAATCCGGTTACCGCCGATGATCGCGACGCGGCGCAGTTGGGTCATGAAAAGCTCCTGATGAAATTGCCAAATTTGAAACTCCCCCCCTGTAGGAGCTGCCGAAGGCTGCGATCTGTTGACTTGGCTTTTTGGAATCAAGATCAAAAGATCGCAGCCTTCGGCAGCTCCTACAATGACCAAGCGTAGGCCTTATCTCGTGGATCGAACGACTGATCGCCGCTCGTGGTCCACACTTTGATCCCCAGCTTTCGGAGCGCGTTCCATGTCTGACCGCTATATCGACTTTGCCAACTCATCCATCGGCCATCGTCTGGTCGGCGCCCTGGGGTTGCCGGTGCCGACCAGACTGGAGCGCTGGCAAGCAGGCCGACTGCGGCCCGTGGAAGGTGCGTTGTTGATCGGCGGCGGGCCATTGGCCGAACACGTCAGCGCCTTTGCCAACCGCCTGACCGACGCGATCTACAGCTACGGCACCGAACCTTCGATGGCCACGGCCTGGATTCCCGGCCATGGACCGAAACTCAAGGCAGTGGTGTTCGATGCCAGTGACCTGCTGCACACCGATCAACTCAAGCAACTGCGCGAGTTTTTCCAGCCGCTGATGAAGAACCTCGAACACTGTGCCCACCTGGTGATTCTCGGACGCGATCCGCAAACCTTGCGCGACCCGTTCGCCGCCAGTGCGCAGCGTGCCCTGGAGGGTTTCAGCCGTTCCCTGGCCAAGGAATTACGCAGCGGTGGCACCCTGCAATTGATCTACGTCGGCGAAGGGGCCGAGGCGCAACTGGAAGGCCCGCTGCGGTTTTTCCTCTCACCCAAAAGCGCGTTCGTGTCCGGGCAGGTCATTCGCTTGAATCCGTGCTCGACGCCAGTCACCGACTGGACACGCCCGCTCGCCGGGTGCAAGGCACTGGTCACCGGCGCGGCGCGGGGCATTGGTGCCGCCATCGCGGAAACCCTGGCCCGTGATGGTGCCGACGTCATCCTGCTCGACGTGCCCCCGGCCAAAACCGATCTCGATGCCCTCGCCGCGCGCCTCGGTGGGCGCAGCATCACCCTCGACATCTGCGCCGAAGACGCCGCCGCGCAGTTGATCGAACAGTTGCCCGATGGCCTTGACATCGTGGTGCACAACGCCGGCATCACCCGTGACAAAACCCTGGCCAACATGACCCCCGAATACTGGGACGCCGTGCTGGCAGTCAACTTCAATGCGCCGCAAGTGCTGACCAAAGCCCTGCTCGACAGCGGCACCCTGCACGACAACGGCCGGGTGATCCTGTTGGCGTCCATCAGCGGCATCGCCGGCAATCGCGGGCAAACCAATTACGCGGCGAGCAAGGCCGGGCTCATTGGCCTGGCGCAAGCGTGGGCGCCACTGCTCACCGAGCGCGGTATCAGCATCAACGCCGTGGCGCCGGGCTTCATCGAAACGCAAATGACCGCGCACATTCCCTTCAGCCTGCGCGAAGCCGGACGGCGCATGAGTTCGCTTGGCCAGGGCGGCTTGCCACAAGACGTCGCCGAAGCCGTGGCCTGGCTCGCGCAACCGGGCACCGGCGCGTTCACCGGGCAAGCGTTGCGCGTGTGTGGGCAAAGCGCTCTGGGGGCTTAAGGATGATCACCGACTGGCACACACTCAATCGCGAACCGAGCCTTCCGGGGTCGTACGCACGAGCGGCGACACGGCGAAAAATCACGGGCAGCCGCCTGCCCGATTCGGGTTTGCATTGCTGGGTCGAAGTCGATCCCAAGCGCCTGGCGGCTTATCGCGAGGTCTGTGGTTTCGCCGACAACGGCCTGCTGCCACCGACCTACCCGCACATCCTCGGGTTTGCCTTGCAGATGCAATTGCTCACGACCAGGGACTTCCCGTTCCCGCTGCTGGGCCTGATACACCTGAGCAATCGCATTCGTGTGCTGCGCCCCATGGGCGGGGTGAATCGGGTGCGCGTCAGCGTACAAGTACAGAACCTGCAACCCCACGCCAAAGGCGCGACGTTCGATTTGCTCACCACCCTCGACGATCAGTTGGGGCCGTTGTGGGAAGCGCAAAGCCGGATGCTCTGTCGCGGCGTCAAACTCGAGGGTGAACCGCTCGAAGAACCTCTGACAACCAGCCAGGACTTGAGCGAAATCGAGCACTGGAAAGCGCCCTCGGACATCGGCCGGCAATACGCCAAGGTGTCCGGCGACTACAACCCGATCCACCTGAGCGCGGCCAGCGCCCGACTCTTCGGTTTCCCGACCGCCATCGCCCATGGTCTGTGGAACAAGGCGCGCACGCTGGCTGCGCTGGCCGGGCATCTGCCAGCGGCGAATGTCGAGATCGCGGTGCAGTTCAAGAAGCCGGTACGGTTGCCCGGTGAGGTGACGTTGCTGGCCAGCGCGCCGGGACCGAGCGGGGATCTGCAATTGGTGGGTGCCGGGGATCTGGAGCATATGGTCGGGCACTGGCGGCCGGTTGCCTGATCCTGATATAGCCGATGTCTGTGGCTCGGGAGCTTGCTCCCTCGCCACAGAAGCTCCGTGGTCAGTCTTACGGATCGAGATTATCCAAGGCCCTATTTACAGCCAGTTCACCCAGCATGATCACCTGCGCAATCCCCAGCAGAGTGTTGCGCTGCGAGCCCTCCAGAAACCCCGCAAAATCACTCGCCATCACACTCGCCGACGCCAGTGATTCACAGGCGTGGGCCAGCAGGGTTTCGGTATCGATATCCGGGGCAATGACGAACATCGTGCTGGGTTTGTGAATGGCAGGCTGCTTAGGTGGATTGAGGTAGTGATCGAGGGCGCGGTCGGCGGCTTCGTGGAGTTTGTTTGAGTGGGGGGAATGGTATGGGGAAACGTCGTCGGTTTCGGGGGGATTTGGGGTGGGTTTGATCATGGTGAAGCTCCATTCTTGAATTTGGAGTTCGCCATCACTGCGACCAAGCAGAAGGGTGGCGAACCGTACGCAGGTTGGTCGACCAGGGAATGGAAACCCGGCAGGGCCTAGGCCCTCCCACGCACAGCTCGCCATTAAGCAAGCACAAAAATGCCGCTCGCGCGGCACTGTGCGCCATTCTAAACCCGGGCGACCAAACCCGATCACTGATTTTGCAGCGACAGACAAAGGCTAGAGATCGTGCTTCCGACGGGCAACCTGAAAAACGTGTCGGAGGTTTCCTCGGGACTTGAGGAAAACTACACAGGATTGGTCGGCTGACAGGCCGCCATCGCGAGCAAGCTCGCTCCCACAGTTGGGTCGGGGGATACAACTCGCCAGAGTCGAGCATAAAAAAACCCCTGCGGGGAGCACAGGGGTTGAGAGGCCGGCTGATTCTAGGACGCGTGCGGTGGATAGTTGGCCAATATCCGCGTGACCGTTTGCCAGATGGCATCGCGACGATCCGTCGGGTTCGGCGTGCGGCTGAGTATCTGTTCGTCACTGCCACGCCACACCAGTTTGCCGTCCTTGCCATCGAGCAGATCGATCTGGATGGTCGCCACTTTGTAGCTGACATTGCGGGTTTCGTTGTACATCGGTGCGCCGTAGTAGCCATGCCATGGGTAACCCCAGCCGCCGCCGTAATTGGTGGTCACCTGTTGCTGCCGTTCTTCGACAATCAGGTAGGCCTGCACATTCAAATCGCCCTTGGCGCCTGCAGCGGCCGGACGCAGACCGCGCTGATCCAGTTGATCGGCAACCGCCTGACGGATGCGCTGTTCGGTCAGGTCGCTCTTGATCCGCGGATCATCGGGACGGTATTGCAGGGCGGGTTCTTTCCAGGTCCAGTTGCGATAGGCAGCAAAGTCGCGGCTGGCGTCGAAGTCATGATTGACCTGGTTGGCGGCGCAGGCACTGAGCAGCGCGGCCACTGCCAGTAAAACAAAACGGCGGAACATGATAATTCTCCGGTAGAAGACATGATCCTGTGGAATGCTTCTTATCTACAAGAAGCTAACTAGGAGGATACGCCGACATAGCCTTTTCCACAGCCTCCCGTATCGCATCGGCGCGCTCGCTTTCGCTGCCCCGGTTGCCGGTTTCAGCGCTGGAACTCCATATCGGTTGACCGCTTTTGGCGTCAAACATGTCCACCTGCACGACCACGACCTGTTCCCGATAGGTACGGATGATCGGCACGGTAGCGTATCCGCCATATCCAGGGCGGTAGCCGTTGTAGCCGCCATAACCGCCGCCGTAATAGTCGTCCTGAACCTGACGCAAGCGGGTTTCCAGGCGAAGGTCGGCGCTGACAAACAGGTCCGCCGGACGATTGTCATGCAACGGGCGCAAACCCCGCTGATCCAGCGCATTGCTGACCGCTTCGGCAACCTGCGCCGAGTCCGCCCACGCGGTGCCCGGTGGCAGATGGCCGTTGAGCCAGGCCCAACTGCGGTACTTGCCATAGTCACGGGACGGCGCCGGGTAGGCGCTGCGATCGAACGTATTGGCAGCCTGGGGCGGTGCCGGTGGCAAAGGGGTTGAGGTGGCTACATAGGGGTTGCTGCCCTGACAGGCAGCCAGCCCCAGGCAGAGCACCAGTACACCTGAATGATTTTTCATTTCGTGCTCCGATCAGACAGGCCGACAGATCCAGTGCAAGTAACGCCCAAGCCCGGCAAAGCTTGGATGACGGCGGTGGGCCAGCTCCATTTCCAACAGGTCCACGAGCTCGGCGCGGGCCTGGAATTCCACCGGCATGTAATCGTGAAAAACTCGCACGCCACTCTGTATTTCGACCTTCCATAAGCCTTCAAGTTGCGTCGCCAGCTCGCGCGGATCAAGGGGCTGCTGCGGGGTCAGGCTCTGCTTTTCGCCGGCCATGTCGTTCTTGCGCATCTTGCGGAAATGGCCCTTGAGCAAGTTGCGATAAATCAGCGCGTCGCGGTTGTAGAACGCCAGGGACAGCCAGCCGTCCGCCTTGGTCAGCTGATGCAGCACCGGCAGGATGGCGTGGGGTTCGGCCAGCCATTCCAGTACGGCGTGGCATAGCACCAGGTCGTAGGGCTCGGTGAGCTGCCCGAGCAGTTCCTGCCAGGGTGCCTGAATGAACGTGGCGCTCTGCCCGGCTTCGGCAAAACGCTGGCGGGCGCCTTCGAGCATCGGTTCGGCCGGCTCGGCGAGGGTCACCTGATGGCCGCGCTGGGCCAGCCACAACGACATATGGCCAAGGCCGGCGCCGATGTCCAGAACGCGCAACGGCCGGTCGGGCAAGGTTTCGGCCAGATCGGCCTGCAACACCGCCAGACGGATCGCACCTTTGGCACCGCCGTAGATTTTTTCGGCGAAACGGGTCGCCAGTTGATCGAAATGACGGTCGCTCATCAGCTGAACCTCCGTTCGCTGTCCGCCAGTTTGCTGCGCACCACGGCATCCATGTCCAGGCCCAGCTCACTGCACAACAGCAACAGATAAAGCACAATGTCACCGACTTCCTGCCCGGCGTGGGCAAGTTTGTCCGCCGGCAACTGGCGTGACTGGTCTTCGGTCAGCCACTGGAAAATCTCCACCAGCTCGGACATTTCCACGCTCGCGGCCATGGCCAGGTTTTTCGGGCTGTGAAATTGCCGCCAGTCATTGCGGTCACGGATGGCGTGCAGGCGTTCGGTCAGTTCAACAAGGTTCATCGGGCTCTCCTGAAGGCGTATAGCTTCGGGGGGATCACAGGTGAAGGCAAGGGGCAGAAGTTGCATGCTCACCTGTGCAACCCTCTATGCTTGTGGGGACTCGGCAGCATGATCGACAGCCCAAGACTCAATTCTCTTTAATCAGGACGTTCACTCCATGCAGGTAGAAGGTTTTTCCGAATGGCTCGGCCAGGTACTCGGCTCGATCATCCGCTTCATCGTTGATGCCCTCAGCGGGCTGTTCAATCTCTTGGGCAACGCCAGCAGCAATTTTGTCGAAGGCCTGTCCCAGGCACTGGGCATGGATACCTCGGTCATCAGCATCGTGACCTTGATCCTCGGTCTGATACTGCTGTGGTCGGCGATCCGCGCTTTTCTCAATGCGTCGTTCATCATGGGGATCATCTGGCTGGTGCTGGGGCTTTGGTTGCTCAGCTGGATCATCCACTGACACCATCAATTCCTGTAGGAGCCGGCTTGGCGGCGAAGGCGTCCTCCAATATTGCATCGCACTTGCGGACGCCTTCGCTGGCAAGCCAGCTCTTACATTGGAGCGCGGCATATCTGGAATGTGCCGCTACAATGCCTGCTCCCAAGGAGCCTGCATGTCCAACCTGACCGCCGACTGGCGCGACCGCCCTACCCATCGCCGGGTCTGGGCACTCGCCGCACCAATGATTCTTTCAAACATTTCCGTCCCGCTGGTGGCCCTGGTCGACAGCACCGTCATCGGTCACCTGCCCCATGCCCATCAACTTGGCGCCGTCGCGGTCGGGGCCAGCCTGTACACCTTCCTTGCCTGGGCCATGGGTTTTCTGCGCATGGGCTCCACCGGGTTCGCCGCCCAGGCGGCCGGACGCGGGGATGGTGCGGCTTTGCGGCAGATTCTATTACAAGGCCTGCTGCTCGCCATCGGCCTGGCCGTGGTGTTGGGTGCGGTGGGCGTGCCATTGAGCGGGATCGCGTTGCACTTCATGCAACCGTCGGCTGAGCTCGATCAACTGACCCGAGAGTTCTTCCACACCCGCCTGTTTGGCCTGCCGGCGGCGCTCGCCAGCTATGCACTGGTCGGCTGGTTTCTCGGCACCCAGAATGCCCGGGCGCCGCTGGCGATTTTGCTGAGCACCAACCTGGTCAACATTGCCCTGAACCTGTGGTTCGTCCTCGGCCTGGAATGGGGCGTGGTTGGTGCGGCCCGGGCTTCGGTAATTGCCGAATGGACGGGGGCACTGATCGGTTTGCTGATGACCCGCAAAGCCCTGCGCGCCTACCCCGGGCATATCGTCTGGGCGGCATTGGCACTGTGGCAGAGTTGGCGGCCATTGCTGGCGGTCAACCGCGACATCTTCATCCGCAGCCTGGCGCTGCAATCGGTGTTTTTCCTGATCACGGTGCAAGGCGCGCGGCTGGGCGATGCCACGGTCGCTGCCAATGCCCTGCTGCTCAATGGCTTGCTGCTGACCGCCCATGCCCTCGATGGCCTGGCCCACGCCGTCGAAGCCCTGTGCGGACATGCGCTTGGCGCCCGCAATCGCGATGCCCTGCGCCGTTCATTGGTGGTGGCCGGCGGCTGGTCGTTGCTGGCGAGCCTGGGCTTTGCCGCGCTGTTTCTGTTCGCCGGGCATCTGTTCATCGAGATGCAGACCGACATTCAAAGTGTGCGCGACACCGCTTTCATCTACCTGCCCTATCTCGCCGTACTGCCGCTGATTGCCGTCTGGAGTTACCTGCTCGACGGCCTGTTCATCGGCGCCACCCGCGCCCGGGAAATGCGCAACGGCATGCTGCTGACCGTGGCGCTGGTGCTGCCTTTCGGCTGGGCGCTGCAAGGCGGGGGCAACCATGGCCTGTGGATAACCTTTCTGGTGTTCATGCTGCTGCGCAGTCTGACCCTTGGCGCAATCGCCTGGCGCCTGCGCCGTCACGATGGCTGGTTCGCCGGCAGCACTCACTGAACGGGGCGACCTCATGACCAGGGTGGATCGTCCTGCCACAAGTGACGCAGGCTATCGAGGCGTTCCTGTTGAGTCCGCCCCGGCAACGGCTGCACGGGCACGGCGTCGGGATACTGCAAGCGCAGCCATATCCAGCCATCAAGCACCGGGCGCTCACTGAAACCCAACGCCACCCCTTCTTGCACATGGGCCCACAGGCGGGAGAAATCGGCACCGGTGGATTGGCTCCACCGCCAGGCCTGCTGCTCGAGCAGGCAGGTTTGCAGCTTTTCCTGTTGCCCGGCGCTGAGGTTCTCCTCAACTGCCAACGGGCTGACCGCCAGCCCCGGGTTGGACAAGCGCTGCCAGCCCTCACAGCCCATCGCGCGGTCGGCCCAGCTGCCACCGAACCAGCGCAACTGGTTGATGGGCCCGAGCCAGCGACTCAGTTCAACGGCATCGCAGGCATCGAAGAAATAGCTCGCCGTGATCGGGTTGTAGTAGCTCAAAAGGGCCCGGTGCAGGCCAAGCGTGACCGTGAGCATGCGCCGCAAATGCGCCAGCAACGACGCAGCGCTGGCCTCGCTGACCATCAGCAATCCGGGCCAGCGTTGTCCGTCGACTATGCATAAATCGGCCAGTGCCGGGCAGGTGCGCAGATCGACCAGGACCGGTCCCTGCTCATGCAGCGCATGCCACTCCGTACCCTCGAACAACCCGAAGCACCGGGCTTGTGCAAACATCTGCCGAAGTGTGACACCCGCCTGCGGCGTGCCCGGCACATCCAGCAACAGCCACTGCGGGGGTGCCTCGGGCGTGCGTGTGGCGATCATGCTCCAGAGCTCTGGCCAAGCTGCGTCGCCAGACGACAGGTGCACAACGCCTGTGCGCAATGGTTGAAACTGCCACCGCCGGGCAGCAGGCACAACACCAGCAATGGCTCTCCCGACCGCAACCATTGCTCCAGGCCCTCATCAGGGGCGCAGCCAGGCTGGGGGGTATCAGGGGCCGTCACTTCGACCGTTGCCGGCGCATGCAGCAGCCCGATTATCTGCGGTTGATCGGGATCGCCCTCGACAAATCCCACGACCAGCTCAGTCCCTTCCCGCAATGGCAAGAACGTCGATGCCTGCAGTTGCCTGGACAGGGGTAACCAGCAATGGCTGGGCGCAGCCCCTTCGCCCTGATAAAGCCAGTCGAACTGCACCGGTACCGGCCTTGCCGGGTCTGGGCCTGGTTCGTCGACCTCGACGACCCACGCCCGTTGCAGGCTATGCATTTGTGGTTTGACCGTCACACAGGGCGGCGCGAAGGGTGTCGGCCACTGCAGGGCACGGGCCTGATTGTGGTAAGGCGTCGCCGTATCCTGACCGCCCCAATGCTCAATGTGGGTCAGCAACCAGAGGCGATTGCATTCGGCAACCGGATGACCGGACAGCGGCATCAGCCAACCGCTGCGCAAGGTCATCAGGTCTGTCCGGCATTCGGCACTCTGCGCCGCGGTCCCACCGCAGTGCTGACGTTCGAACTGCCGCACCGCCGGCCAATCGCCCTCGCTGCGCAATACCGCAGGTTCGCCGGTTGGAAAATGCTGATGATCATCCCCAAACACCACACAGTGCCCGCGGGCCCGGTGTTCGAAGTGGTAGTGCAGCCGTTCCTGGGCGCACAGTCGCTGGAGAAACTGCAGATCCGACTCTCGATATTGCGTGCAGAAATCCCGGGGCGGGTATTCGCCGCTCAGCGCCAGACGTCGATCCTTGCCGGTAATGCCGTGTTCCTTGAGCACCCGGTCGAGGATTTGCGGCACTGAAAGGGCGCTGAAAATTCGTTGGCTGAAGCGCTGGGCCAGACAAGCCAGTTTTGGCCCCAGACGCACCTGGCAGAGCCGGGGTCCCGAGGCATGATCACGCTGGACGAGTTCATGCAATTGTCCATGCACGCAGTTTCCAGCTGGTCCGAAATGCAACGAGGCCGGGCGGTACAGCAAACTGGCAAGGTCAAGTACCGGGTCATCGATCAGCAGTTCCAGGTCGAACACGAACGGCTCGCTGATGGCCTCTTTACCGGTAAAGGCCAGGACCTCAAAGGAGTCGGGCAGACCTGCTACATCCAGACGAAATGACGGTTCGCTGACTGGATTGAACATCGGCGTTTCTCTACAGGAGGGGCGGCCGGGGATTCTCGCTGAGAGACATGGCCGAGTAGAGTGCCGAAATACAAATTAGGAAATAACCTACGCGAAAAGGAGACCAAATGCTTTGGGTGGCCGAGGACGCGGGAAATTTCGCCTGGAATAGGAGAATTGCCGCACCAGGTCATCTGAAATTTCCGCGGCAAACGGAAAATTTTCAGACAACCTGATGAGCGTGGCGCTTACCTCAGGAAGACAGGTAAGACGAACGGGTCAGCCCCAGACGCAAGGCATCGAGGAACTGCGTGCGCTCGGTGGCGCTGATGCGGGCACTGGCACACTTGTCGCGGTAGTGAGTCATCAGTTCCTCCGGCGACAAGTGCACGTAACGCAGCATGTCTTCGATGGTGTCGTGGGTTTCGATACCGGCGTGGTACACGCTACCGTCGGCGTTCTGGTAGATGTTCACCGAATCGGTGTCACCGAACAGGTTGTGCATGTCGCCAAGAATTTCCTGGTAGGCGCCCACCAGGAAGATCCCCAGCAGATAGTCTTCACCGTCATTCAGACCGTGCACCGGCAAGCTGGTCTCGATGCTCTGCTCGTCGACGTACTGCTTGATCTTGCCGTCGGAGTCGCAGGTCAGGTCTTGCAGCACGGCACGGCGCAGCGGCTCTTCGTCGAGACGGTGCAGCGGCAGGATCGGCAGGACCTGGCCGATGGCCCAGGTATCCGGCAGGCTCTGGAATACCGAGAAGTTGCAGATGTACTTGTCAGCCAGCTTGTCGTTGAGTTCGTCGAGCACCTGACGGTGGGAACGCTGACGAGCCTTCAACGAGTTGTGCAGGCGGCGGCAAACGGCGAAGTAGCATTGCTCGGCCAGGGCTTTTTGCGCCAGGGTCAGCTTGCCATCGGCGTATTGAGTGGCCACGTCGCTCATGTAGTGCGTGGCGCGCCAGTAGGTCTCGGTGACCATTTCGATGTCGGTCGGGCCTAGCAGGTCAACCAGCCACTGAACGGTTTCCGGCAGCTCTTCCTTGTTATCGATCTTCGGCACATCGTCGTTGTGTTTCTCGACGTCGGTCACCTGCACCACCAGCATGGCGTGGTGGGCGGTCAGGGAGCGGCCGCTTTCGGAGAAGATGTTCGGGTGCGGCAGGCTCTGCGCGTCGCAGAATTCCTTGAGCATCCCGACCACGACGCCGGCGTAATCGTCCATGTCGTAGTTGATCGAACTGGCGTTACGCGAGTGCGTGCCGTCGTAGTCCACGCCCAGACCGCCGCCGACGTCGATGTGATCCACCGGCAGGCCCAGGTTGCGCAACTCGCCGTAATAACGGATCGCTTCCTTGAAGCCGTGCTGGTAGTCAGCGAGGTTGGCGATCTGCGAGCCCATGTGAAAGTGCAGCAGGCGAATGCCCTGATCCAGACCGGCAGCGCGGAAACGCTCGACCACCGACAGCAGCTGCGCGGCCGACAGGCCGAACTTGGATTTCTCGCCGCCGGTGTCTGCCCACTTGCTCGACGCCAGGGACGACAGACGCACGCGCAAGCCGACCTGCGGCTTGACCTTGAGCGCCGCCGCTTCTTCGATCACCAGACCGACTTCGGATTCTTTCTCGATCACGATGAACACGTTGTGGCCGAGCTTCTGGCCCATCAGCGCCAGACGGATGAACTCGCGGTCCTTGTAACCATTGCAGACGATGGTGCCGCCCTTCGGCGCCAATGCCAGTACCGCCAGCAGTTCCGGCTTGGAACCGGCTTCCAGACCGATGGAAACGTTCTGGGTAGCAATGATGTTTTCGATCACCGCTTCCTGCTGGTTAACCTTGATCGGGTACAGCGCGGTGTACTTGCTCTGATATTCCAGGCGCTCGATGTTGGCGTCGAACGCACCGGTCAGCTGACGCACGCGGTCTTGCAGGATGTCGGGGAAACGCACCAGCAATGGCAAGGACAAACCGCTTTTGCGCAGTTGGTCGACTTGCTCGAACAGGTCGATAGGCGAACTGGTCGGGCCGTTCGGACGAACTTCGACGCGACCGGCGTCATTGATCGCGAAATACCCGGCCCCCCAATGGCGAATCCCGTAAACACTGCGGCTGTCCGCAACTGTCCATTGGCTGCCATCGTCTTTGCGTGTGCGTCGTACGGACATCGAAGTCCCCTATAAAGAAGTCATAGAGCGTCGCCTGGGTTCAGGCCGGCGCAGTCTAAAGTATGAAAATGACGGTTCGTCAACGAGGGGGTAGACCTCGCTGACCGCAGTGAGTTTAGAAACCGGTCATGAACAGGCTCTGTGAAAACCATGGAGACGACGCCAGACCAGAATGAATCGGGACTGGATCAAGCCGTGGGTGGTTTTCACAGAGGCTGCTAGCCGCCGGACTTCTTCGCTTTGAAACCGAGCTTGATCAGTTCTGCCAAGAGTAGCTCGACATGATCGCCCTGGATTTCGATGACACCGTCTTTCAGCGCCCCACCGGTACCGCAACGTTTCTTCAACGTCGTGGCGAGGTCCTTGAGCGCGTCTTCAGCTAACGGCACGCCGGTGATGGTGGTCACCGTCTTGCCGCCACGGCCCTTGCTTTCGCGACGCACGCGTGCGATGCCGTCGCCGGCAGGGATAACGGTCTGTTTGCAGATGCAGGCGTCCACCGGTTTACTGCATTCCGGGCAATGACGACCTGCGTCGGTGGAAAATACCAGGCCGCCCAGGGCGGCGAAGGATGCGGCTTTTTTGGCCACCGGCAATCCTCTTCGAGGACAAAGACTGGTCGCAGCACTTGGGAAGGCTATCGACCGCGAAGCCCCACTCAGGCAGGGGCAGCGCTACTGAAACGGTACAACATTCACTTCACTGTAGGAGCGAGCTTGCTCGCGATGGACGTCAACGATAACGCGGGCATCCAGAATGAACGCATCGTCTTTGAGTTCATCGCGAGCAAGCTCGCTCCTACAGCAATAACCAGCAATACCGGTTCAGTTTGAAAAGTCGCGCAGTGTAACGGCAAAAACGCCGATTGCTAAGAGCCAATCGGCGCCAATTTATAGCTGTTTTGCGACGTTGATCCGGCGTGAGCGCAAATAGCGCTTCAACGCGGCCAGAGAGTCCGGGCAATAAGGCTTTTGCCCGATTTCCAGCATGACCTGATCAATGGGAATAAAGCGCGCTTCCAGCACCTCTTCCGGTTGCAGGATCAACGGGCCGTCCCACACCGCCGAGAACGCCGAACACCACAGGCGATTGCCGGTGTCCTCGAAGAAAAAGTGGTCATGAGCGGTCAGTTCCACGCCACTCACTCCCAGTTCTTCCTCCAGCTCCCGGGCCGCCGACTCGGCGTAGGTTTCACTGGCGAGCACCATGCCGCCTGCCGCAACGTCCCAGTAACCGGGATAGATCGCCTTGCTCAGCGTGCGGCGATGCACGCACAACTCGCCAGCGGAATTGAACAACATGATGTAGGTGCCACGCCCGATCAGCCCACGCTCGCGCAAGTCGGAACGGACCAGGGCGCCGAGCAGGTTGTCCTGCTCGTCGACCCAGGCGATCTGTTCAGCATCGGACGCCGCGCGGTGCGCGGCTTCTCTGGCGTTATCGACCATGACTCAGCCCTGATTGAGCAATTGACGCAAATCGATCACCGCGGCGTTGGCCCGGGAAATGTAGTTGGCCATGACCAGCGAGTGGTTGGCCAGTACGCCGAAGCCACTGCCGTTGAGGATCATCGGGCTCCACACCGGCTCCTGCGACGCCTCCAGTTCACGAATGATCTGGCGCACGCTGACCGTGGCGTTCTTCTTTGCCAGTACGTCGGCGAAGTCGACTTCGATGGCGCGCAGCAAATGCGACAACGCCCAGGCCTGGCCACGGGCTTCGTAGAACACATTGTCGATTTGCAACCATGGGGTTTCAACGATTTCTTCATCGACCTGCGGCGCCACACCCGGTGCTACCACCTCGGTTTTCAACGCGGTGTTGAGCTTGACCCGGCCCACACTGGCCGACAGTCGTTGCGACAGCGAACCCAGACGGGTGCCGACATCACCCAGCCAGTTGTTCAGGTTATCGGCGCGGGCATAGAACAGCGCGCTCTTCTGGTTCGGATCGGACAGGCGCGCCTGATAGCGGCTCAGGGAGTTGATGCCTTCCTGATATTCGGACTCGCTGGACGGCAGCACCCAGCTCTTGTTGTCGAAGTTGAAACGCGGCTCGGCCTTGGCCAGGTCGGCGTCTTCGGCGGACTGCGACTGCGAACGGGCGAAGTCTTTACGCATTGCCCGGCTCAGGTCGCGGACCTGCACCAGCACGCCGTATTCCCAGCTCGGCATGTTGTCCATCCACAGGCCTGGCGGGAATCGGTCGTTGGAAATATAGCCGCCCGGTTTGGTCAGCAAGGTGCCGGCGACGGTCTTCAGGGTTTCCACCGTGGTGTAGCCGACGACCATCTGCTTGCCTTCTTTCTCGGCCGCCAGTTGAGCGGTCTGCTGGACCGGGAACAGCGCCGGCTCCTGGCTCCAGTACCAGCCCAGGACACTCGCCACCAACAGGTAGATGCCCAGCAAAGTGGCCAGCGCCCGGCTGAACAACAGACCGCCCAGATAACTGCGGGTCTCCGACTTCGGTTCAGCGGCACGTTCAGGCGCACTGCCTGTGCGGTTCTTCCAGTCCAGCATGGCGATTTCCTTTCAAGCTCTTGAGGTCAACGGTTCGACCACAACCATACAACAACGTGCCTTGGCCCGGCACCCGCCATCGCACCGATGCGGAAAATTACCGGTCTTGCGGATGAAAAGAGTTCCTGCCCACCCGATGAAGGTGTTGCCGTCGAAATCCTCCTAATGGTTTGGATGACACGTCCCAAGGGAATCCCTGACTCCCTGAAGCCAATAAAAACGGACCGGTCCGCACTGCTCAGACAGCCGTAAATGGCCAATGGCCTGTCACCCGCCAATTGCCGCCCTGCGCCCGTCAAGTGCCCTGATTCACGGCACTTCACCTCCGCACACGACGACTAGACAGCCCGACATCAGACCGATCGGTCACAAACTGAATGAAGCCACATTGCAGATTATTGACGTACAGCACTCATGTAATGGAAAAGTGGTGCTAGCATAGAGCCACCAGTCGACCTCAGTGTGCACCCTAACTAGTAGTCAGGATATGACCGAGCCAGAAGACCCCAGCCGCGAGCGCCTCAAGCACCACTTTGCCCAGCGGGTAATTCATCAGGCTCGTCAGATTCTTGAGATATGGCAGCGCCTGCAACGCAGTGAGTGGTCCACCGCCGACCTTTCGCAATTGAGCGAGGCCAATCTGCGCCTGTTGCGTTTCGCCGAGCGCTTCGAACAACCGGAACACACGCAATTGGCACGCCACATCGGTCAGTCCCTGGAGGCGGTCGACGCTAATCGCGGACGCCTGAGCAGCGGCCTGATCACCGACCTCAATCGCTTGATGCAGCGCCTGTCGCGTACTGGCCTGCGCCATGGCGACCAACTCGATCAGACCTTCCTGCCACCGCTGCGCAAGCCCGTCTATGTGATGCTGCAGGATCACGGCCGCGCCGAGCGCCTGGCCAAACAACTGGAATTCTTCGGGCTCAGTGCCCAGTCCCTGGACAGCGTAGATGCGTTTCGCTCATCGATGGTCGAGCGCTTGCCAGCGGCGATTGTCATGGACGTGGATTTCAGTGGCGCCGGTGTCGGTCTGAAACTGGCCGCCGAAGCCCAGGAAGGCCTGGACCATCGCTTGCCGCTGCTGTTTTTCAGCCTGCACGAAACCGACACCCCGACCCGCCTCGCCGCCGTGCGTGCCGGTGGTCAGGAGTTCCTTACCGGCACCCTCGAAGCGTCGAGCCTGCTGGAGAAAATCGAAGTCCTGACCTGCGTTGCCCAATACGAGCCTTATAAAGTGCTGATCATCGACGACTCCCGCGCCCAGGCCCTGCACACCGAGCGCCTGCTCAACAGTGCAGGGATCGTCACCCGGACGTTGATCGAGCCGATCCAGGCCATGGCCGAACTGGCGGATTTCCAGCCGGACCTGATCATCCTCGACATGTACATGCCGGCCTGCACCGGCACGGAACTGGCCAAGGTGATCCGCCATAACGACCGTTACGTCAGCGTGCCGATCATTTACCTGTCGGCCGAAGACGACCTGGACAAACAGCTCGACGCCATGAGCGAAGGCGGCGATGACTTCCTGACCAAACCGATCAAGCCCCGGCACCTGATCACTACCGTGCGTAACCGCGCGGCACGGGCACGCAACCTCAAGGCACGAATGGTCCGCGACAGTCTCACCGGTCTGTACAACCACACGCATATCCTGCAATTGCTCGAAGACTGCTCGTTCCGCGCCCGCCGCGAAAGCAAGCCGCTGAGCTTTGCCATGCTCGACATCGACCATTTCAAACGGGTCAATGACAGCCACGGCCACCCCATGGGCGACCGGGTGATCAAGAGCCTGGCGCTGTTTCTCAAGCAACGCCTGCGCAAAACCGACTTCATTGGCCGCTACGGTGGTGAAGAGTTCGCCATTGTCATGCCGGACACCGATATCGAAGCGGCCTACAACGTGCTCGATGAAATCCGACAGCGCTTTGCCGAGATTCACTACCCCGCACAACCTCAGGATCTGTGGTGCACCTTCAGCGCCGGGTTGGTGGAGTTATGCGAAAACTCCGACAGCCTGATGATGGCCAGTCAGGCAGATGATGCGCTGTATCGCGCCAAACATGGCGGACGCAATCGAATACAGGCCGCTCGCACATCAAAGCAAAGTGCCACTTTTTTATCGGAATCGACCGATACAGTCATAACCCTGTAACAGAAACGCAATAACTTCAGGCACTTACCATTTCTGCCGTTGGTAGTCCGTAATGCGCCTGAAGCTGCTGACCAATCTCAATACCCTCCTTCTGGTGGCCGTGTGCATGGCCCTCGGCGCTACGCTGTGGTGGTCGCAGAAAGCCCTTGAGCGTCCGTATCTATTAATGGAGCGCTACCTGGGCCTGTCGCAGCAATTTCAGAATGAAGTCGCCCGCAGTGTCGAGGATTACCTCGCCAGCGGCGATGCATTGCGCCTGAGCAGTGCCGCCCAAGGCATCGACAACCTGCAAAAAGAACTCGGCGAATTGCCACCGGCCTTGGCCGAGACATTGCGCCCCAGCCTGTCGACCCTTGAAGCGTTCAGCAAAACCGACCTGCTGGCCGCCGGCAAACTGGCCGGCGATCCGCAGGCTTTGCTGCTGCAAGCCGAGCGTGAACTGGGTGCCAGTCTCGATCAGCTCAGCCAGTACGCCAGTGGCAATACGGCCTACCTGACGCCACTGCTCAGCGCATCGCAGCACCTGGGTAAGTTGTCCCTCGCGCGGGACAAACTGGTCAGCAGCGGCCGCAGCGAACTGGCCGCCGACGTCGAACGTGAAGTGGCCAACATCCGCACCCAGGCCGAAAAACTGGACGCCTTGCCCTTGCTGGGCGTGACCACCAGCAGCGAGTCGAACACCGATGATTTCGCCTCGATGATGGGCCTTGAGAACAAGGAAAAAACCGTCGCCGAAGATGCTGGCGTTGGCATCAAGCGCGAACTCAACAGCCTGCTCACCCGCTATCCGGCCGAGCTCACACGCACTCGCGATCAAATCCAGAGACGCGCCGACCTCAGCGCTGCGACTCACGTGAAAATCGCCGACGTGCAACAGACCATTGCCAGGCTGGAACCGGTGGTGCGCGCCCAGCACGGGCAGATCCAGGGTGAAGTGCGGCTGATGCAAGGCGTGATGATCGGCTTGATTCTGCTGATCGCACTGCTGATAGACACCCTGCAGCGCAAACTGGCCCGGACCCTGACCAACCTCGCCCCGGCCCTGTCGACCTGGGCCGAAGGCGACTTCAGCCGCGACATTCAACTGGGCAACACCAACCGCGAACTGCATGACATTGAAGCGTCGCTCAACCGCTTGCGCGCCTATCTGGTGGACCTGGTGGGGACCATTCGCCGCAACGCCGAACAGGTGGCCGGCAGCAGCCGCACCCTGGCTGACCTGAGCAACGACCTGCACAGCGGCGCCGAGCATCAGGCCGGCGACACGGCGCTGATCCGCGATTCCCTCAGTGAGCTGGAAGCGACCATCCAACAAGTCGCCGGCGATGCCAGCCAGGCCGCCGACGCCAGCCGCCACGCTGGCCTCGCCGTGGAGCATGGACAGAAAGTCATCGGCCTGAGCCTCACCGGCCTGCATGCGCTGGTGGATGAAGTGCAAGGCAATGCACAAATGATTGAACACCTGGCCGAAGAGTCGGCCACCATCGGCGGCGTGTTGACGGTGATTCGCTCGATTGCCGACCAGACCAACCTGCTGGCCTTGAACGCCGCCATCGAGGCGGCCCGGGCCGGGGAAATGGGCCGAGGCTTTGCCGTGGTGGCCGAAGAGGTGCGCTCACTGGCGCAACGTACCGCCGGGGCCACGGCGCAAATCCAGACGCTGATCGCAGGGCTGCAAACCGCCGCACGGCAATCGGTGGAAGGCATGCGCGCCCAGGTCGAACATGCCGAAGCCACGGCCAGCCAGGCCCAGGCCGCTGACGGCGCGCTGGATAAAATCGTCGGGGCGATCCAGACCATTTCCGACACGGCGATACGAATTGCTGATGTCACTGCCCAGCAGAGCGGTGCTGTCAGTGAGATCCGTGACCACAGCGAGCGGATTCACCAGCTGGGTGGGGATAACTTGTTGCGTATCGGCGAAGGGCGTGAGCAGGGAGAAAATCTTCTGGTGCTGGGAGGTCGACTGCATACAGCCGTTCAGGCCTTCCGCGTCTGACAGATAGCCATCGCGAGCAGGCTCGCTCCTACACTTGAAATGCATTCCCCTGTAGGAGCGAGCCTGCTCGCGATAGCGTCAGGCAATCCACCACAAAACTGTCGCTCTGCACGCCCCGCCGCCGTCCGCTATCATCCCCCCAATTCCGATACGCGAGATTGTCATGCGCCGTTTGCTTTGCCTGCTGTTATTAGTGTTCGCCCTGCCGGCCAGCGCCACTGGTCTGCTGGAGAACCGGCCCAGCTCAAGCCTGGGCTCGATCAACAACAGCGCCGACTTCCTGCCGGTGCGCGAAGCCTTTCAACTGAGTCTGGTAGAAAGCACGCCGCAATCGATCAAACTGCGCTTCGTCGCCACCGAAGGTTATTACCTCTACCGGCACCGTTTTCAGTTTCGCGCCGATCCCGCCGATGTTGTCCTCGGCGCGGCGAAACTGCCCGACGGCCAGAAAAAACACGATGAATACTTCGGCGATGTCGAGGTCTACCACGGCATTCTCGACGTCGAGTTGCCGCGCACCGACCAACGTGCCTTCACTCTGGCCGTGACCTATCAGGGTTGCGCCGACAAAGGCCTGTGCTATCCGCCGGAAACCGAGCGACTGAGCATCGACGGCAGCGGCGCTCCAGCGACGGTTTATCCATGGAGCTGGCGCGAACTGGTATTGTTTTTCCTCGCGGGTCTGGGCCTGACTTTCACGCCATGCGTGCTGCCCATGCTGCCGATCCTGTCCGGTGTGGTGCTGCGCGGTCAGGTCGGCGGCTGGCGCGGTTTCAATCTGTCACTGGCCTATGTGCTGCCGATGGCCGCCTGCTTTGCCCTGCTCGGTGCGCTGATGGGGCTGTTCGGTGCCCAGCTCAATCTGCAGGCGCGGCTGCAATCGGCCTGGGTGCTGGTACCCTTCGCGATGTTTTTTGCGCTGTTCGCACTGGCGATGTTCGGCGTCTTCGAACTCAAATTGCCGCACGCCATCAGCAGTCGCCTGGACCGCATCGCCGGTCGCACCAAAGGCGGTTCACTGTGGGGGGCTGCGGTGTTGGGCGTGGTCTCCAGCTTGCTGGTTTCACCCTGTGTTTCGGCGCCCTTGGCCGGCGCACTGCTGTACATCAGCGCCAGTGGCGATGCGCTGGGCGGCGGCTTGAAACTGTTCATGCTCGGTCTCGGCATGGGCGCACCACTGTTGCTGGTGGCCACCGGTGGCGCAGCCTGGCTGCCGAAAAGCGGGCCGTGGCTGGTCTACGTGAAAAACGCGATCGGTGTGTTATTGCTGGGACTGGCGATCGGCCTGCTCAGCCGCGTCTTGCCCGGCCAGGTCACCTTGCTGTTGATCGGTCTGCTGGCCGGTGGCGTCGGGCTGTTCATGGGCGCGCTGGAATTCGTCTACAAACCGCCGCGCGAGCGCCTCGTACAGTTGCTCGCAATGTTCCTGGTGTTTTACGCCCTGGCCTGCTGGTACGGCGCGCTCAGCGGCCAGACCGACCCGTTCAACCCGATTGGCCAGCCGCGCGTCGTCGAGAGCAACCAGCCTGTGCAAGGCACCAGCGCCTGGCAAACCGTCAGCACTTCCGCCGATCTGGACCGCACGCTCGCCGAGGCCCGGTCGTCCGGTACACCGCTGCTGCTCGACTGGTATGCCGACTGGTGCATCAGCTGCAAAGTCATCGAACATGAGGTGCTGGTCGACCCAGTCGTCGTCGAACGCCTCAAGGGTTACCGGCTGATCCGCTTCGATATCACCGCCAGCAACGCCGAACAGCGCACCCTGCTCGACCGTTATCAATTGTTCGGCCCACCGGCCCTGATGTTTTTCGGCAAGGATGGCGTCGAACGTGCCGATGTGCGGGTGATCGGCGAGATCAACGCCAAAGACTTCGCCGAGCGCGTTACCCGGGCGAATGACCCAATTTAATCGAGCAGTCATATATTTCGCGCAAACATCGGTCATTGTGCTGGCTATTGCAGAGAACTGGACAGTCACAAAGGCTTTGCGGCATAGTCGCCGGGTTCTGACCATTGCTCACAGATAACATAGGAACCGCCGATGGCGACGTTACTCGTTCTGCACGGACCCAACCTGAACTTGCTCGGCACCCGCGAACCGGGCACCTACGGCGCCACGACGCTGGCGCAGATCAACCAGGACCTGGAACGCCGTGCCCGCGAAGCCGGTCACCATTTGCTGCACCTGCAAAGCAATGCCGAGTACGAATTGATCGACCGCATTCACGCTGCCCGCAGCGAAGGCGTGGACTTCATTCTGATCAACCCAGCAGCTTTTACACATACAAGTGTCGCATTACGTGACGCGCTGCTGGCGGTGAGCATCCCATTCATCGAAGTGCATTTGTCTAACGTGCACAAACGCGAACCTTTCCGCCATCACTCTTACTTCTCCGATGTAGCGGTGGGAGTGATCTGCGGCCTTGGCGCCAGCGGTTATCGACTGGCCCTGGAGGCCGCCCTGGAACAGCTTGAACAACAAGTTAACCGCCCCTGACCGACCCTTGGGAGTTGATGATTCATGGATATCCGTAAAGTTAAGAAACTGATCGAATTGCTGGAAGAGTCCGGCATCGACGAGCTCGAGATCAAGGAAGGCGAAGAGTCCGTACGCATCAGCCGTCATAGCAAGACCCCGGCTCAGCAGTACTATGCGCCGGCTCCAATGCATGCTCCGGCTGCCGCGCCTGTCGCCGCTGCTCCGGCTGCCGCTGCCGCACCGGTTGCTGCCGCCGCGCCCGCACTGAACGGCACCGTTGCCCGTTCGCCGATGGTCGGTACTTTCTATCGCAAGTCTTCGCCAAGCTCGCCGTCCTTCGTGGAAGTCGGCCAGACCGTGAAGAAAGGTGACACCCTGTGCATCGTTGAAGCCATGAAGATGATGAACCACATCGAAGCTGAAACCAGCGGTGTGATCGAATCCATCCTCGTCGAAGACGGCCAGCCGGTTGAGTACGACCAACCGCTGTTCACCATCGTTTGAACCGCGGAGAGCCTTTGATGACTGCGAAGTTGGAAAAAGTTCTGATCGCCAACCGCGGTGAGATCGCCCTGCGGATCCTGCGCGCCTGCAAAGAAATGGGCATCAAGACCGTCGCCGTTTACTCCAAGGCTGACAAGGAACTGATGCACCTGGGCCTGGCAGACGAATCCGTCTGCATCGGTCCGGCATCGGCCGCCCACTCCTACCTGCACATTCCGGCAATCATCGCCGCGGCCGAAGTGACTGGTGCCACCGCCATTCACCCGGGCTACGGCTTCCTTGCGGAAAACGCCGACTTCGCCGAACAGGTCGAGAAATCCGGCTTCGCGTTCATTGGCCCGAAAGCCGAAACCATTCGCCTGATGGGCGACAAGGTATCGGCCAAGCACGCCATGATCGCTGCCGGCGTACCGACTGTTCCAGGTTCTGACGGCCCGCTGCCGGAAGACGAAGAAACCGCTCTGCGCATCGGTCGCGAAGTCGGTTACCCGGTGATCATCAAGGCCGCTGGCGGCGGCGGTGGTCGCGGCATGCGCGTTGTGCACAAAGAAGAAGACCTGATTGCCTCGGCGAAACTGACCCGCTCCGAAGCAGGCGCGGCGTTCGGCAACCCGATGGTCTATCTGGAAAAATTCCTGACCAACCCACGTCACGTGGAAGTCCAGGTACTTTCCGATGGCCAGGGCCACGCTATCCATCTGGGCGACCGCGACTGCTCGCTGCAACGTCGTCACCAGAAGGTTCTCGAAGAAGCACCGGCACCGGGCATCGACGAGAACGCACGCGAGGAAGTACTCGCACGCTGCGTCAGGGCGTGCATCGATATCGGCTACCGTGGCGCAGGCACTTTCGAGTTCCTGTACGAAAACGGCCACTTCTACTTCATCGAGATGAACACTCGTGTCCAGGTAGAGCACCCGGTTTCGGAAATGGTCACCGGCATCGACATCGTCAAGGAGATGCTCAGCATCGCCGCCGGCAACAAGCTGTCGTTCACCCAGAATGACGTGGTCATCCGCGGTCACGCACTGGAATGCCGGATCAACGCCGAAGACCCGAAAACCTTCATGCCGAGCCCGGGCACGGTCAAGCATTTCCACGCTCCAGGCGGCAACGGCGTTCGTGTCGACTCGCACCTGTACAGTGGCTATGCCGTTCCGCCGAACTACGACTCGTTGATCGGCAAGCTGATCACCTACGGCGCAACCCGTGATGAAGCCATGGCACGCATGCGCAATGCGCTGGACGAAATCGTGGTCGACGGGATCAAGACCAACATCCCGCTGCACCGCGACCTGACCCGCGATGAAGGCTTCTGCAAAGGGGGCGTGAACATTCACTACCTCGAGCACAAGCTGGCTGGCGAGAAGCACTAAGCTTCGACCCGATCAACAAAGCCGCCTTCGGGCGGCTTTGTTGTTTTGTAGGAGGGGCCGCCTCGTCTTCGACGCCGCGCTGTCGCGCAGCAAACTGAGGGAGCTAGAGTTGAAGAGCGTGCGCGGGGCAGAGACCGTCATT
>NZ_QAOV01000022.1 GCF_003050925.1 Pseudomonas sp. GV085 | reverse complement strand
AACCACCTGATCCCATCCCGAACTCAGCAGTGAAACGATGCATCGCCGATGGTAGTGTGGGGTTTCCCCATGTGAGAGTAGGTCATCGTCAAGATTAAATTCCGAAACCCCTATCTGCGCACGCAGGTAGGGGTTTTGTTTTTGCGCTTTGTTTCCTGTAGGAGCGAGCCTGCTCGCGAAGAACTTCAGGACACGGCGTTACCCCAGACCACCCGCGTCATCGTTGACGACCTTCGCGAGCGAGCTCGCTCCTACAGATGTTAAAGTCGTTTCTCGATTTTGCATTTCCAAGGAAGCCTTTATGCCGGACGCGACGTCCCTCAGTGCTGGTTTTATGGTGGTTCACGGCAACCGCCTGGATGAGTTGCGCAGCCTGGTGGTCAGCTGGATGCGGCGCTACCCGCTGGCTCCCCTGGAGAATGAAATCGCGTTGGTGCAAAGCAATGGCATTGCCCAATGGCTGAAGCTGGCACTGGCGGAAGATTCTGAGGACGACGACATGGGAGGCTGCGGCATCGCTGCCGCCATCGACGTGCAGTTGCCCGGCAGCTTCATGTGGCAGCTCTATCGCATGGTCCTTGGCCGTGACGAAATTCCGGTCAAGTCCCTGCTCGATAAAGCCCCGCTGACCTGGCGTCTGATGCGCCTGCTGCCGCAATTGATCAATCAGCCGCACTTCGAGCCGCTGCAGCGTTTCCTGACCCATGACACCGATCTGCGCAAACGCTATCAATTGGCCGAGCGTCTGGCGGATCTGTTCGACCAATACCAGGTCTATCGGGCTGACTGGCTGGAAGACTGGGCGCAAGGTCGACATCAAACAGGAAACGCCAGGGGCGAAACCAAACCCCTGACCCCGGCCAATTGCTGGCAGGCAGAGTTATGGCGCGCACTCTTGCTGGATGTGGGGGAAGAAGGCATGGCGCAAAGCCGTGCCGGCGTCCATCAGCGATTTGTCGAGCGTATCAACCATCTCGAAACAGCCCCCAAGGGATTACCCTCGCGAGTGATCGTTTTCGGGATTTCTTCCCTGCCTGCTCAAGCCCTGGAAGCACTGGCGGGACTGGCTCGATTCAGCCAGGTCCTGCTGTGCGTACACAACCCGTGTCGTCACCATTGGGCGGACATCGTCGCCGATAAAGACCTGTTGCGGCATCAATACAAGCGTCAGGCCCGCAAAAGCGGCATGCCGGTAGTGATCGATCCGCAAACCCTCCACCAGCATGCTCACCCGTTGCTGGCTGCCTGGGGTAAACAGGGGCGGGACTATATCAACCTGCTCGACAGTTATGACGATCCCAACAGCTATCGTTCGGCATTCCGAGACGGGCGCATCGACCTGTTCAGTGAAAGTCAGCCGCTGAACATGCTCAACCAATTGCAGGATGACATCCTCGAGTTGCGTCCCCTCAACGAGACTCGGGAGCGTTGGCCCGCGATCGACCTGAAGAAGGACGAGTCGATCCGTTTTCACATCGCCCATAGCGCCCAGCGAGAAGTCGAGATCCTCCACGATCAACTGCTCTCGCGCTTCAGCGCCGACCCGACACTGCGGCCCCGGGACATTATCGTGATGGTTCCGGACATCGACAGCTACGCACCGCATATTCGTGCCGTGTTTGGTCAGCTTGACCGCCAGGATCCGCGCTTCATTCCATTTACCCTGGCTGACCAGGGCCAGCGCGGCCGCGATCCATTGCTGATTGCTGTCGAGCACCTGCTCAAGCTGCCTGACAGCCGATTCCCCGTCAGTGAAATTCTCGATCTGCTGGACGTCCCGGCACTGCGCGCTCGCTTTGGTGTTGAGGAGCGCGACCTGCCGACGCTGCACCGCTGGATCGAAGGTGCCGGCATTCGCTGGGGCATGAACGCCGAGCAGCGTGCCGGGCTCGGGCTGCCGCATGAACTGGAGCAAAACAGCTGGCGTTTCGGCTTGCGCCGGATGTTGCTCGGTTATGCCGTTGGCAGCGCCGATGCTTATGAGGGTATCGAGCCCTACGACGAAATCGGGGGCCTGGACGCCGCGCTAATCGGCCCGCTGGTTGCGCTGCTGGACGCGCTGGAAGTGGCTCACCACGAACTCTCTCAGCCAGCATCACCGGGGCAATGGGGCTTGCGCTTGCAGGCGTTGGTGCAGTTGTTCTTCCTTGCCAGTAACGAACACGATGACTACTTGCTGGCTCAGCTCGAAGAGCTGCGTGAGACCTGGCTCGAGACCTGCGAGTCGGTCGGGTTGCAGGACGAGTTGCCGCTGACCGTCGTCCGTGAAGCCTGGCTTGCGGGTCTGGATCAGGGCCGTTTGTCCCAACGCTTTCTGGCCGGAGCGGTCAACTTCTGCACCTTGATGCCCATGCGCGCCATCCCGTTCAAACTGGTGTGCCTGTTGGGCATGAATGACGGCGATTATCCGCGCGCGCAGCCGCCACTGGATTTCGATCTCATGGGCAGTGATTACCGTCCAGGTGACCGCTCCCGGCGCGAAGATGACCGCTACCTGCTACTGGAAGCCTTGCTGTCGGCACGGGACCAGCTCTACATCAGTTGGGTGGGACGCAGCATCCGCGATAACAGCGAGAGGCCTGCGTCGGTGCTGATCGGCCAGTTACGCGACCACCTGGCCAGCGGTTGGCGATTGTCACAAAGCGACAATGACCTGCTCCAGGCCATGACCCGGGAACACCCGTTGCAACCCTTCAGTGCTCGCTACTTTCACGACGGGGATGAGTCGTTCAGCTACGCCACCGAATGGCAGGTCCTTCATCAAGCGACAGAGCAACAGGCAAGCGCCGAAGTGCTCGAGGCTCACGTTCAGGACGAACCACTGAGTCTCGGTCAACTGCAGGATTTCCTGCGCAATCCGGTACGGCACTTTTTCAGCCAGCGCCTGAAGGTCTTCTTCGAGGCGGCTGAAGTGCCCTTGGCTGATGAAGAGCCTTTTGTCCTGGATGCGTTGCAGCGTTACAGCCTCAGCGACCGTTTGCTCGAAGCGGCGCTGGCAGATCCTGGAAATACCGGACAGGCACTGGAGGATCAGGCGAAACGCCTGCAAAACAGCGGGCTGCTGCCCATGGCCGGATTCGGTGAGTGCCTGCAACGCGAGTTGATCGAGCCATTACCTGACTTGCTGCAACGCCACCAACAGCTCCTGGCGTTGTGGCCAACACCGCTCAGCAGCGCGTTGCCCGTCGATCTGGAACTGCAAGGCCTGCACATTGAGGGCTGGCTCAGCGGCCTGCATCAGCGCGCCGATGGCGGTTTGTTGTCTATCACAACGATCCCCAACAGCATCGGCTCGATCAAGTCACGCAAATGGCATCGACTGACACGCCCGTGGCTCACCCATCTGGTGGCTTGTGCCAGTGGCATGGCGCTGACCACTGCACTGGTGGCCGGCGACGACAGTCTGTTGCTCGAACCGATGGATGAGTCCACAGCGCGGAAAACGCTGGGTGACCTGTTGATGGCCTGGCAGGCGGGTATGCGCCAGCCTCTGCCGATCGCGGTCAAAACAGCCTTTGCGTGGCTGGGGCAAACCGACCCGATCAAGGCCGATTCCGCTGCGCGCAAGGCCTATGAAGGGGATGGGCAGACGACGGACGGAGAGCGTCGCGAAAGCCCGGCACTCGCGCGCCAATTCGCCGATTACGATGCCTTGGTCGCCGATGAGACGTTCAGCGACTGGTGCGATGCACTTTATCGTCCGCTTTTCGAAGCACCCTGGCGTTCACTGTCCAGCGAGGAATCGCGCTGATGAACACGAAGACACCTCTGGCCCTGGCATTCCCGCTGCGCGGCAGCCAACTGATCGAAGCCAGCGCCGGGACCGGCAAGACGTTCACCATTTCCGCGCTGTACCTGCGTCTGGTGCTTGGCAATGGCGGGGAGGACAGTGGCTTCGGGCGTGAGCTGTTGCCGCCGCAGATCCTCGTCGTGACCTTCACCGATGCCGCGACCAAAGAGCTGCGCGAACGCATCCGCACACGGCTCGCCGAGGCCGCACGATATTTTCGCGATGAAACACCGGCCCCGGACAGCCTGATTGCCGAGTTGCGTATTCAGTACTTACCCGAGCAATGGCCCGGGTGCGCAAACCGCCTGGATATCGCCGCGCAGTGGATGGACGAGGCGGCGGTGTCGACCATCCACAGTTGGTGCCAGCGCATGTTGCGCGAGCACGCGTTCGACAGCGGCAGCCTGTTTACCCAGACCCTGGTAACCGACCACAGCGACTTGCTGGGGGAAGTCCTGCGCGATTACTGGCGACTGTTCTGTTACCCGATGCAAGGTGATGCATTGAATTGGGTGCGCAGCAATTGGGGCGGACCGGCGACGCTGCTGCCGCGGATTCGTGCGCTGTTCGCCAGCGAGCGGGATACCCTTGAAGGGAAAGAGCCCGCCGAGGTGATTTCGCAATGCTTGCAAGAGCGACGGGTTGCCCTGATCGAACTGAAGAAGCCCTGGCTGCAGTGGGCGGACGAGTTGCTTGCCATCTGTCACCAGGGCGTTGCCGGCAAGGCTGTCGACGGTCGCAAGATGCAGGCTCGCTATTTCGAGCCCTGGTTTGAAAAGATCAAAGCCTGGGCCGAAGACGAATCCCTTGAGCAACTGGATATCGGCACCGGCTTCACGCGCCTGACCCCTGATGGCATGGCCGAAGCCTGGAAGGGCGAAGCGCCTCGACATCCGGGGCTCGATGCGATGGCCGGCCTCAAGGCCTGTCTCGATGGGTTGCCAACGCCTGATGCCGCCGTGCTGCAACATGCGGCCCGCTGGGTCGGGGCGCGATTCGAGGAAGAGAAGCGTCGCCGCGCGGAAATGGGTTTCGACGACATGTTGCTGCGCCTCGATGCGGCCTTGCAGTCCGATGGCGGCGAGCGACTGGCAACCCTGATTCGTGAACAGTTTCCGGTCGCCCTGATCGATGAGTTCCAGGACACCGACCCGGTGCAATACCGGATCTTCGAGAGCATCTACCGCATTGAAGAGAACAGCCCCGAGTGCGGTCTGTTCCTGATCGGCGACCCGAAACAGGCGATCTACGCTTTTCGCGGTGCCGACATCCATACCTACCTGCGTGCCCGGCAGGCCACCACCGGCCGCCTGCACACCCTGGGCACCAACTTTCGCTCGAGCCACGGCATGGTCAACGCGGTGAACCATGTGTTCGAGCGCGCCGAAGCCCGGGCGTCAGGACGCGGCGCTTTCCTCTTCAGGCAGAAGAATGGCGACAACCCGGTTCCGTTCACGCCGGTTGCCTCCCAGGGCCGCAAAGAAGTCTTGCGCATCAATGACCAGGCAATCCCGGCCTTGAACATTTGGCACTTGCCGGCCGAACAACCGTTGTCCGGTGCGGTGTACCGGCAACACCTGGCGGCTGCCTGCGCCAGTGAAATCACGGCATTGCTCAATGGCGGACAGCAGGAGCAAGCGGGATTCACCCAGGATGGCAAAGCCTTCAGGGGCCTGCTGCCGGCGGACATCGCCATCCTGGTCCGCGACGGCAAGGAGGCGCAGGCGGTTCGTGCGCAATTGGCCGCCCGTGGCGTGCGCAGTGTTTACCTGTCGGACAAGGACTCGGTGTTCGCCGCCCAGGAAGCGCATGACGTGCTGACCTGGCTCAAGGCCTGCGCCGAGCCGGACGTCGAGCGCCCGCTACGAGCCGCGTTGGCCAGCATCACGTTGAACCTGTCGTTGACTGAGCTGGAGCGGCTGAATCAGGACGAGTTGGCCTGGGAAGCCCGGGTCATGCAGTTCCGTGGCTATCGCGAAGTCTGGCGCAAGCAGGGCGTACTGCCGATGCTGCGGCGCTTGCTGCACGACTTCCGTCTGCCCCAGGCGTTGATCGCCCGCAGTGACGGCGAGCGCGTGTTGACCAACCTTCTGCACCTTTTCGAACTACTGCAACAAGCCGCCGCCGAACTCGATGGCGAACAAGCCCTGATCCGGCATCTGTCCGAGCATCTGGCGTTGTCCGGGCAGGCTGGCGAAGAGCAGATCCTGCGTCTGGAAAGTGATGAGCAATTGGTCAAGGTCGTGACCATTCACAAGTCCAAGGGCCTTGAATACCCCTTGGTGTTCCTGCCGTTCATTTGCTCGGCGAAACCGGTGGATGGCAGCCGCCTGCCGTTGCACTACCACGATGAATCCGGCAATGCCCAGGTCACGTTGAAGCCAACGGCGGAGTTGATTGCCCAGGCTGACGATGAGCGTCTGGCCGAGGATCTGCGCTTGCTCTATGTCGCCCTGACCCGGGCGCAACACGCCTGCTGGCTGGGGGTGGCCGACCTCAAGCGCGGCAACAACAATGGCTCGGTGCTGCATCTGTCGGCATTGGGTTATCTGCTTGGCGGCGGCGCGCCTTTGGCTGAATCCCCGGCGTTGCAGCTTTGGTTGCGGGACCTGCAACAGGACTGCCCGGCGCTGGCCTATGCCGAGATGCCTGAAGCAACAGCGGAGCACTACCAGCCACCGCAAAACGACGCGGCGCTGCTTGTTCCGCGGGTTCCGAAACGCAAGGCCAGTGAAAACTGGTGGATCGCTTCTTACAGCGCGTTGCGCATTGGCGACACCCTCAGCGTCGGCACCGACGAGGCGCCGGAGAGCCCGCAGGCGCAAAAACTGTTCGATGACGAACGCCTCGACCCACAGGCCCCCAGGGAAGTGGTGGCCGGTGGCGGCGATATCCATCGCTTCCCACGCGGCCCGAACCCCGGCACCTTCCTCCATGGCTTGCTCGAATGGGCGGGAGGCGAAGGTTTTGCTGCGCCACCACAAGAGGTGATCGACGCCATTGCCCGTCGCTGCAATCGTCGAGGCTGGGAGGGCTGGATCACCACGCTGAGTGACTGGCTGCAGCATCTGCTCAAGTCGCCGTTGCAACTGGGCGGCGGTCAGGCGCCGGTGGTATTCGGCCAGTTGACGCAGTATCAGGTCGAGATGGAGTTCTGGTTCGCCAGCCATAAGGTCGATGTGCTCAAGCTCGATGCGCTGGTGTGCCAATACACCCATAACGGCGTGGCCCGGGTGGCCGCGGAACCGGTGTTGCTCAATGGCATGTTCAAGGGTTTCATCGACCTGACGTTCGAACATGACGGCCGCTATTACGTTGCCGACTACAAATCCAACTGGCTCGGCGTCGATGATGCGGCCTACACCGCGCAGGCCATGGAACAATCGATTCTCGACAACCGTTATGACCTGCAATACGTGTTGTACCTGTTGGCCCTGCACCGTCAGCTCAAGGCGCGGCTCGCCGATTACGACTACGACCGGCATGTCGGCGGTGCGTTGTACCTGTTTTTGCGGGGTACGCGTGCGGCCAGCCAGGGTGTGTTTTTCGCCCGGCCGCCAAGAGAACTGATCGAGCGTCTGGACAGGCTGTTCCAGGGCAAGCCGGAACCCAAGGCCGAACCCGCCTGGGAACAGGGAGTACTGTTATGAATCGCACATTCGCCGATTTGTTGCCCACATCGCTGGCAGCCGAAAGCCTGGCCGATCTGGCGCCGCTGAGTCGTGCCGACGACTTGTTGTTGTTGCTCACGCGTTGGGTCGAGCGTGGCTGGTTGCGCGCGCTGGACAAAGCCTTTGTGGCGTTTCTGCATGAACTGGCTCCGGAGGATGATTCGTTGGTGTTGCTGGCGGCCGCCCTGACCAGCCACCAATTGGGCCACGGGCATGTCTGTCTCGACCTGTTCGAGACACTGAAAGAACCGGATTTCGCCCTGTCATTACCACCTGAAGGTGACGTACAAGGCGGTGCAATGCTGTTGCCCTCGCAATTGCTGGGATCACTGGACGGGGCCCATTGGTGCAAGGTACTGGCCGCGAGCAACCTCGTCGCGCTGGCCGCTGACAGCCGTGACAACGTGCGCGACCGACCTTTGGTTTTATCGGGCAAACGCTTGTACCTGCGCCGCTATTGGGCCTACGAGCGACGGATCGACCTTTCACTGCGCGAGCGTTTGACGGAACACGAGTCCACGCCGAACGACTTGCTGCAGCGCCTCACCGGTCTGTTTGGTCCTGCCCGGTCCGGTGACGTAATCGACTGGCAGAAGCTCGCCTGCGCCCTGGCGACCCGCAGCGCCTTCAGCATCGTGACCGGGGGGCCGGGGACCGGCAAGACCACCACTGTCGTGCGCTTGCTGGCGTTGCTCCAGGCGCCAGCGGTCGAGGCCGGCGTGCCCCTGCGCATTCGTCTCGCCGCGCCGACCGGCAAGGCCGCGGCGCGCCTGACGGAGTCCATCAGCCAGCAAGTCCGGACCTTGAAGGTCACCCAGGAAATACGGGAAAAGATCCCGTCCGACGTCACCACCGTTCACCGCCTGCTCGGCAGCCGACCCGGGACTCGACACTTCCGCCATCACGCGGGCAATCGTCTGCCGCTGGATGTGTTGGTGGTAGACGAGGCCTCGATGATCGACCTGGAAATGATGGCCAATCTGCTTGACGCCTTGCCGGCCCATGCGCGCCTTGTGCTGTTGGGGGACAAGGATCAACTGGCTTCGGTAGAGGCCGGTGCGGTATTGGGGGACCTGTGTCGCGACGCGGAGGCTGGCTGGTACAGCCCGCAGACACGCCAGTGGCTGGAAGCCGTCAGTGGCGAAAACCTGCAGGCCAGCGGCTTGCAGGAGGACGCCCAGGGCACTCATCCATTGGCCCAACAGGTCGTGATGTTGCGCCATTCCCGGCGATTCGGTGAAGGCAGCGGTATTGGTCAACTCGCTCGTTGGGTCAACCAGCAGCAGCCCGAAGAAGCACGCAAGTTGTTGTCGGCGCGAAGCCATGACGATGTGTATTGCCTGGCCCTCAAGGGCGAGCAGGATCGTGCTCTGGAACGCTTGCTTCTCGACGGTCATGGTGAAGGCCCGCAGGGTTATCGGCATTACCTGAGCGTGCTGCGCAATCAGCGGCCACCACTGGACAGCCCTCTGGAAGATTCGCGCTGGATCGATTGGGCTCGGAAAGTGTTGCAGGCCTTCGACGCATTCCAGTTGCTATGTGCCGTGCGCAAGGGGCCGTGGGGTGTCGAGGGCTTGAACCAGCGAGTGACGGACGCGTTGCTGAGGGCACGCCTGATCGACAGTGACCAGCAGTGGTACGAAGGTCGCCCTGTCCTGATGACCCGCAACGATTACGGGTTGGGGTTGATGAACGGCGATATCGGCATCGCCCTCAAGCTCCCGGAACAGGACGGACATGAAAATGGAAAGCAGGTTCTGCGTGTGGCATTCCCACGCAATGATGGCCAGGGTGGCGTGCGGTTTGTCCTGCCCAGTCGCCTGAACGATGTCGAAACCGTGTACGCCATGACCGTGCATAAATCCCAGGGCTCGGAGTTCGCACATACCGCGTTGATTCTTCCTGACGCCTTGAATCCGGTCCTCACCAAGGAACTGATCTACACCGGAATTACCCGGGCCAAGGACTGGTTCACCTTGATCGAGTCGCGTGCAGGCGTGTTTGAAGAGGCGGTGAAACGCCGGGTCAAACGCTTGAGCGGACTGATGCTGGAGCTAAAGGAAGGCCGCGAGCCGACAGACTGAAAGGTCAGTCATCGGCAAACAGCATCTCCCGGCTTTCGCCCATCAACAGCCCCTGATTCTGCTCGGTCACCTGGCGGATGTAATCCCACAACAAGGTGATCCGCTTGAGCTTGCGCAGGTCTTCGCGGCAGTACATCCAGAACTGTCGGGTGATATTGATTTCCTGCGGCAACACCGGCAGCAGGCGAGGGTCCTGAGTGGCGAGGAAGCACGGCAGGATCGCCAGTGAGCGTCCTTGCTGCGCGGCCACGAATTGCGCGATCACGCTGGTGCTGCGCAGGTTGGCACTGGCGCCGGGCAATACGTTGGCCAGGTACAACAGCTCCGAGCTGAACGCCAGGTCGTCGACATAACTGATAAACGAATGCTTGGCCAAATCGGCTGGTTTGCGGATCGGCGGGTGGTTGTCCAGATAATCCTGGGTCGCATACAGCTGCAGTCGGTAGTCGCACAGTTTGCAGCAGACGTACGGGCCATGCTCCGGACGCTCCAGGGCGATGACGATGTCGGCCTCGCGCTTGGACAGGCTGATGAAGTGCGGCAGCGGCAGGATATCCACCGAAATCGCCGGGTAGGTGTCGACGAAGTGGCTCAGCTGCGGCGTGATGAAAAAGCTGCCGAAGCCTTCGGTGCACCCCATGCGCACATGCCCGGACAGCGCCACGCCGGACCCGGAAACCTGCTCGCACGCCATGTGCAGGGTACTTTCGATCGACTCGGCATACCCCATCAACCGCTGGCCTTCGGCGGTCAGGACAAAGCCGTTGGTCCGGGATTTTTCGAACAGCAATGTGCCCAGTGCCGTTTCCAGGGAACTGATGCGCCGCGACACTGTGGTGTAGTCCACCGCCAGGCGCTTTGCCGCGGTGCTGGCCTTGCGGGTGCGGGCGACTTCAAGGAAAAACTTGAGGTCATCCCAGTTCAACGAGCCGAGGGAGGTGATGTTTTTTTGCATGTTGGACCGGTTTTTATGTGCGTTCTTATTAGAAGTTTGCACATCTATACTCCAAAAACAGCCCGTTAACCAATTCGCGGCACACGCCTCATCTCAAGGCGACTTTCTCGCCTTGGTTCCCCTGATAACAACAAAGTCCAGGAGACCCACATGAACGCATCGCTTACGCCCAACGAAACCACCGTGCAGAAGGTCAAGCTGTTGATCGACGGCGAGTGGGTCGAATCCAAGACCACCGAATGGCACGACATCATCAACCCGGCGACCCAGCAAGTGCTGGCCAAAGTGCCGTTTGCCACCGCTGAAGAAGTCGACGCAGCCATCAGCGCAGCCCATCGTGCCTTCCAGACCTGGAAGCTGACCCCGATCGGCGCCCGCATGCGCATCATGCTCAAGCTCCAGGCGCTGATCCGCGAGCACTCCAAGCGCATCGCCGCAGTCCTGAGCGCCGAGCAGGGCAAGACCATTGCCGACGCCGAAGGCGACATTTTCCGTGGCCTGGAAGTGGTCGAGCACGCTTGCTCCATCGGCAGCCTGCAAATGGGCGAGTTCGCTGAAAACGTCGCCGGTGGCGTCGACACCTACACCCTGCGCCAGCCCATCGGCGTGTGCGCAGGCATTACCCCGTTCAACTTCCCGGCGATGATTCCGCTGTGGATGTTCCCGATGGCCATCGCCTGCGGCAACACCTTCGTGCTCAAGCCGTCGGAACAGGACCCGATGTCGACCATGCTCCTGGTGGAACTTGCCATCGAGGCCGGCATTCCGGCCGGCGTGCTCAACGTCGTGCATGGCGGCAAGGACGTGGTGGACGGGCTCTGCACCCATAAAGACATCAAGGCGGTTTCCTTCGTCGGTTCGACCGCCGTCGGTACTCACGTCTATGACCTGGCGGGCAAGCACGGCAAGCGCGTGCAATCGATGATGGGCGCCAAGAACCACGCCGTGGTGCTGCCAGACGCCAATCGCGAACAAGCGCTGAATGCGCTGGTGGGTGCCGGCTTCGGCGCTGCCGGTCAACGCTGCATGGCCACCTCGGTGGTGGTGCTGGTGGGCGCGGCCAAGCAATGGCTGCCCGACCTGAAAGCGCTGGCGCAGAAACTCAAGGTGAATGCGGGCAGCGAGCCGGGCACTGACGTGGGGCCGGTGATCTCGAAAAAGGCCAAGGCGCGGATTCTCGACCTGATCGAAAGCGGCATCAAGGAAGGCGCGAAACTGGAGCTGGACGGTCGCGAGATCACGGTTCCTGGTTACGAGAAGGGCAACTTTGTCGGCCCGACCCTGTTCTCCGGCGTGACCACCGACATGCAGATCTACACCCAGGAAATCTTCGGCCCGGTGCTGGTGGTGCTGGAAGTCAATACGCTCGACGAGGCCATCGCGCTGGTCAACGCCAACCCGTTTGGCAACGGCACGGGCCTGTTCACCCAGAGCGGCGCGGCGGCGCGTAAATTCCAGAACGAAATCGACGTTGGCCAGGTCGGCATCAACATCCCGATTCCGGTGCCGGTTCCATTCTTCAGCTTCACCGGTTCGCGCGGTTCCAAGCTCGGCGACCTCGGCCCGTATGGCAAGCAAGTGGTGCAGTTCTACACTCAGACCAAGACCGTCACCAGCCGCTGGTTCGACGACGACAGCGTCAACGACGGTGTGAACACCACCATCAACCTGCGTTAAGGAGCCGGACATGAAAATCGCTTTTATCGGTCTGGGCAACATGGGCGCGCCGATGGCGCGCAACCTGATCAAGGCCGGCCATGCACTGCGCCTGGTGGACCTGAACAAAGCTGTGCTGGCGGAACTGGAACAGCTGGGCGGCAGCATCAGCGCATCGGCCCGTGAAGCGGCAGGGGGCGCCGAACTGGTCATCACCATGCTGCCCGCCGCGGTGCATGTGCGCAGTGTGTGGCTGGGTGAAGACGGTGTGCTCGCCGGTATCGGCAAAGGTGTACCGGCCGTGGATTGCAGCACCATCGACCCGCAGACCGCGCGGGACGTAGCCGCCGCCGCTGCCAAACAGGGCGTGGCCATGGCCGATGCGCCGGTTTCTGGCGGCACCGGTGGAGCAGCCGCCGGGACGCTGACCTTCATGGTCGGCGCCACGCCTGAACTGTTCGCCACCCTGCAACCGGTGCTGGCGCAGATGGGCCGCAACATCGTCCATTGTGGTGAGGTCGGCACGGGGCAAATCGCTAAAATCTGCAACAACCTGCTGTTGGGGATTTCCATGGTCGGCGTCAGCGAAGCCATGGCGCTGGGCGATGCCCTGGGCATCGACACCAAGGTGCTGGCGGGCATCATCAACAGTTCCACCGGACGTTGCTGGAGTTCGGAGATGTACAACCCGTGGCCGGGGATCGTTGAAACGGCGCCGGCGTCGCGCGGTTACACCGGCGGCTTTGGGGCCGAACTGATGCTCAAGGACCTGGGGCTGGCCACTGAAGCGGCGCGTCAGGCGCACCAGCCGGTGGTACTCGGCGCGGTGGCCCAGCAGTTGTATCAGGCGATGAGTTTGCGTGGGGAGGGTGGGCAGGACTTCTCGGCGATCATCAACGGCTATCGCAAACCGTTGTAGGAGCGAGCTTGCTCGCGATGGTCGTTAACGATAATGCGGGGAGGCTGACACCCCGCGTTGTTCTCAGGTTTTTCGCGAGCAAGCTCGCTCCTACAAAAATTGCATGTACCCAAAGATATTTACCGGGAGATCACGTCGGGTGATCCCCCGGTTTTTTTGTATCAGGCAAACACGAAATATTTGCGCACGGTTTCCACCACTTCCCAGGTGCCTTTCATCCCTGGCTCGATGACGAAAATATCGCCAGCGCGCAGGTGGATCGGCGCCATGCCTTCCGGAGTGATGACGCAGTAGCCTTCCTGGAAATGGCAATACTCCCACTTCACATATTCCACGTACCACTTGCCCGGCGTGCAAATCCAGGTGCCCATGATCTTGCTGCCGTCTTCACTGGTGTAGGCGTTGAGGTTGACGGTGTGCGGGTCACCTTCGAGCTTTTCCCATTTGCAGGCGTCGAGCACGGGCAGCGGGTGGGTGTCGCGAAGAACGGTAATCGGTGCGGTCATGATGACTCCGGGCAGTGGGCTCAAGAACTGAAGTCGCACCCTATAGCGCTTGTCCAATCATCAGTTGTCTGTGCTCGACACTGAGCTGCCCAGAAACGCACTGCTCTCAAAGATGGTTCAGCGGGCAGTCGCGCCTGGATTGTTCGAGGCTGTTCTCGAACTCGACCAATTGCGAGTGCTGTTGCGACAACGCCGCTATTCGCTCGGCGATTTCCTGTTTTTTGCTGGCGATGACCTGTTGTGCCTGTTCCCATGGCAACTGCGGGCCCTGATGTCCGGCTAAGACCGACTGCAATTCCTTGAGCCTGAACCCGAGTTGCTGGGCACATTTGATGAACATCAGCAGGTCGACGCTGTGCTGGTCATAGATGCGGTACTTGCCCTGACGGCATGCGGCGGGCAGCAGGCCAATCGACTCGTAGTGACGGATGCTTTTGACAGTGGTGCCGGAACGTTGCGCGGCTTGGCCGATGTACATGGGAAGGTCCTTTTCTCCGAGGATAAAGCTCGGCGCATTATCGACCGACTCAAGCGCTGGCGATAGCTTCGGCTTGCCGCAACCAGGCCGCATACCGGTCTGCGCTGGCGCCGAGAATTGGCCCGAAGGTGAGGGTTTGGGTGGGTTTGATGCCACAGAATTCAAGGGTGGTTTTACGGACCTGATGCAAACCGGGCATGCGGTAGATCCATCGGTAGTACCAGGGCGGTGTGTCCATGGTCACCAGCAAATGGGCGGTTCGGCCGCGCAGGAGTTTGTCGGGGAAGGCTTTGCCCTGGCGATATTTGAAGGCAAAACCGGGCAAGAACACCCGGTCGAAAAAGCCCTTGAGCAAGGCCGGTACGCCACCCCACCAGATCGGATAGACCAGCGTCAGTTGTTCAGCCCACAGGATATCGGCCTGGGCGTTACGCAAGTCGGCTTCCAGCGGCTGGACCTGCTGATAGCCTTCGCGCAGTACCGGATCAAAATCCATGCTGCCCAGAAACAACTGCCGCACCTCATGCCCGGCACGCGCTGCCGACTGTGTGTAACGCTCGGCAAGGGCGGCGCAAAAACTATTGCTTGATGGATGCCCGAGGATCACCAGTATTCGTTTACCCATCATCGCTGTCCTTGAAGATCAAACCTCAAGGATAAAGTCTGCCCCTCAGGGGAGAGTCAAGGCGTGCAGCAGCGCCTTGGCATAGCCGGGTAATGCGGCGAAGTCCCGGGCACAGAGCAACAGTTTGCGTTGGCCCCAGGGTTCTTGCAGGGCGCAGCTTTTGAAAGACAGTCCGCCTGACCCGCGTTCGACCGCGGCCAGCGGTACGATTGCCAGGCCCGCTCCACGGGCGACCATGCGCATCACACCATCGAAGCCATCGGCGCGGATGCGAATCTGCATGCGCAGGCCGGCGTGCAGTGCCTGCTCTTCCAGGTACACCGCCAACGCGTTGTTGGCATTCAGGCCGACGTAGTCGTGATGCAGCGTGTCGGTGAAGTTCAATGATGTCGCCTGTGCCAAGGGGTGTTCGCGGGGCATGATCAGCACCAGCGGATCATCGCGGAACGGTCGTGTCTGCAAGTCATCGGTGTCCACCGCGTCGGAAACGATGCCCAGGTCCGCCGCGCCCTGGCGCAAGGCATGGGTGATGCGGGTGCTGGGCAGTTCCTGCAGGTCGATGTCGAGGTTGGGATGGCTGCGCAGGAAGTCCGCGAGCAATTCTGGCAGGTACTCGGTGATCGCCGTGGTATTGCACAGCAGCCGCACCTGACCTTTGACGCCCTGTGCGTACTCGGCCAGTTCCTGTTGCAGGCGTTCGGCCTGTTGCAACAGAACCCGGGCGTGTCGGGCCAGGGCATTGCCGGCCGGCGTCGGGCTGACCCCACGGCGATTGCGCAGTAGAAAGTCGACACCCAGCGACGCCTCCATGGCGCGAATTCGCGCGCTGGCCGCCGCGAGGGACAAATGACTGCGTGCGGCGCCGGCGGTGATGTTGCCGCAGTCGAGGATGTTCAGGTACAGGCGCAGGTCGGTCAGGTCGAAGTGCATTACAACAATCCCAAGTTGAATGTTGTCTGGAAGGGCGTCTTCGCGAGCAGGCTCGTTCCCACAGTGGTTATGTGTCGTTCACAAATCCCCTGTGGGAGCGAGCCTGCTCGCGATGACGACAGATGCCGCACCCGATTATTCAGCCTCTTGTACGGAGAGAGGCAACCTCAGTATATGGCAGATTTTCAATCACCCCTTGCGGGCTCACCATAGCCCCATGAATACACTCTCGGCGTTTTATCAAAATCTTGGCTTGGCCCTTTCACTGTTGGTTATCGGCACCTTTGTGCTGGCCGGCATGATCAAGGGTGTGATCGGCCTCGGCCTGCCGACCGTTGCCATGGGCTTGCTCGGCCTGGCTATGGCGCCGACGCAGGCAGCGGCGTTGTTGATCATTCCGGCGACATTCACCAACGTCTGGCAACTGGCGTTCGGCGGGCATTTGCCCGGGTTGATCAAACGACTGTGGCCGATGCTGCTGGCAATCTTCATCGGCACCGGGGCGGGCACGCTGTGGATCGGCATGAGCGGTGGTCACTGGGTGGTGCGGGGGCTGGGGGCGGCGTTGTTGCTGTATGCGCTGAGCGGTTTGTGCCTGCCGACTCTGCGCGTGGGACGGCGCAGCGAACACTGGCTCGGTCCATTATGTGGTGTGCTGACCGGCGTCATCACTTCGGCCACCGGCGTGTTCGTGATTCCGGCGGTGCCTTATCTGCAAGCGCTGGGCTTGAGCAAGGACGAGCTGGTGCAGGCGCTGGGCCTGTCGTTCACCGTCTCGACCCTGGCCCTGGCCGGAGGATTGCTATGGCGTGGCGCTCTCGGCGGGGGCGAGTTGAGCGCATCGTTGCTGGCGCTGATCCCGGCCATGCTCGGCATGTGGCTGGGGCAATCGCTGCGCCAGCGGATCAGCGCCCTGTGGTTCAAGCGCGTGTTTTTCGTTGGCCTGGGTGTTCTCGGCGGCCATTTGCTGATCAGCGGCTAGCGGACGACGGACTGATCATCTCGATGGCGCGGATCTCGAAGTCCCGCTCCAGGTATTCATCGCGCTGCTCGAGGAACTGCTTCATGTGCGGCAGGTTCGAGTGCACGTCGAGGTGGGCCCGGGATTGCCAGATCTCGTAGAAGATGAACAGGGTCGGGTCCTGTTTGTCGCGCAGCATGTGGTATTCGATGCAGCCAGGCTCGGCGCGGCTCGCTTGCACGTAGCCGCTGAAAAATGCTTCAAAGGCGTCGGATTTTTCCGGGTGGGTCTTGGCGTGCAGGATGAAACCCTGGATTTCACTCATCTACATCTCTCCTCAAGTCAGAACTGATGCCAGTCTAAGGCAACAATCGGCTGCTGATTCGTGCTTGTAGATCAAATGAATTTTGCTCGATCGAGGCTTATTCCGCGCGAGGCTGATCGGTACTCTGCCGCCATCCGATTCCCGACCCTTCCCGAGTTCTCTCATGAAAAAAGTCCTGTTGCTCAATGGCGGCAAAAAATTTGCGCACTCCGACGGCCGCTACAACACCACCCTGCATGAAGTCGCGTTGAGCGTGCTGGATCGCGGCGGCGTGGATGTCAAAACCACCTTCATCGACGAGGGTTATGACGTCGCCGAAGAAGTGGCCAAGTTCCTCTGGGCCGATGTGATCATTTACCAGATGCCCGGCTGGTGGATGGGCGCGCCGTGGACCGTGAAGAAGTACATCGACGAGGTCTTTACCGAAGGCCATGGCAGCCTCTATGCCAGCGACGGTCGCACTCGCTCCGACGCCTCGCAGAAATACGGCAGCGGCGGCCTGATTCACGGTAAGCAATACATGCTGTCGCTGACCTGGAACGCCCCGCAGCAAGCCTTCGACGACCCGACCGACTTCTTCGAGGCCAAAGGCGTGGACGCGGTGTACTTCCCGTTCCACAAGGCCAACGAGTTCCTGGGCATGACCGGCTTGCCGACGTTCTTGTGCGTGGACGTGATGAAACGCCCGAACATCGAAGGCGACGTGGCGCGCTATGAGCAGCATTTGGCTGAGGTGTTTGGCCTCAAGGCTTAGCGCTCGGCTACTATCGGTCGTACCGGCAAAAAAGATCGCAGCCTTCGGCAGCTCCTACGGGTGTACGCAATACTTTGTAGGAGCTGCCGAAGGCTGCGATCTTTTCCCATACCGATTAGCGAAGAGGACACACGTGAAAGCCAGATCCGATGAATTGCAGGTTTTCGTCTGTGTGATTGAATGCGGGTCGATTTCTGCGGCGGCCGAGCAGGTCGGGCAAACGCCTTCGGCGGTCAGTCGCACGCTGTCGCGGCTGGAGGCCAAGCTCGACACCACGTTGATCAATCGCACCACGCGGCGCATGGACCTGACCGAGGAGGGCAAGTATTTCTTCGAACACGCCAAGCGAATTCTCGATCAGATGGACGAGCTCGAAGAGCGCCTGTCCTCACGCCAGCAAACGCCGTCCGGGCGTTTGCGGATCAACGCGGCATCGCCTTTCATGCTGCACGCCATCGTGCCCTACATCGATGAATTCCGCAGGCTTTACCCCGACATCCAGCTCGAACTCAACAGCAATGACTTGATCATCGACCTGCTGGAACAGAGCACCGACATCGCCATCCGCATCGGCACCCTGACCGACTCGACCCTGCATGCCCGCTCCCTGGGTTGCAGTCCGCTGCACATCGTCGCCAGCCCGGCCTATCTGGAAAAGCACGGCACACCGCAAGCCGTGGCCGACCTCTCCGAACATTCGCTGCTGGGATTTACCCAGAACGAAGGCCTCAACCAATGGCCGCTGCGTTACGTGCATGGCGATCGCTGGCCGATCCAGGCGTCGATCAGCGCCTCCAGCGGCGAAACCATCCGCCATCTCGCACTGGACGGCCAGGGCATCGCCAGCCTGTCGCATTTCATGACCATCGACGACATTCGTGCCGGACGCTTGAAAGTGTTGTTGGCCGAATTCAACAGCGGTTATCGCCAGCCGATCAACGCGGTGTACTACCGCAACTCGCAGCTGGCCCTGCGGATTCAATGCTTCCTGGACTTTATCCAGGGCAAATTGGCGGATTATGCGAGCGCAGATTTCAAGGGCTGACTCGTGACTCCTGCGCAAAAGTGAATTGGGTCAGAGGGCATTTTTCGACAGTGATCGCTCCTTGATACTCCTTGCATCACTTATCCACGCAGGGAGTTTCTCCATGAACGTATTCGTTACCGGTGCCGCCGGTTTTATCGGCGGTTCCATCGCCACGGGCCTGGTCCAGGCCGGCCACAACGTCACCGGTCTGGTGCGCAGCGCCGAACAAGCGGACGAGCTGCGCACACTGGGCATCACTGCGGTGATCGGCACCCTCGATGACTCCGCTCTGTTGGCCGATCAGGCGCTGGCTGCCGACGCGGTGATCAACGCCGCCAGCAGCGATCATCGCGGCGCGGTGCAAGCCTTGCTCGATGCCTTGCGCGGATCTGGCAAAGTGTTCCTGCACACCAGCGGTTCGAGCATCGTCGGGGATGCCTCGGGCGGTAAATCCAGTGATGTCATCTACGTCGAAGACAACCTTCCGGAGCCGACCGTCGACAAGGCTGCACGCGTGGCCATCGATAATCTGATCCTGGCGGCGGCCATGGACGGGGTGAACTCGGCGGTGATCTGCAACACGCTGATCTACGGCCACAGCCTGGGCGTCCATCGTGACAGCGTGCAGTTGCCGCGCTTGCTCAAACAGGCGCGCAACAGCGGCGTGGTGCGCCATGTCGGCCCGGGCCGGAACATCTGGTCCAATGTGCACATCGAGGACGTGGTTGCGCTGTACCTGCTGGCGCTGACTGAAAACGTACCCGGCACCTTCTACTTTGTTGAAAGCGGTGAAGCATCATTCATCGACATGACCACCGCCATGGCCCAGGCGCTGAACCTGGGCGAGCCGCAGGACTGGCCGCTCAAGGACGCGGAAGCCGAGTGGGGCTATGAAATGGCCAACTATGGCCTGGGCTCCAACAGCCGGGTGCGCGGCAAGCATGCGCGGGAGTTGCTGGGCTGGGTGCCGAAGCGCACGTCGGTAGTGGAGTGGATTCGCGACGAGATGGTGTGAGTTCGCTATAGACCGCGTTATCGTTCATCGCGAGCAGGCTCACTCCTACATTTGATTGCATTCCTTCTGATGGAACGCGGTTAAATGTAGGAGTGAGCCTGCTCGCGATGGCGTTTGCGCAGGCACAACAACTGGTCGGTCTGACTGCATTTCCGTAACATCCGCACACTCATTTCTCGTCTCTCCCTGTGTGCGATCCCTCATGAAAGCAAAACGTCTACGCGCCGATGCCCTGGCCGGACTTACCACGTCCTTCGCCCTGTTGCCCGAATGCATCGCCTTCGCGCTGGTGGCTCATCTCAATCCGCTGATGGGGCTTTATGGCGCGTTCATCATCTGCACCCTGACCGCGCTGTTCGGCGGGCGACCCGGCATGGTGTCCGGCGCGGCCGGCTCGATGGCGGTAGTGATCGTCGCGCTGGTGGTGCAGCACGGCGTGCAGTATCTGCTGGCCACGGTGTTGCTGGGCGGGCTGATCATGATGGCGTTCGGGCTGCTCAAGCTCGGCAAACTGGTGCGCATGGTGCCGTACCCGGTGATGCTCGGCTTCGTCAACGGCCTGGCGATCGTCATTGCCCTGGCACAACTGGAGCACTTCAAGAGCGGGGAGGCCTGGTTGAGCGGTACGCCGCTGTACATGATGCTTGGGCTGGTCGCGGTAACCATGGCCGTTGTCTATGTGATGCCGCGTCTGACCCGTACCGTGCCGCCGGCGCTGGTGGCGATTCTCGGTGTGGGCCTGGCGGTGTATCTGCTTGGCCTGCCGACCCGCACCCTGGGCGACATGGCGCACATTGCCGGTGGCTTGCCGACGCTGGCGCTGCCGGACATTGCGTGGAACCTGGACACCCTGGGCATCATCGCGCCCTACGCGATCCTGATGGCGCTGGTCGGGTTGCTGGAAACCCTGCTGACCCTGAACCTCACCGACGAAATCACCGAGAGCCGTGGTTACCCGGATCGCGAGTGCGTGGCGCTGGGGGCGGCGAATCTGGTGTCTGGTGCGTTCGGCGGCATGGGCGGGTGCGCGATGATCGGCCAGACCGTGATCAACCTCAGTTCCGGCGGACGCGGGCGCTTGTCCGGGTTGGTGGCCGGGGTGTCGATCCTGCTGTTCATTCTGTTTCTGTCGCCGCTGATCGAACGCATTCCATTGGCCGCGCTGGTCGGGGTGATGTTCGTGGTGTCGCAACAGACCTTCGCCTGGGCCTCGTTGCGGGTGCTGAACAAAGTGCCGCTCAATGACGTGCTGGTGATCATCGCGGTGACGGTGATTACCGTTTTCACCGATCTGGCCATTGCGGTGCTCTGCGGCATCATCATTGCGGCGCTGAACTTTGCCTGGCAGCAGGCCCGTCAGCTGTATGCCGACAGCCATCTGGAGAACGACGGCAGTAAGCTGTACCGGGTGCATGGCACGCTGTTCTTCGCCTCGACCACGCCTTTTCTCAATCAGTTCGATACGGCCAATGACCCGGTGCAAGTGACGCTGGATTGCCAGCACCTGAGTTTTGTCGACTACTCGGCCATCGCCGCACTGGACACCTTGCGCGAGCGCTACGCCAAGGCCGGCAAGCATCTGCGGGTGCTGCATTTGTCCGAGCGTTGCAAGAAATTGCTCAAGCGCGCCAGGATGCAACACGACTGAGCGTAATGCGCCTGGTGCAAGAACGTCGACGGCGGATCAAACTCGCCCTCGACGAATACCGCGACGGCGACGATCACTTACCGCCGGGAGACTGACATGCTGTACGACACGCTGATTCGCAAGGCCCTGATCATCGATGGCAGCAACAGCCCCGGTTACCCCGCCGACGTGGCCATTCTCAACGGGCGCATCGAGCGTATCGGCGACTTGCGCGATGCCCGTGCCAGCGAGGAAATCGACGCGCAGGGCCATGTGCTGGCGCCGGGTTTCATCGACGTGCACACCCATGACGACACCGTTGTGATTCGTCAGCCGCAGATGCTGCCCAAGCTCAGCCAGGGCGTGACCACGGTGATCGTCGGCAACTGCGGGATCAGTGCTTCGCCGGTGAGTTTGCGTGGCGATCCGCCGGACCCGATGAACCTGCTCGGCACCGCTGCTGCGTTCGTTTATCCGACCTTCCATGACTACCGCGCGGCGGTCGAAGCGGCGAACACCACGCTGAACGTCGCCGCGCTGGTCGGCCATACGGCGCTGCGCAGCAATCATCTGGACGACCTGTTCCGCACCGCCACGGCAGACGAAATCAGCGCGATGCGCGAGCAACTGCGCGAAAGCCTTGAGGCCGGCGCGCTGGGCCTGTCCACCGGTCTTGCCTATGCCAGCGCCTTTTCGGCATCCACCGATGAAGTGATGCAACTGACCGAAGAGTTGACCGCGTTCGGGGCGGTCTACACCACCCATTTGCGCAGCGAATTCGAACCGGTGCTGGAGGCCATGGACGAGGCGTTCAAGATCGGCCGCCATGCGCAAAGCCCGGTGATCATTTCCCACCTCAAATGCGCCGGCGCCGGAAACTGGGGGCGTAGTCCGCAATTGCTGGTGTCCCTCGAAGAAGCGGCGAAAACCCACCCGGTGGGTTGCGACTGCTATCCATATGCGGCGAGCTCCTCGACCCTGGACCTCAAGCAGGTGACCGATGCCCACCGCATTACCATCACCTGGTCGACCCCGCACCCGGAAATGGGCGGCCGCGACCTGATGGACATCGCCGCCGAATGGAATGTGCCGTTGCTGGATGCCGCTCGCCAACTGCAGCCGGCCGGTGCGGTGTACTACGGGATGGATGAGGCGGATGTGCGCAGAATCCTCGCGCATCCGCTGTCGATGGTCGGCTCCGACGGCTTGCCGGAAGACCCGTTTCCGCACCCACGCTTGTGGGGCGCATTCCCCCGGGTGCTCGGGCATTTCAGTCGCGACGTCGGATTGTTCCCGTTGCACACCGCCGTGCACAAAATGACCGGGCTGTCGGCGGCGCGCTTCGGTTTGAAGGAACGCGGCCAAATCCGCGAAGGTCATTGGGCGGACTTGGTGTTGTTCGATCCGGCGACCATCTGCGATGTCGCCGATTTCAACGATCCGCAGCAGGCAGCACAAGGTATCGAGGGCGTATGGGTCAACGGTGCGTTGAGCTACCGCGATGGTCAGGCCAACGGGCGCAGGGAAGGGCGGTTCCTGGCACGGGAAGGGGATTTGCGTACGGGGTTCCAGTGAGTTTCGAGGACTGCGCCAGCACTCGCGCGCCCACTAGAACTCGACGACATCCAGGTTCCACCAGCAATCATCATTAACAATTGTGTGGAGGCTCAAGGCTAGTCGAAGCGTCGCTGAAACTCATACAGTTATTCCCTTGAGGTTATATTCCGCAGGTGGCATATTTGTATGAAATGGGACGTTGAATACACGGATGAATTTGGCGATTGGTGGGGCAATCTGAATGAAAAGGAGCAGGCTTGCGTATCGGCGAGTGTCGACTTGTTGGAACTCATCGGCCCGGGTCTCGGATTTCCCCATAGCAGCGATATCAAGGGCTCGCGACATGGCAATCTGCGAGAGCTGCGGATACAGCATGGTGGTCGCCCTTATCGCGTGCTGTATGCATTTGATCCGCGTCGATTTGCGTTATTGCTGATCGGTGGCGATAAGACCGGTCAGGATCGCTGGTATGAAGTTCATGTCCCCATGGCCGAAAAGTTGTATGACGAACATTTGGAAACACTGCGTAAAGAGGGCCGCAACGATGGCTAAAAAATTCGCTGAGCTTCAAGCACGCATGTCGCCTGAGTCACGTGCCGATGCCGAGCAGTTGCTCCAACAACACTTGAAAGAAATGCCTCTGCATGAGCTTCGAAAAGCCCAGGAACTGAGCCAGGAAACATTGGCCAAGGCCCTGCACATCAACCAGGCGGCAATCTCGAAAATGGAACGGCGCACAGACATGTACATCAGCACTTTGCGCAACTACATCCGCGCGATGGGTGGCGAGTTGGAAATCATCGCCACCTTTCCTGAAGGCCAGGTAAAAATCGAAAACTTCGCCAAATAGGCAGCTCGACTGCCTGGAATGAGAGAAGCCCTTTATTCAAAGGGCTTCCTGGCAACTCGCTGACGTGTTTGGCCTAGACCCTGAAGTGACTCACCATCATCTGCAACTGATTCCCCAGCCGCGCCAGTTCAACACTCGACGCAGCCGTTTCATCACTCGCAGCAGCAGTCTGTTCGGACACGTCGCGCACATTGATGATGCTGCGACTGATCTCTTCAGCCACGGCGCTTTGCTGTTCGGCAGCGGCGGCGATCTGCTGGTTCATCGACTGGATGTTGGACACCGTGCGGGTGATGTTCTCTAGCGACTCGCCAGCCTTGCGGGTCAGGGCCACGCTGCTGTCGGTGAGGACGCGGCTGTTGTTCATCACCGCCGACACCTGTTGCGTGCCGTTCTGCAAGCCGGCCACCAGGCCTTCGATTTCCTCGGTGGATTTCTGTGTGCGCTGGGCCAGGCCACGGACCTCGTCGGCCACCACCGCAAAACCACGACCGGCTTCACCGGCACGGGCCGCTTCGATGGCGGCGTTGAGCGCCAGCAGGTTGGTCTGCTCGGCCACAGCCTTGATCACGTCCATGACGCTGCCGATCTTGTCACTTTCCCGTTGCAGCACGCTCATGGCCTCGGTGGAACGTACCACTTCGCTGGCCAGGCGCTCGATCTGGGCGATGGCTTCGTTGACCACTTTGTCACCTTCACGGGCTTCGCCATCCGCCGCCGCAGCGGCTTGCGAGGCTTCTTCGGCGTTGCGCGCGACTTCCTGCACGGTGGCGGTCATCTCGTGCATGGCGGTGGCGACCTGATCGGTCTCGACTTTCTGACTGTTGACCCCGGCACTGGTCTGTTCGGTCACAGCCGACAGCTCTTCGGCGGCGCTGGCGATCTGGGTCACGCCGTCGCGGATGCCGCTGATCAAGTCGCGCAGCGTCACGCCCATGCGCGCAATGCCTTGCTGCAACACGCCGAGTTCATCGCGACGGCTGACCACCACGTTCTGGGACAGGTCACCGCTGGCGATGCGATCGACCACCGCCAGGGTTTCGCGCAGTGGGCGGGTAATCTGGCGAGTGATGACCACGGCGGCAATGATGCCCACCAGCAACGCCAGCAATGTGCTGATCAGTTGCAGGGTGCGCGCCTGGGCGCTTTCGGCGTCCCGGCGGTCGAGCTGGATCTGATACAGCTGATCGCTTTGGGCCACGATGGCGGCACCCTGGTCGGTCATTTCCTTGCGCGCTTGCACCGCGTCATTGCTGGCGGCCTTGTAGGCCTGCAAGGCACCGCGATAGTTGCCAAGCGCCGTTTCCAGCTGACGCAGGGCGTCTTGTTGGGAATCGGCGAAATGCGCATTCAGCGGTTTCAGGCTGGCAATGGCGGCGTCCAGTTGGCCAACGGCTTTTTGCTCTGTCTGGGCATCGGTGCTGGCGGTGTAGCCGCGCACTTCATAGCGGGCCAAGAGGAACGCCTCCTTTGCCGCCGTAATGGCCTGGAACTGTTCAAAGCGCTGGTCGCTCAACGGCATTTGCTGCGCGCGGGTATTGATGTCATTGATCAGCGTGTTGGCGGTTTCGGCGTTGGCACTCATGGCGTCGCGGGCACTGTTGCTGGCGCGATAGGCGCTGCGCATCTTGCCCAGGGACGTCTTGTAGGCGTCGATGACGGCGCCTTGCTCCCGGAGCAGCTTGAGGTTTTCCGGGCTCTTGAACTTCGCCAGCAGGTCTTGCTGCTGAGCCGAGAAGGCGTCGAGGGTGGTCTGCACGCTCTGCGCGGCGGTTTCGTCGCCGTTGGTGAGCATGTATTGCAGGCGAACCACACGCAGCTTGGTCAGGCCTGTGTTGAGCTGGGTGATGTCGCTCATCCAGTTGCTGCGGTCGATCAACCTGCCCAGGCTGGTCCAGCCGGTCAGGGCGAGGACGCAGGTCAGTACCAGGACCAGGCCAAATCCCAGGCCCAGTTTCAGGTTCACGCTGATGTTGCCGAACCAGCTATTCATCAAATTCCTCCAGGAACGTGGTGCTTCTTTTTCGTCGGTCGGCTGGAAGATTGTTTTTTTTGGAGGCCGCCAAGCTGTGTAAGCAGGATGTATCGGCAGCAATTCCGGGAGCTGAAAGGTTTTTGTGCGGCGGATTCTGTAACAAGGTTTTTGCAGCGTTTTAAGCTTTTTTTCACATGTCTTTCACCCGCAGGCAACGCACGTTTCACTAACCTCCCGTGATCTGATGAGGTGATACGTGCCGGCGAGGCGGCTTGATGTGGAATTAAGACTGAGTCTTTTCGGGATAAAACGCTCGATCGATCTGAACCGCTTCGCCCGCTATCGCAACGCGGCGGTGGTGCTGGCCTCGGCGCTGCTGGTCATCCCGCTGACCGTGTTTTTGCTGCGTCCCGCCACCGCGCCGGACCTGGCTCACGGCAATGTGGCCGGAGCACAGGCTTTGATGACGGGGTGGGCCAAGGGCGACATGATCGTGCTGGTGCGCCACGTCGAGCGTTGCGATCACTCCTCGGCGCCTTGCCTGGTCGGCAACGATGGCATTACCGAGCGCTCTCGTAGTGTTGCCGAGAGCCTCGGGGCACAGTTCAAACACCTTGGCCTGGACAAGGCCGATATCTACAACAGCCCGATCCTGCGCACGGCACAGACCGCCAACTTCATGTTCAACAAGGTTGGCACGGGGGAAGACTGGCTGATCATTTGCAAGGGCACCATGCTGCGTGACGCGCTAGCGCATAAAGTGGCCGGGCGTAACCTGGTTCTGGTGACCCACAGCGAGTGCATGGAGCAACTGGAGAAAGACCTCGAGTTACCACCTTCGACCCTGGGTTATGGCGCTTCACTGTTTATTTCCGCCGAAACCCCGCAGACTCCGCGCTTGCTTGGCTTCATCGACGCTTCCGACTGGAGCTCGGTGAGCACTCATTGAGTTTTTCCCTCCTCTTTCTGAATCAGGATTCACAATGTTGACCGCTTCTCGCTACCGCTTTTACTGGGTGAATTTCGGTATTCCGCTGGCCTGCGCGGTCGCGGTGTTTCTGATGTTCGACATGACCAGCATCGACATCGCCTTCAACAATTATTTTTTTGATCCGGTAACGCAGACGTACCCGTTGGACCACGTCCATCTGTTCGAAAAAATCACCCATAAATGGGCGCGGATCATTCCGAACTGGACCGGCGAAATTGCGATTATCGGTGCCTTGCTGTCATTTCTCTGGCCACGCCTGAAGGCCGAAAAGCACTCGAAAATCATCGCTTTCCTGGAAAAAATCAAAGTCGCACCGGTGCTGCGCTTTGCCACCCGGCATCGTCGCGACTTTCTCTACGTGGTGTTCGCGTTCTCCATCAGCACCGGGGTCATTCACTACCTCAAGGGCCACACCAGCGTGTATTGCCCGATCGAGACGACCCAGTACGGCGGCAAAATGGAGCACGTTGAGTGGTATGAAAACTTCGACCTGCTGAAAGTCGCCGGTGAGGGGCGCTGCTGGCCGGGCGGACACGCATCGGGCGGGTTCACCATGCTGGCCTTGTACTTCGTGGCTCGCCGTTATCGCTGGCGCTATTCGAAAGCGATCATGTACGGCTCACTGACCCTCGGTTTCATCTACGGCACAACGCGGGTGCTGCAAGGCTGGCACTACATGTCCCACACCTTCTGGGCCGGGATCTTTGTGTGGCTGGCATGCTTGCTGACGGCGCTGGCGTTTTACGGGCGAGCGAGGCTGGAACAGCCGGTGCTCTCCAAAGTGCAAAAACCGGTAGCGGCGACTCAGACTCAACCAGTGAATTGAGTTGGCGTTGAACTGAAAAACCCGCACCTCGAAAGGGTTGCGGGTTTTTTGTTGCTCGAAGAAACCTTCAATGAGTCTCGGATTGCGAATTCGCAGACAAAAAAAGCGTGGGCACGCTCTCCTGTAGGAGCTGGCTTGCCAGCGATGGTCGTTAACGATAACGCCTGTGAACCGGATAAACGCGGTGCACTTGAGTCCATCATCGCCAGCAAGCTGGCTCTTGTAGGAGCTGGCTTGTCGGGTCGCCGCATCGCAGCGAAGGTCGTTAACGATAACGCGTGTAAATCGGATAAACGCGGCGCACGTGAGTCCATCGCCGGCAAGCCGGCTCCTACAGGTATTGCGTTATCGGTGTTTCCCGGAATTGCGTGAAGAACCAAAAAAAAAGCCCGCGGGAGGGCGGGCAAACCGTAGTTTCTTGAATGAGCGAGTGCAATGTACAGGCAGTAAACGGAACCGTGGAGTGAAGAAAAATTCATCTGGATCAAAGCCCCGTACCAGAGCTTGCGACAGCGCTACGGCAATTGATCCGCGGCAAAGTCCGCTTCTGGCCGGTCACGCAAACGGCCCTTGCGGCAGGCTTGCTGGAACCGCTGTAAATCGCGTTTGTTCTGCTCGGTTAACCCAGCGACTAATCTGTCTGTCAGGTATCGACTTGATGCCACCACGCGGAAACAGGGAGGCCCGTGTTTTCATTGCTGATTTCGCTACTGCTGGCGTTCCTCATCGGCTGGGTCTCTCAGCGCATGGGTATGTGCCTGGTCAATGCCATCGGGCTGCTGCTCAAGCGCCGTCCGACCCTGTTCGTGTCACTGGTCAGCTGTGGTTTGTTCGGTCTGTTGCTCGCACCGCTCTACGCCTTGTCTGGCGTCAGTCAGCCGCTGTTCATCCCTGAAGTCGGCTATCTGTCGCTGGTCGGTGGCGGGTTGTTGTTTGGCCTCGCCTCGGTGCTCAACGACGGATGCAGCGTCGGCACCCTGACCAAACTCTCCAGCGGCAACCTCAACAAGGTCTTCACCATCTTCGGGTGGGTGCTGGGCATCGTACTGTGGCATCACCTGAACATGCTGCCCGAACACCGGGCACTGCAAATGCCGATGATCACCAGCCGTCATTACTGGCTGGTCATTGGCATCGTGCTGCTGATTTTGCTGTTCCTGGTGCGGATTCACGGCGACAGGCACCTGGTGCTGTCGGCCCTGCTGCTGGGGGCGTTGACCAGCGCCCTCTACACCTTCGAACCGCTGTGGACGCCCAGCGTATTTTTCTACGATCTCTCGCAACTGTTCCGGGGGGCGGGCGACACATCATTGACTACCCCGCGTGTGACGGTGTTCGCCATGCTGATGCTGGGCATGCTCTGTTACACGTTGCACCGCCGTACGTTCAGCTATCAGCGGTTTGCAGCGATGACAGCGGCCAGGCATTTGCTCGCGGGCGTGTTGATGGGGACCGGTGCATCGATGATGCTCGGAGGGAATGACTCGCAGATTTTGTTGGTGTTTCCGACGCTGACCTGGGTGGGAGCGGTGCCGTTGGTGTCGATTGTGTTGGGGATATTGGTGGGGATTGGGGTGAGGCGGCTGCGTGCTTGATGATCGCGGCTCTGGAGTCGGACGACCTGAGAGTGTCAGATTTTGTGTGTGCGGGCCGGTAATGGCCTGCCATCAGGCAGGCCTTCATTTCACGCCTCAACTTCGTCGAGTGGCGCGATGTTGTCCAGTGCCCGGTTCACCAGCAATTGCGCCAGCACGGCCAACTGCTGGATCGCCAGGGCGATGTTGCGACGCGAACTCTCAAGCTCGCAGGCAAGGTCAGTGCTCATGACGTTGAGCGAGGCCAGGGTTTCGCAGGCGTGGGTGAGCAGGGAGGGTGTGTCGATGTTGGGGCGCAGGGTGAATACGTGGCTGATGGGGTCGAGGTGATTGGGGTTGCGCAGGCGGGCGCTGATGGCGGGTTCGGTAGTTTTGGAGAGGTTGGACAAGTTGGATGTTTCGGTAGTTGAATCTGGCGGATTAGGGCTGTGCTTTTTCATGATGGAGTTCCTGGTTTGTTTAGAGGAGCCGCCATTCTCCTGCTGTCAAACAAGGTGGGTGGCAGCTGTACGCAGGTTGACAGACCGGAAACCCAGGAAACCGGTGCATCCGAAGATGCCCCACGCACAGCCACCATGGAAACTGCACGCGCGAAAGCATGCCGTTTTATTGGGGCGAGTGGAAGGTTCCTGTTTTCAGCCTGTCAAAGCTGATCACTGATGTGCAGCGACCCCTGAAGGCTATCGTCGAGAAGCTGCGTCCACCAGTTCACGAAAGGCGACGCGTTTTGCGGGAAATGTCCTAGGACGGTGACTACGTGCCAATCGAGTGCGAAGCACGCCATTTAATATTCAAAGAACACAACGAAAAAGCCCGACAATTTGTCGGGCTTCATCTTGGCGCGGTCAGTTAGCTTCGTTTTGCTTCGGCTTCCATCACCACAAGATTTTGCAGCCTCGTAGCTTCAGTCAACACTTCGCTATAGACGCGCTTTTTCTGTTCCGACTTGGCGTTGCGAATAAAGTCAGCGAAGGAGCTTTTGGCACCCTTGGGCAGACCTGGCTTGATCGAAATCATTGATGTGCTCCTGATCCTAACCCGAGCCTGGCCATTAAATCAGCCCGCGTGTATTGCTCAGGGATATGGTAGTCAATTTCATCGACCCCAGCTTTGTAAAGACGTCCCGAATTGTCTATGTGCTTGATCAGCAGAAGCGCATCAAAGGTGAAACAGCTGAGGCGGTGAATTCGATTGAAAAGTCAGCGTACATGGCCGCATATCAAGCTCAAGTCCTTGAGGGGGACACGGCTTGAGGGAAATTTCCTGGAAGTGAGTTTTTGCCTTGCTTAACGTCGGTTGATTGGCTCGATGATGTGGTGCTAATTGCAGCTCAAAGTTGCTTGGAGCTCACCGTGTGCTTGAAATGATGCTCCCAAAGCCTGACCCCCAACCCACCCGTCCGGTCCAGCGAAGACCCCATCGTCAAATCCGTGATCAACGTCGGCTGCAAACCCGCATCAAACAGCGCAAACCCCGCCGCCAGGCAGCAGGTTTCGGTCTGCAGGCCGCACATCAGCACGCGTTCGACATTGAGGCTTCTCAGGTAGTCGATGGTTTCCGGTGTGGGCGCGTAGCCGTGCTTGATAAAAATGCGGTCGGCCGGAATCAGGCTGTCATCGTCCTGCGCGGGGTGCCAGCCGAGCTGTTTTTCGAAGGGGGTTATGGATTCGTCATGGCGCTCGACCGTGGCGACACTGGGCAGAGTGCCGATGAGCGCCTGGATACCGTCGATCAGCCACTGCGGCGGGGCGAAGCCGGGTTGTACGTCGATGATCAGGAGGGCTTGGCGCATGGGCTTTTCCGAGGAGGTGGCAGTTTTAGGGGCGACTGTGCACATAGCGGCATCGCGCGACTGTCCATGTAACCCTATCGTCAGATTTCACCTGCCACAAAGTGCTTTTGTGAGTTGTGAGCGTACGATGTAATTCACGTTTTCGCGGAATTCCTGGGGGGAGTAAACGAAGCGACTGAGCGATATGGCTTTGGAGAAAAATCATGATTCGCAAGCACTACTTGATAGCCCTGGCGACGCTGCTCATCGCCACTGGCGTGCAGTGGGTGACGCTACCCGCCTACGCGACCGAGCAGGGTCAACAACGGCGTGAAGCTCGCGATACCAGGCAGGAAGGTCGCTCCACTGCCCGGCAAACCAAGGATGATTGTAGAAAAGGCAATGACAAGAGCAACGTAGACTGTCGCCAGGACAAGCGCAGCACCAAGCAGGATACCCGTCGCACGGCCCGGGACATCAAGTACTGATCGTTCGTGTGGGGGCTCCTTCAGACTGTTGCAGGGCTTGCGATACAGCCAGAAACAACGATGCCCGCACAGGGCGGGCTTTGTTGGTGTCTCAAGTGGTGGGCTGGGGTAATTTGAATTCGTACAATAAATTATTGATTTTAAACAACATTATCGGTTGTAACTTTATTGTGGAATACCGTTTCTCGAAGGATCACCCAAGCAGTAGTGTGTAGATTGGTTTGGTTGCGGGAACTGTCCCGCAGGTGTGACCTGCCTGAATGAGCAAGGGACGGCCTATCTGGATTTCCATCATTCCATGAACGTACTGGTTGCTCGGATTCGTCAGATGATCAGCAGCAAGAGGTACAAGCGCAAGGCGGATGACCGTCGTTACGAAGCCAGTCGCTAGCAAGCCACGCTCAGTCAGTACGTCAGCCAGGTGCTTGATCGTTATCCGGTATGTTCCTCCAGCAATCAACTCAGCAGATACACCGGAAAACATTCACACAAGTGCATCACCCGACGCCGGGTGTTATCCAGCAGCGCCGCGTTATTCGGTTGTTCCATCAGGTCGGCGATCAGGTTCGCCACTTCAGCGCATTCCGCTTCGCCAAAGCCGCGGGTCGTCAGTGCTGGCGTGCCAATGCGGATGCCGCTGGTGATCGCCGGTTTTTGCGGGTCGTCGGGAATCGCGTTTTTGTTTAGCGTGATGTGGGCGCTTTCCAGCAGTGCCTCGGCGTCTTTGCCGGTGATGTTCATCGAGCGCAGATCGAGCAGGAACATGTGGCAGTCGGTGCCGCCCGACACCACCCGCAGGCCGCGCCGGGTGAGGACGTTCGCCATGGTCCAGGCATTGTTGATCACCCGTTGCTGATAGTGCTTGAACTCATCCCCGAGGGCTTCGTTGAACGCCACGGCTTTGGCCGCGATGACGTGCATCAGCGGCCCACCCTGGTAAACCGGGAAAATCGTCTTGTCGAGCAGCGCTGCGTACTCGCGCTTGGCCAGGATCAAGCCGCCCCGTGGGCCGCGCAAGGTTTTGTGGGTGGTGGAGGTGACGAAGTCGGCAATGCCGACCGGCGAGGGGTAGAGGCCGGCCGCAATCAGCCCGGCGTAGTGCGCCATATCGACCATCAGGTAAGCCCCGATCTCATCGCAGATGTTGCGAAAACGCTGGAAGTCGATGGTTCTGGAGTACGCCGAGGCGCCGGCAATGATCATTTTCGGCCGGTGTTCCCGGGCCAGGGCTTCCATCTCGGCATAGTCGAGGGTTTCGCTGTATGGCTCCAGGCCGTAGGAGAACGCGGTGTAGAGCTTGCCGGAGAAGTTCACCGAGGCGCCATGGGTCAGGTGTCCGCCATGGGCCAGAGACATGCCCAGGATGGTATCGCCGGGGTTGAGCACCGCGAGAAACACCGCCTGGTTGGCTTGGGAGCCGGAGTGCGGCTGGACGTTGGCATAGTCGGACCCAAAGAGTTTGCAGGCGCGTTCGATCGCGAGGGTTTCAATTTCGTCGACCACCTTGCAACCGCCGTAATACCGCTTGCCCGGGTAACCTTCGGCGTACTTGTTGGTCAGCACCGAACCCTGGGCTTCCAGCACTTCTTCGCTGACGTAGTTTTCCGAAGCGATCAGCTCCAGATGGGTTTCCTGACGGTTGCGTTCACGGCTGATCAGGCGGGCGATGACAGGGTCGAAATTGTGCAGGCTCATGGAATCATTCCTTGGATAAGTGCTTCGGCCACGGAGGCTGGCGCGAGATGCGGTGATGCGTGTAACAGTCCGCCGCCGATCACAATGAAGTCGTATCGAGCCGTCATGATCGGTTGCCCTCGGCGATGGCGGTGGCTTTGCGTTCCCGGGTATAGGTCAGTACGAAATGCGCTACAAGCCCGAAGATTAGCCCCCAGAATGCAGCGGCCTGCCCGAGGAAACTCATGCCCGATGCTGTGACCAGGAAGGTGGTCAGCGCCGCTTCACGTTGTTTCTCGTCAGCCATGGCGCCGGTCAGCCCGGCGCTGATCGCCCCGAACAGGGCCAGGCCGGCGAGGGAGGCAATCAACTCTTTGGGCAAGGCGGAAAACACCGAGGCCAGGGTCGCGCCGAAGGTACCCATCAGGATGTAGAACACCCCGCAGGCGATCCCGGCGATATAGCGCTTGTCGCGATCTTCATGGGCTTCGCGACCGGTGCAGATGGCGGCGGTAATGGCCGCGAGGTTGAAACCGTGGGAGCCGAAGGGCGCCATCAGGATCGAACCGATTGCCGTGACCGAAATGATCGAGCGCGCCGGGGTGTTGTAGCCCGAGGTACGCAACACTGCCATGCCCGGCACGTATTGCCCGGTCAGGGTCACCAGGGCCAGCGGCAGGCCGATATTGATGATCGCGTGCCAGCTCCACTCCGGGGCGATGAAGATCGGGTGGGCGACGTCGATGGTGATCGATCCGCTGTTGAGTTCACCGAATGAGGCGGCCACGGCGCAACCGACAATCAATACCGACAGAATCGCGTAGCGCGGTGAAAAGCGCTTGAAGATCAGGTACGCCGCGATCATCGACAGCACCAGGCCCGGCTGCAGCTTGATCGAGGTGAAGAGTTCGGCGCCGAAACGAAACAGGATGCCGGCGAGCATGGCAGCGGCGATGGCTTTGGGCAGACGACTCATCAACTTGTCGAACGCGCCGGACAAACCGACCACCGCGATAATCACCGACGCCACTACATACGCGCCGATGGCCTGGGGCAGGGAGACCGTGGGCAGCATCGACACCAGCAGCGCCGCGCCCGGCGTGGACCAGGCCGTAATCACCGGAACCCGCAAGCGCCAGCTCAGCAACAGGCCGGTAATGCCGCTGCCGATGGAAATGGCCCAGATCCAGGAAGACACCTCGTCGTTGGGCAGGTGCGTTTCCCGGGCCGCCTGAAACACGATGATCAGCGGGCCGGCATAGGAAATGATCACCGCGATGAAGCCTGCGATGACCGCTGACAGGGATAGATCCTTTCTGAGTGTGTCCATGATGTCTCGACTGGGCGCGGCAGGCACGCGGTGATTCGGATTGAGATTGAGTCGATTGCTTCGATTCGAGATGAGTGTATTTGAATGAATTGAGTTGATTCAATAGGTCGAGAGATTGTTGCGAAATGTTTTTTTGCTATTACTGCTTATTTCTCGACGGATTTTGATATAACTATTTGATTTTGATATAAATAATATTGTTTAAAAATATTGTTCAGTAAAAATGCTTACCGATTCAATCACCGCTTCAATCGAATCAATTTATCGATTGAGTTGATTTATTAGTTGCCTAACCTCCATGTGATATGCTCGGATATTCATCATTTCTACGATGGGTAGTGATCATTCATGTGGGTTCCTCAGCTAAGCGAGTTCAGCCAGCCGATGTATTTGTCGATTGCCGACGCGTTGGCGCGCGATATCAGCAACGGCGTGTTGAACGAAGGTGATCGCCTGCCGACCCTGCGGGAGCTGGCAACCACGCTGAATGTCACACCGGGCACTATCAGCAGGGCCTATAGCGAAGCCCATCGGCGGCGTCTGGTGCAGGGAGAGGTAGGGCGGGGCACTTATGTGCTCAACCAGAAACAGCTTGAACTGCCGGCCAGCAACAGTGCCGCCCCGCTGAATCTGGGGCAGTCCGAATTATTGGATCTTTCGATCATCAAGCCTTACAGCGAAACCCTGGAATACTGGTTGCGCGGGGCGCTGGTAGGTATAGCCAAGAGCACCGATTTCGCTCGCGCCCTGGATTACGCGCCGGACGGCGGCCATCCGGCGCACCGCGAGGCAGGGGCGCAGTGGTTGCGTCATTCGTTGCCCGATGCCCAATGGCAGCAGGTGGTGATCACCGCGGGTGCGCAGCATGGCTTGATGGTGGCGATGAGTGCGCTGACCAACGCTGGCGACCTGGTGCTGTGTGAAGAGCTTTGCTACCCCGGCATCATTTCCCTGGCCCACGGTCTTGAGCGACGCCTGCGGGGCGTAGCCATGGACGATGAAGGGATCATTCCCGAGGCGCTGCGCGAGCTGTGCCTGCGGGAGAAACCGGCAATGCTGGTTTGCGTGGCAACCTGCCAGAATCCGACGGCCGCGATCATGTCGCAAAAACGCCGGGCGCAAATCGCCGCATTGGCCGAGGAGTTTGACTTCATCATTCTGGATGACGACATCTATGGCTTTCTCGCCACCGACCCGTCGATCAAACCGCTGTCGGCCTTCGCCCCGGATCGCTCGGTGTACCTGACCAGTCTGTCGAAAGCGGTCATGCCGGCGTTGCGAATCGGCTATCTCTACAGTCCGCCAAAACTATTGTCGCGCCTGACCTCGATGGTGCGCAGCAGTGTCTGGATGCCGTCGCCGTTGACGGCGCAACTGGCCAGCAATGTGATCACTGAGGGACTGGATAAAAAGCTGATCCGCATTCAGCGCAACGAAGCCGCCGGGCGGCAGGCGATTGCCCGGGAAATCTTTGCCAATTTCGAGCTCAAGACACAACCGTATTCCTACCACATCTGGCTGAGCCTGCCCGAGCCCTGGACCAGCGACGAATTCACCATGCTGGCCCGTGCCAATGGCGTGCTGGTGCTCAGTGGCACACAGTTCCAGGCCGAACGCTCCGGGATTACCCGCTGCGTGCGGCTGGTATTGATGTCGCCCACCAGCCAGGACGAATTGCGCTTCGCCCTGACCAAACTGACCAGCCTGATCGATTCTGACCCGCGACGTTACTACTGAGTCGCTGCAGGCTGCGATCTTTCTCGCTCCCAGTTTAGCTCCCGGTTTGGAAGCTACGTATGACTTGTCTTTCACGGCGGTTGTGTTGCTCTCGGTACGCTCGGACAACTGACCAAACAGCGAAGTTCTTTTGGTAGTAGGACCCTACTTGAAGCGACTGGATCGTGACTGACCGGAATCGACCGAGGCTGTGTGAAAACGTTTTAGAGCAGGTTTTGACAGTCAGAACCGGAACGAAAATCGCACTCCTACGTAAATTTTAGGTCTGTGCTGACCTAAGCAAATGCCGACAGATTTTACGTAGCAACGCAGACGTTCAAAACGGCGCATGCGTTTTCACACAGCCTGGGCCCAAGAGATTATCGCGATGGCAACGTTGGAGCCGAGTTGGCGCTTCACTGCCGTAGATCCATCTGAGCCGATGCTGGGGGCAGCGACGCAGCAGTTGAAGGCAAATAAGTTGCTTGGAAGAACGGACATGCATCTTGGGCAAGTCGACTACCTGCCAGCAGACGAGTCATACGATGCGGGCACCTTGATCGGCGTACTTCATCATCTCGATGGAGATGACGCCAAGCGACAACTTCTACGATTCATTCGGGCTCATCTCAAGCCGGGTGCGCCACTGATTGTGGCGGGAATTCAATATGCTTAGCCAGCCAACCGTTATTGCTTGATGTCTGGGGGCAGCGGTGGCGACAGCATGGAGCCAGCCCGGATGAAGTGAAGGCCAAGCTGGGGAAAATCTTCCAAGGCGCTGACCCTCCACATTCCGAGGCGGCGGTTCAAAAACTGTTACACGACGCCGGATTCGGAGACGCTACTCGTTTCTTCAGCAGTCTTTTCTGGGGTGCCTGGTTGACGCGCAAAACTGTCTAAAAATGGAACCCGATGGACAGCTTTTGGCAGATTCTACTGAAAAAATAGCTCCCCTAGCTGGCCTGCGGCAAAATCAACTCATCGGCCAGCAGGAATGCACGGAACATGATGGGCCAGTTATCGAGTGGGCAGGAGCGGCTACTTGGTTGCTCAGTGCGCTTGCACTGAGCAACCTTAGTTTTGGCTGCACTGTTCGACCTGCTGATCCTCGACGACACAAACTGATCGGCGAGGCTACTCATCGCTTCTGCTTCGGAGAGTCCTTATTCCGAAGAGAAACAGTAAGACGAGCCACCTCGGAATCCTCGCAATGAAATGCCGGGCCATGCAGGCGTTGTATCTGCTGGTCCTGGAACCGATCGCGGAAACCATCGCCGATCCGAACTCTTATGGGTTCAGGCCGGAGCGCTCAACTGCTGATGCCGCAGTACATTGCTTTGGTATGCCGTCACGAAAAGCAAACGCATCTTGGGTTTTAGAGGGCGACATCCAAGGCTGTTTCAACAACATGGACAGCTGTACGGTAAAACGTAATCATATGTGAGTGATATTGCATTTCCCTGTGCGACGCTCTTGAACATTGGCGGATTGCGATGGTGCTGTGGCCATGTCGGGCAAGGCCTATGGCTCACACTCAGGTAAACGATTTACCGAGAGGCAGGACGATGGAACGTAGCTTTTTTTGCCATCACTCCGCGTGGCCAAACCGCCTCGTGCACAATGCTCAGGATCATCCCGTGCAATGCAAGGGTTCTCTATCTCGCCATTCAAGCTCGCATTCATACTCCCCGCTGCTTTTGGGCGAGGTATCAGGCACGTCCCGAGATAGGTTTTTCCAGCGATTGACATGTCCCTTTAAAAAGATCAATTCACGCTAGTACGGGCAGACCTGTGCGCTCGACTGCTGGCTGACGAATGGATTTTTTTAATGAGCAACGCGCCACAGATAATTACCGAGCAGACAAAACGATGAGTTTGAGCCACGACCTTGATAAATGGATATATGCAACAAATCCGATTGTTCCAATGCCCAAAGAATATCCAGCCGGTCATGAAATACCTCTTCATCAGCATCCTCGAGCGCAATTGGTCTATGCGGTCGATGGCATGATGGAACTACGCACGTTGCACGAATATTGGCTTTTGCCCCCTTTACGTGGGGTCTGGATCCCGCCTTTTGTCGATCACCAGATGCGAACACGAACCCCGGTATCGCTGCGTACGCTCTATGTTGATCTCGCCAGACTTTCCATGGACTTACCTTCCCGGACGGTAGGGATCAACATTTCTCCTCTTTTACGAGAGCAGTTGATTCGCGCCTCACTGTTTTCCATTGACTACAAAGCCGACAGTTTCGAGTCTCGGTTATTGGAAATCACTCTGGAAGAAATTCTCAACTCATCGGCAAAAGGACTGAATTTACCGACTGGAAAAGACCGGCGTCTTCGCCATATTTGCAATACATTGATCAACAACCCTGGCGACATGCGCTCACTCGCGGACTGGGCACAGATCGTCGGGGCGACCACACGAACATTGACTCGTCTTTTTAAGAATGAGATCGGCACTTCCTTTGTCTACTGGCGACAACAGCTGCGGATTGTGAACGCTATCTTCCGCCTCAATACAGGTGAGCCCATCAGCCAGGTGGCCGAGTGCTTGGGCTACAGCTCGCAGAGTGCCTTCACCGTAATGTTCAAGCGTGTCACAGGAAATCTACCCAGTGAATACCTAAGGAAACCCTGAAACGACTTCCAGATCTGCTGAAAATACACCTATCACCTGAACTGAGCCGTTGAGCCCTGATGAAACAAATGTCCTTCGCCGATGCCAAATACGCCGGTAAACATCAGCAACCCCGCCACGAGTGATTCCTCATCGAGATGATCAGGTCGTGTCCTGGAAAGGAGCGGATTGTCTTGCTGGAGCGCCGTTTATAGAGGATTCAACGCTTGGTCAGCCAGCGGCAATTGGCTCAGCACTTTTTCAAAGTGCTTTTAGTCGAGCCCAGATCTGGAACTGAAAGCGGGGGTGGTCATGTGATGCGCTGTTCTATGGCTACCGATGTGAAACATTAACAGGCCCTAAAGTCTCGTTCTCAATAACATCTGTCGGAAACGCGCGCTCTAGGAGAAGCTGAGTGTCTTAGAGTCTGTCCATCTGGACAAACCCTGTGGAGAAACTATGCAAGTGGCCAACAACCCGAGTCAAAATCAGTATTTTTTGCTGGTTCTGGCCTCTACTTTTTTGCAAGGTTCTTCGTTTGTGAGCACAAAAATCGTGATGAGCGAAATGCCGCCCTTATGGACGGCTTCCGCACGTTTTTTTGTCGCAGCAGTTTCTTTATTACCCTTTGTTTTTCTGATCATGTGGCGGCAGAAGTTAAATCTGAAGTATTTCCCCTGGCTTAGAATCCTTGTTCTAGGTTCTTTCCAGACTGCGGGGGTAATGGCTTTTCTGAATATCGGTCTGACCTCGACTTCGCCTTCTACGGCCGCCATTTTGATGGCGAGCAATCCTTTATTGGTTGTGGTTCTGGCCTGGATGTTTCTTGGAGAACGCTCTTCGCCAGTGGCTCTCGGTGGCTTGTTACTGGCATTCATCGGCGTTGTCATTTGCATTGGCATCAGCTCAACAGGTTCAATGAGTGTGGGGTATGGCGAAGGTTTGGTGATACTGGCCTCAATTTGCTGGGCGTGCTCAACCGTTCTTAACAAGAAATTTAACCTTGCGCTTTCCCCTTGGCTGGTAACGTTTTGGCAGATGTTGCTGGGCTCGATGATATTGGCCCTGATCGCAGCGCTTAGCCCACAACAATTAGCCCTCCCTACCACTGCGTATCACTGGGGCATGTTTTTATGGCTTGCCATCCCGGCATCGACCGGTGCCATGGGGCTCTGGTTCGTCGCACTGAAAATTGGCGGGTCCGTACAAACCAGTGGTTTTCTGTTTCTCTGTCCACTTTTCGCCGCCTTGATTTCTTTTGGTTTAACCGGCCAGGTTCCCACCGGGCATGAAATAGCGGGTGGCGTACTCATTGGAATGGGGCTGTATGTGATGTCCCGCTGGCGTTATACCAGCGGGCAGTCTGTGGAAAATAGCGTCGAACCTGAACCAGAATCGATTAACAGCGCTCGATGATCATCGCAATGCCCTGACCTACGCCAATGCACATGGTGCACAACGCATAGCGGCCGTTGCTCAGATCAAGCTGGTTCATGGCCGTCCCGATCAAGCGCGCACCACTCATGCCCAACGGATGCCCAAGCGCAATTGCACCACCGTTCGGGTTGATCCGTGGGTCGTCACTGTCCAGCTTCAACTCTTTCATCACGGCCAGTGCTTGCGATGCAAACGCCTCGTTGATTTCTAGAACGTCCATTTGTTCGAGCGTCATGCCCGCCAGTTTCAATACTTTATGCACAGCAGGAACCGGGCCGATACCCATGATCCGTGGTTCAACACCAGCGCATGCGCACGCCACAATGCGCGCACGAGGCTTCAATCCATGCTGCATAAGCCCTGTTTTCGAGGCGAGCAACAAGGCTGCGGCTCCGTCGTTCACCCCTGAAGCATTACCTGCTGTAACGCTGCCGTTCACTTTTCGAAACGGTGTAGCGAGACGCTGCAATGTTTCTAACGTTGTTTCTCGTGGGTGCTCGTCGAATTCAATCCGGCGGAGCTCTTTTCGCGGAAGTGAAAGAGTGACCGGTACAATTTCCCTATCGAAAACGCCGGACTTCGCAGCCAAAGCATATTTTTCCTGGCTGCGCAGCGCAAAAAGGTCCTGCTCCTCACGACCAATGCCAAACTGTTCGGCAACATTTTCCGCTGTCTCAGGCATGGAGTCTGTACCGTACAGCGCTTGCAGGCGGGCATTGATAAAACGCCATCCCAAGGTCGTATCGTAGAGTTCTGCCTGCCGTGAAAAAGCGATGTCGGCCTTCGGCATTACCAAGGGCGCTCGTGACATGGACTCCACTCCACCAGCGAGCAAGAGATCCGCCTCACCGCTTTTGAGATAACGTGCCGCCATGCCAAGCGCATCCATACCGGAGGCGCACAAACGATTGATGGTCGTGCCAGGTGTACTAACATCGAACCCTGCAAGCAGCAGGCTCATACGCGCAACATTGCGATTATCTTCGCCCGCTTGGTTGGCACAACCCAGGATGACATCGTCCAGGCATTGCCAATCGACAGTATTGTTACGGGACTTCAGCGCTTGCAGGGGAATGGCAGCCAGATCATCGGCCCGAACCGAAGAAAGGGCACCTGCATACTTACCGATAGGTGTGCGAACGTAATCGCAAATAAAAGCATCCGTCATGATTTCTTTTCCTTTTCACGCGACTTGAGTTGCGGTCAACCAGTCCCTGGCGATATCAATTTCTTGCTCCGAAACCAGATGGTCGCGCTCGCTGAATATTTCTTCCTGCACGCTGGCGCCAAGCTTGCGAAATAAACAGGCAGTATCGCGAACCCGGGCTTCTGGCACCCAACTGTCGGTCGTACTTCCTGTCAATAAAATAGGCATTTTCGCGAGACAATTGCTTTCACTCGAGGTCAGATTCACCTCCGGCCCAAAAAGTCCGCCGGTGAACAATAAGGCGCCTCCCAGTTTATCGCGTGAACAGAATAAGTACTGACTACCGATACAGGCGCCTTGGGAGAAACCCATCAGCCAGATGTTATTCGCCGGTACATCGCGCTCAAGCAAGTATTGAACAAGTCGCTTGACATAAACAAGCGCCCTATCGACATGAGGCTGGTTCTGTTCAAGTTCTCTTTGAAAACCGCTGGGATACCAGGTTTTGCCAGGTGCCGACGGTAATAGATAAGTGATATTTTCCAGGTCGATGCGCCGACCGATCTCGTAAATATCATCAGGTGCCTGCCTGCGGCCATGTAACAAAATCACGAATTTGTTACCCTGCAGCGGTGCAGCGCCTACTTGTGTAACGGTATAATCCTGATCGTTAAAAACCGTATTCAGATCACTCAAATCGTGAAAAACCGCCATCATACAACTCCTTTTTCCATCCATTGCGCCACTTGCTTGGCGTAATAACTCACAATAATGTCAGCGCCTGCGCGTTTGAACCCGACCAGTGTTTCCATCACTGTTCGCTCTTCATTCAGTGCGCCGGCAAGTACCGCGAACTTGATAGCGGCATATTCGCCGCCCACTTGATAAACCGCCAATGGCAACTCGGTTCGTTGTCGAAGCTGACTTAATACGTCCAGATAGGGCGTGCCGGGTTTGACCATCAAAATATCAGCACCCTGTTCTTCATCCAGATGCGCCTCTATCAGAGCCTGCCTGCCGTTTGCATAATCTGCCTGATAGGCGTCACGATCACCGTCCAACTCGCACTCTACGGCCACCCGAAAGGGGCCATAGAATGACGAGGCGAATTTAACTGCGTGGGCCAAAATGCAAACATGACTGAAGCCTGCTTTATCCAGCGCCATTCGTATCGCACCCACCTGACCGTCCATCATTGAGGACGGAGCAAGCATGTCAGCACCGGCACGCGCGGCAGCCAAAGACTGTTTAACCAGGTTCTCGACGGTTTTATCGTTATCTACATGTCCATCTCGCACGACACCACAATGTCCGTGAGTGGTGTATTCACAAAAGCAGACATCAGGAATGATGACCATCTCGGGGCAAGACTGTCTGATTCTGCGAATAGTGCGTGTCAGCAACCCCTCATCGCTCCAGGTATCACTTCCTTCTTCGTCTTTATGATGGGAAATACCAAAAAGCATTACATAACGAATGCCCAAACGATAAAGATCTTCCACTTCGCTACGCACAGCGGATTCCGGCAGACGCAAGATGCCTGGCATGGTTTCGATAGGCCGGGCTTCGCTGATCCCCTCATCAATGAACAGGGGCTGGATCAGGTCTCGCAAATCGACTTTATGTTCTCGTACAAGTTGCCGTAATGCCGGAGTACGCCGCAGACGACGTGGGCGGTGTACAAGCAATTGGAGCGGACTCATCGCGAGCTGAAGCCGGTAGGTAAGCCCATTAACTCACGTGCCTCGGCAGGGGTCGCGATTTCCCGTCCCAATTCCCGCGATAGCCGCACGATGCGCGCTACCAGTTGCGCGCTGCCAGTGGCCAATTCTCCCTTGCGGTAATAAACATTGTCTTCCAAGCCGGTACGCACATGCCCACCGAGCAAAATAGTATGCATATTCACCGGCAATTGATCCTGACCAATACCCAGTGCGGACCAAATACTATTTTCCGGTAAGTTATCAATTAGATTTAGCAAGTTTTTGCAGGTGGCCGTCACCCCGCCGTGGATACCCATTGCGAAGGCAAAAATAAGTGGCGACTTCAGAAAGCCCTGCTTGAACAGGGTCAAGGCTTCATTGATAACGCCCGAATGATAAATTTCTACTTCAGGTTGAACTTGATAGCGCACCAGATCGGCAGCTAGTTTTTTTGCCAGAGCGGGGGAGTTTATGAACGGTTTATCACCATGGTTGACCGAGCCACAGTTGAACGAGGCAATCTCGGGCTGATATACCAGATGATTCCAGGCTTGCTCTTCAGGTGCCCCATGGGGAAGATTCAAACCGGAGGTGCTCAAATTCAGAATAATGTCGCAGCGGGCACGCACCCGTTCGACAATCTCTCCCCAAACATGTCGTTCATAACTGGGCCTTCCCTGCGCATTACGGGCATGTATATGAGCAATACTGGCTCCGGCATCCCAGCACTGGACAACGGACTCGGCAATTTCCTCGGGCGAATATGGCACCGCACCATTCTTACTGCGGGGCGTAATCCCCCCATTTACGGCAGCAGTAATAATTAGTTTTTGCATGATGAAATAAACTCTCACGTATTAGGAGGCAATAGGCTATATCAGCCTTCCACTAATAACTGTTTGTAAGCAGACATGATTTGTTGAGATCCGGAAATGATCAGAGGATCTCCGGGCAACTTCTGTCAGGCATCCAATCAACCATAAAAAAGCCAGATGTCAGTACTTTTCGGGTAGCGGACAAGTGAGCCTGGATGGCTGCCTACTCATGATTCGAGCGTCGGATCAGCAATTCTTGGTTGTTACCTAATCGCTTCCAGACCAATAGGGCCGTGAGCCAACAGTAATACCGGGTGGCGGCGGAATGGTCTTTTAGGTGCTGAGTGAAAAACCAGCGCACATGCTTGAGCTGCCAGGTCCAGGGATTATCGCGTTGCCATCGTTTTTGAATGGCCGCTTGCGTGGCTCGGGCTTGGCGTAGGTGTCGTTGCTGGGTGACCTTCGAGCCGGTCAGGACGCCGCTCAGGAACAGCGCCATATCGAAGGGCTTACTCACGCTCTGCCTCCAATGTAGGCGGAAACTACATCGATCCGGTTATGCCCGAGCTCAAGGCTGATCTGTTGCCGCGCCTGTTGATCAAGGTTGCGGTCAATGAGATAGCAGTGGCCACCATTAATCGGTGCGGCGTAGCCCGTGAGCTGCTCGTAACGCTCGCAGGCGTAGGCTGCTCGCAGTTCATGAAAACCCTTCAGCTCTTGTTTATGCAGCGTTTCGCGGGTGGGGAGCACGGTCTCCCGTGGTTCTGGTGGCGTGGGGGCTGTATTCTGAGCCAGAGTTGCCAATGATCAGGGTTCGGCTGAAGTTCATAACGTGCGGGCTGTCGCGTCCTGATGGATATGGGAAAACATCCAGTCGATAAAGACCTGCGTTTCAGCCGCCGCCTCCTGGGAGACGCCGTAGTAATAGCGGGTCAATGGCAGGCGCAAGGAGGGAAACGGGCAGATCAGGCGCCTAGTGGACAAGTCCTTGCCCAGCAGTGACGCCGGGCACAGGGCCACGCCGAGGCCATCGACGGCGGCCTGCAACACCAGGTGCATGTGATCGAATTGCAGGATCGGCTGATTGCGCAATTGAGCGATGCCAGCGTGCTCGACCCAGTTTTGCCAGTCGCTGCTGCGGGTTCTGCCTGACAACAGTGTGTGGTGGACCAGATCGTGGGCGCTGTTTAATGGCACGCTTTGCAGCAGCGACGGTGCTGCGACCAGCACCAAGTCATCTTCCAGCAATATTTGTGGTTGAACATTGGACGACCATCCGGACTGTCCACGGCGGATTACCACGTCGAATGTCTCCCGCGATTGATCCGGTGGCAGGGTGCTGGTGACCACTTCGGGCTGGATATCCGGATACAGCGCCATGAAGTTCGGCAGTCGCGGGATCAGCCATCGCACCGCAAAGGATGGGCGCACGTTGATGGTCACCTTGCGCAGCGAAGCGCCCCGGGTCAGGGCGGTGGCGGCGTTGGCGATCTGCGCCAGGGCCACGCTGACTTGCTCATAAAACGTCTGGCCGGCCGGCGTGAGCAAGGATTGCCGGGTTCGACGCTCGAAAAGCAACACCCCCAGGTGTTCTTCGAGCAGCTTTATATGACGGCTGACGGCGCTGTGGCTGACATGCAGTTCTTCGGCCGCACGGCTGAAGCTCTGATGACGAGCGGCAGCGGCGAAGGCCCGGACGGCGTTCAAGGGGGGGAGGTCGGAAATCATGTGTCTAATTTAGTCACATCCGAGGTGCAATTAAAGCGTTTGTCAGCGTTCTCGCTTCACGCCAATCTAAAGGCCGCACTTTGTCTCGCCGGCCGTTGATCCAATGTCAGTCAAAAACACCCATACTGCTGATCGGGCCTCGATGCGAGCCGCGTCAATATTAGGCCTTTGTCTGCCCGCAGATACCTTGCTGTATTTGGTGTTGGTTGGTCGCGTTTCTGGAGACCTGCGCGTCTCTCAATCTATTCCTCTGTGTGGTCAACATGCTGCCCGTGATGCCACTGGATGGCGCGACATGCATTCAGGTCCTGAGCAGTGAGCGCGTGTGGAATTACTACAAGCACATTCAGCCCTGCCTCTATGTCACCGGCGCCGGGTTGTTGTTCACGGGTTTGTTAAGCAAGTACATCGTTTGGGCTACACAGAGTCTTCTGAGTGCCCTGCCTAGTGGAGTGATTCATGGCTAGTTACGGACTGTTTCTAATTCTGGCAACCCTGACTGTGCTCAGCCCCGGTCCTGGGGTGGTGCTGACGATTTCCAACTCGCTGCGTCACGGCTGGACCGGTTCGCTGCCCGGCATCTTCGGTATCGCGTTGGGCGCTTTTGTCGTGGCGGGTATTTCCGCCAGTAGCGTAGGGTTGATCCTGGCCGCCTCGGCAACTGCGTTCACCATTCTCAAATACATCGGCGCACTGTACTTGTTGTACCTGGGGATCAAGATGTGGCGTACAAAGAGTTTTATCCCCGAACTCAAAGTCACTTCGTCGCGTCCGTGGCGTCGATTCGTCGAGGCGTTGTCGATCCAGTTGCTGAACCCCAAGGCCGGTTTCTTCTTTCTCGCAGTATTCCCTCAGTTCATCAAACCGGAGGGTAACTACTACAGCCAGTTCTTCTTGCTGGTGTCGTCCTATAGCTTGCTCGTCGTACTGGTTCATACCGGATATGCCCTCATGGCCAACGGCGCAAGAGGCTGGCTCTCCACGAACAAGGGCGCCAGGATTGTCGGTAAACTGTCGGGTATCACCTTCTTTTGCTTTGGCGTGCTGATGGCTTCAGCCAGCAAATAAACAGACTTGAATGATTTAACCCAGGAGGCTTCATGGCCAGAAAGGCAATCAACTTTTTACTATTGGACGAAGACCGCGAGTGACTGAAGAAAATCGCCCGTTCCGGACTTCTGCCGTATAGAAGTGTCACCCGGGCTTCGATTCTGCTGTTACTGGAAAGCGGACTCTCCCCCAAGGAAATCAGCTTCCGGCTGAACATCTCGGCACCGGTAGTGTTCAAGTGGCGTAGCCGTTACTTGGCGTCCGGTATCGATGGGTTGGAGGATCTTCCTCGCAGCGGATTGCCGAAGGTGTTGCCGATGGTCGTGGGTGGATAACGCGCTTCGGTATTGGGGCGAAAACACAGCCTGTTGTCCAGGAAGAACAGTTCGGCGCCTTCCTCGCGCAGCTGTTCAATCAGTTCTCCGGTGAGGGGGCCGTTCCCTTGGTTTTTGGCGACAGCGGCGACACCGGCGACAAGCCCCGTGGCCGGGAATACCACTGGGAATACCAAATCGACTGGAACTCAAAAACGATCTATGGAGCCCAGTAGCGCTCAAACCCTTGATTTCACTGGATTTCGGGCACAAAAAAAGACGTCCGTGGACGTCTTTAGATGATGAAGTGGTGGCCGGGGTAATTTGAATCCGCTCAGTAAGATATTGATTTATAGCATTAATTTTTGTTTTTATTTTTAGTTGGAATACCAATTGGAATACTGCACTCCACTTGAGCACCCGTTTGCATTCGATCTGACCAGCACGCTTCGGAACCATGATTGGCAGTGAACTGCCCATAGCTGCCAGTGGCGACAGGCAGAGATCGGTCCAGGCTGTGTGAAAACGCATTCACTGTTTTGACGTCTGCGTTGCTACGTAAAATCTGCCGATTGTTGGTTGGTCAGCAGACCGAAAATTTACGTAGGAACGCGATTCTTGCTCAGATTCTGACTTTCAAATTTGCTCTAAAACGTTTTCACACAGCCTGGGCCAGAAGCTGCCGGTCAAAGGCGACCGCTTTGGAGTGAAAACCAGCCAATCGTGGTCACTAGCTGCTGATTCAGCATAAATACTCCGTTCCGTCTTCCGTAACACTCAGTGAAGCTAGTAGGCCGAGATCAGGCGAAATAGGTCTGATATAGGTCACCGATGACAAGCTCAGTGGCCTTCGTTGCGAACAAGCAGAACTTGCCGACTTCCTGCTCATTGAAGGAAAACCTGTATTCAGCTGCCTTTTGAACCATTGTGCCGGGTTCGACAAAGAAGTGTGACCACCCGGATTGACCGCTCAGGGGCAACAGCATTTTCATCGAGCCATTTTCAATAAGGTACTCACGATCAGCCTCCGAGACCACGGCAATGAGTTTATCGTGTTTTTTCTTGTTAACCATATCCTTCACATCTAGAAACAGACTATATGAAAATGACGTTTTCGGAATGACTGCATTTATTGCAATGGATTGTGTGAAATGCAATAGGGATTGGTAAAGCGGTGCATTAGTCGTGTTTAGGTCAAAAAAGGGAGAGTCGGACCTCTTCAATTGAGCCTCGTAATAGGGAAAGTAGGCCTTCAATTTACCAACTGCGTGAGCTTGCTTGAGTTTATTATTCGATGTGAACGGAATAATGTGGCACTCAACGATATCCTGAGCCAGGTAATCAAAGCATTCCCGCACATTCGAAACGATATCGGCGCAGGCGTGCACCAAAAATGCAGGATCCTTGGACTCCCTCTTGGCCTCAAAGAGCACATTCATCAACTCCTGGTACCTTTGCATCGAGTAGGCCAGCTTGTCTAGGATGTCTTTCTTTCGGAGCGGAGTTGGTTTCGTCATAGTTGCACCTGTTTAGATTAGCGAGATATACCATAAACAGGTACCAGATGGTGCATGTACTTGGTGGATAACAATCCGTCGCGAACGTGTGCTACCGCCCTAGGATGCGGTGTTTGCGAAGAAGACGGGAGGTGACGATTATGTGGTATGACAACAAGTTCCTTTCCGTGAGGTGTTCAGCAGTGGGGAGTGGGGGGGCGCCGGCCGGGCAGAGCAACAATAGTAACGGTGGTCACAAACCCAATTGTCTGGGGTGAAAAATGGTGCAAGCTTATTCTTTCAAACAGCCGCTTTGATCTTATGCTGCCTGCCGAAGCTAGCAAAATGCTGCTCGGGCACCCACCATCTGCTTTTGGCCGATTCTGTTGAAAAAGTCGGCCATGGTTTGCGCATCAGAAAAGTACGCGTCCGAGATTGAAATTTTTACATTTGGCAGAGGCATCCGGACTCGGATTTCACGTAGCAGCGTGCAAAAAAGGCGTTTTAACCAGTCAATGATCAGGCAGTTTGGGCAGAGCGACTTTTTCAACAGAATCGGTCGGTTGCAGTCCTTCAGTGCTTGGCTGACGCACTCGCGCTGAGTGGCACCCGCTGACACCCATCAACTGCAAACGGCTGGTCAGCGCGAATGCAGATGACTGGTCAGTGGCAATGCAATTAGATGGTCAAGTGAGATGTAATTACGCAGAGCCCATGCGAGTGGGAATGCGGAGCCTTCCCGCTCGCGTGGGCTTGGCCGAGAAAGCCCCAAGAGGGAGGCTTGCAACGGCGACAGTCGCCACCTCTGTCGCCATGCTGCAGGCCAGGTATTACGCTGGTTGTCGCCGCTGTCGCCGCTGTCGCCAAATCAACCATCACTCCATCTGGGGAGGCATTTTCGGTTAATGGCGGCCTCCGTGAGCGCTCACCGTATCGGCACGACGTTGTGGTCTCTGGTTTGATTGATCGCAGATGCCGACAGGTTGCCAGTGGCCGCTTTCTGGATGTGCTCGCTCCACCAAGCCATCATCGGTCTCCGGCGTTCAATGTAGTCCGCTCGGTTGTAGGCACTCCGGACTTCGTCCTTGTCAACATGCGCCAGCGCGACTTCGATCAGCTCCGGATCCCACCCATGCTCGTTCAGGATGGTGCTGGCCATGGAGCGCATGCCGTGGCTGACCAAGCGGTCCTGGAAGCCCATGCGTTTCAACGCCATGTTGGCGGTCTGGCTGTTGGTGTGGGTGCGCGGATTTCTATCTGCCGGGAACACGTATTCCCTGTGGCCGCTGTGGGGCTTGAGCGCCTCCAGTAACGCGAGTGCCTGTTCGGTCAGCGGGATGGTGTGCGGACGACGCTTCTTCATGCGCTCCGGCGGGATGGTCCAGATGCGTTTGTCAAAGTCGATGTCTACCCATCGGGCGGTAGCCGCTTCGGCAGGACGGGTCATAGTGTGCAGTTGCCATTCGATCAGGCAGCGGGTGATCCGCTTGATGCTGGCGTTCGCGATTTCGATCATGAGCTCGGAAAGCTCATCGGGTCGTAGCGCGGCCATGTTCTGTTTCTTGGGTTTCTTGAACACTGCGCGAATGCCGCTGAGAGGGTTCGCAAAGATCAGTCCTGAATTGACCCCGTAGGTCATGATCTCGTTGAGCCGTTGGCTCAATCGCTTCACTGTCTCGAGGCTGCCTTTGGCCTCGATTGGGCGAAGCAGTTCGATGACCATCGGTGCGCTGATTTTTGAGAGCGGCGTTGTTTTCAGGTCTGGAAATACATGCAGCGTGAGCGAGCGCCAAATGTCTTCGGCGTACGCCGGCGTGACGGAGTCCTTCTTCAGCTCGAACCAGGCGGTGGCCACGTTCTCGAACGTATGTTCCGTCTCTGCTCGTTTGGCTTCGTCCTGTGCATTGCGTTGCACCTTGGGATCAATGCCTTGTGCAAGCAGCTCGCGCGCTTCCACCACTTTTTTCCTGGCGTTCGCTAGTGAGAGCTCTGGGTACGTGCCCAGCCCCATATTGATGCGATTTTTGGTTACCGGCTCGCGGTAGTTGAAGTTCCACAGCATCGAGCCGTTGCTCCTGACTCGGAGCTGGAGGCCGTCACCATCGCTGAGGACGTAATCCTTGTCTTTTGCCTTGACTGCCTTGAGCTGGCGGTCGGAAAGGCGAAGGGCTGGAGCAGGCATGAGAGCTACCTCTGACACCGTTTTGGTATTCCAAAAAATAGCACCGGATGGCTTGGAATACCATTTGGAATACCCAGACGGCTGGAACTCAAAAACCCTCTGCGGAGCCAAGTAGCGCTCAAACCCTTGATTTCACTGGATTTCAGGCACAAAAAAAGACGTCCGTGGACGTCTTTAGATGATGAAGTGGTGGAGCCGGGGGGATTTGAACCCCCGTCCGCCAGTACTCCGCTGTCGGTACTACATGCGTAGCCGTGTCTATTAAGTTAACCCTCAGCGACCCGACGGGCAGGGTGCTTTGGGCGAGTTGTGTAAGTTTTAGCCGCTTCGTCCACAACGTACTGCACGGCGATTCTGTTCTATATGACAATCACTTTGGGTTTACAGACATCCCCTGATGATTGCTGGACCCGAAGGTACCAGGAGGGAAGGGCTAAGGCTGCTTACGCAGCGAGAGCGTATTCCCCGTAGGTTTCGTCATTGGCAACTATAGGAAGTTGCAACAGTGGATTTACGAGTTCTGTTACCAACTCGGCATGCACCTAAAGTTTCGCAACCGGCGTCGAATCCTAAACGGCCCCGAGCCTGATGCTCGTTGAATCAAGTGAGCAGCAGGCATGTACAGTGTACGTCATCACGCCCCGGAAGGCCAACCCGAAGGTTGACCACCACAGATCATGGGTTTGGCTCGTTGCTCTGTTTGTCAGCGAGTGCCATCGCCTGGGTGGCCTCGGTGACGCATTTTTTGTCGTCTCCGGAGGCTTGTGAGGCTTCGGCGCTGGACATCAGTCTTTTGATTTCCATTGAGGTGTTGGTGGAGGTCGCCGGCAGCGCATTCACTTTGCCTTTGAGCTCTTGCAGCTTGCTCGTACAAAGGTTGTTGTCTGCAGCAAATACAGGAGAGGCGAGCATTGCAGCAGAAATGAACAGACCAGCGAGTGTGGTGCGTTTCATGGATATCTCCTTGAACTGATGGTCTTGGTGCTGCCGTATGAGTGGACGGCCAAGCCGAGCCGGAAAAATCAGCCACGATCTGATGGGGCTTACCTCAAAGACTACGATTCAACGCAAGAATTCGGTTTTTTCAGAAAACGTGTCGAGCTTTTTCCAGCGATGCGGGCGGTTACACATTTCCAGACCCCAGATGCAACAAAACCCGCAACTGGCGGGTTTTGGTTTGCTTCGTGTCGGACGCAGCCGGGCATTGAACTCCCGGCTGCCAGTACTCCGTTGTTGATGTACGCCGACAAGGCCAACCCGAAGGTTGGCCTTGGGCAGAGTTACTTCGCGCCTTTGTGCGCGTTCGTGACGTCCATGATGGTTTGGTTGGTCTCGGCGATGCAATCATCAATACCTGCCTTGGTGCCTTTTGCCTGCTCGGCTTTGGCTTTCTTGACGGAGGCATCCACCTGGTCAAGCATTTCCCCGGGAATCTGTGCCTTTGCGTTTTCGATGGTTTGCAGGTTGAGCGCGCATTGGTCTTTTTCGGCCGCAAACGAAGTGGAAGCCATCATGGAAGCAACAACGAAAAAACCTAACAGCACAGAACGATTCATGTGTATCTCCTTGGACTGAAAGGCCAGGCTTTGCTGGCCATCAAATCGGACAACCGAGTTTTGGGAAGGTCCCACATTTGCGGGACTTGATCAGTGGACTGCGGCGGCACGTCAGGGTTATGTTTTTCCACTGTAGAGCTGTCGACTCCGGCAAGTAGCGTTAAGGAATGCAACTCTATGCACCTTCCTGTAGATCCTGCTATCAGGGCACCCTGGCCTGGGTCACGCGGTCCACGAGATAGACTAGTCCGTGGTAGTCAATGCCGCCATGTTGCGTCAGACCGATCTCACAGGTGCGGCTGGTAGAAATCCCTTCGCTGCACTGCTGCACCGCGTCCTTGAGCGTGCGCAGCGAATGGGCGTTCAGCTCCGGCGTGGTGAATCCCTTGTCGCCGGCGAAGCCGCAGCAGTGAATGCCTTCGGGAATGACCACGTTTTTGCTGCATTTGCGCGCCAGATCGATCAGCGCCTGACTTTCCCCGAGGTGTTGTGTGCTGCAGGTTACGTGCACGGCGATCGGCGCTTCCTGAGGCGTGAAATCCAGGCGATCCATCAGGTGCGTGCGGATGAAACGTACCGGGTCGTACAGGTCCAGACGGACTTCACCGAGGTCTTGAACCAGGCGCAAGGTGCAGGGGCTGGTGTCGCAGTAGATCGGGTCGAGCCCGCCACGGCTGGCGTGGAGCAGGGCGCCGATCAGTTCCTGTCGTTTGTGCTCGGCTTGCTCGGCGTAACCTTTGGAGGCGAATGGCTGACCGCAGCACAAGCTGTCCAGGTTGTCCGGGAATACCACCTGGTAGCCGGCCTTTTCCAGCAGGCCTCGGGTCTTTTCGTGCAGCGACATTTGTTCCGTGTCGCTCGCAGCAGGCCCCATGGCACGGGATACACAGGCCGCCAGATAGACCACACGCGGGCGCGCGTCCGTCACTGTCGGGCTGAAGCGAATGGCTTTTTCCGGTTGCGGCATCGCGTTGGTCCATTGCGGGACCTGACCCTTGGACAGGCGCGTCAGCGTCGCCGACAACTTCGCCAATCTTGGCGCCCCCAGCAACATCCGCGCGCCATTGGCCACATGCAGGGTAAAACGCGCCCCTTGCAGTGCCATGTCGAAATTTCCTTCAAGCCAGTTGGCTGTTTTCGTATGCGTTGCCTTTCGGCCGCGCAGCTTTTTCACCAGCTCGCCGGTATTGATGCCGACCGGGCAACGTTGCGCGCACAGGCCGGTGGCGGCACAGGTATCGATGCCCTGGTATTCGTACGCGGCTTCAAGTTCGGTGGTGTCGATGCCGGCGCGTTTTCTCGCCTGAATGTCGCGCCAGATCACGATGCGTTGGCGTGGGCTCAGGGTCAGGCCTTTCGACGGGCAGACCGGTTCGCAGAAGCCGCATTCGATGCACTTGTCCACAATCTCGTCGGCGGCCGGCAATGGCTTGAGGTGCTTGAGGTGGATCTGTGGGTCTTCGCTGAGCACCACGTCCGGGTTGAGAATGCCGTTGGGATCCAGCAGACGCTTGAGCTGCCACATCAATTGGTAGGCATCGCTGCCCCATTCCAGTTCGACGAACGGCGCCATATTGCGCCCGGTGCCGTGTTCGGCTTTCAGCGAACCGCCGAACTCCACTGCCACCAGTTGCGCCACGTCGTCCATGAACGCTTGATAGCGTGCGATTTCTTCCGGGGTGTTGAAGCCTTGGGTGAAGACAAAATGCAGATTGCCTTCCAGCGCGTGTCCGAAAAGGATCGCTTCGTCATAGTGATGTTTGTCGAACAGTTCGATCAGGCGGTTGACGCCGATGGCCAGTTGTTCGACCGGGAAGGTGACGTCTTCGATGATCACCGTGGTGCCGGTCTTGCGTACCGCGCCGACGGCCGGGAAGGTGTCTTTGCGGATGGCCCAGAGACGGGCGTTTTCCTGCGGGTCTTCGGTGAAGTCGACCTGCTTTTCCACCGGGAACGCCTTCAGCGACGCCATGATCTGCGCCAGTTGTTCGTGCAGCAAGGTGAACGATGCGGCGCGGGATTCGATCAGCAAGGCGCAGGCATTGTTCGACAGATGCTGTACGAAAGAGGGCATGCCGGGTTTGCCCTGCACTGAACGCAGGCTGCGCCGGTCAAGCAGTTCCACGGCCGACACCGGTTGGCTTTTCAGTACGGTGACCGCGTTGCAACAGGTCTCGACATCCGGGAACACAATCAGGGCCGAGGCCTTGTTCGGATGGTCGATCACCGTGTCGTAGGTCACGGCACTGATGAACCCGAGCGTGCCCTCGGAGCCCACCAGCAAGTGGCTCAAGATATCCACAGGCTCGTCGAAATCCACCAGGGCATTGAGCGACAGGCCGGTGGTGTTTTTCAGACGGTACTTGTGGCGGATTCTCGCAGCCAGCTCGGCGTTTGCCCGGGTCTCGCGGCCCAGGGTCGCCAAGCGTTCCAGCAATGCGGCATGGCTTTGGCGAAATGCCGCGACGCTGGCGGCATCCTCGGTGTCGAGACGACTGCCGTCGGCCAGCACCAGACGAATGCCAGCCAGGGTGTGATAGGTGTTTTGCGCGGTGCCGCAGCACATGCCGCTGGCGTTGTTGGCGACGATGCCGCCGATCTTGCAGGCGTTGATCGAGGCCGGGTCCGGGCCGATCTTGCGTCCGAAAGGCGCCAGCCAAGCGTTGGCCTGGGCGCCGATCACGCCCGGTTGCAGGCGAATCTGTGTGCCTTGCCCGCGGATCTCGCGAGCGTTCCAGTTATCCCCAAGCACGATCAAAACCGAGTCGCTGATGGCCTGACCAGAGAGGCTGGTGCCGGCAGCACGGAAAGTCACCGGGACTTGATCGCGCTGCGCCAGTTTCAGTAGCGCCACCACTTCGTCTTCGGACTCGACACGGATCACCAGTTGCGGAATCAACCGATAGAAACTGGCGTCGGTGCCGAAGGCCAGGGTCGACAGCGGGTCGTCGAACCGTCGCTCTTGTGGAATCAGTTGCTGTGCATCGTGCAGGAAAGCGGCCGGTAGACTCATTGGTCCTCCAGGATCAGCACCACCAGGTCTTTCGGACCGTGGGCGCCGTACGCCAGCACTTGCTCGATGTCGGCAGTCTTCGACGGGCCGGACACCAGCAACGCATTGGTCGGCATGCCCTGGGCCCATTCGAACTCCTGTTGCACCTGATAGAAGTTATCGCGGATTTCGCTGGCCTTGAGCAGGGCGAAATGCACCGGTGGCGCGAGGCTCATCAGGCGTGGTTCCTCCCGGGTCGGCCAGAGAATCAGGCTGCCGGTTGCCGCGATGGCACCGAGGGTGCCAGTCAGGCTGGCCGGGGTGTCGTTGAACAGCTCGGCCTTCCATTCTTCAACCGGGCGGTCGTAGGCCTTGAGCATTGGCAGGCCGGGATTGTTCGCCCAGTGCTGCGTGATCCGTTGACCGTGGGGCGTTGTCGGTGCGATCAGCAGACTCGGCAATTGGCGGTCCTGCAGCAATTGTGCGAGTAGAGCTGGCCATTCCTGGCCGGACGTCAGATGGATTTCCGTGTGCACCGCTTCCATCAATTGGCGCAGTTGCGCAATGCGCTGCTCAGGCGCGTAGGTGTAAGGTTGGGTCACCAAATCGACATCGAAGTTGTCGGCCACTGGCGTGGTACCTGTCAGACTTTTACGCAGTTTGGCGAGGATATTTTGCTTGGCGCTCATCAACGGTCTCCCTGTTTGGCCAAATGCTCGCGGGCCATGTCATGCAGTGAGCGGGCGGCGGGTTTGGGGGCGCTGTGGTTTTGCGTCCACGGGCCGACATTGCTCGGTGTGAGGGCGCGCAAACGGGTGGCGAAGAATCCGAACAGGCGATACAGCGTCGGCGAGCTGTTGAGCTTCGCCCAGGCATTCCAGATGAACCGCTCCTTGCGCGAATACTTGCTGCCCTGACCGCGCATCACTTGATGGGGGCTGTCCGGGGCCTTGACGTTTTCTTCCCGCAGGCGCCGCAACAGAGCAGGGATCGGGATTTTCACCGGGCAAACTTCACCGCAGGCGCCGCACAGCGACGAGGCGCTCGGGTGATCCGGCACTTTCGCCAGGCCGACCATGTGCGGGGTGACGATTTTTCCGATAGGGCCGGGGTAAACCTCCCCATAGGCATGGCCGCCGATTCGGGTGTAGACCGGGCAATGATTCATACAGGCGCCACAGCGAATGCAGTTCAGGGTCTGGCGCAATTCGCTGTCGGCAAAGGCCTGGCTGCGGCCATTGTCGAGCAGTACAAGGTGCACTTCCTGCGGGCCGTCGAGTTCATGTTCCTTGCGCGGGCCGGAGATCATGTTGACGTAAGTGGTGATCGGAATGCCCAGGGCCGAGCGGGTCAGCAGCGACAGCAGTGGCACCACATCGCGCAGGTTTTCCACGACTTTTTCGATGCCGGTGACGGCGATATGCACGGGCGGCACCGTGGTGGTCATGCGGCCGTTGCCTTCGTTTTCCACCAGCAGCAGGGTGCCGGTTTCGGCCACGGCGAAGTTGACACCGGAGACGCCGATGTCCGCTTCGAAGAATTTCTGCCGCAGGACTCTGCGACCGATCTGAATGAGTTGGTCAACGTCCTTGGTGTATTCCACGCCAAGTTTGTCGTGGAACAAGGACGCGACCTGACCGGCATTCTTGTGGATTGCCGGCATGATTATGTGTGAAGGCTTCTCGTGGTCGAGCTGGACGATGTACTCGCCCATGTCCGATTCCAGGCATTCAATGCCCCGGTCAGCGAGGAAATGGTTCATCTCCATCTCTTCGCTGACCATCGATTTGCCCTTGATCACTTGCCGCCCCTCGTGAGCGCGGATGATCGAGAGGACGATGCCATTGGCCTCGTCCACCGTTTCCGCCCAGTGCACTGTCACACCGTTGCGGGTCAGGTTCTGTTCCAGTTGCTCGAGCAGCTCGGGCAACTTGGAGAGCGCGCGGGCACGGATTGCATTGCCCAGTGAGCGCAAGTGTTCTCTTTCATGGGCATCGCTGAACGCCGCTGCCCGTTTGCTCATTAGTGAATCCATCGCCTTGCGAAAGTTGTTTCGCAATTGCGCGTCACCCAACGCCTTGTGGGCGCGGGTGCGAAAATCTTCTTCTACGGCAACCGTAGGAATAATCGCGGAAGTGCTCATTGGGCACCTCCGGTACGCTGCCAGAGGAAGCTGGCCAGATGCTGACCGCGCAACGCTTCCTGCTGTTTTTCCAGCGAGCCGTTGATGTTCATCAAACAGCCGCAGTCGGCACTCAATATCTTGTGCGCGCCGGATTCCTTCAACGCCCGGGTCTTGTCAGCCACCATCGCGCCGGAAATGTCTGGCATACGGACGCTGAATGTCCCGCCGAAGCCACAGCATTCGCTTTCGTGGTCGTGGTCGACCCGTTCCACGTTGCTCAACTGCGCCAATAATTCGCGGCCGTGCAGGTGGGTGTTCATCTCGCGGCGTGCCGAGCACGAGGTGTGCAGCGCCACTTTTACCGGCTCGCCGCTGTCTTTGAGCTGCACCTTGCAGACAAACAACAGGAACTCGGCCAGCTCGTAGGTTCTGGCCGCCAGGGCCTGAACCTGTTTCAACGTCTCCGGCTCGTCCTTGAACAAGTCGGCGTAATGTTCGCGCAGCATGCCCGCGCAAGAGCCTGACGGCACCACCACCGGATAGTCGCCGGCAAACAGCGTCAGTTGCGAGCGCGCCACGGTCCGTGCCTGTTCGGTGTAACCCGAGGTGTAGGCCGGTTGGCCGCAGCAACTTTGCCCTTGCGGGTATTCGACACGAATGCCTTCGCGCTCCAGCAGGTGGATCGCGTCCATCCCGGCTTGCGGGTAGAACAAATCGACCACGCAGGTCCCGAACAGGTAGACCCGTGACGGTTTCTCGCAGGGGTATTGCCGAGGCTCGGGCAGTGGCGGGGCGACACGGGTCGCGTTCGGCACGGCGTTGTAAAAAAGCTCGCTCATCAGGCGGTCTCCGGGTGATCCCGGTTATTCGTCTGTCGAGGCTGCTGAATATAGTGTTGGAAGCTTTCAGCAGCCTTACAGACCGGGGTGTGAATAGCGGACGCCGGGGGCGTGGCCCGGCGTCGGTTTTTATCGTGTTGCCTGTAGTCCTTAGTGCACCAGCATGCCGGTGAACCAGTAGGCCTGGGCCAACGTGATCAAGCCGACAATCGTTGCAAAGAATAGGCTGTGCTTGAGGGTGAAGCGGAACAGATCCGATTCCTTGCCCACCAGGCCGGTCGCGGCACAGGCCACGGCGATCGATTGTGGCGAGATCATTTTACCGGTCACGCCGCCGCTGGTGTTCGCGGCCACCAGCAGGGTGTCGTTGACACCGATCTGGTGTGCGGTGGTCGCTTGCAGCGAGCTGAACAGGGCGTTGGACGAGGTATCGGAACCGGTGAGGAACACGCCCAGCCAGCCAAGGAACGGCGAGAAGAACGGGAAGGCCGCACCCGTCGCCGCCAGTACCAGGGCCATGGTCGAGGACATGCCCGAGTAGTTGGTCACGAAGGCAAACGCCAGCACCATGCCGATGGACAGGATCGGCCAGCGCAGTTCGTAGAAGGTCTCTTTCAAAGTGGTCAGACCAGTTTTGAAGTTGACCTTCAGGACCAGCATCGAGATCAGCGCCGAGAAGAAAATCGCCGTGCCGGTGGCGGAAATCGGGTCCAGTTTGAACACTGCCGGAAGGGCGGTCGGCGCGGCCACGATCGGTGCGACCTTGATCACCATCTGGTCCAGGTGCGGGATGGCGAAGTTGAATACGAAGCTGTACATCGAACCGCCGGCGGCGAACATCGCCTTGAACGGTTTCAAGGTCCAGATCGTGACCAGTACGGTCAGGATCAGGAACGGCGACCAGGCCTTGAAGATTTCCCCAAGGCTGTAAGGCGAAGCCACGGTGGTGCGCTTCTGGCCGAAACCTCCGACGCTGGCGCTTACCACGGAGGCCGAGACAGCGCCGACGATGTGTTGGCCGGCGGCGCGTTTTGGTTGCCAGACTTTCAGGAACAGAGTCAGGGAAATCAGGCTGGCCAGGGCCGAGGTGATGTCCGGCAGCTCCGGGCCGATGAAGTTCGAGGTGAAGTACTGGGTTACGGCAAAGCTCAAGCCGGCCACCAGGGCGGCGGGCCAGGTTTCCCGCACGCCGCGCAGGCCATCCATCATGAACACCAGCCAGAACGGCACGAACATCGACAGCAGCGGCAATTGGCGACCGGTCATGGCGCCGATCTTGAAGGCGTCGATGCCGGTCACTTGCCCGGCAACGATGATCGGAATGCCCAGCGCGCCAAAGGCTACCGGCGCGGTGTTGGCGATCAGGCACAAGCCGGCGGCGTACAGCGGGTTGAAGCCCAGTCCTACCAGCAGGGCTGCGGTAATCGCCACCGGAGCGCCGAAACCGGCCGCCCCTTCGAGGAAGGCACCGAAGCAGAAGCCGATCAGCAGGACCTGCAGGCGCTGGTCATCGGTGATCGACAGGACCGAGCTGCGGATGACTTCAAACTGCCCACTCTTGACCGTCAGTTTGTAGAGGAACACCGCTGCCACAATGATCCAGGCAATCGGCCACAGGCCATAAGCGAAGCCATACCCGGCGGCGGCGAGCGCCATATCGACCGGCATCTGGAAAGCGAAGATCGCCACCAGGATCGACAAAGCCAGGGTGATGCTGCCGGCCACATGGCCTTTGAGGCGGAACACGGCCAAAGCCAGGAAGAAAAACACGATGGGGATAACGGCTGCGAGTGCGGACAGGCCGAGGCTGCCGAGCGGGGTATAGAGCTGTTGCCAGGTTTGCATATGGGGTGGCCCCTAATTGTTGTTGGTCAGGCACTGTTCAGCGTTCTTGGATAATTGGTAAGACCAATTTACAATCGCTGTTGGCTAGGGTAAAAGCCTTGTAGGCGGTGTGTCAATTTGCCGCCCTAAAACTTTTGTCGAATGCGAAGTGCGCAAGTCGTCTGTCTGGTATGACCAAATGCGCTTTGGCAGGTGCTGGCGTGGCGCCGATAGGCCAGAATAGAGCCCCGGCGAGCCGTCGGATCGTGGAGTAATCGAGTTATGGGGTTTGATCAGATTCGTCAGCGCCGTTTGTCTGACGATATTGTCGAGCAGCTTGAGGGCATGATCCTCGAGGGCACGCTGAAAGCGGGTGAGCGCTTGCCGGCCGAGCGCGCGCTGGCTGAGCAATTTGGCGTGTCACGCCCTTCGTTGCGCGAAGCCATTCAGAAGCTGACCGCCAAGGGCCTGCTGGTCAGTCGTCAGGGCGGCGGCAACTATGTGGTGGAGTCGCTGGGTAGCACCTTCAGTGATCCCTTGTTGCATCTGCTGGAAAGCAATCCCGAGGCGCAGCGCGATCTGCTGGAGTTTCGCCATACGCTGGAAGCGTCTTGCGCCTACTACGCGGCGCTGCGTGCCACTGATGTGGATCGCGAGCGGCTGACCGCTGCGTTCAACGAATTGCAGGACTGCTATTCCCGTCATGAAGAGGTGAGTCGTGCCGAAGAGGGGGCTGCGGACGCAAAGTTTCACCTGGCGATCGCCGAGGCCAGCCACAATGCCGTGTTGCTGCACACCATTCGCGGGCTGTTCGACCTGCTCAAGCGCAACGTGGTGACCAACATCGGTGGCATGTACAAGCAGCGTACTGAAACCCGCGACATGTTGATTGCGCAGCACCGGGAGTTGTATCAGGCGATTATCGAAGGGCGGGCGGAGCAGGCACGGGAAGTTTCCAGTCGACACATTTTGTATGTGCAGGAGGTGCTGGAAGAAGTGCGTCAGGAAGTGCAGCGCATGGCCAGGGCAGAGCGGCGCAAGGGGATGTGATCGTTAAAACAAAAGATCGCAGCCTTCGGCAGCTCTTATCAAACAAAAAATAACCCATTGTTTTTGCTCTAAAAATTATCCAGCCATCACCAACTGCATGCCCAGCTTGCGCGCCTTGTGTTCCAAG
>NZ_QAOV01000021.1 GCF_003050925.1 Pseudomonas sp. GV085 | reverse complement strand
GTGCTGACCGGGGTCTTGATCGGGTTGATGGCCTCGAGGTTGCCGCCGTCGGCCGATTTAATCGACTCGGTCACGGTGGTCGGCCCCTGGTACACGTCGTTGCCGACCGTGACCGGCAAGCTGCCGGAACTCTGCCCTTCGGCGATGGTGATGACCTTGCCGCTGTCGAGGGTCACGGTCACCGGACCGTTCTGTGCGGTGACCGGTTGGCCCTGGGCATCGGTCAGGGTGGCGGTGTAGGTGATGGTGCCGTTCTCGTCCACGCTCGGGGTGGCGCTCAGGGTCACCGTGGTGCTGTCGTCGACGTCGTTGACCGTGGTGCTGACCGGCGTTTTCACTGGATCGATGGCTTCGAGGTTGCCGCCGTCGGCCGATTTAATCGACTCGGTGATGGTGGTCGGCCCCTGGTACACGTCGTTGCCGACCGTGACCGGCAGGCTGCCGGCGCTCTGGCCTTCGGCAATGGTGATGACCTTGCCGCTGTCCAGCGTCACGGTCACTGGACCGTTCTGTGCAGTCACCGGTTGGCCCTGGGCATCGGTCAGGGTGGCGGTGTAGGTGATGGTGCCGTTTTCATCCACGCTCGGGGTGGCGCTCAGGGTCACGGTGGTGGTGTCGTTGACGTCGTTGACCGTGGTGCTGACCGGCGTTTTCACTGGATCGATGGCTTCGAGGTTGCCGCCGTCGGCCGATTTAATCGACTCGGTGATGGTGGTCGGGCCGGTGTAGACGTCGTTGCCGACGGTGACCGGCAAGCTGCCGGCGCTCTGCCCTTCGGCGATGGTGATGACCTTGCCACTGTCCAGCGTGACGGTCACCGGACCGTTCTGTGCGGTAACCGGGGCACCGTTCCTGTCGGTCAAGGTCGCGGTGTAAGTGATGGTGCCGTTTTCGTCCACGCTCGGGGTGGCGCTCAAGGTCACGGTGGTGTCGTTGACGTCATTGACCGTGGTGCTGACCGGGGTCTTGATCGGGTTGATGGCCTCGAGGTTGCCGCCGTCGGCCGATTTAATCGACTCGGTCACGGTGGTCGGCCCCTGGTACACGTCGTTGCCGACCGTGACCGGCAAGCTGCCGGAACTCTGGCCTTCGGCGATGGTGATGACCTTGCCGCTGTCGAGGGTCACGGTCACCGGACCGTTTTGCGCGGTGACCGGTTGGCCCTGGGCATCGGTCAGCGTGGCGGTGTAGGTGATGGTGCCGTTCTCGTCCACGCTCGGGGTGGCGCTCAGGGTCACGGTGGTGGTGTCGTTGACGTCATTGACCGTGGTGCTGACCGGGATCTTGATCGGGTCAATCTCTTCGAGGTTGCCGCCGACTGCCTCCTTGATGGATTCGCTGACGGTGGTCGGGCCGGTGTAGACGTCGTTGCCGACCGTGACCGGCAGGCTGCCGGAACTCTGGCCTTCGGCGATGGTGATCACCTTGCCGCTGTCGAGGGTCACGGTCACCGGACCGTTCTGTGCGGTGACCGGTTGGCCTTGGGCATCGGTCAGGGTGGCGGTGTAAGTGATGGTGCCGTTTTCGTCCACGCTCGGGGTGGCGCTCAGGGTCACGGTGGTGGTGTCGTTGACGTCATTGACCGTGGTGGTCACTGGTGTGGTGTTTGGCAACACCAGCTCCAGATTGCCACCCGCCGAGTTCTTGATGGATTCGGTCACGGTGCTCGGGCCGGTGTAGACGTCGTTGCCCACGCTCACCGGCAAGCTGCCGGCGCTCTGGCCTTCGGCAATGGTAATGACCTTGCCGCTGTCCAGCGTCACGGTCACTGGACCGTTCTGTGCAGTCACCGGTTGGCCCTGGGCATCGGTCAGGGTGGCGGTGTAGGTGATGGTGCCGTTTTCATCCACGCTCGGGGTGGCGGTCAGGGTCACCGTGGTGCTGTCGTTGACGTCATTGACCGTGGTGGTCACTGGCGTGGTGTTTGGCAACACCAGCTCCAGATTGCCACCCACCGCGTCCTTGATGGATTCGGTCACGGTGCTCGGGCCGGTGTAGACGTCGTTGCCGACCGTGACCGGCAAGCTGCCGGCGCTCTGGCCTTCGGCGATGGTGATGACCCTGCCGCTGTCGAGGGTCACGGTCACCGGCCCGTTCTGCGCGGTGACCGGGGCACCGTTCTTGTCGGTCAAGGTTGCGGTGTAAGTGATGGTGCCGTTTTCGTCCACGCTCGGGGTGGCGCTCAGGGTCACCGTGGTGGTGTCGTCGACGTCGTTGACCGTGGTGGTCACTGGGGTCTTGATCGGATCGATGGCTTCGAGGTTGCCGCCGTCGGCCGATTTAATCGATTCGCTGATGCTGCTCGGCCCTTGGTAGACGTCGTTGCCCACGCTCACTGGCAAGCTGCCGGCGCTCTGGCCTTCGGCAATGGTGATGACCTTGCCACTGTCCAGCGTGACGGTCACCGGACCGTTCTGTGCGGTAACCGGGGCACCGTTCTTGTCGGTCAAGGTCGCGGTGTAGGTGATGGTGCCGTTCTCGTCCACGCTTGGCGTGGCGCTCAGGGTCACCGTGGTGCTGTCGCTGACGTCATTGACCGTGGTGCTGACCGGGGTCTTGATCGGGTTGATCGTCTCGAGGTTGCCACCCACCGCTTCCTTGATGGACTCGGTGACCGTGGTCGGCCCTTCATAGACGTCATTGCCGACCGTGACCGGCAAGGAGCCGGTGCTCTGGCCTTCGGCGATGGTAATGACCTTGCCGCTGTCCAGCGTCACGGTCACTGGACCGTTCTGTGCGGTCACCGGGGCGCCGTTCTTGTCGGTCAGCGTGGCGGTGTAGGTGATGGTGCCGTTCTCGTCCACGCTCGGTGTGGCGCTCAGCGTCACGGTGGTGGTGTCGATCGAGTCAGTGATGGACGTTACTGCTGGCTCTTTACTCGGCACCAGGTTCTCGAAGTTGCCGCCGGTGGTACCGGTGATGGTGGTGCTGACAGTGCTGCCGTTGGCATAAACATCATTGGCCGCAGTCGGCACGTTGACGCTGCCGCTGGTCTGGCCGGCTTCGATGGTGATGACCGAGCCGTTGCTCAGGGTCACAGTCATCGACGTGCCGGCTGGATTGCTCAGGGTGGCGGTGTAGGTGATCTGCCCGCCTTCGGTGATGTTGCCGGTGGCCGTCAGGCTCAGCCCGGTGGTGTCCACGGAATCGGTGATGGTGGTCACGGCTGGCGTGGTGTCTGGCACCAGGTTTTCGAAGTTGCCGCCCGTGGTACCGGTGATGGTGGTGCTGACGGTGCTGCCGTTGGCATAAACATCATTGGCCGCAGTCGGCACATTGACGCTGCCGGTGGTCTGGCCGGCTTCGATGGTAATGACCGAGCCGTTGCTCAGGGTCACGGTCATCGGCGTGCCGGCTGGATTGCTCAGGGTGGCGGTGTAGATGATCTGGCCGCCTTCGGTGATGTTGCCGGTGGCCGTCAGGCTCAGCCCGGTGGTGTCCACGGAATCGGTGATGGTGGTCACGGCTGGCGTGGTGTTGGGCACCAGGTTTTCGAAGTTGCCGCCGGTGGTACCGGTGATGGTGGCGCTGACGGTGCTGCCGTTGGCATAAACATCATTGGCCGGGGTCTCGACCACGACGCTGCCGGAGGTCTGGCCCGCTTCGATGGAAATGACCGAGCCATTGCTCAGGGTCACGGTCATCGGCGTGCCGGCTGGATTGCTCAGGGTGGCGGTGTAGGTGATCTGCCCGCCTTCGACGACGGTGCCGGTGGCCGTCAGGCTCAGCCCGGTGGTGTCCACGGAATCGGTGATGGTGGTCACGGCCGGCGCGGTGTTGGGCACCAGGTTTTCGAAGTTGCCGCCCGTGGTGCCGGTGATGGTGGTGCTGACGGTGCTGCCGTTGGCATAAACATCATTGGCCGCAGTCGGCACATTGACGCTGCCGGTGGTCTGGCCGGCTTCGATGGTAATGACCGAGCCGTTGCTCAGGGTCACAGTCATCGGCGTGCCGGCCGGGTTGGTCAGGGTGGCGGTGTAGGTGATCTGGCCACCTTCGGTGACGGTATTGCCGGCCGTCAGGGTGACCGTTGTGGTGTCGATGGTATCGGTGATCTGGGTCACAGCCGGGGTAGTCGGCGGCGTCACTGTGATGCCGCTGCCGCCGCTGGTGCCGGTGACGGTTATTTCGATCTGGGTCGCGTCGTTATAGACCGTGTCGTTCGCAGCCAATGGCACGTTGACGGTGCCGGTGGTCGAGCCTGCGGGAATCACGATCATGGCGCCGTTGGACAAGGTGACAGTCAGATCGCTCAGCGGTGCCTGGGTCAGGGTCGCGGTGTACGCCAGCACGCCACCGGCCTCGGTGATGGTCGGCGTGGCACTGAGGCTGAGGACTGACTCACTCGGGGTATTGGCGTTGGCGTTGGCATTAACGTTGGCGTTGGTGGACTGGCTACCCGGGATTTCCAGGGTTGTTTGCCCGGCAGAGTTGATACCTGCGGTCGGGAAGCCAATGGTCGGGTCGACGCGGCCAGCGGTGGCGTCGAGCATCACGAAGCTGTGACCGCCACCGGCGGCACCACCAGAGCCTGCCGCCGTCGGGCCCGCAGCGGTGGCTTCAAGGTCTTTGGTCGGGTCGGCACCGGCGACAATGGCTTGTTGCAGCTCTTCTACCGATGTCGCGGCTTGCGCAGTGGCGGCTGCCAGATCAGTACCGGAGTCCGGGGCGTCAGCGCTCCACTGTGTGTCACGGCCCAGATCGAGGGTGCGGCCATCGGCCAGTTCCAGGGACACGGCACCGGAAAGGCCAGTGTCGATCTGGTCACCGGCGAACAGTTTGTCGCCTTCAACGAGAACACGGCGGACGCCCTCTGGGGACACCACGAAAACCTGACCGACAATGCTTTTGACGATGGCAACAACACTGCTCATTGAAGACTCTCCGGGGTGTCACGTTCAGTTGACTTCCATAGACCTGATGACGCCTGCGCCGACCAGTCTGGACGTACATTGCAAAAAGGGTGCACAGGTTTGACGCAAAAATCCGTCAATAATCTGGCTGGAATTTTTAGCTATTAACTTTATGCCAAACTATTGACCTTCTTGGAGCCATCCTAAACAATCGCCCCAGTAATGTCACATTGATATTTCAGTGGTGGCCTGTCCTCGGTATGTGATCCAGTTCCGCTTTTTAACTTTCCGACATACGGTCATTCCGCTCGCGATCTTCCAACGCAGCGCGCTCTTTTGCTGTGATTCAAGACAAGAAGTTTTGGGAAATTCCTACAATGCGTTCGCCTTTGTTCATGGTTATACCTTTCGTCCTCGCCGCGTCTTTCGTCCAGGCGCAGTCCTTGCCAGACGCCATGCAACAAGCGCTGGATGTCCATCCGGAAGTCCAGGCAGGCGTCAACAGCCGATTGGCTGCGGACTATCAATTGAAGGCTGCGAAAGGTGGATACCTGCCACGGGTCGACCTGCTGGGTGGTTACGGTCGTGAAGGCACAGATAGCGTGACTACACGCACGGACAGCAGCGGCAACAAGCACTGGGAAACCCTGAATCGCAGTGAGTCCAGTTTGCGTCTGAGCCAAATGGTTTTTGACGGTTTTGCGACGTCCAGCGAAGTTGGGCGTCAACAAGCCGCCGTCAACTCCCGCGCCTACTCGCTGCTGAGTACTTCCGAGCGTACCGGGCTGACCGTGGCCCAGGTTTATCTCGACGTGCTGACCCGTCGCGAATTCGTGCGTCTGGCCGAGGACAACCTCAAGAGCCACCAACGCATTTACGACCAGATCCAGCTGCGCACCCAGCGCGGCGTCGGCAGCGGCGCCGACCTCGATCAGGCCGAGGCGCGGATGGCCCAGGCGCGCAACAACCTGATCACCGAGCAGACCAACCTGGCTGACGCCGAAACCAACTACCTCTCCGCTGTCGGCCAGATGCCGGATCAACTGGAGCGTCCGGCGAGCTTCATGGCGCTGATGCCGGCCAATCTGAATGAAGCCCGCGCGCAGATGCTGGAAAACAGCCCGATCCTGCGCTCGGCCGAATCCGATATCGCCGCTGCCGAGAAGCAGTACGACACGGCCAAGTCGACCTTCTACCCACGCTTCGATGCTGAATTGGGTCGCACCGCGAACAACGATATTGATGGCCAGAACGGCCACGACAACGAATGGCAAGCCATGCTGCGCATGCGCTTCAACCTGTACTCCGGCGGCAGCAACAAGGCCGATCTGGAATCCAAGTCCTACCTGTCGAACCAGGCGCTGGACATCCGCAACAACGCCCTGCGCCAATTGAATGAAGAGCTGGGCCTGGCCTGGAATGCCCTGAACAACGCCAACGCGCAGGTGCCGATCGCCCAGCAATACGTCGATCACAGCACCGCCGTGCGGACCGCTTACCAGCGTCAGTTCAGCCTCGGCGAGCGCACCCTGCTCGATTTGCTCGACAGTGAAAACGAACTGTTTACCTCCTCTCGTCGTCTGGCGGAGATCAAGAACACTCAGTTATTTACTCAGTACCGTATCAAGGCGACCATGGGCGAATTGCTCAAAAGCCAGGGAGTGGTCGCACCATTGGCATCCGTTGTGCAGAACGACGTGAAGCCCAAGGTTCAATTGCCCGGTATGAATTGAGCGGGACCTTCGTTGTTCAATTGTTAGCCAAGAGTGCCGAGCGTGGAATCAGAAGTCAGTCGGGTTCAACTCATTCATGATCCGCGCGCGTTGCATGACGATCCGTTACTGGATGGTCTGCTCGCTCTTTGCATGCTGCACCAGAAGCCTGCCAGCGCGGCAATGCTGACCACCGGCCTGCCGCTGCCCGAGCAACGCTTGAGTGTCGACTTGCTGCCACGTGCGGCAGCTCGCGCTGGGCTGCAAGGTCGGGTGCTGCAACGCAAGCTGAAGGATATTCCGGCGATTGCCATGCCGGCATTGTTGCTGCTCAAGGACGGTCGCAGTGCTGTCCTGCTTGGCTGGCAAGGCGAAGATCAGGCGCGGGTGCTGCTCAGCGAAAGCGATGGCGGTGAGTCCCTGGTCACTCGCGAACTGCTGGCCGACGACTACACCGACAAGGTCTTTTTCGCTCAGCCCCAGCACAAATTCGACGTCAACCACGGCACGCTGATTCCGCGTGCGCGCTCGTGGTTTCGCGACACCCTCAAGCGTTCGCGCTGGTTGTATGTCGACGCCATTGCCGCCAGTTTTCTGATCAACATCATTGCCATGGCTGCGCCGTTGTTCGTGATGAACGTGTACGACCGCGTCGTGCCGAACCAGGCCGAAGCGACGCTCTGGGTGCTGGCACTCGGCATCACGGGCGCCTACCTCTTCGACCTGATCCTGAAAAGCCTGCGTAGCCTGTGCCTGGACCTGGCCGGCAAGAAAACCGACCTGATCATCTCGGCCACGCTGTTCGAGCGCATCGTCGGCATGGCCATGAAATACCGGCCGGCGCGGGTCGGCAGCTTTGCCCAGAACATCCATGAGTTCCAGAGCCTGCGGGACTTCCTCGCCTCGCTGACACTGACCAGCCTGATCGACCTGCCGTTCACGATTCTGATCTTTATCGTCATCGCGATCCTTGGCGGGTACCTGGTGTGGATTCCGGTGCTGGCATTCCCGATCGCCCTGGCCATCGGCTACGCCTTGCAGAAACCCCTGGTGGCAACCATGGAACGGACCATGGCGCTGGGGGCCGAGCGTCAGTCGAGCCTGATCGAAACCCTGGCCGGCCTGGATGCGGTGAAGGTCAACAACGCCGAAAGCGAGCGCCAGTACCAGTGGGAACAGACCATCGGCACCCTCAGTCGTCTTGAGTTGCGGGTGAAAATGCTCTCCGGTCTGGCGATGAACATCACCTTGCTGATCCAGCAACTGGCCGGGGTGATCATGATCGTCTTCGGCGTGTACCAGATCATCGACGGTCACCTGAGCATGGGCGGCCTGATTGCCTGCTACATGCTCAGTGGCCGAGCGCTCAGCCCGCTGGCGTCACTGTCCGGGTTGTTGACCCGTTATCAGCAGGCGCGGGTGACCATGACCTCGGTCGACCAGATGATGGAGCTGCCCCAGGAGCGCAATTTCGAAGAGCGTCCGCTCAGCCGCAAGGTGCTGCAGGGCGGTATTGAGTGCCGCCAGCTCAACTTCACCTACCCGCAACAGCAGAACCTGGCGCTGAAGAACATCAACCTGTCGATTCGTCCCGGCGAGAAGGTCGGCATCATTGGCCGAAGCGGTTCGGGCAAGAGCTCGCTGGCGAAATTGCTGGTGGGGCTGTATCAGCCAGATGATGGCTCGTTGTTGGTCGATGGTGTGGATATTCGCCAGATCGACGTCAGCGAGCTGCGCTACAACATTGGCTACGTGCCCCAGGACATTCAGTTGCTCGCCGGCACCTTGCGCGACAACCTGGTTTCCGGTGCGCGGTATGTCGAGGACGAACTGGTGTTGCAAGCGGCAGAGCTGGCCGGCGTCCACGAATACGCGCGCCTGCATCCGCAGGGCTATGAGCTGCAAGTGGGCGAGCGCGGGCAGAACCTTTCCGGTGGTCAACGGCAAAACGTCGCCCTGGCCCGCGCATTGCTGCTCAATCCGCCGATCCTGCTGCTCGACGAACCGACCAGTGCTATGGACAACACCGGCGAAGAACGCCTCAAGCAGCGCCTGGCAGCGGTGATCGAAAACAAGACCATGGTGCTGGTGACGCACCGGGCATCGCTGTTGTCGCTGGTCGATCGACTGATCGTGATCGACCGCGGGCAGATACTCGCCGACGGCCCGAAAGCCGCGGTGATGGAAGCGTTGAAGAAGGGGCAGATCAGTGTTGCTTAAGTCGGGTAAGGATTCGATCCGTCGCTACTTCAAAGGCGCTGCTTCGCTGCAGGGCCAGCCGCTGCCGGAGGTCAACAAGGCGCTGATCGAGGATGCGCCGCGAGTGGTGCGGCTGACGATCTGGGCGATCATCGCTTTCTTTGTATTCCTGATGCTCTGGGCCAACTTCGCGGTCATCGACGAAGTGACCAAGGGCGACGGCAAGGCGATTCCATCGTCGAAGATCCAAAAAATCCAGAACCTCGAGGGCGGCATCGTTGCCGAGCTGTTCGTCAAGGAAGGCCAGATCGTCGAGGCCGGCGCACCGCTGATTCGCCTGGACGACACGCGATTTGCTTCGAACGTCGGTGAAACCGAGGCCGATCGGTTGTCGATGCTGCTGCGGGTCGAACGCCTGAGCGCCGAGGTCGAAGATCGCCCGCTGAACTTCCCCGAAGATGTACTCAAGGCCGTGCCGGGTCAGGCCAAGAGCGAAGAGTCGCTCTATATAAGCCGCCGCCAACAGTTGCACGACGAGATTGGCGGCTTGCAGGAGCAGCTGATCCAGCGCCAGCAGGAGCTGCGCGAATTCACGTCCAAGCAGGCGCAGTATCGCCAGCAATTGGGCTTCCAGCGTCAGGAAATCAGCATGTCCGAGCCGTTGGTGGCCCAGGGCGCGGTATCGCCGGTGGAAGTCCTGCGCCTCAGGCGTGCCGAAGCCGAGACCCGTGGTCAGCTCGACGCCACCACCCTGGCCATTCCACGTGCCGAATCGGCAATCAAGGAAGTGCAGCGCAAGGTCGATGAAACCCGTGGCAAATTCCGTAGCGAAGCCCTGACCCAACTCAACGAAGCACGCACCGACCTGAACAAGGCCCAGGCCACCGGCAAGGCCCTGGAAGACCGGGTCAGCCGGACGCTGGTCACTTCGCCGGTGCGGGGTATCGTCAACAAGTTGCTGGTCAATACCATCGGCGGGGTTATCCAGCCAGGCAGCGACATGGTGGAAATCGTGCCGCTGGACGACACCTTGCTGGTCGAGGCGAAGATCCGCCCGCAGGACATCGCGTTCCTGCATCCGGGGCAGGAAGCGACGGTGAAATTCACCGCCTATGACTACACCATCTACGGCGGTCTGAAGGCCAGGCTTGAGCAGATCGGCGCTGACACCATCACCGACGAAGACAAGAAGACCACCTACTACATCATCAAGCTGCGCACCGACCGCAGTCACTTGGGCACCGATGAAAAGCCGTTGCTGATCATTCCGGGGATGGTGGCTTCGGTGGACATCATCACCGGCAAGAAGACTGTCCTCAGCTACCTGCTCAAGCCGATCATCCGCGCGCGAGCCGAGGCGCTGCACGAGCGCTAGAAATTCATCGAGGCTGATGGCCTCTTCGTCGGAACGCCGCCCGGAGCAAGCTCGCTCCCACATGGATTTTTGCTGGAACACAATTTTGTGCCCAACGGAGAACCCCTGTAGGAGCGAGCTTGCTCGCGATAGCGTCCGCCAAAACACCACAATCCTGTCAGAAAGTGACAAATAAAGTCACACCACGATTCCCCCCATCTCCTTAGCAATCGCCATATCGTTATTCGCTATCGGTATTTAAATTTCAATTCTTATGTCTATAAAGTCAACCTCCTGCGTACCTGCCGACCAATCGGCGCGCCGCACGACACGAACCAACACGGGATCTCCGTGAGTTTCTGATCGACGCGCGCGCCTTTGAGCGTGCCGTGCGTGGGAGTGATTTATGTCTGCAGCTTCAGCTTCGCCAAGCATCGCGCCACAGTTCTTTGAAATCCGCCCGTTCAGCGGAGCGGTGGGGGCCGAAATCATCGGCCTCGATCTGTCCCGTCCAATCAATAATCAGGACTTCGCACGCATTCACCGCGCGCACCTGGACCATCATGTGGTGGTGTTCCGCGACCAGCGCATCACCCCCGAACAGCACATCGATTTCAGCCGTCGCTTTGGCGTGTTGCAGATCCACGTGCTCAAGCAGTTCCTGCTGGCAGGGCATCCGGAAATCCTCATCGTTTCCAACATCATCGAGAACGGCCAGAACATCGGCCTCGGTGATGCCGGGAAGTTCTGGCACTCCGATCTTTCTTATAAGGAGCTGCCGAGCCTGGGCTCGATGCTGCATGCCCAAGAGCTGCCAGCGGAGGGTGGCGACACGCTGTTCGCCGACATGCACAAAGCCTGGGACAACCTGCCGGTCGCATTGCGCAAAGCGGTGGAAGGCCGCTCGGCGGCACACTCGTACACGGCGCGATACAGCGAAACAAAATTCGAAGGCAACTGGCGCCCGACCCTGACCCCGGAGCAACTCGCCCAGGTCGCTGAAGTGGTGCACCCGGTCGTGCGCACCCATCCGGAAAACGGCCGCAAGGCACTGTTCGTCAGCGAAGGGTTCACCACCCGCATCGTTGGCCTGCCGGAAGACGAGAGCCAGCAACTGCTGACCGAGCTCTACGCCCACAGCGTGCTGCCGCAAAACATCTACCGCCATCAATGGCAGCCCCATGACCTGGTGTTCTGGGACAACCGTTCGCTGATCCACCTCGCCGCCGGATGCCCCAGCCATCTGCGCCGCAAGCTGTATCGCACCACCATCCAGGGCGACGCGCCTTTCTGATTTGTCGGAGATCTGATCATGTCCAAACGTCTTCCATTCGCACCGCTGGCCGCCGCCATCGGCCTGGGTTTGAGCCTGATTGCCGGCAGCCTGGTGGCGCCGACCGTGGCCCACGCCGAAGGTGAAATCCGCATTGCCGAGCAGTTCGGTATCGTCTACCTGCTGCTCAATGTGGTGCGCGATCAGAACCTGATCGAGAAGTACGGCAAGCAGGAGGGCATCGACATCAAGGTCGACTGGACCCAGCTCTCCGGCGGTGCGGCGGTCAACGATGCGTTGCTGTCGGGCTCGATCGATATTGCCGGTGCCGGTGTCGGCCCGCTGCTGACCATCTGGGACCGCACCCATGGCAAGCAGAACGTCAAGGCCGTGGCTTCCCTGGGCAACTTTCCGTACTACCTGGTGAGTAATAACCCCAAGGTCAAAACTATCGCTGACTTCACCGAGAAGGACCGTATTGCGGTGCCGGCGGTGGGCGTGTCGGTGCAGTCGCGCTTCCTGCAATACGCGGCGGCCAAGCAGTGGGGTGACAAGGACTTCAATCGCCTCGACAAGTACACCATCGCCGTTCCACATCCCGACGCGACAGCGGCGTTGGTGGCCGGCGGCACCGAGCTGAGTGGGCACTTTTCCAACCCGCCGTTCCAGGATCAGGAACTGGCCAATCCCAACGTGCACGTGGTGCTGAACACCTATGACCTGCTCGGTCCGAACTCGCCGACGGTGCTGTTCGCCACCGAGAAATTCCGCGACGAGAACCCGAAAACCTACAAGGCATTCATTGATGCGCTGACCGAAGCGGCCGCGTTTGCCCAGCACGACAAAGGCGCGGCGGCGGACACTTACATCCGCGTTACCAAGGCCAAGATCGACCGCGCCGCGTTGCTGAAAATCATCGACAACCCGCAGTTCGAATTCAGCGTCACGCCGAAAAACACTTACCCGCTGGCCGAGTTCCTCTACCGTGTCGGCGCGATCAAAAACAAACCGGATTCATGGAAGGACTACTTCTTCCAGGACGCCAAACCGCTGCAAGGGAGCTGACCGAAATGAATGCCCCTTTGCAAGGCCACACGGTCAGCAAATCGATCGCGGCAGCCCAGGCGCTGCTGTCGGTCGATAACGTCAGCCTCGAATACCGCACGCGGCAGCGTGTGGTGCGGGCGACCCATCAAGTCAGTTTCGAGATCGATCCGGCGGACCGTTTTGTCCTGCTCGGACCGTCCGGTTGCGGCAAGTCGACGTTGCTCAAGGCTGCGGCTGGATTCATCCAGCCCGTGGAAGGCGAGATCCGCCTGCAAGGCCGGCGCGTCGATGCGCCGGGGCCGGACCGGATCGTGGTGTTCCAGGAGTTCGATCAACTGCCGCCGTGGAAAACCGTCAAGCAGAACGTGATGTTCCCGCTGCTGGCCTCGAAAACCCTCAAGCGCAAAGAGGCCGAAGAGCGGGCGTTGCACTATCTGGAGAAGGTCGGTCTGGCAGCGTTTGCCGATGCTTATCCGCATACCCTGTCGGGCGGGATGAAGGCGCGGGTTGCGATTGCTCGGGCACTGGCGATGCAGCCGAAAATCCTCCTCATGGACGAACCCTTCGCCGCCCTCGATGCCCTGACCCGACGCAAGATGCAGGAAGAATTATTGCTGCTCTGGGAGGAAGTGCGTTTCACGCTGCTGTTCGTCACGCACTCCATCGAAGAGGCGCTGGTGGTGGGCAACCGCATCCTGTTGCTGTCTGCGCATCCGGGGCGGGTGCGGGCGGAAGTCCACAGCCATCAATACGATTTGCACAGCCTTGGCGGGGTGGCGTTCCAGGAATCAGCGCGGCGCATCCATCGGCTGTTGTTCGACGAAGGCCAGCCGACCCAAGCCGATCATGAACTGGGTTTCGCCGACATCCGCATCGCTTATTGAGCCAGTTGAAAGGAGGGCCCGATGAGCCATTTATCATCCCCGCGTGAAGAGTTCGAAACGGTTTTTCAGCCACTGACCAGCGTGCGGCTGGAGCGTGAATTACTCCTCGGCCAACGTCTGTGGCAACAGGGCTGGCTACGTAAGAGCCTGATCCTGATTTTGCTCGCCGTGCTTTGGGAAGCGGTTGCGCGGTATCAGAACAACGACCTGCTGCTGCCGAGTTTTGTGCAAACCGCTCACGCGTTGTACGACGGCCTGCTCAGCGGTGAATTGCTGGGCAAGGTGTGGATTTCCCTTGTGGTGTTGCTCAAGGGTTACCTGATCGGCATCGCCCTGGCATTTGCCCTGACCACACTGGCGGTGTCGACGCAATTGGGTCGTGATCTGCTCAGTACCCTGACCTCGATGTTCAACCCGTTGCCGGCCATCGCCCTGCTGCCGCTGGCGCTGCTGTGGTTTGGACTGGGCCAGAACAGCCTGATTTTCGTGCTGGTGCATTCGGTGCTCTGGGCGCTGGCGCTGAACACCTACGCTGGCTTCCTCGGCGTCTCGGAAACCCTGCGCATGGCCGGGCGCAACTACGGCCTCAAGGGCATGCGTTTCGTGCTGTTCATCCTGATCCCGGCAGCACTGCCGTCGATCCTCGCCGGGCTGAAAATCGGCTGGGCGTTTGCCTGGCGTACGTTGATTGCTGCTGAGCTGGTGTTTGGTGCGACCAGTGGGAAGGGCGGGCTAGGGTGGTACATCTTTCAGAACCGCAATGAGCTGTATACCGACAAAGTGTTTGCCGGGTTGGCGGTGGTGATTCTGATTGGGTTGCTGGTGGAGAATCTGGTGTTTGATTCTTTGGAGCGGGTGACGGTGAAACGGTGGGGGATGGTTCGGTGATGTTTGCTAGCATTGCGTCTGAATCAACCCTGATCAGACACGAGTGCTCGCAATGCAATTGCCAGACTTGAACCTGTTGGTCGCCCTCGACGCCTTGCTCGACGAGGGCAGTGTGGTGGGCGCCGCGCGGCGGATGAGCCTGAGTCCGGCGGCAATGAGCCGGACGTTGACGCGCATCCGCGAAGCCATTGGCGATCCGATTTTGGTGCGTGCCGGGCGTGGCCTGGTGCCGACCCCCAAGGCGCTGGAATTGCGCGAGCAAGTGCGCAGTGTGGTGGAGCAGGCCGGGTTGCTGTTTCGCTCGGCTGATGCGGTGGAACTGAGTTCGTTGCGGCGGCGTTTCAGTATTCGGGCCAACGACTTTTTTGTCGGCGTCTACGGCGGCAAACTGTTCGACACCCTTGACCGACAGGCACCGCACTGTGAATTGCGTTTCGTACCCGAAGGCGATGGCGATGATGAGGCGTTGCGCGAAGGGCGGATCGATCTGAGCATCAGTAACACCCGTCCGCTGACGCCGGAAGTGAAAGTCCAGAACCTGTTTTCCACCCACTTCGTCGGCCTGGTGCGTGAGGATCACCCGCTGTTGGACGAAGAGATCACGGCAGAGCGCTATGCCGGTTATTCCCATATCAGCATGTCCCGGCGTGGCATTGCCCGTGGGCCCATCGATACCGCGCTCAATGCCCTGGGGCTGGAGCGGCGGGTGGCGGTGATCGCGCCCAGTTTTCATGCGGCGATGTTCGCCTTGCCCGATTCCGACCTGATACTGCCGGTGCCCAAGGAGGCCTTGCTGAGTGTGCGGCGGCTGGGGTTGAAGCTACGCTCGTTCGACCTGCCCATCCCGTTGCCGACCTTGATGCTGACCCAAGCCTGGCACCCGCGCTTCGACAAGGACCCGGCACATCGCTGGCTGCGCGAAACGCTGAAATCCTGCTGCGATGAAACCTGGCTGGCTGCACAGCCGGACTGAGGTGAACGCAATTTCCCCCCCCTGTAGGAGCGAGCTTGCTCGCGAAAAACGTCTGAACGACACGATCAATCAGTCAGCACGCGTTATCGTTGGCGTCCATCGCGAGCAAGCTCGCTCCTACAGGGGCAGGGGGTTGTATCGTTGCGTCTGGCACACTTATAACCTGCCAATAAGTTGATTTTCGTCAGGCATCACGCTTCCTAGAATGCTTCGGTCTTTCCACGCCGGAGCTTGCAATACATGACTTCCCTCACGGCCCCGGCCCCCATCGCCGCGACCGGCCCGACAGCTTCACCACAGGTCTTCGGTCCGCGAATCATCATCGGCCTGGTGGGCGTGCTGCTGGCGGTGCTGGTGTCGGGCCTGAACGAGATGGTGACCAAAGTCGCCCTGGCCGACATCCGCGGTGCGTTGGCCATCGGCTACGACGAAGGCACCTGGCTGGTCGCCTGTTACACCGCGACTTCCGTGGCGGCCATGGCCTTCGCGCCGTGGTGTGCGGTGACGTTCTCGTTGCGGCGTTTCACCCTGTGGGCCATCGGCCTGTTCACCCTGTTGGGTGTGTTGTGCCCGTTCGCCCCGAATTACGAAAGCCTGTTGTTGCTGCGCACCTTGCAAGGCCTGGCGGGTGGCGCATTGCCGCCCATGTTGATGACCGTGGCCCTGCGGTTTTTGCCGGCCAATGTGAAGTTGTATGGCCTGGCCGGTTATGCCCTGACGGCGACGTTCGGCCCTGGCCTGGGCACGCCATTGGCCGGGTTGTGGACCGAATATGTCGGCTGGCAATGGACCTTCTGGCAAATCATCGCGCCGTGCCTGATTGCCATGGCCGCGGTGGCGTATGGCTTACCCCGGGACCCGCTGCGTCTGGAACGCTTCAAGTCCTTCAACTGGCGCGGTGTGTTGCTGGGTTTTCCCGCCATCTGCATGCTGGTGATCGGCATCTTGCAGGGCAATCGCCTGGACTGGTTCGAGTCGAACCTGATCTGCGGATTGCTCGGCGGCGGGCTGTTGCTGCTGGTGCTGTTCTTGACCGGCGAATGGTCGCAGCCGATGCCGTTTTTCAAGATGCAGATGCTCGGCATCCGTAACCTGTCTTTCGCCCTGCTGACCCTGGCGGGCGTGCTGGTGGTGTTGCAGGCGGTGATCATTATCCCGTCCAGCTACCTGGCGCAGGTCCAGGGTTATCGTCCGGTGCAGACCGCGCCGATCATGCTGCTGGCGGCGCTGCCGCAATTGATTGCGCTGCCGTTGGTGGCGGCGCTGTGCAACTTTCGCTGGGTCGATTGCCGCTGGGTGTTGGGCCTTGGCCTGAGCATGCTGGCGCTGTCGTGCGTCGGCGGTTCGCAACTGACGTCCGCGTGGATTCGCGACGATTTCTATGTGCTGCAATGGCTGCAGATTTTCGGCCAGCCCATGGCGGTGTTGCCGCTGCTGATGCTGTCCACCGGCAGCATCAACCCGATGCAAGGGCCATTCGCATCGGCCTGGTTCAACACCGTCAAAGGCCTTTCGGCGGTCATCGCTACCGGTGTGATCGAAGCGCTGACCACGGCACGTCTGCATTTTCACTCGACCATGCTGGTCGATCGCCTCGGCAACTCGCCGCTGGCCGAGCGCGACAGCGCAAGCCTCGCTCATCGTCTGCATGAGCAAGCGGTGGTGCTCACTTCCTCTGATCTTTACCTGTGCATGGCCGGTATCGCTGTGACCTTGATCCTGCTGATTTTCTGGCTGCCGACGCGGATCTATCCGCCGCGTGCACCGACCTGAATGCTCCACTGATACAGAAGGTTTTTATGAACACTCAAGCAAAGCAGAAAGTCGCGGTGGCCGTGGTCGCCGCGTTGGCCGTTGGCGTATTGCTGTACCTGACGATGCCCGGCCTGTTCGGCAAGCGTACTCAGCAGAACACCAACGATGCTTATGTCTCGGCGGATTTCACCCTGGTCGTGCCGCGGGTCGCCGGGTTTATCAAGCAAGTGCTGGTCGAGGACAACCAGCAGGTCAAGGCCGGGCAGTTGCTGGCGCTGATCGATGACCGGGATCTACGCGCCGCCGCCGAGGCCGCCGATGCCGAAACGCTGGTGGCCAGGGCGCAACTGCAAAATGCCCGGGCGACCCTGGAGCGCCAGGCGTCGGTGATTGCCCAGGCGCAATCCTCGGTGGTTTCGGCCAAGGCGGAAATGGCCTTTGCCGAGCATGAATTGAATCGCTACAACCACCTCGCCGGGGTGGGCGCCGGCACGGTGCAAAATGCGCAACAGGCGCAAACGCGCATCGACCAGGCGTCCGCACGGCTGGCCAACGCCACGGCAGTGCTGGCGGCGGAACGCAAGCAGGTGGATATCCTCGCGGCTCAGCGCGATGCCGCCGAAGGGGGGCTGAAGCGGGCGCAAGCGAAGCTGGAAATGGCCAGCTACGAGTTGTCTTACACGCGGATCGTCGCGCCTCAGGACGGCATGGTCGGCGAACGCGCGGTGCGGGTCGGTGCCTACGTCACTCCGGGCAGCAAAATCCTCGCAGTGGTGCCGCTGGCGCAGGCTTATGTGATGGCCAATTTCCAGGAAACCCAATTGACGGATGTGCAGCCTGGGCAGGCTGTGCAAGTGCGCGTCGACAGCCTGGGCGGTGCGGCATTGAACGGTCGTGTCGAAAGCATTGCACCGGCCACCGGGGTGACGTTCGCCGCAGTCAAACCGGACAACGCCACCGGCAACTTCACCAAGGTGGTGCAGCGGATTCCGGTGAAGATCGTGCTGGAGCCGGGGCAGTCGCTGGCCGAGCGCTTGCGGGTGGGGATGTCGGTGGAGGCGAGTATTGATACGGCTACCGCCAAGGAGAAGGAGGTTGTTCAGCGATGAAGATTTTCGTTGATCGTGCTGACGCCTTCGCGAGCAAGCCCGCTCCCACAGTTGACCGCATTCCCCTGTGGGAGCGGGCTTGCTCGCGAAGAGGGCAGTGGCAGCCACTCACCTTCAGTGCCTTGCTCATCATGAGTCTCAGCGCATGCACCGTCGGCCCCGATTTCAAAAAGCCCGAAGCCACCGAAATCACCGAATGGTCGAAACCATCAAAGGCAGCCGCCAGCCAGGCCGTCGCCGAAACAATGGCCGAGCGCTGGTGGGAGGTGTTCCACGACCCGAAACTCTCGGCCCTGAGCCAGCGCGCCCTGACCGACAACCTCGATCTGAAGCTGGCCAGCAGCCGCTTGCAGCAAAGTCGCGCAGTGCGTCAGGTCATCACCGCCGAGCGCTACCCCAACACGGCCGCCAGCGGCCGTTACGGACGCAACCGTAACAGTGGTGAAGGCCTGAACGACCCGTCAGGGCACAACGGCCAATCTGCCTTCAACCTGTGGGATGCCGGCTTTTCCGCCTCCTGGGAGCTGGATTTCTGGGGGCGCGTGCGGCGGGAAACCGAAGCGGCCGACGCCAACCTGGAAGTCGCCGAGAACGACCGACGCGGTGTGCTGCTGTCGGTGCTGGCCGAAACCGCCCAGGACTACATTCAACTACGCGGCGTGCAGAACACCCGGCTCGTCACCGAACAGAATCTCGACGTCGCCCGTCATAGCCTGAAGCTCTCGCAACTGCGCCTGGCCGACGGCGTCGCGACGGATCTGGATGTCGCCGAAGCCGCCGCGCAGGTAGCGGCCATCGAATCGCGCCTGCCCACACTGGAGCAGCGCCAGTGGCAACTGATCAACGCCTTGAGTCTGTTGATGGGCGAACCGCCCCAGGCATTGGCGGCGGAGTTATCCACAGACGCACCGGTGCCACAGACTCCGCGTCAGGTCGCCATTGGCTTGCCCTCGCAACTGGCTGAGCGCAGGCCGGACATTCGCCAGGCCGAAGCACGGCTGCATGCCGCCACGGCCAGCATTGGCGTGGCCAAGGGCGATTTCTATCCGCGCATCACCCTGTCGGGGAACATCGGTTCCCAGGCCATGCAACTGAGCGATTTCGGCTCCTGGGGTTCGCGCTCGTTCGGGATCGGTCCGCAATTGAGCTTGCCGTTGTTCGACGGCGGCCGCTTGCGCGGTGTGCTCGAATTACGTGAAGCACAACAACAGGAAGCCGCTATCGCCTATCAGCAAACCGTGCTGCGCGCCTGGCATGAAATCGATGACCAACTGACCGCCTACAACGCCAGCCAGTTGCGTCGCGACAGCCTGGCCGAAGCCGTGCGCCAGAACCGCATTGCTCTGGACACCGCGCAACAGCAGTACGTCGAGGGCGTGGTGGATTTCGTCAGCGTACTCACCGTGCAAGGGGCGTTGCTGGCGACGCAGGAGCAGTGGGTCGAGAGTTCGACCGGCGTGTCGCTGGCGGCCGTCGGGTTGTACAAGGCGTTGGGTGGCGGTTGGGAGTCGGTGTATCCCGTGGCGCAGACGACGCTGCGCTGACGGTGCCACCGCCGGCCATCGCTCCATTACCGGGTCAGCATCGACGTTACTCGGCTTGAAGGGCTAAAGTGATACGCAAACAATCTGGCTCTTCACTCAACGTCGCAAGGGGAGGCAATGGAGGCGCGCAGAGAAACGCCAATGGGCGACACTCAGGGACCGCACGCCAATCCTGGTTTCGCCAGGTGTGCGCAACCATTGATCCGCTGGACTCGGGAGCATTGGCTGGTGCCGATTCTGGTGTTGGCCGCGCTGGTGCGCTTTTACGATCTCACTGCCGCCGCGATTTGGGGCGACGAGGGTTCCAGCCTGCTGCTGGCCCGTTATTCGATACCTGATATCTGGTTGCATGCTGCCTACGACGTCCACCCGCCGCTGTACTTCATGTTGCTGCACGGCTGGATCGCGATGTTTGGCGACGGCATCTTTTCAATCCGCTGTCTCAGCGCCCTGCCGGGGATTGCCTCGGTCGGACTCGGTGTGTGGCTGGTCGATCGGCTCGCCACCTGCCGTGCCGCGATACTGGCCGGTTTCCTGTTGGCCCTGCTTCCCACGGCTGTGCGGTATAGCCAGGAAGTGAGAATGTATTCGCTGCTGGGGCTGTGGTTGCTGGGGGCAACCATTGCGCTGGTGTACTGGATCCGCAGGCCCCAGCGTCGGCGCTACCTGGTGATCTACGTCGTGCTGATGAGCGCGGCGTTTTACACCCATTACTTCACGGCCCTTTGCGTGCTGTGCCATTGGCTGTACCTGGGGATCATCCGTGTGCAGCCGGGGCATCGCCTGCGGCACATCCAGCGGGGTGACTGGTGGCTGGCCAATGTGGCTATCGTGGCGCTCTATCTGCCTTGGCTGCCGGGGTTTGTCGACCTGCTACGACACGTGGATCAACTCAAGGCCAATGGCGATGTCGGCTGGGAGTTGCCCGTCAGCCTGGATTCTTTACCGTCGATGGTCTGGACGATACTGACCCAAGACGACGGCGAAACCCTGCCCTCGCTGGTATTTATCGCCTTGCCGCTGGCCCTGCCTGTGTTGGTGTGGGTGGCGCTGGCACGTGATCGAAGCGTGTCCCGCGGCAGTGCGTTGCTCGCGGTCTACACCTTTGTCCCGATGCTGCTGGTGTTTGCGGTGTCCTATTTTTCGCCGATATTCATCGAGCGCTACCTCACCGCGTATGCCCTTGGCCTGCCGCTGTTGGCGGCATTGGCAATCGACCGCCTGTACTCCGGTTCCCGGGTGCTGGCCTTGACGGTGCTGGTGCTGTTTGTCGGTGTTGAACTGGTGGGCCTGAAAAACAACGCGACGGTGGACGTCCATGATCAGGTCAATGTCCTGGTGGAAGACGTTAACCTGCATTTTCAGTCGGGGGACCGGATCGTCACCAGTGACATGCTCTGGTACTTGAGTTACGTCTACTACAACCGCACCAATACCCAGCCCCTGCTGTACACCCCGCCACGGGCCGATGGCACTTCGAGCCGGCCGAACGACTATGGTTTCGGTACCTTGACGACGCCAGACGTGTATCTGGAACACTTGAGCGACCTGCCCAAGGGCACGGGGCGAATCTGGCTGATCGGTACCGCCGACGTACCTGACGAGTTTGCACCGTTGCCGGCGCAATGGCAGATCGCTCGTCAAATGAAAGCCGGTGGTGTTGCCGCGAGGTTGTACCTGTCCGGCAATACCGGGCAATGAGTGGCGTCATCGCAACCTTCAGGGTTTCGATGACAAGTCCGCCATGCCCTTGAGCAACTCGATCGGCAGTGGAAAGACGATGGTCGAGCTCTTGTCGCCGGCAATCGAACTCAGGGTCTGCATGTAGCGCAGCTGCATGGCACCCGGTTGGCGGCCAAGCATTTCGGCGGCCTGCATGAGTTTTTCCGAGGCCTGCAATTCGCCTTCGGCGTGGATCACCTTGGCTCGCCGCTCCCGTTCTGCTTCGGCCTGCTTGGCGATGGCGCGGATCATCGATTCGTTGAGGTCCACGTGTTTGATCTCGACGTTGGCAACCTTGATGCCCCAAGCGTCGGTCTGGGCGTCGAGTACTTGCTGGATGTCCAGGTTCAACCGTTCGCGTTCGGCCAGCAGTTCGTCCAGTTCGTGTTTACCCAGCACCGCCCGCAGCGTGGTTTGCGCCAATTGGCTGGTGGCCATCAGAAAGTCTTCAACCTGGATGATTGCCTTTTGCGGATCGAGCACGCGGAAATACAGCACCGCGTTGACCTTGACCGACACGTTGTCGCGTGTGATCACGTCTTGCGGCGGAACGTCCAGCACCACGGTGCGCAAATCGACCCTGACCATTTGCTGGACCACCGGAATCAGCAGGATCAGACCAGGGCCCTTGACCTGCCAGAAGCGCCCGAGCTGGAACACCACGCCGCGCTCGTATTCGCGCAGGATGCGAAACGTCGATCCCGCCAGTGCGATGAGCAACAGCAGGAGCGCGACAAGACCCAATTGCAAACCCATGACTATTCTCCACCCGGCGCCGCGTCAGCCGCGGCCACTTGCAGCAGCAAACCCTTGCGCCCCACCACCCGTACCCGTTGTCCGGGTTGCAGTGGCGTCGCGCTGAGCACTTGCCATCGTTCTCCTTGCAGATGAACCCAGCCGCCATAGGCGTTGCCGAGCTGCACTGACGTGACCGGCGTTTCGCTGCCGACCAGCCCGGCATCACCGCTGACGGTGTGGCGCGGCCGGGTTTTCAGGGCGTGAAGCACCAGGTAGATCAGCAGCAGAGCGCTGACCACTGCCAGGCCGATCATCAACGGCACGGGCACTTCGGTATTGGACAGAATCACCGCACCGATCACGAACATCACGATGCCGCCCAGGCCGATCACACCGTAATTGGGCAGTGCCGCCTCAGCGATCAGAAACGCGAGGCCGAAGGTGATCAGCCAGATCCCGAGGGGGTTGGGCACCAGCAATACAACCGTGTCGGCGGCCCAGGTCGATCCGCTCAACGCCAACAGCAGCGCAATGGCACAACAGCGCGTGTTCACTTGACCCTCCGAGAGAGTCTTGGGGTGGCTCTGAACACAGTTTAGTTGAGCCTTGGCCGGTATGAATTTTGCTCAATTGTCGTCGACATCCGATGGGCGGATTTCCCGCCGGAACACGTCATCGGGCCTAGACTTTCAGTACCGAAAGAATTGTTAACCAGCGTCCGCCAGCGATTGTTGCGGACACCGAGGTGCATCATGCGTATGGCAAGAACCGTGCAGCGAAGCCTGGAAAAGGCTCAATGCAACTACGACATCGTCAGCCACCCACACTCGGCCAGCAGCCTCGAAACGGCACGGGTCGCAGGTATTCCTGCCGAACGGGTGGCAAAATCGGTGATCCTCGACGATCACCATGGGCATTACCTGATGGCCGTGCTGCCCGCCAGCCGTCACCTTGACCTGAGCAAAGTCCGCAGTAGCGGTGAGTGGCAGGTGTCTCGCGAAAGCAACCTGGCGCATCTGTTCGACGATTGCGAACGCGGCGCCGTACCGGCGCTGGGTGAGTCCTATGGGTTGGAGGTGGTGATCGATCCGCTGCTGACCCGGCAGAAAGACATCTATCTGGAGGCCGGCAACCACGTCAATCTGGTGCGCATGGACATGCCCGAGTTTCTGAAAATGGTGCCGCATGCCGAGGTGCGGGAGTTGAGTCATTGATTTTTGTGTCGCCAATGCTGACGTTTTCGCGAGCAGGCTCGCTCCCACAGGGAGATCGAATTTTCCTGTGGGAGCGAGCCTGCTCGCGATGACCGCGCAGCGGTCCCTAAATTGGTCATCAGGAGTTTGTCATGGAAAGCCCAACCCACAACCTTCCATCCCTGTTCAAACAACTCGGCCTGCCGGACGACGCCGAAAGTATCGATCAATTCATCGCCACCCATTCACCGCTCAAACCGGAACTGCACCTTGCGGATGCATTTTTCTGGAGCCCGAGTCAGGCGGAGCTTCTGCGAGACGAAATTCTCGACGACGCGGATTGGGCCGAAGTGATTGATCAGCTGGATGTGCTGCTGAGGAAGGGGCGGGGGGGTGAATCGTCATAGACCGGGCGGCCACCGTCGGGATGTATGGACCAGGGCGAGTATCCAGATGGCGTCCAGTCCCTGTTCATAAACAATTCGGTAACTCTGATGTGGAATCAGCTCGCGAGTGCCTGAAATGATCCCGGCTGGGCCGCTTTCCGGGTATCGGGCAAGCCGGGATAGCGCATCGCTGAACCGGTTGTCCATGTCGATGGCTGCTTTCGGGTTAACGGCATGCAGGTAATCCCAAATGTCTGCACGGTCCTGTGCTGCTTCTTTCGTCCATATTATTTTCATTCTTGTCGCTCGGCCCGCCTGCGCCTGGCAGCGAACTCTGCCTCGATTTCATCATTCGTCAGCCCGTCGCCGGCGCGCATCGAAGCGCGTGCGGTGTCGACCTTGCGCTGCAGGAATGCTTCGTACTCGCGAGACTCCCGTTGGGATTGAACAAACTGACGCATCATTTCCCGGACGATCTGCGAGGCGGGGCGATGAGCGGCTTCTGCCTCTGCCATGAACTGTTCACGCAATTCAGGCTCAAGTTTCATTGTAAAAACGGCTTGTTTCGACATGGCTGCCTTCTCGGTTGTAATACTGACAAAGTATATACATCTTCAGTACTGTGGCTGGTTCACCCCCTATGGCTTCGCGACGGATGGAAGCCAATATGTTTCAAAACTTGACGGAAAATCTCCTCCAATGCCATATTGATAGTTAGCAAACTAACAGTGTGTGTTTTCCCTCGTGCCGAATAACCTCGACGTTCTCCAGATGAGCATCAGCAGCGCCATGGTGGTGGCCGCCAGGCATTGGCGCAAAATCTGCCAGACCACGCTGGTCAACTATGGAATCTCCGAAGCCTGCGCCGTTCCGCTATTGATGATCGGGCGTCTGGGTGAGGGCGTGCGCCAGGTGACGGTGGCGCAAGCGGCAGGGATGGAGAGCCCGTCGCTGGTGCGCCTGCTCGATCAGTTGTGCCATGCCGGTTACGTCTGCCGCACCGAAGATGCACAGGATCGCCGCGCCAAATGCCTGAGCCTGACCGAAACCGGTCGGGAGCTGGTGCAGGCGGTCGAAGTGGAGCTGGTGCGCTTGCGCCACGAAGTCCTTGAAGGCATTGACCAGAGTGATCTGGAGGCTACGCTGCGGGTACTGAGAGCTTTTGAAGCGGCCACGCCGCCATCGGTGGCTAACTCGTGAACGGATTCTTCTCGGGCATGCCCCCGGCGCGGGACTGGTTCTATGGAGTCCGCACCTTCGCCGCATCGATGATCGCGCTGTACATCGCCTTGCTTATGCAAATGCCGCGTCCGTACTGGGCGATGGCCACGGTGTACATCGTTTCCAGTCCGTTTCTCGGCCCTACCAGTTCCAAGGCGTTGTACCGGGCGGTCGGCACCTTTATCGGCGCTGCGGCGGCGGTTTTGTTCGTGCCAATGTTCGTGCAGAGCCCTTACGTGCTGGTGGTGGTGATTGCACTGTGGACCGGCACGCTGCTGTTTCTGTCCCTGCATTTGCGCACGGCCAACAACTACGCCTTGATGCTCGCCGGTTACACCTTGCCGTTGATCGCCCTGCCGGTGGTGAACAACCCGCTGGGCGTGTGGGACGTGGCCGAAGCGCGGACCGAAGAAATCTTTCTCGGCATCGTCGTGGCGGCGGTGGTCGGTGCGATGTTCTGGCCCCGGCGCCTGGCGCCTGTGTTCAATGATTCGGTGGGCAAATGGTTTACCGATGCCTCGACCTGCAGCCTGCGTTTCCTTAGCCGCAACGTGCAGCCTGAAGAAGTCAGCGCGTTGCGCGCGTCGATGGTCGCCACGTTCAACTCCCTGGAGTTGATGATCGGTCAGTTGCCCCACGAAGGCTCGCGTCCGCAGACAGTGCGCAACACCAAGGAATTGCGCGGACGGATGATTCACCTGCTGCCAGTGATCGATGCCCTCGACGATGCGCTTTACGCCCTGGAACGGCGCACCCCCGAGCTTGTGGACAAGTTCGCGCCGTTGCTGGCCGCCACCACCGAATGGCTCGAGCACAAGGAAGCCGATCTCGACCGCTGGCAAGCCCTGAAGGATCGACTTGAGGCCCTGCAACCTGCTCCCGAAGCGCTGGATGAGCGCAAGCAACTGCTGTTCTCCAACGCCATTTACCGCCTCGGCGAGTGGATCGATTTGTGGCAGGACTGCCGCAGCCTGCAATACGCCATCCAGTGCGAAAGCCAGGACAGCTGGCGCGCGGTGTATCGGCACTGGCGCCTGGGGCGGCTATCCCCGTTTCTGGATCGCGGCCTGATGTTCTACTCCGCTGCTTCCACCGTCACCGCGATTATCGTGGCCTCGGTGCTGTGGATTCTGCTTGGCTGGACCGATGGCGGTAGCGCCGTGATCCTGGCGGCGGTGGCGTGCAGTTTCTTTGCCTCGATGGACGACCCGGCGCCGCAGATTTATCGGTTCTTTTTCTGGACAGCGATGTCTGTGGTGTTCGCCAGCCTTTATCTGTTTCTGGTGCTGCCCAACCTGCACGACTTTCCGATGCTGGTGCTGGCGTTTGCCGTGCCGTTCATTTGCGTCGGCACCCTGACGGTCAAGCCGCAGTTCTACCTGGGCATGCTGCTGACTCTGGTCAACACCTCGTCCTTCATCAGTATTCAGGGCGCTTACGACGCGGACTTCCTCAGTTTCGCCAACTCCAACCTGGCCGGCCCCATGGGGCTGCTGTTCGCGTTCATCTGGACCCTGATTGCCCGGCCGTTCGGTGCTGAACTGGCGGCCAAGCGCCTGACCCGTTTCAGCTGGCGTGACATTGTCAGCCTCTCCGAGCCGGCCACGTTGTCTGAACATCGACTTCTGGGCATTCGGATGCTCGATCGGCTGATGCAGCATCTGCCGCGCCTGGCCATGACCGGCCAGGACTCCGGCGTGGCGCTGCGGGAAGTGCGAGTGGCGCTGAATCTGTTGGACCTGCTCGCTTATACGCCGCGGGTCCTTGGTGTGCCGCAGGTGCTGTTGCGCCAGGTGGTGGCCGAAGTGGGCGAGTACTTCAAGGCCTGTCTCAAGGCTGGTGAGCGCTTGCAGGCACCGAGCCCGTTGCTGATGACCCTCGACCGCACGCGCCGCGCCCTCAGCGGTGCCGGCGATGATGAAACCCGTCGGCATCTGCTGCACGCCCTGAGTGGCCTGCGTCTGGCACTGTTGCCCGGCGTCGAGTTCGTCGGTGCCGCCGAGCCCGAAGAGCCGCTTCCCCATGGCATTGATGGAGCACCTTTATGATCGGCGACCTGGATCTGAGCGGGGTGTTCCTGCCCACGCTATTGGTGCTGATGGGCATTACGTATGTGTTGTACCTGTTGGTGCACGGGGTGCTGACGCGCCTGCACTTTTACCGTCTGGTCTGGCACCGGGCATTGTTCAACGTGGCCCTCTACGCCTTGCTGCTTGGCGCCGTGGACTCACTCAGTCGATACCTGATGACATGAAAAAACCGTTTCTAACCCTGGGTCGCGTGGTGTTGACCCTGCTGATCGTGAGCTTCGCCGTTGTCGTGGTCTGGCGCATGGTGATGTATTACATGTTCGCGCCCTGGACCCGCGACGGGCACATCCGTGCCGACATCGTGCAAATCGCCCCGGACGTGTCCGGTCTGATCCAGCAAGTGGAGGTGCGCGATAACCAGTTGGTCAAGCGCGGCCAGGTGCTGTTCAGTATCGATCAGGACCGTTTCAAGCTGGCCCTGCGCCAGGCCAAAGCAGCGGTCGCCGACCGTGAAGAAACCCTGGCCCAGGCCCAGCGCGAGGCCAAGCGAAACAAGGGCCTGGGTAATCTGGTGCCGGGTGAGCAACTGGAAGAAAGCCAGTCGAAAGTGGCCCGCGCCCAAGTGGCCTTGATGGAAGCCCAGGTGGCGGTGGACAGTGCGCAGCTCAACCTCGACCGCTCGGTGATCCGAAGCCCCGTGGACGGCTACGTCAACGACCGTGCGCCACGGGCCCAGGAGTTCATCAGCGCCGGGCGTCCGGTGTTGTCGGTGGTCGACAGCAACTCGTTCCATATCGATGGCTACTTCGAAGAAACCAAACTGAACGGCATCCACATCGGCCAGAGCGTCGACATCCGGGTGATCGGCGACAATGCGCGCCTGCGCGGGCATGTGGAAAGCATCGTCGCCGGTATCGAAGACCGCGACCGCACCAGTGGCAACAACCTGCTGCCCAACGTCAACCCGGCCTTCAGCTGGGTTCGGCTGGCCCAGCGAATTCCAGTGCGCATCGCCTTCGATGACGTGCCGGAAGATTTCCGCATGATCGCCGGGCGCACCGCCACGGTATCGATCATCGACGATCAGAAGCGGGAGTCGGCGCAATGAGCAGGGCCTCGGGTTTGGCAGTCGCCGGATTAGGCTTGCTGCTGTCGGCATGTCAGATGGTCGGGCCGGATTATCATTTGCCTGAAGAGGCGGCGGTCCATCGCCCAGACTTCCAGGGCGATCTGGCGGTCGACGGCAAAACGGTGGTGTCCGCGCCGGTGCCGGCCGATTGGTGGCGTTTGTATCAGGACCCGCGACTCGACCAGTTGGTGCAGCAGGCCATGGCCTCCAACACCGATTTGCGCGTGGCGGCGGCCAGTCTGTCCCGCTCTCGCGCTCAGGTCGATGAGGCGCAAGCGGCGGGCGGCTGGAGCGGCGGCGTGCAGATGGGCGCCCAGCGCTTGCAGGAGTCCGGCCAGGCGTTCCTGATCCCGGAAAAAGTGCCCGTGGCCAACATTGGCGATATCGGCATCAGCGCGTCGTACCAGTTCGACCTGTTCGGCACCTTGCAACGCGGCATCGAAGCGGCCAAGGCCAATGCTGATGCGACGCAGGCCGCCGCCGATACAGCACGCATCACCGTAGTGGCCGATGTGGTTCGCGCCTACACCCAAGTGTGCGCGGCCAATGAAGAGCGGGAAATTGCCCAGCACTCCCTCGACCTGCAAGCCCAGAGCACCACGCTGATCCAGCGCCTGCGCGATGCCGGACGTGGTGACGAAACCCAGGTCACTCGCTCGCAAACCCAATTCAAATCCCTGCGCGCCGACATGCCGCGTTATGAGGCAGCGCGTCAGGCCGGGCTGTACCGCTTGTCGATGTTGCTGGCCAAACCGGTGGATCAACTGCCGGCCGGCACCGCCACCTGCGACGAGCTGCCGAAAATCGCGCAATTGATTCCGGTAGGCGATGGCGCCGCATTGCTCAAGCGTCGTCCCGATGTACGGCAGGCGGAACGTCGACTGGCGACCGCCACTGCCGGTATCGGTGTCGCCACGGGCGAGCTGTACCCGAATATCAGCATCGGCGCGACCATCGGTACCGTCGGTATCCTGGACGATCTCGGCGACCCGTCCACCAACCGCTGGGGGTTCGGCCCGTCGCTGACCTGGAAGGTGCCGACCAACGGCGCCCGGGCGCGCATCCGCGAAGCCGAAGCGGTGACCCAGGCGACGCTGGCGCATTTCGATGGGGTGGTACTCAATGCCATTCGCGAAACCCAGACCAGCCTCGCCCAGTACGCCGCATTGCTGCAACGCCGCGACGCTCTGGCCGATGCCGAGCAATCGGCGAAACTGGCGGCCGACCAGACCCATCGCTTTTTCCAGGCTGGCCGAGAGTCTTTCCTGGCTGACCTGCAAGCCATCCGCACCTACACCGACGTCACGGCGCAACTGGCGGCCGCGAACACCCAGGTTGCCGCCAGCCAGATCGATTTGTTTCTCGCGCTGGGCGGCGGTTGGGAAAGCGGACGAACGCAAGCGTCGAACTCCGGCAAACCCTGAGGCCATTGCTATGCTTTGAAGTGTTGGACGGGCGTCCGTGCAAAGCGCCCTTTCTTCGCACAAGGCACGCGCAGGTCAGGGGGAAACCAAGAATGAAAAACCCTTATGCTCTCGGCTTCTGGTGCGCCATCGTGGCATTAGTGCTGCTGTCGGCCACTTATTTCTACGGCATCATGCTGGCCCACCAGATCGACAAGGCTCTGGCGTTCCTCGACAGTGCCGTCGCGCTGATTGCGGTGATGTCCATTGCGGTGGTGGCCTGGGCCTCGGTCCAGAATCAACGCATCAAGAAAAGACAACTCGAACAAGGCAAGACCCTGGTCCTGATCTGGGACACCAAGGTGGCGTTGCGTCGTGTCGAAACGGTGTTCGACCGTTATTTCTGGGGCAGTTACTGGCAGCCGGGGCGCACGTTTCAGGAAGTCATGGGCGAATTGACCGGCACGCCGCTGGAAAAAAGCCTCGAGAGCCTGAAAAAACAATGCCTGGCGCTGGACCGGCAGGTGGCTGACGACGGTCGGCACTGGCTCAGCAATGCCCGGGAACTGGCCGATGTCGCCACGGCCATGGCCCGCGAACGTTATCAACTGGACGTCTGCGACCCGCGCGCGGAAGTGAAGGGCGGGGCGGTGATCAACCGCGACTTCGAAGTGCTGGTGTACACCTGGACTGCACGGCTCAAAAGCTTTGATCATCAGCTGGATGAGATCGAGGTCCAGTATTCCTGATTCTTTGGTGGCTGTTATGCCGTCTTCGCGAGCAGGCTCGCTCCCACATTGGAATGCATTCCCCTGTGGGAGCGAGCCTGCTCGCGAAGACGGCATAACATCCGCCGAAACTCTCCGCCCTTCATGAACATCCCCCCAAGACACTCTTTCACCTTTAATCATTGGGCCGTTCGTCGCGCCCGGTGCTAATCTGCTTTCCACTTTCAGCGCAGTCGAGCCGCAACCTGTCATGGGTTCAGGGAAGACGACCTCGCTTTCAACAACGGACATTGAACGGGTCATACATGAATAAATCAGCAGGCGTGCTACTGGGAATCGTTGTCGCAATCGGTGCCGTCAGCGCAGGCGGAGCCTGGTTCACCGGCACCAAAATCGAAGGTGTGTTGAACACCTCGATTGCCAATGCCAACAAGGAATTGCAGGCGGCCATGGTCGGTTCCAATGGCACCGCGTCTCTGGAACTGGTGTCACTGGAGCGTCATGTATTCAGCAGCACCGCGCACTACCGTCTCAAGGGCGAAGGCGAAATGTTCGGCGAAGCGCCGGTCGAGTTGCTGTTTGTCGATCACATCGAACACGGCCCGTTGCCGTTCTCGCGGCTGATGTCACTGAAGTGGTTGCCAGTCCTGGCGACCAATCACTACGAACTGGAAAAGACCCCGTCCACTGAGAAGTGGTTTGCCGCCGCCAAGGACAAATCCCCGCTGACCGGCGTGGTCAACATCGGCTATGACAACGCTACCAATGGCACCTTCGAGTTGCAGCCGCTGGAAATGGCGCTGGATGACAAGTCGAGCATGAAATTCTCCGGCTTGAGCATGGACGTCGATGCCAGCGCCCAGGCACAGAAGGTCAAGGCCAACGGCTACATGGACAGCCTGAAAGTGATCACCGTGTCCGAAGACCAGGCACCGGTGCAGGTTGAATTGAATGGCCTGACCCTGGCCAGCAACCTGACAAAAAGTACCTACGGTTTCTACACCGGCGAAAACGTCCTTGAACTGGCCAGCGGCAAATCGACCTTTGGCGTCAAGCAGTCGGTGCTGGACTTCAAGAAATTCGAGATGAAAAACCTGACCGGAGAATCGGGCAGCAACGCTTCCGGGCGTGCCGATTACAAGGTCGGCGAAGTCTCCCTGAACGGTAAGACCATCGGTTCCGGCGCGCTGGCCATGAGCCTGAAGAACCTCGACATTCCGGCGACCCTGTCGTTGATGCAGGTTTACCAGACCAAACTGCAGCCGTATGAGCGGGCGGCGGCCGAAGCGACGGCGGCCGGTCTGCCGGCACCGGAGCTGAAACTGACCGAAGCTGAAGAAGCACTGCTCAAGTCCAGCCTGGAAAAACTGCTGGCGGCCGGTCCACAGGTGGCCCTGGAAAACCTGTCGTTCAACACCGCCAACGGTGAGAGCCGCGCCAACATGGTGCTCGACCTGACCAAGCCACAAGCCATCGATCTGCCGACCGATCAGTTGGTCAGGCAGCTGATTGCGCTGCTGGACTTCAAGTTGCAAGTGTCCAAGCCCATGCTGGTCGATGTGCTTACCGTGCAATCGCAAATCGACGGTCAGACCGATGCCAAGCTGATTGCCGACCAGGCCACTGCCACCGCAGACATGTTCAGCAGCATGGCGGTCGGCAGCCAGCTGGCAAAACTGGACGGCAACAACATCGTCACCAATTTGCATTACGCCAACAATCAGGTGGACTTCAACGGCCAGAAAATGACCGTCGAAGAGTTTGCCGGTTTTGTCATGAGCAAGTTCGAGGGTGCTGGCACCACCGAATAACGGCGACCTTGTACCCGGCAACGCCCGGCCTCTGCATCGTGCAGGCGCCGGGCGTTTTGCGCTAGGGAACGTCACGGATCAGTCGCCATGCCTCTTCCCATGCCAACGTTTGTTTCATCCGCTCGGCGAGCGTCGCCATGGCTCGGTCCATCTCGCAGGCCACCGCCGCCGACACCACGCCGTTATTTCCGAACAGGCCAATGAAGGGTGGATCGTAAGGGTCGCCCTTGAACTCGACCTCGTCCCAGGCTTCGGCGTGCCCGAGGTAGTCGTAGGTTTTGCCGAAATGCCAGGTCCAGAAAAACGGCACGTCGAGATAATGCTCGTCACCACCCAGCATATTCGCCGCGGCGATCCGTGCTTGCTGCTGGGCCAGTCGCCAGTGCTCGATGCGCAGGTATTGGTTGTTCAGCGGGAAGGTGGCGATATCGCCAGCCGCCCAGAGGCTGTCGGCCACGCGCATTGTGCCGTCGACACGCAACGAGTGATCCTGCTCTTTCGGCAGCCCGGTGAAGGCCTCAGTGGCTGGCTTGACGCCAATGCCGACCAGCACCAGATCGGCCGGCAAGCGTTGGCCGTTGTCCAGGCGCACGGCTTCGACCTTGCCCGTCCCTTCGATCTGTGCCGCATTGCCCTGGGTATGAAACACGACGCCATTGGCTTCATGCCGCACGCGAATGGCCTTGCCGACCGTGTCACCGAACTGCTTGGCAAACGGTACTTCGTGGCGGGCCAGCACGGTTACATTCAGGCCAAGCTGGCGCAGGGACGAGGCGGACTCCATGGCAATGAAACTGTTGCCGATGATCACGACCCGCTGGCCGGCGCTGGCGCTGTCCAGAATCTGCTGTGCATGGGCTTTGGAGCGTAAGACGAACACTTGCGGCAGGTCGGCGCCGGGTAGCGGCAACGGATTGGGTACACCGCCGGTGGCCAGCAGCGCGGCGTCGTATGTCAGTGATTGGCCGTCAGTCAGCCGCAGCGTCCTGTTTGGCGCATCCAGGCTTGCCACTTCGCCTCGCAGGCGCTCGATCCGCTGCTCGCGGTAAAAGTCCTCGTCGCGCAGCGGCGGGACTTCGTGCAGCGGCATCTCACCGGCGATCACGTATTTGCTCAGCGCGGTGCGGTCGTATCCGGCGTCGGCTTCGCGGTCGATCAACAGCAACCGGCCGCCGAAACCTTTCTCGCGCAACGCCGCTGCCGCCGCCGTACCTGCCGCGCCAGCGCCGATAATAATGAAGGTTCGTGGATCGTCGGCCGGAGGCGTGTGGGCGTCCGGCAACGGCTGGTCGCCGACCCAGATGTCGCCGTCACGGACTTCGAGGGGATAGCGCTTGAGGCTGTCCAGGGCTGGCGGTTCACACAGCCCGCCATCCTCGATCCGAAACTGCGCCTTGTGCCACGGACAAGTCAGGCGCCCGTTGCATACCGCACCGTCAGCCAGCGGGGCTCCGGCATGAGGGCATTCGGCCTGATACGCGCGCAGTTGCTCACCGGCCCGCAACAGCAGGATCTTGCTGTCCTGGACCTGCACTTCCAGACCCCGGTCTTCGGGCACATTGGCCACACGCGCAACGCGATGCAGAGTCATGATTACTCTCCAGACAGACGTTTCACTTATGAGTCTGGTACTTATCGCGAGGTTCAGCCAATTGCCCCTGCCACGGCGTGAACGGTCCGGCTATAGTTTGCACGCCGACGACGGCCCAACACGCACAAGGTGCTCCGGTATGACCCGATTGACCTCAATCAACACTTGGCTCGCGGCCTTGGCAGTCGCCCTTTGCGTGCAGTTCCCGGCGCAGGCCCAGGAACGTTTCACCCTGAACATTCCCGGTGTCTCCGATGACCGTCTGTTCACCTCGGTCGCCGCCAGTGATGCCGCCGGTTGCGGTGGACACAACATTTCCCCGGCGTTGAACTGGAACACCGGCCCGGCAGCCACCCAAAGCTACGCCATCGTCATGCACGACCCGGACGGCCAAAAAGGCCAGGGCGTCGATCACTGGGTGCATTACGGCATCAAGGCCGCTACCCACCAGATCCCGGCCGGTGCCGGGACCAAACCCGGCCTCGAGGGCGTCGGCGGTACCAACAGCAAAAACACCACCGGCTACATCGGCCCCTGCCCACCCGTTGGCGACAGCGCGCACCACTACATCATCCAGATCTACGCCCTGGACCTGGCCCCGGACGCCTTGCCCGCCGGCCTGACCCGTGCGCAGCTGCTGGAAAAAATCAAAGGTCACGTCCTGAAAAACAGCAGCGTGGTGCGGCGCTATCACCGCTAACCGTCTTCAGGAATAAACTGAAGTGCGCAGTGCTCGGGGAATTTGGCATCCCGACCCGAAAGCGCGCACTATCAGGCTATAGCCGATGCGTTGGAGGATGCCGTGGCAAAAAAAATCGACCGCATCGCCCAAATGCTCAACTGCCCGCAAAAGGGTGAAGAACTGCGGCGAGCGATTACCGAGAGTCGCAAGGATTTTCTGCTGAACCAGCCGGAAGAAGACGTTGTTGAAGACGACGACCTTGAAGAGGAGTTCTTCGAGGAAGACGAGGACGATGATGAGTACGACGAGTTCGACTGGACGACAGAATGAAAAAAACCGCTTCGGCGGTTTTTTTGTGGGCCAGGACAGCACCGGTCGGAGATTCGTTGACCCCCCTGCAGAGAATGGAACACTATAAGGTACTTTTTTTCGTACTTTTTGGAGCCGCCATGGAGCAGCTACTTGCAAGCCGTTCGGTCAGCATCACCGAGCTCAAGCGCAGCCCGAGCACGGTGATCGAGCAAGCGGGTTCTGAACCTGTTGCCGTGCTCAACCACAATCGCCCAGCCGCCTATCTTTTACCGCACGCGGCCTATCAACAGCTGCTGGATCGGCTACACGCTGCCGAACTTCGTGAAGCCATTGCAGCCAGCCGCAACGATCCGCGTCCGGCCATTGCTGCCGATACCGTGTTTGCCGAGCTTGATGCACTGATTGATGAGGTAGCTGCCGAGCAAAACCGTCCATGAGGCAATTGCTTTTCTCTGCATTGGCACGGGACGATCTGCTGCAAGTCGCTCGTTTTATCGCCCGGGACAACCCGGAACGGGCCCGGACGTTTGTGGGCGAGCTACGCATGCAGTGCACACGATTGATCGAACAACCGAGTTTGGGTGTTTCAAGAGACGATTGCGCCAAGGGATTGCGAATGCTTCCCCATGGCCGATATCTGGTTTTCTACTGTTTGATGGACGATGGGATCAAGGTCGAACGCGTGCTGCATAGCGCGAGAGACATCGCCCGACTGTTTGAAAAAAACAGCATTGATCATTAGGCGCTTAGCCTTCATACACCCACAAAAAAGCCCCAGACCTAACGGCCTGAGGCTTTCTCGTTACAGCGTATGGTGCACCAGGCGGGATTCGAACCCACGACCCCTGCCTTCGGAGGGCAGTACTCTATCCAGCTGAGCTACTGGTGCAGCGGGCGCCATGATACTCATATGCGCTGCGGGCGTCCATGCTGCTGAATCGCCTGCGTTTTTTTAAAGCTGTAACGCGCGTTTGCTACGTTGATCAGAAAAAATAGGCAAAAGCGTCGTTTTCGTTCTTTTTTTCGAACAGGCTATTGTCCTTTACCCCCTTTGATCCTAGGATTCGTTTGAGATTTCAAACGCTCATCTCTGGGTGCTGAACCGCGCGATTTGAATCAGTGCGCTATTTATGTGCTTCAGCCCGGTGAATGATTTCCCTGACGGCAGCCTATCGAGGCGCCTTTCAACAATCATAATTTGCTCCGCTTATTGCGGTGCTGTTAAGGAAAGCCGACATGCAGCTTAAAGACACCCAGTTGTTCCGCCAGCAAGCCTTCATCGATGGCGCGTGGGTTGATGCGGACAATGGTCAGACGATCAAGGTCAACAACCCGGCGACGGGCGAAATTCTGGGTACCGTGCCGAAAATGGGCGCTGCCGAAACCCGCCGTGCGATCGAAGCTGCTGACAAGGCGCTGCCGGCCTGGCGTGCACTGACCGCCAAGGAACGTGCGACCAAGCTGCGTCGCTGGTTCGAACTGATCATCGAGAACCAGGACGACCTGGCTCGCCTGATGACCCTGGAGCAAGGCAAGCCATTGGCCGAAGCCAAGGGTGAAATCGTTTACGCCGCTTCCTTCATCGAGTGGTTCGCCGAAGAAGCCAAGCGCATCTACGGTGACGTGATTCCGGGCCACCAGCCAGACAAGCGCCTGATCGTGATCAAGCAGCCAATCGGCGTGACCGCTGCCATCACCCCGTGGAACTTCCCGGCTGCAATGATCACCCGTAAAGCCGGCCCGGCCCTGGCCGCCGGTTGCACCATGGTGCTCAAGCCTGCTTCGCAAACTCCGTTTTCCGCCTTCGCCCTGGCCGAACTGGCCCAGCGTGCCGGCATCCCGGCTGGCGTGTTCAGCGTGGTTTCCGGCAGCGCCGGCGACATCGGCAGCGAGCTGACCAGCAACCCGATCGTGCGCAAGCTGTCCTTCACCGGTTCGACCGAAATCGGTCGTCAACTGATGTCGGAATGCGCCAAGGACATCAAGAAAGTGTCCCTGGAGCTGGGCGGCAACGCGCCGTTCATCGTGTTCGACGACGCGGACCTGGATAAGGCCGTCGAAGGCGCGATCATTTCCAAGTACCGCAACAACGGCCAGACCTGCGTCTGCGCCAACCGCCTGTACATTCAGGATTCGGTCTACGACGCGTTCGCCGAGAAGCTCAAGGCCGCAGTGGCCAAGCTCAAGATCGGTAACGGTCTGGAAGCAGGCACCACCACTGGCCCGCTGATCGACGAAAAAGCCGTGGCCAAGGTGCAAGAACACATTGCCGACGCCATTTCCAAAGGCGCCACCGTGCTGTCCGGCGGCAAGCCGATGGAAGGTAACTTCTTCGAGCCGACCATCCTGACCAACGTGCCGAATAACGCTGCCGTGGCCAAGGAAGAAACCTTCGGTCCCTTGGCTCCGCTGTTCCGCTTCAAAGACGAAGCCGATGTGATCGCGATGTCCAACGACACCGAGTTCGGTCTGGCCTCGTACTTCTATGCTCGCGACCTGGGTCGCGTGTTCCGTGTGGCTGAAGCCCTGGAATACGGCATGGTCGGCGTCAACACCGGGTTGATCTCCAACGAAGTCGCGCCGTTCGGCGGCATCAAGGCCTCGGGCCTGGGCCGTGAAGGCTCCAAGTACGGCATCGAAGATTACCTGGAAATCAAATACCTCTGCCTGGGTATCTAAGCCAGCAAGAGCATTGCTTCAAGCGCAAAGGGCACGAGAGCGCTGTCCCTTTGCGCCGCTTCAAACCGGAATTTTCTCGGTGGCCGGGAACGCTGTGGCAGTCGATCATCGCATGCTGCCGCCGTTGCTCCCCGTCGCTTTATCCTTGAACCACGCCGCCCGATGAGCGGTGAATGAGGAATGTATGAGCAAGACTAACGCTTCTTTGATGGCCCGCCGTACCGCTGCTGTTCCACGTGGTGTTGGCCAGATTCACCCGATTTTCGCCGATTCCGCGAAGAACGCGACCGTAACCGACGTTGAAGGTCGTGAATTCATCGACTTCGCCGGCGGTATCGCCGTACTGAACACCGGCCACCTGCACCCGAAAGTCATCGCCGCCGTGACCGAGCAGCTGAACAAGCTGACCCACACCTGCTTCCAGGTACTGGCCTACGAGCCGTACGTGGAAGTGTGCGAAAAAATCAACGCCAAGGTCCCAGGTGATTTCGACAAGAAAACCCTGCTGGTGACCACCGGCTCCGAAGCCGTGGAAAACTCCATCAAGATCGCCCGTGCCGCCACTGGCCGTGCCGGCGTGATTGCGTTCACCGGCGCTTACCACGGTCGCACCATGATGACCCTGGGCCTGACCGGTAAAGTCGTGCCTTACTCGGCCGGCATGGGCCTGATGCCAGGCGGCATCTTCCGCGCGCTGTACCCGAACGAACTGCACGGCGTGAGCATCGACGACTCGATCGCTTCCATCGAACGCATCTTCAAGAACGACGCCGAGCCGAAAGACATCGCCGCGATCATCATCGAGCCGGTTCAGGGCGAAGGTGGTTTCTACGTCGCTCCGAAAGAATTCATGAAGCGTCTGCGTGCCCTGTGCGACCAACACGGCATCCTGCTGATCGCTGACGAAGTACAGACTGGCGCTGGCCGTACCGGCACCTTCTTCGCCATGGAACAGATGGGCGTTGCCGCCGACCTGACCACCTTCGCCAAATCCATCGCTGGCGGCTTCCCGCTGGCGGGTGTGTGCGGCAAGGCCGAATACATGGACGCCATCGCTCCAGGCGGCCTGGGCGGCACCTACGCCGGTAGCCCGATCGCTTGCGCCGCGGCCCTGGCCGTGATGGAAGTGTTCGAGGAAGAGCACCTGCTGGATCGTTGCAAGGCTGTTGGCGAGCGTCTGGTAACCGGTCTGAAGGCCATCCAGGCCAAGTACCCGGTGATCGGCGAAGTCCGTGCCCTGGGCGCGATGATCGCCGTCGAGCTGTTCGAAAACGGCGACAGCCACAAGCCGAACGCTGCCGCCGTGGCGTCCGTTGTGGCCAAGGCTCGCGACAAGGGTCTGATCCTGCTGTCCTGCGGCACCTACGGCAACGTTCTGCGCGTCCTGGTACCGCTGACCTCGCCGGACGAGCAACTGGACAAAGGTCTGGCGATCATCGAAGAGTGCTTCTCCGAGCTCTGATCGCTCAGTGTGACCTGATCCACAAAAAACCCGCTTCGGCGGGTTTTTTCATGCCCCTGGAACCCCATTAGCGCTGTATCGAATGGCCAGCATTGGCTAAGGTTCCAGCATTGCCAGGGAGAGCTGTATGACAACTGTCATTTTACCCGCGGTTCCGAGAGTACTGATTGCCGAGGCCGATCCCTGGTCCCGGGATCTGCTCAAGGAAGTGTTGTTGAACGTACGCTGCGATGCGCGGCTGGATCTGTGCGCCGATGGTCAGCAAGCGCTGGAGCTATTGGCCGCCAACCCCTATGACCTGGTGATCGCCGACTGGGAGTTGCCGGGCGTCGATGGGCTGAATGTCCTGCGCAGCGTCCGCCAGCGCAAACGTAATCCGCCCATGCCGTTCATTCTGATGAGCAGTCGCAACGACAGTGCCAGCGTGCGCGAGGCCTTGCCGCTGGCGCCGGCCGCGTACCTGACCAAGCCCTTGAACATGGAAAGCCTGACTCAGCGGTTGCAGGGGTTACTGCTGAACGCCGGTGAAGAGGTTTCGTGCGAAGTGCCGTCGCTGGCGCCGGGCATGACATTGTCGGTTTATCTGGAGCGTCGACGTGAATTGGTCGACGGTGCGCCGCTGATGACCGACGTGCAAGTGGCGGTCAAACGCAGCCTAAACCCCAATGGCCTCAACCTGACGGTGCTGGAAGACGAAATCCGCACCGATCCGCAGGTCACGGCCGTGCTGATCGCCGCTGCCAACAGCGCGGCCCAGCACCACGGTGCCGCTGTGCATACCCTGTCCCAGGCACTGCATCGCCTGGGCACCGGGCAGAGCATGAACCTGATTCTCGGGCTGGCGCTCAAGCGCAGCGCACGGCTCAGCGATCCGCAATTGGCCGACTATGCCGAGCGTAACTGGGAACTGTCCCTGCACACCGCCGAATACGCGCGAACCCTGGCGCGCTTGCTTGATCTGGATCAGGAGCGCTGCTATTGCGCCGGCATGTTGCATCGTCTCGGCGATCTGGCGTTGCTGCGCTGTTTGCAGGAATGGAAACAGGCCGGCGGCGAACTGGATGAGCAGGAGGAGGTGGGCGAAGCGCTGGCTGAATATGGCGCGGCCTATGGTTCGGCTCTGCGCACGCGCTGGCGCCTACCGCTGGAGTTGCGGGAGCTGATTGCGGCGGCCTACCAGCTCGGTGGCGGGGTTTACTCGCGCGAATCGCTGGTGATGAACATGGCGGCGCAGCTGGCGCGCCTGAGCGAGCATGAGGGCATCGAGGCGCTGGCGAAGAGCCGGACGGCGCGGTTGCTCAAGATCGGCTTGCCGGAGTTGATGCGTTTGCGCAAGTAGGAGCAGCCGGTCGACGCTCCTACAGGAGGTTGCAGGACCTGTCAGGCGGTGACAATCCGGTTCTTGCCCTCGCGCTTGGCCTGGTACATCGCGGCATCCGCGCGGGAAAACAGGTTTTCCACGTTTTCGTCCGCGGCGGTCAGGCTGGTCAGGCCCTGGCTGACGGTGATGCCGAACGTCTGGCCTTCATGGGTGAAACGCAATCGCTGAATCTGCTGTTGCAAGCGTTCAGCCACTTGCAGGGCCATCTGCGGCGTACAGCCGGGAAATACCGCTGCGAATTCCTCACCGCCAATGCGCCCGAACAGGTCGCCACGGCGCAACGCTGCGCGGCCGCTATCGGCGATGCGTTGCAACACGTTGTCGCCTTCCTGGTGACCGTAGGTGTCGTTGATTATTTTGAAGTCATCGATGTCCAGCATCAGGAACGACAGCGGCTCGCCCCGTTGCCGGGCGTGTGCGAACGCGCGGTGGGCGCATTCGAAGAAATGCCGACGATTGCTGCTCTGGGTCAGCGCGTCGGTGGTGGCCAGGCGGTGCAGCTCGCTTTCCATCCGCTTCTTGTCGGTGATGTCTTCAGCAATGCCGACGATGATCACTGGTTGCCCCGGCTCGGCTTGGCGGTTGACGTAGCATTTGTCGCTGAGCCAGCGCACCTGCCCGTCGGCGGCAATGATTCGATACTCGCGGTCTTCCACGGCGCCTTTGTCCAGCACTTCGGCCAGGCTGCTTTCGGCATAGTCCAGGTCGTCGGGATAGATGCTGTCGCGCCATTGATCGCAGTCGTCCAGCAGCAGATTGGCCGAGCGACCGAAGATCCGCTCATAGGCTGGGCTGACGTAAAGCACCCGGCGGGTTTCCCAATCGAATGCCCACAGCACCGCGTTGACGCTCGCCAGCAAGGTGTTGAACAACTGTTCGCGTTCGCTCAGGCGTGCGACTTCGCCTTGGGCGTGCATCAGCGCCATCAGGGTCTGCGCGGCCTCGGGCCAATGTGACGGAGATGAGTCTTGCAGGTTTTTTGGGGCCATCGACACAAATCTCAAAGGGCATGCCGCGTGTTCAATGGCGGCCAACGCCAAGCCCGCCGGGGGAAAGCGAAGTGTCTTTGAGATTGGGCTTTTTAGATGAAGTTCCCGCTTTTTGTGGCGAAGGAGAGGGCTCCCGCCGGGCGGTACTGGACACGAGTTTTTGCGTCCACAAATCAATGTGGGAGCGAACCTGCTCGCGAAAGCGGCGTATCAGTCAACTTTGATTTGACTGACATTCCCTTTTCGCGAGCAGGCTCGCTCCCACAGGTTTTGCGGCCGGCGCTGCAATCAGACAGCGGCAGGGCGCAGGGAGTAAGTCTTCAACTGATCGGCGAAGTCGCGCAGCGATTGAATCCCGCTGGCTTCGGCTTCGTGCACCCAATCCTTGATGGCCGCCAGCATGTCGTGACCATTTGAGCTGGTCTTGACCCAGATCTGCTGCAGGGCCAGGCGTTTCTCGTAAATTACCTTCAGCGCCTGACTGTGCTCGAGCATGTTCTGGATGCGTACATGGTGTTTGTCATCCAGCAGGCTGGTCTCCCGCGAAAGCAGGCGTTTGGCCCGGTGGAACTGGTGACGTACCGAGTGATCGACCTTTTCCAGCTCTTGCTTGACTAGCGGGCCGATCACCAATTTTCGGTACTGGGCCATGATCTGGAAGCGGTTGTTGAGGATCGCCATGGCGGTGTCCATGTCCAGGTTGCCCTTGCCTTCGACGCGATGGGCAATCGGCGCGACCCGTTGAACCTTGGCCAGGCGCAGGAAGCTGAAGACTTGAATCCACGCCCAGCCCAGGTCGAACTCCCACTTCTTCACCGACAGTTTTGCCGAGTTAGGGTAGGTGTGATGGTTGTTATGCAATTCTTCGCCGCCAATCAGGATGCCCCACGGCACCAGGTTGGTCGCCGCATCGCGGCATTCGAAGTTGCGGTAGCCGATGGCATGGCCCAGGCCATTGACCACGCCAGCGGCCCATACCGGGATCCACATCATCTGGATGGCCCAGATGGTGATGCCGATGGTGCCGAACAGCAGCAGGTCGATGACGCCCATGATCGCGATGCCCATCAGCGGATAGCGGCTGTAGAGGTTGCGCTCGATCCAGTCTTCGGGGCAGTTCTTGCCATAGATGCGCAGGGTCTCGGGGTTTTCCGCTTCGGCGCGGTACAACTCGGCGCCTTTGCGCAGCACTGTGGACAAACCCTTGATGACCGGGCTGTGCGGGTCATCGACGGTTTCGCATTTGGCGTGATGCTTGCGGTGGATGGCGGTCCACTCGCGGGTGTTCTGTGCCGTGGTCAGCCACAGCCAGAAACGGAAGAAATGCTTAAGGCCCCCATTCAGCTCCAGGGAGCGATGGGCCGAGTAACGATGCAGATAGACCGTGACGGCGATGATCGTGACGTGGGTCATCAGCAGGGTGACTGCAACCAGAGACCAGGGCGACAAGCCAAGAAAACCTTCGTACCACATAGGCTATAGGGCCCTCGATAAAGAAAAAAACAGCCATTGCATTATCACTAAGCCCACACAGAAAACCAGTCGCCCTTTCAGATAAGAGTGGCTGGATGTGTCTTTAAACTATAATCCCCACCTTATTGTAGGGACATGGATCGTCGGATGTCTGCCACCTATCGCGATGCCTTGCGTGCAGCGCTGCTCTATCTGTTGCTTTCTGTGGTTTGGCTACAGATCAGTGGCTATTTATTAAACAGTTTCTTCGATAGCTCTGCTGAGCGACTGCGATGGCAACTGATCAACGGTTATGTTTGGGTGCTGTTCAGCGCCGGGTTGATCTTCGTTGCACGGGCGCGGCTGCTGCGGTGTCTGGGGATCGGCGCCACATTGCACGAACGCAATACCAATCGCGAGCGCCTGCGCCAGGCGGCGGCTGTTTTCGACTGCACCCGCGAAGGCGTGCTGGTCACCGATCGGGAAGGTGTGATCGTCCATGTGAACCGGGCGTTCATGGAAATCACCGGTTATGGTTGTGAGGACGTGCTCGGGCAGCGCCCCACTATGTTCAAGTCCGGACGTCATCCATCTGACTTCTATCAGGCGATGTTCGCCGCGCTTGAACGCACAGGGGAGTGGAGCGGGGAAATCTGGAACCGGCGCAAAAGCGGCGAAATTTACCCACAATGGCAGACGATCCGCCTGATCCACGATGACAATGGCCAGCCGAGCCAGTTCGTGGCGGTGTTTTCCGATATCAGTGCAATCAAGAACTCCGAACACGAGTTGATGCACCTGGCGCACCACGATCCGCTGACCGACCTGCCGAACCGCCTGCTGTTCACCGACCGTGCCGAACAGGCCCTGGCCTCGGCGCAGGCCCACAAGCGTGGCTGCGCGCTGCTGATGATCGATCTCGATCACTTCAAGATGATCAACGACAGCCTTGGGCACACCATCGGCGATCAGTTGCTCAAGGCTGTGGCCGAGCGTCTGGGCGCCATGTTCGGTCCGGGTATCACCCTGGCCAGGCTGGGCGGGGATGAGTTCGGCATACTCGCTGAAAGCTGTCCGCAACTGGTTCAGGCCGCTGCGTTGGCCCAGCGGATCATCGATGGCCTTAAAGAGCCGTTCCTTATTGATGGGCACCAGCTGTCCATCAACACCAGCATCGGCATCAGCCTGTTCCCCAGCGATGCCTTGAGCGTCGAGCAACTGCTGCGTAATGCCGACTCTGCACTTTTCAAGGCCAAAAGCACGGGGCGCAATGATTATGCCCTGTACACCGAAGAGCTGACGGCCCACGCCCAGCAACGGGTCGAGATCGCCTTTGAATTGCGTCGCGCCCTGGACCGGCAAGAGCTGCGGGTTTATTACCAGCCGGTTCACGACTTCAAGACCAGTTGCCTGATTGGCGTCGAGGCACTGGTGCGTTGGCAGCATCCACAACGGGGGTTGGTATCGCCGGCGGAATTCATTCCGGTCGCCGAACGAACCGGCCTGATTGCTGAAATCGATGCCTGGGTCATGGCGCAGGCGTGCCGGCAGATGTGCCAGTGGCAGCAAGGCGGGGTGATGCTGTCGTTCGTTGCGGTCAACGTTTCTTCGCGGCTGTTCGCCCGTCGCGAGCTGTATCAGCAAGTAGCGCAAGTCCTGCGGGAAACCGGGCTGGAGCCGTCGTTTCTCGAGCTGGAAGTCACCGAAAGCGCGGTGATGGAAGACCCGGAAGTCGCGCTGGAACAGATGCATCGACTGCGCGAGCTGGGTGTGCGCCTGGCCATCGACGACTTCGGCACGGGTTATTCATCGCTGCTGCGACTCAAGCGTCTGCCGGTGCAGAAGCTGAAAATCGACCAGGGCTTCGTCGCTGGATTGCCGTGGGATGAGGACGATGCGGCGATTTCACGGGTGATCATTGCGTTGGCGCAGAGCATGGGCATGCAGGTGCATGCCGAAGGGATCGAGCAGGTCGAACAGGCGGCTTTCCTCCTCGAGCACGGATGTGATTTTGGTCAGGGTTACTGGTTCGGGCGGCCGGTGCCGGCGGCGCAGCTGGATTGGAATCATGCGCCGGTGATCGCCTGATTTACAAAAAACCTGTGGGAGCGAGCCTGCTCGCGATAGCGGAATATCAGTCGACATCTTTGGTGACTGACACTCCCTCATCGCGAGCAGGCTCGCTCCCACAGGGTTTTTTGGTGTGCCTGAAAGAGGGCTGTTCAGCTCAAACCCTTGTCCCATCAAATAATTTCTTTTGGTTATATAAACATTCTCAAATAGTCTTTTTAAGAATATCTACTCCTCTCTAGTATTGCTCTCACGCCGCAAGCAGTGCCGACACTGCGAGGCAACCTCTCAGTTGAAGGAGCAGCAATATGAGCGCATCCCTGCGTAGCGTCGACGGTCAAGACGAAGCCACCATCCTGCGTGAAATCCAGAGTGCCCTGCGCGACCTGCGCTTTGGCGCCGTGGAAATCACCGTGCACAACGCCCAGGTGGTGCAGATCGAACGCAAAGAAAAATTCCGTTTGCAGCAGCCGGGCAACAAACCGGGCTGAAGAAGATCGCAGCCTGCGGCAGCTCCTGCAGAAGCACGCAATCACCTGTAGGAGCTGCCGCAGGCTGCGATCTTTGAATCGGCAACGCGATTCCAGAAATCCATAAAAAAGCCAACAAACCAAGAATTCCAGGAGCTTTCATCATGTCGTCGATTCGCCACTTCGCTTTGGCCGCCCTGGCCAGCGCCCTTTTTGCCGGTTCCGCGGTAGCCAAGGATTACGAGCTGCTCAACGTGTCGTACGACCCGACCCGCGAGCTGTACCAGGACTACAACGCCGAATTCATCAAGTTCTGGCAGAAGGACCACGCAGGCGACACCGTGAAGGTCCAGCAATCCCATGGCGGTTCGGGCAAGCAAGGCCGGGCGGTGATCGATGGCCTGCGTGCCGACGTCGTGACCCTGGCCCTGGCCGGTGACATCGACGAAATCGCCAAGCTCGGCAAGACCCTGCCGGCGGACTGGCAAAAACGCCTGCCGGACGCCAGCACGCCTTACACCTCGACCATCGTATTCCTGGTGCGCAAGGGCAACCCGAAAGGCATCAAGGACTGGGGCGACCTGGTCAAGAATGACGTCTCGGTGATCACGCCGAACCCGAAAACCTCCGGCGGTGCGCGCTGGAACTTCCTCGCGGCCTGGGCCTATGGCCTCAAAGCCAACGGCGGTGATGAAACCAAGGCCAAGGAATACGTGCAAACCCTGTTCAAGCACGTGCCAGTGCTGGATACCGGTGCTCGCGGTTCGACCATTACCTTCGTCAACAACGGTCAAGGCGACGTGTTGCTGGCCTGGGAAAACGAAGCCTTCCTGGCCCTGAAAGAAGAGGGTGGCGCCGACAAGTTCGACATTGTCGTGCCTTCGCTGTCGATTCTCGCCGAGCCACCGGTGGCGGTAGTCGACAAAAATGCCGAGAAAAAGGGCAACGAGCAGATCGCCGAAGCCTACCTCAAGCACCTGTACAGCCCGGCCGGCCAGGAAATCGCGGCGAAGAACTTCTATCGTCCACGTGACAAGGATGTGGCCGCCAAGTACGCCCAGCAGTTCCCGAAACTGGAACTGGTGAGCATCGACAAGGACTTCGGCGGCTGGAAAGCCGCGCAGCCGAAATTCTTCAATGACGGGGGCGTGTTCGACCAGATCTACCAGGCGCAGTAATCTTAAATAGCCATCAATGAGCACCCATGCAGTCAGCCTGGGTGCTTAACCTGTGGGAGCGAGCCTGCTCGCGAAGGCGGTGTTTCAGTCGACAGGGATGTCGACGGGTACTCCCCCTTCGCGAGCAGGCTCGCTCCCACAGGGATGGTTTTAGCGGAACGCTTTTTAACCAAGGACTTTTATGTCGCGTCGTATCTCCCCCGTCATACCCGGCTTCGGGCTGACGCTGGGCTACACCTTGGTGTACCTCAGCCTGATTGTGCTCATACCACTGGCGGCGATGTTCGTGCATGCCGCTCAACTCACCTGGGATCAGTTCTGGGCAATCATCTCGGCGCCACGGGTGCTGGCGGCGTTGAAGCTCAGCTTCGGCACTGCGCTGTGTGCCGCGATCATCAACGGCATCATCGGTACGCTGCTGGCCTGGGTATTAGTGCGCTATACCTTCCCTGGACGAAAAGTGATCGATGCAATGATCGACCTGCCGTTCGCATTGCCCACGGCAGTGGCTGGTATTGCACTGACGGCGTTGTACACCCCTACCGGTCTGGTTGGTCAATTTGCAGCGGATCTGGGTTTCAAGATCGCCTACACCCCCTTGGGCATCACCCTTGCCCTCACTTTTGTGACACTTCCATTCGTAGTACGTACCGTACAGCCAGTATTGGCGGATATCCCTCGTGAAGTGGAAGAAGCGGCGGCGTGCCTGGGGGCAAAACCCTTGCAGGTTTTCCGTCATATCCTGCTGCCGGCACTGCTGCCTGCATGGCTCACCGGTTTCGCTTTGGCCTTTGCCCGCGGGGTCGGCGAGTACGGTTCGGTGATTTTCATTGCCGGTAACATGCCGATGAAAACCGAGATCTTGCCGCTGCTGATCATGGTCAAACTCGACCAATACGATTACACCGGCGCTACCTCCATTGGTGTACTGATGCTGGTGGTTTCCTTCGTCCTGTTGCTGCTGATCAACTTGTTGCAGCGGCGCATCGAAACCCCATAAGGAGGCGCACCCATGTCCCAATCGTCTATTGCTGCCGCTTCCTCGAACGCTGCCCGCCGTGGCAGCGCGACTTCGCGGCGAATCCTGATCGGTCTTGGCTGGCTGATTTTTGCCCTGTTCCTGTTGCTGCCGCTGTTCATCGTGGTGTCCCAGGGCCTGAAGCTCGGCCTCGGTGCATTTTTCACCGCGATCTTTGAGGCGGACGCGCTGTCGGCACTGAAACTCACGGTCATCGCCGTGCTGATTTCGGTGCCGCTGAACCTGGTGTTCGGTGTCAGCGCCGCGTGGTGCGTGAGCAAGTACTCGTTCCGCGGCAAGAGCATGCTGGTGACGCTGATCGACCTGCCGTTCTCGGTGTCGCCGGTGATCGCGGGTCTGGTCTATGTGCTGATGTTCGGCGCCCAGGGCCTGTTTGGCCCGTGGTTGCAGGACCACGACATCCAGATCGTTTTCGCCCTGCCGGGCATCGTGCTGGCGACGATTTTCGTCACCGTGCCGTTCGTGGCCCGTGAGCTGATCCCGCTGATGCAGGAGCAAGGCACTCAGGAAGAGGAGGCAGCGCGCCTGCTCGGGGCCAACGGCTGGCAGATGTTCTGGCACGTCACCGTGCCCAACATCAAATGGGGCCTGATCTACGGCGTGGTGTTGTGCACCGCGCGGGCCATGGGTGAGTTCGGTGCGGTATCGGTGGTTTCCGGGCACATTCGCGGGGTGACCAACACCCTGCCGCTGCACGTCGAGATCCTCTACAACGAATACAACCACGTGGCCGCGTTCGCCGTGGCGAGCCTGTTGCTGATCCTGGCGCTCTTCATCCTGCTGCTCAAGCAGTGGAGCGAAAACCGTATCAACCGCCTGCGCGCCAGCGCCGCGGAGGAATAATTCATGTCGATCGAAGTGCGTAACGTCAGCAAGAACTTCCATGCCTTCAAGGCGCTGGACAACATCAGCCTGGACATCCAGAGCGGCGAACTCGTCGCACTGCTCGGGCCGTCGGGCTGCGGCAAGACCACTTTGCTGCGGATCATCGCCGGCCTGGAAACCCCGGACCAGGGCAACATCGTGTTCCACGGTGAAGACGTCTCCGGCCACGACGTGCGTGATCGCAACGTCGGTTTTGTGTTCCAGCACTACGCCTTGTTCCGCCACATGACGGTGTTCGACAACGTCGCGTTCGGCCTGCGCATGAAGCCGAAAAACCAGCGCCCGAGCGAAAGCCAGATCGCCACCAAGGTCCACGAACTGCTGAACATGGTGCAACTGGACTGGTTGTCGGATCGCTACCCTGAACAACTCTCCGGCGGACAGCGTCAGCGCATTGCCTTGGCCCGGGCGCTGGCGGTGGAGCCGAAAGTGCTGTTGCTCGACGAGCCTTTCGGCGCCCTTGACGCCAAGGTTCGCAAGGAACTGCGCCGCTGGTTGGCGCGTCTGCACGAAGATATCAACCTGACCTCGGTGTTCGTGACCCACGACCAGGAAGAAGCGATGGAAGTCGCCGACCGCATCGTGGTGATGAACAAAGGTGTGATCGAGCAGATCGGCTCACCGGGTGACGTCTACGAAAACCCGGCCAGCGATTTCGTCTATCACTTCCTCGGTGATTCGAACCGTCTGCACTTGGGCGAAGACAAACATGTGCTGTTCCGCCCGCACGAAGTGTCGCTGTCGCGCCATGAACTGGAAGACCACCACGCGGCTGAAGTGCGCGATATTCGTCCGCTGGGCGCGACAACACGGGTGACGTTGAAGGTCGAAGGGCAGAGCGATCTGATCGAAGCCGAAGTGGTAAAGGATCACGACAGCCTGGTTGGTTTGGCAAAAGGCGAGACGTTGTTCTTCAAACCGAAGGTCTGGCAGAAAGTCGCCAATATCTAAGGCAAAAGCTTCGCGAGCAGGCTCGCTCCTACAATTGATCTGTGTGCACCGCGGATCCCTGTGGGAGCGAGCTTGCTCGCGATAGCAATCTAAACAGCCGCACGCTTCGGATTGACCCGCACACCACCCGCCCGTGCCTCGATCTGCTCTTTGAGCTCATGCCGCATCCCCAGCATGAACGCCAGTTCGGCCACCACAAACAGCGGCCCGACAATCAACCCGGTCACATCATCGACAAATGCCGGCTTGCGCCCTTCGTAATGATGACCGACAAACTGGATCGCCCAACCGATCATGAACATCGCCACACCGCTGCCCAGCCAGACCAGCGTGCCTTGCTGCGCCAGCGCATGTCCTGCCCAGACGGACAGCCCGAGCAACACGGTCATCAACACGCCCAGGCGCAATTCCAGGCGCAGGTAAAACCATGCCGATGCCAGCGAGACGAGCACCGCCGGTGACAGCCACACGCCGCCCAGCGACCACTCCGGCCGCGACAGCAACACCGCGACGGCGACCACGATCAGTGGAATGCCGATAAAGTGCGAGGCGATGTTGCGTGGGTCACGGTGGTAGGCGGCGTATTGACTGAGGTGGTCGACGAGGCTTTTCATTGTTGTTCTCCTGTGGGGTGATCGATCATGCCCCGGGGCCACTTCCCGCACTGTCAGCCAGGCGACAATCTCTAGGAGTTTTCATGGATATGCAGGTCTGGCGTCCACGCCTGATGAGTGGTCAGTGGTTCAGCCATTTGCCTGTTTCCCTACAGGATAGTTTGCTGTCGGTGGCCAGGGTACGGCGCTTGTCACCGGGCCAGCGGTTGTTCAAGCGTGGCGATCCGCCCTGCGGACTGTACGCGGTGCTTGAAGGCGCGGTGCGCGTCGGCGCCGTGAGCGAGCAGGGCAAGGAAGCGTTGCTGAGCCTGATGGAGCCGCCGCACTGGTTCGGCGAAATCTGCCTGTTCGATGGCCAGCCACGCACCCACGATGCCTACGGCGTAGGCCAGTGCACGCTGCTGCACATTCCCCAGAACACCTTGCTGGCACTGCTCGACGAGCATCCGCAGCACTGGCGGCAACTGGCGTTGCTGATGAGCCAGAAACTGCGCATGACCTTCATCAACCTCGAACAACTGAGCCTGTTGCCGGCCCCGGCGAGGTTGGCGCACCGCTTGTTGATGATTGCTGAAGGTTATGGCGAGACCGCCCCACCGCGCCGCGTCCTGCAACTGCCCCAGGAGCAGCTTGCCGCCATGTTGTCGCTGTCACGCCAGACCACCAACCAGATTCTCAAGGATTTACAGGCACAGGGGATCATCGGGCTGAGTTACGGCGAAATTGAAATCCTTGATGCTGCCCGGTTGCGGGTGTTAGCCACGATTTAACCGATCACGCAGGCCCAATGTGGGAGCGAGCCTGCTCGCGAAAGCGGAGTGTCAGTCGATACGGATGTACCTGACCTGACGCCTTCGCGAGCAGGCTCGCTCCCACAGGGGGTTTATGTGAATCTCGGATTTGGGGTTAGCCAATAATCCTGTGGGGCTTGCGCGCGAAGAGGCCAGTCCAGGCAACCCATTCTCAGGCTAGATCAGCGCAACCCATCCCGAAACTGCCCCGGCGTCATCCCCGTCCAGCGCTTGAACGCACGACTGAAGCTGCTGGTGTCGGCAAAGCCGAGCAGATAACTGATCTCGCTCAACGAACATTGCGGGTCGCGCAGGTGCAGTAGCGCGAGGTTTTCGCGGCTTTCGTTGAGCAGCGTGTCGAACCGGTAGCCTTCATCGGCCAGGTGCCGTTGCAGGCTGCGCAAGCTCAGGTGCAGGGCCTTGGCGATGTGTTCGGCGCTGGGTTCGCCTTCGGGCAGTTGTTCTTCAATGGCGTCGCGGACCTTGCGCTCCCACGTCAGCGGCTTGAGTTGCGCCAGGGTGCGCTTGAGCACGGTTTCGTTGTGTTCGGCCAGCTCCGGGTTGGCATCGTCCAGGTGGCTGTCGAAGTCGATGAGGGCGAATTCCAGTCGATCCTCGTCGGCGCCGAAGTGCACAGGCGAGCGAAAGACTTTATGCCATTGGTGCGCGTCTGCCGGCTCCGGGCGGCGCAGGTAGGTCGCCAGCGGCGCGTAGTCGCGACCCAGGCGATTGCGGCAAGTGCGCACGTAAATCGCCATGAACGCATCGATGGCTTCGAAGGCCGGGGCCGGATTACCCATTGGAACTTTCAGACGGAAACAGTAGCGATCATCGGTGCGGGTCAGTTCCAGTTCCAGGGCATCGCTGACCACCTGGTGATAGCGCACGATGCGCTCGAACACTTCCCGCAGGCTGCCGCTGGCCACCAGTGCATAGCCCAGCGCATGGAAGGTGGTCGGGCTGACGAAACGCGAAACCCGCAAACCGATCGCCGGGTCGCCGCTGGCCTGCACCGCCAGATTCCACAGGTGCGTGGTGCCCGACAGCGGGTAGCGCGCGTTCGGGTCGTCCATCAGTTGCGGGTCGAGCCCCGCTTGCTGGCACAGGGCGGTGCTGTCGATGCCCAAGGCATCGAGTTGCTTGCGCAGGGCGCGGGTCCAGCTGGCGAGGGAGGTCGGTTCAGTCATGCTGATTGGCGCTTCCGGTCAACATGTTGGCGTTCTCGGCTACCGCATTGCGAGGGTCCGCAAGGCAGGATGCAACCATCAATAATCAGAGGATGGAAGCATGGACGGTACTTCTGCAAGCCCCCAGCGACTGAATGCATCACAGCGATCAGCGCATATCCGTGAAGTGGTACTGGCCAAAGGCGTCGAGTTGCGCGAGCGTTATCCGATTCTCAAGCATCAGGACGCCATGGGCGCGGGCATTCTGACCTTCGCCTTGGCCGGTATGGTCGGTTCGGCCGCGCTCTACATGACCGGGCATATGGCCTGGTGGGCGTGCCTGTTGCTCAATGCATTTTTCGCCTCGCTTACCCATGAACTGGAACATGACCTGATCCACAGCATGTACTTTCGCAAGCAGAAGGTGCCGCACAACCTGATGATGGGGCTGGTGTGGCTGGCGCGGCCGAGCACCATCAACCCATGGATTCGCCGACACCTGCACCTCAATCACCACAAAGTCTCCGGCTCCGAAGCCGACCTGGAAGAACGCGCCATCACCAACGGCGAACCTTGGGGCTTCGCACGGTTTTTGATGATTGGCGACAACATCATGTCGTCGTTCATCCGCATGCTGCGGGCCAAGACCTTGGCCATGAAGTTCAGCATCATTTACCGTACGCTGAAGGTCTACGCACCGCTGGCGCTGATGCATTGGGGCGCGTGGTACGTGTTTCTCGGCATCCACGCAGCGAACGGCATTGCGCATCTGATGGGCGCTCCCATCGAGTGGTCAGCGATGACGTTGTCGGTGATGCAGGTGATCGACATTGCGGCTGTGGTAATCATCGGTCCGAACGTGTTGCGCACGTTCTGCCTTCACTTCATCAGCTCGAACATGCACTACTACGGTGACGTGGAACCGGGCAATGTGATGCAGCAGACCCAGGTGCTGAACGCATGGTGGCTGTGGCCGTTGCAGGCGTTCTGCTTCAACTTCGGTAGCAGCCACAGCATCCATCACTTTGTGGTGAAGGAGCCGTTCTACATTCGCCAGTTGACCGTACTGGTGGGGCACAAGGTGATGCGCGAGATGGGCGTGCGGTTCAATGATTTCGGCACGTTTGCGCGGGCCAACCGGTTTGAGGGCAAGGAAGAGGCGGTAGGTGTGAGGACACAAACCGCTCACGTCTGACTCGTATTTGTGGCGAGGGAGCTTGCTCCCGCTGGGTCGCGAAGCGGCCCCCTTATCCCGAAAACGAAGGGGACTACTGCGCAGCCCAACGGGAGCAAGCTCCCTCGCCACAGGGGGTAATGTTTAGTCTGGCTGAAATGGCGACTCACTCAGGATCACCCCAGTCTCATCCACATACCGCTGCCAGTGCTCGATCAAGGCACCAAGCTTCTGCGGTTGGCTCGACGCCAGGTCATGAATCTCCCCCGGATCATTGCCCAGGTCATACAGTTGCCAGGTCGCCGGCCCGACCGGTCCCGGGATGTACACCGCCTTCCATTTTCCCTGTCGAATCGCCCGCCGACCGAACAATTCCCACCCGGTCACGGTGTGCTCGTCATGCACTTGCGTCGTCTCGCCCGACAGAAACCCCAGCCACGATTTACCGCGGATTTGCGCCACGGGCTTGCCATGCCACTGCTTGCCCGGATGGCGCACACCGGCGAGGTCGAGAATGGTCGGTGTGATGTCCATCACGGTGCCGAAACCGTGGCTGATCTGCCCCTTGAGCGGCAGTTGCGGGTAATGCACCAGCGCCGGCACGCGAATCCCGCCTTCGGTGGTGAAGGCCTTGAACAGCCGCGATGGCGCGGTCGCCACTTGCGCCCAGTTCGGCCCGTACCAGACGTAGGAATTGGCGCGGCCGATGTTGTCCAGGCTGTTGTCGTAATGCTGGTTGAGATAGGTCAGCAACTGCGGGCCGAATTTCGGGAAAGCCTCCAGCAATGCCCCTTCGGCGCCGTTATCGGACATGAACAGGATGAAGGTGTTGTCCAGTTGCCCTTGTTGGCGCAGGTAGTCGACGACGCGGCCGATGTTCCAGTCCATGCGCTCGACCATCGCTGCATACACCTCCATGGCCCGCGCGGAGATCTGCCGTTGTTCGTCGCTCAAGGCATCCCATTGTGCGGTCAACTGGATCAACGGATGCGGCTCGACATCGGCCTCGATCAGCCCCAGCTTTTTGAGTTTTTCCAGGCGCTCGATTCGCAGTGCTTCAGGGCCGGCGTCATAGCGCCCGCGGTATTTTTCCACCACCTCGGCCGGCGCCTGCAACGGCCAGTGCGGTGCGGAAAACGGCAGGTAAGCGAAGAACGGCCGGGTCTGGTCGCGCTCCTTGAGGTATTGCAGCAGCTTGTCGCCAAAGGCATCTGAGGAATAGAAATCCTTCGGCAGTTCGTCGATGAATTGGTCGTCTTCGATGTACAGCGCCGGGGTGGATTTCAGCAACCGTGGCGTCGTTTCATCGTAGGTCGGCTCGAAGCCGTAATGGTTGGCGGCGCCGGGCAACAGAGAAAACGAACGCTCGAAACCCCGGGCGTGAGGCGCCAGTTCTGCGGTCAGGCCCAGGTGCCATTTGCCGCTCATCAAGGTCTGGTAACCCGCCTCGCGCAGCAACTCGGGCAGGGCGACCACGCGGTCGTTCAGGTGCCCTTCGTAACCCGGCTTGCCGATGAGGTCCGGGGTCAATGCTTCGGCCATGGTGCCGATGCCGGCGATGTGGTGATCGGTGCCGGTGAGCAGCATCGACCGGGTCGGCGAGCAGGTCGGTGCGGTGTGAAAATCGGTCAGGCGCAGGCCATTGTTGGCCAATGCATCAAGGTTTGGTGTATTGATTTCGCCACCGAAGGCGCCGAGGTCGGAAAAGCCCAGGTCATCGGCCAGGATCACTAGAAAGTTGGGACGTTGCGGCATCAAGCATTTCCTTTTTCAGTAGGCAATGAAGGACAGCGGCAGATCGCGGACCTGCACCGGCACGGGGGGCTGGTAGTGATCGTCGCTGGTGAGTTCGTGAAGCAGTTCTTCGCGTAACTGGTGGAAGTCGAAACTGCTGCGTTGGCGCGGATGGGGCAGGGCAATGTCGACCACTTGCTTGATCCGCCCCGGACGCGGCTCCATTACCACCACACGGTCGGCGAGGAAGATCGCTTCCTCGACGTCGTGGGTGACCAGCACCGTGGTGATTTTTGCCCGCGCGCGGATCGCCAGCAGTTCGTCCTGCATCTGTTGGCGGGTCAGCGCATCGAGGGCGCCGAAGGGCTCGTCCAGCAGCAGAATCCGTGGGCTGGCCACCAGGCCGCGAGCAATGGCCACGCGCTGTGCCATGCCGCCGGAGAGCTGGTGCGGATAGGCGCGGGCGAAGTCGCCGAGGCCCACCAGTTCGATGAAATCAGCGATGCGCTTGTGCTTTTGTGCCGCGCTCAGTGGCTCATTGACCAGGCCCAGGCCGATGTTGTCGGCCACGCTCAGCCACGGGAACAAGCGGTGCTCCTGAAAGACGATGCCGCGCTCGCCGCCGATGCCGGTGACGGCTTTTCCGTCGACGCTGATCTGCCCGCGAAACTGCGTATCGAGGCCCACCAGGAGCCGCAGCAAAGTGGATTTACCGCAACCGCTGGAGCCGACGATGGCGACGAACTCACCCTCGGCGATGTCCAGGTTGAATTCACGAATGGCCTCAAGTGTGAAGCCGTCGACGTCGAAGGTTTTGCCTACGTGATTGAAGCTGACAATCGGTGCGTTCATGCGTGTCTCCAGCGAGTGGCGCGGATTTCCAGGCGTTGGCCAATGAGGTTGAGCAGGGCACCGGTCAGGCCCACCAGCAGCATGCCGGCCATGATCAGGTCCATGCGCAGCAGTTGCTGGGCGCCGATCATCTGGCTGCCAATGCCGCCGTTGGACGGCATGAAATATTCAGCGCCGATGGTGCCGAGCCAGGCGTAGATCAGGCTCAGCCTGAGCCCGGCGAAAATTCCCGGCGCCGCGCCCGGCAGCACCAGTCGCCCGAGGCGCTGACGCAGATTCAGGCGCAACACCTGCGCGGCCTCGTTCAGTTGCGGCGACAGGTGGGCGACGCTGCGTTGGGTGGCGATGAACAGCGGGAAAAAGGCGGCGAGGGCAACGAACACCCACTTGGCCAATTCCCCCAGACCGAACCACGCGGTGAGCAGCGGCACCCAGGCGAAAATGGCGATCTGGCGGATGGCGGCGAGGGTTGGGCCGAGCACGCGTTCACTGGTCCGCGACAATCCCAGCAGCAACCCCAAGGCAAACCCGAGCCCGCCGCCGAGCAGCAATCCGCCAAGGGTCCGACCCAGGCTGAGGGCCATGCCGCCAAGCAGTGTGCCGTCGAGCAAGCCATCCCGAGTGGTCTGCAGGACGGCCAGAGGACTGACCAGAATGTTCGGGTCAATCCACTGCTGATCCGAAGTCAGTTGCCACAACGCCAGAAGCGCCAATGGCAGCAGCCACGGTTGCAGGCGTTGCCAACCTTGATAATGCGGCCCGCGACGGATTTCGGCGGTGGCCGGGTGCGGCCAGTGCACCAGTTTCCTGTCCAGCAGGCCGATGCCGCGATCCATCGCCACGCCAATCAAGCCGATCACCACGATGCACACGAAGACGATGTCGAGCATGAACAGCTGCCGCGCCCAGACCATCAGGTAACCGATGCCTTCACTGGACGCGAGCAGTTCGACAGCCAGCAGCGAAGTCCAGCCGGCGGCCAGCGCGAGGCGTACACCGGCCATGAATGCCGGCAGTGCGGCAGGCAGCACCAGGCGTCGGATCATCAGGTGCCTGGGCAGGCGCAACACGGCGGCGGCCTCGCGCAGCTTGGGTTGTGCATCGCGCACACCGACCAGTGTATGCAAGGTCACCGGCACCACGATGGCCTTGATCAGCACCACCAGTTTGAGCACTTCACCGATGCCGAAAAACACCATGAACAATGGAATCCAGGCCAGGGTCGGGACTTGCGCCAACCCGGCGAAGGTCGGAAACACCAGGCGCTCCAGTCGACGACTGAAACCCAGTGCCGCACCCAAAACAGCACCAGCGCTGATCCCGGCCAGCAGCCCCCAGAACAAGCGTTGCAGGCTGATCCACAAATGACTCCACAACTCGCCTTGGGACAATTCCAGCGCGCTGTTCCAGACCAGGGTCGGCGCCGGCAGGATCTGCTCGCTCATCCAGTGGTTGCGACTGGCGAACCACCAGAGCGTGAACAGGGCAGTGGGCAACAACCACGGCAACAACCGTTGGCCCGGGCTGGGCCAGCGTTGCCTGTTTTTAAGTGGCGGCGCGGCCAGTGGCAGGCTGAGAAGAGAAACACGGGCCATGGGCGACCTCCGTTGTCGGGTTGCAATACAGGCCTGCTTTTTTGTAGGAGTGAGCCTGCTCGCGATAGCGGTGTGTCAGGCAAAGATGTCTCGATTGACCTTCCGCTATTCGCGAGCAGGCTCGCTCCTACAAGGGTTCAAGGTGTATGCAAAATTGATCTATAAAATTCAAAACTCATACTATTGAGAGATAAGAGAGGCCATTTATGGCCTCCCTAAGCCTCCGCATCCAATGCATTCGAAGAATATTTTTGATGCCGTTTGGGCATATCGGCGGAGAGCCCCGGGTGCGTTGATATAGATCTAAATAGTCTAAAAATGTGAATTTATAGTATTTAAGTGTTGGGTCTACTTCGGCCTACTTTCGGCTCCTCAACGCCCGTTGCCCAAGGAGCCGCACCCATGAACCTTCCCTTCAAACGTGTCATCAGCCTGTTCGCCGTACCGGCCCTGGCGGGTCTGCTGGCCTTCACGGCCAACGCTGGCGAACTCAAGGAAATCCGCATCGCCGTGCCGGACCTGAGTGCCGGTACCCAGCACAGTGGCGGCGGTGTTGTGGATGTGCTGCGCGATCAGCAGATCTTCGAAAAGGCTTTCGCCGATCAGGGCATCAAGATTCAGTGGAGCTTCTTCAAGGGCGCAGGCCCGGTGATCAACGAGGGGTTCGCCAACGGTCAGGTTGACCTGGCCTACCTCGGCGATCTGGCGGCCATCATCGGCAAGTCCAATGGACTGGATACGCGGTTGCTCAGCGCCTCGGCGCGCGGGGTGAAGCATTACCTGGGCGTGGTGCCGGGTTCGGGGATCAAGACCCTGCAGGACCTCAAGGGCAAACGCGTGGCGATTTTTCGTGGCACCGCCAGCCAGTTGTCCTTCGATGCGGCGCTGGCCAGTCAGGGTTTGAGCGAGAAGGACTTGAAAGTCATCAACCTGGACTTCAACGCGGCGGTCGCGGCGCTGGCGGCGAAGCAGATCGATGCCTCGTGGGGCGGTTCCGGGCTCACGGCATTGCAAGCCAAGGGGCTGGCCGAGTTGCCGCTGAGCACCAAGGACCTGGGCGGCGCCGGCAGCGTGCAGGCGGTGCTGATAGGGACCGGGAAGTTTGTCGATGCGCATCCGGAGGCGGTGTCGAAACTGCTCAAGGCCCAACAGCAGGCCGTTGAGTGGCTGACCCAGGACAGCAACAAGGACGCCTACATTCAGTTGGTGTCGGGGCTGGCGAGTTATCCGGCGGTGATCCTCACGCAGGATCTGAAGGATCAGAAACTGAGTGAGGTGTTCCCCTCTACGCTTGACCCGGTGTTCCTCGGCAAGTTGCAGGATGCCGTGGATCTGGCTTCGCAGCAGAAGCTGATTCGCAAGTCGTTCAAGGTGAGCGATTGGGTGGCGCCGGAGTTGGCTGCTGCCAGGCTTTAAATCTCTTGATCCTCAAACCGCAACGGCCATCTGCTGCCTGTCCACCGCCACCAACGTCTCGATCATCGCCCGCGCCGCCGGCGACAGCCTGAACCCGGTGCGGCTGACGATCCCGCACCGTGCATTCATGCTCTCGATGTTCTGCGGCAGATTGCGCCAGTGCAGCAACACCAGCGAACCATGGGCAATGTCCTCGATAAACGCCTCCTCGGTGCCAACGCCAATCGCATTCGATTGCAGCACCACTTTCACCAGCGCCGGAAAGTGTTCGGTCTCGATGGTCGGCGAAAAATCCACCCGCCCACTGAGGTTCGCCAGCAGTTTGCGAATGCCTGGCGGGATCATCGTGGTCGCCAGCGGGTAATCGAACATGTCGTTGGTCGACAGGCTCTCCTTGGCCAGCAGTGGATGCCCGGGGCGGCAGAAAAACACGCCGCGCTTGGGCGTCAATGCCTGGGTCTGGAAGTTCGGATCGGACTCGAAATGGCGGATGTCGGCGATAAAGAATTCGATCTCTTCACGGCTCAGGGCACGGCTGAGTTTTTCCCAGTTATCCACCTCGAAACAGGTGCGCACTTTCGGGTGCGCGTTGATGAATTGCGCCACTGCATCCGGCACCAGTTTCACCGCCGGTGCCGGGCCGCAACCGAAACGCAGCTCACCGGCATCGAGCTTGGTCATCTGCGTCACTTCGGCGTTCAAGAGGGCCGCGCCTTGCACCAGGCTGCGGGCATGTTGCAGCACCACCAAGCCTTCGGGGGTGGGGCGCAAATCCTTGTTGCCGCGGTCCACCAGGACGCAGCCGAACTCGTGCTCCAGCCCCTGAATGCTGCGGCTGAAGGCAGGCTGGGTAATACCCATGGCCTCGGCCGCGCGCACGAAACTGCGGTGTTCGTCGAGGGCGATGAAGTAACGCAACTGGCGAAGATCCATATGCTTTTCCGGCATCCTAAAAATAGCTCGAAGGCATTTGCGACGAGGGTTGACTGAGGTTTTAAATGCAACTTCTTATTCCGTCAACGAAGCATGTAGATATCTATTAGATCTAAATTGAATATAGATAGAGCAGTGTTTCGCGGCCGGTTCAACCGCAAGCAGTCTGATGAGGGTCTACCCATGAGCAATGCCGCTTTCGCAGTACAACCCGCTGTTCACGCGCTTGAAATCCACCCGGTGGCCGGTCGCATCGGTGCCGAAATTCGTGGCGTACAGCTTTCGGGCGAGCTGGATGCCGCCACCGTCGAAGCCATTCAACAGGCACTGCTGCAATACAAAGTGATCTTCTTCCGCGAGCAGACCCAGCTCGACGATCAGCGCCAGGAGGCGTTCGCCCACCTGCTCGGCGAGCCGGTGGCACACCCGACCGTGCCGGTGCGCGAAGGCACGCGTTTTCTACTGGAACTGGACGGTGCCGAGGGCCAGCGAGCCAGCTCCTGGCACACCGACGTGACCTTCGTCGAGGCCTACCCCAAAGCTTCGATCCTGCGCTCGGTGGTGGCCCCGGCTTTCGGCGGCGACACCCTGTGGGCCAATACCGCCGCCGCCTACGACGGTTTGTCGGCGGAGCTGCGTGAACTGGCCGACAAACTGGTCGCCGTACACAGCAACGAATACGACTACGCCGGTACCAGGCCAGACGTCTCGGCCGAGAAGCTGGAGCGCTATCGCAAGATCTTCACCTCGACCGTCTACGAGACCGAACACCCGGTGGTCCGCGTGCACCCGATCAGCGGTGAGAAGAGCCTGTTGCTGGGGCATTTCGTCAAACGCATCAAGGGCTATTCCCAGACCGATTCGGCGCACCTGTTCGGGCTGCTGCAAAGCCATGTGATCCGCCAGGAAAACATCGTGCGCTGGCGCTGGAAGGCTGGCGATGTGGCGATCTGGGACAACCGCTCCACCCAGCATTACGCAGTGGATGACTACGGGACTCAGGATCGTGTGGTGCGTCGGGTGACGCTCAAGGGTGAAGTGCCGGTGGGTGTGAATGGGCAGGTCAGCCAGACCGTGAAAGGGCCGGATATCGGCGGTGTCTGAGCCGACGCTATCGCGAGCAGGCTCGCTCCTACAGGGGGATCTTCGGTGTTCGCAGGATCAGTGTAGGAGCGAGCCTGCTCGCGATGGCGGCCGGGCAAGCAATAAAGCATTTCTTTTGATCGGGAACCCCGCCTTATGAGTCCGTTGTACCTCGCCCCAACGTCGTCACCCCAACGGCTCAAACGCCTGCCTCTGGCCCTGCTGCTGGCAGGAAGCGCCGGTTGGGCCCAAGGCTATGCGGCCGACAGCACCACCCCTGAAACCACCCCCGCAAAAACCGCCACGGCCGACAATGCACAACTGGAAACCGTGACCGTAACCACCCGCCGCCGCGAAGAAAGTGCGCAGGATGTGCCAACACCCATGAGCGTGGTCAGCGGCCAGACCCTGGAAACCCAGCGGATCTATCGCATCCAGGATTTGCAGCAACTGGTGCCCAGCGTCAACGTCGCCTACATGCATGCGCGCCAGTCCAGCGTGTCGATCCGTGGCCTGGGCAACAACCCGGCCAGCGATGGCCTGGAGGGCAGTGTCGGGTTGTACATCGACAATGTTTATCTCGGCCGGCCGGGCATGGCCGTGTTCGACCTGATGGACATCGAGCAGCTCGAAGTACTGCGCGGTCCGCAAGGCACTTTGTTCGGCAAGAACACCACGGCGGGCGTAATCAACATCAGCACCCGTGCGCCGACTTTTACCCCGGAACGCAGCATCGAATCTTCGGTGGGCGAGGACGGATACTTCCAGACCAAGGGCACGATTTCCGGCCCGCTGAATGACGAACTCGCCGGACGCTTTTCTGCGTACCGCACCCGCAGCGACGGTGATATCAAGAACGAATTCGACGGCCACGAGTTGAACGGTGGTTCCCGCGATGGCTTCCGTGGCCAGTTGCTGTTCAAACCGAACGAAGTATTCAACCTGCGCTGGATCGGCGACTACAACGAAGAAGACTCCAGCGCCGGCACCCGTGTGTTGTTCAGCACCGGGCCGACCATCAATGGCGTCAATCTTTACCAGCGCCGGGCCAATGCGGTGGGGGCGACACTGGTCGACGGCACACACCGCAAGGTCAACCTGAACGATGACCAGCACGTCACCGTGCACCAGGGCGGTACGTCGGTCGAGGCCAACTGGACGCTGCCGAGTGACTTCACCCTGACCTCCATCAGCGCCTGGCGCTGGTGGAATTTCACCCCGCGCAATGATGACGGCCTGAACGTATCCGTCTTCCACAACGCCGGCGTTTCGGTGGAGGATAAGCAGTATTCCCAAGAGTTTCGCCTGGCGTCGCCAACCGGTGGATTCTTCGATTACGTGCTCGGCGCCTACTACTTCGGTTCCGACCTGGACAACAAATCCTTCACCTTTTACGGCCCGCAAGCGGACATCTGGAACGGTACGCCCAACGGTGCACTGAACAACATCGACAGTGTCGGCAATGGTCATATCGAAACCAACAGCTTCGCGCTGTTCGCCCAAGGCACCTGGCACCTGACCGAGCGCCTGGATTTCACCGCCGGGTTGCGCGGCACCTATGAAGAGAAAAACGCCAGGGTGACCCGTGATGCGCCGGCCGGTGGTGCCGCGGTCACCGGTGCGGCGGCCGCGGCACGACTCGCTCGTGCGGGGGTCTTCGATTCCGGCGACTTGAACCAGTACAGCTCCAGTCCCTCGGGCCTGTTGAACCTCAGCTACCGCCTCACCGACGACCTGCTCACCTACGCCACGTTGTCCCACGGCGAAAAATCCGGCGGGGTCAATCTGGCCGTCGGCACGGCGATGGTGGCCGGCGCCGATTCGCTGCTGATCGGCACCGAGCGCGCCAACAACGCCGAACTCGGTTTCAAGAGCACCCTGTGGGACCGTCGCCTGCAACTGAATGCCAACGTGTTCTGGACCCAGGTCAACGGCTATCAGACCAACGCCTTCGACGACGTCAACCGCGTACAGTTCCTGACCAACGCCGGCTCGGTGCGCTCCCGTGGCGTGGAATTCGAAAGCACCCTGCTTGCGTTGCGCAGCCTGACGCTGAACATCAACGGCTCGTACAACGACGTCAGCTACCTCTCGTACAAGGATGCACCCTGCCCGCCGGAAGTCAGCCTGGCGCCGGGCGCTCCGGCATCCTGCGACCTCAGCGGGCATCAAGTGGTGGGCGCTTCGAAATGGATAGGCAACGCCAACGGCGAATACAAGTGGAACCTGAGCAACGGCTTCGAAGAGTACGTCACCGCCAGCTATGCGTTCCGCTCCAAAGCGGTGGGCACGGTGGAAGATTCCGATTTCGGGCAGATCCCGAGTTATGCAGTGGTCAACCTGTCCACGGGCCTTCGCGGCGACTTCAACCAGGGGCAGTGGGACGTTTCGTTATGGCTGAAAAACGCCTTCGACAAAACCTACTACACGACGCTGTGGACGGCTGCCAACGGCGGTTATGAAGGCCTGCTCGGCACGCCACGAATGCTGGGCATGACCGGTCGATACGACTTCTAAGAAGGGGGTTCAGCAATGGGCAATGTCCAGACCGCTGCCAGTGCGCATGAAGTGCTGTGGCGCCCGGCACCTGGTGGCGAGTTGGTCGACCTCGGCCAGCCACACCGGGTGCCCTTGGGCCAGTTGCGTTTGCAGTGCGCGCCCAAGGGCATCTTGAGTCGACGGGAGACGATCCTGCTCGGAGTGCTGGCGTTGCTGGTGCATGGCGCGGTGATTTATTGGGTCAATCAACAGCCGACCACAGTACTGCCTGTCGTGCCGCCGCAGATTCCGCCGATGACCATCGAGTTCTCACGTCCGGCGCCCCCGGTGGTCGAGCCGCCGCCACCGCAACCGGTCCAGCCTGTGGTGGAGCCGCCTGTGCCAGTGGAAGACGAACTGGCGGTGAAACCTCCTCCACCGAAGCCGGTTTCCAAGCCCAGGCCGGTCGCCAAACCGGTACCGAAATCGGCGCCAAAAGCCGTTGAACAACCACCTGCGCTGCCACAACCGGCAGCGCCAGTCGCGGCCCCTGCGCCTCCTGCACCGCCTGCGCCCGCACCTGTGACACCGGCCTCTGCCACTGCCGGCTACTTGAAAAACCCGGCGCCGCAATACCCGTCGCTGGCCCAGCGTAAAGGCTGGGAAGGCACGGTGTTATTGCGCGTGCAGGTGCTGGCCAGCGGCAAGCCCGGCGAGATCCAGATTCAGAAAAGCAGCGGCCGTGATGCGCTCGACGAAGCCGCGCTGAACGCGGTGAAACGCTGGAGTTTTGTGCCGGCCAAGCAAGGCGATGTCGCCCGGGACGGCTGGGTCAGCGTGCCCATCGATTTCAAGATTCATTAAACCGAAACCAATTTCGCGCTAAACGTTTACACGAGGAATACACCATGACGTTACTGACATCTCCACTTGAATCCATCGAAAGCGCGGTGATCTGGCTGCTGGTGGTTTTTTCCGTCGCGACCTGGGGGCTGGCGTTGCTCAAGGGCGTGCAGTTCGGTCGCCTGAAGGCACAGGATCGAAAGTTTCATCAACAGTTCTGGGCCGCTTCGAGCCTCGACGCGGCGGCCGAACTGAGCGAAACCCGGCCCGGCGCGGCAGCCCGGGTTGCGCAGGCCGGTTACGCGGCCATCCAGGTGGGCGAGGCGCCACAGGCGGCGGATTTGAGTCAGGCGATCAATCATCAGGATCGTCTGGAGCGGGCCTTGCATCAGCAGATCGTGCGCGAGCGCCGGTCGCTGGAAACCGGGTTGGCGGTACTCGCGAGCATTGGCAGCACCTCGCCGTTCATTGGTTTGTTCGGCACGGTGTGGGGAATCATGGAAGCGTTGAAAGGCATCAGTGCGGCGGGCTCGGCAAGCCTGGAAACGGTTGCCGGACCGATTGGCGCGGCACTGGTCGCCACCGGCGTGGGGATCGCCGTCGCGGTGCCGGCGGTGCTGGTTTACAACTATTTTTTGCGCCGTTTGAAACTGACGGCGGCGGACCTGGATGACTTCGCCCATGACTTCTACAGCCTGGCGCAGAAGAGTTCGTTCCGTGTGCTGATCCACCCGAAGGCGCACAAGGTGGCAGCCCAGGGCAATGCGCAGAAAGTGAAGGAGGCGTCCTGATATGGCCTTCTCCACGCAAGACTCTGATGAGGTGCTGAGCGAGATCAACGTGACACCGCTGGTGGATGTGATGCTGGTGTTGCTGGTGGTGTTCATCGTCACTGCGCCGCTGCTGACCAACGCGATTCCGATCAACCTGCCCAAGACCGAAGCGGTGGCGCCGGTGGAGCAGAAAGACCCGTTGGTGGTGAGCATCGACGGCGCCGGCAAACTGTTTATCAACAAGGACGAGATACAACCGGACTTGCTGGAGTTCAACCTCAAGTCGGCGAAGGCCAAGGACCCCGAGGTGCGTGTGCAGTTGCAGGCGGACGATGGGGTGAATTACGGCGAAGTGGCGCGGGCCATGGCGTCGATTGAGCGGGCAGGGATTACCAAGTTGTCGGTGATTACTGCGCGTTAACGGATTTTCGTTTTCCGGGGCCGTCTCCTTGGCAGGGTGCGGCCCTTTTTTTATTCCAAACGAATGACCCCTGTAGGAGGGGCCGCCTCGTCTTCGACGCCGCGCTGTCGCGCAGCAAACTGAGGGAGCTAGAGTTGAAGAGCGTGCGCGGGGCAGAGACCGTCATT
>NZ_QAOV01000020.1 GCF_003050925.1 Pseudomonas sp. GV085 | reverse complement strand
CCGAAAAACCACTCAATGTGGTGAGTAGGTTCTCCGGTGGTGGTCGTGCCTGAGTTCAGGCCATTTGAAAAACCGACTTTTTCAACAGAATCGGCCAATAGCAGTCGTTTAGAGCTACAAAAATAAATCTGTCTCCATTTTTCTCAACACCATCATCTTCCGCTCACGGCAAACCGACTGCATTGCCTGTCCGATGAAAGCCAAGTGCTGCCCGAACACTGCGTTCCGCAAGATTGCTCGCAGCGTCCATGAGGCCGCGCGTGATGTGGCTCGGCGCATCGCAGCGACGCCGGCGTATCAGCGCTCTCGCCACGAGCGTAAGAAGGTCGAATATTGTTTGCCCACCTCAAGCGCATCCTGAAACTGGATCGCTTGCGGCTACGTGGCATGAGTGGCGCGACCGACGAGTTCACACTGGCCGCCGCGGTGCAGAACCTGCGACGGCTGGCCAAACTGACCTCTCAAAGGCCACCGCTCACGGGATAGGTGCGTCTGCACGAAGCAAAAAACCTCAAATTAACCCAATAACCGAGCAGCAAAGGTCAACGAAGGGCCGAAAAACCACGCAACGTGGTGAATAGGTTTTCTAGAGGTGGCCGTGCCTGAGTTCAGGCGAGCTGAAAATCCGACTTTTTCAACAGAATCGGCCGATTTCTGTCTGTCGTGACCTTCAGCTATGGGTCGGATAGCGACCACCAGCCATAGTGACGGTCGATGCTAGACCGTCACTATCCGACCCAATATAGACAGTCCGTCCCACCAAAGTAAGGTTGCAGCATGAGGCCTAACCCTTCGTTCAAGCGGACCGGAATCAACCGAACTGAATCTTGCATCCATTGATACGGGTGCGGCGGTCACTGGTGAGGGGATAACCCATGAGTAACCCTACCCCGAAACGCCAAGGGCCTGCGATCATGCAGGCCCAGTCAGGTTGGGTACGCCGCGATGGGTAACCGCAGTGGTAACCCAACAGCGGCATTCTGCTTGGAGCCAGTATCTACGCAGCCTGTAGGCATTCAGTGCGCGACCTATCAAGCGGCACTCACCTCATTGGTAGGATTCAAATAGCAGGCCATCTCCCGTTCGACAACGTCGATCTCATTTAGCCCCCAATTTGTCAGGGGCGCGGAAGGTTTGCCGGTCGACGCAAAACTCGCCGCCAGCAGACGGATCATCAGCGTCTTTGCCAAGTCCAGTTGCTTCTGAAGCTCCTGAGCCGCGCGATCAGCCTTATCCAGGCGCTGTTGCAGGGCATCGCGCCCGGCAGTGATCTGTCCGATACTGGCCACCGTTTCATGTGGGTCGACCATCGCTGCCGCTTTTTCTTCCAAGGATTTATCACTCATCAATGTGCTCGTTCGCTCAGGTTCAAGGTCAGGCGCGCGCAGGCCTTGCCTCACTGAGATCGGCACGAGAGTTTATTCCTACAGTTTTCTATCGCACTGACGCGCAAGGCGCCGACCAACGGCAGCGTAACCCATCAGCGAACCCAGCCTAGTTGTGGGTAATTGCACGGACTTGCCCACCCATTTGCATTCGACCTGACCAATCATTTGCATCAGATTTGACCATCACGCTGCGTGGCCATGACCGGCAGAAGCCATTCATAAAGTCCCCGGTGAAAATGGGGACTGATTTATTTTTCAAAAAATAGATCCGTCCCCATTTTCAGTCGTCCCCATTTTTGGTTGCGAGCAAAAAGGCTTCCGGATAAGCGAGTTGCAGTTGTGTAGACTTCCCGGAAGAAATCTCGGCAACCGCAACTCGAACATTTGAACGACGAGACTATCGCACTAGCTGCCAAACGGTGGCGGCACCGGTATATCGCTGAGCTGCAAGCCCAGCAGTGTCATGTACTCGTAGATGTGCTGATAGCCGGATTGAGACTCATAGTCTGTGCACTTGGATTGAGGTTGCCCACAGAGCCGCAGCTCCATGTTCGCGTTGCCCATTCCCCATTGCGTATAGTTCAGATTGTTGTTTACAACCGTATCCATTTTGGAACAGACCATGTTCCTCATGCTTTCATCAATGGGGTTGGCATCATATAGCGTCAGGGAGTAATCGAGAGAAGTTGCGCACCACGCCATCGGAACAACATCCAAAGTGTTGTAGATGCGTAGCGCATTACCAGCCATTTGCTTATTGAAGTAGCTCGCAAAAAAACCATCGCCAGCCGTGGGCGCAGCAATCGTCTCGCAATAAAATTTAGAGCCCGGAAATTTGTCTTTCAGATAAAGCGCGACCACCGACATGAGCGCACCGCCAAGGCTATGTCCAACCAATCGGATCGTCGCCCCACTTTGCAGCTTCCCTAGAAAATCGCACAGCGTGCCCTGAGAACCGATAGTGGATGCCGTAGTCAATATCGCGTGCACCCCATCTGAAGTTCCCTGCGCGATGTTCGCCGGCACCTGGCAGTTCGTGATAACGCTCTGCAATGGCACCATTGGAAAAATATCCAGATCGTCCACCTGATCCTTTAAAGAATCCTTAAGTGTCCCACTCGTCACCACGACGACGTCGTTCTCATTTTTTCCGCCGATCAGCACCACTGTGATGTGCGCCGCGTGTTCGCCATCCATCACCAGAGCGGGGCCCCAGGCCACGCCATAACCGCCGCCTACCTTGGAGGCATTGAGACGCGAAAGAATATTGTCTTTAACCTGACTCGGCGTAGGATTCTTCATGTTTTTCCAGGACTGCGAATACAACGCCGCATTGTTGACCACGAAAGCGTGTGTAAGACTGATTTGCCTTTGCTGAAGTGAGTCTAGCGAAGTCATGACTGCTCCTTGTCTCGAAGAAAGTTTTCCAGTGGCCTGCGTGGTTAATCCGGGCGCCGAAGTTGAGTGCACGAATAACCATACAGGCCACCAGGGACCAACGAAAACCTATGGCAGCCGTCGATCCTTCTGGGCCAGCAAGACCGAGTGTAGTTGCAGTTTTTGGAAGCGTGAGTGCAATGCGCTGAGCGAATGCGTCGCCGCAATGTCATGATGCTCACCGTTCCAGCGTGAAAATGGGGACTGAAAATGGAGACGGATTTATTTTTCAGAAAATAGATCCGTCCCCATTTTTGGTTCCATTTTTGGTCGACGATGGAAACTCCAGTTCCGAGCTACGGCTTGAAATGCTGGTCTTCTGGAGATTTGACAACCAGGTAGTTGTTAATTCGCTTGTAGCAAGAGGGCCTCAATGAGGCCCTCATCGCTAAAGCGTAGTTGTACTCAGTGCGCCACTACTGGCTCGCGGTGACCGTGACCGCTGCCGAGACCGCCACGGACACCGTCGCCGGTGCCGACTCCGCGCCCTTGGCATCGGCGGCTTTATAGATAAAGGTCGCAGTGAACGGCGCGGCGACCGTGGCCGGTGGTGTGTAGGTCACGCGCACACCATCGGTGCTGACCACGCCTTTGCCGGAGTCCGGTTGCTCCAGCCCCACCACTTTGAGTGGTACGTTACCGTCAGGGTCGGTGTCGTTGGCCAGGACGTTGATGGGCAGTGGTTGGCCAGTGTTGCTGATGGCGCTGTCGGGTGTGGCGATCGGTATTTGGTTATTGCCGTCGTTATTGGCGCGGGTATCGCCAGTGCGGAAGGTCGGCAGCGCGGCGGAGTTGACGTAGGTGACGCCGTCCCAGCCGGGCAGCGGGCTTGGCATCAACTGGAACTGGCCGGGGTGCTCGACATCCCAGCGCAGCAGCATGGACGTGTCCTCGTGCTGGGTGTTGTGGCAGTGCTCCATGTAGGTCCCGGCGAATTCACGGAAGCGGATCGCCATTTCCACGGCCACTGAGCTGTCGATGCCATCGCCGACGCGATAGACGTCCTTGCGCGCCCATTTTTCCCATTCCGGCGGTGGGTTGCCATCGCGGTTGAGGATGATCCCCTCTTCGAAGTGCACGTGCACCGGGTGGTTCCAGCCGTTGCCGCCGCTCTTGATTCTCCACACTTCCAGGGTGCCGTCGCCGGAGAACCCGGCAGGGGTCGGGCCGTTGGCCAGTTGCGGAGCGGCGCTGATGACTCGAGGGTCCATGGGGAAGCCGAATTCACCACCGTCGGTCTTGATCGTCCAGGGTGTTTCGTCGGTGCCGTCGGAGCGGCCGAAGCTGAACTCGCGATGCCGCGCCACCTGGAGCCTGGCCTGCACCGCCGGATCGTCACGGTTGAGGGTCAGCGGGATCATGGTCTTGCCAGCTGGCTTGCCCGGTTTGGCGGGCTCGTAGTCGGCGGGGTTCATGCTCACGTCCTGGCCGGCATAAGGCTGGACCACCAACTGCAGGAACTTGCCCACCGCCGGGTCGCCGCCGACCCATTCCGGCCCTTTGCTGCCCAGCCTGAGCACCGCCTTGTACGTCCCGGACAGCACGTCGGCCAGGCTCAGCAGATTAGCTGTCGGCCTCTTGCCGTTCTGGTGCTCCATCAGGTTGACGAAGTACAGCTTGTCGCCGGTGTTGATCCCGTTTTTCGCGAAGTTGACGATGATGTCGAAGCGCTCGGCGATGCCCTGGGTGGGCAGGATGGCGTTGTGGTTCTGCAGGTCGCCGTCACCTTCCAGGTCCATGCTGCCGTCGAACGGCACGGCGTGCTCCATCAGGTTGCCGTCGTTGGCGATCAAGTGGAACGGCACTCGGCTATAAGACAGGCCGGAACCGGCCGGGCCGGGGATTTCGCCGCCGGTGCCGGCGACTTCACGCACCAGTGCAATCCTGAGGTAGCGCGACACCGAGCCATTGAGGATGCGGAAGCGATAGCTGCGCGCCCGCACATTCAGGCGCGGCTGGTACTGCCAGTTGACCAGGACCTGATCGCCGAGGAAGCCGTCGGTGTTGAACGGGTTGAACCACAACTGGCCATTGGCGTCCCAGGCCTTGTCGGCCACCAGCAGGTTGACGTCATAGTCGCGGTTGCCCCAAGGCAGCGCCGAACCGCTGGGCAGGCGCAGGTTGACGCCGTCTTCGAAGGCTTCGTTACCGCGATCCAGGGCGCTGTAGTAATTCATCATCACCGCGTTGCCCTTGTAGACGTTCTGCGCGGTGAAATCGAGCATGTGGTCATGGAACCAGTGGGTGCTCATGGTTTCGTGCCAGTCGCCGCGGATCTTGATGCTGCCGTTGTTGCACGTCTTGAGGCCCGGGGTGGCGTCGTTGACGAACAGGGTTTCGCCCGGGGCGCAGGGGAACGCCGCGCGCGGATCCTGAGCGCTGGTGTTGATGGTGTCGTAACCGGCCAACTGGATCGGCCAGCGATAGTCGTAGTACTGCCCCGGAAAGAAAAACGCATTGGCATAGCCATCGCTTTCAGCCGGGGAGTGGCCGTTGTGTTCGTGGGTGGTAATGGTATGCAGGCCAAACCCCATGTTGGCCGACGGATCGATCGGCAGGGCGTTGTAGTGGCGCATCAGCGCGGCTTGACCGTAACGCACCATCAACAGTTTTGGCGGAAAGGTGCCGTCGAAGGTCCAGAGCGCCTTGTGGTTCTGAATCGGCATGTTGGGGTGAAAACGAACACTTATGCCTTTGGTGGTGCCCACCAGGACCGGGGTGTCCGAGGTCTGGTTGTAGAGCCCGCCAGGCCCGAACTCACCGACGGCGTAGTTGTGCAACTGTCGGTGGTCGCGCATGCCGCTGTTGATCTGGGCGCCCGCTTGCACGGTTTTGAAGCCGACCTGCGGGAAGAACTCGTTCCAGCGCTGGTGCGACCAGCCTTTTCCTGGCGGCCGGCCTTCGGCCGGCGAGCCGACCGGGTGGCGGTTGAGGAAGGCTTCGATCTGCGCTTGCCACGGGTTGCGGTCCAGCACGTTGGAAAACTGCGACGGAAACGGGAACAGCCCCGGCTGGCGCATGAAGGCTTCCAGCGCCACGGGCGAAGGGCTGCTGCGGGCGGTGTTGTTCGGGTCCTGCGTGGGCGCCGGGCCGACGAGCGGAACCGGGAAGGTCAGGGGCGGTGCCGGCAATGCCGGGTCGAGTTTTTCCGTGCCGAATTCTTCGAACAGCAACAGTTGCTGCGTGTACGGCTGGGCCCCGAACAATGGGCTGGGCTTGCCATTGGTGGGGATATTGAAGGATGTCTGCAGGGCTGGCGGCAGCACGTTGTCGGCCCGTGGCGTGTTCCGGTCACCGAAGACGCCATTGGGCAGGGCTATGGCGCCCTGGTTGGCGGGTGGCAGGGCCCGTAAGGCCGCCGCCGCGGCATCGAGGTCGGCCGGCGGGTTGCTAAACGCCGAGGGGTCTGTCGGTGGTGGCGGGCCGAAATCATCCAGCGGCACGGCGCTTGCCATAGTGGTTAGGGTAAGGAGCATCGCACAGGGCAGGCTTGTCCTGTGCAGAAAGGCGATGGAGCTGCGTAGTGATGTCGTGCGTTTCATTTTTCACCCCTCGCGACATATCGAGTCTGGCGAAACCCACCGTCGCCAGGATGTCTGGGACACAGCTATTGCGGGTACAAGAGGGCCGCAATTAATGAGCCATCACACCAGGAAAGGGGAAAAGTCCAGGTAAATTAATAAACTATTTTTGAGTGTTTCAAACGCGAGAAGGGTGTGTGGGGAATACCCCTCTAATTAGGTGGAAAACACCCGTTCGTGGGTGTAATGCCCCATTTATGGAGAGGATTGAAACCTTTACTTTTAGCGCAGGCATTCGGTGTTCAAGTGCAGTGCAATTTCGCGCCTGACGACCAAACCACTACTACCCACGCCAAAAACCCTTCCTGCGCGTCAGCACAGAAAGGGTTTTTTCGTTGCGGCCGATCAGTCTTTAGCCTGGCTCAACTTGGTGAACAGCTCGGTCGGTACTTTCTTGCCGTTGGAGATGAACTGGTTGGTGCGGAACTTGTACACCTCACCCTCGGACAGGAAACCGTCGCCGTTGGTGTCCATCGCCTTGAATTCCTCAGTGCCCTTGGGCGCCACCGCCAGCAGTTCCTTGAGCGACACGCGGCCGTCATCATCGGAGTCGGTGCGCGCGAAAGACGCATCGCCGCACTTGCCTTCACCGCACTTGCCCTCGGCCTGGGTCTTTTGCGCGCTGGCTTCGGCACCGCACTTGCCTTCGCCACACTTGCCTTCGCTGGTCTTTTCTGCGGAAGCCAGTTGATAGCCCTGAGGCAAGGCTTCGGCGGAAAACGCCGAGGACGCGAAGTTGATACCGCCGACCAGTGCTACAGCGATCAGGCCAATACGGGTTTTGTTCGACTGGATACGAGACATGTTGATACTCCGGATCATTTGCGCGGCTGGACCGTTATTGGTCGTACCACAAGGGTGATAAACCTGGTGGCGAGGTGCGAGGTGCATCTCGCTTTGGCAGGTCTATTTGGCCCCGCTGGTGTATCCCGGCTGTATCCGTAAAGCGCTGGTTTTGTATGGTTGTATGCGGATGCCGCGCCCTGATACACAGCGATACACGAAAGCCGGTAGTCAGTTGCTCATGTCCGTAAGAGCGCTTGTTTAAAAAGGTTGTAGGTTATTTCCCGAGGGCTACAAGACCTTGCGTCGTTGCCTACGGTTACGCCAGAATCCGCCGGCTTGTGCGCCCTGCCCCTGGTCTCTATCGTTTCCGCGCCACTGCCCATCAGTGGTCGGGTTTAGCAGCCCGGGGTTGTAAGCAAGGTGCACAAGCTCCTGTCAGTCAGGTATTCCCATGCCTGCATTTGATGGTGGCTGTGCGCAGGGCGCCTTCGGGCGCGCCGGCTTTGCTAGCTTCCCCGGTCTGCTAACCTGCGTACAGCTGCCTCCTTCTCGTTTAGCAGCAAGAGGGTTGGCACCCAATCAGAGAAGCAAGCATATGTTCAAAGTCACCCCCAACCCGCCGGACACCGATCCGGCATCCCCGTACGAACCAGACTCAAAACAGCTCAACGAGGCCACCGAACGCGCCCTCGCCTTCCACGTCCCCTCGACTGCCGACATCAAAGCCACTCCACGCACACCCAGCACTTTGTTTACTGTGGACCCCGAGGCCGATACTGAAACCCTGATGGTGTATCTGGTCGAGACGTTGGCCTCGGTCGATGTGATGGTGCACCAGTTGGTGGATCATCTGGACGGCGGATCGCGCAATGCCCTGCTGGGAATTTCCAACAGTGTGATGTTGGCGGAGATCACGGCGAATCGGATGCTGGATCAAATCGACCCGCCTGAGTAGATGTCGTCTACTGCGACGAGTGATGTTGTTCGCGTTGGGTTGTGCGGCTACCATTTTTGGGACCGCTGCGCGGCCCATCGCGAGCAAGCTCGCTCCCACAGGGATTTGGGGGCAGTCAGTTAAAAAGGGCTGAGCCAGTATCGACTCACCCTTTCCCGCCGGTGGTCGTCCCGGTGCAATCCTTCGCATAAACCTGCTTGCGTGCCCCGTCGAACGGGATCAGTCTCTGGAGCAGCATCGACCTTCACCCCTGAGCTCCGGGCAAGGACGAAGGCATACCTCCCAGCGAGGAATTGAAGATGAAATCTGCTTTCGTCGTCCTGCTAATGGCCCTCGCACTGTGCAACTCGCCCCTCGTGAGCGCCGCTCCCGCCGCCGACGCCGTTGTGCCCTTCCACGTCGATATCCAGGATCAACAACTCACTGACCTGCGTAACCGCATCGCGGCAACGCGCTGGCCGGACAAGGAGACGGTGGCCGATCGATCGCAAGGTGCACAGCTGGCGAAACTGCAAGAGCTGGTTCGCTACTGGGGCACGAACTATGACTGGCGCAAGGCCCAGGCGCAGCTCAATGCCTTGCCCCAGTACACGACCACCCTCGATGGGGTCGCTATCCATTTCATCTGGGTGCGCTCGCCGCAGCCGAATGCTTTACCGATGATCCTGACCCACGGTTGGCCAGGCTCGGTACTGGAGTTCATCAAGGTGGTCGGCCCGCTTACCGATCCGGCTGCTCACGGGGGCAATGGTGCGGATGCATTCGACGTGGTGATTCCGTCGATCCCTGGCTACGGCTTCTCCGGCAAACCGACAGAAACCGGATGGGACCCGGACCATGTGGCGCGGATCTGGGGACAATTGATGCAGCGATTGGGTTACAGCCGCTACGTCGCCCAGGGTGGTGATTGGGGCGGTCCCATCACCAGCGCCATGGCGCGCCAGTCCGTGCCCGGGTTGCTGGGCATTCACCTCAACCTGCCAGCGACGGTCCCGCCGGAGGCGACCGCTGCACTCGCTGCCGGCGGTCCCGCGCCTGTGGGGTTTTCCGAGCAGGAACGCACGACCTACGACGCGCTGGCCGCATCCATTAAACAGGGCAACCTGGCCTACAGCGCGATGATGGCCGCGCGGCCGCAAATGATCGGCTACGGCGTAACGGACTCCCCGGCATTCCTCGCGGCGTTCATGCTCGGTCACCCGGGATTTGCCAAGTGGACTTTTGGCGCCGACCCACAGCAATCGCCAGGCAAGGATGAAGTGCTGGACGACATCACCTTGTACTGGTTGACGAACAGCGGTGCCTCGGCGAGTCGGTTCTATTGGGAAAACAAAGGGCGCAGTCCGCTTTTTTCTGCGGCACAGAAGACCGGCGAAATCAAACTGCCGGTGGCCGTCACAGTCTTTCCCGATGATGTCTATTTTCCACCGGAGAGCTGGGCCAGGCGCGCCTACAGCAACCTGATCTACTTCCATCAGGCTGCCAAAGGCGGCCATTTCGCCGCGTGGGAACAGCCGGAGCTCTTTACCGAGGAACTGCGCACAGCGTTTCGGCCGCTGCGCTGAATCACTTTCGTATCAATTGGGGTCGAGCAACCCGCCACTCCAGTTGCGTGACACCCGGCTGCCGGTGAATTTCGCCACGCCCATGCCTTGGGATATCAGTCGGTCGCGATAGCGCGTGACCATGCGCCCGGCTTGCTCGGCACGCAGCACCACTTCGGAGGACGGATCGCCCGGCCGCCCGAGAATTCGTGCAAAGCGCTGGCCTTCCTCGACGAAATCTCCCAGTTCCTTTTCGAAGATCAGCACGCCGGGGTGCGGCGCGATGATGGTTTCCATGTGGCCCATTTCCACCGCCTCAACGGGCCAGTCAGCGGATGGCTTTTGTTCGTCAATGACGCCGCAACCGCACAGCCAGTTGTACAGCCCTTCGGCATCCTGTTCGGCGAAACGGTCGCTGACATCGCCCTGCCCGCGCAACTCCAGCGTTGCCGCCATGCGGTGCTCGGTGACGCCTTCATTCAACCACGGGGCAATGATGGTTTCCTCGAAAGAGCCATCACCGCCGTCACCCCAGATGATCGCCACGTCCATCTTCATCGCCGCCGCCAGTTCGCGACCACGGGGCCAGAAACTGCGATGTACGTAGAGGTACGGCAAGGCCTCGTCATCGGTGTGCAGGTCGAGCATCACATCGGCCGGGGCGGCCAGTTGCACCAGTTTCTTTTGCCATTCCTGAACGCAGGTCGAAGGCCGCGCCATGGCCGCCGACTGGTCGAACGAGCGATTGAAGTTATGCCCGGTCGCGTCGTGATAGCGGCCAAGAATCCGCCCCTGGCGGAACTGCCCAATGCCCAGCGGATTGGCCTGCGGCACGACGGTGATGTTGCCTTTGAGCCGGCCCTGGCTTTCAGCGGTTTGCAGTCGTTGCATCAGCAGGTGCAGCACCAGCATCCCGGCGATTTCATCGGCATGTACGCCGGCCTGCAGGTGCACGTTTGGCCCGCTGCCATCACCTGCATAACGCCAGGCACCGACCCGCACGGCATCGCCGTTGTTGTTGCGAACACTGAACGAAATATCCTGCGACATTGGCTTTCCCTCCCGTCATGAACCTTGAAAAACGTTGTATCGCTGCTGCCGAGGCTGGTGATTGAACAGACGTTCAACTAAGCTCGGCATCGTGAAACCTCACCCAAGGACAGCCTTGTGACAACCGATGCCCCGAAAAACCGCCGCGCCGAACCCGAGGACCGTCGCGAAATGCTGGTGGCCGCTACCCTGCGCTGCCTGGGCCGCGACGGTCACGCCGGGATTTCCGTGCGACGCATTGCTACCGAGGCCGGAGTCTCGGTGGGTTTGCTCAACCATCACTTCGGCAGCATCGAGGCGCTGATCGCCGAGACCTACCAGCGGCTCGCGAGCGAACTGACCACCGCCCTGCTCCAGGAAATCGAACAGGCCCAGACACCCGCGCAAAAGATCGATGCCTTCCTGGAGGGCTCGTTCTCGCCCAGGGTCATGGACCCGCAACTGCTCGGCGTGTGGGTGGTGTTCTGGAGCCTGATCCGTCACTCCGAACACGTCAGCCAGTCCCACGAAAAAAGCTACCGCGCCTACCTCGACCTGATCCGCCAGTTGCTCGACGGGCTGGCCGCCAGCGAAGGCTTCGTGATTCACGACACGCGCCTGGCGGCCATCGGCTTATCGGCGATGCTCGACGGTCTCTGGCTCGAGTGGTGCCTGAACCCCGAGACCTTCAGCGCCGCCAACGGACTGCATATCTGCCGTTGCTGGATAAAGGGGCTGCGTCACGGAGCATTCAGCACAGACGACGTCTTGTGACGCGTGCCGGCCGAAGATCATCGCCAGGTTGCCGCTGACGGCGGTCAACCCTTGTCGAACTCATCAGGCCGACCTGCGTACGGGCGTCCCGCGCCGCTCGGCAAAGGCAAACAGCGCTTCGATCAGGAATGTCAGGCAGACATACACCCCGGCTACCAGCAACAAGGGTTCGTACACCTGCAGGGTTTGCGCGCGGACCACGTTGGCGGCGCCCAACAGGTCGATCACGGCGATGGTCGAAGCCAATGCCGTGGACTTGAGCAGCATCACGGTTTCCCCGGCCAGGGTCGGCAGCAACAGGCGCATCGCCCGGGGCAAACGCACCCGTAGCAAGGACTGGCGCGCGGTCATGCCAAACGCCGAGGCCGCTTCCATTTCACCCTTGGGCACCGCCAGCAGGCCACCGCGAATCACTTCGCCGACATAGGCCCCCACCGACACCACCAGGGCGAACACGATGTACCAGTAACCGTCGCGCAGGTACGGCCAGAGGAAACTGCCGCGAATCAGCGGGAACTGGGCAAACAGGCTGCCCAGGCCGTAGTAGAAAATGTAGATCTGGATCAGCAACGGCGTACCGCGCGTCACGCTGGTGTAGAACAGGCTGACCTTGGCGATCACTTTGTTTTTCGAGATCCGCGCCAGCGCCACCAACACCGCCAGGACAAAACCGAACACACTGGCGACCAACAGAATCCCGAGGGTGGTTTGCAGCCCCCGGCCCAACAGTGCCGCGTATTCAACTATCCACGCTGGAATCATTTCATTCTCTCTGCCGGTTCAGTCAACAAGAGGCATCCAGCGACGAATACGTCGCTCAAGCCGACCCGACACATAGTTCGACACCAACGTCACCGCGTAATACAACGCCGCAGCCGTGAGGTAGAACAACAGATAATGGCGCGTCGACCCCGCGCCTTGCTTGGCGGTGTACAGCAGCTCGTTGGTGCCGACCACGCTGATCAGCGCACTGTCCTTGATCAGGTTGATCCACAGGTTGGCCATCCCGGCCATGGCGTAAGGCGCCATGATCGGCAGCGTGACCCGGCGGAACAGACCGAAACCGTTCAGGCCGAATGCCTTGGCCGCTTCGATCTGGCCGAAGGGAATCGCCTGGATCGCCGCGCGGAAAATCTCCGAGGCGTACGCGCCCTGCACCAGCCCCAGCACCACGATGGCCGCCAGCGGACCGCTGACATTCACCACGTCGTAGCCGAGCCGGGTCATCAGCGAATTGAGGAGCATGGAGCCGACGTAGTACAGCAACAGAATCAGCAGCAATTCCGGCACCGCCCGGAACAAGGTGGTGTAGCCGCGCATCAGCGCTGCAATCGGCTTCGGCGCGCCCAGTTTGAGGCACGCCACCACCAATCCGATGGCCAGCCCGAGCACAAAGGCCCCGGCGGAAATCTGCAGGGTCATCCAGAGCCCCTTCAACAGCGCACTGCCCCATCCCTGCTCGGTGAAATTGATCAGATCGAACATTGCCGGCATTTCAGTCTCCAGTTGGAGGACACGGTCCCCCTGTAGGAGCGAGCTTGCTCGCGAAAAACGTCAACGATGACGCGGTCATTCAGAAAAACCGCGGTGCACTTGCGTCCTTCGCGAGCAAGCTCGCTCCTACAGGGGTTTACATTGCGCGATCAGGTCAGAACGCAGGCTTCACGCTGGTGCCGAAGTAGCTCTGGGACAGTTCGTCGTAGTCTTTGCTCGCCAGCAACTCCCGGATGGCCTTGTCGAGTTTGGCCTTGAGTTCGGTGTCGTCCTTGCGTAGGCCGGCGCCCACGCCTTTGCCGAAGATCGGGTCGTAAGGCACGCTGCCGAGGTAGGCCAGGTCCTTGGCATCCGGGGTCTTGACGAAGGCGGCCATGGCAGTGCCATCGGCCATCATCAGGTCGATGCGGCCGGCAATCAGGTCGGCGTTGGCCGAGTCCTGGGTGTCGTAGTACTTAACGTCGGCGATTTTTTCGTAGTAGGTCTTCAGGTAACTGGCGCTCACGGTCGAGTTCTGCACGCCAATGATCTTGCCCTTGAGGTCATCCGGGTACTTCTTCACCGACGCCTCTTTCGGGCCGACGACGGCAATTGCCGAATCGTAGTAGGCCTTGCTGAAGGCAATCTGTTTTTCTCGTTCTTCGGTCACCGACATCGAGGAAAAAATCACGTCGATCTTTTTCGCCAGCAGCGACGGAATGATGCCGTCCCATGCCACTTCCTTGATCTCGCAATCGGCTTTCATTTCGCTGCACAGCTTGTGGATCAGGTCGACTTCGAAACCCTTCCACTCACCGTTGGCCTGCTTTTCGGTATACGGCGGATAGGGTTCGGCTGCCACCGCGAACCTGATCGGCTGTGCCTGGGCCGCACTCATGCCGGCCAGCAATACGCAGGCCGCCCCGGTCATCCAGTTTGCAAAACGTCGATTTCCCATGTTGTTTTCCCGTCTTTTTATGATGAGTTAGCGAGTCTGATGAGCGTTGACGAACTGTCGGCAACGCTCGCTGCGTGGGTGTACGAACACTTCGTCCGGCGAACCGGTTTCCTCGATCAGCCCTTGATGCAGGAAGGCGACCTTGGAAGAGACATCGCGTGCAAAGGCCATTTCATGAGTCACCAGAATCATGGTCCGGCCTTCTTCGGCGAGGGAGCGGATCACCCGCAGCACTTCCCCGACCAGTTCCGGGTCGAGTGCCGAGGTGGGTTCATCGAACAGCATGACCTTGGGCCGCATGGCCAGGGCCCGGGCGATGGCCACCCGTTGTTGCTGTCCCCCGGAGAGAAACGCCGGGTACTCGTTGCGCTTGGCCGCAAGCCCCACGCGTTCGAGCAGGGCTTCGGCCCGTTCAGTGGCCTCCGCACGGCTTTCACGCAGGACCTGGGTCGGCGCTTCGATGAGGTTTTCCAGCACCGTGCGATGGGGCCAGAGGTTGAAGTTCTGGAACACCATGCCCAGGCTCGAACGGATGCGCACCAGTTGCTTGGCGTCCGCCACCAGCGGTGCACCGGGACGGTTCTGGTTAAGGTGAATGCTTTCGCCATCGACCAGGATGCGCCCCTGGTCCGGCACTTCGAGCATGTTGATGCAGCGCAGCAAGGTACTTTTGCCCGAGCCGCTGGCACCGATCAGGGAGATCACTTCGCCCTCGCGGGCGGTCAGGGAAACGCCCTTGAGCACTTCGATATTGCCGAAGCGTTTGTGCAGGCGATCGACTTCGATCATGGTCTTGGTCGCGACCGGTTCGACGGCTGCGGTACGGGTCACCGTGCCGATCACCGGCCTCGGCGCTTCGCCCATGAGCACCCCGACAAAATCGCGAATACGCTGGCAGGCCTGGGCCAGGCGCTCGTCACTCAGGGTGAACGAAAGCCGTACAAAACCCTGGGCCGGCTCACCGAATGCCGCCGCATCCAGCACCGAGACACCGGCTTCACGCAGCAGCCGCCAGGCGAACTCCAGCGAGGTCAGGCCGGTACCACGCACGTCCACCAGCACGAACATGCCGGCATCGGGGTTGAGCACGCTGATGCCCGGGCAACCGGCCAGGCCGGACACCACAAGGTCGCGACGCCGGCGATAGATCTCGCACATGCCGTGGGTGACTTCGTCGTGTGACTGCACGGCCTTGAGCGCCGCTTCCATGACAAACCCGGGCAAGCCGTACAGCATGCTCAACACCAGGGTTTCGATATGGTTGACCAGGGCTTCATGGGCCATGACCCAGCCGATGCGCCAACCGGTCATGGCATGGGATTTCGACAGGCTGCCGATCACCACGCAACGCTCGGCCATGCCCGGCAACGCCGCCAGGCTTTGGTGTTCGCGCTCGTAGGCGAGGCTCTCGTAGACCTCGTCCACCACCACCCACAGGTCATGGGTGATGGCGAGGTCGGCGATGGCTTGCAGCTCTTCGCGACCCAGCACTACACCGGTGGGGTTGTTCGGGTTGGAGAAGAAGATCGCCCGGGTGCGTGGGGTAATGGCCTTGGCCAGCACGGCGGCATCGAGGCGAAAACCCGAGTCCGCCGCGCAAGGCACCCGCACCAGCGTGGCGCCGGACGCCTTGAGTGTCGCTTCGTAGGTGACATACATCGGATCGAAGGCGATCACTTCGTCGCCGGCACCGAGCAAACACATCGAGGTGGCGAACAAGGCGTTCTGCGCACCTGCCGTGAGAATAACGTTCGACGCCTGCAGCTCGCGGTCGATCAGTTGGCTGTAGCGGCCGGCGATGGCCTCTCGCAAGGCCTGGCGGCCGGCGATTTCGGTGTAGTGGGTATCCCCTTCGCGCAGGGCGTGGATGGCGGCATCGGTAATGAAATCGGGGGTGGGAAAATCCGGGTCGCCGACGCTGAGGATGATCACGTCTTCGCCATTGCGCTGTGCCGCGCTGGCCGCGTAGTGAATATCCCAGGCGGCAACGCCCTGGCCACTGATCCGCTCTACAAAGGGTGAAAACCGCATGCCAGTGCCTCGTTCGAATTGAAGAAACGCAAGCCCGCAACCAGCCGGGGGAAGGTGGCCCCAAACATAGTCGAGACTGAACACTCGTTCAACAGAAAACTCGCAAGGCTTCGCGTTCAGCGCAAACAGGTCGTTTTCACGACAGTCGCGCCGTTTTTCAGCACGGCGCGATTATGCGACGTGAAACGATTTTGCTGATCGCACCAATCGCCAGCGCAATGACGATCAACCCGGCGGCGACGGCGAACGTCAGTCGCATCCCCTGTGCGATGGCCTCAGGTTGCGCCTGCAAAATATCGTGGCTGGCCGAGCCGAAAGCGAACACTGCGCCCATGACCGAGGCGCCCGTGATCAACCCGAGATTGCGCGACAACCCGAGCAAGCCGGAGATTACGCCACGCTGCTGCGACTCGATATCCGCCATGACGGCGGTATTGTTCGCCGCCTGAAACAGCGCATAACCGCCGGTCATGACAGTCAGCGGCACGATGTAGCCGAGTACACCGAACCCCAAAGGCATGGCGGGAAGGATGCAAGCGCCAATCAACATGGCAATCAATCCGAGCGTGCCGGATCGATGCGCGCCCAATCGGTCGACCCATCGGCCCGCCGGTACGCCTGCCAGTGCGGCCATCAGCGGACCCGTCGACATCGCCAACCCAACGCTCGCGGCATTCAACGCCAGTGCGCCAGTGAGGTAAAACGGCCCGACCACCATGGTCGCCATGACCACGGTGGTCACCAGCATGCTCATGACGAATCCTGCGCTCATGTGCCAGTTACGGAACATCGTCAATCGAACCAGAGGCGACTCGGCTGTGTGCTCGACGAATACAAACACGCACAGCCCAAAAACGGCCACCAGCAACAGCGTCATGTTCAGGGTGCCACGCCCAACGGTCATCGCCAGTGCATAAGCCAGCAGCGTCAGAACCAGCACCAGCGTGCCGAGCACATCGAAGACCGCTCGATCCGCCCTCTTCTCACTGCGATCGTTGGGCAAAAAGTAGAGCACGAGCCCAATCGCCAAGACACCCAACGGCACATTGATCAGAAAAATGGCCTGCCACCCCGGATTGGCAATCAAAAAACCTCCAAGGGTCGGGCCGAGTGAGGTGCCAATCGCCGACATCGTGCCGAGCACGCCCATGGCACTGCCCATTTTTTCCTTGGGAACGGCCCCGCCCACCAGCGCCATGGTCAGCGCCATCATGATGGCCGCACCGACGCCCTGCAGCGCCCGAGCGGCAATCAATAACCAGAGATGAGGGGCCAGCGCGCACAGGACCGAAGCGACGGTAAACACACAAATCCCGATCAACAACAAACGTCGGCGGCCAATGATGTCGCCAAGTCTTCCGACACTGACGATCAGCGCCGTGACCGCCAGCAGGTAAGCGAGCACCACCCATTGCACTTGCTCAAAGGAGGCCGAGAACGCCTCGGCCAGTGTCGGCAATCCAACGCTTGCAATGCTGGTGCCCAGGGACGACAGCAGCATGGATAACGACAGGCTGGCCAAGGCTCCCCGAATCGATATGGACTTCATTTTCTCGCGACTCCGCAAATAGGTTGTCCCGAGCCTAAGCCCAGCCATAACATGGCGGAAGACGCAGCATTTGCACTTTATACGTGCACAAGACGCCACATGTTAAAAACTGTAGGAGCGAGCCTGCTCGCGAAGAGGGTGTGTCAGACAACATCATTTTTAATGTGCCACCTTCGCGAGCAGGCTCGCTCCCACAGGATTTGATCCAATGCCCGATCTGAACTTGTTGATCACCCTGAACGTGTTGCTGGAGGAAGGCAGTGTGGCCCGCGCCGCGCAGCGTTTGCACCTGAGCCCGTCAGCCATGAGCCGGGCGCTGGCGCGATTGCGCGAAACCACGGGCGATCCGCTGCTGGTGCGGGCCGGCCGCGGGCTGGTTCCCACGCCTCGGGCGCTGGAGTTGCGTGAACGCGTCGGCGTGCTGGTGCAGGACGCCGAAGCCGTCCTGCGCCCCGCCGAGGCACTCGACCTGAATCAACTGACCCGTACCTTCACCCTGCGCACCAGCGACGGCTTCGTGGAAAATGTCGGACCGCAACTCATCGCCCACATCAACGAAGAGGCACCCGGCGTGCGCTTGAATTTCGTGCAGAAGCTGAACAAGGACAGCACCCTGCTGCGCGAAGGCTCGGTGGATCTGGAAACCGGTGTGATCGGCGAATCGACCAGCCCGGAAGTGCGGACCCGGATGCTGTTTCGCGATCGGTTCATTGGCGTCGTACGTGAGGGTCATCCACTGACTCAAGGTGAAATGACACCTGAGCGTTATGCCGCCGCCCGGCACATTCTGGTCTCACGTCGGGGCCACGAAAAAGGCGTCATGGACGACGCCTTGAATGAGCTGGGGCTCAAGCGCGACATCATCACCATCGTCGCCGGTTTCTCTTCGGCGATTGCACTGGCGCGGGCTTCAGACCTGGTCGCCAGCGTACCCGAGCGGCACGTCGGCAACCTGTGCCAGGGGATGCACTGCTTTGCCCTGCCGTTCCCCACGCCGCCGATCACGGTTTCGATGCTGTGGCACCCGCGCATGGACGCCGACCCTGCACATCGCTGGCTGCGCGGTTGCGTGTGGGAGGTTTGCAGCCGGCAATGACCCGGCGGCCCTCGCCTACTCCTTCAGGATCAGCAGCGCTTCGCCTTTCTTCACGATGTAGGTTGCCAGTTCCGAGGCCTTGCCCTGCCCCACGTTCTTCGCCACATGGGCGACACCTTCGGGGATGTACAACGAGTCACCGGCCTTGAGCGTCACCGGTGCCTGCCCTTCCAGTTGATATTCAAAGGCGCCGCTGATCACGTGTGCCACCTCGACACCGGGGTGAGCATGTTTGGGCGATGTCACGCCCGGATCGAAGTCCACGACCACCTGGAGGACTTCGCGATCGGCGGTGCCCAGGTCTTCGCGTACCAGGTCGGTGCGGTGCAGGCCCTGCTGCCAGCTTTTCATCGCCGGGGCCGGTTGTGCTTCCTGGGCTTGAGCGAGGCTCGCGACAGTGGCGAGCCCTGCGGCGGCCAGAACCAGACCAAGCTTGCCGAGGGTGTGACGGGGGGTGATACGCGACATTGTCTTTCCTCCAGTTGAACCACGCCAGGCCGCGCCGAAAGTGACGCTGCCGGTGATTCCATTTGGAGGCCGCCGTGTATCGCCCGGGTGTCGGGAAACGGCGGTTTTGTATGCCCGGGTAACGGTGGGCGTTGCGGATACCTGCTGATACAAACCCGTATCGGCGGGTACGGCATCGTGGTCAATGGCGAAGATCAAGTGACCGCGACCCGATCCCACCCAGGTCGCGGCTTTCAGGCCCTCAAAAGTCCCTCTTTGGGGTTTGTATGGCTCGGTTTGGCTGTGCAATGACAACGTTATGCCCGCCTGACATTCCCTCCCCGGCGATCTGTTGACCGCCAATCACCCCGTTTTTTGATCGACCTCCTCTCCCCTTGCCAGACCCGCAACCTGGAATGGGGGGAGTGCCCACCGGTCATAATTGATCAACAAGCGGCTGTGCTAATCACAGATTGGTTGATCCAAATTCATGCACCGTCGAATATCTGTTGACCTGACTGATTCGTACCAACAAACTTTTCTTTTATTGTGTATTTCTAAAGGTTTGTCTGATGCGTAAATCATTCACTGTCGTTGCACTAAGCCTCCTTGTATCGCAGTACTCCCTCGCCGGCGAAGCCACCAACACAGCTATCGGTGGCGGTGTCGGTGGCGCCCTTGGAAGCGTGGTCGGTCAGGCTATGGGAGGTAGCACTGGCGCTGCGATCGGAGCCGGCGTAGGTGGCGCAGCTGGGGGCGCAATATCTGCGAAGAGTGGCAACAAGACCGAATCAGCCATTGGCGGGGGGCTCGGTGCAGCGGGTGGCCAGGTAATCGGCAACAGTGTTGGTGGTTCCACCGGTGGCCTGATCGGCGCTGGACTGGGCGGCGCAGCAGGTGGTGCTATCGGCAACAATCTGGCCAAGGATAACGATAACGATAACGACCACTACGACCACAAGCATAAAAATAAGTACAAGAACAAACATAAACACAAGCATAACGACTGATCTCGGATTCCGAGATAAGGAAGAAGATGACGTTGACCCCTTCACTCGCGAAGAGCAACTGGCGATATTGACAGCAGCCAGCGGCGAAACGTGGCCGCAACTGCGCCTCCATGATGCTATCAACTGGCGAAAATCCAATGTGGGTAATCAAGCAGCTCGGCCACAAAGACCGGACCATGATCGCCAAGGTTCATGGTCGCCGGATGCCCTCCGCTGAAGTAAAAGCCGGAGGGCGAGCCGAGGCACTTTTTGCCGGTAATGTCGGCGCTATGACATCTCTCCTCTAGGCACTGCGGGTTAAGTCGAAGCGATCCAGGTTCATCACTTTGGTCCACGCAGCGACGAAGTCCTTGACGAACTTCTGCTGCGCATCGGCGCAGGCATAGAATTCGGCCAACGCGCGCAACTGCGCATTGGAACCGAAGACCAGATCGACTCGAGTGCCTGTCCACTTCAGCGCGCCGGTCTTGCGATCGCGCCCTTCATACTCTTGCTGGGCATCCGATACCGGCTTCCACTCCACGCCCATATCCAGCAGGTTGGTGAAGAAGTCGTTGGTCAAGGCTTGCGGACGTGTGGTGAACACACCGTGTCTGCTCTGGCCGACATTGGTGTTCAACACACGCAAGCCGCCCAGCAACACCGTCATTTCCGGCGCGGTGAGCGTCAGCAGTTGCGCCTTCTCGATCAACAATTTTTCGGCCGGCACACGGTACTGTTGCTTCAGGTAATTACGGAAGCCGTCGGCAATCGGTTCAAGGTAACCGAAGGATTCGACATCGGTCTGTTCCTGGCTGGCGTCCATACGTCCTGGGCTGAACGGCACTGTCACACTGTGGCCGGCGTTTTTCGCCGCCTGTTCGACACCCGCGCCACCGGCGAGCACGATCAGGTCAGCCAGGGAGATTTTCTTGCCGCCGGATTGCGCGCCATTGAACTCCTTCTGAATGCTTTCGAGTTTTGCCAGCACGCTGGCCAGTTGTTCTGGCTGGTTGGCCTGCCAGGACTTCTGCGGCTCCAGACGCAAACGCCCACCGTTGGCACCGCCGCGTTTATCGGAGCCACGGAAGCAGGAAGCCGCCGCCCACGCCGTCGATACCAGTTGCGAGACCGACAGGCCAGAAGCCAGCACCTTGCTTTTCAAGCCCGCCACATCGCTGTCATTGACCAGCGGATGATCGACGGCAGGGATCGGGTCTTGCCACAGCAGCTCTTCGTTCGGCATTTCCGGGCCGAGGTAGCGCGAGAGCGGCCCCATGTCACGGTGAATCAGCTTGTACCAGGCACGGGCGAAGGCGTCGGCCAACTGGTCTGGATTGGTCAGGAAGCGCCGCGAAATCGGCTCATAGATCGGGTCGAAGCGTAGCGACAGGTCCGTGGTCAGCATGGTCGGATCACGCCGTCTGGACGGATCATGGGCATCCGGAATGGTGCCGGCGCCAGCGCCGCCTTTCGGCTTCCACTGGTTTGCCCCCGCCGGGCTCTTGGTCAGTTCCCATTCGTAACCGAACAGGTTCTCCAGGTAGTTGTTGCTCCACCGGGTTGGCGTGGTCGTCCAGGTCACTTCCAGGCCGCTGGAGATGGTGTCGCCACCTTTGCCGGTACCGAACGTGCTCTTCCAGCCCAGGCCCTGCAGCTCGAGGCCGGCGGCTTCGGGCTCAGGTCCGACATGCTCGACGGGACCTGCACCGTGGGTTTTGCCGAAGGCATGACCGCCCGCGATCAGCGCGACGGTTTCCTCGTCGTTCATGGCCATGCGCGCAAAGGTTTCACGGATGTCCGTCCCGGCGGCGACCGGATCAGAGTTGCCTTCAGGGCCTTCGGGGTTTACGTAAATCAGGCCCATCTGCACGGCTGCGAGGGGGGCCTCCAGATTGCGCTCTGCGGGGTTTTGCCCGGCATCTTTGCCATACCGCACGTCGCCACCCAGCCACGTTTTTTCCGAGCCCCAGTAGACATCTTCGTCCGGTTCCCAGACATCCGGGCGGCCAGCGGAAAAACCAAAGGTCTTGAAGCCCATGGACTCCAGTGCAACGTTGCCGGCGAGGACGATCAGGTCGGCCCAGGAGATTTTGTTACCGTACTTTTGCTTGATTGGCCAGAGCAGCCGACGGGCCTTGTCGAGGCTGACGTTGTCGGGCCAGCTGTTGAGCGGTGCAAAGCGCTGCTGACCGGAGCCGGCGCCGCCCCGGCCGTCACCGGTGCGATAGGTGCCTGCGGCGTGCCAGGACATGCGGATAAAGAAAGGCCCATAGTGACCGAAGTCCGCCGGCCACCAGTCCTGGGAATCGGTCATCAGCGCAGTCAGGTCTTTTTTCAACGCCTGGAAGTCCAGGCTCTTGAAGGCTTCGGCGTAGTTGAAGTCGCCCCCCAACGGGTCAGATTTTGGCGAGTGTTGACTCAAGATCTTCAGGTTCAGTTGGTTCGGCCACCAGTCGCGGTTCGTCGTGCCACCGCCAGCAGCGGCGTGATTGAACGGGCATTTCGATTCAGTTGACATGGCATCTCCTCTTTATTTTGTTTTCAGCTAACCATCCTTAAGCGTGGATCCGGATCACCGATTGAAGAAATAGCTTTTCGGTATGGGATCCATAGCCTTAAGGCTATGAGGGCCCAGTGATCAGTCGCTCCAGAACATCCATTAAAGTACCGGTCCGGGAAACTGTCGCTTCATCTGGGGAGATAGCTGATAAACAGTTCAAATCTGCAAGCAAATGCAAGATCATGAACACCTGCCACAATGGATAGGTAGCCTTTGCTGCAAGGACGCGTGCGATCGTAAGAATTGTTTGCCGCGAGAGGTTTCGCCATGCTCCTCAAAGCCATTGTGATCTGGTCATTGCTGTCGATCATCGTCGCCGCCGTGTTCTGTCGCCTGATGCATAACGCCAAGGTCGCCGACCGGGCGCTCAAGATCGCCAGGCCGGATCATGAGACTCATGAACGAAATGTTGGCAATGCGTCCATGCCCCAGGACAAAAGTGACAGCGACGATTCGGATTACCACGCGGCCTGAGCCATTCAGGGCATTCCTGCACTCAAAAAAAAACCGGCTGTTCAGCCGGTTTTTTTATTTCACTCAACAGCACTTCGGTCCGGCTTTACTGCCGTAACGGGCCTCCTGACGTTCGCGAAAGAACGCCTCGTAGTCCATCACCGGTTTGTCCGGGTGCTTGCTCTGCATATGCTCGACGTAGTTGTCGTAGTCGGGCATGCCGACCATCAGGCGCGCGGCCTGACCGAGGTATTTGCCGAGGCGACTCAGGTCATTGAACATGATCAGGCATCCGGCAGCGCGTGGAATGGCGCTTCCTTATCCGTGCGCTCCTTGGTGCCCCAGGCGGCAATACCGACCTTGAGCGCGAAGAACAGGATGCTGAACACCACGAACAGGAACAGCGCGGTCAGCGTTGCGTTGGTGTAGGCGTTGAAGATCACGTGCTGCATCTGGTCGATGCTCTTGGCCGGGGCCAGCACCTGACCGTTGGCCAGGGCATCGCTGTACTTCTTCGCCAGGGCGAGGAAGCCGATCGCCGGGTTGGCATCGAACAGCTTGATGAAACCGGCGGTCGTGGTGCAGATCAGCAGCCATACCGCCGGCAGCAAGGTGACCCAGACATAACGCTGGCGCTTCATCTTGATCAGCACCACGGTGCCAAGCATCAGCGCGATACCGGCCAGCATCTGGTTGGAGATGCCGAACAGTGGCCACAAGGTGTTGATGCCACCCAATGGATCGATCACGCCCTGATACAGCAGATAACCCCACATGGCCACACAACCGGCGGTGGCGATCAGGTTGGCGGTCCAGGATTCGGTGCGGCGCAGGGCCGGCACGAACGAGCCAAGCAAGTCCTGGAGCATGAAACGCCCGGCACGGGTACCGGCGTCGACCGCGGTCAGGATGAACAATGCTTCGAACAGGATCGCGAAGTGGTACCAGAACGCCATGGTGTTTTCACCTGGCAGGACGTGGTGCAGGATCTGCGCGATACCGACTGCCAGGGTCGGCGCACCACCGGCCCGGGCCAGGATGGTGGTTTCACCGATGTCATGGGCCACGGCTTGCAAGGCTTCAGGCGTGATGGCGAAGCCCCAGCTGCTGACAGTTTGCGCAACGGCAACCGCGTCGGCACCGACGACGGCAGCCGGGCTGTTCATGGCGAAGTACACGCCCGGATCGATCACCGACGCGGCGACCATGGCCATGATGGCCACGAACGATTCCATCAGCATGCCGCCGTAACCGATGTAGCGGGCATGCCCTTCGCTGGCGAGCAGCTTCGGCGTGGTGCCGGAAGCGATCAGTGCGTGGAAACCCGAGACCGCGCCACAGGCGATGGTGATGAACAGGAACGGGAACAGCCCGCCCTTCCACACCGGGCCGGTGCCGTCGATGAATTGGGTCAGGGCCGGCATTTTCAGCTCGGGCATGGTGATCAGAATGCCGATGGCCAGGGCCACGATGGTGCCGATCTTGAGGAAAGTCGAGAGGTAGTCACGGGGCGCCAGAATCAGCCACACCGGCAACACCGCCGCGACAAAACCGTAACCGATCAGCATCCAGGTGATCTGCAGACCGGTAAAGGTAAAGGCCTTGGCCCACACCGGATCCGCGGCAATCTGCCCGCCGAGCCAGATCGAGCCGAGCAGCAACAGCACGCCGATCACCGAGATCTCGCCGATGCGACCGGGGCGGATGTAGCGCATGTAGATGCCCATGAACATCGCAATCGGGATGGTCGCCATCACCGTGAAAATGCCCCAAGGGCTCTCGGCCAGGGCTTTCACCACGATCAGCGCCAGCACCGCGAGGATGATGATCATGATCAGGAAACAACCGAACAGCGCGATGGTGCCGGGGATGCGGCCCATTTCTTCACGGACCATGTCGCCGAGGGATCGACCGTTGCGGCGGGTGGACATGAACAGGACCATGAAGTCCTGAACGGCACCGGCCAGCACCACACCGGCGATCAGCCACAGCGTGCCGGGCAGATAGCCCATCTGCGCCGCCAAGACCGGGCCAACCAGAGGCCCCGCGCCGGCGATGGCGGCGAAGTGGTGACCGAACAGCACGTGTTTGTTGGTCGGTACGTAGTCCAGACCATCGTTGTTGAGCACAGCCGGAGTGGCCCGATTGGGATCGAGCTGCATCACTTTATTGGCGATGAACAGGCTGTAGTAGCGGTAGGCAACAAGGTAGATGGCGACGGCTGCGACTACGATCCACAGGGCGTTGATCGCTTCGCCGCGGCGCAGGGCCACGACACTCAGCGCAATCGCTCCCAGGACAGCCACGGCAAACCAGGCGAGGTGTTTAGCCAGACGGGGCATAGCGTGTCTCCTGCCGACAGCCAGTGACTGCGGCGGTAATTTTTATAATTGTGTCCGCGGTGCGGAGCTGGCCCAATATCTGCGCATGCCGTCCACAAATAAATCCGCGTTACTACGTACGTGGTGTCTACGTAGTTCTACGTAGAACCATGGCTATCCACCAATCAATGTGGGAGCGAGCCTGCTCGCGAAGGCATTCTGTCATTCAACATGGATGCCGACTGATACACCGCCTTCGCGAGCAGGCTCGCTCCCACAGGTTCAGCATTTCAATTGAATGACCTCTCCCGCCAATGGTCATTCCGTCCAACAAGGCTGTGTTTCTTTGGCATATGATCCCGAGCCTTCGCGCGGGCAGGAGTCAACATGCAGCTCAAACACAAGATCGTCGCCCTCGGGATTCTGCCGCTGGTGCTGGCCATTGCCGTCATCTGCGCGCTGGTGATATCCCTCAACCGCCAATTGGGCGACCAACAGGCGCAACTGATCGAAGACAGCATTCTGGCGAGCAAGCGCGCGGAGCTGAAAAACTACGTGGAAATGGCCCAGAGCCTGATCGAGCCGCTGTACGACGACGGCCACGGCGATGCCCACGCCCAGCAACAAGTGCTGGAAGAACTGCGCAAGCTCAGCTTCGGTATCAACGGCTACTTCTTCGTCTACGACCACGAAGGCCGCAGCCTGATGCATGCGCGCCAGTCGGAACTGGTGGGTCAATACCTGTGGGACATGAAAGACCCCCACGGCCTGCCGGTGATCCAGGCGCTGCTCAAAAGCGCGCAATCGGGCGAAGGTTTTCAACGCTACGCCTGGAACAAACCCTCCTCCGGACAGGTGACCGACAAGCTCGCCTATGTGGTGATGCTCGATCGCTGGGGCTGGATGCTCGGCACCGGCATCTACCTCGAAGACGTCGAGCGCGCCACCCAGCAGGCCCGTGCCGAAGTGGCCATGGGCATCCGCAAGACCATGATGGCCATCGCCGTGGTCGCCCTGGTCGCGGTGCTGTTCGTGTTCGCCACCGGCATGACCCTCAATGTCAGCGAACATCGGCTGGCGGACAAGAAACTGCAGCGCCTGACCCAGCGCATTGTCAGCCTGCAGGAGGAGGAACGATCCCGGGTGTCCCGTGAACTGCACGACGGCATCAGTCAGGTGCTGGTTTCGATCAAGTTTCAGTTTGAACTGGCCAGCCATCTGCTGGAACGCGGACAAGCCCACGACAAGGGCCTGAACACGTTAAGGGACGCCACCGAGCGCCTGGGCGATGCCATCGGCGAAGTCCGCAGCCTCTCCCACGACCTGCGCTCATCCTTGCTCGACACCCTCGGCCTGCCAGCGGCCATCGGTCAATTGGCCGCCGAATTCGAGCAGCGCAGCGGGCTGACCGTGACCTATGACGAAAATGAATTCGACTGCCAACTGGTCGACGGCGCCGCTGTTGCACTGTTCCGCATCGTCCAGGAAGGCCTGACCAATATCGAACGCCACGCCCAGGCGAAGAACGTGTCCATTACCCTGCGCGGCTGCGAACAATCGGTGCGGCTGACCGTGGTCGATGACGGCATCGGTTTCAACGTCGCCCAGGTCGAACGTCGTCAGGCCGGCATCGGTTTGCGTAACATCCGTGAACGCGTCGAACATTTTGGCGGGCGCTTCGATTTGATCTCGATGCCGGGCAGAAGCGAGCTGGACGTACGGCTGCCGATGAAACCTGGCGCCAAACGCTGAGCTGGCGCAAAACTACAAGAGTGAATACTGCGATGAACCTGCCCTCCCCGATCCGCGTCGCCCTGGTCGACGATCACTCCCTGGTCCGCGACGGCATCAAGGCGCTGCTGGCCGTGATGTCGCCCCTGGAAATGGTCGGCGAAGCGGAAAACGGCGCCGAAGCCATCGAGATGGTCGGACGCTGCCAGCCGGACCTGCTGCTGGTCGACATCAGCCTGCCGGACATGAACGGCCTGGAGCTGACCCGCGTGCTGCGCAACCAATACCCATCGCTCAAGGTGCTGGTGCTGAGCATGTACGACAATTACGAATACGTCAGTGAATCGGTGCGCTCCGGCGCCAGCGGCTATGTGCTGAAGAACGCCCCGTCACGGGAAATCATTGCTGCCATCGAGGCCATCAGCAGTGGCGGAACCTTCTACAGCGCCGAAATCGCCCAGCGGCTGATCGCCGACAGGAACACCGACAACGAACTGACCCCGAGGGAAAGCCAGGTGCTGTCGAAGATGGTGCAAGGGTTGAACAACAAGGAAATGGCCCGGGAACTGGACATCAGCGTGCGCACGGTGGAAACCCATCGGCTGAGCATTCGGCGCAAGCTCAACATCGACAAGCCGGCGGCACTGGTCAAATACGCCCTCGACCACGGCCTCATTTCCCGCTAACCCCTCCAGACACCACCGCCCCCTTGTAGGAGCGAGCCTGCTCGCGATGGACTTGAAGACACCACGTGCATTCAGAAAGCACGCGTTATCGTTGACGTCCATCGCGAGCAGGCTCGCTCCTACAGGTTCAATGTGTTTGAAATTGCTTTCTTCCCCCCTATCCACCCGACGAGAAACTCACTCAAGGGACTTGCGTCATCGGTATTATGGTATACCATCAGACGCACAGACACCCAAAACCTCCTACGGAGCAGCCCATGAGTTTCGAAATCCGCAAGATCGTCAGCTATGTCGAAGAAACCTTTATCGAAGGCGGCAAAGCCACCGATAAGCCCGTGACCATGGTCGGTCTGGCCGTGGTGATGAAAAACCCCTGGGTGGGCAACGGTTTCGTCGAAGACCTGAAACCACAGATCCGCGCCAATTGCTCCGACCTCGGCGCGCTGATGGTCGAGCGCCTGGTGGGCATCATTGGCGGTGCCGAGAAAATCGAGGCTTACGGCAAGGCCGCGGTGGTCGGCGCCGATGGCGAGATCGAACACGCTTCGGCGGTGATCCACACCCTGCGCTTCGGCAACCATTACCGCGAAGCGGTCAAGGCCAAGAGCTACCTGAGCTTCACCAACAAGCGCGGCGGCCCGGGCACCTCGATCCAGATCCCGATGATGCACAAGGACGACGAAGGCCTGCGTTCGCACTACATCACCCTGGAAATGCAGATCGAAGACGCCCCGCGTGCCGACGAAATTGTTGTGGTCCTGGGTTGCGCCGACGGCGGCCGCCTGCACCCGCGCATCGGCAACCGCTACATCGACCTGGAAGAACTGGCCGCCGAAAAAGCCCAGTAACCGGCCAGTAGAACGACAACAAAAAGGCATTGCAGGAGCGCTCCATGATTCGGCTCACCGCTGAACTCACCCCGGCTGGCACCAGTTACCTGGCGACCGGCCAAGGCCAGCCCGTGGTCTTGATCCACGGCGTGGGCCTGAACAAAGAAATGTGGGGTGGCCAGATCGTTGGCCTGGCCACGAACTACCGCGTCATCGCCTACGACATGCTCGGCCATGGCGCCAGCCCGCGCCCTTCGATCGGAACGCCGCTGCTCGGCTATGCCGACCAGTTGCTGGAGCTGCTCGACCACCTGCAATTGCCCAAGGCAACGGTGATCGGTTTTTCCATGGGCGGGCTGGTGGCGCGGGCGTTTGCCTTGCACTACCCGCAACGCCTGGAAGGCCTGGTGGTGCTCAACAGCGTGTTCAACCGCAGCGCTGAACAACGCGCCGGGGTCATCGCCCGCACCAGTCAGGCTGCCGAACACGGACCGGACGCGAACGCCGAAGCGGCGCTGTCGCGCTGGTTCAGCCGCGAATACCAGGCCGCGAACCCGGCGCAGATCGCTGCGATTCGCCAGACCCTGGCCGGCAATGACCCCCAGGGCTACCTGACCACCTATGAACTTTTCGCCACCCAGGACATGTACCGCGCCGACGACCTGGCCAGCATCCAGGTGCCGACGCTGATCGCCACCGGCGAGCTGGACCCCGGTTCGACCCCGGAAATGGCCCGGCAACTGGCCGAACGCATTCCCGGTGCGACCGTTGCCGTGCTCGCCGAGCAACGGCATATGATGCCCGTAGAGTCTCCGCGCCTGGTCAACCAGCTGTTGCTGGAGTTTCTACAGACCGCGCATTCCCAACAAAACCAGATCAAGGGGATCGTTGCATGACACTCGCACGCTTCCAGATGTGCATCGGCGGTGAATGGGTCGATGCCCTCTCCGGCAAGACCTTCGAAAGCCTCAACCCGGCGTTGGCCGAGCCTTGGGCCGAGCTGCCCGACGCCGACGAAGCCGACGTCGAGCGCGCCGTGCAGGCGGCGCAGACGGCTTTCGACGGCCCGGCATGGCGCGGCTTGACCGCCACCGCTCGCGGCAAATTGTTGCGACGCCTGGGCGACCTGATCGCCGAGAACAAAGAACAACTGGCGCAGCTGGAAAGCCGCGACAACGGCAAGCTGATCCGCGAAACCCGCGGTCAGGTCGGCTATCTGCCGGAGTTCTTCCACTACACCGCAGGCCTGGCGGACAAGCTCGAAGGCGGCACCCTGCCGCTGGACAAGCCGGACCTGTTTGCCTACACCGTGCACGAAGCCATGGGCGTGGTCGCGGCGATCATTCCGTGGAACAGCCCGCTGTACCTCACCGCGATCAAACTTGCGCCGGCCCTCGCCGCGGGCAACACCATCGTGATCAAGCCGTCGGAACACGCCTCGGCGACCATCCTCGAACTGGCGCGCCTGGCGCTGGAAGCCGGGATTCCGCCGGGGGTGGTCAACGTCGTCACCGGTTATGGCCCAAGCACCGGCGCCGCCCTCACCCGCCATCCGCTGGTGCGCAAGATCGCCTTCACCGGCGGCGCGGCCACGGCCCGGCATGTGGTGCGCAGCAGCGCCGAGAATTTCGCCAAGCTGTCGCTGGAACTGGGCGGTAAATCGCCGAACATCATCTTCGCCGACGCCGACCTCGACAGCGCGATCAACGGCGCCATCGCCGGGATCTATGCCGCCTCCGGGCAGAGCTGCGTCTCCGGTTCGCGCTTGCTGGTGCAGGACGAGATTTACGACGAGTTCGTCGGCCGTCTGGTGGAACGCGCCCGGCGCATCCGCATTGGCAACCCGCAGGACGACAGCAGCGAAATGGGCCCGATGGCCACCGCGCAGCAACTGGCCGTGGTCGAAGGCTTGGTCGCCGACGCCATCGCCGAGGGTGCGCGTCTGCGTCTGGGCGGCAAGCGTCCAGAGAACCTGGGCGACGGCTGGTTCTATGAGCCGACGCTGTTCGAGTGCGACCGCAATTCGATGAAGATCATGCAGGAAGAAGTCTTTGGCCCGGTGGCCTCGGTCATCCGTTTCAAGGACGAAGCCGAAGCGCTGGCGATTGCCAACGACTCGCAGTTCGGCCTCGCCGCCGGCATCTGGACCCGTGACCTGGGTCGTGCCCATCGCCTGGCCCGGGACGTGCGTTCCGGGATCATCTGGGTCAACACCTACCGCGCGGTCTCGGCCATGGCGCCGATCGGCGGCTTCAAGAACAGCGGCTATGGACGCGAAAGCGGCATCGATTCGGTGCTGGCCTACACCGAGCTGAAAACGGTGTGGATCAACCTGTCCCAGGCACCGATGCCTGATCCCTTCGTGATGCGCTAGGAGTCCTGGAAAATGATCGAACCCGGCATTTACAAAGACGTGATGAGCTCGTTCCCGTCCGGGGTCACGGTGGTCACCACCCTGGATCCGGACGGCGGCATCGTCGGCATCACCGCCAGCGCCTTCAGTGCGCTGTCGATCGACCCGGCACTGGTGCTGTTCTGCCCCAACTACGGTTCCGACACCTACCCGGTGCTGCGCGACAGCAAGCAGTTCGCGATTCACCTGCTGTCCGCCGACCAGACCGCCGAAGCCTATGCCTTCGCCGGTAAAGGCAAAGACAAGGCCAAAGGCATCGAGTGGCACCTGAGCGAACTGGGTAACCCGATCCTGGCCAAGGCGACGGCGATCATCGAGTGCGAACTGTGGCGCGAATACGACGGCGGCGATCACGCGATCATCGTCGGCGCGGTGAAGAACCTGATCCTGCCCGCGCAACCGGTGACGCCAATGATCTACCACAAAGGCAAGCTGGGCCCGTTGCCCACCCTGGCCTGACGCAGCCCCTGTAGGAGCGAGCCTGCTCGCGATGGTCGTGAACGATAACGCGTGCTGTCTGACAGCCCTTGGCGTTCTCAGGTTTTTCGCGAGCAGGCTCGCTCCTACAGGTAACCCCTTACTCTCAGGAGCCGACATGAGCCCAGCAGCCTCGTTACTGTTCCGTCAGCAGGCCTACATCAACGGCCAATGGCTGGACGCGCCGGATGGTGCCTGTCAGGACATCTTCAACCCGGCCACCGGTGAACTCATCGGCCAGGTGCCGAACCTCGGCGCCGAGCATGCGCGTATGGCCATCGAGGCCGCCAACAAAGCCTGGCCGGCCTGGCGCGCACTGACCGCCAAGGAACGCAGCAATACCCTCAAGCGCTGGCATGCCTCGATGCTGGAAAACGCCGACGCCCTGGCCGAGATCCTCACCCTCGAACAAGGCAAGCCACTGACTGAGGCCAAGGGCGAAATCCTCTACGCCGCGAGCTTCATCGAGTGGTTCGCCGAAGAAGCCAAGCGCATCTACGGCGACACCATTCCCAGCCACAAGGGCGATGCACGCATCGTGGTCAGCAAGGAGCCGATTGGCGTGGTCGCGGCCATCACGCCGTGGAACTTCCCGGCGGCGATGATCACGCGCAAGGCCGGCCCGGCACTGGCCGCCGGTTGCCCGTGCATTGTCAAACCGGCCCCGGAAACGCCCTTCTCGGCGCTGGCAATGGCGGTTCTGGCGGAACAGGCCGGGATTCCAGCGGGCATTTTCAACGTGATCACCGGCGACGCCATCGCTATCGGCGCCGAGCTGACCGCCAGCCCGAAGGTGCGCAAACTGTCGTTCACCGGTTCCACTGCCATCGGCAAATTGCTGATGGCCCAGTGCGCGCCGACGCTGAAAAAAGTCTCGCTGGAACTGGGCGGCAACGCGCCGTTCATTGTCTTCGACGATGCCGACCTGGAGCGTGCCGTCGATGGCGCGCTGATCGCCAAATTCCGCAACGCCGGGCAGACCTGCGTCTGCGTCAATCGCTTCCTGGTCCAGGCCGGTATCCACGACGCCTTTGTGGCGCGCCTGACCGAGCGGGTTTCGCAACTCAAGGTCGGCAGCGGCTTTGACGCGGGTGTCACCCAAGGACCGCTGATCAACGAGCGTGCCGTGGCCAAGGTCGAAGACCATGTGCAGGATGCGCTGGCCCACGGCGCACAACTGCTGTGCGGCGGTGAACGCCATGCATTGGGCAACGGCTTCTTCCAGCCAACCGTTTTGGCGGGCGTTACCACGCAAATGAAAGTCGCCCAAGAAGAAACCTTCGGCCCATTGGCGGCGGTGTTCCGTTTCGACACCGAGGCCCAGGCCGTCGAGATGGCCAACGACACCGAGTTCGGCCTGGCCGCCTACTGCTACACCCGCGACCTGGGCCGCGCCTGGCGCATGAGCGAAGCATTGGAGTACGGCATGGTCGGGATCAACGAAGGGCTGATTTCCACAGAAGTCGCGCCGTTTGGCGGCATCAAGTCCTCGGGGCTCGGCCGTGAAGGGTCGAAGTACGGCATCGAGGATTACCTGGAACTCAAATATACCTTGATGGGCGGCCTCTGAGCCCACGGGAGCTACGCAAATGAACAGCGAAAAATACGAAAAAGGCCTGAAAATCCGCACCCAGGTGCTGGGCGAAGCCTACGTCAACCGCTCCATCGAAAACGCCGACGACTTCACCCGGCCATTGCAGGAAATGGTCACCGAATATTGTTGGGGTCATATCTGGGGCCGTGAGGGTTTGTCGCTCAAGGAGCGCAGCATGATCAACCTGGCGATGATCTCGGCCCTCAACCGGCCCCACGAACTCAAGCTGCATGTGCGCGGCGCCTTGCGTAACGGCCTGAGTCGTGAGCAAATACGCGAAATATTGCTTCAGGTCGGCATTTATTGCGGTGTCCCCGCTGCCGTAGACAGTTTCCGGCTCGCCCGTGAAGCCTTCGCCGAAGCCGATGCCGAGGCCTCCAGTTAACCCTTGGCTGTTTGATGACAGAGCACATGGATTCCCGTAATCGAAGTGCTCTTTTTGCATGGACAGCCACAATCAGAGCGGACCCCATGAAACGCCTGCCACTCGACGACAGCTTCAAGGTCAATCGCAACCCCGTCACCCTGCGCGAAATCGTGCTGGATAAACTGCGAAGCGCCATCATGAACTTCCAGCTCCTGCCGGGAGACCGTCTGGTCGAACGCGATCTGTGCGATCGCCTGGGCGTCAGCCGTACTTCCGTGCGCGAAGCCTTGCGTCACCTGGAATCCGAAGGCCTGGTGGAGTTCGCCGACGCCAAGGGCCCGCGGGTCGCGATCATCACCCTGGCCGACGCCGGGGACATCTACGAGCTGCGCTGCGTACTCGAAGGGCTGATCGTGCAACTGTTCACCCTGCGCGCCAAGGCCAAGGACATCAAGGCCCTGGAAAAAGCCCTGGAAGAAAACCGCAAGGCGCTCAAGGACGGCGAACTGCAACAGGTCATCGACTCGGTGCAGGGTTTCTACGACGTGCTGCTCGAAGGCTCGGGCAACCATGTCGCGGCCACTCAACTGCGCCAGTTGCAGGCACGCATCAGCTACCTGCGCGCGACCTCGGTGTCCCAGGAAAACCGTCGCGGCGCCAGCAACCAGGAAATGGAACGCATGGTCGAAGCGATCAAGAGCGGTGACCCGCTGGCCGCCCACCAGGCGTGCGTCGACCACGTGCGTGCGGCCGCTGCCGTGGCCCTGGACTACCTAAAGCGCAAACAGGAAGAAACCGGCGCCACGCCGCAGATCACCCTGCCCATCGCGCTGAAAGAACCGCGCATAGGTCGCTGAAATGTTCAGCCCGAGCTTTTGCCCCAAGTGCGGCAGCGCTGATCTCGGTCAGCAACTGCCGCCGGGCGATACGCACGAGCGCCTGATGTGCCGCGGCTGCGGCTACATCCATTACGTCAATCCGAAGATCATTGCCGGCTGCATCATCGAGCAGGACGGCAAGTACCTGTTGTGCCAGCGCGCGATTCCACCGCGCCCCGGCACCTGGACGCTGCCGGCGGGCTTCATGGAAAGCGGCGAGACCACCGAGCAGGCGGCCTTGCGCGAAGTCTGGGAAGAAAGCGGCGTGCGCGCGGAAATCGTCTCGCCCTATTCGATCTTCAGCGTGCCCAGGATCAGCGAGGTGTACATCATCTTCCGCGCCATCGCGCTGGAGATCACCGGGCAGTACGGCCCGGAAACCCTCGACTACCAATTCTTCGCGCCTGAGGATATTCCCTGGGACAGCATCTACTACCCGGCGATCCGGCAGATCCTTGAACGTTATATCGAGGAGCGCCAGGCTGGGGTGTATGGCATCTACATGGGCAATGACGACAGCGGGAAGATTCACTTTATTCGCTGATAGTTGTGGGTTTTGGCTCCGGTCCTGCTCCGTGGGCCCGAGGCGCCTACCGGCCTGATTCCTCATGCGTGCGCATTTCCCCGTAGGAACTGGTAGGAGCTGTCGAGTGCAACGAGGCTGCGATCTTTTGGCTGTATTACTGACAATCAAGATCAAAAGATCGCCCGAGCGCGGACCGAGCCTTCGGCAGCTCCTACGACGTGATACATCCGCGAAATCAGATCGGCTGGCGGGCCGCCAGGATCAAACAACTCCAACAACCCCATCCCCATGCATCTGCCGCAACAACCTCAGACCACCCTCGAAAAACGCCGATGAACCAACCTGCCCCGCCTCGACCGCCAATCCTTGCAACTGTTCACGCCCGGTCACTTCGGGAAACTCTTCAATTCTCTGCAACAACCGCCACGCCAACGGACTCAATTCAGAAAACCTCACACTCCAGTCCTCCGCCCGCCGCACCAGCAGCAATGTCGGCTGATCAGGCAAAGCGTCCGGCTGATGATCCGGCCCCACCCGCTGCACCGGCCAGGCATACGCCAACGGCCAGGCCAGCGCCGATACCTGCAACGGCCGCTCCAGCAGCAACGCAGCATCACCGGCAACCAGAGGCTCGGCGTCGGACTGTTGCAAGGCCATTTCCACCCACTCGTAATGCGCCAGCTCCACCATGAACGGTGGCCACGGCCCATCGCTCAATGCTTGAGGCCCGGCCGCGAGAAACCCGACAAACTCCTGGGCGATCTCACCGAATTTCGGCGTGCGGGCACGGTAGTCCCGCAGAAAGATGCGCACCAGCGAACGCCAGCGTTCATCCCCCAGAATCTTCAGCAGCACAGGAAAAGTGCCACTGAGCAGCGAAGACAGGTTGGCGAACACCAGATCGCGGTAAACCTGTGCCCGCACCGGGTCCATTTCGGTGGGAGGCGCGTGCTGTTCAGGATCGCGCAGGTAAAGGCCCATAGTGGATTGTTGCTGCAAAAGATTCGGCTTACCCACGGTCCACACCCTCCTGTTGCAGGCGGCGAATGGTCTGCAGTTCCGCCACCAGTTCGGCGAATGCCGGAAAGTTGAAATCCCGCTCCAGCAAAGTCGGTTGTACGCCAAACCGGACATAAGCCTGGGCCAGCAACGACCACACCGCCGGTTTCACCGAGGCACCGTGGGTGTCGATCTTCAAGGTATCGGACTCGTCGAAGTGCCCGGCAATGTGCATCGCCACCACCCGACCCGAATCGATGCCCGCGAGAAACGCCTGCGGATCGAAACCGTGGTTGATCGAGTTGACGTAGACATTGTTGACGTCCAGCAGCAGGTCGCAATCAGCCTCGCGCAACACCGCATTGGTGAACGTCACCTCGTCCATGTCCTGTCGGTGCGCGGCGTAGTAGGAGACGTTTTCCACCGCCAGACGCCGGCCAAGGATGTCCTGGGCCTGACGGATACGCGCGGCGACGTGGTGCACCGCTTCTTCGGTAAACGGCAGCGGCAACAGGTCGTACAGGTGACCGTCATCGCTGCAATAGCTCAAATGCTCGCTGTACAACGGCACGTTGTAGTGATCGAGAAAAACCCGGATTTCCTGCAAAAACCCGACGTCCAGCGGCGACGCCCCGCCCAGGGACAGGGACAGGCCGTGACAGGACAACGGATAACGCTCGGCCAGCGCCCGCAGCGCCGCACCATGGGCACCGCCGATGCCGATCCAGTTCTCCGGCGCGACTTCCAGAAAGTCGAAATGGCCGGTCGGGGCCGCTTGCAGTTCTTTGAGTAAACCGCGACGCAGGCCAAGCCCTGCGCTGGCCCTGCCTACGGGGGCAATGGATGTCTGCATGGTGTCGATCTCGCATGTGTCCAGGATTGCGGGCAGGTGCCCGCCTTGAGACACAGTTAATCGAAGGGGTGTATCGGGACTGTGTTCGACAGGGGCCGACAATGGGTGTCTGTGTATCGAAACCGGGGTTGGACACAATGGAATACACGACACAAATCCCTTGTGGGAGCGGGCTTGCTCGCGATAGCGGATTTACATTCAATGCTAATGGTGGCTGATCCGCCGCCTTCGCGAGCAGGCTCGCTCCCACAGGGGTTTAGTGTCAGTCAGGGAGGCTTTCGTCGCTCGAGACAGCAGTACACACGCCCCGAACTAAACTCAACGCACACAGGGCCCGCTCAGCGTCCTGCACATTCCCACGACCACCGCCCAGCGGCGAACACCTCGCCAGACACCGCCCCTGGACCATGATCCTGCTTAAGGAGCACACATGATGGACGAGGCCAGACTCAACGATTTCATGGGTAAACTGGTGAATGACATGGGCGGCGCGGCGATGCTCGCCAACGTCATCCTCGGCGAAGAGCTCGGCCTGTACCGGGCGATGGCCGACAGTCAGCCGATCACCCCCGAAACCCTTGCCGGGAAAACCGGCTGCAACACCCGCCTGCTGCGCGAATGGCTCAGCGCCCATGCCGCCTCCGGCTACATGGAACACCATGATGGCCAGTTCCGCCTGCCCGAAGAGCAGGCCATGGCTTTGGCAAACGAAGACTCACCGGTCTATGTGGCGGGCGGGATCAGCGTAGTCGCGTCGTTTTTCCACGACAAGGACAAGCTGGTCAACGCCATGCGCGGCAACGGCGCCCTGCCCTGGGGCGATCACCATCCGTGCATGTTCAGCGGCACCGAACGCTTCTTCCGCCCCGGCTACAAAGCCCACTTGGTCGCCGAATGGTTGCCGGCCCTCGACGGTGTGGTGGCCAAACTGGAAGCCGGGGCCAAAGTGGCGGACATCGGCTGCGGCCATGGTGCCTCCACGGTGATCATGGCCCAGGCGTTTCCGGATTCGCGCTTCGTCGGTTTCGACTACCACGCGCCCTCCGTTACCGTTGCCACCCAACGCGCCGAAGAAGGCGGTGTATCCAGCCGGGCCAGGTTCTTCCAGGGCACAGCCAAAAGCTACCCAGGCAGCGACTACGACCTGATCTGCTACTTCGACTGCCTGCACGACATGGGCGACCCGGTAGGTGCGGCCAAACACGCTTATGAATCGCTGAAGGACGACGGCACGGTGCTGCTGGTCGAGCCCTACGCCAACGACTTGCTCGACGACAACGTCAACCCGGTCGGACGCCTGTTCTACGCGGCCTCGACCTTCATCTGCACGCCCAACTCGCTGTCCCAGGAAGTCGGCCTCGGCCTCGGCGCCCAGGCCGGTGAAGCGCGGTTGCGCAAGGTGTTCAGCGAGGCTGGATTCAGCCGTTTTCGCCGGGCCACGGAAACGCCGTTCAACCTGATACTGGAGGCGCGTAAATAATCTTCGCCGCCATCTGTAGGAGCGAGCCCGCTCGCGATGAACGTGATCACGCCGCGGGGTGTCAGGCTTACAGTGTTATCGTTGACGACCATCGCGAGCAAGCTCGCTCCTACAGGTTTCCCGACATGCTTGACCGCCTGATCCATGAACAGCTCGATCGCCTCCATCAGCTCATGGCCGACGCGCCGTTCGCCGTGCTGACCGGAGCCGGTATCAGCACGCCATCGGGTATTCCGGATTATCGCGACAACCAGGGCGTGCGGCGTGGCCGGCAGCCGATGATGTACCAGGAATTTCTCTCGGCCCCGGAGTCCCGGCGGCGCTATTGGGCGCGGGCGATGCTCGGCTGGCCACGGGTGCGTCTGGCGCAGCCGAACGTGGCCCACGACACCCTGGCCCGTTTGCAAGGCACGCGGCAGATCAGCGGGTTGATCACCCAGAACGTCGACACCCTGCACGACCAGGCCGGCAGCCATGACGTGATCGAGCTCCACGGCAGTCTGCACCGGGTTTTGTGCCTGGATTGCGGTCGGCGCAGCGAGCGCGATTCGATCCAGCGCCTGATGGAAACACAGAACCCGTACCTGGCCGGCGTCGACGCGGTACAGGCGCCGGACGGCGACACCTTGCTCGACCCGGCCTTCGAGGCACGCTTCCAGGTCCCGAACTGCCCGCATTGCGCCGGGGAACGGATGAAGCCGGATGTGGTGTTCTTTGGCGAGAACGTTGCGCAGGCCACGGCGGCCAAGGCGATGGTGACCGTTGAACGGGCTGCCGGGTTGTTGGTGCTCGGGTCTTCGTTGATGGCCTATTCGGCATTTCGTCTGTGCCAGGCGGTGGTGGATCAGGGCAAGCCGTTGATCGCGATCAACCTGGGCAAGACCCGGGCCGATGAGATGCTGGACTTGAAGATCGAGGGGGCATGCGAGCAGTTTCTTCCGTTATTGGCCCAACGCCTTAACCACTGACAAAACCCAATCCCTGTAGGAGTGAGCCTGCTCGCGATGGGGCCAGCACATACAACATCGTTGTCGACTGACACTGCGCCATCGCGAGCAGGCTCACTCCTACAGGGAGATTGTGTTCAGCTCATGGCAACTCGCTGCCCCAGGTTTTCCTCCTTCAGCACATCAAACAACGCCTGCGCCGCCGCCGACAGCTCTCCCCCGGGCAACGTCAACACCCCCAGCGCCCGCTCCACCACCGGGTCACGCAAAGTGATGCAACGCGCCCCCAGCTCACGCATCTGCCCGGCACACAAGGCCGGCACCGCGCTCACGCCCAAGCCACTGGCGACCATGCGCCCGACCGTCGCCAGTTGATGGCTTTCAAACTCCACCGGCAGTTTCATGCCGCGGGCCTGCAAATGCTCTTCAAGCATGACCCGCACGGTGGACGGTCGCTGCAAGGTAATGAACGGTTCCTTGAGCAGGGTTTGCCAGTCGATGTCATCGAGTTCGGCCAGTGCCGAATCCAGGGGCACTACTGCGACAAATCGGTCGATGTACAACGGCGTGAATTGCAGCGACGAACTCATGGTCGGCTCGAACGCCACCCCCAGTTCCACCTGGCGGTCACGGACCATTTCCAGCACCTGCTCGTTGATCACGTCATTGACCGTCACGTTGACGTTCGGATAACGGGCGCGGAATGTCTTGAGGATCGGCGGCAGCAGGTTGCCAGCGAACGACGGCATCGCCGCCAGAGTCACGCGACCGCGCTGCAGGGTGAAGCGTTGACGCAGTTCATCCTCGACATTGTCCCAGTCGGCGATCAGCCGGCGCGCCAGCGGCACCAGGGATTCGCCTTCGGCGGTGAGCGCCACGTTGCGCGTTGTGCGGGTGAACAAGCGCCCGCCCAGGCCCTCCTCCAGCGCCTTGATGGTCAGGCTCAGGGCCGATTGCGACAGGTGCAGGCGTTCGCAGGCCACGGCAAAGCTCAGGCTCTGGGCTACGGCCAGAAAGGCGCGGATCTGCTTGACGGTCATACTCGATTTCTCCCGGGTATTGTAGGAGCTGCCGAAGGCTGCGCTCTTTTGATCTTGATCCAAAAGAGCGCAGCCTTCGGCAGCCCCTACATATTGTTGAGTTTTATCTATTAATCAACCTTAAAAAACAACTTAACAAATGAATACTCCAGCGAGACACTCCATTCCATTCGGCTAGCCAGCCGCCCACAAAGAATAAAAGAGGTGCATATGGCAGGTTTCGACAAGCGCGTGAGTTCCTACGAGGAAGCGTTGGCAGGTCTTGAAGACGGCATGACCGTGATCGCCGGCGGCTTCGGCCTGTGCGGGATCCCGGAAAACCTGATCAACGAGATCAAGCGCAAAGGTACTCGCGACCTCACCGTGGTTTCCAACAACTGCGGCGTCGACGGTTTCGGCCTCGGCGTACTGCTGACCGACCGCCAGATCAGCAAAGTGGTGGCGTCCTACGTCGGCGAAAACAAGCTGTTCGAAGAGCAACTGCTCAACGGCGAAATCGAAGTCACCCTGACCCCGCAAGGCACCCTCGCTGAAAAAATGCGCGCAGGCGGTGCCGGCATCCCGGCCTTCTTCACCGCTACCGGCGTTGGCACGCCTGTCGCCGACGGCAAGGAAGTCCGCGAATTCCATGGCCGCAAGTACCTGATGGAAGAGTCCATCACCGGCGACTTCGCCATCGTCAAAGGCTGGAAAGCCGACCATTTCGGTAACGTGATCTATCGCCACACGGCCCAGAACTTCAACCCGCTGGCCGCCACCGCCGGCAAGATCACCGTGGTCGAAGTCGAAGAAATCGTCGAACCCGGCGAGCTGGACCCGGCGCAGATCCACACCCCTGGCATCTACGTCGACCGGATCATCTGCGGCACGTTCGAGAAGCGCATCGAACAGCGCACCGTGCGTAAGTGATCCCCTGCCCCCGGACCGAATGAAGGAATAACGACAATGGCACTTTCCCGCGAACAAATGGCTCAGCGCGTCGCCCGCGAAATGCAGGACGGCTTCTACGTGAACCTGGGTATCGGCATTCCGACCCTGGTCGCCAACTACATCCCCGAAGGCATGGAAGTCATGCTGCAATCGGAAAACGGCTTGTTGGGCATGGGTCCTTTTCCTACTGAAGAAACCATCGATGCCGACATGATCAACGCCGGCAAGCAAACCGTGACCGCGCGTACCGGCGCGTCGATTTTCTCCTCCGCCGAATCCTTCGCGATGATCCGCGGTGGTCATGTCGACCTGACCGTGTTGGGCGCCTTTGAGGTGGACGTGCAAGGCAACATCGCCTCGTGGATGATCCCCGGCAAACTGGTCAAGGGCATGGGCGGCGCGATGGACCTGGTAGCCGGCGCCGACAACATCATCGTCATCATGACCCACGCGTCCAAGGACGGTGAGTCCAAGCTGTTGTCCCAATGCAGCCTGCCGTTGACCGGCGCCGGATGCATCAAGCGCGTACTGACCGACCTGGCTTACCTGGAAATCGAAAACGGCGCGTTCATTTTGAAAGAGCGTGCACCGGGCGTCAGCGTCGAAGAGATCGTCGCCAAGACTGCCGGTAAACTGATCGTGCCGGACCACGTGCCGGAAATGCAGTTCGCTGCCCAGTGAGGAATCATTCCATGCAAGAAGTCGTCATTGTTGCCGCCACGCGCACCGCGATCGGCAGCTTCCAGGGATCCCTGGCCAATGTGTCCGCGGTTGACCTGGGCGCTGCGGTGATCCGCCAGTTGCTGGCACAAACCGGCCTGGACCCTGCGCAAGTCGATGAAGTGATCATGGGCCAGGTGCTGACCGCCGGCGCCGGGCAAAACCCTGCACGCCAGGCCGCGATCAAGGCCGGCCTGCCCTTCGCCGTGCCGGCCATGACCCTGAACAAGGTCTGCGGCTCGGGTCTCAAGGCCCTGCACCTGGGCGCCCAGGCGATTCGCTGCGGCGATGCCGAAGTGATCATCGCCGGCGGCCAGGAAAACATGAGCCTGGCCAACTACGTGATGCCCGGCGCCCGCACCGGCCTGCGCATGGGCCACGCGCAAATCGTCGACACCATGATCAGCGATGGCCTGTGGGATGCATTCAACGATTTCCACATGGGCATCACCGCCGAGAACCTGGCCGAGAAGTACAGCCTGACTCGCGAGCAGCAGGACGCGTTCGCCGCCGCCTCGCAACAGAAAGCCGTGGCCGCCATCGAAGCCGGGCGCTTCGTCGATGAAATCACCCCGATCCTGATCCCGCAGCGCAAGGGCGATCCGCTGTCCTTCGCCACCGACGAGCAGCCACGGGCCGGCACCACCGCCGAATCCCTGGGCAAGCTCAAGCCGGCCTTCAAGAAAGACGGTTCGGTGACCGCCGGCAACGCCTCGTCGCTGAACGACGGTGCCGCGGCCGTGATCCTGATGAGCGCTGAAAAGGCCAAGGCCCTCGGCCTGCCGGTACTGGCGAAAATCGCCGCCTACGCCAACGCAGGCGTCGATCCGGCGATCATGGGCATCGGCCCGGTGTCGGCCACGCGCCGCTGCCTGGACAAGGCCGGCTGGAACATCGACCAGCTTGAGCTGGTTGAAGCCAACGAAGCCTTCGCCGCGCAATCCCTGGCGGTGGCCAAGGACCTGGAATGGGACTTGAACAAGGTCAACGTCAACGGCGGCGCCATTGCCTTGGGTCACCCGATCGGGGCCTCGGGTTGCCGCGTGCTGGTGACCCTGCTGCATGAAATGCTCAAGCGCGACGCCAAAAAAGGCCTCGCCACCCTGTGTATCGGAGGTGGTCAGGGCGTGGCACTGGCGCTCGAGCGAGCGTAAGCCAACAGCGTTCAACAGATGGCGCGGGGACCCACGAAGATCCGTGACCGTCTGGAAAAACACCCGGTGCGATGCAAGTCGCACCGGGTTCTTTTTTGCCCGCGTTTTTTCAGGTGGACCGAGTCATCGTTCATCGTCGGAACGCCACCCGGAGCAAACTCCGGCGATGAAGCCCTATCTGTCACCCCAAAAACTACAGAATCAACCATGGCTGATTGGCCCTATCGCAGGATGCCCAAAAAACGTATGCGCAAAAGACCTTTCGCAAAATGTCCAAGGGCTTGATTTTTGTATACAAAAATCGAACACACATAAGGCAATCTACCCGATGCAATGTTACCGTTGCCACCTCATACAGGTCGGAGACGTGCGCGTGTTGATCCTCAAATTGCTGGTGATCCCAGGCTTCCTGCTACTGATTTCCCTGGCTGGCAAACGCTGGGGGCCGAGCGTGGCCGGTTGGTTATCGGGGTTGCCGGTGGTGGTCGGGCCGATCCTGTTGTTCCTCGCCCTCGAACAGGGCCAGGCGTTCGCTGCGCAATCGGCCACCGCTGCGCTATCGGCCATGTTCGCGATGATTGCGTTTTGCGTGACCTACGCCCAGGTCGCACAACGGGCCGGATGGCCGCTGGCGCTGGTGATCTCGCTGTCGGTCTGGGCGCTGGTGGCGGTTGCCCTGTCGCTGATCCCGGCCTCCCTGGTGTTTTCGGTGTGCGCCGCCGCCACCGCGCTGCTTGCCGCACCGTACCTGTTCCCCGCCGTGCAACCGGTGCTCAATGGCCCGGCGCCGAAATCCGACAAACTCCTGCTGCGCATGCTGGCCGGTGCTTTGCTCACGTTGGTCGTGACCCTGCTGGCCAGCACTGTCGGCGACCGCTGGAGCGGCCTGCTGGCGGTGTTCCCGGTATTGGGTAGCGTGATGGCGGTGTTCTCCCAGCAAACCCGTGGGCCGGCCTTTACCGCCGCGTTGCTGCGCGCCACCGCCACCGGCATGTACTCGTTCGCCGCCTTCTGCCTGGTGTTGGCGCTGGCCCTGCCAACGATGGGAATGAACGCTTTTGTGCTGGGCATCGCGGTGTCGGTGGCCATGCTGGGCGTGACCAAGCGTTTGCTGGCGCGGCCGGCCGGTCCGACGACACACACTGAAGGCGCTGCCATCAAACGCTAGGCTGCATCGGGTCATCGGGATGTCCTCAGCATAGGTGGGTGCCCGGCCAAGGTGACCGCTCGGTAGAGCACACTGGAACGCATCACAACCTCCATGGGATGATCGCGCCCCACCGCGCGCCCATCCCTGGAGATCCCGATGTCATTGTTGAGTAAAAAAGCCCTTGTCCTGCTGCTGGCAGCCGCTACCGGCCTGGGGGCTTTGAATGCGCAGGCCGCCAAGGCCACTTCCAGCGATGCGCCCGCCCGGAAAGTCTCGATGCTCGGCGGCAAGTTCACCTTCAACCTGCCCAAGGGTTTCATCGCCAACCCGCTGCCGGCCAGCCCGGAGGGTGCGAGCGGCACCCTGTACAGCAATGAAACCACCAAGACCGTGGTGATCGCCGCTGAAAACACCCTGCCCAACGGTATCAGCGTCAAGGACAACGACGGCGCGTTCCTCGACGGCACCGTGGCCGATTTCGATGCGGCGCAACACAAGTCCCTGCCCGACTACAACAAGCTCAGCGAGAAAGCCCTGACCCGGACAACCGGGCTGGGCCTGCGCCAGGTTGACGGCACTGCCACTCAGGGCGGTGGCCTGACCCTCACCACCACGCTGATGGCGGCATCCGGTACCCGCATGGCGGTGATCCAGGTGATTTCCCGTCCCGGCGACATGGCGGCCCACGAAACCCTGATCAAACAGATCGTCAGCGGAAAATAAGGCTCAGGGGTTGAGACGCTGCAACCAGGCGCTCAAATCCTGGATCTCGTCGGCGCTGATGTTGTGACCGACACCGGGGTAGCCGTGGAACTCGGGTTCGAGTGACACGCTCTGCAACAGGCTGTTGGCTTCGGTGCCATCGCTGTAGGGGAGGCGTTTGTCCTGTTCGCCATGACCGATGAAAATGGCCAGCGACTGGCGTTTTTCATCCGGTACAAGCTCGGACTTGAGCACTGGCAGAATCCGTCCGCTCAATGCAGCGATCCCGCCGAGCGCCTCGGGATGCCGCAGGCCCACTTCGTAGGACATGATCGCACCCTGGCTGAATCCCACCAGGTACACCTTCTCGGGTTCGGTGTGATATTTCTTCGTGGCCTGTGCGACAAAATCCAGCAGTACCTGGCCGCTGGACTTCAGATCATCGGTCTCGCCGTTGTAGGCCCCTTCACCCTTCTTGCGGAACCACTGGTAACTGCCCTCCTGCATCACTATCGGCGCTCGTACCGACAGGTAGGTGTAGGACTCGGGCAAATTATCCTTGATATCGAACAGGTCCTGCTCGTTACTGCCGTAACCGTGGAGGAAAATCACCAGAGGTTGATGGTTCGAATCGGCGTTGGCCTGTTCCAGGTATTTGAGCGGCAAGTCGGTTTGCAGCGGGGTTTGGGCGTGGACGACAGTGGATGCCAGGAGCGTAAGCAGCGCGAGAATCTTCAACATGGGTCTTCCTTCACGGAATGCAGGATTCGGGGAAGAGCCTAACACTGGTCAGTAGGCAGAGACATCTCGGGTGTGGCTGATGCCGTCATCGCGAGCAGGCTCGCTCCTACAGATGAAATGCATTCCACTGTAGGAGCGAGCCTGCTCGCGATGAGGCCAGGACAGACAGCGAAGTACCTGGCTCAGTCGTTGATCAACTTCCCCACCCGAATCGGCTCGCGCCCCGCCACTTTCGCCTGCCAGGTCCCCGGCTGGGTATAACGCCCACGGTCGATGGCAAACAGCACGCCGCTGGTGCCGGCCTGCACGGTGGTGACCTTGTCGCTCAACGGGTCGACCACCTCGAACAGCGCATCGCCCTTTTCCACCCACTCCCCGGCCTCACGCAGGAAGCTGACTACGCCGTGATGCGGTGCGAACAGGTATTGGGTGCCTTCGAATGGCATGCCTTCACAGCATTCGGCCGGTGCCGCCGGCCAGGTGCCGGAGATGAAACCCTGCTCGGCGAGAAACCCGAGAATGGCCTCACAATTGGCCTGGGCCTGGTCGACACGGGTGTCGCCCATGCTGCCCAGCTCCAGCGTGGTCGCCAGGTTGGCCGGCGGAATCGCCGCCGCCGGGAACGCCCTGGCCAGGCGCAACCATGGCGAAGAACAGGACTCATCGAACGAACTGCCGCCGGAGTCTTCACACAACAGCGCCACGCTGGCCTTCAAACGCGCCGCCAGGGATTGCCATTGTGGCCAGTGCTGCGGCAACGCGTAGAGGTGGATCGCCGCATCGAAGTCGCAATGCAGGTCGAGGGTGATGTCGGCGTCGCAGGCATGGCGCAGCAACAGACGGTGCATCGCTTCCAGCTGCGATGTCGCTGCCGGCAAGTCGTCGAGGACCTGGCCCATGGCCTGGCGAATCAGCGCGATGTTGGCCTGGGCATCGCTGCCGAGGCGATCACCGATCAACCCGGCCACCGGCGCACTGAGTTCGACGAACGAGCGGTTGAAGTTCTTGCCGCTGCCGAGCTCGAAACGCCCCATGTGGCTGCCTTGCAGGTGCTGATCGAGGCCGATGGGATTGGCCACTGGCACCAGTTCGATCATACCGTTCAATTGTCCCTGTTGCTCAAGCTCGGTCAGGCGCTTCTTCAACTCCCAGGCCGTGCGCATGCCCGGCAATTCGTCGGCGTGCAGGCTGGCCTGGATGTACACCTTGCGCGTGCCCGCGCCATAACGAAACACGCTGAGGGTGCGCTCGGTGCCCAGGTGGCTCCAGGGAAGCTTGTGGTCGATGCGTTGCATGGGAAACTCCTACAGAACCTGTAGGAGCGAGCTTGCTCGCGATGGGCTCACCGGCGCCGCGTTTATCCAATGACAACGCGTCATCGTTAACGTCCATCGCGAGCAAGCTCGCTCCTACAGTTGGGATATGTGTCAGGCAGGATAAATCAGGAACACAAAAAAAATGGCAACCGCGCCAACGGTTGCCACTTTTTCAACCCGCTCGCTTACTCGCCATAAACGTCAAACTTGAAGTACTTGTCCTGCACTTGCTTGTACTTGCCGTTGGCGCGGATGTCGGTGATCGCTGTGTTGAATTTCTCGGCCAGGGCGGTATCACCCTTGCGCACGGCAATGCCGGCGCCGCCACCGAAGTATTCCGGATCGTTGTACTCAGGGCCGACGAAGGCAAAACCTTTACCGGCGTCGGTTTTCAGGAAACCGTCGTCCAGGTTGACCGAATCGGCCAGCAACGCGTCAATGCGGCCGGAGACCATGTCCAGGTTGGCTTCCTGCTGGGAGCCGTAACGCACCAGGACAATTCCCGCCGGTTGCAATACTTCAGTGGCGAAGCGGTCGTGGGTACTGGCACGCAGCACACCGACTTTCTTGCCCTTGAGTTCGGTCAGCGGGTCCTTGACGTCGCTGCCTTCCTTCATCACGAAGCGCGCCGGGGTGTGGTAGTACTTGATGGTGAAATCGACGTTCTTCTTGCGATCGTCAGTGATGGTCATGGACGACAAGATGGCGTCGATTTTCTTGACCTTCAGTGCAGGGATCAGGCCGTCGAACTCTTGCTCGACCCAGGTGCACTTGACCTTCATCTGCTCGCACAGGGCGTCGCCGATGTCCACGTCGAAACCGGTGAGTTTGCCGTCAGGGGTTTTCATCGAGAATGGCGGGTAGCCGGCTTCGATGCCGATGCGGATCGGCTTGGCGTCATCAGCCACGGCGGTCAGGGACAACATCGACAGTGCCAGGGCACCGAACATCACTAGCTTCTTCATTTATAACTCCTGTGCGCGGAGGCTTTTATTGGCAGCTTCGATTGGCAGCGTTCGGTTATCGCTTTGTGAGCGGGAACCGAAGTGGCCGGCAGTCTAGAGTGGCTACCGGAGGGCAAATTACGCCGAGGCGACAAATATTTATAGAAAAGTGGCGGCAGGATGGAGGTATTGAGATGCACGCGCCATCACGGGGCAAAGTCTGTCGGACAAGTCGCGTTTTCAGCACAAACCTGCAGCGTTTGCGGCTGCATCCGACGGAATGAGACGACTGGCGATGCTGGATGTTTTACGGCACATTGAGTGCCCTTGCGTCCCATCGAGACTAGCGTAATGCCCACGTTGAACCTGATCCAGCACCACCCCGCCGAAGGTCCGGGTGCCATCGCCATCTGGGCCGAATCCCGAGGGCTGGCGCTGAAGGTGTTTCGCGCCGACCTGGGCCAATTGCCGCCCGTCAGCGCCGATCCCGTGATCCTGTTGGGTGGGCCTTACGAATCCAATGCCGGTCCGGCCTGGCTGGAAGCCGAACGGCAATGGCTCGCAGGCACTCTGGTACTGGGTGGGGCCGTATTCGCGATTTGCCTGGGGGCACAGTTGCTGGCGCTGAGTCTCGGAGGGAATGTACGGCGGATGGACCAGACCGAAACCGGATGGACCCGCGTGACCTTTATCGATGGGCAAACGCTGAAGGCGCTGGAGTGGCACGAAGACGCCATCGACCTGCCGCCTGCCGCGCAACTGCTGGCCAGCAGCGCGTTATGCGCACAGCAGATGTACCGCGCCGGGCCGACGCGGCTGGGGTTGCAGTTTCATCCGGAGTGGAATGCCGAATCGGTGGCCTTGCTCAATGCGCATTTTGGCGATGAGTCGCCGTTGCCACGGGGGGAGCAGGAGACCGAGGCTTATGCAGCGGTGGCCGCGTGGTTGGAAGCGACACTGGATGAGTGGTGGGCGGCCGCAAATCAATAAAAAAGATCAAAAGATCGCAGGCTGCGCCAGCTCCTACAGGCACCGCAATCCAATGTAGGAGCTGGCGCAGCCTGCGATCTTTTACGGTTACATCAACACTCGCAACCGACCACGCTGCTGGCTTGCCGCTGTACCCCGACACTCAATTCAAACCCTTCATCCAGCCACCCGGTCACGCCGCCGATCATCTCCTTGACCGGATAACCCAGGGCCGCCAGTTTCACTGCAGCCTTGTTGGCGCCATTGCAATGAGGCCCCGCGCAATAGACCACAAACAGGCTGTTTTTCGGATACCCGGCCAAACCTTCGGCGGTCAGCAAGCGCCTGGGAATGTTGATCGCTCCCGACACATGCCCGCGTTCGAACGCCAGCGGGCCACGAACATCCACCAGAACGAAATCGACTTCGCCAGCCAGCTGGCTGCCGTGGACGTCGGAACAATCGGTTTCGAACGTCAGACGGTTGCTGAAATGCATCAGGGCGATGGCCGATGGGGCGGCGGGAATTTCGCGTACCAGACTGGTCATGTTGTGTACTCCAAGGAATCGGTGGGTGTAGGAGGACTTTATCCGCCAGCCACTTGCCGCTACAGTGGCGCACAAGACACTCACCGGGAACTTTCCGCCAAATGCACCTCAGCCCAGGAATGGTTGCGATTCTGGCCTACGACGGCCTCTGCACGTTCGAGTTCGGCATTGCCGTGGAGATCTTCGGCCTGCCACGCCCGGAATTCGATTTCCCGTGGTACGAGCATCGTATCGTCGCCATCGATCATGGCCCGATGCGTGCCATGGGTGGCATCCAGGTCCTGGCCGATGGCGGCATGGAAATGCTCGCCGACGCGCGGACCATCATCATCCCCGGCTGGCGCGACCGCAGCGCCGCAGTACCCGCGCCGCTGATCGCCGCCCTGCGCCAGGCCCATGCGCGGGGGGCGCGGTTGCTGTCGATCTGCTCCGGTGTTTTCGTCCTCGCCGCCACCGGCTTGCTCGACGGGCGCGGCGCGACCACGCACTGGCGCTATACCTCGGAACTGGCCGAGCGGTTTCCCGGCATCCTGGTGGACCCGGGCGTGCTGTATGTCGATTCAGGCCAATTGATCACTTCCGCTGGCAGCGCGGCAGGCATCGATGCCTGCCTGCATCTGGTGGCACGGGATTTCGGTACGCAGGTGGCCAACTCCGTGGCCCGACGCCTGGTCATGTCCCCGCAACGCAGTGGTGGCCAGGCGCAATTCATTCCGACACCGGTCAGCCCGACACCGCGCAGCGATCTTTCCCGTGTCATGCAGTGGGCACGCGAGCGTTTGCACGAGCCGCTGGAGGTGCGCGACCTGGCCAGCGAAGCTGCCATGAGCGAACGCACGTTCCTGCGCCGCTTCACTGAAGCCAGTGGCCAGTCACCAAAAACCTGGTTGCAGCACGAACGCCTGGGCCGCGCCCGCGAACTGCTGGAAAGCAGCGACCAGAACACCGAGCTGATAGCCGAACGTTGTGGTTATCGCTCGGTGGAAAGCTTCCGGGTGGCCTTTCGAACGGTGGTTGGCGTGCCGCCGTCGGTGTATCGGGAGCGGTTTGGGCGTGGGGGCAATGCTGGTTTTTGAGGTGTTCTCGAGGGCCTCTTCGCGAGCAGGCTCGCTCCCACAGGGAACTGCATTTCAAATAATGTGGGAGCGAGCCTGCTCGCGAAGGCGCCAGACCGGGCAATTCAGCGCTCAAGGCTTGCGCAACAAATAGGTATCCATGATCCAGCCATTGGCCAGCCTTGCAGCCTTGCGCACCCGTTCGATTTCATCCGCCACATCCTTGAGCCTGCCGCTGATCAGGATTTGATCCGGCGTCCCCAGATAGGCGCCCCAGTAAATCTCGGTGTCCTGATCCACCACCTGACGGTAAGCATCCTGAGCATCGAGCATCACCACCAGGCTGTCGGCATCGCTCACCTGCCCTGCCGCCAGACGCCGGCCCGTGGTGATTTCAACCGAGCGGCCAATCTGGTTGAGCGGCACCTTGTGCTGTGCCGCCAACGCCTGGACGCTGGTAATGCCGGGGATCACCTCGAATTCGAATGCACAGGCGCCAGAGAGCTGGATCGCCTGCAAGATGCGCAGGGTGCTGTCGTACAGCGCCGGATCGCCCCACACCAGAAAACCACCACACTGGCCGTCGGACAATTCCTCGTTGATCAGCCGTTCGAAGGTCTGCTGCCTGGCCAGGTTCAGGTCGTCGACACTGGTCTTGTAGTCCACTTCACCGCGCTCGCGCTCCGGGCTGTGGGCTTCGACAAAACGGTAAGCGTGGTCGGTGATGTAGCGTGAACAGATTTCGCGCCGCAAATCGATGAGTGTGTTTTTGCTCTCGCCCTTGTCCATGAGAAAAAAAACGTCGACCTGATTCAGCGCCTTCACCGCTTGCATCGTGATGTAGTCGGGATTGCCAGCACCGATACCGATGACCAGGAGTTTTTTCATCACAGCAAGTCCTCGGGGCCGGTGCCCGGCAAGCGCAGCCGCCAGCGGCCATGGAACCGCAACTCGACCGCCGACAGGGGTTCGACGTCGATCAGGCCGGACGATGCGCCTTGCAACACCTGCGTCAGTGCGGCGCGGATGACGAAGGGATGGGTAATGGCAACGATGTGCCCTGGCGTCGACTGCAACGTTGTCAACCACGCGCCCACGCGCTCGCCCAGTTGCACCAGCGACTCACCACCGTGGGGTGCCGAAGCCGGGTCGCCCAGCCAATGCTGGAGCGCTTCGGAAGCGTTTTTTTGCAGATCGCCAATGCGCTCACCGCCCCAGCGCCCGAAGTCGCAGTCCTTCAGCGCGTCAACAATCTCCGATGCGCTGCCGAACAGTTCAGCGGTTTGCCGGGTGCGCAATTCCGGGCCGCAGACGAGGCGTGGAGTGCCCTTGAACTGATTGCCACGGGAAAGCCTGAGCGCTTGCCAATCCATCTCCAGAGGCTCGTCCAATGGAAAACGCGCCAATTTCTGTGCGACGGTTCGAGCATGACAAATCAGGGTTAAACGGGTCGCCTGCACCAGCAATCACTCTAAAGATGGAAAGGAACGACGGCGTCAGGGGACCGCCATCGGGCAATTGTGCCGCAACAAAGCAGCCCCGGGTGGTGTTTAATTTTCCTGCCTGAAACGGATCCTTCAGTCATTTCCTGCCAGGTTTTCTGTTATGGCTGACCGCAATCAAGGCAATCACCTACAAGACTTTACGACATCGGCGTAGTCCCTTGGTACAGGCACTTCGCCCCTTTTTCGGGCACGGCCAGACCACGCGAAAATTCACTAGACAGGCAGGACGCGATAATTAAATACTCCTTTCAACGGACTGTTAAATCATGTTCCACACTCATCCAGCAGGAGCCCGGACACCCTTTCTCGAATACCCGATCAACGCATCTGGCCAGGCATCGCCTGCCGCCGAATCGCCCGTTTCTTGTTTAATGCGGTCCACTCCAATAAACATCTGACAAGAAAAAGAGTGGCGCCTGACAACGTTCAGACGACCACCGGTTGAATGTGTGGAAAAACCGACAGTGATAGTCAGGTTCGGCCCAAACCGTCGAATCGTTTGATACAGGAGTGTCTCCATGCTGGTCTTGCGTCCAGTCGAGTCAGCCGACCTGCCCCAGTTACAAAGGCTGGCTCGTGAAAGCCTCGTGGGCGTTACATCCCTGCCCGACGATAGCGAACGGTTACACGGAAAAATCCTCGATTCCTGTGCGTCGTTCGAGAAGGACGTCGCGGGTCATGGCCCGGAAAACTATTTCTTTGTGCTCGAAGACCTGACGACGCAGCACCTGGTCGGCTGCTCGGAAATCCTCGCTACGGCGGGGTTCAACGAGCCGTTCTACAGCCTGCGCAACCGGCACTTCACCAGTGCCTCGAGGGAACTGAACATCGAGCACGGTGTACCGGCCTTGTCGTTGTGCCACGACCTCAGTGGCCACACCCTGCTGCGGGGCTTCCATATCGATGCCGCGCGTGTGCGCAGCGCGCATTCCGAACTGCTGTCGCGGGCGCGCCTGTTGTTCATCGCCGCCCACGCCCGGCGTTTTTCCGAAACGGTGATCACCGAAATCGTCGGCTACAGCAGTGATGAAGGCCACTCGCCATTTTGGGATGCCGTGGGCAAGCATTTCTTCGACTTGCCCTACGTCGAGGCCGAACGGCTTTGCGGCCTGCAGAGCCGCACCTTTCTCGCCGAACTGATGCCGCAGTATCCGATTTACGTGCCCATGCTGCCCCAGGCGGCACAGGACTGTATCGGCAGCATCCACCCCGACGGCCAGGAAGCCTTCGATATCCTCGAGCGTGAAGGCTTCGAAACCAACAGCTACATCGATTTGTTCGATGGAGGCCCGACCCTGTATGCGCGCACGTCGGGCATTCGTTCCATCGCCTACAGCCAGTGCGCTATCACGCGGCCGGGACCTGTGATCGATGCCCGCGGCAGCTTTCTGGTGAGCAACGAGTCCTTGAAGGATTACCGGGCCATCGTCGCCGATCTTGATTACATCGCCGGGCAACCCGTGACACTGGACGCAGCCATGTGCAAGGCGCTGAAGGTGACCGAGGGCAGCCCGATCAGGCTGATCGCCCTGTGAATACCCGCCAGCGACGTCACCGCCCGAGCACACACGAACAAGGAACAGCCGCATGATTGTCCGTCCGGTCCAGATCACCGATCTGCCCGCCCTGGTCACGCTGGTGCGTCAGGCCGTTCCGGGACTTACCAGCCTGCCGGCCGACGAAGAACGCCTGGCCCACCGGATCCGCTGGGCCCGACGCACGTTCGCCGGGCAGGTCGATCGGGCCGATGCCGATTATCTGTTCGTGCTCGAGGACGACGAGCAGCAAGTGGTGGGCGTCAGCGCTCTGACGGGGGGCGTCGGCCTGCGCGAGCCCTGGTACAACTACCGGGTCGGGCTGACGGTCAGTGCGGCACCGGACCTGGGTATCGAGCGCCAGATCCCGACCCTGTTCCTGAGCAATGAATTGACCGGGCAATCGCAAGTCTGCTCGCTGTACCTGCGCGCCGATCAGCGCCAGGGCAGCAACGGCCGTTTGCTTTCGCTCGGACGTTTGTTGTTTGTGGCCGAGTTTACGCAGCTGTTCGGCAACCGGCTCATCGCCGAGTTACGCGGCAGTGCCGACGAACGAGGTGGCTCGCCGTTCTGGGACAGCCTCGGCCGGCACTTTTTCAAGATGGATTTCAGCCACGCCGATCACTTGTCCGGGCTGGGCAACAAATCGTTCATCGCCGAATTGATGCCGCGCCAGCCGCTGTACACCTGCCTGCTTACCGAACAGGCCCAGGCGGTGATCGGCAAGGCCCACCCGAATACCGAGCCGGCCCTGAAAATCCTCAGCGCCGAAGGGTTTGCCCACAAGGGCTACATCGATATCTTCGACGGCGGACCGGTCCTTGAAGCCCCGGTTTGCGGGATCCGCACCGTGCGCGACAGCCAACCGCTGTCACTGGCCATCGGCTCGCCGGACGATAAAGCGCCCCTCTGGCTGATCCACAACCGCCGCCTGGAAAACTGCCGCATTACCTGCGCCCCGGCCCGACGGTTGGGCAACAGCCTGGTGGTTGACCGCCTGACCGCCAAGCGCTTGCAGCTGCAACCCGGCGACTCGGTGCGCGCCGTGCCGCTGCCTGACCAACGGCAACAGGCCGAGGCGGCGTGACTCATCAGCTCCATCGTTGCGACGTCAATCTGACTGACCCGGCAAATTCGTCATCATTCTCCCCCTGCGCGCGTGATAGCCTTTTAATCTTCGGCGTTGACACTTTTGCTCAAGCCCCTCCATTCCATTGGTGGAACTCATATGTCCAGGCTTTCCCATCAAGATTTGCGCCGCAATTTTCGCCAATTGTTCGCCTCCGACACCTGCTACCACACAGCCTCGGTTTTCGACCCGATGTCGGCCCGCATCGCCGCCGACCTGGGCTTCGAAGTCGGGATCCTTGGTGGTTCGGTCGCCTCGTTGCAAGTGCTGGGCGCCCCTGACTTTGCCCTGATCACCCTCAGCGAATTCGCTGAACAGGCCACCCGCATCGGCCGTGTCGCCCAGTTGCCGGTGATTGCCGACGCCGACCACGGCTACGGCAACGCGCTCAACGTCATGCGCACCATCGTCGAACTCGAACGGGCCGGCGTCGCCGCGCTGACCATCGAAGACACCCTGCTGCCTGCGCAGTTTGGCCGCAAGTCCACCGACCTGATCACGGTCGCCGAAGGTGTCGGCAAGATCCGCGCGGCACTGGAAGCCCGCTGCGATAAGGAAATGGCGATCATCGCCCGCACCCATGCGGGGATTGCGCCGGTGCAGGAAATCATCAGCCGCACCCGGCAATACCAGCGCGCCGGGGCCGACGGTATCTGCATGGTGGGCGTAAAGGACTTCGACCATCTGGAGCAGATCGCCGAGCACCTGAGCGTGCCGCTGATGCTGGTGACCTACGGCAACCCGCTGCTACGCGATGACAAGCGCCTGGCCGAACTGGGTGTTCGAGTGACCATCGACGGCCATGGCGCTTACTTCGCCGCGATCAAGGCAACCTACGACAGCCTGCGCGAGCAACGCCAGATCCTCACCCAGACCTCGGACCTGAACGCGACCGAGCTGACGCACACCTACACCCAACCCGAGGAGTACATCCGCTACGCGGAAGAGTTCATGAGCGTGAAGGAGTGACGGTCTCAACAGACACTCCGCCTTCGCGAGCAGGCTCGCTCCCACAGTTGATTTTTGTTGAACACAAATTCGTATTCACCCCAGATCCTTGTGGGAGCGAGCCTGCTCGCGATGAGGCCATCACAGCCAACATCCACATCGCCTGACACGCCGCTTTCGCGAGCAGACAATCACACCGAGTCGAGCAGTTCGGGATGGGGTTTCCCATTACCGCAACAGATCACTCGATTGCGCCCGGTGGTCTTGGCTTCGTATAGCGCATGGTCGGCGTCATTGAGCCAGAGCATTGCGTCGGCGTGGGCCGGGTTGAAGGAGGCCAGGCCAATGCTCAGGCTGACTTTCAGCGCCGGGTTCTGCTCGTCCCCCAAGGTGGCGAAGCGATCGCGCAGGGCCTCCATGACGGCGGCGGCGCGGTTCAGGGGCAGGTCCGGAAGGATCACGCAGAACTCGTCACCGCCGTAGCGCCCTGCCACATCGGTCGCTCGCAGGCTGTGCTTGAGCATTTTGCTCAACTGACGCAGGACGATGTCGCCGGCAACATGGCCGTAGGTATCGTTGATGGCTTTGAAATGGTCGATATCGATCAGCGCAATCGCCCCGCCTTTTTGCTGACGTTTGCAACGCTGGAACTCGACCTCCAGCTGGTCCTTCCAGGAGCCATGGTTCAGCAGGCCCGTCAGGCTGTCGGTGCGGCTCAGTGCCAGCAGTTCACGCTTCTGACGGCCGAGGGCATGGGCCTGGCGAAAGCAGAACCAGCCCAGCGCCAACGGATACAGGCACAGCAATGGCAAACAGGCATAGAGCTGCACCGGGCTGGTAGCAGGAATGAACGCCGGGGCGAAAATCTGCAAGCCTACGCAGAGGCCCAGCACTTGCGCGGCCGTCCCGGCCAGCAGGAAGCGCAAGCCGCCGATGGCCACGTTGTGCATGGCCATCATGGAGATGGTGGTCGCGCTGGGCAGTGGATTGAACTGCATGGCGGCAATCCAGAAGCCGCCGAGAAAGGCATCGATCAGCAGATTGCGGTGTTCGGCATGATAGGGCGTCCTGGCCCGGCGCGCCCATTGGTAAGCCAGGTGCGGCCAGACAAGGCCATTGAACCACATGAATCCCCAGACCCAGGGCGCCGGATCGAGTGGATACATCGCCGCGCTCACACACACCAATCCCAGGGCCACCCCCAGGATTCGCGATGTGTAGAGCCTCCTGGCCAATGAAGATCCCTTTCCTCCCGTTTTTACCATAGGGCCTCTGTGCCACTCGACGGAATGCGATAACAGCCTGCGCCTGTGTGCTGGAGTCTATCAGGATGAAATCAAATAGCCATCACCGACTGACAGGCTGAATATCGCGACATCACGCTCGAATAAAAGCAAAAGCCTCGTCTCCAGAAACGGCTATACATGAAAGAAGGGTTGATCAATGACCATAAGAGGAGGCCCATGCAGACCTTTCAAGTATTGATCATCGGCAGCGGTTTTGGCGGACAATGTGCTGCAATCAATTTGCTCAAGGCCGGCATCGACGATTTCCGCCTGCTGGAGCGACGGGATTTCTTCGGCGGCACCTGGTGCCAGAACACCTATCCCGGCGCGGCAGTCGATGTGCCCTCGCCGCTTTACTCCTTGTCTTTCGCCCCGTATCGCTGGACGCAAATGTTCGCAGGACAAGCCGAACTGCACCGCTACACCCGCCATGTGGTGGAACGCTTCGGCCTGCGGGACAAGGTGGAACTGGACGCTAATGTCGAGCGCATCGAATGGGACGACGCCAACAAGCGCTGGACGGTTTACACCGCCGACAAAGGCACATTTTGCGCGCAGTTCCTGATCAACGCGACCGGGCCGCTGAGTCAACCGGTGGTGCCGTACTTCAACGGACAGGAACGTTTTCAGGGCAAGACTTTCCACACCAACAACTGGGATCACGGCTACGACTACCGGCAAAAATCCGTGGCCATCGTCGGCAGCGGCGCCAGTGCGGCCCAGGTCATTCCGGCCATTGCCCCGGACGTCGGGCACTTGCATGTGTTCCAGCGCACGCCCCACTGGGTATTGCCCCGGGCTGATCACAGGTTTGGCCGCTTCCAGCGCTGGCTGCTGGGGCTCAAGCCCGTCTACAAGTTGCTGCGCTGGGGTATCTACTGGCAATTCGAAACCCGGGTGTTTGGCTTCAAGTATTCGAAGCCGGCCGTGCACAGGGTTCAGCGCCAGGCCCTGCGCTTCCTCAAGCTCCAGGTGCCGGACACCGAACTGCGGCGCAAACTGACGCCGGACTACACCATGGGCTGCAAACGGGTGATTTTGTCCAGCACGCTGTACCCGGCACTGGCCCGCCGCAACGTGACGCTGCACAGCCGCGAACAAGGCATCGCGGCCATCGACGAAACCGGCATCGTTGCCCTCGATGGCCAACATATAGACGTGGACCTGATCGTCTGGTCCACCGGCTACGATGCCACCGACGGGGTGATTTGCTACCCGGTAACGGGCAAAAACGGCACCTGTCTCAAGGAGGTCTGGGCACAATACCCGCGGGCCTATCTCGGCACCGCCCTGCCCGACTTCCCCAACCTGTTCATCGTCACCGGGCCGAACACCGGCATCGGCCACACCTCGGCGCTGTTCATCATCGAATCCCAGATGAATTACATCCTCGATTGCATTCGCACCTTGAGGGATCAAGGTTTACGCAGCATCGAAGTTCGCCATGAGGCAGAACGTACCTACACTGAAATGATCCACCGGGAAATGGAGCGCACCGTGTGGAAGTCCGGTGGTTGCCATAGTTGGTATCAAAGCAGGAGCGGTCATGTGATTGCCATGTTTCCGGGGTTCAGCTTCAGCTTTCATCGCTTGACCCGAGCGCTGAAACCCGCCGATCACATTTTGTCCTGAGCAGATACAAGGGAGACGCATGATGCTTTTGTTATTCGTCGTTCTCGCAGTGTTCGTCGCCTGGAGCTGGCTGACCTACCCGGCCATCGGCTACTGGCTCTATGACTTGAACATGGCGGCCGAGGCCAAGTTGTACCGGCTGCACAAAATCGTCGTGCCTATCCCCGAGATGACCGTCTCGACCTGGCAAGGCGGGCCGTACGAGGCCACCAGCAGTGTGCTGATGCTCCATGGCTTCAGCGCTGACAAGAACCTCTGGCTGCGTTTCGCCCGGCACTTTGTCGGCAGTCACCGGGTGATCATCCCGGACATCGCCGGCCATGGCGAAACCGGCTTCAAGGCCGGCGGCGGCTATGACATCCCGCTGCAGGCCAAGCGCATGATCCAGCTGCTGGATGTGTGCGGGGTGGAGAAAGTCCATGTCATCGGCAATTCCATGGGTGGCTACATGGCCGCATGGCTCGCAGCCACGTACCCCGAGCGCATTGTGTCCTTGGCACTGTTCGACCCGGCGGGTGTCACCGCGCCCGAGCCCAGTGACCTCGAGCGGCATTTGGCCAGGGGCCACAACCCGTTTCTGATTCACTCGCGCGAAGAATTCCAGCGCTTCTACGCCATGACCATGGCTTCGCCACCCTGGGTACCGAAGCTGGTTCTCGATGCCGTCGCCCAGCGCTATGAACAGTCCCGCGAGGAGCTGGAAGAAATCTTCCGTGAAATGCGCGCCAGTCCGCCGATGGAACCGCACCTGCCCGACATCACCGCCCCGGCCCTGTTGCTGTGGGGGCGCAAGGATCGGCTGATCGATGTCAGCAGCGTGGCGGTCTGGAGCAAGGGCATCGTCGACCTGCGCGTGCATATCTGGGACGCCGTCGGGCACATGCCCATGGTGGAAGCCCCCACCGGTTCGGCGCGGCTGTATCGGGAGTTTTTGGCATCGCTGCGCTCGGAGAGCCCACAGGATCAACGACTGCACTAGGAAACCAATTGAGAACGCCCCCTAGGCATGCAGTCCTTTGCAGAATGAAGTTCGTCAGAAACTTCGTTTGTCGGCGTCGCTCAAGGCTGCGATCTTTCGTCCATCCTTTACGTCACCGCGCCAGGAATCCTGTTCATGAACCACCCGAACTTCGTCAGCCCTGACCTGATCCGCCAACGCTTCTCCAAAGCGATGTCCGACATGTATCGCGAGGAAGTGCCGTTGTACGGCGCATTGATGGAGCTGGTGGAGCAGACCAACCGTCACGTACTGGACAGCGATCCACAGGTCGCACAACAGCTCACGAGCACCGGCGAAATCGAGCGCCTGGACCTGGAGCGTCATGGGGCGATCCGCGTCGGTACGTCCGCTGAACTGGCGACCCTCGCCCGCCTGTTCGCGGTAATGGGCATGCATCCGGTGGGTTACTACGACCTGACACCCGCCGGCGTGCCGGTGCATTCCACGGCTTTTCGCGCGGTGCATGAAGCGTCGTTGCAGGTCAGCCCGTTCCGGGTATTCACCTCGCTGTTGCGCCTGGAATTGATCGAAGACCTGGAGCTGCGAGCGTTCGCCCAGTCGATGCTCGACCAGCGCGCGATCTTCACCCCCACGGCCCTCTCCCTCATCGAACGTGCCGAATCCCGGGGTGGCCTGACCGAGCAGGAAGCCCTGGAATTCGTCGAACAGGCCCTGGAAACGTTTCGCTGGCACCACAGCGCCACCGTCACTGCCGAGCAGTATCGACAACTCAGCGCCCAGCATCGTCTGATCGCCGACGTGGTGGCGTTCAAGGGCCCCCACATCAACCACCTGACACCACGGACCCTGGACATCGACATCGTCCAGGCGCAAATGCCGGCCCATGGCATCACCCCCAAGGCGGTGATCGAAGGCCCGCCCCGCCGCCAATGTCCGATCCTGTTGCGCCAGACCAGTTTCAAGGCCCTGGACGAGCCGATTGCCTTCACCGATCAAAACCAGGCTCGCGGCAGTCACAGCGCCCGATTCGGCGAAATCGAACAGCGCGGTGCCGCTCTAACGCCCAAAGGCCGGGCACTGTACGACCGCTTGCTCAATGCCGCGCGGGACGAACTCAAGGACTTTCCCAACGAAGCCAACGCCGCGCGTTACAACGCGCTCATGGCGCAGCACTTCAGCGAATTCCCTGACACCTGGGAAGGCATGCGCCAACAGGGCCTGGCTTACTTCCGCTACTTCGTGACGGAACAAGGCCTGGCGGCGGGTGACCTGACAAACGCCGCCCTGGAAGACCTGCTCGGCAGCGGTTGCCTGCGGGTGGAACCGCTGGTGTACGAAGACTTCCTGCCGGTCAGCGCGGCGGGGATTTTCCAGTCGAACCTTGGGGATGCGGCGCAGACCCGTTACGGCGTTCACTCCAACCAGCAAGCCTTCGAACAGGCTCTGGGGCGGCCGACGATCGATGAACTGCAGCTGTATGCCGACAGCCAGCGGCGTTCGATCGAGCAGTGTTTCGCGGCGTTGGCCGATGTTGTTCAAGTCAATAAAAAACATGACTGAACGACTTCTCACCGCTCAATAAAAAAACGGGCGACCTGTTGGTTAATGCCGATCAGTTAAGCGAAAGGGAATCACTGTAGGAGCGAGCTTGCTCGCGATGGTCGTTAACGATAGCGCGTGTTTACTGGCTAAACGCGGCGCTCTTGAGTCCATCGTCGGAACGCCGCCCGGAGCAAGCTCGCTCCTACAGAGTCCTTAACTGACTGGCATTAGCGCCTGTTGGTCGCCTGTTTTTTTATATCCGAAACTTTCAAAACAGCAAAAAAAGTGTTCGCCCAGTGCACTGGCCTCGGCAATCCATGCACTGGTAAAGAGCCTTGCACTGGGCGAACGGAAAGTATTTTAGTAGAAGTGGCTAAATATGTCGGTGGGGCAAAGATGAAATTTATCGACATCATATGTAATAAAATGTCGACGTAAATCCTATCCCGCACCGAGCCACAAACTCACCAGTTCGGCCATACGAGTTGATTATTCCTGTACAAAACCTGCACAAAAACAATCAACCCGTTCAGAGCCAATATTAGTGCTGGCTGGTCACCGTCAATACATCGGTATAAACCACGTTCACGCTTTGCCCGACTTTCAAGTCCTTGAGTTTGGCCTGGACTTCAGGTCGTTTGACGTCAACAGTCTTGGACTGGCCTTCCGGGTTTTCGAAGGTCACCTGGTTTTTCTTCACGTCAATGTGGGTGATTTTCAACTGCACTTTCACCTGACGATAAGCTTCGCCACCCGGGTTGGCGCTGCCTGGCGCTGCGCGAATTTCGCCAATGGCTTCGGCGGTGCCGGGCAGGCCTTTGTCGATATCGGTGTCGAGGTAGGCTGCAACGGCGCTGGTGACCGTAATGTCCACCGTATCGCCGGCCTTGAGGTTATCGAGGTTTTTCGCCTTGTCGGTCAACTGCACCGGGAACTCGTTACCCTGCGGGCCTTTTAGAACCACGGAATGGTTCGCGGCATCAACCGAAACGACTTTGGTGGAGACTTGATCGGCCACCACGACTTCGGACAGCGGAATATCGGCGGCAACTGCGCCAAAACTGGCGGCAGACAGCAAGGTTGCGAGGGTGATGGCTTTGCTCAGTGCGTGGCGTTTCATAGACAGAACTTTCCCTGTGATTGATGGCAACAAACGGCGTTGAAAACGGGCTCAACGCCGTGTGTGCGAGTGAGCATAGACGCTGTTCAGCGAGTGGTCGCGCCAGGGCGGTGATATTCCTTGCACAAGCCCCCTAGTACCCACAATGCTGTTCACTTAAGGAAATTGTAGGAGCGAGCTTGCTCCGGGCGGCGTTCCGACGATGGATTCAAGTGCGCCGCGTTTAGCCAGTAAATACGCGTTATCGTTAACGACCATCGCGAGCAATCGAGCGTCGACCGGCTGCTCCTACAGAGGACCACATTCGCTTAACTGAACAGCTTTGCCCTAGTACCCGGTCATTTCCAGATATCCGTTCCCTGCATGACTGCCACTGAGGCGCACCGGGCCTTCCCAATATGGAATGCGCAAGTCCATCCAGGCCTGGGGATTGAGCGCGGTGATGGCGATATCGAGGTGTCTGGCGGGGATCTTGATCGACCAGCGCACGGGCATCTCGCGTCCTGCCACGCGGGCGGTGTCTTGTGGCGCGAGGCTGATGTCGCTGGCGCGCAGCAATTGTGTCTGGCCCCGGGCGTCGATCCAGGTGCCGATGAGGTAAGGCTCGCCGTCCTTTTGCCGCATGCGATACAGCATCACCTGCTCGCCGCTGTCCAGGTGCAGGGAGAACCAGTCCCAACCGGTCTGATTGCCTGTCAGGGGCTGGCTGCTCCATTCGCGGTCAAGCCAGGCCGGGCCACTGACCTGAAAGGTCTGGCCGTCGATGTCCAGCGTGCCGCTGGCCTGGAAAAACGGCTGGCTGTAGTAATACGAGGCCTGACCCTGCTCGGATTTCTGGCTGAACCCCTGGTCCCCCTGAAGCACCAGCGGACCTGTCGAGGTCAACCGCAACCGGTAGCTGAAACGCCGGTTACGAGCACTGAGCTGCAGGTCGGCCAACGGGTCGTCGGCAGTCGCCTGGCTGCGTAACTGCCAGTCGTCGATCCACGCATTGAACGGCGCGACGCTGACACCGGCCTGACCGACGCCACCACGAGCATAGCGTTCAGCCGCGTGATGCACCGTCGCCGATGTCACCGCCGCGTGACCGAGCCAGATCGTCTGATTCTGCCAACCCGCCACCTCGGGGGTGGCTTTCAAGGCACTGCGGAACAACGTCCATTGCGCGCCGAACTCATGCCCCTGATCGTCCTTCAGATTGGCCGTGACGTACCACCATTCGATGCGAAAGCCGTCGTGCGGGCCGTGATCCGCCGGGAAGCTGAACACCCGACCGGGCACCACCTTCGTGAACGCAGCTGCCTGGTTACCCAGCCCGGCAAAACCCTTTTCTACCGGTGCCGGTTGATCGCAACCGCTCGCCAGCAGCGCCAGGAGCAACACGCAGGCTTTAATCTTCATGGGCAAACGTCCGCAGCAGGTCCGCCGGTTGCGTGCGGTACAAACGGTACAACGGCCAGGCCGAGGCCAGCAGCGTCGCCACCAGCGCCAGCCCCATCAATTGCAACAGTTGCCATGGAAACACCCGCAACGGCAGGCGCCAGCCAAAGGCCTGCACGTTGATCACCGTGTCCAGGCACCACGCCAGGGCGATGCCCAGCGGTAACGCCAGCACCAGGGTCAGCAGCGCCAGCAACCAGGTTTGCCCGAGGTTGAGCAACATCAAATGCCGACGTGTCACCCCCAGTGCCCACAGTGGCGCCAGTTGCCCGAGACGGCTCTGGCTTTGGGTCAACAGACTGATGAACAGCGCCACCCCGGCCACGCACAGCGTCAGGCTATTGAGCGCGGCGGTGGCGGCGAAAGTGCGTTCGAAAACCTGCGTGGACCAACCCTTGAGCCGCGCCTGATCGACGATGCGGCTGTCGTCGAGGGTAAAACGCGCCTGCAGCGCCGCGACGAACGCCGGGATCGACGCCGGCTCGATGCGCAGGTTGAAGCGGCTCGGTGCCAATTGCGGCCAGCCGCGCAGCAGGTGATTGATATTGACCAGAATGTGGCCCTTGGGATTGCCGTAGTCGGCGTAGATCCCGACGATCCGCGGCGACCACGGGCCGGTTGGCGTCGGCAGCGTCAGTTGATCGCCGAGCTGCACGCGCAGGCGCCGGGCCAGTTGCTCGCTGAGCATCACCGCATCGTCCTTGGCCAGTCGCTCCCAAGGGTTGTCGCCCAAGGCTTCGAGCAACGGCCAGTGCTGGCGATAGGTCGGGTGGTCGATGATCCCGGACAGGTCCGTCGGCCAGCCCTGCAACTGGATCGACACCTGCCAGTTGGGCAGCACTGCCGCCAGTTGCGGCTGCTGGTTGAGCCAGTTGTGCAGCTCCCGGGCCTGGGCCGGGTTCTGTGGGTTTAGGTAAAGCTCGGCCGTCAGCCGTTGCTCAAGCCAGTCGCTGAAGGTTTGGCGGAACCCCGCGGTCATGCTGCCGGCCCCGATATTCGCCGCCATGGCCAGCAGCAGCGCCATCAACGCCAGGCTCAGGGCCGGCAGTTGCTGGCGGCAATCGGCGACAAACCACTGGCCGAGCACCGAGCGACTGCGCTGCGAACCGAGACTGAGCAGCGAACTGAGCACCACCGGCAGTGCCAGTGCGGCACCGATCAACAGCGCCGCCATCAACACGAAGCCAATGACCAGGCTGTCACCGAAAGTCAGCGCCAGCAACGCGATCGCCCCGGCCATTGCCGCCACCCCGCCCTGGCGTCGCAACCAGCGGGCATGGGCCTGATGCCAGGCTTGCGGGTCGGCCAGCGCCAGCAAGGGCAAGCGCGCCGCCCGCAACAGGCTGCTGGCACCGGCCAGCAACGCGCCGATCAGGCTCAAGCCGATACCGCTCAACCACCACGACAGGCTGAGGCTCAACTGCCCCGCCACTTCGGCGCCGTACAAGCCACGCAGGCTGGCGGCGACATCGGGCAACAGCACACCGGCCAGCAGGTAGCCGCTGACCACCCCGGCTACACCGCCGATCAGGGCCAGCCCACCCAATTCGACGGCGAGACAAGCGATCAGCATCCGCGCACTCACACCGCAGGCACGCAAGGTCCGGAGCAAGCCTCGTCGCTGCTCCAGTGCCAACCCGATGGCGGCGTGCACGATGAACAGACCAACCACGAACGACAGCCCCCCCAGGGCATCGAGGTTAAGGTGAAAGCTTTCGGTCAGGCGCGCCAGGTTGTTTTCTTCACCGGCGCTCTTGAGTTGCAGCTGCCCCTTGAGCGAATCCGGCAGCGGCGCAGTGAAGTCCTTCGGCAACAGCAGACGCGACAACTGATCCGGCAACCCCAGAATCTGCTGGGCAAAACCGATGTCCACCAGCAGCACACCGGGTGCCATATCGGCCTGCACATGCAACGGCGGCAGTGCCGCGCCAGCCAGGGTCAAGGGCTGGTCACCCTCACGCAAACCCAGTGCCTGCAAGGTTTGCGACGATATCCAGGTAGTGCCCGGCGGGCTGAAAAAATCGACCACCTGCTCAATCGCCAGGGCCTGCCCGGCCACCGCCGCGCCCGCCGGCAGCGACACCGGCTCGATGCCCATCAACTGCAAGCGCTGCTCTTCATGGCCTTTGAGCGTGACTCGCCCTTGCAGTACCGGTGACACCGGCCACCCCGCTCGGCGCAGATCGATAAACCATTGCTGCGTGAACGTGCCGCCACCGGGTGCACCGAGACTGGCCTGAGGTTCGCCGCCGATCAACTGACTGGCGCGGGCATAGCTGTCGCGGGCCTGGCTGTTGAGTGCCTGGACGCCGGTCAGCAGGCTGGTGGCCAGCCACAACCCGGTCAGCACACTGAAAAACTGCACCGGGTGCTGCCGCCAGTGGCTGAGCAGAGCGCGCAGGGTTTCGCCAAAAATGCGCATGTCAGCGCGCCCCCACACCGGCAAGACGACCACCGCACAGCAGCGCTTTTTCCGCCAGCCGCGCCGCCACGCCGGGACTGTGGGTGACCATCAACAGGCTGGTGGGACTGTCGTCAAGCAATTCCAGCAGCAACTGCAACACCTCGGCGGCGGTGGTTTCATCGAGGCTGCCGGTGGGCTCGTCGGCCAGCAGCAGTTGCGGGCGCGACGCCAGCGCCCGCCCCAGCGCAACCCGTTGCTGCTGGCCGCCGGACAGTTGCTCCGGGTAGCGCCGCAGCAACTCGCCCAGGCCCAGGCGCTGCACCAGATGCGCCTGCCAGTGTGGGTCATGGCGCCCGGCCAGACGCGCCTGAATCGCCAGGTTGTCTTCGACCCGCAGGCTGCCAATCAGGTTGAACTGCTGGAACACCAGGCCGATTTCCGTGCGGCGCCAGTTCGCCAGTTGCCCTTCATTCATCTGCTCCAGACGATGCCCGCCACTGCGAATGCTGCCGCGATCGATCCGGTCCAGCCCGGCGATCAGGTGCAGCAAGGTGCTTTTGCCACTGCCCGACTCGCCCATCAGTGCCAGGCTGCTGCCGGGCCTGAGCGTCAGATCGACGCCTTGCAGCACCGGCAGCGGCCCCTGCGGGGTGGTGTAGCTTTTGAAAACGCCATGGACTTCAAGCATGGGTCAACCTGCTGGATATGCCTGGTCCAAGAATAGCGGCCCTGAATGTTTTTTGTCCGTTGCTGATGATTGCCCTGCCCGAGCCCCGCCCTACTCTCGAAGCTGGTCTGACCATAACGATAAAAAACGGAGACATCATGCCTCGTTTCACCTTGAGCCCTCGTGGGCTGCTCGCTTGCCTGATCACTGCCTGCCTTGCGCAATCGGTGGTCGCCGCCGACGCACCGGTCGCGGCCAGCCCGCAAACCTCGGCCAGTAACGCCGCCGTGCTGCAACAACTACCCTTCACCGACCGCACCGACTACGAGTCGGTCACCAAGGGCCTGATCGCGCCGTTCAAGGGCCAGGTCAAGGACGCCTCGGGCAAGGTCATCTGGGATATCCAGGCCTATGACTTCCTCGGCAAGGATCAGGCCCCGGAGTCAGTCAACCCGAGCCTGTGGCGCCTGGCCCAGCTCAGCGCCCATGCCGGACTGTTTGAAGTCAGCCCACGGCTGTATCAGGTTCGCGGCCTCGATCTGGCCAACATGACCATCATCGAAGGTGACGACGGCCTGATCATCATTGACCCGTTGACCATGGCCGAAACCGCCAAGGCGGCACTGGACCTGTACTACCAGAACCGTCCGCACAAACCGGTGGTGGCGGTGATCTACAGCCATACCCACGTCGACCACTTCGGTGGCGTGCGCGGGGTCATCGACGAGGCCGACGTCAAGGCCGGCAAGGTCAAGGTGTTCGCCCCCACCGGGTTCATGGAACACGTGATGAGCGAGAACGTCTACGCCGGCAACGCCATGAGCCGCCGCGCACAGTTCCAGTTCGGCAGCCTGTTGCCCCGTGGCGAAAAAGGCCAGGTCGATGCCGGCTTGGGCAAGAGCACGCCGAGCGGCGGCACCGTCACCTTGATCCCGCCCACCGACCTGATCGACAAGGAGCTGGAAACCCGCACCATCGCAGGCCTCGACGTGGAGTTCCAGTTGACCCCGGGCACCGAAGCACCGGCGGAGATGAACCTGTACCTGCCGCAGTTGCGCGCCTTGTGCATGGCGGAAAACGCCACGCAAATGATGCACAACATCCTCACCCCCCGCGGCGCCCAGGTGCGTGACGCCAAGGCTTGGGCAGAGTACCTGGACAGCAGCCTGGCGCGTTACGGTGACAAGAGCGATGTGTTGTTCGCCCAGCACAACTGGCCGACCTGGGGCGGCGAGCGCATCCGCACCTTCCTCGCCGACCAGCGCGACATGTACGCCTTCCTCAACGACCGCACCCTGCACTTGCTGAATCAGGGCCTGACGTCGCTGGAAGTCGCCGATTCGATCAAGAAGCTGCCCGGCACCCTCGACCAGAAGTGGTACACCCGTGGCTACTACGGCTCACTGAGTTTCAACACCCGCGCGGTGTATCAGCGCTACATGGGTTTCTATGACGGTAATCCGGCCAACCTCAATCCACTGCCACCGGTAGAAACGGCCAAGCGTTCGGTCGAAGCCATGGGCGGCGACGCGGCCGTGCTGGGGAAAATGCAGGCGGCAATGGCCAAGGGTGAATACCGCTGGGCCGCGCAACTGGGCAATCAGTTGCTGTTCGCCAACCCGGACAACGGCGATGCGCGCAAAGCCCAGGCCCAGGCGCTGGAGCAAATGGGCTATCAAAGTGAAAACGCCACCTGGCGCAACATGTACCTGACCGGTGCCATGGAACTGCGCAACGGCGTGCCGCCCCAAGCGGGCACTTCGGTATCGGTGGACATGGTGCGGGCGATGAGCCCGCAGATGTTCTTCGACTTCCTGGCGGTTCGTCTGGACAGTGAAAAGGCTGTAGGCCATGACCTGACCCTGAACTGGACTTTCGAGGATCAGAACAAGGACTTCAACCTGACCCTGCGCAATGGAGTGCTGACCCACCGTGCCGGGCTCAATCCCCAGGCGGACGCCAGTGTGAACATGACCAAGGCCACCCTGGAACAGATCAGCCTCAAGCAACTGGATATCCCGACAGCGATCCAGAAAGGCCTGATCAAGTTGCAAGGCAATGGCAAGAAGCTTGGGGAGTTGATGAGCAGCCTCGATACCTTCGCGCCGCAGTTCAATATCGTCACGCCTTGAACCGGTGACGCGGCAAACCGCATCGCCTCCATCTCGAGCAGCACCGTCGCTCCCACACCGGATCTGTGTCATTCACAAATACTGTGAACAGCCTGGATCCCTTGTGGGAGCGACTGACTGGTCTTATTTGGCGGTAAATTTGGTGTAGCTGTTGATCAGGTTGCGATAGTTCGGCAGGCGTTCAGACAGCAGGTTGGCCAGGCCTTCCATGTCGTTGCGCCAGTCGCCTTGCAGCTCGCAGGCCACGGAGAACCAGTTCAGCAGGTGCGCACCGGCGGCCGACATGCGTGCCCAGGCCGCTTGTTGCACGGTGGTGTTGAAGGTGCCGGAAGCGTCGGTCACCACAAACACCTCAAAGCCTTCGGCAATGGCCGACAGGGTCGGGAACGCCACGCATACGTCGGTCACCACACCGGCGATGATCAGTTGCTTGCGACCGGTGGCCTTGATCGCCTTGACGAAGTCTTCGTTGTCCCAGGCGTTGATCTGGCCCGGGCGTGCAATGAACGGCGCGTCCGGGAACTGCGCCTTGAGCTCCGGCACGATCGGACCGTTCGGACCGCTGTCGAAACTGGTGGTGAGGATGGTCGGTAATTTGAAGAACTTGGCGATGTCACCCAGGGCCAGCACGTTGTTCTTGAACTCGTTGGGCGAGAAATCCTGTACCAGCGAGATCAGACCGGTCTGGTGGTCGACCAGCAATACCACGGCATCGTCTTTGTTCAGGCGTTTGTACGGAACGTTGCTCATTGGAAACTCCTTGGTGGATGGTTGTCGCAGTCAACGCCGACCTGTTGGGCCGGCGCTTTTTTAAATGGGTCAGAAGGCAAAACACGAGCAGCCAAAGGCGCCCCAGAAACCGGCGAAATCGCTGACCGGCGCGTTCGACAGGCGCGCCCGTTCATGGCTGTGGGAATGCACCGCACACGGCCCGCTGCAATGGTGAACCTGGGCCTGCATCGGCGACGTCGGGCGCCAGTGGCCCGGCACCTTCACCACCGGCGACCAGTCCGGCAGCACCGGCACGCTGGCCGGCCCGAGCTTCTCGAAGTCACCGGCGCCGTACACCACCTTGCCGCCGACCACAGTCAGCACCGACTCGATCCACTTGATCGCCTCTTCATCGACGCTGAAAAAGTCCGCGCTGAGGGCGGCGACGTCGGCCAGTTGCCCGACCTTGATCTGGCCTTTCTTGCCTTGCTCCGACGAGAACCAGGCGCTGCCGTGGGTGAACAGTTCCAACGCCGTCAGGCGTGAAAGGCCTTCGGCGTGCAGCTCCATGCCGCCGACGGTGCGGCCACTGACCATCCAGTACAGCGAAGTCCACGGGTTGTAGCTCGACACCCGCGTGGCGTCGGTACCGGCACCGACCGGTACGCCCTCGGCCAGCATGCGCTTGATCGGTGGCGTGGCTTCGGCCGCTTTCGCGCCGTAACGCTCGACGAAATATTCACCCTGGAACGCCATGCGATCCTGAATCGCAATGCCGCCTCCCAACGCCCTCACCCGCTCGATGTTCTGCGGGGTGATGGTTTCGGCGTGGTCGAAAAACCACGGCAAGCCGTTGAACGGAATGTCGCGGTTGACCTTCTCGAATACGTCGAGCATGCGGCTGATGGATTCGTTGTAGGTGGCGTGCAAACGGAACGGCCAGCGTTGCTCGACCAAGTGGCGCACCACCGGCTCCAGTTCGGCTTCCATGGTTTGCGGAAGGTCCGGGCGCGGTTCGAGGAAGTCTTCGAAGTCCGCCGCCGAGAACACCAGCATTTCCCCGGCGCCGTTGTGCCGCAGGAAATCGTCGCCCTGGTGCAGCTTCACGCTGCCGGTCCAGTTCTTGAAGTCGGTCAACTCTTCCTTGGGCTTCTGGGTGAACAGGTTGTAGGCGATGCGCACGGTCAGTTGCTCATCCTTCGCCAACTGCTCGATCACCTGGTAATCGTCCGGGTAATTCTGGAAACCGCCGCCGGCATCGATGGCACTGGTCAGGCCCAGGCGATTGAGTTCGCGCATGAACTGGCGGGTCGAGTTGACCTGATACTCCAGCGGCAGTTTCGGCCCCTTGGCCAGGGTCGAGTACAGAATCATCGCGTTCGGCCGCGCCACCAGCATGCCGGTCGGCTCGCCATTGGCGTCGCGCACGATCTCGCCACCCGGCGGGTTCGGCGTGTCGCGGGTGTAGCCGGCTACGCGCAACGCGGCACGGTTGAGCAAGGCGCGGTCGTACAGGTGCAGCACGAAAACCGGCGTGTCTGGTGCCGCCTGATTGAGCTCGGCCAGGGTCGGCATGCGTTTTTCGGCGAACTGGAATTCGTTCCAGCCACCGACCACCCGCACCCACTGCGGCGTCGGCGTGCGGTCAGCCTGATCCTTGAGCATGCGCAAGGCATCGGCCAGGGACGGCACACCCTCCCAGCGCAGTTCGAGGTTGTAGTTCAAGCCACCACGGATCAGGTGCAAGTGCGAGTCGTTGAGCCCGGGAATCACACAACGGCCCTTGAGGTCGATCACCTGGGTGTTCGAACCACGCAGGGCCATGGCCTGGGCATCGCTGCCGACCACGACGAAACGACCGTCGCTGATCGCCACGGCGCTGGCGAGCGGTTTTTCGCGGTCAACGGTGTGGAATTGACCATTGAACAGAATCAGATCGGCGTTCATCACGGTTCCTCGTGCAAAGTAGCGGGAGACAGCCAGGGCGCAAACAGACGCGTCGCCATGGGCATGAAGATGTAAACCACCGACAGTACGATGGTCAGGGTGATCAGGAACGTGGCCACCACGTAATTGGAGAGCAAGGCGTTGAGCTGCAACAACGGCCCCCAGAGCAGCGGCACCAGCAAGGTGTGCGGCAGGATTACCAGCAGCGTCACCACGGCCTGCTTCCAGCGCGGCGGTGGCGTACCGGCTTCGGCCTGGGGCGAGAACCAGAACTCGTTGACCGGATTGACTTCGGTCTGGTCGCCATCGGCGAGCATCGGCGCGGCTTCGTCGACCAGTGCCTGGCGTTGCGGTGAATCGAGCCAGTTCTGCATCGCTTCGGTCGAGCAAAAGCGCAACACGCAGGTGTAGGTGTCGAGGCCGGCGTGCTTGCCGCGTACCACATCCACGCCCAGGTGCCCGACGTTCTGTGCCGCCACCTTGACGATGTTGCGCAGCCAGGCTTCATAAGGCACTTCGAAACCGGCCTTGACCCGGTGTTTGACGATCAGGGTCACCACCTCATCAGGCCCGGGACTTGCCGGCTCACGGCGATTGGATTCAGACATAACGCAAGGCTCCGGCGAAACGGACATTGAGTGCCAGCCGTCCCGGCCCGGCGATGAAAATGCTGGTGAAGACAATCAGCAACAGCCAGCCGAACTGGCCTTCGAAGAGGGTCCACTGCGGATGCACGATCAACATCGACACCCACAGCACAAACAGAATAGGCAAACATGCCAGACGCGCCAGCAACCCGCCGACGATCAGCAGCGGGCACACGACCTCGGCAAAAATCGCCAACATCAGCGTCAGGTTCGCGCCCAGGTGGAAAGGGTCTTCGATGTTTTGCAACTCGGCACTGTAGTGCAGCAGCTTGGGCAAGCCGTGCACCCACAACAGGAACAACCCGCCGCTGCCCCGCAGAAACAGCAGCCCCCAGTCTTGCGCCCGATCATCGCGTCGCGAAGCGTCCATGGCCTACCCATACAAATGAAAAACCACCGGCGTCGATGTGCCGGGACTGGATTCGATAGTGCCGGGGAAGGAGGAGGAAAAATTGAATGTACGTGCTCTGTTTGCGGGAAGACCGAGATCGACCACACGACATAGAACCCTGTGGGAGCGAGCTTGCTCGCGATGGCGGCATCACATCCGGCATTGGTGTTGACTGATACACCGCTATCGCGAGCAAGCTCGCTCCCACAAGGTTACTCGTTGCTTGTTGCTACTCGGCTAGCCTTGCGGGTCAAGATTATCCAGCGCCCGGTTCACCGCCAGCTCGCCCAACATGATGATCTGCGCAATCCCCAGCAGCGCGTTGCGATGAGGGCTTTGCAGAAACCCCGCAAGGTCACTGGCCATGATGCTGGCCGAAGCCAGGGATTCGCAGGCGTGAGCCAACAGGGTTTCGGTGTTGATGTCGGGGGCGATGACAAACATCGTGCTGGGCTTGTGCGATGGCGCCGGGTCTTTCGGGGGATTGAGGTAGTGATCCAGTGCGCGGTCGGCGGCTTCGTGGAGCTTTCTGGAGTCTGGGGAATCGTAGGGGGAAACGTCGTCGGATTGCGGGGGATTCGGGGTTGGTTTGAACATGGTCAATCTCCTTGATCAATGGAGCCGCCACAGGTCGCTGCTAAACGAATTGGGTGGCGGCTGTACGCGGGTTAGCAGACCAGGGATCAAGGAACCCGGCGCACCGAAGTGCCCCACGCACAGCCACCAAATTGCAGATCGGACTGATCTGAAGGTGACACTGGCGAGCCTTGAAATTTACCGAGCTGCTAAACCCGATCGCTGAATGGGCAGCGACGGGGAGAACGTTAGAGATCAGGGCCAAGACTCACAAGCCGGCGGATTCTGGCGTAGTTGTAGGCAACGACGCAAGGCGGTGTGGCTTTCAGGAATAGAGGCTGACGGCTTTTGAACAGGGCTGTCAGAACGCGGCACATTCCCTGTGTGCGAGCTTGCTCGCGATGGCGGCATTACATCCGGCATTGGTGTTGACTGATCCACCGCTATCGCGAGCAGGCTCGCTCCTACAGTGGATCAGCGTATGTCTGTGAGAGATTGGTCGGCTGCCAGGCCGCCTTCGCTGGCAAGCCCGCTCCTACAGTTGATCGGCGTACACCCACGCCTCTCACCACTCAACAGGCCGAGCGTTAGCTCGCCTGCAGCTCTTGATCTTGATCTTGATCCACCCGCCCCCTCGGCAGGCTGAGTGGAGGTGTTCATCCGGGGATGGGCGCGCAGCGCCGTTCGACGCAGTCGAACTCATTGCATGTAGGTCGAAGCGAAGCCGACCGGAGGGCAATGCCCCCGGATGAATACCGGAGCGAAGGAACCCCGAGCCTCAGCGAGGGGCCGTACGTAAGGGGCGAGACCTTTTGGTTACTTTTGGGGCGTTTGCCAAAAGTGACACGCTGTAAGAGCGGAACCATAAGCCGCCGTTACCGCAGGAATGGATATGTACTCAATCACCCAAGAACCTGGTCGGCCCAGAGGCCGCCAAGGTCAAAGAAAACCTAAGAAACATCCAAAGCCAAAGACATGAACTCGCCGATCCGCGACCGCAACCACCGCTCCGCCGGATCATTGTCATGCACCCCACTCCAGGCCATCGACAACTGCGCCGCCTCAATCTCGAACGGCGGATCCTCAGCGCGCAACCCACAGCCCTCGACCAACGCGCACGCCGCATAATCCGGCACGGTGGCAATCATCTCGGTCCCGGCGAGCAACGCCCGCAACCCACTGAACTGCGGCACCCCCAGCACCACTCGACGACTGCGCCCGACCTTCGCCAGATCCAGATCGATATTGCCGCTCAAGTCCCCCGAGAACGACACCATCGCATGGGGCCGCTCGCAGTACTCGTCCAGGGTCAGCGTCCCCGGCCGGGTGTCGCCGCGCAGCACTTTGCAGGGGATATCGCGCAGCTTCTTGCGCTTGGCATTGGCCGGCAGATCCGTGGTGTAACTCACGCCCACCGAGATTTCCCCCGACGCCAGCAGCGCCGGCATCAACAGGTAATTGGCCCGCCGCACGACCACGACGATGCCCGGTGCCTCCTCTTGCAACTGACGCAGCAACGGTGGAAACAAACCGAACTCGGCATCGTCCGACAGACCGATGCGGAACACATCGCAACTGGTCGCCGGATCGAACTCCCTGGCCCGGCTGACCGCGCCGGAAATGGTGTCCATCGCCGGCTGCAACTCCTTGAGAATCGCCAGCGCACGCGCCGTCGGTTCCATGCCGCGACCGTTGCGCAACAGCAACGGGTCGTCGAACAGATCGCGCAAACGCCCCAACGCGGCGCTCACCGCCGGCTGACCCATGAACAGTTTTTCGGCGACGCGGGTCAGGTTCTTTTCGAACATCAGGGCTTCGAAAATCACCAGCAGGTTCATGTCGACGCGACGCAGATCGTTACGGTTCATAGGCTCGGGTTCCTTGTGTGGTCGGCCAGGCGCGAGAACTGCCGACTTTACTCGATCAACGGCACGTTCGCCGCTCGTTTATACGGTCCGTATTCCACCGGCACCCACTGGAAATGCTTGCCTTCGGCGGTGATGTGGCCGATGCCGGGGAATGGCAGGTGCGCCGCCGTCACCCAGGTCTTGCTGGCGGCAGCGGCACTGAACACCTGGTTGCGGCTTTTGATCGCACGCTGGCTGTCGACGTCGAAACTGATCGATACCTCAGGGTGCAGGAATTGCACGGCCAGGTTGTGCACCAGGTCGCCCATGAACAGGATGCTTTGCCCTTGCGAGGTGAAACGGTACGTGGTGCTGCCCGGCGTGTGCCCTTCTTCCAGTTGCGCCTCGACCACGCCCGGCAGCGGTGACTGGCCGGGGGTGAAGGTCTTGAATCGGCCGGCGGCCACGTAAGGTGCGGTGGAATCCTGGGCGATCTTGAAGTAGCCCTTGGCCGCTTCCGGCGCCTTGGCCAACGCCTGCGGGTCGAGCCAGTAGTCGGCTTCGGCCTTGGCCGCGTACACCGTGGCGTTGGCGAACAGCGGTTGCTGCTGGCCGTCCACCAGACCGCAGACGTGATCCAGGTGCAGGTGAGTGATCAGGATGGCGTCCACCTGCTCCGGTTTGTAGCCGGCCGCTTGCAGGTTGGCCGGGAGCTGGCCGGCGGTAGGACCGATGCATTGCCCTGCCCCGGTATCAATCAGGACAAGCTGTTTACCGGTGTTGACCAGAAAGGCGTTGAAGGCGGTCTGCACACCCGGGGTTTCAATCGAACGACGGGCCAACAGCGCGCGGATCTGGCTCTGGCTCATGCCTTGCAACAGCTTTGGCGACAGGTCGTTGTAACCGTCGAACAGCGCCGTCACCTCGTAATCCCCCAGCGCCAGCCGGAAGTAACCGGGTACTTGCGTGCCCACCTGCGCCGGCGCCTGGGCCAGCGCGTTGGCGGATATCAGAACCAGGCCGATGGCGCCCAGCGTTCCCTGCCATGTCCGTTTCATCTGTTCACCTTTTCAAATCAACCGACGGTCCGTTGTGGCCCGCTCCAGATTGCGCATCTTGTGCCCATCGACGTCGCCCGCACTTGCAACGATGTGCTGTGTTCACAGCCTCGGGCATGGAATTAACAACGTTTAACTCGTCAGCCACAGCGGGCGCCGCCAACAATGAAGCCCTCAGCGCAGAACTGTTTTTCCAGAGTAACGGTGCTGATCGCTCAAACCGGGCGCCAGCGCTTTTCCTCCCCGACCGGACAATGGCCATGGCTTACCCACAGCACACCACCGCCCGCGCACCTGCCAGCGAACCACGCAAGACCCACACCGGCGGCCTCAGCCCGCAACGCGAAAAGCTGGTTAAACAATTGATCCTCGAACGCCTGGGCGACAGCCTGGAAGTCAGCGAGCTGGCACAGGCCTGCGCCCTATCGCGCAGTCACTTCTCCCGCGCGTTCAAGTGCAGCACCGGTCTCTCGCCCCAGGACTGGATCCGCCAGCAGCGCATTGCCCTGGCCAAGCAATTGATCCGGTACACCGACATGAGCCTTACGCAGATCAGCCTTGAATGCGGCTTCTGCGATCAGGCGCACTTCAGCCACATCTTCACCCGCAGCGAAGGCATCAATCCGTTTGCGTGGCGCTGTCAGTTTGTCCGCGGCACCGCCCTCAACGGCAAAAGATCACAGCCTTCGCCAGCTCCTACGGGTATGCACGCGACCCTGTAGGAGCTGGCGAAGCCTGCGATCTTTTGATCCGGCTTTTTAACCTTTCAAGAACGCCAACAGATCCGCGTTGAGCTGGTCCTTATGGGTGTCCGTCAAACCGTGAGGGGCGCCCGGGTAAATCTTCAGGGTCGAGCCCTTCACCAGCCTGGCAGAGGAGACGCCCGCCGCTTCGTAGGGCACGACCTGATCCGCATCGCCATGCACCACCAGGGTCGGCACGTCGAACTTCTTCAAATCTTCGGTGAAGTCGGTTTCCGAGAACGCCTTGATGCAGTCATAGGCGTTCTTGTGGCCGGCCATCATGCCCTGCATCCAGAACCAGTCGATCATGCCCTGGGACGGTTTCGCGCCGGGTTTGTTGAAGCCGAAGAACGGGCCGCTGGCGAGGTCGATGTACAGCTGCGAACGGTCGGCCAGCGAGGCCTGGCGGATGCCGTCGAATACTTCCAGCGGCAGGCCGCCGGGGTTGGCTTCGGTCTTGAGCATCTGTGGTGGCACGGCGGATATCAGCCCGGCCTTGGCCACGCGGCCGGTGCCGTGGCGACCGATGTAACGCGCCACCTCGCCACCGCCGGTGGAGAAGCCGAACAGCACAGCGTCTTGCAGATCCAGCAGCTCGATCAACTGCGCCAGATCGTCGGCGTAATGGTCCATGTCATTGCCCGACCACGGCTGGCTGGAACGCCCATGACCGCGACGGTCGTGGGCGATGACCCTGTAGCCCTTGGAGGCCAGGAAGATCATCTGCGACTCCCAGCTGTCGGCGTTCAGCGGCCAGCCGTGGCTGAAGACAATCGGCTGACCGGTGCCCCAGTCCTTGTAGTAAATCTCGACGCCGTCGCGGGTAGTAAAGGTGCTCATGGGTGATGCTTCCTTAACGAGGGTTGGGGGGTGAAACAAACCGGTAGCGGGTTCATGCGATCCGCCAGGCGCGCCACACGCTCGCCCAGGTGCGCGGCGGTGCAGCGATCCTCGGGCGGAGGGGCATCGTCGGGGGATTGTTCGACATTCGACTGGGCCATGGCGCCCAGTGAGCTGCCCAGGCGATTGAGTTGGCCGTTGAACGCGCCGGTGCTGGAGCGCGCCGGCAGCAGGTCGAGGCCGACCCAGATCATCGAGTGCTGGGCGGCGAACACGGCCATCTGCAACAAGGTGCTGAGTTTGTCGCCGCACAGGCAGCCGGAATTGGTGAAACCGGCTGCCAGTTTGTCGCGCCAGGGCTGGGCCAGGTAGAACGCCGCCGTGGCCTCCATGAAGCCCTTGAAGGCCGCCGAGGCGCTGCCCATGTAGGTCGGCGCACCAAAGATGATGGCGTCGGCGTTGTGCAGCCGCTCCCAGTGCTCGTCCACGTCCTCGACCGGAATCAACTGGCAGGTGCTGCCCAGGTGCCGTTCCACGCCCCCGGCCACGGCTTCGGCCATGACCCGGGTGTGCCCGTAGCCACTGTGATAGACCACCACCACGTTGCTCATTGCTCTGTCCTTTGTGGGAGCGAGCCTACTCGCGAAAGCATTGTGTCAGTCATCGCATATGCTGAATGTGACACCGCCTTCGCGAGCAGGCTCGCTCCCACATTGAGCTGCTCGCGGCTGACTGACATTTCATCCCTGCCTTCAGTGGAAGTTGAAGAGGGAGAGTTTTGGACGCAAACCGGACGCGCGACGAGTTAAACGTTGTTAAATTTCCATGGCGCGCAAAAAGCCTCGGCAACTGCTGTCCGTCTGTCGCGCCCAATGATCGCGGGACCGACAGCCATTGGCCGATACGTTAGAGTCAATGCCTGCCCTCATCAGTCACCCGGGCGGCGCATTGCGCTAGGTAAAAAACCTGAGGAATATGCTCCAAAACCGCGAACCAGACGGATGCAACAGGAGCGACTCGTTGACCCTTTCCCCCGAACAGGCTGTGCATTTCGGCCCCTACCGGGTCTACCCCGGACAACGCCTGGTGATGGAGGCCGACCAGCCCTTGCGCCTGGGACGGCGCGCCATGGACATTCTGTTGATCCTGCTGGAACACGCTGGCAACGTGGTCAGCAAGCAACAATTGATCGCCCGGGTCTGGCCCAACAGCGTGGTCGAAGACATCAACCTGCGGGTGCACATGGCCGCCTTGCGCAAGGCGCTCGGCGACGGTCAGGCCGGCCAGCGCTACATCGTCACCGTGGCCCAGCGCGGGTACAGTTTCGTCGCACCGCATTCACTGGTACAGGCCGAGCAAGCGCCGGGACCCGCACGTTCCGCGTCGAGCCGGCATAACCTGCCGGTGCGCCGCACGCGCATGATCGGCCGGCAGACCCTGGTCGACAACCTGATGGAGCAACTGCCCCGCCAGCGCTTCATCACCCTCCTCGGCCCCGGCGGCATCGGCAAGACCACCGTAGCCCTGCAGGTCGCCGAACAAATGATCGGTCGCTACCGGGACGGCATACACCTGCTGGACCTGGCCCCGATCAACTGCCCGCTGATGATTAACGGTCATCTGGCGACGCTACTCGAACTGGCCCTGCACGACGACGCCCCCCTGAGCGGACTTGCAGACTCTCTGCGCGATCGCCACATGCTGCTGATCATCGACAACTGCGAGCACTTGATCGACGCCATTGCCCAGCTCAGCGAAGACATTCTGCGCAGTGCGCCGCACGTGCACATCCTCGCCACCAGCCGCGAGAGCCTGCGGGCCGAAGGGGAATTCGTCCAGCGCCTGGAGTCACTCGACTGCCCGCCGCCCATCGCCGTCCTCGACCGCGCCCAGGCCATGACCTTTTCCGCCCTGCAACTGTTTGTCGAGCGGGCCATGGCCAGTCATGACAGCTTTGAACTGGCCGATGATGAACTGCCGCTGCTGATAGACATTTGCCATCGACTGGACGGCATACCGCTGGCCATCGAACTGGCAGCGGCGCAAGTGGGCAACTTCGGATTGCACGGCTTGCTGGCGCAGTTGCAAAGCAGCTTCCGGTTGCTGAACCAGTCCTGCCAGACACCCCTGGCACGCCATCAGACCCTGCGTGCAACATTGGACTGGAGCTTCGAACTGCTCACTGCCTGCGAAAAGACCTGCCTGCGCCGACTGAGTGTGTTTTGCGCAGGCTTCACCCTGGAGTCGGCAGCGGCAGTGATCGTCGGCGAACACATGGAACCGCGCGAGGTGTTCGGTTCAATCACGCAACTGGTCGCCAAGTCGTTACTGAACGTGGAAGTGGGCGACGAAGACGTGTACTACCGTCTGCTCGACACCACCCGCGGCTACGCCCTGGAAAAACTTGCGCAAACCGCCGACCTGCCCGGCACGCGGGAACGCCATGCCGAGCGCTGCCTGGTGCTGATGCAACAGGCCCAGGACGACTGGGAGAAAACGTCGACCGACCTGTGGATCGAGCGCTATGGCCGGGCTCTGGAGGACATCCGTGCAACCCTCGATTGGGGTTTGCACGCTCAAGGGCCGCAGGCACTGGCGATTCGCCTGGCCGCGAAGTCCACTCCCCTGTGGCAGGAGTTGTCACTGCTCAAGGAACACGGCGGTTATGTGCGCAAGGCCCTGGCCTTGCTCGAGCAGTCACCCGAGCCTTGCCCGCGCTTGAAGATGGCCCTCATGCTGGCCCTGGGCAGCGCCTGTTATCACACGCAGGGGGGGACCGACGAAACCGTCGGCGCTTTCGTCAGCGCCCACAACCTGGCCCGACAGTGCAACGATGTGGCTGGCCAGTTACTGGCGATTTCCGGTCACCTGGCGGTCAATCTCTGTTGCGGTCATTACCGGATGGCCCAGGAGCAGAGCCGGCAATTCGATCAACTGGGGCTGCAGGACGACGCCCTGATGTCCCTGAGCATGCATCGATTGCGGGTACTGGCCCTGCACTTCTGCGGCGACCAGCATCAGGCTCGGGAGCATGCCGAACAGGTGCTGCAACGCATGGCCCACAGCGGTCATCTCAACCGTTTCACCCATGCTTTCGGCGTGCAATACGACCAGAGCGTTGCGGCGCTGACCATCCACGCGCGCATCCTCTGGCTGCAAGGCCAACCGGAGCAGGCCTGGCGCGCGGCCCGGCAGGCACTGGACATCGCCTTGCAGATCAACCACGGCACGTCGATCTGCTACACCCTGGCGCTCTCCGGCTGCCTGATCGCTTACTACAACGGCGACACCCGCAGCGCCCGCGAACTCCTGCGCCTGCTGCTGGAACAGGCGCAGAAACACTCGATTCTACTGTTCTACAACTGGGCGCAACACTACGCGCAGGTGATCGGTGGCACCAATGTTCGGCCAACCGGCCGCCAAAGCGTCGGTTTGATCAAAGACATCATGGTCACGCTGGATTCGACATACGTCGACGATGGTTTGCTCGAACGCGCAAAAAACGGTGTGTCGGGCTGGAGCACCGCAGAGATTCTGCGGGCCAGGGCCAAGACGTTGCTGGCAACGGATTGCCCGGTCAACGCCGCGACGGCCGAAACCGTGCTGCTCAAGGCACTCAACGTGGCCAGAACTCAGGGTGCACTGGCCTGGGAGCTGCGCAGCGCCACCTCGCTGGCGCAACTGTGGCAGCGTCAAGGCCACCGCCAAAGGGCGTATGACCTGCTGGCACCGATCTACGAGCGCTTCACCGAAGGTTTTGCCACGCCTGACCTGATGACGGTTCGCCGGCTACTCGACGAGTTGCAATGCCACCTGTCGGCCTGAAGACCAGCACGTTTTACTGATGTATGCCGCATAACGCATTTCAAGGGTTCGCAATTGACCACTGAGTTCGAGTTTTTCCAGTGCGTAGGTGCGGGTGGTGTTGAGAAAGCGGTAACGGGTAACACCGCCGCCCTGCTCCTGGGACAGCAGTGACTTGAGAGCGAGGCTCTCCATCACCTTGATCAGCTCGGCGGCGGGCAGCCCGTCGCAACTGATCACGCCAATCGCTGCGTCCTGGGTAAACGCCATTTTGAACACCGCCAGACGCTGCAACACGGTTTGCTCCACGGCAGTCAACCGTTCGTAGCTCCAGTCCAGAGCGGCTTTGAGGGTCTGATGTCGGGGAACGGCTGTGCGGCGGCCCTGAGTCAGCAGCTGAAAACAGTTGTCGAGTTGCGCTTGCAACCCCACCAGCGCCAACGCATCGATTTGCGCCGCGGCCAGTTCAATCGCCAGCGGCAGGCCATCGAGGCGTCGGCAGATATCCCGTACGGTCCTGAGGTCTTGTTCGCGCAGGGTGAACCCGTGCAATCGAGCCCGGGCACGGCTGACGAACAACTGCACCGCCGAATAGCCCATGACCTCGGCGACGCTGCGCAGCCCTGACGCCGGCGGCACCGCCAGCGGTGGCAGACGCAATACGGTTTCGCCAGACGCCTTGAGTGGCTCGCGGCTGGTGGCGAGGATCGACAGTCGGGGCATCGAATGCAGCAGTGTCTCGATCAACGTCTGGCAGCGTTCGAGCAGGTGTTCGCAATTGTCGAGCACCAACAAGGCATGCCGCTGCGCCAGCGTCTCCAGCGTGGTGCCGACCTTCAGTTCAAGGGTTCGAGTGAGGTAATCAGTCACTTGCGCCGGGTCATCGATCGCCGCCAGGTCCACCAGCCACACGCCATGCCGATAGTGCTGCAGCAACAGTTCGGCCACGCGCAGCGCCACGGTGGTCTTGCCGATCCCGCAAGGCCCGACCAGGGTCATGAATCGGCGCACCGGCATCTGCCGCACCAGGCTGCCGACAACCGCATCGCGCCCGGTAATCGGCGTGAGCCGCGCCGGCAGGTTGTGCAGCAGCTTTTGTACGGTCCCGCTCGGGAACGCTACAGGCTCTGGCGAAAGCTGCACCGGGGCGACAAAACTGTAGCCGCGCTGGGGAATGTTGACGATGTAGCACTGGCCGTTCTGCCCATCGCCCAGGGCACGACGCAGGGCGGCAATGTGCACCCGCAGGTTGATCTCTTCGACCACGGAGCGCGGCCAGACCTGCGCAATCAACTCTTCCTTGCTGACCACTGAACCTGCGTGCTCGACCAGCACCTGCAACACGTCAAGAGCGCGGCCGCCCAGGCGCAGCGGTCGATCGCCCTCCAGCACCAGTCGCTGACTGAGGTGGAAAGCGTAGGGCCCGAATTGCAGCACCGCTTCGCTGTTTATATCTCTGAGGCTGTTCATGGGCTGTCACTCGCTGGAAACCTGGCTTCCAGCCCAGGCTCCGCACCGTCCTTGCAATGAGTTCAGCGGTATCTTGGCAGGCCACGGTGACGGTACAACTGCCACGGGGGGAGCGTCACGGCCATTGCGGTGCGCATGACGGACATACGCGCTAGCTGAACTGCTCGCGGTATTGGGTCGGGGTCAGGCCAAGCCTTTCACTGAACAGAAAACGCATGTGCCGCACACTGCCGAAGCCACTTTTGAACGCCACGGTCTTGAGCGGCAACTCGGTGGTTTCCAGCAGGTTCCTGGCGCAATCGATGCGCGCGCTTTGCAGAAACTCCATCGGCGTCATGTTCACTTCCCGGGCGAACACCCTGGCGAAGTGACGCGGGCTCATGTTGGCCAGACCCGCCATGCGCTCGATGCCATAGGTTTCATCGAGATGTTCAAGCACATGGTTCTGCACCCGGGTAATCGCCGTTTCGTGGGGGGCGACCGCCGCCATCAACGGGCTGAACTGCGCCTGCCCGCCCTGGCGTTTCATGACCACCAGCAACACCTTGGCCACGTCCTGGGCGACTTTTTTGCCATGGTCCCGGGCCACCACCGACAAGGCCAGGTCGATCCCGGCGGTGACGCCACCGGAGGTGATCAGGTTGCGGTCCTGGACGAAGATCTGATCGGTCTCGACGGTCGCCTTCGGAAAGCCCTTGATCAGCCGCTCGGTGTAGTGCCAGTGGGTGGTGACGCGATAGCCATCGAGCAAACCCGCATGCCCCAGCACGAACGCCCCGGTGCAGATGGAACCATAACCAGCGGACCGGTTGACGTTGTGCCTGAGCCAGTCGAGCAACGGCGGATGCCTTTCGTTGTAGGCACCGGGACCACCGGGCACCAGCAGCAAATCAAAACCCTCGCAGGCCTGGTCGATGTGCCGGTCGGCATGCACGCTCACCCCGTTGGACGCCCGCAGTGCGCCGTGCTCAGTGCCGATGGTCGACAGCACATAGTGATCGTCGGGTTTCAGATAACGATTGGCGATGGAAAACACTTCCATGGGCCCGGCCATATCGAGCAGGAGAAAGTCGGGAAACAGCACCATTGCCACGGTTTTCATGGATTGGAATTCACTGGGATCAAATTAGGTCGGTCCGCCGAACACGGCCCCCCTGTAGGAGCGAGCTTGCTCGCGATGGACTCAACAGCGCCGCTTTCATCCAGCCAGAACGCGTCACCGTTAACGACCATCGCGAGCAGGCTCGCTCCTACAAAGTCTGCGCCCGGCATCAGGGGTGGTGTGCATTATGGCTAAATGTGGCGCTTGCATCGAAAAAAGAATGCGTGACACAGCCCACATAACTGTCAACCACATAGAGACAGTATTTCAATTTCCATCTACTTATTGCATCTAACGATAAACATTAACCTTCTCCTCACTCGGACGAATTCACGTCCTGAAAGGAGATTTGATCATGCTGACTCTTCGCAAAGCCTCGGATCGTGGCCTGGCCAATCACGGCTGGTTGAAGTCATTCCATACCTTTTCCTTCGCCAGCTATCGCAACCCGAAAGAGCAGGGTTTTTCTGACCTGTTGGTGATCAACGACGACCGCGTCGCCGCCGGTAAAGGCTTCGGCCAACACCCGCACCGCGACATGGAGATTTTCTCCTACGTGCTTGAAGGTGCCCTGGAACACAAGGACACCCTGGGCACAGGTTCGGTGATCCGCCCCGGCGACGTGCAACTGATGAGCGCAGGCAGCGGCGTGGCCCACAGTGAGTTCAACCACTCCAACACCCGGCCGGTGCACTTTCTGCAGATCTGGATCGTGCCCGACGTCAGTGGCGCCAAACCGCGTTATCAGCAAGAGCACTTCAGCACCCAGAAAAAACGTGGGCGCCTGCAACTGATCATCTCGCCGGACGGCGCCAAGGGTTCGTTGAAGGTGCGTCAGGATGCACGGGTGTATGCCGGCCTGATCGACGGCAAGGAAAGCGCCACCCTGGAACTCGCCGCCAACCGCTACGCCTATGTGCACGTGGCCCGGGGCAGCGTCGAACTCAACGGTGTGTTGTTGCAGGAAGGCGACGGTGTGCGGGTTCGTGACGAACAGGCGCTGACCTTGAGCAACGGCGTGGATGCCGAAGTGCTGGTGTTTGACCTGCGCCCACAGGAACTGCCGCAAATGCCATGACGGATCCCTGTAGGAGCGAGCTTGCTCGCGATGGTGCGTCAGTCGACACCAATGTGAATGACACTCCATCGCGAGCAAGCTCGCTCCTACAGGTTACTCGCCGGTCCCGGCAAACCCCGCGACAATCTCATCAATGACCGCCCGCACCCTCGCCGTATGCCGCAGGTCCGCGTGGGTCACCAGCCAGATGTCATAGGGCAACGGCCGCGAGCGCTCCGGCCACAACCTGACCAGCCCCTCCTTCTCCCCGATGTACACCGGAATTTCCCCAACCCCTATCCCCGCAGCAATCGAACGGCGCACCAGCAGGCTGGAACTGAGGCTGGCGACAATCCGCCCGCGCGCCACCGGTTCCGAGACCAGCGTCAGGTCCTTGTTGCCCTGCAAGTACGGTTGATACACCACCAGGTCGTGCCCGGCGAACGCCGACCCGGGCTCCGGCACGCCGTGGGCATCGACATAGGCTTGCGAGGCAAACAGACCCACCGGCCAGCGGGCGATGCGCCGGGCGATAAGGTCCGGGTTGTCCGGTCGGGTGTTGCGTACGGCGATGTCCGCCTCGCGTTTTGCGAGGCTGAGAATCTGCGTGGTGGCGTCCAGTTGCACCCGTACATCCGGGTGTTGTCGATGCAGGCGGGCAATCGCCGGAATCAGGAAATCGATCGCCAGGGAATCGGTGGTGCTGACCCGAACCGTGCCGGTCAGGCGATCGTCCAGGCCCTGGATCTGGCGTTCCAGCTCTAACGCCGAATGTTCCATTTTCTCCACCGCCTTGAGCGCCGCTTCGCCGACAGCCGTCAGCGCGTAACCTTCGGAGGTACGCAGGAACAAGGTCGCACTCAATGACTTTTCCAGCGCCGTGATGCGCCGGCCGACCGTCGCCTGGTCGACCCCCAACACCCGCGCCGCACCACGCAACGTCGATTCACGGCAAACCGCGAGAAATACCCGGGCGTCATCCCAATTCACAGCGCTCTCCTGATGATGCATTTGTGCATCAGCATAGCGCGTAATCGCTTCATTAATGCTTCAAAGAAGCTCGCTATGCTGAAGGCCTGAGTTCCCCACAGGACAATGCACATGCACCGCTCATCTGCTCCCCTTACTCCTGCACCCAGTGCGATCTGGCTGCCGATCTTCGCCGGCCTCTGCGCCAGCCTGGTCAGCATCGGCCTGGCGCGTTTCGCCTACACGCCGTTGATTCCCTCACTGATCCAGGCCCACTGGTTTTCCGCCAGCGACGTGGTGTACCTCGGCGCCGCCAATCTGGTGGGTTACCTGATCGGCGCACTGATTGGTCATCCACTGGCACGCCGGACCTCGAACAAAACCGCCCTGCGCCTGATGATGCTGGCAGTGACGCTGGCGTTTTTCGCCTGTGGTTTTCCGTTGTCGATGAGCTGGTTCTTCGGCTGGCGCCTGCTGTCGGGGATCGCCGGTGGCGCGATCATGGTGTTGGTGGCGGGAACCGTATTGCCTCACGTACCGGCGACCCGCAGGGGCCTGGCCAGCGGTGCGATATTCCTTGGCATCGGCTTGGGCATCGCCGGCTCGGGGACGCTCGTGCCGCCGCTGCTGAGCCTCGGCTTGCAGCAAACCTGGTTCGGCCTTGGCGTGTTGGCCCTGGTCCTCACCGCCGCCAGTTGGTTTGGCTGGCCAACCGCTGCGCACCTGGTCGCCCCTGCGCCGTCGGATACCTCGTCGTCTGCCCCCGCCGACCCGAGCGTTTACCTGCTGTTCGCCCAATACGCGTTCATGGCCGCCGGACTGGTGCCGGCCATGGTGTTCCTGGTGGATTACGTCGCCCGCGGGCTCAATGCCGGGGCGCATGTCGGCGCGCTGATCTGGGTGATGTATGGCCTTGGCGCGATTGTCGGGCCAGTGAGCTACGGTTTTCTGGCCGACCAACTGGGCGCGAAAACAGGGATCCGCATCGTGCTGGTCATACAGGCGTTGGCGGTTGGCCTTTTATCGATCAGCAGTTCGTTCGCGGCACTGGCTGTACTGGCGGTGATCCTCGGCTCCTTCCCGCCCGGCATCGTGCCGCTGGCGTTGGCCCGGGTGCATGAATTGATCCCCAACCATCACCAACAGCAGATTGCCTGGAGCCGCGCCACCGTGTCGTTCGCGACGTTCCAGGCCCTCTCGGGGTTTGCTTATTCGGCGCTGTTCAACGCCAGTGGTGGCCATCATGCCTTGATGTTCGTGATTGCCGCCGGGGCCATTGTGGTAGCGCTATTGCTGGAACTCGGCAGCCGATTGCTCAGTCGTTCGAGCGAATCATTGACACTCGATACAGGTATTTGAAATGACACTGCCCCAGACCATGACCCTGATCGAAATCACCGAACCCGGTGGCCCTGAAGTCCTGCAACCGCGCCAGGTGCCTGTGCCCGTTGCAGGGGCCGGTGAAATACTGATCCGCGTGCACGCCGCCGGGGTCAATCGCCCGGACGCGCTGCAACGGGCCGGCAAGTACCCGATGAAACCCGGCATGAACCCGAACCCAGGGCTGGAAGTAGCCGGCGAAGTGATGGCGATTGGCGCGGGCGTCAGCGAATTTGCCCTGGGCGACAAGGTCTGTGCCCTGACCAATGGCGGCGGATACGCACAATACTGCGTGGTCCCGGCCAGTCAGGCGCTGCCGATCCCCGCAGGCATGGACTGGCTGCAGGCGGCGGCCGTCCCGGAAACCTACTTTACGGTTTGGGCCAATCTGTTCGGCCTTGGCGATGCCCGTCAGGGTCAGCGCGCCTTGATCCACGGTGGTACCAGCGGCATCGGCACTACCGCGTTGATGCTGTGCCGCGAGCTCGGCATCGAAGCGTTCGCCACCGCCGGCAGCGAAGAAAAATGCGCCGCGATTCGCCAATTGGGCGCCGAGGCGATCAACTATCGCGACCAGGACTTTATGCAGGTCATCGCGGAAAAAACCGCAGGCCAGGGCGTCAACGTGATTCTCGACATCATGGGTGGCTCGTACCTCAACAACAATGTGGCCGCCCTGGCCATGGAAGGTCGCCTGGTGATGCTCGGTTTCCTCGGTGGAGCTCACGCCAGGGATGTCGATTTACTGGCGATCATGGCCAAACGCGCCGTTGTCACCGGCTCCCTGTTGCGCTCGAGGACTCAGGATGAGAAAGCCGCCATCGCCCGCCAACTGCACGAACACGTATGGCCCGTGCTGAGTGCCGGTCGCTGCCTGCCGATGATCGACCGGGTTTACCCGCTCACCGAAGCGGCACAGGCCCACGCCCGGATGGAAGCGGGTGATCACATCGGCAAGATTGTCCTGCGGGTGGAGAGTTGATGGCTCAGGGCTCGCAGGACTCCTGAAGGGCGGCGCCCCCTGTACCCTGCTCCCCCTGATAACGGGCCCGATAGCGCCCAGGGCTTTCCCCGGTCCACTTCTTGAATGCCCGATGGAAGGCGCTGGGTTCCTGGAAACCCAGTCGCTCGGCGATATCGCTGATGCTCGCGTCGCTCTGACGCAACTGCTCAAAGGCCACGCCACGCCGTACTTCGTCCTTGATTTCCTGGTAGGAGCAGCCTTCACGTTCCAGTTTGCGGCGGAAGGTGCTGGGGCTCAGGTGCTGTTCCAGGGCAAAGGCCTGCAACGTCGGCCATTCGCTGTAATGACTGCCGCGCAAGCGCTGATGAACCTGGGATGCCAGGCCATGCTGGTTACGGAAACGGATCACCAGCCATTGCGGCGCGGTACGCAGAAACACTTTCAACGACGCCAGGTCCTGAACCACTGGCAGGCGCAAGTAGTGGCTGGCAAATTCGATTTCGGTGCGCTCGGCACCAAAGGTCAGGTTGGGGCCCCAAAGCAGGCGATCGTCACCCAGCGACAGGCGTGAATGGCGGAAGTCCGCACGGTCAATGGGAATGCGCCGCCCGCCCAGCCAGCACAGCAGGCTGATCATCAACACCAGGAAGGTTTCTTCACCGAACCGGCTGGCATCGTTGTCCGTCGAACGGGTTTCCAGGCTGATCACCGCACGCTTGCCACGCACGGCCAGCGAGCCGCGAAAGTCGCGCAGGAACAAGCCGAAGTTGGCCAGGCATTGACGCATGGCCTTGTGCAGGTCGGGCTCCTGAATCAGGGCACGGCAAATCAGGGCGAAACTGCCCGGCGGCATGCCATGGGAGTCGAGCCCGAAAAACTCGTCGTCGAGTTCGCGGATCTGGATCAGCCACAACGCCGCAAACGCATTGGCCGGCACCCGCGCCGTAGGTTGGTGCATGACCGCCGGATCAATGCCCGCCTGTTCGAGCACGGCCGTCACGCGCTGCGGATCATCCCTCAGCCCATGGATCATTGCCTGCACGAAATAGGCGGCAACCGAGTCCTTTTCCCGCATTGGTTCGTTTCTCTCTCATCACCCGAATGGCAAAAAACATCAGTGCCGTTGAACAGTTTTGGCATAGGACAACCGCCCTGCCGGCTCTAGACTCGCGGCAATAGTACGCCTTCGGCTGCAGTCGCGGCCAAGGTATCGCAGGGTTTGATCGAAGGATGGGAAGATGAATCTGCAAAACATCGGCGTGATCGGTGCGGGCACCATGGGCAACGGCATCGCGCAAGTCTGTGCCATGGCCGGTTTCAACGTGACCTTGCTCGACATTTCCGAAAGCGCTTTGCAAAAAGCTGTCGCAACCGTTGGTAAAAACCTGGACCGGCAGATCGCCAAGCAAACCCTGACGCCGGAGCAGAAACAGGCCACCCTCGACAAAATCCGCACCAGCACCGATTACAGTGTCCTGGGTGACGCGCAATTGGTCATCGAAGCGGCGACGGAAAATCTCGACCTGAAACTGCGTGTGCTGCAACAGATCGCCGCGCAGGTCAGCAGCGAATGCGTCATTGCCTCCAACACCTCGTCGCTGTCGATCACCCAACTCGCCGCCAGTGTCAGCCAGCCTGAGCGCTTCATCGGCCTGCATTTCTTCAACCCGGTGCCGGTGATGGGCCTGATCGAAGTCATCCGCGGCCTGCAAACCAGTGACGCGAGCCACAAACTGGCGCTGGACATGGCGACCACCCTCGGCAAAACGGCGATCACCGCCGGTAACCGCCCGGGCTTCGTGGTCAACCGGATCCTGGTGCCGATGATCAACGAAGCGATCCTGGTGTTCCAGGAGGGCCTGGCCAGCGCCGAAGACATCGACGCCGGCATGCGCCTGGGCTGCAATCAGCCTATCGGCCCGTTGGCCCTGGCGGACCTGATTGGCCTGGACACCCTGTTGTCGATCCTCGAAGCCTTCTATGACGGTTTCAACGACAGCAAATATCGCCCGGCGCCGCTGCTCAAGGAAATGGTCGCTGCCGGTTACCTGGGACGCAAAACGGGGCGCGGCTTCCATGCCTATGCCTGAGCGTTGCTCGCGCTTTGCCGAGTACCGGGACAAGGTCCTGGAGCTGTTTGCCTGCAAGGGGTTCGGCCAGGTCGGCATGCGTGAGCTCGCGACGTGCCTGGGGCTTTCTCCAGGCTCGCTGTATCACCATTACCCGAGCAAACAGCATCTTCTGCTCGACCTGATCGAAGAGTTCTACGAGGAACTGCTGGCCACCCTGGCACGTATCCAGCAGAAGGCCCCGGGCAAGCGCGACAAACTCAACAGCCTGATCCGCGCCCATCTGAGTCTGCATCGGGAGATGCCCTGGCATTTCCGCCTGGTGGAGCGCGACAGCGGTTGCCTGAACGAAGAGCAACAGGCTCGGGTCAGGCAATTGCGCGAGCAATACGAACGTACGCTGCTGAAGATGCTGGGCGCGAAGTCCCGTTTCAGCGAGCAAGGCCTGCTCGCCGCCGGGCATGCCATTGGCGCCCTGCTCAACAGCGCTCCCAGCTGGCTGACGCCCCATGTGCTGGACGAGCAGGAACGCGATGAACTGCTGGAAAGCATGGTCAGCGGCGCCATCGAACGTGTGCTGGCGCCACGGCGTGTGCCGGAGGCGATAAGCCTCGCGCGTCCTATCGAAAAAACATCTAAAGAAACACAAGCTTCGACAAAGATTTAGCGCTTTGCTTGTCGGCTCGACACAATCGGAATTCGCCGAAAAAACCGGCGTCCAAACCGATGTATTTACTCGAGCACCCGGAGCAGACCATGAAAATCAATCCCTACCTTATCTTCAACGGCGACTGCAAAGCGGCCTTCACGTTCTACGCGCAGTGCCTGCAGGGCCAGATCGAAGCCATGTTGACCTTCGGCGAAACGCCGGCCGGTGAGCATTTCCCCAAGGATCTGCACAACCTGATCATCCATACCCGCCTGATCGTGGGCGATCAGGCCATCATGGGCTCGGACACCACACCGGATCGCCCCATCGATAAAATGAGTGGCTGTTCGATTTCACTTAACGTCGACAGCATTGCCGAGGCCGAGCGGGTCTTCAACGCGCTGGCGGACGGTGGCACTGTGCAAATGCCACTGGAGACCACGTTCTGGGCGGCACGCTTCGGTATGCTGGTCGACCGTTTTGGTGTTTCGTGGATGGTCAATTGCGAAAAGGATCAGTGAACGGCTTTTGTCGATCGACAATCTTCAAGGCATAAAAGCCCAACCTGAAAAGGTTGGGCGTTCTGGCAACTCCCGGTCTGTCTGCTACCGTCAACTAGCCACAGGGATAGCAGCGCAACCAAGGAGCAAACCCACTATGCCGACCCACGTCCTGTCCTGGTCCCCCCGTTTCAAATACTTGCTACTGGCAGGTGGACTGATCACGAGTCTGCTGACCCTCAATGGCTGCGCCACTGTCGATGCACAGACCACCGCCTATGTCGGCGTAGAACACCCCGCACCGACATCGCCCGACCAGGTCGTGGTGCTGCGCTCCGAACCCTCACGTCCGCATGTGCGCCTGGGTGAGGTGCTGATCGACGCCAGCATCGACCCTGCCCCGCCGATTACCGAAGTCGAACAGAAGCTGCGGATAGAATCCGCCAAACTCGGTGGCAACGCCGTGGTGGTCGTCTATGACCACATTCAGGCAGTGGGTGCCTATGCCAGCGGACCGCTGTGGGCTCGCGACGTGACGACCATCGAGGGACGCAAACTCAAAGGCATCGTGATCAAGTACCAGTAGATATCTCCCCCATGGAAGACAGCGTCAACGGAGGTTGAATTTGAATGACGTGGTGATCGCCCTCATCGTCTTCGCCTGCCTGTCCGCCAGCGCACTGCTGGGCTCGTACGTGAGGGAGCGATTACCAAGCCATCATCTGAGCGATGACTCCGTGGCGGTGGTGAAGCTGGCCACCGGCCTCATCGCAACGATGTCGGCGCTGGTCCTCGGCCTGCTCGTTTCCTCTGCCAAAGGCACATTCGATACGGCCAATGCCGAACTGGAGGGCGCGGCGGCGAAAGTGGTTCAGTTCGACCGCTTGCTGGCCCGTTACGGCGCTGACACCCAGGGTATCCGCACCGAGCTCAAGCACAACTACGCCGAAGTCACCCAAGTGCTCGCGACCCGCGATCACCAGCAGATTGAAAAACTCGATAGCCCCGAAATGATCCGTCGCTCCGAAGGCCTGCAACGCCAGGTCGAGTCACTGACGCCCGGCAACGATGATCAGCGCTCGCTCAAAGCCAAGGCATTGCGGGACATGGACACCGTGTTTGCCACCCGCTGGCTGACCCTGCTACAGGCCAATCAATCGATTCCACCGGTGATGCTGGTGATCCTGGTGACATGGCTGGCGATTATCTTCGGCTCGTTCGGCCTGTTTGCACCATGCAATGGCACCATTGTCGTCGTGTTGTTGATGTGCGCCCTGTCGACGGGGGCAACAATCTTGCTGGTGGAGGAACTCAATCGGCCGCTTGATGGTTTTATCTGTGTGTCGCTGGAACCATTGACGCACACGCTGGAGCGGTTGGGGCAGTAGTTTCGCTTTCCTGCGGCCAAAAACAAAACCCCTACCTGCGTGCGCAGATAGGGGTTTTGGAATTTAATCTTGACGATGACCTACTCTCACATGGGGAAACCCCACACTACCATCGGCGATGCATCGTTTCACTGCTGAGTTCGGGATGGGATCAGGTGGTTCCAATGCTCTATGGTCGTCAAGAAATTCGGGTACCGAGTCGTGGCCAGCTGGCCGCGCTTCAGCAAATTGGGTATGTGATAGCTTTCGGTGTTTTGCGAGAGTCGAACTTTCGGTTCTTTCGTCTTCACACACCGCAATCTGATGCTCTTTCGAGTAGGCAGATTGCTTGGGTGTTATATGGTCAAGCCTCACGGGCAATTAGTATTGGTTAGCTCAACGCCTCACAGCGCTTACACACCCAACCTATCAACGTCGT
>NZ_QAOV01000019.1 GCF_003050925.1 Pseudomonas sp. GV085 | reverse complement strand
TTTTTTCAAACCGCGCTAGAACTTCTGTCCACATCGTTTTCGTCACCCTGACTGGTTTTTAGGGGATTCTAAACGAAGACCTTGAAAGGGCTGGCCTTTACGGCGAGTCCCTTTTGGCAAACGCCCCAAAAGGAACCAAAAGGTCTCGCCCCGAACGTACGGCCCCTCGCTTAGGCTCGGGGTTCCTTCGCTCCGGTATTCATCCGGGGGCATTGCCCTCCGGTCGGCTTCGCTTCGACCTACATGCAATGAGTTCGACTGCGTCGAACGGCGCTGCGCGCCAATCCCCGGATAAACACCTCCACTCAGCCTGCCGAGGGGGCGGGTGGATCAAGGTCAAAAGCTGCAGGCGAGCTAACGCTCGGCCTGTTGAGTGGTGAGAAGCGTGGGTGTACGCCGGTCTGCCTTTGCTTTTCTGTAGGAGCTGGCTTGCCAGCGAAGGCGGCCTGCCAGCCGACCTGATTTCGTGGATGGATCACTGCGTAGGAGCTGCCGAAGGCTGCGATCTTTTGCTCTTGTATGTCAGGAATAAAGCCAACAGATCGCAGCCTCGTTGCACTCGACAGCGCCTACGGGGAAATGCGTACGCATGAAGAACCAGGCCGGCCGGTAGGCCGCCTCGGGCGCTGTTGCGGTGTACGCCCCCTCGTGAGGCCGAGTGGAGGTTCTGCGCAGTGGGCAACCCGGCATGGATGCCGGGTTAGCCGCGCACGGCCATGGATGGCCGATCGCGGCGGGCCCACGGAGCAGGACCGGAGCGAGGGCATGCCGAGCCACAGCGAGGCACCGAATGTCAGGGGCAAGAGCGTTTGGTTACTTTGCGCTTTTCAAAGTGACCCGCTGTAAGAGCGGAACCGCCAGAGGCCGTTACCGCAGCAACGGATATGTACACCTACAAAACACTCATCGCCCAGCACACAGCCATCGCGAGCAGGCTCGCTCCCACAGGGATCGAGGACAATCGCAAAATCTCCTTGCATTACCTGCAATCGGGCCATCTCCCCGAAATAACGGACAGCGGTGTACAATCGCGTGCTTATACTCTCAGTTGATCATGCGAAGGATTTTCCGGATGTTGTCGCGCTTTCCTGCCGTCACCCGCTGCCTGACACTTGCCGCCCTTTTGGTGGCCGGTCCCGTTGCAGCATTGGAGTTTCCCCTGCCACCGCCCGGTGAAGACATCATCGGCCAGGTGCAGGTGATCAAGGCCAAGTACGAAGATACCTTCGCCGACCTTGGTACCGCCTACGATCTGGGCTACACGGAAATGGTCGCGGCCAACCCGGGTGTCGATGCCTGGTTGCCAGGCGTCGGCACGGAAATCATTCTGCCGACCCGCTTCATCCTGCCACCAGGCCCGCGTGAAGGCATCGTGATCAACCTGGCCGAGTACCGCCTCTACTACTACCCGAAAGGCAAAAACGTGGTGTACACGTTCCCGCTGGGTATCGGTCGTGAAGGCTGGGGCTCGCCGATTGCCCACACCAGCATCACCGCCAAGACGCCGAACCCGACCTGGACGCCTCCGGCTTCGATCAAGGCCGAACACGCAGCCGACGGTGATCCGCTGCCCAACGTCGTGCCGGCCGGCCCTGACAACCCGCTGGGGCCGTTCAAGTTCACCCTGGGCACACCGGGCTACCTGATCCACGGTTCGAACAAGAAGTTCGGTATCGGCATGCGCACCAGCCACGGTTGCTTCCGCATGTTCAACAACAACGTGCTGGAAATGGCGGGCATGGTACCGGTCGGTACGTCGGTGCGGATCATCAACGACCCGTACAAGTTTGGCTTGAGTGGCGGCAAGGTCTATCTGGAGGCGCATACGCCGCTGGACGACAAGGGCAACCCGTCGGTGGTCGACAAGCACACAGCGGTCATCAACGCGATGCTCAAGCGTGAAGACATCACTAACAACCTGCGCATGAACTGGGATGTGGTGCGTGATGTGGTTGCCGCTGAAGACGGCCTGCCGGTGGAGATTGCTGTGCCGGGCAACAACGCTGCACCGATGGTGTCGAGCACTCCGGTCGACCTGATGCAGTAAGCTTGTAAGGAACCCGTCGGCGCGGACCGCGTCGACGGGTTTTTTATTGCCCGGAGAAACGCCGGGCAATAAAAAAGCCGACCCAAAAAATGGGTCGGCTTGATAACAATCCCGAAGGACTATTACTTGCGGCTAGCTTTGTCCAGCATGCGCAGAGCACGCTCGTTAGCTTCGTCAGCAGTCTGTTGTGCTTTTTGAGCAGCAGCCAGAGCTTCATCAGCTTTACGGTAAGCTTCGTCTGCACGAGCCTGGGAGCGAGCAGCTGCGTCTTCAGTAGCGGTCAGACGTGCTTCGGTTTCTTTCGATGCGCTGCTGCAACCGGTAGCCAGAACTGCGGCCAGGGCCAGAGCAGAGAATTTCAGAACGTTGTTCATCGTGTTCCCCTTCAAGGACTTTCTATTAAGTAGCTATCTCCTCCGATTGAGGAAATAGCCGGCGTACATACTACCTATTACTTGTAGTAAGTAAAACTGACGTGACGCAAGAAGCAAAAAAAATTGTAGGCGTTGATTCTTTTTCGAGCAACTTTTAACTGAACTGATTAAAAAACATCCAGCTGCAAGGCCCGTGGCTGAGCCAGCTGACGAGAAAAAGTTCCTTGGGTATACCGCTCTTTTTCCAGTCTGGCTAGAGCCGCCTACATGGATTCGCCTACACTTTTGTTCGGCTTTTGCGTAGCGCCCCTCAATATCTTTCTCGATATTCAGGTGACTTTAACAATGGGCGCTCGTCTTAAGTCTCAACATCCGGCAATGTTCAGGCTATCGACCCGGAGTGATCTTCGGTCGAGCCATTCCTGCGTGATCCGGAGCAGCACCCGCCAACCCGCACGATGACGAGCGCACCTTGAGCATTTCTGCCAATGGTGCCTACTATTTGTAGGTGCTCGGTAGCGCGAGATCGGTGCAGCTCTTCTCGGTGTCCATTCAGGCACGGGGTGGCGTAGATGTTCCTTCGCCGGAAAAACATCGGTAAGGTAGGGGTCGGAATTCCAGACCCGCGAGGAGTAGTGATGAGCGAGGCGTTGTCCATCCACCATGACCAGGCTGGTCATCAGTTCGAGACCATTGTGGACGGTCATCGTGCCTATCTGACCTATATGGATCTGGGGAAGCAGACCCTGGATATCTATCGCACCTTCGTGCCCAACGCGTTGCGTGGTCGCGGTATTGCGGCAGCCTTGACCGAGAAGGCGCTGGAGTACGCGGAGGAAATGGGCTACACCGTCATTCCATCGTGTTCCTACGTCGAGCGCTACATGGAGCGTCACCAGCGGCATGCGGCCAAGCTGAGTCAGTGACCTTCAATAAAACGAACGTATAAAAAAACGCCGGGTTTAGTCCGGCGTTTTTGTGTGTTCGCTAAAAGCGATCAGCTGCGATCGCGTTTAGGCAGTACATCCCTGAGCTTGGCATGCATGCTGCGCAAGGTGTTTTCGGTCGCGGTCCAGTCGATGCAGGCGTCGGTGATCGACACGCCGTATTGCAGGTCGGCGAGGTCTTTCGGAATCGCCTGGCAGCCCCAGTTCAGGTGGCTTTCAACCATCAGGCCGATGATCGATTTGTTGCCCTCGAGGATCTGGTTGGCGACGTTTTCCATCACCAGCGGTTGCAGGGCCGGATCCTTGTTGGAGTTGGCGTGGCTGCAATCGACCATGATGTTCGGCTTGATCTTCGCCTTGTTCAACGCCTGTTCGCAGAGCGCAACGCTGACCGAATCGTAGTTCGGCTTGCCGTTGCCGCCGCGCAATACCACGTGACCGTAGGCATTGCCCTTGGTGGTCACGATCGACACGCCACCTTCCTGGTTGATGCCCAGGAAGCGGTGTGGGCTGGAAACCGACTGCAGGGCGTTGATCGCCACGGTCAGGCCGCCATCGGTGCCGTTCTTGAAGCCGACGGCCGAGGACAGGCCGGAGGCCATTTCACGGTGAGTCTGGGATTCGGTGGTGCGCGCGCCGATGGCCGACCAGCTGATCAGGTCCTGCAAGTATTGCGGGGAGATCGGGTCGAGGGCTTCGGTGGCGGTCGGCAGGCCTTTTTCGGCCAGGTCCAGCAGCAACTGGCGACCGATGTGCAAGCCGTCCTGGATCTTGAACGAGTCGTCCAGGTACGGGTCGTTGATCAAGCCTTTCCAGCCGACGGTGGTACGTGGCTTCTCGAAATAAACGCGCATGACCAGATACAGGGTATCGGACACTTCGGCAGCGAGAACCTTCAGGCGCTCGGCATACTCATGGGCGGCCTTGATGTCGTGGATCGAGCAAGGCCCGATGACAACGAACAGGCGGTGGTCGGTGCCATCCAGAATGTTGCGAATGACTTCGCGGCCCTTGGTGACGGTGCGCAGTGCGGCGTCGCTCAGGGGAATATCGCGCTTGAGCTGATCGGGAGTGATCAGAGTCTCGTTGGAGGCGACGTTTAGGTCGTTGATCGGTAAATCAGCCATCGTTTACTCGTCAGGTCACGGGTGCCGGCCGCCAGCGAACCCGCGCGGCGGAGCACAGCAAATTAAGCGCGTCGGGAAGCCGAACCTTAGCGCGTTACACCGTGGCTCGACAATGGGCAGACACCGGTTTAGGGGCCATTCTCAGTGAGTTTTCCCCAACGTGACCGGCAAACGCTTCGGCAATACCCCTAATCCGGCACAGGCTCGGCAAAAGCCCTTTGCACCGAATCGTGAGAGAACTCGTCGGCATGCTCCTGGACCCATTCGAGGGCCAGGGCCTGGATATCCTGCAAGTCGTCATGGGTGTCATGCAGGCGGCAGTAGCGTTCGATCTGGCACACCTGCTCGCCCATTCGGGCGCTGAACAGCGTTTGCTCGTCGACAAAGGCGATGCCCACCAGATAACCGCGTTTGCGCCGCAGGCACCAGGCGACATAGCCCAGATAGCGCATGTCCGGGTTCACGGTCGGCATGCGTACCTCCAGCGCCGTGCCGTAGCGCCACGCGCGGTGATAATTGCAAGCCATGCCCCCGAGACTGATAGTGTGCAGCTGTCGTCGCGAAATACACTCAGGTTTCAGCAACGTTAATTCGACGGGAACATCGTCAGGGTGAGGAATAAAACGTCCCATGAACACAGACTCCATGTGTCGGCCATCTGACATTGTTCTCCCCAGTATAGTGGTCGAATTGGAACTGACCGATTTTGACGCCGACCAACGGCTGCTGGCGATGAGCGGCGTATCGCTGGTTATTTTCACCAGTGTCGGCTGCGCCGGTTGCCGTTTTGCCCGTGAGCAATTGCCGACACTCGACCTGGCAGTCGATCGACTGTGCTGGATCGATGCCGGCAACAACGGCGGGGTGGTCGAGCGTTATCAGGTCTTTCACTTGCCGGCGCTGTTTGTTGTTCGCGACGGCGAATTCTTTGGAGCACTGAAATCCCGCCTGACCGACACCGAGCTCAATCGGGCGGTGCGCCAGGCGTTGAGCCGAACAGCAGAGGAGTTGCCATGATGGGGACAGTTGCCAGGCCGAGAATCGGCATTATCGGGACCGGCGCAATCGGCGGTTTCTACGGGATGATGCTGGCGCGTGCCGGTTTTGATGTGCATTTTCTGCTGCGCAGCGAGTTTTGCGCCGTGGCCGAGCACGGGTTGCAAGTCGATAGCGCGCCCCACGGTGCGCTGAAACTGAACCCGGTGCAGGCTTATTCGAACGCCGAAGACATGCCGCTCTGCGACTGGCTGCTGGTGGGCGCGAAAACCACCAGCAATGCAGGCCTGGCACCCGCCATCCTGCAAGCGGCGGCACCGAACGCCAGGGTACTGCTGTTGCAAAATGGCCTGGACGTCGAGGACAGCCTGCGTGAGTTGCTCCCCGATTCGCTGCATGTGCTCGGCGGGCTCTGCTACATCTGCGTCCATCGCGAGGCGCCGGGCGTCATCACCCATCAGGCGCTGGGCGCAGTGCACGTTGGTTATCACAGCGGTCCCGCCGACGGGCCGGCACGCACTGCGATTGTCGAGGAGGGTGTCGGGCTGTTTCGCAACGCCGGCCTCGATTCCCAGGCCATGGCGAATTTGTATCAGGCGCGTTGGCAAAAACTGGTCTGGAATATCCCGTACAACGGTCTCTCGGTGTTGCTGGGAGCGAGCACCACACCGTTGATGGCCGATGCCGACAGTCGTGAACTGATCAAGGCGCTGATGGCTGAAGTGGTGCAAGGCGCAGTCGCGTGCGGGCACGGTGTACCGGCGGGGTATGCCGAGCACCTGTTCATGGTGACCGAAAAAATGCCTGACTACTGGCCGAGCATGTACCACGATTTCCTGCACAAGCGACCGCTGGAGCTGGCCGCGATCTACGCCCGGCCACTGGCGGCCGCCAGGGCCGCGGGGTGTGAGATGCCGCGCATCGAGGCCTTGTATCGCAGTTTGAGTTTCATTGATCGACGAAACACCTGAGTCGACCGACCTGAGGGGGAAGGGCATGCCAAAGGCAATTGACGACAAACTGGTGCTGGCGATTTCTTCGCGGGCGCTGTTCGACCTGAGCGAAAGCCACAAGGTCTATCTGTCGAGCGGCGTCGAAGCCTACCGGCAGTATCAGATCGAACACGAAGACGAAATCCTCCAACCCGGCGATGCCTTTGCGTTGGTGCACAAACTCCTGAACCTCAACAATAGCCTTGGCCGTGCCCGGGTCGAGGTGATTCTGGTGTCGCGCAACAGCGCCGACACCGGGCTGCGGGTATTCAACTCAATTGACCATTATGGCCTGGCAATCTCGCGCGCGGCCTTTGTCGGCGGGCGCAGTCCGTATCCCTACCTCAAGGCCTTTGGCTGCGACCTGTTTCTCTCGACCCACGCCGAAGACGTACGCAATGCACTGGACGCCGGGTTCGCCGCGGCGACCATTCTGTCGGGCGGTGCCAGTCGTGCGGCCAGCGACGAATTGCGCATCGCCTTCGACGGAGACGCGGTGCTGTTTTCCGATGAGTCGGAGCGCATTTATCAGGCCGGTGGTCTGGAGGCGTTCCAGGCCAGCGAGCGTGAGGCCGCCCGTGAGCCGTTGCGCGGCGGACCGTTCAAGGGCTTTCTCGCCGCCCTCAATCTTTTGCAGCGTGAGTTCCCGGAGGACGCCTGTCCGATCCGTACTGCGCTGGTCACGGCGCGATCGGCGCCGGCCCATGAGCGAGTGATTCGCACGTTGCGCGAATGGGACATCCGTCTCGACGAGTCGCTGTTCCTCGGCGGCCTGACCAAGTCAGCCTTTCTCGAAGCCTTCGCGGCCGATGTGTTTTTCGACGATCAGGCCGGCCACTGCGAATTGGCCCGTGAAGTCGTCGCCACCGGTCATGTGCCCCATGGCATAAGCAACGAGCAAAAGGTTTAAGCCCGCCGTTCAATGCGTTGCGCCGCACGTCGCAGTCGCCAAGGCACTGCTAAGCTGAATCAAATCTCCGCCATGTTGGCAGTCGAGGAGGTCATATGATTCGTTCGATGCTGTATGCCACTGACCTTGGCCTGTACGCGCCCGTGGTGATGCAGCATGCCCTGGAGCTGGCCCGGATCTTCAATGCCGATTTGTATGTGGTGCATGCGGTTGAACCCATGGGGTTGTTTGCTGAATCGGTGCTCGAAAGTTATCTCGATGAACAGGCGCTGAACGAGTTTCACAGCCAGGGCCTGAATACTGTGATTGCCAGTATCGAGCAGCGTGTGCTCGACAGTTTTCGTGAGGAGTTGGGGGATGAAGGGGAGCACGATCTGGAGCGGATTCAGGCAGTACGGGTGCTGCAGGGCGACCCATCGCAGGTGATTCTGGACCAGGCGCAGAAACTCTCCGTGGATTTGTTGATCGTAGGAAGTCACAGCCACGGTGCGGGTGCGGAAACGCCTCTGGGGCGAACCGCCGCCCGTGTGCTGCAACTGTCCAAGGTACCGGTCTATCTGGTGCCGCTGATGCAACGTCGTCGGCAAGGGGATCGCTAGAACAGAATAATGGCAATTTGATAAAAAAGTTCTAGATTTATTCTTCGTACCATTAATATAGTTATATACCGTCGCTGATGCCCGTGGCGTCTACCTGCTTTGAGGGATTCATATGAAGCTTCAACAATTGCGCTACATCTGGGAAGTGGCGCACCACGACCTCAACGTTTCCGCTACAGCCCAAAGTCTTTACACCTCTCAACCGGGCATCAGTAAACAGATCCGTCTGCTGGAAGACGAACTGGGCGTCGAGGTTTTCGCCCGCAGCGGCAAGCACCTGACCCGGGTTACCCCGGCCGGCGAGCGCATCATCACCACCGCTGGCGAAATTCTGCGCAAGGTTGAAAGCATCAAGCAGATCGCCCAGGAATTCTCCAACGAGAAGAAAGGCACCCTGTCGATCGCCACCACCCACACCCAGGCGCGTTATGCGTTGCCGCCGGTGATCAGCAATTTCATCAAGCAATATCCGGACGTTGCCCTGCATATGCACCAGGGATCGCCCATGCAAATCGCCGAAATGGCCGCTGATGGCACCGTGGATTTCGCCATTGCCACCGAAGCGCTCGAGCTGTTCGGTGATCTGGTGATGATGCCGTGCTACCGCTGGAACCGTTGCGTGGTCGTGCCTCAAGGGCACCCGTTGACCAAACTGTCGAAACTGACCCTCGAAGCGCTGGCCGAGTACCCGATCGTGACGTATGTGTTCGGTTTTACCGGTCGTTCGAAACTCGACGAAGCGTTCAGCCATCGTGGCCTGACGCCGAAAGTGGTGTTCACCGCCGCCGACGCCGACGTGATCAAGACCTATGTTCGCCTGGGTCTGGGCGTGGGCATCGTGGCGAAAATGGCCGTCGACAGCAAACTCGACAGCGACCTGGTGGTGCTCGATGCCAGTGAGTTATTCGAGTCCAGCGTGACCAAGATCGGCTTCCGTCGCGGCACCTTCCTGCGGGGTTTCATGTGCGACTTCATCGAGAAGTTCGCGCCGCACCTGACCCGCGAAGTCATGGCCAAGGCCATTCAATGCCACAACAAGCAGGAACTGGAAGAGCTGTTCGACGGCGTCGAACTGCCCGTTCACTGATAGCGTTTCCTGCCGGTCAAATCACCTCGGTGACAGCGAACTGTTGCCGAGCGCCCGCCACCATGATCTCCACCTCATCGCCCTCGAACTTGCCCAGCAGGCTTTTGCCCAGCGGTGAGCGCGGGGTGATGACGGTTATCAGTTGCCCCACCAGATCGACCTTCAATCCGGCTGCATCGGGGGCAAGAAACAGCCATTGTTCGCGCCCCTTCTCGTCCTCGAGCCCGAGCAGCGCGCCCACTTCGATGCCCCGCTGATCGTCATACGGGCGCAGGGCCAGGTTCTGGCAGAGGCTCAGTGACTGGCGAATTTCCTCGACCCGCCTGGCTTGTCCTGCCGCGAGATAGGAGGCTTCCAGCCCCAGGGTGTCGTATTTGTTCTCGGCGATGTTTTCTTCATGGGTCGCCGTTTCGTAGGCGGTTTGTGCGGCCCGTTCAGAGATGTCGAGATCGATCCGCAGCTTATCGAGAATCAGTTGGTGGACGGTATGCTTATTCATGATCAATCGCAGAATTGCTGGACGTTGGCGCGGCTTTTTTCGCTGGGTGCAGTCCGGTCCTGTTGCAGCCAGAACTGACAGCTTGGGTTGGACAGGTTGCGACCGCTGCTGCGCGCCTGATCGAGCCGTTGCCGCTGCTCGTTCTTGCGCAGATTTTCTTCATATTGCTCGAACAGCGGGCTCTGTGGCGCGATGTCCGGCACTGGTTGAGTCACCACCGGTGGTTTGGCCAGTTGTTCCACAGCTGCCGCCACAGATGCCAATTGTTCGCTGAAAAGCAGGCGCGAAGCGAGCCAGCAGGTCAGCACAATGGCAATGAATCCCAGCCATATGCCCAGGGCGATGCTGCCGGTCAGTTGCAGGGCGTTGAGGCTGATCGGGAAAGAACGGCGCGGAGTGGGGCGGTGGGGCATGGTTGCCTCTTGGCGAAAGGTCACTGGCGAGTGGCGATTGTCGCATGAAGAATAATCGCCGTCGGCTCTTCTGTACGGGGTAATTTATGCGGACAATCGGCGCCTTTGCCAACGGGAGCCTGCAATGCCTGAAATAAAAACCCGCTGGGATATTTTTTGCACCGTGGTCGACAACTTCGGCGACATCGGCGTGACCTGGCGACTGGCCCGGCAACTGGTGGCCGAGCATGGAGTGGCGGTGCGTCTGTGGGTCGATGATCTGCGAGCGTTCGAGCGCCTGTGCCCGGAAATCGACATCCATGCTGTGCAGCAGTGGCAGCAAGACGTCGAAGTGCGCCAATGGCCCGCCGAGTGGCAGCCGACCGAAGCCGCCGATGTGGTGATTGCTGCATTTGCCTGCCAGTTGCCGAGCGCCTATATGGAGGCCATGGCCGAGCGGGAAAAAACGCCGCTGTGGATGAACCTCGATTACCTGAGTGCCGAGGACTGGGTCATCGGCTGCCACGGTTTGCCCTCGGTGAAATACAAAAGCGTGCAGAAGTTCTTTTTCTTTCCGGGGTTCCAGAAGGGCACTGGGGGGTTGTTACGTGAGCGCGGGTTGCTTGAGCGTCGTCGGCAATTTCAGCAAAACCCGCAGGCTCAAAGAGAATTCCTGCAAGGTTTGGGGATTGATCCTGCACCCGGCGCACAGATGATCTCATTGTTTGCCTACGAAAATACCGGTTTGAGCAGTTGGCTCGATGGGATGGCAGGCGATTCGACGACCACTCATCTGCTGGTGCCGGAAGGGCGGATTCTCGGCGACGTAGAACGTTGGCTCGGTATGGAGGGTTTGGCGGCCGGTGCGGTGCATGTGCGTGATGCCTTGACCGTGCAAGTGCTGCCGTTCGTCCGCCAGGACCAGTACGACTTGTTGCTGTGGTGTTGCGATTTCAATGCCGTGCGCGGCGAAGACTCCTTTGTGCGCGCTCAATGGGCCGGCCGGCCATTTCTCTGGCACATCTACCGGCAGGAAGAAGATATCCATCTGGACAAACTCGAGGCCTTCCTCGAAGTCTATATAAAGGGGCTTTCTGAACCTGCACGGGAGGCGATCAGCGGTCTCTGGCGCGCGTGGAACGCCGGTGAGAAAATGGCCGACCACTGGCAATTCACCCGTAAACACTGGCCAGAGCTGGAAAAACACGCCGAGGCGTGGTGTCTGGAGCAGGCCTTGCAGGCCGATCTTGCCACGGCGCTGGTACAGTTTTATGGAAATTGGATATGATACGCGGCCTAGATTTTTGTAAATCCCATCCAAATTCGGATATTCGCAATGAAAACTGGTAAAGAACTGAAACCCGGGACCGTGATTCGTCTCGAAAACGATCCTTGGCTGGTTCAGAAAGCTGAATTCACCAAGTCCGGTCGTAACAGCGCGATCATGAAGACCAAGCTGAAGAACCTGCTGACCGGTTACAAGACCGAGATCGTTTACAGCGCCGACGACAAACTGGACGACGTAATCCTCGACCGCAAAGAAGCGACCCTGTCCTTCATCAGCGGCGATACCTACACGTTCATGGACACCACCGACTACACCATGTACGAGCTGAACGCTGAAGACATCGAAGCCGTTCTGCCTTTCGTTGAAGAAGGCATGACCGATGTTTGCGAAGCGATCTTCTTCGAAGAGCGTCTGGTTTCCGTAGAGCTGCCGACCACCATCGTGCGTCAGGTTGACTACACCGAAGGTTCCGCTCGCGGCGACACTTCCGGCAAGGTAATGAAGCCTGCCAAACTGAAGAACGGTACCGAGCTGTCGGTTGCTGACTTCATCGAAATCGGCGACATGATCGAGATCGATACCCGCGAAGGCGGTTCCTACAAAGGCCGTGCCAAATAAGCACAGCTTCAGGAATGAAAAAGCCCGACCATTGAGTCGGGCTTTTTTGTGCCTGGATGAAACATCCAGTTCTCCTGTAGGAGCGAGCCTGCTCGCGATGGGCGTTAACGATAACGCGAGCTTCCTGAATGCCCGCGTTGTCTGGGCGTCCATCGCGAGCAGGCTCGCTCCTACAGTTGGGCGGTGTTATTTCAAGTGCTGTTTCAGTTCTTCAGACGCCTGCAACATCGCCGAACGCACCGCCGGCACCTGGCTCACTACGTTGAGCAAACCGTAGTCGTGGATCAGGCCGTTGTAGCGAACCGAGGTCACCGGCACACCGGCTTCATCGAGTTTGCGGGCGTAGGCTTCACCTTCGTCGCGCAACACGTCGGCTCCGGCGGTCTGCACCAGCGCTGGAGGCAGTCCTTTCAACTGGGCGGTGGTCGCGCGCAGTGGTGAGGCGTAGATCTCGTTCCGTTGATTGGCATCGGTGGTGTAGTTGTCCCAGAACCACTTCATCATGTTCCTGGTGAGGAAGTGCCCCTCGGCAAACTGGTTGTAGGACGCCGTTTCGAAGTTGGCATCAGTCACCGGCCACAGCAGCACCTGGAACTTGATCGCCGGTGTGCCCTTATCCTTGGCCATCAGCGCAACCACCGCCGCCATGTTGCCGCCGACACTGTTGCCGGCTACCGCCAGGCGCTTGCCATCGACGTTGATCTCTTTACCGTGCTCGGCCACCCAACGGGTCGCGGCGTAAGCCTGGTTGATCGCCACCGGGTAATGCGCCTCCGGCGACGGCGTGTAGTTCACGAAGACGGCTGCTGCACCCGAACCTGTCACCAGGTCACGTACCAGCCGCTCGTGGGTCGGGAAATCTCCCAGTACCCAGCCACCGCCGTGGAAGAACATGAACACCGGCAGCTCACCCTTGACCCCGGCCGGCCGGACGATGGTCAGGCTGATCGGTTGGCCGTCGACTTGAATGGTCTTCTGGCTGACATCGGCTTTTGGCAGTGTCAGCTTCACCCCGGCCTGCGCGCCTACCAGAACGGCGCGGGCCTCGGCGGGCGTCATTTGCTCCATCGGCTTGCCGGTACCGGCGTTCAGAACGTCGAGGAACGCCTGGGTGTTGTGTTCAACCCCGGTGCCTGCGAACGCGTTGCTGATGGACAAGACGAGAAGGGTACCGGTCAAGACTTTGCTGAAAGTGTTCATGTTCGTTTCCTGTTCGGGCCTGGGTAGTCAGCGCTTAGACGGTTACGTGCAGACGCACATCGACGTTGCCACGGGTGGCGTTGGAGTACGGGCAGACCTGGTGGGCCGCGTCGACCAGTGCTTGTGCGTCGGCTTGTTCAAGACCCGGCAGGCTGATGTGCAGGTCGATGTCCAGACCGAAGCCGCCAGGAATCTGGCCGATGCCGACATGGGCGGTGATCGAGGCGTCGTTCGGGATGCTGCGTTTGGTCTGGCTGGCCGCGAATTTCAGGGCGCCGATGAAGCAGGCGGAGTAGCCGGCGGCGAACAGTTGCTCAGGGTTGGTGGCTGCGCCGCCGGCGCCGCCGAGTTCTTTCGGGGTGGCGAGTTTGACGTCGAGGATGTTGTCGCTGGAAACCGCACGACCGTCACGGCCACCGGTGGAAGTTGCGATTGCGGTGTAGAGAGTTTGCATGGTGAAGGCCTCGTTCGGGGTTTTGTTTTTTGCGCTAAATGTTTGCGCGCTAAGTAAGTGCGAGATAAATGTATATCGCTAATATTTTGCGCGCAAGATAAATTTTCAAAGAAATTTGAAAAAACGAAAAGGCAGCGGGGGCGTTTTGGCTGGAAGTGTTGAATTAGAGCTATCGAGGAGGATTTTTCAAGAAGATGTGGCGAACTCGATTTTTCGGTCCCGCGCAAAACAAATGTGGGAGCGAGCCTGCTCGCGATGGCGGTGTGTCAGTCAACGTAGAGGTTGAATGTGACATTGCCATCGCGAGCAGGCTCGCTCCCACAGGGGGGCTTTGTTGGTCTTGAAGTCAGAGGCTGTCTTGCAGGTGACGACGCAGTTCTTGTAGCTCCGCTTGCAGGTTTTGCAGGCGCTCCAGCGTCATTCCGCTAGCGCCGAGGATGCACTGGGGGATATCCCGGGCCTTGTCGCGCAAGGCTCGGCCCTGCTCGGTGAGTTCGACGATCACCACACGCTCGTCCTCGCGGCTGCGGGTGCGGCTGAGCAAGCCTTCGGCTTCCAGGCGCTTGAGCAGCGGCGTCAACGAGCCTGGATCGGTCAGCAACCGCGTGCTGATTTCGCCTACGGTCAAACCGTCCCGTTCCCACAACACCATCATCGCCAGGTATTGCGGGTAGGTCAGGCCCAGCGCTTGCAGCAAGGGTTTGTAGACCTTGGTCATCATCAGCGAAGTGGAATGCAGGGCGAAGCAGGCCTGATTGTCCAGCAGCAGGTTGTCGCAGTTGTCCGGGGTGTTGCGCTCGGTGGTCATGTCGAAGCCTTGATCTGTGATCCTAAGAATCTAGCGGGCGAATCTTTAATGCGCCAGATAAATTTGATCAATGCTGTTGCAAATGGGTTTGCAGCAGCAGATCCCAGGGTGGAACCGGGCTGAAGCGGGTTTTCAGGTACTCCAGCAACAAGCGACTGCGGGAGTTGGGTTGTTGTTCCAGGCGCAAGGCATAGATGCCGGCGCTTTCAGGTTTCGGCAGGCCGCTTTCGCAGAACAACGGCAGCAACTCACCCCGCAACAGGTACTCGCTGGCCAGCCAGGTTGGCAGGTGCGCGATACCCAGTCCGGCCAGCGCGCCGCAGACCAGTGCCTCGGCATTGTTGGCGCTCATGCGGACCCGCGCCGGCCGGTGCAGCTGCATTTGCCCATCCCGCTCGAAGCGCCAGGCGAATAGCGGGGCCAGGCCATCCCAATCGAGTCCGTCGTGTTCATTCAGTTGTGACGGATCGGTCGGTACGCCGCGACACCGCAAATACTCAGGGCTGGCGCAGGCGATGCGCACGATGCTCGCCAGCGGCGTGGCCACCAGTCGGGTGTCGGCCATTTGGCCGGCGCGCAGCACCAGATCGACCTTGCCGAGGTTCTGTCCCTGCATGTCGACGAAACTGTCGATCAAGTGCAATTGCACATCGAGCCCGGGATAGAGCATGAGGAAATCGGCAATCACCGGTGCCAGATGCCGGCGCCCAAAGGCTGCTGGTGCATCGATACGAATCAGACCTTCCGGCACGCTGCTCAGGGATACCGCCTCGGCCCGGGCCAGGCGCAACTCGGCGACGATCCGCCGTGCTCGCTCGGCAAAGGCCAATCCCGCCGGGGTGGCGCGTACTGCATGCGTGCTGCGCAGGAACAATTGACTGCCGACCGCGCTTTCCAGGCTGTCGATACGCCGTGCGACGGCCGAAGGGGTCAGCGGATGACGGCGCGAGGCGGCGGAAAAACTGCCGGTTTCCAGCACGTCGAGGAACAAAGCCAGTTGGTCGGTCAGTTGATTGGGGTTCATGGCAGGTTTGCGCTTGTGCGAATTTGGCACAGCCATTGTGCGTCGCTGTGCGTTTCCGCGCCACAAGCAACTGCGTAGGATCAAAGGCCTGACGGCAACGGGGAAAATGCTGTGATTGAGTTCTTGATGTATCTGGCGTTCGGCGCTGCCTTGGGCACGCTCGGCGGGTTGTTTGGCATCGGCGGCGGCCTGATCGCCATTCCGCTGCTGGGCGTGCTGTTTGGGCTCGATCAGCAGATTGCCCAAGGCACAGCACTGGTGATGGTGGTGCCGAACGTGATGCTGGCGCTGTGGCGCTATCATCAGCGCAACCGGATCGAGCTGCGCCACGCGCTACCGCTGGCCATCATGGGGTTCTGCTTCGCCTGGCTCGGGTCGATCTGGGCGGTGGGCATTGATGCGCAAACCATGCGCATAGGTTTTGTCGCGTTTCTGGTCGCACTGTCGGCGTACAACCTCGTTCGCATGTTCGCCGCCAGTGCTGCGCCGGTTTCGCAGATGAACTATTCATGGCCCTGGCTTGGCGTGCTTGGCGCTGCATCCGGCACGATGGGCGGGTTGTTCGGCGTGGGGGGCGCGGTGGTGGCGACGCCGGTGCTGACCAGCCTGTTCGGCACCAGCCAGGTGGTTGCGCAGGGGTTGTCGTTGGCGCTGGCCTTGCCGAGTACCGGAGTGACGCTGGTGACTTACGCCGTGCACCATCAGGTCAGTTGGGTGATCGGCTTACCCTTGGCGGTCGGCGGGCTGATGAGCATCAGTTGGGGCGTGAAGGTTGCCCACGCATTGCCGGAGCGGCTGCTGCGCGGGCTGTTTTGCGGGTTCCTGGTGTTCTGTTCGGCGATGCTCGCCTTCAAGGTTTGAAACCTTCGACAATGTGCTCGGCCAGACACTCGGTGATCGGCGACGGGTTATGCAGGTTGCGCACGAGCATGATGCTGGCCTCGGGCAGCAGCGGCAGATCCTCGGCCTCACCGAGGATGCGCATGTCCGTGGTAATCAGGCTTTCAAGTTGCGCGGTGACGGCCAGGCCGGCGCTGACCACCGCCATGATCGCCGACAGGCTGTCGCTGTTGTACGCCACCCGGTAATCGCGACCCATGGCATCGAGTGCATTACAGGCCCACAGGCGGCAGAAGCAATCACTGTTGAACATCGCCAGCGGCAACGGCGTCTGTTCATGGGCGCTGTAGCATTGCGCCTCGGCCCAGACAAAACGCTCCTTGCGCAACAGTTGGCCGATTTCGCTGCCCGGTTCGCGGGTCACGATGGACAGGTCCAGGTCCTGGCGCATCAGCAGTTGTTTGGATGATTCGCAGTGCACCTCGATCTGAATCAGCGGGTAGGACTGGGCAAATCGGCGCAGAATCCCCGGGAGGAACCGCATCACATAATCGTCCGGCGTGCCGATGCGCACAGTGCCGACCATGTCGGGTTCGCGCAGGGTGTTGAACACTTCGCTGTGCAGCTTGAGGATCCGTCGCGCATAGCCCAGCAACACCTGGCCTTCGGCCGTCAGCCGCACCTGCCGCCCGTCGCGCTGGAACAACTGGCGCTGCAGCACATCTTCTTCCAGCCGTTTCATCTGCATGCTGACGGCTGACTGGGTACGGTTGACCATTTCACCGGCGCGGGTAAAGCCGCCCTGGTCGGCGATGGCGACGAAGGTGCGCAACACTTCGGTATCGATACTCGGGTAGGCAGACATCCATCAATCTCCGAGATATGTGACATCAGAAACATTCGTTGGATTGATCTTAGACCCGGCGCGAGACTGGAGCCATCCAAACGGAGGGCAACAAGATGAAAGGTCAACATGAATTCCACGGTGCAGAAAAACACTCGATTCACGTGATATCCGATCTGCTGCACAAGGTCAGCCGCTGGTACGAACTGCATCGCGAGCGCGAAATGCTGGCGAGCTTGAGCGACGAAGCACTCAAGGACATCGGCATGAGCCGTGCGGATGTGGAGAACGAGTCGATCAAACCGTTCTGGAATGACCCGATGCATAAATGATGAGTCCCAAGCTACACAAACCCCTTACCGGTGAGGTAGGTTGCGAGCAGACAAGGAGACGCCCATGCCCGCAACATTGTCCTTTACCCTCAAACAGGCTCGGCGTCTGGCGCTGTCCGCCCAAGGGTTCAACGGGCGGCAGCCGCCAGCGGCGATCAAGGCTGCTGCGCTCAATCGCCTGATCGAACGGCTGGGCATTTTGCAGATCGATTCAGTCAATGCATTGGTGCGTTCGCACTACCTTCCGCTGTTTTCCCGCCTCGGTAACTATTCTTCCGGTTTACTCGACCAGGCTGCCTGGAGTCAGGGCCGGCACCGTACGTTGTTCGAGTACTGGGGCCATGAAGCCTCGTTATTGCCTCTTTCCATGTACCCGTTGATGCGTTGGCGCATGCAGCGTGCGAGCCGTGGCGAAGACATTTATGAGCAACTGGCGCGTTTTGGTCGCGAACAACAAGACACCATTCGCCGGGTGCTGGCTTCAGTTGAGCAGCGGGGCGCGCTGGGTGCCGGGAGCCTGTCGACCCGTCAGGAACGGGCCGGTCCCTGGTGGGGCTGGAGCGCGGAAAAGCATGCGCTGGAATGGTTGTTCGCCGCCGGTGAAGTGACTGTTGCCGGACGGCGCGGATTCGAAAGGCTCTACGATCTGCCGGAGCGGGTGATTCCCACGGCGGTGCTTGCACAACCCATTCTGGGCGAAGAGGAAGCCCAGCGCGGCCTGTTGCGGCATGCGGTAACGGCCCTGGGTGTCGGTACGGAGAAGGACTTGCGCGACTATTTCCGCTTGAACCCTGCGGACAGTCGCCCACGATTGGCTGAGTTGGTCGAGGCCGGTGAGTTGCTGACCTGCGAAGTTGAGGGCTGGCGGCAACCGGCCTATTGTCTGCCCGAGCCAAAAGTGCCGCGCAAAGTCGCGGCCAGTGCCTTGCTTTCACCGTTCGATTCGCTGATCTGGGAGCGCAGCCGGACCGAGCGGCTGTTTGATTTCCGTTATCGGCTGGAGATCTACACGCCACAGGACAAGCGCGTTTATGGCTACTACGTCCTGCCTTTTTTGCACAACGAACGGATTGCCGCGCGAGTCGATCTGCGCGCCGAGCGGGAGGCTGGAGGTTTGGCGGTGCATGCAGTGCATGAGGAGGAAGCGGGGCTGGATGACGAGGGGATGCTGGCGTTGGCGGTCAATCTGCGGCAGATGGCGGATTGGCTGGGGTTGGCGCATGTTCAGCTGAATTGCCCACGAGCGAGTGCGGCAAGGTTGCGGGTGGCATTGGCACAGATTGATGGTGACTGAGCAGGCCCCTTCGCGAGCAGGCTCGCTCCCACAGGGGAACGCGGTCCAATGTGGGAGCGAGCTTGCTCGCGATGAAGGCGACGGGATTTAGCGCCGAACCTGCTTCAGCGTTTCAGCAATCAAAAACGCCAGCTCCAGCGACTGATCGGCATTCATCCGCGGGTCGCAATGGGTGTGGTAGCGATCCGACAAGCCGTCTTCGGTAATCGGCCGCGCACCACCGATGCATTCGGTCACGTTCTGCCCGGTCATTTCGATATGGATACCACCGGCATAGCTGCCTTCGGCTTCGTGTACCTGGAAGAACTGCTTCACTTCGCCAAGGATCTGCGCGAAGTCGCGAGTCTTGTAGCCGCTGCTGGCCTTGATCGTATTGCCGTGCATCGGGTCGGAACTCCACAGCACTTGCTTGCCTTCCCGCTCGACGGCGCGGATCAGCTGCGGCAAGTGATCGCCGACCTTGTTCGCGCCCATCCGCGCGATCAGGTTCAGGCGACCCGGGTCGTTGTCCGGGTTGAGCACGTCGATCAAGCGAATCAGGTCGTCGGGGTTCATGCTCGGGCCAACCTTGACCCCGATCGGGTTGTTCACCCCGCGCAGGAATTCGACGTGAGCGCCGTCGAGCTGGCGCGTACGGTCGCCGATCCACAGCATGTGGGCCGAGCAGTCGTAGTAATCGTTGGTCAGGCTGTCGCGACGTACGAAAGCTTCTTCGTAGTTCAGCAGCAGCGCTTCGTGGGCGGTGAAGAAACTGGTTTCACGCAATTGCGGCGAACTGTCCATGCCGCAGGCACGCATGAACGCCAGGGTTTCATCGATGCGGTCGGCCAGGTGGCTGTACTTTTCTGCCAGTGCCGAGTTGGCAATGAAGTCCAGGTTCCACTTGTGCACCTGATGCAGATCGGCAAAACCGCCCTGGGCGAACGCGCGCAACAGGTTCAAGGTGGCAGTGGACTGGTGATAGGACTGCAACAGGCGCTCCGGGTCCGGCACGCGGCTTTTTTCGTCGAAACCGATGCCGTTGACGATGTCGCCACGATAGGCTGGCAGGGTCACGCCATCGATGGTTTCGTCGTTGGCCGAGCGGGGCTTGGCGAACTGCCCGGCCATGCGCCCGACCTTGACCACCGGGCAGCCGGCGGCAAAAGTCATCACGATCGCCATCTGCAACAACACTTTGAAGGTGTCGCGGATTTTCGCCGCGGAGAATTCGGCGAAGCTTTCGGCGCAGTCGCCACCCTGCAACAGAAACGCGCGGCCTTGGGTCACCTCGGCAAACTGACGGCGCAACTCCCGGGCTTCACCGGCAAACACCAGTGGTGGATAGCTGGCCAGAGTCTGTTCGACCTGCTGCAAATGCGCGGCGTCGGGGTATTGGGGTTGTTGCTGGATCGGCAGGGCGCGCCAGCTGTCAGGGCTCCAGGGTTGGCTCATCACGGTCTCTAGTGTTTTCGCTCGGACCTCCATGTTATCAGCAAATTAGTGCGTGACCTGTTCCCGTCGCTTCGCCGACAATCTCGCCTTTGCCGCTCTCTATACGCGGTGTTATTGCGTTACCGGCCCCGGTGACGATCAGGAGATGAAATGACTGAGGAGCGCGTCGAGCATCTGCTCGCCGAGGTACAGGACGAGTTCGGCGTGATTCGTGTGCTGGAAGTGGCCGATTACCGTTTTCTCGAGTTCGGTGATGCCATCGAGCAAAGCTGCGTGTTCACGGCCGATCCGAGCTGGCTCGAGTACGACTACACCCGGGCGATGCTGATCGGCGCGTTGTGCCACGAGCAACCGGAAAGTGCGCTGTTTCTCGGTCTCGGCGCCGGTACTCTGACTCAGGCCTGCCTCAAGTTCCTGCCGCTGGAAGATGTCGAAGCCATCGAACTGCGCCCGGACGTACCGCGTCTGGCCATCGAGTACCTGGGGCTGGATGACGATCCGCGCCTGTACATCCGCGTTGGCGATGCCCTGGAACTGCTCGACACGGCTGAGTCGGCCGACCTGATTTTCGTCGACCTTTATACCGATGTCGGTCCGGGTGTCGGGCATCTGGCCTGGAGCTTTCTGGAAAACTGCCAGAAGCGATTGAATTCGGGTGGCTGGCTGGTCATCAATCAGTGGGCTACCGACGATGGCAAACCCTTGGGCGCCGCGTTGTTGCGTGGTTTGTACCACCGACATTACTGGGAGCTGCCGGTGAAGGAGGGCAACGTGATTCTGATCGTGCCGTCGGAGCTGGATCAGGAACTGGACATGGACGGCCTGATCGCCCGCGCCGAAGCGCTGGGGCCGCGCTTGGGGTATTCGTTGCAGTCATTGATCAAGTGCATTCGCCCGGCTACCTGAGGAGCACAGATCCCCTTGTAGGAGCTGCCGAAGGCTGCGATCTTTTGATCTTCAAAAGCAATATCAAAGATCGCAGCCTTCGGCAGCTCCTACACAGACTTTCAGCAACCTTTGAACACTCCAGGCCGCTTCTCCACCATCGACCGCACACCTTCTTTGACATCCTCGCTAGCCATCAACTTCTTGACTAGCAGAGGCAATGCTTGTGCAGCAGCGGTTTCCCCTTCATACCGGGCCTGTCGCGCAGACATCAGCGTCGCTTGAACGCCGAGCGGCGCCTGCCGGGCGATCCGCTCGGCCAGTTCAATCGCCCGGGGCAGCAAGTCTTCACTGGCCATGACTTCCTGCACCAGACCCAGGTGCAAGGCATCACGGGCGTCGAATTCATCACCGGTCAACAACCAGCGCATGGCATTGCCCCAACCGGAGACTTGATGCAGGCGCAGGGTGGCGCCGCCGAACGGGAAGAGCCCGCGTTGCACTTCCATCTGCGCGAACCGGGTGTTGCTGGCGCACAGGTTGATATCGGCGGCCAGCATCAACTCGATGCCGATGGTCAGGCAATAGCCCTGGGCGGCGACGATTACCGGTTTGCTGACCCTGGGGCCAGCGAACACCCCCCACGGATCACAGCCGCCAGCGGGCACCTGCCAGCCTTCGGCGAGTGTAACGCTGGCATCGACCAGGTCGAGCCCGGCGGTAAAGTGCTCGCCATGAGCGAACACCACCGCCACGCGCGCCTCGCTGTCGGCTTCGAACTCGCCATAGGCCAGGCTCAATGCGTTGAGCAGGTCGAGATCGAAGGCATTGCGCTTGGCTACCCGATCCAGACCGATCATGAACACATGACCATGCCGTTCGCGGCTGACTCGACTGGTGCTGGGCTGATTCATGGAGTGATCCTCGGGGTGGGAAAGGCGTGCCGGACCGGCGGTCTGCACGGCAAAGGGTGAACCGTTTTAGCGCCATCACCCGCAAGGCCGGGCCTTTGAAAAGTAGACGGCTGACCGATTATTCGCAAAGCCTGTGACACAACGGTGTATCAGGTGGATTTCCGATAAAAAAAGCTCCCTTTTTGGGCAAATTCCGGTATAGTGCGCGCCGGCCTTTAGCCGGGCCGCGTTTAGGTAGAGCAATTCCCCGAAGTCAGCTTCGGCTGCACGTCCGTACTGCGGACTCTCCCTTGACGATTCTTTTCATTCATTCGTTTTCGCAAATCCCCGCCGACAAAGCTGCCAGGGCGACTCTTGAGTCTCAACACGGCACGCGCAGCTTTGGAGCATGGGTCTTTGCGGATGCACTTAGAGGCAGACCCATGACCCAGGAAACCGGCGGCTTCGCCGCTTTTAATCTTAATCCGAATATTCTTGCAGCCGTCACCGCGACTGGCTACGAAGAACCATCGGCTATTCAGCAGCAATCGATCCCGATCATCATGGCCGGTCACGACATGATTGGTCAGGCGCAAACCGGTACGGGTAAAACCGCTGCGTTCGCCCTGCCGATCCTGCATCGCATCGATCCTGCAAAGCGCGAACCGCAAGCCCTGATCCTGGCCCCAACTCGTGAGTTGGCGCTACAAGTTGCAACCGCTTTCGAAACCTACGCCAAGCAAATGCCGGGCGTAACTGTTGTGGCTGTCTACGGCGGCGCGCCGATGGGCCCACAACTGAAAGCAATCCGTAATGGCGCACAGATCGTTGTCGCTACTCCGGGGCGTCTGTGCGACCACCTGCGTCGCGACGAAAAAGTACTGGCGACCGTGAACCATCTGGTTCTCGACGAAGCCGACGAAATGCTCAAGCTGGGTTTCATGGACGACCTGGAAGTTATCTTCAAGGCTCTGCCTGCAACCCGTCAGACCGTATTGTTCTCGGCTACCTTGCCGCAGTCGATCCGTGCCATTGCCGAACGCCACCTGCGCGATCCGCAACACGTGAAGATCCAGACCAAGACCCAGACCGTTACCGCGATCGAACAGGCTCACCTGTTGGTTCACGCTGACCAGAAGACATCCGCCGTTCTCAGCTTGCTGGAAGTGGAAGATTTCGACGCCCTGATCATGTTCGTGCGCACCAAGCAAGCGACCCTGGATCTGGCCAGTGCCCTGGAAGCCAAAGGCTACAAAGCCGCTGCGCTGAACGGTGACATCGCCCAGAACCAGCGTGAGCGCGTGATCGACTCCCTCAAGGATGGCCGTCTGGACATCGTTGTGGCGACCGACGTTGCTGCTCGTGGCCTGGACGTTCCGCGCATCACTCACGTGTTCAACGTTGACATGCCGTACGACCCGGAGTCCTACGTTCACCGTATCGGCCGTACCGGCCGTGCCGGTCGCGAAGGTCGTGCACTGCTGCTGGTGACTCCGCGTGAGCGCCGCATGCTGCAAGTGATCGAGCGTGTAACCGGTCAAAAGGTTGCTGAAGTTCGCTTGCCAGACGCTCAAGCTGTTCTGGATGCGCGCATCAAGAAGCTGACCAACAGCCTGTCGCCGCTGGTGGCCGATGCCGAATCGACTCACGGTGATCTGCTCGATCGCCTGACTGCCGACATCGGTTGCAGCCCGCGTGCCCTGGCCGCAGCCCTGCTGCGCAAGGCAACCAACGCTCAAGCGCTGACCCTGGCTGCAATCGAGAAAGAGCGTCCACTGGTGCCGAACAATGCACCGCGTGGCGATCGTCCAGAGCGTTCCGGTGATCGTCCTGAGCGTAGTGACCGCGAGCGTCGTGCTCCGATGCCACTGGGCGAAGGCCGTGCACGTTGCCGTACCGCGCTGGGCGCGCGTGACGGTATCGCTGCCAAGAACCTGCTGGGCGCCATCCTCAACGAAGGTGGTCTGGCACGTGAAGCGATCGGTCGCATCCAGGTGCGTGACAGCTTCAGCCTCGTTGAGCTGCCGGAAGATGGTCTTGAGAAGTTGCTGACCAAGCTGAAGGACACTCGCGTTGCCGGCAAGCAGTTGAAGCTGCGTCGTTATCGCGAAGATTGATCCGCTCTTGGGTTGATTGATCGAACATAAAAAATCCCCGACTGGTTCGGGGATTTTTTTTGCCTGCTGATTTGTGTCGCCGCCCTTCGCGAGCAAGCCCGCGACGCGGTCTGTCTGTCAGCCGAAGCGGTAGATGTCCATCCCCAGCGCGCCCATGGTGAACCCCTGGTGGGCAATCCCGAACTGCCCCCCGGCGGCACGGGCAAAGTACAGCGGCAACAAGTGCTCGTCGCTGGGATGGTTACGCACAGCATTCGGTGCTTGCGCGCGATAGTCGTGCAGCGCAGCTTCGTCGTTCGCTGCGAGCTTCTCGATCATCCAGTCGCGAAATGCCAGGGCCCAGGGCTCAACACTCTCGGGGCCGGCATGCCAATCCAGTTCCCGCAGGTTGTGGGTGATACTGCCTGAGCCGATCAGCAGGACTCCGTGCTCGCGCAGGCTGGCCAGCGCGTGGCCAACGCGGGTCTGCAGGGTGGGGCCGCCGCGGGTGGGCAGCGAAACCTGGACAATCGGAATGTCTGCCTGCGGGTACATCAGCGATAAAGGTACCCAGACGCCATGGTCGAAAGGCCGATTGCTGTCGATGCGTGCTGGAAAGCCAGCGGTTTTCAATAATTCGGCAACCTCTGCGGCGAGTCGTGGGTCACCTGGGGCTGGGTACTGCACTTCGAACAGAGCTTTGGGAAAGCCACCGAAGTCATGCCAGGTTTCCGGTTGTGGATTGCCGCTGACCAGCAGCTCATTGCTTTCCCAGTGTGCGGAAACAATCACGATGGCTTTTGGCTTCGGTATCTCGGCGGCCAGGCGGGCGAGTGCCGGCCCGCTGGCGCCGGGTTCCAGGGCGAGCATGGGGGAGCCGTGGGATATGTACAGGCTGGGGAACATGAATGAGCTCCTGAGAGTTAAGATGCAACATCTTCAGTCAGATCATTAATCTAAATCTAATATAAGTTTTAGGGTGTTTTGATCGAATTTTCGGGGTTATTTATGCAGCCGGAGTTTTGGCACAAAAAGTGGGCGGCGAACCAGATCGGCTTTCACCTGCCGCAGGTGAACCCTCATCTGAAGCGGTTCTGGCCAGCGTTAAGCCTTGAAGAAGGCGCACGCGTGTTGGTGCCGTTATGTGGAAAAAGCCTGGATTTGCTATGGCTCGCCCATCAAGGCCATGAGGTCTTGGGAGTCGAACTGTCGGAAAAAGCCGTCGAGGAGTTTTTCAGCGAACATGGCTTTGATCCGGCCGTCAGCGAGCAGGGGCCGTTCAAGGTTTATCGGGCAGGTTCCATTGAGCTGTGGTGCGGCGATTTCTTCGAGCTGACGGCAGGCGATGTTGCCGATTGCTCCGCGCTTTATGATCGCGCGGCGTTGATCGCGTTGCCGGCGGAAATGCGCGAGCGCTACGCCGCCCATTTGAAGCGGATACTGCCGAAGGAGTCCCTTGGCCTGGTGATTACCCTGGACTATGACCAGGCGCAAATGCCCGGCCCGCCGTTTGCTGTGCTCGATGATGAGGTGCGGCGGTTGTTCGGGGACTCGTGGACGCTGAAGATCCTCGAGGATCAGGATGTGTTGAGTGAAGGCGGGAAATTCCTGGAGGCGGGTGTTACGCGGCTTGAGGAGCGGGTGTATCGGGTTTCCACGCGGTAATTTGTAGCGACAGTTCTGGCCTCATCGCGAGCAGGCTCGCTCCTGCAAGGGGTCTGCATCGTTCACAAATCACCTGTAGGAGTGAGCCTGCTCGCGATGAGGCCCTCACACATACCAATAATTAGCCGACAAAAAAAGGCCCGCATCGCTGCGGGCCTTTTTTGTTTGCTGTGGAGCCTCTTAGCCCCGGCGACGAGCCAGTGCGTCGATACGCTCTTCCAGCGGCGGGTGGCTCATGAACATGCGAGCGAACCCTTGCTTGATGCCACCGTTGATGCCAAAGGCGTTCAGGGTGTCGGGCATGTGCACCGGTAGCCCCTGTTCCGCCCGCAGGCGTTGCAGGGCGCCAATCATCGCGGCGGTGCCGGCCAGGTTCGCACCGGCTTCATCGGCACGGAATTCGCGCTTGCGCGAGAACCACATGACGATGGCGCTGGCCAGGATGCCCAGAACCAGTTCGGCGAAGATGGTCGCCACGTAGTAGGCAATGCCCTGGCCTTCTTCGTTCTTGAAGATCACCTTGTCGACGAAATTGCCGATGATCCGTGCGAAGAACATCACGAAGGTGTTCACCACGCCTTGGATCAACGCCAGGGTAACCATGTCGCCATTGGCCACGTGACCGATTTCGTGGGCCAGGACAGCTTTCACTTCATCCGGCGAGAAGCGCTCGAGCAAACCCTGGCTGACCGCGACCAATGCGTCGTTCTTGTTCCAGCCGGTAGCGAAGGCGTTCGCCTCGTAGGCCGGGAAGATACCGACTTCGGGCATCTTGATCCCGGCTTCACGGGACAGTTGCTCTACGGTTTGCAGCAGCCATTGCTCGTGACGGGTGCGCGGCTGGGTGATGATCTGGGTGCTGGTACTCATTTTCGCCATCCACTTGGAGATGAACAGCGAGAACAAGGAACCTGCGAAACCAAAGACCGCACAGAAAATCAGCAGCTGATTGAGGTTGAGATCAACCCCATTGGCCGCCATGAACCCGTTGAAGCCGAAAAGGCTCAGGGTGATGCTGGCAATCAGCACGACCGCCAGGTTAGTGGCCAAGAACAGCAGGATGCGCATCATGGTTGTAGAAATCTCCTCATGCTAAAGATGTAGCGTACTGCGGGGTATATAAGGTGCTGCACTGGGGTATTCAACCGGGTGACTATTTCAAACTGTGTCCTACGGCAACAGTCTAGCTGCTTGCAGGGCATTTCCGACAAGTATGCGGGAAGTGTTTGTCAGTCAATTCGTGTCGAAGGCCCAGCCTTTGTTAGGCGCGAGCAGGCAAGGCGCTGTCCGGCAGTGACAAAGCGACTGCCAGTGGCGCAATGCAAACAAATGTTGCCGGATGAATCACCGTGCGACGTTCGGGGGCGTCGCACGGTGACAGATCGTTTACTGGCGGTAGGACTTGAGGAAGCCGCCGATGCGTCCGATGGCCATCTCCAGGTCATCGACACGCGGCAGGGTCACGACGCGGAAGTGGTCTGGCCATGGCCAGTTGAAGGCGGTGCCTTGTACCACTAGCAGCTTCTCGGAGAGCAGCAGGTCCAGGACGAATTTTTCGTCGTTATGGATCGGGCAGACCTTGGGGTCGATCCGCGGGAACGCATATAGCGCGCCCATCGGCTTGACGCAGCTCACGCCCGGAATGTCGTTGAGCAACTCCCAGGTGCGGTTGCGTTGTTCCAGCAGGCGGCCCTGCGGCAACACCAGGTCATTGATGCTCTGATAGCCACCCAGGGCGGTCTGGATCGCATGCTGGCTCGGCACGTTGGCGCACAGACGCATGTTCGCCAGCATGTCGATGCCTTCGATGTAGCTCTGGGCGTGGTGTTTCGGGCCGGAAATGGCGATCCAGCCGGAACGGAAACCGGCCACGCGATAGGACTTGGACAGACCGTTGAAGGTCAGGCAGAGCAGGTCCGGCGCCAGGGAGGCGGTGCAGATGTGCACGGCATCGTCGTAGAGAATCTTGTCGTAGATCTCGTCGGAGAACACCACCAGATTGTGCTGGCGGGCCAGTTCCAGCATGCCCAGCAGCACTTCCTTCGAATACACCGCGCCGGTCGGGTTGTTCGGGTTGATGATCACCAGGGCCTTGGTGTTCGGGGTGATCTTGGCCTTGATGTCGGCCAGGTCCGGCCACCAGTTGGCTTGCTCGTCGCACAGGTAATGCACCGGATTGCCGCCGGACAGGCTCACGGCTGCGGTCCACAACGGATAGTCCGGCGCCGGTACCAGCACTTCGTCGCCATTGTTGAGCAGGGCCTGCATCGACATCACGATCAGTTCGGAAACGCCGTTGCCCAGGTAAATGTCTTCAATGCCGACGCCTTCCACCTGCTTTTGCTGGTAGTACTGCATTACGGCCTTGCGCGCACTGAACAGGCCCTTGGAGTCGCTATAGCCCTGGGCGGTCGGCAGGTTGCGGATCACGTCCTGGAGGATTTCATCCGGTGCTTCGAAACCAAAGGGCGCCGGGTTGCCGATGTTCAGCTTGAGGATGCGATGGCCTTCCTCTTCCAGGCGCTTGGCGTGCTTGAGCACCGGGCCGCGAATGTCGTAGCAGACGTTGGCGAGCTTGTTCGATTTGCTGACCTGCATGGCGATGTGTTCCCGAAAATGAACGATCCAGACGGCGTTTGGACAACCGTGCTGGGAATCCTGCGTATTCACACAGGCCTGACGCCTTGAGATGCAGCACCCATATTTCCGTTTGAATGCGCGTGGACTGGCTGCCAGACTGGCGTTTGACGAGGCGCAATCATACGTGCCGCCCGATCCGTGGAAAAGGTACAGATCGGGCTTTTTCAGCCGCTGAGGTGTGATGATGGAAAAGTTGGAAAAAACCCTGGAAGAATGGAAGGCGATGCTCGACCCAGAGCAGTACAACGTGTGCCGCCTCAAAGGCACCGAACGTCCGTTTTCCGGCAAATACAACGCCACCAAGACCGACGGTATCTACCACTGCATCTGCTGTAACGAGCCGTTGTTCGACTCCCGGACCAAGTTCGACTCCGGCTGCGGCTGGCCAAGTTTCTACGCGCCGATCGGCGACAGCGCCATGACCGAAATCCGTGATGTCAGCCACGGCATGATCCGCACCGAAGTGGTCTGCGCCAAATGCGACGCGCACCTGGGGCATGTATTCCCCGATGGTCCGCCGCCGACCGGTCTGCGCTATTGCATCAACTCGGTGTGCCTGGACCTGGTGCCCCGCGCGTAATGCAAGCCCTGTAGGAGCAGCCTTCGGCAGCTCCTACAGTTGGTCAGCGTTTTGATTAATTAAATTGCACTCAATTCAATTGCTCGCTATTTTGTTATATCTCCCATCCACTCGGACCCTCAAACATGAGCGACAACCTGCTGAGCATCCCTTGCACCACCATCAAGGGTGAGCAAAAGACCCTGGCGGATTTCGCCGGCAAGGCCGTGCTGGTGGTCAACACGGCCAGCAAATGCGGTTTCACTCCGCAGTACAAAGGCCTGGAAGAACTGTGGCAGACCTACAAGGACCAGGGCCTGGTGGTGCTCGGTTTTCCCTGCAACCAGTTCGGTAAACAAGAGCCGGGCAATGAAGGGGCGATCTCCGAATTCTGCGAACTGAACTTCGGTGTCAGCTTCCCGTTGTTCAAAAAGATCGACGTAAACGGTGCCGACGCCCATCCGCTGTTCGTGCAATTGAAAAAGCGCGCACCGGGTGTGCTGGGTTCCCAAGGCATCAAGTGGAACTTCACCAAGTTCCTGATCGGCAAGGACGGGCAACTGGTCAAGCGCTTCGCCCCGGCGACCAAGCCGCAGGACCTGACCCGCGAGATCGAAGCCCTGCTCAAATGAATACCTTGTCAGTCGATTCCCTGAAGCTCGACAGCCAGCTGTGTTTCAAGCTGTACGCCGCTTCCCGGGCGGTCATTCGCGCCTACAAGCCAATGCTCGATCAGTTGGGCCTGACTTACCCTCAGTACCTGGCGATGCTGGTGCTGTGGGAGTGGCAGCAAGCGCCCCCGGAGCAGCCGACCGTCAAGGCGCTGGGCGAGCGTCTGGCCCTGGATTCCGGCACGCTGACACCGTTGCTCAAGCGCCTCGAACAACTGCAACTGGTGCAGCGTCAGCGTTCGGCGCGCGATGAGCGTGAAGTGCATCTGAGCCTGTCGCCAGCCGGCACGGCCCTGCGCGATCAGGTAGGGCCACTCAAGGCCCGCCTGTTGTGCGACAGCGGGGTCGATCTGAACCGTCTCAACGATTTGCGCGATGGTCTCGATCACTTGTTGGGACAGATCAAGGCGCTGACGTAGCGCAGATCCACAAGTCCAGCAGGGCAGCCAGTTCTTCCCGCCGGAAGGGTTTGGCCAGGTAGTCACTCATGCCCGCGGCACGACAGCGTTCGCGCTCTTCCGACATGGCGTTGGCCGTCAGGGCGACGATGGGCAGTTGGGGCCAGCGTCCGCTGCGGCGGATTTGCCGGCTGGCCTCATAGCCGTCCATCACGGGCATGTTGCAGTCCATCAGCACCAGATCGAATTCCCGTTGTTCGAGTTGATCCAGGGCTTCGGCACCATGGGCCGCGGTGGTCACCTCGCAGCCGAGTTTACCGAGCATGCCCTTGGCCACCAGTTGGTTGACCGGATTATCTTCCACCAGCAGCACGCGCCCGCGGCGCGGCGGGCTTTGCGCGTCGAGTGGGGCATTGTTGATCGGGTGGGTTTGCGGTTGCAGGATTCGCCGCAGCAACTGATGCAGCGTATTGCGTGCCAGGGGGCGGGCCTGCTGTTGCAAGGGGGCGAGGGCATTGACCTCTTCGCTGGGCATGAAATTGCCATAAGCGGTAACCAGCAGGATCGGCGCGCTGAGGGTGGGGCGCAAATTGAACAGGCACTCGGGGCAGTCGGTGATGAGCACGTCGGCCGCCAGGCCAAACAGTGGGTCATCCATGGAGCGCCGTTCGTAGTCCAGTCCCCAGCCAGGCAACAGGCCGTTCAGCAGTTCGCCCAGCCCGCTGCTGGCGGCCGTGATGGCGATGACTTTGCCCTTGAGCGAAACAGCAGGCATTGCACGGGTATGGCTGGGTAATGGCAAGTCCGCGCAGAACTGGCTGCCAAAACCCGGCTCGGAGTCGATCGTCAGGCGCCCTTGCATGGCTTCGCAAAGGTTGTAGGTCAGCGCCAGGCCCAGCCCGGTGCCGCCAAATTGGCGGGTAATACCGGCGCCGGCCTGAGTGAAAGGCTGGAAAATTTTCACTTGGGCATCCAGAGGGATTCCGATGCCGGTGTCACACACTTCGATTCTGACGCCGTCCCCGAATGTCGACAGGCGCACGTCGACACGCCCGAAACGGGTGAACTTGAGGGCGTTGGACAGCAGATTACTGACGATCTGCCGCACCCGGGTCGGATCGCCGAGCACGAGTGTCGGGAAATTCGGATCGATCAGGCAGGTCAGTTCGACGCTGGGGGCGGCGTTCTGCGATAACAGGTTGGCAGTGTCTTCGATCAGCGAACCGAGGTCGAAGGGGATGTGTTCGAGTTCGAGTTGACCGGCATCGAACTTCGACAAGTCGAGAATATCGTTGAGCAATTCCACCAGCACTTTGCCCGAGTCATGGGCGATGGACAGCTGTTGCTGTTGTTCGGCAGTCAGCGGCCCGTCGAGGGACAGCGCGATCATCCCGAGCAAGCCATTGAGGGGCGTGCGGATTTCATGGCTCATGTTGGCCAGGAACACCGAGCGGGCGTCGGCCATGTCCAGTGCTGTGCTGCGAGCGACTTCCAGTTCCTCGTTGGATTGGCTCAGCCGGGCATTGATCGCGTTGAGTTCGGCAGTGCGGGCCGAGACGATATTTTCCAGTTGGCCGAGATACTCGGTCAGGCGGTTTTCCGCATTGCGCCGCTGCTGGATTTCGGTGGCGATGTTTTTGAATTGCTGGTTGGCAACCTTGACCAACACGCCGATCTCATCGTCGGCGTGCCCGGCGGGACACTCCAGTGAGGTCGGCTCGGTGCTGCTCGGGTCGCGACCGCTGAGTTCACGGATGACCCGCACCAGGGGTTTGGTCAGCATCACATAGAACAGCGCCAGCAGGATGCCGGACAGCAGCAGGCTGCGGGCGAAACCATTGAGCAGGGTCACTTCGGCCCGGCGCAGGAACCGGTCGCCGAAAGCGTAAGTATCGACGTTCAGTCGCAGCGTACCCAGGGATTCGTTGGGTAAATGATCCAGGTAAAGCCGGTCTTCGAACTGTCGGTTGGCACCGAACAGGAAGTCACTGAGCATCCGGTATCCGTTTTCCACACCGGGTCGCTTGACGCTGGCCAGCACGGTGCCGTTGTTGTCGGTCAGTTTCACACCAGTGATCGCTGGCGAGCGCAGCAGGCCCAGAGTCAGTTCCTTGGCGAGTTCGGCGTCGATGTTGTAGGCAATTCGCGAGGCCGGGTTGTGGCTGATTTCCAGTAATGAAAGGATTTCACGATTGATGGAGGCGTCTTCACTGGCATAATCGATGCCTATTTGCAGCAGGCTGAGCAGCGTGCCCAGAATGAAACCGACCAGCACGGTAAGCCGGGCTTGCTTGAATGACAGCCGGTTGGTGAATTTGATGTCCATGGAGGGGTGAACCACTTCCGTTTCCTTTCGCTGCTCAAGCATAGTCGATCATGCCTGCCTGTTGATGTTCTCGCGAGGCCAGTACTGCGGGGGCCGCCGCTTGTGTGACGCTGTGTTTCGTCGCTGTATCACCATCATTACCGTGAACGTGCCCGAGGAGAAGTCGTGGATTCCCGATTGAATGCTTTTCTTGAACGCGCCGATGCCGTTCTGGCCCGTATCGAGCCGTTGCTGCCGGCCCCCCGGCCAGCCATCGACTGGACGCAATGCCTGGCCGCGCGCTGGCAGCGTGAGTCGCGCGGCGGTTATCTGATGCCGCTGGAGGTCTGCCTCGACATGCGCCTGTCGGACCTGATCGGCGTCGACCGGCAAGTCGAGCAGCTTGGGCGCAATACCCGACAGTTTCTCGATGGCATGCCGGCCAACCACGCCTTGCTCTGGGGCTCGCGCGGCACGGGCAAGTCGTCACTGGTGCGCGCCTTGTTGGCCGAGCACGCCCAAGCCGGTTTGCGCTTGATCGAGATTGAACGTGATCACCTGGCAGACCTGCCGCGAGTGGTCGAACAGATCGGCAAACTGCCCCAGCGTTTCGTGCTGTTTTGCGATGACCTTTCCTTCGAGTCGGGCGAGGGTGATTACCGAGTGCTCAAAAGCGTCCTCGATGGCTCGCTGGAACAGGCGCCGGACAACGTTTTGCTGTACGCCACGTCCAACCGTCGCCACTTGGTGCCGGAAAAGGAAAGCGACAACGAAAACTGGAAACGGGTCGACGGCGAATTGCATCCAAGCGAGGCGGTGGAAGACAAGATCGCGCTGTCGGACCGCTTCGGCCTGTGGCTGTCGTTCTATCCGTTTACCCAGGAACACTTCCTCGACGTCGTCGAACACTGGATCGGCCAGTTGGCCGGCAAGGCCGGACTGGCGTGGCAGCGCACCGAGGAACTGGACATTCTGGCGGTACGCTGGGCCACCGGCCGGGGCAATCGCAATGGACGTTGCGCTTATCAATTTGCCCGTTATTGGGTCGGGCTGAAACTGTTGGAGCACAAGGCATGATCGATTTACAAAAGAGCGGCCAGGGCCTCGAGGGCTACGGCATGCTGCACGCGCAACTGGAGTCCTTGCTGGCGGACGAGCGGGATTTCATCGCCAATGCCGCGCAGTTCTCGGCGTTTCTGTTCAATCAGCTCGATGACTTGAACTGGGCCGGCTTCTACCTCAACCGCCATGAAGAACTGGTGCTGGGGCCGTTTCAGGGGCAGATTGCTTGCGTGCGGATTCCATTCGGTCGCGGCGTATGCGGGACAGCGGCAGCCACCTTGCAGACTCAGTTGGTCGAAGATGTGCACGCGTTTCCCGGTCACATTGCCTGCGACAGCGCCTCGAACAGCGAACTGGTGGTGCCGCTGGTCAAGGACGGCCGATTGATCGGCGTGCTCGATCTCGACAGTCCGAAACTGGCGCGTTTCACTGCACAGGACCAGGCAGGAATCGAACATCTGGCGGCGATTTTCCTGCGGCTGACCGACTGCTGATCAAGACCCCGGGCCTGCCTTGAGCAGCAGGCCTGACGCCGGTTTTCTCCATGATGGTCAACGCACTGCCGAGGGGCCAGGCATCGTCAAGGCTCTGTCACTTTGCCTTCGTCGTAATGCTCGATCTGACGTAGTAACGCGTCCTCCAGTTCAAGCATGGCGCACTCCATGGATTTGCAGCATGCAGCCACATTTTCGCGATCGAAATCCTCATGGCAGGCTGCTTCGAGTGCCTCGCAGCGGTCGATCAAGCGGGATGCCTGCACTATCCGGGCTGCGCCTTTGATTTTGTGGGCAATGTCCTGCAGCGCCTGCGTATCCCCTGAGCTGGATAGTGCCAACAGTGTTTGCAGATCCTGGCGGTTGCTATTCACTAACTCGTTGAGCAATCGCCGGTTCAACATCGGGTTGCCTCCGGTCATCAGTTTCAACCCGTGCAGGTTGAACGCCGGGGTTGTCTGGGTGGGCCCAATGCCTTCCACCCATTGACTCAAGGCACCGAGGCTGAGGGGTTTGAACAGGCAGTCGTCCATTCCCGCCTGTTTGCAGCGCTGTACTTCTTCCGGTTGCGCGTTGGCAGTAAAGCCGAGAACGGTGCAAGGAGGACGATGGTTTTGTCGTTCATGCTGGCGAATGGCGCGGGCCAGCTCGTAACCGTTCATGACCGGCATGTTGCAATCGGCGATCACCAGATCAAACGGCTGGTCTTTCCATGCATCCAGTCCCTCCTGGCCATCGGCCGCGACGGTAAATCGATGTCCAAGAAACTCCAGTTGCTGGCACGTGAGCAAGCGATTGGCCGGGTGATCGTCGACTACCAGCACACTCAACGGGGTTGTGGCGACGATGATTTGCGTTTCGGCCACCTGGGCTGACTGTTGCAGCGGCAACGTTTCCAGCAGCAGCAACACCTCCACTTGAGTGCCGACGCCCGGCTCGCTGCGCAATTGCAGACTGCCGCCCATCATCTCGCAGAGGTTGCGGCTGATCACCAGCCCCAGCCCTGCGCCCCCCCTGGCCGATTGCATGGCGTTGTCGGCCTGGGCGAAGGGTTCGAACAGGTGCTGTTGATCCTGTTCGCTGATCCCGATACCACTGTCGTGAACCTGCACCTGCATCTGCACGCGCCCGGATTGCGTTGCCGGCTGCAGATCGACAATGACCCGGACCTGACCTTGCTCGGTAAACTTGATGGCATTGCTGATCAGGTTGGACAGCACTTGCTTGAAGCGCAAAGGGTCCAGCAACACATCGAAGGTCGGGTTGGCCGGTGAGAACTCCAGTACCAGCTCGAGCTCCTTCTGTCGGGCCAGGCCATCGAAAATCCGCACGACCGAGGCTACGAGTTCACCCGCAATAACGCGCTCCGGGCTCAGGCTCAAGCGTCCTGATTCGATTCTGGCAATGTCTAGAATGTCGCCAATCAGCTCCAGCAACCCTTTCGCCGAGTTGTACGCGACATCAATGGCCGCACGCTCCGGGTGCTGATGATCAAGACGCTTGAGTGTCAGTTCAAGCATGCCGATGATTGCATTCATCGGCGTGCGGATCTCATGGCTCATCGTGGCTAGAAACGTGCTTTTGGCCCGGTTTGCGTTATCGGCACGTTCTTTCGCGCAACGCAGATCATCGAGCAGTTGCCGCCGTTCGCTGATATCGATCCAGCCACCGATAATGCCTTGCACTTTTGCGCTGGAATCCCGATAGGGAAGAATCCAGTGATAGATCGTCAGCCGCCGGCCGCCAATGTGCAGTTCGCGATCGACGATCAAAGGCCTGCCCTCGGCCACCACGCGTTGGTAGTCAGCCTGGTACTCCCGGGCTTCGAATACATTGCTCATCGAGCCCTGCATGACACTTTTGCCGATGACATCTTCACGCCTGGCACTGAACGCTTGCAGGTAACTGTCGTTGCAACTTTGCAGTAGCCCCTGGCGATCACGTACATAGATCGGATGGGGCGTGCCATTGACCAGCGATCGCATGAACTCGAACTGATCGTTCAACGCACGCTCGGCAGCCTTGCGTTGCTTGATCTGGCGTCGCATGTAGTCGTTCCACGCAATGGAAATCAGCAACAGCAAGCCGGCACCGATGACGATCTGATAGAACAGTCGTTGATAGTTGCGCCAGGTGTTTTGCGAAGACGCCGAATAGCCGCGCCAACGGCTGTTGATGATGCCCAGCTCTTCCGGCGAGATGCTTAGTAACGCCTTGTCGAGAATCGCGTTCAGCTCTTTGGCGCCCTGAGCAGTGGCAAGGGAAAACGCTGCCTGCTCGGTGCCGATGGTGGTGCTGATTTGCAGTGTGTGCTCGAACAGTCGCGACGAAATGAAGTAATTGGCAATGATCAGTGAGTTCACCGCGCCCTCGGCCTGGCCTCCGGCGAGTAACTCTACGGCGCTGAAGGTGTCCGGGGCTTCGATCAACTTGATCCGGGGAAATTCTCTGCGCAGGTAGTCCATGAGTGGATTGCCGCGGGCAATGGCCAGGCGCTTGTCCTGCAACTGCACGAGGTTGGTCGGGCTGTCGGCGGCTTTGCGGGTCAGCAGGACGTAGGAATTTTCCAGAAAGGGTCGGGTAAAGTTCAGTTGGGTTTGACGTTGCGCGCTGGGAAGCAACGCGGCGATCACATCGGCCTTGTTGTCCTTGATCTGTTTGATCATCTCGTCATCGCTCCGACTGTGCCGGATGTCAAAGCGCAAGCCGGTGCGCAGTCTGATCAGCTCAAGCAAATCTGCGGTGACCCCGCGAAAGTTGCCGTTGCTATCGAAAAACGTCAGTGGCGCAAAGGCTTCGTTGACGACGACGCGCACTATCGGGTGGCGTGCCAGCCAGCGTTCTTCCCGTTCAGTGAGTTGCAACTTTTGATCGGTCAGCAGAATGTCGCTGCCGGCGCTCCAGCGTTTGGCGATGTTTTCTCGTTCACTGGAGGGGATGGCCGTGATCGTCGCGTTGATGATGCCAAGCAGCTCGGGGTTGTTCCTGTTAACGGCGAAGCTGAAACCATAGGCTTCATGTTTGCCGAAGTTGGCCATCCGGATATTGTTCAAGTATCCCTTGTTGATCATGTAGTGAGTTGAAATGGTGTCACCGAGAAACACGTCCGCCTGATCGAAAGCAACGGCGTTGATTGCATTCTGGTAGGAGGGATAGGACGTGATGATCGCCTTCGGGTACAACGCCCTGACTTCCGTCAGCGGCAAGTAGTGATACACCATGCTCAGGCGCAATCCGGCCAGGCCATCGGTGAGGGATCGGGTTTCCCCTTCGCGGGTCACCAATACGGGCTGGTCGACGGCATAGGGTATCGACAGTGCAATGTCGGCATTGCCAGCTTCGAATCCATTCGCGGTGCCTAGCAGATCGACTTCGCCGCTTTCCAGTGCAGCGATCGCGGCCCCTCGGGAATCGAAACGCTGAACCTTGACGGGCAAACCGGTTATTTTTTCCAGAAGACCCGCGTAATCGGCAGTAAACCCTTCATAGTCCTGCCCACTGGTGGTCAGGTCGAAAGGGGGGTAGTCCGGGGCCGACGTCCCGAGCGTCAGTTCTTGTTTTTGCTTTATCCATTGCCGTTGGGATTCATCCAGTCGAACCTCCATTGCTCCGGCCTTCGAACGGCTGAGCAGCGTGTAGTGTTCACTGTTCGGTGCCCCAAACAACGAGGTGCTCACGCATAGACCTGCAGTCACCTGTATCAGATAAACCTTCAAACGGCTGGGCATCGAGGATCTCACACTAGCGCGTTTCGTTTAGCCATCTCGATTAGTTCAACCAGGGATTTGGCTTTGAGCTTCTGCATGAGGCGCTTTTTGTAGGTGCTCACGGTCTTGTTGCTCAGAAACATCCCCTTGGCGATTTCCTTGTTTGTGCGACCTTGGGCAAAAAGTTGTAAGACCATCAGTTCCCGGTCGTTTACGGATTTGAACAGTTCCAGTTCGATGCAGCGTGTTTCATCTCCGCGAACGGGGTTCAAGGCCTCACTCGGAAAATAGTTGTAACCTGCAAATACCGCTTTTATGGCGCTGACCAGTTCACTGATGTCCTCTTGTTTGCAGACATAGCCCGAGGCACCGGATTGCATGCAACGAATGCCGAAAAGTGTCGGGCATTGTGCTGTCAGTACCAGTGTTTTAATAGGTGTATTCATTGCGTTGAATCGGGATAGCACTTCCAGGCCATCCAGTTTTGGAATGCTGATGTCGAGAATGACCAGATCCGGCATGCATTCGCGAACCATCTGCATGGCGTCGACCCCATTGTCAGTTTCGCCGACGACTTTGTAACCTTCATGCTCCAGCAGCATTCGAACGGCAAGGCGGATAACCGGGTGATCGTCGACAATAAAAACGGAGTTCATAATCAAGTCCCATGCGAGCTCAAATAAAGCGCGCACCTTAGCTCAGATACTTGAAGGGCCGCATGAACTGACCGAGCTGTAGCAGCAATATAGGAGAAATCCTACAGATTAAAAGGAATGGGACTACGTATCAACTAGGTTTCTTATTAGGAAGGCTAAGGAAGTCCAGCGCTTTGGTGCACTTTGGAAGGAAGTTGTCTGTAAGTTTTACGCTGTATGTCTTCCGGCTTTTATATGTTTCTTTTTTCTATAGTGGTGCTGAGGTCAACAAGTCTCTAAATTCAGATTGTTTCAGCGGTTTTATCAAGTATCCCAATAATGGCAGCCCGTAATCAGTGGCCGTTTTTACAAGCTCATCCAATTCAGACGTTGTCAGGCTACTCAGAATGATCGCCTGTCTGATCAGCCCTCGCTGGCTGGCGAACCGGACCAGATCGAGTCCCGTCAGATCGGGCAGGCATTGATCGCATAAAAGAATGTCGAACGGTTGGTCGGCTCCGAGCATTTGCTGCATGGCGCTTTTGGCGCTATCGGAGGTAGTCAGCCGGGTGAAACCATAACTTTCCAGCAAGTACTGAGTGGCTATTAGTTGGAAGGGATGGTCTTCCACCACGAGGATGCGTAGATCGTCTTCGGCCATGGGCGCACTTCATCTGTCGAACAGAAGGGAGGGCGATTGTTTCGCGAGAGTGCCGGACAAGCGATCAGTTTGCTCGACAGGTGCTGTAGGGCGATTCGACGAAACTTGAGTGCTGTTGGAGTTTGAAGGGGGGATCAGCCATTACGAATGCCGTAATGGCTGATCAATCGATACACCTCAGTGGCTGGCGCGTCCGGTCATTTCCAAGGCCATGTCACTGGCATAGCTGTCGGTCATGCCGGCGATGAAATCAATCATGCGCAAAAACGAAGTGTGCAATGGGCCGTGAGGGTCGGGTGCATTGTTGCCCAGAAGATCAAGGATACGACGGCTCTTGAACGACGGCGTACGTCCGTTGTGTTGCTCCAGCGCTGCGCCGCAAAAGGCGTTGAGCAGGATTTCCAGTGTGGTGTAGGCACCGATCTCGTGCAGAGTCTTGCGTTTGTCCTGGAAGATTTTCTTGCGGGCCATGTCCTTGGCATTCAGCACGCAACGCTTGGCGGGACCGTGCATGTGTTCCACCAGGTCGCCGCAAAGCGTACCGGCCAACAGCGCATCCTGTTGCTCGACAAACGCCCGGGCCGCGGCATTGGTCAAGTGCTCGATGGCTTTACCGCGCAGTATCGCCAGTTTGCGTCGGCGCGAATCGCCGGGGCCGAGCTGGCGATAGGTCTCCGGCAAGTCATCGCCCACCAGGCCCAGCAGCAGGGATTCGACTTCGGCGTATTCCAGCAACTCCATTTCCAGGCCGTCTTCCAGGTCGATCAGTGCATAGCAGATGTCGTCGGCAGCCTCCATCAGGTACACCAGAGGATGTCGCGCCCAACGTTGCTCCTCCAGTTGTGGCAGGCCGAGTTTATGGGCGATCTGCTCGAGTAGCGGCAGCTCGCTCTGATAACAGCCGAACTTGTGTTTCTTGTAGCCCAGCGAGTCGGCGTGCCTGGCCGTCCATGGATACTTCAGGTACGTGCCCAGCGTTGCATAGGTCAGTCGGGTGCCGCCGTCGAACTGGTGATACTCCAGTTGAGTGAGTACCCGAAAGCCCTGGGCATTGCCTTCGAAATTCAGGAAGTCATTGCGCTCGGCTTCACTCATTGCATCCAGCCAGCCACGGCCGGCGGCTTGCTGGAACCAGTGCCGGATCGCGTCTTCACCGGAATGGCCGAAAGGCGGGTTGCCGATGTCGTGTGCCAGGCAAGCCGATTGCACCACCATCCCCAGGTCGCTGGGTTCGCACCAGTCGGGCAGGGCATTGCGGATGGTTTCGCCGACCCGCATGCCCAGTGAACGACCCACGCAACTGACTTCCAGCGAGTGGGTCAGGCGCGTATGAATGTGATCATTGCTGGACACCGGATGGACCTGGGTCTTGCGCCCGAGGCGGCGGAAAGCCCCCGAGAAAATGATGCGGTCGTGGTCTTTGTGAAAAGGGCTGCGGCCGAGTTCTTCAGGGCTGTGCAGAGGCTTTCCGAGGCGTTCGCGGGTAAGCAGAGTGTGCCAATCCAAGGCGGGGTCTCTCCGTCAGGTGACTGATGGCCTAGCTTCCCGTTTCGCGCCATGACCTGCAAGCGGAACTACAACTCGGCGGCGTCGATATCGAGGCCTCCTTGTAAGATCTTTTTTTGCAGGGTGCCTGTTGACCGGATAGGCACACAGGATTGCACCCCTCGATAGAGGGGCGCATCCCGTCGGCATGGCAAGAATACAGCCAGAAAAAACTGGTCAGTCTTTGCGCGAAGAGCCCTGCGTGATCAGCTTGATCAGCGGCGCCAGTGTGGCACCGAGCCGGACCAGCCGGGTCAGGCTGCTGAGGCCGCCACCGTTTTTTGCACCCTTGCCGCTCAGAAAGCCCAGCAAGGTGACGGCGGCCACGCCCCAGAGTGGCGCGTGCTTGATACCAAAACCGTCCTGCAGGTTTTGTGTGATCCCGCGCACCCGCTGCAAAGGTTGTAGCAGTTGCGCGGATTCGTGGCGGATTTCCTGACGATGCATTTCCATGCGCAAGCGGATCAGGGCCTTGCGCATTTCCGTGCGAGAGCTGTTGTGTGGCAATTCAGGCAGGCTCATGGCAGCAGGCGCTCCCGATCGTTGGCCAGCTCTTGCAGTGTGCCGTGGAAGGGCGAGGATTCATCGAAAATCGCTGCTCTCAAACGCATTCCACAGAATATGGCGGCGAGGGTGTAGAACACACAGAGCCCGATGATGGCGGTCAGGCGATAGGTGTCCCAGAACACGATAAGCACCAGCGTCGACAACCCCACCAACAGCAGCAATGCAAACACCAGTGCCAGGCCGGCAAACAGCAACAGGCTGACGGTGCGGGCTTTTTGTTCCTGCAATTCGATGCCGAACAGTTCGACATGGCTGTGCAGCAACCCAAGGAAGGCAGCGCCCAGGCGCCGCGATGAGGAGCTGCTGGTACCCGCTACAGACGGGCCGGATTCACCGATCGACATATCAGCGCCGGCTGGCCAGCAGGCCGATCAGGAACCCCACGCCGGCCGCGATCCCGACGGATTGCCAAGGGTTGGCCTGGACATAGTCTTCAGTGGCGGTGACAGCTGCCTTGCCGCGTTCGCGCAGGGAGTCTTCGGTCAGTTTCAGGGTTTCACGGGCACGCAAGAGACTGTCGTGAATCTGCTCGCGCAATTCGTCGGCCTGATCGCCGGCCAGGGTCGCGGTGTGCTCCAGCAACCGTTCGGTGTCACTGACCAGTGTCTGAAAGTCGTTCATCAGGATTTCTTGGGCGGTCTTTGCCTGGGTGCGGGCCATGGTGGATCTCCTTAAGTGGCTTTCTGATGCGTTCGAGTATGAGCCTTCGGCGAAGGTTCAGTACAAATGACTGGTACAACTTTTGCTTTGTCGTGGTGCACCGGTTCGCACCATTGCGCTATGGCCGGGCATGATTTCAGTAAAACCGTAGGACCAACAATCAAAAACTCGCGTAAACGTCCGGGGCGCGTTTTTCCTGGAGGGCGTCCGTGCGCCAAAGTGGTTCAACGAGATCAGTGCGCTGATGCTTGGAAGCCGCAACTTGGTGCACGGACAGTCATCGCGAACTGCTTTGGTGCTTTTTTCTGCCATAAGGTCTGCCCATCCCATGGAAAACCTGCAAAGCGCTGTGGACACCCTGGTCCATAGCTCCAACACGCTGTTCATTCTGATCGGTGCGGTCATGGTTCTGGCCATGCACGCCGGTTTTGCCTTTCTCGAAGTCGGAACCGTGCGACAGAAAAACCAGGTCAATGCGTTGTCGAAAATCCTCAGTGACTTCGCCGTTTCGACACTGGCCTACTTCTTTATAGGCTATTGGATTTCCTATGGCGTGACATTCATGCAGCCAGCGGCCGTGCTCAATGCCGACCATGGCTATGGACTGGTGAAGTTTTTCTTCCTGCTGACCTTTGCCGCGGCGATCCCGGCGATCATTTCCGGCGGGATCGCCGAGCGCGCCCGGTTTGTCCCGCAATTGTGTGCAACCGCGTTGATTGTCGCGTTCATCTATCCGTTCTTCGAAGGCGTGGTCTGGAATGGCAACCTGGGTTTGCAAGCCTGGTTGCTGGAGCGCTTCGGCGCCGGTTTCCATGATTTCGCAGGCTCCGTGGTGGTGCATGCCATGGGCGGTTGGCTGGCACTGGCGGCGGTGCTGTTGCTCGGGCCACGTAATGGCCGCTATCGCGAAGGTCGCCTGGTTGCGTTCGCGCCATCGAGCATCCCGTTTCTGGCGTTGGGCTCGTGGATCCTGATCGTTGGCTGGTTCGGCTTCAACGTCATGAGCGCGCAAACCCTGCAAGGTGTCAGCGGACTGGTGGCGGTGAACTCGCTAATGGCCATGGTGGGCGGTACGGTGGCGGCGTTGATTGTCGGGCGCAACGACCCCGGCTTTCTGCATAACGGTCCGTTGGCGGGGCTCGTGGCAATCTGTGCCGGTTCCGACCTGATGCATCCTGTGGGGGCGCTGGTCACCGGTGCCATCGCGGGGGCCCTGTTTGTCTGGTGCTTTACCGCGGCCCAAGGCAAATGGCGCATCGACGATGTATTGGGTGTGTGGCCGTTGCATGGCTTGTGCGGCGTGTGGGGCGGCATTGCCTGCGGCATTTTCGGTCAGAGCGCCTTGGGCGGGCTGGGTGGGGTCAGTTTGATCAGCCAGTTGATCGGCACTGCACTGGGCATCACTGTGGCCCTGGCCGGCGGGTTTGCCGTGTATGGCGCGATCAAGGCGTTGCATGGATTGCGCCTGAGTCAGGAACAGGAGTATTACGGCGCGGACCTGTCGATCCACAAGATCGGTGCCGTGAGCCAGGACTGATTCAGGTCTTTTCATCGTCTGTGGCATCAGGGCAGGGAGCTCAATGGCTCGACGGTTTTTCGGGGCAGGCCTAGAATGATCAATTCATTATCTGGTTGAGCGCTCATGTATCCCGAATGTCAGCTGTTCGGCACCCTTGGATGCCACCTCTGTGAAGTAGCCGAAGCCATGTTGATGGAGTTCGTCGAGCGCGGCCTGCTGGTGGAACTGGTGGATATCGCCGACGATGAAGAGTGGTACGCCGCTTACAGCCTGCGAATTCCAGTGCTGCGACGAGTTGATACCGGCGCTGAGCTGGGCTGGCCGTTCAGTGCCGATCAGGTGGTGATATTCCTGCGTTGAGCGGTTTTTGCGCTGGCGACATGTCCCGCCTGTCGAACTTTGCGATTGATCCCCTTGGCTTAATCGGTGTTGATCGGATACTGTATGCTCATACAGTTATTCGCGGCGCCTGCCTTGCCGCTCCTGATTTACGGGAGTGAGCCGGCAAGCCCGAGCGTGAGAGGGATGAATCGTGGTCAATGTCGAACAGTTGAAGAACAGCGTGAACCGGATGTCCGCAGACGTCGTGCGCGAAGCCGTCCTTGAGTTGAGTCTGGATGGTCTGGTGACCGAGGGGAAAACGCCCTTCAATAAAACGCATTTCAATACCTGTTTCGCAGAAATCGAAGCCTTGTTTCAGCGCGCGGGATATCACCGGCAACTCGATGTCGTGGGTTATCAGGGATTGTTGTACGCCCTGTATGACCCTGCCCGCTGGGAGGCAGTCGATGTGTTGCGCTGGCTCAAGGAGTACACCGAAGCGGCGGCGCGCACGCTGATCCCGGCTTGAGGAATCTCCTCCAGTGGCGTTCTCAATTAGTTTTCACGGGAAAACTAATTGAGAACGGCCCCTAGGTTCATTCCCCTTGCTGTTGGATAATGCCGCTCTGCACTGAGGGTTAGAGCTTTCGTATGTCCACTTCTTCTTTTTCCGCGGCACACAGTCAGGCCAGTACGCTCTACTTGCCGCCCGGCCAGTGGCACACCGTTGTCGATTGCCTGTGCGAGCATTTCAGCGCCATCGGTCGCGAACAATGGCTGGACAGAATCGCCCGTGGCCGGGTCCTCGATGGACAGGGCATGCCGATAGCCCTCGATCTGGCCTACAAGGAAGGTTTGCGGATTCATTATTTTCGCGAGGTGCCGGATGAAAAGCCGATCCCGGTGATCGAGTCGATCCTGTACGCGGACGAGCATCTGGTGGTGGCCGACAAACCGCACTTTCTGCCCGTGACGCCGGCTGGCGAATACGTCGAACAGACGCTGCTCAGGCGCTTGATCCGTCGCCTGGACAACCCGCATCTGGTGCCATTGCATCGCATCGACCGGCATACCGCAGGGCTGGTACTGTTTTCCGCCAATCCGCAGAGTCGTTCGGCTTATCAGTCGTTGTTTCCAACCCGGCAGATCGAAAAGCGTTACGAGGCCATCGCAGCGGCGTTGCCTGAGCTTGCTTTCCCGTTGGTGCATAAAAGCCGACTGGTCGATGGCGAACCGTTTTTCCGCATGCAGGAGGGGCCCGGGGCCAGCAACACCGAGACAGCGATGCAAGTCAGGGAGAAACAGGGGGATCTCTGGCGTTACGGTCTTTACCCGGTGACGGGCAAGAAACATCAGCTGCGGGTACATATGGCGGCGTTGGGAGCCGGTATCTGCAACGACCCGTTTTACCCCGAGGTGCTCAAGGATGCGCAGGATGACTACGCCAATCCTTTGAAACTGCTGGCTCAGGGGCTGAAATTTATCGATCCGGTCACAGGCCGGGCGCGAGAGTTCGAGAGTGAAATCACCCTGCAATGGTGATCACAAAGCTACCCTGAAGCATTGTTCTTCAGGCATGAAAAAGCCCGCATCAAGCGGGCTTTTCTGTATCCGGCGGTGCCAGGATTACAGCTCCTTAACGGTACGAACCTGGTCTTTGTTGATACGGGTCTGTTTGCCGTCGAGCTGTTCGAATTCGTAGAAACCGGAATCCTTGTCGAAATCTGGCGTGTCGACGGCCTGGATTTCGCGACCGTCATTCAAGGTGATCACCGTAGGTGATGCGCAACCGGCGAGGGTGGCGAGACCGAGTGCGAGCATGAAAGTGGCGAGGGTCCGTTGAGTCATGAGTGTGTATCTCCGAAAAAGAAATCTTTGGTTACTGAACTTGAGACGTGCACCGTTCGCGCAAGTTCCTGATTAATCTCAGTCTGACACAGTGTTATGACCGCTTAACAGTTCCGGCGTGTTGAGGTTGGCCAGCCGAGGGTCCTTGTCGGGGCATTGCAGTGCGGTCGCACCGAGCTTGCGCATCAACCGGCCAGGGCTGCGCTCACCTTCGTTCCAGGCGTTTTCAAATGCTGCCCTGTGTAGCACAGGAATCACACACAACAACGGTTCCCAGTGGCCATCATGCCGCACCATCAGCGGCTTTTCCGGATGCAGGTTGGCGGCCTCGCGCATATTGCCGATCAGCGCCGCATCAATGCCGGGAACGTCGCAGGGCAGGACCAGCAGATGGGTATGACGAGCCGCTTTCAGGCCTGCGCGAATACCGGCCAGCGGCCCGGGGAAGTCACCTTCATCATCGTGGACCAACTGGTCGGCGTAGGGCTCGTACTTCTCAAGGTTGCGATTGCAGGAGATGATCAGGTCATCGGTCAGCGGGCGGGTCTTGCGATGCAAGTGTGCAATCAACGGTTCGCCGTGCCAGTCCAGCAATCCTTTGTCCCGCCCGCCCATACGTTGGCCGCGCCCGCCCGCCAGGAGCAGAATGGAGCAGGGTGGCAATTGTGAATTCGAGGTCATGGCAGGTCTCCATGGGAGCGGCGAAAAAACCGAGCGCTGTGATATAACACCGGGCTGTTTCTCCTACAACTGGACGAGCCTATGAAAGCCAAGGCTGATGTGCCTTTCGCACCACTGAATATTGCAGTGCTGACTGTCAGCGATACCCGCACACTGGAAACCGACACCTCAGGTCAGGTCTTTGTCGACCGCCTGACCGCTGCCGGTCATAACCTGGCAGCCCGGGTGTTGCTCAAAGATGACCTCTACAAAATTCGCGCGCAAGTCGCCAACTGGATTGCCGACGATGTCGTGCAGGTTGTGCTGATCACCGGCGGAACCGGTTTTACCGGGCGTGATAGCACGCCGGAAGCCGTCAGTTGCCTGCTGGACAAACAGGTTGATGGATTTGGTGAGCTGTTTCGCCAGATCTCGGTTGCCGATATCGGCACCTCGACCGTTCAGTCCCGGACGTTGGCCGGTTTGGCTAACGGCACGTTGGTTTGCTGCTTGCCGGGCTCGACCAATGCCGTGCGCACCGGTTGGGACGGCATACTGGCCGAGCAACTGGATTCGCGGCATCGTCCGTGCAATTTCGTGCCTCACTTGAAACAGGCAGCGCCTTGTGAATCCCGTGGGTAAGCCTGGCAAGACTGGCAGCCTGATGCCCGTCGAGCTGGCGTTGGCACGCTTGCTGGAAATGGCCGAGGCCTCAAGGATTGTCGAGCGCGAACGCTTGCCGTTGGCACAGGTACAGGGGCGTGTACTGGCTGAAGACCTGGTGTCGACCCTTGATCTGCCACCCTGGCCCAACAGTGCCATGGATGGTTTTGCCCTGCGCATGGCTGACTGGACGGGAGAGCCGTTGGTGGTCAGTCAGAAGGTGTTTGCCGGCCAGGCCCCCGATCCGTTGCAGCCAGGAACCTGTGCGCGCATTTTCACCGGGGCGCCTGTTCCCGCCGGTGCCGATTGCGTCGAGATGCAGGAAAATGTCGAGGTTCAGGCGGATGAGCGAGTACGTTTCGCTGAAGCCTTGACCCAAGGTCAGAACATCCGTCCGCAAGGCCAGGAAACCACCGTCGGCGAGCTGATTCTGCCGGCAGGTACGCGGTTGGGGCCGATCGAGCAAGGATTGGCTGCCTCATTGGGGTGCGCTGAGCTGGAGGTGGTTCGCAAGGTGCGTGTGGCGGTGCTGTCCACCGGCGACGAATTGATTGAGCCTGGGCAGACGCTGGGGCCGGGACAGATCTACAACAGCAACCGGGTGTTGTTGTGCAGCTGGTTGCAGCGTTTGGGGTGTGAGGTCGTCGACGCGGGAATTCTGCCAGACAATCTGGAAACCACTCGCTCCCGATTGGGTGAGTTGAAGGATGTCGACCTGATCCTCTCGACCGGTGGCGTATCGGTAGGGGAAGCCGATTTTCTGGGCATCGCCTTGCGTGAAGAGGGCGAATTGACGCTGTGGAAACTCGCCATCAAGCCCGGTAAACCGCTGACCTTCGGACATTTTCGCGGAGTGCCGGTGATTGGCTTGCCGGGCAATCCGGCATCGACCCTCGTGACTTTTGCATTGTTGGCCAGGCCCTATCTCTTGCGCCGTCAGGGTGTAAAAGAAGTCGAGCCGCTGAAGGTGCAGGTGCCGGCAGGGTTTGACTGGCTCAAACCTGGCAATCGGCGTGAGTATTTGCGCGCACGGCTGGAAAACGGCAGGGCGACGATCTACAAAAACCAGAGTTCTGGCGTACTGCGTAGCGCCGCCTGGGCTGATGGATTGGTAGAAGTCCTGGAAGGTCGCACGCTGGTTCAGGGCGATAGCGTTTTCTTCATTCCACTGAGTGAAGTTCTGAGCTGATGGTTTCAGCGGCCTGGTCACACAAAACCCGGTTGATTGAACCGGGTTTTGTGTTGAGGGCCACTCAATGCGCCAGAAGCAATGAAATAACCTGCTCGAAACGGCTATTGGCGATCCAGCCAAGGAGGCCGAGGATCACGGCTGTTCCGCAGGCGGAATAGGCAAGCCTGTGCTTGATGGATTTGACGTCATCCAGGACTTCGTCCATGTCCCTGCGTAAGCTCTTGAGGTGTGTTTCCAGCTCGGTGACGCGAGGTTCCATATCAACTTCTCCCGTGGCTTTTGGGCTGTTGCGGTATTCAGCTCGATGGCCTGCATTTTTATTGTCTGTGAGCGGCAAGAACGAAATGGCCGGCGATCCGAGGTTTTGGCTTTGCATGGCACGTCCTTGTGGTGTCCTGCTCTAGCCCCCAAAAGTCTACCAATTCAGGTTTCCGGTCAATTGAGCCGATTCCTCACGTTTTGTAAGAAAAATCCTGCCGTGTGGGGGGATAAGACTGTCCGACTGGAAGTCATTCGTTTTCTTGCGACTTTTAACGGGGGGAGGCTTCTGGCGTCGACAGCATGTTTATTCGCGCGCGCCTGCCCTGGAAGGGGACAACTTGCGTTTCTCGGTTCGCCCGGCGGCGTTACTCGTGCATCTGCTTGAGGATTCGCTGCTAGTCGTCAAGGCTGATGATTTGTTCGCGTACGGCAAACAGCACCAGGCCGGCCACGTCGTAGATCTGCAGACGCTTCATGATCTGCGAACGGTGGGTTTCTACGGTCTTGACGCTCAGCCCCAGGCCATTTGCGATCTCTCGAGTGGATTTTCCGCGAACGATCAACCGCAGGATTTCCAGCTGACGTGCCGTCAGGTTGTGCGAGTCGGCAGGTTCGGGCGGGTGCTTCTGGTTTCGGGTCAGCGCCTGGTTGATCACCGTGTGGGCAATGGCCGGGCTCAGATAGCGCTCGTTGTTGCGCAAGGCCTCCAGCGCGTGCTCGAGCTCGGTCGCCGTGGTGTCCTTGAGCAGGTAGCCATGGGCTCCGGATTCCAGCGCCTGCATGATCAGGGCCGGGTCGGTATGCATCGAGAGGATCAGGACCTTGCTCTGCGGGCGCACCCGCTTGAGTTGCTGCAAGGCTTCGAGGCCGCCGGTCTGGCGCATCGAAATATCCAGCAGGACAATGTCCGGGGACAGCTGCTCGACCATTTCCAGCAACTGCGAGCCGTCACTGGCCTCACCGATGACGGCATAGCCCGGCAGATCCATTACCAGAGCGCGCACGCCAGCCCTGATCAGCGAGTGGTCATCCACCAGTAGTAAATTACAAGTCAATGCATAACCTTATTCGAACTGGCCCGTTCGAGCGTACGGGGCGCCCAGGGAAAAAGAGCTTCGATCTGGGTGCCTTTGCCCGGCTCGCTGGTCACGGTCAGCGTGCCACCCAGTTGATCGATCCGTTCCGACATCCCGGCCATGCCACGTTGCCCTTCACGACCGGGGTCGGTTGCAGGCGCGAAGCCCTGACCATCATCGCTGACCTGCAACTTCAGGCCTTGTGGCAGGCGCTGCAGGCAGACCACTAGGTTCTTGGCCTGGGCATGTCGCAGGATGTTGGTGACCGCTTCCTGGGTGATGCGGAAAGCCGCCAAGGCCATTTCCTCCGGTATGCCGGTCAGGCGCTGCTGGCATTCCAGGCTCCAGTGCACCGGGGTGTTGGTCAGGGTCTTGAGCAGGTGCGCGCGCAGACTGGCCTCCAGCCCGAGGCTGGTCAACTGCCGGGGATTGAGAATGGCGGATACGTCACGAACTTTGGTCAGGGTTTCTTCCAGCGTGTCGCAGAGGACCGAGCATTGCTCCTGGAGTTCTTCGGGCATCCGGCGCTTGAGCCAGTCACTTTGCAGTTTTGCGGCGGTCAGCAATTGACCGATGTCGTCATGCAGTTCCCGGCTCAGCCGGTGACGCTCGTTTTCCTGAACCTGCAACAGTCGGTCGGCCAGTTCCTGGGGCTGGAATTTGATGGATTTGCGCGAGAGGCAGTACTGCACGGCCGCACTGGTCAGCGCCGCAACGTTGAGCACCAGCAATGGCAGGGGCAACGGGTTGGACAAGCCATAGGCCAACAGACTGCCGAGCGTCGAGCAGGCGCATAACAACAGCGTGAATGTGCGTGCACTTTCTCGAGAGGGTGGCCACGTGGCGATTGACTTGAGGCTGGCGTGCATAGCGGATGGAGCCAATGGATGTTCGCTGCGGGCAGGCCGGTCATGCTGGCTGACAGGCCCCTGTTTTTTAATCTGGAGCGTCGACTTCAACGGGGTGTACTTATTTGGAGAAATCAGCCCCAAACCGTCCGGCTGCAACCACACTGCCACTAATTGGCGTCAACTAACAGGCGGCATAGTAGCACTTAAGATACCGTTGGTCGCGTCCGTATATATGTCCGAAAAGTCAGGAGTCCAGTCGTTCGGCGATGGTTCCATAAAGGAACAAGTTGGTTGATGTGTTTGTTAAAAGAGGTCGTTTATAGCGTTGAGAAAATCAATTGCGACATGTGCGCACTCAAGTTACAGCGCGGTATTGATAACCGAAACACGCCATGGGGCGTGGTTCGGCAAGTTCAGGCCTGTCGCTGCGAATAGGACACGAGGGTGAACGGCCTGGAGTTGACCGGTGGTTGAAACCGGCTTTGCCCGACCTGAAAGGCAAAGGCTTCGATCAGGGTGGCCTGTTCGCTGTCGTCGAGACTGAGCTGTCCGGTGGTCTGGTCGATGAGTTCGAGTTGCCAGGCAATCAGGGTCAGGCAGTCTTTCAGGGCATTCAGTGCCTCGTCGTGCAGGCTCATGGTGTTCTGTGCGTGGTTCAGCAGGCCATGAATATGCAGGGAAAATTCAGACACGGTCGCCAACGCCAGGGCATCGGCCTTGTTGGCCAGCTTGAGTAGTGTGCTGAGCAGGCAGTCGATGGCGTCCTTGTCATTGCTGATCAGCTGCAGATGACTCAGGCATTCCTCGGTTTTAGCCAGGAGTGTTTCAGCCTCGACGAGGAATTCCGGGAGCCGCCGGGCCCACTCTTTACGGTCGTTCGGCATACTTATCTCCACAACGTCATGTCAAATGAGGGGATATCGAGTGTGTCGACGAGGGCGGTCGGGACCCCGGCATTGTCGAGTCGTCGGGTGAACGAGCTGCGGCTGGCCCGCAGGCAGGCTGGGGAACACGAGAGGGTGGTTGGCCACTTACTTGCGATCGCACACACAAGCCTGACTCCGTTCATGCAATGAGAATGGCGTCACATTAATGGCTATTGGATATTGCGAATATCAGGTTGCGCCTGATTGTTGATAGGGGAATCCCTTACGCAGGGGAACCTTTCGCACGCGCAAAGGTCGTGTGGCGCAGAAGTGCGGCGGATGTGATAACGGCGCCAGTAAAGCATGATGTTAATATGACATCAATGGCCGGGCGTGGCATTTCAGAGAGGGTCAAGCTTCGGCAAAAACAGCCGATAACCTTCCTTGAGTGAAATCATCCGAACAAGACCAGGAGTCATTGATGGCCGGCATTCTCGACACGGTAGACCAACGCACGCAATTGGTGGGTGAGAATCGCCTGGAAATTCTCATGTTCCGGCTCGCCGGACGGCAATTGTTCGCGATCAACGTCTTTAAAGTACAGGAAGTCTTGCAACTGCCAAAGTTGACGCTGATGCCGCAGCGCCATCCTTTTGTGTGCGGCGTGGTCAACCTGCGTGGCCAGACCCTGCCGGTGATCGACCTGTCCCAGGCCATTGGTATGCGCCCGTTGGTGCCGGGGCCTGGCAGCACGATTATCGTCACCGAATACAACCGTTCGGTGCAGGCCTTCCTGGTCGGTGGCGTGGACCGGATCGTCAACATGAACTGGGAAGCCATCCTGCCGCCACCGAGCAGTGCCGGCCGCCAGCACTACCTGACGGCCATCAGCAAAGTCGATGATCAACTGGTGGAAATCATTGATGTCGAAAAGGTCTTGGCCGAAATCGTCCCGTACAACGCCAAAGTCTCCCGCGACAAGCTCGAAGATCCGGTGCTGGAACGTGCCCGTGGTCGTGAGGTGCTGCTGGTGGACGACTCGAACGTGGCCCTGGCGCAATTGCGCGATACCCTGGGACAGCTCGGCGTGAAGATGCACATCGCCAGTGACGGGCTGAAGGCCTTGAACATGCTCAAGGCCTGGGCCGATACCGGCGTGGACATGACCGACAAACTGCTGATGGTCTTCACCGATGCGGAAATGCCGGAAATGGATGGCTATCGCCTGACCACCGAAATTCGCAACGATCCACGCCTGCGCGGCTTGTACGTGGTGCTGCACACCTCTTTGTCCGGTAGTTTCAACGACTCGATGGTCAAAAAGGTCGGCTGCGACAACTTTCTCTCCAAATTCCAGCCGGACAAACTCGTCGACGTGGTGCGCCAGCGCCTGATGCTTGACGACGTACCGGCCTGATCAGGCCATGGTCAACTACTGTAGGAGCGAGCTTGCTCCGGGCGGCGTTCCGACGATGGTCTTGAACGATAACGCGTAAAACCAGATGCCCAGCGGCGTCCTTGGGTTTTTCGCGAGCAATCGAGCGTCGACCGGCTGCTCCTACAGGGTTTTTGGTCTTTGATTCGGCCTTCAAGCTCGTATAGGGTGGCGTTTTTGCCTATCAGGGAGCTGGCCATGTTGCGTCTGAGCGCGCTGTATCGTTATCCGTTGAAATCCGCCAAAGGCGAGACGCTGCAACAGACCGGTCTCGATAAACTCGGGCTGGACGGCGATCGACGCTGGATGCTGGTGGACGAGGCCAGCGGGCGCTTCCTGACCCAGCGTGCGGTGGCGCAGATGAGCCAGTTGTCGGCGTTGTGGAATGTCGAAGGTGGCTTGACCCTCAGTGCGCCCGGCCATTCGCCGATCGACATTGCCTTGCCAGGTAGCGATGCACAATTGCGAGGCGTGACGATCTGGCGCGATACCTTGCGAGTGCCCGATGCAGGCGATGAAGCCGGTGCCTGGGTCAGCCAGTTCATCGGCAAACCGACACGCCTGGTGCAAGTGCCGCTCGAACGGGCGCGGATGACGGAGGCTGGCTACGGCAAGGATGACGATCAGGTGGCGTTCGCCGATGGCTATCCGCTGTTGCTGATCGGCCAGGCCTCTCTCGAGGACTTGTCGCAACGGGTCGGGCGTCCGTTGGAGATGCTGCGTTTCCGGCCGAACCTGGTGATCGAAGGCAGTGCAGCGTTCGCCGAGGACGGCTGGAAGCGTATTCGTATCGGCGAGGTCGAGTTCCGCGTGGTCAAGTCCTGTTCACGCTGCATCCTGACCACCATCGACCCGCAAACCGGGGAGCGCGGTGACGACCGCGAACCCTTGGCCACCTTGCAGAAATACCGTGCCCAGGCGGACGGCGCCATGTTCGGCCAGAACCTGGTCAACGACGGCAACGGTCGACTCGAAGTCGGCATGCCGGTGGAGATCCTCGAGTAACTTTGCGCAGAAATAAAAATGCCCGTGTCGAAAAACACGGGCATTTTTATTGCGGCGACTTTTTTTGGTTGAGGCCGCGCAGGCTTAGCCGCGGTATTCGCACAGGTAGGCAGTGTCGACGGCCACTTTCAGCTGGAACTTGCTGTTGGCCGGCACATTGAACTGGCTGCCGGCAGCGAAGGTTTCCCAGTCGCTGCTGTCCGGCAGCCTGACGGTCAGTGCACCGCTGACCACGTGCATGATTTCACGCTGGCTGGTGCCGAATTCGTACTCGCCCGGAGCCATGACGCCGATGGTCGCTGGACCTTCTGCGGTGCCAAAGGCGATCGACTTGACGGTGCCGTCGAAGTACTCGTTGACTTTAAACATGGGCGATTCCTCGAAAAGGGCTAAAAAGGGCCGGCCAGTATGCACAAGGCTCTTGGCGTCGTCACCTGTCTAAAGCGGCAGAACCAGCGGCAGCAGGCGTGCGGTATTGCGCGCATCTTCCAGCGCCCGGTGTTGCTGGCCGGTGAACTGCAGGCCGGCCAGTTGCAAGGCGCCGTTCAACCCCAGCGGACGTTCCAGGCGTCGGGCCTTGGCAAAGCGCTGTTTGAGGTTCATGTGCGGCACGTTGGCCAGCATGCTGGCGAGTCCCAGTTGCTGCCAATCCTGAAGCAATTGTTTGCGATCGTAATCGCCCCAACTGGCCCAGCCCTCAAGTCGTGTGTGGTGTTGGCCGAGCCAGCGTTCAAATGCCGGCCAGACTTCGCCCAGCGGTTGCGCGGCATCGATATTGGCTTGGGTAATGTGCGTCAGCTCGCGGCAAAACGGCGTCAGCAACGGCCGTCGCGAGGGCCGGACGAAGCGCTGGAACTGGTCCAGTTCGCGTCCCTTGCGGTCCACCAGGGTGGCGCCGATTTCAATGATTTCCATATCCGTTACGGGCCAACCACCTTCATCGGTGGTGGCCTCCAGATCAATGACCAGCCAGTGAGGCATTGCAGGTTTCCTGGTATCCGCGTCCTGTAGGGTTTGAGCGTAGCCAAACCCGGCGGTTCCGCCTAGCGGCTTATTCGACCTCCAACAGAATCTGCCGGTTTTTTACCTGATCCCCGACTTTGACTTGAAGGCGTTTGAGCACACCGTCGATGCCCGATTTCAACGGGTGCTCCATTTTCATCGCCTCCAGTACCACCAGCAACTGGCCCTTGCTCACGGGGCTGCCTTCATTGACCAGGACGTCGACAATCGCCCCGTCCATCGGTGCCTTGAGGGTGCCGGAGCTGACACCGGCCTGGCCGGTCACCTGTGCCTGGGTGCGATCCTCAAACTGCAGGTTGCCTGGGCGGGTAAACAGCCAGAGCTGCCCGGCCTCCAGGCGATAAGCGTGGCGCTGGCGGATGCCATCGATCTCAAGGGTGGCCCAGCGTCCGTCGTTGTGGATGATCTGCAGAGCGAGGTTGTGCCCGGCGACCTGAATGTGCAACGGCTCGCCGGGGATTGCCCGCAATGCTACCGGCCAATCCTGATCCTCAAGACCGATGCGATAGTGCAGCGGTACGCTGGCGTTGTTGCGCCAACCGCAAAGCGCGGCCGGATGAGCCTGCGCTGAGGCCTGATAGAAGAGGGCGGTGGCGATGGCCAGGTGATGCGCGCCCGGGGCATGGGATTGCAGGCAGGCATGCTCGGAAAAGTGCTGCGCGATGAACCCGGTGCTGAAGTCCCCGCCGGCGAACTGCGGGTGTTCCAGCAGGCTGGCGAGCAAACGCTGATTGCTTTGCACGCCCAGCAGCACGCTGTCTTGTACCGCCCGCAGCAATTTGCGTCGGGCTTGCTCGCGGGTGGCGCCGTGGGCAATGAGCTTGCCGAGCATCGGGTCGTAGAAGGGGCTGATGACCTGGCCTTCGATCAGGCCGTGGTCGATCCGCACGCCGTCCTGCAATCCCGGTTCCCAGGCCACGACGCGCCCGGTTTGCGGCAGAAAACCCTGAGCCGGATCTTCGGCATACAGGCGTACTTCCATGGCGTGCCCGTGGAGTTGCACCTGCTCCTGGCGCAAGGGCAGCGGCTGCCCTTCGGCAATATTCAACTGCCAGGCCACCAGGTCCAGGCCGGTGATCAGTTCGGTCACCGGGTGCTCCACTTGCAGCCGGGTGTTCATCTCCAGGAAATAGAATTGCCCGCGTGCATCCAGCAAAAACTCCACCGTGCCTGCACCGACGTACTGCACCGCGCGCCCGGCCTTGAGCGCCGCTTCGCCCATGGCCTGCCGCAGTTCAGGCGTCATCACCGGGCAGGGTGCTTCCTCGATGACTTTCTGATGCCGGCGCTGCACCGAACAGTCGCGCTCACCGAGGTAAATCAGGTTGCCATGCCGGTCACCGAACAGCTGGACCTCGACGTGACGGGGTTCGACCAATGCCTGTTCGAGAATCAGTTCGCCGCTGCCAAAACCGTTCATGGCTTCGGAGCGCGCGGTGCGAATCTGTTCCAGCAAGTCGCTGGCGTTGTGCACCAGGCGCATGCCGCGTCCACCGCCCCCAGCGCTGGCCTTGATCATCAACGGATAGCCGATGCACCCGGCTTCGCGGCTCAGGGTGGTGTCGTCCTGTTCGGCGCCTTGATAGCCTTTGATGCAGGGCACGCCGGCTTCGAGCATGGCAATCTTCGACAGGCGCTTGCTGCCCATCAGTTCGATGGCCGCGGGGCTGGGGCCGATGAAGGTGATGCCGGCGTCCTGGCACGCGAGGGCAAACCCGGCGTTTTCCGAGAGGAAGCCGTAGCCCGGATGGATCGCATCCGCGCCCGTGCGCCGGGCCGCATCGAGGATGGCCTGGACGTTCAAATAAGACTGGTGCACCGGGGCCGGACCGATGTTGACCGCCTCGTCGGCCATCTGCACGTGGAGTGCATCGGCGTCGGCGTCGCTGAACACGGCGACCGTGCGATAGCCCTGCGCCTGGGCCGTACGCTGGATGCGGCAGGCGATTTCACCGCGGTTGGCGATGAGGATTTTCTTGAGTCCGGGCATGGGGCGTCTCTCGAATTGTGCGGTGAAAGTGCTGGCCTCTTCGCGAGCAGGCTCGCTCCCACAGGGGAATGCATTTCAAATGTGGGAGCGAGCCTGCTCGCGAAGTTTTTAAATGGCCCACCCCGGTTTACGCTTTTGCACGAAAGCCATCGTTCCCTCGACGCCTTCCGCCCCGGTCACCGCTTCGCTGAACCATTGAGCCGCTTGATCCAGCAACTCATCCGAGGGCTGCCCAGCGCTTGCCAGCAAGAGTTTCTTGGTCATCGCATTCGCCTCGGGCGCACAACACAACACATGGGCCAACACCTCATCGAGACGCTCGGCCAGGGCCTGCGGATCATGCTCGACAAAATGCACCAGCCCCATGCGGCGCGCCTGGTTGCCATCAAAGCGGGCCGCGGTCAGGGCCAGTCTTCGGGCCTGGGTCAAACCGATACGCTGCACCACGAACGGCGCGATCTGCGCCGGCAGCAGGCCGAGGCTGGTTTCCGGCAGGCCGAATTGCGCCTGGTGATCGGCCATGGCGATGTCGCTGACACAGGCCAGGCCGAAACCACCGCCAAGCACCGTGCCTTGCAACACCGTGATCACCACTTGTGGCGCGTGTTGCACCTCTTGCAGCAGTGCACCGAACAACCGATTCAAGTCGCGGTGTGCGCTCGAACCCTGAGTACGGGTGTTGGCCATATCCTTGAGATCGCCGCCAGCGCAAAAGTGACCGCCGGCACCGCCGATCACCAAGGCTCGGACGCCTCGGTCATCGCGCACGGCTGCCAGCACCGAGCGCAACTCGGCGACCATCTGCAAGCTCATCGCATTGCGGCATTCCGGGCGGTTGAGGGTGATGTGCAACACACCGTTGTGCAGTTCCAGCAACAAGGTCTGGCAAACCGGCAGGTTGTTCATTTCTTTTTCCCCGGCAGAATGCCCATGAGTTTGCAGATGATCCCCAGCATGATTTCGTCGGCACCGCCGCCGATCGATACCAGCCTCACGTCACGGTAAGCCCGGGCCACCGGGTTGTCCCACATGAAGCCCATGCCACCCCAGTATTGCAGGCAACTGTCACTGACTTCGCGGCCCAGCCGCCCGGCCTTGAGCTTGGCCATGGAGGCCAGGCGCGTGACGTCCTGGCCTTTGATGTACTGCTCGGTGGCCTGATAGACCAGTGCCCGCAGGCATTCGATTTCGGTTTGCAGTTCCGCCAGGCGGAAGTGGATCACCTGATTGTCGATCAGCGCGTTGCCGAAGGTCTTGCGCTCCTTGCAGTATTCGATGGTGCTGTCGACACAGTACTCCAGGCCTTTGATCATGTTGGCCGCACCGAACAGGCGTTCCTCCTGGAACTGCAGCATCTGCATCATGAACCCCGCACCTTCATGACCGATGCGGTTGCGCTGCGGTACACGCACATTGTCGAAAAATACCTGGGCGGTTTCCGAGCTGCGCATGCCGAGCTTGTCCAGGTGCGAGCTGAGGCTGATGCCCGGTGTGTTCATCGGCACCATGATCAGCGACTTGTTGATATGCGGTTTGTCGTCCGAGGTGTTGGCCAGCAGGCAGATGAAGTCGGCGCTCGGCGAGTTGGTGATCCACATCTTGCTGCCGTTGATCACATAATCGTCGCCGTCCTTGCGCGCAGTGGTTTTCAATCCGGCAACGTCAGAACCGGCGCCGACTTCGGAGACACCGATGCAGCCGACCTGCTCGCCGCTGATGGCCGGGCGCAGGAATTCCTCGCGCAACTCATCGGAGCCGAACCGTGCCAGGGCGGGTGTGCACATGTCGGTCTGCACGCCGATGGACATCGGGATGCCGCCGCAATGAATGGTGCCGAACTCTTCGGCCGCGACGATCGAATAGCTGTAGTCGAGCCCCATGCCGCCGAATTTTTCCGGTTTGGAAATACCCAACAAACCGAGGTCGCCGGCCTTGCGGAAGATGTCGTGGATGGGGAAGCGCCCGGCCTTTTCCCATTCCTCGACGTGCGGGTTGATCTCGTGCTCGACGAATTGGTGCACGGTGCGGCGCAGTGCTTCGTGTTCCTGGGTGAAGATCATTTTTATTGTTCTCCTCTGATCGCCCTTAGAAGCGGGCTACGCCAAAACTGTTGGCTTGCAATGGCCGCACCTCGGCCTCGTGACAGATGTCCAGCAAGTAACCGAGCAAAGTCCGGGTATCGCGCGGGTCGATCAATCCGTCGTCCCACAGATTGGCGCTGCCGTAGAGCGCCGTGGACTGGCTGTCGAGTTTCTGCGCGGTGACCTGTTCGAGCATGTCGAGCATTTTCGGATCGGGCACCAGGCCGTCCTTGGCCTGTTTGGCCTCGGTGACGATGCGCAGCACTTTGCCCGCTTGTGCACCGCCCATCACGGCGGTGCGGCTGTTGGGCCAGGCGAAGATGAAGCGCGGGTCAAGGCCGCGTCCGCACATCGCATAGTTGCCCGCGCCATAGGAGCCACCGACGACGATGGTCAGCTTCGGCACCCGGGCGTTGGCCACTGCCTGGATCATCTTCGCGCCGTGCTTGATCACGCCTTGCTGTTCCGATTCGGTGCCGACCATGAACCCGGTGGTGTTGTGGAAAAACAGCAGCGGCGTGCGGCTCTGGTCGCACAGCTGGATGAACTGCGCGGCCTTGCTCGCGCCTTTTGGCGTGATCGGGCCGTTGTTGCCGATGAAGCCACAGGCGCGGCCCTGAATTTTCAGATGACCGCACACAGTCTGATGATCGAATTCGCCCTTGAACTCAAGAAAGTTTGAAGCGTCGGCAATCCGGGCGATGATTTCGCGCACATCGTAGGGTTTTTTCGGGTCATCCGGGATCAGGCCCAGCAGTTCGTCGATAGGGTAGAGCGGCTCCTCCCAGCGACGTTCGGGGAGTCGGGGTAACTGCTCGTTCCACGGCAGCAAGGCGACGATCTCGCGCACCTGACGCACACCGTCGGCGTCGTTTTCAGCCAGGTATTCGGCGGTACCGGCGGTTTGTGCGTGCATCTCGGCGCCGCCCAGTTCCTCATCGGTCGCGACTTCTCCGGTGGCGGCCTTGAGCAGTGGCGGGCCGGCGAGAAACAGCTTGGCCTTGCCGCGCACCACCACCACGTAATCCGACAGCCCCGGCTGATAGGCACCGCCCGCCGTGGCCGAGCCGTGCACCACAGTGATCTGCGGCAACCCCATGGCCGACATCCGCGCCTGATTGGCAAAGCTGCGTGCGCCTTCGACGAAAATCTCCGCCGCGTAATTGAGGTTGGCACCGCCGCTTTCGGCGAGGGTGATCACCGGCAGTTTGTTTTCCATGGCGATCTGTTGCAGGCGCAGGGATTTTTTCAAACCGCTGGGGGAGATGGTTCCGCCCCTGATCGCGCTGTTGTTCGCCACCACCAGCACGCGCACGCCGGATACGTAACCGATACCGGCGATCAAGCCGCCACCGGCGCAGCTGCCGTCCTTGTCGTCGTGCAGCTTGTAGCCGGCCAGGCTCGCCAGTTCAAGAAACGGCGCGCCGGGGTCCAACAGTAGATTGAGGCGTTCACGGGGCAATAATTGACCGCGTTTTTCGAACCTGGGTTTGGCTTCGGCAGCCTTGTTCAGCAGGTTCTGTTCGAGCACGCGAACTTGCTCGATGGCGCTCAGCATCGCCGCGCGGTTCCGGGCGAACGGCTCGCTGTGGGGATCGAGTAACGACTGAATCACCGGCATGGGTTATTCCTTGTCCTTCAACACGTCTGGTACGTAGGCGCGATGGAAGCCGTTATACGACGTGCTGTTGGTTGCCTTGTGAATCGGCCAGGCGCGCCCGCCGAGGCTGGCGGCGCCGTCGATGCGCAAGGTGGCGCCGCTGACGAACGCTGCTGCCGGGCTGAGCAGGAATACAATCGCCGCGCTGACTTCCGATTCGGTGCCGATGCGCTTGAGCGGCACGTGTTCGCGCAACGTCGGAATCGCAGCCTTGAAGGCGCCTTCGTAGGTGTCCATGCCGCTGGAGGCAATCCAGCCCGGCGCCACGGCGTTGACCCGCACCCCGGCATGACCCCATTCGTACGCAGCGGTCTTGGTCAGGTTGTCCATGCCCGAACGTGCCGCGCCGGAGTGACCCATACCGGGCATGCCGCCCCACATGTCGGCGAGCATGTTGACGATCGCGCCGCCGTGCTTGCTCATGGACTGGTTGAACACTTCCCGGGCCATCAGGAAACCGCCCACCAGATTGGTGCGCATCACGGTTTCGAACCCCTTCTGATTGATCGAGGCCAGGGGCGAGGGGTACTGCCCGCCCGCATTATTGACCAGGCCATGAATGGGGCCATGCTTGCGAATCAATTCGCTGACCAGGTGCTCCACCGGTTCTTCCTCGCGGATGTCGCAAACCGCCCAATCGGCCTTGCCGCCGTCTTCGGCGATCTCCGCTGCAACGGTTTTCAGCTTGTCGGCCTTGCGCCCGACCAGCAGCACATGGGCGCCGAGGGCCGCCAGTTCGTGGGCGGTGCAGCGGCCGATGCCACTGCCACCGCCGGTGACGATGATGTTTTGGCCGGCAAACAAATCGGCTTTGAAAATCGAATCGTAGGCCATGGCGGCAATCCTCTAGTTGAACTGGTCGGCGATGCGCTGCGGCACCGGAATCTGGATTTCCAGCAGTTGCTGGGCGAAGGCTTTGCCTTGCGGATCGATTCGCAAGCTGGCGACACCGCCGCCGCCGAGGGCGTTTTCCAGCAGGAAATTCAGGCTGTGGCTGGCGGGCAAGTACCAGCGTTCGACTCGCCCGTGGATGGGATCGAGAACGTGGCCCATCCAGTCGACGATCACTTCCGGGGTCAAGGCTTCGGCGATCCATGGCAGGAACTCGGGCTCGCGGGCCATGACGCCGATGTTGCTGTGGTTGCCCTTGTCGCCGGAACGGGCGACCGCCAGTTTGACCAGGGCCACGCTGGAGTCGGCCAGGCCCGTCGGTTTCGGTGGTGCGAGCGCGGCTGGCAGGTCCAGCGGGTCGAGCACATCGAGGGCGGGCAGGGCACACCGGTGGTGCTGGCCCATGCAATCAATGTCCAGCGTGCAGGCGGTTTTGTCGATCAGGAACGAGAACAGCCGGATCAGCGGATACACCGTCGGCCGGCCACCGACAATGCCGGTCAGCCCCGGCGCCATGCCGGTGGCGGCCTGGGCGATTTCCCGGGAGAACACGATCAAGGCCTGCTTGTCCGGATGGCGCACCGCGAGCTTTATCACCACTTCGCGGGTGTCCTGACGCTGGCCGTGGGGGCCGTAGGTGGCCTCGCTGCCCAGCAACTCGATACTCACGTCGCTGTAGGGTGCCCAGCCACGCTGGCGGAACATTTCCGAGGTCTTGTTGATGATCGCATCGCTGACTCGTCGCGCCTTGTCGACGGCATCGATGCCGGCAATCAGGCAACTGGCGGTGCAGCGAAAACCATCGGGGCAGGTGGCGCTGACCTTGTATTGTGCGGTTGGCGGCAGGCCTTTGGCGCCGTGCACCTGCACTGCGTTCTTGCCTTGTTGCAGCAGTTTGACCTGAGTGAAGTCGCACACCACATCGGGCAGCAGATATGCCCGGGGGTCACCGATTTCGTACAGCATCTGTTCGCCCACCGTCAGTGGCGTGACCAGCCCGCCGGTACCTTCGGGTTTGCTGACGATGAACTGGCTGTCGGCGCTGACTTCGACGATGGGAAAGCCGATGTGTTCGTAGTCGGGGACGTCGCGCCAATCCGTGAAGTTGCCGCCCGTGCATTGGGCGCCGCATTCGATGATGTGCCCGGCCAATGCCGCCTGGGCGAGCTTGTCGTAGTCGTGCCACGACCAGCCGAACTCATGCACCAGCGCAGCGCTGACCACCGCACTGTCGACCACGCGCCCGGTGATCACGATGTCCGCCCCCAGGCGCAGGGCTTCGACAATACCGGGTGCGCCGAGGTAGGCGTTGGTCGAGAGGCACATCGATGGCAGGGGCGCGCCGCTGAACATTTCATGAATGCCCAGGTCGCGCAGCTGTTTGAATTGCGGCTGAAGGTCGTCCCCCAGCAGCACGGCGATCTTCAGCGCCACCCCGGCCTTGTCGCAGGCCGCTTGCAGGGCGGCGGCGCAGGCTTGGGGATTGACCCCGCCGGCATTGCTGATGACCCGGATGTTCTGCTGTGCGAGTTGTGGCAGCAAGGGCGCGAGCACTTCGATGAAGTCGCCCGCATAGCCGGCCTGAGGATCTTTCATCCGCGCGCCGGCCATGATCGACAGGGTGATTTCGGCCAGGTAATCGAAGACCAGGTAGTCCAGATGCCCGTGTTCCACGAGTTGCGCGGCAGCGGTCGAGGTATCGCCCCAGAAGGCGCTGGCGCAACCGATGCGAATTGTTTTAGGCGCAGTCCATTCCATAGCCACCTCCAACCGAAGTGCGTCGACATTACCAAGCAAGCGCTTGGTTTGTAAATGACTTGGTTATCTTCTGCCCAAGCGCTTGCTTGGTTGCATCCATGAGCTTAAATTGCCCGCGCAACTCCGGTGTTTTCGGGGGATCGGCGTTATTGATAGATCGACTGTAGGAGATAACGGGTGGACGAGCAAAAAGCCCTGAGGGTCATGCGTGAATTGGTGGACGACGGCCAATTGACCGACCCGGACAGCGCCCGTGGCAAGCTGCTGCAAGTCGCGGCCCATCTGTTCCGCAATAAAGGCTATGAACGCACGACCGTGCGCGATCTGGCCGGCGCCGTGGGTATTCAGTCCGGGAGCATTTTCCACCACTTCAAAAGCAAGGACGAAATCCTGCGCGCCGTGATGGAGGAAACCATACGCTACAACACCGCGTTGATGCGTGCGGCCGTCGCCGAGGCCGGCAATGTGCGCGAGCGGGTGCTGGCGCTGATCCGCTGTGAATTGCAGTCGATCATGGGCGGTAGCGGCGAGGCCATGGCCGTGCTGGTCTACGAATGGCGCTCGCTGTCCGAAGAGGGCCAGGCCAAAGTCCTGGCGCTGCGCGATATCTACGAAGACATCTGGCTGCAAGTACTGGGCGAAGCCAAGACCGCCGGGTTTATCCGCGGCGATGTGTTCATCACTCGGCGGTTCCTGACCGGCGCATTGTCCTGGACCACCACCTGGTTTCGCGCCGACGGCAACATGAGCCTCGATCAGTTGGCGGATGAAGCGTTGATTCTGGTGCTGGAAGACCGGCAATAAAGTTGTATTGGCCAGCATTAAACTGGCTAACTGGACAAAACCGCCTAGCTTGAATGCATTGATGTCGTTTTATTGGGGAGTGGGGTTGTTTTGATGGATTCGCCAATTCGGACAGCCTCGCAGCTTTTGCTGGCGATGCTTGCAGCGTCAACGGTGATGCCGTCCCAGGCTGCGCAGCTGGTGCGCATTGGTGCCGCGCACTTTCCGCCCTATACCGTGCGCCCGGAATCCGGGGCCGATACCGGGTTGCTGCCGCAACTGGTCGAGGCTCTGAATGCGTCGCAAACTGACTACCAGTTTGCCCTGGTGCCCACGTCCATTGCCCGGCGCTTCGGTGACTTCAAACAGGGTCGGGTCGACATGGCCATCTTCGAAAATCCGGCCTGGGGGTGGGAAGACATTCCCCATACTGCCGTCGACATGGGGCTCGAAGACGCCGAGATTTTTGTCGCGCAACGCCTGCCCGATCGACAGCAAAGCTATTTTGCTGACCTGAGCGGCAAGCGTCTGGCGTTGTTCAGTGGCTATCACTACGAATTCGCCAATTTCAATGCCGACCCCCAGTACCTCGCGAAAAACTACAACGCCACGCTGACCTATTCCCACGACAGCAATCTGCTGATGGTGTTACGCGACCGGGCCGACATTGCCCTGGTCACGCGCTCTTATCTGTTCGACTACTTGTTACGCAATAAAAAAGTCGCTGACGAGTTGCTGGTGTCCCAGCGCGTTGACCAGATTTATCATCACTACGCCATTCTCCGTCCGACCGCGCCCATCACTGGTGAGGCCTTCGGCAAGTTGTTGCAAGGCTTGCGGGACAACGGCCAGATGCTGAAGATTTTCGATCCGTACAAGATTGCGTTGGTGCCGATCCCGCACAACAAACCGGCGCCACAACTCGCCAATTGACGGTCTTTTGCTAAATTTCCTGCCACGGCTCACGTCACTTCGTTGAACTGTCGACGACTATCGTGAGCCCGACCCATGTCCAATCTGAATGACCTGCCTGCCTTGTATCTGCCGACAGGCAGTCGTCTTGCCGCTGATGAAACCGATTGCCGCCTGAGCCTGAGCCTGGAAGGGCAACCGCTGCCCGCCCTGCGGCTGACTCGTGGCCCAGAGTTGCACGTGCAACTGGAGGAGCGTTTCAGTCGCCCTGAAGGGCAGGCATTGTGGGCGGCCTGTTACTGGCTGTTCGCTCGCGACCCCGACTGTCAGCACCTGGTCTGGCAACTGCAAGACGTGCCAACCGAAGCCTTGTTCAGCGGCCTGCTGATTGCGACTCACGTCAGCGGCGAGTATCTCTGCGAGCGCACTTTGTTCTGGCAGTTGCCGCAGCCGTGGCTGGGGCATTCATTGACCGGCAGTTACCCGCAGCAAATGCTCATGACCGACGGCAAGCGTCATCCACGGCGGCCGGTCAAACCTGGTGGTGAAGTGTATCGACGCTTCGATGCACGACTGGGCACCTGGGTTTCCCTGCGTACCGTGGAAATCGAGCAAGACCTGGCACGCTTCAACCGCTGGCAAAACAACCCGCGGGTCGCGAGTTCCTGGCAGGAGGAGGGCAGTCTCCAACAGCATCGCCAATACCTGAGCAAACTCGAAGCCGACCCGCACACCCTGACGTTGATCGGGTGTTTCGACGATCAGCCGTTCGCCTACTTCGAAGCCTACTGGGCCAGGGAAGATCGCATCGCACCGTTCTACGAGACCAGTGATTACGACCGTGGCATCCACATGCTGGTGGGCGAAGAAAACCACCGCGGTCCGCACAAGGTGGCGAGCTGGTTATCGGCGCTGGTGCATTACCTGTTTCTCGATGATCCGCGAACGCAGCGCGTGGTGGCCGAGCCGCGTGCCGATAACGCGAAGATGATCGGATACATGCAGGCGCAGCGCTTTCACTGCGAGAAAGAGTTCGACTTCCCGCACAAGCGCGCGGCGTTGATGGTGTTGGGGCGGGAGCGGTTTTTTGATCGGTGCACACTGACCTGAGGCTTCAGATTCAAGATTCGTTGTGGTCTTGAGTCAGCCTTCGCGAGCAGGCTCGCTCCCACAGGGTCCTGCGAACACAGGGGAAATGTGGGAGCGAGCCTGCTCGCGATGGGGGCGCTGAAATATCGGATCTTATTGGCGAGCAGCCCTATCGCCCCGGTTGCCCGACACCTTGCGGCAGTGCACCAGCGCATCCCGGATCATGAAGTTCACCAGGGTCGGCGAGACGCCGAGCTCCTTGGCGATGTCTTTTTGCGGTACGCCATGCAGGCGATACATCTCGAAGGCGTAGCGGGTGCGGCTCGGCAGCTCGGTCAACGCATCGGCAATGTGCTCGAGTGTCGAGAAATTGATGTGCGAAGTTTCCGGTGACGCACCCTGGATCACCACATTCAGCCCTTCCTCCTCAGGGCCGGAATACTTCTGTTCCAGCGCCTGCTTGCGGTAGTGGTCGATCGCCAGGTTGCGCACGATCTGGAACAGGTAGCTCAACTGAGCCTTGATCGAACTGGTGATGGGTGGGGCCGATTGCAACCGGAAGAATGCGTCCTGCACAACATCTTCGGCACGTGAGCGGCAACCGGTAATTCGGGCTGCGATCTTCACCAGAATCAATCGATTGTCGACGAATGCCTGAAGTAGCGGTGTATCGCACCTGCTTGTGGATACTGGTTCCATCATGGAAATCACCCTGCTGCCAAAAGGTTAGTGGGACGGTGGATAAACCGGGGGAACCGTCCTACAGATCGAGCGACAAATTAGGCTTAATGATAATTATTGTCAAATGAGAAAAATAACTAATTCGCCGCAGCGGTGCAGAGTGAGAACGGCGACACGCTGACTCACTTCAGTGCGCCTTGTCTTCCTGTCGACGCCTAATTATTTCAAGACGTCATCCGTTCTCATTGGTGAATGGAACAGCGCAATTCTCATAACCCTGTAGGAGCGAGCTCGCTCGCGATGGACGTTAACGATGACGCATTGTCATCGGATAAACGCGGCGCTGGTGAGCCCATCGCGAGCAAGCTCGCTCCTACAGCCGACATCAGGCAGGAAACCTCATGACCGACGCGTTCGAACTCCCCAGCACAATGGTCCAGGCCCTTCAGCGCCGCGCGGCCCTGACGCCGGATCGGGTGGCCCTGCGTTTTCTCGCCGAGACCCCGGATCAGGCTGTAGTGCTCAGTTATCGCGAGCTGGATCAACGGGCGCGGACGATTGCCGGCGCGTTGCAGGCTCAAGCGGATTTCGGCGACCGCGCCGTATTGCTGTTCCCCAGTGGCCCTGATTACGTCGCGGCATTCTTCGGTTGCCTGTACGCGGGCGTGATCGCGGTGCCGGCCTACCCGCCGGAGTCGACACGCCGTCATCACCAGGAACGCCTGTTGTCGATCATCAGCGATGCCCAGCCGCGCTTGCTGCTGACCAGCGCCGGGCTGCGCGATGCGTTGCAACAAATCGAAGGGGCGCCGCCGATGCTGTGTGTCGATACCCTCGACAGTGCACTGGCCGAGCGCTGGGTCGCGGCGGATTTGCAGAACGATCACATCGCCTTCCTGCAATACACCTCCGGCTCTACCGCGCTGCCCAAAGGCGTGCAAATCAGCCACGGCAATCTGGTGGCCAACGAATTGCTGATTCGCCACGGTTTCGGTATTGACCTGAACCCCGACGACGTCATCGTCAGCTGGCTGCCGCTGTACCACGACATGGGCCTGATCGGCGGTCTGCTACAGCCGATTTTCAGCGGCGTGCCTTGCGTGTTGATGTCACCTTCATACTTCCTCGGCCGGCCGTTGCGCTGGCTGGAAGCGATCAGCGAATACGGTGGCACCATCAGCGGCGGGCCGGATTTTGCCTATCGCTTGTGCAGCGAGCGGGTCAGCGAGTCAGCCCTGGAACGGCTCGACCTGAGTGGCTGGCGCGTGGCGTATTCCGGTTCCGAACCGATTCGCCTCGATACCCTGGAACGCTTCGCCGGGAAGTTCGCGACCTGCGGCTTCACTTCGGACAGTTTCATGGCCTCCTACGGTCTGGCCGAAGCCACGCTATTCGTGGCCGGCACAACCCGCGGCCAAGGCATCGGCAACCTGCGGGTAAACGATCAGGCCCTGGCGCAGAACCGCGTCGAAGCGGGCGAGGGCAGCCCGATCATGAGCTGTGGTATCAGCCAACCGGATCACGCCGTGCTGATCGTCGACCCGGTCTCGCTCACCGAGCAGGCCGACAATGTCGTCGGTGAAGTCTGGGCCAGCGGGCCGAGCATTGCCCTCGGCTACTGGTGCAATGCAGAGGCGTCCGCCAGGACCTTCGTCCGGCACGCCGGGCAGACCTGGCTGCGCACCGGGGACCTGGGCTTCCTGCGCAACGGCGAGCTGTTCATCACCGGGCGCCTGAAGGACATGCTGATCGTGCGCGGGCACAACCTGTACCCGCAGGACATCGAACAGACCGTCGAACGTGAAGTGGAAGTGGTGCGCAAGGGCCGCGTCGCCGCTTTCGCCGTCACGGTCGAGGGTCAGGAAGGCATCGGCATCGCCGCCGAAATCAGCCGCAGCGTGCAGAAAATCCTGCCACCGGAGTCCTTGATCAAAGCCATTCGCCAGGCCGTCGCCGAGGTTTATCAGGAGGCACCGAGCGTGGTGCTGCTGCTCAATCCGGGCGCGCTGCCCAAGACGTCCAGCGGTAAATTACAACGCTCGGCGTGTCGCAATCGCCTGGCGGACGGCAGTCTCGACAGCTACGCGGTGTTCCCGTCGGCCGCCACTGAAAGTGCAGGCCGGATCGAGTCGGGCTCTGAGCTGCAAAGCCTGATCGGCCGAATCTGGTGTGAGCAGTTGCAGGTCGCACACGTCGGTGCCGACGATCATTTCTTCCTGCTCGGCGGTAACTCCATCGCGGCGACGCAGGTAGTGGCGCGCCTGCGGGAAGAGTTGGGTCTGGAATTGAGCCTGCGCCTGCTGTTCGAAGCCCCGACCCTCGGCGCATTCGCCGATGTCGTGGCTCGCCAGCAACAGGACGGTGGCCTGGCCCAGGGCGCGATCACGGCGCTGTCGCGCCAGCAACCGATGCCGCAATCCCTGGCACAAAACCGTCTGTGGATCACCTGGCAGCTCGACCCGCACAGCAGCGCCTACAACATTCCCGGTGGCTTGCGTCTGCGCGGCGAGCTGGATGAAGAGGCGTTGCGCATCAGTTTTCAGCAGTTGATCGAGCGCCATGAATCCCTGCGTACGCGATTCTTCGAACGTGACGGCGTGGCGTTGCAACAGGTCGATCCGGCCGCTGAGTTCAATTTGCAAATGATCGACATCAGCGACCTGCCGGCTGCCGAGCGAGAAGCCCGCGCGCAGCAGATCCGCGAAGACGAAGCCCACACTCAGTTCAATCTGGAAAAAGGCCCGTTGCTGTGGGTGACGCTCGTACGCCTCGATGACGAAGACCATCAACTGTTGGTGACCCTGCACCACATCATTGCGGACGGCTGGTCGCTGAATGTGCTGATCGACGAGTTCTCGCGCCTGTACGCCGCTGCATCGCAAGGCGCGACGGCCAATCTCGCGCCGCTGTCGACCCAATATGCCGACTACGGCAGTTGGCAGCGCCAATGGCTGGCGCAAGGTGAGGGCGAGCGTCAGCTGGCTTACTGGAAAGCACAGTTGGGTGAAGAACATCCGACGCTGGAATTGGCCACCGATCATCCACGTTCCGTCCAGCAAGTTCACAGCGCCGCACGACACACTGTGCGCCTGGACGTCAGCCTCAGCGATAGGATTCGCAACACTGCGCAGGCCCACGAATCGACACCGTTCATGTTGTTGCTCTCGGCACTCCAGAGCCTGCTGCACCGCTACAGCGGCCAACGCGACATCCGCATCGGCGTGCCCAACGCAAACCGTCCGCGCCTGGAAACCCAGGGCCTGATCGGTTTCTTCATCAACACCCAAGTGCTGCGCGCTGAAGTCGATTCGCGCCTGCCATTTGTCGAACTGCTGGCCCAGACCCGCCAGGCTGCACTCGGCGCGCAAGCGAATCAGGACCTGCCGTTCGAACAACTGCTCGAAGCCTTCCCCCAGGCCCGCAAACAGGGCCTGTTCCAGGTCATGTTCAACCATCAGCAACGTGACCTGAGTGCGCTCAAACGTCTGCCGGGCCTGCTCGCCGAAGAGCTGCCGTGGCACAGTCGCGAAGCCAAGTTCGACCTGCAACTGCACAGCGAAGAAGACCGAAACGGTCGTCTGACGCTGTCCTTCGACTATGCCAGCGAGCTGTTCGACGCCGCGACCATCGAGCGTCTGGCCGAGCACTTCACCAACCTCTTGAGTGAAGTCTGCGAGCGTGCGCAACAAGCCATCGGCGACCTGCAACTGCTCACCGTCAACGAGCACGATCAGCAAAAAGACTGGAGTGTTGCCCCGTGCGCTCCAGCACAACAATGGCTGCCGGAACAGCTCAACGAACAGGCACGCCTGACCCCGGAACGCACCGCGTTGCTGTGGGACGGCGGCAGCCTCGACTTCGCCGGACTGCACGCTCAGTCCAACCGCCTGGCCCATTACCTGCGCGACAAAGGCGTCGGTCCGGACGTCTGCGTGGCGATCGCCTGCGAGCGTTCGCCGCAACTGCTGATCGGCCTGCTGGCGATCATCAAGGCCGGTGGTGCCTATGTACCGCTGGACCCGGATTACCCGGCTGACCGCTTGGCCTACATGCTCAGCGACAGCGGCGTTGAACTGCTGCTGAGCCAGACTGAACTGCTCGATCGTTTGCCGGCCAGCGACGGCGTCAGCGTCATCGCCATGGATGCCTTGCACCTGGAGAGCTGGCCGAGCCATGCGCCGGGGCTGCAGCTGCACGGTGACAACCTCGCGTATGTGATTTACACCTCCGGTTCCACCGGCCAGCCCAAAGGTGTCGGCAACACCCACGCGGCGCTGGCCGAGCGCCTGCAGTGGATGCAGCAAACCTATCAACTGAACGAAACCGACGTGCTGATGCAAAAGGCGCCGATCAGTTTCGACGTGTCGGTGTGGGAGTGCTTCTGGCCGCTGATCACTGGCGCACGCCTGTTGATCGCCGGTCCCGGCGAACACCGCGATCCGCATCGCATCGCGCAGCTTGTGCAAGCGTATGGCGTGACCACGTTGCACTTCGTGCCGCCGTTGCTTTCGTTGTTCATCGACGAACCGCTCAGCGCTGAATGCACCAGTCTGCGTCGGGTGTTCTCCGGGGGCGAAGCCTTGCCCGCCGAACTGCGCAACCGCGTGCTGGCGCAACTACCGGCGGTGCAACTGCACAACCGCTACGGCCCGACCGAAACCGCGATCAACGTCACCCACTGGCATTGCTCCAGCGCCGACGGCGAACGCTCACCGATTGGCCGGCCGCTAGGCAATGTGATCTGCCGCGTGCTCGACAGCGATCTCAATCCGGTTCCGGCCGGTGTGTCGGGTGAGCTGTGTATCAGCGGTATTGGCCTGGCCCGTGGTTACCTCGGTCGTCCGGCGTTGACCGCCGAACGATTCGTGGTCGATCCGCTGGGTGAGCCAGGCACGCGCCTGTACCGCAGCGGTGACCGGGCGCGCTGGACAGCGGACGGGGTGATCGAATACCTCGGTCGCCTCGATCAGCAGGTCAAGTTGCGCGGGTTCCGGGTCGAGCTGCAGGAAATCGAAGCGCGTCTGCTGGCCCGGGAGGGCGTTGCACAAGCCGTGGTGCTGGTGCGCGAAACCGTGGCCGGCGCACAGTTGATCGGCTACTACACCACGGCGGGCAATGCCGGGGACGAAGCCGATCAAACAGCACGCCTGAAAAGCGCACTGGCCGCCGAACTGCCGGAATACATGGTCCCCGTGCAACTGATGCGCCTGGACGCGATGCCCCTCGGCCCGAGCGGCAAACTCGACCGCCGCGCCTTGCCGGAGCCGCAATGGCAGGTTCGCGAACACGTCGAACCGGTGACTGAACTGGAACGACACATCGCCGGTATCTGGCGCGAAGTGCTGGGCCTGGCGCAAATCGGCCTGCGCGATGATTTTTTTGCCCTCGGCGGCCACTCGCTGCTGGCCACGCAAATCATCTCCCGCACCCGCCAGGCCTGCGACGTCGAGTTGCCGCTGCGGACGCTGTTCGAACACAGCGAGCTCGGTGCATTTGCCGAGCAGGTTCGCCTGATCCAGGCCAGCGGCAGTACCAACGAGCAGCCGCCGATTGAAAAAGTCGACCGCGGGCAGGCGGTGCCACTGTCGTATTCCCAGCAGCGCATGTGGTTCCTCTGGCAGATGGAGCCCGACAGCCCGGCCTACAATGTCGGCGGCATGGCGCGGCTGCGCGGCGTGCTCGACGTGGCGCGTTTCGAGGCCGCGCTGCAAGCCCTGATCCTGCGTCACGAAACCCTGCGCACCACGTTCCCGAGCATCGACGGCGTCGCCCGCCAGCAGGTGCACACGCAAACCTGTGTGCGCATGGCGTGGAAGGATTTCACCGCGCAGGATGCCGAAGGCCGCGAGCGGCAGGTCCGGCAACTGGCCGACGACGAAGCGCACAAGCCATTCGATCTGGAAACCGGACCGCTGCTGCGCGCATGCCTGGTCAAGACCGCCGAGCAGGAACACTACCTGGTGCTGACCTTGCACCACATCGTCACCGAAGGCTGGGCGATGGACATCTTTGCCCGGGAACTCAGCGCACTGTACGAAGCGTTTGTCGATGACCGTGAATCGCCGCTCGCGCCATTGCCGGTGCAGTACCTGGATTACAGCGTGTGGCAGCGTCAGTGGCTGGAGTCCGGCGAGCGTCAGCGCCAGCTCGATTACTGGACCACGCAACTGGGCCGCGAACACCCGCTGCTGGAGTTGCCGGCCGACCGGCCGCGCCCGCCGGTGCAAAGCCATCAGGGTGAGTTGTATCGCTTTGACCTGAGCGATGAGCTCGCGGCACGGGTCCGCGCCTTCAATGCGCAACACGGCCTGACCCTGTTCATGACCATGGTCGCCGCCCTGGCTACGCTGCTGTACCGCTACAGCGGGCAGGCCGATCTGCGCATCGGCGCGCCGGTGGCCAACCGCATTCGTCCGGAAAGCGAAGGGCTGATCGGCGCGTTCCTCAACACCCAGGTGCTGCGTTGCCAGCTCGACGGGCAGATGTCCGTGGGCGAGTTGTTCGAACAGGTGCGGCACACGGTGATCGAAGGCCAGTCCCATCAGGACCTGCCGTTCGATCATCTGGTGGAAGCCTTGCAACCGCCGCGCAGCGCGGCCTACAACCCGTTGTTCCAGGTGATGTGCAACGTGCAGCGCTGGGAGTTCCAGCAAAGCCGCAGCCTGGCCGGCATGACGGTCGAGTACCTGGCCAACGATGCCCGCGCGACCAAGTTCGACCTCAACCTGGAAGTCACCGACCTCGACCATCGCCTGGGTTGCTGCCTGACCTACAGCACCGATCTGTTCGACGAGCCGCGCATCGCGCGCATGGCCGGGCATTGGCGCAACCTGCTGGAGGCGCTGATTGCCGATCCGCAGCAGCGCTTGAGCGAGCTGCCGTTGCTGGCGTGTGGCGAACAGCAACATCTGCTCGACAGCCTTGGTGTCGAGCCGGGCGAACATCGGCTGGATCAGTGCATTCATCAGCTGTTCGCCGAGCAAGCCTTGATGCGCCAGGACGCTCCGGCCCTGACCTTCGCCGGGCAGACTTTGAGCTACGCCGAACTCGACAGCCGCGCCAACCGCCTCGCGTGGATGCTGCGTGAACGCGGTGTCGGTCCGCAGGTACGCGTGGGCCTGGCACTGGAGCGCTCGCTGGAGATGGTCGTCGGCCTGCTGGCGATCCTCAAGGCCGGCGGCGCCTATGTGCCACTGGATCCGGAGTACCCGCTGGATCGCTTGCATTACATGATCGAAGACAGCGGCATCGGTTTGCTGCTCAGTGATGCGGCGATGTTCAAGACTTTGGGCGAGTTGCCGGCGATCGTCGGCCGCTGGTGCCTTGAAGAAGACGCCGCTGCGCTGGCCAGCTACCCGGCCACCGAGCTGCCATCGATCAGCCTGCCGCAGCATCAGGCTTACCTGATCTACACCTCGGGCTCGACCGGCAAACCGAAAGGCGTGGTGGTGTCCCACGGCGAAATCGCCATGCACTGCCGCGCGGTCATCGAGCGCTTCGGCATGCGCGCCGACGACTGTGAGCTGCACTTCTATTCGATCAACTTCGACGCCGCGACCGAGCGTTTGCTGGTGCCATTGCTCAGCGGTGCGCAAGTAGTGCTGCGAGCTCAAGGGCAGTGGGACGCGGAAGAAATCTGCGGGCTGATCCGTCGTCATCACATCAACGTCCTCGGTTTCACACCGAGCTACGGCAGTCAATTGGCGCAATGGCTGGCAACGCAAAAGGAAACCCTGTCGGTGCGCATGATCATCACCGGCGGCGAAGCGCTGACGGGGGAACACCTGGCGCGTATTCGTGCAGCGTTCCAGCCGAGCCTGTTCTTCAACGCCTATGGCCCGACCGAAACCGTGGTCATGCCGCTGGCCAGCCTTGCACCTGAAGTGCTGGAAGAGGGCGCCGGCAGCGTGCCGATCGGCAGCGTGATCGGCGCTCGCGTCGCCTATATTCTCGACGCCAATCTGGCGTTGGTGCCGCCAGGCGCGACGGGCGAGTTGTACGTCGGTGGTGCGGGCCTGGCCCAGGGTTATCACCAGCATCCGGGCATGACCGCGGAACGCTTCGTGGCCGACCCGTTTGTCGCCAGCGGCGGGCGTATCTACCGCACCGGCGACCTGGTGCGCCAGCGCGCCGACGGCCTGGTGGAGTACCTCGGGCGGATCGATCATCAGGTGAAGATTCGCGGTTTCCGCATCGAATTGGGCGAGATCGAAACCCGTTTGCTGGAGCACGAGTCGATTCGTGAAGCGGTGGTGCTGGCCGTCGATGCGCCGAGTGGCAAGCAACTGGTGGGTTACCTCGCCACTGACGTCGCCGAACAGGACGAAGTGCATCACGCCACATTGCGCCTAGCCCTCAAGGCACACTTGAAATCGCAATTGCCGGATTACATGGTGCCTACGCACCTGATTCTGCTGACCAGCATGCCGCTGACCGCCAACGGCAAGCTTGACCGCCGTGCACTGCCGGCGCCGGACCCGGAGTTGAATCGCCAACATTACGTAGCGCCGGGCAACGAACTCGAAGTCACGCTGGCGCAGATCTGGTGCGAAGTGCTGAACGTCGGACAGGTCGGCCTCAACGACAACTTCTTCGAGTTGGGCGGTGACTCGATCCTGTCGATCCAGGTGGTCAGCCGGGCGCGGCAGCAGGGCATTCACTTCAGCCCTCGCGATCTGTTCCAGCACCAGACCGTGCAGACCCTCGCCGCCGTGGCCACCCGCAGCGAGCAGGTCAGCGCCGAACAAGGCCTGATCATGGGCCAGTCGCGACTGACGCCGATCCAGCACTGGTTCTTCGATACTGACATCCCGCAACGCCAGCACTGGAACCAGGCGTTGTTGCTGCAACCGACTGTCACCCTGGAGCCTCATCGTCTGGAGCAAGCGCTGCTGGCAGTGATCGAACAGCACGACGCCTTGCGCCTGCGTTTCAGCCGCGTTGCCGGCCAGTGGCAGGCCTTGCACCAGCCGATTTCCGATGCACCGGTGCTGTGGCAGGTGCATGTTTCGTCCATGGACAAATGCGCGGCCTTGTTCGCCGATGCCCAGCGCAGTCTCGACCTTGAAGCAGGGCCGTTGCTGCGGGTGTTGCTGGTCGATGGTCCTGAAGGTCAGCAGCGCTTGTTCATCGCCATTCACCACTTGGTGGTGGACGGCGTGTCGTGGCGGGTGCTGCTGGATGACCTGCAAACCGTGTATCGCCAACTGGACGCGCAGCAGTCGGTGAAGCTGCCAGCGAAAACCGGCGCCTTCAAGGACTGGGCCGCACGTTTGCGGGCCTACGCCGGCAGCGAATCCCTGCGCGAAGAGCTGGGCTGGTGGCAGACGCAACTGGCCGGGCCCGCTGCCGACTTGCCCTGCGATCACCCCGACGGCGGCCGGCAGAAACGGCATGCGCAAGCAGTCAGCGTGCGCCTCGACAGCGAGCGCACCCGGCAATTGCTGCAACAGGCGCCGAGTGCCTATCGCACCCAGGTCAACGACTTGCTGCTGACCGCATTGGCCCGCGTGTTGTGCCGCTGGAGCGGGCACGCATCGACGCTGATTCAACTGGAAGGCCACGGTCGCGAAGCGCTGTTCGACGACATCGACCTGACCCGCACTGTCGGCTGGTTCACCAGCGCCTACCCGCTGCGCCTGACCCCGTCGAACATCGAAGAAGCCGCCGGGCAGGGCGCGTCGATCAAGGCAATCAAGGAGCAACTACGTGCCGTGCCGCACAAAGGCCTGGGCTATGGCGTGCTGCGCTATCTCGCCGATGATCAGATTCGCCACGGCATGGCGCCGTTGCCGGTGGCGCCGATCACCTTCAACTACCTCGGCCAGTTCGACCAGAGTTTCGGGGCGCACGCGCTGTTCCATCCCCTGGATGAAGGCATCGGCGCGGCCCACGATGCCAATGCTCCGCTACCCAACGAGCTGAGCGTCGACAGTCAGGTGTATGGCGGTGAACTGGTGCTGCGCTGGACCTTCAGCGCCGAACGCTTCGATTCGCAAACCATCGACGAGTTGGCCGATGCCTACCTCGGTGAGTTGAGCAGCCTGATCGAGCATTGCCTGCGCGACGACGCGGGTGGCCTGACGCCGTCGGACTTCCCGCTGGCGAATCTCAGCCAGGCGCAACTGGATGCGCTGCCGGTCCCGGCCGCCGTCATTGAAGACGTCTACCCGTTGACCCCGATGCAGGAAGGCATGCTGCTGCACACCTTGCTGGAGCCGGGCACCGGCCTGTACTACATGCAGGACCGCTACCGCATCAACAGCGAACTCGACCCGCAGCGTTTCGCCCAGGCCTGGCAAGCGGTGATCGCCCGCCACGAAGCGTTGCGCGCGTCGTTCTGCTGGAACGTCGGCCAAGAGATGCTGCAAGTGATCCACAAACCGGGCTGCACGCCGATCGAGTATCTCGACTGGAGCGACATCGCCGAAGCCGAGCAAGAGCCGAAGTTGCAAACCTTGCTCAAGACCGAGCGCGAGGCGGGGTTCGATCTGCTCAATCAGGCACCCTTCCACTTGCGTTTGATCCGTGTGGGCGCGGCACGCTACTGGTTCATGATGAGCAACCATCACATCCTCATCGATGCCTGGTGCCGTTCGCTGCTGATGAATGATTTCTTCGAGATCTACAGCGCCCTCGGCGAAGGCCGGGAAGCGCAGCTGGCGGTGCCGCCACGTTATCGCGACTACATCGGCTGGCTGCAACGCCAGAGCCTGGCCGAAGCGCGGCAATGGTGGAAAGCCAACCTGCAGGGTTTCGAACGGACCACGCCGATCCCGAGCGACCGGCCATTGCTGCGCGAACATGCCGGCGACAGCGGCGGCATGATCGTCGGCGACCGCTATACCAGGCTCGACGCCCGTGACGGTGGGCAATTGCGCGAACTGGCCCAGGCCCATCAGCTGACCATCAATACTTTCGCCCAGGCGGCATGGGCACTGGTGCTGCGACGCTTGAGCGGTGATCGCGACGTGCTGTTCGGCGTCACCGTGGCCGGGCGTCCGGTGGACATGCCGCAGATGCAGCGCACCGTCGGCCTGTTCATCAACAGCATCGCGCTACGGGTGAAAATGCCCGAGGACGGTCAGCGTTGCAGCGTGCGCCAGTGGCTCACCGGTCTGCTCGACAGCAACATGCAACTGCGTGAGTACGAATACCTGCCGCTGGTGAACATCCAGGAGCAAAGCGAACTGCCCAAGGGCCAGCCGCTGTTCGACAGCCTGTTCGTGTTCGAAAACGCCCCGGTGGAAGTCTCGGTGCTGGACCGTGCGCAGAGCCTCAATGCGACCTCGGATTCGGGCCGGACCCATACCAACTTCCCGCTCACGGCGGTGTGCTATCCGGGGGATGACCTGGGCTTGCACCTGTCCTACGACCAGCGCTACTTCGATGAGGCCACGGTCGAGCGCATGCTCGGCGAGTTCAAGCGTTTGCTGCTGACGCTGGTGAACGGGTTCCATGGCGACATGGCCGACCTGCCGTTGCTGGGGGCCGAGGAGCAGGATTTTCTCATCCATGGCTGCAACCAGAGCGAACAGGATTACCCGCTGGAGCAGAGCTACGTTGCATTGTTTGAAGCCCAAGTCGCCCGGCACCCGCAGCGGGTTGCCGTCAGCTGTCTGGACCGGCAGTACAGTTATCTGGAGCTGAACCAGTGCAGTAACCGTCTCGGTCATGCGTTGATCGCCGCCGGTGTCGGGCGCGATCAACCGGTAGCCTTGCTGACCGAGCGCAGCCTCGAATTACTGGGCATGATCATTGGCAGCTTCAAGGCGGGAGCGGGTTACCTGCCGCTGGACCCGGGTTTGCCGGGTCAGCGGTTGAGCCGGATCATCGATCTGAGCCGCACGCCATTGCTGGTGTGCACGCAAGCGTGCCGAGAGCAGGCGCAGGCCTTGCTCGACGAGTTCGCCTGCGCCAGTCGGCCACGGCTGCTGGTCTGGGAGGAAGTCCAGGCCCTTGCGCTGTCGGCGGACAATCCTGGCGTCTACAGCGGCCCGGACAACCTCGCCTACGTGATCTACACCTCCGGTTCCACCGGTTTGCCCAAAGGCGTGATGGTCGAACAGCGCGGCATGCTGAACAACCAGTTGAGCAAGGTGCCGTACCTGAACCTGAGCGACGCCGACGTGATCGCCCAGACCGCGTCGCAAAGCTTCGATATTTCGGTCTGGCAGTTCCTCGCCGCGCCGTTGTTCGGCGCACAGGTGGACATCGTGCCGAACACCATCGCCCACGATCCCCAGGGTTTGCTGGCCCATGTGCAGAGCCAGGGCATTACCGTGCTGGAAAGCGTGCCGTCGCTGATCCAGGGCATGCTCGCCCAGGAGCGCATGAGCCTCGACGGCCTGCGCTGGATGCTGCCGACCGGCGAGGCGATGCCACCGGAACTGGCGCATCAATGGCTGTTGCGCTATCCGCAGATCGGGTTGGTGAATGCCTACGGTCCGGCGGAGTGCTCGGATGACGTGGCGTTCTTCCGCGTCGATATGGCTTCGACTCGCGGCAGCTACCTGCCGATCGGCACGCCGACCGACAACAATCGTTTGTACCTGCTCGACGCAGTGCTGGAACTGGTGCCGCTGGGTGCGGTGGGTGAATTGTGCGTGGCGGGGACCGGGGTCGGCCGCGGCTATGTCAGCGATCCGCTGCGCACCGCCCTGGTGTTTGTGCCGAACCCGTTCGGCACACCGGGTGAGCGCCTGTATCGCACCGGCGACCTGGCCCGCCGTCGCAGTGACGGCGTGCTGGAATACGTCGGCCGGGTCGACCATCAGGTGAAGATCCGTGGTTACCGCATCGAACTGGGTGAAATCGAGGCTCGCCTGCATGAACAAGCGCAAGTCCGCGATGCTGCAGTGGGTGTACAGGACGGGGCGAACGGCAAGCATCTGGTTGGCTATCTGGTGGCGGTCGATTCAGCGCTCAATTCCACCGAACGCCTGGAGCGCATCAAGCAACGCCTGCGCACCGAACTGCCGGAGTACATGGTGCCTTTGCACTGGCTGTGGCTGGACAAGCTGCCGCTCAATGCCAATGGCAAGCTGGATCGCAAGGCGCTGCCGGCACTGGAAATCGGCCAGTTGCAAAGCCAGGACCATCAGGCGCCGCGCAATGAACTTGAGCAGACCCTGGCCGATATTTGGGCCGAGGTGTTGAAGGTCGAGCAAGTGGGCGTTCGCGACAACTTCTTCGAATTGGGCGGGCATTCGCTGCTGGCCACGCAAATCGCCTCGCGGGTGCAGAAGACCCTGCAACGGGATGTGCCGTTGCGGGCGATGTTCGAGTGCAGCACGGTGGAAGAATTGGCCGGGTACATCGAGGGGTTGGCGGTGAGCGAGATCACCGAGGAGAAGGTGGATCGCTTGAATGACCTGATGGCGGAGCTGGAGGGGGTGTAATCACCAGCGGCTTGCCCGCGAAGGCGGTGGCACAAACGCACACACTCCAGCAATTGACGAGGGACTGTCTGCCGCTCAGTCTTCCGGTTCCATTTTTATTTGCGCAGACAGTCGATGCCCTTCGTAACGATAGACGGACAAGCCCTTCACTACATCGATCGAGGTACCGGCCCGGCTGTACTGCTGGCCGGTAGTTACCTGTGGGACCAGGCCATGTGGGCGCCGCAGATTGCCGCGCTGTCGCAACAGTATCGAGTGATAGCCCTGGACCTGTGGGGGCACGGTGAATCCGGGACGTTGCCTGTCGGTACTGCATCGCTGGATGACGTGGCGCGTCAGGCATTGGTCTTGCTCGACCATCTGGACATCGACCGGGTTACGCTGGTCGGCCTGTCGGTCGGAGGCATGTGGGGCGCGCGCCTGGCCTTATCGGCTGCGCAGCGGGTCAATGGGCTGGTGCTGATGGACACCTACGTCGGCGCCGAACCGGAGCCGACTCGCCAGTATTATTTTTCACTGTTGAAGCAGATCGAAGAGGCGGGTGTCATCACTCCAGCGCTGCTGGATATCGTGGTGCCGATTTTCTTCCGGCCGGGCATTGATCCGCAGTCGGCGCTCTACCGGGATTTTCGTGCTTCCCTGGCGGCTCTACCCTCGGATCGCCTGCGTGAAAGCATCGTGCCGATGGGGCGGATTACATTTGGGAGGGATGATCTATTGCCACGACTGGGCGAACTGGACGCAGCGACCACGCTGGTGATGTGCGGAGATCAGGACAAGCCCCGACCACCGGGTGAAGCCCGTGAAATGGCTGAATTGATTGGCTGCCCGTGTGTGCTGGTGCCGAAGGCGGGGCATATTTCCAATCTGGAGAACCCCGGGTTTGTGACCGAAAGCTTGCTGGCGTTTTTGGCCGACAGAGCTTAGTTGAATCTACCGACGCCATCGCAAGCAGGCCCGCTCCCACAGGTAATCACCTTTCCCTGTGGGAGCGAGCCTGCTCGCGATGGGGGCGCTGAAGTCACTTCGGCCCCAGGATCTTCGCCAGTTTGTCCGGCGACGGCGCACCTTGCTGCTGTTGCAGATTACCCTTGTCGTCCATGTAGAAAATCGCCGGTGTCGCCTGCAACTCCAGATCTTCCATCAATTGCATGTTGGCCGTGAGCTTTGCCTGAATCACCGGCGGCACTTCCTTCAAGGCCGTGAGCGAGCTGCCCTTGCCAGCGGCTTCGTGATCCTGCAGGGCTTTTTCCGGGTCTTTGGCGGCGAGCAGTGCAGCGGATTTCCCCGGGCTATCCTCGCGGATGATGCCCACCATGATGTGGCGCAACTGCACCTTGCCGGCCTTGACCCACGGCCGGGCCTGTTCCCAGAACATGTTGCAGTACGGGCAGTTCGGGTCACTGAACAGGTACACCACGCGCGGCGCATCCTTCTTGCCGTCGCCGATCCAGTTGCTGGTTTCGAACTTGGCCCAGACTTCCTTGGCCATCGGGGCATACACCAGTTTCTGCAACGGTGCGCTGCTCAGGTCATTGCCCTCGGCGTCATACAGATTGCCCAGCAACACGTGTTTGCCATCAGGGGTCAGGTACAGCGCCATGCCGCGGCTCTGGTATTGCGCGGCATAACCGCGCAAGCCGTCGGGGGCGTCGAACTGGCCGACGATTTTCGCGCCCTTGGCCTCGATTTTCTTGATGGCATCGGGCAACTCTTCGGCCTGCACCGTTGGCAGGTGAATCAGGGCCGCACCGAGGCTCAGGGTCAGCAGGTGGCGGAGGCGGGACATGGCAATTTCCTTGAGGAGGTGGCAGGTACGGTATCGAAGTTTTCCAGTGCGCGGGCCAGGCTGGCGTCCGACAACTCGCCCAAATGGCTGCCCAGCAGGCGACCTTCGGGACTGTAGAACAGCGTAGTCGGCAACGCCATGGAGCCGACGGCCTGGCTCAGACGCCCGCCGCCGTCGAACAGCACGTTGGACAGGCTCAGGCCTTGGGTTTCCAGAAAGGTCGCGACGCTTTGCATGCTTTCCGCCTGATTGACGAACAGGAAGGTCAGGTCTGGCCGGTGTTGCTGGGCGTTTTCCAGTACCGGCATTTCCCGGCGGCACGGCGGGCACCAGGTGGCCCAGAGATTGATCACCAACGGGCCGCCCTTGTAGTCGGTCAGTTGCACGGTTTCGCCGGCGGCGTTGCGCAGGGCGATTTCCGGCAGGCGTGTGCCTTGTTCATAAATCGACAGGGAGAACGTCGCCAACAACCAGAACGCCAGGCCACTGGCCACGCCAATGCCCAATGGACGGCGCAAACCCGGGCGACGCCAGCCGCGATACAGCGTGGCAAGCAAAACCACAATCACCCCCGGCCAGGCGAGGAAACCGCCATCGCGCAGGTCGATGACCTGCCACGGATCGTTGCGATAGTGGGCCCAATAGGCCACCACGAAACCGATTCGGGCCGCCAGCATGCCCAGTAGAAACAGGCTGAACAGTACCGACTCGGGGTTGTCACCGCCACGTTTGGCCACCCGCCAGCCGACAAACGTGGCCAGCGCCAGCGCACTGATCAGCAGCAGGTGATTAAGCGCAATGGCAAAGGTGCCGAGGGTGAAGGTCAGCATTAACGGGCGTCTCGGGTGTTGGTCCAGCGTTGCAGGAAAGTATCGGCATCGACCTCGCCGGTGATGCGCTGGCTGCGACGCTCTTCACCGTCAGCACCGATCCACAACAGGCTGGGTGGCCCTGGCACTTTGTAACGGCCGAGCAGTTCGCGGCTGGCGGCATTGTCGGCGGTGACGTCCAGTCGGAGCAAGCGCACGTCGCTCAGGGCTTCCATGACATTGGCTTTGCCGAATACCTGTTTTTCCATGACCTTGCACGACACGCACCAGTCGGCGTAGTAGTCCAGCAGCACCCATTGGCCCTGAGCCTGCGCGGCGTCGAGTTCCCGTTGCAGTGCCTGCGGATCCTTGATGGTGGTGAAGGCATCGTGGCCAACCGGCACGGCGGCCACCGCCTGGTTCGAGGCGCGGTAGACCTGCAACGGATTGAGCGGATCGTCACTGCCTCCGGCCGCACCGATCACCAACAGGCCACCCCATAAACCGAGCAGCAACGAGCTGGCGCCAAACAGGTGCGCGATACGGCCGAAATCTTCCGACTGTTTCCAGGCGCTGTAGGCCGTGATCAACAGCAGCGCCCCGCACAATCCGACCCACAGGGATTCGTCCAGCACCGGACGCAGCATCAGCAACGCGGTGGCGAGGAACAGAAAGCCAAAAATGCCTTTGACCAGGTTCATCCAGGCGCCGGGTTTGGGCATGAAGCGATTGCCGACGGTCACCAGCAACAGCAGCGGCACGCCGATACCGATGCCCATGGCGAACAGAATCAATCCGCCATGCAACGCGTTACCGCTTTGCGCGATGTAGAGCAGGGCACCGGCCAGCGGTGCGGTCATGCATGGGCCGACCAGCAGGCCGGACAGCGCCCCCAGCACCCCGGCGCCGATCAGATTGCCGCCACGTTGATTGCGCGAAACGTTTTCCAGGCGATCGCGTACGGCCACCGGCAGTTGCAATTCGAAGAAGCCGAACATCGGTAGCGCCAGCACCACGAAAACCGCCGCGAAACTGCCCAGCAACCAAGGGTTCTGCAGCCAGGCTTGCAGATTGGCCCCGAGGGAGGCGGCCAGCACACCCATCGCCGCATACACCAGCGCCATGCTGACCACGTAACTGCTGGCCAGGGCGAAACCGCGTTTGGGCGTGGCGCCGCTGCCGACGATCAACCCGGCCAGAATCGGCAGCATCGGCAACGAACATGGCGTGAAGGCCAGCAGCAGGCCCAGGCCGAAGAACAGCAAAAGGCTCCAGCCCAGCGCCCGTTGTTGCAGGCTGCTGGCCAGCGCCTGGTCCGGTGCTTCAGTGGCCGTATTCAACGCATTGGCATTGCCCAGGTCCACGACTCTGGTTTGCGGCGGATAACACAAACCGGCATCGGCACAACCCTGGTAACTGACCTTGACCGTGCCGCTGGCACCCGCCGGAATCTTCAGTTCCAGACCCTGACGGTAGACTTGCTGTTCACCGAAAAACTCGTCGCTGTGAGCTTCACCTTCCGGCAACGCGGGATGCTGCCCGACAGGCAACCCGTCGTACTTCAAGCGTTTCTGGTACAGGTAATAGCCGTCGGAGATCTGCCAATAGAGCTGGGTTTCACCGGATTCCAGACGTTCGGAGGTAAACGTGAATGCTTTATCAACCGGGAGAAATTCAGGTTTGGTGTCGAACGGATTGGTTCCCGCCTGGGCCAGGCCCGCGATCAAGAGGGTAAAAAGTAAAAACAGACGATGCATGAATAAGCCTTTGCCCTGTGCTAATGAGGTGCACAGTGGCGGGTGGCGATTAACCGATGATTAACCGCCCCGGCCTTGTGGCGGTGGCGCTTGCGGCATAATGTCGACTTAATCGGTCAACGGCTTAATAGGCTTTATTTCTACGAGGCTCCCCATGCACGTACTGGTTTGCGAAGACGATGAGCTGATCGCCAGCGGCATTGTCGCTGGCCTGACCGCCCAGGGTCTGACCGTGGAGCACGTCGCCACGGCGTCCGCCGCCCGGGCGATGCTCAAGGTGGCGGAATTCGATGTCATGGTGCTCGATCTCGGGTTGCCGGACGAAGATGGCCTCAAACTGCTGCAACAGTTGCGCCATCAAGGCCTGGAGTTGCCGGTTTTGATCCTCACCGCCCGGGACTCGGTCACCGACCGCGTCGATGGCCTGCAAGCCGGCGCGGACGATTATCTGCTCAAGCCGTTCGACTTGCGTGAACTCGCTGCACGCCTGCACACGCTGTTGCGACGGGTGGCGGGGCGCAGCGTCAACCTGATCGAACACGGTGCCCTGACCTACGACCCGAGCAGCCGCGAAACCACGCTCGCAGGACAGCCGGTGGACCTGTCGCGCCGCGAACAATCGCTGCTGCAAGCCTTGTTGCACAACCGTGGGCGGGTGCTGTCCACCGAGCAACTCAAGGACAGCGTCTATGGCTTCAACGACGAACTGGAAAGCAACGCCCTCAACGTCCATATCCATCACCTGCGGCGTAAACTCGGCAATGGCATTGTCGAGACCGTGCGCGGCCTGGGTTATCGCCTGGGGCCGGCTGATGGCGGAGAAGAACCGAAGTGATGAGTCTGCGTTTGCGCCTGAGCCTGACGCTCGGCGCCGCATTTGCCTTGATCTGGGCCTTGGCCGCGGCCTGGATGCTCAGTGATCTGCGCAATCAAATGATGTTTTCCCTCGACCAGCGCCTGGTGGCGTCGGCACGCATGGTCGCCGGCCTGATGGAGCAACTGCCGCCCGTGCCGAGCAAGGGCGAGGGCACCCACTTCAGTGCCGAACAGTTGAACATTCCAGGTGGCATGGCGTGCCAGGTCAGCTCGTTGCGCGGTGAAATCCTTGCCCGCAGTCACACCGAACCGCAGCAGGCCCTGGAGGCCGAGAAACTCGGTTTTCACGATCAGATGATCGACGGCGCGCCATGGCGCAGCTTCACATTGGCCCGGGGCGATCTGCGCATCACCACCGCCGACCGGCAGATCGAGCGTGAGGCGTTGAACATGTCGATCCTGCTGGCCGCTTCGGTGCCGGTGGGCGTGGCGCTGCTCGGTTGCCTGTGTTTGCTCTGGCTGGGCATCGGCCAGGGACTGGCGCCGCTCAACCGCATGCGCGACGCCTTGATGCGCCGCAGCGCCGACTCCCTCGAACCCTTGCAGATCCAGCCGTTGCCCAGCGAGTTGCAACCCCTTCTGGAAACCCAGAACCAGTTGCTCCAGCGCATCGGCAAGACCATCGAGCGCGAACGTCGCCTGACCGGGGACGCGGCCCACGAACTGCGCAGCCCGCTGACCGCGATCAAGACCCACCTGCAAGTGGCGCGCATGACTGACGGCAGCGCCCGGGACCAGTCCCTGGCCCGGGCCGAAGAGGGCGCCGACCGCATGCACCGGACCCTCGAACAATTGCTGTTGCTGGCGCGCGTCGAGGGCAGTCTGTCATTTGACGACGGTGTGCAATGCAACGCCGAGCAAGTGGCGAAATTGGCGATCCAGGACGCGGCAAGCGGCGATCGCCAACGCATCAGGTTTCAGGCCCCGGGCAAGGTTTCCGCCGCGCCGGTACAAATGCCCGCCGTGCTGTCGATTGCCGCGCTGCGCAACTTGCTCGACAACGCACTGCGCCATACACCCGCCGACAAAGCGGTGGAGTTGAGCCTGGAAACCACCGGCAATCGTGTGCAGTTCGTGGTGCGCGACCATGGGCCGGGGATTGCCGAAGAAGATCTGCAACACCTGACCCAGCGTTTCTGGCGCAACGGCCAGAGCACCGGTTGTGGTCTGGGGCTGGCGATTGTCCAGGCCATCGTTCAGCGTTGCGGTTGTACGTTGCAATTCGATAGCCGGCCAGACGGCTTGCGGGTCGAGCTGACGATGCCGCTGCAACCCGTCTGAAAAACACCACCCCCCTGTAGGAGCGAGCTTGCTCCGGGCGGCGTTCCGACGATGGTCGATAACGATAACGCGTGCTTTCTGAATGCACGCGGTGTTCTTGAGTCCATCGCGAGCAGAGCTCGCTCCTACAAGGTATCCGTGTTACCGCCTAAATCCCTCAAGCGCTGATGCGTTTCCAGAACAGGAAAACCTTATTGAGGGGTCGAGAGATGTCAGTCGCTACCAGCCTTATCGAAGAGCAGCCGGTGACGCCCGCCGAGACGCTTTATCAATTCAACGAATCGCCATTGCTCGCGCGTCAGAGCCGGCAGGAATCCAACGCCCGCAGCTATCCGCGACGCATTCCCCTGGCGCTCAAGCGCGCCAAGGGCATTTACGTCGAGGATGTCGAAGGCCGCACGTTCATCGACTGCCTGGCCGGTGCCGGGACCCTGGCCCTGGGGCATAACCACCCGGTGGTGATCGAAGCCATTCAACAAGTGCTGGCCGATGAACTGCCGCTGCATACCCTGGACCTGACCACGCCGGTCAAAGACCAGTTCGTTCAGGACCTGTTCGGCCTGTTGCCGCCAGCGCTGGCTGGCGAAGCGAAGATCCAGTTCTGTGGCCCCACTGGCACCGACGCCGTGGAAGCTGCACTGAAACTGGTGCGCACCGCCACCGGCCGAAGCACCGTGATCTCGTTCCAGGGCGGTTATCACGGCATGAGTCAGGGCGCGTTGAGCCTGATGGGCAGCCTCGGGCCGAAAAAGCCCTTGGGCGCCTTGCTCGGCAGCGGCGTGCAGTTCATGCCGTACCCATACGATTACCGCTGCCCGTTCGGGCTCGGCGGCGCGCAAGGGGTCAAGGCCAACCTGAGTTACCTGGAAAACCTGCTCAACGATCCCGAGGCCGGCGTGCAATTGCCGGCGGCGGTGATCGTGGAAGCGGTGCAGGGCGAGGGCGGGGTGATCCCGGCGGATCTGGACTGGTTGCGCGGTGTGCGGCGGATCACTGAGCAGGCGGGTGTTGCGCTGATCGTCGATGAAATCCAGAGTGGCTTCGCCCGCACCGGCAAGATGTTTGCCTTCGAACACGCCGGGATCATCCCCGATGTGGTGGTGATGTCCAAAGCCATCGGCGGCAGCCTGCCGCTGGCGGTGGTGGTCTACCGTGACTGGCTCGACACCTGGCTGCCGGGTGCCCATGCGGGGACGTTCCGTGGCAACCAGATGGCCATGGCCGCCGGTTCCGCGGTGATGCGTTATCTGGTCGAACACAAGGTCTGCGAACATGCCGCCACCATGGGCGATCGGCTGGCCGAACACCTGCGCATCCTGCAGCGAGACTTCCCGCAACTGGGCGACATTCGTGGTCGTGGCTTGATGCTCGGTGTCGAGTTGGTTGACCCGACGGGCGTGCTGGATGCCCAAGGTCATCCGCCGGCTTTCGCCCGCCTGGCACCGCTGGTTCAGCGCGAATGCCTCAAGCGTGGCTTGATCCTGGAACTCGGTGGTCGCCATGGCGCGGTGGTGCGTTTCCTGCCGCCACTGGTGATTACCGCAGCCGAAATCGATCGTGTGGCCGAGATTTTCGGCCGGGCCCTGACCGCCGCCGCCACCACTCTTTAAATTTTCCGCCCTGCGGACCGTTCCTTCTACATAACGGCTGTGCACACGGCGCAGCCCGCCCGATAACGATGGAGAGACACCATGACGTCAGTATTCGACCGCGAGGACATCCTCTTTCAGGTCGTGGTCAACCACGAAGAGCAGTACTCGATCTGGCCCGACTACAAAGCCGTGCCACAAGGCTGGCGCACCGTGGGCAAAAGCGGGCTGAAAAAAGAATGCCTGGCCTACATCGAAGAAACCTGGACCGACATGCGCCCATTGAGCCTGCGGCAGAAAATGGATGAGCAGGCGGCTGTGGCGCGCTGATTCGTCATGCAAAAAGAAGCCCGCTGGACTGGTGACAGTCAGCGGGCTTTTTCAGGTCTGGAGTTTGTGCACAGGAAACTTGTATGCGGCGCGCAATCCTGTAGGAGCTGGCTTGCCAGCGAAGGACGTTAACGAAGACAAGTACTTGATGGATGAACGCGGTGCCTATGAGCCCATCGCTGGCAAGCCAGCTCCTACAGGATTACGCGCCACTCAGCCCCTTGATCAGCAAGTCCACATTCCCCTCCAGCTCCGCCACCGGATCCTCGGCATCGGTACTCAACACCACCAACCGGCTACCCGACCCGGCAATCACCGCTTTCAGCGCATCCGACGGCTGCCGGTGATGCAGCACCACCGCCACGTCATTGTCCTTGAGCGTCGTGCCCAGTTGCTCGAGTGCTTCGGCTGTCCATTCGGCATCCGGGCGTGTGTCCTGGCCAATCGATTCCAGGTTGAGGCTGCCGATCAGATAGCCGAAATGATCGCTGAGGCTCATCACACTGAGGTTATCCGCATTGGCCAGCCGCGCTTCGCTGTCGGCGCTGAGCTTGAGTAAACGCTGTTTGAGCGCTGCCAGGTTGGCGTCGATTTTCGGCTTGGCCTCGGGAGCCAGGCGTACCAGATCCGCCGCCATCACATCGGCCATGCGCCCCATGTTATTGCTGGAGAACCACGGCTGGCTGTTCAGCCCGTCGACCTTGTTGTCGGGCTGCACGGCAATGCCGGGCAGGGCGCCATCCACCGGGCGGGCGGCATCGACTTCGACGATGCGGATATTGCTGCGCCGGGAGATCGGGTACAGCGGGTCATCCGGCCACAGTGAGCGCAGGCCGATCACCGCGTCGGCATCGTTCGCCAGTCCGGCCAGCGCCGGGGCACCCCGGCCGGTGAAGTAGGCGGTCTGGCGGCTGCCGGGCAAATTGGCCGGGGCTGCGCGTTCAAGGCTGACATCGGTGCCTTTGAGCAGCACCTCACCGAGACCATAAGTTATGGGCAAGGAGGCCAGCACGCGCAGCGATTTGCCGCTGCCAGCGGCGAAGGTCGTGGTGGTCAACCCGCACAAGGCAACGGCGAGGGTCAGTTGACGCAGTGAAAAATTCATTTATCCAAGGTTCCCTTTCAGGCTGGGGACAACGCCGCGCGCGAGGGCGGCCAGGGCGAAGGCGATACCGGCCACCAGAATGATCGCGGCACCGGACGGAATCGGCAGGTCGAAGACAATCGGCGCGAGAATCCCGCACAGCGTGCTGACGGTGGCGATCAGCACCGAACACCAGAAAAAGCCTTTCAGCGACTGGCTGAGCAAGCGTGCCGCCGCGGCCGGAATCACCAGCAGGGCACCGACCAGAATCGCGCCGATGACCTTCACGGCGGCGACGGTGATCAGCGTCACCAGAATCACGAACAGATAATCCAGGGTCTTCACCGCCACCCCGCGTACCGCCGCCAGTTGCGGATTGAAACTGGCGAGCATGATGCGGTTGTACAGGGGCAAGGCCAGGGCCATCACCCATGAACCGACGATGGCCAGCACCAGCAGGTCGTTGCCGTTGACCGTCAGCACCGAGCCGAACAGTACGTTTTCCAGAATGTGCACGTTGATCTTGCCCGCCAGAATCAACAGCAGGCTCGCGCCCAGGGCGAGCGACACCGAGAGAAACACACCGATCAAGGTGTCCGGCGCCAGGCCGGTGCGGTTGCGCAGGTAGTTAAGCAGGATCCCGAACAGCAGGCAGTAGCCGAACAGGCTGCCGTAAGGCCCGGTGTAGGGTTCACCGAGCAGGATGCCGATGGCCACGCCGGTCAGTGCGGCATGGCCGACGGCTTCGGAGAAAAACGCGAAACGCTTGACCACCACCAGCGTGCCCAGGCCCCCTAGCACCGGGCCGATCAGCAGACCGGCGATCAAGGCGTTGACCACGAACCCATAGGCCAGCGCCTCGGGCAGATAACCCGACGACGCCCAGCTCTGGACCATCAGGCGAAAGGCTTCGTAACTCATCAGGCAAGACTCCGTGGGTGAGTCGAGAACAGCGTCAACAGACGCTCCGGCGTCAGCGCCTGTTGCGGCGTGGCGTCGAACAGTACCCGGCGATTGAGCCCGGTGACTTGATCGGCCAGGCGCCCGACCGCTTCCAGGTCGTGCTCGATCCACAGCACGGTAATCCCCGCCGCTCGCCAGTCACCGAGCAGGCGTTCGAACACCCGGATGCCGGCCTCATCGAGGGCCGACATCGGCTCATCGAGCACCAGCAATTGCGGGGGTGGAATCAGCCCCTGGGCCAGCAACACCCGTTGCCGTTCGCCGCCGGACAGCGCGCCCATGCGGCGTTTGCGTTTGTCCTGCATGCCAACCCGTTCAAGGGCCTCGCCAATCGCCGTCGCGTAGTTTTTGCTCAAACCGAGGAAGGCCGGGCGACGCTGGCACATGGCGGCCATGAAATCGTCGACCGTCATCGGCAAGCCCCGGTCGAACTCCAGCGCCTGCGGCACATAGCTGATGGTGCCGGGTTCACCCGGCCATTGCAGGCTCAAGCGGCCCTGATGGGGCATTTGCCCGAGCAGGGTCTTGATCAGCGAACTCTTGCCGCCGCCGTTGGGGCCGACCAGTGCGTGCACGCTGCCGGGGCGGACCTGGAAGGTCACCTTGTCGAGGATCGTCGTGCGTCCGAGGATCAGGCTGACGTCGGCAAAATCCAGCGTCGGCCCGAGAACCTGTGGGAGCGAGCTTGCTCGCGATAGCGGACTGTCATCTGGCGATGATGCTGACTGACCCACCGCCTTCGCGAGCAGGTCGAATCGTCGCACCGTCGCTCCCACAGGGGATTCTGTATCGGCCAGGATGGTTTCTTTCGATGTCATGCCCCCGACTCCTGAATCGCCCGCACCACGGTGTCGAGGTTGCCGGTCATTTCCTTTTCGTACTTGTCGGCGGTGTATTCCCCGTAGGAGATGTGCGACAGCGGATACAGCTTCACCCCGGACTCGCGCTGAATGGTCTCGACGTAAGTGGAAGGAAAATCCATCTCCGAGAAGATCACCTTCACGTCCAGCTCGCGCAGTTGATCGATGGTTTTTTTCAATTGGCTCGGGCTCGGTTCGATGCCATGGGCCGGTTCGACCACGGCTGTCACTGCCAGGCCGAATTCACGCAGCAGATAGTCGTAGGCAGCGTGCACCGTGGCCACCCGCAGTTCGGCGTTCGGTGCCTGGGTCAGTTTGGCCAGGGCGTCAGCGCGCATCTTGCGCAGGCGCTTGCCGTAGGCGCGGGCGTTCTCGGTGTAGGTCCTGGCGTTGGCTGGGTCGCGCTTGCCCAGCTCCCGGGCGATGTTGTTGACCTGGGCGATGGAGGCGCTGATCGACAGGAAGGTGTGCGGGTTCACCACTTTGCCGGCACCGCGGGCGGCGACGCCGGTGGCGGCCAGCAGCGGCACGTTTTCGTTGGCCTCGATCACCGGCACATTCGGGGTTTCGCTGGCGGCGATCATGCGGTCGGCGAAGTCGTCATGGCCGACGCCGTTGAGCACGATCACGTCCAGCCCGCCGATGCGCTTGATGTCTTCGGCGCGGGGCTCGTAGGCATGCGGGTTGAAACCGGCCGGAATCAGCGGCACCACCTCGGCCTTGTCGCCGACGATGTTCGCCACGTAGCTGTAGTAAGGATGCAGGGTGATGCCGATGCGCAGGCGCTTGGCCTCTTCGGCGTTGGCCAGTGATGGCAGCAGGCAGGCCAGCAGACCGATCAGCAGCCGGCGCAAGTGAGAACGTTGAGATGAAATGGGCATGGGAAGCGGGCTTCTCTCGGGTGAAGGCGAGGGTTCAGTGCCGGTGCTGGCGGGTCACGCCGGCATCGAATTGCGCGACGATCTGTTGCCAGCCAGCGCTTTCGAGCGCGGCGTCGCTAAGGTCGGTCGGTGCCGTGAGCGTGCCGGCGCGGTTGAGCCAGATGTCCGGGGCGTCATCGGTTGCGGTCAAGCGCATCAGGAATGAACCGGCGACCGTTGGGGTCTGGCTCTGGCCGAAATAGGCCTTGGCCTCGAGCAACTGCCAGGCATGACCGCCACGGCTGACGGCGCTGGCGTCCCGGGCAAACGGCGCAAGACCTTCCTCGGCGAGCACCTCGGGCGTCGGCAGCGTTTGCTGTTCCTGGCGCAGCAAATGAATTTCGTCCAGCGTCACCCGCAAATCGGCGTAGATACCTTGCTCGGAGGCACTGAGGTCACGCCGCGCATCCAGTTGATGGCTACCGACGCTGCTCACCTCAGGGGATTCACCGCGCCAGAGCACCACCGAGCCGGCCACCGCCAGGATCATCAGGCACAGCAGCAGAACGTAGAGGGTTTCGTGCCCGGCACCCGCCGGGCGCACGACTTGGGTCGTTGGAGTGCTCATGGTGCCTCGATGTCCGCTTGGTCGATTTCCACGACGTGACCGGGGCCGGCATCGAACAGCACATAGAACTCGGCGCCGGGTTTCTTGAAGGTCAGGGTCGAATCAGGCCCGAGCTTGCCCGGCAGCAGAATGGTTTCGTCGTAGCCGATCACATCGAGAGTCACGCCCGGCGCGCCACTGCCGTCGGAAAAACCGCCGGTGCACTTGATCTGCTCCGTGTCGATGGCCTTGCATTCGCACATCGGGTTGTGGGCCAGGGCGCTGGCGCTGAAGCCGGCGCAGAGCACCAACAACAGGGCGTTGAGTGAGCGAAGAGGGTTGATCATGGTTTGCCTCCTTGTTTGTTCAACCAGGCGATGGTGGCGGGGGAGGCCTGGCTCAAAGGAATGGATGCCTGATGCATGGCGCCATCCCAACCTTCCATGGTGATCCACAGTTCGGCGTCGGCCGTGGTCTTTTCCGGGACGGGCAGCGAAGCGCCCATGCGGTACGGGGTGCCAAAGAAAATCACCCCGGCGGCGCGCAGGCTGCGGGGCTTGCCGATGCGCAGGTAAGTGGCCTTGACCTGGCCGATACAGGCTTCGCACAGCGCGGCGTTGAAGCCCTTCATGTAACCGGCCGGGCCATCGAGCATGGGTGCGGCGTTACGCAACTCCGCCAGGCGCAGGCTCCAGGGACCGACCTGGACTTCGCCGACTTCCCGTTCGCCCAAGCCACTGTCGCCACGCATCAGCGACTCGTCGGCGAAATACCTGGGCATGAAGCCGAGAGGAATCAGCAGCAACAGGACGTTCAGGTGATAGCGCCATTTATGCCAGAACAGGCTAAGGCGCGAAGGTTGTGAGACCGCAGTGTCTTTACTCACAGATTGACCTCCGACACTTCGTTGCTCGTGGCCGGTTGCACCGTGGTGCCACGCGGTTTCTTGTTGCTGCGCTTGAAGGCACTGGCCGTGGCCAGTGCCGTGCGCTTGGTCCAGATCAGCAGACCGCTGAGCACCATCATGCTCAGCAGCAGACCGAAGAACGCCCAGATCAGCTTGATCCACAGTCCGCCGAAATCGCCGGTGTGCAGCGGGCGCATGGACTCGGTGATGAACTCCAGGGCCGAACGGTCGGAAATCAGGCGCGAGGCGGCGACTTCGCCGTTGTACGGGTTGAGGGTCGCGGTCTGGAACATCAACGGATACCAACCGCGTCCCCCGACATCCAGATGGCTATAGGCATTGCCCGGCAGGCTGACGAAACTGGCCTCCAGCCCGGAGATTTTCTGCGTGGCGATTTCAACCGCGCGGTCCAGGTCGATACGTGGCGGGGGCGAGCCATCGGGCGACAGCGGTACCGCTTCGCGGGCCATCGCCGGAATGATCTTTTCCGTGGAAATTGAAATCTGGTTATCGGACAGCAATGCCTGGATCAGAAACCAGGTGCCGGTGATGGAAATCACCGCGATGAACCAGATCGACCAGATACCGCTCAAGCGGTGAAAGTCGCCCCAGAAAATCCGCGCGCCGTGGCGAATGCGCAGGGTCGGGCGGAAAAAACCTTTCCAGAAACGTTTGTAGACCACTAGCCCGGTGATCAGCGACGCCAGCAATGGCAAGCCGAGAAACGACACCAGGTACCAGCCCCAGCTATAGCCATTGGTAAAAGGCACCAGCCACCAAGCGTGCAGGGCGCGGGTGAAGGCGCGGAAGTTGAATGGCGGCGCGACACCCTGGATCACGCCGCTGTACGGATTGACATAAATCACCACCGAGCGCCCGTCGGGGTAGCTGACTTCGACATCCAGGGCGAAGTGCGATTCGTCGGGGCGACTGATGCTCTGCACCACGGTCTGCGGTTCGGCCCTGTTGATGGCCTCGATGACCTGCTGATAGCTGAGCAGCGGAGCATCGTCCGAGGGCTGGCTGGCGCGCATTGGCGGATTGGCCAGCCAGACGATTTCCTGGCTGATGACGGCCAGGGTCCCGGTCACACAGACGATCAGCACGAAAAACCAGATCGGCAATGCCAGCCAGCTATGGATCAGGAACCAGATTTTTGAACGGGACTTCTTTGACATGTTGAAGGTCTTGGCTCGATGAGAGGCCGCTCGGCTGCGGGCTTCGCAGGGATGAGCGCCCTGAAGGTCCGGTCGTGGCTTTTGCCTGCGCGACAGGACTGCATCTAGGTAGGACGGATGAGCAGGGGAAATCCCGAAAGGGGAAATGAAAGAAAATGTTTCGCATTGCCGGCAGGTCAGGGGCGGGCATGCTTGCGCAAGTGATTAGCCAGTCGACGGTGCTGTTGAAGGCGGGGCCTGTGGGAGCGAGCCTGCTCGCGAAGAGGCCCGCTCCAACACCAGGGATTTCAACTCTGGGCAAACATCTCCTTCGCCCGTTGCTCGATCTGCGCCTGGGTCAGGTCTTCCTTGCGCGTGGCCAGGAACCACAGGTGCCCGTAGGGATCCTTCAAGGTCCCTGAACGGTCGCCGTAAAACTGATCCTTGACCTCAGATACAACGGTTGCGCCGGCATCGATCGCCTGTTTGCAGGACTTGTCGACATCCTGCACGTACAAATGCAGACCCACGGACGGGGAATTGTCCGGGTTGCTCAGCGGCCCTTGATCGCACGGTGTGCCCAGCATGATCGGGCAATCGCCGATGCGCAGTTCGGCGTGGCCGACACCGCCATCGGGCATGTTCAGGCGCATGACTTCAATGGCGCCGAAGGCTTTTTTGTAGAAGGCGATGGCTTCGGCGGCTTTGTTGATGCCCAGGTAGGGGGTGATGCTGTGATACCCCTCTGGAATGGGTTTGACGCTCATGATGGATCTCCCTGTTCCGGATGTGTGAATAGAAAGTACCTCTGCCGTTATACGACCGAATAAATATAGGCCAGCCTGTTTCGTACTCAGCGAGTGTCCGACGAGCAGCAATGCCATTCAACTGCCATCAAGCCGGCTCCCACCGGTGCGTCTCCGGCCCGCGTTCCCCCGGCACATCGACAATGATCGCCATTTCTTGATAGCCACTATTGAAAGCGTTGATTTCTGCTGCCCGGGAGGCGCGGGTAGCCTGTGTTCATTGCCTCGAACCCAGTCGCCAGGACGCCAGAAATGAAACCGATGATCGCAACGATGCTGATACTCGCCGTCTCCGTACTCGCCGGATGTGCCAGCCATGTTTCCCCTGAGCTTCGGCCTTACACCGCTGAAGAAAGCCAGGAACTGGCACTGGAGGCGCTGAACCGCCGCGGTCTGTCCTTCGACGAATACCACGCGAAAAAAGCCGAGCTGCTCGGCCAGCCGCAAAAGTCGTTCAACTTCGACAACCAGGGTGAAATGAACGCCGGGCGATCTGTACAGCTTCACGGTCGTCCAAGCTGAGGCGAAACTGTACTGCTCCAAGTTTCGCGTAACTGTCCATGGGTTTCGCCCTGGGTGTGCGATAGGGTCAACACCTGACCGACCCTGACGGACTACCACCCATGACGCTTTCTCTCGACCTGCTGCTGGGCTTCGCCCTGTTTGCCCTCGTCACCTCGATCACACCCGGCCCGAACAACACCATGTTGCTGGCATCCGGGGTGAACTTCGGCTTCAACCGCACGATTCCGCACATGCTCGGCATCACTTGTGGCTTCTTTGTACTCGTGGTGGCGGTTGGTTTCGGCCTTGGCGCGGTGTTCCAGACTTATCCTTTGCTCTACACCGTACTGCGTTATGTGGGGGCGGCGTATTTGCTGTATCTGGCGTGGAAAATCGCCCATTCCGGGCCAATCTCGGAGAGCCAGCAGGGCGAGGCGAAACCGATCAGTTATCTGGGCGCCGCCGCGTTCCAGTGGGTCAATCCCAAAGCCTGGATCATGGCCATTGGTGCCATCAGCACCTACACACCGATGCAGGGTTACTTCACCAATGTGATCGTGATTGCGGCGGTTTTTGCCATCATCAACCTGCCGAGTGTCGGTGTCTGGGCCGCTTGCGGCACGCTGTTGCGCAACGTTCTGAAGGATCGCCGCTGGCTGCGCCTGTTCAATTGGGGCATGGCTGCGCTGCTCGTGGGTTCGCTGTACCCGCTGTTGCTCGAAAGCTTTAGCTGATGCATTGCTTCAACCGGTTGCCCGATGCCTGTTAAGCTGACTTTTCAGGAGCGTTCCTACGCACTATTAAATGAAGTAGTTCTTCTTTAACGGCATCCGATCAGGTATTGGTACGTTCTGAAAACAGCGCGCAGCTCACAAGGCTGCGCTTTGCCGTTTGCAGTCACGAGCTTCCTGATCCCGGAACACGCTCTGCGAGTCTTTTATGAATAAACGTCCGTTGTATTTCGATTACGCCGCCACCACGCCGGTGGATGAGCGGGTCATCAAGGTGATGGTCGAGTGTCTGGGCTTTACCGGTAATTTCGGCAACCCGGCCTCCAGCTCCCACGCATTCGGCCAGCAGGCCCGGCAATCGGTGGAGCAGGCGCGACGCCAGGTCGCCGAACTGGTCGGCGCGACGCCCGAGCAGATTGTCTGGACCTCCGGCGCCACCGAATCCAACAACCTCGCGCTCAAAGGCGTGGCTCAGGCCCGCGGCATTGGCGGCGGCCATATCATCACCAGCCAGATCGAACACAAAGCCATTCTCGATACTGCGAAGCAACTGCAGGATGCCGGTGTCGCGGTGACTTATCTGGTGCCGGACGCCGAGGGCCTGATCACAGCGCAAGCGGTCAGCCAAGCCATGCGCGAAGACACCTTCCTGGTGTCACTGATGCTGGTCAACAACGAACTGGGCACCCTCAACGACATTCCCGCCATCGGTCAGGTCGTGCGTGATCGCGGGGCGTTGTTCCATGTCGACGCCGCACAGGGCGCGGGCAAAGTGGCGATCGATCTCGGGCAGTGGCCGGTGGACCTGATGTCGTTTTCCGCGCACAAGCTCTACGGGCCCAAAGGCATTGGTGCGTTGTACGTCGGTCCGCGCGCACAACAGCGTTTGCAGGCGCAGATCCATGGCGGCGGGCATGAGGGCGGTTTGCGTTCCGGCACTCTGGCGACCCATCAGATCGTGGCCATGGGCTTGGCTTTCGCCCTGGCGGCAGCGTCCTTCGATGAAGAGAAAGCAGTCATCGTGCGTTTGCGTGAACGCTTGCTCGACCAGTTATTGAGCATTCCCGGTGTGCGGCTCAATGGCAGCCCGACCCGGCGCATCCCCCATACGCTGAGCCTGACCTTCGGCGAAGGTGAGTTCAACTCGGCAGCGTTGCTGGCCTCGATCGCGTTTTCCGCGACCTCGGCCTGCAATTCCGCGAGCAATACCCCATCTCATGTACTGCTGGCCCTGGGGCATGATGCCCGCTCGGCCAGTCGCACCATCCGCTTGAGCCTCGGGCGCTTCACCACCGAGCAGGACATCGACCAGGCGGTTCAACTGATCAAGGCAGCCTGCGCCAGTGCTCCGGCATTCTGGCAATAAGGCGACGAAGCGCCGGCGCTGATCGGCACCCAACAATAATGATGAAGTGGTTAGCAGGAGACTCGATGAATACGCAGCTTTCGATCAATGGATCGGTGCCTCAGCGCCTGGCGCAAACCCGCGAATTGATGAGCCGGGAGGGCATTCACGCCTTGCTGGTGCCGTCGGCCGACCCGCACTTGTCCGAATACCTGCCGGGCTATTGGCAAGGGCGCCAGTGGTTGTCGGGTTTCCATGGTTCGGTCGGCACCCTGATCGTGACCCCGGATTTTGCCGGCGTCTGGGCCGACAGCCGTTACTGGGAGCAGGCGACCAAGGAGCTCAAGGGCAGCGGCATTGATCTGGTCAAGCTGCAACCGGGTCAACCCGGACCGCTGGAATGGCTGGCCGAGCAAACCCCCGAGGGTGGCGTTGTCGCGGTCGATGGCGCGGTCATGGCCGTGGCTTCGGCACGGACCCTGGGCAGCAAGCTTGAAGAACGTGGCGCCCGTCTGCGCACCGACATCGACCTGCTGAGCGGAGTCTGGAACGACCGCCCAGGCCTGCCGAACGAGCCGATCTATCAGCACTTGCCACCACAGGCGACCGTCAGCCGTGGCGAAAAACTCGCCAAACTGCGTGAAACCCTTCAGGCGCGGGGTGCCGACTGGCATTTCATCGCCACCCTGGATGACATCGCCTGGCTGTTCAACCTGCGTGGCGGCGACGTGTCGTTCAACCCGGTGTTTGTTTCCTTCGCCTTGATCAATCAGCAACAGGCCACGCTGTTCGTTGCCTTGAGCAAAGTCAGCAGCGAACTGCGCGCCATCCTCGAACAGGACGGCGTGACCTTGCGCGATTACAGCGAGGTCGCCGCCGCTCTGCGTGTCGTGCCGAGCGGTGCGAGCCTGCAAGTCGACCCGGCGCGGGTCACGGCGGGGTTGCTGGACAACCTCGACAGCGGGGTGAAGCTGATCGAAGGCCTGAACCCGACTACCCTGGCCAAATCGCAAAAAAGCCTGGCCGATGCCGAACACATCCGTCAGGCCATGGAGCAGGACGGCGCAGCGCTGTGCGAATTCTTCGCCTGGCTGGACTCGGCGCTGGGGCGCGAGCGCATCACCGAATTGACCATCGACGGAAAACTTACCGCCGCCCGTGAGCGCCGTCCGGATTATGTGTCGCTGAGTTTCAACACCATCGCCGCGTTCAACGCCAATGGCGCGATGCCGCACTACCACGCCACCGAAGAAGAACACGCGGTGATCGAAGGGGACGGCCTGCTGCTGATCGACTCCGGTGGCCAGTACCTGGGCGGCACTACCGACATCACGCGGATGGTGGCGGTGGGCACACCGACCGATGAGCAAAAACGCGATTGCACCCGCGTACTCAAGGGCGTGATTGCCTTGTCCCGCGCGCAGTTCCCCAAAGGCATTCTGTCGCCGCTGCTCGATGCCATCGCCCGCGCGCCCATCTGGGCGGAAAGTGTCGATTACGGTCACGGCACCGGTCATGGCGTCGGTTACTTCCTGAACGTCCACGAAGGTCCGCAAGTCATTGCCTATCAGGCCGCACCTGCACCGCAAACCGCGATGCAACCCGGCATGATCACCTCCATTGAGCCAGGCACCTATCGTCCGGGTCGTTGGGGTGTGCGGATCGAAAACCTGGCGATGAACCGTGAGGCAGGCAAGAGCGAATTCGGCGAGTTCCTGAAGTTCGAAACCCTGACCCTGTGCCCGATCGACACACGTTGCCTGGAAACATCGTTGCTGTCGGACGAGGAAAAACAGTGGTTCAACGCCTACCACGCCGAAGTGCGTGAGCGTCTGAGTCCGTTGGTCGAGGGTGCTGCACTTGAGTGGCTGAACACTCGCACTGCGGCTATCTGATCGGGTGCAGCTTTGGTTCCTGTGTAGCTATTTGTTTGTGCGCAGCTATTGGTTCCTGTGCAGCTCAGGCGCTTTATCCAGCGCCTGAGCCATATAGTCGACAAAGGCTTTGACCCTGGCGGATTGGCGACGATTCGCCAGGGATACGGCATAAATTGGCAGCGACAACGTACTGTAGTCCTGCAAAATCGCGCTCACCCGGCCGGCGCTCAGGTCTTCGCTGAATAGCCACACCGGTGACAGTGCAATCCCCAATCCCCCCAGCACCATTTCGCGGATCGCCTCGGAATTGTTGCTCTGCGCATTGCCCTTGATCCGCACTTCGTGGCGTTGGGCGTCTTTTGTGTACACCCACAGGTTTTGACTGCTCAGCAGGTTGAACATCAGGCAGTTGTGCCTGCCCAGTTCCTGTGGTGTTTGCGGTTGGCCGTTTTGCCTGAGGTAGTCAGGTGATGCGACGGTCACACGGTGGGTACTGCCGACATGGCGAGCGATCAGGCCGCTGTCGTTCAGGGCACCGATCCGGAATGTGACGTCCAGCCCTTCGCCGACCAGATCCAGGTTTTGATCGCTCAGTTGCAGGTCTATCTGTACGTCAGGGTAGTGTTTGAGAAAGTCCGGCAACCGGGGTGCGATCTGCAGGCGTCCGAAACTCACCGACGAGCCGATTTTCAGAGGTCCGGCGACCTTTTCCCGACCGGACTGGAAGCTATGTTCTGCCGCATCCACGGCGGCGAGGATGGTCCGGCATTCGTTGTAATAGCGCTGACCTTCGTCCGTCAGGGATAGCTTGCGGGTGCTGCGGGCAATCAGCTTTCCGCCCAATCGGGTTTCCAGTGTTTGCAATATTTTGCTGATGGTCGGCTGGCTGGTCTGCAACTCCCGGGCAACGGCGGAAAAACTGCCCCGTTCGACCACCCGCACGAAAATCGCCATTGCATTGAGTTTGTCCACGGGATTGCTCATTGATGCTGTATCGGCATGATCACTATAGCGATATGGCGTCTTATCGGCATGAATAGGGCGAGGCAAGATTGATCCTGTATTCACTTCTGATGGGACATGGCGAAATGACTGACTCACTGAATATGCGCGCTCTGATGGTCGACTCGGCCAATGCGCCGTTACGTTTGGTTTCCATTGCACGGCCCGTGCCGCAGACGGGACAGGTACTGGTCAGGATCAAGGCCAGCGGTGTCAATCCGCTGGACGGCAAAATCCGCTCCGGGCAGGCGACCCATGCGGCTCAACCATTACCGGCGATAGTGGGGATGGATCTGGCCGGGACTGTAGAGGCGTTGGGGGAGGGCGTCAGTGGCTGGCTGCCGGGAGATGACGTATATGCCATGGCCACCGGTATCGGTGGTATTCAAGGTTCATTGGCCGAGTACGCGGTGGTCGACGCGCGACTGTTGGCTCGCAAACCACACAACTTGAGCATGCGTGAGGCTGCCGGTTTGCCGCTGGTGCTGATCACCGCTTGGGAAGGTCTGGTCGACCGGGCTCGCGTTCGGCCCGGGCAGAAGGTATTGATCCATGGTGGCGCCGGTGGCGTTGGCCATGTCGCGGTGCAAATCGCCCGCGCTTTTGGCGCAGAAGTTTTTGCCACGGGCTCTGCCGGGCAGCAGTCGATTATCGAAGGGTTCGGCGCGACGTTTATCGATTACCGCAAGTCTTCGGTTGAAGACTATGTGGCCGAGCATACGGCCGGTGAGGGCTTCGACATTGTCTATGACACAGTGGGGGGTGAAACGCTGGATGCGTCATTCAAGGCGGCACGGATGTATCACGGTCATGTGCTCAGTTGCCTGGGGTGGGGGCAGCACAGCCTGGCACCGCTTTCCTTTCGCGGGGCGACTTACTCCGGTGTCTTCACTTTACTGCCGCTCCTGACCGGCAAGGGGCGTGAGCATCACGGCGAGATTCTGCACGAGGCGGCGCAGTTGATTGAAGCTGGCAAGATCGCGCCATTGCTTGACCCGCACTCGTTCACGCTGGAATCGGCAGAAGCCGCCCATGTACTGCTCTTGTCAGGAGCGGCAAAGGGGCGGTTGGTGGTCGAGGTTTAACTCAGGGCCTCGAGTACGAAGTCCAGTCGATCCTGGCCGAAGTACAGTTGGTCATCGACGAACATGCTTGGCGCACCGAACACTCCTCGCTGCACGGCTTTTTCGGTGTTGTCCTTGAGCAGGGCTTTGACTTCCTCATCGGTGCTCAGGGCCAGCACCTCTTGTGGATCGAATCCGTTTTCGCTCAATACTGCCGCGACGGTTGCCGGTTCATCCAGGCTGCGACCGTCGACCCAAATGGCGTTGAACAGGCAGTCGATGAAGGCGGCAAAGCGTTCAGGGTGGCGCAGTTGCATGCCTGTCACGGCGCGCATGAGCATCAAGGTGTTGATCGGGAAGTGCGGATTGAATTTCAGGGGCACGCCGTAGCGTTTGGCGTAGCGGTCCAGATCCTGAAACATGTAGCGGCCCTTGGCCGGGATAGTCACCGGAGAGGCGTTGCCGGTGGCTTTGAACACTCCGCCCAGCAAGAACGGAATGTAGATCAACCGGGTATCAGTCTGTGCGCAAATTTTCGGTAGCTGGGTATAGGCCAGATAGGTGGCGGGGCTGCCGAGGTCGAAGTAGAACTCCACGGTTTTGCTCATGGTCAAGGCGCTCGTCTTGTTGTTTTTTTGGGGGAATTACCAGCGTTCGTTCCAGGGGCGAAGATCCAGCTCGAAGGTCCAGGCATCGCGGGGCTGGCTGTGCAGGTACCAGTAATTTTCGGCGATATGCTCGGGATCGAGGATGCCATCCTGATCCTTGGTGGCATATTTTTCCGGGAAGCTTTCACGGATGAAGTCGGTATCGATGGCGCCGTCGACGACGACATGGGCAACGTGAATATTCATGGGGCCGAGCTCTCGGGCCATGCTTTGCGCCAGTGCACGAATGCCGTGCTTGGCACCGGCAAATGCGGCAAAGCCGGCGGCACCGCGCAGGCCGGCGGTAGCACCGGTGAACAGAATCGTTCCCCGCTGGCGCCTGGCCATGCGTTTGGCCACTTCACGTGCATTGAGAAAACCGGAAAAACAGGCCATTTCCCAGATCTTGAAATACTTGCGGGCGGTTTCTTCGAGAATGCTGCACGGCACGTTGGCGCCGATGTTGAAGACAAATGCCTCGATGGGACCGATCTCGCTTTCGATCCGCTCGACCAGCGCGATCACGTCTTCCTCCTTGCGTGCATCGCAGGCAAAACCGTGGGCCTCGCCACCATCGGCCCTGATGGCATCCACCAGTGGCTGGAGTTTGTCCGCACTGCGGCGGGTGACGCAGGCGACAAAACCCTCCCGGGCAAAACGCTTGGCAATGGCGCCGCCCGTGGCATCACCTGCACCGACGACCAGTACGACCTTCTTGTTATTCATGGGTAGATCCCTTTTGGTAAACGATCGTTAACTAAACGAACGTTATGCTATGATTCGACAGACGTCAAGGTGAGCAATTCAAGGGGAAGGGCAATGCGTTATTCGGCCAGTCACAAGCTGGAAACCAGGCAAAGGCTGCTGGAAAGCAGTGCGGTATCGGCCAAGAAGTCCGGATTTTCAACGGTGGGCGTGGACGGCCTGATGAAAGCGATTGGCTTGAGTGGCGGCGCCTTCTATAGCCACTTCTCGTCGAAAGACGAGTTGTTCGCAACCATTGTTGAACGTGAGTTGGGTCAAAGTCTGGCGCGACTGGGGGACGGGCAGGATCGTGACAAGCTTGAGCGCTGCTTGAAACAGTACCTGAGCATGTCTCACGTCGAGAGTCCGGAAACCGGTTGTGCGCTACCGGCCTTGGGCGCGGAAATTGCCCGTTCCGACCTGACTGTCCGCCAACAGGCAGAGCACTGGATTTGTCGGCTTCAGGAAAGTTGGGCGGGTGTTTTGCAAAGCGACAGCCTGGCGTGGGCGATTCTGTCGCAATGTATTGGCGCGCTGGTCGTGGCGCGCATGCTGGCTAGCCCGGATATCCAGCGCACAGTGCTGAAGTCCAGCTACGAGGAAATCGGCCGTCAGATCGCAAGTCCGAGAACCTGACACGACGACCCTGCCTATTTGCAGATGACGATCATGCTGCGGCTGGTATAACCAGCAGGATTGAGGCCAAACGGATAATCACCAGGCTCTTCCACGGCATCTCCCGACTTGGCGATGACCTTGTATCCCTTGGGTGCGCAGGAGTTGGCGGCGCTGGCGTAGCACTTGTCCCAGGATGAAGACAATCCGGAACAGTTGATGTGCAGCCCTTTCTTGCCGTGCTTGATCTGTGTTTTCGAGGTCGCTGCGCAGCCTGCAATTGCAAGTACGGCGACCAGTATCAAAAATCGTTTCATTACTGTCCTTATAGCGTCCCCGGATCTTGTGCCCGGGTCTGGCTGCATTCGCTTTCGCTTGACGCGTACCGATGTCCCTATCTGGATTTGTCCATGGCATGACCTTGGGTTGCGGGGCTAAACATGGCCTAGTTGAGCGGCAAATACCAGACCCGTGTCATATCCGCGCTCAATCTGCCGCTACTGCTGGCCTGGCGGCAGTGCTCATGGTCATGGTTGCGCCGACGGAGGCCAGGATAATGCACAGGATTGCCATCCACTGCGACAGTGAGAGGTATTCATGCAGGAACAGCAAGCCCGATAACGCACCGAAGGCAGGCTCAATGCTCATCAATGTGCCGAAGGTTCTGGCCGGCATGCGAGTCAGAGCGACCATCTCCAGGGTGTAGGGGAGGGCAGTGGACAAGACGGCGACGCCAAGCGCCACGGGGATCAGTGACGGGGTCAGCAATGCGGAGCCAGCATGGACAATACCGATAGGGGCTACAAAGAGCGCAGCGATCATTACCCCCAGTGCGGCGGTTTGCACGCCATTATCGGCCCCGGCCTTTTGGCCAAACAGAATGTACAGTGCCCAGCAGACCCCTGCACCCAAGGCATAACCGGCGCCTACCAGATCGATTCCTGCGGTCGCTTCTCCCGTTGGTATCAGTAACAGCAAGCCGACGGCAGCCAGGGCGATCCACAAAAAGTCGATCGCGCGACGCGAGGCGTAGATCGCCACGGCCAGTGGGCCGGTGAATTCAAGCGCCACCGCGATGCCCAGCGGGACGGTTTGCAATGACATATAGAAGAGGAAGTTCATGCCGCCCAGCGCCATCCCGTAGACGATGACGGTGCGCAGGGATCTTGCGGTGAGTTTTGCCCGCCATGGACGCAGTATCAGCATCATGATCACGCTGGCAAAAATCAGTCGTAATGTTGTCGTCCCCTGAGGGCCAACAACGGAGAACATGCTTTTGGCCAGGGAGGCTCCGGACTGGATCGATGCCATGGCTATGAGCAGCAGCCCAACCGAGAACAGGGTAGAGGCCAGGCTGCGAGGCTGATCATTCATTACGTGGCATCGTCCGAAATATAGGAATCAAGGGTATTTCTTTTTGTGTTGGGCAATATACTGCGCATTCCCCGCGGGCGCGTCTATATATATGCAGTGTTTTTGTACATATCGGTAGAAAACCAGAATCGGCGCTTGACGGCAGATTCTGGAGGCCTATAATTCGCCCCACTTCCGGCGCAGTCGAAACGGAAAACTCCTTGGTAAACAAAGAGTTACGCAGTTTTCGGCAGCAGGTCGCTTCAGGTCATCGAAGCCAAAAGGGAGTTGAAAAAGAGGTGTTGACAGCAGCGTGTAACGCTGTAGAATTCGCCTCCCGCTGACGAGAGATCTGAAGCGCAA
>NZ_QAOV01000018.1 GCF_003050925.1 Pseudomonas sp. GV085 | reverse complement strand
AGGTTGCCCAGAAACAGAAGGCTGAAGCCGCTGTCGCCCAAAGCAAAGCCAAGGCGACCGACCGCAGCAACGGCTGATCGGTGTAGCGCGTCCCCGGGCCGACAGAAATGTGCGGCCTCAAGCCTCAAAAGCAGCACCCAAGGTGCTGCTTTTGCTTATCTAACCGAAATCCCGCTTACACAAAATCCAGTGTGTTGAATCCACGGTCGTCAGCAGCCTTTCGCGAAGGGCTGCTTTGGGGCCTGTTCTTCAGGTCTGTGCTCAGAAGCGATAGTTGGTGCTCAGCTCCAGCGACCGTGGGGCACCTGGCGCCCCAGCTCCGCACCATACAGCAGGTTATGGTTCATCCCGGCGAGCACGGTGCGCTGGTTGAGTTCGGTCTGGTTGAAATCGTCGTTGATGCGGTAATCGACACCGGCCGTGAACGAGAACACTTCACTGCGGGTGTAGTCGTCATCCCGGAAGGTATCACTGTTGTCCAGCGCGCCTATCCCAGCGTCGTCATCCATGCTTGCCAAAAATCCTCTGTTCTCAAGGACAGCTTTCCAAACATGTAAAACAGAGATAATGTAATTTTAATTACAAAATAAATTGCGATCTCTACATGAAAAATTGGCTGACTTTGATTCTAGGCCTGCCCACCGCGAATGCCACCGAACGCATGCGCGCTTGGCGTGCCTTGAAAGCCTCAGGTGCTGCGGTCTTGCGCGATGGCGCCTACCTGTTGCCTGACACCGGTTTGTGTCGTGAAGTGCTGGCGTCTGTAGAGCGTGACATCCTTGCCATCAAGGGCACCGCGTTCGTCCTGCCCGTCGTCGATCCTGATGGTGAGCGCTTTGTCGAGTGGTTCGACCGTAGCGGTGATTACGACAAGCTTCGTGCGCAGATCGAAGAATGCCGTGGACAGCTGAATGCTGAAAATGCGCTGGCGACGACCAAACAAATTCGTAAGCTGCGCAAAGCCTACGATCAACTGGCAAGCATCGATTACTTCCCAGGCAAGCCGAAGCAAAAGATCGATTCGGCGTTGCAGGAGCTAGAGACGGCGGTCAGTAGAGCCCTGTCGCCGGATGAGCCACACAGCAGCAACCACCCGATAACGGCACTCAATCCTGGCGATTATCAGGGCCGTATCTGGGCAACACGCAAGCGTCCCTGGGTCGACCGGCTGGCGTGCGCCTGGCTGATTCGCCGCTTCATTGACCCCCACGCTCGGATCCTCTGGCTCGAGCACCCCCAGGACTGCCCAGCCGACGCCCTTGGCTTTGATTTCGATGATGCGGTTTTCAGCCATGTCGGCAACCGCGTGACCTTCGAAACCCTGCAAGCCAGCTTTGAACTTCAGGAGCCAGGCCTGAACCGCATTGCGGCTTTGGTGCATTACCTCGATGTCGGAGGCATTCAACCGGTGGAGGCTGCCGGCATCGAGCGCGTGCTGGCGGGTCTGCGCGAAACCATTCTCCACGACGACCAACTGCTGGTTGCCGCGAGCGCCATCTTCGACGGCCTGCTCGCCGGGTTTGTAAAAGAGGAACAACCCAATGAATAAGGTTTTCGCACCAGCGGTTGAAGAGGATCTGTCGAAGCCAAAGCCGATCAGTTTGCGCGAGGCTTTCTGGTTCTGGTTGAAGCTGGGTTTCATCAGCTTCGGCGGGCCAGCCGGACAGATCTCGATCATGCACCAGGAACTGGTGGAGCGTCGGCGCTGGATCTCCGAACGACGCTTTCTGCATGCCCTCAATTACTGCATGTTGCTGCCTGGGCCAGAGGCTCAACAGTTGGCGACTTACATCGGCTGGCTGATGCATCGAACCTGGGGTGGAGTGATTGCGGGGGCGCTGTTTGTGCTGCCCTCACTGTTCATCCTGATCGCTCTGTCGTGGGTGTATATCGCGTTCGGCGAAGTGCCCGTGGTGGCCGGGCTCTTCTACGGGATCAAGCCTGCCGTGACCGCCATCGTGGTGCAGGCGGCCCATCGAATCGGCTCTCGGGCGTTGAAGAATAATTGGCTGTGGGCGATAGCGGCGGCATCATTTACCGCCATCTTCGCGTTCAATGTCCCATTCCCGCTGATCGTGTTGGGTGCAGCTTCAATCGGCTATGTCGGTGGACGCCTGGCGCCCGAGAAGTTCAGGACTGGCGGCCATAGCGCTGCCAAAAAGTCTTATGGTCCGGCGTTGATCGATGACGACACGCCCTCCCCTGAGCATGCCCGATTCAGTTGGTTGAAACTGGTGCCGCTCGCACTGATCTGTGCCGCACTGTGGGCGTTGCCAATGGGGATTTTGACCGCCCTCTTTGGCTGGGAAGGCACTTTGACCCAGATGAGCTGGTTCTTTACCAAGGCCGCGTTGCTGACCTTTGGTGGGGCCTACGCTGTCCTTCCGTATGTCTACCAAGGCGCAGTCGGTCACCATGGCTGGCTGACGCCGACGCAGATGATCGATGGCCTGGCGCTAGGAGAAACCACACCGGGGCCACTGATCATGGTGGTGGCTTTCGTCGGCTTTGTCGGCGCCTATGTCTTGCAAGTATTCGGTGCCGATCAAGTATTTCTGGCGGGAGCTGTGGCCGCCGCCCTGGTGACCTGGTTCACCTTCCTGCCCTCGTTCCTGTTCATCCTTGCGGGTGGCCCGCTGGTAGAGTCTACTCACAACGAACTCAAATTCACCGCACCGCTCACCGCCATTACGGCGGCCGTCGTCGGTGTGATCCTTAATCTGGCGTGTTTCTTCGGCTATCACGTGCTGTGGCCAAAGGGCTTCAGTGGCAACCTCGATTGGCCGTCTGCACTCATCGCCATTGCGGCGGCAATTGCCTTGTTCCGCTTCAAGCGGGGCGTCATCCAGGTGCTGATGGCCTGCGCGCTCGTCGGTTTGGCAGTCCATCTGCTGCGCTAGACCGCACGAGTGGATTAACAGTCTTTGGCGAGCATTGGGCTCGCCAGATCACCCAGCCTACCGAACCAGGCAGGAGGTGTTCCATGAGGTGGATTACACGTGAACGGCCCAAGATTGACCGCATCGCCTGTCCCTGGCTGATCGCGCGCTTTATCGATCCGCAGCCCGAGTTCTTATACGTGCCCAGTGGCGACGTACTGCGTCTGGCGGCGGAGAAAGACGCGGTGCCCTACGACATTCCCGGCGTAGAACTGACTCATGAGGGCGAGCTGTGCAGCTTCGACGCTTTTCTGAAAAAGTACCGGCTCAGTGAGCCCGCTTTGCAGCAGTTGGCCAGGATCGTCCGTGGAGCTGATACCTCCCGCCTCGATCTGACTGCGCAATCGGCTGGGTTGTACGCCATCTCACTGGGACTGTCGCAGCGATATTCCGATGATCATGAAATGCTTTCGCATGGACTGATCCTGTACGACGCACTCTATGCATGGTGCAAGGAATGCCAAGGTGAATCGCATAACTGGCCTCCACAAATGTGAGAAAGCCAGCTTGCATCAATGGTAGGAGCGAGTTGGCTCGCGATGGACTCAAGAGCGCCGCGTTTAGCCAGTAAATACGCGTTATCGTTAACGACCATCGCGAGCAAGCTCGCTCCTACAATTTCCTTAATCTCTCCCCGACATTAGATGAAAGGCTGGGCGCCTGTTTCTTGAGCTGTCCCTGCCTCTGGTTTAGGATAGCTTTATATCCCCCCAGGGGGGATATAAAGCATCTATAAACAACAAACTCTTCGCTGTCTTTTTCGAGTAAAGCCCGACAACCAGACAGGCGTTCGCCTCTTCCTGTGAGATTTCTCATGCTGACAATCCTGGCCAACCGAACCTACCGTCACCTCTTCCTGGCCCAGGTGATTGCACTGGTAGGGACTGGTCTTGCCACTGTCGCGCTAGGCCTGCTGGCATTCGATCTTGCAGGCGCCCAAGCGGGCGCTGTCCTCGGTACAGCGTTGGCGATCAAAATGACGGCCTACATTGGTGTTGCACCCATTGCAGCGGCTTTTGCAGAACGTCTACCCCGGCGAACAATGTTGGTCTCGCTGGATCTGGTGCGAGCCTTGGTCGCGTTGGCTCTGCCGTTCGTGACGGAGGTCTGGCAAATCTATGTGCTGATTTTCGTCCTTCAGTCGGCCTCGGCGGCGTTCACCCCGACGTTCCAGGCGACCATCCCTGACATCCTGCCGGATGAATACGACTACACCCGCGCCTTGTCGCTATCGCGTCTGGCCTACGATCTTGAAAGTGTCGCCAGCCCAATGCTCGCCGCCGCATTGCTGACGGTGATCAGCTTCCACAACCTGTTCGCAGGCACTGTCATTGGTTTCCTTGCCTCTGCAGCCCTGGTCGGCACAGTGCTATTGCCAAAAGCGAAGAAAACACCACGACGCAGCATCTACGAACGAACCACCCGTGGCATGCGCATATTCCTGGCAACGCCCCGGCTGCGAGGGCTGCTGGCTCTTAATCTGACGGTTGCGGCCGCCAGTGCCATGGTTATCGTCAACACAGTGGTGCTGGTACAGTCCCGCTTCGCACTGCCGCAAAGTTCTACGGCGTTGGCGCTGGCCGCGTTTGGAGGCGGCTCGATGATCGCGGCTTTGGTCTTGCCTCGGCTGTTGAAAGACATCAAAGACCGAACAGCCATGCTGTTTGGCGGAGCAATCCTGGTCGCAGGCTTGGCAATTGGCATCAACCTGACCACCTACAACTTCCTGTTACCTCTGTGGACGGTACTCGGCGTGGGCTATTCCCTGGCCCAGACCCCGAGCGGTCGGCTGTTGCGTCGCTCGGCACATGCCGAAGATCGCCCGGCACTGTTTGCCGCCCAATTTGCACTGTCCCATGCCTGCTGGTTGATTACCTACCCACTGGCGGGATGGCTGGGCGCCAACATCAGCCTCACGGCGTCGTTTGCCGGGCTCGCTGTCGTGGCAGGTGGCGCACTGGTGGTCAGTATCGTGATCTGGCGTCCTGCGCATGACCAAGAGTCGATCAAACACACCCATGAGAACCTGCCGGTCGATCACACTCACCTCGACGGGCAGGATGGTGTGGATCACGAACACCCGTACGTGATCGATGATCAGCATCGCCGATGGCCAGACAGACGACCGTAAGTTCCCAGGATTTGCCAAGGCTGGCTGGTCAGTCTTCAGACCAGAAACCGTAGCGCTTGCAGCGCGGGCATGGCAGGCCTAGAGGTACTTGGTGATCTGCTTGAAGGCTTCCAGTGGTGCGCGCTCACCATTGTTCAACGCCGAGACGGTGTCTTCCAGGCAGTGATCGATGTGATCCTGAATGAGCGTGCGCTTGGCCTGACACACCGCTTTTTCAACAGCGTGCAGCTGCTGGGCGATGTCCACGCACTGACGCCCATCTTCGATCATGGTGATGATGCTGCGTAAGTGGCCGTCCGCCCGCTTGAGTCGCTTGATGATCGCTTCGTGACTTTGGTGGGTGTGGGGGGTGTGGGGATGGTTGTGTTCGAGCTCACTCATCATTTGAGTCTTCGCGATTCATGAATGACGCGAATCTTATCCCCCCATGGGGGATGCAAGCAATTCAGTATCCGTCTGCACTTGGGTATTCGTCCGGGCGATCAATTTCTGGCTACTGCGACAGGCAGCTTCACGCCCTGAGGAAGCAAGCCCCCAAAATACCCGCAGCAACGAGCCAGACCAATACAACGATCACTGCAGCAAATCTGTTCGCTGGCCGCTTCACATGGCTTTTCTCCCACTCACTCGCTTTGTGCTGACAGTCCTCGAGCACCTGCGCCGGCATCAGCCGAATCGCGAGCAGAATCCCAAGCGGCAAAATGATCACGTCGTCCAGGTATCCAAGCACAGGAATGAAGTCAGGAATGAGGTCGATTGGACTCAGCGCATACGCCACGACAAAAACCGAAATCCATTTGGGTAACCAGGGTGTTTGCGGATGCTGATAGCAAAACCAGAGAACCATGGTTTGCCGTTTTAGCCTTCTGGCCCAGCCACGTAAACGATCAAGTATGCGTTTCATGTCGTAATTGTCAGTACCCGAAGGAGCGTGCCTGCGAGCGTAGCGCCTTAGGCGATTGACTGCTACGGGTCGAATAACGACGGTCTGGCATCGCGTTCCTCTTCACTTCGCGAGCGTACGCTCTAACACAACCTCCAATGGATGGCGCAATTGCAGGTTGGCAAAGCGCTTCACCTGACTGCGACAGGAGTATCCCGTTGCCAGCGCCTCGCTCTCTTTTTCCAGCTTGCCGGACCAGGACTGCTCAAAAATGGTTCGTGAGCTGCCTTGGTTTCGTGCTTCATGGCCAAAGGTTCCGGACATGCCGCAGCAACCGGTCGCCTCAGTCGTCAGCTTGAGCCCGAGCCGGGCAAAAACGGCTTCCCATTGCGAAGTGCTGGCCGGGACATTGGTTTTCTCGGTGCAGTGCGCCAACAAACGGAAGGTCCCGGTCGCGGGATGCGGGTTTTCCGGCAACGCATCGGACAGCCATTCCTGAGGCAGCAAGACCTTCGGGCAATCGTTGAGTCCTGGTACTTTTTGATATTCCTGGCGGTAGACCAGCGTCATCGCCGGGTCCAGTCCCACCAGCGGTACGCCGCAGTCGGCGAGCGCCTTGAGCTGATTGCCGTTGCGGATCGCCGCCTTGGCGAAGGCGCCGAGGAAACCCTGCACATGCAAAGGCTTGCCGTTGGCGCTATAGGGTGCCAGAAACACCCGATACCCCAACTGATGCGCCAACTGGATAAAGCTCGCCAGCAACGGCGTTTCGAAGTAACGGGTGAAGGCGTCCTGCACCAACACCACGCTGCGCTCGCGTTGTGCCGCGGTCAGTTCGCGCAGGGCGGGTACGCTGGCGACCGCGACCTTGCAGCGGGTCAGCGTGGCCTGCAAGTCATGGCGGTGGATCAGCGGGCTGTCGAGCATGCCGACCTGTCGCTCGAGCAGGCGGCTCACCCATTTCGAGCCCATCACTGCGTTGTACAGACCCGGCGCATAAGCCATGTAGGGAATGGTGAACTCCAGCGAGCCGATCAGGTAGTCACGCAGCGGTCGTTGATAGCGACCGTGGTACAGCTCCAGAAAACGCGAACGGAATTCCGGGACGTTGACCTTGACCGGGCATTGTCCCGCGCAGGATTTACAGGCCAGGCAGCCGGCCATCGCGTCATAGACCTCATGGGAGAAATCCGCCTCGCCACGCGAGCGCGCCAGGTTATTGCGTAACCGCGCCGGCAACCCGCTCAACCACGACAACTTGCCGCGGGCTGCTTGCAATACGTCAATATTGGCCGCGCCTTGCAGACGCAACCATTCGCGAATCAACGACGCCCTGCCCTTCGGCGAATGCTGGCGCTCACGGGTGGCTTTCCACGACGGACACATCGCATCAGAGGGGTCGTAGTTGTAGCAGGCGCCGTTACCGTTGCAGTGCATGGCGGTACCGAAGCTTTGCCAGACGCGCTCGTCGATCTGCCGATCCAGATCACCGCGCAGCGTCACTTCGTTGACCTTGAGCAAGCCTTGGGCAGCATCCGGCGGCGTGCAGATCTTGCCGGGGTTGAGCTGGTTGTGTGGGTCAAACGCGCCCTTGAGCGATTGCAGCGCCGGGTACAGCTCGCCAAAAAATTCGGGGACGTATTCCGAACGCAAACCCTTGCCGTGCTCGCCCCACAGCAACCCACCGTAACGTCGGGTCAATTCGGCCACAGCGTCGGAAATTGGCTTGATCAGCGCGGCCTGGGCCGGGCCTTTCATGTCCAGCGCCGGGCGCACGTGCAACACACCGGCATCGACGTGACCGAACATGCCGTAGCTCAGGCCGTAACTGTCGAGCAATGCACGAAACTCGGTGATGTAGTCAGCCAGCTTCTCCGGCGGTACGGCGGTGTCCTCAACGAAAGGCTGCGGGCGAACCTCGCCTTCGACATTGCCCAATAGCCCGACCGAGCGTTTGCGCATGGTGTAGACACGGCTCACGGCTTCGGCACCTTCGGCGAGCGTGTGGCCCAGTCGCTCGATAGACGTGTCGGTCTGCAGATGCTGCACAAACAACGCCACGCGAGCGTTCACATCCGCCACGTCTTCCCCGCTGAACTCCACCAGATTGATGCCCAGCGTCGGACGCTCGGCGTTCGCCGGGAAATACTCGGCGACGCTGTGCCAGACGATGTCTTTCATCGCCAGCAGCAACACCCTGGAGTCCACGGTTTCGATGGATAACGGCTTGTGCGCCAGTAACGCATTGGCGTCACGCAGCGCATCCATGAAGCTGCCGTAACGCACGTTCACCAGCACCGAATACCTGGGAATCGGCAGCACGTTGAGCTTGGCTTCGACAACGTAGCCCAATGACCCTTCCGCACCACACAGCACACTGTTGAGGTTGAAACGCCCTTGCTCGTCGCGCAGGTGTGCCAGGTCGTAACCGGTCAGGCAACGGTTGAGTTTGGGGAATACCGACTCGATCAGCTCGGCCTGGGTCTCCTGAATAGTGCGCGCCACCCGGTACACTTCGCCGATACGGCCGGACTGCGCGCAAGCCGCCTCCAGCTCCACTTCGGACAGCGGATGGCTATGCAGGCGCTCACCACCGAGCAGTACGCTATGCAGTTCCAGCACATGATCGCGGGTCTTGCCATAGGTGCAACTGCCCTGGCCGCTGGCGTCGGTGTTGATCATGCCACCGACGGTGGCACGGTTGGACGTCGACAGCTCCGGCGCGAAGAACAGCCCGTGCGGCTTGAGCGCGGCATTGAGCTGGTCCTTGACCACGCCCGCCTGCACCCGCACCCAACGCTCGGCGACATTGATTTCGAGGATGGTGTTCATGTGCCGCGACAAGTCGACCACGATGCCATCGGTCAATGACTGCCCGTTGGTGCCGGTGCCACCACCGCGCGGGGTCAGCTTGATCTGGCGAAAGCGTGGCTCGGCCATCAAGGTTGCGATGCGTGAGATGTCATCCGCATCCAGGGGGAACACCGCCGCTTGCGGCAGCCGCTGGTAAATCGAATTGTCGGTCGCCAGCACGGTGCGGGTGGCGTAGTCGGCGCTGAGCTGACCGCGAAAGCCGCTGGAGTGCAAGGCTTGCAGAAACTCCGGGTACTGGGCCGCGGGTGCAACGGTGGGCAACTGAGCGATCATCGCTGGCTGTTCTCTTGTCGGTCTAATCACGGAAAAACTCAAAACACTTGTCGCTTGAGCATTAATGGGTCAGCCTCAGGTCGTCGGCCATGCCAATGATCCTGCAGGCTCTGGCACCGGACAAACGGATAATCCTGCCGCTATCGATGACTTTTACGAATGAATTACCGTCACCTCACCCCTTCGATGTCGTTGCTGCTGGCCTTTGAAGCCGCCGCGCGCCATGAAAGCTATACCCGCGCCGCGATGGAACTGTCACTGACCCAAAGCGCCGTGAGCCGGCAAGTCCAGGCGCTGGAGCAACAACTGGGCCTGACGCTGTTCCGCCGTGAAGGCCGGCAAGTGCAATTGACCGATGTCGGTCGTCTTTATCAGCGGGAAATGAGCGAAGCGCTCGGACGCATCCGCAGCGCCACGTTGCAGGCCATGGCTTATCAATCCGGCAGCGGCACGTTGCGCCTGGCCACCTTGCCGACCTTCGGCTCGAAGTGGTTATTGCCGCGCCTGCATGACTTCTACAAAACCCATCCCGGCATGCTGGTGCACATCAATTCCCGGATCGATGCCATCGACTTTGAAACCAGCGGGATCGATGCCGCGATCATGGTCGGCAGCGCCAACCTGCCGGGCCTGATCAGCCATCGCCTGCACACCGAAGAACTGATGGTGATCATTTCGCCAGAAGCAGCCGAAATCCATGTCGCCTGGACCCCTGACCGCATTGCTGGCCAGACGCTGCTCAACGTCGCGAGCAATGCCAACGTCTGGGGCGAGTGGTTCAGCCACCACGGCCTGCCCCATCGGATGATGCGCCTGGGGCCGAGTTTCGAACTCACCTCGCACTTGATCCAGGCCGTCAGGGCCGGCATCGGCATCGGTCTGGTGCCACGGATCCTGGTGGCCGACGAGTTGGCCAACAACGAACTGATCAGCCTCGATCAGCCCTTCGCCAGCCAGCGCAGTTACTACCTGGCCTATCCGCCGCGCAACGAAATGCTGCCTTCACTCGTCGCGTTTCGCACCTGGTTGCTGGAACAGATCTGACGGTTACCGCCCAAGGAACGCATAGCCGAAACCCACCACCTTGGCGTCTTCGCCGTAGCCGCCCAGGAACGAAACACCCACCGGCAGGTTGCCCTCGATGATGCCTGCCGGAACGGTGATCTCGGGAAATCCCGTGGCCGAGGCAATGTACGACGACGCGTAGGTATCGCCGGACTTGCACACGTAACTGTCATCGCTCACACCGTGCACCACCGAAGCCGGGCAGTTGATGGTCGCGAAGAACAGGCTGTCGACTTTGTTCTGCTTCATGATGCCCATCAGCTGCGCGCGCAGCTGTGGAATCTTCCGGGAAAGAATGGAGATGTACTGCGGCGAATCGGCGCTTGTGGCATTCGCTACCGCTTCCAGTCCCGCCAGGCGTGCCGGGTTCATCCCATGCGCAGCGTTTTGCGCCTGATTTTGTTTGGCCAGGTCGAGAAACTGCGCAAGCGTTCGCGGTTGGCCCGGATTGAGGGTGGCGAGGTAGCGTTCGAATTGCGGCTTGAATTCGCTGTCCCCCACAGGGCCGAGCACGTCGCTCCACAGGGTTTCAAAGGTTTTTGGCAATTCGATGGAGACGACCTGCGCACCGCGCTTGACGAGCGTTTCCTGCGCAGCTTTAAAGACCGCATCCACTTCCGGGTTCGCCCCCTTGAAATTACTGACTACGCCAATGGTCTTGCCTTGCAGTGAGGTATGGCTCAGTGCCGGTTCGAACTGTATTTTGTCTGCAGCAAGGTCGAAGGTCGCCGCGTCGCTTTTGTCCTGGCCCTTGATCACATCGAGCACGATGGCCTGATCCAGCACGCTGTTGGTAATGACGCCTGCGGTATCGAACGCAAGCGACAGCGGAATGACGCCGCTACGACTGATCAACCCCAGCGAAGGTCGAAAACCCACCGTACCGGTGACGCTGGCCGGCGCGCGGATCGAGCCGCTCGTATCCGACCCCAATGCGAAAGGTGCGAACGCCGCCGCCACCGAGGCGGCAGAACCGCTGCTGGAGCCGGATGCATCGCGCTTGGTGTTCCGCGGGTTCAGCGTCTGCCCGCCAAACGAGCTGTAGCCAAACCAGCCAAAGGACGCGGCCAGTTCCGACAGGTTGGCTTTGCCGAGCACAATGGCTTGCCCGTCGATCAGCTTCTTGACGGTGAAGGCATCCTGGCTGGGCACCGACGAACGCAGTACAAAGGAACCCCCGGAGGTGACCATACCGGCGGTGTCAAAGTTGTCCTTCACCACGAACGGAATACCGGCCAGCGGTGCGTACCTGGCAGTGGGATTTTTCGCCCGCTCAGCATCCCACTTGCGGGCCTGATCGATCGCCTGTTCATTGATGGTCACCAGCGCATTGATGTTCTGGCCCTGGTGATTGTTCGCCTGAATGTTATCCAGATAGTGCTGCACCAAATGTTCGGAACTGAGAGTCCCGTTGTCCAACGCATGACGCATGTCGGCGAGGGTCATGCGTTCGATACTGTCATCCGCCTGAGCACTTGCTGCCATTAGCAAAAACGTGCACGCCACGAACTTTTTATTCAACTGCATTGTTATTCTCCGAGTGGGTACAGGCGAACGAAACCGGCTCGCACCTGATGTGGATGCAAGGGAATGAATGGGAGGCAGGAAAAAAAGGGCCGGGGTTATTCCGCCGGCCCTGGTAGGTTCTGAAGGCAACGTCAAAGATCGCAGCCTTCGGCAGCTCCTACAGCAATTGATTCTTTTGCAGAAATTCCCTGGACACGCTCTCGATGGATTCACGGCCGACATCGACCCGGGAATTTAGGCCTGCGATGGTGTCGTCATCCAGCCTGGACGACAGGGCGTTGAGCAACTCGCCGATCTTCGGATTCTCTTTGAACACTTCAGTGCGAATTACCGGGGTCAGCGCGTAGCTGGGGAAGAAGCCTTTATCGTCTTGCAGCACCACAAAGCCGAAGGCCGGAATTCGCCCATCCGTCGACAGGACCAAGGCCAGATCGACCTGCCCGTCCCTAAGCGCCTGATAGGTCAGCCCGCCGTCCATGCGGACGATGTTCTTGCGCTCAAACTCAAACTTGTAGGTCTCTTGCAGAGGACGCAGGCCATCGGGGCGGGAAAAGAACTCAGCGTTGGAGGCAAATTTATAGGACTTGCCTGTTGCGACCTTTTTCGCAAGATCGCTGATCGAGGCGATTCCATCCTTCTCGGCCTCTTCCTTGCGCATGGCAAAAGCGTAGGTGTTGTTGGCCTTGGAAGGGTTCAGCCAGGTGATGCCTTTCTGCGCATCCAGCTCGCTGATTTTCTTGTACGTTTCGTCGGCGTTGAGCTTGTCCGTGACTTTATTGTAAGTAATCAGCGAAGTGCCGGTGTATTCCCAATACACATCGACCTGACCGTTCTCTTGCGCCGCGCGCAATACGGAAGAACCCAAGTCCGGGCGCTTATCGACACTGTAGCCATTGGCGCGCAGGAGTTGAGCGGTCATCTCGGCAACCAATTGCTGCTCGGTAAACTTCTTGCCGCCGACCACAATCGTGCTGTTGGCAGAAGCACTGCCCACAACACCGCAAACAAGACTCAGGGTAAAGATCAGACTGGCCAGCATTCGATAAATCATCGTGCACCTCATATTATTGATTTTTGTCTATGGTCTTCAGATTCATTCGCGCCCGGCCAACCTCAAGCCCCGTGACACTGCAATGTTTTGAATCAAGCCGCAGCCCAGATCGACCGCAATCGCCAACAACGCGGTCGCCGCGGCGCCGGCCAGCATCATGCCGAAGTCGTTCAAGTCGATCCCGGTAAAGATCAACTCACCCAGCCCGCCGCCACCGACCAGGAAAGCCAGCGGCGCGGTCCCGACGTTGATCGCCAGCGCCGTGCGGATGCCGGCGAAAATCACGTTCATCGCGTTCGGAATTTCAACTTTCCACAGCGTTTCCCGAGGCGTCATGCCCATGGCCTCGGCCGCTTCGACCAAGTGCTGCGGCACCGCACGCAAGCCTTCGTAGGTATTGACTGCCACGGGCAACAACGTCGCGACAAACAAGCCGATGATGGCCGCGCCGCTGCCGACACCAATGAAACTCATGGCCAATGCCAGCAACGCAAGCTTGGGGATCGCCTGCCCTACGTTAAGGACCTGCATGCTGGCCATGGCGTAACGCTGGTTCGCCGGACGGCTCATCCAGACGCCCAACGGCAGCGCGATGACCAGCGCCAGCACCCCACTGACTGCCACGATCTGCAGATGCTGGACCGTCAGGTAGCTGATATCGCCCCAGTAAAATTGCAGCCCTTTCCACAATCCGATCAGTAAGTCAGACATTGTCAGTGCACCACCGGAGTAATGTTTTCAACCAGTCGCGCCAGAATGTCGGCCTGGTGGACATAGCCGATAAAACGTCCGTCGCTGTCATTGCAAAGCGCCCAGTCCTGGCCACGACCCAGCAATTGCGAAAGCACCTGGCGCAGGTCGTCCCCAGGCTTGACGATCAGGTGCGATTGCGAAACGACAGCGCTGTTGCCGCCCACGATCTGCATGTGTTCCCGTGGCGGGACCTTGCTGGCCACGTCAGACGCGCGCAGCAGACGCAGGCGCTTCATGATCCGGTCGCCGCCCATGAAGTTCGCCACGAACTCGCTGTTGGGCCGGGCCAGCAGATCATCCGAGCTGCCGAACTGCTGGATTTTTCCGTTATGGAACAGCGCAACGCAGTCCGCCATCTTCACCGCTTCATCGATGTCATGACTGACAAACAGCACGGTCTTGTTGACCAGGCGCTGGATGCGCATGAATTCGTCCTGGATCACTTCCCGGTTGATCGGGTCGATCGCGCCAAAGGGCTCGTCCATCAGCATCACCGGCGGATCCGCTGCCAGGGCCCGAGCCACGCCGACGCGTTGCTGTTGACCACCGGAAAGCTCACACGGATAGCGCTTGAGAAATTTCGACGGATCCAGCGCGACCACTTCCAGCAACTCCGCGGCGCGCTTTCGGCTTTTGGTTTTGTCCCACCCCAACAGATTGGGAACGACGCAGATGTTTTCCTCAACGGTCATGTTCGGGAACAGGCCGACTTGCTGGATCACATAGCCGATGGAGCGTTTGAGGGTGACGCTGTCCAGTTCGGACGTATCGCGACCTCCAATTCTGATCGTGCCGGAGGTAGGCGTGATCAGTCGGTTGATCATTTTCAGCGTCGTGGTCTTGCCACAGCCCGACGGCCCAAGCAGTACGCAGATCTGCCCCTCTTCAACATTGAATGAGACATCTTCTACTGCAGTGATTGAGCCGAATTGCTTGTTGAGGTTTTCGATCTGGATCACGTCGTAGCTTCCTTCATTCGGCCGGTGGCCACTTTGTTCTTGTTCAGGCCTTTTGGCGTCAGCAGGCGCTGCAAGCCGTACAACGCGTAATCGGCCGCAATGGCGATGACACTGATGACAATCGCGCCGGCCAACAACTGTCGGGTATCCGATTGCGCGATGCCGCGAATGATGAGGCTGCCCAGGCCGCCGGCGCCGATGTAGGCCGCGATGGCTGCGATGCCGATGTTGATGACGGTCGCCATCCTCACGCCCGCCATGATCAGCGGGACCGCAATCGGCAGTTCAACCTTGCGCAGTCGTTGCCAGGTCGACATGCCCATCCCGATCGCTGCTTCGCGCAAGGCCGGATCGATGTTGGAGATCGCTGTGGTGGTGTTGCGGATGATGGGCAATTGGGAGTAGAGGAACAGCGCAATGACCGCTGGTACGACGCCGATCCCGTAGCCGATCAGCGACAGGGCCGGAATCATCAGCCCGAACAGCGCGGCGGAAGGAATGGTCATCAGGACCGCGGCGAACGCCAGGACCCAACGGCGCGTTCTGGGGTGCTGGGAGATCGCGATCCCGACAGGCACGCCGGTCAGAATCGCCAGACCCACCGCAACCGCCACGATGAGCAGGTGCTGCCCGAGTAGCAGACTGATCAGCCCGCCGTTTTCCAGAATGAAACTCAAGGTTTCCATGTGTTATGCCTTCTGTACGTCATTGTTGTTTTTATCGGTCGTGCATCTGGAATTGAACGCCGGATCTGTAGGAAACATTACCGCGCTACTGCAGGTGCTCTGAGCTTCGAGTTCGACGATTTCTATCAAAAAACCGACGTCACGCGGCAAGCCAATGCGCAACGCAAAGTGCAGGGTCGATTGCAGACGCCAGTATGCGGGATCGCCAAATGACAAGGCTTGCCAGAGCGCACCGCCTGTCGGGGTGAGTCATTAGCTAGCTATGGGATTTTACAGAGAGGATTGGTTCAGAGGCTTTTCAGGGGATTGGCGTTTGTTGACCCATGCGCCCAGTAACTGAAATCAGGAGTGAGCATCATCAAATTTCCGCCGCTCTTCACCGGGCGTACATCCCCAGACACGACGGTAAGCAGCCCCCAGATGTGACGCTGAGACGAACCCACAGCTGTAGGCAATGGACGCAATGGGCTGGGTGCTTTCACGCAGCAACCGGCGTGCTTCGTTCAGCCTGAGCTCCAGATAGAACTTCTTCGGCGTCATGCCGAAGTGCTGATGCCAAAGCCGTTCGAGTTGACGATGGGACAGATTGCAACGGTCGGCGATCTCTTCGATGCCGACGATGTTCTCCAGATTGTTCTCCATGAAGGCGATGGCGGCTGTCAGCCTGCGATCGTGAATGCCGAACCGCCACTGAATCGACATCCGCTGATGCTCTTCCGGCGCTCTTATCCTGGCATGCAGAAATTGCTCGGCGATGCTCGCCGCGAGCTGGGTACCGAAATCAAGCGCGATTTGTGCCAGCATGAGATCGATGGCCGCCGTCCCCCCGGCGCACGTCCAGCGGTTGCCATGGTTGACGTAAAGCTCCCTGGTGACTTCGATCGAGGGGAATTCTTCCGAAAACTGGCCAATGGACTCCCAGTGCAGGGTGCAGCGCTTGCCTTCCAGCAAGCCGGCGCGTGCAAGGATGAACGTACCAGTGCTCAATGCGCCGACGGTAATCCCGCGGAACGCTGCGCGCTGCAGGAAGCGCAGCATTTTTGGTGGTTTCTGATGTTCGATGTCCAGGCTCGCCAGGACAAAAACGCGATCCAGCTCCGGCGCCTGATCAACCGGCACGGTCTGGATTTCGATACCGCTGCTGGAACTGACCGGTCCGCCCGACTCCGTGAGCAGGGTCCACTCATAAAGCGTTTTGCCGGACAGCCGATTGGCCGCGCGCAAAGGCTCGCTGGCACCCGCCAGGGCCATCATGGAGAACTGAGGAAGAATGAGCAGCCCGATTCGCTTGGTTGTGCTGCTATTCACAGACGTCGCCGATTCACTGGGGGCTGTCATCGCCAGATCCTTTCATGGTAGTTCCAGCCGTTCGAGTGAACAGCTCAGGCCACACCGGGGAAGTGGCTTTGGACACGCCATGTTAGGGGTTGGGCACGCATTCAGCCAGATTGAATCGCTGCGAGACTTCGGCACCCGAGGTCTCGCAGGACAATGGCGAGCGGATCAGCCGCGCGCGCGGATGGCTTCGTCGATGCTCTGGATCATCGACTTGAACACAGGGCTGTCGACCTGATTCTGCTGGCCATGCTGCATGTGCGAAATGATCAGCGCGTGCGGGCCGGCATCGCCCGGATAGTTCTGGTGCAGACGCACAGACTCCGACGGCATGTGCAAGGTATTGTCGGCGCCATGGATGATCAGCGCTGGCGGGAAACCTTTTGCACCTTCAATGGACTGCTCCGGGTCATAGGCCACATAGGACTTGTAGGACTTTGCCGTCACGCAGGTGCAGCCCGGCCAACGGTCCGCACCGCCCGCTTCGGTGTAGCCGCCCAGTTGCTGATCGACATAGGCTTGGGTTTCAGGATCCAGCGGGTAATAACCAAGACGGGTTGCATCAGTGCCGGTGTCGAACGGAGGGATCGGCGCGTCATCCGCGAGTTGCTCGATGGCCGCGTCAGCCGCAGCCTGATCAGCGCGCAAGGCTTGCAGTTTACGGATGTTGGTGTAGCTCATCGGCACCCAGAAGCGGATCTGTTCACCGCCGGCCGCGGCCAGTTCAGCCACCGCACCGAGGCTTGCCACCGAGCCCATCGCCCACGACGCGACCACCGGCATCTCGCCGAAATTCTCGCGCGCCCATTCAACGGCACCGAGCACTTCATCCTTCTGGTCTTCGAGGATGACGTTGGTGATGATCTTGTCACCTGACTCGATGGTGTTACGGATGTGCTTGTTGGAAAAAAAGCCTGCCACATCGTAGGTCATGACGCGATAACCACGGGCTGCCAGGGCGCGCCCGAACAACTGGCCGTACATCGTGACCCCGCCGGTGAAGCCGGAGTTGAAGATGACCGGTGGCAGTTTTTGCGCCGCAGCGTCGAGTTGTTCTGGCTGAAATACCGTGCCTTTGAGGCTCAGGGTTTCATCGCCGTACTTGACGGTGAAGTTGATGTCTTTTGTTGTAATGTTCGTCATTGCTGGTTATCTCGAAGTGGGAGCGTGGGCGTAGATCAACTTACCCATTGGCCAGATGCTCCTCGCAGAAGTTGGCCAACAGGAATTCGGGTTTCTTTGGAAACATGCAGTGCAACGGCATCGACAAAGTTGAAAGCCGTGCCCGGATTGAAAAGGTTGGAATACGGAACTCCCTTGTTGTCAGTTCCAACATGAGGTGCATCCGTTGCTTCCAGAAGAATCTTGTCCGCGCCGACTGCGCAAACAATTTGCGTCACGAAACGAGCGGTTTCCTCGGGGTGAACAGAGGTGCGATAACCAGGGCCCTTGAACCACACGTTGCCCCGTTCTCTGGCTTCGGTGAGCAGCGCGATGTAAGCCGGCTCAGTGATGTCACGCTCGCTGTGACAAGTGCCCAGGTGATCGATGATGACCCGCACATTGCGAGGGATCTGGCGCAATACACGCAGATTCGTCTCGGCTTCTTTCGCGTAAATGTGCAGATGCTGGCGCGGTAACAAGCGACCATAAAACGCCGACCACTGCCCATCGCTGAATTGCGTATCGGAAACCGTTTCCGGCCGTGCATCGTGCAGAACGATCCGGGCGCCAACCACCTGCGGGTGCGAGAGACGTTCTTGTGTGGCGTAAGCCGGTTCTGCCTTGATCGTCCCCACCAGTTTGACGTCCCCATAGCGCTGAGGGTTGGCCGCCTGGAGATGCTTGAGTTCGTCAAATGAAGCAAATACGTTTTCTGAATCCGGCAGAATACTTAAATGGACATTATTGAGGAGCGTCGGAGCAATTCCGGCATCGATCAATGTGTCCAGATAAGTCGTCAGCGGATGCGGTTCAGGTAATGCATAGGGCAGCGAACCGGCCACTCGGCGCAGGTCTTGCGATGTATAAAAATGAACGTGACTGTCTATTCTTTTGATCAACGGCAGCATGATTATTGTTTCCTGCTTTTGTGCGAAAACAATAATCGTCGTCAGCGCTTCGTCGCTCCCCCCAACTCGACGTGTAGTATCAAAATTTCGCCATGCGTGTTTTTTTGGCTAAGGCAGATCGGCGAACTCTTTAAACCACGTCAATCGATAAGGCAGCGGATTTTATGGTATTCAGGCTGTATCGCTCGTGGAAGACAGCGCGCCGATACTTCTTCCAAGGGCCCACGAACTTTCAGCAAACGGAGTCAACTACATGGACGTCATCAATCAGTTGCAGCCCGAAGAGTGTGCAGGCATGGAGGATATCCGACGCGAAATCGATGCCCTTGATCAGGTTGTTATCAAACTGTTGGGCAAGCGTTTTCACTACGTACTGGCGGCCTCGAAGTACAAGACCTCAGCGACTTCGGTGCGTGCTCCGGAGCGTTTCAAGGCCATGTTGGCGACACGACGCGAGTGGGCCGAGGCCGAGGGCCTGAGCCCGGATGCAATCGAGAAGATGTACAGTGACCTGGTGAACCACTTCATTGCAGAAGAGATGAAACACTGGGCGGCTCATCAATCCGACACCTGACTCTAGTGTCCGGATTGTCCGCCGTGGGTCGTTTTCTGCCTTTCGCGACCGGCAGAGAACGGCCAATTCTGTTGAAAAAGTCGCTCTGCCCAAACTGCCTGATCATTGACTGGTGATAACGTCTTTTTTGCACGCTGCCACGTGAAATCCGAGTCTGGAAGACTCTGCCAAAAGTAAAGATTTCAACCTTGGACGCGTACTTTTCTGATACGCAAACCATGGCCGACTTTTTCAACAGAATCGGCCAGAAGCAGTCATTCGCACACGTATACTTCGGACCCCATATTGTGGCCGCATTGGCCACAAACGAATTGGGTGGGCGCGTTATGCAGGTCCGCCCCCACGACTAATCCACAATGAACAACTTCGCCCCGGTGGTGGTGAATGATCGATGTCCCTCAGCATTATTGCCCACCTGATAACTCATGCCCGGCGACAGTGAGAACTGACGACCATCCTCCAGTTCAGTATGCAACTGACCCTCCAGGCACAACAGAATGTGCCCCCTCCAGCACCAATGATCGGCCAAATATCCAGGGCTGTACTCGACCATCCGCACACGCGTTGAACCAAACTGGCAGGTACGCCAATAGGCTGTGCCTGTCTGACCGGCATGCGCCACCGGCTCTATCATTGACCAATCGGTGGTACCGAACGGGATTGCAGTAAGATCCATGGTTGCCTCATCCAAATACAATAAATGCAGACCGTATCAATCTGGCGATGGCGCCGATAGACACAGACGGCCCGCGCTTATGGGATACAGGCGCTGTACAAACCCGAAGGCTAGTTGCCCCGCCCTCCTCCAAACGACCACTCATCGCCGGCCGTAGTGCTGATCACCACCATGACATCCTCCGCGTTCAGTCCCGTCGCCCGCCCCAGTTTCTCGACCAGGTCGCAGTAAAAACGTTGTTTGGTCTCAACACTTCGAGGACGGCCTGCTGTAATCGCGATTAGCACAAAGTCATGGCTACGCGGCCCGCCCAAGTAGTGGGGATCAAATATCAGCTCGCCGAGCTCATGTTGATGAATGGCCTGGAAGCGATCAGTCTTCGGCACTTCGAAGCTCTCGACCAAGGCGTCGTGCAATCCCTCAGACAATGCCTGTAAATACTCTACCGACTTCCCGCGGTGCAGTGAAATTCGTGCAAACGGCATCAAAAATTACTCCTGACGTTTTGGAAGGCAAGTCTGTAGTTCTCTGAGCAGATTCAGTGCCGAGGCAGCCGTCGGCCAACCGGAATAAAACGCCAGGTGGGTGATGACTTCGGCCAGTTCGTCGACACTCAAGCCGTTATCCAAAGCACGTTGCAAATGAAACGGCAGTTGCTCCAGACGGTACATCGCCACCAGCGCGGCCACCGTCGCCAGACTGCGTTCACGGGGCTTCAATTGCGTACGCGTCCACATGTCTCCAAACAATACGTTGTCGGTCAGCCCGGTGAACTTCTGCAGGTAGTTGCTCTGGTGTTCTCGCCCCGTGACAATCGATGCACTCATGATGTTTCCCCCCCTGATGTCCCAATTGACGGGAGAAAACTATCAAATCGCGATAATTCCAAATATCAGATTTAATAGCACCAATCATCCCGAATTAGTGGACTATTGAATGCGCCGCCCAACCTTCGATCTCGACGTATTGCACACCTTCGTCACCGGCGTGGAGTTCAACAGTTTTGCCAAAGCAGCGAATCGTCTCGGTCGGTCAACCTCTGCCATAAGCGCTCAATTGAAGAAACTCGAGGAGCAGGTCGGTACGCCGGTACTGGCTAAATCCGGTCGCGGACTGGTCTTGACCCCCACGGGAGAAACACTGCTCAGCCATGCCCGCCGGTTGCTGGAGCTGAACGACAGCATTTTCCAGACCCTGCATGAAAGCCAAACCGCCGGGACCATACGCCTCGGGCTTCAAGAGGACTTTGGGGAACATTTCCTGAGCGATATCCTGCGACGCTTCGTCCAGAATTACCCGAAGGTGAATCTCGAAGTCAGGATCGCCCGTAACGCCGAACTGCTTGCTCTGGTCGAAAGCGCCGATCTGGACCTGGCCTTGACTTGGGACACCGGGCACATGTCGCCCTATGCTACGCGTCTGGGCGAAACACAGATGCACTGGATCGGGGCCCGCGATACGCCATTGCTGACGGCCCTTGATGACTCACAGTTGCCATTGATCATGTTCGACGCGCCTTGCGTATTGCGCAACGCCGCCACCCAGGCGCTGGATGCCGCGCAAATACCTTGGCGGATCGCCCTAACCAGCCCCAGCATCGGTGGTATCTGGGCGGCCGTCGCCGCCGGATTGGGCCTGACGCTGCGAACCCGCATCGGGCTGCCGAGCCATCTCACCGTAGTTTCTGGCTTACCCCCCGTGGCAAGCCTCGGCTATGTGCTTCACAGCGATGGCGACGACCCAACACCAGCCACCCAACAATTGGCCGCATTAATCAAAACGAGCCTGCAAGAACAGGCGTACCGTTTCACGACTACGAAATAATCGAAGGCTCCCAAGGGTTCAATTCGAACGATACGGATGGAGAATAACGAAGCACTGAGGTGATCGGCCAACGACGGCTATGGGTCCAGGCTGTGTGAAAACGCTTACACCGTTTTGAAGTCTGCGTTGCTACGTAAAATCTGCCAGCGTTTGGTTGAACCAGCAGACCGGAAATTTGCGTAGGAACGCGATTTTCGTTCCAGTCCTGACTGTAAAACCTGCGCCAAAACGTTTTCACACAGCCTGGGTCGTTTTCAGCCCTTCGTGACAGACAGTAATCGGCCAATGCCCGCTAGAATCAGCGGCGTGAAGTGTGTGTTGGGCGACATCAGGCATGGCTCCAAAGCGCCTTTCAGGTACCCGATGAGAGACGGGCGACATCGGGCGTGGATTCGGCGCCGATGCAAATCTCGCTTTGACGTCCCAGGAATAGAAAGACCACGGCGGCTGTGAACAGCGTGAACATCGCCAGCAGTTGCAACAAGGTGTTGAACCCGGCGGTATAGGCCGAGCGCAGTATCGTCAGCGGGATTTGGCTGGCGTCGGTGCTCGCGTGCTGGATATCACCCATCACCAGGCGTTGCGCGATAGTTGAATAGTCAACGGCGGACAGTTTGACCGAGATACTGATGCTCAGATGGTGTGCAACCAGGGCCGTCAGCACCGCAACAGTGATCGCCAGGGCGACACCCTCGCTGGCCACCCGCGTCGTGTTGAAAATACCGGCGGCCATCCCCGCCCGTTCCTTGGGGATCACGCTGATCGACAAACCATCCATCAAGCCCCAGGGCAGGCCTGTACCGATACCGCTCACCAGCATGGCCGCGATGATCTGCGCGTGCGTAACGACCGGGATCGTACTCAGCCAGTAGAGCCCGGCCGCTGCGATCACGAAGCCGATTGCGCAGAGTACGCCCGCCGACAACCAGCGAGTTAGCGACGCGGCAATGATCGGGACAATCAGCATCGGGGCAGAGAGTGCCAACATCATCAGCCCCGCTTCAAAGGCACTGGCCCCTTCTACGCCGATAAACCGAAACGGCAGCAATACGATCAAGACGATGTAGCAATAGCAGGTGCCGATCGGCAGGATCTGTACACCGACAAAGCGCGGAAACAGAAATAGCCCCAGTTCCAGCATCGGATGTTTTGCCCGATTCTCAACAATGATAAACAGCAGCAAAAAGACCGCCGACGTTCCAAGTAGTGCATGGATGACCGGCGAACCCCAGCCTTGCTCAGGTGCCAGGATCACCGCCGTGGTAAACGTGATCAACAGGCCGGAAAACATCAGCACGCCGGGCGTATCCAGACGCTGTGCTTGCGGGTCGCGGCTTTCGCGCATTTTCGGCAGGGCAAATATCAAGGAAAGGATGGCGAGCAGGGCCGTGAAAAGGAAAATTGCGCGCCAGCCCAAGTACTCGATCAGTAACCCCGATAACAACGGCCCGAAGGCCAGGCCAACCCCGAAAGTGGTGCCCAGAAGGCTGAAAGCACGAGTTCTGGCATGCCCATCAAATTCCTGCGCCAGTGCCGCCGAACCGCTGGCCAGGGCTGCCGCCGCGGCAATGCCCTGCACGCCGCGCAACAGGTCCAGCCAGAAAATATCGGGGACCGCCGCCAACAGGATCGACACCAGTGCAAACAACGCCATGCCGCACATGAACAGTCGCTTGCGTCCGTAGAGGTCAGCGAGGGTGCCGGCTGCCATCAGCAGGCTGCCGAAGCTAAGCATGAAGGCATTGGTGATCCAGGCCAGTTCCGTGGGATGGGCATCAAAGGTTTGACCAATGAACGGCGTAGCCACTGCCCCGCCGGTAAAACTCATGGGTAATACCAAGGCGGCCAGGCAAATTGCAGCCAAGATGGAGTGCCGACCATGGGCCGGCAGCGGTTCGGTAGCTGAGTTCATTAGGTGATTCCCTGCATATCTATGAAGTATCCGTGCTGTCCAGGCCGAGGCGCGCGATCGTTCGTACACTCTAGTTAGGATACAATCGAAGATAAACGGGCTTTTATTCCACTTATAGCGAACCAAAAGGATGTAATTGAGTTGTGGACAGTCTTAGTGGGGTGATCTCATTCGTAAAAACCGCCGAGGCGCTCAGTTTCATCAGCGCCGCCAGGGCGTTGGGGATTTCTGCCTCGGCCGTGGGCAAAAACGTCGCCAAACTTGAGGCTTCGCTGAATGTGCGGTTATTGCACCGCAGCACCCGCAAAGTCAGCCTGACTGCGGAGGGACAGTTGTTTTATGAACGCTGCCGAAAGATCCTCGACGATCTTCAAGATGCCCGGGCCATGCTTTCCCATGCCACACAGGAACCCCGTGGAAAGTTACGCGTCAGCTTGCCCACCATCGGTTATCGCTTTCTCTTGCCCCATATGGCGCGGTTCCGCAAAACCTATCCGGAGATTGAGCTGGAACTGGACTTCAACGACCAGTTGGTAGATGTGATCGATGAAGGCTTTGACGTAGTGATTCGCAGCGGCGGCCAGGCCGACTCCAAGCTGATGGCCCGCAAGCTGGGGCCTTTTAAGTTTGTCCTGTGCGCATCGCCTGACTATTTGCAGCGTAAGGGACGGCCCGTCACTATCAGTGACCTGGAGCATCACGAGTGCTTGCGTTACCGATTTGTCACGACGGGTAAAATAATGGACTGGAGTATGTCTTCGGCCCCCCAGTTCACGCAGTTACGCCTGCCAACCGCCCTGACATTGAACAACATGGAAGCCATGCTGATGGCCGTGGTGGATGGGCACGGTATCGCATTTGTCCCGGACTTCCTGGCCCGCGAAGCTATCGCCCAGGGGCACCTGGAAACGGTGCTCGACGGTCACAGCGAAGATCAAGGGCAGTTCTGGGCGTTGTGGCCGTCCAGTCGCCATCTTTCACCGAAGATCCGCGTATTCGTGGACTTTGCTGCCGAGCATCTGTTTGCCATCCCTTCCGTCGACAGACCAGCTGTAACTCGCTCATGAAGCCGGTAATCGCTGACCGTCCGTTGTGGGTCGACTTCCGTCGGTCGTGGGAGGCACCGATCGGCCATTTGCGCACATGCCATTGCTCTCCATCACCCTGCGCCAGCCTTGGGACTCAGCTAAAGTACTGATTCATGGAGCTTAGAGACGAGCAATGAAACTGAACCACAGGCCAGTGAAGGCTAGCGACGTTAAAATGATCTGCGGCTTTCCTCAGAACGCTCAAGAGTTGTTTTTCATGTTTCCGAAGGCGCACTTCCCGCTAACGGAAACGCAGTTGATTACCGCGATCTCCCAACGCTTCGACTCTACCGTCGTGGAAATCAATGGGACTGTCGTTGGGTTTGCCAATTTCTATCGAGCGCAACGCAATGGCGTTTGCTGTATCGGCAATGTCATCGTCTCGCCGAGCGCTCGGGGCGAAGGAGTGGCGACATTTATCGTAGAGACGATGACCGACTTGGCATTCGAGCGTTACGACGCCCGCGAGGTGCAGATTTCCTGTTTCAACGAAAACACGGCAGGGCTGCTGCTCTACCCCAAGCTCGGGTTTGTGCCTTATGCCATTGAGGAGCGACCTTCTTTGGGAAACGGCCGATCGGCCCTCATACACATGACGCGCAGCAGAATCTCGACAGGTTGAATACACAGTTGATTGCTACCCTGGATGACAACTAGAAATCGGCCAGAAGCGGCCTGTCGCGTCCAGGTTCAAACCATTTTGCACGTCAACCAAGCACTCCAGAACAGGCTGCTGAAGAAACGGGTAGCGTCCCCGAATCCGGCGTCGTGTAACAGTTTTTGAACCGCCGCCTCAGAATGTGGAGGGTCAGCGCCTTGGAGGATTTTCCCCAGCTTGACCTTCACTTCATCCAGGCTGGCTCCATGCTGTCGCCACCGTTGCCCCCAAGCAGCAAGCAATAGCGGTTGGCTGGCATAAGCGTACTGATTCCCCGCGACAATCAGCGGCGCGCCCGGCTTTAGATGAGCCCGAATGGATCGTAAAACTTGTCGTTTGGCATCATTTCCATCGAGATGATGCAGTACACCGATCAAGGTAGCTGCGTCATATGATTGGTCTGCTGCCAGGTCTTCAACATGCCCAAGATGCATGTCCGTTCTTTCACGCAAGTTGTTTGCCTCTAACTGCTGCTTCGCTGCCTCCAGCATTGGCTCGGATGGATCAACGGCAGTGAAGCGCCAACCGGGCTCCAGCGTTGCCATCGCAATAATTTCCTGCGCCGTGCCGCCAGCGCCAACTACCAGTATCTTCGCCGAATTTGTATTGCCGAGGCTTGCCGCCAGCATGCACGCAACAAGATCGTGGCAGGCGTCATATCCTGCTAATGCGATACGGCTCTGTCGTCCGTATTCATTGGCCCGTGTGGTATCAAATTTTTCAGCTGAGTTGAGAGGTGATGATTTCAAGGCGGTTCTCCATGTCCTTGAATCAAGCTATGTCATATACGGCGATAATAAAAATTCATTAATTTTATTAACTGCATTCCTATGTGGAATACAACTCCCAATCGGAGTTTGCCTTGGCATAGTCAGCTTCACGCCCTGAGGAAGTCAGTCAACCTAAATCAAGACTTTTGAGGAGCGGTGACCCACGCTTCCACACAGCTTGCAAAAACCATGCGAATGGGGATAGATCGACTTTAAACATCAACTCATCCAATTTCTCATCGCCAGGGTCAATTCATGCCGCTGAGGTTTCATAAAATGCACGCCAATGGCGATGACTTCGTTATCGTGGACTCGCGTAACTCATCCAATCCAATGACAGACGGCATGGCTCGGCGCATGGGTGACCGGAACCGGGGAGTCGGGTTCAATCAACTCGCGGTGGTGCTCGATGACGATGCTGCAGATGCGCGCTTGATGTTCTGGAATGCAGATGGCTCCGCGCTGGACGTTTGTGGCAGCGCGACGCGGGGTGCCGCGGATTTGTTGATGCGCGAATCAAATACCAAGTCGATAACGCTGCGAACCAACCGGGGCCTGCTCACTTGCGAACGGACCTCAACCGGCGCAATTTCCGTCGACATGGGAGTACCACTTTTCGACTGGTCGGTTATTCCTCTGGCTCTGGAAATGGATACTGTAGGTTTGCCACTTGCGGGTAGCCCATCAGCTTGCAGCATGGGAAATCCACACTGCACCTATTTTGTGGATGATCTTACAGCTGTGGACATAGCGACAATCGGACCGACCATAGAAACCAACCCTCTTTTTCCCCTCAGGACGAACGTGCATTTCGTCCAGATCATTGACCGAAAGCACATTCGTTTGCGCATTTGGGAGCGCTGGGGAGCGATTCCGCTTGGTTCAGGTTCCTGCTCTTGTGGCGCTGCTGTAAACGGAATTCGTCGCGGCTTGTTAGACAATTCCGTTGAGGTTGAATGTGATGGCGGCACTGTAACGGTTCAATGGGATGGCGTGGGATCTGTCGTCCTGACCGGTCCGGTAGAGACGACTTTTTCGGGAATGATTTCGGGTGCCCTGTAACAAGCTTTGTAGTGGCTGAATCGTGATAAGCAGGTAAGTCGATCACCCCCAAGAGAGAGGGGTGATGTCCGGACCAGACTCGCACATCCCGCAGCCCTGCCATACTGTTGAGCATGACCCGTGCAACTTTCCGCTTCTATGAGGAGCTCAACGATTTCCTGCCGGCCGAACGTCGGCGGCAGTCCTTCACCTGCGAGTGCGCGCAAGGGGCGACGGTCAAGCACATGATCGAGGCGCTCGGAGTACCGCACACCGAGGTCGAGCTGGTGCTGCTCAACGGCGAGTCGGCGGGCTTCGAGCGGGTGATCCTCGACAATGACCGGCTGGCGGTGTATCCCAAGTTCGAAACGCTGGACATCAGCCCGCTGCTCAAGGTTCGTGCGCAACCTTTACGGGTGCTGCGCTTCGTCGCTGATGCGCACCTTGGCGGGCTGGCCAGCCTGCTGCGCATGAGTGGCTTCGACACGCTCTACGACAATGGTTTCGAGGATAGCGAGATCGCCGAGATCGCTGCGCAGCAAGGACGCATCGTGCTGACCCGTGACCGCGAACTGCTCAAGCGGCGGATCATCAGCCACGGCTGTTACGTGCATGCCCTGAAACCGTCGCTGCAGCTGCGCGAATTGTACGAGCGCCTCGACCTGGCGCGTAGCGCGCGGCCATTCAGCCTGTGCCTTCATTGCAACCTGCCGCTGCACGAGATCAGTCCGGAACTGGCTCGGCCGCTGGTACCGCCACGCATTGGCGTCCTCTATTCGCACTTCCTGCGCTGCAACGCCTGCCAACGGGTTTACTGGGAAGGTTCGCACTGGCGCGGCATGTGTGCATTCCTGGCACCGCTGCTGAACCGATAGCCGCGCGCATCGGGCACTCGATGATGTTTTTCGGCACAGTCATGTGGCTCCACAAATTGAAGTGCTGATACACCATCGACAATCGGCTGCGCAGGCTCCGTAACTGCCCGGGGTAGAGCGCTCGAACGAGCGCCCTGTTCAAGCTGACGACGACGCGTTACTGGGCGCCGTAGACGTCAAAATCGAAGTACTTGTTGTTGATCCGCGCGTAAGTACCGTTGGCAAGAATGGTTGCCAGGGCTTTGTTCAAGTCTTCGCGCAACGCGACATCGTCCTTGCGCAGACCAAGGCCATCACCGACGCCGAAAAAGCCCGGGTTATCCAGAGTGGCACCGGCAAATTCATAGTCACTACCCGCCGCGGTTTTCAAGAAGCCGTAACTGGCTTGAATGGAACCCTGCAACGAGGCATCAAGTCGCCCCACGACCAGGTCGGCGTACACCTGATCCTGATTTTGATAGGAAAGAACGTCCACGCCTTTGGCACCCCAAACCGCTTTGGCATAGGATTCCTGGGTCGAGCCCTGCTCCACACCAATGCGCTTGCCCTTGAGCGATTCGAGGGTCGGCTGTAATCCCGATCCACGTTTGGCCACTAACCGTGCCGGTGCATTGGACACCTTGTCGGTAAACGCAATCTGCTCCAGGCGTTTGGGTGTGATAGTCATCGAAGACGCCACCGCATCGAACTTGCGCGCCAGCAGTCCCGGGATCATCCCGTCCCAACTGCTTTCCACCCAGACGCATCGGGCTTTCAGTTCGGCGCACAACGCCTCGGCGATGTCGACCCCGAAACCGGTCAGCGTGCCATCCTGGTTCTTGTATTCCAGCGGTGGATAGGTCGGGTCCACCCCCAGCCTCAACACTTTGCCAGACCAGTCGGCCGCCCCCGCCAGGCTCGAGGTGGTCAGGAACACCAGGGAAACGGCTGCAATCATCTTGTTCATTTTTATTCCTCTTCAGGCCGCAGGTTTTTTACAGGCACAACGGGCGAAAATTCGCCATCTCAACACAGAAAACGTTCGACCAACTTGACCCAATAGCTCGCGCCCACCGGCAGGCAGTCGTCATTAAAGTCGTAGCCGGGGTTGTGCAGCAGGCACCCGCCTTCTCCCTCGCCGTTGCCGATCACCAGATAGCTGCCGGGGCATTTTTCCAGGACAAAAGCAAAGTCCTCGCTGGCCGTAAACGGTCGCAGGTCATCGATCAGGTGTTCCTCTCCCAGCCAGTCGCGGGCGACTTCATGGGCAAACGCCGTCTGTTCGGGATCGTTGATCAACACCGGATGGCAATGTTGGTAATCGATGTGGACCCGGGCGCCAAAACTCTCGGCCTGGCCCTTGACCAATTCAGTGATTCTGACATCCAGCAAGTGGCGAATCTCGGGGGTCAGGGCGCGTACGCTCAGGCTCAGGTCGGCGCTGGACGGGATGACATTCGAGGCGCTCCCGGCATGCAGGGAGCCCACCGTGATAATCGCCATCTCCTGCGGGTTAACGTTGCGCGAGACGATGCTTTGCAGGGCCATCACGATTGAGGCAGCGACCACCACCGGGTCGACGGCTTTGTGCGGCACCGCGCCATGGCCACCATTGCCGATGATTTTGATGTTAACCGTGTCGGCAGACGCCATGAACGGCCCGCTGTAAAAACCCAAATGCCCGACGGGATAACCCGGCACGTTATGCATGGCGAAGATCGCGTCACACGGAAACCGTTCGAGCAGCCCCTCCTCCAGCATTTTCCTGGCACCGCCCAGCCCTTCTTCCGCCGGTTGGAAAATCAGGTGCACGGTGCCATTGAACGCCCGTGTCCGGGCCAGGTACTGACCGGCTGCCAGCAGGACTGCAGTATGACCGTCGTGACCGCAGGCATGCATGACTCCGTCGATCCGGCTGGCATAAGGCAAATCGGAGGTTTCCTGTATCGGCAACGCATCCATGTCAGCGCGCAAGCCAATGGACCGACCTTCGCCATTTTTCAGGGTGGCAACGACCCCGGTCTTGCCCACCCCGGTGCTGACCTCAAAGCCCCACTGAGTCAAATACGCTGCCACCAGCTCACTGGTGGCGAACTCTTCAAAACCCAGTTCAGGGTGCGCGTGAATGCTGTGACGTATTGCAATCATTTCATCTTGCATCGCGGCAATACCAGGCAGGACCAGGCCGGCATTCATGGGTGTTCTCCTTCGACAGGGGCTGTGCAGTAGCGAAAGCGCTGTTGGGGTCGATCTTAGGGAACGGACGCTGGGCTGGGGAGGCGCAGTTTGGTTATGATGACAACCATTAGTTGTCACCAGGGTGAGCAGATGAAACTGCATCAATTACAGGCGCTGATTGCCAGCGCCGAAACCGGCAGTATCCGCGCGGCCGCGCGTTCGCTGGAGATTTCCCAGGCCGCTGTGACCAAAGCACTGCGCGAGTTGGAAACCAGCCAGCAGCTACCGCTGTTTACCCGAACCGCCAGTGGTCTGAACTTCACCGAATACGGCAAAGTGCTGCTGACTCACGCCCGGCTGGTGATCAAGCAACTGGAGCACGCACAGACCGAGCTTGATCACATGCGTGGCAAGGCTCAAGGCCGGCTCTGCGTCGGGATCACCCCATGGGTCGCCCTGACCTTCCTGCCCGAAGTCGTGCTGGCTTTTCGCGAACGTATGCCACACATCAAGCTGGAACTGTTCGAAAGCCTGATGGCCGTTGCCCAACCGCTGCTGCGCGACGGCAGCATGGACTTTGCGATTGGCCAACTCCATCCCACACAATCGACCCAGGAATTCGCCTGCGAAACCTTGCTCGATTACCAGACCTCGGTGCTGGTCCGCGAGGGTCACGCCCGACAGCATGCGCGATCGATCCACGAGTTACTGGAAGAAAACTGGACCCTGAACTACGCGCCGGACGGGCACGACGGGCTGATGCAGGAACTGTTCTGGAAACACGGCGCGCAGATTGATGAGATTCGAATCGTGCGTGCTCATTCATTGGCCATTTTGCAGATGATGGTCGAGCGGGCCGACATGTGCACCTGGGGGCCGTCCATCGTGAGCACAGCCCCGCCATTTCTGGGGCGTGTGGTATCCCTGGGGCTGACCGAGCAGTTCGAGCCCCGACAGCTGAGCATCGTGACGCGCCGCAATGGCGCACTGAGCAATCCGGCGGTCTGCTTCACCGAATGTCTGTTGCAGGTCATTCGGCGCCATGCGCGCTCAGCCAAAAAAGAAGACCGCGCGCTGTTTGAAACCTTACGGCTGAGGCTGTGAGGTGAGCCTACGGTTTTATGTCTGATACGTCAGGACGTCTTTGGGTCGAATCTGGCCGTAGGTACCGGCGCCAAGCGTTCACTACTGACTGATTTCTGCACGTGGCCAGAGGCGACTCTCGGCCAAAAGCTGCCCCTTGGCGAGAGGCAGCTTACAACGATGAACTCAACGACGATCGTTTCAAACCAGCAGCGACCTGTCCGCTATTGCAAAGGCACATAAATATCGGTCTGCCATTGATCCTGCGGTGTCTCGGGATAAATGCTTAGATAATCGAAGAACAGCGGCTGGTCTCGAAGCTCCTCGCCGCTGGTAGGGAGCCAGTCGCGATAGATCGGATAGATCGATTCGCCGATGTGATCCGTCGAGCCCACGTGACGCACCACGACGCAGCGCCCGCCAGGGATAACCCTCTCGGTTACGCCGAACTCATTCGCTGCTACCGCCTCGTGAATCTCGCCGCAGATTGCAAACCGGAACTCTTCGGCCGGGGTCGTATCGGGGTTGCCGAAAGGAATACCAAAGCTGCGACTTGATGCCACCGGCGACTGTCCGCTCTGCATGCGCCACTCGATAAATTTACGCACGCTCTCATTAATGAGCACGGGCGCTCCGCAATGCTCTAATGCTGCAACCCTGACTTCGCGAAACTCCACAATTCGTATCTGCATGATGATGCTCCTGGAAAAATGAGGGATGGTGAACACCGCACTCCAGACCTGCCAATTCGGTTGCTTCCTGAATGCACTCGGCGTCCTACCGAACGCCCGCCTGAACGCCCTGGAAAATGCTTCGGGGCTTTCGAAACCCGCACCGAAAGCGGCGTCCAGCACCGAGTAATCCGCGAGGGAAGACAAGCAATGCGCCGCGCGTCGTAGTCGCATCAGTTGTACATAACGTGAAACAGGCACGCCCACGAACGCGGTGAATTGTCGATGGAAGTGAAACGCCGAAAAATTCGCGACTTGGCTCAACATCTTCACGGACAAGTCACCTTCGAGATTGGCGTCGATGTAGGCGAGTACCAGGTCGAAGCGTTTTGTGTAGGCGGCGTTGCTCAGCAAGTCAGACACTGGATGGAGGCTCCGGGAAATACGGTAGGCAATAGAGTCGACTATACCGGCGTGCCCGCGCCTAGCCGTGTTTGCTCAGGTCGCGATTGAAATGCCTGTTCGACGTGGCCGCCTTGGATGCACCGTCTTGAAGGCTACCGGGCAGTTCATCTGAGCCTCCGATTGTAAATCCTGTACGACCGACAGCTATATTGGGTCGATTTCGGTCGGTCGTGACAGGCAGAAAGCGGCCAAAAGCGGCCTGTGGGGCGCGCCTCGAAAACCTGGGGCAACTCACAATTTTGACTCGATACTACTTACAGACTCACTCGGGCCGGCAGCGGTACCGATTTTCCGACGCAGAATCATCATTCCCGCAGATACAAGGCGAGTTGCACTGCGGCTCGCCGATGGCCGCCGGCCACCCGCGAGCCAGTGCCATCAAGCCAGCAGCTTAAGCTCGTCTTTACCGTACTTGAGCGATTTCTCGTCTGGAATCATCAGGCCGGTGTGCTCGTCGCGCCCCTGCAGGACGAAGCGGGCGTCCGGCTTGCCCAGTTGGGTAGCGGCCTGCTGGCTGTCGGTGCCGATCTCGCCCTTCTTCATGCGGTTGACGATCACCCCCACCGCCGTATCGTTGAAGTCGCGCAGCATCCAGGCATCGCCATCGCTGTCGCCAGCCACCAACACCGGGCCATAGCCCTTCTGTTTAACCAGCACGTTCTTGATGCCGACGGTCTTGCCCGGACCGTAATTGAAGTGCCAGTCTGGCTGATAGCGAGTGGTGTACTTGCCGTCTTCCATCGCCATGCGCAGGCCGATCACGTTCTCAGGCGGCACGCCGTATCCGTAATGAGGATTGCCCGCGAACACGCGTACCACATCGTCGATCGAGGCGGTGCTGACATAGACGTCGATGCCGTTGGCGCGCAGCGTGTGCATCAGGCCACGAATCTCCTCATGGATTCGAATGCCATGGAAGTGGGTAGCGGCCACCACCCCGGCCCTGCCCGGTAATGTGCGCGAACTCTCGTACTTGACCTTGCGCAGCGCGTCGCCGATGGCGTAGTTGTTGGAAGCCTCGGCCATCGCCTGCAACTCAGCCGTGGTCATGTTCTTGTAGAAATACAGAATCCACTTGTAGCCGATCTCCACGGGGTAACTGTCGCAGATCGCGTCGTACATGAAGTAGAGCTTGGCGAGAAAATCCTTGTACTGCTCGCTAGCCTGGATCTCTTCCAGGCTCTTGTCGCCAGCGAGCCCCTTGTAGTTGGCGTGCAACCAGCGGTAATCCGCTTCCACATCGCTGGCGATGTCTTCCATCTTGACCGGCTTGCCGTCCACCGTGGTGTAGTCCTTCATGAACGCGCCGTTCGGCACGTCCTGACGCACCACAGCAGCGAACTCATCAGGCGTCAGCTTGTACTGCAAATGATTGATCTGGTAGACCAGCAGCGCTTCTTCACAGTCGTTCATGATGCAGGTGTTGTCCCAGTCGAACACCGCGTATGGGCGCTGGTCAGGACGGTAGGACGCGCTTTTGACGCCGTGCTCATCGATCACCGCTTGCAGACGCTTTTGGTTAAGCGGCGACCAGCGCACTGGGTCCAGCGCACTCGGTGTGGCCGCAGGCGTGGCGGCTTGCGTTATACGGGATGACAACAACAGCGGAGAGACGACGGAAACGGTGGCGAGGGTGTTCAGAAACTGGCGACGCTGCATGGCATAGCTCCTACTTCTAGACGAGAGGTTACAACCGAGGCGATGGCGAAAGCGTGTTTCAAAATACGAACGAGGGGAAGAGCCCGTCCGGCCACGAGGCTAGCTCCAAATACACAAAAAAACAATATTGCCTCAATATTACACAAACATGACGCGCAGACCGTGTCAGCTCAATGATCCTGGGGCCGCGCCAAACTTGACAGCGACTGACGCCCCTCCACAATGCGTGCTCGGACAGCGACTCGAACAGCAGGGACACCCGGTATGTGGCAAGAAGAGCGTTACCAGCGGATCCGCGCACTGCTATCGACCTTGCAGCGCGTCACCACCGACCGCATCGTCACGGAGCTGAATGTTTCTCGCGAGACTGTGCGGCGCGACCTGGTCGCTCTGGAAGAACAGGGAGAGTTGAAGCGGATACACGGCGGCGCCATCCGCGTTGAGGACGAAGCGCCCATCGCCGAGCGGGCGCAAAGCAACGTCAAGTTCAAGCGTGACCTCGCGCGCGCCGCGGTCAGTCTGCTGTCACATGGGCAGACAGTGTTCATCGACGCGGGCACCACCACCGTCATCCTTGCCGAAGAGTTGGCCAAGCTGGGAGGGCTGACCGTGATCACCAACTCGTTCAACGTGGCACTGCAACTGCGCAACCCCGCGGCGTCGGGCGGTCGGCACAACGAGGTGCTCGTACTGGGCGGTTCACTCGACGATCGTGCGCCGGCGACGGTCGGCAGCACCACGGTGGCGGAAATTGCCCGCTATCGGGCCGACCTGGCGCTGTTGTCGCCGGTCGGCATCGACGCCCAGCGCGGTGCCAGCAGCTACGACCACCGCGAAGCCGAAGTGGCGCGCGCCATGGCCGACAATGCCGAAGGCGTAGTCATCCTCGCCGATTACAGCAAGATTGGCGTGGAGAGCCGCGTCGCTTTCTGCCCGCCAGAACGCATCGACGTGCTCATCACCAACCACAAGGCCAGTACCGAAGCGGCGTTCGCCGCACTGAACGCCAAGCTGAAACGTATTGTCCTGGTGTAGCGGTGGTTTGGCGGTTGCAACAGGCATTGACTCAGCGTGATGCTCAAGTGCAGGCAACCGGGTAGATCTTGCACGATGCGACTCTCGGCGCTGGCAAACTGACCGTAACTGTATTGGCTGCGATCGCCTGCAATGGGTCGATTTCCGTCGGTCGTGAGAGGCAGAGATCGGCCAAGAGCAGCCATCCAGCCCATCAAAAATCGGACGATTGATGCATTTGCCGATTTACCATGGGGTGACAGAAATGGGCTACCTTGTTGACCCAGTTACTCATAGCTCAGGGAGAGCGCCATGTCTGTAGAAATTCAGCTTTCGGAAAATGCGACTGAAGAAGAGCGGTTAGGCATTTTGACCCCTTTGCTGGCCCATAATCTGGCCAACGGTGGGGACGACGCCCATGAAACATTTGCCCTGTTGCTACGAGACCCTGACAGCAATGAAGTTATCGGCGGGCTGTACGGCAAGGTCTCATATCGATGGCTGCTCATCGAGCTTGTCAGCGTTCCCGAGTCGATGCGTGGCCAAGGTATCGGAGAGCGGCTAATGCGCATGGCCGAAGAGGTTGCACATAAAAAGAACTGCACTGGTATCTGGCTGGAGACCTTCAGCTTTCAGGCACCCGTTTTTTATCAAAAACTTGGCTATTCCGAATTCGGACGCCTGGCAGACTATCCACCGGGACATACCCGGCTCTATTACCAGAAGTCATTGCGCTGACAGCGATTTGGATCTTGGCCCGATCGCAAGCACACCGGTCTTTCCCCAAGCGACTACCGGCGCCAGCGTCAGGGCTCTGCTGGCCGCAGATAGGGCTCGATAAAGCCGCAGCCAAGGATCTCGTTCAGGCGTTGCGCATCGCTCATTCGGCGAAACAGTCCAATAGTCTTCCACGGCGCGTGACCATCGACATTGGGCGCTCCCAATCCGGCCAACAGGTCGGCGATGAGTATTGATCGGGTCTCGAAAGAGATGCGTGTCAGCCCGGTGCTATTGCCGACGCCGGCATGGGCATGAGCCCCGGAAAAGGCGATCAGGCTCCCCGGAGCAATATCGACGGCAATCCCCTCCTGCGGGCCGATCGCTTCCAGCAGATGCGGAATGGCTTCGTCGGCATCCACGGCATTGCGGCCGTGTCGATGGGATCGCTGCAAAATGGCGCGCATATCGAAATCTGCACTCGAATTACCCAGCGGTCGCTGCCATAGGCCTGGATACAAGGCGACGGTACGCCCTGCCGTGATGGGATAGATGGGCGCCCACCAGTTGGTTTGTGCATAGATATTCGACCCCCAGGTATCGCGGTGAAACGCGATGGTGGCCGTCGTGCGGGCACGCGGCGTTGACTGCCCTGGCTCGCAATGCGGCTGAAAACGCAAATGCAGGCGATCGCACGCCAGGGTATCAGGGGCGATGCCAAGGCTTTGCACGACGTCCCGCCAACGCTGCTGGACCTCAGCCGAGCCTGCGAAGTCGTTCTGAATTTTCGCAAAGCGCTCAATCTGCTCAGGGTGGCTCAAATGGCGATGGATCTGTTGCGGTGACCAGGGATGCAGCGCGTCTTCGAGGAACGCACGCGTATATTCCACCAGCGCCGTCATGGGCTGCAGGTCAGCGAAGCGAATGATCTCGCCAGCATAGATCCGGTCATGCAATTGGCGAGCGGTGCTCGGTAAGGCAAGCGAGCTGTACATGACTGGAAGTCCCCTGAAGGTGCGCCCCTGACTTTAGATCCACGCCGATTGTGGCGAAAGTGGCAGGTGGGGCGAAAAAGCGCGGATCAGGCCCTGGGGACGTGAGCAACAGGCGACCTTCAAGCCATGAATGGGGTGCTTATGGCAATTCTTGGCAGGTAGTTAACTGCCAGGAGCGGTCCCTCGCGGCCGGTTTGCGAAGGTCCGCTTCTGGCCGGTTAGCGACCATTGCTCTGGCTAGCCATCCTTGTACTCCCACACGTGGAGGACTTGCCATGAACATCATCGCCGCCTGCAGCCGTCAGCCTTGGAACAAGGGAAAATTGGTCGGGAAGAAAACCCCGCTTCGACTGAGAGATATCCGGGCCATCCGAGTAAGGCTTCAAATTGCCGAAAGAACCCGGGATCTGGCTCTCTTCGATCTAGCCATCGACAGCAAGCTTCGAGCCTGCGACTTAACCAAGCTCCGTGTTCGCGACGTTGCCCATGGCGAGCACGTGTCATCACGAGCCATGGTGATGCAGCGGCCGAGTGAGATTATCGAGTTGCTGCCGCATAGATGGGCGCCCGTTTAACCACGCAAGGTCTTTTGGGCGGACGCTTACTGTCCAGGGCCTGGCCAGAAGGTTTTAGAAAATGCGTAAGCGATGGGCTTGAAACTGGAAGCAGGCTGCAGCTTCCGTTTCCCAGATGCTGACAGTTCAGTTGGAAGAGTTGTTCAGCTGCTGAAGCTCAAGTTGCTTGGCAGCACTGGCTTCGAGGTTTGCACGCTCTTCATCCAGATACCGATAAATGTTTTGGAGGTTGGCGATTTTCTGTTTGATTTCTGCCATCTTCTTTTCAATTAGCTTAGCGCCGTCAGCACAATCGATCAGCTTGTTCCGCTGCGCATCCAGAATCTCGCCTATTTCCCCCAGGGAAAACCCCATGCTTTGCGCGCGCTGGATAAAGTCCAGATCCTGCAGAGTTTGCACTGTGTAATGGCGATAGTTGTTAGTTCCCCGCAGCGCTGAGATCAGGCCGATTTGTTCGTAGTAACGCAGCGTATGGCGGCTGGCGCCGCTGCGGGCCTCGAGTTCGCCGACTTTCATTAAAACACCGCTTGACTATAGAGTTGGGTCGATAGTTTACGATCGATTTCTCACCTTAACAAGGAACAGGGAAATGAGCGTGGAGTGCTTTGTCACGGGGGGTACCGGCTTCGTCGGTCAACATTTGGTGGCGTACCTGAGTGCAAAAGGTCACACCATTCGGGTGTTGATGCGTCGCCCAGAGCGACTGGCTGCACTGCGCGAGCAAGTCGACAGTTTGGGAGGGTGCGCAACCCGGGTATTTGCCGTAGCTGGCGATCTGGAACGGGACAACCTCGGGCTGAGTCTTGCTGACCGAGAAGTGCTAAGGAGCGCCAGAGTCATATTCCACCTGGGCGCCCACTTCGCATGGGGGCTTTCAGTGGAGCATTCTCGTGCGGTGAATGTGGAAGGGGCAAAGCGCGTGGCGCTGTTGGCGGCTGAGCAAAAAAGCCGGTTAGTGATGATTGGCGGCTACATGCTGAAAAATCATGAACATCTGCAACGCATCGGGATTGATCCTCGTTATCCGGAGTTGACGAATTGGCCTGCCGTCTACCGGCATGTCGGTGGTTACGAGGGGAGCAAGTTGGAGGCGCATTTTGCGACCCTGGAGGTCATGTTCGCCAAGGGCGGGGAGATTACCGTTGTCCACCCCGCGACGGTTTGTGGCCACAGCCGCACGGGGCATATCCTTGATGGTCAGCCGCTGGTGGAGCTGATACGCAACCTTGTACAGGGAAAGCTGACTGCAGTGCCCGGTACCGCCGAGCACTGGCTACCACTGGTTACCGTGGATTACCTGGTTGAACTGGTGGCGGTTTGTGCTTTTGATCCTGCCATGGTGGGTCAGGAACTGCTGGCGCTTGATGACCAGACTCCCAACTTGCGAGAACTCCTGGTACAGGTGGCAAAACCCGTTGGCGTAAAGTCTCCCAAGCATCACATTCCGCTGCGATTGCTGAAGTTGCTACTGAGTATTCCTCCCGTCGCGCGTTTTTTGAATACAAAACCCGAAGCCTTGGACTTTATCCAGACCACTCGTTTTGATACAGCGGCGGTCGAGCAATTTGCCAACAGGCATGGAATAGCCAAACCGGATATACGCCAGTCTTTGCAGCACACTGCAACGTTCGTCAACTCATATTGCATAGCCAAGGGCAAGGCCCGCTGACTTCTCTTGGGGGCGACAAAGCCGTTAGCCCCCGATTAAATGGACTTTCCTAAGGTAAGTAATGCGGATTCATCAACTTAGAAGTGCAACCATCGTGCTTGAAATCGGCCCTTGTCGAGTCATTGTCGAGTCATTGTCGATCCTATGCCGGGAGAACAGGGTGCATAATCGCCTCTGGCTTGGGGGTATGTTTAACTAACACTCAATCGCCTCAGCCATACGCTTGAGCACTACTTCACAGCGATGCATGGGAGTGAACGTCCACCTGATCCACTATCTTTTTTCTGCCATTTCGTACTGGAACTTCAAGAAGGCCTACAGCATCCTACTGGGCGAACCAGCTTATGCCCCAATAAATACTGGGGTTGGTGGGATCTTCGTATCCTCAAACTTTGCGCCGTCGATGTGGGGCGGCATTCTATCGAACGACAAATCAGCGACAGGGATCGTCATCAATGCAATCTACTTTCAGCAAAGGCGTCATGTTTGCACTCTCCGCTGCGGCACTGAACGCAACGATCGGTGTACTCAGCAAAGTACTCATGAGTAATGGTTTCACTGCCAGCAGTGTGGCCGTCATCAAGACCCTGCTGGGTTGCCTGCTACTTTCAATCCTGTTGCTTTTCCTCAAGCGCCCGGCGTCTACGGCCAAATGGACTCAGGCGGCTATCTGCGCCTTCCTTGGCATCTTCGTGCTGTTCCATTTCGAAACGTCCGCCTACCGGCATTACGCCGCAGCAGGTGTAGTGGTGGTGCTGATGGCCAGTGCCTCGATTTCCTCGATCATCCTGGGGCGCATTTTCCTCAAGGATGCCATCACCGCGAACGCGACCGTGGGCGCCGCACTGGCCATCGCCGGGATCGCGGTGATCTTTGGCGCCGACCTGCAACAGGGCTTTACCCTGCAAGGCGCTGCGCTTGCCTCCATGGCCGGCTGCGGTTATGGGGCCTTTTCGGTTGCCATGAAGCGGATGGGCGTATCCGGGGGGCTGCACCTCACCCGGCAATTGCTGTTTTTTGGCAGCCTGTACCTGCTGATGCCGGCTGCGGCCGATGGTTTCGTGATCGGCGAGCTGTCGCCATTGGCGATCGCTGCACTGCTGGCGCTGGCCGCGCTGCCGACCATCCTCGGCTTCTTCTGCACCACCAAGGCCATCGAATATCTCAAGCCATCCCAAGTGCAGGCGCTGGAACTGACCGAGCCGCTGTTCGCCGCGCTGCTGGCGTTTGTGGCGCTCCATGAAGTACCGCGCGAAAGCCTGTACGCGGGAGCGGCACTGATCATCGTCGGGCTGTGTTTCTCCAATGAACTAATCCGCTTGGGCAGCAAAGCATCCGTCCCTTCGACCGAGTGAGCTATTTTCGGATCCTGATTACTTTGGCAATCAGTGGTTTTTAAGTGTTTTGAGCGACTGACCGCTTCTGGCCCAGAGTGTGTAAAAACGCAGACACCGTTTGGAAGTCTGCGTTGCTACGTAAAATCTGCCAGCGCTTGGCTAGTTAGTCGACCTGAAATTTGCTTAGGAACGCGATTTTCGTTCTAGTTGTGACCGTCAAACCTGCTCTAAGACGTTTTTACACAACCTCGGCCGAAAGCGGCCTCTCACGAATAGCCATCGGTCAATCTCGGCCATTTACGACGTGCAAACGAGACATCAATGCCATGGCTCCCGATTGTTCCAGTCAGGCAGACCACCCACTGATAGCGCGCCCAACGATGTGTTGGTCACTACTTGCTTAATGCGAACAGCATCACGAGCACCCGGAAGGATCAAGTGACGCCACCGCTTACATCCGGTGATGTTCCAACAAGAAGTCCACGAACAACCGCACCCGCGCCGGCATTGCCGAGCCACCTACGAACACCGCATGAATCGGTTCCTGGTCGCCGGGGTTCCAGGCTTCCAGCAGCGGTATCAGGTCACCGCGCTGCAGATCTTCGCTCACGCTGAACTCGCCAATACGCGCAATGCCGGCACCTACTCGCGCGAGTTGTGCCAGCGCTTCACCACTGCTGCATTCGATGTTGCCGCTGACCTTCAGGGAAAACTCTCTTCCGTCGCGGATGAACGGCCAGTTGGGTTCGGCACGCCGGAAGTTGAAGCGTAGGCAGTTGTGCCGTAGCAGGTCTTCCGGTTCCTGGGGGATGCCGTGGCGCTGCAGATACTCGGGCGATGCCACCACTACCTGGCCGGTGTCGCCGATCCTGCGCGCGGTCAGCGGGCTGTCGGGCAGATGGCCAAAGCGTACCGCGACGTCGGCCTGGCCGCCGAGAATGTCGACCACTTCGTCGCCGAGGGTGAGGTCGACGACAATGTTCAGGTAACGGGCGCTGAATGCTGCCACCAAGGGAACGATGGCCAGCCGCCCATGGCCAAGGGCGGCGCTGACCCGCAATCGGCCCCTTGGTACGCCCTGGTCGGCGATGGCTTCTTCGACCTCGGCCATGTCGGCCAGGATACGCCGGGCGCCGCGCAGGAAAGCCTCGCCCTCGGCGGTGAAGGTGATCGCTCGGGTGGTGCGCAACAGCAGGCGGGTGCCAAGACGTTGTTCGGTACGCGCGATGATCCGACCGACCGCCGAGGGTGTCAGCCCCAATGCACGCGCGGCGGCCGACAGACTGCCTTCCTGCGCCACGGTGGCGAACACGCCCATTTCACCTGACCTGCCGTTGAAGTCCATTTGTGCTCCTTACGCAAAGGTGATTGCCAGAAATGCTATCTACCGCCTGAAAAGGTTGGATCGTAGCATTAGCGGCATAGATAAGGAGCCTTCCATGCGTATCAATCCACCACTTGTCGCACTCGCCATTGGTGCCTTTGGCATCGGCGTTACCGAGTTCGCCCCCATGGGCATGTTGCCGGGCATCGCTGCGGATCTCGGCGTTTCCATTCCCGCCGCAGGTCTGTTGGTCAGTGCTTACGCCTTGGGCGTGCTGCTCGGCGCGCCGCTGATGACCCTGACCACCGGCAGGATTCCCCGGCGCTATCTGCTGATCGGACTCATGGCGATTTTCACCCTGGGCAATCTGATGTCAGCCCTGGCTACCGATTACTACAGCCTCATGGTCGCCAGGGTGGTGACCTCACTGAACCACGGTGCGTTCTTTGGCGTTGGCTCCATCGTCGCCGCTAGCGTGGTCGCCCCGGAGAAACGTGCCGGGGCGGTTGCGGCAATGTTCATGGGCCTGACCCTGGCGACCATCGGCGGTGTGCCGCTGGCCGCCTGGTTTGGCGAACTGTTCGGCTGGCGCACCGCATTCTGGGGTATTACCGGTCTCGGCGTGGTGGCCATGATCGCGTTGTGGTTCGCCTTGCCCAACCTGCAGGCGCCGCAAAGCGTCGGTGTACTGGCCGAAATTCGGGTACTGGGCCGTGGCCCGGTGCTGGGGGCGTTGGCCCTGACCGTAGTCGGCTCGGGTGCAATGTTTACCGTCTTCACCTACATCGCGCCGATCCTCAGCAGCGAGACCCATGCGTCCACCGCCTACATCACCGCCATGCTGGTGCTGTTCGGTGTGGGGTTGACGCTGGGCAACATGTGGGGCGGCAAGGCCGCCGACCGCTCGATAGATCGCACCCTGATCGTTTCGCTGAGCGTGCTGATTCTCGTCTTGCTGGCGTTCACCGTACTGATGCGTTGGCCGCTACCGGCCGCCGTTGCCATCCTGATATGGGGTATCGCCAGCTTCGCCCTGGTGCCGCCGCTACAGATGCGCGTCATGGAGGCTGCCAAGGACGCGCCCAATCTGGCCTCGGCGGTGAACATCGGTGCCTTCAACTTCGGCAACGCGATTGGTGCGGCGCTGGGTGGAGCGGTGATCAATACCGGGCTGGGTTATCCGGCGATTTCCCTGGCCGGAGCGGCAATGGCGGGTCTGGGGCTGCTGATGGTGTTGGCTTTTGCTTGGCGTTCCAGAACGATTGCAGCTGCGGTGGTGTGACGATGATGTGAGGGGGCTGTTAGTCACCATTGATGAGTGACGGCTAGCGGCCGATTCTGTTGAAAAAGTCGACCCGGCCCGGCTACCTATTCATTGAACTGTGAAAACGCCTTTTATGCGCGCTGCCACGTCAAATCTGGGCCCTGAACCTTCTGCGCAAAGCACGGATTTCAATCTCGGACGCGTACTTTTCTGCAATGGAAACCGAAGCCGACTTTTTCAATAGAATCGGCCAAAAGCAGCCCTTCGATGTGGCTACAAAACCAGAGGCGGTTTACTCACAACGGAGATGCGGGCCAGCCCCAACTTCAACAGTTCCTTACGTAGCAGTGAGCGCTCAAGCACAGCCATTCCGGCCTGCCATTCGATCGACAGCAAATGGCTCAACTTTTGTTGGCTGACCAAGGGCTCAGCCAGAAAGTAGCTTTTGCACTCGCGGATGCTGATGACGTTCAACAGCCAGTCTCCACCCTGCGCCGCCAGCCAGTGACCGATCGTTGAACGATGCGTTTGGATCAGCGCACTGGCATCCCACACCGCCATCTGCGCGAAAACCTGCGGCAGGTTGCTATCGGCTTTCAGCCGTTTCATATCAACCGCCAACGCGCCAATCAGGTCTGACTCGATAGTGGCTTGACACTCGGAGAAGTACCGCTCGGGCCAGTCCGCTTCCAGTTTCGCCCGCCGTGCGAGGACTTCATAAGCCCGGATATCCGATTGGGTGGTCAACTGCCCTGTAAAATTCAGGGTATTGTCCAGAATTGCCGTGGCCAGCAACACAGCACTTTTTTCGCTGATTAGCGGCAACAGCTCTGCCGCTTCCCAACGCTGAAAAATCAGAGTCGCCGCTGCGCCGATCGGCAGGATGTCTGCCGCAGATCCGAGATTCTGCGCCCAATAGTTTTCAAAGCCTGGGTGATGGTCAATGACTTCCACCACCTGTTCAAGAACCACCACCGGGTCGAAATAGTGGTAGTCGGAGACATCCACCAACACGAACTCATCACCCGCTCTCGGCAGATAATCGTCCAGAGATGATTGCCATCCGAGCACGGTCCTGGAGATGCTGACATTGAGCGGGGCGCTACTGACGGCCCGAGCATCAACGCCTTGGTGATTCAACAGCTCGGCGTACGCAATGCAGCAGGCATACGCGTCGATGTCCAGGTACGCCGAGCCTGAGGTCACCACCCTCATAACATGTGGGCCACAGCGTGAGCTGCCGAGACAGTCGAAGACAGCTTCAACGCTTGAGCGATACCCTCCAGAATCCGCTCATACGCGAATTGGCACTGTTCTTCGTCGATGGAAATGCGCACCGTGGCCCCGGCGATCCGGTCGGAATATCCCAGTTGTGTAACCGTGTTGGACAGGCTGAGCGTCTTGTCCGAGCATGCCGACCCACCGGTTATGTAGATCGACTGCGTGTTCAAGGTCCACTGCAGTTTTTTTGTATTGACCCCCGGCAATGCAATAAAACTCACACAAGGTACACGCGGTGCTTGCTGACCGATCACGACCACTTCGCCCAGCATCGCTTGCAGCGTACGTTCAAACGTTTCCCGGCTCTGTTGTACCGCGACTTTACCGTTGCCGTACTTGTGCTGTTTCTCCTGCAACGCGGTTTCAATCGAAAGAATGCCCGGATAGTTCTGAGTACCACCGCGCAACCCGCCTTCCTGGCCGCCGCCAACAATTAATGGCGACAACCCGTAGCGGTTTCTGGCGTACAGAAAACCGGCACCGGGCAACGCCCCGAACTTGTGCCCTGACGCAATGGCGAAATCAACGCCGGATGCGTGCAGATCCACAGGGATTTTGCCGATGGCCTGGGTCATGTCCGAAAACAGCAAACCACCCCCAGCCTTCACTTGTCGGGCGATTGCTTCGATCGGTTGAATCACGCCGGTTTCGTTATGCACTGCCATAACGCAAACCAATGTCGGGCGACCCGCATGGGCACGGAGCAACTGCTCCAATTGTTCAGTGTCGAGCAATCCGTTCATTTGATGCCCGATCGCTATGGCTTGCAGGCCTTCCAGACCGTAGCGGTTTATGTTCTGCAGGGTGCAGGAGTGTTCGATCGCTGAGTACAGCACCAAGGGTTGCTCATGTTTGTAGCGTTCGAAAAAATTATGAAACACCTGGGCACAGCCCTCACTGGAGCCGCTGTTGAAAATCAGGCAGTCGGCGTCCACTTTCAAAAGGCTGGCGATGCTGCCACGCGCCCGTTCGACTCGTTCGAGCAACTGAACGCCGAGGGCGTGATTGGCATTGGGGTTGGCGCATTGGCGGGTCGAAAACAACGCCTGAAGCATGTTGCTGACACCCATTGAAACCGGTGCCGAACCACAGACGTCGGCATAAACTGCATCCACAGCAATATCCATATCAAACACTTCCAGTTTTCTGTTTTATGTCATTCAGGATGCTGCTTGCAAAATGCGAACAGAGACTCACAAGTCAAATAAGCAAGCGCAGCATGAGCTGGATCGAGCACAGCAAAACGAAAGCATTCAGCGCCTGTTTCAGATGCCTCGAGTCCAGCCGATGAGAAAGCATGGCTCCGAGGAAACCACCCACCAATATCCCCAGTACCAATTCACCGGTGTAACCGAGAAAATCCATGGTTGAACCCACTCTGCCGGATAACGCCCCACTTGCTCCGATGATACCGATCAGCGCCGAGGTCGAAATGGCCTGCTTTATCTGCAGACCAAACAGGCTGATCAGTACAGGCAGGTAGATGAACCCGCCGCCCTGCCCGACCAGCCCGCACAATACGCCAAGCACCAGCCCTATCAGTGGCAACGACAGCGATTGATGGTTGCACAACAGGGCCACCGGTTTATGGAACAGGTACGTCACCACCAACGACATCAACCCCAGTAGTCCGAAGACGAACAGGATGAAGTTTTCGCTGAATGCATCAGCATGGAGCGAGGCAAAAAAGTTGGCGACAGCCATCGGTACGGCAAAGCTTCTGATCACTCGCCAATCCGGCTGAAATTTGACGCGGTGCAGCGCGAACGACACGAGGGACGAAAAGAAGCCCTGTGCGGAAGACAGCCCTGTCACGACTTCAATCGGCAGTTTCTGACCGGACAATATCGGGTAAATCAGCACCAACAGGGGCGTCACGATGATGCCCCCACCGATACCGAACAGACCTGACATGAAACCAGCCATCACGCCCACACCGACCATAACCGGGTGGATTGTCACGGCTACCATCTCAGCAGACCTTGATCTTGCCGGTCCCTTCCGTCATCCGACCGATAACAATCAGATCAGGGCAAAGCGCCTGCCACTTCTGACGGTTCTTTTCAAACCCTTCGGCACTCACAGTGAACAGCAAACCGCCATTCGTTTGCGGGTCATGCAACAGAAACTTTCTAGCTAATGGAAGATCAGCCAGGTAGTCCACGTTCTGCGCGTACTTTTTAATGTTAGAGAAAATACCGCTGTCAGCCGAAGTCACCGCCACCGCCAATGACTCTGTGCCGTCATAAAAAACCAGACCGCTTGTATCCAGGTCAACATCCAGTTGCCCCAGCCCGACCATCTCACTGATATGGCCGATCAAACCGAACCCCGTGATGTCAGTCAAACTGCTAACCTCAGGACTTTCGCTCAGCGTGCGGCCAAACGCGTTGTCGCCGGTAATCTGGGTAAGCGTCGACGCAGGAATATCCTCTTGTTCAATCACTCCGGTCTTCAGGGCATTGGCGAGGATGCCGACACCGATTGGACGCGTCATGACCAGCAAATCACCGGCCCTGGCCGTGTTATTTTTCTTCAAACGGTGTTTTTCCACCTCACCAATGATCGAGAAGCCGTACAAGGGCTGGCTGTTCTTGATCGTATGGCCACCGACGATGCTGACATTGAACTTGTTCATCACCGACTGGGCGCCAAGGATCATCTGCGTTACTTGCTCGACCGAAACCAGTTCCGGGTCGAACGCCATGATCGAGTTGGCAATAAGCGGACTCCCGCCTGAAGCAAAAATATCGCTTACAGCATTGCTGGCTGCCAATTGGCCGAAGACATAAGGATCGTTGACTATCGGGGAGAAAAAATCGGTGGTGAATAAAAGATATTTTTCACCTGCGTCATAGACGGCGCAATCATCAGAAGACTCAAAGCCCAATACCACCTTGTCATCCGAAACCGTATTGGCTGCTGCAGTTTGCGACAGAATCTTCGTTAACACACAGGATGGGATCTTGCACCCGCACCCACCGCTCTCAGATTTATCCATGATCTGACAAAACATCGACATCGGCTTTCCTTAAAATCCATTTTCCATAATTAAAACAGCGCATTAGCGTGCTGAAACATACTGTTACGTCCTTTTTCTGCCGACAAGACTTGCATGCTTTCATTGCAAAAACATGACGGAATGGAGGCATTTTGAGGTCATGTGGATGTCAGCGCGCAATGGTGTATGAACCATTGCCTCACTGCTCTACATTGCTGAATCGAGCGAAGGTAAATGAAACTGCTCTCTGCTGACGGTGCTAGGCCACCAGCCCGAGCGTGTTCTCAACCTGGGCTACCACTGGTATGGATGAGCAACGCTATGAAAGCCACGAAAGGAGCGAACAGCACCAAGCCGCCGACGGCGACTGCCCAGCCCCAGGCAACCGCTTTCTCCCTTGAAACGGCCGCCACTCAGCAAGCCAAGCACGTAAACGCCAATCCTATGAGCCAACAGGTTGATTAAGGTATCAAAGATGAAATCCATTTTTGATCCTCGTGGCTCCTTGTCGGTTTTCTTGAGCGTTCTAGCCGAAAGCAACCCTTGTGCAATGTCCGCTATTGGCCGATTCTGTTGAAAAAGTCGGATTTTCAACTCGCCTGAACTCAGGCACGGCCACCACCGGAGAACCTACTCACCACATTGCGTGGTTATTCGGACCTTCGTTGACCATTGCCGCTCTGTTGGTGGGTCAGTTTTAGGTTTTTTGCATGGTGCAGGCGCACCTATCCCGTGAGCGGTGGCCCTTGAGATGTAAGTTTGGCCAGCCGTCGCAGGTTCTGTGCCGCAGCGGCCAGCGTGAACTCATCGGTCGCACCACTCATGCCACGTAGTCTCAGACGATCCAATTTCAGGATGCGCTTGAGGTGGGCAAACAACATTTCAACCTTTTTGCGTTCGTGGCGAGAGCGCACGTATGCAGGTGTCGTTCCGATGCGCCGAGCCACATCACGCGCGGCTTCATGGACGCTGCGAGCAATCTTGCGGAACGATGTGTTCGGGCAGCACTTGGCTTTCATCGGACACGTAGCGCAGTCGGTCTGCCGGGATCGGAAGATGATGGTGTTGGCTGTGGTGACGTGCGAACGCTCATTCTTGAAGGCTCGCCATTCGCTGCGCAATGCCTTGCCGGCCGGGCAGCGGTATTCCTCGGCCTCTTCATTCCAGTGGAAATCTTTGCTCGAGAAACTGTCGTTCTTGCGCTCGGTTTTATCCCACACCGGCACATGCGGCTCGATGTCTTTTTCCTCCACCATCCAGGCCAGCATCGGCGCTGTACCGTACGCGGTATCGCCGATGAGGCGTTCTGGCTTGATATCGAACTGCGCCTCAACCCGGTCGATCATGATCCTGCTGCTCTCGACCTCGGCCGTGCGATGAGCCGGTGTGGGTTCCACATCCATGATCACGCCGTGCTCGGTGTCGATCAGATAATTCGTGGAGTAAGCGTAGAACGCCGGACCACCTGGAGCTGCGGTCCAGCGGGCTTGAGGATCAGTCAGCGATAGGCGCTTCGGCAGCGTTTCGACCAGAGCCTCTTCATCGAGTGCCTGAAGGTACTCACGCACGGCGCGGGTGCTCAGGGACGGATCGCTCCAGTTGACCGGTTCATCACCCGGCACGCCACGCTGCCGACTCGCATCCGCTTTGATGATGCTGGCGTCCACGGCGAAGCCTTCGCCCCTGACCAGACCTGCCTCCATGCAGCGACGCAGCACCTCATTGAACAACCAGCGAAACAGATCGCTGTCCCGAAAACGGCCGTGTCGGTTCTTGGAAAACGTCGAGTGATTGGGTACTTCATCTTCGAGGCTCAACCGGCAAACCAGCGATACGCCAGGTTCAAATGGGCCTCTTCGCACAACCGCCGTTCTGAGCGAATGCCGAAGCAATAGCCCACGATCAGCATGCGGATCATCAGTTCAGGATCAATCGACGGACGCCCAATCGGGTTATAGAAATCGGCGAGGTAATGGCGCAGCTCGTTCAGATCGAGACACTGATCAATGCTGCGCAGAAGGTGATTGGCGGGGATGTGATCTTCAAGGTTGAACGAGTAAAACAGCCGGTCCTGCCCACTCGATAACTGTCCCATCATGCTGCGTGCTTCCCTGCTGGCCAATGCATAGATTTTGCCGCAGGCCGGATAGCAGAGCTACTTCTTCAATAAAATCAGACGAAAACGGTCAGTCAAAGAACTCCATGCCTGCATACGGCTGGCGCCGGCATTGCTCAAGCCTTGAAGCCAGGCTGCCTACATGCACTTCCAGGCGATGCCCATCGGGATCCGAAAAATAAAACGAGTTACCTTCGCTCGAATTGGATTTCCACTCAATAACGTTACGAAGCCGCAAGTAAGCGGTGACTTCTTCAAAGTCGTCCTGCCCCACCGAAAACGCATAGTGGGTGTAATCAGGCTGTTTTTCCGCCACGCGACTCTCATCGAGAGACAGACAAAGCCAGAGATCACCGAGGGAAAGATAAGCCCCCGTCTCCCAGCGGGCAGCCAATCTAAAGCCGGGTAGAGCCACATAAAACTCGATACTGCGAGTGAGGCTCACAACCGCCAACGTAAGATGATTCAAGCCAGTCAACATAAGCATCTATCCAGACCCCATTCAAGAAGTGTTGCAATCCTCACAGCGGGTCTTGATAGCAAGTTCTGTTCGCTTTGACAAAAAGCAGGATAAATGAGGTGAGGATTGCCAGGCGAATGCAATCAGGTGCGCAACTGGAATGCAGTTTCGCACCTGAAAACTATTGGAGGTTGATTGACCCGCCAAAGAGACCTGACGAAATGCCGGATTAATGCAACAAAGAGCGGCGTCTTGCATAGGCGAAGTAGATCACCAGGCCAATTGCCAACCACGCCCCAAATACCAGCCAGGTCGTCTGCTTGAGGAAGGTCATCAAGGTTACGCAGAACGCGATGGCGAGCAACGGAACAACGGGCACGCCCGGGCATCTGAATGCGCGAGGGAGATCGGGTCGGGTCTTGCGCAATACGATCACTGCCACCGAGATCAGACTGAATGCGGCCAACGTACCGATATTGATCAGCTCGGCGAGGACGTTCAGCGGAATCAGTGCCGAGATCAGCCCGAAGACTATTCCGACCATCCAAGTGGCGAAAAATGGTGTGCCGAATCGTGGATGAACCCTGGAAAGGCGCCGGGGAAGCAGTCCGTCGCGCGACATCGCGTAGATGATCCTGGTTTGACCGTACGCCATGACCAGAATGACAGTCGTCATGCCAACGATTGCGCCTAAATCAACGAACCCGGCAACCCAGCTTTCACCGGCATATTGCAACGCCAATGAGACCGGATGATCAACGCCGAGGAATTGGGCATAGGGCACGATGCCGGTCATGATCATTGAAACGGCAACGTACAACACCGCACAAACGGCCAAGGAACCGATAATGCCGATGGGGAGGTCACGCGCCGGTTTTTTCACTTCTTCGGCGGCAGAGGAAACCGCATCGAAACCAATAAAAGCAAAAAAAACCAAGGCCGAAGCACTCAAAATGCCTTGGCCACCGAAGGGCGCGAAAGGTTGCCAGTTAGCCGGCTGAACATGTCGCGCACCAACGGCGATGAAGAGCAGCACCACGGCGATCTTGATGATCACCATTACGTTGTTTACGCGCGCGGATTCCTTGATGCCCATGGAAAGCATCCAGGTAATTGCCAGCATAATCACCAGCGCGGGTAGGTTGAACCAGGTTTCCACACCGGGCAAAGAGCCTGGAGCCGCCGTAAGCACAACCGGAAGACTCAGCCCAAATCCGCTCAGCAGGGACTGGAAGTAACCCGACCACCCAACAGACACAGCCGAACTGGCCAGTCCGTATTCGAGCATCAGATCCCAGCCGATCATCCAGGCCACCAACTCTCCCAGCGTCGCGTAGCTGTAGGTGTAAATCGAGCCTGCTACCGGTACAGATGAGGCGAACTCGGCATAACAGAGCGCTGCAAATGCACAGGCTAACGCCGCTAACAGGAATGAAACCGTGAGGGCCGGTCCCGCAGTCAATGCGCCGGTTCCGGTCAAGACAAAGATGCCCGTCCCCACGATTGCACCGATACCGATCAGGACCAGATCCATCGGCCCCAGCACTTTTTTCAACCCGGCAGGCGCTCGGGCAGCAGCAATCATTGCGTCCAGGTCTTTTGTTCTGAAAATGCTCAATATTGCCTCCGTTGTTACTTGTTTTTATTGTCAGAGCCAGTGGCCAGGGTGTCGGAAATGACAAGAAATTGTATTTCAGTACCTCGAAAATTAACGTTCGAAACGGATCTGTATTTAATTATTTTTCAGACGTTAATTATCCAAAATGTGTTCTTTATGTAATTTCCTTTCTAATATTTGTCGTTCCTGGAAATGGATGCTTGATCAAGGACCTGCGGGATGGGGCCAATCGCCCTACCGCGTACTCATTGTTAAAGGGAGAGAACACATGGCGGAAATGGATAAGGTTGATCGTTCAATTCTGGAAATTCTGCAAATGAATGGTCGCCTGACGAACGCCGAGATCGCCGTTCGTGTCTGCCTGTCAGCGCCAGCCTGCTGGAAGCGCCTGAAGCGCCTGGAAGAGGAGGTGATTGTCGGGTATCACGCACACTTGAACCCAAAGACCATGGGGCTTGGACTTTTTGCTTTCATCAGCGTCACCCTCGATAGTCACTCCGAGGACGCCATGGAGCATTTCGAAGCGGGCGTTCTGGCGCTGCCCAACATAATTGCCTGTCACAAAGTGTCGGGGAAATACGACTACCTCTTGCAGGTAGTCGTCAAAGACATGGAGGCATTCCATGAACTCGCCATGCATCGCATACGTACGCTCGGCAATATCAAGGAAATGTACACCGGGTTTTCGCTCAAGGAGATCAAGCACTGCAATACCTTGCCACTGTAAGTGCCTGGACTTGCCCCTTGTTCAGGACGAGTCACACAATCAATGCCGGGGTTGGCGGGATCTTTGTATCCTTGAACCTGGCGCCGTCGATGTGGGGCGGCATTCTATCGAACGACAAAGCAACGACAGGGACCGTCATCAATGCAATCCAGTTTCAGCAAAGGCGTCATGTTTGCACTCTGCGCCGCGGCACTGAACGCGACGATCGGTGTGCTTAGCAAAGTACTCATGAGTAATGGTTTCACTGCCAGCAGTGTGGCCGTCATCAAGACCCTGCTGGGTTGCATGCTACTTTCGATCCTGTTGCTTTTCCTCAAGCGCCCGGCGTCTACGGCCAAATGGACTCAGGCGGCAATCTGCGCCTTCCTTGGCATCTTCGTGCTGTTTCACTTCGAAACGTCCGCCTATCGGCATTACGCTGCGGCAGGTGTAGTGGTGGTGCTGATGGCCAGTGCTTCGATTTCCTCGATCATCCTGGGGCGCATCTTCCTCAAGGATGCCATCACCGCGAACGCTACCCCCGTCACTACCTTGCCGCCCCACTTTAATGGCAGGGCTCGATTTCCCTCGTGCCATCTCAGGAAGAGAGCACCGTCGAACGGTGTGACCATGGAAGGGAATGACCATGCTGGTAATGGACGATCTGGTACAACCCGGCAAGACGGAGCGCTTCGAGGACTGGTTGGGGAGGAACCTGAAAACACTGACGTGTAGACTGGGTTACTCGAATTTCCTTGTTGGGCGTAAAGCCTGGTCCTGGTACGCCCAACCAGCAGGTATTGATTCAAGGCAACTACCCGGTTACCTGGCGCAATCATTACAACAGCCAGGCCTATGCTGCGATTGACCCGATCGCGCATCACTGCCTCAACTCTAACCTGGCGTTGCTCTGGAACCGGGAGAACTACCGACAGCCCGCGGAATCGGCGTTCTTCGAAGAAGCCGCGATGCATGGGCTCCAGTTGGGCTGGCAGCCATTTGCAACGGATTTGACCCGCACCCCTTGCAACCAGACCGGTAGTGAACGGCCAAAAGCCGCCTTTCTCGATATCGGCAGATTGACGTGTCGAGGTTTTATTCCGGCATTGGTACAACGGTGTAATAAACTCCATTGGCCCCGTAGGCCGGTCGCACCCAGGAATCCCCGCACTGATAGTACGTGCGACTGGAAACGGTCCTCAGCCCGCACCCCGTTGGCAAGCTAACAAATGTCGAACCCATGGGCATGGCAGGCGGTGCTGCGGTCATCATTCCGGCGTTGTAGCCTTCCCCATAGGCATTGTTGCTCGCATTCGTATTAGCAGCATCAGCGATGGCGGCACCGGTAACCGCTCCAGCGGCTGCGGCGGCGGCAGGACTTACGCTGTCGTTGTAGCCACAGTTATAACAACCACTGCTGGCATAGACAGCAGTTGGCGGGTGGTAGTAGGTGGTTCCGTAGGTCGATGGATGGTAGACCGTCGTGCCATAACCGTCCGCATGATAGCCACTGGCACTGCCCCCATTTTCACCCTGGGCGTGCCATGAGCCTTCGCCGCCATAGGCCGTTCCGCCTTCGGCCCCAGTGCCATGCCAGGAGCCCTCGCCCCCGGATGCGGTCCCGCCATTCTCGTCTCTGGCACTCCAACTGCCATCCCCCCCGGAAGCCGAGCCGCCGCGATAGCCTGAGCCACTCCAACTGCCCCCCCCTCCTGAAGCCGAGCCGAATTCACCGGAGTGGCTCCACGAGCCACCGCCTCCCCATGTGCGCCCAAAACTGGAAGCGTGCGACCAGGCCGCAGCCTGATCACAGGTGAATGCCACAACCAACAGGCCGGCAAGCCTCAAGGTTGATCGGGTCATGGTTCATCCTCCTCACTCAGGGTTTTGCTTGCGGCGGTTTAGCCCCAACCGGGGCGCGCATGTCTGGCGGCGGGGCAAACTCGATCTGTTGGGCCTTGTCGATGTGTTCTGGTTTGAAGTTGTCCGCTGACAACGCCGAGGCAAGCTTCCAATCGCTGAACGCGACCTGATGCCGGGATTGGGTGGGATCATCGCGAAACACTGCACGCAGCATGCGAGGAAGCTTGTCCTGCGCGCCGATCCAGGCTTGGACGAATACGATGTCATTAGCGTAAGCGATCACATCAGTCGTGGTATCCCCGATCACCGTGGACTGTCCGATGAAAAACGCCAAACGCATATCCCTGGCCAAATCCTGATAAGGATTGGCGACGATCACATCGGTAAAAGGAAAGTAGATCGCGGCACGCTGGTACGCAGCCTCAAGGGTCGCATCAATGGTGGGTGGCGCATCCGCTTGCGCCAGCAGGTTTTCCGTCGGAGCAAAGGCATAGGCACGCTTGCCGTCATAGTAAAACTCGGTCGCCGGGCCATCACCCGAAGTCATTACGCGTAGGTGATCAGGCCGTTGCACGTTGACTTGCGCCACCGTGCTGTAGGCCAAGGGCGGCCCAAGCCGACTAGGCTTCTCGTAGGTCGTGATGGCTGTGAAGCTCATACCCTGTGCGCCAGCCAACTTCGCGCTCATCGCCTGCAGAACTTCCAGCGCCTTGGGTTCCAGTTGAACCGCAGGCGCAGGAGGAGTGGTGGGTTTTTCTGCCGCCTGCAATGGCGCTGCGAACAGGCCGATCAACAGGCCAAACGAGAGCAACCGGACATGTTGATGGAGTGCCAACATCGTTATTCTCCGCAGACGCAAAGACAGGACTTAAAGTCTAGCTTTGCAGCAAGCTTTGGGGATGGATATATTTTTTTAAATCTAAAGGCCTATAACGTGTCGATTTTAGTCGGTCGTGGAAGACAGAAATCGGCCGACTCTGTTGAAAACAGTCGGCCATGGTTTGCGCATCGGAAAAGTACGCGTCCGAGATTGAAATCTTTAATTTTGGCAGAGGCTTCCCGGACTCAGATTTCACGTAGCAGTGTGCAAAAAAGGCGTTTTAACCAGTCAATGCCCAGCCTGTTTGGGCGAACCGACTTTTTCAACAGAATCGGCCAATAGCAGTCATTCGGTTTGTCTGCGCAATATGCGAGTTCTCCCTGGCTTCAGCTGTCACAGAGGTTCAAGCCCGTACGTACACGCCGATCAATTGACAGTTCAAAAATGTCAGGTCGCAGATAATGCCCCGTCACATCGAGATCATGGTGCTGTGCGTCGATCTGCGATAGGTCGATTTTGGCTAAAACAATGCCAGGTTCGCCAAAAAGCGGTGCCGTCACCCACGAACCGTCTGGCGCGATGACCGCCGAACCGCCATTGAACAAAAACCCCCTTTCCGGAACGTCCCCTCCCACACCACGTCGATATGCAGCCAGCAAGTCAGCGGGGATGTCGTCTGTCGAAAGGTATTGGCCTGCGCACAAAACGAAGCACCGGCCAGTTGAGTCCACAGTCGACTGCAACCCTTCGCGACAGGCAGAAACCGGCCAACAGCGGCAATCCAAACGACGACTGATCTCTCCATGGAAGTACTCGCTGCCCCTTCGGTGGGTATCGACAATTTTATTTTCGTCCCCCCCATGGCCCCTTTAGATGCAGACCCCGACAAGGTTGATCAATATCTCCAGAAAACCGGAGTGACGAGCACCAACACAGTCAGGATTTCGAGCCTTCCCAGAAGCATTCCAACGGTCAGTAGCCATTTGGCTGCATCCGGTAATGATGAGAAATTACCGGCCGGCCCAATGATCGTGCCAAGCCCTGGCCCGACGTTACATACCGCAGTAGCTGCGCCGCTCAATGCTGTTGTCCAATCAAGTCCAATGAGAGCCAGGCCCAGGGCGATGGCAGCAATGGTGATGGTGAAGAAAAACGAGAAGGTCAAAAGTGAGCGCACGATCTCCTCGTCAATGGGATGACCGTTGTAATTCTTCTGAATCACGGCTCGAGGATGGATCAACTGCTTCAAACTGCTTACCAGTAGCGCGGCAGCCACCTGAAAACGGAAGATTTTGAGACCACCTGCGGTGGAGCCGGAACACCCACCGACAAAGGTCAGATAGAAAAAGAGCAAGACAGCGAAGCTGCCCCATAACGTGTAGTCGCCAACCGCAATTCCGGTGGTCGTGACCACCGAGGTCACATTGACTGCCACGATACGAAACGCATCCCACCACCCGTAATCGCTGTGAAAACAAAGCCAGGTACCCACAACCAGCGATGTGACGAGCAAGAATCCAATGAATCCGCGTACCTGGTGGTCCTTGATCAGTGCACGCCGATCGCCCCGCAATGACGCGACGTACAAGGTGAATGGCAGGCTGCCCAGAATCATGATGGCCACTGCCACCCAGTGAATCGCAGGTTGCGTCCAATGCCCAAGTGAGGCGTCCGACGTTGAGAACCCCCCGGTAGAGATCAAAGACATTGCGTGGTTGACCGCTTCAAATGACGTCATTCCGGCAAGCCAGAGCGCCAGGGCTCCGATGCCAGTAAGCCCCAGATAGAACAATAGAATGTACTTGGCTGCCACATGGGAACGCGGGGTCACTTTCTCCGACCAGTCTGAGGACTCTGTCTGGAACAGACGCATGCCGCCTACTCGCAACAGTGGAAGGATCGCCACAGCCATGCCGATAAAACCGATGCCTCCCAACCAATGCAGCATGGAGCGCCATATCAATAGGCCAGGGGATGAGCTATCCAAACCGGTGAGTACAGTCGAGCCCGTGGTTGTGATGCCAGACATCGTTTCAAAGAATGCATCGGTGTAGCTGATATGGCGGATGAACACCATTGGCAATGCGGCGAAAGTGCACACAACGACCCAACTACCGGTAGTCAGCAGGTACATATCCCTGGGGCGAAGCTGGGCAGCATCCGGGCGCCCCCGCACAATCAACAACAAGCCGCAGATGAAGGTAATCAAACTCGACCAGAGAAAGGCCGACAGATCGTCGCTACGCTCATAGGCCACCAGTGTGATCATGGGAATTGCCATGCTTACGGCCAGCGTGATCAGAAAGATGCCCAGGATAAAGCCAATAAGCCGGATAGCTCCGAGAGACATAACAATAGTGTTCCAAATTAGCACCGCGCAGTATCGGATGCCCAACCTGAAGGCCCCGTAAATTTTGCGTAAAACTTCTACGAGGAATCAGTCAGGCTGTGTGCGTCCAAGAGCAGTTTTGGGTCGACTCCGGCCTTTGACGGCCGGCAACAGTCGACCCAACAGGGTTGTCCACGACGCCCCATCAATCGGGCCGCTGAGCGGCCGCCCTTAATGATGGGGGTGTACAGTCAAAGACACCAGTTTAAGCACAATGGGACGAACGACGAGTATGCACAGGAATGCCACTGGCATGGCCAATTTATAGGCGTGCAGCGCATTACTTAGATAATCAATCTCAATTCCGGAATTTGCCGCAGTGATCACGAGTGACATCAAGAGCGCCATGATTGTGGCCATATACAGTGCGAAAACATAAGGAGTAGCGCGAGCCGAGAGCTTACGCTGGTTGAAAAATAGAGTTTTAGAGGATGTTTTTGGATTCATATCAGACCTTTTTGATCTTCGATTGATAGGGGATGAACACCATAGCAAGATCAAAAATCAGCAACTAGACGGCTAGCAGTGGTTGCTTTATAAAGAAAATCTTATGAATAACTCTTCTCGCTGGGCCAAAGATGAACCTGTTAGGGGCGATTGCCAGCTTTATCAAAGTGGTTGAAGCGGGCTCCATCGTGGGCGCGGCCAAAACCCTGGGCGTCAGTGCGGCAGCCGTTAGCCAGACCATAAATCGCTTGGAAACCCACCTGGGCACGCGCCTTCTCCAGCGCACCACTCGCAGCATGGCGTTAACCGAAAGCGGCGTGGTGTACTACGAAAAAGTGAAACGCATAGCGCGTGATCTCGAATCGGCGCAAAGCGCGATCACCAGCGCGCAGACTCATCTGCAAGGGCGACTGTGCATCGCTTCTACCTCCGCTTTCGGGCGGCATGTGTTGGCATCACTAATCGCCGGCTTCGCTGCACGTTACCCACGCCTGACACTTGAACTCTCAACCACAGATCGCAAAATCAATCATATTCAAGAAGGCATTGATCTGAGCCTTCGGATCAAACCACAACTGGAAGAGGGGATCGTCGCTCGCAAGATCGTTTCAATCCCTTTTATCATCTGCGCGTCGCCCACCTATTTGGAACGAGTCGGCTGGCCACACGCCCCTGAAGAACTCCAACACCATGCCTGTCTAGCATTTCGCTACCCGCTAGACGGACGCATTCTACGTTGGGGTTTTATCCGGGATGGGCAACGTTACGACGCTACTCTCAATGCGACCGCAATCAGCGACGATATTGACGCTCTAGCCCAAATGGCCATCCGCGGCGCGGGAATAACCCGATTGGCAGAGTTCGTGGCGGCGCCCTATATCGAAAGTGGCCAACTCATTCCTCTATTTGAACATCGCCACGCTTCAACTTATGCCTATGCTGAACCGCTCGATATTTATGTATGCGTCCAGGAACGCGCCGCTATCACACCCAAGGTCAAAGCTTTTATGGATTATTTGACTGAGCATCTGGAAATGCGCTGGCCGATGAAAAATACCTTTACTGCGTCCTGATACGGTGCTTTGCCGCCTTCATAAATTCAATGGTCGAGCTTTGCCTGGGACATCCTGAACCTCCAACCGAGTTGTCGATGCTGCGTACCAGAGTGACGATCATCGGCAGTGACAGTTATCTGTCATGTGTTGACTTTATGCCAGAAAACACGCATTTTCTTTCGTAAGCGCTGAAAAACAACAGGAAGCAGCCTTGAGCCAGCCCATCAAACAACGCCTTGAAAGCAGTCTTTCAACCGCCGCCGCCTCAGGCCGGGTGATTGCTAACTATATGCTGGCCAACCTCTATGAACTGCCGTTCCAGACTGCGGCTGATATTGCCGCGAAATTGAACGTCAGTGAATCCAGTGTGGGGCGCTTCTGTCGCTCCCTCGGATATAGCCACTTCAAAGACCTGAAAAACGACCTCAAGGTCGACCTGGGCGATGGCCCATGGCTGGTGGGCGATCGCTTGCAGGAGTTTCGCCATCAAGCCAGCCAGGGCCCGCAAGGCCTGCCGCGCAGCTTCGAGTTGGAAGTCGCGGCCCTGGTCAAGGTTTACGAATATAGCCTCACCCCTACCTGGCACAACGTCAGCCAGCGCCTGGCCACCCGGCGCAAGGTGTTCGTCGCCGGGTTCCAGACAGAGCGTGGCATCGCAGCATCCATGGTGCATCTGTTGCAGTACCTGCGCGATGACACACACTGGGTCGACGGTGCCGCCGGGCATTACGCCGACGTGTTGCTCAGTGCCCCCGAAGACAGTGCGCTGGTGGTGTTCGAAGCCCGCCGCTATTCCCGCCACGCCCTGACCCTGTGCCGCAAGGCCCGCGATGCCGGAATCCCTGTGACGCTGATCACCGACACCTTTTGCGACTGGGCCGAACAGAATGCCGATGAAGTGTTCCGCGTGCCCACCGAGTTCAACCTGTTCTGGGAATCGACAGCGGCGATGCTGTCGCTGGTCCACCTGCTGGTCAACGACGTCTGCAAACAGCTGGGGCCCGAGGTCGAAAAGCGTCTTGAATCCATCGCGGCCTTACACAACGAGTTCGTTGGATACACATCGTCACCAAACTTAAAACAATAAAACGAGGTGCTGGATGAAACACGTCATTCGCTTTGCCGGTGTATGCGCAATGGTCCTGGCCGGGGCCACCAGCGCGCAGGCTGAAGTACTGAAGATTGCTACCGAAGGCGCTTACCCGCCGTTCAACTACGTTGACTCGGACAACAAGCTGCACGGTTTCGATGTGGATATCGCCAACGCGCTGTGCGAACGCATGAACGTGCAATGCAGCATCGTCGCCCAGGACTGGGAAGGGATTATCCCGGCGCTAATGGCGAAGAAATACGATGCGGTCGTGGCTTCGATGATCGCCACCGATGAGCGCAAGCAGAAAATCGATTTCACCCGGCACTACTACCGTACCCCCCTGTCCGTGGCGGTATCCAAGGACTCGAACATCACCGACGCCCAGACCGACTTCAAGGGCCGCACGGTCGGTGCCCAGTCATCCTCGACCCAGGCGATCTATGCCGAAGATCATTACGGCCCGGCCGGTGCCGACGTGAAGCTCTACCCTACCCTCGATGAAGCCAACAGCGACTTGGCGACTGGCCGGATCGACGGGGTGATTGCCGACAAATTCCCGCTGCTGGCCTGGGTCGACAGCGCTGGCAAGGACTGCTGCAAGATCATCGGCGACGTCAACGGCACCACCGCGGATGCGTCCATCGCGGTGCGCAAGGGTGACGATGCCCTGCGCGAGCGCTTCAACAAGGCGCTGGATGAAATCGTCGCCGACGGCACCTATAAGAAGATCTCCAGTCGCTACTTCGCCTTCGATATCTATTGATCCCCCGAGTCCTCAGGCGCGTCTGAGGGTCGTTACTTGCCGACATGCTGCACCGCACCCGCACACGGGTGCGGCGAGGGCGTGCGAGATTAATTTACCGAGAGGGTTCGAGCATGTTCGAAAACCTGTCATTGCTATCCTTCGCCAGCGGCGGCTGGGGTTCAGCCTTGCTGGCCGGCGCTCTGGTGACCATTGTCCTGGCCCTGAGCTGCCTGCCGATTGGCCTGCCGCTGGGTCTGGGCCTGGCTTTGGCCGCCCGCTCCCGACGTCGCTGGCCGCGGGCCATGAGCACGGTGTTTGCCACCGTGTTCCGCGGACTGCCCGAGCTGCTGACCCTGCTTATAATCTATTACGGCTGCCAGATCGGTGCGCAGAAACTGTTGGCCGCGATGGGCTACGAGGCCGAAGTCGCGATCAGCCCCTTCGTCGCCGCGATGATCGCCTTCAGTCTGGTGTTCGCCGCGTTCTCCAGCCAGATCTGGCTGGGCGCCTTCAAAACCGTGGCCAAGGGCCAGTTCGAAGCTGCAGCCGCCCTTGGCCTATCCCGACGCACAACCTTTACCAAGGTGGTACTGCCGCAATTGGTGCGCATTGCTTTGCCGGGCCTGTCGAATAACTGGCTGTCACTGCTCAAGGACACCTCGCTGGTGTCGACCATCTCCCTGGTCGACCTGATGCGCCAGACCAACCTGGCGGTCAGCGTCACCAAGGAACCGATGCTGTTCTACACCGTGGCGTGCTTTGGCTACCTGTTTTTCTCGGCCATTTCCGGCCGTCTGTTCCAGTTCCTCGAGCAGCATTTCAGCCGCCATCAACGGAGCGTTCGCCCATGAGCTTCGATGAATTGCAAAATCTGTTCCTCAGCCCTGACTTGTTGGAGCGTTACGGTCCCCGTTTCATCGAAGGTCTGTTGGTGACTGCCAAGCTGGTGGCCATTTCCTTCACCCTTGGCGCCCTGCTCGGTCTGCTGATCGCCCTGGGCCGGTTGTCGAGTAACCGCTTTATCAGCCGTTTTACCAGCGTCTACGTGTATTTCTTCCGCGGTTCGCCGCTGCTGGCACAGCTGTTCATGCTCTATTACGGCCTGGGTTCGTTCAAAGGCTTCTGGCAGGACGTGGGTTTGTGGTGGTTCTTCCGTGACGCCTGGTTCTGCACGCTGCTGGCCTTCACGCTGAACACCGCGGCCTATCAGGCCGAGATTTTGCGCGGCAGCATCCTGGCCGTGACCCAAGGCCAGCGCGAGGCCTCGAAAGCCCTCAGCCTGTCGCGCTGGACCACCTTTCGCAAAGTCATCCTGCCGCAATCGCTGCTGGTCGCCATTGGCCCGCTGGGCAATGAACTGATCCTGATGATCAAGGCCAGCGCCATTGCCTCGCTGGTGACCATCTACGACTTGATGGGCGTGACCAAGCTGGCCTTCTCGCGCAGTTTCGACTTCCAGATCTACCTCTGGGCCGCCGTGCTCTATCTGCTGATTGTGGAAGTCGTACGGCGCAGCCTGAAAGCGCTCGAGGGCCGCCTCGGCCGTCACCTGCAGTAAACCAAATTGTTTCGGGCTGCCGTGCGCGCCCCTGCATCAGGGAAATACCATGCATTGCGAAACCATCGTTCTGGGCGCAGGGATTGTCGGCGTCAGTACCGCACTCCAGTTACAGGCCCGTGGCCGTAAGGTCGTGCTCATCGACCGCCAGCAGCCGGGTAACGGCACCAGCCACGGCAATGCCGGGCTGATCGAGCGCGCCAGCGTAATTCCCTACGCGTTCCCGCGCCAGTTGTCGAGCCTGTTGCGCTACGCGGGCAACCAGCAATCGGACGTGCGCTACAGTCTGAAGTACCTGCCCAAAGCCATTCCATGGCTACTGCAGTACTGGCGGCACTCCGGGACCAAGGGCTTGGCCGCCGCAACCCAGGCCATGCTGCCGTTGGTGGAGCGCTGCGTCAGCGAACACGACCTGCTCTGTGCACCGGCCGGCATGGATCACTTGATCCAGGCCAGTGGCTGGGTCGAGGCCTACAATTCTCCACCGGCGTTTGCCAAGGCCCAACGCGACGCTGCTGCACTCATGGACTATGGCCTGAATTACGAAGTGCTCGACCGCGACCAGATGCATGCCCATCAACCGGGCATGCACAGCTGCGTGGTCGGCGGCATTCACTGGCTGGACCCCAAGACCGTTAGCGACCCCGGCGGCCTGACACGCGGTTATGCCGAACTGTTCGTCAAACGCGGCGGCGTGTTCGTCCTTGGTGACGCCCTGTCCTTGCGCCAGCGCGTGGGTAAATGGGAAGTGCAGAGCGAACAGGGCCTGGTGATCGCAGACGAAGCCGTGGTCGCCCTCGGCCCGCAAGCCCGGGGCATTTTCGAGCCACTGGGGTATGACATTCCACTGGCGATCAAGCGCGGTTATCACATGCACTATGCCGCCCTGCCTGGCACGCGCTTGCAACAACCGCTGCTTGACCCGGTGGGCGGTTATGTCCTGGCACCCATGGTCGGCGGCATTCGCCTGACCACCGGAATCGAGTTCGCCGACAGCCAGGACCCGGTCAACGAAATCCAGCTACGTCGCTGTGAAGAGCTGGCGCGCGCCTTCTATCCGCTGGGCGAACGCCTGGATGCCGAGCCTTGGCTGGGACGCCGTCCATGCTTGCCGGACATGTGCCCGGTGATCGGCCCGGCGCCACGACACAAAGGTCTGTGGTTCAACTTCGGGCATGCCCACCACGGCCTGACCCTCGGCCCGGTCTGCGGCCGTCTGCTGGCCGAGTTGATGACCGGTGCCACCCCCTTTACCAACCCTGCCCCGTACAGCGCCGAGCGCTTTCACTGATTGCCGGAGACAAGACCATGCACGCCCTCTCTGCCCTTGTAGACACTCCGCTCGCCGCAAGCCCGGACACCCGTAAGGTGGTGGTTGATATCGCCGGCCTGAATAAGTTCTATGGCGCCTTCCATGTGCTGCACAACATCGATCTGAAAGTGCGCGAAGGCGAGCGCATTGTGCTCTGTGGGCCTTCCGGCTCCGGAAAATCGACGCTGATCCGCTGCATCAACCGCCTGGAAATCGCCGAAAAAGGCCGCATTCTGGTCAACGACACCGACTTGGCCCAGACCAGCCGCGAGGCCGCCAAGGTCCGCAGTGAAATTGGCATGGTGTTCCAGCATTTCAATCTGTTCCCGCACATGAGCGTGCTCGATAACTGCACCCTGGCCCCGATTTCGGTGCGCGGTATGAGCCGCAAGAAGGCCGAGGAACTGGCCCGGCACTTCCTGCAAAAAGTCGGTATCGCCAGCCAGGCCAGCAAGTACCCCAGCCAGCTCTCGGGAGGCCAGCAACAGCGCGTGGCCATCGCCCGGGCGTTGTGCATGGAACCCAAAATCATGCTGTTCGACGAACCCACTTCGGCGCTCGACCCGGAGATGGTCAGCGAAGTGTTGGATGTGATGGTTAACCTGGCCGGCAGCGGTATGACCATGCTCTGCGTGACCCACGAAATGGGCTTTGCCCGGCAAGTGGCCGAGCGCGTGCTGTTTCTCGATGGCGGCCAGATCATTGAGGACGCACCGCCTCAGGACTTCTTCAGCGCCCCGAACAGTGCACGGGCCAAGGCCTTTCTTGCGCAAATTTTACACTGAGGCCACATAAGAGCACGGCCGGCCAGCGATGGCTGTGCCGTCCATACGCCAGGCGCAGGCCGTTTATCAACGCACTTGCGCGCACAGCAGTTTCGTTCCGACATCCGCCACTACTGATCTCAGCAAAAGGAATATTCAATGACTAATATGCTGGCGAATAATGCCGCCCCGAAAAACCTTTCGGTTACCGTCTGTGATCAAGCGCAGACAGCGGCACTGCTGGATTTCAAAAAACTCGTTGACGCTATTGCCCAAGCCGCAACCGAGCTGGAAGCCGGTTCAATTCTGAGCCCTGAGCGCTTGGTTGTACCCTTGGGTGACGGCGGTGTTTTGCTGAGCATGCCCGCCACCGCCCAGGACATCGGCATCCACAAACTGGTTAACGTCCAGCCGGGGAATGTGCAGCGTCAGCTGCCCACGATCAACGGCACGGTAACCGTATGTGATGCCGTAACCGGACAAATAAAGTGCTTGCTCGACGGCCCGGAGGTCACAGGGCGTCGTACTGCGGCAGTAACCCTCCTCGCGATTCGGACGCTGTTCAAGCATGAACCGAAACAGATCTTACTGTTCGGGACCGGCGCGCAAGCACGTCATCACGTACAAGCTATCGATGCCCTTTACCCACAGTGCATGCTGTGGGTTCGAGGGATTGACGCGCAAGCGACGGCAGACTTCTGCAACAACAATCGAGACCTGCACGAGCATTTGCAACCGTGTGGCGACAGCATTCCCGACGTGGATGTGGTGATCACCGTAACCACCAGCACAGAGCCGGTCTACAACGAGCCAGCCAAACCTGGTCGATTGATTATTGGTGTAGGTGCTTTCAAGCCTGAGATGGCGGAGCTTGGCAAAGTCACTCTGGACGGTAGCGTTCTCTATGCTGACGATACTGCCGGTGCGCAGCACGAAGCAGGTGACCTGTTGCGGGCAGGTGTGGATTGGTCTCAAGTCAGATCGCTGGCCGCAGCCATTCGCGGCCCAATCGATTCGTCACGGCCCGTTGTATTTAAAAGCGTTGGTACCGCGGCTTGGGACCTGGCAGCTTCACGGGTCGCGCTCCACGCCCTTGCCAGCCAATAACCCAATTTCGGAAGCTTTGAATTATATAAATAGCACTCAGCCATCGCTCGCGTGACTATCCACGCTAGCGATGGCCCGGAAGCGATTCGATGGGTTACTTCGCACAATTGGAAGCGCTTAAAGTTTTCCGCAGGTAGCTTGCCGAGGAAGGGCACAAATGCTTGAACTGAGCTGTCTGGGTAATTGCGGCAGGCGCCTTTTCCCTATCAAGCAGTACGTACCCATTGGTTGCAAAAAAATCAACCGCGTTTTGGGTCAACAAATGCAGTCGGGCTGCGCCTTGGGAGGCCGCTGATTGTTCCAGTTCCGACAACACCGCTTTTCCCAGTCCCGCTCCACGATGCTCCTCGCAAACAACTAGAGAGCGCAGCAGAAGATCGGGACCAGCCCCCTCCAATCCTCCATAGGCTACCCATTTCCCATCCACTTCAAACCGGTAAAACTGCCGTCCTGGATAGCTCACATCGTCGTAAGGCAATCCAGCCTGACGCAATGACGCACGGAGATGATTCAAACCACTGCCCCCTACTTTAATCATCTGCATCGTCAGTACTCTTGTCGGCTAGCTGACACTCAAGGCCAGCAGGCTCTCGCTGCTTGATCTCGTCCACTATGAGTTGTGGATTCAACCGGTCGAGACAGGTAGAAAACGGCCAGAAGGAGACATCGGTTTGCGTCGGGATGCCCCCTATCCATTCGTCAGGCATTAAGCACTGTTGGCCTGCGCCTCGCCTGGGAACGCCGGCAGCCCGTACGTCAACACAAGTTCCAAGGCCGGTTACAAGGGGTATAACTATCAGAACAACAGGCGGGTCACCCGGAATAGGCCCTCCAAAGGCAGCGCCCGGGCCAGGTGCCCCAGACCTGATCGGCACCTGCGGCGTGGAGCGATGTGATGAATTCCAGAGCATGGCAATGGGCTCGCAAGGGCCTTCTTGGCTGCATCGAGCTGGCCTTGCTGGTCGCTCCATTGTGCGCCAGCGCCATGTTCAAGTGCCAGGCCAGGGACGGAGCCATCAGCTACACCAGCCAAGCCATCGCCAGCGCCCGCTGTACTCGCCTCAATGGCATGGCGGGCGCCGGTGTCGGTGGTGTCGGTGCCAAGGCAATGGCCCTGCCACGGCTTGTGCGGGACGACGACTCAGGCGCGGTGCGGATTCGGGTGTACACCTTCATCCACAAGGGTATTCGTCAATTTGTGAGCCGGCGCCCCGTCGGGATCTCCGCACGGGTCGATGTCCTTGAGCTCTATTACATCAAGGGCTGCTATCTGTGCATGGCGTCGAAGGATTTCAAGGTCGCCTCACTACGCCTGGACACCCATTCCTATCGGCGGGAGATCGAAGCCGCTTCGGGTCATTATGGTGTCGACAGGGCGCTGATCCGCGCGGTGATACATGCCGAATCGGCGTTTCGCCCCAACGCCATTTCCGAAGCCGGCGCCCAGGGGCTGATGCAGTTGATGCCCGCCACCGCCGAGCGCTTCGCCGTGGACGATCCGTTCGACGCACGACAGAACATTCGTGGCGGCGTGCGCTACCTGGCCTGGCTGCTCAAGCGCTTCAACGGCAACCAGGTGCTGGCGTTGGCAGGTTACAACGCTGGCGAAGCGTCCGTGGTCGAGTACAACGGGGTGCCTCCCTACGCAGAGACGCAATCCTACGTCACCCTCGTGCAGTCCTTGACCGAACGCTATCGCAACCATCGCTAGTACTGTTGCGAAATTGCACCCCACTTGACCACCCGCTTGCATTCGACCTGACCAGTCATTTGCATTCGTTCTGACCACCGATTGCATCGGATTTGACCAGCACGCTTTGTAATCATCATCGGCCATAAGCAGCCAGTCGCAAATGTCCACGAAACCATGGGCAATTCACTCTGGGGCACACAGGCATTCAGCTTCCCTCCGCCCTCGGTTCCCGACTGGGAGCGCGGCGCCTACAAAGTTACCATTATCATTTGTCGTCCATCTTCGTTGACGATTGTGGCCGGCGCTCAGTGCTCTCTTCAGCGTTGGGCGCTTCTGGAAAACTCCCTGGCGTGAACACATGGGTCTGCAATTCGGTGGCATCGACTTCGGCGACACCATGAACCGAACGGGCCAGACCAATGGCCTGTTCACACTGTCTATGAGTGTTGACGCGGCCGCTTAACGCCACTATGCCCGCATGGGTTTTGACATTGATATGCAGGCTAAGGGTCGGATCGGAAAATGCCAGGGCCGACTTCACCTTGGCGGTAATCCATGCATCGTGAACGGCCATTTCCAAACCATGAGCGTAATGCTGGAAGGAGTGATTTTTCATGGCTGAACCCTCTCTCGCGTAATCAGACGTACTGTCCATCCCATTTGCTGTGCCGCCCGCTGCCTGTCAGGTGAACGCTATGGATACCTGATTCGTTTTGGAGCGCTCGTCACGCAAACATTGACAGACATTAATTATAGTACGGCCGTTGCCTTCGGTCAGAGGGCTGTCCCCCGTGAACGCCCGCCTTGGTCGCTCTGTGCCAGGCGCAACACCTGCAGAGCACTCCAAACAGTCCTTATTGCGATCAGCCCTGATTAACCCATAGCTGCCGATCTCGGCCAAGAGCGGACCGTGAGCACCATGCTCAAGACGCCTTACGAGCACAAAAACCTGTCATTGGTTCTCGTGACTCTGTGTTGCGTTTTCTGCCGCTACACTCAAGCGGAACAAGGCATTACACATGGACAAGGCGCGTCATCAGACACAAATGGCGCAAACATTACGCAACTTATATCGTCCACTTATAGTGAGTCGCCCATGAACCGTCGACTGCTCACCGTTTTCATCGCGATGTCACTTTCATGGTCGAATCTGCATGCCGGTTACTGGAAGGATTCAAATGGCAATCCATACCCAGACACTGAGTCAAGACGATCCGTCGGCGAGTTTGGTGGCTCACTATTAATCACCTCCGATCCCGATTGGGAAAAAAAGTGGGATACTTCGCCCGAAACCATTCCCGTATTTAACGAAGCAAAGGTTGCTACCCAAGGTAAATGGATCTTTACGCTGATTTTTTTTGCCAACCCGAAGCTGAATGCCAATCACGAAGCAAACATAACGTGCGATCTGAAAGTCATCAGGCCGGATGGTACTGAGTCGATCAATCAGCGAGATATCGTTTGTTTTCAAGGACACCTCAAGGGGGAGTCGAATCACCTGTACCACGCCGCCCCCGTGATCAATTTCATCGGAGAACCAGGCGATCCCACAGGTATCTGGACGGTAGATATCACGCTTAAAGACAACTTGCGCAACGTTGCCATACCGCTCAAAACAGCATTCACCCTGAGATAGGTACGTGGCACTCCTGACGATGCAGGAAAACATGCACCGATCCAACGATTGCGCGAATGACCGCCATGGGTCGGATAGCGTTGCGCTGGTCCTGGCCGCGCTCGAGACGTCATCGCAGACTACTCTTGATCTGGGTAACCGATCGGTCGCACCGAAGGAGGTCACTCGTTTATGCACTGTGTCCTTTTCGAAATCCGCCGCGGTTCGATCGGATGCATGAAGGCAAATCGATCCGCGCGGTCATGGAGTTCCGATGAACTACCGATCTGGGGCACGGCCCCAGGCACTTTTGTCTGACACCCTGAAACGGAGACGCCAGCATGAGCACCTTGCAACTTCACCCTGCACTGGACAATGGTATCCAACCCGCCGCCGCGAATTTCACAGGTGGCACCCTGCAATGCCTGTGCGCGACCGACAAGGTCGAAGTCAAGATCGACTCGCAAACCCTGTATAACCACGCGTGCGGCTGTAGCAAATGCTGGAAACCAAAAAATGCAATATTCGCCGTCATCGCCGTGGTGCCTCGAGATAAGGTCAGCGTCATTGCCCACGGCGAAAAACTGGCGATTGTCGACGAATCCGCCACCATCCAACGCCACGCCTGCAAGCAGTGTCACGCCCATCTCTTTGGGCGCATCGAGAACAAGGACCATGCGTTTTATGGCCTGGACTTCGTCCACACCGAGCTTTCGCCACAGAGCGGATGGGCTGCGCCGGGATTCGCGGCGTTCGTGTCCTCCATCATCGAAACCGGCACACCGCCAGCGCAAATGAAGGCTATCCGCGAGCGCTTGCGCTCGATCGGCCTGGAACCCTATGACTGCCTGTCCCCGGACTTGATGGACGCACTGGCGACTCATGTCGCCAAACAGAAAGGCCTGCTCCCCGCCGCCTGATTGATCGGTCGCCGCGGTTTCTTTTCCGGACCGCGGCTCCGGTTCACCTTTGATGTTGTGCGCCCCACATAATTAACGGGGGGCTGTGGGCATCAAGACAATGGATTACGCCAGTTTTCAATTCCGCTTGTACCAATTTTGTTCCTCCAGGCTCTCTCAACCCACCTTTTCGCTATGGCTAACTGCATCTACATCAGGCAGATAACGGCCAATAGCTACCCTTGCAACAGACTTCCATCTTGAGTGGATATCCGCATTTTTATCGTTTAACTGTTGGTTGTAGATATTGTCACGCGATGCGAAGCAGATCTAATACGAAACGCGTCAGTCAGCAGGGCAATCCATAATCGATACCTGCTGACCGCGCTTTAATTGACTGACTCCGTATTGAACGCTGGATACAACGTGGAACTTAGTGCCCCAGTATTTTCGACAGGAAGAGCTTTGCCCGCTCCGAAGACGTCCCGTTAAAGAATGCTTCAGAGGATGTGTCATCAATGATCATCCCCTCCTCCATGAAAACCACCCGATCCGCCACGCGCCGAGCAAAGCCCATCTCATGGGTGACCACCATCATCGTCATGCCGTCCTTGGCCAGCGACACCATCACGTCCAGCACCTCGTTGATCATCTCGGGGTCCAGCGCCGAGGTTGGCTCATCGAAGAGCATGATGACCGGATCCATCGACAATGCCCGGGCGATGGCAACACGCTGCTGCTGACCACCAGAGAGCTGCGCCGGGTACTTGTGGGCATGTGCGCTGAGGCCCACACGTTCAAGCAATGCCAGACCTTTGGCTTTCGCATCGTTTGTCGGACGATGGAGCACCTTCGTTTGTGGCAACGTGAGGTTCTCGATGATCGACATATGGGGGAACAGTTCGAAATGCTGAAACACCATGCCCACTTGCTGGCGCAACTTTGGCAGGTCGGTTTTTGCGCTACCGATCGACTGCCCATTCACCAGGATCTCGCCTTTCTGAAAAGACTCCAGACCGTTGACCGTCTTGATCAATGTCGACTTGCCTGAACCTGAAGGCCCACACACCACCACAATTTCGCCTTTACTGACGTGCGTCGAGCAGTCTTTGAGGACTTGCAAATTTCCATACCATTTATTGATTCCGCGCATTCTGATGCAGTGGGGCTGAACATCTGCAGCGAAGCGTGAAGCCGATGACACCGCGGCTGTAGTCTGAATCATTTGTCGAAGTACCCCGCACGAATAGAGGCGCCGATCAGATTGACAATCAAGCGTCCCGCCGTCACGCAGGTGAGGTTACTTGCGTTGTCTTTGCCCGGCTGGATTTCAACGATATCCATACCCACTACCCGTCCTTTTTTCACCAATCCGTGAATAAGCTTGCGTGCCTGTAAAAAAGTCACGCCACCTGGGGCCGGACCATCGACAGCGGGCATGATGGTCGGGTCGAGACCGTCGGCATCAATGGTCAGGTAGTAGTTTCCACCATCGGGAATACGCGAAAGTACCGCGTCCATGCCGATCTCGTGCAATTCATAGGCACTGATCAACTCCGCGCCATACTCGCGCGCTACCTCGAGATCCTCGGGGCGTGCGCTGCCTTGGGCGCGCAGTCCGATCTGGAAGATCCGGCCGACATGGGCCATTTCGGAGGCACGACGTATCGGACTGGACAACCCTTCCCGGATCCCGTTTACGTCGTCGCGCCAGTCAAGGTGCGCATCGATATGGATGATGGTGATCGGGTCGAGACTGTCGTAGGCCCGTAGAACCGGCGTAGTAATTCCGTGGTCACCGCCAAGAATGACTGGCAGCGCTCCAGCTTTGAGAAGCTGCCGTACGGCCTGCTCGGCACGTTCATAGTGCTCACCTGGTTTGGCGACATCGGGCAACACATCACCACAGTCGATGAATCGAATATCGCTACGACCTTGCAGCAGTGGGCCATCGATATCGAAATCGTAATGCCGCGGATCACGCACCATGCGGTCGGTGAGCTGACGAATTGCCAGCGGCGCATTGGTCTGGTCGTTGGTGTATGAGCGCGGGCCGTAGGGCGAACCGAAAGGCATGCCAAGCACGGCAATATCCGCCTGTTGAAGGTTTTCCAGATCGGTCATCAATTCTGAATAAAGCAGGGTCTGATGGCTGGTACGTGGTGCGACGGTCAGATTCTTCATAAAAAACTCCTGAATGATGGGATTTTCTAGCGATGCCGCCAGTGTCTTTCACGGGCTTCCAGAACTTGGCCAAGTGCATCGAGGACAATGCTCGACAGCCAATAGAGCAATGCAGCGGTGCCAAGCACTTCGAGGTAAGCGAAGGTGTCAGCGGTCATCAGATTGCTCTGATAGGTGAGCTCAGGAAGACTGGTTACCGAGAAGATCGCGGTGTCCTTGAACATCATGATGATCAGGCTGGTAGTAGGCGGGATCAGGTAGCCAAAGCTTTGTGGCACGACCACGTAGCGCTGAACCTGCCAGACGGAAAACCCCAGTGACCGCGCTGCGCGCGCCTGGCCGGCCGGCACGCTCTTCAAGGCGGCGCGCAGAATTTCGCTGAAGTACCCGGCCGTATAGAACGCCGTGGCACCAATGGCGATCGCAAAGGATGAGGCTTGCACTCCCAGCTGCGGCAGGCCGAAAAACAGCAGGTACACCACGATCAGGAACGGTACATTTCGTACAAGTTCGACATAACAACGGGCAAACAGCCTTGGCAACCAATGCTGGGCATCGGCCATGTAAGCGAACAGCGTTCCGATCAACATCCCCAACGGAATACCGATGGCACTGACCGTCGCGGTAATTTTCAGTCCCTGCAGCAATGCGGGGATTACGTGACTGACCACTTCAAGATCAATGGGCATTTGGCATCACCTTGGCAATGCGGCGCTCGATGAGTCGCGAGATCGACGAAGCGCACAGCAAAATAAGGAAATAGACGACCGCTGTTGCGCTGAACACTTGCAGTGGAAGATCGCTTTGCAGCGTCGCGTTACGAGCCACGGTAGCGAGCTCACTGACGGCAATGATCGACAGCAGTGATGAGGCTTTGAGCAGTACGGTGTACTCGTTGGTCAGCGGAGGAATGGAGCGATGGAACATCTGCGGCAACAGCACGTAACGCCACTTCTGATGAGCGCGCATCCCCAGTGCCTGGGCTGCTGCCACCTGACCTCGAGGAATCGAAGTCAAAGCACCCCGCAGGATTTCACTGATGTAGGCCGCCGTATTGAAAGACAGGGCCAGGATCCCCGCCTCCAGTGGTGTCAGCGAAATACCGATCAGGCCCGGCACAACGAAATACGCGATAAGCAATTGAATCAGCAGCGGTGTGCCGCGGATGGCACTGACGTAGACCATCACCGCGTATCGGCAAATGGGTCCCGCCGCGACTCTCAGCAGAAGTAAAAGCACGCCCAATCCGAGCCCTATGAGAAAAGCCAGACTGCTCGCGATAAATGTTGTTGCCGCACCTTGTAGCAACCCATCGAAAAACGGACCCAGCGCGGTGTGCGCACTCAACCAGCTCATCATTACCTGGCCCTCCACTTAGAGGGCCGCGTCAGGGAGGTACCCTGAAGTCGGTAATGTCAGCGTTTCGCCGAACCATTTTTTCTGCAACTCGGCCAACTTGCCCGTAGCGCGCATCTCATCAAGCGTTTCGTTGATAAACGTGCGTACTTCTGGATTCTTGGCATTGACTACCCAAGCCAAGAGCTTGGAATCGCCGACTTCGCCCACCGTTTTATAAATGTCCGGCTGACGGCGCATCTGCACAGCCAATACGTTGCTGGGTAGAACACCTGCATCGATCGAGCCATTGGCAATCGCCAGGCCGACGTCGGGATAGCCCTGGAATAGTTTGAGATCCGCGTAGCCCTGCCCTTTGCTGGCTTTGAGTTCTCGATCGTATTCCTGCAGTGCTTGTTGGGCTGAAGAACCCATCTGGGTCCCCACCACTTTGCCTGCTACATCTTCAGGCTTGCTGATGGTTGTGTTGTCCGCCTTGACTACGAATAGCGAGCGGACAATGCCGATGGGCTGGCTGAAAGCGAACCGCTTGGCACGCTCAGGTGTGATCCCGACGGAAGTGGCCACGAAATCAAATTTGTTGCTCATCAGACCCGGAAGCAAGCCATTGAACGGCAAGTTCAACTGCTCCAGCTCGACGCCGAGTTTTGCGGCCATTTGTTCCAGAATATCGTGGCCATAACCCACAACCTTGCCGTTTTCAACGAATTCATAAGGTTCGTAAGCGGCTTCGGTACCCACAGTCAGCTTGCCACGCTGCTTGATGTCGGCAAGCGTGCTTGCCTGGGCTAATGCGAAGGTGGAAGTACAGATAACCAGCGAGGTAAAGAGCACGGTTTTCACGATGCTTCGGCGACTGTGTGTAGTCATGATGCAGTTCCCCCATTTCTTGGAGTGTTGTAGTTGTGAAGGTTGCTGGAACCAAATTAGCCAGTGCGAAAGCGCAAGTAAAATCACTTTATTAGCGATATGGTCTTGGAATCTGATACCTTTTATCCATGAACCGATTCGACCTTACCGAGCGTGACTTACGCTCTCTGCGTATTTTCTGTGCCGCCGCTGAAGCCGGGGGATTTGCTGCGGCTGAACGCCGGCTGAATATGACCAAAGCCTCGATCAGCAGGCATATCAAGGAGGTCGAGGAGCGCCTGGGTGTGCGTCTGTGCGAGCGAGGTCCGGCAGGTTTCAAGCTGAGCGCGGCCGGGAGAGTGGCGCTGGAATTGACGACCAACGCACTCAATTCCCTTGAACGGATCAAGCCGGAAATTGATGCGGTACGTGCCGTGATATCCGGCACCGTCTCGATTGGAACTGTCGAGCATATGCTCGCCGATCCGAATTGCCGACTGGTCGACGCGCTGAAAGAACTGAGACGCAGGGCCCCTAACGTTCAGGCAGAAGTGGCCGTGATGACCTTTGCCAATTTGAACCAGGCACTGCGCGAGCGCCGGGTGCAGGTGGCTATTCGTGGAATGTACCGCAAAGAGCGAGCCTTCCATTACCAAAAGCTGTTCGTCGAAGATCATCGGGTGTATGTAGCGAATCAAGCGCCGGGCGAGAAACTGCTCCGACCTCAACTGGTTTATCGACCGCATCCCTTCGTCGAGGAAACGCTGGCTACACATGGTTTTGAACGAGGGCCCGAAGCCGCAGGACTGGAAGCGATCGCGATGCTCGTTGAAGGTGGAGGTTATGCCGGGCTACTACCGGAGCATTATGTCGAACTTATCGCCCCGCGCTTCGACTTGCGGGAGTTACCGGACAGCCCCGTGTTCCATAACACCATCTGCGCAATAACCGAGGCTTCTCGCCCTTTGTCACGAAGCGCAGAGCTTTTTCTCGAGATCCTTGAGGAATTGCATGCAAGCGACTCCTCCCTCTCGAATCGAAATAGCGCCAGATAGAAAACGAATGGTTCCGGCACAATGAATCATTTCCAGCGCTCGATTCAATTGACTCAAGAGGGTACGCAAGGCTGCCAACTACTACCCCACACGCATTCGCTTCACGAGGATCAGCTTGATGACGGGCGGCGCGCGGTTCGGCGCGTATGGCGGCGGTCTGCTGTTGGGCTTGAAATGGAACCCGGTGCAATTGTTCATCCTGCTGATCGTGCCGATCTTCATCGCTGCGATAGCGGCGCGGCTGAAAAACCGCAGCGATCGATCGAACATGACCGGGGGTGACGCATTAAGCTAGCGCTCTAAACACCCCACTATGCTGTCCTGGATTCCTGCATGAACGTCAATGACGCAAGTTTCGAAGAACTGTTGGACGCCCTGCACGACGGCGTCTACATCACCGACGGCGATGGCAACACACTCAAGGTCAACAAGGCCTACGAACGCTTGACCGGCCTCAACAGTGCCGAACTGGTGGGGCGCTCCATGCAAGTGCTGGTCAATGAAGGGACGATCTCTCAGTCCGCCACTCTGCGGGTTTTACGCGAAGGCTTGCCCGTTTCGGTGATGCAGAGCGTGAGTCACGGGAAAAAACTGTTGGTCAGCGCCACACCGATCTTCGACAGCGTCAAACGTATCCGTTACGTGGTCAGCACCGTACGCGACATGACCGAGTTGTTGCGCATGAAGCATGAGCGTGACGAACTGCATCAGCTCAAACAACTGCGCAACAGCACCGCGCAATTACATGCCGGTCAACGCGACGAACTGTTGAACTCCCTGCCCGTGGCGGACCAAAAGGTTTCCGGCCGGGTCTTCGCCCTGGCGCGCCAGGTGGCCAGCAGCTCGGTGAAGGTGCTGCTGCAAGGCGAAACAGGTGTCGGCAAGACCCTGGTCGCGCAATACATCCACAATGCCGGCCCCCGTGCCAAAGAGCCGTTTTTGGCACTCAATTGCGGTGCACTGCCGGAAAATCTCATTGAGGCCGAACTGTTTGGCTATGTCCCCGGTGCCTTTACCGGCGCCGGGCCGAAAGGCAAGCGTGGCCTGCTCGAACTGGCCCACCACGGGACGTTGTTTCTGGACGAAATTGGCGATCTGCCGTTACCGGTCCAGGTCAAGTTGCTTAAGGTGATAGAAGAAAATCGCTTCATTCCGGTTGGCGGGCTGGAGCTCAAGGAAGTGGACGTGCGGATCATCAGCGCCTCCCATCATGATCTCAAACAGCGGGTGGCACAGGGGCTGTTCCGCGCGGACCTGTACTACCGACTCAACGTCGTCCCCATCCACATTCCCGCCCTGCGCGAGCGCAGTGAGGAAATCCCGGCGCTGTTGCATTTCTACCTGGAGACCTACAACGGTCGTTACGCACGCCAGGTGCAGTGGAGCCTGGAAGCGCTCGACCTGCTGTGTGAGTACGCCTGGCCAGGCAATATCCGTGAGTTGATCAACGTGGTGGAGCGGCTGGTGGTCACCACCCAGGGCGACACCATCGAGGCGCTGGATCTGCCCGAAGAGATACTCAACCTCAGCCCGCAGGACACCGACCAAGGCCGCCTGCCGCTGCGCAAGATTGTCGAGAACGCCGAACGCGCGGCGATTCGCGCGGCACTGCGCTTGCACAAGACCACCCGCCTGGCGGCGAAGGCCCTGGGTGTGAGCCAGGCCACCGTGGTGCAAAAAATGAAGCGCTGGGAACACTCTGACTGACAACGTTTGATCAGTATTCCAATCAAACAGCCCCCGGGCGATCAGGATACTGATCGCAACCCCCTGCATTAATCCCGCCTGTTTCCCGCAAAGCCCCGCCGTCCGGGGCTTTGCGCATTCTGGCACGCCATTCGCTATGTCCGGTTGACACGCCCTTGCGCAAACAACAACTACATAGGACGAGCCAATGACTGCCTCAGCGTTCAAAATCGCCAATCGACTGATTACCGGAGAAGCCGCCATCGAGCAGCTATCCGTTGAACTCACCCGCCTGAATATCAACTTTCCGCTCATCGTCACCGATGCGGTGCTGGTCAAGTCCGGCACGGTAGACCTTGCCCTTGCGCAATTGGGAGGTCGGCGTTACGGCGTCTTTGATCAGGTCAAGCCAGAACCCGAGATCGCCATCGTTGAAGACTGCACCCGCGCCTTCCACGAAGGCGGCTATGACGGCCTGATCGGCCTCGGAGGCGGCAGCGCCATTGACATCGCCAAAGGCGTCGCGGCTTTCGCCGGGCATAACGGCCCGCTGGCCGAGTTGTTCGGCGTCGACCTGGTCAAGCAAAAGGGCCCTGCCCTTATCGCCATTCCGACCACCGCCGGCACCGGCTCGGAAGTGACCAGCGTCGCAATCTTTTCCGACAAGCAAGCGCAACTGAAAAAGGGCATCGTCAGCGACTACCTGCTGCCGGATGTCGCCCTGGTCAGCCCGGCCATGACCCTGACCTGTCCGCGCAGCGTCACCGCCGCCAGTGGCGTGGATGCCCTGGTTCACGCCATCGAAGCTTATCTGTCGGTCAATCGCTCGCCGATCACCGACGCACTGGCACTGGGCGCCATCAAATTGATCGCCAAGGCCCTGCCCAAGGCTTATGCCAACCCGGCCGACCTGCAAGCTCGCGAAGACATGGCCACCGGCAGCCTCATGGGCGGCATGGCCTTTGGCAATGCCGGTGTCGGCGCGGTGCATGCGTTGGCCTACCCGTTGGGCGGTCGCTTCAACATCGCCCATGGCGTGAGCAATGCCTTGCTGCTGCCGCACGTGATGCAGTGGAACAAGTTGGCCTGTGTCGAGCGCTTGCGCGATATCGCCGAAGCGATGGGCCTGCGCGTGTCCCACCTGAGCGACCCGCAAGCCGCCGATGCCGCTGTGCAGGCCATGGCCGATCTGTGTGAGGCGGTGGAGATTCCCAAAAGCCTGCGCGCCTTTGATGTTCCTGAGGACGCCATCCCGGCCATGGCCGAAGAGGCCAGCAAGATCGAGCGCCTGATGCGCAACAACCCGCGCCGCCTGAGCGCCGTCGATATCGAAAAAATCTATCGCTCGGCGTTTTGATTGGCGCCCCGCAAACCGTTCAGCGCTCGATGCCCCATCAAGCGCTCACCCTACAAGACCAATAAAACAGGTGCAGCCCATGTCCAGTTCCCCTGAACCACGCTATGAAAGTCCGTACATCGCCCTTGGCCCGTTCAAGGTGCGCTTGCCCTTTATTCACTACAAATTCGAGTTGCCGGACTACCTGCAAGGTTTGCTGATGTGCGCAGTCGATCTGGCGGCGATCCCGCTGATGACCGAATTGCTCGGAATGCCATTCGAAGTGGCACTGGCGGTGGTCATGCTCAACGGCTTGCTGTACCTCACCCATCACTTGCTCGGCGACCCGACCGTACCGGGCTGGATCACCCCGGCGGTGCCGCTGTTGATGGCCTATTGCGCAACCTTTCCGGTGGGCCCGGAACGTGTCCATGCCTTGATTGCGTTTCAATTGATGCTCGGCGTGTTCTCCATTGCGCTGGGGGCCACGGGGATGGCGAAACGGGTGTTCACCTACATACCGGCGGCCATGAAATCCGGGATCATCGTCGGCGCGGGCCTGAGTGCCGTGATCGCGGTGTTTCAGGTGGGTGGCAAGTTTGACGCGTTCCCATGGACGATCTCCATCGCGGTGGGCCTGGCGTTCTACCTGATTTTTTCCCAGCACTTCCAGGTACTCAAGCAGAAGAACGCGTTCTGGTGGAATTTCGCCAAGCTCGGCATCCTGCCGATTGTCCTGCTGGCGGTGGTCATCGCTCCGTTGTTCAACGAGGCGCCGTGGCCGACCATTCAATGGGGCATCAGCCAGCCGGACTTCATTGGTTTGTGGACCCACTACACGGTGTTCGGTCTCGGCATGCCGCCTTTGTCGATGTTCATCTCGGCAATTCCAACGGTGCTGGCGGTGTACATCATCGTGTTCGGCGACGTGCTCAGCGCCAAGGTACTGCTGGACGAAGCTGAACAGATCCGCACCGACCAGAAGATCGACTACAACCCGGACCGCGCACACCTGATCTTCGGCGCACGCAACGCCTTCATGAGCATCTTCGGCCCCGACGTCGCCATGTGCGGACCGAAGTGGGCAGCCATGCTGGTGGTGATCATCGAACGTTTCAAGGGTGGGCCGAAGGCAATGGGTTCGATCATTGGCGGTGTCGGCTCATTCCGCTGGGGGACCAATACCGGGCTGCTGCTGTTGCCAGTGGTAACCCTGGTTCAACCGATTCTTGGCGTCGCGCTGTCCCTGACCCTGCTGATCCAGGGTTATGTCAGCGTGCGTCTGGGCATCCTGGAAGCGCGAAGCCAGCGTGACCTGGGTATCGCCGGGGTGATCGGTGCGGTGCTGGCAATCAAGGGCGCGAGCTGGGCGTTCGCTATCGGCGTGGTGTTGTGCTTGCTGATCTACGGCAAGAACTTTTTCCGTGGCGAAAACGACAGGACCTTTGCCCGTGACCTGAACACGCCGCAGACTTCGCCCGAGACGCCATTGAAACCGGCCACGGTTCAACGTGTGGCCGAGACGGCGGCAGTCGAATAAGGCTTCGATCTTCGTTCATGGCGCGCGGCGTAGTGCCGGCGCCATGAACAGGGTCCGCATTTACCACAAATAGCCAAACTTGACGGGCGCCACCCTTGAACGAACCAAGCTAAGCCACTTCCACGAAGTCTTGGCGCAGACGCTGCGAGCTGACGCCCTGAGGGCGAAAAAATCGCCGCAGTGCTACGAGCTCATAGCCTGAGATGTTGTTTATCGTCAACGCCATGGACGATGAGAACTTCGCCTCGGCGGTCAAGGCTACGGGGCGCAAGAAACTGATCATCGCCGGGGTCACCAATGACGTCTGCACGGTCTATCCGGCGCTGAGCCTGGTGCGCGATGGTTATGAAGTACAGGTGGTTGCTGATGGCGGCGGTTCCCAGGCACCTGCGAAGTTATGGCGATTTAGTCTTGGTCCGTGGGAAATCAGTGCTCGCCATTAATCTTTCGTGAACATACGCCTCAAACTGTTCGGCTGGCAGTGGCGGGGAAAACAGGAAGCCCTGGTAGGTCTGGCAGCCATGCTTGACCAGAAAGGTGCGCTGAGCTTCTGTCTCCACACCTTCTGCAATCACCGAAAGCCCCAATATCTGGCTCAGGCTCACAATCGCGCAGGCGATGGCGGCGTCGTTGGGATCAACCAGCACATCTCTGATGAAGGACTGGTCGATCTTGAGTTGATCCAGCGGAAGGCTCTTCAGGTATGACAGTGACGAGTAGCCGGTTCCGAAATCATCCAGCGAAAGGCCTATGCCGATCTCTTTCAACTCGATCATTTTGGCGACAGTACCTTCCATATCCTCTATCAGCAGGCCTTCGGTCAGTTCCAGTTTCAATTTCTTCGGATCGGCCCCCGTGTATCTCAGTACTTGCAGTACCTCCTCGACGAAGTCCGGATGGTGAAACTGGCGGGCGCTGACATTCACAGCCATACCCAGTCGGGCGGTTTCCGAATGCTTTGCCCAGGCAACCAGCTGAGTGCAGGCTGCCTGCAGCGCCCAACGGCCTAACGGCAGAATCAACCCCGATTCCTCTGCCAATGGAATGAACTCGCCTGGAAACACGACTCCGCGCTCAGGATTCTGCCATCTCATCAGTGCCTCTGCGCCAATGATACGGCCCTCACTATTCACCTGCGGCTGGTAATGAAGAAGGAATTCGTTGTCCTGCAAGCCTTGGCGCAAGTCTACTTCCAGTCTGGCGCGTGCCATGGCAACCGCCTGCATTTGCGGATCGAAGAAGCGCATGGTATTGCGGCCCGCCGCCTTGGCGCGATACATCGCCAGGTCAGCGCGCTTCATAATATCGTCCACTGTGCTCAGCTGCCCCTGGAACAGCGCAATGCCGAGGCTGGGGGTGCTGTGGTGCTCATATCCATCCAACTGGTAGGAAATGTTCAGAGAGTTGAGAATCTTTTCGCCAATAGCCTTGGCCTGGATAGCTGCTCCTGGAGGATTCTCATTAAGGCCATCCAGCAGGACGACGAATTCGTCTCCGCCCAGGCGAGCCACGGTGTCGCTCTCGCGTATGCAGCCGCAAAGGCGCAGAGCAACTTGCTGCAGCAACATGTCGCCTCTGTCATGCCCCAGCGTGTCGTTCAGTGCCTTGAAGTTATCCAGGTCAATGAGAATTATCGCGTTCGTATGCAGGCTACGGGAGCTGCCCGCCAGCAGATGCTGTAACCGGTCCAACATGAGCCGCCTGTTGGGCAGCCCGGTCAACTGATCGTAGAAGGCCAAACGCTGGACCTCTTGCTCAGCGGTCTTACGGTGGGTGATGTCAGTATTGATCGACAGAACGGATTGCGGCTGGCCATCATCGTCTCGCACCAGGGTTCGATGACTTTCGAGCGTGATGATGCAGCCATCCCGGCGTCGAAGTGTAACTTCGTCCGCCCAGTCACCCGTTTCTATCAGGCTGTTAGTGGCCGCATTGAAAGCGGCGCTACCCTGGTAGATCAACTCCTGTGCCGATTTACCGAGTGCCTCTTCCTTTGACAGACCGTAGAGACGCTCGGCACTTTTGTTCCAGTACAGGATGCGGTTATCCATCCCGTGAACGACAATGGCGTCCTGGGCCTTGTCCAGCAGCGATGCTTGCTGGCGGGCCTGCTTCTCGCTTTCGCGCAGCACTGCCAGATAACCTTCCCTTTCGGCTGCTTGCGACTCCATTTCGCGCCTGATCTTGCCCCCGTAGATAACGGCCGCACTGACCATCAGTAGCACGAACACCATGATCGCGTATTCGACCCGGCGCAGTTCTTCGACCGACTCAAGCTCCTCCTCCAGGAGCCTGCTTTGAATCAGGCCAACGCGATCCCGCACGGTACTGAGTGAGGCGAGCAACAGGGCATACTTCCTGTCCATCGTTGCCATGCGTTTGCCGGCATTATCCGACTGCCCCTCCCTGAAGTAGGAAAAGATCAGCAAGGCCTCGTTCACCATTTCGACCATCGCGGCATCAATTGCACCCACCTCATCCTTCAATGCAAGGGTAAAGGCTTGTATATCAGCACTGTGTTCAGCGTCATTGGCGATCCGTACTTCCAACTGTTTTTTGGCCATTGCCAAATGCTCGCTGAAGGCGCGCAAGGCTTCATTCATGTTCCGCGATTCGGCTTCAACATCATGTGTATCGAACACATTATTGCCCGGCGCATTGACTTTGGAAGCCAGGCTGCCCAGCGTTGAATAGCTCGACAGCTGTTGGACCCACGACTGGTTTGCCGTGATGGAGCGGTGATAGGTATCGACGATCAGGTGATTCAATAGCACGCTCAGCACAACAACCAGCACGTCGAATCCCGCAAGAAAAAAGTACATGCGGTGCCATTTGGTCGAGCGCGGCTTATTTGAACGGGTGGGTATGGCTTGCTTTGCGGTGCTTTTATTCCTGAAAAAATCCATTTCACAATCTCCAAACATAATCCTTCTAAATTGACCAATAGAAGCGGTATTCGGAAACCAATCAACCTTTTGTGCCCACACCTGAACCTGAGAACACACCGCACGTAGCATTAGCCAAATTTTTTCTCTGCTCTGGATTCACGCTGGTTTTCGTGAGCGAAGCTCCCGAGACAAGCAAAAGCTACCGAAGCTATACGTCTTAAGTGTCACGCCAACCAACGATGGGTGACATAGGGCACGTTGCGGGTCATTTCCGCGCAGCCTGCCGGACTGCCTGATCAGTTTCGACAGCAGACCAAGCATAGCCACTAATTTGCGATTATTCTGTTCGCCGACTGTTCCAGGTCGGTAGCAGCCCTTGATGGTCGGCAGCTTTCCATAGTGTTTTTCAGCACGCACACAACCGGACCAAGAAGTTCGATCGCTCACCCTCTTGGGTGTCTGGATGATGAAGCTCAGGACTGAGTCCTGGCTAAAATGAAGTCGATCAGCGCTCTGGATGCGGCTGACAACTGCCGGTGAGGCGGATAGATAATCGAGAATGGCCTGCTGCGCCCACTCAACTGCACAAGGACCTCTACCAACTCTCCGCGCAACACCTTGTCGCGGATGATGAAGTCATAGGTCTGGCAGATTCCCAGACCGCTTTGTGCCAGTGAAACGATTCCGAGGACATCATCCGACACCACTACATTGGCGTGCGGTACCCACTCCAGGTTTTCCCCGTCAAGACAAAACAACCAAGGCCCGATCTTGCCACTGCTGGGCATGATGAACGGCAAGCAAGCGTGTTCGCTCAACATCTCCAGTGTCGCTGGGACACCGGCGCGAGCCAGGTACTCGGGGGAGGCAACCAGAGACAATCGAGCATCTTCCAGCTTGCGTCCGACCAAGCCACTGTCAGGCAAATGTCCCAAACGAATCGCCAGATCATAGCCCTCGGCAATCAGGTCAACGTTTCGATTGGTGATGCTCAGCTCCACCTAGACAGCAGGATACTGCCGGGTAAATGCGCTGAGCAGCGGTGGCAGACGGTGATGCCCATAGGTTGTCGGTACGCTCATGCGCACGCGTCCACTCAACTCGCCTTCTTGGCCTCGAATGGTTCGCTCCGCCTCTTCGATCTGTGTAAACGCCAGACGGGTCTGTTCCAGGTACAACCTGCCGGCGTCTGTGAGGCTTAGCCTGCGGGTGGTACGTCGCAACAGTTGTACGCCAAGGCGCGACTCAAGCCTGGTCAACGCGCGGCTGAGCACTGAAGGTGTGGTCGCCAGCGCGACGGCCGCAGCGCTGACAGTGCCCTGCTCCACTACCCGTATAAAGGCCTCCACATCGCCGAGATGGTCGAATCTACGCGCCATTATTGCTTCCTAGGTCCAAATGAATTCCATTGGCGATAGTTTATCGCCATATCACACATCAATAGAGTATCCAGGCAGGAGCGGCAACCGGTCGCCCGATTAATTCTGGACACGACATGAAGACACTGACCCGTATTGCCCTGACCACAGCATTGCTCGGTACCAGCCTGACAGCGAGCGCCAGCAATGTGCTTGTGGTGCTTTCCGATTCGGCGACACTCGATTTGAAGGATGGCAAGGTCTTCGCGACAGGGTTCTACCTGAACGAGCTGTTGCAACCGGTGAAGATGCTGCTCGACGCTGGCCACTCCATCACCTTCGCGACCCCGAATGGCAGGGTCCCGACCGTGGACAAGACGTCTATCGACAAAATGTACTTCAACAACGATGAGGTCGTGCTTGAGACCTACAAGCATCTGCTCGACCAATTGAAACTCACTGTGCCGGATCAATCACCGGTCATCAGCCTCGCCCGGGTGGAACAGATCGGCTATGCGCATTTCGATGCAGTCTACATTCCTGGTGGCCATGCGCCGATGCAGGATCTGCTGCACAGCCGTTCGCTGGGTCGCTTGCTGATGGACTTCCATGCTCAAGGCAAGACCACTGCCCTCGTCTGCCATGGCCCAATCGCCCTGCTGTCGACCTTGCCTGATGCGCAGGACTTCACCCGCCAACTCCAGACCGCAAAACCGGTGAACGCCAGCGCCGACTGGATCTATGCGGGCTACAAGATGACCGTTATCAGCAACAAGGAAGAGGAAGCAGCCAAAGGCCTGCTCAACGGTGGGGAGATGAAGTTCTACCCGCAAACCGCGCTTGAGAAAGCCGGTGGGGTGTACAGCAGCAACACGGAAAACTGGACGCCCTATGTCGTCGTCGATCGCGAGTTGATCACCGGCCAAAATCCTGCCTCGGCCACCGAGGTCGGCAAGGTATTGCTCGGCCGATTGAAATAAAACGCCCGCTGCGAATGCGTAATACGACAACGCCCGACACTCCTACGGGGAGCTCGGGTGGCCGGGCCTCGCGCTCAGGACAGTTCAATGGCAATGAACATGTGCTGCAGATGACATGACGACCTGGATCAATACTCGGGTTGAAGCTATACCGAAAGGGTTCAGAGCGGGGATGGACCACACGCTCGATTAGCGACTGAGGAGAACTTCGCGGTGTCGAATCAGCTGGTCATACGCAACATGACCCGTCCCGAACTGGACGAGCTCGTCGATTGGGCTGCCCGTGAGGGTTGGAATCCCGGCCTTCACGATGCCGAGCTGTTCTGGGCTACGGACCCTGCCGCCTTCATCGCGGCGTACCAGGGCGGCGAATTGATCGGCGGCGGTGCCATCACCTCTTACAATGGCGAATTCGGTTTCATGGGCTTTTTTATCGTCCGGCCTGAATATCGCGGTCAAGGTCTGGGCAATACCCTCTGGCACGCACGCCGCGAGCGACTCCTCGCCCGCCTGCGCCCAGGCGCGAGCATCGGCATGGACGGCGTCTTCGCGATGCAGGACTACTACGCCAAGGGCGGTTTCGTCTTCTCCCATCGCAACATGCGTTTTCGTGCCGATCTCACCGAACGCCCGGCGACCTCGCAGGTAGACGGCCAGGACATCGTCCCGTTGGCCACCTTCCCGTTCGATCAGGTTGTCGATTACGACCGCACCTGCTTCCCCGCCGCACGCACAAGCTTCCTGAGCGGGTGGATAGCCCAGGCGGATGCACTCGCCGTGGGTTGCCGGCGCGAGGGCGGGCTAAGCGGCTATGGCGTAGTAAGGCGCTGCCGGGAAGGCTACAAGATCGGCCCCTTGTTCGCCGATGACGCCCTGGCAGCCAATGCCCTCTACGCACGCCTGGCGGAATTTGCCGAGGGTGGTCCGCTGTTTCTCGATGTCCCGGAGAATAACCCCGCCGCGATGGCGCTCGTGCACCAACAGGGCATGATCGAGGTCTTCGGCTGCGCACGCATGTACCTCGGCCCTCCTCCGGCGATCGCGCACGAACGTGTGTTCGGCGTCACGACCTTCGAGCTGGGCTGATGTCCGCTCGCGACCTCATCGGTTATGGCGGCTGCCCGCCCCACCCGCGATGGCCCGGTGAGGCGCGCGTCGCGGTCCAGTTCGTCCTCAACATTGAAGAGGGCGCGGAGTCCTGCATCTTCAATGGCGATGCACAGTCGGAGGCCTGGCTTCACGAGCTTGCGGGCCGCCCGCCGCGTGTGGGGGAACCGGACTTGAGCGTCGAGGGCATGTACGAATACGGATCGCGCGCAGGTGTGTGGCGGATTCTGGAGCTGTTCAGCGCCCGAGGCCTGCCGCTGACCGCCTTCGCCGTCGGCCGGGCGCTGGAACTCACCCCGGCTATCGGCCATGCGCTCTGTGCTGCCGGGCATGAGATTGCCGGGCATGGCTACCGTTGGCTGGACTATCGCGACATGCCTGAAGACCAGGAGCGGCGCCATATCCGCCTCACCCTCGACGTGATCGAGCAGATCTGCGGTAAACGCCCCACAGGTTGGTACACAGGAAGGGTCAGCCAGAACACCCGCCGCCTGTTGCGTGAAGAAGGCGGGTTTCTCTATAGCTCGGACGCCTACAACGATGATCTGCCCTATTGGCTCCCAGGCTCGCCCGCCCACCTGGTGATCCCTTACACACTGGTCAACAACGACGCCCGCTATCTGCTGCCTAATGGTTTCGCCTGCGGTGAAGACTTCTTCCTGCTGCTCAAGGATGCTTTCGACCTGCTGTGGCAAGAGGGCGCGCAACACCCGAAGATGATGAGCGTCGGCCTGCATGGGCGGATCAGTGGCCATCCTGGTCGTGCGATGGCGCTGGCGCGCTTTCTCGATTACGTGCAAGGCCACGACGCGGTGTGGGTCTGCCGGCGCGAGGAGATTGCCAGGCACTGGATTGCCCGATTCCCGCCTGAGTGATAATGACCCTGAGAGCGAAGCATGGGGGCTTGAGCTTTCCCCCCAGGGCAAGGAATAAGCTACGTTTTAGCGTGAATCCCGGCGCCTGCACCCTCTTGATGAAACGCAACCGTTTGAGCTGCTACGGTAGATAGCATCGATAACCGCTGAGCGGCTTTGGCGGCTCATCCAGCAAGCCACGTCGCTGGTAATAGCGAATAGTCTCGATGTTCACCCCGGCAGTCTCCGCCGACTTGCCGATACTCAGCCCTGTCGCCATCACACGCCCCTTGATTCTGTACTCAGGTACGGAGTGTAAAGTGACCCTGGGTTAGAACGGTTCAATGGAGAACACGACGGCTCCGGCACCAGCGGAAACCGACGACGAAGGCGGGTTATCCCTCCACCATTCACAAGTGAGGCAACCATGAGCGCCGTCATCCTCGAGTCCGTGTTGACCTGCCCGCATTGCGGTTTCGCCAGGCAGGAAGTCATGCCCACAGATGCCTGTCAGTTCTTCTACGAGTGTGGCAGTTGCAAAACCCTGCTACGCCCGACCCCCGGTGACTGCTGTGTGTTCTGTTCGTTTGGCACGGTGAAGTGCCCGCCGATTCAGGAGCAGCGCGGATGCTGTGGTACGGGCTTGACCTGAGTTCATTCGGTTTATCAGACGCCCCTGACGCGCCTCAAACCGTGGTTATGGGAGGTCAGTGTCATGTGGAATCACTCTCTGTTGCTCGTGGTGATCTACCTGACTATCACCCTCAGCATCGGCTGGTTGTATACCATTGCGCTACTGTATTGGCTTTGATCCAATTGATGACGATCGGTCAGTGCGCATTTGGTACCGTTTTCGGCAGGTAGCTTTGTCCCGATCACAGTCGTTGGGCTATGGCTGCAATGGGTTGTGCAGCCCTTCGCGACGATCAGCCCCCTAGCCAGAAGTGGCCACTCAGAAACTCAACCGCGCACCAGATAGGCTCCTGACGGAACCCGATATCGCAGTTTCTTGCATTTGCCGGGTGCGGGCTGATGCCCCGGCGGACGATCAGGAAACCAGATTCGGCATTTACCCGGAGGCGGCATATGGCCGCGGGGGATCTCAACCTCAGCGTACGCCCGCTCTGGCTCGACATTAGCCATTTGCAATTTTCCTTCGGGCCCGGCTCTTCCGGCCATCGGCGCATCCGAAACCCGATCTGTCTCTGCGCTAGCGTAGTTGCCTACGTCACGCTCAGTGACCGGAATGGATTGTTCAGCAACGGCCTTTTCTGCTTCGCGGCGCCTTTGGGTCTCCTCTTCCAGCCCCTTTTGTACTGCGACCAGATCCTCTTTGGCATTGGGTGGGGTACCCGAAGATTGGGCCTGCTGCGCCGCCTGGATCAATTGGAAGTTGCGGTTGCGCAACTCGACGTTGCGACCAACCCGCATGTTCGAGCGCGCCGCCAGGGTTTCCGCCTGCTGGTACTGCCCCTGCTGAAGACGCAACACACCGAGGTAATGCAGCGTCGCGGGATTGTTCGGCTGGATATGCAGAGCGCGCTCCAGCGTGGCGGCGGCCTGGTCCAGTTGGCCATTTTCATACTGCCGCGAGGCAGTTTCGATCAGGGTGGTCGATGCGCTGTTGCTTTGCGCGGGCACGCTTCGCTCGGCAGCGACCGAACAAAACGACGCGACGGCGCAGAACGCCAGGATGAGACCCGGCAGAAAACGCTTGGTTGGCATCAGTGGCGGACGCTGGCATGCCAGCGAAGGCGGCCTTGAATTGTGCATCGATCTTTCGGGCCTCTTCGCTGGCAAGCCAGCTCCTACAGTAAAACAGACCACAGCGCTGTTCGGCATCTGCGATACAGGGCCCCAATTGACCTGGCCAATACCCTGAAGTTTCTGCTGCAACGGCCGTTGCAACCAGTATCATTTTTACCACCCCCAACATCTAAGCATGATCTGTTACTGCACTTCACGCAGGGCAGAAAACGGCCAGGAGCAATGGGATGAAATACAGGATCAGTGGCCACAGTCTCGATGACAGCTTCGGGTCAACTGCTACCAGTCCTCGACAAAGCGCACGCGCTCAACGGTCAACCCAAACCTGCGACAATGCTGCCTCTTCGGGCTTCGTAACTTGCGTGGCAGACGTTCAGGTATTTGAATAACAAATTCGCGGGGAGCAGCCACATTGGAATTGAGACAACTGCGTTATTTCGTAAAAATCATCGAGCTTGGCAGCCTGGGGCGTGCGGCACTTGAACTGGACGTTGGTGTGTCAGCCCTCAGTCAGCAAATCTCCAAGCTGGAAAGCGAACTGTGCACCCGCCTCCTGAATCGAACCTCCACCGGTGTGACGCCCACTGGCGCCGGACTTGCGTTTTTACACCATGCCCAATTGACGCTACGCCAGGCGGAAAACGCAATCATGGCCGCCCATCGCGGGCGAATGAGCGGTTATGTCAGCGTCGGCTTACCACCGACTACCGCGACAGTGCTCGCGTTGCCGTTGATCAGCGCAATGCGTGCGCGTTATCCGGACATACAACTGCATTTGGTGGAAATGCTTTCCGGCCACTTGGCGGCGCAGCTCAACGCACGGCAAATTGACTTGGCCATCCTGTTCCAGCTCGAAGGGGGTAAACGCTGGAGCGTGACTCCGCTGCTGGATGAAAAGCTGTTTGTCATTGCCTCGCCCAGCCTGCCTCAAGCGCCTTCTGGTGACAGCGTGCAGTTAGCCGACCTCGGCGGCCTGCCGCTGGTAATGCCCAGTGCGCAACATGGACTGCGCTCGGCATTGATGAGCGCGTTCGAGCGGGTCGGGCTAACACCCAATGTCATTATGGAAGTCGACGGTCTCGCTGTTTTGATGAACGCCGTTCGGGCCGGTCATGCGGCGACGATACAACCGGGGGCGGCCGCTGCATTGAAAGACGGGTCCGGACTTTCACTGATCAGGATTGCCGATCCCCATGTTGGCCGGCGTAATCTTCTGGCGACGCTGGCTGACGACGAACTCTCTCCGGCGGCGCTGGCAACGCGGTTGGTCATCGTCGATGTGGCGCGACAGTTGGTCGTCGACAAACAGTGGCCTGGAGCTACGTGGATAGAAGGGGTAGACGCGTAATCCTCGTTCAACCCCGGACACATAAATCTCTCCTGACGACAAAGCCTTTAGAAAAACTAAACACCCCGCGTCAAAAGCAGCCTTTCGGCCACTCCTTCCCCACCCTATCGTTCTCCCCACTCGCAAGGAGCACTTCGTTCCCGCTTCCTTGCAAATCGAGGAGCGATAATGATCGATGTCTTAATCATAGGGGGTGGCAACGCTGCCTTGTGCGCCGCTCTGATGGCGCGAGAAGCGGGCGCCAGCGTGATGCTGCTGGAAGCCTCTGCGAAAATCTGGCGCGGTGGCAACTCCCAACACACCCGTAACCTGCGGTGCATGCACGACGAACCGCAGGACGTGCTGATCGATGCCTATCCGGAAGAAGAATACTGGCAAGACCTGTTGAAGGTCACCGGTGGCCTCACGGATGAAAAGCTTGCACGCATTGCAATTCGGGCATCGTCTTCTTGCCGCGATTGGATGCGTTCACACGGCGTGCATTTTCAGCCACCGCTGTCCGGCGCGCTGCACGTGGCGCGGACCAATGCATTTTTTATGGGCGGCGGCAAAGCGCTGGTCAATGCGTATTTCCGCAGCGCCGAGCGCCTGGGTGTAAAAGTTCGCTACAACACGCAAGTGACCGACATCGAGTTGGATGAGGGGAAATTCGTCGCCGCCCATGTGGGCGAACATGAGGTCGATGGTCAGCGTTTCGCCGCAGAACGCATTGAAGCCCGGGCCTGCGTGTTGGCGGCCGGCGGCTTCGAATCCAACCGTGAATGGCTGCGCGAAGCCTGGGGTCAGAACGAACGCGGTGAATGGCCATCGGACAATTTCCTGATCCGGGGCACCCGATTCAACACCGGTATTTTGCTACGGCGCATGCTCGACCTTGGCGCAGATGTGATCGGCGATCCGACGCAAGCACACATGGTCGCGATTGATGCCCGCGCGCCACTCTACGACGGCGGCATCTGCACCCGAATCGACTGCGTATCGCTGGGTGTGGTGGTCAATCGTGATGGCGAACGCTTCTACGACGAAGGCGAGGATTTCTGGCCAAAACGTTATGCGATCTGGGGGCGTCTGGTGGCCGGACAACCCGGTCAGCAGGCGTATTCGATCATCGATCAACAAGCCATCGGCTGCTTCATGCCGCCGGTCTTTCCCGGAACCACCGCCAATACTCTGCAAGACCTTGCCCGCCAGTTGAAGCTGCCTCAAGAAAAATTCGTCAAGACGGTCGAGGACTACAACAGCGCCTGCCGCGTTGGCACGTTCGATCACACGGCGTTGGACGACTGCCACACCCAAGGACTGATGCCCGCCAAAACCCATTGGGCGCGGCCATTGGTGAAACCACCTTTCTACGCCTACCCGCTTAAACCGGGTGTCACGTTCACCTACCTCGGCCTCGCCACCGACGAAACCGCTGCCGTGCATTTCAACGGCAAAGCGAGCCCCAACCTGTTCGTCGCGGGAGAAATGATGGCCGGCAATGTTCTGGGCAAGGGCTACACCGCCGGCATCGGCATGGCCATCGGTACCGCGTTTGGCCGCATCGCCGGTGTGCAGGCGGCCGCTTCGGTGGGCTATGGCGTTTCATTTGCAAACACGGAGTCTCGACATGCAACTGTTTGATCCCCAAGCGTCGGGCGGGTTGATCCCGGTGTTGAATCTTGACGAAAGTGAAGTCCAGCGGCAGATGACCATCTGCAATGCCTGCCGTTATTGCGAAGGCTTTTGCGCGGTATTTCCGGCGATGACCCGGCGCCTGGAATTCACTCAGGCCGACATCCATTACCTGGCGAACTTGTGCCATAACTGCGGCGCGTGCCTGCACGCCTGTCAGTACGCCGCCCCACACGAATTCGACGTCAACATACCCAAAGCCATGGCCAAAGTGCGCCTGGATACTTACGCCGAATACGCCTGGCCGCAAGTGATGGGCAGGTTGTATCAGCGCAACGGCCTGACCCTGGCGCTGGCTTCCGGTGGGGGACTGGCCTTGTTTTTATGCCTGACCCTGATGCTCATGGGCAACCTGTTCACGGCCATTCCCGGTGGCAACTTCTACAAGATTTTCCCGCATAACACCCTGGCGCTGATGTTCGGCTCAGTGTTCGGCTTTGCGGTACTTGCCCTGACCATGGGTATACGGCGCTTCTGGCGCAATGTTTCACCGGTCGCAGCGCCACTGCCGCTGAAAACGTCTGCTGCATTGGAGGCTACGGCCAACGTCGCGAAGCTCAAATACCTGGACGGCGGCCATGGCGAAGGCTGCAACAACGCCGACGATCAATTCACCTTGTGGCGACGCCGATTCCACCACCTCACCTTCTACGGCTTCATGCTGTGCTTCGCCGCCACCGGTGTCGCCACGCTCTTTCACTACCTGCTGAAGTGGTCGGCGCCTTATCCGATCTTCAGCTTGCCGGTGATGTTGGGTATTGCCGGTGGCATCGGCCTGCTGATCGGCCCGGCGGGTCTTCTTTGGCTGAACCTGCGTCGCAATCCTGCGCACGGCGATGAGAACCAAAAACCCATGGATCGCGGCTTCATCGCGCTGCTGTTTCTGGTCAGCGCAAGCGGCCTGGCGCTACTGGCTTTGCGTGAAACCAACGCCTTGGGCTTGATGTTGGCTATCCATCTCGGCCTGGTCATGGCGTTTTTCTTGACCATGCCCTACAGCAAATTCGCCCATGGAATATTCCGCAGCGCAGCGCTGCTCAAACACGCCATCGAGAAGCGTCAACCCAACCCGATCAACGCCGGAAGCGACTGACGGTTAAAGCACTCATTCCAAAAACAATAGCGAGCATAACGGTAGCCATAATGAAAACGACAACGGCAACAACCCGAGCCAATGGGTCCAAATTGGGCGCCATTTTGCGGGTCACCAGCGGTAACTTTCTCGAGCAGTTCGACTTCTTTCTGTTCGGGTTCTACGCGACCTACATTTCCCAGACTTTCTTTCCAGCCACCAGCGAGTTTGCCTCGCTGATGATGACCTTCGCGGTATTCGGCTCCGGATTCCTGATGCGTCCGTTAGGCGCCATTGTGCTGGGGGCGTACATAGACAAGGTGGGCCGTCGCAAAGGGCTGATCGTGACGCTGTCGATCATGGCCGCCGGTACCGTATTGATCGCCCTGGTGCCGGGCTATGCCGCCATCGGCGTTGCGGCACCGATTCTGGTGTTGTTGGGCAGGCTGCTACAGGGCTTCTCCGCCGGCGCGGAAATGGGCGGTGTTTCCGTGTATCTGTCGGAAATTTCCACCCCCGGTCACACCGGTTTCTACACCAGTTGGCAATCGGCCAGCCAACAGGTGGCGATCGTCGTCGCAGCCGCGTTGGGCTACACGATCAATGCCACGATGCAAGCCGCTGAAATCGCCGATTGGGGCTGGCGTATTCCGTTCTTCATTGGCTGCGTGATCATCCCGTTCATTTTCATTATTCGCCGCTCACTGGAAGAAACCGCTGCCTTCACTGCTCGCAGCCATCGTCCAACAACTCGCGAAGTTTTTCGCTCGATGCGTGACAACTGGCGCACCGTACTGGCGGGCGGCTTGCTGGCGTCCATGACCACCACCACGTTCTATCTGATTACGGTCTACACACCGACGTTTGGCAGGACAGTGCTGAACCTGAGCACCACCGACAGCCTGGTGGTCACACTGCTGGTCGGCATCAGCAACTTTATCTGGCTGCCTATCGGCGGCGCTCTCTCCGACCGCATTGGCCGTCGGCCACTATTGCTGGCGATATCGTTGCTGTGCATCTTCACCGCCTATCCCGCCATGCACTGGCTGGCAGAGGCGGCGAGCTTCGAACGACTGCTCGCTGTGCTGCTGTACTTCTCATTCTTCTTTGGCATTTACAACGGTGCCATGGTCGCAGCACTGACTGAAGTCATGCCACAGAACGTGCGGGTAGTCGGGTTTTCACTGGCCTTCAGTTTGGCCACCGCGGTGTTTGGCGGTTTTACCCCGGCAATCTCGACGCTGCTTGTCCAGGCCACGGGCGACAAGGCATCACCTGCCTACTGGCTGATGTTCGCGGCGGTGTGCGGGTTCTCGGCGACGACGATTCTGTATCGTCGGCAAAAAGCTTTGGCAGTCAGAACCGTTTAGTTCCTCGATCGCCGACGCTACCACGCGTCGATGCACGGCGGGAACCAAATTAGGTGCCTTGGCCTCGATGTTCACCTTGGATAAAGCGCTTCATGGGCGATCCCTGCGATGAAATCCTCAGAAATCATAGCAAGGGTTCGCGCAGGCGTTTTTACACACTCTGGGTCGACTTCTGCCGCTCACGACAGGCAGAAAACGGCCGTTTCTGTTGAAAAAGTCGGTTCGCCCCAACAGCCGGGTCATTGACTGGTTAAAACGCCTTTTTGCACACTGCTACGTGAAATCCGAGTCCGGAAACCTCCGCCGCAAGTAAAGATTTCAATCTCGGACGCATACTTTTCTGCTGCGCAAACCATGGTCGACTTTTTCAACAGAATCGGCCAGAAGCGGACGTTCGAGGCTGAGTCTCGCCCGGCTCAGACTTCGCAATTGGATCTACTGAGGTAGGTGAAAAAAGGCGCCATATTGGCGCCTTAACGGTATCAAGCGATTTTAATTACAACCTTTCCAAATGCTCCCTTCGCAAGATGCTCGTAAGCGTCTCGTGCTTTCTCGAACGGATATACCCGATCAATCACGGGACGAATCTTGTGTTCGTCAAGGAACGCATTCATCCGGTCGAACGATGAGCGCGGCGCTACGGCAATACCGCGAATGGTCGTCTGGCGGAAAATCAGTGGCATCAGATCGAGTTCAACGGTCTGCCCGGTCAAAAAGCCGATCTGCGCAATACGCCCGGATGCCTTGGTCGCTGCGACCGATTGATTGATGCCGGCGCCACCGGCCACATCGAGCAGCAGATCCACGCCCTTCCCTTCGGTCAACCTCAGCACTTCGTCTGCCCAGTTCGGAGTAGTTCTGTAGTTGACGCCCGCTACGGCTCCCAGCCTCTTCACGGCTTGCAGATTCTCGTCGCTACTCGACGTTGCGATCACCTTCGCGCCAAGCGCAGTAGCGATCTGCACGGCAAATATGGACACACCGCCAGTGCCTTGAACCAACACGGTTTGCCCGGGCTGAATTTGTCCAAAGTCTACCAGCGAGTACCACGCCGTGAGCGCGGCAATCGGCAGCGTCGCCGCCTCCTCATCGCTCATGTTGTCTGGCGCAGCCACGGCGCTGTCTTCGTGGATGATCATGTATTCGGCCAAACCGCCAGGCAATGGCGAACCGAAACAGTAATCCGGTTCATTCGGCCCAGGCTCGCCATCCAGCCAACGGGAGTACAAATGCGAGTTGACCCGATCATCGACTTTAAAACGCGTGACGCCGTCACCCACCGCGACCACTGTGCCGGCTGCATCACTAACCGGGATGAGGGGTTTGGGCACCCTATGCGGCTCATAGATACCGTCAACGATCGCCTTGTCACGAAAATTGAGCGAGACAGCGCCGACCTTTACGAGCAACTCACCGGCCTTGGGTTGCGGGGTCGCTGTCTCTCCCAGTTGCAGGTTGTCGAGCCCGAAATCTTTCAATAACCAAGCTTTCATTGCGAATCTCCAAAACGAGTCAATGGCTGCAAACCGCACCGGGTTCGCCTTGGACATATCTTTCGCTGTTTAGGATGCGCAATAAATACGTAGAAAAGGACATGATTGTTCTATCTTAAGACAACAATTGTATTCGGTCAGGTAAGACATTATGGAATTGCTTCAATCAATGCGACTGTTCGCCAGGCTTGCTGAACTCGGCAGCTTCACTAAAGCCGCCGAGTCGCTGGACATCGGGCGGCCTCAGGTCACCCGTTACATCCAGGAGCTGGAGACGTCTTTGGGCGTACGCCTGTTTCAACGCACCACGAGAAAGGTGGCGCTCACCACCGAGGGCGAACGGTTCTATGAGCGAGTGCAGGAAATTCTCGCGGATATTTCTGCCGCAACCTCGATGTTTGACCGCACAGGAGCAACGCTCGTGGGCCGACTTCGCGTCGATATCCCGACCGCTTTCGCGCAATTAAAGTTCATCAAAAGCCTGAAAGAATTCACTGGCATCTTCCCCGGCATCGACATGGTACTGGGCGTGACCGACCGGGCCGTTGACCTGATAGGTGAAGGCATCGACTGTGCATTGCGTATAGGCGATTTGCCGGACTCGACATTGATCGCTCGCCCCATCGCGATGGCAACCATGGTGACGTGTGCGGCACCCGAGTATCTGAGCGAGCACGGCGAACCCGAGACACCCGACGACTTGACCTCCCATCGAGGCGTCAACTTCTTGTCCGGTCAGAGCAACAGAACATTGCCTTGGCACTTCTCTGTAAAAGGTCAGGATCGGGCTTTTGTGAGTAACTCCGGTGTCACAGTCACCGAGTCGAATGCCTACGTTCAGTGCGGCGTGTCGGGCTTCGGAATTATCCAGGCGCCAGGAATCGCCGTGGCTGAGTATCTGGACAGCGGCGTTTTGGTGGAGATTTTAAGACCCTACCGGCCGGCCCCTCGCCCTGTGTCGATGCTGTACCCAAGCCGGACGCACTTGGCGCCGCAAGTGCAAGTTTTTATCAAATGGCTGCAAGAGCGCTTTGCGCAGGTTCATCGTGACTGGCTGGAACAATAGCGATCATTCAATCGGTGTCGTCAACGACCGGAATGGGTCGCCTTCTGCCGGTCACGACAGGCAAAAAACGGCCGATTCTGTTGAAAAAGTCGGTGATCCAAAACTGCCTGATCATTGACCGGTGAAAACGCCTTTTTTACACGCTACTACGTAAAATCTTCGTCTGGAAACCTCTGCCGAAAGTAAAGATTTCAATCTCGGACGCGTACTTTTCAGCTGCGCAAACCATGGCCGACTTTTTCAACAGAATCGGCCAGAAGTGGACACTCAAAAACTCAACCGCGCACCAGGTAGGCCCCTGAGGGAACCCGATATCGCAGTTTCTTGCATTTGCCGGGTGCGGGCTGATGCCCCGGCGGACGATCAGGAAACCAGATTCGGCATTTACCCGGAGGCGGCATATGGCCGCGGGGGATCTCAACCTCAGCGTACGCCCGCTCTGGCTCGACATTAGCCATTTGCAATTTTCCTTCGGGCCCGGCTCTTCCGGCCATCGGCGCATCCGAAACCCGATCTGTCTCTGCGCTAGCGTAGTTGCCTACGTCACGCTCAGTAACCGGAATGGATTGTTCAGCAACGGCCTTTTCTGCTTCGCGGCGCCTTTGGGTCTCCTCTTCCAACCCCTTTTGTACTGCGACCAGATCCTCTTTGGCATTGGGTGGGGTACCCGAAGATTGGGCCTGCTGCGCCGCCTGGATCAATTGGAAGTTGCGGTTGCGCAACTCGACGTTGCGACCAACCCGCATGTTCGAGCGCGCCGCCAGGGTTTCCGCCTGCTGGTACTGCCCCTGCTGAAGACGCAACACACCGAGGTAATGCAGCGTCGCGGGATTGTTCGGCTGGATATGCAGAGCGCGCTCCAGCGTGGCGGCGGCCTGGTCCAGTTGGCCATTTTCATACTGCCGCGAGGCAGTTTCGATCAGGGTGGTCGATGCGCTGTTGCTTTGCGCGGGCGCGCTTCGCTCGGCAGCGACCGAACAAAACGACGCGACGGCGCAGAACGCCAGGATGAGACCCGACAGAAAACGCTTGGTTGGCATCAGTGGCGGACGCTGGCATGCCAGCGAAGGCGGCCTTGAATTGTGCATCGATCTTTCGGGCCTCTTCGCTGGCAAGCCAGCTCCTACAGTAAAACAGACCACAGCGCTGTTCGGCATCTGCGATACAGGGCCCCAATTGACTTGGCCAGTACCCTGAAGTTCCCGCTGCAAAGGCCACCGCAGCCAGAACTTTACCGCCCGCAGACCCCATCGCGGATTTACCCGCGATGGGGACTGCAACCGCGTAGCAACGTGCGGCCAGCAGCAAAAGCATCATGACATCAGGATAAAGTCCGCCTGATCGATGCCTGCGCTGTTAACACCGACAAGGCGAATAGAGTCCAATCCGATCCCGATCACCGTGTCCGCCCCGTCAGCCGCAATGCTCACGCTGGTAGCGAACGTCTCGCTGCTGATCCCCAGCCCCGCGATATTGAGCAAGTCCTGCCCTCCGGTCGGGTTGACGTCGAAGCCCTGGATCGAGTCGTTTCCGAAGCCTGCGGCAGCAAACGCGAAAGTATCGTTGCCAAGGCCGCCGTTGAGTGTGTCGTTGCCCAGCCCGCCGAAGAACAGATCGTCACCCGCACCGCCGAGCAGAATGTCGTTGGCCTGGCCGCCCAGCATAGTATGGTTTGCCGCCGCTGCATCGTAGGCCAGCTCACTGCCACTGCCCTCGGCGTTCGCCTGCAAACCCGCCGCCGCGTATTGGCCATTCAGCGCGACCTGCGACACATGTGTGCCGTCGCTCACGGTCAGCATCCCGCCGGTGCCTGTGTCATTCGCGGCATAGGTGATCTGCGTATTGGCGCCGAACGCGACATCGCCAAAGTCCAGCGTGTCACCCGCGGCAAAACCGCTGACGCTGCCGCTGAACGCCGTCGACACATCGAGCTTGAGCGTGCCTGCCGCGCCGCTGTCGAACGTCACATGCTGATCGGAGGCAGCAGCGAATTGCAGTATCGCCGAACCGCTGATAGTCGCGCTTCCCGCACCTGTGGCATCTGCGTGGATGATGATATTGCCATCGTTCGCCCACAGGCTGCCGCTGTTGACGAGCCCACTTTCAATCACCAATCCGCCGCTGCCGGTGGCTTCCAGCACGCCAGTGTTGGTGACGGCGCTGCTACCGGTATCGATCACCAGCGCATTGACGCCGCTGGCAAGGATCAGGCCCGAGTTGACCAGCATCATCTGCCCCGCGCCCAACTGGCCGGCACCCGAAATGGTGTTGTCGGCATTGGTGAGCAGCGTGTCCGCGCTGCCACCAAAGATCACGTTCTGCGCGCTGTCGGACAGCACCACTTGCCCGCCACCGCTCAATGTCGCGCCACGGAACAGAATCTCAAGATCGGTCCCGCTGCCGGTGGAGCCGAGCGCTATGGTGCCGCTGTTGTCGATGCTGCCACCGAACGGCATGATCGCGCCGTCGGCAATGGTGATGGTGCCCGTATTGGTCGTGACCGGGTTCACATCGAACTGCAGGTTGGCTACGCTCAACGCCGCCGCATCCACGCCGTTGACAGTGATCGTCTGGTCGGCACTGATGCTGAGCACGGCATTGCCGTTCGCGTCGTTGGCGATACTCACATCGGCAAAACTGTTGACGCCCGTGAAGCCGATCAAGTCGATCTTATCCACCGCCGCATCGAAGCTGTGAATGACGTTGTTGCCGATCGGCTGGGCGAACACGAACAGGTCGGCGTCGCGGGAGCCGGTCAGGTTGTCGTCCGCCGACAAGGCGAAGATCGGCGAGCCAGTGGCGTAGGCTTCGACGTTGTCGGAAACGAAGGCATTACCAATGCTGCCATCGGCGTTGGTCCAGAACATGCTGACGCCGAGCACCAACGCACCGGCGAATTCGCTTGGAGTTGTCACAGTCAATGCGCCGGGATCGCTAGTCTGCACTGTCCAGGTGCCGTCGCCGTTGTCGGTTCCTGCATTGAACGTCCATCCCGAGGGAACACCGCTGATGGCCACCCTTATTGGGCCGCTGATATCGGCCGACGGAACGTTGAGGGCTAGATTGATGGGTTCGCCAGCCACACCTGCCGGGAGATTTGCGCTAGAGGTGAACGCAACACCCGTATTACCAGCCAAGTCCGTGTAGGTGTTTGTAACGCTGGCTTTTACAGATCCATTGCCATTGTTATTGCCGAATCTGGTGAAGTCCACTGTATAAGTAGTGCCGCTACCGGAGAAGTTGCTGAGGGTTCCGCGGCCTGCGGTGACACTGAAATCACTGATATCGAAGTTAATCACAGCTTCACTGAACGTGATGGTTATTTTGCCGCTATCGTTGTTCCCTAACATTGGGGACGCAGTAATGGAAGTCACTGTTGGAGCCACGGTATCAACTGGCGTCTCAACGACGTTCTGCACGTTTACCGTAATGGTCTGCGTGTCGGTTCCGCCATTGCCGTCGGCCACCTGAACATCCACAACGTAGGCGTTGTCGCCGTCGGTGCCACCGATATCCTGGGGATTCTCGTAATCGGGCGCCGAATTGAACGTCAGCACCCCACTCGAACTGATCGAGAAATTGCTGAAGTCCGTCCCGGCCGTATTCAGGATCGTGTAGCTCAGCGTCTGCGCTGGTAGATCTGCATCGATCGCCGCCACTGTCGTGACCGCCGTGCTGTTCTCCGCCACGTTGACCGAAGCCGTTGCACCGCCACCGTTGGAGGTGATCACCGGGGAGTTGTCGTTGACGCCCGTCACGGTTACCGCGATCGCCTGGTCGTCAAACAGCGTGCCGTCCGACGCCCGCACAATCACGTCATAAACGTTGTTCGTTCCCGAATCAGTCGGTGCCTCAAAGTTGGGTGCAGAGATAAAGCTCAGCACGCCTGTGCCTGAAACGATCGAGAACTTCGCAGCATCCGCTCCGCCGACGATGTTGTAGCTCAGCGTTTGTGCCGGCAGATCAACATCGGTTGCCACCACCGTCGTTACCGCCGTGGTGTTCTCCGCCACGTTGATCGAAGCCGTCGCACCACCACCGTTGGAGCTGATCACCGGTGAGTTGTCGTTGACGCCCGTCACGGTTACAGCGATCGCCTGGTCGTCAAACAGCGTGCCGTCCGATGCCCGCACAATCACGTCATAGACGTTGTTCGTCCCCGAATCAGTCGGCGCTTCAAAGTTGGGTGCAGAGATAAAGCTCAGCACGCCTGTGCCTGAAACGATCGAGAACTTCGCGGCATCCGCTCCGCCGACGATGTTGTAGCTCAGCGTTTGTGCCGGCAGATCAACATCGGTTGCCACCACCGTCGTTACCGCCGTGGTGTTCTCCGCCACGTTGATCGAAGCCGTCGCACCGCCACCGTTGGAAGTGATCGTCGGTGAATCGTTGCTGCCGGCGATATGCACGGTGACCGAAGTGAGGGTGCCGTCGGCACTGCTCACCGCGAAAGTGTCGGTGTAGGTGGTGCCGGTGGCGAACTCGTTGTGAGCGGAACTGGCGACGTAGGTCCAGGCACCGCCGGTGCCGATGGAGAACTGGCCGTAGCTGCCGGCGGTGTTGGTTTGGGCGACGAAGGTTGCGGCGCTGTCGACGTCGCTGATGGTCAGGGTGCCGCCGGTGGTCAGCGCAGCATCGGTTTCGCTCAGCGTAACGCTGGCCGAGGACAGCACGGCCGCATCATTGGTGCCGAGGATATGCACGGCGACCGAAGTGAGGGTGCCGTCGGCACTGCTCACCGCAAAGGTGTCGGTGTAGGTGGTACCGGCGGCGAACTCGTTGTGGGCGGAACTGGCGACGTAGGTCCAGGCACCGCCGGTGCCGATGGAGAACTTGCCGTAGCTGCCGGCGATGTCGGTTTGCGCGACGAAGGTCGCGGCGCTGTCGACATCGCTGATGGTCAGGGTGCCGCTGGTGGAGATGTCGGCGGCGGCATTGGTCTCGGTGAGGTTGGCGATGTTGGCGGACAGCACGGCGGCATCGTTGGTGCCGAGGATATGCACGGTGACCGAAGTGAGGGTGCCGTCGGCACTGCTCACCGCGAAGGTGTCGGTGTAGGTGGTACCGGCGGCGAACTCGTTGTGGGCGGAACTGGCGACGTAGGTCCAGGCACCGCCGGTGCCGATGGAGAACTTGCCGTAGCTGCCGGCGGTGTTGGTTTGGGCCTGGAAGCTTTCCGGGCTGTCGATATCGCTGATGGTCAGGCTGCCGCCGGTGGTCAGCGGAGCATTGGTTTCGCTCAGCGTAACGCTGGCCGAGGACAGCACGGCGGCGTCGTTGCTGCCGGTGACGGTGATCGTCACCAGCTGGGTGGCGACGCCACCCAGGCCGTCGCTGACCTGCACCGTGAACACGTCATTGTGGCTCTCGCCCGCCTTCAGCGACTGCACCGCACTGGCGACCCCGTTGGTGCCATTGGCCAGCGTGTAAGTCCATTGGCCGGTGCTGTCCACCGCGATCGCGCCGTAGGTGCCTGTATTTGACCCGGCAATGCTCCAAGTGGCGGTGGCATCGTGATCGATGTCGGCCGAGCTGAACTGGCCGCTGACGCTGAGCGTGGTGTCTTCCTGCACCGCGCCCGCCGCATTGCCGGTCGCGAAGCTGAGCACCGGCGCGTCGTTGCTGCCGGTGACGGTGATCGTCACCAGCTGGGTGGCGACGCCGCCCAGGCCGTCGCTGACTTGCACCGTGAACACGTCCTCATGGCTCTCGCCCGCCTTCAGTGATTGCACCGCACTGGCGACCCCATTGGTGCCATTGGCCAGGGTGTACGTCCATTGGCCGGTGCTGTCGACGGCGATCGAACCATAGGTTCCAGTTGGCGAACCATTGATGGTCCAACTGGCGGTGGCATCGTGATCGATGTCGGCCGCGCTGAACTGGCCGCTGACGCTGAGCTTGATGTCTTCCTGCACCGCGCCCGCCGCATTGCCCGTCGCGAAGCTGAGCACCGGCGCGTCGTTGCTGCCGGTGATGGTGATCGTCACCAGCTGGGTGGCGACGCCGCCCAGGCCGTCGCTGACCTGCACGCTGAACACGTCATTGTGACTCTCGCCCGCCTTCAGCGCCTGCACCGCACTGGCAACCCCATCGCTGCCATTGGCCAGCGTGTAAGTCCACTGGCCGCTGCTGTCCACGGCGATCGAGCCAAAGGTGCCGGTATTTGACCCGGCAATGCTCCAAGTGGCGGTGGCATCGTGATCGATGTCGGCCGCGCTGAACTGGCCGCTGACGCTGAGCTTGATGTCTTCCTGCACCGCGCCCGCCGCGTTGCCCGTCGCGAAGCTGAGCACCGGCGCGTCGTTGCTGCCGGTGATGGTGATCGTCACCAGCTGGGTGGCGACGCCGCCCAGGCCGTCGCTGACCTGCACGCTGAACACGTCATTGTGACTCTCGCCCGCCTTCAGCGACTGCACCGCACTGGCGACCCCATTGGTGCCATTGGCCAGGGTGTACGTCCATTGGCCGCTGCTGTCGACGGCGATCGAGCCATAGGTGCCAGTTGACGAACCATTGATGGTCCAACTGGCGGTGGCATTGTGATCGATGTCGGTCGAGCTGAACTGGCCACTGACGCTGAGCTTGGTGTCTTCCTGCACCGCGCCGGCCTCGTTGCCGGTCGCGAAGCTGAGCACCGGCGCATCGTTGTTGCCGGTGACGGTGATGGTCACCAACTGGGTGTCGACGCCGCCCAGGCCGTCGCTGACCTGCACGCTGAACACTTCGTTGTGACTCTCGCCGGCCTGCAGCAATTGCACCGCACTGGCGACCCCATCGGTGCCATTGGCCAGGGTGTAAGTCCATTGGCCGGTGCTGTCGACGGCGATCGAGCCATAGGTGCCAGTTGGCGAACCATTGATGGTCCAACTGGCGGTGGCATTATGATCGATGTCGGCCGCGCTGAACTGGCCGCTGACGCTGAGCGTGGTGTCTTCCTGCACCGCGCCGGCCGCGTTGCCCGTCGCGAAGCTGAGCACCGGCGCATCGTTGCTGCCGGTGACAGTGATGGTCACCAGTTGGGTGTCGACGCCGCCCAGGCCGTCGCTGACCTGCACGCTGAACACTTCGTTGTGACTCTCGCCGGCCTGCAGCGATTGCACCGCACTGGCGACCCCATCGGTGCCATTGGCCAGGGTGTAAGTCCATTGGCCGGTGCTGTCGACGGCGATCGAGCCATAGGTGCCAGTTGGCGAACCATTGATGGTCCAACTGGCGGTGGCATTGTGATCGATGTCGGTCGAGCTGAACTGGCCACTGACGCTGAGCTTGGTGTCTTCCTGCACCGCGCCGGCCTCGTTGCCGGTCGCGAAGCTGAGCACCGGCGCATCGTTGTTGCCGGTGACGGTGATGGTCACCAACTGGGTGTCGACGCCGCCCAGGCCGTCGCTGACCTGCACGCTGAACACTTCGTTGTGACTCTCGCCCGCCTGCAGCGCCTGCACCGCACTGGCGACCCCATCGGTGCCATTGGCCAGCGTGTAGGTCCACTTACCGCTGTTGTCCACGGCGATCGAACCGTAGGTACCCGTATCCGTACCCGCAATGCTCCAGGTCGCCGTGGCATCGTGATCGATGTCGGCCGAGCTGAACTGGCCATTCACGCTGAGCGTGGTGTCTTCCTGCACCGCGCCGGCAGCATTGCCCGTCGCGAAGCTGAGCACGGGCGCATCGTTGCTGCCGGTAATGGTGATGGTCACCAGCTGGGTGTCGACGCCGCCGAGGCCATCGCTGACCTGCACGCTGAACACTTCATCGTGACTCTCGCCCGCCTGCAGCGACTGCACCGCACTGGCGACCCCATCGCTGCCATTGGCCAGCGTGTAGGTCCACTTACCGCTGTTGTCCACGGCGATCGAACCGTAGGTACCCGTATCCGTACCCGCAATGCTCCAGGTCGCCGTGGCATCGTGATCGATGTCGGCCGAGCTGAACTGGCCGCTGACGCTGAGCTTGGTGTCTTCCTGCGCCGCGCCGGCCTCATTGCCCGTCGCGAAGCTGAGCACTGGCGCGTCGTTGCTGCCAGTGAGGGTGATCGTCACCGTCTGCGCTGCCGAGGTCGCGTTGCCCGTACCGCTGTTGTCGGTGGCCACCACGGTGTAGGAGAAGCTGATGGTTTCCCCGGCGCGCAGGAAGTCCAGGTTCTCGCTGCTGCTGTAGGTCCAGCCGGCCTGATCGACCGAGAAACCGGCCACCAGCGCCGCGGCTTGCGCCGCACCGAGGGTGCCGCCGCTCCAGACGAGGTCGTGGTTGGCACTCTGGCTGACCGTCACTCCATCGTTGACGTCCAGATCGGCGAAGCTCAGCGCGCCGCTGTCGCTCAGCGGGGCCGCGCCGTTGCCTTCGTTCATCGCCCCGGTCGGGTCGGTGATGGTCAGCGTCGGCTGGTCGTTGGTGCCGGTCAGGGTGATCATCACCGTCTGCGCTGCCGAGGCCGCGTTGGCCGCGCCGCTGTTGTCGGTGGCCACCACGGTGTAGGAGAAAGTGATGGTTTCACCGACGCGCAGGAAGTCCAGGTTCTCGCTGCTGCTGTAGGTCCAGCCGGTCTGATCGACCGCGAAGCCGGCCACCAGCGCCGCGGCCTGCGCCGCCCCGAGGGTGCCGCCGCTCCAGACGAGGTCGTGATTGGCGCTCTGGCTGACCGTCACCGAGTCGTTGCTGTCCAGGTCGGCGAAGCTCAGCGCCCCGCTGTCGCTCAGCGTGGCCGCGCCGTTGCCTTCGGTCATCGCCCCGGTCGGGTCGGTGATGGTCAGCGTCGGCCGGTCATTGGTGCCGGTCAGGGTGATCGTCACGTCCTTGGTCACCGCCGCCCCGACGTCGTCGGTCAGCGTCACCGTGAACACTTCGGTCTTGGTCTGGCCCACGGCCAGGTACTGCGCCGCGCTGTTGTTCAGCGTATAGCTCCAGCCCACGCTGCCCACCGCGTCGCCGGTACTCTCGTCGCTCACACTGGCCAGCAGCGTACCCAGCGCCCCGGCCGGTGCGCTCACGCTGGCCACATGGGCGTGATCGGCCAGGTCCACGTCGCCGAAGGCGAAGCTACCGCTGGTCAGCGGGGTGCCGTCTTCGGTCACCGCCCCGCTTTCGACCTCGGCCGCCGTCACCGTCGGCGCGTCATTGGTGCCGGTGACGGTGATGGTCACCAGTTGGGTGTCGACGCCGCCCAGGCCGTCGCTGACCTGCACGCTGAACACTTCGTTGTGACTCTCGCCCGCCTGCAGAGATTGCACCGCACTGGCAACGCCATCGGTGCCATTGGCCAGCGTGTAGATCCACTGGCCGCTGTTGTCCACCGCGATCGAACCGTAGGTGCCGGTATTTGACCCGACAATACTCCAGGTGGCGGTGGCGTCGTGATCGATGTCGGTCGAACTGAACTGGCCGCTGACGCTGAGCATGGTGTCTTCCTGCACCGCGCCGGCAGCATTGCCTGTCGCGAAGCTGAGCACGGGCGCGTCGTTGCTGCCGGTGACGGTGACGGTCACCAGCTGGGTGGCGACGCCGCCGAGGCCGTCGCTGACTTGCACCGTGAACACGTCAGCATGACTCTCGCCCGCCTGCAGCGACTGCACCGCACTGGCGACCCCATTGGTGCCATTGGCCATGGTGTAAGTCCATTGGCCGGTGCTGTCGACGGCGATCGAGCCATAGATTCCAGTTGGCGAGCCATTGATGGTCCAGGTCGCCGTGGCATCGTGATCGATGTCGGCCGAGCTGAACTGGCCGTTGACGCTGAGCGTGGTGTCTTCCTGCACCGCGCCGGCAGCATTGCCCGTCACGAAACCGAGCACTGGCGCATCGTTGCTGCCGGTGACGGTGATGGTCACCAACTGGGTGTCGACGCCGCCCAGGCCGTCGCTGACCTGCACCGTGAACACGTCATCATGACTCTCGCCAGCCTTCAGCGACTGCACCGCACTGGCGACACCACTGGTGCCATTGGCCAGGGTATAGGTCCACTGGCCGGTGCTGTCGACGGCGATCGAGCCATAGGTTCCAGTTGGCGAGCCATTGATGGTCCAGCTGGTCGTGGCATCGTGATCGATGTCGGTCGAGCTGAACTGGCCGCTGACGCTGAGCGTGGTGTCTTCCTGCACCGCGCCGGCCTCGTTGCCGGTCGCGAAGCTGAGCACTGGCGCGTCGTTGCTGCCGGTCAGGGTGATGGTCACGGCCTTGGTCACCGTCGCCCCAAAGTCGTCGGTCAGCGTCACCGTGAACACTTCGGTCTTGGTCTGGCCCGCGGCCAGGTACTGCGCCGCGCTGTTGTTCAGCGTATAGCTCCAGCCCACGCTGCCCACCGCGTCGCCGGTGCTCTCGTCACTCACAGTGGCCACCAGCGTCCCCAGCGCCCCGGACGGCGCGCTCACGCTGGCCACATGGGCGTGATCGGCCAGGTCCACGTCGCCGAAGGCGAAGCTGCCGCCGGCCACCGTAGTGCCGTCTTCGGTCACCGCCCCGCTTTCGATTTCTGCCGCCGTCACCGTCGGCGCGTCATTGCTGCCGGTCAGGGTGATCGTCACGGCCTTGGTCACCGTCGCCCCGAAGTCGTCGGTCAGCGTCACCGTGAACACTTCGGTCTTGGTCTGACCTTCGGCCAGGTACTGCGCCGCGCTGTTGTTCAGCGTATAGGTCCAGCCCACGCTGCCCGCCGCGTCGCCGGTGCTCTCGTCGCTCACACTGGCCAGCAGCGTACCCAACACATTGGCTGGCGCGCTCACGCTGGCGACATGGGCGTCATCGGCCAGGTCCACGTCGCCGAAGGCGAAGCTGCCGCTGGCCAGCGGGGTGCCGTCTTCGGCGATCGTAGCGCTTTCGACCTCGGCCGCCGTCACCGTCGGCGCGTCGTTGGTGCCGGTAATGGTGACGGTCACCAGCTTGGTGTCCACACCACCCAGGCCGTCGCTGACCTGCACCGTGAACACGTCATTGTGGCTCTCGCCCGCCTGCAGCGACTGCACCGCACTGGCAACCCCATCGGTGCCATTGGCCAGCGTGTAGGTCCACTGGCCGGTGCTGTCCACCGCGATCGCGCCGTAGGTGCCCGTATTCGTACCCGCAATACTCCAGGTCGCCGTGGCATCGTGATCGATGTCGGCCGAGCTGAACTGGCCGTTCACGCTGAGCGTGGTGTCTTCCTGCACCGCGCCGGCCGCGTTGCCCGTCGCGAAGCTGAGCACGGGCGCGTCGTTGCTGCCGGTGACGGTGACGGTCACCAGTTGGGTGGCCACGCCGCCCAGGCCGTCGCTGACTTGCACCGTGAACACGTCATTGTGGCTCTCGCCCGCCTTCAGCGACTGCACCGCACTGGCGACCCCATTGGTGCCATTGGCCAGCGTGTAGGTCCACTGGCCGCTGTTGTCCACGGCGATCGAACCGTAGGTACCCGTATCCGTACCCGCAATGCTCCAGGTCGCCGTGGCGTCGTGATCGATGTCGGCCGCGCTGAACTGGCCGTTGACGCTGAGCGTGGTGTCTTCCTGCACCGCGCCGGCAGCATTGCCCGTCGCGAAGCTGAGCACGGGCGCGTCGTTGCTGCCGGTGACGGTGACGGTCACCAGTTGGGTGGCCACGCCGCCCAGGCCGTCGCTGACCTGTACCGTGAACACGTCATTGTGACTCTCGCCGGCCTTCAGCGACTGCACCGCACTGGCGACCCCATTGGTGCCATTGGCCAGCGTGTAGGTCCACTGGCCGGTGCTGTCCACCGCAATCGCGCCGTAGGTGCCCGTATTCGTACCCGCAATGCTCCAGGTGGCCGTGGCGTCATGATCGATGTCGGCCGAGCTGAACTGGCCGTTCACGCTGAGCGTGGTGTCTTCCTGCACCGCGCCGGCCGCATTGCCCGTCGCGAAGCTGAGCACGGGCGCGTCGTTGCTGCCGGTGACGGTGACGGT
>NZ_QAOV01000017.1 GCF_003050925.1 Pseudomonas sp. GV085 | reverse complement strand
CTTGGAACACAAGGCGCGCAAGCTGGGCATGCAGTTGGTGATGGCTGGATAATTTTTAGAGCAAAAACAATGGGTTATTTTTTGTTTGATAAGAGCTGCCGCAGGCTCGGGCCGCGTTCGGACGATCTTTTGACTTTCAATGCCTGCGCAACCACTCGATAAACAGCGCAAACAATTCCGACTGCACCCCCACCTACAGCTTCAGGTACAGGTTCTTGCGCACGGTTTCCGACGAGATGTTCATCTGGCTGGCCGTGGATTTTTCACCGATGTAATCCGCCCGGTTGTACAGCCGGAGCGTATTGCTGTCGTCCACCTGAGCGGCGTGGGCATTCGGTGGATTCGCCGGCATGGCAAAAAGCGGCAGTGCAGTTGACCCGTTTTGCCATAGATCCGGGGTTTGTCCGGCGCTTAAAGTGGCAGCCCTGAACCGACCCTGCAGAGCCTGCGATGACCGACCTGATCAAACACGAGCAACGCGATGGCGTGTTGACGCTGACCATCGACCGTCCGGACAAGCTCAATGCACTGAACAACGCCATGTACACGCAACTGGCCGAGCTGTTGCTGGCCGCCGACGAAGACGAGCAGACCGGCGTGGTCATCATCACTGGCGGCCCGACCTGCTTTACCAGCGGCAATGACCTGGTGGATTTCCTCCAACACCCGCCGACGCATCTGGACGCCCCGGCGTTCCACCTGATGAAGGTCGTCACGCGCCTGCAAAAACCGCTGGTCGCGGCAGTCTGCGGGGCGGCCATCGGCATCGGCACCACCTTGCTGCTGCATTGCGACCAGGTACTGGTCACCCGTAACGCCAAGCTGCGCATGCCGTTCGTCAACATCGGCCTGTGCCCCGAGTTCGGCGCCAGCCTGTTGCTGCCACGCCGCCTCGGCCATGCCCGTGCCGCGAGCCTGCTGCTGTTGGGCAACGGCCTGGACGGCAACGAAGCGGTGGCCTGGGGCCTGGCCAACGAAGCCTTCGATGACGGCGAGCAATGCCTGGCGGCGGCGACAAAAATCGCCCAGCGCTTTCTGGCCATGCCCCAGCAAGCCTTGCGCCAGTCCCGGCAATTGATGAAGCAGGCTTGCCTGGCCGAACTGGAAGCGACCCTGCGCGAAGAAAACACGCTGTTCATTCAGCGCCTGAACACCGACGAGGCGAAAGCCGCCTTGAACGCCCTGCTCAATCGCAGTACAGACAAGAATCCACCGAAAGGAAACCAGCCATGAACACTCCGGAAATCTACGTCGTCAGCGCCGCCCGTACCGCCATCGGTACGTTCGGCGGTTCGCTCAAGGACGTGCCACTGGCCGACCTCGCGACCACTGCCGTGAAAGCCGCCCTCGAGCGAGCCGCCGTGGACCCGGCGCTCGTTGGCCATCTGGTGATGGGCAACGTGATCCCGACCGAAACCCGCGACGCCTACATCTCCCGCGTCGCGGCGATGAACGCCGGCATCCCGAAGGAAACCCCGGCCTACAACGTCAACCGCCTGTGCGGTTCAGGCCTGCAAGCGATCATCAACGCCGCCCAGACCCTGATGCTCGGCGATGCCGACATCGTCGTCGGCGCCGGTGCCGAATCCATGAGCCGCGGTCCGTACCTGATGCCGGCCGCCCGTTGGGGTTCGCGCATGGGCAACGCCCAGGTCATCGACTACATGCTCGGCATCCTGCATGACCCCTTCCATGGCATCCACATGGGCATCACCGCCGAGAACGTCGCCACGCGCAACGGCATCACACGCGAAATGCAGGACGCCCTGGCTTTCGAAGACCAGCAACGCGCGGCCCACGCGATTGCCAACGGCTACTTCAGCGAGCAGATCGCGACCGTGGAAATCCAGGATCGCAAAGGCGTCAAACTGTTCAGCGTCGACGAACATCCGCGCGCCACGTCCCTGGAACAACTGGCGGCGATGAAGCCTGCGTTCAAGAAGGACGGCTCGGTCACCGCCGGCAACGCCTCGGGCCTCAACGACGGTGCAGCGGCACTGGTCATGGCCAGTGGCAACGCGGTCCAGGCCAACAACCTGAAACCCCTCGCCCGCCTGGTCAGCTACGCCCACGCTGGCGTCGAACCGGAATTCATGGGCCTGGGCCCGATCCCGGCCACCCGCCTGGCGCTCAAGCGCGCCGGCCTGACCGTCGCCGACCTGGACGTGATCGAAGCCAACATCGCCTTCGCCGCCCAGGCCTGCGCCGTCAGCCAGGAACTGGACCTCGACCCGGCCAAGGTCAACCCGAACGGTTCGGGCATCGCCCTGGGCCACCCGGTGGGCGCGACCGGCGCAATCATCGCCACCAAGGCCATCCACGAACTGCACCGCACCGGCGGCCGTTACGCGCTGGTGACCATGTGCATCGGTGGTGGTCAGGGGATTGCGGCGATTTTCGAACGCGTTTAAGCCATAGCTGCAAAAAAGGCCGGTGATCGCGCAGATCACCGGCCTTTTTCATTCCCGATTCTATGTGGGAGCGAGCCTGCTCGCGATTGCGGCCGTTCAGTCGGCAAAGATGTTGCCTGACACACTGCTATCGCGAGCAGGCTCGCTCCCACAGGGTCCTCCAGCGCACACAAAATCTTCTTTCATTTCCACTTATCAAACGACCTGACGATCGGCAGCAAAAAGCATTTGCCACAAAATATTACATGCGTCATATTACGAGTATCATAATTAACCTCCGCTCCAACAGGTAATCCTCCATGACCAGCATGTCCACCGTTGAACACGACCTGGCTGCCCCGGTGACTGCCGCCAAACCTCCCCTGCTCAAACGCCTGCTCTTGCCCGCCGTGGGGATCGCAGCACTGGTACTGGCCGGTGTGTATGGCGTGCATTGGTGGAGTGCCGGCCGCTTCATCGAGGAAACCGACGACGCCTACATCGGTGGCGACGTAACGGTGATCGGGCCGAAAGTGGCGGGCTACATCGACGAAGTGCTGGTGGCCGACAACCAGAAGGTCAAGGCCGGCGACGTGCTGATCCGTCTCGATTCCCGCGACTACCGGGCCAACCTGGCCAAGGCCGAAGGCGCGGTGGCCGCCGAAGAAGCCCTGCTCGCCAACCTCGACGCCACCGAGCAACTGCAACAGGCCGTCATCGGCCAGGCCCGCGCCGGCATCGATGCTGCCGGCGCCGAGGCCACCCGCTCCCGGGATGACGATGCCCGCTACAAAAAACTGGTGACCACCAACGCCGTCTCGGTGGAAAGCGCCCAGCGGGCCAACGCCACGTTCAAGACGGCCCAGGCCCAAAGCAACCGCGCCCAGGCTGAACTGCTGGCCGCGCAGCGCCAGTTGAATGTGATCGACACCCAGAAACAACAGGCCCGGGCCGCCTTGATCCAGGCCAGGGCCGAGCGCGACCTGGCGCAATTGAATGTCGGCTACACCGAACTGAAGGCGCCGGTCGATGGAGTGATCGGCAATCGCCGGGCCCGGGTTGGCGCCTATGCCCAGGCTGGCTCGCAATTGCTCTCGGTGGTGCCGTCCAGCGGATTGTGGGTCGATGCCAACTTCAAGGAAGACCAACTGGCGCACATGGTGCCGGGGCAGCGGGTGGTGATCCATGCCGACGTGCTGTCGGGTCAGGCGTTCCACGGTCACCTGGACAGCCTCGCCCCCGCCAGCGGTTCGCAATTCAGTGTGTTGCCACCGGAAAACGCCACCGGCAACTTCACCAAGATCGTGCAGCGGGTGCCGGTGCGTATTCACCTCGATCCGGCCGACAGCGTACTCGGCCACCTGCGTCCGGGGTTGTCGGTGACCGCTGAAGTGGACACGCGCAAGGAGCCTGAGGCGCCAGCCGTGGCCAGCGCGCCATGAGCCAAGCCCTCGCCGCCCCGGCGCAACCGTTCAATGCCGCGAACATGGCGACGGCGACCAAGGTCTTCGCCTTTGCCAGCATGTGCATCGGCATGTTCATTGCGCTGCTGGATATCCAGATTGTCTCGGCTTCGTTGCGTGACATCGGCGGCGGGCTCTCTGCCGGCACTGACGAAACCGCGTGGGTGCAAACCAGTTACCTGATCGCCGAAATCATCGTGATCCCGCTGTCGGGCTGGCTGTCCCGGGTGTTCTCGACGCGCTGGCTGTTCTGCGCGTCGGCGGTGGGCTTCACCCTGACCAGCCTGCTGTGCGGCGCGGCCTGGAACATCCAGAGCATGATCGCCTTTCGTGCCCTGCAAGGGTTTCTGGGCGGCTCGATGATCCCGATGGTGTTCACCACCGCGTTCGTGTTCTTCACCGGCAAGCAACGGGTGATCGCCGCCGCGACCATCGGCGCGGTGGCCTCATTGGCACCGACCCTGGGGCCGGTGATCGGTGGCTGGATCACTGACATATCGTCCTGGCACTGGCTGTTCTACATCAACCTGGTCCCCGGCATCTTTGTCGCCGTGGCCGTGCCGATGCTGGTGAAAATCGACCAGCCGGAACTGTCGCTGCTCAAAGGTGCGGATTACTTGTGCATGGTGTTTCTGGCGCTGTTCCTCGGCTGCCTGGAATACACCCTGGAAGAAGGGCCGCGCTGGAACTGGTTCAGCGACCGTACGATCCTGACCACCGCGTGGATCAGCGGCCTGGCCGGCCTGGCGTTCATCGGCCGAACCTTGCACGTGGCCAATCCGATCGTCGATCTGCGTGCCTTGAAGGATCGCAACTTTGCCCTTGGCTGCTTCTTCTCGTTCGTCACCGGCATCGGCCTGTTCGCCACGATTTACCTGACGCCGCTGTTTCTCGGCCGGGTGCGGGGCTACGGTGCGCTGGACATTGGTCTGGCGGTTTTCTCCACCGGGGTGTTCCAGATCATGGCGATTCCGTTGTATGCCTTTCTGGCCAACCGCGTCGATCTGCGCTGGATCATGATGACCGGCCTGGGGCTGTTCGCCTTGTCGATGTGGGATTTCAGCCCGATCACCCATGACTGGGGGGCCAGGGAACTGATGCTGCCGCAAGCCTTGCGCGGGATTGCTCAGCAACTGGCGGTACCGCCCGCGGTGACGCTGACCCTCGGTGGCCTGGCGCCGGCGCGGCTCAAACATGCGTCGGGGTTGTTCAACCTGATGCGCAACCTGGGCGGGGCTATCGGCATCGCCGCGTGTGCGACCATTCTCAATGACCGCACCAACCTGCATTTCACCCGGCTGGCGGAGCACCTCAACAGCACCAACGAGGCGCTCAACCAATGGCTGTCCCAGGTCGGCAACAACTTCGCCGCCCTCGGCCAGAGCGGTGACGCCGGGGTCACCGCCAGCCTGCATCAACTCTGGTTGCTGACCTACCGCGAAGCCCAGACGCAAACCTATGGCGACGCATTTCTGATGATCGGAGTGTGCTTCGTCATCGCCACGGCGATGGTGCCCTTGATGCGCAAGGTGCAACCACCGGCCGCGCCGAGCGCCGATGCGCATTGATGCTTGTGCGGGTCAGGCCTGAGGCATTTTGCGGAAGCCGATGGCCAGGCGATTCCAGGCGTTGATGGTGGTGATGGCGACAGTCAGGTCGACCATTTCCCTGGCATCGAACTGGGCGGTAGCCAGTTCATAGTCTTCGTCGGGGGCATGGGTCTGGCTGATCAGGGTCAGGGATTCGGTCCAGGCCAGTGCGGCGCGTTCACGTTCGGTGAAGAACGGTGTTTCGCGCCAGGCCGACAATGTGGCCAGGCGACGCTCGGACTCACCGCCCTTGCGCGCATCGGCGCTGTGCATGTCCAGGCAGAAGGCGCAGCCGTTGATTTGCGAGGTGCGCAGCTTGACCAGCTCGATCAGGTTTTTTTCCAGCGGCAGTTTCGACACCGCTGTTTCCAAAGCGATCATCGCTTTGAGGGCGTCAGGGGACGCGGTGTAGAAATCGATACGGGGTTGCATGGCGTGCTCCAGGGCAAGTGGGTGTGTCGCTACGTTAGTCCCGCGGCTTGGTTACACAAATAGCCAATTTTCCAGAAGTCGAGTAGGCCATTGGCGCGGGTGTGATGGGTTTCGCTCTTCACTTTTGGTGAGTTCACTGCCGTCATCGCGAGCAAGCTTGCTCCCACAGGGAAATGCGCTCAAATGTGGGGCCAAGCCGACTCCGGGCGGCGATCCGACGATCCGCGTAGCGGCCATTCAAACCCGATTGCGCAACCACCGCAGAAAGCCCTTCTTCTCCACTGTCACCGGCAGGTCCTGAGTCAGGGTTTTCGCTTTGAGCAGCCGGTAATCGAGCAAGGTCTGCATCGCATCGTTGATGTCGTGGCGGGCATCCAGGCACGGCTTGAGGTATGCCTTTTCGATGCGGTACAGGGCACAGAAGGTCTTGGCGGTGAACCGCGCCGGCACCGAACTGTCGGCCAGAATACCGGCCTCGCCGATCACTTCCCCCGGCCCCATGCGCCCGGACTCGAAAGGCGCGCCGTGCCGGGTCAGCGTCACCGTGACCACCCCGGACTCGATGATGAACAGGTGATCGCTGACCTCCCCCGCCTCCAGGATCGTTTCCCCGGCGCGGAACGATTGCAACATCATGTTCTGGCTGAAGGTGTCTTTCTCTTCCTGGCGCAAGGTGGAGAAAATCGGCGAGCTGTCGAGCAACGCCCGGGGCCGCGACAGGTTGCCCGGCGGATTGGGTTCCACGCTCGACAGCAGGTTGACGCCGGACGCCTGCAAGTGCCGGTAGGCCAGGTCGAACAGTTGATTGCGCACCGAACGCTTCTCGTCCATCGACGCGACAAACCCGTTGATTTCATAGACCACTCCGGTGTTGCTGGCGCATTTCATGCCGACATTCGGCGACGGTGTCTCCAGCAGAAAGCGGCAGCCCTGCATGGCCCGCTCCAGGGCTTCGATCACCGTGTTCGGTCGCGCGTGGGGGCTCACTTCCAGCGAGACGGAAATGCCGAACATGTCGCTGGGCCGACTGAAATTGATGATCTTGGCCTTGGCGGCCAGGGAGTTGGGTATGACCGCCATGCAACCCTGGGAGGTCTGCAGGCGCGTGGCACGCCAGTCGATGTCGGTGACCCGGCCTTCCATGCCGTCTATGGAGATGTAGTCATCCAGTTGGTAGGGTTTGGTGGTGTTCAGGACGATCCCGGAAAACACGTCACTGAGGGTACTTTGCAAGGCCAGGCCGACAATGATCGCCAACGCACCGGACGTCGCCAGCACGCCCTTGACCGGCAGATCGAGTACATAGGCCAGGGCGGCAATGATCGCGATCAGGAAAATCACCGCACCGAGCAGATCCTGAAGCAATCGCCCGGTATGCCCGACCCGTTGCATCATCACCGCGCCGATCAGCACCGTCAGCATCCGCGCGCCGAACAACCACCAGCCGATCTGCAATCCGGTGGCGGCCAGGTGCAACGGTACATTGTCGGCCCAGGGCGGCGGCTCCATCGGGTTCAGGCCTTCGTTGAACAGCAGAAGGCTGTATAGCGCGAAAATCGTGACCCGCAACAGAAGCTTCCAAGGGTTGCGGTTGTCACCGATTAAACGCCACAACCCGAGGTCAATCAGGATCAGCGCCATGGCGCAGATCAATGGGTGTTCGGTGAGGAAAGACAGCATCAAGCAACTCCAGCCAAGGCTAATAACGCGAAGATCGCACAGATTGGCCATAGTGTAGGAGCAATTGATTTGGCTGGATTCTGCAATCACCACAAAAACAATTGTAGGAGCGAGCCTGCTCGCGATGGCGGCCTGACAGTCACTACATCAGTGTCTGTTCTACCGTCATCGCGAGCAGGCACGCCCCCACAGGGGCAACCGGTCAGCGCTGGGAGTCCAGCGCCTCGTGTTCATTCGCCACTTGCCGGGCCTTGAGGTAACTCTCGATCAGCAACTGATAATGGGGCATGGCCTGGGCGTAGACAGCGGCCCACTGTTCGGCATCCGGACGGTTCCACGAGCCTTGCAGCTCGGATAGCGTCGCCATGATGTCGATCGGCACCACCCCGGCCTGGGCCAGACGGGCAACGGTCAGCTCGGTGGCCAGTTTCGAGTGGTTGCCCGAGGCGTCGACCACGGCAAACACCTTGTAGCCTTCATGCACGGCGGCGATGGACGGGAACGCCAGGCACACGCTGGTCAGGGTGCCGGCGATCACCAGGGTTTTCTTGCCGGTGGCTTTGACCGCCGCATGAAACTCCGGATTGTCCCAGGCGTTGATTTCACCTTTGCGCGCCACGTACTGCGCATGGGGCGCGGCTTCGTGGATTTCCGGGATCAACGGCCCGTTCGGCCCCTGGGGAACGGAAGCGGTGGTGATCACAGGCATCTTCAGCAAGGTCGCGGCCTTGGCCAGGGCAATGGCGTTGGCGCGCAGTTGAGGCACGTCCATGTCCTTGACGATCTGGAACAGTCCGCTCTGGTGATCGATCAACAGCATCGCGCTGTCATTGGGGTCGATGGTCGGTTTCTGGCCGTTGAAGTTGGCCGCGTAGACAGTGTTCATGTGCGTTTCCTCTTTCTTTTGGGCAACAGCCATCCCTGGCCTGAAAACCGGCCTACTCATCCTGTGTAGAGTCGGGTGTAAAAGCGCTGCGAATTAAGCGTGCATCCGGCCGAAGCGACCGGACTGGAAGTCGGCGAAGGCCTGGTGGATTTCCTGCTCGGTGTTCATCACGAACGGCCCGTGGCCGACGATCGGCTCATCGATCGGTTCGCCGCTGAGCAACAGCACCACCGCATCTTCGCTGGCTTGGAGACTCATCTGGTCGCCCTTGCGGTCGAACAGGGCCAGTTGCCCCTGGCGCACAGATTCCAGGCCGTTGACCTGCACCGTGCCACGCAAAACCACCAGTGCGGTGTTGCGCCCTTCATGCAGATCGAGGGTGAGCAATTTGCCGGCATTCAAACGAATGTCCCACACGTCGATCGGGGTAAAGGTGCGCGCCGGGCCTTGGTGACCGTCGAACTCACCGGCGATCAGGCGCAGGCTGCCGGCGTTGTCCTGCAAGGCGATGCTCGGGATGTCGCCGTCGAGGATCGTCTGGTAACCGGGGTCGGCCATCTTGTCCCTCGCCGGCAGGTTGACCCACAGCTGCACCATCTCCAGGGTGCCACCGCTTTTGGCGAAACCTTCGGAGTGAAACTCTTCATGCAGGATCCCCGAGGCTGCGGTCATCCATTGCACATCGCCAGGGCCGATCTTGCCGCCACTGCCGGTGGAGTCCCGGTGCTCCAGTTCGCCCTCGTAAACGATAGTCACGGTTTCGAAGCCACGATGCGGATGCTGACCAACGCCACGTCGCTCGCTGGTTGGAGTGAATTCCGCAGGGCCGGCATGATCCAGCAACAGGAACGGGCTGATGTGTTTGCCCAGGTTGTCGTAGGAAAACAGTGTGCGAACCGGAAAACCGTCGCCAACCCAATGGGTCCGTGGACTGGTGTAGATACCGATGATGTTTTTCATGGTGTCTCCTGATGAGGTGGGTGAAGCCATGGACAGAGCTTAAAACCGTGACCTTTGCTGCGCTAGACTGCAAAAATCAGCTTTAGCGTTCTATTTGGAGAACGATGGTGGAAGACCTCAACACCCTCTACTACTTCACCCAGGTAGTGGAGCATCACGGTTTCGCCGCAGCGGGCCGGGCGCTGGACATGCCCAAGTCCAAGCTCAGCCGACGCATTGCCGAACTCGAAGAGCGCCTCGGCGTGCGCCTGCTGCACCGCACCAGCCGGCATTGCTCGTTGACGGAAATCGGCCAGGCCTACTACCAGCGCTGCCTGGCCATGCGCGTGGAGGCGGAAAGCGCCGCCGAACTGATCGAGCGCAACCGCTCCGAGCCCCAGGGCCTGGTGCGTGTCAGTTGCCCGACGGCGCTGCTCAATTCCTGGGTCGGGCCGATGCTGACCCGCTACATGCTCAAGTACCCGTTGGTGGAGTTGTTCATCGAGAGCACCAACCGCCGGGTCGACCTGATTCACGAAGGCTTCGACATTGCGCTGCGGGTACGCTTTCCACCACTGGAAAACACCGACATGGTGATGAAGGTGCTGGGCAACAGCACCCAGAGCGTGGTCGGCAGCCCGGCCTATTTATCGCGCCTGTCGACACCGGCCTCCCCGGCCGACCTCAGCGGCTTGCCGAGCCTGCACTGGGGCGCGGCGCAGCGCGAATATCAGTGGGAACTGTTCGGGGCCGACGGCAGCACCGCGATGATCCGGCATGCACCGCGGATGGTCACCGATGACCTGTTGGCGTTGCGCCATGCGGCGGTCGCCGGAATCGGCATCGTGCACCTGCCCAGTGTGGTGGTACGCGATGAAATCGCGGCCGGGCAACTGGTGGAGCTGGTGCCAGGCTGGGCGCCGAAGAGCGGCGTGATTCATGCAATTTTCCCTTCGCGTCGGGGCTTGCTGCCATCGGTGCGCACGTTGATCGACTTTCTCGGGGAAGAGTTCAGCCGCAGTGATATTGCCTAGGGTCGGGGCAAGGGTTTAGACCGAGTGATGGCTATCGCGAGCAGGCTCGCTCCCACAGGGGATTTGTGGCGCATATAGATCCAATGTGGGAGATTCTATGGTTGAGGAAAAGCCCTCAACCCGCCTTCGGCCTGGGTACGTTTCGCCTGCAAGGCCAGGTGGTCATCGATTCGGTAAGCACCGCCCTGGCGCTCGGCCACCGGCTGACCAGCCCCAAGGGCATCGCGCCGCACTGGGTTTGAGCCTCAATCCTGCTCGATACTCTGGTCCAGGCGGGCCATGGCTTGCTGCAACTGGTCGACGGCATCGTCGATCAGTGCCGCGCGGCCGTCATTGCATGCCCGCTCCAGTTGTTCGCAACACTCGACCAGGGCAAGCGCTCGCACCATCAGCGCCCCGCCCTTGATCCGGTGTGCCAGCGTCTGCAAGCCCGGGCGATTGCCGTTGGCGTGCAAGGCCAGCAAATGCACACGGTCCTCGCGGTTGGTCAGCGCCAGATCGTGCATCAGTTGATCGATTAGCTCACGATCCGAATCCGCATAGCGTTCCAGCCCGCTCAAGTCGAACTCGGCGAAGCCAGGGGCGACGATCGCCGCTTGGGGTGCACTGGAAAACCTCCGGGCCAGCCACGCCTGCAAGTCCACCAGGCGAATGGGTTTGAACAGGCAATCGTCCATCCCCGCCGCCTTGCACCGGTCCTTCTCCTCGGCCTGCGCATTGGCGGTAAAGCCCAGAATCAGCGTCGGCGACAGCCCCTGCACCCGCTCTTGCTCACGTATCGCGCCGGCCAGCTCGTAACCGCTGAGCACCGGCATGTTGCAGTCGGTGATGACCAGATCGAAACCGTGCCCGCGCCCACGCCACTGTTCAAGCCCCTGCGCCCCATCCTCCGCCAGCACCACACTGTGACCCAGATAGCTCAGCTGCCGCGAGAGCAACAGGCGATTGGCCGGATAATCGTCGACCACCAGAATCGACAACGCCCGGGTCGTGAGTTGCGCCGGATCCCGGGACACCCCCTCGGCGGGCAACGTTTGCAGGACGGGCAGTACCAGGCTGATGTCCACCCGCGTGCCGCGCCCGGGCTCACTGTCGAGCTGCAACTGGCCGCCCATCGTTTCGCACAGGGTACGACTGATCACCAGGCCCAGGCCGGAACCCTGCCGGGCAGTCTGCTGAGTGTTACCCGCCTGCACGAACGGGCTGAACAGGCGTTGCTGGTCGGAAGCGCTGATGCCGATGCCACTGTCCTCGATACTCAGACAGGCAGACAGATGCGCCGGGCCTTGAGGCAGCACCCGCAGTATCAGGCTCACCTCACCTTCCCGGGTGAACTTGATCGCATTGCTCAGCAGATTGGACAGCACCTGTTTGAAACGCGTGGGATCGAGCATCACGTCACAGTCACTGCGCGCGTCGAGGTCGACCCGCCACTGCAGATTCTTTTGCATCGCCAGCCCTTCGAAAACCCGGCAGACCGACGTCACCAGCGCGTGCAGATTGACCCGCTCCGGCGCCAGCGACAAATGCCCGGACTCGATCCGCGCGACGTCCAGAATGTCGCCGATCAACTCCAGCAACTGCTGCCCGGCGTTGGACGCCACCTCGATGGCGGCGCGGTCGGTCTCCCCTTCATCGGCGCGTTTCAGCGCCAGTTCGAGCATGCCGATCAAGGCGTTCATCGGCGTGCGGATTTCATGGCTCATGGTGGCAAGGAACGTGGTCTTGGCCCGGTTGGCGTCGTCCGCCGCGTCCTTGGCTTCCTGCAATTGCCCGAGCAATTGCTGACGCTGGCGAATCTGCCGCCGCTGCCAGACGATCCCTGCCAACGCCAGCAACAGCAAGACACCCGCCACCGCAAACGCCTGCACGATCGCTTGCCGGTGTCGCAGCCAGTAACTCTGCTCGACCATCGAGTCATAGCGCCAGGGTTGAGTCAGCTCGTCAATTTCTTCGGGGGGAATACTCAGTAATGCCTTGTCCAGAATCGAATGCAGTTCGGTGGCCTCGCGACTGGTTGCCAGGGTGCTTCGGGCGGGGTCGGTGCCCACGGTGCTGGTCACTTGCAGGCGATCGCGATACTGCCGGGAAATCAGGTAACGGGCGCTGATCAACGAGTTGATGCCGCCATGGGCCTTGCCCTGGGCGACCATCTCCATGGCATCCGTAGACAGTGGCGCATCCGCCAGCTGGATCAGCGGGTAATGCTTGCGAAGGTACTCGGCGGCAATGTTGCCCTGGGTCAGCGCCAGGGTTCTTCCCGCCATGTCATCCAGCGTCCTGAGGCCGTCCGTGTCCACGCGGGTCACCAGTACCGACGGGCTGCTCAGAAATGACCGGGTGAACCGCAATTCATCTTCACGCTGGGAACTGAGGCCGATACCGGCCAGCACATCGATCTGCCCGCTCCTGATACCGGCCATCATCTCGGCCACCGACTTCATGCCCTGGATGTCAAATTGCAACCCGGTGCGCAAAGTGATTTTCGCCAGCACATCGACGCCGATACCACGAAACTGGCCTTCGCTGTCGACAAATGAAATCGGCGGGATATTTTCGTTGATCGCGACTTTCACGCGCGGGTGCCGTTCGAGCCAGTGCTGTTCGGCCACGCTCAATTGCAAAGACTGAGTGCCCGGGATAGACACCCCGTTGGCCCCCCAACGACGCAGGATGTTCATTTGTTTATTGGTAGTGATGACCGCCAGCGCCTTGTTGACGATGCGCAATAGCGAAACGTTGTCGCGGGCCATCGCAAAGGCAAAACGCCCGGACTCCATGGGCGAGAAGTCCGTCAGGTGCACGTTGTTCAGGTAATTCCTGCTGATCAGATAATGGGCATTGATCGCATCACCGAGATAGACATCGGCCTGGCCGAACGCCACAGCGCCTATCGCCGCCAGTGTCGAGGGAAACAGCTGGACCTGCGCTTTGGAATAGAACTGTTGCACGCTGTATTCGGGCAAGTAGTGATACAGCATCACCAGTCGCTTGCCGGCCAGTGTCGGGTCGAGCACCGGAGGGAAATCGGTGCGGGTGACCAGCACCGGTTGATCCACCGCGTAGGCGCTGGACATCTGTAGCTGCGGATCTTCGGCTTCGAATCGGTTGGCCGTTCCCAGCAGGTCGGCCTGACCGTCCTTGATGGCCTGCACCGCGTCGGCCCGCGACGGATAACGTTGAACCTCGATGACGACGTTCAACAATTGTTCGAGCAACCCGGCGTAATCGGCTGTCACGCCTTCGAACACCTTGCCTGCCGTGTTGAACTCGAAGGGGGGATAGTCGGGAGCCGAGACCGCCAGCACCAATCGACCCTTTTGCTGCAACCAGCGCAACTCGGTTTCCGACCACCTGACGCTCAGGCCTTCGGCACTCGAACGTCCCAACAGGGTCAACGACTGTTGTGCACAGACCGTCGATGCCCAGAGAAGAAGGCCAATCAGCACCCAACCTGCCAGTCGTCGGAGAGCGTTCATTCAGATCAATTGATTGCGCAGGGCGAAATCCCTCAAGTGCACCGACGAGCTCACGTTGAGCTTGAGGGTGAGGCGGGTCTTGTAGGTACTGACGGTCTTGTAGCTCAGGTGCATGATCTCGGCGATTTCCAGGTTTTTCGAACCCCGGGCCAGGTACTGCAGAATGGTCAACTCACGATTGGAGAGCTTGTCGATCAACTGCTTTTCACTGTGTTGCAACTCCCCCATCGACACGGAACTCGAGGGGAGCTGGGCGAAATAGGTATAGCCGGCCATCACGCAATTCACCGCCGCCTTCAAATCATCCAGGTCCTTGCTCTTGGAAACATAGGCAACAGCCCCGGCCCGCATGCAGCGGTCCTGATAGAACTGGGCCTCCAGCGAGGTGAACACCACCACGCGGCATCGGGTGTTTTCGGCCTTGATACGGTCCATCACCTCAAGCCCCGCCACACCCGGGAGGCCCAGATCAAGCAGCACGACATCCGGTTGATGCTCGCGGATCAATGCCAGGACCTCATCGCCACGGGAGGCCTCGTAAATCTGCTTGAATCCTTCGCCCTTGAGTACGAGTTTGATCATGGAGCGAACCACCGGATGATCTTCCACAATCAGTGCTGACTTCATGACAACTCCCGTGCAAAACAACACGATCGGGCAAAAAATGCCCTCCAGGCACCGCAGCGATTGGGCACAACGCTGCGCATAGACTCTTGCATGGAAGGCTGGAAAGTACTACCTGACAGAAATGACAGTTCCGACGAGCGGTAGCCGACGATCGACAGCGCTCATCAGCTGCGTAATGGACGCCAGGTCCGGCAGAGCGGCCTGGCTCAATCGGACTTTACCCGCGACTGGCGACAACGGCGCCTGCCGTTCATTGAAGATAAACCCGTGATGAACCTGCGGGTTGTCGTCAAGGAAACTGAACAGGTCCAGCGCTCCAATGGCCATCGCCCCATTGACCAGCACCAGGTCCAGAGGCTCGCAACCGTACTCCACCAGTGCAAGGAGCTCGTCGAGGCTCTGCACCGGAGCCACCCGAAAATAGCCGAGCTGGTTGAACAGTCGCTCGATCCGCAGGCGGTTGAAGTGCTGCGCATCGGCGATCAGGATGCGCAAGGATTTGTTCGGCAAGGTGACCTCCAAAAGGATGTCGGTTTCAAGAGGTCGCAAAGACTACGGAAGACCTTCCTGGGTTTATGTAGGAATATTCCTAAATAAATGCCGGTTAATCTGACTCTTGCCCGGGAAACCTTGGCCGTTACTCCCTGGTACTCGGACTCCAGAACGCCTGCACCACCTGGCTCGACGTCGAAATCCGTGCCACCAGCGCATCCAGTTCATCACCATCGACCGAGGTGGTCGCCAGGGTGGCTTCGATTTCAATTTCATCCGTGCCGAAGGCATGCACATCGACATCGCTGGCCGGATAGTTGCTGCGTTCCAGCTCGGCCTCGAGCAAGGCCAGCACGGTTTTCTGCTGCGTACGCCGGGCAATGACATAGACGATGTTGGTGACCTCCGCCGAAATCACATCCAGCGGCTGACGGTTGATGTTGTTGACGATCGGCCGCAGCAAGGTGTTGGCCGCGAGCACGAACAAGGTGCCAAGCAAGGCTTCGGCCAGCAGGTCGGCACCGGCGCAGGCACCGACTGCCGCCGAGGTCCAGAGCGTGGCGGCGGTATTGAGGCCGCGCACATTGCCCTCTTCGCGCATGATCACCCCGGCGCCGAGAAAGCCGATGCCGGAAACCACGTAGGCTACGACCCGCACGGCGCCTTCGGCACCGGCGAGACGGTTGGCCATGTCGACGAAAATCGCCGCGCCCACCGCCACCAGCACGTTGGTGCGCAGGCCGGCGGTGCGCTGCCGGTACTGGCGCTCGAAACCGATCAGGCCACCGAGGATGAAGGCCGCGCTGAGGCTGACCAGGGTGTCGAGCAGGGAGGTCAGGTTGAGGTTGTTGATGGCTTGCATATGAAAATCCTTGAAAAACACACGCCCTCCTGTAGGAGCGAGCTTGCTCCGGGCGGCGTTCCGACGATGGACTCAAGAGCGCCGCGTTTAGCCAGTCAACACGCGTTATCGTTAACGACCATCGCGAGCAAGCTCGCTCCTACATGCCAAACCGGCGAATGTAGAACCCCTTCACCGCCTGGGTCAGCGCCATGTACGCCAGCAGGATCACCGGCAGGAACACGAAGTACAGCGAGGGCAACGCCTGCAATTTGAAGTAATGCGCCAGCGGTCCCATCGGCAGGAAAATCCCCACGGCCATGATCAGGCCGGTCATCACCAGCAAGGGCATGGCCGCGCGGCTTTGCAGGAACGGGATCTTCGGCGTGCGGATCATGTGCACGATCAGGGTCTGGGTCAGCAGCCCGACCACGAACCAGCCGGACTGGAACAGGGTCTGGTGATCCGGGGTGTTGGCATCGAACACGTACCACATCAAGGCGAACGTGCTGATGTCGAAGATCGAACTGATGGGCCCGAAAAACAACATGAAGCGCCCGACATCCGCCGGTTGCCAGCGCTGTGGTTGCTTGAGCATTTCGTCATCGACGTTATCGAACGGAATGGCGATCTGCGAAATGTCATAGAGCAGGTTCTGCACCAGCAGGTGCATCGGCAGCATCGGCAGGAACGGGATGAACGCACTGGCCACCAGCACCGAGAACACGTTGCCGAAGTTCGAACTGGCGGTCATCTTGATGTACTTGAGCATATTGGCGAAGGTCCGGCGGCCTTCCAGCACGCCCTCCTCCAGCACCATCAGGCTCTTTTCCAGCAGGATGATGTCGGCCGCTTCCTTGGCGATGTCCACGGCGCTGTCCACCGAAATACCGATGTCGGCGGTGCGCAGGGCCGGGGCATCGTTGATGCCGTCACCCATGAAACCGACCACATGGCCGTTGCCCTTGAGCAGACGGACGATGCGTTCCTTGTGCGACGGGGTCAGCCTGGCGAAGACGTTGGTGGTCTCCACGGCTTTCGCCAGTTCGGTATCGCTCATGCGCTCGATGTCGTTGCCCATCAGCAGGCCTTGCTGTTCCAGGCCGACTTCGCGGCAGATCTTCGCCGTCACCAGCTCGTTGTCGCCGGTCAGCACTTTCACCGCCACGCCGTGGGCTGCCAACGCCTTGAGGGCGGGCGCCGTGCTTTCTTTCGGTGGATCGAGGAACGCCACGTAGCCGATCAGCGTCAGTGCCTGCTCATCGGCCAGGCTGTAGGTGTCGCGCCCTTCGGTCATCGGCCGCGCAGCAACCGCCACCACACGCAGGCCTTCGGCGTTGAACGTAGCCGTGACCTGACGGATGCGCGCCAGCAACTCTTCGGTCAAGGCTTCATCGACTTCGCCGTGACGCACCCGCGAGCAGACCGCCAGCACTTCTTCCACCGCGCCCTTGCAGATCAGCAGGTGCGGTTGATCGCGCTCGGCGACCACCACCGACATGCGCCGGCGGGTGAAGTCGAACGGGATCTCGTCGACCTTGCGAAACGCCGTGCCGACTTTCAGCTCACGGTGGATCTCGACGTGTTCGAGCACCGCCACATCCAGCAGGTTTTTCAGGCCGGTCTGGTAGTAGCTGTTGAGGTAGGCCATTTCCAGCACGTCATCCGAGTCGTTGCCCCAGACATCGACGTTGCGCGCCAGGAAGATCTTGTCCTGGGTCAGGGTGCCGGTCTTGTCGGTGCACAGCACATCCATGGCGCCGAAGTTCTGGATGGCGTCGAGGCGTTTGACGATGACTTTCTTGCGCGACAGGAACACCGCGCCCTTGGCCAGGGTCGAGGTGACGATCATCGGCAGCATTTCCGGGGTGAGGCCCACGGCAATCGACAGCGCGAACAGCAGCGCTTCGGTCCAGTCGCCCTTGGTGAAACCGTTGATGAACAACACCAGTGGCGCCATCACGAACATGAAGCGGATCAGCAACCAGCTGACTTTGTTGACCCCGGTCTGGAACGAAGTCGGCGCCCGGTCGGTTGCACCCACGCGCTGGGCCAGGGCACCGAAATAGGTGCTGTTGCCGGTGGTGAGGATCACCGCCATGGCCGTGCCGGACACCACGTTGGTGCCCATGAACAGGATGTTGTCCAGGTCCAGCGGGTTGAGCGTGTCGCGGTCCTGCTGGCGGGGAAATTTTTCCACCGGCATCGATTCACCGGTCATGGCCGCCTGGCTGACGAACAGGTCCTTGGCGCTGAGCACCCGGCAATCGGCGGGAATCATGTCACCGGCCGACAGCACGATCAGGTCGCCCGGCACCAGTTGCCTGATCGGCAGTTCGATGCGCTGCGCGCCGCGGTCCTCAAGGTCCCGGCGCATCACCGTGGCGGTGTTGCTGACCATGGCCTTGAGGGCATCGGCGGCCTGGTTGGATTTGGTTTCCTGCCAGAAACGCAGCAAGGTCGAGAGCACCACCATGGAGAAAATCACGATGGCGGCTTTCATGTCTTCAGTCAGCCAGGAGATGACCGCCAGCAACGTCAGCAGCAGGTTGAACGGATTCTTGTAGCAGTGCCAAAGGTGCGTCCACCAGGGCAGCGGCTGTTCGTGCTCGACTTCGTTGAGGCCGTATTGCTCGCGCAGGGCATCGGCTTCGAGTTCGCTCAAGCCGTCGGTGTGACTGCCCAGGGTGTTGAGCAACTGACCGGTGTCGCTGCCGGCAGCGGCCACCAGGGTTTGCGCCAGGGTGGGCGGGACTTCACGGCTGACCGTAGTGTCGGTGAAGGTTTCCAGCAACGCCAGGCGACGGAAGTGCCGGGCGATGTGGCGGTTACGCAGGAAACCTGCGAAGAGTTCCTTGAGGGTAAGTTTCATGGCTGGTGCCCCTTTGGTCAGCCGGGAAACCGTCGAGCAGGCAGGTCCACGCCGCTGCCGCCGGAACGACCGGCAAAGCAAGGCCTGGCGCGCCGGTCACGAATGACAGGCGTGTCGATAGAGCGGCGGCCACGACAAAGAGTCGAAACCACGCACTGTTCAGCGTCGATGAGAGGGACGTCGGGACATGGCCCGGACTGGCCATGATCAGGATGCCGCTGCTCGCTTTTCGGCGAGACAACGGCACAGGAAACTGCGCGTTATCTTGCCGAGAAAATGCCGGTTACCGGGACCGGCCGACAACTGTCACTCGAACAAGTACCCACTGTGGGTCTCCGTAATGGATGAAAACGCGCGAAGCTTACGCCCCGATGTTTGGCGAGTAAACCCGATACAAAAGCTTGCCCGGGGGGAATCGTGGGGATCTTCAGGAAGGGTTCAGGATTGAGGGTCTTGGGTGATTTCAATGGCCTCATCGCGAGCAGGCTCACTCCTACATTGGTCCTGTGAACACCGGTCCATTGTAGGAGCGAGCCTGCTCGCGATGGCGGCCTTACAGACGCAGCAAACTCAGCTGGCGGTCGCCAACAACAAATCCACCACCGACCGCCCATGCCCGCGATGCTTGCCATGCTCATACAGCGAGCCGGCAATCTCATCGGCACGAATCGGCAGGATCGACAGCAAGGTGTCGCTCAGCCCATGGCTGGCCTGGCAGAAGCCCTGCATGTAGAGGCCGGCCTTGCAGCGTTCATCGGTGATCAGTTTGTAGTTGCGATCGACCTCGAAATCACCCAGGTACTCTTCAAGCGGTGCCAGCAACTTGCGGTGCATCTGCCGCTCATAACCGGTGGCCAGCACCACGGCGTCGTAGTGACGCACCGAGACTTCGCCGGTGGCGTTGTTGCGCAACACCAGTTCGATACCGCGCTCGTTGGCGGTGGCCTTTGAGAGGGTGGTCAGGGTGTGGAACGCATGACGAGCGATGCCCGAGACTTTCTGCCGGTAGAAGATGCCATAGATGCGCTCGATCAAATCGATGTCCACCACTGAATAGTTGGTGTTGTGGTACTCGTTCACCAGTCGCTCGCGCTCGCTGTCGGGCTGCTGGAACACCAGGTCGGTGAACTCCGGCGAGAACACCTCGTTGACGAAAGGGCTATCGTCGGCCGGCTTGAGTGCCGAGCCGCGCAGGATCATGTCCACCTGCACCGACGGGAAGCTGTCGTTCAAGTCGATGAAGGCCTCCGCCGCGCTCTGCCCGCCACCGATGATCGCAATGCTCATCGGCCGGTTGTCCACGCACGGCTGTTTGGCCATCTGCGCCAGGTACTGGGAATGGTGGAACACCCGGCCGTCATCCTTGAGCGCCTTGAACACTTCGGGAATGCGCGGCGTGCCACCGGCGCTGACCACCACCGAACGGGTGGTGCGCACCTGCTGATGCCCGCTACCATCGCGGGAAATCACCCGCAACGCCTCGACCTGATGGTTGTGCAGCACCGGCTCGATGGTCAGCACTTCTTCGCCGTAGCGGCTTTGCGCGGTGAATTGCCCAGCGACCCAGCGCAGGTAGTCGTTGTACTCCATACGGCACGGATAGAAGGTGCCCAGGTTGATGAAGTCCACCAGGCGTCCGTGGGCCTTGAGGTAGTTGACGAACGAGTAAGGGCTGGTCGGATTGCGCAGGGTCACCAGATCCTTGAGGAAGGAAATCTGCAACTCGCTCTGGGTCACCAGGGTGTTGCCGTGCCAGCGGTAGTCGGCCTGCTTGTCGAGAAACAGCACATCCAGGTTGCCCTGGCTCGCCCCGCGCTCTTGCAGCGCGATGGCCAGTGCCAGGTTCGACGGGCCGAAACCGACGCCGATCAGGTCGTGAACGAGGGGCGCTGCAATTGCCTGTGTCATGTCCAGTGTCCTCTGGATGTTCCCCTCAACCGCGGGGCATTGAACCTAAGTGACCTGACAGGCCTTGGGCCGCACAACAGGTCGTCTGTTGAGTAGGAACGAGGACCGTGAAAAAAAATTTAACCGCGCAGGATCACTGGGCGTCCCACTGTCGCATCCGCGCACGGCAATGCTTCATGGCGTTGACAATGTGCTTCTCGACCATTGCCCGGGAAATGCCCAGTTGCTCGGCAATCTGCGGATGGGACAGGCCTTCGATCTTGCGCAGCAGGAAACTCTCGCGGCACAGCCGTGGCAACTCCGCCAGGGCCCGCTGAAGCATGTCCAGGCGCTGACCGTGATCGAGGACCTTGTGCGGCGACGGCGTGAAGTAGCGTTCCTCGCTATCGAGCACGTCCAGCGGTTCGGCTCGACGCAAGGCGTTGCGGCGGTGGTCATCGATGACCAGGTTGAGGGCGGTGCGATAGAGGAATGCCCGGGGCTGCTCGATCGGCGCATCGCTGGTCCGTTCCAGCACGCGCAGATAAGCGTCATGCACCACATCTTCGGCCACCTGACGGTTGCCCAGCCTGGCGTTGAGGAAACACACCAGCTCGCGATAGTAGTTTTCCAACATGACTCCCGTCCGCACGGGGGTGCGGTTTCTGTCCTTGAGCCGTTCCGGCGACCGCTGAATTACGCAGTAGCAAGATAGTGGCAATTTAAGTCGCGTAATTTATAGTAATTCTCATATAGATTTAAAGTGCTGCTTCAACTTGCCCGGCAATTTGTCTCGCCCCCTGTAGGAGCGAGCTCGCTCGCGATGGTCGCAAGGACGACGCGTTAAATCAGAAAGTACGCATCATCGTTCACGACCATCGCGAGCAAGCTCGCTCCTACAGTAGTGGTTTGTGTCGTCGCCTAAATTCTGTGCCCGGTCCATCGTTTACAGGACAGCTCCCCGTCTGCGTCCCGGTCTCCCCGTCGCTGAACGACGGGCCGATTTTCCCAGGCCGGAACCCTGCATGAAACGTCCCCGACAGACCCGACGCGCCCTGCTTGCAGCACTTTGTCTGATCCCCGTGGTGGCCGTCGCCGCCTGGCAGTTCATTGCGCCGGGACGCGACGGGCTCGTCACCGTCCAGGTCAGCCGCGCCGACATTGAAAGCAGCGTCACGGCATTGGGCACCCTGCAACCGCGGCGCTATGTCGACGTCGGCGCCCAGGCCTCCGGGCAGATCCACAAGATCCACGTGGAAGTCGGCGACCTGGTCAAGGAAGGCCAGCTGCTGGTGGAAATCGACCCGTCCACGCAACAGGCCAAACTCGACGCCGGGCGCTTTTCCATCGAAAACCTCAAGGCACAGCTGCAGGAACAGCGGGCGCAGCACGACCTGGCCCGGCAGAAATACCAGCGCCAACAGAACCTCGCCGCCGGTGGCGCCACCCGTGAAGAAGACGTGCAGACCGCCCAGGCCGAACTGCGCGCCACCCAGGCACGGGTCGACATGTTCCAGGCGCAGATCCGCCAGGCCGAAGCCAGCCTGCGCAGCGATCAGGCGGAGCTCGGTTACACGCGGATTTATGCACCGATGGCCGGCACCGTGGTGGCGCTGGATGCCCGGGTCGGCCAGACCCTCAACGCCCAGCAGCAGACTCCGCTGATCCTGCGCATCGCCAAGCTGTCGCCGATGACCGTGTGGGCCGAGGTCTCGGAGGCCGACATCGGCCACGTCAAACCCGGCATGCACGCCTGGTTCACCACCCTGAGTGGCGGCACCCGGCGCTGGACCAGCACCGTGCGGCAAATCCTCCCCGTACCGCCCAAGCCGCTGGACCAGACCAGCCAGGGCGGCGGCAGCCCCGCCAGCACCAGCAAAAGCGGGAGTGCCCGCGTGGTGCTGTACACCGTGCTGCTGGACGTCGACAACGCCGACAACGCGCTGATGGCGGAAATGACCACCCAGGTATTTTTCGTCGCCAATCAGGCGCAGAACGTACTCACTGCGCCCGTCGCCGCCCTGCACGCCGGCGCGCAGGCAGACCTGCAGACCGCGCAAGTGGTCGCCAGCAATGGCAGCATCGAACAACGCAACGTGCGGACCGGCATCAGCGACCGCCTGCGGGTACAGATCCTCGAAGGCCTGCAAGAAGGCGATCACCTGTTGATCGGCCCGGTCGACGGGAGTGGCGGCTGAATGCACACGCCCCTGATCGACCTTTCGCACATCCGCAAAGCCTACGGCGGTGGCGACGCGCCTGAAGTCCACGTGCTGCGTGGCATCGACCTGTCGATCCATGCCGGCGAGTTCGTGGCGATTGTCGGCGCTTCCGGCTCCGGCAAGTCGACGCTGATGAACATCCTCGGCTGCCTCGACCGCCCGACTTCGGGCGAATACCGCTTCGCCGGGGAAAATGTCGCCACCCTGGACAGCGACGAACTGGCCTGGCTGCGGCGTGAAGCCTTTGGCTTTGTGTTCCAGGGCTACCACCTGATTCCATCCGGTTCGGCCCAGGAAAACGTCGAAATGCCGGCCATCTATGCCGGCACCCCGGCCGTCGAACGCCACGCCCGCGCCGCCGCCCTGCTCGAGCGTCTCGGTCTGGCCTCGCGCACCGGCAACCGCCCCCATCAACTCTCCGGCGGGCAGCAGCAGCGGGTGTCGATTGCCCGCGCACTGATGAACGGCGGCCACATCATCCTGGCCGACGAACCCACCGGCGCCCTCGACAGCCACAGCGGCGCCGAGGTCATGGCCCTGCTCGACGAATTGGCGAGCCAGGGCCACGTGGTAATCCTTATCACCCACGACCGCGAAGTGGCGGCCCGGGCCAAACGCGTCATCGAGATCCGCGACGGCCTGATCATCAGCGACAGCGCCCGGGGCAATCCCGCCGCGCAGAACTCGGCCAACCCCGGTGCCCTGCAAGCCGTCGATTTGCGCAAGCGCCTGAGCGAAGGCGCCGAAGCCACCGGCGCCTGGAAAGGCGAATTGGTCGATGCCGTACACGCGGCGTGGCGGGTGATGTGGATCAACAAGTTCCGCACCGCGCTGACCCTGCTCGGGATCATCATCGGCGTCGCCTCGGTGGTGGTGATGCTCGCCGTCGGCGAAGGCAGCAAGCGCCAGGTGATGGCGCAGATGGGCGCGTTCGGTTCCAACATCATCTACCTCAGCGGCTCGGCGCCCAACCCGCGCACGCCCATGGGCATCGTCACCCTCGATGAGGTCGCGGCGATTGCCAGTTTGCCCCAAGTGATGCGGATCATGCCGGTCAACGGCCAGGAGGCCGGGGTGCGCTTTGGCAACCTCGATCACATGAGCTACGTCGGCGGCAACGACACCAACTTCCCGGCGATTTTCAACTGGCCGGTGGTCGAAGGCAGCTACTTCACCCACGCCGATGAGCAGAACGCCGCGGCGGTCGCAGTGATCGGGCACAAGGTGCGGACCAAGCTGCTCAAGGACGTGGCCAACCCGATCGGCCAGTACATCCTGATCGAAAACGTCCCCTTCCAGGTGGTCGGCGTGCTCGCGGAAAAAGGCGCCAGCTCCGGCGATTCCGACAGCGACGACCGCATCGCCATCCCCTACTCCGCCGCGAGCGTGCGCCTGTTCGGCAGCCACAATCCCGAGTACATCGCCATCGCCGCCGCCGACGCGCGCAAGGTCAAGGAAACCGAAAAAGCCATCGAGCAACTGATGCTGCACCTGCACGACGGCAAGCACGATTTCGAGCTGACCAACAACGCGGCGATGATCCAGGCCGAGGCGCGCACGCAAAACACCCTGTCGCTGATGCTCGGCTCGATTGCGGCGATTTCGCTGCTGGTGGGCGGGATCGGCGTGATGAACATCATGCTCATGACCGTGCGCGAACGCACTCGCGAGATCGGCATCCGCATGGCCACCGGTGCCCGCCAGCGCGACATCCTGCGCCAGTTCCTCACCGAAGCGGTGATGCTCTCGGTGGTGGGCGGCCTCACCGGGATCGCCCTGGCGCTGATCGTCGGCGGCGTGCTGATTTTCAGCGAAGTCGCTGTCGCCTTTTCCCTGATAGCGGTGCTGGGTGCCTTCGGCTGCGCCCTGGTCACCGGTGTCGTTTTCGGCTACATGCCGGCCCGCAAGGCTGCCCGACTCGACCCGGTCACAGCCCTTACCAGTGAATGATCGATTGATGAAGCCGCCACTCAGTGTGTTGACCCTATGCCTGTTGCTCAGCGCCTGCGGCAGCCCGACACAGCGCCCCGACAGCGGCATCCAGCCGCCCGCCGCCTGGCAATCGCCGCACACCGCCGGCATCACTTATGACAACCAGCAATGGTGGAACCGCTTCGGCAGCCCGCAACTGGGTCGCCTGATCGAACAGGCGCGGCTCGGCAGTTACGACCTGGCCGCGGCCATCGCCAGAGTACGCCAGGCCCAGGCCGATACGGTGATTGCCGGCGGCTCGCAATTGCCCGAGGTCAAGGCCGCGGCCAATGCCAATCGCCAGAAATTGCTGCGCGGCAGCGGCTACAGTCAGCTCGACGCCGACAGCGATAACGACGCCGTCGACTATTTCACGGCGAACCTGACTGCCAGCTACGAAATCGATTTCTGGGGTGGCCAACGGGCTGGCCGCGACAGTGCGCAATTCAGTCTGAAAGCCAGCGAGTTCGATCAGGCCACCGTGGAGCTGACCTTGCTCAGCGGCGTGGCCAACGGCTACGCGCAAGCCTTGTCGTTGCAGGAGCAGAGCCGCATCGCCGAATTGAATCTGGCCAATGCCCAGAGCGTGTTGAAACTGGTGCAGACCCGTTTCGATTCGGGCTCGGCCACGGCCCTTGAACTGGCGCAGCAAAAAAGCCTGGTGGCGGCGCAGCAACGCCAGCTGCCGCTGGTGCAGCAACAGGCCGAGGATGCGCGAATCAGCCTCGCCGCCCTGCTCGGCCGTCCGCTTCAGGCGCTGTCGTTGGGCCAGGAACGCTTCGATCAACTGACCTGGCCTGCGATCGACGCCGGAGTGCCCAGCCAGTTGCTCAGCCGCCGCCCGGACATTGCCCGGGCCGAGGCGCAACTGGCTGCCGCCCAGGCCGACGTCACCGTCGCCCGGGCCGCGATGCTACCGACCGTGACCCTCACCACCGAACTCGGCTCCGGCGCCGACCGGGCCGACGATATGCTGCGCAGCCCCTTCTACAATCTCACCGCCGGGCTGCTCGCGCCGGTGTTCAACAACGGCCGCCTCGGCGCCCAGCGCGACAAGGCCACGGCGCGCCAGCAAGAACTTCTGGAAACTTATCGCGGCGCGATCATCAATGGCTTCGCCGACGTCGAAAAAGCCCTCAACAGCATTCGCGGGCTGGATGAACAACGCGGGTGGCAGAGTGAAGAACTGAGCCAGGCGCAAACCGCGTTCAACATCGCGCAAAGCCGTTATCAGGCCGGGGCCGAGGATTTGCTGACGGTGCTCGAAACCCAGCGCACGTTGTATGCGGCGCAGGATTTGAACGTGCAACTGCGGTTGTCGCGGATGCAGGCGAGTATTGCCCTGTACAAGGCGTTGGGTGGGGGGTGGCAGGTTCTTTAGCTGTGGCGCCTGTCAGGACGCCATCGCGAGCAGGCTCGCTCCTACATTTGATATTGGTCGTACACAAATTTTGTGCTCACTGGCGATCCTATGTAGGAGTGAGCCTGCTCGCGATTGAACGATAACTCGGTATCAAGCCTGGCTCTGCTTAGCCTTCAGATTGCGCGCATACCACGGCCGCTGCGGCACCTTGCGCAACAGTCCGGCCAGCATCTTCTCGTCCTCGCCAAAGGTAATACGCAGCGCCAGCTTCATGGTTTCCGGGTCCATTTCCACCGACTTGCCCACCTGCAACCCCGGCGTGGTGCTGCAGCCATGGGTGCTCGGGCCAATCCACGGATCATCGATCTCGACCCAGCGTCCCGGCGCGAACCATTGCACGCCGTTGACCTGCAGCCGACTGACCTGCCCCGGATGAAAACGCTCGTGGGCGCGGAACCAGTCTTCCAGGCGATCGTCGATCCATCCGTGGAAATGCCAGAACACCGGGCTCACATGGGAAGAAAACGGGTCGCCGAGAAAATCGTTTTCCGGTGCGAACCAGCGTGCGGAAAAGTCCGCCGGATCCCGGGCGAATGGCACCGGCTGACCGTTGGCCGGATCACGCGGCACCGAGGCCCAGCGCATGTGCAGCCAGTCGTGCAGGCCCAGCTCGACCTCCGAGCCGAACTGGCCGAGGGTCAGCGTCGACAGGTAACGCGGATCACGGTAGCGCGACTCCCAAACCTGGAAATTGCTGTGGTACGTCTCGCCGGTCTTGATGTCGCTGACCCATTGCGTGTACTCGTCATCGTCCTCGGCCAGCCAGGTCGGCGGCAGCGCAGTGCCGTCGTGGTTGTCGAAGTAACGCGCAAAGCCGAGCCGGTCCCGCGCCAGTTCCGGTTGCGGTAACGGGAAATGCGTCCAGGACGGCAGGTCCTGCATCGAGCGCGCCGTGCCGAGCATGTGCCGGTGCATGAAGAAAAAATCCACGCCCGAACCATTGCGATCCTTGTGCTCGCCACGGGCATCGCGCTCCTGGTCCCGCGGGCCGGGCTGCCAGCCGAGCCCGCGCAAGGCACCGCGCTGGTCTTCGGACAGCTTGTGCCACTTGTCCCGGGAGGCATGCCAGAGCTGGTGGAACAATCGGTGCTGCGGCGACACCAGCCAGGCCAGCAAGGTCGGATTCAGGCCGGTGCGCTCGCGGGCTTCAGGGAATACCCGTTTGACGGCAATGAATCGATTGTCCTGCGCCGTGAGCATCATTGGTCGATTCAGGTCCAGCACCCGCCCACTGAGACTGCCGCTGCCGGCGTTACCGAAACCGGCCCAGACCTCGTCCAGGGTCATGTCGAATTCGTAATCGCAACAGCCGCTGGCACCCAGCAGTCGCCAACCCAACTGCTTCGGGTTGGCCCCGGACAGATCGCCGAGCACCCGGTAGCGGGGCTCTTCGGCAGAGCGCAATCGCTCGCCGGTGTCGAGAAAACCCACGACGCCACGCCCCTTGTGGCCAATGTCGAGAAACACTTCCAGGCCTTCGAGCGGCAAACCTTCGATACCGGCGTCACGACCTTCGAAACGAATCTGCCAGACCCCGCGCAAGGTATCCGCCAAGCGTTGGCCGGCAATATCCGCCACCTCGAACGAGGCTTCGCCCGGGGTAATGGTCGGGTCCGGCCTGTTCAATTCGTGATGCCCGTAATACACCGCCGGCCCAGCGGCACCGGTCAGCGCCAGCCCCGCGAGGAACCATCGTCGAGAAATCGTCATTGCCCTACCTGTGTCAGCCATGGAGCAGGCTTTATCCAAGCTAGAACGTTCGTTGCCCTCATAAATTTAAAAAGCATCGCGAGCAGGGCTCACTCCTACAGGAGACCGCATTCCCATGTAGGAGCGAGCCTGCTCGCGATGAGGCCATTAGCCGCGCTAATTTTTTCGCCCAGCCACTCGTTCCCCCCAGATAGCAAAGGCCCCCACACCTGATCCGGGGCGGCGAACCTGACTGAGACGGCAATGACAAAACCACGTTCGAAAAAGGCTCTTTTCATCGGCCTGCCGCTGGCCCTGGCGATCAGCGCGGGAGTGGGCTTCGCGGCCTGGGATTACGGGTTCAGGGACAACCCCGGCTACCCGATCAAGGTGATGAAACAGGCCGAGCAATTGCAGGAGCGCATCCTCTCGTTCGACAGCCACATCACCGTGCCCATGGACTTCGGCACCGCCGGCAACGAAGTCGACAAGGACGGCGAAGGCCAGTTTGACCTGATCAAGACCGGGCGCGGGCGCCTGTCCGGGGCGGCGCTGACGATTTTCGGCTGGCCGGAAATCTGGAACGGCCCCAACGCGCCCCATCGCCCTACCGCCGGCTTCGTCGACGAGGCCCGCCATGAGCAGGAAACCCGCTACAAGATCATCAGCGCCATGGTCCGCGACTTCCCCAACCAGGTGGCCATTGCCTACACCCCCGACGACTTCCGCCGCCTGCACGGCGAAGGCAAGTTCGCGGTGTTCATCAGCATGCTCAACGCCTACCCGCTGGGCAATGACCTCAATGCCCTGGACAAGTGGGCCGCGCGCGGCATGCGCATGTTCGGCTTCAGCTACGTCGGCAACAACGCCTGGGCCGATTCGTCGCGGCCGCTGCCGTTTTTCAACGATTCGCGGGACGCCCTTGGCGGGCTGTCGGACATCGGCAAGCAAGCGGTGCAGCGCCTCAACGACCTGGGCGTGATCATCGATGTATCGCAGATGTCGACCAAGGCCCTGGAGCAGGTCGCGCAACTGAGCCGCGCGCCGATGGTCGCCTCCCACTCGGCACCGCGCGCCCTGGTGGACATCCCGCGCAACCTCAGCGACATGGAAATGCAACTGATCAAGAGCAGCGGCGGCGTGGTGCAGATCGTCGGCTTCCCGACCTACATCCGCCCGCTCAGCCAGGCCACCCAGGACAAGCTCAACGCCCTGCGCGCGCGCTTCGACCTGCAACCGCTGCAAGGCCTGGAAATGGCGTTGATGCCGGGCGACCCGGTGATCACCGTCTGGCCCGAGCAACGTTTCGGCGAGTACGCCAGCCAGCTCTATTCGATCCTCGACGAAGAACCCAAGGCCACCCTCAAGGACTACGGCGATGCGATCGATTACGCCGTGAAGAAAATCGGTATCGATCACGTCGGCATCAGTTCCGACTTCAATGACGGTGGCGGCGTGGACGGCTGGAAAGACGTCAGCGAGGCCCGCAACGTGACCGCCGAACTGATCAGCCGCGGCTACAGTGAAGCCGACATCGCCAAGCTTTGGGGCGGCAACTTCCTGCGGGTCTGGGACCAGGTGCAGAAGTCCTCCCGGCCTGTGGTCCAGAACTGATTTTTCCTTTTGCCAAAGCGAACCGAACCCATGACCAACCGTCGTTCATTCCTCAAGCAGGCCGGCATTCTGGCAGCCGGTATCCCCTTGGTCTCGGCCGTGAACCTGCCGGCACTGGCCGCCAGCCCCGCGCCGTTGCCCAAGGACAAATGGGACCAATTGCGCCAGTTGTTCACGCAGGACCCAAACTACCTGCACTTCGCCAACTTCCTCGTCACCTCGCACCCGCGTCCGGTGCGTGAAGCCATCGAGATGCACCGCGCCAACCTCGATCGCAACCCGGGCCTGGCCATGGACTGGCATCGCGGCGAAACCGAACGCCGCGAAGAAGAGGTGCGCGTATGGGCCGGCCGTTACCTGAAGGCCAACCCGTCGCAGATCGCCCTGACCGGCAGCACCACCGAAGGCCTGGCGATGATCTACGCCGGTATCCACGTGCGCCCGGATCAGGAAATCCTCACCAGCGAACACGAGCACTACGCCGCCAACAGCGTGTTCGAGTACCGCACCCAGAAGGACGGCACCCAGGTTCGCAAGATCAAATTGTTCGAAGACCCGTACAAGGTCTCGACCGCTGAAGTGCTGGCCGCGATTGAGCGCAACATCCGCCCCGAAACCCGCGTACTGGGCATGACCTGGGTGCATTCCGGCAGCGGCGTGAAGCTGCCCATCGGCGAGATCGGCAAACTGGTGGAGGAGAAAAACCGTGGTCGCGCCGACAAGGACCGCATCCTCTACGTGATCGATGGCGTCCACGGCTTCGGCGTGGAGAACGTCGATTTTCCCGACATGCACTGCGACTTCTTCATCGCCGGCACCCACAAATGGATGTTCGGCCCACGGGGCACCGGGATCATCTGCGCCCGCTCTGACGAGCTCAAGGACGTGACGCCGACCATCCCGACCTTCTCCGAAGCCACACGGTTCTCTACGGTGATGACCTACGGCGGCTACCACTCGTTCGAACACCGCTGGGCGCTGACCGAAGCCTTCAAATTGCACCTGGAACTGGGCAAGGCCGAGGTCGCGACGCGCATTCACGCCATCAACAGCTACCTGAAAAAACGCTTGCAGGCACACCCGTCGGTGGAGCTGGTCACGCCGCTGTCGCCGGAGTATTCCGCGGGTTTCACCTTCTTCCGTATCAAGCACCGGGACTGCGAAGCAGTCGCCAATTACCTGATGGATCAGCGCGTGGTGTGTGACGCCGTGGACCGTGATGTCGGGCCGGTCATTCGTGTGTCGCCGGGGCTGCTCAATACCGAAGCGCACATCGACCGCCTGATGGAACTGCTGGCCACCCAGGTCTGACTGAGCGAGAGCCAATATGAAAAGCACCCTGAAAAAACTCGGCGCCCTGACGCTGTTGGCCGTGCTCGGCAGCGCCTTGCCCGGCCTCGCCCAGGCCTACACCGCGCCATTGCCGGGCAAGGTCTTCAAGGATTGCCGTCATTGCCCGGAAATGGTCGTACTGCCCGCCGGTACCTTCACCATGGGCACCCCGGAAGGCGAAGTCGGCCGCGAGCCTGATGAGGGCCCGATGCATGAGGTGACGTTCGACAAACCATTCGCCATGAGCCGTTACCAGATCACCGCCGCGCAATGGGACCAGTACCTCAAGGAAACCGGGACCACCCTGCCCAATGGCGACAGCCGCCCCGGCCGCGAGTGCATCAACAGCAAGCCGCGTTATCCACAGGGCCCGCGTCAGCCGGCGGTGTGCATGAACTTCGCCGAAGTCAGCGCCTACGTTGCCTGGCTGTCGCTGAAAACCGGCCAGCACTACCACATCGTCAGCGAGGCCCAGCGCGAGTACGCGGCCCGCGCCGGGTCAACGGGAGCGTTCCCCTTCCCGTTCGACCCCGGCACCGAATACAGCATCGCCACCCACGCCAACACCTACGGGCCCACCGATGGCTACAGCTACAGCTCGCCGGTCGGCAGTTACCCGCCCAACGCCTTCGGCATGTACGACATGCACGGCAATGTCTACGAATGGATCGCCGACTGCTACCACCCGGACTACGTCGGCGCGCCCACCGACGGCAGCGCCTGGACCGAACCGAACTGCGACACCTTGCGCATCCGTGGCAACGACTGGGGCGAAGCGCCGGTGTTTTCCCGCTCGGGCAACCGCAATGACATCGACCCGCAAACCCGTGGCGACTGGATCGGTTTCCGTGTCGTGCGCACTCTTTAATCCCTCCCCAACCCTTGTGGGAGCGAGCCTGCTCGCGAAGGCGTCGTGTCAGTCAACATCAAGTTTTCTGATCCACCGCTATCGCGAGCAAGTCGGATCGCCGCACCGTCGCTCCCACAGGTTTTGCATCGTCCACCTTTTAAATTAAGCCCTCCATCAGACGTTCTACTGGGTATCTGCCTCAAGACCCAAGGAACCCTCTGCTCATGACCCAGCCAACGCGCGGTGCAATTCATGAATTGTTCAGCCTCCTGAAACCGTTCCGGCTCGTCGTCAGTCTGTCGATCCTCCTGGGCATGGTGGGTGGCCTGAGCGTGACGGTGCTGCTGGCCACCATCAACAACGTGCTGCATTCGCCGCAAGGCCTGACCCAAGGCGTGGTCGCGCTGTTCGGCGGCCTGTGCCTGCTGGCCCTGGGCAGTTCGATCTGCTCGGACATCGGCACCAACTACGTCGGCCAGCACATCATTGCCAGGCTGCGCAAAACGCTGGGGGAGAAAGTGCTTTCGGCGCCCATCGAGCAGATCGAGCGCTATCGCAGCCACCGCTTGATCCCGGTGCTGACCCACGACGTCGACACCATCAGCGACTTCGCTTTCGCTTTCGCGCCGCTGGCGATTTCCCTGACCGTGACCCTCGGCTGCATGGGTTACCTGGCGATGTTGTCGTGGCCGATGTTCCTGATGATGGTGCTGGCGATTGCCATCGGCACCGGCATTCAGTTCTACGCCCAGGGCAAGGGCATCCAGGGTTTCATGGCTGCCCGCGACGCCGAGGACGATTTGCAAAAGCACTACAACGCCATTGCCGGCGGCGCCAAGGAATTGCGCATCCACCGCCCGCGTCGCCAACGCATGTTCGAATCGGGCATTCAGGGCACCGCCGATTTCATCTGTAAAACCCAGGTGCGTTCGATCAACACCTTCGTGATCGCCAAGACGCTGGGCTCGATGCTGTTCTTCGTGGTCATCGGCCTGGCACTGACCCTGCAATCGTTCTGGCCCAGTGCCGACAAGGCAGTGATGAGCGGTTTCGTGCTGGTGCTGCTGTACATGAAAGGCCCGATCGAGCATCTGGTCAGCACCTTGCCGATCGTCAGTCGCGCGCGCATTGCCTTTCGCCGCATCGCCGAACTGTCCAGCCAGTTTTCCTCGCCCGAACCGCACCTGTTGCTCAACGACAAAGGCATCCAGCCGACAGTGGTCAACCGCCTGCAACTGGACAACGTCAGCTACGCCTTTCCCGCCGTACCGGGCAGCGACGCGTTTCGCCTGGGCCCGGTGAACCTGACCATCGAGCAAGGCGACATCATGTTCATCGTCGGCGAAAACGGCTGCGGCAAGACCACCCTGATCAAGTTGCTGCTGGGCCTCTACGCGCCGCAACAGGGTTCGATCCTGCTCAACGGCCAGGGCATCGATGCGCACAATCGCGACGACTACCGCCAATTGTTCACCACGATTTTTGCCGACTACTACCTGTTCGATGACGTGGTCCAGGGCGACCAGCACATCCCCGAAGATGCCAACAAATACCTGCAACGGCTGGAGATCGCGCACAAGGTCAGCGTTCGGGACGGCAGTTTCACCACCACCGAGCTGTCCACCGGCCAGCGCAAGCGCCTGGCGCTGGTCAATGCCTGGCTGGAAGAACGCCCGGTGCTGGTGTTCGACGAATGGGCCGCCGACCAGGACCCGACCTTCCGCCGCATCTTCTACACCGAGCTGCTGCCGGACCTCAAACGCCTGGGCAAGACCATCATCGTCATCTCCCACGACGACCGCTATTTCGACATGGCCGATCAACTGGTGCGCATGGAATCGGGCCGGGTCGTCACCGAGCGCGCGACCGCCTGACGGTGGTTGCCGCGTGCAGATCATTGTTTTTTGGAGTTTGTTTTCCGGTTTAGCCACAGTGGTACGTCTAATAATAATTATCATTAACTAAAACACTGCACACACCATTCTGGAGCGATTCGAGCAATGCAAAGCCTTACTCTGTCCCGCGCACCGCTGGCATTAGCCATCGAACGGCAAAAGAAATACCGAACGGTCGTGCCGGGCGCGCTGCTGACCCTGTTGCTGCTGGGCACATCCCAGGTCGAGGCAGCCCCGGTCAGCGTCAATGTGCCGGCTCAATCGCTGGCCAGTGCATTGCGCCAACTGGGCCAGCAGACCAACCTGCAGATTCTCTATAGCCAGGACATGGTCGACGGCATCAAGTCAACGGCGGTGTCCGGCAACATGGAACCGGAACAGGCACTGAAAACCTTGCTGCTGGGGAGCGGCATCAATTTTCAGTTGAATGGCAACACCGTGTCGCTGGTGCCAACGGCCGGTGATTCCAGTGCGTTGCAGCTGGGTGCGACGTCCATCACCGGCGTGGCGCTGGGGCCGACCACTGAAGGCACGCACTCCTACACCAGCGATGAAGTGACCATCGGCAAAGGCAACATCAAGGTCAAGGACATCCCGCAGTCGGTGTCCGTCGTCACGCGCCAGCGCATGGACGACCAGAACCTGAACAGCCTGCAGGACGCCCTGCGTCAGGTCACCGGCGTGACCGTCAAGACCTACAACTCCGGCTCCAGCCTCAATGACATCTTCATGCGCGGCTTCCTCGTCGATCAGGTGCAGGTCGACGGCGTCTCGCAACCCACCGGCCAGGGCGACATGGCCACCAGTTTCGACCTGGCGATGTACGACCGCATCGAAGTGTTGCGCGGCCCGTCCGGCCTGTACCAGGGTGCGGGTGAACCCGGCGGTACGATCAACGTGGTGCGCAAGCGTGCCCTGAGCCAATTCGCCCTCGGTGGCGAACTGGCCGCCGGCTCCTACGATCGCTACCGTTCTTCGGTGGACGTCACCGGCCCGTTAAACGACCAGGGCACCGTGCGCGGTCGCTTCATCACCGCCTATGAGAACAACAAGTCCTTCGTCAACTACGCGCAGAACGAACGCCCGATGGTCTACGGTCGCCTGGAATTCGACCTCGACCCGGTCACCACCCTGTCGGTCGGTGGTGCCTACCAGCAGAACCACTCCACCCCGGCCTTCGGCCTGCCGGCCTACGCCGACGGCAGATTGCTCGACGTACCGCGCTCGACCTTCGTCGATGCCAAGTGGAACACCCTCGACGAAAAAGTCTGGGAAACCTTCGCCGAACTCGACCACGAACTGGACAACGGCGGTCAGTTCAAGACCACCCTGACCTACCGCGACGCCGAAACCCCGCAGCGTAACTTCACCTGGGCCGACGGCGCGGTCGACCCGGCCACCGGTGACAGCTGGGCCGTGGCGTACGACTACTACACCCACATCAAGACCATCGGCGTCGACAGTTTCGTCACCACGCCGTTCGAGTTCGCCAATCGCCGGCACGAGTTCACTCTGGGCGCCGAGTACCAGCACCTGGACAGGGACTTCACCTACGGCGGCGGCGAGTACTTCCCGATCAATGTGTTCGATCCGGGCAGCATCGACATTCCCCGCAACGACTATGCGCACGTCAATGGCAACTGGTCCAAGTCCGACCAGTACGGTGTCTACACTCGTGCCAAGTTCAACGTCACCGACTGGCTCGATGTCATCGGCGGCAGCCGTGTGACCTGGTTCGAAAGCGACGCGAAGAACGCCAACGCCTTCTTCGACAACTTCGGCGAAGCCCACACCAGCATCAACCGCAAGGTCGTGCCGTACGGCGCCATCATCGGCAAGATCACTCCGCAACTGTCGACCTACTTCAGCTACACCGGCGTGTTCAAACCCCAGAGCGAAATCGGCACGGACGGCGAGCCGGTCGGCCCGCGCGAAGGCAAGCAATACGAGATCGGCCTCAAGCGCGAATTCTACGACGGTCGCCTGAACGCCAGCCTCGCCGCCTTTCGCATTTACGATGAAAACCGTGCCGAATACGACAACACCTCCGGTGCCTACATGACCGAAGGCAAGGCCCGCAGCCAGGGTTGGGAAACCGAGTTGAGCGGCAACCTGACCGAGAACTGGAGCATCGTCACCGGTTACGCCTTCACTTCCACCAAGTTCCTGGACGGCGATGCGGCCAACAAAGGCAAGACCTTCAGCACCATTACGCCCAAGCACAACTACAACCTGTGGACCAAGTACGAGTTCACCGACGGTGCGCTCAAGGACTTCAGCGTCGGCGGTGGCGTGCGTGTGGTCAGCGACACTTACTTCCAGCGTGACGTGAAGTTCCAGCAAGGCGGCTTTGCCGTCGCCACGGCGCAGGTCGGCTACAAGTTCAACCAACACCTGTCGTCGACACTGACGGCTAACAACCTGTTCGACCGCAAGTACTACGACCGCGTCGATGCCTCCTGGGGCACCAACTTCTACGGCGACCCGCGCACCCTGACCCTGAGCCTGCGCGCGCAGTACTGATGGCTGAAAGCATCATCCGCAACAAAAAACCGGGCCACTGCTGTAGGAGCGAGCTTGCTCGCGATGGATTCAAGAGCGCTGCGTTTAGTCAGTAAACACGCGTTATCGTTAACGACCATCGCGAGCAAGCTCGCTCCTACAGCGGCCCGGTTCCGTTTTCTGCTTGCGACGTATGGCTGTGCGCTTCGGCCCTGAGTTGCCCTGTATCGACGCGCACAAAAACGGAATCCCCGACAGCGGTCAGGACATCCCCGGCGAAGACCTCGCAAATGACCCGGCTTTTGCGCCCGACATCGCCCTCGACTTTGGCACGCAGTGTCAGGGGTACGCCCATTGGGGTGGGCTTGATGAACTTGATGCCCAGGTTACCGGTGACGCAGGTGATGTGGGGCAAGCTGCCCGCTTCGCGCTGCTCTGCCCGGTAGTGATAAGCCATCGCCGCCCAGTTGGAATGACAATCCACCAGCATCGCAATCAAACCGCCGTAAACCAGATCCGGCCAGCCGCAATACTTGTCATCGGGCAAATGCTGCGCCATGACATGCACCCCGTCTTCATGCCAGAAACTCTTGATGTGCAGCCCATGCGGGTTCTGGCTGCCGCAGCCATAACAAACGCCTTCAGGCGCGGCGATGTCTTGAAGCGAAGTGTCCTGCGTGGTCATGCCGTGTTGATCCTTAATCGTCGTGGTTGAAAGCGAACCGGGTCACCCCGGTTCGCACCGCCTGATCAATATTGGCAGAAGCGAATACGATTACCGAACGGGTCGTAGACTTGCAGCTCCTTGCCCCAGCCTTGCTGAACAATATCAGGGCGTCCGTAGCCGTAGCGCTTGCCCTGCAACTCATCCCTGAGCAGCTCGATGTTTTGCATGGGCACGAATACCGTCGAGCCAGGGCTGGCATCGCCGTGATGTTCGGAAAGATGCAGTTGCAACCCGTCGCGACTGATGCCCAGGTACAGCGGCAGATCAGCCTCGAAGCGATGTTCGAACTCGACGCTGAACCCCATGAAATCCAGATAGAACTCGCGCGCCTTGGCTTCGTCGAAACTGCGCAAAATCGGGATGGGTCTATCAAAGGTAATGCTTGGCGCTGGCGGGGTATTGGCCTGGGTAAGCATCGCCGACGCGGTGTTCCAGTCCTTGTAGCCCAGTTGCTGCGCGACCAGTTCCAGCGCGGTGGAATGGGTCACCACTTGATTGCGTTCCTCCAGCGAGGCGCGCAACTGTTTGGCCATTTGCTTGGCTTGCTCGATTGAAAACATGGCTGCTCCTGTAGCCGAGATGCCTTGGTGCTCGCATTGCCAAACCTCGACCATCAAGAGAGGCGACAGGGTTCGTATGAGGAGGAGATGCTTTCACCTTTCCCAGCGGGAGCGAGCGGCGGGCAGCATCGGGCCGCTGTCGATATTACATAGCCGATACGGGATGCGGAAGATGGCTCGGCAACCCCCTGTCCGTGGCTTGAGGACTATTCCTTCAGGCGTGAAAATTGCTGGACCACAAATGCCCCGACGGTGACCGCGCAGGCTGCCCATGCGCAAGCCACCTGCCAATGTCTGAATAGACCGAGAACATCCCCCATCAGGAAACCGGTCGAAAGCAGAAACATAAACAATGAAATGGCCGCCAGAATGACGCGTGGAATCGCCATTACCCACCGCCACCAGACACCGGGTTCAAAGCGCCGCGTAACCCATCGACTCAACCCTGTCAGCCCCGCCAGCAATGGCGCAGCAATCACCAGCAGGATCGGAATGATAAAGAGAGCCAGCGTGGGTTCGACCTCTCCGCCGTCCTCGCCGGGCGTGTAGAAGCTTTCTTTCCAGATTTCGCTGCACAGGGCGAAGGTCAGATAAATGACTGCCACCGGGGCGATAGGGAATATCAGGCAACTGATGAGGCTTTTCTTGAGATCCATCATTGAATCGTCCTTGGTTTTTCAGAATGGCGCTCTTGTTGTGGTGTCCGTACCATGTCGTCTTATCTCAACGACGCGGTCTCGGAAATGCGCGGTACCCAGCACATAATTTCCACCTTTTTGCTGGAAATTGATGGCCACACTGCGACGGCTCAAACAGTCGCCCCGGCAATGATGATTTCCGGCAATGACGACGGCACAAATGATGTTCTGTTTATTGGGCTGAGGTACCGCGACACTCTGGTGAAAACACTGGATGGCTGGAGTATTCACTCGCGGACGCAGGAGCAAAACTGGGTTTACAACATTCCCCCTTTAGAACTTTACTCATTGGAGGGTCTAGAAAATTAAACGGCAGCGAGAACCGCTGTCTCAAAAGCTTCTGCTTGCGAACAAACGGCTTTGATAGCCGGCCAATTGTCTGTCACCTTGTTTGCATGTTGACGATACTCGCGAACTTTCTTTCGGATCCTCTGATCCAGTGGTAACAGAGAAAGACGAGACTCCAAATTGACATTGCACTCTGCTCCGCGCAAAAGCGCGTGGTCAGCAGAAAGCGATGCAGCCGCGAGCCAGGTTCCTGATGCTTGTGCAGGAAGACACAATACAGTCTTGGTTCCGCGGCTAGATGGATGAAGCCAGCTATCTAAAGTAGCCGTCAATGGTGCAATGCTATGAGCGACCGGAGGGCAAGGTCGTGCGCAAGGTAAAATCCCCCAGCCCTTTTGTACTGCCATGTCATGAACCGTTGGGCCTGCATTTGCATAAAACTCAGTCGAAACATCCACATCTAAATGGATGATTAACAGATCAAACTGCTCCAGCGTGGGGTCGGTATCCAAAGATGCTGAATGTCTTTGACTTGAGGCATCGCACCATTTCAATACACCACTCCAGCCGGTCCCCATCTTGGGTGCAGTCGCTTCAGGTTGAAGCTTGGTCAGGATGAAAGGTCTTTCAATAATGGCTTTTAATGCAGCTTCAATAATTACAAGGTCGGTGTCACCCTCTACAACCAAGGCAATACGCAATTCAGACATTTGGTACCGCCCCCAAACTCCCCATCATCCACAGTCTGGACAATGGATATTGCTCATGCTGTTTCTCCTGCTCCGCCGTCAATACAACTCGCCGAACTACCGTCAGACCGTTGCTATTTCGCTCCACCGCAAACAAACGGGTGTCGGGATCAGATAAGTCCAATCCATCCAGTACCGCGGGGTTGTGAGCAGTGAACAGCAATTGGCGATCAGGGTCGTTATGTCTGAGCCAATGGCTGAGACAGGCTGTCAGCTTTGACAGTAGTCGTGGATTCAGTGCCTGATCCAGGTTGTCTATCGCCAGAATTCTTGGTGCCAATGGAGATAGACAGAGTGCCGCGCAAAACAAAACATACAATGCCCCTTCGCTGGCATCATAGGCGGTCAGTTCATTGCGTGACTTATTCATGAATCGGTCTGTGAACTTCAGCATAAGTTTGGTTCTGGGCACTTTGCTTGAAATCAATGACCCGCCATGACTAGTGGCTTGGACATCGGCAACCCAGTCGATCAGCTCCAAAATCTGGTCCAGTACCTCTTCACCGTCTTCACCCTGACTTTCCAGATGCTTGCGCAAGGCTTCAAAACTTTCGGCTAGCTGTCCACCACTCAGTCCTACAGGTCGTCTGGCTTGCACATCAGGAATGATCCCGCGCAGGGAAGGTGTATTGGGACAGTAGATCGCATACTCTTGCAGGCTCTGCATCAACCTGGCAGCAGGATTTTCTGGTTCTAACTCAACCAATTTCAGTGCAGCCAGACCCGACTGTGGATTCAGATTCTTCTTGTTACGAACCCCATCGGAAAGAATCTCGAAATGGCCGTCTGACAGGACCTCGGTTTTGTAAGTCCAAGCAGGTTCAGGCGAATCGAGCGGATTCAGCAAAGAGACGCGGTAAGCCTCGTTGTCATCTCCAACGATACCTACACCAATATGTGCAGGTGTTCGTTCAGAAGCAAACGAGCTCTTGTAAAGTCGAGGCAGCCCCGCGCGAACGCCGCGACGAAGCAGGCTCTCATCGTCAACAACACCATTCGCCGCAGCACTAAGCACGCCTAGCGCTTCCAGAACATTGCTCTTTCCAACGCCATTGGCACCTATAAAACAATTCACACGGCCTAGCTCTATGCTTTGCTCGTGAACCGATTTAAATCCGTAAACGCCTAATTTACGAAGCATTCTATTAGTCCCATTTTCGCAAGATGGGGCCCCATCAAGTCTTGATCAGGCACATTACCGGAAATCCGTCGAGTCACCCAGTGCGCTAGCAGTTCAGTCCATTTACAAAACCTCCAAAAGCTCCGTCGGAAGGAAGCAATTAGCGGAAAAAAATGGAAGCAACTCTCCCACGCTATACCTTGGGCGTCTGACCACCAACCCTAAAAGTCAGTAGGAAATTTCCTCGACTTTTCAGTACCTCCATCGCGCAGATGATGCATAGCTTTTCTATCAAACAGAAAATGATGGCGCCTGTTTAAGCCGTCTGTAGGTTACTTCGTGAAAGCCACAACGCCTTGCGCCGTTGCCTACAGGTACGCCAGAATCCGCCGGCTTGTGCGCCTTGGGGGGTGTCGGTAACTTGATTCGGGTCACTGATTGTCAGTGATCGGGTTTAGTAGCCCGTGGTTACTCAAGGCGCATAGCCCATCAAACAGTCAGGTATCCCATCCCTGCACTTTATGGTGGCTGTGTGCAGGGCGCCCTAGGGCGCGCCGGCTCCTTGGGTCCCCGGTCTACTAACCTGCGCACAGTTACCACCCTTCTTATTAGTAGAGAAGCGGTGGTAGCTCATACTTACAGGACCCAAATCATGTTCAAAGTTACTCCAAATCCGCCGGACTCCGACCCGGCCTCGCCGTACGAAAGCCCCGACTCCAAACAATTCCACGAAGCCGCCGAGCGCGCACTCAATCACTACCTCAACCCGGGCGCCAACATCATGGCTACCCCGCGCGCACCCGGCACCATGTTCATCGTCAACCCCGAACTCAGTACCGAAACCCTGCTGGTGCACGCCTGTGAATCGCTGGCGTCGGCCAATGTCATGGCCAACGATCTGGTGGATCATCTGCAGGGGACGAGCCGTAATGCGCTGTTGGGGATTGCGCAGGTGATCATGCTGGGGGAGCTGGCGGTGAATCGGGCGCTGGATCGGCTTGATCCGCCCTGATCACAATCTCCAGAACACCGATGTACCTGTAGGAGCGAGCCTGCTCGCGATGGCGGCGGCACATTCAAAATCAATGTGACTGACACACCGCCATCGCGAGCAGGCTCGCTCCTACAGGGGGACGGCGTCGCTGACACTACGCTATGCGTCAGACCAGACTCTCGCTGATCTGCCCCGCCAGTTGCGCCAGCATCCCCGGCACTTCCTGGACCATTTCGCCCATGCGCGCAAAGTCGTGGGTCATGCCGGACTTTACCTCCAGCACCACGGCTTGCCCCCCGGTCCGCAGTTGCTCGGCCCAGGCCAGGCCTTCATCGAGCAATGGATCGTACTCGGCCAGCCACAGGATGGTGGGCGTCAGCCGTTGCAGGCGCTCGGCGTACAGCGGCGAAAATCGCCAGTCGTTGCGGTCGGCTTCGCTGCGTTGATACTGCTGGTAGAACCACTCCAGCGTGGTGGCTTCCAGCAGATAGCCTTCGGCGAACCGCGTAAGAGACGGGCGCTTTTTTACCGCATCGATCACCGGGTACAGCAACACTTGCAGGCGCGGTACAAGCGGCCAACCCAATGGGTCCTGGGCAATGGCGATGCACAGCGATGCCACCAGGCTGCCGCCGACGCTGTCCCCGGCCAGCGCAATGCGCCTCGCATCCAACCCCAACGCTTTGGCACCGGTAATGGCGAGCCAACGGGTGATGTCTTCGGCATCGTTGTACGCGGTGGGGAAACGGTGTTCCGGTGCCAGGCGATAATCCGCCGACAACACGGCAAACTCCCCGGCCAGCGCCAGGCGCCGGCACAGGGTGTCGTGGGAGTCGAGGCTACCCACCACGTAGCCGCCGCCATGGAAGTACAACAATACCGGGAGCGGTGCCTCGTCCGGTTGCGGTTGCGGTTTGGCGTACAGCCGCGCATTGAGTAAATGCCCGTCCCGCGCCGCTACGCTGACCGCTGTCACTGTCAACGTGTCCGTCGGGGCCGCATCGAGTAACTGTGAGGTCTGTTCGAATTGCTGCCGCGCTTCGCCAGGGCTCAGCTCATGCATGGGCTGGCTTTTGCCACTGAGACGGCCGAACTCGGCCAGCTCTAGAAATCCTTCGATGTCCGGGTGCAGTGCCATGGGCGGTAGTCTCCAAAAATAAACAGGCTCGCCCAATAAACGAACCGTGAGGACCGTTCATTAGGGCGAGCCTGTTTTTGTCGCGGGCAAGCCCTAGAGCTGCGGCACCACCTCCCGTCCAAGCGCCGCCAGCACGGCATCCAGGCACTCATCCTGCTGCAGGATATCGAAGTGGCCGGCCGTCACCGTTTGCACCTTGCGCAGCCGTGGTTGCTGACGCTCCAGGGTCGCGCGTTCGGCTGTCGGGTTGCCATCGGCCCACCAGCAATGCAGCTCGGCTTGCGCAATCGGCAAGGTTTCGACCTGCCGTGACAGCGCCTTCAAGCGCGTGCTGACCATGAATGTCTGGGCCAACTCGTCGGCGCCGAGCAGCGCGTAACCGCTGGCCTGATCGCTTTGGCTTTCGATCACCGCGCGTATGATCCGCGCCACGGCGTCATGGTCCCCTGTCGACTCGCTACTCAACACCCGGGCGATCACCGCATCGTCCATGCCCAGGGTGACACCAAGGAATTCAGACAAATCCGCGCACCACTCCTCCGGGCTGGCGACGGCATTGGCCTGGGTCGGCACAAAGCTGTCCACCAGACCGAGGAACGCCACACGCTGGCCCTGCCGTTCGAACTGGTCACTCACCAGCAACGCCAACGCCCCGCCCAGCGACCAGCCCAGCACGTGATACGGCCCTTGGGGTTGCCGGGCGCGGATCGCCTCGACGTAGTCGGCGGCCATCTGCGCCAGCGAGGTGTCGTGCCACTGCCGGTCGAGCAGCATCCGGCATTGCACGCCGTACACCGTGCGCTCACCCTCCAGGCGCCGCGCCAACGGCTCGTAATCGAACACTGTGCCGAAACCGGCATGCAGGCAGAACAGCGGCGGCTGATCACTCACCACCTGATTAAGCAGCAACAGCGGTTGCGGACTCTGTCGCAGCGGCTGTTCATCGACACCGGACAACCCGGCAATCGTCGGCCTGGCCATCATGTCCCGCAGCTTGAGCTGGAAGTTCGGCTCATTCAGGGCACGCACTTTCGAGATCACCTTGAGGGTGCGCAGCGAGTCACCGCCCAACTCGAAGAAGTTGTCGGTAATGCCAATCTTTTCGATGCCCAGCACCTGCTGCCAGATGTCTGCCAGCGCCCATTCCAGCGGCGTGCGCGGTGCCACGTAGTCGCGACCGGTGAAGGCCGGGGTCGGCAGGGCCTTGCGGTCGAGCTTGCCGTTGGGGGTCAGCGGGAAGCGCGGCAGCACCACGACCTGCGTCGGCACCATGTAGTCGGGCAGGCTTTCGCGCAATGCCGCCTGACAACGCGGGCCGAGGCCGTCGTCTTGCGCCGCGACCACATAGCCCACCAGTTGCGGCCCCTGCCCGTTGTCACGCACCACCACCAGCGCATCGTTGACCCCGGCCTGCTCGCGCAAGCGGGCTTCAATTTCACCCAGTTCGATGCGGAAGCCGCGCACCTTGACCTGATGGTCGATGCGCCCGACGTAGTCGAACACGCCATCCTCGCGACGGCGCACCAGGTCACCGGTGCGGTACAGGCGCCCGCCCTCGGTGCTGAACAGGTCGGCGACGAAGCGCTCGGCAGACTGCCACGGGTGGCGATGGTAGCCGCGCGCGACACCGCGCCCGCCGATGTACAACTCGCCGACCATGCCCACCGGCAGCGGGTTGAGGTCCATGTCCAGCACGTGCAGGCTGCGGCTGCCGACGCGTTGGCCAATCGGCGCGTACATCGCCTGGCACTGGCCGTCGGCGGCGATTTTCCACAGCAGCGGCGTGACCACGGTTTCCGTCGGTCCGTAGCCATTGACCAGGAATTGCGGTTTGAGTGTGTGCTTGACCCGTTCGAAGGTGGCGTCCGGCACCGCATCGCCACCGAAGCAATAGATGCGCACCGGCGGCGGATCGCCACCCTGCAGTTCGGCGTGTTCGGCCAGTTGCAGCAGGTACGCCGGCGGGAAGCAGGCGACGCTGATGCGCTGGCGGTGCAGCACGGCCAGGGTCTGTTCGACGGTCCACAAGGTGTTGTCGCGGATCACCAGGGTCGAGCCGCTGATCAGCGCGGTGATCCAGCGCTCATGGGCGCCATCGAAGGCGAACGACATGAAATGCAGTTCGCGATTGTCCGGGTCCATCTCGTACAGCTTGGCGATGGCCTGCACGTGCATGCTCAGCGGCCCGTGGGCCACGGCGACGCTTTTCGGCTTGCCGGTGGAGCCCGAGGTATAGATCAGGTAGGCCAGTTGCTCGGCATGCACCGCGCATTGCGGTGCAGGCACCTCGACGTCGAGGTTCAAGCGATCCACCGCGACCATCGCCGTGCCTGGGTTGAGTTGCGCTGAATCACGCAGACGCTCCTGGGTCAGCAACAGGCGCATGTCGCTGTCGGCCATCATGTAGCGCAGTCGTTCCTGCGGGTATTGCGGGTCCAGCGGCACGTAGGCGGCGCCGCATTTCATCACCGCCAGCAGCGACACCAGCAGTTCCAGCGAGCGCTCCATGAACACGCCGATCACGTCTTCGGCCTGCACGCCTTGTTGCAGCAGATGCACCGCCAGGGCATCGGAGCGCCGGTCCAGTTCGGCGTAGCTCAAGTGCTCGGCGTCGCGGTCGGCATGGCTCAGCACCAGCGCCGTGTGATCCGGTTGCAGTCGCGCACGCTGGCGGATCAGTTCGTGCACCGGCGTCTCGTCACCCTCAGCCACCACCGGCAGCTCGCCGTCCAGCGCCCGGCCTTCGTCCAGGGTCAGCAGGCCCAGCTCACCGACGGCGCGCCCGGCGTCGTCGCACAGGCGCTGCATCAGGCTTTCCATGTGGCTGCGCAGGGTTTCGACGGTGGCCAGATCGAACTGATCGCGCTGGTGCATGTACTCGATGCGCAGCCCTTCGTCGAGGCTGACCATCAGGTCCATGGCGAAGCTGGTCAGGCCGAAATCGGACACGTCCTCGAAGCGCAGGGAGTCGCCGTTCCACTCGCGCAGGGTGCGGTCCACCGGCTGGTTTTCGAACACGATGATACTGTCGAACAACGACTGCCCGCCCTGCCCGGCCCAGCGCTGGATATCGCTGAGCGGGGTTTGCTGGAAGTCACGGATGTCGAGGTTATAAGCCTGGATCTCCCGCAGCCAATCGCCGACGCTGGCCTCGGTCGGCACCAAGTTGACCACCGGCAAGGTGTTGATGAACAGCCCGAGCATGTTCTGCGCGCCGTTGAGGGTTTCCGGGCGGCCGGACACGGTGGCGCCGAAGGTCACCGTGCGCTGGCCGGTGTAGCGCTGCAACAGCAACAACCACGCGGCTTGCACCAGGGTGTTGAGGGTCACTTGCTGTTGCTGGGCAAACGCCTGCAAACCCGCGGTCTGCTGTGCGCTCAGGTGCGTGTAGATCGCGTGATAACCCGCTTGCGGCGCCTTGACCGGCAAGGCGCGAGCCAAGTGCGTGGCGCCTTCCAGATTGCTCAGTTTGCCTTTCCAGAAGGCCTCGCTGGCTTCGGCGGCTTGCTGGCCGAGCCAGTGGATGTAGTCGCGATAAGCGGCCACCGGCTCGTGCTCATCACCGCTGTAATGACGCAGCACTTCACCGATCAGGCGCGACACACTCCAGCCATCCATGAGGATGTGGTGGTAGGTCCAGATCAGGCGATAACGGTCGTCTTCCAGACGCACCAGCAACAGGCGCAACAAGGGTGCGCGGTTCAACGAGAAACCGCGTTCGCGCTCCTTCAGGGCCAATTGCTGGACGCGCTCAGGCTGATTTTCCAGCCCGCGCCAGTCCAGTTCGGTCAGCAGTGACGGCGCGTCACGCAGCACCACTTGCAGCGGTTCCTTGTCGCCTTCCCAGAGGAATGCGGTGCGCAGGATCCCGTGACGTTGGGCAGCATCCGCCCAGGCTGCACGGAAACGTGCACCGTCGACGCCACGCACGCCCACTTCGATCTGGTTGACGTACAGCCCCGAGTCGCCGTCCTGCACCGAGTGGAACAGCATGCCCTGCTGCATCGGTGACAGCGGATAAACGTCCTCGACTTCGTCTGCCGTCAATTCCAGCGCCTGATACTGCGCTTCACTCAGTTCGATCTTTGCTGCCGGTGCAACCAAAGTCGGTATGGTTTGGTCCGCCGTGAGCGGTTGAGCGACCGTCGCCAGTTCGGCAAGGGTCGGGTGGCTGAACACATCCTTGGGCGAAATGCTCAAACCGGCCTTGCGTGCGCGGCTGACGGCCTGGATCGAGACGATGGAATCACCGCCCAGTTCGAAGAAGTTGTCCTGCATGCCAATCTGCGGCACTTCGAACAATGCTTGCCACACCGCTTGCAGCGTTGCCTCCACAGCATTGCGCGCTGCGACATACTCGCGAATTTGCTGATCCGGTTGTGGCAGCGCACGGCGGTCGAGCTTGCCGTTGGGCGTCACCGGCAACTGATCGAGCAGCAGTAAGTGGCTTGGCTGCATGTGCTCGGGCAGCGCTCTGCGCAGGTGTTGCTTGAGTGGATCGAGGGCGGCATCACCTGTGACGTAAGCCACCAGTTGCCTGGACTTGCCAACATCGAGGGCGATCACCACCGTCTCGCGCACCGACGGATGCTCCAGCAGACAGGCCTCGATTTCACCCAGCTCGATGCGCAAGCCGCGGATTTTGACCTGATGGTCGATGCGCCCGACGTATTCGATCACGCCGTCTTCGCGATAGCGCGCCAGGTCGCCGGTACGGTACAGGCGCTCGCCCTGCTCACCGAACGGGCTGGCGACAAAGCGCTCGGCGGTCAGGTCCGGACGGTTGTGATAACCACGGGCCAGGCCGATGCCGCCCAGGTACAGCTCACCGACGCAACCCTGGACTTGCGGTTGCAGGCTGTCGTCGAGGATGTAGGTCACCAGATTGGCAATCGGATATCCGATCGGCACGCTGAAGCCGCCGTCGTCGACACAGGTCCAGTGGGTCACGTCGATGGCCGCTTCGGTCGGGCCGTACAGGTTGTACAGGCTGACATCGGGCAGCACGCGGAACAGGCTGTGCTGCAAGTCCGCCGACAAGGCTTCACCGCTGCACAGGATCTGCCGCAGGCTGGCGCAACGTTCGAAGCCTTCGCCCTGGACAAACGCCTGCAACATCGACGGCACGAAATGCAGGGTGCTGACCTGGTACTGCTCGATCAGGCTGACCAGTCGCGCCGGATCGCGATGGGCACCCGGTTCGGCCACGGCCAGGCGTGCACCCACCATCAGCGGCCAGAAGAACTCCCAGACCGACACGTCGAAACTGAACGGGGTTTTCTGCAACACGGTGTCGCGCCCGTCCAGTGGGTACGCGCCCTGCATCCACGCCAGGCGGTTGTACAAGGCATCGTGACGGTTGGCCGCGCCCTTGGGTTTACCCGTGGAGCCGGAGGTGTAGATCATGTAGGCCAGCGATTGCAGCTCGACCACGCAGGGCAGGTTTTCTTCGCTCAGACCTTTGAGCAACGGCGCCATGTCGTCCAGGCAGATCGCCGTGGTGGCGGCTGGAATCGGCAACTGTTGCAGCAGATGCCGCTGGGTCAGCAGCAGGTGTACGCCGCTATCTTCGAACATGTGGTCCAGGCGTTCGCGCGGGTAGTCCGGGTCCAGCGGCACGTAGGCGCCACCGGCTTTCATGATCGCCAGCAAGCCGATCACCAGTTCCAGCGAGCGCTCGGCGGCGATGCCCACCAACACTTCGGCACCGACGCCCTGGCTGCGCAGGTAGTGCGCCAGCCGGTTGGCCTGTTGGTTGAGCTCGCGATAGCTGAGGGTCTGGCCGGCAAACACCAGGGCCGGTGCGTCCGGTGTCTTCAGTGCCTGGGCTTCGAAGCACTGGTAGACCGGGTGCACATCCGGCCAGGCCTGCGCGGTGCGGTTGAAGCCTTCGACCTGCTGCGTCGTTTGCGCGGCATTGAGCAGGCTCAAGCGCCCCAAGGGCTGTTGCGGCGCACTGACCATGGCATCGAGCAACGCCAACAGACGTGCGCTCAAGCCTTCGATGGCTTCGGCGCTGAACAGCGCCGTGTCGTAGTTGAAACGCAAGTCCAGGCATTCGCCCAGTTCGGCGGCAATGGCCAGGGGGAAGCTGGTCTGGTCGTGGTTGCTGATGCCGGAAAACTTCAACGCGCTGGCGTTACCCTGCTCCAGCGCTTGCGCCACCGGGTAGTTTTCGAACACCAGCAGGGTGTCGAACAGCGCCTCGCCGGAGTGACCGGCCCAACGCTGCACGTCCGCCAGCGGCGTGTATTCGACTTCGCGCAACCTGAGGTTGAGCGCCTGGACTTCATCGACCCATTGGCTGACCGTGCGTTCGGGGTGCGGTGTGGCGATCACCGGCAAGGTGTTGATGAACAGTCCGATCTGCTGCTCGATGCCTTGCAGTTCGCTCGGACGACCCGACACCGTGGCGCCGAACGCCACAGTCTGCTGCCCGGTGTAGCGCTGCAACAGCAACAGCCAAGCCGCTTGCAGCACGGTGTTGGGCGTGACGCGGGCCTGACGGGCAAAGCCGCTCAGGCGTTCGGTAGCTGCGCGATCCAGGCTCAGGTGCAAGGTGCGATGAGCATCGCCCTGCACCGCCACAGGCGTCGGCAAGGCGCCGGCCAAACGGGTCGGCTCAGTGAACAACTGCAATTGCTCCAGCCAGAACGCTTCGCAGGCGGCACGGTCGCGCGTGCCCAGCCAGCTCATGTAGTCGCGATATCGGCCAACACCCGGCGCCGGCATGACACCCGAGTAGCGTTGCAGTACTTCGCCGAACAACTGCGAGGTGCTCCAGCCGTCCAGCAAGATGTGGTGGTTAGTGAAGATCAGGTGATGGCTGTCATCGGCGGTCTGCACCAGCGTCAGGCGCAGCAACGGCGCCAACGTCAGGTCGAAACCGCGCAAACGGTCGTCCTCAGCCAGGCGATCCAGCGCTTCGGTCACCTTGGTTTGATCGCGCCAGTCGAGCACGGTCAGCGGCAACGTCGCGTCGACCAGGATCACTTGCAGCGGCCGCGAGCCGTTGCTTTCGCTGAAGAACGCCGCGCGCAGCACCTCATGGCGCTGCAGTGTCTGTTGCCAGGCATCGCGGAACGCCTCGACGTCGAGCCCCTGCACATCCACGCGCATCTGCGGCACGTAGGCCCCGGCATCCGGGGCGAACAGGCTGTGGAACAACATGCCTTGCTGCATCGGCGACAGTGGCAGGATGTCTTCGATCTGCCCCGCCGTCAGCGGCAAGGCATCCAGTTGCGCCTGATCGACGCGCACCAGTGGCACGTCGCTCGGGGTCAACCCGCCGGCACCGCTCAGGCAATGTTCGATCAGCTGCTGCAGTTCCAACCCATAGGCATCGGCCAGACGCTGCACGGTCCGCGGTTTGAACACTTCGCTACTGAAGGTCCAGCTTAAGCGCAGTTGCCCGGCGTAGACCTGGCCGTTGATGCTCAGGCCCCGGTCCAGTCCAGCCGACGCGCCCTGTTCGGCGCCACTGCTTTCCCGGGCCGGACGCCACGGCGCCTGTTCGTCGAAGCTGGCGTCGAACTGGCCCATGTAGTTGAAGGTGACCTGCGGCGACGGCAGATCCTCAAGGCCGGCGTCGGCCAGATAGCGCAGGATGCCGAAGCCGATGCCTTTGTCGGGCACGGCGCGCAGCTGTTCCTTGACCGCTTTGATGCTCGCGGCCAGATCACCCGCCGGGGTGAGTTTCACCGGGAAGATCGAGGTGAACCAGCCCAGGGTGCGGGTCAGGTCGATGTCGTCGAACAGGTCTTCGCGGCCGTGGCCTTCCAGTTTGACCAGCGTCGATGATTGACCGGTCCAGTTGCCCAGCACCCGTGCCAATGCGGTCAGCAACAGGTCGTTGACCTGGGTGCGGTACGCCGCCGGGGCATCCTGCAGCAGTTGGCGGGTCAAGGTGCTGTCGAGCACGGTTTCCACGCTCACGGCATGCTGACGGACCAGGCTGCCCTGGGGATTGTCGGCGGGCAGTTCCACCTGCACGTCGCGGTACTGGTCTTGCCAGTAACTGACCTGGCTGGCCAGTTCAGCACTTTGCGCATGGGATTGCAGGCGAGCGGCCCAGGCCTGATAGGCGCTGGTTTTCAATGGCAGACGCAAGGGTTGAGCCTGCTGCGCTTGTTGATACGCGGTTTGCAAATCTTCCAGCAGCAATCGCCAGGACACGCCGTCCACCGCCAGGTGATGCACCACCAGCAACAGGCGCTGACCCGCCGCGCCCATGTCCACCAACAAGGCGCGCAACAGCGGGCCATCCTGCAGATTCAGGCTGGCTTGCGCGGCGTTGCACAGCTCCAGCAACTCATCGGCATTGGCAGCCTGGCGCCGCCACAGCACCTCGACGCTGTTCCACTGCTCGGCCTGGGCCTGTTGCCAGACGCCATCGACATTACGCAAACGCAGGCGCAATGCATCGTGATGCTCAACCAATGCGACCAAGGCCTGTTGCAGGCTGGCGCTGTGCAGCGGCTCGCGCAGGTCCAGCAGCAGCGACTGGTTCCAGTGATGCCGGGCCTCGATGTCGTGTTCGAAGAACCAGTGCTGGATCGGCGTCAGCAACACTTCGCCACGCACCGGTCCCTGATCGATCACCAGCCCGGCGCTGCGTACAGCGACCTTCGCCAGGCTCTGCACGGTCTGGTGCTGGAACAGGTCCCGGGGGGTAATGCGAATCCCGGCCTGACGCGCGCGGCTGACCACCTGGATCGAGATGATCGAGTCGCCGCCCAGTTCGAAGAAGTTGTCGTCGATGCCCACGCGCTCAAGCTTGAGCACGTCCTGCCAGATCGCTGCCAATTCGGTTTGCAGCTCATCGATCGGCGCCGTGTAAGCCTGCTGCGCCAATGCTGCGTCGGGCTTGGGCAGTGCACCACGATCAAGTTTGCCGTTGCTGGTCAGCGGCCATTGCTCGAGTTTGATCAGATGCGCCGGCACCATGTAGTCCGGCAAACCGGCCTGCAAGTGTTCGCGCAGGGACTGGCGCAAATCGCTGGCGTCGCCGCTCGCGGTAAACCACGCGACCAGCTGCGGGCTGCCATTGACCTGTGGTGCCAGCACCAGCGCTTGTTCGATGGCCGGATGGCTTTGCAGGCGCCCCTGGATTTCCCCCAGTTCGATACGGAAACCACGGATCTTCACCTGATGGTCGATACGCCCGGCGTACTCGATGCTGCCGTCGGCGCAATACCGCGCCAGATCGCCAGTGCGGTACAGGCGTGCGCCCGAGTCGGCGGCGAACAGGTCCGGGACAAACCGCGTGGCGGTCAGTTCGGCACGCTGGTGATAACCGCGAGCGAGACCGGCTCCGCCGACGTACAACTCACCGACGCAGCCCTTGGCCACCGGGTTCAGGCGCGGGTCGAGCACGTACCAGCGCAGATCGCTGATCGGCTCCCCCAGCGGCGAGCTGTTGGCGCCATCGAGGTCGGCGCGGGACAGCGGCCGGTAGGTCACGTGCACCGTGGTTTCGGTGATGCCGTACATGTTGATCAGCAACGGTTGCCGGTCATCGAAGGCGTCGTACCACGGACGCAGGCTGGCCACGTCCAGCGCCTCGCCGCCGAACACCACGCAGCGCAGGGCCATGCCTTGCGCGTTGGCGCAGGCGAACGGCAGCAACTGGCGGAAGGCCGAGGGCGTCTGGTTGAGTACGGTGACGCGCTCGTCGCTGAGCAAGCGGGCGAAATCTTCCGGGGAGCGGCTGGCCGCGTGGGGCACCACCACCAGCTTGCCGCCGTAGAACAGCGCACCAAAGATTTCCCACACGGAAAAGTCGAAGGCATAGGAGTGGAACAGGCTCCAGACATCGTCGGCGTTGAAACCGAACCAGTGTTCCGTAGCACTGAACAGCCGCGTCAGGTTGCTGTGGGGCAGCAGCGTGCCTTTGGGTTTGCCGGTGGAACCGGAGGTATAGATGACGTAGGCCAGGTTCGCTGGCGCGGTCAGGTTCGGCAGATTGTCGGCACTGGCCTCGAGCAGCCAGTCGATGGCGTGATCGAGGCAGATCACTTCAATGCCTTCGTTCAACGGCAGGCGCGGCATCAGCGCCGAATCGGTCAGCAACAGGCGCGTGCCGCTGTCGGCGAGCATGTAGGCCAGGCGATCCTGCGGGTATTGCGGGTCCAGCGGCACGTAGGCGCCACCGGCCTTGAGGATCGCCAGCAGGCTGACGATCATCTCCAGCGAACGCTCCAGGGCGATGCCCACCAACACGTCCGGGCCGACGCCGCGCTCGCGCAGGCGATGGGCGATACGGTTGGCGCGGCTGTTCAGTTCGGCGTAAGTGAGGGTGACGCCGTCGCAGGTCACGGCGATGTTGTTCGGGTGCGCGGCGGCCTGGGCCTCGATCAGTTGATGGGCGCAAGGCAGGTTCGGCTGATCGCTGTTCAACCCGGCAGTGCGATTCCAGTCGAGCACGGTGGCCTGCTGCTCGGCGGCGTCGAGCATGCACAAGTCCGCCAGGGCAACCGTGCTGTCAGTGCAAATCGCTTGCAACAGGTTCAGCCAATGCCGGCCGAGACGCTCGATGGTCGAGGCGTCGAACAGTTCGGTGGCGTAGACGAACGACGCGTGGATGCCCTCGTCGCCCTCGACGGTGTCGAGCATCAGGTCGAACTTGGTGGTTTTCTCATCCCAGATCAGCGGTTCGACGCTCAGCCCCGGCAGGTCCCAGCGTTGCGGGCCGCCACTGTCGCGCTGGTGGTTGAACATCACCTGGAACAGCGGCGTGTGGCTCAGGCTGCGTTCCACCCCCAGGCCATCGACCAGTTGCTCGAAGGGCAAGTCCTGATGGGCCTGTGCGCCGAGGGCCGCGGCTTTTATCTCGGCGAGAAATTGCCCGAACGGCTGGTCGGCCCGTGGCTGGCTGCGCAGCACCTGGGTGTTGACGAAAAAACCCAGCAGGTTTTCCACGTCCTGGCGGGTACGGTTGGCAATCGGCACGCCGACGCGGATGTCCTGTTCGCCGCTGTAGCGATGCAACAATGTCTGCAACGCCGCCATCAGCAGCATGAACAAGGTGCAGCCTTCGCCGCGGGCAAGATCCCGCAATCGAGCGGTCAACGCAGTGGAGATTTCCAGCTCGACACTGGCGCCCTGCTGGCTCGGGATCGCCGGGCGACGACGGTCGGTCGGCAGGCTCAGTGGCGGGTGTTCATGGCCCAACTGCCCGCGCCAGTAATCCAGCTGGCGCTCGGCCTCGCCGGCCTCCAGCCACAGGCGCTGCCAGCGGGCGAAGTCGGCGTACTGGATGCCCAGCTCCGGCAGCTGCGCAGGCTGCCCGGCACTGAACTGCGCATAGAGCCGGGTGAACTCCTGCAACAGAATCGGCAACGAGCCGCCGTCGGTAACGATGTGGTGGAAGGTCAGCACCAGTACATGTTGCTGCGCATCGAGGCGGATCAGGCGGCAACGCATCAACGGGCCGTGCTGCAGGTCGAACGGCTGCTCGGCGTTCAGGGCGATCTGGCGTTGCAACTCAAGCTCGTCACCAGCGCTGATTTCAACCAGCGGTGCATCCATCCGTGGGTGAATCTTTTGCAGTACTTGCTGATCATCGAAGACGAAGGTGGTGCGTAGCACTTCATGACGCTGCACCAGCGCGCTCAGGGTTTGCGCCAGTGCCTCGCGGTTCAGCTCGCCATTCAGGCGGAAGGCACCGGTCAGGTTGTAGGCGGTGGCCTGGGGCTGCATCTGCCAGAGGAACCACAAGCGCTGCTGCGCGTAGGACGCCGGCAGCGTGTCTACGCTGCGGTCCCGTGGCGGAATCGGCAGCAGTTCCAGGGTCAGCCCCTGGGCGTGCATCTTCTGTTGCAACGCACGCCGGGCGTCGGCGCTCAAGCCGCAGAAACGCTGGGCCAGGGTCATCATTCTGTCCGGTGCGGCACTCATCGCGCGTGTTCCTCATCCACTTCGTCGAACAACGCTTCAAGGGCGTCTACATCGTTTTCTTTATGCTCACTGTGGTGGCGGAACTGCTCGATCTGCGCCGCCAGGCGTTCCAGGGTGTCACCGTCGAAAAACAGCTTGAGCGGGATCGCCAGGTTCAGTTCTTCCTGTATCCGCGCACGAATGCGCGTGGCCAGCAACGAGTGCCCGCCGAGTTCGAAGAAGTTGTCGTGCACGCCGACACGCTCGACGTGCAGCGCTTCGGCCCAGATCGCCGCCAGGTTTTTTTCCAGGTCGTTGCGCGGCGCGACGAAGACGCTGCGGCGCACATCGAGATCGAGCAAGGCCTGGCGATTGAGTTTGCCGTTGGGCATCAGCGGGAAACGCTCCAGCACCTGCAAGCGCGCCGGTTGCAGGTGCTCGGGCAGCGTTTCGGCCAGATGGCTGCGCAACTCGTTGAGGCGGATGTCGGCGGTGTCGGCCGGGGACACGACGAAGCCCAGCAGTTGCGGGCCGGTCGGGGTTTCCCGGGCAATCACGGCGGCGTCTTCGATGCCGGGAGCGCTGCGCATGGCCGACTCGATTTCGCCCAGTTCAATGCGGAAGCCGCGGATTTTCACCTGGTGATCGACCCGGCCCAGATACTCCAGCACGCCCTCGGCGCGATAGCGCGCCAGGTCGCCGGTGCGGTACAGGCGCTGGCCCGCCGCCTTCGCGAACAGGTCGGGGACAAAACGCTCGGCCGTCAGCGTGGCCCGTTGCAGATAACCCCGGGCAATTCCGGCACCGCCGACATACAACTCGCCTTCGACGCCCACGGCCACCGGTTGCAGGTCCGGACCGAGCACGTGGATGCGCATGCCGGCAATCGGCTGGCCGATCGGCACGCTGTCATCCGCTTGACCGAGCAGCAGCTCCCAGGCCGAACACCACACGGTGCCTTCGGTCGGGCCGTATTCGTTGACCAGCGCCACCCCCGGCAATGCCTCGCGATGTCGCTGCACCAGTGCATTGCCGCAGGCTTCGCCGGCGACGATCACACAGGCCAGCGTCTGCTGGTCGAGGTGTTCGAGAATCTGCGCGTGGTACGACGGCAAGGTCAGGTAATGGGAAACCTCTTCACGCTGGATCAACTCGGCCAATCGGGCCGGATCCTTGTAGCTGTCTTCGTCCGGCAGGCACAGGGTCGCGCCCTGCCCCAGCGCCCAGAAAACCCCGGCCACCGAGCTGTCGAAAGAGAACGACGAGAGCATCAGGAATGCCCGCAGCGGCTGGCGATAGAAGGCATTGCGCGCCAGGGTCGAGGCCACGGCATTGGCATGGCTGATCATCACGCCCTTGGGTTTGCCGGTGGAGCCGGAGGTGTAGATAACGTAGGCCAGGTTGGTGCTGTCGCCTTGTGGCTCAGGCCGGGTTGGCGCGGCGGACCAGACTTCGGCCCCCGACATCAGGGAAATGGTCCGCTCACTACGTAATGCATCCGGCAATGCCTGGCAGGCCAGCACTTGGCGCGCGCCGGTGTCGGCGAGCATGAACGCCAGACGTTCGATCGGGTAGTTCGGGTCCAGCGGCAAATACGCAGCGCCGGCCTTGAGCGTGCCCAACAGAGCAATGACCATTTCCAGGGAGCGCTGGCCGTAGACCGCAACGATCTGGTCCGGCGCCACGCCTTGGGTGCGCAGGGTATTGGCCACCTGATTGGAACGCGCATCCACTTCGGCATAGGTCAGGCGCTGGCCGTTGACGCTCACGGCGATGCGTTGCGGATGCAGGCGCGCCTGTTCGCTGAACAGTTCTTGCAGGAAGCGGCACGGCAATGTCTGCTCGGTGGCGTTCGGGTTGAAGCCTTCGATCAGGCGGCTCAGTTGTGCGTCGTTGACCAGACTTGCCTGAGCCAGTGTCAGCTCGGGCGATGCCAACAATTGACGGCTGAACTCGACAAACTGCTCCAGCCATTCGACCAGCATCGATTCGGGCAGCGCCCCGTCAAGACACGACAACTGCAACTGATCGCCCTGTACACGCAGGCGCAGGACTTCGGGGTTGCCGTCGTCCACCTCGATAGTGCTTTCAATGCCGGCCTGATAGACGAAGCCATAACGCAGCGGCGCGGTGCCTTCAGCGCTCAGTTCGAATTCATTGAGGCAATCGAGCCACGACAGCGACTGTTCGACGCTGGCGGCAAACGCCACCAGCGCTTGCGCCAGGGTTTGCTGGCTGCGGTGCTCGAAAGCCACCGGCAATCGCCGGGCGAAGCGTCCGAGGGTGGCGCTGGTTTGCTCGTTGCGCCCGTCCACCTGCCAGCCCATCAGCAGCTTTTCCTGATGGCCGATGCGCGCAACGAATGCGGTCCACAGCAATAGCGCCAATTGCTCTGCTTCTACGCCCGTTTCGCCAGCGACCCGTTGCACGCCGGCCAGCCACGGGGCGTCGATCAACGTTGCCTGATGACGAAGCAGCGTGACAGCGACGGCTTTTTCGAACGGCAAGCGATGGGCCACGGCGAACTGCTGTTGCAGATTGCGCCAGAACGCCGCGCCCTGGTGGCCGATATCCTCTTCGCGCAGTTCTTCCTGCCATGCGCTGTAGTCCAGGTATTGCAGCGCGTCCTCGTCGCCGCCCAGGGTTTCACCGCGCAGCAGGCTGCCCAGTTCACTCGCCAACACCCGCAGCGAGGCCTCGTCGAAGCTGCTTGCCGGGGCCAGCAAGGTGATGAGCGGCTGCCCTGCTCCGTCTTCAACCTGCGCCACCACCAGCGCCTGATTCGAATCTTCAACCATGACTTCACGGCTGCGGCTCAAGGCCTCGGCCACCGAAGGCTGGCTGCCCAGCAGTGTGAGCGGCAGCGCATCGCACAGGCTTTGCACCGGCCACTTCATGCCTGGCAGGCGGCGGTACAGCGTGCGCAGGACTTCATGGCGCCGGCCCAGTGTTTCCAGTGCCGTGCGCAACGCCTGAATATCCGCTGGCCTGGCGACGGGCAACGTCAGCGCGGCAAACAACGGCCGTGCGCCCAGCTCCTGGGCACGCAAATAAAAGGCCTGCTGGGCCGAAGTCTGGAATACGTCTACCGAAGGTTCGAGGGCGGTGGTGTTCATGTCGGGTGTCCTTATTCCTGATCCAGGTCGGCGCTTTTCTGCGCGATGGCCATGGCCGTGAGGATTTTTCTGTAGCCAGTGAATTCGTTGCGCGCATGCACGCTGAGGATGTTGTCGAGCAGCACCACGTCGCCCTTCTCCCAGGCGAACTCGACCATCACCTCGCGGTAGATGCCTTGCAGGTGGCGAATCACCTCGTCGGGAATCGGCGAGCCGTCGCCGAAGAAGGTGTTCTGCGGCAAGTCTTGCGGGCCGAATTCACGCCGCAGGTTGTCGCGGATGCTGTCCGGCAGGGTCAGTGCGTTGAAGAAGGTGCCGTGGTTGAACCAGATGCGCTCGCCGGTCAGTGGATGGCGCACGATGGCCGGGCCGTTCTGCCGGGTGCGCAGGCGGTTGCCCGGTTTCCACTCGGCCTGGATGCCGATTTTGCCGCAGTAGGCTTCGACCTCGGCGCGGTCCTCGCTCTGGAACACGGTCTGCCATGGCAGGCCCATGCCGTCGCCGTAGTTGCGCACGTACATGATGCGTTTGCGGGCAAACTCTTCGCGCACCGCCGGGTCGATCCGCGCGAGGATCCGGCGGGTATCGCCAAAGGGTGTTTCGCCACCGGTAGTCGACGGCGTGTCGCAGTAGAAATACAGGTGACGCGGGAACACCGGCGAATAGGAGTGTTCGTTGTGCGGGAAGATTTTCTCCGGCGCCGGGTAATCGGTGGAGCTGTAGATCTTGAACTGGCCGCTGATCTGGGTCCGTGGCGAGGCGCGGAACAGGTACTCCAGGGCTCCGCCGGAAATCCCGTCGACGCAGCGATTGAACTCGCCGATATCGGCCACCTGGAAGCCTCGAAACAGGATCACCGCGTGTTCCAGCAGCTTGCTGTCGATCAGCGCGCGATTCTGGCTCGCCCATTCCACCAGGCTTACGCCGGACACAGCCGGACGGCACACCAGCGGCATGCTGAGGCCTTCGAACATCGGTGCGAAACTCACCAGCCGCGTCGGATCGGTGGACAGGCTTTTGCGGGCACCACGACCCATCTTGGGCATGGACCTGGTCGTTGAAACGGTCATAAACCCCTCCAGAAAATGATGACGGCGGCGCTCGATGGCACCACCGACTGAATCAGTCCGCTGCGATCTGTGGTGTCGGCGCGCCACGGTTCGCCGAGCGACGCTTGATCGCCTTGGCGCCGCCGAGCAAGGCCTTGCGTTGCTCGTTCAAGCGCGTATCGGCACGGCGTTGCACATCGGCCGCCAGCTCCAGCAACTCGCCAACCTGCCCCCCGTCAGCGCGTATCAGCGCCTGGAGCACCGCCCGAATCTGTTCGAACAAACACTCCAGCGTGCTCGGCTGGTACTGGCCCACCGGCGTTTCGAAACTCAAGTGAATGTGCTCGGCATCGTTGTAGAACGCGGCGACCATGCCGATCTCGGCGGCCTGACGCCCGGACGGGAAGTCCTCGACCTGCAGCCCCTCCATCGACGGCAGGCGACCGACGCCTTCCTGGTAAATCAGCTTGATGTCGAACAGCGGCGAACGGCCGGCCCGGCGCGGCAGGCGCAAGGCCTCCACCAGGCGCTCGAACGGCAGGTCCTGATGGTCCGAAGCCTCCAGTACCGCCCGGCGACAAGCGTCCAACAACTGCGCCGCCGACTGCTCGGCATCGACCTCCACTTGCAGTACTAATTGGTTAACGAAGAAGCCGACCATTTCTTCAAGCCCGGCTTGATTTCGGTTGGCAATATCGGTGCCGATGCGCACCCGACTGACCTCGGTACGCTGGCGCAGGACCAGGGTGAAACCTGTCAGCAGCAGCATGAACAGCGACAGATCGTGCTGCTGGGCAAAGTCGCGCAACTGCTGGCTGAGTTCGCCGCTGAAGGTGAAATGGGCGCTGGCGCCTTCCTGTGTAGTGCGCCGGTCGCCATCGGCGGGCAACTCGAGCACCGCTTGTGGCTCGGCAAGGCGCTGCTGCCAGTAATCGAGCTGGCGCTGCAACTCGCCGCCCTGCTCCAGCCACTGGCGCTGCCATTTGGCGAAGTCGGCGTACTGCACGCTGTGTGCCGGCAGTTGCGGGGTCTGGCCACGGTCGAGGGTTGGATACAGCGTGACGAATTCATTGATCAGCACGCGGAACGACCAGTCATCGGCGACGATGTGATGCACCGTCAGCAACAGCACATGCTCCTCATCCGCGACCCGCAGTACCCGCACCCGCAGCAACGGACCGTGGCGCAGGTCGAATGGCCGGGCGACTTCCTCGCGGGCCAGCTGTTGCGCTTCGACGTCCGGAACCGGCAGATGCCGCAGGTCGCTGTCGACAAAACTCAATGGCAGTTGCGAATGCACCCGCTGCCAGGCCTGGCCGTCCTCTTCGTAAAAGGTGGTGCGCAGCACGGCGTGGCGCTGCACCAGGGTTTCGAAGGTCTGGCGCAAGGCCGCCAGATTCAACTCGCCCCGCAGGCGCAAGGCACCCGGCATGTTGTACATCGAACTGTCCGGTTCCAGGTTCCACAGGAACCACAGGCGCTGCTGGGCAAAGGCCAACGGCTGGCGTTCGCCAGAGGTATCGGCCACCAGCGCCGGGCGTTCACAGGTGCGTTGCAGCATCTGCACCTGAGCGGCGAAATCCTCGAGGCGCGGATGTTCGAACAGGCTGCGCAAACTCACCGACAGGCCCAGGCGCTGGCGGATCTGCGAGACGATTTGCGTCGCCAGCAACGAATGCCCACCCAATTCGAAGAAGCTGTTTTCGCGGTCGACGCTATTGACCTGCAACACCTGTTGCCAGATCTGCGCCAGTTCGATTTCCAACTCACCTTGCGGGGCGCTGCCGGCTTCGGCCTCCCAGACCTGCGGGGCCGGCAGCGCTGCGCGGTCGAGTTTGCCATTGCGGTTAAGCGGCAATGCGACCAGCAACACCAGTTGCGCCGGCAGCATGTAGTCCGGCAGGCGCTCGCCCAAGGCGCGGCGCACGGTGTCGGTGAGTTGACGCGCATCAGCGTCCAGCAGTTCATCCGAGGCCGGCACCACATAGCCGATCAATTGCTTGCCGCCGACGCCTTCGTGCACCAGCACCGCGGCTTCGCTGATCATCGGCAGGCCTTGCAGGTGCGCTTCCAGCTCACCCAGCTCGACCCGGAAACCACGGATTTTCACCTGATGATCGATACGCCCCAGGTACTCCAGGGCACCGTCCTCGCGATAGCGCGCCAGGTCGCCGCTGCGGTACAGCCGCGCCCCCTGGGTGCTGGAAAACGGATCGGCGATGAAGCGCTCGGCGCTCAGGCCCGGACGCTGGTGATAGCGCTGGGCAAGGCCGGCGTCGCCGCCGATGCACAATTCACCGACGCAACCGGTGGGCAGCAGGTGCCCTTCGCTGTCCAGCACATACAGCGCACGCCTCGGCAGCGCTTTGCCGATGGGTACGCCAAGGTGATTGCGGGTATCGGCCAGCGTGCATTCGTGGGTGCTGGACACCACCGTGGCTTCGGTCGGCCCGTAAGTGTTGAGCAGGCGCACATCACCCAAACCGGCGGCGTGCCACAGCTTCAGGCCTTCGAGGGACATGGCTTCACCGCCGACATGGACCTGACGCAAGCGCCCCTTGTCCCGCTGCGGTTGCGCGGCCCACTCCTGAGCCAGCAGGAACCAGTAGGCCGCCGGCAAATCCGCCAGGGTCACGCCCTGTTCGATGATTTGGCGATAGAGGGTGTCGGTGTCCCACAGCTCATCGCCGCGCATCACCAGCGCCGCGCCCACGCACAAGGGCGGGTAGCACTGCTCGACAAAGCCGTCGAAGCTGAACGTGGCGAATTGCAGCACGCGGTCTTGCGGGGTGAGTTGTGAATAGTCCGCCGCGATCACGCAAAACTCGCGCAGTGCGGCATGGGCCAGGCACACGCCCTTGGGCCGTCCGGTGGAGCCGGAGGTGTAGATCAGGTAGGCGAGGTCTTCGGCGCTGGCGAGGTTGACCAGGTTGTCGGTGCAATACCCGGCGTCTGCGCCCGGCTCCAGCGCCAGGCACGGCAAACCTTGCGGCAGTGCTACATCGATCAGCAACCCCGGTTGCGCCAGCAGCAGGTGCATGCCGCTGTCTTCGATCATGTAGGCCAGACGCTCGGCCGGGTAGTCCGGGTCCAGCGGCACATAACCGGCGCCGGACTTGAGGATCGCCATCAGGCTGACAATCATCTGCGCATTGCGTCGCACCGACAGGCCCACCCGCTGCCCCGGCGCCACACCCTGGGCGCGCAGGCGATGGGCGAGCTGGTTGGCTTGTGCATTCAACTGGGCGTAGGTCAGGCGCTCGTCACCGACCATCACCGCCAGTGCATCGGGGGTGCGTGCCGCTTGCTGCTCGAAACGCTGATGGGCCAGCAACGAGCTAGCGATTGGCGGTGCAGGCGGACGGGAACACGCCAACACCTTTGCTCGGGCCTGTGCATCCAGCAAGCTGACCGCGCCCAATGCCTGTTGGGGCCGTGCGACGAACTGCTCCAGCACCTGCAACAGGCTGGCGCCCAACTGGCTGATCTGCGCGGCGCTGAACCGGGAACGGTCGAAACTGAAATCCAGACGCAGGCTGGCGCCGACTTCGATACCCAGGGTCAGCGGGTAACTGGTGATTTCGTGATTGTGCAGCGCGCCGAAGGTCAGGCCCGCCGGTGCCCCTTGCTTGAGGGCTTCGGCCACCGGGAAGTTCTCGAACACCAGCAGGCTGTCGAACAGCGCCCCCTGCTGCCCGGCCCAGCCCTGAATGTCGTACAGCGGCACGTGTTCGAACTCGCGCAGGCTCAGGTTCAGGGCTTGCAGGTCGTTGAGCCACCGGGCCACGGACTGGCTCGCTGGCGGACTGGCAATGATCGGCAAGGTGTTGATGAACAGCCCCAACTGCTGCTCGATGCCCGGCAACGGCGCGGAGCGTCCGGCAACGGTTGCGCCGAACGCCACACAGGGCTGGCCGGTGTAGCGCTGCAACAACAGACCCCAGGCGCCTTGCAGCAGTGTATTGAGGGTGATTTTCTGCTGGCGGGCGAAATCGCTCAGGCGCTGTAGCGCGGCGCTTTCAAGGGTCAATTGATGCTCGCCCATGCCGTGCCCTTCGGCTGGCGTCGGCAAGGCTTGCGCCAGCAGCGTCGGCGTTTCCAGCGGCGCCAGCGCCTGTTTCCAGAACTGCTCGCCGGCCAGCAGCGGCTGCTGTTGAATCCAGCCCAGGTAGTCGCGGTACTGTCCCAACGGTTTGGTCAGCGTCTGGCCGGCATAATGCTGGATCACTTCGCCGAGCAACTGGGCGTTGCTCCAGCCGTCCATGAGGATGTGATGGCTGGTATGGATCAGGTGCCAGTCTTCACTGCCCCGACGCACCAGCAGCAAGCGGAACAGCGGCGCGGCGCTGAGTTCGAAGCCACGGCTGCGCTCCTCGGCGGCCAGTACATCGAGGTCGATGTCGGCTGCTTCGATCACTTGCAGTTGCAGGTCGATCTGGCGATGAATCACCTGATGCGCGGATTCCAGTCCCAGCCAGTGGAAACTGCTGCGCAGGATGTCATGCCGGTTGATCGCCGCTTGCCAGGCCCGGCCGAATGCCGCCAGGTCCAGGCCCAGGATGTCCAGGCGCAATTGATTGATGTAGGCCTCGGCCTGGGGTTCGTACAGGGTGTGGAACAGCATGCCCTGCTGCATCGGCGTCAGCGGGTAAACGTCCTCGATGGCCGGCGCAGGGACAGGCAAGGCATCGAGTTGTGCCTGGGTGATGCGCGCCAGCGGGAAGTCCGATGGCGTGACCTGGCCTGCCGCTGTCGTGCAGCAATGCTCGATCAGTGTCTTGAGCTCTTCGGTGTAGGCATCGGCCAGTCGTTGCACTGTGGACTCGGCAAACATGTCACGGCTGAAGCCCCATTGCAGCGAGAGCTGGCCGCCATAGACCTGGCCCTCCACGGTCAGCCAGTTGGCCAGCGGCGCATCGTCGCCTTGGGCCTGGCCACCGCTTTCCGGGGCCGGGACGAACAGCGCAGCGTCGTCGAACTGACGGTCGAACTGCCCCAGGTAGTTGAAAGTGATCCTTGGCGCCGGCAGGTCTTGCAGGGCCTGGCGCTGCGCCGGTTCACCGAGGTAGCGCAGCAGTCCATAACCCAGGCCTTTGCCGGGAATGGCGCGCAGTTGTTCCTTGATCGACTTGATTGAGTTCGCCGCCCCGGCCTCGGGTTGCAGGCGCAGCGGAAACAGGCTGGTGAACCAGCCGACCGTGCGGCTCAGGTCGATGTCGTCCGACAGGTCTTCGCGGCCGTGGCCCTCAAGCTGGATCAGCGTCGAGCCCTGCCCGCTCCAGCGGCAGATGACCCGCGCCAGCGCCGTGAGCAACAGATCATTGACCTGGGTGCGATAGGCCGCCGGGGCCTGTTGCAGCAGCAGTCGGGTCAGTTCGGCGTCCAGTTTCGATTCGATCTTGTGCCCGTGGCGCTGCTGCAAGCTGCCCTGCGGGTTGTCGCATGGCAGGTTCTGGGCATCCGCCAGTTGCGCCTGCCAGTACGGCATTTGCTGATCGAGTGTGCGGGCGTGCTGTTGCAGATGCATGGCCCAGGTTTGAAAGGCGCTGGTTTTCGCGGGCAACGCCACTTGCCGGTAGGCCTGTTGCAAGTCTTCAAGCAACACCCGCCACGACACCCCGTCCACCGCCAGGTGATGAACCACCAGCAGCAGGCGCTGGCTGCCATCGTCGAGGCAAACCAGCAAGGCGCGCAGCAACAGCCCGTTTGCCAGATCGAGACTGCGTTGCGCCTCACCGCAGAGGGCAGTCAAGGCTTCGGACGAAGACGCCCGACGCTGCCACAATCCAGCGGACTCGACTTGCGGCGCATGGCGTTGCTGCCAGCCTTCGGCACCGTCGATGAAACGCAGGCGCAAGGCGTCGTGGTGGTTGATGACGGTAACCAACGCCCGCTCCAACGCCTCAGGATTCAGCGCTTCCCGGGGCGTCAGCAGCAGCGACTGATTCCAGTGTTGACGCTGGGCGATGGCCTGTTCGAAGAAGTAATGCTGCGCTGGGGTCAGGATCACCTCGCCACTGACCGGGCCTTGATCGATGGTGCTGCGGCTGTCGAATGCCGCGACCAATGCCAGGCTGCGCACGGTCTGGTACTGGAACAGGTCACGCGGGCTGAGGCGGATACCCGCCTGGCGGGCGCGGCTGACCACTTGAATGGAAATGATCGAGTCGCCACCGAGTTCGAAGAAATTGTCTTCGAGGCTCACTCGCTCCACGCCCAGTACGTCTTGCCAGATCTGCGCCAGCGCGGTCTGCATCGCATCCTGCGGCACGACGAATGCCTGTCGCGGCACAGCGTCGGGTGACGGCAGGGCCTTGCGGTCGAGCTTGCCATTGGCGGTCACCGGCAAGGCGTCCAGCGGCATCAGGTAAGTGGGCACCATGTATTCCGGCAGGCTGCCGAGCAGCCAGGCCTTGAGGGATTGCGGCCACTGCGAGTCGGCATCGGGATTTTCCAGCACCAGATACGCCACCAGATGCTTGCCGCCCTGCACCAGCACCACGGCTTCGCGCACCAGGGCATGCTGCATCAGGCGGGTTTCGATTTCTCCCAGTTCGATGCGCAGGCCACGCAATTTGACTTGATGGTCGAGGCGCCCCAGGTATTCGATCACCCCATCGGCACGCTGGCGCACGCGGTCGCCGGTACGGTACAAGCGCGCGCCGTCATGGAAGGGGCACGGCACGAAACGCTCGGCGCTGAGCGCCGGACGCCGGTGATAACTGCGCGCCAGCCCGGCGCCGCCGAGGTACAACTCCCCCGCCACGCCGGCCGGAACCGGCAGCAATTGCGCATCCAGCACATGGGTGCGCAGGTTGGCGATGGGCCGGCCGATGGGCACGCTGTCGGCGCCTTCGTCGATGCAGGTCCAGTGGGTGACGTCGATGGCCGCCTCGGTCGGGCCGTACAGGTTGTACAACCCGGCGCCCGGCAGCTTTTTGAACACCTGCAATTGCGCATCCAGCGGCAAGGCTTCACCGCTGCAGACGATGCGCTTGAGGCCGTTACAAGCCTCCACACCCGGTTCGTGGATGAACGCCTGGAGCATCGACGGCACAAAGTGCAGCGTACTGATGCCATGGTCATCGATCAGGCGGATCAACTGCGCCGGTTCACGATGCGCCCCCGGCGGCGCTACCACCAGGCGCGCGCCGGTCATCAGCGGCCAGAAGAACTCCCACACCGACACGTCGAAACTGAACGGGGTTTTCTGCAGCACCGAGTCGCTGCCATCCAGCCCGTAAGCCTGCTGCATCCAGCACAAGCGGTTGACCAGCGCCGCATGACTGTTGCCCGCGCCTTTAGGCTTACCGGTAGAGCCGGAGGTGTAGATCACATAGGCCAGGTTCAACGGATGCACGTCGACCCGCGGGCAGATGTCGCTGTAGCCGTCGAGCCAGTCTTGCACCTGATCCAGGGCGATGACCGTGACGCCATCGGTAGGCAGTGCGCCGAGCAAGGCGCTTTGCGTGAGCAGCAAGCCAATCGCGCTGTCTTCGATCATGTAGGCCAGGCGTTCGGCCGGGTACTCCGGGTCCAGCGGTACGTAAGCGCCACCGGCCTTGTGAATCGCCAGCAGGCCTATGACCATCTCCAGGGAGCGCTCAAGGCAGATGCCCACCAGCACATCCGGGCCGACGCCCTGCTCGCGCAAGCAGTTCGCCAGTTGATTGCTGCGGGCATCGAGTTGCGCATAGCTGAGCTGACGATCGCCAAACACCAGTGCCGGCACCTCGGGGGTGCGTCGGGCCTGGGCCTGGATCAACGGGTGCAGGCACTGCTCGACCGGATAGACCTCGGCGGTGCGGTTCCAGTCCTGCACCAGCACTTGCTGCTCATCCGCCGTCAGCATCGGCAACTCGCCGACTTTTTGCGCCGAATCGTCGACTATCGCCTGCAACAGGCGCGTCCAGTGCCCGGCCATGCGCGCAATGGTATCGGCCTCGAACAGGTCGCTGGCGTAGGTCAGCGCGGCATGCAGCTTGCCGCCCTTCTCCCAGGTGTCGAGGGTCAGGTCGAACTGGGTGGTGCGGCTTTGCCAATCGATGCTGCCCAACTCCAGACCGGACGCGGTGCTGACCGAGGCCATGTCGGCCACCTGCGGCTGATGGTTGTACATCACCTGGAACAACGGCGTGTGGCTGAGGCTGCGCTCCAGTTTCAGCGCTTCGACCAGGCGCTCGAACGGCAGGTCCTGATGGGCCTGGGCACCGAGGGCGGTTTCCTTGATCGCGCGCAGCAGGTCGTCGACCCGGGTCTGGCCGTCCAGTTGCGTGCGCAGCACCTGGGTGTTGACGAAGAAGCCGATCAGGCCTTCGATTTCCGCGCGATTGCGGTTGGCGATGGGCACGCCGACGCGGATGTCGGTTTGCCCGGTGTAGCGATGCAGCAGCGCGTTGAAGGCGCCGAGCAGCAGCATGAACAGGGTGATGTTGTGCTTCTTCGCGGTGCTGCGCAGTCGCTCGGCCAGTTGCGCCTCGACCGCGAATTCGTAACGGGTGCCGCGATAGCTCGGCATCGCCGGGCGCGGATGGTCCAGGGGCAATTCCAGCACCGGATGTTCATCACCCAATTGCGCCTGCCAATACGCCAGTTGCCGCGCCTGCTCGCCCGCCTCCAGCCAGCGGCGCTGCCACAGGGCGTAGTCGCTGTACTGGATCGGCAATGCTGTCAGCTGCGGTTGTGCACCCGCATCGAAAGCGTCGTAGCAGCGGGTGAATTCGTCGATCAGCACGTTCATCGACCAGCCGTCGGAGACGATGTGGTGCAGGGTCAGCAACAGCACGTGTTCTTGGTCGGCGAGCTTGAGCAAGGTGACCCGCAGCAGCGGACCGGTCGACAGATCGAACGGCAGCGCCGATTGCTGCTCGGCGGTTTCAGCCACGGCACGTTCGCGTTCATTGGCAGGCAATGCGCTGAGATCCACCTGCTCGATCCGCAGCGGCGCCGTGGCAGGAACTTGCTGCAAGCTGTCGTCGGACTGACGCTGGAACACCGTACGCAGGGTTTCATGCCGTGCCACCAGGCTGGCGAACGCCTGCTCCAGCGCCGGCAGGTTCAAGCACCCGGTCAGCCGCACCGCGCCCGGCAGGTTGTACGCGCCGCTGAGGGGATCCAGTTGCCAGATAAACCACATGCGTTGCTGGGCGTACGACAGCGCCTGGCGATCCTCGGCCTCGATGCCGGCGGGAATCGGAAAACGGGCGAAATCCACGCCCTCCTGGTGCAAGGCCGCAAGGAACATCTGGCGCTTTTCCAGGGGCAACCCGATAAACCGGCAAGCGAGTTTCAAGGAGTCTTCAGCATTCATCTATCGGCATCCGCATCAGTAGGCAGCAGGCGCAAAGGCGCGTCGTGCCTATAAAACGAATGCAGGCGGGAAAAATTAGCGGATGGGGACAAGTATCAGGACGGAGTAAACCGCGAAATTCAGGGCTGCTGAAAATCAAAAATGTGGGAGCGAGCCTGCTCGCGAAAGCGGTGGATCAGCCAACATCAACATTGATTGATAAACCGCATTCGCGAGCAGGCTCGCTCCCATAGGGATCGGATGAAATTTGGGAGTGGTGTTAACCCACGGCGGCCATGGAAAGCCGTCGATGATGCCCCTCAAGCTGATCCTTGATCACCCGCAGCACCTTGGCTTCCTGTTCATGAATGAAGAAGTGCCCGCCGGCCAGCATGTCCACCGAGAAACTGCCACGGGTTTCCTGGCTCCAGCCGATCAACTGTTCGGCGGTGGCGCGGTCGGTCTTGCCGCCGAGCACGTGCACCGGGCACTTGAGCAACGGGCGCTGCACCGGTTCGAAACGTCCGCACAGCAGGAAGTCCGCGCGCAGCACCGGCAGGGTCAGGCTCATCAACTCTTCATTGGCCAGGATCTCTTCGCTGGTGCCGTTGAGGGTACGCAGTTGCTCGATCAGTTCGGCGTCGGTTTTCGGCTGGGCAAAGCCCCGGTCGTAGTCGGCGCGCATCGTCGGTGCGGCGGTGCCCGAGGCGAACAGTGCCACCGGTTCCGGGCAACCCAGCGCGCGAAACGCGTGGGCCATCTCACAAGCCAGCAGCGCCCCCATGCTGTGCCCGAACAGCGCGTACGGCGCCTTGAGCATGGCTTTCTGTTCGAGGGCCAGTTGCAACGCCAGGCGGCGCATGTCGGTGTGCAAGGGCTCGCCGTACCGTGCGCCCCGCCCCGGCAGTTCCACCGGTTGCAACGTGAGCCACTGCGGCAGTTTGCGTCGCCAGCGGCTATAGACCATGGCACTCGCGCCCGAATAGGGCAGGCACAGCAATGTCAGCGGGGTCACCGGGATTTCCTCGAAAGTTGTCTGTTTGGAGAACGGATGAGGTGTAGCCGGAATTAGCCATACAGTGATCCCCTGTAGGAGCGAGCCTGCTCGCGATAGCAGTGTGTCAGGCACTGATGATGTCAACTGATAGTCCGCTATCGCGAGCAGGCTCGCTCCCACAGTTGATTTGTGTACACCGTCCCATGTGGGAGCGAGCCTGCTCGCGATGGGGCCAGCAAAACCACCACAACCACCCCGCCAAATGAACTCTCGGCCACCCAAACCAGTCACCTACTTAGGCCCCAGTTTCCCGGAGCACTGCGACAATGGCTGATCACCCCGAACGCCAAAGCTCCATCGACGCCCACGGCATCATCGGCGACATGCGCAGTGCGGCGCTGGTCAACGATAAAGGCAGTGTGGATTTTTTCTGCTGGCCGGAATTCGACAGTCCGTCGATCTTCTGCTCGCTGCTGGACACCCCCGAGGCGGGGATTTTCCAGTTGTCGCCGGACTTGCCCGATGCCCGCCGCGAACAGATTTACCTGCCCGACACCAATGTGCTGCTGAGCCGCTGGCTCAGTGATCGCGCCGTGGTCGAAGTCACCGATCTGCTGCCGGTCGGCGACACCGAAGATGACCTGCCGCTGCTGATGCGGCGGATCCGCGTGGTCAGCGGCAGCGCCACTTTCCACATGCGTTGCGCTGTGCGCCATGACTACGCCCGTGCCACGACCCACGCACGCGTGGACAAGCGGGACGTGATCTTCGAGGCCGCCAGTCAACCGTCGCTGCGGCTATCTTCGGATCAGGCCTTACGCATCGACGCCAATGTGGCGGTCGCCGAATTCACCCTCGAACAAGGCCAGACCGGCCAGTTCCTGCTCGGCGCCGTCAACGATGCTCGCTTCAAGGAAGGCGCTGCCGAACTGTGCCTGCAACGTACCCTCAAGTTCTGGCGCGACTGGGTCGGCCAGTCCAACTACCGCGGCCGCTGGCGCGAGATGGTCAACCGCTCGGCCCTGGCAATGAAGCTGCTGACCTCGCGCAAACACGGCGCCATTCTCGCCGCCGCGACGTTCGGCCTGCCGGAAAGCCCCGGTGGCAAACGCAACTGGGATTACCGTTTCACCTGGATCCGCGACGCCTCGTTCACTGTCTATGCATTCATGCGCCTGGGCTTCGTCGAAGAGGCCAACGCCTACATGCGCTGGTTGCGCGGGCGGCTCAGCGACTGTCAGGGCAGGCCGATGAAGCTCAACATTCTCTACGCCATCGACGGTCGTCAGGAGTTGCCGGAGGTCGAGCTGCCGCACCTGTCCGGCCATGCTGGCGCACAACCGGTGCGCATCGGTAATCAGGCGTACGAACAGGTTCAGCTCGATATCTTTGGCGAGCTGATGGACGCGATTTACCTGGTCAACAAATACGGCGAAGCCATTTCCCATGAAGGCTGGAAACACACGGTGGAAGTGGTGGATCAGGTCTGCGAAACCTGGGCGCAAAAGGATGTCGGCATCTGGGAAATGCGCGGCGGGCAATACCATTTCCTGCATTCACGGCTGATGTGCTGGGTCGCCCTGGACCGCGCCATCCGCCTCGCCTCAAAACGTTCGCTGCCGGCACCGTTCGCGCGTTGGGACCAGACCCGTCAGGCGATCTACGCCGACATCTGGGAGAACTTCTGGAATGAAGAGCGCGGGCATTTCGTCCAGCACATCGGCGGCACCGGCCTGGATGGCTCGATGCTGCTGATGCCACTGGTGCGTTTCGTCAGCGCCCGCGACCCGCGCTGGCTGGCGACCCTGCAGGCCATCGAAAAGAACCTGGTACGCGACGGCATGGTCTACCGCTACCGCAACGACGACCGTCAGATCGACGGCCTGCCCGGCAGCGAAGGCGCCTTCGCTGCCTGCTCGTTCTGGTACGTCGAATGCCTGGCCCGTGCCGGCCAATTGGACAAGGCCCATCTGGAGTTCGAACAGTTGCTCAGGTACGCCAACCCGCTGGGGTTGTATGCCGAAGAGCTCGACAGCCATGGGCGGCACATGGGCAATACACCGCAAGCGCTGACGCACCTGGCGTTGATCAGTGCGGCGTGTTTTCTGGACCGGAGGTTGAGTGGGGAGAAAAGCTTCTGGCAGCCTTAACACCGCTTTTCCCTTGTGGCGAGGGGGCTTGCCCCCGTTGGGCTGCGCAGCGGCCCCAAACCTATCGATCAAGTCTCTCGGTTGCCTGACTTTACGACTGCTACGCAGCCGAACGGGGCGGTGCGGCGGTCCGACAAGCCCCCTCGCCACAGGTCTTGTGCAATCCAAGTCTTACGTTTCTTAAACAAAACAGCTTCCAACATCCCGAAAATGTCCGGTTGCCTGCTGTTAAATCCCCACCTAACATCGACCATCAAGGATACAGCGGAGCTGTCCAGAACAGCCCGAATTCAAGGAACCAGAATGACCCAACGCATCCAGCGCAGTATCGATTCCCCGCTCCGAACCGGTTTGAACCGCGAAGAACTCTGGGAGGCCGGTGACAAGGGCCTGATCAAATGCTGGGAAGTCGGCCGCCAGCGCGCCACCCGCTTCCCCGACCTCGCCCGACAGTGCCTCGCCGGCGAGTTACCGGTACTAGGCTGGAAAGGTGGCGTGAGCCGCAGTCTGAAGAAACTCGAAAAATATGGCTCCCTCAAATACCTCGCACAGTGGCAAGGGTTGCGTGGGGAAGACCTGGACGTGGATCTGGCACAGGAACGAGCACTGACATGTACTCGGACCGGCATGGTGGTGACGTTTACGCCGGATCGGGCGAAGTATTTCAATCAAATAGCGGAAGTTGAATCCTAGGAGCATGGACGATGGTCGATTTGCATCAGGAATTTCAAAACAGTGGATTCTTCCACGAAGCGCGCATTGATAAACGTTCAGCCGACGCACTGGTAGGTATTGCGGCTGGGCTCGCTGCCGATGGCAAGATCAACCAGCAGGAAGCCGAGTTTCTCAAGAGCTGGATCGAAGTTCATTTGTGTCATCTGGGTGATCCAGTCGTGAACATCCTCTATAAACGCCTCTCCAACATGCTGAGTGATGGCGTGCTGGACTCCGAAGAATCGGCTGAGCTACTGGACATGCTGCACCAGTTTGCAGGTCTGCCGATTGGCTCTGACCAGATCTTCACAACGCCTTGCAGTCTTCCACTCGATAACCCTGCACCCGCACTGAACTGGATTGATCGGGTTTTCCTGTTCACCGGCGTTATGGCTTACGGTCCGCGCAAAGAATGCGAGTCACTGATAGTCGAACGCGGCGGTCTGATTGGTGGCTCGGTCAGCAAAAAGATCAACTATCTGGTGGTCGGCAGCATCGGAAACGATCAATGGCTTCATAGCACTTATGGCACCAAGATCAAAAAAGCCGTTGAACTGAGAGAGAGCGGTGTTCCTATCGCGATCATCAGTGAAGAACACTGGCAAAGGGTGCTGTTCGGGTGACACAACTATCGGCACCCAGGGGGGATGATGATTGAGCAGCCACTAAAGACCGTCCGCACGTCCCAACTCGACATTGCCTACGAAGAACACGGCCCCGCTACCGGCGACACGGTCATCCTGCTTCATGGCTTTCCCTATTCACCGCGCGCCTACGACGAAATCGCCCCCGCTCTCGCCGCTAACCGTTACCGCGTGATCGTCCCGTATCTGCGGGGATACGGCCCGACGCGCTTCATCAGAGCCGATACGCTGCGATCTGGCCAGCAAGCCGCCCTTGCCCAGGATTTGCTTGACCTGATGGATGCCCTTTCCATTAAACAGGCGTCCCTCTGTGGCTACGATTGGGGTGGTCGGGCGGCGTGCATTGTGGCGGCACTGTGGCCGGAACGGGTGCGCTGCCTGGTTACGGGCGATGGCTATAACCTTCAGGACATCCCCCATTCGACACTGCCTCTGGCTCCTGAGGCCGAGCATCGCTATTGGTATCAGTACTATTTCCACACACCTCGTGGCGTCGCGGGCCTGACCGAAAATCGCCACGCTTTTTGCGAATTGCTCTGGAAACTGTGGTCACCCACCTGGGCCGATAACGCTGCACGCTATCCGTTGAGCGCCCTGGCCTTCGATAACCCGGATTTCGTCGACGTTGTGATTCACTCCTACCGCCACCGTTTCATGTATGCCCTTGGCGATCCGACGCTGGAATGGATGGAGCAGGCCCTGAGCAAACAGCCGAGCATCAGCGTACCGACGATTTCCTTGTGCGGTGCCGATGATGGCGTCGGTCCCGCGGAAGAACTCGACGAAGATATCAGGCATTTCACCGGCCCCTATGAGCGTCGAGTGCTGGCAGGCGTTGGCCACAACATTCCCGAAGAAGCGTCGGAAGCAACACTCAAGGCGCTATTGGATCTGCTCCAACACTGACCGAAAACCGCTCCCGATAAGCCTGCGGTGTCACGCCCATGGCCCGCAGGAAACTGCGGCGCAGGGTTTCTTCGCTGCCGAAGCCGCATTGCACCGCCAACCGCTTGATCGGCACACCGGTGTCGCTGAGCAGACGCCGTGCGGTTTCGACGCGGATCAGTTCGATGGCCCGGGCCGGGGTCTGGCCGGTGTCGGCGCGGTAGTGGCGCACGAAGCTGCGTTCGCTCATGCCGGCCTGCAAGGCCAGGGTCGGGATACCCAGGTCCTGGGTCAGATTTTCGCTGATCCAGGCGTGAAGTTCGTCGAAACGGTTGCCTTCCTGTTGCAGGGACAGGGTCACGCTGAATTGCGACTGGCCACCCGGACGCTTGAGAAACACCACCAGTTGCCGGGCGACCTCCAGGGCCATGTTGCGCCCCAGGTCCTGTTCGACCATGGCCAATGCCAGGTCGATACCGGCAGTCACTCCGGCCGAGGTCCAGACCGGACCGTCGTTGATGAAGATCGGATTGGGCTCGACCTGCAAGCGCGGGTGCTGTTGCGCCAGTTGCTCGCAACGGGTCCAGTGGGTGACCACGCGCCGGCCATCGAGCCAGCCGCTGGCCGCCAGCAGAAACGCACCGGTACACACCGAAGAAACCCGCCGGCAGCCATGGGCATGTTCGCGCACCCAGGCGACCAACGGCGCATCTTGCGCCGCTGCGTAAACACCCCAGCCACCGGCGATGATCAGGGTATCGCTGCCCCCATCCGGCAATGGCTCGGCCAACAGCGCCAACCCCGCCGACGACATCACCGCCCCGCCGCCGCTGGCAATCACCGTCGGCGCGTAGGGTCGCGGCAGGCCTTGCTGTCGGGCAATGTCGTTGGCCGAAGCGAATACCTGCAGCGGCCCGGTGACGTCGAGCAATTGCACATTGGCGAAAGCGAGTACATGGATGGTTTTCGACATTTGGCGTAATTCGTGGGGATATTGGCGTATGCGCCAAAGCCTACGAGCCTACAGTCAAACCGTCCACCCACTTCACGAGAAAAACACCATGACGTTGCAGATCGGTTTTCTGTTGTTTCCACAGGTTCAGCAGCTGGATCTGACCGGCCCTTATGACGTGCTGGCCTCGCTGCCGGATGTGAAAGTGCATCTGATCTGGAAAGACCTGATGCCGGTCACCGCCAGCACCGGCCTGCTGTTGAAACCGACCACCACCTTCGATGATTGCCCGGCACTGGACGTGATCTGCGTGCCCGGTGGCAGTGGCGTCGGGCCGTTGATGGAAGATGACCAGCCCCTGGACTTTCTCAGGGCTCAGGCCGCCAACGCCCGCTACATCACGTCGGTGTGCACCGGCGCGCTGGTGCTGGGCGCGGCGGGATTGCTCAAAGGCAAACGCGCCACCACTCACTGGGCGTATCACGAACTGCTCGAGCCGCTGGGCGCAATCGCGGTGAAAGACCGGGTGGTTCGCGACGGCAACCTGTTGACCGGTGGCGGCATCACCGCCGGTATCGACTTCGCCCTGACCCTGGCCGCCGAGCTGTTCGACCAGGCCACCGCCGAGCTGGTGCAGCTGCAACTGGAATACGCCCCGGCCCCACCGTTTAGCGCGGGCAGCCCGGAGACGGCCCCGGCCAGTGTGCTGGAGGAGGCTCGCCAGCGGGCTGCCGGCTCATTGAAGCTGCGGGCGCAGATCACCGAGCGTGCGGCGGCGAAACTCGACCGACAGTGAAAAGATGGTGGCGGGAACCCCGGTTCCTGCCACCACGACTTTTCATGCACGCAAAAAAAAACCCGCCGAAGCGGGTTTTTCCAAGACCATGACGACTCCTTGTCGTAGCGTTCCTTGCAGATGGTCGATCATCCATGATCCTGAGCACATCCTGTGCTTCAGTGGGTGAGGCAAGATTACGCATCGGATCCAATTTGTAACAGGCGACATTGCTACCATCGCGTGTAAGACATTCGCTATAGACCCCCTTCCGAAAACCCTTGGACGCCACAGGCTCCGAGCCGACTTCAGCCACCCTACTGCTCGTGGGCTTTGGCATTTTCGGTCAAAAACTGCTCGATATTGTTCATTTGCTCTTCCCAGCCACGACTGTCCATGCGGAAGGCCTTTTCGCGACGGGCCTGGGGAATGTGATCGAAACCGGACTCGGAAACCTTGAGCAACGTGCCGTTGTCCATGTCTTCGAGCTCGAATTTCACCAGTGTGGTGGGCTCCTGGGAGTAATCGACTTCCGGTTTCACGGCATAGGGGTGCCAGCGAAACGAAAACAGCCGTTCCGGCTCGACCCGCTCTACCAGTACGTTCCAGCGCAAATGCTCATAACCGGGGTAGGTAACCTGCCCCTGAGTCCACTCGCCTGCCACAAAACGCTTGCCCTCCAGTGCCACACCAAACCACCGTCCGAACATTTCGGCATTGGCCAGCACGCGCCAGACTTGTGAACGCTTGGCCTTGAGCAGGACTTTCCTTTCGATGCGATCAGATGCTGGGGTCATAAGTCACCTCCTGTACTTGAACAGTAGTCAGTAAGACCACACGATCAACCCTAAAGTTGTACCAATCGGGATGTGCAATCAACCATGCCCGAGACATTCGATTGCATTTACGCGGATAGTTCTGGCGCAATCACAAAAGTCAGAGGGTCGAAACTGCTAACGTTCACCCTCGAAACAGCATAGAAAAGGATAGCGCCATGAAAAAATTGCGCGGCAGTTGCCTGTGCAAAGCCATCGAATACGAGCTCGATAGCCTGGACATGCCCATCAGCCACTGCCATTGCCAAACCTGCCGCAAGGCACACGCAGCGGCTTTTGCATCGACCGCCGGGGTCATGCGCGAGCACTTTCACTGGATCAAGGGGCAAGATCGGCTGACGAGCTACGAATCGTCGCCGGGCAAGTTTCGGTATTTCTGTTCGGCCTGCGGTTCACACCTGATAGCCGAACGGCCGGCTCAGCCGCACGTGATCGTTCGTGTGGCGACACTGGATACCGATCCGCTGATGACGCCCCAGGCGCATATCTGGACGGCCCATGACGTGCCATGGCTGGAATACGATTCGGTAGACAAACACGCGCAATGGCAAGCGTAGCGGGCTGAATGCCCCTCGGCGCTACACTGCACCTCTCTTTAGGTCACAACGAGCGCTCCAGCATGAACCCACGCTTACTCTTGGCGCTGACGCCCCTGCTGTTCACCTCCATGGCGTTCGCCGTGGACTGCGACAATGCCAGCGACCAGGCGGCGATGAACCAGTGCGCGGCGCAGCAGAATGCGGCCGCCGACAAGGAATTGAATGCGCTGTACCAGCAGATCACTTCGCGACTCAAGAGCAACCCGGACAGCAAGAAGCAGTTGGTGGGTGCGCAGCGGGCGTGGGTTGCTTTCCGCGATGCCGAGTGCAAGTTCTCGGCGTCAGGGGTGGAAGGCGGGAGTGTGTATCCGCTGATCTACAGCAATTGCGTGACGGAATTGACCAAGGCGCGGGTAGAGACGTTCAAGACTTACCTGAAGTGTCAGGAGGGGGATCTAGGGTGTCCGGTGCCGGGGGTTTGATTCTTTAGCGCCTGTCAGGGCCTCTTCGCGAGCAGGCTCGCTCCTACAGTGGATTTTCGGTGAACACAAGTTTTGTGCCTGACCGGGAACCCTGTAGGAGCGAGCCTGCTCGCGATGGCGTCAGTCCAGGCGCCGCACACTACCGCACAAAAATCTGCGCCGTGGTAATCGCCATATCCCCGCCCGGCAGCTTGATGCTACCCGTCTGTTTCAGGCTGTCGGCATCGAAGATCGCCACGTCGTTGAAGGTCCCCGCCAGGTAGATCTTGCTCCCGTCCTTATTGAAGGAAATGCAGTAGTACGAGTGATCGAGCGTGGCGGACTGGAGCATTTTCTTCTGCTTGATGTCGTACTTGGCCAGGCGGTTGAGCACGCCGAACATCAGGTTCGGGTCCTTGGGCGAGCGCATGCCGCTGAAGTAGATTTCGGTCAGGGGCCCGAAATCGGTGGTTTCGGTCTTGCCGGTCTTCAGGTCGACGCTGAACAGGCCGTACAGGTATTCGGCGGTGGCCGGGTCCTGTTTCTTGTCCTTGAATTTCGCCGCGGTGTAGAGCAGCGAGAAGTCATGCCGGTACGTCTGCTGGTTCCACACGTAGAGCACGTCCGGCGCGCTGTAGTTCGGGCGTTTCCAGTGACGACTGGGGATCAGCACGTCGAACTTGCCGGTTTGCACATTGACCTTGTAGACATCCGCCCCCGCCACATACAGCGTGCCGTCGTCACCGCTCTGCATGATGGTCAACTGGCGCGGCGCCGGGAAACTGCGCACCGGTTTGGCGTCCATGCCGGCGTCGGTCTTGTACACGTCGAGCCGTGGCTGCTGCACTTCGTAGCGGTCATTCATCATCAGCGTCGGGTTGGCGACGGTGTACAACTCCTTGCCATCGTGACTGAGGGTAAAGGCGAACATCGACTTGGCCTTCTCCCCCGGCTTCTGGGTGATGCTGGCGTGGAACACCTGCTTGCAGTTGTCCAACTCAACGCCGTAGACATCCGCATAGTGGTTGTTCAGCACGTAGGCGGTCTTGCGGTCCGGCGACAATTGCACGGTGCCGGGGCCGAAGGCGTCGGGCATCTTGCAGGTCTTGAACAGGGTGTCGGTGGCCAGGTCGATCACGTGCAGGTTGTTCGGGTAGTTGGTGGTCACCATGTATTCGTGACCGACTTGCAGCGCGGTGTTTTCATCGGCCAGAACACTGACAGAACAGCTGCTCAGGACGGCGAACGCGGCCAGGCCGCAGGCTTTGATGTTGTGCATGCTGGAATCCTTCTTCTGTGATCACTTGTCTTTGGGGAAGACAGTGCCGAGGTTGCGCCAGTTTTCGTTGGACGCCTGGGCATCCTTGTTCCAGTCCGGGTAGGTACTCATCATGTCGGGCACCTGGGCCGGCCACCAGCAAGGGTCGGAGCAACCGTAGAGGTCGGCCTCCATCGGCTGGCACAGCGACGACACACCGCCAAACGCATCGATTTCCCAGCCCGGGTCGGTGGTCGAGGCACAGCCCGCCACGGAACTCATGGCCACCACTTCTTCAATGCGGTTTTCATCCGCGGCCTGATCCAGCTTCAACGCTTTGTTATTGATTGCCTTGAGATGTTTCATATCAGTGAGCCTTGCGCGGAGTGATGTAGCTGCTGATGAACGCAGGGTTATTGGCCATGATCCGGGTGTAGACCTCGATGCCGAAGTCGACCCAGTCACGCATCAGTTCGCAGTAGTGATAGGTCGGGTGCGTCGGGTCGCCGTAGCGGGCGTAGCTCTCGTGGTAGCAGCCGCCGGAACACAGGTTGCGGATCTGGCAGTCCTCGCAGCCGGTGTTGCTGCGGTCCAGGCGCTGGGACAGGAAGTCGTTCAACTCCACCTGTTTCACGCCGCTGTGGACGTTGCCGAATGTCGGCAGGCTCGAACCGGTAAAGCGGTGGCACAGGTTCAGTTCGCCCTTGTGATCGACCGCCAGCATCTTCAGGCCCGCGCCGCACGGCAGGGCCTTTTTGTGGCCTTCATGGATGTCGGTGATGAGTTGGTGCAGGTTGGAGAAGCCGATGTTGCGGTGCTCCAGCGCCGCTTCCAGGTAACGACGACCCAGCTTCTTCATGTTGGCGAAGACTTCGATCAGCTCGTCACTGGTCAGGTTGAACGTGCTGATATCGCCGGAGGTCACTGGGGCGAAACCGACTTCGGCAAAACCCAGTTCGTTGAACAGGTGATCCCAGATGGTTTCGACGTCGGTGACGCCGGTGGTCAGGGTCACCCGCGCGCCCACCGGACGACTGTTGTAGCGCGACAGCAACATCTCGGCCTTGCGCCGCACCACGTCATAGGTGCCCTGCCCGCCCACGGTGATACGGTTGCGGTCGTGCACGGTCTTCGGCCCGTCGATGCTCACTGACAAACCAAAGCGGTGGGCGTTGAGGTAGTCCACGGTTTCTTCGGTGAGCAGCGTGGCGTTGGTGGTCATGACGAATTCAACGAACTTGCCCGCCTCGCGAAAACGCTTCTCGCAATAGTCGACCATGTACTCGATCAGCTTGCGGTTGCTCAGCGGTTCGCCGCCGAAGAACACCACGGTGAAACGCTCTTCGTCCGGGGATTCGCGCAGCAGCATTTCCACCGAGGCAATCGCCGTCTCGACGTCCATCTTCTTGCCCGCCGACGGTTTGTCGAGGTCTTCCTTGTAGCAATAGGTGCAGCTCAGGTTGCAGCCGGTGTTGACGTTGAGCACCACGGTGTTGATGGCCGTGCGCTCGACCCGCTTGGTGGCGATGTCCGGGGTCAGCGGCGAGCCATCGCTGACCAGTTCCAGGGCCATCAATTCACGCAGGGTCTCGGTGACTTCTTCGCCGTTGAAGCGCGCGGCCAGGCGCTGGATCAGGTCGTCCGAGGAACAACCGGGCCCGCGCAAGGTATCGATGATGGTGCCCGTCAGTTCATCGCTGGCGAACAGCGAACTGCTGGGGATGTGAAACAGCATGCGGTCGGCATCGATCTGCACTTCGTGCAGGTTGCGTTCGACCAGATTCAAGATAGCGCCCATAACCAACCTCCTGTGCAAGCCCCGGTCTGCGGGGCTTGCGGTCATTCCGAAAAGTGTCTGAATCGTTGAACGCCAGGCACATCACGGAATGGGTGGATTGTTCCAGCGTTGCACCGTCACGATCATGTGGCCTTCGCCGGTCAGGGATTTCCCTGCGTCGTCGATGGCGGCGATCACCTTGAGGTTGCCGGCATTGTTGGTGGACATCTTGCGTGCCGGGTTCGGCCCGGCATCTCCCGGGGTGAACACGCCGGCGTCGGCCTGCATGGTGCCGGCGAACTTGACGTCTTCGTCCTCCTTGGCGCGGTCGTCGAAGGCCTCGACCTTCCATTGCGCCGGGAACACACCGATGCGGTACGGCTTGCCGTCGGCGCCCTTGCCCCAGGCTTCTGCGTCGAAACGGCCCTGGACTTTCGGCGTCGAACCGCCGCCCTCGCCGATCCGTGCTACCGAAAATTCCGGCACCACTTTGACCGAAGCGATCTTGCTGTACACCGACAGGCTCGGGCCTTTCAGCGTGCCGACACTGACCGCGCGCGCACCCGGTTGGGCATTGGCGGCGGCCTTGAGTCTGACCTTGATCTGCTTCGGGCTCTGCGAGACGACTTCGAGCACTTGCACGCCTTTGCCGAAGTCCGGCTTGCCGGTCAGGCCACTGCCGATCAGGGTCACTTCGGTTTCGCTGCCGGCTTTCAGATAGCCCGGCTGCACCGCCAGCAAACGACTGGAACCTTGCCTGGCGGCAACGAAGTCCAGGCCGCGCTCGTCGTGCTCGGCCTCGAACATCCGGCCCTGCATCGCATTGCCTTGAGCGGCGAACACCTGGCGCATGGTCACGCCATCGATGGTCACGTTGCCGCGCCATTCGTAGCCGGTGTAGAGAATCGCACTGCCGTCGCCATTGAACGGGCTGCCGTCGGCGTATTGGCCTTTGACGCTGACCTTGAAGGTGTCGCTGCCATCGGCACTCACGGTCATGACACCGGCCAGTTCACCCTTGCCCGGCAAGTGGCCGCTGAAGCTCCAGTCGCCCACCAGGGCCTCGGCCTTTGGTGCCGCGCTCTGCCATTTTTTCCAGGCCGGGTTGTCCAGCGGATAACGCTTGGCCAGCAGCGGCACCATGTCTTTGCGGGCCATATCGAACCAGTCGCGGTCCCGGGACAGCGCCTGGTATTCCAGGGACGGCCATTGGCCGAGGTGGAAATTCACCAGGCGTTCCCACTCCTGCGCCGGCCGCCGTTGCAGGGCCACCCGCGCACCGGAGTGGCAGCGGCCGCACATTTGGCTGGTCTGGTCGTCGAGCTGCTCGACGGTGTTGAGTCGCCGCTCCAGCGCATAACGCACGCCATCGGTTTCGCTCGGCGCCAGACCCTGGGTGTCGGCCAGGTACTTGACCAGGGTGCGGCGGTCGTCATCGCTGATCTGCAAGCCGTGCATGGTCTGCATGCGGGCAATGCTCATCAACCAGCCTTCCGGCGTTTTGCGCTGGTGGCTGATACGGCTCAGGGCGTTATCGGCTTCGGGGGTGTGACAGCCCTGACAGGTTTCCTTGAGGATGGTCTGGGCGTCGCGGGCTGCCAGGCTATGAGGCGAATGCAGCGCTACACAAGCGGCTACGGCCAGCAGGCTGGCGCTCATGCCTGATCGGAGTTTTCTCTTCATCAACGTCGAACCTCGCACGGTGCGTTCTTATTGTTGTGGCTTATCGTTTTTATGGTTTCTGCCGTCGGCTTTGATCCGCTGACGGAGGCAGGAGAAACGTCTGAGATGTGCAATACACAGAGCGTGCCAGCTTGCCGATAAGCTTTTTTATCAATCACTTACGCTAATTTGACTGCATTGGGCCATGCCCCGACGCGATCTGCCGCGTCTAGTTTCGCGACAGTTGTTGCAGTCTGAGACAGCGTAGTTGCCCGGCCCGAGCCGCTCATCGCCCGCCGATTGACGGGGCCTGCCCAGCCGGTAAGAAAAGGGGATCGGGGAGGATTGCCTAAAGGCCTGCGCCGCACCACGCGTGTAGTGCGGCAGGCCTCGGTTCAACTGTTAAACGTCGGGTGCACACCTTTGTGCGCGTTGATTTCCTGTTGCATCTGCACCACCAGCGTCGCAATCGCGTGGGGTGAATTCAGCTCCCAAAGCGGAACGTGGGTCGCCACCAGGTCGACTTTGCCGGTCACGCAATCACACACGCGAATGGTCAGGGACTGATCCGGCGCCACGCTGCACGTGCATACCGACGGCAGAAAACTGTGTTCAATGATGTTTTGGATTTCCAGTGTTGAAAGGTTCATCGCTGCCTCCCTCACGCCAGATGTATTGCCGGGACAATGCTCCGTCATTTCGCCCGCCAGGCGAGAAAATTCTAGCCCTCGCCACAGGCGCTCTCAAGATCGCGAACGGGTTGCTCGTCGTCTCACCGGCTGTCGCGAAATGCGACAAACACCCCTACCCGGCCCCCTTGATCTGCTGCGGAAAAATCCCGCCCGACCACGGCCGACCGGCGCTTTTGGGGACTTGGCACAGCCATTGCGAAAGCCCGGTTCTCACGAACAACAAGAGGCCTCGCCAATGTCGCTCCCAAACGTGCTTCCCGCCACTTCGGCGTTCATCCAACGCGCCCCGCGCATGCTGATCGGCAGTGGCTGGGTCGAGGCCGCCGACGGCCAGACCATGCCCCTGCACAACCCGGCCACCGGCGAAGTGCTGTGCGTGGTGCCACGGGCAACGCCTGCGGATGTCGACCGCGCGGTGCTTGCCGCCCGCCAGGCGTTCGACGATTCGGCCTGGACCCGCACCCGCCCCCGGGAGCGGCAGAACCTGTTATGGAAACTCGCCGACCTGATGCAGCGCGACGCCGAGCTGCTGGCGCAACTGGAATGCCTGAACAACGGTAAAAGTGCGGCGGTGGCCCAAGTGATGGACGTGCAACTGGCCATCGACTTCCTGCGTTACATGGCCGGTTGGGCGACCAAGATCGAAGGCTCCACGGTTGATGTGTCGGCACCGCTGATGCCCAACGACCAGTTCCACAGCTTCATACGTCGCGAAGCGGTGGGCGTGGTCGGTGCCATCGTCGCCTGGAACTTCCCGCTGCTGCTGGCCTGCTGGAAACTCGGTCCGGCCCTGGCCACCGGCTGCACCGTGGTGCTCAAACCCGCTGACGAAACCCCGCTGACCGCACTGAAACTCGCCGAGCTGGTGCTGGAAGCCGGGTATCCCGAAGGCGTGTTCAACGTGGTCACCGGCACCGGCATCACTGCCGGTTCGGCCCTGACTCACAACCCGCTGGTGGACAAGCTGACCTTCACCGGTTCCACCGCCGTGGGCAAGCAGATCGGCAAGATCGCCATGGATTCCATGACCCGGGTCACCCTGGAACTGGGCGGTAAATCGCCGACCATCGTCATGGCCGACGCCGACCTGAAAACCGCTGCGGCCGGGGCGGCCAGCGCGATTTTCTTCAATCAGGGCCAGGTCTGCTGCGCAGGTTCCAGGCTGTATGTACAGCGCAAGCATTTCGACAATGTGGTGGCCGACATCAGCGACATCGCCAAAGCCATGAAACTGGGCAACGGCCTGGACCCGAGCGTCGAAATGGGCCCGTTGATCTCGGCGCGCCAGCAGGAGCGCGTCTACGGCTACATCGAAAAGGGCCGGGAAAGCGGTGCGACCATTGCCTGCGGTGGTGAGCAGTTCGGGCCGGGGTTCTTCGTCAAGCCGACGGTGATCGTCGACGTCGATCAGAAGCACTCACTGGTGCAGGAAGAAATCTTCGGCCCGGTGCTGGTGGCCATCCCGTTCGATGACGAAGCCGATGCTCTGCGCATGGCCAATGACAGCCCTTACGGGTTGGGAGCGAGTATCTGGTCCAATGACCTGGCGGCGGTGCACCGGATGATTCCACGCATCAAGTCAGGCTCGGTGTGGGTCAACTGCCACAGCGCCCTGGACCCGGCGCTGCCGTTCGGCGGCTACAAGATGTCCGGGGTCGGGCGTGAGATGGGGTATGCGGCGATCGAGCATTACACCGAGCTGAAGTCGGTGTTGATCAAACTGTGAAACAGTTTTTGTAGGAGCTGGCGAAGCCTGCGATCTTTTGATCCTCGGTACGTTTGAGGCAACCAAAAGATCGCAGCCTTTGGCAGCTCCTACGGTTTGAATCCCTGCCCCATCAACCAACTCCTGACCATCCTTCCCTGCTCCACCGTCAAACCGGCCAACACCTGATCCGCCGGCTCGCCCTGCTTTAACCTCTGCACCAACGCCGCCACCTCAACCCCTTGCACATGCCAGATCCCCAACGGCTGATCGACCGTGATCACCACCTCGGCCTCATCGACAAACCCCTCACGCAACACCGGCGCCCGCTCAACCCTCAGCGCATTGAAATCCACCGCGGCATGAGCCACCTCGACGTCCGGCCAGTTCCGTCGTGCCTGCCAGAACGGCTGATCCAGCCAGCGCTGCTCATCGGCATAAAAATCCCGGCCGATCCGCGCAAACCGCAAAAACAACTGCTCCACCCGCTGCTGGTGGAAACGCTGGGCCAGAGCCGCTCGTTCGGGTTTGCACAGCAGCGTGTTGATCACTGCCGGCGCCTGCAACGCCGAGGACAACGACTGAAAGATCCCGTTGCCCGACAGCGGGTCGACGGCCATTGCCGCATCGCCGACCCGAATCCAGTTTTCGCCACACACCTGCGGGCTCAGAATCGCCGTGCTGCTGCGGGCGTGCAGCTGCAGATCACTTTCCGCTTCGCCTGCAAAAAATGCCGTGGCCAGCCGCGAACCCTGGCGCCGCTGCCGGCAGTAATCGAGCAACATGGCCTTGCCCGGCAACCCGGCGCTGGCCACGTCCACTGTCCATTGCCAGTAGCACTGACCGTCGGCGCGCCGCGCCATCCACGCCCAGCCATCCTCGAGGCTTTCCACGGCGCTGGCGGTGCTGCCCGGCGAACCCTGCCAGCGATTGAGCAAGCTGACCGTCTCGGGGCCGCGCAAGCCTTTGCCGGCAGCTGGAGCCTGACGTCCGCGGGCCTCGACGAGAAACGCTGCGAGCAGCGGTTCGCGGCCATCGACTTCGATTCGATGGCCATTGGTCGATGACTGAACCGTCAACACCCGGCCTTCGATCAGCTCAACCCCCGCCAGACGCAAATCCTCGCGCAGGCCTCGGTCAAAAGCCGGGCGGTCGAGCAGATACTCGATGTTCTGTGCGTGGTGTTGACCATTCCAGTTCACCTGGCGTTGAGAAGGCAGCGTCGCCTCCGCCAACGCCTGATGCAGGCCGGCGCTGCGCAAGGCCTCCAGCACCCGCACGGACACACCTTCGAGCGCCGCAAACCGGCGCCATTCGCTGATCAGCGTGACGCCATGGCCCAGCCGCCGCAGCCCCAGTGCGACAGCGGCGCCGGCCGGTCCGGCACCCAGAACGACGATGTTCGTCATGGCCCGATGCGCCGTTCAGGGCCGCGGTAACGGGCGTGCTCGCGCAACCACTCGACGACTTGCTGATTGCTGGCGCCAGGCTGTTCGGCGAGAAACCCGGCAATGTGCCCGCTCAAGGCGGCACAACCGAGGCTCGCCCCGGATTGCCCCGGATAGGTGCCCTGCACACACGCAGCGAAATCCGCCTGGGCACTGTTGAGCCACGACCATTCCTGCTCGGCGCAGCGCGCATCGCCGGTCACCCGCAACACCTGCGGATAGTTGGCCGGAAACACCCCTTCCCCCTGGGCTGGACTCGACGCACACAGCAGTACGCCCCGTGCCACCGCTGCCGCGCAGGCTGCGCGCAACAAGCTGCGATCCTGACGCAGGCCAAGGCTCAGATTGATCAGTCGCACGTCCTGCGCCAGCAGCCAGTCAATCGCCGTGGCGATCTGCAAGGCGCTGGTGACACCGCGCTGGTCGAACACCTGCGCCACGCAAAACAGCGCCGAGGGGGCACGCCGGCCGATCGCCTCGATCACCGCACTGCCATGCCCCAGCGGATCGTCGCGCAAGTCGCCCTCGGCCAGGCCGTCTTCGAGCAATGCAAAGCGTCGACCGGCGATCACTCGCACCCGCTGTGCCGCCGAGTGGCCGCTGTCCACCACACCCACGCGCAACTCAGGTTTCATGCAGCACCGTTTTCGAGGTCAGCACGCCGTCGAGCAATTCGAAACGCAGATCGGCATCGGCCAGGGTTGATGGGCGATGGCTGATCAGGATGCGCGTGCGCCCGGCAAACAAGCGGTCGATGGCGTCGATGACTTCGCGCTCGGTGGCTTCATCCACCGCGGACGTGGCTTCATCGAGCACCAGAATCAAAGGGTCCTGCAACAGCGCACGGGCAATCGCGATGCGTTGCTTCTGCCCACCGGACAACTGCTGACCGCGCTCGCCCAACGGACTGTCGAGGCCTTCGGGCAAGGACTCGATCAGGCTGTCGAGTTGCGCCAGCCGCGCCACGTCGGCAATCGCCTCGCGGCTGGCGTCCGGCACCGCGTAGGCCAGGTTGTCGGCGAGGCTGCCGCGAAACAGCACGATGTCCTGGCTGACGATGGCAATGCGCCGACGCAACTGGAACAGATCCAGTTCGCGCAGATCGACATCACCCAGCAGGACCCGGCCCGATTGTGGATCGTGATGACGTTGCAGCAGGTCGATCAGGGTGGATTTACCCACGCCGGAGCCGCCGCTGAGGGCCACTTTCAAGCCGTAGGGGATCCGTGCTTCGATGCCGCGCAGGGTCGACTGGCGACCGGGATGGGCAAAGTGCACGTTGTCGAACCAGAGGTCACCGGAACTCGGCATCGGGCGTGGCGTGACAGGCGTCGACACGGTCGGTTGTTCGCCGCGCAACTCCATGACCCGGCCGAGGCTGACGGTCATCCGCTGAATGGCAACGTACAGCCCGAGCAGGCTTTGCACCGGCCCCACGGCCATGCCCAGGTAGGTGGAAAAGGCAATCAGGGCACCGAGCTGCCAGGTGCCCTGCACCACCCAGTAACCGCCGATCAGAAATGCGCAGGCCCGGGACAGCGAGGTCAGCGTACCGGGCACGGCCTGGGTGAAAAACTCGGTGACTTGCAGGCGCAGCAACTGGCTCATGTAGCCCTGCCCCAGCGTCTCGAGGCGCCGCGCTTCGCGCTGTTGCTGGCCGGCGGACTGGATGAACTTCATCACCGGCAGCGTCTCGACCATGAACGACGACATGTCCGCCGAACGCTCGCGCAACTGCCGCACATCGCGCTCGACCTTGCGCCGCATCCAGCGCAGCCAGAGGACATCGAGGGGAATCAGCACCACCGCCAGCAGCGAGAGTTTCCACGACAACGTCAACAGCATCGCGATGGCAACCACCAGACCGATCACACTCGACACCGCCGAGAACAGCGAGTCCACGGCGAACCGCTGGATTTCCGCGACGTCGCCATCGAGGCGCGACATCAGGTCGCCGATGCGCCGCTGGCCGTAGAAGCTCGGCGACAGGGTTTGCAAATGCCGGTACAGGTCGTCGCGCAAGGCAAACAGCATGCGCCCGGACAGTCGCGTGTGCAGGTAGCGGTTGATGCCCGAGAGCGCCGTGCCCAGCAACCCGGCCACGATCATCAGCCCGGCGATCAATACCAGCATCGGGAAATTGCGCGCCAACAGGCCATCATCGATCAACAGTTTGGTCAGCCACGGCTGCACCAGCACCAGCGCCGAGGCGCACACCGACAGGCCCAGCAGCCCGGCAATCGCCAGACGATGGGGGCGCACGAAGCTGTACAGCCAGCGCAGTGACGCTTGCAGCGCCTCGGGGTTCTGGCTGTCGATCAGCCGAACGATCAAGCGCTGCATCATGGACGCAACTGTTTGAGCTTGCGATAAAGCGTCGCGCGGCTGATGCCCAGGGCGTCGGCGGCGGCCGAGACGTTGCCCTGATGCGTGTCCAGGGACTGACGGATCAGCTCCAGTTCGTTCTCCCGGATGCTGCCGGCCTGGGGCCGTTCGCTGGCGGTCAACTCGTCGAGCATGCTGTCGGGCAAGTGATCGAGGGTCAGCACGGTTTCACCCGGCTCGCGCATGGCCAGCGCGGTGCGCAGGACCATCTCCAGTTGGCGGATGTTGCCGGGCCAGTGATAGCCGCCGAGCAAGCGATCGAGATCATCGTGCAGGACTACGGCGGGTGCGCCCAGTGTCGTCAGCATGCGGCTGACCAGTGCGGCGAAATCTTCGCGTTCGCGCAGGGCCGGGAGCATCACGCTGATGCCGTTGACCCGGTAGAACAGGTCCTCGCGAAAGTGTTTTTCTTCCACCAGACGCTTGAGGTCGCGGTGGGTGGCGCAGATCAGCGCGACGTCGATGTCCTGCTCCTCGCCTGCGCCCAGGGGCGCGACCTTGCGATCCTGCAATACCCGCAACAGTCGGGCCTGCAAGGCCAGGGGCATGTCGCCGATTTCATCGAGGAACAAGGTGCCGCCATGGGCCTGCTGCAGGCGCCCGACCATGCCGCCCCGGCGTGAACCGGTGAACGCGCCTTCGCGATAGCCGAACAGTTCGGACTCGATCAGGCCTTCAGGAATGGCCGCGCAGTTCACTGCCACGAAGGGTTTGTCGCAGCGCGCTCCGGCCATGTGCAGGGCGCGGGCGATGACCTCTTTACCGGTGCCGGTTTCGCCCAGCAACAAGACGGGTAACTCATTGGCCAAGCCTTGACGGGCCATGCGCAAGGCGCGGGCGTAGCGTGTATTGCTGCCGGCCAGCGCTTCCAGATCCGGTTGTGCCTTGGCAGTTTTCGCCGCAGTGCGCGGTGGGCTGCTGACGTTGATCGAGCGTTGCGGCGCGCGCAGGGTTTTGTAGAAGAACTCGCCCTTGGCGGTTTGCAGGCTGCCGGCCCCGCCCTGATGCAGGCGCGCCAACAACTGCAAGCCGTCGACGCCGAGAAACTCCTCGCAGCGCCGACCGACCAGGGCCGAGCGCTCGGCGTGGAGCAACTGGCAAGCCTGGGCGCTGACCGCGAGGATCTGCCCGCCGAGACTCACCGCCAGCAGGCCTTGCCACGGGGATTCCAGATACTGCCTGCGGCTGTGGAAGGCCAGCACGATTTCGTCCGGATAGCTGGCGTTGAACACCCGGCTTTCGATCTGGCTGACCGCCATGGCCAGCAGCGCAGTGCTGTCGTGGGCGCGGCCAAGGGGGCCTTCGCGGGTCAGGTCGAGGACGCCAAGAATGTCGCCCTGGGGGCAATGGATCGGCACCGAAGTGCAGGAAAAATCACTGAGGCGATCCAGATAATGTTCGCCGCAATCGATCAGGGTCGGCCGGGCTTCCACCAGTGCCGTGCCGAGGGCGTTGGTGCCGCGGACCGCTTCGCTCCAGCAGGCGCCCAGGGTGATGTCCTGCAAGCCGCTGCCCTTGAGACGGTCGGCGCGGCCTTCGACGGCGAGGATGGTGGCGTCGGAGTTGGCCAGGATGATCAGCCCTTCCTTGCCCTGACGCTCGGCCAGGTAATCGATCGCCGGCAGCGCGGCGTCGATCAGCAAGCGATTGTTGGCCAGCAATACGTCAAGGCTGGCACTCGATTCCAGCGCCAGCTCGTGCTTGGCATTGAAATGCACGCCATGGCTCAGGCTGCGTCGCCACGAAGCATCGATTTCCGCACGCAGGACGCCATCCGGCACTTCGCCTTCCAGGTGCAACTTTTCCCGGGCCAGCCGGGCTTCGCGATGCTGTTTGGGGGAGTTTGTTTTTATTAGCGTCATCAAGCGCTCCGGGTCATCCGCCCTGCGCCTTCATACGTTGGCGCCCTGGCGCAATCTTTACGTTAACGTAAGGGCTATGGCAAGTGCCGTAGGGCGCTTGTAATTCACCAGATAGACCGAGTTATCGTTCTTCGCGAGCAAGCCCGCTCCCACACTTGACTGTGTTGAACCAAAAATGTGTGGTCAACATCGGACAATGTGGGCCTGCGTTCAGTCGATTTTCCCGGCGCGGGCCAACACAGCGTTGAGCAAAACATCCGTGCCCTGGCGCACGTCTTCGGGCAGTACGTCTTCGGCTTCGTTGTGACTCAGGCCGCCCACGCACGGGATGAACACCATGGCCGTCGGGCAGTACCGCGCCAGGTGGATCGCGTCATGTCCGGCGCCACTGACGGTCCCCTAGGTGTTTACCCACCCGCCGGCCACCCCCAGGACCGCGCAGGATTCGATACTTCGGCGCGCTATTCATCCTGTCGGTGATCCTGATTTACACCCTCTGGAGCTCCTACGTGATTCGCGCAAAAGTGAGGACTGGTGATGGCCTCCTCTAGTAGATCAATTGCTCGAATCACGAAAAGGCAGATGCCCCTTTTATAAGCACGCCGCTCAGTTGGGCCTGATGTTTGGCGTTGTCCACTGTAGTGGCGATGGAGTTGGCCCCTGGAGCGTTCTGACGAGTCCGGGAACCGTTGGTGAGCGCCCGTCGATTTTTCATCTTTTTTTCCACATCCCGTGGGGAAAGTCGGGGAAGTACAAGCTAGCAGAATTCCTTACATCTCAACCTGTGTGCCCAGCTCTATCACCCGATTCAACGGCAACTTGAAGTACTTGAGGTTGCTGTTGGCGTTCTTGAGTAAAAAGGCGAACAGGCCTTCTCGCCAACGGGCCATGCCGATGCGCTTGGTCGGGATCACCGTTTCCCGGCTCAGGAAATAGGTGGTGCGCATCGGACTGAAGTCCAGCTCAGCCAAGTGACAGAGACTCAACGCCAAAGGGACATCGGGCTCCTCGATAAAGCCGAAGTGCAGGCTGACCCGGAAGAACCCTTCGCCATATGCTTGAACCTCAAACCGTCGATCAGCACTCACACGAGGGCTGTCTTCAGACACCACGGTGAGCAACACCACTTGCTCATGCAAAACCTGGTTATGCAAAAGGTTGTGCAGCAGCGCATGCGGAACGGCATCGGACCTGGCTGTCAGAAATACCGCCGTACCTTGTACACGATGAGGAGGCTGCGTGCGGATGCTACCGATGAATACTGGTAGAGGCAGCGCGGTTTCGTCCAGCCGTTCAACAATGATCTTGCGGCCCCGTTTCCAGGTGGTCATCAAAATGAACAGGCCAATACCGGCAATCACCGGGAACGCACCGCCCTGGAAGATCTTCGGAGCATTGGCCGCGAAGTACAGGCTGTCTACCAGCAGAAAACCGAGCAGCATCGGAATGGCCAGCCAGCGCGGGGTTTTCCATAGCAACAGGACGACAGCCGAGGACAGGATGGTGGTGATCAACATGGTGCCCGTCACAGCGACCCCATAAGCGGCGGCCAATGCACTGGACGACTCGAAACCAAGCACCAGCAGCACAACACCGACCATCAATGCCCAGTTGACCGTGCCGATGTAGATCTGTCCCTGCTCCAGGCTGGAGGTGTGCTGGATAAACATGCGAGGAACATACCCAAGCTGGATGGCCTGGTGGGTCAGGGAAAATGCGCCTGAGATCACGGCTTGAGAGGCGATGATGGTAGCCAGTGTGGAGAGTGCGACCATCGGCAGCAGTGCCCAGCCCGGCGCGAGCAAATAAAATGGATTGCGCACCGCCTCAGGGTTTTCCAGGATCAAGGCACCTTGACCAAAATAGTTGAGTACAAGTCCTGGCAGTACCAAAATGAACCACGCGCGGGCAATGGGTTTGCGACCGAAGTGTCCCATGTCTGCATACAGTGCTTCGGCGCCCGTCAGCGCGAGTACCACTGCCCCAAGGATGGCCACACCGATTCCCGGATGAGCGATAAAAAAATGCGCTCCCCAGTACGGATTGAGCGCTTGCAATACTTCCGGTCGCTGGAAAATGCCATAGATCCCCAGCGCACCCAGCACGACAAACCACAGCACCATCACTGGGCCGAACAGGATACCGATGCGAGCGGTGCCGTGTTTCTGTATCAAGAACAGCGCCACCAGCACGATCACTGACAAGGGCACGACCCAGTGTTCGATTCCGTCAAACGCCAGTTGTAGACCTTCAACCGCAGAGAGCACCGAAATGGCCGGGGTGATCATGCTGTCCCCGTAAAAAAGCGCCGCACCGAACAGGCCAAGCAGAACGAGTATTTTACTCATGCGCGGATAAGGGGCGGCCGCGCGGCGGGCTAAAGCCGTCAAGGCCATGATGCCGCCTTCGCCCTGGTTGTCGGCACGCAGGATGAACAGCACGTATTTGATCGAGACGACCCAAATCAGTGACCAGAAGACCAACGACAGAATACCCAACACGCCGTCGTGGTTGGCCTGAACGCCATAGTGACCAGAAAATACTTCTTTCAACGTGTACAGAGGGCTGGTGCCAATGTCCCCGTAAACCACTCCGACCGCGGCAACGAGCAGGCCCAGTCCTGACGTTTTGGATTGCGGGTTTTCATGTGCTCCGATTGCTGTTTCACTCAAGGGTCGCTTCTCTCGAATTGCGGGGAGGAAGTGCATGCCATCCTTGGGCAAAACAATATGCCCAGGCCACTGAAGCCTCGAGGCGCATGGACGATCTGAAAAGTCGCGGCCAGTATCTTTGAGGGCTGAAACGGCAGTCGTAAAGAATGCGTAAAAATTTACGGCGATACGAACTCTATCCATTCAAATCATCAGATTGGATCTGGCGGTGCCGGGTGTGCTCGATATTGCCGGACTGACATATTGAGTCACTTGCAGCCCTGCACGACAGGCAGCACAGTCAAAAGCGAACCCTCAGCAGCCCGGTGTCGCTTGGAACTCTTCAAAATGATGCCGTAACAATGGCATCTCTCGCTAATAGCCAACGTAGACACGTTCTCGCCCATAAAACCCCTCCTGGCAAACGAGATAAATAGCTAGCTATTTGTTAGTGAAAGTCTGAAGTATTCATTTGAACTTTCAGATTCTTTCACCGCGCGGCCTGTGCCTAACATCGACTCCACAGCGAACCAGCCTCTTCGCAGCCGGGCGCCGTCGAAGTGCTTTTGCAGCAGACCCTGGGATTTTTGAGGATCACCGATGAAGCTGGAAATTTTCCGCACGCTGTGGGGCTATACCGCCAGCAAGGCTCAGGCGCTCGAGGAGTTGCTGCACGCGGGCTTTGACGGCATGGAAGCACGCCTGCCGCTGGACGCCCGTGAACGGGCCGAGTTCGGCGCTTTTCTCCAGGCCAATCGCCTGGGCTATATCAGCACCGTCTTCACCGCGTACGACGTGCTGCCGGACCAGTCGGCAACGCCCGCCGTTCACCTCGATGACCTCGACCAGAAACTCGCCTGGGCTGCCGAACTCGGCCCACGCTTCGTCAACGTGCTGGCGGGCAACGATCGCTGGTCCTTGCCACAACAAGTTGAATTTTTTGGCCAGGCGCTGGATCTGGCGCGCAAGCACGGCCAGGTCTGCAGTTTCGAGACTCACCGCTCGCGTTCGCTGTTCAACCCCTGGGTGACCCTGGAGTTGATCCGCCAACTGCCCGACTTGTTGTTCACCAGTGACATCAGCCACTGGGTCGTGACTTGCGAGCGTCTGTTGAATGACCCGGCCGATGACCTGAGCGCTTTCATCGAGCGGGTTCACCATATCCAGGCCCGGGTCGGTTACGACCAGGGCCCGCAGGTTCCGCACCCGGCGGCGCCCGAATATGCCAAAGAACTGGCGTTCCATCAGCAGCACTGGGAAAGCATCTGGCGCTCGCAGCAAGCCCGCGATTACCAGGTCAGCACCCTGACCCCGGAATTCGGCGCCGACGGCTACCTGCATCATTTGCCCTTCACCAATGTCCCGGTCGCCGACCTGTGGTCATTGAACGTGTGGATGGGCCAGACCGAGCGCGAACACTTCGAGCGTTTCAGCCACTCAAGCCATCCTTAGGGAGCCGATGCGTCATGCCTGACAATAAACACAACAGCGCCAGCACTGACACACACAAAGCCAACTTCAACAGCATTCCGGTGGTCAACATCGCCGGTCTGTTCAGCGTTGAACTGGAACACCGCCTGGCCGTGGCCGAGCAATTGGGGCGCGCCGCCAGCGAGGTCGGGTTCCTCTATATCACCGATCACGGCATCGACCCGCAACTGATCGCCAACCTGCGCCAGGCTGCCAAGGACTTTTTCGACCAGCCCTTCGACACCAAGATGCGCCACTACATCGGCACCTCACAAACCCACAAGGGTTTTGTACCCGAAGGCGAAGAGGTCTATTCCAAAGGCAAGCCGGACCACAAGGAAGCCTTCGACGTCGGCTTCGAAGTCCCGGCCGATGACCCGCTGGTGCTGGCCAACACCCCGTTGCTGGGGCCCAACGACTGGCCGCAGCTGTCAGGCTTCAAGGCGTCGGTACAGGCCTACTATGCAGCCATCTTCGCCTTGGGCCGGCGCCTGTTCGGCGGCTTCGCCCTGACCCTGGGCCTGGAAGAAAACTATTTCGACAGCCTGGTCACCCGTCCGCCGTCCAAGCTGCGCCTGATCCACTACCCCTTCGACGGTGCCGCCCATGATGCACCGGGTCTTGGCGCCCATACTGACTACGAGTGCTTCACCATCCTTTTGGCCGACAAACCGGGCCTTGAGGTGATGAACGATCTTGGCCAATGGATCGATGCACCACCGATGGCCGATGCCTTTGTCGTCAACATCGGCGACATGCTGGAAGTGATGACGGCAGGCGCTTTCGTTGCCACTGCGCATCGGGTGCGCAGCGTGAAGGAGGAGCGCTATTCCTTTCCGCTGTTTTATGCCTGCGACTATCACACCCAGATCAAGCCGCTGCCCGGGTTCGCCCAGGCAGGCAAGGACTACGAAGAAATCACCATCGGCGAACACATGTATGGCCAGGCGCTGCAGACCTATCAGTATCTGCGCCAGAGGGTGGCCAACGGGGAAGTTCAGCTGCCAGGCAAGGCACGCAAGCCCGCCAGTTTCGGACATTTGAAAAATCAGGCGCAACCGTCCTGATTGAAATTTTCAGCTACCCCCCTACCTACGCCGGAGTCAGTACATGATGAAAAACAACAAGAAAAACCTTTTGAGCCTGGCTGTATTGGCAGCCGGCATGTTCGGTGCCACGGTGAGCATGGCCGCGGCAGAAACGTTCAAGGTCGGCATGGAAATCACCTACCCTCCTTTCGAGTCCTACGACAAGGACAAGAATGTGGTGGGTTCGGACCCCGAGCTGGCAACGGCTCTGGCCAAGCAGATGAACGCCAAGGTGGAGTTCGTCGACACCAAGTTCCCGAGCCTGATCCTGGGCCTGAACTCCGGCAAGTACGACGCGATCATTTCCGGCATGTACATCACGCCGGAGCGCCAGACCCAGGCCCAGACCATCGCCTATGCCAACACCGGGGCCGCGGTCATGGTGCCCAAGGGCAGCGAGATCAATGCGAAAAAACCTGAGGACCTGTGCGGTTTGAAACTGGGCCTGGAACAGGGCACGACCTGGGTCAAGGAATTCAGGAAGCTGTCCGATGAATACTGCGTGCCGAACAACAAAGGGGCGATCACCGTCAGCGAATACCCCTCAGCCCCCGAAGTGACCCAGGCCCTGCTGTCCAGGAACATCCAGGCCCAGGTCGAAATCGCCGGCGCAGCAAAAATGATCGCGGAAAAGACCAACGGCCGGGTCGTGATCACCACCGAGCATCCGATCTATCAGCAAACCCTGGGCATCTTCGTCAAGAAAGGTAACGACGAAACCTTCCAGGCAGTGCAGAAGGCCTTCGAGGAGAGCAAAAAGAGCGGTGAATACGCCGCAGTCCTCAAGAAATATGGTTTGGAAGAACCGACTGCCAACTAAGAACCTGTCCTTGTAGTCTGGTCATCTGCCTCCCCTGCACCGGGGCGGCAGATCGAGGTGCCCCATGCCATTCGATTGGTCGTATTTCTTCTCCCTGTTCTCCCTGCCGGACTTCTGGAGTGCCTGCGTCACGGTGGTCCAGCTCAGTGCCCTGGCCTGGTTCATCGGCATGCTGCTGGGTTTTGTCCTGGCCACGGCCAAGCTGTCCCAATCGCCCTTGGTGCGCATTCCCGCAGCGGTCTACATCTGGTTCTTCCGCAGCATCCCGTTGCTGGTGCTGGTGGTGTTCGTCTACAACCTGCCGCAATTGTTTCCCGGTAGCGGATCGATTCTGTCCAACCCCTTCTACGCAGGCCTGCTGGCCCTGGTGGTCACTGAAGCGGCGTACATGGCGGAAATCCATCGTGGCGGCCTGATCTCCGTGGCCAAGGGCCAGAAGGAAGCCGGGCGTGCGCTGGGTGTCGGCCTGTTGGGCATGCAACGGCTGATCGTGATCCCCCAGGCTTTCCGTATTTCGCTGCCGACCTTGATCAATGAATACATCACGGTGGTCAAGCTGACATCGCTGGTCTCGGTCATTTCCCTGACCGAAATCCTCACAGTCGGCCAACGCCTCTATGCCACCAACTTCCTGGTCATGGAAACGCTGGCGGCGGTAGGCGTCTATTACGTGTTGATCGTCACCGTGTTCGGTTATTTCCTGCAGCGCCTGGAGCGCTACCTGGACCTGAACCTGCGCAAGCCGCACACGCTCGACGCGTCCACCATCGCCAGGTTCAAGGCCAGCGCCGAAGCGTTGCCCGACACTGCGCGCAAGGCAGCAGGCACTAACGCGACGCCCATCCTGCAACTGAAGAACATCCAGAAGAGCTATGGCACGCACAAGGTGCTGCTGGGTATCGACCTTAATGTCGAATGCGGCCAGGTGGTCTCGATCATCGGGCCATCCGGTTCCGGCAAGACTTCGCTGATCCGCACGGTCAACGGCCTGGAAACCATCGATACCGGCGACATTCTGTTGTTCGGCGAAAAATTCATCGAGGCTTCGAACAAACCCAATGGCTCCCGCCTGCGCAAAGGCGTGCGGCACATCGGCATGGTGTTCCAGAACTTCAACCTGTTCCCGCACCGCACCATTCTCGACAACGTCACACTGGCGCCGCGTTACCACGGCCAGCCGGGCGAGCTGAGTGAACATCGTGCCTATGCGCTACTGGACAAGGTCGGCCTGCTGGCCCATGCCCACAAGTACCCGCACCAGCTCTCCGGCGGGCAACAGCAGCGCGTGGCGATCGCTCGAGCCCTGGCGATGGAGCCGCAGATCATGCTGTTCGACGAGCCGACCTCGGCCCTCGACCCGGAATTGGTCAACGACGTGCTGAGCGTGATCCGCGACCTGGCGAAAGAAGGCATGACCATGCTGATCGTGACCCACGAAATGGACTTTGCCATGTCGATATCCGACCGGGTCGTGTTCATGGAGAACGGTAATATCCAACTGGATGCCGCCCCTGAAACCATACGATGCGATGCCAAAGGAGAACGAGTGCGGCGCTTCATGGGAATCAGTGCTCGAACGCCAAGCCTGGCTGCAACGCTGGATCATGCGTGAGCATGGGTGCTGCCTTGATGCCGATCAGGGTTTACGCGCAATGATCACCTGACTTTTCGCCACCACGGCATCCAGCGCCTGCTTGATCTGTGCACCCCGTGGCGAAGCCAGGATCGCCTGCCAGGTATCCGCCCAGTGGTTGAGCAATGGATGGTCCGGGTTGCTGAAGTCGACCTTGGCTTCCCAGAACAACAACATCCACATCGACCAGTAGAATCCGTACTGGCTGTGGCTGATCACTTCCAGGCCGGCATCGCTGACCATGGCCTTGAACTGCTCTTCGCTGATGATGCGAATGTGGTTGGGTTTCTGGAAATACTCGGCCGCGGCGATATCTTTCTGCAGGTCTTCGGAGCTGGGATGCGGGACGCTCAGCAGATACAACGCGCCCGGTTTGCCGACGCGCACCAGTTCAGCGAGGAACTGCGCCGGATCGTCCACATGCTCGATGACCTCGGTCGACACCACCCGGGTGGCGGTCGCATCGGCAATCGGCAGCGGGTTGCAGTCGGTGACGTGGCATTCGACGTCGCGGGCCGGTGTATCGGTCAGGCGCTGGCGGGTCGCTTCGACCTTGGCCGCGTCGATATCGGCGATGATGATCTTCGCCCCGCGCATCCCGCAGAAATGCACGTTGCCGCCGTCGCCGCAACCGACATCCAGCAGTGTGTCCTCGGGGGTCACCGGGAAGCCGGTGAACAGTTCGCCGGTTTGCTGATTGAACCAGCCGCTGAGCATCGCGTCGTGCAGGCCGAGCATGTAAGGGTCGACTTTCTCCGCCACTGACGCCGCGGGCGCTGTCTCTGGCTGCACAGGCGCAGGCGTGCCCGCCGTGAGTTTCTTCAAAAGGCTCAGCATGAGGTGGCTCCAGAGGATGGGACGGCTGTTCGGGAGGTGCCCAGGCGTTTGACCAGCGAGGCGCCGCGGTTGCGCATGGGCATTTCGATGTAGCGATAGTTGAGTTCGCTCAGCAACACGATCAGGCCGCCAGCCATCAGCAACATCAGAATCGGATGGCCAGCCGGACTGGGCAGCCCGGCAGCCTGTAAACGGAAAATGAATTCACGAACCAGCAAGTAGGCCGGGATATGGATCAGGTAAATCCCGTAGGAACGGCTGCCGACCCACGTCATCAGGTTTTTGAACACGCCGCGTGGCAACAGGTAATCGCGGTTGTAAGAAGCGATCCACACCAGCAGCGCACACAACAGCGCAATCGCGCCGATCCGGTAAGAAGTGAAGGTGAAACGATCTGTTGCCATGAAGCTGAGCAGCAGCGACACCGCGACCAGTGCGGCAACACCCGCCCATGGATAACGCAGGAATTTTGGCTCCCGGCGCCGGTACGAAGGCTGCACGCTCCACATCGCCAACAGTACGCCAAGGGCCAGCGCGTCGGTGCGCACCACCATCAGGATCGGCGTGCGCAAGGTCAACAATTGCAGCGCCACCAACGCCAGCAAGGCACACACCAGGTGTTTGCGTAACAGCACGATCAGCAGCGGAAACAGCAGGTAGAACTGTTCTTCCAGCGACAGGCTCCAGTACACGAAACTGGTGCCGTACTCGTAGTGATAAAAACTGTCGGCAAAGCGGAAATTGGCGTACTGCGCGACGCCGGCCAGGGTCGCCTGAAGGTTCGCGTGCAGGGTGCCGAACGCACCGGAGCGATTGAGAAAAAGGCACGCCAGCAACATCAGCGCCAGCCATAACCAGGCCGAAGGCAGTAAACGAAAGGCCCGGCGCAACCAGAAATTGCGCGTTTGTTGCCAGTATTCCTGGCGAGTTGTGCAGCGACGCAAGGCGGGGATCAGGCTGCGGGCAATGACGAAACCCGAGATCGCGAAAAACAGATCCACGCCCCACCACGGCTGGCTGTATAGCGTGATGGTCTGCAGCAACGGCACAGCCGCCGCGAACAGGCTGTCCTGCAGGTGATGAAACAGTACGCCGAGCACCGCTATGCCGCGCAGCAACTCGATGTCCATGATCCGTTTTTCGTTGCTCATGCGCCCTCCTCGACATGGGGTTTGCGGGCAATGATCACCTGGCTCTTGGGCATGAACTGATCCAGCATCTGCTTGATCGCCAACCCGTCAGGCTGGGCCAGCAAGTCCTGCCAGGTTTTCGCCCAGCTCTCCATCAGCGGCGGATACGGCGCCTGAATCCGGTCACGAACCGCACCGCCCAGATCGCGCCCGGCGGCCCGTTCACTGGCCCAGAAAAAAATCATGCCCATCACCCAGAAAAACCCGGTGGCCTGACGATGCTCGATGACCAGGCCCGCGTCCTCCACCAGCGCAGCGAATCGCTCGGGGCTGAAAATCTGCACGTGATTGGGCGACTGAAAATAGCTGGCCGGGGCAATGCCTTTCTGCAAATGCTCGCCCACCGGGGATGGCACGCTCAGCAGGTACAGCGCGCCAGGGCGGCCCATGCGCACCAGTTCGGCCATGAAGGGTTCTGGATGGTCGATGTGTTCCAGCACTTCCATACACACGACTTTGCTGGCGCAACCATCGGCCAGAGGCAGCGGCAGGCTGCTGCTGACCAGACCGAGATTCGCCTTGTCCGATTGTGCTTGCACTTGCTGCGCCAGGTCGCGGACCTTGTCGTGTTCACTGTCGGTGAAGATCACCGACGCGCCTTGACGCACCGCAAACAAGGTCGCGACCCCTTCGCCACAACCGACATCCAGCAGGGTGTCGTCGGCGGTGATGGCAAAGCCTTTGAGCAACTCGCCGCTGTCGCCAAGAAACCAGCCGTCGAGCAGGGCGTCGTACAAACCGATATCCCGGGGCGAGACCCGCGTTTCTGGCTGGGCGACCTCTACCGGTGCGGGCCGCAACTTCGCAAGCAGGCGCCGAATCATGTGCCCGACGCTTGTGCGGAGTTTGCTTCACGCCGTTCCAGCAACTGCTCGAACACCGCCTTCAGGCGCTGCTCGGCAACGGCCTGGCTGCAGAATCCCTGCAGGCTGTCCACGGCATGGGCCGACATCCGTTGATAGCGCTCGACGTCCTGTCTGGCGACGTCATGGCTGGCGGAAAAAGCCGTACGCAGCGAGTCCCAATTCGTGACGTAACGTAAGGTACGATACGCTGCGCGAGGATCGTGGGGCCAGGATGTCAGTTCGTCGGTACTGTCGACGATAAACGCGTTGTCACGGTCGATGTAGTCGGCCATGGCAGTGTTCAGCGGCGCAATCGCCGGCTTGCCGCAGGACATGAACTCCATCAACGGCAGGCATTGCCCTTCGCCGTAGGAGCAATTGACGACGTAACTGGTGGCCTCGACCAGGCGCTCGTAGTCGATGTCGGACAGATAGCCGTGGACCAGCACGATGCGGCACTGATAGGACTGATTCTTGTAGACGTGGTGCAGCATATCGTTCAGTGCATTGGCGATGTCATGGTGCGTGAGCTTGAGCACCAAGGTTGCGTCGGGCGTGTCGCGAAAGGCGGTGCAGAACGCACTGATCATGTCCTTCCAGTTCTTGCGTCCGTCGTAGGGATTGAACACCGAGGTGTAGACCACGCCCTCGAGCAACAGCTCGCAGTCGCGCGGCGGTTGGTCGAAGGCGATCGGCGTGCCCTCGCGCAAGCGTTCGGGGCCGTAGGGGCGCAAGTCCGCGGTGCGACTGTCGATCAACAGCCCGCGCAGGTTCAGACGCGTGCGACCCACGACCGGACGCTTGTCCAGAAGCTCGCCACGGGCGGCAAACCGGTCCCAGACAGGCGCCGCAATCGCGCTGATCGGGTAATCGGGGCCCATCACATCGCGTACGGCATTCACGGTAAAACTGGAGTGCGTGATCGCCGTCCCGCTGGAGCCCAACACCGTCCGCCAGTCATGCCGTGGTTCGCCCTGCCAGCTCTCGGTAGGAATGGTGCTGAACTCCCAGGCGAACACCGGAATCGTCGGGCACGCGTAGTGGACCGGCGTGCGATGCGGCGGAGAAAAGGACAGGAACACACAGTCTTCGCCCCGGCTCAGGCACTCGAAATACAGCCGATCGACCAACTCGTCCGGGTTGCTGACCTCGATCACCTGCCCCAGCCGTTCGAGCACCGGGCGGAACTCCTTGAGGACGAAGTAATAGCTGTACTCGGGCCGCCCCAGGTTCTGCTGGATGTTGCTCTTATTGGTTTCCGAATGAATGATGATCAGCACGATGCAGCCCCCGTTTCGGCAACCACCGGAACGACGTCACGGACAAGTTCTTGTTTGAAGAACAGCGCCAGTCGCTGCTGCACTGGCGCGAAGCTGCAGTACTGGTGCATGCGTTCGCTGGCCGCGTCCGCCATGACCTTCCAGGTGTCCGGCTGGTTCTTTGCCATCGCGTAGCTGTTCTCATAAGCCATCTTCAACGAGCCCCAGTCCGGACGGTGGCGCAAGGTGCGGTACAGGATGCGCGCGTCTTCCGGCCAGATCGTCGGCTCCTGGCTGGACTTGACGACGAAGGCCACACGCTCGTCGATGTAGTCGTGCATCGCCGTGTGATTCGGGGCGATGACCGGCCGGGCACAGGACATGAACTCCATCAGCGGCAGGCACAGCCCTTCGCAGCGTGAAGCGTTGACGTAGTAACTCGCCGCGCCATAGAGCCGGGCGAACTGCTCGTCCTGCAGATAACCGTGCATGACCACCACGCGACAGGCGAAGGGCGAGAGCTGGGACAACAAGGTGATGAGCTCGACGTAATAGGTCAACAGGTCGTTCTGGGTCATCTTCAGCACGAGCGTAGCGTCTTGCACATCACGCAGCGCCCAGCAGAACGCCGTGATCAGGTGGTGCCAGTTCTTGCGACCATCATCGGGATTGAACACGCTCACGTAGATGACGCCATCGACCTCGATTTCGACCGTTTGGCTGGTGTCGGGGAAAGCTGCTTGTGGATGCTCGTCCTGCGTGGAGGCTTCGCTGACGACAGGTTCATCCGCCACAGGGGCTTCGCTGATGGCATGTTCATCCGGCACGGAGGCTGCGCTGATGGCAGCTTCATCCGGCACGGAGGCTGCGCTGATGACGGGTTCGATCGGCAAAGGCTGAGGTTTCCGAAACCTGGCCAGCCATGGGCGAACGGCATCCGGCACCAGATCGCGAACGGCTTCGCGATACCACAACAGCAGGTAATGTCTGGTTATGAAGTAGCGTCGACGCAGGGTCAACGGCGGCACAGGAGGTTCCGGTTCAGGCTCGATTTCGGGTTCCGGTTCAGGCTCGATTTCGGGCTCGGGTTCGGGTTCGGGTTCGGGTTCGGGTTCGGGTTCGACGATTTCCTGCGGCGGTTGCTCGATGATCGGCGCGATCAAGCCATCGGCGGACAACCCCATCGAGCGACTGTCCAGGATGCAACCCTTGATCTGCAGTGTGGCACCCGCGTTCACCGGTGTACCGGGATATTGCTGGCGAATGTCGGCGAAACGCTCCCACAAAGGCGTCGGCAGCACCAGCACCGGGAAGTCGTCGCCCAGGGTCCGGCGGATGGCTTCGGCTGTATGGGTGGACAATGTGATCACCCGCCCCAGACGTGCCAGTGTCTGGCTCCAGTCTTGACGCGGATCGTTGTCCCAGTACTCGGCGGGAATGGTGTCGAATTCCCAGGCGACCACGCAAACCATCGGGCATTGCAAGTCGCTGGGAGTCTTGTGCGGTGGCGCGAACGAAATGAACAGGCAGTCCTGACCGGCCTGCTGCAATTGCCGATACAGCGGATCGACCTCGGCGGCCGATGACACCACATGCACCGGCCCGAGGCTTTCAAAGAGCGGTCGATACGCCTTGAGCACGAAGTAGTAACTGTATTCGGGACGACCGAGGCTCTGGCTGATGGAGCTGTCGTTGACGTCGGAGTAAAGAATGAAATTCATGGCACCCCACGGTGACGCCGCCATTCCGGCAGCCTCACGCTATGACGGGGAGGACAGGGTTCGAGTCAGTGTTCACTGGCGCTCGTCCATTGTCTTGCTGCCCGCCTTCGTTCTTGTTTTAGTGGTCAGTTTCTCGCAGTTTCGAAGCGACGCTGCCGAACCCTGGATCATCGTGACGAGGGGCATTCTAAACACATCCTTCGAGGGTTCGTGAACCGCCCGGCGAGAATAAATCGGGCTACGCTGATGAGAACCGATCAGTCACTTTTGGACTTGTTGAAATTGCCGAGCAAATGGCACAGATTGGCTACCAAACAACTACAACAAACATTTCACCTGTCTTTCGAGCGATCATATCGATTCGTGAAACCTTTCCACGAAGACTGTGGAAACTGGATGAAATGCATGACCAAGGGGTCGCTGTTTGAAAAAGCGTCTGTTTGTCACGGGGTTGACCGGATTCGTAGGACAACACGTCCAATCGCGGTTGCAGGCGGATGCCTCGGAATGGGAGCTTCTGCCTGTTCCCCACCGCTACGATCTCGCCGCGCCGGACAGCCTCGAAAGCTTATGGCCGCAAATGCCCGATGCGGTGATTCACCTGGCCGGCCAGACTTTCGTCCCGGAGGCCTTTCGTGATCCGGCGCGCACCCTGAACATCAATCTGCTGGGCACCTTGAACCTGCTGCAAGCCCTCAAGGCGCGCGGCTTCACCGGCACGTTTCTGTACGTCAGCTCCGGTGATGTCTATGGCCAGGTCACCGAGGAGCATCTGCCCATCACTGAATTGCAGCCACCCTGCCCGCGCAATCCCTATGCCGTGAGCAAATTGTCGGCAGAGTTCCTGAGTTTGCAATGGGGCCTGAGCGAAGGCTGGCCGGTACTGGTCGCCCGCCCGTTCAACCACATCGGCACAGGGCAGAAAGACAGCTTCGTCATCGCCAGCGCCGCCCGTCAGATCTGCCGGATCAAGCAAGGCCTGCAAGGGCCACGACTGGAGGTCGGGGACATCGATGTCACGCGCGATTTCCTTGATGTCGCGGACGTGGTCTCGGCCTACCTGGCTTTGCTGGAGAAAGGCACACCGGGGCAGGTGTACAACATTTGCTCGGGGCACGAGCAGAGCATTCGCAGTTTGATCGAGCAGTTGGCAGTTCTTGCCCAGGTCGACCTGCAATTGGTCCAGGACCCTGCGCGACTTCGCCGTGCGGATCAGCGTCGGGTGTGTGGCAGCCCTGCCAGGCTGGTCCAGACCACCGGATGGAAGTCTGAAATCACAACACAACAATCCCTGCGGGCGATCCTGTCCGACTGGGAGAAGCGAGTACGACAAGAATGACTAAAAGTGCATTGATCACAGGTATCACCGGCCAGGATGGCGCGTATCTGGCCAAACTGCTGCTCGACAAGGGCTACAAAGTCCACGGCCTGGTGGCGCGTCGCAGCAGCGACTCGCGCTGGCGCCTGCGCGAGATGGGCGTCGAGGCGGACATCGTCTACCTGGACGGCGACATGGCCGATGCCTGTTCAGTGCAGCGCGCGGTGATCAAGTCGGCGCCGGATGAGGTCTACAACCTGGCCGCGCAAAGCTTTGTCGCAGCCTCCTGGGATCAACCGGTGACAACCGGCATCGTCGACGGTCTGGGCGTTACCCACTTGCTCGAAGCGATTCGTCAGTTCAGCCCGCACACGCGTTTTTACCAAGCGTCCACCAGCGAAATGTTCGGCCTGATCCAGGCCGAGCAGCAGGACGAGAACACGCCGTTCTATCCGCGCAGCCCTTATGGCGTGGCCAAGCTGTACGGCCACTGGATCACCGTGAACTACCGCGAGAGCTTCAACCTGCACGCCAGCAGCGGCATCCTGTTCAACCATGAATCACCGCTGCGCGGCATCGAGTTCGTCACACGCAAAGTCACCGACGCCGCCGCCCGGATCAAGCAGGGCAAGCAGCATGAACTGCGCCTGGGCAACATCGACGCCAAGCGCGACTGGGGCTTTGCCGGGGACTACGTCGAAGCCATGTGGATGATGCTGCAACAGGACAAACCCGACGACTTCGTGGTGGCCACCGGCGTGACCACCACCGTGCGCGAGATGTGCCGGATCGCCTTCGATCATGTGGGCCTGAACTACCGCGATTACGTGAAGATCGACCCGGCGTTCTTCCGCCCGGCCGAAGTCGAAGTGCTGCTCGGCAACCCGGCCAAGGCCCAGCGTGTGCTGGGCTGGAAACCCAAAACCGATCTGGATGCCTTGATCCGCATGATGATGGATGCGGACATGAAACGCGTCGCCAAGGAGTAGGCCATGCTGATTCCCGTGATTCTCTCCGGCGGTGCCGGGACAAGGTTGTGGCCGGTGTCGCGTGAAGGCCATCCCAAGCCGTTCATGGCATTGCCCGACGGCCAGTCGCTGCTGGGCAAGACCTATCGGCGGGCCGCGGACCTGCTCGACGGCTGGGGCGATATCGTCACGGTGACCAACCGCGAGTACTACTTCCAGAGCAAGGATCACTTTCGCGACGCGCAACTGGGCCGGCATCGCGGGCACTTCCTGCTGGAGCCGACGGGGCGCAATACGGCGCCGGCCATTGCCGCCGCCGCCCTCTCGCTGCAGTCCCTGCATGGCGACGACGCGATCATGCTGGTGATGCCCGCCGACCACTTGATCGTCAATGTCGACGCACTGAAGGACGCAGTCGAGCATGCCGTGACATTGGCCAGGCGTGGTCACCTGGTGACCTTCGGGGTGGTACCGACCGCTCCGGAAACCGGTTTTGGCTACATTGAAGCCGGCACATCACTGGACGATAAAGGCGCTGCCAGCGTGCGGCGCTTCGTCGAAAAACCCGACCTGCAAACCGCGACTCATTATCTGGAAAGCGGCAACTTCCTGTGGAACTCCGGGATGTTCTGCTTCTCGGTCGCCACCCTGCTGGCCGAACTGCAAACCCATGCGCCCGCGTTGCTGGAGCAGACGCAAACCTGCATGGCTGCCAGCGCTCCCGTGGAAAACGCCGGGGATGTGCAACAAGAACTGTCACCGGTCCTGTTTGGCGAAATCATGGACATCTCCATCGACTACGCATTGATGGAACGCTCAGACAAGGTGGTCGTCGTGCCCGCCCGTTTCGACTGGAGCGATATCGGCTCCTGGGGGGCGGTGGCCGCGCTGGTACCGGCGGATGCACAAAACAACCGCGCCGTCGGCGAGTCGATCTTCATCGACAGCCACAACAATTTCGTCCAGAGCGATAACCGTCTGGTGGCGACCGTGGGTGTGAATAACCTGATCATCGTCGACACCCCCGACGCGGTGCTGGTGGCCCACGCCGACCGCGCCCAGGATGTGCGCCGGGTGGCCAGGCAACTCAAGGACAAAGAGCACGAAGCCTATCGCCTGCACCGTACGGTCAGTCGGCCATGGGGCACCTACACCGTGCTCGAGGAAGGCCCGCGCTTCAAGATCAAACGCATCGTGGTCAAGCCCGGCGCCAAGTTGTCGTTGCAGATGCACCACCATCGCAATGAACACTGGGTGGTGGTCGAAGGCATGGCCAAGGTCACCAACAACGGCACCGGCACGCACCTGGTGGCCAAGAACGAATCGACCTTCATTGCAGCCGGTCACAAGCATCGCCTGGAGAATCCCGGCGTGATCGACCTGGTGATCATCGAGGTGCAAAGCGGCGAATACCTGGGAGAGGACGACATCGTCCGCTTCGAAGATCAATACGGCAGGACGGTTTGAATGCTGCGCAATCTTTATCAATCGCTGTGGAGTTACCGGGGTTTCATCCTTGGCAGTGTCAAACGGGAGTTTCAGGCGCGTTATCGCAACTCGCTGTTCGGTGCCTTGTGGACCGTACTCAATCCGCTGTCGATGATCCTGGTCTACACAGTGATCTTCTCCACCATCATGCGCGCCCGCTTGCCGGGCGTGGATGACGGGTTGGCCTACAGCGTCTACCTGTGCGCCGGCCTGCTGACCTGGGGCCTGTTCGCCGAGATCACGACGCGCAGCCAGAGCATGTTCCTGGAAAACGCCAACCTGCTGAAGAAAATCAGCTTTCCGCGCATCTGCCTGCCGGTCATTGTGCTTCTCAATGCCGGGATCAATTTCGCGATCATCCTGGGGTTGTTCCTCGGCTTCCTGCTGATCAGCGGGCGGCTGCCGGGCATGGCGTTGCTGGCGCTGGTGCCGTTGCTGATCCTGCAAGTGATCTTCGCCGCGGGGCTGGGGATGATTCTGGGCGTACTCAACGTGTTCTTTCGCGACGTCGGGCAGTTCTTCGGCATCTGCCTGCAGTTCTGGTTCTGGCTGACGCCGATCGTTTATCCATTGTCGATCCTGCCGCCGGGTATCCAGCACTTTATCGAGCTGAACCCGATGACGGCGCTGATGAACAGCTACCAGAACCTGTTTCTCTACAACCAATGGCCAGACTGGAGCTCGCTGGTCCCGTTGCTGGTGATCGGCCTGTTGTTCTGTGGGATGGCGCTGCGGCTGTTCCGCCAGCGTGTCGGTGAAATGGTGGACGAGCTCTGATGGGACATATACGTGTCAGTGGCCTGGGCAAGGCCTACAAGCAGTACCCGAATCGCTGGAGCCGGCTGTTCGAATGGCTGGTACCGTTTTCCCGCACCCGACATCAACTGCACTGGGTGCTGCAAGGGGTCGATTTCGAGATTCAGCCAGGCGAAGCCGTGGGCATCGTCGGGGTCAACGGAGCCGGCAAAAGCACGCTGCTGAAGATGATCACCGGCACCACCCAACCCACCTGCGGCAACATCCGGCTGCAAGGTCGCGTGGCGGCGCTGCTGGAGCTTGGCATGGGCTTTCATCCGGACTTCACCGGTCGGCAGAACACCTTCATGGCCGGGCAGTTACTAGGCATGCAGGTAGAAGAAATCGAAGCACTGATGCCGCAGATCGAGAGCTTCGCCGAAATCGGCGAGGCCATCGACCATCCGGTTCGCACCTATTCCAGCGGCATGCAGATGCGCCTGGCGTTCAGCGTGGCCACCGCGCGGCGGCCCGACATCCTGATCGTCGATGAAGCGTTGTCCGTAGGTGACGCCTACTTCCAGCACAAAAGCTTTGATCGCATCCGCAACTTCCGCAAGGCCGGCACCACGTTGCTGATCGTGTCTCATGACCGCTCGGCAATCCAGTCGATCTGCGACACCGCCATCCTCCTGGAAAACGGGCGCATGGCCATGCGCGGCAAGCCCGAAGAAGTGATGGACTACTACAACGCCATGCTCGCCCAGCGCGAGGGCCAGACAGTGCGCCAGGAAATGCTCGCCAACGGGCAGGTGCAAACCATTTCCGGGACAGGCGAAGCAGGCATTCTCAGCGTCCGCCTGCTTGACCCCAAGGGCCGTTCGGTGGAGGTGGCGGAAGTCGGTCAGGCGATGGTCCTGGAAGTGCAGGTCGAGGTGCATCAGGACATCGAGCGGCTGATTCTCGGTTTCATGATCAAGGATCGCCTCGGCCAGCCCATGTACGGCATCAATACCCACCGGGTCGACAAAGCCCTCACCGACCTGAGTGCCGGCGAACGCATCACCTACCGTTTTGCCTTCGACATGCGCCTGGGCAAGGGCAATTATTCGGTGGCCCTGAGCCTGTCGCGACTGGATTCGCACCTGGATCGCAATTTCGAATGGCGTGACTACGGGCTGGTCTTCCACGTGATCAACAATCGCCAGGAAGACTTCGTGGGCTGCTCCTGGCTCCAAGCACAGACAAGCGTGACCCGTTCCAGTGAGAGTCGGGTGGAATCCATTGGGGAAACACGATGACCAGACTGTTGGTGGAATGTACCTACGTCTTCGAACACCCGGATGTCAACTCGGGCATTCAACGGGTCGTTCGTAATGTTATTCAGCAATTGCCGGCCGCAGACACCCAGCGTGAATGCATTCCGGTGGTGATGCTCAATGGCGAGTTGTTCGAGGTGAAAAGCCTGGCGCCCTTGCCGACCGTCAAAGTGGACCTGGTGAGCCTGCGGGTGAAGCTGGAACATTTCGCCAATCTGTTCTGGCAGCGCCATCGGGCACTGGAGCGGCGCCGTCCTTTCAGCACATCGAAGTTCGCCCGCCGGGTGCTTTATGTCGGTTGTCGCCTCACCGCGTTCGCCTGCCTGAGCCTGCCGATGCGCCTGCTCGATCGGGTACTCAAGGGCCAGAAGGTTCCCGAGCGCTGCGTGCCGTTGCAGCATCGCGCCGGCGATCAACTGGTGCTGCTGGATTCGTCCTGGCACGCCAACTTCTTCCCCCTGGCCGAGCAACTCAAGCGTGACGGGGTCGGCATCATTTCGGTGATCTACGACCTGATTCCCCTGACCCACCCGCAGTTCTGCGACGCAGGATTGGTGAAGGTGTTCAACGAATGGTTCGACTGGATCGCCCGCACCGCCGATGGTTATGTGGCGATATCGACCACCATCCGCGACCAGGTTCGCCAGGAGATGACCCGCAGGATCGGCTCCACGCAGGTGCAGCAACGCTGGTTCGACTACTTTCACCTCGGCTCCGAACTCGACCTGACCGATACCCGGTCCGCCGTCGACCCGGGGCTGCTGCAGATGTTCAAGACGCCGGACCCTGTGTTTCTGATGGTCAGCACCATCGAACCGCGCAAGAACCATGCGTATCTGCTGGACGCGTTCGAGCGCGCCTGGGCGGCCGGGTCCAAGGCCCGGTTGTGCATCGTCGGCAAGATCGGCTGGAAGTGCGAGGCGCTGATCGAGCGTATCCGCCAGCATCCGCAATTGAACCAGCGCCTGTTCATGTTCAACACACTTTCGGACAAGAGCCTGGAACACGCCTATTCCCACGCGACATCGCTGGTGTTCCCGTCCTACGTCGAAGGGTTTGGTTTGCCTCTGGTGGAGGCCATGCAGCGAGGCCTGCCGGCCATGGCCAGCGACATCCCGGTGTTCCGCGAAATCGGTGGCGAGTACATGGCGTATTTCGACCTCGCCGACCCCCAGAACCTGGCCGACCTGGTCACCGACATGGAAAGCGGTGGCGCATTTCCCGCCCCCCTCAACCTGGATAACTGGCGTTGGCTGAGCTGGCGCGAGGCGAGTGCGCAACTGGTCGGACGCGTCCAGCGCAACCTGCACAACGATGCGAAGGTGCCTGAGAGGCAGCATGCGCATTGCCCTTAACGCCCGCATCCTCCAGGCCCCGCGCACCGGTATCGGCCACTACGTCGCCGAACTGGCGAACGCCCTGGCGGGTGAACCGGATATTGAACTGGCGCTGTTTCATGGCTGGGGCTGGAGTGCTGTGCTGCCTGAAGCGGCCATGCCCGGTTATTCCCGACTGACGCCATTGCTGCGGCAGATTCCGGGGGCCTATCAGGCCCGACGGTGGCTGGAGCAGAAACGCTTCGATCAAGGCCGCGCGCAAGCCATCGACCTTTACCACGAACCAAGTTTGTGGCCGCTGTCGTTCGACGGTCCGACAGTCATCACCCTGCATGACCTGACTCACCTGCACTATCCCGAAACGCAGCCACCGGCGCGCTTGCGAGAAATCGAACGGCGCGTGGCCGACGGCGTGCGACAGGCAAGCCTGATTCTGACCGACTCGCAGTTCATTGCTGACGAAGCCCGGGCACATTTCGGGTTACCGGCCGAGCGATTTGTCGTCGCCCCACTCGGTGTAGCCGCGCGTTTTCACCCGCGGTCCCCCGAGGCTATCGACTCCGTACTCAAGACCCATGGCGTCGAAGCGCGGGAATACTTCCTCTGTGTCGGCACCCTGGAACCGCGCAAGAATCTGTCCCTCGCCCTGCGCGCCCACGCCCGATTGCCGGAATCGGTCCGTCAGCGTTTTCCTTTGCTGATCGTCGGCATGGCCGGCTGGCAGCGCGAGCAGTTCAGCGAAGAATTGCACCAGGCCCTGGCCAGCGGTCATGTCTGTTTGCTGGGCTATCTGCCTGACGAGCACGTTGCGCAGCTGTTGGCCGGCGCCCGGGCATTGATTTTTCCGTCGCTTTACGAAGGTTTTGGCCTGCCGGTGCTGGAGGCCATGGCCTGCGGCACGCCGGTCGTTCTGACCAGTCGTTCGGCCATGCCCGAAGTGGCAGGCTCTGCGGGTAACTATGTTGAACCGGATGAAACCGACGGCTTGCGCGATGCAATGAGTCGTCTGATCGAGGATCTAGCGCATTGGCAGACATGCCGAGAAGCCGGATTGCTACAGGCAAGGCTTTTTACCTGGGAACGCTGCGCGCAAGTCACGGCCAGCGCTTACCGCCAGGCAATGGGAGGTTGAATGCGAGTTCTTCATTTTTTCAAGACGTACCTGCCTGACTCGGTCGGCGGGATCGAACAAGTGATTTTCCAGTTGTGCGAAAGCGGTGCGCTGCACGGCATTGAAGGCAAGGTGCTGACACTCAGTGCCGATCCGACAACGCCGGTGGTGCAGCTCGGTCATCACGAAGTCCATCGGGCCAAACTCGACATTCAGTTCGCCTCTACCGGGTTTTCCTGGAGCGTCTTCAAACAGTTTCGCGAGCTGGCAGCCGAGGCCGACGTGGTCAATTACCACTTTCCCTGGCCGTTCATGGACCTGGTGCACTTCGCCAGCGGCCTGAACAAACCCAGCGTGGTGACCTACCACTCGGACATTATTCGCCAGAAACACCTGCTCAAACTTTACCGGCCGCTGATGAATCGCTTTCTGCACAGCGCCGACCGGATCGTCGCTGCGTCGCCCAATTACCTGCACACCAGTGATGTGTTGCAACAGTTTGAGCACAAGACCCGAGTGATCCCCTATGGATTGAACAAGGCAGGTTACCCACAGCCGGACAGCGATCGAACGGCCCACTGGCGGCAAAAGCTCGGCGACAAGTTCTTTCTGTTTGTCGGTGTGATGCGCTACTACAAAGGTTTGCACATCCTGCTCGACGCCCTGAAGGACCTGGATTACCCGACGGTGATTGTCGGTGCCGGCCCACTGGAAGCACAGCTGCATGCCCAGGCGACCGCCCTGGGTTTACACAATGTTCACTTCCTCGGGCGTCTGGGGGACGAGGACAAAGTGGCGCTGCTGCAACTGAGCTACGCCATCGTGTTCCCATCGCACCTGCGCTCCGAAGCCTTCGGCATTTCGCTGCTTGAAGGCGCGATGTATGGCAAACCGATGATCTCCAGTGAGATTGGCACTGGCACCAGTTACATCAACATCCATAACGAGACCGGGCTGGTGGTGCCGCCGAGCAATCCATTGGCGTTCCGTGAGGCGATGCGCACGCTTTGGGAAAACCCGGTGCTGGCGGCGCAAATGGGCGAGAAGGCACAGGCCCGTTATCAAAATCTGTTTACCGCGGACGAAATGGGTCGCAAATGGACGGCCTTGTATGAAGAACTGCTGGAAGAAAAAGCCCTCGCCTACGCATGAACAGCCGTGATGCCTGTGCTATGAAGCCATGTGGGTTCAGACGTGAGGATCGCCCGGCACCTTGCTCGGCGCAGCGTACTGTGGCTTCAGATGCCCATCCTGATCGAGTAGCCAGGCGTCCATGATCTCCCGGACGACCGGTCCGGCGACGCGGCCACCCGCCTCGCCGTTTTCGATCATCACCGAGATCACGATCTTCGGATGCTCGGCCGGGGCGAAACCGACGAACAAGGCGTTGTCGCGGTTACGCTCGCGGGTTTTCTCCCGGTTGTAACGTTCGCCCTGCTTGATCGCCACCACTTGCGCGGTACCACTCTTGCCGGCGATACGATACTGCGCCCCTGCCGCTGCGGCCCGGGCAATCCCGCGGGCATCGTGCATCACCATCTGCATGCCATGGTTGACCTGCTCCCAGTCGCGCGGATCCTTGAGCAGAATGTTCGGCATCGGATGCTCATCCACCGGCGCGACGCCGTCCACGGTTTTGGCCAGATGCGGGCGATTCCACACGCCTTTGTTGGCAATCAGCGCCGTCGCCTGGGCCAACTGCAGCGGCGTGACCTGCATGTAGCCCTGGCCGATGCCGAGAATCACCGTCTCGCCTGGAAACCAGGCCTGACGACGGGTGGCGCGCTTCCAGGCTTGGGATGGCATCAGGCCAGGGGACTCTTCATTCATGTCCAGGGAGACTTTCTCACCGAGCCCGAACATGGCCATGTAGTCGTGCAGGCGATCGATACCGAGCTTGTGTGCGAGGTCGTAGAAATAGGTGTCGTTGGAACGCATGATCGCTGCATCCATATCCACCCAACCATCGCCGCTGTGATTCCAGTTGCGGTACTTGTGATCGAAATCCGGTAGCTGGTAATAACCGGGGTCGAACACCCGGGTCTGTGGCGTGACGACACCTGCATCGAGGCCGGCGATTGCCACTTCCGGCTTGATGGTCGAACCCGGGGCATAGAGACCACGCAGCACACGATTGAACAGCGGCCGATCAATGGAATCCCGTAGCGAAGAGTATTCCCTGGAACTGATACCGGTGACGAACAGGTTCGGATCGAAACTCGGGTTACTGACCATGGCCAGCACTTCACCGGTCGACGGATCCAGCGCGACCACCGAGCCACGGCGATCGCCCAGGGCTTGCTCGGCGGCTTCCTGCAGCTTGACGTCGAGGCTCAGGACAATGTTTTCGCCTGGCACCGGGTCAGTGTGCTTGAGCACTCGCAGCACGCGGCCCTGAGCATTGGTTTCGACTTCTTCGTAACCGACATGGCCGTGCAGCTGCGCCTCGTAGAATTTTTCGATTCCGGTCTTGCCGATGGATTGGGTGCCTCGGTACTCGACCGTATCCAGAGCCTTTGACTCTTTCTCGTTGATGCGTCCGACGTAGCCGACCGAATGAGCGAAGTGCTCGCCCAATGGATAGTGCCGAACGAACTGCGGCTCTACATCAAGGCCCGGTAGGCGGAACTCGTTGACGGCGAGAATGGCAATCTGCTCTTCGTTCAGCTCATAGAACAACGTCACGGGTACGAACGGATGACGTGCCTGCTTCATGGCCTTGTCGAACTGCGAGCGGTCTTCAGCGGGCAGGTGCAGGAGATTTACCACTTCGTCCAGCTCTTCGCTGACATTGGAAGCACGTTCGCGGGTGATGGTCAGGTTGAAGCTGGGGCGGTTGTCAGCGAGGAGTATGCCATTGCGGTCATAGATCAACCCGCGGGTGGGCGTAATCGGCAGGACATGTACACGATTGTTTTCGGAGATGGTCGAGTGATAGTCGAACTCGACTACTTGCAGGACATACATGCGCACTACCAGCGCACAGGTGACAGCGGCAACGAACAAGGCGCAGGCCATGAGTCTCTTGTTGACCAGGCATGTCTCTTTTTCGTGGTCCTTGATCGGTATCGGTTCGGGCACTTGTGCAGCAACTCTTTGAAAGGGGATGCCGATCCGTGGGCGCAAACTCAGTCCGTTAACAAAGAGCCGCACCATACCAAAACCGTGGAGTCACGTTGGTGTGGTTTTTTTTACAATTGACCTTGTAGGAGCGAGCTCGCTCCGGGCGGCGTTCCGACGAAGAACGCCAGGACACCGCGTGGCCCCAGGCAGTTAGCGTCGTCGTTGACGACCATCGCGAGCGAGCTCGCTCCTACACGGCGGCCAAAAACAAAACCCCTACCTGCGTACGCAGATAGGGGTTTCGGAATTTAATCTTGACGATGACCTACTCTCACATGGGGAAACCCCACACTACCATCGGCGATGCATCGTTTCACTGCTGAGTTCGGGATGGGATCAGGTGGTTCCAATGCTCTATGGTCGTCAAGAAATTCGGGTACCGAACCGTCTTTCGACGTTTCAGCAAATTGGGAATGTGATAGCTTTCGGTGTTTTGCGAGCGTCGAACTTTCGGTTCTTTCGTCTTCACACACCGCAATCTGATGCTTCTTTCGAAGTAGGCAGATTGCTTGGGTGTTATATGGTCAAGCCTCACGGGCAATTAGTATTGGTTAGCTCAACGCCTCACAGCGCTTACACACCCAACCTATCAACGTCGT
>NZ_QAOV01000016.1 GCF_003050925.1 Pseudomonas sp. GV085 | reverse complement strand
CCCGTGTTTCACCGGTCTGGGTTTCGAGAGGAACACCAATGTGCACGTCAAATCTCCTGCGTGATCTTGTTGAGTAAACCCAGGCACTACGGATGAATGGGGTGGCAAGGACGGCCGATCAGCACGATTGCGCCAAATCGGAACGATCAATCATTCGAACACTGGCAAAAGTCGATTCGTTTCGAGCCTGGTCGAGCGCTGTCAGCGGTCTGGTCGATGACTGCGGCGTAGTCGCGAGCGTTGCCGGTTTGCGACTCATTTCAGAGCCGGAACGCTCGTCGCTGGGTGGAACACCAAAGTACTCGCGATAGCATTTGGAAAAGTGGGGTGTGGACACGAAACCGCATACATACGCCAACTCAATGATCGACAATGATGTTTGCTTGAGCAGTTGTCGCGCTCGAACAAGACGTAACCTCATGTAGTAGCGTGACGGCGTACAGTGAAGGTATTTCTGAAATAGCCGCTCTAGCTGTCGACGTGACAGATCAACGTATTGCGCAAGGTTATCCAGGTCGAGCGGTTCCTCGAGGTTGGCCTCCATCAACGCAACGATCTCCTGCAGCTTGGGCTGGTGAGTTCCCAGCACGTGCTTGAGCGGCACGCGCTGATGGTCCTGTTCGTTGCGGATGCGCTCGTAGACAAACATCTCAGAGATGGCAGCCGATAACTCACGACCATGATCGCGACCGATCAGGTGCAACATCATGTCCATAGGGGCCGTTCCGCCGGAGCTTGTGAAGCGGTTTCGGTCGAGGGTGAACAGACTCGAACTGACGCTGACTCGCGGAAAAGCTTCCTGCATGGCGGCCAGAAACTCCCAGTGCACACTGCACTCATAACCGTCGAGCAGCCCGGCTTTGGCCAGTGCCCAACTGCCCGTGCACACGCCTCCCAGCCGTCTGGATTGACGCGCCAGGGCTTGCAGCCAGGTAATGTGCTCGCGGGTAATCACGCTCTGGATTCCAACGCCGCCGCACACGATTACAGTGTCCACCACCAATGGATTGCTCCACGAAGCATCCGGGGTGATCGGCACGCCATCACTGGCCCAGACAGGCTCACCACCGGGGCTGAACGTATGCCAGCGATACAGCTGTTGTCCCGACAACTGATTGGCCATGCGCAGGGGCTCTACGGCTGACGCCAGGGAAATCAACGTGAACTTGTCCAGTAGCAGAAAACCAACTGATTTTGTAGGGGTACTGTCGGACACGGTGGATTTCGATGACATCGGGGGTCATGCCCTCACAAAGAGCGATTACGGACTGAGACACAGGAGCTTGTAATACCCCCAGCCTTGGCGCGCGGGGGGTATCAGGTTCGGCGCAATTACCTCCCTGGGTTTATCCCACCGACGTCGCCCTTGCATCCCGCGCAGGCTGACGCGATGTCACCAGACCGATAAAGGAAATCGCCAGCGCCAGCCCAATGGTCGAGCTCACTTCGCTACGGTGTTCCGGGGTGATCATCATGACCGCCAACGCTGCGCAAATGAACGCGATCACCAGCCATGTGAGCCAAGGGAACAGCCACATGCGAAAGGCCAGTTCGACATTCTGCCGACGCAGCATCCGGCGCATACGCAGCTGCGACACCGCAATGGCCAGGTACACCAGCAAGGCAATCGCACCGGAGCTGGCCAGCAGGAAGTCAAACAGCCCGGCGGGCATGAAGTAGCTCCACACGGTGATCGCTGCGCCCAGCACGGTGCTGGCGATGACTGCTGCCCGCGGCACGCCCTCGGAGGAGGTCGCCTTCAGCGCCTTCGGCGCATCGCCACGACGGCCCAGCGAGTACAGCATGCGCGAGGCAATGTAGATCGAGGAGTTCATGCAGCTGGCCACGGCGATCAGTACTACTACGTCCACCATGAACTTGGCGTGGGGAATGTTCATGATTTCCAGGGCCCGCTGATAAGAACCTACCGAGGCCAACAGCGGATCGTTCCAGGGCACCACGGAGATGACCACGAAAATCGACAACAGGTAGAACACACCGATGCGCCAAATCACCGAACGCGTGGCCTTGGCAATGTTCTGCGACGGGTTGTCGGATTCGGCGGCGGCGATGGTGACTGCCTCGGTGCCGATGAAGCTGAACATGATGGTGATGAAGGCGCCGACTACCGCTGACAAGCCGTTGGGGGCGAACCCGCCGTGTTCGGCCATCAGTCCGCTCAATCCGCTGACTTCCCGATCGGGCACCCAACCCATCAGCACGGCAAAACCCACGCCGATGAAACCGATGATCGCCACCACCTTGGCCATGGCGAACCAGAATTCGAATTCGCCGTACTTGGAGACACTGAACAGATTGGTGATCACCAACGCAATGATCGACACCAGGGCGAACAGCCAGGCATCGATCTGGGGAAACCACTGGTTCAACACATGGCCGGCGGCCAGTGCTTCAATAGGGATCACCAGCACCCAGAACCACCAGTACAGCCAACCGATGGTGAAGCCTGCCCAACGACCTATTGCCTGGTCGGCATAGGTGGAGAACGAGCCGGTGTCCGGGTTGGCCACCGCCATTTCACCGAGCATGCGCATGACCAGAACGACGAGCAAGCCTGAGAATAGATAGGCCAGGAGGACCGCTGGGCCAGCCGCTGCAATGGCATGTCCTGAGCCAACGAACAAACCGGCGCCGATGATTCCGGCGATTGACAGCATGGTGACGTGACGAGGCTTGAAGCCCTGCGCCAATTGGCCACTCGAATCCTTGGAGTTCGGGCTAATCATTGTTTTTTTTTTCTCTACTGATCGACATTTAAGCGAATTGATAGGGGCAACAGATCATCATCATTGTTGCCTGCCGGGCTTCCTGAAGGAGGCACCCTTCAAACGCTGCAGTTCTTATCAAACCCATCATCGCGATGTGGTTATCTCGATAAAAAGATGCGCCACCTTACCCGGCTTGTCCGATTATTCAATTACCTGATCACGCCACCTCCGTGTCTGATATCGACACACGAATACATTGTGTTCACGGTTAAAACCAGTCAGTCACTAAGTGGCCAAAGGCAATCATCTCCGGTTCGTTGAGAGTTCCTTTAATAAAGTAGCGTCGATCCTGGTGTTGGCGCCGATGCCGAATATACCCAGTTGCCGAGATGTCACCGACCCAGTCTGATTCCTCACAAACCGTTGCCTGTGCTGGAATTGAGCTGATTTAGAGGTGGGTCGATCTTGCGTCGGCACGTGGTTCAATTCGGCATCGGCGTCAACAAGGGCGTTTATTTCCACCAATACTCGATCTGAACCCCTACGTTGGAGCCTTGCAAGTCTGTACCAAACGCACCGGTATCAGACAGAGCCGATCCCGGAGATTGCAAGCTGGCGGCGCGTTGCGCAGCCTTGTTCCAGGTAGCGTAGGTGTAATACAGACGAAATTCCGGCCTGTCCCAGAATCCCGGGCCGTTCGGTGACCAAGTCGGCGCGATAGTGTACTTAGTGAGTTTTCGGGTACCGTCTGCGGCTTCAACCTGGTCGCGCCCAACCTCGGTGATCAGCTTGAACTGATCCGTGAACGCATAAATTGGCCGAACACCAATGGATAACCAGTTCTGATCATCCCCTCCAGGGCGAGTGTCTTTTTGATAGACCAGTTCAACTTGACCACTGAAAGCATGAGTCAATTGCCAATCGAAAAACTCCACGAGCCGCCAGCTCTTGTTGCTCTCATCCAGCGTGGTATCACCGGTATAGCCCAATGCGGTGCCCGGCCCTCGGCCGTATTGAACAGCGAACTTGTTGACTCCGCCCAGAAACGCGACCTGCTTGTGCTGGGCAACCACCGACCAGCCCTGATGAGCATCCTCACGGCTCGGCTTGTCCAGATAACTGACGCCCAGCTGAACTTCGCCACCGGGATTTGTGTTGAATCCGCTGACGGTCACATCATGCCGGGTAACAAAATCCTTTTGGAAGACGTTGTCCTTGCGTGACAGCACGTAGCTGTATTTCAGATCCCCCAATGCGACCTGGTCGAACCCAAAGCCCGTTGAGCTTTGGTTCCAGTAGAAGTAGTCGGAAATATTGATGTCGTTTCGGTTGTAGTAACGACGGCCCGCCCAGAAAGAACCGCCATTCAATGCCGGCAACTTGCTCCACTCTGCGTAGAGCTGACTCATCCGCGTATAGCCGTGCTCTCCGTCAAATTTGGGGCTATGGCCATACTCGTTGTTAAACTGTGCCATGCCTTCAACGCTAAGCATTGAGCCGTCGTCCAGTGAAAGCAGATCCTGGCGCAAATCCAGCTCCATATACTGCTCACATTCGTTGCCAAGGCGATATTTGGACTGCGCGCCCGGTAGCTGAAAACACGACTGTGTCCCTCCTTGAGTCGAATTTCCTACCCCGGTTCTGTAGTAACCACTGAACTCTGTTGAATACGCATCAATGGGCAGAAAACCGGCAGCAAGAGACGCACCCAGAACTGCGCTGAGAGTTTTAACGTTCATTCATGACACCTTTTGTTTTTTATATTTATTGGACAAGGTCAATAACGCGAGCTAGCACGCTAGCTCCACACACAAGTTCCCGAACGGGAAATAAGTTAAATCGAATAGAGAACGCACCGTATCGCCTGAGCCAAAGCATGAGAAAAATCCATGCAGTGCCAGGCGGAGTGACGAGGGTAAGCAAGCGATTACTTAACCAATGAGTTAGTTAGCCCTCCTTAAGTTTTAGCCTTTGGAATGTATTTTCAGGCCACGCACTTGGAAGCCCAAACTACCTTAACCACGATGACGTCCTCGGAAGAAATCTATAAGGCCCTGCGTCGAGGAATCATCTGCCGGTTCCGCGTCATAGCGAGTCAGAAGGTTGTAGACGCTGTTGCCTAGCTCCTTGCCCAGCTCCACGCCCCATTGATCAAACGAATTGACTCCCCAAATGACACCCTGGACAAAGACCTTGTGTTCATAAAGGGCGATCAGCGCCCCAAGGCTATGTGGATTGATGATCTCAAGAGCAACTGTATTGCTTGGCCGGTTGCCGGGGATCACCTTATGCGGCGCCAGTCGTTCGATCTCACTGGATGAAAGGCCTTTGGCTTTTAGCTCTGCCTCAGCTTCAGCGCGGTTTTTGCCTCGCATCAGCGCTTGGCTTTGAGACAAGCAATTGGCGTACAGCCATTCCTGATGGTCAGCCACTGGGTTGTGGCTGACCACAGGCACAATGAAGTCAGCTGGAATTAGAGGCGTCCCTTGATGCAACAACTGGTGGTAAGCGTGCTGTCCGTTACATCCCACGCCACCCCAGATTACCGGGCCAGTGGTGTAGGAAACTGACGTGCCGTCATGACGAACACTTTTGCCATTGGACTCCATGTCCATTTGCTGCAGATGTTTCACGAAGTTGCGCAGATTATGGTCGTAGGGCAAGAACGCATAGCTTTGCGCACCCCAAAAGTTGTGATACCAAACGCCAAGTACCGCTAAAAGAACGGGAAGGTTCTGTTCCAATGGTTCATTCAGAAAATGTTGATCCATAGCGTACGCGCCGGACAGCAGTTCCTTAAAGTTGGCGATGCCAATGGCCAGAGCAATCGGCAGGCCAATTGCCGACCATAGTGAGTAACGGCCACCGACCCAGTCCCACATAGGAAAAATGTTTGCTTCACGGATGCCGAAATCCAGCGCGGCTTGACGATTACTCGTCACCGCAATGAAGTGGCGATATAGCTTCTCTTCCGTCCCGCCCTTGGCCAGGTACCAGCTTCTACAAGCTTGCGCGTTCTTCAACGTTTCAAGGGTACCGAAGGTTTTGCTGGAGATGATGAACAGCGTTGTTTCTACGTTCAGATCGGCAGTAACCTCTCGGAACTCATTGCCGTCGATGTTAGCCAGGTAATGGCACCGCACCCCATGCCGAGCGAAAGGCGCGAGTGCTTCAGAGACAAGCTCCGGGCCCAGAAATGAGCCACCAATACCAATGTTTACGACATCAGTGATGACCTTATCGTTGTAACCACGCCAAAGATGACTATGGATACGACTCACAACGTCAGTCATCTGCGCCAGAGCACCATGCACATCGCGCATCAAGTTGCGGCCATCGACCATCAAGGGTTCCCCCACTGGTCGCCGCAGTGCGGTATGCAGCACAGGACGCCCCTCGGAACAGTTGATTTTTTCTCCACTGAACATGGCATGCGCGGCCTGTTCCACGCCAGCCTCGCGAGCAAGGTTTACAAGCAATGAACGCGTCTCGTGAGTGATCAGGTTTTTGGAGTAATCCAGAAACAGCCCGCAGCCCGCCAAGGAAAAGTCTTGAAAGCGTTTACTGTCATCTCGAAAGGCATCGCGCATACTGAAGTTGTCCATGCTCTCACGGTGTTCGAGCAACTTGCGCCATGCCGGCAACGCCGTCACATCACTCGTTTTGTTGTAGTTATTCATGCCCAGTCCCTCTTTGCCAATACGGCCTGCGCCGTCTGAACCAACGATTCTAATGTGGAGGTTTTTTGCTTTCGCGAACGCACAAGTACCCAGCAGCGATACGCGCTACAGTTTTAGTGACTACCCTTTATCGGACTGCGTCCACCAGATCGGCGCGCCCATGCAAACATGCACGACAAATAAAAACGAGCTACTGATCGTTCAGTTTAAAAGTTACTCAGGCGGCTGGACTTGGAAAAACAATTGCAATAATTCACGTCCGCAACCGCCAGATCATCAGGATAAATGCCTGAGTACTATTATTTGGGAAAGCCGCAAGAGTCTCGCTGAATTAAAGAGGGTTTCAATCGAAGCGTCTGGCGTCGTCCTTCCGGTTGCTTGATACGCTTCAATAGAAGCTTCACCGCCTGTGCTCCAAGTTCCTCGAGAGGTTGCGCCATAACGGTCAGTCGGGGGCTAAAAGCATCCGCCCAATCGAAATCGTCAAAGCCGACCAGCGCGATGTCCTTCGGCACTTCAAGCCCTGCTGCACGCAGAGCCTGCATAGCACCAATGGTCATCAGGTTGTTGGCAGTCATGATGGCGGTCGGCGGCTGCTCCAGCGCCAATAAACGGCGAGTCGCTTCCATGGCCGGCGCAATCGCCGATTCACCACAGCAAACCAATTGCTCATCGTAGGCAATGCCTGCGTCAGCCAAGGCCGCACGGTAACCGTCAATTCGTTCAAGAGAAGAAGACTGGGTCAATCGTCCCGAGACCATCCCGATACGCCGATGTCCAAGTTTAATCAAGTGTGCAATCAACTCTTGAGAGGATTGCTTATTCTCTACCCCCACCTGATCGAAAGACGTCGACAGAAGTCGGTCGATGAGAACCGTGGGTATTTTGTTGGCCTTTAAGTAATTAAATACTCTATTTTCTGGATCATATTCCGAGGCCAGTACAATGCCGTCAACCCGTCTTTCATGCAGCGCTTTGATCGCTTTAAGCTCTTGTTCAGGATCTTTTTGCGTATTGACCAGAATCATCATCAAGCCGCTTTTCGCACAGGCCGCTTCGATGGCACGTACTGTTTCACTGAAGTAATAGTTCGACAGAGTAGCAATCGCTACCCCTATAGCACCTGAAGAGGAGCGTGCCAGAGACCGAGCGAGCGAGTTTCGAATATAGCCCACGGACTCTACAGCCTGATTCACGCTACGAACGGTGTCCGGATGTACTTTGCGAGTACCGTTGAGTACATGGGATACCGTAGACATTGATACGTTTGCGGCCCGCGCGACATCACTCATCTTTGCGCCCACTGTGTACCACTCCTTTCTCACGTGAATTCATGGATAGCGCCGGGACCATGCCCGGCAGTAAGCCATTGTAAAGCTCACGACGAGAAAATGTGTCGCAAGCTCCAGGAATCGGTGCAAGGACAGGCGCGCAATATCGAGGAAGACCCAGCGAGGTGCGCTGCGCACCGATAGCGGGTGAGGCGAGACGATGGAATCCGCTATGCAGCATAGCCGGGCACTCCTTTTTTATTATTTTTACGACCACGTAGCGGACCGTTAACGGGACGCAGGGACGCTGTCGAAAAAAGCATAGCCGACACGAAAGCGCTTGCGCAAGCGCTTTCCTAAGTCTTTCAATTTCCCTCCCGAGCAAAGGAAAGCGCTTGCGCAAGCGCTTTCCTTTGCACTATGTTTGTCGAACAAGAACACCGATGAGAGGTTTCACTGCTTCTCAAATCGGCAGATAAGGAGTCAACCGCTATGCTCAGTACTGGATCTGAAAGTCCTCCTCCTGCTCTATTGGAAATGCGTTCCATCTCCAAGTCATTCAATGGCGTACGCGTGTTGCATGACATCGACCTTAGTATTTTTCCCGGACAAATCCACGCGCTAATGGGCGAAAACGGCGCCGGAAAATCCACTCTGATGAAAATCCTGTCGGGAGCCTATATAGCCGACAGTGGCACTATCCGAATCGATGGATGTGATATTCGAAACTATGGCCTGAACGATGCGAAGTGCCATGGCATTTCAGTTATCTATCAAGAGCTCAGCTTGTGCGCGAATATGAGCGTGGTCGAGAACATCTACCTGGGTAGAGAAATTCGTCGATGTGGGGTTGTAAACCACAAGGCAATGACCGAAGGCGCGCAGGTTGTACTAAAGCGACTTGGCGTCACATTTGATCCACACGCGCTGGTCGGTACATTGTCGATCGCCGACCAACAACTTGTTGAAATTGCCCGTGCAATTCATGCCGATACGCGAATCCTGGTGATGGATGAGCCTACAACGCCGCTGTCTTCAAAAGAGACGGAAAGTCTATTTGCGTTGATTCGCCAGTTACGTGATGACGGTGTCGCAATCATCTATATCAGCCATCGAATGGCTGAGATATACGCATTGTCCGATTTCGTTTCGGTGCTCCGGGACGGCCGTTACGTGGGTTCGCTGGACCGTGGCACGCTATCGGCTGAAACCCTGGTCCGGATGATGGTGGGTCGCGATGTTTCCGGTTTCTATGCCCATGAGCGTGCTACGTGTTCTTACGAGCAACCGGTACTACGTGTCCGCCACCTGACTGATGGTTTAAAAATTCGAGATTGCAGTTTTGATCTGTATGCCGGCGAAATTCTCGGGATTGCAGGGCTGGTGGGCTCAGGGAGAACAGAACTTGCCCGATTAATTGCAGGTGTCGATGCATACTCGGGTGGACACATTGAACTGGACGGCGAAGTTGTAGCCATACGCTCCCCTCGCGATGCAGGCAATGCAGGTATCGCCTATCTGACAGAAGACCGTAAAGCCTTGGGCCTCTTTCTCGATATGAGTGTCCACGACAATATCAATGTTTGTGTATTGGGAAATGATGCTTCATTGACGGGTTTTGTGGACCGGACGGCTGGAACCGGACGCACCGAACAAGCCATTCAGGCACTCAATATCAAAGCATCTCCAGACATCAATGTCGGCGCGCTGTCTGGAGGCAACCAACAAAAGGTTTTGCTGGCTCGTCTGCTTGAGATGAAGCCCAAAGTGCTGTTCCTGGACGAACCCACCTCGGGTGTCGATATTGGAGCCAAAACAGAGATATATAAAATAATCAATGCATTGGCCGCCTCCGGCGTTTGTGTCGTGATGATTTCAAGTGAACTGCCAGAGATTGTTGGAATCGCTGACCGTGTATTGGTCATGTGTGAAGGGAAACTTGTCGCCGAACTCGGTGGCCGCAGCGGTGTTGATATCACACCCGAAACCATTATCGCGTTTGCCACAGGCAGCGACAGCTTGACTCTAGCCAACGGAGACTTAGTTCAATGACTTCCCCACTGCAACGCAAAGCAGCAAGTGACTTCATCACACCCAATGCGCGGAACATTGCCGGACCTGGCGCACAGGAAAAAATGCGCCAACTGATGAGGGTAGCGGGCATGCTCCCCGTATTGTTGCTCCTGTGTGTGGGCTTCAGCCTGATGAGCGACAACTTCTTCTCGGCGCAGAACTTCTCGATCATCAGCCAACAAGCCTCTATCAATGTGGTATTGGCATCCGGCCTGACTTTCGTGATTTTGACCGGGGGCATCGACCTTTCCGTGGGTTCGATCCTGGCTGTTTCCGCGGTAGTGGCGCTGTTGATATCGCAAGTTCCCGGATTGTCCTCTCTGGCCATCCCTGCGGGGCTTGGAATCGGCCTGTTGCTCGGGCTCGTCAATGGCGTATTGGTCGCTTTTGGCAAGCTGCCTGCGTTTATCGTCACACTGGGCGGATTGACGGCGATGCGTGGGATCGCACGCCTCATCGGCGAAGACAAAACGGTGTTCAACCCCGACTTGTCATTTGCCTTCATTGGCAACGATACGTTGTTCGGGGTGCCATGGCTGGTTGTCATCGCGCTGGTAGTGGTGACTCTTTCGTGGCTCATTCTTCGTCGGACGGTTTTAGGCGTACAGATTTACGCAGTGGGTGGCAATCCTGAGGCCGCGCGGTTATCGGGAATCAAGGTCTGGAAAGTCTTGCTCTTCGTTTACGCCATATCCGGTTTGCTGGCAGGTGTGGGGGCCATCATGACTTCCGCTCGTTTGATGGCGGCCAACGGTCTGCAAATGGGCCAGTCCTATGAACTCGACGCTATCGCCGCCGTCATCCTGGGTGGCACACGTTTCACCGGCGGCGTCGGCACCATCGTCGGTACGCTGATTGGCGCCCTGATCATCGCGACACTTTCCAACGGTCTGATATTGCTGGGCGTTTCGGATATCTGGCAATACATCATCAAGGGTGTCGTCATCATCGGGGCGGTAGCACTCGATCGTTTTCGGCAGACCGGCGCACGAACCTGAACGCTATAAAACTCCTCTAATACTCCAACAATAAGAGACTGTGCTCATGAAAAAAACAATATTGGCCGCTGCTTGTGCACTCCTGGCATTTAATACCGCTCAGGCGCAAGAATTGAAATCCGTCGGGATAACCGTTGGCTCGCTGGGAAATCCGTATTTCGTAGCGATGGTAAATGGCGCCAAAGCGCAGGCATTGCAGATCAACCCCGCCGCAAAGTTCACCTCAGTCTCGGCCGACTACGATCTAAACAAGCAGTTCACCCAGATTGATAACTTCATTTCGTCGGGCGTAAACCTGATTCTTGTCAATGCCGTCGACCCTGTAGCGATTGCACCTGCGATTGCCAAAGCCAGAAAGGCCGGCATAGTGGTTGTGGGGGTTGATGTCATGGTGCAGGGTGCCAACGCCACGGTACAGACAGATAACGTTGAAGCCGGCAAGATAGTCTGTCAGTACATTGCCGAGCAGCTGGGTGGCAAGGGTAACGTTATTATCCAGAATGGTACGCAGACTTCAGCAGTCCTGGATCGCGTCAATGGGTGCAAGAGTGTTTTCGCACAGGCACCCGATATCAAGGTACTGTCCGATAATCAGGATGCCAAAGGCTCGCGAGAAGGTGGCTACAGCGTGATGCAAGGCGACCTGACTCGCTTTGCAAAAATCGATGCGGTGTTCGCTATCAATGATCCCCAAGCTATAGGTGCAGACCTGGCAGCAAAACAACTCAAGCGTAAAGGCATCATTATCGCATCGGTGGATGGGGCTCCCGATATAGAGACAGCACTCAAAAGCGATACACAGATCCAGGCTTCTGCCTCTCAGTCCCCTTGGGGCCAGGCACAACAGGCCGTAACGATGGGTAACGACCTGCTGAATGGAAAATCCCTGGAGAGCACAACGGTACTGCTTCAACCCTCACTTGTAACCCGAGCTAATGTTATGGAGTACAAAGGTTGGCAAGCTGACCAATGACTAATAGGCGGTTTAGTCAGGTGGCATAGGGGTATCCAGCCACATCTGGAATGCGGGTAATGGCTGCTGCGAGGTGCTCGCAGTAGCCGAACAGCCTGAATTTAATGATCTTTCGATGGCCCTGGCATGTTTTCCAACGCAAACACAATAGTAAGCATAGAGCTACTTGACTACGTCAAGGCTCTGCCTGGTCATCGAATTGTCGTTGCGCTAGCGGGGCCACCTGGTGCCGGTAAGTCCACCGTCTCGGAGGCCTTGGTAGAGGCCCTTAATAGTATTAAGCCGGGGAGTGCAGCGGTCATTCCCGGGGATGGCTTTCATTACGATGACGCGGTTCTTGGGTCCTTGAACCTTTTAGACCGTAAGGGCTCCCCCGATACATTCGATGTGGGTGGCTTCAGGAGTCTGCTGCTGCGGCTTCGTGCGAACAACGAGCCAACGGTTGCCGTTCCAGTATTCGATCGTAACCTGGAGATATCCCGTGCCGCAGGACGGTTGGTTTCCTCTGACGTGAAATATCTCATCGTAGAAGGAAACTACCTTCTATTGAATCTTGCCCCATGGTCGTCCTTAAGGGACTGTTTTGACACCACCATTATGCTGCAGGTTGACCGTAAAACCCTGGAGACGCGACTGCTTGATCGATGGCGATCCTTCGGGTTCGATGAGTCTACTGCCTATGAAAAAGTTCATTGCAACGACCTTCCGAATGCCGAATTTGTGATGTTGGCCAGCAGTAGAGCTGACTTCACGATCACAGATGAAGAACCTGCTGCTTCTCCTTGAACGAGCGTGTCGCAGCCGGCGTGGCTGCCTATCGACAATCTGTAGCGAACCATTAAAGAGCAAACGACTATGTATCTGGTATGTGGCGAAGCGCTGTTCGATTTTTTTAGTGAAAACGACCCCGGAGCTCAAGCTTCAAAAATAAACTACAAGGCCATTTCCGGCGGTTCACCATTCAACGTCGCCGTCGGGCTGCGGCGGCTGGGCATCGATGTGGCGCTGTTTGCCGGGTTGTCCACCGACTATCTGGGTCGGCGTTTACAGCACGTGTTGCAGGACGAGGGCGTGCGTTTGGATTTCCTTCAGGACTTCGACGCACCGACCACCCTTGCCATGGTCGCCGTTGGTGCCGATGGCTCGCCGCATTACAGCTTTCGCGGCGAAGGCTGCGCTGATCGTCAGCTGTTACCGGGGCATTTGCCTGAGTTGGGCGCTGAGGTGCGAGGGTTGCATATCGGCTCGTTCTCGTTGGTGGTGCAGCCGATTGCCGATACCCTATTGGCTCTGGTCCGCCGGGAAAGTGGCAAACGCCTGATCAGCCTCGACCCCAACGTGCGACTCAACCCAGAGCCGAATATCGAATTGTGGCGCGAACGTATCGGCGCTCTGGTCGAACATGCCGATCTGATCAAGGTCAGTGACGAAGACCTGAACCTACTCTACCCCGAGCGTGATCCGCAGAGCGTGATCGAGGGCTGGCTGGAGCACCGCTGCCAACTGGTATTCCTCACCCGTGGCGGTCAGGGCGCGACAGTTTTCAGCCGCCGTCATGGCACTTGGTCGGTACCGGCCCGAGCCGTGGTGATGGTCGATACCGTAGGCGCCGGCGACACCTTCCAGGCGGCATTGATTGCTTGGCTGACTGAGCAGCAACTGGATTCGGTGGAGGGCTTGCAACGCTTGAGCCGTGAACAGATCGACGCAATGCTCGACTTTGCCGTCAGCGCCGCGGCCCTGACCTGCGGTAAAAACGGGCCGGACTTACCTTTTCGGCATCAGTTGCATTGATATCTGGTCAGGATTGTTTCGTCGGCACTGCACTCTAGCCTGATCGCGCCGCCTCCGTGCCGGATATCAACACGGGAAAACTTTGCACTCACCGTTGATGCCGGGGTTTTGGCAGTCGCGCGCGATCAAGGAAAAACTCACGTCATCGGTGTATCGAATTTCGATGGCGCTCGACTCAAGCCGGCGGTGAACGAGATCGTTTCGCTCCAGCCGCCGCACTGCGCCTTGTGGTGAAAGGTTGCAATCGACCTGGCTCCACGCAATCACAGCCATTAAAAAAAGCGGCCCTTTGGCACCGATAACATCGTTTCTCGGCGGCGCTGCTTTTCACTATATTGGCCGCCAGATCCGGTGAGTGACTCAACATTCGCCACCCTCAGTGCGAGTAGTCTTTATGAATAAAAAACCAGACAACGCAGGGTTTGTTAATGCAGGTGCGGGAACCCGTGCCGTGTGGGGCGGGGAGCAGGTCAGGCATCCCTACAACGCCACTCAAACGCCCATCGTGGTCAGTGCCGCCTATGGTTATGACGACATCGATGTCTGGTACGACGTTGCGTTGGGCAAGACGCCTGGTTTTATTTACAGCCGCATGAGCAACCCGACAGTCGAGACCCTCGAGGCAAAGATTCGCGAGTTGGAACTGGCCGAATCAGCCGTGGCTTTCAGCAGCGGGATGGCGGCGATCAGCAGCGTGCTCTACACCTTCCTGGCCCATGGCGATCGGGTGGTCTCGACCAGGGACAGCTATGGCGGCACCAACAAGATTTTCGAAGAGTTCCTGCCGCGCACCGGTGTGAACGTGACGTTGTGCGAGACGTTCGATCACGAAGAAATCGAGCGCGAAATCGCCAAAGGTTGCCAATTGGTGTATCTGGAAACCCCAACCAACCCGACGCTGAAAATACTCGATATCGAGCGTCTGGTGGCTGCGGCCAAGCGCGTCGGTGCCATTGTGGTGGCGGATAACACCTTTGCCACGCCATTGAATCAGAACCCGCTGGCGCTGGGTGTGGACGTGGTCATTCACAGTGCGACCAAGTTTCTCAGCGGCCACGGCGACGTGCTTGGCGGCCTGGTGTGCGGTAGTGAATCACTGATGGCCAAGGTGCGTCATTACCGGGAAATCAACGGAGCGACACTCGACCCGTTCTCCGCCTACATGATCATTCGCGGCATGAAAACCCTGGTGCTGCGCATGCGTCAGCAGCAACGCAGTGCCCGTGCACTGGCCGAGTACCTCTGCGTCGAACCTTTGGTGGAGTCGGTCAATTATCCCGGTTTGCCCGGCCATCCGAATCATGCGGTGGCGTGCGCGCAAATGTCCGGCTTCGGTGCCATCGTCAGCTTTGTCGTGGCGGGCGGCATGGACACGGTCAAAGTACTCTTGCCACGACTGCGATTCGCCCACTGCGCGGGCAATCTCGGTGCGGTGGAAACCATCTACGGTCCGGCCCGCACCACCAGCCATGTCGAGAACACGCTGGAGGAACGCCTGGCCTTGGGTATTTCCGAAGGGTTGGTGCGGATCTCTGTCGGCATCGAAGACACCGACGATCTGCTCGACGACCTGAAACAGGCGTTCGCATTTGTCAGGGGCGCGGGCAACGAACCCGCGCAATCAAACACGCAGCTTTCAATCAATGAAAGTTGCACCGAAGTTGCAAACTGAAGCGTTAGCGTTAAACCTCACTGCAAGGATGTGAGTGGGGCGTTCATGAAGTGGAATAATAATAAAACTTAGTGGCGATCTGTTTTTTCTCTGCCCAGTCAGTCATCGCAGACGTTAATTCGCGCCCTAATAACTTTCATGAGAACAACCATGTCCATAAAAGAAGAACAACTTCATTCGCGTTCCGGTTTTAAACAAGAAATGCAAACACGGCATATTGTCATGTTGGCATTAGGCGGCGTCATCGGTACCGGGCTGTTTCTCACGTCCGGGTACACGGTTAACCAGGCCGGTCCCTTGGGCGCGGTGATCGCTTACATCATCGGCGCGCTCATGGTTTACATGGTGATGATGTGCCTGGGCGAACTGGCGGTACAGATGCCGGAAACCGGTTCATTCAGTACATATGCCACCCGCTTTCTGGGGCCTGGTACCGGGTATACCGTCGCCTGGCTGTATTGGCTGACCTGGACGGTGGCCATCGGTTCTGAATTCACCGCCGCCGGTATCTTGATGGCGCGTTGGTTCCCGGATACACCGGTATGGATCTGGAGTGCGTTGTTTGCAGGTCTGGTGTTCCTGACCAATGTGATTTCGGTGCGCTTGTTCGCTGAGACCGAGTTCTGGTTGTCTCTGGTTAAAGTGGTGACCGTCATCGTGTTTTTGATGATTGGCGGTGGCGCGATTCTCGGTCTGCTGCACATCGATCAGAGCCACAGTATCGGGTTGAGCAACTTCACTCGTGAAGGGCTTTTTCCTACCGGAGTCATGCCGATAGCCATGACGTTACTGGCGGTGTCTTTTGCGTTCTCCGGCACTGAGTTGATCGGTATTGCCGCCGGGGAAACCAAGGACCCGCAGCGCAACGTGCCGCGTGCCATCCGCACGACCGTGCTGCGCCTGGCGATCTTCTTCGTAGGGACCATTTTTGTCCTGGCGACACTATTGCCTCGAGAGCAGGCCGGCCTGGTAGAGAGTCCATTCGTGACTGTGTTCACCTACATCGGGATTCCCTATTCGGCAGACATCATGAACTTCGTGATCATCAGTGCCTTGCTGTCGGCCGCCAACTCCGGTTTGTATGCCGCGTCGCGGATGATCTGGACGCTGAGTGACCAGGGTCATCTGCCCAAGCGATTCTCGGCACTGACGCGCATGGGCACGCCGCTCAACGCGATTATCATCAGCATGGCGGGTGGGGCTGCCTCGTTGCTCAGCAGCGTGTTTGCCGCCGACACCATCTATCTGGCGCTGGTGTCGATCTCCGGATTGGCGGTGGTGGTGGTCTGGATGAGCATCGCTGCGAGCCAGATTGCTTTCCGCCGTCACTATGTGGCCAACGGCGGTGACATCCGCGACTTGAAATTCCGTGTCCGGGGTTATCCATGGGTGCCGTTGGGAGCGCTGGTCTGCTGCAGTCTGGCGTGCGTCGGGATTGCGTTCGATCCGGAGCAGCGAGTGGCGTTGTACTTCGGTTTGCCCTTCATCGCCTGGTGCTATTTCGTGTATTACATTACCCGCAAAAGCCGCGAGCGACGCTTGTCGGTTGCCCCCTTGGCACAACCGTCCGACGCGTTCTAGTCAGCGTCGACGGGATGGGCAAGCGTGCTCGGTGGAGGGGGCGTCCAAGAGGTTCAAGCCATGAAGCAAAAGACGCTACCCCCATTGAACTGGCTGCGGGCATTCGAGGTGTCTGCCCGCTGTTTGAACTTCACCCATGCCGCGCAAGAGCTGTTTTTGACCCAGGGCGCGGTCAGTCAGCAAATCCGCCAACTGGAAAGCCATCTTGGAGTGGCACTGTTCAAGCGCTTGCCCCGTGGCCTGGGGCTGACCGAGGAAGGCCAGGCTTATCTGCCGGTGGTGCAGGATGCGATCACGCGACTGGCAGTGGGGACCAACGAGATTTTTGGTCAGCACAAACGTCGGCCGATCAAGGTGCGTGGCAGCCTGGCGTTCTTCGTGCACTGGCTGGCACCCAAGCTGGCGGGGTTTAGCCAGGCGCATCCGCATGTCGATATCCGCTACATCAGCAATATCTGGGTCAAGGAACTGGACGGGGAGGATGACATGGAGATTCGCTGGGGCCACGGTCAATGGCCCGGCCTGGTGTCGCAACGCCTGACCTGGGACACGTTGTTCCCGGTCTGCTCGCCGGACCTGATGGCGAAGTCACCGCTGACGGTCCCGGCGGACGTGTCGCACCATCCGCTGTTGCATGTCCTGGGTTATGAAGAGGGTTGGGGTTACTGGTTGAACATGGTCGGTGCGGACACCGTCGACTCCTCGACCGGCATGCAGTTCGACACATTGATCTCCACTTTGCGCATGGCCGAGTTAGGGCAGGGGATCGCCCTGGCGCGGTCCTCGATGGTGGAGGAGATGCTTCAGGATGGACGATTGGTCGAACCCTTTACCCAGCGTATCGAAGCCAGCGAGTCTTTTTACCTAGTGCGCGGTTCCGGGGCCGAGCAGCACCCCGACGCGGTGATGTTTTCCACCTGGCTGGTCGAGCAGGCACATCGTTTCAAATGAATGACCGGAGCCAACCATGCGTTATGTGAGTACCCGAAATTCGGCCGTGCAGGTCGACTTCGAACAGGTCGTATTGTCGGGCATTGCCGAGGACGGTGGGCTGTTCGTACCGCTTGAACTGCCGCTGTTTGAAGCGCAGGACATCGCCAACTGGTCGACCTTGCCCTATGACGAACTGGCCTACCGGGTGATCAGTCCGTTCGTGGGGGAGGCGATCCCCGAGACAGACCTCAAGCGCCTGCTCAAAGAGGCGGGCAGTCAATTCCGCCATCGTTCCCTGGCGCCCTTGCATCAGGTCGATCGTAACGAGTGGGTGCTGGAGTTGTTCCACGGGCCGACTCGCTCCTCGAAGGATTTTGCCGCGCAGTTGCAGGCACGGCTGGTGCCGTATTTTCTGCGCAAGCGCGGGCGTCGCGGGGTGGTGATCGGTGCCACCAATGGCGATACGGGGCTGGCGGCCATCGAGGCGTTCAAGCACTGCGAGGACACCTGCGTGGTGGTGTTTTACCCAGAGAAGGGCGTACCCCTGGACCAACTCCAGCATCTGCAAGCAGCGGCGCACCCAAGGGTTCATCAGTTTGCAGTGAATGGCAGCTTCGACGAGTGCCAGACCATCGTCACCCGGCTGTTCCGAGAATGGCCCAATACGCAGCACGAGGCGATCAGTTTCAACTCGAGTAACTGGGTCAGTGTGTTGGCGCAACTGGTGTTTTACTTCCACGCGGTGTTGCAACTGGGGGGTGGTCAACGTCCGATCGGTTTCAGTGTGCCGGCGGCGAGTTTTGCCGAGGTGTATGCCGGCTACATCGCGCAAAAAATGGGCCTGCCGATCACCCAGATGATTGTTGCGACCAACCAGAACGACGCGTTGCATCAGCTGTTTCAGAAGAACCACTACAGCAGGTCACGCGCCAACAAGACGCTTTCGCCTGCCATGGACCTGTCGATCTTTTCCAATCTGGAACGCTTCCTTTGGGAGCTCTACGGGCATGACGACCAGGCGGTGTGTGCACTGATGGAGGGGTTCGAGTCCAGCGGCGAGATGGTCATCGCCAACGAATTCTGGTTGCAGGCGCGGATGATCATCGACTCCTACGCAGTCAGTGATGAGCAGACGCTGACGGAAATCACCTCGCTGTATCGCGACACGGGATACGTCATCGACCCGCATACAGCCACCGGCGTGCTGGCCGCCCGGTTGTATCGGCGAAGCCTGGTGGCGCCAATGGTGACCTTGGGGGAAATCTCACCGGTCAAGTCGGCGGCACTGCTTGGCGAGTTGGGCATCAGTGTGGCGGGGCTGCACCCTGAGGTCGCGACGCAGGGACAGGCGCAGGTTTACCGGATTCAACCGGAGGACCTCGACACCATCCATGAGCGGCTCGGCGCGCTGTGAAGGCGCGACAACAGGAGGCCAAGTGAAGCGAATTCTGGACCCTCTCGATGAACACATCATCGCTGAACTACAGCTCAATGCCAGGGCTGCACACGCCGAACTGGCGGCCAAGGTCAATCTGTCACGCAATGCGGTGCGCCAGCGTATAGAAAGACTCGAACGCGACGGGGTCATACAGGGATATACGGTACGCACGGGGGAGGGGCGGCAAGCCACGTCGAACATCAACGCGGTGATCTTCGTCTACCGCTACGACCGGATGCGGGGTGCGGAAGTGCTGCAAGCGCTGCGATCCATTCCGGAAGTCATCCAGTGCGATGTCATGAGCGGCGAATTCGACCTGATGCTGCGGGTGGGCGCTGCGAGCCCGCAGCGGGTGCACAAGGTCTGGACTGAAATTGCCGCGTTGCCCGGAGTGGAAAATACCGTGACCTCCTTTGTGTTGTCGTCTGTCGTGTAGCCGATTTTTCGTAATAGAAAACGGGCCAGAAAGGCTAATGCCGATCAGTTAAGGGTTTGAACACCGCAATCCTTGTGGGAGCGAGCTTGCTCGCGATGGCGGTTGGGCAGTCACAAAAGGGGTGCCTGACAGTCCGCTATCGCGAGCAAGCTCGCTCCCACAGTTTTGATCTTCAGTGACCGCCAATCCCACGGCCGGCCACAATCCCTGTGGGAGCGAGCTTGCTCGCGATGGTCGCCAACGAAAACGCTGATAGCCTGACACCACGCGGCGTTCTTTGGTGCATCGCGAGCAAGCTTGCTCCTACAGGGGTATGTGGTATTGCGGGTTTATGCGACCGGTTCGATTTGATCGAGCACGCGGTTCGCGGTGATTTCGGCGAGCATGACGCTATTGGAAATGCCCAGCAGGGCATTGCGGTCACTGCCCTCCAGATGATCCACCAGTTGATGCACCATCACATCCACCGAGGCCAAAGTCTCGACCAGATAGACCACCAGGGTTTCGGTCGTTGCCTCGGGGTCGACGGTGAATAAGGTGCTGATTGTTCGCGGGGTGGCTTTGATGTCGGCTGTCGAGGGGAAGTGGTACGCGAGGGCATGCTCGGCGGCCTCGTGCAGTTTTTTTGAATCGGGTTCGTATGGGGATGCTGGATCGGTGTCCGGGGGATTAGGCGAAGGCTTGATCATAGGTTGAACTCCCAAATATATGGAGCCGTCACCGACCTGCGACTAAACAAGGGGTGGCAGCTGTACGCAGGTTAGTCGACCGGGGGAGTATCAAACCGGCGCGCCCGAAGGCGCCCTGCGCACAGCTACCATGAAGTGCAGGCATGAAATAACCTGACTGTCTGATCGCATATGCGCTTTGATATACCCCAGGCGACTAAACCCGATCACTGATGGGCAGTGACACGAATCAAGTTACCGATGGCTTCCAAGGCGCACAAGCCGGCGGATTCTGGCGTACCTGTAGGCAACGACGCAAGGCGTTGTAGCTTTCATCGAGTAACACTGACAGCCGTTAAACAGGCCCTATCTATAGGCCCAAATCCTGTAGGAGCGAGCTCGCTCGCGATGGTCGTCAACGATAACGCTGAAAGCCTGACACCCCGTGGCGTTCTCCGGTTTTTCGCGAGCAGGCTCGCTCCTACAAGGGGTATGTGGTGGTCAAGATTGGTTCGTCTCCTACCGACTCTGAAGCTTTGCCCAGACACTGGTCAAAACGCCCATAAAATAGAGCAAATTGGCCTATTTCACTGCCCTGGCCTCAGCCCTAACCTAGTGCCCAACAACCCATCACCCGGATCAAGGGCATAACAAAATGACTGAATACAAATTGGCGCTGGTTGGCTTTGGTGGTGTTAACCGGGCATTGGCTCAGCTGATTGCCGAACGTAACGAACAGTGGAAAACAGAACTGGGCTTCACCCTGAAAATCGTCGGTGTGACGGACTTGTTTCTCGGTTCGGTGATTGGCCGCGAAGGGCTGGATGCCAATGCGCTCGCCCAATTGCCGGCAGCCAAAGGTGCATTGGCGCAACTGCCGGGTGGCGACGTCACCGCCCTCAATGAAGCGGTGATCAAGGATTCCGGCGCGGACATTATTGTTGAAGCCACCTTCACCAACCCGGTGGACGGTGAACCGGCGACGTCGTTCTGCCGTTGGGCACTGGAGGGCGGCCAGCATGTCGTCACCACCAACAAGGGCCCCATCGCCTTGCACGGCGCCGAGCTCAAGGCACTGGCTCGACGCAAGCATGTCGCCTTTGAATACGAAGGCTCGGTCATGAGCGGCACGCCGGTTATTCGCCTGGCCCGGCAGGCGCTGGCAGGCAGCTCCATTGTCGGTTTTGAAGGGATTCTCAACGGCACGTCCAACTTCGTGCTCACCAGCATGGAAGGCGGCCTGGGGTTTGCCGAGGCCGTTGCCAAGGCTCAGGAACTGGGCTACGCCGAAGCCGATCCGACGGCGGATGTCGAGGGGCATGACGTACGCCTCAAGGTGGTGATCCTGGCGAATGAACTGCTGGACGCGAAGCTTACGGTCAGCGACGTCACGTGTAGCGGCATTTCATCCCTCAGCCTTGGCGACATCGAAAAAGCCCGGCAGGACGGCGCTCGCTGGAAGCTGATCGGGTCGGCGATGCGCCATGCCGACGGCTCGATCAGCGCCAGTGTCGAACCGCGGCTGTTGAACAACGATCATCCGCTGGCCAGTGTCGGTGGCGCGACCAATGCGGTGTCGTTTACCTCCGAACTGCTCGGTGCGGTGACGGTTTCAGGGCCGGGAGCCGGGCGTACGGAAACAGCGTTTGCGCTGCTCTCGGACATCATCAGCATCCATCAATCCACTGCCCGCAACCAGGAGTAAACCCTGTGAAATTATCGCGCCTGGTTCTGGATATCGTGGAGCCGCCCATTGAAGTCTTTAACGCCTATGACGGTTCTGTCATCGGTAGCGTAACGAATGTCTGTGCGTCGCAAGTTCCGCAATTGTTGGAGACTGGGCGCAGTGGTGCAAGAGCGTGCGTGGCGTTAGCTCGTCATCGTCGGGCTCGCATTCTTGAGCAAGCCGCAATCGACATTGAACGTGATGCCGGCGTGTTTGCCAGGCTGATCGTCGACGAGGCCGGGAAGACCCTCAAGCAGGCGGAAAAAGAGGTCAAACGCTGCGTCAACACCCTCAAGCTGTCGGCCGAGGAGGCCAGGCGCAATGCCGGGGAGGTGGTGCCTTTCGACGCTTATGAAGGTTCCGAATCGCGTCAGGGCTGGTTTTCCCGTGAACCTCTGGGTCTGATCGTTGCGATCACGCCGTACAACGATCCGTTGAACCTGGTGGCGCATAAACTCGGTCCGGCCATTGCGGGCGGTAACGCGGTGATTCTCAAACCCTCCGAGCTCGCGCCCTTGTCGGCCATTAAACTGGTGTCCTATCTGGTCGCAGCAGGCTTGCCTGAATCAGTGGTTACGGTCGCCACCGGCGGCGCGGAGCTGGGCAAAGCCTTGGTCGCCGCCCGTGAGGTGCGGATGATTTCCTTCACCGGCGGTTTCGTCACCGCAGAGCAGATTGCCCGCACGGCCGGGTTGAAGAAACTCGCCATGGACCTGGGCGGCAATGCGCCGGTAATCGTCATGGGCGATTGCAACCTTGAGGCCGCTGTCGAGAGTTGCGTGTCCGGTGCCTTTTGGGCAGCGGGGCAGAACTGCGTAGGCACTCAGCGCTTGCTGATTCAGGCGTCGATTTATGAAGCGTTCCGAGAGCGATTCGTCAGCCAGGCCCGTGCGCTTGTGGTCGGCGATCCATTGCTGGCCGATACCGATATCGGCCCCATGATTACTGCGCAAGCCGCGCAGAATGCCGAGCAAGTGGTGAACGAGGCCGTGCAAGAGGGCGCCACGTTGCTCTGCGGCCATCGGCGTATAGGATCGTGCTACGCCGCCACCGTGTTGGAAAACGTCGATCACGCCAGTCGACTCTGGCGCAATGAGGTCTTCGCGCCGGTGGTGGTATTGCAGCTGTTCGAAACCTTCGATGAAGCCATCGCGTTGGCCAATGAACCCGAATACAGCCTGCATGCGGGGATCTTCACCAATGATCTGGCAACCGCGATGAGCGCCGCACGGAGGATCGAAGCCGGGGGAGTGATGATCAACGACTCTTCCGACTACCGCTTCGATGCGATGCCGTTTGGTGGTTCCAAGTACGGTAGCCTGGGCCGGGAAGGGGTGCGTTTTGCCTACGAGGAAATGACCCAACCCAAGGTGGTGTGCCTTAACACGTTGCGTTAGTCGATTCGCGGTAAATGGATCAGCTCGTATGGCATTGGGTCGGTTTGGTCACTGGCCCAATGCGTTCTGCTGAATGGGGCGGGAGAGGATGGAAGGTGTGTTGTAACGCCTTGCAGCTGTAAAGGCCTTTACACCGCTGCTGCCAACGGCGGGAGTGACTGCTATTCAAATCAATGGGTTAGTTTGTGGCATCGAGTGTGCAGCAGGGAATGTGTCAGCACGAAGCTGGCGAATCTCATACAACAACAAGTGAGACCCTCATGACCCTCATGACCCACAAGAACAACCTGAATGACGCTCTGCCGGGAATGCGCGGCATGCAGCATATCGGCATCACGGTGCCCAACCTGTCTGAGGCTGTTGCCTTCTTCGTCGAGGTGCTTGGTTGCGAGCCATACTTCACCTTTGGCGAGTTCCGTTTTGAAGACGACTGGATGGAGCGGCACCTCAACGTGCATCCGCGCGCGTCCATTCGCGACTTCCAGATGGTCCGATGTGGCAACGGCACCAACCTGGAAATTTTCGAGTACACAGCTCCCGACCAGAATCGTCGGTTGCCCCGCAACAGCGACGTCGGCGGGCACCACTTGGCGTTCTATGTGGACGACATGGAGGCGGCGGTGCAGTACCTGCAGTCTCGTGGCGTGCAGGTACTGGATACTCCATCGACCTTCACCGATGGCCCGGCCAAGGGCCTGACCTGGGTGTACTTCCTGGCGCCCTGGGGGCTGCAGCTGGAGCTGGTGAGTTTCCCGGACGGGATGGGCTACGAGAAAGGCGTGACGCGCCTTCTCTGGGACCCGCGCACACCTGAGCACTGATTCGACTTGAAAGCCCGGCCGGCCCGGCTCGGGCCGGTTACGGGCATTTGAAGCTTCTGGTTTAGCTGTCCAGGGCGTTGGGAGGAACGATGTTGTGAAGCTTCATCCAGCGATATAGGGTCGGGCGCGACATGCCGAGCTCGCGTGCCGCGGCGCTGACATTCCAGCGCTGCCTGCGCAAGCAGTCCTCGATTTCGCGTGCATGGGATGTCTGTCGTTCCTGTACGGGAACCGAACTCCTGGCCTGTTTTTGATTGACGCTCGGCAGGCATTCTTCGGGCAGGTCGTTCACAGTGATTTCATCCGTCTCCGCGGTGGCCAGCGCGTACTGCAACGCATTGCGCAGCTCGCGGATATTGCCTGGCCAGGCGTAGCCGAGGAGAGCACTCATGGCGTCGCCCCGGATTCGTGCGGGACGTTGGCGCTGTTCACAGAGCTCTCTGAAAATGCGTTCTATCAGGTAGTTCTTGTCGGCCCGTTCGCGCAGCGCCGGCAGGCGCAGGATCGCGCCATTGAGGCGGTAGTAGAGGTCTTCGCGAAACTCGTTTCGTTCAATCAACTGCCGCAGGTCGCGGTGACTGGCCGCGATGACGCGGATATTGACCTTGATCGGTTTTTCGCTGCCCAGTGGCATCACTTCCTGCTCGGCAAGCACGCGCAGCAGCCGCGTCTGCAGATGCAGCGGCATGTCACCGATTTCATCGAGGAAGAGTGTGCCGCCATCGGCCTGCTGGATCAGTCCTCGCATACCCTTGCTGCGTGCCCCGGTGAAGGTGCCTGGCTGGTAGCCGAAGAGTTCGCTTTCTATCAATGACTCAGGCATTGCCGCGCAGTTGATGGCGACGAAGGGGGTCTTGCGCCTGTTGCTGCTGTCGTGCAAAGCGCGGGCAAGGCGTTCTTTGCCGGTACCGGTTTCGCCATTGAGCAGCACGTTCAGCGGCTCGTTGCACAGTCGCTTGGCACGAGCGAGCATCTTGCGCATGGCGGGGTCGTCGTCGGAGAGCTCATCGAGCGGGCAGCGTTCCTCACTCGAACGTTGAGCTTGAGGGGCAACGGGCGTTCGGCTGGGCTCCATCAACGCGGCAAAGAACAGGGCGTTTTGACGGTGGGTACGGAAGGCGCGTACCTGGTCGGGGCTGGCGCGGGGGATGCTGAAGATGTCTTCAGGTTCGCAGTCGAACAGATCCTGGATACCGATCCGACGCGCCAGTGCCGAAGGCCGCTCCGGCAACTGCAAGCCACATTCGGCGAGCAGTACACGGGCCGCGGTATTCGCCGCCAGGAGGCTGCCATCCCCGGCAATCGCCAGCAGGTACTGGCGATTGATCAGGACGAACTCGCGGGAACGGTCGAAGCAGAGGATATGAGCTTCACGGTAGCGGCGCAGGAAGTAGGCATCCTCGATCATTCGTGCGTACTGCTTGACCAGTTGCAGGGCGAATTGCTGGGAGTCCTTGGACGGTGGTGAATTCAATGCCGAGATATCCAGCACGGCCAGCAGCTGCCCGTGGGGATTGAAGATGGGCACTGCGGTGCAGGTCAGGGCGATGTGATGGGCGCTGAAATGATCATGGTGGTGGCAGGTCAGCGGCAGTTGCTCCTTGATACAGGTCCCCACCGCGCAGGTTCCTGCGTGGTTCTCGCTCCAGTCGGCGCCGAGGTACAGGCCGGTCTTGCGATGCGCCGCCTCATCCAGTGGATCGCCGAGGAACTGCACGGTGATCCCCCGGCTATCGGTGAGGAGAATGACGTACCCCAGCTCGGCGATGTGGCGGTACAGCTGCTCGACGCCTGCACGGGCCACGTTGATCAGCTCGTCCGCGTGGTCCTGGTGTTCGCGCAATACCTGACGCGGAACAAACCGCGGTGGTGCGGGCTTGGCCGGATCCAGACCGTAATCCTGGATACAACGCTTCCAGGACCGGGTGATGATGGATTCGTGCCCAGCGCTATCGCTGGCGTAGGACAGCACAGTGTCGATGTGCAGGCTGGGGGTCGAAAGGGTGCTCATGCGGCCTCCCGGGCACGGGATGAGGGGTCCGTGACGATCTTGTTCTTGTTTGGCATCAGCACGTGGGGGGCGGGCTGGCACGGTTGCAATCACATTACGAGTTTAGCCCTGCGCTGTCACTTCCCTCGTTGATGCGGCTGGAGCACCGCCAGAAGTCCGGTAAAGGGTCCCCCTTTTTGTTGGCGGTGCCCGGCAATGCCGTCGCTGCGATCTTTCACTCAGTTCAGGTATCGCCAGCCTTTACGTATGTAAAAGGCCTGGACGGATGCTTACAGGTGTAAAGCCTTCGCTTTACAGGTCATGCTCGAAAGATGTTTTTTGATTTCTAAAAAATCATTTAAAAACAGCAGGTTAAAATTTGTTTTTGGCATTGGCACACAAGTTGCCCCTTCACTGCCGAAGGGGCCGAAAAGGCACCCGGACTAATAACAATAACGTCGGCCACACCTGTTCCCACCTTACAGGCGTGCCGGCAAAAGCCTGGAGCTCTGCCATGCATGACTCTTCACCCCTGAGTGGCCCTCTGAGCCGTCGGCGCTTCCTCAGTCTTTCGGGGCAGTCGGCCCTGATCATCGGCGCTACCGCCGTTTTCAGCCAGCTCATTCCCGTCACCGCCATCGCCGACGACGTGTTGCCCCGGTTGCCCGCCGGGCTGCTGCAGATGGGGCGCGATATCTATCCCCATGACCGGCTCGGCGATGCACCGTATGCCAAGTCGCTGGTCGAGCTGCTCGGTAAACACCCGGACCTGGTCAACGATGGCTTGAAGGCCCTGCAGGGGCGAGCCCGCACCACACAGGGTCGGCCTTTCGAAGAGATCGTCAGCGAGGACGATCGCGTCGCTCTGCTTCGCGAGATCGAGACCACGCCGTTCTTCCGCGAAACCCGCAGTGCGCTGATGTTTGGCATCTACGACAACAAGACGCTGTTCCCACTGTTTGGCTACGAGGGCTCGTCGGTGGAGAAAGGTGGCTATATCGCGCGTGGCTTCAACGACCTCGACTGGCTCTGATCAGCCTTCTCTTCGCGGCTCCATCCATTCCAACAATGAGGGTTAACCCCATGGCAGCGAAATACTCCCAGGACGACAGCGATGTCGTCGTCATCATTGGCTCGGGCGCCGGCGGCGGGACCCTGGCTCACGCCTTGGCCAAGCAAGGAATCCGTACCGTGGTGCTGGAAGCCGGCAAGCGTTACGAGATGTCCGACATCGAAAACGATGAGTGGGCCATGTTCAACAAGATTTCCTGGCTCGACAAACGCATCGCCACCGGCGGCTGGGACGTGGCGCGCAACCACCCGAACCTGCCGGCCTGGATCGTCAAAGCGGTGGGCGGCAGTTCCGTTCACTGGGCCGGCGTGGCCCTGCGTTTTCGCGACTTCGAGTTTCGCATGCGCACCGAGAACGGCGATATCAAGGGCGCCAATGTGCTGGACTGGCCAATCAGCTATGAGGAGCTGGAGCCCTGGTACGTCAAGGCTGAGAAGCACATGGGCGTGACCGGTCCAAGCACCGGAATGCCTTATCACCAATGGCACAACTCCTTCAAGGTCCTGGCCACAGGCGCCCAACGCATTGGCTACAAGGAAATCCAGTCCGGCCCCATGGCGATCAACACGCAGCCCTATGACAGTCGTCCCGGTTGCATGCAGATCGGCTTCTGCATGCAGGGCTGCCGCGTCGGCGCCAAGTGGTCGACTCTCTACACCGATATCCCCCGCGCCGAGGCTACCGGCAACTGTGAGGTGCGTCCGCAGAGCATGGCGCTTCGCATCGAACATGATGCCCGCGGCCGAGTCACCGGGGTGGTTTACGCCGACGCCGAGGGCCACCAGCAGCGCCAGAAGGCCAGAGTGGTGTGCGTGGCCGGTAACTCCATCGAGTCGCCGCGCCTGTTGCTCAACTCCGAGTCCTCGATGTTCAAGGACGGCCTGGCCAACTCCTCCGGTCAGGTTGGGCGCAACTACATGTGTCACACCACCGCGGGCATCTACGCAGTGCTGCCCAAGCCGATTCACATGTATCGGGGCACCACCTGTGCCGGAATCATTTCCGACGAGTCGTACAACAACACTTCGCGGGGCTTCGTCGGTGGCTACCGGCTGGAAATCCTGTCCCTCGGCCTGCCGTTCATGTCTGCCTTCCTCGATCCGACCCCGCAGGGCTGGGGGCGTGCCTTCGCTTCGCGGATGGAGCGCTACGACCATATGTCCGGCGTGTGGTTGTGCGGTGAGGACCTGCCCATGGAGAGCAACCGCATCACCCTCCACGGCGTCGAGAAGGACCAGTACGGCCTGCCCGTCCCGGTGGTGCACAAGGACGACCATGCCTTCGACATCGCCATGCGTAATCACGGCGTGGAGCAGACCCGCAAGTGCTACGAGGCGGTCGGTGCCACCGAGGTGATCCGCCTGCCGTCTTACCCGGCCAGTCACAACATGGGCACCAACCGCATGAGCGCCAAAGCTTCCGACGGCGTGGTGAACAAATGGGGCCAGAGCCACGACATCCCCAATCTATTCGTCTCCGACGGAAGCCAGTTCACCACCAGCGGCGGGCAGAACCCGACCCTGACCATTGTCGCCCTGGCCTTGCGCCAGGCCGAGCACATCGGCGCGTTGATGAACCAGCGAGCCCTCTGAGGAGACAATCCCATGACCACGCCCAGCAAAGCCCAGCGACTCTGGATGCTCGAGCAGATGCTCGTCAGCCGTTACCTGGAAGAGTCCATCGAACGAATCTACATGGAAGGCAAGACGCCTGTATTCAACATGGCCAATGGGCCAATTCCCGGTGAGATGCACCTGTCCAACGGCCAGGAGCCTTGCGCCGTCGGTGTCTGCGCCCACCTCGCGGTGGAGGACATCGTCACCGCCACTCACCGCCCACACCACATCGCCGTGGCCAAGGGCGTAGACCTGGACGAGATGGTCGCCGAGATCTTCGGCAAAAAGACCGGCCTGTCTGGCGGCCGCGGCGGCCATATGCACCTGTTCGACGCACGGGTGAACTTCTCCTGCTCCGGCATCATCGCCCAGGGCATGGGCCCTGCGGTCGGTGCTGCGTTATCGCGCCAACTACAGGGTAAGTCCGGAGTCGCCGTGGCCTACCTGGGTGAAGGCGCAGCGAACCAGGGAGCCTTCCACGAAACCCTGAATCTGGCCGCGCTGTGGAAGCTGCCGGTGGTCTTCGTCATCGAGGACAACGCCTGGGGCATCTCGGTGGCCAAGGCCTCTTCGACTGCCATCGAGCGCAACTACCTGCGTGCTGCCGCTTATGGCATGCCCGGCGTGTTCGTCCCGGGTAACGACGCCGACGCCATCTTCGCCGCGGCCGGTGAGGCCATTGCTCGGGCCCGTGCCGGTGAAGGGCCGAGCCTGATCGAGATCGAAACTCACCGCCTGGCCGGCCATTTCATGGGTGACGGCGAAACCTACCGTCCTGCCGGCGAGAAGCAAGCCTTGCTGGCAAAGGACCCGATTCCGGTTTACCGCCAACGCCTGTTGGATCTGGGCGTGCTGGACGAGGTCGGCGCCGCCGCCATTGAAGAACGTGCCCGGGGACGCGTCGACGCCGCGGTGCAGTTCGCCCGCGACAGTGCCTATCCGGCACCGCAAGAAGCTCTGGAAATGGTGTTCGTGTGAACGGAGCCCGCCACAACAACGACAAGAAGGAGATCGACATGTACCGACAACCAACGATGAAGGCCGCAGTTTGGCATGGCCGACGCGACATCCGCCTGCAGGACGTTGCCTGCCCGCCGCAACCTCAGGCGGGCTGGGTGCAAATCCGTGTGCAATGGTGCGGCATCTGTGGCTCGGACCTGCACGAATACCTGGCTGGGCCGGTATTCATTCCCACTGATACCGCCCATCCACTGACTGGCCTCAAAGGGCAGTGCATTCTCGGCCACGAGTTCTGTGGCGAGATTGTCTGCGTGGGGGAGGGGGTTCAGAACTTTGCAGTAGGTGAGCGTGTGGCCGCCGATGCTTGCCAGCATTGCGGAAAATGCTGGTTCTGCCAGCAGGGCCAATACAACCTGTGTGAGAACCTCGCCTTCACCGGATTGATGAACAACGGTGCGTTCGCTGAACTGGTCAACATCCCGGCAAATCTGCTGTACCGCCTACCGGAAGGCTTCCCTGATGAGGCCGGCGCGCTGATCGAACCTCTGGCGGTTGGCATGCACGCGGTGAAGAAGGCCGGCAGCCTCCTCGGCCAGACTGTGGTGGTAGTCGGCGCTGGAACCATCGGTCTGTGCACCATCATGTGCGCCCGTGCCGCGGGTGCGGCCCGGATCATCGCGCTCGAAATGTCCACGGCGCGCAAGGCGAAGGCGCTTGAGGTGGGGGCCACCGAGGTGCTTGACCCCAGCCAGTGCGATGCCATTGCTTCGGTGCGCGAACTGACAGATGGATATGGTGCCGCGGTTTCCTTCGAGTGCATCGGCCACAAGAGCACTGCCAAGTTGGCTATCGATGTCATTCGCAAGGGCGGGCGCTGCGTGATGGTGGGCATCTTCGAGGAGCCCAGCGAATTCAACTTCTTCGAAATCGTCGCCACCGAAAAGCAGGTCATTGGCGCCTTGGCCTACAACGGTGAGTTCGCCGATGTCATCGCTCTGATCGCCGACGGCCGCCTGGACGTCACTCCGCTGATCACCGGGCGGATCGAACTGGAACACATCCTCGAGCAGGGCTTCGAGGAGCTGGTTAACAACAAGGACCAGAACGTGAAGATCATCGTCAGGCCGTCCGCGCCTGCCGCTGCCCGTCACTGATCCCATCGACGGAGGAAACAAGACATGTCCGCAACAATCAAAGAACGCAAACTCACCGTCGCCCGCGCCATGGCCGAGGCGATGGCCCAGGAAATGCGCCTCGACCCACGCGTCTTCGTGATGGGCGAGGACATTGGCCAACTCGGCGGAGTGTTCGGCAACACCCGTGGCCTGCATGAAGAATTCGGCAGCGCGCGCATTCGCGATACGCCTATCTCGGAAACCGCCTTCATCGGCGCGGCCGTGGGCGCGGCCTCTGACGGCATGCGTCCGATTGTCGAACTGATGTTCGTCGACTTCTTCGGCGTCTGTATGGACGCGATCTACAACCTGATGGCGAAGAACACCTACTTCTCCGGCGGCAAGGTCAGCGTGCCCATGGTGCTGATGGCATCCACCGGTGCCGGCTACTCCGACGCCGGGCAGCATTCGCAGTGCCTTTACGGCACCTTCGCTCACCTGCCAGGCATGAAGGTGGTGGTGCCGAGCAACGCCTACGACGCCAAGGGCCTGATGACCGCCGCCATTCGTGATGACAACCCGGTCATCTACCTGTTCCACAAGTCGCTGCAGGGCATGGGCTGGCTGGGTACCGAAAAGGGCGCCACGGTGGCTGTACCGGAGGAACCCTATACCGTGGAGATAGGCAAGGCGAAGACGGTTCGCGAAGGCAGTGATGTCAGTATCGTCAGCCTGGGTGCCGGCGTGCATCACGCGCTGCGCGCTGCCCGGCAGTTGGAGCAGCAGGGTGTCAGCGCCGAAGTGGTGGACCTGCGCAGTCTGGTGCCGCTGGACCGTGAGCACGTCATCGCCTCTGTGCGCAAGACCGGCCGACTTATCGTTGTCGACGAGGACTACCACAGCTTCGGTGTGAGCGGCGAAATCATCGCTAGCGTCGTCGAACACGACATCGGGATGCTCAAGGCGTGCCCGCAGCGAGTGGCTTTCCCCGACATTCCGATTCCTTTCACACCGCCTATGGAGCAATGGGCGCTGCCTTGCGCAGCAAAGATCGTTGCGGCCTTCCAGAACCTGAAGAACGAGGAATAACAACATGTCCAACTCAATCCTGATTCCCGCCGACCTCTGGGAAGGCGACGCCGAAGCCGTGATCACCTCCTGGCTGGTCAGTGATGGCGCCGAAGTTGGCCAAGGCGACCTGGTGGCAGAAATCATGTCTGAAAAGGCCCAGTTCGAGATCGAGGCACCGGCTTCAGGCGTGCTGAAAATCCTCGAAGAAGAAGACGCGGTGGTCGCCAAAGGCGCGACCATCGGGTTAGTGGAGTGAGCCATGGGGCACATACAGAATGTTGCTGCCCGTACCGGTAGCACCGTGCTCTTGAAAGGCATGCGAAAAATGATCGCTGCGAAGATGAGCGAAAGCTTGCAGACTGCAGCGCAACTGACTCACCACGCTGAATGCGAGTTGACCAACCTGCAGGCGAAACGGGCGCAGCTGAAGGCTGCGGGTAGCCAGGTATCGCTCCAGGACCTGCTGCTGTTTGAGATCGTATGTTCCCTGAAGAACCATCCGGGACTCAACGCAACCCTGCAGGATAACCAGATCACGCGGCATGGTTCGGTGCATCTCGGTCTGGCGATCCCGCTGCCGGACGATCTGCTGGTGGCGCCCGCACTGTTCGATGCCGACCAACTGGATGCGCAGGGCTTGGCATTTGCACGCCGGGCCCTGGTGGACAAGGCACTGTCCGGGAAGCTCTCGGTGAAGGAGCTGACGGGTGCCACGGTGACCGTGACCAACCTGGGGCTGTCGCGGGTGCGTTTCTTCACGCCCATCCTCAATGTCCCTCAGGTGGCCATTATCGGGCTGGGAGGCATCCAGCGTCGCCTGCAACGAGGCGCTGATGGTTCGTTATCGGAGCGCGACTTCATGGGCCTTTCGCTGACCTTTGATCACCGGGCCGTGAACGGTGCTCCTGCCGCAGACTTCCTCGATGATCTGTGCCAGCGAATCGAAGGGGTAGAGCCACCATGAGCCGGATCTGGCGCGTCATTGTCGAGGCCGGCCTGGAGGCTGAGCGAAAAAGGCTGAGGACGAGTCGATTTCCTTAAGACAATCCAGCCGTGCGGACGTTTGAAAAGCGTCCGCTTTTGGCTGTGGATTCATCCGGTCTGTGCGATGGGCGTCCGCATCGGTGGCTAGCCGAATTGGACAGTACCGGACATTTGAATGAGTTTTACGTGCGGGAAGTACTATCAAGTGATCCGCCGAATCCAATGATTGCCTTGGTTTCCAGGTATTCCTCCAAGCCGTAGACACCATACTCACGACCATTACCAGAACGTTTATAACCACCGAATGGAGCCATTGGATTCCAGGCGGGGTAATTCAGAAGCACTTGTCCCGCGCGGATACGAGAGGCCACTGCACGCGCTAGATCAAGGTCCTGAGACTGAACATGGGCGCTCAGGCCGTATACCGTATCGTTTGCGATAACGACCGCCTCTTCGATCGTTTCATACGGAATAATGCACAGCACCGGTCCGAAAATTTCTTCTTGGGCGATGCGCATTGCCGTATCTACCTCGGAGAATACTGTCGGTCGAGTGTAGAAGCCCTTTTCAAAACCCGGCACACGTCCGGGTCCGCCGCAAACGAGTTTTGCACCCTCACTCAGGCCTGCCTCGATCATGGCTTGCACGCGATTGAACTGGGCCTCGTTGGCAATGGGACCGAGCACCGTAGCTTCCGATTGCGGATCACCCACGATGATCGCATTGGCGGTTTCGGCTGCCAGCGATTCAACCTCCGCCAGCCGGTCCTTAGGTACGATCATTCGTGTTGGGGCGCTGCACGATTGTCCGACGTTGCGGAACGCCGACATCACGCCCAATGGAACGGCTTTGGCAAAGTCGGCGTCGGGAAGCAGAATGTTCGGGGATTTGCCTCCCAATTCTTGCGTGACGCGCTTCACCGTATGGGCGGCCGCCTGTGCGACCAGCGCGCCCGCGCGGTTGGAGCCGGTAATCGAAATCATATCGATATCAGGGTGCGCAGCCATCGCTGCGCCGACCTCGGATCCACTTCCGTTCACGAGGTTGAAGACGCCTGGTGGAAGGCCAGCGTCGTGGACCAGTTGTGCAAAAAGCAGGGCGCTCAGAGGCGACAGTTCGCTTGGTTTGAGGACCACAGTGCACCCGGCAGCAATAGCCGGGGCGACTTTCGCGGCGATTTGATAAAGCGGCCAGTTCCACGGAGTGATGAGACCGCAGACGCCTATGGGCTCGCGTTCAATCGCGGTTCCACCTTCAATCGTCTGGAAACGATAAGTGGACAGGAGGTCGCGGGCGACCCGAACGTGTTCGGCCGCGAGAGGCACTTGCATTGCCCGGGCGGAACCGATGGCAGCGCCCATTTCGAGAGAGAGGGCCTGCGCGAGCACTTCTTTTCGCTCAAGGATGAGCTCATGGATCTTTCCAAGGACAAGCGCGCGCGACTCTGCGCAGGTAGCAGACCAACCAGCAAATGCTGCACGCGCCGCAGCTACTGCCCGATCAACATCCTCGGCGGAGCCTTGCGCGACCTGCGCAACGACCTCTTCAGTTGCCGGATTGACCACCGGCAAACTTGCCGGGATTGCCGGGGAAGACCAACAGCCATTGATATAAAATTTGTGAGACGTTTGCGGATCAGCGCTGTAGCTATTCGAAGATTGTATTGTCATCCAACTGGCTCCCTTGAGCGGTAATAGGCACTGCAAGCAGCAGAGGTCGGTCTGGCTCGCGACCCTGCAAGGCCGCTGAAACATAGATCAAGCCGAACGTGGAAATCACCAGAACATCGCCGTGGCGACCAGGACATCGCTATGCCGCGTCTTCTCAATAAGCTAACAAAGCGTGCCAGATGAAATGTGCTGTTCTTGAGGTTTGCAAGGGAGAATCTGCCGTATCTGTCAGGCTGACTTTGTATGAGCGCAAGTTGACCCGATTTCGTCAGAAACCTTGCTGATAGACAGCTCAAGGAGACCATTACCGGTCAGTGCGGTCGCAGGCTCATCGGTGGCGGTGGTGGGCCATATAGATAAGCAGGAAGGGACGTGGTGCTGCATCGTGCAATGCGCCGCCTTTGTAGAGCTGTCACGACGCGTACAGATGTTGCTTTGACCGGTATGTCACACCTATCGCCAATAGAAGCAAGGTTGTCCCCAAACGCATTGAAGTCTTGCCTGGCCCCGCCTCACCTCGCAGCACAATCAGCGGGCGCGAGCTCAGCGAATGCCCCCGTTCTCCTTTCGCCAGTCATGAATACTGCCGCACATTGCGTTGTGCGTGGCTTGCCAGCGCACTATAAAAGCCCGCAAAGGCGTAGAAACAGGGGGTGAGCGCCCGGGTCTGGAGCATCCCGCAAAGTCTGCTGAGCAAGCCCTGCAAAACGGTGGTTTGTACCAAGCAGCCTATACTTTTAACAGTTTATGCATGGTCTCTTGGTGTTGTAATAAATCCGTGATGCAGCGTTGCTCCGATGCTTCCAGAGCGGAGTAACTGCTTGCCCCGTCATGACCTCAACCATCATTAAGGACCGCACTCATGAGCTTTCTTCGACCCAAGTTTATTACCTTTGACTGCTATGGCACGTTGACCAACTTTCAAATGGGAAACATGACGCGCGAACTGTTCGCCGATCGTGTCCCTTTTGAGCAAATGGATCAGTTCGTCAAGGACTTTGCCGCCTATCGTCTGGATCAGGTGATGGGTGACTGGCGGCCATATGATGAGATCATCAAGACCGCTCTGGCGCGCGTCTGCAAACGTTGGGGTGTCGAGTACCGGGGTGAAGGCCAACTCTACTACGACGCCGTACCGACGTGGGGGCCACATGCCGATGTACCGGCCGGCCTTTCGAAGATCGCCGACAAAATCCCCCTGGTGATTTTCTCCAATGCCAGCGACAGCCAGATCATGTCCAACGTCGACAAGCTCGGCGCGCCGTTCCACAAGGTCTTCACCGCCGAACAGGCTCAGGCCTACAAACCGCGTCTGGCGGCGTTCGAGTTCATGCTCGACAACCTCAACTGCGGCCCGGAAGACATCCTGCATGTGTCCTCCAGCTTCCGTTACGACCTGATGCCGGCCCACGACATGAAGATCAAGAACAAGGCCTTCGTTGCTCGTGGTCACGAGCAGCCAGCGAATGCGGTCTATGGCTACCACCAGATCCCGGATATCGGCGCATTGCCCGGGTTGGTCGGTCTCTAAGTCTCAAGGCACTCTTCAAGGCAAAAGGGGTTAGACATGGGCAGTGAGTCCTATTGGCTCGATACCGCACCGCAATTCACCGGTGCACAGCTCGGTGCATTGCCCGGGCAGGTCGATGTGGCCATCGTCGGTGGTGGTCTCACTGGCCTGGCCGCGGCCCGAGCCCTGGCCTTGAAGGGGGCCAGTGTGGTGGTACTGGAAGGCGGGCGAGTGATTGGCGAGGCTTCGGGGCGTAATGGTGGTCACTGCAGCACCGGCGTTGCCCAGGACTACGCGGCACTCAGCGCCAGCCTCGGCGCTGATAAGGCGCGTGCTTATTACCAGGCCTATGAAAGCGCCGTACAGAGCGTCGTTTCATTGGTGGAGCAGGAGCAGATTGCCTGCAATCTCACGCGTAATGGCAAGCTCAAGCTGGCCGCCAAGCCGATGCATTACGAAAGCCTGGCGCGCACTTGCGAGTTGATTCGGCGAGAGGTGGATGCCGATGTCGAATTGCTGTCCGCGCAAGAGGCCCGTGCTGAAGCCAACTCGGTGCAGTTCCATGGAGGCATGCTGCAGCGCAACGGCGTGCAGATGCACGTCGGGCGCTTCGGTGTCGGGCTGGCCGAAGCGGCGGCACGTCATGGCGCATCGATTTTTCAGGGCGTGACAGTGACGGACTGGAAAGCCGGAGCCGGCGGCTATCAGGTCAACACCACCAAGGGCTCGCTACACGCCACGCAGGTTCTGCTGGCCACAGGCACGTGTCAGCAGGGCGGATTGGGCTGGTATCGGCGGCGGATCGTGCCGGTGGGCAGTTTCGTGATCGCCACGCAGGTGCTACCGCAGGCCCTGATCGACAGCTTGCTACCGGCACGGCGCTCCTATGTCACCAGCCGCATGATCGGTAACTACTTCCGCCTGACGCCGGACAACCGCTTGCTGTTTGGCGGTCGTGCCCGGTTTGCCATGTCCGACAGCATTTCCGACGCCAAGAGCGGCAAGGTATTGCAGGCGGCGATGGTCCAGATGTTTCCGCAACTGGCTAGCGTGAAGATCGACTACTGCTGGGGTGGTCTCGTGGATATGACCTCCGATCGGTTACCCCGCGCCGGGCAGCATGGAGGGGTTTATTACTCCATGGGCTACAGCGGTCATGGGGTGCAAATGTCGGTGCACATGGGGCAGGTCATGGCCGAGGTAATGGCTGGCAAGGTCGAGGCCAATCCGTGGCGCGAACTCGATTGGCCGGCGATTCCCGGGCATTTCGGCAAACCCTGGTTCCTGCCTCTGGTGGGAGCGTATTACCGCCTGCAGGACTACCTGCACTGAGTTCATGTGGTTGCTTCTCATTTTTACGTTTCAATCACGCTGCGCTTAATCGCCAGCACTTGAGCCTTATCATTTGCGAAAGGTTGGACTGACATGACTGACGATAAAAAGAATATCGACTCCCAGTTGATCACCGGTGAAGAAAGTCTGCGTGTTTTTGAAGGGCTCAATCGCGGCATGTCACGCCGCAATGCGTTGCAAATGCTGGGGTTGGCAGGGGTGGCCGCAGTGGGGGCTGGCAGTCTGTTCGGCGCCGCTGGCAAACTGTTTGCCGATGATGAAGGTGCAAGCCCTGGCAAAGGCAAGCCCGGCGGTCGTATCCGCGTCGCAGGCTCGTCCAGTTCCACCGCCGACACCCTGGATCCAGCCAAAGGTTCGTCGTCCACCGACTACGTGCGCCATTACATGTTCTACAACGGCCTGACCCGTTTCGACAGCCATATGGTGCCGCAACTGGAGCTGGCCGAGCGTATCGAAACCACTGACGCCACGCTCTGGGTGATCAGCCTGCGCAAGGAAGTGACCTTCCACAACGGCAAGCCCCTGACCGCCGCTGACGTGGTGTTTTCCCTGTTGCGGCACAAGGACCCGATCACCGGCTCCAAGGTCCTGCCGCTGGCGTCGCAGTTCGCCGAGGTCAAGGCCGTCGGCACGCACGAAGTGCAGATACAATTGAGCGGCCCGAATGCTGAATTGCCGTCGGTTCTTGCCATCTCTCACATGTTGATCGTTCCCGAGGGTACGAGCGATTTCAGCCAGGGCATCGGTACCGGCCCGTTCAAGGCCAAGGAGTTCAAGCCAGGGGTGCGTTCGATTGGTGTGCGCAATTCCAATTACTGGAAACCCGGCTTGCCCTATCTGGACGAGATCGAATTTATTGCCATTGCCGACGAGTCGTCACGGGTCAACGCCCTGTTGTCGGGCGACGTACACATCGTCAACGAGGTTAACCCGCGTTCAACGGTTCGCATCAAGGGCAGCACCAGGCATCAGGTAGTGGACTCGCCGTCGGGTAACTACACTGACCTGATCATTCGTCAGGACCAGCTGCCAGGCCAAAGCCCGGAATTCACCCAGGCCATGAAATACTTGCTGGACCGCGAGCAGATCAAGTCGGCGATTTTCCGTGGCTACGCCAGGGTCGGCAACGATCACCCGATCGCACCCGGTGCGCGCTTCTTCAACGCCGACCTGCCACAACGTGCCTACGATCCGGAAAAAGCCAAGTTCCTGCTCAAAAAGGCCGGCATGGAAAGCATTACCATGCCGCTGATGTGCTCGCCGGCTGCGACCGGTTCGGTGGACATCGCCGTGCTGCTGCAGCAGTCAGCCAAACAGGCGGGGCTCAAGCTCGACGTCAACCGCCTGCCGAGCGATGGCTACTGGTCCAACCATTGGGCGAAGCACCCGCTGAGCTTTGGCAACATCAATCCGCGGCCCAATGCCGACATGCTTTTCTCGCAGTTCTTCCAGTCGACAGCACCCTGGAATGAGTCCGGCTGGAAAAACGAACAGTTCGACCAACTGTTGGTACAAGCCCGAGGTGAAACCGACGAGGCCAAGCGCGGCAAGATGTACGCAGATATGCAAACCCTGGTGCATGAGCACAGCGGTATCGGCGTGCCGGTGTTCATCAGCAACATCGATGGCGCCGATCAGCGAGTCAAGGGCTACGGCACCAACCCCCTGGGCGGTTTCATGGGGTACATGTTTGCCGAGCAGGTCTGGCTGGACGCTTGATGAAAGTCGGGTTTTTGCTGCAGCTACATTGCATGAGGATAGGGTGATGAACAGCAACACACTGTGGTTGATCGGCCGGCGCCTGGGCGCGGCGATCGTGACCTTGTTGATTGTGTCCATGGTGGTGTTCGCCATCACGGCGGTGCTGCCGGGGGACGCGGCGCAACAGTCTCTGGGGCAGTTCGCCACGCCGGAACAAGTGGCCGCCTTGCGCCTGAAAATGGGGCTGGATCAGCCCGGTGTGTTGCGTTACCTGCACTGGTTGATGAACCTGCTTAGCGGTGATATGGGGCAGTCGGTGTCCAACGCCATGCCGGTCAGTGACTTGATGGCCGGGCGTCTGCCCAATACCTTGATGCTTGCGGCCGCGACGGCGCTGGTGTCAGTACCGGTGGCGTTGTTTCTGGGCATCGGTTCGGCCATGGGCCGGGGAGGGCGCATCGACAGTTTCCTGAGCTTTTTCACCTTGACCATGGTTGCGGTGCCGGAGTTTCTGGTCGCGACCCTGGCGGTTCTGATTTTCGCGGTGAACCTGGGTTGGTTGTCGGCGCTGTCCTACGCCAGTGACATCACTTCACCCTGGCAATTCATGCGCACTTACGCGTTGCCGGTGATGACGTTGTGCTGCGTCATCGTCGCGCAAATGTCGCGCATGACCCGGGCGGCAGTGATTGATCAGCTCGACAGCGCTTACGTGGAAATGGCCCGGCTCAAAGGTGTGAGCAAGATTCGGATCGTTTTACGCCATGCCTTGCCCAACGCCATCGGACCCATTGCCAATGCCATCGCCCTGAGCCTGTCTTACCTGTTGGGCGGGGTGGTGATCGTTGAAACGATCTTTAACTACCCCGGCATCGCCAGCCTGATGGTCGATGCCGTGACCAACCGCGACATGGCCCTGGTTCAAGCCTGCACCATGTTGTTTTGTACGGCGTATTTGACGTTGGTGCTGATTGCCGACCTGTGCGCGATTCTTTCCAATCCGAGGCTGAGAAATCAATGAACAATCTCATTGTGAAATCGCCGACTACTACCAAATTGGCACTGGGCAAGGTTTCCCACGGATCGTCCTGGGTCGGCCTGATCGGCGCTGCGATATGTGTGATCTGGTTGCTGGTGGCCATCTTCGGCCCATGGCTGGCACCGCATCCGGTCGGGGAAGTGGTCTCTGATAATGTCTTCGACACCCTGAGCGCTACTTACCCGTTCGGCACCGATTACCTGGGCCGCGACATGCTCAGCCGGATCCTCGTCGGCGCACGATTCACCGTCGGCCTGGCCTTGGTGGCGGCGGTGTTGGCCAGCGGTCTGGGGACCAGCTTCGCGTTGCTGTCGGTGGTGTCGCCGAAGTGGCTGGATGAGTTGATCAGTCGCCTGATGGACGCTTTCATTTCAATCCCCAGCAAGATGCTGGCGCTGATCATGGTCTCGGCCTTCGGCTCCTCGGTCACCTTGCTGATCTGCACGGCGGTATTGAGCTTCACCCCGGGCGCATTCCGCATCGCCCGCAGCATGGCGGTGAACATCGAAGCGCTGGAATATGTGCAAGTGGCCCGTACTCGCGGCGAGCGTCGGCTGTACATCGCCTGCGTGGAAATCCTGCCGAACATGCTCAACCCGGTGCTGACGGACCTGGGTTTGCGCTTTGGCTTCATCGTGCTGCTGCTCAGTGGCATGAGTTTCCTCGGGTTGGGTGTGCAACCACCGGATGCCGACCTCGGCTCGCTGGTTCGCGAGAACATCGGCGGTCTCAACCAGGGGGCGCCGGCCATCGTGATTCCGGCGTTGGCCATCGGCACCCTGACCATCGGTGTGAATCTGTTTATCGACCGACTGTCGTCGCGACGTAGTCGACGTTCGGGAGGTCATTGAAATGAGTGCATTAATTAGCGTTCAGGACCTGCGAGTGGTCGCCTGTGGCGAGCTCGGTGATGTGGAAATCGTCAAGGGCGTAAGCTTCTCCCTGCAGAAAGGCGAAGTGCTGGCGTTGATCGGTGAGTCCGGCTCCGGCAAGACCACTATCGCCCTTGCGTTACTCGGTTATGCCCGACGCGGTTGTCGGTTGGCGGGCGGGGTGGTGCAGATCGGCGAACACGACATGCTGGCGTTGAGCGAAGGCGAGCTGCAAGGCTTGCGCGGCAACCGTGTGTCGTACATCGCCCAGAGCGCCGCCGCGGCGTTCAATCCGGCGAAAAAACTTATCGACCAAGTGGTGGAGGGCGCGTTGATTCATGGCCTGGGCAGCAGGACTGTGCTTGAGGCCAAGGCCATCGAGTTGTTCCGCGACCTGGCCCTGCCAGACCCCGATCACATTGGCCAGCGTTACCCTCATCAGGTTTCCGGTGGGCAACTGCAACGTGTGATGGCGGCCATGGCGCTGATCAGCGATCCATTGCTGGTGGTGCTCGACGAACCGACGACGGCGCTTGATGTGACCACCCAGATCGATGTGCTGCGCGCCTTTAAACGGGTGGTCCGTGAACGTGGCGCGACGGCGGTCTACGTCTCCCACGACTTGGCCGTAGTGGCGCAGATGGCCGATCAGATCGTGGTGCTCAATGGTGGCGAGATCTTCGAACAGAGCGCCACGGCACCCTTGCTTAAAGGCCCGGCCCACGAATACACCCGCAGCTTGCTGGCGGCAGCACGGCCGGACACCACCATCCGTCCACCCTGCGGTGTCGCTGAAGACACGCCTTTGCTGACTATCCAGGGACTGACCGCCGGTTACGGCAACAAAAACGCGCATGGCATGCCATCGATCCTGGTATTGGAGGACATTGATCTGACGGTTCGCAGAGGCCAGGCGATTGGCGTCATCGGTGAGTCAGGTTCTGGCAAGTCGACTTTGGCGCGGGTTGTGGCCGGGTTGTTGGCGCCGGCCCTCGGTGGGCTGACCTTCGATGGCCAGCCCCTGGGAGGCAGCCTGTCGTCGCGCACCGACGAGCAGTTCCGACGCATTCAAATGGTCTTTCAGAATGCCGACACCGCACTCAACCCGATGCACAGCGTCAGCACTATTCTGAGTCGCCCGCTGAAGATGTACTTCGGCCTCAAGGGTGCGGCTTTGCGCGAGCGTATCGGTGAGTTGCTGGATCTCGTTCGTTTGCCGCGCACGCTGGCTGAACGTCGTCCGAACGAACTGTCCGGCGGGCAGAAACAACGGGTCAATCTGGCCCGGGCCCTGGCGGCCAAACCGGATCTGATTCTCTGCGACGAGGTGACCTCGGCACTGGATACCGTGGTCGGTGCAGCGATTCTCGAACTGTTGCGCGACCTGCGTCAGCAACTGGGCGTGTCCTATCTGTTCATCAGCCATGACATCTCCACCGTGCGAGCCCTGTGCGACGACATTGTGGTGATGTACAGCGGCCACAAGATTCAGGCCGGTACTCGACAATCGTACGCTGAAGCACCCTTCCATCCCTATACCGACCTGTTGATCCATTCGGTGCCGGAGTTGCGTCAGGGCTGGCTGGAAAGCTGCGGAACAACGACCTGTGGCACGCTGCCGCCTATAGGTGCGAAGGCCAATGTGCCAGGGTTGTGCACCTTCCTCAATCGCTGCCCGGTGCGGGTCGACGGCCTGTGCAATTGCGTTGCGCCGGACCGTCGGATGATCGTTGGCGGCAGTGAAGTCCTTTGCCATCACGACAGTGCCGAGCTGCTGAAAGCTCAGCAGGATTCCAACAGCATGACCGTGGGAGCCTATGCATGAACGGGCGTTTCGTAAGGCTGGCCGAACAGGGCCGGCCCATCATCAAACTTCAGGTAGACGGCAAGCCTATCGAGGCGCTGCAGGGCGATACGCTGATGGTCGCGTTGCTGACTCAGGGTTCGGCCTTGCGCCAATCGGAGTTCGATTCGGGCCGCCGCGCCGGTTTCTGCCTGATGGGAGCCTGCCAGGACTGTTGGGTCTGGACCCGCAGCGGCGAGCGTCTACGCGCCTGTTCCAATGAGGTCCGTGAAGGCCTGGATATTGTCACCACACAACCGGAGGCGATATGGCCACTGCGCGGCTGAGCACTCATCGAGTCGTTATCGTCGGCGCCGGGCCGGCCGGTACACGTTGTGCCGAAACCCTGGTCGCCGCTGGATTAAAGCCCATCCTGATCGACGAGAATCGCCGGGATGGCGGGCAGATCTACCGTCGCCAGCCCGAAGGTTTTACCCGGGATTACGCCACGCTGTATGGTACCGAAGCCGCCAAGGCCAACGACCTGCACCAGAGCTTCGATCGTTTGCGCGGGCAGATCGACTATCGCCCGGACACGCTGGTGTGGAACCTGACACCGGGGCAATTGTGCTGTGTCAGCCAGGGCAAGCACTCGACAGTGGATTACGACGCGCTGATCCTCTGCACCGGTGCCACCGACCGCTTGATGCCGATCGAAGGCTGGCAGTTGGCGGGCACGTATAGTCTCGGCGGTGCGCAGATCGCCCTGAAATCTCAGGCTGTGTCCATCGGCCACCGCGTGGTGTTCATGGGCAGCGGGCCTTTGCTGTATCTGGTTGCCAGTCAGTATGTGAAGGCGGGAGCGAAGGTCGCGGCAGTGCTCGACACTTCGCCTCTGAGCAAACGCATCCTTGCCATGCCGAAACTGCTGGCGCGCCCGGGGTTGCTGTTCACCGGGATGAAGTTATTGGCGCAGTTGTATCGCGCGAAGATCCCGGTGCATCTGGGCATTTCGCCGCTTCAAGTGCAGGGCGATGCGGCCAGCGGTGTCAGTGGCGTACGCGTGCGCACGGCACGTGGTGAGACCTTGACGGTGGATTGCGATGCCGTCGCGCTGGGTTATCACCTGCGCCCGGAAACTCAATTGGCCGACCTGGCCGGTTGCCGTATGCGCTTCGATGAAGCGTCGAGCCAATGGTGGTTGGCTACGGATGAAGACGGCCGGAGCTCGGTCAGCGGTGTGTATGCCGCCGGTGACGGTTCGAAGATTCGCGGCGCCGATGCGGCCGAACACGCCGGGAGACTGGTGGCCATGGCGCTGCTGGAGGATCAGCAGCAACCGATGAACGTCGGGTTGCGCGACGAACAACGGCACGTGCTGGCGGTAATGGATCAGTTTCGTCTCGGACTGGCCCAGGCGTTTCCGTGGCCTTCTGCCCAGGCCAAAGCGCTGCCGGATGAGGCGATCGTCTGCCGCTGCGAAATGATCACGGCCGGCGAGTTGCGTCGGACCGTCAGTGAGAAGGGGGCCTGTGAAGTCAACCGGGCCAAGGCCTTCAGTCGGGTCGGTATGGGCCGCTGCCAGGGGCGTTATTGCTCGCAGGCCGGGGCAGAGGTGATTGCCGCTGCCGCGGGCGTCAGCGTGCAACAGGTCGGCCGACAACGGGGGCAGGCGCCGGTCAAACCCCTTTCGATACTCACCGAGGAGGTGTCGCCATGACGGTACAGAAAGCCGATGTCGTGATTGTCGGCGGCGGCCTGATGGGCTCGGCGGCGGCGTTTTTCCTGCGCCTGCGCGGGCAGTCGGTGATCTTGCTGGAGCGCGACCAGATCGGTCAGTACGCCAGCGGCGTGAATTTCGGCAACGTGCGACGCCAAGGGCGTTATCTCGGGCAGCTGGAACTGGCCAATCGTTCCTGGGCGTTATGGAAGCGTCTGCCGGAGCTGATCGACGATGACCTGGAATTCATCGCCAGTGGGCATATGCGGGTGTGTTACCGCGAAGACGAGATCGCCGAACTGCAAGCCTACGCAGACGCCCCTGAGGCAGAGCAGCTGGAGCTGAAGATCTTTAGTGGCGACGAATTACATAAGCGCTTTCCGTTTCTCGGCCCGGATGTGAAAGGCGGCTCTTATGCCCCCCACGATGGGCATGCCAACCCGCGTCTGGCGGCCCCGGCATTTGCCCGCGCGGCACGACGCCTCGGTGCGCAGATCGAAGAGCGCACTGAAGTGTCCGAGGTGCAAAAGGTCGGCGGTGAGTTCCACATCAGCACCACCGACGGTCGTCAGTTCTGCGCCGCTCAGCTGTTGATCACCGCTGGCGCCTGGGGCCAAAAACTCTCGGCGCAATTCGGCGAACCGGTGCCGCTGGAGACCCATGGTCCGCAAATGGCCGTGACCGAGCCAGTGCCTTACGCCTTGCCGACAGTCATCGGTGTCTATACCAGGATTCCCGAGGAAGTGATTTATTTCCGTCAAATACCCCGTGGAAACATCATCATCGGTGGCGGCTATCGCAGCGAACCGGACATGCTCAACCGCCGGGCCTATGTCGAGCCTCGCAGCATTCTCAATCAGTTCGATCAGATGCGTCGCCTGCTGCCGGGTGTCGGCAACCTGAACATCATTCGGGTCTGGAGTGGTATCGAAGGTTACCTGCCTGATTCCCTGCCGGTGATGGGGCCAAGCGGCACCGTTGATGGTTTGTTCTATGCGTTCGGTTTCAGCGGTCATGGCTTCCAGCTTGGGCCGGGGGTGGGCGATGTGATGGCGGAACTGATCAGCACCGGCAGCACCAGCACTTCGATTTCGCCGTTCTCCATCAACCGGTTCGCCTCCTCAGTCGAGCAACGGAGCAAGGTCTCATGAAACCCCGCGTGCTGGACATTCTCAAACGTCTGATGGCCTACGACACCGTCTCTTCGGAGTCGAACATGGCCTTGATCGAATACGTGCGCGATCTGCTGCTGACCAAGGGCATCGAGTCGCTGATCGTCAAGGACTCCACTGGCAAAAAAGCCAACCTCTTCGCCAGTACCGGGCCGCGGGAAGTGCCGGGGATTCTGCTGTCCGGTCATACCGACGTGGTGCCGGCAGCGGGGCAGGCCTGGACCTTTCCAGCGTTTCAGGCAACGGTGCAGGACGGACGGATTTACGGGCGTGGCAGTTGCGATATGAAGGGCTTTATCGCGTTGGCCATCGACTCCATGCTCGACGCCGCCGACCATTCATTGAGTCGGCCATTGCAACTGGCGCTGTCCCATGACGAAGAAATCGGCTGCGTGGGTGTTCGACGCTTACTGGACGTTTTGCACCTGGCACCGGTGCGGCCGTTTCTGTGCGTGATCGGTGAGCCGACCAATATGCAGTTTGTGCTCGGGCACAAGGGCAAGGGTTCTTACCGCACTTACTGTCGCGGTCTGGAGGCACATTCCTCCCTGGCACCGCGCTCGGTCAATGCGATTCATGTGGCCTGCGATTTCATTGCTGCGCTGCGTCAAAGCCAACATCAGCTACAAGAGCAGGGCGCTCAGGATACCGATTACGACGTGCCTTACAGCACTGTGCATGTCGGGCAGATTATCGGCGGCAAGGCGCTGAACATCGTGCCGAACTTGTGCACCCTGGATTTTGAAGTGCGTAACTTGCCGGCGGACGACCTGGATCAGTTCCTGGAACAGATGCGCGAGCGTGCCGAAGTGATCGTGCGCGAAGCCAAAAAGCTGTCCAGTGTGGCGGATATCGAGATCGAAACCCTGAACGTCTATCCGGGTCTTGATACCCACCCGAGTGTCGAAGCGGTGCGCTTCCTGAAAAACTTCGCCGCCCCGGACATTGGCACTGCCAAAGTTTCATTCGGCACTGAGGGCGGGCTGTTCAAACAACGCCTGGATGTGCCGGTGGTGGTCTGTGGCCCGGGCTCGATAGAACAGGCGCACAAGCCTGACGAGTTCATCGAGATCAGCCAGATGGAAGCCGGCGAACACTTCCTGCAAGGGTTGTTGGGCTCGATGCGGCTTTAGTGTCCCGCTTGCTGACACCGAACATTGATCGGTGTACATATCCGTTTCTGTGGTCACGGCTACTATTGGTTTTGCTTTTACAGCGAGTCACTTGGAAAAACGGAACGCCGCCCGGCCTGTAGGAGCAGCCGGTCGACGCTCGATTGCTCGCGATGGAGGTCAACGATGACGCGGGGAGCCTGACACCCCGCGGTGCTCTCAGGTTTTTCGCGAGCAAGCTCGCTCCTACAGGGCCCGCCGCGATCGGCCATTCATGGCCGTGCGCGGCTAACCCGGCATCCATGCCGGGTTGCCCACTGCGCAGAACCTCCACTCGGCCTCTCGATATAGGTGCATCAAGATCAACAGCTGCAGGCGAGCTAACGCTCGGCCTGATGAGTGGTGAAAAGCAGAGCGGATGGGCGCTGATTTTTTTGTGGGAGCTGGCTTGTCGGGTCGCCGCATCGCTGCGATGGCGGCCTGTCAGCCGATCAATCTTCTCCGGATGTACCCAGTCCAACTGTGGGGGCCTGCTCGCGAAGCTGTTGATCTTGGCCTGCAAACTGAATGACATCGTCAAGCACTACATCGTCTGACCGCGACAATATCCATCACCCCACCAACAGTAGAGCCTGCCGTCGCATGCCGATTTTCAGCATTCGACGACTGCCGGGGCGGCGCTTTCAGCATCCTCGTCCGGGACGACACAATAGACTGAAGGCTGTCTCGGAACAGGACTCGACCATGCTCAACAATCGCCTGAAAGACCCCAGCCTGCTGGTAGAACTCGCTTACATCGACGGTCAGTGGATCAGCGCCGACAACGACGCCACCCTTGACGTCATCGACCCGGCCAGCGGCCAGTTGCTCGCCCGCGTACCCGCGATGCACGGCAGCGAAACCCGACGCGCCATCGAAGCTGCCGAACGCGCCTGGCCGGCCTGGCGCGCACGCCCGGCGGCAGAACGGGCGGCGCTGCTGGAGCGCTGGTATCAGGCGATGATCGACAACCTGGACGATCTCGCGTTGATCATGACCTGCGAGCAAGGCAAGCCGCTGAATGAAGCCAAGGGCGAGGTCCGCTATGGCGCCAGTTTCGTCAAATGGTTCGCCGAGGAAGCCCGCCGGGTTTACGGCGAAACCATACCGGCACCCAGTGGTGACCGCCGCTTGCTCACGCTCAAGCAGCCGGTGGGGGTTTGTGCCGCGATCACCCCGTGGAACTTCCCCAACGCGATGATCACCCGCAAATGCGCACCCGCTTTGGCGGCCGGCTGCCCGGTCATCGTCAAACCCTCGGATCTGACTCCACTGTCCGCCCTGGCTCTGGCGGTGCTCGCCGAACGCGTCGGCATTCCGGCCGGGGTGTTCAACGTAGTGACCGGTATGCCCTCCGGCATCGGCGAAGAGCTGACCGGCAACCCGACGGTGCGCAAGATCTCCTTCACCGGTTCCACTGCTGTCGGTCGGCTGCTGATGCGCCAGAGCGCCGAACACATCAAGCGCTTGAGCCTGGAACTGGGCGGTAACGCGCCGTTCATTGTGTTCGACGACGCTGATCTGGAGCAGGCAGTGGCCGGCATCATGCTCAGCAAGTTCCGCAACGCTGGCCAGACCTGCGTTTGCGCCAACCGGATTCTGGTGCAGGACGGAATCTACGAGCGCTTCGCCCAGCGCCTGGTGGAGGAGGTGGGCAAGCTCAAGGTCGGCAATGGCCTGGACGCCGACGTGACCATTGGCCCATTGATCAATGCGGCCGCGGTGAACAAGGTCGCTCGGCATATCGACGATGCTTTGAGTCAGGGAGCCCGTCTGCTTTGTGGCGGTATCCCTGAGGGCGACAGCCAGTTCGTCCAGCCGACGGTACTCGGTGAGGCCCATGCCGGGATGTTGCTGGCCAACGAAGAAACCTTCGGCCCAGTTGCACCGCTGATGCGCTTTACCAGTGAAGAAGAAGCGCTGGCCCTGGCCAATGCCACGCCTTATGGCTTGGGCGCCTATTTCTTCACCCAGGATTTGCGCCGTTCATGGCGGTTCGGCGAGGCGCTGGAGTTCGGCATGATCGGTCTCAACACCGGGCTCATTTCCATGGAAGTCGCCCCATTCGGCGGTATCAAACAATCGGGTCTTGGCCGTGAAGGCAGCAAGTACGGCCTGGATGAATACCTTGAAGTCAAAGCCTTCCACATTGGCGGGCTGTGATCCGGTCACCGTTTGAACAGGACATTGAGGAGCCACGATTGATGAGCAAACTATTCAGAATCGCCGCGATTGCCGGCGATGGTATCGGCAAGGAAGTACTGCCGGAAGGACTGCGGGTACTGGAACAGGCGGCGAAGAAATGGCAGCTGGATTTGAGCATCGAAGTGCTCGACTGGGCGCACTGCGATTACTACCTGGAACACGGGCAGATGATGCCCGCCGACTGGTTCGAACAACTCAAGGGCTTCGACGCGATTTACTTTGGCGCCGTGGGCTGGCCGGACAAAGTGCCGGATCACATTTCCCTGTGGGGTTCGCTGCTGAAGTTTCGCCGTGACTTCGACCAATACGTGAATATCCGCCCGGTGCGGCTGTTTCCCGGCGTGCCGTGTCCGCTGGCCGGACGTGAAGCGGGGGACATCGATTTCGTGGTGATCCGAGAAAACACCGAGGGCGAGTATTCGTCGGTCGGCGGCAAGATGTTCGAAGGCACCGAGCATGAGTTCGTGCTGCAGGAGTCGGTGTTCACCCGGCGCGGCGTGGACCGGATTCTCAAGTTCGCCTTCGATCTGGCCCAGACCCGGCCGCGAAAACGTCTGACGGCGGCGACCAAGTCCAACGGCATTTCCATCAGCATGCCCTACTGGGACGAGCGCACGGCGCTAATGGCGCAGCAGTACCCGCAGGTCAGCTGGGACAAGCAACACATAGACATTCTCTGTGCGCGTTTTGTGCTGCAACCTGATCGTTTCGATGTGGTCGTGGCGTCCAATTTGTTCGGCGACATTCTGTCTGACCTGGGACCTGCCTGCGCCGGTACCATCGGCATCGCCCCCTCGGCCAACCTCGATCCGGAGCGACGCTTCCCCTCGCTGTTCGAACCGGTCCACGGCTCAGCACCGGATATCTACGGGCAGAACATCGCCAACCCGATTGCGATGATCTGGTCCGGTGCCTTGATGCTGGATTTCCTGGGCAATGGCGATGAGCGCTACCGGGCGGCCCATGACGGTATTCTCAAGGCCATCGAGCAGGTTATCTCCGAGGGGCCGATCACCCCCGATCTGGGAGGGCAGGGCTCGACCCAGGATGTCGGTATGGCAATCGCCGCGGCGCTTTGAGCTGAGGAAACACCCGGTCGGCTTCACCGCTCTACTCATTCTTGTGTGTCACCCTTTTAGCCCGTTCACACTGCGGGCTTTTTTTTGGTTCATCACGGATTACCGGGAAAGATGCTCTCGATCTACGCAACTATCGACCCGGTGCACGGCCCTGGATGGACTAATTGCGGACTATATTGAGGGGGAGGGTTGTCGTCTTTGTGCGCGCAGAATTGGCGCGAATACGATCGGTCGCACATATCCCGTTCGGCCAAAAGCGGTCTACGTACTGGCGCGAACAGAGGGTTCGTGCATGGCCTGCTCTACCACCAGCGGCGGCGGACTCACGGCCGCGTTGTTCAGGTTCAATAGGGGGCGCTGCTCAGGATAGGCTGCGCACACGCGCTCCCAGAATGCTTCCCCAGCGACAGACTTGTCTGACATCAGCTGCACTTCCATTCCCGCTTCTCACCTCTGTTTGAATGGTGACTGGGGCTTGGGCACTCGCCACGCCCACGAGCTTCAATGGCGCGATCAGTGATCTCTTCAGAGCTGCCTGGTCCATCAATAGCCGTTCGTTAAAGCCGATATAAATTAGGGTTTTACCGAGTCTTCGAGCGTGCGCGCCTGAGCGTCAATGGGCGGGTCGCTGGGCGGTTCAGTGACTGGCTTATCGTCGCCCATGGATTTGCGGAACCCCCTGATCGTATCGCCGAGATCCGCCCCCAAGCCTTTCAGGCGCCTGGTTCCGAACAGCGTGACCACGATCAACAGGATGATCAGGAGTTTTCCGGTACTGAAGCCACCCAATCCCATTGTCTGTACTCCGCAAGTTATCGATCGGTTTTGTGGTGGGGCCGGCGAAGGAGAAATCCATCTGCCGGCGCTAACGCGGTTCGAGTTACTTGACGACGTAGAACTTGCGTACATAGACGCTGCTGTTCCAGGCGCATGGGGCGCCTCGGGGCACGAACACTGTATCGCCAGTGTTGACCGTCAAATGGGTCCCGTCCGCTACCTGGAGAGTGACGCTACCTTCGAGCAGGTGCATCAGTTCATGCAGCATGTGCGGCCTCGCCTTGCGGGTATAGGGTGTCGAGTCCCAGACGCCGATGCGCAGGTTGGTCGGTTCTTCCACAAATAAATTGTGCGAGCGACATTGCGGTGCGGGGCTTAGCAGAATTTCTGCATCCGGTGCTGCCGAGGGAGAGAGCAGGGTTAGTTGGGGGAGAGGCGTTAACCCGGGATTGCATGCCTCAACGAGCTGGGTATCCGCGCAGAATGCCCAGAGAGAGTCGGGTTGCGCATCGACTTGAAGACACGTACCCCGGGCAATCACTGCACTATCACCGGGATTTAGTTGGAGCGTGCCATCCTGACTCTGCAGGGTGACTTGTCCCGCGTGTACCACAATCATTTCGCTGTAGGGATATTCATTGACGCTGAATTGTCCGCTCGCCTGGACCACGCCAGCAGCAATGTCATCCGTCCCGACATATGCAATATGCCTGTCGAAAGGATCGTTGGCCCCTAACGAACCGGGGGTGAATTTTGTTGAAACGGGACTGCCGTCGGCGTGTGCCAACAGCACTGCAGCTGACTCTTGCATGAAGGAGTTTCTCCAGGAATATGTGTCGTGTGGCGTTGGATGGATCTGTGGGGTTTGTCAGCCGATGGCCTGAGTCACCAGCGCAAACTGGCGCACTCCGCCGAAAGCCTGCGGTGGGGTACCACGAGCCATTTGCGCAACGGTGTCGACCTGCTTCAGCCCGGCTTCCTCCAGCCAAGGGGCCAGTCCGCTATCGGACGGTATATCCATGCGCACGAATGCGTCCGGCACTTGGGCCAACAACACCGCGATCAAGTGCTTGGCTTGCTCTGGATTTTCCGCGATGACCGGGCCGATGCAGCGACCACGGCCGAATGGGCGCAGCATGGCGAAGGCGCGTAGTTGACCATCGCGCTCGATACCGACCGAGTGTTCGACAGTATCGAACAGATCGTTGAGCACGGAGTGTCTGTTCAGGCCGCTGCCGGCGTTGGCCAGTTCGATTTGATCGCTTCGATCGGCTTCGGTCAGCGGGCGGCAGCGCTCACCGGCTGGCAGATCATTGGGTACTGGAGGCAGCACATGCCCCTGATGTTGTTGAATATGTCCAAAGTCAATGAATCCCTGACTGGCATAAAGTGGGGCACCGGCCAGCGTCGCATTGAGCATGGCGGTACGTGATCCGCAAGCCTCAAGTGCCAGTTCCATCAGCTTGCGACCTATACCCTGGCCCTGGTACTCATCACTGACGATCACCAGGCCGATAGTGGCGTAATCTCCCTGCGCACAGGTGAACGCAGTACCGATCAGATGACCTCCATCTTCTACGACAAAACCCTGCGCGATGCGCTGCAACATGGCCCATTCCTCCAGGCGGTGGGGCCATTTCAACTGTACGGACAAGGCGTGGGCCAGCGGCACATCGGCCGGGGTCATGGGGCGATAGGTATACGCAGGGCGTTGCGAGTTGGACATGACAGATCTCCGTAGACAGGGAGCGTGACCGGTCGGATTTCTCCGCTGAAAGTGTTGGTATCTCACCTGCTGTGAGGCCTGACAAGAGGCGGTCATTGATTCGGCAGATTCTGTAGGCGACAGCGCTGCAGGCCACAGTTGCTGCTCAAATGAGAGGCAAGATCGGCAGCAAATACCGGGTCGGTTTTCAGGCTGCAGGGCAAAGCCAAAGGCGCTGCTGATGGGTACATTGCTTAAAAAAAGCGTGGGCACGCTCCCTTGCAGGAGCTGCGATGCGGCGATCCGACTTGTCGGGTCGCCGCATCGCAGCGATGGTCGATAGCGATAACGCTTGTGAACCGGATAAACGCGGCGTACTTGAGTCCATCGCCAGCAAGCTGGCTCCTACAGTTTCCCTGGATTGCGTGAAGAACCTAAAAAATCTGGCGCCAGTTGGTTGTTACTGGTGAGTTGACAGCCGTTGCTCAGTAACTTCGCTCGCGGTCAACCTGGCCAAGCATTGACTCACCGCGTTGATGCCGGCGGATATTCTCCAGCAACACGCTAAACGCACTTTCCGGTTGGGTCATCGCAGCGATATGCGGTGTCAGCAATATCTGCGGATGGTGCCAGAAGGGATGGTCCGGCGCTGCCGGCTCCTGTTCCAGTACGTCGAGCACCGCCGCGCTGAGCTGGCCGCTGGCCAAAGCCTCCAGCAGATCCTCTTCTATCAGGTGCCCACCCCGGCCCATGTTGACCAAGGCAGCACCTTTGGGCAGGTGCTGGAACAACTGTCGGTTGAGAATCCCTTTAGTCTGCTCGGTCAATGGCAGGACACAAAGCACTATGTCGCACTGGCTGAGGAACGCTGGAAGTTGCTCGGCACCCGCAAAGCAGTCCACCCCGGCAATGTGGTGCTCGCTGCGTGCCCAGCCCGATAAGTCGAACCCAAAGGTCTGCAAGGTGGCCAGAATCTGTTGAGCCTGCGTGCCGAGCCCCATCACACCTACCCGACGTTTGGCAGCAGGTTGCAGCAGGTGAGCCTGCCAGCACCGCGCCATTTGTTGCTGGCGATAACGGAGCATATCCCGGTGCAGGCTGAGCACCGCAAAACTGGCGTACTCGCACATGCCCCGGGTGATGCTCGGGTCGAGTAAACGTACCACCGGCAGGGTCGTTGGCAGACGGTCAAGGTCAAGTTGGTCGACCCCGGCAGACAAGGCGAACAGTACCTGCAGGTTTGGCAACAATGTTTCGAGATCGTCCGGCGCCTGCCAGGCTGCCAGGTAGCGAATATCCTTCGGATCGCCGACGTCCGGCCAGGCACGCCATTCGATATCTGGAGCGTGCTCAGCGAATAGGCGCTTCCATTGTTCGCCGCGCACCGGGTCAGCTTTATAGAGCAGGGCCATGGGTAACTTCTCGCTTCAGATTGGGAGTATCCAGCATGCCCGAGTGGCAGAGCAGGATATGTCGAAAGAATCTGCGTAAACGCATAACGTTGCGTTGTATGGGGCGCATGTCGGCAGATTCCATGGGCGCTGGCCACAGCTGAAGGATTCTGCTGTTTACCGGGGTGAAAACAGTCGATCCGAATTTCTCAGAGGCCAAGTTCGGCTTAGACAATTGCGTCGAAAGCTTAACCTTTGGAACACATTGCAGCCGTTTCCCGGTTGCCAGGTTCACTATGGGAGATGCCATGAACAGTAAAGTCGAAGAAACCCCGAGTTTGCTCCGTCAGCGCGATCAATTCGTGCCACGGGGTTTGGTCACGGCACACCCGCTGGTCATCGACCGGGCCCAGGGTTCTGAAGTGTGGGACGTGGACGGGACGCGCTACCTGGACTTCGTCGGCGGCATTGGCGTTTTGAACATCGGTCACAATCACCCGAAGGTGGTCGCGGCAGTGCAGACCCAATTACAAAAGATCAGCCATGCTTGCTTCCAGGTGGTGGCCTACAAACCCTACATAGACCTGGTACAGCGTTTGTGCGAGTTGGTGGGTGGCCAAGAAGCCTACAAGGCGGCGCTGTTTACGTCTGGTGCAGAGGCGGTAGAGAACGCGGTGAAGATCGCCCGCGCGCATACCAATCGTTCAGCCGTTATCTCCTTTCGTGGCGGTTTCCATGGGCGTACTTTACTGGGTACGACCCTGACTGGCATGAGCCAACCCTACAAGCAGAACTTCGGGCCCTTCGCTCCCGAAGTCTTCCATACCCCATACCCTAACGCCTATCGTGGTTTCAGCAGTGAGATGGCGCTGCAAGCCCTGAACGAATTGCTGGCGACCCAAGTCGCTCCGGATCGAGTAGCTGCGATCATCATCGAGCCGGTGCAGGGTGACGGAGGCTTCCTGTCCGCGCCGCCGGAATTTCTCCAGGCGCTGCGGGCTCTGACCGAGCAACATGGCATCGTGCTCATTCTCGATGAGATTCAGACCGGATTCGGCCGTACCGGCAAATGGTTCGGCTTCCAGCACGCCGGGATTCAGCCGGATCTGGTCACCGTCGCCAAGAGCCTCGCCGGTGGTTTGCCAATATCGGGCGTGGTAGGTCGTGCGCACATCATGGACGCGCCATTACCCGGTGGTCTCGGCGGTACCTACGGCGGTAACGCCCTGGCTTGTGCGGCCGCGTTGGCGGTGATCGAAACTTACGAGCAGGATCAGTTGCTCGAGCGTGGTGAGGTATTGGGCGAGCGGCTGCGTCAGGGCCTGCTGCGCTTGCAGGCACGTCACCCTCGTATTGGTGACGTGCGCGGCACCGGCTTCATGCTGGCAATCGAATTGATCAAAGACGATGAGGCCCGTAGCCCCGATGCAGAGCTCACCCAACAACTGATCGATCAGGCCAGGATTGGCGGGCTGTTGGTGATCAAATGCGGGGTGTACCGAAATGTGCTGCGCTTCCTGGCTCCTCTGGTAACCGAAGAAAATCAGATCGACGAAGCGCTGACAATTCTTGAAGCGGCATTGTTGCGAGTGTTGGATTAATCTCAGGTCTCGGTTGGCGCAATGTAGCAATGCGCCGACCGAGGGCATTTAGAGCACATGGATTGATGAATGCATCATGGGAGGCTACACACCATGTACCTGACTGATTATTGTGCACTGCTGATCGATTGCGACGAAGTCCTGGTCGATCGGGATTCCGGTATCTGGACGGCCCTGCAACCTTTGCTCGAAAACCATCCGGGCATGCCAGGCAGGGAAGAGGTATTGGCTGAGTTTGACGAGGCGGTGCGCACGCTCTATCCACGTTTTTCCGAGCTGGGCTTCAGTGGCTTATTGTGCTTTGCCCATCGTCAGCTGGCCGAGCGTTTTGGGCTCAAGGCCAGTTGGGAAGAGGGCATGAGTTTCGCCCGTTCGGCATGCAACTGGTCGCTGTTCGAGGACGCGCCCGGTGCCATGTTGTATCTGCGCAAATTCTATCGGCTGCTGGTGTACTGCGATAGAGATGCCGAGGATCGCGAACAGCTCTGCGAGCGTTTGGGGATTGTGCCCGAAGACCTGCATTCCCGAGCCAGTAATCCATTGGAGGACAGCGAGTGGTTGCTGGCCAACAACCTGGAGCCCAAAAATATTCTGCAGATTTCCAGACCTCCTGCGCAGCCGCCAAAATTGGTTGGTTTGTGCCTGATCCGCCGTGGTCATGAGAATTATACTCAGGAATATTCCGCAGATTTTTACATCACAAGCATGGCCGACCTGGTCGCGCAGCATCAGCTATCTTTGCGACGTTGAGTTTGCTAAAACCACTGTCTATCTGAACGGCAATCAAGAGGTACCCGATGGAAGGTTTAATTAAACTAGACCGAATTGATATCAGTATCCTGGTTGAGCTTCAAAAAGACGGTCGAATGACCAACGTCAGTCTGGCCGATGCGGTGGGCCTGTCATCCAGTCCATGCTTGCAGCGGGTCAAACGGCTTGAGTCGGCTGGCTATATTTCCGGGTATAGAGCTCATCTAAACCTTGCCAAGATCACCGACTCGGTCACGGTATTTACTGAAATCACGCTCAGCGACCATAAACGGGAGGACTTCGCCAAGTTCGAGTCCAATATTCGTTTGGTCGATGAGGTGCTTGAGTGCCATTTAGTCAGCGGCGGTTACGATTACCTGGTGCGCTTCATGACCTGCAGTATTCAGCATTATCAGGAAGTGATCGAAGGGCTGCTGGACAAGAATATCGGTATTTCCAAGTACTTCAGTTACATCGTCATCAAATCCCCAGTACTTAAAGATGGGGTCCCGCTGCGTAGGCTATTGCGTCACCATTAAATGGTTCGCTGACGGCACCTAGCTTGTGCGTTCCTGGATTGAGCGCCAGACGCGATGCTCGCTCAACATCAACGTCGGTATGGCAACCAGCACAGGTACAAAGGCAAGCGCACAGATAACGGTCCAACCGTATCGATTCAATATGCCTCCCGATGCAAACGAGCCGAGCACCACGGCGCCAAAGACAATGAAATCATTGAGCGCCTGGACACTTTGTCTTTCGCTCGTTTTATGACACTGAAGGACGAGCGCAGAGGCGCCGACAAAACCGAAATTCCAACCAATCCCCAGAAGCACCAAACATAGATAAAAGTGGTAGGGCTGCACACCGGCAAGCCCGACCGCAATAGCAGCGCCGGTTAACATCAACCCCATCAACACAACGCGGTTTGCTCCAAAACGGCGGATCAGATTTCCAGTGAAAAAACTGGGTGCGTACATTGCAATGACGTGCCACTGCAATGCCAGATTCGATGATTCCAGTGAAAGATCCTCATGCTTCATTGCCAGTGGGGCCGAAGTCATCAGGAAATTCATCAAGGTGTAAATGATGACACCACAGAGCATGGCGTTGATGAGTCGAGGCTGCCGAACAATCACCGCAAGCGGGCGACCTGGAGTACGAACAGCTGCCTCATGGCGTGGCAAATCGACACCTGACAGCACCGCCGCCGAAATCACTGCCATTAATGCGGCTGCAACGTAAGTGGTGATAAACAGGTGTGACTCCCATAGGTCCATCGTATAGGTGACCGTCTGTGGACCTAGTACACCCGCCACTAGCCCGGCAGCCATGACGATTGAAAGCGCCCAGGGTTGCCTGTTTTCTGGAACGCATTCTGCGGCGGCGAAACGAAACGTCAGCACCACAGCGGCATAAGCGCCACCCAACAGCATCGCAGCGCAGAAAATGAAAAAGGAGGACAAATAAATGCCAATCGCAGCCAGCACTCCCATCAGGATGCCGCACAACGCTCCCAGCATAAACACGAGGCTGCGCCCATAGCGCTGCGCAATGGCACCGGCAGGTAGCGTGCAGCTCGCCATGCCCACGACAAAAATGGAGATGGGCAGCGTCGCCAATGCCTTATCCGGTGCAAGCATGTCTCCCACGATAGCGCCGGTTGCATAGACGATGACTGAGTTACCACCCGCCAATGCCTGGGCGGTTGCCAGTCGAAAAATGTTGCTGTTCCCGGATGTGGCTGACACGACTTCTCTCCCTTGAATGAATCGTCCCTTAATGCTGCTGCCGTTGCATCGTCAAGACGGGTTACCCGGATGACGATGAACGCAGTGCTGCATTTGACAGGCATCTCTGCCGACCCGTTGGCGCCTCTTACACACCGCCGTACTGATACACGGTCGCACTCCAGTACTGGTTGCCGTTACGTTTTTGGCGAGCCCATCCGTCGGCCACCAGTTGATTGGCGATCATTCGATTCATAAAGCCGTGACCGAGCAGCAGAACCGGTCCATCGCTGGCAAGGGACTGCAATCGTTTGGCTGCCACACTGGCGCGCATCCTCGCAGTGCCGGCGGATTCGACGTTGCGCGAGTAACCGCACAGCCATAAGACTCGAAGGATAAATGCCCAGGTAAACGGCGATAGCCGTGGCCGTTTCCAATGACCAAAAGGCAGTTGTGCTTCGCAGAAAAGTGCGTCTACCAGCGCAGGCTTCAGGCCGAGCGCCTGGACGGAGGTCAGCGCACGAGGCGCGCTGCTTGAAACAATCACCGTGGCGGTTGCGGCGAGTTGCAGACTGGCAGGCGGGACCGGGTGGTGGGTAATTTCGGATCGGTTGTATTGTTCGATCCAGTCTTTCATCTCGAGCGCTGAGATCTTGTCGGTTGCGGCCAGTTTTGGCTGGCCGTGACGCATCAGGATGATTTCCCTGTTCACAAATTGACGTCCTTGTTCTGGTGTGTGGTAAATGACCAGCAAGTGCGGTCTCGGGAACTCAAGGTACCCCTCGCGTACCCGCATAAAACCGCACAATGAGGCTCGAGATTATCGGCTTTGGGACTGGACGGTAATCCCTTCTGCGAAAGTCAGTTGTCGACCATGACCGATGAGCTTTTTTTCTTCGAGGCGCGCGCACTGTGCTTTTCAAACCAGCCGTGATCACGGTACCACGCCACGGTGTCAGTGATTGTCTGCTCTAGCGTCCGGAAACTCAGGCCAAGCTCCTGCTCGCTCTTGCGATGGTTGAAGCAGGAGCGGTCCTCCTCTCGTATCAACAGGCGCAACGTGGCCATGCTCAGCAGAATGGGCTTGCCGGTCAGGCGCGCATAGATCTCCTGCACAGTTGCCAAGGTGTATAGAAAGGGCAGCGGTAGTTGTCGAACGGGGGTCTTTACGCCAGCGATACGTCCTAGAACAGGGACCAGCTGACGCATCGTCATATTCCGGCCCGCCGCGAGATAGCGCTCACCTCGTCGGCCCTGTTTGGCGGCAGCAATCAGCGCCCATGCCACATCACGGGCATCGACAACGGAGAAGCTGCCAGGGATCAGCCCGGGCAACTTGCCGTTCACGACATCGTTGACCAATTGTCCCGAGGAGGTCGGGCCAATGTCGGCAGGGCCCCACATCCAACCGGGCAGGACCATGCAGGCATGCATCTCGGGATGTGCTTCCAGGAACGACAGGACGACACGGTCGGCGAGGATCTTGCTGCGGTAGTAGTCATCCGCGTCGGCGTCGGCCCGCAGACATGTCTCATCGATGGACGAGCCAGGTGCGCCGTCGAGCACGGCAATGGAAGAGGTATGGACGAACCGTCGTATACCGGCGCGGTAGGCCTGGTTAAGCAGGCGCCGCGTACCAGACACATTGATCTTTTCGAGTTCTTTCCAGTGGCTGCCGCCCTTGTAGTTGTCGCGAAAGAACGCCGCGGTGTGAAACACCGTATCGCAACCTTGCAGCGATGCTGCGAATGCGTCGACATCGGCCATGTCACCCACGACCAGCTCCACCCCCGGTAGATTGTTGAACTGCTGTTCACCTTTGGCTCTTGAGCGGACCAGGCCTTTGACCGTGTAGCCACGAGCGACCAATTCACGCACCAGGTTGTTGCCCAGCAAGCCGGTTGCTCCAGTAACAAATACGCTGCGCATGGCTCAACCCTCACCCTGTTCGGCTGACGGCATCAACACCGCACTGTCGAAGAAAACCTCTTCACGGATGGCCAGCCCGTTTCTGAAGGTGAAGTGTGCGGCGTAGTGCACGGTAATATGGCGTCCATGGGGTGCAATCACCCGGCCTGGCAGCACCAAGGGTGCGGCGAAGGTGCCGGTCAGTAAAGCAGTCAGCGCCAAACGATCGTCAGCGACCATGAATGGGGTGAAGGTCACTTGGGCATCAGGGAACGCTTCGAACAGCGCAGTCTCTCGTTTGCGCATGGCGTCGCGACCGGTTTGAATCCCCATGCCATCGACGTAGATGAAGTCTTCGCAAACCAATGCAAGCATCGCCTCCACATCACGGCGATTGAAGGCTCTTGAGGCGCGTTCCGCATAGTCGTTGGGGCCAGTAGTCATTACAGTCCATTCCATTCGTGTCGAGGGTCTGTAGATATACCTTTGAGGCCTCCCCCGAAAAACAGCGACTACTGCATAATGGATTTGCACATATGCAGACCAGGGAGGACAGGACGCATGGCGTTGCAAGCAAATTGGGACGATCTTCGTCTGCTGTTGGCAGTCTCGCGGCGTGGCAGCTTCCTTCAAGCTGGCCAGTTGCTGGGTATCGCGGCGTCTACCGTGTCCCGCCGCCTGACCCAACTTGAGGTCGCACTGGGCGAGCCACTCGTCGAGCGGGGCGTTGAAGGATGCTGGTTGACCTCGCGGGGCCAATCCCTCGTGGAAGTTGCCCTGGCTGCGGAAGCGGGCTTGAGGCGTCAAACCGCTGCAGGCATATCCGAGCCACACACAGAGCTGGCTGGCAGTGTCCTGGTCAGTGCAGGCGAGGGGTTCTCGTCTTGCGTGCTGGAGGCCGCGAGTCGCTTCACTTCTCTGCACCCGCGTTGCTCGGTGGAGCTTTTGGTAACAGCCGACTTTCACAAGATCGTCCGCGGCGTGGCAGACATTGCTGTACGTACCGCTCATCTGGGTGAGCCGTCGCTGATTTATCGACCCATAGGCCGGCTCGCCTACGGTGTCTTCGCTGATGCAGGTTATCTGAAGCGGTTTCCAGGGGTGACCCCGGCCACTGCGGTCAATGTTGCCTTGCTTCCCCCGCTGGACATGTTGCCGCAAATGCGTGCGGCAAAGGCCGGTGGTCTGGACCGCGCGCAGATCAGCGTGAATTCGTTCGCCGTGCAGCTCGAATCGGTGAGGCGAGGTATGGGGGTGGCCGTACTGCCCCGTATACTGGCGAAGGATCTGATCGGGTTGTTCCCGGATCTCCACCTTCCAGATATGGAGGTCTATCTGGTGACCCGGCCTCAGGCATTGAAGCAGGCCCACATCAAATGTTTTTTTGCCATTCTGGAGCAGGTGCTGCTCGAAGCCCTGTCCATGGAAAATGTCGAAGGTTACCTCTTGGGGGGTGGCCCGTGAGTATCGGGGCAATAACGATCTCTACCGCGTACGGGTCACCGTGCAATAGACTGGGTTTGCGGTGAGCGTGGAGCGCTTGTCAAATACCCACTCAGAGGATGAGCACATGAGCCGTACCGGCCATATCTGCCTGATGGCGACCTATAACAAATGGATGAACGAAAAGATCTATGGAGCGGCCAGGTGCTTGTCCGATGATGAGCTATCAGCTGATAGAAAAGCGTTCTTCAGGTCGATTCTCGGGACGCTGAACCACGTGGCAGTCGGAGACACCGTGTGGCTAAAGCGATTCGCCAAACATCCAGCGAACCACTCGACATTGGAGCCGGTGAGGCGATTTTCTGATCCGAAAAGCCTTGACCAGGCGTTGTTCTCTACTATTCGAGAACTCTCAGTGTATCGAGAGACGCTTGATCAGATCATCGTCGAATGGGCCAGCTCTATTACAGAGTCCGATCTGGATCACACCCTCCATTATGCGAGCTTGAAGGGGGTAGTGTCGGACAAGGATTTTTTCGGCCTGGTGATGCATTTCTTCAACCATCAGACCCATCACCGTGGCCAGGTTACTACGCTGCTTTCACAGGCTGGTGTCGACATAGGTGATACAGATTTAGTCGCCCTCATCCCATCCCGATCCAGCGGGGGCCTTCGCTAACCTGCGCGGATCTTTTTTCAAGCGTGCCCGATACGCCAACCGCAAACAGTCCGGTTTGGCGTCCAATGCTGTTTGTAGGAGCGAGCTCGCTCCTACAATTTCCTTGACTGAACAGCATTGCGGTTCAGCGTTACCCTTCGACGGTCATGCGCATGGCCAAGCCCGCGAGGACCGTCCCCATCAGCCAGCGCTGCACGGTCTGCCACACGGGCTTGCGTGCGAGGAATGTCGCAATGGAGCCCGCCATGACGGCAATCAGGGCGTTGACGCTTACGCTGATGACGATCTGCGTAGAGCCAAGCACGATGGATTGCGCCAGCACGCTGCCGTGGCCGGCGGGGTCGATGAACTGGGGCAGCAGCGACAAATACATGACCGCGACTTTGGGATTCAACAGGTTGGTGACAAACCCCATCGTAAACAGCTTGCGCGGGCTGTCCTTGGGCAGGTCGCGCACCTGGAACGGAGAACGGCCGCCGGGCTTGACCGCTTGCCAGGCCAGGTAGAGCAGATAGAGTGCGCCGCCGAGTCGCAGGGCGTCATACGCATAGGGAACCGCCAGGACCAGGGCTGTGATACCCAATGCGGCGCACAACATATAAACGACGAAACCCAACGCCACGCCACCCAGGGAAATCAGTCCGGCCATTCGTCCCTGGCAGATCGATCGCGAGATGAGATAGATCATGTTCGGGCCGGGAGTCAGCACCATGCCGAGTGAGATCAGGCCGTAGGCAAGCAGGTTGGACAGTTCGGGCATGGCGTAACTCCTGAAGGAAGAGATAACGAATTGAAGCTGCGCTAAATCCGTATAAAACGGCTTTCGCGATCTCTGAGGTATGGACCTGGATGGTGCGGACGATAGTAGGGCGGCCAAAGGGAGAACGTTAGATACAGATTGACTGACAAAACGTCATACAGCGGTCGCAGCACTTGATGTCGGTGGCTCGCGCCAACCGGGCGATGGCCGCGCCGTGCGCGGCCGTGGTCCGGTTCACGCTGGACAATCGGTTTTGCGCGTTGGCGATGGCGAGCTCACCGGCAGGGTACCAGCGGCCGTCTGGCGACCCACCTTGAACCATGCAGCGTACAACGCCGGGACGAAGAAAATCGTCAGCAGCGTCGCCACGGTAAGGCCGCCCATGATCGCAATTGCCATCGGCCCCCAGAACACACTGCGCGTTAGCGGGATCATGGCGAGCACAGTGGCCAGCGCCGTCAGCATCACCGGACGGGCCCGGTGAATGGCGGCATCCAGCACAGCATTCCACGGGTCACGCCCCTCGGCGATTTCGATTTGAACCTGATCGATCAGGATCACCGCGTTGCGCATGATCATGCCACCCAGTGCGATGATGCCCAGGATCGCGACGAAGCCCAGCGGCGACTGGAACACCAAGAGCGCCGGCACCACACCGATCAGGCCCAGCGGTGCGGTCAGCATCACCATCCACATGCGGGAGAAGTTCTGCAGTTGCAGCATGAGTAACAGCAGGATGGTGATCAGCATCAACGGGGCCACCGCGAGTAGCGCCTTGTTCGCCTTGTCACTTTCCTCCACCGCGCCGCCCACGTCGATGCGGTAACCGGTCGGCAGCCTGGCTTCGATATCCTTGAGCAACGGCTGGATTTCCTGCGTCACCGATACACCCTGCTCGCCATCCTTCACGTCGGCACGCACCGTGATCGCCATGTCGCGGTTACGGCGCCACAGCACTGGCTCTTCCAGTTCAGAACGCACCTGTGCGACTTGCGACAGTGGCACCACCGTGCCCTGGCGCGTGTAGAGGTTGATGTCTTTCAGTGTGTCGAGGTTCAAACGTTCCTCTGGCACGGCACGGGCTACGATGTCGATCAGATCCTCGCGCTCACGCAGCTGCGACAGGGTTGCGCCGTTCATCACGGTCTGGGTCGCCAACGACACGTCGGCCGGTGTAAGGCCAAGCGCGCTGGACTTGTCCTGATCGAGCTCCACTTTCAGCGTACGCACCGGGTCGTTCCAGTCGAGCTGGAGATCGCGCACCTTTTGGTTGGACGCAACCACCTTCTCCACGTCGCGGGCGATCTTGCGCACCATCTGGGTATCGGGGCCTACGACGCGGAACTGCACCGGGTAGCCGACAGGCGGCCCCAACTCGAGCCGGGTCACGCGCACCCACGCCTGTGGGAATTGTTGGTCAGCCGAGGCCACCAGCCGCGCACGTACTCGCTCGCGTGCATCCAGATCCTTGGTCATCACGACGAACTGGGCAAAGCCCGGATTCGGCAGCTCGGGGTTGAGCGAGAGATAGAAGCGCGGTGCGCCGGCGCCGGTGTAGGCGGTATAAAAACGCACGTCCTCGTCCTTCGCGAGGATCTCCTCCATGTGCTTGACTTGCTCGGTCGTCGCGGCGAACGAGGAGCCTTCCTTGACACGCAGGTCAATGACCAGCTCAGGACGCGAACTGTTGGGGAAGAATTGCTGTGGCACTAGCTTGATACAGGCCAGAGCAAGTACCAGAGCGCCAACCGTCGCACCGATGACCACCCAGCGGCGCTCGATGGCGGCGTCGATCAGGCGGCGCAGGCTGCGGTAGAACTTGGTATCGTGCAGATCACCGTGCTGGTGCTTGCCCAAGTCGTTGGGCAGCATCTTGACCGCCAGGTACGGCGTGAAGATGCCGGAGCAGATCCACGAGAACAGCACCGCGGCACCGACGATCCAGAAAATGCCGCCCGCGTACTCGCCGGTGGTGGACTTCGAGAGGCCGATCGGCAGGAAGCCCACGACGGTGATGAGTGCACCGGTCAGGCGCGGCATGGCGGTGGACTGATAGGAGAAGGCGGCTGCCTTCACGCGATCCATGCCGGTCTCCATCTTCGCCACCATCATCTCGATGGCGATGATGGCGTCATCCACCAGCAGTCCCAGCGCAATAATCAGTGAGCCGAGCGAGATGCGCTCGAGGTTCCAGCCCATTGCCAACATCACCAGCGCCACGCCGCCCAGTACCAGCGGCACCGTGGCCGCGACCACGAGGCCTGCGCGCCAGCCCAGGCTGGCCAGGCTCACCGCAATCACGATGATCAGCGCCTCGATCAGCGCGTGTGCGAAGTCGTGGATAGCATCCTTTACCGTGGTGGGTTGGTCGGCCACGAGCTCCAGCTCCACGCCGTGCGCAAGTTCCGACTGGATCCTGGCGACGGCCGTGTCCATCGCCTTGCCAAGGTCCACGATGTTGCCGTCGCTGGTCATTGTGATGCCGAGCATCAGCACTGGCTGGCCGTTGTGGCGGACCGTGTAGGTCGGCGGATCTTCGAAGCCACGGGTAACGGTCGCGATGTCGCCGAGCTTGATCAGCCGGCCGCCCGCGGCGATTGGCACATTGCGGATAGCCTCTTCGCTGGCGAATTGGCCGCTCACGCGCACCATGACGCGATCACCGTGGGTGTCGATCTGGCCTGCGGGCAGCATCGTGTTCTGGCTCTTGAGGCTTTCGGCGATGGCCAGCGGTGTAATGCCCAGCGCTGCCAGGCGCTCGTGCGAGAACTCGACGTAGACACGCTTGGCCTGCTTGCCGATGACATCGATCTTCTTGACCATCGGCACCTTCAGCATCTGGCGCTTGATGTCCTCGGCCACGTCCGACAGGTCAGCGTGGCCAACGCCGTCGCCCTTGACTGCGTACATCAGGCCGTACACGTCGCCGTACTCGTCGTTCAGGATCGGGCCGATCACGCCGTCAGGCATCTCCAGGCTCAGGTCGTTGAGTTTCTTGCGCGCCTGGTACCAGGCCTCGCGCTGGTCAGCCTTGGAGGTGCCGCCGCGCACGGTAAGCGTCATGCCCGCGTAGCCCTGCCGCGCGTAGGTGACCACCTTTTCGAAGTTGTCGATTTGCTCGAATTTCTTCTCCATACGATTGAGGACCTGGTCCTGCAATTGCTGGGCGGTGGCGCCCGGCCAGATGACCATGGCGGTCATGGAAGGCACCGAAAAGTTCGGATCTTCGAGCTGACCGAGCCTGGTGAAACTGAAGGCGCCGGCCGCCGCGACAATGAGGAGCATGAACAGGACGATGGCGCGATGGCGCAGCGCCCAGTCGGTGAGGTTGAAATTGTTCATCGGGTGGCCTGCTGCGTAGTGTTCGTGTCAGCGATCGCCGCACCGGGGAGCGCGACCTTCAGTCCGGACGTCATTTTCTGGATCCCGGCGGTAACGACTAATGCGCCAGCCTGCGGCCCGGAGACGAGCACTTCGTCGTTGCGGTAGGCCCAAACTGCCACATGCTCCAGTTCGACGATGCCTAACGGATCCTTGCCCACAGGCGTGACGACCCAAAGCGCCGGCTGACCGCCGCTTTGGGTCAGTGCCGTCGCCGGCACCGCCGCCACCGAGACGCTTGTCATCACGCTCTTGGCCATTACCGTGGCGGTGGCGCCCAGCGGCAGCGCCTGCATTGGCTTGAGCCGCGCGCGATAGGTGCGCGTCTGCGCCGCAGCCTGCGGCGACAGCTCGCGCAGCGTGACATCGAAGGTCTCGTTCGGCGCACTGGCCAGCGAGGCCTTGAACTGCGCGTCCTTGAAGACGGACAACTGATCCTCGGGCACGTCGATGACGATCTCGGATTCATCCGGATTCGCAACCGAGACCACCGGTTGACCCTCCGCCACGACCTGGCCCGCCTCGAAGCGCACAGCCGTGACAACACCGCTACGGGAGGCGCGCAGCACGGTGTAGTTGAGCCGGTTGCGCGCGAGCTCGAGTTTTCGCGCCTCGGCCTCGGCAGTCGCATGAGCGGTCTGGGCATTGGTATGTGCACGCTCGTCGTCGGCCGCACTGACCGAGCCATCAGCCTTTAGTGCGGTAAGGCGTTGGTGGTCCGAGTCGGCCTGACGAGTCTGCTCGACGGCAACTGCCCACTGCTGTTGCGACGCTTGCTCAGCGAGGCGGTAGTCGCTGTCGTCCAGCACAGCCAGTATGTCGCCCTCGCGCACAAACTGACCTACATCGACCTTGCGCTGGGCTACCTTGCCGCCTACGCGGAAGGCTTGATCGACTTCATGCCGTGACTGCACGGTGCCCACGTAGCGATTGCTTTCGCGGGCATTGTCGTAGCTGATTTCAACGGTGCGTACCGGTCGTGGGGCCTGCACGGACGGCTGATCCGGGCTGCACGCGCAAAGCATGGCGGCGACGGCCAAAACGCCGGCCGTAGTAAGGGAATGTTTCAAGACGGTTCCTCTTTGGAAAACGACAGATTCTCAGGAAAGTGGTGGCCGGTCGGCTTCGGCGGATGCGGTTGGGTTGGAGGGTTGTTCGAACACCTGCCAGCCCCCGCCCAGTGCCTTGTAGAGCTGCACGCTGTCGAGCAGCAGTCGGGTGTTGCTTTCGTTAGAATTCAAGCGTGCCGCCAGGCGCGCCCGCTGCGAATCCAGCAGTGGCAACAGGTCGATCTGCCCGCGGTCATAGAGCGACTGGGCGCGGTTTTGCGCGGACTCTGCGGACGCGGCGGCCAATTGCAGCGACCCGGACCGGCGGCGTTCCTGCGCAAGCGTGACGAGGGCGTTTTCCACATCCTCGAGCGCCCGTACGATGCCGTCTTCGGCGCGCAGCAGCGCCTCTTGTTGAGCGCTTTCAGCCGCTTCGTTGATGGCTTGCGTGCGCCCGGCGTTGAAGAGCGGCATCGCCAGCAGGCCCGCGACGTTGGTGAAGCGCGCAGCGCCGAGATCGGCACCGTTCAGGTTGAGACCCTGGCGGCCGAAGGAAGCGCCGAGAAAGAGCTGCGGGAACCACTCGGCTTTCGCTTGCTGGCGACGAGCATTGGCGGCGTCGAGTTGTGCCATCAGCGCCAGTACGTCAGGTCGGCGTTGCAGCAACTCGGCGGGCTGGCCGGGCTTGGCCTCGGGCACATCGATCAAATCACCGCTTGAAGGCTGGATGTTCGCGGTGTTGAAAGACTGGTCTGCAGTCAGCACTGCGATACGGTGACGCGCCACCGCCACTTGGGTTTCCAGCGGCGGAATCTGCGCCCGCGCCGACAAGGCGTCGGTCTGCGCGCGTTCGACGTCGAAAGCGGATGCGAGCCCGACCTGTTGACGTGCGGTGACCAGACGCAGCGTCTCGTCCTGCATCGCCGAGATTGCGCGAAGCGTCGCGACCTGGCGCTGCGCACCGACCAGTGTGAAGTAGTTGCTGACCACGTCGCTCATCACCAGCAGGCGTACGCCGCGCATGCTGTGTTCCGCGGCCAGCGCATCGGCGTCAGCCGCCGCTGCGCCGGCGCGCAGACGGCCGCTCAGGTCGAGTTCCCACGAGACGTCCAGACCCACACTGGTGGTCTTGGTATCCGGATAGCCCTGTTTCGTGGCCAAGTTGTAGCCGCTGCGGCGGTCACTGCCGGAGACGGATGCGCCGACACTCGGGAGCAGCCAGGACTGGCTGACCGTTTCTCCGGCACGCGCGGCACGCAGGCGCTCGGCGGCAATCTTGACGTCGCGGTTCTCACGCGCAGCCCGGCGCACCAGATCCGTCAGCAACGGATCGTGGTAGACCTCCCACCACGCCGCCTCGGGTTCCATTTCGGAGGCCGTGCTGGCGGCGAAACTGCTTGGCAGGTCAACCGCTGGCTTGAAGACCGGTGTGGAGCAACCGGAAAGGGCGAGGGCGATCGAAGTGGCAAGGGCGGCCGCAATAACGAAGCCGGTCGTGCGCTCGGCCCGTTTCAAGGTTGTCCGGGCGGTGAGGAGGGGCAGTGGAAAGGAAACTGGAAGTCGCGGCATCGCATTGGACTCGTGTGGATTCGAGATGGCATCAGCGTAAGGCCCGATGTGCACGAAGTCGTCAGCGAAGCGTCGCCGTTCGGTCGCCATATCGAGCGCACATTCAGGTGGGAGACGTCACTCGCCGTCGGCATCTGCCGCGTGCTCGCTGGCCGCCGACCTGAGGTCCGAGTCGATCGACTCCAGCAACTCTTCGGCGCACGAAAACTCGCGCTGACGTCCGGTGACCAGGTTTTCGAGGCGGCCCACCAGGGCCCCCGAAGCGGCATCGCTACGCAGCTTGATGACGTATGTGCGGCGGCTCGGGTACTTGGTTTCAGAGTTAAGGATCATCACAGTCCAAGGGGGCAAGAAAGTTCGACGACAGCGTAAGCTGCCCCTTGGGTCGAGTCGTAAGCGAAAGGTCAGGCTTCGGTCGGGACAGCGCCGCTTCCACAGAAATTAATGTCGGTAAGTTAAGGATTTGAACAATGCGAACTTGTGGGAGCGAGCCTGCTCGCGATGACGGCGGTACATTCAGCATCAATATTGGCTGACCCGTCACCATCGCGAGCAGGCTCGCTCCCACAGGTCTGTGTCCTTAATTTTTCAATCAGACTTTGCAGCCTGAATCAGCGAGCGCGCACGTTTCACCAGCCCGGTTCCGTCAGTTTCAGGCAACTGGTCAACCAGCGTCGCCAATGCCTGGTGGTCCTCGGCCACGGCGTCGTGGTGCTCGCACAGCTCGACCAGCGCGAGCAGCTCCAGCCATGGTGCTTCCTGGGCGCGAGCCTCCTCAACCGCGCGCCGCACCGCAACGTTGCTGGCGTCGGGCCGACCCTGCGCTCGCGCGATCGCTGCTTCTAGCAGCAATAACTGTGGCAGGTACACGCGCTCGCCCAGTTCCTCGCCCACCTGAAGTGCTTCCTGCAATTGGACTTGCGCTGCGTCGTAATCACCTGCCAGCAGGAGTGCCTCGGCGGCGTAGCCGAGTACTTCGCTGGCACCGGAGCGCATACCGAGCCCGGTGTGTTCCTCGTAGGCCTCACGGATGTGGCGGTAGCCGTCGCGGGGTGCACCGTTGCGGGCGTCGGCCCAGCCGCGCCACCAGCGGCAAGCCGTGCGCCCCAGAGCGAGCGAATACTCATCCACCAGCGTCTGCATGTCGTCAGCCAGCGCTGCCACACGCACGTGGTTTCCCATTCGCACCTCGATCAACACCTCCTGCCAGGCAGCGACCAGCCACGTCATAGGTTGGCGCAGCGCTTGTGCACGGGCTCGCGCGTGCTGCATATGAGTTCGACCCTGCTCAATCAGGCCGGATCGCACCAGCTCGATGGCCAGCATGCCGTGCAGCATGACCTGTGGATCGGCCGCAAAGATCTCGTTCGTTCCGATGTCCAGCGGCTCGGCGATCGCGAGGGCGCGCTCCAGCCAACTGCGGGTTGTTTCAGTGCGTCCCTGAAGGTGATGCACCTCGCCCTGTACGATGCACGCCGCCAGCATGAGCTCTGGATCCTTCGAGTCGCAGGAGAGGGCCTCGGCACGCTCGGCCACTTCCAGCGCCACCGTATACTCGCCGCGCAAACCGAGCAGATAGCCGAACCCATGCAGCAGGCGAGCGCGCATGGGGTGCTCGGGAACATCCGCCAGCAGCGTGTACGCACGTTCGAAGGCGCTCCTGGCTTCGCTGCCGACACCGAACATGTGGAAAGCCGAAACCCCCTGCAACGTAGCCAGGGTTATTTCGAGTGCATTGCGCTCCGTCCCTTCGGATGCCTGCATGAGCAGGACCAGGGCGCGCTTGGTGAGGCCAATGCACAAGTCCGGGCTGAAGTGCAGCAGTGCTGCTTCTGCGGCCTCGGCGTAGTAGCTCAGTGCGATCATCGGCATCCGGGCGCGGTCGAAGTGCATCGCCAGCTCAGAGGCAGCAACCGGCACGCCGGTCGTGCGCTCGCGTTCGAGGGCAGCACCGACCTGACGATGGAGATGGGTGCGTAACGAACGTGGCGTGCGTTCATACAGCACCTGACGAAAGAGGGCATGCCGGAACGAGTACGGCAGTTCTACCTCTTCAACTTCGGGGGCTCGTGACTGTGTGAGCCATACCTGCTCCTGCCTCAGCGTCTCACAAGCGCTGGTTATCGAAGAGAGGTCGCGTTCGAGGGCCAGAGAAACCGTCTCAACCCGGAAATCGACCCCACACACGGCTGCTGCCGAGAGGAGTGTACGTCGCTCCGGGCCAAGCCTGGCGATGTAGTGATCAATGATGGCTGCGAGGTTTTCGGGAACCGCCAGATCCGCAAGCCGAGCCTCGATGGTGGCTTTGTCGCCCTTTGAGTCCATCACTTCACTGATGATCGACGAAACGAACAACGGCACACCATCGGTCCGTTCGTGCAGTGCGCGCACAAAGGCTTCATCGCCTGCCAGCGAGGCTGAACGCAGCGCAACATAGTCAGCGACCTCGGTTTCCGAGAACGGGTCGAGCACCACTTCCTCGCACAAACGCTGCAGACGCAGTTCATGGCGCAACGAGCTGAGCGGATGCTCGAGAGCCACAACTTCGGCAAGGCGAAAGCTCGACAACCACATAAGTCGCGCACGGCCACGTCGCCGCGCCACATAGTCGATAAGCTGAACCGTCGCCCGATCGCTCCAATGCAGGTCTTCGGTCACCAACATTAGCGGCCGCTGCTCTGTATAGCGGTCAAGCAGTTCGCCCATTTCCCGGAGCATGCGATCCGGGCCGACGCCGGCAAGCTCGCGCCGCAATGCGTCTCTCTCCTGCGTGGTGCTCAGCCACGGAAGTTGCAGCAACCAGGTCGGCGCCACTGCGCGCATCAGCGCCGGCAGGGTAGGGTCGCCGCGGCATAGATCGGCCAACGCTTCCAGCACCGGCAGATACGGCTCGCCGGTGCCGTAATGCTCCACGCAATGGCCGCGTGCGCAGGTGATGCCGCCAAGGCTGGCAAGGAAATTTTCGATTAACGTGGTCTTGCCAATCCCCGGTTCTCCAGCGAGCCAGACCACGGCTCGCTGACCGCCATCCGCCCGCTCCCATGCCCGTTGCAGTCTTGAGAGTTCGTCGGCGCGACCGATGAATGGCGGTGACGGATGCGCGCCGGCCGCCGGCACCGTCGCGGATGCAGGCGGCATCGAAGGTGCAGGGGAGGGCGCGGCGATGAAGCGATAGCCGCGCCTCGACACAGTCTCGATATAGCGGGGCTGCCTGGGGTCGTCGCCCAGCACCTTGCGCAGATCGCTGATGGCCGTCTTCAGCACCGAATCGCTGACGAACCGATGCCCCCACACGGCATCAAGCAAGGCATCCTTGGTCACCAGCGATCCCGGCTGGCGTGCAAGGACGCACAGCAGTGTGAAGGGAGTTGGTGCCAACGCCACAGCTTCTCCGTTGCGTGACAGGCAGGCGTTAGCCTCGTCGAGTTCGAACTCGACGAAGCGGAGCTGGACTGGGTTCGGCTGGGGCTGCGGACGTGCCACGTTGGATTCCTGAAGACTAATACATGGGTGTGCCCTCGTGAGGCATGGCACCTGGTCACTCCAATAACAACGCTGATCGACTCAGAAGCCAAGCCTCACCGGTCGGAAACTGGCCCTGCGCATAGCTCACATGTCCTCATCACGGTACGGTAATGATCTCAAAAAATTAATGACAAAAACATCAATATTGAAATATCTCTCAATATTGAATACCTTGACTCTGCCTGACGATGAGGCCTGTACGCCTCACGACTTCAATCACAACAAGGGCTCGAGATGAACAACAACAAGAAAGTTCCCGAATTGACTCCCTCCGCCGTCGATGTGCTGGTCGTCGGTTACGGTCCGGTAGGTGCAACAATCGCGGCGCTGCTCGGCCGCTACGGAGTAACGACCCTGGTGCTGGACAAGCTCCATGACATCGTACTGATGCCCCGTGCCATTGCTCTGGACAATGAGGCCCTGCGCATCCTGCAACTCGCCGGGTTGTCGGAAGACGCTTTCGAGAAGATCGCTATCCCTGAAGTGAGGATGCACTCCCCGGTCCTCGGGCAATTCGGTCGAGCCAATACTGAGGGCTGTATCGACGGCCACCCCAAACTGGTGACTTTCTATCAACCCGACCTCGAGCGAGCGATGCGCGGCCAGGTTTCCCGGCTGAAGTCAGTGACCAGTCTGGGCGGTTTCGAGCTGGAAAATCTGGTCGAGGAGTCAGATTGCGTGGTGGCCACCGTCCGGGATCAAAATGGACACTCGCATTGCGTTTGCGCCCAGTATGTGATCGGTGCGGATGGCGCAAGCTCCAGGGTCAGGGCACTGATTGGCCAGGAGTTCGAAGGACAAACCTATGCAGAGGATTGGCTGATTGTCGATGCCAGGAACCGGCATGAGTCAGCCATTGATCACATCGAGTTCATCTGTGATCCGAGGCGTCCAACGCCGCACATGCCCGCACCCGGTGGAAGGGAGCGTTGGGAGTTCATGCTGCAACCAGGCGAATCCCGGGAAGAGCTGGAAAGCCCGGAAAGCATAGCCCGGCTGATCGCGCCATGGATCAACCCGCAGGAACTGGAAATCGAGCGCAAGGCGGTGTATCGATTCCACGCGCGTTGCTGCAACAGATTCAGCAAGGGACGTATCTTCCTCGCCGGCGACGCAGCGCACATCACCCCACCTTTTGTCGGGCAAGGACTCGTAGCGGGCCTTCGAGATGGCGCCAACCTAGCCTGGAAACTGGCCTGGGTCCTTCGCGGCCATGCCGCGCCTGCAATACTCGATACCTATGACGAAGAGCGCCGCCCCCATGCCCAGGCGATGATCGATCTGGCGAAACTCATGGGCCGCCTGGTGATGCCCAAGAACAGGATCGCAGCTTTTTTCATCCATGGCCTGATGCGCATGCTGGCGTTGACTCCCGCTACCAGAAGGTACTTCGAGCAGTTGGACATCAAGCCGAAGAACACCTTCAAGCATGGCCTGTTCGTGCAGCATCGTCGGGGCGACAAACTGGTTCGTGGCAGCCTGTTTCCCCAAGCCTGGGTTCGCAACATGCAACAGCAGATCCAACTGAGCGACGATGCGCTTGGAGGCAACCTGACCCTGGTTGGATTCGGTGTTGACCCGTTGTCACTGCTGACCGCTGCTCAGGTTGTTTCCTGGGACAAAATGGGAGGCCACTTCTTGCAGATCGGACCCTGCGGCCAGCGCTCCGGCGGCGGTTGCGACTTCATCGAAGACCTGAACCATGGCATCCTGCCGCTGGCTGCCAAAGGCACGCTGGTTGCTGTTCGCCCCGACCGTATCATCATGCACCACGCCCCAGGCTTCGACGCAGGCAGTCTCGTTCGAGACTGTATGGGCCTGTTGGCTAGCGCCGACGCCACAGCCGATAGCGTTTCCATTACCATTAACGAGCCCCCTCGATTAAGAGCCTGAAGATGCCTTCCCCCACTTTCCCTTCAGAAGCAACTGAGCAAGAGCCTCTCACTCGAGGCCACAAGAAGCGTGAACGTACCCGTCGCGGCCTGGTGGACGCGGCGTTGCGTCTTGTCGCACGTAAGGAGGTGGGGGAGATTGCACTGCTCGATGTCGCCTCGGAGGCCGCGGTATCCAACGGCACCATCTACAACTATTTTCGAACGCGCGACGAAGTGCTCGAGGCCGTTGGCATCGCCATGGCGAGTGAGTTCTCCGATGCCATTTCCGCCTTGAGTTCGGACGTGCACTGCGGTGCACAGCGGCTTTCGATTGGTGTGCGCATGTTCGTATGCCGGGCTGCGTACGACCATCAATGGGCCAACGCACTGCTGCGCATCATCCATTCCGATCAGACCATGCGCTCGCGCTTGGCTGCTCATGTGCTGGGCGATTTGCGTGAAGGTCTACGCGCGGGGACTTTCGCTTATGAGGATGAAGGGATCGCTCTGGACATGGTCGTATCGTGCACAACCGGCGCCATGCGCTCGGTTGTCGAAGGGCGTGCGGTGGAAGAGCACGATCAGCGGGTCGCCGAGATGATTCTCAAGGCTCTGGGTGTAACACCTGCCAAAGCCAGGAGAATCGCCGATAAGCCGCTACCGGCCGGCTAAACCCGGCCAATCCATTGCCGATAGTTCTTCGCCTGGCGACGAGACTTCAGCTGATTGCCGATCAATGCCATGAGTGGCGACGTCCTGGGTTTTGTCCGTTTTCCTTGACTCAGCAAGCCGAGCTGCTTCTTGATCACCGACGCCGTTGCAAGCGATGCCAGCGCCTTGTTCTTCCAGCGGACGACGATGGGCTCCACTTCGGTGTCCTTACCTGCCATCCACTGGCTTGGCAGGGTCGGCTCGATTGCCAACGCGGTGGCAAGCCCCACCATCGACACCGAGCCGCTCACCACTCGCTCCGCCACCTCCTTTCTACGCACGCCGCCGGTGACCATCAGCGGCATGCGCGCTATTTCTCCTATTTTTTCCGCACACTCGAGAAAATAGGCTTCTCGAGCCAAGCGGCTGCCATCGCGTGTTTGCCCCTGCATCGCCGGGCTTTCGTAGCTGCCGCCGGACAACTCGACCAGGTCGACCGCCTTGGCGTTGAGCATTTCCACCACGCGAGCCGCGTCCTCGGCATCGAAACCGCCGCGCTGAAAGTCCGCGGAATTGAGCTTCACAGCGACGCAAAAGATCGGTGCCACTCGCAGGCGTATTGCGTCGATGGTTCGCAGGAGAATTTGCGCACGATTTTCCAGGCTGCCACCCCAGCGGTCGCTACGCCGGTTGGTCAAGGGTGAAAGGAATTGGCTGAACAGGTAGCCATGCGCTGCATGTATCTCCACGCCGGTGAATCCGGCACGCTCGGCCAGCACCGCCGCTTGGGTATAGCGCTCAATCAGCTCTTCGATCTCCTGCTCCTCCAAAGCCCTGGGCGGCACAAAAGCTTTTGATAGTCCGGGAATGTCGACGGCAACCGCAGAGGGCCCCCGTGCCGATTGCCCCATGGAAGCCAATAGCTGCCGTCCGGGATGATTGATTTGCATCCAGGCCTGGGCCCCACGACTGCGGCAGGCATCGGCCCATAGCCTGAATTCGTCCAGGTTCCGATCGTCCTCAAGCACCACGCCAGCGGGGCCGGTCAAGGCGTGGCGGTCAACCATGACGTTGCCAGTGATGATCAGGCCGGCACCACCCTGCGCCCAACGCCGATAGAGCTTGACCAGCGCGTCCCCTGGAGCGTGATCCTCATTGGCAAGATTCTCCTCCATGGCAGCCTTGGCGATCCGGTTTGGAATCACCGTACCGTTAGGCAAACGAAGCGGTTTGAAGAGCATTGAGCCGGTCATGTTCTGTCCTTCAGCTAATAAAAAGTCGGCCGGCCAGCGCAGGGCTTGATGTGCCGAGAAGGCAAGCCTGAAACACAACACAATTGAACATGCGTGTTCAGTTGTGTCAATGGCGCCTGACTTTAATTGACCCGGCTTCAGGCGACTTTCAGACAGAACAAGCGACACGTTTAAAAATAGGGTTGACGTAAAATGAACACGAGTGTTCAATCTGTCCATAAGGTAATCCTGGAGAGAGAACCGTGGAATCCCTGAATCCAACACAGCGCCGCATTCATCAAGCCGCCTTCCGCCTGTTCGCTGAAAGAGGCACCTCACAAGTGAACATTCTCGACCTCGCCCAAGAGGCAGGCGTGGCGCGCGGAACGGTCTATAGCAACATCGACAGCATGGAAAGCCTGTTTGAGGCGGTCGCCAGCCATCTCGCGAAGGAGATGCATGAGCGCGTCAACAAGAGCTTCAATTCCCTCTCTGATCCGGCTCAGCGCCTTGCCAATGGCATTCGATTGTTCATTCGTCGAGCGCACGAAGACTCACAGTGGGGCGCATTCATCCATAAGTTCGCCATGAGCAATTCTTCGTTACGCGAAATGTTCAGCAGCCAGGCGACTACGGATCTTCTGAGCGGGCTTTCCACTGGACGCTATACGTTTGCGCAGGAGCAATTGCTCTCAGTACTGACGCTGATTTCGAGCAGCGTCCTGGGCTCGATTTTTCTGGTGCTGGAAGGGCACAGAACGTGGCGCGAATCGGGATCTGATACGGCTGAACTCGTGCTGCGTGCCTTGGGTGTGCCTCTGGAGGAGGCTAGAGCGCTGGCGACCGTAGAGTTGCCGGCACTTCCTCCTATCGACTAAGCGCGGTAACTGAAACAACGAAAAACCCCTGGCGTTTTCAGGGGTTCGGGGATCGCTTTGCCTTGAAAACTGGAAAACAAGAACAATGAATAACAAAAATCAACTGCCCCAGTTAGCAACACAACAGCCTGTCCGGTATCCGCAACCGACGGTTAAAGCCCAAGGTCTGACTCACCTGATCTTTCAAAGGCCAGACTTGAATGAAGCGGCGCATTTCCTGACAGACTTCGGCCTGGCCGTCAGTCATCAGAACGCCGAAACGCTCTATCTGCGCGGCACTGAACCGGCTCCCTATTGTTACCGTGTCCACCGTGCAGAAAATGCATGTTTTGTCGGGTTCGGGCTGGCAGTCCAATCGCTCGAGGATCTGGAAAAGCTGACGCAAATTCCAGGTGCGTCATCGATCGAGACATCGACACATCCTGGCGGCGGGCACTACCTCAGACTGACCGATCCTTCAGGGTTTACCGTCGAAGCAGTTTGTGGCCAGACGCCAAGTAAAACCCTGCTGCACAGAGCCCCACTTCCCTGGAATCTGGCGCAAGAGCAATCGCGAATCAACGCCACGCAGCGCCCGCCGATTGCACCGCCTGAAGTAATCAAACTGGGTCACATCGTCATTGAAGTGGCCGACTATCAGGCGACCTGTGCCTGGTACACCCGGCATTTCGGGTTTATTCCCAGCGATGTGCAGGTACTCCCTGACGGCACCCCCATCGTCGCTTTCATGCGCCTTGATCTCGGTGACAGGCCTGCGGATCACCATACGCTCGCGATTGCCCAGGGGTTCATGGCGACCTATAGCCACAGTGCCTATGAGGTCGTCGATGCCGACGCGGTGGGCATGGGGCAACGGGTCCTGCGAGAGCGGGGTTGGGAGCACTCGTGGGGAATCGGCCGGCACATCCTGGGCAGTCAGATCTTCGATTACTGGCAAGACCCTTGGGGTGATAAGCACGAGCACTACTGCGACGGAGATATCTTTACCGCCATACAACCTGTGGGCATCCATCCCGTGAGTCCCGAGGCAATGGCGCAGTGGGGGCAGCGCATGCCCAAGAGTTTTACCAAACCCAGGATGAGCTTGAGCAATGTACGAGCCCTGATCCGCAACCTGCGGCGCAGCCCGGACTTGACGCTTCGCAAGTTGATCACGCTGATGCGGATGTTCGGGTAGCGCGGCCGCCATGTCGGGCAACGCGACACGATATGGCCGGCGAGACGTGCTCAAAGCCGGTGCCCTGATCGCCGGCGGCTCGTTGATCTACAGCGTCGCCAGCCCACCCTCAGAACAACACCACAGTTCTCGCGCCATCGAGCGCGGGACAAACGCTGTCCCAGGAGTACCTTCAATGTCTGCTGTACATGTAGTCCGCTTTGAGTTTGAGAACGGTATCCACTGGGGCGTGTTACGCCAAGACCGTATCACGATTGTCCCAGGTACTTTTGAGACCACGGGTGACTTCATCAACCAGAACAGTATCGATGAGCTCGCTCAACTCAATGGTACTCAGTTGGAGGCGCACCAAGTGAAACTGCTGTCGCCGGTGACCCGCAATCAACAATTCGTCTGCCAAGGGGCCAACTATCGACAGCACATGATCGAGTCGGGCATGGACCCGGATGCGAAGAAATACAACATGATCTTCACCAAGGCGACCAGTTGCCTGGTGGCCGCAGACAGCGTCCTGATCAAGCCGCGCACCGTCCGTTTCCTTGACTATGAGATCGAACTTGGGCTGGTGATGAAACGCGTTATCAGTGGCGCAGTGACCGTCAACGATGCCAACCTGCATGAATTCGTTGCCGGCGTGGTCATTGTCAATGACTACTCGGCACGCGACATTCAGATCCCCCAGATGCAGTTCTACAAGGGCAAGAGCTTTCGCACGTTTGGCCCGGTCGGCCCCTACCTCTGCTTGCTGGGTGCCCAGGACATGCATTACCTGAAAGCATTGCAGTTGCGCCTGACGGTCAACGGCGAAGTACGGCAAAGCGACAGTACGGCCAACCTGGTGTATGGCCCCGCTGAAACCCTGACCGAACTCTCCGCCGTGCAAGATCTTGCCCCCGGCGACCTGATCGCCACCGGTACTCCGGCGGGATGCGCTCTGAGCATACCGTCGCCCGCCAAACAGCGCATTGCGGCCCTGATGCCAGAAGCCACCAAGTGGAAGCTGTTCCTCAAGGCGCAGGAAGGGCGGACGCAGTATCTCAAGGCAGGAGACGTCGTCGAAGCGCGCATTCGCAGTGCGGATGGCGTGATTGACCTGGGTGTGCAACGCAACCGAGTCGTAGAGGAAGCCTGAAAATGATGGTGCAATCTCTGAACGACATTGAACGTATCGAGCAGGTCCCGTTGTCGGAACGTGGCTTGGCTTCCAGCACCTATGAAGCACTGGCGCGTACAGCCGAACTTTCTCCCAATGCGCCCGCACTGAGTTTCTTCGCTGACGCTACCTGCTTCAGGAACACCCATCACTGGAGCTATGCCGAACTCATCGAAGATATCACTCGAGCGGCGAATGCTTTCCACGATCTGGGCATTACCCCGGGTGAAGTGCTGGCCTTCATCCTGCCCAACCTGCCGGAAACCCACTTCACCATCTGGGGGGGCGAAGCGGCCGGTGTCGTCATGGCGATCAACCCACTGCAAGAAGCCAAACAGATGGCTGCCTTGCTGCGGGCCGCCAAGGCCAGCGTGGTGGTAACGCTCGCACCGACGCCGGGCAGTGACCTGTGGCCTAAGTTGGCCTCCCAGCTGGATCAACTTCCCGAGATCAAGCACGTCGTTTGGGTTGGCATGGGACCCTATGTTGATGCAGCTCAGCGTGAATCGCTTGAATCCCTGGCACAGAAAGAACGTGAGGTGCACAGGGATGCCACGATTCACGAATTACGAGCGTTGATGAATGCCCAGCCAGGCACGCATCTGAAGAGTGCTCGGCTGTTCCGCCCTGAGGAGCGTTCCTCTTACTTCTGTACCGGCGGTACCACCGGGCTCCCCAAGATTGCGATGCGTACGCATGGGGCGGAGGTCTTCAACGCGTGGGCCATGGCCACGCACATGCAACCACATGGGAGTGGCCAGGTCATTTTTTGTGGGTTGCCGCTGTTCCATGTAAATGCCCAGCTGGTGACAGGACTGATGCCCTGGACGCAAGGTGATCATGTCATCCTCGGAACGCCGCAAGGTTATCGCGGCGAGGGTGTGATCCCACGCTTCTGGGAGATGGTTGAACACTTCGGCATCAACTTTTTTTCCGGCGTACCCACTGTCTATTCCGCGCTTTTGCAAAATGAAGCACGGGGCCACGATCTGTCCAGCCTGCGTTATGCCATGTGTGGCGCCGCGCCGATGCCGGTTGAGCTTTTCCGGGAGTTCGAAGGCCGGACCGGGGTGAAGATCCTCGAAGGCTACGGACTCACGGAAGGCGCGTGCGTCTCCTCGGTTAATCCGCCCCATGGCGAGCGCTTGGTCGGCTCCATCGGCATACGGATTGCCTATCAGGACATGCGTGCAGTCATGCTCGATGACGCTGGAGAGTATCTGCGCGACGCCGACACCGACGAAATTGGCCTGATCACCATCACCGGTCCGAACCTGTTCGAGGGTTACGTTGAAGAAAGCCATAACCGGGGCCTGTGGATCGACATCAATGGTCAGCGCTGGCTGAATACGGGCGATCTGGGTCGCCAGGATGAAAATGGCTACTTCTGGCTGACCGGGCGCAAAAAGGAGCTGATTATCCGTGGCGGCCACAATATCGATCCCAAGCAAATCGAGGAGGCTTTGCAGGCCCACCCAGCGGTGGCGTTGGCGGCTGCCATCGGCAGCCCGGACGCCTATTCGGGTGAAGTGCCGGTTGCCTACGTGCAACTGCGGCCAGGCCACGTTTGCGATGTCGAAGAACTTGAGCGGTTTGCTCAACACCACATCAGTGAGCGGGCGGCCATTCCCAAGCGGATCGAAATTCTCGAAGCGCTGCCGTTGACGGCGGTGGGCAAGATCTTCAAGCCCGCGTTGCAGCGGCGCGAAGTTGCCAGGGTAGTCCGGCAGGATGTGGATCGTATGTGTCTGAAGGACATTGGGGTCGAAGTGATTGCGCATGAACAACGTGGACTGGTCGCCTGCATCCGGGCCGGGAGAAATCAAGAGTCCCTGGCCCTCCTTCTAGGTCGCTATAGCTTTCAGGTGGAGTGGCTCAAATGATCCTGACTTTGTAATTTCGCCACTCCGGCCCTGGTACTGATCAGCCAGGGCCTTTTTCAAAAAAACGATGAACTTCAACCGGCACTGCCAAGTGCACCGGAAGGCGAAGCTTTGCCTGCGCACCAATCAATAACAACAATACGAGGTGGGAAATGAACCTGAGCAACCGTGCAATCCCGTGTCTCTCAGCTGTGCGAGAAGTGTCTTCCTGGATCAAATTCACAGGTGCCGCGGCAATACTCAGCGTTTCAACAAGCGCGGGGGCCAATGGCATTGCCTTGAACGAACAAAGTGCAAGCAGCGCGGGTACTGCTTATGCGGGAAGATCGTCTTCTGCGCTGGACGCCAGCACCATCTTTGGCAACCCTGCGGGCTTGACCAAATTGAAGCGTACCGAGATTTCCGGCGGAGCCGCGGTTGTCTCGGTGAGCGATGACATCAGTGATGCGCAGAGCAGTGCCCCGGGAACGAATAAAGGGGACTCGGTACCATTGGGGGTCGTGCCCTTCGCCTATATGTCGACGCCGCTTGACGAGCGTTTTTCGATTGGTCTGGGCCTGTATGCTCCGAGTGGCCTGATCAATGATTACGAGAGCGGTTTTCAGGGCCGCTACCATGGTTCCTATAGCACGACCAAGGAAGTAACCCTGCAGCCCACCATTGCCTATCGGATCAACGATTACGTATCCATTGGTGGCGGGCCGACCATCAACCGTTTCACTGCAAAGCTTCAGAATGACTTGGCCACCGGTGCCCTGAACAACGGCCAGGACACAGAGGTCACTATTAAAGGCGATGACACGGCACTTGGCTACAATCTCGGCATCTTGTTTGACTTGAGTGAGGCGACGAGTTGGGGGATTAACTATCACTCAAAAGTGGCTTATCACCTCAAAGGGCATACTGAGGTTTCCGGCTCCCCGAGCGTTATCCCGCTGGACGGAAACTATGACAACAAGATAGACATCACTATGCCCGAATCCGTGGACACGTCCATCACCCATCATTTCAATAGTCGCTGGACGGGATACCTGGGAACCACCTGGAAGCGTTGGAGCCGGATCAAGAAGGTCGAGGCAGTCAACAGCGGTCTTTCCCCCTTGGGCCAGGCGGCTGGCCTGGGAAGTGTGACCGAAGAAATGAACTGGCGTGACACTTGGGCCACCGCAGTTGGCGCGTCCTTTGAATTGAACCAACAATGGCTGCTGCGCGCAGGTTACGCCTATGATCCGTCGCCCATTAGAAATGCCGATCGCAGCGTGCGCGTTCCGGTTGGGAATCGCCAGGCCGTGACTTTGGGCGGTGCTTATTCGCCGAGTTCCGATCTGACGATAGACTTTGCTTATGGTTATCTCTGGGATTCCAGAGTCTCAGTGAAACAGTCGAACAACTCCGGTCTTCAGCCGGAATACAGTGCCAACTACGAAAATAGTGCGAATGGATTTTCAGTACAGGCAACCTATCGGTACTAATCGACAGGACTCAATTTTTAATAGAGTCCATATTTGCGAGCCTTCCCGAAAGTTTCCCTTTCGTCGTTAATCAACTACTCAATCGGGACGTCACACCTCTGGCAGTTGATGAGCGCGCAGCGGGGGGATAAATATGAAGAGCTGTGTGAGAGGTAGCTATTGGCCGATTCTGTTGAAAAAGTCGGTTCGCCCAAACAGCCTGGTCATTGACTGGTTAAAACGCATTTTTTGCACACTGCTACGTGAAATCCGAGCCCGGAAGCCTCGCCGCCACCTCATGGGCAACCCGAAGTGTGAACTCCAATATGGCGGCATTCAGGGCGGGTAGGGCGAGCTGATTCGGGTTGATCTTGAAAAGCAGGCATCGTTCTGGCTGCTCCGGCCTGAAGGTTCGCTGGTGCGGGCCTCTTTTTTTGGTGATTCACATCCCTCAATGCTCATGGGCATGCGAATGGATCGTGAGGGCACCAGGTACCTTGGTGCGTTCGAGTCCCCCACGTTCCAGCCACCGGAGGGTCTGCTCATAGGCACGCTGCAGCAAAGACTCGGTCTGGTCAAAGTTGAAAACCGAGACATCCACCGGGCACAAAGGCGGGACGATGTGCAGACTGGCGAAAGTGCGGAAGTGTTCGATGTCGCTCACCAGTTGGCGCATGCTCATCAGATTGACGGTGTGCAGGGCTAAGGCGACCAGTCCTCGGGGAGGTTGCATTAGGTCGCAACTCATTCCGGTGGGGATGACCACGACGTTGGTGGCTCCCAAGGCTACGGCAGTCGAAATAGGTGTATTGCTTGCCACGCCGCCGTCAACCAGGAACTGATCGGCGATTTGTACGCAGGGGAACACCAGCGGAATGGCAGCGCTGGCCAGTAACGCCTGCTCGAGTTCGCCACTGGACAGAACCGTCTCGGCACCACTGAGCAGGTTGGTGGTGACGATGTATAGGGGCAGCACCGCATCCTCAATGCGGTGAATGGGCAATGCCTGACCCAGCAGCCGATTCAAGGCCGACGGCTGCAACAGATAGCCACGCCGTTTGATCAATCCTCTACAGGTATCGAACCAAGAGAGGGGGAAGATGTCAGTTTTACTCAGCCCGCGCCAGAATCCGGCGAGCGCCTCGACGCCATCGGAATCGGGTCTTGCGGCAAAGTAGGCACCATTGATAGCGCCTACCGAAGCACCAACCACCATGTCGAATCGAACATTGGCTTCGACCAGGGCCCGCAACATTCCCACCTGCACCGCCCCCAAACTGCCACCGCCAGCGAATACGATTGCGGTTTTGGTCGCCATGGCGGAAGTCTCTGTGCGCAAATGTATCGAATGAGTGTAGCTGGCGGGTCGGCATTACTCACTTTGAAGTGCAAACTCGATAGCGCTCAGCAAAGCATCGCTGCTGAAGGGCTTACGCAGGCATTCGATGGGTTTATAGCGACCGGTTTCGGCCAGTGTCGCTTCATCCCAATGTGCCGACATGCAAATCACCGGGAATTTTCTGTCCTTGAGCGTCAGTGCGTGCATGACGTCTATCCCTGACAGGCCGTTCATCTTCAAATCCAGCAACAGACACGCAATGTCATCGAAGTTTTCGAGGGCCAGGAATTCCTCGCCCGAGGCGAATACCCGGGCGCGGTATCCGGCCGACCGAAGCAGGTTGGCCAGGCTTTTGCGCACGGACGCATCGTCGTCCACGATGCAGACGATGATCATGGCGCTGACGGATGACCCGGGCGCGGCGCAGTCATTGTTGGTAGTCATGTAGGACTCTGCACGCCAAACGTCGGCTCTGAGCTAATCAAGCCATACAGGCTGACCAGACTCACCAGCGAGCGCGTCTGCATCTTCTCCATGATGTGTTTGCGGTGGACCTTGGCGGTGATTTCGCTGGTGCCCAGCCGGTTGGCGATGTGTTTGTTGGACAGACCCTCCACGATCAGTGGCAGCACTTCGCGCTCACGGGGGGTCAACAGGGCGGCCCTTTGACGGGCACTCTGAGTGCGTTGCCATTGCTCGAACGTCGCCGCTGCGCGCTGACGGGTGGTGCGCAGGATGTCCAGCAACTGGCCGTCGTTGAAAGGCTTGGTCAGGAACTCGACCGCTCCCGCTTTCATGGCCTGCACCGACATCGGGATGGTGCCGAAACCGGTCATGAAAATAACCGGCCACGGAAGTCCGCGCCGCCCGAGTGTGGATTGCAGTTCCAGGCCTGTCGCCTCGGGCAGGCTGACGTCCAGCAACAGGCAAGCGGGGCCGATATCGAGGTCAGCGCCGAGCAATTCTTCGGCCGAGGCGAATATCCGGTGCACGATGCCTTCGGCCCGCAGCAGTCGGCTGAGCGCTGTGCGCACGCAGGCGTCATCGTCCACGATGAACACCGGCACGCTGTCAGGATCGATCCTCTGCTGATCCTCGGACGCCAAGGGGCCCGGGGCCGCAGGATGGAACAGGGGCAGGGGCGGTTCACGTTCTTTCAATAATCGGTAACCTCGGCGCGGGACCGTCTGGATGAGCTCTTTTTCTCCGAGCAACTTGCGCAGCGAGGAAATCTGCACCTGCAGATTGTTTTCCTCGACGACGGTGTCAGGCCAGACCTGTGTGATCAATTCATCTTTGCTGACGATTCGGCCATCGGCCTGCATCAGCACCGAGAGGATTTCGAACGCCCGGCCCCCGACACGCAGCGGCCGTCCATCAAGAAAGGCTTCGCGCCGTTCCAGGGAAATAGTGGCTTGGCCGAGTCGGATCATACATTCCTCTGCACTGCGTTGACGGGGCGTGACGCCGGAACGTCGTTTCATCAGGGCTACACGCTAGGGTGCGTTCTCAGTTAGTTTTCACGGGAAAACTAACTGAGAACGCACCCTAGGGGACGGCCTCGCATAATGCAATTATCCCGAGGGATAACACGCGGCGATTTCAGAGCGCAAAAACCACAGGCGGCAGGGGCCCTCAACTGCCATTCTGGTGCCGATGACGGACAGGATTGCTTGAGCGCAGCCCGCGGACCAGAGCCTTGCGTATACTCCCAGGCTCAGCCCGAAACGAATCTTCAGCGGTGATTGTTCATGCCCAGCAGCCCTCTCTCAGCATCCGGTTCCCACAGTCTTGATGTCGTACACGATGAAGCCTGGCTGGAGCGTTGCACCTTCACCATACTGCGCCGGGAAAACGACCTGACCTGGTTCACGCTCCAGGATCGGGCATCGGGCACACGCTGGCTCGCCGCCCGGGCGCCGATTCAACGGCCTGCTCTATGCCAGCGGCTGGAGCGCGATTTTCACCTGAGGCTGGATCCGGCCTGGGCGATTGCCCCTGTCGCGTTCATCCGCTCGGCCGAGGGGCCTTTGTTGATCTATCCCGTGTCTGGGGTTCCGCTGACTGATTTGATCACTGACACAGGGCTGCCACTGGCGCGCTTGCTGGCCATCGCCGTAGCCGCGGCCAACGCGCTGGCGAGCGCCCAGAAGATGGGCGTGCGACATGCCAGCCTGCTACCCCACCACTTGGTGGTGGATGCGGCCGACTCGGTCAGACTACTGAATTTTCACCGCCATGCCGGGGAAGCGCCCGCCGATGAATTGCCTGACCTGGAACAATGGCCTTATCTGGCCCCCGAGCAGGTACGACGCGATGCCGCCAGCTTTGATGCGCGCAGCGATGTCTACGCGCTGACCGCGATTCTTTATCAGGCACTGACCGGCCGACTGCCACTCACCGCCCGCGACCCGTCCCAATGGCTGCACGTGCACGCCGCTGTCCAGCCGGAATCACCGGCGATTCATGTCACCGATCTGCCGGAAGGCATCTGCCGAGTGCTGCTCAAAGGCCTGGCGAAAGAACCGGGTGCCCGCTACCAGAGTGCCGAATCAATAGCCGCGGATCTGGCCTGGTGCCAACGGCAGTGGCTGGAACATGAGCGTATCGACGCGTTCCGCCTGGGCGCTTTCGATGCGTTGCCTTCCCTGGCCCGCAGCGATGTGCTGTTTGGTCGAGAGGACGAACGTACGCAGTTGGTCGAGCTGATGCATCAGGTGGGCAGCGATGGCATTGCCCGGGTTCTGCTGGTCGGTGGCGCGCCGGGCGCCGGCAAGTCGACGCTGATCCATCAGGGTGTCCGGCCGCTGGCGTCCGGCTACTGGGCCAGTGGCAAGAGCAATCTGTTGCAGCAGGAAATTCCATTTGCACCCTTGGCAGAAATCTTCAAGTCGCTGATGACCCAGTTGCTGGGCAAGCCGGCTCTGGAGTTGCAGACACTGGGCGAGCAACTGGTCGAACGGCTCAAGGGGCGGGGCAGGCTTCTGGTGGAGTTGGCGCCCGAGGCCGAGCTGGTGATCGGGGTTACGCCTGAGCTGCCGAACATGCCGGCCCGACATGCGCTCGATCGCGCCAACCGGACCCTGCTCGATGTACTGGAAGTCTTCGCTCAGCCGGGACGCCCCCTGGTGCTATTCGTGGATGACGTGCAATGGGCGGACGATTCGACGCTGTCGTTTTTGCAGGCCTTCGTCGCCCGGCGGCCCCGGCATCTGGTGCTGATCCTGGCGTATCGCGAGGCCGAGTCGCAGGCCCTCGAGCGCGAGGGGGGAGTGCTGGAGGTGCTGGGCCGCGAGCAATCGTTGCCCTGCGCAAGCGTCATGCTGGGGCCATTGTCGGTGCCCGCCGTCGCGCAGCTGATCGCCGCTGAGCTGGACACCGCCCCCAGGGAGATTGAGGCGCTCGCGCAAGTCGTGCATTACAAGACGGCCGGCAACCCTCTGTTCGTCAGCCAGGTGTTGCGCGCATTGATCGATGAACGTCTGGTGCGCTTCGATGTGCAGGGTCGCCACTGGGTCTGGAATCAACAGGAGGTGGACGGTTATCGCTACGCCGACAACGTCGCGGACTTGATGGTATTGCGACTCGAACGCCTGTCACCGATGGAGCGCGAAGTGCTGCGCGCGGCCGGCTATGTCGGCGGGCGCTGTGATGAATCACTGCTGCAGCGGCTGTTGCCGTGTGAGCCGCAACAAATCGCCCATGATGTGCAAAGCCTGGTCGATGCGGGTTTTCTGCTGCGTGAGCGCGAGCAACTGGTGTTTCCCCATGACCGTGTGCTTGAGGCGGCCTGTCAGCTGGCGGCGTCAGCGGGGCGCGCCACCGAGCATGCGCGTATCGCTGGCGCCATGCTTGATCATTGGGGCGAGCAGATCCATGAGCATGTGTTCGAAATCGCCAGTCAGATCCAGCGCATTGACGCCGATGAACTGGAGGCGCATCGCCGCGCCGCGTTCGTCGAGCTGTTGGTCGAAGCCGCCGAACGCGCCAGGGACACCGCCGCTGTCGAGCAGGCCGTGGGCTATCTTCGCACGGCCGAGAGTCTGCTCGGCCAGACGGGTTGGTCGAGCCTCTACACCCAGGCGTTCGCCACCCAATGGCTGGCGGCCGAGTGCGACATGCTCCTGGCCGATCTGGAAAGCGCCCGGCGCCGCCTCGACGATTGCCTGACCCAGGCCACCACAGTGCTCGACCGCGCGAAGACCTATCGGTTACGAGCCACCTTGCGCACGCTGCATTCCGATTACGAGGGGGCGATCACCGAGGCGTTGAACGGTCTGGCCCTGCTGGATATTCCCCTTCAGCGCAGGCCTTCACAGAACGATTTGACCCTGGCATTTACCCAGGTTCGCGAGCTTGTCGGCACACGCCGCATCGCCGATCTGGTGCATTTGCCCAAGGCCGATGACCCGCCTGTCGAAGCCGCCATGGAGTTACTCAGTACGTTGATTTCTTCGTTCTTCGTCGACGACGACATTCGTTTGCTGCATTTGGCGAAAATGGTCGAACTCACACTGCTGCATGGCACCACGCCAAGCAGCGGTTACGGTTTTGCCTGGTTTGGCGTGATGATTGCCGAACGCTATGGCGAATATGTGGACGGGCAGGCCTTCGCCGAAGTGGCGCTTGAACTCACCGACAAGCACGGCTACGAAGCAGGGCGCACAGGCACACTGGTGGCGCTCGATCAGGTCAGCCCATGGACCCGCCCGATGGCCTACGCTCGACAGAAGGCGTTCGCCGCATTCGAGTGCGGCCAGGCCGGTGGCGACCTGGGCATGTCCTGTTATGCCTGCAACCACATCGGCTCCGACCTGCTGTTCATGGGCGAACCCTTGCAAGGGGTGTTGAACGAACTGGAGCATGGGTTGGCGTGGGTGCGGCAATTTCATTACATCGATATCGAGCGCATCCTGCTGGCGCAACAGGCATTCGCCACCGACCTGCGCGACGGGCGCCCGCATCGGCCGTTGGCCGAACTGGATGGCATCGAACATGACCGTTTCGGCCCCATCGACCGTACCCGTGTGTCGCAGCCGACGCTGTTCTGGTCGTGGCTGTACTCCGGTATGTCGGCGTTTTATTTCGGCGATATCCCTTACGCATTGCGACGTTTCGAAGAAGCTGCCGCGCTGGCCTGGTCCATTCCGGCGCATATCAATCTCGCTGATTACTACCTGTTCTACAGCCTGGCGCTGGGAAGTGCGCAAGCGCCGGGCGAGGTGGCGGAAAAACTGGAAAAACTCGAGCGGCAACGCCTGCGGTTCCTGCTGTGGGTCGAACTCAACCCGACAACCTTCCGCAATAAATTGCTGTTGATCGAGGGTGTCATCGCCCGTTTGCGCGGTCAGGAACTGGTAGCCATCCGCTGTTTCGATCAGTCGCAGATCGCGGCGGCGGCGGCCGGTTTCATCCATGAGCAGGCGCTGGCCCATGAGCAGCTGGCCGATATTTGCCTACCCAACGGGCTGGTGTCGGGTGCCAGCCACCACCTGCGTGTCGCGCGTGACTGCTACAACCTGTGGGGCGCCGAAGGCAAGGCACGTCAATTGGAAACCTTGCACCCGTTTCTGAGTGCGCAGCCGTCGTTCGAGCCGGTCCGGCCTGTGACCCAGGTCCGCCTCGATCTTGAGGTGGGGATCGAAGCGGCGCGTGCACTGTCGCAGGAGGTTCTGCTCGACCGACTGGTCGAAACCCTGATGAATCACTTGATGATTCAGGCCGGTGCCGACAATGGCGTGCTGATGATCGTCAGCGGCGCCGAACTGCAACTGGCGGCGACGGCTTCGGTCGAAGCCGGCAATGTACGGGTCGCTCTGGACGCCGGGCAACCGCTCGAACGGATGGCGCCGGCCTCGGTGCTCAACGCTACGATGCGCACGCGCACGCCCCTGGTGCTCGACGATGCCCGCACCGATTGTCCCGAGGCCTACAGCGCCGATCTGCAACAGCGCCAGGCACGGTCGGTGTTGTGCCTGCCATTGCTCAAACAAGGCACGTTGATTGGCCTGGTGTATCTGGAAAACAGCCTGGTTCCCAAACTGTTCAGCGCCCAACGCCTGACCATGCTGGAAATTCTCGCCTCTCAGGCTGCGGTTTCACTGCAAACCGCCAAGCTGTATGAACAGCTGGTCGAGGACAACCAGCTGCGCGCGCAGATGGAAGCGGACTTGCGCAGTTCCCGGGCGGAACTGGCGCGTAGCTCGCACCTCAAGGTCATGGGCGAGCTTTCCGCTTCGATTGCCCATGAAATCAGCCAACCGTTACTGGGCATCGTGTCCAATGCCTCGGCCAGCCTGCGCTGGCTCAAGCGTGATCGACCCGATCTGGAAGAGGCGATTCAGGGGCTGGAAGACATTCGCTCGGACAGCGCCCGTGCCGCGGACATTGTCCAGGCGCTTCGCGTACTCGCCAAACAGGTGCCGTCGCAACGGTTGCCGGTGCATATCGATCAGATGATCGGTGAGGTCGTGCGCCTGACCGCCACCGACCTGGCGAACCGCAACGTGAGCCTGGAAACCCGGCTCGATGCGCAATGCCCGGTGTCGGTCGACGCGGTACAGATCCAGCAGGTGGTGTTCAACCTGATCACCAATGCGCTGGAGGCCATCGCCGGAGCAGGGTTGCCCAATGGACGCATTATCATCGGCTCAGCGGTAAAGGACGCTCATGTCCAGGTCTGCTTCCAGGACAACGGCCCCGGAATTGACACGCACCAGCGCGAGCAGATCTTCGATGCGTTCTACACCACCAAAGGCAGCGGCATGGGAATGGGCCTGGCCATCTGCAGGTCGGTGATCGGCGCGCACGGCGGGACGCTGGTGGTCCAGGACAGCGAGCAGGGCGCCCGGATTTGCTTCAACCTGCCACTGGCACCGGCCAGCGCCGGATAAAAAAAGGTTCTTCACGGAATCCCGGGGGAACACCGATACCTGTAGAAACTGCGATGCGGCGATCCGACTTGCCAGCGATGGCGACCTTACGGCCGAGCATTTTCTTCCTGGTGTACATATTCATTGCTGCGGTAACGGCCACTTAGGGTTCCGCCCTGACGGCGGGTCACTTTCGAAAAGCCTGCGCGGCCCGGCGGAAAGTAACCAAAGCGCTTTGCCCCTTACATTCGGTGCCTCGCTGTGGCTCGGCATGCCCTCGCTCCGGTCCTGCTCCGTGGGCCCGCCGCGATCGGCCATCCATGGCCGTGCGCGGCTAACCCGGCATCCATGCCGGGTTGCCCACTGCGCAGAACCTGCGCTCGGCCTCACGAGGCGGCGTGCACCGCAACAGCACCGCGAGGCGAGCTAACGCTCGACCTCGTTGTTTGGTGGTGCACGCGTTCCCCTGTAGGAGCTGGCTTGCCAGCGATGGTCGGTAACGATAACGCGTGTGAACCGGATAAACGCGGCGTACTTGAGTCCATCGCCAGCAAGCTGGCTCCTACAGTTCCCCGGGATTACGTGAAGAACCTAAAAAAAGGCCGCATGAGCGGCCAAAGGGGAGGAGTTCGTTTTGTCGATCTCGATCAGTTCACGCGTGCAGCTCTTGCGCGCGCGACTGTCCCACGCCGTCGACCAGGCTTTCGCGAATTATCCATTCGGGTATGTCCCGATCAATCACGGGTGGCTGGCCAGGGTGGCTCGCTACATGATCAAAGGTCCGTCGCCATGCCTTGGGTGTCATCCCTTCCAGGCGGCTGAAGGTGCGGGTGAAATGCGAGTGGTCTGCGAAACCGCATTCATAGACGACATCGGTGATCGGCATCGAGGTGATCAGCAGGCTTTTGGCTTTTTCGATTTTCATCATCACTAGCCAGGCTTGCGGCGAGTGGCCGGTAACCTTTTTGAACGCCCGGGAAAAGTGACTACGGGACAGGTTGCAGTGTTCGGCAATCTCGCTGATGCGAACGCAACTGCCCATGTCACGCAGCATCAGCTCCTTGGCGCGGCGCTCCTGCCAGCCGGACAGGGCACCCAGCGGCCGGGCAAGGGTGCATGGATGGTTTGAAATCACCGATTGCGGGTTCATGGCGGCTCTCCTGATCGTTCAGGAAAGTCTGTCCGCCGGGGACATTTAAAGTCCTTAAGCAAACCTTAAGAGTTCTGAAATCCAGTGTCCGTTGCAGTGTGTCTTTCCATGCCGTTCAGCTAGCTTTGGAAGCGAAGGATGACTTGTTTTTTACCGGACTCGTCAGAGCGTTCCAAAGGTCAACTCCATCGCCAGTACAGCGGACAACGCCAGCATAATCAGCAACGCGATAAACATCAGGCTCAACTCGGCGACCTGCTTATAAAGGGCAGTCGGCCTTTTCGTGACTCGTGCAATTGATTTATTAGAGGAAGCCATCACCCATTCTCCCTTTTCCGCCCAATACGTAATCGCTCCAGAAGGAGTACATCAGGATCACCGGCAGGATGAACTGCGCGCCGATCAGGGCGAACAGCCGACGGGTGGCCGCTGATGCCGTCGCCCACAGGCTGACGGATGGCGGGCCGAAATCATCCAGCGGCACGGCGTTGGCGGTAGTCAGGGTAAGGCGCATCGCACAGGGCGGGCTTGACCCGGGCAGCAAGGCGATGGCGTTGCATGGTGGTGTCGCACGATTCATTTTTCACCCCTCGCATCATGCCGGGCCCGCCGTCTCCATGATGTACGGGACGACAGCTGTTGCGGGTACCAGGGGGGCTGCAACTAATGAGCCACTTCAATAGTGCAAAGGAAAAATTCAAATGAATGAACAGGCACTGAGTGTTTGACGCGAGAGAAAAGGGGAAGGGGGGAATATTCCTCAAATCAGGTGGTAAACGCCCGGTTGGGTGGGTGAAATGCCCCATTTATGGAGATAGCCCCCGGCCCTTTTTTATCGACCATGTTGGGTAGGGGCTTCTCGTACCCGACGGCGGTTCGACCGGCTGCGATTGACCTACCGCAACGAGCGATAGGCAATGGGGTCGATGTAAGCCGACTGCAGGTCCCGCTCCGGGATTTCCCAGATGATTTGCCTTGGCGGCGTTTCTTTGGAGGCCGGGTTGTTGAGGTAGCTGTTTGCAGCACCAGAGAACGCTCCGCCATCTTTAGCGAAGTTACCTACGGGGGCGCCCAGTGCCTGCTGCAGAAACCCTGCGAAGTTGGAGTTGCGTGAGAATGAAGTGCCGATGAGCACGGTATTGGGGAGGTCGGCATCGCCAAACAGGTCTGCCTCGGTATCAGGGCTGGCGGCTGACGCAACGGGAAGTTCGTGGGTGCGGGTCTCGGCGAGCATTTCGGGTGCGGGTTGCCATTTGAGCGGCAGCCAGTCGATGCCCGCCAGATGGACCAGGTCACCAGGTCGCACCGCGAGCGGGGCATGACTTTCGTTGAACGACCTGCGTGGCGTTGCGCTGATGTCCAGGGCCTTCAGGCGCTGCGCAATGGCCTCGGCCGCCGCCTTCGCACCGGATTCACTCCAGTGCGTATCGGTGCGCAACCAGGCACTGGCCCCCAGTGGCATCAGCGCACCGGTGAGGTCCAGATTCGACACGCCCCCCGCATCCAGCTTCGAGGTCCAGGCCAGGATGCGCCCTTCGAAAGCGGCCGGGCGGTGCAGTGCGCAACGCTGCCCGGCAGCGATGCGGCTCTTGTCTGGAACGATGACCACCAGCAGGCTGATGTCACGCTGGGAGAGCTGCTGCTTCAGATCAATCACTGCCTGGACTTTGGCATCGGCATTGCGCTGTGCCTGATGATTGACCTTGAGTTCATCGGCCAAAAACAACCAGTCAGGACAGCCCGAGCGAACCCTCGGACCCGTGTCGCGCAGGAGCAGCCAACTGACACCGCGCTCCAGCTCGGCGAAGGTCGTGGGGAGGTAAGCGTTGGACAGTTCCTTGGCGATCCGATGGGTGATATCGCCATCGAGAATCTGCGTGGCCAGCACTTTATCGGGTAGCAGCGAGATCTGCCCTGAAACGATCAGGCGGCCAGAGGACAGCAGGCCGACGACCAGGAATATCAGCAGCGCCACGCCGGCCAACCGACTGCTGCGTGTCGCCAGATCATCTGGCTGAGTGGGGGGCGGGGTGTGCTTTAAGCTCGTCATCAGAATTGGAAATACAGGAAGGGTACGGTTTCGCGACTGGCGATCAGTGCGAACGACAGCATGAAACCGGCGATGGGCCAAAGGGCGGCGGTGTAGAGCGAAAGGCCGCCCAGTTGTTTCTCACAGTAAGGGCGCAGCAGCGGTGCGACGACACCGAACACTCCCAGCAAACCCGCAAGGCCGTGCACCGGGCGCAGGGTCGTGGACAGTTCGTCACCGAGGGCGATGCCCTGCAGACCGAACTGTCCGGCATACAGGCTCAGCGCGCTATGAAAGTCGGGGGCGCGGAACAGTGTCCAGGCCAGGCACACGAACAGCAGTGTCAGGCCATGGGAAAGCACCGGCGGCACCGGGGGCAGGGAAGAGCTGTTCCAGGCACGATTCACACACAACGCAATGCCATGGGCGCTGCCCCACAGCAGATAATTCCAGCTATCGCCACCGTGCCAGAGGCCGGCGATGGCCATGATCAGAAACAGGTTGCGGTAGGTTTTCCAGGTGCCGTTGCGATTGCCGCCCAGCGAAATATACAGATAGTCGCGTAACCAGCTGGACAGCGACAGATGCCAGCGGCGCCAGAAGTCCTGGATGCTGTTGGCCAGATACGGACGATCGAAGTTCTCGGGAAAGTGAAATCCCAGCATCAGCCCCAGCCCGATGGCCATGGCACTGTAGCCGGCGAAGTCGAAGAACAGTTGCAAGGAATAGGCAAGGCAGCCGATCCAGGCGTCGGAGAAGCTGGGGTTCGGCACACTGAACGCCACGTCGACTACCGGCGACAGGGTGTCGGCCACAAGGACCTTCATGCACATCCCGACCATGAACCGGCGTGCGCCCAGCGAGAAATTCTGCAGGTTGAAGTAACGTCGATTCAGCTCACGCCGAACCCAGTCATAGCGGATGATGGGGCCGGCGACCGAATGGCCGAACATCGAAATATAGGTGGCGTAGTGAGTGAAGCTGCGTTCAACCGGCACGGTACGGCGATGCACATCCACCAGATAGGAAATCGCCTGCAAGACGATAAACGACAGCCCCGCCGGCATGATGACCCGCTGCCAGTCCGGGGGCATGGCGCCGTACCCGGTGAAGGTATCGATCAAGGTGCCCGCAACGATGTTGGCGTACTTGTACCAGCACAGCACCGCCGTGTTGAGCACGATCAGCGTCGCGAGTAGCCGCACGCGGCCCTTGCCATCTTCGCGCAAGGCGTCAATCAGCAAGCCGCCGACCCACGCCGTGATCGTCAGCACCACATGCACCGCGAGGAACCGTGGGCTCAACCAGCCATAGAACAGCCAGCTGCCGATCAGTAACGTGACGTTGCGCCAGGCGGCCGGGCACACGGCATAGGCCGCCAGGAACAGCGACAGGAACAACGTCAGAAACTCGAGAGAGGCAAAAACCATGGTGGTGGCGCGATCCGATCAGTGGGCCAGGACGTCAGTCGCGAGCAACAGGTGAGGGCCATTTGCGCCAGGCAGCAGCACAACGCTATAGCGCTCGCCAGCCTTGAGCTGGCCCAGGTCCAGCGGGGCACCGACGTTGGTTTGGGCGCAGACCAATTGCACCGACAGGTTGACCGGGTTGATCGCTCGGCGTTGCACGCTGCCGTCGGCCACCGCCTTGAACAGGTCGGCGTTCTTCCCCGCAGCGCGCAAACCGGCCTGGGTGCACGCTGGATCGGCGCTGATAAACGCCAGCGAGGCTCTCAGGCTATTGAAGTCGTCGGGTTGCTCGCGGATGACGACCTGGCGGATACCTTGAGCGCTGTCTGACAAGGCGATCACACTGGCGAATTCGCCTGCCGCCACCTGGATGTCCAGCGGCTGGCTTTTGCCGTTGCGTTCCAGGGTGCCCTTGATCGGCTGATTGGCGGGCACGGGCAGGTAGTCGGACACGGCAATCGAGCCTTCCAGTTTGAGGCTTGCGCGCGAACCTTCGGCCAGCAGCTGCAGCGGTTGGTCGGCGGCGTTGATAAAGCGCAGGAAGGCCGAGTCCTGATCCGGGCCCGTCGGGTACAGGGCAATGTCGGCGGCCTGGGCGTGCAGGCTCAGCATCAAGGGCGCGAACAGCGCCCAGCCACAGGTGGACCGGGTCATTTACCGGCTCCCGTGCTGCTGACAGTGTCGGCAGGCAGTTTGGCCAACGCGCCACCAATCGCATTGCCCCAGGATTGATAACCGGCGACGGTGAAGTGCTGCCCATCGGTGGTGATCCACTGCCCGGGTTTGGAGAACGTCAGCGAATCGATGTAGGTGCAAGGCGCCACGTTCGCGGCCAGAAACTGCGACATCAATTGGGTGCGGGCATCATTCTTCTGGTACATGCCACCGGCTTTGCCCCAGGCTGGACCCACCCAGGCGCAGCGGGTTCCGGTAGCGGCAATGGCCTTGGCCAGGCCGGTGACGCTTTGCCATGCCCAGGCCTTCGGAAACACCGGTTTGTCATAGGACGCCATGGTGTCGCCGATGACCAGTACCACCAGGTCGGGCTTGTCGGCGGCGATCAGGTCCTGGATCGGTGTGGTGGTTGCCTCGCGCCCCTTGATCATGATCTTGTCGTTGCCTTTGCGCTCGGCGCCGCAGTCGACCTTCTTGCTGATCAGCCAGTCACCGGCGCTGGCGCCGCAGGCACCGATGGAGTGGACCTGGGCGCCTTGGCGAGTCAGGTTGTCGTGCAGCGGCTCCAGCAAATGGTCCGCGAGGCTCATATGGCTCTCCCCAAGGACAAGGAGAGTCAGACCGGCAAGGGCAGAAGTGGGCATCGAAAGCTCCAGAATGATCAGTTGGAATAAGGCGAGGTGTACGGGCTGACCGGCAGGCTCATGGGGCCGCTGATCTCCTCGAACTGGTAGCGCAAGGACAGGGCTCCGCTGATTTGTTGGTAGTCGCGGGCGTTGTCCAGGCCCAGATTGGCGCCCAGCAGGAAGTTCGCAGCGACCTTGTATTCAGCCGCCGCGGCGACGCTGTAGCCGATCCCGGTTTTGTTTTGCCCTTCGTAGCGCAGGCCCGAGGCCGCCTGCTGGGCTTTGTCGGTCGGGAAATAGTCGACGCTGTCCTGCTCGAAATGCTGCACGCCGACCGAGCCCTTGACTTGATACGTCAAACGCCCGGTGCGTTGTGCCCAGGTCACCGGAATGCCCAGGGCGAAGAACGTCTGCGGGCTGAAATAGCCGCCGTGGCCGTAGGTGAAATAGTCCTGGTTGTTGGCGTAGCTGATGCCGGTCATGCTCAAACCGACGGTCAGTTTGCTGTCCGTTGCATTTTGCAGGTACCAGTACACACCGCTGCCCAGTTCACTGCGGCTGTTGGACTCGACATGGTTACCCAATAGCTGGTGCCAGGAGGCGTAGCCATAGGCGCCGACTTCGCTGTCGTCAAAGCTCAGTTGACCGCGTCCGCCGTTGGCGGTCACACCGCCCCAGGACTGCCCGCTGCGTTTGTCCGTGGTGCCGGCAAACGAGGTGAGGCTGTCAGTCACCGGACGCCGGGAAACGCTCACGCCGTAGCGGACATTAGAGGTGTCGCTGATGGGGCGATCAACGCTGATGCCGCCCGTGGCGGTGGTGTATTTGAAGCCGAGCGGGGTAGTGCCGAGATCGGCTTTGAGCCCATCCGCGGGCCGTTGAATGGCGACGGAAAGGCCGACGCCCTCGGCTTTCTGCGACCCAACGCTGCCGCTCTGCGCACCGTTGCCGAAACGCGACAGCGCCTCGCTGTTGGCACTGCCGGCGTTCAGCGAGACCGGCGTCACGCGCAGGGCGACGCGGCTCTCATCCAGCGGGATATTGATTTCCAGCGGTGTTTCAATATCGGTGAGTTTGCTCAGCCCCGACTCACTGTTGTTGCTGCGAATGCTCACGCCCTGGGTGACGTAGGCGCTGCGCTCCTGAAGGATTTTATTGAGCGCCAGTTGCGCGGGGCTGATGTCCTCGCTCACCAGTGCTGCGCGGGGCAACTGCGACTCGAATGGATTGCTCGCCTGCTGCGGCCTAGGCGGGGCATCGATGGCAAAAGGGGCGCTGCCCGGCATCTCCTGAACCGGTGGCGGGATGGCTGCCAGCAAGGTGTCGCGACTGACTTCGTTACGTGAGCCCGATACCCCGGCAAAAGGGTTGGGCGCCACCGTCGAGCCGGCCAGTTGGCCGCCCTGGCTTCTGTGTTTCTCGCTCTGTTCGATGGCCACGGCTTTGCGCAGCAGATCAGTCGCCGTGCCGGTCTTGCCCATGTTCTGGTAGAGACGTGCGGCCTCGGTCAGCGTTTGAGGGTTACCGGATTCGGTCTTGAGCAGCTGTTGCAGTGCCTGTTCGGCAAAGGCCGCGTCATGTGCCAGCACCGCCGCGTCGGCAGCACCCAGCAGTAGTTGCGGGTCGTTTGGCTGGCGCTGTAACAGCGGTTTGTAGAGTTCGAGGGCTTTTGCCGTATCGCCGTTTGCCGAGTACATCCGCGCCAGGGCCGCGACGGCCGCGCTGTCACCGGGACGTTGCGCCAGTGCGGGCGCCAGCGTGTCATAGGCGTTGGCCAGATCGCCGCGCTCACGCAGCTGGTCCGCCTGGCGGATGCGATAGAGATAGAGCAGGTCGTCGAATCGCTTGCGGGCCGGCGCGTTCAAGGGCTTGTTCTGAAGGTCGCGCAGAATCTGGTTGACCTGCGTGTCTTCTCCGGTTTTAAGCAGGACAGCGGCGTATTGCAGGATGAAGTCCGCCGAGGGCGCCGTGGTCTGTTGCAACCGTCCGCGCATGAGGGCCAGCGCACGGCCCGGCTCGCCGATGTCGACGTAGGCCGAGGCCAGGCTGGCCGTGCGGTCTGGACTGTCGTTGGCCGTCGGCTGAATGCGCTCGAGCAAGGTCAGGGCTTCCTGGCGCTGTCCGCGCTTGCCCAACTCGATCACCTGGCGAAGTTGCAGGTTGAAGCTGACGTCAGCGGCCAGCGCTTGCATGTCCGGGGTGCGCTGGTTGGGGCGCAAGCGTCCCAAGGTTGTCTGGGCGGCTTTCCACTCACCCATCTGGACCGACAGCAAGGCGCTGACGTAAAGCGCATCGGCATTGTCGGGGTGGGCCTGGAGCATGGCATCGATCAGGTCCCGAGCCTTCTGGGGTTCGCCCATCGCCAGATTCAGGCGGGCCAGGGCGAAACGCGTCCAGATGTTGTCCGGCTCAACGCGCAGCGCGTCTTGCAAGGCGTTACGCGCAGCGGGCAGGTCGTTGCGTTGTTCGGCGAGGGCGGCCAGTTGCGTCGCGCGCAAAGCTTGCAGGCGTGCGGACTGGCCGATCTTTGCCTGTCCGGTGGCGGGCAGGTTGTTGATCAGTTGCAGGGCTTCATCGTTCCTGCCGCTCTTGAGCAGCACGTTGACCAGCCCTTCCTGTGCTTGAGGGTCGTCGCGGCGCAGGCTCAGCACCTGGCGATAGTTGCGCTGGGCGTCATCGAACTGGCCCGCGCTGGCCTGAATGTCCGCCAGGGCGAGGCGAGCGTCCACCCCGTTTGGGTTGAGCCGCAGGGCCTGGTTGACCAAGTCCTGTGCCTGGGCTGTCTGGCCTTTGGCCTGGGCGTCGCGGGCCTGCTGCAACGCAGACCAGTAGTGCACTTCGTTCAGCGCAACTTGCCAGTGGCTGCCGCCCTGTTGTCGCGTGGCCTGAGCCAGGAGCTTTTCCGCTTCGGCCAGTCGGTGTTGCTGCTGGCGAACCACCCCAAGGCCACCCAGCGCATCGGCATCGTCGGGCCGGGTTTTCAAGCGCGCTTGAAAAGCCTGTTCGGCGGTGGCCTGATCGCCTTCCTTGAGCGCCTTCAGGCCGCGCGCGACTTCGGCGGGCGGTTGCCATTCCTTGCTAGCCGTCGTCGCTGCCTGTTGTTTGCCCTTGTTCATCTGTGCCCGGATTTCCACGTCATCCGGATGCGTCTTGAGGTACGCCTCGAACAACGGTACTTGTGCTGGATCGGGCGGACCGATCCAGGTCAGCGCCAGGCGCCAGCTTTCGTCGGCATCACCGGCAATGTCGGTACGTTGGGTTAGCGCGGCCAGGGCGCGGATGCCCTCGGCACGGCTGTCTTCATGGCGTACCAGATGCTTGGCGTAAAACAGCGCGACGATCGAGTCGTTGGGCATCTCACGTTGCAGGCGCTGAAATCCACCGCGTGCTTCAGCCCAGTCCGCCTGATTGAAGGCAAGGTTGTTGTAATACTCACGGCCGATCGTACCTTGAGGTGGACGGCCATCGAACAGCGAGCGAAACACCACGGTCGCCTTGTCGCGCTCACCGGCATCGACGAGGCGTCTAGCCTCTTCCAGGCGCTGCTGGTTCTGCGGTTGTGCCAGGGCGATGTCCTGCGCCAATTGCAGTGCCTGCCGCGGCAAAGGCTGGATGGCCTGCAAGCGGGCGAGGTATTGCTGCGCCTGTTGTGGCTTGTCCTGTTGCACGCCGATCAAGCCCAGGCCATAGAGTGCGTCAACCTGGGCCGGGTCCAGCAACAGGACTTTCAGCCAGACTTCCGCCGCGCGTTGAGGGTTTTTGTGCAACTGCCAGTACTGCCCTTGCTCGACGAGCAATGTCTGTGGCGTCGGACTTTGAGCGTGGGCAGCAGCGGCCGTCCATGCGCTCATGACGGCGATGGCTAGCGTGCGGTGGTGCGCGTGCATGCGGTCTCCCAGGAGAGTTTCAGCGTTCCGTCTTCCCGGAATCGATAATGTTTATCTGCCCAGCCGAGCGCGAACAGGCTGAGCATGAAGTTGTAGTAACGCGGCGGACCAACGTCGGTATCAGGCCTGGACAGCGCTTCGCGCAAGGCGACTTCCACGCGGTCTCGTTGCTGATCGGCCAACCTGGGTTGCCCCTTGGCCTGAAGGTAGGGAATCAGTGCAGCCCGGAAGCCGAAAGGGCTCTGACCCTGGACACTGCCGTGCATAACCTGGACTGTTTCCGGGGGGGAACCCGTCGCGACAGTGCTGCGGGCCATACCGTCCAGCCGTTTGAGCAGCAGCGCTGCCAGCGGTTCGGAGGTATCACTCATGCCCAGCCAGAGGTACACGCGAATGGCGTCGTAGCTGCCCGTGTCGCCGTTGACCGGGTCGCTCACGAAGACGCCCGATTGTGCTGAAGTGCCTTGATAACCGACCCAGTCCGCGATGAAACCGTGGCGGCTGGATTGGGCAATCATCGTCGCGGTGTTATCGGCAATCGCTTGCCAGGGCCCGGAGGGTGCTTCCTTGGCCAGCCGCCGTAACAGCGGCAGTGGCAGGTAGCTGGGGTTCAGGCGCCAGAGCGCGTCCGGCTGGACGAAGCCCTGTGGTCCAGGCAAAACCATTGGGCCCAGCCCTGGCAAATTGACGACCAATTGCGCCTCGATCGTCGCCATCAGTTGCAGGGCGTCCCGGTGATAGTCCGGCCGATGCCACAGGCGTGCGGCTTCGAGCAGGGCGTAGGCGATCCACAGGTCGGCGTCGGCGGCCGAATTGACGTCTTGCAGGCGCCACTGACCGTCCTTGCCTTGCCCCCATAACCAGCCCGGCAGGCGTGTGGCGGTGGCGGAGCCGGCGAGGTTGGCCGAGGTCCAGCGCCAGAGTTTGTCAAAGCGTGGCTGATCGTTGCCGATCAGTGCGAAGAACATGCCGTAGGACTGCCCTTCAGAGGTGCTGTGATTGTTCTCAAGGCTCGATTCCAGAACCCGGCCGTCGGCCTGGACGAAGCGTGTTGCATAGGTTTGCCACAGGGGCCAGGTCGGCGGCTCGCAGGATTGTGCGGCCGCCATCGCCGGCGCCAGCAGGGCGAGCGCAAGCATAGCGCTCAACCTGCGCGCGTTACCGCGCAGGCCCTGGCGACGTGAAGTACCCCGGCTGCTCATGGACGGCACAGGCATGAACGACACTGGCCCGCGCGGCTCATTGGCCAAGACGACGTTTGGCCCGTAAGCGCAGGGCCAGGTAGGCCATGGACGCAAGCAGCAGGACCCCGAGAAGCGTGAACAGCATGAGCGCCATGACGTTCTGCGAGAGGTACCACTGCAGATAGCGCAACGGACCCAGGCGCCCGACGTAGTAATCCTGCTCGGCGACCAGCGATTCGACCTGCTTGCCCTTGACCACGACCAGACTGCCTTGCAATTGCCGGGCATTTTCCTCGCTGCTGAGCAAGGCACTGGTCACGTCGGCCAGGCCGTCGGGCCTTGTGCCGGCGATAAACACCACGCTGCGCCCACTCTTGAGCGGCGATTCGAATCCGGTCAGATAAGCACTGCCGCCCTCGGCGCTGAACCTGAAGCTGCTGCGCGCTTCACGCCGATTGGTTTGCGTATCCGGGCTGATCCAGTTGCGCAGACGCAAGGGCAGGTCAGACAGTTCAAAGTACTGCGCAGCGTCTTCGCCCCTGGCCGGCAAAAGGTGCTGCCATTGATCCAGCAGCGGCTGATTGTTGCCCGAGGCGAGCACCAGCAAATCCCGGTCGCTTTGCTCGGCCACCTGGTCGGCGTGGACCACCTTCACGCCGGTGGCCGGATAACCGGTGGAGTCGCCGAAGCGGCCCAACAGGGTCAGATAGGCGCTCAGATCGGCCGGGCCTGGCTCGTTGGGCAGGATCACCGATGTTTCAGACAGGTCGGCCATGCGGGTGAACGGGAAGCCACTGTCCTTGAACACCCCGAGGTTGGGCATCGCCATGAAATGTTCGTATTGGCTGAGGTCCAGGGTCGAGTCCGGGTCGATCACACCGCGCATGTTGTCGATGATGATGTCGCGGCATTCGCCCTGTTTGATGTAGTCATACATGAAACGAAATTGCAGGCGCGATTGCAGCGCGACTGAATTGAGCGGCAACAGCATGCGCGACGTGCGGGCCAGGCTGTCGTCGGTTTTGAGCATCGACAGCAGGCTGTCGCTGTTGCCGAGTTTCTCGATCGAAGGCAGGTCGATCGACTTGATGAAAGTGTCGTTGAAACTGATCAGCAACGAAGAGTTGGTGGAGACCGGTTGCGGCGTATAGCGGTACTTCAGGTCAAGTTGTGCACCGGGCTCACGCCAGTTGAACAGGTCGGGTGGCAAGCGCAGGGCAACGGTCATTTGTCCCGGGTTATAACCCGACACATTGAGTTCTGCGGGTTTGGCCAGTTCACCCAGACGAACCGGGCGATCGGAGGGTAGCCAGTTGGGCGCGTCGTACGGTTGGCGTGGCTTGAGCGAGTCGATCCGGTCGATCACCACGCTCTGCCCGGAAAAGGCCGAGCCACCGAGGGCCAACGCGGTCGCGGCGACTTTGAGATCGGCGCCGTCGCGCCCGGAGACGATCAACAGTTTGCCCTGAGCATCATTGGGATTGCTCACGAGGGTCAATGTCGGCCCGGTGGCCTCTTTGATCGGCAAACCACTCAAGGTCGTTGACTCGCTGGCGCTGATAAACACCACCGCGTTGCCTTTGGCCGGCAGGCTGCTGAGGCTGGCTGGGAAGGTTGCGCCGCGGTAGCTGGCCAGTGCGCCGAACCAGGAAGACAGGATGCCGGCGGCCTCAAGCGCAGGATTGCTTGGGCGCGCGGCGAACACGAAGGGTAGCTTCAGGGGCGAGGCGTCTCGACGATCGAACAGAGGCTGCGGCAGAGCGGACAGGTCGTTGGGCTGTTTAATCGAGGACACCTGGAGGCTCAGCTGGCTCTCGTTGCCGATCCTGGCCCACAGGCTGGAGTGCAAAGGGTCTTCACATTGCATCGTGTAGTGACCGATGAACTGCAGGCTGAGCCGGTTGAATTCGGTGATGGTCTGCGGTGGAATCTGCACGGTCCGGGTCTGCACTTTACCGGCCTCTTCCTTCGGGAGGGGCAGGCTGGCGGCCACTTGATCGTTGATCAGCACGTTGATTTGCGAAAGATCGGCCAGCAGCGCCGGTGAGTAGCTGTACTGCAGCGTGACTTGCGCAGCCGTGACGACTTCATCGGCGCGCACATCGAAATTCACACTGTCGGTAGCCTCCACGCCTTTAAGGGTCATCGAATAGCTTTTGCCCAGCTCCTTGAGGGTGCGGGTATAGCTGTTGCCCGGGGCATCGGTCCCCGGCAGCGATGCGACTGGCATCAGCGCCGTGTCCGTGGCGCTGATTGGGGCGGCAGCACTCAAGGCAAAGCCGCTCCAGCCCGCTAGCGAGCAGGCGATCAGCATGAGTGAGCGACGAGGAAGAAAGGTCCGGCGAGTGGAAGGCTTCAAGATCGTTGCGTGTCCGCGGTGGAGTCGATAGGTGATGGAGCGACCGGGCGTTTGCGCAGTAGCGCGTGGCTGTCCTTAAGGGTTGCAACGAACAAGCGCAGGATGGCGCGCAAGCCAATGCTGCTGACCTCGCGCAACGCCGACATGGGCGCGTCGAGGCGGCCGTTACCCCAGGTGTTGGCCCAGGTGTCGGCCCGTGAAAAGGTCAGTCGCACCAGTTCACTTTGCTGGCGCAGGGTCAAAGCCTCGAATTGCACGCCCGTCACGTTGTCGTTGCTGAAGATCGTTGTTGCGGGAAAGAGGCTTGAGGGCGGTGTGCGCAGAATGCACAGCCGCACTTTCTCATCGACGCTGAGCTGAACCTGCGGTGGCAGTGCCAGGCCCACGCCGTTTTGTGAGAAGTCCTGGGTTTTGCAATCGAACGAGGTGCCGTCTTCGCGATAGACGCGCACAGGCAGATCTGCGGGCACCCTGGGTTCGGTACGCACCTGAGAGGACTCGGTGGCCACCGCCACGGCGGTGCTGACGATGATGATGTTGTACACCGTCCAGGCCAGGTTGATCAGCAGGGTCGTGACCTGGGCCGAATCACTCCCGATCAGTTTCACCACGCCAATCACCAGACCGATCATGTTCAAGGTCAGCAGGACGATGTAAGGCCGCGCGAGCTTCCAGTCGAAATAGTCCTTTTCGATGGTGCCGCCCTTGTCGGTCACGTTGAACTTGCCCAGCGAAGGGCTGATCAGGGCCAACAGTACCGGTCGCATGATGTACCAGGCCAACACCGACTCATACACTTCGTTCCAGAAGGAGTGGCGGAAGCGCCCCTGGATGGCGGAGTTGGTCAGGCTGGAATGGAAAATATGCGGCAGCACATAGACCGTGACCATCAGTGCCGAGGCATGGAAAATCTGCGCGTCGAACATCAGGTAGGCCAGGGGTGCGGTCAAGAACACCAGGCGAGGCAGGCTGTAGAAAAAGTGCATCATGGCGTTGAGATAGCAGATGCGCTGCCCCAGGTTCAGACCTTTGCCAAACAGCGGATTGTCGGTGCGAAAAATCTGCGCCATGCCCCGTGCCCAGCGTATGCGCTGGCTGATGTGTCGGGAAAGGCTTTCGGTGGCCAGGCCCGCCGCTTGTGGAATGGCGAGGTAGGCGGTGTTGAAACCACGGCGATTGAGCTTGAGCGCCGTGTGCGCATCCTCCGTCACGGTTTCGGTGGCGATGCCGCCGACTTCCAGCAAGTGAGTGCGCCGGATGACCGCGCAGGAGCCACAGAAGAATGCCGCGTTCCACAGGTCGTTGCCGTCCTGCACCAGGCCGTAGAACAGTTCACCTTCGTTGGGTACCGAGCGAAAGGTATCGAGGTTCTTTTCGAACGGATCCGGTGAATAGAAAAAGTGCGGCGTTTGCAGCAACGCCAGGTTCGGGTCCTTTAAGAACCAGCCCATGGTGATCTGCAGGAAGGAGCGGGTGGGCACGTGGTCGGCGTCGAATATGGCGATGAATTCGCCATCGGTGACCTTGAGTGCCTCGTTGAGGTTGCCGGCCTTGGCATGTTGATTGTTGTCGCGGGTGATGTAGTTGACACCAATCTGCTCACAGAAAACCTTGAATTCCTCCCGGCGTCCGTCATCGAGCATGTGCACCCGCAGTTTGCCCTCGGGCCAGTCGATGGCCTGAGCCGCAAGCACTACCAGTTTGACGATGCCCAACGCTTCGTTGTAGGTGGGGATGAAGACATCTACCGTCGGCCATTGCGCGGGCGGTTGTTGCAGAAACTGCGGTGTGCGGTGCAGCGGCCAGGCGGTCTGTACATAGCCGAAGATGAGGACGAGCAAGGCATACAGTTCGGCCAGCACCAGCCCGTAGCCAAATACGGCATCCTGCCAGTTGTCGAAGCCCAGGGTGTCGGTCAGGCGCCAGTACATGTAGCGCAGCGAAGCGATCAGCGAGAGGGTGATCAGGGTCAGGATCGCCAGACGCCCGGCTTGCTTGCGAATGATCAGGCTGGCGGCAAAACAGACGGCGGCAAACGCGGCCTGGGAATACAGGTTCAGCGGCGCAGTGAGGATACCCAGCACCAACAATGCAGCGATCAGCCCGGCCGAGATCTTCAGGCCTTGGCGCCAACGCAGGGGCCAGCGACTGACGCGAGCCTGGAAAGAATCCAGTAGCTGCTGCAACCACCATGTCTTTGCAGGCAGCTGATTGAGCCGGGCGGTCATGGCGTGTCCTGCTGACTTGAAGCATCCGCCCAAAGCAGGGCATGGACCGCGCCTGACAACGAAAGAATGTCCTGACAGCCAATGCTCTCAGGTGCGTACTGCAACAGGTCCCGACCATAGGCCAGCGACTCGTTGAACTGGTGGTCGAGGCGAACCGTCCCGATCAGGTTGGCACCGAGCCGCCGCCGAAACAGCACGCCCATGTCCCTGCAGAACGAACGCGAGTCATCCCGTTGATTGAGCACATACCGTTGTTGCTGTGCGCGTCGTCGGCTGGTTTCCAGCCACTGGGTCATGGTGTCCAGTGCCAGGTAGGAGGCCGCGTCGGCCACTGTCATCACCAGCACCAGATCGGCTGCATCGAGTGCCTGTTGCGAATAGACGGTCGCACCTGAAGGCGTGTCCAGGATCACGGTATCGTTTTCGCTGAGGTCCATTGACGCAAGGTGCTGATTCAACCAGTCAGAGTCTTCAAGCATCAATTGCTTGAGCAATCGGCGATCGTTCACCTCGCCAGTGCCGAAGGGCAGGCACTCGCTGTCGCCAAAGCCCGGCAGGCGATGGGCGCCCCAGTCTGCGTCCTGCTCTTTGAGCTGGAGCAGCCCGGGAACCTGCCTGGTGATACCCAAGTGGCTGGACAGCGCGTTCTGAGGGTCCAGATCAATTGCGATGGTTCGTCCGCCAGGGCGCCGAAGTGTTTTTGCGAGGCCAGCGGCGACGGTGCTTTTACCCACCCCACCATTCGCCGAAACGATAGCGATGACCTTCGCCCTGGTTCGCTTGCCAGTCGTTTCTGGCAGACCGTCTCGACGAACCTGTTTGAGTTCACGCAACAGGTCGCTCAATCGCTGACGGTCACCCGTAGTAGAACTCGCAGGTGGCTCGGTCAGGGAAGAGGATTTTGGCGAAGGTAGCGAGAGGGCAGCATTCTTCACGGGCTCGACCGGCGCGCCAATCAATAAAGCAGGCTGTGGCTCGTCCAGTAGAAACACGGGGGGCGTTGGTGTTGGGGGAGGCAATGCCACTGACGGCTCTGGCTCAGCCAGTGCAGGTGTAACCGGGTCGTCTTTGAAGTCTTTATAGTTCGGTTGTATTTCCTGGTAGCTTTCCGCATTGGCGCCAAAACGTGTAAAAAGTTTCGTAATGTCGTCTACATATTTCATGCGTTGTACCAGGAATGAAATAGCTCAGGAACTCAGCATTCCATTAACTTGACAAAGTTGATGCGTAGTCTGGATGTTGGCAGAGTGCCACTAATCTAGGGTGCCTGCGTCCCGGTGTCAACGAATGTTATAAGAAGTCAGTGATGCTTGTTGGTGTTGGGTTGGGTGTTATTAAGGCGTTGCGTTATTCGTGGGAAGTGTGCGTCTTGGAGTGCACCCAATAATTACTGTTCAATGAGGTGTAATGTGATAATGGGTATATTGACGCGGTAGGGTGAGAGTGTTGATCGTCTTCGATGGTTTGATGCCGGTTTATATATTTAAAGAAGTTGACTGATATATTTTAAGGAATAGTGGCGGTTTCAAAACGCCTTATCAAGCGACCCATTTGAAAATCGGACATGGCGATTCCTGGCCCACCGTTCACCGGCTGGCTCAATGTTAATTTTGTTCAGGGTTGTGTTCGAGACACTTGGCGCTGCGCTGGGTAAAGTCATGATCGCTCGCCCGGCCTGGTGTGTTTCAGACGGATTACTGAATGGCCAGCAACTGGTCAGGGTGGGCACCCATTCAGACAAGGTGCAGGCGACAAGCTGAGACGTTCAGCTAACGTTCAATCGTTCGCCTCGCCAGTTGCGTTACACACACTCTCCCCTGAGGTGACTGGCGGGGTGAACCCTGCACGCGCCGGATGCGACAGGTGGAGATTCCAGGTTCCGGTGTTCAGCTATGCTTTCAGCACTTTGTTCAAGAAATGGATTTCACTATGAGCAGCGTAAGAAAGCCGACACAGCGAGAAATCTCCGATGCCTTGGAACTTAGCGAAAGCGAGGTCGCGTTGTACGTTGCAGAAGTAGAGGAAAAGGCTGACGGCTCGGGGCACTGGATCTTTTTCAGCGTATTGACACCTAACGACGTACTGTTCTGGCTCAGGGTCGGTAACAGCCTGAGGCTTGAAACAGATGCCATAAACCTCCTCTGGACAAAACAATCACCGAGTATCGCTCGGTAGCTTTCCGGGATCGCGCTTTAACTGCGCCAAGCGCTTATCCTTAAATGCTCGCGAGACCTTTTCGCTGGTCTCGTAAGGTGCCATGAGATTCTTAAGCATCCACGCCGCTGTATCGAAGTCTGAATTGATCAGGTAGATCAGCAGCCGTTGGTGAATGTCCTGCTGGTTGTTGATGCCTGTTCTTTCATCACCTGCTTGAGGCCCGGTTTGAACGCGCCGGCAACCTCATCGACAGTATGTCCGAGGGCAATAGCGTCATTGCCGCCGATTGGCGGCGTTATCCGCGATCAAACCTCGCTGATGTTGACCCAGCGCTGTTCCCGTGCCGCCAATCGAATCGCCGTCGCCAGTCGCTCAACTTCCAGGGCTTGCTCGAAATCGGTGCCGGCTTGTCCATGGCCGGCCAAGGCCATGATCAGCTCATGCACTTCCAGCGTCTTCAACTCGTTGTAGCCCAGCTGATGCCCCGGCGCTGGACTGAACGCTGCGTATCCAGGCAGGTTCGGCCTCGCAGCGGCACAACCAGGGGGACGCTGGATCGGCCATGAAGTCTTCGCTGAATTCGCCTTGAAAGATGATGATCTCACCACCGATCAGGTCATCGACTGTGATGTTCCATGCCGTTCGTGACGGCAGAAGGTGGTTAACCCCGGTCGTGTCTGAGCTTTGGGTTGATGGGTGGGATGCATTGCAGGGTGGCGAGATCCAGCAGCGTGAAGTGACCATCCATCCAGCCGCCAGTGTCGATGTGATACACGTTCCCGAGTACGGCAGGCTGACTCAGACGCGTGTGGCCCACGATCACTGCCCGAATACCCTCCACGCCTGATGGGTCTTCTTCAGTGATCCGCTTGCGCGACCACAGGAGCATTGCGGCTACGTGATCCGCTTCGAATTCCGATCCGGATAGTGCACAGATCATTTCTCCCCAGCTGCCCCGAGGTACATCGGCGTGCACGATGCCGATCAGGCCTTGTGCCGTCTCGACCTCGATCACCAGCGGCAAGGCCTGGAGAATGTTCGCGTAGCAGTCCTGCTCAATGCTGGAGAGGCCGTAGAACCAGGCTCCACCATTGATCAAGTGCATGTAGCTTTGAGCGCCGGTGCAGCCAGCGGCGTACGAATCGACGGTCATCTGCTCATGATTGCCGCGCACAGCATGAAACCAGGGCTTGCATAAAAGCCATTCATCGACGTCCAGAGATTCAGGGCCTCGGTCAATCAGGTCTCCGACGCTGAACAGTCGGTCTTCCGACGGTTCGAAGCCGGCCTTGTCTAGCGCAGATTGCAGTCGGGTGAAGTGTCCGTGAATATCGCCGACAGCGAAATCCCGACCCGCCGTGTTTGCGGCGAAGCGCTTCACGCGCGATACCTCGGTCGTTTGGAGCATGCAAAGTCCTCCGCTTGCCGTTCACCGGCAGGCTGGCAGGTCAATTATGAAACAAATAAAAATAAGTGGGAGGGGCGGGAGATGCCGTTCGGCTAACGTTGATCGTTCACCCCGCCAGTTTCCGCCCAACTACACACCGCAAACTCCAAGATAGCCATAAATCCTACCTTTAAAATGTGGGATTCATGGAGCGCTTACGGTCGAAGACCCCTGAAGGATGCCAGTGATTGTCGAGCAAGGTCTTCAGCATTCGGTGAGTCACTGCTGCCGCCAACTCTGCCGACTGGCGTACAAACAAGTGGCTGACCATCACCAGTTCAGGCCGTAGCACTGTCACGTCGCCGCTTTCCTGCCTGGAAAAGTCCAGAGAGAAACTCTCGAAGCTTTCAAGACGTATGAAAAAGAAGATGGGGAGCCAGGGGGATCACTCCGTCCCGCCCCCTTTTTATTTTTGAGTGTTCGGCTGGCATCCTTGGCAGTCAGCGACTCGAGATCTTTGAAAAAATACCGCGTCGCGTTGAATCAGCCTCGCTGAACAGGACGGCTACTCCAATAGCATTAGTTGGCCAACATCACCCGCTTGAATTTTGCTTTCGAAAGCAGCGACCCGTAATTTCTAAGTGGAGTTTCCACAACTTGGTAGGAAAACTCTGCTATCACTCCAGTTAGTACTAGCGCGATGAGGACGGCAAATATTTTATCGGTTTCAAGTGTGAGATCCGTATACCCTGACTGAAGGCATATTTCTCTTACAATTGCAAATATAGGGTTGTGAACAAGATAAATGGAGTAGGAGCGCGATCCGATGTAAATGGCGATCTTTCGGAGGCGGCCATGTGAGCCCGTAAGGTTTAGATTTTCCGAACACAGGAGCACAACCAGGCTTGAAGTGATTGCGACAAGTCCCATGTAGTAGGGGGACCAGCCGATTTTTGCTGTGATGATGGGTAGGGGAATGCAGATCAATAATGCAAGTTGTAATGTTTTTTTATTGTTGGTAGAGAAAATTTTTGATATCCGCTGTGGGTAGTAATGCCAGGCCAACGCGATTAGGGTGCCGTAAAGCAATGCGTCGCTTCGAATAAACCAAAGCAATGTACCCCACGGACGTATCTGTGTGGAATGGTAAATTGCTACGGCAAGAAAAGGGATGATCAATAATTTTCGATTAGGGACGAAGAACAGAATGATGGGGAGAATTACATAGAACTGTTCTTCTAGTGACAAGCTCCAGTAGTGCCATAGTGGAGTTGCACTGTTTGAGTTTTCAGTGTACCAGATGTATATATTCTGGATATTCAACATGCCGAATGTCCAGGAATTTACCATGTTCTCTTGTGAGCCAAATGTCCTGGAGACGTCAAAGGTAAATGAAATTGCCAACGTTATGGTCGACCAGAAAATCGCTGCGGGCCACAATCGAAACAACCGCCTTGTCCAAAAAGATCCGGCAAAACGCAGGAACTGATCTTGCGGGTTCAAAGCTTTTATCAATGATGTCGTTATAAGGAATCCGGAAATGCAGAAGAATAAATCTACCCCTCCACCCAGCCAGAAATAGGTAGTCCATTTAAACCAATCCGGATTTAAAAGACCGAGATGAGCAACGAAAGTAATAGCGATGGCATAGGCACGCAATACTTCGATGTCCAGATTCTTTGTTTCGCTAACGGAGGGTGTCATGCGCTACCTGCGAATCAAGAAAGTTTTATTTTTTTCGGCGCGCGATTCTATAAGCTAAGCCATGCGCTGTCGATAAGTCGGTGGCCAGTCGTTTTTCTTTACGACGATCTACATTCGAAGCGATGCAAGACATGAGCATCACACCGCAGCAATTGCTGCAAATCTCCCCCCGTGGCCGGCGCCTGATCCGGCTTTTTACGCTCGCTCTAACCCCGCCTTTTCCCGATTTCAGCATGTTGGCGCCAGGCGCGTAGTCGTGCGGGTACCATGACATCAAGGCGTACGCAGTGCTGCGGGGGCGACGCCCCCCAAGAAGTATCACTTTTTCGGCGATTTACTGCTGGAAGGAATATGCAGGTAAGACATCACGCTTTCGGTCAACTCTGTCGCCAGCTTGACGGCTTCTTTATTGCGGGCCATCACACCCGCCACCAATCCTTCGATCAAGGCGAGCACGGCGATGTTGGAGCTGGTCATGACCGGATGGTCGGCGGGGGCAAATAGCACGTGTTCGGCAATGCTGGTGAGAGGCGAGGCGGGTGAGTCGGTGATTGCCAGCACCGAGGCGCCGCGCTCATTGGCAAAACGCGCGAGTTGCAGGGTGTCGAGGGAATAGCGCGGCAAGGAGATCGCCAGCAATACATCCTGATCGGTGATTGCGGCCAGGCGGTAAGCGGCGTTTTCGTTGCCGCCTTCCATGCTGATGGCGGTGGCGTCCGCACAGAAGGGCATCAGGGTCGAGGCGGCAAGACCGGCGAAGTAGACGCTGTTGCCAAAGCCGAGAATGTAGATTTTACGCGCCTCGGTCAGGCGGGTGACGAACGCTTCAAAGGCATCTTCATGGTTGTTGGTCGCCGCCGTGGCGAGGTTGCTGGTGGCGCTCTGGATTTGCTCATGCAGGCCAAATGCGCCACCCGGTCGATGCGCCAGTTCATTACGAAGCTTGTCGACCGGCGACACCATCTGCTGCAAAGTCGCCACCAGCTCGGCCTTCATGCCGGTGTAGCCACCCAGGTTCAGCGCTTTGGCCAGGCGGTTGACGGCGGCGGGAGAGGTCAATGTCTCGTGTGCCATCTCCTCGATGGTCAGCGTCGCGGCTTTGAGCGGGTGACGCAGGATAAAGTCCGCCACCTTGCGCAGTGACGGCGGCAGTTCGGAAACGATTTCCGTCAGTTTGCGCATGACCGGTGCGGCATAGACAGTGGTGTCTTTCGATGGGGTTGGCATATCCAGCTCAACATTTCCTGAAGGTGAGAGAAGGGCTGTGCCTGATGCCCTGACAAGGTTGGCTGGAGTGTATCCGAAGCCAACCCTGTCAGGGCAGCGCCGAGCAGTGGATGGGTGGGCGGCGGTCTTACTTCAAACTCCCGGACAGAAATTGCCGCAGACGCTCGGACTGTGGATTGACCAGCACTTCACGCGGATTGCCGCGCTCTTCGACTCGCCCCTTGTGCAGGAACACCAGTTGATTGGAAACCTCGCGGGCAAAGCCCATTTCGTGGGTCACGACCACCATGGTGCGTCCTTCGAGTGCGAGATCCTGCATGACTTTAAGTACTTCGCCGACCAGCTCGGGGTCGAGAGCCGAGGTCGGTTCGTCGAACAGCATCACTTCAGGTTCCATGGCCAGTGCACGGGCAATTGCTACGCGCTGCTGCTCGCCACCGGACATATGCGCCGGCCAGGCGTCCATGCGGTGTGCCACGCCGACTTTGTTCAGGTAGTGTTCGGCTTTTTCCCGGGCTTCTCGCTTGTTCATTCCAAGCACATGCACCGGAGCTTCCATGACGTTTTCAAGGGCACTCATGTGCGACCAGAGATTGAAGTGCTGAAACACCATCGACAGGCGCGAACGCATGCGCTGCAACTGCCTGGGTTCGGCAGCCTTGAGCCCGCCGAGTTTATTGGTCGTAAGCTTGAGCTGTTCGCCATTGAGCACGATGTTGCCGGCGTTGGGTTGCTCCAGCAGGTTGATGCAACGCAGGAAGGTGCTTTTGCCGGAGCCGCTGGAGCCGATAATGCTGATGACGTCACCGGCTTTCGCTTCCAGGGACACGCCCTTGAGCACTTCGTGGGTGCCGTAGCTTTTGTGAAGATCCTGAATTTCAAGTTTGTACATGGTTTCAACTCTCTGGAATCAGTCGCTGAGCAAACGGCCTTGGCGAATAGGGGCGTTACCGGCCACTTTGGCCAACCACAAACCGGGCTGGGCAAAGCGCAGGCGTTCACGGGCATACAGGATGCCGTCGGTGCTGGCGTGCACCACGCTGTGCTGATCGGTCAGCGGTTCAAGCACTTCGAAGAGCGGATCGCCGACCTTGACGTGGGCGCCCAACGGTTGCAGATAACTCACCACCCCCGGGTGCGGCGCATAGGCATACTGCGCACCGGCGAACGGTGTCGCTTCACAACGGCTCGGAGGCGCTGCAGGCCAGTCACCGCTGATCAGGCCTTGCTCGGCGAGATAGTCGAGAATGGCCTGGGCACTGTCGACGCATTGCTCGCGCTCGGTGTCAGCCATGCCGCGCAATTCAATCGTGGTGGCCACGCACGCCAACGGAATATTCGCTTCAGGAAAGCGCTCGGCCAGGTGCAGCCAGGGGATTGCGCAGGCTTCATCGAAGGCGTTGCCTCCCGCCGCCTCGGCCAGCAAGGCCACGCCAGCGCCCAGGCGGGCGGCCAATGAGCGCAAGCGTGGCCAGTTTTGCGGCATGGCATACAGCAGCATGATCGACTCGAAGTCGCAGTGCAGGTCCAGCACCACGTCGGCATCACAGGCATGCTGCAGCAACAGGCGCCGCAAGCCATCGAGTTCCGATGCCGGTGCCGGCATGTTGGTGAGGGCATCGCCCATGGCGCGGCGGATCAGTGCGATGTTGGCATTGGCATCGTCGCCCAGTTGACCTTCCAGTTGCTTTACCACGGCCTCGGCGAGTTCCGGGAAGTCGCGATTGAAGTTCTTCCCGCTGGAGAATTCAAAGCGCCCCTGATGGGTGGCCTGGAACATCTGTGCGATACCAATTGGATTGGCCATCGGCACCAGTTCGATCACCCCGGTCAACAGGCCTTGATCTTCCAGTTCTTGCAGACGGCGCTTGAGTTCGACGGCAACGCGCATCCCCGGCAGTTCGTCGGCATGCAGGGAAGCCTGGATGTAGGCCTTGCGCGGCCCGCTGCCAAAACGAAACAGCGACAACTTTCGTTCTGTGCCCGAGGCACTCCACGGCAAAAGGTATTGAATGTGCTTCATAACGCTCCTTAGTGCTTGCGCGGTGCCAGATAGGCCAGCCAGCGGCGCTCGGCCAGCTTGAACAGGCGAACCAGGATGAAGGTCAGGGCCAGGTAGATCAGGCCGGCAGTGATGAATGCCTCGAACGGCAGATAAAAGCGCGAACTGACGGTTCGCGCGGCACCGGTGATATCCACCAGCGTGACGATGGACGCCAGGCTGGTGGTCTGCAGCATCATCAGCACTTCGTTGCTGTACTGCGGCAGCGCCCGGCGCAAGGCCGACGGCAGGAGGATGCGGCGGTACAAGGTCAGGCGCGACATGCCCACTGCCTTGGCGGCTTCGATTTCGCCGTGGGCCGTGGCCTTCAAGCTGCCGGCCAGGAGTTCCGCGCTATAGGCGCTGGTATTGATTGCGAAGGCCAGGCAGGCACAAAAGGTCGCGCTGGACAGGTAAGGCCAGAGCGCGCTTTGACGTACCGCTTCGAACTGCGCCAGCCCGTAGTAGATCAGGAACAATTGCACCAGCATCGGGGTGCCGCGAATCACGTAGGTGTAGAGCCAGGCCGGGAAGTTGATCAGCGGTGATCGGGAAACGCGCATCAGCGCTATCGGAACCGCAAACACCAGGCCAACGGCCAGGGAAATCAGCAACACTTTCAGGGTCACCAAGGCGCCGTTGAAATACAGCGGCAGGTTTTCCCAGATCAGGTTGTAGTCGAGAATCATGGGGGAGCTCCCAGTCACAGTTCGGCGGCTTTGATGCCGACCGAGTAGTGTTTTTCCAGATAGCGCAGCACCAGCAATGACATGCTGGTCAGCATCAGGTAAAGCGCGGCAACCGCGAGGAAAAACGTGAACGGCTCATGGGTGGCGTCCGCTGCGTTTTTGGCTTTGAACATCATGTCCTGCAAACCGATCACCGAGATCAGCGCGGTGGATTTGGTCAGTACCAACCAGTTGTTGGTGAACCCGGGAATGGCGAAACGAATCATCTGCGGCACCAGAATCCGCCAGAACACCCGAGCGCCACTCATGCCGTAGGCCACGCCAGCCTCGCCCTGACCTTTAGGGATCGCCATGAAGGCGCCACGAAAGGTCTCCGAGAGATAGGCACCGAAAATGAAGCCCATGGTGCAGACACCGGCGATGAAGGGATTGACGTCGATGTACCGGGTGTAACCGAGTGCGAGGGCAATGCGGTTCATCAGATCCTGGCCGCCGTAGAAGATCAGCAGGATCAACACCAGGTCAGGAATACCGCGAATCAGGGTTGTGTAACCTTCGCCCAGCACCGCCAGCCATTTGAATGGCGACAAACGAAAGGCTGCGCCGATCAGTCCCAGGGAAATGGCCATGGTCATGGAGGTCAGGGCCAGATTAATGGTCAGCCAGGCGCCATCGAGAATGCTCGATCCGTAGCCGTGAAGCATGATGAAATTCCTCAAGCGAGCGCCGGGAGGCGCGCAAGACAAGCCAAAAGCGGCGCCCGCAAGGGGCCGGCGCCAGGGTCTCGGATAAAGGCTTATTCGCCGTAGATATCGAAGGCGAAGTACTTGCCCATCACTTGCTGGTACTTGCCATTGGCGCGGATCGCGTCAATCGCTGCACTCAGACGTGCAACGTTCGCACTGTCGCCTTTACGCACCGCGATTCCGGCACCTCTGCCGAAGTATTTCGGGTCATTGATGTCCGGCCCTGTCAGTGCGAAACCCTTACCTAATGGTGTTTTGATAAAGCTCTCATCGGTGTTGACGATGTCTGCAAGCGTGGCGTCCAGGCGACCCGCTGCCAAATCGAGGAAGGCTTCATTTTGCGAGGAGTAGCGCACCACCAGGGCGCCGGCTTTCTCAAGCTGCTCGGTGGCGAAACGGTCATAGGTCGAAGAGCGTTGCACGCCCAGTTTCTTACCTTTGAGATCGACCAGCGGGTCGTTGATCACGCTACCGGTCTTCATCGCGAACTTACCCGGCGTGTGGTAGTACTTTTTGCTGAAATCGACCGACTTCATACGGTCTTCAGTGATCGACATCGACGACAGCACAGCATCGATCTTGCGCACTTTCAGCGACGGGATCATGCCGTCGAATTCCTGGATGACCCACTCGCATTTGACCTTCATCTCTTCGCACAGCGCGTTGCCAATGTCGTAGTCGAAACCACTGACGTTGCCCTCTGGCGTCTTGAAAGAGAAGGGCGGGTAGGCGGCTTCGATACCGATACGCAGGCTGTCGTCGTCGGCATGTGCCAGCAAGCTTGCGGCGCACAGTGCCAGAGCACCTAGAAGTTCTGTCTTGTACATATTGTTGACTCCTTGGATGGGGCGTTGGGGTGATACGGGATTACCGTCCGGTCTGGTGAGGTGGACTGTCCTGATGATTTGCGAGGGTATAAATGACATAAAATAATTCACAAATCAACTTAATGAAAAAAAACATATCAGCGCAGGGCGACACGCAGGGCACTGGTGGACTGACCTCACCTGTGTCATCAATCCTTTGAACAAAAAACGGGCGCCGATAAGGCGCCCGTTTTTTTATTCCGGTATCAAGGTTTTTGCGCAGTCGGAAACTGAGCCAGTTCGCAGTACTGCGCTGTCCTTAGCGTCGATCCAGCCAAACCGTTTGTGCATTACAGAATTCGCGCACCCCGAAATGCGAGAGCTCACGGCCAAAGCCACTCTTCTTCACGCCACCAAAACTGACACGCGGATCGCTGGCGCTATAACCGTTGATGAACACGCCACCGGTTTCAAGTTCGTCGGCCATCTGCCGGGCAAGTTCGACATTGCGCGTGAAGAGAGTGGCGGTGAGGCCGAACTCGCTGTCATTGGCCAGCTCCAGCGCATGGGCTGCGTCTCGGGCCGTGATGATTGAGGCCACAGGACCAAACAACTCCTGTTTGAATGATGTCATCTGATCGGTCACGTCGCCGAGTACCGTAGGCTCATAGTAGTTGCCGGGGCCTTCAGCCTTCTTTCCACCCATCAGCAGCGTCGCGCCTTCTTCCAGTGTGTCGCGCACCTGTTGATCCAGTTCGTCGCGCAGATCGAAGCGAGCCATCGGGCCGATATAAGTGGTGGTGGTCAGTGGATCACCGACGACCAGTCGTTGGGTGGCCTCGACGAACTTGCGGGTAAACTCCTCGACGATGCCTTGCTCGACAATCAGGCGCTTGGCGGCGGCGCAGACTTGCCCGGTGTTTTGATAGCGCCCGATCACCGCGGCTTTCACCGCCTCATCGAGGTCTGCGTCGTCGAGCACGATAAACGGGTCGGAGCCGCCCAGTTCCAATACACATTTCTTCAGTGCCGCTCCAGCCTGAGCACCGATGGCCATGCCCGCACGCACGCTACCGGTGAGGGTGACCGCCGCGATACGTGGATCGGCGATCGCCCTGGATACACCCTCCGGGGTGACGTTGATAACCTCGAAAACACCTTCAGGAAAGTCCGCTTGCTGGAAGGCTTCCAGCAGCAGGTAGGCGCTACCCATGACGTTTGGCGCGTGTTTGAGCACGTAGGTATTGCCGGCGAGTAGCGTTGGGACCGCGCCGCGCAGGACTTGCCAGATGGGAAAGTTCCAAGGCATGACGGCGAGAATCGGGCCGAGCGGGCGATATTCAATGCGTGCCTTGTCGCCTTCAACCAGGGTCGGTTCTGAACTCAGCATGGCGGGGCCGTGTTCGGCGTACCACTCGCAGAGCTGCGCACATTTTTCAATTTCACCGCGGGCCTGAGCAATCGGCTTGCCCATTTCCAGAGTGATCATGTTCGCCATGGCCTGCGCATTGTTGCGCAAGGCCTGGCCGAGGTTGATCAACAGCTGCGCGCGCTGCTCAACCGGTCTGCGGCGCCAGGCGCGAAACCCGGTAGCGGCCCGCGTCAGCGCGGCCTGTAATGCCGAATCGGATTCGAAAGGGTAATGGCCGATCTGCTCGCCGGTGGTCGGGTTGATCGAAATGGCATGGGTAAGGCTGGAAACGTTGGTCATGGCACCGTCCTGCGGGGTAGGGATGTGCTCAGGTTATGGGGCTATATGTTTTCTGGAAACTGAATAATACTGAGCATAACGTTCACGTTTGGAGAATGATTTGGATCTGGTTCAGCTCGAAATTTTCAAGGCTGTCGCCGAGCACGGCAGCATCAGCGTGGCCGCCCAGCATATCCACCGGGTGCCATCGAATCTCACGACCCGAATCAAGCAGCTTGAGCTGGACCTGGGTGTGGACCTGTTTATCCGCGAGAAGAGTCGCCTGCGCCTGTCGCCGGCAGGCTGGAGCTTTCTGGATTACGCACGACGTATTCTCGACCTGGTTCAGGAGGCGCGCGCCACAGTGGCAGGTGAAGAGCCGCAGGGAGCCTTCGCCCTGGGTTCGCTGGAAAGTACTGCGGCGGTACGTATTCCAGAGCTACTGGCCGCCTATAACCAGAAGCACGCCAAGGTCGAACTGGACCTGTCCACCGGCCCCTCCGGGACCATGATCGATGGGGTGCTGTCAGGGCGGCTGGCCGCGGCATTTGTCGATGGTCCGGTGTTGCATCCGGCGCTGGAGGGCGTGCCGGCATTCGAGGAGGAAATGGTGTTGATTGCACCGCTCAACCATGAGCCGATTCATCGGGCCAAGGATGTGAACGGCGAAAACATCTATGCCTTCCGCTCCAACTGCTCCTACCGCCATCATTTCGAAAGCTGGTTCGCCAATGGCGCGGCGGTGCCCGGCAAGATTTTCGAAATGGAGTCCTATCACGGCATGCTGGCCTGCGTCAGCGCCGGTGCCGGCCTGGCGCTGATGCCCCGCAGCATGCTCGAAAGCATGCCTGGATGCACGACGGTCAGCGTCTGGCCGCTGTCGGAGTCGTTCCGCTATCTGCGCACCTGGCTGGTGTGGCGCAGGGGGACGGTGTCGCAGAGCCTGACGATGTTTGTGCGCCTGCTCGAGGAGCGCGGGGTGGTGTTGGTCGAAAAATAGTGGAAAGTTAACGGTCTGCGCTGAAAAACCGGATAATGGCGGCCAAATCGTATAGCTCGTTATTCTGGTAAGCACGCATGGAAATCAAGGTCAACTTTCTCGACAACCTTCGACTTGAGGCCAAGTTCGACGACTTCACGGTGATTGCCGATCAACCCATTCGCTACAAGGGCGATGGCTCGGCACCGGGGCCGTTCGATTACTTCCTGGCTTCGTCGGCGTTGTGCGCGGCGTACTTCGTGAAGTTGTACTGCGAGACTCGCAATATCCCCACCGAAAATATCCGCCTGTCGCAGAACAACATTGTTGATCCGGAAAACCGCTACAACCAGATTTTCAAGATTCAGGTCGAATTACCGGCGGACATTTCCGCCAAGGACCGTCAGGGGATCTTGCGCTCCATCGACCGTTGTACGGTAAAGAAGGTGGTGCAAACCGGGCCTGAGTTCGTGATTGAAGAGGTCGAAAACCTCGACGCCGATGCCCAGGCGTTGCTGATGCCGCATTCGACTGGCGAAGCGGGCACCTACATTGTGGGCAAGGACCTGCCGCTGGAACAAACCATCGCCAACATGTCGGGCATCCTGGCCGACCTGGGCATGAAGATCGAAATCGCTTCGTGGCGCAATATCGTTCCCAACGTGTGGTCGCTGCACATCCGCGATGCGCATTCGCCAATGTGTTTTACCAACGGCAAGGGCGCGACCAAGGAAGGCGCGCTGGCATCGGCGCTGGGCGAGTTTATCGAGCGGCTCAACTGCAACTTCTTCTACAACGATCAATTCTGGGGCGAGGACATCGCCAATGCGGCGTTTGTGCATTACCCGGACGAGCGCTGGTTCAAGCCGGGCCCGAAGGACGAACTGCCGAGCGAAATCCTCGACGAGTACTGCCTGAAGGTTTACGACCGGGATGGCGAGTTGCGTGGCTCGCATCTGTACGACACCAACTCCGGCAACACCCAGCGTGGCATTTGTTCACTGCCGTTTGTACGCCAGTCGGACAATGAGGTGGTGTACTTCCCGTCTAACCTGATCGAAAACCTGTTCCTGAGCAATGGCATGAGCGCTGGCAACACGCTGGCCGAAGCCCAGGTGCAGTGCCTGTCGGAGATCTTCGAGCGCGCGGTCAAGCGCGAAATCCTCGAAGGCGAAATGGCCTTGCCGGATGTGCCGCAGCAAGTGCTGGCGAAATACCCGGGCATCCTGGCGGGTATCCAGGCCCTGGAAGAGCAGGGCTTCCCGGTGCTGGTCAAGGATGCATCGCTGGGCGGGGAGTTCCCGGTGATGTGCGTGACCTTGATGAACCCGCGTACCGGTGGCGTGTTTGCCTCGTTCGGCGCGCACCCAAGCCTGGAAGTGGCGCTGGAGCGCAGCCTGACGGAACTGCTGCAAGGGCGCAGTTTCGAAGGACTGAACGATCTGCCCCAGCCGACCTTCGAAGGTCAGGCGGTGACTGAGCCGAACAACTTCGTCGAGCACTTTATCGATTCCAGTGGTGTGGTCTCGTGGCGCTTCTTCAGTGCAAAACCTGATTTCGAATTCGTTGAGTGGGATTTCTCCGGTCAAGGCGAAAACTCCAATGCCGAAGAGGCCGCGACCTTGTTCGGCATTCTCGAAGGCATGGGCAAAGAAGTGTACATGGCGGTCTATGAGCACATCGGCGCCAAGGCCTGCCGCATTCTGGTGCCGGATTACTCGGAAATTTATCCGGTAGAAGATTTGATCTGGGATAACACCAATAAAGCGCTGCAGTTCCGCGCCGACATCCTCAATCTGCACAGTCTGAGCAAGGTCGGCCTGAGAACGCTGGCCCAGGGTTTGGAAAACAGCGAGCTGGATGATTACACCGACATCACCACCTTGATCGGCATCGAGTTCGACGACAACACGCCTTGGGGCAAGCTGACGATCCTGGAGCTGAGGCTGCTGATTTATCTCGCCTTGCAGAAGTTTGATCAGGCCAAGGATCTGGTGGAAGCCTTCTTGCAATACAACGACAACACCGTCGAGCGCGGCTTGTTTTATCAAGCCGTGAACGTCGTGCTGGAAATGCAGCTGGACGATGACCTGGAACTGAGCGACTACGAGGTCAACTTCCGCCGGATGTTCGGCAACGAGCGGATGGACGCGGCGATAGGGTCGGTGGATGGCAGCGTACGTTTCTATGGTCTGACGCCGACGAGCATGAAACTGGAAGGGCTCGACAGGCACCTTCGTCTGATCGACAGCTACAAGAAGCTGCACATGGCGCGGGCGAGGGTGGCGGCTTTGTACAGCTGACAGCGATAACAAAAAAGCACCTTGGGTGCTTTTTTGTTTTTTGACTATGACATGGGTTGCGGCTGCCTATGAGGAAGCTCTTCTATATAGAAGGGCGTTCTGATCCTTCTATATAGGCGTCCTTTGGGGCGATTTGCAGGTTGTTGATAGAAAACCCGAATCAGTGCTTGACGGCAGATTATAGATGTCTATAATTCGCCCCACTTCCGGCGCAGTCGAAACGGAAAACTCCTTGGTAAACAATGAGTTACGCAGTTTTCGGCAGCAGGTTGCTTCAGTTCATCGAAGCCAAAAGGAAGTTGAAAAAGAGGTGTTGACAGCAGCGTGTAACGCTGTAGAATTCGCCTCCCGCTGACGAGAGATCTGAAGCGCAAGTGGTTGAAGTTGCAAAG
>NZ_QAOV01000015.1:139902-143780 GCF_003050925.1 Pseudomonas sp. GV085 | reverse complement strand
ACTCGATCACCCTCGCGGGCATGGGCAATGCCGTACATCATGATCCGGGTGTCACCATCCAGGACCTTGCCGCCACAGGTGGTCTTGTCATGCAGGCCAATGAAATGTCCTTCGTTCATTGATGTGCTTCCTCCTTGATGGAAGGCAGAAAGTCCTCGGGTGCGATTCGGTAAATGGCGTGAGCGGGATGAGCGTCCATGTATGCCTGCCCCTGGCGAACAACTGCCAGAGCTTCGTCACAAAAGTGCGCAAGCCGCTCTTCAGTGAAGTGGGGAGCGTCAAGACTGCGAAGAAATTCAGCGGAGACTTCGTTGGTATACGAGGGGTGCACAGGCGCATTCATTTGCAACGTCCTTATCGTCATCGGTTTGAGTTGCCTTTCCTTCTCCTCTCGGCAGAAGCGCTGAGCAGAGAGAATATTGGGCGACGACGAATAAGACGGTGGGACGCGTGCTGAACGCAATCCAATGGCATGGCCAAAATGAACGAATAGGAATTTTCGCAATAACCAACAACCCATTTCCTACAGCGGTAGTTACAAGAAGTATTTTTTGCGCAGTGGAAGCCCGCTGTGTGTGTGGTTATTTCACGTGCGAGCATAGTCCTATGGGTTAACTAAAAGACGACATCTTCCCGGACGGGATTTTTCACACCGGTGAAAGTTTCACTACACTCCCCTTCAAAACCACTCCAGCACAAAAGCCCGATAACAATGACGAAAATCAACAGAGCAATGATGCTCGGCGGCTTGCTCGCACTCTCCCTTGGCGCTCAGGCAGAACCTTCGCATCTGGACAGCGTCATGCAACAGGGACAACTGCGCGTTTGCACCACCGGCGACTACAAACCCTACACCCTCAAAGCCGGGGACGGCGAATACTCCGGCATCGACGTCGCCATGGCCCGCGCCCTGGCCGACAGCCTGGGCGTCAAGGTCGAGTGGGTGCCCACCACCTGGAAAACCCTGATGCCCGACATGCTCGCCGGCAAGTGCGACATCGCCATGGGCGGCATCACGGTCACCCTGGAGCGGCAGAAAAAAGCCTTCTTCAGCACCACCTTGGACGTCGACGGCAAAATCCCCTTGGTGCGCTGCGAAGACCAGGCGCTGTACCAGACCGTCGAACAAATCAACCAGCCCTCGGTTCGCCTGGTCGAACCCGCCGGCGGCACCAACGAAGCGTTCGTCCACGCCTACCTGCCCCAGGCGCAATTGCAGCTGCACGACAACATCAGCATCTTTCAGGAACTGCTGGATAAAAAGGCCGACGTGATGATCACCGATGCGTCGGAGGCGCTGTATCAGCAGAAACTCAAACCAGGCCTGTGCGCCGTCAACCCCACGCACTACCTGCAATACGGCGAAAAAGCCTACCTGCTGCCCCGCGACGACATCACCTGGAAGCTGTACGTCGATCAATGGCTGCACCTGGCCAAGGCGACGGGTAATTACCAGAAGATTCTGCGGCAGTGGCTGGCGGTACCTCGCGCGAAGTAATGGACATATCGCAAAAAAAGGGCGCTCCCGTGGGAGCGCCCTTTTTTCATTGCGGACCGCGTATCAATCGTCGTGCAGCAACCCTGAACTGTATTCGCCGAAGCTATTGCCGAGCGCGCTGCCATGGAAATTCATCTTGGCGGCATTGCTGTGGGTCGGCCCCGGGCCGAAACCGGCCGGCTGCACCGAGTCGGTCGAATAATCGCTATGGGGGCTCACACCGGAACAGGCGCTCAACAGCAAAGCACCGGCCATCAGCGAGACTTTGACGAGGTTTGCGATCATTTTTTTATTCCTGTGGGTTGAGGCGCGGGGACATGACCTTTGGTGGTCATCCTATGCCTCACTTCAACGACACATCATGAAATTTTTCGGCAAGTCAGCGTTGGTTCAGGCAATGCGATGTCTTAAAAAACGGTGCCACTGCTCAAAAAGAGCAGCGTCCTACACGACATCAGGAATTGTCCGTACACTCCGCCATTGCTGCGCCTTTGCCACGAGTCCTATAGTCCGACCCACGCCCTCACGGCGTGTCGGGTTTGGCGACTCGATTGCAATTGAACTGAAGTCTTCGACCATTTCGGAGCGCTTCGGAACGCACCTAGCTGCCTGTTTTATGGTGGCTGTGCGCGGGAGACCTCAGGGTCTGCCGGTTTCTCCATTGCCCGGTTCGCCAACCCGCGTACGGCTACCACCCTCTCGTTTTGGCGACGATTGAGTGATAGCTCTCATGAACTAATGGAGCTTCACTTATGAATGAGTACATCGCTTTAACCAGCAATGCCGATGACCTGCCCTCGCTGTTCGTCAACACCACCCAACCTCTGCATTCACTGCTCAGCACTGCCAGCTATAGAATTCGAGCTGTGACGCAGATTCTTGAAAATCTTGCAATGCGTGGTGACATCACCAGCGATACGGTGGTTCTCAGCGACTTTGCGTTGTTGTGCTGCGTGCCGTTGCGCGATGGTTGTGATGTGTTGGATGTGATTGCGCGGCGGATGGATGCAGAGCCGTCCTGAAATCAGGAGGGGCGTTCTACTTGGGCGAAAAAACGGCACCTTCCGGTGCCGTTCGAATTTCGCAGTCCTGCTTTAACTTACCCTGCCCAGTGTCCCGGCCTTGTCACATAGGTCCACCAGGCTACGACGGGAAATGCCGAGAGGACGCTAACAGCGTCGCGACGCTCAAGGCAGGGTCAAAAGAACGATTAAGAAGTTTCGTCAAAAGGAAATGTCTTTTTCCTACAACAGCCTTCAAAGGAGCTTTTATAGAGAAATGGAAGTTCGTTTTGTGGTTCCAACAATCGAGCACGACGACTGCGCACATAAATGTTGACGTCGTTGGCATAGCGTACAAAGCGATGGCCCCGCCGTTCCAGCTCGCGGTCGAGTTCATTGAGCAGGATGTTCGACAACAACGGCGAGAGCGGGCCGCCTTGCTGCGTGCCTTCCTGCCGTCGGCTGACGATCCCGCCCGACATGACCCCAGCTTCGAGGTAACGGCGGATCAGTCTGAGCACGCGCTTGTCTTCGACGTGACGCTCTATCATGGCCATCAAAATGTCGTGATTCACTCGATCAAAGAACTTCTCCAAATCAAGTTCCACACACCAACGATGACCCGCGGCCACCTGGTTACGAGCTGTTTCGATGGCTTGATGGGCGCTTCGGCCTGGACGGAAGCCGTAGCTGTAGTCCGAAAACAGAGGGTCGAAGATCGGCGTGAGCTGTTGCAACAAAGCCTGTTGGATCAGGCGATCCACGACACTGGGAATGCCCAGTTGCCGCGTCCCACCTTTGGGCTTGGGGATTTCGACGGCGCGTACCCCTTGCGGGTGATACTCACCGGCCAGCAGCCGAGACTTGAGGATCGGCCAATACTGTTTCACGTAGCCCGCCAACTGGTCGACCGCCATGCCATCGGCACCCGGTGCGCCCTTGTTGCTAACCACACGTTGATACGCACGCTTGAGGTTGGCGGGTGCAAGCACTCGCGCCATCAGCGTGTCCGGCTCCGCGTTCGTCCACGCCACAGACGCCGTCGATGTTTGCGCCCTGTCAGCCTTCATCCTCGGATACCGTCCAGGACCTGGGGTAACAGTTTTCTCTTGGAGAATATTCTGCGTTTCAACATTCGACGAGACTCTGACGCCTACTGGCGGCATAACCTGTTCGGCCCTTGGTGACGCGGTAATCCGCCACTTACTACGGCCTCAGCTGACTTCTGTGGGCTCATCCCGTCGCCTCTCGACGCTCGGTAGCACAGTGGCAAACCCACAGATCTCCCAGGGTAATTCGCGCGACCTTCCTGCTTATGCCTGTCGGATCTACGTCACAGCGTTCCGTGCAAGTATTGGGCTTTGAAGATATTGGCCTTC
>NZ_QAOV01000015.1:0-139892 GCF_003050925.1 Pseudomonas sp. GV085 | reverse complement strand
AGGCCAGCATTTTGCCTCGGGCTTCCTTCAGATTCGCAGTCGCCCGCGACACCCTTGCCTCTGGCTAACACTTCCCCTTGCCGGGTGTGTAGAGGACTTACACCTCCAAGTCACCAGCGAGGCCACCACAGCCAAGCTGGTTGCGCTTCGCGCAACGCGCCATGCCTGGCGCACCAACAAAAAAGGGCCCACCTTTCGGTGAGCCCTTCTAGACCGCCCAGCAGAGCGGATTTTGTTTGGTAGGCGCGATTGGACTCGAACCAACGACCCCCACCATGTCAAGGTGACCGGTAAACCACCATAAGCTACCGATCTATAAGAGAAAATTTGCTTTTATCAATACTCTCAAAACCGCTACACCCCCCTATAAGAATCAATAACTTAGCGTTGTATATTCCTACAGTAGTGCCATCATTTCCAGGCGTTCTGCCGACCTAAACCCCAAGCCCCTAGTTTGCCCCTGCTACGCTTTCTTCGTCACCGGAGAATTAGTACATGCCAAATTCAGATCTACTCCCTTCACTGCTGTTCAAGATCAACGAAAACCAGCTCGCCTTGGAGGCCGCCATCTTGGAGTTTTCGAACTGGGTCGAGCAACGCGGCGCGGCCGATATCGCCGATAACGTCCGCGGCGCATTGGACACCATCGATAAAAATGAAGAGTTCATCAAGCTGACGCTTGCGGTGCTGATGACGCCCGAGTGAGCTATTTACTCGACGCGCCCCCCGATCACTACTGGGCATGGCCCCTTTGCAGCGGCACGGCTCCACCGATGACACAGGCAGAATCCGCAACTCATTAACGAAACTCATGAGAACTTGAAGGTCATCATGCACGGAATCGCCGAACTGATGAACGATTGAGAGCGACCCAGGCGCTGCGTTATTTTCCGTCAGAGCACTCTGCCAACGCCCATCTAAACTGACCTCTGCTGACGGATCAGCACCGAACCTTTTTGTTCGACCCCTTTAAGCCCCCCCATGCGGGGTTTTTTTTCGCCGTCTATTTACAGTGGGCGCACCTCTTGGGCTACGCTTTTCCTGTGCATGGAGGAAGCGCTATGCCAGAAGATCTAACCCCCGCCACGCTCAACCCTTCCGATGAAGACTTTATTGTCCTCGGACATACTATCGATGAGGTTGCTGCCTGGATCGACCAGCGCGGTTCTACGTGTGTATCTGATCGCATCAATATGCCAAAGTTACAAACTTGGGCATTCAACAAACCCCAACGCCTGCTTTCTAACAATCTAACGATTATCAATTTAACTCGCATGGAGTGCGTAGTACTTGACTTATTAATAGGCAGCGAGGAGCGCGTTGTTAGCAACGAGGAAATCCTTATGAAGTTAAATAAGGACCCTTATAATTACAAAGGATTGCCCATGTGCCTCAGTAGACTGCAAGCGAAATTCAAGAAGTTAACTAATGGAGACAACCTCCTCCGTTCAGTAAGAAGTCGTGGTTACTGCCTTACCCAAACAATAAATCCCGAATGAGTTTTTAAGTCTCTGGTTCATGGCTGAGACCTCTTTCACGAAACATTGGCACGCGATCAAGGTGATCAGTCCTTGATCGCCGTCGCCGGTGATAGCGCCAATTCTTTGAGCTCGCGCCAGTCCTCCCCTAGTTACTCAGCTTAGGCTGCAGGACCACCCTTGCTAGCATCACCAGAATACCCAGAACGCCATAGGCTGCAGGCGGTAGTACCGCCTGCAACTGAGGCAGCAGCTGCTCAGCAATACCCAGCGCTGCAATCGCACCGCCAGCCTGAACGCTGGACATCTTCAAAGCATCTTTCCAATTACTAATCAGTTGCATATTTTTTGCCTCGGGTGTTGGGAAAGGTTCAGGCCAGCACCTTCAGCGCGACCTGGTAAAACGCAAACTTCAGTGCCGCGAGGCTCACGGCACATCCTTGAAGAAAATGTGGCGCCCGAGCTTCAGCGTCTCTTTGGCGCCTTTCACCCAGGCCGGTGGCCAGGGCATGGTGGTTGCGTAGTAATGAGTGGCACCACCGGTGGGATCCGGCACCTTGCCGGCCATTACCTGGTCAGCGGCGATCTGCGCCTGGGCGAACTCGCGGAAAGGAATCTGCTTGGCGCCACTCAGGTAAGCGAAGTTCGGATCGTTCTTGCTCCAGCAGCTGAACTGATACGGCTTCTGGCACACACCGGCATAGCCCTCGCCCCACCATGATTTGGGTTTGCCGTCGTTCACACGGTTACAGATGGTCCAGGCGACGGAGATCAGGCCAACCAGGCTTTCGCCGCGAGCTTCGCCCCACAAGGTGCGGGCGAGGATGTCTCGGTCCTTATCTGTTACAGGCATAGTTTTCTCCAAGCGCAAAAAAGCCCGCGACTGGGCGGGCATTCGGGAGGATCTGCAGTAGTTGCAGCCATATCTTTATCAGTGCAAAAAATACCTGCTCAACAGCAGCTTCGTTGGGCAAGTGTAGGAAATTGGCTGTCCTTGCACTCAGCGTTAGCTAAATCTTGCTTGATCCATGTAGGTGGCCGAGCAATGAAACAGACTGTGTTACTCGCTTATCTATGTTTAATGAACTTAGCTGGAATTCCCGCCCATATTTCATTCACTCCAGTGCTTTTAGTCAGCACTGAGTTTGCTCCAATTATTGTGCCACGCCCCACTTTAATTTCAGTACTAGTAAGTATTTTCGCACCAGCGCATATGATGACATCGTCACCAATCTGGAATCCTTTAAAATCAGAACTCGGCTTTAAATTATGGATATCCGCCCGACCTACTGTGACTTGTTGATATATTTTTACATTTTTTCCGATTGTTGTATTTGGATGTATAACAATCCCCATACCTCCATGTGGAGTAGTTATCCAACCATTAATTTTTACAGAGCGTGGAACATCTACAAAAAATAGTCGTAACAAGCGAGATGTAACCCACCGAAAATACTTGAAATTTATTAAAAACTCTACAACTCTCTGGAACATATTTAGACTCCTTTAATATAGTTTGGAATATCTACAATTAATTGCTTATATATTTATTGCAAACAACAAATATTTCCAAAGCACATCCCGCCCCAAAAATCACCCCTAACAGCTACCTACTTAAAAAGCAAGCCTTATTGTAGTGAACCGCTCAGTCTCGGGATATAGAATAAAGCAAAAAACAAGGCAACCGATCTGAAAAAACCGTGCAGGCGCAGGCTATAAATACTTGATTACTGCTCAACTATCAATGATGGAGCGTCTCATTATACGACCGCAGCGTCATCACGAACGTACTTCCAGACTCCCCCGTTGGAGTAAACAAGTACTCCTCCGCAGAGAGCTAAACAGCCCACGAACGAGGCTGCCGATGGTAGATCTGCGGCTGTGGAGTAACCTCTCGGCTTAAAAGGGACCTGTACCTCCACTGCCTTATTCACTTCAACTGTGTTCAAAATAAGATTGCCAGTCGGTGCCCTGATAGGCTTGACCGCCTCGATGTAAGAGCCGGCGCAGTCCAGTCGCAATCGGCCAGCGTCAGTCGTAAGCAGCATGCCGCTAGTCTGGCCTGACCCGGCTCTAAGGACCGCCCGAGTGTTCGTAACGTCGTTCTCTATCGAGAAAACCTGCACGCCCGCATTCAATACCCTCCACAGGTAAATATGTGCATATGTCGTCCTGATTTGGAAGGCAAACAACGCGTCTTCGGCTTTGTTTTGCAGAAAAGACACGGTACTTTTAACTCCTGTCCACACGAACTCGGCAGCTTTGGATATGTAGAAGAGCCCTTTACTATACCCCGCGGCGTAGTCGTGTTCATTTAGCGAAATGAACGTACCGCCCCCTACATAATTAGATGGCTTATCCGAACGACGTGTAGGATTGTGGGCGTTCTTAAGTACGAGGGCTGTACCATTACCGACGTTGTCCATCTGCATCATGGTGCCGTCAGTGTAATGGTGTTTTACCCAGCCGGTAGTGGCGTCAGCGCCAAGCGCCTGACCTGCAAAGTTTGCTTCGTCTGAGACGCTATCAGTGGACAGAACGCCGTTTATGCGCCGGTATGAACCGTACAGCATAGGTTGTAAATAGCTTGCGTTAGCCATTGCGGTACGCAGCGTGTCCGATGATCCAGCAGGTAGCCCGGCATCTAATGCGCTGAATGTCTCATTCAACTTGTCCTTGGCGGTTCGCACCACCCCAGGGGCGGAGGAACTCTGAAACCCGGACTTGTCGGCACCTGTTGGTGCGGCTAGCTCCTGACGAAGCGAATCATCCCCAATCATCTTTAGCTTTGGCTCATCCGCCGCCCAGTTGCTTGTTGTGAGCGGGATAAACGAGCCTTTCGCCCTATATTCATTTCCAAGGTAGGAGACGGTTTTAGTTGTTCGGTCCAGGATAATGCCGGCGGCGTAGGTAATCGGCGGCTCGAAACCACTGACGCCCATGAAGTTGTTGAACTGGACTTCTCGATTATTTTGGTCGTTATCGAACTCCGTATGTCGCTCGGATTGAACAACATCAAACTCAGACTCGCGGCGAGCTTGATCGGCATCAAACTCGGAATCTCGCCGAGTCTGGTCGGCGTCAAACTCCGACTCTCGTCGAATTTGGTCGGCATTGTGCTCACTCTCCATCCCCCTCCACGATTTGCGTGGTACACCCTTACGATCTGGATGGAAGAGATCTTCACCGTTGACCAGATAATCAAGGTTGCGGGCGTTATCAGACAAGTCTTTAGGGGAAGTAGAGCCAATCGCGTTGCCGGTGTTGTAGGCCATGGTTATGTTGCTCGCAGAGTACGCCAGCGGCGCCGCGAACGATGCGGTGCCGAGGGCGCTGATTTTTAATAATTGCCGGCGATTAACCATGACGACCAATCCTAGAAACGGGAATGGACGGCAGTATACCGGTGGGGATGTCATATGCTAGTGAAGACCTGGGCTGGCCATCACTGGGCATTTATTCGTCGAAGTGGCGAGGCCACTCCTGATTCATCGCTCTGTCGAAGATTCTGGAATAGAGGACGTACTCTGGAGCAATTACCACCCACTCGGCGTCTATGAGGGGGCGCTTGAGCAGCCAGAGTTCCGCGGCAAACCGCCAATAATCAACGCCAACCAATACTGGCCCGCTGTATATGTCGTCGAAGTTCGCCTGGTAGTTTTCGAGCCCTAGCGGTGATTTGAGTGGACACTCAAATGGCAGCGTTCCAGAAATCAGAACGCGCTCAAACCAGCCCTCGAACAATTGCGCCTCGGAAGCACTGAGCAACCAAGTGACAGAAGTTCTGGTCGGTACGTTCCGATAAGCGCGGCGCCGGATTTTCCTTCCGGTCACCAGTGGCGTACTTTTCATCGGACTGACAGGATCAAAGCCATACCCCTCCCTCAGCGGGAGCGGCAGACCTTCCGGATATTGGATCATGTGTCGCCCTTATGGTGCTGTAGCGCTGTCGCAGGTGTAAACGCGATCGTCGTAGGGCATACCCTTCAACGCCACGTTGCCGTTGGATGGAGATGAGCTATTGACCAGAACCGGATAAGCCCACTTGCTTGCCGGGCCGACCAGAAGCCGGGGCAGTTCCATGGTCATGCTGGTGTCCGGAACGAAGTCCAGATCGGCGATCTACAGGTGATATTCATCAATCGAAGTGACTGGGAAGGGACCGGAGAGAGAACCATCAGGACGGCTAATGCCGACCCGGTAGGCCTCTGGCGCTGACCAGTCGATAGGCTCGGTTGATTCCAGCAGGAAGCCACCATCCACTAACCAAATGGTAAGTATTGGCGGTACCGAAACCCCGTCACTGGAGTTATGACCAGCATCAACCGCCCGCTGGGGGAAGCGATCAAGTTGGCCAGGGCCGCAAACTTGAAGTTCGTGGAACTGGTCGTGGATGATGGATCGCTTCTCGCCGTATTGACCGGCGACCGGCTGCCGATCGTGAGCAACCTGCTGCAGCGATTCACGGACGAGTGGTTGCCGGACAAAGACTATGCCGCGTGCACCCTGGAGGAGATCAAGTTTAAGCTCGAACGGTATCGGTAGGATCTGGGCGACCGGCTGATTGGGCAATTAGACGTGCTCGCGATGGCCGAGTACCTGGACCAGTTCAGCAACAACGCCTACACCAAGCACTGTGGGCTTTGGGTCCAGATCTTTGCCTTCGCCGTGGCCAAGGGCCTGGCCGAGCGTAACAACGCCGAACTGACCCTGGTGAAGAAGGAAGCAGAGAAGAAGTGCCAGCGGCATACGCTCGAAGGATTGAAGTCGATTATCGATGCCGCGACAACGCCGCCATGGCTGAAACAAGCTATTCGCTTGGCGCTGGCCGGCCTTCAGCGCCGAGAGGACATCGTGACCTGGTTGAAGTCAGCCGCAGACATGGAGAAGAACACGCTGACGGTGTCGCCCGGAAAGACCCAGGGCTACGACAACCCAGTTCACCTGAAGATCACCATGGGCACAGCGCTGCGCGAGGTTGTCGGCGAATGCCTACGGTCGCCATTGGCGTCGCCATACCTGATCCACTACAAGCCCAAGGCCCGACGCCGCGAGCAGATCGACGCAAAGGACCACTGGACGTCAGTGACGCCCGACTACCTGACCAAGGAGTTCAGCAAGGCCCGAGACGCGGCGCACACCTACGACCATGTGCCGGCCGGTGAGCGCCCCACTTTTCACGAGATTCGCGCTTTGGGGGCATGGCTGTACGAGCAGCAGAAATTCCCGCAGGAGTACATCCAGGCGCTAATGGGGCACGCGGACGAGAAGATGACAAAGCACTATCAGGAGGGGCACGACGAAAAGAAGATCGAGTACCTGGAGGTGGGCGCCGAGTTGGCGTTTTGAGTGGGGGGGGGTTGCAAAAGTTTTGCAAATCGCACAAAAAAGGGCGCTCCCGTGGGAGCGCCCTTTTTTCATTGCGGACCGCGTATCAATCGTCGTGCAGCAATCCTGAACTGTACTCGCCGAAGCTATTGCCGAGCGCGCTGCCATGGAAATTCATCTTGGCGGCATTGCTGTTGGTCGGCCCCGGACCAAAACCGGCCGGCTGCACCGTGTCGGTCGAATAATCGCTATGGGAGCTCACACCCGAACAGGCGCTCAACAGCAAAGCACCGGCTATCAGCGAGACTTTGACGAGGTTTGCGATCATTTTTTTATTCCTGTGAGTTGAGGCGCGGGAGAAATGACATATGGCCATCATCCTATGCCTTGTCTATGCCGGGGATCATGAAATTTTGTGGGGCGACAGCGTTGGTTCAGGAACCGTGTGCACCTGGCGATATCTCACTCCCATTGCCTTGCGGATCGACATTGTCCAAGGCTCGATTCACCAACAACTCCCCCACCACCGCCAGTTGCTGAATCGACAGCGCCAAACTGCGGGTTGAACCTTCGAGCTTGCAAGCCAGGTCAGTGGTCAAGACGTTCAACGAGGCGAGGGTTTCGCAGGCATGACACAGGAGCGTTTCAGTGTCGACGTTGGGAAGAATGGTGAACACATGGCAGACGGGATCAGCGTGATTCGGGTTTCGCAGGCGTTTGCTGACCACCCGCTGAGAGTCAGCGGATAGTTGAGGAAGATCGAGAGAATCGGAAGCCATTGCGCTTTCCGGAGGGTCAGGCGTGATCTTTTTCATGGTTTTCGTTCCTAGAATTAACCAAAGGAACTGCCAGCATCACTTCCACATGATGGGGTGGCAGCTGTGCACGGGTGTGGAAGACCGGGGATCTAGGAACCCGACGCACTCGAAAGTGCCCCGCGCACAGCCGCCATAATTTAACAGCAGACATGAAAAAAGCGCCTGCTTAAATTTAGGTGGCGCCCTGTGCGCCTAGATCTTGTGAAGGGCTTCCACACCCTTGTCGCTGAATTTGCAGCGACGGAGGGAGGTTAGCCGGGTGATCAGTGGGAGGGCAATATGGGCAATGGGGACGCGACTTGAGGGAAATTTCCTACTTTTTCGTGATGTTATCAACGCAACACCCAGCAGCTGCCCAATCGTCCTGAGGCATTCCCTAATGCCGATCAGTTAAGGGATCGACCAGCACTGATTAACCTGTGGCGAGGGAGCTTGCTCCCGCTGGGGCGCGAAGCGGCCCCCAAAATGGGACTGCTGCGCAGTCCAGCGGGACGGTGCGGCGATCCGACAAGCTCCCTCGCCACGGGTTCAGTGCCTCGGCTTAACTGATCGGCATTAAGGCATGCCCAAGCTCCATCAGCCCATTCCTGATAAACTCCCTCACCTCCCAGCCTCACCGATTCCAGATCCCTCATGTCCGTAACCACCGCCACACCCGCCCCGCTCTCCCGCCGTTTCTCCGTCGCGCCGATGATGGACTGGACCGATAGACACTGCCGCTTTTTCCTACGCCTATTGTCGAAAAACGCCCTGCTCTACACCGAAATGGTCACCACCGGTGCTTTGCTCAACGGCGATCACGACCGCTTCCTGCGCCACAACGAAGCCGAACACCCGCTCGCCCTGCAACTCGGCGGCAGTGTCCCGCTGGACCTGGCTGCCTGCGCGCGGATGGCGCAGGAGCACGGGTACGACGAGGTGAACCTGAATGTCGGCTGCCCGAGTGATCGGGTGCAGAACAATATGATCGGCGCGTGCCTGATGGGGCATCCGCAGTTGGTGGCCGATTGTGTGAAGGCGATGCGTGATGCGGTGTCGATTCCGGTGACGGTCAAGCACCGTATCGGGATCAACGGGCGCGACAGTTACGAAGAACTGTGTGATTTCGTCGGCACCGTACGCGAGGCCGGCTGCACCAGTTTTACCGTGCACGCGCGGATTGCGATTCTGGAGGGGTTGTCGCCGAAGGAAAACCGCGACATCCCGCCCCTGCGTTATGACGTGGCGGCGCGGTTGAAGGCGGACTTTCCTGAGCTGGAGATTATCCTGAACGGCGGGATCAAGACACTGGAGGCCTGCCACGAGCATTTGCAGACGTTCGACGGCGTGATGCTCGGCCGTGAGGCGTATCACAACCCTTATGTGATGGCCGAGGTGGATCAGCAGCTGTTCGGCAGCACGGCGCCGGTGATCAGCCGGGCTGAGGCGCTGGCGCAGTTGCGTCCTTATATAGCGGCGCACATCGCTGCAGGTGGTTCGATGCACCACATCACCCGGCATGTGCTCGGGCTGGGCACCGGGTTCCCGGGGGCGCGCAAGTTTCGGCAGTTATTGTCGGTGGATATTCACAAGGCCAAAGAGCCTTTGGCGTTGCTGGATCAAGCGGCGGAGCTGCTTGAGGGGCGTTAACGGTTAGCCGCTTCCCTGCGACCAAGCTGCATCTCCTGCAGCCTGGTGCGAGTGTCAGTGCGCTGCAGCCCCGGTCCAGTCGACCCAACCGAATACCCACGTTGCCAGAATCAGCAAACCGAATCCGATCCGGTACCAGGCGAATACGGCGTAACTGTGGGCGGCGATAAACTTGAGCAAACCACGCACGGCGATCATGGCGAAAAAGAACGCCGTCACGAAACCCAGCGCAAACACCGGCAAGTCACTGGCCAGGAACAGATCCCGATACTTATAGCCTGAATACACGGCGGCACCGACCATGGTCGGCATCGCCAGAAAGAACGAAAACTCCGTGGCAGCCTTACGCGACAGGCCAAACAATAACCCACCGATAATTGTCGACCCAGAGCGCGAGGTGCCCGGAATCATCGCCAGGCATTGCACGAAACCAACCTTGAGGGCGTCGGTCCAGCGCATGTCGTCAACATGGTCGACAGACACCACATGTTTGCGCTGCTCGGCCCACAACATGATGATGCCACCCACCACTAATGCCACTGCAACTGTGATTGGATTAAACAGATACTCATGGATCTTATCGGCGAACAACACCCCCAGGACCACTGCCGGAAGAAAACCGATCAACAGATTCAAGGTGAAACGTTGTGCATTGCGCTGGGTCGGCAAGCCGGTAACGATCTCGAGAATCTTGCGGCGGAACTCCCAGACAACCGCCAGGATCGCGCCCAATTGAATGATGATGTTGAAGGCCATGGCTCGCTCGCCGCCGAAGCCGAGCAAGTCTGCGACGATAATCTGGTGCCCTGTACTTGATATCGGCAAGAACTCCGTCAGACCTTCGACCATCCCTAAAATCAACACTGTGATGGTTGTCCAAAGATCCATTAAGCCCCCTCAACGACAAATACCCATGCGTCGACTTCGCACTAATTCAACGCCAACACGATAGTAAAGCGCATCAGGCCGATTAATAAAACTCAATGTTATGAAATGTCCATGGGCGACACCACCAATACCAACGTTAGATAACGGTTAATATTCGAGAGTGACGAGCCAGACAAGAGCTAAAAATCGCACTTGAAACAACAAAACCCTACCGCCTCATGACACCCAATAAAAAAGAGTGAGGTGGCTGAAACTTTAGCGACATGCGCGGTCATATGGCTGCGAAAATACGGGGCATTGGACCAATAGATGGCACAATGCTATACCTCATCAACCCCACGAGAATGCCACCGCTCATTAGGCACCTCGAACCACCAGCGGGCAAACGATCACGTCAGAATCACCGGTAATGTTAAAAAAACGAGACGGCCGTCTGAAAAAACAGTGAAATGTTACCAATTGTCAGTCACAAGCGAGAATTGGTGCTTTAACATTCGAATGCCAGCACCTATCCGAGTCAAAGCATGATGCTTACAGGGAAATTAACGACTACAGGCCACAGCGACGTGAAGGAGGAGACAGGTGTTCTCACCATTGGGCGAACCCACACGTTAGCTGAGGGCTTTAGGGAATTAGTCGCAAGCCACGTAGGCAAGGATATTGCCGTTGATGCAATGTGCTATAGCAACTCATTCAAAAGAAACAAGAATTCTAATTCATACCGTGCAATTTTTATCGTTATCGACAGCCCTCAGGCGTTTGTTGAGAGCCTCACCCTGGTAGAAAACATTCGCGCCGAAAATCTGGCGTCAATAATTTTCATCGCTATCACCGGTAGGGGCACCTACAACAAGATGAAATATTATCTTGCCGGGGCGGACTACTGTATTAATTGCGACACTTCTGCCGACGAAAATACTGACGCACTGTCCGAGTTTTTCAGCAGTCCAGAATGGCAAAAAAAGCATAACCTGCTTTTGGACCCCACTCGCATGTGCCTGATTGGCGACTATAAAAAGCTGGACGTCTCATTTGCGGAAATGAAAATTCTTGAGGCTTTCTCTCAAACGAAGAACCAGATATTGAGTCATGATGAAATCGCCAGGATCATGGGGCTGAATATAAATTTTTATGACCCAAGAGCCTTGGAAAAGTCGATCAGTCGCCTTCGCGGCAAAATAAAAGGCATGTATGGCAGCAACGCCATTCAAAGTATTCGTGGGCATGGATATCGTTTAATCAGGGGTCTGATCTCGACAACCTGATTCTTAATGTAGAAGGGAGTTTCTGTTTTATGAACGCAACAGGGAGCGTGCGACTCTACGGTCACGCAGAGCATTACCTGTCTCGACAATTGATCCTCACTCGGGACGACTGCCCGTTTGGCAGCGAGATCAGAATACATTTTGACGACTCCGTTTCCGCATCCTGTGCGCCAGAAGCGCACCAGATGAGTGGGATCTACAGTGAAGTACTGATGCAGACCAGGCTGATGGCCTTCTCGCTGAAAGATCACAACACCACCAACGGAAATAAATACCTGAGCCGTAGATTTGTTTGCGTAGGGCAATCAGATCTCGCCAACTCTGCACTCACGGAAGAGCTGATACAGTCCGGCGCTGCTCTGCGCGAATTTGGCCAGACACTGGTTGTCGCGCTCAATGAGCTCCCCCTGTCGGCTATCAGCTTCGCAGAAAAAAAGAAAATCCTTCACAACGTATATCTGTTGAAAGATCACGGCATAGAAATCGCGCTCGACGACTACAACATCGACGATGAAAGTACCGAAATCTTTACCACCCTGAATCTATTCGACTATATAAAGATCTCCACCGCCTCTCTGGACTTGAGCCTCAAGCTCAGTGGCAACCCAGAGCTATTCAATCGTCTCCACGAACGTATGACCATGCTCACTCACAACACAAAAGTCTCGTTTATAGCGGACAGAGTCGAGCATGCTGCTAGCCATATACTGGCACGTGCACTGCCCTTTGATTACTTTCAAGGGAGTCACTACTCCCCTGCAGACAACCTTTAAACCAAATTCAAGACGTGCAACTAAGGAGAGAGCCATGGATAGCAGCACAAACCTCCCAAGAAAATACTTTGTCGTGGTTACACACAACCCCGCACTGCAACTGGAGCTTGAGGCATTACTGTCCAGCAAGCGATACAACAGTTACGGCACATCACAGGCAAAAATGTTTTTTGAAGGCGTTGCCCCGCCAGCTTCTGCCCCCAAGCTTATGGAAATTATTTCCCCGCAAATGGCCAGAATGCTTCCGCCGGTGATCAAGCACGATACCCAGCGCATCCTTTCGACGTTCAAGTCCGAATGGCAAACCGCCCTAACCGTAACAAAGTTTACGCACTTCACATCAACCGCAGACAGCGCCAGGGATGACGCCAGGGAATTCGTTTCCCAGCCAGCCAAACCGCACACTCCAGCGGCTGAAACCTGGAGACTGAGCGACAGCAGTGGCGCACTGATCAAGGATGACGTGGAAATTGTCTTGACTGGCCTGGAGGCCGCGCTGCTTAAAAAAATGCTGCACCATGAAGATCGCGTGGTCAGCAAGGACGACCTTATCCGCAGCATCGGCAGAGAACCTGAACAATATCGGGGTCTCGAAATGTGCCTGAGTCGACTGCAGGAAAAATTTAAAAAAGCCAGTAGTGGCGAGCGCCTTTTTCGTGCAGTGAGAAATCGTGGGTACTGCGTGATACAAAAAATCGTACGCGTAAAAATCTAGTCTGAGAAATTCAGATTTTCGCCTCGGCAGTGCAATACAATAATAATAGAGCACGCCAACTTATCCTCCCCCGCCCCCCTCTATACAGTAGCGTTAAAAAAGCTGAAGCCAGACTATTTCTAACGCCACTCTTACCCAGATATATCAACCAGATACACCACCCGTTCGTTAAAAGTCGTCAGACAGTGCCCGCACCAATAATTTAACCTATGAACTGATGACAGCGCCGCCCGCGTGGCGTTTCGGTCATCAATGCATCGCCATCTAATATGAACAACAACTCTTACCGCATTGATTTTGGCTCTTGATTGTCGAAACACGAATGGACGTATTTTGGGGATATCGTATGGTTAACAATCTTCGTATCAATCGAAATACCACCCTCAAAGGACTGACCTTCTGGGGACAGTGGGCATTGGGTCAGGGCTTTGTTGTCGCCCTGTTACTTCTATTGGTTTATTACCAGACTGGAACGGTAGAATTCTATTATCGAGTATGCGCAACGCTGACTGTGCTTGCATCGGTTCCGGCCTATACATGGTGCGGCGCCTATGCAAAAAAGGACAATTACCTGGAAGGATTGACAAGACTACTGATGGGTTGGTCAATGACACTGGCAGCGTTAGCTATTGTCGCCTTTCTCTGTAAGGCCAACGAACTGTTTTCTCGTCAAATCATCCTCATATGGGCTTTCTGCAGCTACATCGGGCAGGCGCTGTTGTACGTCCCGCTGCATGGTTTTTCGAAGTACTACCAACGGGCGCTGCAAATCGAGCGTCGAACGCTGATTGTCGGTACTGGCGAGCTGGCACTGGGCCTGGCTAACAAGCTTCGTGCCCTCGAACACTTCCCGCTGGTCGGCCTGGTAAGCTCCGACACCACTCTCTTGCCGGAGACGGGTATGCCACCTGTCGTAGGCCCGCAAGAGGAACTGCTCGAACTGATCAAGACCCATGACATCCGACGCCTGTACATCACACTGCCCCTGAGCGAAGCAGCACAAATCGAAGAAATGTATGTCGATTTGCTGGATGCCAACGTCGATGTGGTCTGGGTTCCGGACCTGAACAGCCTGACGCTGCTCAATCACTCGGTCAGTGATGTGGATGGCATGCCGGCAATCCACTTGATTGAGTGCCCGCTGAGCAGCCAACCCACTGCCGCCCTGAGTAAAAGCCTGTTCGATAAAAGCCTGGCGCTGATGGCCATTGTCGCTCTAAGCCCGTTACTGCTGATCATTGGCCTGGCCGTCAAATTCACCTCCCATGGCCCGGTGTTTTTCAAACAGGACCGCCACGGGTGGAACGGGAAGGTCATCAAGGTCTGGAAGTTTCGCTCGATGCGCGTACACGACGATCACGAGGTCAAGCAAGCCAGCCGCAACGACTCGCGGATCACCCCGATCGGGCGCTTTATCCGTCGCACTTCCATCGACGAGTTGCCGCAATTGTTCAACGTCTTGCAGGGTCATATGGCGCTGGTCGGGCCACGCCCTCATGCCGTTGCGCACAACAACTACTACTCCGGCAAGATTCTCGCCTACATGGCTCGCCACCGAATCAAACCGGGGATCACCGGGCTGGCTCAAATCAACGGCTGCCGCGGCGAGACCGACACCATCGACAAGATGCAGAAGCGCGTCGAGATCGACCTCAAGTACATCAATAACTGGTCGTTGTGGCTGGATGTGAAAATCCTGGTGAAGACACCGTTCACCCTGCTGTCAAAAGACATTTATTGATGGTGCATCTGCAGGCTAACCACGAGACGCAAGCCATTTGCGCAGTGCGTTAGCCTCGTCACTCGTGGCTGGATCTTCACCAGCCACGCCTGCAACTGCACCAACAGCGACAGGTTGTTCTGCTGTCGACTTTCGCGGCGATGTTCATCGCCAACTTCTTTTAAATCTCCGCTCGATACCGTACAGCTTGATGAGCAGATTCAGGGCGATATCGGCATGCCCGGACTTATCATCGGGCAGGCGCAATGGCAGCAGTCGACCGCAAAAAAAGTTCTTCACGCAATCCCGGGGAATACCGATACCTGTAGAAGCTGGCCTGCCAGCGATGGCGACCTTACGGCCAAGCATTTTCTTCCTGGCGTACATATTCATTGCCGCGGTAACGGCCACCTATGGTTCAGCCCTTGTGGCGGGTCACTTGGAAGAACGGAACGCCGCCCACCCCTAAGTAACCAAGGGCTCTTGCCCCTGACGTTCGGCGTGAGGGCGCGCGCACCGCAACAACACCGCAAGACGAGCTAACGCTCGACCTCGTTGTTCGGTGGTGCACGCGCTCCCCTGTAGGAGCTGCCGAAGGCTGCGATCTTTTGATCTTGATCTTCAGCAATCTCCAGATCGCAAAAGCAAGATCAAAAGATCGCAGCCTCCGGCAGCTCCTACAGATATTTCGTTATATGTGCTCCCCGGGATTCCGTGAAGTACCAAAAAAAATGGATACCGGGCAATCGCGTGACGACATAAACCTGTTCGCGAGCTAGAACGCCAGCTACGCCGTAAAGATGCGGCCCTGACTGAGACCGCTACCTTCCCGGCGCTGCGAAAAATGCTTAATGCCTACTGGGGGGGGGGACGAAGACGAGAGCAACTGACCCTGTTGCCAGAATGGTATCTGCTCCTTGATTAGCTGACCGGGAGCAATGCGCCGTGTCAATGCTTACTGATATCAACCAGGGGGACGCTGACTCTTTGCTCACGTTGCAGCAGTGTCATCAGGAGCAACACTCGCTGCTCTCCCTCCATCGCCAGGAAGATCGCTTCCACATCGGCAAAAGGCCCCTCATTGATACGCACCCTCTCGCCACAGGCAAACCGAGCCTCCACAGGGGCTCCGCTATCATGCTCATGAAGTCGGGCGATCAAGTCATTACCTACGGGCAGCGGCTTGCCTCCAAAACTGACAATTCGCAATACACCGCGGGTAGAACGCAAAGGCGCCCAGCTCTCACCTGAGCCGAGCTGGATAAACAGATAACCCGGAAACAGCGATTCGCGAACAATCTTCCTGCGCCCCTGTAAATCACGTTCGCGCCGGTGCGTAGGGCGAAAACAGGTATACCCCTGGTTATCCAGATTGATCTCTGCACGCTCGTCCTGGTTCGCCTTGCATTGAACCAAATACCAGGCGCTGGCAGTGAGACTCTCAGGCAAGGTCGCTTGAACTGCCGAAGCACTATGGATGGACACAATCAACCCCTTCTACGCCTATGTGGCCAAATAGCTCCGTGGTTTTCTCCTCGACCTTGCGACGGATTTCTCCCAAGGATGGAAACGCACCTGAAAAACGGAATTGGCCGATCATGGAAACTGCGCCCTTTAAAAACATGCGAAACTTATTGGCGATAGACGAATGCTGGAGAACGCTTTACCCAAAGCAATCCCCTACAATAATCGTCAAACCGCACCTCACGCTATTTAACACAGCCCAATACTGCACAACACAAAAAAGCCTAAAACGTTAGAATTTGTCCGGCAATACCCAGCAATGTTATTTTAAGAGTTAGTGATGTTATTTAATATCTGACTTTATATATTGATATTTTTTTTCCGTGCGCACTCAATAATCACGTGGCATTTAATGGTTGAGTTTGTCGTGGGTTGCCAGTTATGATTTTTAGCACAGCAACTGTCAAGCACGCTCCAAGTCGAGATTCCAGCAGACCAGGGTCTTCGCAGTGAAAAGTTTCATCCAGTACGGTAATTCCTCACGGAAAGAGGCACACACCCAATAGCTGCAAGCCGTCACAAAAGTGCCATTGAAGAAAAACAGAATTTCAGTCTTTCCAATTGCACCATCACCGCAAGTGTGGAATTTCCAGGGAGGTTGCCTTGTTTAACAAGATTCTCATCGTTTGCATTGGCAACATTTGCCGAAGCCCTACAGCAGAACATTTGTTGCGTGAAGCACTGGTCCGGTCCGACATCGAAGTCAGCTCCGCGGGTCTTGGCGCGCTACAAGACCACCCTATCGAGCCCACCGCCCGGATCGTCCTGGAAGAGCATGGCCATCTGCCAAAAGAGCACAAAGCCAATCAACTGACCGCTGCCACCATCAGCGAATCAGATCTGATCCTTGTGATGGAGCAGTCGCACATAGACCGCGTTCTCAAGATCGCGCCTGAAGCGCGAGGGAAGGTCTTCTTGCTGGGCAAGTGGCAGGAAAACCGCGAAATCAGCGACCCCTACCGTCAAGGCAAGCCGGCTTTTGTGCATGCATATGCGTTGATTGAAGAAGCAGTAACCGCCTGGGCAAGGCGTCTCGCACGCTAAACCACTCCTCGAATACCTGTTAAAAAAGAACCCACTTATGCAGCAAACTCCAGCATTAACCTCTCATGACGATGATGAAATCGACTTGATGGGCCTACTCGGGACACTGGTCGATCATAAATGGTTGATTGCCGGGATCACTGCTGCCTCCATGGCCGTTGGAACGGTCTATGCGGTGTTAGCCACACCGGTTTACCAGGCAACTGCCCTGATACAGGTGGAGGCCAAAAAAAATGACATGCTCGGCTTCTCCGATATCAACAGCATGTTGGGTAAAGAGTCGCCTTCAACCACAGAAATTGAATTAATCAAGTCGCGCGCCATCATCGGCAAGGTTGTCGACAATCTATCGCTCGATATCACTGTCGAGCCGAACCATTTTCCGGTGATCGGCGAATTTATTGCTCGCCGGTTCAAACCAGACACTGTTAACACGGTTGCGACGCCATGGCTTGGCATGAACAGTTTTGCCTGGGGTGGCGAACGCCTGAAAATATTTCAGCTCGAACTCCCTCAAGAGCTCCTGAGTAAGACGCTCACGTTGGTCACCGGTGAAAACGATCACTTTACGTTGCTGGATGAAGACGACAATGTTCTGGTTCAAAGCCAAGTAGGCCAAGCCTATGGCCAAGATGGCATTAAACTGCAGGTCGAAGTGTTGCAAGCGAATCCGGGTACAACGTTCAGCATTGTACGTGACCCACGCCTGACCAGTATCTTGAAGTACCAAAAGGTACTTGATGTATCAGAACGCGGAAAAGAATCCGGCATGATCGGTCTTGCTCTTGAGAGCACGGTCCCGGCTGAGGCCATACAAATCCTCAATGAAATCGCCAAGCTCTATGTACGGCAAAATGTTGAGCGGACGTCGGCCGAAGCCGCTCAAAGCCTGGAGTTCCTAAAAGATCAGCTGCCTCAGGTCCGTAAAGATCTGGAAAAAGCCGAAAACGCCCTGAACAAGTATCAAATTCGTAGTAAATCTATCGATATCAGCCTGGAAGCCAAAGCCATTCTCGATCAGATCGTGGCGCTTGATACCAGCATCTCCGAATTGAAAATGCAGCAAGCGGAAATGGATCGCAAGTTTACCCGTCAGCATCCCGCCTATCAGGCCTTGCTCAGCCAATTAGGTGAGCTGACAGCCAAGCAGAATGGTTTGGCCAAAAAAGTCGAGGGCCTGCCTTCAACACAGCAAGAACTGCTTAGCCTCACCCGCGATGTAAAAGTCAGCACCGAAATCTATACCCAGCTCCTGAATAAATCCCAGGAACTGGATGTGATGCGTGCTGGCACCGTGGGCAACGTGCGCTTGATCGATACTGCCGATGTGGATCTGCGCAAGCCCGTTAAACCCAAGAAACCCCTAATCGTACTCATCGCCACCTTGTTCGGCGCTACCCTGGCTATTGCAATGGTGCTTTTTCGCAAAGCCCTTAACCGCGGCGTGGAAAATCCGGATCAAATTGAACAGTTGGGGTTACCGGTGTATGCAGCCATTCCTTTCAGCACGCTGCAGAAAAGTGAAGAAGGCAAACTCCCTCGTGGTAACCGGGGCCGCGCAAACAAAGTCGCCTCTATACTGGCTAGCAGTCACCCCACCGACCTGGCCATAGAAGGGTTGCGCAGCCTGCGCACCAGTCTGCACTTCGCCATGCTCGAAGCCAGCAATAATCGCCTGATGATCTCCGGCCCGAGCCCCAAGGTTGGTAAAACGTTCGTTTCCGCCAACCTCGCTGCCGTCATCGCTCAGACCGGACAGCGTGTATTGCTGATCGACGTGGATATGCGCAAAGGGTATTTGCATAAAGTATTCGGAACACCTGCTGAAAACGGGCTGTCGGATTTGCTCGTCAAACGCTGCGACCTGGCAACCGCGATCAATAAAACTGAATTCGAGCACCTTGACGTTATCGGCCGTGGACAAATACCGCCCAACCCTTCAGAACTGCTAATGCACGCGAACTTCAGTGCCTTTCTGGATCAAGTCAGCGCCCAGTACGACCTGGTGATTCTGGATACCCCGCCGTTGCTGGCAGTGACAGATGCGGCGATTGTCGGCCGCCAGTCGGGCACCAGCTTGATTGTGACGCGCTTTGCACTTAACCCGGTTCGTGAAATTGAATTAACCATGCGTCGCTTTGCTCAAAATGGCATTGATTTGAAAGGCGCCATTTTCAATGGCGTTGAAAAACGCGCCTCCTCCAAATATGGCTATAGCGACTACGGTTATTACAACTACGAATATAAGTCAGAGAGCGTTTAGTTAACTAACAGTTGTCGACACCCTGCTACCGCCGAGCAGAATTGCATGGCGGTAGTGTTAGCCATATCAACTCCACCTTGCTACCTGCAGCTGAAAAGAGATGCAGACATATTAATAAATAATGACGCTCTCAGGGACTGGCAATTAATCCTGGGGCGGTAGCGTGGCAAAAATCAAATTCGTGCTGCCCCACGTCGAAGGTTTTCCGTTAATTCGGCGCATTTCTCTTGGTCAACAAAGGTTGGGTCACAGTTGTTTTATACAGCATCGATCTGAAACGACATTTGTTAGTCAGTCCAAACATCCCTCTACCTTCAGCTACGAACATAGCAATGGATCGCCCTATGAAGACCCTCTGCATTTTTGGTACCCGTCCCGAGGCCATTAAAATGGCTCCACTTGCATTGGCACTGGCGGCAGATGAACGCTTTGAGGCGAAAGTCTGCGTCACCGGCCAACACCGTGAAATGCTCGATCAAGTGCTTGGGTTGTTTGCCATTGAGCCGGACTTCGACCTGAACATCATGAAACCCGGCCAGGACCTGACCGATGTCACCAGCGCGATCCTGCAAGGGCTGAAGACAGTCCTGGCAGAATTCAAACCCGATATCGTGCTGGTTCACGGAGATACCGCCACCACCTTTGCTGCCAGCCTCGCGGCCTACTACCAGCAGATTCCGGTTGCGCACGTCGAAGCCGGTTTGCGCACGGGTAACCTCTACTCGCCGTGGCCGGAAGAAGGCAATCGTAAACTCACGGGGGCGTTGGCCAACCTGCACTTCGCGCCAACCGAAACGTCACAAGCCAATCTGCTACGCGAAGGCGTTAATCCAGACACGATCGTCGTCACGGGCAACACAGTGATCGATGCCCTGCTGGATGTCGTCAAACGTCTCGATCAAGACCAGGCACTGCTTGCCCAAGCCTCCGCACCGGCGGCCTTCCTAAACCCAGCTCGAAAACTGATCCTCGTGACAGGCCATCGCCGGGAAAGTTTCGGTGACGGCTTCGAACGCATCTGTCAGGCGTTGATGGAGGTTGCCCAGCAACATCCAGAGGTGGATATCGTCTATCCCGTGCACCTCAATCCCAATGTGCGCGAGCCGGTCAATCGACTCCTGACCGGCATTCACAACATCTACCTGATCGAGCCCCTGGACTACCTGCCTTTCGTCCACATGATGAGCCGCGCGCATATCATCTTGACCGACTCCGGAGGCATCCAGGAGGAAGCGCCGTCACTGGGCAAACCCGTGCTGGTGATGCGCGACACAACAGAACGGCCAGAGGCCGTTGCCGCAGGCACGGTGAAACTGGTCGGCACCGAAACCGCCGATATCGCTCGCGAACTGAACCGCTTGCTCACCGATACGGTCGCCTACCGCACCATGAGTTACGCCCATAACCCTTACGGCGACGGTAAAGCCTGCCAGCGCATCATCGAGGCGCTGCTCGCTCGTTAACCCCCTCCCTTACTTAACAGCCGTGGCTTTGCTCGGCTGTTAGCTCGCTTGAACAACGTATCTACACATCACCATTCAAGGACGCACCATGCCTTTCAACACCATCTCCGTCGTTGGTCTCGGGTATATCGGCTTGCCCACTGCGGCTGTCTTCGCTTCGCGTAAAAAACAAGTGATCGGTGTCGACGTTAATCAAAACGCAGTTGATATCATCAATCGCGGTCAGATTCATATCGTTGAACCAGACTTGGACATGGTCGTGCATGCTGCCGTGACCGAAGGCTACCTGCGCGCCACCACCCTGCCGGAACCCGCCGATGCTTTTCTGATTGCCGTACCCACTCCGTTCAAGGGCGACCATGAACCGGACCTGACCTACATCGAATCGGCCAGTAAAAGCATTGCCCCGGTGTTGAAGAAAGGCGACCTGGTCATTCTTGAATCGACCTCCCCGGTCGGCGCCACCGAACAGATGGCCGCCTGGCTCGCCGAAGCCCGTCCAGACCTGAGTTTTCCGCAAACCCACGGTGAAAGCTCCGACATCCGCATTGCCCACTGCCCGGAACGCGTACTGCCCGGCCATGTGCTGCACGAACTGGTGCAAAACGACCGTGTTATCGGTGGCATGACACCGAAGTGCTCCGCATTGGCCATCAGCCTTTACAAGATCTTCGTCCAGGGCGAATGTATCGTCACCAACGCTCGCACTGCGGAAATGTGCAAACTCACCGAGAACAGCTCTCGCGATGTGAGCATCGCCTTCGCCAACGAACTCTCGATGATTTGCGACAAGCTGGATATCAACGTTTGGGAACTGATCCGCCTGGCCAACCGCCACCCAAGGGTCAATATCCTGCAACCCGGCCCAGGCGTTGGCGGACACTGTATTGCTGTTGATCCCTGGTTTATCGTCAGCAAAACACCGGAACAGGCACGACTGATTCGTACCGCGCGTGAAGTGAATGACAGCAAGCCACTTTGGGTGATCGACAAGGTCAAACTAGCGGTCGCCGAGTTTTTGCAAGCCAACCCGGATAAGACTGCACGGGAAGTGACAATTGCTTGCTTTGGTTTGGCGTTCAAGGCGGATATTGATGATTTGCGGGAAAGTCCTGCGATTGAAATCACCCAACGAATTATTGCTATCCACCCAGGCCCGGTACTTGCGGTTGAGCCAAATATTATGGAACTACCAAATAGTCTAAATGAAAAAATTAGTCTTACCAGCATTCAAAGCGCCATGAATGAAGCAGATGTACTGGTACTACTAGTGGACCATAAGGAATTCAAAGATATGTCAAAAACACTCGATAAAGTCCATGTCGATACCCGCGGCATCCTGAGGTAATTGTGAGACTCAATAGTGGCCATCTGCAAAAACTTGAGGCGTTGGTAGCCACGGGCATGCCGGGTGCTTATAAGGTTCTTATTTTTTTCCTCATACAATATATTTACGACTTAGGAACCTTAGGCACCATCGCATCGTGGCAATCAATCGCTCAAATAGTTGGTTTCTTCACAGCTATTGGATGGTCATCATTGGTGCTGGTGCGGGTAGCGAAAGCAGAAACAAAAAAAGACCGCGTAGAGGTGTTTAACAGCTTAAGCATAATGGGGTTTTCCACTCTTTTAGTATGCGCCAGTGGAATCCTGATCATTGGCGTGCTACTTAATATGATCGAAGAGGGAATCCAGATAATATACTGGGCCACTGCCTGGACGTTCTATCAAATACCACGCCACTACCTGATAGCATTAAGGGTATACCGTAAAGCAATTGCGATGGACGTTGCTGTAATAGGTCTTTCCATTTGCACTATTTTAATGGTTTCAGCTGAAGCGGCATCAGTGTGGCTAGCATTTTCAATGATGGCCGCAGGGTTAACGGCATTCATCCTCATTCAAAGAGGCAGTAATGCAGATAGACCTAATTTAGGGTACGAGTTTAAGGGGCTTGAGTTTGGCCTCGCGAACTTCTTAAGTGGCGGTGTATCCCTAAGCCTTATTCCACTTGCTGCCATTTTTGAGAGCGAGGCTTTTGTTGGCATATTTTCGCTATTTATTTCCACTATGGGGATTGCATTACTGATTCCGCGAGCCATATCGCTAAATCAACTACCGAAGCTTGCTAAGATTGTGGATCTTCCCGAAACTCTTACAACCCATATAGCACTTATGCGCCGCCAGATAAGCCTCAGCAACATTCTAACTTCGACAGTTTGCCTGGCTATTGGTACGATTATAATTTTGAGACTACCGGAGACACTATCGTTTACCAGCGTATCACTTACATTCCTCCTAATCATCTTGCAAAATACTTTGAGCACACAGGGCCTTATCGATGCAAACATATTGACTTGCAGGGAAAAAAGCAGACACCTACTAAAAATCAACATCGTAACATCGACGTTTTTTTTCATTATCACGATGATACTTATTTGGAAACCTATAAATCATGCCTTTACATATATATGCCTAACAACCACAATACTTAGTATCTACCGCCTAAACAAAACCAGACACTACGCGAATTCAATCAATGATAGCCACGCAGCTCTATAGAATAGGCAACAAGCTACATCACAAAGGTGTTCCAGGAGCAGCTCTGTTTTTTAAAATGCTCATTCGGCTGATCTGTAACTGCGCAATTGATCCTAGGACAACAATAGGCAAAGGCAGTTTTTTTGCCTATGGGGGAGTGGCGGTCGTAATTCATAGAAACTGTATCATTGGCAGAAACGTAACGATCTCTCAGTGCGTAACCATAGGTGGAAAGTCCGGAATCGCAGATGTGCCTATTATAGGAAACAACATCTACATTGGTGCGGGAGCGATAATACTTGGCAATGTAACAATCGCTGACGGCGCAACTATTGGTGCAGGTGCAGTTGTTTTGAACGACGTTGGAGAAAAAGAAATTTGGGCTGGAGTACCTGCGTGCAAAATCAATCGATGAATAGAAAAAAAAACAACAACTGGTCAACTATTGGTACATCTATCTCTGTTCTTGCCTTTTTACTATTCTGCGTCAGCGAACTGTATTTAGCGCTTGGAGAAAGCATATCTTTGCCCCTAAAAATAGCTGGATGTTCATTGCTAGCTCTAAACATGCTGGCAACGCCAAAAATCGACAAGCCTGCACTGCTGCTAATGCCTCTATCTTTGTTTTTTTTAATAGGACTATATAAAAGCCACTACTACCCTGCTGGACTTGAAGAGCTTCTGAGATTTATTTTCCCGATAGCAATCTTAATCAACCTACATCAAAACTCTAAATCAATTGAAAAAATCGCTTATTTTTTTGTACTGATCACTATATCTAACGACCTATATCAACTTTACGCGTATTTTGCTTACTTCGCCAACCTTCCTACCTTACTGCCGGCTCGGCTCGAAGCCGGCTATATTATCCGTGCCGAAGGTTGGGTTGGTTTTTTTTCTCTTTTCGGATTTATGAATTTTTGCGCCTTTCTAATTGCTCGCCACACTAACCTATTCAGCAAGCAACAGCGATTACTATCTGCTTTTTTTCTAATATTTATCGCCCTCTCCACTTCAGCAAAAGCTGCTGCCGCAATCATCATCTACATTATTGCGATCAGAAAGAACGGGAAGTCGTTAAAATTAGCACTTGGCGCAACACTTACCTTGTTCACTCTATTTTTAGCTCAACCACAACTAGCAGACGATGTGGCATCCGTACTAGACACCAAAATCGCCTTCTACATCACCCAAGGTAACTCTGCGCGTAGCGAATCGTATCGGGTAATGTTTGAATCACTACTACAGCCAAATCCTTTGGGGGAAGGTCTAGGTTCCTTTGGAGGACCGGCTTCTATAAGGTATGACTCTCCACTTTACGAGAAATATAATTTTAACTGGTACGGCCTAGAAGAGCAGCTTGCGACCACAGATACTCTTTACCCACACATATTTGTGGAGCTTGGAATATTTGGCGGACTATTCTATCTTCTGTTCATATTTACTTATGGCTTCCGTAAAGCTACCCCGCTTTGGATTGTAGTAACTTCCTCGTTTGCGCTGGACAACCTAGCTTCATTTTCATTGCTATCACCACCATACTTCTTTAGCGCAGCACTTTGCATGCTCTTGTTTACAAAAAAACAATTCGATGAAACCCAATCAAATACCGTTAAAAAAAAACAGCGCTATAGAAATCCTATGGTAGAAAACAACCCCCAAATCAAGGTCTCATAACTATGTTGTTTTCGCTAAAACACACACTAAAGTCAATTTGGCGAGATTTTATTATAGGCTGGCGGGCCCGCTATCTGATATATCCAAAAATTGCCCGCAACGAATACTCATCAAAAGAGCTATCTCTTTACACTGACTTACAGGCACTACAACTTAAAATACAAAACCCGACTAACGTCACAGGCTTTTCGATCATTAGCGACAAGCATAATTGCATCGATAAAAACTCAGTTCTGAGTAATCCAAAAGCATTCATACGATCACGATCAATAAAGACACTCTTAAGAAACCACATCAGTACCAGCGGAAGTACAGGTCGCCCCCTGACACTTGTTCAAGACATAAACACAGTTGTTCGAGAGGAAGCTTTCGTTTATCGACAACTGCGTTGGGCGGGTTACCGAAACGGCGACCGTCGTGCTTGGTTGCGTGGCGATATAGTTTGTACGGATAAGCCGCGGCAAGGAGTCTATGGATGCCGTGACTGGTGGTCCAACACGTTAATGCTATCTTCGTATCACATTTCCTCGAACACCATTCGAAGCTACATTGATGCCTTGGAAGCTTTCGATCCAGTGTTGATACAAGCCTATCCGTCCTCAATATACGCACTTGCGTCCTGGATGATTACAAACGGAGTACAATATTCTGGTCCTTCGTTGAGTTCCATAGTCACCTCATCGGAAACACTCGAACCGGCTATGCAGGAACTTATCGAAAAGGCTTTTGGCTGCCGCGTGCTCGACTGGTATGGCCAAGCCGAACGTGTGGTAGCAATCGGCACCTGCGAGCACGGAAGCCATCATGTACTGACCGACTATGGAATGGTTGAGTTGCTACCCGAAAACGATGGATTGTATGAACTTGTTGGCACAAATTATAACAATCATGCTATGCGACTAATGCGTTATCGAACCGGAGACTTGGTGCGTATTGGTCCAGACTCCTGCCCTTGCGGCCGGGTGTTTCCGGTTGTTGATACGGTAATCGGACGACGCGACAAAATTATAACTTTACCGGATGGGCGCAAGATTGGTCGCCTCGACCATGTGTTCAAGGGCATGAATAACGTTGTCGAAGGACAAGTCGTGTACCGCGGCGAGTATAGGTTCATTCTTCGAGTAGTCCCAGGCCCCGAATGGCTGCTAGTAGATGCCGAGCGCCTAGTGCATCAGCTGAAGCAGCGCATCGAGGGTCTAATAGTGGAGGTCGAAACTGTTGCTGCGATCCCGCGCGGCCCAAACGGGAAGTTCGAATTCGTACGCATTGAGGAAAATGCATGAACATCGTTTTAGTAGGCCCCTCCCTCGCTCAACGCGGCGGTGTCGTTTCTGTTCTAAAAAGCCTGAGAGAATTTTTGATTGCGCACGGCTCAACAGTTCGAACTGTTGCTACAACAATAGAGGGGGGACGGAGGCAGAATGTACTGGCGTTTCTCCGGGCGTGGATCGCGGTACTTAACGTCTGTCTACTGCACAGGGCTGATGTTGTTCACCTACATATGGCTTCCAGAGGTAGTTGCCTGCGAAAATCAATACTAGGGCTGACTTGCTGGATTTTTCGCATACCCTTCATCATTCACTTGCATGGTGGCAGGTTCAGTATTTTCCATGATGACGAACTTGGCTATATCGGACGCGGTTTTGTCGATTTTGTATTCCGTCGTGCAGCGCGGGTCATCGCCCTCTCGGCAACTTGGCAAGCATGGTTGGAAACAACCATGAACCTGAAGCAGGTCGCCGTTGTATTCAACGGTGTTCCCTCTTACACAAGTACAAAAAAAGACCCAACAGCACCAACTATCCTGTTCCTCGGGCGTCTCAGCGCAAATAAAGGTACCGGCGAATTGATCGCCGCCATGCGAGAAGTAACACAAAAAGTTCCTAACTCAGTACTGGAGTTGGGTGGCGATGGCGATATAGAAACCTACCGTCAACAAGCGCTCGATTTGCCAAACGTTCGGTTTCTGGGCTGGGTTGATGATGCTGACCGTCGAGCAGCCTTGGCCCGAGCCGCTGTTTATTGCCTCCCCTCTTGGAACGAGGGTTTGCCTATGAGCGTGCTAGAAGCAATGAGTGCAGGTTTACCCGTGATAAGCACGCCTGTTGGCGGCATTCCGGAAGCAGTAACTGACGGAGTTACCGGACTACTAGTTCAGCCGGGAGATACAAAGGGTTTGGCAACTGCTCTCTGCCAACTGCTGCTTGATCCTGCGACGGCTATAGCCATGGGTAGCAAAGGACAAATTTGCCATCGGGATCGGTTCAGTGCGGAGTCGATGGGCCGCAGCTGTCTGGAGGTGTATGCATCATGCGTGAATCGTTAGAACGTCCGCTAAATGTTGCCGATCGCTTGTTAGCCGATGCGAGTCATCACCACTTCGCCGGCTACGACCCCTTCGACTCACTCAATAGCACACTGCTGCAAGCCACCCCCTTCTATCGCAATGAATGGGTACGCCTGGCATGGCTGCAGCTTGGTAAACGCTCACCGATCAATTTGCGGCCTTTGCTGAGGGTACCGAAGAAGCGCAATCCGAAAGGTGTCGGCTTGTTCATCTCAGGTTTGCTGCAGGACTACCGCCGCACTGGTGCGGCCGAGTATTTGCAACAGGCGCGCGAGCTAGCTGCGTGGTTATTGACTCAGCGCAGCGATCCACAACAATGGTCGCATAGTTGCTGGGGTTATCACTTTGATTGGCAGGCCCGCGCGTTCTACGTTCCCGCGGGCAAGCCAAACATTATCACCACCTGTTATGTGGCTCGGGCGCTGTACGAGTTGGGAACGGTCACAGAAGACCAGTCCTTAATTGATGTTGCCCTCGACGCCGCGCGCTTTATTTCGACAGAACTGTATACCGAAGCGGGTGGCCGCAGTTTTTATGCGTACATTCCGGGCGAACAGGCTTTTGTGCACAACGCCAGCCTGTGGGGCGCGGCCTGGTGTGCCTTTGCCGGGAAACAGCTAGGTGACGAAGTGCTGGTAACTCAAGCGCTGCGGGCTGCCCGTCAATCGGTCCAAGAACAGGCCGCTGACGGCTCCTGGGTCTATGGCGCCCGCCACCACCATCAGTTTATCGACGGTTTCCATACTGGCTACAACCTGGAAGCGCTGTGCCTGCTGCGCGAGGCAACAGCAGACGCCGAGTTCGATAGTTGCATTCGCAAGGGTTACGCCTACTACGTGAAGACTTTTTTCACCGAGGACGGCACGGCCCGTTACTACAACGACCGAGTGTACCCAATCGATATGCACAGTTTTGCCCAAGCTGTGTTCACGCTGCTCAAGGTCGGAAGCACCGCCGAGGACTTGCAGTTGTGCGACAAAGTGGTCCTGCGCGCCATCGACTTGCTGTATCTGCCAAACAAAGGCCAATTTGTTTACCAGCAGACTCGCTGGCTAACCAATCGCATCAACTACACCCGCTGGACCCAGGCCTGGGCGTATTACTCGCTGGCTTTCTACAACCGATACCGTGCCGAGATTAATTATGCAAAGGATTGAAGTTTTGGGTTGCCCCATGGATGTTGCCTCAATGGATATCACTGTCGAGACAATTCGCAGGGCAATTACTTCCGGCCATTTCACCCAGCATGTGGTAGTGAATGTCGCCAAGCTTGTAAACATGCGCGACGACCCTCAGTTGAGCGAATCCGTTCGCTCTTGCGACATCATTAATATCGACGGCATGGGAGTGGTGTTGGGAGCCCGCTTTCTCGGCCACTCAGTGCCCGAACGCGTCGCGGGTGTCGACCTGTTTCATGAATTGCTGGAGATGAGCGCGGCTAACCACTTTTCGGTGTTCTTGTTAGGCGCCAAGGACGACGTCGTTTCCACCGCCGCCAGCAAGATGAAGGCGCTTTACCCTGGGCTGAAAGTCGCCGGATATCACCATGGGTATTTTTGGGATGACGAAGCCGCACTGGTTGAGAAAGTTCGTACCTCAGGTGCGCAGTTGCTGTTCGTCGCTATCACTTCGCCGATGAAAGAAAACTTTATCAACCGCTGGCGCGATCAGTTGGGTGTCACCTTCGTCATGGGGGTGGGCGGAACGTTCGATGTGGTCGCAGGGAAGGTAAAACGTGCACCACAATGGATGCAGAAGTACGGACTGGAATGGCTTTACCGTGTAATCCAGGAGCCTGGCAGGATGTGGAAGCGTTACTTGACCACGAACAGCAAGTTCGCCTGGTTACTCGTCAAAGAAAAGCTCAAACGATCTTAATTGTTATCGCAGCGATCTTGGCCCTCGCGAACTCAGATTCAGCTATCACTCTCTTATTCTTCATTTGAAAGGACTCACTCCTTTGACCGGAAAAATTCTGGTGACCGGCGGTGCTGGTTACATCGGTTCGCACACCACACTCGCGTTGCTCGAAGCGGGATACAACGTAATAGTGTTGGATAACCTCTGTAATAGTTCGGTGGAGTCGCTTCATCGAGTGGGGATTATTTGTGACAAGTTACCCGAATTTATTCAGGGGGATATTCGCGACCGTGCGTTGCTGGATGAACTGTTCGCTTCGCAGCAGATCAGTGCGGTATTACATTTCGCCGGTTTGAAATCGGTGGGGGAAAGTGTCCGCGAACCACTCGACTATTATGACAACAATGTTGCAGGCAGTGTCACCCTGTGCCAGGCGATGGCCCGCGCCGGAGTTTTCAATTTGGTGTTCAGCTCTTCCGCCACGGTGTATGGCGAGCCAACGCAGATGCCGATCCGAGAGGACTTCCCCACTGGCGTGCCGACCAATCCCTATGGTCGCTCCAAGCTGATGGTCGAGGAACTGTTGCAGGATCTGGCGAAGTCGGAGCCGCAATGGAGTATCGCCCTGCTCCGCTACTTTAACCCGGTGGGCGCACACCAAAGTGGGATGATTGGCGAAGACCCCAATGGCCTGCCGAACAATCTCCTGCCCTATGTCAGCCAAGTGGCCATTGGCAAGCTCCAGCAGCTATCGGTGTTCGGCGCCGATTACCCAACGCAGGATGGTACCGGGGTACGCGACTACATCCACGTGCAGGATCTGGCCGACGGGCATTTGAGTGCGCTACGGACAATCCTCCAAAAAACCGGGGTGAACATCTGGAACCTGGGCACCGGTATTGGGTACAGCGTGCTGGAAATGATTCGGGCATTCGAGCAGGCCAGCGGCCGAGCAGTGCCTTATCAAGTGGTTGAGCGTCGCCCCGGGGATATTGCCGAGTGCTGGGCCGACCCGACAAAAGCCGCCAATGAGTTGGACTGGAAGGCCAAGCGTGGTTTGCCGGAAATGATGGCCGATACTTGGCGTTGGCAAGCCGCTAACCCGCAAGGTTATGGCCAGTAGCATCTTTCGTATGGCGTAGCGATCAGGCGCGAATCACGACATCTGCACCACATACCCAATAAGAATTGTTAGAAACGGCGAGTGCGTTAGAAAACGTCAGACCTGTTAGTCCTCGTACACAGGTATTCTTGAGGCAATAATCGCAAGATAAATCTCACTGAGGAATGACCCAGAGGTCCACTCTCATCGAGTTCGAATCAATACTATCCTTAACGTTACTGGACGCTCAGAGTTTTTGGCCTTGCACGCTAGCTTCTTAGTTTCACCGCCAATACCGACGATGCATCAAAAAGGAATCTACCATGACCAAACTACTTGCTTCCGCTCTAATGCTTTCTTTGAGTGCCTCCGTTTTCGCCGCTGAGCCTCCCGCAGCGTCTTCTGCTCCAGGCAAACCTGCAAAACCCGCAGAAAACGCTCCTTTGAATCTGAACACCCCTCTCGTGGGCAGCCTGACCACAGGGACTGCTCTCGGCATCGGCGCTGCGGTTATAGCCGGAGCCGCTGCACTGTCATCCAGTGGTGGCGGAAGCAACAATGACGGCGGCACTACTGGCACTACCGGCACCACTGGCACCACCGGTACACGCTAAGCGCACCACGAGGTCGATAGCCTTCTACCACCCGGAGCAATCCGGGTGGTTCCGTTCTGATGTGTTCCCTCCACAAGTGTCCTCAATCATGATTCGTAGTTTGTCGCTCGCTGTGCTTGCAGGTATTGCCCTGCAAGGCTGTATGTTCTCACCCGGTCAACACCTGGATACCAGCCAGATCGGCCGTGATGGCTCACCGGAAAGCACTCGGATCGAGTTGATTCCGATAACGCCCAAACTGATTGCCCAGAACGCGGCGACAAAAGTGCAAGCCTCGGTGTCCGCCGAGTTGCTGGCGTTCAAGCCGGGGGCTTACCGGATTGGCGCCAATGATGTGCTGTACATCACTGTGTGGGACCATCCTGAGCTGACTGCACCATCGGGCGCGCAACAGCAAATTGATGCGAACGGTCGCCTGGTACGCCCGGACGGCACCATGTTTTACCCCTATATCGGCAATATTCAGGCCGCTGGTAAAACCATCGAGGAGCTTCGCGGTTTTATTGCCGAGCGCCTGACTCAATTCATCGACAGCCCTCAGGTTGACTTGAGTGTGTTGCGGTTTGCCAGTCAAAAAGTCGTTATTTCCGGTGCTATTTTGAAAGCCGGTCAACAACCCATTACCACTTCACCGCTCAGTGTCGTCGAAGCTATTAGCACCGCCGATGTCGACCCTTTGAATGCCGACCTTGCCGGCCTGACACTGACCCGGGACGGACGTGAGTATCCGCTCGACCTGGACTCGCTGAACAGCAAAGGCTCGCTGTTGCATAACGTCTATTTGAAAGACGGCGATCAGTTGTACCTGCCCTACAACGACCGGAAAAAGATCTACGTCATGGGTGAGGTCAGCCAGCCTCGGGCGCTCACGTTCAAAATCAATCGGATGAATCTGGCGGATGCGGTCGGAACGGTCGGTGGACTGAACCAGGCCACATCCAACGGCAATGCGCTGTATGTCATTCGAGGTGCCGAGAACCTTGAAACCGAGCCGGCAAAAGTCTTTCAACTGGAAGCCGAATCGCCTACCGCGCTTGCTCTCGCCAGCCGCTTCGATCTGCAACCCCAGGACATTGTCTACGTCGGCCCTGCAGGCGTGACCCGCTGGAACCGCTTGATCAGTCAGTTGCTGCCCTCGGCTCTTGTCCTGGGTACCGGAGCAGCGGCTCAAAACAATCTCAGTGAAGCCAGCAGTCGATAAGGTTTGAGCCGCTTTGAAAACTTTGCGTAACAGCTCATGCCTGGCGGTGGGATTACTGCTGTGTGGCTGTAATCCGTTGATGCAGGCGTCCCTGGATACCTTTAAAGCCTCCACACTAGGCGCCCCGCCGCTGGAAGTGACTGCGGCGCAAGTGGAGGCCGTGCCCTATGCGCAGATCAAGGTCACCACGGACGTAAGCGACGGTGTATTGGCCAAGCTACGTCAGCAGGGCGATCTGGAGTTCTGGGTCGCCTCCGGCAAACAGGTGTTGTTGATGCGCGACGGTCTGGTCGTGCGCAGCGTCGGCCTGGGCATCAATCTCGATGGCACGCGCTTCGACGGTGAGTCGCCGTTCAAGCTTGGCTTGCAGCGATTGCCCGATGGTTACAGCAGTACCCGCTGGATAGATGTCTATCAGGGTCCGCGGGTCGGGCTGGCGGTCAACAGTCGCTTCAGTCGACAGGCCATCGAAACCGTCACCATCCTGGACAAGGACTATGCGTTGCAGCGCATAGACGAACGCATCGACATCCCCGAACTGGGATTCAAGGCCACCAACCGTTTTTGGATCAGGCCTGACGATGGCTTGATCCTGCAGAGCGAACAACATCTGACGCCGGAACTTTTCTTGAAGATTGTGCAATTGCGCCCTGACCGGGAGACGGCTCGGTGAGATATTCGAAAACGCTGTCGGCTTGCCTGTTGCTGGCCAGTTCTGCGATGACTCAGGCCGCTGTCACGGTCACGGGTGATGTAAAAAACGCCGGTTCCTTCGCGTTCGTGCCAGGCACACGCTTGCTCGACGCCGTCAGCCAGGGACGTCCGAACGCCGAAAGTTACTGGCTGGCCGCCGCCTGGCTGCACCAACCACTGGTGGAACAGCAAATCCGCCTTAAAGCCGGTGTGCTGTTCGATCTGAAATTGCTGCAACGTGGGGCCTTGCTTGAAGAAAAAAGCAGCCTTGCGGCCCTGGCTGCGCGCCTGTTTGAAGAGGTCAGCCGACTACCCGTTACCGGCCGAAAAGTCGCGGTGCTCGACCCCGTGGCGCTGGAGGTTGCGTTCGCCCGCAATTACTCGCTCAGTGACGGCGACCAGCTGATTTACCCTCTACGCCCGACTACGGTCACTGTGGTGGGTGCAGTTGAACAGCCCTGCGCGCTGCCTTATCGCGCCCTGCAGCCCGTCCAGGAATATCTTGAAAGTTGTCTGCCGGTGACCGACGCAGATGCCGATTACTTGTGGTTGATTCAGCCCGATGGCCAGGTCAGGCGAGTCGGCAACGCCGCCTGGAACCGCGAAGACGGGGTGTTTGCCGCCGCAGGCAGCACGATTCTGGTGCCCGTGCGCAACGATGATCCGGATCTGCCCACACCCGACTTGAACGAGCAGCTTGCCCAGTTTCTCGCCACCCAACCGTTGCCCGAGGTGGCCCCTTGAAGTTACGTTTCGCCGCCGTAGTGTTGTTGCCCTACAGTCTGGCTCATGGCGAGCCGCGTTTTACCCAGAGTGATTTCGGTGGCGTGGGTTTGTTGCAAACCCCCACCGCACGGATGGCTCCAGCCGGCGAATTCAGCTTGAACGCCAACCGGACAGACCCATATTCGCGCTATAGCATCTCAATACAGCCCCTTGATTGGCTGGAAGGCAGCTTTCGCTATACCGCTATCAGCAACCGTAAATACGGGCCCGAATCATTCAGCGGCGACCAGAGCTATAAAGACAAGGCGGTCGATGTCAAAGCCCGCCTCTGGCAAGAAAGCCACTGGTTGCCCGAGGTCGCGCTCGGCTTTCGGGACGTCGGGGGCACCGGCCTGTTTTCCAGTGAATACTTTGTGGCGAACAAACGTTACTACGATCTGGATTTCAGCCTGGGCGTTGCTTGGGGCTACATCGGTAACCGCGGGGATTTCGAAAACCCGCTGGGGTACCTCGATGAGCGCTTTGATACACGCCCGGTACCCACAGGCGGAAACGCGGGCGACGTCAATACCGGCTCGTATTTTCGAGGCTCGCCCGCGTTGTTTGGCGGCGTGGCCTATCAGACGCCCTGGTCACCCTTGAGCTTGAAACTCGAGTTCGACGGTAACGACTACAAGCACGAGCCAATGGACAATAACCTGAAGCAGGACTCGCCCATCAACATCGGAGCGGTGTTCAAGCTAAGTGACTCTGTCGATTTGACCGCCGGTTGGGAGCGCGGCAACACCGCGTTGTTCGGCATCACCTTTCATACCAATTTCGCCAGCCGCAAAGCGCCGGCCAAGCGCTACGACCCCGCTGTCGAAGCGCTGCCGGCACGCGAGCCAACCACGCCGCTCGATCAGGTCGACTGGGCGGGGGTTTCCAAACGGCTGGAAAACAACGCAGGTTATAAGGTCGAGCGTATTGCTCAGCGCGATTCCGAGCTGATTGTGTATGGCGAACAGTCGCGCTATTTCTACTCCGCCAAAGGCGTGGGCCGGGCCAGCCGGATTCTGGACAACAGCGCGAATGACGACATCGACTGGTTCACGATGGTGAACAAGCGTTACGACATGCCTGTGGACGAAGTCAGTGTGCCGCGCGACACCTTCCGGGCCGTGGTGAACAACCAACAAGACCTTACAGACCTGCACCGCACCACCGAATTGAACCGGGCCACGCCACACATTGAAAACACGCTGTACACCCAGGCCCTCGAGCGTTTCACCTATGGTATCGGCTTGGGTTACAAGCAAAACGTTGGTGGTCCTGACGGGTTGCTGTACCAGTTGACCGCTGATGTGGACGCAGAATACCGCTTTACCCGCAGCACCTGGACGAGCGGGGTCATCAGCACCAATCTGCTGAACAACTTTGACAAGTTCACGTACGACGCGCCGAGCAACCTGCCCCGAGTGCGGACCGACTTGCGCAAGTACGTCATCACCTCTGATGTAACGATGCCGACATTTCAGCTCAACCATGCCAAGCAGCTGGATCAAGACTTGTTTGGCATGGTGTATGGCGGTTATCTGGAGTCAATGTTCGCCGGGGTCGGCGGTGAATTGCTGTTCCGCCCGATGGGCGAGCGCTGGGCCCTGGGTGCTGATTTGAACTATGTACGCCAGCGTGACTTTGACCAGGGTTTTGGTCTGCGCGATTACAAGACCGTGACCGGTCACATCACCACCTATACCGAACTGCCGTTCGATTTGCAGGCGGCGGTCAGTGTTGGGCGTTACCTGGCGCGCGATTGGGGTGCCACGTTTGATGTGTCGCATGAGTTCACTAACGGCGTGAGGTTCGGTGGCTGGGTCACCCGCACTACTGCCTCGAAAGAAGAGTTCGGCGAGGGCAGTTTCGACAAAGGTATCTATATCTCGGTCCCCTTCGACGAGCTGATGAGCGTTTCCACGATGCGTCGCGCCAATCTGGTCTGGGCTCCTTTGACTCGCGATGGTGGCGCGCGTCTTAACCGCCAGTATTCGCTGTACACAATGACCAATGGCCGCGACAAAGATGCGTTCTATAAAAACTTTGAGAAAATCACCGAATGAGGTCGTTACTCCTGGGTGTCACACAACTTTCCCAAAGGATACGCACGCTGTTTTTCATCAGCGTCAGTGTGGTCTTGCTGACCGCCGCCTTGCGAGCGCAACCGGTTCCCGAAGCCTTTGCCCAGGAAGACAAGCTGCATCACCTGGTTGGTTTTTTCATGTTGGCTTTTAGTTGCCGACTGGCCTTCCTGCGGGTCAAGGCGTGCTGGATTGCCTTGGGCTGTCTGCTGACGGGGATCCTGATCGAATATGCACAAGCACTGATGCCGCTGCGCACGGCATCACCTTACGACGCCTTGGCCAATGCTGTCGGCGTATTGCTCGGTTTGATTGCGTGGCGTTGGGTGCAGCCCGTCAAAGAGTCCGCTGAGCTCCCGGACACTTAAGACGATGGCTTGCCCCGTGAGCATAACGACAACACGCCTGAAAACATCAAAACACTGAATCGACGCCCCCATTTCTGTTATGCGGTTTTGTATAAGAAAGGCCTGTAAACGTCAGTCAGGCGAATGTGATCTTCTGTAGGAGCGAGCTCGCTCGCGATGGTCGTTAACGATAACGCGTACTTACTGGCTAAACGCGGCGTTCCTGAGCCCATAGTCGGAACGCCGCCCAGACCAAGCTCGCTCCTACAATTTCCTTAACTGAACAGCATTGCTGTAAACGGTATTTTTTGCTCTTGGGTGCCGCATTTCTTGAGCGGCCATAAACTTTTTCAAGGCAGACCACTATGAACGCTTCCGGATCACCGATCGACTCTGTCCATAAATCGCTAGACCCTTTTGCACCCGGCAATATGGTTTTGGGGCAGAGGTTCACCGAGGGCAACAGTGGATTGATGGCCTGGTTGCGGACATACGAAAGTACTCCCCCCACGATCACCCCACAGCCAAAGTTGTTGGTGGAACGCATCGGGCTCTTTCCTTCCTCGGGTGATATTCGGCGCATGGTCGGCAATCCCGTTGCGCTACTCGAGCACTTGCGGGCCCTGTATGCCAGTGAAGCACTGGATGTGGATGACAGCGACGGCCTGAGCCTGACGTTCACTGAGTGGCGCTTCAAGATCTGCCCAGCGCAGAGTGAGATCCTGTTGAAGGTTGAGAGTCGTGGCGATGTTGCACTGATGCAGAGAAAAACTGCTGAGCTGCTGGATCGGATCGAAGAGAAAAACAGTCATGAGTCCTGGTGACGCCAATTCGCCAGAACTCACAACCGAAGCAAAAGCTACAACCTTGACGATTCTCCGCGAGTGCGCCAGTCAGGCTGCATGAATGCCCTCTCTGCCCCCGAAAGAGTGACTGCGAAAGAGTTCAAGAGCCTCTCGGCGGTATATTTTGGAAGACTCGTACTCAGCATGATAACCGCGAGCCCTAGCATGAGGGCCGTGCGGGGAATTTTGCGAACTTCCTTTCGCTCCAGCCTGAAAAGAAATACGCACGCCGCGGCTGACCCCACGACCGCCCCGGCAATCGCTTCCGGCAGAGGATGAATCGTCTGCCCGACATACTGGACGCTGAACCACCAGGTCGACAGCAGCCCTGCCCCCAGCGCCAGCCATCGAAGCCGATGATCCAGTTGGCGCAATAGCAAACTCAGGACCACGGTCGACACCAGGCAGGCGTTCATCGCGTGGCCGCTGATGACCGCGATATTCAGGCTTTCCAGGCCGATTCCCCAGCCTTTGAACAGCACCTTACTGAGACCGACGACGAAATAGGCTACGAACAGTACGCCTAGCCATAAAAGGGCGAGTTTTCTGGATGCCATGCACCACAGCCAACCGGCGACGACCATGGCCGCTGGAAGCATGACGGTGATGCCAGCGTATTGAGTGATGTACAGTTTTGACTCCAATCTACTTCCTCACGTCTCGTGCAATTTTCCAGTGCAATGGGTACTGGGCGCGTGTTCAGTAGGTACAACGCTCATCGATCCAAAAAGCACTTCAGGCGATTCTCTACGACAACCACCGAATAGCTCGCGATGTGCATTGCCAGGCCGTCCTCTATCAGGGCTTCGAGCAAGGCAGCTTGTGCCGCGAAGCGCAGGTCGCGGTCGAGTTTTCGAGAGGCGTGCATCTGATCGATCAGAGCATGCGTGACTTGATATGGGGTGTTGCCTCTGAGACGCCCCAGCCAGACGGGGATTTTTTTTGCGGCTTTGGATTGTCTGATACCCAGCACGCAGGTTGCCTTGTCCGAAGCGGTGTTTTTGGAAACCTCCTCGATTTCTTCAAACACGTCGGTCAATTTTTTTAGTGCGTAGCCAAGCATCAAATCATCAAACGCATCCAAAAACATATACCTCTTCACGCTGTGAAGTTATTTCTACAAACACACATTTCCGATTATTACATTACACTTTATTCAATGTATGTACTGGACGTATTTTAACGATCAATACGCCCGCTAAATAACATTACATTTGTTAGCGCAAAGACTAACTTTGCCAGTGTGTTAATTGACTTTTTATAACAATAATTGAGCCTGCAATCGAACTATATAGACTTCAACGATATCGGTAATTACACGCATGGTGCGGCGAGCGTTATCAGAGGATTCAGGGGTCAGATGATCGGGTTGCAAGGCGCTGACCGTCAGATCGGTTGAACCTGTGAGCCTGCCTGGCATCTTATTTATCGACACCGCGCCCCACCTTTCAAACACCTGTTTTCAGGTTGTTGCCGCAGGGGGCATTGATACACGTACGCACCCTTGAGTGGCTGTCAGCGCTCGGGTAATGTCATCAGACCCATAGGACAGAGCACGCCCATGACTTCCAAGCTGGAACAACTTAAACAAATGACCACCGTGGTTGCCGACACCGGCGACTTCGAAGCTATCGCTCGCGTTAAACCCGTGGACGCCACCACCAACCCTTCCCTGCTGCTCAAGGCCGCGGCCATTCCGGCGTATGCCGAGCTGCTGAACGCCTGCGTCAATGACTGCAAGGGCGATGTGGGCCTGGCCAGCGACCGTTTTGGCGTGGCCGTGGGGCAAGAAATCCTGAAAGTGATCCCGGGCCGTATTTCCACCGAAGTGGATGCGCGCCTGTCGTTCGACACTGACGCCGTGTTGAAGCGTGCGCATCGCCTGATCGAGCTGTACGACAAGGCCGGTATTGGCCGTGACCGCGTGCTGATCAAGGTCGCGTCCACCTGGGAAGGCATCCGCGCTGCCGAGATCCTGGAAAAGGAAGGCATCCAGACCAACCTGACCCTGCTCTTCTCCTTCGCCCAGGCCGCCGCCTGCGCCGACGCTGGGGTGTTCCTGATTTCGCCATTCGTAGGCCGCATCTACGACTGGTACAAGAAAGCCAACGGCAACGACTACACCGGTGCCGATGATCCAGGCGTGCAGTCGGTGACACGCATCTACAACTACTACAAGGCCAATGACTACAAGACCGTGGTCATGGGGGCGAGCTTCCGCAATCTGGGCCAGATCGAGCAACTGGCCGGCTGCGACCGCCTGACTATCAGCCCGGACCTGATCGACAAACTGGCGGCGGATACCGGCAAGCTGGAACGCAAGCTGGCGCCGGGCAATGCCGGTGAAGCGCGCCTGAGCCTCAACGAGGCGCAGTTCCGCTGGTTGTCCAACGAAGATGCGATGGCGACCGAGAAGCTGGCTGAGGGGATTCGTCAGTTCGCGCGGGATCAGGAGAAACTTGAGGCGTTGTTGCAGGCCAAGCTGTGATCTGAGTTGATGTAATGCAAAAAGGGCGAACCTTGGTGGGTTCGCCCTTTTTTGTGGATGCGGGGTTCTTGCGGACGCCATCGCGAGCAAGCTCGCTCCCACAGGGATTTGCGGGACGGCTGAGGTCGTGTGCTGAGCGAAAAACCGGTGAGAGGCCAAGCTGGGATCTGAGTGGGTACAGATTACCCATTGTGGCGAGGGAGCTTGCTCCCGTTCGGCTGCGTAGCAGTCGTGATTTCTGCTGCCTGGATATCTCTGACACCATAGGTTATATGGCCTTGGGGCTGCTTCGCAGCCCAGCGGGAGCAAGCTCCCTCGCCACAGACTTATCTCAATCAGTGCCGCTCCAGCACATTCACCAGATCATGGAGCGTTGAGGCGGGGTTCTTGCGGACGCCATCGCGAGCAGGCTCGCTCCCACGGGGATTTGCGGGATGGCTGAGGTCGTGTGCTGAACGAAGGACCTTGTAGGAACGAGCCTGCTCGCGAAGAGGCCGGCAGCTTCAACATCTTCGTTGGCTGGTCCACCGCCATCGCCAGCAGGCTGGCTCCCACAATAATAATGCGGCGCACACGGGACCCTGTGGAAGCGCTCCTACAGGGATTTGTGGGGTGGCTGAGGTCGTGTGCTGAACGAAGGACCTTGTAGGAGCGAGCCTGCTCGCGAAGAGGCCGGCAGCTTCAACATCTTCGTTGGCTGGTCCACCGCCATCGCCAGCAGGCTGGCTCCCACAATAATAATGCGGCGCACACGGGACCCTGTGGGAGCGCTCCTACAGGGATTTGTGGGGTGGCTGAGGTCGTGTGCTGAACGAAGGACCTTGTAGGAGCGAGCCTGCTCGCGAAGAGGCCGGCAGCTTCAACATCTTCGTTGGCTGGTCCACCGCCATCGCCAGCAGGCTGGCTCCCACAATAATAATGCGGCGCACACGGGACCCTGTGGGAGCGCTCCTACAGGGATTTGTGGGGTGGCTGAGGTCGTGTGCTGAGCGAAAAACCTGTGGGAGCGAGCTTGCTCGCGATGGGGCCGGTCCGGCCCACATCAATTCAGGGGATCAATTGCGCTCCAGCGCATTCACCAGATCGTGGAACGCTTCACGATTGGTGTCGTTCAGGCCCATGAGGATTTTGTGCGCTTCGAGCACTTTGATCCGCACCACTTCTTCGGACTGATCCTGGTCTGGCAGGTCGTCCAGGCATTCCGGGCAGGGTACGGGCTGGTCGACGATGTTGAACACCTGTTCGAAGCCCATGGACTGCAGCAGACGGGTGATGTCTTCGTGGGTGGTGACGACGGTCGGCAGCAGGCCGACCTGTTGCCGCGACAGGATCGACAGCTTGGCCAGCAGGCCCAGGGTGGTGCTGTCGATGCTGCGGGTTTCGGTCAAATCGATCACGATCGCGTTGAAATTCTTCGCGGTGAAGATTTTCTCTATAGTCGCATCCAACGCCGAACACAGGGTCAGGCGAACTTCACCGACGAACTTGAGGACGAAGGTGCCGTTCTGCTCGGCGAACTGGATTCTACCAGTACTCATCAGAGATTCCTGCTCAACACCAACAGGGCGATATCATCCGGCATCTCCCCTAGCGTGGCCAATCCAAAAACCTGCCGCAGCCCATCCAGGGTGCCGCCCGCAGCCTTGACCCGTTGGGGCAACGCCGCCTCTTTTTCTTTGAGTGTGGGTTCTGGCAAAAGGTCCAGAATACCGTCAGACATCAGCGTCAGGCTGAACGTCGGTGGCAGTTCCAGCACGTGGTCTTCGTAGGTGGCTTCGTTGAAGAGACCCACCGGCAAACCACGCCCTTCCAGATAACGAACACTGTCTGGCGTGTACAACACTGGCAACGGCAGATGACCGCCGATGCTATAGGTCAACAAACCGGTCTCCTCGTCGATGACTCCACCGACCATTGTGACGTGTTTACCCAGCTTACAACTGATCAGGCCCCGGTTGATATGACCAAGAACCTCTGAAGGCTTGAATTCCGGCAAGGTGCCGCTGCGCCTGGATTCGAACAGCAAGCGCGTGGTCATGAACTTCAACAGCACGGTGACGAAGGCTGAAGAGGCGCCATGACCGGAAACGTCCGCCAGGTAAAAGGCGACCCGGCGCTCGTCGACCCGGAAGTAGTCGACGAAATCACCCGACAGGTACAGCGACGGGATGATCTGGTGAGCGAATTTGAATTCGTTGATGGCCCAGGGGCTGACCGGCAGCATGTTCATCTGCACCTGGCGACCGGCGTTCTGGTCCTCCTGGAGCAGGTTCAGGCTGGCTTCGAGCTCGCGGTTGGCCTTCTCCAGCTTTTCGCGGTAGCGCTGGTTCTCCAGCAACAGGCGCGCACGATCCAGGGCCCGGCGCACGGAGTGCTCGAGCACGGCCAGATCTTCGAGAGGCTTGATCAGGTAGTCCGCTGCGCCCAGGCGCAGGGCTTCGACCGCGTCGTTCATCACGCCCGCACCCGACACCACAATCACTGGCGTTTGCGGCGACAGTTCGGTGACCTGGCGGATGAGTTCGAGCCCGCCCATCTGCGGCATGCGCAGATCGCAGATGACCAGGTCGGGCTTGTCTTGCTCGAATACCTGAAGGCCCTGCTGACCATTGCTGGCCTGCAAGACGCTGAAACCACTGTCTTCCAAATAGGCGGCGAGGCTCGCGCGAACTACTTCGTCATCATCGATTATCAGCAGCGTGGCACTGGTTTTTCGCATGTGGGCAAACGGCGCCAGAATTAGGTTGGCGTAGCAGGCGGGGAACTTTGGCCCGGCGCTGACTACTGGATTCGCTTTCTAGCCTCTCTGTCGCACCGCTTTCGGGCATTTGCCCTACACACGTGTTCACCAGAGGTGCCCTTCTAAGGCGCAGACGGTACTCCCATCCGCGGGGCGTTTCAAGCTCACGCCGATGGTCGCTTGACGTCTTTATTTGTCAAATCACCGAGAGTTATAAGAACCGGCAAAACCGTAACCCAATGGAAGGTTCGAACCCATGAGTCAAACCGGCCGGGACTACGGTGAAAAGCGCGATTACATCCGCATGCGGGTCTGCGCAGACAAAAAAGGCGGCCTGTTGATGGCCGCCTTTTTCAGTTTACCGGTCGAGATCAAAAATCGTCTTCAACCTTACCGTCTTTCACCTTGAACTCACGGTTCTGCAAGTACGCATTGCGGATGAAGGTGTACTTGTCGCCGGTGATCAGCTTCTCGCTCGACAGCAGGTTGGCGCGGGTATCGATGATATCCAGGGCAAAGAACGAGTTACGCACCGGAACGTCGTTAACGTAACGATAAGCACCGGTATAGCTGTCGACGTACTTGGACGGCGCATCACGCAAGGTGCTTGGGCCCAGGAATGGCAGCATCACGTAAGGGCCGCTGCCGACACCCCAGTAACCCAGCGTCTGACCGAAGTCTTCGTCATTGCGCTGCAGGCCCATTTTGGTGCCGACATCGATGACGCCCAGCAAGCCGAAGGTGGTGTTGAAAATGATTCGTGCGGTATCAACGCCTGCGGCGCGAGGTTTGACCTGCAGGATATCGTTGGCCAGGTTGCGCACATCGCCGATGTTGCGGAAGAAGTTGTGAACGCCGTCTTCGACAAACTGCGGCGTTATGTACTGGTAGCCCTGGGCCAGGGGTTTGAGCGCATAGGTGTCGATCACGTCGTTGAACTTGTAAATCGGGCGGTTGACGCTTTCCCAAGGATCCTCTTCCGTGGCTGCCTGGGCAACGAACGGAACCAGCATCACACTGGCGCACACACAAATCCTGGCTAGATGATTGCTCCAGCGCATAGAAAAAAACTCCTTGGTTTGTACTGGCCCGGGCACTTGGCCCAGGCAATAAGTTGCCAAGTATAAGACGTAAACGCCGTTTAAGGCACTTTGCACGAAATTCACATTGAAGGAATCGTGCCAAATGCGAGCGATTCACGTCCATGTCACTCAACTGTCACCGTCGCTCGCTAACCTTCAGGCTATTTCAGGGACGTTGACATGCCACTCGCCGAAGCCTTGCCCCAAACCGCACCCAGCCTGACCGCCGTACTGTTCGGCCTCAGTGGCTGCCTGGTGGATTTCGGCGCACACACGCGCCGGCACGGCAGCCACTCGGCCGAACACGCCGAGGCCACACCCGGCGCACTGGATAGCCTGCGCAGCTTGCAGCGGCGGAAAATCCCCTGCGCCTGGCTCGATGAGCTGCCCCCTGCCCTGAGCCAATCCCTGGCCGCGGCGTTGCCTGAGTGGATCAAGCCATCGCAACATCTAGCAACAAATACCCCATGGCCCGCCCCGAACGCCTGCTGGCAAGCCTTGATGACCCTGAACGTCGAGCGACTCGACGGCTGCGTACTGGTGAGCGGCGAACCCCGCCTGCTGCAAGCGGGGCTCAATGCCGGGTTGTGGACCATTGGCCTGGCGTCCTGCGGCTCGCTGTGCGGATTGACGCCTCAGGAATGGCAAGCGCTGGCCCCGCAGGGGCGCGACATCAAACGCGCCAAGGCCACGATGCAACTGTTCGGTCTGGGTGTGCATTCGGTGATCGATCACCTCGGTGAACTCGACACCTGCCTGGCCGATATCAGCTTGCGTCGGCTCAAGGGCGAAAAGCCCTGACCGAGATCATGCACGTTGCGCGCGAGTGGATTAATCTAAAGGTCAGCCATCGACCTTTGGCTCGTCGCCTTGGTCTATGCCAGTGCCTATCGATAGAAGGAAGAACGCCATGCCTGCCCGCGAACTGCAAGAACAACTCAATGCCCTGCGCGAGCAATTGGAACAGAATCCTCCGTTGTCCGAAGCCGAACGCGCCGAGTTACACGAATTGATGCAACAGATCGAGTTGAAACTTGAACTCGAAACCAAAACCCAGGACTCCAGCCTCGCCGATGGCGTCAACCTGGCTGTCGAGCGCTTCGAACTCGAACATCCGACGCTTGCCGGCACCCTGCGTAACATCGGGCAGGCCTTGGCCAACATGGGAATCTGAACCCAACAATGCCTTTGTAGGAGCGAGCCTGCTCGCGATGGAGTGTCAGCTACCTTGGCGTCTACTGACACACCATCGCGAGCAAGCTCGCTCCTACAATTGGATCGTTACTGGCGGACCAGGCGATGGTTTGGCAGCTGCACTTCTTCAGTACTGCGATACGGGTTGATATCCAGCCCGCCGCGCCGCACATAACGCGCATACACCGTCAGTTTTTGCGGTTTGAGCAACCGCTGCAGGTCGAGGAAGATCCGCTCTACACACTGCTCATGGAAGTCCGAATGCTGGCGGAAGCTGACGATGTATTCGAGCAGGCTCGCGTGATCCAGCGCCGCGCCACGGTACTCCACCGCCACGCTGCCCCAGTCCGGCTGGCTGGTGACCGGGCAGTTGGATTTGAGCAAATGGCTGTGCACGCTCTCCTCGACAATGCGCGAATCATCGCAACGCAGCAGTTCCGGCCGCGGATGTTCGTAGTTGCTGACGCTGATATCCAGCTCGTCGATGCACACGCCCGGCAAGGCCACGACGCCTTCGCTTTCGACATCCTTGAGACTGCGAATGCGCACGCCCACCGGCTTGCCGGCAGCCGCCGACAAATCCTTGACCAACGTCGCCTCGAGGCTCGCGGTATCGGCAAACGGCGTCTGGTTCAGGGAGTTGAGGTACAGCTTGAACGACTTCGATTCGATGATGTTCGGCGAATCCGCCGGAATGCTGAATTCGCCGATCGCCACCACCGGCTTGCCGGACGGCAGCAGCCAGGACAATTCGAAGCAGTTCCAGAAGTCCACGCCTTTATACGGCAGGGTTTGCGCCGTCAGGCCCAGTTCGGCCCACTTCGCGGTGCGCGGGATCGGGAACAGCAAGGACGGCGTGTAGGTGGCGATGTATTCGCTGGACTTGCCCAGCGGCGAATGTTCGGCTGCGGGATGCATGGCGGAAACCTGACTGAAGAATCAGCGGATTCTATCAGCCTTTGCTCCCGCCTTTGAGTGCTTACTGACTGACAGTCAGTTTGCCGACCATGCCGGCCTGGTAATGACCGGGAATGTTGCAGGCAAACTCGAGGCTGGTGGCCTTGCTGAAGGTCCAGGTCAGCTCGGCGGTCTTGCCCGGCTCCACCAGCACGCTGTTGGGGTCGTCATGCTTCATGCCGTGGTCCATTTGGCCGTGATCCATGCCGGCCATGTTGCCGTGGTCCATTGCCTTCATGCCGGTCGGCATCAGCATGCCGCTCTGTTGCATCTGTAGCATTTCCTGCTGGTGTCTGGCGTGCATCGCCGCATCCCCCAGGTTGAACTCATGCAACAACCGGCCTTTATTGACCAGCACGAAGCGCACGGTTTCCCCGGCCTTGATGTCGATGGCCTGCGGCGTGAAGGACATGTCACCCATGACCAATTCGACGCTGCGGGTCGCCTTGGCCGCCGAGGCCGGTTGACCGAAATCGTAGGAATGCCCGACCTCCGCCCACACCGGTGAACTCAGCGCCAGCAAACACAGGATTTGCGCCACGGATTTGCGTAAAAACATCGTCATACTCCAAGAAGATAAGGCTCGGCATGCGAAAAACTCTAAACTGCCAGCACTGCCCGCAACCTGACAGCCTGATTACAACTTTGTCAGGTTGCCCTGTAAGAACGCCGCCCACGGTATAAAGCGTTCGTTCCATTTGCCATGAGTCGCCCATGAAACTGCTGATCGTCGAAGACCAACCGAAAACCGGCCATTACCTGCGCCAGGGCCTGGCCGAGGCCGGGTTCAACACGGAACTGGTGGCCGACGGCAACACCGGCCAGCAATTAGCCCTCAGCGGCGAATATGCCCTGCTGATTCTCGATGTGATGCTGCCGGGTCGTGACGGCTGGCAGATTCTGCAAGCGGTGCGCAGCGCTGGCCTGGACACGCCGGTACTTTTTCTGACGGCGCGTGACGCCGTGGAGGACAGGGTTCACGGCCTCGAACTGGGCGCCGATGACTATCTGGTCAAGCCGTTTGCCTTCTCCGAACTGCTGGCGCGAGTGCGCAGCCTGTTGCGTCGCGGCAGTGCCACGCCTCAGGAGACCAGCCTGCAACTGGCCGATTTGCGCCTGGACCTGATCCGTCGCCGGGTCGAACGCAGCGGCCAGCGTATCGACCTGACCGCCAAGGAGTTCGCCCTGCTGGAAATGCTCCTGCGCCGCCAGGGCGAAGTCCTGCCCAAGTCGCTGATTGCTTCCCAGGTCTGGGACATGAATTTCGACAGCGACACCAATGTCATCGAGGTGGCGATCCGTCGTCTGCGCCTGAAGATCGACGATGAATTCCCCAACAAACTGATCCACACCGTGCGCGGCATGGGTTACGTCCTCGAAGAGCGCCCCGCCTGATGCGCCGGCTGTCCTTGAGCAGCCGCCTGGCGCTGTTGTTTGCGGCGTGCACCGCCGTGGTGTCGTTGTTCGCCGGGGTACTGTTCAGCCGCGCCAGCGAGGCGCACTTCATTGAGCTGGACCAGCAACTGCTGGTCGGCAAACTGATTGGCTTGCGTCGGGCCTTGCACGACTTCCAGTCGAGTGACAGCGAGGTAAAACTGGCCAAGGAACTGAGCCGGCAGGCTGGCCTGCCCCTACGAATCACCGGCAGCGATGGCCAGCGCTGGTTTGACAGCTCGACCAACATTCCGCAGACATTGCCGCGCCAGCCCGGGTTGTCGACGGTGAGCCATGAAGGCATGGATTACCGCGTGCTGAATGCGCCGCTTTTCGCGGACAAACCCGAGTCCCCGCAACTGACCCTGCTGCTGGACATCACCCACCACCAGCATTTTCTGCAACGCATGCAGCGTTTGATCTGGCTGACCGTCGGCCTGTCAGCCCTGGCCACCGCACTGCTGGGCGCCTGGGCGGCACGCAGCGGCTTGCGCCCGTTGCGGCGGATCAGTGCGGTGGCCAGCGGCGTTTCCGCGCAATCGCTGAACGCGCGCTTGCCTGAAGAAAACATGCCGCCGGAACTGGCGGAAATGGCCCACAACTTCAACGCCATGCTCGGACGCCTCGACGACTCGTTTCAGCGCCTGTCCGCGTTCTCCGCCGACATTGCCCATGAACTGCGCACGCCACTGTCGAACCTGCTGACCCACACCCAGGTCACCCTCACCCGCCCTCGCCCCATCGAAGACTACCGCGAGGCGCTGCACAGCAACCTCGAAGAGCTGCAATGGATGGCGCAACTGGTCAACGACATGCTCTACCTGGCCAAGGCTGACCATGGGTTGTTGATCCCCAAGCGCGAAGCGCTGGAACTGGCCGAAGAAGCAGACCTGCTGCTGGAGTTTTTTGCGCCACTGGCGGAAGACGCGCGGGTAACACTGAGTCGTGACGGCAATGCCCGTATCGAAGGTGACCGCAGCATGTTGCGGCGGGCGCTGTCGAACCTGCTGGACAATGCACTGCGGTTCACACCGGCCGATGGCGATGTTCGGGTGCGAATCGTCGATCAACCAAAAGAATTGCGCCTGACTGTTGAAAATACCGGCCAACAGATTCCCGAAGATCTATTGCCGCGGCTATTTGACCGCTTTTACCGTGCAGACCCGGCACGCCGCGAAGGCAGCAGCGAACATGCGGGACTGGGACTGGCGATCACCCAGTCGATCGTCCGTGCCCATGGCGGGCAGATTCGTTGTGAATCGGAGAATGGGTGGACCAGGTTTGTGATCGAGCTGCCAAGGGGAGATTGAGGCCAACAGTTCTGGCCTCCATCACCTGTAGGAGCTGGCTTGCCAGCGAAAGCGGCTTCCGAAAGGGACATTGAGGCTGGCAGGACCGGCCTCTTCGCGAGCAGGCTCGCTCCCACAGTTGACCGAGTTGACTCAGATCTAATGTGGGAGCGAGCCTGCTCGCGAAGGCAGTGTTACGGGTTACGAATATCTCAGTGCATGAGCCGGCTCGATCTTCGCCGCCCGCCACGCCGGGTAAACCGTGGCCAGGAAGCTCATGACGAAGCCCGCCGTGCAGATCAGCGCCACATCCGCGCCTTGCAGCTCGGACGGCAGGTTGCTGACGAAATACACGTCGGAACTGAAGATATGCTGCCCGCTGACCCGCTCGATCCAGCCCACGATCTGGCTGACGTTCAACGCGGCAATCACGCCCAACACACCGCCAATCAGGGTGCCGACGATACCGATCACGGTGCCCTGCACCATGAAGATCGCCATGATCTGCCGTGGCGTGGCGCCGATGGTACGCAGGATCGCGATGTCCGCGCCCTTGTCGTTCACCACCATGATCAGGGTCGCGATGATGTTGAACGCCGCCACCGCAACGATCATCAGCAACAGCAGGCCGATCATGGTTTTTTCCATTTTCATCGCACTGAACAGGCTGCCCTGGGTGTGGGTCCAGTCGTCAGCCTTGTAGGCGGCGCCCAGCCCCGTGGCGATGTCGCTCGACACCTGCGGCGCGGCATACAGGTCCTTCACCGCCAGGCGCACGCTCTGCACCTGATTCGGCTCCCAGTGCTGCATCTGCGCGGCATCGGCCATGTGGATCAACGCCATGGTGCCGTCCAGTTCGGCGCCGACCTTGAACACACCGACCACATTCAGCCGTTGCATGCGCGGGGTAATGCCACCCGGCGCATTGCTGACTTCCGGCACGATCAGGGTGATCTTGTCGCCGACGTTCAAGCGGAAGCGGCGCGCCGTGATCTCGCCGATCACCACACCGAATTCGTCCGGTTTCAGGGCTTCGAGACTGCCCTGGACGATGTGCTTGGCGACGATCGACACCTGGCCTTCCAGCGCCGGATCGACCCCGCTGACCTGGATTGGCTGCATCGTGCCCTTGTAGGACAGCATGCCTTCCATCTCGGTGAACGGCACCGCCGCCGTCACTTCCGGGTTTTTCATCGCGGCCGCTGCCACGGGTTTCCAGTCGTTAATCGGGTTGACGCCGACGATGGTGGCGTGGGGCACCATGCCAAGGATGCGCGAGCTCATTTCGCGCTGGAAGCCGTTCATCACCGACAACACCACGATCATCGCCAGCACGCCGAGGGCGAGGCCGATCATCGAGGTCATCGAGATGAAGGAAACAAAGCGATTGCGGCGCTTGGCGCGGGTATAGCGCGTGCCGATAAAGATCGATAACGGTCTGAACATTCGCTGGGGCACCGTATGGAAATAAATGACCCGACGCCTTTCCAGGCATCGGGTTTCAGCCAATCAGATAGGCGTGAGACAACCTTCCTGCAGGTGCAGGACGCGGTCCATCTGGCGGGCCAGGTTCATGTCGTGGGTCACCACCAGGAACGCCGTGCGCATCGAGGTGCTGAGTTCCAGCATCAAGTCCTGAATGCCCTGGGCGGTGTGGGAGTCGAGGTTGCCGGTTGGCTCGTCGAGCATCACCAGGCCCGGTGTGTTCACCAGGGCGCGGGCGATGGCCACACGCTGACGCTCGCCACCGGACAATTCTGCCGGCTTGTGTTCCAGGCGATGGCCCAGCCCTACCCGCTCCAGCAACGCCGTGGCACGCTGACGCGCCTCCGGGATCGCGGTCTTGCCGATCAGCAGCGGCATGCAGACGTTTTCCAGCGCAGTGAATTCCGGCAGCAGGTGGTGGAACTGATACACGAAGCCGAGGGCGCGATTACGCAGCAGGCCGCGTTTTTTCTCGCTCAGCGCCGACAGTTCCTCGCCGTCGAGCCAGACGCTGCCCTTGGTCGGCGTATCGAGGCCGCCCAACAGGTTGAGCAAGGTACTTTTACCCGAGCCCGACTTGCCGACAATCGCCACGCGCTCTCCCGGGTGCAACTCCAGTTGCAGGCCGGCCAACACTTCCACCGATTCCGGGCCTTCCTCGTAGGACTTGCCCAGGCTGCGGCAGCTCAAGATTGCTTTATCACTCATGCCCGACTCACTCATAACGTAGCGCCTCCGCAGGCTGGGTGCGCGCGGCACGCCAGGCTGGATACAGGGTGGCGAGGAAACTCAGGACCAACGCCGCAGAGCAGACCATCACGACGTCCTGGCTCTGCACTTGCGATGGCAGGTAATCGATGAAATACACGTCGGCGTTGAGGAATTTGTGCCCGATCAGACCTTCGAGGGTCGAGATCGCAGCGCTGACGTTCAGCGCGGCGAAGATCCCGACCACCGCGCCGATCGCGGTACCGACCACGCCAATGACCGTGCCCTGCACCATGAACGTGCGCATGATCGTGCCCGGCGTGGCGCCCAAGGTGCGCAGGATCGCGATGTCGCCCTTCTTGTCGTTCACCACCATCACCAGCGTGGAAATGATGTTGAACGCCGCGACCGCGACTATCAGCAGCAGCAACAGGCCGATCATGGCTTTTTCCATGCGGATCGCCTGGTACAGGTTGCCGTGGGTGCGGGTCCAGTCGCGGGCGTAGAAGCGGTCTTCACCGAGATCGCGAGCGATGCTCCACGCGGTGCGCGGCGCCTGGAACAGGTCGTCGAACTTCAGGCGCAAGCCCTGGACCTGATCCGGTTTCCAGCGATGCAGCCGGGCCAGGTCCTGCAGGTTGGTGACGCCCAGATAGCCATCGAGCTCGCCGGCGCCGACATGGAAAATGCCGACCACGGTAAAGCGCTTCATGCGCGGGAACATCCCGGCCGGGGTCACGGTGACCTCCGGGGCGACGAAGGTCAGCTTGTCGCCGATCACGGCACCGAGCTTGGCCGCCGCCTTGTCGCCGATGACGATGCCGAACTCACCCGGCACCAGGTCGTCGAGTTTTCCCTGGGTCATGAAGTGATCGATGATCGACACCTGGCGCTCTTGCGCCGGGTCGATGGCATTGAGCAGGACTTTCGAGACTTTGCCGTTATTGGTCAGCAAGCCCTGCATTTGCGTAAACGGCGCCACGGCCGTCACCTGCGGGTTCTGCTTGACCTTGGCCGCCAGGCTTTGCCAATCGCTGATCGGCTCGCCGGACTCGATGGTCGCGTGGGGCACCATGCCCAGCACGCGGGTGCGCATCTCATGATCGAAGCCGTTCATCACCGACAGCACCACGATCATCACGACCACGCCAAGGGCGAGCCCGATCATCGAAGTCAGGGAAATGAATGACACAAAATGATTGCGACGCTTTGCACGGGTGTAACGCGTGCCGATAAATACGAAGAGAGGTCTGAACATGTCGGGGCTTGTTCGGAGGGAAAAGGAACGTCCTTGTGGCGGGGGTCGATAACCAGCTTTACACTCAGACCACCGCCGCTACCATGGGTTCGCCATGTCGACATTAGATGAAGAAGATCGCCGCGAATACTACCGTATCGAGGATACGATCGCACTGGAAATTCGGCTCCTGTCCGCTGCTGAAGCCACAGGCCAGGAAGTGTTGCAGGATGCTTCCCCACTCTTCAACTTGCTCAGCGAACTGCACCTGAGCGAATTCGAGTCGCAACACCTGTTGCGCCAGCTCAGCGAACGCGACCGCACGACCGCCGCATTCCTCAAATCCCAGAACAAACGCATCGATTTGCTGAGCCAGGTCGTCGCTCTGACAGTGCTCGGGCAGATCGGCGAACCGCAGCCGGTGATCATCTCCGAAGGCGGCATCGACTTTCAGCATCCAACGCCCATTGCCGCCGGCGCACACCTGTCGGTCAAGCTGGTGCTGATGCCGCAAGCCCTGGGCCTGCTGCTGCGCGCTCGCGTCACCCATTGCGACCGCAAGGGCGATGGCTATGACGTCGGCACCGAGTTCGAACACCTGACCGACGCCCAGCGCCAACTGCTGGCCCGCCACATCTTGCAAAAGCAGGCCCAGGAACGACGACTGGCCCGCGAACAACTCGAATCAGGCAATTAATTTAAGGAAGAACCGTGACCCTCATCTACGGCCATCGCGGCGCCAAGGGCGAAGCACCGGAAAACACCCTGACCAGCTTTCAGGAATGTCTCAAGCACGGCGTGCGTCGCTGCGAACTGGACCTGCACCTGTCCATGGATGGCGAGCTGATGGTCATTCACGACCCGACCCTCAAACGCACCACGGACCGTCGCGGCAAGGTCGTCGAACACACGGCGGCGGAGCTTGTGACCTATGACGCACGCATGGGCGGCCCGGGCTGGATCAAGCCGTGCCCGATTCCGACGCTGGAAGAACTGTTCGAGAAATGCGACTTCGATCACTGGCAGCTGGAAGTCAAAAGTGCATCGAGGATGCGTGCCGCCACCACCGTGCTGGCGATTCGAGAAATGGCGCAGCGTCATGGCCTGATGGACAAGGTGACGATCACCTCGAGTTCCCGTGAAGTGCTCAAGGCGGCGCTGGAACTGGTGCCGGACGTATCCCGCGGGCTGGTGGCCGAGTACGCCTGGCTCGACCCGCTGAAGGTCGCGGCCAGCTATGGCTGTGAGATTCTGGCGCTGAACTGGACCCTGTGCACGCCGGAACGCCTGCAAAGGGCGCAGCGTCAGGGGCTGCATGTGTCGGTATGGACCGTCAACGAGCCCGCGCTGATGCGCAGGCTCGCCGACTTCGGCGTTGACAGCCTGATTACAGACTTTCCCGGTTTGGCCACCGCCACGCTCGAGAATTGCTGAAATCGGTCTCCCCGGCCGGCTCAGGCCACCGGCCGGAGCCACTCAAAAAAGCCGGTTGAGGCCGTCGTATGCCGCTACCCGATAGGCTTCGGCCATGGTCGGGTAGTTAAACGTGGTGTTGACGAAGTACTTCAGGGTGTTCTGTTCGCCCGGCTGGTTCATGATCGCCTGACCGATGTGCACGATCTCCGACGCCTGATAACCGAAGCAGTGAACGCCCAGCACTTCCAGGGTTTCACGGTGGAACAGGATCTTCAGCATGCCTTGCGGCTCGCCGGCGATCTGCGCCCGCGCCATGCTCTTGAAGAACGCCTTGCCGACTTCGTACGGCACCTTGGCCTGGGTCAGCTCCTGCTCGTTCTTGCCGATCGAGCTGATCTCCGGAATGGTGTAGATGCCGGTCGGCACGTCATTCACGAAACGCCAGCTACCGTTATCGACGATGCTGCCAGCGGCCGAACGACCCTGGTCATGGGCGGCACTGGCCAGGCTCGGCCAGCCGATCACGTCACCGGCGCCGTAGATGTTCGGCACGCAGGTGCGGTACGCCTCGTCGACTTCGATCTGACCACGGCTGTTGACCTTCACGCCGATGTTTTCCAGACCCAGCTGATCGGTGTTGCCGGTACGACCGTTGCACCAGAGCAAGGCGTCGGCCTTGATCTTCTTGCCGGACTTGAGGTGCAGGATCACGCCATTGTCCACGCCTTCGACGCGGTCGTAGTCTTCGTTATGCCGAACCGTGATGTTGTTGTTGCTGAAGTGGTAGCTCAGGGCCTGGGAGATTTCCGAGTCGAGGAAGCTCAGCAGTTGCCCACGGTTGTCCACCAGTTCAACCAATACACCCAGACCGCTGAAGATCGAGGCGTATTCGCAACCGATCACGCCGGCGCCGTAAACGATGAGTTTGCGCGGGGTGTGGCCGAGGCTGAGGATGGTGTCGCTATCGTAGATACGCGGGTGGTGGAAATCGATGTCCGCCGGGCGATAAGGACGCGAACCGGTGGCGATGATGATGTGCTTGGCCACCAGCTTTTCGACCACGCCGTTGGCGCAGACCACTTCGATGGTTTGCTCGTCGGCGAAGCTGCCGGTGCCGAAGAACACGTCGACGCGGTTACGGGCGTAGTAGCCGGTACGCGAAGCGACTTGTTTGGAAATGACTTTCTCGGCGCTTTTCAACACGTCCGGGAAGGAGAACCAGCGCGGCTCACCGATGGCTCGGAACATCGTGTTGGTGTTGAACTGCATGATCTGCCGCACCGAGTGACGCAGTGCCTTGGACGGGATGGTGCCCAAGTGAGTGCAGTTGCCGCCGACCTGGCGACGGCTATCGACCATCGCGACCTTGCGCCCTGCCTTGGCGGCGTTCATTGCCGCGCCTTCCCCCGCCGGGCCGGAACCCAGCACCACCACGTCGTAGTTGTAGACAGCCATGCGTACTCCTCAGAACAGGCCGCGGCACCCTCGGCACCTGCGGCTAAATCACGCCAATGCGTGGCATGAAGGAACAATTTGGGGCCAGTGCAGAACCCGGACACAGTCTATAGAAGCGTCAACGCCGCGCACATTAACCCTTGGTCGCGTCGTAGGCTACTTTTGCCTGCACTACAACGCCAGTTTTCAATGCTCAAATCGCCACAATCACTCGGTTTTTTCGCCACTGAGGCGTTCAAAAGCGTGACTGCTGCGCGTGACGAAACCTGTATCGGCACGAATCACAAAAAATGCACCGATATCGTGTTTTTCTGCGTAGTCCCAACCGCGCTCAGGACCAAGAATCAGCAACAGCGTCGATAAGCCATCGGCCATCAACGCCGAAGGATGAATCACCGTGACCGATGCCAGACGGTGTGAGACCGGCGCACCGCTGCGCGCATCGAAAGTGTGGGAAAAACGCTGGCCGCCCTGTTCGAAGTAATTACGATAGTCGCCGGACGTGGACAGGCCATAACCGTCGACAACAATGACCCGCTCGGCCACCTGCCGGTCATCCCGAGGTTCTTCCAAGGCGATGCGCCATGGCGAGCCGTCGGGCTTCTTGCCAGCGGCCTTGAGTTCTCCGGTGACTTCGACGAGGTAATCGTGGATGCCTTTTTCCTCGATCCTTGCAGCAATCGTGTCAACGGTGAAACCGGCGGCGATGCTGTTGAAGTCGACCTCGACCGCGGCGTCCTTGCACAACCGGTCGCCCTCGATGCGCAAGTGTGCGTGGCCGACGCGCTGGCGGGCTTCGGCGAGCGCTTCGGCGCTCGGGACTTTTTCCCCGCGGGCCTGCGGACCAAATCCCCAGAGATTGAGCAACGGCTCCACCGTCAGATCGTAGGAACCGTCGCTTTGCACTGACAGCTGCTCACCCACGCGGACCAATTCGAGGATCGACGCCGGCATTGCCTGACAGCGGTTGGCCGGTAATGCATTGAAGCGCTCGATATCCGAGTCGCTGCGGTAGGTCGACATTTGCCGGTCAATGTCAGCGAGGATTTGCTCGACCTGGACACGGACCTCGTCCGGCGCCGGCAGGCCGGCGTGGCGCACATACTTGATCGAATAGGTGCTGCCCATGGTCGGGCCGCCGAAGGTTTCGAGGGCGTCGCCGTTACCACAACCTGATAGTGCGCCGAGCAGCAAAAATGCCACCCCCTGCCACCTGATCAACAATTCCCGAGTTCCCCGAAACATCCCCTGACACGCCGCCAGGGCCAGCCATTATGCGATAGAACTGTGGGAGCGGGCTTGCTCGCGAAGAGGCCGGCACATTCAACAGAGGTGTCGACTGATCCACCGCTTTCGCGAGCAAGCCCGCTCCCACCATTTTGATCTTCAGTGACCGCCAATCCCACGGCCGGCCACAATCCCTGTGAGAGCGGGCTTGCCCGCGATGAGGTCATCACAGTCAACATTGATATTTCTGTCAGACCGCTATCGCGAGCAGGCTCGCTCCCACATTGAATGGCTGGCGTAATCACTACCGCGCAAACACCACCAAACCCTGTGGGAGCGAGCCTGCTCGCGATGGTCGTCAACGATAACGCGTGCTCACTAGTTAAACGCAGCGTTCTTGGCTGCATCATCGGAACACCGCCCGGAGCAAGTTCGCTCCTACTAAATACTTGACCGAACAGCAACGGCTGCAAACGGGGTCTTTTCATGGAGTCGCGGTATCGGTGACGCATTGTTTTAGTCGACCCGAATCCGTGCCGCTGCCTTCGCTGTGATCAATGTCGCCGTTGGCATTGAGGTAAATATGCGTATTGGGCCACCTAGGGGTTACGTTGACGCAATGTCGGAGCGCGCCATCGTTCCACCAGGAAATTTCCATGAAAAAATTCTCATCCGGAAACAGAAAGCCATAATCACGCGTACCGCCTCCGGGTTGCATACGCCCCTTGAAAATACGGTCCTGCACGTTCCATATGTATTTAAGTTCGCCACGAGCATCTTCGGAGTAGTGAACAGTCACAGTAGGTAACGCAATATCCCAATGAGTGATGGCCAAAAACACAACTGGAATCCACAACCATCGCTTATACCGTCTCCGGGATTTACTTGCAGTCGTGGACACGAATTCCATCTCCCAGAATCGCACTGCATGTCGCTTTGATCCCTTGGCTCTTCATGGGCTCGCTGTATCAGTGATGCATTGTTTTAGTCGATGCGAATCCGTACCGCTGCCTTCGCTGTGATCGATATCGCCGTTGGCATCGAGGTAGATGTGCGTATTGGACCATGTCGGCGTTATATTGACGCAGTGCCGGAGATCTTTATCGTTCCACCAAGAGATCTCCATGAAAAACTTCTCATCTGGAAACAAGAACCCATGGTCCCGTGTGCTGCTGCCGGGGGGGAGGTCTCCTTTGTAAATCCGGTGCTGCACATTCCAGATGAACCGCAGTTCGTCAACGCCATTCTTGGAGTAATGGACGGTTGCGGTAGGAAGCACAATAATTCGCCAGAGGACAATCAGCAAAAGCACCAGCAGGGGCAGCAATAGCGGTAGCAACGGAATCCATAGCCACCGAATGTAGCGCGACCGAGGTTTTTTAGGCGTGAACACGGACTTCATACCCCCCAAAGTCGCACTACAAATTGTGTAGTCGTTTTTATTCCTTTGCCTCTTTCATGGGCTAGCCGTGTCTGTTTTGCATTGTTTTAGTCGGTCCGAATCAGTGCCGCTGCCTTCGCTGAGATCAATATCACCATTGGCATCAAGATAGATATCCGTATTAGGCCACTTCGGAGTTATGTTGACGCAGTGGGCACGAACATTTTTGCTCCACCAGGAGATTTCCATAAAAAAATTATCATCCGGAAACAAAAAACCATTATCGACCGTACCTCCGCCGGGTTGCATCCCGCCTTTGTATATCCGGTGCTGGACATTCCAGATATACCTGAGTTCCTCCCTTCCATTTTCGGAGTAGTGAATGGTTACAGTCGGAAGTGCAATATCCCAGTAGCTAATGGCCAGATACACAAATGGAATCCACAACCACCTTCTATACCTCGGACCTGTTTTACGTACAGGTGTGGACACGGACTCCATCCCCCCAATTTTCGGGTGCGACTGCCAGCACTTCGGCCATGATAATTTTAGCTGTCACCCCACCACTTGAGTGTCGATTGGCGAGTTTCACACCAATACTTATCGCCACTCTATCTGCGATATCGTCAAATGCCCGCAGCCCATCAGATAGACTCGCCGTTAGATGCGGCCCGGGGTTCTTCTTACGGTCTTCTAACCACCTTTTTGTGTCCGAACCTATTTGTTCAACTCCCGCGCCATCTAACAATACGCTTTCTGAAAGCCCTCCTACGATGCCGACGTACCCATAATGGATATTCGACCAAATATCGTAGTAGTACTCGTACCTCCCTTGCTTGTGCCGAACGACACCGTCATACATCGCCTCCAGCTTCGGCTTGTGATCCCACTCCATATTCTGACCCACCTGCTTCGTCCAAATCGCCATCGCCTCAAGCTTCTTCGTCCATGCAATTCCGTTGAAATTTGGTGGTCCAGCCAGTCTGGCGTACCAGGGTAACGCCCGAAATTTCCTGGCTTGCGCGCTGCTGTCGTAGCTCATCAGCTCTTTCATTTTCAACACGGACGGATGCTTGATGTTCCTGTTCATCTCACCTGCGATGTAGCTGGCAAGCTCTTCCATCTGGTCTGGATGGTTACAGGCTTCGCTTCCACCAAGGTCGCCGGGTGGTGCAGAGATCTTATCTGCCAGCTTCAGATCAACCACCTGAGGCTTGGCCGTAAAGCTGTTTTCAGCCGGAGCCGCCGGTGAGCCTGCAGCCCTCGCGGCCGGCTGCACAGGGCTTGCGTTGCTTTGATACGTGGCCGTCATTACGGTGGGGATCAGCCGAGCTTTACAGGGGCAGTTGCTGTAACTGTCCAGCGTACCAGCCATGAGCTTTCCATGACTGATCATGTGCGAAATACCACCGACGATCCGATAGGTCTTCCCGTCTTTTCCACACGTGACTCGATCACCATCGCGGGCATGCGCGACGCCATACATCATGATCCGGGTGTCACCATCGAGAACTTTTCCACCGCAGGTGGTTCGGTCATTCAGACCGATGAAATGTCCTTCTTTCATTGAATTTCTTCTCCATTACTTCCGGCCGAGCCCAGAAGGTTTAAGGCCATGGGTTGCGACCGTCAGCTGCGTGAGCATTTAAGCAACGCAGCACTGAGACAGCTTTGGACAGCGCCAGACTTCGTCACTCAATCCGCGACCGATGGCAAAAAATCCTCGCCCATCGACACACCTTCACGCGCAATAAACACGTAGCCGCCTTGCGGTGTATTGATGATTTCGTCGCCATTGCTGAGCATGCTGCCGACCAGCGCCACATCATTGTTGCCTTGCCCTGCGCCGGTGATGATTTGCGCCGTACTGTCATCGGCATACAGGACGTAGTCGCCTGTTCGCGCTACGCGCACCGAGCGTCCATTTTCCAACTTGAACTCCAGCGGCCCTGTCCCTTGCTGGATCACCCCGCCGTTACGGGTGTGGCTGCCCTCGGTTGCGCACCGGAAGATGGCGATAGCAGGATGAGCGTCGATGTAAGCCTGCTGTTGACGCACAACCACTTGGGCGTGCTCATGGAATTGCGCAATTTGCTGCTCAGTGAAGTGTGGATTGTCCAGGCTGCGCAGATACTCTGGGGAAACATCGTTGGTATACAAAGGCTGCAAGGGTGCATTCATTTCAAAATCCTTATCCTAGGAAGGGTGTTCAGAAATAATGCGGCGGACGCTAACAGCGGCGCGACTCTCACGGCAGGGTCAAAAGAATGATTCAGAAATTTCGCCAAAAGAAACGATCCTTTTCCTACAGGATTGTTTCTAAAGCGTATTTATTGCGGAGCGCACAAACAAAAACGCCCCGACCAAAGTCGGGGCGCTTCATGTGCAGCTAAAGGCTTAGCGCGGGAATGCTGGCGGGTTTACACCGGCCATGTCTTCCATCACGCGAACCACCTGGCAGCTGTAACCGAACTCGTTGTCGTACCAGACGTACAGAACAACGCGGTTATCCTGGGTGATGGTCGCTTCCGCGTCCACTACGCCTGCGTGGCGCGAGCCAACGAAGTCGGTGGAAACCACTTCCTGGGAGCTCACGTAGTCGATCTGCTTGTGCAGATCCGAGTGCATGGCCATCTGGCGCAGGTACTCGTTGATCTCTTCGCGAGTGGTGGCCTTTTCCAGGTTCAGGTTCAGGATGGCCATCGACACGTTCGGCGTAGGCACGCGAATCGCGTTGCCGGTCAGCTTGCCCTTGAGCACTGGCAGCGCCTTGGCGGCTGCGGTGGCGGCACCGGTCTCGGTGATTACCATGTTCAGCGGCGCGGCGCGACCACGACGGCTGCCCTTGTGGAAGTTGTCGATCAGGTTCTGGTCGTTGGTGAACGAGTGAACGGTTTCGACGTGGCCGTTGATGATGCCGTACTTGTCGTTGACTGCCTTGAGCACCGGCACGATGGCGTTGGTGGTGCAGGAAGCCGCCGAGATGATCTTGTCGTCAGGGCTGATGTCGCCGTGGTTGATGCCGTGAACGATGTTCTTCAGCGCGCCCTTGCCAGGTGCGGTGAGGATCACGCGGGCAGCGCCCGGGCAGGCCAGGTGCTGGCCCAGGCCGTCAGCGTCACGCCATACACCGGTGTTGTCGACGATCAGAGCGTTTTCGATGCCGTACTGGGTGTAGTCGACTTCGGCCGGGCTCTTGGCGTAGATCACCTGGATCAGGTTGCCGTTGGCGGTGATGGTGTTGTTGGCTTCATCGATGGTGATGGTGCCATCGAACGGACCATGAACCGAGTCACGACGCAGCAGGCTGGCACGCTTGACCAGGTCGTTCTCGGCGCCCTTGCGGACCACGATGGCGCGCAGGCGCAGGCCGTCGCCACCACCGGTTTTCTCGATCAGGATGCGCGCCAGCAGACGGCCGATACGACCGAAGCCGTAGAGGACAACGTCGGTGCCTTTGCGGGCGGATGCGTTTTGCTGGCCAACCACGTCAGCCAGTTCTTCACGGACGAACTGCTCGGCGGTACGGCCATTGCCTTCGGCCTTGAATTTGGCTGCCAGCTTGCCCAGGTCCACCGAAGCGGCGCCGAGCTTGAGCTCGCTCATCGCCTTGATAAGCGGGAATGTTTCGTGGACGGACAGCTCGCTTTCGTCGGACTGACGGTGACGAGCAAAGCGGTGAGCTTTGAGAATCGCAATGACTGAACGATTGATCAGGCTGCGGCCATAGATCGAGCTCACCACGTTGTTATTGCGGTAGAGCTGACCGATAAGCGGAATCATCGCTTCTGCGAGTGCTTCACGGTCGATCCATTCACCAAGACACTGGTCGGGCTTCTGAGTCACGGGAACCTTCCACTATGTAGGGGCAGAAAAAAGGGGCTACATTATGCCGCCGAGTGACCGCCGTAGCAATGCGCGCCCGTCGTGCTTTTCGTAACAATTCATCGTTCAAAAAACTTACGCCTCGCGCCAGCCCAATAAAACCGGGGCTTTCAGCGCAGTCAATTTTTTGGAGGTCACGCCTCGTTGTCCGTAACCCTCCGTAACACTCGTTGTTTTTGCCACTACATATTCAGTAATTTCTGGCAAAAAACCGCCGAATTTTGTCTTTACCACTACATTTCACCAAACCCGTGCTTTAGACGCAGTCTGCAACTGACAGGCGGCATCGTAGACCGCTACAATTACCGACTTTGTCGCAACGCTTGGAGCTCAACCTTCCGTGCCCGTTCTGCGTCTACCGCTTCTCCCTGCCGCGGCAGGTAAACAGCACTGGGGCAACCTGCCCGGTGCCGCCCTGAGCCTGGCCATCGCCGAGGCCGCCAGCGCTGCCAAGCGCTTTACCCTGCTACTGACCGCCGACAGCCAAAGTGCCGAACGGCTGGAACAGGAGCTGGGCTTCTTCGCCCCGGATTTGCCGGTATTGCACTTTCCCGACTGGGAAACCCTGCCCTACGACCTGTTCTCGCCGCACCAGGACATCATTTCCCAGCGCATCGCCAGCCTGTACCGGCTGCCGGAACTGAGCCATGGCGTGCTGGTAGTGCCGATCACGACCGCCCTGCACCGCCTGGCACCGACCAAATTCCTGCTCGGCAGCAGCCTGGTGCTGGATATCGGCCAGAAGCTCGACGTCGAGCAAATGCGCACCCGCCTTGAAGCCACGGGCTATCGCTACGTCGATACCGTGTATGAACACGGCGAGTTCACCGTTCGCGGTTCGCTGATCGATCTGTTCCCGATGGGCAGCAAGCTGCCGTATCGCATCGATCTGTTCGACGACGAAATCGAAACCCTGCGCACCTTCGACCCGGAGAACCAGCGCTCCATCGACAAAGTCAATTCGGTCAAGCTGTTGCCGGCCAAGGAATTCCCGCTGCAGAAAGAAGCGGTCACCCGCTTCAAGGCGCGCTTCCGCGAGCGTTTTGACGTCGATTTCCGCCGCTGCCCGATTTTCCAGGACTTGAGCAGCGGGATTACCCCGGCCGGTATCGAGTACTACCTGCCGCTGTTCTTCGAAGAAACCTCGACGCTGTTCGATTACCTGCCCCAGGACACGCAAGTGTTTTCCCTGCCGGGCATCGAGCAAGCCGCGGAAAACTTCTGGAACGACGTGCGTAATCGCTATGAAGAGCGCCGCGTCGACCCGTCCCGTCCTTTATTACCGCCCGCCGAACTGTTCCTGCCGGTGGAAGACTGCTTCGCGCGCCTGAAGAACTGGCCGCGCGTGGTGGCCAGTCAACAGGATGTAGAAAGCGGTAGCGGTCGCGAGCGTTTCCCGGCTCGCGAGTTGCCCAACCTGGCGATCGAAGCCAAGGCCACCCAACCGTTGGCGGCACTGGCCGACTTCCTCGACCAGTTCCCCGGTCGCGTACTGTTTACCGCCGAATCCGCAGGCCGCCGCGAAGTGCTGCTGGAACTGCTGGAACGCCTGAAGCTGCGACCGAAGACCGTCGATAGCTGGCCAGACTTTGTCGCCGGCAAGGATCGCCTGGCGATCACCATCGCCCCGCTCGACGAAGGCTTGCTGCTGGACGACCCGGCCCTGGCCCTGGTTGCCGAAAGCCCGTTGTTCGGCCAGCGCGTGATGCAGCGCCGTCGCCGCGAAAAACGCACCGATGCCAACAACGATGCGGTGATCAAGAACCTCACCGAGCTGCGCGAAGGTGCGCCGGTGGTGCACATCGACCACGGTGTCGGTCGCTACCTGGGCCTGGCGACCCTGGAAATCGACAGCCAGACCGCCGAGTTCCTCGCCCTGGAATACGCCGAAGGCGCCAAGCTCTATGTGCCGGTGGCCAACCTGCACTTGATCGCCCGCTACACCGGCAGCGACGACGCCCTGGCCCCGCTGCACCGCCTCGGCTCCGAGACCTGGCAAAAAGCCAAGCGCAAAGCCGCCGAACAGGTGCGCGACGTGGCCGCCGAGTTGCTCGACATCTATGCCCGCCGCGCCGCCCGCGAAGGCTACGCCTTCGCCGATCCGAAAGCCGACTACGCCACCTTCAGCGCCGGTTTCCCGTTCGAAGAAACCCCGGACCAGCAAACCACCATCGAAGCGGTGCGCGAGGACATGCTCGCGCCCAAGCCTATGGATCGCCTGGTGTGCGGCGACGTTGGCTTCGGCAAGACCGAAGTGGCGATGCGCGCGGCGTTCATTGCAGTCCACGGTGGACGCCAGGTGGCGATCCTGGTGCCGACCACCCTGCTCGCCCAGCAGCATTACAACAGCTTCCGCGACCGCTTCGCCGACTGGCCGGTGACCGTGGAAGTGATGAGCCGCTTCAAGTCGGCCAAGGAAGTGAATGCGGCGGTCGCGGACCTGGCCGAAGGCAAGATCGACATCGTCATCGGCACGCACAAGCTGCTGCAGGACGACGTGAAGATCAAAAACCTTGGCCTTGTGATCATCGACGAAGAACACCGTTTCGGCGTACGCCAGAAAGAACAGCTCAAGGCGCTGCGCAGCGAAGTCGACATCCTGACCCTGACCGCCACGCCGATTCCGCGCACGCTGAACATGGCGGTGTCGGGCATGCGCGATCTGTCGATCATCGCCACGCCGCCGGCCCGCCGCCTGTCGGTACGCACCTTCGTCATGGAGCAGAACAAGAGCACGGTCAAAGAGGCCTTGCTGCGTGAGTTGCTGCGTGGCGGCCAGGTCTACTACCTGCACAACGACGTGAAGACCATCGAGAAATGCGCCGCCGACCTCGCCGAGCTGGTACCGGAAGCACGGATCGCTATCGGTCACGGGCAGATGCGCGAACGCGATCTCGAACAGGTGATGAGTGACTTCTATCACAAGCGCTTCAACGTGCTGATCGCCTCGACCATCATCGAGACCGGCATCGACGTACCGAGCGCCAACACCATCATCATCGAGCGTGCCGACAAGTTCGGCCTGGCACAGTTGCACCAGTTGCGCGGCCGGGTCGGACGCAGCCACCACCAGGCGTACGCCTACCTGCTGACGCCACCGCGCCAGCAAATCACCCCGGACGCGGAAAAGCGCCTGGAAGCGATCGCCAACACCCAGGACCTCGGCGCGGGCTTCGTGCTCGCCACCAACGACCTGGAAATCCGCGGCGCCGGCGAACTGCTCGGCGACGGCCAGAGCGGGCAGATCCAGGCGGTCGGCTTCACGCTGTACATGGAAATGCTCGAGCGCGCGGTGAAGTCGATCCGCAAGGGCGAGCAGCCAAACCTCGACCAACCGCTCGGCGGCGGTCCGGAGGTCAACCTGCGGGTTCCGGCGTTGATTCCCGAGGACTACCTGCCGGACGTTCACGCCCGCCTGATTCTCTACAAGCGCATCGCTTCGGCCACCGATGAGGAAGGCCTCAAGGATCTGCAAGTGGAGATGATCGACCGTTTCGGCCTGTTGCCGGAACCGACCAAGAACCTGATCCGCATCACTGCATTGAAATTGCAGGCCGAGCAACTGGGCATCAAGAAAGTCGATGGCGGCCCGCAAGGCGGTCGCGTCGAGTTCGCCGCGCAGACGCCGGTCGACCCGCTGACCCTGATCAAGCTGATCCAGGGCCAGCCAAAACGCTACAAATTCGAAGGCGCCACGATGTTCAAGTTCATGGTTCCGATGGAGCGCCCGGAAGAGCGCTTTAATACTGTAGAGGCGCTGTTCGAGCGCCTCGTTCCGAAAACTGCTTGAAGGACGCCGCATGCGCCTGTTTCGCTCACTGACCCTGCTGACCCTGCTCATTCCAGCGCTGGTCGCACCCACGGCATTTGCCGATGACCTGTATCAGGTCGAAATGATTCTGGTCCGTCAAAACGCCGTACCGGCGATTGTCAGCCGCGCCGCACCGGAAGACTGGGCCGCTGGCGCCCAACCGGTCAGCGCCGACAGCTTGCGTACGCCAAGCCTGAATGGCGAGGTGGAAAAACTCACCAGCAGCGCCGACTACACGGTGTTGCTGCACAAGGCCTGGCAACAGCCCCTCGGCGAAACTGCCAGCAAAGTGGCGATCAGCGACGGCAAGGAACAATATGGTCAGTTCCCGATCGAAGGCACGCTGAACATGACGCTGGGACGCTTTACCGACGTCGACGCCGATTTCTGGGTCAATCAGATCGATGCCAATGGCATGGTGACCGCCAGCGAGCGCCTGAAACAGGAAAGCCACACCAAGAACGGCCAGTTGAACTTCCTCGACAACGGCCACCTCGGCCTGCTGATCAAGATCACCTCGCTGACCGCCCCCGCACCTCGGCCAGTCCCCGATGAAATTCCGGACTGATTGAAGTCCTTATGTCCGCGACCCTGAGCAAACCCCTGGCACCCTCCTGGGTCAGCCGATTCAAGGAACAGAGCCTGGAGCGTGGCCGCCGCTACGCGCTGGAGAACCGTGTCAGGATCGTCGAGGCCGGCGACTCCACGATCATCGCCGTTTGCGAAGGCTCTGGCAGTAACGTTTACCGTCAGACCATTCGCCTGCGCGAGTCAGCCAAGGGCACGCTGCTGATGGTCGACGCCACCTGCTCGTGCCCGGTCCACAACAACTGCAAACATTGCGCAGCGGTGCTCCTGCAAGTGCAGGAAACCCTCGACTACCCCGCTGCCGCCAAAGACGCCGAACTTCTGGAAAAACTCCAGGCAGTCCTGGAAAACCGCAGCCCGAAAGCCCCGCCGCAAGTGCTGGTGGACAATGTGCAGCCCCTCCCGCGCCTGTGGCTGGCCAGCATCGAGTTCAGCGCGTTCGAACCGCGCAACGGTCGAATGCAGCGATACATCCAGCATCGGGCGGCGCTGTCTTTCAGTTACCTGGACGAGTACGTTTGCGGACAGAAAAACGCCGACATCCTGATTCGTCAGGAAAGCCAGACGCTGCGGATAAAACGCCACCCGGAAGTGGAACAGTCCTACCGGGAACAGCTGCGAATCCTTGGCTTCAAAGTCGCCACCCGGCAAAGCAAGGCCCTGCCGGAAAGTGCCGGCGAGCTGTTCGAGATGATCAATGACAGCGCCTGGCTGACCTTTACCCTCAATGAACTGCCGAAGTTGCGCACCCAGGGCTGGGAATTGCAGATCGACGAGGACTTCGGCTTCGACCTGACGGCGGTAGACGACTGGTACGCCACGGTCGAACAGGTACCGGAGCGCGACTGGTTCGATCTGGAACTGGGGATCATCGTCAACGGCGAACGCCTGAGCCTGTTGCCGATCCTGCTCAACCTGATGCGCTCCCACACCGAAATCCTCAACCCGGAACGCCTTGCCCGACGCCGCGACGACGAGCTGATCCTGGTCAACATCCCCAATCGCCCGAACTCCGAGCACGGCCCGCTGCAAGTCGCCCTGCCCTTCGGCCGCTTGAAGCCGGTGCTGGCCACCCTCGGCGAGTTCTACCTGCAGGAGCCCGGCGACACCACGCTGCGCCTGAGCAAGGCCGATGCCACGCGCCTGAACCCGCTGGAAGACATGCCACTACTGTGGGAGGGTGGCGAACAGATCCGCACCTTTGCCCAGCGCCTGCGCGACATCAAGGACCACACGGCCGCCGCCCCGGACGGCCTGAATGCGACGCTACGTCCGTATCAGCTCGAAGGCTTGAGCTGGATGCAGTCGCTGCGGCAGCTGGAAGTGGGTGGAATTCTCGCGGACGACATGGGCCTGGGCAAAACCCTGCAGACACTGGCGCACGTGCTGTGCGAGAAAAACGCCGGCCGCCTCGACCGGCCGTGCATGGTCGTGATGCCGACCAGCCTGATCCCCAACTGGCTCGACGAAGCGGCGCACTTTACGCCGCAGCTCAAGGTACTGGCACTGTACGGTGCCAGCCGCAAAAAGCACTTCGACAAGCTGGCCGACTACGATCTGATCCTGACCACCTATGCGCTGCTGCCCAAGGATGTCGAACGCCTGGCGGCGCAGCCCTTGCACATACTGGTGCTGGACGAAGCGCAATACATCAAGAACCCTGGCAGCAAGGCAGCCCACGCAGCCCGCGAACTGAACGCCCGGCAGCGCCTGTGCCTGAGCGGCACACCGCTGGAAAACCATCTCGGTGAACTCTGGTCGCTGTTTCACTTCCTCTTGCCCGGCTGGCTGGGCGACGTCAAAAGTTTCAACCGCGATTACCGCGTGCCGATTGAAAAACGCACCAGCGAGGTCAGGCTTGAGCACCTCAACGGTCGGATCAAACCTTTCCTGCTGCGCCGCACCAAGGAACAGGTGGCCACTGAGTTGCCGCCGAAAACCGAGATCATCCACTGGGTCGAACTCAACGAGGCCCAACGCGATGTGTACGAAACCATGCGCCTGGCCATGGACAGGAAAGTCCGCGACGAAATCACCCGCAAAGGCGTGGCCCGCAGCCAGATCATCATTCTCGAAGCCCTGCTCAAGCTGCGCCAGGTGTGCTGCGATTTGCGCCTGGTCAACGAGGCGACCCTGCCAACCCGTGGCAGCACGTCAGGCAAGCTCGACAGCCTGATGGAAATGCTCGAAGAACTGTTCGAGGAAGGTCGGCGGATCCTGCTGTTCTCGCAGTTCACCTCAATGCTGTCGCTGATCGAAGACGAACTGAACAAACGCGGCGTGGCCTACGCCCTGCTGACTGGCCAGACTCGCGACCGCCGCACGCCGGTGAAGGAATTCCAGAGCGGCAAGCGTCAGATATTTCTGATCAGCCTGAAGGCCGGTGGCGTTGGCCTGAACCTGACCGAAGCGGACACGGTGATTCATTACGATCCGTGGTGGAACCCGGCGACGGAAAACCAGGCGACTGACCGGGCGTATCGCATCGGTCAGGAGAAGCCGGTGTTCGTTTACAAAATGATTGCGCGCGGCACAGTGGAAGAAAAGATTCAGCACCTGCAGAAGGAAAAATCCGACCTCGCGGCCGGCGTGCTGGATGGGCGCAAGGCCGGGGACTGGAAACTGCAGAACGATGATATCGAGGCGCTGTTTGCGCCACTGCCGGAAAACCTCGAAAAGCGTTGATATCTGCGGCGCCTTTTAGATCGCCATCGCGAGCAGGCTCGCTCCCACAAGGTCCGCGCCATACACAAACTCTGTGTACACCGCTAAACCTGTGGGAGCGAGCCTGCTCGCGATAGGGTCAACTCGGTGCCGAGGCTAACTCAGCCCTTGAGCACCCGCGCCAGGGTCGATTTGACCTTGCCCATGCCGTCATGCAACGCCTGCTCGATCTCGGCCATGGTGATCACCGCCGTCGACTTGCCCGCCGCCGGATTCACCACCAGCGCCAGACAGGCGTAATCCAGTTCCAGTTCCCGGGCCAGGGCTGCTTCCGGCATACCGGTCATGCCGACGATGTCGCAGCCATCGCGCTCCAGCCGGGCGATTTCAGCCACTGTCTCCAGGCGCGGCCCCTGAGTGCACGCATACACGCCATGGCTGCTGTAGCCCACACCTTCGGCCGCCAATGCCGCGATCAGTTGCTGGCGCAACGGTTCGCTGTAGGGGTAGCTGAAGTCGATATGGGTGACGTGCTCCAGGTCATCGGCAAAGTAGGTGTGCTCACGACCGCTGGTGTAGTCGATCAACTGATGCGGCACGCAGAAATGCCCTGTGCCCATGGCCGAGTGAATTCCACCCACGGCATTGACTGCAAGAATGGCTTCGGCGCCAGCCTGCTTCAACGCCCAGAGGTTGGCGCGGTAGTTGACCTGATGCGGCGGAAACCGATGCGGATGACCGTGACGTGCGAGGAACAACACTTCCTTGCCGGCATACTCGCCGATCTGAACGTCAGCCGAAGGTGCACCATAAGGCGTGTCCACTGTCAGTGACTGGCGAATGCTCAGGCCTTCGAGTTGAGTCAGGCCTGTGCCACCGATAATCGCGTAAACCGTCATAACGAACAGTCCTTAATCAATCAATTGAGCTTCTTTGAGCGCGCCGACAGCGGCCAGCCAGCGCGGGTCCTGACGGTATTCAGAGTTGGCAAACGACTGGCCGCGCATCCGCGCAATGCGCTCGGAAGGCTTGACCTTCAAACGCTGGGCAGTGCTCAGGGCGAGCTCGGCAGCCGCACGGTCGTTGCACACCAGGCCCATGTCGCAACCGGCAGTCAGCGCAGCTTCAATACGACTGGCGGCATCGCCGACCACGTGAGCGCCTGCCATGGACAAGTCGTCACTGAAAATCACCCCGTCGAATTGCAACTCACCGCGCAGGATGTCCTGCAACCAGCGGCGGGAGAAACCGGCGGGCTGGGAATCGACTTGTGGATAAATAACGTGGGCCGGCATGACCGCGGCCAGTTGCTTGCTCAATTTGGCAAACGGCACCAGGTCGTTGGCGCGGATCTCGTCGAGGCTGCGTTCGTCGTTGGGAATCGCGACGTGGGAATCCGCTTCCGCCCAGCCGTGGCCGGGGAAGTGCTTGCCGGTGGCCGCCATGCCCGCACTGTTCATGCCACGGATGAATGCACCAGCGAGCAAGGCAGCGCGTTCGGGATCACCCTCGAACGAACGGGTACCCACCACCGCGCTGCGCTGGTAATCGAGGTCGAGCACCGGGGCGAAGCTCAGGTCCAGGCCAACGGCCAGCACTTCGGTCGCCATGATCCAGCCGCACTGCTCGGCCAGGTACTCGGCGTTCGGGTTGTCGGCGATGGCGCGCATGGCAGGCAAGCGCACGAAACCCTGGCGCAGGCGCTGCACACGACCGCCCTCCTGGTCCACAGCCAGCAACAAGTCGGGACGGACGGCGCGGATTGCCGCACTCAATTCACGCACCTGACGTGGGTGCTCGATGTTGCGGGCAAAGATGATCAGGCCGCCCACTTCGGGCTGGCGCAACAATTGGCGATCTTCAGCCGTCAGCCAGGTACCGGCGACGTCCACCATCAACGAGCCTTGCAAGCCAGCAGTCATAAGAATTCCTTGATAACAGAAAACCCGGCCCACACGAATTCGCCGCCAAGGGCATGGCCCGGCAGATTGGCAAGCTCAATGAGAAACGGGTTCAGAACGAGAGTCGGCATGGGCGGCTAGCTTAGCGGATGTCAGCTGCCGCGCCCACCCATGTGCGGTTATACCTTGGCGGCAACCGGTGTCGATTTGCTGCGTGGACGCAACTGGGCAGTGGCCATGGCCGCATCCGTCACACCGGATTCGGCACGCATGCCGGCGGCCAGGAATGGCACCATCAGGCGCATGACCTGCTCGATCGAGGTATTCACGCCGAAGTCGGTTTCGGCAATCGCCCGCAAGGCCTTGATACCGGACATGCTGAACGCCGCCGCACCGAGCATGAAGTGCACGCGCCAGAACAGTTCGATGGGCGGAATACGCGGCGCCGCTTCGTTGACCAGTATCATGTAGCGGCGGAACACCTTGCCGTACATGTCTTCCAGATAACGACGCAAGTGCCCCTGGCTCTGACTGAACGCCAGTCCCAGCAAACGCATGAAGATAGACAGGTCGTTGCCACTGCGCGGCTGCACCACCAGTGCCTGCTCGACGAGGATTTCCAGCAACTCTTCGAGTGTCGGCCTGATTTCGGGTTTGGCCTGACGCCGCTCCAGCTCTTTATCGAGACTGATGCAGAACGGCCCGAGGAACCGCGAGAAAACCGCCTGGATCAACGCCTTCTTCGAACCGAAGTGATAGTTCACCGCCGCCAGGTTGACACCGGCCTTGCTGGTGATCAGGCGCAACGAGGTTTCGGCGAAACCTTTTTCCGCGAACAACTGCTCGGCAGCATCGAGAATGCGTTCAACGGTTTCCGACTGGGCCATGGCTACTCCGCCTGACAAACACTTGTTTGAAACATACGTTTCAGCCCGCGCCTTGTCAAGCCTGGCAGTTCGTTTCGTGAATGGTCGGTCAGACATTTAACCACACAACGGCGAAGCTTCAATCCACTGCCTGATTGACCGTCCGGCGGCCACTGAAAAAAGGAGCATTGCCAAGACCGCCCCACTGTATATAATCCCAGTCACTGTATAAAAAAACAGAGCGATCAATATGCTAAAGCTGACGCCACGCCAAGCCGAGATTCTGGCCTTCATCAAACGCTGCCTGGAAGACAACGGCTACCCGCCGACCCGCGCGGAAATCGCTCAGGAACTGGGTTTCAAATCACCCAATGCGGCGGAAGAACACCTCAAGGCACTGGCCCGCAAGGGTGCAATCGAGATGACGCCTGGCGCCTCCCGTGGCATTCGCATCCCCGGCTTCGAAGCCAAGGCCGACGATTCCACCCTGCCGATCATTGGCCGGGTCGCCGCCGGCGCCCCGATTCTTGCGCAGCAACACATCGAAGAGTCCTGCAACATCAATCCCGCCTTCTTCCATCCGCGCGCCGACTACCTGCTGCGTGTCCATGGGATGAGCATGAAGGATGTCGGCATTTTCGACGGCGACCTGCTGGCGGTCCACACCACCCGCGAAGCCCGTAACGGCCAGATCGTGGTGGCGCGAATCGGCGACGAAGTGACCGTCAAGCGCTTCAAGCGTGACGGCAGCAAAGTCTGGCTGATCGCCGAGAACCCCGAGTTCGCCCCGATTGAAGTGAACCTTCAAGACCAGGAACTGGTGATCGAAGGCTTGAGTGTCGGCGTCATTCGCCGCTAAAGGAGGCACCATGCAGTTCCCACAGACATCACCACAGCAAACCCAACTGCCGTTGTTCGAAGCGTTCATGGCACAGCCATTGGCGCCGATTCTGAAAGACGTAGTCGAGTCCCCCTGGAGCGCCGAACCTGACGTTTTCAGCGAGCTGTCACTGCGTGGTGCAGCCGGGAACTGCCTGAGCCTGCTGGCACCGATCCTCAGGGAATTGAGCCAGGACCAGGATGCACGCTGGCTGACACTGATCGCACCACCCGCCAGCCTGACCCAAGCCTGGCTGCGAGATGCCGGCCTCAACCGCGAACGCATTCTGTTGCTGCAACCGCGGGGTACCCAGAGCGCCCAGCAACTGACCTGCGAAGCGCTGCGCCTGGGTCGCAGCCACACGGTGGTCAGCTGGATCAACCCATTGAGCCCGCAATCGCGGCAACAACTGATCAGCGCCGCCCGCACCGGGGACGCTCAGAGCCTGAATATTCGACTGGGCTGACTGACAGACAAGACGCGTGCTTCACCGCGCAAGGCTTCTCCAGGGACTGAGAAGCCGATGTGTAGCGATATCAAGAAAAACGACAGACGGGGATCAATGAAGCACCCGCGACCCCTCGTCCTTGTCGAATTCGCCTTCAACCATGCGACCGGCCATCTGTACACCGACGCTCAACATCGCCTTGGCGACTTCCACGTGCTGTCCTTGCAGGAACGCTTTGGCGTCCTCGGAGAAATCCAAAGTAACCAGAGAACCCTCGTCCTCGGCCCTGCGCAGCTCAATACGGCCGTCTGGTAACTCGACAATTTCTAGAAAGGACGTTGGCATAAAGGACTGTTCTCCACGAAAGGCGGGGATTATATAGGCATCGCTCGGGCTTCGCTTGGGATCTTGACCAGATGTCATTACCCAAATGTGTTTGTCAGCACTCGTTCAACCCTTCACGAAACCGGATCGCCAATGCTTTCAGGTTCTGACGCCAACTCTCCAGTTCCTCCCGGCTCAGTTCCTCCGGCGCGTCCTCTTCATCCAGATTGACAGCCTGAATCAGTGGCTGGGTCACGTCCCCTTTCGGCTTGTGCGGCGCGCGCGGCGGTTGAAACAGCGCAGCATGGGCGGCCAGGAGTTTGGCCAGCCAGGTCTCCGGGTTATTGGCCAGCTCGACCAGCTCAGCCATTTCCGGAATGGCGATGGACTCCAGCACTTCGCGAGTCAGCAATAACTCTGCACGGGGCGCATTGGCCTGAGGCAAGCGATAGTAACCGGCGATTTCGTGACACAGCCCCAACAGCGCGCCGTACAGGTGAAACAGAGCGGATTCGCGTCCCGCCTGGATCAGCGCCAGCGAATTCATCGCCCGCCCCTCTTCAGTGCGGGCCAGCGCTTCGAGCGACAAGCCGGCGAAATAAATCTTCTGATTGGTGCGGGTATACAGTTCGTGGGCCATGACGGCAGCCTCCACAACGAAATAATTGCTTCATGCAGGTTGGACAGTGTCGTGGATCAGCCAGGCAAACCGCAAGTCCTCTGCCGATGCCGATGCCGATGCCAACACTGTAGGAGCGAGCCTGCTCGCGAAAAACGTAAACGATAACGTGTACATCCTGGAAAAACGTGTTGCCCTTGAGTTTTTCGCGAGCAGGCTCGCTCCTACAGAGAAAGCAGCAAAAACAAAAAAGGCCGCATGAACACCCGAGGGTGGTCATGCGGCCGTTTCATTACCCCAGGCTGTTAAGCCTTGGCTGCCGGACGCTTGTCTTCGACCGCCCACTTGCCGCCGTCGTAGAACGCTTTCCAGCCAGTCGGCTTCCCGTCAACCTCGGTCTGCACGTACTGTTCCTTGGTCTTGCGACTGTAACGAATCACAGTCGGGAGGCCATCCGGATCTTTCTTCGGTGCTTCGCAGAGGAAGTGATACTTCGGATCGATCTCATCCTTGTGCGGGACGATTTCCATTACCAGCGGAGCACGAGTCTCGCGGTTTTTCGGGAACTGGCTGGCGGCCAGGAACAAGCCTGATGCACCGTCGCGCAGAATGTAGGTGTCGTTGACCTTTTCACACTTCAGCTCAGGCATCTTCACCGGATCCATCTTCGGCGGTGCCGCATCGCCGCTCTTCAGCAGTTTGCGCGTGTTCTTGCAGGTCGCGTTGGTGCAACCGAAGAACTTGCCGAAACGGCCGGTCTTGAGCTGCATTTCGCTACCGCACTTGTCGCATTCCAGGCTCGGGCCTTCATAGCCCTTGATGCGATAGGTGCCCTCTTCGATTTCGTAGCCATCGCAATCCGGGTTGTTACCGCAGATGTGCAACTTGCGTTTCTCATCGAGCAGGTAAGCATCCATCGCCGTGCTGCAGATCGGGCAGCGATGCTTGCCGCGCAACACCAGCGACTCCGACTCACCCTCGTCGTCCGCGGCGATTTCGTCGCCCGGCACCAGGTTGACGGTGGCCTTGCAGCGCTCTTTCGGCGGCAGGCTGTAGCCCGAACAACCGAGGAACACGCCGGTCGACGCAGTACGAATCTGCATCGGACGACCGCAGGTGGTGCACGGGATGTCGGTCATCACCGGTTGATTGGCACGCATGCCGCTTTCCGGGCTTTCGGCCACTTCGAGCTTTTTCTTGAAGTCGCCGTAGAACTCGTCGAGCACGTTTTTCCAGTCGCGCTCGCCCTGGGCCACGTCATCGAGATGCTCTTCCATGCCGGCGGTGAAGCCGTAGTCCATCAGGTTCGAAAAGCTCTCGGCCAGACGCTCGGTGACGATATCGCCCATCTTTTCCGAGTAGAAACGACGGTTGTGCAGCGCCACGTAACCACGGTCCTGGATGGTCGAAATGATCGCTGCGTAGGTCGAAGGACGACCGATGCCGCGTTTTTCCATTTCTTTTACCAGGCTGGCTTCCGAGTAACGCGCCGGTGGCTTGGTGAAGTGCTGGGTCGGATCAAGCTTGATCAGCTTCATCGCGTCGCCCTGGGCCATGTCCGGCAATACATCGTCGTCGCCCGGCTTGGCGATTTGCGGCATGACACGGGTGTAACCGTCAAACTTCAGGATGCGGCCCTTGGCGCGCAGCTCGAAGTCGCCGGCACCCACGGTGACGGTAGTCGACAGGTATTGCGCCGGCAGCATCTGGCAAGCGAGGAACTGGCGCCAGATCAGCTCGTAGAGGCGCTCAGCGTCACGCTCCATGCCCGACAGCTTGCTTGGCTCGGTATTGGCGTCAGACGGACGAATCGCTTCGTGAGCCTCTTGTGCGCCTTCCTTGCTGCTGTAGACGTTCGGATTTTCCGGCAGGTACTTCTTGCCGAACTCACCTTCGATATAGGTACGCGCCATCGCCACGGCATCAACCGAAAGGTTGGTGGAGTCGGTACGCATGTAGGTGATGTAGCCGGCTTCGTACAAACGCTGGGCCATCATCATGGTTTTCTTCACACCAAAGCCCAGGCGGTTGCTTGCGGCCTGTTGCAGGGTGGAAGTGATGAACGGTGCCGACGGTTTGCTGCTGGTCGGTTTGTCTTCACGCTTGACGATGCTGTAGCTGGAGGACTTGAGCTTCTCCAGCGCGGCCATGGCCTGGGCTTCGTTGAGCGGCTTGAAGGCTTCGCCCTTTTCACGAGCCACGTCGAAACGCACGGTCGCGCCCTTGGCTGTGCCGAGGTCGGCATGAACTTCCCAGTACTCTTCAGGGATGAACGCGCGGATTTCACGCTCGCGCTCGACCACCAGCTTCACGGCAACCGACTGCACGCGACCGGCGGACAGGCCACGAGCGATCTTGGCCCACAGCAGCGGCGAAACCATGTAACCCACGACGCGGTCGAGAAAGCGACGCGCCTGCTGGGCGTTGACGCGGTCGATATCCAGCTCGCCTGGCTTTGAGAAGGCTTCCTGAATCGCCTTCTTGGTGATTTCGTTGAACACCACGCGCTTGTAGCGGCTGTCGTCACCACCGATGGCTTCGCGCAGGTGCCAGGCAATGGCTTCCCCCTCGCGGTCCAAGTCGGTTGCGAGATAGATGGTGTCAGCATCCTTGGCGAGCCGGCGCAGCTCTTCGATGACTTTTTCCTTGCCCGGGAGGATCTCGTACTTGGCTTTCCAGCCATGATCCGGATCGACACCCATGCGCGCGACCAGCTGCTTGCGCGCTTTTTCTTTCGGCGACAGTGCCGGCACTTCACCCGCAGCAGCCTTGCCGCGCTTGGCGGCTGGCTCTTTGCTGGCGCTAGCCGAACCGCTGGTGGGCAGGTCTCGGATATGGCCGATACTCGACTTCACCACGTATTCGTTGCCCAAATACTTGTTGATGGTCTTGGCCTTAGCCGGGGATTCCACAATGACCAGCGATTTGCCCATGGATCAGAAAATTCCTGAATTCGAGAAGTGAAAGGCGATTGGCGCCTGACGCGGCACCGCTATATATAGTGGCAACAAGGTGAGGTCAAGCGCAGGGTTCTGCGCGCACTCAGCTTATGGCTGGGTAAAAAGGCTTGGTTCGGCCTGCACCAAAGCAAAGCGTGGCACCTGTTCGCCGTCAACTTCGACCGACTCCAGGAACATGCTCAAGGGACGTACCCAAAAGCCGTAATCGCCATACAGGGCTTGGTAGAAGACCACTTCTTCTTCGGTTTCCGAATGCCGCGCGACACTGAATACGCGGTACTGCGGACCTTTGTAATGTTGGTAGAGCCCAGGTTGTATCGGCATGCTTCGGCCCTCACTCAAATATTTTCAAAACAAAAATAAAAAAACCCGGAAAAACAAAAACCGGGGCACTTGGCCCCGGCTTCCATCAGCGAGACGCTTAAACGCGTTCGAAGACGGTGGAGATGCCTTGGCCGAGACCAATGCACATGGTGGCCACCCCGAAGGTGCCGCCATTCTGCTTCATCACATTGAGCAAAGTGCCGGAGATACGCGCACCGGAGCAACCGAACGGGTGGCCCAGGGCGATCGCGCCACCGTGCAGGTTAACCTTCTCGTTCATCTTGTCGAGCACTTTCAGATCTTTCAGCACTGGCAGGGCCTGTGCGGCGAAAGCTTCGTTGAGCTCGAAGAAGTCGATGTCGGAGATGCCCAGACCCGCGCGCTTCAGTGCTTTTTGTGTGGCCGGTACTGGACCATAGCCCATGATGGCCGGATCCACACCTGCCACCGCCATCGAACGGATCACCGCCAGAGGCTGGATGCCCAGGTCTTGTGCGCGTTGCGCCGACATCACGATCATGCACGAGGCACCATCGGTGATCTGCGACGAGGTACCGGCGGTCACGGTGCCACCCTTCGGATTGAACGCCGGCTTCAGGGCCGCCAGGCTTTCCAGGGTGGTTTCCGGACGAATGGTTTCGTCGTAGTCGAAGGTTTTCAGGAAACCGTTCTCGTCATAGCCCTGCATCGGGATGATTTCGTCTTTGAACTTGCCTTCCACGGTCGCCTTGTGGGCGAGTTGGTGGGAGCGCACGCCGAAAGCGTCCTGTTGCTCGCGGGTGATGCCGTGCATTTTACCCAGCATTTCCGCGGTCAGGCCCATCATGCCCGAGGCTTTCGCCGCGTACAGCGACATGTGCGGGTTCGGATCGACACCGTGCATCATGCTCACATGACCCATATGCTCGACGCCGCCAACCACGAAGACGTCACCGTTACCGGTCATGATCGCTTGCGCAGCAGTGTGCAGGGCACTCATCGACGAGCCACACAGGCGGCTGACGGTCTGGCCGGCCGAGGTGTGCGGGATCTGGGTCATCAGCGACGCCATGCGCGCGATGTTCCAGCCCTGCTCCAGGGTCTGGTTGACGCAGCCCCAGATCACGTCTTCGACTTCGCTCGGGTCAACCTTGACGTTGCGTTCCAGCAATTTGCTGATCAGGTGCGCCGACATGTCTTCGGCACGGGTGTTGCGGTGCATGCCGCCCTTGGAGCGGCCCATCGGAGTACGACCGAAGTCGACAATCACGACGTCTCTAGGATTCAAGCTCATAAGTTCACTCTCACTCTAGTTGGGGGCGCTTAACCGAAGAAGCTCTGGCCGTTCTTGGCCATTTCACGCAGCTTCGCGGTCGGGTGGTACAGCGCGCCCAAATCAGCGTACTGGTCGGCCAGGGCAACGAACTCTGCCACACCGAGCGAGTCGATGTAGCGCAGCGCACCGCCACGGAATGGAGGGAAACCAATACCGTAGACCAGACCCATGTCGGCTTCGGCAGCGGTTTCGACGATGCCGTCTTCCAGGCAACGCACGGTTTCCAGGCACAGCGGGATCATCATCCAGTTGATGATGTCTTCGTCGGTGACTTCGCGCTGCTCGTAAACGATCGGCTTGAGCACTTCCAGCACCGACGGATCGGCCACCTTCTTCTGCTTGCCCTTCTTGTCGGTCTCGTAGGCGTAGAAGCCCTTGCCGTTCTTCTGGCCCAGGCGCTTGGCTTCGTAGAGCACGTCAACGGCCGAACGACGGTCGTCCTTCATGCGGTCCGGGAAACCTTCAGCCATCACGTCACGTCCGTGGTGGCCGGTGTCGATGCCGACCACGTCCATCAGGTAGGCCGGGCCCATTGGCCAGCCGAACTTTTCCATGATCTTGTCGATACGGACGAAGTCCACACCGGCGCTGACCAGCTTGGCGAAACCGCCGAAGTACGGGAACAGGACGCGGTTGACCAGGAAGCCCGGGCAATCGTTGACGACGATCGGGTTCTTGCCCATTTTCTTGGCGTAGGCAACGGTGGTGGCAACCGCCAGCTCACTGGACTTCTCGCCACGGATGACTTCCACCAGCGGCATCATGTGCACCGGGTTGAAGAAGTGCATGCCGACGAAGTTTTCCGGACGCTTGAGGGCCTTGGCCAGCAAGGTGATGGAAATGGTCGAAGTGTTCGACGCGAGGATGGTGTCCTCTTTGACCTTGTCTTCAACTTCAGCCAGTACCGCTTGCTTGACCTTCGGGTTCTCGACGACCGCTTCAACCACCAGGTCCACGTGACCGAAGTCTCCGTAAGACAGGGTTGGGCGGATACCGTTGAGCACTTCAGCCATTTTCGCGGCGGTCATGCGACCTTTATCAACGCGGCCAACCAGCAGTTTGGCGGCTTCGGCCAGCCCCTGCTCGATACCGTGCTCGTTGATGTCCTTCATCAGGATCGGCGTACCTTTGGAAGCCGACTGATAGGCGATACCGCCACCCATGATGCCGGCGCCCAGTACGGCGGCCTGCTTCACGTCCTTGGCGATTTCGTCGTAGGCCTTGGCCTTTTTCTTCAGTTCCTGATCGTTCAGGAACAAGCCGATCAGGCTCTGCGCGGCCGAGGTCTTGGCCAGTTTGACGAAACCGGCCGCTTCGATTTCCAGCGCCTTGTCGCGACCGAAGTTCGCGGCTTTCTGGATGGTCTTGATCGCTTCAACCGGCGCCGGGTAGTTCGGGCCAGCCTGGCCGGCCACGAAACCTTTGGCGGTTTCGAAAGCCATCATTTGTTCGATGGCGTTGAGCTTGAGCTTTTCCAGCTTCGGCTGGCGCTTGGCCTTGTAGTCGAACTCACCGGAAATGGCGCGTTTGACCAGTTCCAGCGCGGCATCCTGCAACTGCTCAGGAGCGACCACTGCGTCGACAGCGCCAACTTTCAGCGCGTCTTCAGGACGGTTTTCCTTGCCGGCGGCAATCCACTCGATGGCGTTGTCGGCACCGATCAGGCGCGGCAGGCGCACAGTACCGCCGAAGCCCGGGTAGATGCCCAGCTTGACTTCCGGCAGACCGATCTTGGCGTTGGTGGACATGACGCGGTAGTCCGCCGCCAGGCACATTTCCAGACCGCCACCCAGCGCGATGCCGTTGATTGCGGCGACGGTCGGGACGTCGAGGTCTTCGAAATCGCTGAAAATCCTGTTGGCTTCGAGGTTGCCAGCAACAAGTTCTGCATCCGGCAGCTTGAAGTTGTCGACAAATTCGGTGATGTCGGCGCCGACGATGAACACGTCCTTGCCACTGCTGACGATCACGCCCTTGATCGAAGCATCTGCCTTGATGGTGTCTACGGCCTGACGCAGTTCGTTCAGGGTTAGACGGTTGAACTTGTTGACGGACTCACCCTTGAGGTCGAACTTCAGTTCGACGATGCCACTTTCAAGAGCCTTAACCGTGATGGCTTTACCTTCGTAAATCATCAACTGATCTCCACGATATGGAAGCTGAACAGTACACGTCGGACGCAGGCAAATGGCTTGGCAGGGACGTTGATCGTCAATGCTACGCCTATCCACCCGGCACACCCGCCAACGCGATAGTCGGGATTCTGTAGGAGCGGTCTGAAATACAAACGCTCAATTCATACGCCCGTTTGATTTGGGTACGTCACCTTCACGGAATTTCCGACAATTGTCAATCGCCTGAAAAACGGGTTGAAACGCGACTTTCCGGTCATTTCCGTACTGCGAAGACCTTAAACACGCTTGAGCATGCAAGGTCATTCATAGAATCAATTGTTAGAAAATTCGCCCTAATTCGCTGCAGCCCGCGTTTAACACGCTACGCTGGCGAAACCAGGGGAAAAAGTTGAACGCTTTGGCGAATGCCCAGCGTAAGATCAGCCCACACCGTTTTACCGGCCTGCCTGGCCAACTCCGCCCGATGATTGATGTCGGGCTTTTTATTGCCTGATCGCTTCCTGTAGGAGCGAGCCTGCTCGCGATGGACGTCAACGATGACGCGGGAAGCCTGGCACCCCGTGGTGCTCTCAGGTTCATCGCGAGCAGGCTCGCTCCTACAGGGGACCCGGTTTCAGGCCAGTGCCTTGAGGGTGGCATCGATCTGTTGCAACACCTCGGCCTCGCCCTTCTCGCCCCAATACAAGGCGATTATTTGCTTGTCGGCCTCGACCTTGAAGACATTGCCTGGCAATTTTTCGAAATGATCGAGCAGCGCCCGTTCTTCACAGATTTCCTGCCACTGATTGACCCAGACACCCGGTGATTTTTGCCAGTAGCTCCAACACGCTGGCTGACTGCCACGTCGCGGACGATGGTACTGGGCACAGGGGCTTGGCGGCTCCTGGCTCAGCCAGTGCGGCCATTGCTGAGGTGCCAGTTGCATGGCCAGGCCGATGCGTCGGGCCTCCATCCGCAGGGCGATACGCCCGCTCTGGGCACGCGAGGGGCGCAACCATGCCAGCGGGCTGAGTACCACCAGCAGGATTGACACCACTATCCACACCGTCATATCTGTACTCCCGATTCTTGATGAGCCCATTGTGTCACTTTTGAACCAATGCGCTTGAAACCAGCCATACTTACCAATATTGCAACCCTCAGGAGGAGCACCTCATGCCCTACAACCATATTCTGGTCGCTGTAGATCTGACCGAAGAGTGCGACCCTGTGATCCACCGCGCTCGCGAACTGTCGGTGAGCAACGGCGCGAAATTGTCACTGGTGCACATTGTCGAGCCGATGGCCATGGCCTTCGGCGGCGACGTGCCAATGGACCTGTCACAACTGCAACAGCAGCAGTTCGATCAGGCCAAGGAGCGCCTTGAACGCCTGAAGCACAAATACTCAGAGCTTGAGGGCTCCAATTGCCACCTCACCTACGGCCAGCCACGCCAGGAAATCCATCACTTCGCCAAGGAACAGCAATGCGATCTGATCGTGGTGGGCAGCCATGGCCGGCACGGCCTGGCACTGCTGCTGGGCTCCACCGCCAATGACGTGCTGCATGGCGCGCCTTGCGATGTGCTAGCTGTACGCCTGCAAACCAAATCCTGACAACACCTCCCTGTAGGAGCGAGCCCGCTCGCGATGAACCCGAGAGCGCCACGGGGTGTCAGGTTCCCCGTGTCATCGTTGACGACCATCGCGAGCAGGCTCGCTCCTACAGGGGATCGTTTCGATCCAATTTCATATGAAAAACCCGGCGTTCATCACTGAACGCCGGGCTTTTTTTATTGCGGGATCAATCAGGCATCCAGCTCGGCCCAACGCTCGACCATGATGTCGAGCTCAGCCTGCAACTGCTCCAGCTGAGCAATCACCGCAGCCGCTTCCGCAGCAGGACGCTGATAGAAGCCCGCATCCGCCATCTGTGCTTCAACGGCGGCGATCTGTTGCTCCATGGCTTCGATCTGCCCCGGCAACGCTTCCAACTCACGCTGCAACTTGTAGCTGAGCTTTTTCTTCGCTACTGGCGCTTCGACAGCCGCCGCAACCGGCGCAGGCTCGGCCTTCACCACGGCGGAGTTCAAGTCAGCCTTGCCAGACTTGCTCTCGGTCACGCCCAGCAGGCGCGGCGAGCCGCCCTGGCGCAGCCAGTCCTGGTAGCCACCGACATATTCGCGAACCTTGCCTTCACCTTCGAAAACCAGGGTGCTGGTGACCACGTTGTCGAGGAATGCCCGGTCGTGGCTGACCATCAGCACGGTGCCATTGAAGGTCAGCAAGACTTCTTCGAGCAGTTCGAGGGTTTCAACGTCGAGGTCGTTGGTCGGTTCGTCGAGTACCAGCAGGTTCGCCGGCTTGCTGAACAACTTGGCCAGCAACAGACGGGCACGCTCACCACCGGACAGCGCCTTGACCGGCGTGCGGGCACGCTGCGGGCTGAACAGGAAGTCGCCGAGGTAGCTCAGCACATGGCGGCTCTGACCATCGATATCGATGAAGTCTCGACCTTCGGCCACGTTGTCGATTACGGTTTTTTCCAGATCCAGTTGATGGCGCAACTGGTCGAAGTAGGCGACATCGATCCGGGTGCCTTCTTCCACTTTGCCGCTGGTCGGTTGCAGGCCGCTGAGCATCAGCTTCAGCAGCGTGGTCTTGCCGGTACCGTTGGCGCCGAGCAGACCGATACGGTCGCCGCGCTGCAGCACCATCGAGAAGTCCTTGATCAGGAACGGGCCGCCCGGGTGAGCGAAGCTCACGTTCTCGAGCACCATCACTTGCTTGCCGGACTTGTCGGCAGTGTCCAGCTGGATATTGGCCTTGCCGGTACGCTCGCGACGCTCGCTGCGCTCGACACGCAGGGCCTTGAGGGCACGCACGCGGCCTTCGTTACGGGTGCGACGGGCCTTGATACCCTGGCGAATCCACACTTCTTCCTGGGCCAGGCGCTTGTCGAACAACGCGTTGGCGGTGGCTTCGGCAGCGAGTTCGGCTTCCTTGTGCACGAGGAAACTGGCGTAGTCGCCGTTCCAGTCGATCAGGCCGCCGCGATCCAGTTCGAGGATGCGGGTGGCCAGGTTCTGCAGGAAAGAACGGTCGTGCGTGATGAACAGCACGGCGCCCTGGAAATCCTTCAGTGCTTCTTCAAGCCAGGCGATGGCACCGATGTCCAGGTGGTTGGTCGGCTCGTCGAGCAGCAGCAGGTCCGGCTCGGACACCAGGGCCTGGGCCAGCAGGACGCGACGACGCCAACCGCCGGACAACTCGGCGAGGGTCTTGTCGGCCGGCAGTTGCAGGCGGCTCAGGGTGCTGTCGACCAGGGTCTGCAAGCGCCAGCCATCGCGGGCTTCCAGGTCGTGCTGGACGTGCATCAGTTTGTCCAGATCGGCGTCGGTGACGCAGTTCTGGCTCAGGTGGTGATACTCGGCGAGCAAGGCACCGACGCCGTCCAGGCCTTCGGCCACCACGTCGAACACGGTCCGCTCGTCGGCCACCGGCAATTCTTGCGGCAATTCGCCGATTTTCAGACCGGGGGCACGCCACACCGAGCCGTCATCGGGCTTCTGGTCGCCCTTGACGAGCTTCATCATGCTGGACTTGCCAGTGCCGTTGCGGCCGATGATGCACACCCGCTCACCACGGGCGATCTGCCAGGACACCTTGTCCAACAACGGCATAGCGCCGAAAGCAAGGGACACATCGCTGAATTTGAGCAGGGTCATGAGCTTCTCCAAAAACCGGGCGCGCATTCTACCTGACTTGAGGCTTCAGAAGGCCGGCAATTTCACTCTCGTAGCACTCTGCATGACAAATGTTGCGAACTGACGTGGGAAGACCCGCAAAGCTTTCACCGGCTGCTGGCAAAAGGCTAAGCTACAGACAATTCAGTGCGAGCCTGGCCCGCACTTGTCATGATTTTTCTCTGCCCGGACGTCTCATGCGCAGTCGCCTTTTCAATCTTTTATCTGCTTTTTTATTGTCTGCCGCTGCCGTCCAATCCGCCCAGGCGGTGGACCTGTCCACCCAACGCCAGTATTACGATGAAGCCAAACGCGCCTTGGCCAAGGGCGACAGTGGCCCGTACTTCCGTTACAGCCAGGCCCTCGCCGATTATCCGCTGGAACCCTACCTGGCGTACGACGAGCTGACCGCACGCCTGAAAACCGCGAGCAACGCCGAAATCGAGAAATTCCTCACCGAACACGGCGACCTGCCCCAGGCCAACTGGATGAAACTGCGCTGGTTGCGCTGGCTGGCGGATCGAGGCGACTGGGCGACCTTCGTCAAGTATTACGACCCGAAAATGAACTTCACCGAACTGGACTGCCTGAATGCGCAGTACCAGCTCAGCCACAATCTCAAGACCGAAGGTAACGCCAACGCCGAAAAACTCTGGCTGACCGGCAAATCCCAACCTGAAGCCTGTGACACGCTGTTCGGCATGTGGGCCGCCGAAGGTCAGTTGACCGAACAAAAACGCTGGGAGCGCACCAAACTCGCCGCCCAGGCGCGCAACTACCCGCTGGCCAACAGCCTGATCAACGGCATGACCAACCTCGCCCCTCGCGGTCGCTTGCTGGTGGACGTCGCGCAGAAACCGGAACTGCTCAACCAGTCGTCACGCTTCACCCCGGCCGACGAAGCCATGTCCGATGTGGTCAGTCTCGGCCTGCGCCGCCTGGCTCGCCAGGACCCGGACAAGGCCATGGACCTGCTCGACGGTTACGCCAGTAGCATGCACTTCTCCCGGGATGAAAAGGTGGCGATCGCCCGGGAAATCGGCCTGACCCTCGCACGACGTTTCGACAGCCGTGCACTGGATGTCATGACCAAATACGACCCCGAGCTGCGCGACAACACCGTTTCCGAATGGCGCTTGCGCCTGCTCCTGCGCCTGGCGCGCTGGGACGACGCCTATCAGTTGACCCGCCGCCTGCCCCAGGACCTGGCCACCACCAACCGCTGGCGTTACTGGCAGGCCCGCAGCCTGGAGCTGGCGCAACCGCAGAATCCGGAAGCGCAGACGCTCTATAAAAGCCTGGCCCGCGAACGCGACTTCTATGGTTTCCTCGCCGCCGATCGCTCGCAGTCGCCCTACTCGCTGCTCAACAAACCGCTGGTGCTCAGTCAGGCCACCATCAACAAGGTGCGTAACACGCCCGGCGTACGCCGCGCCCTGGAGCTGCACGCCCGCGGGCAGATCGTCGATGGCCGCCGTGAGTGGTACTACGTCAGCCGTCACTTCAGCCGCGACGAAATGGTCGCCCAGGCCAAACTGGCCTACGACCTGAAATGGTACTTCCCGGCGATCCGCACCATCAGCCAGGCGCAGTATTGGGATGACCTGGATATCCGCTTCCCGATGGCCCACCGCGAGACCCTGGTGCGTGAAGCGAAGAGCCGCGGCCTGCATCCGAGCTGGGCGTTCGCCATCACCCGCCAGGAAAGTGCGTTCATGGACGACGCCCGCTCCGGGGTCGGCGCCTCGGGCCTGATGCAACTGATGCCCGCCACCGCCAAGGAAACCGCACGCAAGTTCAGTATTCCCTATAGCTCGCCACAGCAATTGCTGAATCCGGACAAGAACATCCAGCTCGGTGCCGCCTACCTGAGCCAGGTGCACAGCCAGTTCAACGGCAACCGCGTCCTCGCCTCCGCCGCCTACAACGCCGGCCCCGGCCGCGTACGCCAATGGCTGCGTGGTGCGGACCACCTGAGTTTCGACGTATGGGTGGAAAGCATCCCGTTCGACGAAACCCGCCAGTACGTGCAAAACGTGCTGTCGTACTCGGTGATCTACGGCCAGAAGCTCAATGCGCCACAGCCGATCGTGGATTGGCATGAGCGGTTTTTTGACGATCAATGACCGGTAATGCCGGTTATGTAGGAGCAGCCTGCGGCAGCTCCTACAGTTCGGCGACGACCTTGCCATCGTTGAACTGCAACGCCGCCAACCGCGCATACAGCGCATTGCTGGCAATCAGCTCCTGATGCGTGCCCACCGCCACCAGTTTCCCCTGGTCCATCACCGCGATCCGGTCGGCGTTTTTCACCGTGGCCAGGCGATGGGCGATCACCAGGGTGGTACGGTTTTTCATCAGGCTCGGCAGCGCCTGCTGGATCAGGTGTTCACTCTGGGCGTCGAGGGCGCTGGTGGCTTCGTCTAGGAGCAGGATCGGGGCGTCCACCAGCAACGCTCGGGCGATGGCCAGACGTTGGCGCTGGCCACCGGACAAACCGAGACCAGCGTCCCCCAGATGAGTCTGGTAACCATTGGGCATGGCTTCGATAAAGTCATGGGCATAAGCGATTTTTGCCGCTTCCTGTACCTCGGCCAAAGTCGCCTTCGGACTGCCGTAGCGAATGTTTTCTTCAATGCTGCCGAAAAACAGTGCCGGGGTTTGCGACACCAGGGCGAAACAGCGGCGCAGGTCCAGCGGATCGAGTTGAGTCAACGGCACGCCATCGAGCAGGACGCGTCCCTCGGTCGGGTCGTAAAAACGCAGCAGCAAGTCATACACCGTCGATTTTCCGGCCCCCGATGGCCCGACCAGCGCCAGCGTCTCACCGGCATTGACGGTCAGGTTCAACCCGTCGACGGCATAACTTTGCGGCCGCGACGGGTAGGAAAAACGCACATTTTGCAGTTGCAGTTGGCCGTCGACCCGGTCCGGCAGTGTCACCGCGCCTGCCACCGGCGGCAGGATGATGTTTTGCGAACGCAGCAATTCGGCAATCCGCTCGGCTGCGCCGGCGGCCCGCTGCAATTCACCAATCACTTCGCTCAAGGTGCCGAACGCGCTGCCGACGATCAGGCTATAGAACACGAACGCCGCCAGCTCGCCGGCAGAAATTCGCCCGGCGATGACGTCCATGCCGCCGACCCAGAGCATCACCCCGACCGCGCCCAATACCAGGACGATCACCAGGGTAATCAGCCAGGCCCGCTGGAAGATGCGCTTGCGCGCGGTGTTGAACGCCTCCTCCACGGTCACGGCAAACCGGCGCTCGTCCTCGGCCTGATGGTTGTAGGCCTGCACGGTCTTGATCTGGCCCAGGGTTTCGGACACATAGCTGCCGATGTCGGCAATCCGGTCCTGACTCAGGCGCGAGAGGTTACGTACCCGGCGGCCGAAGATCAGGATCGGCGCGATCACCAAAGGCAAGGCCACCACCACGATGCTGGTGAGCTTGGGGTTGGTGATGAACAACAGGACGATCCCGCCGATCACCATCAACAGATTGCGCAGGAACAACGACAGTGAAGAACCGATGACCGATTGCAGCAGCGTGGTATCGGCGGTCAGGCGGGACTGGATTTCGGAGCTGCGATTGTCTTCGTAAAACCCCGGGTGCAGGTAAATCAGATGATTGAACACGTTGCGCCGGATATCGGCGACGCAGCGTTCACCGATCCACGACACCAGGTAAAACCGCGCAAACGTACCGATCGCCAGCCCCATGACCAGCAACATGAACAGCGTGATGGACTGATTGAGCAGATGCGGTGACTGGGTCATGAACCCCTGGTCCACCAGCAGGCGAATGCCCTGCCCCATGGACAAGGTGATGCCGGCGGTGGCGATCAGCGCCAGCAAGGCGCCAAAGGCCTGCCAGCGATACGGCGCGATGAAACGACGGGCCAGGCGAACGGCACGGCGGTGACGGGCAGAGAGCATCGCAATCATCCAGGACAAAGCAGTCATTTTAGGGTCAGCCTACTCCGCTCAATGGGGTGGCTCGCTGCAAATCACAATGAGTCAGGTTAATTATGTCCACCAACACTAGAGGCTAGACGCTATTGGTCTAAAGTTCGGCTAGCCACGTGCCGGCATTTCTGGTGGACTTGTTCTGTCCGCCCGGAAAGATCGCAGGGAGTTGTCATAGCCCGGTCACCTGGCGGCTATACAGTAAGTACACAACCTGATGAGGAGACAGGCCATGTCCTTGCAACACAGCAGCGATGACAAGATTCAAGTGATCCGCACGCAACCGGACCAGTCTCTGGGTTGCTCGATTATTGACGAGCAGGGTCGCGAAGTACCGATCACTGAAAAAATGATCCAGAAAGCTTGCAGCGAACTGGAAAAGCGATTGGTCAAACCTGCCAAACAAAAGTGATATAGCCACCGTCTTCTTGACCCGGCCCTTTGTTGGCCGGGTTTTTTATGCCTGCTTGATCCAATCCGGGACTGTGGCGCGCCCATCGCGAGCAGGCTCGCTCCTACAGGGGATCCGGGTCGTACACAACATTTGTATCCAGCACGGATCCTGTGGGAGCGACGGTGCGACGATCCGACCTGCTCGCGATTGGGCCGCTGTGGTCAATCAGATTGCCATCGCCCCCAACGCCGCCACAATCCTCTGCAGCTCAGGCGATTCACCTTCGATCCGCACCTGCAATCCGTCGATCTCCCGGCGCAACGGGTAATGCTTGCGCAGCCTATCGAATGCCGCACGCTGCTCGCTGACACTGCCGACCAGGCTGCGACGGAAATCCGCATCGTCACGACGCGGGTCATATACGCCACGGCACAGCATCGCCAAGGCCCAGGCCGGGTCGCTTTGCGCATTCAGGGTCACGTGCGACAGCCACGGTGCCGGCAGTAAATCGCTCAGGCTGACGCGGGCCGGTTGCCCGAGAAAATCGCAATACGCCTGATAAATCTGCGAGGTCCCCCGCTGCTTGCCGTCGAGGCTGTAACCGGCAATGTGCGGCGTTGCCAGCACGCACAGCTCGGCCAGCGCCACGTCGACTTCAGGCTCGCTTTCCCACACATCGAGCACCGCTTGCAGGTCTTCGCGCTGCAGCAGCACATCGCGCAGGGCCGCGTTGTTCACCACCGGTCCGCGACTGGCATTGATCAGCCAGGTGCCGGACTTGAGCTGGTTCAGGCGTGTCTCATCGAACAAATGCCAGGTCGATAGCTGTCCCTGCCTGGTCAGCGGCGTGTGCAGGCTGATGACGTCGCACGCTTCGATGATCTGCTCGAGGCTGACGTAGTCACCGCCTTCAGCGGCCTGCCGTGGCGGATCGCACACCAGCACCTTCCAGCCCAGGCCTTGCAGGACTTTGACCAATCGGCCGCCCACTTCGCCGGCACCGACTACGCCGTAGGTACGCCGGGTCAGGTCGACACCTTCGATTTCGGCCAGGGTCAGCAAGCTGCCGAGCACATAGTCGACCACGCCGCGGGCATTGCAGCCCGGCGCGCTGGACCAGGTGATTCCGGCCTGCTGAAAGTAATCCAGGTCCAGATGATCGGTGCCGATGGTGCACGTACCGACAAAGCGCACCTTGCTGCCTTCGAGTAGCGCGCGATTGACGTTGGTCACCGAACGCACCAACAGCACATCGGCCTGTTCGACCGTGGCACGGTCAATGGAACGACCCGGCACCCGGCGGATTTCACCGAAGCCTTCGAAGAAGGCATCGAGCAGGGGGATATTTTCGTCGGCAACAATCAGCATGGCAGGCTCCTTTGGCGGATCGGCAGTTTAGGCGTAGATGACGCATCGCGCCTAGACGCATCTCTCTGTAGGAGCGAGCTTGCTCGCGATGGACGTCAACGATGACGCGGGATGCCTGAATGAACGTGGCATCCTTGCGTCCATCGCGAGCAAGCTCGCTCCTACAGAGAGTTGATTACAAATCGGTAACACGGGTCTTTTCCTGACCGGCGCGTCAACGCGTAGAATGCGCGCCTGTGCATCAAAACCTTTTGGACGTTTCGCCATTGAATCCTGCAATCGAGAATACCGCCGCCATTGCGCCTGCGCGGACAACACCCGTTCGCCTGGAGCTCAAAGGCCTGCTCAACCTGGCCCTGCCCATCATGATCGCGCAACTGGCCACCACGGCCATGGGCTTCGTCGATGCGGTGATGGCCGGCCGCGTCAGCCCACGGGACCTGGCTTCGGTGGCCCTGGGCAACTCGATCTGGATTCCCGTCTACCTGTTGATGTCCGGCGTTCTATTGGCCACCACCCCCAAGGTCGCGCAACGCTTTGGCGCCGGGCAGTTTGACGAAATCGGTCCGCTGGTACGCCAGGCGCTGTGGCTGGCACTGTGTGTCGGGTTGATCGGCAGCGGCCTGCTGCTCGGCGCCGAGCCGATCCTGCACTGGATGAAAGTCGATCCGCAATTGATCGAGCCAAGCATGGGTTATCTGCACGGGATCGCCTTCGGTTTGCCGGGCATGGCTTTTTATTACGTACTGCGCTGCTACAGCGATGGCATGGGGCGCACCCGTCCGAGCATGGTCATCGGCTTGTGCGGCCTGCTGCTGAACATCCCGCTGAACTACACGTTGATCTATGGCCATTTCGGCGCACCGGCCCTGGGCGGCGTCGGTTGTGGCTGGGCCAGCGGCATCGTGATGTGGTTCATGGCGTTGAGCATGGCCGGCTGGACGTTCTGGGCTCCGTTCTATGCCCGCACTCGTGTGCTGGTGCGCTTCGACCGTCCGCAATGGGTCGTGATCAAGCGCCTGGTCGGCATTGGCCTGCCGATCGGTATCGCCGTCTTCGCCGAGTCCAGCATCTTCGCGGTCATCGCCCTGTTGATCGGCAGTCTTGGCTCTACCGTGGTGGCCGGGCATCAAATCGCCCTGAACATCAGCTCGTTGCTGTTCATGATTCCTTATTCGCTAGGCATGGCGGTGACCGTGAGGGTCGGTCAGGCACTGGGGGCCGGCAATCCTTGGCAGGCGCGCTTCGCGGCGAAGGTCGGGCTTGGCGCAGCACTGGTGTTCGCGGCGTTCTCGGCGAGCCTGATCCTGCTGCTGCGCGAACCCATCGCCTCGATCTACACGCCTGACAAGGCAGTGATCCAAATTGCGTCGATGTTGATCGTCTATGCCGCGCTGTACCAGTTTTCCGATGCCATCCAGGTGATCTGCGCGGGCGCGCTGCGTGGATACCAGGACACCCGGGCGACGATGATCCTGACCTTGTTCGCCTATTGGGGCATCGGCCTGCCGGTCGGCTACGTGCTGGGACTGACCGATTGGTTCGGTCCGGCCAGCGGCCCGAGCGGGCTGTGGGAAGGGCTGATTGCCGGCTTGAGCTGTGCAGCGCTGATGCTGTCGATCCGCCTGACGCTCAGTGCGCGCAGGCGGATCCGTAACAGCCGGGGTTGATCGCCGCACCCCTTGTAGGAGCAGCCGGTCGACGCTCGATTGCTCGCGAAAAACGCCAGGACACCGCGGGGCATCAGGTATTACGCGTTATCGTTGACGTCCATCGCGAGCAAGCTCGCTCCTACAGGGGGGGGCTGATCAGCCGGACTTCTTGCGAATCCAGTAGAGGTAGGTACCCGCCTCTTCGTGCTGCGCCACCAGTTCATGGTCGAGAAACACGCAGAACTTGGGAATGTCGCGACGGGTCGACGGGTCAGTGGCGATCACCTTGAGCAGGCCGCCGGGCACCAGGTCACGGATGTGCTGGTGCAGCATCATCACCGGTTCAGGGCAGTTGAGGCCGGTGGCGTCGAGGGTGCCGTCTACCGGCGTATCAAGCATTTCACTCATGATTCACTCCTGAAACTGGCCGGCATTGTCGCGCATTGCCGGGTGTAACGTCATCTGTGGCATTACGCCGCCCCCCTGTAGGAGCGAGCCCTGCTCGCGATGGTCGTCAACGATGACGCGGGAGACCTGACACCCCGTGGTGCTCTCAGGTCCATCGCGAGCAGGCTCGCTCCTACAGGGGGTTGCGGTGTTTCAGCGGGACTTGGGCTTCTTCACATCAAGCCGGCGCAAATGGCAGGTCACTTCCTCGCGGTCGTGGTACAGCTGCTTGCAGCCGATCTCGACCTTGATGCCCCGAGCCTTGAAGCCGTCGGCAATGCGCTCGAGCAAACGCTTCACTTCGGCATAGCGCTGTTTCATCGGCAGCTTGAGGTTGACCACCGCCTCGCGGCAATGGCCATCGCCGATCCACTCTTCCAGCATCGCGGCGTTGCGTGCCGGCTTCTCGACGATGTCGCAGACCATCCAGTCCACCGGTTGCTTGGGCTTGAAGGTGAAACCGTCGGCCATCAAGTGCTGCACCAACCCCGTGTCCATCAGGCTTTCGGCCATCGGACCGTTGTCGATGGCGGTCACCAGCATGCCGCGGTTGACCAGTTGCCAGGTCCAGCCACCGGGAGCGGCCCCGAGGTCGACGCCGGTCATGTCGCCGTGCAGGCGCTCGTCCCACTGGTCGCGCGGGATGAAGTGGTGCCAGGCCTCTTCCAGCTTGAGGGTCGAACGGCTCGGCGCTTCGCGTGGAAACTTCAGGCGCGGAATGCCCATTGGCCACATGGCCGAGTTGTTCGACTCGGCCAGGCCCATGAACACTTCGCGGCCGCTTTTGAAGGTCAGCAACAGGCGCGGCTTGTGCGCGTCTTCCACCAGCTTGCCGGCGGCCATCAGCGCCTTGCGCAGGTGCACTTCGAACTTCTTGCAGAAGTTCGACAGCTCCTTGCCGTCGTTGGTGTCGACCATTTCCAGCCACAGGCTGCCGCACAGCGGAAAGTCCGCCATATGCGCGAGGATCACGCTGATGCGGTCGGTTTCCGGCAGATCGATGAAAATCCCCCGGGCCCACTGGCGCGGGAAGATCAGCTCGGCGAAACGCTGCCCGCGCATCAGGCGCTCGGCGCCGTCTTCTTCGGTGCAGACGAATTCGGCGCAAGCCGTGGCGGCCTTGGCCTTGGCATAACCGGCCACGTTCAACCGCGCGGCGAGGTCGGAAATCTCGGAACAGACTTCGCCTTCGAAGCCCGGCCGGCAATGCATGAATAGGGTGTTCATTCTTACTCCTGGACCCTGTAGGAGCGAGCCTGCTCGCGATGGACTCAAGGGCGGCGCGTTTACTCAGAAAACACGCGTTATCGTTAACGTCCATCGCGAGCAGGCTCGCTCCCACAAAGAGAGACCGCTTGCGTTGAAGCAAAGCCTGTCACGAAAACCGGCGCATGATAGCTGACTTCGGAACCTGGGGTCTGTTCATAGAGTCCAGTTATTAGCCAGCTACTTAAAACAGGGCTAGGTTTAATGTTCTGCCCGTCCCCTCAGTCCGTAACCGTGCGGACTCAAAGGAGTGATCGTAATGCCGTCCCTCGATAGCCTGAAAACGCTCAAGACCCTGCAAGTCGGCAACAGGACCTACCACTACTTCAGCCTGCCGCAAGCTGCCAAAAGCCTGGGCGACCTGGACAAGTTGCCGATGTCGTTGAAAGTCCTGCTGGAAAACCTGCTGCGCTGGGAAGACGAAAAAACCGTCACCGGCGCCGACCTCAAGGCACTGGCCGCGTGGCTCAAGGAGCGTCGCTCCGAGCGCGAAATCCAGTACCGCCCGGCGCGGGTCTTGATGCAAGACTTCACTGGCGTTCCCGCCGTGGTCGACCTGGCTGCGATGCGTGCGGCGATGGCCAGGGCCGGCGGCAATCCACAGCGGATCAACCCGCTGTCGCCGGTAGACCTGGTGATCGACCACTCGGTGATGGTCGACAAGTTCGCCAGCAGCAGCGCCTTCGAGCAAAACGTCGACATTGAAATGCAGCGCAATGGCGAACGTTATGCGTTCCTGCGCTGGGGCCAGAGTGCCTTTGACAATTTCAGCGTAGTACCACCGGGCACCGGGATCTGCCACCAGGTCAATCTTGAATACCTCGGTCGCACGGTGTGGACCAAGGACGAGGACGGCCGCACCTATGCCTTCCCCGACACGTTGGTCGGCACCGACTCCCACACCACCATGATCAACGGCCTCGGTGTGCTCGGCTGGGGCGTCGGCGGTATCGAGGCGGAAGCGGCGATGCTCGGGCAACCGGTGTCGATGCTGATTCCGGAGGTCATCGGTTTCAAACTCACCGGCAAGCTCAAGGAAGGCATCACCGCCACCGACCTGGTGCTGACCGTGACCCAGATGCTGCGCAAGAAAGGCGTGGTAGGCAAATTCGTCGAGTTCTACGGCGATGGCCTCGCCGACCTGCCGCTGGCCGACCGCGCGACCATCGCCAACATGGCCCCGGAATACGGCGCCACCTGCGGTTTCTTCCCGGTGGACGACATCACGCTGGAATACCTGCGCCTGTCCGGCCGCCCCCTGGAAACGGTGCAACTGGTCGAGGCCTACAGCAAGGCCCAGGGCCTGTGGCGCCTGCCTGGCCAGGAGCCAGTATTCACCGACAGCCTGGCGCTGGACATGGGCCGCGTCGAAGCCAGCCTCGCGGGGCCGAAACGCCCGCAGGACAGGGTATCGCTGCCGAATGTCGCCCAAGCCTTCAGCGACTTCGTCGACCTGCAATTCAAACCTACCAGCAAGGAAGAAGGCCGCCTGGAAAGCGAGGGTGGCGGCGGCGTCGCCGTTGGCAACGCCGATCTGGCCGGCGAAGCGGATTACCACTACGAAGGCCAGACCTATCGCCTGAAAAACGGCGCGGTGGTGATTGCCGCGATCACCTCCTGCACCAACACGTCCAACCCGAGCGTGATGATGGCGGCTGGGCTGCTGGCGAAGAAGGCCGTGGAAAAAGGCCTGAAACGCAAACCCTGGGTGAAGAGTTCGCTGGCCCCCGGCTCGAAAGTGGTCACCGACTACTATAAGGCGGCCGACCTGACCCGTTACCTCGATGAATTGGGCTTTGCCCTGGTCGGCTATGGCTGCACCACCTGCATCGGCAACTCCGGACCGCTGCCAGAGCCCATCGAAAAAGCCATCCAGCAAGCCGACCTCACGGTGGCATCGGTGCTCTCAGGCAATCGCAACTTCGAAGGCCGGGTACATCCGCTGGTGAAAACCAACTGGCTGGCCTCCCCGCCACTGGTGGTCGCCTACGCGCTGGCGGGCACGGTGCGCACCGATCTCAGCCGCGAGCCGTTGGGCGATGACAAGGACGGCAAACCGGTTTACCTGCGGGACATCTGGCCAAGCAGCAAAGAAATTGCCGACGCGGTGAACCAGGTCAACACCGCGATGTTCCACAAGGAATACGCCGAAGTGTTTGCCGGAGACGCGCAATGGCAGGCGATCGAGGTTCCGCAGGCGGCGACCTATGTCTGGCAGGACGACTCGACCTACATCCAGCACCCACCGTTCTTCGACGACATCGGCGGCCCGCCGCCTGTGGTCAAGGATGTCAGCGGCGCCAGGGTCCTCGCACTGCTCGGCGACTCGGTGACCACCGACCACATCTCCCCGGCCGGCAACATCAAGGCCGACAGCCCGGCAGGGCAATACCTGCGCGACAAAGGCGTGGAGCCACGGGACTTCAACTCCTACGGTTCGCGGCGCGGCAACCATGAAGTGATGATGCGCGGCACCTTCGCCAACATCCGCATACGCAACGAAATGCTCGGCGGCGAGGAAGGCGGCAACACCCGCTACATTCCCACCGGGGAAAAAATGCCGATCTACGACGCCGCCATGCGCTATCAGGCTTCGGGCACGCCGCTGGTGGTGATCGCCGGCCAGGAATACGGCACCGGATCGAGCCGCGACTGGGCGGCCAAGGGCACCAATCTGCTGGGGGTGAAAGCGGTCATTGCCGAAAGCTTCGAGCGGATTCACCGCTCCAATCTGGTGGGTATGGGCGTGTTGCCGCTGCAGTTCAAGCTGGATCAGAACCGCAAGAGCCTGAACCTCAATGGCAGTGAAACCCTGGACATCCTCGGCTTGACCGGCGTCGAGCTGACGCCACGGATGAATCTGTCGCTGGTCATCACCCGTGAAGACGGCAGCAAGGAAAAGGTCGAGGTGTTGTGCCGGATCGATACGCTCAATGAAGTGGAATACTTCAAGTCGGGAGGCATTTTGCATTATGTGTTGCGGCAGTTGATTGCCTCATAACGGCTCGCTCCCACGCGTGCAAATCAGGCAAATTCCTCGCGCAGCATCGCCACGAACGCCTCGCGCGCCGGGTGCACCCCGGCGTTTTCGTGCCAGTAAAACAGGTTGTCGACGGCGGTCAGTTCGGGGAATTCAAACCCCGCACACCCGGCACCTTTGGCGTATTGGTCGAACACACCTTTGGGCACCAGTGCCACCCCGGCCCCGGCGCTGACGCAACCGACAATCGCGCCATAACTGGCCAGGCTGACAATCGGCAGTGCCTGACCCTGTCGCAGCAACCAATGCTCCAGCGCCGCCCGGTACGGACAGCCCTGTGGCCACATGAATACGGTCTGGTCCCGCAAGTCGCTGATGTCCCGCAGCGGCCCCAGGGAGGTCGAGGCGATCAGCAATAAATCCTCGCGGTACATCGGCGTGCGCTTGAGGTGCGAACGCTCGACATCCACCGCCACGATGGCGCCGTCGAGTTTGTGATTGAGTGTGTCGTCGAGCAACTGCCCCCAGGAGCCGGTGGTCAGCTCCAGCGCCACCTGCGGAAAACGCTTGTGGAATTTCGCCAGCAGACGCGGCAAACGCCCGGTGGCCGACGACTCGATGGCCCCGATGCGCAAGGGGCCGGAGGGTTCGGCCGACGGGTCGACCGCACGCTTGGCCTCGGCGGTGAGGGCAAGAATCTTCGAAGCGTAGGCCAGGAAGGTCTGCCCCGACGGGCTGATGCGCAGCCCTCGACCCTCACGCAGAAACAGCGCGACGCCGAGCTCGACCTCCAGAGCCTTGATCCGTGCCGTGATGTTCGACGGCACGCAATGCAGCACCTCGGCCGCGCGGGCGATGCTGCCGACGTCGGCCACGGTCTTGAACATGCGAATCTGTGCCAGCTCCATACATCATCCATAGTGAACGGTTTGAGCATTATAAGTCAGTTGTGGTGAACGGTGCGCTTTCTGATACTCGGTGCATCCGCCCACAGGTGCACGACCATGACGCCGCTCACACCCTCCCCCGTTTCACCCTGGAAAATCATCCTGGCCATGGCGTTTGTCGTGGCGTGCTGGGGGTATTCCCCAACCGGCATCCATATCGGCCTGCAGGCCTACGACCCCGTACACCTGGCGCTCCTGCGCTTTCTGCTGGCCTCCGTGTTCATGGCGGTGATCGCGATACTCAAGGGCATCCGCCTGCCCAGGCTTCGAGATCTGCCGCTGATGTTCGGCCTGGGTTTCTTTGCCGTGAGCCTGCACCACGTGGCGATCAACTTCGGACAGCAGGGTATCAGCGCCGGGGCTTCGAGCGTCCTGGCCCAGACCACGCCGCTGTTCAGCACATTGATCGCGCGCTTCGTGTTCAAGGATCAGGTGAGCCTGTGGCGCTGGGGTTGTGTGCTGCTCGGGTTGTTTGGCGTGCTGATTGTGGTGGCCGGCGATCATGGCCTGGGCAGCCTCGACGCCCACGGCTTGCTGATCCTGTTGGCGGCAGTGTCCTGGAGCCTCTACTTTGCCCTGCAAAAGCACCACACCGGGCGTTACGACGGGCTGACGCTGGTGTGTTACACGGTGTGGTCCGGGACGGTGTTGTTGTTGATTTATCTGCCCGGCCTGATGGATCAAATCGCGATTGCGCCGCTGCCTGTGCAGTTCGCCGTGTTGGCGCTGGGGATTTTCCCCAGCGCCCTGGCGTACCTGGCCTGGGCCTATGTGCTGGCGCATGTCGACTTGAGCCGAGCGACGATGACGCTGTATTTGACGCCGCCGACGGCGATGGTCATTGCGTCTTATACGCTCGGTGAACGGCCGACATTGATGATCGTGGTCGGTGGGCTGGTGGTGTTGGCGAGTGTGCTGGCGTTGAATCTGGAGCGGCGGGTTGTGGTTGTTCAGGTTGTGCGGGTCTGATCCAGGATATTTGTTGTCAGAACTGACGCCTTCGCGAGCAGGCTCGCTCCCACAGGGGTACGCATTCCAATGTGGGAGCGACGGTGCGGCGATCCGACCTGCTCGCGAAGAACGATGACGCAGTATCACTGACCATCAACTGGGCGAAAACCGGTCACGACTGTTGGTCAGGTGCAACCACATCGCCGCCCGCGCCGCGTCCGGGTCCTGGCGCTTGATGGCGTTGAGGATCGCCTCGTGTTCAAGGTTGGCCAACTGGCCGAGCTTGCTCAGGTCCACTGCGCCACGCTCGGCGGCATTGACCCGGGTGCGCGGGATCATCGCACTGCCCAGGTGCTGCATGATCTCGGTGAAGCACACATTGCCAGTGGCTTCGGCGATCAGCAGATGAAAACGCCGGTCCGCTTCGACACAGCTGTCGTTGTTGGCCAGCAGGCTTTGATAGTCATCCAGTGCTTCACGCATCTGCGCCAGCTGCAGATCGGTGCGGCGCGTTGCCGCCAGCGCCGCCGCCTGGGTTTCCAGGCCCATGCGCAACTCCAGAATGCTGCGCACCCCCAACGCCGTATCGACATTCAGCCGCAGCCCCTGCTCCGGTGCGCGCTCGATCACGAACGTGCCAATGCCATGCCGGGTTTCCACCAGCCCCGAGGCCTGCAACTTCGAGATGGCCTCACGCACCACCGTGCGACTGACCCCGTGCTCCTGAACGATGGTGTTTTCCGACGGCAACTTGTCGCCGGGCAACATCTGGCCGAGCAGGATGCGCTGGGTCAATTTTTCGACCAGATCATGGGCCAGGTTGTGAGTGCGCTTGCGGGCAGGCGCGTCGAGGTCTTCTTGCATGGAGATATCCGGAACACAGGGCTATCGAATCGTAGCACCGCGCCTGGCGGGAATCCTGTAAAAATTTCACCAAACTTGTATGACAACACTCAACAAAACGCCCATATCGAGTCATTTTTATAGTCAGCAAACAGCGCCACCAGAATAAAAATTTGCCTAATAAGCGCCATTTCATTGGACATACGGGGTTGCACGAAGAAAAAACCTAGTTGTATGATGTCTAGTAACACAGCAATACCCAGCCCTACCCCGCATAAAAATAACGAGTGGGAGAAAACGCAGTGAATACATCCATCTCCGCGATGCACGACGACGCCAATTCAGCGCTGAAGTCCGCCATCGCCAAAGTCAAACGTCACGTCCTGCCGCTGTTCGTCATCATGTTCATCGTCAATTACATCGATCGCGTGAACATCGGCTTCGTCCGCGCCCACATGGAACACGACCTGGGCATTGGCGCTGCCGCCTATGGCCTGGGTGCCGGTCTGTTCTTCATCGGTTATGCACTGTTCGAGGTGCCCTCCAACATCCTTCTGCAGAAAGTCGGCGCACGCATCTGGCTGACCCGGATCATGCTGACCTGGGGCCTGGTCGCCGCGGGCATGGCGTTCATCCAGAACGAAACCCACTTCTACATCCTGCGTTTTCTGCTGGGCGTAGCCGAAGCCGGGTTCTTTCCCGGGGTGATCTACTACTTCACCCGCTGGTTGCCCGGCGTGGAGCGTGGCAAGGCGATTGCGATTTTCCTCAGCGGCTCGGCGATTGCCTCGCTGATCTCCGGCCCGCTGTCCGGGCTACTCCTGCAAATCAGCGGCCTGGGCCTGCACGGCTGGCAGTGGATGTACTTCATCGAGGGTATGTTTTCGGTGGGGTTGTGCGTGTTCGTCTGGTTCTGGCTGGACTCCAGACCCCATGACGCCAAATGGCTGAGCCGCGAGGAACAGGACGCGCTGGTCAAGGCCATCGACGACGAACAGCTGGCCCGGGAAGCGGCGACGCCGATCAAACCGTCACTGGGCAAGTTGCTCAAGGATCGCCAGATCATCCTGTTCTGCCTGATCTACTTCTTTATCCAGCTGACCATCTACGCCGCTACGTTCTGGCTGCCGAGCATCATCAAGAAGATGGGCGACCTGAGCGACATCCAGGTCGGGCTGTTCAACTCGATTCCGTGGTTGCTGTCGATTGTCGGCATGTACGCCTTCGCGTCCCTGTCGGCCAAATGGAAACACCAGCAAGCCTGGGTCGCTGCCGCCCTGCTGATCGCCGCTGCCGGGATGTTCATGTCCACCACCGGCGGGCCAGTGTTCGCCTTCGTTGCGATCTGCTTTGCCGCACTGGGCTTCAAATCGGCCTCGTCGCTGTTCTGGCCGATTCCCCAGGCCTACCTGGATGCGCGCATTGCCGCTGGCGTCATCGCGTTGATCAACTCGGTCGGCAACCTCGGTGGCTTCGTTGCGCCGACCACCTTCGGCCTGCTCGAAGCAAACACCGGCTCCATTCAGGGCGGGCTGTACGGCCTGGCCGCGACCTCGATCATCGCCGCCATCATCGTGTTTGCCGCCCGCAACACACCGAAACCCGCACCCGCCGGCGCGCCGGGCAACCCCGCGGCCAACCACGCCTGAATTCAGCTTTTTAAGGATTGGAAAATGAACCCACAAGACACCGCAAAAGCCCCGGTCATCACCAGCATGCAAGTGGTTCCGGTCGCCGGCCACGATGGCATGCTGCTCAACCTGAGCGGCGCCCATGGGCCGTTCTTCACTCGTAACATCGTGATCCTCAAGGACAACGCCGGCCACACCGGCGTCGGCGAAGTGCCGGGGGGCGAGCGCATTCGCCAGACCCTCGAAGACGCACGCAGCCTGGTGGTCGGCAGCCCGATTGGCACTTACCAGAAGATCCTCAATCAGGTGCGCCAGACCTTCGCCGACCGCGATGCCGGTGGGCGCGGTTTGCAGACCTTCGACCTGCGCATCACCATCCATGCGGTCACCGGCCTGGAAGCCGCATTGCTCGATTTGCTCGGCCAGCACCTGGACGTGCCGGTGGCCGCTCTGCTCGGCGAAGGCCAGCAGCGCGATGAAGTGAAGATGCTCGGCTATCTGTTTTATGTCGGTGATCGCAATGAAACCGACCTCGCCTACCGCAGCGAACCGGACGCCGACAACGACTGGTTCCGCGTACGACACGAGAAAGCCATGACCGCCGACGCGGTGGTCCGCCTGGCCGAGGCGGCCCATGCCCGTTACGGCTTCAAGGATTTCAAACTCAAGGGCGGCGTGCTCAGCGGCGATGCCGAAATCGAGGCGGTCACGGCCCTCGCCGAACGTTTCCCCGATGCGCGCATCACCCTCGACCCGAATGGTGCCTGGTCATTGAAAGAAGCCATCCGCCTGTGCCGCGATCAGCACCGCGTACTGGCCTACGCCGAAGACCCGTGCGGGGCGGAAAACGGTTACTCGGGACGCGAAGTCATGGCCGAATTCCGCCGCGCCACGGGCCTGAAAACCGCGACCAACATGATCGCCACCGACTGGCGTGAGATGGGCCACGCGATCCAGTTGCAGTCAGTCGACATTCCCCTGGCCGACCCGCACTTCTGGACCCTGCAAGGCTCGGTACGCGTGGCGCAGATGTGCCACGAATGGGGCCTGACCTGGGGTTCGCACTCCAACAACCACTTCGACATCTCCCTGGCGATGTTCACCCATGTGGCGGCGGCCGCGCCGGGCGAAATCACCGCCATCGACACCCACTGGATCTGGCAGGACGGCCAGCGCCTGACCAAGGCCCCGCTGCAAATCGTCGACGGCAGCGTGCAGGTGCCGCAGAAACCGGGGCTGGGGGTCGAGCTGGACATGGATCAACTGGCCAAGGCCCATGAACTGTACAAAGGCATGGGCCTGGGGGCGCGGGATGACAGCGTGGCGATGCAGTTTTTGATTCCGGACTGGAAGTTCGATAACAAGCGGCCGTGCCTGGTGCGTTGAATCAACGGTTGCGCACCTTGTAACAATAAATCCGACCCGCCTGTGGGCGGTCGGATTTAAAAACAGGGTTTTCCCCCTAGAATGGCGCGCACCTGAATCAACGACGGATGCAACCAATATGGACAGGCTGAAAACCATCGCCGCTTGCATGGCGCTATTCGCCGCGGGCCAGTGCGTGGCACAGGATCAAATCGAGACGGTGGTGAACGCCGCTGTACAACCGGTGATGCAAGCCCAGGCTATTCAAGGCATGGCCGTGGCAGTCACCGTCAACGGCCAGGCGCATTACTTCAACTATGGCGTCGCCTCGAAAGAAACCGGCAACCCTGTCACGCAAGACACCCTGTTCGAGATCGGCTCCGTCAGCAAGACCTTCACCGCTACCCTCGCCGCTTACGCCCAAGCCACCGGCAGGCTGTCGCTGTCGGACAAGGCCAGCCAGGTCCTGCCGGCCTTGCGCGGCACCGCGTTCGACCACATCAGCGTGCTGCAACTGGGCACCTACAGCGCGGGCGGCCTGCCGCTGCAGTTTCCTGCTGAATTTGATTCGGCCGACAAAATGCTCGGCTACTACCAACAATGGAAACCGCTCTACGCCCCCGGCAGCCACCGACTGTATTCAAACCCCAGTCTTGGCCTGTTCGGCTACCTCGCTGCGCAAAGCATGGGCCAGCCGTTCGATGAGCTGATGGAGAAAACCCTGCTGCCGAAACTCGGCTTGCAGCATACCTACGTACATGTGCCACAGGATCAGATGGCGCTGTACGCCCAGGGCTACAACAAGGACGGCAAACCGGTACGGGTCACTCCGGGTGCGCTGGATTCCGAGGCGTACGGGGTGAAAACCAGCGCCGCGGACTTGCTGCGCTATGTTGGCGCGAACATGAAACCGGCGTCCCTGGAAAAGCCGTTGCAGCAAGCCATCGCCCTGACTCATAGCGGTTACTACACCGTAGGCGATATGACCCAGGGCCTCGGTTGGGAGATGTATCGCTACCCGATCACACTGGATCGCCTGCTGGACGGCAACTCCACGCCGATGGCCATGGAGGCGCACAAGGCCCAGTGGCTGAACCCGCCGCAGGCGCAGCCGCAGAGCGTGCTGGTCAACAAGACCGGTTCAACCGGGGGCTTTGGTGCTTACGTGGCGTACGTGCCATCTAAGGACATCGGCATTGTGATGCTGGCCAACAAGAATTATCCCAATGCGGAGCGGGTGAAGATTGCTCATCAGATATTGAGTACCCTGACTCAATAAGCCTTGCCGCCCTCTCCATAGATAAGGGCGACCTCTACAGGTTAATGTTGTGTAGGAGCGAGCTTGCTCGCGATGGACTCAAGAGCGCCGCGTTTAGCCAGTAAATACGCGTTATCGTTAACGACCATCGCGAGCAAGCTCGCTCCTACAGAGTCCTTAACTGATCGGCATTGACCTCCAGAGGTCACCTTTTTTTACTTTATCGGCACACCTTCGGACGGGTCGATATTGTCCAGTGCGCGGTTGACCAACAACTCGCCCACGACTGCCAATTGCTGAATCGACAGCGCCACATTGCGGTTGGAGCTTTCCAGGTTACAGGCCAGATCGGTGACCAGCACGTTCAGGGACGCGAGGGTTTCACAGGCGTGGCACAGCAGCGTTGGGGTGTCGACGTTTGGGAGGATGGTGAAGATGTGGCTGACAGGGTCAGCGTGTTTGGGGTTGCGCAAGCGAGCGCTGACGGCGGGTTCGGTGATGTCGGAGAGTGGGACATCTGAGTCGGATGGGGATTCCGGGGGATTCGGACTTAACTTTTTCATGAAGAAGTACCATTGGGGATTGTTGAGAAAACTACCCATCTCACTTCCACATGAGGGTGGCAGCTGTACGCAGGTGTGGAAGTCCAGGTCAATCCACCAAAACCCGGTGCACTCGTAAGTGCTCCCGCGCACAGCCGCCAAAACGCGGCGATGTTGACATAAAAAATGTCGACTTGCGCTCTAGGGGCATTGGTAGATGGCTTGAACCAACGGACTTCCACATCCGACCGCTGATTTGCAGCGGCTGAAGAAGGTTATCGATACGGCCCAACGGGCACCAGTTCACGGGGTGCGCCACGTCATGCAGGAAATTTCCGACGCAGCTGAAGTCCTTCGCCTACGCTCGATTTTCTGAGCATCCAGTTACAAATACCTTTTTGCTCATGACCGTTGTGATGCAGGTGAAACCGTTGTATCTAATGGACCTCCCAAGCCTGCGAACGGCATCGGATCAATCCGTGACCGGGAATGACATAATGCGCGCTCACCTAATCAAACCGACTGACCCTAAAAGGGCGTTGTAATGGAAATTTTCAGCTTTCAGCTCAAGGATGTCGGTCGCTTCACCGATATGACCGTTTACCTGGCCCCCACCCCCAAACACCGCTCAAATGTGACGGTGCTTGTAGGAAACAACGGTGCCGGGAAAACCACCCTTTTAAAATCATTGGCCACCTCATTGAGTTGGCTAGTTGCCAGGATTCGTACTGAGAAAGGTGTTGGCAGTTACCTTACAAATGAAGACATTCGAAACGGCGCTGCAGTCGCAGTCGTTTTGACTTCCGTATCAGACAGTTCGCCGGCGCAACCACGTTCCCCCGACGATTATTCAAAACATGATCTCTTTAACTGGGCCATTGCTCGTAGCAGGCAAGGGCGAAAGAGTGATGTCCATAGTGAGTTAGCGGAAGCCAGCCTCCTTGCAGACCACTATCGCACTCAACTAACCATTGATGAAAAAGCTTCACTCCCTCTGATCGCCTACTACCCGGTAGAACGCTCGGTCCTGGAAATCCCACTAAAAATCCGAACCAAACACACCTTTGATCAACTCGACGGCTACGACAACGCATTGAATCGCGGTGTGGACTTCCGCCGTTTCTTCGAATGGTTCCGAGAACGCGAAGACAGTGAAAACGAAACCGGCGTGTCCGACACCGCGCTCGCCGAAATTTCCGCAAAATTCGGCAACGACAGTGACATCTGGAAAACTCTGTCCCAGTTGAAAGCCTCGTCCCGTGACCGTCAGTTAACAGCCGTACGCTCCGCCATCGCCGCGTTCATGCCCGGCTTCAGCAACCTGCGAGTGCAACGCAAGCCGCGTCTGCACATGGCCATCGACAAAAACGGCGTAACGCTGAATGTCTCCCAGCTATCGCAGGGTGAGAAATCGATGATGGCATTGGTCGGCGACATCGCTCGCAGATTGGCGATGATGAACCAGTCTCTGGACAACCCATTGGAAGGTGACGGCATCGTACTGATCGACGAGGTCGACTTGCACCTGCACCCTAAATGGCAGCGCAGTTTGATTCGGCAGTTGAGTGAGACTTTCCCCAATTGCCAATTTGTCCTGACCACTCACTCGCCATTGGTCATCAGCGACGCGAAAGACGTGCTGTGCTACGTGCTCAATGACGGGGAACTGCACGAACAATCAGGCCTGTATGGATTGGATGCCAATCAGGTGCTTCTGGAAGAACGCAACCTGGCACAAAACCTGTGGGAGCGAGCTTGCTCGCGATGACGGCCTGACATTCAACATCGATATCGACTGTTACGACGCCATCGTCGGAACGCCGCCCGGAGCAAGCTCGCCCACAGGTTAATTGCTCACCACAAGAATTCAGTATCGGTTCAATCATCCGGCATTTCAGGCGGTTTGGCGGGCTTGGCGGGTTTGCCCGGTTTTGTGCCTTTTGTGCCTTTTGTGCCTTTGGCGTCCTTGGTCGCCGGCTCGGCCTCAGTGACCGGAGCCGCCACGGTCGCGGTGAATTCTTTCTCGGTCGCCGGCAACTGATCGACAGCGCTGAAAATCGTTTCCAGCTTGATGGCGTCCGATTGTTCGAGTTTCTTTTCGCCGTCCTTGCCGACCAGGATGACCTTGGTCCTGGCGCCGGCACCGAGCTTGAGCGAGCGGATCAGCGCCGCCGTGTCCTGTGGCCCCAGGTCCTTGCCGTCGCGCTGGCCCATCAGGTTGAGCACGGTGTAGAGCACCATGTTGCGGTCGGTGAACCCCTTGCGATTGGCCGGTTCATCCAGCGACTTTTTCAGGCTGACCCAGATCGGATCAACAGCACTCGGAGCGATGACAATCAGTGGTCGGGCCCTGCCCTTGTCCATGTCCAGCGGTGAGTCGCCATCAGTGGCGAACGAAGTGCCGGCAATCGCCAGCAAAGTAGCCAGGGTCAGTGACCTGATGAGCATGCGCATCTCCTTTTGATATCCACGCTCTAATGATTGCGCATTGCGGCGATCGTTCCGGGTGACGTACCGCAAATATGTCTCGCCTTGCCCCAAGCTTAGGTCAGGGCGGTCATTGCGCAACAGGCTGGGCTAATCTGAAGACTCATGACAACCCGCCTGATCCGTCGTGAGGACTTGTGCATGAGCACTCAGTTGAACCACACCATCGTCTGGTGCCGGGACAAGCAGGTTTCGGCGAACTTCCTGGCCAGCCTCCTCGGCCTGCCTGCCCCGCAGCCCTTCGGGCCCATGCTGATCGTCAAACTGGATAACGGCGTGTCACTGGATTTTTACGACAACGACCCGCCGATTGCGTCCCAGCACTATGCATTCTTGATGGGCGACGAGGATTTCGATGCGGCCTTCGCACGCCTGCAAGCCAACGGTCAGCCATGGTGGGCCGACCCGTGCAAGCAGCGACTGAGGGAGATCAATGATTATGCGGGAGGACGGCGGGTGTATTTCGATGACCCGGACGGGCATCTGCTGGAAATATTCACCCGCGAATGAAGCTGGCGTGGCGGCTTGAATCAGAACGCCAGTTTGTAGCCGATCAACAACAGCATGGTCGCCAGGCAAGGGCGCAGCAGTTCGTCGGAGATGCGCCCGGTCAGGTGGCTGCCCAGGTAAATCCCCGGCAACGAACCCACCAGCAAGTAACCCAGGACGTGCCAATCCATGTTGCCCATGCTGGCATGGCCAAGGCCCGCGACCAGGGTCAGCGGCACGGCGTGGGCGATTTCAGTCCCCACCAGGCGGCGGGTCGGCAGCATCGGATAGAGAATGAACAGTGCCACGGTACCCAGCGCACCGGCGCCGATGGATGTCAGCGCGACCATGGTGCCAAGGACCAGCCCGGTGATGACTGTCAACACGTTCAAGCGCAACCCGCTGGGGTTGTAATGGCCGCCCGCCCGTTTGTGGGCGAAGTCGAGCAGGCGCTTCTTGAACAGGATCGCCAGTGCCGTGGCAAACAACACAAAACCGAGGGCCTGCTTGATGATCGCGTTCATCGCCTCGGGGGCGCTGTGCAGAGTGCTGAGGAACCACAGCGTCAACGCCACCGCGGGCACGCTGCCCAAGGTCAGCCAGCCGGTAATCGCCCAGTCGATGTTGTTGTTCTTGCGGTGAACCAGTACGCCGCTGGATTTGGTGATGGCGGCGTACAGCAGGTCGGTACCGACCGCCGTCGCCGGGTTGATGCCGAACCCTAGCAGGATCGGGGTCATGAGCGACCCGCCACCCACGCCAGTCATGCCGACGATGAAGCCGACAACCAGCCCGGCAACGACCAACCCGATGTTCACTAAATCCATGAATACGTCCACAAAGAGCGCAAGGGAAATCTGGCCCGCAGCATAGCGACATTTCTTATAACCAGTTATATCGATGCGATCTATCTTTATGCCTTAGGCACTTCCCTTGTGGGAGCAAGCTCACTTGTATGTTTAGACTTGAAGGGGTGGGCCGACGGAGGGGATCGCCGCAGGCTGCCATGGATAGAGCCGGACATGGCGAAAAAGTGCAGAATCGGGCGGCACTGGCAGGGGAATGTTCAAAGAAAAAACGGATCAGAAAATCATCAGCTCGGTACACACTCCCTGTAGGAGCTGCCGCAGGCTGCGATCTTTCGATCTTGAACAATCAAAGTCAAAAGATCGCAGCCTGCGGCAGCTCCTGCACTATTCACCGAATACACACAGGAGGGTTTGCATGCGCACGCTTGAATTGGCTGGCGCCAGGGTCCCGGTTATCGGACAGGGGACCTGGCAGATGGGTGAAGACCGCTCACGGCACACGGAAGAAGTCGCGGCCCTGCGCCTGGGCATCGAACTGGGCATGACCCTGATCGACACTGCTGAAATGTACGCCGAAGGCGGCGCCGAGGAAGTGGTCCGCGATGCCATCGCCGGCCAGCGCGACAGCGTCTTTCTAGTCAGCAAGGTGTACCCGCACAACGCGAGCCGCCAGGGCATTCCCCTGGCATTCGAGCGAAGCCTGCGCCGGCTCGGCACCGATTACATCGATCTGTATCTGCTGCATTGGCGCGGCCAGTATCCCCTGGAGGAAACCGTTGAAGCCTTCGAACGCCTGCGCGAAGACGGCAAGATCGGTCGCTGGGGCGTGTCCAATTTCGACCTCGACGACTTGCTGGAACTGGACGCCCCGGCCTGCGCCACCAATCAGGTGCTCTACAACCTGGCACAACGGGGCATAGAATTTGATTTATTACCCTGGGGCCGACAACGACGGCTGCCGGTCATGGCTTACTGTCCGATCGACCAGGGCGGAAAACTGCTCACCAATGCCACTCTCAAACAGGTGGCCGCCCGACACGGCGTGACGCCGGCGCAAGTTGCGCTGGCATGGATTGTGCGTCAGGACGGTGTGATCGCTATCCCCAAAGCGGTCCGCCCAGAGCATGTACGGCTCAATGCCCAGGCTGCCAGATTGCAGCTTGAAGCCGGGGATCTGGAGGCGCTGGACCAAGCGTTTCACGCGCCACAACGCAAACAGCGGCTGGCCATGGTCTGAACCACCGCAGTCAGTCAGAGAGCTTCACCATGAGAAGCACCGACCACCTGGACCCGTTCAATCTGCAACGTTTTCTCGAGGCTCAGGACCCGGTGTTCAACCGGGTTCAAACCGAGCTGAGCAACGGGCACAAGCGCAGTCACTGGATGTGGTTCATTTTTCCGCAGTTCGCCGGGCTCGGCGGCAGCGAGATGTCGCGCCGCTTTGCCATCCGCTCGCGGGAGGAAGCCCTGGCCTACCTTGAGCACCCGTTGCTGGGCGCCCGGCTACGCGCCTGCACCCAGGAAGTGCTGAACATCCGGGAGCGCTCGGTGGCCGGGATTTTCGGCCATCCCGACGACCTGAAGTTTCATTCCTCGATGACCCTGTTTGCCCAGGTCACCGCCGCCGACAGCCTTTTCCAGCAAGCCCTGAACCAATACTTCCACGGCATCCTGGATGACTGGACCCTGTCGCTGATGGACTCAAAACAGGCCCAGTTGCCCCCCAATCAGGGTTGAGAAGTCGTCGTCGACAAACGGCAGTATCGCGTCCGCCACCGGTTGCAGCTGCCGGGTGATGTAGTGGTCGTAATCGATGGGCGCGCTGCGCACTTCCAGCGGTTCGGGGCCGGCGACGGTGATCACGTAGCTGATCCAGCCGCCGTTCTGATACTGGCGCGGGCGACCCTGCCGGTCGTTGTACTCGTCGGCCAGACGCGCCGCGCGCACATGGGGCGGCACGTTGCGCTGATAGTCATCGAGGCTGCGGCGCAGGCGCTTGCGGTAGATCAGCCGGTCATCGAATTCACCGGCCAGGGTCTTGCGCACGTAGTCACGCACATAATCCTGATAGGGCTGGCGCAGGAAGATCCGCGAATACAGCTCCTGCTGGAATTGCCGGGCCAGCAGCGACCAGTCGGTGCGTACGGTTTCCAGGCCTTTGTAGACCATTTCGTCGCTGCCGTCGGCACGGGTTACCAGCCCCGCGTAGCGCTTTTTACTGCCTTCTTCAGCGCCGCGGATGGTCGGCATCAAAAAGCGCTTGTAGTGGGTTTCGAACTGCAATTCGAGAACGCTTTGCAAGCCGTATTCCTGCTTCACGTGCTCGCGCCACCACTGATTGACGTGCGCCACCAGCGCCTGGCCGATCTGCGCCGCCTCCTGCTGACCATGGGCCCGACGCAGCCAGACGAAGGTCGAATCGGTGTCGCCATAGATCACTGCATGCCCCTGGGCCTCGATCAACTGGCGGGTGCGCAGCATGATTTCGTGCCCGCGCAAGGTGATGGACGAGGCCAGGCGCGTGTCGAAGAAGCGACAACCGCTGGAGCCCAGTACACCGTAGAAGGCGTTCATGATGATTTTCAGCGCCTGGGACAGCGGTGCGTTGTGTTCGCGCTTGGCGGTTTCCCGGCCTTCGGCCACCCGGGCGACGATGGATGGCAGGCAATGCCGGGTGCGCGAAAAGCGCGCGCCACGAAAACCCGGCACCGACTCGCTGTCGTCCGGGTGCTCGAGCCCTTCAATCAGCCCCACGGGGTCGATCAGGAAGGTGCGGATGATCGACGGATAGAGGCTTTTGTAGTCCAGCACCAACACCGATTCGTACAGTCCCGGTTGCGAGTCCATGACAAAACCGCCGGGGCTGGCTTCGGGTGGCTTGCTACCCAGATTCGGCGCAACGAAACCCTGGCGGTGCATCAACGGCATGTACAGGTGAGTGAACGCCGCCACCGAACCGCCCATGCGGTCGGCCGGCAAACCGGTGACGCTGGCCCGCTCCAGCAAAAAGGTGAGCAACTCGGTCCTGGCGAAAATCCGCGTGACCAGTTCGCAGTCCTTGAGGTTGTAGGTGGCCAGCGCCGGTTTGTCCTCGGCGAACATGCGATTGATTTCGTCCATGCGCTGGTACGGGTTGTCGATGGACTTGCCCTCGCCGAGCAGGGTTTGCGCGACGTTTTCCAGGCTGAACGAGGGGAAACTCCAGGTCGCCGAGCGCAGGGCCTCGATACCGTCGATGATCAGGCGGCCAGCCGCAGAAGCGAAGTAATGGTTGCCGTTGCCGTGTTCGCGCCACTGCATTTCCTCGCCGCCACGCCCCAGTTTCAACGGCACCGCCAGGCGCCGGGCGTGTTCGTGAAGCACCCGCAAGTCGAACTGCACGACGTTCCAGCCGATGATCGCGTCGGGGTCGAAGCGGGCAAACCATTCGTTGAGTTTTTTCAGCAGCAAGGTCCGCGAGTCGCAGTATTCGAGCTGGAAATCCACCTGGCTGGCGTCGCCATTCGGCGGACCGAGCATGTACACCTGACGCTCGCCGCAACCTTCCAGGGCAATGGAATACAACTCGCCCCGGGCTGTGGTCTCGATGTCCAGGGACACCAGTCTGAGGCTCGGCCGGTAGTCGGGGTCGGGTTTCATCTGCGCGTCGAGCAGCAGGCCCTCGGCATTCGGCGTGCCACTGAAACGCACCGGCGCGGTGATGAAGCGCTCCATCATGTAGCGTTCCGGCGGGCGCACGTCGGCTTCGAACACCTCGACACCGGCCCGGCGCAGCGCGGTTTCCAGGCGCATCAACTGGCCATGTTGCTGGCAGTAAAGCCCGAGGACCGGGCGATGTTCGAAATCCTGCAGGGCCAGGGGCCTGAGCTCGACGTTTTTCTCGTCATGCAAAACGCCTTCGGCCGCCTGACGCTGCGCAGCAGGGATGAACGCCACTGACGGTTGATGAGGCAGGCGGATGCGCCGGGGACCGCTGTCGGTCGCCAGCCAGAACTCGACTTCCGTGCCGGCCGGGGTGTCGCGCCAATGCCGGGTCAGGACGAAGCCCTGCTGTAGATCCACCACTGCAAACCTCGAAACTGATTCAGAGGGTGATTCTACCCGTCATCAGTCGCGATAGCGCGTTTGCCGCAGGCCTGTCAGGCAGACACACTAACTGTAGGAGCGAGCCTGCTCGCGATAGCGGATTAACCTTCAACGAAGATATTGGCTGTCAGTCGGTCATCGCGAGCAGGCTCGCTCCTACAGGTAGTGTGCCGGGACAGAAATGAGGGGATTGCCAAAGAAAAACCGTCGAATGACGTTTTTTGCGCGTTATCTGCCGCTTTCGCCCTTGCCCTGAACGCTCGTGTCTACGATTCTTCAAGAACAACGACAACACCCGAGTAACCACCATGAAAACCGTCGCCCAACTGCTCAAGCTCAAAGATCAGAAGAATCAGGAAGTGCACCAGATCAAACCCGATCACATGGTGCTCGAAGCGCTGATGAAGATGGCCGAGAAAAACGTCGGCGCCTTGTTGGTGGTGGAGAATGATGAAGTGCTGGGCATCATCAGCGAACGGGACTATGCACGCAAACTGGTGCTGCACGGCCGCTCTTCGGTGGGTACGCCGGTGCGCGACATCATGGTGTCGCCGGTGATTACCGTCGACACCCATCAAACCGTGGAGACCTGCCTGGGCATCATGTCCGAAAAACGCCTGCGGCACTTGCCGGTGGTGGAAGGCGGCAAATTGATTGGCCTGTTGTCGATTGGTGACCTGGTCAAGGAAGCGATCGCCGAACAGGCGGAGCTGATCAAGCAGCTGGAGCAGTACATTCGCGGGGAGTGAATCCGCACACGCCGCCCCCCCTGTAGGAGCGAGCAGGCTCGCTCCTACAGGGGGGGTTGGGTGTTCAGGCTGGCCAATGCCGGGCGAATACCGGCGTCAGCGCCGGGTAGCGGTCGATGCGTTCCAGCCAGGCGAAAAACCCCGGCCTGGCATTACGCAAATGCTCCCGACTGCCCGCCCATCGCGAGACCACCGCCGCCAGCACATCCAGCGCCCCTGGCTTCTCGCTGCCCAGGTACAACTCGCCCGAGAACTGATCGGCAAACACCTCCCAACTCCAGTGCAGGCGCCTGCGGGCGCCCTCCATGAGGTTGTGCCTGGACGACTCATCCGCCTCGGCCAGCCAGCGTTCGGGGTAATCGATGATGCCGATGGCCGCATAGCAATTGCTGACGATGTACGCCATGCCGCGAATGGCCTGGGCCCGCTCGGCCGGGTCTGACGGCAACAACCCCGACGCGGGAAAGGTCAGCCCCAGGTGAATCAGGATCGCCGCGCTCTCGGTCAGGACGCCGCCATCGGGTAGCTGCAAGGTCGGAATCTGTTTGAGCGGGTTGAGTTTCTCCAGCGCCTGGGCCGCCTCTGCGGAGGTCTCGACATCGATGAAGCGATAAGGAACATCACAGAGTTCAAGGGCGGCTTCGATGGCCGCCGCCCCGGAGTTCTGATAACCGTAGAGCTGGTACATAAACGTCTCCTTTCACACCGCGATCTCTGCAGTGCCTCATCATCCGTCCCGGCAGAGGAACGCGCCAGCTATCCAGTGTAGAAGCCGCCACCCGCCACACAGCGGCCATCCGACGATCGCACCATCACGCTCACAAGGGGTATCGCGCAGGCCCTATCATTGCCGTCGATACTCACCATCACCTCAATGAAGTTCTCTTAAAAAATCCCCGGCGTAACATCTGCTCCATACCCACCCACAAGCACCCCGGAGCACACCATCATGAAACGCCAAACCCTCCTCAGCATCGCTTTCTCGGTTTTCGCAGTTAACGCTTTCGCCGCTACCTCTGCTCAACCTGTGGTCGCTGAAGGCGGCTCGGATCGTCTGATTGAAAGCCGTGTGGCCGAGGGTGGTTCCGATCGCCTGATCGAGAATCGTGTGGCTGAAGGTGGCTCCGACAAACTGCTGCAGAATCGCGTTGCCGAAGGCGGCTCCGACAAGCTGCTGGAAAACCGCGTTGCCGAAGGCGGCTCCGACAAGCTGCTGGAAAACCGCGTTGCCGAAGGCGGCTCCGACAAGCTCCTGCAAAACCGTGTTGCCGAAGGCGGTTCCGACAAACTCCTGGAAAACCGCGTCGCCGAAGGCGGTTCCGACAAACTGCTGCAAAACCGCGTCGCTGAAGGCGGTTCGGATCGTCTGATCGAAAGCCGCGCTGTCTGAATGCAGTGCTTTACCGCAGGACTCGACGAAAACCCGGCCTCACCCGCCGGGTTTTTTATGCTTTTTTTGCACCGCAATTACTTCCCTGCCCGCGCCATGCAGCGCTGGTAACGTTCATCGACCCGTTTGGCGAACCACGCGGTGGTGAGTTTGCGGGTGATTTTCGGGCTTTGCAGCACGATCCCGGGCAACACCTCACGGGGTAACGGCCGGCCCTCGGCCCGTTCGGCCAGCTCGAAAACCCGCCGATAGAGTTTGCTGTCTTCGAACGCCAGGGTTTTCCCCTCTTCCAATTGCTCGCGGATCGTCGGATTGCGCAGGTCCAGTTGCTTGCCGAGGGTGCGCACGGCCAGTTCCGTGGTGCCGGGCATGATCGAACCGTAGTTCACCAGATCGCCATCCAGCGCCAACGGGATACCGGACGCCCGGCTCACTGCGTTCTGAAACGCGGCGTTACGGCTGGCGTACCAACCCGCGTTGAAGTCCGCAAAACGGTACAGCGGCTGCGGGTAGCTCACCGGGTACCCAAGCAGATGCGCGATGCCGAAATACATGCCGCCGCGCCGGGTGAACACTTCATGGCGAATCGAACCCTTCACCGGATACGGATAGCCCTTGGCCTGCTGCTCGGCAAAATCGATGCCGACCTGCATCGGCCCGCCGGTATGCACCGGGTTGAAGCCGCCGAACAGTTTTTTTCCCATCGGCACCATGTCGATGAAGTCGTCGAAAATCGCGCTCAGTTCCTTTTCACTGCGCGCGGCGTTCAGGCGGTCGCTGTAGCTTTTGCCGTTGGGCGAATCGAGCATTAACGCACCGTTCACCAGCAGGCCGGGAATGTGTGCCCTGGCGGCGCGGCGGTCGATCTCGTCGCGGGCGATCTTGCCCAGGCCCGGTACGCCCGGATCGACCTGAAAGGTTGACTCCTGTTCGGTCACGGCCAGCACCGAGCACAGGTTTTGCGTGGTCGGCGAGATGTCTTGCGCGGTAAACGCCACCTGGATATCCGTGGCCCAACCCTGGGGATCGGCAGCTTTCGCCGGCAGCAAACGCACAATCTCTGCCTTCACTTGGGCCGGGGTGCGCGTCGTCGACTCCTGGGTCCGCTGACTGCCGCAACCGGTCAAAACCAGCAACACGGCGACGCTTGTGATCAATCTGATTTGCATGTCGTTCCATCTGATCCGTTGGTCCGGGCCAACCATACGACCAATGGCAGGTCAGCGGCTACGGCCATGGCAGTCCGATGGTTGCCGCCCTCCCCGACTGGACCATACTTGTTCCACATAGCGAGGAGGACAGGTTCATGCACCGCAGCGACGTGTTGATCGTCGGCGCCGGCCCGACCGGGCTGGTCCTGGCGTTGTGGCTGAGCAAACTGGGCGTGCGCGTGCGGATCGTCGACAGAACCTCCGCCCCCGGCACAACCTCCCGGGCGCTGGCCGTCCAGGCACGGACGCTGGAGTTGTATCGCCAGCTCGGACTGGACGACGCCGTGGTGCAAAACGGCCATCAAGTAAAGGCCGGCAACTTCTGGGTCAAGGGTGAGCCCGTGGCGCACCTGCCCCTGTCTCAGATCGGTGAGGGCCTGACGCCCTACTCGTTTCTCGAAATCTTCCCGCAGGACGAACACGAACGGCTGCTGATCGAGCGCCTGGAAGCCTTCGGTATCACGGTGGAACGCAACACCGAACTGACAGGTTTCGAGCAAACCGCAGACGGCATTACGGCCACGCTGCACCTGCCTGACGGTCAACAGGAAATCTGCCAGGCCTGTTACCTGGCCGGGTGCGACGGTGCCCGGTCGATTGTGCGCAAGACCCTCGACACCGGGTTTCCCGGCGGGACTTACCAACAGATTTTCTACGTCGCCGACGTGCAGGGCAGCGGCCCGACATTCAACGGCGAATTGCATGTGGATCTCGATGAGGCGGACTTCCTCGCCGTGTTCCCACTGGGAAGCGGTGGTCGCGCGCGCTTGATCGGCACGGTGCGCGACGAACGCGCCGAACACGCCGAGACCCTGCGCTTCGAGGACGTCAGCAGCCGGGCCATCGAGCACATGAAGGTGAAAATCGAGCAACTGAACTGGTTTTCGACCTACCGCGTGCATCACCGGGTGGCGGATCACTTCCGCGACGGCCGGGCGTTTTTGCTGGGCGATGCTGCCCACGTCCATAGTCCTGCGGGCGGCCAGGGCATGAACACCGGGATCGGCGACGCCATCAACCTGGCCTGGAAACTCGCGGCCGTGTTGAGCGGCGGTGCCGAGGCCAGACTGCTCGACACCTATGAAACCGAGCGCATCGCCTTCGCCCGCAAACTGGTGGCCACCACCGACCGGGTCTTCACCTTCGTCACCGCCGACGGGCCGATTGCCGATTTGCTGCGTACGCGCCTGGCCCCGTTCTTGTTACCGAAAATGACCTCGTTCGAAACCTCCCGTCAGTTCCTGTTTCGCACGGTGTCGCAGATCACCCTGAATTATCGGGGCATGCCATTGAGCACGGGCGTTGCCGGGCACGTGCATGGCGGCGATCGCCTGCCCTGGGCCCATGACGGTGAGGGGGATAACTTTGAGTCGCTGAAATGCCTGACCTGGCAAGTGCATGTCTATGGCGACACCAGCGACGAGATGATCGCCTGGTGCCACGAGCACCACCTACCGCTGCATGTGTTCGACTGGCGGCCGGCGTTCGAAGCGGCAAACCTGGGGCGCAACGGCTTTTATCTGCTGCGGCCCGATACCTACGTGGCGATTGCCGAGACGTGTGCGGACCCGAAAGTGATCGAACGGTACTTCCGTGACCACGGGATCCGGCCGTTTTTTGGCGCACCCTGAGAACACAACATCACCTTGTGGGAGCGAGCCTGCTCGCGAAAGCGGAGTGCCAGACGACATGGATGTTGAATGTGCCGGCCTCTTCGCGAGCAGGCTCGCTCCCACAGGTTTTGCGGTGGATCAGCTCGCGACCGGACTCGGAATCTGCAACCCGCGCATCACCGCTGGCCGTGCCAGGAACCGCTCCAGCACCCGCGTGACATTAGGGAAGTTCTGAATGCCCACCAGATCGCCGGCCTCGTAGAAGCCGATCAGGTTGCGCACCCACGGGAAGGTGGCGATGTCGGCGATGGTGTAGCGCTCGCCCATGATCCAGTCGCGCCCTTCAAGCCGGCCGTCGAGCACCTTGAGCAGGCGTCTGCTCTCCTCGACGTAGCGGTCACGGGGGCGCTTGTCTTCGTAGTCCTTGCCGGCGAATTTGTTGAAAAACCCGAGCTGGCCAAACATCGGCCCAATGCCGCCCATCTGGAACATCAGCCACTGGATCGTTTCGTAGCGCGCAGCCGATTCCTGGGCCAGCAATTGCCCGCTCTTGTCGGCCAGGTAGATCAGGATCGCCCCCGACTCGAACAGCGCCAACGGCCGGTCGTCCGGACCGTGGGGGTCGAGGATCGCCGGGATCTTGTTGTTGGGGTTCAACGACAGGAATTCCGGGGACATCTGGTCATTGGTGTCGAAGCCTACCCGGTGCGGTTCATAAGGCAGGCCGATCTCTTCGAGCATGATCGAGACCTTGACGCCGTTGGGGGTCGGCAAGGAGTACAGCTGAATCCACTCCGGGTATTGGGCAGGCCATTTGCGGGTGATGGGGAATGCGGACAAATCGGTCATGGGCTGGATCCACGAAGACATTGAGAGTGACGATCATAATGTAGATATCCACTCAGCGATCCCTTGAAGCCATCAATCTCGCTGATAGAGGAGATCAAAAGAGATCACGACCGGTTTCAACACCATCCGGTGTACCTTAGCCAAAAATTCGAAACATCCTGTCGATATCCTTCGCTGCAACCCGTTGAAGGTTACCGGTACATTGCTGCGCTTTTGGCCGGAATCGAACCAAACGGGTTCAGGGGACTCAGAGCACCACTCCTTTGAAAACGGACCGGTTTCAACGACATGGAAAGCACCAGGCAAATCGTGGTGTAAAGGTTTGTCAGCCTTAACCGAATAGTGCTGAAGATCCCTTTATTCATGAACCTGTTCAATTTTGCCCAACGCTTTAAACATCGCGTTTACCTTTTGTTGCCCGCCTTGTTGGTAGTCAGCGCGTTGTTCCTGTCGCTGGAGTCCGGCCCTAGCCGCGCCCAACCGATGGATGGCACCCAGACGCTGGTCTTCCTGCGCCACGGGGAAAAACCCGCCGGCGGCCTGGGCCAGCTCAATTGCCAGGGCCTGAACCGCGCCATCGGCCTGGCGACGCTGCTGCCGGAAAAATTCGGCAACGCCAACTATGTGTTTGCGGCCAACCCGACCCGTAACGTCGAGGAAGGCGAGTTCGACAATTCCTACAGTTACATCCGCCCCCTGATGACCATCAGCCCCGCCGCCATCAAGCTGGGCCTGCCGGTGAACATCAATTTTTCCGCCAACGACACCGATGACCTGGCCGAAGAACTGCTCCAGGGCAAGTATCACAACTCGGTCATCTACACCGCCTGGTCCCACGGCTACCTGCCGGAGCTGATCAACACGGTGGCCGGCGAAGCCACCGGCCAGGATGCGAAGATCATCGACGACTGGGAGTCCAGTGATTACGACTCGCTGTATGTGCTGACCCTGACCTGGCACGACGGCAAGGCCAGTTTGCAGAGCCATGTGTACAAGCAAGGGCTGGATAATGGCTCTCAGACTTGCCCGACCTGAGGTTGTGTGTCGTTTGATCGGACCTCATCGCGAGCAGGCTCGCTCCTACACTGGATCTGCGTCGAACACAAAACCTGTGTTTGATGAAGATCGACTGTAGGAGCGAGCCTGCTCGCGAAGGGGCCAGCAAAAACAACTTCAACCCTTCTGATTCAACCTCTCGCGCAAATACTCAAGCACCGCCCCCCGCTCCCCGGAAAACTCGATCCGTGCGTCTTTCTTCTCGCGCTGGAACGCATACATCGGATCGTAATACTCGCGCAGCAACCCTTCGATCCAGTCCCGGTGCAGATCCACCGCGCCACTGCGGGCCTGCTCCGCCAATGCCTCTTCCATCAAAGCCAGCAGGCGCCGATGACGTTCGCCGCCCAGGCGTTTCTGCACATTGTTCAGGCTCGCCAGCAACCGCTCGGAAAACAGCGCAAAGCCCTCCTCGCCATGCACGCCGATGAATTCGGCGCACAGATCCACCACGTAGTCGCGCAGGATCCGCTCGACCCGACCCTCAAAGCTGTCTTCCAGCCAGACCATCGGGAACTGCTGCATGCCCTGGTACAGCGGCAACGGCAGCGCACAACTGCCCACCGCACGGCTTTCGTCTTCCAATACGAACTGCTCGATGCCCCGGGCGCGTTTTTTCAGCACGTCGATGGCCAGCCGGTTTTCGAAGTCGATATTCGAGGGTTGGCCCGTGGCGCGCTTGCCGAAACTGGAGCCGCGATGGTTGGCATGACCTTCAAGGTCCACGCCGTTGTTCAGTTGCGTGAGCACCTCGGTCTTGCCGGTGCCGGTCATCCCGCCCAACAGGACGAAATCGCACTGGGCCACGGCTTGATCGAGGGTGTCCAGCAGGAAGGTGCGCATGGCCTTGTAGCCGCCGCCCACCCGTGGATAGTCGATGCCGGCCTCGTCCTTGAGCCATTGCTGGACAATCTGCGAGCGCAGGCCGCCGCGAAAGCAATACAGCAATCCATCCGGATGCGCCCGGGCAAAATCGGCCCAGGCCTGGATGCGTTCGGCCTTGACCGCGCCCGACACCAGTTGATGCCCCAGCACAATGGCCGCTTGCTGACCGTGCTGCTTGTAGCAGGTACCGACCCGCTGGCGTTCATGGTCATTCATCAACGGCAGGTTGATCACGCCGGGAAACGCGCCCTTGTCGAATTCGACCGGCGCGCGGGTGTCCATCATGGGCCGGTCGTTGAGGAAGATGCCGCGGTAATCGGTGTAATCGACAGACATCAAAACACCTCGACCGCGTTGCTCTGTCGCTCGACCAGTTCACCGATCGGTTCCAGGCTCAGGCCCAGCTCAGCGGCCACAGAAAGGAATTGCTCGCGGCCTTCGGGCGTCACGGCAATCAGCAGGCCGCCGCTGGTCTGCGGGTCGCAGAGCACGCGTTTGTGCAGTTCCTGAAGGCGTCCGAGTTTGCTGGCGTAGCTGTCGAAATTGCGCAGCGTCCCGCCCGGTATGCAGCCCTGTTCCAGGTAATATTCGACCCCCGGCAGGCGCGGTACGCGGTCATATTCAATGCGCGCCGTGAGCTGGCTGCCGTCGGCCATTTCCACCAGGTGCCCGAGCAGGCCGAAACCGGTGACGTCGGTCATCGCGGTCACGCCGTCGAGCTTGCCGAAGCGGCTGCCGGGTTTGTTCAGGGTGCACATCCAGTCCCGGGCCAGGCCGATGTCGGCGCTGCGCAATTTGCCCTTTTTCTCGGCGGTGGTGAGGATGCCGATGCCCAGGGGCTTGGTGAGGTAGAGCAGGCAACCGGCGGTGGCGGTGTCGTTGCGCTTCATGTGGCGCTTTTCCACCAGACCGGTGACGGCCAGGCCAAAGATCGGTTCTGGCGCGTCGATGGAGTGCCCGCCTGCCAGCGGGATGCCCGCCTCGTCACACACCGCACGGCCGCCGCGTATCACCTCCCGGGCAACTTCCGGGGCCAGCACGTTCACCGGCCAGCCCAGAATCGCAATCGCCATCAACGGATCGCCGCCCATCGCATAGATGTCGCTGATGGCATTGGTGGCAGCAATTCGGCCGAAATCGAAGGGATCGTCGACGATCGGCATAAAAAAGTCGGTGGTCGAGACCACGCCGCGTTCTTCGTCGATGGAATACACCGCCGCGTCGTCGCGCGAGGCGTTGCCGACCCAGAGTTTCGGGTCGAGGTTCTGCGCCCCGCTGCCGGCCAGGATCACTTCCAGCACCTGGGGGGAAATCTTGCAACCGCATCCAGCGCCATGGCTGTACTGGGTCAGGCGAATCGGTTCGCTCATGGGGGCACCTCATTGGGTCAATGGGGCCGATTCTAACAGAGCGAGGCCGGCGCAAGGCGTTGCGCGGCTGCGGACATTGTGGGAGCGGTTATGGCAGCAGAATCACCTTGTCACCGCTGCCTTGATTCACTTCGGCATAACGCTCCAGGCCTTCAGCCAAAGGCGACTCGAACAGGCCCCGGGGCAACGGCAACAGATCCTGATCGAAAAACTTGCCGAACTGCTCGAGCATCGCCGCACAGGCCTGTACCCCGTACAGCAACGAGTTGATCCCCACCACTGAGCCACCCTTGCGATACAACGCCAGGGCCGGCAACTGCACGTGACCGTCCACGGGCGCTGCGATGATCGCGATACGGCCGAACGCGGCCAGGGCGGGTACCGAGGCCGGCAACCAGAATCCGGTGGTGTCGAAAATCACGTCGGCGCCGCCAGCGAACACGGCGTTGACCTGAGCCCCCAGGTCTTCGGGTTTATCCAGTTGCAGGGTCTGATAGCCCTGATCCTGCAAGTCCTTGACCTGTTCCGGACGTCGCGCGGCCGCCAGCACCCGGGCACCACGCACCTTGGCCAGAGCCAGCGCGGCACTACCGACCGCCCCGCCACCGATGACCAGCAATCGGCTTTCGGCCGTCACCAGGCTGCGCTCCAGCGCATCCCACGCCGTGGTGTACGGGACGCCGAGGCTGGCGGCCTGGGCGAAGCTCAGGTGCGTGGGTTTGAGCGCCACGCCATTGGCCGGCAACTTGACGAACTGCGCGTGGGAACCGTCGGCGAAAAAGCCCAGTTCCCGCCCTGTGCCCCAGACTTCCCGGCCGATCAGCGCCTGCGGGCCGGCCACGACCACCCCGGCAAAATCCCGACCGGGAATTCGCGGCAAGGTGGTGTAGGGAAAACGTCCCAGCACGTTCTTCACATCGCTGGGGTTGAGACCAGCGGCCTTGATCTCGACCAGCACTTCATCGGCGCCGGGCACGGGGGTCGGCACCTCGACGTAGCGCAGGGCCGAGAGATCACCGGTTTTGTCGAATTGCAGAGCTTTCATGGGCGTGTCCATTGAATAAAGGAAGGGTTCAGGAGACCCAGCCAGCCACCAGTTCTCGGCCCATCGGCCAGAGCTTTTCGCCGGCGAGCATGCCAAGCAGGCCTACCAACGCGATTGCCGGGGGTGCGGGGGAACGAAAATCCAGGGCGCCGTAGAGCAGACCGACGCCCAGACCGATGGCCAGTGACATGAGGAGGTTCATGACAGACTCCGGGGGCAATTGAGGTATGCGCTGAGTCTAGAGGGCGACACCTTTGAGCATCGGCCAAGTGCTTCTGAATTTCGGCCAAAGCACGGCGCCTGTGAACTCAGTCCTGGCGTTGCGCCGCAGGAAACTGCGAGGGGGCGACACCCAGCTCACGACGAAACATGTCACTGAAGCTGCTTGGCGAATAGCCCAGCTCCCGGGCAATCGCACTGACCGGTACGCCCTGGATCAACTCGGCCACCGCCGTCGCCAGTTGCACCTGACGCCGCCACTCGGCGAAGCCCATGCCCAGACCGTCCTTGAACAGCCGCGCCAGGGTGCGCACGCTGGCTCCGGCGTTATCTGCATGTTGTTCGAAAGGAATATCCAGTGATGGCGCAGCCATGACCGCCTGACACAAATTCATCAATCGCCGGTCGGAATCGTCCGGCAGCGGGATTTTCAGCAGCGAACGCCTGGCGCGCTTGAGTTCCAGCAGCGCCAGCCCCACCAGCGCGTCGTAATAGTCGGGCGGCCCGTCGTTGCCCTGCTCCACCAGGCCGACGATCAGCTCGCGCAGCAAACCGCCGACCTCAATGACTTGCACGCTGTCATCCAGGGTCGCCGCCAGGGATGGACGCAAGTAGATATTGCGCATTTGCAGGTCGGACACCACGCGAATCCCGTGGGGCACGCCGGGCGGCAACCACACCGCCCGCTGCGGCGGCACCACCAGCGCCTCGTGCGGCGTCTCGACCCACATCACCCCGCTCATCGCATACAGCAACTGGCCCCAGACGTGCTCGTGAGGCTCGATGTACAACCCCCGCGGATAGGTGCGAGCCAGCGGTTGCACGGGCACATCGGTGTCACTCAGGTCAGGTGGTGCGGCGAGGGCCATGGTCTATGTTCATTGGGGGGCGGGAAGGCCCCATGGTAACGAGGCACCGAACTTGTCGCCAGCAACCGCCGCCGTCCGACAAACCGAATGAATTTTCCAGATGGCGCGCGATCCTTTTATGTACAACAGGGAGGAACCGGAGCTTTATGAACAATGCAAAATTATTCGTCATCGAGTACACCCTCCATGGCGCTCCGAAATCATTCATTATCCGCCTGGAAAAAATGGATAACGCAGAAGCCTGGCATTGGGCGAGCTGCGACGCAGGGGTGGGGCGAATCCCCCGTTTCGGACGCGAGAAAGTGCAAAAGACCAGCAAGCCGATGGCGGAAAAATTTGGCGTGGAAAACGTCAAGTGGCGGCCGACGAACTGATCACTGGCAACCATCAGGATCGGGCAGAAAGAAAATGACCGCGACACCTGTCGGCAGCCCTGCGCGGCTGGACTACGGTCTGGACACGCTATCGGGGAGCATCAGCAAAAGCGCCGAGTGCCTGATCGGACTGGAAGTGGAGCCAGACCAGGCTCCACTTTTGCGTGTGCCGTGATTTTCAGTGGGCACACTTGCAGCCTTGGGAAGCGCACGCTTCGCCATGCTCGTGATGCTTGGCACAGGCTTCGCAGCAATAGTGCTTGCCGTGACGGGCAATCGGATGTTCACCGAGTTTGCAGGAACATTTCGGGCAATCGCAGATACTTTCGCGGTCAATCATGGGGCTGACTCCTCTTGTGTGGTCGCCAGTGCTCAGATGCACACAGTAAGTGTAGGAGCTGCCGCAGGCTGCGATCTTTTGTGGCGAGCAAGCTCGCTCGCCACAAATGTTTTAATCAGATCCGGAACTGCCCCACCAGACCGCCCAGGCGCTGACCGAGGTCGGCCAGGCTGCGCGAAGTCTGCGCGCCGAGCTGGGTTTCGTCGGCGACGCTGTCCACCGCCACGGCAATCTGATGCACGCTGCGATTGATCTCTTCGGCCACGGCGGTCTGTTCTTCGGCAGCACTGGCGATCTGCGCGTTCATCGAATTGATGGTCGCGATCAGTTGGGCCATGGTGTCCAGCGAAGCCCCCGCCTCGTTGGCCTGGGCCGAGGTGCCGTCGCCGGCCTCGCTGGAACGACGCATCGCCTCCACCGCCGACCGGGTACCGGCCTGCAAGCGGTCGATCATGCCCTGGATTTCCTGGGTGCTGGTTTGCGTGCGGCTGGCCAGCGCCCGCACTTCATCGGCCACCACCGCAAAGCCGCGCCCGGCCTCGCCGGCACGGGCGGCTTCGATGGCCGCGTTGAGCGCCAGCAGGTTGGTCTGCTCGGCAATCGAACGAATCACCCCGAGCACGCTGACGATCGACGACACGTCCTTTTGCAGGCTGTCCAGGGACACGCCGCTGCTGCGGATGTCGTCCACCAGCGCATGAATTTTCTCGATGCTGCCGGCCACCACACGCTTGGCCGCCTGGCCTTCTTCGTCGGTCTGCTGGGCAGCCACCGCGGCGTTCTGCGCGCTCTTGGCCACTTCCTGGGCCGCCGCCGACATTTCGTTGATGGCCGTGGCCACCTGATCGGTTTCGTGACGCTGGCGTTCCATGGCCTGGTCCGAACGGTTGGCCTGGTCGGACACCTGATTCACCAGTCCGGTCAGTTGCGAGGTCATTTCGGTGATCTGCCGCACCAGCCCGTGGATCTTGTCGACGAAACGGTTGAAGGAGCCGGCCAGTTCACCGAGTTCGTCCTGGCTGGTGATCGTCAAGCGGCGGGTCAGGTCGCCCTCACCTGCCGCGATGTCGTCGAGGTTGGCTTTCATCAGATGCAGCGGACGCAGAATGGTGTTGGCCAGCAACATCCCGGCAGCGGCGATCACCAGCAGCACCACGAGCGCCACGCCGACGATGCTCAGCACCATGCCTTGCATGCGCTCCTGGACCTTGGCCTCGACCACCGCCACTTGCGCTTCGATGCCGTCGAGATTGACCGAGGTACCGACCGCCATGTCCCACTTCGACAGGTATTCGGTGTAGCCGAGCTTGGGCACCAGCACCTGGGTGTTGCCGGGCAAGGGCGAGCTGTATTGCAGGTAGTGCGTACCGTCCCTGGCGACTTTCACCAGGTCGCGGTTGACGTAGACACCGTTCGGGTCGCGGTTGTCCTTGAAACTCTGGCCCACGCCTTCGGGGCTGTTGGCCTTGAACAGGCGCACGGTGTTGGAGTCGTAGCCGAAGAAGTAGCCATCCTTGCCATAGGTGATGCTCGACAGCAGCTTGATCACCTGGGCCCGCGCCGCCTCATCGCCGGGGGCGGCCGCGTCGTAGAGCGGTTTGATCGTGGTCATGGCCACGGCCACGTAGCTTTGCAAGGTCGCCTTGGCATCGCTGAGCAGGCGCTCGCGGGTCTGCTCCACTTCCTTGCGCGCCTGATCCTGCAGAATGAACAGCGTGGTCAGGCTGATGACCAGCGCAAACAGCAACACCGGGAGGACGGCAAGGGACAGGACTTTAGCCTTGAGGCTCATGCGCATGACGTTCACTCTTTTGATTTTGTTGGCGTGGTTGAAAGCTTTAACGGCACGTCAAATCAAAAGTTGAATTCAGTCATCAGGGACACTGAAGATCCCCTGTAGGAGCGAGCCTGCTCGCGAAGGTGTGTCAGCTACCTTGGTGTCGGCTGACACACCATCGCGAGCAGGCTCGCTCCTACAGGGGTTTCGGGTTACAGAACCATCGCCGCCACCCAGCCAAACGCCAGCAGCGGCAGGTTGTAGTGCAGGAAGGTCGGGACCACGGTGTCCCAGATGTGATGGTGCTGACCGTCGATGTTCAGGCCGGAGGTCGGGCCGAGGGTCGAGTCCGAAGCCGGTGAACCGGCGTCGCCCAGGGCACCGGCGGTGCCGACGATGCACACGATGGCAATCGGGCTGAAGCCCAGTTGCACGCACAACGGCACGAAGATCGCCGCCAGAATCGGCACGGTGGAGAACGACGAGCCGATGCCCATGGTCACCAGCAACCCCACCAGCAGCATCAGCAAGGCGCCGATGCCCTTGCTGTGATCGATGTACGCCGCCGACGACTCGACCAGCGTCTGCACCTCACCGGTGGCCTTCATCACTTCGGCAAAGCCTGAGGCTGCGATCATGATGAAGCCGATCATCGCCATCATTTTCATGCCTTCGGTGAACAGGTCATCGGTGTCGCGCCATTTGACGATGCCCGACACCGAGAAAATCAGGAAACCGGCCAATGCACCGATAATCATCGAATCCAGCAACAACTGAATGATGAATGCCACCGCGATGGCCACGCCGGCCACCATCAGGCTCAGCGGGTTGTATTGCACCGCCACTTGCTCGACCTGTTCGATCTTTTCCAGGTCGTAGACACGCTTCTTGCGGTAGCTGACAAACGCGATCAGCAGGCCTGCCACCATGCCCAGGGCTGGAATGCCCATGGCGTGGGTCACATTGATGCCGCTGATGTCCACACCGCTGCGGGCGACGTTGGCCAGCAGGATCTCATTGAGGAAGATGTTGCCGAAGCCCACCGGCAGGAACATGTAGGGTGTGATCAAACCGAAGGTCATGACACAGGCGATCAGGCGACGGTCCAGTTGCAGCCTGGTCAGCACATATAGAAGCGGCGGCACCAGCAACGGAATGAACGCAATATGGATCGGCAGGATGTTCTGCGAGGCAATGGCCACGACCCAGAGCAGGCCGATCAGCAGCCATTTGACCTGGCCACCGCCGTTGGCGTGCTGGCGATCGACCATCGCCAGGGCCTTGTCGGCCAGCGCATGGGCCATGCCGGACTTGGCAATGGCCACCGCGAAAGCCCCGAGCAAGGCGTAGGACAACGCCACCGTCGCCCCGCCACCGAGGCCACTGTTGAAAGCCTTGAGCGTCGCTTCGATCCCCAGGCCGCCGGTCAAACCACCGACCAGCGCACCGACGATCAGCGCGATCACCACATGCACGCGGGACAGGCTGAGCACCAGCATGATGCCGACCGCGGCAATTACTGCATTCATTGTCATACCTCTGGGCAAGCGAAAAGAGTCCGGCCGGCAGTCTGCGTGAGCTGCCAGCGGATAAAAGGAATGGGTCTTATTAGAGGGCGCGCACTTTGCCGGACCGCTGCCGCCTTGTCAAAGCCAACACAATTCCCGGTAGGAGCTGCCGCAGGCTGCGATCTTTTGCTTTTCATTCCCTTGATGGCGCTGAAGATCAAAAGATCGCAGCCTGCGGCAGCTCCTACGTGTGTGGGGGGGGGGGCGATATTCATTGGCTCGGCATAAAGAAAGCCGGATCGCGGCCGCTACAGGGCAAAGTCTCAGATATTTATCGAATAAGGACGTCTCCATGCCACTCAGACAACTTTCCATTCAATGGAAAATCACCCTGCTGGCCGGGTTGTGCCTGGCGGGCATCGTGACCCTGCTGGTGGGTCTTTCGCTGTACCGCATGGAGCACAGCTCCGGGCTGGTGAAAGCCTCGAGCATGGAGATGCTGACCGAAGCGGCCCAGGCGCGGATCGAGTCCCAGGGCGAAAACCAGGCGCTGGGGATTCGCCAGCAGTTCATGGACGCCTATCAGTACGGCCACGGCTTCTCGCGGCAGGTGCTGTTCCTGCGCGACCAGGCCGAGAAGCGTTTTCTCGATGCCTTCGACCTGCGCGAAGACCTGACCCGCCAGGTCAAGTCGGCCCTGCAAGCCAACCCGGAACTGCTCGGCCTGTCCCTGGTGTTCGAACCCAACGGGCTGGACGGCAAGGACGAACTGTTCGCAGGGCAAGCGGAACTTGGCAGCAACGACAAGGGCCGTTTTGCCCTCTACTGGTCGCAGCCGACGCCGGGCAAAGTGACGTCGATGGCACTGCCGGAAAAGGACATGGCCGATACCAGCGCCGGCCCCAGCGGTGAAGCGGCCAACGCCTGGTTCACCTGCCCGCGCACCACGCTCAAGCCGTGCGTGATCGAACCCTACTTCTATGAGATCGACGGTCAGAACGTGCTGATGACCAGCATCGTTTTCCCGCTGATGGTCAACGGCAAGGTCATGGCCTCGCTGTCGGTCGACATCAACCTCAACAGCCTGCAAGCAGTCAGCCTGGGGGCGAGCAAGAAACTCTACGACGGCCAGACCAGCGTCAGCATCATCAGCCCGGCCGGCCTGCTCGCCGGCTACAGCCCGGACGCCAGCAAACTCAGCCAGCGCCTGGATGCCGTGGACAAGGCCAGCGGCGCCGAACTGCTGCGCATGCTCGCCGCCAGCAGCAAAATCGCCAGCCTGCACAGCCAGCAGCAACTGAAAGTGCTCGCACCGTTCCAGCCGATTCCCGGCGGTAAATCCTGGGGCGTGTTGCTCGACGTGCCGGAGAAAGTCCTGGTCGGCCCCGCCGAAGCCCTGAAAAAGCAACTCGATGACAGCAATACCACCGGTACGCTGGTCGAGCTGGGTCTGGGGGTACTCGCCGCGCTGCTGGGCCTGGTGCTGGTGTGGCTGATGGCCCGCAGCGTCACCCGACCGATCCTCGGCGTGGCACACATGCTCGAAGACATCGCCAGCGGCGAAGGTGACCTGACCCGCCGACTGGCTTACGACAAGCAGGATGAGCTGGGCCAACTGGCCGGCTGGTTCAATCGTTTCCTCGACAAGCTGCAACCGATCATTGCCGAAGTGAAACGCTCGGTGCAGGACGCCCGCAGCACCGCTGACCAGTCGTCCGCCATCGCCGCCCAGACCAGCGCCGGCATGGAGCAGCAATACCGTCAGGTGGATCAGGTGGCGACCGCCTCCCACGAGATGAGCGCCACCGCCCAGGACGTCGCCCGCAGCGCCGCGCAAGCGGCCCATGCCGCGCGGGATGCCGATCAGGCGACCCGCCAGGGCCTGACCGTGATCGACCGCACCACCGCCAGCATCGACAACCTCGCCGCCGACATGAGCGCGGCCATGATCCAGGTCGAAGGCCTGGCCGCCAACAGCGAGAAGATCGGCACGGTACTGGAAGTGATCCGTGCGATAGCCGAGCAAACCAACCTGCTGGCCCTCAACGCCGCGATCGAAGCGGCCCGTGCCGGTGAGGCCGGACGCGGTTTTGCCGTGGTGGCCGATGAAGTGCGCAACCTGGCGCGGCGAACCCAGGAGTCCGTGGAAGAAACCCGTCTGGTGATCGAACAACTGCAAAACGGCACCCAGCAGGTGGTGGGTTCGATGAACAACAGCCATCGTCAGGCCCAGGGCAGTGTCGAGCAGGTTGGCCAGGCCGTGACGGCACTGCGCCAGATCGGCGACGCGGTGACCGTGATCAACGACATGAACATGCAGATCGCCAGTGCCGCCGAAGAGCAAAGCGCGGTGGCCGAGGAGATCAACAACAACGTGGCGACCATTCGCGACGTGACCGAGTCGCTGTCGGGCCAGGCCAATGAATCGGCGCGGGTCAGCCAGTCGCTCAACAGCCTGGCGAACCAGCAGCAGAGTTTGATGGATCAGTTCCGCGTCTGAACCCGGCAAGTCCCCTGTAGGAGCGAGCCTGCTCGCGATGGCGGTGACACATTCAACATCAATGTGTCCGACACTCCGTCATCGCGAGCAGGCTCGCTCCTACATTTGTTTCTGCGCGCAGCCCAACAAAATGATGGCGAGTGGATATCTGCCGCAAGCGGATTATGCTTCAAGGAACCTTGCAGCATTTTGTGGCGTCAACCTCTATGCAAGACCCGTAATCCGATGACATCAGCCCCAGGGCCTGGGTACGGTAATTGATGGTGGGAACTCCGGCCTACAACAAGAGCAAGACGGAGAATACTCATGACGGCAATCTACGGCACAGCCACGGGCAGCACGCCCAACCGCGGAATCACCAGGGAGGAGCGCAAGGTCATCTTCGCCTCGTCCCTGGGCACCGTGTTCGAATGGTATGACTTCTACCTGTACGGCTCCCTCGCGGCGATCATCGCCAAGCACTTCTTTGCCGGCGTCAACGAAACGACTTCCTTCATCTTCGCCCTGCTCGCCTTCGCCGCCGGCTTCGCCGTCCGGCCCTTCGGCGCCATCGTGTTCGGCCGGTTGGGCGACATGATCGGGCGCAAACACACCTTCCTCATCACCATCGTGATCATGGGTATTTCCACGGCTGTGGTGGGTTTGCTGCCCGGCTACGCGACCATCGGCGTAGCCGCGCCGGTCATTCTGATCAGCCTGCGCCTGCTGCAAGGCCTGGCGCTGGGCGGTGAGTACGGCGGCGCAGCGACCTACGTGGCCGAACACGCACCCAAGGGCAAACGAGGCTACTTCACCTCCTGGATTCAGACGACCGCCACCCTCGGTCTGTTTCTTTCACTGTTGGTGATCCTCGCCTGCCGCACCGCTCTGGGCACAGAAGCCTTCGAAGCCTGGGGTTGGCGGATTCCATTCCTGCTGTCGATCCTGCTGTTGATCATCTCGGTGTACATCCGCCTGCAATTGAGCGAATCACCGGTGTTCATGAAAATGAAAGCCGAAGGCAAGTCCTCCAAGGCACCGTTGACCGAGTCCTTCGCTCGTTGGGACAACCTCAAGATCGTGATCATGGCCCTGCTCGGTGGTACCGCAGGTCAAGCAGTGGTCTGGTACACCGGGCAATTCTATGCGCTGTTTTTCCTGCTGCAGACGCTGAAGATCGACCCGCAGACCGCCAATTTGCTGATCGCCGGCTCGCTGCTGATCGGTACGCCGTTCTTCGTCATTTTCGGCAGCCTGTCCGACCGCATCGGACGCAAAGGCATCATCATGGCCGGCTGTATCCTGGCGGCCGTGACCTATTTCCCGATCTTCCATGCGTTGACCCAGTACGGTAGCCCGGACGTGTTCATTGCGCAGGAGAAGAATCCGGTCACGGTCATCGCCAATCCCGGCCAGTGTTCGTTCCAGTTCGACCCGGTGGGCAAGGCCAAATTCACCAGTTCCTGTGACCTGGCCAAGACCGTGCTGGCTAAAAAGGCCATCCCCTACAAGAACGTGAACGCCGAGCCGGGCGCTGTTGCGCAGGTGCGCATTGGCGAGAAAGTGATCGAGAGCTTCGAGGGCACCGGCATGCCGGCCGCCGACTTCAAGGCCAGGAACGACGCCTTTGCCGCCAACCTCGTCACTGCCCTCAAGGACGCCGGCTACCCCGAGAAGGCCGACCCGGCCAAGACCAACTACCCGATGGTGCTACTGCTCCTGACCATCCTGGTGATCTACGTGACCATGGTCTACGGGCCGATTGCCGCCTGGCTGGTGGAACTGTTCCCGGCGCGCATCCGCTACACCTCGATGTCGCTGCCCTATCACATCGGCAATGGCTGGTTCGGTGGCTTCCTGCCGACAGTGGCGTTCGCCATGGTGGCGGCCACTGGGGATATCTACTACGGGCTGTGGTATCCGATCATCATCGCGGTGATGACGGCTGTGCTGGGTATTTTCTTCATGCCGGAAACCAAGGATCGGGAGATTCATCACACATAAGCCAGACACAACACAAATCAATGTAGGAGTGAGCCTGCTCGCGATGGCGGTGTGTCAGCCAACATTTTCATCGACTGACACTCCGCCATCGCGAGCAGGCTCACTCCTACAGGGTTCTTGGTGTGGCCTCAGGTGTGTTTGGGCAACTCGATGACGACCTTCAATCCGCCCCACTCGCTTTCCAGCAACGACAGTTTGCCGCCCCAGCTATCAACGATATCGCGCACAATCCCCAGCCCCAAACCATGCCCCTGGGTTTGCTCGTCCAGCCGTGTCCCCCGACTGAACACCTGATCACGACGCTCTTCGGGAATGCCCGGCCCATCATCTTCCACACTCAGTTCAAACCCCTCCGCCCGCTCGACCACACTCAGCCGCACCTCGGCATCCGCCCATTTGCAGGCGTTGTCCAGCAGGTTGCCCAGCAGTTCCAGCAGGTCTTCACGATCCCAGGGCAATTGCAGGCCGGTCGGTGCGCGGTAGCTCAGCGCCAGGTGTTCGCCATGGATCATGTTCAGGGTTGCCAGCAGTCCGGGGAGTTCAGCATCGCAATCAAACAGCGCGCCCGGCAGCGCATCGCCGGACAACCGCGCACGATTGAGTTCGCGATTGAGTCGTTGCTCGACCTGTTGCAGTTGTTCCTTGAGGGTCTTGCGCAGTTGCGGGTGCGCCTCAAGCTGTTCGCTCGAGGCCAGGCTCAACAGCACCGCCAGCGGCGTTTTCAACGCGTGGCCGAGATTGCCCAGGGCATTGCGCGAGCGCTTGAGGCTGTCTTCGGTGTGGGCCAGCAAGTGGTTGATCTGCGCCACCAGCGGCTCCAGTTCCACCGGCACCCGATCGTCGAGTTGCGAGCGCTGGCCCTGTTGCAACTGCGCGATTTGTTCGCGCGCCTGTTCCAGCGGGCGCAAGGCGCGGCGCACGGTGATCCGTTGCAGCAGCAGGATCAGCAGCAACCCGGTCAAACCGAGGCCCAACCCGAGCTGTTGCATAAGCCGGAAACTTTCGCGTATTGGCGTGTAATCCTCGGCGACGCTGATGGAGATCGGCACCCCCGAACGTCGATAGTCCGAACGCAGGACCAGCAACTGCTGCCCTTCCGGCCCCAGTTGCAGGTTGCCATGCAGGCCGGTGTGATCGAGCACCGGCAATTCCTGATCCCATAAAGAACGGGAACGCCAATGGCCGTCGGCGAGATCGATGCGGAAATAATGCCCGGAAAACGGCCGCTGATAGGCCGGTGACAGGCGTCGTTCATCCAGTTGCAAGCCCTGCGGCCCGCGCACCAGTGCCGCCAGCAGGTTCTCGCTGTCGTTGCGCAACCCGGCTTCGAGGTAGCGCTGCAAACTCATTTCGAACAACCACAGGCTGGTTTGCGCCAGTACCAGGCCAACGACCACCATCACGCTGATCAGGCCCAGGCTCAAGCGGCGCTGGATCGATCTCACCGGGCTTGCCCGCCGAACAGGTAACCCTGGCCGCGACGGGTTTCAATCACACTTTTGCCGAGCTTGCGGCGCAAATGGTTGACGTGGACTTCCAGCACATTGGAATCGCGCTCGGTTTCACCGTCGTAGAGGTGCTCGGCGAGGTGGCTTTTGGAGAGGATCCGCTCGGGGTGCAGCATGAAATAACGCAACAGGCGAAACTCCGCGGCGGTCAGCTGAATGTCCGCACCGTCGCGGACAACGCACTGCCGACCTTCGTCCAGGTGCAGCCCGGCGGCCTGGAGCGTTGGCTGGTTGACCTGGCCATGGGAGCGGCGCAGCAACGCCTGGATGCGCAAAAACAGCTCTTCGGGATGAAAGGGTTTGGTCAGGTAATCATCGGCGCCGGTCTTCAGGCCTTCGATGCGCTCGGCCCAGGAACCACGGGCGGTCAGGATCAGCACCGGCGTGGCCAGCCCTGTGGCGCGCCATTGCGCCAGCACCTCCAGCCCCGGCACACCCGGCAAACCGAGGTCGAGGACGATCAGGTCATAAGGTTCGGTACTGCCCTGAAGCACCGCGTCGCGACCATCGGCCAGCCAGTCCACCGCATAACCCTGGCGGTCAAGGCCGGCCAGCAGTTCGTCGGCCAGGGGCACATGGTCTTCCACCAGCAGCAAACGCATGGATCAGTCTTCCTTGTCTTTGAGTAAACGGCCGGTGGTGGCGTCGATGCCCAGTTCGCGGACCACACCTTCAGGGGTCAGCAGTTCGACTTCATAAATGTAGACGTCGTGTTTTTCTTCGAGCTCGGCTTCCAGCAGTTTCGCGCCGGGGTAGCGATCCATTGCCTGCTGCAACAGTTGCTCCAGCGGCAGGATCACGCCCTGTTGACGCAGGCGCAGGGCTTCATCCTGGTCCAGGTCGCGGGCCATCACTGCCGAGCAAAAAGCCAGAAGCACCAGCGCTATCCAGCTGCCGGTGCATCGCTTGAATAGAAACACCTTCATTACCAATCCTGATGATTCTTGAGAACCTGCCCGCTGACAGCGTCTGATTCCAGATCCCGGTCGGTGCCAGTGGTGTGAGCTTCTCGAAAGCCACTATGGTATCAGCGTCGCGCTACCTCAGCGTTGCGTCGGGGTCCAGGCGAGCCACCTTAACCCGCTGAACTTAATTGAATCTGAATTGCCATCATCACTGACACCGCAGCTCCTACACACATCGAGACCGGTATGACCGCCATCCACATCAAGTTCCCTTCCCTGACCCTCAAGGCCGGTCCGCGCGCCTGTGCGCACATCCGCGCCAACGGCCTTAACGCCGCCGAGGTCGGCACCTTGCCCGGTGCGGCCGGCGGTCCGAAGGCGCTGGGGATTCAGGGACTGGACCTGGCGCTGTTCGGCGAGTGGCTGCCGGCGGCACCGCGGGAACGCTCGCTGATTGGTGCATCAGTGGGTTCCTGGCGCTTCGCCAGCGCCTGTCTGCCGGACGCCGCCGAGGGCATCCGGCGTCTCGGGCAGCTGTACACCGAGCAGAATTTCGCCAAGGGCGTGACCATGGCGCAGATCAGCCAGAGTTCCCGGCGCATGCTCAATGAGCTGCTCGACGGTCGCGACGCCTCGATCCTCGGCAACAGTGATTACCGCCTGAACATCATGGTGGTCAAAAGCCACGGCCTGCTGGCCGACGATCATCGCGGCCGCCTCGGGCTGGGTCTGTCCTCGGTCATCGCCGACAACCTGCGCGGCCGGGCGCGGCTGGCCCGGCACTTCGAACGCCTGATCATCCACGACCCGCGCCTGGCGCCGCCGGTCAATGCCTTGAATGACTTCCCGTCGCGCTTCGTCGCCCTCAACGCCGGCAATTTGCGCCAGGCCTTGCTCGCCTCGGGCTCGATTCCGATGGTGATGGAAGGGGTGCGCGACCTGCCGGGCGCCGGCACCGGGACCTTCCGCGACGGCGGCCTGCTGGATTACCACCTGGACCTGCCCTACAGCGGCAACGACATTGTGCTCTACCCGCACTTCACCGACCGGGTGATTCCCGGCTGGTTCGACAAGACCCTGCCATGGCGCCGCGCCTGCCCGGCACGCTTGCAAAACGTGCTGCTGCTGGCGCCGTCGAAGGACTACCTGGCGCGCCTGCCCTACGGCAAACTGCCGGACCGCAACGACTTCAAGCGCTTCATGGGCGACGCCCCGAGCCGGCAGAAATACTGGCGCACGACCATGGATGAAAGCCGCCGCATGGGGGACGAATTCCTCGAACTGGCCGCCAACGGTCGCCTCGGCGAGCGCTTGCTGACCCTTTAGTCAGGACAAACTGGTAAACTCGCCACCTGCCCGAATCGCTGCGGCGAACGCCACCTGAACAGAGCTGAAAAACTGTGGAAATCTTCAAAGAATTTACCTTCGAATCCGCCCACCGCCTGCCCCACGTACCGGATGGCCACAAATGCGGCCGCCTGCACGGTCACTCGTTCAAAGTGGCAATCCACCTGAGCGGCGACCTCGACCCGCACACTGGCTGGATCCGCGACTTCTCGGAAATCAAGGAAATCTTCAAGCCGCTGTACGAGCGCCTGGACCACAACTACCTGAACGACATTCCGGGCCTGGAAAACCCGACCAGTGAAGTCTTGGCCAAGTTTATCTGGCAGGAAATGAAACCATTGCTGCCGGAGCTCAGTGCGATCCGTATCCACGAAACCTGCACCAGCGGTTGCATCTATCGCGGCGAATAAAGACCCCCCCTGTAGGAGCGAGCCTGCTCGCGATGGACGCCAGAGCACCGCGGACTGCCAGATACCACGCGTTATCGTTGACGTTCTTCGCGAGCAGGCTCGCTCCTACAAGGGACCTGCGTTTTGTCAGGGAAATAAAGAACAGCCTTCATCGGCTGTTTTTTTATGCCTATGCTTTTGCGTCTTCCCCCGCCAAGAGGACAAACCCATGACTGACTGGCCGCTGGATCAGGTCTTTGCCTTCAACGGACATCAGGTGCGCTACGCCGTGCGCGGCGACGGCCCGCCGCTGGTGTTGGTGCATGGCACGCCCTTTTCTTCTTGCGTGTGGCACCGGATCGCACCGTATTTCACGGCCACTCACCGCGTCTACTACTTCGATTTGCTGGGCTATGGGCAGTCGGCGCAACCCGACGCCGATGTCTCGCTCGGCGTGCAAAACCAGTTGCTGGCACAGTTGCTGGAACATTGGGGCCTGGATCGCCCCGACGTGGTGGCCCACGACTTCGGCGGCGCCACCGCCCTGCGCACACATCTGCTCAACGGCAAGGATTACCGCAGCCTGACGCTGATCGACCCGGTGGCGCTGACGCCCTGGGGTTCGCCGTTCGTGCAGCATGTGCGTCAGCATGAAGCGGCGTTCAGCGGACTGCCCGATTACATCCAGCGCGCCATCGTGCCGACCTATATTCGCGGGGCCATCCAGCGCGAAATCCCCGACGCCGAACTCGCCCCCTATGTGCAGCCATGGCTGGGAGAGCCGGGGCAAGCAGCGTTCTATCGGCAGATCGCGCAGATGGACGAGCGTTATACCCGTGAAGCTGAGGGGCTGTACCCGACGATACGCTGCCCGGTGCAGATTCTCTGGGGTGAAGACGATCAGTGGATTTCCATCGAACGCGGGCGCGCGCTGCACCGGATGATTCCAGGGTCGCAGTTTTATCCGATACCCAACGCCGGTCATCTGGTTCAGGAAGACGCGCCCGAAGCCATAGTCGCGGCGCTGCTGCGGTTTTTGCCTCGGCAGTAATATTCCTGAACAAACCCCATCCCCACATTTGGACTGCGCTGATCAATGTCACTGGCAAGAGTTGCCGACACCGAGCTAACGTAGAGGTATTGCCTACACGATTCGCCAAAAGGACTCGCCCGATGCACATCATCAACGCCCGTCTGCGCAACCAGGAAGGCCTGCATGAGTTGTACCTGAAAAACGGCCTGATCAGCAGCATCACCCGCCAGATCGAAGCCCCGACCCTGGGCCCCGACGATCTGGATGCTGGCGGCAATCTGGTGGTGCCGCCCTTCGTCGAGCCGCACATCCACCTCGACGCGACCCTGACCGCCGGTGATCCGCGCTGGAACATGAGCGGCACGCTGTTCGAAGGCATCGAGTGCTGGGGCGAGCGCAAGGCGACCATCACCCTGGAGGACACCAAGGTCCGGGCCAGGAAAACCATTCAGGCCCTCGCCGCCCATGGCATCCAGCATGTGCGCACCCACGTAGACGTCACCGACCCGCAACTGACCGCGCTCAAGGCGATGCTCGAGGTGCGCGAGGAAAGCCGGCATCTGGTCGATATGCAAATCGTCGCGTTCCCCCAGGAAGGCATCGAGTCCTACCGCAATGGTCGTGAGTTGATGGAGGAAGCCATCCGCATGGGGGCGGACGTGGTGGGCGGCATTCCGCATTTCGAATACACCCGCGACCAGGGCGTCAGCTCGGTGAAGTTCCTGATGGACCTGGCCGAACGCAGCGGCTGCCTGGTGGACGTGCATTGCGACGAAACCGACGACCCGCATTCGCGCTTTCTCGAAGTGCTCGCCGAAGAGGCCCGCTGCCGCGACATGGGTTCACGGGTGACGGCCAGTCACACCACGGCCATGGGCTCCTACGACAACGCCTACTGCGCCAAGCTGTTTCGCCTGCTCGGGCATTCGGGGATCAGCTTTGTCTCCTGCCCCACTGAGAGCATCCACCTGCAAGGGCGCTTCGACAGTTTCCCGAAACGCCGGGGCGTGACCCGGGTCAACGAGTTGCTGGAAGCGGGCATGAACGTATGCTTCGGCCAGGACTCGATCGTCGATCCGTGGTATCCGCTGGGCAATGGCAATATTCTGCGGGTGCTGGAAGCCGGGCTGCACATCTGCCACATGCTCGGTTATCGCAACCTGCAAAGTGCGCTGGACCTGGTGACGGACAATAGCGCCAAAGCCATGAACCTCGGCGATCGCTATGGCCTGGAACGTGGGCGGCCGGCGAATCTGCTGATTCTGTCGGCAGAGAGTGATTACGAGGTGATCCGCAGCCAGGGGTTGCCGCTGTACTCGATACGCAATGGCAAGGTGTTGATGAAGCGGACGATGCCGGTGGTGGAGTTTGCTGGTCTGAGCTGAAATTTGCGTTGACCGGACTGGCCCCATCGCGAGCAGGCTCGCTCCTACAGGTTTTGTGAACGACATAAAACCTGTAGGAGCGAGCCTGCTCGCGATGGCTATTTCGAAGTCAATCCACCATTCGAGCCGTACCAAACAGACTGACCCGACTCAATTCCCCCATCTCCTCTTCCAGCAAGATCGGCGCCGTGCCACCCGGCATCGTCACCTTCACTTCCCCGGCAGTCACCCAACCTACCCGCCACGCCGCACAGGCCACCGCGCTGGCGCTGGTCCCCGAAGACGCCGTCGGCCCCTCGCCGCGCTCGAATACCCGCGCGGCGATGTGCCCTTCGGACAAGCGCGTGGCCCATTGCAGATTGATCCCCGCCGCACAGGGCTGCCCTGCCCCGGTGGGCATCGCGTAGGCGATTCGCGTCAGCCCCTCAGACAATCCCGGTTCTCGCATCTGCTCATTGCCGGGCAAGTCGTCGGCGTTTTCCACCAGCGTCACGCAATGCGGATTACCGACCCGCGCGAACTGGCTACGCGACCAGGCGCCATTGAGCGCCGACAACTGTTTAACGTGGCTGAGTTCGCGGCCGTTGAACATCGCCGTTGCAACCCCGTGAGCACTGACCGCCGCCGGCCCGAATCCCGGCTGACCCAGATCGAGCCAGAAACCCTTCACACCATCTACCTCTGCGGCTTTCACTGAAGTCTGCCCCGGCGAAGGCGTATCAGCCTTGTCGTGATGAACCCTGAGCAGACAGGCTTCGTTCTGCGGCAACAGCCCTTGATCGCTGAGGGCCTGGGAAAAAATCGTCAGTCCGTTGCCACTGCGCTCGGCCAGGGTACCGTCGGTGTTGACGATCAACAGATCAAAGGGTGGCGACGACTGAAACGGTCCGACCAGCAATCCGTCGCTGCGATGATCCTTGCTGCCGGACGGTCGAGTGCCTGGAGCCCAGCTGCAGCAAGCCTCGATTGCGGCCACCGCCCAGGCTTCGAGGGTTTTCGTTGCCTGGCTGGCCTGATCGGGCAGGTCGATACCCTGGCGGCGCAGTTCTTCGGGCGCTACCACGATGTAAATATTGCCCCGTGCATCGTACCGCTGCGCCATGGCGCCCTCCGCGTGTCATTGGAATGGCTCAACATATCGCGAAAAACAGCGGCACTGTGCAAGGATGTCGCCCTGTTTGACCGTAAAACTTTCCAGGCACTGATCGAACCCTCACCGGTCGATCACTGTCCGTTGAGGACGTGACGTTTTTTTGCCAGGGATTGATATGACCAGCCTCAACAGTCAAACCACCTTCGTTCCAGGCCGCCTGGAACAAATGTCCACGCGCATCGCCTTTTTCATCGCCGGGTTCGGCATCGCCGCGTGGGCGCCGCTGGTGCCCTATGCCAAGGCCCGGGCCGGGCTGGATGAAGGCACCCTGGGATTGTTGCTGCTGTGCCTGGGGGTGGGTTCGATCCTGGCGATGCCATTGGCCGGGATCCTGGCCACGCGTTTCGGCTGCCGGCGGGTGACGACCGGCGGCACCCTGCTGATCTGTGCCGCCCTGCCGCTGCTGGCGACGGTGTCATCGATTCCGGCCTTGATCGCGGCGCTGTTCATGTTCGGCGCGGGCCTGGGCACGGTGGATTCGACGGTCAACCTGCAAGCCGTGATCGTCGAGCGCGCCAGCGGCAAAAACATGATGTCGGGTTTCCATGGCCTGTTCAGCCTGGGTGGGATTGTCGGTGCGGCGGGTGTCAGCGGATTGCTTGGCCTGGGGATTTCCCCGCTGGGGGCCACGCTGGTGGTGATCGTGATGTTGCTGATCGCGCTGGCCAAGGCCGTGCCGCACCTGTTGCCCTACGGCAGCGAGAGTTCGGGGCCGGCGTTTGCGGTACCCCATGGCATCGTCCTGTTCATCGGGGGCATGTGCTTCATTGTATTTCTCGCCGAAGGCGCGGCGCTGGACTGGAGCGCAGTGTTCCTGGCGCAGGAACGCGGTATAGACACGGCGTATGCGGGGCTTGGTTATGCGGCGTTTGCCTTGACCATGACTGCCGGGCGTTTGACCGGTGACAAAATCGTACGGCGGTTGGGCGCGACACGGGTGATGGTGTTCGGCGGGCTGACGGCTGCCGCAGGCTTGTTCCTGGCGACGTTCGCACCGAGCTGGGAGGCGGCGCTGGTGGGTTATGCGCTGCTGGGTGCCGGTTGTTCGAACATCGTGCCGGTGCTGTACACCGCAGTCGGCAAGCAGACCGTCATGCCCGAAAGCATCGCCGTGCCGGCCATTACCACCCTGGGTTATGCGGGCATTCTGGCGGGACCGGCCGTGATCGGCTTCATCGCCCATGGCAGCAGCCTGAGTTTTGCCTTTGCCTTGATGGCGGTGCTGCTGGTGGCGGTGGCGATTGGCGGGAAGGTGTTGAAGGTCTGAAAAGCTTCGCTGGCAAGCCAGCTCCTACAGGGGTCCGGTACAACCGTCATTTTGCGGGTGTACGCAAAACCCGTAGGAGGGGCCGCCTCGTCTTCGACGCCGCGCTGTCGCGCAGCAAACTGAGGGAGCTAGAGTTGAAGAGCGTGCGCGGGGCAGAGACCGTCATT
>NZ_QAOV01000014.1 GCF_003050925.1 Pseudomonas sp. GV085 | reverse complement strand
CTTGGAACACAAGGCGCGCAAGCTGGGCATGCAGTTGGTGATGGCTGGATAATTTTTAGAGCAAAAACAATGGGTTATTTTTTGTTTGATAAGAGCTGCCGAAGGCTGCGATCTTTTGATCTTTGCTTTTTTTAATGCCCCATCAGCCAATGCTGATGCGGCCCCGGCAAGGTCCAGATGCCGAACAGCATCACCAGCAGTCCGCCCGCCATCCGCACACTGCGTTTGCGCAACAATGCGGTGACCCGCTCGGCGGCAAGGCCTGTCGCCAGCAGCACCGGCCAGGTGCCGAGGCCGAACGCGAGCATCAACAATGCGCTGTCCAGTGCGTTGCCCTGACTGGCTGACCACAGCAAGGTGCTGTAAACCAGGCCGCACGGCAGCCAGCCCCAGAGCGCACCCAACAGCAGCGCGCGCGGAACACTCGACACCGGCAGCAACCGGTTGGCGACTGGCTGGATATGCCGCCACAAGCCTCGGCCGAGGCTTTCGATGCGGGTCAGGCCGCTCCACCAGCCAGCCAGATACAGGCCCATGGCAATCAGCAGCAAGCCGGCAAGGATACGCAGGAACATCGCCGCCGGGCTGCTGGCCACGGCCCATCCGGCCAGGCCGATCAGCAGCCCGGCGCAGGCATAGCTCAGGATCCGGCCCAGGTTGTAGGCCAGCAGCAAGCGAAAGCGGCGGCTGCGTTGTTCCTTGGGAATCGCCAGGGTCAGCGCGCCCATCAAGCCGCCGCACATGCCCAGGCAATGGCCGCCACCGAGCAGGCCGAGGATCACTGCAGACACCAGCTGGGGCGCCAATTCAAGCATGGGGTGGGGCCTTGTCGTCCGTTTTGGCCGGTTGGCCGCTGGCCTCATCGACGGCGGCGGTGTGGTTCGGGTCCTGGTCGTCGAACAGGATGCTGTGGGCCGGGCCGTCGAGGTCGTCGTACTGACCGCTGTCGACCGCCCAGAAGAAGATATAGACGGCGATGGCCACGATCAGCAGCGCAGCGGGAATCATCACGTATAGAGCTGGCATCTGGACTCCATGCCCGCGCGGCTCAGGCCGGCAGCGGACGGGTTTCTGGCGTGGCGTCGAGGACGGGTGCGCTCGGCATTCGAGTCAGGCGCAGCGCGTTCAACACCACGGTCAACGAACTGATCGACATGCCCACCGCCGCCCAGACCGGAGTGATCCAGCCGAGGGCGGCGAAGGGCAGCATGAGGCCATTGTACAGCCCCGCCCACAGCAGGTTCTCGATAATGACCCGGCGGGTGCGCCGCGCCAGGCCGAAGGCTTGCACCAGCGCGTCGAGGCGGTTGGACAACAACACGGCGTCGGCACTGGTCTTCGCCAGGTCCGTGGCCGAGCCCATGGCGACGCTGATATCCGCCGCCGCCAGCACCGGCACGTCGTTGACCCCGTCCCCCAGCATCAACACCTTGCGACCTTCTTTGTGCAGTTGTTGCAGGACCTGCAGTTTGTCGTCCGGGCGCAAACCGCCGCGGGCTTCATCGATGCCCAGTTCGGCCGCCACACTGGCAACCATCGGCGAGCTGTCGCCGGACAACAGCAGCGTGCGCCAGCCACGCGCCTTGCACGCGGCCAGCAGTGCAGGCGCGTCGGCACGCAAGCGATCATCGAGGACGAGCCAGGCCAGCGGCCCCTGGCTGTCGCCGAGCAGAAGCCATTGGCCAGCTTCTTCGGGCATCGACGGCACCACGGCGCCGCTGAGTTCGCAGACGAAGCGAGGTTGGCCGATGCGCAGGCGTCGCCTTTCAACCAGCCCCTCCAGGCCGAGGCCCGGTGTGCTGTGGACTTCTTCGGCAGCCATCGGCGCGCGTCCGAAAGCACGGGCGATCGGGTGTTCGGACCGATTTTCCAGAGCGGCGGCGAGTCTCAGGCATTGAGCGCTGTCGAGCGCGCCGAGAGGGCGGATCGAGCGCAAGGCCAGGCGCCCTTCGGTGAGGGTGCCGGTCTTGTCGAAAATCACCGTGTCGATCTGGTTCAGGCCTTCGAGCACATGGCCACGCGTCAACAACAGGCCAAGTTTGTGCAAGGTGCCGGTGGCTGCGGTGAGAGCGGTGGGCGTCGCCAGCGACAAGGCGCACGGGCAGGTCGCCACGAGCATCGCCAGCACGATCCAGAAGGCCCGCGAGGCGTCCAGCTCCCACCACAGCAGGCCAATCGCGGCGGCGGCGATCAGCGACAACAGCAGGAACCATTGCGCGGCGCGGTCGGCGATTTCCGCCAGTCGCGGCTTTTCGGCCTGGGCACGATCGAGCAGGCGAACGATGGCCGAGAGGCGAGTGTCCTGGCCCAGGGCCTGAACCTCGACGGTCAGTGCGCCTTCGACGTTCAGGGTGCCGGCGGTGACCGCATCGCCGAGGGAGCGGGGTTGCGGCAGGTACTCGCCGGTCAGCAGCGACTCGTCGACACTCGACTGACCGTCGAGGATCTTGCCGTCAGCCGGAAGAATGGCACCCGGATGAACCAGCACTTGGTCGCCGACACGCAGTTCGCTGAGCAGAATGCGTTCGCTCTGGCCGTCAGGTGTCAATCGCAGGCACGAGGCGGGCAATAGATTTACAAGCTGCGCGGTGGCGGCGGCCGTGCGTTCGCGGGCGCGCCGCTCCAGATAACGCCCGGCCAGCAGGAACAGGGCAAACATGCCGACGGCATCGAAATACAGTTCGCCTACCCCAGTGATCGAGGTCCAGATCCCGGCGATGTAGGCACTGCCGATGGCCAGTGACACTGAAACGTCCATGGTCAGGTGGCGGGTGCGCAGGTCGCGCATGGCGCCTTTGAAGAACGGCGCGCAGCTGTAGAACACGATCGGGGTGGTGAGGAACAGTGCGACCCAGCGCAGGATGGTGTGCATTTCAGGGCTGAGATCGATGTTGAATTCCGGCCAGGTAGCCATGGTTGCCATCATCGCCTGGAACCACAGCAGCCCGGCCACGCCGAGCTGGCGCAGGGCCAGGCGGTTTTCGCTGGCCAGTTGTTCGCAGGCTTGGTCGGCCTGATACGGGTGTGCGGCGTAACCGATGTGGCGCAGTTCGCCGAGGAGCTGGCTCAGGGGTAATTGCCCATCGGTCCAGCGCACGTGCAGGCGATGGTTGGACAGGTTCAGGCGTGCTTCGGCCACGGCTGGCAAGGTGCGCAGGTGTTTTTCGATCAGCCAGCCGCAGGCCGCGCAACTGATGCCTTCCATCAACAGTGTGATTTGCGCCATTTCGCCTTCGTGGCGAACAAAGGGCTGCTGCACATCGGCGCGGTCGTACAGCGCCAGTTCGTCCACCAGTTGCACCGGCAGCGCCTCGGGGTTGGCCGAGGCTTCGCTGCGGTGCTGGTAATAGCTTTCCAGACCGCCGGCGACGATGGCCTCGGCCACGGCCTGGCAACCCGGGCAGCAGAATTCGCGGGACTCCCCGAGTACGACGGCGATGAAACGGTTGCCGGTCGGGACGGGCAGGGCGCAGTGGTAGCAGGGGAGTGGGGTGGTCATGGGCAATCTATGGTGTCTGGATGGGCCTCTTCGCTGGCAAGCCAGCTCCTACGCAGATTCGTGTGATCCTGTAGGAGCTGGCTTGCCAGCGAAGCGCGAAGCGCAAAGATTATTTCTTCAGGTCTTCGGCGCCTTGCAGCGGTTCGTCGCCGAGCAGCAGATCCTTGTCATGGCTGACCAGTTCCTCTTCGAACATGCGCCAGATGTGGTCGTCCTGGGTGCCGAGCAACTCGATAAAACGCCGGCCTTCGATCTTGTCGCTCAACTGGCCGATGTAGCGGCCCTGTTCGGTTTCGCTGCGGGCCAGGGTGATCTTGCGATCCTTTTCCGGCTGGGTCGGCGAGATCAGGTTCAGCTCCAGGGTCTTGGGCTGGCTCTCGCCGCTCAGGCGCAGGTCAACCTCGCCGGTCACGTCATCGAGATGAACGCTGGCGCGCATTTTCAGGGTCTGGGCCAGCAGCTCACGGTCGAGGGAGCGGTTGATGCCTTTGCCAGCCTCGTAGTAGTTGTCGTTGACCAGGTTGTCCGGGTTGTTCACCGCGATGGTCACCATGGACAAGGTCAAGGCCACCGAGCAGGCGAGGATCCCGATGATGATCCACGGCCAAAGGTGCTTGTACCAGGGGCTTGCGGCAGTTGCTGCGGGCATGTTCAGTTCTCTCAACGAATTTGTGGGCCGATGAACCGGCTCTTGGCTTCAATGTGAACGCTGTCGTCATCGGCATCCTTGAGGATGAATTTCACCTCGTTGGTGCTCGAGGGCAGTTTTTCCGGCGCGACGGACAGCTCGGCAGGCTGGCTGACGATCTCGCCGGCCGCGACCTTGATCTCGCGCCGGCCTTGCAATTTGAGATCCGGCAGGCCAGAGGCTTCGAGCACATAGGTATGGTCGCGCTGGTCCTTGTTCATGATTTTCAGGCTGTAGACGTTTTCGATCCGGCCTTCGGCGTTCTCGCGGTACAGCACGCGGTCCTTGCTGACATCGAAACCCACCAGCGCACGCATGAAGAATGCCGTCGCCAGCAAGCTGATCATCGCCAGCAGCACCACGGCATAGCCGATCAGGCGCGGGCGCAGTTTATGGGTTTTCTGCCCGGACAGGTTGTGCTCGGTGGTGTAGCTGATCAGCCCGCGCGGGTATTCCATCTTGTCCATGATGGCGTCACAGGCATCGATGCAGGCGGCGCAACCGATGCATTCGATTTGCAGGCCGTCACGTATGTCGATACCGGTCGGACAGACCTGGACGCACATGGTGCAGTCGATGCAGTCACCCAGGCCCTGAGCCTTGTAGTCGATGCCTTTTTTACGTGGGCCACGGCTTTCGCCACGGCGCGGATCGTAGGAAACGATCAGGGTGTCCTTGTCGAACATCACGCTCTGGAAGCGCGCGTACGGGCACATGTAGATGCACACCTGTTCGCGCAACCAGCCGGCATTGCCGTAAGTGGCGAGGGTGAAGAAGCCGACCCAGAAGTACGACCAGCCATCCGCCTGGCCGGTGAAGAAGTCGAATACCAGTTCGCGGATCGGCGAGAAGTAGCCGACGAAAGTCATGCCGGTGACGAAACCGATCAACAGCCACAGGGTGTGCTTGCTGAACTTGCGCAGGAACTTGTTGGCGCTCATCGGCGCCTTGTCGAGCTTGATGCGTTGGTTGCGGTCACCTTCGGTGACTTTTTCGCACCACATGAAAATCCAGGTCCAGACGCTTTGCGGGCAGGTATAACCGCACCAGACGCGGCCGGCGTACACGGTGATGAAGAACAGGCCGAACGCGGCGATGATCAGCATGCCGGACAGCAGAATGAAGTCCTGGGGCCAGAAGGTGGCGCCGAAAATGAAGAACTTGCGCTCCGGCAGGTTCCACCAGACGGCCTGATGACCGCCCCAGTTCAACCACACCGTGCCGAAATACAGCAGGAACAACAGGGCACCGCCAGTCATACGCAAGTTGCGGAACAGGCCGGTGAAGGCGCGGGTGTAGATTTTTTCTCGAGAGGCGTAGAGGTCGACGCTGTTGTTCGCGTTCTTGGCAGGTGGCGTGACGTCGTGTAGCGGAATCTGGTTGCTCATCATTGCATCCCACGGCAGTGGAAAAGTGCCTCGGTCAGTACGTGCCGACCGCGGTCAAAAAGGGGTGTTGCAGTGGCTCAATGATACGCCTGTCGCTCTAGCCTGCGGGTGCGACCTTTGGTCACGTTTGGCAAAATCATTTGATGGTGTAATGACTTGAATCAATTGACTTGGGAATTATGGCCGGTTTTGCGTATGTCGCCGGTCATTCGGCCCATGGGTTGATCAGTTGTACACCGCTGGACTGAAAGTCTGCGACATTGCGTGTAACGACGGTCAAACCATGAACCAGCGCCGTGGCCGCAATCAAGGCATCGCTTTCATTGGCTCTGTCGGGGACATGCAGACTGGCGCAGCGAATCGCTACGGCGGCATCGACGGGCAGGATTCGGGCGTCGAAGGCTGGCATGACGTGATGCTTCAACCAAGTGCGCAAGACTTTCCCTTGGGCGGGATCCCGGCGCTCCATTCGTAGAACGCCTGTCTCCAGTTCCTTCAAGGTGATAGCCGAAATGAACATGCGTGGAGAGATGACACTTTTGGCCCACGCAACGACGTTAGCGTCAGCCTGGGGTTTGCGTAGTTCAGAAATTACGTTGGTGTCGAGTAGAAACATCAGGACAGATCCACAGGGCGATGTTTGATCACGGCGCGCTCGGTTTCGAATTCGATATCGGCTGCGTCCGGCATCACCAGAAGTTCGACGATGTCGGCGTGGGTGCCGGTCAGTTTTTGGTAGTCCTCAATGCTTAGCAGTACATGGGCCGGTTTGCCTCGGTCGGTGATGAAAACAGGCCCCTGGCGAGTGGCTTTTTTGGCACCACTTGTGTCCTGGTTGAATTCGCGGCTGGAAATCGTGGTGATGGCCATCATGGTTGGCCCTCCTGAAATAGCTTTGTAGAAACGTTACTACCATGTGCAGCATTCGACAACCTCGCAGAAGGTGTCGGGCATGACCATCGGTCGAAACCCAGAGTCCGCTTTAAACAAAACGGCCCCGCCAATTCACATTGGCGGGGCCGTTTTTTGTTGCTTCAAGCGTTTGCCTTACTGGGCGTCAGCTGCCTTCTCACCGTGAGACAGGCTGTAGACGTAAGCGGCCAGCAGGTGAACCTTGTCGTTACCCTGCATCGCCTCTTGCGCAGGCATCTGGCCCTGACGGCCGTAACGGATGGTCTGCTGCAGTTGAGCGAAGCTCGAACCGTAGATGAACGCGGCCGGGTGAGTCAGGTCAGGCGCGCCCATCGCAGGCGTGCCTTTGCCTTCCGGACCGTGGCACGCCACGCAGTTGGTGGCGAACAGTTTCTGCCCGGCAACCGGGTCGGCCTTGGTGCCTTCCGGCAGCTTGCGGCCATCGAGGTTGGTCAGGACAAACGCGGCCACGTCGGCCACGCCTTGCTCGCCGATCACTTCAGCCCAGGCAGGCATCACGGCGTGACGGCCGCCCATGATGGTGGTCTTGATGGTTTGCGGCTCGCCGCCCCAGCGCCAGTCGGCGTCGGTCAGGTTAGGGAAACCATAGGCGCCCTTGGCGTCGGAACCATGGCAAACCGAGCAGTTGGAGGCGAACAGGCGGCCACCCATCTTCAGCGCTTGCGGGTCCTTGGCCACTTCCTCGATTGGCATGGCAGCGAACTTGGCGAAAATCGGACCGAACCTGGCGTCCGACCTGGCCATTTCCTTTTCCCACTCGTGAACGCCGGTCCAGCCGGTCTGGCCGTTGGCGAACGGGGTCTGCTTCTCGTTGTCGAGGTAGCCGTAACCCGGCAGCAGGCCTTTCCAGTTACCCAGGCCCGGATACAGCGCCAGGTAGCCCAGTGCGAAGATGATGGTGCCCACGAACAGCATGAACCACCATTTCGGCAGCGGGTTGTCGTACTCCGCGATCCCGTCGAAAGAGTGCCCGACTGTCTCGTCTGTCTGCTCGGTGCGCTGGCCCTTGCGGGTCGACAGCAGCAGCCAGGTCAGGGAAAAGATCGTACCGAGACTGAGGACTGTGACGTACAGACTCCAGAATGTAGTCATTCTTTGTTACTCCTAGAAGCTTGCTCGACGTGCTTGATGGCTTCGGGATCATCCGCGAAAGGCAGCAAGGTCGCGTCTTCAAACTCCGACTTGCGCTTGGGACTGAACACCCACAGTGCCAGTCCGATGAAGGCCACCATTACGACAACGGTGCCCAGGCCACGAATCATCCCGATATCCATCCAATTCACCGTTTGCTTTTGATGATGGTGCCCAGGCCTTGCAGATAGGCCACCAGCGCGTCCATTTCGGTTTTGCCCTTCACGGCATCCTTGGCACCGGCGATGTCTTCGTCGGTGTAAGGGACGCCGAGGGTGCGCAAGACCTCCATTTTTTTGGCGGTATCTTTGCCGTCGAGCTTGTTTTCCACGAGGAACGGGTAGGCCGGCATTTTCGACTCAGGCACGACGTTGCGCGGGTTGTACAAGTGCGCACGCTGCCAGTCATCGGAGTAACGACCGCCGACACGGGCCAGGTCCGGACCGGTACGCTTGGAACCCCACAGGAACGGGTGGTCCCAGACGCTTTCACCGGCGACCGAGTAATGGCCGTAGCGTTCGGTTTCAGCACGGAACGGACGGATCATCTGCGAGTGGCAGCCGACACAACCGTTGGCGATATAAATGTCCCGGCCTTCCAGTTCCAGGGCGGTGCGGGGCTTCATGCCCTCGACCGGCTTGTTGGTGACATCCTGGAAAAACAGCGGAACGATCTGGGTCAGGCCGCCGACGCTGACGGCAATGACCATGAAGAAGGCCAGCAGGCCAATATTCTTCTCGACTGCTTCATGCTTCATCAGTGAGCTCCAACTACGGCAATCTTGGCGGCGTCTTCGGCTTCAGCCGGGTTCGAGGCGCGTACGGTACGCAATACGTTGTAGGCCATGAACAGCATGCCGGTGGCGAAGAACGCACCGCCCAGGGCGCGAACGATGAAGCCCGGGTGGCTGGCTTGCAGCGCTTCGACGAACGAGTAGGTGAGGGTGCCGTCGTCGTTGATTGCACGCCACATCAGGCCCTGGGTGATGCCGTTGACCCACATCGAGGCGATGTACAGCACGGTACCGATGGTCGCGAGCCAGAAGTGGGTGTTGATCAGGGCAGTGCTGTGCATCTGCGCACGACCGAACAGTTTCGGGATCATGTGGTAGATGGCGCCGATCGAGATCATCGCAACCCAGCCCAAGGCGCCTGCGTGTACGTGGCCGATGGTCCAGTCGGTGTAGTGCGACAGCGAGTTGACGGTCTTGATGGCCATCATCGGGCCTTCGAAGGTCGACATGCCGTAGAACGCCAGGGAGACGACCAGGAAGCGCAGGATCGGGTCGGTGCGCAGCTTATGCCAGGCGCCCGACAGGGTCATCATGCCGTTGATCATGCCGCCCCAGCTCGGCGCGAGCAGGATGATCGACATCGCCATGCCCAGGGACTGAGCCCAGTCCGGCAGTGCGGTGTAGTGCAAGTGGTGCGGACCGGCCCAGATGTACAGGGTGATCAGCGCCCAGAAGTGCACGATCGACAGGCGATAGGAGTAGATCGGGCGCTCGGCCTGTTTCGGCACGAAGTAGTACATCATGCCCAGGAAACCGGTGGTCAGGAAGAAACCCACGGCGTTGTGGCCGTACCACCACTGGATCATCGCGTCCGTCGCGCCCGAGTAGGCCGAGTACGACTTGAACAGGCTGACCGGCAGCGACATGTGGTTGACGATATGCAGCATCGCCGTCACGACGATGAAGGCACCGTAGAACCAGTTACCGACATAGATGTGCTTGGTCTTGCGCTTGGTGATGGTGCCGAAGAACACCAGACCGTAAGTAACCCAGACGATGGCCAGCAGAATAGCCAGGGGCCATTCCAGTTCCGCGTATTCCTTGGTGGTGGTGTAACCCAGCGGCAAGGTCACGATCGCGCCGACGATCACCGCTTGCCATCCCCAGAAGGTAAAGGCGGCGAGGCTGTCGGAAATCAGTCGCGTTTGGCAGGTTCGCTGCACGACGTAATAAGAAGTGGCAAACAGTGCACATCCACCGAAGGCGAAAATCACCAGGTTGGTGTGCAACGGGCGCAGGCGTCCAAAGCTCGTCCATGGCAGACCGAAGTTCAACTCCGGCCAGACCAGTTGCGAGGCGATGAAGACACCGAGCCCCATGCCAAGGATCCCCCAGACCACCGTCATGATGGCGAACTGGCGGACTACCTTATAGTTATAAGCAGTCGGACTGATTGCTGTGCTCATTCTAAGGTTCCACGGTTTGGGTGTTTTATTAGGATTAAAAATCGGCCGCAAGTATGGAGAAAGCAAGGGGTCATTGCAACGCGCCATGACCTGGGTCAATGCGTTCAAAAGCTGATTCTGCGGCCTTTCCATGCGCCGCGTAAGGACAAAATTGCCCGCGGGCAAAACGTCCCGGCGGACTGATCAGGTGAGGGGGTCAGGTCGGATGTAACGGGGTGTGTTCAAACGCAACGTTTGGCTGACCGAAGGCAATTGGTGCGACAGCCGGTATCTACCAGCCTTTGCGGCCTGTCATCGGGCAGATTCGTCGAACACATCGTTCAGGGTCGACCTGGAACCGGCACCGGCCAGTCCGCATCGGGGGAAGCTTAGACTCGAATCCGGGGATCCGAAAGGAAGAGTCACAGAGGGTGCGACAATGCGTCGCAAAGGGGCAGGGAACTGCCGCATCCGGGAGAGTGCAGCAGCAGAGCGGTCGGGATTTATTTGCGGTTGTCTTCAGCCTGTAAGCGCTCGGTATTCAAGCCGTGGGACAGGCTGTACACATACGCGGCCAGCAATTGCACTTTGTCATTGCCGAGCAGTTCGGCCTGTGCTGGCATATGGCCCTGGCGGCCGTGCCGAATCGTCTGTTCAAGCTGCGTCAGGCTCGTCCCGTAGATGAAGCCGGTCGGGTGCGTCAGGTTCGGTGCGCCCATGGCTTCAGTGCCCTGGCCGTTAGCACCATGGCAAGCCACGCAGGTGGTGCTGAACGCTTGCTGTCCGGCCTGCAGATCGGCTTTGCTGTCGGCAGGCAATGGCAGCTTGGCCAGGCCGTGGCGCACATACGCGGCGACGTTCTTCACACCGTCTTCCCCCAGGACTTCACCCCAGGCCGGCATCATCGCCATCCGGCCACCCATGATGGTGGTCTTGATGGTTTCTGCATTGCCGCCCCAGCGCCAGTCGCTGTCGGTCAGGTTGGGGAAACCGTATGCACCCTTGGCATCCGAGCCGTGGCACACCGAGCAGTTGGAGGCAAACAGGCGGCCGCCCATTTTCAGCGCTTGCGGGTCCTTGGCCACTTCTTCCACAGGCATCGCCGCGAATTTGGCGAAGATCGGCCCGAACTTCGTGTCAGCCTTGGCCATCTCCTTTTCCCATTCGTGCACGCCGGTCCAGCCGTTCTCATAGCCGGGGAGAACGCCTTTCCAGTTGCCCAGGCCCGGATAAAGGATCAGGTAGCCGATGGCAAACACCAGCGTGCCGGCAAACAGCATGAACCACCATTGCGGCAACGGGTTGTCGTATTCCTCGATGCCGTCGAAGCTGTGGCCCATGGTCTGGTCGACGCTGCCCTTGGTTTCACCCTTGCGGGTACCGATCAGCAGCCAGGTCAGGCCGATCAGGCTGCCGATGGTCAGTACGCAGATCCACGTACTCCAGAAGGTGGTCATGGGCGGGTACTCCTTGTGACAGGTTCTTCAGTAATGTCGGGTTGTGGCTCGTCGGCGAACGGCAGCAGGCGTGCTTCGGCGAATTCCGGGCCGCGCTTGCCGTTGAATACCCACAGGGTCAGGCCGATGAACGCGACGAACACCACGACGGTGCCCAGGCCGCGGATCATTCCAGTGCTCAATTCAAACATTGCTCACCTCTTGCTCTTGATCGCAGTGCCGAGCACTTGCAGGTAGGCGACCAGTGCATCCATCTCGCTCTTGCCCTTGAGCGAAGCGACGGCGCCGGTGATGTCCTCGTCGGTGTAAGGCACGCCCAGGGTGCGCATGGCCTTGATCTTGGTTTCGGTATGACTGCTGTCGAGCTGGTTGGCCACCAACCACGGGTAGGCGGGCATCTTCGACTCCGGCACGACGTTGCGCGGGTTGTACAAGTGCGCGCGGTGCCAGTCATCCGAGTAACGCGCACCGACTCGCGCCAGGTCTGGCCCGGTGCGTTTCGAGCCCCAGAGGAACGGATGATCCCAGACGCTTTCGCCGGCCACCGAGTAGTGCCCGTAGCGTTCAGTCTCGGCACGGAACGGGCGGATCATCTGCGAGTGACAGCCGACGCAGCCTTCGCGGATGTAGATGTCGCGACCTTCCAGTTGCAGCGCGGTGTAGGGCTTCATGCCTTCCACCGGTTTGTTGGTCACGTCCTGGAAGAACAGCGGGACGATCTGGGTCAGGCCACCGATGCTCACGGCCAGGATCATCAGCAGCAGCAACAGGCCGACGTTTTTCTCGATAGTTTCGTGTTTCATGGCGGACTCCTCAGGCCATCTGCGCGGCAGCGGCGACTTCGGCAGGCTGCGAGGCCCGCACGGTGCGCCAGGTGTTGTAGGCCATCAGGAACATGCCGCTGAGGAAGATCGCGCCACCCACCAGCCGCACGACGAAGCCAGGGTGGCTGGCCACCAGAGTTTCGACGAAGGAGTAAGTCAGCGTGCCGTCCTCGTTCACCGCACGCCACATCAGGCCCTGGGCGATGCCGTTGACCCACATCGAGGCGATGTACAGAACCGTGCCGATGGTGGCGAGCCAGAAATGCGCGTTGATCAGGCCGATGCTGTGCATCTGCTCGCGGCCGAAGACTTTCGGGATCATGTGGTACAGCGCGCCGATGGAGATCATCGCCACCCAGCCCAGGGCGCCGGCGTGTACGTGGCCGATGGTCCAGTCGGTGTAGTGGGAGAGGGCGTTGACGGTCTTGATCGCCATCATCGGCCCTTCGAAGGTCGACATGCCGTAGAACGCCAGCGACACCACGAGGAAGCGCAGGATCGGGTCGCTGCGCAACTTATGCCAGGCGCCCGACAGGGTCATCATGCCGTTGATCATCCCGCCCCAGCTCGGTGCCAGCAGGATCAGCGACATCACCATGCCCAGCGACTGCGCCCAGTCCGGTAGCGCGGTGTAGTGCAAGTGGTGCGGACCTGCCCAGATGTACAGGGTGATCAGCGCCCAGAAGTGCACGATCGACAGGCGATAGGAATACACCGGGCGCTCGGCCTGTTTCGGCACGAAGTAGTACATCATCCCCAGGAAACCGGCGGTGAGGAAAAAGCCCACGGCGTTATGCCCGTACCACCATTGCACCATCGCATCGGTGGCACCGGAGTACAGGGAGTAGGACTTGGTGAAGCTGACCGGCAATTCCATGTTGTTGACGATGTGCAGGATCGCCACGGTGACGATGAACGCACCGAAGAACCAGTTGCCGACATAGATGTGCTTGGTCTTGCGCTGCATGATCGTGCCGAAGAACACGATGGCGTAGGCGACCCAGACGATGGTGATCAGGATGTCGATCGGCCATTCCAGTTCCGCGTATTCCTTGGAGCTGGTGTAGCCCAGCGGCAGGCTGATGGCCGCGAGCAAAATTACAAGCTGCCAGCCCCAGAAACAGAAGGCCGCAATTGCGGGAGCAAATAAGCGTGTTTGGCACGTCCGTTGTACGGAGTACAACGAACTGGCGAACAACGCACAGCCGCCGAAGGCGAAGATCACCGCGTTGGTGTGCAGCGGGCGCAAGCGGCCGAAGCTGGTCCACGGCAAATTGAAGTTGAGTTCGGGCCAGACCAACTGGGCAGCGAGAAAAACCCCGAGCCCCATGCCGACGATGCCCCACACCACCGTCATAATGGCGAATTGGCGGACCACCTTGTAGTTGTAGGCGGTACTGATAGAAGTGTTCATGGTTCCCCATCCACGGTTCAGCCGAAGTGAGCGCGCAGCGCAAGGCAATGCACTCTTCGGCCGGAGTTATAGGCAGACTGAAAGCGAGGCAAGCATGGACAAAGGGCACAAGGCCGGTATTGACGGGGATCAATGGGCGCAGTGCGTGCGTGATCATGGATGGTTGTGGAATGCCGCCGCTGGCAAGGCTGCGACGACGCTGATCCTCGCCCACGGCGCCGGCGCACCGATGGACAGCGACTGGATGAGCGACATGGCTGCACGCCTCGCCGTTCAAGGCCTCAACGTGTTGCGCTTCGAGTTTCCCTACATGGCGCAGCGGCGCCTCGACGGCGGCAAACGCCCGCCGAACCCGGCGCCGAAACTGCTGGAATGCTGGCGCGAGGTGTATGCCCAGGTGCGACGCCATGTCACTGGGCCGCTGGCCATTGGCGGCAAGTCCATGGGCGGTCGCATGGCCAGCCTGCTGGCGGATGAATTGGGGGCGGATGCGCTGGTGTGCCTGGGCTATCCGTTTTATGCGGTGGGCAAGCCGGAGAAACCACGGGTCGAACATCTGGCCGGGCTGAAGACTCGGACCTTGATCGTGCAGGGCGAGCGCGATGCACTGGGCAATCGCGAGGCGGTCGAGGGGTATGCGCTATCGCCGAGTATCGAGGTGTTCTGGCTGGTGGCGGGGGATCATGACTTGAAGCCATTGAAGGCTTCGGGGTTTAGCCATGAGCAGCATTTGACGGCTGCGGCGGGGAAGGTTGCAGCATTTTTGTGAGAGGCAAGATCAAAAGATCGCAGCCTTCGGCAGCTCCTACAGGAGATTGCGATCCCATGTAGGAGCTGGCTTGCCAGCGAAGGCGGTCTGAAGCCTTACCGGTTAAACCGCTCCACCAACGAATACTGGGTATTGGCCGTCTTGGTCAGCTCTTCACTCAGCAACGCCGAGTTCTGTGCCTGTTCCGAGGTCTGGTCCGCCAGGTCCGAAATGTTGCTGATGTTGCGGCTGATTTCTTCGGCCACGGCACTTTGCTCTTCGGTCGCGGCAGCGATCTGGGTGGTCATGTCGGTAATGTTGGCCACCGCTTCGCTGATCCCCACCAGTGCCTGGTCCGCTTCCAGTACCCGCGCCACGCCTTCTTCCGCCTGACGATGTCCGGCTTCCATGGTCTGCACGGCAGTACTGGCGGTTTGCTGGAGCTTGGCGATCAGCGCATGAATCTGCCCGGTGGATTCGCTGGTGCGTTGCGCCAGCTGACGGACTTCGTCGGCCACCACCGCAAAACCACGACCCATCTCGCCGGCACGGGCCGCTTCGATGGCAGCGTTCAGCGCCAGCAGGTTGGTCTGGTCGGCGATGCCTTTGATCACGTCGACCACGCCACCGATTTCGTTGCTGTCCTTGGCCAGTTGAGTCACGGTCACGCCGGTTTCACCGACCACCACCGACAGGCGCTGGATGGCTTCACGGGTTTCCCCGGCGATGTCGCGACCACGACCGGTCAGGCGATTGGCTTCCTGGGTGGCATCGGCGGTGCGTTGTACGTGGCTGGCGACTTCCTGGGTGGTAGCGGCCATCTGGTTGACCGCGGTAGCCACTTGCTCGGTTTCGACGCGCTGGCGTTCCAGGCCGCTGGAACTGTTGTGTGCCAGGGCATCGGACTGCCTGGCCTGATCGGTCAGGTGTTCGGCCGTGTCCTGCAGGCGGGTCAGGCAGGTTTTCAGGCGTGCCTCCTGACTGAGGATGGACATTTCCAGGCGCGCCTGGGCGCCGCGACTGTCGGTGTACATCTGTGCGATCAACGGATCGGAGGTGGTCTGCTCGGCCAGGCGCAGCAAACGCTTGAGGCCACGTTGTTGCCACTGAAGGCCCATCAGGCCCAGCGGCACCGAGAGCCCTGCTGCCAGGGCAAACCCCCAATGGGAGTTCAGCGACGCACCGATCATGAAGCTCAATTGGCTGACCAGAATGAACGGCAGCCAGTCCTGCAGGATCGGCAACCATTTATCCGAGGAGGGAACGGCCGACTTGCCCTGGTTGATGCGTTGGTAGAGCGCTTCGGCGCGGCGGATCTGTTCGGCGGTGGGCTTGACCCGCACCGACTCGTAACCGATCACCTGATTGCCTTCGAAGATCGGTGTCACATAGGCGTTCACCCAGTAATGATCACCGCTCTTGCAGCGATTCTTGACAATGCCCATCCATGGCAAGCCTTGTTTGAGTGTGCCCCACATGTGCGCGAACACCGCGGCCGGGACGTCGGGGTGACGGACCAGGTTGTGCGGTGCACGGATCAGCTCCTCTCGGGTAAATCCGCTGATTTCGACAAAGTCGTCGTTGCAGTAGGTGATCATGCCCTTGGCATCGGTGGTGGAAATCAACCGTTGCTGAGCCGGGAAGGTCCGCTCGCGCTGTGTAATTGGCTGGTTGTTACGCATGGCTTTTTCAATCCGCAAGGCTTTCAAGCGTTGTCGGCTGCGTCGCGGATTTATTGAATGTTTTTTAAGAGCCCGACGTGTGTCTCAATTTCGCCCTGCGTTGAAAGGATTGACCTGCCCAGCGGTTGAACTTTTCAGGTTTCCCTTAATGAACCCGGCGCGTATGATTCGCGGCTATTTTGCGCATGGCGTTATTTTTAGTCAGGTAGGAAGCGGTACATAACATTCAGGGTGTCGCCGGGTTTCCTGCATTTAGATTAATGGAATTTGATTGTTGTTCAGCTTTTGGAAAAGGGCTGGGGATGAATAGGGCGAGTAGCAATGCGTAAGAAAGTTGCAATCATAGGGACGTCGTTCCGTTTTCCAGGCTCTACTTCTGCAACTTTTTGGCCGCACCTGCTGGACAGGCAGAGCTTTATTACCCAAGCGGATTTTTCTCGCTGGTCCAAGGACGAGTTCCTGCACCCGGACAAGGCAAACCCTGCAACGTCGTACACGTTTGCTTCCGGTTCCCTGGGCGACATTTCTACTTTCGATGCCGGATTCTTCAATATTTCTCCTCGTGAAGCGGCGGTCATGGACCCTCAGCAGCGTTTATTGCTGGAGCTTGGCTGGGAAGTGTTCGAGAACGCCGGTGTCAAACCGTCGAGCCTGCGTGGCAGCGATTGCGGTGTTTACCTGGGGATCGCCAGTGTCGACTACGGCTATCGCCTGACGCACGACATGTCGACGATCGATGCGTCAACCGCCACCGGCAATACCTTCAGTATCGCGGCCAACCGGCTATCTTTTTTTTATGACCTTCAAGGCCCGAGCATGGCCATCGACACGGCGTGCTCTTCCTCCCTGATGGCCTTTCACCAGGCTTGCCAGGCCATTCAGAACGGCGATATCGAACAGGCGATCACCGGTGGTGTCAGCCTGCATCTTCACCCTTTTGGCTTCTTGATCTTTTCCAAGGCTTCAATGTTGTCGCGCACGGGGCAATGTCATGTGTTCGATGAGTCTGCAGATGGCTATGTCCGTTCTGAAGGCGCGGGGCTTTTCTATCTGAAGGATTACGACAAGGCGATCGAGGACGCAAACCAGATCCTCGCGGTCGTTGCCGGCAGTGCGGCTAATACCGATGGGCGAAAGTCGAGTTTGACCGTCCCGAGCGCGGATGCGCAGATAGCCCTGATGAAGCAGGCCTACGACAGTGCCGGCATCAGTGCGGCAGACATTGACTACCTGGAAGCTCACGGTACGGGCACGCCAGTGGGCGATCCTATCGAGAGTCGGGCTATCGGTGAGGCGCTGGGGCAGCAGCGCCCGGCGGATCAGCCACTGCTGATCGGTTCGATCAAAAGCAACATCGGGCACCTTGAGGCAGCCTCGGGTGTCGCCGGTTTGATGAAGGCGCTGTATTGCGTGATCGAACGCAAGGTGCCCGCCACCATCGGCATCAAGAAGCTCAATCCGAACATTCCTTTCGCTGACCTCAACCTGAGTGTGGTCACTGAAACCCAAGCGCTCAAACCCAGCGGAAAACTGGTGGTCGGTGTCAACTCTTTCGGTTTCGGCGGGGCCAACGCCCACGTCATCCTGGAAAGTCCGCCACAGGCGCCGCAGGCCCCGCGCCAGATGGGTCAGTCAGTGCCGCTGATTGTTTCTGCCAAGGACAACGCGGCCTTGGCGGCCCAGTCCGAACAGCTCGCGCAATTTTTGTCCGGGCCGGATGCGGCAAGCCTTTACGACGTGGCCTACCAGTCGATGTTTCGCCGCGAGTTGCTCCCGCAACGGGTGGTGGTGGTCGGTGCGGATGCTCAACGCAGCGCTCAGACGCTACTGGATTTCGTCACGGAACCGGGCGTTCCGGCGTTGTCGGCGGTACTGGAAAGTGGCCGTGTCCTGGATCAGGCAAAAGGGCCCGTGTTCGTCTTCTCCGGCAATGGATCGCAGTGGCAGGGCATGGGCAAGTCGTTGCTGGCCGATCCGGTTTTCCGTCAGGCGGTTGCCGAGGTGGACGCGTTTTTTCATGCGCTATCCGGCTATTCGTTGATCGCCGAACTGGCGGTCGAGCTGGGCGATGACCGCTATCAGTTGACTGAATTTGCGCAACCGGCGTTGTTTGCATTGCAAGTGGGCGTCACCCGCATGCTGGCCGAAAAAGGCGTAGTACCGGTGGCCGTCATTGGCCACAGCGTGGGTGAAGTCGCTGCCGCCTGGGCATGCGGAGCACTGACGCTGAACGACGCCACTCGTGTGATCTACCATCGCAGTCGCCTGCAAGGCTTGACCAAGGGTTGCGGCAACATGTCGGCGGTGGGGTTGTCGGGGGCGGACACTGCGAGCCTGTTGAAGACGCTCGACCTGGACAGCGAGTTGGTCGTCGCCGGCGAGAACAGTTTCAAGGGGGCGACCGTCGCCGGCCAGGTGGCGGCGCTGGAAACCCTGGAGCACGCGCTGACCGAGCGTCAGGTATTCGTTCGCCGTCTGGGTCTCGATTATGCGTTCCACTCGCCGGCCATGGATATGATCGCCGATCAAGTCATCGACGTGTTGAGCGACATCGTCCCGGGTCACACCAGAATTCCAATGTATTCGACCGTGACCGGCGACGTGCTCGCCGGTGAATGTCTGGACGCCGGGTACTGGTGGAAAAACATTCGTTATCCGGTGCTGTTCAAGTCCGCCAGTGAGGCGCTCGCCGAGCAGGGCTACAACGTATTCGTGGAGATCGGCCCGCACCCGATCCTGCGTGCCTATGTGGCCGATGCGATGGCCAGCCAGGAACTGGAAGGGGTGGTGATCCCGACGGTGCTGCGTGGTGAAGAAAATCCGCAGATGATTGATCGTACGCTGGCGAAGGTACTGATTGTCGGTGTCGACATCGATCTGCAATGCCTGTTTCCTCAACCCGGCCGTTTCGTGCAATTACCCAATTACGCCTGGCAGCGCGAACGTCACTGGCACACGGACACGCCCGAGTCTTCCGGCCACCTGAGCCGAGAGCGCGTCCATCCGCTGTTGGGTTATCTGCTGCCGGAGCATGAGTTCACCTGGGACAATCGCCTGGATACGCAACTGTTCCCGTCACTGGGCGACCACATGGTGGGCGACTCGGTGTTGTTCCCGGGCGCGGGTTTCACCGAAGTCGCACTCGCTGCTGCATTGCAGTATCAACCCGGTGAGTATGTGGAAATCGAAGAGCTGGAAATTCACAGCCCGCTCTTGCTTCACTCGGATTTCAGCAAAAAGGTCCGGGTGATGATCGACACCACCGACGGTGCCATTTCCATCGTGTCGCGCAGCACTGCCCAGGCTGAGCCGTGGGTGCAGCATGTGGTTGCCAGGCTTGTGGGTGAAGCGCGCGGCGGGTTGCTGGCCAGCACCGCTCCAGTCGTTCCAGCGCGCGCTCCTGATTTCACCTCGTCCGGGCACCTGGCGCTGACCCGTGCGGTGGGTCTCAATTATGGCCCGGCTTATCAAGCCGTCGAAGCAGGCTGGATCGACGGCAACCAGGTGTTGGCGCGGTTGACGGTCCCGGCCCCGATCGAGGCTGAACTCGCAACGTTGAATGTGCATCCGGCACTGCTGGACGGTGCCTTCCAGTTGATCACCCAACTGTTGGACCAGGAGGCCGACAGCCGCAAAGACCTGGCCTTTATCCCGGTGAAACTTGGGCGTATCGCCTTCGCTGCTGGCAGCCTGCCGCCTTGTCTGGCCCAGGTCACTCTGGTACGACGTTCAGCGCATTCCCTGTTGGCGGACTTCACGTTGTACGACGTCCATGGTCGCGCGGTCATCTGCATCAAGGACGTCCGCTTTCGTGGGGTTCGGCTGCACAAGGATCGCCGTGGCGACATCAAACTGGTGGACTTTGTCGGGGTTGCCAAACCCTATCCTGCGAATGAACGCGCATTGCCATTGGCGGACTCACGGTTGGAGGCGCAGCTGCAGCAGCACCTTTGCGCTATCGCGGATGATCCCGGATTGCGCCGTTATGCCGATGAAGTCGACCCTTTGCTCGACGGCCTGTGTGGCAGTTTCGTGCTGGAAGCCATCGAGAAGCTGGGCGGTGAGCTGACGCTGCGGCAGCGCTCCACCTGGGAAGCAGGAGGTTATCTTGAGCATCTTCTTGAGCAAGCGCTGGAGGATGGCAGCCTGGTTGCGACAGGCAATGGCGGCTGGCAGCTTGCCGATCAAGGCGAGCGAGCGAGTGCGCAAGACATCTGGCAGGAACTGTTCAGCAGCTATCCCGAACACTTCCAGATCATTCATTCGGTCGGCCGGATCGGCATGCATCTGCTGGAGCTGATCAGCGGTCAGGTGAAGATTGCGCAACTGCTGCCACGGGAAACCACGCCTGCCGTATTGACCCGCCTGGTGCTCGGCGCGTCCGGTCACCAAGCGTTGCTGGGCGGTCTGCGAGAACATATCGCCCAACGGTTGAGCGCTCTGCCTGACGGGCAGCGCCTGCGTATTCTCGAACTCGGTTTCGAGGGGGCACCACTGGCGGCAGACTTGTGTGTCGGCCTGGATTTTGACCGGGTCGATTATCAGTACTCTGCGCAGAACATTGAAATTGCATCGATGCTTCAGGCTGAGCTCCCGGAGCTTCAGATACTGAGTCTGGAGGCGTCGGAAAAAATCGCTCGGGTGCCGGCGAACGACTTCGATCTGGTCCTTGTCGCCACCGACCTGGCACCGCTGGAAGCTGTCAGTCAAGGCTTGCAACATGGCGCTGCAAGGCTGTGTGCCAATGGTGAAGTGCTGCTGTTGGCGCAACACCCTGCACGTTGGGCGGACTTCACATTTGGCGCCGAACCTTCCTGGTGGCTGGCCCGACAGGGGCAACAGGCGTTAGCGGTGCAACAGCCCCCGGGATTCTGGCAACAGGAATTGCGGCGTCATGGCCTGAAGGTGTCCGAGCCGCTGGAGTTCATTGCGGACTCGGCGTCTGGCTGCTATCTGTTGGTAGCCGCCGAAAATTCCGCGAAGACCCTTGTGGTTGCACGTGAGTATCCGCGCCAGAGCTGGTTGCTGGTAGCCGATGGGCAAGGTCCTGAAGCACCGTTTGCCCGGGCACTCGCCTCGATGTTGCGCGAGCAAGGTCAAGAGGCCGCGCTGCTCGCGCCTGGCTCGGCATCGGATCTGGCGCAACAGTTACGTGAACGTCCAGCGCTGCCTCAACACGTGGTAATGCTGGCGGGCCTGTTCGCACCCCAAGGGCTTGATGCCCAGGCTGACCGCTGCATGCACGCCGCAGCCATCACGCAAGCCTGTGAATCGGCCGGCGTCGCTGCGGATTGCTGGTTGCTGACCTCCGGCGCCGCCATCCATTTGTTACCGCAAGGCACCCGCCTGGATACGACTGTGCAAGGCATCGCCGATGCTGCCTTGTGGGGCTTCGGTCGGACGTTGACGAACGAAGCAGTCGGTTGTCGAGTTCGTCTGCTCGATCTGGCGATTGGCGCTGGCGTCGAGGCCCTGGTGCCGGCACTGCTCAATGCCGATGAAGAAACCGAACTGGCGATCAGCGCGGCGGGCGATCGGTATGTCGCACGGCTACGAATCCAGCCCGATGAGTTGCCAGGCAGTGCGCGGCTGGATGCGCCGACGCAGGTCAAGCTCGGCTTCGATTTGCCGGGGCAGTTGCGCAATCTGCGCTGGGAAGCACGAGCGGCGCTGGTGCCGGCAGACGATGAACTGGATATCGAGGTTCAGGCCACGGGTTTGAACTTCCGCGATGTTATGTACGCGTTGGGTCTGCTGTCTGATGAAGCGATCGAAAATGGCTTCTCGGGCCCGACGCTGGGCTTCGAGTTTGCCGGTGTGGTGCGTGGTAAAGGGGCGATGGTCGAGGGTGATTTCCAGCCGGGCGACCGTGTCGTCGGTTTTGGTCCGTCGAGCTTCGCCAATCGCCTGATCACCAACGCCAATGCTGTGGCGCGCATTCCTGAAGGCATGTCGTTTGAAGCGGCGGCGACCATTCCGAGTACTTTCTTCACCGTGTATTACGCCGTGCATCACCTGGCGCGGCTTGAACCGGGAGAGAAAATCCTGATTCACGGTGCAGCGGGCGGCGTCGGCATTGCCGCGATCCAGATTGCAAAATGGTGCGGCGCCGAAATCTACGCCACGGCGGGTAGCGACGAGAAGCGCGATTTCCTGCGCCTGTTGGGCGTCGAGCATATCTTCGACTCGCGTTCGCTGGCGTTTGCCGATGACATCCTGGCCATTACCGATGGCCGCGGCGTGGATGTAGTACTCAACTCCCTGGCGGGCGAGGCCATCAATCGCAATCTGCGGGTACTCAAGCCGTTTGGTCGCTTCCTCGAACTGGGCAAGCGCGACTTTTACCAGAACACCAAGATCGGCCTGCGGCCGTTCCGCAATAACATCAGCTACTTTGGCATCGATGCCGACCAGCTCATGAGCGAACGTCCGCAGCTGACCCGTCGGCTGTTTGGCGAAATGATGGCGTTGTTCCGCGACGGCATTTTGAGCCCGCTGCCTTATCGCGCCTTCGATGCCAATGAAGTCGTCGAAGCATTCCGCTACATGCAGCAGGCGCGGCAGATCGGCAAGATCGTCGTCACCTACCGCACACCGATCCAGCAGGTTTTCCACGCACCGGCGGCGCAGGCTCAGGCCTTGCAACTGGCCGCCGACGGCACCTACCTGGTGACGGGCGGGCTCAGCGGTTTCGGTCTGCGTACCGCGCAATGGCTGGTGGAGAAGGGCGCGCGTCACCTGGTGCTGCTCGGTCGTCGCGGTGCTGCTACCGAAGAAGCGCAGCCGTCGCTGGCGGCGTGGCGCGAGCAAGGTATCGAGGTGCAGGCGCTGGCTTGCGATATCACCGATAGCGCTCAATTGCGTAGCGTGCTGGCGAGCATCGAAGCCTCCAGGGCACCGTTGCGGGGCATCGTGCATGCGGCCACCGTGTTTGACGATGGGCTGATCCGCAACCTCAGCCAGGAGCAGTTGCAACGGGTGCTTGAACCCAAAGCCAAAGGCGCACAATTGCTGCATGAATTGACGGCCCATTTGCCGTTGGACTTCTTCGTGCTGTTCTCCTCGGCCACGACCCTGTTCGGCAACCCGGGGCAGGCCAACTACGTGGCGGCCAACCATTGGCTCGAAGCACTGGCGCGTCATCGCTTGTTGCAAGGGCTGCCGGCGACCGCCGTGCTGTGGGGCGCGATTGATGACGCCGGTTTCCTCGCGCGCAACCAGGACATCAAGGACGCCCTGCAAAGCCGTATGGGCGGCGCGGCCCTGCAGTCGCAAGCGGCCCTCGATACCCTGGAGAAGCTGTTGCTGCAACGGCGTTCCGGGCTGGGGGTGTTGGAACTCGACTGGAAGGCCTTGTCGCGTTTCTTGCCGGCGGCCGGTACACCGAAATTCACTGAACTGGCCAGGCTGCACAGCGGCGAGCAGGACGAAGAGAGCGATGTCGATGACATTCAGCGCCTGTTGGCGGAAATGAATGATCAGGAACTCACCGAACTGTTCGCCGAAATGCTCAAGCAGGAAATCAGTGAGATTTTGCGCATTCCTGCCAGCAAGCTCGACAGCAGCCGTCCGCTACAGGAGCTGGGGCTCGACTCGCTGATGAGTGTGGAGTTGGTGGTCGCGGTCGAAGAGCGCTTCGGCATTCGCTTGCCGGTGATGGAGCTGAGTGAAACTTCAAGCATCGCCAAACTCACTGTGCGTATCCTCGAACTGCTGCGCAGCCACCAGGACGCCGAGGCGGATTCCGGTAGCGAAGACAATTTGCAGATACTGACCGCCGATGCTTTGGCGCGCCATGGCGTCGATCTGTCCCAGGCCGAACTGGCCCTGGTCAGCGAAGGCGTGCGCAACCAGGGCTCCGACCTTTCCCGTTTGATCGACTGACACTGACTATGACCACTAAACCTTCATCCGGGCTTGGCGCTTCAATGAAAGACAAGCTGATCCAGCAAGCCCTGGAACGGCGCCAGCGACAGAGCAGCGAGGGGGCGCAACCCGCCTCGCTGGCGCAGGTTGGGCGCAATGCCCGGGCAGTACCGGAGCAGTTCTATCGTTTCGATCAGCACCCCGGTTACCAGCAACTGCGGATCATGCGCGACGGCGCGGCGCGCATCGGCCTGGCCAATCCGTTCTTCAAGTTGCACGAAAGCCTGGCGGGTGCCGAGACAACGATTCAGGGCCGACGCTTCGTCAACTTTGCCAGTTACAACTACCTGGGTTACTCCGGGCATCCGGCGATTGCCGAGGCTGCCAAGGCTGCCATCGATCATTACGGCACGTCGGTATCGGCCAGTCGCCTGGTCTCCGGAGACCGACCGATCCATCGTGAACTGGAAGCCGAACTGGCCAGCCTGTATGAGGTCGATGACGCCATCACCTTCGTCAGCGGTCATGCCACCAATGTCACGACCATTGGCTACCTGTTCGGCCCCCGTGATCTGGTGGTGCATGACGAGCTGATCCACAACAGTGTGCTGCAAGGGATTCAACTGTCCGGTGCGCGCCGGCTCAGCTTTGCCCACAACGATTGGGAAGCGCTCGACCGCCTGCTCGGCGATCAGCGCCAGCATTTCGAGCGGGTCCTGGTGGTGCTTGAAGGGATCTACAGCATGGACGGCGATTACCCGGACCTGCCGCGATTCGTCGAGCTGAAAAACAGGCACCGGGTGTTCCTTATGGTCGACGAAGCGCATTCCCTGGGTGTGATGGGCGCCAATGGCAAGGGCATTCGTGAGCACTTCGGCCTGGCCGGCCGGGACGTGGACATCTGGATGGGCACCCTGAGCAAGTCGCTGGCCAGTTGTGGGGGCTACATTGCCGGTGAATCGGCACTGGTGGAACACTTGAAATTCATGGCTCCGGGGTTTCTCTACAGCGTCGGCATGCCGGCCTCGGTGGCTGCCGCTGCGCTGGCTGCCTTGCGCTGCATGGCCACGGATGCCGAGCGCGTGGCGACCTTGCAGGCACGCGGCCAACAGTTTCTGGCCCTGGCCCGCGAGGCGGGACTGGACACCGGCACCAGCACCGGGCTGGCGGTAATTCCGGTGATTACCGGCAGCTCGCTCAAGGCCACGCAACTGTCCGGCGCCCTGGCCCAACGCGGCATCAATGCCCAGCCGATCCTGCACCCGGCAGTGTCGGAAAAGTCCGCCCGCGTACGCTTCTTCGTGTCATGCCTGCACACCCCCGAGCAAATCGCCGAGACCGTCGCCGTCGTCGCGCAGGAGCTGAAAAAGCTATAACGCAAGTAGGCGCAAGCCGGCTCCTACAGGGAATGTGTGGACACGAAAAGTGACGGTATGCGCACGATTTTGTAGGAGCTGGCTTGCCAGCGAAGACGGCCGAAAGCGCACTACAAGTTTCAAAGGCGCCTTCGCCAGCAATGGATCAGAACATGCGTCTGAGGTAGCGGTGAATTTGTCGATAACGTGCGCAGCGGTCGAGCAGGCCGGCTTTAGAATGGGAGTTGTACTCCCGGGCTTGATGGGGGCTGCACGGCAGGCCGCGAATCTGAACCAGTGGTTGCTCATCGCCACCCGGTGATTGCAGCATGCCCGGGCTGATGCGCCATAGCGGCACGTTGTGGGCCTCGGCACGGGATTGCAGATCACCGGGTTCGCTGGCTCGCCACACCAACAGCTTGCCGGTTTCGCCGACTACGGATTGCATCAGCCCGGCACTATCGCTGGCGAACGTCAACCGGCCCCACCGGCTTTTGAGCAAGGTCCGGATCACCGGCCGCTGTCGGTGTGGCACACCCAGCACGGTCAATGTCCCCGCGAACTGGCTGTCCTGGTGTTTTTGCCGGGCCAGTTGACGGGCCACAGTCATGACATCGCAACGCTGATCGGTCAGCGGGTCGACGTAGCGGCAATAGCGGATGTACGCCGCCGCCACCAATTGCTCAAGGTTCGGTCGTGCCTGGCGACGGGGGATTGCCAGGCGATCATCGGTCAGGCCCCAGCCGGCGTAGAACGGCAAGCCGAAGCAGGTGACCGGGATGCCTTGAATCAAGGCCTCGAGCCCGGCCTGACTGGTACCTACATAGACCCGCTGCGCCCGGCGCGCCAGCGAGGCCCAGGACACATGGCGACTTTCCAGCGTCACGCCGCGGGCAAGAGCGGCGTCAAGCAGGCAACTTTTTTTGTGGCCGTTGATGCAGTCCGGGTGAATCCGCACCCGCACGTCCGCCTCGGGGTGTTGCGCCAGTGCTTCGTCGAGCATGCGGATAAAATCGGCTTCGTACAGCCCGCCGCCTGGGATGGAGAAGTCGCCATAAGTCTGGTCGACCACCAGAATCAGCGGCTTGTCACGGCCCAGCGGGTCGTCGTCGCTCAGGTCCGGTGCGTTGTTGTATTTGCCGATGCCACTGCTGCGCATCAGGGCAATCAGCTCCCGTGCGGTCGCCTGCTCCGAAGCGCTCAGGGTCTGCGGGGCTTGCAGGATGTTCTCCAGCCGTGACGGGCGATCGGCCAGGTAGTGAATGCCAATGGGGTCGACCACCATCGACATCGGCGTATCGCCTTCGACGCCCAGCGAAGATGAACGCAGGAAGCCATCCTCCAGTGCGACGTAGGGAATGCCCCAGCGCTTGCACAAGACCCGCGCATGGTCAGAGGAACTTTTGTAGCCGATTCCGGCAATCGCCTTCAAGCCTGCGGGGCGCTGCCGGCCGCGTCGCCACAGCCAATGAGGCTGACCTTCGGGGTCGAGAAACTCCTCCAGATGATGGACTTTCCACATCACCCACTGCGACATGATGCCCACCCGGCCGGGACCATCCACCAGCGATTCAAGGGGTACGGATCGATTCATTTACGGGCTGCTCATGGATGGGGCGATAGTCTGCGGCGCAGGTTGATGACCGTCGGGAAGGGCATCACGCAGCTCAGCCAGTTCGTTGGAAAGGTGTGTCTCGGCATGAAAGCGTGGCGGGCATAGAACGCCCTGGCCGCAAGGTTCTTCACCTGCACTTCCAGCTCGATTTTGGTATGGCCAAGGCTCAGTGCCTGATCAAAGGCGACCTGCAACAAGGCACTGGCCACCCCCTGGCGTCGTGCGGCTTTGCGCACATGCAAGCCGTACAGATAAAAACCGTAGTACCACTCGCGACATTCGCTGATCACGAACAGGCCATAACGCAGCGAGCCGCCCAGTCGCCCAAATTCATGAATGAATGGCCGGATGCCCGGTGAAAATGGTCCGCGGCGCTGGTGTTTGAACGAGGCGTAACCCACTGGTGCGCCGTCCTGACAGGCCAGCAGGACGCGGTCCCAGTTGATCGACTGCGCGAGCAGGCGATGGCGGCAGTCTTCATCGCCGAGGATAAACGCCAACGAGCCGCGCCCCGCGGTGATCCAGCGCGCAACCGCAGGGTCGCGCTGCGCTAGGCTGGACGCGAGAACCACCTGCACCGGCTCACCTCGGGTTTCAGTCATCGGCAGTAGGGGCCAGATGGTCGATAAAGGCCTTGGCCAGATGCTCGACTCCGAGGTCTGCGCAGGCATTGGCACGCGGCGAAGTATTGGACCAGATGAAGTACTCGGTATCGCCATCCGGTGCCTCCAGGGCGCCATAGACGTCAGGCAGGATCGGCACATGGTCACCGAAAAAGCACAGCCCGGTTGGTGTGCTGCGGCTCAGAAAATGTTCACGCAGCTGACCGAGCATGCGGTCGGCATTGCTCAAGTGGCGCACGTACGGAGCCAGATCACGCAGGCTTTCTGGTAGCGGCTGGTCAAACCACTGCGGCAGGTCGTCGGCTTCGACATTTTCCAGGTGCAGCGGGCCGTGGTTTTCCATGGTGATGGCATGAATAAACAACGGCTGGGTACGGGACGGATCATCAAGCAACGCGCTGATCTTGTCCGCCACCGCGCAGTCACCGATGAACGGGCCGGCCTTTTGCTGTTCGGTGAAACTGCGGACGTCGATGAATTCGTCGAAGCCCAGTGCAGGCAACACCTTGTCCCGACCATAAAAACTGCCGACATAAGGATGCACGCAGACCGTGCGATAACCCTGGCGTTTGAGCGCCTTGGCGATGCTCGCAACGCCCTGTCGCGCCAGGTGGCGATAAGGGTTGAATCGATGCACGCCCAGTTGGTCGACCTTGATCCCGGTGAGGAAGGCAAACTCGCTGCGAACCGTGTTGGCGCCCCACGCGGCGACTTGCAGACGACCCTGGGCCAGCGCCTCGGCCCGCAAGGTGTCGAAGTGGCCGAGCACCTGTGGACGGATGCCGGGCCACAGCCTGCGCGCATCGAAGAACGATTCGCTTTGTACCGATACCAGGTCCGGCAGCACGGTGTCGGACGCCGGGCGTGGCAGCTCATCGGCAAACGCCGAGTGCAGTCGATTGAGGTCCACCGGGCGCCGGGCCGCGATAAAGTACGTCCACAAACTGGCCGCCAAACCCCAGCGACCGAGGTCGAGGCTGGCGTCGAACGTCGGGCGCAGTGGCTTCAAGCCGCCGAGCATCAACAGCACTAAACCGCCCAGCAGCGTGCCCGTAGCCACGACGCGAGCATTGCTGCCCACCGGTTCGAAATACAACCCGCACGCCAGGTAGGCGATAAACAGAAGGGCCAGGCCGATGGCTTTGCCAATGCCGAAGAATGGCAAGTACAGGCGTGGAAAGCGGATGGCGTCGCTGAAGTATTCGAAATCGGCGCAGACAAATGGCTCGCGCAGCGAATGGTATTTGGCGTTGCTCACCAGCACGATCAGCAGCCACAGCGCCAGCACGTTGACCGCACTGAAATACGCGCGACCGCTGATCAGGTACAGCAAGCCAACGGCGAATGCCCAGGCACCGCCATGCAACAGCCAGCTGCGAAGCGGACGGGACCAGCCGGTACGCGGCACCAGGAGCATTTCGATTGCGCAAGACAGGAGAAAACCAGGCACTACAACCGAGCAAAAAACGTTATTCAAAAAATCAGGCACCGTAATCCAGCCACCGCAAAATGATCGACGACAGTCGTGGCGGGATGACCCCCAGAGCCCAGCACCCAAGGTTCAGCGGGAACGGAAAGCTGATGCGCGCCTGGTTCGCCGCCAGCCCGCGCTGAATCCGTCGCGCAGCCTTGTCCGGGGTCCAGAGCAGCGGTTTTGGCCCGGGCATTTCAAAGCACATTTTCGATTCGACGTAGCCCGGCATGATCACGTTGATCTTCACACCATCGGTTGCCACCAGGTCGCGCATGGCTTCGCCATAAGCCTTGATCGCGGCCTTGCTGGCGCTGTAACTCGGTGTGGCCGGCAGTCCGCGCCAACCGGCCAGCGAGCTGAACAGGGCGATCTGCCCGGACTTGCGGGCACGCATGGCCGGCAATGCGGCCTGCACCGTGGCAAGGGCTGCCAGCACGTTGATTTCGATCAGCGCCTGGGACAGCTCCCAGACTTCGCCTTCGCCGTTGTCGCCGGTGGACGTATTGACCCCGGCACCGACAATGATCAGGTCCGGCTGCTCGGTGACACTGATCTCGCCGATCCAGCTGCGCAAGGCCTGCAGATCCTGAACATCCAGCGGTTGCAGCAGTACGCGGGCGCCGGCGGCGCGGCACTGGGCGGCCATTTCCTCCAGGCGGTCCAGGCGTCGGCCCTGCAGGATCAGCGTAACCCCCGGTTTCGCGTAGGCGGGTGCCAGCGCGCCACCAATGCCGCCTGTGGCACCGGTGATGAGAATGCAGCGTGGAGACTGTCGTGACGTCATAGGTACTGTTCGATTTTCGAGGTTTTGGCCATCAGCACTTCCAGGGAATTGTTCACCGCCATGTCGATGCCGCAGCGGGTGTAAAAGCCGCCGTTGACTTGCGTGGTGTGAATGACCGTGCTGCGAAAGCGCTGAAACAGGGTGGAGTCGGGAGGCTCCGGGTTGTCCCAGAAATCATCGAGACCGCCTTGGTGGGTCAGGCCCTTGAGGTTGTAGATCGGGTCGCTGAGGGCAATGGTCGGCACGTTGTGCATCAGTGACGAACCGCCCACGGTGCTATTGACCGTGACCACGCCGGCGACATGCGACAGCAGTGTCGGCATGTGGCCGCTTTCGAGGAAGTCCACGCGGTCGGCAATGCCGAATTTGTCGGCAATCCGGCGGGTGATGCGGTGGTAGTTGACGATGCCTGGTGTCAGCGGATGGTTCTTGACCACCAGCCGCGCATCGCTGCCGGCATGGCGGGCAAACGAGCCCAATACGTGTTTCAACACATCCTTCATATGCTTGAAGGGCGAGTGGTCGCGGATCTGCGCATCACTGTCGAGTTGCAGCGGCAACAGGAAGGTTCGGTGACGGTTGCGCGCCACTTCACTGATGACCTCGGAGTCACGGCCCCTGGCACTGACCAGGCGCAGGCCCTGGCGAATGTAGCCGGCATACTCCACGGCCGCGTTGAACGGGGCGTGGGTTTTATAGTGGGGGAACACCACTTTGTTCAGTGCGCCGCCGACGTGATACATCACATCATGGAAGGCCCTGGAGGCAAAGGACAGGCGGAATGAATTGCCGTTGTGATAGCGCGGGATGTACTTGCCCACTTCCCGATACCACTGCGGATCGCGGGGCAGTAGCGAGTGATTGTTCACGCCATTGCGCTCAAGGGTGATCCAGTACGGGCGGAAGTAACCCTCTTCGAACACGTGTACGCGAATCCCCAGAGACTTGGCCAGCTCCACCGCCGGTTGATGCACGGGGCGGCAGTCACCGAAGAGCACCACATCGGTAATCTGGTCGGCGCTGAAACACTGGCTGTAGAAGTCTTTCAACTGCTCGGGGCGCGCCGAACAAAACACGCGCGTGCCGCTGCCGTACAGGGTGTCGCCCATATTGAAGTTGATGGACTTGACCCGTTGTCCCTCGGCCCGCAGCGCTCGCACCAGACGTGCAAAAAACGGTGAACTGACGCCCTGCAAAAACAGGAACGAGTTGCGTGGTTTCACCGATACCAGGCGTCTGGAGCGTTGCATGGGAACTAAAATTTCCTTGGCGACGGTCTCAAGACAGTAAGGAGCAAACGCTGAATCATCTCTCGCCATGTTGGAGTTCTTCCTTGCGCAGGTACTTCATCCCAGTTCTGAATCTCGATTAACGTACGTTCGGGGGTGGTGAATCTTCGGGTAATGCGGCTGACATACGTCGGGTAGCGAATCAGGGTCGTGGCCACCAGTTCGTCCAGGCTCAGGCGCCGGGTGCGACGCGCCTGGACCTGCGGGCTGAGGTCCTGATCGTGGGTCAAGCCCCAGCCGGCATAAAACGGCTGGCCGTAAGTGGTCACCGGCACGCCACGCAACAAGGCTTCGAAGCCCGATTGCGAGGTCAGCACATGCACCTCATCGACCTCGGACAACAGCTCGTGGAAGGGCACATCGCCCACCACCTGGTTGCACCATTGACTGGTGTGTTCTTCGTCCTCGCCAGCCTCGCGTGTGCCGGCCAGCACTTCAGGGTGCGGCTTGTACAACAGCCATGCCATCGGGTGGCGGGCGCGCACTGCCTTGAGCAAATCAAGATTGCGCCGGATGCGGTGCGCGCCGTAACGGATCGAGGCGTCGGACTCCACTTGTCCCGGCACCAGAATCACCTGCTCGACACCCGGCGGACGTTTCCACGTGGCACCGGGCAAGTTGTATTTGGTCACTCCGGCGGCGCAGATCGCTTCGCGCAGCGCCGCCGCCCGCCGCAACAACTCAGGCGGGCACGACTCGTTCTGCAAGAGCTGCTCCAGACGCGAAGGGCGAGTGGCGTCGTAGTAGATGCCCAGGTCGTCGAACACCCAGGACAGTGGCCGGGTTTTCTTCGCGCCCAGGCCGACTGAACGGAGGAAGCCGTCTTCGACGCGGCCCAGGTGGTTGGTGTGGTGCTGTTGCGCCAGTGCCGAGTCGTGCTGGCAACCCCAGCTGACCACCATTGCAGGGGGCTTCGAACGTCTGGAAGGCGCGGCAAACCGGGTGGATGAACCATTGAAAAAGTCCAGCACCAACGGCCGTTTCCACTTGCTGAAACCAACCATCTGCAAGTCCTGCGGCAAGCGACTGCGCATCCGTCGCTGCAACCCCAGCCATGCCAGCACAGTCTCGGGTTGGCACGGCGCGCCCGTCTCCGGGTCGACATAACGCGGGTACTCCACCAGCGCCGCATGCACCAATTGCTCAAGACTGACCGGCTGGCGCCGCTCGGGAGCGGGCAGGGCATCCACGGTCAAACCCCAGCCGGCATAAAACGGCATGCCGAAAGTGTGCACCGGCACGTCCGACAACAGCGCGTCGAAGCCCAGTTGCGAGGTCATCACATACACCGCCTGAACTTCGCTCAGTAACTCGGCAGGATGAACATTACGGCTGATCACATGGACGCGCGGCCGATTGCTCAGCGCTTCAAGATCAAAGTGGCCTTGCTTGCGGCCTGCCACGACATCCGGGTGGATCTTCACCACGACAATGCACTGAGGATGCTCATCGAGTGCAGCCTGGAGCATGCGCTCAAAATCAGCCTCGCCGGCGCCCTGAAGTGAGGCATCGCCCTTGGTCTGGTCAGCGACCAAAACGCAAGGTTGCGGTAAATGGCATTGTTCGATGCGGGCGCTGTTGTACTTGGAAACGCGCTCTTCCCGCCAGCTCGCCTGCAAGGCCCGGGCGCGGAGAGTCTGAGACTCACCCAAGGATGTCGGGATCAATACTTCCAGGCGCGACGGATTATCGGCATCGTAATAAATGCCCAGGTCATCGACGATCAGCGACAGCGGCGGCTCATCCGCACCAAGGCCCACCGAACGCAAAAAACCATCCTCTACCGACAGCACAGGCAGACCGGCTTTTTGTGCTTCCCGTTGGGCAAACAGGGCGCTTGGCTTGCGACCCCACGCCAGCAACACATCGGCCTGAGCGACGTCACGAGTCGAACCAGGCAGTAATCGATAGTCGGGCAACAGGGCGGGGAGCGTGGCAACTTGCTGGGCGCCTTTAGACAGCACCAGCAAGCACGGCCGATTCAGGAGGTTTTTGTCCATGAAAAACAGCAGGTATCCCTAGGTGACGCACTCGCTTGCGAGACGCGCAAAAAATCCAAAGCGTCTCAGGCAACGCTCTTTCATAAGTGGGGCGGATGATAATACAAAGTCGACAATTTATAACGATAAAAAGTGGGAAATGACCTACAAACATTGGGTGTTGCTCAGAGGAGGGGCACTGCCGGCGTTGAGTCGTGCGGTATGACTATTGGCACCTGAAAGGCGAGGAGTCCTTGCGTACCTTCTGTAACAGTCGATCAAAATGGGGCGACATCAAAAATCTCCAACCGGCAACTGCCATGTTCGAGCTCTCGGCGACACAGAAAAGTGACTATTTTCCCTGGGTTGATATAACGTTAGTTTCCGTCAGGCTATTGAGTCGTTAACATACGCGCCACTTAAATCAAGGATCGATCGATTTCCCATGAATCACCTTCCAATTGCCAAAGAAGCGCTCAGCGCCCAGGCGCAAGCCATCAGCCAACTGGCAGAACGCCTGGACGGCGAATTTCAGCGGGCCGTTGAATTGATCCTCGGTTGCAAAGGCCGCACCGTCGTGTGCGGTATGGGCAAGTCCGGTTTGATCGGGCAAAAGATGGTCGCGACCTTCGCCTCCACCGGCACCCCGAGTTTCTTCCTGCACCCGGCCGAAGCCTTCCATGGTGACTTGGGCATGCTCAAGCCGATCGACGTGTTGATTCTGATTTCCTACAGCGGCGAAACCGAAGAAGTCATCAAGCTTATCCCGAGCCTAAAGTCCTTCGATAACAAGATCATCGCCATGACTGGCAACGGTAAGTCGACCCTGGCCAGCCACGCGGATATCTGGCTGGACATCTCTGTCGAGCGCGAGGTTTGTCCGAACAACCTGGCACCGACCACCTCCACCCTTGCAACCATGGCAATGGGTGATGCCTTGGCTGTGGCCTTGATTGAAGCCATTCAATTCAAGCCGATGGACTTCGCCCGTTACCACCCGGGTGGCAGCCTGGGGCGCAAGCTGCTGACCCGCGTCAGCGACGTTATGCACTCGCCGGCACCAATCGTCACGCCGGGCACCAGCTTCCACGACTGTCTACTGGTGATGACCCAAAGCCGCTTGGGTCTGACCGTGGTCATGGATAAGGGCGCTTTGGTCGGTATCGTCACTGATGGTGACCTACGCCGTGCGCTGCTGGAAAATGAAGGGGTAGTGCGTGAAAGCGTCGCCAGCTTCATGACCGCCAACCCGCGTACCATCAAGGATGATGCACAGTTGTCGGAAGCAGAAGCGTACATGCTCGATAACAAGATCCGTGCCCTAGCGGTTACCAATAGCGATAACGCTGTAGTGGGTGTGGTGGAAATTTTCGACTGATTACTGAGCATTCTCACGACGTGGGATCATCAGAGCCAGGCCTGAGTCTGCGTTCTGTATAAACTTAATGTGTAAGCATGGTGGCGATGACGCCTTGGCGTCATCTTTCGGAATGTGTGTTGCTGCCACACTTTGGTGTTGGTGTGCTTGCGGTTTTTCTTGTTTGAATATTGGCTTCTCTTTGTTCATAAAAAAGCCCGCGTATGGCGGGCTTGAAAATTGGAAAGCGTAGATATGTAGTATCTGGAATTAATTTGTGTTTTTTTCGGGAGGTGTTTTTATATCCGGTGACAATACGGTTTTTCCGTCTCTGCCGCTCTCGGATATAACAACGTAATTTGCTTTTTCTCCAATCAAGGAAAGTTGTTCTGCAAAAAGTTTAGGGTTTGATGCTGGAAGTCCTACAAAATTTTCAACTTTATAGTTCCACCATTCGCTTTTTTGTAAAATATTTATAGTTTCTTCGTCAAATCTGTATTTTAGGTGTCTTGCTGGAAGGCCGCCAACTATAGAGTAAGGTTCAACATCTCCAGTTACGACTGCTCCAGCGGCAACAACAGCACCATTCCCAATTGTCACCCCCCGACAAATCACAGCGTTGGCACCAATCCAAACGTCGTTTCCAATTACGGCTGCACTGTATTTTTTCTCTCTGAGGTCTCTCGGTGTGCCAATTCCATCTGGGACCTGAAAGCCATTCTTGGATGCAAAGAATAAAGGGTGAGTAGAAATGTTACTTAAAGGGTGCTCCCCGAGCGCAATTTTTACTCCTGGTGCGATAGAGCAAAATCTCCCGATTTTGCAAGATCCAATCAAGCTGCCGTCCCCAAAGTAGCTGTATGCACCAAATTCACAAAGTCCGATTATGGTTGTTGCTTGATTCGCAATGCAGGGCTTTTCATATACAACCTTACTTTGGCCTGAAAACTTTGCTTTAAATTGATCCTGCATTACCGTCCTCGAAAAGCTATAAAAATTATTATTGATCGTGGTCATGAAGTATGACTCTCTTTCAGAGCAGTCCATGCATGCCAGCCCAAAACTGGTTCCTAAAAGGCTGTATCGGCAGCGTCCGGGAAACCTAAATAGCTGACATCGTACGCGAATGTTGTCTGCTGCCTCAATAAACGGCATCACATCTTCGTCTGAAAGCATAAATTACTGAAAGTAGCCGAGACAGCGCCTAGGCGAGCAATCAGTTCGATGTCCTGAAAAACTGAGGAGACGTTCAGGTATGCGAGGGAGGTGAGGGCAGGCGAGAACTGATCCTATTTCTTGCCAAAAATTGGATCCAGTACGTGTAGCATTTGAAAGTATTGCACCTGTCAAAACTGGTCTTAGCCTGATTTTTTTTGCCAGTCTTGGCCAGGGTTATCACCAAGGTGGTTTGGCGCGCCATTTTATGGGTATTATAAATAGTATATATGATGGAGGTGTGCGCAGTTTTCACTGCGCATGCCGTGTTCACTATTTCCCTTTGAAATTAGAGGCTGATAGATAGAGTTTGTCTTTTAGCGATAGTTTTGAGCTCCAGATACCACCGTTCTCTTTCAGAAATTTGATGGCAACATAGTTTTTGCCTTTCGATGGGACCAGGTTGATTAAAGAGTTGTCGATAATGCATTGTTTGTCTGGGTACGCGATCGAGGAAAGCGCATGCAGAAATTGTGTTCGATGCAAAGACTTTACTGACTTATAGCTTTTTTCATCGATATGGCTCAACTCTTTCATTCGCTTAGATTGCGCGATGGTTGGCCTATTATTGTTTTTTGAATTGTCTGCGGGCGAAGCTGCTTTAACAATCGGAGCAGTTGCTTTAACTATTGCCGTTGTGATGTTTTTGACATTAGTCGCTGCTGTAGAAGCGGCACTTACCGGTTTTGCATTTCTCTTAACAAGCGCCAAGCCTTCTTTCCAGATGTCGTTGTCGTTTGCCCCGCGTGGGGAAAGAATGTAAGTGTTGTCTGCGCCTGCGAATGCATTGTCAAAAACGAGACCTCTTAGAATTTCAAGGTCAATATTTCCTGGGCGCGAGAGGAATGTGGTAAGCAAGTAAGTGGCGGAGTTGCTTTCTAGTTGAATGGGTGCATTGAGCTTTTCTATTTTTTGAATCCATAGGTCACTAAAGTTAAGCACGCCATTGTGTATGGCTCGGATTTTTATTGTGTGTGCGTCGCTTTCGAACTCTTCGCGCTCAAGCTGGACTTTTCCGTCAATCAAAGTATAAGCGCTGAGGCTGCCCAAAGGTTCGTTTATTAATGTCTCAATAATCAAATTGTGAGAAATAAGCGGTGTGCATGCTTTATGTCTGACGTTCATGTTGTTGAAGAGATATGCTTTCGCTTCTGGGTACGGATCATTACCCATCTCTCCATTGTATGTCATGAAGAATAGAGGGATGAATTTCTTTGAGAAATACTCGGATACCACAGAATGAGCCGAACCTTTGTATCCGAAGTCTACAGCTACCACATCATCTGATTCATGCGCGCCATTTTCTTCGAGATACGTTCTGAAGGCTACTTTGGATACACCATTAACGTCGTTCCATGCCTGCCAGTCGTCTTTGAGGTATTCATGTACTAGCCCGTAGATCGCCCCCAGAGTAGTGTCTTTGACCAGCGTTTGAACGCTATCAATATTCCACTTGTTGAGGTGCAAATCACTTACTCGGGTCGGGTCGATTTTAAATCTGCTATCTAATAGCTCGGCCAGTGTCTTATGACGGGAGAAGTCATCCAGACGGACTTTGAAGCAATCATCGGGTTGATGCAGGTTTAGGCATGTTAGTGCTTTTCTGGACACAGCAAGATAGATGGGTTGGAGGTCACGATATTTCTCAATGCTTTCAACAAGTTTTTTGGAAATTTCGTAAGGCAGGAAGCAGTCGCGGGCAAAAAACAGCACTTTTTTACAGTTTTGCTTTATTGCGTTATCCAGTATCCACTTAGTGAACTCATAGATAACCGGGGCTAATGCCAAGAAACCAAATTCACTTGGGGTGGAGAAGAGATCGCGTCTCTCTTTTGCGCTTTCTACAGGTTTGTCGCCTGCTACCAACAGAGCATCATAGTATTCTTCTGCGTACAGGTTGGCTACTGTGCGCAAATAAAAGCTTTGATCGAATACGGCGAGATCCAGGCCGCGATTTTTGAAAACGTGATTTACGCGTTCTCTGGTTGCAAGTATTTTTGTCGGGAATATTGAGTTGTTTATGGCGCGTAGGAAATCACCAGTAGAGTTATCACCAATGTGAATAATTGATTCTGGCTTGATTTCAAGATCTTCGATGACGTGCTTAAATAGGTTGCCAGAGTGCTTTTTCAAACCTACTTCAGAAGATACATATAACTTTTCGTATCCTGTATACCCACACTGCTGAAGTGCTTTACTCACAAATAGTTCATTGTGGGTGAAGTCGGAAATGAGCAGTACACGTTTTTCTTTGGCAATGGCAAAATCATACAATGCCTTACCAAGCGAGCGTGCCTCAAGAACTGAGTGCTCGGTCTCTTGCTCAATTTCAAGTAATTGCTGAGACAGTTCGGCACTTAGCCCAAAAGATGACAGCATGCGCTGATATACTTCGGCGGTATAGAACTCTTCGTTTTTTTCTGCGTACACATCTGTAGTGTTGTGCAGTTGGTCATATTCTTTACGAAGCTGGCGTTCAAATCCGATTCTAAGTTCAGGGAATCGTTTAACAAAGACAGGTGGTAGCAAGTCTTTGTGTTCTGTTTCCAGTTTTTTCTGGATTAACACAAATACGTCTTCGGGTTTGAATACGGTTCTTCTGAGAAGGGTGTCGAAGATGTCAAACGATACGATTTCGTGTTTTTCGATGCGATCAAGCAAACTGCGTAGCGAATTTTTCTTGCTGCTTACAATTCCACCCATTTTTTTGATCTGGTTGTCCGCGCCACTGAATGGAGAAAGCGACAGGTAGTCTTTGTAAAGATTCGTCGGCTTTGGAAGGGCGGACAATACATCTATTGCGGAATCACTTTTCCGCCCATCCAAACCTGTCAGGATGGATTTGAAGTAGCCGGTGTCATTCAAAATCTTTTCGACGAGTATATTCTGACGGCAAAACAGTGAGGCGATGAGGTTTTCGTTTGGCTTGCGCGAACTTTCTTCATAATCTGAAGAGATATAAGATAGATGCGATGTTGACGGAGATATTAATTTTTTACCGTGTAGCAGTGCTTGGAATCCAAGTGTGCTGGAAACGGTTATTACGCTATCAGCCCATGGTGCGATGTACTGGGAGATATTGTCTAGCTTTTCAAACTCAGTGCTGTACAAAAAGTTTTGGTACAGACCGCGAATGTATCCAAGGTTGCGATTGTTTAGTGTTTTTTCAGATACTAGGCTGCCGATGTATTGGGTAGCAATTACTCCAACATTTTTCGGCGCTTTTTCCAGTACGTCAGTCAGGAACTCGAATTGATCTTTATATTTGCAGTTTTCATAAAATCCAAAATAGCCCGAGATTTGCATTGGTACTAACCAGTACTTATCAAATTTTCGGTTTGGATCAACCAGGTCCAGAATTACATCTTTGACGTCTGTGTCATGATTGAAATAATGGCTGTACAGATCGCGGATTTTCAGGAATTCGTTAGTGTCATCGAGTACGCTAAAGTCCTGGGATTCATCATAGTTCTGGAGGAAGGAATTTGCATACAGGCCGACTGGATCTACGCTGATGGTTTTCGGGTAGGGTGGTCGCATGTATGCCCCTGGCATGATATCCAGTACCAATGCCTGCGGGAATAATCTTCTAAAGAAGGTTGTTGGGAACTCCCAGCAAAAAATTACATCTGGTTGCCAGTTACCGAACAAGCCTTTAAAGTAGGTTGTATATCGTTCTTCTTTTTCTTCAAAGTTGTCGTTATAGCTCTCAAGGAGAAAGTCATCCCCCAATCCAAAAAGATTGGCATATTCGGTTCCCTTTACAACAAAGCTATTTTTTGCATTGATTTCGGTAACCTTGCTTTTTCGGTTAAGAAGGTCAAGGGTATGAGAACCCAATAGAAATTTGCTTTCGCCTCCAGTGGCTTTCTCAAAAACCTTGCTGAATGGCAAAAGATAGGTCGCATACGAGCCAACTCGGAACTCGGGCAAACCCATGTCGACACCAAAGTTTGACATAAATAATGCTTTCTGGAAGCGCATCTTTCATCCTGGAAGAGTGTCTGTCCGTAGACATGGTAGTGTCGAGCGTACGCAGGTTAAGTGACGCTCGATGTATAGGGGGTGGCTTGTGCAATATGCTTTACGATTTCGTTGTTAGTATCGGGGGGTATTAACAACATTGGCCGGCAGAAGAAGGTGCGATCCCTTGCCCCTGGTTCAAGTGCTTACTTGTAAGCCCCCGTGGCATTACCTAACAACATAGTCTGTACGATTGGCGAAATAACCTTTTGCCACTCGTAGACTGCAGCATTGGTCACGTAGATGGTGTCATCCGGCTTGATCATGATTTGACGGGCAAAAAACATCGCTGCCGGATCACGCATGTCCAAGCGCAGAACTGTTGGTTTCGGGTTTGCCCCTTCACCCATGCGGAATACAAATACACCTTCCGGATTGGCATTGGCTTCTCGCAAGCCGCCGACGCTGCCCAGTGCATCCAATAAGCTGGTGTTCTGTGCTGGCAAGTCTTTCAGGCCTGGTTCGCCGACGGCGCCCATGGCAACAAAACGTTGGCGAGCACGGTCTAGCACCACTTCTGAGTTGGGATGCAGCACCATATTGTTGCCGGCCAGAACGTCTTCATAGTTGAACTGCTGAACCTGGTTGCCGGTGCGCACCGTGACGTTCACCAGATGCGGTTCCAGCACGGGGCCGCCGGCCTGATTGACGGCATCAAGCAAGGTCAGCGGGCCTTGCAGGGTGCTAAAGCGGCCGGGGGATTTGACCGCGCCGGCTACCAGTACCGAACCCGACAGATCGCCAACCAGTTCGACGTGTGTTTGCACATCAGTAGTTACGCCTTTCAGTTGTTTGCGGATCATGTCCTCAACCTGGTTGAGGCTCATGCCGGCAACAAACTGACGGCCGACGTAGGGCAGGGAGATCATCCCCTGGTCGTCAATACGGGTCTTGAGTTGGGTACCCCCCGTGGACAGAGGCGCAAACACGGCCGAGCCTTCCGGTGCATTGTCGGTGATCAGCACGCTAAGGGTGTCACCTGACATTAGCTTGGCCGAGGTGGCAACCGGTTTGGCAATAGTCGACTGCACTGGCCGCACGGTGCCGCGCATGTATGGGGCTATGGTGTTGGCGTTTATGTCCACCAGATTATAAGCAGCGTTTTGGCTTTTGTTTTCGATGTCGCCCTTGTACGGGCCAGCACCGGACAGGGTGCCGCTGCACCCTGCCAACGTCAAAGTCACGAACATCAAACCCGCAACAGCGCTGTTTCGCATGTTCAAGTTCAGGGGGCGAAGGGGCAGGCCGGAAATGGATTTAATCACGATGATCCTCGATCGATGCAATTAGGAAGCGGGTAATGCCGTAGAGCAGAAGCAGGGCCAGGAAGATGGTTGCCAGGTTGTACCAGCGCTCCGGATACAGGGCCATTTGCGGGGTGTTCGGGCTGACCACGGTGACCAGGGTGCGAATCTTCTTGCTGGCTTCGATACGGGCGTTGTCCAGCGCGGCAACGGCGGTCTTGTAGGTCTCTTCGGCGATGCCGGCGTCCAGAGTCAATTGCTGGAAGCGCGAAGCCACCACGTTGAGCTGATCACCATCCGGCGCAGATACCAACAGGCGTTTTTCGGCATTCAGCTGTTCGCGAATGGCGTTGACGCGTTGCTGTTGCTGCGCGACCTGAGGTGAATCCGGGCGAAGCTTGTAGCTCATTTGCGTGAGTACTGCGCGCTCTTTGGAGTGCTCGCCTTCGAGGGTGTCGATGATGCTTGCACGGCCTTGAGCCGAGCTTTTACCGTCCAGTACCTTGTTTACGTTCTGGAAGCGCAGCAACTCTTCCTTGCGCTTGGTGTAGTTCTTTTTCGCGCCTTCCAGCTCGCCCTGGGCGAAGCGCATCTGCTCGCGCGCAATGCTGTGGGAGACTTCGTTCACGAAGTGTTCGCTGGCTTCCAGAATGGTCTTGACCATTTGCTCGGCCAGTTCCGGGCTGAAGGCTTGCACTTCAACTTTCAGCAGGCCGGTGGTTTCGTCGTAATGAGCCGAGACCATGCGCTGGTAGTACTCGAGCAGGTCTTCGCGTTCGGTGTCGGTGGCCAGCCAGAAGAACGGGTCGCTGCGTTGCTTGCTGTATTGCTCGACCCAGTGCAGGCGATCTTCCAGCAGTTGCATCATGTCCATCGACACAATGTATTCGCGCAGGTAAAGGGTTTCTTCGCGGGAAGCCGGGTTGGCACCGCTGAGCAGCATGCTCAGGCCAGGCATTTGCGCCGCCGGGTTGTTGCCGTCCTGGCGTACAACCACTTGCGCGGAGCTGACATAGCGATCCACGGCGAAAAAGCTGTAGTAAACGGCGGCCAGTACCATTGGCAGCACGATCAGCCCCAGTGTCAGGCGCCAGCCCTTGAATTTACCCGTACTGCTCATATGCTCACGCATCCTTGAAATGAAACTGTCACGCCACGGTCAGGCGATCAGGTGTTGTAGGCCTTGATGCCTTCATCGACATCGTCATAGATCTGCACCCCGCCATCGCGCACCAGCAGCACGACGTCACAGAGCTTTTTGATTTCGGGCATGCTGTGGGATACCAGCACCACCTTGGATTTCTGCAGGCGAGTTTCGAACACGTCCGCGCACTTGCGCTTGAAGTGCGCGTCACCTACCGACATCACTTCGTCGATCAGGTAATAGTCGAAGTCGAAGGCCATGCTCAGGCCGAAGGCCAGGCGCGAGCGCATGCCGGAGGAGTAGGTCTTGACCGGCTCGTCGATCCAGCTGCCGATTTCCGCGAAGTCTTCGACATAGCTGACTTTCTGGCGCATGGCGTCGCCTTCCGCGCCGTATACCCGGCTGACGAACTTGATGTTTTCGCGCCCGGTCATGGTGCCGTGCAGACCTCCGGACAAACCCACCGGCCAGGAAATGCTCTTGTTGGTGACCACCGTGCCGGAGTCCGGTACGTCGGCACCGCCCAACAGACGCATCAGGGTCGATTTACCCGAGCCGTTACGACCGATCAGGCCGATGTTTTTGCCCGGCGGAATCTGCAGTGACAGGTCGCGGAACACGTGCCGGCGACCTTTGGGGGTCAGGTAAGACTTGGTGATATTTCTGAGCTCGAACACGGGAAGCCTGCGGTTAGCCGTTCTTGGTGGAGATCAAATGCAGTCGACGAACCCGGTAAGTGCCGAGGGAGACGAACAGCAAGACCAGGGTGAACGCGATGACGTAGTGCGCCGACACACCATCGACCGGAACGTAGTGCGGGAAGATTTCGGCGCGGATCAGTTCCAGCAGGTGCAGGAATGGATTGAGCAGCAGCAGTGGCAGCATGGCGTGAGGCAGGTAGGCGGCGGGAATCAGCACGCCCGAGAGGAAGTACAGCGGGAAGAACATCATCCGCAGAAAGAGGGTGCTGCTAGGCATGGCGTGGGCAATCAGCGACAGCAACATGCCCAGGCCAAAGGAGAACAGGACGCCCAGAAGGATGGTCAGCATCCACTCGATGGGGGATTTGATGGACATGTCGAAGCCGTACCATGCAAAGCCGAAGACCAGGATGGCGTATGCGCTCGCGGAAATGCTGAACTCCACCAGAACCCGGGCGATGTAGGTGTCCAGCGGCTTGATCTGTTTGTAGGCAAACAGTGAGCGGTTTTCCTTGGGGCTGTTCATCAAGCGCAAAGCGGTGTTGCGAAACAGCAGGAACGGTGCAAGTCCGACCAGGACGAACACCGGGAAATCGATGCCGGCGACGGTGCTGCCGCGAATCAGGGTGAACGCTACGCTCAGAATCAACAGGTGGACGATCGGCTCGATCAGTGTCCAGCTCGCCCCCATGCGCCGGTCGCCAAAACGCGAACGCGCTTCACGCAGCACCAGGGCAAAAATGACGGATTTTTTGATTTGGAGGGGAGAGCGAGGCTTCAGCATGATTTACCGCACGGCACAACGGCGCGCTAAACGCGTTGTTAGAATTCATTTTCAGAGGACGCCGTCGTGTAGAACGGTTCGCTTCCATTCGTGGGGCGGGAGGTTAAACGCAGCGCAAGACAGTAGTCAAGGCGATTGGTTCCCTGGTAGTACCTGACGAAAAATAACTGTAAGCACGGGCTGCTCAGGCGCAAAAAAACCGATTTTGTTCAGTGTTTATTGGGTTTTGTCAATGGTGGTGTCAGAATCGCGTCGGCATTTGAATGATTTATAACGTCGACGCGCAGTTATCGGAAGGGCGATTGGAGATGCGAAAATCAGCGTCCGAAGCAGTTGATGGCAACTGGTCCGGTTGGTGTTTTCAATCGGTGCTCAGCTACCCGGCCAGCATTGGATAAGTGAACAATCCGAAGTGCAGCAGATTCAAACCGAAGTGGGTGGCAATGGCTGCACCCAACCCGCCGAAACGGTAGGCCAGGCCATAACCGACCCCCGCCAGGCTCGCCAGCAACACCCACTGCCAGCCTGCGCCCACATGCGCCAGGCCGAACAATAGCGATGCCAGTAGAAGGGCCAGGTTTTCGCCGTAGGGCAGGTCTTTGAAGCACCGGCTCAGACCGCCCTGGATGTAGCCGCGAAACAGCGCTTCCTCCACCAGCGTCACCAGCAGCAGATTATTAAGCACCCACAGCCATGCGTGGTCCGGCCATTTCGGTGCCCAACTGATGACACCCAGCAAGAGCGCGCCACCCAGGGCCAGCACGGCGCTCAGGGGCAGCGCGATAGCGGTGGCATAGATGGAAGGGCGCAACGAACGCCGGCCGACAATCCACGGGCAGACCAGTAATAGCCAGAAGCCAATCAGGGGTTTGTCCTGATTCAGGTACATGGAAAATGGCACGCCATCGTCGGTGAGTCGCTGAGGATCGATGCCGCGACCATTGTAGAAACCGGGGAGCCAATGCATTGCCAGCGCCAGGGCCATGAAGATGAACAAGCCGTGGCCGAGATAGCGGGCGATGGGGAGTTTTTGCTGGCGGACTACGAAACCGGCGAACAGCAACAACCCGACGGAGATCGCGGCCAGCCAGCCGAGTTGGCCGTAGATAAAAGCGAGGCCGTAGCCGAGGGAGAGGAGGGCCAGGTTGATCCATGGCAGGGCAAGCATGTTGAGTCCTTGTGCATGAGATTCTGCAAAGTGGCTCGGCCCCTTGTGGGAGCGAGCTTGTTCGCGATAGCGATCGATCAGTCACAGCAATGTTAACTGGCAAACCGCAATCGCGAGCAAGCTCGCTCCTACAGGGTTATGTGTGTATTTGAAGATCAGTTCACACCCACATCCCGCATCAACAACCCAAACTCCAGATCCACCGCATCCGGTATCGGCAAATACACCGTATGCCCATCGCCCGGTGCAACCTCGATCGCTTCACCCTTGGCGTTTTGCAACTGATGCAGATCGAAGTGGAAGTTGCCCTTGGGCGTCATCAGTTCCATGTGGTCGCCCAGGCCGAAGCGGTTCTTCACCTTGACCTCGGCCAGGCGGTCCCGCCGCTGCCCGGTCAGCTCACCGACAAACTGCTGACGCTCCGACACCGAGCTGCCGTTCTGGTAGTTCTGGTACTCGTCATGTACATGCCGGCGTAGAAAACCTTCGGTGTAGCCGCGCTGGGCGAGGGATTCCAGGTCGGTCATCAGGCCGCGGTCGAAGTCCCGGCCCGCCACTGCGTCGTCGATGGCACGGCGATAGACCTGGGTGGTGCGCGCACAATAAAAGTGCGATTTGGTCCGGCCTTCGATTTTCAGGGAGTGCACGCCCATGTGCGTCAGGCGTTCGACGTGCTGCACGGCGCGCAGGTCCTTGGCGTTCATGATGTAAGTGCCGTGCTCGTCTTCGAAGGCGGGCATCTGTTCGCCGGGACGATTGGCTTCCTGCAACAGGAACACCTGGTCGGTAGGCGTGCCGATGCCCAGGGTCGGTTGGGGATCGAATGTCTGGACGATCTCGCCGAGCTGGTTTTCGGTGGCCGGTTGCGCTGAATATTTCCAGCGACAGGCATTGGTGCAACTGCCCTGATTGGCATCGCGCCTGTTCATGTAGCCCGACAGCAGGCAGCGCCCGGAATAGGCCATGCACAGCGCGCCGTGCACGAACACTTCCAGCTCCATGGCGGGCACTTGCTCGCGGATCTCGGCGATTTCTTCCAGCGACAGCTCCCGGGACAGAATGATCCGGCTCAGGCCTTGCTGCTGCCAGAACTCGACACTTGCCCAGTTCACCGTATTGGCCTGCACCGAAAGGTGGATCGACATCTGCGGGTAATGCCGGCGCACCAGCATGATCAGGCCGGGGTCGGACATGATCAGTGCATCCGGGGCCATGGCGATCACCGGCTCAAGGTCCTTGAGAAAGGTCTTGAGCTTGGCGTTGTGCGGCGCGATGTTCACCACCACGTAGAAGCGCTTACCCTGAGCCTGGGCTTCGCGAATGCCCAGAGCCAGGTTGGCGTGATCGAATTCGTTATTGCGCACCCGCAGGCTGTAGCGCGGCTGGCCGGCATACACGGCATCGGCGCCGTAGGCGAAAGCGTAACGCATGTTTTTCAGGGTGCCGGCGGGGGCGAGCAGTTCTGGTGCGCAGAGGTTCATGACGGTGTCGGTCGCAAAAGCCGCACAGGGTAACTGCCCTGTGGCGAGGGTTTATTGACCTGGATCTATGCCAGATCAACAAACCGATGGCATTCGCGCGAACCGTGGCGAACTAAACGTCATCGCCAGCTTTTTCATCCGGCTGCCTCAGGCGCTGAGCCTGCCGGACTGGCCGGTGCCAATGCGTTGCGACAGCTCCCGGGCGGCGGGCAGCGAAGTGAGCGGGCCGCTGATCTGCACGCCGTCCTGCACCAGATACCAGCAGGCGAGCATGCCCAGCTCTCTGAGCTGTGGGGGGACGGCGCTACCGATAACGGACATGATCTGAACCTTGGACATGACAAGTACCTCCATCAATCTGTGGAGTTACTTTAAGGTCCGGGTGCCTCGAGGGGTAATCAACGCTTTCGATAGTGGTCATTGATGCCGGCGGGGGTAAACGACCGTCGGTCGGTCAGCTGACCACCTGATCGAGCATATGAACCACTTCCTGCTCGTTGAGCAGGCCCTTGCGCACCAGGCTTTGCGTCAGCAGCGAGAGAAACTTGGCGCTGCGATGGCCTTCCAGGTGCTTGAGTTCGGTCAGTGCGTTGTAGACCTTGCTGGAGGTGCACAGACCGACGATGCGGTGCGGGTTTTGCGTTGGCATGTGGTCGTCCTTGTTGTTATCAACCTGTTATCGACGGACAGCACCGAGCTTGCGGAACTGTCATGACAAAAATATGACCGTTTTATGCCGCATGGCAGAAAACGGATCGAGTCCATCTTGCCCGTTTCCACCACGGGCATTGTCCCGATAGCGACCTTGGCGAGATTTATCCAGACCTGCACCGACAAAAGGGATAAAAAAGCCCCGCTGTTTCAGCGGGGCCTGATGAGTCCGTTACCAGCGGCCGTAGTGATGGCCGTAGTGGCCGCGTGGCGGGCCGTAGTACCCACGAGGTGGTCCGTAGTACATCGGGGCCGGGCGGTAGTAGATCGGTTGTTGCACGTAGACCGGGGCCGGCTGGTAGTAAACCGGAGGCGGTGGTGCGTAATAAACCGGCGCGGGCTGATAGTAGACCGGTTGCGGTGCGACATAGACCGGGCGGTTGGCGTTGATCAGGGCCGAGCCGACAATGGCAGTACCGACGATCGCGCCAAACACCGCCGGGCCTTGCCAGTAATTGCCTCCACCATGGGCTTGCGCCTGTCCTGCGATAGCGAGGGCGCCGATCAGTAAGGCAACTGTGGGGACTTTACGGATCATGATAGTTCCTCGGTTCTTCAGCCCGGCGCTTGTGTCTGCAATAGACTCAAGGATTGTCGCGGGGATACTTCTAAGACAGCGTATTTCTGAAAAACAGCACGGCCGTTGAGTAAATTTTGTGTAAGGTCTGTACCGACTTTTTTACCGGCCTGTTTAAGCCCGTGTAATCAAGTTTATATGATCGATCAGAACCCGATGGAGGGCTAATCCCCGTCCATCCGAAAAGTGCATTTGAAGGAGCTTTCCCATGCAGATGAACCCCAACAAAGACACCCAGCTGTGCATGTCCCTTTCAGCGCGCCCCGGGAACTTTGGTCTGCGTTTTCATAATCATCTGTATGAACAGCTGGGCCTGAATTTTTACTACAAGGCCTTTGCCAGTCAGGACCTGCCGGGTGCCGTTGCCGGCATTCGCGCCCTGCGGATTCGGGGCTGTGGCGTGTCGATGCCGTTCAAGGAAGCCTGCATTGCCCTGGTGGATGAGCTCGACGCCTCGGCCGCCGCCATTCAATCGATCAACACCATCGTCAACACCGACGGTCATCTCAAGGCCTACAACACCGACTACATCGCCGTGGCCCAGTTGCTGGAAAAACACCAGGTGCCCAAGGACTCGACCTTTGCCTTGCGCGGCAGCGGCGGCATGGCCAAGGCCGTGGCGAGCGCCTTGCGCGATGGCGGCTATGAAAACGGCCTGATCGTGGCCCGTAACGAGCGCGCCGGTCAGGCGCTGGCGCAGTCGCTGGGGTATGAGTGGCAGGCAGAGCTGGGCAATCGTCGCCCGCAGATGCTGGTCAACGTCACCCCGATCGGCATGGCGGGAGGGCCGGAGGCCGATCAACTGGCCTTTGAGGCGGACGTGATCGAAAAAGCGGAAACTGTCTTCGATGTGGTGGCGATTCCCTCGGAAACACCGTTGATCGTGCGTGCTCGTGCCGCAGGCAAGCGGGTCATCACCGGCCTGGAAGTGATCGCGATCCAGGCACTGGAGCAATTTGTGCTCTATACCGGCGTACTGCCGACGGACGAGCAATTCCACAAGGCCGTGGCATTTGCCCGCAGCTAGGCGATGTAGCCTCCGTAGGAGCTGGCTTGCCAGCGAAGAGGGCGGCCCATCCAACATCGATGTTGCCTGACAGGCCGCCTTCGCTGGCAAGCCAGCTCCTACAGGGGGTTGAGGGTGATCGCCGGTTTCGTGCCGGACACCAATCAATGCGGGGGCTGCGTTTACTCGAGGCGGGCCAGTCGTTCTTCCAGTGCGGCAATCCGCGCTTCCAGCTCTTCGATCCGTTCAACCGAAACCCCGCTGCTGCCACGTTCGGCCGGGTTGTTCCTTGCCGCCATGATCGCCTCGATATCCGCCGGATCACCCAGGGCGTGAGTATAACGGTCTTCGCGCTGGCCGGCCTGACGCGGAATCAGTACGGCCAGGCCCCGGGCAATCAGGCGTTCGAGTTGATGCACCACCTGTTCGGCATCTTCGAATTCATGCATGCGGCCGCTGCGGGTCAGCAGTTCATTGACGGTCTGCGGGCCGCGCAGGAACATCAGCCCGGTCAGGATGACCTGCGCCGGCACCAGTTCCAGGGCCTTGTCGACCCGGTGCTCCCAGCGATCGGCGCGGCTGCCCATCACCAGTCTGGTGAAACCGCGTCCTTCGAGGACGCGCAGGCTATGGCCGACCTGGCCTGGTGTGAGGTTCATCACCGGTTCGCGGCTGGTTTTCTGGTTGCAGGCAATCACCAGGGCATTGAGGGTCAGGGGATAGGTTTCCGGGCTGGTGGCCTGTTTCTCGATCAACGAGCCCAGAATGCGGATTTCCGTACTGTCGAGTCGCGGCTCGTCTAAAGTCGTTTCTTGCTCAGTGCTCATGGTTCTGCATCCTTACCCGATTCATGTTTTTCACTCGCGTGGATGCACTTTAGATGGGCCGGCGCCAATGGCAACCGAATTCGTTGTGTCATCAAGGGAATGATTACAAAAAGTGTATGAATTATTAACGCCATTTTTACAATTGGCCGGGCACCGTATGCGGGGTCGCGCGCGAGTGCGTCCACAGGGCGGGATATTGTTGGCGTCTTCGCCCCAAATAGCTGAACCCTGCATCGAGTCGGCCGGTGTACGACACCTAAATTCGCCTCTGATAAAAGAAATCCAATAAAGGCGAGAGTGACTCCATGAGCCAAGACATTTTTGTATCCGTACTGATTCCCGCCAAGAACGAAGCGAACAACCTCAAGCCGTTGCTTGAGGAAATTCGCGTCGCATTGGCCGCTGAATCGTATGAAATCATCGTCGTCGACGATGGCAGCACCGACGCGACCCTGCATGAGTTGCGGCAGATCCGCCACGACGGCTTGAACACCCTGCGCATCCTGCATCACGAGCGCTCGCTGGGGCAGAGCACTTCGCTGTACCACGCCGCACGAGAGGCCCGCGGCCAATGGCTGGCGACCCTCGATGGCGACGGCCAGAACGACCCGGCGGACATTCCCGGCATGCTGGCGCTGGTGCGCGGCGAACCGGGCCAGGTCGACGTGCAACTGGTCGCCGGGCATCGGGTCAATCGCCGTGATACGGCGAGCAAGCGCTACGCCTCGCGGTTCGCCAACAACCTGCGCTGCCGCCTGCTCAAGGACGCCACCCCGGACACCGGTTGCGGCCTGAAGCTGATCGAGCGCGCGGCGTTCTTGCGCCTGCCGTACTTCGACCACATGCATCGCTACATTCCGGCGCTGATCCAGCGGCATAACGGCCGCATGATCGTGCACCCGGTCAATCACCGGCCGCGCACGGCCGGGGTGTCGAAATACGGCAACCTCGACCGCGCCCTGGTCGGTATTCTCGATTTGTTCGGTGTCTGGTGGCTGATCAAGCGCACACGGCTGAACACCATTGCCCAGGAGATTGAAGGATGAATCTCTCCCGCGAAGCCTTGTGGCTGATCGTCGGTTTTGCCGGCCAGATCGCCTTTACCGGGCGGTTTGTCCTGCAGTGGCTGTACAGCGAATACAAGAAGCGCAGCGTGATCCCCGTGAGCTTCTGGTACCTGAGCATCGTCGGCAGCACCTTGCTGCTTGCCTACGCCATTTATCGCGAGGACCCGGTGTTCATCGCCGGCCAGGCCTTTGGCTCCATCGTCTATTTTCGCAACTTGCAGTTGATCGCCAAAAGTAAAAGCCTGAAGGAGTAGGTTATGCGCGGATCGTTATCGACCCGAAATATTACGTTGCTCGTTGCCATTGCGCTGGCGTTGCTGTTTTTCTGGGGGCTGGGCAGCGTGCCGTTCCTCAGTGTCAACGAGGCCCGCCGCGCCGTTACCGTGCGCGAAATGCGCGAGGCAGGCAGCTGGCTGCTGCCTTACATGAACGGCGACTTGTACTTGTCCAAGCCGCCGTTTTTCTATTGGGCCGGCCTGGTTTCAACGGCGGTGCTGGGCAGCTTGTCCGAGTGGAGTGTGCGCCTGCCTTCGGCACTGGCCGCCGCCTTGTGCTGTGTGGGCACCTATCGGTACGGCGTTCGGCAGGCGGGGCGGCAGGTCGGTCTGTTCGCCGTGGTGTTCCTGGCCGCGAACGGTGCCTTCAGCCTGTTCGCACGGCGCTCGGAAATCGAGATGCTGTTGACCCTGCTGTGCTTCGGCGCACTGTTGGCGGCCTGGCAGTTCATCTTCCTGCAAGGCCGGGTCTTGTGGAGTCGGCTCAGCTACGTGCTGCTGGGTTGCGCGCTGCTGACCAAAGGCCCCGTCTGCCTGTTGTGGGTGACAGCCCCGATCCTGGCTTACGCCTTGATCTACCGCGATGCCCGGGCCAAGGCTTATCTGTGCGACGGTTGGGGCTGGCTGATTGCCGTGGTGCTGGGCAGTTCCTGGTACGTGGCGGTGTCGGTGAGTCAAGGCTGGGGCATCTGGGCCTCGATCATCAGCGAAGACATCGTGAAGAAGATCGACGGGCAGGGCGCCGAGGCCTGGTATGCGTACCTGTTGTACCTGGCCGGTGACTTCTTCCCGTTCTGGCTGATCGCATTCGTGCAGCCGCGCAAGTTCTGGGCAATGATCCGCTCACGCCGCGAGGCGGGCATGTTGCTGATTTGCAGTCTGCTGCCGTTGCTGGTTTTTTCCTTGTTTACTGAAAAGCACGGCAAATACCTGTTGCCGGTTTATCCGTCGATGGCGTTGCTGCTGGCGATGCACTGGTCGGCGCTGCTCGAGGACCTGAAGGGGCGCTGGCGCACGGTCCTGGCCGTTGTGCCGTATGTGATGCTGGCCGGGTTCGTGGTGTTCTACATGTTCGTCGAGGCGCGGGTGCTGTCGCACCGGGTTGGCGGTCTTGAACAGGTGGCCACGCTGGCCAATGGGCAGCCGGGACAGAAGGCTTATACCCTCGGTGAACCGGATATCCGCCTGGTCTACTACATGGGCCGGCCGGTGGCGCCGCTGACGGTGGCGCAGTTGCAGTCCGAGTCCCGCCCGGCGGGTCTGCTGTTTGTGCAAGAACCCCTCGCACCGGAACTGCAGAACCTGGCGTCGTGCCAGGTCGGTGAAATCAACCCGTACCTCAAACCGCACCGTGCGGCGCTGCTGGTGCGCATGGGGGGAGACTGCCGCTGATCGGCTTCACGGCTGAGCAGTCAGCGCAGCACATTACCCGCTAGGACTCGGCGGGGCTGATCATGTGTCAGGTCATCGAAACCTTCGGCGACCTGAATGTGGTGGTCAACAACGCCGGCATCTGCCGCGACCGCATGTTCGCCAGCCCCAGCGAAGCCGACTGGGACGTCGTGGTGGCCGTGCACCTGAAGGGCCACTTCTGCATTTCCAGCCATGCCGTGAAGTACTGGCGTGGGCAGGTCGAGGGCGGCAAGTTGTCGATCGCCGACGGCTGGCGCCGTGGTCCGCAACTGGATCGCCAGGGCCGCTGGGCGGTCGGTGAGATGGGCGATGCCGTCGCTCAACTGATGACGCAAGCGGTTCCGGCGGCCAAAGTGTACGGCAGCTGAAAAAGTCCGGTCTCGGGAGGGGCGTGCATGGCTATAATCGGCCCACGTCCCAAAGCCGATCACCTGTAGGAGCGAGCTTGCTCGCGAAGAACTCAAGCGCAGCGCGTTCATTCAGACAGGACGCGTTATCGTTAACGTCCATCGCGAGCAGGCTCGCTCCTACAGATGCACATGACCCACGTTCCCTCCACACGAGACCTGCCATGACCATTTCCCTGTACGACGCTTCCATCCCTGTTCTCCAGCAAATGCTCAACGCCCTCAGCGGTGTGCTGAAAAAGGCCGAAGCCCACGCCACCGAGAAAAACATCGACCCGAACGCCTTCCTGCAAGCGCGCCTGTTCCCGGACATGTTCCCATTGGTGCGTCAGGTGCAGATCGCCGTTGATTTCGCCAAAGGCATTTCTTCGCGTCTGGCCGAAGTCGAACTGCCGAAGTACGACGACACTGAAACCACCTTCGCTGAGCTGCAAGCACTGATCGCCAAGGTTCTGGCCTACATCGGCGAGTTCACGCCGGAGCAGATCAACGGCAAGGAAGGCATCGAGATCGTCACCCGTCCGGGCACACCTAAAGAGAAGCGCTTCACCGGCCAGGCTTACCTGCTGACCTACGGCCTGCCGCAGTTCTTCTTCCACGTCACGACCGCTTACGCACTGCTGCGCCACAACGGCGTGGAAGTGGGCAAGCGCGACTACATGGGCGCGTTCTAAACCGTCCAGGTACTTGTAGGAGCGAGCTTGCTCGCGATGGACGTGAACGATAACGCGTAATTTCTGATTGAACGCGTTGTATTTGAGTCCATCGCGAGCAAGCTCGCTCCTACAGTGGGTGAGTGTCAGGCCAGACGCTCGGCTTTCTGCTCTTCACCCAGGCAAGCCGCCGCGGTGAACAGCACATCGGTGGACGAGTTCAGCGCGGTTTCCGCCGAGTCCTGCAATACGCCGATGATGAAACCGACCGCCACCACCTGCATGGCGATTTCGCTCGGGATGCCGAACAGACTGCACGCCAGCGGAATCAGCAACAGCGAACCACCGGCCACACCCGAAGCACCGCAGGCGCAGATCGCTGCGACGACACTCAGCAGAATCGCGGTCGGAATGTCCACGGCGATGCCCAGCGTATGCACGGCCGCCAGGCTCAGCACGGTGATGGTGATCGCCGCACCGGCCATGTTGATGGTCGCGCCCAGCGGGATCGATACCGAGTAGGTGTCTTCGTGCAGGCCCAGACGCTTGCTCAATTCCAGGTTGACCGGAATGTTCGCCGCGGAGCTACGGGTGAAGAACGCCGTGATGCCGCTCTCACGCAGGCAGGTCAGCACCAGCGGGTACGGGTTGCGACGCAGTTTCCAGAATACGATCAGCGGGTTCATCACCAGTGCCACGAACAGCATGCAGCCCAGCAGCACGGCCAGCAGGTGGGCGTAGCCGAGCAAGGCGCCGAAACCGGAGGTGGCCAGGGTCGAGGCCACCAGGCCGAAGATGCCCAGCGGGGCGAAGCTGATCACCAGGCGCACGATCACCGTCACGCCGTTGGACAGGTCGCCCAGCACTTCACGGGTGGTGTCGCCGGCGTGGCGAATGGCGATGCCCATGCCGATTGCCCACGCCAGAATGCCAATGAAATTGGCGTTCATCAGGGCGCTGACCGGATTATCGACCACGCTCAGCAACAGGCTTTGCAGCACTTCGCCAATCCCGCCCGGTGCAGTCACCGCGACGTCCTGGGTCGACAGCACCAGGCTCGACGGGAACATCATGCTGGCAACCACCGCGACCACGGCGGCGGCGAAAGTGCCCAGCAGATACAGGAACAGAATCGGACGGATGTGGGTTTCCTGACCGTGCTTGTGGTTGGCAATCGACGCCATGACCAGTACGAACACCAGAATCGGTGCGACGGCTTTCAGTGCCGAGACAAACACTTTGCCGATGAACGCCGTGGACTTCGCCACGTCAGGGGCAAACAGGGCCAGGGCAATACCGGCGATCAGGCCGATCACGATCTGCGTGACCAGGCTCAAGCGTTTCAGGCGTTGCAAGAGAGAAGGGGATGAAGCAGTCATAAAACGGCATCTCTGATTTTTTATAAGTGCATGATTTCGCCGCAGTTGCAGCAACAAGCAGGGCAGGCCGCAGACGGGAAACCGAGAGGTGAACACAGGGTGTAGAACGCCGCATTCCTTGTGGGAGCGAGCTTGCTCGCGATGACGGTGGCACAGTCGACACTTGCGTTGTCTGACAGTCCGCCATCGCGAGCAAGCTCGCTCCCACAGGTTTGCCCCTTAAATGATCGGCTTTGATCACAGGGTGTACGTTTTTCAGGGCGCGGACTTTATCACAGCGTAGGCACGATCCTTCAGACCTGTGACGAACTGCCACCATGCCATTCAACGAGATAGGCAGGTTCGTGCAACCGTGTGCGGAAACACTCTGTTAAGATTCGCCATCCTCATTTTCATGTCTGCCAGTGGGCCTTCGGGCTATCGCTGGTGTCGTCGTTTTTTCTGGAGTTCTGCATGCTGTTGCCCATTCTTCTGTTGTCTGCCGCCGGTTTCACGGTGCTGACCACAGAATTCATCATCGTTGGCCTGTTGCCGGCTATCGCCAGGGATCTGGAGGTCAGCATCCCGCAGGCTGGTTTGCTGGTGACGTTATTCGCCTTCACCGTGGCCGCGTTCGGGCCGTTCCTGACGGCATACTTCGCCCGCTTCGAGCGCCGCAAGCTGTTCATTTCGGTGCTGATAATGTTTGGCCTGGCCAACACGCTGGCGGCGCTGGCGCCGAACGTCTGGGTGATGGCGTTTGCCCGGTTGATCCCGGCGCTGGGCTTGCCGGTGTTCTGGGCATTGGCCAGCGAGACGGCGGTGGACATCGTCGGGCCGGATTACGCCGGTCGCGCCATTGCCAAGATCGGTTTCGGCATTGTTTGCGCGACGGTGTTCGGGATTCCGGTGGGCACGCTGATTTCCGATGCGTTCGGTTGGCGCAGTGCCTTTGCCATTCTGGCGGTCATTGCCTTTGCCAAGGCGTTGCTGCTGTTTATCTATCTACCCAAGACCAACTTGCACCAGCATCAGGTGAGCTTCCGGTCGCAGTTCAAGATCCTGCGCAGCCCGCTGATGCTCGGTCACGTGCTGCTGTCAGTGATTGTGTTCAGCGGCATGTTCACCGCGTACACCTATCTGGCGGACATTCTTGAGCGGCTGGCCGGCTTCAACGGCACCGTGGTCGGTTGGTGCCTGATGGGCTTTGGCGCGGTCGGGTTGATCGGCAACTCCTTGGGTGGCCGGGCGGTGGACCGTCACCCGCTGATGGCGTCGATGATGTTCTGTGCGTTCATGATTGCCGGCCTGGTGGCGCTGGTGCCGAACATCCATTCGCCGCTCGGTCTGGCGGCGGCGATGGGCATCTGGGGCGTGACCCAGGCGGCGTTGTTCCTGGTCAGCCATGTGCGCCTGATGAAAGCGGCGCCCGAAGCACCGGCGTTTGCCGCATCGTTGAACATCGCGGGGGCCAACCTCGGTATTGGCCTGGGCGCGATGATCGGGGGGCGGGTGATCGACAGCGTCGGCCTGCAAGGCCTTGGCTTCGCCGCCGCCGCTTTCATTCTGGCTTCGATCCTGCTGGCCATCGCCCTGATGACCTTCAAGCCGCGCGAAGAGGTCACAGCGTTGTAAACAGCTCGCGTCGGGCACCTTCGGTAATGGCGACAATTCCGGGGTGCTTGACCTTGCGTTCCACCGAGATGGCATAGAACGACTCGCTCACCGCGTCGGTCTGGCCGATCACCTCCACGCCATATTGGCGTTGCACTTCATCGGCAATCACGCTCGGGCCGATGAAGATCCCGCTGCCGGATTGGCCGAAGGCCTGCATCAGGGCGCTGTCGTCGAACTCGCCGACAATTTTCGGCTGGACCTGCTGCTCAGCAAACCACCGTTGCAATCGGCTGCGCACCACGGTTTCCGGGCCGGGAATCAGCAGTGGCGCACCGTGCAGGTTGCGCGGAAAGTCGTGTCCATAACGTGCCGCCAGTTCCGGGGTGGCGAAGAAGCTGATCCCGCACTCACCGAGTTTCTGGCTGTAGCCCTTGATGTCCAGGTGCGACGGCATCGGGCTGTCGGAAATCACCAGGTCCAGACGCTGGATAGCCAGGTCGGCCAACAAACGTTCAAGCTTGTCTTCGCGACAGGTGATGCGCAGCGGTTCGCTCAGCTCCATGGTCGGTGCAATCAGGCGATAGACGATGGATTTTGGCACCACGTCGGCCACTCCGACGCGAAACAGGATCTGCTGTTCATTGGGTTGTGCCCGCAGCATCAGTTCCAGTTCGCCACCCAGCTGAAACATTTGTTCGGCGTAGGGCAGTGCCTGGCGGCCGGCCTCGGTGAGTTCGAGTTGCCGTCCGACGCGCCGAAACAACTCGATGCCAAAGGTCTGTTCCAGCAATGAAATCTGCCCGCTGATGGTTTGTGGCGTGAGGTTCAGTTGCTCGCAGGCGCGCACGATGCTGCCGGTCTTGGCCACCACCCAGAAGTAATGCAATTGCCGATAGTTGAGCATGGTGATCTACAGTTCGTAAAAATCGAAGTATAACCGCTGAAAATACGAATTTTCCTGAAGTGTTTGCTTCCCTAGAATGCATCGCTATCAACGGGCCATCGTTTAGGTCCCGTTCGTTCTATCGAGGAAAGCATCATGAAGCTTAAAGCCACGGCACTGTTGATCACGTCTTTACTGGTACTGGCCGGTTGCGACCAGGCCGAGAAAAGCGCGCAACAATTGATGGGCAAGGCTGCCGAAAGCGCCAAACAGGCGATTGACGATACCCACAAGGCCGCCGAGCAAGCACTCAGTGACGCCACCAGCGGGTTGATCAGCAAAAAAGAATCATCGGAAAAAGAATCGGAAAAAACCGAATCTTCCTCCCAGGAAATCTAAACCGTATTACAACGAGTCAGGACTGACCCATGGACTACCTTTTACAACTTGCCGCCAGCCCCACCGCCTGGGTCGCCCTTGCCACCCTGATCGTGATGGAAATCGTGCTCGGCATCGATAACCTGATCTTCATCTCGATCCTGACCAACAAGCTGCCCTTGCACAATCGACAGCGGGCTCGGCGCATCGGTATCGGCATGGCGCTGATCCTGCGTCTGGGCTTGCTGAGCACCATTGCGTTCATCGTCCAGTTGACCAATCCGGTGATCGAGATTCTCGGCCACGCGTTTTCCTGGAAAGACATGATCCTGATTGCCGGTGGCCTGTTCCTGTTGTGGAAGGCGACTACCGAGATCCATCACAGCATGGACCCGGCACCGGAAGATCCGAAGTCGGCGACCTCGACCGTGACCCTGGGCTTCGCTGCCGCGATCGGTCAGATCCTGATGCTGGACATGGTGTTCTCCATCGACAGCATCATTACCGCTGTCGGCATGACCGAGCATTTGCCGATCATGGTCATCGCGGTGGTGGTGTCGGTCCTGGTGATGTTGCTGGCGGCTGATCCGCTGGCCAAGTTCATCAATGACAACCCGACGGTGGTGATGTTGGCCCTGGGCTTCCTGATCATGATCGGCATGACGCTGATTGCCGAAGGCTTTGGCGCCCATGTACCGAAAGGCTACGTCTATGCGGCCATGGCATTCTCGGCTTCGATCGAGGTGTTGAACATGATGTCCCGCCGGTCCAGGCAGAAACGGGTAGCCACTGAGGCTTGACCCACGCTAAAAGAAACGGCCGCCTGAACTCCGTGGGGTGCAGGCGGCCGTTTTTGTTGGTAACGGGTAAGCGTGTTGTCAGTGAGCGTTGGCGTGCTGGCTCGGCGTCTCGTCCGCTTCTGGCGTGGGGACTGGCCGGACAGGGTTATGGTGGCGGCGGGTAATGCGCAGCACGCCCCACAGCATGGCGGCGGCTACCGCCAGCCAACCGCTAATCAACATCACAATGATCATGGTCAGGCTCATCTGTGCCTCCTCCTTGCCCTGCTGTGGGCACACGCGCTTCGCTGTCGTCCCTTCAGGGAACAGTCTAGCCGTTGCTGTATTTCAGGCTATTGACCGAAAGTCGACAGTCACCAACCAGTTCGCTCTATCGAATGCACGCGACTACCGTTTAGAGCTATACCGTAGCGGCGCGGCGACCTATGATCGACGACCAAGCCGGGAATGGGATTGCCTGGCGTCTGAACCTGAACAAGAGAGAGACGATGGTGCGGGTATTTTCTCGAATTTTGTCGACCATGCTCATAGCCGGTTGCGTGGCAAGCCTGGCGGGCTGTGCCGGTAGCGTTGCACCCGAGATCAAGCGTTTGCCGGAGCGTGTCGAACTCAGCGGCCGATTCTACCGGGGCGATGCGTATCAAAGCGGGCCACAGGTGCTGGCCAGCATGCTGTCCCAGCAGGGCATCGTGATTACCCCGGGGTTACTCGACAAACCCTTGCATTTGCCGGGGGGCGAAGCCCAGTTGCAACAGAACATGCAGAACCTGGCCCGCGAGTACGGGATGGTGGTTTATCCCCTCGACAGCAACCTGCCGGCCTTGTTGACGCAAGTCGCCGCCGGTTATCCGGTGATGGTGCGCTTTACCGAAGGCTCGGCCCTGTGGGCTGAACCGCGTTACGCCATTCTGGCCGGTTACAACCGCCAGAAGCAGACGGTCCTGCTGCGTGCCGGGATGAATCGCCGCGAGCTGATGAGCTTCGGCTCCTTCGAGTCGGCGTTCAAGGACGCCGGTGGTTGGGCCGTGCTGATCCAGAATCCGACGCAGATCCCGGCCCAGGTCGATCAACAGCGATGGCTCAAGGCCGCCAACGATCTGGCTCAGACCGGTCAGGAGCAAGCGGCTGCGAAGGCTAAAAAAGCCTTGGCCGCACAGTAAATCCGTTTGTCATCCGCCGGGCACCTTTGTCCGTCATCAGCCTCTGATTCTTAAGGGCCTGGAGCATTATTCCGGGCCGAGATCAGGAGGTGCCCATGGTTCGATCCACAACGCCCGTCGGTCCGCACTCATCTGAGCATTCATCTGGTAATGAACTGGGTTTCGATCCCGACTCCCCGGACCTTGCCGATCCACAGGTCGACCCGATCGGGCCTGCCAAGGCACCGAGGGACGTGAAACCGGGCGACAACCCCAAGGCTCCGGCCAAGCCCTATGATCCGCTGGGTAATCTCAAACCCTAGGCGCAACGACAGGCTGGCGAAAAAAAGCCCCGTTCGATCGGTAATGCTGTTGTAGGAGCGAGCTTGCTCCGGGCGGCGTTCCGACGATGGATTCAAGAGCGCCGCGTTTAGCCAGTAAACACGCGTTATCGTTAACGGCCATCGCGAGCAAGCTCGCTCCTACAAAGAACAGCATTTCGATCGATCGGGGCTTTTTGTGCGTTGCCATTACGTTACTTCGAGGCTTCAACCACGCCGCTCTGCCGCTGCTTGAGGTTCTTGTCTGCCTTGTACTGCAAGGCTACGGAAGGCACGTCCGCGCTCCTTCCGCTCTCTACCCAATTACGCATGCGCGTGGCATCGGCAAAATGGGTGTACTTGCCATAGGCGTCAAGGATCACCAAGGCCACCGGGCGGTTACTCATTCGGGTCACCAGCACCAGGCAGTGACCTGCTTCGTTGGTGAAACCGGTTTTTGTCAGCTGGATGTCCCAGTCCGGCTTGCGGACCAAATGATCGGTGTTGCGGAAACCCAGGCTGTAGTTGGGTTTACGGAACGAGACGGTTTTTTCCTTGGTCGTGCTCAGCTCGGTCAGAAGCGGGTACTTGTGCGCGGCGATCAACAGCTTGCTCAGGTCGCGAGCGGTCGACACGTTGCGCGGGGAGAGACCGGTCGGCTCGACGAAATGCGTGTTGGTCATGCCCAGTGCCCGGGCCTTTGCGTTCATTGCAGCAATGAACGCGGCATAGCCGCCCGGATAGTGGTGCGCCAGAGTCGCGGCGGCGCGGTTTTCCGAGGACATCAGGGCAATCAGCAGCATTTCCCGGCGCGGCAGTTCGCTCCGCAGCTTGACCCGGGAGAACACGCCTTTCATTTCCGGTGTGTCGCTGATGTTGACGTCGATGTATTCGTCCATGTTCTGCCGAGATTCAACCACGACCAGGCCAGTCATCAACTTGCTGACGGAAGCGATCGGCACCACCACGTCAGGATTGCTGGCATAGATGACTTTGTTGGTCTGCATGTCCAGCAGAAAGGAGCTGCCGGAAGCGAGCTTGAGTGTCTTCGTCTCTCGCGGCGCCGCGGTGGTCTCGTCAGCGCTGGCGATTGGCGTGAGGAAAGTCCCTGTAACTGCAAAAAATAGGCTCAGGATGGAAAGACGGATTTTCACGCTGGCAGACTCATAAAGGATGTTGATAAGCCGTTTTGTAACGGGCTGTTTCCTGAAAAGCGCGACATTCTGGAGTATGGCTGAATAACTGTCGATGGTTGTTCAAGTAACAGGTGAAAGTCCTGAGAACATGAAAAAAAAGTCATTTTCCGGCGGATGGTCGGTGTATTTCGCGGGCGAAAAAAACCCCGCCAGGGCGGGGTTCCTTGTCACGCTGTCAGCGTCCGTGTTGAAACTTAGCTGTGCAGGGTTTCAGCAGCGTACAGGGTGTTTTCCAGCAGGCAGGCACGAGTCATCGGGCCTACGCCGCCCGGTACCGGAGTAATCCAGCCGGCGCGGGGCAGGGCGGTTTCGTAGATCACGTCACCGACCAGCTTGCCGTCGTCCTGACGGTTGATGCCGACATCGATCACGATCGCGCCTTCCTTGATCCATTCACCCTTGACCAGGCCCGGCTTGCCGGCGGCCACGACGACCAGGTCCGCACGGCCGACATGGCCGGCCAGGTCCTTGGTAAAACGGTGGGTGACCGTCACGGTGCAACCGGCCAGCAGCAGTTCCATGGCCATCGGGCGACCAACGATATTGGATGCACCGACGACCACGGCATTCATCCCGTAGAGATCGACCCCGGTGCTTTCCAGCAGGGTCATGATGCCTTTGGGGGTGCAGGGGCGCAGCAGCGGGATGCGCTGGGCCAGGCGACCGACGTTATAAGGATGGAACCCGTCGACGTCTTTATCCGGACGAATGCGCTCCAGCAATCTGGAGGCGTCCAGGTGTTCGGGAAGCGGAAGCTGGAGCAGAACGCCGTCGATTGCAGGATCGTCGTTCAGGCGATCGATCAGTTCGGTCAGCGCTTCTTGAGTGGTTTCGGAAGGCAGGTCATAAGCTTGGGATAGAAAGCCGACCTCTTCACAGTCTTTACGCTTGTGCGAGACATAAACCTGAGAGGCAGGATCGCTGCCGACCAGGATCACCGCAAGCCCGGGCGTGCGCAGGCCTTGCTGGCGACGCTCGGTGACACGTTGGGCGATCTGCTGGCGCAGGCTGGCGGCGATCGATTTGCCGTCGATTAGTTGTGCAGTCATTGCGCGTGATTAACCATCGAGAGGGGAAAAAAAGAGAACGCATTCTCGCATGTCATGCGGTGAGGGCAAAGGCGCTTGGTCTGCAAATTCCCCTAACTCCTTTAATTAAATGAATTTTTTTTAAAAAGGATTTGACGACCTTCGGGGGGCTCTATACTATTCGTCGCACTTGTCGGGCACAGCCTAGCACTGGTTAAGAAGGTTGAGCGGGATTTTGGTTCTGCGAGACTGGAAAGCACTTAGTTTGTAGTCCTCCAAGGGTACAGCTAACAAGGCGCCCGTAGCTCAGCTGGATAGAGCATCCGCCTTCTAAGCGGATGGTCGCAGGTTCGAGTCCTGCCGGGTGCGCCATTAGGCAGCTTTGGCACAAGTAACGCGATATGGTGGGCGTAGCTCAGTTGGTAGAGCACGGGATTGTGACTCCCGTTGTCGTGGGTTCGATCCCCATCGTCCACCCCATATTTCGAAAAGGCGCCAGATTAACAGTCTGGCGCCTTTGCTTTAAAGGCTTCATCCGCGGATGTGGTGGAATTGGTAGACACACTGGATTTAGGTTCCAGCGCCGCGAGGCGTAAGAGTTCGAGTCTCTTCATCCGCACCAATTAAAGCTTCACTCAGGCTGCTGGCCTGGCTGGAGCTTGATAAAGAAGTTGTTTGGCTTCTTTAACAGGCAATATGGTGGGCGTAGCTCAGTTGGTAGAGCACGGGATTGTGACTCCCGTTGTCGTGGGTTCGATCCCCATCGTCCACCCCATATTTCGAAAGGCGCCAGATTGAAAAGTCTGGCGCCTTTTTTGTTTCGGTGGCCGCAGGTTCCGGGCTGCAGGGGCAGGGCGTTTCGTCGTATTTATGTTTCTCGATGATGCCGTCCTGTCCGCCGGCCTTGCTTGCGAGATCGGCTGTCAGGGAGGTGATTGGCGATCTCTTCTATATATGGAAGGGTCGGCGCAGAGCCCTGGCGTGATTGGTAGTATTTGCCATCGGAGCGAGGTGCATTCGTGCATCCGCACCTATAAATTGCCTGCTGCGTTTTTACCCGTTTTCAGTAGGGTGACTTCTTGAGTTTGACCCACTAGAATGCATGCCCTTGATTCTGGGGTCGGAAACGGCCGGCTAACGTCTGTGCAACGAGGAATATCCATGCAAGTTTCTGTTGAAAATACTACTGCTCTTGAGCGCCGCATGAGCGTCACCGTGCCGGCTGAGCGCATCGAGAGCCAGGTCAACAAGCGTCTGCAGCAGACCGCACAAAAGGCCAAGATTGCTGGCTTCCGTCCAGGCAAAGTGCCAATGAGCGAAATCAAGCGCCGTTTCGGTGCCGACGCTCGCCAGGAAGCTGTAGGCGACGTGATCCAGTCTTCCTTCTACGAAGCTGTGGTTGAGCAGAAGCTGAACCCGGCTGGCCAGCCTTCGATCGAGCCTAAGTCCCTGGAAGCGGGCAAGGACCTGGAATACGTTGCCGTATTCGAAGTGTTCCCTGAGTTCACCGTTGCCGGTTTCGAAGGTATCACCGTCGAGCGCCTGAGCGCTGACGTGGCTGATGCCGATCTGGACAAAATGCTGGAAATCCTGCGCAAGCAGAACACCCGTTTCGAAGTGGCCGACCGCGCCGCTCAAAACGAAGACCAGCTGAACATTGACTTCGTCGGCAAGGTCGACGGTGAAGTGTTCGCTGGCGGTTCCGCCAAGGGTACTCAGCTGGTACTGGGTTCCGGCCGCATGATCCCTGGTTTCGAAGATGGCCTGGTTGGCGCTAAAGCCGGTGAAGAACGCGTTCTGAACCTGACTTTCCCAGAGGACTATCAGAACCTGGACCTGGCTGGCAAAACTGCCGAGTTCACCGTGACCGTCAACACCATTTCCGAGCCAAAGCTGCCAGAACTGACCGAAGAATTCTTCGCTCAATTCGGCATCAAGGAAACCGGTCTGGATGGCTTCCGTGCCGAAGTTCGCAAGAACATGGAGCGTGAGCTGCGTCAGGCGATCAAATCCAAGGTCAAGAATCAGGTAATGGACGGTCTGCTGGCCACCAACCCGATCGAAGTGCCAAAGGCTCTGCTGTCCAACGAAGTTGACCGTCTGCGTGTGCAGGCTGTCCAGCAGTTCGGCGGCAACATCAAGCCTGACCAGCTGCCGGCCGAGCTGTTCGAAGAGCAAGCCAAGCGCCGCGTAGTGCTGGGCCTGATCGTGGCTGAAGTGGTCAAGCAATTCGACCTCAAGCCTGACGAAACCCGCGTTCGCGAGATGATTCAGGAAATGGCTTCGGCTTATCAAGAGCCTGAGCAAGTTGTGTCCTGGTACTACAAGAACGACCAGCAACTGAACGAAGTTCGTTCGGTTGTGCTGGAAGAGCAAGTTGTGGATACTGTTCTGCAGAAAGCTAGCGTGACCGACAAATCGGTCTCTTACGAAGAAGCGGTCAAGCCGGTAGAAGCTCCACAAGCCGACTGATTGTTTTTGCGGTAAGAAGCAAACACCATAAGCCAGCCTTCGAGCTGGCTTATGCGTATTCAAGACATAACTATTTGGGAGTGACTGCAGAGCATGTTCCGTAATTCGTATATTCAGCAGAACTCTGATATCCAGGCCGCAGGCGGCCTGGTCCCGATGGTTGTCGAGCAGTCCGCTCGTGGCGAGCGCGCCTACGACATCTACTCGCGTCTCCTCAAGGAGCGAGTGATCTTTCTGGTTGGTCCGGTAGAGGACTACATGGCCAACCTGATCTGTGCGCAATTGCTGTTCCTTGAAGCGGAGAACCCGGACAAGGACATCCATCTCTACATCAACTCCCCGGGCGGTTCGGTGACGGCAGGCATGTCGATCTACGACACCATGCAGTTCATCAAGCCCAACGTGGCGACCACCTGTATCGGTCAGGCGTGCAGCATGGGCGCGTTTCTGCTGACGGCCGGTGCCGCTGGCAAGCGTTACTGCCTGCCGAACTCGCGAGTGATGATTCACCAGCCACTGGGCGGTTTCCAGGGGCAGGCGTCGGATATCGAAATCCATGCCAAGGAAATCCTCTTTATTCGTGAGCGTCTCAACACGCTGATGGCCCTGCATAGCGGGCGCACTCTTGAAGAAATCGAGCGCGATACCAACCGCGACAATTTCATGAGTGCAGAAGCCGCGCGTGAGTACGGGTTGATCGATGAAGTGATCACCCAGCGCCCTGCCTGAAATAAGCAGCTCAAAATAGGGTTGGTCGGCGGGTCCGATCACCAGCGGGCTTGAAAAAGCCCGCAATAGCCTTCATCTTGTGTTGCAAGCCTATCGGATTTGGATCGAACGAATGACTGACACCCGCAACGGCGAGGACAACGGCAAGCTGCTCTATTGCTCCTTCTGTGGCAAAAGCCAGCATGAAGTACGCAAATTGATTGCCGGCCCCTCGGTCTTTATCTGCGACGAGTGCGTCGACCTGTGCAATGACATCATCCGCGAGGAGGTGCAGGAGGCACAGGCCGAAAGCAGCGCGCATAAATTGCCTTCGCCTAAAGAAATCAGCGGCATCCTTGATCAATATGTGATTGGTCAGGAGCGTGCGAAAAAGGTTCTGGCCGTAGCGGTGTACAACCACTACAAGCGCCTGAATCAGCGTGACAAAAAGAATGACGACGTCGAACTCGGCAAGAGCAACATCCTGCTGATCGGCCCGACAGGCTCGGGTAAAACCCTGCTTGCCGAAACACTGGCCCGCTTGCTGAACGTTCCGTTCACCATCGCTGATGCAACCACCCTCACTGAGGCGGGTTACGTGGGTGAAGATGTCGAGAACATCATTCAGAAGCTGCTGCAGAAATGCGATTACGACGTGGAAAAAGCCCAGATGGGTATTGTCTACATCGATGAAATCGACAAGATTTCGCGCAAGTCTGACAACCCGTCGATCACACGGGACGTATCCGGTGAAGGCGTGCAGCAGGCCCTGCTCAAGTTGATCGAAGGCACGGTCGCTTCCGTTCCGCCTCAAGGTGGTCGCAAGCATCCGCAGCAGGAATTCCTTCAGGTCGACACCCGTAACATTCTGTTCATCTGCGGTGGTGCGTTCTCTGGTCTGGAAAAGGTTATTCAAAACCGTTCCACCAAGGGCGGCATCGGCTTCAACGCAGAAGTGCGCAGCAAGGAAGAAGGCAAGAAAGTCGGTGAGTCCCTGCGTGAAGTCGAGCCTGACGATCTGGTCAAGTTCGGTCTGATCCCGGAATTCGTCGGTCGTCTGCCGGTACTTGCCACGCTGGACGAGCTTGACGAGGCTGCATTGATGCAGATTCTCACCGAGCCGAAAAATGCTCTGACCAAGCAGTATGCCAAGTTGTTCGAGATGGAAGGCGTTGATCTGGAATTCCGTTCCGACGCACTGAAATCGGTCGCCAAGCGTGCCCTGGAGCGTAAAACCGGTGCCCGTGGCCTGCGTTCGATTCTCGAAGGTGTATTGCTCGACACTATGTATGAAATCCCCTCGCAATCGGAGGTGAGTAAAGTAGTGATCGATGAAAGCGTGATAGAAGGCAAGTCCAAGCCACTGTATATCTACGAAAACAGTGAGCCGACCGCCAAGGCCGCGCCGGACGCTTAAGCGTCACGCAGCTTGAATAAAGAAGGGGCCTTCGGGCCCCTTTTCTTTTAGTGCGTTTTAACACTGTCTTTGCGCTTGTTTTTTTTGAAGGCAGCCCCCATCTTGGTTTCAAGTTTACTTCCATCTGTTTACGGCCTTACGGCCGCCGTAGAGGCGAAATCATGAAGACGACCATCGAATTGCCTCTCCTGCCATTGCGTGATGTCGTGGTTTATCCGCACATGGTTATCCCGCTGTTCGTGGGGCGCGAGAAATCCATCGAAGCCCTCGAGGCAGCGATGACGGGTGACAAGCAGATTCTTCTGCTGGCCCAGAGAAACCCGGCTGACGACGATCCCGGTGAAGATGCCCTGTATCGCGTAGGTACGATTGCCACCGTTCTGCAGCTGCTGAAGCTGCCTGACGGTACGGTCAAGGTTCTGGTCGAGGGTGAGCAGCGGGGCGCCATTGAGCGCTTCAGCGAAGTGGACGGCCACTGCCGTGCCGAAGTCTCCCTGATCGACGAAGTCAACGCGCCAGAGCGTGAGTCGGAAGTATTCGTACGCAGTCTGCTATCCCAGTTCGAGCAATATGTGCAGTTGGGCAAGAAAGTCCCGGCCGAAGTCCTGTCATCGCTTAACAGCATCGATGAGCCAGGCCGCCTGGTGGATACCATGGCCGCGCACATGGCCCTGAAGATCGAACAGAAGCAGGAAATCCTCGAAATCATCGATTTGTCGGCTCGGGTCGAGCACGTTCTGGCGTTGCTGGATGCCGAGATCGATCTGCTGCAAGTCGAAAAGCGCATTCGTGGTCGCGTCAAAAAGCAAATGGAACGCAGTCAGCGCGAGTACTACCTGAATGAGCAGATGAAGGCCATTCAGAAAGAGCTCGGCGACAGCGATGAAGGTCACAACGAAGTCGAAGAGCTGAAAAAGCGTATCGATGCCGCCGGCCTGCCAAAAGACGCGCTGGCCAAGGCCACGGCCGAACTGAACAAGCTCAAGCAAATGTCGCCAATGTCCGCGGAAGCGACCGTAGTGCGTTCGTACATCGACTGGCTGGTTCAGGTGCCGTGGAAGGCCCAGAGCAAAGTGCGCCTGGATCTGGCGCGTGCAGAAGACATTCTGGATGCCGACCACTATGGCCTGGAAGAAGTCAAAGAGCGCATCCTCGAATACCTCGCCGTGCAAAAACGCGTGAAGAAAATTCGTGGTCCGGTGTTGTGCCTGGTCGGTCCTCCCGGGGTGGGTAAAACGTCCCTGGCGGAGTCGATCGCTCATGCCACCAACCGCAAATTCGTGCGCATGGCCCTCGGTGGCGTGCGTGATGAGGCGGAAATTCGTGGTCATCGCCGTACTTACATCGGTTCGATGCCAGGAAGATTGATTCAAAAGATGACAAAAGTGGGTGTCCGCAATCCGCTGTTCCTGCTCGATGAAATCGACAAAATGGGCAGCGATATGCGTGGCGATCCGGCATCGGCGTTGCTGGAAGTGCTCGATCCCGAGCAGAACCACAATTTCAACGATCACTATCTGGAAGTCGATTACGACCTGTCCGATGTGATGTTCCTGTGCACCTCGAACTCGATGAATATCCCGCCGGCGCTGCTGGACCGGATGGAAGTGATCCGTCTGCCGGGCTACACCGAAGACGAGAAGATCAACATCGCCGTCAAATACCTTTCGCCAAAGCAGATTACGGCCAACGGCCTGAAGAAAGGCGAGCTGGAGTTTGACGCAGAAGCGATCCGCGACATCATCCGCTACTACACCCGTGAAGCCGGTGTGCGTGGGCTGGAGCGCCAGATTGCCAAGGTTTGCCGCAAGGCCGTCAAGGAACATGCGCTGGAAAAACGCTTCTCGGTGAAGGTCACTGCGGACGATCTGGAGCACTTCCTGGGCGTGCGCAAATTCCGCTACGGCCTGGCCGAGCAGCAGGATCAGATCGGTCAGGTGACCGGGCTGGCGTGGACTCAGGTAGGTGGCGAATTGCTGACCATCGAAGCCGCTGTCGTGCCGGGCAAGGGCCAGTTGATCAAGACCGGTTCCCTGGGCGACGTGATGGTCGAGTCGATCACCGCCGCGTTGACCGTTGTTCGCAGCCGGGCGAAGAGCCTGGGTATTCCCCTGGACTTCCATGAGAAGCGCGACACGCACATCCATATGCCAGAAGGGGCGACCCCGAAAGACGGTCCTAGCGCCGGTGTGGGTATGTGCACGGCCCTGGTTTCGGCATTGACCGGCATTCCGGTGCGCGCGGATGTTGCCATGACCGGCGAAATCACGTTGCGTGGCCAGGTGCTGGCCATTGGCGGCTTGAAAGAAAAACTGCTGGCTGCCCATCGTGGCGGAATCAAGACGGTGATCATTCCTGAAGAGAATGTGCGCGATCTCAAAGAGATTCCGGACAATATCAAGCAGGATCTACAGATTAAACCGGTTAAATGGATTGACGAGGTCCTGCAAATTGCGTTGCAATACGCGCCGGAGCCCTTGCCGGACGTGGCTCCGGAGATAGTCGCGAAGGATGAGAAGCGCGACGCAGATTCTAAGGAAAGAATTAGCACGCATTAGTACGTATTTGCCTGGGGGGCTTTCTTGACAGCTTTTTAGAGCCCTTGTTATAAAGCGGCTCTTAAGTGTCTGTAGGCCATTCAGCACTCGTTTTTGCTTTCACCAAAAAAACTTAGAATCATACTCAAATAGATATAAGGGGACTTAGAGTGAACAAGTCGGAACTGATTGATGCTATCGCTGCATCCGCTGATATCCCGAAAGCTGCTGCTGGCCGTGCGCTGGACGCTGTAATCGAATCCGTCACTGGCGCTCTCAAGGCTGGCGACTCTGTTGTTCTGGTTGGTTTCGGCACTTTCTCGGTAACTGATCGTCCAGCTCGCATTGGTCGTAACCCACAGACCGGTAAGACGCTGGAAATCGCGGCAGCCAAAAAACCAGGTTTCAAAGCCGGTAAAGCACTGAAAGAAGCTGTCAACTAAGTTCGATTCAGGTTTTTACCCATCCGGGTCGGGGTCATGCCTGACTTGGCAGCGGAGCGGCAGTCCTGACTGTAGGTCGCCGGTTCAAGACACCGAGGGTCGCCAGTTCGAGTCCTCGATCCGCTCCGCCAGTTACGAGAAGGCGCATCCTCGGATGCGCCTTTCTTCTATCCGGATTCTACCCACGCTCCACGGTTGCCTAATTTTGAAGTTCAACCGTTTCTGGGGGACGCATGCTGCAGAATATCAGGGACAATTCACAAGGCTGGATTGCCAAGACTATTATCGGGGTCATCGTTGTTCTGATGGCCTTGACCGGTTTCGACGCCATTTTCAAGGCCACGTCGCACAGTAATGATGCGGCCAAGGTCAATGGCGATGAAATCAGCCAGAACGAGCTGAGCCAGGCGGTCGATATGCAACGCCGCCAGCTCATGCAACAGCTGGGCAAGGATTTCGATGCATCCTTGCTGGATGAAAAAATGTTGCGCGAATCGGCGCTCAAGGGCCTGATCGATCGCAAACTGCTGCTGCAAGGCGCAGAAAATTCGAAATTCGCTTTCTCCGAAGCGGCGCTTGATCAGGTCATCCTGCAAACACCAGAGTTTCAGGTCGATGGCAAGTTCAGCTCTGAGCGTTTCGACCAGGTGATTCGTCAACTCGGCTATAGCCGCATGCAATTCCGCCAGATGCTGGCTCAGGAAATGTTGATTGGTCAGCTGCGTGCCGGCCTGGCCGGTAGCGGTTTCGTGACCGATGCACAGGTACTGGCGTTTGCCCGTCTGGAAAAACAGACCCGCGATTTCGCTTCCCTGAACATCAAGGCCGACCCGGCGGCTGTGAAGCTGACCGACGATGAGGTCAAGGCTTATTACGACGAACACGCCAAGGAATTCATGACGCCGGATCAGGTGGTCATCGATTACCTCGAGCTGAAGAAGGCTTCCTTCTTCGACCAGGTCAGCGTCAACGACCAAGACCTGCAAGCGGCCTATCAGAAAGAAATCGCGAACCTGTCCGAGCAACGTCGGGCTGCGCACATTCTGATTGAGGTGAATGACAAGACCACCGAGGCGCAAGCCAAGGCGAAGATCGAAGAGATCCAGGCCCGTCTGGCCAAGGGTGAGAAGTTCGAGGCGCTGGCCAAGGAGTTCTCCCAGGATCCGGGGTCGGCGAACAACGGCGGTGACCTGGGTTATGCCGGTCCTGGCGTCTACGACCCGGCGTTCGAAAAAGCCCTGTATTCGTTGGCCCAGGACCAGGTCTCTGGTCCGGTTCGCACCGACTTCGGTTTCCACCTGATCAAGCTGTTGGGCGTGGAAGCTCCAGAAGTGCCAACGTTCGCCAGCCTGAAAGACAAGCTGACCCATGCTCTGAAGACTCAGCAGGTCGAGCAGCGTTTCGTCGAGGCGAGCAAGCAACTGGAAGACGCCTCGTTCGAAGCGTCCGATCTGGCTCAGCCAGCGCAGGACCTGAAACTGACCGTGCAGACGTCCAAGCCGTTCGGCCGTGAAGGCGGTGAGGGTATTACATCCAACCGTGCCGTAATCACTGCTGCGTTCAGCCCGGAAGTCCTGGATGAGGGGGCGAACAGCGCCGCCATCGAGCTCGATCCGGAAACCGTGGTCGTGTTGCGTGCCAAGGAGCACCTGAAACCTTCGCAATTGCCACTGGAAAGCGTTTCTGCCGCGATCCGTGTGCAATTGGCCAAGGAGCACGCCAGCGCCGATGCCAAGACCAAGGCTGAGGCCCTGATTGCCAGCCTGCGCGATGGCAAGACCCCGCTGGATCAGGCGATCGATGGCCAGGCCTGGAAAGTCACCAAAGCGGCGACCCGCGCTCAGGAAGGGGTTGATCCTGCGGTGCTGCAGGCGCTGTTCCGTATGGCCAAGCCTGCGGCCAAGGACAAGCCGACCTTCACCAGCGTGACGCTGGCGGATGGCAGCCTGATGATCCTGCGCCTCAATGGCGTGAACGAAGCTGCGGCGCCGACCGAAGAAGAGAAAGCACAGTATCGTCGCTACCTCGCTTCCCGCATCGGCCAGCAAGACTTTGCGGCTTACCGCAAGCAGCTGGAAAGCCAGGCGGACATCAAGCGTTACTGATGCCTGACCAGGTTTAGCGCTGCACAGGAGACCCCGGCCGAAAGGCCGGGGTCTTTTTATTTGGCCGTACGTCATTTGCCGTGGTGACTTTTCCGTAAAACCGGGGTCAATCAGCCTGTAATCGTTTTAAGACACGATCGATGCTCCGCTAAGCATCGATCTGTTGCACAATATGCCCCGAACCGTTTTCCTCAGGATGTTCAATGTTTAAATCACTTCCCATGCGGGTTGTCGGGCTGGCAGCCATGCTTGCCGCTGCGGCCGGTTGTTCATCGAACAAGGCCGCCATCTACGAGCATGAGAACTTCGACGACTCCGGAACCTTTTCCCGCAACTATCCGGTGACCGATACCCAGAGCTGTGAAGCCGCCCGTCGTGCCTTGCTCAGCCAGGGTTACATCATCACCAGCAACGATTCGAAGCTGGTCAGCGGTCACAAGAGTTTCCAGCAGACCGGCGAGAACCACATGGAGATCAGCTTCAGTGTGGTCTGTACCGATGACGGCAGCGAAGGGCACCACGCGACCGTATTCGCCAACGCCCTGCAGGATCGTTATGCACTGAAGAAGACCAACAACTCCGCCAGTCTCGGTGTGGGTGTGCTGGGCTCGGTGTCGATGCCGATCGGCTCCTCCGATGACTCGATGGTCAAGGTCGCCAGCGAAACCGTATCGTCTGCCAAGTTCTACGAGCGTTTCTTTGCGCTGGTCGAGCTGTTCCTGCCGCCAGAAGCGAAAAAGGCTGCGCACATCACCGAAAAGCCGAAAACCGATCTGGGTATGCCTGAAGCCAAGGCTGCGCCGGCACCGCTTGCACCTGTCCCGGCACCTGCTGCAGAGCCTGCGGCCTCCGAGCCGGTTACCCCGCCTCCTGAGGCGCCGCCGATCACGCCGACCGAGAGTGTAGTGCCGGCACCGTCCCCGGAAATCGTCACGCCACCGTCGAACCCGAGTGACTTGCCGCCACCGAGCGAACCCATTCCGGCGATGCCTGTCTCCGGCCAGTGAGGGTGACACCACAGGGTCGGATCAAATGCCCCGACCCTGTGATCAGCCAAAAGATTGACCCGCATCAAGCAAGACCGCTGTTCTGCGGTCTCCCGCGAAAAAACCAATGATAAATTCCTGACCAGCTGCTACGTTTTATTCAGTAGCGACAGAGTGTCGTGTCCGCGTCATTTTTCCTTCACGCTGGCACTTTATGCTCAAGGAATGGGTCATTTATTCAGGCGTTTTTCACTACGGGTTGGGGGATTCAAAAATGGACGATTATCAAGAAGAACTGCTCGAGTACCAGGCTTTCGAACTGGACCCACTGGAGCCGGCGGAAGACGCTACCGAGTTGTAGGCATCAGGCGGATTGGCGATGGCTGCGGCGAAATTCGCCGGGTGTCTGCCCGTTCCAGCGTTTGAAAGCGCGTTGAAACGCTTCGGCTGAGGCGAAGCCCAGCAGGTAGGCGATCTCTCCGAACGCCAGTTCGGTGTCGCGTATGTAAGTCATGGCCAGGTCGCGGCGGGTGTCGTTGAGAATCGCACGAAATTGTGTGCCTTCATCGGCGAGCTTGCGGCGCAAGGTCCAGGTGGGCAGCTTCAGGCGTGTCGCCACCTCTAGCAGGTCGGGCTCCCGGCCACCATTGAGCAAGGGTCCCAGCAGCGCGATGATGCGTTCACGCAGGCTGCGGGTGCGTGTCAGTTGTTCCAGTTCCCGCTCACACAGTTGCAGCAAATGCCGCCAGGTGCTCGGGCAATGCTCGGGGTTGCGCTGGGCGAGACTGGAAAGGCTCAAGCGCAGTTGATTGTGCTCGCCGCCAAACTGAATCGGACAGTCACCCAAAACATCATAGGCCGCGCGGTAACCGGGCTCCTCGAATTCGATCTCGATACGTTCGGCGCGCAGTGGGGCAGGGCTGACACTGGATAATTGATGCAACCAGCCAGCGATGATCGAATCCACCACGAAGCGGTTGTAAGCGTTGTAGGGGCTGATCGAATAGAAGCGCAGCCAGGCGCCCTGGGCGTCTTCGTGAAAGCTTGATTGGCCCCGATAATTCGAACCATACAGGGCTTCGAATCGAATCAGGCAGCGCGCGGCTTCACGTACGGTCGGCGCCTGCGCCGCAGTGATGCCAGCGAGGCCGGCCTGGCTCAGGCGACTGAGCTGGCCCATGCGCAAGCCAAGGGCCGGGTCGTCGGTCAGTTGAATGGCACCGTGGCCCAGGCGCATGTAGCGCGGAATCGACAGCCGTGCACCGGCTTCGCTCAGGCGCGCGGCATCGAGGCCGTATTGATCGAGCAGTGGCTGCGGATCGATACCATGACTGCGCACGGCATCGGCCAGGCTATGAACAAAACCCACCGACAGATCGCCGAGGCGCATTGGCTGCGGTTTCATGGCTTACAACCAGAGGTTCAGCAAACGCGCACCCTGGGCGTTGCCGTCGGCAAAGTGCTGGCCGTTGCTGCTGAGGAAACTATGTCCGGCGCTGCCCTGATCCCAGAACTGACCTCGCAGGAACACACTTATGCCAGCGACAGCCTGACTGGCCGGTATCCGGGTCGTGAGGGTCAGGCGCTGCCAGGCCTGGCCTTCACTGACTTCTCCAGGCTTCAAGTTGACCGACGCCGGTTCCGGCGATCCCCTGTAGCCGTGCCACGGTTGTTCCCAGGTGCCACGGCCGGCGACAAAGGCCGGTACTGCAACCAGCTGTGCGCTTTGGTCGTTGAGCTTGAGGTAGTTTTCCGGGTACCAGCTGTCGTGGCCGATCAGTACGCCCAGCCTTCCTGCTGGGGTATCAACGACGTTGAACGAGTGGTCGCCGTTCGCCTTGATCCCGTTCTGTACTGCGAAGAGCGGGTGCATCTGGCGCTGGGGCTGGCCGATCGGCACGCCTTCGCTGTTGAACACCACGCTGCTGTTGTACAGCGCACCGCGACCGATTTTCAGGGTGCCGTCGATGATGCTCGGTTCGGGCAGCACGATGGAGCCCGCCACCAGCGTTACGTGGAATTCCCTGGCCAGCCCTCCGAACAATGCCTGGTAGTCCCTGGCCATTGCCTTGGCTTTCATGCGCAGGTGGGCATCGTCCAGGCGGTTGCCGCCCTCGGCGCTGATCAACGCCTTGGCGAACTTCAGGGGGTTGCTCACCGCCAGCCAGTTCATGGCCTCCTTGAGAGTGCTGGCCTGATACAACTCATCCTTCTCGCCGCTGACCATCAGCCAGGTACCGATGTGTTCCGGCAACACGACGACGGTCTTGCCGTTCAACAATCCCTGGTCCCGGGCTGCCTGCAGATAGGCCGCGAGCTTGCGGTGCAGACGCTCGGGACTTTGATAATCGGTAGGAAACAGCTCGGGCTGAATGCCCAGCAGATTGCCACGGTCCGCAGGCGTACCCTGGTCGACTGCCAGGTTGATCCGCAGGTCCGAAAGGTAATGACCCACCGGCCGGTCCGCGGCCCACATCGCATAGGTCGTGAGGGCGGCGAGCAACGCCATGGAGAATGTCAGGTACAAGAGTTTGCGCATGGGGACACAGTTTACAGTCTGGAGCCGGGCGTGGCTTTTGATTTGGAACTGGATCGAGCATAAAGGGAATCAAGGGCTTAGTGGACGCGTTTCAACGTTGACTGTTTTTTCGCTGGCGGCTGCCTGTCTGCGCCGAGATGGAGCGATGAAGGGCCGGGTTAAAGGTAGGTGAGTTGACGGAGGGGAACGCCGGTCGGCCATCATTTGGCTCGACCGGCCGGCAGGTGAGCGTTATTTGGTGACCAGCAGTTCCGGGCCGAGGTACTCGTTGATCTGGTTGATATCGTCGTCGCCCAGGCTGCCCACCGATGAGGCCAGGCGCAGGCGCGACATCAAATAGCGCAACTTGGCGTCGAACAGATCGTGGCGCGCAACGAAGAGCAGCTCTTCTGCATTGAGGACGTCCGAGTTGGTGCTGGTGCCACCCTCTTTGAAGCCCTTGCGTGACGATGCCAGTGAGCGTTCGTTGGATTCCACTGCCTTCTCCAGCGCGCGAATGCGTTTGGCGCCGCTCAGGATGCCTTGATACTCACGGGTGGTTTCGGTGATGACTTCCTGTCGCGCGGCGTCGAGTTCATCCATGGCCTTATCGCTATTGGCACTGGCCTGGCGTGTCAGCGCGCTGACGCCGCCACCGCTGTACAGCGGGATATTGACTTCCAGCCCGATCGAGCCGTAGTGGTTGCGTTGATTCAACTCGGAGAGTGATTGGCTCTCACCCGCGGTGTAGCCGGCAATGAAATCCAGTGTTGGCCAGTGGCCAGCGCTGGCGCGCTTCACTTCTTCTGCTGCGAGGTCGCTGCTATAACGGCGCGCATGGATCAGCGGGCTATCGACCTGGGCTTTGACCAACCAGTCCTGCAGGTTGCTCGGTAGCAGCGGTGGTGTATCGAAGCTCGGGCGCAAGGTGGTCAGCGACTCGGGGGTTTCACCGATATATTCCTCGAGCTTGGTGCGCGCGTTGATCAGGTTGTCTTGCGCTTCGATCAGTTCGGCGTCGGCGAGGTCGCGGCGAGCGGTCGACTCGTCAATGTCGGTGACGGTGCCGGCCCCCAGCTCCATGCGCCGTTTTGCCGAGGCGAGCTGTTCTTCGAAGGCGTTCAGCTTGGACTTGGCCAGGACGATGGTTTCGCTGGCCAGGAGCACATCGAAATAGCTTTCGGCCAGGCGCACCGCGGCGTCCTGGGTTTTGGCATCGAACACCGCGACGCTGTAGTCGGCACGCTGCTGACCCTGGCGGTACTCGGCCATCTTCTGTTTGTTGAACAGCGGCTGGCGCAGGCGCACGTTGGCGCCCTTGGAGTCGTAATGGAGATCTCTGTCGACGTTGTTCTGGCTTTGGGAGCCATTGACCTTATTGTGGTAGCCCGAGGCATTGATCTGCGGTAGCAGGCCGGCCTTGCCAATGGCGCGGTTTTCCTCGCCAGCCTCTTTTTCATGCACGGAGGCCTGGTAGATAGGGCCCTGGAACAGCAACAGATCCCAGGCTTGCTTGAGGTCCATGGCACTGGCCGGCAGGGCCAGTCCCAGCAGGCAGAAGAGCAGGCAATGACGTTCCATCTCATTGTTCCTTGAATGAGCTGTCCACACGATCGAGCATTGGTTTAAGAAGATAGCTGATCATGTTGCGTTCGCCTGTCTTGATGGTGACGCTGGCGGGCATTCCGGGGCGAATGTGATTGCTGCCGAGCAGGCCCATGCCATCGGGCGTGACTTCCACCTGGGCCAGATAGAACGGTTGCTTGCTTTCCTCGTCCATCAGGCGGTCGGCAGAGATAGTCTTCACGCGGCCGGGGATGTTGGGCGTCTTGGCATGGTTGAAGGCCGGGAAGGAAATGTCCACGGGCAGGCCGGGGACCATTTTGTCGATGGCCTGCACGGGAATCATCGCGTCGACCTGCAGCGGTTCGTTGACCGGGACGATTTCCATGATCTTGAAGCCGGGCTGAATGACCCCGCCAACGGTGGCAATGCTCAGGCCCTGGACCATGCCATCGATCGGCGACCGAATCACCGTGTGGGTCACTTCATAGTCCAGCGAGCGCAAGCGGTCGGCCAGGGTGGTGTTTTCCTTGGCGGTGTCGGTCAGTTGCGATTCGACTTCCTTCAGGTAGTCGTGCTGGCGCTGCAGGATGCGCAGCTTGATTTCGGTGGTCTGGCTACGCACGCGGGCGATGTTGTTGAGGTTCTCGGCCTGACCGGCGGAGAGGTCGGCATTGCTGCGTTCCAGCTCAAGCAGGTGGTTGCGCGGCACATAGCCTTCGGCTGTCAACACGCGGGTGCCTTGCAGTTCCTGGTTGAGGAAGTTGATCTGCGAGGCGCGGGCGCTATAGACCTGCTGCAGGCCCTTGAGCTGCACCGCCGACGCGGCCAGGTTTTCCTGCAGGATGCTGATTTCGCCAGCGAGCCCAGCACGCCGGGTGTCCAGCAGGCGCTGTTGCAGGTCCATGGCGGCCTCCAGGCGGTGATCACCCTTGAAGCGCGTGAGCAACTCGGGATCGAAGTTCACCACAGCGCGGCCGTCACGTTCCGCTTCCAGGCGGTTTTCCACGGTCTTGCTGACGATGTACTGGGCGCTGACCGCACCCTCTTCGGCAGCGGCACGCAACGAGTCGAGGCGGACCACCTCCTGACCTTTTGTCACCAGATCGCCTTCGCGAACGAGAATGGCTTCCACGGTACCGCCGCTCAGATGCTGCACGGCTTTGCGATTGTTGGTGACCTTGACCGTGCCTGTCGCGACCACGCCGGCATCCAGCGGCGCCAGCCAGGACCACAGGAGGAAGCCGCCGAAGCCGGCGAGCACCAGCCACACGCCCCATCGCGCGGGCCTGCCGACGTCCAGATCTACCATGCTCCTGGTATCGGCTTTGATTATCTCGGTGTGTTGGCTCATTTGCATGATCGGTCACTCCCGCGCTTTGACGGAGGCCAGAGGGGTCGACGCGCCTGCCGGCATCACACTGGCCTTGCGCAGCGCTGCGAATACTTCATCGCGCGTGCCGAGCATCTGCACGCCGCCGTCGCGCAGCATCAGCACCTTGTCGACGGCGCAGAGTACGTTGGGACGGTGGGAAATCAGAATGACGGTGGCGCCACGGCCCTTGAGTTCGGCCAGGGCATCGACCAGGGCCTTTTCGCCAACGTCGTCGAGGTTGGCGTTCGGTTCATCCAGCACGATCAGATTAGGCTCGCCATACAACGCCCGGGCCAAGGCGATGCGTTGCTTCTGGCCACCGGAAAGCGGGCTGCCATCGGTGCCCAGACGAGTGTCATAACCCTGCGGAAAACGCAGGATCATTTCGTGCACGCCAGTGATCTTGGCGGCGCGGATGACGGCTTCGCTGTCCACTTCGCCAAAGCGCGCAATGTTGTCGGCGATGTTGCCTTCGAACAGCTCCACGTCCTGTGGCAGGTAGCCGAGCCAAGGGCCAAGTTCGCCCTTGTTCCAGGTGAATATGTCCGCGCCATCCAGGCGCACCTTGCCCGCCTGCGCCGGCCAGACGCCAACCAGCAGGCGGGCGAGGGTGGATTTGCCCGAGGCGGATGGACCGATAATGCCAAGGCTTTCGCCGGGGACAAGGCTGAAGCCCACGCCGCGCAGAATCGTGTTGTTGGTACCGGGGGCGCCGGCATACACATTCTCCACCGCGAGCATGCCCTGCGGCCGCTGCAGCGACATGCTCGGTGGCCGGCGCGGATAGTCGTGCAGCATCTCGTTGAGCCGGCCCCAGGCCGAACGGCAGCCGAGCAGTTGCTTCCACGACGCGATGACCTGTTCCACCGGGCCCAGTGCGCGACCGGTGAGAATCGAGCAGGCAATCATCATCCCCGGAGTGATCTTGCCTTCGATCGCCAGCAGCGCGCCAGCGCCGAGGATCAGTGACTGCAAGGTGATCCGCACGAAGCGCCCGGTGCTGCTGATCAAGGCCGCGCGGTCGGAGGCCAGCGTCTGCATTTCCAGAATGCGCAAATGGCTTTGGAACCAGCGCTTGCTGATCGACGGCAGCATGCCCATGGCCTCGATGACCTCGGCGTTGCGCAGGTTGTTGTTGGCGTATAGGGAGGAGGACAGGGCGGCCTGATTGGCTTCGGCTAGCGGCTTCTGCGTCGCCTTTTCAGTGAGATAAGCCAGACCCATCAGAATCAGCGAGCCGATCAGGGTGAGCAGTCCGAGCAACGGATGGATCAGATAGGCGACCAGCAGGTAAATCGGCGTCCACGGTGCATCGAAGAAAGCGAACAGGGAGTTGCCGGTGACGAACTGACGAACCTGCGCGAGATCTTGCAGCGCCTGGGCCGGATTACCTCCGGCGCGGCTCAGGTTGCGCTCGAATGCAGCGGTGAAAATGCGCTGGTTGAGGTCCATGTCGAGGCAGTTGCCGACCCGGATCAGCACGCGGGTGCGGACCATTTCCAGCGTGGACATCAGCAAGAACAGACCTACCACCAGCACAGTCAACATCGCCAGGGTCGTGACGTTGCGACTGACCAGGGCTCGATCATAAACCTGCAGCATATAAACGGCTGGCGTCAACATCATGACGTTTATGACACCGCTGAACGCTGCCAGCGAGTAAAAACTGCGGCGCAGGCGAAAAAGCGCGTCGGCCAGTTCGGAACGGATGCTCGACTGCTTGGGCATGTTGGTCCTCCCACTTCGAAAAGCCGGTTGCCCCTGAGGCGCAACAGTTAACGGTAAATGTCGTTCCGTAAACAGCTTATGGACACGCAGGCTGGTCGCTCTATGGATGGCGAGTCTTGCGAAATCGCTGCGTTGCTCCCTTATGCAGCAGCGTAGGTGGCGGCGAAACAGTTCGAAATAACATTTTGCTCTATACCTGCGCTCAACTTCCTATATGTCTTTTAAAAACAGCTAGTTGAGAGGCGTGACACCAGTCGTCTGTTTTAACGACGTAATATTGACAAAGATTTGCTATGGAACTTTAGTCTTAGTTATCGGGGGGTCCGCCCGCTGAAGCTTGCCATCGCTTTGGCAATGCAAAGCACGGTGATTCTCCCGAGAGGAGCCGAATCATGTCGTTCATTTCGTTCTTTTGCAGAGGAAAGGGACTGTCCAGGACGTTCGCCTTCACTTCCAGATTCCATGGCCCGCCCAGGGCTCGAATTCGCTCTGCCTGATCACCCGGCGAGCAACTCATTTCGCGAATTCCAGACGTGTATCCCGGGTCCCGGGTAACGCCAGCTCTCGCTAAAAAACATAACCAACAAACTGCGCAAGCCAGCACTTGACTTGGCGCGGCGGGACTTTCTCGTCCCGCGCCTTTACCCAGACATATCGAGGGCAATCCAAATGGCCAACTTTAATCAATCCGATCTTGAGTTCATTCTCCAGCAGATTTTCATCGCGGAGGCAAACTCGGCTGGTCAGTTGCTTGTCGACCTGATACCGAGCCCGGAATTCGCTTTCGGTCTGCGTACGGTCGACGGGACGTTTAACAACCTGAGTCTGCATCAGAGCGAGTTCGGCGCAGCCGACAACTTTTTTCCGCGCTTGACCACTCCAGTCTTCAGCCCGGCTGAGGCGGGCACCTCTTACACCCAGACCAGCGGCCTGGTGATCGACTCGCAGCCGCGCACCATCAGCAACCTGATCGTCAACGATACCGCCACCAACCCGGCGGCGGTCGCGGCCACGTTCGATCCCGGTCTGGATGGCATCCTCGGCACGGTTGACGATGTCTTGAAGGCTGGTGCGCAGGTCGTTACTGGAACCCGTACCGACGGCACGACGTTCCAGACCTTTTTCATGCCTAACGTGGCGCCGGACGCGGGCCTGTCCGCGCCGTTCAACTCGTGGATGACCTTCTTCGGTCAGTTCTTCGACCACGGCCTCGACCTGGTGACCAAGGGCGGCAGCGGCACGGTGTTCATCCCGCTGCAGCCGGACGATCCGTTGTTTGTTCCGGGTAGCCCGACCAACTTCATGGTGTTGACGCGGGCCACCAACCTGCCCGGGCCCGATGGCATCCTCGGCACCGCCGACGACATCCACGAGGCTTCAAACACCACCACGCCGTTCGTCGACCAGAACCAGACCTACAGCTCGCATCCCTCGCACCAGGTATTCCTGCGCGCCTATGAACTCGATGCCGCCGGCAAGCCGATGGCGACCGGCGAACTGATCACCAATCGTGACCTTGGCGCCGATGGCCTGTTCGGCACGGCCGACGACGTCGCAATCGGCGGGATGGCCACCTGGAAAGTGGTAAAAGCGCAGGCGCGCGACCTGCTTGGCATTAATCTTACCGATGCCGATTTCGACAACGTGCCGCTGCTCGCCACCGATGCCTACGGCAATTTCCTCAGGGGCCCGAACGGCTTCCCGGTGGTCATGATGAGGGGCGCGGATGGTATTGCCGATACCGCCGATGATATTCTCGTCGAGGGTAATCCTGCTGCGCCGATCAGCCTGGTCAATGCCGTGCGCACCGGCCACCAGTTCCTCATCGATATCGCCCACACCGCGGTTCCGGTGGACAGCCAGACCGGTGCGCCACTGACGGCCGATGCCGACCTCGTTGCCGGCGGCCCGGTGGCCGCTGGCTTCTACGACAACGAGCTGCTCGACGCGCACTACATCGCCGGCGACGGCCGGGTCAACGAGAACATCGGCCTGACCACCGTCCACTCCATCTTCCACTCGGAGCACAACCGGCTGGTCCAGCAGACCAAGGACACGGTCCTCGCCTCAACGGCCGCCGGCGACCTGACGTTCCTGAACCAGTGGCTGCTGACGCCCGTCACGGCTGTTCCTGCTGATCTGACGACCTTGAACTGGAACGGTGAGCGCCTGTTCCAGGCGGCGAAATTCGGCACCGAGATGCAGTATCAGCATCTGGTGTTCGAAGAGTTTGCGCGTACCGTTCAACCGCAAGTCGACGCCTTCCTGGACTTCGATGACACGATCAATCCGGCGATCGTCGCCGAGTTCGCGCACACGGTCTTTCGCCTCGGCCACTCGATGCTGACCGAGACCATCGACCGGCTGGACCCCAACTTCGTCTCCAGCGAGATCGGCCTGATTCAGGCCTTCCTCAACCCGCTGGCGTTTGCGACCAGCGGCCCGACGCCTGCGCAGGCGGCCGGCGCCATCGTCCGCGGCTTGACGCGCCAGGCCGGCAACGAGATCGATGAGTTCGTCACCGAAGCGGTGCGCAACAACTTGCTGGGCCTGCCGCTCGACCTGCCCGCCCTCAACATCGCGCGCGGCCGCGATACCGGCATCCCGTCCTTGAACGAGGCGCGCCGTGAGTTCTACGCCGGCACCGGCGACAACCAGCTGAAGCCCTACACCAGCTGGGCCGATTTGGTGCAACACCTGAAGCATCCGGAGTCGCTGATCAACTTCATCGCCGCCTACGGCACGCACGCCTCCATTACCAGCGCCACCACGCTCGACGCGAAACGCGTAGCGGCCTCTCTCCTGGTGTTGGGCGGCGTCGGTGAGCCGGTGGATCGCCTGGACTTCCTCCACAGCACCGGTGTCTGGGCGAACAACGCCGGGGCGGACGGTATTGCGAACACCGCAGACGACGTTACCATCTCCGGCGTTGATGACATCGACTTCTGGGTCGGTGGCCTGGCCGAGGAAAAAATGCCGTTCGGCGGCATGCTCGGCTCGTCCTTCAACTTCGTCTTCGAGGAGCAGCTTGAGAATCTGCAGAACGGCGACCGGCTCTACTACCTGCACCGCACCCAGGGACTCAACTTCCTGAGCGAGCTCGAGAACAACTCGTTCGCCAAGATGGTGATGCTCAACACCGACGCGACCCATCTCCCGGCGCTCGCCTTCTCGACCCCGACCTTTACCCTTGAGGTCGACCCGACCAGACAGTTCAACCGGAGCGTGATTGCCGGTCCGGACGGCATACTGGGCACCGTCGACGACCTGCCCGGCAATGCCGATCCCACTGGCGGCATCATCATCAACGGCGTCGTGATCACGCCGCTGGTCATCCGCGACAACCCCAACACGGTCGGTCCCGATACCAACTACCTGCAGTACACCGGCGAAGACCATGTGGTGCTCGGCGGCACGGTCGGCAATGACATTCTCGTCGCTGGCGACGGCGACGACACGCTCTGGGGCGACGCCGGCAATGATCGCCTCGAAGGCGGCTACGGCAATGACGAGATCGAGGGTGGCGATGGCGACGACATCATCACCGACGCGGGCGGCGACGACGTCATCCACGGAGAGGCCGGCAACGACGTCATTCACGGTGGTAACGGCGTAAACCTGATCCTCGCCGGTGACGGCAACGACTTCATCGTGACCGGCGAGGACTTTTCGGAGGTCTTCGCCGGCGCCGGCAATGACTTCATGCTCGGCAGCCGGGTGAACTTGCCAATGACGGGCGGCGATGGCGACGACTGGATCGAGGTCGGGAACCAGGACGGCTCCCCCGGCGATAATTTCGCCGGTAACCTGCCACTGGCTCTGCTGGCAGAGGTGGTCGGCGGCAACGACGTCTTCAGCGGTGACGGGGGCTTCGATGAAATGATCGGTGAAGGCGGCGATGACCTCTTCATCGGCAGTGAGGGCCCGGACAAGATGTTGGGCATGTCGGGTTTCGACTGGGCCACCTACAAGGATGATCGTTTCGGCGTGACTGTGGACATGAACCGCATCGTCTTCGAACAATCGGCCCTGTCGCCTTCTGTTGCAGGCGTGCATACCAATTTCGCCCAGGTGGAAGGTCTGTCGGGGTCGGTGTTCAGCGACATGCTGACCGGCGATGATGCCGACGCGCTCACGATCGCCGCTGCCGGCGTCCAAGGCAGCGTGCTCACCAATATTGACCTCATCGCCGGTCTGCGGGCGTTTCTTGGCGCGGCTGCAGCCGGCCCGGACGGTATCGTGGGCACGGTAGACGATCAGTTCGGCGCGGGCAACATCCTCCTCGGCGGTGGTGGCAGCGACATCATCGAAGGCCGCGGCGGTGACGACCTGATCGACGGCGACATGTGGCTGAATGTGCGCATCAGCGTGCGCCAGAACCTCGACGGAACCGGGCCGGAGATCGCCACCTTCGACAGCATGAAGCCCATGATCCCGTTCATGCTCGATGGTACCTTCAACCCCGGTCAGCTCGTCATCGTCCGCGAGGTCCTGACGGCGGCCCCCGCCTTTGACACGGCCTTGTTCACCGGTAACCGGCTCGACTATACCGTCACCACTGTGGGCGGTGTGACCACCGTGGCCGACAATGTCGTCGGTCGCGACGGCACCGACCGCCTCACCAATGTCGAGCGGCTGCAGTTCAACGATCAGTCGCTCACCCTGCCAGGCGGGGTCGGGCTCAACAACGACCCGGTGGGCTTGCTGACCATACTCGATGCTGCCAGCAACACCCCGGACGCTACGCCGACCACGGGTCAACTGCTGAGGGTATCGGCTGCCGACGTGACTGATGCGGACAACGTCGCTACCGGCGGTGCGATCGCCGGACCGATCGCCTTTTTCTGGCAGTTCGAAGCGATTCCGGGCTCGGGCGTCTTTCAAGACATTATCCGTCTTGTCGACGGCGGGGCAGCCTCGCAGCGTATGTCCGGGCCGACCTTCACGGTGACCCCGGATCTCGCCGGGCTGGAATTGCGCGTCAGGGCCGTCTTCAAGGATGAAAATGGCGTGCTCGAGACGGCGTTCTCTGCTCCAACCGCGGCGGTCGTAGCCGGCGTCGCTCCGCCACCGGCAGCCCCGCTGCCGGCCGAGACTCCGGTTGCCAGCACTGGTGTGCACTATATCCGGGCCGATCTGCAGTTCATTCTCGATCAGATTCTGATCGCGGAAAGGAATGCGGCCGGTGAGGATCTCCTCAGCATGCTGCCAAATGCACGGGTGGGTATGGGCCTGCGCACGGTCGACGGGTCGTTCAACAACCTGGTGACGGCTCAGAACGAGTTCGGTGCAGCCGACACGATCTTCCCGCGACTGGTTCCGGCGCAGTTCGATACGGCGGAGGCGGGCACCACTTACGCCCAGACCAGCGGCCTGGTGACCGACTCGCAGCCGCGCACCATCAGCAATTTGGTCGCCGACAACACCGCCACCAACCCGGCGGCGGTCGCGGCTACGTTCGATCCCGGTCTGGATGGCATCCTCGGCACGGTTGACGATGTCTTGAAGGACGGTGCTCAGGTGATTACCGGAACCCGTACCGACGGCACGACGTTCCAGACCTTTTTCATGCCTAACGTGGCGCCGGACGCAGGTCTGTCCGCACCGTTCAATACCTGGATGACCTTCTTCGGTCAGTTCTTCGACCACGGCCTGGACCTGGTGACCAAGGGCGGCAGCGGCACGGTGTTCATCCCGCTGCAGCCGGACGATCCGCTGTTCGTTCCGGGCAGCCCGACCAACTTCATGGTGCTGACGCGGGCCACCAACCTGCCCGGGCCCGATGGCATCCTCGGCACCGCCGATGACATCCACGAGGCTGCAAACACCACCACGCCGTTCGTTGACCAGAACCAGACCTATACCTCGCACCCTTCGCACCAGGTGTTCCTGCGCGCCTACGAGTTCAATGCCGCCGGCGCGCCGGTGGCGACCGGCAATCTGATCACCAATCGTGACCTGGGCGCCGATGGCGTGTTCGGCACGGCCGACGACGTCGAAATCGGTGGCATGGCTACCTGGAAAGTGGTCAAGGCGCAAGCTCATGACCTGCTCGGGATCAATCTCACCGATGCCGACTTCGACAACGTGCCGCTGCTCGCCACCGATGCCTACGGCAATTTCATCAAGGGCCCGAACGGCTTCCCGATGGTCATGATGACGGGCCCGGATGGTATTCCCGATACCGCCGATGATGTGCTCGTCGAGGGAGATCCTGCTGCGCCGATCAGCCTGGTCAATGCCGTGCGCACCGGCCACCAGTTCCTCATCGATATCGCCCACACCGCCGTTCCGGTGGACAGCCAGACCGGTGCTCCGCTCTTGGCTGACGTGGATAACGTTGCCGGCGGCCCGGTGGCCGCTGGCTTCTACGACAACGAGCTGCTCGACGCGCACTACATCGCCGGCGACGGCCGGGTCAACGAGAACATCGGCCTGACCACCGTCCACTCCATCTTCCACTCGGAGCACAACCGTCTGGTCCAGCACACCAAGGATGTGGCCATCGCCTCCAACGATGTCAACTTCCTGAACCAGTGGCTGATGCCCAATGCCCAATTGTTGGTGTTGCCAACAACCGCGGCTGAGATCGCTGCCCTGCAGTGGAACGGAGAGCGCCTGTTCCAGGCAGCGAAATTCGGTACCGAGATGCAGTATCAGCACCTGGTGTTCGAAGAGTTCGCGCGTACCATTCAGCCGAACATCGATCCCTTCATTCCTGAACACCAGAACTATCAAACCGAGATCGACCCGGCGATCGTCGCCGAGTTCGCGCACGCGGTCTACCGCCTCGGCCACTCGATGCTGACCGAGACCATCGACCGGCTGGACCCCAACTTCGTCTCGAGCGATATCGGCCTGATTCAGGCCTTCCTCAATCCGCTGGCGTTTGCCGCCAGCGGCCCGACGCCTGCGCAGGCAGCCGGTGCCATTGTCCGCGGCGTGACGCGTCAGGTCGGCAACGAGATCGACGAGTTCGTCACCGAAGCGGTGCGCAACAACTTGCTGGGCCTGCCGCTCGACCTGCCCGCGATTAACATCGCGCGCGGCCGTGATGCCGGGCTTCCGACCCTGAACGAGGCGCGTCGCGAGTTCTACACCTCGACGGGCGACAGCAACCTGAAGCCTTACATCAGCTGGGCCGATTTGGTGCAACACCTGAAGCACCCGGAATCGCTGATCAACTTCATTGCCGCCTATGGCACGCACGCCTCCATTACCAGCGCCACCACGCTCGACGGGAAACGCGCCGCGGCCTCTCTCCTGGTGTTGGGCGGCGCCGGCGAGCCGGCGGACCGGCTGGACTTCCTCAATAGCACCGGCGCTTGGGCGAGTGGCCCGACCGGCGTCACCATCACCGGTCTGGACAACATCGACCTCTGGATCGGCGGCCTGGCCGAGGAAAAAATGCCGTTTGGCGGCATGCTCGGCTCGACCTTCAACTTCGTGTTCGAGAACCAGATGGAGAAGCTGCAGAACGCCGACCGCTTCTACTACCTGGATCGCAACGCGGGGCAAAACTTCGTTACCGAGTTGGAGAACAACTCGTTCGCGAGGCTGGTGATGGCCAACACCGATGCGACCCACCTCCCGGCCGTCATGTTCTTGACTCCGGCCTTTACCCTCGAGGTCGATCCGACCAGGCAGTTCAATGAGAGCGTGATTGCAGGTCCGGACGGCATAGTAGGCACCGTCGACGACCTGCCCGGTAATACCGATCCTGTCGGCGGCAGCGCCCTGGTTCCGCTGGTGATTCGGGACAACCCCAACACGGTCGGTCCCGATACCAACTACCTGCAGTACACCGGCGAAGACCATGTGGTGCTCGGTGGCGCAGCCGGCAATGAAACTCTCATCTCTAGCGAAGGCGACGACACGCTCTATGGCGACGGCGGCAATGATCGCCTGGAGGGTGGCTACGGCAACGACTTCATCATCGGCGGCGATGGTGACGACATCATCAGCGACATAGGCGGCGACGACACCATCCACGGTGGCGACGGCAACGACGTCATCCACGGCGGCAACGGCCTCAATCTGAGCCTCGGCGGCTTCGGCAAGGACTTCATCGTCAGCGGCACGGACTCCTCGGAGGTCTTCGGCGGCGCGGGTGACGACTTCATCCAGGGCAGTGTCGCCGACGAACAACTGATGGGCAACGAAGGCGACGACTGGATCGAGAGAGGAACCGCCGATGGCGCTCCCGGCGACAATTTCGACCCGAACGGGCTCGACCCGATACGCGGCAACGACATCTTCATCGGCACCGGCTCGCCCGACAGATTCATGGCCGAAGGCGGCGACGATATCATGTACGGCAACGGCGGTGCGGGCGACCGCTACCTGGGTGGTTCCGGTTACGACTGGGCCGGTTTCAAGGACGACTCGTTCGGCGTGAGCGTCGATCTGGGCCTCGCCGACATCGTTCTCGGCGCGCCACTGCCGGAGTTGGCCGCAACCGTGGCTCGGTTCCGCCAGGTGGAAGGTCTGTCAGGATCGCACTTCAGCGACATCCTGCGCGGCAATGATGCCGATGCGGCCGTGATCGCGGCCTCTGGAGCCTTGGGCAGCGTGCTTACCAACTTCGACCTGATCAGCGGCCTGCGCTCGTTCGTCGGCACCGCTGCAGCCGGCGCGGACGGCATTCTGGGTACGGCCGACGATCAGTTCGGCGCCGGCAACATCGTCCTCGGCGGCGGCGGCAGCGACATCATCGAAGGTGGTGGTGGCGATGACCTGGTCGACGGTGACAAGTGGCTTAACGTGCGTATCAGCGTGCGGCAGAACATCGACGGCACAGGTCCGGAGATCGCAACGTTCGACAGCATGGTCCCGTTGGTGCCGCTCATGCTCAACGGCACTTACAACCCCGGCCAACTCGTCGCCGTCCGTGAGATCCTGACGGATGCGCCTGACCCCCTTAACCCTGGCCATTCCTTCGACACGGCCCTGTACACCGGCCTTCTGGCCGACTACACCGTCATCGAGAACGTCGACGGCACCGTTACGGTCACCGACAGTGTCGTTGGCAGGGACGGGATCGACACCCTCAGCAATATCGAGCGGCTGCAGTTCGCCGATCAGTCGCAGGTTCTCGTCGCTGGCTTGAACGCCGAGCCGGTGGGCTTGCTGAGGGTCAGCGATGGCACGCCGGCCGTTGGCCAAGTGTTGACGGTGTTGGCCGACACCGTCCGCGATGCGGACAATGTCACTACGGGCGGTGCGATCACCGGTCCCATCGCCTTCGTATGGCAGGTCGAAACGAACCCAGGCACCGGTATCTTCGACGACATCGGTATTGTGCTCGGAGGCGGACTAGGAACCGCGACCGGCTCGACCTTCACGGTGACCGCGGCTGAGCTGGGACTGGCGCTACGTGTCAGGGCTATCTATCAGGACGGCCAGGGCGTGCTGGAAAGTGTGTTCTCGGCGCCGACCGCGCCAACTGCGCCGCTCGGCGGCAGCCCCGTCAACGCCCTACCGGTCGGCACTGTGCTGATCAGCGATACGACCCCCACGTTAGGCTCGACCTTGACCGCCACGGATGCGTTCACCGACGCCGACGGGACCACAACCTCGGTGATCAGCCATCAGTGGCAGGTGGGGAGCGGTGCGATCTTTGCCGACATCGCCGGTGCGACGGGCACGACCTTCACGCTCAGCCCGGCGCAGGTCGGTCAGCAACTGCGTGTCGTCGCGAGTTACACCGATGACCTCGGCACACTCGAGCTAGTCACCTCTGCCGCAACGACAGTGGTCGGTAATCTGTTTGTCGGTACCGCCGGTGCCGACATATTCACCGGCACGGCAGGCGACGACATTGCCAGCGGAGGTGATGGCAACGACATCCTGAACGGCTTGGGCGGCAACGACATCCTCAATGGTGACGCGGGCAATGACATGCTCATCGGGGGGGTGGGGGCCGATACGATGGCCGGCGGTGTTGGCGACGATATCTACGAAGTCACCGACCTTGGGGACGTGGTGACCGAGCTCGGCGGTGAGGGTATTGACACGGTCTGGACCTCGCTCTCGGGCTACACCCTGAGTGCCAACGTCGAGAATCTGTTTTTCGGCGGCAGCGGCAACTTTGCGGGCACCGGTAACGCGCTCGACAACACGCTCGTGGGCGGTGCGGGTATTGATGTCCTGATCGGTGGCGCAGGTGCCGACACGATGGCTGGCGGTGGCGGCAGCGATGTCTACGAAGTCACCGACCTTGGGGACGTGGTAAGCGAGCTCGCCGGTGCCGGCAGCGACACGGTCTGGACCTCGCTCGGGAGCTACGTCCTGGGTGCCAACGTCGAAAACCTGTTTTTCGGCGGCAGCGGCGACTTTGCGGGCACCGGTAACGCGCTCGACAACACGATCGCGGGGGGGGCGGGTAATGACATCCTCGTCAGTGACGCAGGTAACGACATCCTCATCGGTGGCGCAGGTGCCGACACGATGGTCGGTGGCGTCGACAACGATGTCTACGCAGTCGACAACCTCGGGGACGTGGTAACCGAGCTCGCCGGTTCTGGTAGCGACACGGTCTGGACCTCGCTCGGGAGCTACGTCCTGGGTGCCAACCTCGAAAATCTGTTTTTCGGCGGCAGCGGCGACTTTGCGGGCACCGGCAACGCGCTCGACAACGTGATCGTGGGGGGGGCGGGTAATGACATCCTCGTCAGTGCCGCAGGTAACGACCTCATCATCGGTGGCGCAGGTGCCGACACGATGACCGGCGGTGTCGGCAACGATGTCTACGAAGTCTCCGACCCTGGGGACGTGGTGAGCGAGCTTGGCGGTGAGGGTATTGACACGGTCTGGACCTCGCTCGGGAGCTACGTCCTGGGTGCCAACGTCGAGAATCTGTTTTTCGGCGGCGGCGGCGACTTTGCGGGCACCGGCAACGCGCTCGACAACACGATCGCGGGGGGGGCGGGTAATGACGTCCTCGTCGGTGGCGCAGGTAACGACGTGATGAGTGGCGGCGTCGCCGGCAACGATATCTTCGCGTTTGCCCCAGGCTTCGGCACCGATACGATCCTGAACTTCGGAGCCAATCCGGGCGCAGGGCAGGACTTGCTGAATATCACGGGGATGGGGGTCACCAGCGCGGTGTTCGCGACCAACGTGAGCATAACGGCTGACGGGGCGGACACGGTGGTCGGGATCGGGGCGGACTCCATCCGCCTCGTGGGTGTCAACAGCGCGGCCGTTGATCAGACGGACTTCATACTAGTCGTCTGAGGTCCTGGTCAGTACCGTCGCAGGAGGGCGGAACAGTAGAGGGGAGGGCAATGGATGCCCTCCTTTTCTCCTTCCACTCAATTGCCTCATGAATGCATTCGGTGTGGGAATTCAGGGAGGGTTGAATCGACCAGGGTTTTGCAGCGATAGCGATGACATGGCGTTGCGAGCTGCTCTCGCATAGTCGGAGACGTTTTTCTATTTTTCCGGCGTGAAATAGCTCTTTTCAATAGCTTTGCGGGTAGAGGCAATGATTTCCTTGTGAGTTCGTTCTTTCTCGACTGCTCGGGACAGGACTGGCGCTCCCACACATTGAGCGATGACGGCCCATGCCGCATCAGGGCTACGGAGACTATCGGCCCAGGCTTTCTGTATTTGCTTCAGACCTTTTTCGACGGCCAGCCGTACCTCCGGTTCGGCGCGCGCAATCTCTCCACCCAAGGCCGGAAGGACACAGCCTTTTTCTGGATGAAGGACATGAAAGGTAGTCAGGTAGTTGCGTAAACATTGCTCCAGCTGTTCGCCTGATGCGTTTTGTCCACCCGCCAGCATTTCGCTGCTTTTTCTAATCTCATCCTCGATCACTGCCTGAAGCAGCGGCTAGAAATAACATTTCGCTCTATACCTGCACTCAATTTCCTATATGTCTTTTAAAAACAGCTAGTTATGACTCCTAAAGCCGGTCATCTGTTTTAACGACATAATATTGACAAAGACTTGCGATGGAACTTTAGTCTTAGTTATCGGGGGACCCGCCCGCTGAAGCTTGCCATCGCTTTGGCAACGCAAGGCGCGGTGCCTTTCCCGAGAGGAGCCGATTCATGTCGATCATTTCGTGCTTTTGCAGAGGGAAGGTGGTGTCCAGGACGTTCGCCTTCACTTCCAGATTCCATGACCCGCCCAGGGCTCGAATCCGCTCTGCCTGATCGCCTGGCGAGCAATTCATTTCGCGAATTCCAGGCGCGTATCCCGGGTCCCGGGTAGCGCCAGAGCTCTCGCAAAAAAACATAAAAAACAAACTGCGCAAACCAGCACTTGACTTGGCGCGGGAGGATTTTCTCGTCCCGTGCCTTTACCCAGACAGATCGAGGGCAATCCAAAATGGCCAATTTCAGCAAGTCGGACCTGGAGTTCATCCTCAAGCAAATCTTTATCGCAGAAGCGAATGCCGACGGCACCAGCCTCATTGATTTGCTTCCCAACACTCAGGTGCCATTCGGCCTGCGTACCGTCGATGGCAGCTTCAACAACCTGGTCACCAGCCAGAGCGAGTTTGGCACCGCGGACAATGCCTTCCCGCGCTTGCTCGATCCCTCGTTTCTGGATGCTTACGCCGGGACAGGCTCAGTGACCGATCCGCAACCACGGATCATCAGTAACCTGATCGTCGACCAGACCGCCAATAACCCGGCGGCCTATGCCGCAGCGTTCGACCCGGGCCTGGACGGTGTGCTCAACTTCGGCGTGGTGGGTGCGGGTAATGACGACGTGCTCAAGGAAGGCGTACAGATAGTCACCAGCCCCGGGCTGGATGGCGTGTTCGGCACGGCCGATGACAAGGACGTGTTCTTCATGCCCAACGTGTCGCCGGACGTCGGCCTGACCGCCAGCTTCAACTCGTGGATGACCTTCTTCGGCCAGTTCTTCGACCACGGTCTCGACCTGGTCACCAAGAGCGCTACCGACTTCGTGTTTATTCCGCTGCAACCGGACGATCCGTTGTTCGTAGCAGGCAGCCCGACCAACTTCATGGTGCTGCCACGTGCGGTGCGTACTGCCGGCGCGGACGGAATAGTCGGCACCACCGATGATGGCCAGACCAACACCACCTCGCCTTTTGTCGACCAGAGCCAGACCTACAGCTCGCATCCTTCGCATCAGGTGTTCCTGCGCGAGTACGTGCTCAATGCGGACGGCGATCCTGTTGCAACGGGGCGCTTGATTACCAACCGCGATCTCGGCGCCGATGGCCTGTTTGGCACTGCCGACGATGGCAGCGGCGAAAATGGCGGCATGGCGACCTGGAAGGTGGTCAAGGCCCAGGCCCGTGACATTCTGGGCATCAACCTGACTGACGCCGATGTACACAACGTGCCATTGCTGGCAACCGATGCGTACGGCAACTTCATCCGCGGGCCGAACGGCATGCCGCAAGTGGTGATTCGCATCAGCAACGGCGCTGACGGCATCGCCGGGACAGCTGACGACGTCACTCAACTGGTCGAAGGCAACCGGGCAGCTCCGATCAGTCTGGCCAACGCCGTGAGTGCCGGGCATGGCTTCCTCGACGACATCGCCCACAATGCCGCGCCGGTCGTCGTTGGCGGGGTTCTGCAGGCGGATGCCGACATCGCTGTCGGCAATGCGCAGCCCGTTGACGCGGGCGGCAACAACCTGACCTATGACAACGAATTGCTCGACGCCCACTACATTGCCGGCGACGGTCGGGTCAACGAGAACATCGGCCTGACCACCGTGCACCATGTGTTCCACTCCGAGCACAACCGCCTGGTCCAGCAAACCAAGGACACCCTCATAGCCGCTGGCGATCTGGCCTTCCTCAATGAGTGGCTGGCGGTCGACGTGGCCGCGATTCCGACTACACCCGCCGAGATCGCAGCATTGGTGTGGGACGGCGAACGCCTGTTCCAGGCCGCCAAGTTCGGCACTGAAATGCAGTATCAGCACCTGGTGTTCGAGGAGTTCGCGCGGACCATTCAACCGCAGGTCGACGAATTCCTTGCGCCCAGTGGCTATGACACCTCTATCAACCCGGCGATCTTCGCCGAGTTTGCCCATGTGGTGTACCGCTTCGGTCACTCGCTGTTGACCGAGACCGTCGATCGCTTCGACCCTGCGTTCAATCCGCTCCTCACTGACCCGGCCAACCCGGACTCGCAACTGGGCCTGATCGCAGCCTTCCTCAACCCGCTGGCGTTCGCCGGTAGCGGGGTGACTGCGGACCAGGCGGCAGGGGCAATCGTTCGTGGTGTGACCCGTCAGGTCGGCAACGAGATCGATGAGTTCGTCACTGAAGCGTTGCGCAACAACCTGCTCGGTCTGCCGCTCGATTTGCCGAGCCTGAACCTGGCGCGTGGTCGCGACACTGGCATCCCCACCTTGAACGAGGCGCGCCGTGAGTTCTACGCATCCACCGGCGACAGCCAACTCAAGCCGTACATCAGTTGGGCTGACCTGGCGGACAGCCTCAAGCACCCCGAGTCGCTGGTCAACTTCATTGCGGCCTTTGGTACGCATGCCTCGATCACGGCGGCGACCACGCTGGCAGACAAACGCGCTGCAGCCTTTGCGCTGGTATTCAATGTTGCGGGTTCGCCGGCTGACCGCCTGGACTTCCTCAACAGCACCGGTGCCTGGGCTAACGTAACGACGGCCGGCAGGGATGGGGTATTGGGTACTGCCGATGACCAGACAGGTGTGACGGTCACGGGCGTCGATGACATCGACTTCTGGGTCGGCGGCCTCGCCGAACAGAAGATGCCGTTCGGCGGCATGCTCGGCTCGACGTTCAACTTCGTGTTTGAAACCCAGATGGAGGCGTTGCAGAACGGCGACCGCTTCTACTACCTGTCGCGTACCGCGGGCCTGAACTTCGGCACTGAACTTGAGAACAACTCCTTTGCCAAGCTGATCATGCTCAACACCGATGTCACCCACCTGGCGAACACCGTGTTCCTGACGCCGACGTTCACCCTCGAAGTGAATCAGGCCGCCCAGTTCACCGGCCTGGGCCTGGACAGCCGTGCCGATCCGACGGGCGGCATCCTGATCAACGGCGTGGAAGTCGTGCCGCTGGTGATTCGCGACAACCCCGACACCGTGGGGCCGGACACCAATTATCTGCATTACACCGGTGAAGACCATATCGTCATGGGCGGCACCGCCGGCAATGACATCATCATTTCCGGTGACGGCGATGACACCCTTTACGGCGACGCCGGCAACGACCGCCTCGAAGGCGGTGCCGGGAACGATGCGGTACTGGGCGGCGCGGGTGATGACATCATCTCCGACTCGTTCGGCGACAACCGTCTGGAAGGCAATGCCGGTAACGATGTGATCGTGGTTGGCAGCATGCTTGCTGCAGGCAACCTGATCCTGGGTGGCGATGGCCAGGACTTCATCATCACCACCGAAGACATCAGCACCACCTTCGGCGGCCAGGGTGACGACTTTATCCTCGGTGCCAAGACCAACCTGCCACCGACCGGCAACGAAGGTGATGACTGGATCGAGAAGGGTACCCAGGACGGTGCGCCTGGCGATAACTTCTCGCCATTGCTCCTTGACGATGTGATCGGCAACGACATCTTTGTCGGTGGTGGCGGCTTCGACGAAATGATCGGTGAGGGTGGCGATGACATCTTTATCGGCAGTGATGCCCAGGACAAGATGGACGGCATGTCCGGTTTCGACTGGGTCTCCTACAAGAATGACAAGGTCGGCGTGACCGTTGACCTGAGCCTGGCGGCGTTGGCGCAGCCACATGGTAATGCGCCAAACCAGAATGCTGGCGTGTTTAATCCGGTCGGTGCCTCGCCAGCCTCGATTCTCGACCGTTTTGCCGAGGTCGAAGGCTTGTCCGGTTCGGCTTTCGGCGATGTGCTCAAAGGCGATGATGTCGATGCAGTCACTATCGTCAACCACGGTGGTGCCACGGGCAGTGCGCTGACCAATGTGGCATTGATCCGCGGACTGGACCAGTTCCTGGCCGATGCCGGTTTGCCGGTCACTGGCTTTGCCACTGGCAACATCATCCTCGGCGGCAATGGCAGCGACCTGATCGAGGGCCGCGGTGGCGATGACCTGATCGATGGCGACAAATGGATCAATGTCAGGATTGCCGTTTATGCCGCCGGCGACGTCAACCATACCGGTCCCGAGATTGCCAGCTTCGACAGCATGGTCGATATGATCCCGCTCATGCTGGACGGCACCTTTAACCCTGGCCAGCTCAAGGCCGTACGGGAAATCATGCCCGGCACCTCGACGGGCGGGGCGGCCTTCGACACCGCCATCTACTCCGGGCTTCAGGCCGAGTATACGGTTACCGTTGACGACCGCGGCACGGCCACTTTGGCGGACGATGTCTATACAGTGATCGATAGCGTAGCGGGTCGCGACGGCACCGATACCCTGCTGCATATCGAACGCCTGCAATTCGCCGATGACCAGCTAGTGCTGGTGCCGGGGCAGAATGCCCAACCGGTTGGCAGTCCTACCGTCACGGATGGAAACGGCGGAGCGATAACAGTGGGGGATACGCTGACTGTCAGCGTGGCCGGGGTGCGCGATGCCAACAACGTCGCGGCGGGTAATCCGCAGGGGCTTATCACCAACTCCTCGGTGTCCTACATCTGGCAGTTCGAGGCAACCCCAGGCAGTGGCGTATTCGAGGACATCATCCTGTTGCCGGCTGGCGACCTGGCGTTCCAAAGCGCCGACGGTACCGCGTTCAAGGTCTCTCCTGACCTCGCCGGGTTGTCGTTGCGGGTCAAGGCGATCTATCAGGATGGTCATGGCACCACGGAGCTCCTTTTCTCCACGCCGACGGCTGCCATCGTTGCCGGTGCACCGGTCACGCCAACGGCGCTGGTACCTGTAGTCGATGCCACCGCGGGTGGTGCAGGCCTGCACATGGTCCGCTCCGACCTCAACTTCATTCTTGACCAGATCAAGATTGCCGAGGCTGATGCGGCCGGTCAGGACATCCTCTCGCTGATCCCGAACATCCGCGCGCCATTGGGCCTGCGTGCGGTCGACGGGTCGAACAACAACCTGATGAACCTCAACGGCATTAACAACACCGAGTTTGGTGCCGCCGATAACGTCTTTCCGCGCTTGACCGATCCGGTCTTCAATCCGGCGGAAGGGGGAACGTCGTATGCGCAGAACAGCGGCCTTGTGATTGACTCGCAGCCACGCACCATCAGTAACCTGATCGTCGATCAGACGGCGAACAACCCGGCGGCCTATGCCACGGCTTTCAACCCGGGCCTGGACGGTGTGCTGAACTTCGGCGCGGTGGGTAACGACGACGTGCTCAAAGATGGCGTACAGATTGTCGCCAGCCCCGGCCTGGATGGTCAGTTCGGTACTGCCGATGATCACGATGTGTACTTTATCGAGAACGTCGCGGCGGATGCGGGGTTGTCCGCGCCGTTCAACGCCTGGATGACATTCTTCGGGCAGTTCTTCGATCATGGTCTGGACCTGGTCACCAAAGGTGGTTCGGGCACTGTCTTCATCCCGCTGCAACCGGATGATCCACTGTTTGTCCCAGGTAGCCCGACTAATTTCATGGTCCTGACCCGCGCGACCAACCTGCCGGGGCCGGATGGCGTTCTCGGTACGGCCGACGACATCCATGAGCAAACCAACACCACCTCGCCGTTCGTGGACCAGAACCAGACCTATAGCTCGCACCCGTCGCACCAGGTGTTCCTGCGCGCTTATCAACTGACCGACACTGGCCCTATAGCGACCGGCAGGCTGATCACCAACCGTGATCTGGGCGCGGATGGCCAGTTTGGTACCGCGGACGATGTCGAAATCGGTGGCATGGCGACCTGGAAGGTGGTCAAGGCGCAAGCCCGTGACATTCTCGGTATCAACCTGACCGATGCCGACGTCGACAACGCCCCGCTGTTGGCGACTGATGCCTATGGCAATTTCATCAAGGGGCCGAACGGCTTCCCGATGGTGGTGATGAAGGGCGTTGACGGTCTTGGCGGCACGGCGGATGACGTCCTTGTCGAAGGCAATCCGCTTGCTCCCCTTGACCTGACCAATGCTGTGCGCACCGGTCATCAGTTCCTCGTCGACATTAACCATAATGCCGCGCCGGTAATCGTCGGTGGGGTTCTGCAGGCGGATGCCGACACCGCTGTCGGCAATGCGCAGCCCGTTGACGCGGGCGGAAACAACCTGACCTATGACAACGAACTGCTCGACGCTCACTACATCGCCGGCGACGGCCGGGTCAACGAGAACATCGGCCTGACCGCGGTGCATGCGATCTTCCACTCCGAGCACAACCGGCTGGTTGCGCAGACCAAGGACACCGTGCTCGATTCGGGTGACGTGGCCTTCCTCAACGAGTGGCTGCTCAATCCGGTGGCTGCATTGCCAACCACCCAGGCTGAGTTCGATGCGCTGCAGTGGAATGGCGAGCGCTTGTTCCAGGCGGCCAAGTTCGGCACCGAAATGCAGTATCAGCACCTGGTGTTCGAGGAGTTTGCGCGGACCATCCAGCCCAGAGTCGACCTGTTCTTCGCACCGACCCAGGTCTATGACGTCGACCTCGATGCCTCGATCGTCGCCGAGTTCGCCCACACCGTGTACCGGTTTGGCCACTCGATGCTGACCGAGACCGTCGATCGATTCGATATCAATTTCAACGCGGTGGGCGATCCGGCCAGCGCTGATCCCAATCAGCAACTGGGCTTGATCGCAGCGTTCCTCAACCCGTTGGCGTACGCCGCCAGTGGCGTGTCGCCAGAGGATGCGACCAGTGCGATCATCCGTGGGGTGACTCGGCAAGCCGGTAACGAAATCGACGAGTTCGTCACTGAGGCGCTGCGCAATAACCTGCTCGGCCTGCCGCTCGACCTGCCGGCGATCAACATCGCCCGTGGCCGCGACGTGGGGATTCCCTCGCTCAACGCGATCCGCCGCGACATCTACAGCCAAACCGGTGATACCCAACTCAAGCCGTACACCAGTTGGGTCGATCTGGTGCAGTACCTCAAACATCCGGAGTCGTTGATCAACTTCATCGCCGCCTATGGCACGCATGACACGATCACGGGGGCGACCACGATGGAGGGCAAACGCGCTGCAGCCCTGGCGCTGGTCTTCGGTGGTGCGGGTGCGCCGGCTGACCGCCTGGAGTTCCTCAACGGCAGCGGTGCATGGGCCAACGTGACGTTGGCCGGCAAGGATGGGGTGCTGGGGACTGTCGACGACCTGAAGGGTGTGACGATCACGGGCGTCGATGCCATCGACCTGTGGATCGGCGGTCTGGCCGAACAGAAAACCCCGTTCGGCGGTATGCTCGGCTCGACCTTCAACTTCGTGTTCGAGAACCAGTTGGAAAAACTGCAGGACGGCGACCGCTTCTACTACCTGGAGCGTACCTCTGGCCTGTCGATGAATGCCGAACTTGAAAGCAACTCGTTCGCCAAGCTGATCATGGCCAACACCTCGGCCACGCACTTGCCTGGCCTGGTGTTCTCGGACCCAGGGCTCTACCTGGAAGTGGACCTGAGCAAGCAATACAACGATGGCCTGCTCGCCGCCGATCCGCTCGGCCCGAATGGCGAGCAGGTGGTGTTCCGCGACAACCCGCTGACCGTGGGGCTGGACACCAACTACATCCGGTACGGTGGTGAAGAGCACATCGTGCTGGGTGGCACCGACAACGCAGACATCCTCATCTCCAGTGATGGCGATGACACGGTCTGGGGGGATGGCGGCAACGATCGCATCGATGGCGGTAACGGCAACGACCAACTGCGTGGTGGCGCTGGCGACGACATCATCACCGACATCGGCGGCGACGATAACATCCAGGGTGGCGACGGCAACGACGTGCTGCACGGAGGCAACGGCATCAACCTGATCATTGGCGGGTTCGGCAACGACTTCATCGTGACCGGTGAGGATGCCTCCGAGGCCATTGGTGGTCAGGGTAATGACTTCATCCTGGGCAGCAAAGCCAACGAACAGGACATGGGTAACGAAGGCGACGACTGGATCGAGAAGGGCACTTCGGATGGTGCGCCTGGCGACAACTTCGATCCGCTCGGCAACGACCCGGTGATCGGCCACGATGTATTCATCGGCGGTAACGAGAACGATAAGTTCAACGGCGAAGGCGGCGACGACATCATGGTTGGCAGTCTCGGCTTCGGTGACCGCTATATCGGCGGCTCCGGCTATGACTGGGCAACCTTCAAGGATCTCGCCCAGGGCGTGACCATCGATTACAGCGACCGCTTCTTCGATGTGCCACCGATGCCAGGTTCGGGCGCCTCGGCGCTGGTGCGTTTCGACATCATGGAAGGGCTGTCGGGTTCGTCCCACGGCGACTTCCTGCGCGGTGATAGCGAAACTGCCGCAACGCTACCCGTTGCGGGTGCAACCGGCAGTGTGCTGACCAACATCAGCCTGATCGACGGTCTGGCGGGCCTGCTGCCAGTCGGAGCGACGTTCTTCGACGGCGGTAACATCATCCTCGGTGGCAGCGGCAGCGACCTGATTGAAGGTCGCGGTGGTGACGACATCATCGACGGTGACAAGTGGCTGAACGTACGCATCAGCGTACGGGCGAACGCCGATGGCACTGGCGCGGAAATCGCCACGTTCGACAGCATGGCGCCGATGGTTCAGGCGATGCTCAACGGTACTTACAACCCGGGCCAGCTGGTCATCGTGCGGGAGATTCTGATCGGCACTGACAGCTTCGACACCGCGGTGTTCTCCGGTAATGCGTCGGAGTACACAGTCGCTGTCGATGGCAACGCCGTCGTCGTGACCGACCTGGTGGACGGGCGTGATGGCGTCGATCGCCTGACAGGCATCGAGCGTCTGCAGTTCGCTGACCAGGCGCAGGCGTCCGGCGTTGGTACCGTCTCGAACAGTGGTCCTGTGGGGCGTCTGGCAATCTTCGATGCTGCCACCGGTGCGCGTACCGATACGTCTGTCGCCGGCCAACTGCTGCGCGTCAGCGATCAGTCGATCCGCGACGCCGACAACGTCAGTGCGGCCAATCCGACCGGCGCGGTTACCGGTCCCGTGGCTTACTACTGGCAGGTCGAAAACATCCCTGGTTCGGGTGTCTTTGAAGACATCTCCTTTGTCGCCGCTGGCGAGGTATCGCGGGCGACTGGCGCCACCTATCTGGTAGCGGACGATGTCGCCGGTCTGAACATCCGCGTTCGGGCGGTGTATCAGGATGCCCAGGGTACGCTGGAGATCGTCGATTCTGGCGGGAACAGCGCACCGACTGCAGGGCCGACCATCCTCGGGGTTGCGTTTCCGGACCAGGTGTTGACCGCCGACACGTCGTCCATCATCGACGTCGATGGCCTCAGCAATGCGCAGTTCACCTTCCAGTGGCAGGAGACCAACGGGGTCACCTTCGTCGACATCGTCGGAGCCACCGCCAGCACGTTCACGCTTGGCCAGGCTCAGGTCGGCGATCAAGTGCGCGTGGTGGTCAGTTACGTGGATGACTTCGGTGCGGCCGAAAGCATTGCGTCCGACGCTACGGCCCCGGTGGCCGCCGGTGATGTGTTTGTCGGTACTGCCGGTGTCGACATATGGACCGGTACGTCAGGCGACGACATTGCCAGCGGAGGTGCTGGCAACGACATCCTGAATGGCTTGGGCGGCAACGACATCCTCAATGGTGACGCAGGCAATGACATGCTCATCGGGGGGACGGGTGCCGATACCATGGCCGGCGGTGTTGGCGACGATGTCTACGAAGTCACCGACGCTGGGGACGTGGTGACCGAGCTCGGCGGTGAGGGTATTGACACGGTCTGGACCTCGCTCTCGGGCTACACGCTGAGTGCCAACGTCGAAAATCTGTTTTTCGGCGGCAGCGGCAACTTCGCGGGCACCGGTAACGCGCTCGACAACACGCTCGTGGGCGGTGCGGGTAACGACGTCCTGATCGGTGGCGCAGGTGCCGACACGATGGCTGGCGGTGGCGGCAGCGATGTCTACGAAGTCACCGAGCTTGGGGACGTGGTAAGCGAGCTCGCCGGTGCCGGCAGCGACACGGTCTGGACCTCGCTCGCAAGCTACACCCTGGGTGCCAACGTCGAGAATCTGTTTTTCGGCGGCAGCGGCAACTTCGCGGGCACCGGTAACGTGCTCGGCAATACGATCGCGGGCGGTGCGGGTAACGACGTCCTCATCGGTGCCGGAGGTGCCGACACGATGGCCGGCGGTGCTGGCAGCGATATCTACGAAGCCACCGACCTTGGGGACGTGGTGATCGAGCTCGCCGGTGCCGGAAGCGACACGGTCTGGACCTCGCTCGCGAGCTACAGCCTGGGTGCCAACGTCGAGAATATGTTTTTCGGTGGCAGCGGCAACTTTGCGGGCTCCGGCAACGAGCTGGACAACACGCTCGTGGGCGGTACGGGTAACGACGTCCTCATCGGTGGCGCAGGTGCCGACACGATGGCCGGCGGTGCTGGCAACGATGTCTACGAAGTCACCGACCTTGGGGACGTGGTAGGCGAGAACGCCGGTGGCGGCAACGACACGGTCTGGACCTCGCTCGCGAGCTACACCCTGGGTGCCAACGTCGAAAATCTGTTTTTCGGCGGCAGCGGCAACTTCGCGGGCACCGGCAACGCGCTCGACAATAATATCGTGGGTGGTGCGGGTAACGACGTTCTCATCGGCGGTGGCGGTAACGACGTAATGAGTGGCGGCGTCGCCGGCAACGATACGTTCGTGTTTGCTGCCGCGGGTTTCGGCAACGATACGATCCTGAATTTCGGAGCCAATTTGGCCGCAGAGCAGGACTTTCTCAATCTCACGGCGCTGGGGATCAACAGCGCGACGTTCGCTGCCAACGTGACCATAACGGCTAACGGGGCGGACACGGTGGTAGGGATCGGGGCGGATACCATTCACCTTGTCGGCGTCAACAGCGCGGCCATTGATCAGACGGACTTCATTCTGGCCACTTGAGGTTCTGGTCAGTACTGACGCAGGGAGCGTGGACAGCGGAGGGGAGGGCAATGGATGCCCTCCCTTTCTCCTTCCATTCAATTGCCCATCAGCTATCGGAGTGCCAGCAGCGTACTGGAGCTCATCAAGGCAGGTTGGAACCGAACTGCAAAATCAAAGAAACAGTGGAAAAAGGAAACCCGGCCTTGAACATTTCAGCCATCTGCCTCTTGAGCAGCCTATTGGTTGCGGTCGCGGCTTCTGCTAGCGGGATCACTTCGGTCTTCGACCTGGGCTTCACCAGGTCAGCCACAGAAACGCTGAAAAAACTGGACATCAACGACGCTTTTATTATCGCCGTCTCAAGTCCTGCAGCGTTTACCTTCTGCCGCAGTGGTTCGTCAACGCTCTGGAAGTATCAGGTGTTGGATCTAGAGCAACAGGCGGCGATCCAGATGGGCCAAAAGCGGCCTTCGTCGGACTATCAACTCATTACCGTTGCGCAAGTCAATAGCATTGCCTGCGAACAGGATCACCTTGCACCATGGGTTAAACCGCCTGTCAGGCGTGGACTTGTCCTCGGCCTGATCACCCTGTTTCTGTTAGTCGGCCTGCGATATACCTACCGCGCAATCATGGATTGCCGATATGACCAAACCGGGTTTTCCAAGCCAGGCTTGCAGCGCTTGAGCGAATCCCGATTACCGTACAATTCAACAGTCATGGCGTTGGCCGCATGGGGTATAGCGGTAGCTACGGCATTTGTTTACTTCGGGTTTTGAGCATAAGCGCAGAGACTTGGTTTACACCCTTATTGTTTAAGTTAATCCTGCGTTGCCATCTGCCTGGAAGGCTGGCCGAATCACCGTGGGATTCGCAGTCGGAGTTTGCTCTGGATGAGAGTTGCTCGCTATTGCGCATGTTATGGGATGTATAACAACTAGTGGATCCAATAAGCGGCTGCCGAAGTGTATCTAGTCAAGCAGACCAGTTGTGGTGGGGCATAGCGTGAAAGTTGTCTTGTCACTATCGCTTCAGGCGCACTTGCGCTACGCACCGTTTGTCGGTGGTTTGCTCGAGAAATGAACATTGGAGCGTCTGTGCCCTCTGACTCCTAAGCACGTCAGTCATGACCTGCCCCTGCAATCGCAAAAAAGAAGTGGAAGTTGAATCTCAAAAGCAGTGAATGCAAATGGGGGTTTTATCTGAAACTCAGGGAGGTAATAAACAAGCCGGTCATTGATTTGCCGAGCGAGTCAATGAGGTTAACAGTGCCGAGTCCGTGACTTGGCTTATCTTTTAGAAGTAAGGTCGCACAGGATATTTGAATAAGTAAAAATCCTGTCAAGTAGTCGATCTGTACTGTCGAATAAGGTGGGGGAAATACCGTGGCGATAAATACAATTATGAGCCTGCTGGAAAATAAAGAATTCCTGGAGTTTTTACGTCTGGGTGTTATTTACGTTCATTTAGTGGCGTGTTGTGTCGCCATTGGTTTGGTGTTGACCAGTGATGTCGCTATGGTTAAAGACCTTATAAGGCGCAACGTAGCCACTGAGCATGATAATGCTCACATGGAAAGTCTTCAAAAATCTGTCGTCGTTGCACTGATAGCGCTGTGGGTAACGGGTGTCGCTGTCGTCGGTATTGATTACCTGGACAAAGGTCTCGATTACTTCATGAATCCAAAGCTTCAAGCCAAAGTCATTATTGTGGCATTGCTGAGTTACAACGGTGTCTTGTTGCATCGCATGGTACTGCCGGCGCTGCAAAAGGCAGGCTCCTTGCTCAACCTCGGATTCAGTGCACGGATGCTGGCGTTGGCCTGCGGCTCGTTGTCGGCAGTGTCCTGGATGTATGCCGCCATGCTGGGTGTCGGACGCCCTTTGGCCTGGAAGTTTTCCCTTTCCGAACTGTTGATGGCTTATCCGGTACTGATTGTGCTCGGGTTCCTGGCGATGCTGGTGTTGACTCAGCGAGCGAAAAAACAGGACGACTACGTTGCGCCTCGGCGGACAGTTGCAAGCGCATGCTAAACAGGTCATGCGCGTAAATCCTGCGGGCTTGTCCCGAGTCCGAAAGATGGCGACCTTCATGGTGCAGGTTTCAATCCGGACCTGCGCCATGAAGGTCGTTTTCGTTTTGAGTCATTCCCGTTTGCCAAATACTCCTGCTCATTTCGATCAATAAGTTGTCAGTTACGGTCATTGAGCGCCAGCGGCGCGACTCTTAGTCTGTCGAACATGACTGATGGGGGCCGTAGAGCTCCTGCACTTTCCGTGATCGATCGATGTGGAGTTACCGATGACCGCCGCTCAATACCCGCACCTGTTGGCTCCGCTGGACCTGGGTTTCACCACACTGCGCAATCGCACCCTGATGGGGTCGATGCACACTGGCCTTGAAGAGAAGCCAGGTGGTTTCGAGCGCATGGCGGCTTACTTTGCCGAACGTGCCCGTGGCGGTGTCGGCCTGATGGTCACTGGCGGTATCGGCCCGAACGATGAAGGCGGCGTGTATTCCGGTGCAGCCAAGCTGACCACCGAAGAAGAAGCGCTGAAACACCGCATCGTTACCCGTGCCGTGCACGAGGCAGGCGGCAAGATCTGCATGCAGATCCTCCACGCGGGTCGTTATGCCTACAGCCCGAAACAGGTTGCGCCGAGCGCGATCCAGGCGCCGATCAACCCGTTCAAGCCCAGGGAGCTGGACGAGGAGGGCATCGAGAAGCAGATCAGCGATTTCGTCACCTGTTCGGTACTGGCACAAACCGCCGAGTACGACGGCGTGGAAATCATGGGTTCGGAAGGCTACTTCATCAACCAGTTCCTCGCCGCTCACACCAACCACCGTACCGACCGCTGGGGCGGCAGCTATGAAAACCGCATGCGCCTGCCGGTGGAAATCGTCCGTCGCGTGCGTGAAGCGGTCGGCCCGAACTTCATCATCATTTTCCGTCTGTCGATGCTCGACCTGGTCGAAGGCGGCAGCACTTGGGACGAGATCGTTCAACTGGCCAAGGCCATCGAGCAGGCCGGTGCGACCATCATCAACACCGGTATTGGCTGGCATGAAGCACGGATTCCAACCATCGCCACCAAAGTGCCGCGCGCGGCCTTCAGCAAGGTCACGGCCAAACTGCGAGGTTCGGTCAATATTCCGCTGATCACCACCAACCGCATCAACACACCGCAAGTGGCCGAACAGATTCTGGCCGAAGGCGATGCCGACATGGTGTCCATGGCGCGACCGTTCCTCGCCGACCCGGATTTCGTCAACAAGGCTGCTGCAGGTCGCGCCGATGAAATCAACACCTGCATCGGTTGCAATCAGGCCTGCCTCGATCACACCTTCGGCGGCAAGCTGACCAGTTGCCTGGTCAACCCGCGTGCCTGCCACGAAACCGAACTCAATTACCTGCCCGTGCAGCAACTGAAGAAAATCGCCGTGGTCGGTGCCGGCCCGGCCGGTTTATCCGCCGCGACCGTGGCCGCCGAGCGTGGTCATCAGGTGACGCTGTTCGATTCGGCCAGCGAAATCGGCGGTCAGTTCAACATCGCCAAGCGCGTTCCGGGCAAGGAAGAGTTCTTTGAGACCATTCGCTACTTCAATCGCAAACTGCAGACCACCAACGTCGAGGTGTGCCTGAACACTCGCGTCGACGTGGCCGGGCTGGTCGAGGGCGGCTATGACGAGATCATTCTGGCCACCGGCATTGCGCCGCGACTGCCGGCCATTGCGGGGGTGGAAAATGCCAAGGTGCTGAGCTACCTGGACGTGATCCTGGAGCGCAAGCCGGTCGGCAAGCGCGTCGCGGTGATTGGTGCCGGTGGTATCGGTTTCGACGTCTGCGAGTTCCTGGTGCATGAAGGCGTTGCAACCAGTCAGGATCGCGCCGCGTTCTGGAAGGAATGGGGCATCGATACGCACCTGGAGGCACGCGGTGGTGTTGCCGGTATCAAGGCAGCGCCCCATGCGCCGGCCCGCGAGGTGTTCCTGCTGCAACGCAAGAAATCCAAGGTTGGCGACGGCCTGGGCAAGACCACCGGCTGGATTCATCGCACGGGCCTTAAGAACAAGCAGGTACAGATGCTCAACAGCGTTGAATACTTGAAGATCGACGACGAAGGCCTGCACATCCGCATCGGCGACACCGCAGAGCCGCAGGTGCTGCCAGTGGACAACATCGTGATTTGCGCCGGACAGGACCCGCTGCGTGAATTGCATGACGGTCTGGTGTCGGCGGGGCAGAGCGTGCACCTGATCGGCGGCGCGGATGTCGCGGCAGAGCTGGATGCCAAGCGGGCGATCAACCAGGGTTCGCGATTGGCGGCGCAGTTGTAACAGACAGGTCCAGCGTACCAATGGCCATCGCGAGCAGGTCGGATCGCCGCACCGTCGCTCCCACATTTGATCTGTGTCGTTCATAGATTCCCTGTGGGAGCGAGCCTGCTCGCGATAGCTGCCTATGAGCGACTAGAATGCTGACTCTTTACCCAGAACCGGCATCGATGTATTTCTCGTCTAGCGATTGGCTTGCTCAAGCCCCCCTCGAACGCCTTGATCTAGACTGGCTCACTCACGCCGGCATCGAAGTGGCAATCCTGCGTCTGGACCAGATCGACCCGCTGATCAGCGGCAACAAATGGTTCAAGCTCATCGAGCACCTGAAGACTGCCGACCGCGTTGGCGCCGAAGGCATCATCAGCCTGGGTGGAGCGCACTCCAATCACCTCCACGCGTTGGCGGCGGCGGGCAAGCGTTTCGGCTTTGCCACCGTTGGCCTGTTGCGCGGGCACCCTCAGGAAACCCCGACGGTCAAAGACTTGCAGGCGTTCGGCATGCCGTTGCACTGGCTGGGTTACGCAGGCTATCGAGCGAGGCATGAAGCGGGTTTCTGGCAACCCTGGCACACCCGCTACCCGACGCTGCATCCGGTGCCTGAGGGGGGAGGCGGTTTGCCTGGCGCCCTGGGTTGCATGCAACTGCGGGCCAGCGTTTGCGCGCAACTGGAGGGATTGGGCTGGAGTGACTATGACGCCTGGTGGCTGGCCTGCGGAACCGGCACGACCTTGGCCGGCCTGGTACTGGCCGAAGCGGGGGATCATCCGGTGTACGGTGCCCTGGCGGTGCCAGACGATCACGGGGTGGCGCAACAGGTCGAGCGGATCGTGCAGGAGGCGGGTCTGATCCATGCGGTGTATGAGCTGATCGATGCCAGCCGCGGCGGCTTTGCCAAGGTCGACCCGCTGCTGACTGAGTTCATCGAAAAGACCGAACAGGCCAGCGGCATTCCCCTTGAGCCGTTGTACACCGGTAAGGCATTGCTGGCGCTCAAGCAGCAAGTCGAGGCGGGCAAGTTCGCTCGAGGTACGCGGCTGATCTTCGTTCACACCGGCGGCTTGCAGGGGCGGCGGGGATTCAATCCACAAATCTAAAGCACACATGCAATCTCATGTGGGAGCGAGCCTGCTCGCGAAGGCGGTAATACATCCAGTATCGATGCGCCTGTCACACCGATTTCGCGAGCAGGCTCGCTCCCACAGGTTTTGCCAGTGGCCTCAGGTATCGCGGTTTGCCCGCTTGGGCATCATCCGCAGCAAAGTGTTATCGCCCACCACATAGTGGTGATACAACCCGGCTGCGGCATGCAGGCCGATCAGCCAATAGCCTATCGTGCCGCCGAGCTCGTGCCAGCCCTGGAGTTGTTTGGCCAGGTCCTTGTTTTCCGCTACCAGCATCGGCAGGTCGACACCGTAGAACATCACCTGATTGCCTTTGGCGCTGGTGACCAGCCACCCGAGAATCGGTGTGAAGATCATGAAAATGTACAACGCCCAGTGCATCAGCCTGGCCAGCGTCGTTTGCCAGTGTGGCGAAGCCGGGAAGATCTCCGGGGGGCGGCCGAGACTGCGCGCCAACAATCGCACCCAGACCAGAACGAAAACGGTCAGGCCGAGCATGAAGTGTAATTCGACCATCAGCGTGCGCCCGCCACTGCCCTTGGGAAAGATCCCGCGAAACTCGATACAGGCGTAAACCAGCGCCAGCAGGACCAGCATCAACCAATGCAGTGCGATCGATACGGTGCTGTAGCGCGATTCGGAGTTTTTCCACGGCATACGGTGTTCCTCAGAGGTCCGGTTTAAAGCCACCGTTCTTGTCCGACGGTGAGCGTTAACTGTAATCCTGTTTTACCGGGTTTGCCTGAGGCGATCGGTCGCGGGATGCTCTGGCTCGGGTAGTAGACAGAAAAATCCTGTAGGAGCGAGCTCGCTCGCGATGGTCGCCAACGATGACGCATACCCACCGGGTAACCGCGGCATTCTTGAGACCATCGCGAGCGAGCTCGCTCCTACAGGGGGGAGTTGCGTTTTTTAGCTGGACTGCGGCATTTCGCCGTTGGCCAGGCGCTTGTCGATGTCGGCGATCACGTCCGGCAGATCGGTGATGGTGTCGATCATGTAGTGCGGGCGCGAACTTTCGAACATCGTGTGGATGCGCTTGCGCTCACTGTCCAGCTGGTCGCTTCCCAGCGCGCGATAACCTTCGTAGTCCAGACCCAGGGCGTTACCCGAGCAGATCAGCGCCACGGTCCACATGCCGGCGCGGCGACCTTCGAGAATGCCCGGCACAGTGTCATCGATCTTCACGCACGCGGCGACATCGTCAATGCCCAGGGCGATGACGTTGGCCAGTGCCTGGGCGGGCCATGGGCGGCCGTTCGGGACTTCGTCGGTGGCGACCACGTGATCGGCGACGTAGCCGTTGGTGGCGGCCAGTTCGACCACTTTGTCCATGACCCGTTTCGGGTATCCGGAGCAGGAACCGATCCTGATCCCTTGCTGGCGCAGGTTGGCGATGGTCTCCAGTGCCCCCGGAATCAGCGCCGAGTGTTCGGCGATTTTTTCGATTTGCAGCGGCATGAAGCGCTGGTAGATGGCGGTGACGTCATCATCGCTCGGCGTGCGGCCGAACACTTTGCGATAACGCTCGGCAACTTCCGGCAGATCGCACAGGGTGCGGATGTGGTCCCACTTGCCCATGCCCATCGGGCCACGGGCTTCTTCGATGGACACCTGGACATCGAATTCGGCGAACGCCTCGACGAAAATCTGCGTCGGGGCGAAGGAACCGAAGTCGACCACGGTGCCGGCCCAGTCGAGGATGGCGGCTTGCAGTTTGGTTGGGTTGGTGTAGTTCATGGTGATCAAGTCCTGTGGCAACTGGCTAATGAGGGCTGCTTTTACTGTGGGAGCCAGCCTGCTGGCGATGAGTGCCTGACATTCGACGGATGTGTTGGCTGACAGTCCGCTATCGCGAGCAGGCTCGCTCCCACAGGGGTATACGGTGTGGCTTAGATTTCCAGCACTTCCATCTCGCGCAACACTTCAGCAATCGCCGCCACCGCTTCGCGCATTTGCGCCGGGTTGACATGGCCAATGCAGCCGACGCGGAAGGTTTCGACCTGGGTCAGTTTGCCGGGATAGAGGATGTAACCCTTGGCCTTGACCCGTTCGTAGAACTCTTTGAACTGGTAGCGAGGATCTTTCGGGGCATGAAAGGTGGCGATGATCGGCGCCTGAATGACCGCCGGCAGGAAGCTGCGCAGCCCCAGTTTGCCCATCTCTTCCATCAACGCCTGGCAGTTGGCGGCATAGCGTTGGTGTCGTGCAGGCAAGCCACCTTCTTCGTTGTATTGCAGCAGGGCTTCGTGCAGCGCCGCGACCACGTGGGTCGGCGGGGTGAAGCGCCACTGGCCGGTCTTGGCCATGTAGGCGTGCTGGTCTTGCAGGTCCATCGCCAGTGAATGCGAGTTACCGGTGGCGTTGGCCAGGGATTCTTTGCGAGCGAAGACAAAACCCATGCCCGGCACACCTTCCAGGCATTTGCCCGAGGCAGCGATCAGTGCGTCGAACGGCACTTGCTGCGCATCCACCGGCAGGGCACCGAAGGAACTCATGGCGTCGATGATCAGGCGCTTGCCGTGTTCTGCGACGACCTGGGCGATCTGCGGCAGCGGATTGAGGATGCCGGTGCTGGTTTCGCAGTGAATCAGGGCGACGTGGGTGATGCCGGTGTCGGCGCGCAGCAGACGGTCGACGTCGGCGGCGGTGGTCGGCTCGTCTTCGGCGGTTTCGAAGGTACTGTAGGCGCGGCCGAGCACTTCACAGATTTTCGCCAGGCGTTTGCCGTAGGCGCCGTTGATCAGTACCAGAATCTTGCCATCGCGAGGCACCAGCGTGCCGATCGCTGCCTCGACCGCGAAGGTGCCACTGCCTTGCAGGGGCACGCAGTGGTGAGTGGCGGCGCCGTTGATGATTGCCAGCAGTTGCTCGCAGAGGCTGGCGGTCAATTGATTGAAACGGTCATCCCATGAACCCCAGTCGACCATCATCGCCTGACGGGTGCGGGGCGACGTGGTCAACGGGCCGGGGGTGAGCAGGATGGGTTCGGCAGTACTCATTCTCGTGTCCTCGCAATCGATGGGATGAAGCGTTGGTGCCTAAATTGCAATTTGCCGTGTTATCAATCAAATTGTTTGTTGTTATGCCAGCCATCAGTGAGGGTTATTCATGAACCTGTTTCAGCTGCGCGCATTCGATGCCGTGGCGCGGGAAGGCAGCTTTACCCGGGCGGCGGCGCGGCTGTTCATCAGCCAGCCGGCGGTTACCGGGCACATCAAGGCCCTGGAGGAGCACTACCAGATCACCTTGCTGCGCCGCACCGCCCGCCGAGTGGAACTGACGGAGGAGGGCACCAAACTGGCGGCCATCACCCGGGCGATGTTCGGCCTGGCCGAAGAGGCGCAGGTGATGCTCGAAGCCAACCGGCAACTGCTGACCGGGCGTCTGGAGGTGGCGGCGGACGGCCCGCACATGGTCATGCCGATGCTTGCCAGCCTGCGCGCGCGCTATCCGGGGATCACGGTGAACCTGCGCCTGGGCAACGCCCAGGAAACCCTGGCGGCGTTGTTGTCCGAACATGCCGACGTGGCGGTGTTGACCGAAGTCGAGCCGCGCAAAGGCTTGCATCTGCAGGCGCTGAACGAATCACGGATTTGCGCACTGGTGCCCGACGGCCATCCTTGGGTGCAGAAGACCAAAGGCGTGCAGCTCAAAGAGCTGGATCAGGTGATCATGGTGCTGCGCGAACCGGGTTCGATTACCCGGCGCACCTTCGATGAGGCTTGCGCCCAGGCCAGGGTCAATCCACGGGTGTTGCTGGAACTGGACAGCCGCGAAGCGGTAACCGAGGCGGTGGCCGCCGAACTGGGGGTGGGGGTGGTGTCGTCGGTGGAAGTCAGCCACGACCCGCGAGTGGCGGCGGTGCCGATCATTGGCGAGGGGTTGGTGAATCGGCACATGATGGGGTGCATGGAGCGGCGACGGGATTTGCGGTTGATTCAGGCATTTTTCGGGTTGGCGCCCACCTGAAAGACCGGGTCGCTTCCTTCGCGAGCCTGCTCGCGAAGGGGCCTGGCCTGCCTACACCAGACTCTCGCGCACCATCTCGAGAAACGTCGCCACCACCCGCCGCGAACTCTGCTCGCGCAAGCACACCAGTGTTTCAGTCAGCCGTCGTTCGCAATCGGTAATCGGCAGTGCACAAACCCTGGAGTCGGCGCCAAACTCGGCAGCCGACACCACGCCCACCCCAATCCCGACCACCACCGCTTCCCGCGCCGCCTCCCGACCTTCGACCTGAATCGCCGGGCGAATGCGGAACCCGGCGCGTTGCATTTCCTCCTCCAGGGTCTGCCGGGTCACCGAACCGATTTCCCGCAACACCAGTGGCGTGTCGTCGAGGTCCGCAAGGGTGATGGATTCGCGATCGGCCCAAGGGTGATTGCGCGACACAAACGCGACCATCGGGTCGTTACGCAGGGGCAGGGAAATCAGGCGTTCATCGCTGACGTCACGGCCCAGCAACGCCAGGTCGGCCTGATAGTTGAACAGTCGAAACAGCGACTCATCGGTGTTGCCGGTTTCGATCTTCACGCTGATCCCGGGGTAGCGTTCGCAGAAGCGGGCAATCTGCGGCAGCACATGCACCGGTGCATCCACCGCCAGAATCAGGCTACCGGTCTGCAAGGCCTGGGAATCCTGCAACAGCTCCTGGGCTTCGGCCTCAATCACAAAAAGCCGCTGTGTAACGCTCAGCAGGCGCTCGCCCAGATCGGTCAGGCGCACCGAGCGCTTGTTGCGGTGAAACAGCAAGACGCCGTAGCGCTCTTCGAGTTTGCGCACCTGGTCGGAAATCGCCGGCTGCGTCAGAAAAAGCCGCTCGGCGGCTTTGGTAAAGCCTCCATGGACCGCCACGGCATGGAAGGCTTTGAGCTGGGCGTGGGACACCGACATGGGAATCTCCAGTAACAATCTGACCTTATATTTGAAATACGATAAATCGATTTCACTTATTAATCAGTAATTGTTTTTATCCACCTCAGCCCCGCTGACGGGTCAGTCGAACAGCAGCGGGTGCCATGAGCCTGGGCGTGCAAAAAACAGGACTCATCTGACCGGTATCCGCCGTAGGGACAGGGCGATATCGCAGTGCTCAACAATAAAAACACAGGCGTTTTCTTCCAATTCTGCCGGCACACTCACACCCTGAGGTCAGAACCACAATGAACAAGCACATCGGCACCATCAAGCGTTGGCGCATGCAGATCTTCGCGATCACCTGGCTCGCCTACGCCGCGTTCTACTTCACCCGCAAAGCCTTCTCGGTCGCCAAACTCGGTATTGGCGAAGACCCGACCTTCATGCTCGATAAAATGGCCATGGCCAACCTCGATGCCATCTACCTGACGGCCTACGCCGTCGGCCAGTTCACCTGGGGCATCCTCGCCGACCGATTCGGGCCGCGGGTGGTGGTGCTCGGCGGATTGCTGATTTCCGCCGCCGCGGCGCTGGTGATGGGCAACTTCGCAACCTTGCCGATTTTCGCTACCTGCATGCTGATACAAGGGCTGGCGCAGTCCACCGGTTGGTCGGGGCTGTGCAAGAACCTCGGCAGCTTCTTTCCCTCCGAGCAACGCGGGCGGGTATTGGGCCTGTGGAGTTCCTGCTACGCCTTTGGCGGTCTCGTGGCGTCGCCGTTTGCCGGTTGGTGGGCGTATACGCTCATCGGCAGCTGGCATGCGGCGTTTGTTTCCAGTGCGGCGGTGGTTGGGCTGGTCGCCGTGCTGTTTTTTATTTTCCAACGCAACAAACCGGAAGACGTCGGCTTGCCGGCGGTGGAGCCGGAACCCGAGCTGACCGCCGAACAGGCTGACGCGCAAAGCAAAATCAGCATGTGGGAGCCATTGAAGGAAATCCTGCGCAACCGCACCGTGCTGGTGCTCGGGCTGGCGTACTTCATGCTCAAACCGGCGCGCTACGCGATTCTGCTGTGGGGACCGGTGATCGTTTTCGAACAGATGCCCTCGGTGGGCAAGGTCGGCGCGGCGATCATTCCGACCGCCTTTGAACTGGCCGGATTGCTCGGACCGATCATGATCGGCCTGGCCTCGGACAAACTGTTCGGCGCCCGGCGCATGCCGGCCTGCGTGATCAGCCTGTTGGCGCTGACCGTGTCCCTGGCATTTTTCATGGGCGCCCTGCATACCGGCAGCGTGCTGCTGGTGGTGGCGCTGCTGTTCGTCATGGGCCTGACCCTCTATGGGCCGGACTCGATGATCAGCGGCGCGGCCGCCATCGACTTCGGCACCGCCAAGGCCGGCGCCACAGCAGCCGGTTTCGTCAACGGCTGCGGCTCAGTCGGGGCGATTCTCGGTGGCCTGCTGCCAGGCTACTTCGACACCGTTACCGTGTTCATTGTCTTCGCTGGCTGCGCCATGTTCTCGGCACTGGTGCTGATCCCGCACTGGAACAGCCGCCCCGGTGGCCTGGGTACTCACTTCGCCTACGTGCCCAATAAAGCGATGACCATCAAACCCCTGCGTATCTGAATCCTGTCCCTCGTCGCCTGCTGCGTCTGCGGCAGGCTGGCGTGTGGGCCATTGACTGGAGTTTTCCCATGAGACCCTTTTGGCTGGACCAGGCCTTGAAAGCTGATGCATCCGAAACCTGTCCGCCACTGCAAGGCGACAGCCGCGCCGACGTGTGCATCGTCGGCGGCGGTTATACCGGGTTGTGGACCGCGATCATGCTCAAGGAGCAGAACCCCGAGCTGGACGTGTTGCTGATCGAAGCGGATATCTGCGGTGCCGGTGCCAGTGGGCGCAATGGCGGTTGTGCGCTGTCGTGGTCGGCCAAGTATTTCACCCTTGAGCGTTTGTTCGGCGTCGAAGAGGCCGTGCGTCTGGTCAAGGAGTCCGAGCGCAGCATCCATGCCATCGGCGCCTTCTGCGAACAGTATGCGGTGGACGCCGATTACCGCCTTGACGGTACGCTCTACACCGCCACCAACCGTGCCCAATGCGGCTCGACCGATGCGGTCATCGCCGCACTGGAGCGCCACGGCATCAACTCGTTCACCCGGCGGCCGGTGGCCGATGTGCAGCGCATGGCTGGTTCCAGCAAACACCTGGAGGGCTGGTTTTCTCCGGCCGCGGCCAGTGTGCAGCCTGGCAAGCTGGTGCGTGGTCTGCGCCGGGTTGCCCTGCAATTGGGCGTGAGGATTCACGAAAACACCGCGATGACCGGGCTGGAAGAGGGCAAGCCGGTGGGCATTCAAACCCCCGGCGGCACCGTCCGCGCCGACCGCGTGGTGCTGGCGATGAACGCCTGGATGGCCCGAGCGTTCCCGCAGTTCGAGCGCAGTGTGGCGATCGTTTCCAGCGACATGCTGATCACCGAGCCACGGCCGGATTTGCTCGAAGAAATCGGCCTGACCAGCGGCGTCACGGTGCTCGATTCACGGATTTTCGTGCACTACTACCACAACACCCCGGACGGCCGGATCATGCTTGGCAAGGGTGGCAATACCTTCGCTTACGGTGGACGCATGCTGCCGGTGTTCGATCAACCTTCGCCTTACGCCGGTTTGTTGCAGAGCAGCCTGGCGAATTTCTTCCCGGCGTTTGCCGACGTCAAGGTCGAAGCGACCTGGAATGGTCCGTCGGACCGTTCGGTGACCGGGCTGCCGTTTTTCGGGCAGATGAGCGCCAGTGGCAATGTGTTCTACGGTTTTGGCTACTCCGGCAGCGGTGTCGGGCCCTGCCATATGGGCGGGCAGATTCTGGCGTCGATGGTCCTGGGCCTGGACAACCCCTGGACTCGCTCACCACTGGTCAACGGACCGCTGGGTTTTTTCCCGCCGGAACCGATTCGCTACATCGGCTCGCTGATGGTGCGCAACGCCATCCGCCGCAAGGAGCGCGCAGAGGATCACGGGCGTCGGCCGCGGCATCTGGATGTGCGTCTGGCGAAGTTCGCCGCAGCGGCCGGCAAGGCTGACAAGGGCTGAGTGTCAGGGCGCAAGGTCCGAGCGGCTGAGCAGCCAGTCGAACAGCAGGCGGGTATCGCCACGGGGCTCACGCGGACGAGGGCCGCGAGGTTGTGGCCGAGAGCCCATGGCCGTACAGAGCACCGGGCGATCCGGGTCACTGTCGAGGAAAATCACCAGTACCTCGCTGCCGGCCAAGGGCAGGCGGGACGGATCGAGCCAGTCCTCGGCGGTGGTCAGCGCCAGCGGCAGCCACAGGCCATCGGACGCCTCTGCGACTGATTGTGTGACGGGCCAGAGGTTCACCTGAACCCGGCCATCCTCATCCACCCTCGGCGGTTGCCCGACCAGGCCGCACACTTGGCCGGGCTGATACCCGGGAATGCTCGGCCTGGGTTGTTTGAGCGAGGGCCTGAACACGGTCGACCAGGGGATGGCGCTGAATTGGTTGCGGTAACCCGGGGACATGTCGGGTGTGTCGTCAAGCAGAATGGATGAATGACGACCCTGATGGCGGATTTCGGTGACCAGCCATTGGTCGTTGAAATTCGCCAGCGGGTGCTCGGCCACCTGTACGATCCGGCCGCTGCGTAATGCACCCTGATTACTTTGACCGTGGATCTGCAGGTGTCGACAGCGCAGGCGTTCCAGTTGTCGACGGCTGAGCTGATCGCGATGTTGTTGTTCGTGGGCGGGAAAGTGTCTTGTCGTGGCGAACGAGTGATTGGCTGCGCCGTCGCTGGTGTCCGCTACACCAGGATTCCTGGCACCCGGGCGCACGGGGGAGAGCGTCGCGTCATGGCGCTGGAACAGTTCGCTGATCACCGGTTCCTGATGTTCGTCGAGGTCGTCACTGCGCATCGGCATGAGCAACGGTTCCTGGGGGAAACTCAGGCTGTCATCGGCCAACACCAGGACATGGCCGTCGCGTTGATGCTCGAAGTGGTAGTGGATGCCTTCTTCCTCGCACAGTCGTTGCAGCAGCGCCAGGTCGGTTTCATCGTACTGAATGCAAAAAGGTCGCAGGGGATAGTGCCCGGTTGCCAGTTCAAAGCGATAACTGCCGGCGGGCAATCCGTGTTCCTCGAGCAATTGGCGCAGGATCATGGGCACGCTGGCGCGCTGGAAAACTCGTCGGCGTCCTTGCTGCTCCAGCACTTGGACACGGGACACCAGCACCAGCTTGTAAGCGACCCGGTGCCCGCTTCGATGTTCACAACTGGCGCTGTGCAGCAGGCCATGAATGCCCTGGTCGTGGCCAAATTCGAGGAACGCCGGTTGCTGCAGCAATCGTTCAAGGCTCAGGGCCGGTGCCAGCCCGATAACCTCGATATCGAATCGATAGGGCTGGTTGAGTGCTTCATGACCGCTGAACCGGACTACCTGGAAACTCAGGTCATCGTCGAGAAGCGTCAGGATGGTGGGACTTTCCTTGTCGTTGTGCATCGAACACGCTACTGCCGTGGAATAGGGTGCAAAGCGTACGAAACCTCAGCGCATTGCGGGCACGTTAAAGCGACATTTCCGAATCGCCCTACAACCGCTGGTGAAGATGTCGATGCAAGTCGGGATTTTTTGGTCGATTGCCAACTTTAGGCCGTATAAACTTGCACAAAGCGTCGGCCAATAGATGTCTCGGCGCCACAGATGCCACAGATAAGAGAGTGAGAAATGGGCGCACAGTGGAAGGTTAAACACAAAGAAGCGGCAGCCAATGCCAAGGGCAAGATCTTCGGCAAACTGGTGAAAGAAATCACCATTGCTGCGCGCAACGGCGCTGATATTGCTACCAACGCGCACTTGCGCCTGGTGGTTGAACAGGCCAAGAAAGCTTCGATGCCCAAGGAAACACTGGATCGCGCCATCAAGAAGGGCGCGGGCCTGTTGGGCGAGACCGTGCAATACCATCGCGTGACTTATGAAGGTTTCGCCCCGCATCAGGTGCCGTTGATCGTTGAGTGCGTGACCGACAACATCAACCGCACCGTGGCCGAGATCCGCGTGGCGTTCCGCAAGGGCCAACTGGGTGCTTCCGGCTCTGTGGCCTGGGACTTCAACCATGTTGGCATGATCGAAGCGTCGCCGGACACCCCGGACGCCGATCCGGAAATGGCCGCCATCGAAGCCGGTGCACAGGATTTCGAGCCGGGTGAAGAGGGTGCAACCCTGTTCCTGACCGAGCCGACCGACCTCGACGCGGTACAGAAAGCCCTGCCGGAACAAGGCTTCACCGTGCTGTCGGCCAAACTGGGCTACCAGCCGAAAAACCCGGTCAGCGGCCTGAGCGATGAGCAGATGGCGGAAGTCGAAGCGTTCCTCGAAGGCCTCGATAACCACGACGACGTGCAGGACATGTTTGTCGGGTTGGCGGGTTAAGTCTTTGTGTCAATGACGGCCCTGTTGTCTGGCAGGCCGTCATCGCGAGCAAGCTCGCTCCCACATTAGATCGCGTCCGTCCGGGCAACTCGGTCAACTGTGGGAGCGAGCTTGCTCCGGGCGGCGATCCGACGATTGACCGCGCAGCGGTCACCAACCATTCAATTCCTGAACGATCTCACCAAAACCAGGCCGTGCCAGCACTTGCGGCTGACAGCAACGCCGCTCCAGATCCTCCAGCAGCCCACGCAGTGCATCGCTCAACCCCGAATCAACCCGCTCCAGCAACTCCCCCAGCAACACCCCGAATGCCCGCACCTCGATCCGCTGCAAGGCACGGCTTTCAAGGCTGTCGGAAATCCCGTGGAACGACGCCGCGCCAAAGTCTCCCAGCAAGCAATCACCCTGTTCGCTCCAGAGAATATTGTGCCCATAGAGGTCGCCGTGGGTGATGCCATGACCGTGCAGGTGCTCGGCCACCGAGGCAATGCCCGAGGCAATGCGCAGCGCCACCGCGGCACTGAAACGCAAATCGTCGGGGTAAATGTCGCGGCTGCACGACGCCAGGCTCGGCAGCGCGGCGAGGTTGCGAAAGCTCGGCGGGATCAACTGCATGACCAGCCCGGCGGTTTGCTGCGGGTGATCGACAATCCGCCCTTCGACGCGGATCAGATTCGGGTGCAGGCCAGCGGTGATGCAGGCGTTCATCTCGTGCAATGGCGAACCGTCGCTGGTCATTTCGCCCTTGTAGAGCTTCACCGCAACTGACGTGGCCGGTTGGTCAGCCGGTTGCCAGACGGCCTGATGAATCACCCCGGACGCCCCTTCGCCGAGTTTCTTCTCCAGACGCAGCGCCGACCAGTCAATGCGTGAAGTGGCGTCGAGGGCCGCGGCATCGGCTTCGGTTTCCAGCGGGTTGCCGGCATAGGCCAGCCAGGTCAGGCTCGGCAGCTCCAGCAGCCATTGCGGCAACCCGGTCAACCGGTTGGCGGCGATGCGGATCAGTTCCAGCCGATGACACTGACGCAATGACTCCGGCAGCGCTTGCAATCGATTGCCGGCGAGCATGAGCTTTTGCAGGAACGGGCGCTCTCCCAGTTCGCTCGGCAAGGTTTCGATGCAGTTGTCGGTCAGGATCAGCCAGCGCAGCAGCGGCGGCAGCGCCGCTGCGGGCACGTGGGCGATGCGGTTGGCTTTGAAGCCGATCATCGTCAGTGCGGTGCATTGGCCCAGGCAGGCCGGCAACTCGGTGAAGCGGTTATCGGAACAGAACAGCACGCGCAAACGGGTCAGGCGATGCAAGTCCTCGGGCAGGGCGCTCAAGGCATTGCCGCTGAGGTTGAGCACTTCCAGCGAGTCCGCCAGATCGAAGATCTCCCGGGGGAATTCGGTGAGGCCGTCGACCAGATCCAGCCGCGTGATGCCCGACAACTCGCCGGCACGCAATTGAGCAAGGGTATGCATGAACAGGTTCGCTTTTGATCAAGGAATAGGCGCGTGGCCCCGGAAATGCGCGACATGATAGCGGGAAAGATGTGGCGACTGTCAGGCCGCTTTCGCGAGCAAGCCCGCTCCCACATTTGATCAGCGGCGACTCGGTTCAATGTGGGAGCGGGCTTGCTCGCGAAGAGGCCCTTTAATACAACAAAAAGCTATCGATCAGACGGGTTCGCTGACTTCGACCAGTTGCCCCAATCAACTGCGGGTACGCGACAGATCAATGGCATCGCCGTCCAGGCTTTCGCGCAGGGCCCACACAGCTGTGCCTGGCCAGTGACCTAGCGCTCGATACTGCGGTTCCACCGCGCACTCCAAGCCGGACGTTGTTCGTTGACCTGATCCCAATCCACGGCAATCGCCGTATCGAGGTACTGTTTCATGGCTTCGACCTGACCGCGGGTTCGCTCGGTGGTCGGGGTGTTGGGGTTGGACGGAATCTGGTCGCCATCCTCGAGTGCGACGGCCTGGGCTTCGGGGGTCAGCAAGAAGGCGGCAAGTTTTTGCGCCAGCTCCGGTTGCGTGTTGTTGGCGATTGCGCATTCGGCGACGTTGAGCACCACGGCCCCTTCCTTCGGCTGTGCATATTCCACTGGCATGCCCTTGAGCTTCAGAGCCGTCACCTGGGTCGGCGTCAACGGGAACAGCGCCGCTTCGTCGGTCTGAAGCATTTCGGAGATCTTCGCCGAGCTCGGAATGTATTCCAGTACGTTACGCCCGACGGTGTTCGGCCAGGCCTTGAAACCAGGGTCGACATTGGTTTCGGTGCCGCCCTGGATCCGGTTGAACATCAGGAAACCGTGCAAGCCGAACGTCGAAGAGGCCATCGACTGGAACACCAGTTTGTCCTTGAAGCGCGGGTCGGCCATGTCCATCCACGAGGTCGGCGCGCTCCAGCCTTTTTCCTTGAACAAGCGGGTGTTGTATGCCAGCCCGGTGACCCCGAGGCTGACCGCCACGGCCTGGTCCTTGATCCGTCCCTTGGCCGGAATCTGTTCCAGTGTCGGGCTGTCTTCGAGTTTGTCGCACAGGCCCATGGAGATCGCGCGGTACATGATGCCGTCGTCGAGGAACATCACGTGCATCTGCGGGTTGCCTTTGCTGGCCTGGACCTTGGCCAGGATATCGGCGGAGGTGCCCGGTACGATCACCACTTTGACGTTGTTGGCCTTCTCGAAAGCCGGCAGCACCTTGTCGGCATAGAGCCGCTCCATGGTCCCGCCGTTCATGCCCAGATAAAGAGTCGGCTCGGCCTGGGCCTGAGTGACCGTGAGCAGGGCGCCCACGCAAGAAAAACTTAGCCAGGAGAAACCGAGCAGTGCACTGCGTTTGACGTTATTCATTGGCGCGACCTTCCTCTATCAAGCTACGGAGATGGAGTGAAACCGGGTGATGGAAAACGCATCCAGCGACGTCTTTGACGCGCCGCTACAGATGATTTCGGTGAGCGCCTGGCCCACCGCGGGTCCGATCTGGAAACCGGCGCCGGCAAAGCCGAACGCGTGCAACAGACCGGGTTGGGTGCCACTGTGGCCGATCACCGGTTGGCGATCGGGCAGATAACCTTCGGTGCCGCTCCAGGTACGAATCGCCTGGGCACCTTCAAGAAACGGGTAGAGCTCGACGGCCTGGCGGAGTATTTCCAGCACTGCGCCTTGACCGGGGCGGGCGCGGGTCTCGTCGAGGGCAAAGCCCTGGCCGCCGCCCAGCACGCAATTTCCCCGGGTAACCTGACGGGCATAAATGCCACCGCCCTCGACGCCGGTGCTGGCATCCATCACCAGCGGCAACGGTTCGGTGACCAGCATCGCCGGATGACCTGAATGCATCGGCACCGGTTCGCCGAACTGCGCGGCCAGGCTGCCAGCCCAGGCTCCGGCGCAGTTCAACAGACAGGGGGCACGCCATTCCTGGCCGGTTTGCGTACGCACACGAAACCGTTGCCCGTCATGTTCTACCGCGCTCACCGCGCATTGTTCGTAAACCTGTGCACCCTGTTGCCGCGCCGCCCGAGCGAACGCCGGAGACACCAGGCGCGGGTTGGCGTGACCATCGTCCGGGCAATAGGACGCGCCTGCCGCCACATCTCCAACCCACGGAAAACGCGCGCGCAATTGGCTTCGGTCGAGCACTTGCAGATCGAGGCCGAACCCCCGACTGCTATCGGCGTAGTCCTGCAGGGCTTGCAGATCGTTGAGGCTGCGGGCCAGTTTGAGGTGACCGCTACGCTGGTATTCGCCGTCGATGCCGATCAGTTGTGGCAACTGCGCCCAGATTTCGTGGGCCTTTTGCGACAGCGGCAATTGTGCCAGGGGACGACCCTGACGCCGCACGCCGCCGTAGTTCACGCCGCTGGAATGTGAGCCGCAAAAATCCCGTTCCAGCAACGCCACGCGCCGGCCGGCCCGACTGAGAAACAGGGCGGCGCTTGCACCGACAATGCCACCGCCAATGATGACTGCGTCGACTTCGTTCAAGGCTCGATCTCCAGGCCAAACGGTAGCGGTTTGATCGGTGCCTGGGCGCGCAACCGGCCGATATCGGACACGGCGCGCCGGCTCTGGCAGGCAATGATTTCTGCTGCTGCGGCACCGCACATCCGACCCTGGCAACGCCCCATGCCGACACGACAATGAGCCTTTACCCGGTTGATTTCCCAATGACCTTCGCGCACCACGTCGCGAATATCCCCGGCGCGTACTTCTTCACAGCGACAGACCATCACGTCATCGGCGAGACCGGCGGCCCAGTTGTCGGGAAATGTAAAGGCGCGTTCGAGGCCCTGACGAAATTCGCCAATGCGTTCCAGGCGGTGTTCCAGTAGCGCAGGGCGCTGCGCCGGAATCAGATGCCCCATGTCTTCGAGCAGTGCCAAAGCGGCGCGCTCACCGGCCATTTCCGCCGCGTCCGCACCCATGATGCCGGCGCCGTCGCCCGCCAGATAAACCTCGGCGACACTGCTGCGGCCCGCACGGTCACGCTGCGGTAACCAGGCGCGATTGAGCGGGTTCCAGGCAAATTCACAGCCGAGCAGATCGGCCAGTTGGGTTTCACTGCGCAGGCCGTGAGCGAAGGCCACCGCGTCGCAGTCCAGTGAGTGGTTGCCCTTGGTGTTGGACCAGCGCAGCGAGTGCACGCGTTGCTCGCCGTCGATGGCTGCCAGGGTCGCGCCTTGATGCACAGGGACACCGTGCGCGGTCAGCCAGCTGCGGTAATAAATGCCTTTGGCCAGCGTGGACGGTTGCGCCAGCAGGCCAGGCAGGGCTCGGGCCTGTGCGCTGAAGGGGGAGCTGTCGAGCACCGCGACCACGTTGGCGCCAGCCTTGGCGTATTGATAGGCGACCAGGTACAGCAACGGGCCGCTGCCGGCGAACACCACGCGTTCGCCGATGGCGCAGCCCTGGAACTTCAAGGCGATTTGCGCCGCGCCGTGGCTGTAGACCCCCGGCAATGTCCAGCCCGGTACGGGCAGAATCCGGTCGGTGGCGCCGGTGGCGACGATCACCCGGGAGAACTCCATGCGTGCGGCGCGGCCGTTCTGCAAGGTGTCGAGGGCGCCGTCCTCGGCATTCCACACCAGGGTTTCGGGGCGGTAATCGATTTGTTCGCGCAGTGCGTCAATCGTCTGATGCAGCGCATTGGCTTTGCGTGCTTCAAAGCCGTACAGCTTGACCGGCGATCGTTTGAAGTTGGCCGGTTGACGCCGATAAATCTGCCCGCCGCCGCGTGCGGCTTCGTCCAGCAGCACCGGACACACGCCATGGGCAACCAGCGTTTGCGCCGCACGAATGCCCGCCGGACCGGCACCGACGATGACCACAGACTTCATACTCTTACCCCCACAAGGGATCCGGTTTCTGCAGATGGAATGTTTATTCATAACGATCGCCCCGGTTCGCGGCAGACCTGTTGCCCGGCTTCGAGCAGCGTCGAGCAGGCGCGCACCCGGCGACCATCGCCCAGGCGCACCCAGCAATCCTGACAGGCCCCCATCAGGCAGAAGCCGGCGCGGGGTTCGGCGCTGAAGTCGCTGCCGCGCAGGTGTTCGCTGCAAGTCAGCACGGCGGTCAGCACGGTATCGCCGAGCAAACCGCTGGCGGGATGGCCGTCGAGGGTAAAGTCCAGGGCCGGGCGGTCAGCTTCGGCCAGTCTTCTCAGCAGAGCCATGGCGCCCTCATTGTTTACCCACCAGCACCCGATCCAGGCCGTAGACCCGATCAAGCAGAATCATCGTCAGCGCGGTCAGCGCAATCACCAGTGCCGACACCGCCGCCATCATCGGATCGATGGACTCAGTGGCGTACACGTACATGCGCACCGGCAGGGTTTGTGTGGCCGGCGAGGTGACGAAAATCGACAGCGTGACTTCGTCGAAACTGTTGATGAACGCCAGCAACCAGCCACCGGCCACCCCCGGCAGAATCATCGGCAGGGTGATCTGGCGGAACAGTGTGAAGCGCCCGGCGCCCAAGGATTGCGCGGCGTGTTCGGCGCTGCGATCCAGGCCAATGGCCGAGGCCAGCACCAGACGCAGCACATACGGTGTAATCACCAGTACATGGGCGAAGATCAGCCAGACGAAGCTGCCATTGACACCCAGCAACGCAAACAGGCGCAGCAACGCCACACCGAGCACCAGGTGCGGAATGATGATCGGCGACAGAAACAGGCCGTTGAGAAAGTCTCGACCGGGAAACTCGAATCGGGTGATCGCCAGCGCGGCGGGCACCGCGATCAGCGTCGCCAGGGTGGCGGCACTGAACGCCAGGATCAGGCTGTTGTAGAACGCATCGACAAAATCGGCACGCTCGAACACCGCGCGAAACCAGCGTAGAGAGAACTCCGTGGTCGGCAGGCTCAGGGTATTTTCCGGGGTGAAGGCCACGAGGCAAACCACCACCAGCGGCGCCATCATGAACAGCACCACCAGGGTATGAAACAGCAGGGCGAAAGGACCGTTCCTGGACATGACGAATTATCCCAATGACTTCTTGTAGCGGCCTTCGATCATGCGATTCCACGACAGCATGATCAGCAGGTTGATGAGCAGCAGAGCCACGGCAATAGTCGCGCCCATGGGCCAATTGAGCTCCGACAGGTACTGGTCGTAGATCAGCGTGGCAACCATCTTCAGCCGACGACCGCCGAGCAGGCCGGGGATCGCGAAAGAGCTGGCGGCCAGGCCAAACACGATCAATGTGCCGGACAACACACCGGGCATGACCTGTGGCAGCACGACCTGGCGAATCACCGTGAAGTGACTGGCACCCAGCGACTGCGCGGCTTGTTCGGCGGCGGGATCGAGTTTCTGCAGCGAGGTCCAGACCGGAATGATCATGAACGGCAGCATCACGTGGACCAGCGCAATCACCACCGCGAACGGCGTATAGAGCAGCTTCATCGGCGAGCCGCCGAGGGCTTGCAGGGTCTGGTTGACCAGGCCGTCGGCGCCGAGCAACAGGCTCCAGCCGAAGGCGCGCACCACCACCGAAATCAGCAGCGGAGTGAGGATCAGAATCAGGAAAATCGAGCGCCAGGGTGTGCCCATGCGGCTGAGGATATAGGCCTCGGGCACGCCGATCAGCACGCAGAGCAAAGTGGTCAGGGCGCTGATCCACAAGGTGCGCAGAAAGATCTCGTAGAAATACGGATCGCCCAGCAGGTTGCTGTAGTGCTCGACGGTGTAGGCGTCGCCGTTGATCCCCGAGCTGTAGTCGAAGACGTTGAACGACAGCACCAGGGTCAATCCCAGCGGGATGATCAGCAAGCCGAGGTACAAGGCCAGGGCCGGTGCAGACAGCCAATACCCCTGGCGTCCCTGGCGGGTGGCGGTGAGCGTACTCATGCTGGCACCTCGTCGACACTCAGCACTCGCAGCAGCGTCGCGTCCCAGTCCAGACCGACTGCAGTACCTTCGTTCAACGGCGCCGAGCCATCGTTGCGGCGCACCACGCAGAGTTCACCCAGGCTCGTCCCGACGCCGTACAGCCATTGGCTGCCGAGGAAAAACCGACTGACGATCTTGCCTTGCAAGCGACCGTGGCCGGCATCGCGCAGATCGATTTTTTCCGGCCGCAGGCTCAGGGTCAGATCGCCTTTGCCAACACTGCACACCTGAACCGCACCGGCACCATTGCGCTCGCCGGGCAGCAGATTGGCCTTGCCGACGAATCCGGAAATGAACTCGGTGCGCGGGTGTTCGTAGAGGGTGTAGGGCGCGTCGATCTGGGTGATGCGCCCGGCCTGCATCACCACGACACGGTCGCTGATGGACAGCGCTTCCGACTGGTCGTGGGTGACCATCAGCGTAGTGATTGCAACTTCGCGCTGGATGCGGCGGATCTCGAATTGCATCTCTTCGCGCAGATTGGCGTCGAGGTTGGACAGTGGTTCATCCAGCAAAAGCACCGGCGGCTGAATCACCAGGGCGCGGGCCAGGGCGACGCGCTGGCGCTGGCCACCGGAAAGCTCCCGCGGGTAACGCTCGGCGTGCTGATTCAGGCGCACCAGTTTGAGTACCCGGTCGACTCGCTGCTGGATATCGGCGTTCGGCACTTTGCGCATGCGCAGGCCGAAGGCGACGTTGTCCTTGACGGTCATGTGCGGGAACAGCGCGTAGCTCTGGAACACCACCCCCAAGCCGCGGCTGGCGGGTTTGGCGTGGGTGATGTCGCGGCCATCGAGCACGATGCGCCCGCTGGTGACTTCGACGAAGCCGGCAATCATTTGCAGAGTAGTGGTCTTGCCGCACCCCGAGGGGCCGAGCAAGGACACGAATTCACCTTTCTCGACCGAGAGGTCGGTGGCGACGACAGCGTCGATTTCGCCGTAGCGTTTGCAGAGTTTTTCAAGTTGCACAAAAGCCATGACTGCGCTCCACCTGAGATTGTTATGCGTCACCCAAAGGCGCGCTTTTTTGTATGGGCAGATACGAAAAGATGTTGCCGGGGTGCGTGGCGCTCGACTTGAGTCGGCTGCCGCTGTTGTTCGAATCGCCCCTGTCTGGACGCAGAGTAGGACGAAGACTAGGATGGGCTCAATGGCCTATTTCACTGAGGCGATGACTATTTTAAGTTTTATTCGATCAGTAAATTAATAATCGGAAAACAAGATGCAAGATTCCATTGAGCGGAATGAAAACAAAAATGAAGTCGGTGTCGGCGCCGTCTCAAGACTGTTTGCGGTACTGCGAACACTGGGGGATACCGTCGAGGGCGGCGAGCGGGTGACGCAACTGGCGCAGCGCATCGGTTTATCGCAACCGACGACCCATCGGTTACTGCGCAGCCTGATGGACGAGGGCATGGTCGAGCAGGATGCGCGCAGTAAACGCTATCGCCTGAGCCTGGATTTTTTCGCGCTGGCGGCTCGTGCGGGCAACACCGGAAACTTGCGCGAACTGGCACGGCCGGCGCTACTGAGACTCTCGGCGTCGCTGGGTGATTCGCTGTTTTTGCTGGCGCGCTGCGGCTTTGATGCGATCTGTCTGGACCGCAGCGAAGGGCCGTTCCCGATCCGCACCTTTACCGGGGATATCGGCGGGCGTGTGGCGCTTGGCGTGGGTCAGGGCAGCCTGGCGATTCTGGCGTTTCTGCCGGAGGAGGAGCGCGACACCGTCATCCATTACAACTTGCCGCGCCTGAAAGACTTCCACCTGTATGACGAGGTGTTCCTGCGCTCGGAAGTCGACAACGTGCGCGCCCTGGGTTACGCCGGGCGCAATACCGGCGTGCTGCAGGGCATGGCCGGGGTGGCCGTGCCGATTCTCGATCGTGAAGGTCGTGCGGTGGCGGCGTTGAGTGTGGCGACCGTGAGTGACCGATTGGGCCCGGATCGACTACCGACGGTGGTGGACATGCTCAAGCGCGAAGCGGCGCTGATCGGGCCGCGGATCAATCCGTTCGACCCGCTGCTGCGCCGGCCTTCGCAGGTGTTCGGGCAAGGATGAAAAGATCGCAGCCTGCGATCTTTTGATCTGTCAGAACTGGGTGGTCTGTTTGAGCATCCGCGCCGCCGCCGTGTCCGCCGGGCTGACCATCGCATAGTTGTAGCCGCCACCGGACCAGTACTCGGCCTGCAACTCACCATCACTGCGGCTGCCCCTGGGCAGCAGGAAGTTTTTCGGCCCTGGCGGGCGTACGTAGAAACTGACTTTCTGCCCGCCCTGGTTCTCGTAGACCACCATCGCCGCCGGGCCTTGCTCGGTGCTCAGCAGGCGCCCGCTGACCGGTTTGAAGCCGGCATCCGAAAGGTCGGGCAGGCGATTGGCCTGAGTGAAATAACGGTCGAGCCAGCCTTGCATATCGCCGTCCGCGCCGACCTTGTAATCGGCCGGCAGGAGGCCTTGCTGGGCAATCAGGCGATAGGCCTGCAGTGCGTCGGCCATCGGTGCCGGGGCGCTGACCAGGGTCATTTCCCGTGCTTGCCAACCGCTGAATCCGCCGACACTGACCGCGATCAACAGCACCGCCGCGCTGGCCAGATGCCGACGGGACTGGCGTTTCAGGTGTTGGCGAATCACGGCTGGATCGAGGTTCGGGTTGACCGGTTGCTGCAAGGCGCCACCGAGGGCCGCGCGCAGTTGCTGGGCGTCCAGTTGCCAGGCGCGCACTTGCGCGGAGATTTGCGGATTGCTCGCCAGAAAAGTCTCTACCCGGCGTCGGTCGGCGTCGCTCAGTTGGTGGTCGACGTAGGCGTGCAGGTCGTGCTCGCTGGGGGGCATGCTGATCATTTGAGTCTCCGCAGGGAAGGGCGGTTGATTTCGCCATCGCTGAGTTGGCGCAGGGCCTGGCGAGCCCGGGACAGGCGGGACATCACGGTGCCGGTGGGTACGTCGAGAATCCCGGCGACCTCTTTGTAGCTCAGGCCCTCCACCGACACCCAGAGCAGCAGCGCGCGTTGCTCGGTAGGCAGTCGGTCGAAAGCGCTGAGGGTCGATTGAGCGATAACGGTGCGCTCCACCGAGGGCTGGGCATCGTCACGCCCGGTGAAGAATTCGAGCATGCGCGCATAGCGCCGGGAGCGGCGGTGCGCATCGAGAAACTGCCGATAGACAATCGAGAACAGCCAGGCGCGCAAGTCGCCCTCGACGCGTTTGCCGTTCCAACTCGACAATGCCCGCTCCAGGCTTGCCTGCACCAGGTCGTCAGCGCTGCTGGCGTTGCGCGTCAACGACAGGGCAAACCGTCGCAATCGGGGAATGATTTCCCTCAGTTGTTCGTCGATATCGTTCATGAAGTTCTGACTAGTCGCTACGCTTGGGACTAGGAAGACGTCCGAACCTGGAGGTTATTCCACGTCAGAAAAAATAAACACCGCATGTGGGAATAAACCTGCGTGCGGTTCGTCTGCTTGATTCTTCTCACTTGTGGCCGATGGCCCTGGAGTCTTTCATGGTAGATCGATCATCACCGCCACCCCGGCCACCCTTGAGTGCGGCGAGCCTGACATTGCGTCTGGCGGGCATTGCCGTGGTCGTTGCCGCAGTGGCTGCGGCATTTGCCTACGTCAACGGCACCCTGGACCCACAGCGCCTGACCCCGAAAAAACTGATCAACGTGCTGGAAGCCAACAACGGCGTGCATCCGGGTTTGCGTCGCAACCATTCCAAAGGCGTGTGCGTGATCGGGCATTTCGAGAGCAGCCTTGAGGCGCGCAGCTATTCCACCGCTCAAGTGTTCAACGAAGCACGGACACCGGTGGTGGGGCGTTTCGCCTTGGGGTCCGGTAACCCAAACGCGCCGGACAGTGCCGTGCCGATCCGCAGCATGGCCTTGCGCTTCACTCAGGCTAACGGCCAGCAGTGGCGCACCGGGATGAACAGCATGCCGGTGTTCCCGGTGGACACGCCAGAGGCGTTCTATCAACTGCAAAAAGCCCAGACGCCAGACCCGGCCACCGGCAAACCGGACCCCAAGGCGGTATCGGCGTTTTTTGCTTCGCACCCGCAAGCCGCACCGTTCCTGGCCTGGATCAAGACTGCCAAGCCGTCGGCCAGTTACGTGACCGAAAACTACAACAGCGTCAATGCGTTCTACCTGGTCAACGCGGCCGGCCAACGCCAGGCCGTGCGCTGGAACATGGTGCCACTGGCCCAGGACGCACCGGGGGGCACAGCACCGGAGGGCAATGATTTCCTGGAGAAAGACCTGGTTCAGCGAATTGCCGCCGGCCCGTTGCGCTGGCAGTTGAACATCACCCTGGCCAACCCCGGCGATCCGGTCAACGACGCCAGCAAGGCCTGGCCCGAAGGGCGCAAGGTGTTGAACGCTGGCACCCTGGTGCTTGAAAAGACTCAACCGCAACTCAACGGTGAATGCCGTGACATCAACTACGATCCGCTGGTGTTGCCTGCCGGGATCGAAGGTTCCGACGACCCGTTGCTCGCCACCCGTTCAGCCGGTTACGCCAATTCCTACCTGCGTCGCACCAGCGAAGTCAGCCAGTTGCCCGCCGCCAAACAGGAGGCCCAGCAATGAGCAACCAACCGAACCACTTCGCCCCGCTGGCGCGCCTGCTGCACTGGCTGATGGCGCTGATGATCATCGCGATGCTGTTTATCGGTGCCGGCATGGTCGCCTCGGTGTCCGAGCGTCATGAATGGCTGATTCATCTGCACAAACCCTTGGGCATCGCGATTTTGCTGTTGGTGATCGTGCGGCTGGTGGTGCGCTTTTCCACCACGCAGCCGCCGCTGCCTGCGGACATGCCGGGTGTGCAAGTACTCGCGGCCAAGGCCTCGCATGTCTTGTTGTATGCATTGATGCTGGTTCTGCCGCTGCTGGGCTGGGCGATGATTTCGGCGTCGGGCGAGCCGGTCATGCTCAGCAGTTCATTGCTACTACCGTCGATTGTGCCGGCGAACGCGCAGGTGTTTGCGTTTTTGCGCAAGGCGCACGGGTATCTGGCGTATCTGTTGTTTCTGACGGTGTTGCTGCATTTGGCGGCAGCGTTGTTTCACGGTTGGGTGCGTCGCGATGAGGTGCTGGACAGCATGTTGCGGGGCAAGGATCGCGGATAATAGCCGGGCGAAAAAAGATCGCAGCCTGCGGCAGCGCCTACATTGGAATACATTTCCCTGTAGGCGCTGCCGCAGGCTGCGATCTTTTGATCTTAAAGGGCAATCAACGCAGGCTATCGACCATCTCGGCCACGGTGGTCAACACATCCTTCCCCAACTGCTTCGACCGCTTGCCCGACCAGCCCGTCAACGGGTTCGGATGATCGTCGTGATCCTTGAACGGCATTTCCAGGGTCAACGACAGGCAGTCGTACTTCTGCCCGACGCTGTTGCAGGCCAGCGTCATGTTGGCCCGGCCCGGTTCGTCGCGGGTGTAGCCGTACTTGGTCTGGAAGTCTTTGGTGGTGTGCTTCAGATGGCTGCGGAAGTGCTCCTCGAGCTTTTCGATCCGCGGCGTGTAACCGGGGTTGCCTTCGCAACCGGCGGTGAATACGTGAGGGATTTCTTCGTCACCATGGGCGTCGAGGAACATGTCGACGCCGTACTTTTCCATTTGTTGCTGAACGAACAGGACTTCCGGGCTGATTTCCTGACTGGCGCTCTGCCAGGCGCGGTTGAGGTCCTGGCCCATGGCGTTGGTACGCAGGTTGCCGTGGAAAGCACCATCCGGGTTCATGTTCGGTACCAGATACAGGTCGGCGCTGGCCAATAGTTTATTCAGCACAGGGTCGTCGTGTTTTTCCAGGCGTTCGATCACGCCTTCCATGAACCACTCGGCCATGTGTTCGCCCGGATGTTGCTGGGCAATCATCCATACCTTGCGTCGGCCCTCGGCCCCGGTGCCTTTGCGCAACAACTGGATGTCGCGACCTTCGACACTTTTGCCGGTGGCCAACAGTTCGGTGCCGGCCTTGGTCAGCGCCTGCTCGATCAGCCAGTCGTGGCGGCCGCGGCTGTAGGGTTCGAAGTAAGCGAACCAGGCGTGGGTCTGCTCGGCTTCGAGGCTGAAACGCAGGCAGTCGCCTTCGAAAATGGTCGGTACGCGGAACCAGTTGACGTGATCGTAGGACGCCACCGCCTGATAACCGGTCCAGGCTTTGTTATAGGAGGATTGGCTGGCATTGTTCAGGCGAAACCAGTGTTCCTGGCCAACATGCAGGCCGCTGGCCTTGAAGTGGAACCATTGGAAATGGTTGCTTTTGGTATCGGGGCGGATCGCCAGCAGGGGCTTGAGCGGGTCGCTGACATCGATTACCTGGATGTTGCCGCTGTCGAAATTGGCACTGATGTCGAGGGAGGATTTAGCCACGGTCGGGTTCCTGATCAAGATTTTTATGGCGGCCACTTTACACGCAAGTGCAGGGCCTTAGGAGCGCAGAAAAACCGTCTTACCACCAAGACGCCTGTTCACTTTGCGACTCAAGGTTTGCCACGAAGTCCTCCAACCAAGCGTAGCGATCATCCGTGTTACCACCAGCACCGTTTTGAGGCCTTCAGGTGACAGGATGGGGCATTTCAACTCGTTCCGGATCAATACTTTCGGGTGTAACCAGTCGTCGTAATGGCTGATACATCAATGCAATCAAATACCTGCAATAGATGCGCTGAATCTGGCACGCAATGTGCTGTTTTGGATTTATGGATAATTGGATACAAAAATACAAAAGGTGCACTGATGAAATTCGCCCCTGCCTATACCGAGCGCCAACCTGTTACTGCTGAGGAGGAGGCTTACAACTTTCTTCTGGAGGCCATTTGCAAAGGACGTTACCGCACCGGTGAACGGCTGATCGCCGAGGACATCGCCGGTGAAATCGGCATGAGCCGCATGCCGGTGCGCGAAGCGTTCCGCCGTCTGGATGCCGACGGCCTGGTGACGTTGCGGCCCAATCGCGGCGCCATCGTACGGGGCCTGAACATCGACGAAATGCGTGAAGTGTTCGAGATGCGCAGTGCCCTTGAGGGGCTCGCCATCCGGGTGGCTGTCAGCAAAATGACCGAGCGCCATTTCAGCCATCTGGAGCGTCTGCTCGACGAGATGGACGACTACCGCGAGGACGGTGCCGAGTGGGTCAGCCGTCATCGCGCCTTCCATGAATACCTGTGCAGCCTGAGTGAACGCCCGCGCCTGATGCGGCAAATTTCGGCGCTGTATTCGGTGATCGAGCCGCACATGCGCCTGTGGCTGCAACACGCCGACAAGCCCCGCAGTGCCCGGGACGAACATGCCTCGATCGTGACCGCGTTGCGTTCCGGCGATCCGGATGAAGCGGCGGCGGTGGTGTGCGAGCACATCGAAGGAACGATTCCGCGCCTGATTCAGTTTCTTGAGGCTCATCAATAGAAGAACAAACACATTTCCCGTAGGAGCTGCCGCAGGCTGCGATCTTTTGATCTTTTCAGAAGCAACATCAAAAGATCGCAGCCTGCGGCGGCTCCTCCCGGACATTCGTTGCAGCCACCTGGAGTATTGCCATGTACAAGCCTTGCGCGTTAGCTGCTGTCCTTTCCTTAAGCCTCTACTCGCAATGGGCGCTGGCGGCGCCTGAACTTCCCGAGCGATTAAGCAAGAGCGAGAAGATCGTCTATTGCTCCGGCATGGATTCGCCACCGCTGGTGTCGTTTGACCTCAAGCAAAAACCGGTCGGACTTCAGGTGGATATGGGCGAGGCGATTGCCCAGCGCCTGGGTGACAAAAAAGTCGAATGGCGGATCTCTCCATTCGCCGGGCTGATCCCGGCGCTGCTGGCGCAACAGTGCGACATGATCGTCGATCAACTGTTCGACAAACCCGAACGCCGTGAGGTGATCGACATCGTCAACTTCATGTATTCCAGCCAGTCCATCGTGGTGCCCAAAGGCAATCCGAAATCGGTGAACACGCTGGAAGATTTGTCGGGGCTCAAGGTCGCAGTCAGTAATGGTTCAACCATCCGCGTGCTGCTGGGCAAAGAGAACGAAAAACTCGAAGCGGCCGGCAAGGCACCGATGAAACTGGTGGTCTACAACGTCGACGCCGATGCATTTCAGGCCTTGCGCATCAACCAGGTGGACGCTTTCGGCACCACGGTCGAGTCTGCCGGCCACTACCAGCAACTGGCCCCTGACTTGTTTCAATCGGCGGTGCCTGCTTTCAACCGCATCCTGACCGGTTTCGGTGTGCGCAAAAGTGATCCGCAATTGACCGTCGCGCTGACCGAAGTCTTGCAAGGCATGCGCGCCGACGGAAGTTACGAAGCACTCCTCAGTAAATGGCATGTCGGCAGCGACAAACTGGACTGAGGACGAACCTGATGAACTTCAATTGGGATGTGTTCTGGCAATACCTGTTACAGCCCAGTGATGTCTACCTGACGGGGTTGTGGCTGACGTGCCTGATCAGTGTGTCGGCGATGTTGCTCGGCTGTGTGCTGGGGTTGATCGCGGCGTTGATGAAACTGTCGAGTAACCCGCTGTTGCGATACCCGGTGCGCTTTTATGTCTGGCTGATGCGCGGCACGCCGCTGCTGGTGCAGATCGTGTTTTTGTACACGGCGTTGGCGGCCGGTGGAATTTTCCGCTTCGAAGATCTGGACCTCGGCTGGTTCATCGTGCCGGGCAACATTCAGGCCGCGATCATCGCCCTGGGCCTCAACGAAGGCGCGTACATGGCCGAGATCATTCGGGCCGGCATCGGTGCGGTGGACAAGGGCCAGTACGAAGCCGGGCGGTCCCTGGGCATGACGTTTCCCAAGTTGATGCGCCGTATCGTGTTGCCCCAGGCGTTTCGGGTGATCGTGCCGCCGCTGGGCAACGAGTTCAACGTGATGCTGAAAAACACCACGCTGGTCAGCGTGATCGGGGTGCAGGAGTTGTTGCTCAGCACGCAAATGGTGACCTCGGCGACCTTCCGGGTGTTCGAGTTGTATCTGGTGGTTGCCATTTACTTCCTGGCCTTGACCACGCTCTGGGGCTTTTTCCAGCGCTGGCTCGAGGCGCGTTTCGGCCAATCCGATCGCCCGGCTCAGGCCGCCAGCCGAATGTTCGGTCGCAACACCATGAAACTGTTGAGAGGGCGTTGAGATGGCGCACATGAGTGAAGAGCTGGTCATCGAAGCGCTGGATATTCACAAGTCGTTTGGTGACCTGGAAATTCTCAAGGGCATTTCGCTGCAAGTGAAACGGGGTGAAGTGGTGGTGTTGATCGGCGCATCCGGTTCAGGCAAAACCACCTTTATTCGCTGCATCAATCTGCTTGAGGACATTCAGTCCGGGCAAATCCGTGTCAGCGGCCAGCCCATGGGTTACCGCACCCGCGCCGATGGCAGCCTGGTCCGGGACTCGGAGCGCAACATTGCAAGTCAGCGCCGGGACATCGGCATGGTGTTTCAGCGCTTCAATCTGTTCCCGCACATGACCGCCCTGGAAAACATCATCGAGGCGCCCATCCATGTGCTCGGCGTGCCTCGCGCGGCAGCGGTGGAGCAGGCGCGGGGGTTACTCAAGCGGGTCGGGCTGGCCGAGAAGGCGGATCACTACCCTTCGATGCTTTCCGGCGGGCAGCAGCAGCGGGTGGCCATCGCCCGGGCGTTGGCCATGAAACCCCAGGCGATGTTGTTCGACGAGCCCACCAGCGCCCTTGACCCGGAGACGGTGGGTGAAGTGCTGCAAGTCATGAAGGAGTTGGCCGAGGAGGGAATGACCATGGTCGTGGTCACCCACGAAATGGGCTTTGCCCGCGAAGTGGCCGATCGGGTGGTGGTCCTCGATCAAGGCGAGCTGATCGAGCAGGGTCCACCCGAACAGATCTTCAGCCAGCCGAAGCACGCCCGTACCCGCGCCTTTCTCAGTCGCGTGTTGTAGGAGCGAGCCGGCTCCTACAGGTTTTTATGAACATTACTTTTGTGTGAGTCCTGCCATGTTCAAATTTTCTGCCCACGAGTATCCCTACACCTCACAACGTCAAAGCGTTTTTTCCAAGCGCGGCATGGTCGCCGCCTCTCAGCCACTGGCCGCCGAAGCCGGGATAGAAGTGATGCGTCGCGGCGGCAATGCCATCGATGCGGCCATCGCCACGGCAGCCGCATTGACGGTGGTCGAGCCCACCGGTTGTGGTATCGGTGGTGACGCTTTTGCCTTGGTCTGGACCCAAGACAAACTGCATGGCCTGGCTGCCAACGGCGCCGCCCCGCAAGCCCTGGGCATTGAGGCAGTGAAAGCGGCCGGTCATGAAAGAATGCCGCTGCATGGCTGGACGCCTGTCACTGTTCCTGGCTGCCCGTCGGCCTGGGCGCAATTGTCCCGGCGTTTCGGTCGTCTGCCCTTTGCGGACTTGCTGCAACCGGCGATCAGTCTGGCGCGGGACGGATTTCCCGTTTCGCCAGTGGTGGCCTTGCAGTGGCAAGCCGCGCTGGAGGATTTCACTCCGGACCGTAGCGACGTGCTCGAGAGCTGGTTCGAGACCTTCCTGATCGAAGGCCGTGCCCCCCGCGCCGGCGAGCTGTTCCGTAACCCGGCCCAGGCACGGACCTTGAGCGAATTGGCCGCCACCGAGTGTGAAAGTATTTATCGTGGCGCGCTGGCGCAGAGGCTGGATGCGCATTCGCGGGCCACGGGCGGCTATCTGCGCGCCAGTGATTTGCAGGACTACAGCGCCCAGTGGGTTGAGCCGATCAAGGTCAACTATCGTGGTGTCGACGTCTGGGAGATTCCTCCGAGTGGTCAGGGACTCGTGGCGTTGATGGCGTTGAAGATTCTCGAGGGCTTTGACTTCGATCATCGCGACAGCCAGCAGACCTGGCATCGTCAACTCGAGGCCATGAAACTCGCCTACAGCGATGGTTTGCACTACATCACCGATCCGGTGCACATGCGGGTGGCGGTGGACGATCTTCTCAGCGATCACTATTGCGCTCATCGCCGGGCGCAGATTGGTGAACAGGCCGTGACGCCCCTGCCGGGTGATCCCCACGCCAGTGGCACCGTCTATCTGGCCACCGCCGATGCGGAGGGCAACATGGTTTCGTTCATCCAGAGCAACTACCACGGCTTTGGTTCCGGCGTGGTGTTGCCTGACAGCGGTATCGCCCTGCAAAACCGCGGTGAAGAGTTCAGCCTTGATCCCGTGCACGCCAATTGCCTGGCGCCTGGCAAAAAGACCTTCCACACCATCATTCCAGGGTTCCTTACAAAAGACGGTGAAGCGATGGGCCCCTTTGGTGTCATGGGCGGCTACATGCAACCGCAAGGGCATGTGCAGATGGTCATGAATCTGGTGGATTTCGGACTCAACCCTCAAGCCGCGCTGGACGCACCGCGTTGGCAATGGTTGGGGGGCATGAAGGTGGGCATTGAGCAGGACGCTTCGCGAGATATGGCGGCGGCACTGACGCGTCGCGGGCACGAGGTTCAGGTGGCATGCGATCTCACCAGTTATGGGCGTGGGCAAATTATCTTGCGCGATCCTGAAACCGGTGTGTTATGCGGTGGGACAGAGCCACGAACGGATTCACATATAGCGGTGTATTGAAGAGCAGGAGAGAGGGCCAGGAGTTGGGGGCGTCCTCCTTGACGCCGCCGCAGCTTAGAGACTGTGCGATTGGTTCTCACGTGCTATTTGTCGCTGGTTTTGACCAATGAAGCCGGGCTTCTCTTGCCAACTGGAATTCTTTTGATATCGTCCGCGCCATCGAATTTTCGGCACCCAAAGACTTCATTAGCCTGAAGCCAAAGCCAGAAAAACCGGCAAAAAAAGACCCGGCAAAAAGCCGGGTCAAAAACCGTGATTAGCCTGATGAGGAGATAGTCCAGGAGACCGACCTAAGGTCATCTGGTCCATCGACTGATCTCGCGATCAGTCGATGTAATAATAATCATTATCGTTTGCAGGTCAATCATTTTTACCTGCTCGACAGGAAAATTCTTTCCTGTCTTCTCGATTTGCGTTCTCACCTCAACCGTTTTCATACTTCTCCAGCGATCGATCGACCATCGCCTTGGCCATGTCGATCATGTGCACCGTCGAAAATGCCAGGTCGCGGTTTGCGCCTTGCAGGTGATTGGCTGATTCGGACGCGGTGGCGGCAGCACAGCGCAACAGGTCCAAAGCATGGACCAGCGCCTCTTCGCCGCTGATGTTGCGGTTCACATCAAAAAAACGCGGTTCGGTCACTTCCTCCGAAATAGCTGGTTTCAAGTAATAGTCCAGCGCGCGTTGTGCCGCCGCTGAGCCCTGAGGAGAGGTGAGGGTGGTGTCGATTTGCATGTCCGACAGGTCATTGGTGGGTGGGTTCATGACGATGGCAAGCTCCGTGTTAGATTCAGATCCGTGAATCGATCCTAATACGTAATGTATTTGTGACGATAATTTAAATACTACAATTTGTGTTTTGAAGGCCGGAGTCGTCCACGTATCGTGCCGCACATGGATAAATGGATTGAATTGGTCAAGGCCAAGATGAGTGAACTCAAAATCACTCAAGAGATACTCGCCGAGCGCCTCGGGATGTCCCAGGGCGGCATTGGCCACTGGCTCAACAAACGTCGTGAACCCGGCATCGAAGACATGAACCGTGTCCTGCGGGCGCTGGGCCTTGAGTTTCTCGAAGTGGCGCTGGTAATCCGGGAACCGCAGGCGTCAACGGACGACGAAATCCCTCTGACACAGAAGTACAATCCCTACTTCCGCTACCCGGTCAGTGACTGGCGAGAACCTGCCGAAGTGCGCGATGGCGAGGTCGCGGTGTATGGGAAAGGGCACTTTGAATTGTCCGATTATCACGCGCAGGGACCGGCATTCTGGTTGAGAGTGTCAGGTGATGCGATGACCGCACCCACTGGCATCAGTATTGCGGAAGGCATGCTGATCCTGGTGGACCCGGCGGTGGAAGCGGTGCCCGGCAAACTGGTCATTGCCCAGTGGCCGGACAGCGCCGAAGCCACGTTCCGCAAGCTCATCGAAGAGGGCGGGCAGCGTTATCTGGTGCCGCTCAATCCGACGTATCCGAAAGCCTTGTACGCCGAAGATTGTCGAATCATCGGCGTAGTGGTTCAGGCAACTGCCAGGTTCTGATCAGATCGGTCCTCGCGATGCGCAGGACCGATCTTCATTTCACGCTTCTTCCAGTTCGACCAGTGCACTGCCTTCGCTGACCATCTCGCCTTCCTGGCAATACAGCGCCTTGATCACCCCGGCATGGGGCGCGCGAATGCTGTGCTCCATCTTCATCGCTTCCAGTACCACCAATTGCGCCCCGGCTTCGACCGATTGCCCGGCCTCAACCAGCACGCGGACGATGCTGCCGTTCATCGGTGCGGTCAGCCCGCCATGATGGCTGTGGCTGGCCTCGACAGCGCTGATCGGGTCGTAAGCCTCGATGCGGCGCAACTCGCCATCCCATTGCAAATACACCTGTTCGCCACGGCGTATTGCGCGGTGTTGACGGCGCACGCCAGCCTGCTCGGTCAGCAGCTGCTCGCCCTTGAGCCGAGCGCTGTGGGCATTGATGTCGCCCAGCGTGAGCGCCCGGTCCTGGCCTTCACAACTCAGGTGCAGGGTGATTGCTCTCGGCAAACCGGCACGCAGGCCATTACGCGCCGCCCATGGCGAACTCGGATCATCGGCGCGGGTTGCAGGCGGTTGGCTCTGGGCAAACGCCTGGGCGGCGGCCTGCCAGAAATCATCGCTGAGTTCCGCAGGCGTCGGCAGCAACTGTTCCTGATAGCGCGGAATGAAGCCGGTATCGAGTTCGGCAGCGGCAAATGCCGGGTGACCGATGATGCGCCGCAGGAAATTGATGTTGGTCTTCAATCCGCCGATGGCGAATTCGTCGAGCATGCTCAACAGGCGCAATCGCGCCTGTTCACGATCTTCGCCCCAGGCAATCAGCTTGCCGAGCATCGGGTCGTAGAAAGGCGAAATTTCATCGCCTTCTTCAACACCACTGTCCACTCGACGCCCCGGCCCCTGGGCGGATTCGCGATACAGCTCCAGGCGACCGGTCGCCGGCAGGAAGTCATTGCCCGGATCTTCGGCATACAGCCGCACCTCGATCGCGTGCCCCACCAGCGGCACCTGGTCTTGCGTCATCGGCAACGCTTCGCCGCGTGCCACGCGAATCTGCCAGGCCACCAGGTCGAGGCCGGTGATGGCTTCGGTGACCGGGTGTTCCACTTGCAGGCGGGTGTTCATCTCCATGAAGAAGAACTCGCCCCGCGCATCCAGCAAAAACTCAACGGTGCCGGCACCGATATAACCGATGGCCTGCGCTGAACGCACAGCGGCTTCGCCCATGGCGCGTCGCAGCTCCGGGCTCAGGCCGGGTGCTGGCGCTTCTTCGACGACTTTCTGGTGACGGCGCTGAATCGAGCAGTCGCGTTCGTTGAGGTACAGGCAGTTGCCGTGCTGGTCGGCGAACACCTGGATTTCCACGTGACGTGGCTTGAGCAGGTATTTCTCCACCAGCATCCGCGAGTCGCCGAACGACGATTGCGCCTCGCGCTGGGCCGAGGCCAGGGCTTCGGCCAGTTGGCTGACGTCCTCGACCACTTTCATGCCTTTGCCGCCACCACCCGCGGTGGCCTTGAGCAGCACCGGGTAGCCGATGCGTTCGCAGGCGGTGCGGAAGGTTTCCAGGTCCTGGGCTTCACCGTGATAACCGGGCACCAGCGGCACGCCAGCGGTTTCCATCAAGGCTTTGGCCGCGGACTTGCTGCCCATGGCGTCGATGGCCGAGGCAGGCGGGCCGAGGAAAATCAGGCCGGCGTTTTCGATGGCACGGGCGAAGCCGGCGTTCTCCGACAAAAAGCCATAGCCGGGGTGAATCGCCTGGGCGCCGCTGGCCTTGGCGGCGGCAATCAGTTTGTCGATCTGCAGGTAGCTGTCGGCGGCTTTGCTGCCACCCAGGTCGACACGAATGTCGGCTTCGCGGCTGTGCCGGGCGTCACGGTCGGTGGCGCTGTGTACGGCCACGGTGGTCAGGCCCAGCGCCTTGGCGGTGCGCATCACCCGGCAAGCGATTTCGCCACGGTTGGCCACCAGCAGGGTGGTGAGGACAGGTGCGCTCATCAGCGGGGCTCCTTGGTGGATTCGGCTTGCCAGCTCGGCGGACGTTTTTGCAGGAAGGCACGCAAGCCTTCCTGGCCTTCTGGGCTGACGCGAATGCGGGCGATGGCGTTTTCGGTGTAGCGACGCAATGCCGGGGTCAGTGAGCCGTCGCCGACTTCGCGCAGCAGATCCTTGCTGGCGCGCATGGCCGCCGGGCTGTTGAGCAGCAGGTTGTCGATCCACTGTTCGACTTTCTGTTCCAGCTCGGCACTTGCATAACTCTCCGACAACAAACCGATTTCCCGAGCCCGTTGCCCGCCGAAACGCTCAGCGGTCAAGGCATAGCGACGGGTAGCGCGCTCGCCAATGGCTTGCACCACGAACGGGCTGATCACTGCCGGCGCCAGGCCGATGCGTACTTCCGAGAGGCAGAACTGCGCATCATCGGCACCGATGGCCATGTCACAGCAACTGATCAGGCCCAGTGCGCCACCAAAGGCTGCGCCTTGCACCACCGCCAGGGTCGGGACTTTCAGTTTGGCCAGGTTGTACATCAACTCTGCCAGTTCCCGGGCGTCATCGAGGTTGGTGGCGTAATCGAGTTCGGCCGATTGCTGCATCCAGGCAAGGTCAGCGCCGGCGCTGAAATGCTTGCCGCGGCCGCGCACGATCAGAAATCGCAGGCTGGCATCGCTCGCGACTTTGTCGAGGGCGAGGATCAGTTCGCGGATCATTTCGGCGTTGAAGGCGTTGTTCTTTTCTTCGCGGCTGAGCCACAGCGTGGCAAAACCACGGGGGTCGCTCAGCAGTTCGAGGGTGTTGAAGTCGCTCATATTCGTCCGTCTCCACGGTCCTTGCGGGGGCGGGCTGGTTCGCGAAACGATTTTACGATTGCTCTGCAATCGAACGGGAGCAAGCTCCCTCGCCACACAAGCCCGCGCCCACAGAAAATCACATCCGGAACACGCCGAAGCGGCTCGGTTCGATTGGCGCGTTCAACGACGCGGACAAGGCCAGGGCCAGTACGTCGCGGGTCTGGGCCGGGTCGATAACACCGTCGTCCCACAGGCGCGCGCTGGAATAGTAGGGGTGACCCTGTTCTTCGTACTGGTCGAGGATCGGCTGCTTGATTTCGGCTTCCTGCTCGGCGCTGAAACCATGGCCACTGCGTTCGGCCTGCTCACGCTTGACCTGCACCAGTACGCCGGCCGCCTGCTCGGCGCCCATCACGCCAATACGCGCATTCGGCCACATCCACAAAAAGCGCGGATCGTAGGCGCGACCGCACATGCCGTAGTTACCGGCACCGAAACTGCCGCCGATGATCACGGTGAACTTCGGCACCTTGGCGCAGGCCACGGCGGTCACCAGTTTCGCGCCGTGCTTGGCGATGCCGCCAGCTTCGTATTTCTGGCCGACCATGAAGCCGGTGATGTTTTGCAGGAACAGCAGCGGGATGCCGCGCTGGCACGCCAGTTCGATGAAGTGCGCGCCTTTCTGCGCCGCTTCAGCGAACAGGATGCCGTTGTTGGCGAGGATCGCGATCGGGTAACCGTGCAGGTAAGCAAAACCGCATACCAGCGTTGTCCCGAACAGCGCCTTGAACTCGTCGAACACCGAACCATCCACCAGCCGCGCAATCACTTCGCGCACGTCGAACGGTTGCTTGGCGTCGGCCGGAACCACGCCGTACAACTCGTCGCTGCTGTAGAGCGGGGCGATTGGTGTGCGTTGCTGAACCTCACCTTGCTTGCGCCAGTTGAGGTTGGCGATGCTGCGGCGTGCCAGTGCCAGGGCGTGTTCATCGCTCTCGGCGTAATGGTCGGCCACACCGGAAATCTTGCAGTGCACATCGGCCCCGCCAAGGTCTTCGGCGCTGACCACTTCACCGGTCGCGGCTTTCACCAGCGGCGGGCCGGCGAGGAAGATCGTTGCTTGTTCGCGGACCATGATCGCTTCGTCGGCCATCGCCGGTACATAGGCGCCACCAGCGGTGCAGGAACCCATGACCACGGCAATCTGCGGTATGCCCATGGCGCTCATGTTGGCCTGATTGAAGAAGATCCGCCCGAAGTGCTCGCGGTCCGGAAAGACCTCATCCTGACGCGGCAGGTTGGCACCACCCGAATCCACGAGGTAGATACACGGCAGGCGGTTCTGCTGGGCGATGGTCTGCGCGCGCAGGTGTTTTTTCACCGTCAGCGGGTAGTACGAGCCGCCTTTCACGGTGGCATCGTTGGCGACGATCATGCATTCGACGCCCTCCACACGGCCGATCCCGGCAATCACGCCAGCGGCGGGGACGTCTTCGCCATACACCGCGTAGGCCGCCAGTTGACTGATTTCCAGAAACGGTGAGCCCGGATCCAGCAAGCGGTTGATGCGCTCGCGAGGCAGCAGTTTGCCCCGCGAGGTGTGGCGTTCCTGAGCCTTCGGGCCGCCACCTTGCGCCACTTGGGCGAGCAGGGTGTGCAACGCGTCGACCTGCTTGAGCATCGCCGCACTGTTGGCGGCGAACTCCGCTGAACGGGGGTTGAGCTGGGTATGCAGGGTAGCCATGTGCAGCTCCGTTTAGCGGGTTTCGTTGAACAGTTCGCGACCGATCAGCATGCGACGGATCTCACTGGTGCCCGCGCCGATTTCGTACAGTTTGGCGTCACGCAACAGACGGCCGGCCGGGAATTCATTGATGTAGCCGTTGCCACCGAGAATCTGGATCGCGTCGAGGGCCATTTGCGTGGCGCGTTCGGCGCTGTAGAGGATCACGCCGGCGGCGTCCTTGCGCGTGGTTTCGCCGCGCTCGCAGGCCTGGGCCACGGCGTACAGGTAGGCGCGGCTGGCGTTGAGTTGGGTGTACATGTCAGCGACCTTGCCCTGGATCAGCTGGAATTCGCCGATGCTTTGGCCGAACTGCTTGCGGTCGTGGATGTACGGTACGATCAGATCCATGCACGCCTGCATGATCCCGGTCGGGCCGCCCGAGAGCACCACTCGCTCATAGTCGAGGCCACTCATCAGCACTTTCACGCCGCCGTTGAGCACACCGAGGATGTTTTCTTCCGGCACTTCGACGTCATCGAAAAACAGCTCGCAGGTGTTCGAACCGCGCATGCCGAGCTTGTCGAACTTGTTGCTGCGGCTGAAGCCTTTCCAGTCGCGCTCGACGATGAAGGCGGTGATGCCGTGGGGGCCCTTTTCCAGGTCGGTCTTGGCGTAGATCACATAGGTGTTGGCGTCCGGACCGTTGGTGATCCAGGTCTTGCTGCCGTTGAGCACGTAATGATCGCCGCGCTTGTCGGCGCGCAGCTTCATCGAGACCACGTCGGAGCCGGCGTTCGGTTCGCTCATGGCCAATGCGCCGATGTGCTCGCCGCTGATCAGCTTGGGCAGGTATTTGGTTTTCTGTTCGTGATTGCCATTGCGGTTGATCTGGTTGACGCAGAGGTTGGAGTGGGCGCCGTAGGACAACGCCACCGAGGCCGAGCCACGGCTGATTTCTTCCATTGCGACAACGTGGGCCAGGTAACCCAGGCCAGCACCGCCGTACTCTTCCGGCACGGTGATGCCCAACAGGCCCATGTCGCCGAATTTGCGCCACAGGTCAGCGGGGAACAGGTTGTCGATGTCGATCTGAGCGGCGCGCGGGGCGATCTCCTTGGCGACGAAGGACTGGACCTGATCGCGCAGCATGTCGATGGTTTCACCGAGGGCAAAGTTCAGGGATGGATAGCTCATGGGTCACCTTTTGGCTTTTTTGTCGGTTGGTGAGACTGTCAATGGGTTCTCACCTTTACGTTAACGTAAGCCTGTGACGAATGGCTGTCAATCACCCTTTACGTTAACGTCAACTTAGGTGATTCTGTAGGCGCGAGCTTGCTTGCGATGGACGTTAACGATAACGCGTGTTGTCTGGATGATCGCGGTGCCCTGACGTTCTTCGCGAGCGAGCTCGCTCCTACAGAATAAAGACAATAGGGGTCGTCATGGATCAACCCAGTGCAAGCCCGCAACGCAGTTATACCCGCGGTTCCCAGGACAAAGCCTTGCTGGCGATGACCATTGGCCAGGCGTTCGACAACACGGTTGCGCAGTACCCGGACGGGGAGGCGCTGGTGGTACGCCATCAACAGCTGCGTTACACCTGGCGGCAATTGGCCGAGGCCGCGGACCTGCACGCCAGAGCACTGCTGGCGTTGGGTCTGCAGACGGGTGACCGTCTCGGCATCTGGGCGCCCAATTGCGCGCAATGGTGCATCAGCCAGATTGCCACCGCAAAAATCGGCGTGATCCTGGTCAACATCAACCCCGCCTATCGCAGTTCCGAACTCGAATACGTGTTGAAGCAATCCGGTTGCCAATGGCTGGTGTGTGCCGGGGCCTTCAAGTCCTCGAACTATCACGCGATGCTGCAAGGCCTGGTGCCGGAGCTGGCCGAGCAATCCATCGGCAAGTTGCACAGCGAGCGGTTGCCGGAGTTGCGTGGCGTCATCAGCCTGGATGCGCAGCCGCCGAGCGGTTTCCTGCCGTGGTCGCAATTGGCCGGTCTGGCGGGCAGCGTGACGATCGAGCAGTTGCATGAGCGCCAGGACAACCTGCATTTCGATCAGCCGGTGAATATCCAGTACACCTCCGGTACGACCGGTTTCCCCAAGGGCGCGACCCTCAGTCACTACAACATTCTCAACAACGGTTACATGGTCGGCGAAAGCCTGGGCCTGACGGCGGCCGATCGGCTGGTGATCCCGGTGCCGCTGTATCACTGCTTCGGCATGGTCATGGGCAACCTCGGCTGCATCACCCATGGCAGCACGATGATTTACCCGAACGACGCGTTCGATCCGTTGCTGACCCTCAGCACAGTGGCCGACGAAAAAGCCACGGCGTTGTACGGTGTGCCGACCATGTTCATCGCCATGCTCGATCAGCCCCAACGTGCCGAATTCGACCTGTCGAGCCTGCGCACCGGGATCATGGCGGGCGCGACCTGTCCTATCGAGGTGATGCGTCGGGTCATCAGCGAAATGCACATGAGCGAAGTACAGATTGCCTACGGCATGACGGAAACCAGTCCGGTGTCGTTGCAGACCGGCCCTGCAGACGACCTGGAGCTGCGCGTGACCACCGTCGGCCGCACCCAGCCGCAGCTCGAAAGCAAGATCATCGATGAAGCGGGCAACCTGGTGCCACGGGGCACCATCGGTGAGCTGTGCACCCGTGGTTACAGCGTGATGCTGGGTTACTGGAACAACCCCGAAGGCACGGCGCAAGCTATCGACCAGGCCGGCTGGATGCACACCGGCGACCTGGCGTGCATGAATGACGAGGGTTACGTGTGCATTGCCGGGCGCAACAAGGACATGATCATTCGCGGCGGTGAGAACATTTACCCGCGGGAGCTGGAGGAGTTTTTCTTCACTCACCCGGCCATTGCGGACGTTCAGGTGATAGGCATTCCTTGCTCGCGCTACGGCGAAGAGATCGTCGCCTGGATCAAGTTCCACCCCGGCCACAGCGCCACCGAGCAAGAACTGCAAGCCTGGTGCAAGGAGCGCATCGCGCACTTCAAGACGCCGCGTTACTTCAAGTTCGTCGAGGAGTTTCCGATGACCGTGACCGGCAAGATCCAGAAATTCCGGATGCGCGAGATCAGCGTCGAGGAGTTGCGTAGCAAGCAGGTCTGACGAAGGCCGACTGTAGGAGCGAGCTTGCTCGCGAAGAACGTCAACGATAACGCGTGCAGTCTGGAAATACGCGGTGCCCTTGTGTTCTTCGCGAGCAAGCTCGCTCCTACAAAGGGCTGCGGAGATCTCAAACGCCAGACAGCACAAAGGGGAGCCGAAGCTCCCCTTTAATTTCGTTGCACGTGCTCTTTTTTTATTATTGAGGGTCGGTCTGTTGTTGTTTTTGGCAACCGTTGCCCTTTACCGCTGTTTTTAGCGATCCCCATCCGGGATCAAGAGCAAACGTATTTTTTTGAGCGCTGATCTACTTTCTCGCTGAGCGATCCAACCGAATCGGGAGCTACCTGAAGGTAGTTTTATTTTTCTCTGCCCGGTTGCGGGTAACTCCGAAAAGCACCCTGAAAAGCACATCTTCTCCAAAAAAATCTGTTAGCTGCGTCTCTGCCGTGTTGTTTTTGTTATGTCAGAGTCGTTACGTCTTGTTTTTATTAGGTTTGCCGCAATTTTTTTATTCTTGTTGTGCGATAGATATAGCAGGAGCCATGCCAACTTTTTAAAAGTCTTTAAAATCAATGGTTTGTAGATTTGTAAGGTTTTGCGCTCCAGGCAAAGCCCTACATTTTGTTTCCGTGTTACTCGCTTGCGCCCACGTTTGAGTCCGTGCGGTAACACCCGGACACGCGCAGCGCACTCACTGTGCGCTGCGGGCCTTGGCCACGCGGGAACCGGTAGGGCGACCCAGTACGGTACAAATCTGTTGGCCAGCAACGATCAAGGCGTCGAGGTCGATTCCGGTGTCGATGCCCAGGCCGTTGAGCAGGTAAACCACGTCTTCGGTCGCGACGTTACCGCTGGCGCCCTTGGCATAAGGGCAGCCGCCCAGGCCGGCGATGGAGCTGTCGAACACCGAGATGCCTTCCAGCAGGCTGGCATAGATGTTGGCCACGGCCTGACCGTAGGTGTCGTGGAAGTGCCCGGCGAGTTTTTCCCGGGGCACATCCTTTGCTACCGTTTCAAACATCTTGCGGGTTGCGCCAGCGGTGCCGGTGCCGATGGTGTCCCCCAGCGAGACCTCATAGCAGCCCATGGCATACAGTTCACGTGCGACTACGGCGACTTGTTCCGGGGCGACGTTACCTTCATAGGGGCAGCCCAGCACACAGGACACATACCCGCGCACGGTAATTCCGTGTTGTCTGGCGGCGTCCATGATCGGCGCGAAACGCTCCAGGCTTTCGCTGATCGAGCAATTGATGTTGCGTTGGGAAAACGCCTCTGAAGCCGCCGCGAACACGGCCACTTCCTTGACCCCGGCGGCGAGGGCATCTTCAAAACCGCGCAGGTTGGGAGCGAGCGCGCCGTAGACCACGCCCGGTTTGCGCTGGATCTGCGCGAAGACCTCAGCCGAGCCGGCCATCTGCGGCACCCACTTGGGCGACACGAAACTGCCGACTTCTATATAGCTGAGCCCTGCTGCGGTCAGTGCATCGACCAGTTGTACCTTGTCGGTAACACTGATGGGCCGGGCTTCGTTTTGCAGGCCGTCGCGTGGGCCGACTTCGACAATGCGTACGTGGGTGGGGAGGGACATGGGGTTCGACCTGTGCTGGTTGTCTGAATGTGCAAAAAACCTGTAGGAGCGAGCTTGCTCCGGGCGGCGATCCGACGATGGACTCCCAGGCACCGCGTTTATCCAGCAGACACGCGTTATCGTTAACGACCATCGCGAGCAAGCTCGCTCCTACAAGGGGGCGGGTTTTATTGAATGACTTCCTGGCTTTTGAGCGTCTGCTCCAGCGCCTGCACGCAGCGCTCCTCGGCAGTGTCCAGTTCCAGCTTCATCTGTTCGATGTCCAGCAACTGCTGTTCAAGCTGCTCACGGCGCTCGCTGATTTTCGCCAGCATGCTGTGCAACTGCTTGGTGTTACCGCTGGACGGGTCGTAGAGCTCGATCAGTTCGCGGCATTCAGCCAGCGAGAAACCGATGCGCTTGCCCCGCAGGATCAGCTTCAGGCTGACCTTGTCGCGGGGTGAGTAAATGCGTTCCTGGCCACGGCGCTCAGGGCTGAGCAGGCCTTGCTCTTCATAAAAGCGAATGGCCCGGGTGGTGATGTCGAGCTCGCGGGCGAGGTCGGAAATGCTGTAGGTCTGGCTGCTCATGGAAGCGCTCGCAAAAGGTCATGGCGCTAAGCTAATGGCAGGTTGACGTTTACGTCAAGGGGCGAAAAAGGATCGCAGCCTGCGTCAGCTCCTGCAGGAAAATGCATATCCATGTAGGAGCTGCCGCAGGCTGCGATCTTTTGAACGGCTTTACGCCGTTTTAGTGTCGAGCTTTTTCTCCTGCGCCGTCACCTGCTGGCACAACTCGATCATCTGCTCGCGCATCCAGCGGTTCGCCGGGTCCTGGTCAGTGCTTTCGTGCCAGTAAAGATGGGTTTCCACTGGCGGCACATCGTTGACCGGCAGATAAAAGGCGTGCAGGTCGTTACGTCGGGCGAAGCGTTCCGGCACGGTCATGACCATGTCCGTCTGTTGTAGCACTTGCGAGGCCATCAGGTAATGCTGGGAGCGCAGGGCGATCTTGCGCTGGATGCCCATCTTGCCCAGCGCCAGGTCGACATAGCCGAGGCCGCTGCGGCGGCTGGAAATATGGATGTGGGTCAGGCCCAGGTAATCATCCAGGGTGAATTTCTCTTTGCCCGCCAGCGGGTGCCCCTTGCGCATGGCGCACACGTAGCGGTCTTCCATCAACTTGACGTGACGTACCTGCGGGTCGGTGTTGAGCGGCGCATCGACCGCGAAGTCGAGGCGACCGGCCGCAAGTTCCTTGGTGGTTTCGCGGCGTTTGGACAGGAAGCTTTCGATGATCACCGTCGGCGCCAGGCGGCGCAGGCGCTGGAACAGCGGCGGCAGGATCACCGCTTCGGTGAGGTCGGTCATGCTGATGCGGTAGGTCTTGACCGCTTGCTGCGGGTTGAAAATGCGGCTTTCCTGCACCGATACGCGCAACAGCGAGAGGGCGTTGCGCACCGGGCCGATGATGTTCTGCGCCATCGGCGTGGGCACCATACCCTGGGCGGTGCGCACGAACAGCGGGTCATTGAAGGTCTCGCGCAGACGCGCCAGTGCGTTCGACACCGCCGGCTGGGTGATGCCGACGATTTGCCCGGCGCGGGTCAGGTTGGCTTCGGTGTAGATCGCGTCGAAGACGATGAAAAGGTTGAGATCGACCTTGCTCAGATTCATTACGCGGCTCTCTTATTGTGTGGGCGGACTGACCGTGACGATCAGCCGATCATATATCGGTGATGAATGTTTATACACGCCGAGAATAGGCTAGGTAAATTATCAACGCTGTTCTAGCATCGATCGCATGACCTAAACAACCTCCCCCAAGAAGGTATCTCGCTCATGGATTTCGCTTATTCGCCCAAGGTTCAGGAACTGCGTGAGCGCGTAACAGCGTTCATGGACACCTACGTTTATCCCGCCGAAGCCGTGTTCGAGCGCCAGGTTGCTGAAGGCGATCGCTGGCAGCCGACCGCGATCATGGAAGAACTCAAACTCAAGGCCAAGGCCGAGGGCCTATGGAATTTGTTTCTGCCTGAGTCCGAACTGGGTGCCGGGCTGACCAACCTCGAATACGCGCCGCTGGCGGAAATCATGGGCCGCTCGTTGCTGGGGCCAGAGCCGTTCAACTGCTCGGCACCGGACACTGGCAACATGGAAGTGCTGGTGCGTTACGCCAACGAAGAGCAGAAACAACGCTGGCTCGAACCATTGCTGCGCGGCGAGATCCGCTCGGCCTTCGCCATGACTGAACCGGATGTCGCGTCCTCCGACGCCACCAACATGGCTGCCCGTGCGGTGCGCGATGGCGACGAGTGGGTGATCAACGGTAAGAAATGGTGGACCTCGGGTGCTTGCGACCCCCGCTGCAAAATCCTGATTTTCATGGGGCTGAGCGATCCTGACGCGCCACGCCACGCGCAGCACTCGATGATTCTGGTGCCGGTGGATGCTCCCGGCGTGAAGATCGTGCGCCCGCTACCGGTGTTCGGTTACGACGACGCTCCCCACGGTCACGCCGAAGTGCTGTTCGAAAACGTCCGGGTGCCGTACGAAAACGTCCTGTTGGGGGAAGGCCGCGGCTTCGAAATTGCTCAAGGTCGCCTTGGCCCGGGCCGGATTCACCACTGCATGCGTTCGATCGGCATGGCCGAGCGCGCACTGGAACTGATGTGCAAGCGCTCGGTGAGCCGCACCGCATTCGGCAAACCCCTGGCGCGGCTGGGCGGTAACGTCGACAAGATCGCCAACTCGCGGATGGAAATAGACATGGCACGCCTGCTGACGTTGAAAGCGGCGTACATGATGGACACCGTCGGCAACAAAGTGGCGAAAAGCGAGATCGCGCAGATCAAGGTCGTCGCGCCGAACGTGGCGCTGCGGGTGATCGACCGGGCGATCCAGATTCATGGCGGGGCAGGGGTTTCCAACGATTTCCCGCTGGCCTACATGTACGCCATGCAGCGTACCCTGCGCCTGGCCGACGGCCCGGACGAAGTGCACCGAGCGGCGATCGGCAAGTTCGAAATCGGCAAGTATGTGCCGAAGGAGATGATGCGTAGCGGGCAGTAAGACCGCGTTATCGTTCATCGCGAGCAGGCTCGCTCCCACAGGTTCACTGCGATCCCTGTAGGAGTGAGCCTGCTCGCGATGGCGTCAGTAAATTCACCCTCTCAACCTCAACCTCAACCTCAACCTCAACCTCAACCTCAATATACCCAAACCTCAACCCGCCGATTCTTGATCCTTCCCTCATCGGCGCTATTGGCCGCCACTGGCATTTCGGCACCGAATCCGCGTATCTCGCGAAACACCACGCCGCTCTTCACCAATTCCCGCCGTACTGCCATGGCCCGCAGCTTCGACAACAGATCGGCGCGCGCCGGGTCGCTCTTGGCATCGCCAAACCCCACCAGCGTCACTTGCCCGGACATTTTGTCTTGCTGCTTTATATAGTCGAGCACTCGCGTCAGGTCTTGCCGCGCCTTGTTGTCCAGGCTGGCACTGCCTTCCTCGAAACGGAAATTCACCGACAGCCGTTGGGCATGCCGACTCAGCGCCTGATACCCCTCGGGCATCAACGCATTGGGGGTGACGGCCATGGCCTGGACGGTCTGGGCAACAAACCCGTTGGCGGCGACAATCGCCTGCCCTTTGCTGCTTTGGGCGTAGACCACCAGCGCTTGGGCCCAGGGATTTTTCCCGTTGGGTGGCAGATAGAAGAACAACCGGCGGGACAGCGGATAATCTTCCGTGGCAATCAGGCTGTTGAGCGGCAGCATGGCTTGGGATTGCCCGTCGACAATGGCCACGGCTTTGGCCTGGCGCACGTAGGGCAAACCGATAAAACCGATGCCTTGCGGGTCGGCGCTGACCGCATCGGACAGTTGCTCGCTGGATTCGAAGCGCTTCGCCGCGCCGCTCAGGTTTTTCCCGCGGCCACTGAGGACCAGTTCCTTGAAGGTGTCGAAGGTCCCGGACTGATCATCCCGCGCATACAGGTGAATCGGTCCGCCGCGACCGCCGATGTCTTCCCAGGTTTTCACCTCGCCACTGAAGATGCGCGCCAGTTGCACGGTGTCGAGTTGGTTCAGCGGGTTGTCCGGATGGAGGATGATCGCCAGGCCATCGATGGCGATGACCTGTTCGGCGCTCGGGCTTTTCAGGTCACCGAGGGATTCGAGGCTGGCCAGTTCGCTGTCCTTGATCGGGCGCGATGAGGCGGCCAGGTCGGCGCTGGCTGCGTTGAGCGCAGTGAAACCGGTGCTGGAACCATGGGCCGCCACCTCCACCACGACCCGCCGGCCCTGAACGGTTTCGCCGACGATGCGCAGTTCATTGGCGGTGTCCGGGGGTTCGCGGTGGATCTTGCGCAGGCCTTGTTCATTCATCAGGCCCTCGACCAGCGCCGGTCCCAATGCCGCACCGATGGTGTTGGAACCCTGAATGCGCAGCACCGGGACGTGCTCGGGTGTCGGCAAATCGCCAGCCGGAGCCGCCTGCGGCAAGCCCATGCACAGCATCAACAGGAACAGCACGCGCAGCATCATGCCGGCACCCTACATAGCCAAAGGAGGTGTCGGGAGATTAAGTCAGTAAGGTTTCCGAAAAATGACAGCTAAAAGATCGCAGCCTGCGGCAGCTCCTACAGGTATAGGTAGGAGCTGCCGCAGGCTGCGATCTTGGGCTTTTTAGCTCAATTCAAGCCAGATCGGCGCATGGTCCGAAGGTTTTTCCATGCCACGCAGTTCGTAGTCCACCCCTGCGGCTTTCACCCGTGGCAGCAAGCCCTGGGAGGCGAGGATCAGGTCGATGCGCAGGCCACGCTTGGGTTCGTCTTCGAAGCCACGGCTGCGGTAGTCGAACCAGCTGAAGGTGTCGGTCACGTCCGGGTTCAGGTGCCGGAAACTGTCGACCAGGCCCCAGCTCTTCAAGCGGGCCATCCACTCGCGCTCTTCCGGCAGGAAGCTGCATTTGCCGGTTTTCAGCCAGCGCTTCATGTTGTCCGGGCCGATGCCGATATCGCAGTCTTCCGGGGAGATGTTCACATCGCCCATCACCACCAGTGGCTGGTGGTTCTCGAACTGGCTTTCCAGCAGTTGCTGCAAATCGCTGTAGAAGCGTTCCTTGGCCGGGAATTTGGTCGGGTGGTCGCGGTTTTCGCCCTGTGGGAAATAACCGTTCATGATGGTCACCGGCACACCATTGGCGTCGGCGAAGGTGCCCCAGATGAAGCGTCGTTGGGCGTCTTCTTCGTCGGTGGCGAAACCTTTATGCAGGGCCAGCGGCTCCTGGCGCGAGAGCAGGGCGACGCCGTAGTGCCCCTTTTGTCCGTGGAAATACACGTGGTAGCCCAGTGCTCTGACTTCATCGAGGGGAAACTGGTCGTCGTGGACCTTGGTTTCCTGCAAGCCGATCACATCGGGCTGGTGTTTTTCGATCAGCGCCGCCAGCTGATGGGGACGGGCGCGCAGCCCGTTGATGTTGAAGGAGACGATCTTCATGGCCGGCAGTCCTGGCAAAAGGGCGATGCTAGCTGACATGTGGGAATCGGGCCAGTGTGGGGTGAGGGGATTTACTGTGTTCTGCCAGCTTTGTGTCGGCAGCAATGGCCTCATCGCGAGCAGGCTCGCTCCCACAGGGAACGGATGTGGTCTGTACCTTTGTGGGAGCGAGCCTGCTCGCGAAGGCGATTTCATTGCCTACACTGATTTCGGATCTGTAAGGAACTGTGTCAGCGTCGATCAGTTCGTAACAACAAGAGTGCAGCCACCCGAGCTGTGCCGGGGAGATCAACTGTCATGCCCGAAACCTCGACCGCCATTGCCGATATTCACATGCTTGACAGCGGCTACGCCCGCGAAGCGCGTTCGCTGCTGTACCAGGCTTATCGACACGAGCCGACTTTCGGCTATTTGTTCGAAGCCGAACGCCCCGGTTACGAACAGCGGGTTCGCGCCACCGTGCGCGAACTGGTGACCCAGCATTTTCTCCAGGACCTGCCGGCCATCGGCCTGCTGGTCAACGACCGCCTGATCGGCATCGCCCTGATCGCGCCGCCGCAACGTCGTCTTGGTGTCACCGAAAGTTGGGCCTGGCGCCTGCGCATGGTGCTCAGCACTGGATTTCGCTGCACCCGTCGCTACCTCGAATATCACGCTGCCGTGGAGGCCTGTGTGCCGAACGACTCGGTGCACGTCCTGCCGTTGCTGGGGGTGCATCCGCAATTCCAGGGCAAACATTTCGGCGAGCAGTTGTTGCAGGCCGTGCACAACTGGTGCGCGGTGGATGAAAACTCACAGGGCGTGATTCTCGACACCGGGAATCCTCGCTATCTGGAGTTCTATAAGCGTCAAGGCTACGAGGAAATTGGTGAGGTCGCCGTAGGACCGATCCGCGAACACGTGTTTTTTCACCCCAATCCCCAGGTGTTACATACTGCAACGGCTTGAGCGGCGAACTTTCCGGGTCTGTCAGGCTCTATCACGCTCTCAAGCTCGTGATAGCATCCGCGCCTATGAAGTTTCCAGGAAGAATTACCAGCGGTGTGCTGATGCTGATGACCAGCTGCACGGCGCTGGCTCAAAGTGAATTGGATGTACGGATCAAACCGTCCAATGATGAGCTGAAGGCCAATATAGAGGGCTATATCGGCAGCCTCGGCGATCGCGACGAGCAGGCATTGCTGCGCTTCAGCCGCGGCGCCGAAGAACAGGCGCACAAGGCCGCCCAGGCCTTGGGCTACTACCAGCCGCACATCGACAGCGAGGTGAAGGGTGGCGACACGCCGCGCCTGGTGCTGACGGTCGACCCCGGCGAGCCGGTGCACTTGCGTAACGTCACGGTGCGTGTCGACGGTCCGGCAGCCTCCCTCAAGTCCTTTCGAGTCCCCAAAAGCGACGCACTCAAGCCCGGCGCAGTGCTCAATCATGGTCATTACGAGGATGCCAAGCGCCTGATCCAGAATCAGGCTTCGCGTTATGGCTTTTTCAGCGGCCGCTTCACCCGTTCAAAACTGTCGGTCGACCCGCGTGCCGGCGTCGCCGATATCGAACTGATCTATGAAAGTGGCCCGCGCTATACCTTGGGCAAGGTCAATTTCGAGGGTGATACGCCGTTCGATGACGAGCTGTTGCAACGCATGGTGCCATTCAAGGCCGGCGAGCCGTATGACTCGGAATTGATCGCCGAACTCAATCAGAACTTGCAATCGAGCGGCTACTTCGAAGGCGTGCGCGTGGACGCGGCACCCAAGGCGTCCAGGGACGATGCGATCCCGGTGGACGTCAAGCTCGAAACCCGCAAGCCGCGAACCATGGGCCTGGGCCTGGGTTTCTCCACCGACGTCGGCCCACGTGCCAAGGCCAACTGGACCCGACACTGGGTCAACGCCCAAGGGCACAGTTATGGCTGGGAAACCGAAGTCTCGGCACCGCGGCAAAACGTCGGGCTGTTCTACGACATTCCACTGGACCCGCCACTGACCGACAAACTGCGTTTTGCCGGCGGTTATCAGAATGAGGACATCGCGGGTACCGACACCCACAGTAAGCTGCTGACCCTCGGCCCCGAGTGGCACAGCAAATTGCCCAGCGGCTGGCAACGGGTGGTGTCGCTGAAGTGGCAGCGCGAGGATTACCAACTTGGCGATGACTCCGGGCTCAGTAACCTGCTGATGCCCGGTGTGAATTATTCGTACCTGAAAAGCGACAACCGCATCGACCCGCATAACGGCTATCGGCTGCAATTCGAATCCAGAGTGGCCAAGGAAGGTTTGGGTTCCGACAGCAACCTGCTCTACGGCACGGCGCTGGTCAAAGGCTTGACCACGGTGTTCGATAATCACCGCTTCCTCGGGCGGGTGCAGGTCGGCGGCAGTGCCACCAACGGCTTCAAATCGGTGCCGCCATCGCTGCGCTTCTTCGCCGGTGGCGATCAGAGCGTGCGCGGTTACGACTATCAGAGCCTGTCCCCGGAAAACTCCGACGGCGACCGCATCGGTGGTCGCTACATGGTGGCCGCCAGCGCGGAATATCAGTATTCCATCGCCGAAAAATGGCGGATCGCGACCTTTGTCGATCAGGGCAACGCCTTCAATACACTCGAACTGCCGAACCTCAAGACCGGGGTCGGTATCGGCGTGCGCTGGGTATCGCCGGTGGGGCCGATCCGCCTCGACCTGGCCCACGCGCTGGACGACGATGGCGGCATTCGACTGCACTTTTCCATGGGGCCTGAGCTGTGAAGCGTGGTTTGAAAGTAACGCTGCTGGCGATAGTGGCGCTGTTGATGCTGGTTGTCCTGACGCTGGCCACGGTGCTGGGGACGGCGACGGGCAGCCGCTGGGCGTTGGGCTTCGTGCCGGGTTTGACCCTGGACAACTTCCAGGGCCGGCTGGGCGGGCAGTGGAGTGCCGACCGAGTGTTGTGGCAACAGGCCAATAATCGGGTTGAGCTGAACAAGGTGATTTTTGCCTGGTCGCCGTTGTGCCTGTCCCGCAGGGCCTTGTGCATCGAGCAATTGCAGGCCGATCAGGTCAGCCTGACGTTCCCGCCGGGTGCCGAAGAGCCAGACAGCGGCCCGATCACGCTCCCGGAGCTCAAGTTACCGTTGACCCTGGAACTGGGGGAGATCAAGGTCGGCAGCCTGTTGTTCAACGGCAGCGAAGCGCTCAAGAGCTTGCAACTGGCGGCGCACTGGACGGCGGCCGGTTTGAGGATCGATTCGGTGGCGTTGCAGCGCGATGACCTGAGCCTGAACCTGTCCGGCCTGCTGCAACCCTCCGGTAACTGGCCCCTCAGTGCCGAAGGCAAGCTGACCCTGTTGTCGACGCCTGAGCCCTTGGCGCTGGCGCTGAAAGTCGACGGTGACCTGCTCAAGACTCTGAACCTGAAAGCCGACAGCAGCGGTTACCTCAACGGGCAACTGACCGGCGAACTGCAACCGCTGGTGGAAAACCTGCCGGCCAAGGTGCGGATCACCGCCGATGGCTTCAAGCCCGGTGCCGATCTGCCGGACACCCTGCAACTCAATCAGCTTGAGCTCACGGGGGCTGGCGACTTGAAGAACGGCTACGCGCTGCTCGGCAAAGCCACGCTGCCCGCCGAGCAAGGGCCAGTCGCCCTGGCGCTGCAAGGCAAGGTCGACGCCAGGGGCGCGCAGATCGCCGCGCTGGACCTGACCGCCAACGACAAGCAAAGCCTCAAGCTCACAGGGCAGCTGGATTGGAGCGAGGGCTTGAGCGCTGAAGCGAAGATCGACTGGCTGGACTTTCCGTGGCACAGGCTTTATCCGCTCATCGACGAACCGCAAGTAGCGCTTCGCACGTTCACCGGCGAAATCTCCTACACAGACGGCAAGTACCTTGGTCACTTCGCCGCGGCGGCGGATGGTCCGGCCGGCGCCTTCACCCTGGCCAGCCCTTTCGCCGGCGACCTGACGAAAATCTACCTGCAACAGATTCAACTTCAGGCCGGGCAGGGCAAGGCTGAAGGGCACCTGAACCTGCAATTCGCCGACGGCATTGCCTGGGACACCGCGCTGGACCTGTCGGCGATCAACCCCGCGTACTGGGTCGCGGAGCTGCCGGGTACGCTGGCCGGGCCGTTGCGCAGCCAGGGCGAGATGAAGAACGAAGTGCTCAGCCTCAATGCCGACCTGGACCTCAAGGGCAAACTGCGCGGTCAACCGGCGGTGATCCAGGCCAAGGCCGATGGCCGTGGCGAGCAATGGAACCTCAATGCCCTGCAAGTTCGTCTCGGCGACAACAGCATCAGTGGCAAGGGCAGCCTGCAACAGAAACTCGCCGGCCAGATCGATCTCAAGCTGCCGCGCCTGGCCCAGCTCTGGCCAGAGCTGCGCGGCCAGCTCAATGGCCGCGTGGATGTCGCCGGCACGCTCAACGCGCCCCAAGGCAAGCTTGACCTGCAAGGCTCGCAACTGGCTTTCCAGGACCATCGCCTGCAAAGCCTGAACCTGGACGCCACGCTGGACAGTGCGCAACGGGCGAAAATCGACCTCAAGGGCAGTGGCATCCGGGCCGGTGACACATCGCTGGGAACGCTGACCGCCAGCGGTCAGGGTGACATCAAAAACCAGAAGCTGAGCCTCGATCTGCAAGGGCCGAAGCTGAAACTGGCGCTGGGTCTGGACGGTGCACTGGACAAGGGCAATTGGCGCGGACGCCTGGCCAGCGGTGATATCCAGGCCGGTGGCCAGGACTGGAAGCTGCAAGGGCCGGCGAAACTCGAACGCCTGGCGGACGGCAAAATCAATTTTGGCGCCCATTGCTGGGCATCCGGCCAGGCCAGCCTGTGTGGAGAAGACTCGCGCCTGATGCCCGAGCCGAAACTGCGTTATCACCTCAAGCAGTTCCCGATCGACAGCCTTGCGCAATGGTTGCCGAAGGATTTCGCCTGGCAGGGCCGCCTCAACGCCGACCTGCAACTGGACCTGCCGGCCAGTGGCCCGAACGGCCAGATCAGCGTCGATGCCGGCGGGGGCACGTTGCGCATCAAGGATAAGGACCAGTGGCTGGACTTCCCGTACCAGACTCTGAAACTCACCAGCAAACTCACGCCCAAACGCATCGACACCGAGCTCAATTTCGTCGGTGGCAAGCTCGGTGAGCTGATGGTGCAGGCGCAACTCAATCCGTTGCCGAAGAACAAACCGTTGAGCGGCTCGTTCCGCTTGAGCGGGCTGGATCTGTCGGTGGCGCGGCCGTTTGTGCCAATGGTCGAAAAGCTGGCCGGGCACCTCAATGGCAGTGGCACGATTTCCGGTGGGCTGTTGGCGCCACAGATCAATGGCAGCCTGCAACTCAGCGACGGCGTGATTGCCGGACCTGAACTGCCGATGGAGCTGCAAAACCTGCACGTTCAAGCGCTGATCGCCGGCGAAAACGTATCGATCAATGGTGGCTGGAACAGCGGCAAGGTTGGGCAAGGCAGCCTGAACGGCAACATCGCCTGGGGGCAAGCGCTGATGGTGGACCTGGCGCTCAGGGGCTCGCAGTTGCCGGTCACCGTCGAGCCTTACGCCAAGCTTGAGGTCGCACCGGATCTGAAAATCTCGATGAAGGATGGCGAGTTGGCCATCGCCGGTAAAGTGCTGGTGCCCAAGGGCGAAATCACCATTCGCGATTTGCCGCCGTCGACGGTCAAGGTCTCCGATGACACGGTGATCGTCGGTCAGCAAACCGATGAGGGCAAGCCGCCGCTGGCGATGAAGATGGACATCGAGGTGCTGGTCGGCGAGGACAAGTTGAGCTTCGCCGGGTTTGGCTTGACCGCGAATGTGCAGGGGCATGTGCACATCGGTGACAACATGGACACCCGTGGCGAGCTGTGGCTGAACGATGGCCGATACCGCGCCTACGGCCAGCGGCTTTCGGTGCGCCGGGCACGCTTGCTGTTTGCCGGGCCCATCGATCAGCCGTACCTGGACATCGAGGCCATTCGCAAGACCGACGACATCATCGCCGGCATTCGCCTGAGTGGCAGCGCCGAGCAGCCGACCACACAGATCTTCTCCGAACCGGCCATGAGCCAGGAGCAGGCCCTGTCCTATCTGGTGCTCGGGCGTCCGCTGAGCAGCAATGGCGAAGACAACAACATGCTCGCCCAGGCGGCCCTCGGTCTGGGCTTGATGGGCAGTTCCGGAGTGACCAGTGGCCTGGCCAAGAACCTGGGCATCCAGGACTTCCAGCTCGACACCCAGGGCAGCGGTACTGCCACCAGTGTGGTGGCCAGCGGCAATATTTCCGAGAAGCTCAGCCTGCGCTATGGCGTCGGTGTGTTCGAACCGGCCAACACCATTGCCTTGCGCTATAAGCTGAGCAAGAAGGTCTACCTCGAAGCCGCGGGTGGCGTGGCCAGTTCGCTGGACATCTTCTACAAGCGGGATTTCTAGACCCGCTTAAAGCAAAAGATCGCAGCCTTCGGCAGCTCCTACAGGGTTTTATGTACACCCGTAGGAGCTGCCGAAGGCTGCGATCTTTTTGCATTATCCGACGCCATTGATCAACTACTTACCAAGCCTGCTAACTATTTCGTTGACATTCGCTGCCTAGGCAGTAACATCTCGACATACATTCACTGCCTAGGCAGCTAACGGGTGGTCAGATGAAGCATTTCTCTCCAGACGATTTCCACAATTGCCATCTCGGCCTGCTGCTCGGACGTGCCGCGCTGCTCAAGGACCGGATCATCGACACTCACATGGAACCCCACGGCATCACCGCCGCGCAGTTCAAGGTGTTGATCATCATGGCCCAGTTCGGCGTCGATTCGCCGGGCGAGTTGTGCCGCCACCTGTCCCTGGACAGCGGCTCGATGACGCGCATGCTCGATCGTCTGGAACAGAAGGGTTTCCTCGCTCGCCAACGCTGCGAGGCGGATCGCCGTCAGGTGCAGCTTGTACTCACGGAAGAAGGGCAGAAGCTCGCCGGGCTGTTGCCGCACATCGGCGCCGAAGCCATGAATGAACTGACCGGTGCAATCACTCCAGAAGAATTGAAAACCCTGGAGCTGATCCTGAAGAAAATTCTGGTGGCAGCCGGTGACGCGATCACCCTGCTGCGGGTAGGTGACAAATGAGCAGTAACCCCTTGCGTACCGGCCTGAGCCTGGTGTTGTTGGCCATGACCCTGGCCGGTTGCGCCAGTTACAGCGGCCTGAAAACCGAAGGCGTCAACCTCGATGCGAAGAGCCTCGAGGCCGGGCAATCCCTTGGCGGCGTGACCCTGTCGCCAGCCGCCTGGCCGAAAAGCGACTGGTGGAAAAGCCTCGGCGACCCGCAACTCGACGGCCTGATCCGCGAGGCCCTGCGTGACAGCCCGGACATGCAGATCGCCGACGCCCGTGCCCATCAGGCCAGCGCTGCGGCCTACGCCGCCGACGCCGAGCGAATGCCGACCCTGGATGCCAGCGCCGGTGTCAGTCGCTCGCGGCTGGCCCGGGACCAGGACCCGCGCGGGCAGGGTGACGCGTACGCCACCGTGCGTAACATCAGCACCAGTTTCAATTACAACTTCGACCTGTGGGGCGGTCAGCGCGATGCCTGGGAAGCGGCCCTCGGCCAGGCCCGCGCTGCCGAAGTCGACCAGCAGGCTGCGCAACTGACCCTGGCCGCCGATGTTGCCCGGGCCTACAGTGATCTGGGGCAGGCGCACATCGTCTATGACCTGTCCAGCGAAGACCTCAAGCGCACCCGACAAATGCTCGAGCTGAGCCAGCGGCGCCTGACTGCCGGGATCGACAGCCAATACCAGTTCCAGCAGACCGAAAGCCTGCAAGCTACTTCCCAGGCCAACCTGATCGACGCCGAAAAGCGCCTGAACAGCACGAAAATCGCGCTTGCGGTGCTGCTCGGCAAAGGACCGGACCGTGGCAATGAAATTGCCCGTCCGAACATTCTTCAGCCGAGAGCGGTAGCGCTACCTTCAGTGCTGCCGGCCGAGTTGCTCGGGCGTCGTCCGGACCTGGTGGCCGCGCGCTGGCGGGTCGAGGCGGCGAGCAAAAACATCGATGCCGGCAAGACCCGATTCTATCCCAACCTGAACCTCAGCGCCGCTGCCGGTGCCGAATCCCTGTTGGGCGATGCGATGTTTGGTTCGGCCAGCCGCTTCTTCAACATTGCACCAACGATCTCTGTGCCGATTTTCGACGGTGGCCGCCTGCGTGCCGACCTCGATTCGCGTGACGCCGATTACGACCTCGCTGTGGGGCAGTACAACAAAAGCCTGGTGAAGGCACTGGGGGATGTCAGTGACAGCATCAACCAGTTGCGCGATATCGGTCGGCAGATCGCTGCCCAGCAACACGCCACCGATATTGCCCAGGATTCCTACAACACCGTGGTCCAGCGTTACGGTTCCGGCATCGGCAACTACCTGGACGTGCTCAGCATCGAGCAGCAATTGCTCCAGGCCCAGCGTCAGCTGGCCAACCTGAATGCCGAGCAGATTGACCTGTCGATCCAGTTGATGCAGGCGCTGGGCGGCGGTTTCCAGCCTGAGGCGATCGCCTCGGCCACCACCACGCCAGCCACCCTGACCCACTAATTCAAGGTACTTGTCATGGCCACTGCCGATACAACTCAACCTCCTGAAAACACCCAGGGCAACCCCAACTCGGGCAAGCGCAAATTCATGTTGCTGGTACTGGCTGCCGCCGTCGCGCTCAGCGGCGCGGGCGTCTGGGCCTACCACGAGTTTTACGGGCGCTGGAGCGAAAGCACCGACGACGCCTATGTGAACGGCAACGTGGTGGAAGTCACGCCGCTGGTCACCGGCACCGTGGTCAGCATCGGCGCCGATGACGGCGATCTGGTCCACGAAGGCCAGGTGCTGGTGAACTTCGACCCGAACGATGCCGAAATCGGTCTGCAAAACGCCCAGGCCAATCTGGCCCGCACCGTGCGTCAGGTGCGCGGCTTGTACAGCGATGTGGACGGCATGAAAGCCCAGGTCAACGCCCAGAAAGCCGAAGTGCAAAAGGCCCAGGACAACTTCAACCGACGCAAGAACCTCGCCGCTGGCGGGGCGATTTCCCAGGAAGAGCTGTCCCACGCCCGCGACGACCTGACCTCGGCGCAAAACGCCCTGGCCAACGCCGAACAAAAGCTCAAGACCACCAGCGCGCTGGTCGATGACACCGTGGTTTCGTCGCACCCGGACGTGATGGCCGCCGCCGCACAACTGCGTCAGGCCTACCTGAACAATGCCCGCAGCACCTTGATCGCACCGGTGACCGGTTACGTGGCCAAACGTACCGTTCAGCTTGGTCAGCGCGTGCAACCGGGTACCGCGCTGATGGCGGTGATTCCGCTGGATCAGCTGTGGATCGACGCCAACTTCAAGGAAACCCAGCTGCGTGACATGCGTATCGGCCAGCCGGTGGAGATCGAAACCGACCTCTACGGCAGCGACGTGAAGTACAGCGGCACCATCGACAGCCTCGGCGCCGGGACCGGCAGCGCATTTGCCTTGCTGCCGGCGCAGAACGCCACCGGCAACTGGATCAAGATCGTGCAGCGCGTGCCGGTGCGGATCCATGTCAACGCCGAAGAACTGGCCAGGCACCCGTTGCGGGTGGGCCTGTCGACCATGGTCGATGTGAACCTGCGCGATCAGAGCGGGCCGGTGCTGGCGCAACAACCGCCGCAGAAGGCTTCGTTCAGCACCAACGTCTACGACCGCCAGTTGGCCGAGGTCGACGCGATGATCACCCAGTTGATCCACGACAACAGCGCCGCGGTCAGCAAGACCGCGCAACGCTGATATGCCAATCCGTCATCACACTGACCTCTGTGGGAGCGAGCTTGCTCGCGATAGCGTCGGTTCAGTCGACATTGATGTTGAATGCGAGTCCGCTATCGCGAGCAGGCTCGCTCCCACAGGGTCGGCGGCGCCAGTAATCGGCGCAGCGCCAGCCCCGCTCCAAAGAAATCAGCTCCAAAGGATTCGCGATGAGCAATAACGCGTCTTTCACACCGCCCAGCCTGTTGCTCAGCACCATCGGCCTGTCGCTGGCGACCTTCATGCAAGTGCTCGACACCACCATCGCCAACGTGGCGTTGCCGACGATCTCCGGTAACCTGGGCGTGAGTTCGGAGCAAGGCACCTGGGTCATCACCTCGTTTGCCGTGAGCAACGCCATTGCCTTGCCGCTGACCGGTTGGCTCAGTCGCCGTTTTGGCGAGGTGAAGCTGTTTGTCTGGGCGACACTGCTGTTCGTGCTGGCCTCGTTTTTGTGCGGGATCTCCACCTCAATGCCCGAGCTGGTGGGTTTCCGGGTGCTGCAAGGGGTAGTGGCGGGGCCGCTGTACCCGATGACCCAGACCCTGCTGATTGCAGTTTACCCCCCGGCGAAACGGGGGATGGCGCTGGCGTTGTTGGCGATGGTCACGGTGGTCGCGCCGATTGCCGGGCCGATCCTCGGCGGCTGGATCACCGACAGTTACAGCTGGCCGTGGATTTTCTTCATCAACGTGCCGATCGGCCTGTTCGCGGCATGGGTGGTGACCCAACAGATGAAAAAACGCCCGGTGGTCACCAGCCGCCAACCGATGGATTACGTGGGTTTGATCGCACTGATCATCGGCGTCGGCGCGTTGCAGATCGTGCTCGACAAGGGCAACGATGCCGACTGGTTCGAATCCAGCTTCATCGTGATCGGTTCGGTGATTTCGGTGGTGGCCCTGGCGTTCTTCGTGATCTGGGAAATGACCGACGAACACCCAGTGGTCAACCTGCGCCTGTTTGCCCATCGCAACTTCCGCTACGGCACCATCGTGTTGATTCTGGGGTACGCCGGGTTCTTCGGGATCAACCTGATCCTGCCGCAGTGGCTGCAGACACGCTTGGGCTACACCGCGACCTGGGCCGGTTTTGCCGTGGCACCGCTGGGGATCCTGCCGGTGCTGCTGTCGCCGTTTGTCGGCAAGTACGCGCCGCGATTCGACATGCGCGTGCTGGCGGGCGGGGCGTTCCTGGCCATCGGCCTGAGCTGTTTCATGCGCGCCGGGTTCACCAATGAAGTGGACTTCCAGCACATCGCCATGGTGCAGCTATTCATGGGGATTGGCGTGGCGCTGTTCTTCATGCCGACTTTGACCATCCTGCTGTCGGACCTGCCACCGAGTCAGATCGCCGACGGTTCGGGGCTGGCGACGTTCTTGCGGACCCTGGGCGGTAGTTTCGCGGCGTCGCTGACCACCTGGATCTGGATTCGCCGCGCCGACCAGCACCACGCCTACCTGACCGAAAGCATCACCCCGTTCGATCCGGCGACCCGCGAAGCATTGACCCATCTGGGCGGGGCAGGGGCCAAGGCCTACACGCAGCTGGAGCAGACGGTGATCAGCCAGGCGTACATCATGTCCACGGTGGATTACTTCACCTTGCTGGGCTGGATGTTCATGGGGCTGATCCTGATCGTGTGGCTGGCCAAGCCGCCGTTTACGGCGAAGGCCGGGCCTGCTGCCTCGGCCGGACACTAAACACCGCACACCCCCTGTAGGAGCGAGCCTGCTCGCGATAGCGGTGGATCAATCAACAATGATGTTGAATTTGAGTCCGCAATCGCGAGCAGGCTCACTCCCACAGGGCTTTGTGTTTCGGGCATCAGTTCGCGGGTGCTGCCAGCTGCGGTGGCGGCGTGAAATCAAAGGGCGCCAGCGCAAACCCCTGCTCATCCACCTGCAACGCCCACCCTTGACGATCCCAATCCCCCAGCACAATGCGCCTGGCCGCTTGCTCGCCCAACTGCAACTTATGAATCGCGGGACGGTGGGTATGCCCGTGGATCAAGGTCTTCACGCCGTATTGCTGCATGATCCGCGGAATCTCTTCGGGTGTGACATCGACGATGTCATTGGCCTTCATCCGTACCTGGCTTCGACTTTCACTGCGCAACTTGCGCGCCAGTTTCTGCCGGGTGCTCAGCGGTAAGTGCCGCAGGATGAACAGGGAGATCGGGTTGCGCAGGTAGCGCCGCAATTTCATATAACCCACGTCGCGGGTGCAGAGGCTGTCGCCGTGCATCAGCAGCACCGGCTCACCGTTGAACTGCACGACACTCGGATCTTTCAACAAGGTGCAGCCGGCTGCTTTGCAGAAGGCCTTGCCGAGCATGAAGTCGCGATTGCCGTGCATCAGGAAAATAGCCGTGCCGCTGTCGCTCAAATCGCGCAGGGCCTGGCAGATGGAACGCTGGAAGGGTGTCATGGCGTCGTCGCCAATCCACACCTCGAAAAAGTCGCCCAGAATGTACAACGCACTCGCCGAGCGGGCGCGTCCGGCGAGCAAATCCAGAAACGCCCGGGTAATGTCCGGGCGCTCCTCTTCCAGATGCAAGTCTGAAATCAGCAATATCACTCAATGATCTCGGCTTTCTCGATGATCACGTCGTCTGCCGGTACGTCCTGGTGGCCGGACTTGGAGGTGGTGGCCACGCCTTTGATCTTGTCGACAACGTCGGTGCCTGCGGTTACTTTGCCGAATACCGCGTAGCCCCAGCCCTGCACGTTCTTGCCGCTGTGGTTGAGGAAGCTGTTGTCGGCCACGTTGATGAAGAACTGGGCGGAAGCCGAATGCGGTTCCATGGTGCGGGCCATGGCGACGGTGTACTTGTCGTTGGAAAGACCGTTATCCGCTTCGTTCTGGATGCTTGGACGCTTGTCTTTCTTTTCTTTCATGCCTGGCTCGAAACCGCCGCCCTGGATCATGAAGTTACCGATGACACGGTGGAAAACGGTGTTTTCGTAGTGACCGGCTTTGACGTATTCGACGAAGTTGGCCACGGTGATCGGGGCTTTATCGGCGTTCAGTTCGAGGACGATGTCGCCGAAGTTGGTAGTCAGTTTGACTTGGGTCATGATCGTTACTCTTTATAAGGAATTCGTGGTGTTGGAACCTCATGTCCCGCCACCGGTTCAGCCTGTTTTGGCCAAGGTGCGCAGTTTAGCCTGCCAGACGCGAATTTCGAGGCTGTTTTTTCATTTGCGGCCTATTAAATGCGACGGTTTACAGAGCTCGCTCTGTCAGGTACTTGACGGCATCGGCTATGATAGCGGCTTTGTTTTGTCCGGCCTTCATTACGGCCACGCACTTGTACGTTCAAGGATCCTATGAGCAAGCCCACTGTCGACCCTACCTCGAATGCCAAGACCGGCCCTGCCGTGCCGGTCAACTTCCTGCGGCCGATCATCCAGGCAGACCTGGACTCGGGCAAGCACACGCAAATCGTCACCCGTTTCCCGCCTGAACCCAACGGCTACCTGCACATCGGTCACGCCAAGTCGATCTGTGTGAACTTCGGCCTGGCCCAGGAGTTCGGCGGCGTCACGCACCTGCGTTTCGACGACACCAACCCGGCCAAGGAAGACCAGGAATACATCGACGCGATCGAAAGCGACGTCAAATGGCTGGGCTTCGAGTGGTCCGGTGAAGTGCGCTACGCCTCGCAATATTTCGACCAGCTGCACGACTGGGCGGTAGAGCTGATCAAGGCCGGCAAGGCCTATGTTGACGACCTGACCCCTGAACAAGCCAAGGAATACCGTGGCAGCCTGACCGAGCCGGGCAAGAACAGTCCGTTCCGCGACCGCTCGGTTGAAGAAAACCTCGACCTGTTTGCCCGCATGAAGGCCGGCGAGTTCAAGGACGGCGCACGCGTGCTGCGGGCCAAGATCGACATGGCTTCGCCGAACATGAACCTGCGCGATCCGATCATGTACCGCATCCGGCATGCCCATCACCACCAGACCGGTGACAAGTGGTGCATTTACCCGAACTACGACTTCACCCACGGTCAGTCGGACGCCATCGAAGGCATTACCCACTCGATCTGCACCCTGGAGTTCGAAAGCCATCGCCCGCTGTACGACTGGTTCCTCGATAACCTGCCAGTGCCGGCGCACCCGCGCCAGTACGAGTTCAGCCGCCTGAACCTGAACTACACCATCACCAGCAAGCGCAAGCTCAAGCAGCTTGTGGACGAAGGTCACGTCAATGGCTGGGACGACCCGCGCATGTCCACGCTGTCGGGCTTCCGCCGCCGTGGCTACACGCCGAAATCGATCCGCAACTTCTGCGAAATGATCGGCACCAACCGTTCCGACGGCGTGGTCGACTTCGGCATGCTCGAATTCAGCATCCGCGACGACCTCGACCATAGCGCCCCGCGTGCCATGTGCGTGTTGCGTCCGCTGAAAGTCGTGATCACCAACTACCCGGAAGGCCAGGTCGAGAACCTCGAACTGCCGTGCCATCCGAAAGAAGACATGGGCATGCGCGTTCTGCCATTCGCCCGTGAGATCTATATCGACCGTGAAGACTTCATGGAAGAGCCGCCAAAAGGCTACAAGCGCCTGGAGCCGAACGGCGAAGTGCGTCTGCGCGGCAGCTACGTGATCCGTGCCGACGAAGCGATCAAGGACGCCGACGGCAATATCGTCGAACTGCGCTGCTCGTACGATCCGGACACCCTGGGCAAGAACCCTGAAGGTCGCAAGGTCAAAGGCGTGGTGCACTGGGTGCCGGCTGCGGCCAGCGTCGAATGCGAAGTGCGTCTGTACGATCGTCTGTTCCGTTCTGCGAACCCGGAAAAAGCCGAAGACAGTGCCAGTTTCCTGGACAACATCAACCCTGACTCGCTGCAAGTTCTCACTGGTTGTCGTGCTGAACCCTCGCTGGGCAATGCACAGCCGGAAGACCGTTTCCAGTTCGAGCGCGAAGGTTACTTCGTCGCGGATATCAAGGACTCGAAACCAGGTCAGCCGGTATTCAACCGTACCGTGACCTTGCGTGATTCGTGGGGCCAGTGATTCAAGGATTAAACGTGCTTACGATCTACAACACGCTCACCAAGAGCAAAGAAGTCTTCAAGCCGCTCGATGGCAACAAGGTGCGCATGTACGTGTGCGGCATGACCGTGTACGACTACTGCCACCTGGGCCACGGCCGCAGCATGGTCGCGTTCGACCTGGTGACGCGCTGGTTGCGCTTCAGCGGCTACGACCTGACCTACGTGCGCAACATCACCGACATCGACGACAAGATCATCAATCGTGCCCGCGAGAACGGCGAGTCGTTCGAAGCGCTGACCGAGCGCATGATCGCGGCGATGCACGAAGATGAAGCGCGCCTGAACATCAAGAAGCCGGACATGGAGCCGCGTGCCACCGATCATATCCCGGGCATGCACACGATGATCCAGACCCTGATCGACAAGGGCTACGCCTATGCCCCGGGCAATGGCGACGTGTACTACCGCGTCGGCAAGTTCATGGGCTACGGCAAGCTGTCGCGCAAGAAGATCGAAGACCTGCGCATCGGCGCACGGATCGAAGTCGACGAGTCGAAACAGGACCCGCTGGACTTCGTATTGTGGAAAGCCGCCAAGCCGGGCGAGCCGAGCTGGGAATCGCCATGGGGCGCCGGACGTCCGGGCTGGCACATCGAGTGCTCGGTGATGTCGACCTGCTGCCTCGGCGATACTTTCGACATTCATGGCGGCGGCAGCGACCTCGAGTTCCCGCACCACGAAAACGAAATCGCCCAGAGCGAAGCGGCCACCGGCAAGACCTACGCCAACGCGTGGATGCATTGCGGCATGATCCGCATCAATGGCGAGAAGATGTCCAAGTCCTTGAACAACTTCTTCACCATCCGCGACGTGCTCGACAAGTACCACCCGGAAGTCGTGCGTTACCTGCTGGTGTCGAGCCACTACCGCAGCGCCATCAACTACTCGGAAGACAACCTCAAGGACGCCAAGGGCGCCCTGGAGCGTTTCTACCATGCGTTGAAAGGTCTGCCGAGCGTGGCGCCGGCGGGCGGCGAAGCCTTCGTCGAGCGCTTCACCCAGGTGATGAACGACGACTTCGGCACGCCGGAAGCCTGCGCGGTGCTGTTCGAGATGGTCCGCGAGATCAACCGCCTGCGCGAGAGCGATCTGGATGCAGCGGCCGGTCTGGCAGCCCGCCTGAAGGAATTGGCCAGCGTGCTGGGTGTGTTGCAGCTCGAAGCCGATGACTTCCTGCAGGCCGGCGCCGAAGGGCGTGTGGATGCCGCTGAAGTCGAGGCGCTGATCGCTGCGCGCTTGGCGGCACGTGCCGGCAAGGACTGGGCCGAATCCGACCGCATCCGCGACCAGCTCACCGCCATGGGCGTGGTGCTGGAAGACGGCAAGGGCGGGACGACCTGGCGATTGGCTGACTGATTGCTTGATCCGCTGTAAAACAAAACCCGCCATGTGCGGGTTTTTGTTTTTTTATAATCAAAAGATCGCAGCCTGCGGCAGCTCCTACACTGGAATCGCATACACCCTGTAGGAGTTGCCGCAGGCTGCGATCTTTTGATCTGGCTTTTAACCCTCCGACTGACGCAACCGCTTGTACAGGGTATTGCGACTAACCCCCAACCGTCGGGCCAGATACGAAATATTCCCCCCAACTGCCTGCAACTGCCGGTTCAATTCCTCGACATCATTGAGGTCGACCACCAGTGGCTCGGGCGTCTCCACCGGCTCCATCTCCAGATCAACAAAAAAATCATCCGGCAAATGTTCCGGCCGCACCGGTTGTTCCTCGGCCATTGCCAATGCCACCTGCATCACACTGCTGACCTGGCGCAAATTCCCCGGCCACGGGTGGCGGTCGAACAACTCCAATACCTCGCGGCTCAGTCCAGCCCATTGGCTGGGTTCGCGATGCTGTTCCCACAGGCGTTTGAACAGCGCCTCTTTATCGCTGCGCTCTCTTAACGGTGGCAGCTCCAGGGTCAGGCCGCCGATGCGGTAGTACAGGTCTTCACGAAACCGCCCCAGTTGTACCTGTTCGCGCAACGAGCGATTGGTCGCTGAAATGATGCGCAAGTCCACCGGGAACAACTCGCTGCTGCCCACCGGTTGCACGCAGCGCTCCTGCAACACCCGCAACAGTCGCGCCTGGGTCGGCAGCGGCATGTCACCGATTTCGTCGAGAAACAGCGTGCCTTTGTCAGCCTTGCGGATCAGCCCAATGCTGCCTTTCTGGTTGGCGCCGGTGAACGCGCCTTTCTCATAGCCGAACAACTCGGATTCCACCAGTTCGGCGGGAATCGCCGCACAGTTGACGGCGATGAACGCTTGTTTGCTGCGCGAGCTGGCCTGATGCAGGGCTTTGACGAACACTTCCTTGCCGACCCCGGTTTCGCCGTGGATCAGCAAGGGAATGTCTTTTTCCAGCAAGCGCTCGGCCTGACGCACGGCTTTTTCCACGCGGCTGTCGCCGAAATGCAAGGTGTTGAGGCTGATGGCCGCGGGTGCAGCTACAACCGGCTCGGTGAACACTCGAGGTTGAATTGATGCCTGTTTGGGCCGCTTCAACAGGCACTGGAAGCGGTTGCGCCCAGAGGTTTGCAGGGCGAAGGGCAGGCCTTCTGGCTGGTTGAGCAGCTCCAGCAGCGAGACCTTGAACAGGCTCTCGACACTGACCCGCGACAGGCTGATGCCCAGCAGATTATCGGCCCTGCGATTGGCCGACAGCACCTGGCCGGTTTCATCGAAGATCAGCAAGCCAGCCCACTGACTGTCGAAGTTGTTCAGGCCGGTATTGAACGTCAGCTGGAAATGCTGGCCATGGAACAGGTTGAGGATCAGCCGGTTTTCCACGGTCTGGCTCATCATCTTGACCATGCCCAGGGTGTGGGAGGGCGGCAGGTAGCTGTCACTGGATACGTCCAGCACCGCGATCACCTTGCGCTCGGCATCGAAAATCGGCGCAGCGGAGCCGGTCATGAAGCGGTTGGCCTTGAGGAAATGTTCGTCGTGTTCGATGTGCACCGCTTGTTCACAGGCCAGGGCGGTGCCAATGGCGTTGGTGCCGGTGCAGCGTTCCATCCAGCTGGCGCCGGCGCTGAACCCCCGGGCCAGTTTGGGTTCGATAAAGCGCTGGGTTCCCCAGGACGTGAGCACCTGGCCCTGATGGTCGGCGAGCATGATCAGGCAATTGGAATTGCTCAGGATGTTTTCGTAGTAGGGCAGCACTTCCTGGTGGGTGGTTTGCACCAGTGAATGCTGGCTCTCCAGCAGCTGCGCGATGCCCGCGGCCGGTAATTGGTCGAATGCGGGCGTGCTCTGATGACTGAGGCCGAACGCGCGGCAACGGGACCAGGAGTCCTGGATGATGGCGTCGTGGGACAACGGCGATGCGGGTGCGGCCATGGCAGTCGATCTCTGGGCAAGCTTTTATTGTTTTTATGGTGACTTCAACTACGCACGGTCCCTGTAGGAGCGAGCTTGCTCGCGATGGACGTTAACGGAGAAGAGGGCTGCCTGAATAAACGCGGCGCTCTCAAGTGCATCGCGAGCAAGCTCGCTCCTACAGGGGGCGTGAACAGTCCGTAGAGTGTTGTTCACTATTGTTCACTGTCAATGGGTGAATTGTTCAATTGTTCATTTCCGATTGTTCATTTGTGTTCAGCAACGAACGTCGATTGACTATGTTTTTCAATAATTTCAAGTTGAATCAACAGTTTGTGATTTCTGGCATGTTTGTCGCTTTAGAGCTCCGGTCGCTTGACTCCAATAATAAAAAGGCCGAGCCATGTCACTCACCCTGGAGCACGTCAGCCGCACCGTCGAGGGCCAGATCTGGATCGACGATGCCAACCTGAGTTTTGAACCCGGTTCCTTCAACGTTTTGCTGGGTCGCACCTTGTCCGGCAAAACCAGCCTGATGCGCTTGATGGCCGGTCTGGACAAGCCCGACAGCGGCCGCATCCTGATGAACGGCGTCGATGTCACCCAGCGCCCGGTGCGCCTGCGCAACGTGTCGATGGTGTATCAGCAGTTCATCAATTACCCGACCATGACCGTCTTCGAGAACATCGCCTCGCCGCTGCGCCAGGCCGGTGTGTCCAGCGAGCTGATCCAGAGCAAGGTGCTGGAAACCGCGAAGATGCTGCGCATCGAGAAATTTCTCCAGCGCCATCCCCTCGAACTCTCCGGCGGCCAACAACAGCGTACGGCCATGGCCCGGGCGCTGGTCAAGGACGCCGAGCTGATCCTGTTCGACGAGCCACTGGTCAACCTCGATTACAAGTTGCGCGAAGAGCTGCGCCAGGAAATGCGCGAGCTGTTCAAGGCGCGCCACACCATTGCCATTTACGCCACCACCGAACCCAACGAAGCCCTGGCCCTGGGCGGTACCACGACCATTCTTCATGAAGGCCGGGTGATCCAGAGCGGCCAGTCCTCGTCGGTTTATCACCAACCGCAATCGGTGCTGGCGGCCGAGCTGTTCTCCGAGCCGCCGATCAATTTGATGCCGGGGCGCATTGCCGGCAACGAAGTGAGTTTCGCCAATTTCGTGCACTTCCCCCTGAACGTCGATCTGCGCCCGGTGGGCGAGGGCGAGTTCCGCTTCGGCGTGCGGCCCAGCCATATTTCGCTGGTACCGAGCAATGATGATGATCTTGAGCTGGCGGTGACCGTCGAGGTGGCCGAGATCAGCGGCTCGGAAACCTTCCTGCACGTGCGCAACGAGCACTTCCTGCTGGTGCTGCACTTGCCGGGTGTCCACGAATACGACGTCGATGCGCCGATCCGCATCTACATCCCGACCCATAAACTGTTTGTGTTCGATACGCAGGGGCGCCTGGTCCAGGCGCCGGGCCGGCGTGTCACGAGGGTTGCCTGATGGCCGAAATCCGTTTGCAGAACCTCGCCCACAGCTACACCAAGACCCCGGTGGGACCTGAGGACTACGCGATCCGCGAAATGGATCACATCTGGGAGCAGGGTGGTGCCTACGCCTTGCTCGGACCATCGGGTTGCGGCAAGTCAACCTTGCTCAACATCATTTCCGGGTTGCTCAGCCCGTCCCAGGGCCATGTGCTGTTCGACGGCAAAGCGGTCAACGACCTGACCCCGGAGAAGCGCAACATCGCCCAGGTTTTCCAGTTTCCGGTGGTCTACGACACCATGACGGTGTTCGACAACCTGGCCTTCCCGTTGCGCAATCAAGGCATGGTGGAAGCGAAAATTCACAGCAAAGTGCAGGAAATCGCTGAAGTCCTCGACCTCCAGGCACTGCTGTACAAGAAAGCTCGCAACCTCACCGCCGACGAAAAACAGAAAGTCTCCATGGGCCGTGGGCTGGTGCGCGATGACGTGTCGGCGATCCTGTTCGACGAGCCGCTGACGGTGATCGACCCGCACCTGAAGTGGAAGCTGCGACGCAAGCTCAAGCAGATCCACGAACAGTTCAACATCACCATGGTCTACGTCACCCACGATCAGCTGGAGGCCTCGACCTTCGCCGACAAGATTGCGGTGATGTACGGCGGGCAGATCGTGCAATTCGGCACGCCGCGGGAGTTGTTCGAGCGCCCGAGCCACACCTTTGTCGGCTACTTCATTGGCAGTCCGGGGATGAACCTGATCGACGTGCAGCCGCAACCGGGTGGTGTCGGTTTCGCCTCGACGCACTTGCCGCTGTCCGAGGCGATGCAGCAGCGTATTGCCGAATCGGAGTGGAAAACCCTGAAGGTCGGCATTCGTCCGGAGTTCGTCCATGTGTGGGACGAAGCCTTTGATGACGCACTGCGGGCAAAGGTCGTACACGTCGAAGACCTGGGCACTTACAAGATCATGAGCCTCGACCTCGATGGCGTCCCCCTGAAAGTGCGTCTGGCCGAAGACAAACCGGTGCCCCAGGGCACGGCCTACATCAGCTTTCCGGCGCAGTGGCTGATGGTCTACGCCGACGAATTCCTCCTGGAAACCCAAGCCAACATTGAGGTGCAGCCATGAACAAGGTGCAGAACAACAAGGCCTGGTGGCTGGTGCTGCCGGTGTTCCTGCTGGTGGCGTTCAGTGCGGTGGTCCCGATGATGACCGTGGTCAACTATTCGGTGCAGGATATTTTCGACCAGTCCAGCCGCTATTTCGTCGGTGCCGACTGGTACAAGCAAGTGCTGCTCGACCCGAGGCTGCATGACTCCTTGCTGCGTCAGTTCATCTATTCCGCCTGTGTGCTGCTGATCGAAATTCCACTGGGCATCGCCATTGCCCTGACCATGCCGACCAAGGGCCGCTGGTCTTCGGTGGTGCTGATCGTGCTGGCGATCCCGTTGCTCATCCCGTGGAACGTGGTCGGCACCATCTGGCAGATCTTCGGCCGCGCCGATATCGGCCTGCTGGGGGCGAGTCTCAAGGCCATGGGCATCAGCTACAACTATGCGGCGAACACCATGGACGCCTGGGTCACGGTGCTGATCATGGACGTCTGGCACTGGACTTCGCTGGTGGCGTTGCTGTGCTTCTCCGGGTTGCGGGCGATTCCCGACGTGTATTACCAGGCGGCGCGGATCGACCGTGCCTCGGCCTGGGCGGTGTTCCGGCATATCCAGTTGCCCAAGCTCAAGAGTGTGCTGCTGATCGCGGTGATGCTGCGCTTCATGGACAGTTTCATGATCTACACCGAACCGTTCGTACTCACGGGCGGTGGTCCTGGCAATGCCACGACCTTCCTCAGTCAGACCTTGACCCAGATGGCCGTAGGGCAATTCGACCTGGGGCCGGCAGCGGCATTCTCGCTGGTGTACTTCCTGATCATCCTGTTGGTGTCCTGGCTGTTCTATACCGCCATGACTCATTCCGACGCCAACCGCTGAGGCCCGGCCATGAGCAAGAGAAAGCTTATTCCGCTGCTGATCTACATCCTGTTCCTGCTGGTGCCGATCTACTGGCTGCTGAACATGTCCTTCAAGAGCAACACCGAAATCCTCGGCGGCCTGACGCTTTTCCCACAGGATTTCACCCTGGCCAACTACAAGGTGATCTTCACCGATCCGAGCTGGTACACCGGCTACATCAACTCGGCGTACTACGTGAGTCTGAACACGATCATTTCCCTGACCGTGGCGCTACCGGCGGCCTATGCGTTTTCGCGTTACCGATTCCTCGGCGACAAGCACCTGTTCTTCTGGCTGCTGACCAACCGCATGGCGCCGCCGGCGGTGTTCCTGTTGCCGTTCTTCCAGCTCTACTCCTCGATTGGCCTGTTCGACACTCACATCGCCGTGGCCCTGGCTCACTGCCTGTTCAACGTGCCCTTGGCGGTGTGGATTCTCGAAGGTTTCATGTCCGGCGTGCCCAAGGAAATCGACGAAACCGCCTACATCGATGGCTACAGTTTTCCCAAGTTCTTCGTGAAGATTTTCATCCCGCTGATTGGCTCCGGCATTGGCGTCACGGCGTTCTTCTGCTTCATGTTTTCCTGGGTCGAACTGCTGCTGGCACGAACGCTCACGTCGGTGAACGCCAAACCGATCGCCGCGGTGATGACCCGCACGGTCTCGGCATCCGGCATCGACTGGGGCGTGCTGGCGGCGGCGGGGGTGTTGACCATCCTGCCGGGCATGCTGGTGATCTGGTTCGTGCGCAACCACGTGGCCAAGGGCTTTGCCCTGGGCCGGGTATGAGGAACTGATGATGGAATGGATGAGCTGGACCACCCCCACGGCGGCATTCTTCAGCGTGATTGCCCTGGTCCTGGTGGTCATGACCACTTGGGAATTGCGTTCGCCGAGCATCCTTCGGCGTGGTTTTCTGCCGATTGCCACCACCCGTGGCGATCGCTTGTTTATCGGTCTTCTCGGCAGCGCCTACCTGCACTTGCTGGTAATCGGCGTCACCGACTGGAGCATCTGGGTCGCCTTCGCGATGTCCCTGGTGTGGCTGTTGGCTGTGATGCGTTGGGGCTAGTCGAATCGCTCGGCAATGTTGCTCCGAAACTTAAACAGGAGGTCTCTATGTTCGACAAAAACAATAAGCTGCGACATAGCATTTCATTGGCAGCCATGCTGGCACTCAGCGGTTTGAGCGCTTCGGCCTGGGCCGATGCCTACGAAGATGCCGCGAAAAAATGGATCGGCAGTGAATTCAAACCGTCCACACTCACGGCCGAACAACAACTGGAAGAGCTGAAGTGGTTCATCAAGGCGGCGGAGCCATTTCGCGGGATGAGCATCAAGGTGGTGTCGGAAACCATCGCCACCCACGAATACGAGTCCAAGGTGCTGGCCAAGGCCTTCACCGAAATCACCGGGATCAAGCTGACCCACGACTTGCTGCAGGAAGGCGACGTGGTGGAAAAACTGCAGACCGTGATGCAATCGGACAAGAGTATCTATGACGGCTGGGTCAACGACTCGGACCTGATCGGCACGCACTTTCGCTACGGCAAGACCGAATCGATCACCGACCTGATGGCCAACGAGGGCAAGGACTTCACCTCGCCGACCCTGGACATCAAGGACTTCATCGGCATTTCTTTCACCACCGCGCCGGACGGCAAGATCTATCAACTGCCTGACCAGCAGTTCGCCAACCTCTACTGGTTCCGCGCCGACTGGTTCGAGCGTCCGGAGCTGAAAGCCAGGTTCAAGGAAAAGTACGGCTACGAGCTCGGCGTGCCGGTGAACTGGTCAGCCTATGAAGACATCGCCAAATTCTTCAGCGAAGACGTCAAGGAAATCGACGGCAAACGTGTCTACGGGCACATGGACTACGGCAAGAAAGACCCGTCCCTGGGCTGGCGCTTCACCGATGCCTGGTTCTCCATGGCCGGTGGCGGCGACAAGGGCATCCCCAACGGCTTGCCGGTGGACGAGTGGGGCATCCGCGTCGAGGACTGCCATCCGGTGGGTTCCAGCGTGACCCGCGGCGGCGACACCAACGGGCCGGCGGCGGTGTTCGCCACCACCAAATACGTGGACTGGATGAAGAAGTACGCGCCACCGGAAGCGGCGGGCATGACCTTCTCCGAATCAGGTCCCGTGCCCTCCCAGGGCAACATCGCCCAGCAGATCTTCTGGTACACCGCGTTCACTGCCGACATGACCAAACCGGGCCTGGCGGTGATGAATGCCGACGGCACGCCGAAATGGCGCATGGCGCCTTCGCCGAAAGGTCCGTATTGGGAGGAGGGCATGAAACTCGGTTATCAGGATGCCGGCTCCTGGACGTTCATGAAGTCCACACCTGAGAAGCAAAAACTCGCGGCCTGGCTCTACGCGCAGTTCGTGACCTCGAAAACCGTGTCGCTGAAGAAAACCATCGTCGGCCTGACGCCGATCCGCGAGTCGGACATCAACTCGCAAGCCATGACCGACCTTGCGCCGAAACTCGGTGGCCTGGTGGAGTTCTATCGCAGCCCGGCCCGTGTGCAATGGACCCCGACCGGGACCAACGTGCCGGACTATCCACGCCTGGCGCAATTGTGGTGGAGCCACATTGCTGAAGCCGCCAGCGGCGAGAAAACCCCACAGCAGGCACTCGATGGGCTGGCCAAGGATCAGGACGCGATCATGACCCGTCTGGAGCGCTCGAAGGCCCAAGCCACCTGCGCCCCGAAAATGAACCCCGAGCGTGACGCGCAATACTGGTTCGACCAGCCGGGCGCACCTAAGCCGAAACTGGCGAACGAGAAGCCGAAAGGCGAAACCGTGAGCTACAACGAACTGCTGAAATCGTGGGAGGCGGCGCGTAAGTAAAGTGGTTGGAGTTTGAAAAGCGAACGGCGCCGAAAGGTGCCGTTCGCTTTTGTGCCTGATCCACCGCCTCCGGGCGGCGGTCTGACGAAGAGGCCATGCCAGACGGCCAGCTTTTCCAGCCGAACAAACATCTGTCAGAAACGCTGGTCGCTGAGCTGGTTAACCGCTTGTGGAACAGAAATCTTATTTGTGGGGGCCTTCGAAATCATCATGTATGTCATCAGGCAGGGGCGCGTCGAAGTCTTCGGGAAGCACCAATTTAACTTTCATCGCTCCTATACGTTGGTACCAGGGTTCAGCATCACTCAGACGCTCAGTAGCCAACGCATCAAAGCCATCTACGGGTTCGGAAAAGCTGTCACGGTTCATTTTCGTTCTCGCATTAATTTCGTTATCCAGCAGCTTGAGGCACAACCTATAGGTGTCAGAGCTCCAAGCACCATTGGCGGGGTACAAACTAGTCCGCTAATGGTGCGTTGTGCCTGAAAGTCGGCCGGAGCCACAGCTACCGGGACTATTAAGGTGGGTCAAGTTGGTCCAGTGCGCGATTGACCGCAAGTTCGCCCAGCATGATGACTTGCGCAATACCTAGTAGGGAGTTGCGCCTGGGCCCATCCATATGGTCCGCCAAATCCATGGTCATGACATTTGCCGAGGCCAGCGACTCGCAAGCATGGGCCAGGAGGGTTTCGGTATCTAGTTCGGGATTGACGATGAACATCGTGCCGGGTGTGCGCGGAGTCTCCATGATGGGGACCTCTGGCTTCAGGTGATAGTCGATGTCGCGCTCTGCGGCTTCGTGAAGGCTTTTTGAATCGAGGGTTTCGTACGGGGAAGCCGGATCGGTGTCTGGCGGATTAGGTGTGACCTTGAACATAGATGGAACTCCGATGCTATTTAAAGGGAGCCATCACCACCTCGCTACCAAACGAATGTATGGTCAGCCCAGTACGGGAGCCCCGGTAAATCTAAACTTACCGGGGCTCCCGTACTGGGCTGACCATCTCATTAGGGTGGCGACCATACGAAGGTTGGTAGACCGGGCATCGGAACCGGCGCTCCCGAAGGAGCCCTGCGCATGGCCACCATAAAAATACCGCCCAAACATTGGACAGCAAAAAGGTGACGCTATGCGTCGATGCTACGGGTCTACCAAACCCGGTCACTGTTTTTTTCAGCGACCGGCAAACGATAGAACCCATGTCAAAGACGCACAAGCCGGCGGATTCTGTCTTACCTGTAGGTAACGCCGCAAGGTGTTGTAGCTTTAACGAAGTAACTCTCCGAAACGATTAAATATGAGTGTTTAAATTTCTTTGAGCGCCGCGCAGGTGAGCAGGGTTCTCACGCAGTCTGGGAAGATGTCGTTTATTAGTCTACCCATCGGGCTACGCTCGCTCGTGAAAAACACCACACACAGTGCGCTTCAACTGCGCGAAAAATTATCTTTTATAACTACCGCTGTAGGAAATGGGTTGTTGGTTGTTAGGAAAATTCCTATTCGTTCATTTGACTATGCCATTGGATTGCGTTCAGCACGCGTTCCACCGTCTTATTCGTCGTCGCCCAATATTCTCTCTGCTCAGCGCTTCTGCCGAGATGAGAAGGAAAGGCACTCAATCCGATGACGATAAGGAAGTTGCAAATGAATGCACCTGTGCACCCCTTGTATACCAACGAAGTTTCTCCTGAGTTTCTCTGCCGACTGGACGACTCGTCTTTCACCGAGGAGCAACTTGCGGGATTTGACGACGAAGTCATGGCGATCATCCGTCAACAGCAGGTTTACGCGGAAACACATCCCCCTCGCGCGATTTTCCGTGTGGCAACCGAGGGCAGCCAAACCCGTGATGGCGGAGTGATCCAACAGGCAGCAGCGCCGCTGACGTTCACATTGGACAGCGGTCAGAAAGTAACTGCGGCACTGAAAGGCGATTACGTCGTGTACGCCGATGGGGGTACGGCGCAGATCGTCACGGGTGCGGGACAAGAAAATAGCGATGTGGCGCTGGTCGGCAGCCGTCTCTGCAATGGCGACGAGGTCATCAACACCTTACAAGGCGGTTGTTTGTTGGTGGGGCGTGCAGCTGTGCCGATGGCCGAGGACTTTCTGCCTTCCATCAAGGAGGAAGAACATCAATGAACGAAGGACATTTCATCGGTCTGCATGACAAGACCACCTGTGGCGGCAAGGTCCTGGATGGTGACACCCGGATCATGATGTACGGCATTGCCCATGCCCGCGAGGGTGATCGAGT
>NZ_QAOV01000013.1 GCF_003050925.1 Pseudomonas sp. GV085 | reverse complement strand
AATGACGGTCTCTGCCCCGCGCACGCTCTTCAACTCTAGCTCCCTCAGTTTGCTGCGCGACAGCGCGGCGTCGAAGACGAGGCGGCCCCTCCTACAGAAGATCGCATTTCCCTGTAGGAGCTGCCGCAGGCTGCGATCTTTTGATCTTTTAATATGTAAACGCGACATGGAAATGTCGTGTATCGGATAGTTCGCCCTCAAACAGTGCGTTTATCGGCCAAATTCGTTAGTCTACGCGCCATTTTTGCGTCTGCGGCCCACAAGGCAGCAACGCGCTAAAAGGGTTGGTCTCATACGGACCGACAGCATTTCCCTCACCCATAGGGAAATCCCTCTCTAAATTCCGATTCAGTAGTGTGGTATTTCCTTAATGAAAGTGTTGAAAGGCCAGGACATCCTGGCACTTGGTTTTATGACGTTTGCCCTGTTCGTCGGGGCTGGCAACATCATCTTCCCGCCTATCGTCGGTTTGCAGTCCGGACCTAATGTCTGGATGGCGGCGCTGGGCTTTCTGGTCACCGCGGTCGGTCTGCCGGTGATCACCGTTGTTGCGCTGGCGAAAGTCGGTGGGGCAATGGATGCATTGAGTAGCCCGATCGGTAAAGTGGCTGGAGGCCTGTTGGCGGCTGCCTGCTATCTGGCCGTAGGGCCACTGTTCGCGACGCCACGTACCGCCACGGTATCGTTCGAAGTCGGCCTGGCGCCGCTGACCGGCGAGAGCCCGCTGGCGTTGTTCCTGTACAGCTCGGTGTACTTCCTGCTGGTGTTCTTCATTTCGCTGTACCCGGGCCGTTTGCTGGATACGGTAGGGCGCTTCCTCGCGCCGCTGAAGATTATCGCCCTGGCCGTTCTCGGCATCGCAGCATTCGCCTTGCCGGCCGGTGACATTGGTCAAGCAACCCCTGAATACATGGCAGCGCCGTTTTCCCAAGGCTTCATCAATGGTTACCTGACCATGGATACCCTGGGCGCCCTGGTGTTCGGCATCGTCATCGTCAACGCCATCCGTTCCCGCGGTGTCGAGTCGCCCGCACTGATCACTCGTTACGCGATCATTGCCGGCCTGATTGCCGGTGTGGGTCTGGCGCTGGTTTACGTCAGCCTGTTCCGTCTCGGTTCGGGCAGTCATGAAGTGGCCGCTGGCGCTACCAATGGTGCGGCGGTATTGCATGCTTACGTGCAGCACACCTTCGGATCGCTAGGTAGTGGTTTCCTTGCCGTGCTGATCTCACTGGCGTGCCTGGTGACTGCGGTCGGCCTGACCTGTGCCTGCGCCGAGTACTTCAGCCAAGTGCTGCCACTGTCCTACAAGACGCTGGTCATCATCCTTGCTGCATTCTCCCTGCTGGTGTCCAACCTGGGCCTCACCAAGCTGATTGCGTTCTCGATCCCGGTACTGACCGCGATCTATCCGCCGTGCATCGTTCTGGTGGCGTTGAGCTTCTGCAAGGACTTCTGGCATGAGCAGGGTCGTATCCTCGGCCCGGTCATGCTGGTGTCGTTCATCTTCGGCCTGATCGACGCCCTCAAGGGTGCAGGCCTGGCGGACTGGATGCCGACGCAAATGGCCCACCTGCCGCTGAGCGAGCAGGGCCTGGCCTGGCTGGTGCCGTCGGTGATGACACTGGTGGTCGCAGTGGTTTGCGATCGCCTGCTGGGCAAGCGCGCCGAAGCCTTGGCTTAAGTCGCTTCACGGCCCGCCACAAGCGGGTTTTGAGCAGAAACAGAAATGCCCCGTATCAATCGATACGGGGCATTTTTTATGGGGTTGAGGCAGTGTCTTTTTTTCTGAGCTAACGTCGAAAGTCTGCCAAACCCATTGTAGGAGCAGCCGGTCGACGCTCGATTGCTCGCGAAGGTCGTGAACTATGGCACGTGATTTCCGGATAGGCGCGTTGCTCTCGGGTTCTTCGCGAGCAAGCTCGCTCCTACAAATACATCACAAGGACCTGCATGTCGTTCATCCAAGCCAACCTGATCCACATTCTTGCCGCTATCTGGTTCGTTATCTGCTGGGGCGGCTACACCCGCTATGCCACATGGAAGGGCCGTGATACGGCGTGCCTGGCCAGTGTTCTGCACCTTTATCGCGAAGACTGGATGCGCCGCATGCTGTTGCGCGACAACCGCATCGCCGATGCCAGCGTGATTGGCAATCTGGAGCGTAACGCTTCGTTCTTCGCCTCGAGTACGTTGATTATCCTGGCCGGTATTCTCACGGTGTTGGGGGCCTCGGAGCGGGCGGTATCGTTGCTGGCGGATATCCCGATGGTGCAGCAGGCTTCCCAGGGCATGTCGGAAATCAAGTTGCTGTGCCTGGCGCTGGTGTTCGTCTATGCGTTCTTCACGTTCAGCTGGTGCATGCGCCAGTACAACTTTGCAGCGATACTGGTGGGGTCGGCGCCGATGGTCGGTGAACGCCATGTGTCCGAGCAGGAGCGCAGGGCCTTTGCCGCCCGTGCAGCCCGTGTCATCTCCATGGCCGCCAACCAGTTCAACTTTGGCCTGCGCTCTTATTACTTCGGCATGACCATGCTGGCCTGGTTCGTTAGTCCATGGCTGTTCATGTTGATGAGTGCCGGTGTGGTCTTCGTATTGTATCGCCGCGAGTTTCACTCCGACGTTCTCGATGTGATGGTCTATACCCCTACAGAGGCGCCATCGTCCGAGGTGAATAAAGAAGCTGCCTGATTGGGCGTCCGCGCTGGCTATCCAGTGTGTTACTGGAGGAATCTGTCCCGGCAGCGCAGTCTGGTTTGGCTGGTGGGATTAATCTGTTTTTTGTTGTTGATGATTAGTCCGACTTTTCGCACGATTTTTCTCTAATCGCTGTTTTGCAGGCAAAAGAAAACCCGCACTTGGCGGGTTTTCTTTCATCACACAAAAAAACGGATTAGTACTTAGGCGCTTGCGGAGCGGCTGGAGCGGCTGGAGCGGCCTCTTTTGGCGCTTCTGCGTTCGATTCAGTCTGATCTTTGGCGGCTTCGGCGTTTTCTTTCGCCGCGTCGTTCACTTTATCCTGAGCTTCGTTCATTTTCTGCTGGGCTTGCTCAGCATGTTGGTTAGCATCTTGAGCTTTGTCCTCGGATTTTTTATCGCAGGCAGCGAGACCGAGGGAAGCGGTCAACATCAAGGCAATAGCTAAAGTCTTACGCATGGGGTGTTTCTCCTGATGAAAAGCATCTACTGGCCTTAAGAACCCAAGTATCAGCGTTAAGTTCCTTAATTCTTTCAGATATATAAGTTTGTTCTAATGCGGAACTTTTACCCGGACCGCCACTGCACTGTACGGATTTAAACAAGGGTTTTTATCAAATGGCTGAAAATCCCGTTTTTGAGCGTGCGACGCGCTTTCTGTCGGCGCTGCGACATTGTCAGGTACTTGGACTAAGCGTTCACAGCGCCAGCAGCGAAGGGCTGACGATAGTGCTGCCGTACAGCCCGCAGATCGTCGGCAATCCTGAAACCTGCGTGATTCATGGCGGGGCGCTGACCTCGCTGATGGACACGGCCTGTGGCATGGCGACGCTCTGCGTACTCCCGGAGTTCGAGGTCTGCCCGACCCTCGACCTGCGTATCGACTACATGCACGCCGCCGAGCCGCATAAGGATGTGTACGGCTTTGCCCAATGCTATCGGGTCACCACTGACGTGATTTTTGCCCGTGGCTTCGCCTATCAGGATGAGCCCGGGCAACCCATTGCCCATGTGGTGGGCACTTTCATGCGCATGGGCAAGGGCATCAAAGGTACCAAGGGCTTTGGTGGCGTGGTTGCCGGAGGTGCGCAATGAGTGAATCTCTGAAGGACCCATTGCAAAAGGCCCACGAGCAGGGCGATTACGCCTCGCTGCTGGATTTGATTCCCTATGCCCGGCTGATCGGCGTCGAATGTTCACGGGTGGGAGATGAGTTGCTGTTCAAGCTGCCAGCGAACAAGGACAACATTGGTAACCCTTTGTTGCCGGCGATTCATGGCGGTGTGATCGCCGGGTTCATGGAGTTGGCCGCGGCACTGCACCTGTTGGTGTTTACCGGAACGCCCGGGGTGCCGAAGATCATCGACTTCTCCCTGGATTACCTGCGTGCCGGGCAGTTTCGCGATACCTGGGCCCGATGCCAGGTTTGCCGCCAGGGCCGCCGGGTCGCCAACGTGGCGATTACCGCCTGGCAAAGCACTGAGGCCGAACCCATTGCCACGGCCCGAGCACATTTCAAACTCGAAGAGCCCTTGAAATCCTGAACTCAGCCCCAAACTCTGAGGACAACCCGCCGTCGACCCTCAAGGTCGCGGCTTAAGCCATCTGATTGGAGTTTGATAACCATGAGTGTGGAAACTCAAAAGGAAACCCTGGGCTTCCAGACCGAGGTGAAGCAACTGCTGCATCTCATGATCCATTCGCTGTATTCCAACAAGGAAATTTTCCTTCGCGAATTGATCTCGAACGCCTCTGACGCTGTCGACAAATTACGTTTCGAAGCCCTGGCCAAGCCAGAGCTGCTGGAAGGTGGCGCCGAACTGAAAATCCGCGTGAGCTTCGACAAGGACGCTAAAACCGTCACCCTCGAAGACAACGGTATCGGCATGAGCCGCGAAGACGCGATCACCCACCTGGGTACCATCGCCAAGTCCGGCACCGCCGATTTCATGAAGCACCTGACCGGCGACCAGAAGAAAGACTCGCACCTGATCGGCCAGTTCGGTGTCGGTTTCTACTCCGCATTCATCGTCGCTGACAAAGTCGATGTGTTCAGTCGTCGTGCCGGCAGCGCTGCCAGCGAAGGCGTGCACTGGTCGTCCAAGGGCGAAGGTGACTTCGAAGTTGCGACCATCGACAAGGCCGAACGCGGCACTCGCATCGTCCTGCACCTGAAATCCGGTGAAGACGAATTCGCCGATGGCTGGCGCCTGCGCAACATCATCAAGAAGTACTCGGACCACATTGCCTTGCCGATCGAACTGCCGAAAGAAGTGGCAGCCACCGAAGGCGAGGAGAAGCCAGCCGTTGAGTGGGAAACCGTCAACCGCGCCAGCGCCCTGTGGACCCGTCCGCGCACCGAGATCAAGGACGAGGAGTACCAGGAGTTCTACAAGCACATCGCTCACGACTTCGAAAACCCTCTGAGCTGGAGCCACAACAAGGTCGAAGGCAAGCTGGAATACAGCTCGCTGCTGTACGTGCCGGCCCGTGCGCCGTTCGACCTGTACCAGCGTGAGGCGCCGAAAGGCCTGAAGCTGTACGTGCAGCGTGTGTTCGTCATGGATCAGGCCGAGTCCTTCCTGCCACTGTACCTGCGCTTCATCAAAGGCGTGGTCGACTCTAACGACCTGTCGCTGAACGTGTCGCGGGAAATCCTGCAGAAAGACCCGATCATCGATTCCATGAAGTCGGCGCTGACCAAGCGCGTTCTGGACATGCTGGAAAAACTGGCGAAGAACGAGCCAGAGCAATACAAAGGCTTCTGGAAAAACTTCGGTCAGGTCATGAAAGAAGGCCCGGCCGAAGATTTCGCCAACAAGGAAAAAATCGCCGGCCTGCTGCGTTTCGCCTCGACCCTTGGCGACGATGGCGAGCAGGTTGTCGGCCTGGCCGAGTACCTGGCGCGCGCCAAGGAAGGCCAGGACAAGATCTACTACCTGACCGGCGAAACCTACGCGCAGGTCAAAAACAGCCCGCACCTGGAAGTCTTCCGCAAGAAAGGCATCGAAGTGTTGCTGTTGACCGACCGCATCGACGAGTGGCTGATGAGCTACCTCAACGACTTCGACGGCAAGAGCTTCGTCGACGTGGCGCGCGGTGACCTGGACCTGGGCAACCTGGACTCGGAAGAGGACAAGAAGGCTGCGCAAGAAGTCGCCAAGGCCAAAGAAGGTCTGGTTGAACGTCTGAAGACCGCGCTGGGCGAATCCGTTGCTGAAGTTCGGGTGTCCCATCGCCTGACCGACTCCCCGGCGATCCTGGCCATCGGCGAGCAGGACCTGGGCTTGCAGATGCGCCAGATTCTGGAAGCCAGCGGCCAGAAGGTTCCGGATTCGAAGCCGATCTTCGAATTCAACCCGGCTCACCCGCTGATCGAGAAGCTCGACAACGAGCAGAGTGACGAGCGCTTCGGCGACCTGTCGCACATCCTCTTCGATCAGGCGGCGCTGGCGGCCGGCGACAGTTTGAAAGATCCGGCGGCCTATGTGCGCCGTCTGAACAAACTGTTGGTTGAGCTGTCGGCTTAACCAGGTTGCAGAAAACCCGCTTCGGCGGGTTTTTTCATTCTGGTGTTCAAAAATCAGGAGTCAGAAATGAGCCAAATCACTGTACGTTCCGTTGCCTATCAGATTGACGGCCAGGCTTATGAAAGCCGTCTGGCCTTCGATGCCGACCAGAAAGGCCCGCGCCCGGGTTTGTTGATGGCGCCGAACTGGATGGGCGTCAGCGCCGGTGCCGAGGAGATCGCCAAGTCGGTCGCCTCCAAGGGTTATGTGGTACTGATCGCAGACCTTTACGGTCAATCGGTTCGTCCGACGAACAATGACGAGGCCGGCGCGGCCATGATGCCGTTGAAGAATGACCGCCCATTGCTGCGCAAGCGCATGCAGGTGGCGTTCGAGCAGCTGCAGAGTCAGGGTGAAGTGGCTGTCGATACTTCGAAACTGGCCACTTTCGGTTTCTGCTTCGGCGGTTGCTGCGCCCTGGAGCTCGCCCGTACCGGCGCACCAGTGAAAGTGACGGTATCGTTCCACGGCACGCTGGACACACCGACCCCGGCCGATGCGAAAAACATCAAGGGGAAGGTACTGGTGCTGCACGGTGCCTCCGATCCATTGGTGCCGAAAGAGCAGTTGCCGGCGTTCGAAGATGAAATGAACGCGGCCGGCGTGGACTGGCAGTTGCTGAGCTACGGCGGTGCGTTCCATTCGTTCACCGACCCGCACGCCAACGTGCCGGGCATGATGATGTATGACGCGAAGGTGGCTGCCCGGGCGTTCACGTCGATGCATAACTTGCTGGATGAAGTGTTCAAGGGCTGATGCTCTTTCAGACACTGACTGATCAGGTGACTGATTGGGCCTCTTCGCGAGCAGGCTCGCTCCCACATTGGAATGCTTTTCCCCTGTGGGAGCGAGCCTGCTCGCGAAGGCGGTTTCACGGGCAACTAAAATCTCAGGGCAATTCGATCCGCTCGCTTTCCCCCGGCACCGTCGGCCAATCCCCGGCCGCCCAGCGCCGGCGTGCTTCATCAATCGCCGCCGGATCGCTCGCGACAAAGTTCCAGTTGATCCGCCGTGGCCCGTCCAGCGCAGCACCGCCAAACAACACAGCGTGACTGTCGCTTTCAGCAAACAGGGTCATCTCTTCCCCGGCAGGCAGTACCACCAGCGAATGCGGCTCCAGCGGCTCGCCATCCAGTTGCACCTCGCCGCTCAGAACATACAGCGCACGTTCTTCATGCTCGGTGGGGATCAGTAATGTCGTCGCCGTTTGCAGGTGCAGTTCCGCGTACAGCGTAGGAGAAAGCACCGGCACTGGTGATTCCAGGCAAAAGCCCGACCCGGCAATCATGCGGATCTTCACCCCCAGGTTTTCGCTGACCGGCAAAGTCGACGCCGGATGGTGACTGTAATGCCCCGGACCTTGCTCTTTGTCCTTGGGCGAAGCCAGCCAGATCTGCAGGCCGTGCATGGTGAAGCCGCTTTCTCTCAGGGCTTCTGGCGTGCGTTCGACATGGGCGATGGCGCTGCCGGCCGTCATCCAGCTGACATCGCCAGTCCCGACCACCTGATCGGAACCGAGGCTGTCCTTGTGCTGGATCTGCCCCTGGAACAAATAGGTGAGGGTAGACAGGCCAATGTGCGGATGCTGGCGGATGTTCATGCCTTTGCCCGGTGGATAACGGGTTTCCAGCATGTGGTCGAAAAACACGAAGGGCCCGACGCTGCGGCACTTGGCCGATGGCAGCGGGCGAAGAATCGGCTGGCCCTCGACATCTTCAGTGCGGGGGCGGATCACGAGCGGAGTGTTCATGGTGCGTTCCAGGCTGAGCGGGTAATACGTTCGAGCATAACCCGCTTGCGCAGCCCTTGCCGCTATTGGCTGAACGCGCCTTCGGACAAGTGCGTTTCGATGCGCACTTCAGACGTGGTCATCAGCTTGTGGATCGGGCAGCGATCGGCCACGCGGTGCAGCTCTTCGCGCTGGGCGTCGGTGAGTACGCCTTTGAGGGTCAGTTTGACGTGTAGCGCGTATTGGCCTTTCTGTTCCAGGCTGTTGTCGCGCTTGACCTCCACGCCGACACCGGTCAGCGGGATGTTCTTCTTTTTGGCATACAGCTTCAGGGTCAGGGCCTTGCAGGCGCCTAGCGCGGCATCGAAATAATCGTGCGGTTCCGGCGCAGAGCCATCACCGCCGGCCGTGACGGGCACGTCGGCGAAGAGTTCGTGGTCATCGATTTGTACGCTGTGGCGAAAACCTTCGGCAGAAACGGTGTTGACAGTAACGGTCATGGGAAACCTCGCAGGCGACAGGAAAACTCATTCGATCAAAAAAGACCTTGAGAGCATAGAGCCATCGCGCTTGTCGGGTGTTCCAATCTGTAGGAGCGAGCTTGCTCCGGGCGGCGCTCCGATGATGATCTCAATGGCACCGCGTGTATCCGCAAGGGCGAGTCATCGTTAAAGTCCATCGCGAGCAAGCTCGCTCCTACAGTTGTCGATCCGGATCAGCTGCCTTTGACTTCCTTGCCGTTGACCGTGCCATTCAGGAGCATGATGTTGTACTCCTTACCGTCAGTTTCGACTTGTTGCAGGCGGACCAGCAGGTAATCCCAATCCTTGGCGAACCACATCACGGTAATGCGTTTGTTCTGTGTCGGGTCGCGTACACGTTCAACCTTGATTGCATCGATCTTGCCGGCCTTGGTGTCGACCTTTTCCGGGCCCAGCACGCGGAAGTCATAGGTGTCGACTTCATCGCCGTCGACTACCTGATAGCTCATGCTTTTCTTGCCGGCAGCAACGTCCTGCTGCAAGGCCAGTTGGTAGGTGGATTTGTCGACCATGCCACGGTTCAACGCAACCTTTACCGGATCACCGCGATCGGTGCCGGTGATCATCTTGGTGTTCCAGTCGAAATCCAGATCCGATTTCTTGGCTTTGCCCAGACCGCCGCGTTCAAAGTGGTACGACACGGGAAGGAGCGTGTCCTTGTCCTGTGTCAGGGTGCTTTCCTCGGACAGGCTGGCGATCATCATCGATGCCTTGAAACTCAGTTTCCATTTGCCATCACTGGTTTTTTCGAGGTTGCGCTCGGCAGTGCCACTCATGGGCAGCTGTTTCCAGTCGGCGGTGTAGCTGGCGGAGAAAGGTTGAAGTTCTGCCGCCTGGGCGAAGGGCAAGGCGAGCAGAGCGCAAGCGAAGAGCAGGGCGCGACGCATAAAATCTCCTAGGTTCGAATCAAGTGGCCGCTGGCCGCGAGTAACTGTCCGTCCAGTAAAGCACCTTGTTCACCGAGTGATAAACGACCTTCAGCAAACCAGCGTACGGCCATCGGGTAGATCAGGTGTTCCTGAACATGGACTCGCTGCGCCAGACTCTGCGGCGAATCCTGTAACTCTACCGGTATTACAGCCTGTACGACCAGTGGTCCGCCATCGAGTTCCTCGGTGACGAAGTGCACGGAGCAGCCGTGCTCGGTGTCGCCGGCCTCCAGTGCGCGCTGATGAGTGTGTAACCCTTTGTATTTGGGTAGCAGCGAAGGATGGATATTGAGCAGGCGACCCTGATAGTGGCGTACGAAGCCTGCGCTGAGAATGCGCATGAATCCGGCCAGTACCACGAGTTCGGGGTTGAAGGCGTCGATCAGTTCGATCAGCGCGGCGTCGAAGGCCTCGCGACCTTCGAAAGCCTTGTGATCCAGGGTGCGGGTATCGATACCCGCGTCCCTGGCGCGTTGCAGGCCGTAGGCGTCGGCGCGGTTGGAAATCACCGCAGCGATGCGAACCGGGCTGTCGCCGGTCCGCGCGCTGTCGATCAAGGCCTGCAAGTTACTGCCGGTGCCGGACAACAGCACCACCACATCACAGGTTTTAGGCATTAGTGCGCCTTAAGGTTCTTCAGTTCGACCTGAGCCGCGCCTTCGGCAGCGGTGGCGATCTGGCCGATGACCCAAGGCTGCTCGCCCGCTTGACGCAGCACGTTCAGCGCGGTTTCAACGTGCTCTTGAGCAACGCAGATAACCATGCCCACGCCGCAGTTCAGCACGCGGTGCATTTCGTTTTCGTCAACGTTGCCTTTCTCTTGCAGCCAGTCGAACACGGCAGGACGGGTCCAGCTCGCGACGTCAACCACGGCTTGTGCGCCCTTTGGCAGAACGCGCGGGATGTTGTCCAGCAGGCCACCACCGGTGATGTGGGCCATGGCTTTGACCGCGCCGGTTTCCTTGATCAGCTTGAGCAGCGGCTTCACGTAGATGCGGGTCGGGGCCATCAGCAGGTCGGTCAGCGGCTTGCCGTCGAGCTGGGTGTTTTCGATGTCGGCGCCGGATACTTCGATGATCTTGCGGATCAGCGAGTAGCCGTTGGAGTGCGGGCCGGAAGACGGCAGGGCGAGCAGGGCATCGCCAGCAGCAACCTTGGAGCCGTCGATGATTTCGGATTTTTCCACGACGCCGACGCAGAAACCGGCCAGGTCGTAGTCTTCGCCTTCGTACATGCCCGGCATTTCAGCGGTTTCGCCGCCAACCAGCGAGCAGCCGGACAGTTCACAGCCAGCACCGATGCCGGTCACGACCTGGGTCGCGGTTTCGACGTTCAGTTTGCCAGTGGCGTAGTAGTCGAGGAAGAACAGCGGCTCGGCGCCGCACACCACCAGGTCGTTCACGCACATGGCAACCAGGTCGATGCCGATGCTGTCGTGCTTGTTCAGGTTCAGGGCCAGGCGCAGCTTGGTGCCAACGCCGTCAGTACCGGAAACCAGCACCGGCTGCTTGTAGCCGGCCGGGATTTCGCAGAGGGCGCCGAAACCGCCCAGGCCGCCCATGACTTCCGGGCGCGCAGTGCGCTTGGCGACGCTCTTGATGCGTTCGACCAATGCTTCGCCGGCGTCGATGTCTACACCGGCGTCTTTGTAGCTCAGGGAGGGTTGCTTGCTCATGATCCAGGCCTTTAGGGGGGGATTTCTGGGTAACGACCGAGTCCGTCGGGAACGCCGAAACTGCGTAGGCGAGAGCCATGCGCGCTATTCGGACACTACCCGGCTGTTGCCGGTCTGCGAAGGCGCGCGATTTTATCAGGCTTGAGCCGCAGCGGCCATCCTCAGGCCGACAGCAGGGCCATATCCGTTCAAAAAAAACCATTAATGCGCGGTGTCGGTGGCATCCTGCATGGCTGTATAAGGTGTCGCGATTAACCGTCTATCGTTATGACAGTGCGAAAACTTACCCGGAACGTGTGAATGTTTTGCGTCGGGCAATGGTCACAGTCTTGCTCGATCGCTTTCATGCGGTCTGTTCCAGCCGCTCTTGTCGTCAGGAATCTTCCATGCGTTTTTGTAAATTCTTGCTTGTGAGTTGTTTGTCAGTGGTCAGCCTGGCCAGTCATGCCGAAACCGTCAAAGGCCTTTACCAGGTACGCGAGCCGGTGGATGGCCAATCGCCCGAGGAGCGCGACCAGGCGACTCAACGTGCGTTGGACACATTGGTATTGCGCCTGACCGGCGACCCCAAGGCCGCTCAAAGTCCGGGTCTGGCAGCGATTCGCAAAGACCCGCAACAGATCATCAGCCAATACGGCTTTGATGCCGGGCCGCCGGAAGTCCTGAAAGTCGATTTCGATCCGGGCACCACCGAGCAGGCCTTGCGCCGCGCCGGCCTGGCGATGTGGGGGGCCAATCGGCCGTCGATCCTCGGCTGGTGGTTGAATGACTCCACCGAGGGTTCAAGTCTGGTGGGCGACGGTCAGGCCAGCGCGGCGCCATTGCGTCGGGCTGCTCAACACCGTGGTTTGCCATTGCGCTTGCCATTGGCAGACCTGAACGAACAGATCGTCGCGACCGCGCCGAATCTGGAAGGCGCAGATCCCGCGCCATTGAATGCCGCTTCGGAGCGCTACAACGCCGACGCCTTGCTCGCGGTACACGCCAAGGAGGAGGGCGGGCAGTGGCAAGCCAAGTGGCAATTGTGGCTGGGGGATAAAAAAGAGGCAGGCAGCGTGCAAGGCGCCGATCAGGCGGCCGTGGCCGATGCGGTGATGCTGGCGGTCAACGAGCGCCTGGCGCCGCGGTTTGTTGCCAGGGCCGGTGCTTCGAGTGAGCAATTGCTGGAGGTGCAAGGCATGAATCTTGAACACTACGCGTCCCTTGGGCGCTTGCTGGAGCCATTTGGCGGGCGTGTGCAAAGTGTCGACGGCGACCGGATTGTCTATAGGGTCAATGGCAGCGCCGATCAACTGCGTGCACAACTGTCGCTGGCGAGGCTGCAGGAAGCTCCAGCTGGTCAGGCCCCAGCCCCGGCAGTGCCGGTTCAACCTGCCGCCGGTGGTGCGGTGCCTGCCCCGGCGCCAGCCCCGACACCGCAGCTGCGTTTTCGCTGGTAGTTTTTCTTTCTTTATATAGAAGCAATGGAGTGGTTCATGGCCGATAGGCGGTGTTGGTTCTGGCTCGGTGGGGTGATCCTGCTTTGTGCGTTTGTCTGGTTGTTGCATCCGATCCTGACGCCGTTCCTGGTGGCGCTGCTGTTGGCCTACCTGTTCGACCCGCTGGTGGATCGGCTGGAGAAGGCAGGCTTGTCTCGAACCTGGGGTGTCGTGGCGGTGTTTACCCTGTTTACATTGATCTTTACCGCGCTGCTGTTGGTATTGGTGCCGCTGCTCGCCAGGCAGTTGTTTCGTTTGTATGAGCTGGCCCCGCAGATGCTCGACTGGCTACAACACACGGCGCTGCCCTGGGTGCAATCGAAGTTCGGCCTGTCGGAAGGTTTCTGGAAGTTCGACAAGTTGAAGGCAGCCATCAGCGAGCATATGGGTCAGACCACTGATATTGTCGGTGTCGTGTTGAGCCATGCCACGGCCTCGGGGCTGGCGTTGATCGGCTGGCTGGCGAATCTGGTGCTGATCCCGGTGGTGAGCTTCTATCTGTTGCGCGATTGGGACTTGATGATGTCCAGGATCCGCAGCCTGCTGCCTCGTGATCGTGAAGCGCGCGCGGTATCCCTGGCGGGTGAATGCCACGAAGTGCTCGGAGCCTTCGTTCGCGGACAGTTGCTGGTGATGGTGGCCTTGGGTGTGATCTACGCAGCGGGCCTGATGCTGGTCGGTCTGGAGCTGGGCTTGTTGATTGGCCTGATTGCCGGTCTGGCGGCGATCGTGCCGTACATGGGGTTTATCATCGGCATTGGCGCGGCGCTGCTTGCGGGGTTGTTCCAGTTCAGTGGTGATCTTTACCCGATGCTCGGTATTGTCGCGGTGTTCATGGTCGGCCAGGCGCTGGAGGGTATGGTGCTGACGCCGTTGCTGGTGGGTGACCGGATTGGCCTGCACCCGGTGGCGGTGATTTTCTCGATTCTGGCCGGTGGTGAGCTGTTTGGCTTTACCGGTGTGCTATTGGCATTGCCGGTCGCGGCGGTGATCATGGTGCTGGTGCGTCATGTGCATGATTTGTATAAGGATTCTGAGATCTACGGGAGTGTCGACGAGCCGGAGTCGTAAGGGGCGTCGATGGGTGATGGCGGGTTGCCCGGGTTCATGGCGGGTCAGCCTGCTTGCATCGCGCGACTGTCACATGCACCGCCAAAGAAACTGTCATAAAACCGATGCATTAACGCAAACCTTTGATTTTGCTTGTGGTCTGTCGCATTGTGCGACCCGGCTCACGGGTATAAACTTCGCAAACTTTACACAGAGGCCACTAACGGTTCCTTTGGAACTGTTCAGTCAGGATGAAACCGATTCAGCTGCCCCTAGGTGTGCGTCTGCGTGACGACGCCACCTTTATCAATTACTACCCAGGCGCCAATGCCGCTGCACTCGGCTATGTCGAGCGGCTGTGCGAAGCCGACGCCGGCTGGACCGAGAGCCTGATATACCTTTGGGGCAAGGATGGGGTAGGGCGGACGCATCTGTTGCAGGCCGCCTGCCTGCGCTTCGAGCAATTGGGGGAGCCTGCGGTCTATCTGCCGCTGGCCGAGCTGCTCGATCGCGGTATTGAAATTCTCGACAACCTTGAACAGTACGAACTGGTCTGTCTCGATGACCTGCAGGCGGTTGCCGGCAAGGCGGACTGGGAAGAGGCGCTGTTCCATCTGTTCAATCGCTTGCGCGACAGCGGCCGACGCTTGCTGATTGCCGCGTCGACATCCCCCCGTGAATTGCCGGTGAAGCTGGCGGATCTCAAGTCGCGCCTGACCCTGGCCTTGATCTTCCAGATGCGCCCGCTTTCCGATGAGGACAAATTGCGCGCCTTGCAATTGCGCGCATCTCGTCGCGGACTGCACCTGACAGACGAAGTCGGGCATTTCATTTTGACTCGCGGTACCCGCAGCATGAGTGCGCTGTTCGAGCTGCTCGAGCGTCTCGATCAGGCCTCCCTCCAGGCTCAGCGCAAGCTGACAATCCCGTTTTTGAAAGAAACCCTCGGCTGGTAAACCCGCTGAATCCGGGGCTTTTAGCCAGTTCGGCGAATTGCAGGCAGCACAAACCCCCCGCTTTTCTGCCCGGTTACAGGCTGCGCGTATGTTTAAAATGGGCTTAAGCGCTTAGATGTAAACGGGAAACGGATAAGTCACAAAAAGATCGATTGAATTTGCAAATGAGGATGATAGAGGGCATAGTCTCGGCTTCTTTACAACTATCAGCCACGGTCGTGCCCATGCTAAACCGCTTCGCACCCCTCGTGCCTCTCGCACTCGTCACCCTGTTGTTCGGTTGCGCTGCCCACACTCCGGTGTCTCAGCAAGAGCAACAACAGCATGTTCAAAACTCCGTTACTGCCCAGTCTTCCGCTCTCTTTCAGGAAGAGCTGGCTACCGAAAAAGAACTCGCAGACTTCGCTGGCGGCAAGTCCTACCAGCTTCCGGTTCTGGCCGACAGCATCCTCGAACGTGGCATGTCCCTGATCGGTACCCGTTACCGTTTCGGCGGTACTTCTGAAGCCGGCTTCGATTGCAGCGGTTTCATCGGTTACCTGTTTCGCGAAGAAGCGGGCATGAACCTGCCACGCTCCACCCGCGAAATGATCAACGTGGACGCTCCGCTGGTCTCGCGCAGCAAGCTTGAGCCGGGCGACCTGCTGTTCTTCGCAACCAATGGCCGTCGTGGCCGTGTCAGTCACGCCGGGATCTACCTGGGTGACAACCAGTTCATCCACTCCAGCAGCCGCCGCAGCGGTGGTGTGCGGATCGATAGCCTGGGCGACAGTTACTGGAACAAGAGCTTCATCGAAGCCAAGCGCGCCCTGGCGATGGCACCTAACGCGTCGCCAATCGTCACTGCACGTAAATAAGCGCACAGATTGTAAGGTAAACTTAAAGTCTTACTTGAAGTTTGCCATATAACCGCTAAAATCCTGATGTATGAATGATGGCAAACCGCCTGCGCCCCGCGCAGGCGGTTTTCTTTTCTGCACTCCCGGCAGAAAAAGCCGCAGCCAGATCAGGATGCTCTGCTTATGACGACGTCGGCCCGCCTCGCAATCATGTTCTTCGCAGCGCTGCTCAGTGCCTGCGCCAGCCGTACACCGCCACCTGCGCAGGTGGTTCGCGCTCCCATCGTATTTGGATCCCCGCAAGCTTTTTCGCCCGAGGCCGAAGACGTGCTGTTTCGCGCGCTCGGCCTGGTGGGCACGCCTTATCGTTGGGGTGGTAATACGCCGGATTCCGGATTTGATTGCAGCGGCCTGATCGGTTATGTGTATCGCGATGTCGCCGGTATTTCCTTGCCGCGCACCACTCGCGAAATGATCTCCATGCAAGCGGCGAATGTGGGCAAGGAAGGCCTGCAAACCGGTGACCTGATTTTCTTCGCCACCAATGGCGGTTCCCAGGTCAGTCATGCCGGCATCTACGTGGGAGAAGGGCGCTTCGTCCACGCACCGGCCACCGGCGGCACCGTGAAGCTCGACAGTCTGTCCAAGGCCTATTGGCAAAAAGCTTATCTGAGCGCCAAGCGTGTTCTGCAGCCTGAACATCTGGCGCGCAACCCGTAACGTCCGGAGCTGCTGATCATGACTGCTCGCACGCTTAATCTCGACGACGCCCTGTACCAATACCTGCTCGATGTCTCCCTGCGCGAAACGCCACTGCTCAAGCGCTTGCGCGATGAGACCCAGGCGCTGCCGATGGCACGTTGGCAGGTGGCTCCGGAGCAGGGGCAGTTTCTCGCTTTGCTGGTGAAACTGACGGGAGCCAGGCGCTTGCTCGAAGTCGGCACTTTCACCGGTTACAGCGCCCTGTGCATGGCATCGGCATTACCGGCTGACGGCTCGCTGACTTGCTGCGATATCCCTGGCGACTACAACGCCATCGCACGGCGCTATTGGCAGGAGGCGGGGCTCGCCGGACGGATTGACCTGCGCCTGGCCCCGGCGCTGGAAACCCTCGCCGAGCTTGAGCGACAAGGGCGGGGCGGGCAGTACGACCTGGTGTTCATCGATGCCGACAAGGCCAACTACCCGAGTTATCTGGAACACGCCCTGGGATTGCTGCGGGTCGGCGGGCTGGCGGTGTTCGATAATACTTTGTGGAGCGGGCGCGTGCTCGAGGCCAACCCCGAGAGCGCGGACACCCGGGCGATCCAGGCGCTCAATCGGGCCTTGAAAGACGATGCGCGGGTGGATTTGTCGTTGTTGCCGATCGGCGATGGTTTGACTCTGTGTCGTAAACGCTAGCTGTCCTGTTGAAATCGACCCCTCCTGCAACTCCCAATGATCAATGACTTGAATTCGATGTTGGCACCCAACGCGCCTTGAAACGAAGTGCGCAGCCTTTTCGTATTTGTTGCATTCCCTACCTTCTACCCTGTTCGCTAGATTGCGGTTATCCAGCAGTCCGGTCGTATTGGCTCGAGCTGCAATCACCCCAAATACGAAGAGCAATACATGAATAAGACACTGACCCTACTTGGCAGCGCATTCCTTCTTGCGGGAGCGTCTTGCGCTTTCGCTGCCTCCAGCACGGACCTGACGGTCACCGGCACCATCACGCCGGCTGCGTGCACGCCGAGCCTGTCGAACGGCGGTCTCGTGGACAACGGCAAGATCTCGGCAAAGGACCTCAATCCAACCCAGAATACTGTACTTGGCAAACACCCACTGCAATTGACCGTGGCTTGTGACGCATCGACTCAATTCGCGCTGAACCCGATCGATAACCGAGCTGGTACGGAATCATCCAGCGGTTGGTTTGGCCTTGGACTCACCAACGCGAACGAAAAACTCGGTTTTGTTTTCGTCGGTGTCAGAAACGCTTTGGCGGATGGGCAACCGGCGAGCGCGATCAGCTCCGAAGACGAAGGTCTGACCTGGCTATCAACCCGCTCGACGTCTCCCGGCATCCTTTTATCAGTAGGTTCCGCCTCCGACTCCAGTGCACCGATTGCGGTAAAAGACCTGACGATGGATTTTGAGGTTTATACCTTCATCGCCCCCGCCAACAACCTAACCCTGACCGACGAGGTGGACATGGACGGCTCGGCGACATTTGAAATGAAGTACCTGTAAGTTCCCAGCTCTAAGCCGCTCGTGGTGTCCATGCGAACAATGGTTCAGTGCTGTCTCTCGTCCCTTCGGAGCATTCACTGTTAGTTGCCGAACACCGCAACCTATTTTGCCGTTGATTATCTGGCAGCCGACACCCGCCACACCTTGTTCCCTGTGTCATCGGCCACCAACAGGTTACCCTGCCGGTCGATCACCACGCCCACCGGGCGACCCATGGAGTGGGAGATCCAGGTCTTCGGCAAAAGCGGCGAGCCCTGTGCAGAGCGCGATAACGAGAGCGAGCGGGGGCGTGCGCATGCTGGTCTTCCCTATGAATGCCTTGTTCTAATCATAGAGAAGCGTTGTCGTGCGATGGTTCAACGCCTCAGCCGCGAGCTTCCTTGAACAGCACCGCGATGCCGGGGTGATAGTTGCCGGCTTCGTTGCGCAATTTGCGATAGGCGTATGGGAAATACCAGGCGACCGCGCAGGTGTGCTCCTTTTGCAGGTCGTCGACCATGTCCTGGAGTTCTTCCGGCGTGGCGCCTTGCTGGGCTTTTTGCGGGGCGACGAACAGGCAGCCGAGTTTCAGGTCGCTGGCGTGGCTCACGCGCTTCGCATCGCTGGCGATGTCGAGCAGGGCCTGGCTCAGGTTGAGGCTGTTGACCCGTGGCCAGCGCTGGGTGGTCTGGATGTAGGCGCGGGTTTCGGGCGAGGCGAGGAACAGGTCGGCACGGCTGTTGCGTTCGCCTTCTTCGGTCTGCTTGCGGGTTGGCGTCTGTTGCAGCGTGACCATCTCGGCTATCCAGGCGGCGGCAGACAGCAGTCCGAGATTGGCCTTTTCGTCGTGCCAGTACGGTGTGTCGCCATCGCCGCGGACGGCGTTGTAGCGGTCGATGCATTCGAACCAGCGCTCGAGCACCGGGCGCAGGAATTCCAGCTTTGGATTGCTGATGATCATGCCTTGCATGGGCTCACCCTTGTTGTTGTGTTGTGAGGTTGTGGCTCTTTGATATCACTGCTGAGAGCGTGGCACAAGATTGACGTCAGTTTATTGATCGACGGCAGTTATTCGGCAAGTGGCCTCCCGGCTTTAATTGACGCTCCACCCCCAACCCTCTAACCTTCGCGGCTTGTTTCAGGTGCTCTGTGACGTGGGTCGACAGAGTGAAACAGGGAAGCCGGTGAGTGAGTTCTTCTGATGGTCGAAGGCCCGCAATTCCGGCGCTGCCCCCGCAACGGTAAATGAGTGAAAACTGTGTCTGATGCCACTGTGTCGATTCGATTCGATTCGATGCGGGAAGGCGCACAGTCTGGCCCCAGGCCACTCATGAGCCCGGAGACCGGCCTGATTCATCCAGCGGCATCACGGTGGGCGATGCCAGGCTTAGTTGCCTTCTATTCTTGTGCCTGCCCGCCGTTATTCCTGCCTCAACGGAGAGCTCCCCATGACTGATACCCCCGATCGTGACGAACGCCACCTGGCGCGCATGCAGCGCAAAAAAGCCGTGATCGACGAGCGCATCGCCAATGCCCCGAACGAATGTGGCCTGCTGCTGGTGCTGACCGGCAACGGCAAGGGCAAGAGCAGTTCGGCCTTCGGCATGCTCGCCCGCGCCATGGGCCACGGCATGCAATGCGGCGTGGTGCAATTCATCAAGGGCCGCAACAGCACCGGAGAGGAGCTGTTCTTCCGGCGCTTTCCCGAGCAGGTGCGCTTTCATGTGATGGGCGAAGGTTTTACCTGGGAAACCCAGGACCGCCAGCGCGACATCGCCGCCGCCGAAGCCGCCTGGGCGGTGTCGCAGCAACTGCTGCGCGATCCGTCCATCGGTCTGGTGGTGCTCGATGAGCTGAACATCGCCCTCAAGCACGGCTACCTCGATCTCGATCAGGTGCTCAGCGACTTGCAGGCCCGGCCACCGATGCAACACGTGGTAGTCACCGGTCGTGCCGCCAAGCCGGAAATGATCGAGATGGCTGACACCGTCACCGAAATGGGCGTGATCAAACACGCCTTTCAAGCCGGGATCAAAGCGCAGAAAGGCGTCGAATTGTGAGTCAGCCTCGGCACTGCCCGGCGGTACTGATTGCCGCGCCGGCTTCCGGCCAGGGCAAGACCACCGTCACCGCGGCGCTGGCCCGACTGCATCGCAATCAGGGGCGCAAGGTCCGTGTGTTCAAGTGCGGCCCCGACTTTCTCGATCCGATGATCCTCGAGCGCGCCAGCGGTGCGCCGGTGTATCAACTGGACATGTGGATGGTTGGTGAGCAAGAAAGTCGCCGGCTATTGTGGGAAGCCGCCGCTGAAGCCGACCTGATCCTGATCGAAGGTGTCATGGGGCTGTTCGACGGTACGCCGTCGAGCGCCGATCTGGCGCGGCATTTCGGTGTACCGGTGCTGGGTGTGATCGATGGCACTGCCATGGCCCAGACCTTTGGCGCCCTGGCCTTGGGGCTGGCGCGTTATCAGCCGGACTTGCCATTCGCCGGCGTGCTGGCCAATCGCGTCGGCACGCTGCGCCACGCGCAACTGCTCGAAGGCAGCCTGACTGAAGGTTTGCGCTGGTACGGCGCGCTGTCCCGGGAAACCGGGATCGAACTGCCGAGCCGGCACCTGGGGCTGGTGCAGGCCAGTGAGTTGAACGATCTCGACCTGCGCCTCGATGCTGCCGCCGATGCTCTGGCCAGCAGTTGCGAGGTTGCACTGCCACCGGCGGTCGAGTTCGCCGCCCCTGATGTCATTGCAGCCGAACCGCTGCTGGCCGGTGTGCGCATTGCTGTTGCCCGTGATGAAGCCTTTGCGTTCACCTACGGCGCGAGCCTGGATTTGCTGCGGGCGATGGGCGCCGAGTTGTCGTTCTTCTCGCCGATCCGCGACTGTGCATTGCCGGAGGCCGACAGCCTGTATCTGCCGGGTGGTTACCCGGAGCTGCACCATGTCGCGCTGGCGCAAAACACCGTGATGCTCGATGCGATCCGCGCCCACCACCGGGCAGGAAAACCGTTGCTCGCCGAGTGTGGCGGCATGCTGTATCTGCTCGATTCCCTGACCGATGTCGAGGGCACTCGCGCCGAACTGGTTGGCTTGCTGGCCGGTGATGCGGTCATGCAAAAGCGTCTGGCCGCGCTGGCGTTGCAAGCGGTGGAACTGCCGGAAGGTTCGCTGCGCGGGCACACCTATCACCATTCGCTGACCACCACAGAGCTGGCGCCGATAGCCCGTGGCTTGAGCCCTAATGGCGGGCGCGGGGCAGAGGCGGTCTACCGTGAGGGGCGGATGACCGCTTCTTATGTGCATTTTTATTTCCCGTCGAACCCTTCGGCGATTGCCGCACTGTTTGCGCCGGACCTTGAAGCCGCCTTCGCTGCGATGCGGCGATCCGACAAGCCAGCTCCTACAATGGATCAGCTAGCCCCTGTAGGAGCTGGCTTGCCAGCGAAGCGGTCATGACGGACAACGCATTTTCCGAAGCCGAACGCGCAGCGGTCTATCGCGCCATCGCCGAACGCCGCGACATGCGCCACTTCAGCGGCGGCACCGTCGAGCCCGAATTGCTGCGGCGCCTGCTCGAGGCCGCACACCAGGCCCCCAGTGTCGGCCTGATGCAGCCCTGGCGCTTCATTCGCATCAGTGATCGCGCCTTGCGTGGGCAAATCCAGGCCCTGGTGGAAGAGGAGCGTATCCGCACCGCCGAAGCCCTCGGCGAGCGCAGCGACGAGTTCATGAAGCTCAAGGTGGAAGGCATCAACGATTGCGCCGAGGTACTGGTCGCCGCACTGATGGAGGACCGCGAGCAGCATATCTTCGGCCGCCGCACGCTGCCGGAAATGGACATGGCCTCGCTGTCCTGTGCGATCCAGAACCTGTGGCTGGCATCCCGCGCCGAAGGGCTGGGCATGGGCTGGGTGTCGCTGTTCGAACCGCAAGCCCTGGCCGATTTGTTGATGTTGCCACCTGGAGCCAAACCTCTGGCCGTGCTGTGCCTGGGGCCGGTGAAGGCGTTCTACCCGGCGCCGATGCTGGTGCTCGAAGGCTGGGCGCAGGCGCGTCCGCTACATGAATTGCTGTATGAAAATTATTGGGGAGTAAGTCAATGAGTGTGGCGTTGTTGAGTGTCGCCGCGGTTGCGCTGGATGCGCTGCTGGGCGAACCCAAACGCTGGCATCCGCTGGTGGCGTTCGGCCGTTTTGCCGACCGCATCGAGCAACGCTTCAACGGCGGCGGTCGCGGCTGGCGCAGTCATGGCGTCACCGCGTGGGTGATCGCCGTGTTGCCGCTGACGCTGTTGGTCACGGCATTGTCCTGGGCGCCTTATGTCGGCTGGATCGTCGAGATTCTCGCGCTCTATTGCGCCCTCGGCATGCGCAGCCTCGGTGAGCACGTCACGCCTGTGGCCAAGGCATTGCGCGGCGATGATCTTGATGAAGCGCGCAAACGCGTGAGTTATCTGGTCAGCCGTAAAACCAGTGATCTGGATAAAACCGAAGTCGCCCGTGCCGCCACCGAGTCGGTACTGGAAAACGGCAGCGACGCAGTGTTCGCCGCGTTGTTCTGGTTTGCCGTGGCGGGTGCGCCGGGCGTGGTGCTCTACCGCCTGAGCAATACGCTGGATGCGATGTGGGGTTATCGCAATGAGCGCTTCGAACGGTTCGGCTGGGCGGCGGCGAAGGTCGACGATGTGCTCAATTACATACCTGCGCGCCTGGTGGCACTGACTTACGCGCTGCTGGGCAAAACCCGGCTGGCGTTGAAATGCTGGCGCACCCAGGGCCCGACCTGGGACAGCCCGAATGCCGGCCCGGTGATGGCGGCAGGGGCGGGCGCCCTTGGTGTCGAGTTGGGCGGTGCGGCGATTTATCACGGCGAACTGCATCAGCGTCCGCAGTTGGGCGAAGGCGTACCGGCGGATGCCGACTCCATTGACCGGGGCTGGCAATTGGTCCAGCGCGGGGTATGGTTATGGCTGCTGATTCTCTGCCTGGGGGCCGAATTTTATGCTTGAGCACGGTGGGCGATTGCGCAAGGCGGCGCTCGAATACGGCATAGAGGAAGCCGACTGGCTGGACCTGTCGACGGGCCTTGCGCCCTGGCCGTTCCCGGTGCCGGATATTCCGCTGCGGGCCTGGGCCCGTTTGCCGGAAGCGGACGATGGTCTGGAGCAGGCCGCCTGTGATTACTACGGCACCTTGCAGGCATTGCCGGTGGCCGGCTCGCAAATGGCGATTCAACTGCTGCCGCGATTGCGTCGGGCGGGCAAGGTCGGCGTGCTGTCGCCGTGTTACGCCGAGCACGCTGAAGCGTGGCGTCGTAATGGCTACATCGTGCGTGAAGTGCTGGAACACGAAGTCGATTTCTTTATCGACAGTTTCGACGTACTGGTGGTGGTCAACCCGAATAACCCCACAGGCCTGAACCTGACGCCCAGTCGTCTGCTCGACTGGCACGCGCGGCTGGCCCAGCGCGGTGGCTGGCTGGTGGTGGATGAAGCGTTCATGGATAACACGCCGCATCTGAGCCTGGCTCCGTATGCCCATCAAGTCGGGTTGATCGTCTTGCGCTCCTTCGGCAAGTTTTTCGGCCTGGCCGGAGTGCGCCTGGGGTTTGTGTTGGCCGAGCGCAAGTTGCTCAAGTTGCTGGCCGAACAAGTGGGACCGTGGGCCGTGAGCGGGGCAACCCGGGTAGTGGGCCAGGCCTGCCTGCGCGATACCGAGGGGCAAACGCGGCAGCGAGTGCGCGCCGATGAGGCCAGCGAGCGCCTTGCGTCGTTGTTGGCGCAACACGGCTTCGAGCCTCAGGGCTGTTGTGCGCTGTTCCAGTGGCTGATCACCGAGCGCGCCGAAGAACTGCAGGAATTCATGGCCCGGCGTGGCATTCTCCTGCGATTGTTCACGCACAACAGCAGCCTGCGATTCGGCTTGCCCGGTGACGAAATCGCCTGGGTACGTCTGGCGCGGGCGTTCGAAGATTTCGCCAAGGAAAACCAATGACCACGCTGATGGTGCAGGGCACCACATCGGACGCCGGTAAAAGCACGCTGGTGACCGCGCTGTGCCGTTGGGCCACGCGCCAAGGCGTCAGGGTGGTGCCGTTCAAGCCGCAGAACATGGCCCTCAACAGTGCGGTGACCGCCGACGGTGGCGAGATCGGCCGCGCCCAGGCGGTACAGGCCCAGGCCGCGAACCTTGAGCCGCACACCGACATGAACCCGGTGTTGCTCAAGCCCAACAGTGACACCGGTGCCCAGGTGATCATCCATGGCCGCGCCGTCACGACCATGAACGCCGTCGCCTATCACGACTACAAAACCATCGCCATGCAAGCGGTGCTGGCCTCCCACCAGCGCTTGAGCGCGGCGTATCCGCTGGTGATGGTCGAGGGCGCAGGCTCGCCGGCGGAAATCAATCTGCGGGCCGGCGATATTGCCAACATGGGCTTTGCCGAAGCGGTGGATTGCCCGGTGCTGCTGATCGCCGATATCAATCGCGGCGGGGTTTTCGCCCACCTGGTAGGCACCCTCGAACTGCTGTCGCCGAGCGAACAGGCGCGGGTCAAAGGCTTCGTCATCAATCGTTTTCGTGGCGACATCGCGTTGCTGCAACCCGGTCTCGACTGGCTCGAGGAGCGCACCGGCAAACCGGTGATCGGCGTGCTGCCGTACGTGATGGATCTGCACCTGGAGGCCGAGGACGGCATCGATCAACGCCAGGCCGATAAAGCTGAACAGGTGCTCAAGGTGGTGGTGCCGGTGCTGCCGCGCATCAGCAACCACACCGATTTCGATCCGCTGCGCCTGCATCCGCAAGTGGACCTGCAATTCATCGGCCCCGGCCAGGCGATTCCGCCTGCCGACCTGATCATTCTTCCTGGCTCGAAAAGTGTGCGTAGCGACCTCGCGTACCTGCGGGCCAATGGCTGGGACACCGCCATCGCCCGGCATCTGCGTTACGGCGGGAAACTGCTGGGAATTTGTGGCGGCCTGCAGATGCTCGGTGAGCAGGTGCATGACCCGCTGGGCCTCGAAGGTGCGCCGGGTTCCAGCGCCGGTTTGGGGCTGCTGGCGTTCGAAACGAAGCTCGAACAAGAGAAGCAGTTGCGCAATGTGCGGGGTCGTCTGGCACTGGAAGACGCGCCGGTGGCGGGTTATGAAATTCATGCCGGCGTGACCACCGGCCCGGCCCTGGAAAACGCCGCCGTGCAGCTGGATGACGGGCGCTGCGATGGTGCGCAAAGTGCGGACGGGCAGATATTCGGCACCTATCTGCACGGGTTGTTCGAATCGCCGGCGGCATGCAGTGCGCTGTTGCGCTGGGCGGGTTTGCAGGAGGTGCAGGCGGTGGATTACCACGCCTTGCGCGAGCGTGATATCGAACGGCTGGCGGATCTGGTGGAAAAGCATCTGGATACCGGGCTGTTGCGGGAACTCTGTGGGATTTGATGCGTTTTTGAGACCGCTATCGCGAGCAGGCTCGCTCCTACAGTTGACCGCGTTTCCATGTGGGAGCGGGCTTGCCCGCGATGAGGCCAGTCGCCTCCCCGAAGATTTTAAGGAATAAGCAATGCTCCAACTGATCCTCGGCGGCGCCCGCTCCGGCAAGAGTCGCCTGGCTGAAAAACTCGCCATCGACAGCGCGCTGGCCGTGACCTACATCGCCACCAGCCAGCCACTCGATGGAGAAATGAGCGAACGGGTGGCCCATCATCGCGCCCGTCGTCCTGCCGAATGGGCATTGATCGAAGAGCCGGTGGAACTGGCCCGGGTGCTGCGCGAATCCGCCCGTGCCGACGGTTGCCTGTTGGTGGATTGCCTGACCCTGTGGCTGACCAATCTGCTGATGCTCGACGATGCCGAGCGTTTGCAAGCCGAACGTGATGCCTTGCTGGACTGCCTGGCGTCGCTGCCGGGTGAAATCATTTTTGTCAGCAACGAGACTGGAATGGGTGTCGTGCCGCTGGGCGAATTGACTCGCCGCTATGTCGATGAAGCCGGTTGGCTGCATCAAGCTCTGGCTGCGCGCTGTCAGCGTGTCGTCCTGACCGTCGCCGGCCTGCCCCTGACTCTGAAAGGAACTGCGTTATGACTCAATCCTGGTGGCTGAACCCGTGCAAGCCGGTCGATACCCAAGCGATCGAACAGGCGCAGGCGCGGCAGCAGCAACTGACCAAACCGGCCGGCTCCCTCGGTCAACTGGAGTTGGTGGCGGTGCAACTGGCGGGTTTGCAGGGGCGGGTCAAACCGAGCCTGGAGCAGGTGTGGATCGCGATTTTTGCCGGTGATCATGGCGTCGTCGCCGAGGGTGTGTCGGCGTTTCCCCAGGAAGTCACCGGGCAGATGCTGCACAACTTCGTCAGTGGTGGTGCCGCGATCAGCGTACTGGCGCGGCAACTGGGCGCTTCCCTTGAGGTGGTGGACCTCGGCACGGTGACGCCGTCGCTGAACCTGCCGGGTGTGCGCCACCTGAACGTCGGCCCGGGTACGGCAAACTTTGTACAGGAACCGGCCATGACCCAGGCCCAGGGGCAACTCGCCTTGCAGGCCGGCCGTGACAGTGTGCAGCGGGCAATGGCTACCGGTGCGCAGTTGTTTATCGGTGGCGAAATGGGCATCGGCAACACCACCGCTGCCAGCGCCCTGGCGTGTGCGCTGCTCGATTGCCCGGTGGGCCATTTGACCGGGCCAGGCACCGGGCTCAACGCTGAAGGTGTCAGCCACAAAGCCCGGGTGATCGAACGCGCCTTGGCATTGCATGGCGCGCAGCGTGGCGATGCCTTGCAGACCCTGTTCAACCTCGGCGGTTTTGAGATCGCCGCGCTGGTCGGTGCTTATCTCGCCTGTGCCCAGGAGGGTGTCGCGGTGCTGGTGGACGGCTTCATTTGCAGTGTCGCGGCGCTGGTTGCGGTGCGCTTGAATCCTGAATGCCGTGAGTGGCTGTTGTTCGGTCATCGCGGCGCCGAGCCGGGGCATCGTCATGTGTTGGAGTCCCTGAACGCGCAGCCGCTGCTCGATCTTGGCCTGCGCCTGGGCGAAGGCAGTGGCGCGGCGTTGGCTGTGCCGCTGCTGCGTCTGGCTTGCGACCTGCACGGGCAGATGGCGACTTTCGCCGAAGCCGCCGTGGCAGATCGACCGGTATGACCTTGCGCGTGGATCTGTTGCGGCACGGTGAAACCGAACTCGGCGGTGGTCTGCGCGGCAGTATCGATGATGCGTTGACCGATTTGGGCTGGGCGCAGATGCGTGCCGCTGTAGTCGGGCAGGGGCCATGGGATCGGCTGGTCAGTTCACCCTTGCAGCGTTGTGCGCGGTTTGCCGAAGAGCTCGGTGTGCAATCGGGTGTGCCGGTGCACCTGGATAAAGACCTGCAAGAGTTGCATTTCGGCGCCTGGGAAGGGCAGAGCGCGGCGGCGTTGATGGAAACCGACGCGCAGGCGCTGGGTTTGTTCTGGGCCGATCCGTATTCGTTCACGCCGCCTCAGGGTGAGCCGGTAGCGGACTTTTCGGCGCGGGTGCTGGCGGCGTTGGAGCGGTTGCACGCGACCTGTGCCGGTGAGCGCATTTTGCTGATCAGCCATGGCGGTGTGATGCGCCTGTTGCTGGCACAGGCTCGCGGGCTGCCACGAGAGCAACTGCTCAACGTTGAGGTCGGGCATGGCGCACTGTTTTCGCTGACGCTGGAGTCTGCTGGCGTATTGAAGGAAGTGCTCTGACCATGCTGCCATTCTGGATCGCCCTGCAATTTCTCAGCAGCCTGCCGATTCGCCTGCCCGGCATGCCTGAGCCCCGGGAACTGGGGCGGTCGTTGCTGTTTTATCCGCTGGTGGGATTGCTCTTCGGCGTGATTCTGTGGGTAGTGAACTGGCTGCTGCTTGGAGCGCCGACGTTGCTGCACGCGGCGTTACTGTTGAGCGTGTGGGTACTGCTCAGCGGTGGGTTGCACCTGGATGGCCTGGCGGACAGTGCCGATGCCTGGCTCGGCGGTTTTGGCGACCGTGAGCGTACGCTGACCATCATGAAAGACCCGCGCAGCGGGCCGATCGCGGTGGTGACGCTGGTGCTGGTGCTGTTGCTCAAGTTCACCGCGCTGCTGGCGTTGATCGAGCAGCCGCATTCGCTGGCATTGATCATCGTGCCGTTGATAGGTCGCAGCGCATTGCTCGGCTTGTTCCTGAGCACGCCCTATGTGCGTGCCGGTGGCCTGGGCCAGGCATTGGCCGATCATCTTCCGCGTTCGGCGGGCAGACAGGTATTGGTGGTCAGTGCGCTGGCGTGTGTGTTGATCGCAGGCGTCAGCGGTGCGCTGGCGGTGGTGTTGGCAGTGCTGGGGTTTGTCTGGCTGCGCCAGGTGATGTTGCGGCGCCTGGGTGGAACGACGGGCGATACGGCAGGTGCAATGCTGGAGTTGCTGGAGGTAGGGGTGTTGGTTGGATTGGCATTAGCCTGAGCGCCGTAGTGGTGAATGTTCCGGCCTCTTCGCGAGCAGGCTCGCTCCCACAGGGTTTCAGTTTTGTTGACACAATAGTGGGCACACCGAAAATCTTTGTGGGAGCGAGCCTGCTCGCGAAAGCGATTTTCGGGACACCGCCTGATCACTGAACAAACTCCATGCCACTTGATTTAACCGACTCGCGGGTATATACACGCACCATGCTCGATTCCCAATGTTTATGCATCAACCTGCGTCGTGCCGCCCGCGGCGTCAGCAGGCATTACGACGGCGCTCTCGACGGCTTCGGGATCAACGTTGCGCAGTATTCTTTGCTGTGCAACCTGCAACGCCTGGATCAACCGAGCATCTCGACCCTGGCCGAGGCCATGGGCCTGGATCGCAGTACCTTGGGGCGTAACTTGCGGGTGCTGGAGGGTGATGGCCTGGTGACGCTGGTCGAGGGCGAGGACATGCGTAACCGCATCGTCCTGCTGACCGAGGCCGGGGCAGAGCGTCTGAAGGCTGCCTTGCCGGCCTGGGAAGCCGCTCAGCAACGTTTGATCGATCGCTTGGGCCCCGAGAAGCGCGAAACCTTACTCAAGCTGCTGGACGAACTGGCGTGATGCCGGTTTTTTCGATCATGAGCGGGTATATACCCGCAACCGGAGAACAACAATGACATCGATGTGGCGTACATGTGGTTGGGTTTTGTTGGGGAGTGCGCTGATCCTTGCGTTGTCTCTGGGGGTTCGACATGGCTTCGGGCTGTTTCTGGCACCCATGAGCGCCGAGTTCGGCTGGGGCCGTGAAGTCTTTGCCTTCGCCATCGCCTTGCAGAACCTGATCTGGGGCCTCGCTCAGCCATTCACCGGCGCGCTGGCCGACCGCTTCGGCGCGGCGAAAGTGGTGCTGATCGGTGGCGTCCTGTACGCAGCCGGGTTGATTTGCATGGGGCTCTCCGACTCGGCGGTGACCCTGTCCCTGAGTGCCGGCCTGCTGATCGGCATCGGACTGTCCGGTACGTCGTTCTCGGTGATTCTGGGTGTAGTCGGCCGCGCGGTGCCGCCGGAAAAACGCAGCATGGGCATGGGGATCGCCAGTGCTGCCGGTTCGTTCGGCCAGTTCGCGATGTTGCCCGGCACCCTCGGTTTGATCGGATGGCTTGGCTGGTCCGCGGCGCTGCTGGTGCTGGGCTTGCTGGTGGCGTTGATCGTGCCGCTGGTGAGTATGCTCAAGGACAAGCCGCTGCCCGTCCTGGGCCACGAACAGACCCTTGGCGAAGCACTGCGCGAAGCCTGCTCCCACTCCGGATTCTGGCTGCTGGCGTTCGGCTTTTTTGTGTGCGGGTTCCAGGTGGTGTTCATCGGTGTGCACTTGCCGGCCTATCTGGTGGATCAGCATCTTCCGGCGACGGTCGGCACCACGGTGCTGGCGCTGATCGGCCTGTTCAACATTTTCGGCACCTACACGGCAGGATGGCTTGGCGGGCGCATGTCCAAGCCGCGTTTGCTCACCGGTTTGTATTTGCTGCGGGCGGTGGTCATTGCGTTGTTCCTGTGGGCGCCGGTGACCACCACCACGGCCTATTTGTTCGGCATGGCCATGGGCTTTTTGTGGCTGTCGACGGTGCCGTTGACCAACGGTACGGTGGCGACCTTGTTTGGCGTGCGAAACCTGTCCATGCTCGGCGGGATTGTTTTCCTGTTTCACCAGCTCGGTTCGTTCCTGGGCGGCTGGCTGGGTGGCGTGGTGTATGACCGTACCGGCAGCTATGACTTGATCTGGCAGGTCGCGATTCTCCTGAGCCTGTTGGCCGCCGCCCTGAACTGGCCGGTGCGTGAACGGCCGGTGGTGCGCCTGCAAACACAAATGAGTGCAACATGAACAGTCTCTGGCCTCGTATCACGGTTTTCGCTGTCTGCGCCTTGCTGCTTGCCCTGACGTGGTGGGGCTGGCATCAGGGCGGGCTGGCGCTTTTGCAGTTGGGCATGGGGACTTGCTAGCGTGCGGCGAGGGCGAGTAACGTCGCTTTTGACGAGTTTTCAAGGATGCACCGACATGCTGATGCGCGCGATTGCAGTCCCCACGTTGCTGGCGACGTTTACCGGGCTGGCCTACGCGGCCGAGTGCCCGGAGCTATTGCAAGGATCACTGCAAAAGCTGCGCGCCAAGGAATCCGTCGACCTGTGCCAACGGTATGAAGGTAAGCCGCTGGTGGTGGTCAATACGGCGAGCTTCTGCGGTTTCGCCCCGCAGTTCAAAAGCCTTGAGGCGCTGAATCAGCGTTACAAAGGGCAGGGGCTGGAAGTACTGGGTGTTCCATCCAATGACTTCAAGCAGGAGTCATTGGACGGTGCCGAAACCGCCAGGGTTTGTTACGTCAACTATGGCGTGACTTTCACTATGACCGAGCCGCAGTCGGTACGTGGCGCCGACGCAACCCATTTGTTCAAGGTACTGGCCGAACAGAGCAGTGCGCCAAAATGGAATTTCTACAAATACGTGGTCGATCGCAAGGGTAAGGTGATTGCCAGCTTTTCCAGTCTGACCAAGCCCGATGATCCCGAGTTCATTGCAGCGGTGGAGCAAGCTCTGGCTTCGCAACCGCTCGTTTCGCCCCCTGACCTGTAGGGGCGAGCTTGCTCGCGAAAATCTCAAGGCGCCTCGTTCATCCAGTAAGCATGTGTCATCGTTCGCGTCCATCGCGAGCAGGCTCGCTCCCACAAAGCCCCGCCTCTGTGAAGAGAGCGGGGCTTTTTTGATTCCGATGGCGAGCGGTTCAGGCTCGCCGGGAATCATCAGAAGCGGTAGGTTGCACCGACACCGAAACCGTTGGCGCTGTTTTCGTACTTGGCGCTGTAACTGTCTACCTGGTTGGAGCGATCCACCTTGACAGCTTCTTCCTTCAGGTAGGAGTAGGCGACGTCGATGGTCAGATCATCGGTGACGTTGTAGCCGGCGCCAAGGCTGAAGATTGTGCGGTCACCTGTAGGAATACGTGGGGATCGGTCGGTATTGTTGGTAGGCGACTGGTCAAAGCTCAGGCCGGTGCGCAATACCCACTGCTTATTCAGCTGGTAGGAGGTACCGATGGCGTAGGCCCAGGTATCGTGCCAGTTCTGCTCTTCCGTAATGGTGCCGAACAGGGCCGGGGACAATGCACCGCCTTGTGCCGCCGTTACGCCGTCGTTGTTGACGGTGATGTCTTTCAAACGGCTCCAGCGAGTCCAGGTGGAACCTGCATAAAGGGTCCACGCATCCGTCAGCTGTTGTGTCACGGAGAAGTCGACAGATTCAGGTGTTTCGATTTTCAGCGAAGCATCGTATCGATTGCTTTTCAGGAAGGCGGAAGGTGAATTTGCGCCTGCGCTGATATCGGTATGACCTTCAATCTTGTATTTCACTTTCGAGTGATAGGTCAGGCCGACACGAGTGGTGTCTGTTGCCTGTACCAGGACCCCGAAGTTGTAGCCAAGAGCGACATCATCCCCTTTGATTTTGACGTGGGTATCGCCAAAAAGAGGTACATCCGACTCCAGAGTGCCGCCAATGCGGTTGATGGTCGGGCCGAAACCAATCGATACTTTGTCGTTAAAGGCGTAGCTGACGGTAGGCTGGAAGGTGACAACCTTGACTTCACTCTTGCTGCCGAAACCGGCACCCTGGAAGCCATTTTCATAGTCGGTAATCAGACCAAAAGGTGCGTAGACACCGAGGCCGAATGCCCAGTGATCATCAATCGGCTTGACGTAATAGCCCATCGGAACGGCTGTGAATGGCACCATGTCGCCTTTGTTGGTACCCGGGTGGGCGCCTTGGGCGTCTTTGATATCAGTCGAGGCATCGATAGCTGCGATCCCGCCAGTGACTTCCTGGCGCTTGATTCGCGACATGCCGGCAGGGTTGCCAAAAACAGTGCTTGCATCATCGGCAGATGAAGAGCGTCCCGCAAAACCAGTCCCCATTCCACTGATGCTCTGTTCGTTGAGGGCAAAGCCACTCGCGAAAATCTGGGTGGATGCCAAGGCAACGGCGAGGCTAATGGTGGTTTTGAGCATTACTTTTTTCATTATTAGAATTCCTGATGATCACCGGGGCGAAAATTACCAACATTTTCGTCCCGGCGCCATAGGCTGTATCGCTTGATTTAGAGCGGTTTTGTAGGACAATCCGACCAGAATCGCGACATGTTGCGCGATCTTTGGATCCAGATGTGTCAGCAGGCGACCTGATTCAGCGGTGAAACACAGGTTTGCCAGGCGCTGGTGAAATCACGCAGACGTCCCTGGGGCTGAAAGGTCTGGCGCCAAATTCTGGCCATACCCAACAAATCATCAGGGGCGGGGAGGGGGGTATTCTGTTCTTCCACCAGCAGCCAGGCGATGGCTGTGGCGTAACGCAGGTTGACGGTCAATTCGAGGTGCGGGCCACTCAGAAACGCATGCTGGCTGGCCAGGCCGCGGACCAGGCTTGCACGCTCCGGATCAAGGGCCAGGTAATGGTCCCAAAGGGCCTGGTGGCGGGGCTCGGCAATGCGGTACAGGCCGTGCCCACGGCGGTCATGCAGGGCGGAACCAAGGGCGGACTGGCTGGCGGCAATGCCCAGCAGCAGGGATTCGGCAGTAGCGCTATGACGTCCGAGGTAGATCAATGTCGGACGAATCACATAACGGCACAGTTCGCTGGCAGCGATACCCATAAAACCCTCGCGACCTGAATTGGACGGCGATACCTGAAGGGGGGGGGCTTGGCAGCAGTGAATCGGCTCAGGCTCGCCGCAAGCGGGTCAAGCCGCTTGAGTTGAAGTGTAGTGTCATATTCGCGCTGTAAAGGCCTGTTTTTAAAATATTTCCAGCGACCAGTTATAACCGTTATATCGGATCGTGCTTAGTCGTTGCGCGGGGGATGGGAAACATCGGGCAATAAAAAGCCCCGCTTTTCAGCAGGGCTTTTGAGGTTTTCAGCCTTTCTGGCGTCTCAGGCAACCAGTGCCTGGCGAGTACGCTCGATCACAGCCTGCAGCGGTTCTGCGCTGGAGTATTGATCCGGGTACAGGCGTTCGCTGTGACGAGCGATGCCGTGTTCGTTGACCAGAGTGAAGCTGAAGCAGCCTTTGCGAGCGGCCATGATCAGGCAGTTCATTGGAGCAAAAGCGTTGGTTAGGGTGCGGATGGCATCCTGAGTGTGGATTTGAGTGGACATAATTGGTGTTCCTACAAGCGACACGGATAAGAACCGTGCAAAGTTAAAACGTTCCAGTGACGACGACCACCATTGGTCGAACGAAGAACCCGACTGGAACAAAGCAGCCAGTTTGAAGCGCTGACAAGTTGGCGCGCTTGGGCTGGCAGGTAGGTACTTAGGAGGGCAGGCAACACATCGAGGGCAAAGGTTCTGGGCCCGGGGTGAAGATCCTGATCAATATGCAGGTTGGTTCGAGCAGAGTAAGCAGGCGGAGCAACACCCTTTGCTTTCGATTCAAAGGTTGTGTCGGCGCAAGATTTACCTGGAAACCATCGAGGTGGTCGATCCCGCTTGCTCGGTGGAGGCTTCCTTTGGGAAGGCTGACCGGGGGATTTGTTCGACCAGAATTGACTTTCAGCTTGGTACTAACGCCGCGGATAGTAACGGATTGAACTGGCCAAGGGAAGTGTGTTGGCAAAAATAATTTCCCGGCAGGTGCCGATCGGGCTGTTTTGCCTTGTAGCCAAGTGTATGAAGCTGCGCTGACTGAGATTGCTACGCCCTGTAGCAGAACAAAACCCGACCATCGGGCATCGACCTTGGTAGCAACGCAGCTGTCTAAACACCGGGTTTGCCAAGGCTTATCCCCAGGCATGACCAAAAAACGCGCCGAAAAAGTGCATCGATATAACCGTCGCAAAGGGACTTGTGCACATTAGTTGCGCACTCTGTCACCCCGCTGTCATCTCACGTTCAAGCGTAGTAGCTGCCTGTATCCAAAATTTAAGTCAATGAAAAACATCGCTTTTTTTTACTGGTGAAAAAATCGTCAGTTTGACCGCGAGCCCCATTCCACAGGGCTTTGAGCGGGTTCAGGAGCGGTTGTCCACTGAGTTATCCACAGCTTCTGTGGATTGTCCCGAGCGCTTGCTCTAGGACGGGCGTGCCGGGATATTTTCAGCTTTACCTGTAAGAAAAAGAGAGTAAAGTTGCGCGCCTTCCGATCTGCCCCACAGTGCTTTATGAAGTTTCGCTCAGCCTCTGTTTCCTCTTCCTCCACAGCACCTTCTGTTGCCCCTACCAAGCGCTTTTCCATGCGCGTGGCGGAGTGGCTGTTGGACAGTCCGCACCTGGGCGAAAACCGTAACGTCAAACACATCGCCGGACGTCTTCTCAAGCAACCGGCCCGTGAAGGCGTGGTGGCTGCACAAAGCCGTCTTGGCCAGTTGATGTGCCGCGAATGCGGGAATGCCCGGGACCGTCGGATCGGCCAGGACCTGCTGCGTCAGGCCGCTCGGGCAGGCGATCGCCGCGCTCAACAGGAACTGGGGCTGATCGAAGACTGAGCTGTCCAAGATCTGGCGCCTTGGTTAACCTTCAGGCTTTATCCGAATGCAGGAGTGGCTATGGCAATGGACTTGACCAGCGTATTGCTGGGGCTGGCAGGGGCAGCGTTGCCGTTGCTGGTATTGGCCTGGCAACTTCAGCGTCGGGCCAGCACCACGCAAGCCGATGTCGCGCTGCTGCAAGAACGCCTGGCCATGGCGCAACTGGCGCAGGACGGATTGAATGCTCAGATCGAGTCAATTCGCGATGAGGCGGCTGATCTGACCCAGGCCAACGCCGCCAAACAGGCGGATCTGGCGGCGCTGCGTCGTGAAGTCGAACTGCTGCAGATCGAGCGCGACGACGCCCGTGACGCCGCCCATGCGTGGAATATCGAACGCGCCGGCAAGGAAGCCGAATTGCGCCGTCTGGATGCCCAGGCCGCGTCGCTCAACGCCGAATTGCGCGAGCAACAGGACAGTCATCAGCAACGCCTCAACGACCTGCAAGGTTCGCGGGACGAGTTGCGCGCGCAGTTCGCCGAGCTGGCGGGGAAAATTTTCGATGAGCGCGAGCAGCGTTTTGCCGAAACCAGCCAGCAGCGCCTGGGGCAGTTGCTCGATCCTTTGAAGGAACGCATCCAGTCCTTCGAAAAGCGTGTCGAGGAAAGCTATCAGAACGAGGCGCGTGAGCGTTTCTCCCTGGCCAAGGAGCTGGAGCGCCTGCAACAGCTGAATTTGCGCTTGAGCGATGAAGCCACCAACCTGACCCGCGCCTTGAAAGGGCAGAAGACCCAGGGCAATTGGGGTGAACTGATTCTTGAGCGAGTGCTCGAGCATGCGGGGCTGGAGAAGGGCCGCGAGTACCAGACCCAGGTCAATCTCAAGGGACCGGACGGCGAGCGTTTCCAGCCGGATGTGATCATTTATCTGCCGGGCGACAAGCAGGTGGTGGTCGATTCCAAGGTCAGCCTGACGGCCTATCAGCAATACGTCGCGGCTGAGGACGAGGCCATCGGCCAGATCGCCATCAAGCAGCACGTGCTGTCGTTGCGCAATCACGTCAAAGGCCTGGCCGGCAAGGATTACAAGCGCCTCGATGGCTTGCACAGCCTGGATTTCGTGTTGCTCTTCGTGCCGATCGAGGCGGCGTTTTCTGCCGCGTTGCAGGCTGAGCCGACACTGTTTCAGGAGGCATTCGACCGCAACATCGTGATCGTCAGCCCCACCACGTTGTTGGCGACCCTGCGTGTCATCGACAGCCTGTGGAAACAGGAGCGTCAGAGCCAGAACGCCCGGGAGATCGCCGAGCGGGCCGGGTGGCTGTACGACAAGTTCGTGCTGTTCATTCAGGATCTGGACGAGGTCGGCAATCGCCTTCAGCAACTGGACAAGGCCTACAGCTCGGCACGCAACAAGCTGACAGAGGGGCGTGGCAACCTGGTCAGTCGCAGTGAACAGCTCAAGCTGCTGGGCGCACGGGCGAGCAAGAGCCTGCCGGCGGACTTGCTGGAACGGGCGATGACCGATGTGGATGGATTGGTCGAATTGCCGGAATAGCTGAAAAAGCTTCGCGAGCAGGCTCGCTCCCACAGGTGCCATGTTGTTCGCAGATGTTGTGAGTGATGCAAAACCACTGTGGGAGCGAGCCTGCTCGCGAAAGCACTGGAAGCATCACCGCACAACCCAGTGATTAGAGCGGCAAATACCGGCTCAACAACGCCCGCAATGCCGCCGGTTTCACCGGTTTGGCCAGATAGTCCAGCCCCGCGGCATGCACCTGGTCGACCGTTTCCGGCCGGCCATCGGCGCTGATCACCACCCCCGGAACCGGCTCGCCCATTTGCGTGCGCAACCAGGCCATCAAATCGGTTCCGGTCTCGCCATGATCGAGGTGGTAATCCACCAGCGCCAATTGCGGGCGCACGCCTTCGCCCAGCAGCGCTGCGCACTCCTCGCGATTGCGTGCGGTCCAGACCTGGCAACCCCAGCGGCTGAGCAGGCTGTTCATGCCGATCAGGATGCTGTCCTCGTTGTCGATGCACAGCACCTGCGCCCCATTGAGCAATTTGCCATTGAGCTCGGCGACTTTGACCGGTGCTGCGGTTTGCGCCCGGGCCAGCGGCACGTTGACGCTGAACACGCTGCCTCGCCCCGGCCAGGAGCGTACGCGCAAGGTATGACCGAGCACGCGACATAGCCCGTCGGCAATCGCCAGCCCCAGGCCGAGGCCTTTTTCGGCACGTGTCTGGTGGCTGTCGAGGCGCTTGAACTCTTCGAAAATCACCTGCTGTTTGTCTTCCGGAATACCCGGTCCACGGTCCCAGACTTCCAGGCTCAATCCTTCCTTGTGCCGACGAACCCCCAACAACACCGGCCCTTTGCCGTAGCGGAAAGCGTTGGTCAGGAAGTTCTGCAAAATCCGCCGCAGCAATTTGATGTCGCTGTCGACCCGCAACGTGCTTGCGCGAACCCGGAACTCCAGCCCTTGTTCCTGCGCCAGCACCTTGAACTCGGTACCGAGGGTGTCGAACAGTTCGTTGAGAGCGAACGGCTGGCGATTCGGGTTGATCTTGCCGTTCTCCAGGCGGGAAATGTCCAACAGGTCGCTGATCAAGTCCTCGGCCGAGCGCAGCGAGCTGTCCAGGTGCTCGACCAGTTTCTGCGCCTCGCCCGACAAACCATCGTTCTGGTGGGAGAGGGCGGCGGAGAACAGCCGCGCCGCATTCAACGGTTGCATCAAGTCATGGCTGACGGCCGCGAGGAAGCGGGTCTTGGACTGGTTGGCGGTCTCGGCGGTGCCCTTGGCTTCGGTCAGGGCGACGTTGAGCTGCGAGAGTTCGTGGGTCCGTTCGGTGACCCGTTGCTCCAGGCCTTCGTTGGCTTCGGTCAGCGCCTGCTCGGCTTCGCGGAACGCGGTGATGTCGGTGAAACTCATGACGAAGCCGCCGCCTGGCATCGGATTGCCGATCAGTTCGATCACCCGGCCGTTGGGGAACAGGCGCTCGGAGGTATGCGCGCGGCCCTGGCGCATCCAGTGCAGGCGGCGCGCGACGTGTACTTCGGCCTCGCCGGGGCCGCACAGTCCACGCTCGGCATTGTGACGGATGATGTCGGCAATCGGCCGGCCGACTCTGATCAGGCCATCCGGGTAGTTGAACAAATCCAGATAGCGACGGTTCCAGGCCACCAGTTTCAGCGACTGGTCGACCACGCTGATGCCCTGGGTGATGTTCTCGATGGCGCCTTGCAGCAAGGCACGGTTGAATTGCAGCACTTCCGAGGCTTCGTCGGCGATGCGCACGACGTCCTCCAGTTGCATCTCCCGGCCTTCAATGGCCGCCTTGACCACTGCGCGGGTCGAAGAGGCACCGAGCACACCGGCCAGCAAGCGTTCGGTATGGGCGATCCATTCACTGTCGGCGTTCTGGTTCGGGTTGAAGCCCTTGCCCTGGCGATAGGCAAAACGGATGAAGCTTTGCCGGGCGCGTTCTTCGCCGACGAAGCGCGCGGCCAATTGCAGCAGGTCGTCGATCTGCACTGAAAGCATTGAGCGTGCGCTGGGGCGGGCACTGATTTCCTGGCCGATGAAGCGGCCCGCCTGCCAGTGCTCGGAAACCCGGGTGCGTGACAGCACCGAGACCCAGGCGAACAGCGTGAAGTTGCCTGCCAGCGATAGCACCACGCCTTGGGTCAACGGAGTGATCGGCAGGTTCAGTGGATTACTGTGCAACCAGGCCAGGCCCGGGAATGTGCTCAGGGACAGACCGAGGCTATTGGCAGCAATCGGCAGGATCAGGGTGTAGAACCACAGGAAGGTGCCTGCGGCGAGGCCGGCGAACACGCCGCGACGGTTGGCCTGTTTCCAGTACAGCGCACCGAGCATGGCGGGGGCCAATTGGGTCACGGCGGCGAAGGCGATCTGGCCAATGGTCGCCAGGCTGGCGGTCGAGCCCAGCAGGCGATAACTGACGTAGGCCAACAGCAGAATGACCACGATGCTGACGCGGCGCACCGACAGCATCCACTGGCGGAACACTTCGAACGGGCGCTCGGCGTTGTTGCGCCGCAGCAGCCACGGCAACAGCATGTCGTTGGACACCATGGTCGACAGCGCCACGCTGGCCACGATCACCATACCGGTGGCCGCCGATGCGCCACCGATAAATGCCAACAGGGCCAGCGCCGGGTGCGCCTGGGCCAGGGGCAGGCTGATGACGAACGAGTCTGGCAACACCGAGCTGGGCAGCATCATCTGCCCGGCCAGTGCGATCGGCACGACAAACAATGCCGCGAGGGCGAGGTAGGCCGGGAATACCCACTTGGCCAGGCGCAGATCCTGGGGCTCGATGTTCTCGACAACGGTCACGTGAAACTGCCGCGGCAGGCAAATGATCGCCATCATCGCCACACCGGTCTGCACCACCATCGACGGCCAGTTGATGGTTTCCTTCCAGTACTGTTCCAGCCGCGGCGCAAGCATGGCCTGGTCGAACAGGTCGTCGAATCCGTCGTACAGGCCGTAGGTCACGAAGGCGCCGACGGCGAGAAACGCGAACAGCTTCACCAATGATTCGAAGGCAATGGCCAGCACCATGCCGCGGTGGTGCTCCGTGGCGTCGAGGTTGCGGGTGCCGAAGACGATGGTGAACAGCGCCAATACCAGCGACACGATCAGCGCGGTGTCCTGGGCGCGGGTGCCCATGGCGTCAGCGCCGGCGCCGATCAGCAGGTTCACGCCGAGCACGATGCCTTTGAGCTGCAGCGCGATGTAGGGCAACACGCCGACCAGGCAAATCAATGCCACCACTACCGCCAATGACTGGGATTTGCCATAGCGCGCAGCGATGAAGTCGGCGATGGAGGTGATGTTCTCCTGTTTGCTGATCATCACCATTTTTTGCAGGACCCACGGCGCGCCGACCAGCAACAGGATCGGTCCGAGGTAGATCGGCAGGAACGACCAGAGCTGTTCGGCGGCCTGGCCCACGGCGCCGAAGAAGGTCCAGCTGGTGCAATAGACCGCCAGCGACAGACTGTACACCCAGGCACGCACTCGCGGCGGCAAGGGCGCGCTGCGACGATCGCCATAGAAGGCGATGGCGAACATGATGGCCATATAGGCCAGGGCGACGGCGGCGATCAGCCCGGTGGACAGCGACATGGGGACTCCAGACAAAAGACTCCCGGGACTCCCGCCCGGACAGACAGTCTCGCACGACCGCCAGCGTTAGTCAGTGTCGACCAAGGTCGTGGCGTGGCGGGGGGTCGCAGGAGGATTTTCAGTGTCTGGACTGGCCCCTTCGCGAGCAAGCCCGCTCCCACAGGAGGGGGCGGCGAACACGGTCGATGTGGGAGCGGGCTTGCTCGCGAATGCCGGTATTACTGACTGAATGCAATCTCGATCAATCGATACAGCTCTTCAACCTCCAGCGGCGCCTCGGCAAACAGGATGCGAAACACCGTCGGCGCGGCGATCAGATTGATCAGCCGATCGACACTGGGCTTGGGCTGATCCGGATAGCGATCCAGAATCGTCTGCAGTTGCCCGCCAATGATGGTCGCGCAATAACTCGGCTTCAGCGCTGCCTGCACGTCGTACAGCATGTTGCGGCCGGGTTCGGAGCTCATCTCGTCCAGGTACTGCTCGGCCCAAGCCCGCACGTCACCGTGAAGACTGCCGGTATTGGCCGGCCCGTTGTCGGGCTGCATGCGGGCGAGGGCGACGTCGGCCAGCAGCGCCGACACGTCGCCCCAGCGTCGATAGATGGTGGATGGCGTGACGCCCGCGCGCGCCGCAATTTGCGGCACCGTCACGCTGGCGCGGTCCTGCTCCTCAAGGAGTTGACGCACGGCCGAATGAATCGACTCTTGAACCCGGGCGCTGCGGCCGCCGGGGCGTAATGTAGGGGCTGTCATCTTGTGTTTCCTGTATTGCGTCGGGTCTTGCAGTTGGCATCCGGTCCTGAAAGCCATGCATCGGACCTTAACACAAAGAATTTGCTTTAAGAGGGATCCAGTAGCACACTTCGCAAAAGCAAAAAATTAGCTTTTGTGGAGTGTGTCTATGCCCGATTCTCCTTCAAATCGTGCCAGCCTGTGGTTTCTGGCAATAACCTTACTCAGTTTTCTGGCGGCTTCCACCGCGCCGACGCCGCTGTATCACCTGTATCAGGAGCAGATGCAGTTTTCGCCAGCGACCCTGGCCCTGATTTTTGCCGTGTACGCCCTCAGCCTGTTGGCAGCGTTGCTGACGGTCGGCTCGCTGTCGGATTACCTGGGGCGCAAGCCGGTGATTTTTACGGCGGTGCTGCTGAACATCCTGGCGATGTTGCTGTTTATATACGCCGACAGTGTCCCGTGGCTGATCAGTGCCCGGGTCCTGCAAGGGTTTGCCACCGGCATGGCGACTGCCGTGTTGAGTGCAACCTTGCTGGACACCGATCGCCAGCAAGGCCCGCTGGTCAATAGTGTCGCGCCCTTGCTCGGCATGGCTCTGGGGGGAATGGGCTGCGGTTTGCTGGCCGAGTTTGCGCCGGCGCCGTTGCACCTGACCTATTGGCTGCTACTTGCTCTGTTCGCGATGCAGGCCGTCTTTGTCTGGCGTTTGCCGGAGAGCGTCACGCGCCAGTCCGGGGCTTGGGCATCATTGCGGCCCACCCTGCATGTGCCGGTCCAGGCGCGCGCGACGTTATGGCGGGTGTTGCCGCTCAACACGGCGACTTGGGCGCTCGGCGGTTTTTACGCGTCGCTGGCACCTTCATTGGTGCGCACGGCGACGGGTTCGACCTCGAACCTGATTGGCGGGGCGACCGTCGCCGCATTGACGGTGACCGGTGCCCTGATGATTTACACCTTGCGCAATCAGGCGGCGACCAAGGCGCTGCAACTGGGCGCCAGTTCGTTGCCGGCGGGAGTCGCCCTGATTCTACTGGGCGTGCACAGTGCCAGTTTGCCGCTGTTTTTCCTCGGCACGCTGGTCGCCGGTTGTGGCTTCGGCGCCGGTTTCCTCGGGGCGGTGCGCAGTCTGGTGCCACTGGCCTTGCCCCATGAGCGCGCCGGGTTGATGTCGGCGTATTACGTGCTGAGTTATCTGGCGTTCTGCCTGCCGGCGCTGCTGGCCGGGAACCTGGCGCGGACCTTTGGTCTGGTGGCAACCACCGATGGTTATGGTGCCGTGCTGATGGTGCTGGCCCTTAGTGCAATGGTGGGTTTACTGCGATCACGTTCGGCCAGGGTCTGCGAGGCCAACCGGTAAAATTGAGTTAGCCTTGGCACCCACTCAGCTCGCTCGAAGGGTCGTGGCTGAAGCTATATAAGCAATATCGATAAGATATAGAGATATTACCCGTTATATAGATATTCGATTCAGATCTAGCATGGGCTCTACCTCACAAGAGGACAGGAGTTCGCCATGACATGCGCCAATAGCATCAAGCCCGGTATCAAACCTTTCAGTCACCTGCAGCATCCCCGCGAGGTGATTCGCCAGTTCACCCCCAACTGGTTCGCGGCCACCATGGGCACCGGGGTGCTGGCATTGGCGTTGGCGCAATTGCCGGTCGCCATGCCTGCCTTGCACGCCTTTGCCGAAGCTCTCTGGCTGTTCAATATCGCCCTGTTTCTGCTGTTTACGGCGGTATACACGGCGCGTTGGGTGCTGTTTTTTGACGAAGCACGACGGATCTTCGGCCACTCCACGGTTTCGATGTTTTTCGGCACCATCCCCATGGGCCTGGCAACCATCATCAATGGCTTCCTGGTGTTTGGCCTGCCGCGCTGGGGCGATGGGGTGATTCACCTCGCCGAGGTGCTGTGGTGGCTGGATGTGGCGATGTCGCTGGCCTGCGGGGTGCTGATTCCCTACATGATGTTCACTCGTCAGGAGCACAGCATCGACCAGATGACCGCTGTCTGGTTGTTGCCGGTGGTCGCGGCAGAAGTGGCGGCCGCCAGTGGGGGCCTGTTGGCGCCGCATCTGGCCGACGCGCATTCGCAACTGGTGGTGCTGGTGACCAGCTACGTGCTCTGGGCCTTTTCCCTGCCGGTGGCCTTCAGCATCCTGACCATTCTGTTGCTGCGCATGGCCCTGCACAAACTGCCCCACGAAAACATGGCCGCCTCGAGCTGGCTGGCCCTTGGCCCGATCGGCACCGGTGCGCTGGGCATGCTGGTACTGGGCGGTGATGCACCGCTGATTTTCGCGGCCAACGGTATGCCGGGAGTCGGTGAGATTGCTGCGGGACTGGGTCTGGTGGCCGGCATCACCCTGTGGGGCTTCGGCCTGTGGTGGATGCTGATGGCGCTACTGATCACTGTGCGCTACCTGCGTGCCGGCATTCCGTTCAATCTTGGCTGGTGGGGCTTCACCTTCCCGTTGGGCGTCTATTCTCTGGCGACGTTGAAACTGGCCAGTACCTTGAACCTGATGTTCTTCAGTGTGTTTGGCTGCGTGTTGGTGGCGTTGCTGGCGGTGATGTGGCTGATCGTCGGCAAGCGCACGGTGCTGGGCGCCTGGCGCGGGGAGCTGTTTGTCTCGCCGTGCATTGCCGGATTGAAGAAATAACCGGCAAAGATTAGGTAATGTGTGGCCTGGATCGACGTTCGATACTCCAATTACAGTATCCAGGCCACTCGCTACCTAACATCAGGGACACATGGAAGATGAGTCACCCCTCACAGTTCACCTTGCTGCGCACCCGGCGCTTCCTGCCGTTCTTCATCACCCAGTCCCTCGGGGCGTTCAACGACAACGTGTTCAAGCAGTCGCTGATCCTGGCCATTTTGTACAAGCTGGCCATCGAAGGTGACCGCTCGATCTGGGTCAATCTGTGTGCGCTGCTGTTTATCCTGCCGTTTTTCCTGTTCTCGGCCCTGGCCGGGCAATTCGGGGAAAAGTTCGCCAAGGACGCGTTGATCCGCCTGATCAAGCTTGGGGAAATCGCCATCATGGCGGTCGGCGCCGTTGGCTTCATGTTCGATCACCTGTCGTTGATGCTGGTGGCGCTGTTCGCCATGGGCACCCACTCGGCGCTGTTCGGGCCGGTGAAGTACTCGATTCTGCCGCAAGCCCTGCATGAAGATGAGCTGGTGGGCGGCAACGGCCTGGTGGAAATGGGCACCTTCCTGGCGATCCTTGCCGGCACCATTGGCGCTGGGGTCATGATGTCTTCGGCGCATTACGCACCGGTAGTGTCCACGGCGATCATCAGCATTGCCGTGCTCGGCTACCTGGCCAGTCGCAGCATTCCCCGGGCGGCGGCCGCCACGCCACAAATGCGTCTGAACTGGAACATTTTCAGCCAGTCCTGGGCCACGTTGAAACTGGGCCTTGGGCAAACGCCGGCGGTATCACGCTCGATTGTCGGCAACTCGTGGTTCTGGTTTGTCGGGGCGATTTATCTGACGCAGATCCCGGCCTATGCCAAGGAGTGGATGCACGGCGACGAAACCGTGGTGACGCTGATTCTGACGGTGTTCTCGGTCGGCATCGCGTTGGGGTCGATGCTGTGTGAGAAATTGTCCGGGCGTAAAGTCGAAATTGGGCTGGTGCCGTTCGGATCGTTCGGCCTGACCGTTTTCGGTCTGTTGCTGTGGTGGCATTCCGGCTCAATACCGGACAGCGCCGCCGGCCATGGCTGGATCGAAATCCTCGGTTTCGGCCACGCCTGGCTGGTACTGCTCGACATCCTCGGCCTGGGCGTTTTCGGTGGTTTCTACATCGTGCCGCTTTACGCACTGATCCAGTCACGTACAGCGGAAAACGAACGGGCGCGGGTGATTGCCGCCAATAACATCCTCAATGCGTTGTTCATGGTGGTGTCGGCGATTGTCTCGATCGTCTTGTTGAGCGTGGCCAAACTGTCGATCCCGCAGCTGTTCCTGGTGGTGTCGTTGCTGAACATCGGCGTCAACGCCTACATCTTCAAGATCGTCCCCGAGTTCACCATGCGCTTCATGATCTGGCTGCTCAGCCATTCCATGTACCGCGTCGAGCACCGCAATCTGGATCTGATTCCCGATGAAGGCGCAGCATTGCTGGTGTGCAATCACGTGTCATTCGTCGATGCCTTGCTGATTGGCGGCTCGGTGCGCCGGCCGATTCGCTTTGTGATGTATTACAAGATCTACAACCTGCCGGTGCTGAACTTCATCTTCCGTACTGCGGGGACGATTCCTATCGCAGGGCGTCATGAAGACATCCAGATCTACGAAAAGGCCTTCACGCGCATTGCCCGGTATCTGAAGGACGGTGAACTGGTGTGCATCTTCCCCGAGGGTAAATTGACCGCCGATGGCGAAATGAATGAGTTCAAAGGCGGGCTGACGCGGATTCTCGAAGAGACGCCGGTGCCGGTGATTCCGCTGGCCTTGCGGGGGTTGTGGGGGAGTTTCTTCAGCCGCGATCCGGGCAAGGGACTGTTTCATCGCCTGTGGTCGCGTGTGACATTGGTGGCAGGGCCGGCGGTGGCGGTTGAAGTGGCGGAGCCGGCGAAGTTGCAGGCGTTGGTTGGGGAGTTGCGCGGGGCTGTCAGATAACGGTTGTTTGAGCGGGCCTCATCGCGAGCAGGCTCACTCCTACAGGGATCGTGGGTGTGGTGAAAATCTCCGACACACCATAAAACCTTGTAGGAGTGAGCCTGCTCGCGATTGGCGGTAGTGGCTTAAGCGCTGACCTTCAGGCCAACCAACCCGGAAATGATCAACGCCACACTCGCCAACCGCACCAGTGCCATGGACTCGCCAAACAGGATGATCCCGGCGATCACCGTGCCCACGGCGCCGACCCCGGTCCAGATCGCATAGGCCGTACCCAGCGGCAATTCCTTCATTGCAAGGCCGAGCAAGCCAAGGCTGATAGCCATGGCCGCAACGGTCAACACAGTGGGGAGCGGGCGGGTGAAACCGTCGGTGTACTTGAGGCCGACGGCCCAGCCGACTTCGAACAGGCCGGCGAAAAACAGAATGATCCAGGACATGAAGACCTCCATCGTCTGACGGGGTCGTCCCCTGATTAATGACTCGATCGAGCCGCGAGGTCGTCCTCGCGATGGGCAATAGAGTGCCCAGCATTAACCCGGGGATCAAGTTTTTGAATCAGTCAGTCGCCTGCTGTGCAGCCATTTCCCGATCCTGCTTTTCACTCATGCGGCGCAAATACGTGGAGAGCAATGCCCCGGAAATGTTGTGCCAGACGCTGAACAATGCGCTGGGCACTGCCGCCAGTGGCGAGAAGTGCGCGCTGGCCAGGGCCGCGCCCAATCCGGAGTTCTGCATGCCGACTTCCAGGGCCAGGGACTTGCGCTGGGCTAGGGGCAACTTGAACAGGCGCCCGGTGAAGTAACCCAGCAGGTAGCCAAAGCTGTTGTGCAGCATGACCACGGCCATGATCAGCAAGCCGGACTCGGCAATCTTCGCCTGGCTGGCGGCCACCACCGCCGTGACGATGATCACGATGCTCACAACCGACACCAGCGGCAACACGTCCACGGCATGCCGAACCTTGTCGCCGAGCACCCGTTGGGCAACCACGCCCAGCACGATCGGCAGCAGCACCACTTGCAAGATCGACCAGAACAACTCCATGAACGACACCGGCAACCAGGCCGAGGCCAGCAGCCAGATCAGGGCTGGGGTCAGCAGCGGGGCGAGGAGGGTGGTGACGGCGGCGATGGCCACCGACAGCGCCAGGTCGCCGCGGGCCAGCCAGGTCATCACGTTCGACGAGGTGCCGCTCGGGCAGCAGCCGACCAGAATCACACCGACGGCGATTTCCGGTGGCAAGTGGAACACCTGGCAGAGCAACCACGCCACGCCCGGCATGATCACGAAATGTGCAACCACGCCCAGGGCCACGCGCCATGGATGGCGAGCGACTTCGGCGAAGTCTTCGAGTTTGAGGGTCAGGCCCATGCCGAACATCACCAGCCCCAACAAGGGCACGATGGCGCCTTTGAGGCCGAGGAACCACGCCGGCTGCAGAAACGCCACGACAGCGAAAATCAGTACCCAGTAAGCGAAAGTGTTGCCGACAAAACGACTCAATGCAGCCAGTGCGCGCATGGCTTGATCCTTATTTTAAGCGACGCTACAAAACCCCTGTAGGAGCGAGCTTGCTCGCGATGGTGTGTCAGACAAAGAGGGGCTACTGACACTCCATCGCGAGCAAGCTCGCTCCTACAGGAGAGATCACAAGGCTTTAGATGCCTTGCGGAGTCTCTTCGCCGCCCAGCGCTTCAACCAGCGCCGGCAGGAAATCGCCGAAGGTCAGCATCATCAGGGTGAAGCTGGCGTCCAGTTGGCCCAGGGCTTCGTCGCCGCCGTCCTGTTCCGCCTGGTCTTGCAGCAAGTCTTCGAATTTCAGGCGCTTGACCACCATTTTGTCGTCAAGGACGAACGACAGTTTGTCCTGCCAGGCCAGGGACAACTGAGTGACCACTTTGCCGGTGCTCAGGTGCAACTGGATTTCTTCGCTGGTCAGGTCCTGGCGCTTGCAACGCACAATGCCGCCGTCTTCGTGGGTGTCGCGCAGTTCGCACTCGTCCAGCACAAAGAAGTCGTCTGCGGCTTTCTGCGTGGTGACCCACTCGGTCATGGTCGCGGTCGGGGACATTTTCACGGTCAGCGGACGCACCGGTAGGGTACCGATCACTTCGCGCAAGGTCGACAGCAAGTCTTCGGCGCGTTTCGGGCTGGCCGAGTTGACCAGGATCAGGCCCTGTTTCGGCGCGATGGCGGCGAAGGTCGACGAGCGGCGGATAAAGGCGCGAGGCAGGAAGGCCTGGATGATTTCATCCTTGATCTGATCGCGTTCCTTCTTATAGACCTTGCGCATTTGCTCGGCTTCGATCTCTTCGACCTTTTCCTTGACCGCGTCACGCACGACGCTGCCCGGCAATATACGTTCTTCCTTGCGCGCGGACACCAGCAGGAAGTCACCGCTGACATGCACCAGCGGCGCATCTTCGCCTTTGCCGAATGGCGCAACGAAACCGTAGGTGGTCAACTCCTGGCTTGCACATGGGCGCGCCAGTTTGGTGGCCAGTGCAGTTTCCAACGCCTCGGCATCAACAGGCAGATCTTGGGTCAGGCGATAGATAAGCAGGTTTTTGAACCACATGGGGTGAGTCTCTCCTTTATACAAAGGCGGGCATTATTGTCTTCGCCGTGCCATAGGCCAACCTTTCTCTAAGCCTTTGGAAGGCCTGAGAAAATTATTTTAAAAAGTGCTTGCCAGAGGTTGGGTCGCTCCGTAGAATGCGCGCCACACCGAAGCGAAGGGTGATTAGCTCAGCTGGGAGAGCGTCTGCCTTACAAGCAGAATGTCGGCGGTTCGATCCCGTCATCACCCACCATTCGTTTCAAGTGTTACGCGCAGCGGTAGTTCAGTCGGTTAGAATACCGGCCTGTCACGCCGGGGGTCGCGGGTTCGAGTCCCGTCCGCTGCGCCATATTCGGTAACCTGGAACACTGAACGCCAGGTCACCACGGAAAAGCCCGCTTAGGCGGGTTTTTTTCTGCCTCAAGTTTCACTGTTGTTCCTGTGGGTTGCATCGTTTCACCGGTTTTTAGATTTTTTTGAAAAAAACTTCAAATAAATCAACACTTTATAAAAACCTGTGGCATAATGTGTCCCGCAACGAAGGTAAAGGGTGATTAGCTCAGCTGGGAGAGCGTCTGCCTTACAAGCAGAATGTCGGCGGTTCGATCCCGTCATCACCCACCACTTTCAACGCTACGCGCAGCGGTAGTTCAGTCGGTTAGAATACCGGCCTGTCACGCCGGGGGTCGCGGGTTCGAGTCCCGTCCGCTGCGCCATATTCGGTAACCTGGAACACTGAACGCCAGGTCACCACAGAAAGCCCGCCTTGTGCGGGCTTTTTGCTGTCTGGGGTTTGGCTTTCCTCGCGCTCTGCAGGAGCGAGCTAGCTCGCGAAGGTCGTGAACGATAACGCGTAAATTCAGATAGCCAGCGGCGCACGTGGGTTTTTCGCGAGCAAGCTCGCTCCTACACCTACAGTCCGGTGTTGCGCCTGTGTCGGTAGTCGCTGACGGCTTCATACACGGCCTTGCGCAGGCGATTGATCCCGCCGATGGGACGGTGTGCTTCAGCGCCGAACCAGGGATTGAACGACTGGTTGTCGCATTGCAGGTTCAGCGCCGGTGTATCGAAGTCCTGCGCTGGCACTTTGATTCGCGCCACGGTCTCGAAGGGTGCATCGCTTTCGCGCCACTCAATGCTGGTGTCTTCGATCGGCATGTACTTGTTGGCGTCCTGTCGCTGGATTTGCAAGACAAAACAAGCGGGCACCCGATCAGTCGACAACTGTTGATTCAGCGCATTGCGCAGAAAGTTCGGCAGCTTGCGATTCTGTTCCGGCAGGCTGTAGGCCGGGCAATTGTCCGGATCGGGTGCAACCCGGAACTTCGCATTGGCTTCACCGAATTTGTAGGGCGAAACCGAAAAGTATGTCGTCCGGGTTGGGCTTGGCGGGGCTGGGGACAGCGTCGCCAGGGCGATAAACAGGTGGCGAACCTGCCAGGTGCGTGGATCCCGGCCGGGGAAGAAGGCCATCATCTTTTTACCGTCGGCCTGGGCGGCGACGTTCTGACGGTATTCGGCGACATTACTGACAAAGAAGTTCGGGTGGCTGAACATTACAAAGTCCTGTTCGCCTCGCCCCTGCTGATCGCTCAACAGTTGTTTGCCTGGAACATCGAACAGTTTGATCGCCATGCCCCGGGCGTCGCGGATGCTGTCGAACTGCGGGTAGGCATTGCCGTTGGACAGGCGCATCGTCGCTTGCCAGGTTTTTCCCGGTTCGCTGAACACGCCCTGACGCAGCTCGCCTGGCAGTTCCGGCAGCACCTGAACCTCGGCCTTCACGCAGCCGTGGGCCTTGGCGTGGGCATCGCGCAGGTAGCGGGTGCTTTCGCGGTGCTGATCGACGATGCGCACGGCGGTCTGGATGATGTCCTGGGTCATCGCGGCTTCGCCGTCCGCAATCAACTCCTGCGCCGAGACCGGCCCGCGATGCTGCCAGGCAAACCAGGCGCTGGCCAGAGCCCAGCCCAGCACGCCGAGACCCAGCAACCACAGCAACAGCTTGGCAAGGAAGGCGCCCAGGCGCAGCCAGAGAGTTATCAGCATGGGAAAGTCCTTTTGACTGAGGCTGTGATCATGGCAATTGCGCCTCCAGCGGGCCGCCCAACACTTTCAGGTATTCCAGCAGTGCCCAGCGTTCTTGCGGCTGCAACCCGCGGCCGATCACGCCATTGCCGAGTTTGCCGGCACGGAATTCATGACCGCTGTTGTGGTTGCCGGTGATTTGCGTGTCGAACAGAAAAGCGTTGTTGAAGGCTTCGGTGCGATATCCCAGATGCTGTGGGTCGAATTCGAAAGTGCCTTTGTAGAACGTGGTCGCACGCTCATCCTGAGGCGACAGCAATTGATAAATGCTCGGCACCGAACCGTTGTGCAGGAACGGCGCTGTCGCCCATACGCCCGCCAATGGCCTGGCCTTGTACGAACGCAATTCGCGCACGCCGATCGGCAGGCCGAAACCATCCATTTCAGCACGCTCGGCAGGGCCGACATTGGCGTCTTGATACGCACGGTCCTGGACATAGGCGGTGACATAGGCCAGCCCCTTGGCCACGGACATTTTGCTCAGGTCCATTGGTTCGGTGGGTTTTGGCTCCACATCAAGTTTTTCCAGCTCCGCCTGCTTCCATTGCAGCGCAGTCAGGTCGAAGCGGTGGTCGGCGATGTTGTTGGCTGCGCCGGGGTCTGTGCCAATGTATTCCACGGGGATCATTTTCAGGTGCTGAACGTATCGCCCGTCGCCCTGGGTGGTGTGCGGTACGTGACAACCCGCGCAGTTTTCGGCGAACAAGGCGCGCCCCCTTGCTGCCAGAGGTTTGTCGATCGCGCCCAACAGATCTTCCGGCCAGGCTGGAGGCTTGAGTCGTCGCAGGGTTTCTTCGATCAGGTGCAGGTCGCGCACACGGACGCTGGAGGGGTAGCGGGCATCGCCCATCAGTGGCTGGTCGTTCTTGTCGAAGAAGTTCAGCGTGGCGCCGACACCCAACGCTTCGCCGATGTTGCGCGCCATCGGTTGTTTCGCCGAACCGTTCCACTGCACCCATTCGAACGTCCACATGTCCCACAGCTGCGGATAGTCAACGGGGGCATTGGCCACGCGGTAATTGTCGGGGGAGATCGCATCACCGAAGCTGGCGTTGGCGATGCGCCCGAAGGCGTCTGTGCGCCCCGGGCCTTCCTCGGTCGGATAGAGCCCGCGATGGGTGTCGTTCCAGGCCACCTTGAGGAACGTATCCAGTGAGGATTTGAATTCTTTGCGCAACTGTTGATGGCGGGCGTCGTAGTCCTGGCCCAGCACGTTGCGTGCGAAACGTTCGAACTTCCACGGGTTGTAGTAAGTCGAGGCCAGGCTGGCCACCAGTGCCTGTCCGAAACTGCCCCCTTTGAGTGTAGGAACACTGGACGGCAGGACGTGCTGCGCCGAGCCGCCGTCGATACGCACGGCTTGGCCCTTGAAGCGCAGTTCACCGGTGTGGCAGGCCGCGCAGGTGACATCCAGAAACACATCCGGGCTCCCCGTATTCTGGTGCCGGGTAAAGCCTGCCGGGAGGTTGCCGGGGTTGTTCAGTGTCGGCTTCTGGCCGGGGTCCACCAGAAAACCGAAGCGGGCGAGGTATTCGGGGGCGGCGAAGCGTTGCTGCGAGAAGGGCAGTTCGAGGGCGGTGAACCAGTCATAGCGCAGGCCTTTGACCTGAGTGCCCTGGGGTGTGAAGTAATAAGTCTCTCGGTCGGCGGCGCTCCATTGCTCCAGGTAATGAACTTGTTGCGGAGGCGACCAGGCCGGCAATTTCGGGTTGGCGACGTAGTAAAGAACCACGGCCAAGACCAGCCCAAGCAGTACTGCGATGAGAACCAGTAAGCGAAAGAAGAGGCGCAAGATAAACGTCCTTGTCGAATGATCATGTCGTTATGCCCGAGTACCCAAGGTGGGGCAAGAGGCCATTACGCCAGATGTTGTGGGTTCAAGAATCAGTCTGCGTCGGAACAAGATGAAAGAAGCTTCATCAGCCGAATTGTGAATTGCGTTTAAACACCTGAACTTATCAATTGTTTCCGGCTCTCATGCCGGTAGCCATTGGTCGTGGCGGCCTGATAAGCTCGCGGCTTTACTCGATTGCCCTTTAGGCGCATGAACAAGGAAATAGCATGAAACAGCATCGGTTGGCGGCGGCGGTGGCCCTGGTTGGCCTGGTACTCGCGGGTTGTGATTCGCAGACCAGCGTAGAGCTGAAAACTCCGGCGCAAAAAGCTTCCTACGGCATTGGACTGAACATGGGCAAGAGCCTGGCTCAGGAAGGCATGGATGACCTGGATTCCAAAGCTGTAGCCCAGGGCATCGAAGACGCCGTCGGCAAGAAAGAGCAGAAGCTCAAGGACGAAGAACTGGTTGAGGCGTTCGCCGCGCTGCAAAAGCGTGCCGAAGAACGCATGGCCAAGATGAGTGAAGAGTCGGCCGCTGCCGGCAAGAAATTCCTCGAAGAAAACGCCAAGAAAGCCGGCGTGACCACCACCGCTTCGGGCTTGCAGTACGAAGTCGTGCAGAAAGCCGATGGCCCTCAGCCAAAGCCGACTGACGTAGTGACCGTTCACTACACCGGCAAGCTGACCAATGGCACCGTATTCGACAGTTCCGTCGAGCGCGGCAGCCCGATCGATCTGCCGGTCAGCGGTGTGATCCCGGGTTGGGTCGAAGGCCTGCAACTGATGCACGTTGGCGAGAAGTACAAACTGTACATCCCTGCTGATCTGGCTTACGGCGCTCAAAGCCCGAGCCCGGCGATTCCGGCCAACTCGGTGCTGGTATTCGACCTGGAACTGCTGGCCATCAAGGATCCGGCAAAAGCAGACGACGCAGCCAAGTAATCGGCGCCTGCTTCGATAACAACGCCTCGCTCATGCGGGGCGTTGTTGCATCTGGCGTTTGGCACAGGTAAACAAAACGAACAGACGCTCCAGGCCGGAGTCTCAGGCATAGTAGACGTTGGCGTTAGCCGTACAAGTCCGCCAAGTCAATGAAATTATAGGTTTTTTTTGATGGGTAAAAAACGCCCGATCTGAACGCAGGCCTTGTAAAACGGGGCTTGCAGCGCTGAAAAGCAGCTCTGTTCACAAGGTTATCCACAATTTGTGTGGATAACATTTCAACGGGAGGAATCATGAAAGCACCCTGGAATTTTGCTCGTTTCCTGCCGCTGGCCGGACGTCTGCTGGCACGCGGCCGATTGCCGACCCTGTTGTTCGCAGTCGCCAGCAAGGGCGCGAGCCAGGGCAACCGACTAGGCAAACTCAAGGATGACTTGAAGCTGTTGCAGGCACTCTGCCTGGCCTACTGGCGTGGTGAATATCGCGCCATCAGCCCCAGGGCGCTGGTTTCGGTCGTCGCGGGCCTGATGTACTTCCTCAGCCCGGTGGATGCGATCCCGGATTTCATTCCGGTGTTCGGCATGCTCGATGACATCGCGGTATTGGCGTGGCTTATGAAAGTGCTCGACGACGAACTCAATGCCTTTCGCGCCTGGCGCAAACGGCAGGTGCCGGAGAAACTCGCGGTGGTTGAGCGCCTGCCTGATACCCCCGAGCAACTGCAACTTCAAGGTCCGAAAAAACACTGAGTCGATTGCGACCTGTTCACAGATTGATGCCCCCCGCGACCTTGGCCGCTGTTAGGATTACACTTCTAGGGAAAAGTGCTGACTCGCTAAGTGTTGTTGTCCTACGGGGTAGTCATGGATATTCAGATAATTACACGCGAAGGCGAGCCCGAATATGCGGTTCTGCCATGGGCTCAGTATCAGGCGTTACTGAAAGCAGCAGGCATCAAGGAGCAAGCGTCGCCTGAGGCCACGAAGCTTCGGGCGGCAACACCAGACGCGATTCTTCCGGGTCTGGATCAACTACGCAGTTTGCGCGAAGGAAAGGGCATCGCCATCGAGGCGCTGGCCCGCACGGTAGGCATCAGCCCGTCTTACCTGGCCATGATCGAAAGTGGCGAGCGTCTGCCCGACGCCGCGATTCGGCGCAGCCTGGCTTGGGAGTTGACGGTGCCGGGGTGGAGGGATGAATCGTGAGCGTACGCATCAGTCGTCAACATTGGGACGGATTGCTGGGCGAACTGGATCAGGCGCGTCGTCAGCGCCATCTCCTGACTTATCGGGCATTACTGGAACGTTTGCAGTTGCCGACTCCGGCCATGCAAACCCTGACAGCGGCCCTTGAGCATCTGGCGGCGCTGGACGCCAGGGCGGAGCAGCCATTGCGCAGTTCACTGGTGATCAGTCAGGGCGCCAGCCGCTTGCCGCGCACCGGATTCTTTGAGTGTGTCGAGCGTCTCGGACGTTTTTCCGGGCCGTCGGACGGCGTTGCCGCCGCGTCCTGGCATGCTTCGGAAGTGGTGCGGGTGTTCGAGTACGAATACCCGGAATCGGCTGAGGCCTGAGTGTTTTTACAACTCAAGGCACGGGCCGGTTACTGGCTCGCGCGCCGATTGTTTCACTGGCCATGGTTTGTCCGTCAGCCACGTGGCTGGCGCTGGCTCGAAGGTCAGTTCGCACGCATGGCCAACCTGGGCGATGTCGGCGCCCAGAGCTTCTATGGGCACATCCTGACGTTTCGCGGCGTCGGCCTCGGTGCTCGTGAGGAGGGCGTGCGTTTGTTGCGCCTGGCGGCGTTGGCGGGCGATGGCAAGGCGGCGTATCAAGTGGGCGTGATCAGCCTGGCCGGGACGGCGAGCAAGGCTCCGGACCCGGTTGAAGCAGTGCGGTTCTGGGAGATTGCAGCGAAGGCCGGGCATCCGTTGGCGGCGATCAAGTTGCAAGAGCTGGCGTCTCGCGAGACTGACCTATAACCCCAAGGCTGCCGGGTGATAGTTGTGATGTGCTCGACGTGACCGGGCGACGGTTGCGGTCCAGGCCTTCTTGAAGGATATAGGTGGGGATCAAATCGAGATTCAGGTTGTTTGATCTGGCGTCTTCGCTGACAAGCCAGCTCCTACAGGGGGGGGCGTCAGATCAGTCAGCGCTGCCCCGTCAGCCAAACCGCTTTGGGCTCCGGTGCCGCCAGGCTATCAATCACATGCACGCTATACCCTTGCACACTCTTCGCATGGTGCTTGGCCTGTGATGCCATCTCGGCCAACTGGCTCGCATCGAGTTGTTCACAAGCCTGTGGATGCAGATGCACCACCCCGATCGACAGCGACAACAGCGCAAACTCCTGGCGCTGGCCCTGGCGATTCGGTGCGATGAAGCAGCCGGCTTCCAGGTGTTCGCTGCGGTAGAAGCGCCGGCACTGGCTCTGGAAGTCGTCGAGCAACTGGTTCAAACGTTTGCGCCAGTCTTGCGGGCCGAGCACCAGCAGGAAGTCATCACCGCCGATGTGGCCGACAAAGTCGCGAGCCGGGTCGACGCGGTCGTTCAGGCATTGCGCCAGGCACAGCAAGACTTCGTCGCCGCGGCCGTAGCCGTAGATGTCGTTGAAAGGCTTGAAACTGTCGATGTCCACGTAGCAGATCACCGATTCCCGTTGCTGTTGCAGCAGCCGTGTCAGGCATTGCTGGATCGGCACGTTGCCCGGCAGCAAGGTCAGCGGGTTGGCGTAGCGGGCCTGCTGGATCTTCAGTTCGGTAATCAACTTGAGCACGTCAATCACCCGGCCAAGCCCGAGATAGCCGCCATTGAGCGTGATGATGAAATCTTCTTCGATGCGCTGGCGGGCACGGCTGGTGATCAGGCGACTGACCTGTTGCAGTGACTGACTCAGCTCGACGGCGAGGAAGTCATCGCTCATCAAGCGGCTGATCGGTTTGCGGGCGAACAGGTCGGTGGCAAAGGGCTTGAGCAGGACGTCGGAGAGCGAATGACGATGAACAATGCCGCAGGGCTGACTCTGTTCATTCAGGACCGCCAGCGAGTTCAGGTTGGCCTGGCGGCGAAAGGTTTCGAGCACCGTGGCGGTGGGGGTGTCGCGGTTCACCGCGGGTTGCTCGTTGAGCAGGGCGCTGAGGTCACTGCCGTCTTCGCTCAGTACAACGGCGATGCTGTCCTGTCGGGGCATCATTGCCCGGGCATCCCGCGGTGGGTGTTCCTGGGGGCGGCAGAGCAGGTAACCCTGCACCAGGTCCACGCCCATTTCGGTCAGCACCGTGAGCTCTTCCGGCAGTTCGATACCTTCGGCGATGACTTGCGCCCGCGAGGCCTTGGCGATTTGCAGGATCGAGCCGACGAATTCACGCTTGAGCGCATCCTGATGAATGCCATCAATGAAGTGCCGGTCAATTTTCACGTAATCCGGCCGCAGCTCGGACCACAACCTCAAACTCGAATAGCCCGCCCCCAGATCATCCAGCGCAATCGAAAACCCCATCGCCCGATAGTGATGCAGGGCGGTTTGCAGCAGCTGGAAATCATCCGTTGGCGTTTGTTCAGTCAACTCGATGACCACCTGGCTCGCAGGGATGCCGAAGTCTTGCAGCAGTTGCAAGGTGCGCCCCGGTTGATGGGCCGCTTCAAGCAGGGATTCCGGGGATACGTTAAGGAACAACAAGCCAGGCAATTGCTGTTCATTGAAGCGTCGGCAAGCGCTCTCGCGGCAGGCAATTTCCAGCTCGCTCAGACGTCCGGCCTGACGGGCGACGGCGAACAGGGCGACAGGGGAGTGCAGAGGATTGTTGGACGGGCCGCGACTGAGGGCTTCGTAGCCGAGAATGCGCCGTTCAGAGAGGCTGATGATCGGCTGGAACAGGCTGTGCAAACCGCTTTGAGTCAGGATCGAGCTCAATGCACTCAGCTGTTCGGTTGTGGTCATGGCGATCTCTGGCGATAAAAAAAGGACCGGGCGTGCCCTTGGTAAAGAGCACGCCCGGTCCTTTATTTCACGACAGAACGATGACTGTTTGATGACGCTTCGGGGGCGTTAACATTAAATTGCCATCAGCTGTATGTAAAAACTCAGTGCTTGGCCACTGCCGTGTTGAGTTTCAGGTAATCCAGCAGAATCCGCCCGGTTTCGCTGAGGTAGGCATCGTCTTCCGGTTTGGTCTTGTCAGCTTCGGCCGCAATAACGTCCTCGTCTTCTTTCTTCAGCTCTTTGAGTGGTTCTTCGCCCTTGGCCTTGCGACGGATGTTTTCCATGGTCAGCTGTTTGGCTTCGATGTCGGCGTGCTGGGCACGACGCTCGGCTTCATTGAGGCTGACGGTTTTTTCCAACATCAGTTTCTGCGCCAGGGCCAGCTTGTCGCGGATGAACACGAACTCTGCATCCTTGGCCGTACGCACGTCATGTTCGGACTTGAGCTGCGAAATGTACGGCTTGAACGGATCCAGCGCAGGCTTGATGGCGGCCTTGATGGTGTCCCATGGCATGGCTTCCGGCAGGGCGCTTTCACCGATTTCCTTGGTGTCGATGATCGACGGGTAATCGATGTCCGGCAAGACGCCCTGATGCTGGGTGCTCTGCCCGGAAACCCGGTAGAACTTGGCCAGGGTCAGTTTCAGTTCGCCATGGTTGAGCGGCTGAATGGTCTGCACGGTGCCTTTGCCGAAGGTCTGGCCACCGATGATCAGTGCGCGGTGGTAGTCCTGCATGGCGCCGGCAAAAATCTCCGATGCCGAGGCGGACAAGCGGTTGACCAGCAATGCCATCGGGCCTTTGTAGAATGCGCCCGGGTTTTCATCTTCCAGGACATCGACGCGGCCATCGGCGTTACGCACGAGCACGGTCGGGCCTTTATCGATGAACAGACTGGTCAGCTCGGTGGCCTCTTGCAAGGAACCGCCGCCGTTGTTACGCAGGTCGATGACCACGCCGTCGACTTTCTCTTTCTGCAACTCGGTCAGCAGTTTCTTGACGTCGCGGGTGGTGCTCTTGTAGTCCGGGTCGCCGGCACGGAAGGCCTTGAAGTCCAGATAGAACGCCGGGATTTCGATGATGCCGAGCTTGTAGTCCTTGCCGTCCTGCTTCAGATTCAAGACCGATTTCTTCACGGCCTGATCTTCGAGCTTCACCGCTTCACGGGTGATCGGCACGATCTTGGTGGTCTGGTCGTTCGGCGCATTGCTGGCCGGGATGACTTCCAGGCGCACAATGGTGCCTTTCGGACCACGGATCAGCTTGACCACTTCGTCCAGGCGCCAGCCCACCACGTCGACCATCTCCTTGTTGCCCTGGGCAACGCCGATGATCTTGTCGGCCGGTGCAACCTGCTTGGTCTTGTCCGCCGGACCTGCCGGCACCAGGCGTACGACTTTCACCTGGTCGTTATCGCTCTGCAACACGGCGCCGATGCCCTCGAGGGACAGGCTCATGTTGATGTCGAAGTTCTCCGCGTTATCCGGCGACAGATAATTGGTGTGCGGGTCGTAGGACATGGCGAAGGTATTGATGTACGCCTGGAAGATGTCTTCCGCGCGGGTCTGGTCCAGGCGTGCCAACTGGTTCTTGTAGCGCTTGGTCAGGGTTTCCTGGATCTGCTTGGGCTCTTTGCCGGCGATCTTCATCCGCAGCACTTCATCCTTGACGCGTTTGCGCCACAGGTCGTCGAGTTCTGCGGTGGATTTGAGCCAAGGGGCGTCCTTGCGGTCGATCAGCAAGGTTTCCTTGGTGGTGAAGTCGATCTTGTCGACGCCTTTGCCCAGCTCGGCAAGGGCGAAGTCCAGACGCGCCTTTACGCGGTCCAGGTAGCGCTTGTAGATGGTGAACCCTGCGTTCAGGTCGCCACTCTTGAGGAAGTCGTCGAACTGCGTCTTCCACTTGTCGAATTCGGCAATGTCGCTGGCCATGAAGTAGCTGCGCGACGGATCCAGCAGCTTGAGGTAGCTGTCGTAGATGATCACAGAGCGCGCGTCATCGAGTGGCGGCTTGCTGTAGTGGTGGCGTTTGAGCAACTCCACGACGTTCAGACTGGCGATCACTTCGTCACGATCGGGTTGAAGCTTGTCCCAGCTATTGGCTGCGAATGTATTGCTCGACATCGGCAGCAAGCCGATACCGATGAATAAAGCGAGGGCAGTGCTGGGGAACAGATGCTTCATGCTGATTCGACGCGGGGACAATTGATAACGCATATTAGGCCGTCTTTGAAGTCGCCGGATCTTTGGGAACCGGTCGCATAATGCAAAAAGCCCGACGCTATAGCTTCGGGCTCAGTCCAGACTCACTATGGAGGCACTGTGAAAGCATTGCAAGGCGTTGACGGTCAAGTGGTATGGGTTGATGAGCCGAGTCCTGCATGTGATGTAGGACAAGTTCGTATTCGAGTGTCGGCAGCGGGCCTCAATCGCGCCGATTTATTACAGAAAGCCGGCCTTTATCCGCCGCCGCCAGGGGCCAGCCAAGTGCTTGGTCTAGAGTGCTCGGGCGTGATCAGTGAGGTGGGCGCCGGGTCCTCCTGGCAGATTGGTGATCGGGTTTGCGCCTTGCTGGCCGGGGGCGGCATGGCCGAAGAAGTGGTTGTCGACGGGCGGCACGTGCTGCCGGTTCCCGATGGAGTGTCACTGGTCGAAGCGGCAGCACTGCCCGAAGTCTATGCAACGGTCTGGCTGAATTTGTTTCAACTGGCTGCGCTCAAGCCGGGTCAGAAAGTTCTGCTGCACGCCGGAGCAAGTGGAATTGGTTCAGCGGCTATTCAGCTGTGCAAGGCCTTCGGTAACCCGTGCTGGGTCAGCGTCGGCTCCGCCGAGCGACTGGCGTACTGCGAAGCGCTGGGCGCCCAGGGCGGCGTGGTGCGCGATGGCGATCTGGAGAGTCTGCGGGATCTGGGGCCGTTCGACGTGATTCTCGACCCGGTGGGTGGTAATTACGCGGCATTGAACCTCAAGCTGCTCGCGCAGGATGGCCGTTGGGTGTTGATCGGCCTGATGGGCGGCCGAGAGGCCAAGCTGGATCTGGCCCAGGTGCTGGCCAAGCGTGTGCAGTTGCTGGGCTCGACCCTGCGCAGCCGTGATGATCAGTTCAAGGCGGATCTATTCAGTGATCTCGGTCAACATGTGTGGCCGTTGTTCGCCGAAGGGCGGTTGAGCCCGCAACTGGCCAGGACATTCCCGATCAAGGATGCCGAGGCAGCGTTTACCGAGCTGGCGAGTAATACCGTGGCGGGGAAGGTGGTGTTGGTGATTGATGAAAGCTTGAGCTGATATCGGGTTGGCTTTGAAAAGATCGCAGCCTGCGGCAGCTCCTACAGGAGATTGCATTCCCATGTAGGAGCTGCCGCAGGCTGCGATCTTTTCGGTTACTTCCAGAGATGTATCGGCCAGCCAGCCTTTTCAGCCTGCTCGCGCAGCACTGGATCGGGGTTGACCACGTGGGGAAAATCCACTTTCAGTAACAACGGCAGGTCGTTGCGTGAGTCGGAATAGAAGCTCGCGCCCTCGAGGTTTTCCTCTTCCGCATCCAGCCATTCCAGCAAACGGGTGATCTTGCCTTCGCGGTAGGTCAGGGTGCCAACGGTGTGACCGGTGTAAACGCCGTGGGCGACTTCCAGTTCGATGCCCAGGATCTCGTCGATGCCCAGGCGTTCGGCGATGGGGCCGACCAGGTGGGTGCCCGAAGCGGATATCACCAGAATCCGGTCGCCGGCCTTGCGGTGGGCGGCGATGGCTTTGGTGGCATCGCTGAAGATGATCGGTTCGATGAAGTCTTCCACCCATGGGCCAACCAGATGCTCGACCTCTTGCGGCGTGCGGCCGATCATCGGCTCCAGGCTGAAGGCCATGTAATCCTCCATGCGCAATTTGCCGTGGCTGTAGGCATCCATCAGCTCGTTGTTCTGCCGCATGAACGATTCGGGATCGACCCAGCCCAGGCGGCCCATCTGTTCGCTCCAAAGGGTGGCACAGTCGCCGTGGATCAGGGTTTCGTCCAGATCAAAAATTGCCAGGGCCATCAGTGCAGTTCTCTCTTCAGCGTCAGCAAAGTCATCAGGCTACCTCACACAGGGCCGTCGGATCGATGGAAAGCGCCAGACGTTGACCGTCGGGATGCAGGTCGGCCGCCGAGCGGTTCAGAACGTCCACAACCAATTCTACGCCCCGGGCTTCGATCCGGTAGCGAATCACGTTGCCCAGCAGGCTGTGGCTACGCACCTGCGCGTCCAGTTCGCCATTGAGGCTCAGTTCGATGGCTTCCGGGCGGATGGCGATGCGCTTGCTGATCGGTCGCTGCAACAGCTTCGAAGCGCTGTCGGCGTCCAGCAGGTTGTAGTTGCCGATGAAGCCGGCCGCGAATACATCTACGGGCGCGGTGTAGAGGGTTTCGGCGTCGCCGCTTTGTACGATCTTTCCCTGATTCATCAGGAAAATCCGGTCAGACATGGTCAGGGCTTCTTCCTGATCGTGTGTGACGAAAATCGTGGTCAAGCCCAGCTCGCGCTGGATCTGACGGATCTGCTCGCGCAGGTGCTTGCGAATCCGCGCGTCCAGGGCCGACAACGGTTCGTCGAGCAGCAACAGGCGCGGGCGGGTCACCAACGAGCGGGCGAGAGCCACGCGCTGGCATTGGCCGCCGGACAATTGATGCGGATAACGCGAGGTGAAGTCGTTCAGTTCCACCAGTTTCAACACTTCGGCGACGCGCTTCTGACTGTCGTCGGCGTTGACCTTCTGCATACGCAGGCCGAAGGCGACGTTTTGCTCCACGCTCATGTTGGGGAACAGGGCGTAGCTCTGGAACACCATGCCGATCCCGCGTTTTTGCGGGCTCAGGGGCACGATGTCCTGATTGTCCAGGAGGATCTTGCCACCATCCACCGAGGTCAGGCCGGCGATGCAGCGCAGCAGGGTGGATTTGCCGCAGCCGGAGGGGCCGAGCAGGGTGACGAATTCGCCTTTGCGGACTTCGCAATTGATGTCGCTGAACACCGTGGTGCCCGCGTAGTTTTTCTGAAGATGTTGGACGCTGACATAGCTCATTCGCTTTTGTCCTTGTTCAAGATATTGGCGATCCAGGTCAGAACCAGCACAAAGAAGAAGTAGGAAATCACCAGCGCACTGGTGAAATGACCGCTGCTGTTGCGCATGTTGTTGAGGTAGACCTGCAGGGTTTCGTAGCGGGTGCCCACGAGGATGTTGGCGAACACGAATTCACCGAACAGGAACGAGAACGACAGCAGCAGTGCCACCATCAGGCCCTTGCGCAGGTTCGGCAGCACCACCAGGAAAGCCGCCTGGAAGGTGCTGGCGCCGAGCAATTGGGCGGCGTCCATCAGGTCGCGCAGGTTGATCGCTTGCAGGTTGTTGGTGATCGCCCGGTACATGAACGGCAGCGCCACGGTGAAGTAGCAACCGATCAGGATCCACGGTGTGCCGACCATGGCGAACGGTCCGGAGCCGTAAAGCTGCAACAGCCCCACCGACGACACCACCGGCGGTACGGCGAAGGGCAGCAGGATCAGGATGTTCATCAGCGCGTCGAGTTTCGGGAAGTGGTAATGCACCACGAACAGCAGCGGCAGAATCAGCACTACTGAAAGAATCAGCGAACCGACGCAGACCAGCAACGATTGCCCGAACGCATCCAGGAAGCGTGGATCGCTCCACAGCTGGATGTACCATTTGAGGGTGAAACCGCTGGGCAGGATGGTCGCCGACCAACTGCTGGCGATCGAGTAGATCAGCGTGCCGGCCAGCGGCAACAGCAGGATGGCAAACAGCAAGTACACCACGACGCGGTGGTAGACACCGACAGGCCCCAGTTCAGCGCGAGACATGGTAACTCCTCTTCAACAGCAACTGATGCACGATGGTCACCAGGGTCATCAAGGCCACCAGCACCACGGCCAGGGCGCTGGCCAGGTTCGGGTCCAGGGAAATGTCGCCGGAGACCATCGCCGCAATACGGATCGTCAGCACGTTGAAGTTGCCGGTGGTCAGGGCGTACACCGTGGCATAGGCGCCGAGGGCGTTGGCCAGCAGGATCACGAAGGTGCCCAGCAGTGCCGGCGTCAACACCGGCAATCCGATGTGCCGCCAGAACTGCCAGCCGCTCGCACCGAGCAGCGAGGCGGACTCGCGCCAGTCTTCGCGCAGTGCATCGAAGGCCGGGTACAGCAGCAGTACGCCGAGAGGGATCTGGAAGTAGGTGTAGAGAATGATCAGCCCGGTTTTCGAGTACAGGTTGAAGTCCTGAATGATTCCGGCCTGCTTGAGCATGATGGTGAAGCTGCCGTTGAAGCCGAGCAAAATGATGAACGCAAAGGCCAGGGGCACACCGGCGAAGTTGCTGGTCATGTTGGCGAAGGCGTTGACGAAGTTGCGCAGTTTCGAATCGACCCGGCGCAGGGAGTAGGCGCCCAGTATGGCGATGATGATCCCGAACACGCTGGACCAGAAGCTGATCTCAAGGCTGTACTGGATGGCCTGCAGGTAGAACTTCGAGCTGAAGATCTTGCTGAAGTTGGCCAGGCCCCAGCCGAATTCTTCCGATTGCAGGCTGTTGATCATTACCCAGGTCAGCGGTGCGATCTCGAATACGATGAAGAACAGCGTGAACGGGAGCAGGCACAGGGCAGCGAGCCATTTACTGCGGGTCATGGAATTCACTTCAACAGCTCCCGGCAGACCGGTTTGTCGTGGGGCACGCCCAGCAATTCGCAGACGGTGCCGCAGATCTCGGTCTGTTTCGGCGCGGCGTCCACGTTGAAGCTGAATGCATCACCGAGAACGAACAGCGGCACCTCACGTTCTTCCGGCAGCAGGCCGTTGTGGGAGCGGTCATTGTTCATGCCGTGGTCGGCGGTGACCAGCACCTGATAGCCGGCATCGAGCCAGCCTTGCAGGTAGTCGGCCAGGATGATGTCGGCCGAGCGGGCGCTGTTGCGGTACTGCGGGGTGTCGAGGCCGTGCTTGTGCCCGGCGTCGTCGATATTCATCGGGTGGATCAACAGGAAGTTCGGCGCATGGCGCAGGCGCAGGCTTTCAGCGTCGGCGAACAGGTGCGAATCGGGGTAGTGATCGATCCAGTAGAAATGCCCGTGCTGGATTGGCAGTTGCGGATCATCGGTGTGGCGATCCCGCGCCGCCACGAAGGGCGAACGATTGTACAGTTCGCTGACCCAGTGATAAGCCGCAGCGGCAGTCACAAGACCGGCGTCGGTGGCGTAGTGATAGATGCTGCGCTGGTTGGACAGGCGCGAGACATTGTTGTGGACAATCCCGCTGTCGATGGGCGCAACGCCGGTCAGGATGCATTCGTACAGCGGGCGGGACAGGGCTGGCAACTCGCACTCCAGTTTGTAGAGTGCGGCGCGTCCGGCGCCGACGTACGCCTGCAGGTGCCCCATGGCGTGGCGGGCGACCTCATGGTTGAGGCCGTCGAGCACGACAAGGATGACGTTGTGCTTCATAGGGGATAGGACTCCGCAATCAAAACCGGATGGCGTAGGAGCTGCCGCAGGCTGCGATCTTCTGATTTGGTTTTACAAGATCAAAAGATCGCAGCCTGCGGCAGCTCCTACGGATGCAGCATTACTGCATATTGATGATGACTTCTTCCTGCCACTTCTGCGGAAGGGCCTTGGAGGTCTTCTCCCAGGCATCCGCATCCTTGATCGGCGTCACTTTCTTGTATTGCTCATTAGGCAGCAGCTTGGCCTGCACCTCGGCTGGCAGTGTGATGTGCTCGGCACGGATCGGACGGGCGTTGCCCTTGGCCAGATTGATCTGGCCGGCGTCGCTGAAGATGTATTCGCGGGACAGCTTGGCGGCGTTCGGGTTTTTCGCGTACTTGTTGATGATGGTGGTGTAGCCGGAAATCACCGAGCCGTCGGACGGGATCAGCACCACGTAATCATCCGGATTGGCCATCTTGGCCTTGTAGCTCAGGCCGTTGAAGTCCCAGACCACGCCGACTTCGATTTCGCCTTTTTCCATGGCACCAATGACCGGGTTGGACATCGACAGGCGACCCTGCTTGGCGATGTCGGCGAACAGATCCAGGGCAGGCTTGAGGTTTTTCTCGTCGCCACCATTGGCCAGTGCCGCGGCCAGTACGCCGTTCGCAGCCTGGGCAGCAGTGCTCACGTCACCGATGGAAACCTTGTACTTGCCGGTCTTGAGGTCAGCCCACTTGGTCGGCACTTCGGAACCGTGCAGCAACTTCTTGTTGACGATGAACGCGATGGTGCCGGTGTAGGCCAGTGCCCAGTTGCCGTCCTTGTCCTTGGCCCAGGCTGGAATCTGATCCCAGGTCGAAGGCTTGTAAGGCTGGACCACGCCTTGCTTGACCGCGATCGGGCCGAATGCTGCACCGACGTCGCCGATGTCGGCGCTGGCGTTGTCTTTTTCCGCGGCGAACTTGGCGATTTCCTGGGCCGAACTCATGTCGGTGTCGATGTGCTTGAGGCCGTATTTGTCGCTCAGGTCTTTCCAGGTGCCGGCCCAGTTGGCCCAGTCATTGGGCATGCCGACGCTGTTGACGGCGCCTTCCGCTTTCGCCGCGGCTTCCAGGGTTTTCAGATCGGTGTCGGCCGCCATGGCGGCGGTGCACATTGCAATGGTCGAGCCTAACAGTGATGCCAGGAAAAACTGTTTCATTCCGAAGCTCCTTGGGTCGTGTTCAACGCTGCGATTGCGGTTTGTGTTGGTCTAGGTCAGCAATACCTGAGCCAATTTAAGGGGGCTGGATGACACTTTGATGTCGTTCGTCGCCAGGGATGACTTTTTGTTCGGCGGTATCGCGGGTGGCCTGCTAAGCGTAGACCATGGTCAAAGCCCCGGCTGGCAAGGGACTTGGCCGATGAATTGCAGGTTCTTGAAAGCCGGGGTGGCGACCGTTGGGCGACTTTGTCACACCTCGGTCATCTGCACTGCCTACGCTTGCAGACTATTGAATGAGCCGGTTTGCGCTGCTGTTCTGCCCTGAATTGGTGCTGGTCTAGTCCAGAAAGGAAACGTTGATGCGTGAAGAGGCAACAAAAGCGGTAACAGCCATTGGCCAGGTACTCCAGGAACAGATCGACCACGGTCTGTTGGCTCCTGGCAGCAAATTGCCGGCCGAACGCAAGCTCAGTGAGCTGTTCGGCACCACGCGGATCACTTTGCGTGAGGCGTTGTTGCAGTTGGAGTCACAAGGGCAGATCTACCGCGAGGAACGGCGCGGCTGGTTCGTCTCGCCGCCGCGCCTGGCGTACAACCTCATGCAGCGCAGCCACTTTCACGCGATGGTCAGCGCCCAGGGGCGCATTCCGTCCACCGAGGTGATTTCAGCGCGATTGCAACCGGCATCGGCGGCGGTCTGTGCCTGGCTGCAATTGCCAGCGCTGTCGAGCGTGATCCAGATCTGCCGCTCGCGACGGATCGACGGGCGACTGGTGCTGTATGTGGAGCACTATCTGAACCCGCAGTACTTTCCCGGGATCCTCGATTTCGATTTGAACCAGTCGATCACCGAGCTGTATGCGCGGCATTACGATTTGCACTACGGACGGGTGCGCTTCGAGATTGTGCCCACGGCGTTGTCGGTGGATGCGGCGGCGGCGTTGAAAGTGTCTGTGGGCAGCCCGGGTCTGCGGATTGCCCGGGTCAACTATGACCAGCATGAACGGTTGATCGACTGCGACCTGGAGTTCTGGCGGCATGATGCGATTCATGTCGGCGTTGATGTTGTCTGATACTGCTTTTCGTAGGAGCTGCCGCAGGCTGCGATCTTTTGATCTTGATTCTTAAAAGATCGCAGCCTGCGGCAGCTCCTACAGGGGTTGTTCCAGGGAGCCACCAGCGGTCATCACCTGAATACTCATCCGCGGTGTCGCCAGATCCAGTCCGGCTTCATCCATGTGCCGCTTGAGTGACAGATTGAACGCTCGCGACACTTCCCACTGCTTGATGGGCGCGGTCTTGAAGCGGGCGCGAAGGATCGCATTGCCCGACTCGAAACTTTCCACCCCCTGAAACTCCAGTGGCGACCAGATATTGCGCCGCTGCAACGGATCGGTGCGCATTTTCTGACCAACTTCGCGCATCAGTTTGATTGCGTTATCGATGTCCATGCTGGCCGGCACCGCGACCCGGAAGATCGCGTAGCCGAATTCCCGGGAGTAGTTCTTGATGCTTTTGATTTCGCTGAATGGAATGGTGTGGACGATGCCGTCGATGTCCCGCAGGCGCACGGTGCGGATGGTCAGGCCTTCGACCGTGCCGAGGTGGCCGCCGACATCCACGTAGTCGTCGATGGCCAGGGAGTCTTCGATGATGATGAACAGCCCGGTAATCAGGTCGGCTACCAGCGACTGTGCACCAAAACCGATGGCCAGACCGATCACACCGGCACCGGCCAGCAGTGGCGTGACGTTCATGCCCATGTTCGCCAGGGCAACGATCAGCGCGATGATGAAAATCGCCACGAACAGCACGTTGCGGATCAGCGGCATCATCGTCTGTGCGCGGGCATTGGCCAGGCCTTTGCGCGAGCGGGTCAGCGCGTGATGCACGGCGGTGTCGCTGAGAATCCAGATCAGCCAGGCGAACAGCAGCGTGCCGGCGAGGCTGAACAGTTTGACGCTGATGTCATGGCCGTCGCCTTCGGTGAAGCGGATCAACGACATGCCCCAGACCCGCAGGCCAAGCTCGATGAAGGCCAGCCACACCAGCAGATGAACGATGGTGTAGAAAAAGTTTTTCAGCCGTTCCGAATACACGGCGTAACGCCGGATGCCGTGCCGGGGTTTGAGGGCGTAGCGGCGTACCAGGCCGTTGATGACCATGCACAACACCAGCAAAACGGTGCAGATCAACGACTGGCGCAGGGCGGTGCTGGTGTCGCCAGCGGAAATAAAGGTGGCGAACAGGGAGATGGCCACCAGCACCAATGCCGGCACGTACCAGAAGGTGCCGAGGATCGACAGGGTGTCATTGAGGGCACGGCGGGTCAGGCGCCGGGACAGCGGCTGATTGCGGATCAGGTGGGCGATCGGTCGGCGGAAGCGCAGGATGAACCGTCCTGTGGACAGCGCTGCCAGGACATTGGCGACAGTCGCAGCGGTATGGGCCAGATGGCTGCCGAGGCTGTCGACCAGTCGCGGGTCGCTCAGCGCTTCGCCAAACGCGGCGAAGCTGCCGATCAGCCACAGCGGCCGAAACGCCTGGTGCCGCAGGATGTACAAGGCGCGGTTGCGGTGCGGGCCGTCGAGCAGGGAAAAGGCAATCACGCAGATGGCCGAGAAGCAGGTTCCGACCACCAGTGCATAGGCCAGTACCATGGCCAGGCTTTTGCCCAGGGACGAGGGCAGGGCGTAGCTCATGTAGACCGTGATCACCAGGGCGATCAGCCATGGCCCGAGTTTGCGCAAGGCGAAGCGCAACATGTCGAGGGCCCTGGGATGTTGCGGCAGTTCTTCGGTCAGGCCGAAACGCATCCGCACGCGGTGGCTGATCCAGATCAGGGCGGCGGCCAGCAGGCTCCAGACCATCAGGATCATGGCAAAGGCGAACAGCATGGGCAGCCATTCATTGGCCGGCAGCGCCAGCGCCACCAGTTCTTCCCTGGCCTGATCGAACTCACTGGACCAGCGCGTGAGCGGACTGTCGTCGCCGGATAACTTCTTCTCGATGTTGGACAGGGTTCCGCCAATCAGGCCCAGCACGCCTTCCTCGGTCGTTGGTTGAGCCTTTTTGGTGGTGTCACGGAGCTTTTTCAGATCGGTCAGCAGCTTGGTGCGTTGCTGATCGTTCTCCAGAGACTTGATCACTTCGTCCAGGGATTGCCCCAGCGGTTCCTGTGCTTCGGGCTGGGTCTTGGCCTGGCTGCCGAGCAGGCCTGGCAGGCCGGCCGCCTGGGCAGGCGCCACTGACAGCAGTGTCATCAGGCAGACAAGGAAAATACACGGCAGGGCAAAAAGACGAGCGAACACTAGGCGGTCAACCTCGCAGGGAGCGGATCGGCCGAGTGTACGAGCCTGTCAAAATCAATGCGAGCCAAGGGCGATGAATTATTCGTTGAGTTTGGCGAGGATCTTGATCACCACGGTTGCGAGAATGGTCAGCATGCCGATCCACATGCCGAACACGCCGGCGTTTTTATCGCGGAAGTTGAAGCCGACAGCCAGCATGATCATCCCGGCAAGGATCGGGACCAGCATGGCGTGGAAGGTAGACATCGAGATCATGGTGACGGCCTTGTCGAAGGGATGCTTGAAGTCTAGGCGGCTTTTTTGCGCGGTGTTGTCTGTAGGAGCGAGCTCGCTCGCGATGGACTTCAGGGCTCCGCGACTATCCAGAAATCACGTGTAATCGTTAGCGTCCATCGTCGGAACGCCGCCCGGAGCAAGCTCGCTCCTACAGGGTTTTGTTACGGCAACTCGCGGCAGGCGTAGAACGCGCTCAGCACCTTGACCAGATGTGCCAGGTCATGGCTGCCGCACAATTCGCGGATCGAGTGCATGGCGAACGTCGGCAAGCCGATGTCCACGGTGCGCACGCCCAGGTGGCTGGCAGTGATCGGTCCGATGGTCGAACCACAGCCCATGTCGCTGCGCACCACGAAACTCTGCACCGGCACTTCTTCAGCCATGCACAGGTGACGGAAGAATCCGGCGGTTTCGCTGTTGGTAGCGTAGCGCTGGTTGCTGTTGACCTTGATCACCGGGCCGGCGTTGAGTTTCGGGCCGTGGTTGGCATCGTGTTTGTCGGCGTAGTTCGGGTGTACGCCGTGGGCGTTGTCAGCCGAAACCAGCAGGGATTTCTGAATGGTGCGTACCAATTCGTCACCTTCAGGCAGCAGGCGACGCAAGGTTTGCTCGAGCATCGGGCCGTCGGCACCGCAGGCCGAGCAGGAACCGACTTCTTCGTGGTCGTTGCAGACCAGCACGCAGGTCTCGTCGGTGTCGGTCGTCAGCAGCGCTTGCAGGCCGGCGTAGCACGACAGCAGGTTGTCCAGGCGCGCGCCGGCGATGAAGTCGCCATGCAAACCAATGACAGCAGCGCTTTGAGTGTCGTAGAAACTCAGCTCGTAATCGAGCACCACATCAGCGTTCAGGCCGTGTTCGCGGGCGAGCTGATCGGTGAGCACAGCGCGGAAATCCACGCGCTCGTCACCGGCAAATTGCGCGAGGATCGGCGGCAGTTCGGTCTGGGCGTTGATGGCCCAGCCCATGTTGGCTTCACGGTTGAGGTGAATCGCCAGGTTCGGAATGATCGCGACCGGAGCCTTGAAGTCGATCAACTGGCTCTCGACCTTGCCATCACGACGGAAGGTTACGCGGCCCGCCAGGGACAGGTCACGGTCGAACCAGGGTGCCAGCAGCGCGCCGCCATAGACTTCGACGCCCAATTGCCAGAAACCCTGGCGTTGCAGTTCCGGTTGCGGCTTGACCCGCAGGCACGGGCTGTCGGTGTGGGCGCCGACCAGGCGAATGCCACCGTGTAACGGTGAATGGCGGCCCATTTTGATCGCGACAATCGAAGAGTCGTTGCGGGTGACATAGTAGCGACCGTTGGCTTCGGTATTCCACGGCTCGCGCTCGTCGAGGCGTTGATAGCCCGCCGCTTCCAGGCGCTGAACAAGGCTGGCGGTGGCATGGAACGGGGTAGGGGAGGCCTTGAGGAAATCGATCAGGCCTTGGTTCAACTCTTCGCGCATAAAGTAGCTCCAGACAGCAGTGGCGCCAGTTTAACGTATTGGTCAGGGAATTGGCGGCGGAGTGCGGGTGGAGTGGCGCAATCCCCTGTAGGAGCGAGCTTGCTCGCGATGGTCGTCAACGATAACGCGGGAAGCCTGGCGCCCCGTGGCGTTCTCGGGATCATCGTCGGAACGCCGCCCGGAGCAAGCTCGCTCCTACAGGGTTTGCTTTTGCTCAGAACGGCGCAGGGCACTCGAAGCGCAGGCGCTCACCGGTCTGGGGATGGGTGAAGCTGAGCATGCTGGCGTGCAGGCACAGACGCGGCCAGGCCGCCAAAGCCTGTTCATGGGCATAGAGCCCGTCACCCAGCAGTGGATGACCAATCGAGAGCATGTGCACGCGCAACTGGTGGGAGCGGCCGGTGATCGGTGTCAGCTCCACGCGGCACCAGTCGCCGCAACGTTCGAGCACTCGCCAGAAGGTCAGCGCATGTTTGCCGAATTCGTGATCGACCACATGCCGTGGCTTGGTCGGCGGGTCGTAGCGCAGGGGCAGGTCGATGCTGCCGCTGTCCAGTTCCGGCTGGCCCCAGCACAGGGCAGTGTAGGCCTTTTCGGTTTCGCGGTCGTGAAATTGCCGGGACAGCTCGCGATGGGTATCCGGGTCGCGGGCCAGCAGGATAATGCCGGAAGTCTCCCAGTCCAGCCGATGGACGATGCGCGCTTCCGGGTAGCCGTTTTCTTGCAGACGGGTAATCAGGCAGTCCTTGTTGTCATCGGCCCGGCCGGGGACGGAGAGCAACAGGGTCGGTTTGTTCACCACCAGTACGGCGGCATCCTGATGGATGATGTGGATGTTGGACAACGGCATTAAAACAGCCTCGTAACAAACGCCAACGGCGGCTCAGGCTTCCCTGATCCCCGTGTAGGAGCTGCCGCAGGCTGCGATCCTTTGACTTTGTTTCAAGAACAAGATCAAAAGATCGCAGCCTGCGGCAGCTCCTACGCCAAGGTTGGAAACCCGAGCCGCCGTGGCTCCTGACGAATCGACTCAGCGATCTGGCAGGGTGATGTTGAGTTCCAGAATCGAGCAACTGCCCTGGCTTTCCAGTGCGACATGCACGTCATCGGACCCGATATTGACGTACTTGCGGATCACCTCGACCAGTTCCTTCTGCAAGGCTGGCAGGTAGTCCGGGGTGCTGCGTTGGCCGCGTTCGTGCGCCACGATGATCTGTAGACGCTCTTTCGCTACCGACGCGGTGTTTTGCTTTTTGTTGGCACGAAAGAAGTCAAAAAGGTTCATTGCTTAGTTGCCTCCAAACAGGCGCTCGAAGAATCCCTTCTTCTGTACATCAAGGAATCGATGATCCACGGTCTTGCCCAGCAGGCGGTCAACGGTATCGCTGTAGGCCTGGCCGGCATCGCTCTGGTCGTCGAGAATCACCGGAACGCCCTGGTTGGATGCCTTGAGCACCGCCTGGGATTCAGGGATCACGCCGAGCAGGGCCACCGAAAGGATTTCCTTGACGTCTTCTACGCCGAGCATTTCGCCTTTGCTCACACGTTCCGGGTGATAACGGGTAATCAGCAGGTGTTCCTTGATCGGGTCTTCGCCGCGTTCGGCACGACGGGACTTGCTGGCCAGCAGGCCGAGCATGCGGTCGGAGTCGCGTACCGAGGAGACTTCCGGGTTGGTCACGACGATCGCTTCATCGGCGAAGTACATGGCCAGGTGGGCGCCTTTCTCGATGCCCGCCGGGGAGTCGCAGACCACGAACTCAAAGTCTTCCTTGAGTTGCATCAGGACTTTTTCCACGCCTTCGACGGTCAGCGCGTCTTTGTCGCGGGTCTGGCTGGCGGCCAGCACGTAGAGGTTTTCCAGGCGCTTGTCTTTGATCAGGGCCTGTTGCAGGTTGGCTTCGCCGTTGACCACGTTGACGAAGTCATACACCACGCGGCGCTCGCAGCCCATGATCAGGTCGAGGTTACGCAAACCCACGTCGAAGTCGACGATAACTGTTTTGTGGCCGCGCAGAGCGAGGCCGGTACCGATAGCGGCGCTGGTGGTGGTCTTACCCACACCACCCTTGCCGGATGTAACCACGAGAATCTTGGCCAAGGTGTTTCACCCCTAAGGAAGAAGGACTTTTCAGTCCCTGAAAAACATCTCCTGAAAAACTACTGCAGTCGGACAGCCTTGGCTGGAATCCGGTTTTGAGCGGCGTTTACCCCCGGTAAACACTGCTTTCGGCCTTTTTCCTACTTCGTTTGAGCCGTTTTCGCTACGTTTTAGAGATGCTTGGAAAATGCGGCAGTATCCGTTAAAGCCGAATGATGTTCAACACGTCGCCGGACAGGCTGACCTGCACACCCGAACCCCATAGAGGGTCGCGGCGCAGGTCTTCGGAAACCTTGTAATGCCCGGCAATGGAAATCAGTTCAGCACTCATTTGCTGACAGAAAATCCGCGCCTTGGTGTCGCCCTTGACGCCGGCCAACACGCGACCCCGCATCGGGCCGTATACATGGATGTTGCCATCGGCGAGAAGTTCCGCCCCCGGGCTGACCGAGGAGATCACCACCAGATCGCTGCCCTGGGCATAGATCTGCTGGCCACCACGTACTGGCGAGGTGATGATTTTCGTCGGTTTGATGCTCGGCTCGGGCGGTTTTTCCGGTTTTTTCTTCGGTTCGCCTTCGGTCAGGTCCAGTGGACGCTCCCGGGCGCCGGACGGTGGCAGCACCGGCAGGTCGACAGCAATGGCGGCGGCAATGTCTTCGATGCGGCTGGCGCGGATTGCCAGGGTACGCAGGCCATGCTGGCGGCAGACGCGCATCAGCCCTGGCAGATCGACCGCGCCTTCGTTGGCCGGGAGTTTGTCCAGGGCCAGTACCAGCGGCGCGTTGCTGAAGAAGTTGGGCGCCAGGGCGACCTTGGCGGCCAGTTGCCGATCAAGGCTTTCGAGGTCGTTACGGGCCAGTTCCAGCACCGTAATGGCCAGCATGCTGCCCTTCAACTGGAACACGGGATCTTGGTCTAGCGGTTCGGTTTGGCTCATGGTCGGCATACAACGACTTGTCACTAAAAGTGCCGAGACTTATAACGAGAACGCCCGCAGGCCGCAAGCCGGGTCGAACGATGTAGAATGCGCGGCCATTGTCATTCCGGAAGCATTAATGGACCGCCCGCGTTTTCGAAAAGCATTTCTATCTCCACGTTTCTGGCCGCTGTGGTGTGGCCTGGGGCTGTTGTGGCTGATCGTCCAGTTGCCGTATCCGGCACTGCTGGGAATCGGCCGTGTACTGGGCGCATTGATGTATCGCGTGGCCGGCGACAGACGGCGCATTGCCAAGCGCAACCTGGAACTGTGTTTTCCTGAAAAAACCGCCGCCGAACGCAAGCGCCTGCTCAAGGAGAACTTCGCCTCCACCGGTATCGCTTTTTTTGAGATGGCGATGAGCTGGTGGTGGTCGCGCAAGCGCCTGGCGACCCTGGCTCATGTCGAAGGGCTGGAGCATTTGCAAAAGGCTCAGCGCGAAGGCAAGGGCGTGATCCTGATGGCGCTGCACTTCACGACGCTGGAAATCGGCGCCGCGCTGCTCGGCCAACAGCACACCATCGACGGCATGTACCGCGAGCACAAGAATCCGCTGTTCGACTACATCCAGCGCCAGGGCCGCGAGCGGCACAACCTCGACTCGCTGGCGGTGGAGCGCGAAGACGTGCGCGGCATGCTCAAATTACTGCGCTCGGGCCGGGCGATCTGGTACGCACCGGATCAGGACTACGGCGCCAAGCAAAGTGTTTTTGTGCCGCTGTTCGGCATTCAGGCTGCGACCGTCACCGCCACGAGCAAGTTTGCGCGGCTGGGCAAGGCGCTGGTGGTGCCGTTCACCCAGGAGCGTCTGGCGGACGGCAGCGGATATCGCCTGGTGATCCATGCGCCGCTCGAAGGTTTCCCCGGCGAAACCGAAGAAGACGACTGCATCCGCATCAACCAATGGATCGAAAGCGTTCTGCGGGAGCATCCCGAGCAATACCTGTGGGCTCATCGTCGCTTCAAGAGCCGTCCACCGGGCGAGCCGAAGCTGTACGCCAAACGTGGTTGAATCCCGATACCCTGTAGGAGCGAGCTTGCTCGCGATGGTAGCCAAGATAACGCTGGGCACCTGACACCCCGCGGCGTTTTCACGACCATCGCAAGCAAGCTCGCTCCTACAAGGGAACAGGTCGAAACAACGAAATCCCATCAAGCACCATGGAGAGTTGTGCATGAGTCCAGGCGAACCGGTTACAGGGTTGATTCTTTCCGGTGGCGGGGCTCGGGCGGCCTATCAGGTCGGGGTGCTGGCGGCGATTGCCGAATTGCTGCCACCGGGGGCGAGCAACCCGTTTCCGGTGATTGTCGGCACCTCGGCCGGCGCGATCAACGCCGTCAGCCTCGCCAGCGGGGCAATGGACTTTCGTAACGCCATCGAACGCCTGACGGCCTTCTGGCAGGGCTTTCGCAGTCACCTGGTGTTGCGCAGTGACTGGCCCGGGGTGATCCGCCAGGCCAGCCGTTTTGTCAGCCACAGTTTGCTCGGCATCGGTAAGCACATGCCGGTGGCGCTGCTCAACAGTTCTCCGCTGCGGGACTTGCTCAACGACAAGCTGCATATGGGCGGTATCGCCGAAGCGATCGCACAGCAACAATTGCATGCAGTGGCGGTCACCGCGTTCGGTTATGAGTCCGGCCAGGCCGTGACCTTCTATCAGGGCGGCGGCAAGATCGATGCCTGGCTGCGCCATCGACGCATCGGCGTTCCCACCCAACTGTCCGTGGAACATCTACTCGCCAGTTCGGCCATTCCGCTGTTGTTCGCCCCGGTGAAAATCGGCGAAGAGTATTTCGGCGATGGCGCGGTGCGTCAGTCGGCGCCGATCAGTCCGGCGCTGCATCTGGGCGCCAGTCGCGTGCTGGTGGTGGGCGTCAGCGGCAACCCCCGCGGCGTCGACCCGCAACAACCCTTGCAGCGCAGCTACACCGGTCAGCAGCCGACCCTGGCGCAGATTGGCGGACACATGCTCAACAGTACGTTCATTGACAGCCTGGAAAGCGACATCGAGTTGTTGCAGCGCCTGAACCAGTTCAGTCACCTGATGCCCGACGGCACGCCGACCCGCGCATTGGGCGTGGCACCGGTGGACGTACTGGTGATTTCACCGAGCCAGCCGATCGATGAGATTGCCGCGCGACATCGTCAGGAATTGCCGGCGGCACTGCGCCTGTTTCTGCGCGGGCCGGGCGCGACCAAGACCAGCGGGGCAGGGGTGCTGAGCTATCTGTTGTTCGAGGCGGGGTATTGCAGCGAGTTGATTGAGCTGGGGCGACGGGATGCGTTGGCCAAGCGCGGGGAGTTGTGCCGGTTTCTCGGGATCTCGGTGGCTGAGGCCGTTTGAACTGTCAGATCTGACAGTAGATGTACTCAGTTTTTTCCATCAAATTGAACCCCTCAGGCAGAGGGTTCGAAGATGGCTGCTGCACAATGGACTGATGCTCACACACCGAGCGTGTCGGTGGTGGACTCACGCGGATTGGTTGTACGAAATGTCGCCTATTGCCGTCATCCGCTGAACCCGTCCATTGAGACTCGCATCACGCGCAATCACTTTGACGCTGCCGGACGGTTGGTTGCTTCCTGGGATCCACGATTGTGGGGAGCGGCGTCAAAACCCAACCTCGCCACCACGCACAATCTACAGAATCAGCCTCTGCTGGTGGACAGCGTCGATGCCGGTTGGCAACTGAGTTTGCTGGATCAGGCCGGTATGGTGCGCTCATTCTGGGATGGTCGCGGGAGTCAGCGGCACACTGAGTACGATGAGCTTCAGCGTCCGACGAGCGTGACGGAGCAGATGAAGGATGACTCGCCGCGCGTCGCCGAGCGTTTTGCTTACGCGGGGGGCGGTGATGAGTTTGCGGTGCATAACCAGTGCAGCCAACTGATCTGTCATGACCATCCGGCGGGCAGTCGCAGCCTTTGCGAGTATGGTGTGGCTGGCTTGCTTCTGGTGGAAGAGACCCGCTTCATGCTCGAGTTGGCCCCGCCGGATTGGTCGTCAGAATTTGCCGATGCCCGCCTGGAGGATGAGGTTTTCAGGACGGCTCAGCAGTATGGGCCGTCAGGGGAAATGCTCCGTCAGACTGACGCCATGGAAAATCTCCAGGCATTCGCTTACAACCAGTCTGGCGAGTTGCTGGAAGCCCGACTGAGTTTGGCTGGCGCTTGCGATGCGCCGCAGGTGCTGATCGGTGACATCCGCTACGACGCCGTCGGCCGGGTTGAAAGTGAGCGTGCGGCAAATGGTGTCCTGACGACCGCCCGGTACGCAGCTGAAGATGGGCGACTGACCAGATTGCTGTCTTGCGATGCCCGAGGCACGCCGCTCCAGCACTTCGAATATGCCTACGATCCGGTCGGCAATATCTCTAGTGTCGAAGACAAGGTTGCGTTGACACGCTATTTCAATCAACAGCGCATCGAGCCGATCAACCGCTATCGCTATGACAGCCTGTATCAACTGATTGAAGCCACTGGCCGGGAAGTGAGCCAACCCGGTCATGGCCCCGCTTTACCTGCCTGGCAAACCACACCGCTGGACCCCAACCAGTTGCGCAATTACACCCAATCCTTCAATTACGACGCTGCCGGTAATCTGCAAACCCGCCACCACAGCGACGTGGAAACCTTCGAGATGTTTACCTCGACCGACAGCAATCGCAGCGTTGCGCAGGAAGGCAATCTGGCGGATGGCTTTGATGCCAACGGCAATCAGCTGGAGCTGTTGCGCGGCCAGGAAATGAGTTGGGACATTCGCAATCAGTTGAGTCGCGTGACGATGGTCCGGCGTGAGGATGGGGCTGACGATACCGAGTGTTATTTCTACGACAGTCCCGGGCATCGACTGAGAAAAGTCCGACTCACCGAGACGGCTCGTCGCACGTTGCGTACTGAGGTTCGTTACTTGCCGGGGCTGGAAATCCATCGTGATACGGCTACCGGCGAAGAGTGGCATGTGCTGAGTGTCGAGGCGGGGCTTAGCCATGTGCGGGCCTTGCACTGGGTTGAGAAACTGCCCAATGGGATGCGCAATAACCAACTGCGTTTTTGCCTGAGTGACCACTTGAACTCGTGCACGCTGGAACTGGATGAGCAGGGAGCGCTGTTCAGTCGGGAGGTTTATTACCCGTTTGGCGGGACGGCATTGTGGGCGGGCACCAGTGAAGTTGAGACCAGGTACAAGACGATTCGTTATTCCGGAAAAGAGCGGGATGTGACAGGGCTTTATTATTACGGGTATCGATATTACGCGCCGTGGTTGCAGCGCTGGGTGAGTGGTGATCCGGCAGGAATAGTTGATGGATTGAATCTTTATGCTTTTGTGGTCAATGGGCCAATGGTTCGTATTGATAGGGATGGGCGGTTTTATGAGGGTAAGGATGATGAATATGAACGTAAAGTGATAGATCCCGTTAACGGATTCGGACACGAAATCGTCGCGCGAGGTCTATCGGAATTTAGTTTTTCTGAACAAATGGCGATCACTTCAAATCTGAAACGGGCACGACAAGCCTATCAAGTTGCTACTCTAATGATGGAGGAGTTTGAGCGTGAGAGTGCGCCGGTGGTTCAGGACTATTATGCGGCTGCGTCGCTATCGGAATTAAGTGATGTGGTCGGTGTGTGGCAGGCCAGTGAAAAATTGATAGGTGGGTATCAAGCTGAACTTGGGCGGGACAAATTTGTTAAGGTTCGCCTTCCTGCGGAAGCAACTACTAAGGCTTATGTGTTTGAAGATGATCCCTATGGGCGAGTATGGATAAATGAGGGTTTTATAACAAACAATCACGATATGCTGATCACATTGGGGCATGAGTTAAGTCATTTGGTGGGGACGGTAGATAACTTTTATTTGCCTGATATTGAAGTTAAGTTTTCTTACAGGAATTTAGATAAAGTCGACGTTAGATTGGAGGGGGTGCGCAGGGTGTCGCGGAGCAAGGTGGGAACACCAAGCATTGGTCCCGGTGCCATGAGTGAGGACGACCGGTTTATAAATCGAGTGAATACGCTTGTTTCACAAGGTCAAGTGAATACGTGGAGTGAAGCAGTTTCAATATTTAAAAGTGATCCGGCAGTAAGGGCCTCAATGGCAAAAAACAATGCAGACACCACTATATTTTCAGCATATTCGTTACAACGAGTCTATGAACGTGATATCAGCAACTGATCTCAGAAGTTCATGCTGGCGAAATTGGCTCACAGAGTGAGCGAGTCCCAACCTGCCTTATCCGATAGGTTGGGACGTTGCATTCCGTCAGAAATGAACTTTAACCAGGAAACTGGTCACACTCTGATCAGTCTTGAAGCCCTGGCTGTCTTCAATCCCGTACTTGTTTTTCCAGTAGTCGTACTCGACACCGACGTACAGCTGCTTGGCACCCAGGTTCAACGCCTTGCCCAGGTCATATTTGATCTGCGGATTGAAGTGCAGGTTGGCGTGGTATTCGCCTTTGCTGTTGACATCGTTGTCGACGACCCAGTCCATGAAACCGTCGATCAGCACATCCGAGCCACCCACCGGAATGGTGTAGGACCAGACCGGCGAGACCTGCCAGATGTTGTCGCCCGGGCGGTCGCCTTCGGTGTGGCGGTTGTAGAAGTTCAACTGGAAGTAATCGAAGCCCGGGATGGCCAGGTCGAAACCAGGACCGATCAGGTACGACTCGGTATCGTCTTCACCGAACTCGTAGGTCATGGCCAGCAGCACGTCCTTGATCGGGCCGAACTCGAACTTCTGGTCGAAGATCTTGTTGAACGACAGGCGCGGACTGAGCTCGCCGTAATGGCTGTTCTCGCCAGCGAAATGGTCTTCCTTGCCGTTGTAGAAGATCTTGTCGATGAAGAAGAAGTTGTCGCCGTACTTCCAGCCATCGGCGTGTTCAAAGGTCACCGTCTGCTGAATGCGCGGGTTGACCTGGAAGTCCTTGCCATAGAGGTAGCTCAGGCTGTTGTTCTGCCATTGCAGCAAGTCGCCGGCCATGGCCTGACCCCCCGCCAGCAATGATCCCGCCAGCATCAGGCTAGTGCACGTACGTTTCATTCGGTTGCTCCCAAAAAGTAGGTGGTTCCACGTTATTTTTTAAGTCAGCGCTCTGGTGTGGCGCCTGTTTCTGTAGCGCTAAAAATCATCCATTCGGTCAGCTTTAGTGCTGTTAGCAAGAGCTGAGCCAAGGCTTTCAAAAAGCCAAAAAACTCCCGTTCGACGGCTCAAGAGCGGTCGATTGAGAGGGGTTTTGGAGTGCCTTGGTGCCTGCCAGAGCCGGGATAAGTTGGCCTTATGGTCAGGTTTTATATCCGGGCTTTTTTTTAAACCGGATTCGGGCGGCCGCGGAGAATACTGACTCCTCGGCCAGGTCTCAAGTGCTCCGCAACGGCGCACCGACGACAGGTTTGGGGCACGGTTGCGGGGCAGCATCAGAAGTGCACCTTCACCAGCAGGCTAGTGGTGTTTTCATTGGTGTCGAAGCTGGAACTGTTTTCGATGCCGTACTTGTCTTTCCAGTAGCTGTATTCGACGCCGACGTACACTTGTTTCTCCCGCCAGCTCAGGGCCTTGCCCAGGTCGTACTTGATCTGCGGGTTGAAGTGCAGGTTGGCGTGATAAGTGCCATGGGAGTTCTGGTCGTTATCCACCACCCAGTCCATGTAACCGTCGATCAGCAGGTTCGAGTTGCCCAGTGGCAGTGTGTAGGACCAGGCCGGTGTGATCTGCCAGACATCGTCGCCGGGACGCGAGCCTTCGGTCTGACGGTAATAGAAGTTCAAGGTGAAAAAATTGAAGCCCGGTATCGCGAGATCGAAACCGGGGCCGATCAGGTTGGCCTCGGTGTCGTCTTCGCCGTTCTCGTAGGTCATTGCCAGCAGAACGTCCTTGATCGGGCCGAATTCGAAACGGCGGTCGAGGATCTTGCCGAAGGAGAGGCGCGGGCTGAACTCGCCGTAGTAGGCGTGAGCACCTTTGTTGCGGTCTTTCTCGCCGTTGTAGTAAGTGCTGTCGATGAACATGAAGTTGTCGCCGTACTTCCAGCGGTCGGCGTGTTCGAAGGTTATCGTCTGCTGGATCGACGGGTTGACCACGAAGTCCTTGCCGTACAGGTAGCTCAGGCTGTTGGTCTGCCACAGCAATAAATCGCCGGCCATGGCCTGACTCGCGGCCAGCAGGCCGCCACTCAACAACAAGTTGGTTTGTGTCCGAATCATCTGTTGCTCCCTCTTGTTTTTATTTTTGAGGCGCAGGTTGCTGCCGATCCCTGTAGGAGCGAGCCTGCTCGCGATGGACTTCCAGTCACCGCGTTCATCCAGCAAGCACGCGTAACCGTTAGCGACCATCGCGAGCAGGCTCGCTCCTACAGTAGAGCGGTGCCTGTCCAGTCAATGTGTATGCGCCTGGCAGTCATTCATGGCCGCGCGTTCGGCGCCACCCAGGATGTTGAACAACAGGTTCAGCGTCAGCGCGCTGAGGGTGGCCATGGCGATGCCGCTGTGGGTGATCGGGCTCATCCACACGGGCAGGTGGGCGAAAAATTCCGGGCGTACAACCGGGATCAGACCCATGCCGATGCTCACCGCCACCAGCAACTGGTTGCGACGGTCACCGATGTCGGCTTCCTGGAGAATCTTGATCCCGGTAGCGGCGACCATGCCGAACATCGCAATCGCTGCGCCACCCAGTACTGCCGGAGGAATCGACGCCACCAAAAACGCGGCTTTGGGCAGCAGGCTCAGGACAATCAGCAACCCGCCGGCAACGATGGTCACCGAGCGGCAACGCACGCCGGTCATCTGCACCAGGCCGATGTTCTGGGCGAAGGAGGAGTGGGTGAAGGTGTTGAAGAACCCGGCGAAGAACGAAGCGCCGGCATCGCACAGCAAGCCGCGACGCAGCATCCGTGGGCAGACTTCCTGGCCGGTGATCTTGCCCAGCGCAAGAAACATCCCGGTGGACTCGACGAAAATGATCACCACCACCAGGCACATCGACAGGATCGGCGCGAGTTCGAATTTCGGCATGCCGAAGTGCAGCGGGGTGACGAATTGCAGCCATGGCGCCTGAGCCATGCCACTGAGGTCGACCATGCCTAGCAGGCCGCAGAGCACGTAGCCCAGGCACATGCCGATCAGCACGGAAATATTGACCCAGAAGCCGCGCATGAAACGGTGCACCAGCAAAATGGTGCCCAGCACCAGCGCGGCGATGGTCAGGTAAATCGGCGAACCGAATTGAGTGGCGCTGGCACCGCCGCCGGCCCAGTTCACGGCCACGGGGAACAGCGACAAACCGATCGAGGTGATGACCGTGCCGGTCACCAGCGGCGGGAAGAAGCGCACGACCTTGGACATGAACGGGGCAATGAGCATGCCGAAGAACCCGGCAGCGATGGTCGCGCCGAAGATCCCTTGCAGGCCGATGCCGGGCATGCCGGCCATGGCGACCATGCTGCCGACGGCAGCGAAACTGGCGCCCATCATCACCGGCATGCGAATGCCCATGGGGCCGATGCCGAGGGACTGGACGATGGTGGCAAAACCCGCCACCAGCAGGTCGGCGTTGATCAGGAAGGCGATTTCTTCACGACTCAGGCCAGCGGCCTGTCCGATGATCAGCGGCACCGCGATGGCGCCACCGTACATCAGCAGAACATGTTGCAAACCGACCAGGATCAGTTGCAAAAGGGGCAAACGCTGAATGGCGGGTGCGTCGGGGATGCGTGCTGTGGATAGCTCGGACATGCAACACCTCGGATTTTTTTATTCTTGTGATTTTTCGTATCAGGCAACCGCTGCGCGGTTGATCGCTGGCAAGCCAGCTCCTACAGATTTGTGTTGTTCACCGGTTAGGCGCACGACATGGAACCTGTAGGAGCTGGCTTGCCAGCGAAGCTTTTAGCGATTAGTTGGTCTGGGCGCCCTGCACAATCCAGGCACCGATCAGGTCACGTTCCTGCTGGGTCATCTGGGTGATGTTGCCCAGTGGCATGATCTGGCTGGTGACGGCTTGCGCCTGAATTCGCGGTGCGTTCTGGCGGATCTGCTCGGGGGTGTCGAACATCACACCGGCAGGGGCCGTACTGAACAGCGGGCTGGTTGGCTTGGCCGAATGGCAAACCGCGCAACGTTCCTGAATCACGCTGTGCACTTTGTCAAAGCCAGGGCCTGTGTTGGACGCTTGCGCCGGTGCGGCGGCTGGCGTTTCTGCAGGTTTGGCTTCAGCCGGTTTCAAACCACCGCCCACTGCTGTTTCCGGCAGCGGCTGGTATTCGATCCTGGCGGGTGCCTTGGCCACTTCCGGGCTGTTCAGCGGCGCAGGGCCGGTGACGTAAGCCAGGCTGATCATGCCGACGGCTGCGACTGGAAGAGTCCAGGCAAACTTGTGGCTGTCGTGACGGGTGTTGAAGTAGTGACGCACCAACACTGCCAGTACCGCGATCCCGGCCAGGATCAACCAGTTGTACTGGCTGCCGTAGGTGCTCGGGAAGTGGTTGCTGATCATGATGAACAGCACTGGCAAGGTGAAGTAGTTGTTGTGACGCGAACGCAGCAGGCCTTTGGCTGGCAGCGCCGGATCCGGCGTGCGGTTCTCGGCGATCGCCGCCACCAGTGCGCGCTGCGCCGGCATGATGATGCGGAACACGTTGCCGACCATGATGGTGCCGATGATCGCGCCGACGTGCAGGTACGCACCCCGACCGCTGAACACTTTGCTGAAACCGTAGGCCGCGGCGATGATCAGGACGAACAGGATTCCACCTAGCAGGGCAGGGCGTTTGCCCAGGGCCGAGTCGCACAGGAAGGAGTAGATGAACCAGCCAATGAACAGCGAGCCGAGACCGATGGCCACGCCTTCAGGACCGCTCAGGGTGCTGCCCGGAGCCAGCAGGTAGAGCGTCGGGTTGGAGTAGAACACCACGCACAGCAGCGCGATACCCGACATCCAGGTGAAGTAGGCTTCCCATTTGAACCAGTGCAGGTTGTCCGGCATGGTCGGTGGAGCCAGTTTGTATTTTTCCAGGTGGTAGATACCGCCACCGTGGATTGCCCACAAATCGCCAGCCAGACCGCTTTTCGGGTTGACCCGGTTGAGGTTGTTTTCCAGCCATACGAAATAGAACGACGCACCGATCCAGGCCACGCCAGTAATCATGTGAACCCAGCGCACGCTCAGGTTCAGCCATTCCAACAGATGTGCTTCCACAGTCTTTACCTCTCGCCTGTCACTCTGTTGTCGAGTGATCAGACCTTCTCTTATTGGTGGGGGGCGAGGATCAAACGCTCATCCTCTTTGAAAAAATGCTCATCGCAGTTATTGCCTGTGCCACTGCGATCAACCACCAGGAAGTCATCCCGCTTTTCGATCGTCAGCACCGGGTGGTGCCAAACGCCGCGATGGTAATTAATGCCCTGCCTGCCGTTGGTGACGAAGGCGCGGACCAAGCCTGATACAGGTTCATCGCCAACTGGCGCGACCACGATCAGAAAGGGGTTGCCGAGCAGCGGAATGAAAGCCTGGCTGCCCAGCGGGTGACGCTCCAGCATGCAGACGGTCAGCGGCATGTCCTGCGCGTCGGCGCGGAAGATGCTGATGATCGCCTTGTCCTCTGGCGTAGCGGTTTCCACCGTTGCCAGTTTGTGAAAGCGCATGGTCGAACCGTTGTTGATCATGAAGTGATCGCTGCCGTCGGTTTCGATCACGTCACCGAAAGGGGCGAAGGCTTCTTTGGTCAGCGGTTCAATCGTCAATGTGCGCATGCTGGTCTTCTTAATCTGTGTTGATGTTGATGATTCTTTGTAGGAGCGAGCCTGCTCGCGAAAAACGTCAAGACACCGCATTCATTCAGGTTGGGCGCGTTTTCGTTGACGACCATCGCGAGCAAGCTCGCTCCTACGGGCTCAGCATTACTTCGCGACCTTGCCCAATACCCGCAGGCGGCTAACACCACCATCCGGGAACACGTTCAGGCGGATGTGGGTGATCGGGCCCAGTGCCTTGATCTGCTCGGCGAAGGTGTGTTCGGCGTGCATTTCCAGCTTCTGGCTTGGCAGCAGTTCGCGCCAGAACAGCGACTGGGTTTCGATCTGGCTGTCGGTACCGCCCTTCACGAACGCGCCCTGGATCGAGCAGCTGTCCGGGTAGTTGCCCTTGAAGTGCAGGGTGTCGACGATGACTTTCTCGACGTCACCGGCATGACCCAGCGCGACGATCACCCAGTCATTGCCCGGGGTACGGCGACGCGCGGTTTCCCAGCCGTCGCCCATGTTGATGCCACGGCCCGGGTTGAGGATGTTGCTCATGCGGCCGAAGTGTTCATCGGAGCAGGCGAGGGCGCGGCCACCATTGAGGGCTGCAGCCAGGTCGACCTGCTCGTTGTCGCCGATAGCCGACCAGTCGCGGAACGGCACACCGTACACACGCAGACGGGCCACGCCGCCATCCGGGTAGATGTTGAAGCGCAGGTGGCTGAACGCCTGGTCGTTGTTGATTTCGTGGTAGTGGTGGCTGTTGCCTTGCAGCTCGACGGCGGACAGCACTTCAGTCCACTGGGTGTTGTCATCTGGCTCGCCCGAAGCCAGGAAGCAGGCTTCCAGGGACGCCGACGGTGGGAAGTTGCCGGTGAAGAATGAAGTGTCGATGTCGACGCCCTTGATCGAACCCGGTACGCCCAGGCGGATCACAGCGCTGTCGAAGCCTTCGAAGCGCTTGCGGCGCGATTCCCAGCCGTCCATCCACTTGCCGTTGTCATCGAACACGCCCTCCTTCCATACGGCCGGGGTCGGTTGGAACAGACGGTTGGCGTCTGCGAACCAGTCATCGGTGACCGAGATGATCTTGGTGCCCAGGCGGGCATCGGCCAGGTTGACGAACTTCTCGAAAGGTACGGCGTAAGCTTTCATTCTTCTTGTCTGCCTTTAAATAAGTGGCTTGGGATGCTTGCGAGGCCCGGAGCGTTTTTTGCGTTCATCAACGTCGGGCCAGGCTTGCTATAGGGTCAGTAAGCGGAACAGGGCGATCTTGTTGATCTCCGCCAGCGCGCATTTGAACTCGGTGTCAATTGGGTTGTGGATGCGCGTTTCGAACGCTGCGAGGATCTGATGCCGGTTGCTGCCTTTTACCGCCATGATGAAGGGAAACTTGAACTTGGCCTTGTAGGCGTCGTTCAGCTCGGTGAAGCGCTGGAACTCTTCGGCCGTGCATTGGTGAATACCCGCGCCAGACTGTTCTTCAGTGCTGGCTGCGGTCAGATGGCCCTGGACGGCAGCTTTGCCGGCCAGGTCCGGGTGAGCGTTGATCAGGGCCAGTTGGCTTGTGTGATCAGCACTCAACAGAATGTCGCTCATGCGCTGGTGCAGGGTTTCGATCTGGTCGATCGAAGCGTCCTGGCCCAGGTCGAAGGCCTTTTCGGCCACCCATGGCGAATGTTCGTAGATGTCGGCGAAAGCGGCGACGAAGGCGTCGCGGCTCAGGGTCGAGGGTTTGACGGTCTGGAAGGTGCTCATTTGGCAGCCCCTGTGTACGGGTGGGTTTCTTGCCAGTGACGCGCGATGTCGACGCGACGGCTGAACCACACCTGTTCATGACTTTTAGCGTATTCGATAAAGCGCTTGAGCGAAGCCAGACGCGCCGGACGGCCGATCAGGCGACAGTGCAGGCCGATCGAGAGCATTTTCGGTGCCTCGGCGCCTTCGGCGTAGAGCACATCGAACGCGTCTTTCAGGTATTCGAAGAAGTCGTCGCCCTTGTTGAAACCCTGGACCTGGGTAAAACGCATGTCGTTGGTGTCCAGGGTGTACGGGATCACCAGGTGCGGCTTGCCGGTCGGGTTGTTCGGTTCCCAGTAGGGCAGGTCGTCGTCGTAGGTGTCGCAGTCATAGAGGAAACCACCTTCTTCCATCACCAGGCGACGGGTGTTCGGGCCGGTGCGGCCGGTGTACCAGCCCAGTGGGCGTTCACCGGTGATTTCGGTGAGGATGCGGATCGCTTCGAGCATGTGCTCGCGTTCCTGGGCTTCGTCCATGTACTGGTAGTCGATCCAGCGATAGCCGTGGCTGCAGATCTCGTGGCCGGCATCGACCATGGCGCGGATCACGTCCGGGTGACGCTGGGCGGCCATGGCCACGGCGAAGATGGTCAGCGGAATGTCGAATTCCTTGAACAGCTTGAGGATCCGCCACACGCCGGCACGGCTGCCATACTCGTAGAGGGATTCCATGCTCATGTTGCGCGCGCCTTGCAGCGGCTGGGCTGAAACCATTTCCGAGAGGAACGCCTCGGATTCTTTGTCGCCGTGCAGGATGTTGCGCTCGCCGCCTTCTTCGTAATTGAGTACAAACGACAAGGCAATGCGGGCATTGCCCGGCCAGTGTGGGTGCGGAGGGTTACTGCCGTAACCGACCAGGTCGCGTGGGTAGTCAGCGCTCACTGCAGGCTTCCTTCTTGTTCGATGATGACGGTTGGTGTGACGCAGCTGAAAAAAGGGTGGCAGGCTGGCGTCACAGCGATGGGCTGATTGTATACAACTTTATATTCACTTTGTAAGCCTGAATTCTCGCATTTTTCACCGACTGTCATCTTTTACTGCTATTGGCGTGAGCCTGCAAGAAATCTGCCTGACTGGTCAATTATTGATTGAAGGGCTCATAGGTGGTGCGGTTTGGCGGGAAATCGACGGAAAATATGCCGATGCCGGGAGTCATGCGAAAAATGTCGTTTTTATTGTGTACAATTTTTTTGAGAAGTGTCTTAATTAGTCGCTCGCCGCAGCTTTTCGTGCTCCGAATCGGTGCGGTCTCCTTTTCAACTGACTTCGGGAGGCGCGAAGTCTGACTGCTCCACGCAGGCAGGCGCGCAGAATCAATGGGACGTTTGACTACACACGTTTTGGACGCAGCACACGGTTGCCCGGGCAGCTCGATCAAGGTCGAGTTGTACCGCGTTGAAGGGGCGCAGCTGGAATTGGTCGCCAGCGCGATAACCAACAGCGATGGTCGTGTCGATGCACCGCTGCTGCAAGGCGATGACTACCGCTCCGGGGTCTATCAGGTTCAGTTTCATGCCGGCGATTACTACCGCGCCCGTGGCGTCAAGCTGCCGGAACCTGCTTTTCTGGATGTCGTGGTGCTGCGTTTTGGCATCTCTGCCGAGCAGGATCACTACCATGTTCCACTGCTGATTTCGCCTTACAGCTACTCCACCTATCGCGGCAGCTGATCCCCCAGGCAACTGCCGCACCCTGGAAGCGACTGCGCATATAGCTTCTTTGGTCTTTCGCCCGCTCACACTGCGGGCTTTTTTTCGTCTTCTGTAGGAGCGAGCTTGCTCGCGATGGAGGTCCAGACAGCGCGATAATTCATACTGCACGCGTTATCGTTGACGTCCATCGCGAGCAAGCTCGCTCCTACAGCGAAGCTCTTAGCGGCTCAGCAGGGAAGCAGCTCCCGCCCCACCAAACAACCCTGCACTGATCCGGTTGAACCAGCTCTGGCCCTTGCCACTGCGCAGATACCGCGCCGCACCATGGGCACCGAGCCCGTAGGCCAATTTGCACAGCAGGTCGAGCACGGTCCAGGTCGCAATCATCACCAGCAACTGCGGCAGGAACGGCTGTTCGGCGCTCAGGAACTGCGGCAGGAAAGCGGCGAAGAACAGAATGTCCTTCGGATTGCTCGCGCCCAACATGAACGCACGCCCGAACAGTGCACGAAAGCGTGGCACCGGCGCGGCTTGTGGCACTTGCGCGCCGTGGGAAGGCTGGCGCGATTGCTGCCAGCTCTGCCAGGCGAGGTAGAACAGGTACAGCGCGCCGACGATTTTCAGGGCGCTGAACAGCTGTTCCGACGCCAGCAGCAGGGCGCCCAGACCCAATGCCGAGGCACTCAGCAGGCAGATCGAGGCAATCACGCCACCGAGAAACGCCGGGTAAGAACGGCGCAGGCCGTAATTCAGGCTGTTGCTGATCATCAACAACGACAATGGCCCCGGGATCAGGATCACTACCAGCGCAGCGCCGCTGAACAGCAGCCAGGTTTCCAGACTCATCACTTTCCTCCATTTGCACAAAAGCCCCACCCGACGGGGTGAGGCTGTTTTGAAGCGGGTCCCGCGTAAGGTTTACAGGAAGATGAACTTGGCGATGAAGATCGCGCAGAGCACCCACAAACTCACGGAAATTTCCTTGTACTTGCCGGTACCGGCCTTCAGCGCCACGTAGGTGATGAAGCCCAGCGCGATACCGTCGGCGACCGAGAAGGTCAACGGCATCATGATGGCGGTGACGATTGCCGGGATACTGTCGGTCGCTTCGTCCCACTCGATGTGGGCCATGCCGCCCATCATCAGCATTGCCACATAAATCAGTGCGCCAGCGGTGGCATAGGCGGGAATCATGCCGGCCAGTGGTGCGAAAAACATTGCGGCTATAAATAGCACACCAACGGTGACTGCGGTAAGACCAGTCCGACCACCAGCGGCCACGCCGGCAGCACTTTCTACATAGCTTGTGACCGGCGGAACACCGACCACTGCACCGAATACGCTGGACGCACTGTCGGCTTTCATCGCGCGGGAGAGGTTTTCGATCTTGCCGTCAGCGCCCACCAGGTTGGCGCGCTGGGCAACGCCCATCAGTGTGCCGGCGGTGTCGAACATGTGCACGAAGAGGAACGCCAGGACCACGCTGATCATGCTGACGTTGAACACGCCGGCGACGTTCATGGCCATAAAGGTAGGGGAGAGGCTCGGCGGGGCCGACATGATGCCCTCGTAGTGCACCAGCCCAAGACCCCAACCGGCGAGGGTCACGGTGATGATGCTGATGAGGATCGCGCCGAACACCTTGTGGTAGCTGAGGATGGCAATCATCAGGAAGCACACGGCGGCGAGCAGCGGGCCGGGTTCGCGCAGGGAGCCGAGCTTGATCAGGGTAGCCGGGCTATCGACGACGATACCCGCGGTTTTCAGACCGATCAGCCCCAGGAACAGCCCCACGCCGGCGCCCATGGCGAAGCGCAGGCTGACCGGGATGCTGTTGAGCAACCATTCGCGGATCCGCGAGAAGGTCAGGATCATGAACAGCACACCGGAAACGAACACCGCACCGAGGGCGGTCTCCCAGTTGTAACCCATGGTGCCGACCACGGTGTAGGTGAAGAAGGCGTTCAGGCCCATGCCCGGCGCCAGGCCGACCGGCCAGTTGGCGTACAGGCCCATCAACAGGCAACCGAGTGCCGCGGCGATGCAGGTGGCGACGAACGCGGCACCGTGGTCGATCCCGGCGTCGGCCATGATGTTGGGGTTAACGAAAATGATGTAGGCCATGGTGATGAAGGTTGTCAGACCGGCAATCAGCTCGGTCTTCACCGTGGTGCCGTGCAAGCTGAGTTTGAACAGACGTTCCAGCAAGCCATTGCGTAATGGCGGCGAGAGATCCAGCGTCGATGCTTCGGATTTGCGGCTTTCCACAGCGAATACTCCTCAAGAGTTTTATTGTTATTTCCAGGGCCGGATCCGAGAGGGGTGGCAGCGGCCCTTTGAGGCATTTGCAAATTTGTTGACCTGTTGGTCAGGAACTCGCACGAAGTGGATTATGCTTTTGTATACAAAGAATGCAAATAATGTTTTTGATTTTGTTTACGATTTTTTTGGAGAAGGGGATATATCGTCTGTTCGGACGCCTTCGAAAGTCGGCTTGCGCGTCCGACCTACGGCAGAAACGCCGGTCAGATTTTTTGTTGGTTCTCCCCCAACGCCAGATTCACCGTCAGCCACCCATTCACCGCCGTCTCCCCAGCCTCGGCAAACACCCGCTCCAACAATTTCACCTGCTCACGGCGCAGCGCCTGTTCAAACCGCGCGCCGTCATCGGTCAACTCCAGCAGACGTTTGCGCTTGTCAGTCTCGGACGCGACGCTCTCGACCAGATGCATCTCCAGCAATTGCCGCAAGGGCATGTTCAGCGCCTGCTTGCTCACGCCGAGCAACGCCAACAGCTCCTTGACGCTCAGGTTCGGATAGCGGGCGATGAAAAACACGATGCGCTGATGCACCCGACTCAGGCCGCGACGTTCGAGCATTTCATCGGCCTTGGCGGTGAAGGCCTGGTAGCCGAAGAAAAACGCTTCCATGGCTTGCTGCTGGGAAAGCGGGTTTTTAAGGTCAAGCATATTGACGTATCCGTTCGAGGAGGCGTAATTTCGGTCAACAAGTTTGACTCATTTTCAACATGCCTCGCTACCGGTGATCCCCATGGCTTTTTCCGAACGTGTCTCACGCCTTAAAAGTTCTTTGATCCGTGAAATCCTCGCCGCGGCCCAGCGTCCGCAGATGATGTCGTTTGCCGGCGGCCTTCCGGCCGAAGCCATGCTGCCGAAGGTCGAGTGGAGCGAGATGCCGGTGTCCATCGGCCAATACGGCATGAGCGAAGGCGAGCCGGCGTTGCGTGAAGCGTTGGCCGCCGAGGCGCGAGCGTTGGGAGTGCCATGTGAGGCAAGCCAGGTGTTGGTGGTCAGCGGCTCACAGCAGACCCTCGACCTCGCCGCCAAGCTGTACATCGACAAGGGCACCGAAATCCTGCTCGAAGCGCCGACTTATCTGGCGGCGCTACAGATTTTCCAGCTGTTCGGCGCCGATTGCCTGACCGTGCCGCTGGAGGCTGACGGGCCGAACCTGACGGAGCTACGCGTTTGCCTGGAACAACACCGACCGGCTTTCATCTACCTGATCCCGACCTTCCAGAATCCATCGGCGGTGCGTTACAGCGAAGCCAAGCGTGACGCGGTGGCGGCGTTGCTCGATGAATTTGGCGTCACCCTGATTGAAGACGAGCCTTACCGCGAACTGACCTTCGACGGTGGCAGCGCCACGCCGATCGTCAGTCGCTTGAAGAAGGCCAGCTGGATCTACACCGGCACCGTGTCGAAAACCCTGTTACCGGGTTTGCGCGTTGGTTACTTGATTGCCAGTCCGGACCTGTTTCCCCATCTGTTGAAACTCAAGCAATCGGCGGACTTGCACACCAATCGGGTCGGCCAATGGCAGGCACTGCAATGGATCGGCAGCGAGAAATATCAGCAACACCGCAGTGAGTTGCGTGATTTTTATCGGGGGCGTCGGGATGTGTTTCAGGTTGCGCTGGAAACTCACTTCTCGGATCTGGCGGACTGGAACGTACCGCAGGGCGGGTTGTTTTTCTGGTTGAAACTCAAGCAGCCGCAAGACACCCGCACCTTGCTCGATGCCGCATTGGCCAATGACGTGGCGTTCATGCCGGGCGAGCCGTTTTTCCCTGAGCCGGATAACCATCCGGGGTATCTGCGGTTGAACTTCAGCCACATTGATCCGGCGCGGCTGGATGAAGGGCTGAGGCGTTTGGCGGCGGTGGTGCGACAGGGGCAAGCGGCGCAAGCGGCCTGAAAACAAAGAAACCGGCGCAAGGGCCGGTTTATTTTTGTCCGAGATTTGCGTCCTGAGGGCCGGCCTCATCGCGAGCAGGCTCACTCCTACAATTGGGATGCGTTCCCCTGTAGGAGCTAGCCTGCTCGCGATGGCGTCAGTCAGATCACCACATAAACATCAGGCTGCAGCAAATCGCTTGTCCAGATAATCAATGATCACCTTGGACTCGTACATCCAGGTGATCTGGCCATTTTCTTCAATGCGCAGGCATGGCACCTTGATCTTGCCGCCTTGCTCCAGCAAGGTCTGGCGATCCTGTTCGTTGTTCTTCGCATCGCGAAGGGCCACCGGCACATTCAGGCGGCGCAGGGTGCGGCGGGTCTTCACGCAGAACGGGCAGGCGTGGAATTGATACAGGGTCAGACCCTTGGCGGCGGATTCGACCTGGGCCTGAGCGGCGGCGGGGCGCTTTTTCTTGCTTGGGCGAGTAATGAAGTCGATGAAGATGATCAGTTGGCCAAGGCCGACACGAAGCGCTTTTACGAACACGTTGAAAGCCTCACGGTGCAAACGAAGAAGGGCGCGCAGCTTACCTGATTTTCTGCGGACGAAAAAAAACCGGCGATGAATGCCGGTTTTCTTCGTGCCGCGAATTACTTGATGAGGCTGAGGAATTCGCTGCGGGTCGCTGCGTTCTCGCGGAACTCGCCGAGCATCACCGAGGTGATCATCGACGAATTCTGCTTTTCCACACCGCGCATCATCATGCACATGTGCTTGGCCTCGATCACCACCGCAACGCCCAGGGCGCCGGTGACCTGCTGGACCGCGTCGGCGATCTGGCGGCTGAGGTTTTCCTGGATCTGCAGGCGACGGGCGTACATGTCGACGATCCGCGCCACCTTCGACAGGCCCAGGACCTTGCCACTCGGGATGTAGGCGACGTGAGCCTTGCCGATGAACGGCAGCAGGTGGTGTTCGCACAACGAGTACAGCTCGATGTCCTTGACCAGCACCATTTCGCTGTTGTCGGAGCTGAACAGGGCACCGTTGGTGACCTCTTCCAGTGTCTGTTCATAGCCGCGGCAGAGGTACTGCATGGCTTTGGCGGCACGCTTGGGCGTGTCGAGCAGGCCCTCGCGGGAGACGTCCTCGCCCAGTTGGCCAAGGATCGCGGTGTAATTCTGTTCCAGGGACATGAAACTACCTGTGGGATTTTACGCAAAGGGCAAGGGTACGGTGGCGGACACGACGCTGCAAGCGTGGCGCGTCAGCTTTACTCGTCACGACCTTCCATCATGGTGCGTTTGAGCATCACATAAACGGCTCCCGCACCGCCGTGTTTCGCCTGGCAGGAGGTAAAACCGAGCACTTGTGGATGCTGGCGCAGCCAGGTATTGACGTGGCTTTTGATCATCGGCCGCTTGCCATCCAGGCGTACCGCCTTGCCATGGGTGACGCGTACGCATCGGATTTCGAATCGGGTGGCTTCGGCGAGGAACGCCCAAAGGGTTTCCCGGGCCTTTTCCACGCTCATGCCGTGCAGGTCGAGGCTGCCTTCGAACGGAATCTGTCCGATCTTGAGCTTGCGCATCTGGCTTTCCTGCACGCCGTCACGTGCCCACATCAACTCGTCTTCAGGACCGACGTCGATGACGAACTGATCGGACAGCCCGTCTACGGTGGTGGATTCGGTGCGCACGGTGGCCGCTTGGCGCAGCATGGCGATCTGCGCGCGGTCAGCCTTGGGTTTGCCGGTTTCGGCGCGATCGTGCCTGATTGGCTTGACGCCTTGGATCGCGCTTTTGAACAGGGAAAAATCGTTGTCTTGCATGTCAGCCTCCGCGAAGGGCGGCCAGTTTACCCAACTCGAAGCGAATCGGGCGCGACAAATAACGCGCGCGACGCTTGGCTCAGTCGTGTTTTTTCATCAGGTGCGGCGACATGGCCAGTTCCCGCGACTGGCGCGAGCGACGACGGCAACGGCGCCATAGCCACACGCCGAGGTACAGCACGAACAGGCCGATGACCAGGATCACGGCAGCACCGGTGCGGCTGGTGTTCAATTCACCGAGGGCGGGTGCGTGGCCGAACAGGCTGGCGGCACCGGCCATGGCGAGCAGCACGCCGCACATCGCCAGCAATGCCGCGAACGTCACGCCGATTCGGAAACGCCAGCTGCTTTGGCCTTTGGGCCGCAAGCGGCGAGCGTCAAAACCATCGGATAACTTCATTCCGACCTTCCTCAATGGGTATCGGCCCTTCGACCGGGAGTTGACCGGGATGTTCCTGAGGCTAAGACAATTATGGCAGTTGAGAGGCTTTTGCGGATGAGCGGCATTCCAGGCCGCTCATTGAGCGTCGATCAGATCAGTTCACGGGTCAGCGCGAGGGTGGCGAAGTTGTCGCCCATGATCGCCATTTCCGTCTGATGAACGTGTTCGGCACTGAGCACGCCGCCCTTGTAAGGCAGGTCGCGGGTGGCGCAGGCATCTTCAATGAGTGTGCAGCGAAAGCCAAGGTTCTTCGCTGCGCGTACGGTGGTGCTGACGCTGGAGTGACTCATGAAACCGCAGACGATCAGGTCGAGGGCGCCGAGGTCTTCCAGGCGTTTGGCCAGTTCGGTGCCGTGGAACGCGCTTGGCAGCAATTTACCGATGACGGTTTCGTCACCCTGCGGCTCCAGGCCCGGAATGAATTCACCACCGACGCCTTGCGGGTTGAACATTCCGCCGAGGGTGCCGAGATGACGGACATGCACGATCGGCCGGCCGGCGGCACGGGCAGCGGCGAGCAATTGCTTGATGTTCGCGACGGCCTCATCCATGCCGCTGAGGGCAAGTGGCCCACTCAAATATTCTTTCTGGGCATCGATGATGATAAGGGTCGCATGGCTCAGTTTGGCTGCCGGATAACCGCGGCCGCTGAGTTGAAACATCGTTTTTGGAACGGTCATTCTGGGGCTCCTTGGAGTGGGGCTTTTGCGACATTGTCCTCTGGCTGAGCGGTTCTGTGAATCGCTACGATCGTAGGTGCCGTCATTGCTGGCCTGTAGCCTTGTCAATAGTCGCGTTTTGTTCAATAGCCTGGTGAAAAAACGGATAACTCCTACATTTGAATCGGTAGTTTCCCGCGTCGTCGTGACGCCGTTTGACTGGTAGAATCGCCCGTCGATTTTTCTGGAGTTTGCCGTCGTGATCACTTCCCGCCTTCGCACCCTGCGTGACCATATCCGTTGGGCCGTCAGCCGCTTCCATGGGGAGGATCTGTTTTTTGGCCATGGCACCGACAATGCCTGGGACGAAGCCCGGCAATTGGTGTTGGGTGCGCTGCACCTGCCATGGGAAATCGCCGACAGCTACCTCGACTGCAATCTGGAAGAAGACGAAGTGGTTCACCTGCAGCTTTTGCTCAAGCGCCGCATCGAAGAGCGGGTGCCTACGGCGTATCTGTTGGGCGAGGCGTGGTTCTGCGGCATGTCGTTCATCGTCGATGAGCGCGTGCTGATCCCGCGTTCACCCATCGGCGAGTTGATCGAAAACCGGTTTACCCCGTGGCTGGCTACCGAGCCTGCGCGGATTCTCGACCTGTGCACCGGTTCCGGTTGCATCGGCATCGCCTGCGCCTACGAGTTCCAGCATGCCGAGGTGGTGTTGGCGGACCTGTCGTTCGAAGCGCTGGAAGTGGCTAACCAGAACATCGAGCGCCATGGTGTCGATGAGCGTGTGTACACGGTCCAGGGCGACGGTTTCGAGGGCTTGCCGGGACAACGTTTCGACCTGATCGTGTCGAACCCGCCCTACGTCGATGCGGAAGATTTCGCCGACATGCCGGACGAATACCAGCACGAGCCGGAACTGGGCCTGGCCTGCGGTGATGACGGTTTGAACCTGGTGCGGCGCATGCTCGCCGAAGCGGCGGATCATTTGACCGAGAAGGGCTTGCTGATTGTCGAGGTGGGCAACAGCCAGGTGCACGTCGAGGCGTTGTACCCGGAAGTCGACTTCGCCTGGCTGGAGTTCGAGCGTGGCGGGCATGGTGTGTTCATGCTGAGTGCGCAGCAGTGCCGGGAGCATCAGGCGTTGTTTGCTTCTCGCGTCTGACCTTTGTAGGAGCGAGCTTGCTCGCGATGGACCTGAGAGCGATGTGTTTATCCAGAAAGCACGCGTCATCGTTAACGACCATCGCGAGCAAGCTCGCTCCTACAAGGAATGGCCGCACCGCCGATTACCGGTGCGTGGCAATCCAGATCAGCAACCCCGCCTGAAACACCGCGAACGCCACCAGGCAGGTGATGGTGAAACGCAGCCCGGCGTCTTCGCGTTTGTACTTGCTGACTTTCTCTTCGTGTTTCTTGAGTTTGACTTCCTGCTCGGCCAGATTCTGCTCGGCTTGCTGGAGCATCTGCGCCGCCTCGAGAATCTCCACGACCTGCAGTTTTTCGCTGTTCCAGTCGCCAGAAAGGTCGCCGACCTTGACCGGCTTGACGCTGCCTTTCAAATGTTGGGCATCGGCATACACCACGTCGAAACCGTGCACGCGTAAAAAATGATCGCGGCGCAGACGGGTGTCTTCGTTCAGCGCATCCTTGTTGTTCAGGTCAAAGCCGTCGACGGTGTAGGTCGGCCAGCGCTTTTTCACCCAGTTGATGCCCTGGGCCGCCATGTAGCGGCCAATGCCACGGTTCAGCGGTTCAATCTGCAATCCGCTGTCCGGTCCGAAATGCACGCGCTTTTCGGCGTGATCGACCCACACGTCCAGATGATTCTGTTCCTTGCGCACACGCTGGCCGGGCAGGGTGATGCTCATGCGCATCAGGCTGCGTTCTTTGTCGTTGCGCTCGGCATAGCCGAACTCGACAAAGCGCAATGGGCGCCCGCCGGTGTTGCGGTCAGTCTGCAGTGGCGCCAGACGGAGCATCTTGTGGTGCTCGACGTGGACGTCCGTCCAGGGCAGCTCGACCGCTGGCGGTGCGTCTTTTTCAGCGCTGGTGTCGGGTGAAGTCTGGGTGTCGGTCATAACGGCGAGATCCTGTCCAAGCTCAGCTTGTTGCCAACCAATGTGTTGGCGACAAAGGCTTATCGGCCGTTTTTTTCAAGACTGGAGGGCCAGGGGCGTTTAACTGGCGCGAAGTCCGTCAATAAAACCGAGGATTCGCGTGCCCAGTTCCGCCGCCAGGGGCAACTGCGGATCTTTATAAGAGGCCAGTTGGCGTTTGACATCGTTGGGCACGATGCGCATGACGTGGTTCATGCCCTTGATCAGCGCCAGTTCGGCGTCCGGTTTGGCGGCCTTGAGCAGTCTTGCGTCATTGACGCCGACCTGGATGTCGTTGCTGCCCTGGATGATCAGCGCCGGCATTTTCAGCTTGGCAAACGCCGCGGCCGGGTCCTGGCGGAACAGGGAAATCAGGTACGGCTGCACGCTCGGGCGGAAAATCGCCTGCAACGGTGGCGGCACATTGTCGTCGGGTTTCCCGGCCTTGAGGCTGTCGAGCAATTCATTGCTGCGCAGCATCAGCGGGGGAGGCAGGCGATTGCCCAGTTGCTCGCGGATGACCTGATCGACCGGCCTGGCGCTGCCGGAGACAGAAATCACCGCGTCGGCATCGATGCCCGGAGCGGCGAGGCTGGCGATCAAGGCGCCTTCGCTGTGCCCCAGCACAATCAGCTTGCCGAAACGCGGATCGGTCTTGAGCTTCTGGCCCCAGGCTTGCGCATCGGACACGTAGGCCTCTACCGTCAGATTGCGTTCGTCCGGCGTGGCGGCCAGGCTTGCGGCCACACCGCGCTTGTCGTAACGCACGCTGGCGATGTTGTGTTTGGCCAGCACCCAGGCCAGGCGCTTGAGGCTGTCATTGCGCCCGCCATCGACGTTGTTTCCGTCACGATCCGTAGGGCCGGAGCCGGAAATGATCAGGACAACCGGCACGGGGTCGTCGGATTTTGGCAGCAACAGCGAGCCGAAAAGCTCGCCGGTGCCGGTATCCAATGTGATCGGTCGTTGCAGGACAGTCGCCTGGGTGAAGCCGGAAATCAGGGTAAGGCTCAAGGCAAGAACTCGCAGCATCATCGCGCCATTATCCAGAAGATGCCGGTTGGACACACAGGCACCCATAAGGTTCGAGGATGAACTACTTGGGTAGCCTGCGTATACTGGCGCGCATTACGTATTCAGGTTCATTTCACGGAGCGTCCTGCATGTCCGGCAATACCTACGGCAAGCTGTTCACTGTCACCACCGCGGGCGAAAGCCATGGCCCGGCGTTGGTCGCCATTGTCGATGGCTGCCCGCCGGGGCTGGAGATATCCCTGGAGGATCTGCAGCGTGACCTGGACCGCCGCAAGCCCGGCACCAGCCGCCACACCACCCAGCGTCAGGAAGCCGACGAAGTCGAAATCCTCTCCGGCGTGTTCGAAGGTCGCACCACTGGCTGCGCCATCGGCCTGCTGATCCGCAACACCGACCAGAAGTCCAAGGACTACTCGGCGATCAAGGATCTGTTCCGCCCGGCCCACGCCGACTACACCTACCACCACAAATACGGCGAGCGCGACTACCGCGGCGGCGGTCGCAGTTCGGCCCGCGAAACCGCGATGCGCGTCGCGGCCGGTGCGATTGCGAAAAAATACCTGGCCAGCCAGGGCATCGTCATTCGCGGCTACATGAGCCAGCTCGGGCCGATCGAAATTCCGTTCAAGACCTGGGAGTCGGTCGAGCAGAACGCCTTCTTCAGCCCGGACCCGGACAAGGTGCCTGAGCTGGAAGCCTACATGGACCAATTGCGCCGCGACCAGGATTCGGTCGGCGCGAAAATCACCGTGGTCGCCGAAGGCGTGATGCCGGGCCTGGGCGAGCCGATCTTCGACCGCCTCGACGCCGAACTGGCCCATGCGCTGATGAGCATCAACGCGGTGAAGGGCGTGGAAATCGGCGCCGGTTTCGCCAGCGTCGCCCAGCGTGGCACCGAGCATCGCGATGAAATGACCCCGCAAGGTTTCCTCAGCAACAACGCGGGCGGCATTCTCGGCGGTATTTCCTCCGGTCAGCCCATCGTTGCGCACCTGGCGCTGAAGCCGACATCGAGCATCACTACGCCGGGCCGTTCCATCGACATTCATGGCAATCCGGTGGAAGTGATCACCAAGGGCCGTCACGACCCGTGCGTCGGCATCCGTGCCACGCCGATTGCCGAGGCGATGATGGCCATCGTGCTGATGGACCACCTGCTGCGTCACCGTGGGCAGAATGCCGATGTGCGTGTGAGCACGCCGGTGCTGGGTCAGTTGTAAATGGCTGACCTCATGGTCGCAGCCGTCTGATGGCGACTGCGGCGCTCCCGTACTGGCGGCTCTCCAGTTTCTATCTGTTCTATTTCGCCTTGCTCGGCTCGACAGCGCCGTTTCTGGCGCTGTACTTCGATCACCTCGGATTCAGCGCCGCGCGCATCGGCGAGCTGGTGGCGATCCCGATGCTGATGCGCTGCGTGGCGCCGAATATCTGGGGCTGGCTGGGCGACTACACCGGTCAGCGGCTGGCCATCGTGCGCTTCGGCGCGGTGTGCACGCTGCTGACGTTCTCGCTGATTTTCGTCAGCAAGAGCTATGCCTGGCTGGCGATGGTCATGGCCTTGCATGCGTTCTTCTGGCACGCGGTGCTGCCGCAGTTCGAAGTCATCACCCTGGCGCACTTGCAGGGCCAGACCTCGCGCTACAGCCAGATTCGCCTGTGGGGCTCGATCGGTTTCATCATCACCGTGGTCGCGCTGGGTCGGCTGTTCGAATGGCTGAGCCTGGACATCTACCCGGCGGCGCTGGTGTTGATCATGGCCGGTATCGTCCTCAGCAGCCTGTGGGTGCCCAATGCCCAACCGGCGCCGGGCAACCGGGTGGCGGGGGAGGGCTTCCTCAAGCAACTGCGCAACCCCGGCGTATTGGCGTTTTATGCGTGCGTGGCGCTGATGCAGATGAGCCACGGACCGTACTACACGTTTTTAACCCTGCACCTTGAGCGACTGGGTTACAGCCGTGGCGTGATCGGCATGCTCTGGGCGGTCGGCGTGGTCGCCGAAGTCCTGATGTTTCTGGCCATGAGCCGGATCTTCGCGCGCTTCTCGCTGCGCCGGGTGTTGATGGCCAGTTTTCTGCTGGCGGCGTTGCGTTGGCTGTTGCTGGGTTCGCTCGCGGAGTTTCTTTGGGTGCTGTTGTTTGCCCAGGTGCTGCACGCGGCGACGTTCGGCAGCTTTCACGCCGCTGCCATTTCATTCGTGCAACGTAGTTTCGGTGCGCGCCAGCAAGGCCAGGGTCAAGCGTTGTACGCCGCACTGGCCGGCACCGGTGGTGCATTGGGCGCGTTGTATTCCGGCTACAGCTGGAATGCCCTCGGTGCGGCATGGACATTTAGTATTGCCAGCCTCGCAGCGCTCGCCGCTGCCGTTATCATTGCCACACGTATGCAAGAGGACAGGCCATGAGCCTTACCCGTGAACACCTCGCCCAGGAAATCATCGACGCCGGGCGTTTTCTGTACGGCCGCGGCTGGTCGCCGGCCACCAGCAGCAATTATTCGACCCGCCTGTCGCCGACCGAAGCCTTGCTGACCGTGTCCGGCAAGCACAAGGGGCAACTCGGCATGGACGATGTGCTGGCCACCGATCTGTCAGGCAATAGCCTGGAACCGGGCAAGAAACCGTCCGCCGAAACCCTGTTGCACACCCAGCTCTACAGCTGGCGCCCGGAGATCGGCGCGGTGCTGCACACCCATTCGGTGAATGCCACCGTGCTGTCGCGCCTGACGCCGCAAGACTTCATCGAGTTCGAAGACTACGAACTGCAAAAAGCCTTCAGTGGTGTGACCACCCACGAATCCCGGGTGCGGGTGCCGATTTTCGACAACGATCAGGACATTGCGCGCCTGGCCGCCAAGGTGCAGCCTTGGCTGGACGCCCATCCCGATTGCGTCGGCTACCTGATCCGTGGTCATGGCCTCTACACTTGGGGCGCGCGCATGGGCGATGCCCTGCGGCAGATCGAGGCCTTTGAATTTTTGTTCGAGTGCGAGTTGAAGATGCGCTCGCTCTTTAAAGCATGAACCGTTAAGGAGTTGCCCTGATGAGCAGCCTGTCCGTTTATCACGTCTCCAGCCCTGAAATCCCCAACAAGGTGCTGACCCATTTCGAAGACATTGCCTCGACCCTGGCCGAGCAGGGCGTGCGTTTCGACCGCTGGCAAGCCGCCACAAAACTCCAGCCGGGCGCCAGCCAGGATGAAGTGATCGCCGCCTATCAAGAGCAAATCGACCAGCTGATGACCGAACGCGGTTACATCACCGTCGACGTGATCAGCCTCAATAGCGATCACCCGCAAAAAGCCGAATTGCGTGCCAAGTTCCTCAACGAACACCGCCATGGCGAAGATGAAGTACGATTTTTCGTCGCCGGCCGTGGCTTGTTTACCCTGCACATCGACGATTACGTCTACGCCGTGCTGTGCGAGAAAAACGACCTGATCTCGGTGCCAGCGGGCACCAAACACTGGTTCGACATGGGCGAGCACCCGCATTTCATTGCGATCCGCCTGTTCAACAACCCGGAAGGCTGGGTGGCCAACTTCACCGGCGAAGACATCGCCAATCAATTCCCGCGTCTTGAGGACTGAGTCGATGACGATCAAAGCGATTCTCACCGACATCGAAGGCACCACCAGTGCAGTGAGTTTTGTGTTCGACGTGCTGTTTCCTTACGCGGCCAAGCATCTGCCGACGTTTGTTCGCCAGCAGGCCGAGCGCGCCGATGTGGCTGAGCAACTGGCTGCCGTGCGTCGTGACAGCAACGAGCCGGACGCCGATGTCGAGCGCGTTGTCGAGATCCTGCTGGGCTGGATTGCCGAAGACCGCAAGGCCACGCCGTTGAAAGCGTTGCAGGGAATGGTCTGGGCGCAGGGCTATCAGGCCGGGCAGTTGAAGGGGCACGTGTACCCGGACGCCGTGGAAGCGCTCAAACGCTGGCACCAGGATGGTTTTCAACTGTTTGTTTATTCCTCCGGTTCGATCCAGGCCCAGCGGTTGATCTTCGGCTGCTCCGAGGCGGGAGACCTGACGCCGTTGTTCAGTGGCTACTTCGATACCACTTCAGGGCCCAAGCGCGAGGCGCAGTCCTACGCCAACATTACGCAGGCGATTGAGCTCGAGGCGGGGCAGATTCTGTTTTTGTCGGACATCGTCGAAGAACTCGACGCGGCGCGTGCGGCGGGGATGGCTACTTGCGGGCTGGCCCGCGAAGGCGGCGAACTGGCAGGGCATGTCACCGTGAACAGTTTTGCGCGGATCGATCCTGCTAATTTCTAAACGCTACAAAACCTGTGGGAGCGAGCCTGCTCGCGAAGAGGGCGTGTCAGTCAACATCAACGTTGAATGACACGCCCTCTTCGCGAGCAGGCTCGCTCCCACATTTTTTACAGCGAGTGATAGGTCGGCAGGGCAAACCGTTGCTGGCTCTGCAGCATGGAAATCTGCGGTAATTCGCTGGCTTGTTCAGCGAGGTCGCGGCGAATCGCGCTGATGACCCAGGACAGTTGATCGCCATTGTGCAATTGCTGGTAGGAGATCGAGCGCATGAATTCTCTGCCGTCGGCGCTGCGCAAGGTCAGCAGAATCCCGCCATCAGGGCGGTCCTGGGTAGTGACTGCGAAGTTGGAGAACAAGGACGAAAATTTTTCCTGAATAAGGCTCATGTCGTTCAGCTCCATGATGACTTGAATGGCAAGCATGGAGAGACTGTTGCAGCCTTTGTGCCAGTATTTTAAGTTGTTAAATATTAATAAAATCAATAGCTTACTATTTTTAGTGATTTTTGCTTTCGTGCAATCTGCATGAATGGCCATCGTGCATCCTGCATTTTGCAGGTACGTCGGCGACTCGATGGAACCAATTGGCGCGCACGGGATCATCTTCGCGCAGCGCAATCGCGGATCAAGATCGCGGATACAAAACATTTCAAAAACCGCGTGTACAGCTCAAGAACCGTTGACGTATTTTCGGGCTCAGTCATCGCCGCCCGACAATAAAAAAAGATCGAACGGGAGCAATCATGAGCCGTACGTCGAACGACACGATTACCTGGGGCATGATGCTCCGCAAGTTGCCTTCCATCGCCAAAGCCATCCCCCGGGTGGTGAAGGGCATGAAGGCCGCCAACGTCAAGGACCCGACCCAAGCGTGTGGTTTGGGCTGGAGTTTCGAGCAAGCCACATTGCGCAACCCGAAGGGGCCGGCGCTGTTGCAAGGCGAGGTAACGCTCAGTTACTCCGAGGTTAACCAATGGGCCAACCGCATTGCTCATCACCTGATCGGCCAAGGCATCGGCAAGGGTGATGTGGTGGCGGTCTTTATCGAGAACCGTCCGGAACTGCTGGTGACGATTCTCGCGGTGGCCAAGGTCGGCGCGATCAGTGCGCTGCTCAATACCTCGCAGACCCGCGACACCCTGGTGCACAGTGTGAATCTGGTGGCGCCGGTGGCGATCGTTGTCGGTGAAGAGTTGGTCCCTGCGTACCTGGCGATACGTGATCGGGTGTTGATCAAGGCTGACCGAACCTGGTTCGTCGCCGATCAGGACACCTCTCGCCAACCGGGTATCGCCCCTGAAGGTTTCATCAACCTGATGACCGCCAGTCTCGACGACGCCAGCGACAACCCGCCCAGCAGCCAGCAGATTTTCTTCGACGATCCCTGCTTTTATATCTACACCTCGGGCACCACGGGGCTGCCCAAGGCTGGGGTGTTCAAGCACGGACGCTGGATGCGCAGCTCTGCGAGCTTCGGCATGATCGCCCTGGACATGCGCCCCGACGATGTCGTCTATTGCACCTTGCCGCTGTACCACGCCACGGGCCTTTGCGTGTGCTGGGGGGCAGCCGTCAGCGGTGCCAGCGGGTTCGCCATCCGCCGCAAATTCAGCGCCAGCCAGTTCTGGAACGACGCGCGCAAGTACCGGGCGACCACCATCGGTTATGTCGGCGAACTGTGCCGCTACCTGGTCGATCAACCGCCCTGCGCCGACGACAACCGGCACGATGTGAAGAAAATGATCGGCAACGGTCTGCGTCCCGGCGCCTGGAACGAGTTCAAGACCCGCTTTGCAGTGAATCACATCTGCGAGCTGTACGCCGCCAGTGACGGCAATATCGGCTTCACCAATATTCTTAACTTCGACAACACCATTGGTTTTTCCCTGATGCGCTGGGAGCTGGTCGCGTACGACCACGACAGCGGCGCGCCGATTCGTCAGGCCAATGGCTTGATGCGCAAGGTCGCCAAAGGCGAGCAGGGGTTGTTGCTGGCGAAAATCGATGACAAGGCACCGTTGGACGGCTACACCGATCCGCAGAAAACCGCCAAGGTCGTGTTCCAGGATGTGTTCGAAAAGGGTGACCGCTACTTCAACACCGGCGACCTGTTGCGCAACATCGGTTTCGGTCATGCGCAGTTTGTCGACCGCCTGGGCGATACCTACCGCTGGAAGGGCGAAAACGTCTCGACCACGGAGGTTGAAAACATCCTCCTGCAACATCCGCTTATTTCCGAAGCCGTGGCCTATGGCGTGGAAATCCGCAACACCAATGGCCGCGCCGGGATGGCGGCGATTACCCCGGCCGAATCCCTGGCAACCCTGGACTTCAGTGAACTGCTGGCCTTCGCCCGCGAGCAAATGCCGGCCTATGCGGTGCCGTTATTCCTGCGGGTGAAAGTGAAAATGGAAACCACCGGGACGTTCAAATATCAGAAGACCCGACTCAAGGACGAGGGCTTCGACCCGGGTAAAACCGGAGATGACCCGATCTATGCCTGGCTGCCGGGGACCCAGACTTACGTGCAGGTCACGCAGCAGTTGTTGACCGACATTCACGGTGGCAAGTACCGCTATTGAATCTGGCTATGGCGGCCCATGAGAAAAAACAAGTGACAGTGCCGGGAGCGCTCGGGAAACTGTCGGCTTTTACGAATGACAGAAAAGGGAGTGCCCAATGTCAGACAAAAGCCGCCAGATGACCCCCGAAGAAGCCGCCGAATTCACCGAACAGGTATTCAACAAGGCACGGGAGGGCGATGCGGCAATGATGGCCGCGCTGCTGACCAAGGGTTTGCCGCCGAACCTGCGTAACCACAAGGGCGATACCTTGCTGATGCTGGCCGCGTACCACGGCCATGTGGACACGGTAAAAGTCCTGCTGGAACACAAGGCCGACCCGGAGATCCGCAACGACAACGGCCAGAGCCCGATTGCCGGCGCCGCCTTCAAGGGCGACCTGGCGGTGATCAAGGCCTTGGTCGAGGGTGGCGCGCAGGTTGAAGGCTCGTCCTTCGATGGCCGCACGGCGCTGATGATGGCGGCGATGTTCAACCGCGTTGAGGTGGTCGATTACCTGATCGGCAAGGGCGCCGACCCGAAAGCCAAGGACGCCAATGGCATCACCGCGCTGGAAGCGGCTAAAACCATGGGGGCTTCCGATACCGTTGCGCAGTTGCAGAAACTGGTTGGCTGATTGCTTTAAAAGATCGCAGCCTTCGGCAGCTCCTACATTGAGTGGCGTACACCAGTAGGAGCTGCCGAAGGCTGCGATCTTTTTTGGCCATTCGAACCTATCCTTGCGCTATCCTTCGCGCCCTCAATATTCCCCTCGCTACAGGATCCGCCCCATGAAAGCCGCACTCGTCGAACTCATCAGCAAAATCAGCTCCGGGTGCATGGGCGAAGACGAAATCCTCAAGGTCGCAGACGAAGCGGCCCAGGCCTACGCCGATCAGGATGCTTTTCTGACGGCCAATCCGGACATCAACTACGACGAAACCTTCCCGATCCCGCTGGGTGAGTGGGTGGTGGTCGGCAGCCTGCCGGAAACGGTGCTGTTCCAGGCTGACACCTACATGGATCTGTTCGCGCAAATCGCCGCGTCGTTCGGCCCGGGCGTGGAATTCAATCTCAAGCCCAAGCAACTGGCCAAGACCGAAGCCCTGACCGCGCTCAATCGCATTCAGGTGCAGATGAGCAGCCTGAACAAGGAAAATGGTGGCTATACGCTGATGAACTTCAGCCAGTTGCTCGATGAGGCGTTACAGGTGGTGCTGGTCTACGGCAATGACGTGCCACGCGTGTTGGAATTGTGCGCAGAAGTCGGCATCGTGGCCGTGCCATCCCTGGAAGCCCTGAAAGTGGCGATCCACGTCTGATAGCCAAACCCTGTCAATAAAAAGGAACCCTCGCGACGACCGTCTATCCTGAGAGGGCATATCACTCTTTGGGAGCGTCACCATGGGTTCCACGTTCAACAGCCTGGTTGCCTTGATCATTTTTGCCCTGGACATCTGGGCCATCATCAACGTATTCAAAAGTAGCGCCGAGACCGGGATGAAAATCCTCTGGGTGCTGCTGATTGCGCTGTTGCCGGTGCTGGGACTGATCATCTGGGCCATCGCGGGGCCGCGGGGTAACGTCAAGTTCTGAACAAGCGACACTAAACCTGTGGGAGCGAGCCTGCTCGCGAAGAACGATGACGCGCAGCCGCTGAAACACCGCATCGCCTGCTTCGCGAGCAGGCTCGCTCCCACAGTGTTCTGCGGGGCCTTTGATGACGAAGGTTCGACCTGTCATCTTCCGCGACGTAGAATGCGCGCCTTTCCCGGTCAATCGAAACGATCGAATGACCATCATGGGCGGGTAACCGTCCGTTGCCACCCGCATTCATCGGAGCACTTCCCATGAGCATCACCCCGACCAGCGACTACCTGGAAACCCTCTACGAAGGCTACGGCCAGCGTTTTCGCATGGAAAAACTGCTGCACGAAGTGCGCACCGAACACCAGCACCTGGTGATCTTCGAGAACCCGCGCATGGGCCGGGTGATGGCGCTGGACGGCGTGATCCAGACCACCGAAGCCGACGAGTTCATCTATCACGAAATGCTGACTCACGTGCCGATCCTCGCCCATGGCACCGCCAAGCGCGTGCTGATCATTGGCGGCGGCGATGGCGGCATGTTGCGTGAAGTGGCCAAGCACCGCAGTGTCGAGCACATCACCATGGTCGAGATCGACGGCACCGTGGTCGACATGTGCAAGGAGTTTCTGCCGAACCACTCCAAAGGTGCATTCGAAGATCCACGCCTGAACCTGGTGATCGATGACGGCATGCGTTTCGTCGCCACCACCACTGAAAAATTCGACGTGATCATTTCCGACTCCACCGACCCGATCGGACCGGGGGAAGTGCTGTTCTCGGAAAACTTCTACCAGGCCTGCCACCGCTGCCTGAATGAAGGCGGCATCCTGGTGACGCAGAACGGCACGCCGTTCATGCAGATCGAAGAAGTGAAGACCACCGCCGGTCGCCTGCGCAGCCTGTTCCCGGACTGGCACTTCTATCAGGCCGCCGTACCGACCTACATCGGCGGCTCGATGACCTTCGCCTGGGGCGCCACCAATACCGCTTATCGCAAGTTGTCCCGCGAAACCCTGCAACAGCGCTTCACGGGCAGTGGCATCGTCACCCGCTACTACAATCCTGAAATCCACATTGGCGCCTTCGCCTTGCCGCAATACGTGTTGCAGGCGGTGAACAAGCCAGGCAACGACTAAAACCATGTAGGAGCGAGCCTGCTCGCGATGGCGTCAGACCAGTCAATATGGATGTTGAATGTTCCTCTGCCATCGCGAGCAGGCTCGCTCCTACATGGATTGCAGCGGAACAAGGCGGAACAATTAGCCAGCTAACAAGGTCGAGATAGGGGTAAACCCATCCATGGGTTTTACCGAGGAGGCACCAATGCAAAAGTGGAAAGTCACTTTCGTGGATGATCATGGCGAAACCGTCAACGAAGTCTTTGAGTGCACCGAGCGCCCGGACTACGAGCGTGCCGCCAGGCTCATCAAGGCCCGGCTTCTTCCTGTCGCCGCCGAACTGGATCTGAACGATCTGGAAGGGCGGACCACTGATGCGTGCGTCAAAGAACTCAAGCTCCAGAACAGCATTCAAATCCTCGGCATTACTCCAATCTGAACGACACCTGTCGCATTCACATCCAGGCCTTGGCAGAGGCTCTATCTTGAGGCTACTCTGCAAGCGAGATCAGCGAACGGATCGCTAAGGTCTGGTCTTGTCAGCTCCATGCTTGTTTCCCGCCGGCACATCGGTTGCCGTCGCTCGCGCTATTCGGTTGCGAGTGAGGGAGTACGGAAAGTCTATCCATCGTATTGAGGAGGACGTTTCATGAGCACAGCCTATCAAGAAGACATCAGCAGCAGCGTTCTGCGCCGCATGAAAGAAGGCGGTTTTGACTTTTCACGGTTTCATCCCATCGAGTTCTACGCCATTTTTCCGGATGAGGAGCGGGCACGCAGGGCGGCAGGTCATTTCCACCGTGGTGAATCCCTGAATGCGCAAGTCAGTGTGCGTGACGATGGCGCCTGGGCGCTGGAGTTGTGCAAAGTCATGTATGCCACCTACGACGACATCGGCGATTTCGAACAGGGTTTCGAAGCGGTGGTCGAGCCGTTGGGTGGCATCATCGAAGGCTGGGGTGTGAAACAGGAGGTACGAGGGCGACTCGCATAACTTATGAACAGTGACAACCAGCATTGACGGCTGACCTTCGGGTTGGCCGTTTTCGTTTGTGGGCTTAAAGATTAAAAGATCGCAGCCTGCGGCAGCTCCTACATTTGAATGGCGTACATCCTGTAGGAGCTGCCGCAGGCTGCGATCTTTTGACGTTGTTTTTATTTCGCAATATTTCGCGAAGGCAAAAAAAACCGCCCAAAACGGGCGGTTAAAAGGGAAGTTCGGTCAGCTTTTCAGCGAATGGACGGATTATCCACCGCGTTAACCGGGCAGTGAAATCAACTCTGACTATGCTGGTGATAGGCGATCACAGCGCCTTGCAATGAAGCGGGGGCAATCAGGTTGGGGCATTTGTCGCACAGGATTGGTGCGGTGCGTGCGTCTTGATTATCCAACCGATTGAAATATAAGCGTTTATGCCGATGGCACGGGCCTTGCGAAGGTCTGGACGTCCGAGTGACAAGGAGTACGGCATGATCCGCACCTATTTTGATGAGATGTACGATGCCGGCGGCCTGGTCCGCCCGCATTATCGGGAGTTTGCCCGTTGGCTGGCCGAGACGCCTGACGAGCTTCTGGCACAACGGCGACGCGAGGCCGATCTGTTGTTTCATCGCGCCGGGATAACCTTCACGCTCTACGGTGATGAGCAGGGGACAGAGCGCCTGATTCCCTTCGACACCATCCCCCGCAGCATCCCCGCCAGTGAATGGCGGGTCGTCGAGCGCGGCTGCATCCAGCGGGTCAAGGCGTTGAACATGTTCCTCGCCGACCTTTACCACGAGCAGCGCATCATCAAGGCCGGCATCATTCCGGCCGAGCAGGTGCTGGCCAACGAGCAGTACCAGTTGGCGATGCAGGGCCTGGATTTGCACCGCGATATCTATTCGCACATTTCCGGTGTCGACCTGGTACGCGACGGCGACGGCACCTACTACGTGCTCGAAGACAATCTGCGTACACCGAGCGGCGTCAGTTACATGCTCGAAGACCGCAAGATGATGATGCGCCTGTTCCCCGAGCTGTTCGCGGCACAACGCATCGCTCCCATCGACCACTACCCGAACCTGCTGCTCGATACCCTGAAAAGCTCAAGTCCCATCGACAATCCAAGCGTGGTGGTGCTGACACCCGGCCGCTTCAACAGCGCGTTCTTCGAGCATGCGTTTCTCGCGCGGGAAATGGGTGTGGAGCTGGTGGAAGGCGCGGACCTGTTCGTGCGCGATGACAAGGTGTTCATGCGCACCACGGACGGGCCGAAAGCCGTCGACGTGATCTACCGTCGCCTCGACGATGCCTTCCTCGATCCGCTGGCGTTCAATCCGGATTCGATGCTTGGCGTGCCAGGGCTGCTGTCGTCCTACCGCTCCGGCAACGTGGTGCTGGCGAATGCCATCGGCACCGGGGTCGCGGACGACAAGTCGGTGTACCCCTTCGTCACGGACATGATTCGTTTCTACCTGGATGAAGAGCCGATCCTGAAGAACGTGCCGACATGGCAGTGTCGTAATCCCTCGGAGCTGTCCCACGTGCTGGCCAATCTTCCAGAGCTGGTGGTCAAGGAAACCCAGGGTTCCGGCGGTTACGGAATGCTGGTGGGGCCAGCGGCGACGGCGGCGGAAATCGAATCGTTCCGCGAGCGGATCAAAGCCAAGCCCCACGCGTACATCGCCCAACCGACGTTGTCTTTGTCGACCTGCCCGACCTTTGTCGAAAACGGCATCGCTCCACGCCACATCGACCTTCGCCCGTTTGTATTGTCGGGCCGCGAAACCCGGGTCGTGCCCGGCGGTTTGACCCGCGTCGCCCTGCGCGAAGGCTCCCTGGTGGTCAATTCCTCCCAGGGCGGCGGAACCAAGGACACCTGGGTGGTTGAGGATTAAAGGAAGCCTGTCATGTTAAGTAGAACTGCCTCGGATTTGTATTGGATGTCGCGTTACCTGGAGCGGGCGGAAAACCTCGCCCGGATGCTCGACATCAGCTATTCGCTGTCGCTGATGCCGCAGGACGGACGTGGCGACGGTTTGCACGAATTGGCCATGCCGCTGTTGATCACCGGTACCCTGGACGACTACCTGGAGCGCCATGGTGAATTGCATGCCGAACGGTTGCTGCACTTCTTCGCCCTGGATGCGGCCAACCCGGCGAGCATCTACAGCTGCCTCGGTGCCGCACGGGCCAGTGCTCATGCGGTGCGTGGGCGCATCACCGCCGACATGTGGGAAAACATCAACGCCACCTGGCTGGAAATTCGCGGCATCGCCGAACAGGGGCTCGGTCGCTACGGCATGAGCCGTTTCTGCGAGTGGATCAAGGAACGTTCCCACCTGTTCCGGGGCGCGTCCTACGGCACCATCATGCGTAACGATGCGTTTCGCTTCATTCGTCTGGGGACCTTTATCGAGCGGGCGGACAACACCTTGCGCCTGCTCGATGCCCGCTACGAAATGGCTGGCGATCAGGCCGAAGCGGTCAGCGATGGCACGGCTCACGCCTATTACCAATGGAGCGCGTTGCTGCGGGCGTTATCGTCGTTCGAGGCCTACACGGAAATCTACCGCGACGCCCCCGGCGCCCGGCATGTCGCCGAGCTGCTGTTGCTGCGGGCCGATGTACCGCGATCCCTGCGCGCCTGCACCGAAGAAATCGACCAGATCCTCGCGCAATTGCCGGGGGCCAACGGTCGCCCCGCACAACGCCTGGCGGCAGAAATTGACGCACGCCTGCGCTACACCGGCATCACCGAAATTCTTGACGAAGGCCTGCACGCCTGGCTGACCGAGTTCATCCCGCTGGTGCGCCAGTTGGGTAACGCCATACACAGTTCCTACCTGGAGGCTGCATGAGACTTTCCATTAGCCACGAAACCACCTATCACTACGAAGATCAGGTGCGGGCGAGCATCCAGTACCTGCGACTGACCCCCCACGACAGCGAGCGCCAGCACGTGCTCAGCTGGCAGCTCGACCTGCCACGCCCGGTGCGCGCGCAACTCGATCCGTTCGGCAACATTCTGCATGTGCTGACCCTGGACGAGCCCCACGAGGCGATCATCATCGGTGCTCGTGGCCAGGTCGATATTGACGAAATGCGTGAGGCCGAACACGAGAGCCAGTCGGCGTTGCCATTCCTGCGCTTCACCCGTTTGACCGAAGCCGACGCCGCCCTGCGTGAGTTCGCAGAGAAGGCCTGCAAGCAACGCCGCGATCGCACGGCGCTGATCGATCTGATGCATGGCCTCAACCAGCATATGACCTACACGCCGGGCTCCACGGAAGTCGACACCAGCGCGGCCAAGGCCTTTGCCGGGCGCTCCGGCGTGTGTCAGGACCACACTCACGCGTTTCTCGCCTGCACCCGCAGCCTGGGCATTCCTGCGCGTTATGTGTCGGGCTATCTGTACAGCGAAAACAGCGAACACCTGGCCAGCCACGCTTGGGCCGAAGCCTGGCTGGATGATGCCTGGTACAGCTTCGACGTGACCAATGAACTGGCGCGGCCGGAACGTCACCTGAAGCTGGCGGTGGGCCTGGACTACCTGGATGCCTGTCCGGTGCGCGGGATGCGCCGGGGCGGCGGGTGTGAGCAGATGCACGCCAAGGTGCTGGTGTCACCGACGCTCGCGCCGGTGATTTCCGTCCAACAGCAATAATCTGATGGATCACCCTTGTAGGAGCTGCCGCAGGCTGCGATCTTTTGATTTTGATATTAAAGATCAAAAGATCGCAGCCTGCGGCAGCTCCTACGGGGAGGTCTGTCAGGGTTGAACCTTGCGCCCCGCCATATGCTTCAAATACCCCACCAGCATCCCCAGATCCCCATCCGGCAGCACCTCGGCCGAGAACCCGGGCATCTTCGCCTGCGGCCATTGGCGCAAACTCTGTGGATCGCGAATGTAGCGCTTGAGGAAGTCCGCGCCGAAGTACTCGGTCGGGTTGTACGGAATATTCAGGTCCGGCCCGAATTGCGCGTCCCCGACGCCGTTGAGTCGATGGCAGGCCAGGCAATTTTTCTGGAATAACGCAAATCCCTTGTTCACCGGATCATCCGCCTTCAACGCCGGATCGGGCAGCAGGGCAGGAAAGCGCTCGGCTACGGGCGCCAGGCGTTTGATGCTTGCCACCTGGAACGGCCATTGTTCGGGGCTGATGTTGCCGGCCTGCGGATTGCTCCAGACCAGATAGAACGGCCCGGCGCCTGGCTTGCCTTCCGACAGCGGTGGCCAGGGTTTGGCCGGGTCTTCAATCGCCAGCCAAGCCTGTGCCCCCTGTGTATTGAGCAACGGCGCTGCGGCCATTTCGGCGGCAAAGCCATCCAGGGCCACGGCTTGCAGATGGTCCTCGGGCTTGATGCCGTTCAGCAGCGCGGACAACGGCACGGCGCGGTAACTCATGTCCCGCTTGTAGGAAACGTCGTTGCTGATGTTGATGGTTTGAGCCTGAGGATGCTTGAGCAATTGCTCTGTCTGCCAGGTGCGACTGTTCGCGCCCAGCTCCAGGTTCAGCTGTGCGGCATACAGGGGCGAGCCGAACAGCATGGCCCCGAGCAGAATGAGCATTTTCAAGTGATCGCCGTCCATGTCGTGCAAGTGCCGCAAAGATTGGCACAGCCACGCTGGCCCGGCTAGCGGGCCAGTCACATTTTGATAGTGGCAATTCAAAAACTGTGACGCCGTATCTTTTAGACGCGACTAGCCGATCACCTTGGTCAGGTTCGGCAATATCAACAACAGCGTGGTGGCGAAAAGGATGAGCCCGGCTTGACGTACTTTCGATTGTTTGAACATGGCTTGACCGCCTTTTTTGTTATTTCCTGATGCCTGCCTGCATATCTCCATGTTGGCAGCGCGTTGCACTTCCTGTAGTGACGAGCGTCTCGGCAAAACCCGACGACAACTTCGTACAACTTCACCTTAGAGCCCGCGCTGTGCTTGGTTTAGATCCATTTCATATGGAGTCGTTACGATTCTCTTTAAAAAAGATATGAGGCCTATTGCCAGCTTCTTTGGCGCCCGTTGGCTAGACAGCTTGGTGTCTTGAATCGGTTAATCCGGTAGCTGACTACCGTCCGTCTGAGCGTGAGCGTCAACGTCTGTGAGCGCTAAGGTCATTGAATCAATCGCGGCTCGGGCCAAGATGAGCGCTCGGTATTTACCCACCTGCACTGTGGTTCGAGGACGTCATGACCCAAGCATTGATTTTCGACGCGTTACGCACGCCCCGTGGCAAAGGCAAGGCCGACGGCGCCTTGCACAGTGTCAAACCGGTGAATCTGGTTGCCGGTTTGCTCACCGCACTGCAACAGCGCATGGCGCTGGACACCAGCCAGGTCGATGACGTGGTGCTCGGCTGCGTGACGCCGGTTGGCGATCAAGGCTCTGACATCGCCAAAACTGCTGCTCAGGTGGCCGATTGGGATGTCAGTGTGGCGGGGGTGCAGATCAACCGCTTCTGCGCTTCCGGGCTGGAGGCGGTCAACCTCGGCGCAATGAAAGTGCGCTCCGGCTTCGAAGACCTGGTGGTGGTCGGCGGTGTCGAGTCGATGTCCCGGGTGCCGATGGGCAGCGATGGCGGGGCCTGGGCGCTGGACCCGGCGACCAACCTGCACAGCCACTTCACGCCACAGGGTGTGGGCGCGGACCTGATCGCCACCCTTGAAGGCTTCAGCCGTCAGGATGTCGATGCCTATGCGCTGCATTCCCAGCAAAAGGCTGCGCGTGCGCGAGCCGACGGTTCGTTCAACAAATCGCTGGTGCCGGTGCAGGACCAGAACGGCATCATTCTGCTCGATCACGATGAGTTCATCCGCGCCGAATCGACCCTGGAAGGCCTGGGCAAGCTCAAGCCAAGTTTCGAGATGATGGGGCAGATGGGCTTCGATGCCACCGCACTGCGGGTCTACAGCCACGTCGAGCGGATCAATCATGTTCACACCCCCGGCAACAGTTCCGGGATTGTCGATGGCGCGGCGCTGATGCTCATCGGCTCCGAAGCCAAGGGTCGGGCGCTGGGCTTGCAGCCCCGGGGGCGGATTGTCGCCACTGCGGTCACCAGCACCGACCCGACCATCATGCTCACCGGCCCTGCGCCGGCGACCCGCAAGGCGCTGGCCAAGGCCGGGCTGCGGGTTGAAGACATCGATCTGTTCGAGGTCAACGAGGCGTTTGCTTCCGTGGTGTTGAAATTCATCAAGGACATGGCCGTCGACCCGGACAAGGTCAATGTCAACGGTGGTTCCATCGCCATGGGCCACCCGCTGGGTGCCACCGGCTGCGCCATTCTCGGCACGCTGCTCGATGAACTGGAAGCCCGACGCCTGCGTTATGGCCTCGCGACCCTGTGTGTCGGCGGCGGCATGGGTATTGCCACCATCATCGAACGCCTCTGAGCCCGGACTTCAAGGAACCCAGTTATGAGCGAAGCAATTCGTTACGAAAAAGGCCAGGACCAGATCGTGGTCCTGACCATCGACATACCGGGCCAGAGCGCCAACACCATGAACGCGGTGTACCGCGAGGCCATGACTGACTGCGTTGCGCGCCTGGTGGCCGACAAGGACAGCATCGCCGGTGTGATCATCACCTCGGCCAAGAAGACTTTCTTCGCTGGCGGCGACCTCAATGAACTGATCAAGGTCGGCAAGCCCGAAGCCAAAGCCTTCTACGACATGGTGCTGACCCTCAAGGGCCAGTTGCGCACCCTGGAAACCCTCGGCAAACCGGTGGTCGCGGCGATCAACGGCGCGGCACTCGGCGGCGGCTGGGAAATCTGTTTGGCCTGCCATCATCGCGTGGCGCTGGACAATCCATCGGTGCAACTCGGCCTGCCGGAAGTCACCCTCGGCCTGCTGCCGGGCGGCGGTGGCGTGGTGCGCATGGTGCGCATGCTCGGCCTGGAAAAGGCCCTGCCGTATCTGCTCGAAGGCAAGCGGGTGCGGCCGCAACAGGCATTGCAGGCAGGGTTGATCGACGAACTGGCGAGCGATCACGAGGACTTGCTGGTCAAGGCGAAGGCGTGGATTCTCGCTAACCCGACGGCGATACAACGCTGGGATGTGAAGGGCTACCAGATTCCGGGCGGTACACCGTCAAGCCCGAAAGTCGCCCAGATGCTGGCGATTGCACCCTCGATCCTGCGCAGTAAAACCCAGGGCACGATGCCCGCGCCGGAGAAAATCCTCTGTGCGGCGGTCGAGGGCGCCCAGGTGGATTTCGACACGGCGCACTTGATCGAAACCCGGTATTTCACCGAACTGACCACTGGCCAGGTCTCGAAAAACCTGATTGGCACGTTCTGGTTCCAGCTCAACGAAATCAATGCCGGAGGCTCGCGGCCTCAAGGTTTTGAACCGTATGTCACCCGCAAAGTCGGCGTGCTCGGCGCTGGGATGATGGGTGCGGGGATTGCGTTTGTCAGCGCATCGGCAGGTATCGAGGTGGTGCTCAAGGACATCAACCTCGCCGCGGCAGAGAGGGGCAAGGCGCATTCGGCGGCGCTGCTGGACAGGAAAGTCGCTCGCGGACAAATGAGCATCGAGCAACGCGACACCGTTCTTTCACGCATTCAAACCAGCGAAAGCGATGCCGACCTGGCCGGTTGCGACCTGATCATCGAGGCCGTGTTCGAGGATCGAGATTTGAAGGCCAAGGTCTCGTTGGCGGCACAGAAAGTCGTCGGCGCGGACGCAGTGATCGCTTCCAACACCTCGACCTTGCCGATCAGCGGCCTGGCGTGCGCCGTGCCCGACCAGAGCAAGTTCATCGGCCTGCATTTTTTCAGCCCCGTGGAAAAAATGCAGCTGGTGGAAATCATCAAGGGCGCCAACACCAGCGACGAAACCCTGGCCCGCGGATTCGATTACGTCCTGCAAATCAGGAAAACCCCGATTGTGGTCAATGACAGCCGCGGTTTCTTCACCTCAAGGGTGTTCGGCACCTTCACCAACGAAGGCATCGCCATGCTGGGTGAAGGCATCAACGCGGCGATGATAGAGACTGAAGCGCGCAAAGCCGGCATGCCGGTAGGACCGCTTGCGATCTCTGACGAGGTTTCCCTCAGCCTGATGAGCCATATCCGCCTGCAAACCGCCAAGGACTTGCAAGCAGAAGGGAAACCGCTGATAGAACATCCAGCATTTTCTGTGATTGACGTGCTGCTCAATGAGTTCAAGCGTCTGGGCAAGGCTGCCGGTGGAGGTTTCTACGAGTATCCGGTGGGCGGCCAGAAACACTTGTGGCCGGAGTTGAAGACGCGCTTCGAGAAAACCGACGGACAGATTTCGCCGAAGGATGTGCGTGATCGCTTGCTGTTCGTGCAAGCCATCGAAACAGTGCGCTGCGTGGAGGAGGGCGTGTTGACCTCGACGGCGGATGCCAACGTTGGCTCGATCTTCGGTATCGGGTTCGCACCATGGACCGGTGGTGCGCTGCAGTTCATCAACCAGTACGGGGTGCACGACTTTGTCGCCCGTGCCCAGTACCTGACCAGGCAATATGGCGAGCGGTTCGCACCGCCTGCACTGCTGCTGGAAAAAGCGGCGAAAGGGGAGATCTTCTAAGGGCTCGATGACGCATTTCGGGGCTTGCCTTGTCACAGTGTTTCAAGGCAGGCTCTGGGGTGTGCATTATTCCCATCACGTGTCAGGTATTTTTTATGTCGTTACGCATCTGCATTCTGGAAACCGACCACCTGCGTCCGGAATTGGTTGACCAATATCAGGGCTACGGGCAGATGTTCAAACACCTGTTTTCGCAGCAACCGATTGCCGCCGAGTTCACGGTCTACAACGTGGTGCAGGGTGAATACCCAGGCGACGACCTGACATTCGACGCCTACCTGGTGACGGGCAGCAAGGCCGATTCATTCGGCACCGACCCGTGGATCGAAACCCTCAAGAAGTATCTGCTGACCCGCTACGAGCGCGGCGACAAATTGCTGGGCGTCTGCTTCGGTCATCAGTTGCTGGCGCTGCTGCTCGGTGGCAAGAGCGAGCGTGCGACCCAAGGCTGGGGCGTCGGCACGCACAACTACAAATTGGCCGCCAAGGCGCCATGGATGAGCCCGGTGCGCGAAGAACTGACGTTGCTGATCAGCCACCAGGATCAGGTCACGTCGCTGCCGGAAAACGCTACGGTCATCGCTTCCAGCGATTTCTGCCCGTATGCCGCTTACCACATCAACGATCAGGTGCTGTGCTTCCAGGGGCATCCGGAATTCATCCACGACTACTCCCGCGCCCTGTTGGAGATTCGCCAGCAGGCACTGGGTGAGCAGGTCTACTCCAAAGGTATCGCGAGCCTGGAACAGGAACACCACGGCGCCACGGTTGCCGAGTGGATGATGCGGTTTGTGGCGCACAAGCCGGCAGCTGATTGAAATTAAAAGCATCGCGAGCAGGCTCGCTCCCACATCGGATTTTCGGTGTCGCGCAGATCAATGTGGGAGCGAGCCTGCTCGCGAAAGTCGTGAACGATAGCGCGTTGAACCAGGTACACAGCGGCGCCCTTGGGTTTTTCGCGAGCGAGCTCGCTCCTACAACCACCCCGACTTCTTGAAACTCGCCCACAACCCCAGACAACCCACCGTAATAAACCCCAGCACTCCGAAATACCCGTAGTGCCAGCTCAACTCCGGTATGTTCTGGAAATTCATTCCATAAATCCCCGCCACCGCCGTCGGGAAGGCCAGGATCGCCGCCCAGGCCGCAAACTTGCGCTGCACCACACTCTGGCGAGAGGCCTCCAACAGCACCCCGACCTCAATCGTCTGGCTGGCAATATCCGCCAGGGTCGTCAGGTCTTCCATCTGCCGCGTGACATGGATCTGCACATCGCGAAAGTAAGGCCGCATGTTTTTATCGATAAACGGGAAGCTCAGCCTCTGCAATTCCTCCCCGATCTCAATCATCGGTGCCACATAACGACGCAAGCGCAAAACATCACGACGCAGGCCATGTAGTCTCTGGATGTCGTAGTCATTCAACGAGCCGCATAACACATTGCCCTCCAGCTCATCGATTTCCCCGTGAATGGCTTCGCCCATCGGCTGGTAGTTCTCGATCACGAAATCGAGGATGGCATAAAGTACGAAATCTTCCCCGTGCTCAAGCAACAGCGGACGCGCCTCACAGCGTTGTCGGACATGGGCGTAGGACGCTGAGTGGCCGTTGCGCGCAGTAATGATGTAGCCATTGCCGGCAAAGATATGTGTCTCGATGAACTCGAGTTTGCCTTCATGGCGGATGGGCGAATAGGTCACGATGAACAGCGCATCGCCGAAGGTTTCCAGCTTCGGCCGGCTGTGCTTTTCCAGGGCGTCTTCGATGGCCAGTTCGTGCAGGTTGAACTGACGTTGCAGATTGTAGAGTTCCTCGGCGTTCGGCTCCTCGAGGCCGATCCAGACAAAGTGTCCTGGCTTTGCCGCCCAGGCTGCGCCTTCGTCGAGGGTGATATTGGTGACTCTCTTACCGGCGCTATAAACCGCTGAAGCAACAACTCTACCCATGATTGTGATTCACTTCTTTTGGCAGCTTTTAATTAGCAGCAAATGCAATGGCAGTGTTGATCAGCTTAGCCTTGTCAGTGTTTGAGAGTCAGTTAATTCTGCTGTGTTCGTCGGTAAAGACTTGCAGGCAAAAGAAAACCCGCACCAGGCGGGTTTTCTTTTTTCAGGCAGCTTGCAGTTGCCGGTCCATCGATTCGATGCATTCACGCATCTGTTCGCGGCACTGGGCAATCAGCAGGGGCATGTCGTCCAGGCTCAATCCGGCGGTGGGAATCGCCGGCAACGAACGAATCAGAATTTTCCCGCTGCGCCAACGGTTCAATCGCATGTGTTTGACGTAACTGCTGACACACACCGGCACGATCGGCACCCCGGCGGCAATGGCCATCTGGAAGGCGCCTTTCTTGAAGGGCAGCAAGTCCTCGCCCAGGTTGCGCGTGCCTTCCGGGAAAACCCAGATCGAGGTGTCTTTGTTTTGCAGGGTGTGGGTGGTGGTCAACATCGACTTGCGCGCCTTTTGTGCATTGCCGCGGTCGATCAGCACATTGCCGGCCAGCCAGAACAGTTGCCCGAACAGCGGTACCCATTTCAGGCTCTTTTTGCCGATGCACACGGTGCGGCGGGGCACCACGTTGCCAAACATAAACAGGTCGTAGTTGGACTGGTGATTGGCGATGATCACGCAACTGTCCGGTTTATCCATCAACGGCCCGACTTCGGCCTTCACCTGCAAACGCAAAATACACATGGCCGGCCATGCATACAGGCGTGCGCACAGACGGCTGTTGTCCGGGTTGAATGGCCGGCACAGGCCGAGAATCACACCCAGCACACCCGCCACGATAAAGTGCAGGGCCATCAATGACATACGGAACAAAAACAGCATTTACAGGCCCCACCGGGACAAAAGGTGGCGCAGTGTACGGATGTGCACTGTTTTCGGCAATTACTGCCAGGGAAGCGGAAGATAGCCGATGTTTGTGCTGATGTTTCCGACCAATCGGTCAGAAGCGATCCAGAGCGGTTACAGAGGTTTAACCGAGGCATGTATAAAGAGGCATGTATGAAAAAGCCCGACACGATGGTCAGGCTTTTCGTTGTAGCAGATCCGGGCTTAACCCAAATGTACCTGATCCTGGATGATTGCGTTGTCCAGGGCCTCCAGCAGCGCTTTGCGTACTTTCAATTTGGTGTTCTTGTGCGCGGTCATGTTGATCTTCTTCAACTGGCGAGCCGCCGCCAGTGCTGCGCCTTGCAGTTCTTCAGCCGAGACCACGACATCAAGGAAACCGGCAGCCACGGCGCCTTGTGGACTGAACATCTCGCCGTTGACCACCGAACGCTGCAGCGCCACTTTGTTCAGGCGGTCACGGGCGATCTCGATGCCCGCGTGGTGCATGGTCATGCCGATCTGCACTTCGTTCAGGCCGATGCTGAACGCACCGTCTACACCGATGCGATAGTCGGCCGACAACAGCAGAAACGCGCCCTTGGCCACCGCATGCCCCGGGCACGCAACGATCACCGGGAAGGGGTGCGACAGCAGGCGGCGGGCCAGTGTCGAGCCGGAGGTCACCAGTGCCACGGCTTCTTTAGGTCCGGCCGTCATCACCTTCAGGTCATAACCACCGGAGAGAATGCCCGGCTGGCCAGTAATGATCACCACCGCACGATCAGTCACTGCCTGATCCAGCGCAGCGTTGAACTCGGCAATCACATCCGGGGAAATGGCATTGACCTTGCCATTGCTCAAGGTCAGGGTCGCGATACCGTCTTCGAGATGGTAGGAAATCAACTCACTCATGACGCTATTCCTTTCAATAAAGTTGGGCAGACGTTACCCACCGCCGCAGGCCAGGTAAAGCGCCGTGACTGACCCGCCAGTCACCCTTTGCCTGCCCGCCAGGCGCAGCCCGCCGTGCCTGCCGCGCATTCCCCTCTATATAGAAGAGGGCACGAAGCCGGAGATTGGCCGGTTTGCCATGGCCACGAGCGACCGGAAATGCTGAATCGCGTTAACCGCATGAAAATTCTGAAAAAAATGTTTGCCATCGGAAAAGCTTTCGACTACATTAGCGCGCCTCGACAGACAGAACTTGTTTGAAGAGATACGGTGAAGTGTCCGAGTGGCTTAAGGAGCACGCCTGGAAAGTGTGTATACAGGAAACTGTATCGAGAGTTCGAATCTCTCCTTCACCGCCACATTTAAACGTTAGAGCCCCGATTATTCGGGGCTTTTTCGTATCTGCGGTTCTGAAAAATTCAGCCCATGCTTTGGCCCATACCTTGGGCGGCTCAGCGTTTTGCGACCAAAGGCTGATTTTTCGACAGTTTCCAAGCGGTGTACATCATTCGACGCGCTGTATTTCAGCAATGATCCCCGCATCGCGTAAGTCCAAGGCATAGCCCTCTGCACCACTGGCTGATTCCAACACCAGGTGTATGAGGCTGCCTTCGATGATCTTGAGATGGAGTATCAGGCGGATCACCGGTAGCGATCCGCGAGAATGCTTACTCTGGCATTGTCCAGGATTGTAGCTTGTAGCCCTCCTGGCTTAACTCGGCGCGCACCTCTTCCAGCAGGCTTTCCAGCTGCGCCGGGTCGGAATAGGCACTGCTTGGAACCTGTTTGCGACAAATGTGAGTGCTGGCCCGGTCGATGACAGTCAGACTGAGTTCACCATTACCGCCTTGCGCAGCCCAGGCGACGCATTGAAAAGGTTCGAATGCGTGGCCGGCAATCAAAAGTGCTTCGTTGATGCGCAACGCGGTGCTCATGGGGCCTCTCTCCTTGTACCGAAACAAATGATCCGCAGTTGACCTGCTGCATGAAGTCATGCAGCAGGGAATTTCAGGCTTTCATTGCTTTACATAACTGCCTGGCGCCGGCTCCAGCGGCGGGAATTTGTCATTCCCTATGTGCGCAACCGCTGGTTGGCGCTCGCCGGAATGTCCCGCCAGCCAGTTGAACCAATCATTCCACCAGCTACCGGGCTGCTGCTCAGCATTCTTGAACCAGGTTTCCGGGTTTTTCGTGACTCGATTATTGGTCCAGTAATGGCGCTTCTGCTTGGCCGGTGGATTGATGACGCCGGCGATATGCCCTGAAGCTCCTAATACAAAACGCTTGGTCCCGGAGAGCAGGTTGGTGCTGGCGTAGGCGCTTTTCCAGGGCACGATGTGATCGTCATGGGTTGCGAGGATGTAAGCGGGAGCGTCAATTGCACGCAAATCAAGCTTGACCCCACAGCACTCCAGCTCGCCTGATTTCAAATCGTTCTGCAGATAGGTGTGGCGCAGATACCAGCAGTACATCGGCCCCGGAAGGTTGGTGCTGTCGTTGTTCCAGAACAGCAGATCAAGCGGGATCGGCTTCTGCCCCTTGAGGTATTTGTCGACGTTGTAGTTCCACCACAGCTCGTTGGGGCGCAGTAGGGAAAAGGTATTGCCCATGTCCTCACCGCGAAACAGACCGATGGGACCATTCATGCCGCCGATGGTGCGCTCTCGATAGGCCACCAGTTCTTCGTCGACGAATATGTCGATGGGGCCGGTATCCAGGTAGTCAAGGAACGTGGTGAACAGGCTCACGCTGGCGATCTCTCTGTCGCCGCGTGCAGCAAGTACTGCCAGCGCCGTGCTCAGCAGGGTGCCGCCGATACAGAAGCCCACGCAATTGAGTCGCTGCTCGCCACTGATATCGCGGGTCACCTGCAAGGCGTCGATTACCCCGTGCTCAATCAGGTCATCCCAGGTGGTGCCAGCGTGTTCCTCGTCAAAGTTGCGCCAGGACATCAGGAATACGGGATGTCCCTGTTCCAGCAGGTGGCGGACCATCGAGTTGTCCGGGCGCAGATCGAGGATGTAGTACTTGTTGATCGAGGGAGGTACGACGAATACCGGGTGTCGGTACTGGGTTTCGCTTTGCGGGTAGTACTGAATCAGCTGGAATAGGTGATTCTCAAAGACGATCTCGCCGGGGGTGTTGGCCAGATCGACGCCAACCTTGAAGGCGCCGCTATCACACTGGCGCATTTTGCCTTCGTTCATGTCGCTGGCCAGATGCTGCATACCTGTGAGCAGGCTGGCACCTTGAGTCTCAACCACACGCTGAAGCGCATCGGGGTTACTGACCAGGAAATTGCTTGGCGCACTGGCGGCAATGGCTTGCTCCACCAGATAGCGCAGGCGTTGGCGCGGTTTTTTTTCGTCGATCAGCAGCTTGTCGAGCAGCTTCAGAAGAAAGCTGGAATTGAGCAGGTAAAACGCAGCAAGGGAGCCGAACAGTGGCTCGCTCCAGTTGCCGCTGGAGAAGCGTCGATCATCGAAGCTGAAGGGTTGGCCGGTCAGCAGTTTTTGGCCGAGTTGGCCCCATTGAACCTGGTAGTCCGCTTGAAGGCTGTCCAGGGTTTCGCGAGGTAACTCGAACCAGGCGCCGTGCTCATGCCCGGAAAACCACGGATTGGTGCTGACCCATAGGCGTAATTGTTGCACTGCAAAGGAAGCGATGAACGGAACCTGGCCTGACCAATAGGTTTTGAATGTATGCGCGTTGTTGTCCATAAAGTTCCTTGCCCATACAGATGAGCCGGGCAGAAAAAAAGCCGCGCTTTGCCGGACTCCGGCGTAGCGACGGCAGGAATGCGGGCAGCGTTGTCTGACGCCAACCTGACGCCAATCTGATGCGCGGAACAAGGGTCCCAAGTCCGCGCATGGGCTACCCGGATGCCGTTGGTTAGCGCTCGATAGCCAGGCCGACGCCTTGTCCGCCGCCGATGCACAAAGTGGCCAGCCCCTTCTTGCCGTCGCGACGGATCAGTTCGTGTACCAGCGACACCAGAATCCGTGCACCCGACGCGCCGATCGGATGGCCAAGGGCGATTGCGCCGCCGTTGACGTTGACCTTGCTGGTGTCCCAACCCAGCTCTTTACCAACTGCCAGCGCCTGGGCGGCGAAGGCTTCATTGGCTTCAATCAGGTCCAGGTCCTCGACACTCCAGCCGGCCTTTTGCAGAGTCAGACGTGTAGCCGGGACTGGGCCGATGCCCATGATCGACGGGTCCACGCCGGCGCTGGCATAGGCTTTGATTCGTGCCAGTACCGGAAGGCCCAGCGCTTGTGCTTTAGCGGCGCTGGCCAGCAACAGCACGGCCGCACCATCGTTGAGGGTCGAAGCGTTGCCGGCGGTCACGCTGCCGTCTTTCTGGAATGCCGGTTTGAGTTTCGCCAACGCTTGCGCAGTGCTGTCGATACGCGGCTGTTCGTCGGTGTCGAAGACCAGCGGTTCGCCCTTGCGCTGAGGAATCAGGATCGGGGTGATTTCGCTCTGGAAGCGCCCGCCCTCAATGGCTGCGGCGGCCTTCTGTTGCGAGGCGGCAGAGAAGGCATCCTGTGCTTCACGAGAGATCTCGTACTTCTGCGCCAGATTCTCGGCGGTGATACCCATGTGGTAGTCGTTGAAGGCGTCCCACAGGCCATCCTGGATCATGCTGTCTTGCAGTTGCGCATGGCCCATACGCAAGCCGGTGCGTGCCTTGGGCAGAACATAGGGGGCCAGACTCATGTTTTCCTGACCGCCAGCGATGACCAGTTCCGCGTCGCCGCAACGGATTGCCTGGACGGCAAGATGGACCGCCTTGAGACCAGAGCCGCAGACCTTGTTCAAGGTCAGGGCAGGCGTGGTGTGTGGCAAGCCAGCCTTGATCGCGGTCTGGCGTGCCGGGTTCTGCCCAGCGCCGGCAGTGAGAACCTGGCCGAGAATCACTTCATCAATTTGAGCAGCATCGATACCCGTCTGCTCCAGCAAGCGACGAATCACTGCGGCACCCAGTTCGGTTGCGGGAATTGCAGATAGAGCACCCTGGAAGCTGCCAATGGCGGTACGAGTAGCGGCAACGATTACGACTTCGTTCATGCGTGACCTCATCGAAAAGACAAAATTCGTCGAGCAAACCAGGGCATTCCTGCCCTGATCGGGGGTTATTGCATGTTCATGCCGCCGTTTACCGAGAAATCGGCACCGGTGCTGTAGGCGGACTCATCGGAAGCCAGCCAGGCCACGATTGAGGCGATCTCTTCGGGTTGGCCAAGGCGACCAACCGGAGTTGCTGCGATCATGCCTTCCAGAATGTCCGGGCGAATTGCCGCGGTCATGGAGGTCTGGATGTAGCCTGGGGATACGGTATTGACGGTCACGCCCTTGCCGGAGACTTCCCGGGCCAGTGCCATGGTGAAACCATGGATGCCAGCCTTGGCGGCGGAGTAGTTGGTCTGGCCGAACTGGCCACGTTGACCGTTGATCGAGGAGATGTTGATGATCCGCCCCCAGCCTTTGGACAACATGCCTTCAATGACCTGCTTGGTGGTGTTGAACAAGCCCGTCAGGTTGGTCCCGATCACGCTGTTCCAGTCTTCCGGGGTGAGCTTGCGAAAAGACGCGTCGCGGGTGATGCCGGCGTTGTTGACCAGCACATCGATCGGGCCGAATTGTTCACGGGCCATCTCGAAAGCCTTGCGGGTTGACTCCCAATCGGTGACGTCGCCATAGATGAACTCGAACTCGTAACCCGCCTCCAGTTGGCTGGCGCGCCAGTCGTTCTTGCGGCTGGAATCGGAGCTGCAGCCTACGATTACCTTGAATCCTTCCTTGTATAGACGTTGGCTGATTGCCGTACCGATACCGCCCATACCACCCGTTACCAAAGCAATGCGACTACGCGATTCCATACATCTACTCCATTTTTTTGCGCTGCAGGAGAGAAGATTGTTCGATATCGACGGGCCGTGCGGAAGTGTTTGAAGGTGACGTTCTCCTGTCCATCGGTGCCACGCGGGTGTTTTGGCCTGCTGGCAAAAAAATGAGGAGCACCCATACTTGGATCAACTCTTAAAACTCAATGGATAGTTAATATTCCTGAAACACTGTTGAAATATGTTCAGTGCATGTCAGTATCGGCTCCGGACAGGACGTTCGGTTCCATTGGTCAATGAGGACGCCATGTATAGAATGAGTTCGGGTTATGCCAGCATGCTGGCGAATACGTTTCTGGCCCAAGGACTGGATCTTGCCGGTCTGTGCCAGGAGGCGGGACTGGATGTCGGGTTCGTGAGTCAACCAGGAGCATTCTGCGAGCGAAGCATTATCTATAGTCTTTGGGACTTGGCTGTTCAGGCTTCGGATGATCTGAATATCGGTTTGAAAGCCTACGGGGAATTCCATCCCAGTAGTTTTCAGATCGTGGGCTACACGATGATGTCCAGTTCGAATCTGAAAAGAGCGCTTGAACGTCTGGTTCGTTTCAGCCCGTTGATTGGTACCGGATTCAGCCTTTTCCTTGTCAAGGAGCAGCAGCATTACCGATTGGCCAGTCTCGATCATCAGCAACATGGCTCGGTCAAACCCCGGCAATACACGGATGCAGCCTTGGCTTCGCTGCTGGGTTTCTGCCATTGGCTGGCAGGTGGCAAGTCACCGCAACCGTTGAGTGTGGAGTTCACTTATCCCGAACCTGAAGACACTTCGGAGCATCAGCGGCTTTTTGGCTGTCCGCTGAGTTTCGGGGCGGCATATGACAGCATCTTGTTCGATGGCCAGGAGCTTCTGAGTCCGTTGAGCATGGCCAACGAGGCGTTGGCCACACTCCATGACAGTTTTGCCGAGGCTCAATTGGACCTGTTGTCCGGTTACTCTATGGTTGGCAGGATTCGCGCGCTGATTACCGAGCGCTTGAGCCAGGGGCAAGGCCAAGGGCAATGTGATATGGAATCGATTGCGGCGGCACTGAATATCAGCAAGCGAACGCTTCAACGAGGCCTTGAGAAGGATGGCACGCAATTCAAGGACGTCCTGAACGATGTGCGCCGGCAGATGGCTGACTTCTATTTGCGCCATTCTCATTTCAACATGAAGCATGTGACTTACCTGCTCGGTTTTCATGATCACAGCAGCTTCCATAAGGCATGCACCCGTTGGTTCGGTATGACCCCCGGTCAGTATCGAACCGACGAGTTGTCGCCTGTGGTCGAAAAAGTCGCGCGGGTCCGATCCATGAACCTCATCGGTCTGTCCAGAGATCATAAGGTCGCAGGCTTCACCGAACGGATTCACCGCTAATCCCTTGTGAAGGGTCATTGAGGCTTGGGGCCTGTTGTGCCTTTGCGCGCTTTGCGCTTCGGGGCTTTAACTACGTTGGCAGGAGCGGGCGGCGGTGTGATCTGCGGCGCTGCAGGTGGCTGCGAAGGGGGCTCCTGCGCGATGACAACTGTTTCACCGGGTGGTTGGGTCAGGCTGAAGCCCGGCAGGGGGACTTCGAGCAGCGCGTGCAGTTCACGCCAGAATTCGCCTTCAGCTCCAACGGTCGCCAGCAGTTCAGGCATCAATTGCCCAACGGCTGTCAGGACCTGTTGGCGCTCCTTTGCCTCTGGTAGCAACAAAGGCAGGCTGCGCAAGCTTTCTTGCGGGTGGGCGAAAACCAGCAGGTTCTGCAATCGGATGGCTTCGCGCAGGGCAGTGGGCTCATTGCTGTAATCCTGGACCAGCAGGTGCACCTGCTGGATCAGCTTCTCGATGCTTTCCTTGCCCGCCTTGTCGCTGTCGCGGCCCAGCAAAAACAGAATCCGCACCAATGCTTCCAGAGGGCCGCCATGAGGCAGCGCATCCTGCAGGCGTTCGATCAGGGCCTGGTCCAGCTGGTCGGCATGTGCCTGGAGATTTCGCACAGGCTTGTTACCGGTGAAGGCACTCAGTGCGCCGTAAATGCCGTAAAAACACAGCTCCTGAGTGGCGTCACGCACATCGCGATAAGCATTCAGGGCGTCTTGCATCTGGTTGGAGAACAGCTCCTGCCAGGCCAGCAACGGGTTGTCTTTGCGTGCGGGACGACGATCGCTGCTCACTTGGGAGGCGGTCCCGGCTAACCACCACAGCGCCGGATTCAGGCTGCTCCATAGCACTTGCTGCTGATGGAAGGGGTGCGCCCTGCGCAACAGTTCGGCAATTGGCTCGTTGACGATCTGACGCAGCCACGGACGTATGAACCCGTCGTAAAACGCGCTGTTGATTTCAGAGGCGCGCTCCACCAGAGAGAATTCGCGATCGTCATCACGGGCCGGCTCGACGTCATCATGGATATCGGCGATTCGCCTTGATTCGAAACGCACTCGGTATTGCATGTCATCGCTGCCTGAGGAGGTTGGCAGATCGTCAATCAGCATTTCATACAGTCCCGCCGGCAGCGCCTTGATGGCTTCGACCGCGCCGAGCATCCCACGGTGTTCGCGCCGCGCCACCTTGCCGGAAACAAAAATGCCTAAATGGCCGATGCTGGCGTGCCGCAGGTAGACGATGGTACGTCCTGCGTCATGCAAAGCGAGATCGCTGGGATAGGCATCGGCGATCCAGTTCAATGCCTGCTGGGGAGGGGTGATGTTGTCTCCGTAGGAACAGAACACCACCACCGGTGCTTCGATACGTTTCAGGTCAATGCCGGTGCTCTTGCGGCCGAGACCGCCGGACAACTGGTTGCCGATGAAAAGGTCATCGACAATCATCTCGATCTCTTCGCCATTGAGCAGGGTCGGGCTGCCCCACCAGCGTTCGAAGTCGAGGAAGCGCGCAGCCTCGCTGTCGACCTGGCTGAACAACTGGTAGTACTTGCCCCAATAGGTGTTGGCCGGGTCCAGGTTTTCGAAATTGCTGACCAGCCAGGTACCGTCGAAACGGCCATTGCCCAGGTCGCTGCCCAAGCGAGCCATCCAGCCGCCACCCAGCAGGCCACCGGTGTAGCGCATCGGATTGCGTCCATTGACACCGGCCCAATATGACAAGGGGGCACCATTGATAATGATCAATCCCGGTAGTTCCGGCCGTGTTGCCGCCAGCCCCATCAAGGCCCAGCCGGCCTGGCAGTTACCGATGATGATCGGCTTGCTGTTGGCCGGGTGAAGGGCGCTGACGACTTCGATGAACCGGGCCTGGGCTTCGACGATATCGGCCAGGGTTTGCCCAGGCTGTGGCGAGTGACTGAAAGAGATGAAATAGGTGGGGTGGCCGGCTCTGAGGCTTTCACCTAATACCGAATCCTGTTTGAAGCCGCCGATTCCGGAGCCGTGGCCGCCGCGTGGGTCAATGATGATCACCGGCTGGCCGTTGCTGTCGATTCTTTGCTCTGGTCCGGGGAGGATTTGCAGCAGTGAATAGTTGACCGGGCGCGGGAGATCGGAGCCGGCGATCAGGGTTTCATGATCGAACTTGAGCAGCAGTGGATACCCGGCGCATTCATGGGCCTGCGTATTGTCGCCGCGCTGGCGCAGGGTGTCCCAGAACAGCAGGCTGCGTTGGCCGAGGTCGGTGAAGTATTCCTGCCAGTCAGTGGGCGTGGGTTGTCTGAGCTGACCCCGCTTCAGAGGCGCGAGGGTTTTTTCCTGGCGCTGACGCAAAGCATCAAGGACGTTCAGGGTATTGAGCTGCTGCAGATGACTCAGGTGTTCGAACAGGCCGCGCTGAGAGGAGGTTTTTTCATATTGCGATGCAATAATATCTTCCTGGCCCATGGTGATCTCCTGGCGTGATGCATGAGAAGAAGCTGCCTGCGCCTCATTAATAAACAGGGCTTGGCTGGCTGTTCGATGTTAGGAGTCTATAGCGAAAAGAGGCAGGAGAAGAAAATTTTTTGTGCGCTGCACAAGAAATCATTGCCAAACGGATTTGTGCACTGCAATATCAAGGCTAACGCGATGACCGGCAGGATCGCTATCGCGTCCTCTGGCCCATGTAGGCCTTCCAGCATCAGGAGATTCAAGCATGTCTTTTTTTAACTCGGAAAAATTGCAAGACGCTCAGAAAGCCAACCTAGACCTCCTGCAGCAAATCAGCGGCAAAATCTTCTCCAGTGTTGAACAGTTCAGCCAATTGCAGTTCAAGACATTGCAGGCCGCCACCGAGGAGCAGTTCGACGGCTTTCGCAAGCTGCTGGCAGTCCGTGATCTACAAGGGCTCGCCGAGCTCCAGACTTCTTTCACCCAGCCAAATGTGCAAGTCGAACGCCTGGCTGAGTTCAATCGCCAAGTGCAAGCGTTGATTGTCGGCACTCACTCGGAAATCGCCAAACTGACCTCGCGTCAGGTCGAGGCGGGCACCCAGCAGGTGCAAGAGTTCGTTGAAGTGATCAGCAAGAATGCACCGGCTGGCTCCGAGCCTGTTGTGGCCGCGTTCAAGTCGTCGCTGGCGAATGCCGGTACCGTTTTTGAAAGCGCACAGAATGCCGTAAAACAGGCTGCTGACGTTGCCCAGAGCAGTTTTGACGCGGCGACCGCCGCAGCCGGCAAAACCGCTCCTGCTGCCAAGGCTACAAGCGGTAACAAGTAAGTCACATTAAAGCGGTTACACTGATGGCGATGGGTTTACTCCCCATCGCCATTTTTTTTCGGCCCGCTACCGGCACCTGGCTTGCCTGGTGGCGTGCCGCCGAACAGGCCGAAGAGGTTCTGAGTGTTCAGGTAGAGGGCTTTTGACTGGTCGACATACTGGCGCATCAAATCCTGCATGACCGGTGCTTGCTGGTGCATGAACTCGCTCCAGGCTTCAGATGACTGGGCACCGGTCTGGGACTGGATGTCGATGACCGTCTGGATGCTTTTATCCAGGTAGCTGCCGAGGACGCTCTGGTAGGGACCGTAGAACTGGATAATCCCCATGAGCATCTCGCTGGAGAATATCGGCTCACCGCCACTTTCGGCTTCCAGAATGACCTGCAGCAAAATACTTCGGGTCAGATCCTCGCCAGTCTTGGCGTCGACCACCTCGAACGGGATTTTATCGACGACCAATTGGCGTATATCCGCAAGGGTCAAATGACTGCTGGTGTGCGTGTCATACAGACGGCGATTCGGGTACTTCTTGATCAGACGGGTGGTGTTCCGACTGTTATCTGTCATGCGGGGCTACTCACAGCAAGCCTGATTTGCAGGCATCTTATCCTACTCTGACCACGGCCACTCCAATGCGTCGCCTCACGCGGCACGCGCTGGGTGGTCAGCGTAAGAACTTTCTTCATCTTTTGAGTGCTGAGCTTGCGAGGCTGGCCACTTCGAAGCAGGGTCGTTCAATCCCTCAAGACCCGCGTGCGGATAGCGCTTTCGCCATTTGAACACCACAGGTTCCGGGATCTGGGCTGATTGCTGATGTCTCTTGGCGTTAATCCAACACTCTGTGTACCTATTCCTACGTTGGCGAAGCAAAACTGAGCAAACAGGGCGCGCTTCTGTGATCGCCACATAGGTTAGCGTGGGGGGTGGGACCCGCTAAAAACGCAGCAAGCGTAACTCTCGGAAATTACCTACAACCCCGGCGAGAGTCCCCCCGATATCCTGCCTGCCGTGCAAAAAAAAGCTTCGACACGAAAACGCCGCTTTCCTGTTCTGGATAAGCGGCGTTTTTTTAAGCGCGCGTTAGAGGCTTCTCCCACGCATCAGCGATGTCATTCGCGATTGCTAAATCTCGTACGGTATCATGATATAATACCATGAATAATAAACAGCTCAGCACCCTCAAAGCCTTATTTTCAAGACTCACCCCGGCCACCATGGAGTGGTCCCGCATCGAATCCTTGTTCAGCGCTGCTGGGGCCAGAACTATCGAAGGCAATGGTTCACGAGTACGTTTTGAACTGAATGGAGTGGTCGCGACCTTCCACCGGCCGCACCCCGACAAAGAAGCCAAGCCCTATCAGGTGCGTGACGCCCGGGCTTTTCTTGAACAAGCAGGAGTTACCCCGTGAACGTAATGAACTACAACGGCTTCTCAGCCCGGATCGAGTACAGCGATGAAGACGGTCTGTTCGTCGGCCACATTGCGGGCATCAAGGATGTTGTCGGGTTTCACGGCGAGTCAGTCAAAGAACTTCGCACCGCATTCGAAGAGGCCGTCACCGATTATCTGGAGACTTGCGCCAAACTCGGCCGCACCCCACAGAAACCCTATTCAGGCCATCTCAGTCTGCGTCTGGCCCCAGCCCTTCACGCGACGGTTGCCGTGAAAGCTCAGCTAGCCCACAAAAGTATCAATCAGTGGGTCGCTGATGTTCTTGATCGCGAGGCCCATGCTTAAACAGTGAACAAGCCTGTCCGGCTGTAGACCGCTCAAACTCTTCGAACAGAATCGACATCATGCAGCGCATCTACCTCGACCCAAAGGCCGAGATGGTCATCGTCCGCTACGCATCCCATCCGGTGGCCAGCAACTCGGCCAACGATCCCGTCACGTTGCCGGCGTTTGATGCACTGGCTGAATTTCTGAACAGGAAGGAACACCCATGATCACCACCACAACCCACTCCATTGAAGGCCGACAAATTACCGCCTACCTGGACATCGTCAGCGCCGAGTCGGTGCAAGGGATCAACGTCGTCCGTGACGTGTTTGCCGGGATGCGCGACTTTTTCGGCGGACGTTCCCAGACACTGGAGCGGGCGTTGAAGGAGGCGCGCATTCAAGCCACCGATGAGATCAAGGAGCGGGCGCAGGCGCTTGAGGCGGACGCGGTGGTCGGGCTTGATTATGAGATCAGTATGCCGGCCGGCAAAGGCGGGATGGTCGTGGTGTTTGTGACCGGGACTGCGGTCAAGTTGAGGTGAAAGGTGAAAGGCCATTCGTCGGTCACGGGGAAATCCGAACGGCAGGTCCATAGGTGACCGGCTAGTCTCAAAAACCTTGGCGATCGATATTCTTTCAGGCAAAGGGCTTGCCGGTGTCGATCCCGTTTGTTGAAAAGGGGTGAAGAGATGGCTGATCCGTATATCGAGGACGATGGCGCAGAGTTTCCGATCAACAATTGCGTGCGGTGTGGCCAGACCCAATATGTGGCCAGCTTCGGCGAGGACCAGACTGAGGTCGACAAGATCAAGACCAGGGCGTGCCGGGTACTGAAGGGCAAATTCTTACCCAGGGTGACAGCACCGGTCAGGAAGTAATAGAACGTCAGGCAGACCCCGTCATAGAGCGTAATGCTGTTCACTTTGTAGGAGCGAGCTTGCTCGCGATGGACTCAAGAGCGCCGCGTTCAGTCAGTAAATACGCGTTATCGTTAACGACCATCGCGAGCAAGCTCGCTCCTACAAAGAATCACTTCGCTTAAGTGAACAGCATTACGTCAAAGAGCGGGGGTTTTTAATATCTGAAAGGGTTTTATGACAATTTTTTCAAAGTGGTGATCTTTCACAAACTTTTCACAGCAGTCTGCGTAATCTCGACTCATCCGTTAGAAAGCAACACCTGGCCCGTTTCCCCAGCGGGCTTTTTTTTGTCCGTCATAAAACCTTTTCCTAAAGTGCTGTCCAACTGTCGCCAACCGCGAAGTTGGATCGGCGTGCTGGACTTTATCCGTGCAAAAGCATTCAATCTCGCCCCCATTTTTGTTTACCCCTATTTTCGAGGTTTTTGTCATGCGTTTAACACTGCCCGCTCTGGTTCTGGGGCTTCTGGTTGCTCAAGGTGCAATGGCTGGTGACGGCACTGCCGCGTTGGGCGGTGGCTTGGGCGGCGCATTGGGTAACGTGGTCGGCCAGAAGATGGGCGGCAGCACTGGCGCAGCGATTGGTGCAGGTGTCGCTGGCGCGGCGGGCAGCGCTGTTGCTGCCAAAAAAGGTCATCGCACCAGCGCTGCTATCGGTGGCGGTGTCGGCGCGGCCGGCGGTTCGGTGATCGGCAATAGCCTTGGCGGCAAGTCCGGTGCCACCATCGGTGCAGGCCTGGGCGGCGCATTGGGCGGCGGCGTAGGCAGCAATCTGGCCAATGGTCACAAGCGTCACTGATCCTGATCCAGATTTGAACAGAGCCCGGCTTGATGCCGGGCTTTTTCATTTATGAACGTTTCACGCAGCAGCCGCTCAAATCTCCCATACTCCTGAAGAATGCGAGGCGTGCCATGAACCCGAAAACCAACGGCAATAAAACTACAAGCCTGAGTGCTCGACGATTGATGTTGCCTGCGATTGTTTTTGGATGGCTGGTCTCTCAGGTGGCGCTGGCGGGAGGTAATGGAGATGCCGCCGTGGGCGGTGGTCTTGGTGGGGTGCTGGGCAATGTGGTCGGTGGCCAGTTGGGCGGCAGTACTGGTGCAGCGGTTGGTGCGGGTGTCGGCGGAGCGGCCGGCAGTGCCATTGCCGCGCCCAGGCACAGTCGCACCGAGGCGGCGGTAGGCGGTGGTTTGGGCGCGGCGGGTGGATCGGTGGTCGGCAACAGTCTTGGCGGTTCGACCGGATCGGCCATCGGTGCAGGCCTGGGCGGTGCAGCCGGCGGTGCGGTCGGCAATGATCTGGGGAGTGACAGCGGTCACTCCCATTCCGGTAACGGTTATAAACACTCGAACAAACACCACAAAAAGCATCACTAGTTGAGCGAGGCATCCCATGACTGCGAAAAGCGAAGGCAAGGAAGAAAAGGGCCCGAGCGAACGGCCATCCATCAACGATCCCGGCAATGAAGATCCGGGATCGTTGATGGATGATGCGACGGTGCCGCTTAACGATGCTGATGATTTGGGCGATGTGGGGAATATTGAGTTGGAAGATGAGGAAGAGGACGAAGACTGATCGAGTCGTGTTGCCGGATTGACCGGTTGTCTAGCTGATCGAATGCGTCCATCGCCCAGTCCTCGATATGTCGTGGCCTGAGTCTGCGTGATGCCAGTATCGATTTGCAGGTATTGGAGAGGGTGCATTGGGTTCACCCTCATCAGCCTTTGCCCCGCTCCCCCCATTTGTCGCCGAGCCTGCGGCCTTGTTCGCCAGTGGACAGTTCCCCCTCGACCCCAACGGATCAACCCACCCAGTCGGGTTCCGGGTGTACCGATACGGGTTCAATCCTGCGGCCAACTTGACTGGATTCTGCGTCAGATAACGACCGATGTCCGGCTGGTAGTAGCGATGCCGGTTGTAGTGCAGGCCACTCTCAGCATCGAAATATTGCCCCTGAAACCGTAGCGGCTGTTCGAGTCGTTCGCCGTCGCCGTGGCTCCGTTCGCGGAGTTTGCCGTGGGCGGTGTATTTGGCCGACCAGACGACGCCGCCGCCGTAGCTGGTCAGTTCCTGCGGGGTGCCGAGGTGGTCGAGTTGGTAGTAGAACGGGCAGGCGTCTGCCCGGCCTTTGCCGTCGAGCAGCGCCAGCGGACGGAAGCTGCCGGGCTCATAGACGTAGCTGCGGTAGTGTCGGGGACCGCTTTCGGCGATGAGTTGGTCGCCTTGCCAGAAGAATTGCGTGGTCTGGCCGTCGACGGTTTTGCCGATGCGCCGGCCGAATGCGTCGTAGCGGTAGCTGACACGTTTACCGTCAGGGGGGCTGACGCCGATCAGGCGGTGCTGGCAGTCGTAGGTGTATTCAGTAACCTGGGCCGGCATACCGCGGCGTTCGCGGATCAGGTTGCCGAAGGCGTCGTAGTCGTAGTGGCTGTCGCAACGGCGACGCAGACAGTTGCCCTGGAGCACACACGGGCCGGGGCGGTCGTGGATCAGCAGGTTGCCGGCCGGGTCGTGGGTGAAGTTCTCCGCGAACTGGTCGCGGGCGTGGCGTACGCCGGTCAGACGGTCGAGCGCATCGTATTGGTAGCGACGTGAACCGTGGCGGCTGTCGGTAATCTGCAGGAGGTTGCCCTTGATGCTGTAGGCATACTTGCGGCGATACAGCGGTCGTTGCTTTTGGCTGACGGCATGGGCCTGCAAACGACCTTGCTCGTCGTAGGCGTAATCGCTGAGCAGCAGGCCCTGTTGGCGTTGCTGTTCGCGCCCGCCGACAAAGCGATGGCTGGTCAGACGCGTGCCGTTGAGGTCGATGGCCGTGAGGGCGCCTCCCTTGGCGTAGTGGTAGACGAGGACACAGGCGTCCGGCAGGCGCAGGCGCTTGAGCCGACCGCAGGCGTCGTAGCTGTAACGCAGGGTGCCGCGGCCCTGATGTTCGGTGATCAGCCGGTCCTGGCGGTCGTATTCGAACGCCAGCGGATGGTTCTGGCCGTCATCGACACTGACCAGCCGCCCGAGACTGTCGTAGCGGTACTCGACCTTGACCCCATCGGGCAAGATTTTGACCAGTAACCGCCCAGCGCTGTCACGTTGATAACCGGTAACCAGCAGCGAACCGTCGTGGCCAAACTCGGTTTTCTCCAGCAATTGGCCATTGAGGTCGTAGCTGTAGGCGGTACGACGGCCATCAAAGCCGGTTTCCTGTCGGATCAATCCGCCTGGGGTGTAATCCAGCCGGTAAATGTCGCCAACCTCGTTTTCGATCTCGGTGAGCAACAATTGCGCATGTTCGTAGCGGTATTTCAGCACACTGCCGTCGGGGTTGATCCGACGGCTGACCAGGCGCAGGTCGTCGGCGTATTCGTAACGGGTTACCCGTCCCAGTTCGTCGGTGTCGGCGGTGACCTGACCATAGGCGTTGTAGCGATAGGCACGACGGGCACCGGAGGGCCGCGTGGTCCGGGTCAGTCGACCCACGGCGTCCCATTCATAACCGGTGACGGCACCGTGTTCGTCCTGCCGGCTAATCCGCCTTCCTAACGCATCGTAGGAAAAAGTGCGCAGGGCACCGTCCGGCAGGGTCTCTTCCAGCAATTGTCCCAAGGCGTTCCAGACAAATCGGTGACCGCTCTGGTCGGGGAAACGGATCGTCAGCAAGCGCCCCTGCGAATCGTAGAAATAGCGGGTGATCTGCCCGTCGGGATCGGTGACGGCAGTGATGTCGCCCTGGGCATTGCGCTGGTAACTCCATGTCGCCTGACCGCAGGTGCGGGTATGCAGGAAACCGTTGCGATACTCGTAGGACGTGAGCGCCTCATCCGGCGCAAGCGGCGCGATCAGCCGGCCGACCTCGTCATAATGGTATTCGGTGACAGCGCCGAGGGCGTCCTGCTCGGCGATCAGACGGCCCTGATCGTCGTAGGCCTTGTGTTGCTCACCGCCGTCCAGCCCGACGTGGTGTAGCAACCGTGCGCGGTTGTCATGAACGTAAACCTCTTCACTACCGTCGGCGTTGTTCACCGTCACGCCGCCTTCATCGTCCCAGACGTAACGCGCCTCCATCTGCGCAAACGAGGCCCAGTGATGAATGCAGCGGGCCGCCTTGCCGGAGCGTTCCCACGCCCAGAAGAAACTCGCCCCGCCAGCCAGTTGCCGTTGCAGGATGACGTGCCGCTCGTCGTAGTCATAGCGCTCGATTTCACCCGCGGCATTGGTCGCCTCGATCAGTCGCTGGCGGGCGTCGTAGCGGTAGCTGACCAGTGTCTGTTCGGTGCGCCAGGTGTACGCCTCGGGGCCGCTGCGCTGAAACACCTGATAATCGACGGCCATCAGGTGCTTGAGGTCGTAACGCAACAGCAAGGCGCGGTCAGCGCCGTTGTCCAGGCGTTGGATCCGGTCAAGGCGGTCCCGCTGCACCGTCACGTGGTTGCCGTAGGCGTCGCTGATCGCACTGAGCCGGCCGTCATGAAAGTGGTAGAACCGCGCGCGGTCGCCGGCCAGGGCGAGGATCAGTTCATCCGGCTCCTCGCCGAGGTAAATCGCCGTCCGCGACAGGCTGTTGTGGATCACCGGGCGCGTCGCCGTCGGCCGTGGAAATGGCGTGCGGTGGTTTTCGGGGTCGATCCACAGCACCTGCTCGTCGTGGAGCTCCAGGTGCTGGGACAGCGAATGCCTCCAGCCAAAACCGAGGCCGGTGTCGAGTTCGACGGCACTGGTGCGATAGATGCGGGTGAAGTCGAACGGCAAGATCCCGTCGAGGGTGCTGTCCGTGAGGGTCAGCAATACCTCGCCAGTGACCATCGACACCGGGCAGTTGTGGGCGGCGGTGTGATCGACAGTGTCGGTGCTGGCGGCGGTTTCGACCCTATGCATTCGTGTCAAGGGGCCGCTGGCGGGGCATGCCAATACCTTTTTTGGATCGAACATCTGCAGACTTTCGCTTGGCGGAATGTGGGACGTAAAACTCTGCGGAGGATTTTCAAGGAAAGAAGTCGGGAAAGTTGGCGTTTTCTGTAGGGCGATTCACCAAATCACGCAGTGCCATTCGACATGGATCAGGATTTCATCGTTGCTCTAAGCCAGCGGCGCTCGCTATGCTGCTGAATCCTTTAATCCATCCGGGAGTCGGCCTCAGCTGCGTCGGCCGGGATGCCTTGGAAAACGGATCAGATGCGATGAATGCACCACTGAAAGCATTCGGCCCGATCAAGGCCGTGATTTTCGATATGGACGGCTTGTTGCTGGACACGGAGGGCATCTACACCGAAGTCACGTCCATCATCGCCGCGCGTTACGGTCGAACCTTCGACTGGAGCATCAAACAGAACATCATTGGCCGGGGCGCGGGCGATCTGGCGCGCTATGTGGTTGAAGCGCTGGATTTGCCGATTACGGCACAAGAGTTTCTGGTAATCCGTGAGCCGTTGATGCGCGAGCGCTTTCCTACAGCGCAAGCGATGCCTGGTGCACAGGAACTGGTACGGCATCTGAAGGCCAACAACATTCCCATTGCCGTGGGCACTAGTTCTTCGAGCCAGTCGTTCGGCCAGAAAACCACCCTGCACCGCGACTGGTTCGCCTTGTTCGACTTCATCGTCACTGCCGATGACCCCGAGGTGGGTGCCGCCAAACCGGCACCGGATATTTTCCTGACGGCGGCGCGGCGTCTGCGTGTTGCACCTGAAGATTGCCTGGTGTTCGAGGATTCGCCCTTTGGTGTTACGGCGGCGAAAGCAGCGGGGATGACGGCGATTGCAATTCCGGATGCGGCGATGGCCGATGCCAGGTACGCACACGCCGATGGCATTCTTCGTACGTTGAAGGCGTTCGAGCCGGGCGAATTTGGATTGCCGACGCTGGAATGGGCCTAACTAAAAAGACGGGTCGACACTGGCAAGTGTGGGAGCGAGCCTGCTCGCGAAAGCGGTGTTTCAGGCAACATCAACGTGTCTGATACTCCCTCTTCGCGAGCAGGCTCGCTCCCACAGTTATTGCAGTTGGCTGACACGAATCAGGCGCCAAAGCCACCGTCGATGGTCAGGCTGGCCCCTGTGATGTAGCCGGCTTCAGGGCTGACAAGATAGGCGACGAAACTGGCGATTTCTTCGGCCTTGCCGTAGCGGCCCACGGCCATCAACGGGATCAGGCTTTCCGCAAAGTCACCGTGTGCCGGGTTCATGTCGGTATCGACCGGGCCCGGTTGCACGTTATTGATGGTGATGCCTTGCGGGCCGAGATCGCGGGCCAGGCCTTTGGTCAGGCCGACCAGTGCCGACTTGCTCATGGCGTATGGGCCGCCACCGGCGAAGGGCATGCGGTCGGCGTTGGTGCTGCCGATGTTGATGATGCGTCCGCCTTCGGTCATGTATTTGGCGGCGGCCTGGGTGGCGATGAACACGCTGCGCACGTTGATGGCCAGGGTCTGGTCAAAGTCTTCGAGTTTGAACTCGGCCAGCGGTGCGACGGCCAGTACGCCGGCATTGTTGACCAGGATATCCAGGCGACCGAAAGCGTCTACCGTGGCGGACACGGCGCCGCGAATGGCGTCGGCGTCGGCGCTGTCGGCCTTGATGGCCAGGGCCTTGCCGCCTTTGGTGGTGATGCTGTCTTGCAGTTCTTCAGCTTTCGCCGTGGAGCTGACATAGGTGAAGGCAACGGTCGCGCCTTCAGCAGCCAGGCGCTTGACGATAGCTGCGCCGATGCCGCGGGAACCACCTTGAATCAATGCCACTTTGCCGCTGAGGTTCTGAGTAGTCATGTTGATCTCCAAGTCCCGAGGCGAGATGTCCCGGTTGATGGAGGCTAGTATCGATTCAGGATTCCATGCTGTGTAGACCATAGTTGCGATAGTCTGTGTAAACCAAAAGTTTATAGTGGCTCCTATGGAAACCTTCAGCAGTATCGAATGCTTTGTGCGCAGCGCTGAGGTCGGCAGCTTCGCCGAAGCCGCGCGGCGTCTGAGCCTGACACCGGCGGCGGTAGGCAAGAGCGTTGCCAAACTGGAGGCGCGCCTTGGTGTAAGGCTGTTCCAGCGCAGCACCCGCAGCCTGACGCTCACGGAAGCCGGCCAGCTTTTTCTCGGCGAAGTCAGCGGCAGCCTGCACACCATCCAGAATGCCGTGGCCAATCTCGCCAGTGCCGGAGGGCGTCCTGCCGGAACATTAAAAGTCAGCATGGGCACGGTGTTCGGGCGCTTGTACATCGTGCCGTTGCTCGGGGAGTTTCTGCGGCGCTTTCCGGCAATCAACCCGGACTGGCATTTCGACAACCGACAGGTCGACCTGATTGCCCAAGGCTTCGACGCCGCGATTGGCGGCGGATTCGAACTGCCTCAGGGCGTGGTGGCACGCAAGCTGACACCGGCCCATCGCGTGTTGGTGGCTTGCGCCGAATATCTGGCGGCGCGGGAGGCAATCGTCGAGCCGGACGATCTCAAGTATCACGATGGCATCCTCATTCGCTCGCCGCAGACCGGTCGCGTGCGTTCCTGGCAGTTGACCAGTCGTAGTCAGCAACACAGTCCATTGACCCTCAAGGCGCGGATGACCATGAGCGATTCGGAAGCCGCCTGCGCCACGGCGAGCCAGGGTTTGGGCATTGCCTTGGTGAGCATGCCGTTCGCCGTGGGTTATCTGGAGGTGGGGACGTTGCAGCGGGTGTTGCCGGACTGGTATGTCGACGACGGCAACATTTCTATCTATTACGCCGAACACAAACTGCTGCCCGGCAAGACCCGGGCGTTTGTCGAATTCGTCATCGAGCAGTTTATCGAGCAGGGGTTGGGGCAGAGGTTCAGTGCGGTTTGAGGCAGGCTCAAGACCGCGATGAACGATAACGCGGTCTACCGGGCAAACCGCCCCGGCCAGCCAATGATCTTCTTCGGCCGCGGCGTCGCATACGTCCGCACCTTCGAGGTCGACAACCCCAACCGTACCAACGATTCGGCGATGGTCACCGCCGCCGTCACACCATCCACCACCGGTACCCCGGTACGCCGACGAATCTGCTCGTCCAGCCCGGCCATGCCGCCGCAGCCCAGGCAGATCACTTCGGCCTTGTCCTGGGTCACCGCCAATTCGGCCTGATGCACGATGGCCTCCAATGCGCGTTGCGGCTCGCGCTCCAGTTCCAGCACCGCCAAACCACTGGCGCGCACCGAGGCGCAGCGGTCCCAAAGGCCGGAGAGCTTGAGGCGATCTTCGATCAGCGGCACGGTGCGGTCGAGGGTGGTGACCACGGAGTAAGCGTGACCGAGGAACATTGCCGTGCTGGCGGCCGCATCAGTGATGTCGACCACCGGCACGTTGAGCAATTCCTGCAAGCCTTCACGACCATGCTCGCCATAGCCGGCCTGGATCACGGCGTCGAATGGCTGGTCGTAGGACATCACCCGGTCCATGACCGCGATGGCCGCCAGGTAGCTTTCGAAATTGCCTTCGATGGAGTCGGCGCCGAAGTAAGGGGTGAGGCCGACGATTTCCGTGCCGGGCGACGCGACGGCTTGCGCCGAACGGGCGATGGCCTGGGTGATGGATTCGGTGGTGTTGACGTTGACCACGAGAATGCGCATGGGGAGTCCTTATTGCAGGTAGTTCTGCAGCCCGACAATGCCGGGCTGCAACAGGTTTAATGACTGACGTTGTCGACCGCGATGGCTTCGCCGCTGACATCGGCGTAGTGCGGTTGGCGCTTGGCGATGATCAGGTAGAGCATCCCGGCGATGCCGGCACCAATCAGCCAGGAGAACGGCGAGACGCTGTGGAACCCAGGCACCAGTGCCAGGACGATGGCGATCAAAGCAGCAGGAATGAACGCCGCCACCGCGCGTAAATTGACCCCGCGACTGTAGTAATACGCGCCGTTGGGGTCTTCGCTGTACAGCTGCGGTACATTGACCTGGCCTTTTCGCACCAGCCAGTAATCGACCATGATCACGCCGTACAACGGGCCGAGCAGGGCACCGAGGCCGGACAGGAAGTACACGATCACCAGCGGGCTGTTGTAGAGGTTCCACGGCAGGATCAGCACGGCGATGGTCGCGCTGATCAGCCCGGCGCGGCGGAAAGTCAGGTACTTGGGCGCCAGGTTGCTGAGCACGAACGCCGGGGCGACGAAGTTGGCCATGATGTTCACCGCCACGGTGACGATCAGGAACGCCAGGCAGCCGAGCACCAGGAAGAAGGTGTTGGGGATCGAGGCGATGATTTCGGTCGGGCTCTCGATGATCCGGCCATTGATCTGAAATTGCGCGCCGCACAGCAGGACGGTGATGCTGGCGAACACCAGAATGTTCACCGGCAAGCCCCAGAAATTTCCGACCTTGATGGTTTTACGGCACGGCGAAGAGCGGGCGAAGTCACAGAAGTTGAGGATCAAGGTGCCGTAGATCGCCAGCCACAACGCGCCACCGGCAAAGATGTTGCGCCACATCTCAGCGCCAGTCAGCGGCTCACGGATCGACCAGGCAATGGTCGCATCGGCCTGGGTGTACATCCACGCGGCGAGGGCGGCGACGGTCAGCAGAATTACCGGGCCGGCAAATGCCTCGTAGCGTCGCACCATCTCCATGCCATAGGCGAGGATCGCCAGTTGTACGAACCAGATCGCGACGAAACACACCCAGCCCAGGGTCGACAGGCCGAGGATCGAGTCGTGGTCGTAGTCGGCGAACCCGGGATGGACCGCTGTCAACAACACGCGAAACACCACGGACGCAAGGTACGTCTGAATACCGAACCAAGCGATGGCGATCACGGCGCGGATCAATGCAGGAATCTGCGCACCGTGAATGCCGAAACTGATCCGGCTGATGACCGGAAACGGTACCCCGGTCTTTTGTCCCATATAGCCAGACAGGTTCATGAAGAAGTAAACCAGCGCTGCACCGATCCCCAGGGACAACAGGATCTGCCAGCCGCCCAGGCCCAGAGCATACAGACCGATGGCGAAGGAGTAGTTGGCAATGTTGTGAACGTCGTTGGTCCACAGGGCGAAGATGCTGTAGCGACCCCAGCGCCGGCCTTCGGTCTTGGTCGGGGCGAGATCCTTATTGTGCAGTCGGGGGCTGAGCACGACAGGGGCTTGATGCGCCTGGTTGTCGGCAGTGTGGGTGGAATGGGAGGAGGGTAGATCCAGCGCGATGTTGTTATTGGAGAGACTAGTACGCATTCCGGCAGGCTCCTGATGCTCGACGCCGCGATGACTGTGCATGAGCGTTGGCTCGACAAATCTTCGTCGCGGGTGGCGAATATCACTGGTTACGGGGCATCTGCAGCCTGTACGGGATAGGGCGCTTCAGGCTTGCGGATCTAAAGTGTGTGTATGTTTTGATCTAATTGTATACAAAACATGTATGCACTTAAGCCAGATCCATGCCAGTCGCGATTCTATAAAAACCAGTGTTCATTTCGTTTTGTTATCGAAAACGAATAACTGACTGAAAAATAGAAAATTTAAATTGACCGATTGAACAGGTATTTATTTTTTGAGAGGGAAGATGTGGGCGAGGTGATGAGAAAGGAGATGTAACTTTTTGGGGCGCTGAAACTAAAAGTGCACACATAAATGGCACCGATGGTGACATTCCTGTGTACACATTTTTTTGAAGCTGCAGATAACACTGTAGGAGCGAGCCTGCTCGCGATGAACCCGAGAACGCAGCGGGGTATCAGGCACCCCGCGTTATCGTTGGCGACCATCGCGAGCAGGCTCGCTCCTACAGTGGGTTTACGCTTTGGATTTACTGATGATATTCCCCGCATGCAGCCCGCATTCCTTCTGCGTCGCTTCTTCCCACCACCAGCGGCCTTCGCGCTCATGCTGGTTCGGCAGTACCGGGCGGGTGCAGGGTTCGCAGCCGATGCTGATGAAGCCGCGTTCGTGCAGGCTGTTGTACGGCAGTTCCAGCATGCGGATGTAGCCCCAGATCTCTTCGCTGGTCATTTGCGCCAGCGGGTTGAACTTGTACAGGGTGCGTTCCGGGGTGGAGAACGCGGTGTCGATTTCCAACACCGCGACGGCGCTGCGGGTGCCGGGGCTCTGGTCGCGGCGCTGGCCGGTGGCCCAGGCTTTCACGCCGCACAACTTGCGGCGCAGCGGTTCGATCTTGCGGATGCCGCAGCATTCGCCATGGCCATCCTTGTAGAAGCTGAACAGGCCTTTTTCCTTCACGAAGGGTTCAAGTTTCGTGTGGTCCGGCGACACCAGCTCGATGTCGATCTTGTAGTGCTCGCGCACCTGATCGATGAAGCGGTAGGTCTCGGGGTGCAGGCGGCCGGTGTCGAGGCTGAACACCTTGACGTTCTTGTTCAGCTTCCAGGCCATGTCCACCAGCACCACGTCCTCGGCGCCGCTGAAAGATATCCACAGGTCATCGCCGAACTCGGCAAACGCGAGCTTCAGGATGTCCTGGGCGGATTTGTTGGCATAGGTCGTGGCGAGTTCCACGACGTCGAACGTTGGGCTCATCAGGGCGGCTTCCTACAGGTCGGTGGCGCTGGGCGCTCTATATGGGGTCGATGGTAACAAAAAGCTGCACGGGCCGGGGCATCCTCTGCGTTGCGCAGGCAGGTCCGAGTCGCTAGAGTTCGGCAGGCTTTATGCTCGCTCGACTCAATAATCAATACAAATGGGAGTGTCTTGTGGAAATTGCCTGTCTGGATCTTGAAGGTGTGCTGGTTCCGGAAATCTGGATCGCCTTCGCCGAAAAAACCGGGATCGAATCCCTCAGGGCCACCACTCGGGACATTCCCGACTACGACGTGCTGATGAAGCAGCGCCTGCGGATTCTCGACGAGCACGGCCTGAAACTTTCCGACATTCAGGAAGTGATCGCCACGCTCAAGCCACTGGACGGCGCCATCGAGTTCGTCGACTGGCTGCGCGAGCGCTTCCAGGTAGTGATCCTGTCGGACACCTTCTATGAGTTCTCCCAGCCACTGATGCGCCAACTGGGCTTCCCGACCTTGCTCTGCCATCGTCTGATTACCGACGACAGCGGGCGCGTCACTGGTTACCAGTTGCGTCAGAAAGATCCCAAGCGTCAGTCGGTCCTGGCCTTCAAGAGCCTCTACTACCGGGTGATCGCGGCGGGGGATTCCTACAACGACACCACGATGCTGGGCGAGGCCGATGCCGGGATTCTGTTCCATGCGCCGGAAAACGTGATTGCGCAGTTCCCGCAGTTCCCGGCGGTGCACACGTTTGAAGAGCTGAAGCAGGAGTTCATCAAGGCTTCGAACCGGACCTTGAGCCTGTAATCACATTCCCTGTAGGAGCAGCCGGTCGACGCTCGATTGCTCGCGATGAACCTGAGAACTCTGCGGGGTATCAGGCTTGCCGCGTTATCGTTGACGACCATCGCGAGCAAGCTCGCTCCTACAGGGGCAGGGGTGTCAGAGGTTTTGCAGGGTATCGAGCAACACCTTCACCTTGGTAATCGATTCCTGATACTCAGCCTGCCACTCCGAGTCCGCGACAATCCCGCCGCCGCCCCAGCAACACACCTGCTCGTCCTTGACCAGCAAACTGCGGATGGCGATGGAGCTGTCCATCTCGCCGCGCACGTCCAGGTACAGCAACGAACCGCAATACAGTCCGCGTCGGGTCGGTTCCAGCTCATCGATGATCTGCATGGCGCGAATCTTTGGCGCGCCGGTAATCGAACCGCCGGGAAAGCTGCCGGCGATCAGGTCCAGGGCATCGCGCCCATCCGCCAGTTCACCGGTCACGCTGCTCACCAGGTGGTGCACGTTCGGATAGCTTTCCAGGCTGAACAGTTCCGGCACCCGAACCGAACCGGTGCGGCAGGTCCGGCCGAGGTCATTGCGCAGCAGGTCGACGATCATCAGGTTTTCCGCGCGATCCTTGGGGCTGGCCAGCAGTTCGGCGGCGTTCGCGGCGTCTTGCTCAGGTGTCAGGCCCCGCGGGCGAGTGCCCTTGATCGGGCGGGTTTCCACATGACCCTGGCTGACTTTGACGAAGCGTTCCGGCGACAGGCTGAGTACGGCATCGCCGTCAGGCAGGCTCTGAAAACCGGAAAAAGGCGTCGGGCATGCTGCGCGCAGCGCACAGTAAGCGGCCCACGGATCACCTTGGCAGGGTGCGCGAAACCGTTGGGCGAAGTTGACCTGGTAACAGTCGCCGGCCTGGATGTATTGCTGGATGCGCTCGATTGCCTGTTGATACTGGTCAGCGCTCAAGTCGGCAGTTATCGAGGTGAGCAGTTTGAAGGGCGCGACCACTTCCGGTGCAGGCTGGCTGAACAGATCGATCAGGCGCTGGCGTTCGCCGGTGGACAGTGTCGGGTGGAACACCAATTGACTGGTCAGCGAAAGGTGATCGCTGACCAATGCCCAGCCGTACAGGCCGAAACGTGCGTCAGGCAGTTGCAGGTCGTCCCGTGCCTGGCTCGGCAGGCGCTCCAGATGTCGGCCGAAGTCGTAACTCAGGTAGCCGATCAACCCACCGGCAAACGGCAACTCATAATCTGCGGGCAAATTGGCTTCGCCCAGGCGTGTCAGGTTGTCGCGCAGGCGTTGCAGGAAGGCGTCGCCACTTTCGTCGGGCGATACCGTCAGTTGTTCCAGTGGCCAGGCGCTGAGCAGGTCATAGCGACCGCGATCAGCACTGGGGCGGCCGCTGTCGAGCAGCACGGCGCCGGGGGCATGGCGAATCGCCGCGAAGTACTCGGCGGGGTTGGCGCGATAGGGCAGCGGGTGTACGGAACAGGTCAGCATGGGCGAGGGAGATCAGCCATTGAGGCGGGGTGGCGATTGTAGACCTCTGCAGGATTTGGTCCTAGAGGGATGTCGGAAATTGAAAGATTGGAGCAAAGCTGGGGGCTTTGGGTGCATACAAATCAGTCATCGCAAGCAAGCTCGCTCCCACAGGGTTCAGCGCTGTTCTTGTGGGAGCGAGCCTGCTCGCGAAAGAGGCGACTCGGATCTGGATCAACCCTCAACCGCAGGAATATGCCCAAACATCTCCTGCACAAACGCCACGCGCTCTTTGACCGATTCGGTCACGCCACGAGCCTTCAGGTCTTCCAGTCGTGCTTCCACCGCATGAGTACGCAACGTCAGCCCGCAGTCATTGGCAATCTGGATATTCAGCCCGGGCCGGGCGTTGAGCTCAAGAATCAACGGGCCTTTTTCCTGGTCCAGGACCATGTCGACACCGATGTAGCCCAACCCGCACAACTCATGACAGCCAGCGGCGAGTTTCATGAAACCGTCCCAGTAGGGCAGTTGCACGCCATCCACTGCATTGGTGGTGTCCGGGTGTTTGTTGATGATGTTGTTCAGCCAGGTGCCGCGCAGGGTCAGGCCGGTGGCCAGATCCACACCGACGCCGATGGCGCCCTGGTGCAGGTTGGCCTTGCCGTTGGACTGACGGGTCGGCAAGCGCAGCATGGCCATCACCGGGTAGCCCATCAAAACAATGATGCGAATGTCCGGCACGCCTTCGTAACTGATGCTCTTGAAAATCTGGTCCGGAATCACGCGGTATTCGATCAGCGCCCGGTCGCGGTGGCCGCCCAGGGAATACAGGCCGGTCAGGATGCTGGAAATCTGATGCTCGATTTCTTCATGGCTGATGATTCGGCCGGACACCGAGCGATAGCGGCCTTCAAAACGGTCGGCGATGACCAGGATGCCATCGCCGCCAGCGCCCTGGGCCGGTTTGATCACGAAGTCTTTGCGCCCGCCGATGATCTCTTCGAGATTGTCGATTTCCTTCTCGGTGGAGATCACGCCATACAGCTCGGGCACATGGATGCCGGCGGCGATGGCGCGCTCCTTGGTGATGATCTTGTCATCGACGATCGGGTACAGGCTGCGCTTGTTGTACTTGAGCACATAGTCTGCGTTGCGCCGATTGATCCCCATGATGCCCCGGGCTTCCAGGGCCTTCCAGGTCTTCCAGAAGCCGAACATCAGGCGTCAGCCTTTTTCAGGAAAGCCTTGAAACGCACCAGTTCGGTCAGGCGATAACCGCGATAACGACCCATGGCGAGCATGAAACCCACCAGGATCAGCAGGATCGCCGGGAAGGTGAACACGAAGTACACCAGTTCCGGCACGGTCATGATCAGGTGCGCCAGGGACGCGGCGAACAGTGTGCCAATGGCCACTTTCATCGCATGGCCGCCGCCACGTTCTTCCCAGGTGATCGACAGGCGTTCGATGGTCATGGTCAGGATCACCATCGGGAACAGCGCCACCGACAAGCCGCGCTCCAGGCCGAGTTTGTGGCTGAACAGGCTGATGGCTGCGATCAACACCACCACAAAGGTCAGCACCACCGACAGCCTCGGCAGCATTTGCAGCTTCAGGTGTTCGAGGTAGGACCGTAGCGAGAGCCCCAGCGCCGTGATGATGGTAAACAGCATGATGCCGAAGCCGAGCTGGGTTTCGCGGAAGGCCAGGGCGATCAGCACCGGGGTGAATGTCCCCAGGGTCTGGATGCCGATCAGGTTACGCAGGATCAGGATCACCAGCACACCGATCGGGATCATCACCATGATCATGAAGGTCTGCTGGGTTTGCAGCGGCAGGCCGTACAGCGAGTATTCGAGGAAGTTGGCGTCGGTGTTTTCGTCGGTCAGCTTGGCCAGGCGAATGGCGTTCATTTCGCTGTTGTTCAGGCTGAAGGTCACGTTGGCTTTCTTGCCGCCGTCGACGGTGATCAGGTTTTCGTCGCCGGTCCACCACAGCAGGCGGTCGGTCGGCAGGCCCTGTTCACCGGTTTCCGGGTTGAAGTACAGCCAGTCGGTGCCATTGAAACTGCGCAGCCACAGTTCCGGTATTTGCGGCTGGTCGGCCACCAGACGGATGGTGTGGACCTTCTCGATCGGCACGTGGGCGATGGACAGCAGCAACTCGACGATTTTTGCCTTGTGTGCGGTGGACGGATCACCGGCCAGCAACAGCTTCACGTTGTCGTCGTTGAGGTTGTTGACCCGCTTGATGGATTCGCCGACGAAGGTTTCGACGTCGGCCGAGTGCTGGCGAATCGGCGCGAGCAGGGCTTCGGCGGCGATTTTTTCCGGACCTTCGATGGTCATGCTGTCGCGAAAGGTCGGGCCTTTGATCTTGGCTTTCTCACCGGAGTAACGCTTGGTCAGCACCAGGCGGTAATACAGCGTCTGATTGCCTTTGGCCCGGCGCGCCGACCAGGTGACCTTGCGGTTGCCATCGACCCGGTTCACGGCCACGCCGTAGTTATTGGAGATGAAGCTCTCGTTGAGGCTGACGAAGTCGCGGCTCAGCGGTGGCACGAACATCTGGATCTTGACCGGGTCCTTGGCACTGGCGACGAACTCGACCTTGGCGTCGATGTTCCACAGGTCGTCGGTTGCGTCTTCGGTCACCGGGATGCCCAGCACGAAGATCTGATAGGCCGTAACTGAAATGCCCAGCACCACCAGGATGGCGATCAGCAGTTTCAGATGAAGGGTAAGAGAGCGCATTTGAATTACTCGGCGGTATAAGCGTCGGTGGTGCAGGCGGGTTTGCCGGCAGCATATTTAAGGCTGGGGTCGACCAGTGCATCGAAGCGCTTGAGGGCTTCGGAGCCAATCAGTAGCGGGTATTGGAAAGCGCTGCGGTCGGTCAGGTTCACTTCGATGCTGCGCAGGGCCGAGCCCATGCAGATATCCAGTTCGATCACCGGACGGGCGGTGTACTTTTTGCCTTCTTCGGGAGCGTAGTCGCCGGCCCGGCGCTTGATCTTGCTGACACGGGCCAGCGGGCGTTCGATCGGGTGCGAATGGGCGGTGTCGATGGCCAGATAAAAACGTACCCACGACTCGCCGTTGCGTTTGAAACGTTTGATATCCCGCGCACTCAGGGACGCGGTTTTCGCCCCGGTGTCGAGTTTGGCCGCCACTTCCAGGTCAATGCCATTGAGCGACGCATACTCATTGAGGCCATACAGGGTCTTTTCCCCGGCCATTGTAAAACCGGGCAGGCAAAGGAAATAAAGGAAGGCAGGGAAGGGCTTGAGTCTCATAAATCCTGGTGCGCAGCGGTCCGACTTGATTCAAGGCCCTGGCATCGCTGCGCAAGCTCCCTCGTATGCCTGTCAGGTTTTCATGACAGGCAGTGCAGATGTGACAAACAAATGCGGGCGGCATTCTAGCACGGTAGTTTGATGGCGCCAGCGCTGGCCGGTGGCTATAAACAGAGGGGTTGCTTCGTTATGGTGCAGCCGGTTATCAGAAGATTGTCGACAATATCGATTTAACCTTTGACTGTGTCGCCTGTATTCGTTAGTTTTTGCGGCATTGGCTCACAAGGTGTCGACAATATGCTGGATCAACTCGATCCCCCCGTTTCAACGCAAGACGATACGGAGACCCTGTCCGAGAACGTCTTCCGTCGCATCCAGGCGGCTATCGTCAAAGGCGAGATTGCGCCGGGCAGCAAAATCTCCGAACCGGAGCTGGCGCGCACCTACGGCATCAGCCGGGGCCCGTTGCGCGAGGCCATCCACCGTCTGGAAGGCCAGCGCCTGTTGGTTCGTGTGCCGCATGTCGGCGCTCGGGTGGTGTCGCTCAATCACGCCGAACTGATTGAACTCTACGAAATCCGCGAATCCCTGGAAGGCATGGCTTGTCGCCTGGCCGCCGAGCGCATGAGCCTCGATGAAATCGACGAGCTGCGTCGGGTCCTGGAAACCCACGAGCGCGATGAGGCGTTTCAGGCCGGGAGAGGCTACTACCAGCAGGAAGGCGATTTCGACTTCCATTACCGAATCATCCAGGGCAGCGGCAACCGCACGCTGACCCAAATGCTCTGCGGCGAGCTCTATCAACTGGTGCGCATGTACCGCATCCAGTTTTCCACCACGCCCAATCGCCCGCACCAGGCATTTGCCGAGCACCACCGCATTCTCGATGCCATCGCCGACCGTGACGGTGAACTGGCCGAGTTGTTGATGCGCCGTCACATCGGCGCCTCCAAACGCAATATCGCCCGTCATTATCAGGACGGCGCTAACCCGACAGCCAAACGAGGTGAGTCATGAGTTTGAACAAGAGCACACCAGGCCAGCGTTTCCGCGATGCGGTCGCCAGCGAACACCCACTGCAAGTGGTCGGTGCGATCAACGCCAACCACGCGCTGCTGGCCAAGCGCGCCGGTTTCAAGGCGATCTACCTGTCGGGTGGCGGGGTGGCTGCCGGCTCCCTCGGCGTGCCTGACCTGGGCATCACCGGCCTGGATGACGTGCTGACCGACGTGCGCCGTATCACCGATGTTTGCGACCTGCCATTGCTGGTGGACGTGGATACCGGTTTCGGTTCCTCGGCGTTCAACGTCGCTCGCACCGTCAAGTCGATGATCAAGTTCGGCGCCGCGGCGATTCACATCGAAGACCAGGTTGGCGCCAAGCGCTGTGGGCACCGTCCTAATAAAGAGATTGTGACCCAACAGGAAATGGTCGACCGCATCAAGGCCGCCGTCGATGCGCGTACCGATGACAGCTTCGTGATCATGGCCCGTACCGACGCCCTGGCGGTGGAAGGCCTGGAGTCTGCCCTGGATCGCGCTGCTGCGTGCATCGAAGCCGGCGCCGACATGGTGTTCCCGGAAGCCATCACCGAGCTGGACATGTACAAGCTGTTCGCCAACCGCGTGAAAGCGCCGATCCTGGCCAACATCACCGAATTCGGCGCGACGCCGCTGTACACCACCGAGCAACTGGCCGCTGCCGACGTATCGCTGGTGCTGTACCCGCTGTCGGCGTTCCGTGCCATGAACAAGGCCGCAGAAAACGTCTACACCGCGATCCGTCGCGACGGCACTCAACAAAACGTCATCGACACCATGCAGACCCGCATGGAGCTTTACGATCGCATCGACTATCACACCTTCGAGCAGAAGCTCGATGCGTTGTTCGCCGCGAAGAAGTAATCGAACCTTTTATATGTAGGAGCGAGCCTGCTCGCGATGGACGTCAACGATTACGTGGTGTCCCTGATGCACCGAGGTGTTACATCCACCTTCGCGAGCAGGCTCGCTCCTACAGGTTTCTCTGACAAAAAGAATATTGGAGACAAAAAATGGCCGAAGCAAAAGTACTCAGTGGCGCCGGGCTCCGTGGCCAGGTAGCCGGGCAAACCGCACTGTCCACCGTGGGCCAGTCGGGTGCCGGTCTGACTTATCGTGGTTATGACGTTCGTGAACTGGCGGCTGACGCACAGTTCGAAGAAGTCGCCTACCTGCTGCTGTATGGCGAGCTGCCGAGCAAAGCACAACTGAACGCCTACATCGACAAGCTGAGCAAGCTGCGTGACCTGCCGCAAGCCTTGAAGGAAGTGCTGGAACGCATCCCCGCCGACGCCCACCCGATGGACGTTATGCGCAGCGGTTGCTCGTTCCTCGGCAACCTGGAACCGGAGAACGACTTCTCTGAGCAGCACGACAAGACCGACCGCCTGCTGGCCGCGTTCCCGGCGATCATGACTTACTGGTATCACTTCAGCCACGAAGGCAAGCGCATCGATTGCGTGAGCGACGAGCAGTCCATCGGCGGCCACTTCCTGCACCTGCTGCACGGCAAGAAGCCGAGCGAACTGCACGTCAAGGTGATGAACGTTTCGCTGATTCTCTACGCGGAGCACGAGTTCAACGCCTCGACCTTCACCGCACGTGTTTGCGCGTCGACCCTGTCCGACCTGTATTCGTGCATCACCGCGGCCATCGGCTCGCTGCGCGGCCCGCTGCACGGTGGCGCCAACGAAGCGGCGATGGAAATGATCGAGCGTTTCTCGTCGCCGGAAGACGCGATCAAAGGCACCCTCGGCATGCTCGAGCGCAAGGACAAGATCATGGGCTTCGGCCACGCGATCTATAAGGACAACGATCCGCGTAACGAGGTGATCAAGGGCTGGTCGAAAAAGCTCGCTGACGAAGTGGGTGACAAGGTGTTGTTCCCGGTGTCCGAAGCCATCGACAAGACCATGTGGGAGCAGAAGAAACTGTTCCCGAACGCCGACTTCTACCATGCCTCGGCGTACCACTTCATGGGCATTCCGACCAAATTGTTCACGCCGATTTTCGTCTGCTCGCGCCTGACCGGCTGGGCCGCCCACGTGTACGAACAGCGTGCCAACAACCGCATCATCCGTCCAAGCGCCGAGTACGTAGGCGTTGAACAGCGCAAGTTCGTACCCATCGAACAACGCTGAATGGTGGAGGTCGGCACCGGGATCTGAGTTCAAAGCAGATCCCTGTAGGAGCGAGCCTGCTCGCGATGACGGACTGACATTCAACATCAATGTCACCAGTTACATCGCTATCGCGAGCAGGCTCGCTCCTACAGTGGATTGCATTGGCTTCGAAGCCGGTGCCAGGCCCCACCTTTTGTAACTACCGTGACCGAGTCCTGACGATGAACACTGAATTCCGTAAACCGCTGCCCGGCAGCCACCTGGATTACTTCGATGTCCGCGCAGCGGTCGAGGCGATCCAGCCTGGCGCCTACGACACCCTGCCGTACACCTCCCGCGTGCTGGCGGAAAACCTTGTGCGTCGCTGCGACCCGGCCACGCTCACCGAATCCCTGAAGCAATTCATCGAACGCAGGCGCGACCTCGACTTCCCGTGGTTCCCGGCCCGCGTGGTGTGCCACGACATTCTCGGGCAGACCGCGCTGGTCGACCTCGCCGGCCTGCGTGACGCCATTGCACTGCAGGGCGGTGACCCGGCACAAGTCAACCCGGTGGTGCCGACGCAACTGATCGTCGACCACTCCCTGGCCGTCGAGCGCGGCGGTTTCGATCCAGAGGCGTTCGAGAAGAACCGCGCCATCGAAGACCGTCGCAACGAAGACCGTTTCCACTTCATCAACTGGACCAAGAAGGCGTTCAAGAACGTCGACGTGATCCCGCCGGGCAACGGCATCATGCACCAGATCAACCTGGAGAAAATGTCTCCGGTGATCCAGGTGCGAGACGGCGTGGCCTTCCCTGATACCTGCGTCGGCACCGACAGCCACACCCCGCACGTCGATGCGTTGGGCGTGATCGCCATCGGTGTTGGTGGTCTCGAAGCCGAAAGCGTGATGCTCGGCCGCGCATCGTGGATGCGTCTGCCGGAAAGCGTTGGCGTCGAATTGACTGGCAAGTTGCAACCGGGCATCACCGCCACCGACATGGTGCTGGCGCTGACCGAGTTCCTGCGCAAGCAAAAAGTGGTCGGTGCATGGCTGGAATTCTTCGGTGAGGGCGCATCAAAGCTGACCCTCGGCGACCGCGCGACCATCTCCAACATGGCCCCGGAATACGGCGCCACCGCGGCGATGTTCTACATCGACCAACAGACCATCGACTACCTCAAACTCACCGGCCGTGAAGACGAGCAGGTGCAGTTGGTCGAGAACTACGCCAGGCAGACCGGCCTGTGGGCTGACAGCCTCAAAGGTGCGCAATACGAGCGCGGCCTGACCTTCGACCTGTCTTCGGTGGTGCGCAACATGGCTGGCCCGAGCAACCCGCACGCTCGTGTCGCGGTTTCGGATCTGGCAGCCAAAGGCATCTCCGGCAAATGGGACGATGTGCCGGGTCAAATGCCGGATGGCGCGGTGATCATCGCCGCCATCACCAGCTGCACCAACACCAGCAACCCGCGCAACGTGATTGCCGCCGGCCTGCTGGCGCGCAACGCCAACAAGCTCGGCCTGACTCGCAAGCCGTGGGTCAAGTCGTCCCTGGCACCGGGTTCGAAAACCGTCGCGCTGTACCTCGACGAAGCCGGCCTGACCGATGAGCTGGACAAACTCGGCTTCGGCGTCGTGGCTTTCGCCTGCACCACCTGCAACGGCATGTCCGGCGCACTGGACCCGGTGATCCAGCAAGAGATCATCGACCGCGACCTGTACGCCACGGCCGTGTTGTCCGGTAACCGCAACTTCGACGGGCGGATCCACCCGTACGCCAAGCAGGCGTTCCTCGCGTCGCCGCCATTGGTGGTTGCTTATGCCATCGCTGGCACCATCCGTTTCGACATCGAAAAAGATGTTCTGGGCGTGGTGGATGGCAAGGAAATCCGCCTGAAAGACATCTGGCCGAGCGACGAAGAAATCGACTCGGTGGTGAAAGCCTCGGTGAAACCTGAGCAGTTCCGCCAGGTGTACATCCCGATGTTCGCCATCCACGAAGACACCGGCCCGAAAGTCGCGCCGCTGTACGACTGGCGCGAAATGAGCACCTACATCCGCCGTCCGCCGTACTGGGAAGGCGCGCTGGCCGGCGCTCGTCCGCTCAAGGGCATGCGCCCTCTGGCGGTACTGCCGGACAACATCACCACCGATCACCTGTCGCCATCCAACGCCATCATGCTCGACAGCGCCGCCGGCGAATACCTGGCGAAAATGGGCCTGCCGGAAGAGGACTTCAACTCTTACGCGACTCACCGTGGTGACCACCTGACCGCGCAACGCGCCACCTTCGCCAACCCGAAACTGTTCAACGAAATGGTTCAGGAAAACGGCAAGGTCAAGCAGGGTTCGCTGGCCCGTGTCGAGCCGGAAGGCAAAGTGATGCGCATGTGGGAAGCCATCGAAACCTACATGGATCGCAAGCAGCCGCTGATCATCATCGCCGGCGCCGACTACGGGCAGGGATCGTCTCGCGACTGGGCGGCCAAGGGCGTGCGCCTGGCGGGTGTGGAAGCGATTGCCGCCGAAGGTTTCGAGCGCATTCACCGCACCAACCTGGTGGGCATGGGCGTGTTGCCGCTGGAGTTCAAACCGGGCACCAACCGTCACAGCCTGGCCATCGACGGCAGTGAAACCTACGACGTGATTGGCGACCGCACTCCGCGTGCAGACCTGACGCTGGTGATCCATCGCAAGAACGGCGAACGCGTCGATGTGCCGGTGACCTGCCGCCTCGACACCGCTGAAGAAGTGTCGATCTACGAGGCCGGCGGCGTGTTGCAACGCTTTGCCCAGGACTTCCTCGAAGAGTCGGCGGTCGCCGTTTAATACAGGCTGTACGGACACGGGACCTTGGGTCCCGTGTCTCATCTCAAGGAGTAACGAGCACCATGGCTCACGCAGCTCAAATCAAGATACCCGCGACATACATGCGCGGCGGCACCAGCAAAGGCGTGTTTTTCAGCCTCAAGGATTTGCCTGAAGCGGCACAGGTCCCAGGCCCGGCCCGCGACGCTTTGCTGCTGCGCGTAATCGGCAGCCCCGACCCGTACGACAAACAAATCGACGGCATGGGCGGCGCGACCTCCAGCACCAGCAAAACCGTGATTCTGTCGAAAAGCATCAAGGCCGATCACGACGTCGATTACCTGTTCGGACAGGTGTCGATCGACAAGCCGTTCGTCGACTGGAGCGGCAACTGCGGCAACCTGTCGGCGGCAGTCGGTTCGTTCGCCGTCAGCAACGGTCTGGTGGACGCCAGCCGCATCCCGCACAACGGCGTGGCGGTGGTTCGCGTGTGGCAGGCCAACATCGGCAAGACCATCATCGCCCACGTGCCGATCACCAACGGAGAAGTGCAGGAAACCGGCGATTTCGAACTCGACGGCGTGACCTTCCCTGCGGCCGAAGTGCAGATCGAGTTCCTCGACCCTGCGGCGGATGAAGAGGGCGGCGGCGGTTCGATGTTCCCTACCGGCAACCTCGTGGATGACCTGGAAGTACCCGGCGTCGGTACCTTCAAGGCGACCATGATCAACGCCGGCATCCCGACGATTTTCGTCAATGCCGAAGACATCGGCTACAAGGGCACCGAGTTGCAGGGCGCGATCAATGGCGACCCGAAAGCCTTGCTGATGTTCGAAACCATCCGTGCCTACGGCGCGCTGCGCATGGGGCTGATTTCGAACATCGACGAAGCGGCCAAGCGGCAGCACACGCCGAAGGTGGCCTTCGTGGCCAAGCCTGCGGATTACGTGGCCTCAAGCGGCAAGGCGATTGCGGCAGGCGATGTCGATCTGCTGGTGCGTGCACTGTCCATGGGTAAATTGCACCACGCGATGATGGGCACGGCGGCGGTGGCGATCGGCACGGCGGCAGCGATTTCCGGCACTTTGGTCAACCTCGCGGCGGGCGGTATCGAACGCAATGCGGTGCGCTTCGGCCACCCGTCCGGCACCCTGCGTGTCGGCGCCGAGGCCAGTCAGGTCAATGGCGAATGGACCGTGAACAAGGCGATCATGAGCCGCAGTGCGCGAGTGTTGATGGAAGGTTATGTTCGTGTGCCGGGTGACTCGTTCTAATACGGCACCGAACCATGTAGGAGCTGCCCTGAACCGAGGTCTCATCAACGACCCATTTCACAGAGTGAATCGAACATGAGTGCCAACGTCGACCTGAACAACCGCCCCGACTACGACAAGGTCCTGCAGGACATTGCCGATTACGTTCTCAACTTCAAGATCGAGTCCGAAGAGGCGCTGGATACCGCGCGCAACTGTCTGATCGATACCTTGGGTTGTGGCTTGCTGGCCCTGCGTTTTCCGGAGTGCACCAAGCATCTGGGGCCTGCGGTCGAAGGCACCGTCGTACCGTTTGGCGCCCGTGTGCCGGGCACCAGTTACCGGCTCGATCCGGTGAAGGCAGCGTGGGACATCGGCTGCATCGTGCGCTGGCTCGACTACAACGACACCTGGCTTGCGGCCGAGTGGGGGCATCCGTCGGATAACCTCGGCGGCATTCTCGCGGTGGCCGACCACCTGTCGCAAAAGCGCCTGGCCAATGGCGAGGCGCCGCTGACCGTTCGCACGGTGCTTGAATCGATGATCATGGCCCACGAGATTCAAGGCGTGATCGCCCTTGAGAATTCGTTCAACCGCGTCGGCCTCGATCACGTGATTCTGGTGAAAGTCGCCTCGACTGCGGTTACGGCCAAGCTGATGGGCGCCAATCGCGAGCAGTTGTTGTCGGCGTTGTCCCACGCCTTTGCCGACGGTCAGGCCTTGCGCACGTACCGGCATGCGCCGAATGCCGGCTCGCGCAAGTCCTGGGCGGCGGGCGATGCGTCCAGTCGTGGCGTGCGCCTGGCGGACATCGCGATGCGTGGCGAGATGGGCATCCCCGGCATATTGAGTGCCAAACAGTGGGGTTTTTACGACGTACTGTTCAGCCACACCAATAGCGATCTGGCACTCAAGCCTGAAGACAAGCGCGGGTTCAGTTTCTCGCGGCCGTACGGCAGTTATGTGATGGAAAACGTGCTGTTCAAGATCAGTTTTCCGGCCGAGTTCCATGCGCAAACGGCCTGCGAAGCGGCGGTGACCTTGCATCCGCAAGTGCGTAATCGACTGCACGAAATCGCCAGGATCGTCATCACCACCCATGAATCGGCGATTCGCATCATTTCCAAAGTCGGTCCATTGGCAAATGCCGCCGACCGCGATCACTGCATCCAGTACATGACCGCTGTGCCGCTGGCCTTCGGCAATCTGGTGGCGGAGCACTACGAGGACGATTTCCACAAGGCGCATCCGATCATCGATGTGCTGCGCGACAAGATGGTTATCGTCGAGGAACCACGTTACACCCGTGAATATCTGGAGGCCGACAAGCGCTCCATTGCCAATGCGGTGCAGGTGTTTTTCAAGGATGGCTCCAGTACGGATAACGTCGTGGTGGAGTACCCGATCGGGCATCGTCGACGCCGGGTTGAAGGTATCCCGTTGCTGGAGGAGAAATTCAGGGCGAACTTGCTGACACGATTCACCGGTCAGCGCAGCGAAGAGATTTTTGCGCTGTGCAAGGATCGGGCGCGGCTAGAGGCTACGCCGGTGAACCGGTTTGTGGATCTATTCGTGATTTAGAGAGATCCCTGTAGGGGCGTGTCGAGAGTTACTTGAACCGCCGCTCCACACCTTTCTCCACCAGAATCTTCGCGGAGATTTCTTCCACGGAAAAATGCGTGGAGTTGATGTGCGGGATGTTTGCGCGGCGGAACAGGTTCTCGACCTCGCGCACTTCGAACTCGCACTGGGCGTAGCTCGAATAGCGGCTGTTGGGTTTGCGCTCGTTGCGGATCGCGGTGAGGCGGTCCGGGTCGATGGTCAGGCCGAACAGCTTGTGCTGGTGGGCGCGCAGGGCGTTTGGCAGTTGCAGGCGTTCCATGTCGTCTTCGGTCAGCGGGTAGTTGGCTGCGCGGATACCGAATTGCATCGCCATGTACAGACACGTCGGCGTCTTACCACATCGCGACACGCCCACTAGTATCAGATCGGCCTTGTCGTAATAGTGCGTGCGGGCGCCATCGTCGTTGTCGAGGGCGAAGTTCACCGCTTCGATACGCTCCATGTAATTGGTGTTGGAGCCGATGGAGTGGGATTTGCCCACGGTGTAGGAAGAATGCTCGGTCAGTTCCTGTTCAAGTGGTGCCAGGAACGTCGAGAATATGTCGATCATGAAACCATTCGAGGTTGCGAGAATCTCACGAATGTCCTGATTGACGATGGTGTCGAAGATAATCGGACGGAAGCCGTCTGTTTCGGCGGCTTTGTTGATTTGTTGTACCATGGCCCGCGCTTTGTCCACGTTGTCGATATACGGCCGCGTGACTTTGCTGAAGGCAATGTTTTCGAACTGCGCCAGAAGGCTTTGACCCAGGGTTTCGGCGGTAATGCCGGTACCATCGGAGATAAAGAAAGCAGATCGTTTCATTTGCACCTTGGGCCTTAAGCTAGTGACGAATCTTGGATATGATAGGCGCGATTTGCCGGCCGCCATTGGCCCGCATTCTCACTTATTTTCCAGGTCCAGGCCATATGGCCGGCAAACGCTCCCCCGAGCAGCCGGTTTTGAGCTTTTCCAACACAGTTAGTGGAGAGATCACCTTGGTAGAGTACGTAGTTTCCCTCGATAAGCTCGGCGTCCATGATGTAGAGCATGTGGGGGGCAAGAACGCATCCCTCGGCGAGATGATCAGCAATCTGGCAGGCGCTGGTGTATCGGTGCCCGGTGGCTTCGCCACGACCGCTCAGGCTTATCGTGATTTCCTGGAGTTGAGCGGCCTGAACCAGCAGATTCATGACGCCCTCGATGCCCTGGACGTCGATGACGTGAATGCCCTGGCCAAGACCGGTGCCCAGATCCGCCAGTGGATCATGGAAGCCGAGTTTCCTGAAAAGCTGAATGCCGAAATCCGCACCGCGTTCGCCACGCTGTCCGCCGGCAACCCTGACATGGCCGTGGCCGTGCGTTCTTCCGCCACCGCCGAAGACCTGCCGGACGCTTCCTTCGCCGGCCAGCAGGAAACCTTCCTGAACATCCGTGGTGTCGAAAACGTCATTCGCGCCGCCAAAGAGGTGTTCGCCTCGCTGTTCAACGACCGCGCCATTTCCTATCGCGTGCACCAGGGCTTCGACCACAAGCTGGTTGCCCTGTCCGCTGGCGTGCAGCGCATGGTCCGTTCCGAAACCGGTACCGCCGGCGTGATGTTCACCCTCGATACCGAATCGGGCTTCCGTGACGTGGTATTCATCACCGGCGCCTACGGCCTGGGTGAAACCGTCGTACAGGGCGCGGTGAACCCGGATGAGTTCTACGTCCACAAGGGTACGCTGGCTGCCGGTCGTCCGGCCATCCTGCGCCGCAACCTGGGCAGCAAGGCCATCAAGATGATCTACGGCGACGAAGCCAAGGCCGGTCGTTCGGTCAAGACCGTCGACGTGGACAAGGCCGATCGCGCACGTTTCTGCCTGACCGACGCCGAAGTCAGCGAGCTGGCCAAGCAGGCGATGATCATCGAGAAGCACTACAAGTGCCCGATGGACATCGAGTGGGCCAAGGACGGTGACGACGGCAAGCTGTACATCGTGCAGGCCCGTCCGGAGACCGTGAAGAGCCGCACCCAGGCCAACGTCATGGAACGTTACCTGTTGAAAGAAACCGGCACTGTGCTGGTGGAAGGCCGCGCCATCGGCCAGCGCATCGGCGCCGGCAAGGTCCGCATCATCAAGGACGTGTCCGAGATGGACAAGGTCCAGCCAGGCGATGTACTGGTTTCCGACATGACCGACCCGGACTGGGAACCGGTCATGAAGCGCGCCAGCGCGATCGTCACCAACCGTGGTGGCCGTACTTGCCACGCGGCGATCATTGCCCGTGAGCTGGGTATCCCGGCAGTAGTAGGTTGCGGCAACGCCACCCAGCTGTTGAAAGACGGCCAGGGCGTGACCGTTTCCTGTGCTGAAGGCGACACCGGTTTCATCTTCGAAGGCGAACTGGGCTTCGACATCAAGAAGAACTCCGTGGACGCCATGCCTGAGCTGCCGTTCAAGATCATGATGAACGTCGGCAACCCGGACCGCGCCTTCGACTTCGCGCAACTGCCGAACGCCGGTGTGGGCCTGGCCCGTCTGGAGTTCATCATCAACCGCATGATCGGCGTGCACCCCAAGGCACTGCTGAACTACGACGGCCTGCCGCAGGACATCAAGGAAAGCGTCGACAAGCGCATCGCCGGTTACGACGATCCGGTCGGCTTCTACGTCGAGAAGCTGGTTGAAGGCATCAGCACCCTGGCCGCTGCGTTCTGGCCGAAAAAGGTCATCGTGCGTCTGTCGGACTTCAAGTCCAACGAATACGCCAACCTGATCGGCGGCAAGCTGTACGAGCCGGAAGAAGAGAACCCGATGCTGGGCTTCCGCGGTGCGTCGCGCTACATCAGCGAATCGTTCCGTGACTGCTTCGAACTCGAGTGCCGCGCTCTGAAGCGTGTGCGCAACGAGATGGGCCTGACCAACGTCGAAATCATGGTGCCGTTCGTCCGTACCCTGGGCGAAGCGAGCCAGGTGGTCGATCTGCTGGCAGAAAACGGTCTGGCTCGTGGTCAGAACGGCCTGCGCGTGATCATGATGTGCGAACTGCCGTCCAACGCGATCCTGGCGGAAGAATTCCTCGAGTTCTTCGACGGTTTCTCCATCGGCTCCAACGACCTGACCCAGCTGACCCTGGGCCTGGACCGTGACTCCGGCATCATCGCCCACCTGTTCGACGAGCGTAATCCGGCAGTCAAGAAGCTGTTGGCCAATGCCATTGCCGCGTGCAACAAGGCCGGCAAATACATCGGCATCTGCGGTCAGGGCCCTTCGGACCACCCGGACCTGGCCAAGTGGCTGATGGAGCAGGGCATTGAAAGTGTTTCGTTGAACCCGGACTCCGTACTGGAAACCTGGTTCTTCCTGGCGGAAGGTCAAGCTTCGGCTTGATCCGCTCTCTGTGGGAGCGAGCCTGCTCGCGATGGTCGTAAACGATAACGCGTGTTTTCTGGATAAACGCGTTGTTCTGGAGTCCATCGCGAGCAGGCTCGCTCCCACACGGGGCGGTGCCTTTAAGATTCAAGCAGGGCGGGCTCCATCTGGATGCCGCCCTTTTTTGTGCAAGAGATTATGCAAAGCAGCAGCAACCTATTTCCTGTCGCTCTGATCAGCGCCGAACGGCGCGGTGATCTGAGCGAAGATGTCTATCGTTTGAAACCCGGTAACAGCCCCGACTTCACCGTCGAACTGGCTGTGACGCGTCTTGGCATGGCCGATGAGTCGTCCTCCCGTGGCGTGCCGGTAATCCTGCTGCACGGCAGCTTTTCCAATCGCCGGTTCTGGTTTTCCCCCAAAGGCATCGGGCTTGGCGCTTACCTGGCTCGCCTGGGGTTCGACGTCTGGATTCCGGAAATGCGCGGTCACGGCTTGTCCCAGCGTAACCACGATTACCGCAAGAATCGTGTTGCCGACTACGCACGCTATGACCTGCCGGCCATCGGTGCATTTGTCCGTGAACAGAGCGGGCAGGTGCCGCACTGGATCGGTCACTCACTGGGCGGTACTACACTGGCCGCAGCGCTGGGCGGCGAGTACATCGGTGAGCCGGTGGTGGCTTCCGCGGCGTTTTTCGGCACCCAGGTGAGTCGCACTTACTGGCCATTGAAGATTCCACCGGTGGAGTGGAGCGGTCGCTTCATTCTCAAGCGTTTTGCTCAATTGTCCGGTTCACGCCTCAAGCGCGGCCCGGAGGACGAGCCCATCGGCCTGGCCCTGGAAAGCATGCGCTGGTTTGGCTTGTTCGGGCGCTTCGGCGATGCCGACAAGGACTGGTGGGCAGGCCTGGCCGAGGTCAAGTTGCCCGTACTGGCGGTCAGTGCCGCGGGTGATCATCAGGACCCGGCCTGGGCGTGTCGCAAGTTGTTCGATCAGGTCGGTTCGCAGCACAAGCAATTCATCAATCTGGGGCGTGAGCAGGGCTTCGGCGACAATTTCGGTCACGTGGAAATGCTCGTCAGCAAGGCAGCCCAGGCTGAAGTCTGGCCATTGGTGACTCGTTGGCTGGCTGATCAGCAGACACCTTTGCCGGGAGCACAACAGGATTTGGCCGCGGCAATCTGAGCCTGACGCTCTAACAAGGGCATTTCGCTCTGATCGGCTTGCGGCTAAGATATGACGCATTGAGCTGTTCCGGTCACTTTGCGTGACTGAGTCATCACCGATGTTCGTGCTGTCTTCCTCTTTTCAGGAGTTTCTCGATGATCCATTACCTCACGCCTGACCTGTGCGACGCCTATCCGGAACTGGTGCAGGTGCTGGAACCGATGTTCAGCAATTTCGGCGGACGTGATTCGTTCGGCGGCGAAATCGTGACCATCAAGTGCTTCGAAGACAACTCGCGGGTCAAGGAGCAAGTCGAGCTCAAGGGGGATGGCAAAGTGCTGGTGGTAGACGGTGGCGGTTCCCTGCGTCATGCGTTGCTGGGTGACATGCTGGCCGAGAAAGCCGCGAAAAACGGTTGGGAAGGGCTGGTGATCTACGGTTGCATCCGTGACGTCGATATCATCGCACAGACCGATCTGGGCGTTCAGGCCCTCGCCAGCCACCCGAGGAAATCCGACAGGCGCGGGCTCGGCGATCTCAACGTTGCCGTGACCTTCGCCGGCGTGACCTTCCACCCGGGTCATTACATCTATGCGGACAACAACGGCGTGATCATCTCGCCAAGCCCGCTGAAAATGCCTGAATAAAGCGCTGGTCGACCAAAGGAGTGCGGATGTTCGAGGAAGAAAACGCGCAATGGGGGCTGGTGCATGCCCTGGTGCTGGACGGTAGAGGCGGCGCGCGTTCGATTGCCCGGACTGAACTCGATGACTTGCAGCTGCAGGCCCATGAAAGCCTGTGGCTGCACTGGGATCGCAGTCATCCGCAAACCCGGACCTGGTTGCGCAAATCCAGCGGTCTGAGCGAATTCAGCTGTGACTTGTTGCTCGAAGAAAACACTCGTCCGCGACTTGTACAGCTTTCAGACAGCGAACTGCTGCTATTTTTGCGCGGGGTCAATCTGAACCCCGGTGCCGAGCCCGAAGACATGGTGTCGGTGCGGATCTTCGGCTCTGCCCAGCGTGTCATTTCCCTGCGTTTGCGTCCGTTGCGTGCCACTGACGAGTTGCTGGTGCAACTGTCCGAAGGCAAGGGGCCGAAAACTGCCTCCGAACTCATCCTTTGCATGGCGCAATACCTCACCAACAAGGTGCAGGATCTGGTCAGCTGTCTCTCGGAAGTGGTCGATGAGGAAGAAGAAAAACTGGATGCCGACGAACGGTATACTCCTGAGCACGGATCGGTTTTGCAGATTCGTCGAAGGGCGGCTGCGTTGAAGCGCTTTCTTGCTCCGCAGCGGGATATTTTCGGGCAGTTGACGCGGATCAAATTGCCCTGGTTCGTCGAGGACGATGGTGATTACTGGAACGAATTGAACAATAGCCTGACCCGCTACCTCGAAGAGCTGGAATTGACCCGGGAGCGGGTGGGGCTGGTCCTGGAAGCGGAAGATCGCCGGTTGAGCGTGCGCATGAACCGCACGATGTATCGCTTTGGCATCATCACCGGGATCTTTTTGCCCATGAGTTTTCTGACCGGGCTTTTGGGGATCAACGTCGGTGGAATCCCGTTCTCTGCCAGCCCTTATGGCTTTCTGATCGCCTGCCTGATGATGGTCTCGGTGGCGCTGGGGCAGTGGTGGTTATTCCGACGTTTGCGCTGGGTCTGAAGGAAACCATGTGACCCGACCAAAACTGACCGCGTCTCCCACAGACATCACGAGAGGTGCGTATGCACGATCCGTTTGAACAGTCTTTACGCGACATGCTCAAGGCCTCACCGTCCACCCGGGACGACGATGCATGCCTTGGCCGTGTACTGAAAACCGCCAACCGCCAGGTCGGCGCCGGTGATCTGTTCAGCCTGCTGGGGCGCTGGTTGCCCGCACTGATGATCGCCCTGAATAACGGATCGGCCCATGTCGCGCCGGTATCCCGTCTTCGTAAACCTGCTGCCCGCACTGCTGATAAGGCTGATTGAATATGGAACTTGATCTCTGGACTCAGAGCCTCGTCACTGCAATGACTGCGTTGTGGACCAAGGTTGCGAACTTCATTCCGAACCTGTTCGGCGCACTGGTTGTGCTGCTGTTGGGTTTTGTCGTGGCCAAACTGCTGGACACCCTGCTCTCCAAGTTGCTTGCCAAGCTGGGCCTTGACCGCTTGATGGGCGGCACAGGCCTGACCAAGCTGCTGTCCCGCGCTGGATTGCAAGTTCCTATCTCGACCCTGATCGGCAAGATCGTCTATTGGTTCATTCTGCTTATTTTTCTGGTTTCCGCCGCAGAATCCCTCGGACTTGAGCGGGTTTCAGCTACGCTGGATATGCTTGCGTTGTATCTGCCGAAGGTTTTCGGCGCGGCGCTGGTGTTACTGGTAGGTGTTTTGCTGGCGCAACTGGCCAACGGGCTGGTGCGTGGAGCGGCAGAAGGCGTGGGCCTGGACTATGCTTCAGGGCTTGGTCGAATTGCCCAGGGCCTGGTGATCATCATCAGTATTTCGGTTGCGATCAGCCAGCTGGAGGTCAAGACTGACCTGCTGAACCATGTGATCGTGATCGTGTTGATAACCGTTGGTCTGGCGGTAGCGCTGGCCATGGGGTTGGGAAGCCGGGAAATAGCCGGCCAGATTCTTGCGGGAATCTACGTGCGTGAGCTGTACCAGGTTGGGCAACAAGTGCGTGTTGGCGAGGTCGAAGGCCAGATCGAGGAGATCGGCACGGTTAAAACCACATTGCTGACCGATGAGGGTGAGCTAGTCTCTCTTTCCAATCGGATTCTCCTTGAGCAGCATGTGAGTAGCCGCTAACCCGGCAAACTCTGCTAATGTATGCCGCCGCAAAATGCCTGCTGATGCTGGCTGCGGCGGACATTGACCTGACTGTCGGCCCGACTTGTTTTGAATAAAACCCAATCGTTATCCATGCGCTACGACCCCCGCGAGCTCTCTGATGAGGAGTTGGTCGCGCGCTCGCATACCGAACTGTTTCACGTAACACGCGCCTATGAAGAACTGATGCGGCGTTACCAACGAACATTATTTAACGTATGCGCACGATATCTCGGGAACGATCGCGACGCAGACGATGTCTGTCAGGAGGTCATGTTGAAGGTGCTGTATGGCCTGAAGAACTTCGAAGGTAAATCGAAGTTCAAGACATGGCTATATAGCATCACGTACAACGAGTGCATCACACAATATCGAAAGGAACGGCGAAAGCGTCGCTTGATGGACGCATTGAGTCTTGATCCCCTCGAGGAAGCGTCCGAAGAAAAGGCGCCGAAACCTGAGGAAAAGGGCGGACTTGATCGCTGGTTGGTGTATGTGAACCCGATTGACCGCGAAATTCTGGTGCTACGTTTTGTCGCAGAGCTGGAGTTTCAGGAGATCGCAGACATCATGCACATGGGTTTGAGTGCAACAAAAATGCGGTACAAGCGCGCTCTAGATAAATTGCGTGAGAAATTTGCAGGCATTGCTGAAACTTAGTTCAGCGCAAATATCTCTTACGCGTAGGCAAGTTCTGTTAGACTTGCCGCCGAGTTGTCCCCCGGTTTGCGGGACTGCTTCACAATCACCAGATGGGGATTTAACGGATGAAACTGAAAAACACCTTGGGCTTGGCCATTGGTACTCTTATTGCCGCTACTTCGTTCGGCGCACTGGCACAAGGCCAAGGCGCAGTTGAAGGCGAGCTCAACTACGGGAAGAAGTACAACGACAGCGTTAACAACGTTGAAGACGGCTACACTCCTGGCGCCTCCATCGGTTACTTCTTGACCGACGACGTATCGTTGAACTTCACCTACAACAACGATGACTACACCCGTTCGAACAACAACACCGGCAACCAGAAAATCGAAGGCGACCAGTTCGGTCTGAACGCCCAGTACCACTTCAACAACGCTGGCGACGCTCTGCGTCCTTACGTTCAAGGTGGTGTCAAGCACGGCAGCCTGACCAACGTAGCCGCTGACGGCCACACCGGTCGTGACCAGTCGACTTTCCTGACCGCTGGCGCTGGCGTTAAGTACTACTTCGTTGAAAACGTTTACGCTCGTGCTGGCGTAGAAGCTGACTACAAGCTGGACAACGGCCGTTGGGACTACATCCCGTCCGTAGGTCTGGGTGTTAACTTCGGCGGCGGCAACAAGCCTGCTGCTGCTCCGGTTCCAGCTCCAGAAGTCTGCTCCGACAGCGACAACGATGGCGTTTGCGACAACGTTGACAAGTGCCCGGACACCCCAGCCAACGTTACTGTTGACGCTGATGGCTGCCCAGCTGTTGCTGAAGTCGTTCGTGTAGAGCTGGACGTGAAGTTCGACTTCAACAAGTCGGCAGTCAAGCCAAACAGCTACGGCGACATCAAGAACCTGGCTGACTTCATGAAGCAGTACCCGTCCACCACCACTACTGTTGAAGGTCACACCGACAACGTCGGTCCTGACGCTTACAACCAGAAACTGTCCGAGCGTCGTGCAAGCGCCGTTAAGCAAGTTCTGACCAACCAGTACGGTGTTGAGTCGTCCCGCATTCAGTCCGTTGGCTACGGCGAATCCCGCCCGGTTGCTGACAACGCCACTGAAGCTGGCCGCGCTGTAAACCGTCGCGTAGAAGCGAAGGTTGAAGCTCAAGCTAAGTAATTAGCTCGCAGCTCTGAGAAAAGCCCGGCTTAGGCCGGGCTTTTCTTTGTCTGCGATTTGGGTTTCAGCGAGGGTTTGGCGCTGCTCCGAAAGATCGCAGCCTGCGGCAGCTCCTACAGTGGTTCGACGTTCATCCCTGTAGTAGCTGCCGCAGGCCGCGATCTTTTAATCCCTACAAGGATGAACACCCAGCCAATGCAGTCTGCGATCTTTTGATCTCATCACAGGTCGCTACAGCACCGATCACGAGGATTGCCGGGCTTTTGAGCTGGAAGTCGCAGGCATCTTCTTCCATGGTTGTCAGGTCGCTCCGACATTCCCGTTGGTGCGGCAGGGAAGCATTTTCGATCATTGCCACAGGCGTAGCGGGAGCCATTCCGCCGGCCAGCAGTTGCTCGCGAATTTCACTAAGCTTCGCCACCCCCATGTAGATCACCAGCGTGGTGCCCCCTTGAGCCAGGGCCTGCCAGTTCAGGCTGCTGTCATCCTGAGTGTGCGCCGTGACCAGTGTCACGCCACGTGCAACGCCCCTTAGCGTCAGCGGAATATCGCATTGGGTCGCGCCGGCAAGGCCCGCCGTGATGCCGTTGACCAACTCGACTTCGACCCCGCGCTCACGCAACCACTGCGCTTCTTCACCACCCCGGCCGAAAATGCACGGATCGCCGCCCTTTAGCCGCGCCACGCATTTACCCTGCCGGGCATAACGATGCATCAGGCGATGGATAAATGCTTGCGGAGTGGAGCGGCAGCCGCCGCGCTTGCCCACCGGGATGATCCGCGCCCGAGGGCAGTGCTCGAGTACCGCGACATTGACCAGGTCATCGATCAGCACCACATCAGCCTCGCGCAAGGCACGTACCGCTTTCAATGTGAGCAACTCCGGATCCCCCGGGCCTGCACCCACCAGCCAGACTTTTGCACTCATAGTGTTTTCCTCACGAGATAACGGTGACTGGCCGCGCCTTGGCAGCCAGCAGGCGTTTGATTTCCGGAACACAGGACCCGCATTGCGTGCCGCAACCCAGTTCTTGCTTGAGTTCCTGCAAGTCCAGGCCACGGTCGATGCCGGCGCAGATCGCGTTCTGGCCGACGTTCTTGCAATTGCACAGGATCTTGTTCGCGTTGACGGGCGCGTCGAGATTGCCCGGTGGTGCGCTCAGCGGCGCCAACAACCAGCGCCGCAGTTGCTCGTCTGCGCGACCTTCGAGCCACAGCCCCTGCAACCAGTGCTGGGCGAGGGTTTCACCGGCCAATCGAATGGCGGTGATCCGACCATTTTCGATTCGCACCCGCTTGCCAATGGCCCGTCGAGGGTCGTCGTAAGCCAGCACCGGGCCGTCATTGAGTGCCAGGCTTTGATCGATTTCGCTGAGCAACTCTGCCGAAGGCGCTGAAGTATTGGCAGTCCGTACAAGCAGAGCAGGGCGTTCACGACCAACAAGGCTGAAGCTGACGTAGGAAAACGCCTCACAGAGCGGTCGTAGCGCCTCAAAATGCCGTTGAACATCACCCTCGATCAGTGCGAACAGTTTCCAGGGCAAGTCCACCGGCTCCAGGCGTACGCCGCTGTGCTTGAGTTCGGGCTGTTTCGACAAAGGATCGAACGCGGACAAGGTCAGGCTGTTCACCCCGCCCTTGAGAAAACGGTCGCCCCAGTGCATGGGCAAAAAGGCCTGGCCAGGACGCACGCTGTCATCGCTGGCGACTGCGACGATGACTGCGCCGCGCCGGCTTTTCAGGCTGACCAGATCCCCAGGCTGCAAGCGATGGCGGCGCAGTTCGTCAGGGTGCAGGCTTACCTGCGCTTCGCCGACATGGCCGAACAGCTGCGCGGCGGTGCCGGTGCGGCTCATGCCATGCCATTGATCGCGCAAGCGGCCGGTGATCAGGGTCAGGGGGAAGCGTGCATCGCGTTGCTCTTTGGCGGCGCGGTACGGATCGGCCACGAACTGTGCGCGTCCATTGGCAGTGGCAAATATCCCGTCGACGTAGAGCCGTGCCGTGCCTTCGACGGCACCCGCAGGGAAGGGCCACTGCTGCGGACCGAGACGATCGATCAGTGCATGGCTGATACCGGACAGATCCAGATCGCGACCGTGAGTCAGGTGTTTGTATTCATCAAAGACCTGAGCGGGGTTATCAAATGCAAACAGGCCGTTTTGGCCGGGGCGCAGGTATTTCTCCAGGCGTTGTGCGAAATCTACCGTAATTGCCCAGTCCGGCCGTGCCTCACCCGGTGCGACGATTGCCTGGCGTACGTGGGAAATGCGCCGTTCGGAATTGGTCACGCTGCCTTCCTTTTCTCCCCAACTGGCCGCGGGCAGCAGGAGGTCGGCAAACTTCGCGGTTTCAGTGGTGCGAAAGGCTTCCTGTAACACCACGAACGGGCAGGCTTGCAAGGCGGCGCGCACGGCCGTCTGGTCCGGCATGGATTGCGCGGGGTTGGTGCAAGCGATCCACAACGCCTTGATCTTGCCGCTGCGCACTTGCTCGAACAGCTCGATCGCCGAGAGCCCGGGATTTTCCGGCAGTTGCTCGACGCCCCAATAGGACGCCACTTGCTCACGGTGTTGCGCATTGGCGGCATCACGATGGCCGGGCAGCAGGTTGGACAAACTGCCGGTTTCCCGCCCGCCCATGGCATTTGGCTGACCGGTGAGGGAGAAAGGTCCGGCACCGGGGCGACCGATCTGCCCGGTGGCAAGGTGCAGATTGATCAGTGCACTGTTTTTCGCGCTGCCGGCAGTGGACTGGTTCAACCCCATGCACCACAGCGACAGAAAGCTTGGAGATGTGCCGATCCACTCGGCACATTGCTGCAATTGCTCGATGCTGATTCCGCAGAGCTGCGAAACCATTTGCGGGGTGTAGTCACGTACCAGGCTTTTCAGCTCAGCCAGACCTTCGGTGTGGTCTTTGATGAAGTCACGATCGATCCAGTCTTCCCACAGCAGCAAATGCAAAATCCCATGGAATAAGGCGACATCGGTGCCCGGCAAGATCGGCAGGTGCAGGTCAGCCAGATCGCAGGTGTCTGTACGACGTGGGTCAATGACGATGACCTTCATCTGCGGCCGGCGGGATTTTGCTTCTTCCAGCCGACGAAACAGTACCGGATGGGCGTAGGCCATGTTGCTGCCGGCGATCATTACGCAATCGCTCAGCTCCAGGTCTTCGTAGCTGCAAGGTGGCGCGTCGGCACCCAGGCTGCGCTTGTAGCCGACTACCGCCGAGGACATGCACAGCCGCGAATTGCTGTCGATGTTGTTGGTACCCACCAGGGCACGTGCCAGCTTGTTGAAGGCGTAGTAGTCCTCGGTCAACAGTTGCCCTGAAATGTAAAACGCCACGCTGTCCGGGCCATGTTCGGCAATGGTCGCGGCAAATACGCTGGCGGCGTGATCGAGGGCGGTATCCCAGTCGGTGCGGTGGCGGGCCAGGCCTTTACCGAGGCGCAGTTCGGGGAACAGCGCCCGCGCGGTCTCGTCGCCGGTCAGGTGCAGGGTCGAGCCCTTGCTGCACAGTTTGCCGAAATTGGCCGGGTGCGCCGGATCGCCGCTGACGCCGAGGATGCGTGAACCGTCGTGCTCGATCAGCACCCCGCAGCCGACCCCACAGTAACAGCAGGTGGACGCAGTGATCTGGCGGTCCATCAGCCTGCATCCCGCAGGGCTAGCATCACCCGGCCATTTTCCACCCGAGCCGGATGGTGATGGGCACAGCCGATGTCCGGGGCCAGGGCTTCGCCGCTTTCCAGGTCGATTTGCCAGTTGTGCAACGGGCAGGCCACCCGCTTGCCGTAGATCAGACCTTGGGACAGCGGCCCACCCTTGTGTGGGCAACGGTCGTCGAGGGCGAACACTTCGTCGTCGCTGGTACGAAAAATCGCGATGTCGCCCTTGGGGCCGGCGACGATCCGCGAGCCCAGGGCATTGATCTCTTCCAGTGCGCAGATATCCAGCCAGTTCATGCCAGCACCTCCAGGTTTTTCACGGGGATGACGTCGAATTCTTTCTTCAGTTGTGGCTGTTCCAGGCGCTCTTTCCACGGGTCCTGCTCGAACGACAGGGAGAATTGCAGGCGATCGTTGAGCGCCTTGCGCCGCTCCGGGTCCTCGAGCACGGCTTTCTTGATGTGGTCCATGCCGACCCGTTGCAGGTAGTGCACGGTGCGTTCGAGGTAAAAGGCTTCTTCGCGATAGAGCTGCAGGAATGCACCGTTGTATTCGCGGACTTCTTCGGCGGTTTTCAGTTTGACGAAGAATTCCGCGACTTCGGTCTTGATCCCGCCGTTGCCACCGATGTACATCTCCCAGCCGGAGTCCACGCCGATGATTCCCACATCCTTGATGCCGGCTTCCGAGCAGTTGCGCGGGCAACCGGAGACAGCCAGTTTCACCTTGTGCGGTGACCACATGTTGAACAGGTCATGTTCCAGTTCGATACCCAGCTGTGTTGAGTTTTGGGTGCCAAAGCGGCAGAACTCGCTGCCGACGCAGGTTTTCACCGTGCGGATGGATTTTCCGTAGGCGTGGCCGGACGGCATGTCCAGGTCTTTCCATACTCCCGGCAGGTCTTGCTTGCGGATGCCTAGCAAGTCGATGCGCTGACCACCGGTGACTTTGACCATCGGCACGTTGTACTTGTCGGCAACATCGGCAATGCGCCGCAGTTCCGAAGGATTGGTCACACCGCCCCACATCCGCGGGACTACAGAGTAAGTGCCGTCTTTCTGAATGTTGGCGTGAGCCCTTTCGTTGATCAGGCGCGATTGCGGGTCGTCCCTGGCTTCCCCCGGCCAGGTGGAAATCAGATAGTAGTTGAGCGCCGGCCGGCAGGTGGCGCAGCCATTGGGGGTGCGCCAGTTCAGGTAGCTCATGGTGCCGGCGATGGTCAGCAAGTGCTGCTCGCGGATGGCCTGACGGATTTGCCCGTGGTTGAGGTCGCTGCAGCCGCAGATTGCCTTTTCGCTTTTCGGTTTGACGTCGGCGGCGCCACCCACGGTGTTGATCAGGATCTGTTCGACGAGGCCGGCGCAGGAGCCGCAGGAGCTGGCGGCCTTGGTGTGTTTCTTCACTTCGTCGACGCTGAACAGCCCGTGTTCCTGAATAGCCTTGACGATGGTGCCTTTGCACACACCGTTGCAGCCGCAGACTTCAGCCGTGTCGGCCATGCTCATGGCTTTGTCCTGGCCCTGATGTCCTACGTCGCCAAGCGCATTTTCACCGAACATCAAGTGATCGCGGATCTCGTCGATGACGTGATTTTCACGGATCTGCCGGAAATACCAGCCGCCGTCTGCCGTATCGCCATACAGGCAGGCGCCGACCAGCACGTCATCCTTGATCACCAGTTTTTTGTAGACCCCGCCAATCGGGTCCGAGAGGGTGATGGTCTCGGTGCCTTCACCGCCCATGAAGTCGCCGGCGGAGAACAGGTCGATACCGGTGACCTTCAATTTGGTCGAGGTCACCGACCCCTTGTAGGTGGCAAAACCCAGTTGGGCGAGGTGGTTGGCGCAGACTTTGGCCTGTTCGAACAGCGGCGCCACCAAACCATAGGCGATGCCGCGGTGGCTGGCGCATTCGCCGATGGCGTAGACCCGGGGGTCGTAGGTTTGCATCGTGTCGTTGACCAGAATCCCGCGGCTGCAAGGGATGCCGGATTTTTCCGCGAGTTCGGTGTTGGGGCGAATGCCGGCGGCCATCACCACCAGGTCGGCGGGGATGATGTCGCCGTTCTTGAACTGCACCGAGCCGACCCGGCCGTTGCCGGCGTCGTGCAGGGCCTGGGTCTGTTCGCACAGGCGAAAGTGCAGGCCACGAGCTTCCAGGGCGGTTTGCAGGAGTTGGCCGCTGGTTTTGTCCAGTTGCCGTTCCAGCAGCCATTCGCCGATGTGCACCACGGTGACGTGCATGCCGCGCAGCATCAGGCCGTTGGCGGCTTCAAGGCCCAGCAGGCCGCCGCCGATGACCACGGCGTGCTTGTGGGTCTTGGCGGTGTCGATCATCGCCTGGGTGTCGGCAATGTCGCGGTAGCCGATCACGCCCTGCAAGGTATTGCCGGGGATTGGCAGGATGAACGGGGTCGAGCCGGTGGCAATCAGCAGGCGATCGTATTCGGCTTCGGTGCCGTCTTCGGCGATGACCCGGCGTTTGACCCGATCGATCTCCACCACTTTGCGGTTGAGCAGCAGCTTGATGTTGTTTTCCAGATACCAGTCCAGATCGTTGAGCACGATCTCTTCGAACGTCTGTTCACCGGCCAGTACGGGCGACAGCAGGATGCGGTTGTAGTTGGTATGGGGTTCGGCGCCGAAGACCGTGATGTCGTACAGTTCATTACTCAGCTTGAGCAGTTCTTCCAGGGTACGAACCCCGGCCATGCCGTTGCCGATCATCACCAGTTTTAGTTTTTTCATCAGGTTCTCCGGGGAGCTCAGGCCTGCCTCATCAGGGTTCAGGCCATGCTCGACATAATTTTGCGCAAACAAAAAAAGGCGTCCCGCTAGTTGCCTAGCGAGGACGCCTTTGTCCTGGTCCCGTTCTCTCGGGAAGTGCAGCCTTCGTCGTTGAAGCCCGCGCTTTATGTCTGTTGAGAGAGGTAATGCAGTGGTTGTGCCAACTCTCGCAAGGGCCTGATTTATGGGCTCTCGTCATGGGAGGAGGGTGTTTTCGTGCACCGGTTCAAGGCGCGATGCCCGGTTTTGAAGCAGAAAGATCAAAAGATCGCAGCCTGCGGCAGCTCCTACAGGGGATCGTGGGCACCTGTAGGAGCTGCCGCAGGCTGCGATCTTTTGATCTTTTGGGTAATGAAAAACTCAGCCATGAAACAGCAAAAACAGCAGCACCAGATTCACCAGTAACGATACCAGCGCCAATGTCCGCCAGACTTTCAGCGGCTCGCGCTCCAGCAACGGTCTGGGGCGCACGCTCAAACTACGACGTTCTCCCTGTTCCAGTAGCAACAACCATTCTTCCGCCGTTTCGAAACGCTGATCCGGAGCCGCAGCCACCGCGCGCTCCAGGCTTTGCGCGATCCATTCCGGCAGGTCGGGCCGGTAGCGACTGGCGCTGACAGGCACACCAAACCGTGGTCGCTGGAACGCTTCGATTTCGCCGTAGGGATAATGCCCGGTCAGCAGGTAATACAAGGTCACGCCGACTGCATACAAATCCTGTTGTGGCGTAGGAGGGTCGCCTCGAAAAGCCTCCGGCGCGATATAGCTGGGCGTTCCGGGCAGGGCGCAAGCTTGATCTTCGGACAGCCCGGGGCAGTAGGCGAGGCCGAAATCCAGCAGGCGCAACTCGCCGTCGTCCCCCAGCAACAGGTTCTCCGGTTTGATATCGCGATGCAGAATCTGCCGTCGATGCAGTATGCCGACGGCCCGCAGCAGGCGTTCGGCCAGGTCCAGCCATTGAGCCAGTGGCAGCGTTGCGACACGCTCATGCAGCTCAGCCAGGGTAGACCCGGTATATTCACGCATCACGTAGTACAAATGCTGACGCTGACTGGAGGCATGGACTTCAGGAAAATGCCGCCCGGCCACACGCTTGAGAAACCATTCCTCCGATAACAATGCCTGCCCGGCCTGGTGATCGTCACGGAGCGCACCGGGCAAGGTTTTCAGCAACCAGGGTTGTTGCTGCGCGTCACTCACCCGATACAGCAGCGATTGCTGGCTCTGGCCGAGGATCCCTTCCACGTGCCAGCCTTCGAAGGCCTGGCCCGGCTTCAGCGCAGGCGGGAGTGGCCATTGCTGCAAATGAATCAGTGCATCGCCAATGCTGGTTTCGCCAAGGGCATCGACCCGCACCAGCAGGGCGCTGGCATTGTCCTGGCTGCCGGCCAGGTGCGCGGCGCTGACCAGCGTTTGCGCGGCACTGTCCAAATCAGGCTGATCCCGCAGAATCGCCGCAATGGCCGTGTCGCCCAGCACGGCCCAGATGCCGTCGCTGAGCAGCACGAAACTCTCGTTCAGCCGAAGTTCGCCATCGAGAAAGTCCAGCACCAAGTGTTGATCCAGCCCGAGGGCCCGCTTAAGCACATGCTGCATGCCTGGCTGGTCCCAGACGTGATCCTCGCTCACCCGTTGCAGCGTGTCGGCGTGCCAGCGATAAACCCGGCAATCGCCAACGTGAGCCAAGGTAAAACGCCGGCCGCGCATCACCAAGGCACTGACTGTGGTCAGCAGCGGTTGGCCACCACCGTTAGCCTGCAACCAGCGATTTTGCGCCAGCAGCAGGCGATCCAATGCCTGGGCGACGCCCCAGGTTTCCGGGGTGGCGTAGTAGTCCAGCGCCAGGGCCTGCAAGGTCGAACGGGCCGCGAGGCCGCCATCGGCACATTGGCTGACGCCGTCAGCGATGGCGAACAGGTAACCTTTGCTCGCCGCCAGCGCCGGGGCCGGAGTGACCAGGCGCAGAGCGTCCTGGTTCTCCTCGCGGGGGCCGATGGCACTGTGTTCGGCGAAGCTCAGTTGCAGGCTCATGCAGTCCTCACACCCGTGCAGCGGTGACGGCTGCCGAACCCCAAGTGGTTCTCCAGCGACGTTTCACCCCATGTAGACCGAACCAGGCGAGTACGCCGAGGCTGGCGAACAACCACAGCGCCAGTTGATAGCTGCCGGTGCTTTGCTTGATCGCGCCCATGCCGGCCGCGAGGGCAAACCCACCGATGCCGCCGGCCATGCCGATCAGACCGGTCATCACGCCGATTTCCCGACGAAAACGCTGCGGCACCAACTGGAACACTGCGCCATTGCCTGCACCCAAACCGAGCATGGTGCAGACGAAAAGTGCCAGTGCGGCGTAGGAATTCGGCAGGTTGAAGCCGACAGCGGTAATGCAGATCGCCGCGACGGTGTACATCGCCAACAAGGTCCGAATGCCGCCGAACCGGTCGGCCAGCGCGCCGCCCAGAGGGCGCATCAGGCTGCCGCCGAACACACAGGCAGCGGTGTAGTAGCCGGCAGTGACCGGGCTCAGGCCGTACTGGTCGTTGAAATAACCGGGCAGGGCACTGGCCAGGCCGATGAAACCGCCGAACGTCACGCTATAGAAAAACATGAACCACCAGCTGTCGCGATCGCCCAGGGCCTTGAAGTAGTCGGCCATGGCTTTGGCTTTTGGCCGCTCGGGGGCGTTTTTGGCCAGGCAGGCGAAGACGATCAAGGCCAGAATCAGCGGGATCAGGGCGAACCCGAACACGTTGCTCCAGCCAAACGCCGCCGCCAGCACCGGAGCGATCAATGCGGCGAACACCGTGCCCGAGTTCCCCGCACCGGCGATGCCCATGGCCTTGCCTTGATGCTGCGGCGGATACCACTGCGATGCCAGGGGCAGGGCGACGGCGAAAGAAGCGCCGGCCATGCCGAGGAACAGACCCAGCAGCAACGCTTGCTCGTAGCTGTGGATACCGAGTTTCCAGGCGCCGAACAGCGCGCAGATCACGATGACCTGACCGATCAGCCCGGCGGTTTTGGGCGACAGGCGATCAGCCAGCATCCCCATCACGAAACGCAAGACCGCTCCGGCCAGGATAGGCGTGGCGACCACCAGCCCGCGTTGCTGCGTCGTCAGGTGCAGGTCGGCGGCGATCTGTATCGCCAACGGACCGAGCAGGTACCAGACCATGAAGCTCAGGTCGAAGTAGAGGAAGGCTGCGAACAATGTGGGTGTATGGCCAGATTTCCAGAAGCTTGAATTCATCGCGCACCTCAGCTGTGAAGAGTCTCGAAAGGAGTCATGAGCTTGCAGGTGGGGCGCCGTTACGGCCGCACCACCGGCCCCGTGCTGTGGGGCCAAAACGAAAAAACGCCGCCACCCGATTCGCCTGGGGCAAATGAGGTGCGCGACGTCTTTGTCGTAGGTGGGGCAACCGCCGTTGGTTACCTGTACCGATTACCTAGCCAGATCTGTGCCATATCGGAAATTTGGGTAAAGCAAAAAAGATCGCAGCCTTCGGCAGCTCCTACAGGGGAATGTGTGCATCCCGTAGGAGCTGCCGAAGGCTGCGATCTTTATGTTGTTCAACCCAGCAGTTCGCTCATGGCAATAATCTGCTCCGCCACCTGAATCAGCTTCTGCTGGCGGCTCATCGCCTGGCGGCGCATCAGGGTGTAGGCTTCTTCTTCGTTGCAGTCCTTCATTTTCATCAGCAGCCCCTTGGCCAGTTCGATGCGCTTGCGCTCGGCCAGTTGCTGGTCGCGGGCCTGCAATTGGGCACGCAAGGCCTGATCGCTTTCGAAGCGCGCCATGGCCACATCGAGAATCGGCTGCAGGCGTTGTGCGTGAATGCCTTCGACGATGTAGGCACTGACTCCGGACTTGATCGCCTGTCGCATCACACCGGGGTCGTGTTCGTCGGTGAACATCACAATCGGTCGTGGCTGGTCGCGAGTCACCAGCACCACTTGTTCCATGACATCGCGACCCGGTGACTCGGTATCGATCAGAATCACATCCGGACGCACCGTTTCGACGCGTTCGGGCAGGTCGATGGTCAGGCCGGATTCATCGATCACTTCGAATCCGGCCTCGGTCAGGGCGGCCTTCAGGCGTCCGACTTTTTTCGCGGTGTCGTTGATCAGCAGGATACGCAGCATGTTCGTGGTCTCCTGTCAGCGGCTGGCGGATCGAGGGGAGCTGTCGCTCATGGCGTGCAGTTTGAAACTGCGGGCATAACCGGCCGGGTCCGAGCCGTCCCAGATTTTGCCGTCGATCAACTGGCTGCTGCGCATTTCCTCGGCTGGCGAGGCGACGCCGACGGCACTGGCGGCCTCACGGTAGAGGCCCAGTTGCTGGACCTGCCGGGCCACCGCGAGATAGTCCGGGTCATCGCGCAACAAGCCCCAGCGGCGGAACTGGGTCATGAACCACATGCCGTCGGACAGGTACGGCCAGTTGGCCTCGCCATCCCCGTGCAAGCGCAGTGCGTGCGGGTCTTGCCAGCGATGGCCAAGGCCGTCGGCGTATTCGCCCAGCAGGCGCGGTTCGATACAGTCCAGTGGCGCGTCAAGGTACTGATCGGCACTGAGCAATTGTGCGGTACTGCGGCGATTCTCGGTGCTTTCTTCGATGAAGCGGCTGGCCTCCAGAACCGCCCTCACCAATGCCCGGGCAGTATTGGGGTATTGCTCGACGAACGCGCGGGTGCAGCCCAGGACTTTTTCCGGATGATCGGGCCAGAGGGTCTGGGTCGTGGCCAGGGTGAAGCCGAGGTCCTGTTGCACGGCGCTGGCGGACCAGGGTTCGCCGACGCAGAACCCGTCGATACGCCCGGCTCGCAGGTGCGCGACCATTTGCGGTGGCGGCACCACCACGCTGTCGACATCCTGCAATGGGTGAATGCCCTGGCTGGCGAGCCAGTAATACAACCACATGGCGTGGGTGCCTGTTGGAAAAGTCTGGGCGAAGGTGAGTTTTGAGCGAGTTTGGTGCACGTGCCGATCCAGTGCTTCAGGACTGGTCACTCCAAGCGCCTGCAAGCCGCCGGACAGATTGATGCTTTGGCCGTTCTGATTCAGGCCCATCAGCACGGCCATGTCGGTCGCCGCCACGCCACCGATGCCCAGGTGTACGGCGTAAATCAGACCGTAGAGGCTGTGGGCGGCATCGAGTTCACCGCTGACCAGTTTGTCCCGCAGGTTGGCCCAGGACGACTGGCGCTTGAGATTCAGGGTCAAGCCGTGGGGTTGGGCGAAGCCCTGGGTGGCGGCGACCACCACCGAGGCGCAGTCGCTCAGGGCCATGAAGCCGAGATTGATTTCGGTTTTTTCCGGGGCATCGCTGCCATTGACCCAGGCCAGAGGGCCGGCTGACGGTTCGTTCATCGCGTGTTCACCTTGCAAAAAAAACGTCGTCCCGAGTCCTTGCATGAGCAGGCCGTGGACGACGCCATTGTCTTTGCACACATTCCGTCGTCGGCATGGGTGCTGGTACCTGGATTGGTGCAAGGCATATGCCATTAACCGCTGATTTGCTCACGCGCCTCGCTTGCAGCCCCGATGCCCGGCTATAATCGCCGCCTCAATTCGCCGCCAATCGAGTCAAATCCGCCCATGTACACCCTGGCCCGTCAGCTGTTGTTCAAACTCTCCCCGGAAACCTCCCACGATCTGTCCCTGGACCTGATCGGCGCGGGCGGGCGTCTTGGGCTCAACGGCTTGCTGTGCAAGGCCCCGGCGAAGATGCCGGTGAATGTCATGGGCCTGGACTTCCCGAATCCGGTGGGACTGGCCGCCGGTCTGGACAAGAATGGTGCGGCCATCGATGGTTTCGCCCAACTGGGTTTCGGTTTTGTCGAAATCGGCACCATCACGCCGCGTCCGCAGCCGGGCAACCCGAAGCCACGCCTGTTCCGTTTGCCGCAAGCCGAGGCGATCATCAATCGCATGGGTTTCAACAACCTGGGCGTCGATCACCTGCTGGCTCGTGTGGCGGCCGCCAAGTACAAGGGCGTGCTGGGCATCAACATCGGCAAGAACTTCGATACGCCGGTCGAGCGTGCCGTGGACGACTACCTGATCTGCCTGGACAAGGTTTACGCCCACGCCAGCTATGTGACGATCAACGTCAGTTCGCCGAACACGCCGGGGCTGCGCAGCCTGCAATTTGGCGACTCGCTCAAGCAGTTGCTGGCCGATCTGGCCGAGCGCCGCGCGGAACTGGCATTGCGTCATGGCAAACATGTCCCGCTGGCGATCAAGATTGCGCCAGACATGAGCGACGAAGAAACCGCACAGGTTGCGCAAGCGCTGATCGAAACCGGAATGGATGCCGTCATTGCGACTAATACCACCCTGAGCCGCGTAGGCGTCGAAGGCTTGGAGCATGGTGACGAAGCCGGTGGTTTGTCCGGCGCACCGGTTCGCGACAAGAGCACCCACACCGTGACAGTGCTGGCATCGGAGCTGGGTGGTCGACTGCCGATCATCGCTGCCGGCGGCATTACCGAAGGCAAGCACGCCGCAGAAAAAATCACCGCAGGCGCGAGCCTGGTGCAGATCTACTCGGGTTTCATCTACAAAGGCCCGGCGCTGATTCGCGAGTCGGTAGACGCAATCGCAGCGCTACGCTGATCCTTTGTAGGAGCGAGCTTGCTCGCGAAAAACCTACAGACAACGCTGGCTACCAGATGCGCTGCGTCATCGTTGAGGTCCATCGCGAGCAATCGAGCGTCGACCGGCTGCTCCTACAGGGGATTGTTTGGACCAACGAGCGAGCATAAAAAAGGGCTCCATAAAAGGAGCCCCTGGGCCGGAGCCCGCCGTCCGGATGGGACGCGCATGGTTAATTCAGTACAAAGTCAGATTGTCGTGTCGGAGTGTTATGCCCTGTAATTAGCCGACGGCGTGAAGTTCGTTGAGTCTGTGGATTCCCGCAGTGCCGGTCATACCGTCCCAGTTGTCGCCGCGTCCTTCTCGCCAGCCGTTGATCCAGGCTTGACGTACCGACGGTAGAGTAAATGGGCAAAGCTCACGGGATTTACCACCAACGCCATATTGATATCCGCGCAAAAATGCTCTTTCCAACGGATCACGCTTAAGTCTTCTCATAGGGTGTTGCCCTCACTTGTTGACTGTATTTATCGCGTCGACCTCAATTGAGGTCTGGCAGGAAACCCTGCCGTTGGGGGCTCGTTGCCGGCGTGACGAGCCAAAGTGTTGGCGTCATTGCGGCGCCAACCTGTATTGAGTTCTAACCAATGCGTCACATCGAGGGAATGATCGTTTTGTCATAAGGACGTAACTGTTCATGTGTTAAGGCCATAAGTAACAGCGTGTTTTACCGTATTTATTGGCCAAACCCCGGTATGATCGGCCCTGCGCTGGATGATGGGCTTAATCCTTTAGTGAGAATGGCTCCCGTTGCCGGGAAGCACTATTCGACGAAGGGTCGACTTATGACATTTTGTTGCATCAACTTTTTTATCTGTCCTTGCATCTAAGCTCATTTAACCCGGGCAGCAGGGGTGGAGCGGCACACCTTCGTGCCACGCGGGCGCTCTTCGAGAAAAGCGCCTGATTGAAAACCGGACCGGCAATGCGTTGCCCGGTCACTCAGCTAAAGGTTCTGGAATTCCCATGTCCGATCGTTTCGAACTCTTCCTCACTTGCCCAAAAGGCCTTGAAGGCCTGCTCATCGAGGAAGCCGTCGGGCTTGGCCTTGAGGAAGCGCGGGAGCACACCTCGGCCGTGCGCGGCATGGCCACCATGGAAACCGCTTATCGCCTGTGCCTGTGGTCGCGTCTGGCCAACCGCGTGCTGTTGGTGCTCAAACGTTTCCCGATGAAGGACGCCGAAGACCTGTACCACGGCGTGTTGGACATCGAGTGGCAAGACCACATGCTCAATGACGGCACCCTGGCCGTCGAATTCAGCGGTCATGGCTCGGGTATCGACAACACCCACTTTGGCGCGCTGAAGGTCAAGGACGCCATCGTCGACAAGCTGCGCACCCCGCAAGGCGACCGTCCGTCCATCGACAAGCTCAACCCGGACCTGCGCATTCACCTGCGCCTGGACCGTGGCGAAGCCATTCTTTCCCTTGATCTGTCCGGCCACAGCCTGCACCAGCGCGGCTATCGCCTGCAGCAAGGTGCGGCACCGCTGAAGGAAAACCTCGCGGCCGCCATCCTGATCCGTTCCGGCTGGCCACGTATCGCGGCCGAAGGCGGCGCGCTGGCCGACCCGATGTGCGGTGTCGGTACCTTCCTGGTGGAAGCGGCGATGATCGCCGCCGACATCGCGCCGAACCTGCGTCGCGAGCAGTGGGGCTTCACCGCCTGGCTCGGTCACGTCCCGGCGCTGTGGAAAAAACTCCACGAAGAAGCGTCCGAGCGCGCCGCTGCCGGCCTGGCCAAAACACCATTGTGGATTCGCGGTTACGAAGCCGACCCACGGCTGATTCAACCGGGCCGCAACAACGTCGAACGTGCCGGCCTGAGCGAGTGGATCAAAATCTACCAGGGTGAGGTCGCGACTTTCGAGCCGCGCCCGGACCAGAACCAGAAAGGCCTGGTGATCTGCAACCCTCCATACGGCGAGCGTCTGGGTGACGAGGCGAGCCTGCTCTACCTCTACCAGAACCTTGGCGAGCGCCTGCGTCAGGCCTGCCTGAACTGGGAAGCGGCGGTGTTCACCGGCGCGCCGGACCTGGGCAAGCGCATGGGTATCCGCAGTCACAAGCAGTATTCGTTCTGGAACGGTGCCTTGCCGTGCAAGCTGCTGCTGATCAAGGTGCTGCCGGACCAGTTCGTCACCGGCGAGCGCCGTACCCCGGAGCAGCGCCAGATCGAGCGTGAGCAAGCCGCCTACGATCAGGCGCCGAACGAGCCGCAGGAACGCAAGTTCAACAAGAACGGCAACCCGATCAAACCGATGCCGGCTCCGGCGCCGGTGGTCGAGCAGCCGCGCCTGAGCGAAGGCGGGCAGATGTTCGCCAACCGCCTGCAAAAGAACCTCAAGGCCCTGGGCAAGTGGGTCAAGCGTGAAGGCATCGACTGTTACCGCGTGTATGACGCCGACATGCCTGAATACTCCATGGCCATCGACCTGTATCACGATTGGGTCCACGTCCAGGAATACGCCGCGCCGAAATCCATCGATCCGGAAAAGGCCTCGGGCCGTATGTTCGATGCCCTGGCAGCCATCCCGCAGGCGTTGAACATCGACAAGAGCCGCGTGGTGGTCAAGCGCCGCGAGCGTCAGAGCGGCACCAAACAATACGAGCGCCAGGCGGCGCAGGGCAAGTTCGTCGAAGTCAATGAAGGCGGCGTGAAGCTGCTGGTGAACCTCACCGACTACCTCGACACCGGGCTGTTCCTCGACCATCGGCCGATGCGCATGCGTATCCAGAAGGAGGCGGCCGGCAAACGCTTCCTCAATCTGTTCTGCTACACCGCAACGGCCAGTGTGCATGCGGCCAAGGGCGGCGCGCGCAGCACCACCAGTGTCGACCTGTCGAAAACCTATCTGGACTGGGCGCGGCGCAACCTGTCGTTGAACGGTTTTTCCGACAAGAACCGCCTGGAGCAGGGCGATGTGATGGCGTGGCTTGAAGCCAGTCGTGACGAGTACGACCTGATCTTCATCGACCCGCCGACGTTCTCCAACTCCAAGCGCATGGAAGGTGTCTTCGACGTGCAGCGCGACCAGGTGCAATTGATTGACCTGGCCATGGCGCGACTGGCGCCCGGCGGTGTGTTGTACTTCTCCAACAACTTCCGCAAGTTCGAACTGGAAGCCAATCTCGGCGAGCGTTATGCCGTCGAGGAGATCACTGCCCAGACCATCGATCCGGATTTTTCCCGCAACGCCAAAATCCATCGCGCCTGGAAAATCATGGCACGTTGACACCTGGATCTGTGTAGGAGCGAGCTCTGCTCGCGATGGTCGACAACGATAACGCGTGCTTTCTGAATGCACGCGGTGTTCTTGAGTCCATCGCGAGCTCGCTCCTACAGTGCTGGTCAAATTAGTGGCTAATAGCTATAACTCAGTCCATGGCCAAAGGGCTTCTCCGCACCTGGCGTTTTGAGTTTGCGTTTTATGTCGTTGCACGCCGTGCGCCCCAAGATCCTGGGTTTTATCAGCGAAGATGTTTCGGCCTGGCTGGTCGCGCTGTTGGTATTGCTTGTCGGCGGGGTGCTCACCGGGTTACTGGCGTGGTCGACGCTGAATCTGTTTCACCATCAATTGCGGCAACGCTTTCAACTGCTGGCCAGTGAGCGTTACAGCCGTATCGAAGAGCGTTTTGAAGATCAGGAGCAGCGTCTCGATGGCCTGCGCCGGTTTTTCGCCAACTCCGATTCGGTTTCTCGAGCGGATTTCGACGGTTACACCCAGCCTTTACTACTGCGAACCCAGGCTTATTCCTTTGCCAAACGGGTCACTCGTGACGAGCGGGCGGCGTTCGAGGGGCGAGTGCGTGACGAAGGCTTGAGCAGCTTCACCCTGAGAGAACTCAACGCTGATGGCCAATTGCAACTGGCCGGCGTGCGAGATGAATACGTAGCGGTCCTGTATAGCCAGACGCAAAGCAGACTCGGCTCCCCCCTCGGTTACGACTTGCTGGCCCAGCCGTTACGGCGTGCCACGCTCGATCGGGCCGATCAGCGTGCTGGCATGGCAGTGTCGCAACCGATGCAGCTTGTGAGTATCGAGCCGGCTTATGCGCGAGGCGTGCTGCTGGTCACGCCGGTCACGCCGGTCACGCAACATAACAGTCAGGACCACAAAGCCACGAAACCCTACGGTTATGTCATGGCAGTGATCAGCATGCGCCAGTTGCTGGCGGACGGACTGCCGGAAGAGAGCCGTGACTATCTCTCGGTGCGTATCCTCGATTTGTCGACCGCCGAGCAGCACGAGGTGCTGTTCGAATCGGCCAACCCGCCGGCTATCAGCGAGTTGTCGGCCACGCGCCTGTTGCGCCTGGCCGACCATGACTATCAAGTCGATATCCAGCCCAGCGACACGTTCGTGCAGGCCAACCATTCTTCCGTGACCAGTCTGGTGGTGTTGGGTGGTTTGCTCAGCGTGTTGCTCAGTGCCTTGCTGTATGTGCTGGTCAGTCAGCGGCAGCGGGCGCTGAAACTGGTCGAGCAACGCACCCGGGAGCTGCGGGATCGAGAACAGGAGCTGCGTCGTACCCATGGTCAATTGCGTGGCGTGCTGAATGCCGCTACCCAGGTCGCGATCATCGCCACCGACTTGCGCGGCGTCATCAGTACCTTCAACGCCGGTGCCGAGCAGATGCTTGGCTATACCAGTGCCGAGGTGGTGGGGCACATGACCCTGGAGAACCTGCATCTGTCCCGGGAGTTGGTCGCTCGCTCGGCGCAGTTGAGCGCACGCTATGGCAAGCCGGTTCCAACCTGCCACGCGATGCTGGTCGAAGGCGACGTGGAGGGCAACCACGAGGCGCGGGAGTGGACGCTGATGCGCGGCGATGGCAGCCATTTGATGGTCAACATGCTCACCACGCCAGTGCTCGACGAGCAAGGCCTGTGGGTCGGGCACCTGGCGGTGTGCATCGACATCACCGAACGCAAACGGGTCCACGAAGCGCTCGCGGCGCGGGACCTGCTGTTGAAGAAACTCAGTGCCCACGTGCCCGGTGGCATCTATCAGTTCAAGATGGAGTTCGACGGACGCTTCAGTGTGATCTACGCCAGCGACGGCATTCGCGAGATCTACGAACTCGAACCCGACGTGCTGGTGCTCAATGCCGAAGCGATCTTCACCCGGATTCACCCTCTGGACACCACCCGTGTCCGTGCCTCGATCCGCGCCTCGGCCGACACCCTCAGCCCCTGGCGCGAGGAATACCGGGTGCAACTGCCGCAACGTGGTTTGCGTTGGGTGCGCGGCGAAGCCACTCCGGAGGAACTGCCCGGTGGCGGTGTGCTGTGGCACGGCTACATCTCGGACATTTCCGATATGAAGCGGGTGGAGGAAGAATTGCGCGCGTTGTCGGTCACCGATTCGCTGACCGGTATCTACAACCGGCGTTATTTCCAGGAACGCCTGACCACCGAAATGGCCCGGGTGGAGCGCGGCGGTGGGAATCTGTCGGTGATCATGCTCGATATCGACCATTTCAAGCGCATCAATGACCTGCACGGCCATGCCATCGGTGATCGGGTGTTGCAGGCAGTGTGCGAACGGATCGGTCACCGGCTGCGCCGTACCGATGTGTTCTGCCGCCTGGGCGGTGAGGAGTTCATGGTGCTGTGCCCGGATATCCGCGGCGAACATGCCTATATGTTGGCCCGGCAATTGTGGCAAGGCTTGCGCAGTTCACCCATTGAAGATGTCGGTACGGTTACCGCCAGTTTCGGGATTGCCAGCTGGCGGGCCGGCGAGGGCGCCGATGCCTTGCTGTTGCGCGCGGATTCGGGGGTCTATGCGGCGAAGCAGGCGGGAAGGGATCGGGTTGAGGGGGAGATGAATTAATCCGGAGTGCATGCGGTACCTGTGGGAGCGAGCCTGAACTCGAAAGCGGAGTGTCAGTCACCATCAGTATTGACTGGGCTGACGCTTTCGCGAGCAGGCTCGCTCCCACAGGGGGCAGTGCTGTGCTTACAGCACCGAAGCCGTCTGTGGCACTTTCGGTTGGTGGTACAGGTCCAGCAGCACCTGATCGAGCACCGAAGAGGCGCCGAACGGGGCCTTGTCGTTGAGGATCGCCACCACCGCCCAGGTGTTGCCGTTGACGTCGCGACTGAAGCCGGCAATCGCCCGCACGGTGTTCAGGGTGCCGGTCTTGACGTGGGCTTCGCCGCGCATCGCAGTGGTCTTCAGGCGCTTGCGCATGGTGCCGTCGGTGCCGGCAATCGGCATCGAACTGATGTACTCGGCGGCATACGGGCTGTGCCATGCAGCTTCGAGCATCGAGGCCATTTCCCGGGCGCTGACACGCTCGGCACGGGACAGGCCGGAACCGTTCTCCATCACCAGGTGCGGCGCGGTGATGCCTTTTTTCGCCAGCCACTGACGCACGACACGCTGGGCGGCCTTGGCGTCGTCACCATCGGCATCGGTGCGGAAGCGTTGGCCCAGGCTCAGGAACAACTGCTGGGCCATGGTGTTGTTACTGTACTTGTTGATGTCGCGGATGATTTCCGCCAGGTCTGGCGAGAACGCCCGGGCCAGGACCTTGGCATCTTTCGGTGTTGGCGCCAGCACATCCTTGCCCTGAATGCTGCCACCCAGTTCCTTCCAGATCGCGCGGACGGCGCCGGCGGTGTAGGTCGCGTGGTCGAGCAGTGACAGGTAAGTCTGCGAGCTGCAGCCTTCACCCAGTTGGCCGCCGACCGTCACGGTCATGCTGCCATCCGCCTGCGTCACCGGGTTGTAACGCACGCCACCGGTGCATTGTTTGGAATTGAGGGCCTTGACCTGGTTGTCGATGCGGATGGTCGCAATCGGCGGTTCCACCGAGACCAGCACCTTGCCCGAGTCATTACGCGCGACGAAGCGCAGCGCCTTGAGGTTGACCAGCAGCGAGTCGGGTTTGACCAGGAACGGCTTGTTCTCGTCGTTGCCGTCGTCATTGAACTCCGGCAGTTGCGGTTGCACGAAGAAGGTTTTATCCAGCACCAGGTCGCCGGTGACCTGGGTCACGCCGTTGGCACGCAGGTCACGCATCAGCAACCAGAGTTTTTCCATGTTCAGCTTCGGATCGCCGCCGCCCTTGAGGTAGAGGTTGCCGTTGAGAATGCCGCCACTCAAGGTGCCGTCGGTGTAGAACTCGGTTTTCCACTGGTGGTTCGGGCCGAGCATTTCCAGGGCCGCGTAGGTGGTGACCAGTTTCATGGTCGACGCCGGGTTGACCGAGACGTCGGCATTGAACACCGTCGCGGTGCCGGGGCCGGTGAGCGGGATCATCACCAGCGACAGGGCGTTGTCCTGCAACTTGCTGGCTTTCAGGGCTTTTTCAACGTTGGGCGACAACGCGGTATTGATTGGAGCGGCGTAAACGGGAAGGGCCAGGGGGAGAAGAAAACCGGCCAACAGCAATGGACGCAAAGATTTGATCATCTGAAATAAAACCCTACAGCCGAGGGGAAATAAGGTGAGGGCATGGAGATAAATTCCCTCAATGGTCATGAAAGTGTCGGCATTATGCCCCAAGGTGTCGCCGCTTGTGCCGTGCGCGGGCATTCTGATCGGCTATTTTTTTACCGACGGTAGGCATCGTGGCCCAGAGAGTCAGGCAATCGGCGGCTTAAACTGCTAAAGTGCCGGCCGTTATTACTTAAGAGGATTGTTTCAATGGCGACTAACCGTTCCCAGCGTCTGCGCAAAAAACTGTGCGTCGATGAATTTCAAGAGCTGGGTTTCGAACTGAACCTGGATTTCAAAGAAGATTTGGCTGATGCAGCCATTGATGCTTTCCTCGACGCGTTCCTCAAAGAAGCCATGGAAGCCAACGGTCTGGGCTATGTTGGCGGCGACGACTACGGTCTGGTTTGCCTGCAGAAGCGTGGCTCGGTCAGCGCTGAACAGCGCGCTGCCGTTGAAGCCTGGCTCAAAGGCCGCACCGAGCTGACCAGCGTTGAAGTCAGCCCGCTGCTGGACGTCTGGTACCCGGAAAAGCCGATCAATCCGGTAGCTTGATGTTCTGAAAAAAACGGCGACCCAAGGGTCGCCGTTTTTTTTGCTTTTTTTTGTAGGAGCGAGCTTGCTCGCGAAGGTCGTCAACGATAACGCTGGAAACCTGACACCCCGCAGTGCTCTCAGGTTCATCGTCGGAACGCCGCCCGGAGCAAGCTCGCTCCTACAGTGCCTTGCGCCAGTTCAGGATCAGCAGCGTCACAACCCCCGCGACAATCCCCCAGAACGCCGACCCGATGGAAAACAGCGTCAGCCCCGATGCCGTGACCATGAAGGTGATCAGCGCTGCTTCACGTTCCTTCACTTCGCTCATGGCGATGCTCAAGCCGTTGATGATCGAGCCGAACAGCGCCAGCGCCGCAATCGACAGCACCAGTTCCTTGGGCAGCGCGGCAAACAATGCTGCGAGCGTCGCGCCGAACACCCCGGCGATCCCGTAGAAAACTCCGCACCAGACGGCTGCGGTGTAGCGTTTGTGGCGATCCTCATGGGCGTGCGGTCCGGTGCAGATCGCCGCGCTGATCGCCGCCAGGTTGATCCCGTGGGAGCCGAACGGTGCCAACAGTAAACTGGCGATGCCGGTGGTGGTGATCAGCGGCGAGGCGGGCACCGTGTAGCCATCGGCGCGCAATACGGCGATACCGGGCATGTTTTGTGAGGTCATGGCGACGACAAACAGCGGGATGCCAATGCTGATGGTCGCGGCCAGGGAGAAGTGCGGCGTGGTCCAGACCGGCGTGGCCACTTCCAGGTGGAAACCGCTGAAGTCCAGGAGCCCCATGAAGCCCGACAATGCCGTGCCGATCAGCAATGCCGCCAACACTGCATAGCGTGGCGACAGGCGCTTGACCACCAGATAAGTGACAAACATCCCCAGTACCAGGGCGGTGCGGTGTTGCGCTGCGACGAAAATCTCGCTGCCGATCTTGAACAGGATCCCCGCCAGCAGGGCAGCGGCCAGGGATGCTGGAATCTTTTTCATCAGCCGTTCGAAGCTGCCGGTCAGCCCGCAAATCGTCACCAGTACCGCACAGGTGATATAGGCACCGATGGCTTCGCCATAGCTCACGCCGCCCAGGCTTGTGATCAGCAGCGCGGCGCCGGGGGTCGACCAGGCAATGGTGATCGGCGTGCGATAGCGCAAGGACAGGCCGATGGAGCACACCGCCATGCCGATGGAAATTGCCCAGATCCACGAAGAAATCTGCCCGCTGCTCAGGCCTGCCGCTTGCCCGGCCTGGAACATCAGCACCAGGGAACTGGTGTAGCCGGTCATCATGGCGATGAATCCGGCGACGATGGCCGAGGGCGAGGTGTCGGCCAACGGGCGGATTTGCATGTGCGTGGCGTCGTTCATGACGGGGGTGTTCCTTTTACAGATGAAGATGTCTGCGGCAACGCTGAACCTTGTGGGAGCGAGCTTGCTCGCGATAGCGGTGGATCAGCCAACAGGAGTGCTGAATGTGACACCGCCATCGCGAGCAAGCTCGCTCCCACAGGGATCGCGTTACAAAGGCGGATTCTGCGAACAAGCCTAAACTCAAAAGTAACCAGACGTTGCGATACAGCCGAAGCAACATTCAGCCGTACAGTCGTGTTGCCACCGTCCATTGTGTACAATCGTTATGTTATTTACGCGATACTTGCCAGCGACCCGCCGTGCCGTAATACAGTCACCGTCAATTCGCCGCAGTTCTTCCGACTCGAGTGCCCATGAACGAACAGTTGCAACCCCTAAAGAAACAACCGCGAGCAGGCAAAGCCGGCCGTAGCGGTACCCAGGACGATATTGTCTACGCGCATATCTTCGAGGCCATCCTCGAACAGCGCCTGGCGCCCGGCACCAAGTTGAGCGAAGAAGCGCTGGGGGAAATTTTCGGGGTCAGCCGCACCATCATTCGCCGCGCCTTGTCGCGCCTGGCCCATGAAGGTGTGGTGTTGCTGCGTCCGAATCGCGGCGCCGTCGTCGCCAGTCCGAGTGTTGAGGAGGCGCGCCAGGTGTTCATGGCCCGCCGTCTGGTCGAGCGCGCGATCACCGAGCTGGCCGTTCAGCACGCAACCGCCGAGCAGATTGCCGAATTGCGCCAGATGGTCAGCGACGAGCGCGACAGTTTTTCCCGTGGCGACCGTGGTGCCGGTATCCGCCTGTCGGGCGAATTCCACCTGAAACTGGCTGAAGCGGCGAAAAACGCCCCGTTGATCAGTTTCCAGCGCAGCCTGGTGTCCCAGACTTCGCTGATCATCGCCCAGTACGAAAGCGGCAACCGTTCCCACTGCTCCTACGACGAGCACACCCAGTTGATCGACGCCATCGAGAAGCGCGACGCTGAACTGGCGGTCAACCTGATGATGCATCACATGGATCACATCGACAGCAAGCTCAACCTCGACGAGGAAAGTGCTTCAGATGATCTGCATGCGGTGTTCTCGCATTTGTTGCAGACCAAGAAGCCAGGGCGCTCGCCGGCGAAAATCTAACACCGCCCCTGTAGGAGCGAGCCTGCTCGCGATGGTCGTTAACGATTACGCGGGAAGCCTGACACCCCGTGGCGCCCTCGGCTTCATCGCGAGCGAGCTCGCTCCTACAGAGGATCAAAAAAATCCCCCGGAATCTGACGAATACGGGGGATTTTTTATGCCCGGCAGAATTTAGCGCTGATGCACCAGATTCCCTGCCGCATAGGTCTGCAGCACAGTCCGGTCATCACCCAGCGTCATCAACACAAACAACGTCTCGGCGATGTTATTGGCCTGCTTCAGGCGATAGCCCAGCAGCGGTGTGGCGTTGTAGTCCAACACGAGGAAGTCGGCGTCGGTGCCCTGTTGCAGGTTGCCGATCTTGTCTTCCAGGCGCAGCGCGCGGGCGCCACCGAGGGTGGCCAGGTACAGCGACTTGAACGGGCTCAGGCGCGCACCTTGCAGTTGCATGACCTTGTAGGCTTCGTTGAGGGTTTGCAGCAGCGAGAAACTGGTGCCGCCGCCGACATCGGTGCCGATGCCGACATTGAGGTTGTGCTTCTCGGCCATCGGCAGGTTGAACAGGCCGCTGCCGAGGAAGAAGTTCGAGGTCGGGCAGAACGAGATGGCCGAACCGGTTTCCGCCAGTCGCGCGCACTCGTCATCGCACAGGTGCACACCGTGGGCGAACACCGAGCGCTCGCCGAGCAACTGGTAGTGGTCGTAGACGTCCAGGTAGCCCTTGCGCTCCGGGAACAGCGCCTTGACCCACTCGATTTCCTTGAGGTTTTCACTGATGTGGGTCTGCATGTACAGATCCGGGTATTCGCTCAGCAACTGGCCGGCCAGGGTTAGCTGTTCCGGAGTGCTGGTCGGTGCGAAGCGTGGGGTGACCGCGTAGTGCAGGCGACCCTTGCCGTGCCAGCGCTCGATCAGCGCCTTGCTTTCCACGTAGCTGGATTCGGCGGTGTCGGTCAGGTAGTCCGGGGCGTTGCGGTCCATCATCACCTTGCCGGCGATCATCCGCAGGTCGAGCTGCCCGGCCGCTTCGAAGAACGAGTTCACCGATTGCGGGTGCACGCTGCCGAATACCAGCGCAGTGGTGGTGCCGTTGCGCAGCAATTCCTTGATGAAAATGTCCGCGACCTGGTCGGCGTGGGCCTTGTCGGCGAACTGGCTTTCGCACGGGAAGGTGTAGGTGTTGAGCCAGTCCAGCAACTGCTCGCCATAGGCGCCGACCATGCCGGTTTGCGGCAGGTGGATATGGGTGTCGATGAAGCCGGGAGTGATCAGTGCGTCCTGATAGTGGGTGATTTCGACGTCAGCCGGCAGGGTCGGCAGCAGTTCGCTGGCGTGGCCGAGGGCGCTGATCTGGCCGTTATCCACAACCAGCAAGCCGTCTTCGAAATACTCGTAGGACGCTTCGATACCAACGATGGCAGGGTCGGCGATGCTGTGCAGGATGGCGGCGCGGTAGGCTTTGCGAGTCAGTGGCATGGGGATTCTCAATGGGAGGCTTGGCTGCGGCGTGACGCAGGCAGCAGTTTGGCAATCGATCCGGCGCTGGCGGTGTGCTGCCCGAAGTTCGCGTTATAGGTGGCGATGATTTCGCCGGCGATGGAGATGGCGATTTCCACAGGCAGCTTGCCTTTGACTTCGCCGATGCCCATCGGGCAGCGCATGCGTTGCACAACGCTGCTGTCGAAACCGCGGTCGCGCAGACGATGTTCGAACTTCACCCGTTTGGTCTTCGAACCGATCAGGCCGAAGTAGGCGAAGTCGTTGCGCTTGAGGATCGCAGCGGTCAGTTCGAGGTCGAGTTGATGGTTGTGGGTCATCACGATGCAATAGCTGCCGGCGGGCAGGTCATCGATTTCATCCACCGGTTCTTCGCTGACGATCTTGCGCACGCCATGGGGGATCTGCTCGGGGAATTCTTCCTCCCGCGAGTCGATCCAGCGCACCCGGCAAGGCAGGCCAGCGAGCAGTGGCACCAGCGCTCGGCCCACGTGGCCGGCACCGAACACGGCGATCTGCGCCTGCACCTGGCCCATCGGTTCGAACAGCAATACCGTCGCACCACCGCAGCATTGGCCCAGGCTGGCGCCGAGGCTGAAGCGCTCCAGATGCGTGTCCTGCTTGCCGCTGGCGAGCATCTCACGGGCGATCTTCATGGCCTTGTATTCCAGGTGCCCGCCACCGATGGTGTCGAAGCTCTGGTTAGCGCTGATGACCATCTTCGAGCCGGCATTGCGCGGCGTCGAGCCGAGCTCTTCGATGATGGTGACCAGCACGCAGGGCTCACCCCGGTTTTGCAGGTCGGCGAGGGCGTCGATCCAGTTGTACATGTTCACCTCGACATCTTTGTTGTCTGTTCGGGCCTCTTCGCGAGCAGGCTCGCTCCCACATGTTGATCTCTGTCATTCACAAAATTTGTGCCCACTGGAGATCCATTGTGGGAGCGAGCCTGCTCGCGAAGGCCGCACCTCGGTCTAGAGCGAAGCCAACTCGGTCTCGGTCTCGACAGCCTTCGCCGCCTTCAGCTGGCGCATCTGCTCACAACCCCACAGCACCCGCTCCGGAGTCGCCGGTGCGTCGATTTTCGGTTGATGCTTGTAATCGCCCAGGCTCGCCACGGCGTCCTTGATCGCACACCACGAAGCGATGCCGAGCATGAACGGCGGCTCGCCCACGGCCTTGGAATGGAACACCGTGTCTTCCGGGTTCTTGCGGTTTTCCACCAGCTTGACGCGCAGGTCCAGCGGCATGTCCGCCGCGGTCGGGATCTTGTAGCTGGCCGGGCCGTTGGTCATCAGCTTGCCCTTGTCGTTCCACACCAGCTCTTCCATGGTCAGCCAGCCCATGCCCTGGATGAAGCCGCCCTCGACCTGACCAATGTCGATGGCCGGGTTGAGCGAGGCGCCGACGTCGTGGAGGATGTCGGTGCGCAGCATCTTGTATTCGCCGGTCAGGGTATCGACCAGCACCTCGCAGCACGCCGCGCCGAAGGCGAAGTAGTAGAACGGACGGCCACGGGCCTGGCTGCGGTCGTAGTAGATTTTCGGGGTCTTGTAGAAGCCGGTGCTCGACAGCGACACCTGGGCGAAATACGCCTGCTGGATCAGTGCTTCGAAGGTCAGGATGTGATCGCGGACCCGCACGTGGCCGTTGTGGAATACCACGTCTTCTTCGCTGACCTTGTATTGGCGCGCGGCGAATTCCACCAGGCGTTTCTTGATGGTTTCAGCCGCGTTCTGCGCAGCCTTGCCGTTCAGGTCGGCACCACTGGAAGCGGCGGTCGGCGAGGTGTTCGGCACCTTGTCGGTGTTGGTCGCGGTGATTTGCACGCGGTCCATTTCCACCTGGAACACTTCGGCCACGACCTGCGCGACCTTGGTGTTCAGGCCCTGGCCCATTTCGGTGCCGCCGTGGTTGAGGTGGATGCTGCCGTCGGTGTAGACGTGCACCAAGGCACCTGCCTGGTTGAGGAAGCTGGCGGTGAAAGAGATACCGAATTTCACCGGGGTCAGCGCCAGGCCTTTTTTCAGGATCGGGCTGTTGGCGTTGTAGCGACGGATCGCTTCGCGACGCTCGGCGTACTGGCTGCTTTCTTCAAGTTCCACGGTCATCTCTTCGAGCATGTTGTGCTCGACGGTCTGGTAGTAGTGGGTGACGTTGCGCTCGGTCTTGCCGTAGTAGTTGGCCTTGCGCACCGCCAGCGGATCGAGGGCCAGGTAACGGGCGATGGCGTCCATCACTTCTTCGATGGCAACCATGCCTTGCGGGCCGCCGAAACCACGGTAGGCGGTGTTCGACGCGGTGTTGGTCTTGCAGCGGTGACCGTTGATGGTCGCGTCGCCCAGGTAGTACGAGTTGTCCGAGTGGAACATCGCCCGGTCGACGATCGACGCCGACAGGTCAGGCGAGCAACCGCAGTTGCCGGCCAGTTCCAGGTTGATGCCGTGCAGGCGGCCGGTGCTGTCGAAGCCGACGTCGTACTCGACATAGAACGGGTGACGCTTGCCGGTCATCAGCATGTCTTCGACACGCGGCAGGCGCATCTTGGTCGGTTGGCCGGTGAGGTGCGCGATCACCGCGCACAGGCACGCCGGGCTCGCCGCCTGGGTTTCCTTGCCGCCGAAACCGCCGCCCATGCGGCGCATGTCGACGACGATCTTGTTCATCGACACGTCCAGCACTTCGGCCACCAGTTTCTGCACTTCGGTGGGGTTCTGGGTGGAGCAGTAGACGATCATGCCGCCGTCTTCGGTGGGCATCACCGAAGAGATCTGGGTTTCCAGGTAGAAGTGCTCCTGGCCGCCGATGTGCAGGGTGCCCTGGATGCGGTGCTCGGCGGTGGCCAGCGCCGTGGCCGAATCGCCGCGTTTGTGGGTGTGGCTGTCGAGTACGAAGTGGCGTTTGCGCAGGGCTTCGACCACATCCAGCACGGGCTCGAGGTCTTCGTATTCGATGATCGCGGCCATGGCCGCTTTACGCGCGGTTTCCAGGTCTTTCGCGGCCACGGCGAGCACCGGTTGACCGACGAATTGCACAGTATCGATGGCCAGCAGCGGATCGCCCGGCAGCAACGGACCGATGTCTTTCAGGCCCGGCACGTCTTCGTGGGTGATGGCGATGCGCACGCCTTCGAAGGCGTAGCAGGGCGCGGTGTCAATGCTGATGATTCGGGCATGGGCACGGTCTGACATGCGTGCATAGACGTGCAACTGGTTTGGAAACTCCAGGCGATCGTCGATGTACTGCGCTTCGCCGGCCACATGCTTGGCGGCGCTGTCGTGCTTGACGCTGCGGCCGACACCGGTGGTCAGGTCCTTGGCGAACAGTTCAGCCAGTTCGGCTTGGGTCTTCTCTACGGCGTGATGATTAGACATAAGCGGTCACCCGAGTCTCGATGTGCGGTGTTTGCAGTTCAATGAAGTATTTGCGCAGCAGGTTCTGCGCGCTGAGCAGGCGGTATTCCTTGCTGGCACGGAAGTCCGAGAGCGGCGTGAAGTCTTCGGCCAGGGCAGCGCAGGCACGCTCGATAGTGGTGCTGTTGAATGGCGAGCCGAGCAACGCGGCTTCGCAAGCAGCGGCGCGTTTCGGGATGGCCGCCATGCCGCCGAAGGCGACGCGGGCTTCAGCGACCACGCCGTTCTCCAGGCGAAAGTTGAAGGCTGCACACACGGCAGAAATGTCGTCGTCCAGGCGCTTGGAGATCTTGTAGGCGCGGAACAGTTTTTCGACGCTGGCGCGCGGCACGATGATCTTCTCGATGAACTCGCTTTCCTGGCGCGCCGTGACGCGGTAATCGATGAAGTAATCTTCCAGTGCCAGGGTGCGGCGGGTTTCGCCTTTGCACAGCACGATTTGCGCGCCGAGGGCGATCAGCAGGGGCGGTGAGTCACCAATCGGCGAGGCGTTACCGATGTTGCCGCCAAGGGTGCCCTGGTTGCGGATCTGCAACGACGCGAAGCGATGCAGCAATTCACCGAAGTCCGGGTACTCGGCGTTCAAGGCCTCGTAGCAATCGGACAGGGCCGTGGCGGCGCCGATTTCCAGGCGATCGTCAAAACGTTCGATGCGCTTCATCTCGGCGACGTTGCCGACGTAGATCATCACCGGCAGAGTGCGGTGGAACTGCGTGACTTCCAGCGCCAGGTCAGTACCGCCGGCCAGCAGGCGGGCCTGTGGATAAGCGTCGTAGAGGTCGGCCAGGTCGGCCACGGTCAGCGGCACCAGGCAGCGCTTGTCGCCACTGTTGAGTTCGCCGATATCGGTCGGGGCAATGGCTTTCAGGCGCGCGATGGTGTCGGCCTCGCGGGCGTCGAACTGGTCCGGTTGCTTGGCGCAGCAGGACTGCTCGGCGGCTTCCAGGATCGGCCGGTAGCCGGTGCAGCGGCACAGATTGCCGGCCAGTGCTTCGTGGGCCTTGGCATGGTCCGGCGCATCGCTGTTCTTTTGCAGGGCAAACAGCGACATCACGAAGCCGGGGGTACAAAAGCCGCATTGCGAGCCGTGGCACTCGACCATGGCTTTCTGCACGCTGTGCAGTTCACCCTTGTGCTTGAGGTCTTCAACGCTGATGAGCTGTTTGCCGTGCAGGGACGACACGAACGTCAGGCACGAGTTGAGGCTGCGATAGCGAATGTGTTCACGGCCGTCGTCATCGGTCTGCAATTCGCCGACCACCACGGTGCAGGCGCCGCAGTCACCGCTGGCGCAGCCTTCTTTGGTGCCGGGCTTGCCCACATGGTCGCGCAGATAATTGAGCACGGTCAGGTTCGGGTCCAGGGCGTGCTCGCTACGGAGTTCCTGGTTTAGTAAAAACTGGATCACGGAAGGCCTCGCAGACTCATTATTGTTGTTAACCGACAGGAACTGAATTTAGCAGGTCTGACTTTTCGGTCAATGATTTTCTGACTTAAGGGTCAGGAAATTGCAATTTGTCGACTAACCACCTGTTCCTTAATTATTGTCGTTGGTTCGATCGCCTGCTTTTTTTGCTTGAATCGTGCCAAAAACCTCCGGGCGGGCACTCCGCCCTGATGCAGCAATTGCGCTACACTGCGCCGCTTGTACAGATCGAAGAGTTTGAAGAACAACCATGACGTTCAAGGCGCCGGACAGCCTCGCCGAGCAAATCGCTCACCACCTCGCCGAACGTATCATTCGCGGCGAAATGAAGCCCGGAGAGCGCATCCAGGAACAGAAAGTCACGCTGGCCCTCAATGTCAGCCGTGGTTCGGTTCGCGAGGCCTTGCTGATCCTCGAACGTCGGCACCTGATCGCGATCCTGCCGCGACGTGGCGCCCACGTTACCGAACTCACCGCGCACAAGGTGCAGAGCCTGTGCACATTGATGAGCGAGCTCTACATTCTGCTCGGTAACTCGGTGGCCAGTAGCTGGAAAACCCAGGCCGACATGGCGCCGTTCGTGCAGATCCAGCAGCGCCTGACGGCCAGCTACGAGCGTCAGGATATCCGCACCTTCGTCGACGACAGCTTCAATGTGATGCGCGCCGCGTATCCGTTCGCCAACAACCCGTACTTGCAGGAAACCGTCGAGAATCTGCAGCCGGCCATGAGCCGCGCGTATTTCCTTGCTCTGGACCAGCGCAAAGCGTCAATGAGCGAATTCCTGGAGCTGTTCGAGCGCTTGCTCGCTGCCGTGCTGGCCCGTGATTTTCCGCAGATCCGCGAAGTGCTGACGGCTTACGCCCAGCGCAGCTGCGATCTGGTGGTTTCTGCCCTGACGGACGCCTGAGCGTGCGGCTCAAGTGCATCAAGCTGGCGGGGTTCAAGTCCTTCGTCGACCCGACTACGGTGAACTTCCCCAGTAACATGGCGGCGGTGGTCGGGCCCAATGGCTGCGGCAAATCGAACATCATCGACGCCGTACGCTGGGTGATGGGCGAGAGTTCGGCGAAGAACCTGCGCGGCGAGTCGATGACCGACGTCATCTTCAACGGCTCCACCAGCCGCAAACCGGTGAGCCAGGCGAGCATCGAACTGGTATTCGATAATTCCGACGGCACGTTGCTCGGCGAGTACGCCGCCTATGCGGAAATTTCCATTCGCCGCAAAGTGACCCGCGACAGCCAGACCACCTATTACCTCAACGGCACCAAATGCCGGCGCCGCGACATCACCGATATCTTTCTCGGCACCGGCCTCGGCCCGCGCAGCTACTCGATCATCGAGCAGGGGATGATCTCCAAGCTGATCGAGTCCAAGCCCGAAGACCTGCGTAACTTCATCGAAGAAGCGGCGGGCATCTCCAAGTACAAGGAGCGCCGGCGCGAGACGGAAAACCGCATCCGCCGCACCCACGAAAACCTTGAGCGCCTGACCGACCTGCGCGAAGAGCTCGAGCGTCAACTCGAACGCTTGCACCGCCAGGCCGAGGCCGCCAAGAAGTATCAGGAATTCAAGGGCGAGGAGCGTCAGCTCAAGGCCCAGCTGTCGGCCCTGCGCTGGCAGGCGCTGAACGATCAGGTCGGCCAGCGTGAAGCGATCATCGGCAACCAGGAAGTTTCTTTCGAAGCCCTGGTGGCCGAACAGCGCAATGCCGACGCAAGCATCGAACGCCTGCGTGACGGCCACCACGACCTCTCGGAACGCTTCAATCTGGTGCAGGGGCGCTTCTACTCGGTTGGCGGCGATATTGCCCGGGTCGAGCAGAGCATCCAGCACGGTCAGCAGCGTTTGCGCCAGTTGCAGGACGACCTGAAAGAAGCCGAGCGCGCTCGCCTGGAAACCGAATCTCACCTGGGCCACGACCGCACGCTGCTGCTGACCCTCGGCGAAGAGCTGGACATGCTCACCCCGGAACAGGAAGTCACCAGCGCCGCCGCGGAAGAGGCCGCTGCCGCGCTGGAAGAGTCCGAAACCACCATGCACGGCTGGCAAGAGCAGTGGGATACGTTCAACCACACCGCGGCCGAACCACGACGTCAGGCCGAAGTGCAGCAATCGCGGATCCAGCAACTGGAAACCAGCCTGGAGCGCCTGGCGGACCGGCAGAAGCGTCTTGGCGAAGAACGCGCCTTGCTCTCGGCGGACCCGGAAGACGCGGCGATCATGGAGCTCAGCGAGCAGCTCGCCGAATCCGAAGCAACCCTTGAGGATTTGCAGACCAGCGAAGAAGCGCAGGTCGAAAAGCTCGAACAGTTGCGTCAGGAACTGCAGCAGGCTCTGACGGCACAACAGCAGGCCCAGGGCGACTTGCAGCGGCTCAACGGTCGGCTGGCTTCACTCGAAGCCTTGCAGCAAGCCGCGCTCGATCCGGGCACCGGCACCGCCGAATGGCTGCGTGAACAGAATCTTGCGAATCGTCCGCGCCTGGCCGAAGGCCTGAAGGTTGAGGCCGGTTGGGAGCTGGCGGTGGAAACCGTGCTTGGTGCCGACCTGCAAGCGGTGCTGGTCGACGATTTCAACGATTTCGATCTGTCCGGGTTCGCCCAAGGCGATCTGCGCTTGCTCAGCCCGGCCAGCGATGGCGTACGGGTGCCGGGCAGCTTGCTGGACAAGGTCGAGGCGCAGATCGATCTGTCGCCGTGGCTGGGGCAGGTCAAGCCGGTCGACAGTCTCGAACAGGCCCTGGCCTTGCGCGGTCAACTGGCTGCCGGGCAGAGCCTGGTCAGCCGCGACGGTTACTGGGTCGGTCGGCATTTTCTGCGGGTGCGTCGGGCCAGTGAAGCCGAAAGCGGCGTGCTCGCTCGCGGTCAGGAAATCCAGCAACTGGGCCTTGAACGCGAAGAGCGCGAAGCCGCGGTCGAAACCCTGGAAACCCGACTGCAGAATCTCAGGGCGCAGCAGCGTCAGCAGGAAAACGGTCGCGAACATCTGCGCCGTTTGCTGCAGGACGAAGCACGCCAGCAAGGTGAATTGAAGGCTCAATTGTCCGCCGGCAAAGCCAAGGCTGAACAGTTGACCCTGCGCCGAACCCGCCTCGACGAAGAGCTCACCGAGCTGGACGAGCAGCGGGCCCTGGAACACGAGAACATCGGCGAAGCGCGCCTGCAGTTGCAGGAAGCCCTCGACAGCATGGCGCTGGACACCGAGCAGCGTGAGTTGCTGTTGGCCCAGCGCGACAGCCTGCGTGAACGTCTGGACCGGGCGCGTCAGGAAGCCCGGCAGCACAAGGATCACGCCCACCAGTTGGCGGTGCGTCTGGGCTCGCTCAAGGCGCAGCACGATTCCACACGCCAGGCGCTGGAGCGTCTGGAGATGCAGTCCGAGCGGCTGACGGAAAAACGCGAGCAACTGAGCCTCAATCTGGAGGAGGGCGAAGCGCCACTGGAAGAACTGCGTCTGAAACTCGAGGAGTTGCTCGACAAACGCATGACCGTCGACGAAGAACTCAAGACCGCGCAGATCGCCCTCGAAGACGCCGACCGCGAACTGCGCGACGCCGAGAAGCGCCGCAGCCAGGCCGAACAGCAATCCCAGTTGATTCGCAGCCAGCTCGAAACCCAGCGCATGGAATGGCAGGCCCTGAGCGTACGCCGCAAGACCTTGCAGGACCAATTGCTGGAAGACGGCTACGATCTCCATGGCGTACTCGCGACGTTGACCGCCGAGGCCAGCGAGAAGGACGCCGAGGAAGAGCTCGAGCGCATCGCTGCGAGGATCCAGCGCCTGGGCGCGATCAACCTGGCGGCCATCGATGAGTACCAGCAACAATCGGAACGTAAACGTTATCTGGATGCGCAGAACGACGATCTGGTGGAAGCGCTCGATACCCTCGAGAACGTGATTCGCAAGATCGACAAGGAAACCCGTAACCGTTTCAAGGATACCTTTGATCAGATCAATGGCGGTTTACAGGCGCTTTTCCCAAAAGTTTTCGGTGGAGGCCGCGCGTATTTGGAACTGACGGGCGAAGATTTACTCGATACAGGGGTAACAATCATGGCGCAGCCGCCCGGAAAGAAGAACAGCACCATCCATTTGCTCTCCGGCGGCGAAAAAGCCCTGACCGCATTGGCCCTGGTTTTTGCGATCTTCAAATTGAACCCGGCGCCGTTCTGCATGCTCGATGAGGTTGACGCGCCACTGGATGACGCTAACGTTGGACGCTACGCGCGATTGGTAAAAGAAATGTCACAGACAGTGCAGTTCATCTATATCACCCACAACAAGATCGCCATGGAAATGGCCGAGCAACTGATGGGAGTGACGATGCACGAACCCGGTTGTTCGCGTCTGGTGGCAGTGGATGTCGAGGAGGCGATGGCAATGGTGGATGCCTGAGTCGTGGTTGCAGGAAAGGGTGTTTACGGTTTGTAGGACTCTTTTACTGGCTTCGACCTGCTGGCCAATCGACATATTCGCGCTAGCCAATGTGGTAGACGGTGTAAAGTTACCTTTGGTCGTGCTAGTTTAATGTCAATTTTTCGTATACGTGGGCAAAACGCCTGTCAGAACATAGAGTTGGCGCCACGTTTTAAAGCGGTTTGCAGGTTGTAAACCCCTTATTTTTCAGCATTTTTCATAGAGGCACGGGATTACATGGAAATCGGTCTGCGCGAGTGGCTGATCGTCATCGGCATTATTGTCATTGCCGGTATTCTTTTCGATGGCTGGCGCCGTATGCGCGGCGGCAAGGGAAAACTGAAGTTCCGTCTTGATCGAAGTCTGTCCAGCCTGCCGGACGAGGAAGGCAGCACCAGCGCCGAGCTGCTGGGCCCGCCACGCGTGCTGGACACACATAAAGAGCCGCAACTGGACGAGCAGGATCTGCCGTCGGTGAGCATGCCGGCCCGCGAGCCTCGCGAGTCGGGGTCCAAGCGCGGCAAGCGTGGCCACGGCGAACCTTCCCAGGGCGACATGAACCTCAGCCTGGATCTGGACGGCGGCCCAAGCTTCAGCAGTCGCGACGACGACTTCCCGGATGACACCAAGGCTTCGCCTTCGGTCAACGGCAAAGAACAACCGCAAGCTGAAGAAGTGCTGGTGATCAGCGTGATCTGCCGCGACGCTGCCGGCTTCAAGGGGCCGGCGCTGTTGCAGAACATTCTGGAGAGCGGCCTGCGTTTCGGCGAAATGGATATTTTCCACCGTCACGAAAGCATGGCAGGCAACGGCGAGGTGCTGTTCTCCATGGCTAACGCGGTCAAGCCGGGCGTATTCGACCTGGACGACATCGACCACTTCAGCACCCCGGCGGTGAGCTTCTTCCTCGGTCTGCCAGGCCCGCGTCATCCCAAGCAAGCCTTCGATGTGATGGTGGCAGCGGCGCGCAAATTGTCCCAGGAGCTCAACGGCGAACTGAAGGACGACCAGCGCAGCGTACTGACCGCCCAGACGATCGAGCACTACCGTCAGCGCATCGTCGAATTCGAACGCCGCGCTTTGACCCAGAAGCGTTAAAGTCAAAAGATCGCAGCCTCGTTTCACTCGACAGCTCCTACAGGGTTCGCGGTTTTCTGTAGGCGCTGTGTAGGAGCTGTCGAGTGAAACGAGGCTGCGATCTCTTGAACCTGATGAGATTAAATAGGAGCAGCCTCGGCTGCTCTTTTGCTTTATGAGAGAACACCCATGACCGCCGCCAAGAACCGTATTTTAGAGCTGCGCGCTGAGCTGGATCAGCACAACTATCGCTACCACGTGCTCGACGAGCCGAGCATTCCGGACGCCGAATACGACCGTTTGTTCAACGAGCTCAAGGCGCTGGAAGCGGCCAATCCCGAACTGATCACCAGTGACTCGCCAACCCAGCGAGTGGGCAGTGCGGCGCTGTCGGCGTTTACCCAGGTGCGTCACGAAGTGCCGATGCTCAGCCTCGGCAACGCCTTCGAAGAAACCGACATGCGCGAGTTCGATCGCCGCGTGACCGAGGGCCTGGATTTGCCAGCGGGCGACCTGTTCGGTGGCGGCGCGACAGTCGAGTACAGCTGCGAACCCAAGCTCGATGGCCTGGCCGTCAGCCTGCTGTATCAGGACGGCGTACTGGTACGCGGCGCCACGCGCGGCGACGGCACCACAGGTGAAGACATCAGCGTCAACGTGCGCACCGTACGCAACATTCCGCTCAAGCTGCACGGTACTGGCTGGCCGGCGACCCTGGAAGTGCGCGGCGAGGTGTTCATGTCCAAGGCCGGTTTCGAACGGCTTAATGCCACGCAGCTGGAAGTTGGCGGCAAGACCTTCGCCAACCCGCGCAACGCGGCGGCGGGCAGTTTGCGCCAGCTGGATTCGAAGATTACCGCCAATCGTCCGCTGGAGTTCTGCTGCTACGGCATCGGCCAGGTGTCTGCCGATATCGCCGATTCCCACATCGGCAACCTCAAGCAGTTGCAAGCCTGGGGTATGCCGATCAGCCACGAACTGAAGCTGGCCAACGGTATCGCTGAATGCCTGGATTACTATCGCGACATCGGCGAACGTCGCAGCGCGCTGCCGTATGAAATCGACGGCGTGGTGTTCAAGGTCAACAGCATTGCCTCCCAGCGCGAACTGGGTTTTCGCGCCCGTGAGCCGCGTTGGGCCATCGCCCACAAATTCCCGGCGATGGAAGAGCTTACCGAACTGCTCGATGTGGAATTCCAGGTCGGCCGCACCGGTGCGGTGACGCCGGTGGCGCGTCTGAAACCGGTCAAGGTCGCGGGTGTCACGGTGGCCAATGCAACGCTGCACAACATGGACGAAGTCGCGCGCCTGGGCCTGATGATCGGCGACACGGTGATCATTCGCCGCGCCGGTGACGTGATTCCGCAGGTGGTGCAAGTGGTCATGGAGCGTCGTCCGGAAAACGCCCGGCCGGTGCAGATTCCCGAGCGTTGCCCGGTGTGCGGTTCCCATGTCGAGCGCACGCAGCTGATCAAACGCAGCAAGGGGCGCGAGACGGTCAGCGAAGGCGCGGTGTATCGCTGCGTCGGTCGCCTGGCCTGCGGCGCGCAACTCAAGCAGGCAATCATTCACTTCGTTTCCCGTCGTGCCATGGACATCGAAGGCCTGGGCGAGAAGAGCGTTGAGCAACTGGTCGACGAAGGCCTGGTGAGTTCGCCGGCCGATCTGTACGCCCTGACTTTCGAGCAGATCGTCGATCTGGAAGGCTTTGCCGAACTGTCGAGCAAGAACCTGCTCGGCGCCATCGAAGACAGCAAGAAGCCGAGCCTGGCACGGTTCATCTACGCCCTCGGGATTCCCGATGTCGGTGAGGAGACGGCCAAGGTCCTGGCGCGCTCCCTGGGTTCGCTGGAGCGGGTGCAACAGGCCTTGCCACAGGTGCTGACGTACTTGCCGGATGTCGGGCTGGAAGTCGCGTACGAAATCCACAGCTTCTTCGAGGACACGCATAACCAGCAGGTGATCGCTGATTTGCTCAGGCATGGCATGCAGATTCAGGATCAGGGCGAGTTGGGGGCCGAGTTTTCGGCGAGCACCACGCTGGGTGGTTTCCTCGACAAGTTGCATATCCCCTTGGTCGGTCCGGGTGGGGCGCAGAAACTGGCGGACAAATTCGGTTCGCTGCAAGGAGTGATCGGCGCGGACTGGCTGGACATGCGTCAGGCGCTCCCAGAGAAGCAGGCCAATTCGGTACGCGATTTTTTTGCGGTCGAAGAAAATCGCCAATTGGCCGAAGCGGCCGAGAAGCAGCTGGCCGATTTCGGCATGCACTGGCAGAGCGAGAAGAAGGTCGTCGAAGGCCTCCCGCTGGCCGGGCAGACCTGGGTGCTGACCGGCTCGCTGGAGTTGATGAGCCGCGATGTGGCCAAGGACAAGCTCGAAAGTCTGGGGGCCAAGGTGGCGGGCTCGGTGTCGGCCAAGACCCATTGCGTGGTCGCAGGTCCTGGCGCCGGGTCGAAGTTGGCCAAGGCTAATGAGTTGGGACTGAAGGTGCTGGATGAAGAGGCGTTTGTTGAAACATTGCGCGGGTACGGCAAGGTAGATTGAGTAGCAATTCAACCTGTAGGAGCGAGCCTGCTCGCGATGGTGGATCAGGCGCATTGATGTCGACTGACACTCCATCGCGAGCAGGCTCGCTCCTACAGGTGTTGCGTTCGACCTGGGAACGATCCTTCTTGGGAAATGATCTAGTCTTGGCAAGCCCCAGGGAGAGATCGCCATGTACCCTTTCTTCGAGCAGCTCAGCTCGCGCATCGCCGCGCCGTTCATGGGCGAGCGTTCACGCAACAGCAAGGTCTGGTCCTGTCGTTGCGGGCAGTCGTTGTTCTTTCGCAACAGCCAGTGCCTGGCTTGTTCAACGGCGTTGGGTTATCAGCCGGAGCGGAGTCGCCTGTCTGCGCTGCAACCGGGTGTACAAACGGGCACCTGGCTGCTTGATGTCGATCCCGGGGCTGGCCTGTTTCGACGCTGCGCCAACCTCGACTCCCCGGCAGCCTGTAATTGGTTGCTGCCAGTCAATGACCATGACGTCTTGTGCATTGCCTGCAGCCTCAATCGCACCATTCCTGATCTGTCGATAGCCGAAAACCACGAGCGCTGGGGCAAGGTGGAAACCGCCAAGCGGCGTCTGGTCGCGCAGTTGCTCAGTCTGGGGTTGCAGGTGATTCCCAAAACAATCGATGAAGAGACTGGCCTTGCCTTCGATTTCATTGGCGTGGACCTGGAAGGAAAGCTGCCGACCACGGGCCATGCCAACGGCCTGGTCACCCTCGATATCAAGGAAGCCGACGACGCCCACCGCGAGCAGGTGCGGGTGCAAATGCACGAACCCTATCGCACGTTGCTCGGGCATTTTCGTCACGAAGCCGGGCATTACTACTGGGACCGATTGATCGCCAACAGCCAGTGGCTTGAGCCTTTTCGCGATCTGTTCGGTGATGAGCGCGCCAGCTATGCCGAAGCCCTCGAGCGACATTATCAGCAGAGCGCGCCGCTTGACTGGCAGCAGCACTACGTCAGCGCCTACGCCACCATGCACCCGTGGGAAGACTGGGCCGAGACCTGGGCGCATTACCTGCACATGATGGATGCGGTGGACACCGCGCTGGGATTCGGCATGAGCGCCCGGGACATGGACTTCGACTATCAACCGTTTCCGCTGGATACCCTCTACGATCCGCAGCATCCCGATGGCGCGGCATTTCTGTCGTTCGTCAACGCCTGGATCGAACTGGCCGGCATGCTCAATGAACTGTCGCGCAGCATGGGGCAGCCGGATTTCTATCCGTTCGTCCTGCCGCCGGCGGTGATCGCCAAGCTGCACTTCATTCATCTGGTGATTCAACAGGAGGGCGGCAGGGCGGATGAGGTGTTGGCGCAATAGGATCAAAAGATCGCAGCCTGCGGCAGCTCCTACATGGATCGGTGTACACCTGTAGGAGCTGCCGCAGGCTGCGATCTTTTAAGGCCAGCGCATGTCCTTGAAGCAGCTCATATTTTTTAATATCCCCGAACGGTTGTAACTTCGCCTCAGATAGGTACAATGGCGCGGCTCGCCGACAGGTGAGCGTCGTTATGGTGACCCTATCGGTCCCCCCGCAACGATCAACCGTGAACCCGGTCAGGCCTGGAAGGGAGCAGCCGCAGCGGTGACATTGTGTGCCGGGGTGTGGCTGGTAGGGTTACCACCTTAACGCCTTGCGAGTGTTCTCTCGCGTTATTTATCTGAAAACAGACTTTCACTAGCTGCCAGGATCTTGTCCGGGGCGGTTTTTTGTCGTTTCCGATTTATCCACAGCCGCAGGCTCGTTACCGATATACAGCCGAACTATCGCATCGATCTCCCCGGACATCTTCATCCGCACCAGGGTGCGCAGAATGAGCTGCACTGGCACTTGCGGATCGTTGCGTATATAGCAGCCGAGATTCTGCTCCTGCAGCACCGCCGCGCTGTGCAACTGTTGGTCCGACAGCAGCCGTTGATTGAACCAGTCCAGGCTCCATTGATTGCTGACGGCATAGCGGTTGCGGCCGGCGAGGAGTTTTTCCAGCACCAGTTCCTGATTGCGTGCGTCGTCGCGATGCAGTTGGCCGGTGTCGAACAGCGGTTGCAGGGCCGGGTAGCTGTAGCCCAGCACGGTGCCGATGGGCTGATCTGGCAAATCCGCCGGGTTCACAGCAGTGGGGCGCGCGTTCCGGGTGACCAACAGGTCGGGCTGGGTAAAGAGCGGGATGCTCCAGAGGTAGTCGCCGGACTGATGGGGCAGCCATGATTGCGCGGCATAACAGCGGACATCGACTTCGCCTTGCTCCATGGCGTTTTGCACTCGCCCGCGGGGCAGTACATGGAATTCAGCCGGTACGCCGACCTGGGTCGCGAGGCTGAGCATCACGTCATACAGGATGCCCTGGGTCGGTTTGTCCTGTTCAAGTTGCACCATGGGCATGGTCCAACTGTCGGTTATCACGAAGCGCAGCGGTGCTTGCGCCGCCACGCCGTCCAGGCTGATCAACAGCAATGCCCCCAAGGCCAGCCGCATAAACACTCCGTTAATAGCCCCCGATGTGCAGCTTAGCCACAATACACGAGCGCACCGGATGCAATTTGTGCCTTGCTCCGCTAGCATTAGCCGCTTCTGCTTCCTTCGCTGCGACGGTTTTCGATGAGTTATCAGGTTCTTGCACGTAAATGGCGCCCGCGCTCGTTCCGCGAAATGGTCGGCCAGACCCATGTGCTCAAGGCTCTGATCAATGCCTTGGACAGCCAGCGGCTGCACCACGCGTACCTGTTTACCGGTACCCGGGGGGTCGGCAAGACCACCATCGCGCGGATCATTGCCAAATGCCTTAACTGTGAGACAGGAATCACTTCGACCCCCTGTGGCGAATGCTCGGTGTGTCGCGAAATCGACGAAGGCCGCTTTGTCGACCTGATCGAGATCGATGCCGCGAGCCGCACCAAGGTCGAAGATACCCGCGAGTTGCTCGACAACGTGCAGTACGCCCCGAGCCGTGGGCGCTTCAAGGTCTACCTGATCGACGAAGTGCACATGCTCTCCAGCCATTCCTTTAACGCGCTGCTCAAAACCCTCGAGGAGCCGCCACCCTACGTCAAGTTCATCCTGGCCACCACCGACCCGCAGAAACTTCCTGCAACGATTTTGTCGCGGTGCCTGCAGTTCTCCCTGAAGAACATGACGCCGGAACGCGTGGTCGAGCACTTGACCCATGTTCTGGGTGTCGAGAACGTGCCGTTCGAAGACGATGCGCTGTGGCTGCTGGGCCGCGCCGCCGACGGGTCGATGCGTGATGCCATGAGCCTGACCGACCAGGCGATTGCCTTCGGTGAGGGCAAGGTCATGGCCGCCGATGTGCGGGCGATGCTCGGGACCCTCGATCACGGGCAGGTCTACGACGTCCTGCATGCGCTGATCGAAGGCGATGCCAAGGCGTTGCTCGAAGCTGTCCGCCACCTGGCCGAGCAAGGCCCGGACTGGAACGGCGTGCTTTCGGAAATTCTCAATGTGCTGCACCGCGTTGCCATCGCCCAGGCCTTGCCGGAAGGCGTCGATAACGGTCACGGCGACCGTGATCGCGTGCTGGCACTGGCCCAGGCCCTGCCGGCTGAAGACGTGCAGTTCTACTACCAGATGGGCCTGATCGGCCGCCGCGACCTGCCGCTGGCGCCGGATCCCCGGGGCGGCTTTGAAATGGTGTTGCTGCGGATGCTGGCGTTCCGCCCCGCAGACACCGCGGATGCCCCGAGGCAACCGCTAAAGCCAGTGGGGATCAGCCAGGCCACAGTTGATTCCGCAAACTCAGTGGCTGCCGCGCCGGTTGTTGCGCCGGTAGTCGCTGCGGCCGTTGCACCGATAGCGGCGGCGCCAGTGGCGACGCCAGCGCCTGCACCGGAACCGGTTGCGCCGGTCGTTGTGCCTGTTCCAGAACCTGCGCCTGTGGTTGAAGCGGTCGTGGTCGAAGAGGTTGTCGACTTGCCGTGGAATGACCCGGTCGAGCCCGCGCCCGTTCAGCAATCGGCGGTGGAGCCTGTACTGGAAACCGTCAGCGATCAACCCGAATTACCGCCGATGCCGTTGCCGACGCCGGACAGCGTGGTGCCGGACGCCCCGGAGTGGGCCGCCGCGCCGATCCCGGAACCTTCGGTGGCCGACGTCGATGCCGCGACGCCGGGCATGGACCTGGATGACGAGCCGCCGCTGGACGAGGATTACATCGAGCCGGACATGGATTCGGCCTACAGTTACCTCGACGAGCTGGCCAGCGAACATGCCGCCGATCCGGCTCCTGAGCCCGAGCCTGAGCCCGCGGCAATGCCGGCCACCGGTTTGGCCCTGCAATGGCTGGAGCTGTTTCCGAAATTGCCGATCTCCGGCATGACTGGCAGTATCGCCGCCAACTGCACGCTGATCGCGGTGGATGGCGACAATTGGCTGATGCACCTGGACCCGGCCCACGGTGCCTTGTTCAACGCCACTCAGCAGCGTCGCCTGAACGATGCGCTGAACCAGTATCATCAGCGCACACTGACCCTGAGCATCGAGCTGATCAAGCCCGAGCAGGAAACCCCGGCACAAGCGGCTTCGCGCCGCCGCGCCAACCGTCAGCGCGAGGCGGAGGAATCGATCCACGGTGATCCGTTCATCCAGCAAATGATGCAGCAGTTCGGTGCGGTGGTCCGTAACGATACTATTGAACCTGTCGACGCCCTGGTCGCTCAGGGCTAATAACTGAAGGCGCTCGGCCGCATGGGTCGAGGGCTGTTTTGATCCAAGTACTTTTGAGGTGATTACCATGATGAAAGGTGGCATGGCCGGCCTGATGAAGCAGGCGCAGCAGATGCAGGAAAAAATGGCCAAGATGCAGGAAGAGCTGGCCAACGCCGAAGTCACCGGTAAGGCCGGTGGCGATATGGTCACCGTGGTGATGACCGGTCGTCACGACGTCAAGAGCGTGACCATCGACCCAAGCCTGGTTGAAGGCATGAGCGAAGACGACAAGGAAATGCTGGAAGCGGTCATCGCATCCGCGGTCAACGATGCCGTGCGCAAGATCGAAGCCAACAGCCAGGACAAAATGGGTAGCATGACTGCCGGCATGCAACTGCCGCCGGGCATGAAACTGCCATTCTGATTCGCCTTCAGGCGGCAGATGAGTTACAAAAATGCCAGGCATAGCGCCTGGCATTTTTGTTTCTGGCTGTTAGGTATTTGTCGCCCGTGACGCCGCCTTCGCGAGCAGGCTCGCTCCCACAGGGGATTGCATTCCAAATGTGGGAGCGAGCCTGCTCGCGAAGAAGTCGCCCCCGGTCCAACTGAGTAAACATCGAACGCCATACCGCCACAAAGGTCTGCTCCCTATATCACCGAGTCCCATCGATCACAGGAGACGCTGCCATGTCCGACCCCATGACCCTCAATCAACGCATTGTCCTGGCTTCACGCCCGATAGGCGCGCCAACGCCGGAAAACTTTCGCATGGAGCGGGTGGCGCTGCCGGATCTGGCCGACGGTCAGGTGCTGCTCAAGACCGTTTTCCTGTCGCTCGATCCCTACATGCGCGGACGCATGAGTGACGCACCGTCCTACGCAGCACCGGTGGAAATCGGCGAAGTCATGACCGGCGGCGCTGTCAGCCGGGTCGAACGCTCGCTCAATCCGAAGTTTCAGGAAGGTGATCTGGTGGTCGGTGCCACCGGTTGGCAAAGCCACAGCATCAATGACGGGCGCAGCATCATCCCCGTGCCATCGGGATTGCCAAGTGCGTCGATGGCCCTTGGCGTGCTGGGAATGCCGGGCATGACCGCGTATATGGGCCTGATGGACATTGGCCAGCCCAAGGCTGGCGAGACCCTGGTGGTTGCAGCGGCGTCCGGGGCGGTGGGTTCGGTGGTCGGCCAGGTGGCTAAGATCAAGGGCTTGCGCGTGGTCGGCGTGGCGGGTGGTGCGAAAAAGTGCCGTTATGTGGTCGACGAGTTGGGCTTCGACGCCTGCATCGACCACAGGAGCCCGGATTTTGCTGAGGAACTGGCGCAAGCCTGTCCCAAGGGGATCGACATCTACTACGAAAACGTCGGCGGCAAGGTATTCGACGCCGTGGTGCCGTTGCTCAATCCCAAGGCGCGGATTCCACTCTGCGGCCTGATTGCCTCCTATAACGCCTATGAAGCGCCGAGCGGGCCGGATCGCCTGCCACTGTTGCAGCGCACCCTGTTGACCAAGCGGGCGCGCATCCAGGGCTTCATCGTGTTCGATGACTATGGTGATCGCCAGCCGGAATTCCTCAGTGCCATGGCGCCCTGGGTGCGCGATGGCAAGGTCAAGTTCCGCGAAGACGTGGTCGATGGCCTGGAGCAGGCTCCAGATGCGTTCATCGGTATGCTGGAAGGGCGCAACTTCGGTAAATTGGTGGTTCGGGTTTCCCGTGACTGAGTAATTGACGCTGCAATTTGACGCTCAACCGAGGCGCGGGTATAAACCGCGTCTCGTTGTTTTGTCGGACTTTTCCACCATGAGCTTCAGCCCTTTGATTCGCCAACTGATCGACGCCCTGCGAATTTTGCCCGGCGTGGGTCAGAAAACCGCCCAGCGCATGGCGTTGCAGTTGCTCGAGCGTGACCGCAGCGGCGGCTCGCGACTGGCGCTGGCCCTGAGCCAGGCCATGGAAGGGGTCGGTCACTGCCGCTTGTGCCGAACGCTGACCGAAGATGATCTCTGCCCGCAATGCGCCGATACCCGTCGCGACGACACCTTGCTCTGCGTGGTGGAAGGCCCGATGGACGTCTATGCGGTGGAGCAGACTGGTTTTCGCGGGCGTTATTTCGTGCTCAAGGGGCATCTTTCGCCGCTCGACGGCCTGGGGCCGGAAGCCATCGGCATTCCGCAATTGATGGCTCGGATCGAAGAGGCCGGCACTTTCACCGAAGTCATCCTGGCCACCAACCCGACCGTGGAAGGTGAAGCCACCGCGCACTACATCGCTCAATTGCTCAGCAACAAAGGCCTGATCGCCTCGCGTATCGCCCACGGCGTGCCGCTCGGTGGTGAACTGGAGCTGGTGGATGGCGGGACGCTGGCGCATTCGTTTGCCGGGCGTAAGCCGATTTCTCTGTGAATTGAGTTGTTCTGGCTGACGCCTTCGCTGGCAAGCCAGCTCCTACATTCCTGTAGGAGCTGGCTTGCCAGCGAACCAGGCGCCTCGGCCTACCCGACTCACACAATCCTGTTGAAAACCAAGCAAGCGCTCGGTTAACTTCACTGACCCCTTCAGTGGAGCTCGCCGATGCCTGCCTTTCAGGAATACTTCGACCCCAGCCACCAATTGGTCCGTGACAGCGTCAGACGTTTCGTCGAGCGGGAGATTCTTCCTGATATCGAGCAGTGGGAAGAAGCCGAAAGCTTTCCTCGCGAGCTCTACCTCAAGGCCGGCGCGGCGGGGATTCTCGGCATCGGTTATCCGCAAGCCTACGGGGGCAGCCATGAAGGGGATCTGTTCGCCAAGGTGGCCGCCAGTGAAGAGTTGATGCGCTGCGGCTCAGGCGGGCTGGTTGCCGGCCTGGGCTCGCTGGATATCGGCTTGCCGCCCATTCTCAAGTGGGCCCGGCCCGAAGTGCGGGATCGTGTGCTGCCGCAGGTGCTGTCGGGAGAGAAGATCAGCGCCCTGGCCATTACCGAACCCGGCGGCGGCTCCGACGTCGCCAACCTGCAAACCCGCGCCGTGCGTGATGGCGATTTTTACCGGGTTAGTGGCAGCAAGACCTTTATCACCAGCGGTGTGCGCGCGGATTACTACACCGTTGCGGTGCGAACGGGTGAGCCAGGTTTCGCGGGCATCAGCCTGTTGTTGATCGAGAAGGGCACGCCCGGTTTCACCGTAGGGCGGCAGCTGAAGAAAATGGGCTGGTGGGCGTCAGACACAGCCGAACTGTTCTTCGATGATTGCCAGGTGCCCGCAGCAAATCTGATCGGCACCCAGAACATGGGCTTTGCCTGCATCATGGGCAATTTTCAGAGCGAGCGTCTGGCCCTGGCATTGATGGCCAACATGACCGCACAACTGGCGCTGGAGGAGAGCCTGAAATGGGCGCGCCAGCGGGAAGCCTTTGGCAGGCCGATCAGCAAGTTTCAGGTGATCAAGCATCGCCTTGCCGAGATGGCGACCGCGCTGGAAGTGTCTCGGGAGTTCACTTACCGCCAGGCCGCGAAAATGGCGGCGGGGCAGAGCGTGATCAAGGAAATTTCCATGGCCAAGAACTTTGCGACGGATACGGCAGACCGGATCGTCACCGATGCGGTGCAGATACTCGGTGGGCTGGGTTATATGCGCGAGAGCCTGGTGGAGCGGCTGTACCGCGACAACCGGATCCTGTCGATTGGCGGCGGGACGCGGGAAGTGATGAACGAGATCATCAGCAAGCAGATGGGGCTTTGAAGATATCTGGTGAGGCTACTGACGCCATCGCGAGCAGGCTCGCTCCTGCAGTGGATTGCATTCTTCCTGACAGAACGCGGTCGAATGTGGGAGCGAGCCTGCTCGCGATGGCGGTCTGACAGGCGCCACTTACTTATCGGAAAGGGCAAACTGCGTCAGGCAGAACGTAGGAATACCCATGTCTTCCAGGCGCTGCGAGCCACCCAGTTCCGGCAGATCGATAATCGCCGCAGCTTCATGCACCCGCGCGCCCATGCGACGGATCAGGTTGGCGGCGGCAATCAGGGTGCCGCCGGTCGCGATCAGGTCATCGAACATCACCACCGAATCCCCCTCGCACAGGCTGTCGGCGTGCACTTCCAGGAAGGCTTCGCCGTACTCGGTCGCATAGCCCTCGGCCAGCACGTCAGCCGGCAACTTGCCTTGCTTGCGAAACAGCACCAGCGGCTTGTTCAACTGATAGGCCAGTACCGAACCGATCAGGAAACCACGGGCGTCCATTGCGCCGACGTGGGTAAAGTCAGCCTCGACGTAACGGTGGGCGAAGCTGTCCATCACCAGGCGCAGGGCCGTGGGCGACTGGAACAGCGGGGTGATGTCGCGAAAGATCACTCCCGGTTTCGGGAAGTCGATGACAGGGCGGATGAGGGATTTGATGTCGAAGGAATCGAAGGCCATAGTCGAGGAATCCTGGCAGGGCTGCAAACGACTCAGTATAACGGCGGCTGAACCGTTCCGCGCAGCCGCAACGGTTCGTTTCAGCTTTCCAGTGAGCCGCCGGCCAGGGCGCACAGCTGGATCGGGTCGATAATCCGGATTTCCTTGCCTTCTGCCGCAATCAGTTCGTTTTGCTGGAAGCGCGTGAAGACGCGGGACACGGTTTCCACTGCCAGGCCCAGGTAGTTGCCGATTTCGTTACGCGACATGCTCAGGCGGAACTGATTGGCGGAAAAGCCCCGGGCGCGGAAACGTGCCGAGAGATTGACCAGGAAGGTGGCGATGCGTTCGTCGGCAGTCTTTTTCGACAACAGCAGCATCATCTGCTGGTCGTCACGGATTTCGCGACTCATCACCCGCATCAGCTGACGGCGCAACTGCGGCAATTGCAGGGCCAGTTCGTCGAGGCGTTCGAAAGGAATTTCACACACTGAGGTGGTTTCCAGGGCTTGTGCCGACACCGGGTGCTTTTCGGTGTCCATGCCCGACAGGCCGACCAGTTCGCTGGGCAGGTGGAAACCGGTGAGTTGTTCTTCACCGGTGTCGCTCAGGCTGAAGGTCTTGAGGGCGCCAGAACGGACTGCGTAGACAGAATCGAAGGTATCGCCCTGGCGAAACAGGAATTCGCCTTTTTTCAGCGGCCGGCCACGTTTGACGATTTCGTCCAGCGCATCCATGTCTTCCAGATTCAGCGAAAGTGGCAGGCAAAGAGGGGCCAGGCTGCAATCCTTGCAATGGGCTTGATTATGAGCGCGCAGTTTTACTGGCTCGGACATTTCTTCAATCCTTGTGGGAATTCACACATAAGACGTAAGGGTAACTCACCATAGGATATCGAGGCCAGTCTGGGGCGCTTGCTTGCAGAATTAGATTACCCGTGAAAAACGCTGGCGACTGTGTTGTTCCAGGTACGCGTCGAACACCATGCACACCGAGCGCACCAACAATCGCCCGGCGGGCAGGATGGTGATCCTGTCGCGATCGAGTTCGATCAGCCCGTCTTTGGCCATGTCTTGCAACTGGGGCCAGAGATCGCCGAAATAGCCCTGGAAATCGATATTGAAGGCTTGCTCGATGTCGGCGTATTCGAGACTGAAATTGCAGATCAATTGCTGGATGACCGCGCGCCGCAGGCGGTCGTCCGCGTTGCACAGCAGGCCTCGGCTGGTGGCCAGTTGCGACGTGGCAAGGACGTTCTGATACTCGTTCAGGTCGCTGCTGTTCTGGCAGTACAGGTCGCCGATCTGGCTGATTGCCGACACGCCGAGGCCGACCAAGTCGCAATGACCGTGGGTGGTATAGCCCTGGAAATTGCGTTGTAGGGTCGATTCTTCCTGGGCAATCGCCAGCTCATCGTCGGGCAGGGCGAAGTGGTCCATGCCGATGTAGCGGTAGCCGGCCGTGATCAGTTGCTCGATGGTGCGCTGCAGCATCTCCAGCTTCTGCGCAGGCGTCGGCAGCTCATTGCCGTTGATGCGCCGCTGGGGCATGAAGCGTTCCGGCAAGTGGGCATAGTTGAACACCGATAACCGGTCCGGTTGCAGGTGGATGACCTCTTCAACGGTACGAGCGAAATTCTCCGGCGTCTGTTTCGGCAGGCCGTAGATCAGGTCGATGTTGATCGAGCGAAACTGCAAGGTGCGGGCGGCATCGATCACCGCGCGGGTTTCTTCCAGGCTTTGCAGGCGATTGACTGCACGTTGCACTGCCGGGTCGAGGTCTTGCAGGCCGATGCTGACCCGATTGAAACCCAGTTCGCGCAGCAGGCCCATGGTCGACCAGTCGGCCTCGCGCGGGTCGATCTCGATGCTGTAGTCGCCGGAGTCGTCGTCCAGCAAATTGAAGTGCTTGCGCAAATGCGCCATCAACTGGCGCAGTTCGTCGTGGCTGAGAAAGGTCGGCGTGCCGCCGCCGAAGTGCAGTTGCTCGACTTTCTGCGTGGGGTCGAGGTGGCAGGCGATCAACTGGATTTCCTGTTCCAGGCGCTGCAAGTACGGCTGCGCCCGGCCGCGATCCTTGGTGATGACTTTGTTGCAGGCGCAGTAATAGCAAATGTTCGCGCAGAACGGCACGTGCACGTACAGCGACAACGGGCGTTGAGCCTTGCGGCTGTCGCGCAGGGCATGGAACAGGTCGAAAGTGCCGACCTGGCTGTTGAACTGCGCGGCGGTCGGGTACGAGGTATAGCGTGGTCCCGCCAGGTCATAACGGCGGATCAGATCAGTGTCCCAACGAATGGCGTCGAGCATCATGCGGGCATTCCCCCGGATAGGCTGGCAGTGTTTGCGAGTCTAGGGAGAAGTGCGCAAAGGCATCTTGATTTGCATCAAAGGGTGTCAAGATCAAAAGATCGTCCGAACGCGGCCCGAGCCTTCGGCAGCTCCTACAGGTGTACGCCAATCCATGTAGGAGGGGCCGCCTCGTCTTCGACGCCGCGCTGTCGCGCAGCAAACTGAGGGAGCTAGAGTTGAAGAGCGTGCGCGGGGCAGAGACCGTCATT
>NZ_QAOV01000012.1 GCF_003050925.1 Pseudomonas sp. GV085 | reverse complement strand
CTTGGAACACAAGGCGCGCAAGCTGGGCATGCAGTTGGTGATGGCTGGATAATTTTTAGAGCAAAAACAATGGGTTATTTTTTGTTTGATAAGAGCTGCCGCAGGCTGCGATCTTTTTTGCCTTTCGCATTGCCCAGTGTCACTCGACACGTACAGTCTGATAACGTGCGTCTATCGATTGCAGCCGGTATGCTTGGCCCGCAACTTCATGGACGCTTGCTATGACTCTTACAGAATTACGCTACATCGTTACCCTCGCCCAAGAGCAGCACTTCGGCCACGCGGCCGAGCGTTGCCACGTCAGCCAGCCGACCCTTTCGGTGGGCGTGAAAAAGCTTGAAGACGAACTCGGTGTGCTGATTTTCGAGCGCAGCAAAAGCGCCGTGCGCCTGACCCCAGTCGGCGAAGGCATCGTCGCCCAGGCGCAGAAAGTGCTGGAACAAGCCCAGGGCATCCGCGAACTGGCCCAGGCCGGCAAGAATCAACTGACCGCCCCGCTCAAAGTCGGCGCGATCTACACCGTCGGGCCTTACCTGTTTCCGCACCTGATTCCACAACTGCACCGGGTCGCCCCGCAGATGCCGCTGTACATCGAGGAAAATTTCACCCACGTGCTGCGCGACAAACTGCGCAACGGCGAGCTCGACGCGATCATCATCGCCCTGCCGTTCAATGAAGCCGACGTGCTGACCCTGCAACTCTACGACGAGCCCTTCTACGTACTGATGCCGGCCCAGCACCCGTGGACGCAAAAAGAATCCATCGACGCCAACCTGCTCAACGACAAGAGCCTGCTGCTGCTCGGCGAAGGCCACTGCTTCCGCGATCAGGTACTGGAAGCATGCCCGACCCTGACGAAAGGCAACGACGGCGCCAAGCACACCACGGTGGAATCCAGCTCCCTGGAAACCATTCGCCACATGGTCGCGTCCGGCCTGGGTATCTCGATCCTGCCTTTATCGGCAGTCGACAGCCATCACTACGCCCCCGGCGTGATTGAAGTGCGCCCGCTCTCGGCACCCGTACCGTTCCGCACCGTGGCCATTGCCTGGCGCGCGAGCTTCCCGCGTCCGAAGGCGATTGAAATCCTCGCCGACTCCATTCGCCTGTGCTCGGTGGCCAAGCCAGCGGCACAAGTCGCTGCGGGCTAAGCAACGGTCATGAGCGAGTTGTCGCAAGTGTCGGTGACGGCACTCAAGGGTGTCGGTGAAGCCATGGCCGAGAAACTGGCCAAGGTCGGCCTGGAAAACCTCCAGGACGTGCTGTTTCACCTGCCGCTGCGCTATCAGGACCGCACCCGCGTGGTTCCGATTGGCGCATTGCGACCCGGACAGGACGCGGTCATCGAAGGCACTGTCAGCGGCGCCGACGTGGTCATGGGCCGGCGACGCAGCCTGGTGGTTCGACTACAGGACGGCACCGGGGGCTTAAGCCTGCGCTTCTACCATTTCAGCAACGCGCAGAAAGAAGGCCTCAAACGCGGCACGCGGATTCGCTGCTACGGCGAGGCACGGCCCGGTGCTTCGGGGCTGGAGATCTACCACCCGGAATACCGCGCCATCACCGGTGACGAACCGCCGCCGGTGGATGAAACCCTGACCCCGGTCTACCCGCTCACCGAAGGCCTGACCCAACAGCGCTTGCGCCAGTTGTGCATGCAGACCCTCACCCTGCTCGGCCCCAGCAGCCTGCCCGACTGGCTGCCGAACGAACTGGCTCGCGACTACCAATTGGCGCCATTGGCCGATGCGATCCGCTACCTGCACAACCCACCCGCCGATGCCGACGTCGATGAACTGGCCCTCGGTCACCACTGGGCGCAGCACCGTCTGGCCTTCGAAGAACTGCTGACCCATCAATTGTCGCAACAGCGTCTGCGTGAAAGCATGCGCTCCCTGCGCGCGCCGGCAATGCCCAAAGCCACCCAACTGCCGGCTAAGTACCTGGCGAACCTCGGCTTCAACCCGACCGGTGCCCAGCAACGGGTCGGCAACGAAATCGCATACGACCTCAGTCAGCACGAACCCATGCTGCGGCTGATCCAGGGCGACGTTGGCGCCGGCAAAACCGTAGTCGCCGCCCTCGCTGCGCTGCAAGCGCTGGAGGCCGGTTATCAGGTCGCACTGATGGCGCCCACCGAGATTCTCGCCGAGCAGCACTTCATCACGTTCAAGCGCTGGCTCGAACCGCTGGGCATCGAAGTCGCGTGGCTGGCCGGCAAGCTCAAGGGCAAGAACCGCGTAGCCGCGCTGGAGCAAATCGCCAGCGGCACACCGATGGTGGTTGGTACTCACGCGCTGTTCCAGGATGAAGTGCAATTCAAGAACCTGGCGCTGGTGATCATCGACGAGCAGCACCGCTTCGGCGTGCAGCAGCGTCTGGCCTTGCGGCAGAAGGGCGTCGGCGGGCGCATGTGCCCGCACCAGTTGATCATGACCGCCACGCCGATTCCGCGCACGCTGGCCATGAGCGCCTACGCCGATCTCGACACCTCGATCCTCGACGAACTGCCGCCGGGCCGAACTCCGGTCAACACCGTACTGATCACCGACACCCGCCGGGTCGAAGTCATCGAGCGGGTACGCAGCGCTTGCGCCGAAGGGCGCCAGGCCTACTGGGTGTGCACGCTGATCGAAGAGTCGGAAGAGCTGACCTGCCAGGCTGCCGAAACCACCTATGAGGACCTCACCGCCGCCCTCGGCGAGTTGAAAGTCGGGCTGATCCACGGCCGCATGAAGCCTGCGGAAAAAGCCGCGGTGATGGCCGAGTTCAAGGCCGGCAACCTGCAACTGCTCGTCGCGACCACGGTGATCGAAGTGGGCGTGGACGTACCCAACGCCAGCCTGATGATCATTGAGAACCCGGAGCGCCTGGGCCTGGCGCAACTGCACCAGCTGCGCGGCCGCGTCGGCCGGGGCAGCGCCGTCAGCCATTGCGTGCTGCTCTACCATCCGCCGCTGTCGCAGATCGGCCGCCAGCGCCTGGGCATCATGCGCGAAACCAACGATGGTTTCGTCATCGCCGAAAGGGATCTGGAACTGCGCGGCCCCGGCGAAATGCTCGGCACCCGGCAAACCGGCCTGCTTCAATTCAAAGTCGCTGACCTGATGCGCGATGCCGATTTGTTGCCCGCCGTACGGGATGCCGCCCAGGCATTGCTCGAGCGCTGGCCAACCCACGTCAGCCCGCTACTCGACCGCTGGCTACGTCACGGGCAGCAATACGGCCAAGTCTAAGCACCGTCGCAGTTTCCGGGCCATGGGTTTGAGCAAGCTGGTTATACTCCTGCAATTGTTTTGAAACGGATACAGTCCATGACCGAAGTTGCCCAAGCACCCGCCACCCCGCACGCTCCGTCGGTTATTCGGCTGATGCTGGGCAAGTTGGCCATTGCCTACGAAGAAGTGCTGGACCATCACGGCCTCAATGCCGCGCGCAAAGTGCAGGCCGTTCTGCTGGATGACAGCGTCGGCGCATTGATGGTGTTGTTCCCGCAGAGCCAGTTGCTCGACCTCAATCGCCTGACCGAACTCACCGGTCGCCGCCTCACTGCCGTACCCGTCGAACGCCTGGAAAAAATGCTCGGCAAGCACAACCTGAGCCTGTTGCCTGGCCTGCCGGCGCTCACCAGCTCGCCGTGCCTGTACGAAGAAAGCCTGCTGCGCGAACCAAAGCTGCTGGTCAATTCCGGTGAGCCGGGCGTGCTGCTGGAAATCTCCAGTGAAGACTTCAAGACCATGCTGACCAAGGCCAGCGCCGCCAACTTCGGCGAAAACCTGACCAGCATCCGCCCCAACCTCGACCGCCCCGATGACGACCGCGAGGAAATCACCCAGGCCGTCCAGGCGTTCACCGCGCGGCGTATCCAGCAGCGCCTGGAAGCGACCATCGAGATTCCGCCGCTGGCCGAAACCGCGCAAAAAATCATCAAGCTGCGCGTCGACCCCAACGCCACCATCGACGACATCACCGGCGTGGTCGAAACCGACCCGGCGCTGGCCGCACAAGTCGTGAGCTGGGCGGCATCGCCGTACTACGCCTCTCCGGGCAAGATCCGCTCGGTGGAAGACGCCATCGTGCGCGTGCTGGGCTTCGACCTGGTGATCAACCTGGCGCTGGGCCTGGCCCTGGGCAAAACCCTGAGCCTGCCCAAAGACCACCCGCAACACTCCACGCCGTACTGGCAGCAGTCGATCTACACCGCCGCCGTCATCGAAGGCCTGACCCGCGCCATGCCGCGCGCCCAGCGTCCGGAAGCCGGCCTGACCTACCTGGCCGGCCTGCTGCACAACTTCGGCTACCTGCTGTTGGCCCACGTGTTCCCGCCGCACTTCTCACTGATCTGCCGCCACCTGGAGGTCAACCCGCACCTGTGCCACAGTTTCGTGGAACAACACCTGCTGGGCATCAGCCGGGAACAGATCGGCACATGGCTGATGCGTTTCTGGGACATGCCTGAAGAACTGGCCACCGCCCTGCGCTTCCAGCACGACCCGGCCTACGATGGCGCCTACGCCGAATACCCGAACCTGGTGTGCCTGTCTGTACGCCTGCTGCGCAGCCGTGGCATCGGCTCTGGTCCGGACGAAGGCATCCCCGACGCCCTGCTCGAACGCCTTGGCCTGAGCCGCGAAAAAGCCAACGACGTGGTCAGCAAAGTCCTCGAGGCCGAAGTGCTGCTGCGCGAACTGGCTTCGCAGTTCACCCAGGGCTGAAAAGCATCGCGAGCAGGAATCAGGTGATCCCTGTGGGAGCGAGCCTGCTCGCGATGAGTATCACGCGGTCTAACTGACAGCTCTCAAGCCTTGGCCTTGGCCTTCTTCGGCTTCAAATACTTGGTCAGCCCCTGGAACCAGATCACCAGCGCCGGGTTGCCCTTGATCTGAATCGACTTGTCCTGAATCCCCGTCATGAACGCCAGTTGCTTGTTCTTCGCCTGCATCGTGGCAAAGCCGTACGCGGCGTCTTTAAAGGCAATCGCAAACGCCGGCTCGGCATGCACACCCGATTGGCTGGTAATGCGCCGGTCCTTCACACGGAAATGCCGCGCCACTTTCCCGTCCAGGGTCTGCAGCTGAAACACCAGGTCCTTGTCACCCAATTGCTGCTGAAACGCCGCATTGGTCCGGCTGGCCTTACCCATCAAAAAACCCAGCATCCACAGCAGAAAACGAAACTTCATGCGCACAGCCTCAAGAGAAAAATGAACGGCCGGGGCAGTTTAACGGCTTCAGGCGATAACACCAGTATCCAGCTGCATTAGGAGAAGATCATTACCATTACCTGCACGATGACTACTAAGTCACAATTATCAACACATCACTCCGGCCACTCCACACGCCACTTCTGTACCTGAAGAAAGACATTCTGTAGGAGCTGCCGAAGGCTGCGATCTTTTGCCCCCTCTACCCTGCAAACCTATCGGAATCTTCCTTCAAAATGCTGCGCCATACATGACCTAGGCGAATTTTGAATTCATCGATAACCTCTGATCGTCACCACCAAAAACGGCGACCGGATGTGCAAGTCCGAAATCGGGAGCAAAACTTCTTAACCAAGGATTTACACCAATGACTCCGATACCCGACGCATCCGAAAACGAAGCCACATCCCCCTACGAATCCCTCAATTCCAAAAAACTCCACGAAGCCGCCGAACGCGCCCTCGATCACTGTCTCGCCCCACCAAAACAAACACCAACGAAACGCAGCGGCCAGCTCTTCAGTGTCTGCCCGGACATCAACACCGAAGCACTCCTGGCCAACGCCTCGGAAGATCTGCTGTCCATCAGCGCCATCGCCGCTGACCTGGCCGACGATATAGACGGCTCGCGCCGCTCTGTAGCCCTGGCGATCAGTCGCGTGGCTGAGGGGGCGCATTTGCTGGTAGAGCGGGCGCTGGATCATCTGGATGAGCCGTAAATGGCGGCGATTCTCGCCAAGCAACACAGCGGGCTCGGCTGATTCGCCACCCACAAAAAATGGGCACCCAACCCTGGTTGGCGTGCCCATTTTTTATTCCACTCCCCCGCGACGCGGGAGGTGAAAACGGATTACGGATTAACGCTGTCTTTCAACGATTTGCCTGGCTTGAACGCAACGGTGTTGCTGGCCTTGATTTTGACGGGCTCACCGGTTTGCGGGTTTTTGCCGGTGCGGGCACCGCGATGGCGTTGCAGGAAGGTGCCGAAGCCCACCAGCGTCACGCTGTCTTTGCGGTGCAGGGCACCGGTGATTTCTTCAAGAACGGCGTTGAGAACGCGGTTGGCTTGTTCTTTGGTGAGGTCTGCTTTTTCAGCAATGGCTGCGGCGAGGTCTGGTTTACGCATGTGAGTGAAGCCCCTTTGACGGTTTGTTGTTGTTATGTCCGTGCTGCTCTCTGCGGAGCAGCGCCAAAAGCGCCGCAGGTGCTCTACTCTGCGGCAGACGGGAGTGAGGATGGCACGCAGTGAGGCCCCGCGCCAGTATCGGCGCGGCCATTGTTAGGGCAAAAGGGGGGTGATTCCGACAGAACGACCGGTATTTATGCCAACAGCGCCGGAAGCTCTTTGTTCAGGGCCAGTTTTTCCATCACGGCGGCGCCGGTGAGGGCATAACCGAGCAGCTTGCCCGCGGTATCGCGGCATAACACCTTGATGTCGGCGCCCTGCCCTTCGACTGTCCAGATGCCCTCTGCGCCCCGTGGCGGCGGGGATACCACCAACGGGCAGACCGGGGTTTTGACGGTGATCGGCATCGGGCCATAGGTGACGGCGGTCGGGTTGCCGGCGAGGGTTTGGGCCAACGCTCGCGCACAACTCATCAGAGGCATGACGTACAGCAGATTCAGCCCGTCGACCTCGGCACAATCGCCCAGGGCGTAGATGTTGGCATGGGAGGTTTTCAGGTGCCGGTCGACCATGACGCCGCGGCTGACCTGCAGACCGGCCGCTGCCGCGAGGTCGACCCGTGGGCGCAGGCCAATGGCCGAGACCACCACGTCGCACGGGATCACCTGGCCATCGGACAGGTGCGCTTCCAGGCCGTCAGCCACGCGTTGCAGGCGGTTGAGCACTGGCCCAAGGTGGAAGCGCGCGCCGAGGCTTTCGAGGCCAGCCTGTACCGCAGCGGCGGCCGCCGGGTGCAACAGGGTCGGCATGACTTGTTCGCACGGTGCAACCAGTTGCACTTCGTAGCCGCCCAGGGTCAGGTCGTTGGCGAACTCGCAGCCGATCAGGCCGGCACCGAGCAGCAGCACGCGGCGCTTGCCGGCTGCCGCCGCACGGAAACGTGCGTAGTCTTCCAGGTCGTTGATGGGGAAGACGCAATCCGCCGCGTCGCCTTCGATGGGCACGCGCACGGTTTCGGCGCCCCAGGCCAGGATCAGGTCGCGGTAGATCACCGCTTCTTCACCAATCCACAGGCGTTTGTGGCCCGGGTCGATGCCGCTGATGCGGGTGTGGGTGCGTATTTCCGCTTTGAGTTGTTCGGCCATGGCGCCGGGTTCAGACATGCTCAGGCCGTCGGCATCCTTGTTTTTGCCGAAGCCGGTGGAGAGCATCGGCTTGGAGTAGGAGCGCCCGTCATCGGCGGTAATCAGCAGCAGCGGGGTTTCGCTATCGAGTTTGCGAAACTCGCGGGCCACGTTGTAACCCGCCAGGCCGGTGCCAATGATGACGACAGGTGCGTTCATTCCTTACTCCTCAATTATTCAGGCAGCGATTTCGATCATTTCAAAATCCATTTTGCCCACACCGCAGTCCGGGCACAGCCAGTCTGCCGGGACGTCTTCCCAACGGGTGCCCGGCGCAATGCCGTCATCCGGCCAACCGTCGGCTTCGTTGTAGATCAGGCCGCAGACGATACATTGCCACTTTTTCATTCAGGTACTTCCTCAGGGTTCAGGCGTTTTGCCGGCCGGACGGTCGATGGTTGTAGCACTGCCGTCCAACTCAGCGCGTTTTGTACTGATCGGAGCCGTCAGATGCAAGCCTGTTCGGCGCAACGGCAGGCCATTTCAATCGATATCGGCGGCTGACATGTTAAGCTCGCCGCCTCATTTGCTGCCAACAATGACTCATTGTGCATCACACAGAATCCCCCTCTCCAGCTCCTCTCTGGCTCTCGCGCAGCGAACTGGCGCCCCTCCCCGATGCCTCCACCCTCGATTGGCTGTTCGACGAAGGCTCGCTGACCAGACGTCTGATTCATCTGTCGAATGATGCCTTCAGCGTCTCGCCGATGTTCGAAGGCTGGCAACCCCTGCGTGCCGACGAATGCGCAGCGCTGGACCTGGCCGAAGGCAGTGAGGGCTGGGTACGTGAGGTGTATTTGCGCGGTCACGGCCAGGCGTGGGTGTTTGCGCGCAGCGTGGCGTCACGCAGTGCATTGCAAGGCGACGGCTTGCACATGGACGAATTGGGCAGCCGCTCGCTGGGCGAATTGCTGTTTTGCGATCAGGCCTTCCAGCGCCGGGCCATCGAGGTTTGCCATTATCCGCAAGCGTGGCTGCCCGCCGAGGTGCAATCGCCAGGGCTGTGGGGCCGCCGTTCGCGTTTCGACCGCGGCGCCTTGAGTGTTCTGGTGGCCGAAATTTTCCTGCCTTCCCTGTGGGACGCCACCTGCGCCCAATCGGAGAACCGTTGATGTACCAAAGCCTGCTCAAGTCCTTGAACCGCTTGAACCCTCGGGCCTGGGACTTCATTCAGTTGACCCGCATGGACAAGCCGATCGGTATTTACCTGCTGCTGTGGCCGACGCTGTGGGCGCTGTGGATTGCCGGCAAGGGTTCGCCGTCCCTGGCCAATATCGTTATTTTCGTCCTCGGCGTGGTGCTGACCCGCGCCGGCGGCTGCGTGATCAATGACTGGGCGGACCGCAAGGTCGATGGCCATGTGAAGCGTACCGAACAGCGGCCGCTGGTGAGCGGCAAGATCAGCTCCAAAGAGGCGCTGGTGTTCTTCGCGTTGCTGATGGGCGTGAGTTTCCTGCTGGTGCTGTGCACCAATGCCGCGACCGTTTGGCTGTCACTGGGCGGCCTGGCGCTGGCATTCAGTTACCCGTTCATGAAGCGCTACACCTATTACCCGCAAGTGGTGCTGGGCGCGGCGTTTTCCTGGGGCATGCCGATGGCCTTTACCGCCGAAACCGGTGAATTGCCGGCTGTCGCGTGGCTGCTGTGGATCGCCAACCTGATGTGGACCGTGGGTTACGACACCTATTACGCGATGACTGACCGCGATGACGACCTGAAGATCGGCGTGAAGTCCACGGCGATTCTATTCGGCGACGCGGACCGGGCGATCATCCTGACCTTGCAAGGCTTGGCGCTGGGCTGCTTGTTGCTGGCAGGGTCGAAGTTCGAGCTCGGTGGCTGGTTCCATCTCGGCTTGCTGGCGGCGGCGGGCTGTTTTGCGTGGGAATTCTGGTATACCCGAAGCAAGGACCGGATGCGCTGTTTCAAGGCGTTTTTGCACAATCACTGGGCAGGTTTGGCGATTTTCGTCGGGATTGTGCTGGACTATGCGCTGCGTTGACCTTTGAAAAGATCGCAGCCTGCGGCAGCTCCTACCGAAGGCTGCGATCTTTTTGCGGTATTACATATGCTCGCGAACGACGTGCCAGACGTCTTTTTTCTTGTCACCCGTCATGTCTCCGGGTTTTTTGTCGTCTTCGTAGTAGTACAGCGGCTTGCCGTCATAGGCCCATTGCATCTTGCCATCGTCACGCTTGATGACTGTCCATTTACCTTCGGCCTTGGCACCCGCCGGCGCCATCATTGGCGGCCAGTATTTGGCGCAGTCGCCGTTGCACATCGACTTGCCGCCCATGTCCTTGTCGAAGGTGTACAGGGTCATCCCTTTCTGGTCGGTCATCATGCCGTCTTTCATCATGCCCGGTCCGGCGGCGAAGGCCATCGAAGGCAATGCCAGGGCAGCGGCCAGCAGCAGGGCCTTGAGGGATTGCGAGTGTAGATTCATTTGAAACCTTCCTTTTGTGGATGTCAGGATTCGGACTTAAAGCTTAGCCCAGGATCCAGCCAATCGCCGACCGACTAAAATACTGTCACACGACTGCAATAATTCCGTTATCTAATGCGGCGCAAGACAGTTAAATGACAAGAGGAATAAGGGCATGGTTGGCAGGAGCATTCTGATCGTCGACGACGAAGCGCCTATTCGCGAAATGATCGCCGTTGCATTGGAAATGGCCGGCTATGACTGCCTGGAGGCTGAAAACTCCCAGCAGGCCCACGCCATTATCGTCGACCGCAAACCGGACCTGATCCTGCTCGACTGGATGCTGCCAGGCACGTCCGGCATCGAACTGGCCCGTCGCCTCAAGCGTGATGAACTGACCGGGGACATCCCGATCATCATGCTCACCGCCAAGGGTGAAGAGGACAACAAGATCCAGGGCCTGGAAGTCGGCGCCGATGACTACATCACCAAGCCGTTTTCCCCACGTGAGCTGGTCGCGCGCCTGAAGGCCGTGCTGCGTCGCGCCGGACCGACCGATGGCGAGGCGCCAATCGAAGTCGGCGGCCTGCTGCTGGACCCGATCAGCCACCGCGTGACCATCGACGGCCGTCCTGCCGAGATGGGCCCGACCGAATACCGCCTGCTGCAATTTTTCATGACCCACCAGGAGCGCGCCTACACGCGTGGCCAACTTCTGGATCAGGTCTGGGGTGGCAACGTCTACGTCGAAGAGCGTACGGTTGACGTGCACATTCGACGCCTGCGCAAAGCCCTCGGCGATGCTTACGAAAATCTGGTACAAACCGTGCGCGGCACTGGCTACCGGTTCTCGACCAAGGCCTGATGATCGCAGCGGTTCCACTTTCAAGGACGTATTTTTTTCGTGAACCAAAACTGGCATGGCACCCTGATTCGCCACATGCTGCTGCTGGTCACCGCCTGCCTGGTGATCGGCCTGATCACAGGCTTATACGGCTGGAGCCTCGCCGCAGGCCTGGGCCTTTACCTGGCCTGGACCCTCAAGCAATTGCTGCGTCTGCACGAGTGGCTGCGCCTGCACAAACCCGATGAAGCGCCACCCGACGGCTACGGTCTGTGGGGCGAGGTGTTCGACAGCATCTACCACCTGCAACGCCGCGACCAACGGGTACGCGGGCGCCTGCAAGCAGTGATCGACCGGGTTCAGGAATCCACCGCCGCGCTGAAAGATGCGGTGATCATGCTCGACAGCGATGGCAACCTGGAATGGTGGAACCGCGCCGCCGAAACCCTGCTGGGCCTCAAGACCCCGCAGGATAGCGGCCAGCCGGTGACCAACCTGGTGCGCCATCCGCGCTTCAAGGAATACTTCGAGCAAGACAGCTACGCCGAGCCGCTGGAAATTCCTTCGCCCACCAACGACCGCGTGCGCATCCAGCTGTACATCACCCGCTACGGTAACAACGAACACTTGATGCTGGTGCGCGATGTGACGCGTATCCATCAGCTTGAGCAAATGCGCAAAGACTTCATCGCCAACGTTTCCCATGAACTGCGTACACCATTGACGGTGATCTGCGGCTACCTGGAGACCTTGCTCGATAACGTCGACGAGGTGAACCCGCGCTGGAGCCGTGCCTTGCAGCAGATGCAGCAACAAGGCGGCCGCATGCAGACCCTGCTCAACGACCTGTTGTTGCTGGCCAAGCTGGAAGCCACCGATTATCCGTCGGACAACCAGCCGGTGCCGATCGACGGCTTGCTGCAATCGATCAAGAGCGATGCGCAGCAGTTGTCCGGCCAGAAAAACCAGACAATCACCCTGGAAGCCGACCCGACGATACTGCTCAAGGGCAGCGAAGCGGAGTTGCGCAGCGCATTTTCCAATCTGGTGTTCAACGCGGTGAAATACACCCCGGCCGAAGGCAATATCCGCATTCGCTGGTGGGGCGATGACCAGGGGGCGCACCTGAGCGTGCAGGATTCCGGGATCGGCATCGATGCCAAACACCTGCCGCGCTTGACCGAACGCTTCTATCGCGTCGACTCCAGCCGCAACTCCAACACCGGGGGCACCGGCCTGGGGCTGGCGATCGTCAAGCACGTCTTGTTACGACATCGGGCGCGGATGGAAATCAGCAGCGTACCGGGCCACGGCAGCACCTTTACCTGCCACTTTGCTCCGGCCCAAGTCACCAAATCCCGGGTTATCAGCACCGCTGACTGATACCGGTCAGCACGCACCACTAGGCAACTGGCCGGTCAGCCGCTACATTGGCTGACTTGCGTCTGCCTTTCAGGCGCGGCTTTTACTTCCCATTCGAATACACGGAACCCGCAAAACTCCATCATGGACCCTTCCCCTGGCTTGACCCTCGCTACAATTTTCGCCGACTTCGGCATGATTCTTTTTGCTCTGATCCTGGTTTTGCTCAACGGATTTTTCGTTGCGGCGGAATTTGCCATGGTCAAGCTGCGCTCGACCCGGGTCGAGGCCATCGCTGACAAAAACGGCTGGCGCGGGCACATCCTGCGCACCGTGCACAGTCAGCTCGATGCTTACCTGTCGGCCTGCCAATTGGGTATCACCCTCGCCTCCCTGGGCCTGGGCTGGGTCGGTGAACCTGCGTTTGCGCACCTTCTGGCGCCTGTGCTGAGTGCTGTGGGCGTAGATTCCGCTGAAGTGGTCAAGGCGGTTTCGTTCTTCTCCGCCTTCTTCATCATTTCCTACCTGCACATCGTGGTCGGCGAGCTGGCCCCGAAATCCTGGGCGATCCGCAAACCCGAATTGCTGTCGCTGTGGACCGCCGTGCCGCTGTACCTGTTCTACTGGACCATGTACCCGGCCATCTACCTGCTCAACGCCAGCGCCAACCAGATCCTGCGCATCGCTGGCCAAGGTGAGCCCGGCCCGCACCACGAACACCATTACAGCCGCGAAGAACTGAAACTGATCCTGCACTCCAGCCGTGGTCAGGATCCGAGCGACCAAGGCATGCGCGTTCTGGCGTCAGCAGTGGAAATGGGCGAGCTGGAAGTGGTCGACTGGGCCAACTCCCGCGAAGACCTGGTCACCCTCGAGTTCAATGCACCGCTCAAGGAAATCCTGGCGTTGTTCCGTCGCCACAAATTCAGCCGCTACCCGGTGTACGACAGCGAGCGCCAGGAGTTCGTCGGCCTGCTGCACATCAAGGATCTGCTGCTGGAACTGGCGGCGCTGGACCACATTCCCGAGTCGTTCAACCTGGCCGAACTGACCCGCCCGCTGGAGCGTGTATCGCGGCACATGCCGCTGTCGCAGTTGCTGGAGCAGTTCCGCAAGGGCGGCTCGCACTTCGCTGTGGTCGAAGAGGCCGACGGCAACATCATCGGCTACCTGACCATGGAAGACGTGCTGGAAGTGCTGGTCGGCGACATCCAGGACGAACACCGCAAGGCCGAACGCGGGATCCTCGCGTATCAGCCGGGCAAGCTGCTGGTGCGGGGCGATACGCCGCTGTTCAAGGTTGAACGACTGCTGGGCATCGACCTCGACCACGTCGAAGCCGAAACCCTTGCCGGGCTGGTCTACGAAAGCCTCAAGCGCGTTCCGGAAGAGGAAGAAGTGCTGGAAGTCGAAGGCCTGCGGATCATCATCAAGAAGATGAAAGGGCCGAAGATCGTTCTGGCCAAGGTGTTGATGCTGGATTGAGGCATCCCAGCCTGAACCGCGTTGATGCCTTCGCTGGCAAGCCAGCTCCTACAGATATGCGCAGTTCCTGTAGGAGCTGGCTTGCCAGCGAAAGCGTCAGTTCAGACACCTCATCACTGCTTGCCCAACGCAAAGTTGGGCAGCGCGCCGACCGGTTGATTGAATTGGTACGGAATCGATACCAGCCCCAGCCCGGTATTGCGCTGCACCACGAAGTGCAAATGCGGCCCGGTACTGTTGCCAGTGTTGCCCGACAGCGCCAAGGCACTGCCCACCTGTACCCGCTGACCTTCCCGAACGCAGACCGAGCCTTTCTTCAGGTGCAGGTAAACGCCCATGGTCCCGTCATCGTGCAGCACCCGCACGAAATTGCCGGATGCATCAGTGCCGCGCCCGCTCTGGCGATTTTCGGTTTTCACCACCACTCCGCCTCGCGCGGCAATGATCGGCGTGCCCTCAGGCATTGCGATGTCTATGGCATATCGGCTCTTGGGCCCGAAGTGGCTGTAGGGCCCATTGGCGCCCTGGCTGATCCGGAATGGCCCGCCACGCCAGGGCAAGGGGTACCGATAGCCCACCATGGGCCCTGAGGGGTCGCCCAGGGAGTATTTGAACTTCGGGACGTACGCGAGGGACCTTCCACCTTTAGCCGCCGTGAGCTGCGCCAGGCGAACGCTGCTGCGTAGCGGTATCACGCGCCGAATCGTCCCGCCCGGCACACCGCTGGCGTTCTTTACCCCGGCAAAACTCAATTCGACCTCTACCGGCGCATACAGATCATTGCGCACGTACACGCTGTGCACGCCGTTCTTCTTCGTGATGATGAGGCGCACCTGGCGCTCAAGGTGCTCGACCATGCCATCGCGAAAAACGAACACGTGGGCGCCTTTGCTGGGGCGGTCGCTGTAGGAAACCACGCCATAAGCGTCTTTGGACTTGTAGATGGTCATGGCCATGGCCGAGGTGGCGACCATGAACAGGCCACATAAAAACAGCAGGCGCGTGAACATGAGCAAGGATTCTGTCGAGTGAGGCCTGGGATTGAGCCTAGCAGCTGCAATGGACCCGGGTAGTCGGCAGATGTTTCAAAGAGACAAGATCACGCGCCAGGAATGAAATGCTTCTGCGCCGTACCCCGCGCAATCAGGCGCGAAATGTAATCGAGCTTCTGCGCATCCTGATCGACAAAGCGGAAGGTCAGTTGCAGCCAGTCGCTGTCGGGCTTCGGTTCGTGGGCGACGACGGCGTGCAGATAGCCGTTGAGGCGGGCGACTTCGGCGTTATCGCCCTGCTCCAGGTCCAGCACGGCGCTGTCGAGGATCTGCGGCAGGGTCTCGGAGCGCTTCACCACCAGCAGGGCTTCCTTGAGGCTCAAGGCCTTGATCACACATTGCTGGATGCCGTTCGGCAAACGCAGTTGACCCTGGCCACGGCCGCTGGCAGGTGCCGAAGAAGCCGCAGGCGTCTTGACCGGCGGGTTGTTGAGCAGGCCTTTGGACGGTGCAGGTGCGGCTGTTGGCGTGGCGACGGGTGCCTTGCCACCGGTCAAGGCAGCGAGGGAGTCGTTACCGAATGCCGAGCTTGTTTTGGTCGCGGCTACGTTGATCAAGGCGTCGAGTTTGCCAACCTTGTGCAGCGCCTGCTTGACCTTGGTGATCAGTTGCTCGTTGGTGAACGGCTTGCTGACGTAACCGGACACCCCGGCCTGGATCGCCTGGACAACGTTCTCCTTGTCGCCACGGCTGGTCACCATCACGAAGGGCATGGTTTTGAGGTTGTCTTGCTCACGACACCAGGTCAGCAGTTCCAGGCCGGACATTTCCGGCATCTCCCAGTCGCACAGGACCAGGTCGAATGCTTCCTTGGCCAGCATGGCCTGGGCCTTTCTGCCATTGATCGCGTCTTCGATCCGCATGCCCGGGAAATAATTGCGCAGGCACTTCTTCACCAGGTCACGAATGAACGACGCGTCGTCCACGACCAACACACTGACCTTACTCATCCACCACCCCTTTAAAAAATCCCGGCCAGCATACCGCCTTGCTGATGGCACATTGCCAAAAACCTTCAGTCACGCCGGACTTTTCGTTCGCGGGTGCTGCTTTTCGATTTCGTCAGCCGCAAACAAAAACGCCCGGCCAAAAGGCCGGGCGCTTTACTTGGGCAACCTTACTTATCGTCAGTTTTGCCCGGAACATTAGCGGTTTCGCCACTGGTTCCTTCAACTTCTTCCTTCATGCGCTTGAGACCCAGGTGCCGCACGTCAGTGCCGCGCACCAGGTAGATCACCAGCTCCGAGATATTGCGTGCGTGATCGCCGATACGCTCCAGCGAACGCAGCACCCAGATAATGCTCAGAACCCGCGAGATAGAACGCGGATCTTCCATCATGTAGGTCGCCAGCTCACGCAGGGCGGTCTTGTATTCGCGGTCGATGATCTTGTCGTACTGCGCCACCGACAACGCCAGCTCGGCGTCGAAACGGGCAAAGGCGTCCAGTGCATCGCGGACCATGTTGCGCACCTGGTCACCGATGTGGCGCACCTCGACGTAACCGCGCGGCGCTTCGCCTTCTTCGCATAGCTGGATGGCGCGACGGGCGATCTTGGTCGCTTCGTCACCGATGCGCTCCAGGTCGATCACCGATTTGGAAATGCTGATGATCAAGCGCAGGTCGGACGCTGCCGGCTGACGACGGGCCAGAATGCGCAGGCATTCTTCGTCGATGTTGCGTTCCATCTGGTTGATCTGGTCGTCGATCTCGCGCACCTGCTGGGCCAGGCCGGAGTCGGCCTCGATCAGCGCGGTCACCGCGTCGTTGACCTGTTTCTCCACCAGTCCGCCCATGGCCAGGAGGTGGCTGCGCACTTCCTCCAGTTCGGCGTTGAACTGCTGGGAGATGTGGTGTGTAAGGCCTTCCTTAGAAATCATGTTGTCTGCTCCGCAAAAGCTGTGAGCTGCAAGCTACAAGCTGCAAGCTGATGTGTGTCGTACCCGAACCGCTCTGACTTGCCGCTTGAAGCGTGCGGCTTGTGGCTACTGCTAGCCGTAGCGACCGGTGATGTAGTCTTCGGTCTGCTTCTTCGCCGGATTGGTGAACAGGGTATCGGTGTCACCGAATTCCACCAGCTTGCCCATGTACATGAACGCGGTGTAGTCGGACACCCGCGCCGCCTGTTGCATGTTGTGAGTCACGATGACGATGGTGAACTTGGATTTCAGTTCGTAGATCAGCTCTTCGACTTTCAGCGTGGAGATCGGGTCGAGTGCCGAGCACGGTTCGTCGAGCAGCAGCACTTCCGGCTCCACGGCGATGGTGCGGGCGATCACCAGACGTTGCTGCTGGCCACCGGACAGACCCAGTGCCGACTCGTGCAGACGGTCTTTGACTTCGTCCCACAATGCCGCGCCTTTCAACGCCCACTCGACGGCTTCATCGAGGACGCGCTTCTTGTTGATGCCCTGGATGCGCAGGCCGTAAACCACATTTTCGTAGATGGTTTTCGGGAACGGGTTCGGCTTCTGGAACACCATGCCGACGCGACGACGCAGTTCGGCCACGTCTTCGCCCTTGCGGTAGATGTTGTTGCCGTACAGGTTGATCTCGCCTTCAACGCGGCAGCCGTCAACCAGGTCGTTCATGCGATTGAAGGTCCGCAGCAGCGTCGACTTGCCACAGCCGGACGGGCCGATGAAGGCGGTCACGCGCTGTTTCGGGATGTTCATGCTGACGTCGTACAGCGCTTGTTTTTCGCCGTAGAACAGGCTCAGGCCCGGCACTTCGATAGCCACGGTTTCCTGCTCGAGGTTCAGGCTCTGCTTGTCGCGACCCAGCGCCGACATGTTGATGCCGTGGGTATGTGCTTCGTGCTGCATGGGAGGCTCCCTGTGCTAACAAATTCGGTTCGTTTTCCGCTGGCCTTGGCCTGCGGTTACACAATTCTTTCTGTAGGAGCGAGCTTGCTCGCGATGGTCGTTCAGACACAAAAAATGTGTCGGATGTACCTTCCTCGCGAGCAAGTTCGCTCCTACAGGGTTATCAGCTATCCAGCGCCTTGTACTTCTCGCGCAGGTGGTTACGGATGTACACCGCCGACAGGTTCAGCGTGGCGATCACCAGCACCAGCAGCAGCGCCGTGGCGTACACCAGCGGTCGTGCGGCTTCGACGTTCGGGCTCTGGAAGCCGACGTCATAGATGTGGAAGCCCAGGTGCATGATCTTCTGGTCCAGGTGCAGGTACGGGTAGTTACCGTCCACCGGCAGCGACGGCGCCAGTTTCACCACACCCACCAGCATCAGCGGCGCCACTTCACCCGCGGCGCGGGCCACGGCGAGGATCATGCCGGTCATCATGGCCGGGCTGGCCATCGGCAGCACGATCTTCCACAAGGTTTCCGCCTTGGTCGCACCGAGGGCCAACGAGCCTTCACGTACGGTGCGAGGAATCCGCGCCAGGCCCTCTTCCGTGGCCACGATCACCACCGGCACTGCCAGCAGCGCCAGGGTCAGCGAGGCCCAGAGCAGGCCCGGTGTGCCGAAGGTCGGCGCCGGCAAGGCTTCCGGGAAGAACAGACGGTCGAGCGAGCCACCCAGCACGTAGACGAAGAAACCCAGGCCGAACACGCCGTAAACGATAGCCGGAACGCCCGCCAGGTTGTTCACCGCGATGCGGATAATCCGGGTCAGTGCGTTCTGCTTGGCGTATTCACGCAGGTACACCGCCGCCAGTACGCCGAACGGGGTCACGATCATCGCCATGATCAGGGTCATCATCACGGTGCCGAAGATGGCCGGAAAGATCCCGCCTTCGGTGTTCGCTTCACGCGGGTCGTCGCTCAGGAACTCCCAGACCTTGCTGAAGTAGAAACCGATCTTGGTGGTCGTGCTCATGGCGTTCGGCTGATAAGCGTGAACCACTTTGCCGATGCCGATTTCGATTTCCTTACCGTTCGCATCGCGGGCGGTCAGGCTGTCGCGGTTGAACTGCGCGTGCAAGTCGCTCAGGCGCGCTTCGACATCCTGATAGCGAGCATTGAGTTCGGCGCGTTCGGATTCCATGTCCGCTTGTGCGGTGGCGTCGAGTTTGCCGTCCAGCTCAAGCTTGCGACCGTGCAAGCGGATGCGCTCGAGACCGGCGTTGATCGCGCCGATGTCGGTTTTCTCCAGGTTCTTGAGCTGTGCAGCCAGCTTGTTCACGCGGTCGACACGGGCCTGCAACTCAGGCCATGCCGCTTCGCCTTCAGCGACGACTTTGCCATCCTGTTTGACGTTGACCAGGTAACCGTAGAAGTTGCCCCACTCACGACGCTCGATGGCCATCAGCTCCGGCGGCGTCGTCTGGTTGGTCAGCCACTCGCCCACGATCCAGGTGAAGTCGTTGCCGTTCAGGTCACGGTTGCCGACCTTGATCAGCTCGCGGGTCATGAACTCAGGGCCTTCGTCAGGCACCGGCAGGCCGGCGCTCTTCAGACGGGCACGTGGCACTTCTTCCTTCTGTACGATTTCGCCGATCACCAGGTGATTGGCCTGGCCCGGTACGTCGTAACTGGCATGCACCAGATCCGCCGGCCAGAAGTGACCCAGACCGCGCACGGCAATCACTGCCAGCAGGCCAATGGTCATGATGACCGCGATGGACACCGCGCCACCGCTGATCCAGACGCCGGGGGCGCCGCTCTTGAACCATCCTTTCAGGGAGTTCTGTTTCACAGACTTCTACCTTTCTTAAAGCGACGAGTATTTCTTGCGCAGACGCTGACGAATCAGTTCCGCGAGGGTGTTCATGACGAAGGTGAACAACAGCAGCACCAGCGCCGAGAGGAACAGCACGCGGTAGTGGCTGCCGCCGACTTCCGATTCGGGCATTTCCACCGCGACGTTGGCCGCCAGGGTGCGCAGGCCTTCGAACAGGTTCATTTCCATGACCGGGGTGTTACCGGTGGCCATCAACACGATCATGGTTTCACCGACCGCACGGCCCATGCCGATCATCAGCGCCGAGAAGATGCCCGGGCTGGCAGTGAGGATCACCACGCGGGTCATGGTCTGCCACGGCGTGGCACCGAGGGCCAGGGAGCCCAGAGTCAGGCCGCGAGGCACGCTGAACACGGCGTCTTCGGCGATGGAGTAGATGTTCGGGATGACCGCGAAGCCCATGGCCAAACCGACTACCAGGGCGTTGCGCTGGTCGTAGGTGATACCCAGGTCGTGGGAGATCCACATGCGCATGTCGCCGCCGAAGAACCAGTTCTCCATGAACGGACTCATGTACAGCGACAACCAGCCCACAAACAGGATCACTGGAATCAGCAGCGCACTTTCCCAGCCATCCGGGACTTTCAGGCGAATCGACTCAGGCAGGCGGCTGAAGGTGAAACCGGCGACCAGAATGCCGATCGGCAGCAGCATCAGCAGGCTGAAGATGCCCGGTAAGTGCCCTTCCACATAGGGCGCGAGGAACAGGCCGGCGAAGAAACCGAGGATCACCGTCGGCATCGCTTCCATCAGCTCGATCACCGGCTTGACCTTGCGGCGCATGCCCGGGGCCATGAAGTACGCAGTGTAGATCGCAGCGGCAACGGCCAGTGGAGCGGCCAGCAGCATGGCGTAGAACGCGGCTTTCAGGGTACCGAAGGTCAGCGGCGACAGGCTCAGTTTGGGTTCGAAGTCAGTGTTGGCAGCGGTCGATTGCCAGACGTACTTAGGCTCGTCGTAGTTCTCGTACCAGACCTTGCTCCACAGTGCGCTCCACGATACTTCCGGGTGCGGGTTGTCGAGCAGCAGCGGGTGCAACTTGCCGCCGGCTTCCACGATCACGCGGTTGGCGCGAGGCGACAGACCGAAAACGCCTTGGCCTTCAGCGACTGGCTCCACCAGCAAGGTGCGGTGAGCAGTGCTGTGGAACACGCCGAGTTTGCCGGAAGCGTCGAGGGCAATGAAGCCCTTGCGGCGTTCTTCGGCAGTGATTTCAACGATCGGCGTGGTGCCCATCTGGAAGGTGCGGATCTGCTTCAGGCGTTGCTCGCCATCGGGGTCGCGTGCCATGAACCACTGGGCCAGGCCACCTTTGGAGTCACCGATGATCAGCGAGATACCACCCACCAGCTGGGTGCTGGCGGTGACTTGCGCTTCACCGTCTTCAAGCAGTTTGTAGCGACCATTGAGGCTCTTGTCGCGCAAGCTGAACACGTCGGCCTGGGCGCGCCCGTTGACCACGTACAACCACTGCTGACGCGGGTCGACGAAGATGTTCTTCACCGGCTCGGTCATTTGCGGCAGATCGATACGCTTTTGCTCGTTGGTGACTTCGCCGGTCATCATGTTCTCTTCGCTGGTCAGCGACAGAACATTGAGTTGCGAACCGGTGGCGCCAACCAGCATCAGGGTCGAGTCGTTGGCGTTGAGGCTGACGTGCTCCAGTGCACCGCCGGCTTCGTTCACCGCGATTGGCGCTTCGCCATACGGGTACTCGACGGCCGGGGTGATGGTTTTCTTGCCTTCCGGATAGCTGACTTTATAGGTGTGACGGAACACCAGAGCCTGACCGTTGGACAGACCCACGGCCACCAGCGGATGACCTGGCTGATCTTCTCCAATGGAGGTCACGGTGGTGCCGGCCGGGATCAACAGATCGACGCGCTTCAATTCAGCGCCACTGTCGATGTCGAAGAACAATGCCTGGCCCTTGTCGGAAACCCGCATCGCCACCTGGTTCTGCTCTTCCAGGGAGATCATCAGCGGCTTGCCGGCGTCTTGCATCCAGGCTGGCGTAATGGCGTCCTTGGCAGTCAGGCTGGCACCCTGGAACAGGGGCGCGACGACGTAGGCAAGGAAGAAGAAGATCAAGGTGATCGCGCCCAGCACAGCGAGGCCGCCCACGAGGACGTACCAGCGGGTCAGGCGATCCTTGAGCGCGCGAATGCGGCGCTTGCGTTGCAGCTCAGGCGTATTGAAGTCAATTCGCTTGGGGGGATTAGTAGTCATGTTGGAATTGGCCAGATCATTCATGCGCACACCCTAGCGATCCTGTATGACAGAAAGATGACAATGCAGTGACGCAACAAATCCGCCGCTAGCAGTAACCAGCAGCGGATAGAAAATTAGAGGTGTATGGGGGCGGCTCCTGCCGCCCCCATTTGAGTCCAGAGGGATTCACTCTAGACTCAATTTGTTACTTTTTTGCGACTTCAGCGCCGCCTTCCGCCAGACCCAGATCAGCCAGAGCTTTGGCAGCTACTTTGGCCGGCAGTGGGATGTAACCGTCTTTCACTACAACTTCCTGGCCCTGTTTCGACAGGACCAGTTTCACGAACTCGGCTTCCAGCGGGGCCAGAGGCTTGTTCGGGGCTTTGTTGACGTACACGTACAGGAAGCGGGACAGCGGGTACTTGCCGTTCAGGGCGTTTTCTTCGGTGTCTTCGATGAACTCGGTGGTGCCTTTCTTGGCCAGAGCTACAGTTTTCACACTAGCGGTCTTGTAGCCGATGCCCGAGTAACCGATGCCGTTCAGCGAGGAGCTGATCGACTGCACGACCGAAGCCGAACCTGGTTGTTCGTTCACGTTAGGCTTGTAGTCGCCTTTGCACAGGGCTTCTTCCTTGAAGTAGCCGTAGGTGCCCGATACCGAGTTACGACCGAACAGTTGAACCGGCTTGTTGGCCAGGTCGCCGGTCACGCCCAGATCGCCCCAGGTTTTCACGTCGGCTTTAGCGCCGCACAGACGAGTGGACGAGAAGATCGCGTCAACTTGTTCCATGGTCAGGTGCTGGATCGGGTTGTCCTTGTGTACGAATACAGCCAGGGCGTCCACGGCAACCGGGATAGCGGTTGGCTTGTAGCCGTACTTCTGCTCGAAGGCAGCCAGTTCGGTGTCCTTCATCTTGCGGCTCATCGGGCCCAGGTTGGAGGTGCCTTCAGTCAGCGCAGGTGGCGCAGTGGCGGAACCAGCGGCCTGAATCTGGATGTTTACGTTCGGGTATTCTTTTTTGTAGTTCTCGGCCCAGAGGGTCATGAGGTTGGCCAGGGTGTCGGAACCAACGCTGGACAGGTTGCCCGACACACCAGTGGTCTTGGTGTAGCTCGGGATAGCAGGGTCAACAGCGGCAACCGCGTTGGCAGTCGCAACGCCAGCAGCGACAAAAGTCATTGCCGCCATCAAACGCTTCAGTTTCATGCCTTACTCCTAGCAGATAGGGTGTGTTATTCGGGGCCAAGTATCAGCAGGCCGTGTGAACACTCTATGGCTGAAATATGACAATTGGATGAAAGGCCATTATCCCGATCAGGAGACTGACCTTTCAGCTGTAACCGTAGATGTTGGAATTGCGCAGACCGCCAAGATCGCAGCCGATAATTACCGACCCTTCTTCCACAACCAGGCACCCACCAATATCCCCACCCCACACAGCACCGCCACATAGTAAGCAGGCCCCATCGCACTTTCCTTGAGCAACAGGCTGACGATCATCGGCGTCAGACCACCGAAAATCGCGTAGGCGACGTTGTACGAGAACGACAGACCGCTGAAACGCACCACTGGCGGGAAGGCCTTGACCATCACATACGGCACCGCACCGATGGTGCCGACCAGCAGACCGGTCAGGGCATACATCGGGAACAGCCAGTCGGGATGGTCAGCCAGGCTGTGGTAGAAGGTCCAGGAGCTGGCCAGCAACGCGGTACAGCCGATCACGAAGACTCGTCCCGCACCGAAGCGATCGGCCAGTGCGCCGGCAATGATGCAGCCAAAGCTCAGGAATACGATCGCCACGCTGTTCGCCTGCAGGGACGTGGTTGGCGAGACGTGATAGACCGTCTGCAACACAGTCGGGGTCATCAGGATCAGCACCACGATGGCGGCAGACAGCAGCCAGGTCAGCAACATTGAAATGGCGATCGCACCACGATGGTCACGCAGCACCGCCCGCAGCGGCACCTCTTCGGCCAGGGCCTTGCGCAGTTGCAGCTCGGCAAACACTGGGGTTTCGTGCAACCAGCGACGCAGGTACACCGAGAACAAACCAAACACACCGCCAAGCAGGAACGGAATCCGCCAGGCGTAATCCGCTACTTCCACCGCGGTGTAGATGCTGTTGATCGCCGTGGCGACCAGCGAGCCGAGCAAAATGCCGGCCGTCAGACCGCTGGTCAGGGTGCCGCAGGCGTAGCCGACATGCCGTTGCGGAACGTGTTCGGAAACGAAGACCCACGCCCCCGGCACTTCACCGCCAATGGCCGCGCCCTGGATCACCCGCATCAACAGCAACAGGATCGGTGCCCACATGCCGATCTGCGCATAAGTCGGCAGCAAACCCATGATCAAGGTCGGGACGGCCATCATGAAAATGCTCAGCGTGAACATTTTCTTGCGACCCAGCAGGTCGCCGAAGTGCGCCATCACGATGCCACCCAGTGGCCGTGCCAGGTACCCAGCGGCGAAGATGCCGAAGGTCTGCATCAGGCGTAGCCACTCGGGCATGTCCGCCGGGAAGAACAGCTTGCCCACCACAGTGGCGAAGAACACGAAGATGATGAAGTCGTAGAACTCCAGCGCGCCGCCCAGGGCAGACAGCGATAGAGTCTTGTAGTCGTTGCGGGTCAGCGGGCGGGCGGGTTGGTCTGGCTGCGCGATGCTCGAGGGCGCTGTTGTCATGGCAAGGGCTTCTCTTATAGTCGGATCTGCAACCTCAACGACGCTGGCGGAGGTTTGGGCAGGTCCGGCACGATAGCAAATTGTTCGAAAAAGCACATAGAGGTGCATTTTTGACGGTCAAAATGAGAACCGGACGGTCGTCGCGGAGTCTACCGACCGATATACTCGCAGTCTTGCTCCGGTTTTTCAGGGGTTGCTGTGCGAAAACGCCTGTCAGGTTCATAGGCGATTTCGCAGAGTTTCCCTTTAGGCGCCTTATGGAAAACGTGACGAACGTAGTATGTTCGGTGCTGAATCGTTTTTCCCGAAGACGGCTACCACCAGCAATACCAACGAAGAGTCACGGGTCAGAGGCACCCCCGGAATGATAGAGCTCGAACAAGAAGATCCGATCCCGCAAGGCGACCTGGCCCTGCAAATCACCGCGCTTCCTCGCGAAACCAACGGCTTCGGCGATATTTTCGGCGGCTGGCTGGTGGCGCAGATGGATTTGGCGGGCACCGCTATGGCCAGCAAGGTCGCTGGCGGACGCGTTGCCACCGTCGCGATCGACCGCATGGCCTTTCTGGTTCCGGTGGCGGTGGGCGCGCAGCTCTCCTTTTATACCCAGGCCCTGGAAATCGGCCGCAGCTCGATCAAGATGATGGTCGAGGTCTGGAGCGACGATCCGCTGTCCAGCGAGTGGCGTAAAGTAACCGAAGCGGTGTTTGTGTTCGTTGCCATCGACGGCAGCGGTCGCACCCGTTCGGTTCCGCCTCGGGCTCGCTAAACCTGGCAGCCGTTTTGCGGTCGATAGTCGTCCACGTTACTGATCGAGAGCTGTCCCATGAGCACGCCCAATGTTGAAGCCGTAAAACTGAATGAACTGAACTGCTGGCGCATCCGCCACGGTCAGGCCGAATTACTGGTGGCCCAGCAAGGCGCACACATCCTCAGCTATCAATTGGCCGGCCAGCCGCCGCTGATCTGGCTCAACGACGAGGCCGTGTTCAAGACCGGCAAGAGCATCCGTGCCGGCGTGCCGGTGTGCTGGCCGTGGTTCGGCAACTTTGCGCGCAACCCGCAAAGCGTTCAGGCGATGCGCACCAGCAATGAAGCGCCGTCGGCTCACGGCTTCGTGCGAGCGATGGATTGGGAGTTGGGCGGCATAGAAGCCGAAGGCGAAAGCCTGAAAGTCGAATTCGTCCTGCCCTACCCCGAAGGCGGCTTTCCCGGCTGGCCGCACCAAGTGGATTTGACGCTGAGCATTCGCCTCGACGAGCAATTGCACATCCAGCTGACCAGCCACAACCGGGGCACTGATACCGTCAGCATCAGCCAGGCTCTGCACAGTTACTTTGCCGTCAGCGATGTGCGCGACGTGCATGTCGAAGGCGTGGACGGCCTCAACTACATCGAAACCCTGGACAACTGGAAAACCGTCCCCCAGACCGGTGATCTGCGTTTTACCGGCGAGACCGATCGCATCTACCTCGACACCCCGCCGCAGTTGAGCATCGTCGATCCTGCCTGGGAGCGACGCATCGTACTGACCAGCACCGGCTCTCGCACGACGGTGATCTGGAACCCGTGGATCGACCGCGCCGCCGCGTTCAGCGACATGGCCGACGACGGCTGGCAGCGCATGCTGTGCATCGAGACGGCGAACGTGATGGGCGATGTGGTGAATCTGAAACCAGGGGCCAGCCATACGCTAGGCGTGAGCGTCGGTAGCAAGCCGCTCTAATCAGCGCCATAACCCCCTGTAGGAGCGAGCTTGCTCGCGAAAAACGTGAGGACAACGCGTATCCAGATAACACGCGTTATCGTTAGCCTCCATCGCGAGCAAGCTCGCTCCTACAGGGGTTTGGTGCAGTTGTTACAGATCCGACTCTTCCACCACCCGCACCTTCTGCGCATCCAGCGCATACGCCGCATCGGCCAGGTCATTGCTGACCTTCTCGACTTTCAGCGTGCCGGTGACCCACAGCGGCGTGTAGATATCGTTCAGCTTCAGGCCCTTTGGATAGCGCACCAGCACCAGCTGGTTGGGCGGCGGAGGTGGCACATGGATGCACGCGCCCGGGTACGGCACCAGGAAGAACAGCGTACTGCGGCCCTTGGCATCGGACTCCAGCGGCACCGGATAACCACCGATGCGGATGTTCTTGTCGTTCATCGACGCAACGGTCTTGGTCGAGTACATCACCGCCGGCAAGCCTTTGGCCTGCTTCATCCCACCTTTGTCGGTGAAAGTGCCATTGGCTTCAGGGGAGTTGTGGTCGATTTCAGGCATGGCCTCGAGGGCCTTCTGGTCCGACTTGGGCATCAATTCAAGCCAGTCGGTTTCCGGCAGTTCGCCGGCATGGGCAAGGCCCGAACCCAGTAAAACAAGAGTCAACAAAAGACAGCGCATGAAGGTGCTCGCCAAAGGGAAGAACAGGAAACGCCGAGCATTCTAGCCCTCCCGGCTTGTGCCGCCGAGAGGACTTTGTCGCTTGGCTCAGTTCTTTTTGACCAGGCCGTAGATCACCAGCAGGATGACCGCGCCAACCAACGCACCGATAAAGCCTGCACCTTGGCCAGCCTGATAAATGCCCAGAGCCTGGCCGCCATAAGTCGCCGCCAGCGAACCGCCAATACCGAGCAGGATGGTCATGATCCAACCCATGCTGTCATCACCCGGTTTCAGAAACCGCGCCAGCAGGCCGACGATCAAGCCGATAAAGATGGTTCCGATAATTCCCATGGCATTTCCCTCTGATTGATACAGGACACCCAGCCAAAGCCTAGTCAGACTTCAGCATCCTGCCATGAGAGAACGGCGGTCCCTGAATGGTTCCGCCGCTGCCACATGAAACTATTCGGCGATCAGCGCTTCGACCTTGAGGATCTGCGCAGTCAGCGTTTCGCGATCCGCACAACGCAGGTTGGCGTGACCGACCTTGCGGCCGACCTTGAAGGCCTTGCCATAGTGATGCAGATGGCAATCGGCGATAGCCAAGACCTTCTCGGTGTCCGGCACTTTGCCGATGAAGTTGAGCATCGCGCTTTCGCCGACCTTGGCCGTCGAACCCAACGGCAGACCGGCGACGGCCCGCAGGTGGTTTTCGAACTGGCTGCACTCAGCGCCCTCGGTGGTCCAGTGCCCGGAGTTGTGCACGCGCGGGGCGATTTCGTTGGCCTTGAGGCCACCGTCGACTTCAAAGAACTCGAACGCCATCACGCCAACATAATCCAGCTGCTTGAGCACACGGCTGGAGTAGTCTTCGGCCAGGGCTTGCAACGGGTGATCGGTGCTGGCCACGGACAGCTTGAGGATGCCGCTGTCATGGGTGTTGTGCACCAGCGGATAGAAGCGGGTTTCACCGTCACGGGCGCGCACGGCGATCAGCGAGACTTCACCGGTGAACGGCACGAAGCCTTCCAGCAGACAGGCCACGCTGCCCAGTTCGGCGAAGGTGCCAACCACATCTTCAGGGGTGCGCAGGACTTTCTGGCCCTTGCCGTCGTAACCCAAAGTACGGGTTTTCAGCACCGCCGGCAGACCGATGGAAGCCACGGCGGCGTCCAGGTCGGCCTGGGACTGGATGTCGGCGAACGCCGGGGTAGGAATCCCCAGATCCTTGAACATGCTCTTCTCGAACCAGCGATCGCGGGCGATGCGCAGGGCTTCAGCGCTCGGGTAGACCGGGACGAATTGCGAAAGGAAAGCCACGGTCTCGGCCGGAACGCTTTCGAACTCGAAGGTCACCAGATCGACTTCATCGGCCAGCTGACGCAGGTGATCCTGATCGCCGTAATCGGCTCGCAGGTGTTCGCCCAACGCGGCTGCGCAGGCATCCGGCGCAGGGTCCAGAAAAGCGAAGTTCATGCCCAGCGGAGTGCCCGCCAGCGCCAACATGCGACCCAGTTGGCCGCCACCGATTACACCGATCTTCATCGTCAACAACCTCAGGCGATGCGTGGGTCTGGATTGTCCAGGACGCTGTCTGTCTGCTCAGCACGGAAAGTTTTCAGCACCGCGTGGAACTGCGGGTGCTTGGCGCCCAGGATACTCGCCGACAACAGCGCTGCGTTGATCGCACCCGCCTTGCCGATGGCCAGAGTGGCAACCGGAATGCCTGCTGGCATCTGCACAATGGAGAGCAGCGAATCAACGCCCGAAAGCATGGCGGACTGCACGGGTACGCCCAACACCGGCAAGTGGGTCTTGGCCGCACACATGCCTGGCAAGTGAGCCGCGCCACCGGCACCGGCGATGATCACCTCGATGCCCCGTGCTTCGGCCTCTTCGGCGTACTGAAACAGCAGGTCCGGGGTGCGGTGGGCAGAAACCACTTTCACCTCGTAGGGGATGCCGAGCTTTTCCAGCATATCGGCGGTGTGGCTAAGGGTGGACCAATCGGACTTGGAGCCCATGATCACGCCAACCAGTGCACTCATCGTCGTGCCTCTTCTCTCTGGGCGCCCGCAGGCGCATCAAAAAACAACAAGCCACGCAGAATGCGTGGCTTGATTGTACGAATTATGGCCGGTCGTAACCGGCCGAAGGCCGCGCAGTATACCTCAATGAGGCAGATAAACAGCCCCTGTTGCGACCATCTGTCATGCCATCGAGAAATCCATGCTTCTTGACTATCAAGTCAAGCATTAGATTCCGGCATGTCACGAAGTGCTTGATTTCTTACTTCAATGAATTTCGCGACTTTTATCATCATTAGTTGCCGGATTATTGAGATTATAAATATTAAAAAACAAACTATAAGCGGTTAAAAATCTGTGAAAAATTTAGCCTCAAACGGTAGGAAACTTTAAATTAAATAGGGAGTTCAACAGATATGAAAAAACCATCGCCATAATGGTCATCATTCACAGCGACCTACAGGGTTATCAAAAAAACAAATTATACGCCGATTATTTTGCGTGGCTTAAAACCGAACTCAAACTCATCTCGGGACGTGAAGTCCTGATTTTAATGTACCACCATGACGAAGCTCCAAATATGGCCGGATATAACTACAGGAATGAGAATAATGCGGCCGCATTGCAAGGCTGGAGAGATCTGTTACACGACTTGTATTCAAAAATTTTATACAGGGACCGTGATGAAGCGAATATCACCAAGTTTCTCTTGCTGACCCGAAACAACATCAACGAACAGCTCGGCGGCGTTCTCGGGTGGACAGGCGGATTTGCCATGATCGAAGGTCATTGCGCAATCGCGTCGATCGGCTCTTACCGAACGCCCGCACATGAAATAGGCCATATGTTTGGCGCGACCCACGAAGACAGTGAAGTTGTCTATGACGGCTGGTGGCACGACACAATCATGCTTGTCGATGAGTTTTCTCTTGCTCGTGGAAACGTTTACCGCTTCAGCGACAAGAACAGGAAAAATATTCGCGAATATCTAAATCGCTTTTCATAAGTTCAGTCTGCCGTGCGGTAGTTACCACAAACAGTCTCATGAAGCCGAGCCGGCCGCCCCACCCTCCAACTTGCGCCACAACAATCGCACGTTGGCCTTGCGCACCAGCGCACAGCGGTACAGACGAATCTCCAGCGGCACATGCCACTGCGGCCCGCCGCAGACCACCAGTTCACCGCGCGCCAGTTCGGCGCGCACACTCAGTTGCGGCACCCAGGCGATGCCCAGGCCCTCCAGGGCCATGCTTTTCAGGCTGTCGGCCATGGCGGTTTCGTAGATCGTGGTGAAGCGCAGCGCTCGTTGACGCAGCAGCAAGTTCACCGAACGCCCGAGAAAGGCCCCGGCGCTGTACGCCAGCAACGGCACGCTGCCTTCGCCTTCCAGATCGAACAGCGGTTTGCCATTGGCGTCGGCGGCACACACCGGCAGCATCTCGGTGTGGCCAAGGTGCAGCGAGGGGAAGATTTCCGGGTCCATCTGCATCGCGGCGTCCGGGTCGTAGAACGCCAGCATCAGATCGCAACCGCCTTCGCGCAACGCATGCACGGCGTCGCCGACGTTGGTTGCCACCAGCCGCGTGGCGATGTTCAAGCCTTCGTTGCGCAATTGCGCGATCCAGCGCGGAAAGAAACCAAGCGCCAGGGAATGCGCCGCCGCGACCTGCATCACTTCGCCCTGCCCACCTTCCAGGTGATGCAGATGGCGCAGCACTTCGCCCAGTTGCTCGACCACGGTGCGCGCGGTAACCAGAAACAATTGCCCTGCTGCCGTCAGTTCCACCGGCGTTCGGGAACGGTTGACCAGAGTCAGACCGAGCGCGGCCTCAAGGCTACGGATTCGCCGACTGAATGCCGGTTGCGTCACGAAACGCCGCTCGGCTGCCTGAGAGAAACTGCGGGTGGCGGCCAGGGCACTAAAGTCCTCCAGCCATTTGCTTTCCAGATTCATCACGCCCTCCCGGAGATGCACCAATTTAGGTCATACGCCTGCCGACAACACGGCGTCACACGGGCATTATGCCGAATGTGCATAGGCTAGTGTTTAACAGCATTGGCCCAAAATTCTGCACAAGCCTAGCATTCACAGCGTTCCGGCACAGACCGGGTCCATATTGAGATGATTTCTATCATGTCCTCCGCTGCATCATTCCGCACAGAAAACGACCTGCTTGGCGCTCTCGAAGTACCCGCTCAAGCGTATTACGGTATCCAGACCCTGCGAGCGGTGAATAACTTCCGCCTCTCGGGCGTTCCGATTTCGCACTACCCGAAACTGGTTGTCGGCCTGGCCATGGTCAAACAGGCCGCTGCTGACGCCAACCGTGAACTGGGTCACCTGAGCGAAGCCAAGCACGCTGCCATCAGCGAAGCCTGTGCACGTTTGATCCGCGGCGACTTCCACGAAGAGTTCGTGGTGGACATGATTCAAGGCGGCGCTGGCACTTCGACCAACATGAATGCCAACGAAGTCATCGCCAACATCGCACTGGAGGCCATGGGTCACCAGAAAGGCGAATACCAGTACCTGCACCCGAACGACGACGTGAACATGGCGCAGTCGACCAACGACGCGTATCCAACGGCGATCCGTCTGGGTCTGTTGCTGGGTCACGACGCCCTGCTCGCCAGCCTCGACAGCCTGATTCAGGCATTCGCAGCCAAGGGTGAAGAATTCAACCACGTCCTGAAGATGGGTCGTACCCAACTGCAAGACGCCGTGCCGATGACCCTGGGTCAGGAATTCCGTGCGTTCGCCACCACTATGGGCGAAGACCTGGCCCGTCTGAAGACGCTGGCCCCGGAACTGCTGACTGAAGTGAACCTGGGCGGCACCGCGATCGGTACCGGTATCAACGCCGACCCGCGTTATCAGGCTCTGGCTGTTCAGCGCCTGGCAGTGATCAGCGGTCAACCGCTGGTACCGGCCGCCGACCTGATCGAAGCCACTTCCGACATGGGCGCTTTCGTGCTGTTCTCCGGCATGCTCAAGCGTACCGCGGTCAAGCTGTCGAAGATTTGCAACGACCTGCGCCTGCTGTCCAGCGGCCCACGTACCGGCATCAACGAGATCAACCTGCCGGCACGTCAGCCAGGCAGTTCGATCATGCCAGGCAAGGTCAACCCGGTTATTCCGGAAGCGGTCAACCAGGTGGCGTTCCAGATCATCGGTAACGACCTGGCGCTGACCATCGCGGCCGAAGGCGGCCAGTTGCAACTGAACGTGATGGAGCCGCTGATCGCCTTCAAGATCTTCGACTCGATCCGCCTGCTGCAACGCGCCATGGACATGCTGCGCGAGCACTGCATCGTCGGCATCACCGCCAACGAAGCACGCTGCCGTGAACTGGTCGAGCACTCGATCGGCCTGGTCACTGCGCTGAACCCGTACATCGGCTACAAAAATGCCACCCGCATCGCCGCCCTCGCCCTTGAAAGCGGCCGCGGCGTGCTGGAACTGGTGCGTGAAGAAGGTCTGCTCGACGAAGCCATGCTCGCCGACATCCTGCGCCCGGAAAACATGATTGCTCCGCGCCTGGTGCCTCTGAAGGCATAACCCGACGCGTTATTTGTAGCACCGCTCACCAGGTCGAGGGACTAGACACCTCTCACCTTTTGAGGGCCTGGAGATCAATCTCCAGGCCCTTTTTTTTAACTGTTTTGTAGGAGCGAGCTTGCTCGCGAAAGATGTTTAACGATAACGCGTAAACCTGATGGCCAACGGCGCCCTTGAGTTTTTCGCGAGCGAGCTCGCTCCTACAGGAGCCCGACGCCGATAACGTCAGGTGTTTCAAAGGTTTCGTGATACGACACGTACCACAACCATGCAGACGGACGGCACCGTCATCGGTATAGTGCCGCCCCTCTTCGTGTGAGCGGTCGTCGGTAGCGAGGCCTCAACCCATGCGAAACCCGAACTAATAACAAACCCGCGATATGAAACCGGGACGAACGTTGACCCGCCTGTTGTGCCGTGCGCCAGCGGGTGTAACTCGATGTGTTTACCCGGCCAGCATTTGCCTACACAAAAAACAGCGAGGAATAATCCATGCTCGAAGTCATTAACGACTTCCTCTCAGGGAAAGTACTGATCGTGCTCATTGTCGGGCTCGGTAGCTACTTCACGATCCGCTCGCGTTTCGTTCAACTGCGTCATTTCTTCCACATGTTCGCGGTGTTCCGCGACAGCCTCAAAAGCAGCGCCGGGCAACTCAGTTCGTTCCAGGCCCTGATGCTCAGCCTTGCCGGCCGCGTCGGTGCGGGCAACATCGCCGGCGTCGGCATTGCCGTGACCCTCGGTGGCCCCGGTGCCGTGTTCTGGATGTGGGTGACCGCGCTGGTCGGCATGTCCAGCAGCTTCTTCGAATGTTCCCTCGGCCAGCTCTACAAGCGCTGCGATTCCGAAGGCCAGTTCCGTGGCGGCCCGTCCTATTACATCCAGCACGGTCTGCAAAAACGCTGGCTGGGCATGCTGATGGCGTTCTTGCTGCTGGTGACGTTCGGCTTCGCCTTCAACGGCCTGCAAGCCCACGCTGTGACGCACTCGTTGAACAACGCGTTCGGCCTCGACACCACCTACACCGGCATCGGCCTTGCCGTGCTGCTGGGCCTGGTGTTCATCGGCGGGATCAAGCGCATCGCCAAGGTCGCCGACCTGTTGGTACCGGTGAAAACCCTGGTGTACATCGGCGTGACCCTCTACGTGATCGTGCTGCAGTTCGACCATGTGCCGGGCATGCTGATGACCATCATCAAGAGCGCCTTCGGTCTGGACCAGGCCTTCGGCGGCCTGATCGGCAGCGCCATTGTCATGGGCGTGAAGCGTGGCGTGTTCGCCAACGAAGCCGGCCTGGGCAGTGCGCCGAACGTGGCGGCAGTTGCGGCGGTCGAGCACCCGGTGGCACAAGGTGTGGTCCAGGCGTTCAGCGTGTTCCTCGATACCTTCGTGATCTGTACCTGCACCGCACTGCTGATCCTGCTTTCCGGCTTCTACACCCCGGGCTTCGAAGGCGACGGCATTGCCCTGACCCAGAACTCGTTGGCCGCCGTGGTCGGTGACTGGGGCCGGATGTTCATCTCCGTGGCCCTGGCGTTGTTCGTGTTCACCTCGATCCTCTACAACTACTACCTGGGCGAGAGCAACCTGCGCTTTTTGATCGGTGAAAACCGCAAGGCGCTGATTGGCTATCGCGCGCTGGTACTGGTGCTGATTTTCTGGGGCGCCATCGAAAACCTCGGCACCGTATTTGCCTTCGCCGACATCACCATGACTATGCTCGCGTTCGTCAACCTGATCGCGCTGTTCCTGCTGTTCAAGGTCGGCATGCGCATCCTGCGTGACTACGATGATCAGCGCGCCGCTGGCATCAAGACGCCGGTGTTCGACTCGGCCAAGTTCCCGGACCTGGACCTGGACCGCCAGGCGTGGCCGGCCAATCCGCCAGCCGCTCAGGCTGAAGCGACGCTAAAGGCCGCGACCGCAGCGCAACACTGATCGGTTAAAGTGCGGAAATCCCATGTGGGAGCGAGCCTGCTCGCGAATGCGGACTGACATTCAATATTGATGTCGACTGACACACCGCTATCGCTGGCAGGCTCGCTCCCACAAGGAAGTCATCGATTTCGGAGATTCCCATGAATTCCTCGACCTACCCTGCCGCCCAGCACGTCATGGTGCTCTACACCGGTGGCACCATCGGCATGCAGGCCAGCGCCCATGGCCTGGCCCCGGCGTCCGGTTTCGAAGCGCGGATGCGTGAGTATCTGCACAGCCAGCCTGAGCTGGTGGTGCCGCAATGGCGCTTTCGCGAAATGTCGCCGTTGATCGACAGCGCCAACATGACCCCGGCGTATTGGCAACAACTGCGCGAAGCGGTGGTCGACGCGGTGGATGTTCAGGGCTGCGACAGCGTGCTGATCCTGCATGGCACCGACACTCTGGCCTACAGCGCCGCCGCCATGAGTTTCCAGTTGCTCGGCCTGCATGCCCGCGTGTGCTTCACCGGTTCGATGCTGCCGGCCGGCGTCACCGACAGCGACGCCTGGGAAAACCTCGGCGGCGCGCTGGTTGCACTGGGCCAGGGCCTCGCGCCGGGCGTGCATCTGTATTTCCATGGCGAACTGCTTGACCCAACCCGTTGCGCGAAGGTACGCAGTTTTGGCCGGCATCCGTTCAAGCGCCTGGAGCGTCAGGGCGGTGGCGTGAAGGTGCCTTCTTTACCAACACAGCTGAATTACAACCAGCCCAAACAATTGGCGAACGTCGCGGTACTGCCGCTGTTCCCCGGCATCAGCGCCGAGGTGCTGGATGGTTTGCTCGACAGTGGCATTCAAGGCCTGGTGCTGGAGTGCTACGGCAGCGGCACCGGCCCGAGCGACAACCCCGGGTTTCTCGCCAGCCTTGGGCGCGCGCGGGACAACGGCGTGGTCGTGGTCGCGGTGACGCAGTGCCATGAAGGCGGTGTTGTACTGGACGTCTATGAAGCCGGCAGTCGCTTGCGCGGTGTGGGCGTGTTGTCCGGTGGCGGCATGACCCGTGAAGCGGCGTTCGGCAAGTTGCATGGGTTGTTGGGGGCGGGGCTTGAGACAGAAGAAGTCCGTCGACTTGTCGAACTCGACTTGTGCGGCGAGCTGAGCTGAATCAACACATAACCCTGTGGGAGCGGCGGTGCGACGATTCGACTTGCTCGCTCCCACCTTAAGATCCTCGCCCGGCATACAACTTGCTGCGTTCCAGCCATCCCAAGGCTGGAAGTCCTCATGCTCCACTCCCACCTCACCACGCTCAACGCAGTCTCCCTGGTACTCGATGCCTTCAAGGCACAAGGCTTGTCCAGCGAAGCGCTGCTGGCCGGCAGCGGCATAAGTGCGGCGGATCTGAACCGTGCCGACACGTGCATCACCACCAATCAGGAAATGCAGGTCTGTGCCAACGCCGTTGCCCTCAAACGTGACATCGGCCTGGAACTGGGCCGGCGGATGCACGTTTCCTGCTACGGCATGCTCGGTTACGCCCTGCTCACCAGTGCCACCTTCGGTGACGCTTTGCGTCTGGCGATGCGCTATCCGGCGCTGCTGGGAACACTTTTCGAGTTGAGCCTTGAAGACGATGGCGAGCGCATCTGGTTCGCCGCCGCCGATTACCGCGAGAGCCCCGCCATGGCGGTGTTCAACGCCGAATTCTGCCTGGTGTCGCTGAAAGTCACCTGCGACGACCTGCTCGGCCATCCCCTGCCTTTGCTCGGCGCCCGCTTTGAACACGCCGCCCCCGACTACGAAGCGACCTACGCCGAACACTTCAATTGCCCGGTGCACTTCGGCGCCCGCAACAATGCTTTTGCCTTCGACAAACGCTGGCTCGACCAGCCACTGCCGCTGGCCGATATCATCACCCACCAGGCCATGGCCGAACGCTGCCGCAAACAGAACATCGAGTTCACCGGACGCCAGGCCTGGCTGGGACGGATCCGCCAATTGCTCAGCGCGCAATTGAATGCGGCGCCGGGGTTGGAGGGGCTGGCCGAGCAAATGAACTGTTCGGCGCGGACCTTGCGCCGGCATCTCAAGGACATGGGTTGCAGCTATCAGGAACTGCTCGACGAACTGCGTTTCGAGCAGGCCAAGCAAATGCTTTGCGAGGATCAGTTGCCGATCTATCAGATCGCCGAGGCCCTGGGCTTCAGCGAGACCGCGAGTTTTCGGCATGCGTTTGTGCGCTGGAGCGGTGTGGCGCCGAGTCAGTTCCGCCCACAACACAGGCCTTGGTAGGAGCTGGCTTGCCAGCGAAGAGGACAGCACATCCGACGCATCTCTATCGGCTGAAATACCGCCTTCACTGGCAAGCCAGCTCCTACAGGGTGTGTATCCCATACACTGAACAGGGGCGAATTTCGGTCAAATGTTTTGGCCACATTAATCCCCTTTTGGCCTTTCCTGCCGTTCTCCTAAACCGTCTGCACCGCAAGACTGTGTTCAACCGAACCAGCCTGCGGAGAACAAGAAATGCTGACGATCTACTCGGATGATCACCACCTGCACCACGGCCGTTGTGAATTGATCGATGGCCAACTCAAGCCCTGCTTCGAAATGCCTTCCCGTGCCGACCACGTGCTGCAACGGGTGAAAAACCAGAACCTGGGCCCCGTCCAGGCACCGACGGATTTCGGCCTGGAGCCCATCGCGCGCATCCACAGCCGCGACTATCTGGATTTCTTCAAGGGCGCCTGGGCACGCTGGACCGAATTCAACACTGACGGTGACCTGCTGCCCTACACCTGGCCGGCCCGCACGTTACGCCAGGTCAAACCGACCAGCCTGCACGGCCAGCTCGGCTATTACAGCTTCGACGGCGGCGCCCCGATCACCGCCGGCACCTGGCAAGCGGCGTACAGCGCAGCGCAAGTCGCGCTCACCGCCCAAGCGGAAATCCAGCGCGGCGCCCGCTCTGCTTTCGCCCTGTGCCGTCCGCCGGGCCACCACGCCGCCGGCGACTTGATGGGTGGTTATTGCTACCTCAACAACGCCGCCATCGCCGCCCAGGCCTTCCTCGATCAGGGCCACAAGAAGGTCGCGATCCTCGACGTCGATTACCACCATGGCAACGGCACCCAGTCGATTTTCTACAAGCGCAGCGACGTGCTGTTCACATCGATTCACGGTCATCCGGAAGCCGAATTTCCGTTCTTCCTCGGTTATGACGATGAACTGGGCGAAGGCGCCGGTGAAGGTTTCAACTTCAACTACCCGTTGCCCGCCGGTTCAGGCTGGGACACCTGGAGCGCTGCGCTGGAACAGGCCTGCAAGGAGATCGAAAGCTACGGCGCCGACATCGTCGTCGTATCCCTGGGCGTCGATACCTTCAAGGACGATCCGATCTCGCAATTCAAGCTCGACAGCCCGGATTACCTGGCCATGGGCAAGCGCATCGCCAACCTCGGCGTACCGACGCTGTTCGTGATGGAAGGTGGTTATGCCGTCGAAGAAATCGGCATCAACGCCGTGAACGTTCTCGAAGGTTTTGAAAGCGCTTGTTGAGGAAGTAGAAGAATGAAAAGTCTTAAGCGTTTTATCGTGCCGACGCTGTGTGCCTCGGTACTCAGCGTTGCCGCCCACGCCGAAGAGCGAACATTGCGCGTCTACAACTGGTTCGACTACATCACGCCCAAGGCCCTGGAAGACTTCAAGGCGCAGAACACCCAGACCAAACTGGTCTACGACATCTTCGACACCAACGAAGCGCTGGAGGCCAAGCTGCTGACCGGCAACTCAGGCTATGACGTGGTGGTGCCGTCCAACGTGTTCCTCGCCAAGCAGATCGAAGCCGGCGTGTTCCAGCCGCTGGATCGCAGCAAGTTGCCGAACTGGAACCACCTCGATCCCAAGCTGATGAAGCTGATCGAGGCCAACGACCCGGGCAACAAGTTCGCCGTGCCGTACATGTACGGCACCATCCTGATCGGCTTCAACCCGGACAAGATCAAGGCCGTGCTCGGCGACAATGCACCGGTGGACAGCTGGGACCTGATCTTCAAGGAAGAGAACATCAGCAAGCTCAAGCAGTGCGGTGTCGCCCTGCTCGACTCGCCGTCGGAGATCCTGCCGCTGGCCCTGCAACACCTCGGTCTGGACCCCAACAGCAAGAAGCCTGCGGACTATGACAAGGCTGAAGCGCTGCTGATGAAGATCCGCCCGTACATCACCTACTTCCACTCGTCCAAGTACATGGCCGATATCGCCAACGGTGACATCTGCGTTGCGGTCGGATATTCCGGCAGCTTCTCGCAAGCCGCCAACCGCGCCAAAGAAGCCAGGAACGGGGTGGTCGTCGACATGCGTTTGCCGAAGGAAGGCGCGCCGATCTGGTTCGACATGCTGGCGATTCCGAAGGGTGCGAAAAACCCCGACGACGCTTACACCTTCGTCAACTACCTGCTGCAACCCCAGGTGATCGCGCCGGTCAGTGACTTCGTCGGCTACCCGAACCCGAACAAGGACGCCACGGAAATGGTCGACCCGGCGATCCGCAATAACCCGAACCTGTACCCGACCGACACGGCGATGAGCACGCTCTACACCCTGCAACCGCTGCCCCGCGATGCCGAACGTGCGCGGACCCGGGCCTGGACCAAGATCAAGTCCGGCACCTGATACCCGCTTCGCTCCCGCCGTCACCAGGACCTGCGCTCGCGCAGGTTTGTTTTTGCCTGCGGCACATCAGCGACCCGACGCGCTCGTTTCAAAGACAACGCCAGACCGTCCGTAGCCGCTCCAACGCAGCTTCGATAGCCTTTTCCGGCACTGCTGCAAACCCCAGAACCAACCCGGCACGCTGATCCATCGGGATCGTGGACTCGGGCAGCCAATAGCCACTCAAGCCATTGATCTCGACATCGACGCTACGTGCCAATTCAATCAACACCTGTTCTCGCTCAATGCTGTCGACCGACACTGTCATGTGCAACCCGGCGGCGACCGTGGGCAACTGGCCGACACCGGGAATGCCCCCCGGCCAGCCGCTGAGCAACGCATTACGCCGGCTCAGCGCCGCACGCCGCATGCGGCGGATATGCCGCTGGAAATGCCCGGCCGCCATGAACTCGGCCATTACGGCCTGGGTACTGACCTCGGAATGCCGTACGTCCACCGCCCGACGCTGGGCAAATGCCTGTACCAGCCCCGTCGGCAACACCAGGTAACCCAGGCGCAACGCCGGAAACGCCACTTTGCCGAACGTGCCGACGTAGAGCACCCGGCCATGCCGATCCAGTGCTGCCAAAGGTGCCAGTGGCGCACCGCTGTAGCGGTACTCGCCGTCGTAATCATCCTCGACGATCCAGCCCTGCGTGCGTTCGGCCCAGGCCAGCAACTCCAGACGACGAGCCAGGCTCATCACCACCCCGGTGGGGTACTGATGGGACGGGGTGACGTAGGTCAGACGGCAATCGCCCAGCTGTGCCAATTCACCGCAGTCGATACCCTCACTATCCACCGCCACCCCATGCAGCCGGGCACCTGCAACGGCGAATGCATGACCGGCCGCCCGATATCCCGGATTTTCAATCGCCACCCCGTCACCGGGCTCCACCAGCAGCTGTGCACAAAGGCTGATTCCCTGCTGTGCGCCACTGGTGATCACAATTTGTTCAGCCGTGCACTGCATGCCCCGCGAGCTGCGTAGATACGCCGCGATCATCCCCCGCAAGCGCGCATCGCCTGCCGGGTCGCCGTAGCACAGTTGCTGCAAATCCGGTTTGCGCCAGAAAGCCGCATTCAGCTTGGCCCAGACCTCGAACGGAAACAGATCGAACGCCGGAACACCGACCCGAAAAGCCCTGGGCGGACCACTGGGCGGCATGGGTAAATGGTTCTTTTCAACGCGGGACAAGGCGTCCCTGTGGGTAACTTTGCTGGATGAATCCACAGGTAAATCAAGCCAATTTGTGGATAAAGCTGTGGGTAAGCCTGTTGAAAACCCTGTGGATACTTTTGTGGATAGTTTTTTTGCCGGCAAGGTTGCCTGGGGTAATTGCGCGACGTAAGTCCCGTCGCCTACCCGCCCCTCGATAAACCCTTCAGCGTAAAGCTGATCGTAGGCGCGCACGACGCTGTTGCGGGAAATCGCCAGCGCGGCAGCCAGATCCCGACTGGCCGGCAGACGCGTGCCGCTGGCCAGTCGCCCGTCGAGCACCCGCATCCGTAATGCCTGATAGAGCTGCCGACTCAGCCCCTGGCGACGATCAAGCTCGATACCCGCCGGGTTGAAGGTCAAGGACAGTGGTTCGCTAGTCATCACAATGGACCTATGAAATTGGTCATTAATGGCTCTTACAACAGACCAATAGCCTGCCTAGGATGCAGACATTCGCCAAGGAAAATATCTCCATGTACACGCCACGTGCTTTTGCCATCGAAGAGTTGTCCCAACTGCATGAACTGATCCTCGCCACCCGTCTCGCCATATTGGTGACCCACGGTGAAAGCGGCCTGCAAGCCAGCCATGTACCGGTGCTGCTGCATTGCGAACAAGGCTCGAACGGCACGTTGTACGGGCATCTGGCCAAAGCCAATCCACAGTGGAAAGACCTGCGCGACGGCGCCGAAGCCCTGCTGATTTTTGCCGGTGCCGACGCCTACGTCAGCCCTGGCTTCTACCCGAGCAAGGCCGAACACGGCAAAGTCGTGCCAACCTGGAACTACGTCGCCGTACACGCCTATGGCCGAGCCGAAACCTTCAGCGATGGAGGGCGGCTGCTCGACATCGTCAGCACCCTCACCGATCGTCATGAAGCTGGCCGCGCCCAACCGTGGTCAGTGGCCGATGCCCCCGCCGATTACATCGACGGCATGCTCAAGGCCATCGTCGGTTTCGCCATTCCCATCGACCGTCTGGAAGGCAAGCGCAAGCTCAGCCAGAACCGCAGCCCCGCCGACATCGCCGGCGTGCGCGAAGGCCTGGCCGCCAGCCCCGACGTCAACGACCAAACCCTCGCCCAATTGATGCGCTAAGGAAATCACCATGAGTCAGATCGACATTCGTCAGGTCACCGCCGGTGATTACGCGGCCTGGTTGCCGCTGTGGCAAGCCTACTTGCGCTTCTACAACACCGAATTGCCGGAGGCCGTCACTCAAAGCACCTGGCAGCGCATGCTCGATACGAACGAGCCAACCCACGCCGCCCTCGCCTGGGCTGATGGCAAAGCGGTGGGCATGGTGCATTTCATCTACCATCGTTCGAACTGGGCCATCGAAAACGCCTGCTACCTGCAAGACTTGCTGGTGGCCCCGGAAACCCGCGGCACCGGCGTCGGCCGGCAACTGATCGAATTCGTCTACACCACGGCCAAGGCCGACGGCTGCAACAAGGTCCACTGGCTGACCCACGAAACCAACGCCACCGCGATCCAGCTCTACGAGCGCATCGCCGAACGCCCCGGTTTCATCCAGTTTCGCAAAGCCATCTAGGAGAACAGCATGTCGATTTCACTCGCCGACTGGAAAGGCGTCCCGGCACCCACCGCTCAACTGATCGAAGGGCGTTACATCCGCCTGGAAAAACTCGACCCGGCGCGCCACGGCGACGGCCTGTACAAAGTCCTGCAAGGCCCCGGCGCCGACCCGAAGCTGTGGGACTACCTGCCTTACGGCCCCTTCCCGGAGCGTAGCGTCTTCAACGACTGGCTGAACAACCATGCGGCCAACAGCGACCCGTATTTCTTCAGTGTGATCGACCGCGCCAGCGGCGAGGTCCAGGGCATCCTCAGCCTGATGTCCATCGTCCCGGCCCAGGGCCGCATCGAAATCGGCCACGTCACCTTCGGCGCGCCGATGCAGCGCTCGCCGAAAAGCACCGAGGCGGTTTACCTGCTGGCCAAGGAATCCTTTGCCCTGGGTTACCGTCGCCTGGAGTGGAAGTGCAATAACGCCAACGCCCGCTCCAAATACGCAGCCGAACGACTGGGCTTCAGTTTTGAGGGTGTGTTCCGCCAGCACATGGTGGTCAAGGGGCAGAACCGGGATACGGCGTGGTATTCGATTCTGGACTCGGAATGGCCAGCGATCGGGGCGGGGTTTGAGCGGTGGCTATCCGATGAGAACCAGACGGATTCGGGGCAGGTGAAAACGTTGGCGGAGTGCCGCACCTGATTCGGTAGCGCCTGGACGGACGCTATCGTCGGAGCGCCGCCCGGAGCAAGCTTTGCTCCTACGGGATATGGGCCGGACACACGATCTGTGGACGCCACCAAACCTGTAGGAGCATGGCTTGCCCCGCGATGCTTTTAGGCGAGTTTCTGGGCAAGCACCGCAATATGCTCCGGCCCGATCCCGCAGCAACCGCCCAAATGACTGGCGCCGCGTTCTTTCCAATCCGCCGCCCACTGCAAGTAACCCGGCGGATCAAGGTCTTCACGCAACGGGTCCAGACCGTCATTGGCCGTGGCCTCTTTCGGTTGCGGCGGGAAGGCATTGGCATAAGCGCCGATGTGAATCTTCACCCCTAAACGCTCGAAGGTTTCCCGCGCGGCATCAATCGCAGCACCGATTACTTCCGGCTGGCTGCAGTTGAACAGCAACGTTTCGACGCCCAACTCAGCCGCCACGGCGGCGGCTTCAGCCACCGGCTCGCCCGAACGCAAGCGCGGCACTTCGTCCGTGTCCTCATCCTTCAGGGTAAACGACAGCCAGAACGGCTTGCCGTCCGTTGGCAGACCGGCGTGGATCGCTCGCGCTTCAACGATCGAACTCTGGGTTTCTGCCAGCCACAGATCGACATGAGGTGCCAGACCCTTCACCAGCGGCGCCAACAATTCAGTCGCCCGACCAGCATCAAAAAGGTCCGGGCGATAGGACCCAAACAGCGGCGGCAATGAACCGGCCACACGCACCGCTTTGCCCGAAGCCTCTACCGCGCGCCGAGCCAGCTCACCGGCCAACGCCGCGAGCGCCTGCCCTTCTGCTGCAAAACGCTCTTCGCCAATGTGAAACGGCACCACCGCGTAACTGTTGCTGGTGATCACGTTCGCACCGCTTTCGATATAAGCCGAGTGCACCGCCTCTACCGCTTGCGGCGCTTCGCTCAAGGCCAGCGCCGACCACTCAGGCTGCCGGAACGGCGCGCCTCGGCGCTGTAACTCACGACCCATGCCGCCATCCAGAATCACTGTGCTTGCTGCGCCCATATGCCTTTCACTCATAAGCTTATGAAAATAACTCACTATCGGAGTCGTTCTTATAACTATTTAATACGCACCATCCGGTTAATGACAACCTCTTTTTTATCAGGAATCGACTGTGAAATTCCAACCACTCCTGGCCCTGGGCCTGACGATTCTGGCTGCCTCCACCCAAGCCTTTGGCGGCGCCACGCTGGATCGCGTCGAGCAAAAAAAAGAACTGGTGGGCGTGTTGATGGAAAGCTATCCACCCTTCTCGTTCCTCAATGATCAGAACCAGCTCGATGGCTTCGACGTCGACGTGGCCAAGGCCGTGGCAGACAAACTGGGCGTCAAACTGCGCCTCGAAACCCCGTCCTGGGACGTGATCGCTGCCGGCCGCTGGAGTGGGCGCTACGACATCTGCATCTGCTCCATGACCCCGAGCAAGGCCCGCGCCGAGGTCTTCGACTTCCCGGTCGAGTACTACGCCTCGCCAGCGGTGATCGTGGTCAACGCCAAGGACGACAGCATCCACAGCGCCAAGGACCTGAGCGGCAAGAAAGTCGGCCTCACCAGCGCCTCCAGCTATGAAAGCTACCTGAACAAAAACCTGGTGATCGAAGGCGCCGAAGACACCCAATTGCAGTACCCGTTCGAGGACGTGCAGATCGCCCCGTATGACACTGACAACGTGGCGTTCCAGGACCTCGGCCTGGGCGCTGGCGTGCGACTGGACGCGATCCTCACCAACCTTGTCACCGCCCAACCGCGCCTGACCGAAGACAAGCGCTTCAAGCTCGCCGGCGAGCCGCTGTACTCGGAGCCGAACTCGGTGGCCATTGAAAAAGGCGACGCCCAGTGGGACGCCAAAGTGCGTGACGTCTTCGCTCAGCTGAAACAGGACGGCACTCTGAGCAAGCTTTCGCAGAAATGGATCGGCGCCGACATCAGCAAATGACTTCTTTCCCCAAACCTCCTCAGCCGCCACAACCGGTGGCTGAGTCGCTGTTGCAACGGATCTTCGGTTTCCGCACGCGGCTGTTCCTGACCTGGGCAGCGATGTTCGGGTTATTCGCCAGCTTCTTCCTGAGCTTCGACCTGAAGTTCTCGATCATCCTCGACAAACTGCCGAACCTGATCGGTCTGCACCTGGCACCCAGCGGCTTTTTGCAGGGAGCGGCGCTGACGTTGTTCTTGTGCCTGTGCTCGATCGTGACCTCCTCGCTGCTGGGCTTCATCACCGCCCTGGCGCGGCTGTCGAAAAGCGCCGTGGCCTTCGGAATCGCGAGCTTCTATGCCTCGTTCTTTCGTGGCACACCGCTACTGATCCAGATCCTGCTGATCTACCTCGGCCTGCCACAACTCGGCATCGTCCCGGGCGCCATCGCCGCCGGCATCATCGCCCTGTCGCTGAACTACGGCGCGTACCTGAGCGAAATCTTCCGCGCCGGCATCCTCGGCGTCCCCCACGGCCAGCGCGAAGCATCCCTGGCCCTGGGCATGCGCGAAACCGTGATCTTCTGGCGAGTCACCTTGCCCCAGGCCATGCGCACCATCATCCCGCCAACCACCAACCAATTCATCTCGATGCTCAAAGACTCGTCGCTGATCTCGGTGATGGGGGTTTGGGAGGTGATGTTTCTGGCGCAATCGTATGGGCGCTCGAGCTATCGCTACATCGAGATGCTGACGACCGCAGCGGTGATTTATTGGGTGATGTCGATTGGATTGGAGCTGGTTCAGGCAAGGATGGAGCGTCACTACGGGAAGGCGTATTTGCATAACCGATGAGTTCACTTGATGCGTGGTGACGCCATAAAAACGACTCGGCTAACAACGCGAAAAAAAAGGGGAGCACATGCCCCCCCGAGGTTTAAAGCGTTGTTATCGCGGCTGTTAACTCAGCCTTCGATCTCGATCAGTATCTCGCCCGGGTTCACCCGGTCGCCCTTGGCCACATGAATGGCGGTGACTTTACCGGCGATGGCCGCCTGGACTTCGGTTTCCATCTTCATCGCTTCGGTGATCAACACGGCCTGGCCTGCCTTGACGGTGTCGCCCTCCTTGACCAGCACGTCGACGATGTTGCCCGGCATGGTGGTGCTGACGTGGCCCGGAGCAGAGGCTTGCTTGCGCTTGCTGCCACCACCACCGACGAATTCGTTGAGCGGCTCGAACACCACTTCTTCCGGCATGCCGTCGATGGACAGGTAGAAGTGACGCTTGCCTTCAGACTTGACGCCAACACCGGTGATGTCGACGCGGTAGGTTTCGCCGTGAACGTCGATGACGAACTCGGTTGGCACGCCTTCCCCACCAACAGAGGCGACGCCACCGGCTTCAGGAATCGGCAGCAACACTTCCGGTGTCAGGGTGCCCGCAGCACGCTCTTCGAGGAACTTGCGACCGATGTCCGGGAACATGGCGAAGGTCAGCACGTCTTCTTCAGACTTGGCCAGTGCGCCGATGTCGGCACGCAGTTTGGCCATTTCCGGCTTGAGCAGATCGGCCGGGCGAACGTCGATCACTTCTTCGCTGCCGATGGCCTGGCGACGCAGTTGTTCGTTCACGGTACCCGGCGCCTTGCCGTAGCCGCCTTGCAGGTACAGCTTCACTTCGTTGGTGATGGTCTTGTAGCGCTCGCCGGCCAGTACGTTGAAGAACGCCTGGGTGCCGACGATCTGCGAAGTCGGGGTCACCAGCGGCGGGAAGCCGAGGTCTTCACGAACCCGCGGGATTTCGGCCAGCACTTCACTCATGCGATTGAGTGCGCCCTGCTCTTTCAACTGGTTGGCCAGGTTGGAAATCATCCCGCCCGGTACCTGGTTGACTTGAACACGGGTGTCGACGGCGGTGAATTCGCTTTCGAACTGGTGGTACTTCTTGCGTACGGCGTAGAAGTACAGGCCGATTTCTTGCAGCAGTTCCAGATTCAGGCCGGTGTCGAACTCACTGCCTTTAAGGGCTGCGACCATCGACTCGGTGCCCGGGTGGCTGGTGCCCCAGGCGAAGCTGGAGATTGCGGTGTCGATGTGGTCGGCGCCGTTTTCGATCGCCTTGAGCTGGCACATCGCAGCCAGGCCAGCGGTGTCGTGGGAGTGAATGAACACTGGCAGCGACTGCTCGGCTTTCAATGCCCGGACCAGTTCGCCGGTGGCGTACGGGGTCAGCAGGCCGGCCATGTCCTTGATCGCCACCGAGTCGCAACCCATGGCTTCCATTTGCTTGGCCTGGTTCACGAAGGCCTCGATGGTGTGCACCGGGCTGGTGGTGTAGGCGATGGTGCCCTGGGCGTGTTTGCCGGCGGCTTTCACCGCTTCGATGGCCACGCGCAGGTTACGCACATCGTTCATGGCGTCGAAGATGCGGAACACGTCGATGCCGTTGACCGCGGCCTTGGCGACGAAGGCCTTGACCACGTCGTCGCTGTAGTGGCGGTAGCCCAGCAGGTTCTGGCCGCGCAGCAGCATTTGCAGGCGAGTGTTAGGCAGCGCGGCGCGCAGTTGGCGCAGACGCTCCCACGGGTCTTCTTTCAGGAAACGTACGCAGGCGTCGAACGTCGCGCCACCCCAGCATTCCAGCGACCAGTAGCCGACTTTGTCGAGCTTGTCGCAGATCGGCAGCATGTCTTCGGTGCGCATGCGGGTCGCCAGCAGCGATTGGTGAGCATCGCGCAGGATGGTGTCGGTTACATGAATCTTCTTGCTCATTGTTCTATTCCTCACAGGCCTGCGTGGGCGGCGATGGCGGCGGCGATGGCCAGGGCCAGCTCTTCGGGTTTGCGCTTGATCGAGTAGTTGGTCAGTTCAGGGTGGCTTTCAACGAAGCTGGTGTTGAACTGGCCGCTACGGAATTCCGGGTTACGCAGGATTTCCTGGTAGTACGCGGCGGTGGTCTTGACCCCTTGCAGACGCATGTCGTCCAGGGCGCGCAAGCCGCGGTCCATCGCCTCTTCCCAGGTCAGCGCCCACACCACCAGTTTCAGGCACATCGAGTCGTAGTACGGCGGGATGGTGTAGCCGGTGTAGATCGCCGTGTCGGTGCGCACGCCAGGGCCGCCGGGAGCATAGTAACGGGTGATCTTGCCGAAGCTCGGCAGGAAGTTGTTCTTCGGATCTTCGGCGTTGATCCGGAATTGCAGGGCGAAACCGCGGTGCTGGATGTCTTCCTGTTTCACCGAAAGCGGCAGGCCGGAGGCAATGCGAATCTGCTCACGGACAATGTCGATACCGGTGATTTCTTCGGTGATGGTGTGTTCCACCTGCACCCGGGTGTTCATCTCCATGAAGTACACCTCGCCCTCGGCGAGCAGGAACTCCACGGTGCCGGCGTTCTCGTATCCCACGGCCTTGGCTGCGCGCACCGACAGGTCGCCGATGTAGGCGCGCTGTTCCGGGGTCAGTTGCGGGCTCGGGGCGATCTCGATCAGCTTCTGGTTGCGGCGCTGGATCGAGCAGTCACGCTCGAACAGGTGCACCACGTTGCCGAAGCTGTCGCCAAGAATCTGCGCTTCGATGTGTTTCGGATTGACGATGCATTTTTCCAGGAACACTTCCGCCGAACCAAACGCCTTGGTGGCTTCGGAAATGACCCGTGGGAAAGCCTGTTCGAGTTCTTCGCGGCTGTTGCAGCGACGAATGCCGCGACCGCCACCACCGGACGTGGCCTTGAGCATCACCGGGTAACCGATGCGATCGCCTTCGGTCAGGGCTTCTTCGATGCCCGACACGTTGCCTTCAGTGCCCGGGGTCACCGGTACGCCGGCCTTGATCATGCTGCGGCGAGCTTCGGTCTTGTCGCCCATGCGGCGAATGACTTCAGCCGATGGGCCGATGAATTTGATCCCGCGTTCGGCGCAGATTTCCGCCAGCTCGGCGTTTTCCGAAAGGAAGCCATAGCCGGGGTGCAGTGCATCGCAACCGGTTTCTACAGCCAGGTTCACCAGCTTGCGCGGGTTCAGGTAACCGGCCAGTGGCTCGGCACCAATGCTATGGGCCTCGTCCGCACGCTTCACATGCAAGGCATGGCGGTCGGCGTCGGAATAGATCGCGACCGAACGAATGCCCATCTCGGCGCAGGCACGTACGATTCGTACGGCAATCTCACCACGGTTGGCGATCAGGATCTTTGTTATCACTTGGAGGTTCCCTTGAGCCGGTGTACCCACGACCTGCTAGATCAGGCCGACGAGTGACCAAATGTTTCAATTTGGTCGCAGGTCCACACTAGCGCCCACAAGGGATTAACAAAAATGAATAAAAATTGGGTCGTGCATAAGTAAAGACTTATAGTTGATGCACCAGCCAACGACGAGAGCAACGATAAAATGCGTAAGTCATTGATGCGTATGACTTTGCGTCAATTGCAGATCTTCAACGAGGTCTGTGATTTGCGCTCCTACAGCCGCGCAGCCGACGAAATGTCGCTCACACAACCTGCCGTCAGCCTGCAGATTCGTCAACTTGAAGAGCTGATTGGCCAGCCTTTGTTCGATTACGTCGGCAAAAAACTCTACATGACCGAGGCAGCTGAAGCGTTACAGCGGGCCAGCCGGGATATTTTCGGACGCCTGGAAAACCTCGACATGCAGCTGTCGGACATGCAGGGCTCGTTGCAGGGGCAATTGAAGCTGGCGATTGAGTCCAGCGCCAAATATTTCGTGCCGCACTTGTTTGCCGCATTCAAACGCCAGCACCCGGAAGTGAACCTGCAACTGACGGTGGTCAATCGCGGCCAGGTGATCCGGCGCCTGTCGGACAACCGCGACGACCTGGTGATCATGTCCATGGTGCCGCAGGACATGGGCCTGGAATTCCTGCCGTTCCTGAACAACCCGATCGTCGCCGTGGCGCCACCGGATCACCCGCTGTGTCATATGGGGCCGCTGCGCTTGCAGGATCTCGAGCCCTACACACTGCTGCTGCGTGAGCCAGGCTCCGGGACGCGGCTTGCGTGCGAAGAATACTTCAAAGAGAAGCGCGTGCACTTCAACCAGACTCAGGAAGTCTCGTCTGCCGAAGCTCAGCGCGAATGTGTACTGGCAGGCCTGGGCGTTGCGCTGTTGACGCGCCACGCCCTGAGCCTTGAACTGGCAACCGGCGGGCTGATCGAGCTACCGGTCGAAGAGCTGCCACTGTTTCGCAGTTGGTGCCTGGTGCAGGCCAAGGCGAAACGCCTGTCACCGGTGGCTCACGCCTTCCTGGCGTTTATCCGTAGTGAGCGGATTCAAATCAGCGCACTGGCTGAGCGTTTCGACGGGAAGTCGAGGCAGATGCCTGCCAGAAATTGAGTTCCAACTCCGGAAAATCGCCGATTTCGGCCAGAAGCTGACGGCGTTCGCAGCGATCTTCGATGGCGCGACGGAATTCCATGCGGCGCTGATCTTCTTGCTGGCGACGGGTTCTGACAGCGCTGTTGCGTTCTTCGTAGGGCATGGCCATTTCGAGTCTCCCAAGGCGAGTACGGGAGTTTCAAGATAGGCGCGGGGGATGACGGTTTGGCGGCTCGGGGGTTACAGACTGATGAAAATTGCGTCGTATTCGAGGACGCCATCGCGAGCAGGCTCGCTCCCACAGGAGATCGCGGTCAAAGGTGGGAGCGAGCCTGCTCGCGATTAAGGTCGGAACGACCTTACGACGACGTCAGTCGTCCAGCGCTTTCACCGACTTGGGCGACAACCGCAAGCTGCGCAGGCTGCGCTTGACGCTCTTGAGGTGGTTGACCAGGCTCGGGCCACGGGCCATGGCTACGCCCATCGCCAGCACGTCGATCACCACCAGGTGGGCGATACGCGAAGTCAGCGGCGTATAGATTTCGGTGTCTTCATGCACATCGATAGCCAGATTGACCGTAGACAGCTCGGCCAACGGTGTCTGGCTCGGGCACAAGGTGATCAACGAGGCACCGCTTTCACGCACCAGGTTGGCGGTGATCAACAGGTCCTTGGAGCGCCCGGATTGGGAAATGCAGATCGCCACGTCGGTTGGCTTGAGCGTTACGGCCGACATCGCCTGCATGTGCGGGTCGGAATACGCCGCAGCGGTGAGCAGCAAGCGGAAGAACTTGTGCTGGGCGTCCGCCGCGACCGCACCCGAGGCGCCGAAGCCGTAGAACTCGACACGCTGGGCCTGGGACATCAGTGTCACTGCCCGCTGCAACTCCAGCGGATCGAGTTTCTCGCGAACCTCCATCAGCGTATGCAGGGTGGTGTCGAAAATTTTCAGGCTGTAGTCGGCGACCGAATCATCCTCATGGATCGCAAACTGGCCGAAACTCGCACCTGCCGCCAGGCTCTGGGCCAGCTTGAGTTTCAGGTCCTGAAACCCGGAACAACCGATGGCGCGGCAGAAGCGCACGATGGTCGGCTCGCTGATGCCCACGCTGTGGGCCAGGTCGGCCATGGAGCTGTGCATCACGGCCGCAGGATCAAGCAGCACGTGGTCGGCGACCTTGAGCTCCGACTTGCGTAACAGGTGGCGAGACTGGGCGATGTGTTGCAGCAGATTCAAGGGGCTGGACTCTTTGTTATTGGCAGGTGCCGGGGATGTAGCACGCTTGTAGTTATACTACATGAATCGGCTTTTTGCCTGCTCAATGCGTTACCGAATCCCTCGATTTCACGTGCCCGCGCTTCATGTAGCACTGATGCCCTGGTCGCAAGGCTTTACGTCGCCCCACAAAACCCGACGGGAATCAGCCCATTCAATTCGAACATTGCTCTCGCAACAGGATCGCCAGCGCCTGCGACTCGATGGGCCGGCTGATCAAATAGCCCTGCACTTCATCGCAGCGCTCGGCTTTCAGGAACTCAAGCTGTTCTTCCCGCTCCACCCCTTCCGCCACGACCTTCAGCTTCAGGCCGTGAGCCATGGCAATGATCGCCCGGGTGATCGCCGCATCCTCGGTGCCCTCTCCCAACCCGCGGATAAAGGCTTGGTCGATCTTCACGTAATCCACCGGGATACGCTTGAGGTAGCTCAGGGAGGAGTAGCCAGTGCCAAAATCATCAATGGCCAGTTTCACCCCGAGATCACGCAACTGCTGGAAGGTGGCGATGATGTGCTCGACGCTGTCCAGCAACTGGCTTTCAGTGAGCTCCAGCTCCAGGAGATGCGGTGCCAGCCCGGTTTCTTCCAGCACCTGCCGCACCAGGCTGACCAATTTGCCCTGGCGCAATTGATGCACTGACAAGTTGACCGACACCCGAATCGCCTCAAGCCCCTCCCGCTGCCACTCACAGGCTTGCCAGCAGGCCTGACGCAGCACGAACTCACCGATCGGGCCGATCAATCCGGTTTCTTCAGCCAGGCCGATGAAGTCCCCCGGCGGCACACGGCCCATGGTCGGATGATCCCAGCGCACCAACGCCTCGGCGGCATTGAGCTTGCCCGTGGCAAGGCACAGCTTGGGTTGGTAAAAGACCTTCAACTGTTGTTCTTCGACGGCCTTGCGCAAATGGTTTTCCAGCTGTAACCGCTCCAGCGTGCTGGCTTGCAAACTGTCGGTATAAAACTGGAAATTATTACCACCCAGGTGTTTGGCGTGCTGCATGGCCATGTTCGACTGACTGACCAATGCAGAAATTTCCCGGGCGCTGTCCGGCAACAAGCTGATGCCCATCGACACGCTGACCACCAGTTCATGCCCCTCAATCGTCACCGGCAAACGCAGCTTGCTCGCCAGGCGAGTCGCCACCCGGGCCAGGCTCGAAAGGTTGCCGTAAGAGTTGAACAGCACGGCAAACTCATCACCGGAAAGGCGCGCGATGGTGTCTGCTTCAGGCAATGCATTCACCAGCCGCCGGGATATTTTCTGCAGCAACTGATCGGCGACTTCATGCCCCAGGCTGTCGTTGAGTTGCTTGAATCGATCGAGATTGATGTGCAGCAATGCCAGGCTGCGATAACCGCCCTGCCTCACTCGTTGATGAGCCTCACTGAGTCGCTCGCGGAACATCGAACGATTGGCCAGACCGGTAAGTTCGTCGTAATGGGTCAGATAGCGCATTCGCTCTTCGGATTCTCGACGGGCTGAGAGATCGGCGAAAAAGCCCACAATATGGCTGACATTTCCCCGAGTATCACGCACAGCATTCAGTTGCAGCCATTGCGGATACATCTCGCCGTTCTTGCGGGTTTCCACCAATTCGCCCTGCCAGTTGCCTTGCTGCTCCAGCGCCTGATGTATTGCGGCGTAATGCCGACGCGCATCGCGACTACATGGCAGCTCAATGACATTGCGTCCGATCATGTCCTCGATGTCATAGCCGGTCACCCGACTGAAGGCTTGATTGATCGCGATCAGGGCGTAGTTCGGATCGAAAATCACGATCCCTTCGCTGGCCGCCTCGAACACGGTCGCCGCCAGTTGCAGCTGCTCTTCCAGGCCTTTGCTGACGCTGATGTCGCGGCGAGTGCCGACCATGCGAATCACCCGGCCGTTTTTGGCACGCTCGACCGCCCGCCCGCGGTCCTCGATCCAGACCCAGTGGCCGTCGCCATGCCGCACGCGATACTCGATTTGATAGTCCTCGGTGCGGCCCTTCAAATGCTCGACCAGCGCCCTTTTCAGCGCAGGAAGATCCTCGGGATGAAGGCGCGGCTTGAGGTGACGCAGTATTGCCGTGACCTGTTCAGGCTCCAGGCCGAACAATTCCTGAATCTGCGTGTGATGGACTTCGTCAGTTTGCAGATTCCAGTCCCACAACCCCAACTCGCTGGCCTTCAATGCCAGCGCCAGACGCGCCTCACTCTTGCTCAGCGCCTGGTTGGCGGCGTCCAGTTCCAGACTGCGCTGAGCGACACGGTTTTCCAGGTCGATCTGGATTTCTCGCAATTCGGTTTCGGCACGCCGACGCTGTTCAATCTCCTTGGCCAACTTCTGATTGAGCTGATCACTGCAGCTTTGTGCCTGCTGCAGATGCTCGATCAGTGCCTGATTCTGAAAGCGTCGCATCAAGCCCCGATCGATCAATCGATTGACTTGCCAGGCAACCACGCTCAATGCACCGAGCAGGATCAGCCCGAACCAGCCCCAACCTTGCTGCTGTTCGTCAGCCCCCCAAAACATATAGGCGATGGCCGGCAACAGGCAGGGCAAGGTAAATGACAGAAATGCCGGCAAACTGACCGCATAAGCAACACTGGCCGAGAGCGCTGCGGCACCGATGAGGCCGAAGACCCAGGCTTGCTGAATGAAGTTATCGGCGGGAACCAGGGCGATGCCGGCACCCGCCAGGGTCAGGCCCGTGAGGCCGGAGCCCAGCAAAAACATCCGTCGCCAAATGGGATGGGCCTGACGGTTGGGAATGGCCGAATCGAAGGCTGCGACCTGAATCACTCGCAATGCCACCAAAGACAACAACCACACTAGCCATACGCTGACCAGGAAATAGCGCTGCGGGCTCCAGAGCAAACCGGCACAGACCAGGCCATTGATCAGCATGAACAACGTGGGCAGCAGCGAGCCCTGATACAACAGGCGCGTGCGTTCGACCGCCATTTCCATGGCGTACTGCTTACGGATGGCCCTGGGCTCCACGATAGGGCCCGACAGGTCGAAGCTGAGGGTCATAGGCAATGTTCTTGTTCTTATAATGATGAGCATGGGCCCGAAACTGCTCGGAGCATACACAAGCAATGGCCCGGACCAAACTGCTGCCGATCAATAAATGGCCAAATTTTTTCAGCCGCCGACACCCCTGAAAACGCTGTGGACACGCCCCGCCAACGCCTGCAGCCCATGACCGACCGGTCGTCCTTCACTTAACTTTCATCGGCTAAAGCGAAGCGGGGTTTGCCCGGTGTGTCGCCGCCCCCTAGAATGCCCTGATGCGCGATGATCTCTCCCTTCTGCTGAACTCCCTCAACGATGCCCAACGCCAGGCTGTAGCAGCCCCCGTGGGTCGTCAGTTGGTCCTGGCCGGTGCTGGTTCCGGTAAAACCCGAGTGCTGGTGCACCGTATCGCCTGGTTGATCCAGGTCGAAAACGCCTCGCCCCACTCCATCCTGTCGGTGACCTTCACCAACAAGGCCGCTGCCGAGATGCGCCAGCGCATCGAGCAGCTGATGGGTATCAACCCGGCCGGCATGTGGGTCGGCACCTTCCACGGCCTGGCGCACCGCTTGTTGCGGGCGCACTGGCAGGAAGCGGGCTTAAGCCAGACGTTCCAGATTCTCGACAGCGACGACCAGCAACGGCTGGTCAAGCGGGTGATCCGCGAGCTAGGTCTGGACGAACAGCGCTGGCCGGCCCGTCAGGCCCAGTGGTTCATCAACGGGCAGAAAGACGAAGGCCTGCGTCCGCAACACATTCAAGCCAGCGGCGACCTGTTCCTGGCGACCATGCGCGGCATTTATGAAGCCTACGAGGCCGCTTGCCTGCGCGCAGGCGTTATCGACTTCTCCGAACTACTGCTGCGTGCTCTCGACCTATGGCGCGATCATCCGGGGCTGCTGGCGCACTATCAGAAGCGCTTCCGGCACATTCTGGTGGACGAGTTCCAGGATACCAACGCCGTGCAATACGCCTGGTTGCGCCTGCTGGCCAAGGGCGGCGACAGCCTGATGGTGGTGGGCGACGATGACCAGTCGATCTACGGCTGGCGCGGCGCGAAAATCGAGAACATCTACCAGTATTCCGAAGACTTCCCGGACGCCGAAACCATTCGCCTGGAGCAAAACTATCGCTCCACCGCGGGTATCCTGAAGGCTGCCAACGCCTTGATCGCCAACAACACCGGGCGCCTGGGCAAAGAACTCTGGACCGATGGCGGCGAAGGCGAAGCGATCAATTTGTACGCCGCGTTCAACGAACATGACGAAGCCCGCTACGTTGTCGAAACCATCGAAAGTGCGCTGAAAACCGGCTTGTCTCGCAGCGATATCGCGATTTTGTATCGCTCCAACGCCCAATCGCGGGTTCTGGAAGAAGCTTTGCTGCGCGAGCGCATCCCATACCGTATCTATGGCGGTCAACGCTTCTTCGAACGCGCCGAAATCAAGAACGCCATGGCTTACCTGCGGTTGCTCGAAGGACGGGGCAACGACGCCGCGCTGGAACGGGTCATCAACGTGCCGGCCCGTGGTATCGGCGAAAAAACCGTCGAAGCGATCCGCGACCATGCGCGCCACAGCGACGTGTCGATGTGGGAAGCGATGCGCCAACTGGTGGCCAACAAAGGCCTGACCGGTCGCGCGGCCGGCGCCCTTGGCGCGTTTATCGAGCTGATCGAGAACCTCTCCGCCAAGTGCATGGATATGCCGCTGCACCTGATGACCCAGACCGTCATCGAGCAGTCGGGGCTGATCGCCTATCACGAAGCGGAAAAAGGCGAGAAAGGCCAGGCCCGGGTAGAAAACCTTGAGGAACTGGTCAGCGCCGCGCGCAACTTCGAAAACAGCGAAGAAGACGAAGACCTGACGCCATTGGCAGCGTTCCTCGGTCACGCGTCGCTGGAGGCTGGCGATACCCAGGCCGACGAGCACGAAGACAGCATTCAACTGATGACCCTGCACAGCGCCAAAGGCCTGGAGTTCCCTTACGTGTTCCTGGTGGGCATGGAAGAAGGCCTGTTCCCGCACAAGATGAGCCTGGAAGAACCCGGCCGCCTTGAGGAAGAGCGTCGCCTGGCCTACGTCGGCATCACCCGGGCCATGCAGAATCTGGTGATGACCTTTGCCGAAACCCGACGCCTTTATGGCAGCGAGACCTACAACAAAGTGTCGCGCTTCGTACGCGAGGTTCCGAAAGGCCTGATTCAGGAAGTGCGGCTGTCCAACAGCGTCAGCCGTCCGTTTGGTGGCAACCAGTCGATGAGTGGCAGCAACCTGTTCAGCGGCAGCGAGATTCCGCAGACCGGCTTCAGCCTTGGCCAGACCGTACGTCACTCCATCTTCGGTGACGGCGTGATCCTGAACTTCGAAGGTGCCGGGGCTCAGGCCCGGGTGCAGGTGAACTTCAGCGAAGGCAGCAAGTGGCTGATGTTGGGTTACGCCAAGCTGGAAGCCGTTTAAAGACATACTGGATGCTTTTCTGTGGGAGCGAGCCTGCTCGCGATGGCAACACTTCGGTACTTCAGAAATACCGCATCATCGTTCATCGCGAGCAGGCTCGCTCCCACAGGTTGATCTGACCAAAGGCGCTAAAAAATGGGCTCAGGTTTCTTTTCTTCCTGGACATTCTGGGCCCTGTTATCGGCGGCATTCGCGGCAATGACCGCCATTTTCGCGAAACTTGGCATCGAAAACGTCAATTCCGACTTCGCCACCCTGCTACGTACGATAGTGGTGTTGGTCAGCCTGGCCTTGATTTTGTACGCCACGGGCCAATATCAGTCATTGGGATCGATCTCTGCAAAGAGCTACCTGTTCCTGCTGTTGTCGGGCCTTGCCACCGGTGCATCGTGGATCTGCTATTTCCGCGCACTCAAGGTCGGTCCGGCGTCACTGGTTGCCCCAGTGGACAAACTCAGCGTGGTACTGGTGGCTGTTCTTGGCGTTGTCCTGCTGGGTGAAAAACTCGACCTGCGCCAATGGGGCGGAATCGGCCTGATCACGGCCGGGGTTGTCATGCTTGCCCTGCGACGCTAGGCGACCGTCCTACAAACCCTATCCACTCATCTGACATATCAAAGTCAAAAGGCCCTATTGCACTGACTGAAGCTGAACACGACCTGTCAGGCAAAAGCCCGAAACACTCTGCCGCTAGCCAGTAACACTTCAGCTGTGCAACATGGCGCGCGTGCCTTCCACAAATGGGAATTCCCTTTATGAAACGTTTTCTTAGCATCGCCATGGCGTTGTGCATCGGCCTGACGATGAGTCTCGACGCCAATGCCGCCAAGCGCTTCGGTGGTGGTAAAAGCGCCGGCGCTGCGCCGACGCACCAGACCAGCCAGATGGCTCCTTCTTCTCCAGGCATGGGCGGCGCCGCGGCGACCGCGGGTGCTGCCGGTGCCGCTGGCGCCGCCGCCAAGGCCGGTGGCGCCTCGCGCTGGCTCGGCCCTCTGGCCGGTATCGCGGCCGGTGGCCTGCTGGCCTCCATGTTCATGGGTGACGGCTTCCAGGGCATGCAGATCTTCGACATCCTGATCATGGCGGTTATCGCGTTCCTGGTCTTCCGCTTCATCGCCGCCCGTCGTCGCAAGCAGCAGGAGCAATACGCTCCGGCCGGTCATGCGCCAATGCAACGTGAAGCGTTCGAGCAGAAGCCTGCCGGCGGTTCGATCTTCGGTGGTTCGGCTGCGCCTGTTGCCGCTCGCCCAGTGATCAATGCTCCAGCCTGGTTCAACGAAAGAAACTTCGTCGAAGCGGCTCGCAATCACTTCCAGTCCCTGCAACAGCACTGGGACGCCAACGAAATGGACAAGATCGCCGAGTTCGTGACCCCGCAAATGCTGGAGTTCCTCAAGCGTGAGCGTGCTGACCTGGGTGACGGTTTCCAGTCCACCTACATTGATGACCTCAATGTACAACTGGACGGCGTGGACGATCGCGCCGACAAGACCATTGCCACCCTGACCTTCACTGGCGTGTCGAAAACCTCGCGTTTCGACCAGGGCGAAGTCTTCAGCGAAAGCTGGAACATGGAACGTGCACAAGGCGAAAACCAGCCTTGGCTGGTGGCCGGTATCCGCCAGAACGGCTGATACCACGCAGAACTTCACCTGCTGTAAACAAAACCCCGGCTCAGGCCGGGGTTTTCTATTTCGCGGTTGCATCTATAGCAAGCTACTGTATAAACCGCCCCATATAAACCGCGCCATACAAGCAAGAGGATCCCGGACGTGGAAGAAATCATCGAACAACTGCGTGAAGCCAACGAACCGGTACCGGTCCCCTTGGAATTGCCCGACGAAGACCTGCTGGTCGAAATCGAAGAACAACTGTTCATCGATATTCCGTTCGTCTTCAGAGAGTTTCTGCTGACTGTCAGCGACGTGGTCTACGGCAGTCTGGAACCGGTCACCGTGACCGACCCGCAATCCCACACCTACCTGCCCGACGTTGCCGCCAACGCCTGGGACGCCGGCGTCGATCGCAGCCTGATCCCGATTTGCCAGGACGGTGATGACTACTATTGCGTCGAAGAAGACGGCACCGTGGTGCTTTGGCAAGCCGAAGAAGAGCTGATCGCCGAAGAAACCTGGGAATCGGTGTGGCACTGGGCACGGGACGTCTGGCTGGAAAGCTGACCCAGTCAACGCCGCAGGGTGGTCAATGCCCGGACGACTCCTTGTGATTGTCGAGGGTTTCCAGCAACGCCACCTGCATCCGCGTATGCACACGAATGAACCAGCGCCACAGCAGCGCCGCTACGGCGGCCGCGACCACAGCGATCAGCACCAGCAACTTGTTGGTCGGCAGAATACTGGCCGACAAGGCTGCCAATAGCAAAAAGATCACCAGCAGCGACAGGATCGGGATCACTTCGGCTATCACCCGGCGCACCCGCTGCGTGTGGCGCCCGGCCATTTCCGGCTTAACGCCCATTTCCGTCAGCAACATCGACAGCGCCTTTAGCTTGCGGTACGCAGCAATCAAAAACGGCAGCGATAACAGCAGCGCCCCACCCCAGATCAACGCCTTTTGCCAGCTCGGATCGTTGATCCAGCCTTGCAGGTAAGCTGACATACGCTCGGCGAAGTACGCCCCCGAGAAGAAGATCGCGATCACGAGCGCCAGATTGACTCCTACCTGCAGCAAGATCCGCCGAATCATGGATGCCAGTAACGCCCTCTCACCCTGAGGCTGGATGCTGCGCAGCCATTCGCCGTACATCCCCAACACTCGTCCCAGGCGTTCTGGCATGACACCGGCGAGCTTGATCGACAATGGATCGGCCGCGCGAATCAGATATGGCGTCAGCAAGGTCGTGATTACCGAAACGGCCACCGCGACGGGGTACAGAAAGTCACTGGTGACCTGCAATGTCATGCCTAGCGCCGCGATGATGAAAGAGAATTCGCCAATCTGTGAAAGGCTCATCCCGACCCGCAGCGAGGTGCGTCCGTCATTGCCGGCGATAAATGCACCAAGGCCGCAAGACAACATCTTGCCGAGCACCACGGCTACGGTGATTACGGCGATCGGCCAGGCGTATTGCAGCAGGATCTTCGGGTCGAGCATCAGCCCGATCGCCACAAAGAAAATGGCGCTGAACAGGTCGCGAACCGGTTCAATCAAGCGTTCAATTTTCAGCAATTGCCGGGATTCAGCCATGATCGCGCCGATCAGGAACGCCCCGAGGACCATGCTGTATTCAAGCTTGACCACCAGCAGGCAGAAGCCGAAACACAGGCCCAGCACAGTAATCAGCAGCATTTCGTTGCTGTCGAATCTCGCCACGTAGGCCAGCAACCGCGGCACCATCAGAATGCCAATGACCAACGCAACGATCATGAACAGCGACAGCTTGCCGACTGTAGAAAACACTTCGCCGGAGCTGACCGTACCGCTGACAGCGATGCTGGAAAGTAGCGCGATGATGCCGATGCCCAGGATGTCTTCAACGATCAGCACCCCGAATATCAACTGGGCAAACCGCTCGTTTTTCAACTTCAGGTCGTTGAGCGCCTTAACAATGATGGTGGTCGAGGAAATCGCCAGGATCGCGCCGAGGAACAGTGAATCCATGGTGTTCCAGTCAAACCAGCGGCCAATTTCGTAGCCGATCCAGATCATCAGCACGATTTCCAGGAACGCCGCGATGAATGCCGTGGCCCCGACCTTGAACAGCTTGCGCAGGCTGAACTCCAGGCCCAGGCAGAACATCAGGAATATCACTCCGAGTTCGGCCAGGGTCTTGATGGTTTCTTCGTCGTGGATCAGACCGAATGGCGGGGTGTGCGGGCCAATGATGAAACCGGCGACGATGTAGCCCAGCACCACCGGTTGTTTCAGCCGATGGAAGAGCACGGTTACCACACCTGCGATCAACATGATCACTGCCAGATCCTGAATGAAACTGATGGCATGCATGGCGTGAGACTCCCTGGACGGCATTGCTCGATCCCCGAACACAGGAAAAGTCTGATCGAGCAAAAACAAAAATCGGAACTGCACGTAGGAAATGCCCTTGAGTCAGGGCTTTTTGCAGGGTAACACCGCGACTTCTGACAGAAAGGCGGTGCAATATATGGAAACAGATCGATCCGGCGTGACGGCGACTCCGCACCCGGCGTCCCGATAACTGTTGGTTTGAAAAAACCGCCGAGGCACCCGCAGAGGTGCATCCCTCAAACCTGGCCTTGACCCGTGAGAATGCTATGGAACCCGGAAACGCCCAGCTGTCGATGACGGTATTGATGACCCCTGACATGGCCAACTTCTCTGGCAATGTTCACGGCGGCACCCTGCTCAAATACCTCGACGAAGTGGCCTACGCCTGCGCCAGCCGTTATGCCGGTCGCTATGTGGTGACGCTGTCGGTGGACCAGGTCATTTTCCGTGAGCCGATCCATGTCGGCGAACTGGTGACCTTTCTCGCCTCCGTCAACTACACCGGCAACACCTCCATGGAGGTGGGTATCAAAGTGGTGACCGAGAACATCCGCGAGCGCTCGGTGCGTCACACCAACAGTTGCTTCTTCACCATGGTTGCGGTGGATGACCAGCGTAAACCTGCATCGGTACCACCGCTGCAACCGCAGAACAGCGAAGACAAGCGCCGCTATATGCAGGCCCAACAGCGCCGGCAGATTCGCCAGGAGCTGGAAAAGCGTTATCAGGAGATCAAGGGCGACGCTTAAAGCTAAAGATCGCAGCCTGCGGCAGCTCCTACAACCAGGTCACATTCCCTTGTAGGAGCTGCCGCAGGCTGCGATCTTTCTGCTCAAATCTGATTAAAAACTGATCGACGTCGCCTCGAACCTCACCCGCGGATGGGCAATCCGGTCCTGAGCCCGAACCAGTTCCAACTCGTAGCTGGCACACGCCTGGGTTTCCAGCAGCACTTCATGCACCGCCGACGCCGTGAACTCGAAAGCTGCCACCAGGCTGTCCCCCAACAGCACACGCGCCAGGAACAGCCCGGACGTCAGATCGCCCACGCCCACCGGCTGACGCGGAAACGCCAGCAACGGGCGCTGCAAATGCCAGCTTCCTTCGGCCGTCACCAGCAGCATCTCGAAGGTCTCTGCCGATTTGCCCGGGTAGTCCAGATGCTTGACCAGCACCGCTTTCGGGCCGCGCACCAGCAATGCACGCGCCATGGCCAGGCAATCGAACAGCGATTGCGGATTGCGCCCCGAGAAGCTGTCCAGCTCCAGTTGGTTCGGGCACATGAAGTCCGCCACGGCGGCGGCCTCTTCCAACAGGAAATCACTGACTTCCGCCGGAACACTGCAGCCCTTCTCCGGATGCCCCATGACCGGGTCACACAAGTACAGCGCTTTGGGATTCATCGACTTGATCCGCGCCACCCCCGTCAAAATCGCCCGCCCCTGGGCCGCACTGCCGAGGTAACCGGAGAGCACCGCATCGCAGTTGCCCAGCTCGCCAATCGCCGCGATACCTTCGACCAGGTCGGGGATCTGGTGCGGCGCCAGCACTTCACCGGCCCACTGACCGTACTGGGTGTGATTGGAGAACTGCACGGTGTTGAGCGGCCAGACATTCACCCCGACCCGTTGCATCGGGAAAACCGCGGCACTGTTGCCGGCGTGACCGAATACCACGTGGGACTGGATAGCGAGCAAATGCGGAGTACGTTTCATGCGGTGGATTTCCGTAAAACGATTGAAATTCTAGCCGCGCAGTATGCGACTAAACGCAGCCTGTACGACAGACCAGCGACGCAGTTAAGCTGACACTATCTTGTTGGAGCACCCTGTGATGCTGACCCTTGGAAATATATTCGTGCTGATGCTGTTCGCCACTGCCGGCGCATGGCTATGGCACAACCACGGCTTGCGCGAGCGCGCGCTGGAGCGGGTCAAGCAGCATTGCGGCAAACTCGGGATCGAATTGCTCGACGGCAACGTAGCCTTGAAAAGAATCGCGTTCATCAGGGATGCCAGTGGTCGGCGACGTCTGGCCCGTGTGTATAACTTCGAATTCACCGTGACCGGCGAAACCCGCCACAACGGCACCATCACCCAGTTCGGCGCTCACAGCGCACAGATTGAGCTGGCACCCTACCCGGTTCCGTTCGACGAAACCGAACCGGTGATCGACGTGGCGAAACCTCGTGCGCAAGTGATCGAGCTGAGCCAGTGGCGTCAGGAACATACCAAGTGGCGACCTTGATTCGTTAACCCGATTCGGATCGGCACGCAGCCAGTTCTTTCTGCAATAGCTCTGCATTCTTCGGCTCACTGAAAATCAGCTCGATACGCGAATCCTGCCGCCATTCACTGGGCCGCCAGTCCAGCACCGAGTTATCCACCGCGTTCACCGATACCCACCCTTGAGCACTGTGGATAACCAGCTTCGCCCGCTTCCAGCCAAGGCTTTCAAGCCAGCGGCCAACCTGCGCGGCATCAAACACCTGGCTCGAATGCCAGCGCCATCCGATGCTCCAGCCACCGTCCTGCTCCTGACTCAAGCAAATGGGCAATGCGGGATCGCTCCAGACGGCCGGCAGCTGCGCCAATCCCTTGGGCACGACGAAGTTATCCACACCTGCCAGTGCCTTGGCATTCAGCCCCGGTAACTCGCTCAAGGGTAGAACCGCCTGTTGCGTCCAGTACAGAGGGGTCGGCGGCAATTGCCCGGCGATTCGCTGGCGACTTACTTCTTCGAGACCTTCAGATTTGTTCAGCAGCAACAATCCCGCATGGCTCAGCGCTTGCTGCTGCGCCTGCGGCAGCGGTTTGCCTGCGGCAAGCGACTGGGCGTCCAGTACCAGTACACAAGGCTGAACAGCCAGCACGCCTCGCCATGGCGCTTCGCTCAATTGCCTGAGCAACTGCGCCGGATGCCCCAGCCCTGAGGGCTCGATAAACAGGCGATCCGGTTGCGCCTTGCGCAACAAACGCCCAAGACCAATCTGAAACGGCGCCCCGTTGACGCAACACAAGCAGCCCCCGGCCACTTCGCCCAGTGCGATACCATCGGCGTCCCGGGTCAGTAGCGCAGCGTCGAGACCGATCTGGCCAAACTCATTGATCAACACCGCCCACCGCTCGCCAGCCGGGCGCTGAGCCAGCAGGTGTTTGATCAGGCTGGTCTTGCCGGCGCCCAACGGACCGGCAATGACATGAGTGGGGATATTCTGCAGCATGGTCGATTATTTCTGAGGAGGTGATGGATGCGGTTGATTGGCTTGTCGTTGCTCCTGGCACTCGTTTCAGGCGAGGCGCTGGCCCAGGCTTGTGTGGTTCACAGCCAGGGCGAGCGGCTTGATGTCAAGGTTTGCCAGCAGAACCGCAACATCCCGCCAAAGCTCTTTGCCGATGGCTTCTGCCAGCCGAACCTGGCGGGGCAGAAAGTCGAAGTGCAGTATGTCGATCAATGCCCCGGCGGCGCATTTGGTATCTGCAGCAACGCCCAAGTCGCCAATATGCCCTACCACCAGGATATTCACTATTACGGCGTTGCCACCGACGCGGCATATTTGCAGCCGTACTGCGAGGCCCAGAGCCAGGGCACCTGGCTCAAGCCCTGAGGCGCCAGTAGAGGATCAGGCAACCTCTTCGTACCAAGGGCCGAATGGATCAGACAGCAAACTCCAGCCCTCTACGCCCAGCGCCATTTCCTCTTCAGTCAGCAGGCAGGCGTCCAGCTCGGCCGTGAGCTGCGAGAAGTCGATGTTCTGGCCGATAAATACCAGCTCCTGGCGACAGTCCCCGCTGTCGGCGGTCCAGTTTTTCATGATCCCGGCGGTACTTTCTTCGTCTTGCGGCCATTGGTTTTTCGGTACGTAACGCCACCAGCGCCCGGCAAAACCATAGCGCATCAAACCACCGGCCTGGGACCAGCTGCCAGCGTCCATGTGCTTGCTCGCCAGCCAGAAAAAGCCCTTGGAGCGCAGCAGCTTGCCGTTGTCCCAAGGACCGTCGATGAAGTTGAAGAAACGCTGCGGATGGAACGGCCGGCGAGCCCGGTAAGCACTGGAAGCGATACCGTATTCCTCGGTTTCCGGCACGTGTTCGCCACGCAGCTCCTGCAACCATCCCGGGGCCTGGGCAGCCTTTTCGAAGTCAAAACGACCGGTGTTGAGAATCTTGTTCAAGGGGATTTCACCCATCGCCATCGGAATGATTTCCGCCCGGGCGTTGAGCCGCTCAAGTATGGCGATCAGCTCCTCGCGCTCGTGGCTGCTGATCAAGTCGATCTTGCTGAGCAAAATCACATCGGCAAACTCGACCTGCTCAATCAACAGATCGGTAATCGAACGTTCGTCTTCCTCCCCTAGTGTTTCTCCTCGGGAAGCCAGGCTTTCGGCAGCCTGGTAGTCGAGCAGGAAGTTCATGCCATCGACCACCGTGACCATGGTGTCGAGACGTGCGATGTCGTTGAGGCTCTGGCCGTTTTCATCGCGGAAGGTGAAGGTTTCCGCAACAGGCAGCGGTTCGGAAATACCGGTGGATTCGATTAGCAGGTAGTCGAAGCGACCCTCCCTGGCGAGTTGGCTCACCTCCTCCAGCAAATCTTCACGTAACGTACAGCAAATACACCCGTTACTCATCTCCACCAAGCGTTCTTCAGCCCGATTAAGGCTGACATCACGTTGAACTTCGGTGCCATCGACGTTGATTTCGCTCATATCGTTAACGATGACTGCCACTCGCAATCCATCGCGATTACGTAGTATGTAATTAAGAAGTGTACTTTTTCCGGCACCAAGAAAGCCGGAGAGAACGGTCACGGGGAGTCGATTGGACATCTGCATATTCCTCACAGGGATGCCCGGTCGCTGTGTCGGGCTTGTATAATGTTATACTGTTACATTACAAATAAACCATCCCCCCTTGTCCGGCAGGGCAAAGGATACGATGCTGAACGCGTTCCTTTCCTGAGAAGCCCCATGCACAACGTCCTGAAACCTGCACTGATCATGCTTTCCCTGCTGGTGGCTGCCGACGCGATAGCCCAGATCCCGAGCCTGGCCAAGTGCACCCGCAGCGCCAACCTGCTGGCCTGTGTGGATGCGGATGGTAACGCCTACAGCGTCAACACCGTCGGCAGCACCATCTACCTGCGGGGTTTCGAAACGGCCGGAAAACGCTATTGGGCACAGACCAACAGCCGCTACGGCCAGCTGACGTTTTTCACCGGTATCGCTTCCGATGGCGAGACCTGGGTCGGTTACAACCGACGCGTCGGCTGGACCACGATCAACCGGTTTTCCAGCTCCGGCGGCAGCAGCGCCAAGTTCACCTGCAGCCGGATCGCTGGCTGTTAGGCCGGCTTGTTTTTCTGCTCTTGCTGCCAGGCAAGGTAGCTGTTGATTGGCGGATTTTTCTGAAAGTAGCGCTGCAACCCTTCGAACAGACCGTCAGCCACCGCCTGCTGATGGCGTGTGGTCACCAGCCGCTGACTGTCGCGGGCATTGGATATGAAGCCGGTTTCCACCAGGATCGAGGGCACATCCGGCGACTTCAACACCGCGAACCCCGCCTGCTCCACACGCTTCTGATGCAAGGTGGTGATACCCGCCAGGCTACCGAGCACGGTATTGCCCAGCTCCAGACTGGCGGCGAGGGTGGCATTCATCGACATGTCGAGGATGACCCCGGCGAGCATCGGATCCTTGTCCTTGAGATTCAAAAGGCTCGTCGCTCCCAGCAGGTCCGCGCCATTCTCTTGCTGCGCCATGAAGCGCGCAGTGGCAGAGGTCGCCCCTCCTTCAGACAGGCAGTACACCGACGCTCCCGATGCCGTAAGACGCGGAGCCGCATCGGCATGCACCGAGATGAACATATCGGCATTGTGCTTGCGGGCGATGTCCACGCGCTTGCGCAACGGCACAAAGAAATCGTCATTGCGCACCAGTTTCACGTCGAATCCTTTTTCGCGTTTCAGACGCCTGGCCAGCAACTGAGCGATGGACAGCACCACATCTTTCTCACGCTCGCCCTTGGCCCCGATCGCCCCCCCGGATCCTTGCCGCCATGACCGGGATCGACCACCACGATGACGTCGCGCATGGGATGGGCCTTGGCTATGGCCACTGCCGGCTCCGCTGGCGACGACGATGGCAACGGTGCGCTGGTTTTCAGATCGAGTACCAGCCGGTGCCCTTGCCCATCCTGGGGCGGCAGCAGGAAGCTGTTGAGCTGTACCGGCTCGCTGAGGTCGAGGACGATCCGCGTATCACCTTTGCCGAAATGCCCGGAGCGAATCGAACGGATCACGCCATCACCCAGGGCCAACTGACTGAAGTCGCTGCTGAGGCCGGCGCCACTGAGGTCGATGATCAGGCGCTCCGGGGTACTCAGTGAGAAGGTCTTGTACTGCACGGGTCCGCTCAGATCGAACACCAGCCTGAGCTTCCCATCCGAGCGCCAAAGCCGTGCGTTACGAATTTGCGTAGCCGCCGCGCCGAAGGGTAAAGCGAAGGCCGCACTGGCCAGAATCAGGTTGAGCAAGTGGCGTCTGTGCATGATGAAGGTCTGTTCATGAAAAAGGCATCGTCGATTGTATAGTTATACTATAACATACCAAATCAACTCCCACGATGGACCTGCTCATGAATGCGCTGACTCTGCCGGATATCGCCGCGCAGGCCTCACGCCAAGCCCTGCCACTGGAGTGGGTGGGCATGTGCGGCATTGCTCTACCTGTTTTGTTTGATGGCCAACGATTGAATGCAAAGGTCGATGCCGGCGTGAGCCTCGACGATGGCAGCGCGCGCGGCATTCATATGTCACGGCTCTATTTGGCGCTTGAATCGCTGGAGCAGGAAAACCTTTCTCCGGCTTTATTGAGGCGGGTTCTGCAGCGTTTTCTTGAGAGCCATGAAGGGTTGTCCAGCAGCGCACACCTAACCATTCATGCCGATTTGTTGCTGAAAAGGCCGGCGCTGATCAGTCCACTGGCTGGCTGGAAAAGCTATCCGGTCATCATCGAAGCACGTTTGAAAAACGCAATGTTCCACGTGGAACTAAAAATCGATGTGCCTTATTCCTCAACCTGCCCGTGTTCCGCAGCCCTTTCTCGACAGTTGATCCAGCAGCAGTTCGTCGATGATTTCGCCAACAAGTCACTGCAACACGCCGACGTTTTAGCGTGGCTCGGCTCCACCGACGGCATCGTCGCTACACCTCACAGCCAACGCAGCAGCGCAAAATTGTGCGTACGACTGGCTGATTTTTTGGACGAGTTTCCTCTGATCGCCGTCATCAATGACGCCGAAGCCGCACTCGGCACCGCTGTTCAAACAGCGGTAAAACGCGCCGACGAACAGGCCTTCGCCCTGGCCAATGGTCAGAACCTGATGTTCTGCGAGGACGCCGCACGCCGTTTGAATCTGGCCCTGAAAGGCTCCACAGGCATCAACGCCTTCCATATTCGAGTCACTCACGCCGAAAGCCTGCACGCCCACGACGCCGTCGCCGAAAGCCGTTTCAACTGGGAGGTCGCATGATTGCTTGCCACGATTTGCGCTGGGGCGCCCCGGGACAGCCACTCACACCCGCGCTGGACTTCGAACTGTCGAAGGGCAGCCTGACCGCCATCATCGGTGCGAACGGCTCCGGGAAAAGCAGCCTGTTGAAGGTCATCGCCGGCTTGCAAAAACCGTTGGCCGGGAAGGTGCGACTGAGTGTTCCAATCAAGGGCGGTGTGTCGTTTCTGCCCCAGCAACAACACCTGGACAGACAATTTCCGATCAGCCTTCAGGCATTGGTCGCCGCCGGTTTCTGGGGCAACAAACAGTCACCAGATATCCGTAGCCAACGACTGAAAACCGTCCTCGAAAACTGGCGCCTGAACGGCCTGGAAGATCGACCCTTGATGGCCCTCTCCGGCGGCGAATTGCAACGCGCCCTGCTCGCCCGATTGAGCCTGACCGACGCACCCGTGCTGTTGCTCGATGAACCCCACGCGGCCCTCGATGAACTCGGCCAGGCATTGCTCTGGAAGCACATACACGATTGGCACCTCGAAGGCCGGACACTGGTGATCGTATGCCATGACCTGGCCGCTGTCCGCGAGCACATCCCATACACATTGCAGATCAAAAGCAGCGGTTGTGCATTCGGCCCGAGCACCGAACTGATCCGCCAACAACCACAGGCACAGGTGGCCTGATGATCGCTGCCGCGCATCTTTGGCAACCGTTCCAGGAGTTCGTCTTCATGCGTCGGGCGCTGCTTGGCGGACTGGTGTTGGCGTGTAGCACGGCACCACTTGGGGTGTTTCTGATCCTGCGGCGCATGAGTCTGATCGGCGATGCCGTCGCCCACGGCATCCTTCCCGGGGCGGCGCTGGGTTTCTGGTTTGCCGGGTTGAGCCTCCCGGCATTGACCATTGGCGGCCTCGGTGCCGGCCTGAGCATGGCCGGCCTCGCGGCCTGGATTACCCGACGCACCGGCCTGCGAGAAGACGCCAGCCTCGCGGCGATCTACCCGATTTCCCTGGCCGGTGGCGTGCTGATTCTCGGCATCGCCGGCAAACGCCTGGACCTGTTGCACCTGCTGTTTGGCTCGGCTTTGGCTGTCGACGGCCCGACCTTGACCGGCATGCTTTGGGTCTCGGGCCTGAGCCTGATTGCCATGACACTGATCTACAAACCACTGCTGCTCGACACCCTCGACCCGCTTTTTCTGCAGACCGTCAGCCGACTCGGTCCACTGGCCCACGGCGTTTTCCTGACGCTGGTGGTGTTGAATCTGGTCATCGGATTCCAGGCGATCGGCGCGTTGATGGTAGTCGGCCTGATGATGTTGCCTGCCGCCGCGGCACGTTTCTGGAGCCGCCGCCTGCCGGTGCTGATCGTCGTCGCTGCCTTGATCGGCAGCCTCTCGGTGTGGCTGGGTTTATTGATCTCGTTCTATTACTCACTGCCCAGTGGCCCGGCAATCGTGCTGGTGGCCGGCGGTGGATATCTGTTGTCCGTGGTGTTCGGGCCGGTGCACGGCTTGCTGCGCCGCCCGCCTTTGCTCACATCCCAATGAGGTGTTACCCGATGCGCGCTTTACTCGTGCTGTTCAGCTTGATGGTGTCGATGTCGCTGTCTGCCGCCGAAAAACTCCAGGTGGTCACCAGCTTCAGCATCCTTGCCGACATGACCCGCCAGGTCGGCAAGGATCATATCCAGATCACCAATATGGTCGGCCCGGACGCGGATGCCCATACCTACGAGCCGACACCGGACGACGCCAAAGCGCTGCTCAAGGCCAGGCTCATCATCAAGAACGGTCTGGGTTTCGAGCCTTGGCTGGATCGCCTGGTGACGAGCACCGAGACCAAAGCAACGGTCATCAGCGCAAGCCACGGCGTCATACCGCGTAGCCTGGATGAAGACGGTGAAACCGTTCCCGACCCGCATGCCTGGCACAACCTGGCGAACACCGAGTTGTACATCGCTAACATTACCAAGGCGCTGATCGCCGCTGACCCGGCGAACACAGCCGACTATGAGCGCAACAGCCGGATGTACCTGAAACAGGTCTACGCCCTGCTTGCCGAAGCCAAGGCCAAGCTCGGCTCGCTGCCACCGGGCAACCGCAAGGTCGTGACGTCCCATGACGCCTTCGGTTATCTCGGCCAGGCCTACGACATCGAGTTCATGGCGCCTCAAGGTCTCTCCACCGAGCGCGAACCTTCAGCCGCCGAAGTGGCCGCACTGATCACCCAGATTCGTCAGGCCAAGGTCAAGGCGGTGTTTATGGAGAACATCAAGGACGCGCGCCTGCTCAAGCAGATCGCGGATGAAAGCGGCGCGCAGATCGGCGGCACGCTGTACTCCGATGCCCTCGCGGCGAGCGGTCCGGCCAGCACCTTCACCGGATTGTTCGAGTACAACCTCAACACCCTGTACAACGCTCTGAGCAAGCCATGATCCGCAAGAACCCTTCCGGAGATTTACCGCTGATTGCCGAGTCGGCCTACGTCGACAAGACGGCGATCATCTGCGGCAAAGTGGTGATCGGCGAGAACGTGTTCGTCGGGCCCTATGCCGTGATCCGTGCTGACGAAGTCGATGAGTCAGGCGACATGCAGCCGATCACCATCGGCGCCAACTCGAACATCCAGGACGGCGTGGTGATCCACTCCAAATCCGGTGCGGCGGTCACCATCGGCGAGTTCAGTTCCATCGCCCACCGCTCGATCGTGCATGGTCCCTGCACCGTGGGCAATCGAGTGTTCATTGGCTTCAACAGCGTGCTGTTCAACTGCGTGGTCGGTGACGGTTGCGTGGTGCGGCACAACTCGGTGGTCGATGGTCGTGACCTGCCTGAAGCCTTCTACGTGCCCTCCACCACGCGGATCGGCCCCAACACCGACCTCTCGCAATATCCGCCGGTGAGCGTCAGTGCCTCGGAGTTTTCCGAAGACGTGGCGCGCACCAACGTCGACCTGGTGCGCGGCTACAAAGCCCTGCAAAACGAGTTCTGACGCGGGAGGCCAAAAACAGCCATCGTGTCAGGACAAATTGCCTGGCACGACAAACGTCTTAATGTTTGCCCCTACGGTTTATGCGATAAAGCTCGTTAGAAGCACCTGAGTACGCCGACCATGATCCAGATCACCCTGTCCGACGGTTCATTGCGTGAGTACGACCAGCCGCTGTCCGTGCACGAGGTGGCTGCCAGCATCGGCCCCGAACTGGCCAGCGCGGCTGTAGCGGGCCGAGTCAATGGTGTGCTGGTGGACTGTGAATACATGATCGAGGCGGATGCCCGGGTCAGCATTGTCACCCCCCGGGAGCCGGACGGCCTGGAGATCTTGCGCCGCTCCTGTGCCTTGATGCTGGCGATGGCGGTCAAGCAACTCCACCCACATGCGCAAATGCGTGCGGGCAAGGAATTGGGCGACGGGTTCTTTTACGAGTTTGCCGTCGAGCCACCGCTGACCGCGGCAGACCTGCCCCTCATCGAAGCGCGCATGCAATCACTGGCAGCGACCAATCACTCGATCCGTCGCCGGCCGGTGCGCGAAGCAGTGTCGCTATACCGGCTGGGGGACACCGAGTACCAGAGCCATGGACCGCATGTCCCCACCACCAAAGTCTTGCAGGCGTTTACCCTCGACCACATCAACGGCACGTTACAACAACGTATCTACGGCACCTGCTGGTCCAGCCATCAGGAACTGCAACAGTGGCGCGTTCCACCCCACGTGGTCGTTGTGAGCATGGATGATCGCCAGGCGACTTATGCACAAGCGGTGACCGAGTCCTTGCGCCAACGGGGCGTACGCGCCAGGGCCGACCTGCGTAACGAAAAGGTTCACTACAAGATTCGCCAGCACAGCCAGACCGTGCCGTATCTGGTGGTGGTGGGCGAGAAAGAACAAGCTGGGGGATTTGTCAGTGTGCGCAGCCGAACGGGGGAAGATTTTGGCCGGATGCCTGTCGAGGCGGCGTGTGAATGGTTGAGTCGTCCCGAGATTTAGGAAGGCCGTGCGGACGCCTTCGCGAGCAGGCTCGCTCCCACATTGATTGTGTGTCGATCACCAATCCCCTGTGGGAGCGAGCCTGCTCCGGGCGGCGTTCCGACGAAGCTCTTTTAAGCTCTTGGCTTCACAGTACCGCAATCCTGCCCCAGCCAGACGGCGCGGGATTCGAGGCTGCCCTTCTGCTGAATGCCGGTGGCGTTGAACGTTCCGTTGACCTTGGTGGTGAACTCGCGATCACTGAGGAATGTCGCCACGCCCGCACCCTGGGCTTTCGGGCAGCTGAAACGGAACTTCCACTGATTGCCGGAGCGGTCGGTGATTTCCTGCTTGCAGCCCGACTGCGGATCGGTCAACGGAATGTTGTCGGTCTTGACCTGTTCCGGGGTCAGGCACGCCCGGATCCCTTTACCGCCCATGGTGATGCCCTGTTTTTCCAGCATTGCACGCTGCTGAGGGGTCATCTGGCTCTGGAGCTGACCGAGGATCAATTGCAGGTCCGGCATGTTCTGTTCATCGACCTTCATGTTGCTCGTAGTCAGCTCCCACAATCCTGGTTGCAGCATTTGCGCGTGAGCCGCCACAGGAAGTGCCAAACCCAGTGCCATGGCCAAACCCAGCAGACGAACGTTCATCGAGTAACTCCTGATCAGTAGTGGCCGTTAGACGTCAGCCGCAGGCTTCGGTTCATGGGCCAATTAATTAGCGACATTCTGCACGGAACATGGTCTGTTAAGCACTGAATCTTCAGGAGCAAGGCAGCCCCCATGGATTATTTCGGACCGCATATTTTCGGTTATACCATCGCCCTGCTGCACTCGCTGGGCCTGATCGCGGCCATACACGCCGTGTTGACCGTCCGTACCGCTCAAGGCTCGATCGCCTGGGCGCTGTCGCTGTTTTTCATCCCTTACTTCACGCTGATCCCGTACCTGATGTTCGGCCGCAGCACCTTCGATGGCTACATCAAGGCCCGACGGCAGGCCAACGAAGAAATGCGCAAGGCCGTTTCCGAACTCAACTGGCGACCCTGGATAGAAGAGGCGCTCACCGCCCGCGCTTCTTCTGCATACGCCTCACTCAGAGCGATGCCCAAGCTCGGACACATGCCCTGTCTGGCCAACAACCAAATGCGTCTCTTGATCAACGGTCAGAACACGTTCGAGGCCATTTTCGATGCCATCAGCCAGGCGAAAGAAGCCGTGCTGATCCAGTTTTTCATCGTTCACGACGACCGCCTCGGCCAGCGCCTGCAAAACCTGCTGTTGAAGAAAGCCGCCGAAGGCGTGGCGATTTACCTGTTATATGACCGAATCGGCAGCCATTCCCTACCCCACGGCTATGTGCAGGCCTTGCGTGATGGCGGGGTCGAGGTCAAAGCCTTCGCCACCCGCAGTGGCTGGCTCAACCGCTTTCAGGTGAACTTCCGCAACCACCGCAAGATCGTGGTGGTGGACGGCATCCTGGGCTTCGTCGGCGGGCACAACGTCGGTGACGAATACATGGGCGAGAAACCGCCCCTGGCGCCCTGGCGCGATACCCACGTGCAAGTGCGCGGACCGGTGGTGGCGTGCATGCAGGAGTCTTTCGCCGAAGACTGGTTCTGGGTGGCTCGTGCACTGCCGCCGCTGATCTTGCCGGAGGTCTATCCGGAAGACGGCGTGCTCTGCCAGTTACTCGCCAGCGGTCCGGCCGATGCCTATGAAACCTGTTCATTGTTCTTTGTCGAAGCGATCCATGCGGCGACGCAAAGGGTCTGGATCACCAGCCCGTATTTCATCCCCGATGAAGCCGTGTTCGCAGCATTGCGCCTGGCGGTACTGCGCGGCCTGGATGTGCGTCTGCTGTTGCCGTCCAGGCCCGACCACCGAATCGTCTACGCCGCCTCCAGCCTCTACGCCTTCGAAGCGGTGCGCGCGGGTGTGCGGGTGTTCCGCTACCAACCCGGGTTCCTGCATCAGAAAGTGGTATTGATCGACAGCGAAATCAGTGCCATCGGCAGTGCCAACATGGACAACCGTTCGTTCCGGCTGAATTTCGAAGTGATGTTGCTGACTGTCGACCGCGCATTCGCCGCCGAGGTGGAACAGATGCTCAACGATGACTTTGCCAACGCCCACGAAATCGCCAAGGAAGAAGGCCGGGAGACCCGCCGCGTCCAACAGGTCGGCATGCGGGTCGCCCGGCTTATTTCGCCGATTCTCTAGAGGTAGATATCGTCACGGGTCCATGGCAGTTCATGACTGCCATCGGCGTGGGCCTTCACTGCGAGAATCTGGTGCAGGTTGATCCAGCCGCGAGCGAACGCGTAGGCACAACCGGCCAGGTACAGCCGCCAGATGCGCAGGACCTGTTCCGGCACCAGTTTGGAGGCCGCCTCGAGATTGTCTTCCAGGCGTTCGCTCCAGTGATCGAGCGTGCGAGCGTAGTGCAGGCGCAAACTCTCGACATCGACGATTTCCAGCCCCGCCTCACTGATCTCGGCAGAGATCATCGACAGATGCGGCAGCTCGCCGTTGGGGAACACATATTTCCCGATGAAATCACCGGCACCGCGCCCCACCGGACGGCCATCGGTGTATTTGGCGGTGATCCCGTGGTTCATCACCAGGCCGCCCTCTTTCACCGCGTCGAACAGGGTCTTGCAGTACTCGGCAAGATTGGCGTGGCCAACGTGTTCGAACATGCCGACGCTGACCACTTTGTCGAAACGGCCATCCTGCGGCAGGTCGCGATAGTCGAGCAGTTGCAGTTCGACCAGGTCCTCCAGGCCCTCCGCTTTTACGCGTTCCCGGGCCAGGGCCAACTGCTCTTTGCTGAGGGTGATACCGAACACTTTCGCGCCAAATTCTCGCGCCGCATAACGCGCCAAACCGCCCCAACCGCAACCCACATCCAGCAAGTATTCGCCGGGCTGCAGGCGCAGCTTGCGGCACAAATGACGGAACTTGGCTTGCTGGGCCTGCTCGAGGCTTTCACTGCCGGTCTCGAAGTAAGCGCAGGAGTACGCCATGTCGCTGTCGAGCCATAGCTGATAGAACGCGTTGGAAAGGTCGTAGTGGTAGGAAATCGCCTTGGCGTCTGTCTCTTTGTCGTGGGCGCTACGAACAGGCTGATTGTCGTCGCCTTCGTCCAGCAACGCCTGGCTCCACTCATCGCAGACGCGGATCACATCGCTGATGGAGCCTTCCAGTTCCAGTTTGCCTTCGACATAAGCAGCGCCAAGGGCATCCAGGCTTGGATGGGTAAACTGGGTGACCATTTGTGGGTCCTTGACCACAATCGTGACACTGGGCGTCGGCCCCAGATTGAATTCATGGCCATCCCAGAGTCTCAGGCGAAGCGGTAACTGCAGATTCTGTAAGGCCGGTGGAAGATGCGCGAGCATGAAGAATCCCCCTTGTTTCAGACGTCTAAACAGAGGGTAGACCATCTTTGAAAAATAGCTGGCTATCGAATTAATAGCCGTTTTCAATGATTCGCGACGCCTACACCTGCCGCCGCGAACGCACAAAAATGATGTGCCCTCATCTCCAATGACTACGAACCGGGCGCACAGTTCTAAAAAGTTGAAGCACCGTCATTGCCCGGTTTAGAGCGTTCGCCTTCAGGTTTCGTCCTTGAGCTTGAGCAACGGCTCCTGGAACCGCAGCAAACGACCGGCATTGCCCAACACCAGCAAGGTGCTGAGGTTATGCAGCAACGCCGCAATCATCGCCCCGGCAGCGCCAAGCCAGCCGAACGCAGCGAAGGCTACGATCGCCAGGGTCCAGCCCAGTCCGATGATCACATTGACCTGCAACGTCTGGCGGCACTGACGACTCAAGCGCACGCAGGTGCCGAGGCGGCGCAGGTCACTGCCAATCAGCACAATGTCGGCGGAAGCCAGGGCGATGTCCGCACCGCCGGCGCCCATCGCCACACCGACCACTCCAGCCTTGAGCGCGAGTGAATCGTTGATGCCATCGCCAACCACCATCGGCCGGAAGCCGCTGTCGATCTCCTTGAGCACGCGGTTGAGTTTGTCTTCGGGCAAGGCTTGCGCTTCGACATCACTGATCCCGACATCCCGGGCCAGCGTTTGCGCGACGCTGTGCCGGTCACCGGTGAGCAACAACTGACGACCCAATCCCAGCTCACGCAGTTCGCTCAAGGCAAACTGTGCCTCGGGTTTGACGCTGTCGGCCAGCAACAGCCAGGCAAGAAACTCCCCGTTGAGCGCCAGCCCGGCAATCGGACCGTCGTGATCGGGAACCGCCGTCGTACTGATGCCCAGTTGCGCGAACAACTCCGGCCGGCCGAGCGCTGCTTCACCCTGCCCGGTCATCGCCACCACACCGAGACCCTGGCGTTCACGAATGTCGGAAAGCAGCAGGAAATGCTCCTGGGTCACCAACCCCGCGAGCGCGCGGCTGACCGGGTGACTGCTGGCCGAGCCGAGGCTGGCGGCGAGCTTGAGGACATGGCTGCGATCCTCCAGCGGACTGTCGATGGATTGCAGGCGCAAGGTGCCGAATGTCAGCGTCCCGGTTTTGTCGACTACCAGCGAGGTCAGGTCCGCCAACTCTTCAAGGAACGCGGAGCTGCGGATCAGAATCCCGTGGCGTGCCGCGACCGCCACCCCGGCAATAGCCGTCGCCGGTGCCGACAACACCAGCGCACAAGGACAGGCTGCCACCAACACCGCGAGCATCGCTTGAGCGTTGTTGGTGATGAACCAGGTCACCGCCGCCAGCAGCAACACCAGCACCATATAGCTGCCGGCGTAACGCTCCAGTAGACGAGTGATCGGCGGCTTCGAGCGCTCGGCGTTTTGCATCAGGGCGATGACTTTTCCGAGGGTCGACTCATGGCCGGTACGGGTCACTTCGATTCGCAGCAAACCGTCGAGGTTAATTGCGCCACCGAACACCGACATGCCGACGCCCGCCTCCATCGGCACCGATTCGCCGGTAATGGAGGCCGTATCGAGACTGGCCTGACCGGACAATACCCGGCCATCCGCCGGCACCCGGTCCCCGGCCCGCACCTCGACCAGATCGCCCGCCTTGAGCGTGCCGTTGTCGACTTCGATGATGGAGCCGTCCACCTGCACTTTGCGTGCGTGGCTGCGGGTCAGTTTGCCGAGGGCGTGAATCGCTTCCTGGGAGCCGATCACGCTGCGCTCTTCCAGCACGTGGCCGAAGATCATGATGATCGGCAACAGCGCCGCCGTCAGCAGATCTCCGGTAGCCCAGGCACCCAGCATGGCCAGGGCAATCAATTGATCGGTGATGCCGTGCAGGCTCGGATATCGCAAGCTGTACCAGGCCGAGCGCATGACCGGCACGGCAACCAGCAGTGACGCAAAACCCAGCAGCAGCTGACTGACGCCAGTCTGCTCCGGCGCCAGCCAACGCCAGATCAGGCCCAGCGCAAGCAGGCCCAATGCGAGCATGGCCAGGGTCAACTGGCGCGCGGCGCGGCGCTGTTCGGCCGAAGACAGCAGGCTCGGCACGGCGGCGGTTTGAGCGGTCATTGTGCAGCTCCCTGAATGATCAGGCGGGAATCGTCTTTGGGATCAACCGTCGTGACCGATCCGGCCTGACCGAGAATTTTCGGCATCCGCTCGCGGTAAATCCGCAGCAGCATTTGCGGGTCGGTACCTTGCAGTTGCGCCTTGGCCAGGCTTAACACGGTGGCCGTATCAGCCGACGCCTTGGCCAGTCGTTCACTCGCCTGGGCATGGGCCACTTGCAGCGTACGGTCGGCTTGCTCGTTGGCGGTCTGCGTCAGCTTCTCCGCTTCGGTGCGCGCATTGGCGACAGCCTTATCGGCTTGCTGGCTGGCCGTCAGTACCGCGTTGAAAGCGTTCACCGCAGGACTTGGCAGACTCGATTGCACATCGACCCGCGCCACTTCGATCCCCAAGCCTTGCCCGGTTGCAGTGAGTTCGGCCAGCCGTTGATTGATGCCCTGCACCAGATCACCACGCAAGCGCTCGCGTCTTTCCGCCGCCTGGCTATCGGCGCCGATCAATTCCGGGCGAGCAACCAGGATAGTGTCCAGATCCCGTGCAGCCGTGAGCGCGACCGCGCTGCGGGTTACCAGTCGATCCAGCGCCGGCAACACGTGTTCGCCCTGAAGTACGAACGCATAGGGCTCGGTGACTTTGTAGAAAACCCGCACATCGAGTTGCACCACACCGGCATCACCCGTTAACAGGTAGCCTGAGCCTGCGAGGGCATCGCTGATGGGCGTGGCAAAACTGGCCACGCGATCTGCCTGCATCGCGGCACCACTGCGCAACAGACTGTCCACTCGCCGCTCGATCACCCGGTCCGCCGCCGGCAACAAAATCACCTGCTCGAAGGGTTGCGGCCAGGCCAATAACAACCCGGCATTCTGAATGCGATCCAGCGCGCCGAAATGCAAAACCACCGCGCGATTTTGTGGATCGATCTGCCGCACATTGGAAAACACCCACGCCAATGCCGCCAACACCGTCACCGCATACAAAGCCAGAAACGCCAAGCGCCCGGCCTGAATCCAGGGGCTGCTCAACTCATTTGTTCCACGTGGAACCAAACTCATGGCTGCGATCCGGACTTGTTATCGAGGCTCGGCGGACCATCAACCAACACCCGGAACGGTGCGGCATCGGTGCGCAGAATCAGCTTGGTCCCTGGCGTCACCACCGTGCCCAGGGTATCGAGCGAGCGCAGCAGGTTGTAGAGCTGCGGCGATCCTGCATAGGCACGACCATAAATCTGCGCCGCTTCGACGCGCGATTGCGCTTCGATATCTGCCGCTTTCACTGTGGCATCGGCCTGCACGATCCGCGCATCACGTTCGGCGGCGGAACGAATTTGCGCGGCTTCACGCTTGCCGATCGCCGTGCGCTCAGTAGCGATGGTTTCACGCTCGGCACGCATCCGGTCGACCGTCGCGGTGAGCGTCACCGACGGCAGCGTCAATCGTTCGATACCGACCTGCAACACGCGCACGCCATAAGTGGTGAGCAGTTGCTGATCGATTTGCTTGCGCAGCTGTGCTTCGAAATCGGCGATGCGCACCTGGCTGGCATCGGTGTTCACCAGATTCGCCAGGTCAAAACTGCTGGCGGTGGTTTCCAGTGCGGAGCCGACAAAGGTTCGAATCTGCCTTGCGGCTTCATCGGGCTGGTTCTGCACTGCGCGCATGAAACGTTGCACGTTGTCCGGATCACCCTGCACCTGCCACGCCACGTAGGCCTGAACGATGATACGCAAACCGTCACGCGTGCCGACATCCTGCAAGCCGCTGGACGTGGTGCGCAGCCGTAGATCCACCGGGATCGCCGCCTCGAACGGTGCCGGCCAGCGCCAGCCAAGTCCCGGTTCCAGCAAGACTCGTGAAGGGTTGCCGAAGCGTGTGATCACCGTGGCTTCCCCTGAACGCACCTGCACCAGGCTCGCGGCGGCGACTGCAAACGCCACCAGCAATGCCGCCCACCCCATCCGGCGCCATGGGAATGGACCGGCCTCTTGCGGATCGCCGTGATGATGGTGATGGCCGTGGTGGTGATGCCCGCCATGACCGTGATCGTGGCCGGCGTGGTCATCGTGATCGTGAGTATGGGACTGGCTCAATTGGCAGCTCCTGGCTGAGCGGTTTTACGCGACGGCGCAGGGTCAACCGGCAGCGTGAACGTACGGAGGTCGATGGTTGGCGCGTTGCTGCTGCCGCCCAGTCGATGATCGAGAACCAGCAATTTGGCGTTGGCCAAACCCTGGGACAACTGGCTGAAATACTGCTCCAGCACGAAGGCCTGGCCAGCGCTGGCATAGGCTTTTTGCTCGGCGTTGAATTTCAGGTCCGCGGCCTCGGCACCAGCATTGATCTCACGGGCGCTGGCTGTCGCCTGATCGCGGGCGATGCTGGCCTGCAACTGCGCCTGATTGGTGGCCTCGGCGGCGGCGCCGCGTTCACGGGCGATCAAGGCTTGCGCGCCAATCTGCGCCGCTTGCACGCCGTGATAGGCATTGGCTGCACCGGCCGGAGGGTGAATTGCTTCGACCACCGTGGCGAGAATTTCCACGCCGCTATCGAGTTTTTGCAGGTCCGCCTGCACCGCGCGGCCGATCTCTTCGGCCAGCCCTACCCTGTCCTCACCCAGCAAACCATCGAGGGTGCGCGAGGCGAAGTCGTGAACCAGGACTCGGCTGGCAGTGCTGCGAATCAACATCGGCACATCGGCGCTGTTATAGGTCGCAGACAACGCCGCCTGATCGCTCAGACCGATGCGATAGACGAAGCGCACGTCCATGTTGACGATCTGAAAGCTCTGCTTGTCGGCTCGGCTGCTGGCAATCACCTGGGATTTGTCGTTCACATGGCTGGCGTCCCACAAGCGGTTGGCAATCGCCGGGGCCGGACCTTCGGCGGGGTCGGCCTGAGCAGGGGGCGAAGTTTCGCCAACACTGGTGGCCAATTCGTGAACCACGCCATTCTCGACGCTCAACACCCGGCCCAATGGCCATGGCAAGCCCATATGCAAACCTGGGCCGAACACCTCCACCGGCTTGCCGAAGCGCTCGTAGATTCCACGCTCTTGCAGGGCAATTTGGTGAATGCCGGTCAGCGACCAGCCAACCAGCGAAACCACTGCCAACACCGGCAGGAACGCCCGACGCATGTAAGAGAAGGCCCAGATCTGCCGCAGGTCGATGCCGAAGCGGTTATGCAATTCGTGCTGCAACGCCAGCAAAGGCTGTGGTGGCCAGCGCAGCATGTCGGCGACAAAACTGCGCGCCAGTAGCTCCGGCTCAAGACGTTCGCGGCGCGGGCTGAACAATGACAACAGCGCGCGCAGCAACAGCTCCGCCGCCACCAGCCCCGGCAGCAGACCGATCAACACTGCCAGACGTACAGGCCATAACGAGGTTTCATCGGCAAACAACAGACAAAAAGCACCGAGCACCAGGCAGATGATCGCCACACGGATCAATTGCGCCAACGTAGCGGCTTCAGGCCATTGCGCGGTGTTTTCCTGCGCCAGATGGCGTTCCATCACCAACAGGCCAAACGCCAACAACAAGAAGCACGCCGCCCCGACATTGGCCGACAGGCCCAGCGCTGCCGGGGGCAACGTGAGGTTCCAGGCTTGTTCGATGCCCAATACCGCCAACAATGCCCAGCAGCCAAGCCACAACGTTGGCGCACCGATTTGCCCGACCAGGTGCTGCGATTGCCGGCTGATCCGGTCCAGCAAACGTTCATACCACCCCGAGGGTGCGACAGACTCGTCGACAACCACCACCGGCACTACGGGATTCATGGCGCGGACACGCCACTGGGTTACCCACCAGGCCGATTGCAAACCGGCCATCAACACCACAGACGCAGCGCTCAGGTTCAGCAGCAACGCCGGCCACAGTGTTTGCGAGAAAAACAGCCCGGCAAAAAGCGCCAGCAGCACACCCACCGTCGCGAATACGCCCGCACCGATGGCGAACCGCCGCAAACGCCGCCCTTGAATGAACGCCTGCTGAAAGCGCGGCAACCCGGCTAACGGCGCTTCATCAACATCGAGATCGACTTGCATACCACCCCAGAGTGTCTTCGCTTACAGGACAATTCGTTACGATATAACGAAAATGGTGAAATTTCCGTATTCAAGCGCGCCATCTAAAGATGCCCAACCTGTCGCTTACCTGAAGCCTTGACCGAAATGCGGCAGAACGCACATATTACGTTCGTAATTTTATCCGGGAACTACTTTTACCGATCCTTCCCCTTTCGATCCAGGAGTACATCCATGAGCACTTATGACGTCGTGATACTCGGCGCAGGCCCGGGCGGTTACAACGCAGCGATCCGCGCCGGACAACTGGGTCTGAAGGCGGCCTGCGTGGAAGGACGCGCCACACTCGGCGGCACCTGCCTGAACGTCGGCTGCATGCCATCCAAGGCATTACTGCATGCCTCCGAACTGTACGACGCGGCCATGGGCGCGGAATTTGCCAACCTGGGGATCGACGTCAAACCCAGCCTCAACCTCGCCCAAATGATGAAGCAAAAGGATGAAAGCGTTACCGGGCTGACCAAGGGCATCGAGTTTCTTTTCCGCAAAAACAAAGTCGACTGGATCAAGGGCTGGGGCCACATCGACGGGCCGGGCAAAGTCACGGTGACCGATAGCGCCGGTGGCAAGACCGAACTGAGCGCCAAGGACATCATCATCGCCACCGGTTCCGAGCCCACGCCCCTGCCCGGCGTGGACATCGATAACAAACGCATACTCGACTCCACCGGCGCCCTGGCGCTGACCGAAGTGCCCAAGCATCTGGTGGTGATCGGCGCTGGCGTGATCGGTCTTGAGCTGGGTTCGGTATGGCGGCGCCTGGGGGCGCAGGTAACGGTGGTCGAGTTTCTCGACCGGATCTGCCCCGGCGTGGACATCGAAGCCGGCAAAACCCTGCAGCGTTCCCTGAGCAAGCAAGGCTTGAGTTTCAAATTGAGTTCAAAAGTGACCAGCGCCACCACCTCCGCCTCCGGTGTGCAGCTCAGCATCGAGCCTGCCGCAGGCGGTGCTGCCGAGTTGCTGGAAGCCGATTACGTACTGGTGGCCATCGGGCGCCGGCCTTATACCCAGGGCCTGGGCCTGGAGAATGTCGGCCTCGCGACGGACAAACGCGGCATGCTCGCCAACAAGGGTCATCGAACCGAAGCCGCCGGGGTCTGGGTGATTGGCGACGTGACTTCGGGCCCCATGCTCGCCCACAAGGCCGAGGACGAAGCCATGGCCTGCGTCGAGCAGATCGTCGGCAAGGCGGGCGAGGTCAATTACAACCTGATCCCCAGTGTGGTCTACACCAGACCGGAACTGGCCAGTGTCGGCAAGACCGAAGAGCAGCTCAAGGCTGAAGGCCGCGCGTACAAGGTCGGCAAGTTTCCCTTCACCGCCAACAGCCGGGCGAAGATCAACCACGAAACCGAAGGCTTCGCCAAAGTGCTGGCCGATGAGCGCACGGACGAAGTCCTGGGCGTGCATCTGGTCGGCCCGAGCGTCAGTGAAATGATTGGCGAGTATTGCGTGGCCATGGAGTTCAGCGCCTCGGCCGAAGACATCGCCCTGACCTGCCACCCACACCCGACCCGCTCCGAGGCCTTGCGCCAGGCGGCGATGGATGTGGAGGGGATGGCGACGCAGATGTAAGACCTGAAGAGTTGCAGTGACTGATCTATCGCATTCGCGAGCAGGCTCGCTCCCACAAGGTTTGCGTTGTACCTGTGGGAGCGGGCTTGCTCCGGGCGGCGTTCCGACGATGCAGACGACTCGGTCTAGAGCGGCAAATGCTCCAACGGCAACGCCCCCGGCGCCTTCACCGTATGAATCGCAAAATTGCTGCGGATATCGCTCACTCCCGGCAGCTTCAACAAACGCCCGGTGAGAAACCGGTCATAGGCACGCAAGTCCGGCACCACCACCTGCAGCAGAAAATCCGACTCCCCTGACACCAGAAACGCCGAAATCACCTCGGGTAATGCCGTCACCGCCAGGCGAAAGCTTTCGGCTTGTTCGTCGTTATGACGCTCGACCTTGACTCCGACAAACACCGTCAGCCCTAACCCCACCTCATCGCGATCCAGATTGGCCTGGTAGCCGCGAATCACCCCCGCGTCTTCAAGCATCCGCACCCGGCGCAAGCAGGGTGACGCCGACAGGCCGATCTCGTCTGCCAGTTGCACATTGCTCAGGCGTCCATCCCGTTGCAGCGCGGCGAGAATCTTGCGGTCATAGGCGTCGAGTTTCATGGTTTGGCAGATCCAGATGGTTCGAGCGAAAGAAAGTGGCAGATTATGCCAATACGGCGCCCGATAGAAGCCGACAACGCAAGCACCTGCCCTGCCCTTCAGCCCTAGACTGGCACCACCGAATCGACAACGAATGGGGTGCAACGTGGAAGGACTCTGGCTGTTTTTCATGGCACTGGCGGTGGTCTATCTGTTGCCGGGGCCTGACATGATCCTGCTGTTGCAGACCGGTGCCCGCCAGGGCAAAGGTGCCGCGCTGGCCACGGCCGTGGGTTTGGGCATCGCCCGGGGTTGTCATGTGGCATTGGCGGCACTGGGGCTGGCAGCACTGTTCAAGGCGGCGCCCTGGACCTTCGATGTGGTGCGCCTGGCAGGCGCCGCGTACTTGCTGTGGATCGGCATTCAGTGCCTGCGAACCACGATGCTGCCGAGCTTGACCGGCACTGACACAACCGGCGAAAAACCGCGCTGGGGCGCAGCCATCCGACGCGGACTGTTGACCAACCTGCTCAACCCCAAGGCACTGTTGTTCTGCTCGGTGCTGCTACCGCAATTCATCAACCCAGAGGCCGGACCGGTGCTCGGGCAATTTGCGACGTTGGGCGTGGTGCTGGTCGGTGTCGGTTTGCTGTTCGACAGTGCTTACGCCCTGGTCGGTGCGGCACTGGGCCGTTGGCTGCAACGCAGCCCTTCGGCCCAGCGCCTGCAACAATGGTTGTTCGGCAGCCTGTTGATCGGTTTCGCCGTGCGGCTGACCTTTGTGCAACAGGCTTGAACCTCACTGCGCCTTGCGGCGGCGACGCGTGAACATCAACAGCGCGCCTGCCGCGACCGCCAGTACGCTACCAACCTGCAACGGCGTCTTGTACGGGCGCAACGCCGAACGCGCAGCGTCGGTGACTTGGGTCACGTAGCGTTTGTTGGCGTTTTCAAAGTCGGGATACGGGCACTGGTGGCCGAAATCAGCGGCCCATTCCACGTATGGCCCTTCTCTGACATAACGCTGATAAATCGCGCGTTGCTCCTCGAGGCTGCTGTTCCACCCCGACGCCTCACACAGCACCGCGGCAAACGCCTGACTGGTGTGAGGCAAGTTATCCGCCGCCTTGCTCGCCAGCGCCGTGGCCACGAAGCGATAGTGGTAACGCTGATCAGGCTGGGCAGCACTGGCTTGCTGACGCTTCACTTCGTCCTCGGCCACCAATGGACCGACCTTCAGTTCGGCGTTTTCAAGCATATAGTTACCGCCGAACGTGGCGTAATCCGGCGCCATTTCGTAGCCCAGGATGTCCATGCCCCACTCGCGGGCCGTCCAGGCCGCATTGAACAGCGCAGCGGCGCGACGGGTCGGCCACCAGGCTGAATCAGCCGCCATACGTTGCTCGCCATACAGTTTGGCCTTGTGCCGCAAGCCGTCATTGTCGAAGTACGCCGGTGCTTGCTCGTAATGCCCCTCGCGCAACAAACGCCGCCCCAGCAGATTGCGCAGGCTCGCCGCCACCGGCAAAGGCACGTAGTTGTCGCGGTCCTGCTGGCTGAGCGGCGGCGGGGCCGGCACTTGTGTGTCGACGTAGTGCTTGAGTTCTTCGAGGGTCAACACTCGCTCGGCAATGGTGGCGGCATCGAACCAGTAAATGCTTTGGCTGCGATACAGCTGATCGAAGGCTTGCAGGTAATCCCCGCGTTGCAAGGCCAGGATCGCACTTTCACCCTCGACCCGGCATTTGGGCTGAAGCGTTCCGTAATCGTAGTCCGGGGTCCGTCGCTCGCCCCAGGACTCATTCTGCGGGAAGGCCTGGGCCGCTTTGGCATAGGCTGCGGCGGCCGCGGTTTTATCGCCCTCGCGCACCGCCAGTTTTGCCCGCAACCACCAGGCCAACCCGCCATCGCCGGCATGTTCGAGGAAAGCCTTGGCGCTGGCGTAATCGCCCTGTTGATAATTCATCGCCGCCAGACGATCGGCGTTTTCGAGACTGCCGCGGGTGCTGTTTTGCAGCAGCTTGATCATTTTTTGTTCGTTGGCAGGTTGGTCGCCAAACGACCAACCCAACCGGCTGATCAGCGACGCGGTCACCAACTGCTGCACGGGCTGCCCCTTGAGCAACTCGGCCACTTGATCCTCCGGCAGCGTCATCAGGCCCGCCATCAACAGCTTCAACGAGGTGTAGCCCACCGCGGAGCCATGCAGATTCTGCGTCGCGTACAGCTCGATGGCGCGGTTCCAGTCGCCGGCGGTGCGCACCACCCGGGCTTCTTCGCCGAGGCTGGCGACGCCCAGTTCCAGTGGATCGCTGAAGCCGTCGATGCTCAGCTGCCGGGTTTGCTCAAAGGCCTTGCGCGATTGTTCGAGCAGATCCGGGGCCGCATCGGCTTCGACGCTCATAGCGAACAATGCACGCCCCAGCGAGTAAGCCGCCCAGGTACTGCGCGAGGCCCTTTGCTCGGCGGGCAAAGCCAGCACTTTCTTGAAATACCCGGCGGCCAAGGCAGGATCACCCGCGCCAAATGCCACGGCACCCGCCAGGTACAATTTGAGTTCGGGCGGCAGTTGCGCCCCTTGGGTTTCAACCTGGCGGGCATCCGTCAGGCTGCGCAGGTGTTTCACCAACACTTGTTGCTCAGCGGAAAGTCCGGCCTGCTCGGCCTGATCGCGCAGCGCTACCGGGTCAGGTTCATCCGCGTAGCTGGCGCCAGCGGTCACGTTCTTCAACCCGTTGATGGCGTGGCCGAGGCGGCTGATCTCGAAGCGGAAGTTGCCTTCCGGCAGTTCCGCCAGCGACTGGCCTCGGTTATCCAGCAGACGCATGGGGAAGTCCGGGCCGCAGGCCAGTGCCGAACCCAATGGCAGGCTGAGGCTCAGGCAAAGCAAATGACGCGGCCAGTTACGGGTGAACATTCGAACCTCCTTGATCAATGTGTGCGCAACGAGCCCAACCAATGGCACGTTGTCCGCCGGCCGGTATTCGACCGTCGCGCAGGCGGGTGAAAGTAAGCAGATCCGGGCTCTGTTGCAACGCGTAACCGGCCAGGGCATCGGCCCCTTCACAATCACTGACCGCCAGGGTCAGACGTTCGGGCCAGGTACTGTCGAGATTGCCCCGGTTGCCGATGCCAATGTCATAGAGGCCATTGTCAGCCGAGAGTTGCAGTATCAATTGACTGCTGAGGACATCACCACGCACCACGGCGCGCAAGGTGGTCAAGCTCCAGGCCCGGCGGTCGTTGGCCAATGGCAGGCGAAACCAGATCAGGCCCGCCAGATGTTTCGGTGGATCGGCACGCAACTCGGTGCCGAGGGTGCGCAACGTCTGCGGGTCGGCGAGTAATTCCCGACGCTGGCCTGCACGCTCCACCGTCACTTCGCTTTCCACCACAGGCGCGCCGCCCACCGACGGCAGCAACGCCACGCCATAAGCCGGCAGCGCCAGAAAGAAAGGTTTTGTTGTGACGCGGCTCCAGGTCTTCGCCCATTGCCGGGCCTGATCGGCATCAAATAAACCGCGACGCGGATCGCTCACCGCGTGCACCTGCAGCACGCTGCTGTCGACTGTGGATAACAGCGCTGGCAGCTCGCGGCTGCCGAGCCAGGACGGCAACGCCGTGATGCTCAGCGGCAGCGAAGACGGCAACGCTTCGCGCAAATGCGCGAGAAACTCGCGGTACGCCGGTAGCCGGGCATTACCGGCGTCGTGGTCGATTTCCACGCCGGTGAGGTTCAACCCCTGTCCCTGCCAATCGCTGATCACCTGCTGGATCTGCGCAGTGACCTCGTCCTGATCCAGCTCCTTGAGCTGCCCATCCAGGCGAACCACCGCAATCACCGGCCGGCCATCACGCTTGAGCAGTGCCGGGTCAATTCGGGCCCGACTCCAGCCTGCGTTGGGGAAAGCCTGCAAGGCCAGCACCCGCAACGTCGAAAAGTCGGCGCGGCTGTCCCTGAGGGCAGCGTCGTGGGCCGGCGTCCACTGCCGCTGCCAGACGTAAAGCTGTTGATCCAGCGGCGGTGCACCCTGTCTTTCGCATCCGGTGGTGAGCGCCAGCGCCATCAGCAAGACCATCGAGCGAGTGAAAAAAACCATTAAAACGCCTGTTCCTGAAATGCAGAAAGGGCCATTGCGGCCCTTTTTCGTTCTGCTCACTACCCTACCCAGCCATCGACCGGCGGGCAATGTTGGCCTGCAGCGATCTTCAGATATCGAGCACCAACGGCTGCGCCCCTTGCGCCGGAATCGCACAGCAAATCAGCACCTGTCCGTCATCCGGCACCTCCGCTGGCGGCAGTGGGTAATGCACCTGACCGCTGACCAATCGCGTCTTGCAGGTGCCGCATGAGCCACCGCGACAACTGAATTCCGGGCGCAGGCCACGGCTTTCCGCCAACTCCAGCAAGCTGCCGCCCTCCGGCTGCCAGCGCGCTTCCTTGGCCGAGCGCTGGAACACCACGGGCACCGACGTGGTGGCGGCTGGCGGTTGCTCGATGACCACCGCATCGGGGTCCGGTCGCCGACGCAAGGTGGACGGACCGAAGGTTTCGGCGTGAATCCGCGAATCGCGAATGTCCAGTTCACGCAAGCCGTCGTACAACGCCTGGGTAAAACTTCCGGGGCCACAGACGACAAAATCCAGCTGATCGTAGTCCTCGACTGTCAGCAGATCCTTGAGCAGCGCGACGTCGATCCGTCCACTGAGGTCGAAGTCCTCTCCTTGCATCGCCTCGGCTTCCGGTTGGCTGAGCAAACGCACCACCCGCACTGCGTCACCGGCGTCTTCGAGCAAGCGATCCAGCTCCCGGCGAAATGGCTGGTCAGCCAGTGTGCGCGAACTCTGGATGAACCATGTCGGGCGGATACGGCGGGTGCGCAATCCCTGGTAAACCACCTCCCGCAACATCGACAACAGCGGCGTGATACCGACCCCGGCCGCCAGCAACACCAAAGGCCGACGCTCATGGGGTGCGACGGTGAAATGCCCTTGCGGCGCCCGCGCTTCCAATAGATCGCCAACACGAATCTGCTCATGCAAATGAGTAGACACCCGCCCGTCACGCTTCACGCTGATGCGGAAAAAATCATCGGACGGCGCGCTCGATAAACTGTAGGTGCGGATGTGCACTTCACCGTCAATGTTGAAACGCAGGGGCAAATGCTGCCCGGCCTGGAACAGTGGCAACCCGGCTCCGTCGGCAGGCTCCAGGTAAATCGAGCGAATGTTGTGGCTTTGCGCTTCAATCCGCGCCACCCGCAACGGCCGCCATTGATCACCCAGGGCTTTGGCCTGCAAACGCGCCGTGGCCTGCTCCCATGTGCCGGTGAGCAAACTGGTGGGTGACACGCCATCGAAGCGCCAGCGCAAGGCCAGGGCGGCGGGGCGACGTACCACCTGCTCGACATCGATTGTCCACAGACGCTCGGCTCCCTGGAACGCCTCGACCTGAGGGCCCTCCAGGATGATTTCAGTGCGTCCGCTGAGCTGCAGCAAATCACCGCTATTGAAATCGATGAACAGCAATCCGGCCCGGGGGTTGAGCAGCAGGTTGCCCAAGGTGTTGAAGTGCAGGTTGCCGGCGAAGTCCGGAATGGTCAGGCGATTGCCTTCCACGCGTACAAAACCGCTCTGCCCACCACGGTGAGACACATCCACCGAACGTTCACCGTCGACATCCACATAACTGGCAACGAAGAACGTGTCCGCCTCGGCGATCATGGCTTTGGCCGCGTCATCCAGTTCGTTGAAATGCTCGGCGGCACGCGTCGAAGGATCGGCCAGCGGCACCGAGCGAAACTGGCGCAACTGAATGTACTGCGGGCAATTGCCGAAGGACTGGTCTACCGTAACCGCGAAACCACCCGTAGACATGGCGCGGACATGGCCATTGATGCGGTTGCGACGGCGAGTGTGCAGCTCGATACCCAACAAGCCAATGGCCGAGCCATCGCTCACCTGCGCAGGATCGTCAACGGCAGGCAGGCTGCGAAATTGCAGCAAGCCCGGTTCTGGCGAGTGGGCGAAACCAGGCTCACCTTCAAGGATGCTGGCCCAGGGATGACCGTCGGCATCCACCGCTCCGTACAGCATGAACGGCAATTGCTGATAGAACGTGCGGTGCTGGTCCGGCATCTCACTGCGAATCACCTTACGACCGAACACCTCCATTCGCTCGGCAACGCCCACATGCGCCTGCAATTGCTTCTCGCCGGCATGCCAGGGTGAACGGTCCATACGGCTGCTCCCTTGCGCCAGTGGCGCAGAACGGAGTGGCCCGGCAATACCGGGCCACCAACATCAGGCGGTTTTTTGCAGACCGGCAACGGTGCGCGGCATGCCGACAAAACCTGGCAAGGCTTCGATGCGGGCCAGCCAGGCGCGAATGTTTGCGTACTCGTCCAGCGACACATTGCCCTCAGGCGCATGGGCGATGTAGCTGTAGGCGGCGACGTCGGCTATCGTCGGTTCAGTGCCGGCCAGATACGGCGTATTAGCCAGTTCGTGATCGATCACTTTGAGCACGGTATGGGCGTAGGCAATCACTTCTTCAGCGTTGTAAGGCGCACCAAACACAGTGATCAAACGTGCCCGGGCAGGGCCGAAGGCAATCGGACCGGCAGCCACCGACAACCAGCGCTGGACCTTGGCCGCACCCACCGGATCAGCCGGCAGCCAGCGACCGTTGCCGTATTTTTGCGCCAGATACACCAGAATCGCGTTGGAATCGGCCAACACCACACCCTGGTCATCAATCACCGGCACTTGGCCGAATGCATTGAGCGCCAGGAACGCCGGTTGCTTGTGCTCGCCCTTGGCGAGGTCAACGAAGATCAGTTCGATCGGCAATTTCAGCAGGGACAGCATCAACTCGACACGATGAGCGTGGCCGGAACGTGGGAAGTTGTAGAGTTTGATCGCTTGCATGGTCGACACCTCGGGTGAGTGGTGCTGCTCAGGAAGACCAGCACCGATGAGGCGCATACTCTACCTTCAACCAAAACAACAGAATCACCATAAAACGCAATCAATTATTTCATTGGGTGAAATAACTCAACACTTGAGCGCCGGATGCTCGCGCAGGGTCTTCACCGCGAAATCAACAAAGCTGCGCACCCGGGCCGGCGCTTTACGCCCGCCCTGATAGACCACATGGATGGGCAACGGCGGCAGTTCAAAGTCGGCCAAAATGATTTCCAGCTCTCCGGCAGCCACCTTGCTCGCGACTTGATAAGACAGTACCCGCGTGAAGCCCAACCCCAGACAGGCTGCCGTGATGGCCGCCTGATTCGCTGTCACCACCAGTCGTGGTTCAGCCCGGACACTCAAGGTTTCGCCGTCTTCAATGAATGGCCAACTCCGCAATTGGCCTATGGCGGATGTCGCAATGATCGGCGCCACAGCCAGCTCCTGTGGATGCCTGGGCCGACCATGGCTGGCCAGATACTGTGGCGATGCGCAGATCACCCGCCGCACCTCACCCACGCGGATCGCATGCTGGTTGCTGTCGGGGAGCTCGCCAATGCGGATGGCCACATCGACGCCCTCCTCGACCACGCTCACTACCCGGTCCACCAGCAGCGCGTTGATGCAGACTTCGGGGAATTGCATCAGGTAGTTCACCATCAACGGTGTGACAAACAGCTCGCCAAACAAGACCGGTGCGGTGATGGTCAATTGCCCACGAGGATGGATATGGCTGCCCGCTGCCGAATCCTCGGCTTCCTGCACCTCGGCGAGAATTCTCCGACAGTCCTCCAGATATCGCTGACCGGCCTCGCTCAAATACACGCTGCGCGTGGTACGTGTGAGCAGTTGCGTGCCAATACGCTTCTCCAGCGCCGCCACCGCTCGGGTGACGCTGGCCGCCGACAGCCCCAGACGCCGCGCCGCCGCCGAAAAACCCTGTTCCTGGGCGACGGCAGCGAAGACCTGCATTTCCTGGAAGCGGTCCATGGCACTGTCCTCATTTCAGATAGATAAATCGCAATAAAAGGCCGGGATGTTAAACGCAAGTGTGCAATAACAAAGTTGGGCGTCCGACCATCAAGTAAATCAATGGGCTACTGCACTCTAGCGCCTGCGCTGTAAAAACCAAGCGTGGCACAAACCTCAAAGAGCAGACCGGGGATTATTGATAATTAATGAGGATTATTTTCTTGCGACAGGTGCGACTGTTCGCAATTATCCGGACCCGCCCGCTGCAACGGCTAATGCCTGACAGGGAAAAAGAGCCACTGGCTCGGCTCCCAACCCGTTTCCAGGCATGGGCTCGTCAGCGGACGATATCCACAACGGCAGAATTCCAGCCTGCATAAACAGGCGGAATATACGACTGCTCCTATACTACAAGCCACCCTGTTACCTATTGAGTATTAGTAGGTACCTCGTTGAAATCTTCCCTACGTGAAATAAGGCGTTAGTTGTTAACGCTTGGACGCCTGTCCATCGATCTTGCTTTCAAGAGTCACTCCGTAGGGAAGAGTGAACTTCAACTAGCTGGCTAACCTGGTGACACCGCAAGGAGTTCGAGAATGTTGCGCACAAACATTTCCGCAAGAGCACTGTCCGGTGGTTTGCTCGATGTACTGATACGCGCCGGGCTGATTACCGTGCTGGTGCTGTTCTGCTTCCAGATCTTCCACCCCTTCCTCAACCTCATGCTCTGGGCGCTGATTCTGGCCATCACCCTGTATCCGCTGCATGCGCTCATCAAGCGCAAGCTGGTCAACAAGGACGGTCGTGCCGCCACCCTGATCGTGGTGGTCTCCCTGGCCTTGCTGATGGTGCCGATCTACCTGCTGGGCACCTCGATCAGTGAATCGGTCCAGGGCACCCTGGCGGTCCTCAAGTCCGATACGCTGCAGATTCCACTCCCCAGCGAAAAAATCGCTTCCCTGCCACTCATTGGCAAGCCGCTCTACGGCTACTGGATGCAAGCCGCCACCGACATGAGCAGCGTGGTGATGAAGGTGATGCCCTATATCAAGTCCGTCGGCCTGACCTTGTTGGGCAAAATGGCCGACGTTGGCGTGGGCTTTCTGTTGTTCATCGGCGCCCTGATCATTGCCGGCGTGCTCATGGCCTATGGCGAAAACGGCGAAAGAAGCGCCCTGGCCATCACCTCGCGCCTTTCCGGACCAGAGCGTGGCCCACGCATTACCGAGCTCTGCACTGCTACCATCCGCGCGGTCGCCCAGGGCGTGGTGGGCATCGCGTTCATTCAGATGTTACTGGTGGGCGTGGGCTTCGTGCTCATGGGTGTCCCCGGTGCCGGGCTGCTGGCCATGGTGGCGCTGTTGATGGGGATCATGCAATTGCCGGTGCTGCTGGTGACCCTTCCGGTGATCGCGTATGTCTTCGCCACCGAAGGGACCAGCCTGGTCACCATCGTGTTTGGCATCTACAGCCTGATTGCCGGGATGGCCGATAACGTCCTCAAGCCATTGATGTTGGGCCGCGGCGTCGATGTGCCCATGCCGGTAATTCTGATTGGCGCCCTGGGCGGCATGGTGAGCGGCGGCTTTATCGGTTTGTTCATCGGGCCGGTTGCGCTGGCGGTGGGCTACCAACTGTTCTGGCAATGGGTCCAGGATCAACCGTCTGCAGAGGTAATGAACGAGACACCCGAGATCGAGGCGTTGAACGAGACACCGAAGACAGAGGCAATGAACGATCAGCGTCCTGTCTGAGGAGTTTGCGCTTGATGCCACGCCCTGCTCGCATCAGCCGGCTGCTGCTCTGTGGCACCGTTGTCCTGGGGGGCTGCGTGCAACTGGGCCCGGATTTCCAGTCGCCGGCCCAGCCTTGGGTCGACCACTGGAACAGCCCGGCCCTGGAGATCGCCGGCCAACAACACGCGCAACCTGATAGCCGCCAATGGTGGCGCGTGTTCAACGACCCGGTGTTGGACCATTTGATGGCCGAAGCCGATGCCCACAACCCCGACCTGCACGTCGCTGGCCTGCGGGTCATGGAGTCTCGCGCGCAATTGGGCATCGCCCTGAGTGGACGCTACCCGCAATTGCAACAAGCCAGCGCCGACAGCCTGTACCTGAACCGTCGACAGTCGGGCGGCGCCAACCCCCAGGACACGCATTTCTGGCAACACAGCGTCGGCTTCGATATCGGTTGGGAACTGGATTTCTGGGGGCGTTTCAGCCGTGCCATCGAGTCGGCCGACGCGTCCTGGTTTGCCGCCCAGGCCAACTATGAAAATGCCTTGGTGCTGTTGCACGCGCAACTGGCGCAAAACTACTACGCCTTGCGCACTGCCGAGGCGCGCCTGCAAATCGCCCGCAGTAACGCCAAATTACAAAAGCGCAGCTACGAGATCACCGAGCGCCTGTTCAACAGCGGGGCCGAAGCCGAACTCGATCTGCAACAAGCCAAGACCCAGTACCTGGGCACCCTGAGCACCATCCCGGATTTCGAAAGCCAGGTGGCCAGCTTGCGCAATGCGTTGTCCACCCTGATCGGCCAACCACCCGGTTCGATCCCGGACCTCAATCGCAACACCGGAGTGGTGCCATTGCTCGATACAGCAGTCTTGCAGGATGTGCCGGCCAACCTGCTGGTGCGGCGCCCCGATGTACGCGCTGCCGAGCTGCAAGTGGCGGCGCAGTCGGCGTTGATCGGTGTGGCCGAGACCGACCTGTACCCCTCCATCAGCCTGCTGGGCAGCATCGTCTGGTCCGCCAACTCGCTCAACGGTGCGCCCAATACCCTCGACATGGTGGCCGGACCCAGCCTGCGCTGGGATATCTTCGATCATGGCCGGATCACCAACAACGTCCGCGTGCAGGATGCCCGCCTGCAGCAGCTGATCGTTATCTACCAGGACAGCGTGCGCCAGGCGGCGCGCGAGGCTGACGATGCCGCTACCGGTTTGATCAAAGCGTTGGAGCGCGACCAGATCCTCAGCGAAGCCTCGGTAGCCGCCGAACGTTCGGTGACCCTGGCCAATGCCCAATACCGCGAAGGCTATTCGGATTTCCAGCGCGTGCTGGATGCCCAGCGCGCCCTGTTTGCCCAACAGGATATCTACCTGGTCAACCGTGGCACCGCCGTCAACAGCCTGATCGCCCTGTACAAGGCCCTGGGCGGTGGCTGGTACAGCGACCAGCCGATGATCGACCCGGCCACCCGCCAACAGATGCAACAACGGACCGATTGGGGCGATCTGCTCGACGAACCGAAGGAAAGTGCCCATGACTGACAGCCAACAACCGGCCGCCGAGAACGCCTCGGCCCCCAACACCGACCCGGCCAGAAAAGCAATCAACTGGGTGGTGCTGCTGATCATCCTGAGCCTGGTCTGGTACCTGATGGCCGACCGTTATACGCCCTACACGCAACAGGCACGGGTGCAGGCCTTCGTTGTGCCGGTGGCGGCTGAGGTATCCGGCCGGGTGACCAAGGTGCATGTACGCAACAACCAGGACGTCAAGGCCGGCGAATTGCTGTTTGAAGTCAATCCAGAGCAATACCAGATTGCCGTCGATCGCGCCCGCGCCGACCTTGAGTCGACCCGTCGCCAGGTGGGCGCCAACACCGCCGGCGTCGACTCCAAGCAAGCGTCCCTGCGCGCGTCCCAGGCCAACGAACTCAAGGCACGCCAGGACATCCAGCGGCTTGAACGCCTGTACCGCGAAGACCCGGGCACCATCTCGTTGCGACGCCTGGAAATATCCCGCGCCACCCTGGAAGAGTCCATCAGCCAGGTCGCCGCGGCCAAGGCCGAAGTGCAACGTGCACGGGAACAACAGGGCGGTAATGAAGGCGAAAACGCCCAGTTGCTCAGCGCCGCCAGCAACCTTGAAAAAGCCGAGCTGGACTTGAGCAATACCAAGGTCCACGCACGCTCGGCCGGCCTGATCACCGATTTGCGCACCGATGTCGGCCAGTTTGCCGCTGCCGGTGCGCCGGTGATGACCCTGATTGCCATCCACGATGTGTGGATCAGCGCCGATATGACCGAAAACAACCTGGGAAGTGTCCAGCCCGGGACGCCGGTGTCCATCGTCCTCGACGCCCTGCCCGGGAAAATTTACCAAGGTCATGTGCGCAGCGTCGGCTATGGCGTCGATATCGGCCAGACCACCCAACCGGGCAGCCTGCCAAAAGTGGAGAACAGCCGCGATTGGCTACGCCCTGCCCAGCGCTTTCCGGTCATCATCGAGTTCGAACCCGGTGAGTTGACCAGCCCGCAGGGCATCCGGTCCGGCGGGCAAGCAGAAGTCATGGCGTTCCCGAGTGAAGGTAACCCGCTGAATATTCCGGGTCGCCTGTTCCTGCGCCTGATGAGCTGGATGTCCTATGCGTATTGAGCGTCCGGCCCGGGTCACGCGCGCCCTGCGCCTGGGCTTCGGTACGGCACTGTGCCTGGCGGCGAGCTTCGGTCTGGCCCTGCCCATCCCGTTCCTCGCGCCGATGCTGGCGCTGATGATGCTGGCAGCGATGAACCGACCGTTGCCGTTCAAGGCCAGCCTGGGTCTGATCCTGATCCTGATGTTGACCACCGGGACCGGCCTGCTGCTCATTCCCCTGCTGCGTTACTACCCGTTCAGTGGTGTGCTGCTGGTCGGACTGTGCCTGTTCATGGCCTTCGGGTATGGCCTGCGCGGCGGCAACCCGCTGGTGGCGACTTTCCTGGTGGTGGGCCTGACCTTGATCAGCTCGGCCGGAACCGCCGAATTCGCCCTGGCGCTTGAGGTGATCGTGGCCCTGGTCAAGGGGCTGTTCCTGGCCGTGACAACGCTGACCATCAGCCATTGGCTGTTTCCCGACCCCGCCAGTGCCCCCGCGGCAAAGCCCGGCCCGAGCCTTTCTCCAACCGAAAGCAGTTGGCTGGCCCTGCGTGCCACGCTGGTGGTGCTGCCGACCTTCCTGCTGGCCATGGTCGACCCGGCCAGCTACCTGCCGATCATCATGAAAGCCGTCAGCCTAGGCCAACAAAGCTGCGCGACCAGCGCCCGCACCGCCGGCCAGGAATTGCTCGGCTCGACCCTGCTCGGTGGCCTTATGGCGATTCTTTTCTGGTGCGCGCTGAGCCTGTTCGTCAACCTGTGGATGTTCTTTCTGTGGATGTTGCTGTTCGGCTTGCTGGTGGCCAGAAAACTCTACGGCCTGGCCCGGACCCGACAACCACCGAGTTTCTGGCTCAACAGCCTGGCGACCCTGATCATTCTGCTCGGCCAATCGGTACAGGACAGTGCCGCGGGCAAGGACGTCTACACCGCCTTCGCCATCCGCATGGGCCTGTTCATTCTGGTGACTTTGTATGCCTGTGTGATGGTCCATTTGCTGGATACGCGGCGGCGTCGCCATGTCGCCAAGCCGACACCTGAAGAGGGCCAGACCGGTTGATCACACGGTACGAACCAGGAAAGCGTCTTGAATATGTTAGAAAAGCCCCCCTCACATTCCTCGGGCCCATCCAGTTACTGTAAGAAAACTCTCTGGTCAGTGAAGGCTGCATCCGTAAATAAAAGATTCTTGAACATCCTGCTTGTGCAGTCGCCCCTATCTGAATCAAAGATACATTCATGAATGGAAATTTTTCAGGTATTACTTGGGGTCTTCCCGATATCGACCGGCGCCTGCTGAAACTGCAATTCAGCTTTTTGCTGATCACTCTGGGTGGACGGTGCAATCAACTGGCGGTGGCCTGGTGGGCCCTGCAGGTAACAGGCTCTGCCACCTACTTCGCCAACATGATTGCCTGTTCGATCGCGACGGAAGTGTTAGCCAAACCCTTGCTGGGATGGCTGGGCGACAAGTACAACAAAATCCTCATCATCAAACTGACCTCATGGATCAGCCTGCTGACAGCGTTATTGATGGCGGTGCTGTCCGCCACGGAGGCTTTCAACCCTTGGGCGGTTGGCGTGCTGATGATGCTCAGCAGTGCGATCGTCGGCGTTCGCGACCCTCTCCAGGCGTCGATCATTCCTTTGTTTGCAGACGACGATAAAGTCTCCTTCGCCCTTCGGACCAAAAGTGTGATGTCGTCCTTATCTATTCTTCTGGGGCCGGTACTTGCCAGCGGGTTGATTTACGGGTTCGGCATCACATTCGCCCTTGCCACCGATTTTTTTGCAATTCTCATCGCCGGCGCATTGATCGCAACCATCCCGAACTACATCGGTGCGGCTGACGAATGCGAAAAAACACCACGTGCCAGTGGCTTCAGAATGATCTATTCCGGCTTCAAAGTGGTTTATGGCGTGAAAGTCGAATTTTACCTGGCGATTATTTCGATGCTGATCAACTTCTCCCTGTTTCCGTTTTTCACTATCCTGATCCCGCTGTATGTAAAGGACGTCATCCAGTATCCAGTCACTTACATCGGTCTTCTGGATTCGTGCTTCGGGCTGGGCATTTTGGCAGGTAGTTACAGAATCATCGGATGGTTATCCACCCGGTTACCACGTGACATGTGCGTGTCCGCAGGTTTTGCGCTACTGGGAAGCAACCTCGTGGTGGTTGGGACTGTTTCATCGTCGTTCTTCATACCCGTAGCCTTTTTCTGCGGAGGCGTCGGCTTGATGTTAATCAACATTCCCACCTCTGCCGTGAGGTTGTTGGCGACGCCAAAGCTCCATCGCAACAGGGTTTTCGCCATAGTTTCATTTCTGTCTGCGGCGGCCAGCCCCTTGGGCAGTTTCGCGATGCCCTCCCTGATCGTTAATCTTGGAGTCACATTGACAATCACGCTGCTGGGCGTATTGGTTCTACTCTTGTCTTTGCTGGTCTTTCTCGTACCCGATTTCACGACTTTCATGCGTTCCCGGGATACGCAGCTCAATGATGCCTATCGGGTCAAATACCCTAAAGCGTTTACGCAGTGACGTGCCTCGACGTACAGCAGCAAAAAGTCCTAGGAAAATATCAGAGCTGTGAATAAGTCTGAGTACCAATACCAGACTAATTCCCTGGCAAGATCACAGACAAAATTGGACATACAGTGGAGGAATAAAAAAAGCCCCTGAAATCAGGGGCTTTTGGCATTTTTCAAAATCTATTATTTGGCGTCAGAATGTTTTGTCTGTTGTCAAAATCTATTGTCTGAAACCAGGTTTCTTTCATCTGTGGATAACTTATTCCACGGTTACCGACTTCGCCAGGTTGCGCGGCTGGTCAACGTCGGTGCCTTTGAGTACGGCAACGTAGTACGACAGCAGTTGCAGCGGGATGGTGTAGAGGATCGGCGACAGGATGTCGTGGATGTGCGGCATGTGTACCACGTGGGTGCCTTCACCGTTGGTCATGCCGGCCTTCTCGTCTGCGAAGACGATCAACTGGCCACCGCGGGCGCGAACTTCCTGGAGGTTGGACTTCAACTTCTCCAGCAGTTCGTTGTTCGGCGCCACGGTCACCACTGGCATGTCGTTATCCACAAGCGCCAACGGGCCGTGTTTCAGCTCGCCGGCCGGATAGGCTTCAGCGTGGATGTAGGAGATTTCCTTGAGCTTGAGTGCCCCTTCCATCGCTACCGGGAACTGCGCGCCACGGCCGAGGAACAGCGTGTGGTGTTTCTCGGCGAACAGCTCGGAGATTTTTTCCACGGTGCTGTCCATGGCCAGCGCTTCGCCCAGACGGGTCGGCAAACGACGCAGTTCTTCGACCAGCGTCGCTTCGACGCCTTTGGCCAAGGTGCCACGAACCTGGCCCAGGGAAAGCGTCAGCAACAACAGGCCAACCAATTGCGTGGTGAAGGCTTTGGTCGAAGCCACACCGATTTCGCGACCGGCCTGGGTCAACAGGGTCAGATCGGATTCACGCACCAGCGAGCTGATACCGACGTTGCAGATCGCCAGGCTGGCGAGGAAGCCCAGCTCCTTGGCGTTGCGCAGCGCGGCCAGGGTGTCGGCGGTTTCGCCGGACTGGGAAATGGTCACGAACAAGGTGTCCGGCTGCACCACCACCTTGCGGTAACGGAATTCGCTGGCGACTTCGACCTGGCAAGGAATGCCGGCCAGCTCTTCGAGCCAGTAACGCGCGACCATGCCGGCGTGGTAGCTGGTGCCACACGCGACGATCTGTACGTTACGCACTTTGGCGAACAGCTCGGCCGCCTGTGGGCCGAATGCCTGTACCAGTACCTGGTTCTGGCTCAGGCGACCTTCCAGGGTGCGCTGCACCACGGACGGTTGCTCGTGGATTTCCTTGAGCATGAAGTGACGGAACTCGCCCTTTTCAGCGGCTTCGGCACCGTCACGATACTGCACGGATTCGCGCTCGACAGCCTGGCCGTCAACGTCCCAGATCTGCACGCTGTCGCGGCGGATTTCGGCGATGTCGCCTTCTTCCAGGTACATGAAGCGGTCGGTGACCTGACGCAGGGCCAACTGGTCGGACGCCAGGAAGTTTTCCCCCAGGCCCAGGCCGATCACCAACGGGCTGCCGCTGCGGGCTGCGACCAGGCGATCCGGTTGCTGCGCGCTGATCACTGCCAGGCCGTAAGCACCGTGCAACTCTTTGACGGTTGCCTTGAGGGCCACAGTCAGATCGCGCAGATCCTTGAGTTTGTGGTTCAGCAGGTGGGAGATGACTTCAGTGTCGGTGTCCGAAGTGAACACATAGCCCAGGGCTTTGAGTTGTTCACGCAGGGCTTCGTGGTTTTCGATGATGCCGTTGTGCACCACCGCCAGGTCACCGGAGAAATGCGGGTGAGCATTACGCTCGCACGGTGCACCGTGGGTGGCCCAGCGGGTGTGGGCGATGCCCAGACGACCGACCAGCGGCTCGGTGGCCAATGCCTGCTCCAGCTCACTGACCTTGCCCGGGCGACGCAGGCGCTCGAGTTTTTCATCGTTGGTGTAGACCGCCACGCCAGCGCTGTCATACCCACGGTATTCGAGGCGCTTCAGGCCTTCGACGAGGATGGCGGTGATGTTACGTTCTGCGACTGCGCCGACAATTCCACACATGCTATTTCTCCTGACTGACAGCCGCGCAAATCAAATTGATGCCGCGGGCCTGAATCTGATCGCGAGCCTCAAGCGGCAGGCGTTCATCCGTAATTAGGGTATGGACACTGCTCCAGGGCAGCTCCAGGTTGGGAATCTTGCGGCCGATCTTGTCGGCCTCCACCATCACGACCACTTCGCGGGCGACTTCGGCCATGACCCGGCTCAGTCCGAGCAGTTCGTTGAAGGTGGTTGTACCGCGAACCAGATCGATGCCATCAGCGCCGATGAACAGCTGGTCGAAGTCGTAGGAGCGTAGTACCTGCTCGGCAACCTGCCCCTGAAAGGACTCGGAATGCGGGTCCCAGGTGCCACCAGTCATCAACAGCACCGGTTCGTGCTCAAGTTCGCTCAGGGCATTGGCGACATGCAGCGAGTTGGTCATTACCACCAGACCGGGTTGCTGTCCGAGTTCCGGGATCATGGCGGCGGTAGTACTGCCACTGTCGATAATGATGCGCGCATGCTCGCGAATCCGCGCGACGGCGGCACGGGCGATGGCTTGCTTGTATATGGAAACCGGCTGACCAAGGTCTGCGACCAGCTCCTGAGGCATGGTGATCGCCCCGCCGTAACGACGCAGCAACAGACCATTGCTTTCAAGTGCTGCCAGATCCTTGCGAATCGTAACTTCCGACGTTTCGAAGCGCTTGGCCAACTCGTCCACACTGACTTCGCCCTGCTCATTGAGCAAGGCGAGGATGTTGTGGCGACGCTGAGGTGTGTTGCGCTTCGACATGAGCTGATAAGTTTCGTTTCGAAAGATAGCGGAAGCAATCAAAACCTATCAGCGAAACTTCGTCAAGCGCCATGCGATAAAAAGAGCTGTGGATAACTTGTAGGAGCGAGCTTGCTCGCGATGGGCGTGAACGATGATGCATTCTTTCTGGAAAAATGCGCCGCTCTCAAATTCATCGTCGGAACGCCGCCCGGAGCAAGCTCGCTCCTACAAGGGAGTTGTGGATAACTCAGCTCTTCTTGATCTTCTCCGGCCGCTTCCAGCCGTCGATGTTCTTCTGGCGAGCACGTCCGATGGCCAACTGGGATTTATCCACAGTCGAGGTGATAGTCGAACCGGCCGCTGTCGTTGCACCGGCAAGGATATCCACAGGCGCCACCAACGAGTTGTTGGAACCGATGAACACATCTTCGCCCAACACGGTTTTCCACTTGTTGGCGCCATCGTAGTTGCAGGTGATGGTGCCAGCACCGATGTTGGAGCGCGCGCCCACCTCGGCATCGCCCAGATAAGACAGGTGACCGGCCTTGGCGCCTTCGCCCAGGTGAGCGTTTTTCAGCTCGACGAAGTTACCCACATGCGCGCGGGCTTCCAGCACGGTGCCTGGACGCAGACGGGCGAACGGGCCGGCATCGCTGCCTTCACCCAGAATGGCACCCTCGATATGGCTGTTGGCCTTGATGATCACGCCTTTGCGCAGGGTGCTGTCCTTGATCACGCAGTTCGGGCCGATCACCACATCGTCTTCGATGACGACCTTGCCTTCGAGGATCACGTTGATATCGATCAGCACGTCGCGGCCAACGGTGACTTCGCCGCGTACATCGAAACGTGCCGGGTCGCGCAGGGTCACACCTTGGGCCATCAAACGACGGCCGGCGCGCAGTTGATAGTGACGCTCGAGTTCGGAAAGCTGCTTGCGGTCGTTGGCGCCCTGCACTTCCATGGCGTCGTGGGGTTGTTCGGTAGCCACTACCAGACCATCGTTGACCGCCATTTCGATCACGTCAGTCAGGTAATACTCACCCTGAACATTGTTGTTCGACAGGCGGCTCGTCCAGTCGGCCAAGCGATCGGCAGGAACAGCGAGGATGCCGGTGTTGCCTTCGCGGATCGCGCGTTGCGCTTCGTTGGCATCCTTGTGTTCAACGATGGCAGCGACTTTACCGTCAACGTCACGCACGATGCGGCCATAACCGGTCGCATCGTCGAGTTCGACAGTCAGCAGGCCCATCTGTCCTGGCACTACCTGAGTCAGCAGGCGTTGCAGGGTTTCCACTTCAATCAACGGCACGTCACCGTAAAGAACCAGCACGGTGTCGGATTTGATGAAAGGAACAGCCTGGGCCACGGCATGCCCGGTGCCCAGTTGCTTGTCCTGCAGGACGAAGTTCAGGTCGTCAGCGGCCAGACGTTCGCGCACGGCGTCGGCACCATGACCAATCACGACATGGATGCGCTGTGGATCAAGTTGCCGGGCGCTGTGGATAACATGGCCGAGCATCGAATTGCCGGCAATCGGGTGCAAGACTTTCGGCAAGGCAGAACGCATGCGCGTGCCTTGGCCAGCAGCGAGAATAACGATTTCAAGGGACATGACTGGCTACCAATCCAGGGTGGTCAGCGACTGCGACCAAGGTTATAAAATGTCGAAAAAGAAAAAGGGTAGCCGAGGCTACCCTTTTTTATCAATCACACAACAAGCGCTGCCTTAATGGCCGAACTTCTTGCGGATCTGCTGGACGGTGCGCAGCTGAGCTGCAGCCTCGGCCAGTCGAGCAGCAGCAGAACCGTAATCGAATTCCGCGCCTCGCTCATGCAGGGCTTTCTCGGCAGCCTTAACGGCTTCCAAAGCTGCGGCTTCGTCCAGGTCGGCAGCACGTTGCACGGTGTCGGCAAGAACCTTGACCATGTTCGGCTGAACCTCGAGGAAACCACCGGAGATGTAATACACCTCCTCTTCCCCGCCCTGCTTGACCAGGCGGATCGGACCTGGCTTCAGATTAGTGATCAGCGGCGCGTGACCCAAGGCGATACCAAGATCACCCAGTGCACCGTGCGCAATCACCATCTCGACCAGACCGGAAAAGATTTCTCCTTCCGCGCTGACGATATCGCAATGGACTGTCATAGCCATCTGATTGCCTCAACCTAAATTAGCGCCCGTTGCCGGGCGCCGGGATTACAGTTTCTTGGCTTTCTCGATCGCTTCTTCGATGCCGCCAACCATGTAGAACGCTTGTTCTGGCAGGTGGTCGTAGTCACCGTTGAGGATGCCTTTGAAGCCAGCAATGGTGTCTTTCAGGGAAACGTATTTACCCGATGCACCGGTGAAGACTTCAGCCACGAAGAACGGCTGCGACAAGAAGCGCTGGATCTTACGAGCACGGTTTACCAACTGCTTGTCGGCTTCCGACAGCTCGTCCATACCCAGGATCGCAATGATGTCCTTCAGTTCTTTGTAACGCTGCAGAACGTACTGAACGCCGCGAGCGGTGTCGTAGTGGTCCTGGCCGATTACGTTCGGGTCCAGCTGGCGCGAAGTCGAGTCGAGTGGATCGACCGCCGGGTAGATACCCAGGGAAGCGATGTCACGGGACAGAACGACGGTAGCGTCCAAGTGGGCGAAGGTGGTCGCTGGCGACGGGTCGGTCAAGTCGTCCGCAGGTACGTATACCGCTTGGATCGAAGTGATCGAACCTTCCTTGGTCGAAGTGATACGTTCTTGCAGAACGCCCATCTCTTCAGCCAGGGTCGGCTGGTAACCTACTGCAGAAGGCATACGGCCCAGCAGTGCGGATACTTCAGTACCGGCCAGGGTGTAACGATAGATGTTGTCGACGAACAGCAGAACGTCGTTACCTTCGTCACGGAACTTCTCGGCCATGGTCAGGCCGGTCAGTGCTACGCGCAGACGGTTACCCGGCGGCTCGTTCATCTGACCGTAAACCAGTGCCACTTTGTCCAGAACGTTGGAGTCCTTCATCTCGTGGTAGAAGTCGTTACCCTCACGAGTACGCTCACCCACACCGGCGAACACGGAATAACCGCTGTGCTCGATGGCGATGTTACGGATCAGTTCCATCATGTTTACGGTTTTGCCTACGCCGGCACCACCGAACAGACCGACTTTACCGCCTTTGGCGAACGGGCAAACCAGGTCGATAACCTTGATGCCGGTTTCCAGCAGGTCGTTGCCGCCTGCCTGTTCAGCGAACGAAGGCGCTGGACGGTGAATGCCCCAACGCTCTTCGGTGTCGATCGGACCCGCTTCGTCGATCGGGTTACCGAGGACGTCCATGATCCGGCCCAGGGTCGCTTTACCGACCGGTACGGAGATGGCTGCGCCAGAGTCGACAACGTCCAGACCGCGCTTCAAGCCTTCGGTGGAACCCATCGCAATGGTACGAACCACGCCGTCGCCCAGCTGTTGCTGAACTTCCAGGGTGGTCCCGGCCGCGCTCTGTACAGTCAGCGCGTTGTAGATGCTCGGTACGCTGTCGCGTGGAAATTCCACGTCGATAACGGCGCCGATGATTTGAACGATACGTCCGCTACTCATAGCTGGATCCTCTGAATATTTGAACCGTTAAACCGCGGCAGCGCCGCCGACGATTTCCGAGATCTCTTGGGTGATCGCAGCCTGACGCGCCTTGTTGTAGACCAGCTGCAAATCGCTGATCAAATCACCGGCGTTGTCGGTAGCGTTCTTCATCGCGATCATCCGCGCAGCCTGTTCAGCCGCGTTGTTCTCGACCACCGCCTGGTAGACCTGCGACTCCACATAACGGACCATCAAGCCGTCAAGCAGCTCTTTGGCGTCCGGTTCGTAGAGATAGTCCCAGTGGTGCTTGAGTTCTTGATCCGGGGTTGCCACCAGTGGAATCAACTGCTCCACGGTAGGCTGTTGTGTCATGGTGTTGATGAACTTGTTGGACACCACGGACAGGCGGTCAATACGGCCGTCCAGGTAGGCATCCAGCATCACCTTGACGCTGCCGATCAGGTCATTGATCGACGGCTCTTCACCCAGGTGGCTGATAGCTGCTACGACGTTACCGCCGAAGTTGCGGAAGAAAGCCGCACCCTTGCTACCAACTACACACAGATCGATCTCGACGCCGTTTTCGCGGTTTACCGCCATGTCCTTGACCAGAGCCTTGAACAGGTTGGTGTTCAAGCCACCACACAGACCACGGTCACTGCTCACTACGACATAACCAACTCGCTTTACTTCACGGTCGATCATGAACGGGTGGCGATATTCCGGGTTAGCGTTGGCCAGATGGCCAATAACCTGGCGGATGCGCTCCGCGTAAGGACGGCTAGCAGCCATGCGCATTTGTGCCTTGCGCATTTTACTGACCGCCACTTTTTCCATGGCGCTGGTAATCTTTTGCGTGCTTTTGATGCTCGCAATCTTACTGCGAATCTCTTTTGCGCCTGCCATGTAACACCTATCAGGTTAGCAAGCGGGAGCCTTGCGGCTCCCGCTGCGGCTTACCAGGTTTGGGTGGCCTTGAACTTCTCGATACCGGCTTTCATGCCAGCGTCGATTTCGTCATTGAAGTCACCTTTCACGTTGATCTTCGCCATCAAATCGGCGTGATCGCGGTTGAAGAAAGCAATCAGCGCTTGTTCAAAGCTGCCGATCTTGGCGATTTCAACGTCAGTCAGGAACCCACGCTCAGCGGCATACAGCGACAGCGCCATGTCAGCGATCGACATTGGTGCGTATTGCTTCTGCTTCATCAGCTCGGTAACGCGCTGACCATGCTCAAGTTGCTTACGGGTCGCTTCGTCCAGGTCAGAAGCGAACTGGGCGAATGCCGCCAGTTCACGGTACTGAGCCAGAGCGGTACGGATACCACCGGACAGCTTCTTGATGATCTTGGTCTGAGCGGCACCACCCACACGGGATACCGAAACACCGGCGTTCACTGCAGGACGGATGCCCGAGTTGAACATGGCCGATTCCAGGAAGATCTGACCGTCGGTGATGGAAATCACGTTGGTCGGAACGAACGCGGAAACGTCGCCAGCCTGGGTTTCGATGATCGGCAGTGCGGTCAGGGAACCGGTTTTGCCGGTCACTGCGCCGTTGGTGAACTTCTCTACGTATTCTTCCGAAACGCGGGATGCGCGCTCCAGCAGACGGGAGTGGAGATAGAACACGTCGCCTGGGTAAGCTTCACGGCCTGGTGGACGGCGCAGCAGCAGGGAAATCTGGCGGTAAGCCACTGCTTGCTTGGACAGATCGTCATAAACGATCAGCGCGTCTTCACCGCGGTCGCGGAAGAATTCACCCATGGTGCAACCGGAGTACGGTGCCAGGAATTGCAGCGCAGGAGATTCCGAAGCACTGGCAGCCACGATGATCGTGTTGGCCAGGGCGCCGTTTTCTTCCAGCTTGCGAACCACGTTGGCGATGGTCGATTGTTTCTGACCGATGGCTACGTAGACGCAGAAAATGCCGCTGTTCTTCTGGTTGATGATCGCGTCGATCGCCAGAGCGGTTTTACCGATCTGACGGTCACCGATGATCAGCTCACGCTGGCCACGGCCGACAGGGATCATGGCATCGACAGCCTTGTAGCCAGTCTGTACAGGCTGGTCTACCGACTTACGCCAGATCACGCCTGGAGCAACTTTCTCGACCGCGTCGGTCTGGGTGTTGCCCAGTGGACCTTTGCCGTCAACCGGGTTACCCAGTGCGTCGACTACGCGACCCAGCAGTTCCTTACCAACCGGAACTTCGAGGATGCGGCCGGTGCACTTGGCGCTCATGCCTTCAGCCAGAGACTGGTAAGCGCCCAATACAACGGCACCTACGGAGTCTTGCTCCAGGTTGAGGGCCATACCGAAGACGCCGCCCGGAAACTCGATCATCTCGCCGTACATTACGTCGGCCAGACCGTGAATCCGCACGATACCGTCAGATACGCTGACGACAGTGCCTTCGTTACGGGCTTGGGAGGTCACATCGAGCTTGTCGATGCGGCCCTTGATAATTTCACTTATTTCGGAAGGATTGAGTTGCTGCATTGCTCTGCTGCCCCTTCAAACTCAAGATTTCAATGCTTCGGCCAGTTTCGCGATTTTGCCGCGAATCGAGCCATCGATAACCAGGTCGCCGGCGCGGATGACGACACCACCAATAAGGGCAGCGTCCTCCGCAACTTGCAGGCGCACTTCCCGGTTGAGTCGTGCACTGAGAACCTTGGCGAGTTTGTCTTGCTGTTCTTGGTTCAATGCAAAAGCACTGGTCACTTCAACGTCTACCGACTTCTCTTGCTCGGCCTTGTACAGGTCGAAAAGAGCGGCGATCTCCGGCAATAGCAGGAGACGGTCGTTTTCGGCAACGACATTGATGAAGTTCTGTGCCTTGGCATCAAACTTGTCGCCACACACGTCAATGAACGTGGTGGCCTTTTCTGCGCTCGTCAGTCGCGGGGCCTTGAGCACGCGCTGCAGGGTGTCGTCTTGCGACACCGCTGCAGCCAGGCCGAGCATGGCTGACCAATTGGCCAGTTGCTGGTGGGCCTGAGCGTGCTCGAAGGCCGCCTTAGCGTAAGGTCGGGCCAACGTGGTCAGTTCTGCCATGATCGCCCTCGCTTAGATTTCAGCAGCCAGTTGGTTAACCAGCTTTGCGTGCGCGTTTTGATCGATTGTGGCACCCAGGATCTTCTCGGCGCCTTCGACTGCCAGCAAGCCCACCTGGGCACGCAGCATGTCTTTGACACTGTTCAGTTCCTGTTCGATCTCGGCCTGAGCCTGAACCTTCACACGGTCAGCGTCGACACGGGCTTTTTCAACAGCCTCTTCGACAATCTGATTACCGCGTTTCTTGGCTTGCTCGATGATTTCAGCTGCCTGAGCTTTCGCTTCGCGCAGTTGCTGACCCGCTTTCTCTTGGGCCAACTCCAGGTCGCGAGCTGCTCGGCTGGCAGCGTCCAGACCATCAGCGATCTTCTTTTGACGTTCATGCAATGCCGCAATGACCGGAGGCCATACGAACTTCATGCAGAACAGTACAAAAATCAGGAACGCAACGGACTGGCCAATCAGGGTCGCATTAATGTTCACGCCAACACCTCGCAGTTACGTTGTCCATCACACCAAATTACCCGGAAGATCCGAGTAATCAGCCAGCGATTTGACCAACGAACGGGTTCGCAAAGGTGAAGAACAGAGCGATACCAACACCGATCATGGTTACGGCGTCGAGCAGACCGGCAACGATGAACATTTTAACTTGCAGCATTGGAACCATTTCTGGCTGACGCGCTGCGCCTTCCAGGAACTTGCCGCCCAGCAGGCCGAAACCAATTGCGGTACCCAGTGCGCCCAGGCCGATCAACAGTGCAACAGCGATAGCGGTTAGACCAACTACAGTTTCCATCTTTCCTCCCGACTTTTACGTCGTATGGTTTAGGTTTTTTTAATTTAAAGCGGTAAAACAAATCGTTTCAGAGGCCCCGTTAAGAGCCCCCTCCCGTTTAACGGGGAGGGACATCAGACTAGTCGAGACTGGCCTTAATGGTTTTCTTCGTGTGCCATCGACAGGTAGACGATGGTCAGCATCATGAAGATGAACGCCTGCAGGGTGATGATCAGGATGTGGAACACAGCCCACGCCCACTGCAGAACGATGCCCAGGCCACTAAGCCAGAGCAGACCGCTGCCGAACATCACAGCAATCAGAATGAAGACCAGCTCGCCGGCATACATGTTGCCGAACAGACGCAGAGCCAGGGAGATCGGCTTGGCGATCAGGGTCACGAATTCCAGCAGGAAGTTCACCGGGATCAGCAGGGCCTGAAGGAAGATGTTCTTGCTGCCGAACGGGTGCAGGGTCAGCTCGCCGATGAAGCCGCCGAGGCCCTTGATCTTGATGCTGTAGAAAATGATCAGCGCGAACACCGTGAAGGCCATGGCCAGGGTCGCGTTCGGGTCGGTGGTCGACACGGCGCGGAACGGGATGTGGTGGTCGCCGGAGATCAGGATGGCCAGTTGAGGAATCCAGTCGACCGGTACCAGGTCGACGGCGTTCATCAGGAACACCCAGACGAAGATGGTCAGTGCCAGAGGTGCAATCACCGGGCTTCGGCCATGGAAGCTGTCTTTCACGCTGCCATCGACGAATTCGACCAATACTTCAACGAAGTTCTGCAAAGCACCAGGCTGACCCGAAGTCGCTTTCTTTGCCGCCATGCGGAAAAGAAGAACGAAGATCAGACCCAATGCGACCGACCAGCCGAGAGTATCGACGTGGAAAGCCCAGAAGCCCATTTCCTTGGCTTCTGCTGCGGTGTGGGCAAAGCCCCAGCCGCCGTTAGGGAGCTGACCGAAGGTCAGGTTCTGCAAGTGGTGCTGGATATAGCCCGAAGCGGTTGTTTCTGCCATGGTTGCCTCAAACGCCCTAAGGTCTCGAAAGTCTTGTTCTCATCAGCAGGGGAGCGAACCAGCTGACCAGTTGGGTCAGCACGAAGACGCCGAATACAGCCAGCGGCGCCAATGGCTTCACACCTGCGAACGTCAATGCAAAAAGCACCGCCGTCAAAATCAGTTTGCCCGCCTCGCCGGCATAAAAAGACCGGACGATGGCTTGAGCTGCCCGGGCGCCGGTAAACCGAAATGCCCTGTGAGCGAAATAAATATTGGGAAGCAAGGCTATCAGGCCTCCGCAGAGTCCCGAGTACCCGGCAACGACTCCATACCGTTGCCAGAGCGCCAAAGCGGCAATGAGCAGAACGACAAATTGAGCCATTAACACCGGAAAAACTGCCAGGCGATGGAAGGGCAGGCGGTTTGGCGTGCGGGTTTCCATCACTTTTACTCCCCAATGGTCGGCTGCCAGAATTCAATAACTTGGCATAATTTGTGCCGACAAAATGCGCGCAGAGTATAGGGGCGGTTCTGCCCCTATTCAACTGTCAGGTAGTGATTTCCGCCTTCACGCTACATGAGGAATTGTTTCAGCGGATGTGTGCAAGCACACCTTGAAGCTCATCAAGAGAGTTGTAGCCGATCACCAGTTGTCCCTTACCCTTCTTTCCGTGGCGGATCTGCACCGCAGAGCCTAGGCGCTCGGCCAGGCGTTGCTCGAGGCGGGCGATATCCGGGTCCGGTTTTGCCGCTTCAACAGGCTCCGGTTTGCCACTCAACCACTGGCGAACCAGTGCCTCGGTCTGGCGCACGGTCAGCCCGCGTGCGACAACATGTCGCGCCCCTTCAACCTGTTGAATTTCCGGCAAACCGAGCAAAGCTCGGGCATGACCCATTTCCAGGTCGCCGTGGGACAACATGGTCTTGATGACTTCCGGCAAGGAAATCAGGCGCAGCAGGTTAGCCACGGTCACCCGTGACTTGCCCACAGCTTCGGCCACCTGTTGCTGGGTCAGCTGGAACTCCTGCTGCAAACGCTGCAGGGCCACCGCTTCTTCGATCGGATTCAGGTCTTCGCGCTGGATGTTCTCGATCAGGGCGATGGCGATCGCGGTTTCATCGGGTACATCGCGAACCATCGCCGGGATGGTTTCCTTCCCGGCTTGCTGGCTGGCGCGCCAGCGGCGTTCGCCGGCAATGATCTCGAAGCGGCCGCTGCCGATCGGGCGCACCACAATGGGCTGCATGACACCCTGGGCCTTGATCGACTGCGCCAGCTCTTCGAGCGCCTGCGGATCCATGTCACGACGCGGCTGGTATTTGCCGCGCTGGAGCAGATCCAGGGGAAGGTGTTGCAGCTCACGCTGATCGGCTTGCGCCGCTTGTTCTTCCAGCGAACTGACAGTCGGACCACTCAACAGAGCATCCAGTCCACGTCCGAGACCTCGTTTCTTGACGGCCATGGGGATTCCTTAAGTTGCCTGAGCAGCGGCGATGCGTGAGTTTTTGCGTTGACGACGAACCATTTCGCCCGCCAATGCCAGATAGGCAACGGCGCCTCGCGATGCTTTGTCGTACGCCAGCGCCGGCATGCCGTAGCTCGGCGCTTCGGCCAGACGGATGTTGCGCGGAATGACAGTGTCGTAGAGCTGTTCGCCGAAGTGTTCCTTGAGCTGCGCCGAGACATCGTTCATCAGGCTCAGGCGCGGGTCGTACATCGTCCGCAGCAGGCCTTCGACCTTGAGGTTCGGGTTCAGCAATTCAGCGATACGCTTGATGTTATCCACAAGGTCGCTCAAACCTTCGAGTGCGAAGTACTCGCACTGCATGGGGATAATTACCCCGTCGGCGGCAACCAGTGCGTTCAAGGTCAGCATCGACAGCGACGGCGGGCAGTCGATCAGGATGTAATCGTAGTTTTCCCGGATCGGCGCCAGCGCACTGCGCAGGCGACTTTCCTTCATCTGCATTTCCAGCAGCACCACTTCGGCCGCGGTGAGGTCGCGGTTGGCCGGCAACAGCTGGTAACCACCGTGTTCGGAGAAGTGCATGGCCTGGGCCAGATCACATTCGCCGATCAGCAGGTCGTAGACCGAGTTTTCCAGGCCATGTTTATCCACACCGCTACCCATGGTGGCGTTGCCCTGTGGATCAAGGTCGATCAACAGCACCCGGCGCTTGGTTGCGACCAGGGATGCTGCGAGGTTGATGCAGGTGGTGGTTTTGCCCACGCCACCCTTTTGGTTCGCAATCGCGAATACCTTAGCCATTCTTGCTTGTGTTCCCAATCATGCCGTGCGGCGCAGTATCAGCAGATGGCGTTGGCCTTGGCAACCAGGTACGGCCAGGGCGTGTTCGCTATCGAGGTGGAAGTCTGCCGGCAATGCTACCAGCTCATCGGCCGGATGAACGCCCTTCATTGCCAGCCAGCGTGTTTCGCTATCGCCGAGGTGGCGAGTCCAGTTGCTGAAGTTCTCCATGCTGCTGAACGCCCGGGAAATGATCCCGTTGAACGGCTGGGCAGGCTGGAAAGCTTCGACGCGACTGTGGATAACTTGCAGGTTATCCAGTTTGAGTTCGAGTTTGACCTGGGTCAGGAAGCGGGTTTTCTTGCCATTGCTGTCCAGGCAGGTCACCTGGGACTCGGGAAACAGAATGGCCAGCGGAATGCCAGGCATGCCGCCGCCACTGCCGACGTCGAGCCAGCGTCCGTTTTCGATGAATGACATCACGCTCAGACTGTCGAGCAGGTGACGGGAGACCATTTCGTCCGGATCACGTACGGCAGTGAGGTTGTAAGCCTTGTTCCATTTGATCAACAGGGCCAGATAACCCAGCAGTTGCGCGTGCTGGGTTTCTGTCAGCGTGACGCCAAGCTGGCGGGCACCTGTGGATAACTCTTCTGCGTGTTGCGAAGTGACCAACGAACTCAAGCGCTTTGCTCCAACTGACGGCCCGCGCCGCGTTTTTTCAAATGAATCATCAACAGCGAAATGGCTGCCGGCGTTACGCCCGGGATACGCGAGGCCTGGCCCAAAGTCTCTGGACGGGTCGCACCGAGTTTGCTCTGGATCTCCTTGGAGAGACCGGAAATGTTCGTGTAATCGATATCCACAGGCAGTTTGGTGTCTTCGCTGGCGCGCAAGCGGGCGATTTCATCCTGTTGGCGATCGATGTAACCGGCGTACTTGGTCTTGATCTCGACCTGCTCGGCAACCTGTGGATCTTCTGCGCCGCCACCGGTCACGGCAATCAGACCAGCGTAGTCGATTTCCGGACGACTCAAGAGGTTGAGCAGGTTGTATTCGTGAGTCAGTGGCGTGCCGAATTTTTCGGCAATGGCATCGCCCTGTTCGGTGCCCGGGCGTACCCAGGTGCTTTTCAGGCGCTGCTCTTCCAGTTCGATGCTTTCGCGCTTTTTGCAGAAAGCCGCCCAGCGCACGTCATCCACCAGGCCCAGTTCGCGACCTTTTTCGGTCAAGCGCAGGTCGGCGTTGTCTTCGCGCAGAATCAGACGGTATTCGGCACGGGAGGTGAACATCCGGTACGGCTCTTGGGTACCGAGGGTAATCAGGTCGTCGACCAACACGCCGATGTAGGCCTCGTCGCGACGCGGGCACCAGGCCTCTTTGCCTTGCGCACGCAGTGCAGCGTTGGTCCCGGCCAGCAAACCCTGGGCGCCGGCTTCTTCGTATCCGGTGGTGCCGTTGATTTGCCCGGCGAAAAACAGGCCGCCGATGACTTTGGTTTCCAGGCTGTATTTCAAATCCCGTGGATCGAAGTAGTCGTACTCGATCGCGTAGCCCGGCCGCACGATGTGCGCGTTTTCCATGCCGCGGATCGATTGCACGATCTGCAATTGCACGTCGAACGGCAGGGATGTGGATATCCCGTTCGGATACAGCTCGTTTGTCGTCAGGCCTTCCGGTTCGATGAAAACCTGATGGCTTTCCTTGTCGGCAAAGCGATGGATCTTGTCTTCGATCGACGGGCAATAACGCGGGCCGATGCCTTCGATCTCACCGGCAGCGGAATACATCGGCGAACGGTCGAGGTTCGCGGCAATGATTTCGTGGGTGCGCGCATTCGTGTGGGTAATCCAGCAACTGACTTGCCGTGGATGCTGTTCCTTGTTGCCCATGAACGACATCACCGGGATCGGCGTATCGCCCGGTTGTTCGGCCATCACCGAGAAATCCACAGACCGGCCGTCGATACGTGGCGGAGTACCGGTTTTCAAACGCCCCACACGCAAAGGCAGTTCACGCAGTCGGTGAGCCAACGCGATCGATGGTGGATCACCGGCGCGACCACCGGAAAAATTCTGCAAACCGATGTGGATAAGTCCACCAAGGAACGTGCCGGTGGTCAACACCACGGAATCGGCGAAGAAACGCAGACCCATTTGGGTGACAACACCACGGACTTGTTCCTGCTCGACGATCAGATCGTCAGCGGCCTGTTGAAATATCCACAGGTTCGGCTGGTTTTCCAGGATTTCGCGGACAGCGGCCTTGTACAGAACCCGGTCTGCCTGCGCGCGGGTTGCTCGCACGGCCGGGCCTTTGCGGCTGTTCAGTACGCGAAACTGGATACCGCCCTTATCGGTAGCCATGGCCATCGCACCGCCAAGGGCGTCGATTTCCTTGACCAGGTGGCTTTTGCCGATTCCGCCAATGGCCGGGTTGCAACTCATGGCACCGAGGGTTTCCACGTTGTGCGTCAGCAACAGGGTTTTAACCCCCATACGTGCTGAGGCCAGTGCTGCCTCGGTACCGGCATGACCGCCGCCGATGACGATCACTTCAAAACGGGAAGGGAAATCCACCACGCACCTCGTGCCTGCTTAAGTAGGTAATTCAGGAATAGTTTGAGCTCAGGTTTTTGGACCTGGTCGACAAGTATAGGGACTTCGCCCTTCCTAAAGAACCCTTTGCACAAAAATTAACCAGCTGTGGAAAACTCGGAGTTATAGAAATTAAAAAGAAAGAAATTTATTAAATCTTTGTTTTTATGTTTATTTCTATGCAGGCCACTATCTGTGGATAGATCTATGTAGCCCTTTGTTTTCAATATGTACAGAGATTTAAAACCCTGTGTTCATGTACCAATGAGGCCCTTGGATAACCGGTTTAAGCCTGTGGATGAAAGGGGTGGTTATCCACAGAGGCGGTTATGTTCAGTTTTCGACCCCTGTTATCAACTGACCTTAGCTGCGGTTATTCACAGGGCTTAATCCACAGAAAAGCGCCGTTTGCTTGAAATTCGGGTACAGGAATTGCGCTCAAGCAGACGACGTCCGCTCGGCACTGGAGGTTTCTTTCAGAAAAGGAGGGAGCAGACAGGCACGAATGGCCTGTCTGTGAATAACAGGAGGGCTACTTACCGATACAGAAGCTGGAGAAAATTCGCCCCAACAGATCGTCAGAGCTGAAAGCACCGGTGATTTCACCCAGCGACTGCTGAGCCTGGCGCAAATCCTCGGCCAACAACTCGCCAGCGCCGGCCAGGGTCAATTGGGCACGCCCATGCTCGAGGGCAGCACTGGCATGACGTAGCGCCTCAAGGTGTCGCCGGCGAGCACTAAAGCTGCTTTCAGACGTTTGTTCATAGCCCATGCAGGCCTTTAGGTGATCACGCAGCAGCTCGAGCCCGACACCACCAGACTTGGCGCTCAGGCTGATGGTGACATGGCCGTCGTCGCTGACCTCCATGGCAATGGCTTCGCCTGTAAGGTCGGCCTTGTTGCGGATCAGTGTGACTTTCGCGGGATCGGGACGGATTTCGAGAAACTCCGGCCAGAGTGCGAACGGATCGAGGGCTTCCGGGGCGGTGGCATCGACCACCAGCAGTACCCGATCCGCTTCGCCAATGGCTTTCAGGGCTCGCTCGACGCCGATTTTTTCCACATGATCATCGGTATCGCGCAGACCGGCGGTATCCACCACGTGCAACGGCATGCCATCGATGTGGATATGTTCACGAAGGACATCCCGGGTTGTGCCGGCAATTTCGGTCACGATCGCCGCTTCACGCCCAGCCAGGGCATTGAGCAGGCTGGATTTACCGGCATTCGGACGACCGGCAATGACCACGGTCATGCCGTCACGCAGCAAGGCGCCCTGCCCGGCTTCGCGCATGACGGTGGATAACTCGTCGCGCACCTTGTCGAGCATGCTCAGGACGTGGCCATCGGCGAGGAAATCGATTTCCTCTTCCGGGAAATCGATAGCCGCTTCGACATAGATGCGCAGGCCGATCAATTGCTCGGTGAGGTTATGCACACGTGACGAGAAGGCACCTTGCAGGGAGCGCAACGCATTTCGCGCAGCCTGTGCAGAACTGGCTTCAATCAGGTCGGCAATGGCTTCGGCCTGGGCGAGGTCGAGTTTGTCGTTGAGGAAGGCGCGTTCACTGAATTCCCCCGGCCGGGCGAGACGGCAACCCAGTTCCAGGCAGCGCTTGAGCAACATATCCAGAACGATCGGGCCGCCATGGCCTTGCAGTTCCAGTACATCTTCGCCTGTGAAAGAGTTCGGGCCGGGGAAATACAAGGCAATGCCCTGGTCCAGCACTTCGTCGTTTTCACTGAAGAACGGGCCGTAGTGAGCAAATCGCGGCTTGAGCTCGCGACCACTGAAGGCCTTGGCCGCAACGCTGGCCAACGGCCCGGAAATACGCACGATGCCTACACCGCCGCGACCTTGGGCGGTGGCGACGGCGGCGATGGTTTCACGAGGAACGCTCATAAACCGGTATCCAGACAAAAGTGACAGATAGCAAAACGCCCCACTAGGGGGCGTTTTGAGTGGTTATCCACAGTGTAAATCAGGCAGCTGCTTTGGTAGCTGCTTCGATCTTACGCGTGATGTACCACTGTTGGGCGATCGACAGGCAGTTGTTCACTACCCAGTACAGCACCAGACCAGCCGGGAACCACAGGAAGAAGAAGGTGAAGATGATTGGCATCAGCTTCATCACCTTGGCCTGCATCGGATCCGGAGGAGTCGGGTTCAGCTGCTGCTGGATGAACATGGTTGCACCCATGATGATCGGCAGAATGAAGAACGGATCCTTGATCGACAGGTCAGTGATCCACAGCATGAACGGCGCCTGACGCATTTCGACGCTTTCCAGCAGAACCCAGTACAGCGAGAGGAAAACCGGCATCTGCACGAGGATTGGCAAGCAACCACCCAGCGGATTGATCTTCTCTTTCTTGTACAGCTCCATCATGGATTGCGACATTTTCTGCCGGTCATCGCCATGTTGCTCTTTCAGCGCAGCCAGTTTCGGTGCCACTGCACGCATGCGCGCCATGGATTTGTAGCTGGCAGCCGACAGCGGGAAGAAAATCCCTTTGATCAGCATTGTCAGGAAGATGATCGACCAGCCCCAGTTACCCACAATGGCATGGATATGTTGCAGCAACCAGAAGATCGGTTGGGCGATGAACCACAGAATGCCGTAGTCGACCGTCAATTCCAGACCTGGGGACAACTCTTTCAGCACGGCCTGGCTTTTCGGACCGGCGTATAGAACAGCGCTGGTCTCGGCCTTGGCACCCGGCGCAACACTCATCGATGGGCCGGTGTAGCCGATGATGTAGTTGCCTTTGCTGTCTTTACGGGTCTGGACGACGTTGTTTTCGCCCTTGGCCGGAATCCATGCGGTCACGAAGTAGTGCTGCAACCAGGCAACCCAACCGCCAGTGACGGTTTCTTTCAGCGCCGCCTTGTCCATGTCCTTCATGGACACTTTCTTGTACGGCTCGGAACTTGTCCACAGGGCAGCGCCCAGGTAAGTCGCGGTGCCGGTGGCGGTTGTGGAAGATGGATCGGCGCTGGCGTCACGCTTCAATTGCGCGAACATCGCACCTGTCCAGGGCTGAGCGCTCTGGTTGTCGATCAGGTAGGAAACGGTTACGTCGTACAGGCCGCGTTTCAGGCTGAAACGCTTGATGTAGTTGACGCCGTCCTTGCTGAACTTCAGGTCTACGACCAATTGGTCCTGACCGTCAGCCAGTTGATAAACCTTCTTCTCCGAGGAATAAACCGGACGACCGGCCGGATTTGCGTCCGGACCGTTGCTGCCGATCAGACCGCTTTGCGCCAGATAAGTACGTTCGCCGCCGTTATCGAACAGCTGGAACGGAATTTCCGGGTGATCCTGACGACGCGGATACAGCGGCAGGGTCAGTTGGGCAACATCGCCACCTTGTGGGTCGACAGCCAGGTCCAGTACATCCGTTTTGATCTGGATGAGGTCCTTGCTCACAGCCACCGGCGTTTCGGCAGGTGCGCTGGTGTCGCTTGCAGCACGTGGAATGTCGTCACTGGCGGAAGCGTTGGAGCCAGATGCCGTATCCGGCAGGCCCGATGCAGTCGTATTGGTGGCAACATTCTGAGTCGGCAGGGCAGCCTGGCCATAGTCCTGGTTCCATTTAAGAACCATAACGTAGGACACGATTGCCAGGGCGACGATCAGGATCGTGCGTTTGATATCCATGATTACTCGGCCATCGAAGAAGAACGGGAGGTAGGGATAGGTGGAACCGGGTCATAACCACCGGGATTCCACGGATGACAGCGACCTAAACGACGAAAGGTCAGCCAGCCACCGCGAAGAAGACCATGATTTTCGATGGCTTCTAACGCGTAGCAGGAACAACTGGGGTAGAAACGACAGTGGCTGGCCATCAGGGGACTAATGGCATAGCGATAAAACTGGATCGGAACGAGTGCCAGTTTACGCATCTGGACTGTCTACCCCTACAGTTTCGGTTTTGACTGCTGGTACCGGCGAACTGCGAGCCAGACGCTTCCAGAGTTTGCCGAAATGCTGAATCAATTCGGGGTTTTCTACATCACCCAAACCTTTGCGCGCGACGATAACGATGTCCCAGCCGACCAGAGAATCCTGGTTCAGGCGAAACGATTCGCGCATCAGACGTTTGAGGCGATTGCGCTCGACGGAGAGCTTTACGCTCTTTTTCCCGATAACCAACCCGAGACGGGGGTGATCGAGATCGTTATTGCGCGCAAGGAGCAGGAGATTTTTCCCCGGAACCTTGCCGGTAGGGGAGTCAAAGACTGCCTTGAATTGCCGGGGAGTAAGCAGACGCTTTTCCCGACTGAAGTCCTGACTCACCTCCAGTGCCGGATTATCAAACTGCCAGACGCGCACGACCTTTGGCGCGACGACGCGACAGGACGGCACGACCGTTCTTGGTAGCCATGCGAGCACGGAAACCGTGGGTACGAGCGCGTTTGATAGTGCTTGGTTGGAAAGTACGTTTCATTGTCGTGTTACCTGGTTCGTCCACAACGGGCCGGAATGGCCCCCGTTTTAAGAGACCGGGGATTCTAGAGAAAGCAAGCCTTCAGGTCAATTTCCAACCAGCGTTTCCTTATAAATAGATCTCCGGACGTTTTGCGCTGAACGAACCGTCGGCAAATATAAGAATAAGAAAGGAAAGTATTTAAAGCTTTTCTGTAAAGCTTATAAAAGCTAGGCCCGCAGCCTTCTGTGGATAAGTCGATTCAGCCCTTGTTTTGTCTGATGTACAGAGAATGACAACTACAGTGGAAAACAGTGTTCAGCCTGTGCTGCGCTGTCGGATAACCTGTGTGTGGATGCTCGGTTTATCCACAGGCCGGTTATCCACCGAGTTTCGCCCCCACTTGTGCAATGACCTTAACCCCGGTTATCCACAGAGCTTATGCACAGACCGCTGGTCGTCTTTTTTGCGTATGAAACGGCGATTCTTCTTGGTCGATGAACCACCTTCGTGTGGATAAGTCGGCGTCTGGTCGCTACAATGGCCGCTTGTTTTTGCCTCACCGGCTTTCAACTTAGGGGATATCCGTGTCAGTGGAACTTTGGCAGCAGTGCGTGGAGCTTTTGCGCGATGAGCTGCCTGCCCAACAATTCAACACTTGGATCCGTCCACTACAGGTCGAAGCTGAAGGCGACGAGTTGCGCGTCTATGCACCCAATCGTTTTGTTCTGGACTGGGTCAACGAAAAGTACCTGGGGCGTGTTCTCGAATTGCTCGATGAGCACGGCAATGGCATGGCGCCTGTGCTTTCCTTGTTAATAGGCAGCAAACGCAGTTCGGCACCTCGTGCCGCGCCCAATGCTCCCCTGGCTGCCGCCGCTTCCCAGGCCCAGGCTGCTCAAGCGCCCGCCAGTCCACCGTCAGCACCTGCCGCCGTGTCGACCAAACGTGCGACACAAAAAGTGGCGGAGGTCACCGAGCAAGAACCTTCCCGTGACAGCTTCGACCCTATGGCCGGCGCCAGTTCGCAACAGGCCCCGGTTCGCGCCGAGCAACGTACCGTGCAGGTCGAAGGTGCGCTCAAGCACACCAGTTACCTGAACCGCACCTTTACCTTCGAGAACTTCGTTGAAGGTAAATCCAACCAGTTGGCGCGCGCCGCCGCCTGGCAAGTGGCGGACAATCCCAAGCACGGTTACAACCCGCTCTTCCTTTATGGTGGCGTCGGCCTGGGTAAAACCCACTTGATGCACGCTGTGGGTAACCATCTATTAAAGAAGAATCCGAATGCCAAGGTGGTGTACCTGCATTCCGAGCGTTTTGTGGCGGACATGGTCAAGGCCCTGCAACTGAACGCGATCAACGAGTTCAAACGCTTCTACCGGTCGGTGGATGCGTTGCTGATCGATGACATTCAGTTCTTCGCCCGCAAGGAGCGTTCCCAGGAAGAGTTTTTCCACACCTTCAACGCCCTGCTCGAAGGTGGCCAGCAGGTCATTCTCACCAGTGACCGCTACCCGAAGGAAATCGAAGGCCTTGAAGAACGCCTCAAGTCCCGCTTTGGTTGGGGCCTGACCGTAGCGGTCGAGCCGCCGGAGCTGGAAACCCGCGTGGCGATCCTGATGAAGAAGGCCGATCAGGCCAAAGTCGAGCTGCCTCACGACGCCGCGTTCTTCATTGCCCAACGCATTCGCTCCAACGTCCGTGAGCTGGAAGGCGCGCTCAAACGCGTGATCGCCCACTCGCACTTCATGGGCCGCGATATCACCATCGAGCTGATTCGCGAATCCCTGAAGGACTTGTTGGCGTTGCAGGATAAACTGGTCTCTGTGGATAACATTCAGCGCACCGTCGCCGAGTACTACAAGATCAAGATCTCAGATTTGCTGTCCAAACGCCGTTCGCGTTCGGTCGCTCGTCCGCGTCAGGTCGCCATGGCGTTGTCCAAGGAACTGACCAACCACAGCCTGCCGGAAATTGGCGATGTGTTTGGCGGTCGCGACCATACAACGGTCTTGCACGCGTGCCGCAAGATCAACGAACTTAAGGAATCCGACGCGGACATCCGCGAGGACTACAAGAACCTGCTGCGTACGCTGACCACTTGATGAACACCAGCGCAGCTTATTAAGGCAAGGGACTAGACCATGCATTTCACCATTCAACGCGAAGCCCTGTTGAAACCCCTGCAACTGGTCGCAGGCGTCGTCGAACGTCGACAGACCTTGCCGGTGCTTTCCAACGTGCTGCTGGTTGTCGAAGGCCAGCAATTGTCGCTGACCGGTACCGACCTGGAAGTCGAGCTGGTCGGTCGTGTTCAACTCGAAGAGCCGGCGGATCCGGGTTCCATCACCGTGCCGGCGCGCAAGCTGATGGACATCTGCAAAAGCCTGCCGAACGATGCGCTGATCGACATCAAGGTCGACGAGCAGAAGCTTGTGGTCAAGGCCGGCCGTAGCCGCTTCACCCTGTCGACACTACCGGCCAATGATTTCCCTACTGTGGAAGAAGGTCCGGGCTCGCTGACCTGCAGCCTTGAGCAAAGCAAACTGCGTCGTCTGATCGAGCGCACCAGCTTCGCCATGGCCCAGCAGGACGTGCGTTACTACCTCAACGGCATGCTGCTGGAAGTGTCCGCCGGCGTGATCCGCGCCGTCGCCACCGACGGTCACCGTCTGGCCATGTGCTCGATGCAGGCCGATATCGGCCAGCCGGATCGTCACCAGGTCATCGTACCGCGCAAAGGTATCCTCGAGCTGGCACGCCTGCTCACCGAGCCGGACGGCAATGTCAGCATCGTGCTGGGTCAGCACCACATCCGCGCTACCACCGGTGAGTTCACCTTCACTTCGAAATTGGTCGACGGCAAATTCCCGGACTATGAGCGTGTTCTGCCTAAAGGCGGCGACAAGCTGGTACTGGGCGATCGCCAGGCGCTGCGCGAAGCGTTCAGCCGTACCGCGATTCTGTCCAACGAGAAGTACCGTGGTATCCGACTGCAACTGGCCAGCGGTCAGCTGAAGATCCAGGCGAACAACCCGGAGCAGGAAGAAGCGGAAGAAGAAGTGGGCGTTGAATACAACGGCGGCTCCCTGGAAATCGGCTTCAACGTGAGCTACCTGCTCGACGTACTGGGCGTGATGACCACCGAGCAGGTTCGTCTGATCCTGTCCGACTCCAACAGCAGCGCGCTGGTACAGGAATCGGATAACGACGACTCGGCCTACGTTGTCATGCCGATGCGTCTGTAATCATGTTCAGCAGAAGCTAGATGTCCTTAAGTCGCGTCTCGGTCACCGCGGTGCGCAATCTGCACCCGGTGACCTTCTCCCCTTCCCCCCGCATCAATATTCTTTACGGCGCCAACGGCAGCGGCAAAACCAGTGTTCTGGAAGCCATCCATCTGCTGGGGCTTGCCCGTTCGTTTCGCAGCACCCGCCTGTTGCCGGTCATTCAATACGAACAACTGGCGTGCACGGTCTTTGGCCAGGTTGAACTGGCGGAGGGTGGGCAAAGCGCCTTGGGCATTTCGCGGGATCGCCAAGGCGAATTCCAGATTCGTATCGATGGGCAGAATGCGCGCAGCGCCGCGCAACTGGCCGAGATCCTGCCACTGCAACTGATCAATCCGGACAGCTTTCGATTGCTGGAAGGTGCGCCGAAGATTCGCCGACAGTTTCTCGACTGGGGTGTGTTCCACGTGGAACCGCGCTTCATGTCAACCTGGCAGCGCTTGCAGAAGGCCCTGCGCCAGAGAAACTCTTGGCTGCGGCATGGTACACTTGACGCCGTTTCACAAGCGGTTTGGGACAGGGAGCTGTGCCAGGCCAGCGCTGAAATTGATGAATACCGCCGCGCTTATATCAAAGCCTTGAAACCAGTCTTTGAACAAACCTTGAGCGATCTGGTTGAGCTTGAAGGCTTGACGCTCAGCTATTACCGCGGCTGGGACAAAGACCGTGAACTGAGTGCTGTGCTCGCCGGGTCTCTGCAGCGGGACCAGCAAATGGGGCATACCCAGGCCGGACCACAACGTGCTGATTTGCGTCTCAGACTGGGCGCGCACAACGCCGCGGACATCTTGTCCCGTGGCCAGCAGAAGTTGGTGGTTTGCGCATTACGGATTGCCCAAGGGCACTTGGTCAGCCAGGCTCGACGCGGTCAGTGTATTTATCTGGTGGATGACTTGCCGTCCGAGCTGGACGAGCACCACCGTCGCGCGCTTTGCCGCTTGTTGGAAGACTTACGCTGCCAGGTATTTATCACCTGTGTAGATCACGAATTATTGAGGGAAGGCTGGCAGACGGAAACGCCAGTCGCTCTGTTCCACGTGGAACAGGGCCGTATCACCCAGACCCACGACCATCGGGAGTGAAGGCATTGAGCGAAGAAAATACGTACGACTCAACGAGCATTAAAGTGCTGAAAGGCCTGGATGCCGTACGCAAACGTCCCGGTATGTACATTGGTGACACCGACGATGGCAGCGGTCTGCACCACATGGTGTTCGAAGTGGTCGATAACTCGATCGACGAAGCTCTCGCCGGCCACTGCGACGACATCAGCATCATCATCCACCCGGATGAGTCCATCACCGTTCGTGACAACGGTCGTGGCATCCCGGTAGACGTGCACAAAGAAGAAGGCGTTTCAGCAGCCGAGGTCATCATGACCGTGCTGCACGCCGGCGGTAAGTTCGACGACAACTCCTATAAAGTATCCGGCGGTCTGCACGGTGTAGGTGTGTCGGTGGTGAATGCACTGTCCAAAGAACTGGTCCTGACCGTTCGCCGTAGCGGCAAAATCTGGGAACAGACTTACGTACACGGTGTTCCGCAAGAACCGATGAAAATCGTTGGTGAGAGCGAAACCACGGGCACCCAGATTCACTTCAAGCCATCGGCTGAAACCTTCAAGAATATACACTTCAGCTGGGACATCCTGGCCAAGCGGATTCGTGAACTGTCCTTCCTCAACTCCGGTGTCGGCATCGTCCTCAAGGACGAGCGCAGCGGCAAGGAAGAGCTGTTCAAGTACGAAGGCGGCCTGCGTGCGTTCGTTGAATACCTGAACACCAACAAGACTGCGGTCAACCAGGTGTTCCACTTCAACGTCCAGCGTGAAGACGGCATCGGCGTGGAAATCGCCCTGCAGTGGAACGACAGCTTCAACGAGAACCTGTTGTGCTTCACCAACAACATTCCACAGCGCGACGGCGGTACTCACCTGGTGGGTTTCCGTTCCGCGCTGACGCGTAACCTCAACACCTACATCGAAGCAGAAGGCCTGGCGAAGAAGCACAAGGTCGCCACCACCGGTGACGATGCCCGTGAAGGCCTGACCGCGATCATTTCGGTGAAAGTGCCGGATCCGAAGTTCAGCTCCCAGACCAAAGACAAGCTGGTGTCTTCCGAAGTGAAGACCGCGGTCGAACAGGAAATGGGCAAGTACTTCTCCGACTTCCTGCTGGAAAACCCGAACGAAGCCAAACTGGTCGTCGGCAAGATGATCGACGCGGCCCGTGCCCGTGAAGCGGCGCGTAAAGCCCGTGAGATGACTCGCCGCAAAGGCGCGCTGGACATCGCCGGCCTGCCGGGCAAACTGGCTGACTGCCAGGAAAAAGACCCTGCCCTTTCCGAACTGTATCTCGTGGAAGGTGACTCTGCTGGCGGCTCCGCCAAGCAGGGACGTAACCGTCGGACCCAAGCCATCCTGCCGCTGAAGGGCAAGATCCTGAACGTCGAGAAGGCGCGTTTTGACAAGATGATCTCTTCGCAAGAAGTGGGCACCTTGATCACCGCGCTGGGCTGCGGCATCGGCCGCGACGAGTACAACATCGACAAGCTGCGTTACCACAACATCATCATCATGACCGATGCTGACGTCGATGGTTCGCACATCCGTACCCTGCTGCTGACCTTCTTTTTCCGTCAGTTGCCGGAGCTGATCGAGCGTGGCTACATCTACATCGCTCAGCCGCCGCTGTACAAAGTGAAGAAAGGCAAGCAAGAGCAATACATCAAAGACGACGACGCCATGGAAGAGTACATGACGCAGTCGGCCCTGGAAGATGCGAGCCTGCACCTGAACGAAGAAGCACCTGGCATTTCCGGTGAAGCACTTGAGCGTCTGGTGAATGACTTCCGTCTGGTGATGAAGACCCTCAAGCGTCTGTCGCGCCTGTACCCACAGGAGCTGACCGAGCACTTCATCTACCTGCCAGCGGTGAGCATGGAGCAACTGTCCGATCACGCAGCGATGCAAGATTGGCTGGCTCAGTACGAAGTTCGCCTGCGCACCGTCGAGAAGTCCGGCCTGGTTTACAAAGCCAGCCTGCGTGAAGACCGTGAACGTAACGTCTGGCTGCCAGAGGTCGAACTGATCTCCCACGGCCTGTCGAACTACGTCACCTTCAACCGCGACTTCTTCGGCAGCAACGATTACAAGACTGTCGTTTCGCTAGGCGCTCAACTGAGTACCCTGCTGGACGACGGCGCGTACATCCAGCGTGGCGAGCGCAAGAAGCCGGTGACCGAGTTCAAGGAAGCCCTTGAATGGCTGATGGCTGAAAGCACCAAGCGTCACACCATCCAGCGATACAAAGGTCTGGGCGAAATGAACCCGGATCAGCTATGGGAAACCACCATGGACCCAAGCCAGCGCCGGATGCTCAAAGTGACCATCGAAGACGCCATTGGCGCGGACCAGATCTTCAACACCCTGATGGGTGATGCGGTCGAACCTCGTCGTGACTTCATCGAGAGCAACGCTTTGGCGGTGTCCAACCTGGACTTCTGATCCCGGTCGATGCCAACGAAAAGGCCAATGCATTCGCATTGGCCTTTTTATTGTCTGCGTTTTACTCGCTCGCCGGAGCAACTCTTAGCAATTGTTCCGGGCATAAAAAAACCGGCTATATCAGCCGGCTTTTTTACGTCCGAAAAAAACTTATGCACGTTTTTATGGTTTTTATCATTCAAAAAAATATGTAAACAAATCATAAAGTTACGTACAAGAAACGACGTTTTTCAATGAAACGGTACACAGGTTATCCACAGAATCTCAGACAGCCACCTGATCGTTTGAAACCGGCGCTTGCGGAGCCGGTGGCAGCGAGCCCATTTCCCGTTGCATCTGCTCGTTCCACGCCTGGACCCGGTCGTTCAATTCAGCAATGGCTCGCGGTCCTGTGCCTGCGGCATACATCGGTTCGCCAATGATCACAGTGATGACGCCCTGCTTCTTCGCCCAACCGGTTTTCGGCCAGAACTTGCCTGCGTTGTGCGCAATCGGCAGCACGGGCAATTCGGCGTTGACCGCCAAGGCGCTGCCACCGCGCGAGAACTTTCCGACGGTGCCGAAAGGAACGCGCGTGCCTTCAGGGAAGATCAGCACCCAGACATTGTCCTTGAGCAGTTCATCGCCCTTCTTTGCGACATGCTTGAGTGCGGCTTTCGGGTTGTCGCGATCGATGGCGATCGGTCGCAGCATGGCCATGGCCCAGCCAAAGAACGGCACATAGAGCAATTCGCGTTTGAGCACCTGGCTCAGCGGTGAAAAGTAGGCAGAGAGAAAGAACGTCTCCCACGTGCTCTGGTGGTTCGACTGAATGACACAAGGCCTTTCAGGTACGTTCTCGGCACCCTTCACTTCGTAGCGGATACCCAGAAACACTTTGCTCAGCCACAAGGCGCAGCGGCACCAGTACACGTTGATAAAGCGGTAGCGTGCCTTGAATGGCAGAAACGGCGCGATGAAAAAACTCAGGCTGCACCACAGCAAGGAACTGGTGCCCAGCAGCAGGTAAAAGAGGAAGGTTCTGATGGCCTGCAATATCGACATGGTGACGTTTACCGTTGCGGGAATTGCCCGTCCTATATAAAGCGCACTTCCCTTTCATCCCTGGTCAGGACCAATCGAAGCGCACACTTACTCAAGGGCATTTGTGAATAAGTTCTGCGGCAATCGCCGCCAGATCGTCAAAAATCAATGTGCCTGCCGGAAGGGGCAAGCCCTGAGTCTTTTCGCCTTTCCCGGTCTTTACCAAAACTGGCTGTGAATCGACGGCTTTGGCGGCTTCCAGGTCACCAAGGCTGTCGCCGACGAACCAGAGATTGGTCAGCGACACGTTGTAATGAGCGGCGATGGTTTTCAACATCCCGGGTTTCGGCTTGCGGCAATCGCAGCCTTCGTCCGGCCCGTGGGGGCAATAGACGATCAGGCCGACTTCACCGCCCTGCTCCGCCACCAGCGCGCGCAAGCGCTCGTGCATGGCATCCAGGGTGGCGAGGTCGTAATAACCGCGAGCGATGCCCGACTGGTTGGTAGCGACCGCTACCGTCCAGCCGGCCTTGCTCAACTGCGCGATGGCCTCGATCGATCCGGGGAGCGGAATCCACTCCTCCACCGACTTGATGTAAGCGTCGGAGTCGTAATTGATCACTCCGTCCCGATCGAGAATCAGCAGTTTCAACAGCAGTCCCTCAACCCAGCAGCGAAATGTCGGCGACGCCGAGGAACAACCCACGCAGCCGCGCCAGCAACGCATAACGGTTGGCGCGGACTTTTGCGTCCTCTGCGTTGACCATCACAGCTTCGAAGAACGCATCCACGGGCTCACGCAGTGCAGCCAGGCGTGCCAGGGATTCGCTGTACTGACGCGAGGCGGCCATTGGCTGTACAGCCTGGTCAGCCTGCTGGATCGCCGAGTACAGGGAGAACTCGTTGGCATTGTCGAAGTACTTGGCTTCCACGACGGTAGGCACCGAGCCTTCGACCTTGCTCAGCAGGTTCGACACTCGCTTGTTCACCGCGGCCAGGGCAGCGGCTTCCGGCAATTTGCGGAAGGCCTCTACCGCTTGCACGCGCTGATCGAAGTCCAGGGCCGAGCCTGGCTTCAAGGCACGCACCGACAGGTAGGTCGCAACATCGACGCCTTCGTCTTCGTAACGGGCACGCAGGCGGTCGAAGATGAACTCCAGCACCGATTCGTTCAGGCCGGCAGTCTTGACCTTGGTCCCGAATGCATTCACGGCGAAGGCCACGGCGTCGTTCAGGTCCAGGTCCAGTTGCTTCTCGATCAGAATACGCAACACGCCCAGTGCGGCACGGCGCAGGGCGTACGGGTCTTTGCTGCCGGTCGGCAGCATGCCGATACCGAAGATACCCACGAGGGTGTCGAGCTTGTCGGCAATGGCCACGGCCGCACCGGTCAGGGTGCTCGGCAGTTCAGCGCCGGCACCGCGCGGCATGTACTGCTCGTTCAGCGCCAGTGCGACATCTTCCGGCTCGCCATCGTTGAGGGCGTAGTAGTAACCGGCGACACCTTGCATCTCCGGGAACTCGCCGACCATTTCGGTCGACAGGTCGCACTTCGACAGCAGGCCCGCACGAGCAGCCCACGAAGCGTTGCCGCCAATGCGCGCGGCGATGTAGGCGGCGAGTCTGGAAACGCGCTCGGCCTTGTCGTAGACGCTGCCGAGTTTTTCCTGGAACACCACGTTTTGCAGGCGCTGGTTGAAGTCTTCGAGTTTCTGCTTCTTGTCTTGCTTGAAGAAGAACTCGGCGTCGGTCAGGCGTGGGCGAACCACCTTCTCGTTACCGGCGATGATCTGCTGCGGGTCTTTGCTTTCGATGTTGGCCACGGTAATGAAACGTGGCAGCAACTTGCCGTCGGCGTCCAGCAGGCAGAAGTACTTCTGGTTGTCCTGCATGGTGGTGATCAGTGCTTCTTGTGGCACGTCGAGGAAGCGTTCCTCGAACGAGCACACCAGCGGCACCGGCCATTCGACCAGCGCGGTCACTTCATCGAGCAGGGCTGGCGGAACGATTGCCGTGCCTTCCTGACGGGTGGCCAGCTCTTCGGTGCGCTTGCTGATGATCTCGCGACGCTCGTTGGCGTCAGCCAGCACGTAGGCGGCACGCAGGTCGGCCAGGTAGCTGGATGGCGAACCGATGCGCACGCTTTCCGGGTGATGGAAGCGGTGACCACGGGAGTCACGGCCGGCCTTCTGGGCGAGGATGGTGCAGTCGATGACCTGGTCACCGAGCAGCATCACCAGCCATTGGGTCGGACGAACGAACTCTTCCTTGCGCGCGCCCCAACGCATGCGTTTCGGGATCGGCAGGTCGTTCAGGGAGTCTTCGACGATGGTCGGCAGCAGGCTCGCGGTCGCCTTGCCGGCAATGCTCTGGCTGTAGCGCAGTTTCGGGCCGCTCTGATCGATTTCGCTCAGGTCGACGCCGCACTTCTTGGCGAAGCCCAGTGCCGCCTGGGTCGGGTTGCCTTCGGCATCGAACGCGGCCTGACGTGGCGGGCCGTCGAGGTTGATGCTGCGATCCGGCTGCTGGGTGGCCAGCGAGGTGATCAGCACAGCCAGGCGGCGCGGCGCGGCATAAACGGTTTTGGTCTCGTAGTTCAGGCCGGCAGCTTGCAGGCCCTTGTCGATACCGGCGAGGAACGCCTCGGCCAGGGTGTTCAGGGCTTTGGGTGGCAGTTCTTCAGTGCCCAGTTCAACCAGAAAATCCAGAGCACTCATTGTGCAGCCTCCAGCTTGGCCAGTACTTCATCACGCAGGTCCGGGGTCGCCATCGGGAAGCCCAGCTTGGCGCGAGCCAGCAGGTAGGCTTGCGCAACGGAACGCGCCAGGGTGCGTACACGCAGGATGTATTGCTGACGCGCAGTCACGGAAATTGCCCGGCGCGCATCCAGTAGGTTGAAGGTATGGGAGGCCTTCAACACCATTTCGTAGCTCGGCAACGGCAGCGGCTGGTCGAGTTCGATCAGGCGCTTGGCTTCGCTTTCGTAGAAATCGAACAGTTCGAACAGCTTGTCGACGTTGGCGTGTTCGAAGTTGTAGGTCGACTGTTCCACTTCGTTCTGGTGGAACACGTCGCCGTAGGTCACTTTGCCGAACGGGCCGTCAGCCCAGACCAGGTCGTAGACCGAGTCCACGCCTTGCAGGTACATGGCCAGACGCTCGAGACCGTAAGTGATTTCGCCGGTCACCGGGTAGCACTCGATGCCGCCCGCTTGCTGGAAGTAGGTGAACTGGGTTACTTCCATGCCGTTGAGCCAGACTTCCCAGCCCAGACCCCAGGCACCGAGGGTCGGCGATTCCCAGTTGTCTTCGACGAAGCGGATGTCGTGGACCAGCGGGTCCAGACCGACGTGCTTGAGGGAGCCCAGGTACAGTTCCTGGAAGTTGTCCGGGTTCGGCTTCAGGACGACCTGGAACTGGTAGTAGTGCTGCAGACGGTTCGGGTTTTCGCCGTAGCGGCCGTCAGTCGGACGGCGGCTTGGCTGCACGTAGGCGGCGTTCCAGGTTTCCGGGCCGATGGCGCGCAGGAATGTAGCAGTGTGGAAAGTGCCGGCGCCTACTTCCATATCGTAGGGCTGAAGTACCACACAACCTTGCTCGGCCCAGTATTGCTGGAGGGCGAGGATCAAGTCTTGGAAGGTACGCACGGCTGGCGTAGGCTGGCTCACGAAATTCACCTGTTTCTTGGGCTGCGATTTAAAGAGCGGGAGTATACCCGATTCATGGCTGCGCACGCCCCCTGGAGCCTTATGCCACGCTGCTTTTGGTGTTCCGAAGATCCGCTGTACATGGCATATCACGATCAGGAGTGGGGCACGCCGCTACGCGATGCGCAGGGATTGTTCGAGTTGCTTTTGCTCGAAGGGTTCCAGGCCGGCCTCTCCTGGATCACCGTGCTGCGCAAACGCGAGCATTATCGTCAGGTGATGTTCGGCTTTGACGTGCAGCGCGTAGCGCAGATGAGCGATGCCGAAATCGACGAGTTGATGCTCGATCCGGGCATCATCCGCAACCGCCTCAAGCTCAACGCGGCCCGGCGCAATGCCCAGGCCTGGCTGGCGCTGGAGGACCCGGTGGAATTTCTCTGGTCGTTCGTCGGTGGCATGCCTGTGATCAATCATTTCGAGGATCGCAGCGAAGTCCCGGCCGTGACGCCGACCGCCGTGGAAATGAGCAAGGGCTTGAAAAAAGCCGGTTTCACCTTCGTCGGGCCGACCATTTGCTACGCGCTGATGCAGGCCTCGGGCATGGTCATGGATCACACTCGTGATTGCGACCGCTACGCGCAACTGGCGAACGGCGGTTAGAATGGCCGCCTCGCGCACAGCACAAGATCAGGAGTGACCTGTGGATAAGTTGAAAGGCGCCTTGCTGGTAGGCGCTCTGCGGCTGTTTGCCCTGCTTCCGTGGCGGGCCGTGCAGGCCGTGGGCTCGGCGATTGGCTGGGTCATGTGGAAAACCCCGAACCGTTCCCGCGACGTGGTACGGATCAATCTGTCCAAGTGCTTTCCGGACATGGACCCTGCCGAGCGTGAACGCCTGGTGGGCCAGAGCCTGAAGGACATCGGCAAGTCCCTGACAGAGAGCGCCTGCGCCTGGATCTGGCCGGCCCAGCGCTCCATTGACCTGGTGCGCGAGGTCGAGGGCCTCGACATATTGAAGGACGCCCTCGCCTCCGGCAAAGGCGTGGTCGGCATCACCAGCCACCTGGGCAACTGGGAAGTGCTCAACCACTTCTATTGCAGCCAGTGCAAACCGATCATTTTTTACCGTCCGCCCAAATTGAAGGCGGTGGATGAATTGCTGCAAAAGCAGCGGGTGCAACTGGGTAACAAGGTCGCGGCTTCCACCAAGGAAGGCATCCTCAGTGTCATCAAGGAAGTGCGCAAAGGTGGTGCAGTGGGCATTCCCGCTGACCCGGAACCGGCCGAATCCGCCGGGATCTTCGTGCCGTTCTTCGCCACTCAGGCGCTGACCAGCAAGTTCGTGCCGAACATGCTCGCTGGCGGCAAAGCGGTCGGCGTATTCCTGCACGCCCTGCGGCTGCCGGACGGTTCAGGCTACAAGGTAATCCTGGAAGCCGCGCCCGAAGCCATGTACAGCACCGATACCGAGACCTCGTGCGCGGCCATGAGCCAGGTGGTCGAGCGCTATGTGCGGGCGTACCCGAGCCAGTACATGTGGAGCATGAAGCGCTTCAAGAAGCGTCCGCCAGGTGAAGCTCGCTGGTATTGACGCTGTGGATAACCCCGTAGGAGCTGCCGCAGGCTGCGATCTTTTGATCTTGCTTTGATAAAAATCAAAAGATCGCAGCCTTCGGCAGCTCCTACAAGGGCTTCCCACAGGCTGCGTTATCTCTGATCAGTGCGCCTGACGCTCTAGCTTCTTCAGGAACACCGTCATTTCCTTTTCGGCCTGTTTGTCACCATGGCCACGAGCAGCTTCCAGGCCTTGCTCCCAGGCTTGGCGCGCGGCCGCAAACTCCGACAGCGCCAGGTGGGCCTTGCCCAGTAGTTTCCATGCCGCTGAATACTTCGGATCGAATTCGACGCAGCGTTGAAAATGCTCCACTGCCTTGGCGTTCTCCCCCAGATCCAGATAGCCCTTGCCCAAGCCGAAGCGTAGCAAAGCGTTATCCACACCTTTGGCGAGCATTTTTTCCAGGGATTCGATCATGGGGGAGTTTCCGAATGGTTGTCGTTTTCGAAATCGCCTTCGCTGGCAAGCCAGCTCCTACAGAGAATCGCGCACAACCTGTAGGAGCTGGCTTGCCAGCGAAGGCGGCCTAAAGGATCAGAAGAAGCTCAACCCCACATGGAACAGCTTTTCCACATCGCGAATATGCTTTTTATCCACAAGGAACAAAATTACATGGTCGCCCGTTTCGATCACGGTGTCGTCATGGGCAATGATCACTTCTTCGTCGCGAATGATCGCACCGATGGTGGTACCCGGCGGCAGGCCGATGTTCTCGATGGCCTTGCCGATCACCTTGCTCGATTTCGCATCGCCATGGGCAATCGCCTCGATGGCCTCCGCCGCGCCCCGGCGCAGTGAGTGCACGCTGACGATGTCGCCCCGGCGCACGTGGGCCAGCAAGGTGCCGATGGTGGCGAGTTGAGGGCTGATGGCGATGTCGATGTCGCCACCCTGGATCAGATCGACATAGGCCGGGTTGTTGATGATGGTCATCACCTTCTTCGCACCCAGGCGCTTGGCCAGTAGAGACGACATGATGTTGGCTTCGTCGTCGTTGGTCAGGGCGAGGAACAGATCCGCGTCGGCGATGTTCTCCTCCAGCAGCAGGTCGCGGTCCGAGGCGCTGCCCTGCAGCACCACGGTGCTGTCGAGGTGGTCCGAGAGATGACGGCAACGGGCCGGATTCATCTCGATGATCTTTACCTGATAACGGCTTTCGATGGCCTCGGCCAAACGCTCGCCGATTTGCCCGCCACCGGCGATGACGATGCGTTTATAGGTCTCGTCGAGACGGCGCATTTCGCTCATGACCGCGCGAATGTTCGCTTTGGCGGCAATGAAAAATACTTCGTCGTCGGCCTCGATCACCGTGTCGCCCTGGGGCAGGATCGGTCGGTCGCGACGGAAAATCGCCGCGACACGGGTTTCAACGTTCGGCATGTGCTCGCGCAACTGCCGAAGTTGCTGACCCACCAGTGGCCCGCCGTAGTACGCCCGCACCGCCACCAGTTGCGCCTTGCCTTCGGCGAAATCGATCACCTGCAAGGCGCCCGGATGCTGGATCAGGCGCTTGATGTAGTTGGTAACCACTTGTTCCGGGCTGATCAGTACGTCCACCGGAATCGCTTCGTTCTGGAACAACTGCTCTTCGCGGGTCAGGTAGGCGGCTTCGCGAACCCGGGCGATTTTGGTCGGGGTGTGGAACAGGGTGTGGGCGACCTGGCAGGCGACCATGTTGGTTTCATCGCTGTTGGTCACGGCGACCAGCATGTCGGCGTCATCGGCTCCAGCCTGGCGCAACACCGTCGGGAACGAACCGCGACCTTGAACGGTGCGGATGTCCAGGCGGTCGCCAAGGTCGCGCAGGCGTTCGCCATCGGTGTCGACCACAGTAATATCGTTGGCTTCGCTGGCCAGGTGTTCCGCCAGCGAACCGCCGACCTGCCCTGCGCCGAGGATGATGATTTTCATCCAGTCACTCCATTGAATCCATTTAACCGCGAGCGGCGGCGATCTTGATCAGCTTGGCGTAGTAGAAACCGTCGTGGCCGCCTTCCTGGGCCAGCAACTGGCGACCATGGGGCTGCTTGATGCCGGCCGCCGTGGCGAGGTCCAGTTCGCGGGCGCCCGGCGTGCGGGCGAGGAAGGCTTCGATGACTTCGGTGTTTTCGGTCGGCAGCGTGGAACAGGTGGCGTACAGCAGGATGCCGCCCACCTCCAGCGTGTTCCACATGGCGTCGAGCAACTCGCCCTGCAGCAGCGCCAGCGCGGCGATGTCGTCGGGTTGGCGGGTCAGCTTGATGTCCGGGTGACGACGGATCACGCCGGTGGCCGAGCATGGCGCGTCCAGCAGGATGCGCTGGAACGGCTTGCCGTCCCACCACGCCTGAGTGTCGCGACCGTCGGCGGCAATCAGTTCGGCGCTCAGTTTCAGGCGTTCGAGGTTTTCCCGCACCCGCACCAGGCGCTTGGCCTCCAGGTCTACCGCCACGACGCCGGCCAGTTTTGGCTCGGCTTCGAGAATATGGCAGGTCTTGCCGCCCGGTGCACAGCAGGCGTCCAACACCCGTTGACCGGGGGCCAGGTCGAGCAGATCGGCGGCCAGTTGGGCGGCTTCGTCCTGCACGCTGATCCAGCCTTCGGCGAAACCCGGCAGGCTGCGCACATCGGCGGCGGCTTCGAGCACGATGCCGTCGCGGCTGTAGACACACGGCATGGCGGCGATACCAGCATCTGTCAGCAAACCGAGGTAGGTATCGCGACTGTGATGGCGACGGTTGACCCGCAGGATCATCGGCGGATGCGCGTTGTTGGCGGCGCAGATGGCTTCCCATTGCTCCGGCCAGAACGCCTTCAGGGATTTCTGCAGCCAGCGCGGGTGAGCGGTGCGCACCACCGGATCACGCTCCAGCTCGGCGAAAATCGTTTCGCTGTCGCGCTGAGCATTGCGCAGCACAGCGTTGAGCAAACCCTTTGCCCAAGGTTTTTTCAGCTTGTCGGCGCAACCGACGGTTTCACCAATGGCGGCATGGGCCGGAACGCGGGTGTAGAGCAGCTGATAGAGGCCGACCAGCAACAGCGCCTCGACATCGGCATCGGCGGCCTTGAAAGGTTTCTGCAGCAGCTTGGCCGCCAGCGCCGACAAGCGTGGCTGCCAGCGCGCGGTGCCGAACGCCAGGTCCTGGGTGAAGCCGCGATCACGGTCCTCGACCTTGTCCAGTTGCGTTGGCAGCGAACTGTTGAGCGATGCCTTTCCGTTCAGGACAGCGGCGAGTGCCTTGGCGGCGGCCAGACGCGGGTTCATTGAGCATCCGCCGCTTGACCGAGGACAGTGCCGATGGCGAATTTTTCACGGCGGCTGTTGAACAGGTCGCTGAAGTTCAGCGCCTTGCCGCCGGGCAATTGCAGGCGGGTCAGGCACAGGGCTTGTTCGCCGCAGGCGACGATCAGGCCGTCCTTGCCGGCGCCGAGGATTTCACCCGGGGTGCCTTTGCCTTCGGCCAGGTTCGCGGCCAGCACTTTCAGGGCTTCGTCGTTCAAGGTGCTGTGGGTGATCGGCCACGGGTTGAAGGCGCGGACCAGACGCTCGAGCTCAACCGCCGGGCGGGTCCAGTCGATGCGTGCTTCGTCCTTGTTCAATTTGTGCGCGTAGGTCGCCAGGCTGTCGTCCTGCACTTCGCCCTCCAGGGTTCCGGCGGCGAGGCCGGCAATCGCCTGGACCACGGCCGGAGGGCCCATTTCGGCCAGCCGATCGTGCAGGCTGCCGCCGGTGTCTTCGGCGCTGATCGGGGTGGTGACCTTGAGCAGCATCGGCCCGGTGTCGAGGCCGGCTTCCATGCGCATCACGGTCACGCCACTTTGCGCATCGCCCGCTTCCACGGCGCGTTGGATCGGCGCCGCACCACGCCAGCGCGGCAGCAGCGAGGCGTGGCTGTTGATGCAACCCAGGCGCGGAATATCCAGCACCACTTGCGGCAGGATCAGGCCGTAGGCGACCACCACCATCAAGTCCGGCTTCAACGCGGCCAGTTCCGCTTGCGCGTCTTCGTTGCGCAAGGTGGGCGGCTGCAGCACCGGGATGTTGTTCTCTAGAGCAAGCTGCTTGACCGGGCTCGGCATCAGTTTTTGCCCGCGACCGGCCGGACGATCCGGTTGGGTGTAGACCGCGACGATCTCGTAAGGGCTGTCGAGCAGGGCCTTGAGGTGTTCGGCGGCGAATTCCGGGGTGCCGGCAAAGACAATGCGCAGTGGCTCAGTCATGGGTGACGTCTCTTGAAAAGAAAAAGGCTTGCCGCAGCAAGCCTTTGAAGATGGGCATCAGGCGTTCTGGCGATGGAGCTTTTCCAGTTTCTTCTTGATGCGGTCGCGTTTGAGCGTGGACAGGTAATCAACGAACAATTTTCCGTTGAGGTGGTCGCATTCGTGCTGGATGCACACGGCGAGCAAATCTTCGGCGATCAGTTCGTAAGGCTGGCCGTCGCGGTCCAGCGCCTTGACCTTGACCCGTTGCGGGCGATCGACGTTTTCGTAGAAACCCGGCACCGACAGGCAGCCTTCCTGATACTGGCCCATCTCGTCGGTCAACGGTTCGAACTCGGGGTTGATGAACACTCGCGGTTCGGTGCGGTCTTCTGAGAGGTCCATCACGACGATACGTTTGTGCACGTTGACCTGGGTAGCGGCGAGGCCGATGCCAGGCGCTTCATACATTGTTTCAAACATGTCGTCGACCAACTGACGCACTTCGGCGTCCACTACGGCCACTGGCTTGGCGATAGTGCGCAGGCGCGGATCAGGGAATTCGAGGATGTTCAAAATGGCCATAAGCTTGATGATTGCACGTGTGAAGTAAGGTCAGGTCGATGGCCTGGCGATCCGAAGATGCCGGCTACCGTTGTAAAACGTAGCTCCCTTCTGTTGACAAGCAAGTTTTGACAAGCAAGCCGGGAGCGAGCCATTGCGGGCTCTGGCGTTTCACGCGAACGTACATAATAAAGGGATTCACCGCATGAGGAAATCACTACTCGCCCTGCTGCTCCTGGTCTCGGCAGGTTGGGCGCATGGGCAAGCGCAACTTCGGGAAGACATTCCCACCATCAAGCTCTCGCCTCAGGTGCGCAGCAGCCCGGCGAGCGAGGCTATCCCCGGCATTGCGCTGAAATCGATCAACAGCTTTCTGCTGAGCAACCGCATCGTCGACAAGGCCGAGGATTTCGACAAGGCGCCCTACATCGTCGCCGGCGATGCGGAGCGCGTACTCAGCGGCGCGGGTGACCGCATCTTTGCCCGCGGCCATTTCGATCTGGCGCAACCGGCGTACGGCATCTTCCGCCAGGGCAAGGTCTACACCGATCCGCAGAGCAAGGAAATTCTGGGGATCAACGCTGACGACATCGGCGGTGGTGAGGTCGTCGCCATCGAAGGAGACGTCGCCACCCTGGCCTTGCAACGCACGACCCAGGAAGTGCGTATCGGCGATCGCTTGTTCAGCGGTGAAGAGCACGCGATCAACTCGACCTTCACGCCCAATGCACCGAGCCACGAAATCAATGGTTTGATCATCGATGTGCCGCGTGGGGTCACGCAGATCGGCGAGTTGGACGTGGTTACGCTGAACAAGGGGCAGCGCGACGGCCTGGCCGAAGGCAATCTGCTTGCGGTGATGAAGACCGGCGAAACCGTGCGCGACCGGATCACCGGCCAGCCGTTGAAAATTCCCGATGAGCGCGCTGGTCTGCTGATGGTTTTCCGTACCTACGACAAACTCAGTTATGGGCTGGTGCTTAGCGCTACGCGCTCGCTATCGGTGATGGACAAGGTGCGAAATCCGTAAGCATGCCTCACAAGTTACCAACAGAGTTATCCACAGCTTATTCCCGTTTGTACGGGTGCTTATTACGATCAAGGATGATCCATGTCGCTGCCTACTGTTACACCGGTTTCCCCCGCGGAACTGGAAGCTCGATTACGTCTGCATCGTTTGCCGGAACTCGGTCCTGCGCGTTTCAAGAAATTGCTCGAAGCCTTCGGCTCGGCATCCAAAGCCATCAGCGCACCGGCCAGTGCCTGGCGTTCGCTGGGTTTGCCACTGGCCTGCTCTGAGGCCAGACGAAGCACTGAGATTCGTGACGGCGCCAGCCACGCATTGGCCTGGTTAGAGCACCCGGCCCAGCATTTACTGATGTGGGACCAGCCGGACTACCCGGCACTGCTGGCACAAATCAGCGATGCACCACCACTGTTATTTGTCGCGGGCAATCCAGGCATTCTGGAAAAACCACAACTGGCGATGGTGGGCAGCCGGCGCGCGTCCCGGCCGGGGATGGACACCGCTGCAGCGTTTTCCCGCAGCCTGGCCGGTGCCGGTTTTGTCATTACCAGCGGCCTGGCACTGGGCATTGACGCCGCCGCGCACCAGGCCGCTCTCGACGTCGGCGGGCAAACGGTCGGTGTGCTCGGTACGGGGCTCGAGAAGTTTTATCCACAGCGAAATAGACGCCTGGCAGACGCCATGGTCGCTTCGGGCAGCGCAGTGCTTTCGGAGTTCCCGCTGGATGCCGGACCCAACGCCGGCAACTTCCCTCGACGCAACCGGATCATCAGTGGTTTGTCACTCGGGGTGCTGGTGGTCGAAGCCAGTGTCGCCAGCGGTTCACTGATCACCGCGAGGCTGGCGGCGGAACAGGGGCGCGAGGTGTTTGCGATGCCCGGGTCGATCCATCACCCCGGCGCCCGAGGCTGTCACCAGTTGATCCGTGACGGTGCGGTGCTGGTGGAGACCATCGAGCATATCCTCGAAGCCTTGCGCGGCTGGCAACGGCTGTCGTTATCCACGCCAACCTGCACCCCTGCGACGACTCACCCACTGCTGAAGCTGCTGCATGCCGCGCCTCTCACCAGTGAAGCGCTGGCCGACGCAAGCGGCTGGGCCTTGCCGAAAGTGCTGGCTGCGTTGACGGAACTGGAAATGGATGGCAGCGCCGTGTGCGAAAGCGGACGCTGGTTTGCGCGGGTGAGCTAGGTTTTATAAACAAGATCGGTAAACTGCGCAGAGCCTTATTCTGGAGTGTTTTTCATGGTCAACAGTTGGCGTGTGCAACAAGCCGCGCAAGCAATTCGCGCCGGGGCGGTGATTGCCTACCCAACCGAAGCAGTCTGGGGCCTGGGTTGCGACCCGTGGGACGAGGAAGCGGTGGAGCGTTTGCTGCTGATCAAGGGCCGGTCTGTGGACAAGGGGCTGATTCTGGTCGCCGACAATATCCGTCAGTTCGATTTCCTCTTCGAGGACTTCCCCGAATTGTGGATGGACCGCATGGCCAGTACCTGGCCGGGACCGAACACCTGGCTGGTGCCGCACCAGAACCTGCTGCCGGAGTGGATTACCGGGGTGCATGAAACCGTGGCGCTGCGGGTCAGCGATCACCCGCTGGTGCGGGATTTGTGCGCACTGGTCGGGCCGCTGGTGTCGACGTCGGCCAACCCGCAGGGGCGCCCGGCGGCACGTACGCGGATTCGCGTCGAACAGTATTTCCGTGGCCAGGTGGATCTGGTGCTGGGTGGCAATCTGGGCGGGCGCAAGAACCCGAGCGTGATTCGCGATCTGGCGACCGGCAAGGTTGTGCGCCCGGACTGATACCGCGTCATCGTTCTTCGCTGGCAAGCCAGCTCCTACAGGTTTATCGCGAAACTTGTAGGAGCTGGCTTGCCAGCGAAAGCGTCCTCAAGGCAACAAAACAACCGAACCGGTCGTGCGCCGCGCCGACAACTCGGTCTGTGCCTTCGCCGCATCAGCCAGTGGATAACGCTGGCTGATGTTCACGGTCAGCTTGCCGCTGATGATCATCTCGAACAGTTCGTCGGCCATGCGTTGCAGGTTTTCGGCGTTGTTCGCATAAGAGCCGAGGGTTGGCCGGGTCACGTACAGCGAGCCTTTGCCCGCCAGGATCCCCAGGTTCACGCCGTCGACCGCACCAGATGCATTGCCGAAGCTCACCACCAGCCCACGCGGCGCGGCGCAGTCGAGTGAAGTCAGCCAGGTGTCCTTGCCGACGCCGTCGTACACCACCGGGACTTTTTTGCCGTCAGTCAATTCCAGCACGCGTTGGGCGACGTTTTCATGGCTGTAGTCGATGGTCGCCCAGGCACCGTTGGCCTTGGCCAGTGCAGCTTTCTCTGCCGAGCTGACCGTGCCGATCAGCTTCACGCCCAAGGCCCTGGCCCATTGGCAAGCCAGTGAACCGACACCACCGGCCGCGGCGTGGAACAGGATGGTTTCGCCACCCTTGAGTTCATAAGTCTGACGCAGCAGGTACTGCACGGTCAGGCCCTTGAGCATCACCCCGGCGGCCTGTTCGAAACTGATGGCATCCGGCAGTTTCACCAGATTGGCCTCGGGCAAGACGTGAACTTCGCTGTAGGCGCCCAGAGGGCCGCTGCCATAGGCCACACGATCACCGATCTTGAAGCGGGTCACTTCGCTGCCCACCGCCTCAACCACGCCCGCGCCTTCAGAGCCGACTCCCGATGGCAGGGATGGCGGTGGATACAGACCGCTGCGGTAATAGGTGTCGATAAAATTCAGGCCGATGGCCTTGTTGGTCACGCGCACTTCCTTGGAGCCTGGCTCGGCGGGTTGGTAATCCACATACTCGAGTACTTCGGGGCCGCCATGGGCGCGGAACTGGATACGCTTTGCCATCTGAACTCTCCATAGGTCGTTTTACCAAGCTCCCTATCGGACTCCTAAGCTTGATCTTCGTCAACTGCGAAGGAGTAACTTGCGATGTTATGCTACGGACCCATTTGCGCAGGCTGAGCTCCAATGGAGCACCGCGTAGTTTTGCCCGATTCAAGGTGATGACATGACGACCCGCACCGAGGCCGTAAAAGCCTACCTGCTCGACCTGCAAGCGCGCATTTGCGCTGCCCTGGAAGCCGAAGACGGCGGCACGCAATTCGTCGAAGACGCCTGGACCCGGCCTGCCGGCGGTGGCGGTCGCACCCACGTGATCGAAAACGGCGCGGTGATTGAAAAGGGCGGCGTCAACTTTTCCCATGTCTTCGGCAGCGGTCTTCCACCGTCTGCCAGCGCTCATCGACCGGAACTGGCGGGCCGTGGCTTTGAAGCCCTGGGCGTGTCGCTGGTGATTCACCCGCACAACCCCCACGTGCCGACTTCCCACGCCAACGTACGTTTTTTCATCGCTGAAAAAGAAGGTGAAGAACCGGTCTGGTGGTTCGGTGGCGGCTTCGACCTGACCCCGTATTACGGCAACGAAGAAGACTGCATCCACTGGCACCGCGTCGCCGAGCAGGCCTGTGCGCCGTTCGGCCCGGACGTTTACCCGCGTTACAAGGCCTGGTGCGACAGCTACTTCCACATCAAGCATCGCCACGAGCCGCGCGGCATCGGCGGGCTGTTTTTCGACGACCTGAACGAGTGGGACTTCGACACCAGCTTCGCCTTCATGCGCGCCATCGGCGATGCGTATATCGACGCTTATCTGCCGATCGTGCAGCGCCGCAAGAACGATGCGTTCACGGCCAAGCAGCGCGAGTTCCAGGAGTTCCGCCGTGGCCGCTACGTTGAATTCAATCTGGTCTACGACCGTGGCACGTTGTTCGGCCTGCAATCGGGTGGGCGGACCGAGTCGATTTTGATGTCGCTGCCACCGCAAGTGCGCTGGGGTTACGACTGGAAGGCCGAGCCTGGCAGCGAAGAAGCGCGCCTGACCGAGTACTTCCTGCAAGACCGCGATTGGTTGGCCGACGCCTGAACGAGGAAACCTGATGGACCGTTATGTCGTATTCGGAAACCCGATTGGCCACAGCAAGTCGCCGTTGATCCATCGCCTGTTCGCCGAGCAGACCGCGCAAAAGCTGGACTACAACACGCTGCTGGCGCCACTCGACGACTTTTCCACCTGTGCCCGGACGTTTTTCCTCGAAGGTCGCGGTGCCAATGTGACGGTGCCGTTCAAGGAAGAGGCCTATCGATTGGCCAACAGCCTGACGGCGCGGGCGCAGCGGGCGGGTGCAGTAAATACCTTGAGCAAACTGGCCGATGGCGGTCTGCTGGGCGACAACACCGACGGCGCCGGGCTGGTGCGGGACCTGACGGTCAACGCCGGTTTCAGCCTCAAGGGCAAACGCATCCTGTTGCTCGGTGCCGGCGGTGCGGTGCGCGGTGCCCTGGAGCCGCTGCTGGCCGAGCAACCGGCATCCGTGATCATCGCCAACCGCACAGTGGAAAAGGCCGAGCTTCTGGCGGAACTGTTCTGTGATCTGGGACCGATCTCGGCCAGTGGCTACGACTGGTTGCAGGAGTCGGTGGACCTGATCATCAATGCGACCTCCGCGAGCCTGACGGGCGATGTGCCGCCGATTGCGCCCAGCCTGATCGAACCGGGCAAAACGGTGTGCTACGACATGATGTACGGCAAGGAACCGACCGCGTTCTGCCGCTGGGCCAGTGAACACGGCGCGGCGGTGGCGATGGATGGCTTGGGGATGCTGGCCGAGCAAGCGGCGGAAGCGTTTTTCCTGTGGCGCGGTGTTCGCCCGGATACGGCGCCGGTATTGGCTGAGCTTCGCCGGCAACTGGCCCTGTAACCCCTGTAGGAGCGAGCCTGCTCGCGATTGCGGTGGGACAGTCAGCAGAGATGTTGAATGTGATTCCGTCATCGCGAGCAGGCTCGCTCCTACAGGGGTTTGCGAAACGTCGGATTAATCTTCAAACCGGATCGGGCACTTCTCCGCTCCTTCCAGCTTCCTCAACTCTTCCACCACCTGCGGCCGTGCCCGGCGCAAGGTCAGGCTGCGATCTTGACGCAGCAGGCGCCGCGCTTCCTGATGCAGCATTTCCACACCTGAATAGTCGATGAAGTTGATCTGCTGCGCCTCGATCACCACGCGCGCGCCGTGCATGCGTTGCAGGCGCACTTGCAGGTAATGGCTGGCACCGAAAAAGATCGAGCCGCCCACCCGCAGAATGTCTTCCTCGCCATCTCGCACATGCTGTACCCGTGGTTGCGAGGTGCGCTTGAGGTAGAAAAAAAGCGAGGCCAGCACGCCGGCGTAGATCGCCGTTTGCAATTCCAGCAGCAGCGTGGCGACGCAGGTCAGCGCCATTACCACGAACTCAGCGCGGCTGACCCGCAACAACGCGCGAATGCCGCGGTGGTCCACCAGCCCCCAGGCGATCAATAGAATGCTCCCGGCCATGGCCGGGATCGGGATGTGCGCGATCAGGCTCGCGCCGAAGATCGCGAACAGCGCCACCCACAACGCCGAAAAAATCCCGGCCAGTGGTGAACAGGCCCCCGCTTCATAGCTCAGGCCTGAACGAGTGAAGGAGCCGGCCGACAGCGATCCGGAAAAAAACGCCCCGACGATGTTCGACAGGCCTTGGGCACGGACTTCCTGATTGGCGTCGAGTAATTGTTGCGAACGCGCTGAGATCGAGCGGGCAATCGACAGGCTGGTGACCAGCCCGAGCATACCGACCGCCACTGCGCTGGGCAGCAGGCGCAGGATCAGATCGAGATCCAGCGGCAACGGACTGAAAGGCGGCAGCTTGCCGGTGAAGGCGCTGACCAGTTGCACATGGCCGAACATTGATGGCCAAAGCCAGACCAGCAATGCACCCAGCACCAGCGTGATCAACAGCGTCGGCCAGCGTGGCAACCACAGCTTGAGGGTCACGCCCACCACCACCGTCGCCAGCCCCAGCGCAAGCGAAGGTTTGTCCATTTCGCCGAGATGGCGCAACAACGTGACGAAACTATCCAGAGCGGTGGCCTGGCTGGGCAAATCCAGCCCCAGCAGGTTAGGCAATTGACCGATGGCAATCACCACGGCAGCACCCAGGGTGAAGCCGAGTACCACCGAGTGAGAGACGAAATTCACCAATGCGCCAAACCGCAGCAAACCCAGCAGCCACTGGAAGATACCGGCAAGAAACGTCAGCAACAGGATCAACATGACGTAATCCTGCGAGGCTGGAACGGCCAGCGGACTCACGCTGGCGTACAGGACAATCGAGATGGCCGCGGTAGGGCCGCAGATCAAATGCCACGACGAACCCCACAGGCAGGCGATCAACACCGGGATGATTGCGGCGTAGAGGCCGTATTCCGGTGGGAGGCCGGCAATCAGTGCGTAGGCAATGGATTGCGGCAACGCGAGAATCGCGCCGCTGAGGCCGACGATCAGGTCGCGCCCGACGCTGGCGCGGGTTTGCCGTGGTAGCCAGGTGAGGAAAGGGAAGAGTGAATGGCGGCTTGGCAGGGCCATGGGGCCTCTCGGTGAATGACTGTAAATACGTCAGGGTGGTGTGTCAGATGTAATGGCGCAAGGGCATAAATCGATTCGCGAGCAGGCTCGCTCCCACAGGGACTGCGCGGACCTGTGGGAGCGAGCCTGCTCGCGAAGGCGTCCTTGAACCTTAAAGCTTGGCTTTGACCGCCGGCAACGCATCCTTGCCATCCACGGTCTTCACGCCATCGAGCCATTTATCCAGCACCGCCGGGTTGGCCTTGATCCACGCCTTGGCCGCATCAGCATTGCTGACTTTCTTGTTCACCACCTCGGCCATGATGCTGTTCTCCATGTCCTGGGTGAAACTCAGGTTGGTCAGCAGTTTGCCGACGTTCGGGCAGGCCTGTGCATAACCCTTGCGGGTCAGGGTGTGCACGCTGCCGGTGTCGCCGAAGTATTTCTCGCCACCCTTCAGATAGTGCATTTTCAGCTGCACGTTCATCGGGTGCGGGGTCCAGCCGAGGAAGGTCACGAACTTCTGTTTCTTCACTGCGCGGGACACCTCGGCCAGCATCGCCTGCTCGCTGGACTCGACCAGTTTCCACTGGCCCATGTCGAAATCGTTTTTCTTGATGATCTCTTGCAGTGAGATGTTCGCCGGCGCGCCGGAGCCGATGCCGTAGATCTTGCGGTCGAACTTGTCGGCGTATTTGTTCAGGTCGGCAAAGTCATGCACACCCGCGTCCCACACGTAATCCGGAACGGCGAGGGTGAATTCGGTGCCGTCGAGGTTCTTCGCCAGTTGCGTGACATCGCCGTTGGCGACGAACTTGTCATAGAAGCCCTGCTGCGCCGGCATCCAGTTACCCAGGAACACATCGACCTGGCCATCCTTGAGCCCGCCAAAGGTGATCGGCACCGCGAGGGTGTCGACCTTGGCCTTGTAGCCCATGCCGTCCAGCAAAAACCCGGCGATGGCATTGGTCGCGGCGATGTCGCTCCAGCCCGGGTCAGCCATTTTCACGGTCTCGCAACTCTGATCGGCAAACGCCGATGCACTGCCCAGAGCCAGGAGCCCGACCGTCAGTACTGTGGATAACCTTTGCATGGACTTCCCCTTGAGATTATTGGTTTTGGCAGGGTTGTGGATAACGTGCTTTACGCTCCAGATCGTCGAGGTCGATGTGGTTGCGCATGTATTGCTGACTGGCATCCACCAGTGGCTGGTGATCCCAGCTCTTCAGCTTGCCGAGGGTCAGCGCCTCGGCCACGAACCGCCGGCGCCGCTGGCTGGCGAGCACCTGCTGGTGAATCGCCGGAATGTTCCATTTGGCCCGCGCTTCGGCGAGAAAATCGTCGAACAGTTGGCGATGTTGCGGCGAATGACTGAGTTCTTCCAGTTCGCGAGGATCATTGAGTACGTCGAAGAGCAGGCAAGGGTCGTCTTCGCTGTAGATGAATTTGTAGGCGCCGCGGCGGATCATCATCAACGGGCTGATGGTGCCTTCGGCCATGTATTCGCCGAACACCTCGTCGTGACCGCCCTGCCCTTGCAGGTGCGGGACCAGCGAGCGGCCGTCCAGCGGCAAGCCCGGCTCCAGCGAGCCGCCAGCCAGTTCAACGAAGGTCGGCAGCAGATCGGCCGTGGAAACACTGGCGCTGACCCGGCCCGCGCCGAATTGCCCTGGCGCGCTGATCAGCAGCGGCACCCGTGAGGCCATTTCGTACCAGTGCATTTTGTACCAGAGCCCGCGTTCGCCGAGCATGTCGCCATGGTCACCGGAGAACACGATGATGGTGTCGTCGATCAGCCCGGTATCTTCGAGAGTTTGCAGGAGTTTGCCGACGTTACTATCGATATAGCTGCACGCGCCGAAATAGGCGCGGCGGGCGTCGCGGATCTTATCCACAGGTAGCGGCTTGTCCCACAGGTCGTAAACCTTGAGCAAACGCTGCGAGTGTGGATCGAGGTCATGCTGATCCGGAGTCGAAGGCAACGGGATGTCAGCATCGTCGTACAAATCCCAGAAAGCCTTGGGAATGGTGTACGGATCGTGTGGGTGAGTCATGGAAACAGTCAGGCAGAACGGCTGATCGCCATCTTCGCGGATATGGTCGAACAGGTACTGCTGGGCCTTGAACACCACCTCTTCGTCGAAATCCAGCTGATTGGTGCGCACGCACGGGCCGGCTTGCAGCACCGACGACATGTTGTGGTACCAGGTCGGGCGCACGTCCGGCTCATCCCAGTTCACCGCCCAGCCATAGTCGGCCGGGTAAATGTCACTGGTCAGGCGTTCTTCGTAGCCATGCAACTGGTCTGGTCCGCAGAAATGCATCTTGCCCGACAGGGCAGTGCGGTAGCCGAGGCGGCGCAGGTAGTGGGCGTAGGTCGGTACGTCGGCGGGGAAATCGGCGGCGTTGTCGTAGGCGCCGATCTTGCTCGGCAACTGGCCGCTTACCAGGGTGAACCGCGACGGCGCGCACAGGGGGCTGTTGCAATAAGCGGAGTCGAACACCACGCCTTGTGCGGCGAGGCGGCTGAGATTGGGCAGCTTGATGGGCGATGGGCCGTAGAACGGCAACATTGGCGCGGCCATTTGATCGGCCATGATGAAAAGAATGTTCTTGCGCTTCATGTGATCGCGGCATTCCATAGTGGATGTTTATGCGAGAGTGCTGGCTTCGAGAATGAAACCCTTGCACCTTGCGGTAAAGCCCACGCGCGGCAATGACTAGGATAAGCACAGCTTATGTATGACGCCCTTGGTGACCTGTCTCTTGATCTGCTTCGCGCCTTCGAAGCCGCGGCCCGCCAACGCAGCTTCACCGCCGCGGCGGTTGAGCTGGGCACCACGCAACCGGCCATCAGCCAGCAGATCAAGCGCCTCGAAGAGCAGCTGGCGACACGCTTGTTCGATCGCATTTATCGCGGTATCGAACTGACCGAGGCCGGGCAGATTCTTTTCGAACAGGTTCAGCTCGGTTTGCAGAATATCGACGCAGGATTGAGTGCAATCAGCGCACAGCAACAGCATGAGGTACTGCAGGTTGCCACGGATTTTGCCTTCGCCGCCTATTGGTTGATGCCGCGACTGCACCGCTTTCACGCGGCCAATCCACAGGTGGATGTCAGCCTGGTCACCAGTGAACGCAGCCATAACATGCTACGTACCGATATCGATGTGGCGGTGCTGTTCGGCGATGGCCGCTTCAAGCAGGGTGAAAGCCATTGGCTGTTCAACGAGGAAGTGTTTCCGGTGTGCAGTCCGCAGTTGTTGGGTGAGCGTCCCCTGCCCTTGCCGGCCCAGGCATTGATGGAGTTTCCGTTGCTGCACCTGCGTGGGGAACACAGCAGTAACTGGTTCGACTGGAGCGGTGTGTTCCGTGAGCTGGGCATCACCTCGCCCCCCGCGCCCGGGCAATTGCGCTTTGACAATTACACCTTGCTGATTCAGGCCGCGATTGGTGGTCAGGGCGTGGCCATCGGTTGGCGCCACCTTGTGGATAACCTGCTGGCCCAGGGATTGTTGTGCCGACCGATTGCCGAAACGGCGATGTCGAGGTTGGGATATTACGTGGTCCTGCCCCAGCGCAAACGACGCGGAGCGTTAATTCAACAGTTTGTGGATTGGTTGATGGCCGAACAGGCCGGCAGTGCGCAGTCGTTGTCGGGGTTGTCATTGCCTTCGATTGCAGTGTGAAACGTGAAAAGATCGCAACCTGTGCCGCATGATCTGCTCGACCGGATTTAGAGGATTTCAAATGCAACGCATAACGGGCTACCACGCCCATGTCTATTTCGACGCCACTACCATCGATCAGGCGCGGGCCTTGTGTGAGCAGGCTGCGCAACTGTTCCCACTGAAAATGGGCCGTGTGCACGAGCGCCCGGTCGGTCCGCACCCGGACTGGAGTTGCCAGTTGGCGTTCGAGCCGCAGGTGTTGGGCGACGTGCTGCCGTGGCTGGCGCTCAACCGCAAGGGCCTGGTGGTGTTTCTGCACCCTGATACCGGTGACGATCTGCGTGACCACACCGAGCATGCGATCTGGATGGGCGCAATACGGCCGCTGGATCTGTCTGTTTTTTGATCAGAGTGTTTCTTTAGCCTCGCCGGGCAAGTGTTCGCCCATGTTCAACCTCCTGCCCTGTGTGCAGGGACTTGAAACCCAATCCGACGATCGGTTGCACATCCGGTCCTTGCTTTCATTGGCGAAAGCTGGCTGAAAGCTTCCCCGATTAGGATCGCCCCCACTACCGGCAACAGACCGGTTGGCCAATGCCAGCGTTTTATCGCTCGCACAGCCCATTTAACAACAACAATGGTGATTCTGATGTCCTCTTCTACCCGCCGCTTCGCTGTAACTCCGCCCGTACGTCTCGTGCTTCCCGTTCTGCGCTGATCCCGCCCGATCTGCCCATTCCCTAGTCGCGCTACGCCTGGAGTATTCCCATGTTGACTTTCCTTGGCTTCGCCATGGTCATCACGTTCATGTTCCTGATCATGACCAAGCGCCTGTCCGCGCTGATCGCCCTGATCCTCATTCCAATCATCTTTGCCCTGTTCGGTGGATTTTCGCCGAAGATCGGCCCGATGATGCTCGAAGGCATCACCAAGCTTGCGCCAACCGGCGTGATGCTGATGTTCGCTATTCTGTACTTCGCCCTGATGATCGACTCCGGCCTGTTCGACCCGGCCGTGCGCAAGATCCTCAAACTGGTCAAGGGCGACCCGTTGAAAGTTTCGGTCGGCACCGCCGTACTGGCGCTCGTCGTTTCCCTCGATGGTGACGGCGCGACCACTTATATGATCTGCGTGGCCGCCATGCTGCCGCTCTACAGCCGTATCGGCATGAGCCCGCGGATCATGGCCGGCCTGATCATCCTCGCCGGTGGCGTGATGAACATGACGCCATGGGGTGGCCCGACTGCTCGCGCTGCCAGTGCGTTGCACGTGGACCCGTCCGACATCTTCGTACCGATGATTCCTGCGATGCTGGCCGGTGTGGTGGCGATCCTTGTCATCGCCTACTTCTACGGCAAGCGTGAACGTGCTCGTCTGGGTGAACTGCACCTGGTGGGTGATGAAATCGACCACAGTGAAATCAGCGTTTCGCAGTTCCCGGATGCCCGTCGTCCGAACCTGATCTGGTTCAACGGCGCCCTGACCCTGGCCCTGATGGGCACCCTGATCGCCGGCCTGCTGCCGTTGCCGGTGCTGTTCATGGTGGCGTTCAGTATCGCCATGATCGTCAACTATCCTTGCCTGCAACAGCAGAAGGATCGCGTTGCGGCTCACGCCGGTAGCGTGCTGGCGGTAGTCGGGTTGATCTTTGCGGCCGGTATCTTCACCGGTATCCTGACCGGCACCGGGATGGTCGATGCGATGTCGAAAAGCCTGCTGGCGGTGATTCCGGATTTCCTCGGCCCGTACCTGGCGGTGATCACGGCGCTGGTGAGCATGCCGTTCACCTTCTTCATGTCGAACGATGCATTTTATTACGGCGTGTTACCGGTACTTGCCGAAGCCGCGAGCCATTACGGTATAACCGCGGTGGAAATGGCACGTGCCTCGATCGTCGGTCAGCCCGTCCACCTGTTGAGCCCGCTGGTTCCATCGACCTACCTGTTGGTGGCCCTGGCCGGTATCGATTTCGGTGACCACCAGCGCTTCACCCTGAAGTGGGCAGTGCTGGTTTGTACCTGCATACTGATTGCTGCGCTGCTGTTGGGGACTTTCCCGGTGTTCAGCACTCTATAAGCCCAAGACTCACCACTTCGGGTCCAGGCTTCGCTGTTTGAAGCCCGGGCCCGTTGTGGTTTAACAATCGCTCAAAGGAATACACATGGAATGGCTGACCAACCCTGAAATCTGGGTTGCCTTCTTCACCCTGACCGCCCTGGAAATCGTCCTGGGTATCGATAACATCATCATGATTTCGATCCTGGTCAGCCGCATGCCCAAGCACATGCAGGCGCGTACCCGGATTTTCGGTCTTGGGCTGGCCATGATCACGCGGATCCTCTTGCTGCTGTCGATCACCTGGGTCATGCGCCTAACCGCCGATCTGTTCGAAGTGTTCGGCCAGGGTATTTCCGGACGCGACCTGATCCTGTTCTTCGGTGGTCTGTTCCTGCTGTGGAAAAGCTCGCAAGAGATGTTCCACGCGCTGGAAGGTGAAGATGAAAGCAGCGACGAACCTTCTGGCAAGGGCGGCAACTTCCTCTACACCATCATCCAGATCGCAATCATCGACATCGTGTTCTCCCTGGACTCGGTGATCACCGCAGTCGGCATGGTCTCCCACGTACCGGTCATGGTCGCGGCAATCATCGTGGCCGTGCTGGTGATGATGTGGGCATCTGGCACCATCAGTGAGTTCATCGACAAGCACCCATCGCTGAAGATGCTGGCGCTGTCGTTCCTGTTGATCGTCGGTACGGTGCTGATTGCCGAATCCTTCGACGTGCACGTGCCAAAAGGCTACGTCTACTTCGCCATGGCGTTCTCGCTGGCAGTGGAAGCGATCAACATCAGGATGCGCACCGCCATCGCGAAAAAAAAGAAACAGCAGGATCCGGTAAAGCTGCGCAAGGACATTCCGGGCCAGTAACCCGAAAGCGCTAAATACGCAAAACATGTGGGAGCGAGCCTGCTCGCGATGGCGGTCTGTCAGTCAACATCAATGTTGAAGCTGATGGCCTCATCGCGAGCAGGCTCGCTCCCACTTTGTTTTTGGCCGGGTACATGAATCTGTTTTCATGACAGTTTTATTTCAATCCCTTCTTTGGCTATGCGATGCTGGCGCGTAGACCGTTAGCCAACTACAGCTTATGTACAGAACGTAGAACGTCGCGCGGTACCGTCAACTTGCTCCTTTGGGGCGCTCCACCACAGGGGGTCATTATGCTCACCCTGCTCAATTTGCTTTCTGCCGTGGCCCTGTTGATCTGGGGCACGCATATCGTCCGAACCGGCATCCTGCGGGTCTACGGCACCAATCTGCGCCATGTCATTGGCCATAACATGTCCAACCGCTGGCTGGCTTTCCTCTCCGGGATCGCTGTGACGGCGATGGTCCAGAGCAGCAACGCTACCGCCATGCTGGTCACTTCGTTTGTCGGCCAGGGACTGATGGCGCTTACGCCGGCGCTGGTCACCATGCTCGGTGCCGATGTCGGTACGGCGCTGATGGCGCGGGTGTTGACGTTCGATCTGTCGTGGCTGTCGCCGCTGCTGATTTTTGTCGGGGTGATTTTCTTTCTGTCGCGCAAGCAAACCCGACTCGGACAGATGGGTCGCGTCGCCATTGGCTTGGGCTTGATTATTCTGGCGCTGCAATTGATTGTCGAAGCGGCGTACCCGATTACCCATGCCAAAGGGGTAAAGGTGATTTTCGCCTCACTCACCGGCGACCTCCTGCTCGACGCCCTGATCGGCGCGCTGTTCGCGATGGTTTCCTATTCCAGCCTGGCCGCTGTGCTGCTGACTGCGACCCTGGCGGGCGCCAGCGTGATCAGCCTGCCGGTGGCCATCGGGCTGGTGATCGGCGCCAATATCGGCAGCGGCGTACTCGCCTTCCTCAGCACCAGCATGCAGAACCCCGCCGGGCGCCAAGTGGCGCTGGGCAGCCTGCTGTACAAACTGATTGGTCTTTTATTGATCATTCCGGTACTTGATCCGTTGGTGCACTGGCTCGATAGCCTCGATTTCAGCCCTCAGGAAATGGTCATTGGCTTTCACTTGCTCTACAACACCGCACGCTGCCTGATCCTTCTGCCCAGTGTCGGGCCGATGGCCAGATTTTGTGCCTGGGTACTGCCGGAGCGCCCGCAGGTCAACGGCACGGCCAAGCCCCGGCACCTTGACCCCACAGCGTTGGTCACGCCCGGTTTGGCGCTGGCCAACGCGGCCCGGGAAACCCTGCGCATGGGCGACCTGATCGACAACATGCTCGAAGCCATGCTCGACGTGTTGCGCGGTAAGCAAACCGCCGTCACCCAGGAAATACGCCGCCTGACCGACGATGTCGAAGCGCTCTACAGTGCGATCAAATTGTATCTGGCGCAAATGCCCCGGGAAGATCTCAGCGATCAGGACAGCCGACGCTGGGCGGAAATCATCGAGCTGGCGATCAACCTGAAACTCGCCAGCGACTTGATCGAACGCATGCTGCGCAAAGTCCAGCAGCAGAAAACCTCGCAGCGCCGGTCGTTTTCCGAAGTCGGGCTGGGCGAATTGACCGGGCTGCATACTCAATTGATTTCCAGCCTGCGGCTCGGGATGTCGGTGTTTCTCAGTGGCGACCCGGAAAGTGCCCGCCAACTGGTGCGTGAAAAACGTCGTTTCCGCGCTCAGGAGCGACGCCTGGCCCATGCCCATGTCAGTCGCTTGCATCGTAAAATCGTGCAGAGTATCGAAACCAGTTCATTGCACCTGGAGCTGATTGCCGACATGAAGCGCCTGAATTCGCTGTTTTGCAGCAGTGCCTACGTGGTGCTGGAAACATCCGACACCGGCGCGCTGGTGGTCGACGATTTGGCTGACATTACTCATTCACCCTGAACGTCCACAGTTGCCTGAAGTCTGTTGAACTTACGCCAGTCGTACGGAAGCTTGTTATGCGTTGTCTGTTGTTCGCCTGTCTGTTGCTTGGTTCTTTTCCGTCGCTGGCCCTGGATCGCTTCCAGGTCGAGGGCTACACCCTGCGCAACGGGTTGCAGTTGCTGCTCAAACCCGGTACTGACCACGGACATGTGGCGATCCGGCTGGTGGTCGGCGTTGGCCTGGACGATTTCAATTGCGAAGAAAAGGAATTGCCGCATCTGCTGGAACACCTACTGTTCAGCGGCATCGACGCCAGTGGCGAAGGGGGCCTGGAAGAACGCATGCAAGCCCTGGGCGGTGAGTGGAACGCCTTCACCAGCAATGCCGATACAACTTTCGTCATCGAAGCGCCGGCGAAAAACCAGCGCAAGGTGCTCGACCTGCTGCTGGCGCTGCTGACCCAGACTCGTTTCGACGACAACGCCATCCACGCGGCCAAGCAAGTGGTCGAGCGTGAAGACGGCGGCCACTACTCGCACCTGCAACGCTGGCTCGATCGTCAGGATCTCGGCCACACGGCCAGCAACCAGCTGGCCGTGGAGCTGGGCCTCAAATGCCCGGAGCGTGCGCAAGTCGATGACCTGAACCATGAGCAACTGGAGCAGGTGCGCAAGGACTGGTATGCGCCGAACAACATGACCCTGATCGTGGTCGGCGACCTCGACAAGTTGCTGCCGGCCTATCTGGAACAGGCGTATGGCGCGCTGGAAGCGATTACCCCTGGTGAGCATCCTCCGCTGCCGCAAATCCAGGCCAGCGCCGCCCACGAGCGCACTTTGCCCCACGGTCTGGTCGGCAATGGCGCCAAATTGCACTGGCTGGTGCCGGAGCCGGTGCTGGACGACGGGCACGATCAAACCTTCGATTTGCTCAAGGATTATCTGGATTGGGCGCTCTATCGCCAGCTGCGCCTGGCTCACGGTTTGTCCTACGGTCCGTGGGCAGAACGCGAGGTGTTCGGCGGCGTGGGTTTCATGAGCCTCAATGCCGACCTTGAACGCGACGACGTGCTTGCGGCCGAACAAGTGCTCGACGACTTGAAGGCCGGACTGCTCAAGGACGGCCTCAATGCCGACACCTTCAACCGCCTGAAGCAGGCCGCGATTGCCCGCCAGGCCTGGGCCGTGCAAGGCAACAGCGCGTTGGCCGACTACTACTGGAGCGCCATCGGTGATTACGAGGACGGCCAATTCACCAACCCGGCCCGGGAGCTGCAAGGGGTGACGCTGGAAGAGGCGAACAAGGCCGTGCGTGAACTGTTGTTGCAGCCGGGGTATTTGCGGATCGAGAAGCCACTGTTCAGTTATGACCAGTTGATGTGGTTGGCGGTCGGGGGGGTGGGCTTGATCGTGTTGATGTTGGTGGGCTGGCGTTTGCACCGCCGACAGTAATCATTCCAACTGGCGAGTGACTAACTGTGGCGATCCGACAAACCCCCTCGCCACAGGGCCGCACCAACGGTACCCTGTCGAGGTTTTTTCCTACGACTACTGTGAACCCGCCGAATGCAAAACCTGACCCTTTTCGTACAGCGCATCCTCGAATTGATGAAGCGCTACCCTGGGGTCATTGCACTCTGTGGTTTCATCTCCGGGGTGGGCAGTTTCATTCTGGTCGATCGCCAGCAAGGCCTGGCGAGCTGGATCACTACCATCATGCTGATCAGCTGGATCTGGCTGATGCTGGAAAACAGCCTGACCAAGCTGTTCACGCGCATTTTCAAGCGCGAAATTCCGGAACCATTGCTGCGTTATGCAACGCAGATGATCCATCAGGAAAGCCTGTTTTTTGTCCTGCCGTTCTTCTTCATCACCACGACGTGGAACAGCGGCCAGTTGGTTTTCACCGGGCTGCTGGGCGTCGCGGCGCTGATTTCGATCATCGACCCGCTCTACTACAAATGGCTGGCGCCGCGGCGCTGGGCGTTTCTGGCCCTGCACACCCTGACCCTGTTCGCCGCCCTGCTCACCGCGTTGCCGGTGATCATGCACCTGACCACCGCACAGAGTTTCAAATGGGCACTGGGCATCTCGGTGCTGTTGTCGTTCCCGAGCCTGGCGTCGATCTTCCCGATTCGTACTGTACGCAGTGCGTTGGCGATTTTGAGTATCACCCTGGGCATTGGCTTCGTCGGTTGGGAGCTGCGCTCGTGGGTGCCGCCGGCGACGCTGTGGATGACCGACGTGGCCATCAGCACGCAAATGCAGGACCGCACCCCGGGCGCCAGCCTCGACGAAGTCAGCGCCGAGCAGATTCGCAATGGCGGGCTCTACGCGTACACCGCGATCAATGCTCCACGTGGCCTGGACGAGCGGATTTATCACGTCTGGAAGTTCAACGGTAAAGAGGTCGACCGCATTCCTCTGGATATTCGCGGCGGGCGCAAGGAAGGTTACCGGGCCTGGACCCACAAGCAGAACTTCCCGGACAACCCGGCCGGCAAATGGCAGGTTCGGGTGTTGACCGAAGATGGCCAGGTCATCGGCGTGCTGCGCTTCAAAGTCACGGACAGCACAGCGATAAAAGAAAAGTAGTGCGGTTCGTGCTATTACGTAGCGTGTGGCGAGGGAGCTTGCTCCCTCGCCACGTTCATACGAAATAGCAGTATTCCAATAAAGCACGGAGCTTATGATCAGCAGCACGATGGCCGGCAACGCCCGATTAGACACATCGATTACCCCTGCGCGGTTGCGGGTGACGGGCGACTGGACGCTTGCCCATTACGCTGACCTCAAGCTGTTGAGCGAAAAGCTCCACGACCAGTACGACGCAAACACCCCCATCGACCTCAACGGTCTCGGCGCCCTCGACACCGCCGGCGCCTCGCTGTTGGTAGAGCTGCTCGGCTCCGAGCGCCTCGGTCGCTCCGCTGAACATCCTGATTGCACGCTCTCCGCTGCCGATCGCGCGTTGCTGCAAACCGTCTACTGCTCGCTGACCGATTTCTGCGTACCGATCAAGGAACCGGAAGTCAGCGTTACCATTCAGTTGCTGACCCGCATTGGTCGCGCTGTGGACATCGTCTGGCAGGACACCCTGCAACTGCTGGGTTTTGTCGGCCTGATCATCGAAACCATCGCCGGCGGCCTGTTCCGGCCCAAACGCTGGCGCGTCACGTCGATGATTGCGCACATCGAGCAGACTGGCCTCGACGCCGCGCCGATTGTTGCGTTGCTGACCTTTCTGGTGGGCGCCGTGGTGGCGTTTCTCGGGTCGACGGTACTGGCCACTTTCGGTGCCACCGTCTTCACCGTGGACCTGGTGGGGTTTGCCTTTTTGCGCGAATTCGGTGTGCTGTTGACCGCGATCCTGATGGCCGGGCGCACCGCCAGTGCGTTCACGGCGCAAATCGGTTCGATGAAGGCCAACGAAGAAATCGACGCCATCCGTACGCTGGGCCTGGATCCCGTGGAGTTGCTGGTGGTGCCGCGGGTCCTGGCGTTGCTGATCGCCCTGCCGATGCTGACCTTTCTGGCGATGCTGTCGGGGATTATCGGCGGTGCCGTGGTCTGCGCGGTGGCGCTGGATATCTCGCCGGCGATGTTCCTGTCGCTGCTGCAAACGGACATCGGCGTTCAGCACTTTCTGGTGGGGATGGTCAAAGCACCGTTCTTCGCTTTCCTGATTGCCGCTATTGGTTGCCTCGAAGGCTTCAAGGTCAGTGGCAGCGCCGAGTCCGTCGGTGCCCACACCACGTCGAGCGTGGTGCAGTCGATTTTCGTGGTGATCGTGATGGATGCGATAGCCGCGATGTTTTTCATGGAGATGGGATGGTGAGTCGTGTCCCCCGAGCGCCCTCGGAGGCGGTGATTGAAGTCCGTGGATTGTGCAACCGCTTTGGCCGCCAGAGCGTGCACGAGAACCTCGACCTGGACTTGTACAAAGGCGAGATCCTCGCCGTGGTCGGCGGCTCCGGCAGCGGCAAATCGGTGCTGCTGCGCAGTATTGTCGGGTTGCACCAGCCCAGCGAAGGCGTGGTGAAAGTCTTCGGCAAGAACCTGCCAACCTTGTCCGAACACGAACGCTCGCTGGTGGAGCGGCGATTCGGCGTGCTGTTCCAGAAAGGCGCGCTGTTTTCCTCGCTGACCGTAACCGAGAACGTCGCCCTGCCGCTGATCGAACACGCCGGCTTGAGCCGCAACGACGCCGAGCACCTGGCGGCGGTGAAAATGGCGCTGGCCGGATTGCCGCTGTCGGCGGCGGAGAAGTACCCCTCGTCGCTGTCCGGCGGCATGATCAAGCGTGCCGCGCTGGCCCGGGCACTGGCACTGGACCCGGACATCCTGTTTCTCGACGAGCCCACCGCCGGTCTCGATCCGATCGGAGCCGCTGCGTTCGACCAATTGATCCTGACCCTGCGCGATGCCCTGGGCCTGAGCGTTTTCCTGGTGACTCATGACCTCGACACGCTCTACACCATCACTGACCGGGTGGCGGTGCTGGCGCAGAAAAAAGTGCTGGTGGCGGACGCCATCGACAAGGTCTCGGAAACCAACGATGCGTGGATTCACGAATACTTTCATGGCCCTCGCGGCCGCGCGGCATTGACAGCCGCCCAACAGCTCAACGAGGTCTGACATGGAAACCCGAGCCCATCATGTATTGATCGGCCTGTTCACGGTGATTGTGGTGACGGCCGCACTGCTGTTCGGTCTGTGGCTGGCCAAGTCCAGTGTCGACACCGAGTTCAAAGACTACGAAGTCGTGTTCAACGAGGCGGTCAGCGGTTTGTCCAAGGGCAGTTCGGTGCAGTACAGCGGGATCAAGGTCGGCGACGTGATCTCGCTGCGCCTGGACCCGAAAGACCCGCGCCGGGTGCTGGCGCGAATTCGTTTGGCCGGCGATACCCCGGTCAAGGAAGACACCAATGCCAAGCTGGCCCTGACCGGGGTCACCGGGACCTCGATCATCCAGCTCAGTGGCGGCACGCCTCAGAGCCCGACGCTCAAGGGCAAGGACGGCAACCTGCCGACCATTGTCGCCTTGCCCTCGCCCATCGCCCGCCTGCTCAATGACAGCGAAAACCTGATGGCCGGGGTGACCACGCTGATGCATAACGCCAACCTGATGTTCTCCACGGAAAACATCGAGCGCATCAGCAACACCCTGGAGCACCTGGAACAAACCACCGGGACCATTGCCGAGCAGCGCGGCGATATCCGCCAGGCCATGCAGCAACTGGCGTCGGTGGGCAAGCAGGCCAACACCATGCTGGAGCAGACCACGGCGCTGATGCGCAATGCCAATGGGCTGCTCAATGATCATGGTAAGGAGGCGCTGGGCAGCGCCGAGCAGGCGATGAAGTCGCTGCAGGAGAGCAGCGTCACCCTCAACAAGCTGATCACTGCCAATCAGGATTCGCTCAACAGCGGTATGCAAGGCCTCAATGGCCTGGGCCCGGCCGTGCGCGAGATGCGCGAAACCCTGAGTTCGTTGCGCACCATTACCACACGCCTGGAAGCCAATCCCAGCGGTTACCTGCTGGGCAGTGAAAAGACCAAGGAATTCACGCCATGAAGCTGATTCGGATTGTCCTCCTCGCTGGCTTCACGCTGATCAGTTCGTGCTCGATCCTGCCCAAACCCGAGCCCTTCGAGGTCTATCGATTGCCGTCGGCCCAAGGCGCATCGGCCAACCATGGAACGCCGCAACGCTGGTCGTTGCGCCTGAGCAAATTCCAGTCCGGCGAAGCGTTGAACAGCCCGAGCATTGCCGTGATTCCTCAGGGTGATGTGATCAGCCACTACCAGGGTTCACGCTGGAGCGACCCGGCACCGGTGCTCGTACGCAATCGCCTGCTGGAAGGTTTCCTGCATGACGGACGGGTGCCGTTGTTGAGCACCGATGACAGCATTTTCCAGACCGATCTTGAATTGGGCGGCAGGCTGCAGGCGTTCCAGACTGAATACCAGGGCACGAATGCCAGCGCGGTCGTGCGTCTGGATGCATTGCTGGTGCGCAGTTACGACCAGCGCATCCTCGCCAGCCGCCGTTTTGAAGTGCGCCAGCCACTCAGCGATGTGCAGGTTCCGGCGGTGGTGGTCGGGTTCGGTCAGGCGAACGATCAGTTGACCGCGCAGGTGGTGAACTGGGCGGTTGAGCAAGGGCAGAAACTCGCTCCGCCGCCCAGACCCTGAAGGCTTACGCCGTCCCCCTGTGGGAGCGAGCCTGCTAGCGATAGCGGTGTGTCAGACACATTTATTTTGAATGTGCGACCGTCATCGCGAGCAGGCTCGCTCCCACAGGGGCAAGTCGTATCAGCCCTGTAAAAACGCCCGATGCATCTGTTCCAGCGTTTCAAAGTGATACGCCGGAGCCTCGGCGCTCAACTCTTCGTGGCTGCCGAACCCGTAACCCACCGCTGCCGCGTCCAGCCCGTTGCTGCGTGCGCCGATCAGGTCGTGCTTGCGGTCGCCGATCATCAAGGTGTTGGCCGGGTCCAGGTTTTCTTCGGCCATCAGGTGAGCAATCAGCTCGACCTTGTTGGTCCGGGTGCCATCCAGTTCGCTGCCGTAAATCACCTTGAAGTGTTTGGCAAAATCGAAATGCCGGGCGATTTCCCGGGCGAACACCCACGGCTTCGAGGTGGCGATGTACAGTTGCCGGCCTTGTCCGCCCAGGGTTTCCAGCAGCGGCGTGACACCATCGAACACCCGGTTTTCGTAGAGGCCGGTGACCTTGAAGCGCTCACGGTAGAAATTCACCGCCTCCCATGCCTTGGCTTCGTCGAAGTCGTAGAACTGCATGAACGCCTGCAGCAGCGGCGGGCCAATGAAGTGTTCGAGTTTGGCCAGGTCCGGTTCATCGATACCCAGTTTGCCCAGGGCGAACTGGATCGAACGGGTGATGCCCTCGCGTGGGTCGGTCAGGGTGCCATCGAGGTCGAACAAAACGGTTTGGTAATGCATGTTGAGTCCTGAATAAGAGGGCCGGGTCAAAGCTGGTCGTAACCTTCGGCCAGATGCAGGTCCTTGAGCTTCACGTAGTTCGCTGCGCTGTAGGTGAAAAAGCCGCGCTCCTTGTCGGTCAGCGGGCGGATCTGCTTCACCGGGCTGCCCACATACAGGAAGCCGCTTTGCAGATGCTTGCCCGGCGGCACCAGGCTGCCGGCACCAATGATCACATCATCGTCGACCAGCGCACCGTCCATGACGATGCTGCCCATGCCGATCAACACCCGGCTGCCCACCGAACAGCCATGCAGCATGACTTTGTGGGCGATGGTCACGTCATCGCCGATCAGCAATGGAAAGCCATCGGGGTTGAACGGACCGGCGTGGGTGATGTGCAACACGCAACCGTCCTGCACGCTGGTGCGCGCGCCGATGCGGATGCGGTGCATGTCGCCACGGATCACCGTCAGCGGCCAGACCGAGCTGTCTTCACCGATTTCAACGTCGCCGATCACCACCGCCGAGCCGTCTACAAAAGCGCCTTTGCCGAGCAGCGGCGTGTGGTTCTGATACTTGCGAAGGTTCACGATAGGGTTTCTCTCTGTCGCTGATAGCTGCGGTGAGTGCCGATTGTAATTAAGATGGCTGCATGTTTCTCCAGCCAAGGTATCAACCGTGAGCGTGAACAACCCTCTTTTGCAGCCCTACGACCTGCCGCCGTTCTCCGCCATCCGCGCCGAACACGTACAACCGGCCATTGAACAGATTCTGGCTGACAACCGTGCCGCCATCGTCGAGATCCTCAAGACCCAGGCCAAACAGCCAACGTGGGCCGGCCTGGTGCTGGCGATGGACGAGCTCAACGATCGCCTGGGCGCCGCCTGGAGCCCGGTCAGCCACCTCAATGCCGTGTGCAACAGCGCCGAACTGCGTGAAGCCTACGAGTCGTGCCTGCCGGCCTTGAGCGCCTACTCCACCGAGCTGGGCCAGAACCGCGAACTGTTCCAGGCCTTCGAAGCCCTGGCCAGCAGCCCGGAAGCGGCCGGTTTCGAGGTGGCGCAGAAAACTATCCTGGAACACTCCCTGCGTGACTTCCGTCTGTCGGGTATCGACCTGCCGGAAGCCGAGCAGAAGCGTTACGCCGAAGTGCAAAGCAAGCTGTCGGAGCTTGGCAGCCGTTTCTCCAACCAGTTACTCGACGCCACTCAGGCGTGGACCAAACACATCAGCGATGAAGCCGCCCTCACCGGCCTGACGGATTCCGCCAAGGCGCAAATGGCCGCCGCGGCCCAGGCGAAGGACCTGGATGGCTGGCTGATCACATTGGAATTCCCGAGCTATTACGCGGTGATGACCTACGCCCAGGACCGCGCACTGCGTGAAGAAGTCTACGCGGCTTACTGCACCCGTGCGTCGGACCAGGGACCGAATGCCGGTCAAAACGACAACGGCCCGGTCATGGAAGAAATCCTCGACCTGCGTCAGGAACTGGCCAAGCTGCTGGGTTTCAGCAGTTTCTCCGAGCTGAGCCTTGCGACCAAAATGGCTGAATCCAGTGATCAGGTGCTGAGTTTCCTGCGCGATCTGGCCAAGCGCAGCAAGCCGTTCGCCGCCCGGGATCTGGATCAGCTCAAGGCTTACGCCGCCGAACAAGGCTGCCCGGACCTGCAAAGCTGGGACAGCGGTTTCTTCGGTGAAAAACTCCGTGAACAACGCTACAGCGTGGCCCAGGAAGCCCTGCGCGCCTACTTCCCGATCGACAAGGTGCTCAGCGGCCTGTTCGCCATCGTCCAGCGCCTGTACGGCATCGAAATCGCCGAGCTCAATGGCTTCGACACCTGGCACCCGGATGTCCGCCTGTTCGAGATCAAGGAAAACGGCCAGCATGTCGGCCGCTTCTTCTTCGACCTGTATGCTCGTGCCAACAAGCGTGGCGGGGCCTGGATGGACGGTGCCCGGGACCGTCGTCGTACCGCTGGCGGCGTGCTGCAAAGCCCGGTGGCGAACCTGGTGTGCAACTTCACCCCGGCCGACAGCGGCAAGCCTGCGCTGCTGACCCACGATGAAGTCACCACCCTGTTCCATGAATTCGGTCACGGCCTGCATCACTTGCTGACCCGCGTCGAGCATGCTGGCGTGTCCGGCATCAACGGCGTGGCCTGGGATGCCGTCGAACTGCCAAGTCAGTTCATGGAAAACTGGTGCTGGGAGCCGGAAGGCCTGGCGCTGATTTCCGGTCATTATGAAACCGGCGAACCGCTGCCTCAGGACCTGCTCGGGAAAATGCTCGCGGCGAAAAACTTCCAGTCCGGCCTGATGATGGTCCGTCAACTGGAGTTCTCTCTGTTCGACTTCGAATTGCACGCGACCCACGGCGACGGCCGCAACGTGCTGCAAGTGCTCGAAGGCGTGCGTGACGAGGTCTCGGTGATGCGCCCGCCGGCCTACAACCGCTTCCCCAACAGCTTTGCACATATCTTCGCCGGTGGTTATGCCGCGGGTTATTACAGCTACAAATGGGCCGAAGTGCTGTCGGCCGATGCGTTCTCGAAGTTTGAAGAAGAAGGCGTGCTCAATGCCGACACCGGCCGCGCCTTCCGTGAAGCGATCCTGGCACGCGGCGGTTCCCAGGAGCCTATGGTGTTGTTCGTCGACTTCCGTGGTCGTGAGCCATCGATTGACGCACTCTTGCGCCACAGCGGCCTGAGTGAGGACGCAGCAGCATGAGTGAGGGACCTGTGATTACGAAAAAACGCTTTATCGCCGGGGCGGTCTGCCCGGCATGCAGCGAGCCGGACAAGTTGATGATGTGGAACGAAGACAGCGTGCCACATCGTGAATGTGTGGCTTGCGGTTACTCTGACACTCTCAATGAACAAGGGTTGTCGGTGCCCAAGGAGTTGGGTACGCGGGTTAACACCAGCGCACTCAAACCAGCCGACACCAAGGTTCAGGCGGTTCAGTTTTTCCCGAACCCGAAACTGAAGAAAAAGCCTGACGAACAACACTGAGTGAAAAAAAGCCTCCGTTGCGCAATGCCGCGGGGGCTTTCATTATTCGATGTGAGCGGACTTGAACCAGCTCTTCATCGAACACGCCGCAAACGGGCTCGTGCTGCAATCGCCGTTGGCCAATGCAGTGCGAAGCTTGTCCACGTCAGCCTGCATCATGTAACGAATACCGTCCTTGAAATGGGTGCTGTCACCAAAGCCACCCTGGGTCATTTCGTTCAGTGCCTCTTCCTTGCTCCAGCCCTGGATGACAACCCGGTACATGGCCGCCATCAGGCCAGTACGGTCTGAGCCGTGTTTGCAATGCATCAGCACCGGGCCTTTGGCTTCGGCGGTTTGAATGGCTCGCAAAGCCTTGAGTACATCCGCGTCATCCACATGATTGGTGCGATAGGGCAGCTGTACTTGCGTGATGCCTGGCGTGGACAACCAACTGGAGTCCGCTTCAGGCAGGAAGTTGATCACCGTGCCGACCTTGAGTTTCTCCAACAGCGGCACCGCCCCTTTGTCCGGCAGGGCGCTGCGATAAAGCGTCGGCGACATCTGGAAGAGGTTGTATTGCTTCTCGATAGGTTGAGCCCAGTCTGCCGGACGGTGCGCAGTACTGTCGTCGGCAAACACTGGTGTCTGGCTGAACAGAGCGACCAGCAAAAGGCACAGTGCGGGGAAAAGGCGTGGTAGGAACATGCTCGAGTGACCGTTCAGGAAGAGTCTGGATATTCACAAGCAGCATCATCTCTCACCGGTCAAAGGCCTGTGAGGGTCGTGTGAATGAAATGTGAAACATCGGCGCCCGGGTTGATCGCAGAGGTGCCAAAGCGCCTGGACAGCTTTCAGTAAGCCAGATTTACAATTTGAACTTGATGAACGTTTTGACCAGTTCGTCCAGCCCCGTAATGGTCATCGGACGGGAATGAGGGTAGAGCCTGCGAGTTCGAAAAGTCGCACCATCGTCAAGGGAGGTAGCAATCAGGTGAAAGTCCAGCTCCGGTTGATCTCGATCCTCCATGTCCACTACCTCAATGCTTACTGAGATTTTCGCAGGCGGGAGGGGCGGAACGGGTTGTTCCGGATCAAAAATATCAACCAGGTCGGGAGGGGCCAGAGAAATAAACACCCCAGAGTCCAAGTCAATTACCGTTTGATTGTGGTAAGCGAGAGCAAGTTTGGTAATGGCCCCGACGTCCTTCTCATCAATGCTGTTATCACCGTTGATATTCATATCGGACCACGGATCAAAGTCGAGTTTATGCTCGTCGGTTCCCTCGTAATTAAAATTCAAGCTCATGGTTGTTATGTTGTTGTAGACGTTGTCGGAGAATGGGGTTGTATTATTTTCGGTGTTTTCTCTTATCAACTTTATCGTTATTTCTTTATATTGCGGCATTTGTATTTCTTGTAAAAATACGCCTGCATTTCTGGGCGCCCACATATTAATATCCCTGTTTTTTCAGTCTGCTGCGCATGATCTCCAAGCGCAGCAGATCAGTGTGATTTACTATTTTCTCTACGTGAGGATCAGTCACCGATCACGGATTTTCGAAACCTGCATAAGCTTTAGCCAGCGCCAACAGCTTTGCCTTGTCATCTATATCGATATCACCGTCACCGTCGATATCTTTATTGGCATTGCGGATACTGAACGTTTGTCCGCCATCATACGAGGCTGCCAGAAGCGTAGTGGAATCCACCAGGGCAGTAGTGACTACGGAGTTTTCCGCATCCCAGCCCTCCTGTTTCAATGCAAACTGCATCGATACCAGTACTTCGTCTGGGTCTACAGATGTTGGGCCGAGTTTTTGCAAAAAGATACCGCGACTGTTTAAAACTGACATGAGCAAATCCCTTTGTGAAATATCAATATTCAAGTTTCTTGCAACGGAAATAGTACCGACGCCTTTGCCATGTCAGCCAGACTTTATATGTGTCTCTTGGTTGCTTGGATATAATGTATTCAATATAAAAAAAGCAGATGCCGAACGGCACTGGAGATCTGCCGCTTTTAGCGATACTGTATGTGCATACAGTTATCAGGATTTTGCCATGCACACGCCATTGCCTCCCCGTGGCCGCGGCACCGCCACCAACCCGCACAACCGCTTTGCCCCCAGCCATTCGGTGGCTGAGGACGATGGCTGGTATCAGGAAGTACCGCTCACACAGGGCACCGAGGTGCGCATCGAAACGGCGAAAACCATCATTACCCGCAACACGTCGCCGGACTTGCCCTTCGATCGCTCGATCAATCCCTATCGCGGCTGCGAGCACGGTTGCATTTATTGCTATGCGCGCCCCAGTCACGCCTATTGGGACATGTCGCCGGGGCTGGATTTCGAGACAAAGCTGATCGCCAAGACCAACGCCGTGGATGTGCTGGAGCAGCAGTTGTCCAAACGTGGCTATCAATGTGCTCCAATCAACCTCGGTTCCAACACCGACCCGTATCAACCGATTGAGCGTGAATACCAAATCACCCGCCGAACCCTCGAAGTGTTGCTGCGCTACCGCCATCCGGTCACCATCGTCACCAAGGGTTCGCTGATTCTTCGTGACCTGGATCTGCTGACCGAGCTTGCCAGCCAAAGACTGGTGGCGGTAATGATCAGCCTGACCACCCTGGACGACGAACTCAAACGCATCCTCGAACCGCGCGCTGCAGCGCCCAAGGCCCGGTTGCGGGCGATCCGGGTCATGCGCGATGCAGGCATCCCGGTGGGCGTGTTGTGTTCACCGATGATTCCGATGATCAACGACAGCGAACTCGAAAGTCTGCTCGCCGAGGCCCACGGCGCCGGCGCACAGAGCGCCGCTTACATGATGCTGCGCTTGCCACTTGAAGTGGCGCCCCTGTTCGAGGAATGGCTGGGCACCCACTATCCGCAACGGGCGGCGCATGTGCTGAGCCTGATTCGCCAGAGCCGTGGCGGCGAGCTTTATGACAGCCGCTTTGGTGCGCGGATGCGCGGTGAAGGCCCGCTTGCGGACTTGCTGGCGCAGCGCTTTGCCAAAGCGATCAAACGGCTGGGACTCAATCACCGGGAGGGGTTCAATCTGGACTGCGAAGCCTTTTGTCCGCCGGGTCGCCAAATGTCGTTGATTTGAGGACAATTGACCTATGGTTGAGTACTGAAGATTGCGCTCACGCATTAGGCTGGTCACGGTTTTTGTGACCTGGAACACACGTCCTAGAGCGTTTTATTCAGTTTCAATTAAGATTCGATCGCTACCTTGTTCATCGAGTGACTGATGGGTCGAGATGTTTCGCCTGGATGTTTTTTTACCAGCCACTGGCTTCACACCGGACCACGCGGGATGACTTCCTGACTCCGCCAATGAGGATGAATCATGAGTGACAAGGATAAACAGCCGTTGGCTGCGTCGGCATCGCCCGAACCCGAGGCGGAAACCGCCGATGCAGCGTTGCAGCATATCGTTGACGGTTTTTTGCATTTTCATCATGAGGTCTTTCCCCAGCAGGAAGAGCTCTTCAAAAAACTCGCCACGGCCCAGCGGCCACGAGCGATGTTCATTGCCTGCGCCGATTCGCGCATCGTGCCCGAGTTGATTACCCAAAGCTCCCCCGGCGATCTGTTCGTGACCCGCAATGTCGGCAACGTTGTACCGCCTTACGGGCAAATGAACGGCGGTGTTTCCACGGCGATCGAGTACGCCGTACTGGCTCTGGGGGTGCATCACATCATCATTTGCGGGCATTCCGACTGCGGCGCCATGCGTGCGGTGCTCAACCCGGACAGTCTGGAAAAAATGCCCACGGTCAAAGCCTGGCTGCGTCATGCCGAAGTGGCCAAAACCATGGTGCAGGAGAACTGCAACTGCTCTAGCGAAAGCGAAAGCATGCACATTCTCACCGAAGAGAATGTGATCGCCCAATTGCAGCATCTGCGCACCCATCCGTCGGTGGCCTCACGCATGGCCAACGGTCAGCTGTTTATCCACGGCTGGGTCTACAACATCGAAACCAGCGAAATCAAAGCGTACGACGCCGATCAAGGCTGTTTCCTGCCGCTAAATGGCAGCCTGCCGATTCCTGTGGCGACGCCAAAAGCGCGCTTCTAAATCCTCCTAAATCGTTGTGTGGTTTAGCCGAGGCCGCCGTTCAGGCAGCCTGGCTTTGCCATGGCTGAAGAAAACTTCGGGAGACTCACCATGCGTGCTGCTCGACTCAAAGCTGTTCTGCCACGGGAGCTGCTGGCTTCGGTGGTTGTGTTTCTGGTCGCCCTGCCTCTGTGCATGGGCATCGCGATTGCCTCGGGACTGCCGCCGGCGAAAGGGCTGATCACCGGCATCATCGGTGGCTTGGTAGTCGGCTGGTTGGCCGGTTCACCACTGCAAGTCAGCGGCCCGGCGGCGGGCCTGGCCGTTCTGGTATTCGAACTGGTCCGCCAGCACGGCATCGCCATGCTTGGGCCCATACTGTTGCTGGCAGGTTTTCTGCAACTGGTGGCTGGCCGTTTGAAGCTGGGCTGCTGGTTTCGGGTGACGGCACCTGCGGTGGTATACGGCATGCTGGCCGGGATTGGCGTGCTGATCATCCTGTCTCAGGTGCATGTGATGCTGGATGCCGTGCCCAAACCCTCGGGCCTGGATAACCTGGCAGCCTTCCCGGCGGCACTGGCTCAGGCGTTGCCCACGTTTGGCTGGCAAGCCGGTTTGCTCGGTTTGTCGACGATTGCCGTCATGTGGCTGTGGGAAAAGCTCCGTCCACAATCCCTGCGCTTCGTTCCTGGCGCGCTACTTGGCGTCGGTTTGGCCACGCTTGCCAGCCTGGTGCTGGCGTTGCAGGTCAAACGGGTTGAGGTACCGGCCAACCTGACGGAGGCCATCGATTGGCTAAAGCCGGTGGACATGCTCAACCTGGCTGATCCCGCCTTGCTGATCGCCGCGTTTGCCGTGGCCTTTATCGCCAGCGCCGAAACCTTGCTCTCGGCCGCCGCGGTTGATCGCATGCACAGTGGCCAGCGCTCGGACTTCGACCGGGAACTGTCGGCACAAGGTATCGGCAACATGCTGTGCGGCTTGCTTGGGGCGTTGCCGATGACGGGCGTTATCGTACGCAGTTCGGCGAATGTTCAGGCCGGAGCAACTACACGGTTTTCGACCATTTTCCACGGCCTGTGGCTGCTGGCGTTCGTGCTGTTGCTGTCCAGTGTCCTGCAAAGCATTCCGGTGGCAAGCCTGGCGGGCGTGCTGGTGTACACCGGTTTCAAACTGGTGGACCTCAAGGTCTTTCGCGGTTTGGGCCGGTATGGTCGGGCGCCGATGTTCACTTACGCGGCGACCGCGCTCGCCATCGTTTTCACGGACCTGCTGACTGGCGTGTTGATTGGCTTCGGTCTGACGCTGGTGAAGCTGGCGCTTAAAGCTTCGCGGTTGAAAATCAGCCTGATCGACCTGCCGCAGGAAGGGCAAATGGAATTGCGCCTGACAGGCGCTGCAACCTTCCTCAAAGTGCCGGCGCTGACGCAGGTGCTGGGTAGTATTCCACCAGGCGCGACGGTGCATGTGCCGCTCAATAATCTGAGCTACATCGATCACTCGTGTCTGGAGTTGCTGGAGGAATGGGGTCGGGCGAATGCGGCCAAGGGATCGAAGCTGTTGATTGAATCGCGGGGGTTGAAGCGCAGGCTTGAGGGGCGGGTGCGGACGAATACCGGCGTCGGCGCGACCGGGTAGATAACAGTGTGGGAGCGGGCTTGCTCGCGATGGCGGCGGATCAGTCAACATTGATGTTGAATGACGTGGCCCCATCGCGAGCAAGCTCGCTCCTACAGAGGGATTGTGTTTACCGATGGATCAAGCTGCCGGCTGATCCAGCTCCAGGCCCACGCCCAAACGGCGCGACATGCACGGCCAGCGCTTCCACGCGGCACCGGTGTTCGGGCTGCTGAGCTTGTCGCGGTAGGCTTCCACCGACTCTAGCGCAAAGCTCTCTTCGGTCAACATTTGATCGAACGCGTGATGTACGACTTCGTCCAGTTGGTTGGCAAACTCCTCACCGATCAATTGGTGAGCAATCAGGTTGGCGACAGTCATGTCCAAGGGGATCAGTGGCTGGCCGAAATGCTTGATGTACAGGTCATTGACCTCTTCGACAAACCGGTGCGACAGGTAGGCTTCATCCAGCAGGCTGTCGAGCCCGACATGGCCGGCCATGATGGCTGGCGGCTGGAGGAAGTACTGCTCGGCGATATTCAGCACCGGTTTGATCTGTGACTCAATGCCCGCTTCCCTGGCGACTTCATTGGCTGCATCCAGCAGATCGGGGACTTCTTCGATGTAGGCGGTGACAAATCGCGTCAGTACGCCGTTGGTATCGGTCTCCGGCAATTGGATCGTCGGGTGTAGATGAGGCAGTTTACTTTCCAGCTGACGCGTCAGCAGGCCGGTCTCGGCTTCATGTTGTTGGGCTTTTTGGATCTGCTCGCGCAATGCGGCGGTGTTCATGAAAACTCCAGGAAACAAGGCAATGAAATAGGGAAGACATAACTTAGCTGGCTTACGAAAAATGCTAAGACGCATTTGTCATAATTATTTCATCCTTGATGCATCTGCGTTATATCGATTTGCCACCACTCGTCTGCATCCTTCTCCAATCGTGCCCTTGAACGCAAGTCCCCGCTGTTTCAGATCATTTACGTCATCGCGTTGCGTGGTCGGAGTCGCTGTCTATACTCGCCATTGAATGGAGTTAGCTGATGACGCCCGACTGCATATGCAGCAAGGCCCGGTGCTCAAGTTCGTAGTCTGATGCAGCCGCTCCCTTGCCGCAGGTGAAAGCCGGCGGGATAAAAAGAACGATAAGGGGAACCCGCAATGATGCGACATCCACATGTCTGGATGGGCCTCCTGTTGTGGTCGATTTTCAGTCAGGCGCAAGCGGCCTGGACTGTGAATATGGCGCCTGGAGCGACTGAAATCAGTCACGCAGTATTCGACCTGCACATGACCATTTTCTGGATCTGTGTGGTGATCGGCATCATCGTTTTTGGTGCCATGTTCTGGTCGATGATTCTCCACCGCCGCTCGACCGGGCAGGTGGCCGCCAAATTTCATGAAAGCACCACCGTCGAAATCCTCTGGACCATCGTACCCTTCCTGATCCTGGTGGCCATGGCGGTTCCCGCTACCGCAACCCTGATCAAGATGTACGACGCCAGCGAGCCGGAGATCGATATACAGATCACCGGCTACCAGTGGAAGTGGCATTACAAGTACCTGGGCCAGGACATCGAGTTCTTCAGCAACCTGACCACCCCCCAAGATCAAATCCACAACAAGGAAACCAAGGGCGAGCACTACCTGCTCGAAGTCGACAAGCCATTGGTGCTGCCGGTCGGCACCAAGGTGCGCTTCCTGGTGACCTCCGCCGACGTGATCCACTCCTGGTGGGTGCCGGCTTTTGCGGTCAAGCGCGATGCGATTCCCGGGTTCGTCAATGAGGCCTGGACCCGCATCGACAAGCCCGGCATCTACCGTGGCCAGTGCGCCGAGTTGTGCGGCAAGGATCACGGTTTCATGCCGACGGTGGTCGAGGTCAAGGAAAAGGCCGATTACGAAAAATGGCTGGCCGATCGCAAGGTCGAGGCCGCGCAGCTCAAAGAACTGACCAGCAAGGAATGGACGCTCGACGAACTCAAGGATCGCGGTGACAAGGTCTATCACACCACATGCGTGGCCTGTCACCAGGCCGAAGGTCAGGGCCTGCCGCCGATGTTCCCGGCGCTCAAGGGCTCGAAAATCGCCACCGGACCGAAAGACGCTCACCTGAGCATTGTCTTCCACGGCAAGCCCGGCACCGCAATGGCGGCGTTCGGCAAGCAACTATCGGAAGTCGATATCGCGGCGGTCGTGACCTATGAGCGTAATGCCTGGGGTAACAACAAAGGCGACATGGTCACGCCTAAAGAAGTACTGGAGCTGAAACAGGCGGAAAGCAAATGACCCGGTCTATTGCGCACGTACGGAACCGGTCGGGGCTATGCACCCCGGCCTGCCCAGCCCATCTGTTTGCAGGAGACAGGACATGACTGCTGTAATCGATGAACATGTTCATACCGCCACCGACCACGCCCACGGCCCCGCCAAAGGCTTGATGCGCTGGGTGCTGACCACCAACCACAAGGACATTGGCACGCTGTACCTGTGGTTTGCATTCTCCATGTTCCTGCTTGGCGGCTCGTTCGCCATGGTGATCCGTGCCGAGCTGTTCCAGCCGGGGCTGCAAATCGTCCAGCCGGAGTTCTTCAACCAGATGACCACCATGCACGGTCTGGTGATGGTCTTCGGTGCAGTGATGCCGGCTTTCGTCGGCCTCGCCAACTGGATGATCCCGCTGATGATCGGCGCGCCGGACATGGCCCTGCCGCGGATGAACAACTTCAGCTTCTGGCTGTTGCCGGCAGCGTTCCTGCTGCTGGTATCGACCCTGTTCACCGCCGGCGGCGGGCCGAACTTCGGCTGGACCTTCTATGCACCGCTGTCGACGACCTACGCGCCGGAAAGCGTGACCTTCTTCATCTTCGCCATTCACTTGATGGGGATCAGTTCGATCATGGGGGCGATCAACGTGATCGCGACCATCCTCAACCTGCGCGCCCCCGGCATGACATTGATGAAAATGCCGCTGTTCGTCTGGACCTGGCTGATCACCGCGTTCCTGTTGATTGCGGTGATGCCGGTACTGGCGGGCTGCGTAACCATGATGCTGATGGACATCCATTTCGGCACCAGCTTCTTCAGTGCCGCCGGTGGCGGTGACCCGGTGCTGTTCCAGCATGTGTTCTGGTTTTTCGGTCACCCCGAGGTGTACATCATGATCCTGCCGGCCTTCGGTGCCGTCAGCTCGATCATTCCGGCTTTTTCGCGCAAGCCATTGTTCGGCTACACCTCGATGGTCTACGCCACGGCGAGTATCGCGTTCCTGTCGTTCATCGTCTGGGCGCACCACATGTTCGTGGTCGGCATTCCGTTGGTGGGCGAGCTGTTCTTCATGTACGCCACACTGCTGATTGCGGTGCCAACGGGCGTGAAGGTGTTCAACTGGGCCAGCACCATGTGGCAAGGCTCGCTGACGTTCGAGACGCCGATGCTGTTTGCCGTGGCGTTCGTGATCCTGTTCTCCATCGGCGGATTCTCCGGGTTGATGCTGGCCATCGCCCCGGCGGACTTCCAGTACCAGGACACCTACTTCGTGGTTGCACACTTCCACTACGTACTGGTGCCGGGGGCGATCTTCGGGATCTTCGCCTCGGCCTACTACTGGCTGCCGAAATGGACTGGCCACATGTACGACGAAACCCTCGGCAAGCTGCATTTCTGGCTGTCGTTCATCGGCATGAACATGGCCTTCTTCCCGATGCACTTCGTGGGGCTGGCGGGGATGCCGCGACGGATTCCGGACTACAACCTGCAATTCGCCGACTTCAACATGGTGTCGTCGATCGGTGCATTCATGTTCGGCGCCACGCAGATCTTCTTCCTGTTCATCGTGATCAAGACCATTCGCGGCGGCCCCCCAGCACCGGCCAAACCGTGGGACGGGGCTGAAGGCCTGGAGTGGAGCATCCCGTCACCGGCGCCGTATCACACCTTCACCACGCCGCCGGAAGTGAAATGAACACTGTGACCCTTGTAGGAGCGAACTTGCTCGCGATGGCCGTCAACGATAACGCTGGAAGCCTGACTCACAACGGCGCTTTCAAGTTTTTCGCGAGCAAGCTCGCTCCTACAGGGTTGTGCGGAAGTCATGGCTGACTCTATTTCGTTGAAAAAACTGGTCACGCGCCTGCTGACCGTGGTGGTGGCGATGTTTGTGTTCGGGTTTGCACTGGTGCCGATCTACGACGTGATGTGCAAGGCGTTCGGCATCAACGGCAAGACCGCCGGGCAGTACGAGGGCGAGCAAACGGTCGACACCTCGCGGCAGGTGCGCGTGCAGTTTCTGTCGACCAACACCGCCGATATGCCCTGGGACTTCTATCCCAAGGGCGAGGAACTGGTGGCCCATCCGGGGGCAGTGAACGAAATGATCTTCATCGCCCACAACCCCACCGATAAGCCGATGAGCGCCCAAGCGGTGCCGAGCATTGCGCCGAGCACCGCGGCGGCGTACTTCCACAAGACCGAATGCTTCTGCTTTACCCAGCAAGTGCTGCAGCCCGGTCAACGGATCGAGATGCCGGTACGTTTCATCGTTGACCGTGACATGCCCAAGGAAGTGAAGCACCTGACGCTGTCTTACACGCTGTTCGATATCACCGCCCGACATCCTCCGGTAGCTGTAAACACTGGCGGCTGAGCGTGCCCGATAAGGAGAACAATAAATGGCAACTCATGAACATTATTACGTTCCCGCCCAGAGCAAATGGCCGATCATCGCCACGCTCGGCATGGTCACCACCGTGTACGGCCTGGCCACCTGGTTCAATGATCTGAAAGCGGCGCGCCCGGAATCCCACGGGCCACTGATCTTTTTCGTCGGTGGCCTGTTGGTGGCTTACATGCTGTTCGGCTGGTTCGGCACGGTGATCAAGGAAAGTCGCAGTGGTTTGTACAGCGCGCAAATGGATCGCTCGTTCCGCTGGGGCATGAGCTGGTTCATTTTCTCGGAGGTGATGTTCTTCATCGCCTTTTTCGGCGCGCTGTTTTATGTGCGTCACATCTCCGGGCCGGCGCTCGGCGGTGAGGGCGCCAAAGGCATCGCGCACATGCTGTGGCCGAACTTCGAATTCGTCTGGCCGTTGCTGAACAACCCCGACTCGAAATTGTTTCCGCCGCCCAAGGAAGTCATCAGCCCCTGGGGCCTGCCGCTGCTCAATACCGTGTTACTGGTGAGCTCCAGCGTAACCGTGACCATCGCCCACCACGCCTTGAAAAAGGGCCATCGCGGCGCACTGAAACTCTGGCTGGCGCTTACCGTACTGTTGGGCTGTGGGTTCCTCACCTTCCAGGCCGAAGAGTACATTCACGCCTATCACGAACTGGGTCTGACCTTGGGCTCGGGCATCTACGGCGCGACATTCTTCATGCTCACCGGGTTCCACGGCGCCCACGTGACCATCGGCACCATCATCCTGTTCGTGATGCTGATGCGGATCATGCGCGGGCACTTCGACAGCGAGCATCAGTTCGGCTTCGAAGCGGCGAGCTGGTACTGGCACTTCGTGGATGTGGTGTGGATCGGGCTGTTCGTTTTCGTCTATGTGCTTTAAAGCAGCTTGCAGGAGCAAGCTCGCTCCTACAGCTACCAAGGGGCATGCGATACCAACTGGCCGCTGAAAAAACCCCAGGCGATCAGACCGAGGGTAAGGGCGGCCAGCGTCACTCGCACACTCAAGGCAATGACGAGGCGGTTTGAGCGGCTGTCGTCCTTGACCAGAAAAAACAGGCCGCTGAACAGGCTGACAACCGTGGCAATCAGCATCAGGACGATGGCTGCTTTGAGCATGGTGAGACTCCGGGGGGAGAAGCGATGCATTTGAGTATAGCTATCGCGATGACCAACTTTCTGGCGACGCCATGAAGCGCTTTCGGCCAGGTATCGTGCCAACGCTGGTGGTGGCGTTGTTGCTGCCGCTGCTGGTGTCTTTGGGGTTCTGGCAATTGAGCCGGGGCGCGGAGAAAAGCGCGCTGCTGCAAACCTACGCCGAGCGCCGTGTCGCCGAGCCGATGGCCAGCACCGAACTGCAACACACGACAGACCCGGCCTTCCGTCGGGTTCACCTGTACGGCCGGTTCGATGCCGAACACAGCCTGCTGCTGGACAACAGTCAACGCAACGGCAGGGTTGGTGTCGAGCTGTTGCAACCGTTTCACGATCAGGCCACCGGACTTTGGCTGCTGGTCAATCGTGGCTGGCTGCCGTGGCCGGAGCGTCGCACACCACCCCAATTCAAGACACCCACCGAAGCGGTCAGCCTCGACGCGTGGGTCTACGTCTCCCCCGGTGCGACGTTCCAATTGCACGCAGATCCCACAACGTTGACATGGCCGAAGCTGATTACGGCCGTTGAGCCAACCAGGCTCTGGACTGCGCTGAACCGCGAAGGCTTTGCCTTTGAGCTACGCGCCGAAACCGGCCCCGCCACTTATCAGGCCGACTGGCCGGTGGTGGCGATGGGGCCGGAAAAACACATTGCTTATGCCGTGCAGTGGTTCGCCATGACGATCGCCCTGTTCGGCCTTTATCTCTATCTCGGCTGGCACAACGCAAAGGAGAAACACCATGGGAGCGGCCATGAATCCACCCAGCATGTCTGAGGCGAAACCGTCGGTGAACCGGCGCAAGGGCCGCATGCAACTGCTGCTGATCCTGCTCGGGGTGATCGGTCCGATGATCCTTGCCACCGGCATGTACAAGCTGAATTTCTGGGTGCCCGAGGGCCGCAGTTATCACGGCGAACTGATCGGTAACGGCCAGACCCGTGCCGACATCGGCGTGCAGGCTCAGGAGGATCGCTGGCAGATACTGGTAACGGCGCCCAAGGCTTGTGCGGTGGACTGCCAGCAACTGGTGTATCTGGCGCGGCAGGTCCAGATCGGCCTCGGCCGCGATGCGTCCCGCGCCAGCCATGCATTGGCTGCCGCGCAGACGCTGAACAGCGATTACGAGACTAAACTTCAACGCGAGTACCCGCAGTTGCAACGCTATTCACTGGACTTGCCGACCTACACCAAAGGTGCTCAGAGCAATGACGCGCCGCACCTGTGGATCATCGACCCTCACGGCAACCTGGTGCTGCGCTATGACCCGTCGGTGAAGGGTAAGGACCTGCTCAACGACCTGCGTCACCTGCTGAAACTGTCGAACATCGGATAAGGGCATCGTCATGGCCAAACCTGGATTTCGCCTCGCGCTGTTTGCCACCTTGCTGGCACTGATTGTGGTGTTGCTCGGCGCCTACACCCGCCTGACCCACGCCGGCCTCGGCTGCCCGGACTGGCCCGGCTGCTACGGCTTCATCAGCGTGCCGAAAAGCGAAGCCCAGCTGGCCCATGCCGAATTGCATTTCCCGGACGCTCCGGTCGAGGCCCACAAGGGCTGGAACGAGATGATCCACCGCTACTCCGCCGGCACGCTGGGGATATTGATCACGGTGTTGGCCGGTCGCGCGTGGTTACATCGCCGTCATCCGGGACAACCGGTGAAGTTGCCGTTGTTTTTGTTGGCTGTGGTTTTTGGCCAGGCTGCGTTCGGCATGTGGACAGTAACGCTCAGGCTCTGGCCGCAGGTGGTTACCGGGCATTTGCTTGGCGGTTTCGCGACCTTGAGCCTGTTGTTTCTGCTGACCTTGCGCCTGTCCGGCGTACTGCCGGCGCTGACCGTGCCGCGACGCCTGCAGCACTGGGCGACGGCCGGACTGCTGCTGGTGATCGGGCAAATCGCCCTCGGAGGCTGGGTCAGTTCCAATTACGCCGCCGTGGCCTGTATCGACTTTCCTACTTGCCACGGCCAATGGCTGCCGCCTGCCGACTTCGCCAATGGCTTTCACCTGACCCAACACATCGGTCCGAACTATCTCGGCGGGCAACTGGACAGCGATGCCCGTACGGCCATTCACCTGACCCATCGCATCGGTGCGTTGCTGGTCACCCTGGTGTTGCTCGGTCTGGCCTGGCAATTGAAAGTTGTCGGCATGACGCGCCTGGCAGGCCTGGTGCTGATCGCCCTTGGCGCACAAATCACACTGGGCATCAGCAACGTGCTGTTCCATCTGCCGCTGCCAGTGGCCGTCGCGCATAACGCGGGCGGCGCGGCGCTGTTGCTGACCATGGTGCTGGTCAATTACCACGCCCGAACCAGTCTGGTCCGGGTCAAGCAGCCAACGCGCTGGCACTTCAGCCCGCGTAAACACTCAGCCGGGCCCATAACAATAAAAGGAGAGATGCCATGGCGATTCTGATCGGCGAACGTCCCAGTCAGGCGATCTGGCGTGACTACCTGGAGCTGACCAAACCCAAAGTCGTGGTGCTGATGCTCATCACTTCGCTGGTGGGGATGTTCCTCGCGACCCGTGCCGGTGTGCCGTGGACGGTGCTGATTTTCGGCAACCTGGGCATCGCTTTGTGTGCCGGTGGCGCGGCGGCGGTCAATCATGTGGTGGACCGGCGCATCGACGCAGTCATGGCGCGCACCCACAAACGGCCGATCGCCGAAGGTCGGGTGTCACCAAGCGCCGCGCTGACGTTCGCGTTCGTATTGGCGGCCCTCGGGCAAGCCATGTTGCTGACGTTCACCAACCCGCTGACCGCGTGGCTGACCCTCGCCTCGTTGCTCGGCTACGCGGTGATCTACACCGGATTTCTCAAGCGCGCGACCCCGCAGAACATTGTCATCGGTGGTCTGGCCGGTGCTGCGCCGCCGTTGCTCGGCTGGACCGCCGCCACCGGTCACGTCAGCGCCGAACCGCTGCTGCTGGTGCTGATCATCTTCGCCTGGACCCCGCCGCACTTCTGGGCACTGGCGATCCATCGCAAGGAGGAATACGCCAAGGCCGACATACCGATGCTGCCGGTCACCCATGGCGTGCACTACACCAAGATTCATATCCTGCTGTATACCTTCGCATTGCTCGCTGTCAGCCTGATGCCTTACGTGATCCACATGAGCGGTATGCTGTACCTGGTGTGTGCGCTCGGGCTGGGTGCGCGATTTCTGCAATGGGCCGTGGTGCTGTACCGTGGCACTCGGCCGCACGCGGCGATCAACACGTTCAAGTACTCTATTTACTACTTGTTCCTGCTGTTTATCGCCCTGCTCGTAGACCACTACTTACTGTTGAACCTATGACTCGAACCCAGAAAACCGTCTTCATTCTCGTTGCCCTGGTCGCACTGATCCTGGGCCTGACCGTCAACAAGGTGCTATCCGGGAAGAATCAAGGCGATCCGACAGCGCTGATCGACGCCGGAATCATCTTGCTGCCGCAGAGCCGTAATCTGCCGGACGTGACGATGACCAATCAGGACGGCCAGCCGGTCGCGATCAATGAATTGAAAGGCAAGTGGAGCCTGCTGTTCTTCGGCTACACCTTCTGCCCGGACATCTGCCCGACCACCCTCGCCCAACTGCGACAGATCAAGAGCGAGTTGCCGCCAGAAGCGGTGGATAAACTGCAAATCGTGCTGGTCAGCATCGACCCCAATCGCGATACGCCCAAGCAGCTCAAGCAGTACCTGGGTTACTTTGACCCGCAGTTCATCGGCCTGACCCCGGCGTCGACCGAAGAGCTGCAAAAAATCGCCAACGCGGTGAGCATTCCATACATTCCGGCGGACACCAGCAAGCCGAACTACACCGTCGACCACAGCGGCAACCTCGCGGTGATCGGACCGGACGGCACCCAGCGCGGCTTCATCCGCGCGCCGTTGAATAATGCGAAGTTGGTGGCACAGTTGCCGGTGATGCTCAAACGCAATTAAGCACCGCAATCCCTCTGTAGGAGCGAGCTTGCTCGCGATGGAGTGTCAGTCGACATCACAGTGGCTGACACACCTTCGCGAGCAAGCTCGCTCCTACAAGGGGCTGTGTTTCGGGCACAAAAAAGGGGCGCATTCGATGCGCCCCTTTTTCGTTGCAGCCGTTCGGTCAGAACGCTGGCACTACCGCGCCTTTGTACTTCTCGAGAATGAAGGCCTTCACTTCCGGGCTGTGCAGGGCAGCCACCAGTTTCTTCATCGCTTCGCTGTCCTTGTCGTCCGGACGGGCCACCAGGATGTTCACGTACGGCGAGTCGCTGCCTTCGATGAACAGCGCGTCCTTGGACGGATCGAGCTTGGCTTCCAGCGCGTAGTTGGTGTTGATCAGCGCCAGGTCGACCTGGGTCAGCACGCGCGGGATGGTCGCGGCTTCCAGTTCGCGGATTTTCAGGTCCTTGGTGTTCTCGGTGATGTCCTTGACGGTCGACAGGATGTTGTTCGAATCCTTCAACTTGATCAGGCCGGCCTTGGCCATCAGCAACAGCGCACGGCCGCCGTTGGTGGCATCGTTCGGGATCACCACGTTGGCACCGCCAGGCAGTTCGGCAATGGTCTTGTACTTGCTGGAGTAAGCGCCCAGGGGCTCCAGGTGCACACCGGCCACGGAAACCAGGTGGGTGCCCTTGGCCTTGTTGAACTCATCCAGGTACGGCTGGTGCTGGAAGAAGTTGGCATCCAGGCGTTTTTCCGCGACCTGCACGTTCGGCTGGATGTAGTCGGTGAATACCTTGACCTTCAGGTCCACGCCTTCTTTGGCCAGGGCCGGCTTCACGAATTCGAGGATCTCGGCGTGTGGTACCGGGGTGGCCGCGACGGTCAGGGATTGCGCATGGGCAGAGAACGCGGCAACGGCCGCGAAGGCCACGAGTAGTTTTTTCATTCAGCTAACTCCTTGTGCGGCACCGGTTTCCAGCGCCTGCCAGCGAATGGCCGGCTCATGTCTTATTTACGGGAGAAATGCACAACCAGTTTGTCGCCAACGGTTTGCAGTACCTGGACCAGTATCAGCAGCAACACCACCGTCACGACCATCACATCGGTCTGGAAACGCTGGTAACCGAAGCGGATCGCCAGGTCCCCCAGACCACCGGCGCCCACGACACCAGCCATTGCCGTGTAGGACACCAGTGTAATGGCGGTCACAGTAATCGCTGCGAAGATGCCTGGACGGGCCTCAGGCAGCAACGCGTTGGTAATGATCTGCCGCGTGGTCGCGCCCATGGCCTGGGTCGCCTCGATGATGCCGCGATCCACTTCACGCAGGGCGGTTTCCACCAGACGGGCGAAGAACGGCGTGGCACCCACCACCAGCGGCGGGATCGCACCCGCGACACCGAGGGATGTGCCAGTGATCAACACGGTGAACGGAATCATCACGATCAACAGGATGATGAACGGCAACGAACGCAGAACGTTCACCACCAGCGACAACATCGCGTAGACGCCTTTGGCTTCCAGCAACTGGCGCGGGCTGCACAGAAACAGCAGCACACCCAACGGCAAGCCGAGCAGGACAGTGAACAACAGCGAACCGCCGAGCATCAGCAGGGTGTCGCAGGTGGCCAGCCAGATTTCGAACCAGTCGATATTGACGAAGAAACTTGTCAGGGCTTCCATTAGCGCAGCACCTCCATGTGGACGTCGGCTGCGGTGAAGCGGGCGAAGGCCGCTTCCATGTCACCACCGGTCACGGCCAGGGTCAGTTGCCCGTAAGGGATGTCTTTGATGCGGTCGATACGACCGGCCAGGATGCTGTAGTCGACACCGGTTTCCCGGGCGACAGTGCCCAGCAGAGGCGCGTAGGTCGCTTCGCCCTGGAAGGTCAGACGCAGGATGCGCCCCGGCACGTGAGCGAAGTCGTCACGCTGTTCGCTTTCGTCGATCTGCTCGTCTTCCTGCACGAAGCGCTTGGTGGTCGGGTGCTTCGGATGCAGGAACACCTCGGCCACCGAGCCTTGCTCGACGATCACGCCAGCGTCCATCACGGCTACCTGGTCGCAGACCCGGCGGATCACGTCCATCTCGTGGGTGATCAACACGATGGTCAGTTTCAGCTCGCGATTGATCTCGGCCAGCAACTGCAACACCGATGCGGTGGTTTGCGGGTCAAGGGCGCTGGTGGCTTCATCGCACAGCAGGATTTTTGGCTTGGTCGCCAGGGCGCGGGCAATGCCGACACGCTGCTTTTGTCCGCCGGACAATTGCGCCGGGTACTTTTTCGCGTGGTCGGACAAACCGACCCGCGCCAGCAACTCGGCCACGCGCGAGTCGATCTCGCTGCGCGACAGCTCGCCGGCCAGGGTCAGTGGCAGCGCGACGTTGTCGGCGACAGTCTTGGAGGCCAGCAGGTTGAAGTGCTGGAAAATCATCCCGACCTGCTGACGGAAGCGGCGCAGGCCATTGGCGTCGAGCGCGGTGACTTCTTCACCGTCGACGGTGATCTTGCCGCCACTGGCGTTTTCCAGGCGATTGATCAGACGCAGCAGGGTACTTTTTCCTGCACCGGAATGACCGATCAAGCCGAAAACCTGCCCGTTCTCAATCGTCAGACTGGTCGGATGCAGAGCGGGGATTTCCTTACCGGCGACGCGGTAGGTTTTATGGACGTTTTGAAACTCGATCACGTAGCGAACCTTGTGGGGCGCGTTAGAAAAGGATCAGCGGTTAGCCGGGCGCGCATTTTAGCCTGTCCGTATAGAGGTTCTTAGCATTTATTTCGCATTTGTCCTGTCATTTGGAAATAACGCGATCAAAGGTCAGAAAAAAGGAACAGCTGAAGAGGCTCACTCCAGCGATTGGTCGGTATCGGGTTTGGGAGGGGGAGGCAAAGGCCAAGGCGATTTCGGCCTGAGCATTTTTATTGCCAGACAGGACGCCTTCGCGGGCAAGCCCGCTCCTACAATGTCTGGAACCCTGTAGGAGCGGGCTTGCCCGTGAAGCTTTTCAGGGTTTGCGAGGGCTAAGAACCATCTGCGCCGGAACACTGCGCAAAATCTGCCGCTCAAGCTTCAGATCAAACTCAGGATCGAGCTTGTTCACCCGTTTGGTCAGCAAATTAGCCAGCCAAGGGTAATCATTGGTGCGCGGTGCCTGAATGCTCACGTCGCACTGAAAGTTCACCACATCGGCAGCGATGGCATCCAGTTGGCGACGCAGTTTGCCCATATCGTTGATATTCAGCTCGACCGTGGTGCTTTCAGCCGTTAGATCGATGACCTTCGCCTTTGGCTTGGCTTCGGCAGCCTTGAGGGCGGCCTCGGCTTTTTCCAACTCGGCCTTGCGCGCCTGGGCAATCGAGCCGTTGACTCCGCCGGTCAGTGCCGGAGCCTTGGGCATCAATGCGCGGGCACGACTAAGGGCGGTCGCGGCAGCATCTACATCACCCTTTTGCAGCACGATCTGGCTGCGGCGCAGATAGGCTTCGGCCAGTTGCCGCTGGTATTGCTCAAGGGAAGCATCGTTGGGCGATTCGGCCTGCAGGGCTGTCAATTGGTCTTCGGCGGTGGCCAGTTCATCGCTGGCGATGTTTTGTTCCAGCTGTACGATGGCCGTGGCCCGCGCATCAGCGGCCTCGGTGGCCGCCGGTGGCGTGCTTTGGCAGGCGCCCAGCAGCAAAGAAAATGCGACAAGGAGCAGATAACGGGAGGCGAACGACTTCATTCCTGCGACTCTCTATTTGCGCAAAAAACGAGCAAGTCTACACCCCTCGACGGGGCAGAACAAAACTCAGCAGAAACAGCATGGCGGCCGTCACCACAATCGACGGGCCGGCCGGGGTGTCCTTGAACCAGGACAGCGCCAGCCCGCCACACACGGCGAGTATGCCCAGCAGGCTCGCGCCCAGTGCCATCTGCTCCGGCGAGCGGGCGTGACGTTGTGCCGCAGCCGCCGGGATGATCAGCAACGAAGTGATCAACAACACGCCGACGATTTTCATCGCCACGGCAATCACTACTGCGATCAACAGCATTAACGCCAGGCGCAATCCCGCCACCGGCAGGCCTTCGACCCTGGCCAGTTCTTCATGCACCGTGATCGCCAGCAATGGGCGCCACAACGTAACCAGCAAGACCAGTACCGCAGCACTACCGCCAAGAATCCAGGCCAGATCGGTTGGACTGATCGCCAGCAGGTCGCCGAACAGATAGGCCATCAGGTCAATCCGCACTTCGTGCATGAAGCTTAGTACCACCAGGCCCAGCGAGAGCGTGCTGGGTGCGAGAATCCCCAAAAGTGTGTCGGATGCCAGCGGCTGGCGTTGTTGCAAGGTCACCAGCAACACTGCCAACAGCAAGCAGCCGACGGTGACGGCTACGGTCGGGCTGACATCCAGCAGGAAGCCCAGGGCCACACCGAGCAGTGCCGCGTGGGACAGGGTGTCGCCAAAATAGGCCATGCGCCGCCAGACCACGAAAGACCCCAGCGGGCCTGCAACGACGGCCAGGGCCAGGCCTGCAAGCAGGGCGTAGAGCAGAAAATCAGCCATGCTTGCAGCTATCTCCGTGAACATGGGGTTGGCCCGACGCGGGCGCCTTCACCACCGAGCCATGCAGGTCGTGGGCGTGGTCGTGATGGTGGTGATAAATCGCCAGGCTTTGTGCGTTTTTTCCGAACAGCTCGACGAAAGCCGGATCGCCGCTGACCTGCTCGGGATGGCCGGAGCAGCACACGTGACGATTGAGGCAAACCACCTGGTCCGTGGTGCTCATCACCAAATGCAAATCGTGGGAGACCATCAGCACGCCGCAACCGTGACGGTCGCGCAGGCGGGTGATCAGGCTGTACAACTCAGCCTGGCCGGCCACATCGACACCCTGCACCGGTTCGTCGAGCACCAGCAGTTCCGGCTCGCGCAACAAGGCCCGGGCCAGCAACACGCGCTGCATTTCGCCACCGGAAACGCTTTGCACCGGGCTGTCGATCACCTGTTCGGCACCGACCTCCTTGAGTGCCGCCAAGGCCATCGCACGGTCCACGCCCGGCACCAGGCGCAAGAAGCGCAGGACCGATAGCGGGAGGGTTGGATCGACGTGAAGTTTTTGCGGCATGTAACCGACCCGCAGTTTCGGCTTGCGCCATACGCTGCCGCTGTCCGGTTTCAACAGGCCGAGCACGGCACGCACCAGTGTGGTCTTGCCGGCGCCGTTGGGGCCGATCAGGGTAACGATCTGTCCCGGTTCGACGCTCAGCTCGATGTTGTCCAGCACCGGTTGCCCGGCGAACGTGACGGCAACCTGCTCAAGGCGAATCAGCGCGTTGCTCATCAAGCCCCCTGGCAACCCGAGCAGAGACCGATCACTTCAACGGTCTGGCCTTCGACGATAAACCCGACATCCCTGGCGCTGGCGATGATCGCGTCGCTGATGGATTTTTGTTCGAGCTCGATGGCGGCGTGGCACCCACGGCAGATCAGGAACTGACCCTGGTGAGCATGTTCCGGGTGATTGCAGCCGATGAAGGCGTTGAGCGAGGAGATTCGATGGACCAGGCCGTTTTCCAGCAGGAAATCCAGCGCGCGGTACACCGTCGGTGGCGCGGCGCGGCGACCGTCCTGCTCGCTGAGGACCGCGAGAATGTCGTAGGCCCCCAGGGGTTTGTGGCTTTGCCACACCAGTTCCAGCACCCGCCGGCGCAATGCGGTCAGGCGCAGGCCTTGACGTGCGCACAGGGCATCGGCCTCGGACAAAGCGCTGTGAACGCAATGTGAGTGGTCGTGGGGGCGGCTGGCAATCGGTGTTTTTAGCATGAGCGGCGACGAGTTTTGTGAGAGACGTTATTATGTTACCCGTTCTCGCCTCTTCGAGTGGTCATCGTGTTCCGACTTTTTTCTATCTTTGTCGCATTTGTCGCAAGTTTTCTGCTGATCGGTTCGGCGCAGGCCGAGGTCAAGGTCCTTACCAGCATCAAGCCTCTGCAATTGATCGCCGCGGCGGTACAGGACGGTGTGGCGATTCCCGAGGTTTTGCTGCCACCTGGTGCATCGCCGCATAACTATGCGTTGCGCCCTTCCGACGTGCGCAAGGTGCAATCGGTGGACCTGCTGTACTGGATTGGCCCGGACATGGAAGGTTTCCTGCCACGCGTGCTGAAGGGTCGTACGCTGCCGAGCGTCGCCGTGCAGGATTTGTCAGGCATGAAACTGCGCCGCTTCGCCGAAGATAGCCACTCCCACGCCGAAGAAGCTGACGAACACGACCACGATCACCGCCCGGGCAGCCTGGATGCGCACCTGTGGCTGTCGCCGGTCAACGCCCGAGTCATCGCTACGAAAATGGCGGCCGACCTGAGTGCCGCCGATCCTGACAATGCCGCGCGGTATCAGAGCAACCTGAAGGCCTTCGATGAGCGCCTCGATGCGTTGGACGCGCGGCTGAAGAAACGCCTGGCCGATGTTCAGGGCAAGCCCTACTTCGTTTTCCACGAAGCCTTCGACTACTTCGAAGACGCCTACGGTCTCAAGCACGTGGGTGTGTTCAGCGTCGCGGCCGAAGTGCAACCCGGTGCCCAGCATGTCGCGGCGATGCGCGCGCGTTTGCAGGAAGTCGGCAAGACTTGCGTGTTCAGCGAACCGCCGTTGCGCCCGCGTCTGGCGGAAACGTTGGTGGCGGGTTTGCCAGTGAAACTGGCTGAGCTGGATGCGTTGGGCGGGTACACGCCGGCGACTGCTCAGGGGTATGAGCAGGTGCTGGAGAAGCTGGGGAATGATTTGGCAGGGTGTCTGGAGTCGTTGTAATTCGAAAAAAGGTGGCGCCCCCATTCGCGAGCAGGCTCGCTCCCACAAGGATCACCGTGTACCTGTGGGAGCGAGCCTGCTCGCGAAGCTTTTAAAGGGCGAAAGGCAGAGGCGTATTGACCGTCTGCCGCTGCGCCAGGCGCAACTGGAACTCCATCGGATCGTGAATCAACACATCCTGCCCGGCGAACGACTCCGCGGCGATCAAGCGTGACAACCAGAACCGTACGCAAGCCACCCGCAGCATGGTCGGCCACAACTCGGCTTCGGCAGCGGTGAACGGTCGCAAGGCTGCGTAAGCGCCCAGCAAGGCCCGCGCTCGCGGTCCATCGATCACGCCATCGTCGTCCGAGCACCAGTCGTTCAAGGCAATCGCCACGTCGTAGAGCATCGGCCCGGAGCAGGCGTTGTAGAAATCGATCAGCCCGGTCAGGTGCGTGCCTTCGAACATCGCGTTGTCGCGGAACAGGTCGGCGTGAATGTTCGCCCGCGGCAATGCCAGGATTTTTTCTTTCTGCCGGGTGATTTCTTCCAGCGCCCGTTGCAGCAAGTCTTTCTGCTCGGCACCGAGGTGCGAGAGGAACTGCGTGCCCTCTTCCAGCATCCAGTCCAGGCCGCGATCGGTTTTGCGCTTGATCATATTGGCCTGGGTCGCCAGGTGCAGATGGCCGAGCAACTCACCGACCTGTGCGCAATGTTGCGCGTTGGCTTGCTTGATATGCTTGCCGGCCAGGCGTGGTTGCAGCAGCGCAGGTTTGCCCGCCAGTTCGCGCAAGGCCACGCCGTCTGTGGTACGCAGGGCGTAAGGTACCGGCAGGTCGGCGCCGTGCAGCACGTCGAGCAGTTCGATGAAGAACGGCATTTCCTGAACCGGACCGCGCTCGACCAGGGTCAGTACAAATTCGCCCTGCTCCAGGCTGATAAAGAAATTGGTGTTTTCGCTACCGGCGGCAATCCCCTGGAAATCAAGCAGGCGGCCGAGGCCATAAGGGGCGAGAAAAGCTTCCAGCTCGGGCCGAGCCAGGGGGGTGAACACAGACATGTTTAAGCTGCCAGTACGGGCGCCGCTGTTGAGCCAGCGCCGATTAAAGTTAGGGACGACTTACCACTTAAAAATTTCCCACGCCGGAATAAGCATATCCGGGTAGTCGGAGCGGATGAAGTTTCCTTCCGAGCCGTCCGCGCGCACCAGGAAATACGGCTTGCCGCCTTTGGGCGTGACTTTGATCGCATACAGGAAGCCGTTTTGGCGATATTCCTGAATGAGCTTGTCCCCTTCCGTACGAATGGTGACATCCGGTTCCGGCGTTGGCGCATCGTCCGCCGCCATGACGGCCAATGGTGCGATTGCAAACAATCCAGCCAGCAACAGGCGATTTAGTGTGCGCATGATAACCTTGTCCCTTTGTCGTCAACGGTCCCGCTATTCTAGCGCCGGACCCGCCGAAAAGGTTGATCCTGCTCATGAGCCAAGCCCCCCTCGTCCTGGTGGACGGTTCTTCTTACCTGTACCGCGCCTTTCACGCGCTGCCGCCGCTGACCACCTCCAAAGGCCTGCCGACCGGCGCGGTCAAGGGCGTGTTGAACATGCTCAAGAGCCTGCGCAAGCAGTATCCGGACAGTCCGTTTGCCGTGGTGTTCGACGCCAAGGGTGGGACTTTTCGCGATGACATGTACGCCGAATACAAGGCCAACCGTCCGAGCATGCCTGACGACATGCGCGTGCAGATCGAGCCGCTGCACCAGAGCGTGATCGCCCTGGGCTTCCCGCTGCTGTGCGTCGAAGGCGTCGAGGCCGATGACGTGATCGGCACCCTGGCCCGCAGTAGCGCGGCGGCGGATCGTCCGGTGATCATCTCCACCGGTGACAAGGATATGGCGCAATTGGTCGACGGTCACATTACCTTGGTCAACACCATGACCGGTAGCAGCATGGATGTGGAGGGCGTGAAGGAGAAATTCGGCGTCGCTCCCGAGCAGATCATCGATTATCTGGCGCTCATGGGCGATTCGTCCGACAACATTCCGGGCGTTCCGGGCATCGGTCCCAAGACCGCGTCTGGCCTGCTGGTGGGTGTGAACGGCGGCCTGACCGAACTCTATGCGCAACTCGATATCGTGCCGACCCTGCCGATTCGTGGCGCCAAGACCTTGCCGGCCAAGCTTGAAGAGCACAAGGAAATGGCTTTCCTTTCCTATCAGTTGGCGACCATCAAGATCGACGTGCCGCTGGACGTTGGGCTCGACGACTTGCAAATGGGTCCTGAAGATCCGGCGAAACTCTACGAGTTGTACACCCTGCTGGAGTTCAAGAGCTGGCTGAACGACCTTGATCGCGACGCCAAACGCCTGGAACTGAGCGCTGCCGCCGAGCCAGCACCGGCCGCCGATCTGTTCAGCGAACCAGAGGCCGAAGCACCGGCCGCCGTTGCTGAAGCCGCCTATGAAACCATCCTCGATCAAACGCGTTTCGATGCCTGGCTGGAAAAACTGAAAAACGCCAAACTGTTTGCCTTCGACACCGAAACCACCGGCATCGATGCGCAGCAGGCACGACTGGTGGGCCTGTCATTCGCGGTTCAGGCCAACGAAGCGGCCTACATCCCGTTGACCCATTCCTACATCGGCGTGCCGCAACAGCTGGACCGCGACACGGTCCTGCGTGCGCTCAAGCCGATTCTGGAGGACCCGAACAAACTCAAGGTCGGCCAGCACGCCAAGTTCGACATGAACATCCTGGCCAACTGCGCCATCGGCGGCGATCAGGACAACGGCATTACCGTGCGCGGCATCGCCTTCGACACCATGCTCGAGTCCTACGTGCTCAACTCCACGGCCACGCGCCATGACATGGACAGCCTGGCGCAGAAGTACCTGGACCACACCACGGTGAGTTTCCAGGACATCGCCGGCAAAGGCGTGAAACAGCTGACGTTCGATCAGATCGCCCTGGAGCAGGCCGGGCCTTACGCCGCCGAAGATGCGGATATCACCTTGCGTCTGCACCAGACTCTCTTCGAAAAACTTTCGGCCATTCCAAGTCTGGTCGGCGTGCTGACCGACATCGAAATCCCGCTGGTGCCGGTGCTGGCACGCATTGAGCGCCAAGGCGCTTTCGTCGACGCTGCCCTGCTGGGTGTGCAAAGCATCGAACTGGGCAACAAGATGGTGGCGCTGGAGCGTGAAGCCTTCGAGATTGCCGGCGAAGAGTTCAACCTCGGTTCGCCCAAGCAACTGGGCGTGATCCTTTACGAAAAGCTTGGCTTGCCGGTATTGAAGAAAACCGCCAAGGGCCAGCCATCCACCGCCGAAGAAGTGTTGGCTAAACTGGCCGAAGACGACTATCGATTGCCCAAAGTGCTCATGGAATACCGCTCCATGAGCAAGCTGAAAAGCACTTACACAGACCGTCTGCCGGAGCAGATCAACCCGCGTACCGGGCGGATCCATACCTCGTACCACCAGGCGGTGGCGTCTACCGGGCGGCTGTCCTCCAGCGATCCGAACCTGCAGAACATTCCAGTGCGCACCGCCGAAGGGCGTCGCATTCGCCAGGCCTTCGTGGCCCCGTCAGGTTACAAGCTGCTGGCGGCGGACTATTCGCAGATCGAACTGCGGATCATGGCGCACCTGTCCCGGGACGAAGGGCTGATGAACGCCTTCCGCCACAATCTGGACGTGCACACCGCGACCGCCGCCGAAGTGTTCAAGGTCGAACTGGCGGACGTGACCTCCGATCAGCGCCGTAGCGCCAAGGCGATCAACTTCGGACTGATCTATGGCATGGGGGCGCAGAAGCTCGGCAAGGACATCGGCGTCGACACCAAGACCGCCAAGGCCTACATCGATACCTACTTCACCCGATATCCCGGCGTTCGCCAGTACATGGAACGCACCCGTGCGCAGGCGGCAGAACAAGGTTACGTGGAGACACTCTTCGGACGTCGCCTGTACCTGCCGGACATCAACTCCAACAAGCCGCAAGAGCGCGCCGCCGCGGAACGCACGGCGATCAACGCACCGATGCAAGGCACCGCTGCGGACATCATCAAGAAAGCCATGGTTGCAGTGGATAACTGGCTGACCGCGTCTGGCCTCGACGCCAAAGTCATTTTGCAGGTGCACGATGAACTGGTGCTTGAGGTGCGTGAAGACCTGGTCGACCAGGTTCGCGATGAAATTCGCGTACACATGAGCGAGGCCGCGAAACTGGATGTCCCGTTGCTGGTCGAAGTGGGTGTCGGAAATAACTGGGATGAGGCTCACTGAGCCTTCTTGTAGGAGCGAGCTTGCTCGCGATGGAGTGTCAGACACATCGATTTCGACTGAAATTCCATCGTCGGAACGCCGCCCGGAGCAAGCTCGCTCCTACAGAAAATTGTCGTGTTCTGCTGCGGCATAGTGCCGCGGCGGAAGGGCGCAACTCGCTTAGTCCGGAAGGCGCTTAGAGTTATTTCAAAGCTATTTGAAAAAAATCTGAACTAATCTTGTGAGCCACCACTCAGAGTTACTGAATGGCTGGTGAAGCCCTTCGATGCTCCTATGTTGTGTTAAGTGTTGGCAGATATCTGGACCCCGCCCTAGCGGTCTAGAGCTTGAACCCCGGAACTTCTCCCTCCCCATATGAAGTCCGGGGTTTTTTTTGCGTGCGCCAGGGCAAAAGCAACCATATCCCCACCGCTATCGCGATCTTTTGATCTTGCTTTTGCGATCTGGAGATTGTTGATCAAGATCAAAAAGATCGTCCGAACGCGGCCCGAACCTTCGGCAGCCCCTACAGATATTTCGTTATATGTGTTCCCCCGGAATTCCGTGAAGAACTTTTTTTGCCTCGAGAAAACTGCCTGCGTGCGCCGCAGGCAGTTTTCTCGGCACTTACTGAGCTTCTACCTCGGCACCCTTGTCCGCCAGCTCCATCCATCCAGCCAGTACGGTGTAGGCATCTTCCAGGCCCATGCGTTTTGGGGCCGAAAACAGCTGGATTGTCACCAGATCGCCCCAGCCCTTGCGGATTTCCGCCTGTACCTTGAGCAGCGTGTTCTTGGCCGCGCCATAGGTCAGCTTGTCCGCTTTGGTCAGCAGAATGTGCATCGGCATGCCGGCAGCCACGGCCCAGTCGAGCATCAGCAGGTCGAAATCGGTCATCGGATGGCGGATGTCCATCATCAGGATCAGACCTTTCAAACTCTCGCGACCACCCAGATATGCCTCCAGGTGACGCTGCCAGTGTTGCTTGAGCGGGATCGGTACTTTTGCATAACCGTAGCCCGGCAGGTCGACCAGACGGCGTTCATCGTCTAGCTTGAAGAAATTCAACAGTTGCGTGCGCCCCGGGGTTTTCGAGGTGCGCGCCAGGCTGGCGTGGGTCAGGGTGTTCAAGGCACTCGACTTGCCGGCGTTGGAACGCCCGGCGAAGGCGACTTCGAAGCCCTCGTCATCCGGACATTGGTCGACTTTGGCGGCGCTGAGCATGAAGGTGGACTGTTGGCACAGACCGAGGATGGGATTCTTGAGTTGCATGGGATTTCCGATGTGGGCGGCGCCAGGAATGGGTGCGGCAAGCAGTGTCGCTTCCGTTTCAGTGACGCCAGTATATAATGCCGCAGATTTTGTGTGCGCTTTGTCCCAGCGTAGGATGAAGTTCACGAGAGCGACAGACCTTGATTGCGCACTAGAACGCAGCACGCTCTCAACCCTGAAAAGGTCGTTTTATGACGAAATGGCTGCTAGCTGCCGGTGTCTTGATGCCGCTTTACAGCGCTCAGGCTACACAGGATCCGCAAGCTGTGTACAACCGTGTTTGTGGTGCCTGTCATTCCGGCCAACTCCCCATGGCGCCGAAAAAAGGCGATCAGGAAGCCTGGACGCCGAGGTTGGCGAAAGGTATGGAGACGCTGGTGCAACACGTGACCCAGGGTTTCAAGGCGATGCCGCCGCGTGGTTTGTGCATGGACTGCAGTGCCGAGGATTACCAAACCATCATCCTTTGGATGAGCGAGTAAGCCCGGTCCATAACTCTTAACCCTTAGCCGTAGTTGGATTAGCTGATGAAGAAATTGATCGTGAGTCTGCTGTTGACCGTGGGCATCTCCGGCATGGCCCATGCTGCAGGTGAGGCAGTACAACCGGGTGATGCAAAAGCCGGCCAGGCCAAAGCCGCCGTCTGTGGCGCCTGCCACGGCCCGGATGGCAACAGCATGGCGCCAAACTTTCCAAAACTGGCGGGTCAGGGTGAACGCTACCTGACCAAGCAATTGCACGACATCAAGTCGGGCAAGCGCACCGTTCTGGAAATGACCGGTCTGCTGACCAACCTGAGCGATCAGGACCTGGCGGACATTGCCGCCTACTTCGCCAGCCAGAAAGGCAGCGTCGGCGCCGCCGATCCGAAAGTCGTCACTCGCGGTGAAGCCCTGTTCCGTGGCGGTGACCTGGCCAAGGGGATGCCAGCCTGCACCGGGTGCCATTCGCCAAATGGCGCAGGTAACGCGGCTGCCGGTTTCCCGCACCTCGGCGGCCAGCACGCTCAATACATCGCCAAGCAACTGACCGACTTCCGCAAGGAAGAAGGCGGCCGCAACAACGACGGCGATGCCAAAACCATGCAGACCATTGCCAAGAAGCTGAGCGACGAAGACATCGCCGCGGTGTCCAGCTACATTCAAGGCCTGCACTAAGGCCGACGGATCGGGCGTTGAACGGGGTGCTTATCGCCTGCAACGTTAACGCTCGATTAATCCGTGACAGCAAGTATAGAAAGGGTGGCCTTGGCCGCCCTTTTTTGTGGCCGCTGCCGTTACACTACAGAACTCAAGCCCGCCAGGATCTGTCTGAAAACAGTCGCGCGAGGCGATAAAATTTGTCCAGGAGTAAAGCATGCGTAATCTGATCATCAGCGCCGTTTTTGCCGCTGCCAGCCTGTTCGGCATGACCGCCCAGGCTGCTGAAGCCCCCGCCGCACCTTATGTGGAACTGAGCAATCCGGTTCCGGTCGCTGTGCCTGGCAAGATCGAAGTGGTAGAGCTGTTCTGGTACGGCTGCCCGCATTGCTACGCCTTCGAGCCAGTGATCAATCCCTGGGTCGAGAAACTGCCGACGGACGTGAATTTCGTACGCATTCCAGCGATGTTCGGTGGCCCGTGGGATGCCCACGGTCAGATGTTCCTGACCCTTGAAGCCATGGGTGTCGAGCACAACGTTCATGCCGCGGTGTTCAATGCGATTCAGAAAGAACACAAGAAACTGACCGACAAGGATGACATGGCCGACTTCCTCGCTACCCAAGGCGTGGACAAGGACAAGTTCCTCGCGACCTTCGACTCTTTCGCTATCAAAGGTCAGATCGTCAAGGCGCGTGAACTGGCCAAGAAGTATGAAATCACCGGCGTTCCAACCATGATCGTCAACGGCAAGTACCGGTTTGACGTGGGTTCTGCCGGCGGTGCTGAACAGGCCCTGCAACTGGCCGACAAACTGATCGACAAAGAGCGGGCGGCTAACAAGGCTGCCGCCAACTGAGGGCAGTCACTGCCATGCGCCGATGGGGTACTGAACGCGTCGTTGGCCGGCATGATCCGCGGGTCAACGAGCATCATCTGGAGTCCACGGGCCTGCCCGTAGACAGCCGTCTGCGCTTGCTCAGCTTCAATATCCAGGTCGGCATCAGTACCGAGCGTTATCGGCATTACCTGACCCGGGGCTGGCAGCATCTGCTGCCGCACAACGGGCGTGCCGACAATCTGCAGAAAATCGGCAATCTGCTGGGCGATTTCGATCTGGTCGCCTTGCAGGAAGCCGATGGCGGCAGCCTGCGGTCAGGCTACGTCAATCAAGTCGAACACCTGGCCCAGCTCGGCGCCTTCCCGTACTGGTATCAACAACTCAATCGCAACCTTGGTCGCCTGGCCCAGCACAGCAATGGCGTGCTCAGTCGATTGCGCCCGTGGGCCATTGAAGATCATCCGTTGCCGGGGCCAAAAGGTCGCGGAGCCATTCTGGTACGGTTCGGCGAAGGCCCGGAAGCGCTGGTGGTGGTCATGATGCACCTGGCCTTGGGCGCCCGGGCGCGCAGCCTGCAACTGGCCTACATCCGCGATCTGATTGGCGATTACAAACACCAGGTACTGATGGGCGACATGAATACCCATGCCAGTGACCTGCTGCAAAACTCCGCGTTGCGCGATCTCGGCCTGCTTGCGCCACAACTGGAAGCGACGTTTCCCAGCTGGCGCCCGCAGCGCTGCCTGGATCATATCCTGCTGAGCCCGAGCCTGACCCTGGAAAAGGTCGAGGTGTTGGCACAGCCCATTTCCGATCACCTGCCGGTCGCGGTAGAGATTCGTCTGCCGGGTTCGCTCACGGCCGATGCATTGCCCGCGTTGAGTCCTGCCCCTCGCGGATCCCATGAATGAGCGACGAAGCACAGCGCTGGAAAGAGAAATACCTCAAAAGCATCGAACAACAGGAAAAGCTCGAACGTCGCTGGGACGCACGGCTCGACTTGCTGCGTCGTGGGCTGGTGCGCAGCACCCTGGCGGCGGAAGGTACCGACCGCGCCGTTGACCAATGCATGAAGGAAATGCGTGAGGTCGTGCGTACCGACGACATGGACGCCGGCCTGGCCGCGCTGATTCCGCGCCTGGAAAAAGCCGTGCTCGATTCTGAACAGCGTCGGGAAACCCGGGTCAACCAGACCAGTGCCGCCCTGACTGCGCTGGTCACTCAGCTGCAAACATTGCCGCTGCCACGGGATGTGAGCCGGCCACTCAAGCGTTTCGCCAAGCAACTGGAGGCGCGGGTCAGTCAGGCACGTGAGATACCGTTGTTGCTCAGCGAGTTGAGTGGCTTGCAAGGCAAGGCCCTGAGCCAGCTGGATACCCCGGCGGAACCCGATCGGCCTGGCTTGCTGCAGCGGTTGTTCGGCGGTCGTGAAGCGCAGGAGACGGCGGCCTCAACGGCTACTTCTCCTGCGCTGGCTGCCCCTGTAGCCGAGAGCCCTGCGGCGATTATCGCGTCGGCCCCGGTCGTGATCGAGCCAGCAATCTGCGAGGTACCCGCTGTTGAGCGAGCTGAGGACGAGTCCGCGCCGACTGAGCCAGCCGTGGCTTTTGCCCCCCCGGCTGCGGAGCCTCAGCCAGCCAGTGCAGCCGCGACAGAAATCGAATCGGCCGAGCAACCAGCTCCGGAAACCATCGCGACGCCTCCGGAGTCGGAACCAAACCCCGACGAGCTGACCGCGCAAGCGTCGCCGGATAACTCGCCCTTGCCTCCGATTCCGAGGGAGGAAGTGGCTGTCGCCGATCAGGCACATTCCGAACACGACATTCTCTACGCACTCCCGGACTCCCCCGAGCCCTCCTACAGTTCGGTGGCCAGTCATATCGAAGACACGCTGCTAGGGCTGCTCGAAGACCTGACATTGCCCGAACGTTATCGCCCGCAAGCCGAATCCATGCGCGATCGTCTGAAAAACGGTTTGAACTGGTACGAATTGCTGCCGATTCTCGACGACTTCGCCACGTTGATGCTGGCCATTACCGACAGCGGCCAGCATGAGTTCGAAGCCTATCTACAACGATTGAACGAACGCCTCGAATCGTTCCAGAGCAACTTGCAGGCCGCCACCGCAGGGCACGCCGACAACCGTTCGGCTGCGCGGCAGATGGACACGCAAATCCGCGAACAGGTCGATGGCTTGCAAAGCAGCATGCAGGAAGCCGCGGACCTGGAAGATCTCAAGCACGTCCTGGAAAACCATCTCGAAGGCTTGCTGGGCACCATGGACCAGCACCAGAAACAGCGCGATGAGCGCGAGCAAGAGGTCGCTGCGCGCTTGCACAGCCTGGCCGAGCGGGTCGCCCATATGGAGCAGGAGGCCCAGGGTTACCGTGAGCACCTTGAAGAGCAGCGTCAGAAGGCATTGATCGACCCGTTGACCAGTCTGCCCAACCGCGCCGCCTGGAGCGAGCGCCTGGACCATGAGGTCACACAATGGCAGCAACATGGCAACACGCTGCTGCTGGCCATGCTGGACCTCGATCATTTCAAGCGTATCAATGATAACTACGGGCACCTGGCCGGTGACAAAGTGCTGAAAATCATCGCCAGCGTGTTGTGCAAGCGTTTGCGCGGGACGGATTTCATTGCGCGGTTTGGCGGCGAAGAGTTTGTTCTGTTAATGCCATCCACGGTGTCGGCGGCGGGGTTGAAGTTGCTGGAAAGCTTGCGTGCCTCCATCGAGGCCTGTCCGTTCCACTTCAAGGGAGAGCCGGTGACCATCACCGTGTCTATCGGAATGACGGCGTTCAGGCAGGGAGAGCACGGCGATCAAGCGCTTAAAAGAGCCGATCAGGCGCTGTATCGCGCAAAAAATGCCGGCCGCAATCGCGTGGAGCCGGGCTGATCGTCAATTGTTCCATTTTGTTTGATTGGCGTCTGTCCGTCAGGCATTACGTTACACTGTTGCATTATTGTCTTGTGTGTACTGCCTTCGCCATGAAATATTTTGCTCTGATCGCGTCACTGATTCTGCTGGCCGGCTGCGCCAGCGGTCCCCGTATTGACACCAGCCATCCTTCAGCCAATTACGACAGCCGTGTGCAGTTCGTGGTGGTGCATTACACCAACGCCTCGCTGGAGCGTTCGTTGCAACTGCTTACCCACGGTGAAGTCAGCAGCCATTACCTGATCGGCGACGACAAGGGCGCCACCATCTACAAGCTGATGGATGAAAATGTGCGCGCCTGGCACGCCGGGGAGAGCGAGTGGAATGGCCGGACCTGGCTGAACTCCAGTTCCATCGGTATCGAAATCGTCAACCCGGGCTTCGAGGACACACCGACTGGACGCGTGTGGTATCCCTACACCGAAGATCAGGTCCAGTCGTTGATCGTGTTGCTCAAGGACATCAGCAAACGTCACGGCATAAAGCCTCGCGACATCATCGGCCATAGCGATATTGCGCCGTTGCGCAAGCTGGACCCGGGGCCGCTGTTCCCCTGGAAGCGTCTGGCCGCCGAAGGCTTGGGCCTCTGGCCGAATGAACAGTCGGTGGCGCGCCAGCAAATGTTGTTCGCCGAGCAGTTGCCGAGCATCAGCTGGTTTCAGGCGCAGTTGACCCGCTTGGGTTATGCCTCGCCACAAACCGGCGAGCTCGATGTCGCGACACGGCATGTGATAGCGGCATTCCAGATGCATTTCCGTCCGGCGCGCTTCGACGGCACTCCGGATGCGCAAACTGCAGCGCTACTTTTGGTGTTGAATCAGTCAAAATAATGACGCCGCCCGACGGTACGGGCATTTTCCCAATCAGCAGCTATAACTCATTGGTAATCCTTCGGATATTACACAATGCCTGCTGCTCGAGAGACCTTCCGTAGTTGGTTCCATCGCCCCTGGTTTCTGGGGCTGATGTCTGCTGTCTTGAGCGCAACGTTACTGATGGCCGGCAGCCTGTTCGTCGCCATTCACCAGATCGAGCAAAACGAAAGCGAAGAAATGAATGCTCAGGGTGAGCGCTTCCTCGCCCGCCTGGAACAGCTCTTCGGGCAACTACGTGAAAGCCTTGACGACCTTGAAGCGCAGCCGTTGCGCGGCTGCGATGCGGAAATGATCGCGACCCTGCAACAGGTTACGTTCAATTATCGCTTCGTCTACGAAGCCGCCTATATGGACTCCTCGCGAATCTGCTCCAATCGCCCTCGCCAGGAAGGGCTGTCGCTGAGTCGATCGCCAGACATCAAAGGCCCGACTTACAGCTATTGGCTCAACACCACCACCGAACCCGACGAAAACCGCGCCGCGCTTATGCTCGGGCGCGGGAATTTCCGGGTCGCGACCTCTCGCGGGCATTTGACCGATATGGTCGACCTGTCGCCGGGCAGCAGTCTGCTGGTGGTCCTTGACCATGGCGCGCGCGCGATTCCGGTGCTGGGCGCTTCTCAGGTCTGGCCGCCGGCCGAGGCCTGGCCACCGAGAAACCGTGATGCGCTGCAGATAACCCATACACGCCTGATATACCGCATGCCCACCGACAATCCGGAATATCAATTGGTGTTGATCAGCCCGCGTAGCGGCATGCATATCCCGGCGGTCTGGTGGTGGCTGCTGCCGGCCAGCCTCACACTGGGCATATGCGTTGGGTTCCTGGTGTTTCTGCTGGTGCGCCAGCGGCAGTCGCTGGACGCCGAACTGACCGGCGCGATTCGCCGTGGCGAGTTGCAGGTGCTGTATCAACCGATCTTCGACCTCGATAGCCGCAACTGTGTCGGGGCTGAAGCGCTGCTACGCTGGCGCAGGCCGGACGGTACTCTGACCAGTCCCGACCTGTTCATCCCGATGGCGGAGAACACCGGGCAGATTCGCCAGATGACGGACTTCGTCCTGCAACGCCTGCTCGAGCAACTCGGCCAGTTGCTGCGTGCCAACCCGCAACTGTACATCTCGGTCAATCTCGCGGCGTGTGATGTGATGGTTCCGCGGATTGGTCAGGTGATGGCGCGGCTGCTGACCCTGCACCGTGTCGCTGCGCAGCAAATTGCCTTTGAGGTCACCGAGCGCGGGCTGGTGGATGTGGTGGTGGCCCGGGAAAACCTGCAATCGTTACGGGATGTCGGGCACCAGGTGTTGATCGATGACTTCGGCACCGGCTATTGCAGCCTCGCCTATTTGCAAACCCTGCCGGTGGATTGCCTGAAAATCGACAAGGCGTTCATCGATGCGTTGGGCCATGACGCCGCCAGCAGTGGTGTGGCCCCGCACATCATTCACATGGCCCAGTCGCTGCACCTGAAGGTGATTGCCGAAGGCATCGAACATGAGGCCCAGGTCGAATTCCTCAGCAGTGAAGGCGTGAAGTTCGGCCAGGGGTGGCTGTTCGCCCGCGCGCTGAGCGCCGTGCAGTTCATTGAACTGATAACCCGGGGCCGGCGCCTGGCCGGCGCTGGCCGACGTCTGGATGACGAGGCGTGAAGGTGAGCTAAACGGTCAGCGCCATGTAGAACTGAGTACCTTGCCCCGGCCGGGAGTAGACGCCCATGCGCCCGCCATGCAATTGCACGATTTCCTTGCACAAGGCCAGGCCGAGCCCGGCCCCGCCCTTCTTGCGTCCGACCTGTACGAACGGCTCGAAGATCCGCCCCTGTTGACCGTAGGCGATGCCTTCGCCGTTGTCCTCGACACTGATGATGACCCGGTCGCCGTGGCGCCGGGCCTGCAGGCGTATCCGCCCGCCGGAGCCGGTGTGGCGCAAGGCATTGTCGAGCAAGTTGTCGAGTACCCGGTCCAGTTGTGACTGGTCGGCCTGTAACCGCGGCAAAGGCCCCTGCACTTCCACCAGCAGGCTGATTTCCTTCTCTTCGGCCGATGTGGCAAAGCGCGATTGAGCCCGTTCCAGCAATGCCTCGATGGAACACGGCGCCAGGGTGAGTTTCTGCAAACCGTTCTGGTACCGGGAGAAGTTCAGCAGGTCATTGATCAACTGCATCAGCCGCTGCATCTCTTCATTCACGGTATCGAGCAGGTCGGCTTCCCGGGAGTCCGGGGCAAAGTGAACGCGCTCGCGGAACAATCCGAAAGCCATGTGCATGCCGGTGACCGGTGTGCGCAACTCATGGGAGGCGCGCAATACAAATTCGCTGCGTACCCGTTCGAAGGCACGCTGTTCCGTGACGTCATGCAGCACCATCACGGCACCGAGAATATGTCCCTGGGTATGGCTTACCGGGGTCAGGCTATAGGTCAGCAGTCGCGACTCGCCATCGACTTCGATGCTCAAGTCTTCCGGCGCCCGCTCCAGCGTACCGCCGCGCAGCACCAGTTGCAGCTGCTCATCGAGTTCGGGGCGCTCCAGCGCCGTGCCCAACCCCAGACCCAGACGATCGGATTCCCAGCCCAACTGACGCTGGGCCACAGGGTTAAGGTGTTCCAGATGGCCCTGACGGTCGATCATCAGTAGTCCATCGTCAATGCTGTCGAGCACGGCCTGCAAACGTTGTTGACCGGCCAGCAGTTCATCGACGTTAGTGGCCTGATGTTCACGCAGCGCTTGGGCCATGATCCCGAAACGCCGGGTCAGCTGGTTCAGCTCCACCGCCGAAGAGATCGGCAGGGTGACATCGTAATTGCCCTGGCCGATATTGTCCGCCGCCTTGACCAAAGCCTCGATGGGCTCGCCGAAGCGCCGGGCGATGGCCTGCGCGGTCACGAAGCCGACGATCAGCACCGCCAGCCCCACCAGGCCAAGCAGCCCGGCAATCAGCAGCGCCTGCTCCCGGGCCTGACGCTCGGTATCGTTGATGTTATCCAGTGCGCGCTTGTGCTCGGCGAACAGGCCATTGCGTAGCGCGTTGAATTTTTCCGTCAGGTTGCCGTGGCTGCCGAACGCATTCGACGGGGCGGGGGACGTTTCATAAGCCTGGATAAAGCGCTCGTAGTCGGCCTTGGCTTTTCTGAAGCCGTACTCACCTCCGGACTGTTCTGGTTCCTGGGCGATGCCTTCCTCCAGCAGTTCGAAGTAATGCTGCTTCGAGGCGGCGAAAGCGGCGGAGTCAGGATTCTCGCTGAGCATGATGATCAGTTGATCACCCAGGGCCTGACGCAGCTTGAGCCCCAGGTCCAGAGTGACGAAGTTGTTGCGGGTGGGCATTTCCTGGCTGCCGGCCATCTGCATCACGCTGACCAGCCCGAGCAAGAGCCCGAGCAACGCGATGGTCATCAGTGCGGAAATGCTCAGGAACAGCCGGGTCCGCAATTTCATCGCCAGTTTCATCCGCTGTTGCTCACAAGTTGTACTGTTTGCGTTTGCGGTACAGCGTCGAGGCGTCGATGCCCAGGATTTTCGCCGCTTGATCCAGGGTGTCGGCGGTGGCGAGGACCGCGCCGATGTGAGCTTTCTCCAGCTCATCCAGGCTCAGTGCCGCGCCGATACGCGGTGCGTTGTGGACCGGGGGTTCGGCCATGCCCAGATGACTGATCTCGACCCGCTCCTGCGGACAGATGATGCTCGCCCGCTCGATCACGTTGCGTAGCTCACGGATGTTGCCGGGCCAACGATAGCCCAGCAGTGCTTCCCGCGCCTCGTCGCTGAAGGCGCGCGCAGGACGGGCGTATTCCTTGACGAAGCGTGCGAGGAAACGATCGGCGAGGTTGAGAATATCTTCGCGGCGTTCGCGTAGCGGTGGCAGGTGCAAGGTAATGACATTCAGGCGGTAGAGCAGGTCTTCACGGAAACGACCGTCGCGGGCCATGTCCTCAAGGTTGAGGTTGGTGGCCGCAAGGATGCGCACATCGGCGCGACGGGTCACTGGATCACCGACACGCTCATATTCCTTGTCCTGAATGAAACGCAGCAACTTCGGCTGCAATGTCAGGGGAAAGTCGCCAATCTCGTCGAGAAACAGCGTACCGCCGTCAGCCTGGTTGACTCGGCCCAAGGTGCTTTCGCTGGCACCGGTGAAGGCGCCACGGCTGTGGCCGAAAAGTTCGCTTTCCATGAGTTCAGCGTTCAGCGACGGGCAGTTGATCGTGATGCAGGATTTCTTCGCGCGTTTGCTCCAGCCGTGAATGGCTTGGGACAGTTCGCCCTTGCCGGTACCGGATTCACCAAGAATCAGGATATTGGCATCGGTCGTGGCAACCTGACGGGCGGTTTCGAGTACCACTTTCATGGCCGGGCTGTGGGAGTCCAGACCATCCTGGGGCTTGCGTACTTCACCTTCCAGGGCTTCCAGTCGCGCCGACAGTTGCCGCACTTCCAGTTGCTTGGCGGTTGCCAGCCGCAATTGATCGGGGCTGCACGGTTTGACCAGATAGTCGGCGGCACCGGCCTGAATCGCATCCACTGCGGTGTCGACGGCAGAGTGCGCAGTGACGATCACCACCCGCATCCAGGGCGCCTGAATACGCATCTGGGCCAGCACATCGAGGCCGTTGTCTTCACCCAGACGCAAATCGAGGAAGCACAGGTCGAAGACCTGTCGCTGCAACAGTGCTTCTGCCTGCGCGGCGCTGGTAGCGGTGGCCACGCTGTAGCCTTCGTCTTCGAGGCAATAACGGAAAGTACGCAGGATGGCGGACTCATCATCCACCAGCAGAATGCGGCCTTGATGCTCAGTGGCTGATTCCATTTTCCTACGCTCCTTAATGAATAATCTTTATTTAGCCTCAGAGAAATCGGGCAAGTTGCATGATTGATTCTGAGCCATTCCTGTCATGGCAGGGTAGCTTTCATCCCATGTATCGCATTGCCACCTGATTTCGCCGGTCCTTTAATGGATGCTCGGTTTCTTACAAAAACCAGCGTGTATTTCTGACATCCGCGCCCTCCTCTCAATTCAAAAAATTTACGCCTTCCTTCAAACGAATCGTGCAATACGCACGACCGCGCAAGTGGCATCGTGCAGGATGCGTGCGAAGTGATTTCTTTTATGGTCTTAAGATATTGAAATTAAAGGAAATTAAATCGAGTTAAAGCTGGCATGCGGGCTGCAATTGTCTGGTTGACCAGGGCATTCAGAATCCAGCGCCCGCTATCGAATACCGACCCGAGTGGCAGGAGCTCCAGGATGAACCTTCAACGTGCCGCCCACCGGCGCCTTTCGCCTGTGCATATCCAGCAAGGACTGTTTGCTGTACTGGCGCTGTTGATCACCCTGATCGGCGGCCAGCAGTTTCAACGCTGGGAACAGGGCCAGCAGCCTGAAGCGCCACGTCTGTCGATTCAGCGCCCGACCCAAACCCATTTCAGCGCAGTCAGCAGCGGTCAGGCCGATAGCACCCCGATGCACATGATGGATGTCGACCAGGTCGGTCCTGTGGGTGAGATTCGTTATCAGGAGCATTGGGTGTTCTAGGTAAAACTTCCGTGCACCCAATGCGCCGGGAAACGCGGCACCTCTAAACAGAAGCGTAAGGAGAATTACCATGTTGAGTTGGGCAATCACATTCCTGGTTATCGCCATCGTCGCTGCCGTACTGGGTTTCGGCGGTATCGCGGGCACCGCCACAGGTATCGCCAAGATTCTGTTTGTCGTGTTCCTGGTGATGTTCGTTGCTTCCTTCTTCTTTGGCCGTCGCGGTCAAAGCTGACATCGGCGGTTTGTTCAAGGCACTGGCAGCCGCCTTGGCGATGAAGCAAACGAAGAAAGATCCGAACGGGTATTGAAGTACGCACATGAGGGAGGCTACAGCGCCTCTTTCCACTTGCGTCACCTGAGGAAGGCTGGCGCATGACCAAGGGGTCGGGACGTTCTGCCTGTTTCAGGGGCGGAGTGACCTACGGGTACAGCGAGTGCCTGCGCAAGGGCCGGGTCAGGAAAGCTGCTGCGCAAGTTCGCCGGACCGCCATGGTTCGACGGGCTTGCGAAGGGCTTGATCACGCAACACATTGAAATAGAGCGCTCGTCTCGGTTTCTTCAGCGTTTTCGCTTCCTTGTCCTTGTTACGTCGGAAAATACTTTTCCCGGTGTTTCACCGGCGACCGTATATCGAGAAAAATCACCTTTTTTTGGCCGCGATTTTTCGCTTCGTCCTGCGGGATTCTGCTGAAAAATCAACCCTCGGCCACTGCTCAAAAAACATTCAATCTGCTCTGTAATGACCGGTTCACGGCACTTATGCCTGCCGAAATGTCGTATTCGAACCGGTTGGGGCGCGCGTTTTACTAAAAAACCCCCATGCCGATTCGGCATGGGGTAGGCGTTTACGGCATTAGACGGCGCTCCCTTGCATCGGAATAGTTGCGCCTTTTTTCGCCTGCCAGAAAGCGTGTAAACACGGGTTCCGGGGGCACCTTATACAGGGGGAAGATGCACTAGACTTTTTCGCCATAAGCGTTCCAGTTCGCGCATCTCCCTGAGTCAAACAACAATTAAGGGTAAAGATATGAAGAAGGCAAAGCTCAGCCTCGCCTGGCAGATCCTCATCGGTCTGGTATTAGGGATTGCAATCGGTGCGCTGCTCAACCATTTCAGTGCCGAAAAAGCCTGGTGGATCAGCAACGTCCTGCAACCGGCAGGCGATATCTTTATCCGTCTGATCAAGATGATCGTAATCCCAATCGTCATCTCCTCCCTGATTGTCGGCATTGCCGGCGTCGGTGACGCCAAGAAGCTGGGGCGTATCGGCTTCAAGACCATCATTTACTTCGAGATCGTCACCACCATCGCCATCGTGGTCGGTCTGCTGCTGGCCAACCTGTTCCATCCGGGGGCCGGCATCGACATGAGCACCCTGGGTACTGTGGACATTTCCAAGTACCAGGCGACGGCGGCCGAGGTTCAGCATGAACACGCGTTCGTCCAAACCATCCTCAACCTGATCCCGTCGAACATCTTTGCGGCCATGGTTCGCGGCGAAATGCTGCCGATCATCTTCTTCTCTGTATTGTTCGGTCTCGGTTTGTCGAGCCTGCAGGCGGACCTGCGCGAACCGCTGGTGAAGATGTTCCAGGGCGTATCGGAAAGCATGTTCAAGGTCACTCACATGATCATGAACTACGCCCCGATCGGCGTGTTCGCACTGATCGCGGTAACCGTGGCCAACTTCGGCTTCGCCTCGCTGATACCGCTGGCCAAACTGGTGATCCTGGTTTACGTCGCCATCGCCTTCTTCGCTTTCGTGGTCCTGGGCCTGATCGCTCGCCTGTTCGGCTTCTCGGTGATCAAGCTGATGCGCATCTTCAAGGATGAGCTGGTACTGGCCTACTCCACCGCCAGTTCCGAAACCGTGCTGCCGCGCGTGATCGAGAAGATGGAAGCCTACGGCGCGCCGAAAGCCATTTGCAGCTTCGTGGTGCCGACCGGTTACTCGTTCAACCTCGACGGTTCGACCCTGTACCAAAGCATCGCGGCGATCTTCATTGCCCAGCTGTATGGCATCGACCTGTCGATCAGTCAGCAACTGTTGCTGGTACTGACGCTGATGGTCACCTCCAAAGGCATCGCCGGAGTACCGGGCGTGTCCTTCGTGGTGCTGCTGGCTACCCTGGGCAGCGTCGGTATTCCTCTGGAAGGCCTGGCGTTCATCGCCGGTGTCGACCGCGTCATGGACATGGCCCGTACCGCACTGAACGTGATCGGCAACGCCCTGGCTGTTCTGGTTATCGCTCGTTGGGAAGGGATGTACGACGACGCCAAGGGCCAGCGCTACTGGAACTCCCTGCCGCACTGGCGCAGCAAGGAAAAACTGCCGGCGGGCGAAACCTCCAGCAACTGACACAAATCCCCTGTAGGAGCGAGCTTGCTCGCGATGGTGGCAGGAACACCGCGCGTATCCAGAATGCCCGCGTCATCGTTGACGTCCATCGCGAGCAAGCTCGCTCCTACAACAAACCCCGGAGAAATCCGGGGTTTGTCGTTTCTGGCCACCCCGCTATCATTCGCGGATCTTTTGGGGGATTTGACTGATGCTCAATGGCCTGTGGCTTGGCTTCTTCATCGTGGCAGCCGTATCGGCGCTGGCGCAGTGGCTGATCGGCGGTAATGCCGGGATTTTCGCGGCAATGGTGGAAAGCATTTTTTCCATGGCCAAGCTGTCGGTCGAAGTCATGGTGCTGCTGTTTGGCACCCTCACCCTCTGGCTGGGCTTTCTGCGCATTGCCGAGAAAGCCGGGATCGTCGAATGGTTGGCCAAGGCCCTGGGGCCACTGTTTTTGCGCCTGATGCCTGAAGTCCCGCCTGGTCATCCGGCCATCGGCCTGATCACCCTGAACTTCGCCGCCAACGGCCTGGGCCTGGACAACGCCGCCACGCCGATCGGTCTCAAGGCCATGAAAGCGCTGCAAGAACTCAATCCCAGCGCTACCGCCGCCAGCAACGCACAGATCCTGTTCCTGGTACTCAACGCCTCCTCGCTGACCCTGCTGCCGGTGACCATCTTCATGTATCGCGCCCAGCAAGGCGCGCCCGACCCGACGCTGGTGTTCCTGCCGATCCTGTTGGCGACCAGTTGCTCGACCATTGTCGGCTTCCTGTCGGTGGCGTTCATGCAGCGCCTGCGCATCTGGGACCCCGTGGTGCTGGCTTACATGATCCCCGGTGCCCTCGCCCTTGGTGGGTTCATGGCGTTACTGGCGACCCTTTCCGCGAGCGCGCTGGCCGGTCTGTCATCGATCCTCGGCAACCTGACGCTGTTTGGCCTGATCATGCTGTTTCTGCTGATCGGCGCGCTGCGTAAGGTGAAGGTCTACGAGGCCTTCATCGAGGGTGCCAAAGAGGGGTTCGACGTCGCCAAGAACTTGCTGCCCTATCTGGTGGCGATGCTCTGCGCGGTGGGCGTATTGCGAGCCTCCGGTGCGCTGGACTTCGGCCTGGAAGGGATTCGCCATCTGGTCGCGTGGGCCGGCTGGGACACGCGATTCGTCGATGCGCTGCCGACGGCGATGGTCAAACCCTTCTCCGGTAGCGCTGCCCGGGCGATGCTGATCGAAACCATGAAGACCTCGGGCGTCGACAGCTTCCCGGCGCTGGTGGCGGCAACGGTCCAGGGCAGTACCGAGACGACGTTCTATGTCCTGGCGGTGTACTTCGGCGCCGTGGGCATCCAGCGCGCGCGCCATGCCGTCGGTTGTGCATTGCTGGCGGAGCTGGCCGGGGTGTTGGGTGCAATCGGGGTTTGCTATTGGTTCTTTGGTTGATCGGCCCTGTCAGCCAATGTTTTCAGCGCCGCCTTGCGCTCGCCCGCCGGCAAGGCGCCGAGCTTCTCCACGGCGGCATAAAACCTGAGCCAATCGCCATCCACTTGATGGAACAGCGCGGCAAATGCCGGTACCCATTGGTCGTATAAACCAAACGGCAACAGCCGGGCATTGTTCATCGGGGCATAGATCCAGGTGTCGTAGCGTTTGTCTGCGGCCCACTGACTGTCACGCAACTGCCGGTATTCGCTGCGCAAGCGCTCGAACTCGGCAGCCTTGCGCTGGCGCATTTGTCCGGTTGGCAATGGCAATGTGTAGAGCTTTTCCAGTCGGGTGCGGGTCTTGAGTACCAACGCAGTGAATTGGTTGCGCTGACGCGCCTGCGCATTGTTATCCGGTGGCAGGAGGCGGTAGGCGCGCCATTGGCGAGTACCTTCCTGCTCGACGAAGGTGGCGAAGGATTCGTTGAACTCTGTGTCGTCCTTCACATAGAAGCGTTGATGGGCCAGCTCGTGAAAGATCAGCGTGGCCAGTCGCTCGTCCCCCCAGCCCATCATCGAACTGATGATCGGATCGTTGAACCAGCCGAGTGTCGAATAGGCCTCGACACCGCCAATCGACACGTCCATGCCCTGCAAGCGTTGCAAAGCTGCTTCGCCGCGGGCTGCACTCTGGCTGTAGTAACCGCGATAAGCCACGCAACCGGCGATGGGGAAGCAGTGGTTTACGGGTTTGAGGGAAAACTCCGGCGTGGCGAAGACATTCCAGACGACGAAGGGGCGCCCAATGTCTGCGTACAAGCGGTAACTTTGGTTATCCGGCAGGTGCAATTGCTGGCTGGCGAACGTTCGGGCTTTTTGCGATTGCTCCAGGTGTGTACGCAGTTTTTGATCGCGCGCAGGGTCGGCAACCACGCTGGAAACAGGCTCCCTCGCCCGCAGTAACTGCAGTTGACCGCTGGCCAGTTGGTTGTAGTAGCTGACGCCGGCGCAACCGTTGAGCAACAAAAACATCGCACCCGGAAACAAAACGCGAAATACGCGATCAAGTAATCCAAGGCTAGGAAGCGGCCTGAACACAATAATTCTTCCTTGGAGAGTCTTTGCGCAAGATTATCCCGCCTGACTGGAGTTCTGCCATGCGCATGTTGATACTGACAGGAGGTCTGCTGATGCTGGCCGGCTGTGCTTTTTTCGGACTACCCCGCCCTGATCCTGCGCAAGCCTGGATCGACCTGGACTCGAAGCAAGAAGATACGACTCTGCAGGCGCTGGAGGTCGATGACAAGTCCACCGACGACAAACGCTATTTCCAGGTCCAGCCCGGTAGCCATGAGCTGACGGTCCGCTACCAATTCTCGGTCCAGCCCACCAACATCGGCCCTGATGCCGAACCGTTGTGGCGCGATTGCCAGTTGAACGTGAAATTCAACGACTTCAACGCGGGCGAGCGTTATCGGCTAAAGGTGGGGAACATCGGTTTTCGGCCTTGGGCGAAACTCTACGATCAACAGCGAAAAGTGATTGGTCAAGGCACGCCTGCGGGCTGTCAACACACCTGATCGGCGTTATGCTGAATGTATAACCCCTTGGGACATTCATCATGTACAGGTTGATGCTGTTGCTGGCTGCCAGCATTGTCGCTGGCTGTCAGAGCCCGATGCCGACGGCTAATCCAAAGATGGCCTGGGTCGAATTTTCCACGCCCTTCCCTAACGATAAGTTGCTGATGGCCGAGCGTCTGGATAAACAGCGCTTGGCCGACGGGCGTTTTTTTGAGGTTATGCCTGGCAGCCATGAGCTGATCGTCCGCTTCGACTTCGAAGTACCTGGTGGCGGGGGCTTGAACATGATGGGCGGCCCTTCTGAACGCATATGTTACTTGACCATCAACTTCGATCATTTCGAAGCCGGCCAACGTTATGTGCTTGAAGGACGCTCGATTGCCTTCATCCCTGAAGCCAGGCTATACAACGCCAAGCGGGAGATCGTTGCAGAAGATCGGGAGTCTTACTGCTTGATGTGAGGTGTCAGCGGTCGTTCTTCTGGTAGATGATTTTCTTGGTGCCGTTTTCGCACGAGCCAACGACCATGTTCTGGTCGTGGACCTCGTCGTTGGTGACGATTTCAAGCGTGTAGGCGGTGACGCCACTGGCCTGGATCTTGGCTTCGATCTCGGCCTTGAGTTCTTCGCAGGGTTTAGGTGCCGCGAGGGCCGAAGTGGTCAATGCGCAACAGATAACCGCCAGGGTAAAACGTTTCATGTTGAAGCTCCTTTGACGCAGCGCGCACAGTCGTGGGTTTTCGCTGCTGTCGTTTATTCGACCACAGTTTTAGCGGGCAAATCTGTCGCGACGCAAAAAAGATCGCAGACTTGAGCACTTTTTGCCGAATGATCCCGGCAGATTGCGCAAGGCTGCGATCTTTTGTTTTCAACAAAAATCTGGCCGACCAGTGTGGCCTGCAGGCTGATCTTCGCATTCAGCACGTTGGACACCGGGCAGCCCTGTCCGATCAACCTGCTTTTTTCGAGGGATTTTTTACCGGGCTATTGAAACTCGGGTATATGCCCACATTGCATGAACACGCTTTTGGATTCGGCAGGTTTGCGTTCGCAAAAACAAACCTGCGCCCTCAATTGGAGAAGCAGGTTTATGAAACGACTGTCCGATATCAAGTTCTCGACCCTCGATCTGGTGCCGGTGCGCGAGAACGGCAGCGCGGCCCAGTCGCTGCGCAATTCGCTGGACCTGGCGCAGCACGTCGAGAAATTCGGTTACAACCGCTTCTGGGTGGCTGAGCACCACAATATGGACGGCATCGCCAGTTCCGCGACGTCGGTGCTGCTCGGTTACCTGGCCGGTGGCACGTCGACCATTCGAGTCGGTTCGGGTGGGGTGATGTTGCCCAACCACGCACCGTTGGTGATTGCCGAGCAGTTTGGCACCCTGGAAAGTCTTTATCCGGGCCGCATTGACCTGGGCCTGGGGCGCGCGCCCGGTTCCGACCAGATGACCGCACGTGCGCTGCGCCGTGAACGCTCCGGCAGCGCCGACGATTTCCCGGAAGATGTGGCGGAGCTGGTGCGCTATCTCGGGCCGCGTACTCCGGACCAGCGCATCATCGCCATGCCGGGCACCGGGACCAATGTGCCAGTCTGGTTGTTGGGTTCGAGCCTGTTCAGCGCTCAGCTGGCCGGTGAACGCGGTTTGCCCTACGCCTTCGCATCGCATTTCGCGCCGCGCTACATGCATGAAGCGATCCGGGTCTACCGCAATCACTTCAAGCCGTCAGCCGTTTTGGACAAACCCTACGTGATGCTCGGCGTGCCTTTAGTGGCAGCCGATACCGACGAGCAGGCCGATTACCTGGCGACTTCGGTGTTCCAGCGGATTCTCGCCCTGATGCGTGGCCAAAGCCTGGTACAGCGTCCACCGGTGAAGACCATGGACGGCCTGTGGCTGCCCCATGAGAAAGAGGCCGTGCACGATTTCCTTGGCCTGGCCATGATCGGCAGCCCGCAGAAAATCCGCGCCAAACTCGAGGTCCTGATCGAACAGACCCAGGCTGACGAGCTGATTTTCACCAGTGACCTGTACGAACATTCGGATCGCGTGCATTCCTACGAGTTGCTGGCGCAGGTCATGCGAGGCTGATACTCAAATGGCAGGCATAAAAAAGCCGGCGCCATGGCGTCGGCTTTTTCATTCAGGCGGGAATCGGCCTACTTTTTATAGACGATCACTTTGGCGCCTGCTTCGCATTTGCCAACTACTTGCCCGCCGGCAGCGGCACCTTTATCGACAATCTCCAGCGAATATCCGGAAACGCCCTTGGCATCAAGTTTCGCTGCGATTTCGGCTTTCAGCTCTTCGCATGGCTTGCCGCCCGCCAATGCGGTCCCTGCAAGGCTCAACAAACCTACTGCCAACATAAACTTCTTCATCGGTTGCATTTTCCCTGGTCGGATCATAGGGGTAACCAGCCGTCAGCCGGACGCGCTCATGGAGTGCTTTGCCATTCCCTATGGCATTCGGCTGGCGTGCAAGTTCAGAAGACTAGCCCAAAGTCAGCTGCTGGCAATCCGGAACCCGACTTTCAAGGTCACCTGAAAGTGCGCAGCCTTACCGTCCCTGATGTGCCCACGGGTCTCGGTCACTTCAAACCATTCCATGTACTTGATGCTCTTGCTGGCTTCGGTCAGAGCGTTGTTGATTGCATCTTCGATACTGCTGGTGGACGAGCCAACCAGCTCGACTTTCTTGTAGGTGTGATGGTCAGACATGGCGTTCTCCTCGGCGTGTGAATTACAGCCTAGCAGTGATTTTTCCTATTTTTTCTGTTGGTCGCTCTGTGGATGAAGTTCAGGTTTTCTGCACTTTCTCGAACCCCTGAAGTCCCAACCAACACATGCCACTCATCACCAATGCAGGAGAGTCACCATGGCCAACACCTCGTTACGCAAAGCCTCATTGCAAAGCATGGAAGCCGAGATCGAGAGTCTGCTCAAGTCTTTGGAAAGCTTGAAGGACGACGCCTCGGACGAGTCGCGTAAAACACTCAAGACCCTGAAAATCAACGCCGAGAATGCCTTGAAGCACTCGCGCCATTTGCTGGCCGACGCCTATGAAGAGGTCAAGGTCAAAACCCGTGAAACCGGGATTGCCACCCGGGACTACGCCCAGGAACACCCCTGGACAACAGCCGGTGTCGCCGTGGGCGCATTAGGCCTGCTGGCCGCTTATCTGTTGTGCAAGCGTGATTAATCCGTTCGACGCAGTTCGTTCTTGAGCCACTGCGCCAGTTGCCGGGCGCGCCCGTCCGCGGCGCGCTTGGGGAGCCACAACGCCAGGTGTGCCGGGGTTTCACTGAAGCCCCATGGTGCAACCAGGCGACCGGCCTTCAAGTCCTCCGCCACCAGGGGTTCGGGGGCAATCGCCACGCCCAGACCCGCGACGGCGGCTTCCAGCAAGTAATACAAATGTTCAAATCCCTGACCGTACTTCAGCGCCCTGGCGTCGAGTCCGCGTGGTTGCGCCCAGTTCGGCCAGGCTTGTGGGCGTGAGGTGGTGTGCAGCAAGGGTTCGCTCAGCAGCGCGGTTTCCGGCGCCTGCTTGAGCCGTTCATAGCCGGCGAACCGCGGGCTCATGACCGGGCCGATGCGTTCGCTGGTCAGCTCAAATACTTGCATGTCCGCCGGCCATGGTGGCTCGGCAAAGACCAGCAAGGCATCCAGCCCCGGTCTTCGCGGATCCAGATCGCCTTCTCCGGCCGACAGGTGCAGGCGCAAGTCCGGCAGGTCGGCATTGAGTCTCCCCAGTCGCGGGATAAACCAGCGCGCCAGCAGGCTTCCCGAGCAACCGAGCACGAATGGAGCATCGGCCGTGCTTTGTGTGAGTTCAGCGCAAACGCTGCGCAGACGCTCGAAGGCCTCGCTGCTGGCATCACGCAGGCGCAACCCGGCATCTGTGAGTTTCAGGCCGCGACCGTCCTTGACGAACAAGCTTACGCCGAGGTGTTCTTCAAGCACCTTGAGTTGCCGGCTGACGGCCCCATGGGTGACGTGCAACTGTTCGGCCGCCTGACTGACGCTGTTCAAGCGGGCAGTGGCTTCGAAGGCACGAAGCGCGTTCAGCGGAGGAAGGTCATGGCTCATGGGATCTGTGAGTTTTCCTGACAGGTTGTGGCGATCTTATCGGTTTTCAGGCCGGGGCGTCAGGGGTAGAGTGAAGCCCACTATCTCTTTATGCATCACTTCACGCATTCAACTGGAGCGCCCCATGACCCAGACTAATCTGCGCAACGGCCCTGATGCCAACGGCCTGTTTGGCGCGTTCGGCGGTCGCTACGTTGCCGAGACCCTGATGCCGTTGATCCTCGACCTGGCCCGTGAATATGAGCTGGCCAAGGAAGATCCTGCATTCAAGGAGGAACTGGCCTACTTCCAGCGCGACTACGTCGGACGTCCAAGCCCACTGTACTTCGCCGAGCGTCTGACCGAATTCTGTGGCGGCGCGAAGATCTACCTCAAGCGTGAAGAGCTGAACCACACCGGCGCGCACAAGATCAACAACTGCATCGGCCAGATCCTGCTGGCGCGACGCATGGGCAAAAAGCGCATCATCGCCGAGACCGGCGCCGGCATGCACGGTGTGGCCACGGCCACCGTCGCTGCGCGTTTCGGTCTGGATTGCGTGATTTACATGGGCACTACTGACATCGAACGTCAGCAGGCCAACGTGTTTCGCATGAAGCTGCTGGGTGCCGAGGTTATCCCGGTGGTGGCCGGCACCGGCACGCTGAAGGATGCGATGAACGAAGCCCTGCGTGACTGGGTGACCAACGTCGACAGCACCTTCTACCTGATCGGCACCGTGGCCGGTCCGCACCCTTACCCGGCAATGGTTCGCGACTTCCAGGCCGTGATCGGCAAGGAAACCCGTGAGCAACTGCAAGCCCAGGAGGGCCGTCTGCCAGATAGCCTGGTGGCGTGCATTGGCGGTGGTTCCAACGCCATGGGCCTGTTCCACCCGTTCCTCGACGACAAGAGCGTCGAAATCATCGGCGTTGAAGCTGCCGGTTACGGCATCGAGACCGGCAAGCATGCGGCCAGCCTGAACGGCGGCGTACCGGGTGTGTTGCACGGCAACCGCACCTTCCTGCTGCAGGACGACGATGGCCAGATCATCGACGCCCACTCGATCTCTGCCGGCCTCGACTACCCGGGCATCGGTCCGGAACACGCCTGGTTGCACGACATTGGCCGCGTTCAGTACACCTCGGTGACCGATGACGAAGCCCTCGCCGCGTTTCACCAGTGCTGCCGCCTGGAAGGGATCATCCCTGCCCTGGAGAGCGCCCACGCCTTGGCTGAAGTATTTAAGCGCGCACCGAGCCTGCCAAAGGATCACCTGATGGTGGTCAACCTGTCCGGTCGTGGCGACAAAGACATGCAGACCGTGATGCACCACATGGAACACTCTCAACACGAGCAATCCAAGCAGGAGAAACACTGATGAGCCGCCTGCAAACGCGTTTTGCCGAACTCAAGGAACAGAACCGCGCCGCCCTGGTGACTTTCGTGACCGCCGGCGACCCGGGCTACGACACGTCCCTGGCCATCCTCAAGGGCTTGCCGGCGGCTGGCGCCGACGTGATCGAGCTGGGCATGCCCTTCACCGACCCGATGGCTGACGGCCCGGCCATCCAGCTCGCCAACATCCGTGCGTTGGGTGCCAAGCAGAATCTGGCAAAAACCCTGCAAATGGTTCGCGAGTTCCGCCAGGACAACAACGATACGCCGCTGGTGTTGATGGGGTACTTCAACCCGATCCACATGTACGGCGTACCGCGCTTCATTGCCGAAGCCAAAGAGGCTGGCGTTGACGGCCTGATCGTGGTCGACCTGCCGCCGGAGCATAACGGCGAGCTGTGCGACCCGGCGCAGGCCGCGGGCCTGGACTTTATCCGCCTGACCACGCCAACCACCGACGATGTGCGCCTGCCGACCGTTCTCAACGGCAGCTCCGGTTTCGTCTACTACGTCTCGGTGGCCGGTGTGACGGGTGCCGGTGCCGCCACGCTGGAACACGTCGAGGAAGCGGTCGCCCGTCTGCGCCGCCATACCGACCTGCCGATCAGCATCGGTTTCGGTATCCGTACCCCAGAGCAGGCGGCGTCCATCGCTCGCTTGGCTGACGGTGTGGTGGTGGGTTCGGCATTGATCGACCAGATCGCCAATGCGGCAACAGCGGATCAGGCAGTCGACGGTGTATTGAGCCTGTGCTCGGCGTTGGCGGACGGCGTGCGTAAGGCCCGTGTCAGCTGAGGGTGAAGCTCCTAAACGCTGTAAACCTTGTGGGAGCAAGCTCGCTCCCACAAGGTTGCGGTATCAAGGCAACTCTATCCCGCCTGACGCCTTGTGCAATTTGCGCAGGTGCTCGCCAATCTGTTTCACGTTGGCCTCATTGGCAGCCATTTCGGCGGCACGGCCCGGTTCAAGCAACGCTCTCACTTCCTTGTCCAGGTCCCCGGACAGCGCCAGGAGCTGCTTCTGGCGCTGGCTGCTTTCCGATTCCAGGTGCTCCCACTCGCTCGACTGTGGCAAGCCATAACCGTTGGTGCCCAGCAGCTCCGCCGGCCGGCTGAGGAAGCCACTGTTGGCGAGAATGTCCTTGAGCGTCTCGTTGGCCTTGTCCATGCCGCCATTCTTCAGCTCGCGGGCGCCCAGATAACGCTGTTTCACTTCATCCTGGGCCAACAGCAACTGCCGGCGGAAACTCGCTTGCTCCAGCAGAAGCAACGCCGCACTGGTGCGCAAATCAGCCTGCTCGAACCATTGCCGACGCTGCGCGGCTTTCAAGTCGAGCCAGTCTTCGACGGTTTCCTGTTTGATCGGCAAGCGCTTTTTCAGGACTTCGAACATGGCTTGATAGCGATCGCGGAAGGAGTCGAAACGATAACCCAGGCGCAGGGCTTCCCGTGGATCGTCCAGCACGCTGGTGTCCGCCAGTCCTCGTCCCTTCAGCACTTCCAGCAAACCGTTGGGCATGATGTTGTCGAGTCCAACCAACTGTGGGTTGTTGGTCCCGCCGCGCAGCAATTTCAGTTCTTCCACTGCGCAGTTGTTCGACAGGAAGAAGTAGTTGCCGTCGTAGCTCCAGTGCATCTCGGCGGCACGTCCGACCACGTCTTCAATCTCTCTGCGCGACAGGTTCAGGGGTACGGAGGCCAAGCTGCGCAGTTCGGTCTTGGTGTATTCGTCAATGACCTGGGACAGCGGCAGGATAAACAGCCGCGACGGGTATTTACCGACCAGGCCATCCCAGCTCGACAGCTGTACGTCGCCGACGAAGGCGCGGTACGACAGCACCAGATGCTGGTCCAGGTCCAGTCGACAATCCGGTCCGCGTGGTCGGCCCGGCGCGCAGATCACCAGGCGCAACATGCTGTGGCCCCAGCGGCTGAACAGGTTCTGGTTAGCTTCTGCCAGCAGATAGTCAACGGCATACACCCGATCCGGATCGACCTGGCCCAAAGGTGTCTTGGCGAAGTCGTTGCCGGCATTGAGGAACGCGAAGGTTTTACTGCAGGTGTTTTTGGCGGCGGGCGCCCAACCGAAATGTTCCTTGTAGTAGCGGTACAGCGCGGGTCGGCGGCAGGCGTAGCTCGGGTCGAGGAGGAAATACTCCATGTTGACCGCAACGAATTCCTTTGGACTGCTTGTCTCGTAGATATCCGGACTGCGGGCAATCTGGCGGTTGTGCTGTTCGCGTTCACCGCGACGGCCTACGTATTGCTGCCAACCGGCGAGGTCGAGCAGGCGTGGATCGTCACTGAGGGTAAAACGCCGATCCGACTGGCCCCGGCACTGGTCGGGAATGCCAACCAGCCCTGAGCTGTTGTTGCGCTGGGTGCAGCGTTGAATCAGCTTGCGTTCGGCATCCGGCCACAGGCGCGAGCGATCGTAGATGTGAGTCAGCTCGTGCAACACCGTGGCCAGCATTTCCCGGCGCACGGTGCCATGGGGGCGATGGGTTTTCCTCGTCGCGGCGCTGCCATCGGTGAGACCGGCCAGCAGGTTGCGGTTCAGATCGAGCTCGGACACCAGTGATGCCTGACCGTAGGCGTTGCGTGGCATGTCATCGGTCCAGCCGACGTCGATGCGCCGATCGAGTTGCTCGATAAAGCGTGGCGGCAGCGCCTGCATGGCTTCATCGAGCAACGCCTGGCTGGCTTGCTGTTGTGCGGGCGTCAGACCTTCGGTCTTGAGCTGTAACTGAAGGCCTGCGTGGGCCGTGTTGGCGAGCAGCAACAGGGCCCCGGCCAGCAGCCAGGCGCGTGGACGCTTCACAGTGCGAGGATGGCTTCGGCGAGATCCTGATCACTGGCGTCGCGCGCTTCCGGCACGCGGGTGCGCAGCAAGTCGAAAGCGGATTCCAGGTGAGCGCCACGAATGTCGCCATTGCTGGCAACGAAACTGGCGGCGTCGTCCTGGGCTTCGCGCACGATTTTCGAATCGCGAATGGACGTGGTGGTGTCGGAGGTGAAATCGAGGGTGCGCTGGGTAGCACGGATCAGAATATTACTGGTGGCAACCAGAGTATGTGCCTGGGCCACATCGGCCAAAAGTAACAGGCCTAAGGTGGCAGCAATCAGCGGGTTACGCATGGAATGACTCCAGAAAAACAGGGATAGCTATTGGACGAGAATTGCTTGTGCCAGTTCAAGGTCGCTGGCATGAAGTTTTGCCTGGGTTCGGCGCAGATACCGCAGGGCCGACTCCAGTCGTGCGCCTCTCAGTTGGCCGTCGCTGGCAATGAATGCCGCCGCGTCGTCCTGGGCGGCGAGCAGCAGTTTATGGTCGAAGGGGGCGCTGGTCACCAAACTTGTGGCGTAACCGCTGGCGACGATGCCTTGGGTAGACAGGTTGAAGGCGTCATAAGCGTGGGCTGATCCGCAGCAGCCAAGGGTAAGAAAGACTGGAGCGATCAATAAAACTGAAGGGAAACGCATGAGACTCGACAATTGAGCGTGAGTCCCAAGCCTAGCGCAAGGCCCGTTCTAGAGCCAGCGCCGAAACATTGGGACACGTCGGGCGTGCCCCATGTCTGTGCAGTCGTTTAGATTGTCAGGATCGCTTGCGCCAGTTGGGCGTCGGTTGCGTTCAGCTGTGGCGCCTGGCGGTGAATGTGGTCGATGGCGCTTTCCAGCTTCACGCCGCGGATGGAACCTTCACTGGCGACGAAGCTGGCAGCGTCGTCACGGGCCGCGAGGACGATCTTGTCATCCTTGAACGAAGACGAGATGACGTCGGAGGTCGCATCGGACGTGGCTTTGAGCGCGTTGACAACAGCGTCGGTGGTCACGATGAAGCTGCTGGCTTGAGCACTGGCAGCCACGGCAAACAGGGCCGCAGCGCTAAGCAGGCGAAGACGGGACATGGGGTAACTCCTTAGGGTAAACCAATTGAAAAATGGCGCAGTGTCTGCAAAGTCAGACGCCAGGCGCTTGGCGCTCGCCACGTTCTGGTTTGATATTAGGCCTGAGTGTGTCAGTTCGAACAGCCCGTCATGCAAACAGGCAGTCAACGCCAGAACGGTTTATCCAGTTCATTGACGCGCTCAGCGTGGCTGATGCCAAGATCCGATAGCTGATGATCATCGAGTTGAGCCAGTAAACGTCGTGTTCTCGCCCTTTCCAGGCTGGCGAAGAGTTCTGTCAGCAGGTGTCTGGCCCAGCGCAAGCAAGGTCTCGATTGAGTTGATGGGGTGGAAACATCCTGTAAAGAACTCATGCTGCGGTCCCTCTGCCGATAAGTGGAAAGCATCATGCTGACACCGGTCGAAAATCCACTACAGACACACCACAACGATATTGTACTCATCCAGTTAGTTGTTTTTTCAAACTGTACTGGTGTTCATGGTTCCCTACTGTAAAAGCAGATTTGCCAGGCCAAAACGACAAAACCCGTCGTGGTTTCCCACGACGGGTCTTGTTTTTTCAATTCGGGTTGCTGGCGGTGGACCTTCAGGTCAGAGCCAGCGACGCTAACTTAGCGCCAGAACGGCTTGCTCAGCTCTTCGTAGCGTTGTGCTTCGCTAATCCCGGCGTCAGCCAGTAGACGCGAATCCAGGCGAGCCAGTTGATGGCGGCTGGTGATGCGGCGCTGCCACAGCATCAGGTTGGCGATAACGCGCAGAGGCAGGGAGGCCTGGGTTTTTGCAGCAGTGTCTTGAAAGAACAGATCGGAACTGAGTGTACGTTCCATGGTGGTCATCCTTCCGCTTATGGCGGGATTAGGTAGTGGTTTAACTGGTGCCCATGATCCTCTCGTTTGCCTAGTCTCTGTAGATACAGTTCATCTGTATTGTGAGGGCTCAGTTAACTGTTTATAGGGGGTGTACTGGTCTAATTTGAGGCAACTGTACCTGTCCGCACTGTTAAGGTGCAAAATTGCTGTTTTTGCTCGATGAGGTAGGAATTTTCCCTAGGAAATGACCGGTACAGCAGTACAGTTTTTTTCATATTGCGAAGAGGCAAGAGCAAGCTGACGAAACTGTGTTTGCGCCAGCTGCTATCTGTACCAATTACTTCTTCAGCATTTGCCCGGTTTCTTCCAGGTTTATGTGCCAGCTCAGGGCGTCACGCAGAATGTGCGGGGTGTGCCCGCCGATGGCGCATGCGGCGGTGAAGTAATCATTCAGCGCCTGGCGGTAATCCGGGTGCACGCATTTGTCGATGATGATCCGGGCACGCTCCCGCGGTGCCAGGCCTCGCAGGTCTGCCAGACCGACTTCGGTCACGAGGATGTCGACGTCATGTTCGGTATGGTCAACGTGGCTGACCATCGGCACCACGCTGGAGATCGCACCGCCCTTGGCGATCGACTTGGTCACGAACACGGACAGGTGCGCGTTGCGCGCGAAGTCGCCCGAGCCACCGATGCCGTTCATCATCCGTGTACCGCAGACATGGGTGGAGTTGACGTTGCCATAGATGTCGAACTCCAGGGCGGTGTTGATGCCGATGATGCCGAGGCGGCGCACGACTTCAGGGTGGTTGGAGATCTCCTGCGGGCGCAGGACCAGTTTGTCCTTGTAGCGCTCCAGATTGCCGAACACGTCGGCATTGCGCCGGCTCGACAGGGTGATCGAACTGCCCGAAGCAAAACTCAGCTTGCCCGCATCGATCAGGTCGAAGGTCGAATCCTGCAGTACCTCGGAATACATCGTCAGGTCTTCGAACGGCGAGTCGATCAGGCCACACATCACCGAGTTGGCGATGGTGCCGATACCGGCTTGTAGCGGGCCGAGCTTGTTGGTCATGCGCCCGGCTGCCACTTCCTGTTTGAAGAAGTCGATGAGGTGGTCGGCAATGGCCTGAGTCTCGGCGTCCGGTGCCAGCACAGTGGAGGGTGAGTCAGCCTGGTTGGTGACCACGATGGCGACGATCTTTTCCGCTGGAATCGGGATGGCGGTGCTGCCAATGCGGTCGTCGACCTTGACCAGTGGAATCGGCGTGCGGGTCGGACGGTAGGTCGGAATATAGATGTCGTGCAGACCTTCGAGGTTCGGGTTGTGTGCCATATTGATCTCGACGATCACGTGCTTGGCGAAAATCGCGAAGCTGGCCGAGTTGCCGACCGAGGTGGTTGGCACGATATGCCCTTGCTCGGTGATCGCTACGGCTTCAATCACGGCAATGTCCGGCAGTTTCAATTGCTGGTTGCGCAATTGCTCCACGGTTTCCGACAAGTGTTGGTCGATGAACATGACCTCGCCGGCATTGATCGCCTTGCGCAGGGTGCTGTCGACCTGAAACGGCATGCGTCGCGACAACACACCGGCTTCGGTCAGCTGCTTGTCGAGGTCGTTGCCCAGGCTTGCGCCGGTCATCAGGCTGATCTTCAGCGGCGTGACCTTGGCGCGCTCGGCCAGCGCCTGGGGGACGGCCTTGGCTTCGCCTGCGCGAGTGAAGCCACTCATGCCGACGGTCATGCCGTCCTCAATCAGAGCGGCAGCGTCGGCAGCGCTCATCACTTTGTCCAACAACGAAGGCAGGCGAATACGGTCACGGTACATGGATTATTATCTCGGGCAGCAGGTAGCAGGACGTGCAGTCTAGTGAATTGCGCTGAGTTCTGTCCCGCTACCAAGGTCGCAATCGAGGCGTCTATTTCGGGCCTTTCAAGCAAAACACCGTTACCGGATCGGTAACAAAAGAATGGTTTGTCCGACGATTTGCGCAAACAAAAACGCCCCGACGAGTCGGGGCGTTCTGTGTACCGCAGAGGGTTACTCGACAGCCTTGACCATGTCTTCGATGACCTTCTTGGCGTCACCGAACACCATCATGGTCTTGTCCAGGTAGAACAGCTCGTTGTCCAGACCGGCATAGCC
>NZ_QAOV01000011.1:85380-237906 GCF_003050925.1 Pseudomonas sp. GV085 | reverse complement strand
CGACTGTTGGCGCTCGCCAGGAATATCAAGCCCAAGCAAGTGGCCAAAAGCATACGTGGTCCCAAAATCGCCAAACCCAAGGAGTGGCTGGACGGCAAAGCTGCGCACGCTCATGTGTCGACGGATCGGGTGCTTAAGGCCCATAAAGGGAAAACACCTTGAAAGGGCTGGCCCTTACGGCGGGTCACTTGGAAGAGCGGAACGCCGCCCGGCCCCAAGTAACCAAGGGCTTTTGCCCCTGACATTCAGTGCCTCGCCATGGCTCGGCATGCCCTCGCTCCGGTCCTGCTCCGTGGGCCCGCCGCGATCGGCCATCCATGGCCGTACGCGGCTAACCCGAGGCGGCCTACCGGCCGGCCTGGCTCTTCATGCGTGCGCATTTCCCGGTAGGCGCTGGTAGGAGCTGTCGAGTGCAACGAGGCTGCGATCTGTTGGCGTTATTCCTGACAAACAAGATCAAAAGATCGCAGCCTTCGGCAGCTCCTACGGAGTGATACATCCGCGAAATCAAGTCGGCTTTCGGGCCGCCTTCGCTGGCAAGCCAGCTCCTACGGTAAATCAGGAACCTCCATGAAATTCGGGCCGATTACCGCCCAATAAAAAATGCCCCGATCTCTCGACCAGGGCATTTCCATTCAACACATCTTAAACAGTCAAACCCAAACGCTTAGTGCGAAACCGCCCCACTCGCCCCCAGACCAGTCTGCGAACGAACAAACTGCGGGAAGAACAGTGCCCGCTCATTGTCAGCCGCAGTCGACTTGTCGGTAACCGAGAAGAACCAGATCCCGACAAAAGCAATCATCATCGAGAACAACGCCGGATACTCATACGGGAAGATGGCTTTCTCGTGATGCAGTATCTGCACCCAAATGGTCGGACCAAGCACCATCAGGCCCACGGCACTGATCAGCCCCATCCAGCCGCCGATCATCGCACCCCGAGTAGTCAGCTTTTTCCAGTACATGGAAAGCAGCAGTACCGGGAAGTTGCAGCTCGCCGCGATGGAGAACGCCAGGCCGACCATGAACGCGATGTTCTGGCTTTCAAACAGAATGCCCAGGATGATGGCCAACACACCCAGAGCAACGGTGGTGATCTTCGAAATACGAATCTCATCCTTCTCGTTGGCCTTGCCCTTCTTGATCACGCTGGCATACAGGTCGTGAGACACCGCCGACGCACCGGCCAGGGTCAGACCGGCAACCACCGCCAGAATGGTCGCGAACGCCACGGCCGAGATGAAGCCCAGGAAAATGCTGCCACCGACCGCGTTGGCCAGGTGCACCGCCGCCATGTTGTTGCCACCGAGCAACGCGCCGGCCGCATCTTTGAAGGCCGGGTTGGTGCTGACCAGCAGGATCGCGCCGAAGCCGATGATGAAGGTCAGGATGTAGAAGTAACCAATGAAGCCGGTTGCGTACAGCACGCTCTTGCGGGCTTCCTTTGCGTCACTCACGGTGAAGAAGCGCATCAGAATGTGCGGCAGGCCAGCGGTACCGAACATCAATGCAAGGCCGAGGGAGAACGCCGAGACCGGATCTTTCACCAGGCCACCAGGGCTCATGATCGCTTCACCCTTAGGGTGAACCTTGATCGCTTCGGAAAACAGCAGGCTGAAGTCGAAGTGGACGTGTTTCATCACCATCAGCGCCATGAAGGAAGCGCCGGAAAGCAGCAGGACTGCCTTGATGATTTGCACCCAGGTGGTCGCCAGCATGCCGCCGAACAACACGTAAAGGCACATCAGCACGCCCACCAGGATCACTGCGACGTGATAGTCGAGACCGAACAGCAGCTGGATCAGCTTGCCGGCACCGACCATCTGGGCGATCAGGTAGAACGCCACCACCACCAGCGAACCGCAGGCCGACAGTGTGCGGATCTGGGTTTGCCCCAGGCGGTAGGACGCCACGTCGGCAAAGGTGTACTTGCCCAGGTTACGCAGACGCTCGGCGATCAGGAACAGAATGATCGGCCAGCCCACCAGGAAGCCGATCGAATAGATCAGTCCGTCATAGCCGGAAGCGAACACCAGCGCGGAAATCCCCAGGAACGAGGCGGCCGACATATAGTCGCCGGCAATCGCCAGACCGTTCTGGAACCCGGTGATCTTGCCGCCCGCCGCGTAGTAGTCGGCCGCCGACTTGTTGCGCTTGGAGGCCCAGTAAGTAATGCACAGGGTTGCACCCACGAACACGACAAACATCAGGATCGCGGCGACGTTGAGAGGTTGCTTTTGCACTTCACCGGTCAGGGCTTCAGCCGCCCAGGCGCCCGGTGTAAAAGCCGCGATGCTCAATAGAGCCAGTAGACGCCGGATCATTGCTGAGCCTCCTTGAGAATCGCATTGTTCAGGTCGTCAAACTCGCCATTGGCACGTCGTACGTAGATAGCGGTCAGGACGAAGGCCGAAACAATCAGCCCGACGCCAATCGGTATGCCCCAGGTAATCGAAGACTCGGGACTGATTTTCGCCCCCAGCACTTGCGGCCCGTAAGCAATTAAAAGGATGAAGGCAGAGTAAAGCCCTAGCATGATCGCCGAAAGAATCCAGGCGAATCGTTCCCTCTTGCTAACCAGCTCCTTGAAGCGCGGGCTGTTTTGAATCGAGAGGTAAATGCTGTCGTTCATTGTTTTTATCCTCGCAGCACAGATTTAGTTGGAACGGTATCCACTCTATGCGGCTGCGGGGCAGGTTCCAGACGACCTTAGTCTTAGAACGCCATGACGGATTCGCCAATTGTAGGAGCGAGCTTGCTCGCGATGATTTTGAAGGCGCCGCACTTTTTCAGACAGCACGCGTTAACGTTCACGCCCATCGCGAGCAAGCTCGCTCCTACAAAAAAGCAAAGGGCCGCTTGGCATAAATTTGCCGAGCGACCCTGGAAGATGCTGACCAGACGCGTCAGCTCAAATCACTTGGTCCAGACAGCCACACGATCAGGGTGTTTGGCGACCCAATCCTTCGCCGCTGCTTCAGGCTTGGCACCGTCCTGGATCGCCAGCATCACCTGGCCGATTTCATCCTTGGATTCCCACTGGAAGTTCTTCAGGAACTTGGCCACTTCCGGCGCCTTGGCCTCCAGGCCCTTGCTGCCGATGCTGTTCACGGTTTCAGCCGCGCCGTACACGCCTTTCGGGTCTTCGAGGAAGCGCAGTTTCCACTTGGCGAACATCCAGTGCGGCACCCAGCCGGTCACCGCGATGGATTCGTTTTTCTTCTCGGCACGGGTCAGCTCGGCGATCATGCCGGCGCCGGAACTGGCCTTGAGTTGATAGCCGGTCAGATCGTAGTCCTTGATCGCCTGATCGGTCTTGAGCATCACGCCTGAACCTGCGTCGATGCCGACAATGCGGTTCTTGAAGGTGTCGTCGGTCTTGAGGTCGTCAATGGACTTGGCCTTGACGTATTCCGGCACGATCAGGCCGATTTTCGCGTCCTTGAAGTTCGGGCCGTAATCGACGACCTGATCCTTGTTCTTCGTCCAGTAATCGCCGTGGGTCACCGGTAGCCAGGCCGACAGCATGGCGTCGAGCTTGCCGGTGGCCACGCCTTGCCACATGATCCCGGTGGCGACGGCTTGCAGCTTCACGTCATAACCGAGTTTCTGCCTGATCACTTCCGCAGCCACGTTGGTCGTGGCAACGCTGTCCGACCAGCCGTCGACATAACCGATCGTCACTTCCTTGCCGGCGGCACTGGCCACGGTAGAACTGATCGCCAGCACCAAAGCGGCACCTGCGCCCAAGAGTCGTCGCATCTTCATCGTTACTTCCCCGAAAGTGCTGCGCTCGACGGATGCCGAGCCGCTTAAACGTATTGTTATGGTGCACAGCGCCCCCATCACGCCTAACCGCAAACTCGTTCGAACATCAGCGGAGTACTGACGCCTTCGATGATCAACCTGACGCTCTTGGCGACCTGCTCTGCCAGCGACATCGAGGCAACGAGAAACGACATCAGAACGCCATTAATCCTGAGCGCGACCAACGCATCGCAGACTCCGCCCGAACATTGCATGTCAAAATCATGCGGGCCACCAAGCACGCGGTAAATGCAGGTAACATGCGCGGCTTTGCTCCCACACGGCCTTTCCATGTCCGCGACATCCCGCTTCCCTTTTGCAGCTTATCTATTCGCTTGCCTGCTCGGGCTGTTTGCCCTGGGCGGCTTCTGGTATGGCCTCGGTAAACCGGTGATATTGCCGGACGCGGCCAGCGCAACGCACAAGCTGCAATGCGCGTCCTACACGCCGTTCGACAAGGATCAATCGCCGTTCGACCAGCCCTTCAAACTGCGCCCCGAGCGCATGGATGCCGATCTCGCGCTGCTGTCCAAAAGCTTCGAATGCATCCGCACCTATTCCATGACCGGCCTCGAAGCCCTGCCGGAACTGGCGCGCAAGCACGGCTTGAAAATGATGATTGGCGCATGGGTGAACAGCAACCCGGTGGACACGGAAAAAGAAGTCGACCTGCTGATCGCCTCGGCCAATGCCAACCCGGATGTGGTGAGCGCGGTGATCGTCGGCAACGAAACCCTGTTGCGCAAGGAAGTCACCGGCGCGCAATTGGCGAAACTGATCAACAAGGTCAAAAGCCAGGTCAAACAGCCTGTCACCTATGCCGACGTCTGGGAGTTCTGGCTCAAGCATCCGGAAATCGCCCCCGCCGTAGACTTCCTGACCATCCATTTGCTGCCGTATTGGGAAGATGATCCATCGAACATCGACGCTGCCCTGCAACATGTGGCCGAAGTACGCCAGGTGTTCGGCAACAAGTTCGCGCCCAAGGATGTACTGATCGGCGAAACCGGCTGGCCAAGTGAAGGTCGCCAACGCGAAACGGCCCTGCCGAGCCGGGTCAACGAAGCCAGGTTCATTCGCGGTTTTGTCGCCATGGCCGAGCAACGGGGCTGGCACTACAACCTGATCGAAGCCTTCGACCAGCCTTGGAAACGCGCCAGTGAAGGTGCAGTGGGTGGTTACTGGGGGCTTTTCGATGCCGATCGCCAGGACAAGGGCGTGCTGGCCGGGCCAGTGACAAACGTACCCTACTGGTCGCAATGGCTGGCGGTGGGTGGTTTGATCTTCATCGGCACGTTACTGCTCGGTGGCCGGGTTCGCACGACGCGCTCAGCGCTGGTGCTGCCACTGCTCGGTGCATTGGCGGCGTGCTCGATTGGCGCCTGGGGTGACCTGGCACGGGTGACCACGCGTTTTACCAGTGAATGGCTATGGGTCGGATTGCTGACCGCGCTGAACCTGCTGGTGCTGGCCCATGCCGCGCTGACATTGAGTCCTCGCAGCGGTTGGCGTGGGCGGGCCTTCAACTTGCTGGAACGTCGTGCTGGCTGGCTGGTTGCAACGAAAGGTTTCGCTGCAGCCGTGATGATGCTGGAACTGGTGTTCGATCCGCGTTATCGCAGCTTCCCGAGTGTCGCGTTCATCGTGCCTGCGCTGGTTTATCTGTGCCGCCCGGTGAATGTGCCGCGCCGCGAGGTTGCGTTGCTGACTTTCATCATCGGTGCCGGCATTGCACCGCAGTTGTTTCGTGAAGGTTTGCAGAATCAACAGGCCTGGGGTTGGGCGCTGGTGAGTGTGTTGATGGTGGCTGCGTTGTGGCGTTGCCTGCGGGTTCGTACAGCTTGATTCTTTAGCGACCCGACTGGCCTCATCGTCGGAACGCCGCCCGGAGCAGGCTCGCTCCCACAATTGATCTTGGTCGCACACAAATGTTGTGTTCACTGAGGATCTATTGTGGGAGCGAGCCTGCTCCGGGCGGCGTTCCGACGAAGACGGACTTTTAAACGCCGCGAGCAGCCCTGACCAACCGCAACCCGGCAATCACCACCGCAAACACCGCCAGCGTCGTGTTGTACAACGCCAGCGCCGGAAACCCGAACACCAGCGCCAGCGCTGCCAACCACCAGCCTGCCCGCCCCGGTACGACAAAGCCGATGATTGCCGCACCCAGCGCAGCCCAGCCCAGCACCCCGAAGTGGATCATCAGCCCCAGGTTCGAACGCACCTGGCATTCCCAGCGGCTTGCCTCATCCACGCAAATGCCGACCCACTGCGCATCCTCCATGAAGCCATAACGCGCGCCATAGCTGGCGACAAGCCATACAGGCAGCAATACAAGCAGCAGAATCACGGGCAGGCGGCGAGACATGAAACACTCCAATTGGCGAAAAACGGCGGCCAGCTTAATCGCCCGAAAGCGTTTCGCAAGCGATAACAACTGTTAACTGGTCTTTCAATCGCGGCAAAGTGTATCGTCCAGCTACTACTACTGCGCAATCAGGCCTGTTTCGTGCCGATGGTTGGCACTTTGGCGCAGATCCGATGGTCATAGCCTGCGAAATTCATTCGGCACCTTCTTCTAAGGGATTTAGTCATGCTCCGTTCCTTGCGCTTCGCCGCCCTGTTTGGCGGCCTTATTTTGAGTGCGTCCGCACTGGCGGTCGATATAGATGCCGCCAGTTATGGCTACCCCCTGACCAACCCGTTCGAGGCGACCATCGCGACCACGCCGCCGGACTTGCGTCCGGAGTTGCCTCTGGACGATGACATCGATCAGGCAGTGCGCAGCGTCACCTTGCGTCCGGAACGGGCGTTCGAATTGCCGGATAATTTCTGGGCGGTCAAGAAACTCGACTACCGCATTGCCACGCAGGATCACGCCGCACCACTGATTTTCCTGATCGCCGGCACCGGCGCACGCTATGACAGCACCCTGAACGAATACCTGAAGAAGCTTTATTACAAAGCCGGCTACCACGTGGTGCAGTTGTCATCGCCCACCAGCTATGACTTCATGAGCGCCGCATCACGCTTCGCCACACCGGGTGTGTCCAAGGAGGACGCCGAAGACCTGTACCGGGTGATGCAGGCCGTACGGGCACAGAACCCGAAACTGCCAGTCACCGATTACTACCTGACCGGCTACAGCCTGGGTGGACTGGATGCCGCTTTCGTCGCGCACCTGGACGAAACCCGCCGCAGCTTCAACTTCAAGAAAGTCCTGCTGCTCAACCCGCCGGTCAACCTCTACACCTCGATCACCAACCTCGACAAGCTGGTCCAGACCGAGGTCAAGGGCATCAACAACAGCACCACGTTCTATGAACTTGTACTGAATAAGCTGACCCGCTACTTCCAGCAGAAGGGCTACATCGACCTCAACGACGCCCTGCTCTACGACTTCCAGCAGTCCAAGCAGCACCTGTCCAACGAGCAGATGGCCATGCTGATCGGCACCTCGTTCCGCTTTTCGGCGGCCGACATTGCCTTCACTTCGGACCTGGTCAACCGTCGCGGCCTGATCACCCCCCCCAAGTTCCCGATCACCGAGGGCACCAGCCTCACCCCATTCCTCAAGCGTGCGCTGCAATGCGACTTCGACTGCTACATCACCGAACAAGTGATCCCGATGTGGCGCGCCCGCACCGACGGCGGCAGCCTGCTGCAACTGATAGACCAGGTGAGCCTGTATGCGCTGAAGGACTATCTGCACGACAGCCCGAAAATCGCCGTCATGCACAACGCCGATGACGTGATCCTCGGCCCTGGCGACCTCGGTTTCCTGCGCCGGACCTTTGGCGATCGCCTGACCGTTTACCCGCTGGGCGGCCATTGCGGAAACATTAACTACCGCGTCAACAGCGACGCCATGCTGGAGTTCTTCCGTGGCTAAATACCTCCTGCTTTTCGCAGCGTTACTCTGTGCAGGCGTCGCCAATGCCGACAACAGCAAAGCCAACGCCCCCGTGGTCGTCGACAGTGATGGTTTCAAGGAACCGCTGAGCAAACTCAAATTCAACCCGGGTCTGGACCAGCGTGAGTTCGAGCGTTCAACCCTCAGCGCGCTGACCGTCTACGATCCGCTGGAAGAGTGGAACCGGCGCGTCTATCACTTCAACTACCGCTTCGATCAATGGGTGTTCCTGCCGGTGGTCAATGGTTACCGCTACGTCACCCCGAACTTCCTGCGCACCGGCGTCAGCAACTTCTTCAACAACCTCGGCGACGTGCCGAATCTGATGAACAGCCTGCTGCAACTCAAGGGCCAGCGCTCGCTGGAAACCACCGGGCGCCTGCTGCTCAACACCACCATCGGCATCGCCGGCCTGTGGGACCCGGCCACCGCCATGGGCCTGCCGCGCCAAAGCGAAGACTTCGGCCAGACCCTGGGCTTCTACGGCGTGCCGGGCGGCGCTTATTTAGTCCTGCCGATCCTCGGTCCGTCGAACCTGCGTGATACCGGCGGCCTGGTGGTGGATTACTCGGCCGAGAGTGCGATCAACTTCCTCAACGTGGCCGAAGTCAGCTCCAACCATCCGGAAGTGTTGATCCTGCGCGGCATCGACAAGCGCTACCAGACCACCTTCCGCTATGGCCAGACGAACTCGCCGTTCGAGTACGACAAAGTGCGTTACGTGTATACCGAAGCGCGCAAGTTGCAGATCGCCGAGTAAACCCGGGGCCCCAGAAACACTGTGGGAGCGAGCCTGCTCGCGATGAGGTCGTGTCAGTCACCAACAAGGTTGTCTGACACACCGCAATCGCGAGCAGGCTCGCTCCCACATTTGTTATTTGTTGCCTTCAGCCTTTCAGTGTTTTCCAGATTTTGCTGGCAGCCATTACGCCAACCAACACCACCGCCCCTGCGACAATCCCCGCCAAACCATTGAGCAACACCGGCACGATAAATCCGCCGCTACCCGCCGCCGCACCCACCTCTTCGATCCAGTGATGCGCCACCGGCACACCGTGGGTCAGGATGCCGCCACCGACCAGGAACATCGCCGCCGTGCCAATCACCGACAGGCTCTTCATCATGTACGGCGCAGCACGCAAAATGGCGCCACCGATGCTTTTCGCCATCTGCCCGGGCTTTTGAGTCAACCAGAGTCCAAGGTCATCCAGCTTGACGATACCCGCCACCAGGCCATAGACGCCGATGGTCATGACGATTGCGATCCCCGACAGCACGATGACTTGCTGGCTCAACGGCGCACCGGCCACGGTGCCGAGGGTGATGGCGATGATTTCCGCCGAGAGAATGAAGTCGGTGCGGATCGCGCCCTTGATCTTGTCCTTTTCGAACGCCACCAGATCCACTTCCGGGTCTGCCATCGCCTCGACCAGTTCAGCATGTTCGACCTGATCTTCGGCCTTGCTGTGCAGGAACTTGTGGGCGAGTTTTTCGAAGCCTTCGAAGCACAGATAGGCACCACCGACCATCAACAACGGGGTGACCAGCCACGCAATGAACGCACTGATGGCCAGCGCCGACGGCACCAGGATCAATTTATTGATGAACGAACCCTTGGCGACCGCCCAGACCACCGGGATTTCCCGCTCGGCACGCACGCCGCTGACTTGCTGGGCGTTGAGTGCCAGGTCGTCACCGAGTACGCCAGCCGTTTTCTTGGCGGCCATTTGGGTCATCAATGACACGTCGTCCAGCACGGCGGCGATGTCGTCAATCAGCACCAGCAAACTGCTTCCTGCCATGAATCGGGTTTCCTTCTGCAATGAATGCGCAGCAGCATAGCGCGGCATAACGGGTCTCGGTGCATTCTTGAGCGTCGCGCGAGGCCGGTGATACCATGCGCAACCGCCAGAACAGGCAAGGAATCACCCGGTTTATGAGCACTATCCGCGAGCGCAACAAACAACTGATCCTGCGTGCCGCCAGTGAGGAATTCGCCGACAAAGGCTTCGCTGCGACCAAAACCAGCGACATCGCAGCCAAGGCCGGATTGCCCAAGCCCAACGTCTACTACTACTTCAAATCCAAGGAAAACCTCTACCGCGAGGTCCTGGAAAGCATCATCGAGCCCATCCTGCAGGCGTCGACACCGTTCAATCCGGACGGCGAACCCGGAGAAGTGCTCAGCGGCTACATTCGCTCGAAAATCCGCATCTCCCGCGACCTGCCTTTCGCGTCCAAGGTGTTCGCCAGCGAAATCATGCACGGCGCGCCCCACTTGAGCACCGATCTGGTCGAACAGCTCAACGGCCAGGCAAAACACAACATCGAGTGTATCCAGACCTGGATCGACCGCGGGCAAATCGCCCCCATCGACCCCAACCACCTGATGTTCAGCATCTGGGCCGCGACCCAGACCTACGCCGACTTCGACTGGCAGATCACCGCCATCACCGGCAAAGCCCGGCTGGATGAAGAAGATTACGAAGCGGCGGCGCAGACGATTATCCGGTTGGTGCTGAAGGGGTGTGAGGCTGAGCGGTAGACCGCATCAAGGCTATTCGCGAGCAAGCCCGCTCCCACATTGGAACGAGTCTCGCCAGAAGAATTGCGATCAAGTGTGGGAGCGGGCTTGCTCGCGAATGGAGACAACTCGGTCTGCCGGTCAAACCCAAATGGCATCCCACAACGGATAGTCACCAAGCTTCTCGACCAGCCCAGCCCGCAATGGGTTTGCCACAACATATCGTGCCAGCTTTACCAGATCCTCTTCTTTTCTCAGCGCATGGTCATGAAAACTCTGCTGCCAGAGACTCCCCGCTCTGCCAGTTGCCTTATTGACTGCACGAGTACTCAAGGATTTCGCCTGACACATCAGTTGCGCTAACGATCCTCTTTGCAATTGAATCAGCCAGTGAAAATGATCGGGCATGACCACCCAGGCCAACGACTCGGCAAAGCCGTCATCCTGTGCTTGCCTGAATTGATGAACAACCAGTCTGCCAAGGGTGTAATCCCTGAAAACAGGTTCTCGTTTCAGGGTATTGGCAGTCAGTAGGTAAATGCGGTTTTGCTCGGCGTAGCGGCCGATGCGCAGGCGGTGTGATGCTGACAGCTCAGGCATTCCCTTGCCCTCTCTCATGTTGAAGTCATGGAAAGGCTAGTTCAGCGACTACAGGATTGTGGGGCAGACCTTTAGCTGGATGTATCTGGGAGATTGCCTTCGCGAGCAAGCCCGCTCCCACACTTGATCGCTGTCGTTCACAAAATTTGTGTACGCAAAAAATCCAATGTGGGAGCGCGCTTGCTCCGGGCGGCGTTCCGACGGAAGCGGTAATTCAATCAGCGAAGATCAAGCCGCCACCCCAGCATCCGCCACCAACCCCAACGCCTCGATCGCATTGATCGCGCACTGCTCGTCGACATCCGACAGATCGCCGCTGATCCCCACCGCCCCCAGTACATTCCTGTCCTGATCGCGAACCAGCACACCACCCGGTGCCGGCACGACGCTGCCCTGCCCCAGGCTGTTCAACGCGGCGATAAATGCCGGGCGTTGCTGGGCGTCCAGCGCCAGCAGGCGTGAACCCTTGCCCAGCGCGATGGCGCCCCAGGCTTTGCCGATGGCGACGTGCGGGCGCAGCAGGCTGGCGCCGTCTTCGCGTTGCAAGGCGATCAGATGCCCGCCGGCGTCCAGTACCGCAATGGTCAAGGGCGCCGCAGAGATTGCACGCCCTGCGGTGATGGCCTCGTTGACCAGGTTGACTGCGACTTTCAAGGTTAAAGCGCTCATGGTGCCGTCCTCATTTTGTTTTTCGGAAAGTCGTTGGGCTGCGCGGCAGCCCGATGCAATAAATAGAACACAATGAACTATTTTTTTGTATACAATAATTCTCGAAAAGCGCCACATGCGACGAAAAGCCACAGTAGAAAGGGCTTCCGACGAATGAAACGGCCGCTTGAGAAAATGGATTGACCTGCGCCGTCCGCCGTGAATACACTCTGCGCAAAGCCACTTGTATACAATTACAAAACGTAAAGAGGCACAAAACCATGAGCAAAATGAGAGCAATCGAAGCCGCCGTTCTGGTGATGCGCCGTGAAGGGGTCGATACCGCTTTTGGCATCCCGGGTGCCGCCATCAACCCGCTGTACTCCGCCCTGCAAAAGGTCGGCGGCATCGATCACGTACTCGCTCGCCACGTTGAAGGCGCCTCGCACATGGCCGAGGGCTACACCCGCACCAAGGCCGGCAACATCGGCGTGTGCATCGGCACTTCCGGCCCTGCCGGTACTGACATGGTCACCGGGCTCTACAGCGCCTCGGCCGACTCGATTCCAATCCTCTGCATCACAGGCCAGGCACCCCGCGCCCGTATGCACAAGGAAGACTTCCAGGCTGTCGATATCACCACCATCGTCAAGCCAGTCACCAAATGGTCGACCACCGTCATGGAACCGGGCCAGGTGCCTTACGCGTTCCAGAAAGCTTTCTATGAAATGCGCTCCGGCCGTCCAGGCCCGGTGCTGATCGACTTGCCGTTCGATGTGCAGATGGCCGAGATCGAATTCGACATCGACGCCTACCAGCCACTGCCATTGGCCAAGCCGAGCGCTACCCGCGTCCAGGTTGAAAAAGCCTTGGCCATGCTGGATCAGGCCGAGCGCCCATTGCTGGTGGCCGGTGGCGGCATCATCAACGCCGATGCCAGCGATCTGCTGGTGGAGTTCGCCGAGCTGACCGGTATTCCGGTTATCCCGACCCTGATGGGCTGGGGCACCATCCCGGACGATCACCCGCTGATGGTGGGCATGGTTGGTCTGCAGACTTCGCACCGCTACGGCAACGCGACCATGCTGAAATCCGACGTGGTTCTGGGCGTAGGCAACCGTTGGGCCAACCGCCACACCGGTTCCGTTGACGTGTACACCGAAGGCCGCAAGTTCATTCACGTCGATATCGAACCGACCCAGATCGGCCGCGTGTTCACCCCGGACCTGGGCATCGTTTCCGACGCCGCTGCCGCGCTGACCGTGTTCATCGAAGTCGCTCGCGAATGGCAAGCCGCCGGCAAGTTGAAGAACCGCAGCGCCTGGCTGCAAGACTGCCAGCAGCGCAAGGCCAGCCTGCAGCGCAAGACTCACTTCGACAATGTGCCGGTCAAGCCGCAACGGGTTTACGAAGAGATGAACCAGGTGTTCGGCAAAGACACCTGCTACGTCAGCACCATCGGTCTGTCGCAGATTGCCGGCGCGCAGTTCCTGCACGTCTACAAGCCGCGTCACTGGATCAACTGCGGTCAGGCTGGCCCTCTGGGCTGGACCATTCCGGCAGCACTGGGCGTGGTCAAGGCTGATCCGAACCGTAAAGTCGTGGCCCTGTCGGGGGACTATGACTTCCAGTTCATGATCGAAGAACTGGCCGTGGGTGCGCAGTTCAAGCTGCCGTACATTCATGTTGTGGTGAACAACTCGTACCTGGGTCTGATCCGTCAGGCACAACGCGGTTTCGACATGGACTACTGCGTGCAGCTGTCCTTCGACAACCTGAACGCGCCGGAACTCAACGGCTATGGTGTCGACCACGTCGCAGTTGCCGAAGGCCTCGGCTGCAAGGCACTGCGCGTGTTTGAACCGGCCCAGATCCAGCCTGCCCTGCGCAAGGCCCAGGAGCTGATCGAAGAGTTCAAGGTTCCGGTGATCGTCGAGATCATCCTGGAGCGCGTGACCAACATTTCCATGGGTACCGAGATCAACGCCGTCAACGAATTCGAAGACCTGGCGCTGGTCGGCGACGACGCACCGACTGCGATTTCGTTGCTCGACTGATCCGCTATGGCTTGATGCCCCTGTGTAGGAGCTGCCGCAGGCTGCGATCTTTTGATCTTTGATTTTGAAGATCAAGATCAGAAGATCGCAGCCTGCGGCAGCTCCTACAGATAGCCATCATCATTAATTTTCAACGGGAGACCACCATGCCGCGTTTCGCAGCCAACCTGTCCATGCTGTTCACCGAACAGGACTTTCTCGCCCGTTTCGAAGCGGCCGCCAATGCCGGCTTCAGTGGTGTCGAATACCTGTTCCCGTACGACTTCAGCTCCGCCGAAATCAAGGCCAAGCTCGACGCCAACGGTCTGACCCAAGTGTTGTTCAACCTGCCGGCCGGTGACTGGGCCAAGGGTGAGCGCGGTATCGCGTGCCTGCCGGACCGGGTTGAAGAGTTCCGTGCCGGTGTCGACCTGGCCATCGCTTACGCGCAAGTGCTGGGCAACACCCAGGTCAACTGCCTGGCCGGTATTCGTCCGCAGGGCGTTGACGATGCCACCGTGGAGAAGACCTTCGTCGCCAACCTCAAGTACGCCGCCGACAAGCTGCAAGCGGCGGGTATCAAGCTGGTGATGGAAGCGATCAACACCCGTGACATTCCAGGCTTCTACCTGAACAACACGGCGCAAGCCCTGTCGATTCGCGAGCAGGTCGGCAGCGCCAACCTGTTCCTGCAATACGACATCTATCACATGCAAATCATGGAAGGCGATTTGGCCCGCACCCTGCAATCGCACCTGGGCGAAATCAATCATGTGCAGCTCGCTGACAACCCGGGGCGCAACGAACCAGGTACCGGTGAAATCAACTACCGCTTCCTGTTCGAACACCTGGACCGCATCGGCTATCAGGGCTGGGTCGGTTGCGAATACAAGCCGCTGACCACCACTGAAGCGGGTTTGGGCTGGTTGAAAACCCACAACGTGATCTAACACTGAACCCTGTGTAGGAGCGAGCTTGCTCGCGATGGTGTGTCAGCCACACCGGTGTCGATTGACACCCCTTCGCGAGCAAGCTCGCTCCTACAGAAAGCACAAAAACAAGAGGATTTTCTCATGGCTAAAATCGGATTTATCGGCACCGGCATCATGGGCCACCCAATGGCGGCGAACCTGCAGAAAGCCGGTCACAGCCTGTTCCTGTCGGCGCACCACGACGCAGCCCCTGCCGACCTGATTGCCGGCGGTGCCGTTGCCCTGGCGAACCCGAAGCAAGTCGCCGAGGAAGCTGAATTCATCATCGTCATGGTTCCGGATACCCCGCAGGTCGATGACGTGCTGTTCCGTGCCGACGGCATCGCTGCGGGCGTGAGCAAAGGCAAAGTGGTGATCGACATGAGTTCGATCTCGCCGACCGCCACCAAGGCTTTCGCGGCCAGGATCAACGAAAACGGCGCGCAATACCTCGACGCCCCGGTATCCGGCGGTGAGGTCGGCGCCAAGGCGGCGACCCTGAGCATCATGGTTGGCGGCGATGCCGACGCCTTCGAACGCGCCCTGCCGCTGTTCCAGGCCATGGGCAAGAACATCACCCTGGTCGGTGGCAACGGCGACGGTCAGACCGCCAAGGTGGCCAACCAGATCATCGTGGCCCTGAACATCCAGGCCGTGGCTGAAGCCCTGCTGTTCGCTTCGAAAAACGGTGCCGATCCGGCCAAGGTGCGTGAAGCACTGATGGGCGGTTTCGCGTCCTCCAAGATCCTCGAAGTGCACGGCGAGCGCATGATCAAGGGCACCTTCGATCCGGGCTTCCGCATCAGCCTGCACCAGAAGGACCTGAACCTGGCCCTGCAAGGCGCCAAGGAGCTGAACATCAACCTGCCGAACACCGCCAACACCCAGCAAGTGTTCAGCACCTGCGCGGCCATTGGTGGCAGCAACTGGGACCACTCGGCGCTGATCAAGGGCCTGGAACACATGGCGAACTTCTCGATTCGCGACAAGAAGTAAGCCCCTGCCGCAAAACCTGTGGGAGCTAGCCTGCCAGCGATGAAATCGACGCGGTGTGTCTGATAGACCTCAGTGCCTGAATCGCTAGCAGGCTAGCTCCCACAGGGGTTCTAGCCGTTCTCCAATAACAAGAATTCCGGGAGCCCGCCATGTCGGTCGATCCGCAACAATTGCTGCGCGAGCTGTTTGCCACAGCCATCGACGCGGCGCATCCGCAACAAGTCCTCGAAGCCCATCTGCCTGCCGACCGCAGCGGTCGCGTGATCGTCATTGGTGCAGGCAAAGCCGCCGCCGCCATGGCCCAAGTGGTTGAGCGCTGCTGGCAGGGTGAAGTGTCCGGCCTGGTGGTGACCCGCTACGGTCACGGCGCCCCTTGCGAAAAAATCGAAGTGGTCGAAGCCGCGCACCCGGTACCGGATGCTGCCGGCCTGGCCGTGGCCAAGCGTGTGCTGGAACTGGTCAGCGACCTGAACGAATCCGACCGCGTGATCTTCCTGCTCTCCGGCGGTGGCTCTGCCCTGCTGGCCCTGCCGGCGGTCGGCATCACCCTGGCCGACAAGCAGTCGATCAACAAAGCCCTGCTCAAGTCCGGCGCGACCATCGGCGAGATGAACTGCGTGCGCAAGCACCTCTCGGCGATCAAGGGCGGCCGCCTGGGCAAAGCCTGCTGGCCTGCCACGGTCTACACCTATGCGATTTCCGATGTGCCGGGCGACCTCGCCACGGTCATCGCCTCCGGCCCTACCGTGGCCGACCCGAGCACGTCGGCCGAAGCGCTGGCGATCCTCAAACGCTACGCCATCGAGGTTCCGGCTTCGGTGCGCACCTGGCTGCAAAGCCCCGAGTCGGAAACCGTCAAACCCGGTGACCCGAACCTGGCACGCAGTCATTTCCAGTTGATCGCGCGCCCGCAACAATCCCTTGAAGCGGCGGCGGTGAAATGCCGCCAGGCCGGGTTCAGTCCGCTGATCCTCGGTGACCTTGAAGGTGAATCCCGCGAGGTGGCGAAAGTCCACGCCGGCATCGCACGACAGATCGTGCTGCACGGTCAGCCGCTGGCGGCGCCCTGCGTGATTCTCTCGGGCGGTGAAACTACAGTGACCGTGCGCGGCAACGGCCGTGGCGGGCGCAACGCCGAGTTCCTGCTGAGCCTGACCGACAGCCTCAAGGGCCTGCCCGGCGTCTACGCGCTGGCCGGTGACACCGACGGCATCGACGGCTCCGAAGACAACGCCGGCGCGATCATGACCCCGGACAGCTACGCCCGTGCTGCGGTAAAGGGCCTGAGCGCCAGTGACGAGTTGGACAACAACAACGGTTACGGCTACTTCGAGGCGCTGGACGCGCTGATCGTCACCGAGCCGACCCGTACCAACGTCAACGACTTCCGCGCCATTCTGATCCTTGAGAGCACTAAACATGACGCCTGATAAAAAGGTCAAAATCCTCGCCACACTCGGCCCGGCCACCGATGGCATCGACACCATCCGTGAGCTGGTGCTGGCCGGGGTCAACATCTTCCGCCTGAACTTCAGCCATGGCGATCACGCCGACCACGCCCAGCGTTTTCAGTGGATTCGTGAAGTCGAGCGTCAGCTGAACTATCCATTGGGCATCCTGATGGACCTGCAAGGCCCGAAACTGCGGGTCGGCAAGTTCGCCGAAGGCAAGGTGCAACTGGTCCGCGGCCAGGCCTTGCGCCTGGACCTCGATGCCACGCCGGGCGATGAGCGCCGGGTCAACCTGCCGCACCCGGAAATCATCGCCGCCCTGGAGCCGGGCATGGACCTGCTGCTGGACGACGGCAAGTTGCGCCTGCGGGTAGTGACCAAGTACGCCGACGCCATCGACACCACCGTGCTCAACGGCGGCGAACTATCGGATCGCAAAGGCGTGAACGTGCCGCAAGCGGTGCTCGACCTGAGCCCGCTGACCGCCAAGGATCGCCGCGACTTGACCTTCGGCCTGGAGCTCGGTGTGGACTGGGTGGCGCTGTCGTTCGTGCAACGTCCCGACGACATCCGCGAAGCCCGCAGCCTGATCGGCGACAAGGCATTCCTGATGGCCAAGATCGAGAAGCCTTCGGCCGTCGAACAACTGCGCGAGATCGCCGAATTGAGCGACGCGATCATGGTCGCCCGGGGTGACCTGGGTGTGGAAGTGCCGGCCGAAAGCGTGCCGCAGATTCAGAAGAACATCATCGGCACCTGCCGCCAGCTCGGCAAACCGGTGGTGGTGGCGACGCAGATGCTGGAGTCGATGCGTTTCTCACCGGCGCCAACCCGCGCCGAGGTCACCGATGTCGCCAACGCCGTGGCCGAAGGTGCGGACGCGGTGATGCTGTCGGCGGAAACCGCCTCCGGCGAATATCCGCTCGAAGCCGTGCAGATGATGAGCAAGATCATCCGCCAGGTGGAAAACGGTCCGGACTATCAGACCCAACTCGACGTCAGCCGACCGAAAGCCGAGGCGACCGTTTCCGACGCGATCAGCTGCGCCATTCGCCGCATCAGCAACGTGCTGCCGGTGGCGGTGCTGGTCAATTACAGCGAGTCCGGCGCGTCGAGCCTGCGCGCGGCGCGGGAGCGGCCGACGGTGCCAATCCTCAACCTGACACCGAACCTGCAGACCGCTCGTCGTCTGAGTGTGGCGTGGGGCGTGCACTCGGTAGTCAACGACCGCCTGCGTCAGGTCGATGAAGTCTGCTCCACGGCACTGGAAATTGCCCAGGCCCAGGGCATGGCGCAGCGTGGCGACACGCTGTTGATCACTGCGGGTGTGCCGTTTGGGCAACCGGGGTCGACTAACTCTTTGCGTATCGAGACATTGATCTAACGAACGCAATTTGTGGCGAGGGAGCTTGCTCCCGCTCGACTGCGTAGCAGTCGCCTTTTCGGCATGACGGGATCCACAGAGAAACCGCATTCACCGGATCCGGGGCCGCTTCGCGCCCCAGCGGGAGCAAGCTCCCTCGCCACAGAGTTTGTGCAACACCTTTGATTTTCCACTGCCCTCGATTTCAAAATGCCTGCCAACCATTTCAACACCCACTGCCCCGATTGGGCCGAAGCCTTGCTCAACGGCTTCAGCCAGATCTTTCTCCAGCGTAATCCGCTGTGCGGCCTGCTGTGCCTCCTGGCCATCTTGTTCACGGCTCCCGCCTTGCTCGGCGGCGCCTTGCTCGGCGGTGTCGCCGGGCTGTTCACCGCGCAACGCCGCAACTATGCCAAGGCCGATCGTCAGGCCGGGTTGTTCAGCTACAACGGCGTGTTGCTCGGACTGTTGCTGAGCCTGTATTTCCCCTGGTCGGCGATGATGCCGCCACTGATTCTGGCCGCCGGAGGCCTGAGTGCGATGGTCACCCAGCAGTGGCTCAAGCGCGTCCGGTTCAGCCAATGCCTGCCCGCCTACACCGCGCCCTTCGTCGGGCTGGGCTGGTTGCTGCTGTGCTTCGCCACGCCCTCGACAGAGGCGCACTTGATTGAAGTCAGCACGCTGAACATGCTCGTCGCGCCACTCAAAGGCCTCGGCCAGGTGATGTTCCTCGGTCATCCGCTGGCCGGTGCGATGATTGCCGCCGGTTTGCTGATCGCTGATCGCCGCGCCTTCTGCTGGGCAGTGCTGGCGTCTGTCGCGGGCATGGGCTGGAGCCTGTTGCACCACGACTTCTATACCGCACTGCTCGGCCTCGGTGGCTATAACGCCGTGCTGGCCGCCCTCGCCTTCAGCTCGCAGCGTCGCCAACCGTGGCTGCCGCTGCTTGGCATTGGCCTGGCGCTGTTGCTGACGCCGGTGTTTGCCGCCATCGGTCTGCCCACGCTGACCGCGCCGTTCATTCTGGCCGGCTGGCTGATTCGCAGCGTCGTGCAAATGCTCGGCAAAGCCACGGTCGAAAGCGCGCCTTGCGCTCCCGGGGAGAATCAACCTAGGCTGCGCTGATTTGCGGCCAAGGCGATGTGCATGAACAGCAACGATACGTGGCGAAATCGCCTGTACGTGATTATTTTCCAGACCGACACCGTTGCCGGGCGACGCTTCGACTCCACCCTGCTGCTGATCATCCTCGCCAGCCTGGTGGTGGTGATCCTGGACAGCATCGATGACGTCCACCAGAACTACGCCAGCGTGCTTGCGTACATCGAGTGGGGCTTCACGGTGATCTTCCTCGGCGAGTACATCCTGCGCCTGTATTGCTCGCCCAAGCCTCTGCGCTATGCCTTCAGTTTCTATGGTCTGGTGGACCTGCTGGCCATCGTGCCCGGCATCCTCGCGCTGTACTACAGCGATGCCCAGTACCTGCTGATCATCCGGGTGATCCGGATGCTGCGGATCTTCCGCGTGCTCAAGCTCGGTCCGTACCTCAAGCAAGCCCATTACCTGCTCGATGCCCTGCGCGGCAGCAAGCAGAAAATCCTCGTGTTCCTGCTCAGCGTCTGCACTCTGGTGATCGTGTTCGGCACCCTGATGTACGTGGTCGAAGGCCCGCAAAGTGGCTTCACCAGCATTCCCAAGGGCATTTACTGGGCTATCGTCACCCTGACCACAGTCGGATATGGCGACATCGTGCCCAGGACCGCCCTGGGCCAGGTCATTTCGTCGATGGTGATGATCACCGGTTACTCGATCATCGCCGTGCCCACGGGGATCTTCACCGCCGAACTGGCCACGGCCATGCGTGGTGGCCAGATACAGCACGACTGCCCGGTGTGTGCGAAAAACAGCCACGAACAAGAAGCCTCGTTCTGTTCCCGTTGTGGCAATGCATTGTTCAAAAAACTGGAATAAGCAAAGAGCTTTTTAATCTTTAAGGGACTAAACGAGCCCGGCTATAGTCGACACCTCGTTGATAACTAATAAATAACCTGTAGGAGCTGCCGCAGGCTGCGATCTTTTGATCTTGAAAAACAAAGTCAAAAGATCGCAGCCTGCGGCAGCTCCTACATAGAACAGGGAATTCGCAGTGAAAAAACTCTTTGGCGCCTCTCTTCTGGCCGCGGGCCTGGCACTGACCAGCGTGGCTCAGGCCGCACCGACCCTGCTCAACGTTTCCTACGACGTGATGCGCGATTTCTACAAGGACTACAACACTGCGTTCCAGAAACACTGGCAAGCCGAGCACAACGAAAACATCATCTTGCAAATGTCCTTCGGTGGCTCCAGCAAACAGGCGCGCTCGGTGATCGACGGCCTGCCAGCCGATGTCATCACCATGAACATGGCCACCGACATCAACGCCCTGGCGGACAACGGCAAACTGGTCCCGGACAACTGGGTCACGCGCCTGCCCGACAACAGCGCGCCGTTCACTTCGGCCACCGTGTTCATCGTGCGCAAGGGCAACCCGAAAGCCCTGAAAGACTGGCCGGACCTGCTCAAGGACGGAGTTCAGGTCATCGTCCCGAACCCGAAAACCTCCGGCAACGGTCGCTACACCTACCTCTCGGCCTGGGGCTACGTGCTGAAAAACGGCGGCGACGAGAACAAGGCCAAAGACTTCGTCGGCAAGCTGTTCAAGCAGGCGCCGGTACTCGACACCGGTGGCCGTGCCGCTACCACCACCTTCATGACCAACCAGATCGGCGACGTGCTGGTGACCTTCGAGAACGAAGCGGAAATGATCGCCCGCGAGTTCGGCCGTGATCAGTTCGAAGTCATCTACCCAAGCGTTTCCGCCGAAGCCGAGCCACCGGTGTCGGTGGTGGATAAAACCGTCGACAAGAAAGGCACGCGCGCCGCCGCCGAGGAATACCTGAAATACCTGTGGTCGCCGCAAGGTCAGGAAATCGCTGCCGCCAACTACCTGCGCCCGCGCGACCCGGCCGTGCTGGCCAAGTACACCGACCGCTTCCCGAAAGTGGACTTCCTGTCGGTGGAGAAGACCTTCGGTGACTGGCGCACGGTGCAGAAGACCCACTTCAATGATGGCGGGGTTTTCGACCAGATCTACAGCGGTCAGTAATCGACTGAAACACTGCAACCCCCGTGGGAGCGAGCTTGCTCCCACAGGTTCTGCGACTTCCCGCTACATCGGCGGCGTCACGCCATCCTTGCCCGCCGAGATGGATTGAGCGGTGAGCGTGCCATCAGCGCCCTGCGTGACAAAGGTCACGATCTTCACGCCCACCTTCAACAGGCTGCGATCGGCCGGCACCAGGTTGACGATGGGTACGTCCTCCGGCACCAGGATCTTCTGTTGGCCGCCCTTGTAATTGACTGTCAGCACCCTACCGTTGCTCACTACCAGGTCGCCGACGCTGCCGTTGGTCATGCTGCTGCCCTTGACCAGATCGAAGGGCCGATGACCGTCGCCACTGCCGGCCAGCTCCGGCGGGAAAACATGAACTTCAAGGGCCTTGAGGGTGCCATCTTCCTGAGGAATGGCCGCAGAGCCGATGTAGCTGCCGGGCTTGATGTCTTCGATGTTGGCCAGGGTCACGGCGCGGACCTTGGTGTCCTTGCTCAGGTTGATCACTACGTTTTCGCCACTGTTGGCATGGACTTTCAAAACCTCCTGGCTGACACCGGTGATCTCGCCGCGCACACCGATGCGCGTGCCCGGCGCATCCTCGGCCTGCACCAGGCCAACGCTGAATACGCTGATCAAGGAAGCGACACAAGCGCGGAGAATCAGCTGACGAAACTTCACATTCATGGGACGGCCCTCCGGTGGCAAGACAGTAAGAGAGAACATAAGCACGCTATCGAGCAAGATATAAGTGAATGTATCATTCACCTCCATAGTTCTGACGCAAGGCTCTTCGACGGGCGACACACGCGTCCGTCAGTCATTCCGCAATGGAATGATTGCTATCACTCCAATCCCACTTCCGCCGTTTCAGTCAGCCCATTAGCCTGCGCGCATTCCTTTCCGTACAGCGAGACCCGTTATGAACCCAGCGACCCAGGTGTCCCACGGCACCGCGACAATGACCCCAGGCATGGTGCTGCTGTTCGCCTTCTGCTGCGGCGCCATTGTCGCCAACATCTACTACGCGCAGCCAATTATCGGACTGATCGCGCCGGACATCGGCCTGACCGACACCTTGGCCAGCCTGATCGTTTCCCTGACTCAGATCGGCTATGCGCTGGGGCTGTTTTTCCTGGTGCCGCTGGGGGATTTGCTGGAGAACCGCCGATTGATGATCATCACCACGCTGGTGGCAATCGGCAGCCTGCTGGGGGCGGCGTTCACCGATCAGCCGAATGTGTTTTTGCTGATTTCGCTGTTGGTGGGGTTCAGTTCGGTTTCGGTGCAGATCCTGATTCCGCTGGCCGCGCACCTGGCGCCGGAAGAAACCCGTGGCCGCGTGGTGGGCGGGATCATGGGCGGTTTGTTGCTCGGCATTCTGCTGGCCCGGCCGGTGTCCAGCGTGGTGGCCGACCACTTCGGCTGGCGGGCGATGTTTGTGATTGCCGCCGTATTGATGGCAGCCATCAGCATCGTGCTGGCCGTGACCATTCCCAAGCGTGAACCTGATCACAGTGCGTCCTATGGCCAATTGCTGGGCTCGCTGTGGACGCTGTTGCGCAAACAACCGGTGCTGCGCCAGCGGGCGTTTTACCAGGGGTGCATGTTTGCCACCTTCAGCCTGTTCTGGACCGCCGTGCCGTTGGAGCTGGCGCGCAATCACGGTTTGTCGCAAAGCGAGATCGCGATTTTCGCGCTGGTGGGCGCCATCGGCGCCATTGCCGCCCCTATCGCCGGACGCCTGGCCGATGCCGGTCACACCCGCATCGCTTCATTGCTCGCCCTGCTGTTCGCCAGCCTGAGTTTTCTGCCGGCGTTTATCCATCCGGCCTGGAGCGTCATCGGCCTGGCTGTGACCGGTGTGGTGCTCGACTTCTGCGTGCAGATGAACATGGTCCTCGGCCAGCGTGCGGTGTACGCCCTCGACGGCAAAAGCCGCAGCCGCCTGAATGCGCTGTACATGACCAGCATCTTCATCGGCGGCGCCTTTGGCTCTTCGGTGGCCAGCGCGGTGTACGAACAGGGCGGCTGGTTGTGGATCGTGATCGTCGGCAGCGCATTTCCGCTGCTGGCGTTGTTGCGGTTCTTGAGTGTTTCGCAGAAGGCTTCGCTGGTGACGGCATAGATCGCTAAAAGCTTCGTCGGATCGCCGCCCGGAGCAACCCCGCTCCTGCAGGTTATTCACTAACCTTGTGGGAGCGAGCCTGCTCGCGAATGAAAGCGCCCCCGATTTATTGCCGAACCAGCTTCTCCATCGCCGCATCCGCCAGAAAGGAGGAGCGGCTTTTGACGTTGTGCTCGCGCACATAGCGGTCAATGCGCTGGATCACATAGCCGGGCAGCGTGACATTGACCTTCTCGGTCTTGCCCATATACGGCGAAATATCCAGCTCCAGCATTCCCCAGCCCATGTCGGCGAACTCCGGATTACCACGATGCACCGCTGCTGAAGTCGGCATTGGAATTGTCTCTCCATCTGCCGCGATCTCTTGCAGCATGATGTGGGCAATTTCGACAGCAGCGTTATAGGCATCTTCAAAGGTATCCCCGGCGGTTACCGCGCCCGGAATATCGGGGATCTGGATACCGATGGCGGTGTGCTCATCGCCCCATTCGATACAGATTGGATATTGCATTATGGATCTCCTGCGTAACTGGCTGGCGGGCAGTACAGTCCGGCGCGCCTCCTGATGCTCTTGACCGTCCCGATCGGCAAATCCTTTTTCGGATGGGGGACGGGGATCGTGTATGGGTTGTATCGGTGAGTGAAGATGTGATGGCTGCCAGTGACCCTGTCCAAAGTCCAACCTGCCTCCGTCAATTCCTTGATCAATAGCCTGCTCTGCACCACCAGCCTCCTTGCTCCGGCCCAATTAAAAATAACCCTAGAGTTATCTTTACTCAAGCACAAAATCTCGCAGTACGACGCTCGGTTGTTTTGCAGAGTGTGATGCTGCCCATGCCGGGGCGTTATGTGATCGGCCGAGATGGTGTGATCCGTTACGCCGAGGTCAACCCGGATTACACTCAGCGTCCCGAGCCTGAGGCGATGCTGGATACAATTCGCGGTTCGCACTGACACCATTCATCAATTGTGGGGGCGAGTAGGCTCGCTGCTACATTTGATCTCTACAAGGACTTCCGATGGACCGCCTCGCTGCAATGGAAACCTTCGTCTACGTGGTGGAAACCGGCTCGTTTTCCGCTGCCGCCCGGCGTCTGAACATCGGCCAGCCGGCCGTGTCGAAAACCATCGCGCAACTCGAATCGCGGCTGGCGGTGCGGCTGTTGCTGCGTTCGACCCGGGGCCTGACGCCCACCGAGGCCGGGCTGGCCTTTTTCGAACGGGCCAAGCGCACCATCGAAGAAGCCGACGAGGCTGATAACGCCGCGCGCGGTGCGGCCAGCGGGCTGACCGGCAACCTGCGCATCTGCGCGGCGGTCACCTTCGGCCGGCTGCACATCGTTCCGCACCTGGGCCCCTTCCTGGAGCAAAACCCGGAGCTGAACATCGACCTGATGCTCGACGATCGCAACGTCAATCTGGTGGAAGAAGGCGTCGATGTCGCCCTGCGCATGGGTGAGCTGAGCGACTCTGCCCTGACCGCCCGCAAAATCGCCGAATGCCGGCGCATGGTGCTGGGCACGCCAGCGTACTTCGCAAAACATGGCGAACCCACCTGCCCCGACGACCTGTGCAAGCATCAGGCAGTCGTCTACAGCCTTGGCGGCGGCGCCAGTTGGCGGTTCGACAAGGCCGGCGAGGAGCAGTCGGTGAACATCAGCGGCCGGATCCGCGTCAACGCCGCCGAAGGCCTGCGTGAAGCCGTGCTGGCTCATCAAGGCCTGACCATGGCCTCGCAATGGATGTTCGCACCGGAACTGGCCGACGGCTCGGTCCGGGAAGCGATGAAGGACTGGGCATTGCCGGACCTGGACCTGTGGGCGGTGTTCCCCACAGGCAGAATGGCCAGCGCCAAGGCTCGGGCGTTCGTGGAGTATGTGCAGGGGTTGTTGATGAAGTAAGTTTCAGCCCCTCAATCAAGATCAAAAGATCGCAGGCTGCGCCAGCTCCTACATTAAGCGCGTACACAGGTAATTCATCGTCGTTCGTTCCCGGCAATGTCAGACACATGGAGGTTGCTCGTCAAAGCAGGCCAGCAACCGTTCGACCGTTTGCTCAAGTTGTCCGGAGTTGTCGAGCAGGTGCACGGTCGAGTCTTGCGCCAGCAGTTGCTCGCTGAACCGGGCATTGCGTGCCAACCGCTGATTGATCTCGGTCAGCGATTCCCGCCCACGCTCCAGCAAGCGATGGCGCAGTACTGCTTGATCCACAGTCAACAACAGCACTAACACGTTCGGATAGCGCGAGCGCGTGTTCTGCAAATGCCCCCGAGAGCCATTGACCAGTACGTCCTGCCCGGCGGCTAGCCAATCGTCGATTTCCCGCGGGATGCCATAGGACAACCCATTGGCGTGCCAGCTCAAGGCAAATGCGCCCTTGGCCTCCATATCGGCGAATTGCTGCGCACTGACACCCAGCGCCGCCTCGCCCACGGCTTCGGCCGAGCGAGTGATGACCCGCCGCACAATGCGGCAGCCGCGTTCGGCCAACCGCGTTCGCGCAGCATCCAGCAGGCTGTCCTTGCCCGAACCTGAAGGCCCGATGAGATAGATCAACCTGCCTGACATCAAAACACCCTCGTTGCTTGTCGCCATACTTGCTGGACCTTCGGCAGACCCGATGCGGTCTGATCTGCGGCGGCCACGTTACCCGAGTGTGACTCGCCGCGCACGATGTTCGGTGTGCCCATCGACACATTCACGCCGTGCTCCCGGTAAGTACTCACGGTACTTGGATTCCAGTACTGACTGGCGCTGACCCGGCGAGCGGTCCATCACCGACACCAACTGCACCAGCGGGTTTTCCACCAGATCGCGGAACACGCTGAAAATGTCCAGGCCGCACAGCTCACGGCGCAGGTGCAGCCCGAGGCGGCCTACCGGCCGACCTGGTTCTTCATGCGTGCGCATTTCCCCGTAGGAGCTGTCGAGTGCAACGAGGCTGCGATCTTTTGGCTTTATTGCTGACAAACAAGATCAAAAGATCGCCCGAGCGCGGACCGAGCCTTCGGCAGCTCCTACAGTCGGGCTGGGTACATTCGAAGGAAATTGGTCGGCTATCAGGCCGCCTTCGCTGCGATGCGGCGACCCGACAAGCCAGCTCCTACAGGGATTGGGGTTGAACCGGATTATTCAACAGGCCCAAAAAAGGCGACCCGAAGATCGCCTTATTCGCTACTGCCCGAATTGCCGCCCCAGGCCACCCGGCACACCGTGGATATCCGTCTCCTCCCACGGCCCCTTCGGACTGATCGACCGGCTCCAGCCGTTATCCCAACGGTAATAGGTACGCTGGCGATAAAAGGTATTGGGCTGGTCATCGAGCACATACACACCAAGCTTCGGATCCCAATGGCTGTTGCCCCCGGGTGGTGGCGCGAAGCTCGCAGAAGTGCGTGGCAACGGCTTGGAGGGTTTGGCCGGGATGCTCGGTTTGCTCGGTACAGGCGAAGTCGATGGCGTGGGGCTGGGCTGCGACGGCGGGAACGGTGGTGGTGCCTGTTGTTCCGTTGGTTGCTGGACCGCACAAGCGCTTAACCCCATAACGACGCTGAGCAGGGTGATACGAGCGAATGCGGTCATGATTGCGTTTTCCTGTTATTTGTCCGGGCTGTCGATGGTCAGTGTTTGCGGCGCGGTGGTGCTGCTGGCCAGGGGCTGGCTGCGACCGATCCATTCGCCGGCAGTGGGTTTGCCGGCACGGGAAATGCGCGCCACCAGTTGGACTTCAGGGAAGTTCGACAGTTTCAATTGCGGCATCATTGCGTCGGCATCGCCCAGTTCGACGGTCACCGGCAGGTCGGCCACGGTCAAGCGCTTGACCGCCAGCGGGGCCGGAGGACCGGAGATCGCACGGGCGAAGATGAACACGCTGTCGCCAGGCTGGACTTTGGCCTTGAGGTCCGCGGCCAGATCGACACTGACCTTGAGCAGTGCCGAGGCCTTGGCCGCCGGTGCCTGCGCAACCTTGCCGCCACTGGCCACCAGCTTCTCCGTGGCCCGGGTAATCCCGCCTTGCAACGCCTCGCGGGATCTGTCTTGCGGCGGCAGTTGCGCCAGCAGGCGATTCCAATAGTCGATAGCCTCCTGATAGCGCTCGCCTTCAAACGCAGCGATGCCGAGCAGGCCGAGGCTGGTGACTTCCTTCGGATCAGCCTTGAGCGCTTCGTCGGTCAGAGCCTGGACCTTGTCCGACCACTTCTTGCCATCGGCGAAGTACTGGGCCTGGGCCCATTGGCCGAGCAGTTCCGGCTGACGACCGGCCAGGTTCACCGTGCGCTCGAACATCTTCGCCGCGTCCGCCGGGCGATCCTGAGCCATGTAGGTACGACCGAGGAAGTACGTGCCTTCGGCGGAGTCCGGTTGAGCGGCAACCGTGCGCTCCAGGCGTTTGGTCATCTCTTCCATCGATTGCGGTGCCTGCGCGAACTCGCGGGTCAGCTCAACCTTGTCACTGGCGCCGTAATGCAGGTACAGCCCCAGGCCCAGCACCGGTACCAGAACGGCCGCCAGCAATGGCAAGGGTTTGCCCAGACGCGACACCCGCGGCGCTTCGACACCTTCGGTGTCCGCCAGCAACTCACGGGCCGCTTCGGCGCGACCGGCGTCCATTTGCGCCGCATCGAGCACGCCCTCTTCCTGCTGAGTCTGCAACTCAGCCACGCGCTCCTGATAAAGCGCGACGTTCAGGGCAGTACGATCCTCTTCACGCTGGGCGCGACGGCTGCGCAGCACCGGGATCAACAGAAAACTCAGGGCCACCAGAAGCAGCAGACCTGCAGCGAGCCAGAAATCAATCATTCTTGGTTTTATCCAACAGGTGGTCGAGGCGCGAACGCTCCTCGGCAGACAGCGAGCCCGGGGTGCCGGCGCGTTGCACGCGACGACGGCGGACGATCACCGCGATGATCACGACACCGCCCAGCAACAGGCCGGCGGGGCCGAACCAGAGCAAGGCAGTCTTGGCGTTCAGCGCAGGTTTGTAGCGGACGAAATCACCGTAGCGATCGACCATGAAATCGATGATCTGCTGGTTGTCCTTGCCCTCGCCGAGCATGCGGAAAATCTCTTTGCGCAGGTCGGCGGCAATTGGTGCGTTGGAATCGGCGATGTCCTGGTTCTGACACTTGGGGCAACGCAGCTCCTTGGTCAGTTCGCGGAAACGCTCGCGATCTTCTTCCTTGGCGAACTCGTAGGTGTCGATGGCCGCGTGGGCCACGCCCGCCAGGCTCAATCCCAGAACAGCGGCAGCGATCCAGCGCTTCATGGCTTGGCCTCGTCGACCAGCGCCTGGTATTTGACCGCCAGTTTTTCGCGCCAGACCTGTTCGTCGATCACACCGACGAACTTGTCGCGGATGATGCCCTTGGCGTCGATGAAGAAGGTTTCCGGTGCGCCGTAGACACCGAGATTCAGGCCCAGCGAGCCTTCGTCGTCACGAATGTCCAGTACATACGGGTTGTGGAAATCCGTCAGCCACTTCAAGGCATCGGCGTTGACGTCCTTGTAGTTGATGCCGTAGATCGTCACGCCTTGCTGGGCCAGCTTGTTCAACACCGGGTGCTCGACCCGGCAGGAAATGCACCAGGTGCCCCAGACGTTGACCAGCGCTGGTTTGCCGAGAATGTCAGTGCGGGTCAGGGACTTGTCGCCCTGCACTGTCGGCAGGGAAAACTCCGGGAACGGCTTGTTGATCATGGCCGAAGGCAACTCGGCCGGATCCAGGTACAACCCACGGTAAAGGAATACAGCGACCACCAGAAAAATCGCCAGTGGCAACAACATCAACCAACGCTTCATGCAGTGGCTCCCGACATGCCCAGTGCTTCGCGCACGCGGCTTTTGACCTTGACCCGATATCGCCGATCCAGCGCCGCCAGCAACCCGCCGAAGCCAGTCAGCAAACCACCGAACCAGATCCAGCGCACGAACGGTTTGACGTGCACGCGCACAGCCCAGGCACCGTTACCCAAGGGTTCACCGAGGGCGACGTAGAGGTCGCGGGTGAAACCGGCGTCGATGCCCGCTTCAGTCATCACCGAGTTCTGCACGGTATAGAGGCGTTTTTCCGGGTGCAGCACACTGACTTCCTTACCGTTGCGGATCACCCGGACGGTACCCTTGTCGGACGTGAAGTTCGGGCCTTCAAAGTGTTTGGCGCCTTCGAAGATGAAGTGGTAGCCGGCCAGGTCCATGGACTCGCCCGGCGCCAGGCGCAGGTCACGCTCGGCACTGTTCTGGCTCGACAGCACGACACCCAGCGCACACACGGCAATGCCCAGGTGCGCGACCTGCATGCCCCAGTAACTGCGGGTCAGGGTCGGCAGGCCCTTGATCAGGCCCTTGTGGCGAGTCTTGTCGATGATGTCACGCACACCGGCCAGCAACACCCAGGCCGCGAGCATGAAGGTCGCGAGCACTGCCCAGTTGAAATCGCCGTACGCGACGCCGGCCACCACGGCCAAAGCGGCACTGCCCAGCAAAATCGGCGTCAGCATGTTCACCAGCCATTTCACCGGGGTGTCTTTCCAGCGCACGATCACACCGACCGCCATCACCACCATCAACAACGCCATCAACGGAATGAACAGCGCGTTGAAGTACGGCGGGCCGACCGACAGCTTGGCGCCGGTCATGGCGTCCAGAATCAGCGGGTACAAAGTGCCGAGCAGGATCATCGACGCCGCCACCACCAGCACCAGGTTGTTGCCCAACAACAGGGTTTCCCGGGACCAGAGGTTGAAGCCCACCTGGCTCTTGACCACCGGCGCGCGCAGGGCGAACAGCGTCAGCGAACCACCGACCACGAACAGCAAGAAAATCAGGATGAACACGCCGCGCTCCGGATCGGACGCAAAGGCGTGCACCGAGGTCAGCACACCGGAACGCACGAGGAAGGTACCGAGCAGGCTCAAGGAGAATGCGGCGATGGCCAGCAACACGGTCCAGCTCTTGAACACGCCACGTTTTTCCGTGACCGCCAGCGAGTGAATCAGCGCGGTGCCCACCAGCCATGGCATGAACGAGGCGTTTTCCACCGGGTCCCAGAACCACCAGCCGCCCCAGCCGAGTTCGTAGTACGCCCACCACGAACCCAGGGTAATGCCGATACCGAGGAACGCCCAGGCAACGATGGTCCACGGACGCGACCAGCGCGCCCAGGCAGCATCCAGGCGACCGCCCATCAGCGCGGCGATGGCGAAGGCGAAGGCCACCGAGAAACCGACGTAGCCCATGTACAGCATCGGCGGGTGAACGATCAGACCGATGTCTTGCAGCAGCGGGTTGAGGTCGGCACCGTCGGTGGGCATTTGCGGCAGGATGCGCTTGAACGGGTTGGAGGTCATGATCAGGAACAGCAGGAAACCGGTGCTGATCATGCCCATCACCGCCAGCACGCGGGCCAGCATGACCTGCGGCAACTGCCGGGAAAACACCGACACCGCGAAGGTCCAGCCGCCGAGAATCAAGGCCCACAACAACAAGGAACCTTCGTGGGCACCCCACACGGCGCTGAACTTGTAGTACCACGGCAACGCGCTGTTGGAGTTGTTGGCCACATAGGCCACGGAGAAATCGTCCGCCATGAAGGCGTAGGTCAGGCAACCGAAGGCAAACAGCAGAAAGGTGAATTGCCCCCACGCCGCCGGCTGGGCCAGGCTCATCCACAGGCGATCACCGCGCCAGGCACCGAGCAATGGCACCACCGCCTGGGCCAGGGCGAAGCAAAGGGCCAGGATCATCGCCAGGTGGCCAAGCTCGGGAATAAAGATGCCGGATGTCATGGATCAACCCTCCTTCGCGGGCGTTGGAGCCGATTGACCGCTGTCTTTCAACGCCTTGGTCACTTCCGGCGGCATGTACTTCTCATCGTGTTTGGCCAGCACTTCATCGGCCACTACCACGCCATCGGCATTGAGCTTGCCCAGGGCGACGATGCCCTGCCCTTCACGGAACAGGTCCGGCAGGATGCCGCGATAAGTGATGGTCACGGACTTGTTGAAGTCGGTGACGACAAACTTCACGTCCAGGGAATCACCGGAACGCTCCAGCGAGCCCTTCTCGACCATGCCGCCAGCACGAATGCGCGTGCCTTGCGGGGCTTCGCCGTTGGCGATCTGGGTCGGTGTGTAGAACAGATTGATGTTCTGTTGCAAAGCACCCAATGCGGCCCAAACGGCCAAGCCAAGGCCTGCGAGGATCGCGAGAATGATGACAAGACGCTTTTTGCGCAGCGGATTCACTGGCCGTTCTCCCGGCGCAGACGACGCGCCTCTTGTTGCAGATACCGCTTGCGGGCCAGGATCGGCGCCGCCACGTTGAGGGCCAATACCGCCAGGCAGATGCCATAGGCTGACCAGACATACAGGCCATGATGACCCATGGCGAGAAAGTCGCCGAATGAAGCAAAACTCATCGAGCGACCTCCAGGCTGTTTTCCACTTCGGTTTTGACCCAACTGGCCCGGGCTTCGCGCTTGAGCACTTCAAGACGCATGCGCAGCAGCAGGACCGCGCCGAAGAAACAGTAGAAACCCAGCGCCGTCAGCAGCAATGGCAGCCACATCTCGGCGGGCATCGCCGGTTTTTCGGTGAGGGTGAAGGTCGCACCCTGGTGCAGGGTGTTCCACCACTCCACCGAGTACTTGATGATCGGGATGTTGATCACGCCGACGATCGCCAGCACCGCGCAGGCCTTGGCCGCGCTGTCACGATTGCTGATCGCGTTGCCCAACGCAATGAGACCGAAGTACAGGAACAGCAGAATCAACATGGACGTTAGGCGTGCATCCCAGACCCACCATGAGCCCCAGGTCGGTTTGCCCCAGATCGCCCCGGTGACCAGCGCCACCGCGGTCATCCAGGCGCCAATGGGCGCCGCGCATTGCAAGGCGACGTCGGCCAGTTTCATCTTCCACACGAGGCCGACGATGCCGCACACGGCCAGCATCACGTAGATGGACTGCGCCAGCATGGCGGCCGGGACGTGGATATAGATGATGCGAAAGCTGTTGCCCTGCTGATAGTCCGGCGGCGCGAAGGCCAGGCCCCAGACCACGCCAACGCTGATCAGCAACAACGCCGCGACGCTCAGCCAGGGCAACATTTTGCCGCTGATGCCGTAAAACCATTTGGGCGAGCCGAGTTTGTGAAACCACGTCCAGTTCATACTCTGTTTCCGTCACGGTTGCTCTTTACTATGAAGAGCCAGGGCCTGCTTTTTTTTTTAAAAGAGTGGTCATTTTTTAACCAGATCTCATTATTCGCCGACGCTGATCTTCAGGCCAGCAGCTATTGCAAAAGGTGTCAGGGTTATCGCCAGGGCGCTCAGGCTGCCAAGCCACAACAGATAACCGGTCGCCGGCATTCCCTGCAAGGCAGCCTGCAAGGCGCCACTGCCAAGGATCAATACCGGGATGTACAGCGGCAGAATCAGCAGTGCCAGTAACAGGCCACCGCGTTTCAAGCCCACGGTCAGTGCCGCACCCACCGCACCGAGCAGGCTTAGTACTGGTGTACCGAGCAGCAACGAAAGCAGCAACACTGGCAGACAGGCGGCAGGCAAACCGAGCATCAGCGCCAGCAAGGGTGCGAGCAAAACCAGTGCCAGGCCGGAAAAAGCCCAGTGTGCCAGCACTTTGGCCAAAACCAGAAGAGCCAGGGGGTGCGGCGAAAGGACCCACTGCTCGAGCGATCCATCCTCGAAATCACTGCGGAAAAGCCCGTCCAGCGAGAGCAGGACCGATAAAAGCGCTGCGACCCAGACCAGTCCCGGAGACAAGGTTTGCAACAATTGAGACTCGGGACCGACCGCCAGCGGGAACAGGGAAACGACGATGGCAAAGAACACCAGTGGATTGGCCAGTTCCGCCGGACGACGGAACAGCAGACGAGCCTCGCGGGCGACCAGCAGGCCGAAAACACTCATACGGCCCAGCTCCCCAGATCGATGTCGCGATAACCGGCCGGCATCCGGCTCAGCGTGTGATGAGTGGTCAACACCACCATCCCGCCGCGTTCGCAGTGGCCGGCCAGATGAGATTCAAGCTGTGCCACGCCCTGCTTGTCGAGGGCGGTAAAGGGTTCATCGAGGATCCACAGTGGCGGACTGTCCAGATACAGGCGAGCCAAGGCGACGCGACGCTGTTGACCGGCTGACAGGGTGTGGCAAGGCACATCCTCGAATCCGCGCAGCCCGACCGCCGCCAGCGCCTGCCAGATCGCCTCATGGGTCGCCGGATGATGCAAGGCACACAGCCAGCTCAGATTCTCTTCCGGCGTCAGCAAATCCTTGATCCCGGCCGCGTGGCCGATCCACAGCAGGTTGCGCGCCAGCTCAAAGCGTTGCTCGTTCAGCGGCTGGCCGTTGAGCAGCACTTGACCGGCGGTCGGCTGCATCAGCCCCGAGAGCAGGCGTAGCAGGCTGGTCTTGCCACTGCCGTTGGGGCCGCTGATTTGTACCATTTCGCCACTGGCCAGTCTCAAATCGAGATTTTCGAAGAGCAGCCGAAGGTCTCGCTCACAGGCAAGGGCAACGGTTTGCAGGACAGGACTGGTCAAGGGATCACGGGCCTTATACGGTTCAAGTCGGCACTGGCGCGGCCGTTAAAGAGATGCAGCATAGATGCAATGACGTCTTGTTCTAGAGAGCTGCGTCAAACAATTGCAAAGTTTTCGCCATTTTTGGATACAACGGCGCGGCATTATACATGCCAGGCCTTACTCCAAAGAGTGGATTTTCCTCAGGTTGTGACCGCGTATGACAGGCGAAATGAACATCCTCCCGCTACCGCAAACCCTCCCGGCGACATCGCACCCGCCGGTGGTCAGCGGTGAATTGCTCAAGTTGCTGACGCCGGTGGAGGGGCTGATCAGCGTCGGTCAAACCGCACAGGCTGAAGTCTTGTCGCTCAAGCAGGCGGATCAGACTTTCCAGATGCTGCTCAAGGTCACCCTCGACAGCGGGCGCCAGACCACGGTCCAGACCACCAGTAATCAACCGCTGGCCCAGGGCACCACGCTGGTCGTCACCCAACCCTCGGCCGGCAGTCTGGCCGTGACGGTGCAACAGGCCATCGCCTCCAGCGTCGCCACCCTCACCCGCCTCGACACCGCGCAACTGCCCATTGACACACTGCTGCAGGGCAAAGTGCTGACCTCGCAAGTGCTGCCCCTGGTGCCTGGCCAGCCCATGGTGTTTCGCTCGATGGTGAGCCTGCTCAATACCGCACTGAGTGGCAGCACCCTGAGCATCGACAGTCCGCAGCCCTTGCGCATCGGCACCTTGTTGAGCGCGCAGGTACAGGACGCCCAGACCTTGAAGTTCGTGCCGCTGAGCAGCCGCCAGGAACAACTGGCGGTGACCCGGCAACTGGTCGACCAGCAAAGCCGTCAGGGTTCGCTCGCTGGCTTGCTCAAGCTCCTGCAAAACCTTGCGCCCTCGGACCAGACATCCGTTGAATTGCGCAGCGCCGCCGCCCGGTTGCTCGCCGTCCTGCCGGATGTTCAACAATTGAGCACCCCCAAGGGCCTGGCCCAGGCCGTGGCCAACAGCGGCGTGTTCCTCGAAAGCAAACTGCTGACCGGGCAAAACCCGACACTCGCACCGGACATGAAAGGCGACCTGCTGAAACTGGTTGCGCAATTGAGTCAAGGCTTGCCGGCCAACACCAGCCTCGGCGCGATCATCGCCGCCAACATCCTGGCCCAGGCCATGCCGAATTTTGTCCGCAATGCCCTGGGCATGCTTGGCCAGGTCAGTGCCAAACCGTCGCCGAGCGGTTTCCCGCTGCCCGAACGCCAGTTGCAAAGCGCCGACGGTGAAAACGACCTCGAACACCTGCTGCGCCTGGCCGCCGCCGCGGTTTCACGCCTGCAAAGCCATCAGCTGTCGAGCCTGGAACAAACCGGCGTAACCGCCGACGGGCGACTGATGAGCACCTGGCAGCTGGAAATCCCGATGCGCAATCTGCAGGACATCGTGCCCTTGCAGGTCAAGTTCCAGCGTGAAGAATCACCCGAAAAAGACCAGCCGAAGGAACGTCGCGAAGAACGCGAGCCCAAACAACAGCTGTGGCGTGTGGAACTGACCTTCGCCATGGAGCCTTTGGGGCCGCTGCAAATCCAGGCGCAGCTGATCAAGGGCAGTCTATCCGGCCAGCTCTGGGCCGAACGGCCTTACACCGCCAGCCTGATCGAAAGCAACCTGAGCGGGCTACGCGACCGCTTGCTGTCCGCGGGTCTGAACGTCGGCGACCTCGATTGCCACCTCGGCACACCACCCCAGGGCCCGCAAACCCGCCTCGAACAACGCTGGGTCGACGAAACCGCATGAAAAACCCCAACGCCCCACGCCAGGCCATCGCTCTCAAATACGACGGCACCCACGCCCCCACCCTCACCGCCAAGGGCGACGAAGAACTGGCGGAAGAAATCCTGCGCATTGCCCGCGACTGCGAAGTGCCGATTTACGAAAACGCTGAACTGGTGAGACTGCTGGCGCGGATGGAGCTGGGGGACAGCATTCCACAGGAGCTGTATCTGACGATTGCCGAGATCATTGCGTTTGCGTGGAATCTGAAGGGCAAGTTTCCCGAGGGGCAGGATCCGGAGGCGCAGGGAGTAGAGCGTGATATCACGCCCTACTAAGTCAGGTTGAAATCCTCGCCAGTCATCAGATAGCGTTTAAATGCTCCTATATACCGACTGCGTTTTCGCACAGTGTCCAACAGCTACCCGTCAACTGGTCACTGACTTTTACTCCGGATGGTCTAGAAGATATTCTGCACGGTAGTCAGGGGGCGACCCACCTCCAAACCGACTAAGAATATAAGAAACTCGTTTTCCCACTTCCGGCCAACCCGTCCCTCCCCAGTGTTTGTGGTTAAATCTAGCCCTTGCACCCTCAATGCTTGATATTGATACGTGCCCAATACCCTCCATAGGAGAAAACTCTACCACGGTGCCGATTTCTCTAATCGCGTTAACTTTGCTCATTTTGAATATCCTAGATGTAAGGCCGAGGCCGAAAGATCCCTTAGTACGGGATACGCTTATTGAATACCCCTCCCAGCAAATATCAAACTATCAAATATGACAATTTTTTGTTTTATAAAAGCATTTCAAAACAATGGATTTAAAAAAGTTTTCGAGCGCCAGAATTGGCGCTAAACAACGTATTAACGATTATTTAATCATTGGCGCACGACAAGAGACTGCCGAACCACCTCAACAGGTTTGAGCAAAAGAAATTTCTGATCAGGAGAATGTTGCGATGGAGTTGTACCGCACGATTGCCGAGATCATTGCGTTTGCGTGGAATCTGAAGGGCAAGTTTCCCGAGGGGTAGAGTCCAGAAGCGGTGATGGTGGAGAAAGATGTCACCGAACGCGGGGATGATTATTGAGTTTGTGTTGAAAGTAAAAGATCGCAGCCTCGTTTCACTCGACAGCTCCTACAGGGCGTACGCCATTCCACGGCCTTGAATATTGCACCGATCATTTAGCCGCCTTCGCTGGCAAGCCAGCTCCTACAATGCGCAAAAGCTTGAGACTGCGACCGACAATCAATCCATTGATAAGGCCAGCCCCCAGTGCCGACCATGCCGCCATCGGCAATTCATTGGCCATTTCCGGATACATCGCTGCCTGAAAGCCAAGGTAATAACGCCAGGCAAAAAAGCCCCAATACACAATCAGCACCTTGATCGTGCCAGGCAGAACCAGATGTTCCCCTTCGCGCTGCACATTGCTGTACGAGAAAAAGCGCAGTGCCAGCAACCATCCCCCCAATAACCCGATTACATAGGCCGAGAGTGGAATGACTACACCTTGGGAGAGATTCAGCGAAGCCAGGGACAGGCTCACGAATATCACCGGCGTGATTTGCAATGACCTTTTCGACTCATGACTCTTGAAGCAGGCAATGACACCGTAATAAGTCAGAATCAGAAAAACCGCATAAACCCACAGCGGTGTACCGCGCAGAATGTCGATCATAAGCCTTCCAGGCACTGAGATAGGTATGAACAAGATGCTCAACCTACTGATGACGGGTTGCGATCACAAGATAGCGGGATCTGAAAAAGCTATAGGCAGGAGACTACGACCGCGTAATTCCTGTCTGAGGATGAAGGGAGGGATGCGTCGGATCGCGGGGAAGATTGCTGCGCATTCGAAGACGCCATCGTCGGAACGCCGCCCGGAGCAAGCTCGCTCCCACAATTAATCCTCAGTGAACACGGTTTTTGTGTCCGACATAGAACCACTGTAGGAGCGAGCCTGCTCGCGATGGACGTATGAGCGCCGCGTTTCTCCAGGAAGCTCGCGTCATCGTTAACGACCATCGCGAGCAATCGAGCGTCGACCGGCTGCTCCTACAGGCCGTCAGTTCTTGTGCAACTTGCTCATCAACTCCGCCTCAGCCTGGGTCAGGCCGCAGGACTGGGTCAGTTCGTTGACGCTGGCGCCCATTCCGACCAGTCGCGCTGCTTGGGCGAACGACAGGCTTGAGGGGTCGCGTTGTTCCAGCTGAGCGAGTTTGTCCGGCAACGGCCCGACCACCGCGCGCAGTTCATGCAGGTCTTCGCCCATGCGCACATTAGCGTTCTGGTAATCGTCGACACGCTTGCCCAGGTCCTTGATGCGCTGATCACGCAGCGCATTACCCTTGGCCTGTTGCGCGGCGATCTGCTTTTGACTGCGAATGTACGCCAGGAACATTGCCAGCGTGCCTGCCCAGAACAGGAACAGGACAATGACCGCAACCTCGAGAATCAATCAGATACTCTCCAGTTCCGACCATTCTTCTTCGCTCATCATCTTGTCGAGCTCGACCAGGATGAGCAATTCGTTGTTCTTGTTGCACACGCCTTGAATGAACTTGGCGGACTCTTCGTTACCCACGTTCGGCGCGGTTTCGATTTCCGACTGACGCAGGTAAACCACTTCGGCCACGCTGTCGACCATGATCCCGACCACCTGCTTGTCGGCTTCGATGATGACGATACGGGTGTTGTCGCTGATCTCGGCATTCATCAGGCCGAAGCGCTGGCGGGTGTCGATCACGGTGACGACGTTGCCGCGCAGGTTGATGATGCCCAGCACGTAACTCGGGGCACCAGGGACCGGGGCGATTTCGGTGTAGCGCAGGACTTCCTGGACGCGCATCACGTTGATGCCGTAGGTCTCGTTGTCCAGCTTGAAGGTGACCCATTGCAGGATCGGATCTTCGGAACCCTTTGCCGCCGTCGCCTTGTCATTCATACCCTGATCCCCTCAAGAAACCGCCTTGGCGGTGTTGTTCTGTTATGTAGTTTTGTGGGTCGGCTTGTGGCCGCCCATGTGCTTTGCCCCGCCGCTGGCGATCAACTCGGCCAGCGCGGAAACGTCAAGCAAGGCGCACATGTGTTCAATCACCGTGCCGGCGAGCCATGGCCGCTGGCCTCGGTGACTTCTCCATTTGATTTCATTCGGGTCCAGGCGCAACGAGCGGCTGACCTGATGCACCGCCAACCCCCACTCGTAGCCTTGCACCGAAATCACGTATTGCAGACCCTGCTTGAAATCGTCGCGGTAACGGTCGGGCATGACCCAACGCGCGGTATCCAGCACTTTCAGGTTGCCCGCCTGACTCGGCAGGATGCCCAGGAACCATTCCGGCTGGCCGAACAACGGCGTCAGCTCGTGACCGGCCAGGGAGTAAATCGAGCCCAGGCACACCAGCGGCACCGCCAGGGTCAACCCGGCGACATCGAACAGCAGGCATTCGAAGGGTTCGGCAGCCCAGGACGGACGACCGTCGGTTTGTACCGGTGGCGGCGTGTTTGCGGGTGGCAGATGCACTTCGACCACCGGCGCCACCAGAGTCGGCTGCACCTCGAGCGCCACAGGCTCTGGTGCAGGCTGCACTTCGGCGACAGGCGCCACCAGTGTTTGCAGCAACGGCGCGATGGTCGATACCGGCGCCAGGACCGGTGCCGGCGCTTCGATCACGGCCACTGGTGCTTTTGCCATTGGCACAACGACGGGGGCAGCAGCCACTGCTGGTTTTTGCGCATCACGAGCCTGCTCTTCGAGCACGGCGGCCTGGAACTCATCCAGCGCCGCTTCAACCTCGGGCAGCGCCTCGACTTCTGGCGGCAACTCCTCGGTTGCGTCCTGCAGCAAGGCGTCCAGATACGACTGCAGCGCCAATTGCGGGCGCGAGGTGACCTTCACCGGCCGATTCATGCGCACACCATCGTAGGAGCTGCCGAAGGCTGCGATCTTTTGATCTTGATCTTTTCAAAGACGCCGCAAAGCGGGATCAAAAGATCGCAGCCTGCGGCAGCTCCTACAGGGATTGAATTCATCTCACGCCACCTGCGGAACGAGTTGTGCCGCCAGCAGATGCTTGAGCAACGCGCGGTAAGCGAGAACGCCACGGCTCTTGCCGTCGAATTGCGAAGGCGTCAGACCGGCGCGGCTGGCATCGCGCAGGCGCGTGTCCACCGGGATATAGCCTTGCCAGATTTCGTCGGGGAATTTGTCGCGCAGCACGCGCAAGGTTCCGAGGGAGGCCTGGGTGCGGCGGTCAAACAGGGTCGGCACGATGGTGAAGGGCAACGCCTGTTTGCGCGAGCGGTTGATCATCGCCAGGGTGTTGACCATACGCTCAAGGCCTTTGACCGCCAGGTGTTCGGTCTGCACCGGGATCACCAGTTGCTGGCTCGCCGCCAAGGCATTGACCATCAGCACACCGAGCAATGGCGGGCTGTCGATCACGGCGTAATCGTAGTCCTGCCACAGTTGCGCCAGGCTCTTGGCAATCACCAGGCCCAGACCGCTCTGCCCCGGCGACTGGCGTTCAAGGGTGGCCAGCGCGGTGCTGGACGGCAACAGGGAAATGCGTTCGTCACTGGTCGACAGTAGCAATTGACCCGGCAGACCTTGCGGCACGTTGCCCTTGTGCAGGAACAGGTCGTAGTTGCTGTGCTCCAGGCTGTCGGGGTCGTAGCCGAAGTAGCTGGTCATCGAGCCGTGGGGGTCGAGATCGACCACGACCACACGCTTGCCCGCCTCCGCCAGTAAACCGGCTAAAGCGATGGAGGAAGTGGTTTTACCGACACCACCCTTTTGATTGGCGACTGCCCAGACTCTCATTCGGATTGTTCCTCCCGGCCGAACGGATCGACCGAGAAATAGCTCAACGTATTAATGCGGGCGACGGAGAATTGACGGCGCTCTCTCGTACCGGCGACTTGACCGGGGTCGGTGCAGTTTGTGTGCCAGCACGCTTCAATGCGGCATCCGGTTGCGCATGGGCGGTTCCGGTGCCGGTCAGGCTGCGACGCACATCGAGGTTGCGCGACACCACCAGCACCACGCGACGGTTGCGTGCGCGGCCTTCAGCCGTGGCATTGTTGGCCACCGGCTGAAACTCGCCGTAGCCCACCGACGCCAGGCGACCAGGGTTCACGCCCTGCATCGCCAGCATGCGCACGATGCTGGCCGAGCGGGCCGAAGACAGTTCCCAGTTGGTCGGGTACTGCGCCGTGCGGATCGGTTGGTCGTCGGTGAAGCCTTCGACATGAATCGGGTTGTCGAATGGCTTCAGGATCGCCGCAACCTTGTCGATGATGTTGAACGCGATGTCGCTGGGCATGGCGTCGCCGCTGCCGAACAACAGGCTGGAATTGAGCTCGATCTCGACCCACAGCTCGTTGCCGCGCACAGTCATCTGGTTGGAGCTGATCAGATCACCGAACGCCGCACTGATGTCGTCGGCGATGCTTTTGAGCGGATCGCTGGCGCCGGCGACACCGGCATCGACCTGGTCACTGTCCTTGACCAGCGGCTTGGCCGGGGTCACGGTCTTCGGCCGCTCGTCACCGATGGGGATCGGCTTGAGCGAACGATCGGAATCGGTGAAGACGCCGATCAGCGCTTCGGAAATGACCTTGTACTTGCCTTCATTGATCGACGAGATCGAGTACATCACCACGAAAAAGGCGAACAGCAGGGTGATGAAGTCCGCGTAGGACACCAGCCAGCGTTCATGGTTTACATGCTCTTCTTGCTGGCGACGACGGGCCATTAGTTTTTTCCCTTAATCCATGAAGCCCTGAAGCTTCAACTCAATGGAACGAGGGTTTTCACCTTCGGCAATCGACAGCAGCCCCTCCAGCAGCATTTCGCGATAACGCGACTGACGCAACGCGATGGATTTGAGTTTGGCGGCAATCGGCAGCAGCACCAGGTTGGCACTGGCCACGCCGTAGATGGTGGCGACGAAGGCCACGGCGATGCCGTTACCCAGTTGCGACGGATCACCCAGGTTGCCCATGACGTGAATCAGGCCCATCACCGCACCGATGATGCCGATGGTCGGCGCGTAACCGCCCATGCTTTCGAAGACCTTGGCCGCTTCGACATCGCGGCTCTCCTGGGTGTAGAAATCCACTTCCAGAATGCTGCGGATCGCTTCCGGCTCGGCACCGTCGACCAGCAGTTGCAGGCCTTTGCGCGCGTAGTTGTCGGGCTCGGCGTCGGCGATACCTTCAAGGCCCAGCAGGCCTTCCTTGCGGGCGGTCAGGCTCCAGTTCACCACGCGGTCGATGCCACCGGCCAGGTCAACGCGAGGCGGGAACAGGATCCAGGCAAGGATCTGCATCGCACGCTTGAAGGCACTCATCGGCGATTGCAACAGCGCGGCGCCAATGGTGCCGCCCAGCACGATCAGCGCTGCCGGGCCGTTGGCCAGGGCGCCGAGATGACCGCCTTCGAGGTAGTTGCCGCCGATGATGGCGACGAAGGCCATGATGATGCCGATCAGGCTTAGAACATCCATCAGATACAGGCCTCGACCAGGTGCTTGCCAATGTCATCGAGGCTGTACACCGCGTCGGCGAGCTCGGCTTTGACGATGGCCATCGGCATGCCGTAGATCACGCAACTGGCTTCGTCCTGTGCCCAGATCGAACTGCCGCCCTGCTTGAGCATACGCGCGCCTTCACGGCCGTCGGCGCCCATGCCGGTCAGCACGACCGCCAGAACTTTGTCGCCATAGGACTTGGCTGCCGAACCGAAGGTGATGTCCACGCACGGCTTGTAATTCAGACGCTCGTCACCCGGGAGGATTTTCACCGCACCGCGGCCGTCGACCATCATCTGCTTGCCACCCGGCGCCAGCAGCGCCAGGCCCGGTCGCAGGATGTCGCCATCCTCGGCTTCCTTGACGCTGATGCGGCAGAGCTTGTCCAGGCGCTCGGCGAAAGCCTTGGTGAAGGCGGCCGGCATGTGTTGAACCAGCACGATCGGGGCCGGGAAGCTGGCCGGCAATTGGGTCAACACCCGCTGCAGGGCAACCGGGCCGCCGGTGGACGTACCGATGGCCACCAGTTTGTAGGCCTTGCGTTTTGGCGCGGGCGACGACGCAGTGGCCGCATGTGTACGCGCCGGAATCGGTGCCAGTGCCGGTGCCGGACGCACGGGCGCGCTGCTGCCGTAACTGCCGACGCTCGAAGGCGCAGGTGTTGGAGCGGGTGCGGCCACAGGAGCCGGAGCGCTGTAAGTGCTGACCCGACGATTGCTGCGCGCAATGCTGAGGATCTTTTCGCACAGCAGTTGCTTGACCTTCTCGGGGTTGCGCGAGATGTCTTCGAAGTTTTTCGGCAGGAAGTCCACCGCGCCGGCATCCAGCGCATCGAGGGTGACGCGGGCGCCTTCATGGGTCAGCGAGGAGAACATCAGGACCGGGGTCGGGCAGCGTTGCATGATGTGCCGTACGGCAGTGATGCCGTCCATCATCGGCATCTCGTAGTCCATGGTGATCACGTCGGGCTTGAGGGCCAGCGCCTGATCGATCGCCTCTTTGCCGTTGGTCGCCGTGCCGACGACCTGGATATTGGAATCCGCTGAAAGAATTTCCGAAACGCGGCGGCGGAAAAACCCCGAATCGTCCACCACCAGGACTTTGACTGCCATAAACACTCCATTAGATGGAGCGAGGCCAGGCGCCCCGCTCCACCAGAATCAAATACGCCGTGTGGCGTAACGCTTGAGCATGCTCGGAACATCGAGAATCAGCGCGATGCGGCCGTCACCGGTGATGGTGGCGCCAGACATCCCCGGCGTTCCCTGAAGCATTTTGCCCAATGGCTTGATGACCACTTCTTCCTGGCCCACCAGTTGATCGACGACAAAGCCGATCCGCTGCGTGCCCACCGAAAGGATCACCACATGGCCTTCGCGCTGCTCTTCGTGAGCGGCGGAGCTGACCAGCCAGCGTTTGAGATAGAACAATGGCAGTGCCTTGTCCCGGACGATCACCACTTCCTGGCCGTCCACGACGTTGGTGGTCGACAGGTCGAGGTGGAAGATCTCGTTGACGTTCACCAGCGGGAACGCAAACGCCTGGTTGCCGAGCATGACCATCAGCGTCGGCATGATCGCCAGGGTCAGCGGCACCTTGATGACGATCTTCGAACCCTGGCCCTTGGCCGAGTAGATGTTGATCGAGCCGTTGAGCTGGGAAATCTTGGTTTTCACCACGTCCATGCCCACACCGCGACCCGATACGTCGGAGATCTCGGTCTTGGTCGAGAAACCCGGGGCGAAGATCAGGTTGTAGCACTCGGTGTCGCTCAGGCGGTCCGCCGCATCCTTGTCCATCACACCGCGCTTGACCGCGATGGAACGCAGGACGTTCGGGTCCATGCCTTTGCCGTCATCGGAGATCGACAGCAGGATGTGGTCGCCTTCCTGCTCGGCCGCCAGGATGACCTTGCCGCCCCGGGCCTTGCCCGAGGCTTCGCGTTCTTCCGGCGATTCGATGCCGTGGTCGACTGCGTTGCGCACCAAGTGGACCAACGGGTCGGCCAGGGCTTCGACGAGGTTCTTGTCGAGGTCGGTTTCTTCGCCGACCAGTTCCAGGTTGATCTCTTTCTTGAGCTGGCGAGCCAGGTCGCGAACCAGGCGCGGAAAGCGCCCGAAGACTTTCTTGATCGGTTGCATCCGGGTCTTCATGACCGCGGTTTGCAGGTCGGCCGTGACCACGTCGAGGTTCGACACGGCCTTGGACATGGCTTCGTCGCCGCTGTTGAGGCCCAGGCGGACCAGGCGGTTACGCACCAGCACCAACTCGCCGACCATGTTCATGATCTCGTCGAGACGCGCGGTATCGACGCGCACGGTGGTCTCGGCTTCGCTGGCCGGTTTTTCCGCCGGTGGCGCGGCCGGAGTACGGGCGATAGCAGGTGCAGCGGCAGCAGCCGGCGTTTCGGCTTTTGGCTCGGGTGCCTTGGCCACCGGTTTCGGTGCCGCCGCCTTCGCGGCCGGCGCGGCAACGGACGTGTTCGATCCGCTGGCAACTGTCGCCTTGCCGACTTCGCTGAACTTGCCCTTGCCGTGCAACTCGTCGAGCAGCGATTCAAATTCGTGATCGCTGATCAGATCGCTGCCGGCCACTGCAGCGGTTGGTGCGCCAGGAGTCGGCACAGAAGCAATGGCCGATTCGAGCGCATCGACAGCGAAGTTACCCTTGCCGTGCAGTTGGTCGAGCAGTGCTTCGAATTCGTCGTCAGTAATATCGGAGCTGTCGCCTGCCGCTTTCGGGGCCTCTGGCGCAGCCGGCGTCGGGACCACCGCGTCAACGGCGAACTGGCCCTTGCCGTGCAGTTGATCGAGCAACGACTCGAACTCGGCATCGGTGATTTCGTCGCTGGCGGCCGCATTGCTGACCGGCACAGACATCGCCGCCGGCGCCTCGGCCTGAGCCTTGACGGCGTTCAGCGAGTCCAGCAGTTGTTCGAATTCATTGTCGGTGATGTCGCCCGACTCGCTTTCAGCCACAGGCGTTTCGACCACGGCGGCGACAGGTACGGCAGCCACCTCGTCAGCCGATTGCGGCTCGGCCAGACGGGCCAGTGCCGCGAGCAGTTCCGGTGTAGCGGGCGTGATCGGTCCGCGATCGCGGACCTCGCTGAACATGCTGTTCACCGCGTCCAGCGCTTCGAGAACCACGTCCATCAGTTCCGAGTCGACGCGACGTTCACCCTTGCGCAGGATGTCGAACACGTTCTCGGCGATGTGGCAGCACTCCACCAGCTCGTTGAGCTGGAGGAAGCCGGCGCCCCCTTTTACAGTGTGAAAACCGCGAAAAATTGCATTGAGCAGATCCGCATCATCCGGACGGCTTTCCAGCTCGACCAGTTGCTCGGACAGTTGCTCTAGAATCTCGCCGGCCTCAACCAGGAAATCCTGAAGGATCTCTTCATCGGCGCCGAAGCTCATTAAGGGGGGTGCTCCTACAGGTCTAAAAACCTAAAAAACCTAAAATTCTAAAATCCCAGGCTGGATAGCAAATCGTCCACATCGTCCTGACCGGACACAACGTCTTCTCTTTTATCGGCATGAATCTGCGGACCTTCACCCTGAGAGAGATGTTTTTGCGGATCTTTTTCAGCAAGCATCGCCTCACGGTCATGTTCGATGCCCGCAAAGCGGTCCACCTGACTGGCCATCAGCACGAGCTTGAGCAGGTTGCTTTCGACTTCGGTGACCAACTGGGTCACTCGCTTGATCACTTGTCCCGTGAGGTCCTGGTAATCCTGGGCGAGCAGGATGTCGTTGAGGTTGCCCGACACCGCGCGATTGTCCGTACCGCTGCGCGCCAGGAACCCGTCGACCCGGCGGGCCAGTTCGCGGAACTCTTCAGCGCCGACTTCACGACGCATGAACCGTCCCCAGTCCGCGCTCAAGGCCTGGGCTTCATCCGCCAGGCCATTGACCAGCGGCGTGGCATTTTCCACCAGATCCATGGTGCGGTTGGCCGCGGCCTCGGTCAGCTTGACCACATAGCCCAGACGCTCGGTGGCGTCGGTGATCTGGGACACTTCTTCGGCTTGCGGCATGTGCGGGTCAATCTGGAAATTGACGATCGCGCTATGCAGTTCGCGAGTGAGCTTGCCCACTTCCTGATACAGGCCGCGGTCACGGGTCTGGTTGAGCTCATGGATCAATTGCACCGCGTCGCCGAACTTGCCTTTTTCAAGGCTCTCGACCAATTCGACGGCGTGTTTTTTCAGGGTCGACTCAAAGTCGCCCAATGAAGTTTCGTTATTGCCCATAGCTCCCCCGTGGCGCACTCATCAACCGATGCGTTCGAAAATCTTCTCGATTTTTTCTTTCAACGCCTGGGCCGTGAAGGGTTTGACCACATAGCCGTTAACGCCGGCCTGGGCCGCTTCGATGATCTGCTCACGCTTGGCTTCAGCGGTCACCATCAGCACCGGCAGGTGCTTGAGCTTTTCATCGGCACGCACGTGGCGCAGCAGATCGATACCGGTCATGCCAGGCATGTTCCAGTCCGTTACCAGAAAGTCGATGCTTCCGCTGTTGAGCACCGGAATGGCGGTAGTGCCATCGTCGGCCTCGACGGTGTTGGTGAACCCAAGGTCACGCAGCAGGTTCTTGATGATCCGCCGCATCGTTGAGAAGTCATCAACGATGAGGATTTTCATGTTCTTGTCCAATTCGACCTCCAAGCAGTCTTAAACGCGCCCAGCACCTGGACGCGCCATTTCAATCAATCCGGCAAAGCACTCAATGACTGTCTGGAGCACAACAGATCGCGACCGACGCAGTTCAACACCACACCGGCCTCGTTCGCAGTGTCCCCCACACTGCCTTCAGCGCGCTCGCCACTCCCCCAAACGCCCCCGCAAACGGGCCGCGCACTGGCTGTGTAACTGGCTGACCCGAGATTCGCTGACCCCCAGGACCTCACCGATTTCCTTGAGGTTCAACTCTTCGTCGTAGTACAGCGCCAACACCAGTCGCTCACGCTCCGGCAAATTGGCAATCGCCTCCGCCAGCGCTGCCTGGAAGCGTTCATCTTCCAGATCGCGTGACGGCTCGATATGAGCACTCGCGCCATCCTCGTGCAGCCCTTCGTGTTCGCCGTCCTGCAACAGATCGTCGAAACTGAATAACCGACTGCCCAGGGTGTCGTTCAAAATCCCGTAGTAATCGTCGAGACTCAATTGGAGTTCGGCCGCAACTTCGTGATCTTTAGCGTCACGACCGGTTTTCGCTTCAATCGAGCGGATGGCGTCGCTGACCATGCGCGTATTGCGGTGAACCGAACGTGGCGCCCAATCCCCCTTGCGCACTTCATCGAGCATGGCGCCGCGGATTCGAATGCCCGCGTACGTCTCGAAACTGGCGCCTTTGCTGGCGTCATATTTGGTCGACACTTCAAGCAGGCCGATCATCCCGGCCTGGATCAGGTCCTCGACCTGGACGCTGGCCGGCAGGCGCGCCAGCAAGTGGTAGGCAATGCGTTTAACCAGCGGCGCGTAACGCTCGATCAGCTCGTACTGCGCATCACGCGCCGATTGTTTGTAGAGGTTGTAACCGCTTGCTGTCATAGAACCGGTCCTGCTGTCTGCTGCACGAGGCGCTCGACGAAAAATTCCAGGTGCCCACGGGGGTTGGCAGGCAGTGGCCAGGTATCGACCTTCTGCGCGATGGCCTTGAACGCCAGCGAGCACTTGGAACGCGGGAAGGCCTCGTAGACGGCACGCTGTTTCTGTACGGCCTTGCGCACGCTTTCGTCGTAGGGCACCGCGCCGACGTATTGCAGGGCGACGTCGAGGAAGCGATCCGTGACCTTGGTCAACTTGGCGAACAGGTTGCGTCCTTCCTGCGGGCTCTGGGCCATGTTGGCCAGGACGCGGAAGCGGTTCATGCCGTAGTCGCGATTGAGCAACTTGATCAAGGCGTAGGCATCGGTAATCGAGGTCGGCTCGTCGCACACCACCAGCAGCACTTCCTGGGCTGCGCGAACGAAACTGACGACCGAGTCACCAATGCCCGCCGCGGTGTCGATCACCAATACGTCGAGGTTGTCGCCGATATCACTGAAGGCCTGGATCAGGCCGGCGTGTTGCGCGGGGCTCAGATGCACCATGCTCTGAGTGCCGGATGCGGCCGGAACGATACGGATGCCGCCTGGTCCCTGCAGCAGTACATCGCGCAGTTCGCAGCGGCCCTCGATCACGTCGGCCAGGGTACGTTTGGGTGTCAGGCCCAGCAGAACGTCAACGTTCGCCAGTCCCAGGTCGGCGTCCAACAGCATGACGCGCCGGCCAAGCTCAGCCAAAGCCAGGGACAAGTTCACTGACACGTTAGTTTTCCCGACGCCACCTTTGCCGCCGGTCACCGCGATCACCTGTACGGGATGCATGCTGCCCATGTTATTTCTTTACCTTGTCTTGCATAGACGGAGGCCACATTACTGGCTGCGCGTTCACAATCGGAACAATGCATGGCAGACCATCGATGTAGGTACAAAAACTGTTCATTACTACCTTAGCCAACCTGCTTGGTTTGGCTGTGGTAAATATCAGCGAACATGTCAGCCATGGCTTCTTCGCTGGGTTCTTCCTGCATTTGCACGCTGACGGCGCGACTGACCAACTGATGACGGCGCGGCAGATGGAGATCATCCGGAATCCGCGGGCCATCGGTCAGGTAGGCCACGGGTAACTCATGACTGATGGCCAGGCTCAACACCTCGCCCAGACTAGCCGTCTCATCCAGTTTAGTCAGGATGCAGCCAGCGAGCCCACAACGCTTGTAACTGTGATAAGCGGCGGTTAGAACCTGTTTCTGGCTGGTGGTTGCCAGGACCAGATAATTTTTTGAGCGAATGCCACGACCGGCCAGGCTTTCGAGCTGCATGCGCAGGGCTGGGTCGCTGGCCTGCAGGCCGGCGGTATCGATCAGCACCACGCGCTTGCGCAACAAGGGTTCCAGCGCCTGCACCAGGGACTGGCCCGGATCGACGTGGGTCACCGATACGTTGAGAATGCGCCCCAGGGTCTTGAGCTGCTCCTGGGCACCGATGCGGAAGCTGTCCATGCTCACCAGCGCAATGTTCTGCGCGCCGTACTTGAGCACGTAACGGGCCGCCAGCTTGGCCAGGGTGGTGGTCTTGCCCATGCCGGCAGGGCCGACCATGGCGATCACACCGCCCTCTTCCAGCGGCTCGACTTCGGGGGTAACGATCATGCGTGCAAGGTGCGCCAGCAACATGCGCCAGGCCTGACGAGGCTCTTCGATCCCGGTGATCATCGCCAGCAGGTCGCGCGACAGCGGGCCGGACAGGCCGATGCGTTGCAGGCGACGCCAGAGGTTGGCCTGGTCCGGACGGCTGCCTTGCAGCTGATTCCAGGCCAGGGAGCCGAGCTGTACTTCCATGAGTTCGCGCAAGCTATTGAGCTCGAATCGCATCGAGTCGAACGCCCGCGGGTCCACGCCACCGGACGCTGGCGCAGCGGCTGGTGCAGGGCGACGGGGCTCGGCATAAGTCGGCTCGATCAGCGGCTCGGCGGCGGTCAACGGCAAGCCGGCGAACAACTGACGGTTGGTGCCCTGGTCGCTCTCGCCATCGCTACGCAGGCTCAATTCGGCCTGGGCGGTGACGATCCGCGACTGCGTCTTGCGCAACTCGTCTTCGAGCTCCATGTTCGGAACCCGTGGCGCCAGCGCCGACAACTTGTAATCCAGCGCAGCCGTCAGCTCGACGCCTCCGGCGATCCGACGGTTGCCAATGATGGCGGCATCAGCGCCCAGCTCATCGCGAACCAGCTTCATGGCCTGACGCATATCGGCGGCGAAAAAACGCTTAACTTGCATAAACCACTACCTCAGCCGTTGGGCCCTACTGTCGCAACGATGGTCACTTGCTTGTTGTCAGGGATTTCCTGGTAAGCCAACACGTGCAAACCCGGGACTGCGAGCCGGCCAAATCGCGAGAGCATTGCGCGAACCGGACCGGCCACCAGCAGAATCACCGGCTGACCTTGCATCTCCTGGCGCTGCGCCGCGTCAATCAGCGAGCGTTGCAGCTTCTCAGCCATGCCTGGCTCCAGCAGAACGCCCTCTTCCGAGCCTTGCCCGGCCTTTTGCAGACTATTGAGCAATATCTGTTCCAACCTTGGCTCCAGCGTGATCACTGGCAGCTCTGACTCAGTGCCTACAATGCTTTGCACGATTGCACGGGATACGCCAACCCGCACGGCAGCCACCAGCGCGGCGGTATCTTGACTCTTGGCGGCATTGTTGGCGATGGCCTCGGCAATACTGCGGATGTCGCGTACCGGCACTTGCTCGGCCAACAGCGCTTGCAGCACCTTGAGCAGCTGCGACAGCGAAACCACGCCCGGCACCAGTTCCTCGGCCAGTTTCGGCGAGCTTTTGGCCAGCAATTGCATGAGCTGCTGCACTTCTTCGTGACCGATCAGTTCACTGGAATGCTTGTAAAGTATCTGGTTCAGGTGGGTAGCCACTACGGTACTGGCATCGACCACCGTATAACCGAGGGATTGCGCCTGGGCGCGCTGGCTGATTTCAATCCAGACCGCCTCCAGGCCGAAAGCCGGATCTTTGGCGGTAATGCCGTTGAGCGTGCCGTAGACCTGCCCCGGGTTGATCGCCAGCTCCCGATCCGGGTAAATCTCCGCTTCAGCCAGGATCACCCCCATGAGGGTCAGGCGATAGGCACTCGGCGCCAGGTCGAGGTTGTCGCGGATGTGCACGGTCGGCATCAGGAAGCCCAGATCCTGGGACAGTTTCTTGCGCACACCCTTGATCCGCGCCAGCAACTGGCCACCCTGGTTGCGGTCCACCAACGGAATCAGGCGATAACCCACTTCCAGGCCGATCATGTCGATGGGCGTCACGTCATCCCAGCCAAGCTCCTTGGTTTCCTGGGCGCGGGCCGGCGACGGCAGCAGCTCCTGCTGGCGCTTGACCTCTTGCAGGGCCTGCACCTTGGCGACGTTCTGCTTTTTCCAGAACAGGTAAGCGCCGCCGGCCGCCAAGGCCGCCATGCTCAGGAACGAGAAGTGCGGCATGCCGGGCACCAGGCCCATGACCGCCATCAAGCCTGCGGCCACCGCCAGCGCCTTGGGCGAGGCGAACATCTGGCGATTGATTTGCTTGCCCATGTCTTCCGAACCGGAAGCACGGGTCACCATGATCGCGGCGGCTGTCGATAACAACAGTGATGGCAATTGCGCCACCAAACCGTCACCGATGGTCAACAGCGCATACACCTTGCCGGCGTCGGCAAAGGTCATGTTGTGCTGGAAGATGCCGACCGCCATGCCACCAATCAGGTTGATGAACAGGATCAGCAGGCCGGCGATGGCGTCACCCCGGACGAATTTGCTGGCACCGTCCATGGAGCCGTAGAACTCGGCTTCCTGGGCCACTTCCGAACGACGGGCCTTGGCTTGGGCCTGATCGATCAGGCCGGCGTTGAGGTCGGCGTCGATAGCCATTTGCTTGCCGGGCATCGCATCGAGAGTGAAACGCGCGCTCACCTCGGAAATCCGCCCTGCACCCTTGGTCACCACGACGAAGTTGATGATCATCAAGATCGCGAAGACCACGATACCGACCACGTAGTTACCGCCGATCACCACCTCGCCGAACGCCTGGATCACCTTGCCGGCCGCCGCATGGCCGTCCTGGCCGTGCAGCATCACCACTCGCGTGGAGGCCACGTTCAACGCCAGGCGCAACAGCGTCGCCACCAGCAGAATGGTCGGGAATACCGCGAAATCCAGCGGCCGCAAGGCGTAGACACACACCAGCAGCACGACGATGGACAGGGCAATGTTGAAGGTGAAGAACACGTCGAGCAGGAACGGCGGCACCGGCAACATCATCATCGCCAACATGACCAGCAGCAACAGCGGCACGCCCAGATTGCCTCGACTGAGGTCGGCAATGTTGCTGCGGGCACTGTTGATTAACTGAGAGCGATCCACCGGTTTTCCCCGTTCCTTTAAAGCAATCTTTTGACGCCTGAAGCGGGCGCAGAGCGGCTACTGCAAGAAGCTTTCCAACTTTTGCAGAGGGAGAAATAGAGAGTTTTTTCAGGGGGATATGTATTGCTGGACTGACGCCTTCGCGGGCAAGCCCGCGAAGAGGCCGTCAGCGACTGCGCGAAACTCAGGAATCGCGGCGCAAATCCGGCGGAATCGGCAAGTCATCCTTGAGCGGATCCGGTCGTTTGCCCTTGCCCGCCCGGTACTGTCGAATCTGATAAACGTAAGCCAGCACCTGCGCGACCGCCAGATACAGCCCGCCGGGAATTTCCTGCTCAAGCTCGGTGGAGTAGTAGATCGAGCGCGCCAGCGCCGGTGACTCCAGCAGCAGGATCTCGTTGGCTACCGCGATCTCACGGATCTTCAGAGCCAGGAAGTCGCTACCCTTGGCCAGCAATACCGGCGCATTGCCTTTTTCCGGGTCGTACTTGAGGGCCACGGCGTAGTGCGTCGGGTTGGTGATGACCACGTCGGCCTCGGGAATGGCGGCCATCATCCGCCGCTGGGACATCTCGCGCTGCAGCTGTCGAATCCGCTGCTTGACCTCCGGCCGCCCCTCCTGATCCTTATGCTCGTCGCGCACCTCCTGCTTGGTCATCAGCAGTTTCTTGTGGCTTTCCCAGAGTTGCACCGGCACATCCACCACAGCGATCAGGATCAGCCCGCACGCCATCCACAAGGTGCTCCAGCCCACCACTTGCAGACTGTGAATGATCGCCATGTCCAAGGGCTCATGGGCGATGCGCAGCAGGTCATCGATGTCCGACGACAACACCGCCAGCGCCACGAACAGAATGATGATGAACTTGGCCAGGGCCTTGAGCAGTTCGATCAGCGACTTGGCCGAGAACATGCGCTTGAGGCCGGGACCTGGGTTCAAGCGGCTGAACTTGGGCGCCATGGAGCTCGCCGCGAACAGCCAGCCACCCAGGGAAATCGGACCGATGATGGCGGCCAGCACCAGAGTGATCATCACCGGCTGGATCGACCACAGGGCAATTTGCCCCGAGCGCATCAGGTAAGTGGCCATGTAGCGCTGATCCAGGATCACTTCCCGCGGCAGCGAGAAGTTGATGCGCATCAGCTCCATCATGTCCTGCGCCAGGGCACCGCCAAAAATCAGCAACGCCGAGGCACCGACCAGCATGATCGCCAGGGTGTTGAGTTCCTTGGACCGGGCTACCTCACCCTTTTCACGGGAGTCCTGCTTGCGCTTCTCCGTGGGGTCTTCCGTTTTGTCCTGACCGCTTTCGCTTTCGGCCATGACTCAGCTCGCCCGTGCCATTTCGCGTAGTAACTGCAAGGCCTCGGAGGCCAGCGGTTGATACTGGTTGAGAATGTCCGCCAGCCCGACCCAGACGATGAACAGCCCAAGCACCAGGATCAGCGGGAAGCCGACAGAAAAAATGTTCAGTTGCGGCGCCGCCCGGGTCATGACGCCAAACGCGATGTTGACCACCAGCAGCGCGGTGATTGCCGGCAGCACCAGCAACAACGCCGAACCGAGCACCCAGCCGAGCTTGCCGGCCAGTTCCCAGTAGTGATTGACCATCAGGCCACCGCCCACCGGCAACGTGGTGAAACTTTCGGTGAGGATCTCGAACACCACCAGATGACCGTTCATGGACAGGAACAGCAGCGTCACCAGCATGGTGAAAAACTGCCCGATCACCGCCGTCGATACGCCGTTGGCCGGGTCGATCATGGAAGCGAAGCCCATGCCCATCTGGATGGCGACGATTTGCCCGGCCACCACAAAGGCCTGGAAGAACAGCTGCAAGGAGAAGCCCATCACCGCACCGATGAGAATCTGCTCGGCAATCAGCAACAGCCCGCTCAGATCCAGGGCATTCACCGGCGGCATCGGCGGCAGGCCCGGCGCGATGACCACGGTAATGGCCAGCGCGAAATACAAGCGGATGCGCCGCGGCAGCAAGGTCGTGCCGAACACCGGCATGACCATCAACAAGGAGCCGACGCGAAACAGCGGCAACATGAACGTCGCCACCCAGGTGCTGATCTGCGTATCGGTCAGCGCAAGCAGTGACATGGTTTAGCCGATGACCTGAGGAATGCTGCCGTACAACTGCAGGATGTAATCCATGAAGGTCTGCACCATCCATGGACCGCCGACGATCAGCGTCACCAGCATCACCAGCAGGCGCGGCAGGAAGCTCAGGGTCTGTTCGTTGATCTGGGTGGCGGCCTGGAACATCGCCACCAGCAAGCCCACCAGCAAACTTGGAATCACCAGGATCGCCACCATCATGGTGGTCAGCCACAGCGCTTCGCGAAAGATGTCGACCGCAACTTCCGGCGTCATGGCGAGACACCGCCGAAGCTGCTGGCCAGCGTGCCAATAATCAGCGCCCAGCCATCCACCAGCACGAACAACATGATCTTGAACGGCAGGGAAATGATCAGTGGCGAGAGCATCATCATACCCATGGCCATCAATATACTGGCCACGACCAGGTCGATGATCAGGAACGGAATGAAGATCATGAAGCCGATCTGGAACGCCGTTTTCAGCTCGGAGGTCACGAAGGCCGGCACCAGGATGGTCAGCGGCGCCTGATCCGGCGTCGCGATGTCAGTCCGTTTGGACAGGCGCATGAACAGCTCCAGATCGCTGGTGCGGGTCTGGGCGAGCATGAAGTTCTTGATCGGCACCTGCGCCTTGACGACCGCATCCTGGGCGGTCAGTTTTTCCGCCAGATACGGCTGCAAGGCGTCCTGGTTCACCCGGTCGAACACTGGCGCCATGATGAACAGGGTCAGGAACAACGCCATGCCAGTGAGGATCTGGTTCGACGGTGTCTGCTGCAGGCCCAGGGCCTGGCGCAGGATCGAGAAGACAATGATGATCCGGGTGAAACTGGTCATCAGCATGACAAACGCCGGGATAAAACTCAGCGCGGTCATGATCAGCAGGATTTGCAGGCTGACCGAGTACTCCTGCGCACCCTGTGCATTGGTGCCCAGGGTGATGGCCGGGATCGACAGCGGATCGGCGCCGAATGCCAGTGGCGCGGCCAGCATCAGGGTCAGCGTCAAGACGATGCGTAGCGCACCCATTACTTCTTATCCTTCTGATCTTTACCCAGCATCTCCAACAGGCGCTGGGCAAATTCCGGCGTCGGCTTCTCGGTACTCGGCACTTGCACCGGCTCCTTGAGCACGTGCAGCGCAGCAATGTTGCCGGGGCTCAGGCCCAACAGAATCTGCTCGTTGCCGACCTGCACCAGCATCAGCCGGTCGCGCGGCCCCAGCGCGCGGGTGCCGACAATCTCGATCACCTGCCCCTTGCCGGCCGGACCGGCCTGCTGGACCCGACGCAGCAACCAGGCGAGGAGAAAGATCAGCCCCAGCACCAGCAGCAAGCCGAACACCAGCTGCGTCAGTTGCCCAGCCACACCACTGCTCACCGCCGGCGCAGCAGCCGTGGTCGCCGTTGCGACCGGTTCGGCCGCCAGCACGCTGAACGGCATCGCCAGCACAAATCCAAGAACCTTTTTCACTCAGCGCAGCTTCTTGATGCGTTCGCTTGGGCTGATCACGTCCGTCAGGCGGATGCCGAACTTCTCGTTGACCACCACCACTTCGCCATGGGCGATGAGCGTGCCATTGACCAGCACGTCCAGCGGCTCGCCAGCCAGGCGATCGAGCTCGATCACCGAGCCCTGGTTCAGTTGCAGCAGGTTGCGGATGTTGATGTCGGTGCTGCCCACTTCCATGGAAATCGACACCGGAATATCGAGGATCACGTCCAGGTTCGGGCCTTCAAGGCTGACCGGATCGTTGTTTTTCGGCACGCTGCCGAACTCTTCCATTGGCAGGCGGTTGGACGCGGAGCTGCCGGAATCAGCGGCCAGCAAAGCGTCGATGTCGGCCTGCCCGGCATCGCCGGTTTCTTCCAGGGCCGCAGCCCATTCATCGGCCAGTGCCTGATCGTCCTGGGTGTTCATATTGTCAGTGTCCTCGGCGAGCAAAAATTCAGAATTCGGTTAATCGCGAATGGGTTCGAGCGCCGGTCAACGGCGCTCGATCGGCTCGATCACTTGCAACGCCAGGTTGCCCTTGTGCGAGCCCATCTTGACCTTGAAGGCCGGCACGCCGTTGGCGCGCATGATCATTTCTTCCGGCATGTCGACCGGGATCACATCCCCCGGCTGCATGTGCAGGATGTCGCGCAGGCGCAACTGACGACGAGCCACGGTCGCACCGATCGGCACGTCGACGTCCAGCACGTCCTGGCGCAGGGCGTTGACCCAGCGCTCGTCCTGGTCGTCGAGGTCCGACTGGAAGCCGGCGTCGAGCATTTCGCGCACCGGCTCGATCATCGAGTACGGCATGGTCACGTGCAGGTCGCCGCCACCGCCATCGAGTTCGATGTGGAAGGTCGACACCACAATGGCTTCGCTCGGGCCGACGATGTTGGCCATGGCCGGGTTCACTTCCGAGTTGATGTACTCGAAGTTGACTTCCATGATCGCCTGCCAGGCCTCCTTCAAATCGACGAACGCCTGCTCCAGCACCATGCGCACCACACGCAGTTCGGTCGGCGTGAATTCACGCCCTTCGATCTTGGCGTGCCGGCCGTCACCGCCGAAGAAGTTGTCCACCAGCTTGAACACCAGTTTGGCGTCGAGGATGAACAGCGCAGTGCCGCGCAGGGGTTTGATCTTGACCAGGTTGAGACTGGTCGGTACGTACAGCGAGTGCACGTATTCGCCGAACTTCATCACCTGCACGCCGCCGACCGCCACGTCCGCCGAGCGACGCAGCATGTTGAACATGCTGATGCGGGTGTAGCGGGCGAAACGCTCGTTGATCATTTCCAGGGTCGGCATGCGTCCACGGACGATGCGATCCTGGCTGGTCAAGTCATAGCTTTTGACGGTGCCGGGTTCGGCAGCGTTTTCGGTCTGTACCAGACCATCGTCGACACCATGCAACAGCGCGTCGATCTCATCCTGGGACAGCAGGTCCTGCACGGCCATGTCGTGTTCCTACTGCAGTACGAAATTAGTGAAAAGCAACTGTTCGATCACCACTTTGCCAAGCTCTTTCTGCGCCACTTCCTGGACGCTGGCGGTGGCTTTCTGCCGCAGCATTTCCTGACCGACCGGCGAGGCGAGGGTCGCGAAGTCCTGCCCGGAGAACAGCATGACCAGGTTATTGCGGATCACCGGCATGTGGACCTTGAGGGCATCCAGATCCGCCTGATTGCGCCCGAGCATGGTGATGCTCACTTGCATGTAGCGCTGACGACCGCTCTGGTTGAAGTTGGCCACGAAGGCCGGCGCCATCGACTCGAAAATCGCAGGCTGTTTACCGACGGGAGCGATTTGCGCCTCGGCGGCGGCAGGCTTGCTCTGAGCGCTGTGCATGAAGTACCAGGTCGCCCCCACGGACACACCGATCGCCAGCAGCAGGGCCGCCACGATCACGATAATCAGCTTGAGTTTGCCTTTGGTTGCGGGGTCTTTTACTGCTGCGTCGCTCTTCGCCATGCCAATAATCCGTCACTAATCGGGTTTTCACAGTCGCACGGCAAGGCAAGAGCAAGTGTTATGCCATGTAGGAGCAGCCGGTCGACGCTCGATTGCTCGCGATGGACGTTAACGATGACGAGGGCCATCTGGATAAACGCGGCGCTCTCACGTTTTTCGCGAGCAAGCTCGCTCCTACAGAGGGATCGTTCCCATGCGAAGGGAACGATTGGAGTGATGGCTTTGGTCAGGCGTAGTAATCGACCGCGCTGGTGCCGATCACGCTGATGGTATTGGCAGCCACTTCAGCGACGCCCGGGGTCATGTCGTCATCCATTGAATCGAGGCGACCGCCGCTGACGCTGGTCTTCCCGCTCTGACTGTGCCGGGCCTGTTCCTGCCCTTGCTGCGAACCACGGGACTGGTCCGAAACGTTGACATCGACCTGTCCCATGCCCTGCTGCGCGAACATATCGCGCAAGCGATGGACCTGGCCATCCAGCGCCTCACGGACACCCGGATGCGCGCTCATGAACGTGACCTGGGTCTGTTGATCGGGAACCATGTTCACCCGAATGTCCAGCCGCCCGAGTTCAGCGGGCTGCAACTGGATGTCCGCGGCCTTGAGATTGGCACTGGACAGGTACATGACCCGGTTCACCACCTCTTCGGTCCACCCGCTCTGATGCATGGCGATCGGCTGGTTCACCGGCAAGGCATTGGCGGTCTTTGGCGTGGCCGCCTGAGTCAGCGCGGCCAGACGGTTGGCGAAATCATCGACACGGGTGTCGCTGCTGGCGGACTTGAGGTCCTTCAGGCCGTCATCGATCAAGCCACTGAAAGCCTTATCGTCGCCCTGACCGGTGCTGCTCTTGTCGCCCTGAACATCCAGCAGGGTCGCCATGCCGGCGGCAAAGTTTTGCGCCGGTGTCAGCTCACCGTCAGCCTGGGCTTGTGCCTGTGTCGGTACAGTCTTGGAAGCCGATACGTGACCGCTCTGCTCCATGGCCAGGCGCACCGCCGGCAATGCATCGAGTGGATCGGTAGAGGGATCGAAATCGCCGTCGGTAGTGGCCAGCGCAGGAACGATTGCAGCCGTAGCCGCGGCGGCAACCGGCGCGTCAACGGCAGGTTGCACGGTGTCGGCCACGGCGGGTGCTACCGGCGCCGGCACGACTGGCTGAAGGACTGGCAGCCATGAAGGATCAAGCGCCGGATCGAGCGGTGCGGTATCGGCGACCAGCGTCTGGTCGGCATCTGACGCATCATCGTCGGCAGTTTTGCCATCAGCCTGCACCGGCGTGTCGGAAGGCAAGGATTTGCCGCCATCGGCAACCACCGGTTCCCCGGCGGCAGACTGGTCGTCGCCAGCGTCTTTTTCTCCGGCGACATCGGCGCTTTTTTCGCGACTCGGCTTGACCGAGGTATCCGCCGACGCATTGGGCTTGCTCTGGGCCTGATTGGCATAGACATGAGCGAAGCTTGCGGCCTTGTCCCCGGGCTCAGCGGTCAGCGCCGGGGGATTGGCGCAGGCGGCCTGAGTCTTGGCCTGCCTGGAGGCCTGAAGCAGAATATTGGGGGTAACGGGCATGAAACGGTCTCCGCTGCACGGGCTCGTAAGTACAGTTGGACGAGTTAAGTGCAAAGGTCGAGCCAGATTCACTCGAAGGAGACCAAATGAAGCGCAGACTCAGATTTTCGCAGTGCAACGCTGTCGTTCAGCTTCGTAAAGAGGCCGGATACCGGCGAATTCGTGGTCGATTTCGCGGACTAGTTCCTGAACGGCGGCCCATGGCGAACTTCTGGCCTGCTGTTCAAGCTGATGGCAAAGTTCGCTCAGCTTGACTGCACCCATATTGCTGCTGCTGCCTTTGAAGCTATGAGCGGTTGCAACGAGCAGTGCAACACTGTCAGCCGTTCGCAAGATGCTCAGGCGCTCCTCGGAGTCCGCAAGAAAGATACCCAGCAAATCCGCATAGCCCTCTTCCATCACTTCCTGCAATGTACTCAGCACGTCGCGATCCACATGTTTGTCGTTTTTGTCGTTCATTTGCTCACTCCTTGATCAAGAATGCGCGGATTACTGCGCAGCCTTCCAGATAAACTCCACACGTGCACCTCGACCATCGTCGGTCCAGCGGGCATTACGCCCCAACTGACGGATCAGACTGACCCCACGTCCCGACAGGCGGATGTCATCCACAGGTCTTTTCATCACCCGCTCGACATCGAAACCCTTGCCGCTGTCTTCGATGTGAATGGCCAGGCAACCGCCGTCGTCTGTTGGCGTCACCTGCAAATGCAACCGTACATAGCCTTCCTGAAGTTCGTCCAGACGGGTATTACGCTGCTGATAATAACGCGCAAAACCCGATGCATCGCGCTTGAGGCTCGAGTCCAGCCCCAGCACTCCATGCTCCAGCGCATTGGAATAGAGTTCCGCCAGCACACTGTAGAGCGCACCGCTCTGGCCCCGCAGACCATGCACCTCAAGCAGCAACTGCAACAGATAGGGCAACGGATTGAAGCGCTTGAGCGTGGCGGCGCGAAATTCGAAACTCACCGACCAGTCCAGCGGGCAGGACTGGCCGCTGTCGGAGTAGACCAACGCCGGCGGCGTGATCTGCGCCGGCTCCAGCAGGCTGATTTCGACCATGCTGACATCGTCGCGCGCTTCACCGCCGAACTGTCGCAGCGCATGCTCGATCTCTTCGAACAGCGCATCCGGCTGGCGATTGGCGGCAAACACCTGCTGCAATCGCTGCACACCAAACAACTGTTCATTGGCGTCGCAAGTGTCTATCACCCCATCGGACAGGAGAAACACCCGATCCCCGAGCACCATGGGAAACACCTCGGTACGCTCATCGAAGGACTCAGGGCTCAGCACCCCCAAAGGCAGGTGCCGCGCCGCCAGAGGCGTTCGCTCGCCACTGGCAACACGATGCAGGTAACCGTCGGGCATGCCGCCGTTCCAGACTTCCACCGAACGACGTTGAAAACTCAGGCACAGCAACGTGGCGCAGCAGAACATGTCCACCGGCAGAATGCGCTTGAGCTTGGCATTCATCTCGCGCAGGGTTTCCGCCAGGCCATAGCCCTTGGCGGTCATTCCGTAGAAGACTTCGGCCAAGGGCATGGCACCCACCGCCGCCGGCAGACCGTGGCCGGTGAAGTCGCCCAGCAGTACGTGCATGTCTCCGGCCGGGGTGAACGCGGCCAGCAGCAGGTCGCCGTTGAACAGCGCATAGGGTGATTGCAGATAACGGATATTCGCAGCGGCATTCAGGCAGCCGGAGTGCGCCACCTTGTCGAATACAGCCTTGGCCACGCGCTGTTCGTTGAGCAGGTAGTCGTGGTGCCGGGCGATCTGGTCACGCTGCTGCAGCACGGTGTCCTGCAAGCGCCGCAAGCGATCCATCGCCTTGATCTTGGCAGCGAGAATCACCTGGTTGTAGGGCTTTGCCAGAAAGTCGTCACCGCCGACTTCCAGGCAACGGGCCAGGGCTTCGCTTTCAGACAAGGAAGTGAGGAAGATGATCGGCACCAGGGTTTCCCCGGCCAGCTCCTTGATCTGCCGGGCCGCCTCGAAGCCGTCCATCACCGGCATCATCGCGTCCATCAACACCAGTTGCGGTTGTTGCTGGCGAAATGCGTCGACCGCTTCGGCGCCGTTGGCCGCCGTCAGTACTTCGTGCCCCAGGCGGCGCAGGATGCTCGACAGCAACAGGCGATCGGCGGTGCTGTCCTCGGCAATCAGGATCGTCAGCGGCTCCAGTGGCTGCATGGCAATCAACTGATGTCGAACAGTTTGTCGAAGTTGGAGATGGCGAGGATTTTGCGTACGTCGGTGCTGCTGTTCACGACGCGCACATCGGAGTCGTCGCCACCGGCGTGATCGCGCAGCAAGAGCAGCATGCCCAGGGCCGAGCTGTCGAGGTAAGTGGCGTCTTTCAGGTCAACCACAACCGCCGATAGCTGTTTATCTTCGTAGGACTGACGAAATTCCTGATGCTTGGCGAAGTCGAATCGTCCTTTGACCGATATCGTCAACTTTTGCCCATCACTGGAAACTTCTGTAACGACTGACATGTCATGGCTTCCTTGTCATTGGTGAACCTGCTGGTACAAGGTTTAGCATTTGCTAGAGGTTGGGGCAAGGCGTCACGGCAAGAGCAAAAGATCGCAGCCTGCGTAGGAGCTGCCGCAGGCTGCGACCTTTTCAGTACGCATCCTGACGCGGCAAGCGCTGGGACAACTCATCCAGCAGTTTCTGTTCGCGCCGGTCTTCAAGCGCCCGCGCCTCATCGGCATAGCGCTGAACCAGTTTGCGCAAGCCTTCGACCCGGGCAAACGCCTGCTGCCAGGTTTCCCGCGCCTTGTTCAGGTTGTTCTGATGCCAGGCCAGGCTTTGCCGCTGCTGGTCGATAGCCGTGCCCAGTTGCGCGAGAAAGCCCTGATAGCCGAGCAACCATTGGCCCGAGACGCCGCCACTGCCGCGAACGATCCATTGTTCCTGATAGTCGAGACGGAAGGCTTCGAGGTCGGCGAGTTTGCTTTCAGCCAAACGCACTTGCCCCTGGAAATGCCCCAGGCGCCGGACCGCGGTTTTCTCGGCCTTCTCGGCCATTTCCACCACCGGCGCCAGCCTTCCTGCCCGACTCTGAGCCATGACCGCTTAACCGCCTGCCGCGGGCGCGAAGATCGAGGCGAGATACGCCTCGCTTTCGCCCAGGCTGATGCTGTCGTCGAGGCCCTGGCGCAGGTATTTGACCAATTGCGGTTGCAGGGAAATCGCCAGATCGGTCTCGCGGTCACCGCCGGCGACATAGGCGCCAACACTGATCAGATCGCGGCTCTGCTGATAACGCGACCACAACTGCTTGAAATACTGCGCACGGGCCATGTGTTCCGGCGAGACCACCGCCGGCATCACCCGGCTGATGGACGCCTCGATATCGATGGCCGGGTAATGCCCCTCTTCGGCCAGGCGCCGGGACAGCACGATGTGCCCGTCGAGCACGCCCCGTGCCGAGTCGGCAATCGGGTCCTGCTGGTCATCGCCTTCGGACAGCACGGTGTAGAACGCGGTAATCGAACCACCGCCCTTCTCCGCATTACCAGCCCGCTCCACCAGTTTCGGCAGCTTGGCGAAGACCGACGGCGGATAGCCCTTGGTCGCTGGCGGCTCACCGATGGCCAGGGCGATTTCCCGTTGGGCCTGGGCGAAACGGGTCAACGAATCCATCAGCAACAGGACATTCTTGCCCTTGTCGCGGAAATACTCGGCGATGCGCGTGCAATACATCGCCGCGCGCAGACGCATCAGCGGCGCATCGTCCGCCGGGGACGCCACCACCACCGAACGCTTGAGCCCTTCCTCACCGAGGATGTGCTCGATGAATTCTTTGACTTCACGACCCCGCTCACCGATCAGCCCGACGACGATGATGTCGGCCTCGGTAAAGCGCGTCATCATGCCCAACAGCACAGATTTACCGACACCGGTACCGGCGAACAGCCCAAGCCGTTGACCGCGCCCGACTGTCAACATGCCATTGATGCAACGAATGCCCACGTCCAGCGGTTCGCTGATCGGTTCGCGTTTGAGCGGGTTGATGGTCGGGCCATCCATCGGCACCCAGTCTTCGGCCTTCATCCCGCCCTTGCCGTCCAGGGCACGACCGGCGCCATCGAGCACCCGCCCGAGCATGCTCATGCCCATGGGCAGACGCCCCGTGTCGGATAGGGGAACGACACGCGCGCCGGGGGCAATGCCGGCGACGCTGCCGACCGGCATCAGAAAGACCTTGCTGCCGGAGAAGCCCATCACTTCGGCTTCAACCTGTACCGGGTGATAGCTGTCGTCGTTGATGACCATGCAGCGGCTGCCCATGGCAGCGCGCAGGCCTTCGGCTTCGAGGGTCAGGCCGACCATGCGCAGCAAGCGGCCCTCAAGGATCGGCGCGCCGGCAAGCGTAGTCGCCTCGGCGTAACTGCCCAGGCGCCTGGCGAAGCTGGTGCGCTCAAGGCGCATCAGGCACATCCGCTTCTGGCGCGGCAGCAGGCTTGCGGTCGACCGGCAGTTCCAGGCTCAAGTCCGGTGCGGCCGGGTGCAAGGACTGTTCGTGCAACTGGTCGAGCAGCTTGTCCATCACCCGCGCGACACGGGTTTCGACTGTGGCGTCGATACGGCTGTGTTCGGTCTCGACCCGGCAACCGCCGGGCAACAACGACTCGTCCTCGACGATGCGCCAGGTCTCTTCATGGCGTTCGCGCAGGGCTTTGACCTGTTCGAAATCCTGCGGATTGATGTACAGCCGCACATTGCCCACGCCCAGCGGCAAGAGCTTTAGAGCCTCGCGCATGACGTGTTCGATCTGCGTCGAGTCGATGGCCAGTTCGCGCTGAATGACCTGTTTGGTGATGTGCTGCACGAGATCGACCAGGGATTTTTCAATCCGGGTGTCCTGCTCGGCGATGGGCTCGAAAAGATGCGCCATCAGCTGTTCCAGCCCCGCGATCTTCGCAGAAAGTGCCACTTCGGCTTCCTGACGAACCTTGAGCGTGGTGCTGTGGAAACCTTCTTTTTCGCCCACGGCAAAGCCTTCGTTGTAGGCTTCCTGGCGAATGCTTTCGAGCTCTTCGAGGGTCAGCGGCTGGACTTCCTCCAGCGGCACTTCCTCCATTTCCGGCGGCTCGGGTTCAGGCTCAGGTTCCGGCTCGGGTTCCGGCGGGTCGAAGCTGGGCAGCGCCCAGGACTCGAAGCCACTGACATCCCTGGCCCGGATCAGGTCAGTAGGCGCTTCATCATGCTTGGCCATGGTGTTAGATCATTTCCTCGCCGCCCTTGCCGCCGAGAACGATCTCTCCGGCTTCGGCCATACGACGGGCGATGGTGAGGATTTCCTTCTGTGCGGTTTCCACGTCGCTGACGCGCACCGGGCCCTTGGCTTCCAGGTCGTCGCGCAGCAGTTCGGCGGCACGCTTGGACATGTTCTTGAAGATCTTCTCCTTGACGCCTTCGTCCGACCCCTTGAGGGCCAGCACCAGCACGTCCGAGGACACCTCGCGGAGCAGCGCCTGGATCCCGCGGTCGTCGACATCGGCCAGGTTGTTGAAGACGAACATGAGGTCTTCGATCTGACCGGACAGGTCTTCGTCGACTTCGCGGATCGAGTCCATGAGCTGGCCTTCGATGGAGCTGTCGAGGAAGTTCATGATGTCCGCCGCACGCTTGATGCCACCCAGGGTGGTGCGCGAGGCGTTCGAGTTGCCGGAGAACTGCTTCTCGAGAATCTGGTTGAGCTCTTTCAGGGCCGCTGGTTGCACGGTGTTCAGCGAGGAAACCCGCAGGATGATGTCCAGCCGCACCTTGTGGTCGAAGTTGCCGAGCACTTCGCCCGCCTGGTCCGGATCGAGGTACGCCACCACGATTGCCTGGATCTGCGGGTGCTCGTAACGGATCACGTCGGCGACGGCGCGCGGCTCCATCCACTTCAGGCTGTCGAGGCCGCTGGTGTTGCCACCGAGCAGGATGCGGTCGATCAGGCCGTTGGCTTTGTCTTCGCCCAGGGCCTGGGTGAGCATCTTGCGCACATAGTCGTCGGAGCCGACGCCCAGGCTGGTCTGGTCGCCGACGATATCGACGAACTCGCTCATCACCTGCTCGACCTGCTCGCGGTGCACATTACCCATCTGGGCCATGGCCACGCCCACGCGCTGAACCTCTTTGGGGCCCATGTGGCGCAGCACCTGGGCAGCGTCGGTGGAGCCCAGGGACAGCAACAGGATTGCGGCTTTGTCGACCTTGGACAGTTTGGCGGCAACGGCTCGGTTATCACTCATCTGCGTTAATCCACTCTTTCACGACCTGGGCCACACGACCCGGATCTTCTGCCACCAGACTCTTGATTGCGTTCAACTGAGCGTCATAGCCTTCGCTCGGGCTCGGCAGCAGGATGCTGGTCGGACCACCGAGGCTGACACGGTCGTTGGCCAGTTCGCCATCCAGACCGCCCATACCACCCAACTCGACATCGCTACCCAAGCCAACAAGCTGCTTGCCCTTGCCGCCACCGGTGATGTTGTTGAGCACCGGACGCAGCACACCGAACACCAGCACCAGAATGAACAACACACCCAGCACTTGCTTGACGATGTCCCAGAACCACGGCTGGGAGTAGAACGGAATTTCGGCAATCGCTTCACCGCGCTCGGCGGAGAACGGCATGTTGATCACACTGACACTGTCACCACGGCTGGCATCGAAGCCGACCGCGTCCTGAACCAGACGCGTGAAACGCGCCAATTCATCAGCGCTCCATGGCGCACGGGTGGTTTCGCCGCTGGCCGGGTTGATCTTGACCTGATCATCGACCACCACCGACACCGACAGGCGATTCAATCGGCCCTGCTGCTGCTTGGTATGGCTGATGGAACGGTCGAGCTCGAAGTTCCTGGTCGATTGCTGACGCTTGTCCGCCGGGTACGGCGCGAGCATCGGCTGACCGGTGGCCGGGTCCATGATCTGCTGGCCGTTGGCATCGATCAGCGGCTGGCCTGGCTGCACCATGCCGGCCGACGCAGTGGCGCCACCGGTGGTCTGCGGCGCGGAGGCTGGCGACGGCGGCTGGTTGCTCAAGGCACCCGGCACACCTTGCGGGCCGTTGCTGGCGGTACGCTGTTCGTTGACCGACTGCTCGCTGCGCAACGCCGGTTGATCCGGGTTGAACTGCTCGGAAGTCGACTCGACCGCACTGAAGTCCACGTCGGCCGAGACTTCAGCTTTGTAACGGTCGTTGCCCAGCACTGGTTGCAGGATGTTGTGCACGCGCTGGGTGAGCATGCTTTCCATGCGACGGCTGTAGTCGAACTGCTTGCCGGCCATGGTCAGTTCGGAGTTTTCCGCCTGATCCGAGAGCAGGTTGCCCTTCTGGTCGACCACGGTGATCTGCGACTTGCTGAGTTCGGGAACACTGGTCGCCACCAGGTTGATGATGGCCACGACCTGGCCAGGTTCGAGGGAGCGACCGGAATAGAGTTCAACCAGAACCGAAGCGCTCGGCTTGCGCTCGTCGCGCACGAACACCGAACTTTTCGGGATCGCCAGGTGCACGCGGGCACCCTTGACGTTGTTCAGGCTGGAAATGGTCCGGGCCAGTTCGCCTTCGAGGCCGCGACGATAGCGGGTCGCTTCCATGAACTGGCTGGTGCCCAGTCCCTGTTCCTTGTCGAGGATTTCAAAACCGATGTTGCCGTCGCTGGGAGTGACACCAGCGCCCGCGAGCTTGAGCCGCGCACGGGACAGGTCATCGGCCTTGACCAGCAAGGCACCGGAATTGGGTTCGACGGTGTAGGGAATGTCGGCTGCGGCCAGGGTATCCATGACCTGCTTGGCGTCCATGCCGGCAAGGCTGCCGTACAGAGGCCGGTAGTCCGGCTGCTGGGACCACAACACCACGGCAAAACCAATCGCCACGCTCGCTGCCAGGCCGACCAACAGGCCCACCTGACGCAACATGGTCATCTCGGAGAGGTTTTCCAGGAAGGACAACCCGAACAGCGGCGGCTTGCCGTCTATTGGAGTGGCCTTGGCCGGAACATTATCGGCGACTGCTTCTGCCATGACTCAATCTCGTCCTTTAAACCGGCATCTGCATGATGTCTTGGTAAGCCTGAACCAGCTTGTTGCGCACCTGGGTCAATGCCTGGAACGACACGCTGGCCTTCTGCGAGGAAATCATCACGTCTGTGAGGTCGACGCCGCTTTTGCCGATTTCGAAGGCACTGGCCAACTGAGAGGAAGCCTGTTGCGTGTCGTTCACTTTATTGACGGCCTGGCCGAGCATGTCGGAAAAGCTGCTGCCCGCCACTTCAGGGACGGCAGTCGATTTCGGCGCAGACATGGCATCCATTTGCATGGCGCGCATGTCGAGCATCAACCGATTGAATTCAATACCTTGGCTCATGGTCTCTCTCTTTGACGACCCGCAATTTTTTGACACTCACTCGGCGGGTAACGAGGTGTTAGCAACAAGGGTGCCAGCTTTCCCGGCGCTTCATTTGTAGGAGCGAGCTCTGCTCGCGATGGTCGTTAACGATAACGCGGGGCCGCAGGATAAACGCGGCGCTCATGAGTCCATCGCGAGCAGAGCTCGCTCCTACACGGTAAAAATCAGGTGGCGAACAGATACGCTTCCACATCCATGCCGGCATCGCGCATCTGCGCCAGCTTGTAGCGCAGGGTCCGCGGGCTGATGCCCAGGCGCTCGGCCGCCTCTTTGCGACGACCGCGCTCGGCGCGCAAGGTATCGATGATCATCTGGAATTCACGGCGACGCAGGTCATCGCCCAGCGCACCGGCCGACTCGGACTCGACCTCCACGGGGCGTACCGGCGCCTGCGCCAACCCAGGCAGTGGCGCGCAAGCCACCGGCCCGGCGAGGCAGAAATCCTGCGGCTGGATCAAGCCGCCCTGCTGCAGAATCAGCGCACGTTGAATCGCGTTGTCCAGCTCACGAACGTTACCCGGCCATGGATAACCGATCAGGCACGCTTGAGCTTCGGGCGACAACCTGGCAGGCGAATGCTTCATTTTATTGACGTGCCGGGCCAGCAGACGCTCGGCCAGCGGCAGGATATCGGCAGTGCGCTCGCGCAACGGGCGCCAGGCCAGGGGAAACACCGACAGGCGATAATAGAGGTCCTCGCGGAAACGCCCCGCCGCCACTTCACCCGCCAGGTCGCGATTGGTGGTGGCGACTACGCGAATATCCAGCGTGATCGGTTCGCGCGCGCCAACCCTTTCGACCTCGCGCTCTTGCAACACACGCAGTAATTTGGCCTGGAGCCCCAGGGGCATTTCGGAAATTTCATCGAGCAAAATGGTGCCGCCGTCGGCCTGCTCGAACTTGCCGGCTTGCGCGGCAATGGCGCCGGTGAAGGAACCCTTCTCGTGACCGAACAACGTCGCTTCGAGCATGTTGTCCGGAATCGCTGCGCAGTTGATCGCGATGAACGGCTGATTGGCGCGATGAGAATGCTGATGGATATAACGCGCCAGCACTTCCTTGCCCGTGCCCGACTCACCCGAGATCAACACCGTGGAATCGCTGCGTGCGACCCGTGCCGCCAACTCGAGCAACTGCGCGCTCGCTGGTTCGAATGCTATCGGCCCTTCGCCCTCGGTCAGGCCGAGACTGCCCAAGGCATGCCGCCCCACCAGATCGAGCAACGCCTTGGGCTCGAATGGCTTGACCAGATAGTCCGCCGCCCCTTGGCGCATCGCATCGACCGCACGCTCGACCGCACCGTGAGCCGTCATCAGCAACACCGGCAACTGCGGCTGCCGTGCACGCAGCATGCCCAGCAACTGATGGCCATCCATGCCCGGCATATTGACGTCGCTGATCACCAGGCTGAAGGCCTCGCCGCCGACGGCAAGCAACGCCTCCTCTGCCGACCCCACCGCCTTGTAATCATGCCCCGCGAGCAGCAGCGTATCAGCCAGTGCCTCGCGCAACGCGCGGTCGTCCTCGACCAGCAGTACCTTGATAGCCATCTGCGTCACTCCGCTCCTTGAGCGCTGCTGAACAACGGCAGAATCACCTGCGCGCAGGTGCCGCGACCGAGCCGCGAGCGCAGCTGCAATTCGCCCCGATGAGCACGCGCCACCGCCTTGACCACGGTCAGGCCAAGGCCTGTGCCGGTGGCCCTGGTGGTAAAAAAGGGCTCGCCCAATCGCGCCAGAACAGCGGCGTCGATACCGCTGCCACTGTCGCTGACGCACAGGCGCAGGCTGTTGCCACGGGTGTAGAGGTGAATCTTGAGGCGCAATTGACCGGCACCGGCCTGAATGGCGTTTTCGATCAGATTGAGGATCGCGCCGACCAGGGTGTCGCGATTGCACAGCAACTCCCCCGAGTGACTGTCGCACTGCCAGCGGATCGGCAGATCCTGTACGTGGGTCAGCGCCGCCGCTTGCAATGATTGCATCAATTGTCCTGGCGTCACGCGGTCGGTCAGCGGCAACTCGCCCCGGGCGAACACCAGCATATCGCGCACCTGGTGCTCCAGCTCGTGCAGGCGCTCCTTGAGGCGCCCGGCAAAGCGCTGCCGGGTAGCGACCGGCAGCTCTTGCTCGGTCAAATGACTGGCATACAGCAACGCAGCGGACAACGGCGTGCGTATCTGATGAGCCAATGAAGCGACCATGCGCCCCAATGACGACAGACGCTCATGACGGGCCAGTTGATCCTGCAAATGGCGGGTTTCGGTCAGGTCATTGAGCAGCACCAACTGGCCGGGCTCGGCATCCAGCGAGCGCGTGGCGATCGACAGGCGCCGACCATCCTTGAGGGAGACTTCATGGCCATCGTCTTCGCGCGGCGCAAAACAGCGGGCAATGACGTGGCGCCACAATTCACCTTCCAGCGGCAGCCCCAGCAACTCGCACGCCGCCGGATTGGCTTCGCGCACGATGCCCTGGGCGTCAATGACAATGACACCGCCGGGTAACAGATCAAGGAGGTTTTGCAGGCGGTTGGCCAGGCGTTCCTTTTCCGCCAGCTCCTGCATGCGCTGGGCGCTGACCACCGCCAGCTCACCCTTGAGCTCGGTTACCCGGGCTTCAAGCATGCTGTAGGAATCAGTCAATTGAGTGGACATCTGATTGAACAGTGCGAATGCCTGCTCAAGGCCCAGCCGACTCGCCTGCTCTACGGACGACGGTTGCCGCGAAGCATCAAGGACAGGAGACATCTGGGCGGCTTGGGGCATTGTGCTCTCTCGCTTGGCTGACCGTCAGTGAAACGGAACGTTGCGAGGGACGTAGCAATACCCGTGCCTAAAAAAAACTTCTTATAAATGAATGATTTGAAAAACAGGCGTCAATCATCCGCCTGTTCGTCTCCATCACGACGGCTCATGCCGTACTTGCGCATCTTTTCCACCAGCGTGGTGCGACGGATACGCAACCGCTCGGCCGCGCGCGCCACAATGCCGTTGGCATCATCCAGCGCCTGCTGAATCAAGCCTTGCTCCAGACCACCGAGGTAGTCCTTAAGGTCCAGGCCCTCCGGAGGCAACATGGCGTTGGTCGTGAAGTCCGGTGTATGACCGTTGATGGCCACACGCTCTTCCAGATCACTGCGCAGGCTGTCGACCATCTGCTCGTCTTCATCATCGACGTAGCGGAATTTCTTCGGCAACTCGACCACGCCAATCACACCGTAGGGATGCATGATCGCCATGCGCTCCACCAGGTTGGCCAGTTCGCGGACGTTGCCCGGCCAGGCATGCCGGCACAGCGACATGATCGCCGCCGAGTTGAACCGGATCGACCCGCGCTTCTCGTGCTCCATGCGCGAGATCAGCTCGTTCATCAGCAGCGGAATGTCTTCGACGCGCTCACGCAGCGGCGCCATCTCGATCGGGAACACATTCAAGCGGTAGTACAAGTCTTCGCGGAAGGTGCCGATCTCGATCATGCTTTCGAGATTCTTGTGGGTCGCCGCAATGATGCGCACGTCGACGCTCTGGGTCTTGTTGCTGCCCACGCGCTCGAAGGTACGCTCCTGCAACACGCGCAGCAGCTTGACCTGCATCGGCAGCGGCATGTCGCCGATTTCATCGAGGAACAGGGTGCCGCCGTTGGCCAGCTCGAATCGACCGGCGCGGCTGGTGATCGCCCCGGTGAAGGCACCCTTCTCATGACCGAACAGTTCGCTTTCCAGCAACTCGGCCGGGATCGCCCCGCAGTTGACCGGCACGAACGGCGCTTCGCGGCGCTTGGAATGGTAATGCAGGTTGCGCGCAACCACTTCCTTGCCCGTTCCGGACTCACCGAGGATCAGCACGCTGGCATCGGTATCGGCGACTTGCTGCATCATCTGGCGGACGTGTTGAATCGCCCGGCTGGTGCCGACAAGACTGCGGAAAAGATTGGGCTCGCGATGACGACCGCGCTCGCGGGCCTGGTCGTACATCTCGCGATAGACCTGGGCACGGTGCAGCGAATCGAGCAATTTGCTGTAGCTGGGCGGCATTTCCAGGGTTGAAAGCACTCGACGACGCTGGTCTTCCGGCAGGTCAATGGAAGAATTATCGCCCATTAACAAAACCGGAAGGAACTCATCCCAGGTCGAGAGTGTCTTTAACAAGCCCAGAAGTGCACCAGGAGCATTGACCGTCCCGATGAGGACACAGATTACTTCACGACTTGATGACAAAGAGCCGACAGCCTGCTGCCAGTCATGGCTACCGCAGGGTAAATTTTCTTCACCGAGAAAATTTAAAATCACCGCCAGGTCGCGGCGGCGGACGCTATCGTCATCAATCAGCAGAATTTTGGTTTCACGCCACATGCAATAGCAACTTCCCTAGTCAACTCAATGCCCAAAATGCTGGGGCAAGCTAGACGCTTGCAGACACGTTATGCCTGAAGACGACTGAAATCTGGAACCAGCCACTAGTTAAGTCAAAAAACCGTGCACAGTCAAATTTATGGCGCACATATCTGGATTAACTTGGGGTTAATTATCCAAACAGATGGTAAACCTTTGCTGCGTTCCGCGCTTGCTGGATCTGAGACATTTCATCGACTATCGCCTGCCTCTCCCCCATCGCTACCTCAAGTAGCTGCTTGTAGACATACAGCAACTCCTCAAGATTGCCACGCAGAACTTCTTCGTCCAGCGAAGCCTCGCTCAAGACGTCTTCCATGCAGGAACGGCAATCCAGGTCCAATTGACCGATAGCCTCCCAGTTGCGCTCGGCCAGAGCACCGACCAGCGCTTCTCGAGTTTGTTCTATTCGCTGCAATACAAGACTCATGGCGATCTCCCTAGAACTGCGGACCTGGCTCAGCAATGCCGTCCCAGCCTTCTTTCACCGTGCGCAGCAACCCCGCGACCTCATCGAGAATCTTCGGATCGTTGCTGATGTTCGCCTCGGCCAGACGCTTCATCATGTAGATGTAAAGACTGTCGAGTTCGCCCACGGCTTCGGCGCAATTTTCAAGATCCAGGCCTTCACGCAAGCCACCAATGATGCCGATCGCCTTGCTGATCGATACACACTTGCCAGGAATGTCCTTGCGCTCCAGCGCGCCTTTGGCCTGAGCGATCCGGTCCAGGCCACCTTCCATGAGCATCTGTACCAAACGATGCGGACTTGCTTCGGACGTCTGGGCGTGCGCCCCCACTTTCTGATACTGCCGAAGGGCTAACATTGGATTCATGTTCTACCTCATTACCACAATGACTCGTATAGCCAGTGTATCGTCCGCGCACCGGGAAACTTTAGATCAAAAGACAAAAACCCGGCACACGCGAAAATGCGTAGCCGGGTTTTGTCGACAGCTTAAAACTAGCTGTTGGACTTCTGGGCGTTCAAGGAAGTGAAGAACGAGGTGATGTTCGTCGCCGTCGCCTTCATTTGCCCGACTAAAAGGTCCATTGCGTTGTATTTGGCGGTCAACGTCTTGGTCATGTTGGCGACACGAAAGTCCAACGCAGTCTGCTGGGTTGAAAGGTTCTTGCTCACGCTCTGCAGGTTGGTATTGCGCTGGTCCAGCAACCCGCCCGTCTGCACATAAGGCTTGATTGCAGTGCCCATGCGCGCCAGCAGGCCGTTGGTAGCATTGCTACCGTTGAACAACTGCTGCATCTGGCCGCTCATGCCGTTGATGGCCATCCTCTCGTTGAACGCCGTGGTGTTGAACGCCAGGTTGCCGGTTTTCTCGTTCGTCAACACGCCGATCTGCGACAGCACGGCCAATGGACCGCCCGCCCCGGGAGCCGTCAGCACGCCGCGGATATCGGAAATCAGTGTGCGCGACATCGAGTCGCCGGTAAACGCAGCCTGAACCGTCAGGTTGCCATCGGCATCCGCTGTCGCCTTGGACAGGGAGTTGATGGTGTTCATCAGGGTGTTGTAGGAGTCAACGAACGACTGGATCGACGTCTGCAAACCGGTGGTGTTGGTCGCGACGGTGACGGTCGCCGCAGCCGGCGGCGTACCCGGGCTCGCGGACGCCAGGTTCAGGGTCAGGCCGCTGACTGCGCCGGTCACCGTATTGCTCTTGCTGGTCACTGCCAGGCCATCGATGGTCAGCGATGCATCCACCGCAACCCCGTTGACAGCCCCCGAACTGGTAGCCGAAGGGTTAGCGCCCATCGGTTGGGTGCCGTCGATATCAAGGCCGGCGATACCGCTGACCGTAAGGTCGGAACCCGCGCCGGTCTTGCTGGAACTGATCACCAGCCGTGACGCACCGCTGCTGTCGGTCACGATGTTGGCAGAAATACCGTTACTCGCCTGCGCGGAGTTGATGGCATCCCGGGTGCTCTGCAGGGTCGCATTGGCTGGAATCGTGACATCGTAATCAGTGCCATTCTGACTGATTTTCAAGGTACCACTCGGAATGGCACTGGCCGCACCGCCGGCAAAAGACGCACTGGCGACTTTCGAGCTGGTGGCCAGGTTATTCACAACAACGCTGTAGGTACCGGCAACGGCGGTGTTGTCGGAAGTCGCACCGAGAATCGACGGGGTACCCGAAGTGGCGTTATAGCCTGCAAACACAGGATTGGTCTTGCTACCGAGATTGGTCAGCGCCGTCTGAAAGGCCGTCAGTGCGCTTTTCAGGGAACCGACACCGGAAATCTTCAGCGTGTTGGTTTTGGTCTGAGTATCGATCTGCGTCTGTTTCGCCGATTTGTCGGCATTGACCAGCGCAGTGACGATCGCACCGATATCCAGGCCAGAGCCTAAGCCCGTACCCGGTAAAATTGGACTTGCCATTTTTCGTCTCCCTTCAGGTTGCTGCCACTCTTTTGACCTTTACCTGCGCCCAAAGAACGTACAGACACTATTCATGCCAGCTAATCAGACCTTGGCGTCGAACAATACGTGGCTCGCATTGCTCAGGCTTTCTGCCAGCTTGAGGGCTTCTGCGGAGGGGATCTGTCGCACGACCTCACCCGTTTCGCTTGCAATCACTTTGACGACGACCTTTCCGGACTGCTCGTCTATCGAGAACTCCAGATTGCGCTTGATCGACTGTACAAACTTTTCGATCTGCTGCACCGCCTGCTTCAGGTGGACGCCATCCGCCTCCGGTTTCTTATCCGCCGCTGGAGTGACGCTGGCGGTTTCAGGCTTTTCCGGCGCTTTATCCGAAACGGTGCTCGCTGGCTGGGGAGCCGGATAAGACACGCCAAGCTTTACGCTCATCTCCATGCCCATCACCTCTTAACGTAAAAAGCGAGAGAGCGTGACCAGCACACTCCCCCGCTCAAACTCATTCCGAAATTACTGAAGCAGCTTCAGTACAGCGGAAGGCAGTTGGTTGGCTTGAGCCAGAACCGAGGTAGAAGCCTGTTGCAGGGTTTGCTGCTTGGTCAGGTTCGCGGTTTCTGCGGCGAAGTCGGTGTCTTGTACACGGCCTTGTGCAGCAGTGGTGTTTTCCACGATGTTCTGCAGGTTGGAGATGGTGCTGGTCAGACGGTTCTGCGAAGCACCCAGGTTTGCGCGGGTGGCGTTGATCGATGCCAGAGCGGCGTCGATTGCGGTGATCGCGTTGTCGATGTTGGCAGACAGGGTAGCGGAAGTTGCACCGGTCAGAACAACAGTACCGCTGCCTACGGACAGGGATACGGCGTCGAACTTGGAGCTCAATACCAGGTCGATGCGGTTGGCCGAACCCGTGTTGGCGCCAACTTGCAGCTGCATGGTGCCAGCCGAACCGTCCAGCAGGTTTTTGCCGTTCAGGTTGGTAGAGGCAGAGATACGGGTGATTTCGTCAGACATCTGAGCGAATTCGGAGTTGGTAGCGGTCTGGTCAGCAGTGCTGTTGGTACCGTTACGTGCTTTAACAGCCAGTTCACGCATACGCTGCAGAATGTCGGTCGAAGCTTGCAGCGCGCCTTCAGCGGTCTGGGCAACGGAGATACCGTCGTTGGCGTTCTGCACTGCCTGGTTGCCACCACGAATCTGTGCGGCCATGCGAGTTGCGATCTGCAGGCCAGCGGCGTCGTCTTTGGCGCTGTTGATTTTCAGGCCGGAAGACAGGCGAGCCATCGAAGTCGACAGAGCGTCGGTAGCACGGTTCAGGTTCTTCTGAACGTTCAACGACGTGGTGTTGGTGTTTACTGTTAAAGCCATGACGAATTCCTCGTTGGTTGGGTACTGCGGCTTCCGGCCCTGGCAACCGCCGGGTATGGCCTAGAGAACCTTCGTAATAGTTATCGTCGGGTAGGCAGGTTGCTTGAGGGCTTTTTTTAAAAAAAATGCCATCACCCTGCCACCCCCGAGAAAACAAGGGCTCAGCGCCCCTCAACCACGAAAAAATGACGCCATAAAACTGTCCAGCCCACAAACGCCCGTACCAAAGCTGTCGCTGCCCCTCAGTCCGGCAGGTTTTCGAGCAGCTCGACCAACTCATATTCCATGAAGTCGGCGAGCCCCAGCCAATCCTGGCGCTCCTGACAGGCCAGCATCTGTCTGAGCATCAAGGCCCAGGCTTGCTGAACATCCCGGGGCGCCTGCGCAAACAGTCGCTGCGCCTCATCGAACAGATCGACCATGTTCAATGCCGCTTCGACATCACGGCCCAGGCGAAAAAGCCCTGCGCACTGCCGGTACTCATCGATGCCTTTCACTGGCGGCTTCATTGCACGAAATCCTGATTGAACTGCGTACCGGTAATCATTGCCCCAGCCCGGCTGCTGTTGAAAAAAAGCACCTCAGGATGCCTGGCAATGTAACGCTCGAGCTCACACAGGTAACTGCGGAAATTCAGCTGTGTCTTGACCTTTTGCCCATGTCCATCGTGCACCCAGTGCCTGGCCTGGTTCACTGGCGGCCCCAGGTCACCATCGTTCCAACCGGTATGGGTCCGGTTCATCGGAAAGGAAAAATCGGCACCGAAAAGCGTGATGCGCTGCGCGCCCATCTTCACCGCCAGATCGACCGCCGGATGGATCACGCTGCCGCTGACGTAGAGCTGCGCACGCGGCTGTTGCTCACGCAACGCGGCGTAGATCGGGCTGGCGGAATAACCGCCATAACGTTTGCCTTTCCAGGCTTTCAGCATGTGCGGATCGCTCAAAGGCAAGTACACCAGCGGAATGCCTTCGGAGCCCTCGCCCGGCAAGTGCAGCACGCTGATGCGCTGATCGATGCTCACGACCAGGTCAGGCTTGATTCCGTGCTCGCGAAGGGGCCGGTAAGCGGTATCTACACTGATGAGCAGCGGTCGCGGCGTTTGATTGCGCACCGCTGCCAAACGCTCGAAATTCCCTTCAAGGCTGGGCCCTGTGGCGATCACATAGATTTCACGCCCGGAACACGTGCCAAACAGCTGTGCCACATCATCATCGGCGAGCAGCACTTCAAGGGTGTCCTGCAAGCGCTGCTGAATGACGGGAGACTGCGGGTCGAACTCACGATTGTTGAAACTCAAGTGCACTTCGCTGACCAGGCGATCACGAATCTTCGCACTGAAGTCATCCGCCAGCAGCATCTCGGCAGGCAATGCAAAGAACGGGGTGCAGATGTCCGACAGATCGCCGGCATACAGCAATTGCACACGCGGATCGCCCAGCCACTGACGCTGATCGATCAGCTGCAACACCAGCGCGAAAAGCGCGCCGTTGAGGATATGGACATAGAGCTTTTCAAGCCCGGCGCGCTCCAGCAAAACCGAAGGCAAATCGCCGAAGCCGGTGCCGTAAACGTGCAGCTGTGCCTTGTCGAGCGGGAGGCTGGCGGCCTGCAAACGGGCCTCGCGCAGGCGATCATGGCGGCTGGTGAGCTGGATGCCACCCACACACAACGTAGAGTCCCGCCCTTCGATCAGGTCGACATCGACGACCAGGCGATCTTCCGTATTCAATCGCGCATACAGCGACGGCCAGCGCCGCTGGATAACCTGAGCATTGTCTTCAAAGCATTCGCTCATGCTACCTCGCATTCCTTACAAGCAAAAAAGCGCTCAAGGTTAACCCTTGAGCGCTTTTTTGTACCGGCCTTTTTATTAAAAAACTTTCACTCAAGGGCGATAGATGATCGCCGAACCCCATGACAGCCCCACACCGAAACCGCTGAGCGCAACGCGCTTCCATTCGGAATCGAGGATATGCTTTTCCAGCAGCAACGGAATGCTCGACGACACCGTGTTACCAGTCTCGACCATGTCCTTGATGAACTTCTGCGGGCATTCTTCGAAACGCCGCGCGACCGCATCGACAATCGCTGCGCTGCCCTGGTGAATACAGAACGCGTCGATGTCGTCGGCGCTCAGTTGCGACTCTCCAAGCAACTCATGCAAATGCGCCGGCACCTTGAGCAGTGCGAAGTTGAACACCTGGCGGCCATTCATGAAGAACACGCCGTCGGTGACTTTCAAATGTGGCGCGCCGGAACCGTCGGTGCCGAACTTGGCCTTGCCCAGTGCCCAGGTCGGGTTTTCACCCATCCAGGTCGCGGTGGCCGCATCGCCGAACAACATGGTGGTGTTACGATCTTCCGGGTCGACGATTTTCGAATACGGGTCGGCCGTGATCAGCAGGCCGTTCTTCAGGCCAGCGGCCTCCATGAAGCCCTTGATCGCATAGATGCCGTAGACGTAACCGGAACAGCCCAGGGAAATATCGAACGCGGCGACGTTGGTCGACAGGCCGAGTTTGTCCTGCACGATGGCCGCGGTATGCGGCAGGCCTTCTTCGTCACCGTTCTGGGTGACGATAATCAACGCGTCGATGGATTCACGTTTCAGATCAGGGTTGCCGGCAAACAGCGCATTGGCCGCTTCAACGCACAGATCGGATGTTTCCTGATCAACGCCCTTGCGCGGCAGGAAAGCCGAACCGATCTTGCCCAGGATGAATTCTTCATCCTTCTCGAATTTTGCACCTTGTGCGTAATTGTCCACGCCGGCTACAGGAACGTAGCTCGCAATGCTCTTTATGCCAATCATTACGGCTTCCCAATAATAAACAGCCCAATACCACCACCCGCAGGAATCGAGGGGCGCCGACAAACCTGGATTTCTGTCGCCCCAAGGCGACGGCCGGGAAGCGTGAAGGGCTATCACTGAACCCGATAAAGGGTCAGGCGCCATCTTCCCGGTCAATACAATACAGTGAAGATGCCCGTTATGACTCGCAGGTCACGCTATTTTGCCGAATCAGTCCGGCAATGGGTCATTCGACCAACGACCAGTCCAGTGGTGTTCCACGCTTGATAGCCTGACGGGCACGGCGTTCCAGGAGGCTTTGCGCATGCTTGGGCGCCAGCCCGAGACCCGGACGGATGGCTCGCAGATTTGTCGCATTGAAGGGCTCGCCGGCCTCCATGTCCTGGGTGACATATAACGATCGACGGTACACCAGGGATTGGCGCTCCGCCTCGGTGACGCCGTAACGCACGCGCCCCATGGCTTGCCAGGCGCGTTCGGTTTCGATCACCAGGCTGGCCAGCTCCGAGGGCTCCAGCGAGAAACTGGCGTCGACGCCACCGGCCGCACGCTCGAGGGTGAAATGCTTTTCCACCACCGTTGCGCCCAGTGCCACCGCCGCCACGGACACACCGACGCCCATGGAGTGGTCGGACAGCCCCACCTGGCAATCGAACAATTCCCGTAAATGCGGGATCGTGCGCACATTGCTGTTCGCGGGAGATGCCGGATAGGTGCTGGTGCATTTGAGCAGCACCAGGTCCTTGCACCCGGCTTCGCGGGCGGCACGCACGGTTTCATCGAGCTCGGCGATGCTGGCCATGCCGGTGGAAATGATCAGCGGCTTGCCCGTCGCAGCCACCCGGCGTATCAGCGGCAAATCGGTGTTTTCGAAACTGGCGATCTTGTAGGCCGGCACGTCGAGGCTTTCGAGAAAGTCCACGGCGCTCTCATCGAATGGCGTGGAGAACGCCAGCAGGCCCAGTTCCCTGGCGCGAGCGAAAATCGGCGCATGCCATTCCCAGGGCGTATGGGCCTTCTCGTACAACGCGTACAACGAAGTACCGGCCCACAGGCTGTTCGGGTCCTTGATGAAAAACTCGCCTTCGGCCAGGTCCAGGGTCATGGTGTCGGCGGTGTAGGTCTGCAGCTTCAATGCATGGGCACCGGCCTTGGCCGCGGCCTCGACGATTTGCAGTGCCATGTCCAGGGACTGGTTATGGTTGCCGCTCATCTCGGCAATGATGAAAGGCGGCGCATCGGCACCGATCAGGCGCTCGCCAATCTTGAAGCTAGTCATCTGCGTGATCCTTCAATACGCGCGTGAACGCGCAGGCACTCTGGGTAAAACCGGCTTCGCGAAAAACCTTCAGCGACGGCTGGTTAGCGGGCAACACCTGGGCGGTGAGCGACTGAAGTTCCGGCCAGTGGGCCTTCACAAAGGTTTCCCCGCGGGCCAGCAGCGCCCTGCCCCAGCCCAGGCCGAACCGGCCTTCGAACAGATAAATCGACACCTGGGCGGTAATGCCACGCAGGTCATAACGCAGCACACCGACCGGACCGTCATCGGCCTCGGCAATCAACAGCAGCCGCCGGGGATTGTTCAGGCTCGTGGCCAGCCAGTTTTGATGCGCAGGCCATTCGATCACGCCGGTCTCCAGCGACCAGCGGCGCACGGCCTCGGTGTTGCGCCCGTCGAACAACAACTGCGCATCACCCAGGGTCGCCGGGCGCATCCTCAGCACCGCGCCGGCCAGCGCCACCGCTACCCGCTGCGCACCCCGGCCATCGACAAGTTGTCGCGACCGCTGTGCCAGGCTCTGGCGCAAACCCTGGTTACCCGTGACAAAGCCAATGGCCAGGCGCAGCTGCTCGACACTGACCTGCTCGCGAGCCCCCATGAACACATGGGCGCCCGCGGCCGCCATGACCTCGCCGTTGGCCTGCTGGTTGTTCGATACGGCAATGCAAATCGTCGGCAGCCCCATGGCCGCCCGCTCCCAACTGGTGCCGCCACCCGCCCCGACAAACAGGTCGGCTTCGGTCATCAATCGATAGAAGTCGCTGACAAAACTGTGCAGCCGCCAATGCGGGCGACTGGCCGCCAACGCCTGCATCTGCGCCCAGGCCGGATTACCCGCACCGGCGACAAAATCGACTTCCAGCTCGGCAAAGTCCGCCAGCGCCAGCATTGCATGATGGGTCTGCATGGCCGCGTCAAAACCACCGAAGTTCACTAGCACACGCCGGGCCTGGGGCTTGATTTCGATGGCCGGGCAACGGAACTCGTCGCGCAACATGGCAAACCGGGGGCCAAACAATGTGCGGCAGCCTGGCGCCAGCAGCGAGGTATAAGCCTCTGGCGTACCCGAAAGATTCTGGTTCAACAGCAAGTCGGCGCTGTAGGTCCGCGTGGCGAGGTCATCCACCACGGCAATCCATGGCGCAAAGCGCCGCGCGGCCGTCTGCCAGTGATGATCGAGGCCGTAGTGGTCGACAATGATCCAGTCGAACGCCGGCTGGAGCTCCAGCAACGGCTCGAGCGCGGCGATGTCCGCCTGCCAGGGCAGCATGGATTCGATGGCTTGCCGCGGGTCTTCGTCGTTGTAGCGTTCGGGCAGCGCGAAGGTTTCGAAACCTTCGGCCCGCAGCGCCTCCAGTCGATGCCCCGGTAGCAGGCGACAGGCGAAAGCCACATGACTGCCCTGCCGGCGCAATACGCGGGCCAGACACAGGCAACGCGCGATGTGGCCGCTGCCGATGGTCGGCGAGGCGTCAGAGCGAATCAGCACCCTCATTGCAGTTCACCTCCGGCTTTCAGCGCGGCATACAGGTACTCCGCGCGTGTCCAGTCCTGCGGTGTGTCGATGTCCTGCACCAGATGACGCGGCAGGAGGACCGGCAGGCTGCTGGGTGAATACAACACCTCGCCACGCAGCCAGGCGTCGCTGCGGCCCCAGTAGAACTGCCCGGCATCCTGGTAGGCGCTCGGCAAATCCTGGGAGCGGGTGTCTCGATACTGCGGATACAGTGCCGTCAATGCACCGTGATCATCAAGGGTCAGGGCTCGCTGAACCGGGAAGCCGAAGTCGCACACCGAGAAGGCGAAAGATCTGTCGGGATGCCGTTCCAGCAGGCTCAGTCCCTGGACCAGAAATCGCGATTGCAACAACGGCGCGGTCGCGTAGATGCAACAGGCGCGAGCAAACTCGTCACCCTGTTCACGCAATGCCTGCAGGGCATGGGCGATCACCGCGGCGGTGCCCGTGAAGTCATCGGCCAGTGCCGCCGGGCGCATAAAGGGCACCTGGGCGCCACAGTCCCGCGCCAACCCGGCGATTTCCTCGTCGTCGGTGCTGACCACCACCCGGGAAAACAACCCGGACTCCAGGGCAACCTGAATCGATCGGGCAATCATCGGCACACCGGCGAACGGCTTGAGGTTCTTGCGGGGTATGCGTTTGCTGCCACCACGGGCCGGGATGATGGCGACGTTGTTCAACGGCGTTTTTCCAGGACAAACCAGGTGATGTCATCCACCGGGAATTGCCGATCGCGGTGGTAGCCAAAACCGTAGTCGACCAGTTGCAGGTCGTCGTATCGATCGAGCATTTCACCGGCAAAATCGCGTTTGAACAACTTGCCGCTATTGCCGCGATACGGGACTTCGACCGGCGCCGGGTTGTAGTACTCGGCGATCAGTATGTAGCGCTGGCTCAGCTCATACAGTTGCGCGTACGCGGCCGGCAGCAACTGCGGTTCCAGGTGAATCAGCACGCCTTTGCTCAGGGTCAGGTCGAAGGTGCGTTCGCGGGGAAAATCGAACAGCGAGCCGTGCCAGATCTGTGCGATACCCAAGGCCTGGGCAGCAGCACAGGCGCTGGCATTGATCTCCACGCCGAACAACTCGCAGCGCGGCAACAGCCGCCGCAATGCCTGCAGGTTGTTGCCGGCATTGGTGCCCAGCTCCACCAGGCTGTCGATGCACCCGACCCGTGTCAGCGCCTTGGCAAACAACGCCAGGTTAGCTGCCACCAGCGGCTGTCCGACATTGCGATCAACGTACTGGTCGCCGAATTCGCCCTGCCAGAAAGTTTCCTGCTCGGTCAGTTCACGCATCACACATTTCCCACCCGCCGCAATGGCTGGAATATTTCGATCAGCTGCCGCATCTGCTCGACCACATAGTCTTGTTGCTCATCACTGAGCAACGGGTACAACGGCAGGCTGATGGCTTCGGCGTAGTAACGTTCGGCCTGCGGAAAATCACCTTCGGCGAACCCGAGATCACGATAGTAAGGCTGCAAATGCACGGGAATGTAGTGCAAGTTCACCCCGACCCCGGCAGCTCGCAAGCCTTCGAACACCTCACGATGCGTGAGATTGATCTGATCGAGTTGCAGGCGCACTACATACAGATGCCATGACGACTCGGCCTCAGGTTGTGCGCTGGGCAGGGTCAGCGGCAAATACGCCAGCAAGCGCTCATAACGCGCCGCCAGCTCACGCCGACGCTCGATAAACTCATCGAGCTTATTCAACTGCGACAAACCGAGGGCCGCCTGCAGGTCGGTAATGCGGTAATTGAAACCGAGCTCCACCTGCTGGTAGTACCAGGGGCCGTGGCTGGGTCCGGTCATCTGCTGCGGATCCCGGGTCATGCCGTGGCTGCGCAAGCGTTGCAAACGCTCGGCGAGTTCCGGGCTATTGGTCATGACCATGCCGCCCTCGGCACTGGTGATGATCTTCACCGGATGAAAGCTGAACACAGTCATCGCCGCAAATTCGCCACACCCCACCGGGCGCCCGGCATAGGACGCACCGGCGGCATGGGCCGCGTCTTCGATCACCGTAACGCCATAGCGCCTGGCCAGTGCGGCAATCCTGCGCATGTCGCAGCTCTGCCCCGAGAACGCCACGGCCACGAGTACTTTCGGCAGTCGGCCTTCACGCTCGGCCCGTTCCAGCTTGATGGCCAGCGCAGCGGCATCGAGGTTCCAGGTCAGCGGGTCGATATCGACAAAATCCACCTCGGCACCGCAGTAGCGACCGCAGTTTGCCGAGGCGAGAAAGGTGTTCGGTGTCGTCCACAGCCAATCGCCCGGGCCGAGCCCCGCCGCCAGGCAAGCGATGTGCAGGGCCGCCGTGGCATTGCACACCGCCACGGCAAAACCGGCCTCGCAGCGTTCGGCCATGGCTCGCTCGAAGCGCTCGATGGTCGGCCCCTGGGTCAGCCAGTCAGACTGCAATACGCCGACCACAGCGTCGATGTCCGCCTGATCGAGGCTTTGCCGAGCGTAAGGAATCATGCTGGCAACCAGACACGCACCAGCGCGTCCCGGATGATCTGACGCCCGAACGAACCGGTCCGGCCTGCGATGAAAATCGAATTACCGTTGAACATGCCTTGAGTCCCTTATACCTTTTCGCCGGGCCTACCCGAGCATCTGCGCCCAGTTCACCGAAGCACTTTCGCCAAGGCCAAAGCCTTTGCCGTTCAAGGCCAGATTGGCGTTATAGGCCTGATCCTGGGCAAAGGCTGCCGCCCACTTGTCACGCAGCGCATCGAGGGCCTGCGGCACCTGTGGCACTTCCCCCGAATGAATGACCTGTACCAGTGGCGTCCACACGGTGAGGTAACCGGCCTGTCCGGCCCGCAGGCACAGGTCGACGTCGCTCAAGCCGTCGGCGAAGGTCACGCTGTCCAGACCGTCCAGCTCGTCGAACAACGCTTTACGCACCATCAGGCACACCTTCGACACCGCCGAGTAGTTCTGCTCCAGCGCCAACCGGTGCAAGTAACCTTCGGCGTCGTGCTTTTCACCGACAAAGGCTGAGCCCACACCACCGTTCATGCCGAGAATCAGGCCGGCCTGAGTGACCTTGCCATCACGGTCGATCAACTTGGGACCGACCACGCCGACCTCCGGACGCTGGGCGTGATTGAGCAGCGACTCAAGCCAGTTCGGGTTGACCACTTCACTGTCGGCGGCCAACAGCACCAGATACTCGCCCTGCGCCTGCTGGCTGGCGGCGTTGTACAACGCCGCGTCGCTCAGGGTCTGGTCGGCACGCAGCACGCTGACTTTTGGATGCTGGTAAGTACCCAGCCAGTCATTGACCTCGGCCGACTGATTCGGGTTGAGTGCGATCAGCACTTCGTACTGGATGTAGCGGGTACGCAGCAACACAGCTTGCAGGCACTGTTGCAGCGCTGCCAGGTCGTCCCCGGCCGGCAATATGATCGACACCAGCGGGCGCTCGGTGTGGCGGTAATCGACCTGCCAGGTGCCCGGTACTGCCGACGTGATCTTGGCCTTGTAGCCACGGTTGCCCAAGTGGCGCAGCAACGCCAGGCGCTCATCGGCGTTTTCTTCCAGCACCGGTGCCCGGCTGATCAGCAACGGTTCGTCCAGGTGGGCCAGCCCGTTGAGGCCACCTTGCTCGATGATGCGCAGCAGCAAGTCGAACTCCAGGGCCTTGCTGAAGTCAGGCTGGTAGCCGCCGACTTCAATGAACACTTCCCGCCGGATCAACCAGTGACGCGCCATCAAGGCCGGCAGGCTTTGCAGCAAATCAAGGTTGAAGCCCGGACGGAACACATCCACCAGCGCGCCTTCTGCAGTGCGCTGGATTTCGTCGGTGGCGACGGCACGGCACTGCGCGGCAGACAGCAGTTCCAGGCTGGCGCGCAACAGGCCACCGGCGGTGAACTCATCGCCGGCCTCGGCCAGCAGCAACCAATCGCAGGTCGACTGACGCGCGCTCTGGTTCAGCTTGTCGACGTAATTGCTTTGGGTCACCCGGACAAAGTGCAGGGTGTTCTGCGCCGTGGTCGCCGCCGGTGCTTCACCGGTGGTGAAGACCACGATCTTGAACGCCTTGCTGTGACCTTCGAGCAGGCTGTCGAGGCTGACCTGCAGCTTGTCGATATCGTTATCCAGGTCCAGCAGGAAAATCCCGAACTGTGGGCCACCGTCGTTGGCCGCCAGGTGTTGGGCGATCGACTCGGCCTCATGGGCATCGGGCTGACGGGGCGCAAGCCACTTGAGCAAACGACCGGAGAGCATCTTGTCGAACGTCGCACCATTGCCCTCGACCGACACGGCCTCGAGACGCGCAGCCCAGTCGCGCAGGGTCTGCGCCTCTTCGTCTTCGCCCAGCAGCTCCAGCTGAGCCACCAGGCGCTTGACCACTGTGCGGTTGAAGACGTTGCTGTCGTGGGCCTGCCACAAACGGTCGACCACACTTTCCGGCGTGTCATTGTTACGCGCCAGCATCAGGCTCTGCTGACGGGTCCAGATACCCTCCAGGCCAGCCAATTGAACGCGACCGGCCGGCATGGCATGCAACAGGAATTCGAACTGGCTCAGCTGATCGAAAAACGGCTGATTGTAGAACGGCATTTCGACGTATTGCCTGGGGCCGAAACGGCGCTCCGGGCCTTTCTCGACGCTCGTCCAGGCGGACTCGAAAATCAGCTCGGTGGTCAGTGCGCGACCGGTGCGCAAGCTATCGGCCAGGGCTTCAAAGCTTTGCAGCGCGAACTGCTGGCCCTGCTCCGGGTTCTCGCCTTGAACTTGAGTCGGCAGCCCGAAGAGGAACGCGGCAAAGGCCTCGCGTTCGGCCACCGACTTGGCATCGGCATGAGCCAGGGTGTGGAAGATCTCGGTGTTGTGGTCCGAGTACCCGTAGTTCATCTCCCGCACGACATACGGGATCGGCAGAATCCGCGCCTTGCCCCGCGCCAGCATGTAATAGGTGTGACCGATTTCCTGCCATTGGAAGGACGTATCCTGCGCCATCACCTGATACCAGTCACGGACCAGGTCGGTGCGCTGTACGGCATAAAAAGGCGGCAGGTACTGGTGCATGTAATCGAGCACACGCTCCTCGGCGTGCTCGGACGAATAGTCTTCGCAGACCTTCTTGTCACGCCGGAAGTAGCTGACGCTGTTGGGTTGTGTCAGGTACATCATGCTGTAACCGTGGCACAGGCCGTAGTCGGGATTGACCTCCATGAACGCCACGGCTGCGCGCAGGGCGTCGTGCACATGGAAGTCATCGTCGGCGGCGAACACCATGAACGGCGTGGTCACTTGCTCCACGCCAAAGGCCAGCTTGGCGCGAACGCCCCAGTAGCCAAACTGCGGGACATGCTGGTAATCCACATTTTCATACTGACCGGCCAGGCTTGGCTGGCCTTCGGCCGAAGAGTCCAGCACCAGAATCCTGCAAGGCAAGCCGCTGTAGAAACGTGCCGCCCGGCGCAAAAATGCCGGCCGCTCGTGAGACATCAGCACCACGGTCAACTGTTCGTTGAGTGCCAACCCGTGTCCAGAATTGTTCTTGCCTTGCATACCTTTCCCCACAACGGCGTATCGCCGAAAAAAACCAACGATGTCTTGTCGATTACCGCACGCGACGCAAATAGCCGTCCGGCGCGACGGTGATCAGCAGCTTGCTGTGAATGGCCGGGTCGATTTCAAAATCGCGGTTTTCTTCCAGGTAGGCCCATACCGCGGTTTTCGGGTTGTCGCCCTTGCCCCACGGGCGGTCCGGGAAGGCGTCTTCGGGCATGTCTTCCACCACGGTGTCCATCACCACGCAGTAGCTGCCCACCGAGGTCATCGGTGCATAGGCCCGCAGTTCTTCCAGTACGTGCTCGTGGGTGTGGTTGGAATCCAAGACCACCAGCACTGTCTTGCCTTCGACGCGCTGGCGGACCTGCTCGACGATCGCCGGATCGATACTCGAACCCTGGATCATCCGGATCCGCTTGCTCATCGGGTGCGCTTCGATTGCCTCACGGTTGTGCTGGCGGATATCGATGTCGACACCCAGCACTTCGCCGTGGCCGATCAGCTCCAGCATCGAGGCGTAAAACACCAGCGAGCCGCCGTGGGCGATACCGGTCTCGACGATGATGTCCGGCCGCAGCGCCCAGATGATCTCCTGCATGGCGACCATGTCCTGGGGGAACTGAATGATCGGGCGGCCCATCCAGCTGAAGTTGTAGGTGTACTTATGTCTGGCGGTCGTGCCAACCCAATCCAGCGACGTGGCTTGCAAGGCTTTGTCCTGTTGCAGGCCTTCGATGTTCTCTTTTACTTCTTCACGAAACTGCTCATGAGGATTCATTACAGACTCTCCGGAAATTAGTCGCGGTGGTTACTTGAAAACCCGACCGTCTTGAAAGGAAGCTGGATTGGTCTTGATGGTCCTGGCGGGGCTGCCCACCACAACCGCATAGTCTGGAACGTCTCTGGTCACCACGGCACCCGCACCGATGGTGACCCAACGACCGATGCGCAATCGCGGCAGTATCGTGGCGTTGGTGCCGATAAAGGTGCCGTCACCGATCTCGACACAACCGGCAATGCAGACCCCCGGCGCCATGAACACCGAATGGCCGACCTGCCCTTCATGCCCGACGACGCTGCCGGCGCTGATACTGGTGTTGTCACCCAGGCTGACTTGCGCCTGCATGATCACGCCCTCTTGCAGATAGGTGCCGACACCCACCGTGATCATCGTCAGATCGATGCCCGGGTGGATGAAGTTGCCCAGGGTGCCGCCGGCCTCGACGATCTCGCAGGTGGTCCGGTAACGCAGCGCCGTGCTGCCAGTGATCAAATTGACAAAGCGTGTGTCGGGGCCTTTCAGCTCGGCCACCTTGTCGGTGCCACCCACCACCGGCACGCCATGAAACAGCGTGCCTTGCTTGGCCGGGTCGTTATCGAGAAAGGCGAACTGCACGTCCGGCTGGCTGCGTTGCAGGGTGAGGATCATCCGTACCGCTTCAGGATTGGCCGCCCCCAACAGGTAAACCTTCATAGCCGCGCCCTTTTGAGTACCAGCGCGCGCAGCACCTCGATGACCCGATGCTGATCGTCATTGGTCATGTCGTGGTAACTCGGCAGATTGATCGCGCGCTCCGGCAGTGCATGCGCCACGGGCGAGTCAGCCGTCAGTTCGCTGAACATCGGCAAGGACGACAGCGGCCAGAAGAACACCCGCGCATCGATATCGGCGGCCTGGAAGGCGGCGATCAACATGTCCCGCGTGATCCCCAGCTCGCGGTCAAAGACCACGGTAGGCATCCAGTAACCGTTGCGCGCATGTTCCGGTTCAGGGTTCATGGACAAGCCCGGCAACGACGCCAGCGCCTCGGCGTAGTGGGCGAAGATCGCTCGCTTGCGTTCGATCAACTCGTCGATCCGCTCAACCTGCGCGCAACCGACGGCGGCTTGCAGGTTGCTCATCTTGTATTTGAAACCGAGGAAATCCGGCCAGAACTGTTTGCTGCTGCCGGCCACGCGGCCATGGTTGGACAGGGTCAGCACACGGTCATACAGAGCCTTGTCCGACGTCACGAAGATGCCGCCTTCGCCGGTGGTCATGGTCTTGGTGCCATGAAAGGAAAACGCGCCGAACGCGCCCAGCGAACCGGCGGCCTGGCCGCGCCATTGCGAGCCAATCGCCTCGGCGGCGTCTTCGATGACCGGCAGGCCAAACTCGCGACCGATGGCCAGCAACGCGTCCATGTCGCAGAGATTGCCGTAGAGGTGCACCGCCAGAATCGCTTTGGTTCGTGGGGTGATCGCCCGGCGAACCTGCTGCGGGTCGAGGCACCAACTGTCGGCCAACACGTCGACGAACACCGGCGTCGCGCCCAGATAGGTGATGGGCGCGGCCGAGGCGATCCAGTTGGTATCGGCCAGGATCACCTCATCGCCGGCACCGATGCCCAGCGCCGCCATGCCCATGTGCAGCGCACCGGTGCAACTGGACGTGGCAATCGCGTACGTCGCACCCACGTGCTCGGCAAAGGACTTTTCGAAGCGCGTCAGGTACTCGTAGCAGCGCTCTCCCCAACCATGGCGGACGGCATCGAGTACGTAGTCAGCTTCCAGCTCACCGACACTGGGTTTGGTGTAATGAATTCGGCTCATCGAATGATCAACTCGGGAATGGCAATGACAAAACGACCGTCCCATGCACGAATGCCGGCAAAGGCCTGGGTGATCTCATCCAGCAGGTTCCACGGCAGTACCAGCACGTAGTCCGGCTTCTCGATGTCGATCCGCGCCGGCGACACGATCGGAATGCGGCTGCCGGGCAGGTACTTGCCTTGCTTGTGCGGATTGGCATCGGCCACCCAGGCCAGCAGGTCCGGCTTGACCCCGGCGTAGTTGAGCAGGGTGTTGCCCTTGGCGGCGGCGCCGTAGCCGACCACACGCTTGCCGTCAGCCTTGGCCTGTAACAGGAAGCGCAGCAGGTCATGCTTGATGCGCTCGGCGGCGGGCGCCAGGGTGGAGTAGAACTCAGGGGTTTTCACCCCGGCGGCGAGTTCGTCCTGCAGCTGTTGCCGGACCGCCGGTTGTACTTCGCGACGTTTGCCGTCCAGTCGCTGCACGAACACCCGCAACGAACCGCCATGGGTCGGGAGCTGGCTGACGTCGAACACTTGCAGGCCATTGCGCTCGCACAAGGTCTGCACAGCGGTCAGCGACAGGTAGGAATAATGCTCGTGGTACAGCGTGTCGAACTGCTGGCCGGCCATCAGGGTCAGCAGCTGCGGGAATTCGAAAGTCGCCACGCCGGTCGGTTTGAGCAGGGTCGCGAAACCTCCGAGGAAATCGTTGATGTCCGGCACATGCGCCAGCACGTTGTTGGCGGCCATCAGGTCGGCGCCCCAGCCTTCGCTTTTCAGCTGCGCGGCGGTGTCGCGACCGAAAAACAGTTCACGAATCTCCAGGCCTTTTTCCCGCGCCGCTTGCGCGGTGCTGCGGGTTGGCTCGACGCCCAGGCAAGGGATGCCGCGCCCGGCCACGTACTGCAACAGGTAACCGTCGTTGGCGGCGACTTCCACCACGCGGCTGTCGGCGCTCAGGCCGAAGCGCTCGACCATCTCGGCCACATAACGCTCGGTATGGGCCAGCCAGGTGCTGGAGAACGAACTGAAATAGGCGTACTCGGCATCGAACAGGCTGTCGGCGCTGGTGTAATCCTCGGTTTGCACCAGCCAGCATTGCTGGCACACGGCAACCTTCAGCGGCACCCATTGTTCGGCCTGCTCCAGCTGGTCGACACGCACGTAGGCATTGGACGGTGGGGAGGTGCCCAGGTCGATCAGCGGCAGGGTCAGCGCAGTGGCGCAACCACGGCAGTTCATAGACGCACTCCGGCGAAGTGTTCATCGAGCGCCGGATGACTTGCATCGCGCACCGACAGATTATTGACAGGCAACGGCCAGGCAATCGCCAGCCGTGGATCGAGCACCGACAAACCGCCTTCGTGTTCCGGCATGTAGTCGTTGCTGTGCAGGTAAAGCAGCTCGGCGTCGCCGCTCAGGGTCTGGAAGCCGTGGGCGAACCCGGCCGGAATCAACAGGCTGCGGCCATCACCGGCACGCAGGTGTTCGGCGTGCCAGTGCAGGAAGGTCTCGGAGTCGGGACGCAGATCCACCGCGACATCCCAGACTTCACCGCGCAGGCAGGTGATCAACTTGGCTTCCGGCGTGCGGGCATTCTGGTAATGCAGGCCACGCACGCTGCCGCATTCGCGGGTGCAGGAGTGATTGATCTGGCGGATATGAAACGCCTGGCCAAACGCACCGAGGCTGCCCTCGCAAAACAACCGGGAAAAGTGCCCGCGCTCGTCTTCGAAGCGTTTGTGCTGCACGCTGAACAAACCGCTCAGCGGCAACGCCTTCAGCAGAAATTCACTCACAGCGCGCCTCGGTACAGGTTCAATTGCGCCAGGCTGATGGCGCGCATGTCATCGCCGTTCTGCCACGCCAGATGCCAATCCAGGGTTTGGGTCAGGCATTGCTGCAACGACCAGCGCGGTTGCCAGCCGAGCAGTTGACGGGCACGGCTGCTGTCCAGGCGCAGCAGGCCGGCCTCATGCAAATCGCTCGGTTCGATGCGCAGCCCGCGTGCTTGCGGCCAGCGGCTGGCGAGCAGTTCGACCACCTCGCCGACGCTGCACATGTCCGCTTCGCCGGGACCGAAATTCCACGCCCCGGCGAATTGCGGACCTTGCTCATACAGGCCGGCAGCCAGTTGCAGATAGCCGGCCAGCGGTTCCAGCGCGTGTTGCCATGGGCGTACCGCCTGCGGATAGCGCAAGGTCACCGGCTCATCCGCCGACCATGCCCGCAGCACGTCGGGAATCAACCGCTCCGGGGCAAAATCGCCACCACCGAGTACGTTGCCGGCACGGGCCGTGGCCAACGCCAAACCATGCTCGGCATGCTTTTCAGGCGCAAAGAATGAGGCGGCATAGGATTGCGCCAACAACTCGCAGCAAGCCTTGCTGCTGCTGTAGGGATCGTGACCGCCCAACGCTTCGTTTTCGCGGTACGGCCACAGCCATTCCTGGTTGGCGTAGACCTTGTCGGTGGTCACCAGCACGCAGGCACGCACGCCACCGACCTGACGGATCGCTTCGAGCAGGTTGAGCGTGCCCATGACGTTGCTGGAGTACGTGCCCAACGGGTCGCGATAACCTTCGCGCACCAGCGGCTGTGCCGCCAGGTGCAGGACGATTTCCGGCCGGGTCTCGGCGATCAGTTCCAGTAAAGCGCCCAGGTCACGCAAGTCGCCGCGCTGATCGTTGATGCCTTCATGCACCCGCGCCAGTTCGAACAGACTCGGCTCGGTGGACGGGTCGAGGGAAAACCCGCTGACTTCGGCACCCAGGCTTTGCAGCCACAACGTCAGCCAACTGCCCTTGAAACCGGTGTGGCCGGTGACCAGCACCCGCTTGCCGCGCCAGAATTGCGGGCTCAGTCCCATTGCTTCCATGGGGCCTCCCCGCTCTGCCACAACGCCTCGAGGTGGTTCTTGTCACGCAGGGTGTCCATCGGTTGCCAGAAACCGTCGTGCTGGAACGCCATGAGCTCGCCGCGCTCGGCCAGGCCATCCAGCGGACCGGACTCCCACGAGGTGTCGTCGCCGTCGATCAACGGCAGCACCTTGGGCGACAGGACAAAGAACCCGCCATTGATCCAGCCACCATCACCGCGAGGCTTTTCGGTGAAACCCAGGACCTTGTCGCCATCGCGATTGAGCGCGCCGTAGCGGCCGGGTGGCTGTACCGCGGTGACGGTCGCCAGTTTTCCGTGCTGGAGATGGAAATCCACCAACGCGCCAATGTTGAGGTCCGACACGCCGTCGCCGTAGGTAAAGCAGAACGCCTGTTCGTCTTCGAGGTAGCGTCGGGCGCGGCGCAAACGGCCGCCGGTCATGGTCTCTTCCCCGGTGTCGATCAGCGTGACGCGCCATGGCTCACTGTAGTTCTGGTGAACATCCATGCGGTTGTTGCACATGTCGAACGTGACGTCGGAGGTGTGCAGAAAGTAGTTGGCGAAAAAGTCCTTGATCGCATAGCCCTTGTAGCCAAGGCAGATCACGAAATCGTGGATCCCGTGAGCGGAGTACTGTTTCATGATGTGCCAGAGAATTGGCTTGCCGCCGACCTCGATCATTGGCTTGGGCTTGAGGTGCGACTCTTCGCTGATCCGCGTACCCAGGCCACCCGCCAAAATAACTGCCTTCATCCCTTCCCCTCTTGTTCGTCACAGGGCTCAGCCAAGCTGTATCAAGCTTTTGCGGGCCATCCGGGTTAAACCTGCCGCCGTTCAGGGCACGACCGGGCTCACCGGAAGTGCTCGTTTTATGGCGATATGAGGGGGACTTGCAGGAAACGCGCCAGCTCTTTCAATCCACTACCGGGCAACTGTAGGAGCCGGCTTGCCGGCGATGGACTCAAGTGCGCCGCGTTTATCCGGTTTACACGCGTTATCGTTAACGACCATCGCCGGCAAGCCGGCTCCTACAGGGAATGCGTTAACGGTGTTTCCCGGGATTGGGTGAAGAACCAAAAAAAAGGCAGGCGACTTGACGTCGCCTGCCTTTGCGCAGAACAGCCTGAAGGATCAGTCCGCCAGCCAGCCATTTTCCCAGTAGCGCAGGTTGTCGCCGCGCAGCACGTAGTCACGCAGCACGATCTCGCGCAACTCATCGCCCATGCGATAGCTGGCGTCCGGCTCGGCCAGGTGCATGCGGATCGCTTGCAGCCATTCATCCGTGGAGTTGGTCTTGATCCGGGTGCACGGCAGGTAGCCGCGATAGGCTTGGGTTTCGGTGCAGATCACCGGGTAACCGCAAGCGCCATACTCCAGCAGACGCAGGTTGCTCTTGCAGTCGTTGAAGATGTGGAACTCCAATGGCGCCAATGCCAGATCCAGGTTCAGGCTGGCCAGTTTGGCCGGGTAGACATCCAGCCCGATCACCCCGTGAAACTCATGCATGTACGGGCGCAATTCGTCCGGGCACATACCGAAGAACACCCAGTCGACTTCATTGGCCAGCTCGCGGACCACATCGGCGATCACCGCCAGGTCACCGTGGTGGCTGGTGCCGCCGCCCCAACCCACCCGAGGCTTTTTCGAGGTGCGGCGCTGGCTGCGCAGATCAGTCCACAAGTGCGAGGCCAACATGTTGGGCACCACGCGAATGTCGTGATGCATTTCCGACAGCGCATTACCCAGCGGCTCGGTGGAGACCACCACGCGATCGCACATGCCGATGGCGCGCCGCACCAGTTTTTCCATTTCATCCTTGCCCGGCATATTGCGGATATGCGCATTGCGGTGCGGGACGTTGATCACGAAGTCATCCAGCTCATAGATGCGGCGCGCGCTGGAGTATTTTTGCAGGCTCGGGATTTCGTTGATCGGACCTTCGGAATAGCGCCCCTGCAGGATGATCACGTCAGGCGAATGACGCTCGACTTCGATGATGGTCGGCAGGTTGTAATGAATGCGCCCGTGCGCCCTGCCGGCGGCTTCCAGTTCGATCAGCGGCTGAGTGACCCGGTAGTGGCCGATGGCAGATGCGTTGACCGGCAACGCGAGAATCTTCGGCAGCTGCGCCCTGGAAAACGGGCTCCAACCGGATCGCAGGCCGGGCTCGAGACTGAAGCTCGCCCCGCCCAAACCCTGCAGCGCCAGGTTAGCGTTGTAGGCCGGATCACGGGCCACGATCGGCAGCCAGCGCTTATAGAAAACTTCCTGCTCCTGCTCGCTTCGAGCCTGGTCACCTTCTTGCGCGAGCATCGCCGGCTGCGCACCCAACGCCAGTTGCGCGTGAGGCGTCCAGACCACCAGATAACCTTCCTGGCCGACGCGCAAACACAGATCCACCTCATTGAGGGACTGCGCCAGGCCCTGCTCATCCAGGCCACCGACTGCATCAAAGACAGACTTGCGCACCATCAGGCAATCGCCGCCGACGGCACTGAAATTGTGTGCGACCTGCAAGCGGTACATGTACCCCGCCGCCTGCAGCGACTCACCATGGAACGGCACGCCGGCCGGCCCTTGCAATCCGAGTATCAGGCCGGCATGCAGCACGCGGCCATCCGGGTTGAACAGTTTGGCCCCGACCACGCCGACTTCCGGACGTTGCGCATGATTGAGCAGCTCGCCCAGCCATTCGCCCTGGGTGATCACCGTATAGGGATTGAGCATCAGGACGTAGTCGCCAGCGGCCTGCTGCGCGGCGAAATTGCGCACCGCCGCCGCATTTCCCTGCAACTTGCAGCGCAGCACCCGGATCCGCTCGCTGCCCAATTGCGCCATGCCGGCGAACCAGTCGAGCGCCTCGGCGCCCTCGCTGCCGTTGTCCACCAACAGTAACTCGTATTCGCCGTAGGCCGTTTTCTCCAGCAGACTCTCGACACAACGTTGCAATGCCAGGGTCTGGTCCTTGCTGACGATTACGATCGACACCAGTGGCCGATCAGCATGCTGATAGTCGACTCGATTGAGCAGCGCCGAGCTGCCCTGGCGAATGTCGTGGGCGACACCCAGGCGCTGCAAGTGCGCCTCGAGCAACCGCGGATTGGTGTCCATCACTTGCGGCAGCGACAGCCATTTGGCCAGGTCGAACGCCGACTCCAGCAGCACCTCTGAAATGTGCCCGACCACGTGCGTACCGCCGCTCTCGACCATTCGCCACAACACATCGTGAGGCGCCAGTTCGCCGTACACCGAATCGAACCCGCCCAACGCCAGGAATTGCTCGCGCTCGAACGCCAGCGCTCGCCCCACGTAGGGATAACTGCGCATCAGGTCCAGGTTGAAGTCTGGCTTGAATGCAGGTTCGGCCGACTCACCCTGATGCAAGCCACCTTCGTCGCTGTACAGGCAAGTCAGCGTGCGCGACAACGCAATGCGTTCAGCCATGACCAGCAAGGCCGGCGCCACCAGACGATCACCGGCGCGCAACAGATAGAACCAGCCAATGCCTTCCAGTTGCGGCAACAGGGCGTTGATCTGCTGCTGCCAGTCGTCCTGCAATGGCAAGCGGAACACACGTTCATCCAGCACAGCCTCTGTGCACGATGCCGACAGCACCAGCGTCAATTCAGGGGCGTAATCCTGATCCGCCAGCGATTGCAGGGTGAGCTCCAGCGCCGAACGGCTGCCTTGCTCGTCGATGATGACCGGAACGATTTTGGGCCGGGTTGGCCATGCCTCCAATGTATCCGCCAGCAACTCGCGCTGACCGTCGGTGAGCGTGCGGCACGCCAGCCACTGGGCATACAGTTGCGCGAAACTGACACTGGCGATGCCGACATGCCAGTCCTGGGTGGTCTGCTTGGTGCCCAGGGTCCTGCTCAGCGGCAACTCTTCCCAAACCCGCGGTGACTCGTCCACTTTGCTCAGAGGCACATAGCGCACCCAACCCTGGGCCGGCGCAGATTCGCCGCCACGGGCCTTGAGCATCTGCGACAGCCACTGCCGCTCGGTTTCGGCCGCGTCCTTCATCGACTGCTGGCCGCTCAGCCGCTCGGGGTACAGGCGCTCGACGCCGAGCACATGATTGGACACCGCCAGATTGCCGCGCCGCATCAGGCAGACGTACAAGGCAAAATCGAGGGTCGCGACGAAGCAATGGCCGGGCTGCGTCAGTGCCGGGAACAGTTCGAGCACGTCAGCCCGCCGGAACATCGCATTGCTGAAGCCGCCGAGGATGTTGACCGGGAAGTTTTCGAAGATCGCCAGCAGGTCCTCGCCCTTGAACACTCCGCCCACCGGGGACAACGGAGTGTTTTCCAGGCGCGACGGCAGTGGCATATCGTCGGCGTCCCAGAGCAGGCGCTGGGCCACGACCAGATTGACGTCAGCGCAGTCGATCAGCACCTGGGCCTGACGCTCGATGCAGGCCGAGAACAGCTGGTCGTCATCACACAGAAACTTGATGTACTCGCCCTGCGCCTGCTCCAGGCAGGCCTGCAGGTTACCCACCAGCCCCAGGGTGCGCGGGTTACGCACATAGCGCACGGTCGCGCCCTGCTCGACCAGCGAAGCCACGAAGTCTTCGATCTCGTGACCGCGACTGTCATCGCAAACGATGATCTCCAGATTGCCGTAGCTCTGGTTCACAGCCGTGTGCAAGGCTCGACCGAAAAAGCGTGGATTGAAGGCGGGAATGACCAGGCTGACAAGCGGAAGTGAATTCACGGCGGGCTCACAGGCGGCGCGAGCCCGCCCTGAAAAGCGAGCCCTTTGTTACCGCAAAAAAGACGATAAATACTGAAGGGGCAAGGCTATCGGGCACCTGCGCGCCCGACCACCGTCAGATCTTGTTGAACAGGCCCAGCTGGGAAATCTTGCTGAACGCCAGCTGCGCCGCCTGCAACATGGTCTGCTGCAAAGTCAGGCGAGTCATGACTTCGGCCGGGTCCGAATCGCGAATCGACTTCTGGCTGGCGCTGTTCGCCAGGGTCAGGCTCTCGTTGGTCGCGGCCTGGTTATCCAGTGCCTGACCGCGGGCACCGATCGTGGTGATGGCTGAGCCGATCTGGTTGGCCGCACTGTCGATGTTGCCCATTCCCGACTCCATGGCCCCCAGTAACTTCTGCTTGGCCACCGGGTCGCCGTCGATCGGCGTGTTCAGCGCGGTAATCATCTGGCCCAGGGTGTCGAGCACGTTCTGGGTCTGATGGTTGTTGGACTGAATCACGAACTGGTCGCCGGACGCCGGGGTGCCGCCGCCCAGGGCGAACGTTACGCCCGCCGCAGTGGCGTTGCCGCCCGCCACGGTGCCCGACGACACCGGCTTGCTGTCGGCAGTGATCGGCGCGGCATACAGGTCGAAATCGGTGGCGCTGGTGAACTTGAGGATCGCCCCGCCCGACGGGAAGGCGTTGGTGTAATCCGTCGGGTTGCTCACGCTGGAGCCGGTGACGACCGCGGTCGACGCGTTACCGGCGCTGCGCGAGGTGTTGAAGGTGTCCGACGTGGAAGACAGGTTGAAGCTGTGACCGGCGATCACCGCATCCGGGTTGGTATCACCGGTTTTGAGGTTGATGTTCAACTTCAGGTCGACGCCACGGAAACTGACCGTCTGGTTGGCGCCATTGGAGTTACTGATCAGGCCGTTCTGACTGGCTTCGGCGGTCACGTCGTTGCCCAGCGAGTCGGTGATCTTCAACTGGGTGCTGCTGAGGAAACTGACGGTGTACGGCTGGCCGCCAGTGAATTTCGCGTTGTAGGTGGAACTGGTGCCGACCGTGCCGTTGGACAGCACCACGCGACCGTCATCCACCGCCGGAGCGGTCATGGTGGTCTGAGTGCGACTGGTATTGATGGTCTGCTGGAACGCATCCCAGCCAGTGGTGTTGGTCCCGACCGTCATGCCATCGCCAATGCCAAGGTCGATAGTGGTCTGGTCACCGTTATAGCTGTAGGTGCCGTCCGAGTTCTGCGAGTAAGGCGCGGTGTCGGTTTTCGAACCGGAGAACACGTAGTTGCCGTTGGCATCCCTGGCGTTCATCAGGCCCAGCACTTGTTGCTGGATCTGGCCCAGCTCCGACGCATAGGCCTTGCGGTCCGCGTCGGTGGCAATGCCATTGCTGGCGGCGAGGGCCAGTTCCTTGGCGCGCTGCAAAGCGGTACCGATGGAGTCGAGCGTCGTTTCCTGCAGGCTCAACGCACTCTTGGTGGTGTTGATGTTGGTGCCGTACTGACCAAGCATCGCGCTCTGCTGACCCAGTTGCAGCAAACGACCGGCACCGATCGGATCATCGGCGGCAGTGTTTACGCGGATCTGGCTGCTGATTTCGTTGCTGGTGGCGATGGCCTTGTTGAAGTTGCGCTGGTAGTTGGCAGCGGTGATTTCGTAATACTGGGCGGTGGAAATGCGCATGAATTACGACTCCTTAAAGGCTGTTGATCAGCGTGGTGAAAATTTCCTGCGCAGCCTTGATGATCTGCGAAGACGCGGTGTAGTACTGCTGGTACTTGACCAGGTTGCCGGTTTCTTCATCCAGGTCGACCCCGGAGTTCGAATCCCGCGCCCCTTTGGCGTTATCCAGGATCGCCGTGGTGGCCTCGCTGTCGGACTTGCCCTGGGCAGCCTTGGCGCCGACGTTGGTCACCAGCTTGTTGTAGGCATCGGTCAGGCTGATGCCCTTGCTCGCCGTGCCGGTGTCTACAGTCTGTCTGGTTTGCAGGCCGACCAGCGCCTGGGCGTTGCGGTTGTCCGAAGACGCCGCGCCGGTCAGGTTGATGGTGAAGCTTTCGCCGCTGGCGGGCGTGGCGCCGACCGTGGTCTGCACGGTGAAGGTCTTTTGCACGGCCGGGGTGACGCTGGTGTCCATGACCGGCGCACCGCTGGCATCGACCATGCCCACTTTCAGGTTCAGGGTGTTGCTCTGGCCGGGAACGATGGTGCCGGTGCCGATCGAGTTGCCCTTGGCATCGACCATGTTGTAGGTCTGGCTACCGCCGCTGGCCGCACCGAACACCAGCTTGACCGGCGTCGAGTACTTGAGCGAGGTCTGCATTTCTGCCTGGGCCGCCGGGTTGTAGATGTCGATGGTGCTGGTCAGCGTCGGCTGGGTGTAAGTGCCGGTGTTGTTGGCATTGGTCACGCCGGTCAAGGGTGCTGCCGCGGCGATTTTTTTCGGGTCGGTGAGCACGGTCTGGATACTCGCCGCCGCGCCACGGGTCGGTGTCACTTTGAACGAGTCGCCGGCGCTCAGCGCACCGCCGTTGAGGTTCACGCTGAAGCCGTCGATCACCGGGGCCGGGGTCGTCGTGGTGCTGAACGCGCCCATGTCGGTGCCGTCCGAGCGCTTGACGGTGTAGTTGGTCGCGCTGGTGAACGTCACCTGATAGTCGCTGGTGGTCAGCTTGCCGGTGTCCTTGATGGTGACATCCAGGTTGCCGGAGCCGGCACTGTTGCCCGCCGCGGCAATGCTGCGCTGGCTGACCAGGGCGGCACTGTTGATGTTGTTGAAGATCGCCGCGCCGAAATCACCGTTCTTGTCGATGCCTTGCGCCTGCTGGCTGTTGATCTGGTCGGCCACCACCAACGCCACGCGCCCCAGCTCATTGAGCGAAGGGTCGAGCACTTCCTTGCGGTAAGTCAGCAGACCACCGATCTCACCGCCGCTGACCACCGAGGTCACGTCGATGGTGCTGGAGCCACGGTTGAGCTGCAGCGCCATGCGCGATGGATCGCCCTGGCTCGGCACGGTTTGCAGCGTATTGGTGGTGTTGCCGACCACCAGTGGCTGACCGCTGCCGATGTAGACGTCGTAGCTGTTGCCACGCTCGACCACTTGGGTACCGACCAGTTCGGACAGTTGGCGCACGGCTTCGTTGCGCGAGTCCAGCAGGTCGTTTGGCTGGTTGGTGCCGGTGGAGAGCTCGGAAATCTTCTGGTTGAGCGTGGCAATCGTGGTGGACAACTTGTTCACCTGATCCGCCATGTCGCCCAGGCTGCCGTTCAGGTTGGTGTTCTGATCGTTCAATTGCTTGGCAATCGAATTGAAGCGAGCGGACAGGGCCTGGGCGCCGGTCAGCACCGACTGGCGGGACGTGTCGTCGGTGGCCGAGGTCGAAACGCCTTGCATCGACGTGAAGAATTTTTGCAGCACACCGGTCAGCCCGGTGTTGGAATCGGAAAGCGTGGCGTCCAGCGGAGTGGCCTGGGCGTTGTACGACGTAGCTTCGCTGTCGAGCGAGGTGGCGGTACGCAACTGCGAATCGAGATAGGAGTTATACACGCGACGCACATCGGCCAGCGTCGTGCCGGTGCCGATGAACACGTTGCCGTACTGAATCGAGCCTTTGGTGCTCTGCACAGACTGCTGGCGCGAGTACCCGGCGGTGTCGACGTTGGCAATGTTGTTGCCGGTCGTCACCAACGAGTTATGGCCAGCACTCAGCCCCGACATCCCGATATTGAGCAAACTCATGATTCAGACCTTATACCTTGTGCCTATAAAGGCGTGGTGGAAACGCCCGCCGCAGCGTAGTTCTGGTAACTCGTCATCTGCCTGGCTATCTGCGAAATCTTGCTTGCGTAGTCCGGGTCGGTTGCGTAACCGGCCTTCTGCAACTCGCGTACAAACTGTTCTGGGTTATCGGCCGACTTCACGACTTCTTGATAGCGATTATTGGTCTGCAGCAAAGTCACAAGGTCATGGAAACTGTCCTTGTAGGAGTCGTAGGAGCGGAACTCGGCCGTCTCCTTGACCATCTGCCCGTTTCTGAATTCGCTGGTGATCGCCCGCGCCGAATTGCCCTGCCAGCTGTTGCCGGTCTTGATGCCGAACAGGTTGTGGCTGCTGCTGCCATCCTGCTGGCGCATGACCGACTTGCCCCAACCGGTTTCCAGGGCCGCCTGGGCCACCAGGTAACGTGGATCGACACCGATCCGGGCCGCCGCTTCCTTGGCCATCGGCAACATGGTGTTGACGAACTGGTCGGCGGAACTGAAGGCTTTCTTCGGTGGTGCCAGAGGAATCTGCGCCATGGCGCGACCGTAAATCTGCATGCCGCCCGCGGAGGATTGCTGTGCGTTCGCCAGCCAGTCGCCGTTGTACAACGGTCCCGAACCGGTAGTCGTTGTGCGCTCTGGCAATTGAGTTTTGTTGGTCGTCATAGCCGTGGTCGTCACCGAAGGCACCAGCCCGGCCAACAACCGATCAGCCAGCTTTGGCGGCAATGCCAGGCGTCGCTGATTGATCAGCGCCATGTCATTGCGATGAGCTCCATCACCCACCTCTTGCGGCGTATGGACTGAACGTGAAGCCCACAACGGACGCTGGCCATTGACCCGCGACAGCGGACCATTGAGCGCGACCGTGCCTGCCGCCACCGGTGTTTGCACAGCCGCCTTGGCAGCCTCTTGCTTGGCCCGCGACGCAGCCGCCGCCTCCCCCGGCGCCAATGGCTTGTTCTTCGACATCTGGCGCATCAGCACGTCAGCCAGACCAATACCACCACCCTCGCGGGACATGGAAACCGCCAGTTGCTGGTCGTACATTTCCTGGTACTGCTTGGCCGCCGGCGTGTTCATCGGATTGTCCTGCCCCAGCGCTTCGGTGGCCGAGCGCATCGACTTGAGCATTTCCCCGAGGAACAGCGATTCGAACTCCTGCGCCACCTTGCGCATATTGCCGTCGCTGTTCTTGTCGCCGACCTTGAGCTGATTCAGGCGATTGAGGTCCGAATAGGAGCCCGAATCGCTGCTGCTGACCAGACCGCTCTTGCGCATATCCACGATGGCCGTCCTCAGATCACGATCAGGTCGGCTTGCAAGGCGCCGGCCTGCTTCAGTGCTTCGAGGATCGCCATCAGGTCACCCGGTGCCGCGCCGACCTGATTCACCGCCCGCACGATCTCGTCGAGGGTGGTGCCCGGGCCGAACTTGAACATCGGCTTGGCTTCCTGCTGGGCGTTGACTTTCGAACGCGGCACCACCGCCGTCGTGCCATTGGACAGCGGACCGGGCTGGCTGACGATCGGGTCTTCGGTGATGGTCACGGTCAGGCTGCCGTGGGTGACGGCGGCCGGGGATACCTTGACGTTCTGGCCGATCACGATGGTGCCGGTACGGGAGTTGATGATGACTTTCGCCACCGCCTGGCCCGGATCGATTTCGAGATTTTCCAGGATCGACAGGTAGTCGACGCGCTGGCTCGGATCGAGCGGCGCGGTGACGCGAATCGAACCGCCGTCGATGGCCTGGGCCACGCCAGGGCCGAGCATGTCGTTGATCTTGTCGACGACGCGCTTGGCGGTGGTGAAGTCGGAACGGTTGAGGTTCAACGTCAGGCTGTTGCCCTGGTTGAAACCGCTCGGCACCGCGCGCTCCACCGAGGCGCCACCGGGGATCCGACCGGCCGACGGAACGTTGACGGTGATCTTCGAGCCGTCTCGCCCTTCCGCATCGAAACCACCCACCACCAGGTTGCCCTGGGCCACCGCATAGACGTTGCCGTCAATACCCTTGAGCGGTGTCAGCAGCAAGGTGCCACCGCGCAGGCTCTTGGAGTTACCGATGGACGAAACGGTGATGTCGACCTGCTGACCCGGCTTGGCGAACGCCGGCAAATCGGCACTGATCGACACCGCCGCGACGTTCTTCAACTGCACGTTGCCCGAACCCGGCGGCACCTTGATGCCGAACTGCGAGAGCATGTTGTTGAAGGTCTGCAGGGTGAACGGGGTTTGCGTCGTCTGGTCGCCGGTGCCGTTAAGCCCGACCACCAGGCCGTAACCGATCAATTGGTTGGAACGCACGCCGGAAATGCTGGCGATGTCCTTCAGGCGCTCGGCATGAGCATTGAAGGCAGCGGACAGCATCAGGGCGGCCACCATCAGGTGTTTAAGATTCAAACTGACCACCTAGAAAGGGAACAGCGGGCTGAGGAAAAAACGGTCGAACCAGCCTGGCTGACTCGCATCGGCAAACGAACCGGTGCCCGAGTAGGTGATGCGCGCATCGGCGACACGGGTCGACGACACAGTGTTGTCGGTGGAGATGTCATCGGCACGCACCAGACCGGCAATCCGTACCAGCTCATCGCCGGTGTTAAGGGTCATCCACTTCTCGCCGCGTACCGCGATGATGCCGTTGGGCAACACATCGGCGACGGTCACCGTGATCGAGCCGGTCAGGGTGTTGCCCTGCGCCGCCTTGCTGTCGCCCTTGGTCGCGCGGTCGCCTTCATAGCTGGCGTCCAGGCTCAGGTCACCACTGCCGAACGGATTGTTGGTGTTGGGGGTGGAGCCGAACAGCGAGGTCAGGCCGATGCTGGCCTTGCTGTTCTTGCCAATTTGCGAGTTGGCGTTTTTGCTGGCCTGGGTCCTTTCGTTCAGGGTGATGGTGATGATGTCACCGATCCGGAACGCCTTGCGGTCGCTGTAGAGGTTCTGTTCGAAACCGGCCTGATAGATCGATCCGTTGTTCGCCGCCGCCGGCAAGGGCGTGCGCGGCAACACCGGAGCGTAGTACGGGTCATTGGGCTTGGGCGTCGCAGGCACGCAACCTGCGAGCGCGGTGATCCCACTCAGTGCCAGAACAGATACATAGCGATGCATGACCCTACCTCACGGTGTTGCAGGCAGCCTCATGGCCACCCCATAGACTTGATTACAGATTCTGCGTTACGAACGAGAGCATCTGGTCGGCGGTGGAGATCACCTTGGAGTTCATCTCGTAGGCGCGTTGGGTGGTGATCATGTTGACCATCTCCTCAACGGTGCTGACGTTGGACGTTTCCAGGGTGTTCTGCAGCGTGGTGCCGAAACCGTTCAGGCCCGGTGTACCGACTTGCGGCGCGCCACTGGCGGCGGTTTCCAGGAACAGGTTGTTGCCCACTGCCTGCAGGCCGGCCGGGTTGATGAAGTCGGCGGTTTGCAGGTTGCCGATCACCTGGGCAGCCGGGTTGCCGGCAACGGTGATGGACACAGTGCCGTCGCGACCGACCGTGAAGGTTTGCGCGTCGTTTGGAATGACAATCGCCGGTTCCAGGGCAAAACCGCTGGCGTTGACGATCTGGCCATTGGAGTCCAGGTGGAACGTACCGTCACGGGTGTAGGACGTGGTGCCGTCCGGTTGCAGGATCTGGAAGAAACCGCGACCGTCGATGGCCATGTCCAGTGGCTGTTCGGTGGTTTGCAGGCTGCCGGCGGTGAAGTTTTTCTGGGTGCCGACGATGCGCACACCGGTACCCAGTTGCAGACCCGTCGGCAGTTCGCTGTCCTGGGTCGACTGGGCGCCTGGCTGACGCTTGATCTGGTAGAGCAGGTCCTGGAACTCGGCGCGGTCACGTTTGAAACCCGTGGTCGACACGTTGGCCAGGTTGTTGGAAATGGTGGTCAGGTTGGTGTCCTGGGCGGACAGGCCTGTCTTGGCAACCCATAGAGCCGGAAGCATTCGATTCTCCTCGTGCGCCTGTTTTACGGCGCGACGTTCTGGTAATTAGCTGATCTGCAAGACCCGAGCCATGGCCTGGTCATCGTCTTTGGCGGTGTTCATCATCTTGATGTGCAGCTCGAACTGCTTGGACAAGGCCAGTACCGAGGTCATCTCTTCCACGGCATTGACGTTGCTCGACTCGAGGAACCCGGACACCAGCTTGACGCCGGCATCGGCCTGCGCCGGCTTGCCGTCCTTGGTGTGGATCGAACCATCCAGGCCTTTGGTCATGTTCTTGAGGTCCGGATTGACCAGCTTGATGCGGTCGACTTCAGCCATCACCCGGGGACCTTCGCCCATCGCACGGATGCTGATGGTGCCGTCCTCGCCGACTTCGATCTGCTGCTCCGGCGGCACGGCAATCGGCCCGCCATTGCCCATGACCGGCATGCCGTTGCCGGCGCGCAGCACGCCAAGGGCGTCAACGTTCAGGCTGCCGGTGCGCACGTAGCTTTCAGCGCCATCGGGAGTCTGTACGGCAATCCAGCCGCTGCCTTGCACGGCAACGTCGAGGTCGCGGCCGGTTTCCACCAGCGAGCCAGGGGAGAAATCGGTGGCCGGGCGTTCAGTCATGGCAAACGCACGCGCCGGAAAGCTGTCACCGAACACCGGCATCGAACGGGCCTGTTCCAGGTCTTTCTGGAAGCCGTTGGTGGAGATGTTCGCGAGGTTGTTGGCATGAGCCTTTTGCGCCAGTGCATTCTGGCTGGCGCCGGTCATTGCCACATAAAGGTACTTGTCCACACTCTTTCCTCTGCCTGCCGGACGTTTGCCGTCCACTGCTGTACTGCTGAGCCATAAGCAATTTGCAGACCAACTTGTTTTTGGCGGCGCCAGGCCCGGCAAACAAAGGACTTGAGGGGATGTACGGGGGAATGGGGGATTGTGTCAGAGACGAAAAACCGGCGGTGTCATGCCGCTTCGCGGCAACGGATCAAAAGATCGCAGCCTGCGGCAGCTCCTACGGTTTATGCGTACGCCGCAATGTCGCGGGTGTACTCGGTCGGTGTAGGAGCTGCCGCAGGCTGCGATCTTTTGATCTTAAATGCTGTTGTCCTTGCCCACCTCATACTCACGCAACTTGTTGGCAATGGTGGTGTGCGAAACCCCGAGCCGCTTGCCCAGTTGCCGACTGCTTGGATGCTCCGAATACAGCCGCTCCAGCACCGCCTTCTCGAAACGCCCGACGATCTCGTCCAGCCCGCCCTCCAGCGAAAAATCACCAAGGGGCTGACGCACACCATAATCCGGCAGGCGAATGTGCTCGGCCTTGACCGTGCCGCCATCGCACAAGGAAACCGCCTGGAACAGTACGTTCTCCAGCTGCCGCACGTTACCCGGCCAATGGTAGTGACTGAGCCGCTCCATGGCCGCCGGGACCAGTTTGGGCAGCGGGCAGCCGATCTGCCGACTGGCCTGATCGAGGAAGTGCTCCACCAGCGGCGTCAAGCCGTCGAGGCATTCGCGCAGCGGCGGGATGTGCAGCGACAACACATTCAAGCGGTGATAGAGATCCTGGCGGAACTCACCGCGAGCGCACAGCTCGGAAAGGTCGACCTGGGTCGCGCAGATCACTCGTACGTCGAGGTAGACCTCTTCATCGCTGCCTACCCGACGGAAGCAACCGTCCTGCAGGAAACGCAGCAGTTTCACCTGCAAGCGCGGGCTCATTTCCCCGACGCCATCGAGAAACAGCGTACCGCCCGCCGTCAGTTCCAGCAGCCCGAGCTTGCCCTCGGCTCGCGCCCCTTCAAAGGCACCCGGGCCGTAACCGAACAATTCCGTCTCGGCCATGGACTCCGGCAAACCGGCGCAATTGAGCGCCATCAATGGCGACTGCCCACGAGGACTGGCCAGATGGCAGGCTCGCGCCAACAATTCTTTGCCGGTGCCGGTTTCGCCTTCGATCAACAGCGGTGCATCGAGTGGCGCCATGCGCCGGGCTTCGCGCACCACGGCGGCCATGACTTTCGAGCTTTGGAAGATGCTGTCGAAGCCACGCAATTCCTGCTTGCGCACATTGTAGATGCGCTCGCCCACCCGGTCGGCGCGATGCAGCGTCAGCACCGCGCCGGCCATGGCTTCACTGTCGTCATGCTCCGATTGCAGCGGCGCAATGTCGGCCAGGAACACATCACCCTTGACCTTGACCCGCAGCCCATTGATCCGCGACTTGTTGGCGCGCACCAGTTCCGGCAAATCGAAATCCTCGGCGTACCGCGACAGGGGAATCCCCGGCACCTCGTCGACCCGCACCCCGAGCAACTGCGCCGCCGCACGGTTGGCCGCGACGATGGAGCCGCCCATGTCGATCGACAGCACCGGAAACTCCAGCGCACCGAGCAGTGCATTGAGTTCCATGTGCCGACGCTCGCTGGGCATCAGCCCTACACGCTTGACGCCGAAAACCCCGGCAATCGCTTCGAATTTCGGACGCAAGGCCTGGAACTGAATGTTGATCAGGTTCGGGCAATGCAGGTAGATGGCGTTGCCATGCTCACCACCCACCTCACCGCGGGCCACGTTGATCCCGTACTCCACCAGCAGATTGAGAATGTCGCGCAGGATGCCGATGCGGTTCTGGCAATGGACTTTGATACGCATATGAAAGGCCTGAAAAAACGGTGAGTAAGGTGCGCAGTGATAATTTCTGCTGAGGCGCGCAGATAGTCGTCAAGATTATGTGACAGGTGGAGGGCTTTTCCCACCCGCCAATCTCAACATTTATGCACAGACGGCCAATACGTAACGAAAACTTTACGATTATTGAGGATTTTTCCTACGCACGACGCCGGGCACCTGCTGCAACGGTGCAATTCATGGAGTATTTCTAAGTCCATAGCAGTACATAACAAGAACGAAATCCCTTAGCAGGAGAGCAGCATGAAGCAGACGCAATACGTGGCTCGCGAGCCCGATGCGCAAGGTTTTATCGACTACCCCGCCGAAGAACACGCGGTGTGGAACACGCTGATCACTCGTCAACTGAAGGTGATCGAAGGGCGTGCGTGCCAGGAGTACCTGGACGGTATCGAAAAACTCGGTCTGCCCCACGACCGCATTCCTCAACTCGGTGAAATCAACAAGGTCCTCGGTGAAACCACCGGCTGGCAGGTTGCCCGGGTTCCGGCACTGATTCCCTTCCAGACCTTTTTCGAATTGCTGGCCAGCAAGCAGTTCCCGGTGGCGACCTTTATTCGTACCCGCGAAGAACTGGATTACCTGCAAGAGCCGGACATTTTCCACGAGATCTTCGGTCACTGCCCGCTGCTGACCAACCCGTGGTTCGCCGAATTCACCCACACCTATGGCAAACTCGGCCTCAAGGCTTCCAAGGAAGAGCGCGTGTACCTGGCGCGCCTGTACTGGATGACCATCGAATTCGGCCTGGTCGACACCCCGCAAGGCCAACGCATCTACGGCGGCGGCATTCTGTCTTCACCGAAAGAGACCGTGTATTGCCTGTCGGACGAGCCTGAGCATCAGGCGTTCGATCCGCTGGAATGCATGCGCACGCCTTACCGCATCGACATCTTGCAACCACTGTACTTCGCGCTGCCAAATCTCAAGCGTCTGTTCGACCTCGCTCATGAAGACATCATGGGCATGGTCAAGCAAGCGATGCAGATGGGTCTGCACGCACCGAAGTTTCCGCCAAAACCAAAAGCCGCGTGATCCGCCGCTTTTAGAATCAAGTGAGCCTGTCAGAAACCATCGCTTTGGATTAGCGTGGTAGCACTGAGGGCCGATTTCCCAACATTCGATTTCAGGAACACATCATGACCGCATTAACTCAAGCCCATTGCGAAGCCTGCCGCGCCGACGCCCCACAAGTCAGCGATGAAGAACTGCCGATCCTGATCAAGCAGATCCCGGACTGGAACATCGAAGTACGCGACGGCATCATGCAACTGGAAAAAGTCTTCCTGTTCAAGAACTTCAAACATGCACTGGCCTTTACCAACGCCGTTGGTGAAATCTCCGAGGCCGAAGGCCACCACCCAGGCCTGCTGACCGAGTGGGGCAAAGTCACCGTGACCTGGTGGAGCCACTCGATCAAGGGCCTGCACCGCAACGACTTCATCATGGCCGCGCGCACTGACGAAGTGGCGAAGGACGCTGAGGGGCGCAAGTAATGCACTTCGACGCCATCGGTCGAGTGCCTGGCGACCCGATCCTCGGCCTGATGGAGGCCTACGCGCAGGACCCGAACCCGCGCAAGTTCGATTTGGGCGTGGGTGTCTACAAAGACGCCCAGGGCCTGACGCCGATTCTCGAGTCGGTGAAGCTTGCCGAGCAGCGCCTGGTGGATCGCCAGTCCACCAAGACCTACATCGGTGGCCACGGCGAGCCCGCGTTCGGCAAGGCCATCAATGAGCTGGTGCTGGGTGCCGACTCGAAGCTGATCAACGCACAACGCGCCGGCGCCACCCAGACACCGGGTGGCACGGGTGCGCTGCGCCTGAGCGCTGACTTCATCGCCCAATGCCTGCCGGGCCGTGGCGTGTGGTTGAGCAACCCGACCTGGCCGATCCACGAAACGATTTTTGCGACAGCCAAGGTCAAGGTCAGCCACTACCCGTACGTGGGCAGTGACAACCGTCTCGACGTCGACGGCATGCTGGCGGCGCTCAATGAAGCGCCCAAGGGTGACGTGGTGTTGCTGCACGCCTGCTGCCATAACCCGACCGGTTTCGACCTGTCCCAGGATGACTGGCAGCGGGTGCTGGAAGTAGTACGCAAGCGCGAACTGCTGCCACTGATCGACTTCGCGTATCAAGGATTCGGCGATGGCCTGGAACAGGATGCCTGGTCGACCCGGCTGTTCGCCGCCGAGTTGCCGGAGCTGCTGATCACCAGTTCCTGCTCGAAGAACTTCGGCCTGTACCGCGACCGCACCGGCGCGCTGATTGTCTGCGCGAAAACCGCCGACAAGCTCACCGACATCCGCAGCCAGCTGGCCAACATCGCCCGCAACCTGTGGTCGACACCGCCGGATCACGGTGCGGCCGTGGTCGCGACCATCCTCGGCGACCCGGAGCTGAAAAACCTCTGGGCTGACGAAGTGGAAGGCATGCGCCTGCGTATCGCCCAACTGCGCAGCGGTCTGGTGGAGGCGCTGGAGCCTCACGGTTTGCGCGAGCGCTTTGCGCACATTGGCGTGCAACGCGGGATGTTCTCCTACACCGGCCTGTCGCCGGAACAAGTGAAGAACCTGCGGGACAACCACAGCGTGTACATGGTCAGCTCGGGCCGGGCCAACGTGGCGGGGATTGATGCCACACGCCTGGATCTGCTGGCCGAGGCGATTGCCAGCGTCTGCAAGTAACCCAGCCCCCCTGTAGGAGCGAGCTTGCTCGCGATGGTATTTCAGTCGACATCAACATTGCCTGACACACCATCGCGAGCAAGCTCGCTCCTACATAGATTTGTCTATACAACCCCATCCGTCGAAACAAATGGATATAAAAGTCCGTTTGTCATTTTCAGTGCGGTATCCTGCCCAGGCTTTTTTTAAAGCGCGGATCTACCAGATCTATCAACAGACTTAGCGAGGAGCGCGACCATGCACGAGATTCCTAATCTCCCCTTCCCAAGCCTGCACGAACCTGAGCAGACGACCACGCAGCAAGCCGGAGCCCAACAGCCCCAGCCGAAAGAAGCCACTGACCGCCGCCAGGCTGACAGAGAAGACTGAAACACCCGCCGTACAGACCGTGTGGAAAGCGCTAACATGCGCTTTCCACACTGCCTGAAACGAGAACTCTATCCATGACCGATGAATTCAGCGAAGCGCAGGCCAGCGTCCTGATCGGCACCGCCGAGAAAATGATCGAGATCTGGAATCGCCTCTCTCCCGAGAAACAAGCCGCCTTGCTCGCCCGCTTCGGCACCCAGGAAAATGCGCTGGCCGCCCTGGTCACAACGCAGCTGGTCGCCCCCGTCAAACCTGAATGACAGCGCCCGGCAAATAGTTTTACTTTTTCACAACCTGCGAGCGTCCACGCCGCTATCATAAGCAGCCTATCTATCCTGCTTTACCGTGGACCTTTACCCATGCCTGAAAACCAGCGCCCCCTGGCGGTCACGCTGCAAGTCGTTTCCATCGTCCTTTTCACCTTCATCGGCTACCTGAACATCGGCATCCCCCTGGCCGTATTGCCCGGTTACGTCCACAGCGACCTGGGGTTCGGCGCGGTGATCGCGGGCCTGGTGATCAGCGTGCAATACCTGGCCACCCTGCTCAGCCGCCCCTATGCCGGGAAGATCATCGACAACAAGGGCAGCAAACTGGCCGTGATGTATGGCCTGGCCGGTTGCGGCCTGAGTGGTGCGTTCATGTTGATCTCGGCCTGGACCCAGAGCCTGCCGGCCTTGAGCCTGTTCAGCCTGCTGATCGGCCGCCTGGTGCTCGGCAGCGCGGAAAGCCTGGTGGGCTCGGGCTCGATTGGCTGGGGCATTGGCCGGGTCGGCGCGGCGAATACGGCCAAGGTCATCTCGTGGAACGGTATCGCCAGCTATGGCGCATTGGCCGTCGGCGCGCCCTTGGGTGTGTTGCTCGTCCATCGACTGGGCTTGTGGAGCATGGGCGTGAGCATTGTGTTGCTGGCCGTGCTCGGCCTGCTGCTGGCCTGGCCGAAAACCGCCGCGCCGATCGTATCCGGTGAGCGCCTGCCGTTCATGCACGTGCTCGGGCGGGTCTTCCCCCACGGTTGTGGACTGGCCCTGGGCTCCATTGGCTTCGGCACCATCGCCACCTTCATCACCCTGTATTACGCCACGCAACACTGGGATAACGCGGTACTGTGCCTGAGCCTGTTCGGTGCCAGCTTTATCGGTGCACGCTTGCTGTTCGGCAACCTGATCAACCGCCTCGGCGGCTTTCGCGTGGCCATTGCCTGCCTGTCAGTGGAAACCCTCGGGTTGTTGTTGCTGTGGCTGGCACCGGATGCGCACTGGGCACTGGCGGGTGCGGCGTTGAGCGGCTTCGGCTTTTCGCTGGTGTTTCCGGCGCTGGGGGTGGAAGCGGTCAACCTGGTCCCGGCCTCCAGCCGTGGCGCAGCCGTCGGCGCCTATTCGCTGTTCATCGACTTGTCGCTGGGGATCACCGGGCCTCTCGCCGGCGCCATTGCGGCCGGGTTCGGGTTCGCTTCGATCTTCCTGTTCGCTGCCTTCGCCGCGGTGAGCGGCTTGATACTGAGCCTTTACCTGTACCGGCAGGCACCAAAGCAACGCGAAGCGCGGGACGCCCGTTAGAAATCGACCTTGCCGCGCCCGGCCTTGATGTTACCGCGCTTGCTCTTGGATTCGAGGCGACGGGTCTTCGAGCCGAGAGTCGGCTTGGTCGGACGGCGCTTTTTCTCGACCTTGGTGGCACTCTGGATCAGTTCGATCAAACGCTCCAAAGCATCCGCACGATTCTGCTCCTGCGTCCGGTACTGCTGGGCCTTGATGATCAACACACCGTCGCTGGTGATGCGGCTGTCACGCAGCGCCAGTAGCCGCTCCTTGTAGAACTCGGGCAAGGACGACGCCGGAATGTCGAAGCGCAGGTGCACGGCACTGGAGACTTTGTTGACGTTCTGCCCACCGGCGCCCTGGGCGCGAATGGCCGTCAACTCGATCTCGGCATCCGGCAGATGCACGTTGTTGGAAATGACCAGCATGGGAAAGCGTCCGCATTCAGAGCGTGCAGGATACCGCGAAACGATTGGAGGAATGCGACCCCTGTAGGAGCGAGCCTGCTCGCGATGAGGCCGTATCAGTCAACATAACCTTTGCTGACCCACCACCATCGCGAGCAGGCTCGCTCCTACAAGGGGATGTGTTTCTGCGCGGAGTTACTCCACTGCGGCCTGCAGTGCACGCTGCGCACTGCGCTTGTTCTTGATGCCGTAGCAGACCCACATGAACACCAGCCACACTGGAATCGCATACACCGATGTCTGGATCCCCGGAATCAACAGCATCACGCCAAGGACGAACACCACGAACGCCAGGCAGATGTAGTTCCCGTACGGGTACCACAGGGCCTTGAACAGCGGTGTTTGTTTGGTCTTGTTCATGTGCTGGCGGAACTTGAAGTGCGAGTAGCTGATCATCGCCCAGTTGATCACCAGGGTGGCCACGACCAGCGACATCAGCAGTTCCAGCGCGTTTTGCGGAATCAGGTAGTTCAGCAGCACCGCGATCAGCGTCACGGCGGCCGAGGCCAGGATCGAACGCACCGGCACGCCGCGCTTGTCGATCTTCGCCAATGCTTTCGGCGCATCGCCCTGCTCGGCCATGCCCAGCAGCATGCGGCTGTTGCAGTAGGTGCCGCTGTTGTACACCGACAACGCAGCGGTCAGGACCACGAAGTTGAGGATGTGCGCGGCGGTGTTGCTGCCCAGCATCGAGAACACTTGCACGAACGGACTGCCGCTATAGGAATCACCAGAGGCGTTCAGGGTGGTCAGCAAACTGTCCCACGGCGTCAACGACAGCAGGATCACCAGCGCACCGATGTAGAAAATCAGGATCCGGTAGATCACCTGGTTGATGGCTTTCGGGATCACGGTTTTCGGCTTGTCGGCTTCGGCAGCGGTGAAACCGAGCATTTCCAGGCCACCGAAGGAAAACATGATGAAAGCCATGGCCATCACCAGTCCGCTGACACCGTTCGGGAAGAAGCCACCGTGGGACCACAGGTTGCTGACCGCGGCCTGCGGGCCGCCATTGCCGCTTACCAGCAGGTAGCTGCCCAGGGCAATCATGCCGACGATCGCCACGACCTTGATGATCGCGAACCAGAACTCGGCCTCGCCAAACACCTTGACGTTGGCCAGGTTGATGGCGTTGATCAGCACGAAGAAGGCAGCTGCAGAAGCCCAGGTCGGGATGTCCGGGGCCCAGTAGTGGATGTACTTGCCGACAGCCGTCAGCTCGGACATGCCCACCAGAATGTACAGAATCCAGCAGTTCCAGCCCGACAGGAAGCCGGCAAAGCCGCCCCAGTACTTGTGCGCGAAGTGGCTGAAGGAACCGGCCACCGGATCTTCGACGATCATTTCGCCCAGTTGGCGCATGATCATGAAGGCGATGAAGCCGCAGATGGCATAGCCGAGGATCATCGACGGACCGGCGGATTTCAGTACCCCGGCCGAGCCGAGGAACAAGCCGGTACCGATCGCGCCACCGAGGGCGATCAATTGAATGTGGCGATTTTTCAGGCCGCGTTTCAGCTCGCCTGATTGCGGGTTTTGTCCACTCATGAAAAGGGTCTCACGCAAGGTTTGATGATGTTCAGTAGACGTTGCTGCTCAAGAAAGGCGTTAAGCGGCACCGATCAAACCCCAGCGCAGGCACCAGGAGTTCAGCGTATTTACAACGGTCATGCGTCACCTGTTTGTTTTTATCTGCGACGAAATCGAACCCGACACGCTCGTGACGCGGCGGAGTGAACAAGGCGGATAGCCTTGAGGTTTGCGCAGGTGCGCAGGAGGTCACAGGTAAAACGCGGCGCATTGTACACCTGTAACCCCCTGCTGCCAGACCCGCTGGACAAGCGTGTCTATGGCCGGGATTGCCTGTGTCCGCCCCGAGAGGCTCGGGCGGCTGCAAAAAAGGGGTCAGACCCTTGCGGATCATCGACGGGAAAGGCAGGAAAACCGCCCCTCGCAGAGAGATGGAGATGGAATACGGCGTTCATTGCGCCTCCTTTTTGTTATGCACCTGCACGACAGGCATGGCACGCATGACACCCTGACTGGAGTGATGAAACAAGCGGGCTAGAGCGCTGGGAGAAGGATGTAAGGTAATGACGCGTAAGAATTTTCTTACAGTATTCGAGAAGAGGCGATTTCACGGGGCTAATCTGTGGATTTCGTCATGTTTTCTTTACGATGCGTAATTCTGGCTTTCCACTTCGGACATTCCGGTGCGGCGACTGGCGCTTTCGCGAGCAGGCTCGCTCCCACAAGGGAACGCATTTTGCGAAAACAGCCCGATCTCCTGTGGGAGCGAGCCTGCTCGCGAATGCGGCCTCAAGAACAACACAGACATAAAGCCAGGCAAAAAAAAAACGCCAACCCGAAGGATTGGCGTTTTTTATGAAGCGCTCAGCCGATTATTCCGGCTTGCGACGACCAAAGCCCGGACGCTGGCCGGAACCGGCTGGTGCGCCACGGCGCTTGCCCGATGGCGTGTCACCGTCGACCAGCTTGATCCCCGGGCGCTTCGGCGCAGGCTTGGCCGGGCGCTTGGTGTCGACCGGACGATCGGCCACCGGCGTACCACGACCTTCGCCACGCTCGCTACGGCCATTGGCCGGACGCGGCGTGCGTGGACCGCGCTCGCTGCGCTCGCCGTCCTGACGGGCGGCTGGCTTGCGGCCTGGACGCTCGCCTTCAATCTGCGGCTCGCGGTTTTCACGCGGGGCAGCAGGTCCGCCACTCGCTGGACGCAGGGTGCGCACGCGCTCGGTCCTGGCCATCGGCCGCGACGACTTGCGCTGCATCCGGTCGAGCTTGTCCTTGCTCTTGGCGTTGAGTTGCGGCATGGCTACCGGCGTCAGGCCAACTTCGGCGCTGAGAATGTCGACTTCGTACTGGCTCATTTCACGCCAGCGACCCATCGGCAGGTCGGAGTTGAGGAACACCGGGCCGAAACGCACGCGCTTCAGACGGCTGACCACCAGGCCCTGGGATTCCCACAGGCGACGCACTTCACGGTTACGACCTTCCATTACCACGCAGTGGTACCAGTGGTTGAAACCTTCGCCACCTGGCGCCTGCTTGATGTCGGTGAACTTGGCCGGGCCATCTTCAAGAACAACGCCAGCCTTCAGGCGCTCGATCATCTCGTCATCGACTTCACCGCGTACACGCACGGCGTACTCGCGGTCCATCTCGTAGGACGGGTGCATCAAACGGTTGGCCAGTTCACCGTCGGTGGTGAACATCAGCAAACCGGTGGTATTGATGTCGAGACGGCCGATGTTGATCCAGCGCCCTTCTTTCGGACGCGGCAGCTTGTCGAACACCGTCGGACGACCTTCAGGGTCGACACGGGTGCAGATTTCGCCGTCGGGTTTGTTGTACATGATCACGCGGCGGACCGACTCGGCGGCCTCTTCACGCTTGATCACCTTGCCATCGATGGTGATGGCGTCGTGCATGTCGACACGCTGACCAAGGGTGGCGTCTTTGCCGTTGACCTTGATGCGGCCGTGGCTGATCCAGGCTTCCACGTCACGGCGCGAGCCAACGCCGATACGGGCGAGGACTTTCTGCAGTTTTTCGCCTGCTGGGCCAATTGGCTGGTCGTCTTGCTGGTCTTTGATACTCATCTGGGCACCTCCCGGTGTGGTCTGAAAACTGGGTACTTGGGCGAAGGGATCGCCGAAGGGTCGCGAATCATACGCGCATGAGGGCGTTTGCGCATCAGAGACTAGCTGATCAATGCAGGGTTATTTGTTTTTCCGCCGGCCGGTGGTTCGCAGCTTTCTGTATACACAACTCCCTGTAGGAGCGAGCCTGCTCGCGAAAGCGTCAGATCGGCCACATCTATGCCGGATGTGCCAACGCCATCGCGAGCAGGCTCGCTCCTACAGGGAATCGCATCAGTCCTCGAATTGACGACGTTCGGCCTCGATGGCCTCGGCCAGGGCTTGGGCTTCGGCTTCTTCGTCCGAAAGCTCCGGCTCGGGTTTCGTCTGTTCGAGCGCAGCTACAGCAGCCAAAAGCTTTTCCCGGGCTTCGGCAACGCCGAGGATGTCGTCTTCTTGCTCCGGCTCAATGTCCGGCTCAGACTGTGCCGCTTCGACTTCTGGTTCGAAAACCGACTGTTGCGGATCGAACTCGGGCGGCGCCCCATCACGCAGCAGGTCGTCGAAGTCGGTCTTGAGCCCCTCCTCCATGCTGTCCAGCTCCAGCAACAGCGTGTGGAAACTGGTTTCTTCCTTCGGCTCTTCCGGCTCGGCGCTGGCGTCGGCCAACGCTTGCAACCCGGCAGGTACGGGCGCGTCATCGAAATCGAGCACCGGATCCGGTTCCAGCTCGCGCAGTTCCGCCAGCGGCGGCAGATCGTCGAGGTTTTTCAGGTTGAAGTGATCGAGGAACGCCTTGGTGGTGGCGAACATCGCCGGTTTGCCGGGTACGTCACGGTAGCCGACGATGCGGATCCACTCGCGTTCCATCAACGTCTTGACGATGTTGCTGTTGACTGCCACGCCCCGCACGTCTTCGATTTCGCCACGGGTGATCGGCTGGCGATAGGCGATCAGGGCCATGGTTTCCAGCATGGCACGGGAGTAACGCTGCGGGCGCTCTTCCCACAGACGCCCGACCCAAGGCGCAAATTTCTCGCGAATCTGCAGGCGATAACCCGAGGCCACTTCCTTCAGTTCAAAGGCGCGGCCATCGCAGGACTTGGCCAGAATCGCCAGGGCCTTCTTGAACACCGGCGGCTCCGGGCGCTCGCCTTCCTCGAAGAGTTCGAACAGGCTTTCCAGAGATTGCGGCTTTCCCGAAGCCAACAGAAAGGCTTCGAGCAAGGGTGCCAGATCACGGGGTTCAGTCAGGTTCATGTTTCGACTCGTTATTCGGCTCGCGCTCGCACGTGGATCGCGGCAAATGGCTCATTCTGCACCAGCTCGACCAAGGATTCCTTGACCAATTCAAGGATCGCCATAAAGGTCACCACTACCCCCAGACGCCCTTCTTCAGCGGTGAACAGCTCGACAAACGGCACGAAACCGCCGCCCTTGAGCCGTTCCAGCACATCGCTCATGCGTTCACGGGTCGACAGCGCCTCGCGGCTGACCTGATGGCTTTCGAACATGTCGCCACGGCGCAACACCTCGGCCATCGACAGCAGCAACTCGGACAGACGCACGTCTGGTAGCAGCTTGCGCGCCCGGGCCTCTGGAGCGTCAAGCTTGGGCACCACCACATCACGACCGACGCGGCTAAGGCCATCGATGCCTTCGGCGGCAGCCTTGAAACGCTCGTATTCCTGCAAGCGGCGGATCAGTTCGGCGCGAGGGTCGTCCTCTTCGTCTTCAACGGTTTCGGCCCGTGGCAACAACATCCGCGACTTGATTTCGGCCAGCATCGCAGCCATCACCAGGTACTCGGCGGCCAGCTCCAGGCGCACCGACTGCATCAACTCTACGTAGCCCATGTACTGGCGGGTGATTTCCGCCACCGGGATGTCGAGAATGTTGATGTTCTGTTTGCGGATCAGGTACAGCAGCAGGTCGAGGGGCCCTTCGAAGGCTTCGAGGAAGACCTCGAGGGCATCCGGCGGGATGTACAGGTCCAGCGGCATTTCCATGACCGCCTGACCATAGACCATGGCGAAAGGCAGTTCCTGCTGGGCACCGGCCTGACTGTCGACGGGTTCTACTGCGGACATCTAGGCCTCGACCATGAACGGCGCAGGGTCGCCGCAGCCAACACGGATGACTTCCGGCTCGCCGTCGGCGAGGTTGATCACGGTGGACGCCTTGATCCCGCCGAAGCCACCGTCGATGATCAGATCGACCTGGTGTTCGAGCAGCTGGCGCATTTCATAGGGATCAAACATAGGGTCGGTTTCACCGGGCATGATCAGACTCACGCTCATCAACGGCTCGCCGAGCTGCTCCAGCAGTGCCAGGGCAATCGGATGGCTCGGCACCCGCAGGCCGATGGTGCGCTTCTTCGGGTGCAATAACAGTCGCGGTACTTCGCGGGTGGCGTTGAGAATGAACGTGTACGGCCCCGGCAAGTGGGCCTTGAGCAAGCGGAAAGTGCCGGTGTCGATCTTGGCAAACAGCCCCAATTGCGACAGATCGCAGCAAATCAGCGCAAAGTTGTGCTTTTCGTCCAGCCCGCGCAAACGTCGCACACGCTCCACAGCCACTTTGTCGCCGATCTGGCAACCAATGGCGTAGGAAGAGTCTGTGGGATAAATCACCACCCCGCCCTTGCGGATGATCTCGACTGCCTGTTTGATCAGGCGCGCTTGCGGGTTTTCCGGATGAATCTGGAAAAATTGACTCACATTCTCTACCTGTTCAGACGGCGGCAATAACTGGGTCATGTTTGAATCGACACCATAGTGGTGGCAGATCCTCCGGAAGTGGCCGGTATTCACCGATCTCCGACCAGCCTCCAGGGCCATGAAAATCACTGCCGGCGCTGACCAGCAGACCGAACTCGCGGGCCAGAATGGCCAGGCTGCCCACTTGCTCGGCAGGCTGGTAACCATTGACCACTTCGATGGCGTGGCCCCCTGCTTGAATATAGTCGGCAATCAGGCGGCGACGCTTGCTTCGGGTGAATTCGTAGTGCCAGGGGTGTGCCAGGCTCACCCAGGCTTTGGCTGCGCGCAGGGTTTCGACGGTTTCCTCCAGGGTCGGCCAGTGTTGCTTGACGTCGCCCAGTTTGCCGGCACCCAGCCATTTACGGAACGCCTCGGCGCGATCCTTGACGAAACCTTCACGCACCATCCAGTCGGCGAAATGCGGGCGGGCCGGCGCGTTACCGCTGTCGCCCAGCTCCTGCTGGATCTGGCGGGCGCCTTCCAGCGCCCCCGGCATACCTTTGAGCGCCAGTTTGCGGCTGATTTCCTCGGAGCGCAGCCAGCGGCCATCATGCAATCTGGCGATCGCCTCGACCAACGGCGCGGCGTTCACATCAAAACCGTAGCCCAATACATGAATGGTCGCGCCGCCCCAGGTGCAGGACAATTCGACGCCATTGACCAGTTGCATCCCCAGCGCGGTGGCCGCGTGGCGGGCCTCGTCAAGGCCTTCAAGGGTGTCGTGATCGGTCAGGGCCAGGACTCGCACGCCTTTCTCGAACGCCCGCGCCACCAGAACCGCAGGCGCCAGGGCGCCATCGGAGGCCGTGCTATGGCAGTGCAAATCAACATTCACAGGGCTTTGTAACCTCAAATCAGCTGGCGCTATCGCGCGCCCATATGTTTGTTATTATGCCGCCACATCCTGCTTCTGGCTGCCACTGTGAAACAATTCATCGATTTCATCCCGCTCCTGCTGTTTTTCATCGTGTTCAAAATCGACCCACGGGTCGTCGACATCGCCGGTCATGAGCTCACTGTAGGCGGTATTTACAGCGCCACCGCGATGCTGATCGTCAGTTCCCTGGTAGTCTACGGCACACTGTTCATCAAGCAGCGCAAGCTGGAGAAGAGCCAGTGGCTGACCCTGATCGCCTGCCTGGTCTTCGGCAGCCTCACGCTCGCCTTCCACAGCGAGACGTTCCTGAAGTGGAAAGCCCCGGTGGTCAACTGGCTGTTCGCCCTGGCGTTCATCGGCAGCCACTTCGTCGGTGACAGCCTGCTGATCAAGCGCATCATGGGCCACGCGCTGACCTTGCCGGAGCCGGTCTGGACGCGCCTGAACATTGCCTGGATCGCCTTCTTCCTGTTTTGCGGTGCCGCCAACCTGTTTGTCGCGTTCACCTTCCAGAGCTACTGGGTCGACTTCAAGGTCTTCGGCAGCCTGGGCATGACTTTGCTGTTCCTGGTCGGCCAGGGCATCTACCTGTCCCGCCATCTGCACGATGCCGATACCACTACGCCAAAAACCGAGGACTGACATGCTTTACGCAATCATTGCCACAGACGTCGCCAACTCCCTGGAAGCCCGCCTGGCCGCACGGCCTGCACACCTCGAGCGCCTGCAAGTACTCAAGGGCGAAGGCCGCATCGTTCTGGCCGGCCCAAATCCGGCGGTCGACAGCAATGATCCGGGCGCGGCGGGTTTCACTGGCAGCCTGATCGTCGCCGAATTCGATTCCCTGAGCGCCGCCCAGGCCTGGGCCGACGCCGATCCGTACATCGCCGCAGGCGTCTACGCCAACGTTCTGGTCAAGCCGTTCAAGCAAGTCCTGCCGTAACGTTCTTCTCGCAATTACCCCCACGCGATGAACCTTGTCGGTTCATCGCGCTCTCAATCGCTCATTATTCTCGTTTGCCGGCCGATAACCTGCCCAATGCCCGTATTGGAATCAGGAGTCGCGATGCGCAAAGGTCCGTTGTGTCTGATGTTGGTCACGTTGTCGATCGGGGCGCCCGCCCACGGTGAGGAAAGTGTCGAGAGTGGCAATTCGACGCCGCTTTCCTTGAGCGCCGGCGGCCAGATCACCGAGTTGCAACAACGCTTGAAAGAAAGCGAACGGCAACGGGAAGATCTGAACAAACAATTGCAAACTGCCGATGGCGAACGCGAAGGCCCGTTGCTGGCCCGGTTGCGCCAGGAGAACCAGCGCTTGAAGCTGCAACTCAAGGAAGCCCAGGCCAGCAGTCCGCTGCCACGCCTGCTGACCGACCAGCAACAATGGTTTGTCATTGGCGCCGGGGTAGCGCTATTGGCTCTGCTCTGCGGTATCTTCGCCAGTGGAGCAAGTCGAAAACGTCGACAATGGCTAAATTGAGTGAGTCATGAGCGAGCTGTTACTTATTGATGATGACCAGGAACTGTGCGAGCTCCTGAGCAGTTGGCTGAGCCAGGAAGGGTTTCAGGTACGTGCCTGTCACGACGGCCAGAGCGCGCGTCGTGCACTGGCCGAAACCGCCCCGGCGGCCGTGGTGCTGGATGTGATGTTGCCCGATGGCAGCGGCCTGGAACTGCTCAAGCAGTTGCGCAGCGATCACCCGGATCTACCGGTGCTGATGCTCTCGGCCCGGGGCGAGCCCCTTGACCGTATCCTCGGCCTGGAACTCGGCGCCGATGATTACCTGGCCAAACCCTGCGATCCACGGGAACTGACCGCCCGCCTGCGCGCTGTGCTGCGTCGTAGCCACCCGGCAGCGGTGTCCAGCCAGATGGAACTGGGCGACCTGTGTTTCAGCCCGGTGCGCGGCGTGGTCAGCATCGACGAGCAAGAGTTCACCCTCACCGTCTCCGAAAGCCGCCTGCTGGAAGCCCTGCTCAAGCAACCCGGCGAGCCCCTGGACAAACAGGAACTGGCGCAAATCGCTCTCGGTCGCAAGCTGACCCTGTACGACCGCAGCCTGGACATGCACGTCAGCAACCTGCGCAAGAAAATCGGCCCGCACCCCGATGGCCGACCGCGCATCGTCGCCCTGCGCAGCCGCGGCTACTACTACAGCCTCTGATCCCAACGCGCCCGCCTCTTGCTGACGACATGCGGTCCATGTAGGGGAATCGGAAGTTTTGTCGGGTCAGCCGAAAATCATGTTTACCAAAGCTTTACCCTCCGCTGACCGCCGCTGACCTTGATCTGCGTAATCTGCACTCATCCGGAACGTACCGGGAACGAGACAAGGAGATACACCATGCGCAAGACTCTTATCGCTCTGATGTTCGCAGCTGCCCTGCCGACCATGGCCATGGCCATGCCTGAAGGCACCGGCCCGATGGATGGGCCGATGGACGGTTCGCGCCACGGCGGTCAGATGCACGGCATGCACGGCAAAGGCCCGTACAGTGAACTGGACCTGAGCCGCGAACAGCGCGAGCAGATCCGCAAGATCATGGGCGAGCAGATGCACGAGCGTAAGCAACTGGTCGAGAAGTACCTGGAGAAACTCTCGCCAGCCGACCAGAAAGCCATGAAAGACGAGATGGCCGCTAACCACAAGAAAGTTGAAGCGGACGTGCGCGTCTTGCTGAAGCCGGATCAACAGAAAAAATTCGACGAGATCCAGAAAAAACAGGCCGAACGCCGCGCCGAGTGGGCCGAGTTCAAAGCCTGGAAAGCGCAACAACCGCAAAAGGCGCAATAATGCGCTAACCCCGGACCCAATGGCTAAACACCGTTGGGTCTGATGTTTTTACTGTAGGAGCGAGCTTGCTCGCGAAAAACGAATAGACAACACGTGCTGCCTGATGCCGCGCGTTATCGTTGACGTCCATCGCGAGCAAGCTCGCTCCTACATAGAGTTTTGTGTTTGCTTGAGGATTTTCCGTGCGTTCATTGTTCTGGCGTATTCTGGCCAGCTTCTGGCTGGCCATCGCACTAGTTGCCGGGCTCTCCATCCTGCTCGGGCACATGCTCAACCAGGACGCCTGGATTCTCAGCCGCCATCCGGGACTCAACACACTGGCCGAAGAGTGGACGCAAACCTACGAAAGCCAGGGCGAAGACGCCGCCCAGGACATTCTCCAGCAACGCAAACGCCAGTATCACATCGACGTTCAGGTGCTCAATGAAAGTGGTGACCCTGTGGTGCGCGGCACCTTCCCGAGACGTGCGGCAGCCTTTGAGGCGCGACAGAACGATAATGACCGGCGCTTGCCATGGCGGCGTCTGACCGATGAGTTCACCAGCGAAAAAACCGGTGACACCTACCTGTTCATCTACCGCATTCCGCACCCGGAACTGGACGCCTGGCACCGCGAGAGCCTGCTCTGGCCACTCAGTGCGCTGGGGATCGCCCTGGTGGTGCTGACCCTGTTCAGCCTGCTGGTGACCTTTTCCATCACCCGCCCGCTCAGCCGTCTGCGAGGAGCGGTGCATGACCTGGGGCAAACCGCTTATCAACAGAACAGCCTGGTCAAACTGGCCAATCGTCGCGATGAGTTCGGCGTGCTGGCCAACGACTTCAACCGCATGGGCGCACGCCTGCAAAGCCTGATTGGCAGTCAGCGGCAACTGCTGCGGGATGTGTCCCACGAACTGCGTTCGCCCCTCGCCCGCCTGCGTATCGCACTGGCGCTGGCCGAACGGGCCACTGCGCAAGAACGGGAGCAGCTCTGGCCGCGCCTGACCCGTGAGTGCGACCGACTGGAGGCACTGATCAGCGAAATCCTGGTGCTGGCGCGGGTCGACTCCGATAACGCCGGTGCGGAAGAGGTGGATCTGAACGCCTTGCTTTATACCCTGCAAAAGGATGCGCAACTCGGTTCACCCGAGCAGCTCGTCCACCTTGAAGCCGAGTCGCAACTGAATCTGAAGGGCTGGCCGACCATGATCGAACGGGCTGTCGACAACTTGCTGCGCAACGCCCAGCGCTTCAATCCGGCGGGTGGCCTGCCGATCGAAATGCAGGCGCTGCGCCAGGGTGAGCGAATCGTCGTGACCGTGCGCGATCACGGGCCCGGGGTCAGTGCCGAATACTTGAGCCAGCTCGGTGAGCCGTTCTATCGGGCACCGGGGCAGACCGCGGCCGGACACGGCCTGGGCCTGGCCATCGCCCGCCGTGCGGCGGAGCGCCATGGTGGCAGCCTGGTGCTGGCCAATCACCCGGAGGGCGGGTTCATTGCCAGTCTGGAATTGCCTTTGGTGCCGGGGGCTGTCGTTCAGCCCTGATCCTGGTTTGAACTACACAGATCTACTGTGGGAGCGAGCTTGCTCGCGATAGCGGCCGGTCAGTCAACTTGATTGTTGAGTGTGCCGCCGTCATCGCGAGCAAGCTCGCTCCCACAGGTTTTGCAGTGTCAGGCTTTACCCGGCCAGGCGCTGACAAACTCGGTCAGATCGACCTTCTCGGCCACTCGCGGTTCTTTCTGCGGCGTGCCAAGGTACAGGAAAGCAATCACCTGTTCCCCCTCCGTCAAGCCAAGCCCCTTGGCCACATGCGGCGAGTAAGCCAGGTCACCGGTACGCCACACCGCACCAATGCCCTGCGCATAGGCCGCGAGCAAAATCCCATGGGCCGCACAGCCCGCCGCCAGCAACTGCTCGGACTTCGGATACTTGACGTGATCCTGCAACCGCGCAATCACCACTACCACCAGCGGTGCCCGCAGCGGACCATTGCGCGCCTTGTCGATGGCCGCTTCGCTGACTTCGCTGTCCGAAAGTTTCGCCGCTTCGGCCAGCAACTCGCCCATTTGCTCGCGCGCCGCGCCTTCCACCGTCAGGAAGCGCCACGGCTGCAAGTGACCGTGATCCGGGGCGCGCATGGCGGCGCCAAACAGCACTTCGCGCTGCTCGGCAGTGGGTGCAGGGTCAATCAGTCGTGGAACGGAAACACGGTTGAGCAAAGCGTCGAGAGCCTGCATCGGCTACCTCCTGAAAAATTTGTGCGGCTATTCTAGCGGCAACTGCGGCAGCAGTGCCGGTTTACATGCCCTGCCTCGCGGGTAGAATGGCGCCCTTTCCACTATCAGCCGAGCGGACCTCATGGCGTTGCCGACCTTACGGATCATTGGTTTCATCATCGGCATCTTCCTGATCACGCTGGCGATCTCCATGGTCGTGCCCATGGCCACGCTGGTCATTTTCGACCGCACCAGCGACCTGCCGTCTTTCCTCTGGGCCAGCATGATCACCTTTGTCGCCGGTTTGGCGCTGGTGATTCCTGGGCGCCCCGAGCACATTCACCTGCGCCCCCGGGACATGTACCTGCTGACCGTCAGCAGCTGGCTGGTGGTGTGCATCTTTGCCGCGCTGCCGTTCCTGCTGACCCAGCACATCAGTTACACCGATTCATTCTTCGAAAGCATGTCCGGCATCACCGCCACCGGCGCAACCGTACTCAGCGGCCTGGACAGCATGTCCCCCGGCATCCTGATGTGGCGCTCGTTGCTGCACTGGCTCGGCGGCATCGGCTTCATCGGCATGGCGGTGGCGATCCTGCCGCTCTTGCGTATCGGTGGCATGCGGCTGTTCCAGACCGAATCGTCGGACCGCTCGGAAAAAGTCATGCCTCGCTCGCACATGGTGGCGCGCCTGATCGTGGCAGCGTACGTCGGCATTACCATTGTCGGCAGCCTGGCGTTCTGGTGGGCCGGAATGAGCCCGTTCGATGCGGTCAACCACGCGATGTCGGCGATTTCCACCGGCGGCTTCTCCACCTCCGACCAGTCCTTGGCCAAGTGGCCGGAGCCTGCGGTGCATTGGGTCGCGATCGTCATCATGATTCTCGGTGCCCTGCCGTTCACCCTGTATGTCGCCATGTTGCGTGGTAACCGTCGGGCGCTGATCAAGGATGAACAGGTTCAAGGCCTGCTCGGCATGCTGCTGGTGACCTGGCTGGTGCTCGGCACCTGGTATTGGTGGACTACCCAACTGCATTGGCTGGAAGCACTGCGGCATGTGGCGCTGAACGTGACGTCGGTGGTGACGACGACCGGTTTCGCACTGGGGGACTACAGCCTGTGGGGCAATTTCTCGCTGATGCTGTTCTTCTATCTGGGGTTTGTCGGCGGTTGCTCCGGCTCGACCGCGGGCGGTATCAAGATTTTCCGCTTCCAGGTGGCCTATATCCTGCTCAAGGCCAACCTTAACCAACTGATTCACCCGCGGGCGGTAATCAAGCAGAAGTACAACGGTCACCGCCTTGACGAAGAAATCGTGCGTTCGATCCTGACCTTTTCGTTTTTCTTCGCAATCACCATCTGCGTGATTGCGCTGCTGCTGTCGCTGCTCGGCGTGGACTGGATGACTGCCCTCACCGGCGCGGCCAGTACCGTGTCCGGTGTCGGCCCGGGGCTCGGCGAAACCATCGGCCCGGCAGGCAACTTCGCCACCCTGCCGGATGCCGCCAAGTGGATTCTGTCGTTCGGCATGCTGCTGGGCCGACTGGAGATCATTACGGTGTTTGTGCTGTGTATTCCGGCATTTTGGCGTCATTGACCGCTTCAGATATTTGCATCAGCCGCATCCGGTACTCGCCGGGTGTGGCATCGAACCAGCGGCGGAACGCGCGGAAGAAGTTGCTCGGATCGGCGAAACCCAGCAAGTAGGCGATTTCCAGCAAGGTCATGCTCGGTTGCGCCAGGTACTGCTCGGCCAGTTCACGCCGGGTATCGTCCAGCAGCACCTGAAAACTCGTGCCCTCTTCCTGCAAACGCCGTTGCAAGGTGCGCTGGGACAGATGCAGCGTCTGCGCCACGGTGTCGCGCTTGGGCTCGCCCTGGGGCAACAGGCGACACAACACCTGCCGCGCCTGGTGGGTCACGCGGTTTTCGGAAAAGCGCGTCAGGTACTCGCCGGCAAAGCGGTCATGCAGCAAGGCCATCGCCTCGTTGGCCGTCGGCAGTGGCGCCTCCATGTCCGCGCGTTCGAAAATCAGCGCATCGTAAGGCGCGTTGAACAGCAGCGGCGCGTGGAAGGCTTGTTTATAGGGTTCAAGGTTGACCGGCTCGGCGCCTTGCAGCAACACTTTGCGTGGTTGCAACGTACGCCCGGTCAACCAGCCGCACAGCGCCAAGGCACAGGCCAGTGAAGCTTCAGCGCTTTGCCGGGTCGGCGGCAGATGGTCGCCATGTACCGCCAGAATCAGCGCATAGCCTTCTTCCAGCAGCTTGAAACTCAGGTCGGCACTTTCGGCGATGATGCGCTGATAGCGCACCAGACGCTGAAAGCCTTCGGCGAGAGTCTGGCTGGACATCAAGGCGTAACCGGCCACATGAAACTGCGCCGGTCGCACCACCTTGCCCATGTTCAGGCCGATGGCCGGATTGCCGGACAGCTCGACCGCACGCTGCCACAGCCGTGTCATGGAGTCTTGCGGGAAGCGTGCGTCCGGATCATCCAGTGCTGCGTAGTCGAGCCCCAGCTGCTTGAACAGAACCCGGCAATCCAGGCCGTCCATCTCCAGCGCTTTGACAATCCCCATCGCCCAGCTTGCAGAAGTCGTTCGTTCGCTCATGGCGTTTTCTTACATGGTGGCCGAATGCTACGGCTCTTGACCGAAGGATACTAAAGTGGCGCCTATTGTCACTGGCTGATGCCATTGATCACTCTAGACTCAAATAAGCTACCCGCAGAACAACTTGTAGCAGGAAAAATAACCACAGAGATCGCTGTCGTGGAAAACGTCAAACGATTCAACAGCTTCGCAGAGTTCTATCCTTACTACCTCAGTGAGCACAGCAACAGTACCTGCCGCCGTTTACACTTCATCGGCACGACCCTGGTTATCTTGATTCTGACGCTGACCATTGGTCGCGGCGCATGGATGCTGTTGTGGGCCATGCCTGTGGCGGGTTACAGCTTTGCCTGGGTCGGGCATTTCTTCTTCGAGAAGAACCGCCCGGCAACGTTCCAACACCCCTTTTATAGCCTGCTCGGCGATTTTGTCATGTACCGGGACATGGTTCTGGGACGCGTTCCGTTCTAGCTGACATCCGTCACAAGAGAGTTGCCTATGAATGCCAATGCCCGCTTCACCCACATGAAGGACGGTACGCAGGAAGACTGGGCGATCATCGCTGCGGACTTCAGTGCCTACGCGCGACAATTACCAACAAGGATTGTGACGCACTTGGAGCTGCTGGAGGGTGATTTCGGCGGGTTCCCGGTGGACCGCCTGACCCACTCCCTGCAAACCGCCACCCGCGCCTGGCGCGATGGTCGCGACGAAGAGTACGTGGTCTGTGCCCTGCTCCATGACATCGGCGACACCCTGGGCTCCTACAATCACCCGGATATCGCGGCGGCGATTCTCAAGCCGTTCGTCAGCGCCGAGAACTTGTGGATGGTGGAAAAGCACGGGATTTTCCAGGGTTACTACTTCTTCCATCACCTGGGCATGGATCGGCATCTGCGTGAACAATTCCAGGAGCATCCGCAGTACCAGGCGACCGTCGAGTTCTGTGCCAGGTACGATGCAGCGGCGTTTGACCCGGCGTACGACACGCTGCCATTGAGCTTTTTCGAACCGATGATGGAGCGGTTGTTTGCGCACCCCAGGAGTTCGATCTACAAGGCGGCGATGGAAGAGCACGCGCCGGTCTGACAGATCCAGCGGGACCGCTTCGCGGTCCATCGCGAGCAAGCTCGCTCCTACAGGGTTTTGCGGCGCGAGCAGATTCTGTATTCAGCAAAAATCTACTGTAGGAGCGAGCCTGCTCGCGATGAGGCCCACACAGGCACAGTGACTTTCAGGCCAACTCGGTGACCCTGGCCGTCTTCAACTGCGCCTCGCGCGCCTGGGCATCCGCCAGGCGATACAACTCGATCGAACCATCCCAATGCTCGATCAGCGCCGTGCACGACTCCACCCAGTCGCCGCAATTGAGGTAGTCCACTTCGCCGACCTTGCGAATCTCGGCATGGTGAATGTGCCCGCACACCACGCCGTGCAGCTCGCGTTTGACGCACTCATGGGCGATGGCTTCTTCGAAGTCGCTGATGAAGCTGACCGCGGTTTTCACCTTGTGCTTGAGGTAGGCCGACAGTGACCAGTAGCCGTAGCCATATCGCGCGCGCCAATGATTGAGCCAGCGGTTGAGGGTCAGGGTGAATTCGTAGGCCGAGTCACCGAGAAAGGCCAGCCAGCGATGGTAACGGGTGATCACATCGAACTGGTCGCCATGGATCACCAGCAGATGCCGGCCGTCGGCGGTGACATGCACGGCTTCGTCAACCAACTGGATATTGCCCAGAATCAGCTTCGAATAGCGGCGCAGGAATTCGTCGTGGTTACCGGTGACGTAGATCACCTCGGTGCCACGCTTGCTCATGGTCAACAGGCGCCGGATCACATTGGTATGCGCTTGTGGCCAGTACATGCCGCCGCGCAGCTTCCAGCCGTCGATGATGTCGCCGACCAGGTAGATTCTGTCCGCGTGGTAGCTCTTGAGAAACTGCGACAGGTGTTCCGCCTGGCAATCCCGGGTGCCCAAATGCACGTCGGAAATCCATAAAGTCCGTACGCGTTGCTTACGGGTGGGTTTGGCGAGCTCGGCGCTGGTCATGGGCAACCCTCTGGCAAGTTTTGCCAAGTCTGCCCCGGCCCGGTTAATCGTCCATGACAGCGTCAAGTCAGTCCTGTGACAGCGCTTGCAGGTCCGCTCGGTGTAGACTGACGCCCTGAACCGGGAGACCTGCGATGAGACCGATCCTCACGCTTCGCCAATACAGCCATGACCTGATCGTCCACAGCCACGACCACGCGCAATTGGTGTTCGGGCTTTCGGGCGCGCTGAATTTCGAGGTGGACGGTCGTGGCAGCCAGGTGGTGCAGCAGAGTTTCGTGGTGATACCGTCGGGCGCTCATCATGCGTGTGGCAGCCCCAATGGCAGCCGCTGCCTGGTGCTGGACGTGCCCGGCGAACAATGGGTTGTCCAGTCGTTGGGCGATCACGCCGAGTCCAGCCGACGCTTGCTCGACAACGCCGGCCGACTGTCACTGGATGCCGGGCAAAGCCAATTGGTCAGTTGGCTGGCGAGCAGTCCGGTCGATGATCCGCTGATTGCACAACAAGGCGCGGTGCTGCTACTGGCCAGTCTCAACAGCGCCAGGCCCGAGGCCGTCGGCGGCCGGCGCCTGCCCTATGCCGCGCTGAACGCGCACATCGATCAGTACGCGGCGTACCCGCTGCAAGTGGCCGACCTGGCCCGGGTGGCCGGCCTTTCCAGTGCCCGTTTACATGCGCGGTTCGTGGCCGAATGCGGGCAGACGCCGATGGACTACATCCGCAGCCGACGCCTGCACATAGCGGTGGGCTTGCTGCGCAACTCGGCGCTGCCCATCGGCGAGATTGCCAGCCGAGTCGGCTACAGCTCCCAGAGTGCCTTTGCGGCGGCGGTATTGCGCGAGTTCGGGGCATCGCCCGGGAAATTGCGGCGCGAGGCTGGCGACAAAAAACGCTAGTCTGCCGACAGACACAGCGGGGCCGCACGGTTCAATGTAGGAGCTGCCGAAGGCTCCTACATGATTTTACTGTTAAGGATTTCAATGACTCCCCGTACCGCCCTTGGCGCCCTGCATATCGGCGCATTGATGTTCGGTCTGACCGGCGTGTTCGGCAAACTGGCCGCCGCGTCACCGGTGATCATCGTTTTCGGCCGCGCCGCTTTTGCCGTGCTTGCGCTGGCGTTTTTTGCACGGTTCGCCAGCCAGACGCGCTGGCAGAAACTCGAGGCCGTGGACTGGCGTCGACTGCTGCTCAGCGGCTTGTTGCTGGCCGGGCACTGGGTGAGTTTCTTCATTGCGGTGAAAGTCGCAGGCGTGGCGATTGCGACGCTCGGCTTCGCCAGTTTCCCGGCCTTTACCGTGATCCTCGAAGGGCTGATCTTCCGCGAGCGCATTCGCACCAATGAGATCGTGCTGGTGCTGCTGGTGAGTGTCGGGCTGGTGCTGGTCACGCCTGATTTTGACCTGGCCAGCGGCGCCACCACCGGTCTGCTGTGGGCCGTGGCTTCCGGGTTGTTGTTCGCCCTGTTGTCGCTGACCAACCGTGCCAGCTCCGGGCGCGTCCCGCCCGTGCAGGCAGCGCTGTGCCAGAACGTGGTGGTTGCCCTGTGCCTGCTGCCGGTGGCGGCGCCTCAATTGAGCGAAGTGCGTGCCATCGACTGGCTGTGGATCGGCCTGCTCGGTGTGTTCTGTACCGGTGTCGCCCACAGCCTGTTCGTCGCCAGCCTCGCGGTGATCAAGGCACGCACCGCCGCCGTGGTGTTCGCCCTGGAGCCGGTCTACGGCATCACCGTCGCTTGGTTGCTGTTCAACGAAAACCCGACCCTGCGCATGTTGCTGGGGGGCGCGCTGATCATTGTGGCGATTGTGGTGTCCAGCAGGTTCTCGACTGGCACAAGCAAGAAAGCCGTCACAGCCGAGGCTGCGTCTCACTGAGTGCGGTCGTTGTGCCCCAGGTCGCGGTCCGGGTCGATCTGGTCGCGGACCCGCTGCTTGAGCACTTTGGCCTCAGGAAAGCCACCGTCCGCCTTACGCTCCCAGATCTGCACGGCGTCACAGTAAATATGAAAGACCCCGCCAGTGCCCGGCACCAGGGAGACTTTGCCCAGGTCATCACCAAAGGTGCTGAGCAGCTCCTGGGCCAGCCAGGCCGCACGCAACAGCCACTGGCATTGCGTGCAATAGGTGATGACGATTTCCGGTTTGCTGACGGTCATGATGGGACGTGACTCCAGAGTTTGACGACGCCGCTATGATAGCCCGACCGGAGGCTGCCGAGACGGCGAAGCGGGTTGCGCCTCCAATTCGAACCCAGGCTCGATCATGGTCAGAGCAGCCGACTGCTGGTTCCCGTTTGGGTCGATCACGTCCCAACTCGACACCATGGACAGCTCCTCCAGGTTGAGCCGGTACTCATCGTCAGCGGCGGATTCGCCAGACATCGCCAAATCCGCAACCACCGCCACCGCGACAGCGACCGGGATGGAATGACGGCTATCGACCCGTTCAAGCTCATCGTTGGCCGGCACCCCGTCGCGATGCACAGCAGTCGGTTGCATGACGGGGGGCCACATCACTGGCTCGGTAGAGAGCTCAGCCAGCGGTTCACGCTGCGACGGCAGAGCCTCTGATGTTGTGGCTCGATGCTGCTGACGGCGAACAAACCAGCCCAGCGCCAGCAATGCCATAAGTGCCGACATACCGGCAATCGGTAGCCAGCCAATCCCGGGGTTTTCGGCAATAGCGGGGGCTGGCGCCACTGCGTCGGAAGCAACGGGTTGCGCCTTTACCTTCTCGAGTTCCGCCAGTTGGGTTTGCAGTTCGGCCAACTGTTTTTTCTGGCCAGCGATCAGCTCATCCTGGCCTTGAAGCTTCTTGTTGAGCTCATCGACAGTGGTTTGCAACTGGTGGTTTAGCAGGGTGCTGGCGGCCAGTTGTTCGACAGCGGGATCAACCACGGCGACGTCCGGTTCTGGTGTCGTCTTTGTCACGGGTGACGGCGCCATGCCCGGTTGGACACGGGGGAATGCGGACGCTGGGGACCGGAAAACCGGTTCATCGGCTGCGGGAACAACCCCTGGCGCACCCGGCGGATCGATCAGTACCGTGTACTCACGCAGCAATCGCCCATTAGGCTGATTGAGCTGCACGAGGAAATTCAGGAACGGTTCACTGACCGGTTTGCCGGAGGTCACCTGGATCACGCTGCGATTACCGCGCAGGACCGGGGTGAACGTCAGGTTGTTGAGGAAAAATGCCCGGTCGACCCCGGCACGGCTGAACTCGTCTGCCGTTGCCAGGCTCACCGACAGTTCGTGCTCCTCCAGGCCAGCCGCATCCACCAGTGCGATATCGGCACGCAGCGGTTGATTCAGCGCCGAATGCAGGGTGATTTCACCCAGGCCCAGCGCGGGCGCCCATGCCGAATAAGTGACAGCGGCCCCAGCCAGCAACCACTGAAAACCACCGCGTAAAACCAATCGCCAACATTTGAGCATGAGCATCCTTGAGATCTACAGAAACTACCCGTACGCGTTCGTACATCCGTTACGAACACGATATTGCCGAGTAGTTCTTATAGTCTGCCCAATGCGGTCTCTCAAAAACCTGGCGTTCGGTTATGCCTCAAGATTTTTCAAGGTTGCCCAGGATGTGCCCGTGAACCCGCATGCACACCTTCAAGTCCGCTTCATCGACGCCTTCGAACAGTTCGTGACGCAATTGCGTGGCAATGGTTTCAATTTGTTCGATCAGGGGACGCGCCGGCGCGCAGAGCACGATTTTCTTTGCCCGACGGTCTTCCAGCACGGACTGGCGTTGCACCAGGCCCTGGCTTTCCAGGCTGTCGAGTAAACGGGCCAGGGTCGGGCCTTCGACGCCGACGCTTTGTGCCAGCTCGCGCTGGGTCGGTGCTTCATCGAAACGTGCCAGGTGCAGCAGCACCAGCCAGCGCGCCTGGGACAAGCCCATGCCCGCCAGTCGGCGGTCCAGTTCGGCACGCCAGCCGCGGGACATCTGGGCCAATTGCATGCCAAAGCGGTGTTGATCGGTTAACGGCATAAAACACTCAAGATTAGACTGAAATAAATAAAAACTAATTATTAGTCAGCTAAGCATGAGCCTCGACTGGAGGCAAGGCTTGATCTGTAGTGAATCGTTAAATCAGCAACAGGATGTCTCAAATCTCGAATTCCGACTGCAAGGCAGCCCGAACGCAGTACAACACCCCTTCCGGCACCCTGCCTGCAAACAGCGCAGCGATCTCGGAAACCGGCGGCAACTCGCCCTCCCCGTCGAGGAAGGCGTCCTGCACTTCACCCATCAGGTCTTCGGGCAGATCCAGCGCCTGTTCCAACGACAACTGCTGCTTGCCGATCGCTTCGGCCAGCATGGTGTAGACGTTCTTTTCCGAGCACTGCAACTGACCGGCGATCTGTACCGGCGTCATCCCGGCCCGCGCCAGCGTGATCAGTTCGTGACGCACGTCGGCCACCGCTTTCGGTGCCTCGACCTGGCCGCCAAGCACCTCGAGGAAGGCCTCGCCATAGCGCTCCAGCTTACGCGCGCCGACGCCGCTGACCGTGGCCATTTCCGCCAGCGAGGCCGGCTGGCTGCGCAGCATTTCCAGCAAGGTCGAATCGGGGAAGATGACGTACGGCGGCACGCCATGTTCTTCGGCGAGCTTGCGCCGCAAGGCGCGCAAGGCTTCCCACTTTTCGCGCTCCTCGCCGCGGACCAGTTGGCTCGCCTGGCTCTTGCTGCTTTTCGCCGCGGTTTGCGCCTTGAGGTCGCGGCGCAGCTCCAGGGTCACTTCACCCTTGAGTAGCGGCCGACACGTATCGCTCAGACGCAGACCGCCATAGCCCTCATGGTCGACATCGGCCAGACCGCGAGCCACCAGTTGGCGGAACAGGGAGCGCCACTCGCCTTCGGCCCTCGCCTTGCCGACACCAAACACCGACAGATGCTGATGGCCGAAGTTGCGGACCTTTTCGTTGTCCTTGCCGAGCAGTACATCCACCAGGTGCCCGACCCCGTAGCGCTGACCGGTGCGGTAGATCGCCGACAGCGCCTGGCGCGCAGGCTCGGTGGCATCCCAGGTCTGCACGCCGTCGACGCAGTTGTCGCAATGACCGCAAGGCTCGGGCATGTCTTCGTCGAAGTAGGCCAGCAGCGTTTGCCGACGGCAGCGGGTTTCTTCGCAGAGCGAGAGCATGGCGTCGAGCTTGTGCTGCTCCAGGCGCTTGTGGCGCTCGTCGCCTTCGGAGTTCTGCAGCATCTGCTTGAGCATCACCACGTCTTGCAGGCCGTAGGCCATCCAGGCATCCGCCGGCAGGCCGTCACGGCCGCCACGACCGGTTTCCTGATAGTAGGCTTCGAGGGATTTCGGCAAATCGAGATGCGCGACAAAACGCACGTTGGGCTTGTCGATGCCCATGCCGAACGCCACGGTGGCGACCATGATCAGGCCTTCCTCATTGAGGAAGCGTTTCTGGTGGTGGGCCCGCGTGTCATTGGGCAGGCCGGCGTGGTACGGCAGTGCCGGGAAGCCTTGTTCACTGAGGAACACCGCTACTTCATCGACTTTCTTGCGTGAAAGGCAATAGACAATGCCTGCATCGCTGCGCCGCTCGGCGAGGAACGCCAGCAACTGTTTGCGCGGCTGTTCCTTGGGCACGATGCGATAAAAGATGTTCGGCCGGTCGAAACTCGACAGAAAGCGCTCGGCATTCTGCAAATGCAAACGGGTGACGATTTCTTCCCGGGTGCGCTTGTCGGCCGTGGCGGTCAGGGCGATGCGCGGCACGTCGGGGAACATTTGCGCCAACTGGCCCAGTTGCAGGTATTCCGGACGGAAATCGTGGCCCCATTGCGACACGCAGTGTGCTTCGTCGATGGCGAACAAAGCGATGTTCAGCCCCTGCAGAAATGACAGCATGCGCGGCTGGACCAGACGTTCCGGTGCCAGATAGAGCATTTTCACTTCACCACGGCGGATGCGGGCGGCGAGGTCGCGCTGCTGCTCCGCGCTGAGGGTGGAGTTCAACGCGGCGGCGGCCACGCCCAGCTCTTCGAGGGTGGCGACCTGATCGTCCATCAGTGCGATCAGCGGCGAGACCACCACCGCCAAGCCTTCGCGCAACAGTGCCGGAACCTGGAAGCACAGGGATTTGCCGCCCCCGGTAGGCATCAGGACCAGGGCATCGCCGCCGCTGGCCACGCGCTCAATGATTGCACCCTGGCGACCACGGAAACTGTCGTAGCCGAAGATGTCCTTGAGGACGCGTTGAGCCTGTTCGAGCATAGAAACTCCAAAAATCACCGAAACATCCCTGCAAGGCTGGTTCAGAACCCGCGACGCTGCACCGACAAATCGTAAGTGCGCATTGCATGACGCTTCACATCTCAGCCGTGAAGCCAGCAGGGCATCACAAAACGCGCGAGTATACCCGAGCCCCGTCCGGCAGAGGGCACCGCTGATAAGTCAAACCTGACCCGGTAGGAGCTGCCGAAGGCTGCGATCTTTTGATCTTGTCTTTAAAAAGAAAAATCAAAAGATCGCAGCCTTCGGCAGCTCCTACGGGAAGGGACCATGGGCAAATATGCCGTGCGGCTGGCCCAAGCGCTCAAGAAGGCCTAGAATTCCCGCATCGAACATTCCCCAAGGTAGTCCTTTAATGTCCTTCGCTGAGCAACTAACCCGCCTGCAAGTCTTCCTCGACGCCGATGAACTGCATGACGAGGCGCTGGACTACGTGGCCGCCCACGGCTACCTCACCGCGCTGTCGATCTGTTCCGAAGTCGTTCCTGATCGTGAGTGGATCGATGCCCTCTTCGCCGAGGAGCCGCACTACAGCAGCGAAGCCCAGCGCGAAGAGATCGAAGCCACCCTGATTGGTCTCAAGGCCCACATCGCTCGCCAACTGGCCTCCGATGAAGAGTTCGAACTGCCGTGCGACCTCGACCTGGGCGACGACCCGGATGATTCCGACCTGCGCGGCTGGTGCATCGGCTTCATGGAAGGCGTGTTCCTGCGCGAAGCGGCCTGGTTCGAAAGCGCCGAAGACGAAGTCAGCGAAATGCTGCTGCCGATCATGGTCGGCTCGGGTCTGTTCGACGAGCAGCCGGAGTTCGAAGACATCGCCAAAGATGCCAACCTGATGGACGACATGATCGTGCAGATCCCGGAAGCCCTGACCGCACTGTACCTGCTGTGCAACGCTCCAGACGAAAAACCGGCGATTCTCAAGCCCCGTCACCACTAAGGTTGCGCCTATGGACAACCCCATAGGCAACCGCCCCCTGATGTTGCGCTACGTGCTGCTGGCCATCGGCTGGCTGAGCGTGGCGCTGGGGGTGATCGGGATTTTCCTGCCGGTATTGCCCACCACCCCTTTCCTGCTGCTGGCGGCCGCCTGCTTTGCCCGCAGTTCGCCGCGCTTCTATCGGTGGCTGGTTGAGCATCCACGGCTCGGCCCGTGGATTCGCGACTACCTTGATGGCAACGGCATTCCGCTCAGGGGCAAGGTCTACGCCATTGGCCTGATGTGGGCGAGCATCCTGTTCTCCTGCTACCTGGTGCCGCTGCCCTGGGCACGGGGGTTCATGTTGACCAGTGCGGTGCTGGTGACCTTCTACATCCTCAAGCAGAAAACCCTGCGCAAACCCTGAGGTCTCCCGGGACCCTCGCCACAAAAAGCTCATTGAGCGCCCTTCGACCGACGACCTGCCCTCCCCCCGCAAAAACTCCACCTAAACTCCACAAACCTACACTCGAGCAGCCAGACATGGCCCGCAGTCTGCGTAGTCCAGGATGGCCAGCGCTCCGACTTCGGCTCGGCGGCTGGATGCTGCTGGCTGGTTTGCTACTGACTGCATTCAACGGGGTCCGGGCCGACTGGGATTTTTCACGGATTCTGCAAACCGTTGTACAACGCTACGGCCCGCCGAGACCGGCGCGAGGCCGGATCGAAGCGTGGAGTCAAATGCTGCAGAGCACACGCAGCGCGCCCGAACCTGAGCAACTCAGCGCGGTGAACCGCTTCTTCAATCAGCAGCTGAACTTTCAGGACGACACGCGCATCTGGCAACAGACCGATTATTGGGCCACCCCCGTCGAAGCCCTGATCAAGGGCGCCGCCGACTGCGAAGACTATGCACTGGCGAAATACTTCAGCCTGCGCCGACTCGGCATTCCCAGCGAAAAACTGCGCATCACCTACGTCAAGGCCCTGAGCCAGAACCAGGCGCATATGGTGCTGACGTTCTACAGCACCCCCGCGACCGACCCGCTGGTACTGGACAACCTGATCGGCGATATCCGCCCCGCGTCCCAACGCAAAGACCTGCTACCGGTGTACGCCTTCAATGCCGAAGGCCTGTACCTGCCGGGCAAGAACGGCGGCCAGCGTAACAGCGACCCGAAAAAGCTGTCGCGCTGGCAGGACGTGTTGAAAAAGATGCAGGCCGAAGGCTTCGACATCGGGGACGGCTGACCACCATGGCAAGGAGCGATGCATGACACTGCGTAAACAGCTGTTCCTGGCCATCTGCCTGTTCCTGTTGGTGGGTTTCAGCGGTAGTTTTTTTGCCAGCCTGGAAAGCTCCCGCGAGCAAACCCTCAGTCAACTGCGCGCCCACGCCCAGGACGCAGCCACTGCGCTGGGGCTGTCACTGACCGCACAGGTCGATGATCCGGCCATGATGGAGCTGATGGTCAGCTCGATTTTCGACAGTGGCTACTTCAGAAGCATCCGCGTCATCAGGCTCAAGGATCAGCAAACCCTGGTGGAGCGCAGTGCACCGACGAAAATCGACAGTACGCCTGACTGGTTCGTCAGCCTGGTCGACCTGCGCCCGGAAGGAGGGGACGCCTTGATCATGCGCGGTTGGGAACAGCTGGCACGGGTCGAAGTGCTGAGCAATCCGCAATTTGCCCTGGCCAGGCTCTGGGACAGCACCCTCGGCAGCCTGATCTGGTTGCTGTTGTGCGGGCTGTTCAGTGCGGTGATTGGAGGATGGATGCTGCGCCGGCAATTGCGCCCACTCGACAGCATGGTCCGACAGGCTGAAGCCATCAGCAAACGCGAGTTTCTCAGCCTGCCGAAACTGCCGCGCACACCGGAGTTGAAACGGGTGGTGCTGGCGATGAACCAGATGGTCGAGAAGCTCAAGGCGCTGTTCGCCGAAGAAGCCGCACGCAGCGAAAAACTGCGGGCCGAATCCTGTCTGGACAGCCTCACCGGCCTGGCCAACCGGCGCCTGCTCGACGAACAACTGGCCGACCATTTGCGCGTGTGTGAACAGAGCCGCGATGGCCATCTGTTGATGTTGCGGATCAACGACCTGAACGGCCTCAACCAGCGCCTGGGCGGTCAACGGACTGATGCGCTGATCAGTGCCGTGGGCGAGTTGCTCAAGCGCCTGACTCAGTTGCCGGAGCGTCGCACCTGGCTGGCGGCACGCAATCGTGGCGGTGAATTCAGCTTGCTGACACCGGGTCTGGACGCTGAAAATGCCGCACGCCTGGCCTCCGATGTCAGCATTAGCCTGGAGAACCTGCGCCTGACCGGCGCCAGCGATTGCATGCCCGTCGCCCATCTGGGCGTTGTCGCCTATCGCCCCGGTGAGCCGATCAGCACTGTACTCCTGCGCCTTGACCAGGCTCTGACCGAGTCCCGGCAGCATCCCGAGCGCCCCTGGGTGCATTTGAGTCACCGCGACACCGCGCCAAATCACTCCCAGCACGACTGGCGCACCTGGATCGACGATGCCTTGAGCGAAGGCAAAATGCAGCTGTACTTCCAGCCCGTCGTGCAATGCGCCGACACCCGCCAGGTGCTGCATCACAAGGTGCTCGCACGCCTGCTCGACCCACAGGGCGAGGCGATTGCCGCCGGGCACTTCCTGCCGTGGATCGAGCGTCTCGGCTGGTCGGTACGGTTCGACCTGGCGATGCTCGAAGCCACGCTGGACGAACTGGTGGTCAACCGCAGACCCTTGGCACTGAGTCTGTCCGGCAGCACCCTGCGCGACCCGGAGCAATGGCGAACGATCCTCGACCTGCTCGACTCACTTCCGGACCTGGCGCCGCTACTGACCCTGGAAATCGATGAACGCCAACTGCCGTCCCCCGTTGAACTGCAGCGTTTGAGCCACAGCCTGCTGAGTACCGGTTATCGAATCGGCCTGCAACACTTTGGCGGGCGCTTCAGCCAGATCGGCAACCTCACCCAATTGGGTTTGGCGTACCTGAAAATCGATGGGGCGTACATTCGCAATATCGACGAGCAGCCTGACAAGCGGCTGTTCATCGAGGCGGTTTACCGGACGACCAACAGCATCGATTTGCCGTTGATTGCGGAGCAAGTAGAAACCCAAGGGGAGTTGGAGGTGATCAGGGCGCTGGGGGTGTTTGGCGTAACGGGGCGCTTGATCGGATCGCCGCAGCCGATGTGAAGTATTTGGGGATGACCCTATCAACGGAGCCATCCCAAAACGCGTCAACTACATGGTTTCTGGCTCCAGAAAACAACGAAAGCTGGTCTTTGTGGAACCAAAAACTCTTCCAATCTTCAACGCAAACTCACCACGCGGTTGGGCAGGGCAGGTTATATTCCAAGTCATACCGCCGGTTGGAAAATTGAAGGCAGGATCGCTCTTAAAGTAATTTCCATTAAGATTTCCACCGCCTTTTTCCCAGGATAGATACATTGAATCCAGTGATGGGCTGCCCGGTTTAGCAACAACACTCAGTGTTTCTGATACACCGCCCTTGAACCGTGCTCCGTCAGCAGGAACAGCCACTCCATTGAGCTTGATCGTGGCGTAGTCCAAAAGGTTTGAGGAGCGCCTGATGCAATCCGATGCCTCAATCGGCGTCATCCCTTGACCCGTTATGACGAGATTGAACTCTATCTCTCTAGTGTCCGCTATGCCGGTCAGATACCATTGATGATCAGTGGTTTCGGTCAATATGGGGGGGCTGCTGGTCAGCGGGTGGGGTAACCCGGTTTCTTTGAATGTAAAGTTCAGCATCAGTGGAAAGCCTGCAATGGGGCTCCCAGGGTTAGCTCGAAAATTGAGGTGTTTGCCTACACCCGGCCAAAACTCTTTCGGGCCTACAGGTATTGGTATAAGGGTGCCGCCCAATGTAGCGTACCCTTCATCGGACAAGTTGGCCGACAGTACCCAACACGGAAACTCATGAACCTGATCAAACTCCCGGGTCAAGAACACCAGCCTGACACGCCCGCTTAAATTCTCCGGCGTCAGTCTCCAACTTGCCTCACCGTCCTTTACCGACACCCAATCACCGAAGGCAGGCTCGGCGCCGATGACCAGTCCGTTGTCATTCACCAATCCCAGATTGATTTGAGTTCCGTTCAGCCAGGGCGCTTTGACTATTAATTCATTTGACTGCCCACGACGAAGTCCGATACCCGGCGAGCTCCACGACACTTGCTCGCCATTCATGAAAAAACTTGCCTGTTCCCAAGGAGAACTTTGAGTTCCCGATAAAGCTGTTGTCGCCGTCATGATGCCACCTCTTAAAAAGCAATGTATTCAAAGAAGAAACACCACTCTAAAAAAACATGCATATAAGCGCCACTGTCAAAAATACCAGTTAAATTAGAATAAATCGCAATAAGAAAACACCTTCCATCCTTGTAACGCCACCAACTTCAACTGGACTTGGCTTACCTGAAAATCGATGGGGCGTACATTCGCAGCATCGACGAACAGACCGACAAGCGGCGGTTCATCGGCGCGAAGGGGCGGTTGATCGGTCCGCCAAAGCCAATGTAGCCAGACATCCCCACTGCCAATACAACCTCTACCATTGATCGGAAACCGACTTAAACCTGTTATTTATGACAGTAGGCAAGCAATCAGAGCAGGTTTTAAATCACTCCGGCACCCTCACCTTTCAACACTCGGAGTCATCATCATGACCGCTAAGCCACCAAATACCCCGATACTCTCGCCAGACGCACAGAGTGAAACAACCGCGACAGTAACCTTCGATCAAATCCTGGATAGCAGCGGTATTCCCGTTGGTAAAAACAGCATAACTTTTGACTCGGTCCTGGATTTGAAGGGTACCGCCGGCGCTAATAGTGCGCTCAATATTCGCGATCGCTTTAACGTTATCAATAATGTGACCAGCGGTAGTACAGGATCCTGGACGAAAAAAATCGACTTTCAACAGGGATTCAAGCGTTACAGCCTTAATGCTATCGAAAGAGACCCGCCTCAAGACTTCTCCTCACAGTACATTTTCGTTCTGGCGACCGAGACGCCGATCATCGACACAGTCATTGGCAAGGATGGCCAGATTGAAAATGGCGATACCTACAACGGCGACTCACTGGAATTCTCCGGCTACGCACCTCCCAATATGGAAGTCGAAGCGTTCAACGGCGACACACCCACAGACCAGAAAGTCACTGTGGATGATGTAGGGGTGTTCAATCTCACCCTTGTTGGACTCACGGCTGGCGATTACAGCATCAAGATCAAGGCAGCCAATGACAAAGAATCCGGTGTGTTCGCCTTCAAGGTCGTAGTTGATGGGGCTTTGAGTCTTGATGAGGTCGCCGATTCCAAGGGTCTGATCCCTGATGGTGGCACAACCTTTGAGGACAAAGTGACGGTCAATGGGTTCGCTCGCCCGGGTGAGGAAGTCCAGTTGCTCAATGACGGAGCCCTGATCGACGGTGCCACCGCAACCGCCGGGGTCGATGGCGCCTGGCAGATCGTTATCGATGTGACGCCCAATACCTACCGCCTTACCGCCCGGGCACCCAGCGAAGTGACCGACCCTGCGTACACGTTTATCGTGGCGCAGGACGTCGAGTTGAGCCTGGATGACGTCAAAGACTCCAAGGGAACAATCGTCAATGGTGGCACGACCTACGAGGACAAGGTGACCGTCAGTGGCTATGCCAGGCCTGGCGAAGAGGTGCAACTGCGCAATAACAATGCGCGAATCGACGGCGCAACGGCGACCGCCCAGGATGACAACGGGTTATGGGAAATTGAATTGGATGTGACACCGGATTCCTACAGCCTGACCGTCGAGGCGCTGTATGGCGATGGCGAAATCTCCACGCAACCGCGCACCTTCAACGTGGAATCCATCATCAGGCCGCGCAATACCCGCGTGTACGATTCGGACGGCCTGATCGCGGACAACGGTAGCACCCCATACAACTTTGTAATTGTCAGGGGTGATGCGGCCCCGTCAGCGCAGATCAAGCTACAGATCAATGATGTCACCGACTCGAAGCCGGAACCGACCGACGATAAGGGTAGATGGGTCAAACTTGTTCAGAACCTGGACAACGGAATCACTTATAAATTTATTGCAATCGCAGACTATGGTGACAATGCCGAGTCCAATCCGTGGACGATTACCATCGAGGAGTAGGACCTCAAACCCGTCATTGAAAGCGTCAATGACTCCAACGGCCAGCCTATTCCTCAAAGGCGGGTATACCACTAAACGATCAGGGTAGTTACCTGATTACTCCACAGGCTTTTCATCAGTAGAACCAGCCAAACGAAAAAAACCGCTTAACGCGGTTTTTTTCGTTCCCCTACACCAAGCCATTAAAATCCGTAACTCACCCCCAGTGTCGCCGACCATGGCTGCTCGTAATTTTCCCCCTTACCGTAGTCGAGGTCTGCACTCACCCGTACATTGGACGCCATGGAAACCGACACGCCACCACCCACTTCAAAACCGCTACCCGACAAATCGCTGTTGAGCTCGTTGCCGTTGACATGCACGTTGTCGTTGTTGGCAAACTCATGAACCATCGCGACACGCCCGTATGGCTGCACGACGGTGCCGCCGGCGATGTTGAAGTCACGACCGGCAGCGACACCCAACTTGGCACGCAATGAACGCGTCCGGTCGCCGTCGGCGTCCATGCCATTGTCGAGGTCATAACTCGCGCCCTCGATGACCGCCGCCGACAACTGGGCGGAAGGTTTGACCCGCCAGTCATCCGCCAGCCGGATGTTGCGGCCGACTTCCACCAGTGCGCTGACAGCCGAGTTGCTGTAATCGCCTTTGGCGCGGGTTCCGTCGCTCAAACGGACTTTCGAGTCGTTGCGGAAATGGTTGAACTTCAGCGCGCCATCGACGTAGATGTCGCTATCCGGATCCTGCCAGCCAACGTATGGACCGGCGTAAAAACTATCGACCGTTGCGCTGCTTCCGCCTTTGAGATTAATGTCCGACTGGCTGTAACCGGCCAGCACCCCGACACTCCAGGGACCGTTGCCCAGGCGTGTATCGGCGCCCAGGGAAACGCCCTGTTGCCGCTGTTGATAGGCCACGCCCGCCCCCTCGCCGACGTTGTATTTGTTGCCGTAGGGCCGTACCCAAACGCCATGCAAATTGCCGTCCGATTGCAAATCGCCCATGCGGTTTTCCAGTGATTTCAGCTCGCCATAGGAAATGGTCGTGGCGGTGCGGAACAGCGCCAACGCCGTCTGGGCACCGGGGCTGACCGTTTTCGTGGTGGGGTCGAGGAACCACTCTGTTCCGCCATTGCCATCGACGGCACTCGCCAGATCGTAGGACCAGGTGCCCAGATCCACGCGGTCGCCGATCAGCGAAAACTGCGCATCGCCGCTGGCGGTGCGCACCAGTGCCAGTTGTTGCGTGGCCACCACATCCGTGCCCGAAGCCGCGACGTCCAGCCCGAATTGACCATTGGCTGCGCCGGTCACATTGAGAAAATCACCGGTTCCGGTCGCAAAATCGCCCTTCATGGCAAACGTGCCACTGCCCTCGAGGGTGCCAATGTTCAGTTGACGGAATGCGCCCGCGGCATCACCGAAGTCAACCACGCCACGATCCATGGTCAGGGTGCCAATGGTGTCATTACCGGTCATGGTCCAGTTCGATTGACTGAGCGTGACGCCCGTGACGTTATCCAGGCGACCGGTGAACTGCGAGCCGTTTTGCAGGGTGACATTGGCGGTCGAACCGTCTTCGACCACTACATCGCCGGTCATCTGACCTCGATCGAACGTCAGGTTGGCGGTGCTGTTGTCGGTGACTTGCACGTTGCCTTGCAAGACGCTGCCAGCCACTCTCATGGCGGCCGTGGAGGCGCCCAGCACTTCCAGCAGATTGCCGTTACCGCCGGTCAATGTGGAGCCGTTCAACACTTCGATACTGGCGTCGACACCGTCGTCCACTTGAATCGCCGGCCCGTTGCGGCCCACGACGCTCGAGTCGTCCAGCACCAGCGACGCAGTGCCCACGGGTGGATCGGTTTCAAATCGCACACCTGCGGCTTCACCGTTGATACTCGTTTTGGCAGATGCGTTGACGGAGCCTCCCGCCACGATCAGGCCAAAGCTGTCTGCGCCTGTTCCGGTGACTTCGGAGTTGATCAGTGCGAGGGTACTGAAACCTGACACCGCGGCACCGGCGAGGCCACCACTGAATACGCTGTTGGTTGCGGTCACGGTCGAACCTGATGTTCCTTGTGGCGTGCGATTGACCAGCAATGCAATGGTGTCGCTGCCGACCGTCGCTCGATCGATGGTTGCGCGGCTGGTGTTGATGGTTATCCCCGCCTGGCCCGGGTTGCCGGTGACGTTCGCGCCATTGATGTTCAAGGTCGAACCGGTCTGGACAGTCACGCTTCGGGTTGTCGCATCGGTCACGTTCAGCGTGCTGTTGTTTCTCACCGAATAGCTGTCAGGTACAGCAGTCGAATCGATATCCAGAGTGGATCCGTTGTCGACGAGCACGGCAGCGAACGCTGAGGAGCTCATCAAAAAAAACGCCGGCACTAATGCCAGCATTCCGTTGGAACTTGAAATAAAAGGTGGGCGTACCGTTACGTTGTCAGTTGTCATGCTCATGTCCTGTTGATCAATCCGTCCTCACCGAAAAAAACCGATTGGAGGACTATGAAGGGGCCGCAAGATAGCGTCACTTCCTACAAAAAAATGTAGGATTAATCTCCAATCACAGTTGAAAAAACCTCCTCTGAACTGTTTTTCAACACAGCGAATAACGTCATGAAAAACAAGAGGCGCCGAAGCGCCTCTTGTTTTTTACAGTCATGGAATAGCGCAGAAGTCACCACCCGGACGCTCCATGCCCACCCGGAACAACCGAGGGCCGGACGGTGTGACATAACCCTGCTGAACGGCAGTGCAACTGACCTCACACCAACCGTTCTTGATTTTTTCGAAGACGTGATAAGCGAAAAACACACTAAAACCTGCCGAGGCCTCGGCCGCAGTCGGCTCTTTTTCCACGGAGTCCGCAGCCTCGGGTATCACCAGCCCCGGCGCATTGCCATTTCCATCGTTGGTGTTTTCGTACCCCTGGACATGAAAGGTAATTTTTGTATTTGCCAGATCTGCTTTTGCCGGGAACTTGACTTCAACGGCCATCGTGCCCAAATCTGCATTGTGCTTTAACGACCCGCAATACAATTCCGGACCATCGCCAGCATCGCCAGTAATGGCAAAGTCAGGCTGCGGCATGGGAATCTCGTTTACATATACCTCGACATGTTGCGTGTTCGACCGTGCCACCGTGGTATTTTGATCATGACTGACTATGTACTCGACACGTGTTTTCTTATTGTTTCCACTGCCCGCTATATAAGCGCCGGGGATCCTGAATTGCAGAACCGTATCGTCGGTTTCGCTGCCATCCAGCCTGACAATGCCACCATCGGCGTCTTCTACTTCAACTCCGTGATAAATAAGCTGTGCGACATCGTCTTTCTTGTGTCCTTTATAGATTTTTACGAAAGCGATCGCGCCTATTTCTCCGTCCACTTTGATCAGGTAATTTGGTCGTGATCTATCTACACCCTGTACTGTTATCAGCGGCAGTTTTGGATCAGGCGAGCCAGGATTACCGGGGTTATCCGGATCGGGTTGTTCTCCAGGCTTTCTCAGGTCGATTTTCAGCTTCCGGCTATGAGGTGTCTCGGGGTAAAGCTTATTGCCGCGCCTTACTTGCCATTCAAAATCAACATCCTTCGGACCATCGTTACCATTGTAAAGATAGCGGTAAGTAAATGCATGGGAGAACGGAACAGCATCAACATCAGGTTCCAGTGCTGGCGTTTGCTGATCAACGACCAACCGCCACTGATCTTTGTCCTTGAAGTTCGTATAGTTGAGAATGGCGCGCACTGGATCACGTGCATCCTCGAACAAAATGATGTTGTCATCATCATGCAGTGGAACGGTCTCCGATTCCCCGGCCGGTGCAGGGAAAAGTGACACATCAACTTTCAGCTTCGGTGAAGCAAGGCTTTTGTTTCCCTTGCGATCGGTCACGTAAACAAATAACTCGATTTCTCCTTGCTCAATCCCGATCAAGGATTTGGTCAGTTTTTGCGTGCTCAATGGAACCGCAAGGTCCAGTCGCTCAATGCGCTCGATGAGCGTTGCCTGATCGTCCGGTTTCCCGACTTCCTTGACCATGAACTCAACGACATCTCCGATTTTTGCAACTGGGTAGGTCGCTAGATAACCCACCAGCACATAGTCGACGCCTTCCTCGTCAAAGTACTCCGCAGTAATGCCCTCGGTTTTGATCCTGTCAGGAACGATGGCCTGGGTGGCAGGAGAGGGAGGAGTCTTGTCTACCCGGATGATCAGCGGCAACGAATCGTCTTCGTTCAGCCGATACTTGATCCGATATTGCACCCTGTGCTCGCCCTCAGTGGCCGTTTTTCCTGCTGGTACCGTCAGTGTTTGCTCGAACCACGCGTCATCCAGCGGCGTAGTCCCACTCAGCTCGTTCCCAACCGGATCGTCATTGAACAGTGCTTGTACGGTGATATCTGATTTGTCCGGATAGTTTGATGTCGGAAACCGTGAGAGCGTCAACTTCATCTCAAGACCTTGATCTCTGGAGTGAAGTTGATTACCCGGGTCATCGGCCTTTTCTGGCAGCAACAGGATCGTTTCCAGTGAGGGTGGTTTCAAATCCTCCAGAGGAACGCTACGTGGTTTTTTCCTGTAACTGAGCAGTCTTTGCTCTTTGGCGGACAGCTTTTCTAGGATGGTCATTTCAAAGCTCCTTTCAGTATCGGGCATTTAGCCCACGTAGCGACCCAACGCCCAATCCAGAGTGATCCGGCGTCTGTTCGAAGCGCAGTGCAGAGGAAATTGAAAACTCGACTTGACTGATCGTTGACTCGATTTAAAGGCAGTTACTGAGGACTGACTACTGTCAGAAATTACAGGTTTTGTGACCGTTGGTCGGAGACTCCTCTTTATCTCGTGCTATAAAAAACCCGCCATCCCTTACACAGGAATGGCGGGTTTTTCCATTCAGGCTTTCAGCTCACACGGTATCCACCTTCAACGAATGATCATTGAGCATGCCGTTGATGATGGTCGCCGTGTCATGCCCGCCCGCGATCACCCCACCCGCCCCTGGCGTTACACCGTAATGGCTGGCCAGGTTGACGCCGGCCAGGTCGATGGTCTGGTTCGGCGCGGCGCCGGCCATGGCGCTGACGTCGATGCTGGTCACCGTCGACGGCCCGCTGCCGGTGACGGTGAAGTGCAGGTAGTCATCCAGTGACGCCGTGGTGCCGCTCTCCCCTTGTAGCAGTTGCGACAGGTCGAGCTTGTCGGTGCCGGGGGTGAAGTCGGTGATCACGTCATGGCCGCTGTTGCCTTTGAGCCAGTGGAAGGTGTCGGTCCCCGCCCCGCCAGTGAGAGTGTTATTGCCCAGTCCGCCGATCAGCAGGTCATCGCCGCCTCCACCGTTGAGGATGTCGTGGCCCAGGCCGCCGTTGATCACGTTGCTGTTGTTGTCACCGGTCAGGGTGTCGTTGAAGTTCGAGCCGGTGAGGTTTTCGATGCCGGTCAGGGTGTCCGAGCCCGCGCCCAGGGTGTTCTGCGCAGCGAGCAGGCTGAGGTCGACCGTCACTCCGGCGCTGGCGTGGGAGTAACTGGCTGTGTCGATCCCCGTGCCGCCGTCGAGGATGTCATTGCCCGAACCGCTGTAGAGCAGATCATTGCCGGCACCGCCATGCAGCTCATTATTGCCGGAGCCGGCGGTGAGCACATCGTTGCCGTCGCCGGCATTGATGATGTTGTTGCCCGTGCCTGCCACCAGTACGTCATCCCCGCTGGTGCCGGTGAGCGTATGGCCGTCCTGATAGCTGATGGTCAGATTGGCCGAGTCGCTGCCGCCATGGTTGTCGTTGGCGGTGTAGGTGCCGTGGTAGTCCGTGGTGACAGCCTGTGCCCCCGCGTAGTTGACGGTCATGGTCAGCTGATAGTTTTCCGCCGAATTCGCATCGCTGCCACTGGTGTTGGTGATGTTGGTCAGGTGGATCTGGTAAGTGCCATCCGCGCTTGCGGTGATGGCGCCGCCATCGGCGATGCTGACGAACGCCCCACCGTTGAGCGAATACTCCATCGTGACGTGCCCAGGGTCCAGGTTGTGATCGAGGTTGAGCGTCTCACCCTGTTTCAGCTTGACCGTGATGAGGTCTTCATTGTTGCCATTGGAGCTGTTCGCTTTGTCGAGATAGCCACTGATCACCAGCAGCGCCGTCATGGTCGCCGTGTTGGCCGCAAACGCATTGCGCACGTTGGCCAGACTCTTGTTGGCGGGGTTGTTATTTTCACCGGCGAAGCTGATCGCGCCCGTGCCGGTGAAGTCCGCATCCCCGGCGATCCAGCCGGTGTTGAACGAAGTCGGTGTCGCCGAGAGTTGATCGCCGTTGGGGTCGGTGTCGTTGGCCAGCAACAGTTCGCCCGGCACCACGACCGTGCTCGAGAGCACGTTGGTGATGACGTTATCATCGCCAGCCACCGGTGGTGCATTGGGTATGACTTTGACCGTCAAGGTGGCGCTGGCCAGGTCGCCGTCGTTGTCGCTGGCGGTGAAGGCGATGTTTTCGGTGATCAACACCGACGTGGTTTTCTGCGAAATGTAGGCGTATTCACCGGTGTCGAGATTGATCTGCAAGGTACCGCTGTTGTTGGTGGCAATGCTCAACGTGTTGTCCACGGTGTTGAACGTGCCGTGGTTGAGCCCGCCGCTGAAGCTCAGCGAGCCCTGATTGCTGTTGCCGCTCGGATCGTAGGTGTACGTGGTGCCGTCCACCGTGACTGTTTTGATGAAGCCGCCATCGGCACCGAAGGCACCGCCCTCGCCCAGCAGCGAACCGGTGACCGGTGCGCCGATCACGGTGCCGGACAGCACCGAGTTGAGTTGGTTGAGGTCGGTCACCACCACTGCATCGGTGTCGGTGTGGCTGCTGCCGTCATAGGCCAGTGGATTGAGGTTGGCGTTGCTCACGCCGCTGCCCAGGCCGATCGCGTAGTTCTTGATGTCGTTGGCATCGAGGAAGGCCTTCAATGCAGTCTCGTCGGCAGTGCCGATTTCCTGGCCGGTGGTGGGCTTGCCGTCGGAGAAGAAGTAGCCGACGTTTTGCGCACCGGTGAGTTTGCCCGAGGTGTTGAAGGCGGTCTGCATGGTCAGCACGGCCGCGTCGTAGTTGGTATTGCCGTTCGCGATGAGGCCGGCCAGCAATGTCTTGGCGGTCGCGACATCGACCCACACCGAGGTCATGTCGGTGGCGCTGCTGCTGAAGGTGACGAGCTGCACTTTCACATCGCCCAGGTCGTCGTATTTATCCAGCAAGGCACTGATGGCCTGCTTGGCCAGATCCAGCCGTGACAGGTTCGACACGCCGGAAGGGTCGGCCATGCTGCCGGAGACGTCGAGTACGATTAGCAGGTTGGAATCGATCTGCACCGCCGCCACCGAGCGATCCGTTGCCACCGCCCTGGGCACGTCATCGACAATGTTGACCACGATGGTGCTGGTACTGCTGTTGCCCAGCGCATCGGTGGCTTTGTAGGTGAAGCTTTCACTCAGGCTGTTCGGCCCGTCGTTGGCGTTCGGCGAGGTTTTCGGCGCCGAGGTCAGAGTGTAGGTGTAGCTGCCGTCGGGGTTGAGCAGGATTTGCCCGTATGCGCCGGTGGCGCTGCCGACCAGGGTGTAGGTGACTGCGCCGCTGGCACCCGATACCGAACCGACCAGGGTGCCGGACGCGGTTTCGCCGGTGTTGCCCGGGTCGCTGCCGGTGACCGTAGCGGCGGCCAGGTCCTGACCGTCCTTGCTCAGGTCGAGGGCTTTTTCGTAGACCGTCACGTCGCTGTCGGGGTTTGCCTTGATGATGCTGTTAGCCACGTCGATGATGATGATGGTGGTGCTTTCATCGCCATCGGAATCGCGCACGGTATAGGTGAACGTATCGGTCGCCCCGGCATCACCGACCGAACCCGGGTTGCTGTGATACACCGCGTTGCCGTTGGCATCGAGGGTCAGGTAACCATAGGTGCCGTTGATCTGATTGCCGAGCCCGCCGATGGCCGACGTCGAGGTATTGCTGCCGGCGCGTACGCCGACCACCGTCGCCGGACCGTCGGCGCCGCTGATGTCGTTGCCCAGCACACTGATGTTGACCGTTCCACCCTCCGTCACCGACGACGAGTCAGGTTTGGCGCTCGGCAAGTCATCGATGATGTTGACGTTGAGCTGCCCGGTCGCACTGTCGCCGTCCGTATCGGTGGCCACGACGTTGAAGTTCTCGGTCAGGCTGTTGGCGCCGCTGGCCGTTGGATGGGCTTCGTTATCGTTGAGGGTGTAGCTGTAGCTGATCACTCCGGTCGCCGGGTTGTAACCGGTGACGGTCAGGGTGCTGCCCTGCGGCGTCACGGCCGTTTGCGGGAAGCCTGTAACCACACCACCGCTGACGACAGTAATGCCGCCCACGGTCAGGGTTTGCAGGCCATCGAGGGCGTTCACGGTGAAGGTGCCGTTCTGGGTCAGGGCGGGTGTGTTGGGGCTAGTGCCGTCGCTGAGATTTTTCTCGAAGACCGTCAGTTCACCGCCATACATGTCGAGGCCGTTGAGGGTCACCTGATCATCGTTGTTGTGGATCTGCAGCACCAGGTTGGCGGTGCTGCTGTCGCCATCCGCATCGGTGAGGGTGTAGGTGAAGGTTTCAGTGCCATTGTCACCGCCGTGCAACGCCTTGAAGTCGGCATCGCTGGTGTTCAGCGTGTAGGTGTAGGTGCCGTTGGCGTTAAGCACCAGGGTGCCGTAGGTGCCGGCGAAGGTCCCGGGGGTGATGGGGCCGGCGTTTTCTCCGAGCGCTACCCGGTCGGCGCCTTGCACGTCGTTGCTCAGCACGTTGCCGCTGAGGGTCAGCAAGGTTTCCGAAGCTGTTGACGCATGGCTGTCGTCCACGCCCTCCGGCAGGTCGTCGACGATGTTCACGTCCAGTGAACCGGTGGCGGTGGTGCCGTTGTCGTCAACCACGGTCACGGCGAACTGCTCAGGCAAAGTGTTGGCGCCGTTGGCAGTCGGATGCGTTTCGTTATCGTTGAGGGTGTAGCTGTAGCTCACGACACCGGTCGCCGCGTTGAACCCGGTGATGGTCAGCGTGCTGCCCAGCGGCGTGGTGATCGATTGTGGGAAGCCGGCAGCCACGCCACCGCTGACCACGGCGATGCCACCGACGGTCAGGGTCGTGACACCGTCGAGAGCGGCCACGGTGAAGGTGCCGTTCTGAGTCAGCGCCGTGGCATCCGGTGCGCTGCCGTCGCTGAGGTTTTTCTCGAAGACGGTCAGTTCGCCGCCGCCAACGTTCAAACCGCCAATCGTCACCGAATCATCGTTATTGTGGATCTGCAGCACCAGGTTGGCGGT
>NZ_QAOV01000011.1:0-85249 GCF_003050925.1 Pseudomonas sp. GV085 | reverse complement strand
CCAGGGTGCCGTAGGTGCCGGTGAAGGTCCCGGGGGTGATCGGGCCGGCGTTTTCCCCGAGCGTCACGCGGTCGGCGCCTTGCACGTCGTTGCTCAGTACGTTGCCGTTGAGGGTCAGCAGGGTTTCCGAGGCGGTGCCATTGTTGTCATCGACTGCTTTGGGCACGTCGTCGATGATGCTGATATCCAGCGTACCGGTAATGCTGTCGCCATTGCTGTCGCTGGCCACCACGGTGACGTGTTCGGCAAGGCTATTGGCGCCCTCACCGCTTGCGTGGGTTTCGGCACGGTTGAGGGTGTAGCTGTAACTGACCACGCCCGTGGCCGGGTTGTAACTGGTGACGGTCAGTGTGCCGCCCAGCGGGGAGGTGATCGACTGCGGGAAGCCGGCCGCCACGCCGCCGCTGATCAAGTTGATCCCGCCGATGCTGAGGCTGCTCAGCCCGTCTGGCGCATTGATGGTGAAGGTGCCGCTTCGCGTCAGCGAGCCTTCGTTCCTCGCCGAACCGTCGGCCAGGTTGGCTTCATTAACGGTCCGCTCACCGTTCTGCTCCGACAGGCCGTCGAAGGTGACCGGATTGTTCGGCACTTGCGGAACCACCGGCGGCACCACAGGAGCATCGTCCGCTACAACGTTGTTGTCCGGATTAGCGTTCAGGCGCTCTTCGGGAAGTTCGGGAATGCCATTGAAACCGGCAGTGGGGAAGCCGATGATCGGATCGACTCGCCCGCCCACTTCTTCGAGCAGGACGAAACTATGGCCACTGCCCGGGATGCCACCCGGTACACCGGTAGTCGTGGCAGGCCCGGCAGCGGTGGCTTCAGCGGTCTGGGTCGGGTCGTCGCCGACCGCAATGGCTTTTTGCAGCTGTGCGACATCCGTCAGTTGCGCTTCGCTCGGCGTCACCGCCTCGGACGAGTCCACATGGGGAATCTGATTGGCGAGCAGCTGCGAGGTCATCTGCATGCTGCTGCCGCGCCCGAGGGTCAGTTCCTGGCCATTTTGCAGATGCACCGCCACCGCGCCCTCGACGCCGGTGCTCAGTTGGTCGCCGGCGAACAACCGGTCCCCTTCGACCAAAGCACGCCGGGTGCCATCGCTCGCAACCGCGAACACCTGACCGATGACCTTACTGACGATACCGATGAGCATAGCCATGTGCACTTCCTCCGCTGCCAACCGCTGTCGGCAGCTTGTTTGTGCGAAGAACGTGCTCACGGCTCAAGCGGGTTGTCTGGCGAATCGTGTTCCAGGTACCGGTTTACGTGAGTAAGCCTAGGCCCCGGCAACGATCTCGCCCAGCCAGTCGCTCACGGCGCTGTTTACGATTTTGGGGAAAACCCTCTGCAATCAACGGCATCGGATCCCTGTGCGCAACAACGTTGCCTGTGAGCGATGCGTAACGATCTTGAATCATCCAAGTGACAAAAAACCGTCGCCACCAGATCGCTCGCCTCCCTCCCCTCCAGCACTTCTCCGCTCTATGTCGATAAGTGGATTGGAACTTTCCTTAAAACCCGTAGAGCGCCCAAGAGCTCATAAAACAAGGGCTTTCGCATTGAACAATGTGCTGGATTTTGCAGGGCGCATAAGTTTTTTTTTGCATAGCGGTTATGAAAAAAATTTCTTAGCTACGCTCCAGAATGTTCTTAGCTCTTTTGTTAAAGATGTGAAACAACCTTAACTATAAATATCGTCAAATAATTGGCGACTGATAAGCACCATCAGGAATCAGGGAGATGCAACATGCGCCTATTAACCCCCCTCTGCAGCGCGGTTCTCTTGGCCATGGCCTGCTCGTCCCAGGTTCAGGCCATGACGCTGACTGAAGCGATCCAGAGCACCATCGCGACCCACCCGGAGCTGGCATCACGGGTGGACAGCCGTCTGTCGGCTGATGAGGACGTGAAGGTCGCCAAAGGGGGCTTTTATCCTTCGGTTGATTTGAACGCTGCCTACGGGCGCGCGTATAGCGATAACACCAATACCCGGGCGCTCACCCCCAGCGGGCACAACACCGAAACCCTCAACTACACCCAGTCGGAATTGCGCCTGCGACAAATGCTCTTTGACGGGTTCAACACCGCCAATGAGGTCGGACGCACCCAGGATGTGGTCAACTCGCGAGCCTATTACGCTCAGGGGACGGCTCAGGATCTGGCCCTGCGCACCACCGAGGTTTACCTCGAAGTACTCAAGCGCCGCGAACTGGTGACACTGGCCAAGAACAACCTGCAAGCGCACTTGCGGGTCAACGACCAGATCGGCCTGCGCACCCAGCGCGGCGTGGGCAGCAACGCCGATGCCGACCAGTCCGCGGCTCGCCGGGCACTGGCAGAAAACAACCTCGACACCGCCGAAGTCGATCTGGCTGACGCCGAGTCGAACTTCTACGCCGTTGTGGGGCGCATGCCCGATGAACTCGAAACCCCGCCGTCGATTCGCGGCGAAGTCCCCACCTCCTTGCCCGAAGCCCAGCAGAGCATGGTGGAAAACAACCCTTACCTGAAATCCGCCCAAGCCGACGTGCAATCGGCCGAAAGCCAGTACGAAGTCGCCAAGTCGCCGTTCTACCCACGCCTCGACGCCGAGGCTGCCGTGGGCGCGAACAACAACGTGCAGGGTGACGAAGGCCACGACAATGAATGGCGGGTCGGCGTGATCATGAACTACAACCTGTTCCGCGGCGGCAGTGACAAGGCGCGCCTGGCCTCCGACTCGCACAAGATCAACCAGGCCATGGACATCCGTAACAATGCCCTGCGCCAGCTCAACGAGAACATTCACCTGGCCTGGAACGCCATGGTCAATGCCAAGAAACAAACCCCGACCGCCCGTGAATACGCCGACACCAGCAAACGCGTACGCATCGCCTACCAGGATCAATTCGGCCTCGGTCAACGGACTCTGCTGGACCTGCTGGACAGTGAAAACGAACTCTACAATGCCAACCGTCGCTACACCGAAGTGCGCTACACCGAAGAGTTTTCGATGTACCGAGTCCTGGCGAACATGGGCCAGTTGTTGAGCAAACAACGGGTCGTACTGCCCGCCGACGCGATCGCCCAGACCGAAGTGAAAAACGAAGCTCGTCTGCCTGAAATGAAATAACCGAAATACCCGTGTAGGAGCTGCCGCAGGCTGCGATCTTTTGACTTTGCTTTTGAGCAGTCAAGATCAAAAGATCGCAGCCTGCGGCAGCTCCTACAGTGAGATATGCAGATACCTGTCGATTGCCGCAGAGCAACGGGAGCATTCAATGACCAGCATGGAACCCGGCAACACCGGTGTCGATCCACGCCTGAGCTTCGATGACCCGCTTCTGGACGGTCTGCTGATCCTCTGCAAACTCCACGGCGCGACGGTCAGTCGCGCCAGCCTGAGTGCCGGGCTCCCCATGGCACACCAACGCCTGAGCCTGGACCTGCTGCCCCGTGCAGCGGCCCGGGCCGGTTTACAGGCGCGCTTGCTGCGCCGTGACCTCAAAGACATCTCCCCGCTCAATCTGCCCGTACTGCTATTGCTCGACAACGGCCGCACGGCGGTCCTGCGCCGGTATGGCGAGGACGGCAAGGTGCTGATCCTTCCCAGCGAAGCCGACGGCGGCGAACAATGGCTCAGCCTTGAGGAACTGGCCGAACACTACAGTGGCCAGGCATTGTTTGCCCGGCCACGCCACGAACTCGAAGACCTGCGCTCGCCGTTGGTGCCACGGGTGCAGGCCTGGTTTCGCGATACGCTGAAGCTGTCGAAATGGTTGTACAGCGATGCGATCCTGGCGAGCTTCCTGATCAACCTGCTGGGATTGATGGTGCCGCTGTTCGTGATGCAGACCTACGACCGCGTAGTGCCGAACCAGGCCACTTCGACCTTGTGGGTGCTGACGATCGGTCTGCTGATCGGCACCGCGTTCGAGCTGGTACTGCGAGTCGTGCGCGCGCACTTGCTGGATTCCGCCGGCAAGAAAACCGACGTGATCCTGTCGGCCACCCTGTTCGAGCGCATCACCGGCATGGCGATGAAAGCGCGACCGGCGACCATCGGTGGCTTCGCCCAAAGCATTCATGACTTCCAGGGCCTGCGGGAGTTTCTCACCGCCGTGACCCTCACCAGCCTGATCGACCTGCCCTTCTGCCTGCTGATGCTGCTGGTGATCGGCCTGCTCGGTGGCTGGCTGGTGGTGATCCCGATACTGGCGTTTCCCATCACAATCATTTTCGCCATGGTGATCCAGGTACGCCTGCGCGATACCGTGCAGAAAAGCCTCAGCCTCGGCGCCGAACGCCAGGCACTGTTGATCGAAACCCTCAGCGGCCTGGAAACCCTCAAGGCCTGCAGCGCCGAAAGCGAACGCCAGCACAAATGGGAAAGCACCCACGGCGCCCTCACCCGCCTCGACAGCCACGCGCGCAACCTCTCGGCCCTGGCTACCAATGGCACGCTGTTCATCCAGCAACTGTCCGGCATGGCGACCATCGTCGCCGGGGTCTACAGCATCATCGCCGGCAACCTCAGCGTCGGTGCCCTGGTGGCCAGCTACATGCTCGGCAGTCGGGTGCTGGCGCCGCTGGGGCAGATCGCCGGCCTGATCACCCGCTACCAGCAAGCGCAACTGACCATGAAAAGCACCGACGCGCTGATGGGCCTGCCCCAGGAACGCGATGCCAAACGACGGCCTCTGGAACGAACCCAACTGCAAGGCGCGCTGGATGTTGTCGGCGTAACCTTCCACTACAACGGCCAGAGCTCTCCTGCCCTGGCCAATGTCAGCTTCAGTGTGAAACCCGGCGAGCGTATCGGCATCATCGGTCGCAGCGGCTCAGGTAAAAGCACCCTGGCGCGACTGGTGATGGGCTTCTATGAACCGGATGAAGGCCAGTTGCTGCTCGATGGCCTGGACCTGCGACAACTGGACGTCGCCGACCTGCGCCATCAAATCGGTTACGTCGCCCACGACCTGCCGCTGCTGGCCGGCAGCCTGCGCGACAACCTGACCCTCGGCGCGCGCTATATCAGCGACTCACGCATGCTCGAAGTGGCGGAAATGACCGGCGTCACCGAGCTGGCCCGGCAACACCCGCAAGGCTTCGACCGGCCCGTGGGCGAACGTGGGCAACTGCTGTCCGGCGGCCAGCGCCAAGCCGTATTGATGGCCCGGTCCATGTTGCTCGACCCGCCCATCATGCTGCTCGACGAGCCCACCAGCGCCATGGACAACAGCAGCGAAGACGTCCTGCGGCAAAAACTTCACGGCTGGGTCCAGGGTAAAACTCTCCTGCTGGTGACCCACCGCACCTCGATGCTGAGCCTGGTGGACCGGTTGGTGGTGCTGGACAACGGACGGATCGTCGCCGACGGCCCGAAAGAAGCGGTCATCGATGCACTGCGCAAGGGCCGTGTCGGCTCTGCGGCCGTCTAGGAGTCGTCCATGTCTGCCGATCAAGGATCCCGTGGCTACTTTGACAGTTTCAACAAAAGTGCCGAAACCGAGTTCATGCCGGAAACCGTCGGCGCCTCGTTGCAAGACTCACCGCGCTGGTCGCGCATCACCGTGTGGCTGGCCTCCGCGCTGGTGATCAGCGCACTGGTCTGGGCCAGATTCGCCGTGTTGCAGGAAGTGACCATGGGCGAAGGCAAGGCGATTCCGTCGAGCAAAGTCCAGGTGATCCAGAACCTGGAGGGCGGCATCGTCACTGAAATTTTCGTCCGTGAAGGACAAATGGTGAACAAGGGCGACACCTTGCTGCGCCTGGATGACACCCGCTACCTGTCGAACAAGGGCGAAAGCGAAGCCGATCGCTATGCATTGACCGCGCAGGTCGAACGGCTTTCGGCCGAAGCCGAAGGCCGGCCGTTCAAGCTGTCAGAAGAAGTGATCGCCAAGGCTCCGCAAGTGGCAGAAGACGAGCGCTCGCTGTACGAGCAGCGGCAACGCCGACTGGCCAGCGAGCAGCGCACCCTGACCGAGCAACTTCGGCAAAAAACCCAGGAGTTGGCGGAGTTCCGCTCGAAGCAGGGTCAATTCAGTTCAAGCCTGGCGCTGCTGCAACAGGAAATGAACATGTCCACGCCGCTGGTAGGCACGGGTGCGGTGTCACCGGTGGAAATCCTGCGCCTCAAGCGCAGCGCGGTGGAAATACGTGGCTCGTTGAACGCCACCACCCTGGCGATTCCCCGGGCGGAATCGGCGATCAACGAGATCAAAAGCAAGATCGATGAGTCGGAACAGACCTTCCGCTCGGAAGCTGCCAAAGAACTGAACGAGAAACGCACCGACCTGTCGAAAATCACGGCATCGAGCATCGCCATCGACGACCGCGTGACCCGTACCACCGTGGTCTCCCCGGTTCACGGCATCATCAAGGTGTTGAAGGTCAACACCATCGGCGGCGTGGTCCAGCCCGGCAGTGACATGGTGGAAATCGTGCCGCTGGAAGACAACCTGCTGATCGAAGCCAAGGTCCGCCCGCAGGACGTTGCATTCCTGCATCCGGGCCAGAAAGCCATGGTCAAGTTCAGTGCCTATGACTACACCATTTACGGCGGCCTGAGCGCCAAGCTGGAATTGATCGGCGCCGACACCATCACCGACGACAAGGGCAACAGCTTCTATCTGATTCAGGTGCGTACCGATAAAAACCATCTGGGCGGGGATGTGAAACCGCTGCTGATCATCCCGGGGATGGTGGCAACGGTGGACATCATTACCGGGGAGAAAACGGTGCTGGATTACTTGCTTAAACCGGTGTTGAAGGCGCGGACCGAGGCGATGCGGGAAAGGTAAGATCAAATGATCGCAGCCTTCGGCAGCTCCTACAGGGGATCGCGTATTACCTGTAGGAGCTGCCGAAGGCTTGGTTCGCGCTCGGGCGATCTTTTGATCTTTAACCACCGTGATTACGCTGGTAAACCTCCTCCCCCATCGCCGCGATCTGCCCCTCGATCAACGCCTCGAACGGCTTCAACAACGGCGCAAACGAAGTCGGCGCCTCGAGGGTTTCCAGCGCTTGCACAATCGCCTCCACCGTCGATAACGCTCCCGGCCCCGGCGCCTTGCGCAGCCGATAACGGGACACTCCGCCTTCGGCCAGCGTCACCCTCGGCAACGCCGCCAGCAACGGGTTGAGGTGCAACATCTTGCGCGCTTTGCGCCAGGTGCCGTCCGGGACCACCAGCAACAGCGGTTCGTCTGTCGCGGCACAGGCTTGCATCGGCTGCGCATCGTCACCGGGAAACAACAACCGCGCCCGATACCCCGGCTGACTCAACAACGTCGGCAAGTCCTCGAACACTTCCCCCACGATCAACTCGGCATTGTTCAAGCCCAACGCCGCCAGCCGCGCCGTATTCAGCGCATGGCTCACTTCGCTCGGATGCTGCAACAGCAACACCCGGGTGCGGCTGTCGAGGCTTGGGATCAATGGGCACAGGCAGTGGCTTTGCGGGCGCAGGCAGCGCGGGCACTGGATTCTGGACATCTTCTCAGGCCTGATTCAGTTGGGCTTTAAGCAAGTCGCGGAACGTCTGGATCAGCGGCTCGCGGCTACGCCCCCGACGCACGATCATCGAGAACGGCGCTTGATAACCGAAGGTCGCCGGCAGCAACACCCGTAAGTCCCCCTTGTCGGCCCAGGCCTGGGCGTAGTGCTCCGGCAGGTAACCGATGTAGGCGCCGGACAGCACCAGAATCAACTGGGCTTCCATACTTTCCACGGTCGCGGCGCTGTGTTTGAAGCCGTGACGCGCCAGTTCAGCCTGGCTCCAGTAGCCACGGCCGACCATGCGCTGCTGGGTGATGACTTGCTCGGGAATACGCCGCTCGTTGAACAGTGGATGCCGCGAGCTGCAATACAACCAGTGTTGTTCACGGTACAGCGGCATGTACACCAGACCGCTCATGCGCGTGGAAAATGCGCCGATGGCCAGGTCGAGACGGTTGTCCTGCACGCCGAGTTGCAATTCGTAAGGGCTCATCACCGACAGGTGCAAGTGCACGGCCGGGTGTTCCTGGCTGTAGGCGCCGATGGCTTCGGCGAACGGCAGGGCCTTGTCGCTGACAGTGGAATCGATTACCCCGAGATTCAAGGTACCGCGCAACTCACCCTTGAGGGCGGCAGCGTACTGCTCGAAGCCTTCGAGCTCGCCCAACAGGCGCAGGGTTTCCTGATGGAACAGCTCGCCCTTGCTGGTCAGGCTGAAACCGCCACGACCACGATGGCACAGCACCAGGCCAAGAGCCGCTTCGAGCTGGCTCATGTAGGTGCTGATGGCCGACGTCGAGAGATTGAGCGCCTGCTGGGCATTGGCGAAGCCCTGATGGCGCACCACGCTGACGAAGATGCGCAATAGTTTCAGGTCAGGTAAAGCGTTGGCCATTGGGGCTCTCCAAACACCGCTCGAATTTCAGCTGGCTCTGGCTACAGCCAGGTAGGAGCTGCCGCAGGCTGCGATCTTTTGATCTTGACTCTGTGCGGTCTGAGATCGCTGAAGACCGCTGAAAATCAAAAGATCGCAGCCTGCGGCAGCTCCTACAGGTTTATCTGCAGCTTTCGTGTTGCAGTGAAGTCTATCGACCTCGCGCACATTAGTTTAGAAAAATCTGAACTAAGTATTTGCCCATAGCGATTCTTCCCGGCCACTACATTTCGCAGAATCGGCGCCACAAGGTTCGCCCGTACTCCCGTGTACGGCTTACCTGAATAATTAAAACAACGACGATGAGGTCCTACCCGTGGACAAGATTCTTCACCAGCCACTGGGCGGCAACGAAATGCCGCGCTTCGGCGGCATCGCCACCATGATGCGACTCCCCCATTTGAACACCGCTGCCGGCCTGGACGCTGCCTTCGTAGGTGTGCCACTGGACATCGGCACCTCTCTGCGCCCTGGCACCCGCTTCGGGCCTCGCGATATCCGCACCGAATCGGTGATGATCCGTCCTTACAACATGGCCACCGGTGCTGCGCCGTTCGACTCGCTGTCGGTTGCCGACATCGGCGATGTGGCGATCAACACCTTCAACCTGCTGGACGCCGTACGTATCATCGAAGAAGCCTACGACGACATCCTCGAACACAACGTGATCCCCCTGACCCTGGGCGGCGACCACACCATCACCCTGCCGATCCTGCGTGCCATCCATAAGAAGCACGGCAAGGTCGGCCTGGTGCACATCGACGCTCACGCCGACGTGAACGATCACATGTTTGGCGAGAAAATCGCCCACGGCACCACCTTCCGTCGCGCTGTTGAAGAAGGCCTTCTGGATCCGGACCGTGTCGTGCAGATTGGCCTGCGCGCCCAGGGCTACACCGCTGACGACTTCAACTGGAGCCGCAAACAGGGCTTCCGTGTGGTTCAGGCCGAAGAGTGCTGGCACAAATCGCTGGAGCCCTTGATGGCTGAAGTCCGCGAGAAAGTCGGCGGCGGTCCTGTCTACCTCAGCTTTGACATCGACGGCATCGACCCAGCCTGGGCACCGGGCACCGGCACTCCGGAAATCGGTGGTCTGACGACCATTCAGGCGATCGAGATCGTTCGTGGCTGCCAAGGCCTCGACCTGGTCGGTTGCGATCTGGTAGAAGTCTCGCCCGCTTACGACACCACCGGTAACACCTCACTGCTGGCCGCCAACCTGCTGTACGAAATGCTCTGTGTACTGCCTGGCGTAGTCCACCGCTGAGGAATGCTCGTGAACGAACGTGATCAGGTTCTGAAAGCCGCCGCCGATCTGGTGTCCGCTTTTGCCCGTAACGATCGGGAAGCCTACTTCGGCGCGTTCAGTGCCGATGCCAGCTTTGTCTTCTACACCCTCGAACAGCCCCTGCTGTCGCGCGACGCCTATCAGGCGATGTGGGACGGCTGGCGCACCGAGGATGGCTTCGAGGTGCTCTCATGCACCTCGAGCAACGCTTTCGTCAGCCTGCAGGGTGACGTGGCGATTTTCATCCATGACGTAGCCACCGAGTTGCGCATGCAAGGGGAGCAGCACTTTAGCCAGGAGCGCGAGACGATTGTTTTCAAGAAACAAGCGTCTGGCCAAGAACAACAAGGCCTATGGCTGGCCTGCCACGAACATTTGTCCGAGATGCCGGAAGGGCTGCCACCCCCTTAGCCAACACAGGTGACGCTCACGTTTGATGAGCGCGCCTTTATGATCGGAGCTGATCATGAATAACAACAACAAAGACCAAAGCCTTACGCAAATTGAAACCCACGGGGTCGAACAGATCCCGGACAACGAACGCACCGCAAGCCCGACGGACTTGTTCAGGATGATTTTCGGTGGTTCCAACACCTTCGCCACCGCCGTTCTTGGCAGTTTCCCGGTGCTGTTCGGCCTGTCTTTCCAGGCGGGCGTCTGGGCGATTGTGCTGGGCGTATTGCTGGGTTCGCTGATCCTCGCGCCAATGGGCCTGTTCGGCCCGATCAATGGCACGAACAACGCCGTGTCTTCCGGTGCGCACTTCGGCGTGCACGGGCGGATCGTCGGTTCGTTCCTGTCGCTGTTAACCGCCATCGCCTTCTTCTCGCTCTCGGTGTGGAGTTCGGGTGATGCGCTGATCGGTGGCGCCAAACGCCTGATCGGCCTGCCGGAAACCGACCTGACCCTGGGCCTGGCCTATGGTCTGTTCGCGATTCTGGTACTGACCGTATGCATCTATGGCTTTCGTTTTCTGCTGTGGGTCAACAAGATCGCGGTGTGGAGCGCCAGCCTGCTGTTCCTGCTGGGTGTCTTCGCTTTCGCCGGTCCCTTCGATGCGAACTACGCCGGCACCGTCAACATGGGCCAACCCGGTTTCTGGGCTGCCTTTATCGGTGCTGCGCTGGTGGCCATGAGCAACCCGATTTCCTTCGGTGCGTTCCTCGGCGACTGGTCGCGCTACATCCCGCGTGACACCTCCAAGCGCCGCATCATGGCGGCGGTGGTGATTTCGCAGATCGCGACGTTCATCCCGTTCCTGTTCGGCCTGACCACCGCGACCATCGTGGCGATCAAGGCGCCGGACTACATCGCAGCCAACAACTATGTCGGCGGCCTGCTGGCGGTATCGCCGAGCTGGTTCTTCCTGCCGGTGTGCCTGATCGCGGTGATTGGTGGCATGTCCACCGGCACCACATCGCTCTACGGCACTGGCCTGGACATGTCCAGCGTGTTCCCACGTGTACTGTCACGGGTCAAGGCCACGCTGCTGATCGGCGTGATGTCGATTGCCTTCATCTTCATCGGGCGCTTCGCGGCCAACCTGGTGCAGAGCGTGTCGACCTTCGCCGTGCTGATCATCACCTGCACCACCCCGTGGATGGTGATCATGATCATCGGCCTGCTGGTGCGTCGCGGCTTCTACTGCCCGGATGACCTGCAAGTGTTCACCCGCGGCGAGAAAGGTGGCCGTTACTGGTTCACCCACGGCTGGAACTGGCGTGGCCTGGGCGCCTGGATCCCGAGCGCGGCCGTCGGCCTGTGCTTTGTGAACCTGCCGGGGCAGTTTGTCGGGCCGCTGGGCGAAATGGCCGGTGGTATCGACATCAGCCTGCCAGTGACCCTGGGCCTGGCCTCGGTGGTGTACCTGGCGCTGCTGAGCCTGTTCCCGGAAGCGCGCGAAGTGTTCGGCCCGAACGATTCACGCAGCAAGAGCACGGATTCGCTCGCTAAACCGGCGATGCGTCAAGCCGCCTGATTTTTTGAAGACAGGGCCATGAGGTGACCTCTGTGGCGAGGGAGCTTGCTCCCGCTCGACTGCGAAGCAGTCGCAAAACAGGCTAATGGGTTTCTCCTGAAGAAATGCCTTTGCAGGGTTTGGGGCTGCTTCGCAGCCCGGCGGGAGCAAGCTCCCTCGCCACAATGGGGTTCTTTCCCATCACTGCAGTTTTAGTTCCACCATAAAAAAGACAATCGGAGAAACGCCATAATGGCTTTGGATTTATTCGTCGTACTCATCTACGCCGCCGCGATGCTGATACTCGGCTACTACGGCATGCGCAAGGCCAAGACCCACGAGGACTACCTGGTCGCCGGTCGTAACCTCGGCCCGAGCCTGTACATGGGCACCATGGCCGCCACCGTCCTGGGCGGTGCGTCCACCGTGGGCACCGTGCGTCTGGGTTACGTGCATGGCATCTCCGGTTTCTGGCTCTGCGCCGCACTGGGTTGCGGGATCATTGCGCTGAACCTGTTCCTCGCCAAACCATTGCTGAAACTGAAGGTGTTCACCGTCACCCAGGTGCTGGAAAAACGCTATAACCCAATGGCCCGCACCGCCAGTGCGACTATCATGCTGGCCTACGCCCTGATGATCGGCGTGGTTTCAATCCTGGCCATTGGCACCGTACTGCAAGTACTGTTCGACCTGCCATTCTGGGTCTCTGTACTGGTGGGTGGCGGTATCGTCGTCATCTACTCGACCATCGGCGGCATGTGGTCGCTGACCCTGACCGATATTGTGCAGTTCGGTATCCAGACCGTCGGCCTGATGTTCCTGCTACTGCCGATCTGCCTGTACCGCGTGGGTGGTTGGGATCAACTGGTTGCCCAACTACCGGCTGCGAGCTTCAGCTTCACCAGCATTGGCTGGGACACCATCATCACCTACTTCATGATCTACTTCTTCGGCATCCTGATCGGCCAGGACATCTGGCAACGGGTATTCACCGCGCGCAGCGAGAAAGTTGCCAAGTACGCCGGTACTTCGGCCGGTATCTACTGCATCATCTATGGCCTGGTTTGCGCACTGATCGGTATGGCTGCACACGTGCTGATCCCGGACCTGGACAATGTCAACAATGCCTTCGCCGCTATCGTCAAAGTCTCGCTGCCGGACGGCATCCGTGGCCTGGTGATCGCTGCGGCCCTGGCGGCCATGATGTCCACCGCCAGCGCCGGCTTGCTGGCTGCGTCCACCACCTTGACCGAAGACCTGCTGCCAAAGTTGCGCGGAGGCAAAGAGTCGAACATTGCTACCAACCGCTTGTTTACCCTGCTGACCGGCATTGTCGTGCTGGGCATCGCATTGGTGGTCAATGACGTCATCAGCGCGCTGACTCTGGCCTACAACCTGCTGGTAGGCGGCATGCTGATCCCGCTGATGGGGGCGATCTTCTGGAAACGCGCCACCACGGCCGGTGCAATCGCCGCCATGGCATTGGGCTTCATTACCGCCCTGATATTCATGTTCAAGGACGGAATGGATGCCAACTCGCCGATCTACTTCAGTCTCGGTGTCAGCCTGGTGAGCTTCGTGTTGGTCAGCCTGCTGTCCCGTCGCCCGGTGACTGTGGCCAGCGCTACCTAAACTGAAAAGAATGGAATGACTTTTTCTTCGACGAGTGTGGCGTCGGTTGCCATACTCGTTTTTTTTCGTCTGGAGAAAACATTTATGAAGATTGTTTCTCGCGACCAGTGGTTCGAAGTGAAACATCTCAGTGACGGCATCCGTCTGATTCACGAGCCGTACATCCGCCCCTTCTACCGCTGCAACCTCTGGCACATCCAGGGTAGTGACAAAGACCTGCTGCTGGACAGCGGCTCGGGCCTGGTCAGCCTGCGCGAGCAACTGCCGTGGATCACCGAGCGGCCGCTGGTGGCGGTGGCCAGCCACTGCCATTTCGATCACATCGCCGGTCATCACGAATTCACCGAGCGCCTGGTGCATCCGGCCGAGGCGGACATTCTCGCCGCGCCGGATGGCGACAACGACCTGAGCAAAGCCTTTGTCGGCGACGACATGTTCGAAGCCCACCCCGATTGCCCGTTGTGCTACGCCGAATACCGGGTCAAAGCGGCACCGGCCACAGGGTTTATCGAAGATGGAGATGTGCTGGACCTGGGCAATCGGGTGTTGCAGGTCGTGCACACACCGGGACACTCGCCGGGTGGCATCTGCCTGTACGAAGCCGCCACCGAGACTTTGTTCAGCGGCGACATCATCTACGACGGCCCGCTGGTCGAAGACGCCTACCATTCCAACCTCGATGATTACGCCCGCAGCCTGCAACGCTTGCACGCGCTGCCGATCCGTACGGTGCATGGTGGACATTTCGGCAGTTTTTCCGGGGAATATTTGCGCAACATGATTGACGAATGGCAGCGCTCACACGGCTAAAGCCTGCTGTACTCAACGGCAGTAACTGCTCCGGCACAGAGAATAAAACCGCCTCCTCCTCGAAGAGCGCTCATGAAAAAAGCTGCCGTTCGTGCTGTCGTGCACCGCTACATCAGCCGCCTGCTGGAAGGCCGGGATGACTTCGACGACAACGTCAGCCTGGCGCAATTGGGATTGGATAAAGAAGATATCGAAGAGCTGATCTTCCATCTGGAAGATGAACTGGGTGTGACGGCGTTGACCGCCAGGGAAGACCGGATGCTCAAGACCGCCAGGACGGCGAATGATTTGAGCCGGTTTTTGCTGGAGATTGGGCGGTATTGAGACTGATCGCCAGGTGCGCCCCTAACAACGACGCAACCTATGTGGCGAGGGAGCTTGCTCCCGCTCGAGTGCGCAGCACTCGTAAAAACCTGCAAACGTGCACCTTGGGGCCGCTTCGCAGCCCAGCGGGACGGTGCGGCGATCCGACAAGCTCCCTCGCCACAGCAAGCCCCTCATCAGTCAGATAACATCAGCCGTTACCGGCGACGCTGCTGGCGTCGGCGCTGTTCGTCGTCAGTACGAACTGGCACGGGTTGCAGAGGCGGCTCGATCAAACCGAGAGCCACGCCCAGGTCATGCAGCCAGTTTTGAATTTTCTCTTTCATGGTGCCCCCTTCAGGGTAGTGCCGAGCGGCCAAAATTCTGTAGCCCCTTCGCACAGATAATAGTCCGAAGTCCTACGCAATGCTCGCGCAAAGTCGCAACGATCTGTTACTGAATCCATCACAATCAGCCTGTGTTCAGGCAATTTCCTGCGCCTGCACCGGTGCCGGCGGAAAAACCACCTGCTGCTGCTCGATCCAGGCATTCAGGTTGGCCCCGACCATGCCCTTGCGCCACATCAGCCAGGTGGTAGCGCTGGCGAACGGCTCGGCCAGCGGATGCACCGCCACACTCTCACGGCCCGGCAGGCTGGCGAGCATCGCCTGCGACATCAGCGCCACACCGGAACCGGCAATCACACACGCCAGCATCCCCGGATAGGACTCGATCTCCATCGCCCGGCCCATGGCCGCGTGGTCATGGGCGAACCAGGCCTCCAGGCGCATGCGGTAGGAGCAGCCCTGGCGAAAGGTGAACACCGAACGACCTTGCACATCCAGTGCGCTGCGCACGGGCGGATGATCGGCCTCGCTGATCAGCACCAGGCGCTCGTCGCACAAGGGCACCCCGTCGAGCCCGGCCAGTTCCATGGGGCCATCCACCAGTGCCGCATCGAGTCGGCCGGTGAGCAGGCCTTCGAGCAATTCACCGCTGGGTCCGGATTGCACTTGCAGGTTCACGGCCGGATACAGGCGGTGGTAGCGCGCCAATAGCCGCGGAAGATGAATCGCCGCTGTGCTGTACATGGTGCCGAGCACGAAGTCGCCCGCCGGTTGCCCGCCCTGCACTGCCGCGCTGGCTTCGTCGCGCAAGGCAAACAGCTTGGCGGTGTAGTCCAGCAGGACTTTTCCCGCAGGCGACAACTGCAAGCGCTGACGCTCGCGCAGGAACAGTTCGACACCCAGTTGCTCCTCCAGCTGTTTGAGCCGGGTCGACAGGTTCGACGGCACTCGATGCAGCCGTTCGGCGGCTCGGGTTATGGACCCTTCTTGCGCCACCGCCTGGAAGATGCGCAATTGGCTGAACTCCACGACACTCTCCAAAAAAGAACAAGTTGCTCACTATTATTCATTTTTAAAGAAAGTCAACCAGTCCTAGCCTGACGGTCATCGATCCTCTGAACGGAATCCAGACCATGTCTCCCTTGATTCGCTTATTCGCCAGTTTCGTTGCCCTGATGATGGCCATGGGCATCGGCCGCTTTGCCCTGACACCGCAACTGCCGCACCTGCTCAGCGAAGGTCAGATCGACCTGACCGCCGCCGGGCTGATTGCCGCTGCCAACTACCTCGGGTATTTCATTGGTGCGGTGGACGCCATGTTCTCCCGGCGTCCACCGCAAGTGCGCCGGCGCTTGCTCGGCGGGTTATGGCTCTGCGTACTGCTGACCCTGGCGTCGTTCTGGGCCAATGGTTTCTGGTCGCACCTGCTGCTGCGCTTCGGCACCGGTGTGGCCAGCGCCTGGGTGCTGGTGATGATCACTGCCCTGAGCCAGCCGCTCGCGGCAGCGGCCGGTCGCCCACGATTAGGCGCCCTGGTCTTCGCCGGACCAGGTTTGGGGATTTTTCTGACAGGTTTACTGGCCTTGGGCTCGAATCTGCTGGGCCAGACCTCCGCTACCTTATGGCTGGTGTACGCCGCCACAGGGCTGGCGATACTGCTGGGGATCCTGCCATTGCTGCCACAACCGGGCGCCACCGCGACTGCTGCGCCCAGCGCCAACGCATCGCACACCCAAGGCATCGGTCGTCTGGGCTGGATCTATGGCTTGTACGGATTGGGCTACATCATCCCGGCGACCTTTCTGTCGCAGATGGCCAACGCGCAATTCCATGGCCAATGGCAGGCCGATCTGTTCTGGCCGTGCTTTGGCCTGGCGGCTGCCACGGGTGTGGTGCTGGTGAGTCTGCGTCGCCAAAGGCCGGGAGCAACGCGCCACTGGTTGATGGCGACGTTATGGCTGCAAGCCGCTGGCGTGTTCGCCTGCCTGCTGGGTAACGGGCCAGGTCTGGCGTTGGGTGTGATCCTGTGCGGCACGCCATTCCTGGCTTGCATGCAACTGGTGATGCAACGCTCCCGGGAACTGGCGCCCCACGCTACCCAGCGCAATGCCGGCCTGCTGACGGCCTGCTTCGCCGTGGGCCAACTGAGCGGGCCATTGCTGGCGGCGCTGAGCAGTCATTTCAGTGGCGGTTTGCAGCCGGCACTGGTGGTCGCCGGCTGCGGTCTGTTGATCGCCGGCGGTCTGTTGCTCGCGCCGGTCAGTGCTGACCGAGGGCTTTGCGCAAACGACGGCGCAGCCACTGCTCAGCACTGACAAAGGTGATGCCCGTCAACACCAGCACTGCACCGATGACGAAGTTCAGGCTCAGTTCCTCGCCGAGCAGCACCACACCGAACGTGACGCCGAACAATGGCGTCATGAACGAAAACACCGCGATGTTGGCCGCCAGGTAACGGCGCAGCAGCCAGAACCAGATCAGGTAACTGAAGAACGACACGACCACGCCCTGAAACAGCACACTGGCGACCGCCACGCTGGTCAGGCTGACATGGGTGATCTGGCCGCTGAGCAGCGCAATCAACAACAAGCCGAAGAAGCCGACAATCAACTGATAGAACAGCGTCAGGGTCACCGGCGCTTCCGACAGGCGCGAGGCGCGCACCACTACCGTGGTCGCGCCCCAAGCCGCGCCCGCCAGCACTCCCAGGGCATCGCCCATCAACATGCGGTAATCAAGGTTGTCCCAGGACACCCCGCCGGCAAAGGCGATGGCAATTCCGACAAAGGCCAGGACAATCCCCAGCCATTGCAACGGGCGCAAACGCTCACTGGGCAGCAACCAGTGCACACCCAATGCGGTGAAGATCGGCGCGGTGTAAAGGAACACCGACATGTGCGCCGCCGTGGTCAGTTGCAGGCCTTCGGAAATGAAGAAGAACTCCAGGCCGAACAAGGCACCGGCCAACAGACCGCCGCGCCATGTCGTACCCACCTGGTTCCAGCCGCCCTTCCAGCAAATCAGCAGCCCGACCAGCAACGCCGACATGCCGGAACGTCCGGCCGCCTGCATCACCGGCGCGATATCGGCCGCCGCCCACTTGATCATTACTTGTTGAACGCCCCAGACCAGGCACAACCCGAGCATCACTTGCAGGGCAAACCCGTCGGCGCTACGCCGGGTAGCGCTCACCGGAACACCTCGAAGACACAATCCATGGCAAGTGGGATCAACTGAGCTCGATGCGGTCGGCATGAATGACAATCTGGCCATTCTTGTACAACGCACCAATGGCCTTCTTGAAGTTGCCCTTGCTGACACCAAAAAGACTGCTGATCAACGCTGGATCGCTCTTGTCGCTGACCGCCAGGCTGCCGTTGTTTTCACGCAACCTGGCGAGGATCTTCGAGTTCAGGCTGGTGGCCGCTTCCTGGCCGACCGGCTGCAGGCTCAGGCTGATCTTGCCGTCGGCGCGAACTTCCTTGATGAAGCCCTTCTCTTCTTTACCGGCGCGCATGAACTTGAAGATTTCGTTCTTGTGGATCAGGCCCCAATGCTTGTTGTTGATGATGGCCTTGAAACCCATGTCCGTCGCTTCGGCCACCAGCAGATCCACTTCCTGACCCGCGGTGTAATTGGCCGGGGTCTTGTCCAGGTAGCGATCCAGGCGCGCGGTCGCGGTGATGCGACGGGTGTGCTTGTCGAGATAGACGTGCACCACCACATACTCGCCTGCCGTCATCTGACGCTTCTCTTCGGAGAACGGCAGCAACAGGTCTTTCGGCAACCCCCAGTCCAGGAATACGCCGATGCTGTTGACTTCAACAACTTTCAAACTGGCGAATTCACCGACTTGAACTTTCGGTTTTTCAGTAGTTGCGATGAGTTTGTCATCGCTGTCCAGATAAATAAAAACGTTGAGCCAGTCTTCATCTTCGCTAGGAGTATCTTTTGGAATATAACGATTAGGCAGAAGGATTTCGCCATCCGCACCACCGTCCAGATATAAACCGAAGTTAGTGTGTTTAACCACTTGCAAACTGTTGTAACGCCCGACTAAAGCCATGTCCAATACCCTCATTGCGTGGGCGGCATTCTACCCGGTTTTAGGCGCCGCGTTCGGCACCCGGCCCGGTGGTACGAGAAATTCCTCTGAAGACCTTGATTTTCCGGGGCTCGCATCGAGCACCTGGCCGCTCGTCAGACCGATCCGGGGATTTACGCCATGCCCAGGCCAGCGTAACGTGGTATTTTTTCAGGCAATGTTCTTAGTTAAAACAGCGGCTTAGACGCCTATTTCGAATACTGGCCGATGCCTGATTACCCCGACCTCACAATTATGGCGAGGGGATATTTGCCAAGCAATTATCAGGTAATTCCTGTACGATGCCTGGCCAAGTTAATTTTCTACAGGTTAATGGCCGCCATGCGTGTAAAAGCATCCACCAGCAAAGCAAAGCCAGCTCCAGCCGTCGAAACCAGCGAATCGATCAACAGCCAGATCGCTGCGTTCCTCAAGTCCGGCGGTGAAATCCAGCAAATTGCCAAAGGCGTCAGCGGCCAGACATTCGGCCCGTCCAAGCAGATCACCCTGGGCAAAAAGTAATTCCCTCGCGTCACCTGGTCCCAAAGCGCTTTGAGCTTCGAAGCGCTTGGACTGGAACTCTCGATACTCCCCCGCCCCCCCTTTCAAATCGTTTAGAAATCGACGAACGGCCTTCATTGCCGATCATTCGCCGGTATCCTTGCACACGTCTGGATCAAGCGTTTCAGCGGGCTCACCAGCCTGTCCTCGCTGTTCATGGAGTGACGCATGTTCAAACCTTTCTATCTATCGGCATTACTCGCCAGCCTGCTGGCATGCTCCGTAGCACACGCACAAATCTTTCAGCGTGAACTGGGTACCTTCGACCTCAAGCTCGGCACCACCCCCACCCGCAGCATGGCCCAGGGCCTGGTCAAACCTTCGGCTGTCGGCTCGTTCCACGGTGGCCTGGACCTGAGCCACGACAGCGGTTTCTACGTGGGCCAATGGTCGCCCAGCATGGGCATCAGCCCGGGGAAAAACCTCGAGCTCGATTCCTACATGGGCTTTAAACAACCCTTCGACCAAACCCTCGGCTACGAAGTGGGCCTGATCCGCTACAGCTACCCCGAAGTCACGACCCCTGACAGCCAGGAACTGTTCGGCGGCCTGACCTTGCTTGGCAGCCGTTTCGGTATCGCCTTCAGCAATGACCCAGACAAACAGAACAACACCCTGTTCGCTGACTTGAGCGGCAATCAACCGTTCGGTGTCGGCATCAGCCTGAAATACACCACCCACCAATTCAATACGCCAGTGGCGGTGGATGGAGGGAACGTAGGCAGTTTTACCGATTGGTCGCTGAAATTGTCCCGCCCGTTCATGGGCATCGACCTCGACCTGATCTACAGTGACTCCAGCCTGAGCGGCAGCGGTTGCTCGGCCTATGCCGGGCACAACAGTCAGTGCGACGGGCTGGTGACGCTCAAGGCCGAACACGCGTTCTATTGATCGGCTGAACTGCCGGACTCCTCCCGGGTTCACATGAGAATCAGCCCCCGAAAGCTGGCTTTCGCAAGGATTCGCCCATGTCCCGCTGGTTCAAATATATCGCGGTTGTGTTGACCATTGCCCTCGCCCTCGGCGCGTGCAGCCGCGTGGGCCTGGCCTACCGCAATCTCGATGTGATCATCCCGTGGACGCTCAGCGACTACCTGGACATGAACGGCGAGCAAAAGAGCTGGCTGAACGAACGCCTGAAGGAACACCTGAGCTGGCACTGCACCACCCAATTGCCCGGCTACCTCGACTGGCTGGACCGCCTGCAAACCATGATCGCCACCAACCAGGTCACCGATGCCGCCTTGCAGGCCCGCGCCCGTGAAGCCGAACAGGCGATCGCCGAGATCGCACGGGAAATCACCCCGTCGGCCATCGAGTTGCTGCAAGGGCTGGATGACAAACAAGTCGCCGAAATGAACCAAGCCTTTGCCAGGGATCAGCGCAAACGCCAGGAGGAATACCTCAAGCCTTCCCTCGACCAGCAGATCAAGGAGCGCGGCGCGCGCATGGAGAAGCGCCTGAACGACTGGCTCGGGCCTTTGAGCATTTCTCAGCAACAGCGAGTCGCCACCTGGTCCAACGCCTTGGGCAACCAGAACTCCCAGTGGATTGCCAACCGTATCCATTGGCAGAAGCAGTTCAGCGCAGCCGTTGCGCAACGCCAGAGTCCACAATTCCCACAACGGATCGAGACACTTTTGGTCAATCGCGAGAGTTTGTGGACACCCGCCTATCGTCAGGCCTTCGCCAACACCGAAGCCCAGGCGCGCTCGCTGTTCGTGGATCTGATGGCTGAAAGCACGCCGGACCAGCGTGAGCGTTTGCTGAAAAAAATCGAGCGGGTAAGGAAGGATTTCAGCGACTTGAAGTGTTTAAAAACGCTGAAACAAAGTTAAGCCCCACACAATTCCTCTGTGGGCGATCCTATGGTTGAGGTGAAACCTTCAGCCGGGCTTCTGCTGACGACTGACCGGCGGTATGTCGAATTCCACGCAAGCCAAACGACTAGGCTGTGTAAGTCACCTCCCCGCCCCACGCAGGAGAAAACATCATGAACATTCAGAATCATCCCGTCGTGTCGCGGGAAGAATGGCTCGTCGCACGCAAACAGCACCTTGCCCACGAAAAAGCCTTTACCAAGGAAAGGGACAGACTCAGCGCCGAACGCCGCGCTCTGCCCTGGGTGAAAATCGACAAGGACTACCGCTTCCAGGGGCCCAACGGCGAACTGAAACTGGCGGACCTGTTTGGCGGACGCAGTCAATTGGTCATCTACCACTTCATGTTTGGCAAAGGCTGGGACGAAGGTTGCTCTGGCTGCTCGTTCCTCTCCGATCACATCGACGGCGCCAACCAGCACCTGGCCCACCACGACATTGCGGTCGTGGCGGTTTCCCACGCACCGTTCGCTGAATTCCAGGCGTTCAAGCGGCGCATGGGCTGGAAGTTCGACTGGGTGTCGTCAGCAGGTTCTGATTTCAATTACGACTTTGGCGTCAGTGCCCGAGCCGAAGACGCCGCCGCCGGAACCGCTATGTACAACTACGAAAAAACCGACGGATCCGAGGAAGAACTCCCCGGCCTCAGCGTGTTTTATCGCAATGACGCCGGGGAAGTTTTCCATACCTACTCCACCTATGCCCGGGGCCTGGACATGCTGGTCGGCGCCTACAACTACCTTGACCTGACGCCCAAGGGCCGCAACGAAGAGGAGATCATGGAGTGGGTGCGGCATCACGACAAATATGAGGAACAGGAGCAGTCGAGCTGCTGTCATGGGGGTTAGCCCCAGGCACTGAGGCACGACCTTCGCGGGCAAGCCACGCTCCCACAGGTATTGTGTCGTACACAAGATATGTGTTCACACCAGGCACCTGTGGGAGCGGGCTGGGCGCACATAAAAAAACCGGACATCAGTCCGGTTTTTTTTGAGTCACGACAACGGCTTACTCAGCCGCCGGTGCTTCCGGCTTGCGGCGCTTGAGCGGGGCCATGCCGTCCTTGCTGACCAGCGAATCGCTCTTCGGCCGGTTGGCGCTCTTGCGCTTGGTCGGGGTCTTGGCGGCGGTTTTCTTCTTGTCGCCCTTGGCGTCGGTCTTTTTCTTCTTCACGCCGACGGCCTTGCCCGAGGCCTTGACCTTTTTCGGTCCGCCGTAGGTGCCTTTGACTTCCTTGATGGTACGACGCTCGAAGCTCTGCTTGAGGTAGCGCTCGATGCTCGACATCAGGTTCCAGTCGCCGTGGCAGATCAGCGAGATCGCCAGGCCATCGTTACCGGCGCGACCGGTACGACCGATGCGGTGCACATATTCGTCGCCGCTGCGCGGCATGTCGAAGTTGATCACCAGGTCCAGACCGTCCACGTCCAGACCGCGGGCGGCGACGTCGGTGGCCACGAGGATTTTCACGCCGCCCTGCTTCAGGCGGTCGATCGCCAGTTTGCGATCCTTCTGATCTTTCTCGCCGTGCAGCACGAACGCTTTGTATTCCTGCGCTACCAAGCGACCGTAGATGCGGTCGGCCATGGCTCGGGTGTTGGTGAAGACGATGGCCTTCTGGTAGGTCTCGTTGGCCAGCAGCCAGTTGACGATCTGTTCTTTGTGCTGATTGTGGTCAGCGGTAATGATTTGCTGGCGGGTGGTGTCGTTCAGCTGGCTGACCGCATTGAGCTGCAAGTGCTCGGGGTTGTTCAGGACCTTGGCGATCATCTCGCGCAGACCCGAACCACCGGTGGTAGCAGAGAACAGCATGGTCTGCTGACGGTTGGTGCACTCTTCCACCAGACGCTGAACGTCTTCGGCGAAGCCCATGTCGAGCATGCGGTCGGCTTCGTCGAGCACCAGTACTTCAACTTCTTTCAAGTCGAGGTTGCCTGCGTTCAGTTGCTCGATCATCCGGCCCGGCGTACCGATCAGGATGTCCGGCACCTTGCGCAGCATCGCGGCCTGGACTTTGAAGTCTTCGCCGCCGGTGATCAGGCCGGACTTGATGAAGGTGAACTGCGAGAAGCGTTCAACTTCTTTCAGGGTCTGCTGGGCCAGTTCGCGGGTCGGCAGCAGGATCAGGGTCTTGATGCTGACGCGGATTTTCGCCGGGCCGATCAGACGGTTGAGGATGGGCAAAACGAATGCAGCGGTTTTGCCGCTACCGGTTTGCGCCGTCACCCGCAGGTCACGCCCCTGGAGCGCCAGCGGGATGGCCGCGGCTTGCACAGGCGTTGGCTCGACAAATTTCAGCTCGGCCACGGCTTTGAGCAGGCGTTCGTGCAGGGCGAATTGGGAAAACACGGGTGCTACCTCGAAGAAATGCAAAAAAACAGCTGCATAGGGTAACGGTTTCGAGCGCTCAGGCCGAGTTTCTTTATACAAATGGCGCTAAACAGTTGGTTTTTTGTTGCCTGATTTTTCCCGAAACGTAATACAACGCGTCTTAAATGCTCTAATCCCCCTCTCGCGCCTTACAGAAGAATCGTTTTCGACCATGGATATCAAACAGCTCTGGACCAACGTCCTGGACCTTTGGGGTGCCCTCGACCAGCACCCGCTCGTGCACTCCAGCCTGTCGCTGTTGCTGCTGTTGGCGATTGCCCTGTTCCTCGGACGGGTGGCGCGCTACCTCATTCTGCACGCGACGAAAATGCTCGGCCGCCAGCCGACCTTGCACTGGATCAATGATTTCCTGCAGAACAAGGTGTTCCATCGCCTGGCGCAGATCACGCCTTCGCTGGTGATCCAGTTCGGTCTCAATCTGGTGCCGGATCTGAGCAAGACCAGTCTGAATTTCCTCGGCAACGTCGCGCTGTCCTTCACCTTGCTGTTTCTGCTGCTGTCGGTCAGCGCCCTGCTCAATGCCCTGCTGGACATCTACGCCCGCACCGAGCACGCCCGCACCCGTTCGATCAAAGGCTATGTGCAATTGGCGAAAATGGTGTTGTACGTGTTTGGCGCGATCATCATCGTCGCCACGCTGATCGACCGCTCTCCGCTGTTGCTGCTCTCGGGTCTGGGTGCCATGTCGGCGGTGATTCTGCTGGTCTACAAGGACACCCTGCTGTCGTTCGTCGCCAGCGTGCAGTTGACCAGCAACGACATGCTGCGGGTCGGCGACTGGATCGAGATGCCCCAGGTCGGTGCCGATGGCGATGTGGTGGACATCACGCTGCACACGGTCAAGGTGCAGAACTTCGACAAGACCATCGTCTCGATCCCGACCTGGCGCCTGATGTCCGAGTCATTCAAGAACTGGCGCGGCATGCAGGCTTCCGGTGGTCGCCGGATCAAACGCAGCCTGTTCATCGACGCCAGCGGCGTACGCTTTCTGCGTGACGACGAAGAGCAGAAGCTGTCCCAGGTGCACTTGCTCACCGACTACATGACCCGCAAACAGGCCGAACTCAAGGCCTGGAACGAAGCCCAGGGCAACGTCGCGGCCATGTCCGCCAACCGCCGGCGGATGACCAATATCGGCACTTTGCGCGCCTACGCGCTGGCCTATCTGAAGAGTCACGCGGAGATCCAGCCGAACATGACCTGCATGGTGCGTCAGATGCAGACAACGGCCCAGGGTATTCCGCTGGAAATCTACTGTTTCACCCGCACCACGGCGTGGGCCGACTACGAGCGGATCCAGGGGGATATTTTCGACTACCTGTTGGCGGTGCTGCCGGAGTTCGGGTTGAGTCTTTATCAGCAGCCGAGCGGATCGGATTTGCGTGCGGGAATATTGCCGGCGGTGCTGGGCGTGAGCCATCTTCCCGAAGCCGAAAAACGCAGGATGTAACACCACAAAAACAAATGTGGGAGCGAGCCTGCTCGCGATGAGGGCGTGTCAGTCAACATATGAGTCGTCTGACAGTCCGCTATCGCGAGCAGGCTCGCTCCTACAGGGGCTACATCCATTTCAGAATTTGCGGATTACTTGACCTGCCGCTGCGGTGCCTTGTGCACCATGGTGTAGGCGTAATCCACGCCCATGCCGTACGCGCCGCTGTGTTCCAGCACCAGTTCCATCACCGCCTCGTAAGTATCCTTGTGCGCCCAGTCACGTTGGTATTCGAGCAACACTTGCTGCCAGGTCACCGGTACCGCGCCGGCCTGAATCATCCGTTGCACCGACATGTCGTGGGCTTCCTTGCTGGTGCCGCCGGAGGCGTCGGTGACGATGTACACCTCATAGCCTTCAGCCAGGGCTTCCAGTGCCGGGAAAGTCAGGCAGACCTCGGTCCACAGCGCGGCGATGATCAGCTTTTTGCGCCCGGTGGCTTTCACCGCGTCTACCAGTGCCTTGTCTTCCCAGGAGTTCATCGAGGTGCGCTCGATCGGTTTTTGCTCCGGGTGCACGGCCAGCAATTCGGGCCAGATGTAGCCGCTGAAGCTTTCGGTTTCGACCGAGGTGTAGATCGTCGGTACGTTGAAGATCTTCGCCGCCTTGGCCAGGCCAACAGTGTTGTTCTTCAGGGTCTGACGATCGATGGACTGAACGCCGAATGCCATTTGCGGCTGGTGGTCGATCAGGATCAGGGCGGAGTTGGTTGGGTTGAGCAGTTCACGAATAGACATGGCGCGTTCCTTTTGATGTCGATACTTCGAATGGGTAAGGGGTTAGTCGACGCTGCCTTCAGCGGCGTTGTTGTCGGCTTGGATGTCACTTTAGGGGCTGGCGATAAAAGGGACAATTACCTAAAATAGAGAATCATTGATTCTAAAATAGGGACAATATGGACCGCATCGAATGCATGCGCGCCTTCGTCGTCACGGTCGGCGAGAACGGCTTCGCCGCAGCCGCCCGGGCCATGGACGTGCCGCGCTCGAAAGTCAGTAAACAGATTCAGGCGCTGGAAGAAGCCATTGGCGTGCAATTGCTGCAACGCACCACCCGCAGCCTGCACCTGACCGAGGCCGGGGCCGAGTATTTCGATGCAGCACGGGAAGTGTTGGCGGCACTGGACGAGGCCGAGCAACGCGCCCGTGACGGCATCGGCGAGTTACGCGGTGTATTGCGGGTCAATGCGCCGATGTCGTTCGGTCTTCGGCGGCTGGGGCCGTTGATTCCGCTGTTTCATGAACAGCACCCGAACATCGAGCTGCAACTGGTGCTCAGCGACCAGCAGGTCGATCCCGTGCGGGGCGGGTTTGACGTGACCATCCGCATCGCCAGCATGCCCGACTCGACGATGATCGCCCGGCAACTGGCGCCCGCACCGCGCATCATGGTGGCGTCCCCGGCTTATCTCGAACGCGCGGGCGTTCCGCAGACTCCGCAGGATCTGCGCGCCCATCAATGCCTGAACTACGGGTATCTACAGAGCGGTGTCAGCTTGCAACTGTGCAATGGCAAGGAAACCCAGCGTGTGAACGTCACCGGTCCATTGCACGCCAATAATGGCGACCTGCTCGCCCAGGCTGCCGAAGCCGGCATGGGCATCGCCCTGCTGCCTGACTTCATCGTCGAAGATGCGCTGGCGGCCGGGCGGCTGGTGCCGGTGCTGTGCGAATGGCAGGCTCCGGCGATCACCATCAACGCGGTGTATTCGTCGGCGCGGCGGGTGCCGCAGAAGACCCGGGCGTTTATCGAGTTTCTGGTAGGGCAACTGGCGCCGAAGTGATTTTCGGAGATCACGCAATCCCTTGTAGGAGCGAGCCTGCTCGCGATAGCGGTGGATCAGGCAACATCATCGTCGGCTGATACTCCGCAATCGCGAGCAGGCTCGCTCCTACAGGGATATCGGTTTATCCAGGGTTCAGAGAGCGGCCAGAGGTTTGCGCATACCCAACCGACTGATCCACACCGCCAACAAAATCACCGAACCGCCGAGAAACAACCGCCCCAGTTCTTCATGCTGGTTCCAGATCAGCAGATTGATCAGCAACCCCACCGGCACATGCAGGTTGTTCATCACCGCCAGAGTCCCGCCGCTGACCATACATGCACCCTTGTTCCACCAGTAGAGCCCCAAAGCGGTCGAGACCAGGCCGAGGAACAGCAGCACGCCCCATTGCAGCGGCGCTTCAGGCAGGAAGTTCTGTTTGCCGAATAGTAGAAACGCCGGCAACACCACCGCCAGCGCGCCGAGGTAGAAGTAGCCGAAGCGACGGTAATGCGGCAGGTCGCTCGGGTGGCGCGCGACCAGGTGTTTGTACAGCACCTGGCCAGCGGCGTAGGTGAAGTTGGCCAGTTGCAGCAACAGGAAACCCATGAGGAAGTCCGGATTGATCCGGTCAAAGCGAATCACCGCCGCCCCCGCCACCGCCACCAGCGCCGCGACCAGGGCCCAGGGATTGAAGCGACGGTTGAGTGCATCTTCGATCAGGGTCACGTGCAGCGGCGTGAGGATAGTGAACAACAACACTTCCGGCACCGTCAGTACACGAAAGCTCAGGTACAGGCAGACGTAGGTCACGCCAAACTGCAACGCGCCGATCAGCAACATGCCACGCATGAATACCGGCTCAACCGAGCGCCAGCGGGTCAGCGGGATGAACACCAGCCCCGCCAGCAGTACGCGTACCAAGACTGCAAAATAGCTGTCGACATGACCGGCCAGGTATTCGCCAATCAAACTGAAGGAAAACGCCTGGATCAGCGTGACAAAAAGTAGATAGCCCATGCTCGCCTCATTTCGAATGGCGGCGACGATAGCGGTTTTTGCCCTTTATCGCGATCGCTAAACCAACACAAAACCTGTGAGAGCGAGCCCTGTGGCGAGGGGGCTCGCTCCCACAGGGTTACATGGGTGTCTATAAAATCGCAGGCAAAAAAAAGCCCGATCTCGCTAAAGCGTTCAATCGGGCAAGAGCACTCAGGAGCAACAAGTGCGAAGGGAGGTTCGATGCGCGTACAGGCTTGAAGGGTTGCGCCAGGTCACTAGACCATCCAGCGATTATCTGGCGATTAACCGGTCAGGCCACTTGCGAGAGCTTGGCGTTCGCCTGGTTCAGGCCTTTCTCCTGGAAGTCACCGCCCAGGTTCATGCCTTCGGCGTGGATGAACGTCACGTCGTGGATGCCGATAAAGCCCATGACCTGACGCAGGTAGGGTTCCTGGTGATCGGCGGTGCTGCCGGCATAGATGCCGCCGCGGGCCGTCAACACATAGGCACGCTTGCCGCTGAGCAGGCCTTGCGGGCCGGTTTCGGTGTACTTGAAGGTCACGCCGGCCCGCAGTACATGGTCGAGCCAGGCTTTCAGGGTGCTGGGGATGGCGAAGTTGTACATCGGTGCGGCCATCACCAGTACATCGGCGGCGAGCAATTCGTCGGTCAACTGGTTGGAGCGTTCCAGGGACGCCTGTTCGATGTCGCTGCGCTGCTCGGCGGGTTTCATCCAGCCACCCAGCAGGTTGATGTCCAGGTGCGGCACCGGTTTGACGGCCAGGTCCCGGATGGTGATCTGGTCATTCGGGTGAGCGGCTTTCCACTGGCTGATGAAGGTCTGGGTCAGTTGACGGGAAACCGAGTCTTGCTGACGGGCACTGCTTTCGATGATCAGAACGCGGGACATGGGATGTAGCCTCCATCTGAGAATGCTGTAGGTCGATGGAGTGAAGGTTAAACAGAGTCATATCGATGAAAAAGCGCAAATAATTGCTATAACCCATCAATAAATTCGTTTATAAGCAAACATTGCCCCCTGTGGGAGCGAGCCCTGTGGCGAGGGGCCTCGCTCCCACAGAAGATCGAGGTCATTTCGGGGTGCAGGTCAGCTCGATGCGCAGCTTGATGATGCTGCGGGTGAATTTGACGGTGGCATTTTTGTGCTTGCCGGCCGGTACGTCGATCTTGCGGGTGCGCGGAGCTTCAGGGCCATTGATGAAAACGGCCTTGCAGCTCGCATCGACGTCACCGTAGTTGGCCACCTGAATGGAGCCGATGTCGCTATCCGTGTCGTAGGTCTGGTAATCGATCTTCATGCCGTTGAGGTCTTTCTTCACGTCGATCGGGTAAGCCATCGCCGTCAGCGGCAGCAGCGCCAGCAGCACACAACAGAATTTTTTCATTCAGCAGCCTCCAGTAAGGGCTGCCAGCTTAGGACAAGAGGAGCTCCACATGAAAGCGCCCCGCGTGACCCTTGATCAATGGCGAACGCTGCAAGCCGTGGTCGATCACGGTGGTTTCGCCCAGGCCGCCGAGGCACTGCATCGCTCGCAATCGTCGGTCAGCTACACCGTGGCACGCATGCAGGATCAGCTCGGCGTGCCGTTGCTGCGCATCGACGGGCGCAAAGCCGTGCTGACCGAAGCCGGCGGCGTGCTGTTGCGCCGTTCCCGGCAATTGGTGAAACAGGCCAGTCAGCTGGAAGACCTGGCCCATCACATGGAGCAGGGCTGGGAAGCCGAAGTGCGCCTGGTGGTCGATGCCGCTTACCCAAGCGCCCGCCTCGTCCGCGCCTTGACCGCGTTCATGCCGCAAAGCCGTGGCTGCCGGGTGCGTCTGCGTGAAGAAGTGCTGTCGGGCGTGGAGGAAGTCCTGCTCGAAGGCGTGGCCGACCTGGCCATCACCGGGTTCAGCATTCCCGGTTACCTGGGCGCGGAATTGAGCGACGTCGAGTTCGTGGCGGTCGCCCATCCGGAGCATCCCCTGCACCGCCTCAACCGCGAACTGAGCTTCCAGGACCTGGAAAGCCAGATGCAAGTGGTGATCCGCGACTCCGGGCGCCAGCAACCACGGGACGTCGGCTGGCTCGGTGCCGAACAGCGCTGGACCGTCGGCAGCCTGGCCACCGCCGCAACCTTCGTCAGCAGCGGTCTGGGGTTTGCGTGGTTGCCCCGGCACATGATCGAACGGGAACTCAAGGAAGGTACGCTCAAGCTGCTACCGTTGGATCAGGGCGGTAGCCGCAACCCGAGTTTTTACCTGTATTCGAACAAGGACAAACCGCTCGGGCCAGCTACGCAGATTCTCATCGAACTGCTGCGTACGTTTGACACCGCACCACTGGACGCACCGTTCGCCGCCCCCGAACAAGCCTGACACGGAGTGTATGCATGGCCTATTTCGAACACGAAGGTTGCAACCTGCACTATGAGGAATATGGCCACGGCACGCCGCTGCTGCTGGTCCACGGCCTGGGTTCCAGCACGCTGGACTGGGAAAAACAGATCCCGGCACTGGCTACCCGCTACCGGGTGATTGTCCCGGATGTGCGCGGTCACGGTCGTTCGGACAAACCCCGGGAGCGCTACAGCATTGCCGGATTCAGCGCTGACCTGATTGCACTGATCGAGCACCTCAATCTCGGCCCGGCACATTATGTCGGCCTGTCGATGGGCGGCATGATCGGCTTCCAGTTGGGCGTGGATCAGCCGCAACTGCTCAAGAGCCTGTGCATCGTCAACAGCGCGCCCGAGGTCAAACTGCGCAGCCGCGATGACTACTGGCAGTGGTTCAAGCGCTGGAGCCTGATGCGCGCCCTTAGCCTGGGCACCATCGGCAAGGCGCTGGGCGGCAAGTTGTTCCCCAAGCCCGAGCAGGCCGACTTGCGACAAAAGATGGCCGAACGCTGGGCAAAAAACGATAAACATGCTTATCTCGCCAGCTTCAATGCCATTGTCGGCTGGGGGGTTCAGGAACGACTTTCGAAGGTCACCTGTCCAACCCTCATCGTCAGTGCCGACCGTGACTACACACCGGTGGCGCTGAAGGAAAACTACGTCAAACTGCTGCCCGACGCGCGGCTGGTGGTGATCGCCGATTCCCGCCACGCCACGCCGCTGGACCAGCCGGAACACTTCAACCAGACGCTGCTGGAATTTCTGACCACAGTCGACACCACCACTCAGGATCACTGACCCATGCTGAAAAAAATCGCCCTCGCCGCAGGCTCCGTCCTGTTTGCCGCCAACCTGATGGCCGCGACGCCGGAAAAGGCCCCGCATGTGCTGCTGGACACCACCAATGGCCAGATCGAAATCGAACTGGACCCGGTCAAGGCCCCGATCAGTACCAGGAACTTCCTTGAGTACGTCGACAGCGGCTTCTACAACAACACGATTTTCCACCGGGTGATTCCGGGTTTCATGGTCCAGGGCGGCGGCTTCACCCAGGCCATGCAGCAAAAAGACACCAAGGACCCGATCAAGAACGAGCACAAGAACGGCCTGGTCAACGTGCGTGGCACCTTGTCCATGGCCCGTACCTCGGTGCCTGACTCGGCCACCAGCCAGTTCTTCATCAACGTCAAGGACAACGACTTCCTTGACCAGGGCGACGGCTACGCGGTGTTCGGCAAAGTGGTCAAAGGCATGGACGTGGTCGATATCATCGTCAATTCGCCAACCACCGTTCGTAGCGGCATGAAGGACGTACCGGCCGACCCGGTGTTCATCAAGTCGGCCAAGCGCATCGACTGAGACTAAGCTGGACAAGGATGTCCGAGCCGTTGCCGGCTTTGCCGGCAACGCTCAAACCGTTTAAAGGAGAGCCCGTTCGCGGGCGAAAAAAACATGCTTTATCGCCGTTTTGAAAAACTGATCGATGTTTTCCGTGAAGCCCCGACGGCGTCTCCGCCGGACCGGGTTTTCCCCTTTTACACGTATTACCTCAAGCAGGTCTGGCCGAGCTTCGCCGCCCTGCTGATCGTCGGCCTGATGGGTGCCTTGATCGAAGTGGCATTGTTCAGCTACCTGAGCCGCATCATCGACCTGGCCCAAGGCACGCCGAACGTCAGTCTGTTCCAGGATCATGCCCTCGAACTGAGCTGGATGGTGGTGGTTGCTCTGGTGCTGCGCCCCATTTTCGTGGGCCTGCATGACCTGCTGGTGCACCAGACCCTGAGTCCCAGCATGACCAGCATGATCCGCTGGCAGAACCACAGCTACGTGCTCAAGCAGAGCCTGAATTTCTTCCAGAACGACTTCGCCGGGCGCATCGCCCAACGCATCATGCAAACCGGCAACTCACTGCGCGATTCCGCCGTGCAAGCGGTGGATGCGTTGTGGCATGTGTTGATCTACGCCATCAGCTCCCTGGTGCTGTTCGCCGAAGCCGACTGGCGCCTGATAATCCCGCTGCTGACCTGGATCTTCGCCTTCATCGGTGCCCTCTGCTACTTCGTGCCACGGGTCAAGGATCGCTCGGTGGTGGCGTCCGATGCGCGCTCCAAACTCATGGGGCGGATTGTCGACGGCTACACCAACATCACCACCCTGAAGCTGTTCGCCCACACCAACTTCGAGCAGCAGTACGCCCGCGAAGCGATCAAGGAACAGACCGAGAAGGCGCAACTGGCCGGCCGCGTGGTCACCAGCATGGACGTGGCCATCACCAGCATGAACGGCTTGCTGATCGTCTGCACCACCGGCCTGGCCCTGTGGCTGTGGACCCAGTCGTTGATCAGCGTGGGTGCCATCGCCCTGGCCACTGGCCTGGTGATCCGCATCGTCAACATGTCCGGCTGGATCATGTGGGTGGTCACCGGCATTTTCGAAAACATCGGCATGGTGCAGGACGGTCTGCAGACCATTTCGCAACCGGTCTCCGTTACCGACCGCGACCAGGCCAAACCCCTGGCGGTGGCCCGTGGCGAAGTGCGCTTCGAACAGGTGGACTTCCACTACGGCAAGCGGAGCGGGATCATCGGTGACCTCAACCTGACCATCAAGGCCGGTGAAAAAATCGGCCTGATCGGCCCGTCCGGTGCCGGAAAATCGACCCTGGTGAACCTGCTGCTGCGCCTGTACGACGTCGAAGGCGGACGCATCCTGATCGACGGCCAGAATATCGCCGACGTCAGCCAGGAAAGCCTGCGCGAACGCATCGGCATGATCACCCAGGACACGTCGCTGCTGCACCGCTCGATCCGCGACAACCTGCTGTATGGCAAGCCCGACGCCACCGACGCGCAACTCTGGGAAGCGGTGCACAAGGCCCGGGCTGATGGCTTCATTCCTTCACTGTCGGACGCCGAAGGCCGCACCGGTTTCGATGCCCACGTCGGTGAGCGCGGGGTGAAACTCTCCGGCGGCCAGCGCCAGCGCATCGCCATTGCCCGAGTGCTGCTCAAGGACGCGCCGATCCTGATCATGGACGAGGCCACCTCGGCACTGGATTCGGAAGTCGAAGCGGCGATCCAGGAAAGCCTCGAAACCCTGATGCAGGGCAAAACCGTGATCGCCATCGCTCACCGGCTCTCGACCATCGCCCGGATGGACCGGCTGGTGGTGCTGGAAAACGGCAAGATCGCCGAAACCGGCAGCCATGCCGAACTGCTGGCCCATGGCGGTTTGTATGCGCGGCTGTGGCAACACCAGACCGGTGGGTTTGTCGGGATCGATTGATCCTCAGGATGGCTACATTACCTGTAGGAGCGAGCTTGCTCGCGATGGATCAAAGAACGCCGCGCGGTGTCAGGCTCTCAGCATTATCGTTGACGACCATCGCGAGCAAGCTCGCTCCTACAGCTGAAAGATTTTAGAAAACCTCAGGCCCCGCCAACAACGGGGCCTGGCGGTTTTTTATGCCTGCTGGAATTCTGAAAAAACCGTGCTGTACTGACTTCGACGTTCTGGAGGTGGTTCTGCAGTCCATCGGCTGGATGCTAAAGGCAGCATAATCTCGAAAGGACACTCTCTTATGTCTCTGTTAAAACGTTCGGCGACTGAGTTGGCAGGTACGTTCTGGCTGGTGTTGGGTGGTTGCGGCAGTGCGGTGCTGGCGGCGGCTTTTCCGGATGTCGGGATCGGCCTGCTCGGGGTGTCCTTCGCATTTGGCCTGACCGTGCTGACCATGGCTTTCGCCATCGGCCATATTTCCGGCTGTCATCTCAATCCTGCGGTGTCCCTCGGCCTAGTGGTGGGTGGGCGCTTTGCGGCCAAGGAATTGCCGGCCTACATCGTCGCCCAGGTCATTGGCGGCGTGATTGCAGCTACCCTGCTGTACTTCATTGCCAGCGGTAAACCCGGTTTCGAACTGGCAGGAGGCCTGGCGTCCAACGGCTATGGCGAACACTCGCCTGGCGGCTATTCGATGGCGGCAGGGTTTGTCTGTGAACTGGTGATGACGGCGATGTTCATCCTGATCATCCTCGGTGCCACCGACAAACGTGCACCGGCAGGCCTGGCACCGATTGCCATCGGCCTGGGGCTGACGCTCATCCACCTGATCTCGATCCCGGTCACCAACACCTCGGTCAACCCGGCACGCAGCACCGGCCCGGCGCTGATCGTTGGTGGCTGGGCGATTCAACAATTGTGGATGTTCTGGGTCGCACCGCTGCTCGGCGCAGTGCTCGGCGGGGTGTTGTATCGCTGGCTGGGCAAAGAAGAAAACTGAAACGCTGAAGATCAGCCTTGTCGATAAGGCAAGGCTGACTTCGCCTCCTCTGCATAGGCCAACACTCCCAGGCGCTCCTGCTCCAGAAAGTCGTTCACCGCCGCTTTCAATCCGGGATGCCGCAAGTAGTGCCAGGAATGGGTAATGACTGGCTCGAATCCACGAATCAGTTTGTGCTCGCCCTGGGCTCCGGCATCGAAACGCTGGAAACCGTTGGCGATGGCATAGTCCATGCCTTGATAGAAACAGGTCTCGAAATGCAGGCGATCGAACTCCGCCAGGCATCCCCAGTAACGGCCATAAAAGCGGTCACCCCCCACCAGACTGAACGCCATCGCCACTGGCCGTGAACCTTGTTTGGCCAGCACCACGCGAATCGACTCCGGCATGCGTTCGGCCAACAGGCTGAAAAACCCCCGCGTCAAATACGGCGCTTGCCGGCGCACCGCATAGGTATTGGCGTAGCAGGCATAGACGAAATCCCATTGCGCCTGACTCAGCTCCCGCCCTTCAAGCCACTCAAACTCGAAGCCCTGCCCGGCCACCTGCTCGCGCTCCTTGCGCATCTGTTTACGCTTGCGCGAACTGAGCGCATCGAGGAAGTCTTGGAAATCCCGGTAGCCGCGATTCTGCCAGTGGTATTGACAGCCAACGCGCTGCAGCCAGCCCGGTTGCTCGCTCAGTGCCGCGTCGGTGAACGGATCGGTGAAGTTGATGTGGGCGCTGGAGAGCCCTTCGAGTTCAAGGTAGCCCGGCAGGCTTTTCAATAACTCGAAACCGTCTTCGACCGTGGCCGCCAACAGCCGCGGCCCGCTGACGGGACTGAACGGCACAGCCGTCAACAGCTTGGGATAGTAATCGATGCCTGCACGTTCGCAGGCATCGGCCCAGGCATGATCGAACACGTACTCGCCATAGGAATGCCACTTGCGGTATCCGGGGAGCGCGGCGATCAGTCGATCCCCTTCGACGTGCAATAAATGCTCGGGCTGCCAGCCGGTATGGGGTCCGACGCTGCCGCTGTCTTCCAGTGCGCTCAAAAAGGCGTGACGCAGAAAAGGCTGAGTCTCGGGCACCAGTGCGTCCCACGTTTGCGGGGCGATTTCTGACAGTTTTTGCAGACGTTGCAACGGCATCACCATCCTCACTCTTCATGGCGTGAAAGCCCCGCGAGTATCGCCTATCGCTCTGCATTGCACACGAGCAAACCGACGACAGCGCTCTAACTCAATAGTTCACGACGGCTTTGTATCGTCATCGACATGACATCACAGTGCCACTGCTCTGTCATAAACCATCGCGATACTGGCGCCTGTTTTTAGAGCGCCGGGTTATACCCGGTCACTGTTTTCCGCCCCTAACGGTCGGTTGTGTCCCGGATGGCTCTGTCATCCGCTCTCATCTTCGGAGATTGATATGCGTCTTGCTTCCACGAAAACTGCGGCGGCCTTGTGCGGTGGCCTGCTGCTGGCCATGAGTGTTCCGGCCAGTGCCGCAGTCGACGCCAAACTGCTCGATATGCTCAAGGCTAACGGCTCGATCACCAACGCGCAGTACAGCGAACTGCAAGCCGAGCTGGCCAGGGATCAGAAAGACCAGCAGATCGCCCGTCAGGCTCAGCAAGAGACTAACGAACAAATCGCGGCCACCGCGAAGAAAACCGACGCACTGAGCACCTTTGACCAGAAGCTGGCATGGGCCGCCAAGACCCAGTTCAAGGGTGACGTGCGCTTCCGTGAAGAAACCGTGCACAACGATGGCGTGCCAAACAACAAGGACCAGGACCGTCAGCGCATTCGTGCCCGCCTGGGTGCCTACAGCGAAATCAACCCGCAGGTCGATACCGGCATCCGTATCGCCACTGGCAGCAACGACGACGCTCGCTCGACCAACCAGGACCTGAACAACTACTTCGACAAGAAGCAGATCTGGCTGGACCAGGGTTACATCGACTACCACCCGGACGCAATCAAGAACCTTCACCTGGTTGGCGGCAAGATGCCGCAACAATGGGTGAGCATGGGCGACATCATCTGGGATAGCGACATCAACCCGGAAGGCCTGGCCGTCACCTACAAGTACCCGCTGAGCGGCAGCACCGAGCTGTTCGGTAGTGCCGGTCACTACACCCTCAAGGACAACGTCGACGGCGAAGGCGTGCAGTTCAAGCACGACCTGCGTCTGTACGCGGGTCAATTGGGTGGTCGCTTCGCCATCACCGACAGCATGAAAATGACGCTGGGCGGCAGTATCTACTCCTACGACAACGACAGCAGCAGTGCCTGCCCTACCTCCGGCACCGTTACCACGCCATGCGCCCTGGCCGTCAACGGCAACAGCCCGGGCGAAACCTTCAAACTGTACGAAGGCTTTGGTCAACTGGACTTCAGCAACCTGCCAGTCCCGCTGTCGATCTACGGTCAGTACGTCAACAACACCGATGCCAGCAACGACCAGGACACCGGCTGGCTGGCCGGTGTGAAGTCCAGGCTCTACGGCTTCAACGTGGACTACAACTACCGCGACGTGCAGCGTAACGCTGTGGTTGGCGCCTTCACCGACTCTGACTTCGCCAACGGATTCACCGGTTCGCGCGGCAGCAAGCTGAAAGTGAGCTACGATCTGGACAAGAACTTCGCCCTGGGCGCGACCTACTTCATGGCGACCTCGGACCAGACCAACGCCAACATCAACAAGAAGGATTCGGACATCAACACCCTGCAACTGGATGCCGAAGCCAAGTTCTGATTCACCCCGCTACACGACCCGGACAAGGAAGCCCGGGCCGCTTTTACAGCCTGGCGTTGGTGCATCGGTCCCCATCATCCTCCGATGCATCAACGCCGGGCTGTTCGTTTTTGCCAACCCTCCCTTGTAGGAGCGAGCTTGCTCGCGAAGGTCGTCAACGATAACGCGTGCAATCTGGATGAACGCAGCGTCTCTGAGTTCTTCGCGAGCAAGCTCGCTCCTACATCCTACAATTTGCGCAGCAACACGCTACCTATCGAATAACCGGCGCCGAACGAGCTGAGCACGGCCAGCGAACCGGCGGCCAGATCGTCCTGGTTCTTGTGGAACGCAATCACGGAGCCGGCGGAGCTGGTATTGGCGTAGGTATCGAGAATCACCGGCGCTTCCTGTTCGGTAGCGTCGCGGCCCAGCAGTTTCTTGACGATCAGGTGGTTCATGCTCAGGTTGGCCTGGTGCAGCCAGAAGCGCTTCACGTCGCTGACGTTGAGCTGGTTCTCTTCCAGATGCGTTGCGACCAGCTCGGCCACCATCGGGCAAACGTCACGGAACACCTTGCGGCCTTCCTGCACGAACAGTTTGTCCCTGGCACCGATGCCCTCTTCCGCCGCGCGGTTGAGGAAGCCGAAGTTGTTGCGGATGTTGTTGGAGAACTTGGTCAGCAGCTTGGTACTGACGATGTCGAACTGGTACCTGGACGTCGCAAGGTCAGCACGTTCGATGATCACCGCGGTGGCGGCATCGCCGAAGATGAAGTGGCTGTCACGGTCGCGGAAGTTCAGGTGTCCGGTGCAGACTTCCGGGTTGACCATCAGGACTGCCCGCGCCTGGCCCAGTTGCACGCTGTTGGCGGCGGTCTGGATACCGAAGGTCGCCGAGGAACACGCCACGTTCATGTCGAAACCGAAACCCTGGATGCCCAGCGCTTCCTGGACTTCGATGGCAATGGCCGGGTAAGCACGTTGCAGGTTGGAGCAGGCGACGATCACGCCGTCGATGTCCGCTGCGGTCTTGCCGGCACGCTGCAAGGCTTGTTCGGCCGCGCCGATGGCCATCTGGCAGAGCACCGACCACTCGTCGTTGGAGCGCTCAGGCAGGCGTGGAGCCATGCGTTGCGGGTCGAGGATGCCTTCCTTGTCCATGACAAAGCGGCTCTTGATGCCGGAAGCTTTTTCGATGAACGCTACGCTGGATTCGGTCAATGCCTGCACTTCACCGCGCGCAATGGCATCGGCGTTGTCGGCGTTGAATTGCGCGACGTAAGTATTGAAAGACTGCACCAGCTCTTCATTGGAAATGCTGTTGGCCGGGGTGTACAGGCCGGTGCCGCTGATGACGACGTTATGCATGGTCGTGTCTCTAATCTGTTCAGGCAGAAAGCATTGGCACCGACGTACCAATACACAAAGGATCTATTCCCATCCGGGGGACGCAAACCTGGCATCGCTTTATTCCGACCTGCCCGAGACCGTAAAGGCTCAAAACCGCGGGGCCGGCGTTTATAGGCGCGAAGTTTGCCATAAACCGTGGGTTTTGGCCCCTTTTTGCAAGAGCAACGCCATACCTTGTAGGAGCGAGCTCGCTCGCGATGGTCGTCAACGATAACGCTTCGTGCCTGACACCCCGCGGCGTTCTTGAACTCATCGCGAGCAAGCTCGCTCCTACAGGGATCAGGTCAAGGCTCGACCTGGCTCCACTGCTTGTTCAGGCGCTTGTCGGAAATAGGCACCTGGGTTCCCAACTGTTGCGCAAACAGCGAAACCCGGTACTCCTCCAGCCACCAGCGATACAACTCCAGCTGCGGATCGCGCTTGCCTTCCTGGGCGTGTTTGTTGGCGCGGGTTTGGTATTGCGTCCATAGACCGGACAATTCACCACTCCAGACCCGGTCGCGCTGCACCTGGGCGCCGATTTTTTCGAAGCGCTGCTCGATCGCCTTGAGGTAACGCGGCAACTCCTTGAGCCACTGCATCGGTGTTTCCCGGACAAACCCCGGATAGACCAAGTGGCTGAGCTGTTGCTTGATATCGTTCAGGGCCACGGCTTGCGCCAGATCGATCTTGCCCTTGAAGCGCTTTTGCAAGCCGTGCCAGAGCTTGAGGATTTCCAGGGTCAGCTTCGCCACACGTTCGGCGTGCTCGGTCCAGGCGCCACGTTTGCGCTCGGCCAGCGACGCCAATCCAGCGCCATCGCGTGGCAGCGGGTCTTCGCCTTCAAGAATGCAGCTGTCGAGGCTGGCCAGCAGAATGTCTTCCACCAGCGCATCGACGCGCCCCATGTCGCGGTACAGCAGGCCCAGTTCGGTCAGCCCCGGCAATTTGCCGCGCAGGAATTTGGCCGACTCGGCCAGTTGCTGCATCAGCAGGCGTTGCAGGGCACGGCGATGCTGGAACTCGGCCTCGGCCGGCGTCGAAAAACGCCCTTCCTTGACCGTACCGCTCTCCTCCACCAGCGCCGGATACACCGTCATCGACAGCCCGGCGATCTTCTGCTGGGTTTTCTCGGCCACGGCGGCGAATACTTTCGGCTCCACCGGCTGCTGGCTCTTCGCGGTTTGCGGCACCGCCAATGCCGCCTGGCTGGCCTCGGCGAAACGCGCCGTCAGTTCGGCCAGATCGCGACCTTCACCGAGGAACTTGCCCTGGGCGTCGACGATTTCCAGATTCATCCGCAGATGGCTTTCGACCTGCTGCGTCGCCTCACTCCAGGCTTCGTCGCTGACCCGCGCGCCGGTCATGCGCAGCAGCTCGCGCCCCAGGGCCTGAGGCAGTGAGCCCTCGGCAAATGTCATGCGTTGCAAGGCCGCTTTGACGAAGTCCGGCACGGGTACGAAATTCTTGCGCAGGGCCTTGGGCAGGTTGCGTACCAGGGCAATGCACTTGGCTTCGATGACACCGGGCACCAGCCATTCCAGGCGTTCCGGTGGCAGCATCGGCAACAGCGGCGCCGGCACGCGCAGGGTCACACCGTCCCGTGGATGGTTGGGTTCGAAGTGGTAACTGAGGGCCAACTCCAGATCGCCGAGATGCAGCGTATCCGGGTAATGCTGGGCGGTGACTTCACTGGCTTCGCGGGCCAGCACGTCTTCTTCGCGCATGATCAGCAGTTGCGGGTCTTTCTGGCTGTTGATCCGATACCAACTGTCGAAGGTCGCCGTCTGATGGATCTCCGCCGGCAATCGCGCGTCATAGAAGGCGTACAGGGTTTCTTCGTCGGCGAGGATGTCGCGGCGACGGGCCTTGGCTTCCAGTTCGTCGAGTTGCTCCAGCAACTGCGCGTTGGCCGACAAACACTTGGCCTTGGACTGAATCTCTCCGCGTACCAGCGCTTCACGGATGAACAGTTCCCGCGAAACCACCGGATCCACCGGGCCGTAATGCACCGGCCGACGCCCGACCACGATCAACCCGAACAGGGTGATCTGTTCGAACGCCACGACCTGGCCGCGCTTCTTCTCCCAGTGGGGTTCGAAATGGTTTTTCTTGATCAGGTGCCCGGCCAGTGGCTCGATCCAGTCGGCATCGATCTTCGCCACCATGCGCGCATAAAGCTTGGTGGTTTCCACCAGTTCGGCGGTCATCAGCCACTGCGGACGCTTTTTACCGATACCCGACGACGGATGAATCCAGAACCGCCGCTGACGCGCGCCGAGGTAATCGCCTTCTTCCGTTTTCTGGCCGATCTGGCTCAGCAACCCCACCAGCACCGCCTTGTGCAGTTTCGGATAGTCCGCCGGCTCTTTGTTGAGGCTCAGCTGCATGTCGCGGCAGATCAGGCTCAGCTGACGATGGGAGTCGCGCCATTCGCGCAGGCGCAGGTAATTCAGGAAGTTCTTGCGGCACCAGTTGCGCAAAGGATTGGTAGTCAGCGCCAGGCGCTGCTCTTCGAAACCGCGCCACAGATTGACCAGCCCGGCGAAGTCCGAGTCGGCGTCTTTCCATTGCGCGTGAGCCTGATCCGCCGCTTGCTGACGCTCCGGCGGGCGCTCGCGCGGGTCCTGGATCGACATGGCACTGGCAACGATCAACACTTCCTGCAAGCTGCCGAGTTTCGCCGCCTCCAGCAACATGCGGCCCATGCGCGGGTCCACCGGCAAGCGCGCCAATTGCCGGCCGAGCGGCGTCAACTGGCTGTTGCGATCCACCGCCGAGAGTTCCTGCAGCAGGTTGTAACCGTCGCTGATGGCCTTGCCATCCGGCGGCTCGATGAACGGAAACGCGCTGACCTCACCGAGGCGCAGATGCAGCATCTGCAAAATGACCGCCGCGAGGTTGGTCCGCAGGATTTCCGGATCAGTAAATTCCGGGCGACCGAGAAAATCCTCCTCGCTGTACAGACGCACGCAAATGCCCGGCTCGACCCGCCCGCAACGACCTTTACGCTGATTGGCGCTGGCCTGGGAAATGGCTTCAATAGGCAGGCGCTGGACCTTGGCCCGGTAGCTGTAACGGCTGATGCGCGCGGTGCCGCTGTCGATCACGTAACGAATGCCCGGCACGGTCAGCGAAGTTTCCGCGACGTTGGTCGCCAGCACCACGCGACGGCCCGGGTGCGACTGGAAAATCCGCTGCTGCTCGGCCGGCGACAATCGTGCGTACAACGGCAGGATTTCAGTGTGCTTGAGCTGCGCCTTGCGCAGCATGTCGGCGGCGTCGCGAATCTCGCGCTCACCCGGCAGGAACACCAGCACGTCACCGGGACTGCGGCGTTCGCTGCGCTCAAAGGCGGCAATTTCGTCGAGGGTGGCGAGGATCGCCTGATCCACCGTCAGGTCGTCCTCGACGCGGTTACCCTCTTCGTCCTGCTCCAGCGTCAGCGGGCGATACCAGGTGTCCACCGGGAAAGTACGGCCGGAGACTTCGACAATTGGCGCGTCATCGAAGTGTTTGGAGAAGCGTTCGAGGTCGATAGTCGCCGAAGTAATGATGACTTTCAGATCGGGACGACGCGGCAGCAGGGTTTTCAAGTAGCCGAGCAGAAAGTCGATATTGAGGCTGCGTTCGTGGGCTTCGTCGACGATGATCGTGTCGTAGCGTTCCAGATACCGGTCGTTCTGGGTTTCGGCCAGCAGGATGCCGTCGGTCATCAGTTTGATCAGGGTGTTGGAATCGCTCTGATCCTCGAAACGCACCTGATAGCCGACCAGTGCGCCCAACGGCGTGCCGAGCTCTTCGGCGACCCGGCTGGCCACACTGCGCGCAGCGATCCGCCGCGGCTGGGTGTGACCGATCAGGCCATGCTGGCCGCGACCGATTTCCAGGCAGATCTTCGGCAACTGGGTGGTCTTACCCGAGCCGGTCTCACCGGCGATGATCAGCACTTGGTGCTTTTCCAGCGCCCTCTTGATTTCGTCGCGCTTGGCGGCGATCGGCAGGCTGTCGTCGTAACGAATCACCGGCAGGCTGGCCTTGCGCGCCAGCACCTGATCGCAGGACGCCTGCATCCGCGTCACCCACTGGCCCAGCCTGGCCTCGTCGGGTTTCTTGCGCAGCTCAAGCAACTGCCGCCGCAGCCGGTGGCGGTCGGCGAGCATGGCGTGATCGAGGTTTTTCAGCAGTTTGTCGATGGAGGGCGATTCGTCGGTCATCGGGTACGCAATTCAGTCGTCTAGTGGCGCAGGGTGCCGATTGTCGCAGATTTGGCATGGATTGCGGGTGTTCGTGGCTGGCTCCCCTGTAGGAGCTGCCGAAGGCTGCGATCTTTTGATCTTGCTTTTCAGGCGCGTCGAAAAGATCAAGATCAAAAGATCGCAGCCTTCGGCAGCTCCTACGGGGTTAGAGGAGCGCCCTGTCTCTACTCGTTATCGAGGCCCTTGCGCCGATACGGAAACACATCGATCACCTTCCCCGCCCGAATCGCTTCCTGCAGACTCTTCCAGTAATCGGCGTTGTACAACTCGCCATGCAACTGATCGAACAACTTGCGTTGCCCGAAATCGGCAAACAGGAATGGCGGAAACTCTTCCGGGAACACGTCCAGCGGCCCGATCGAGTACCACGGTTCAGAGGCCATTTCGTCCTCGGGGGTGCGCGGTGCCGGGATGTGGCGGAAGTTGGCCTCGGTGAGGAAGCAGATCTCGTCATAGTCGTAGAACACCACACGACCATGACGGGTGACGCCGAAGTTCTTCAGCAGCATGTCGCCGGGAAAGATGTTGGCCGCCGCCAGCTGCTTGATCGCCAGCCCGTAGTCCTCCAGGGCCTCGCGCACCTGCGCCTCGTTGGCGTTTTCCAGGTAGAGGTTCAGCGGGGTCATGCGGCGCTCGGTCCAGCAGTGGCGGATCAGCACGGTGTCACCTTCCACCGACACCGTCGACGGCGCGACTTCCAGCAGTTCCTCCAGGCACGCCGGGTCGAACTTGCTCAGCGGGAAACGGAAGTCGGCGAATTCCTGAGTATCGGCCATGCGTCCGACGCGGTCGACACTCTTCACCAAACGGTACTTCTCGATCACCGTGGCGCGGTCGACGTTTTTCGACGGCGAGAAACGGTCCTTGATGATTTTGAACACGGTGTTGAAACCCGGCAGGGTGAACACGCTCATGACCATGCCGCGCACACCGGGTGCCATGATGAACTGGTCGTCGGTGTTGGCCAGGTGATTGATCAGCGCCCGGTAGAACTCCGACTTGCCGTGCTTGTAGAAGCCAATCGAAGTGTACAGCTCGGCAATGTGCTTGCCCGGCAGGATACGCCGCAAGAAGCCAATGAACTCCGCCGGCACCGGCACATCCACCATGAAATACGAGCGGGTGAACGAGAAAATGATCGACACGTCCGCCTCGTCGGTGATCAGCGCATCGATCTGGATGCCGCGCCCTTCGAGGTGCAGCAATGGAATCGCCAGCGGCCACTGCTCGTCGGCGGTGTAGATGCGCCCCACCAGGTACGCGCCTTTGTTGCGGTACAGCACCGAGGAAAACAGCTCGACGCTCAGCTCCGGGTCCTTGCATACCCAATCCGGCAGGTTCTCGCGCAACTGCGCTTCGAGACGCTTCAGGTCACCGGGCAGGTCTGCGTAATCCTCACTGAAGCGGTAGTCGGCGAAGATGCTGGCGAGCATGGCCGACAACTGTCCTTGCGGCTTGTAGGTGCGGGTTTGCGCGGCCCGGGCACGGCGCAGGCTCGGCCGGGTGGTGTGGATGAACATGCAGCCATCGCTGATCAGGTCATGGCTGAACAGCCCGCAGAAGATCGAGTTGTACCAGGTCTCGGACAGTTCGTCGTCGAAGCGCAGGTCGATCAGGCTGATGTAGGCGCTTTTGACCAGCGGCCAGCAGCTGACGTCCAGGGTGCCTGGGTCAAACGCGGTGCGCAGTCGTTCCACGGTTTCACCGACTTTTTCTTCGTACAGATTGATCCGCGCCGCCGACGCCGATTGCGTCTCTTGCCACCGGGCCTGTTCGAAGCGGGCCCGGGCGCCGTCGGTGATCTGCCGGAAATGCTCGCGGTAATCGTCAAAGCCATCGAGGATCAAGCGGGCGATGTCGGCGGCTGGCCATTGCTGCGGCATGGTGAGACCTCTGCGGGAATTCGGGAGGCTTGAGCTTAGCCAGTGAACCGGGTGCAGGAGAAGCGTAATTTTCCGGGCGAATTGAATGTCCGGTTTTCGGTTGCCATCGACCACACGCTCAGCAACACTTTCGCCCCTCCATCAAGGAAGGAACGCGCTGTGAACCCCGTCGATATTTTCCGTTTACTGTCACTGGCGGCCATTTGGGGTGCGAGTTTTCTGTTCATGCGCATCATCGCTCCGGTGATCGGCACCCTTCCCACGGCGTTTTTCCGTGTGTCGATTGCCGCGGTCGGACTGTTGGTGATGCTTGGCCTGATGCGCATCAGCTGGGATTTCAAAGGCAAACTCAAGACCGTGATGCTGCTCGGGGTGATCAACTCCGGCATCCCGGCGACGCTCTACTCGGTCGCGGCGCAAGTGCTGCCGGCCGGTTACTCGGCGATTTTCAACGCCACCACGCCGTTGATGGGTGTGCTGATCGGCGGCTTGTTCTTCCATGAAAGACTCAGCGCCGCCAAGCTCGGCGGAGTATTCCTCGGACTGCTTGGCGTCGGCGTCCTGACCCGCGCCGGTCCCGTGGCGTTCGACATGCAACTGCTGATGGGCGCCCTCGCCTGCCTGCTCGCCACCACCTGTTATGGCTTCGCCGGGTTTCTCGCCCGGCGCTGGCTCGATCAGGCCGGTGGGCTCGACAGTCGACTGTCGGCGTTGGGCAGCATGCTGGGAGCGACCCTGTTCATATTGCCGTTGTTCGGCTACAGCGTGATCAGCCAGCCACCGGAAAGCTGGGGCGGCTGGAAGGTCTGGTTGTCACTGTTGGGGTTGGGGCTGGCGTGTACCGCGTTTGCCTACATCATCTACTTCCGGTTGCTCAGTTCGATCGGCCCGGTAAAGTCGTCGACCGTGACCTTCATGATCCCGCCATTCGGGGTGTTATGGGGTGCGATGTTTCTCGATGAACCCTTATCGATGGCGCATCTGTATGGCGGGTTGTTGATTGCGCTGGCGTTGTGGTTGGTGTTGAAGCCGGCTGCTGTGAAAACGGGTTTGGTGGCTGACCAGTAGAATTGTTGCGTTGCGGATGACGCCTTCGCGGGCAAGTCGGCTGATCAGACGCCAAAAATCCACAGACCCGGAGCAATGCTCCAGGCCTTATCGGGTTTGCACGCAATTACGCGGTTTTACGGAACACGAACACCAGACCGACGATGATCAACAGCATGCCGAACAGGCTCAACATCGCCAGGCGATTGCCGAAGATCAGATAGTCCATCACCGCCGTTACCGCCGGCACCAGGTAAAACAGGCTGGTGACGTTCACCAGATTGCCTCGGGCGATCAAGCGATACAGCAACAGCGTCGCCAGCACCGATACCACCAGCCCCATCCATAGCACCGGCAGGATGAAACCGCTGCCGTGTTCGAAGTGAAACGGCTGGAAGGGTACGAACACTGCGCACAACAATAGCCCCGCGAGGTACTGCACCGGCAGCGTGCCGAGGGGATTGTCGGTAATGCATTTCTGCATGATCGAACCGAACGTCATGCTCGCCAGCGCCAGCAGACCGAAAAGCATCCCGGCCAGCGACATCCCGGCCAGACCGATGCCCTGATAGACCACCATGATCAACCCGGTCAGCCCCAGGGCCAGTCCGAACATGCGGCTCCAGGAACGCTGACGCTCCATCAGCACCACGGTGAGGATCGGCTGCACGCCCATGATGGTCGCCATCACCCCGGGCGTGACTTTAAGGTCCAGGGCCAGCAGATAGAAAATCTGATACGCCCCCAACAACACCACGCCGGTGGCCATCGCATACAGCATCGGTTTGCCGCCCTTGGGCAACTTCAGCTTGAGCAACGGCACCAGCAGCACCAGGCCGCATAGGGCAATGACGAAACGAAACATCAGGAAGGCGAAGGGCGACGCGTGAGCCAGCCCCCATTTGGAGAAAATCGCCCCGCTGCTCCACAGCAGAACGAACAGGCTCGTGGACGCCGCCGCGAGCGCGGACTTTTTCGAAAGGACAAACATGAATACCACCTGTAGTCAGGCAAAAAGCCAACTCAGCCGAAGCTGAAATCCAGTAGTTTTTCAGGCGGGCGCTTTTTCAGACGGGCATGGGAACAGCAGAAGGCAGCTGATCAGCCCGAAATGCCAACGCCTGGCGGTGATGCGACTGCGCACACCAGCGTGCTACTGACAGGTGGGGGGTATTGACTGATCTGCCCGGGCTGCTGATTCCCGCACAGCACGACGCCAGCGTTGACCGCTGAATCGACTACCGCGTTGATGAGGGATGCAGGCATTGGGCTGATCTTTGCTCGAGGGATAAAAAAGTGAGTCCGAAACTCACCGTGCGCCGACTATAACCAGCGTATGACATGGATTGCAACGACTCGGTCAAAAGACCAGTAATGACAGATGGCACAGAATCAGCATTGTGCGGTTGGAGAGGTTGCCCGGGATTCCCCGGAAATAAAAAAACCGCTCACAACGAGCGGTTTTTCTGTTCTGTATCCGGCTTCAGCCAAACAACCAATACCCCAACAACGTCAGCACCATCACCGCCAGTACCGGGCGTAGTACACGGTAGGCCTTGGGATTGCGCCGCTTCCATTGTTTGACCACACCACTGAATTTATCGCTGGAGTTCTTGCTCCAGGCGTAGACCTTGTTGATCCCGCCCACACGTTCGTCGTCCAGATTCTGAGGGGCGGTGGCGCGCCCCAGCCATGCGCTGATACTGCGATTGATGCGGGTCATGAGGCGGTTGCTCAGTGGACGCTCGATATCGCAGAACAGGATGACGCGGGTCTTTTGCGTTTCATTCTTGACCCAGTGCACGTAGGTTTCGTCGAACATCACGTCTTCCCCATCGCGCCAGGCGTAAACCTGACCGTCGACAAAGATGCGGCAATCGTCGGAGTTCGGTGTCGACAGCCCCAGGTGATAACGCAGGGAACCGGCAAACGGATCGCGATGCGGGTTGAGGTGGCTGCCGCCCGGCAGCAGCGCAAACATGGCGCCCTTGACATTGGGAATGCTGCTGACCAGTTCCACGGTTCTCGGACACAAGGTTTCGGCAGACGGCAGCGGTTTGTCATACCACTTGAGGTAGAAACGCTTCCAGCCCTTCTTGAAGAACGAGCCAAAACCGGCGTCGTTGTTCTTTGCCGCCGCACGGATATAGCCCTCGTCGAACAAGTGCATCGCTTCATCGCGAATCACTTCCCAGTTGTCCCTGAGCACATCCAGTTCCGGGAACTTGCTGCGATCCAGATACGGTTTCGAGGGCACACTGGAAAACAGGTACATCAAGGCGTTATAGGGTGCGAACAGTGCCGAATGGTTAACGAACTGGCGCAACACCGGCAGACGTGCCTTGCCACGCAAATGCACATAGAGGGTGCTGCCGAGAAACAGCAACAACAACGAGGCCTTCGCGGCAAACGATAAGGTCATCAACAACTCCTTTGAAGATAAGCGACACTGCGCCACGTCCATTGCCCGACGTGGCTGCTGGCATGATAAACACTACCGATCCGGCGAAAAACCTGCACTTTTCAACATTCATTATTAATGAATGTGCAACAAAGCATTTCTTAGCATGAGATGCCTGAACATTGGCTGATGCAAATCCATCATCAACCGGACCCGATCAATAGATCGCAGCCCGTGATAACGCCTCAATCATCACCACCAGCCACGCTCCGCGAATGCTTAGCGCTTACTGCTGATTCTCCTGTTCGGTAAACAGATCACTGAACAGCATGCTCGACAGATAACGTTCACCGGAATCCGGCAAGATGACGACGATGGTCTTACCCTGCATTTCCGGGGTCTCGGCCAGCCGAACGGCCACCGCCATGGCGGCACCGCAGGAAATCCCGCACAAGATTCCCTCTTCCTGCATCAAACGCAAGGCCATGGCCTTGGACTCTTCGTCACTGACCAACTCCACTCGATCGACGATCGACAAATCGAGGTTCTTCGGCACAAAACCGGCACCGATGCCCTGGATCTTGTGCGGGCTCGGCTTGATCTCTTCACCAGCCAGGGCCTGAGTGATCACCGGTGACACCGCCGGCTCCACCGCCACCGAGAGTATCGGCTTGCCCTGGGTATTCTTGATATATCGTGAAACTCCGGTGATGGTTCCACCGGTTCCGACGCCTGCCACCAGCACATCGACCGCGCCGTCGGTATCGTTCCAGATTTCCGGACCCGTGGTTTTTTCGTGGATGGCCGGGTTGGCCGGGTTGTCGAATTGCGCTGGCATGAAGTACTTCGACGGGTCGCTGGCAACAATTTCACCGGCTTTCTCGATGGCGCCCTTCATGCCTTTGGCCGGCTCGGTCAACACCAGTTCGGCACCCAGTGCCTTGAGCACCTTGCGGCGTTCGATACTCATGGACGACGGCATGGTCAGCATCAGCTTGTAGCCACGGGCGGCGGCCACAAAGGCCAGGCCGATGCCGGTATTGCCGGAGGTGGGTTCGACGATGGTCATGCCCGGCTTGAGTTTTCCGCTGCTCTCGGCATCCCAGATCATGTTCGCGCCGATCCGGCACTTGACCGAGTAACCCGGGTTGCGCCCTTCGATCTTGGCCAGGATGGTCACACCACGTGGCGCAATGCGATTGATCTGCACCAGCGGCGTGTTGCCGATGGAGTGGGCGTTGTCAACGAAAATGCGGCTCATGGCTGGGTCCTTAACGACAGCATTGAAATAGGGCATCAAGGTAAGCCTCTTGCCCGCAGGCGTCCAGTCGGGCTGAACGCCCGCTTATCAGTGCAGCCAGTGGCTTTGGATTGCCAGAGATTTATCACTCGATTCCAAACCACCAGCGAACATGAACACAACCGCGCTCCAGGCTTTTTTGCAGATTTTACGCAACGGTTTCATCCCTGCGTTCAATGCGCGATATGAACGGCTCAAGCTGTATGCAGGCTAACTTTTGCGCGTGACGATGTACCGGCCAGTATCCTGCGCCGCACGGGACGAATTCGATTGCTGTTGCAGGAAATCCCAACCCAGGCAGGCCAAGGCTAACGATCGCGGCACCGCTTCTCGGCCACTGCTGTATCGGGTGATGCTGCGGGTACTGACCCCCAGCGCTTCAGCGGCCTGATTGAGCGGTAACCCGGTGCGAGCACGCCAATCGATAAAGATCCGGGTGTTTTCGTCGGCTGCATTTTGCGCCAGGGCATCCAGGTAGAGGGTATCTGCACCCATCTGGATATCGAGTTCAGGCCATTCGACACTCCAGCCATCATCACCCAACGCTGCATATTCAAAAGCGACTCCCTGCAAAGGTTGCAGGCCTGGATAGGCATGCAGGTCGCGGCTCAAATCGAGCATCAGTTGCTGCCCATCGATAAACGTCAGTGCCAAACGATAATCCGGCAACGCTTGCACTGCCGATAGCCGTGGTCGTTTCATGGGTAGCATCGTTTCCAATCCTCCAGCAATTACGCCTGATGAGCCCTGACCCACTCCAGCGCCTCCTTGATGATCAGCGGCGGCGCCTTGCCCACCATCACTTCGACAGTTTCCAGGCTCAGCATGACGTCCAGCCCGCCACCCGTCAGATGAACGTGTGGCGGTGGATGATCCTTTTCGCGCAACTGAATGCGATACGTATCTCGAAATCGGTATTTAGTAGACATGACCGACATGCTATCGCCAAAATGGCGATATCTCCATACTGGCCAGCAACCGAGACCGAGTCAAGATGTGACGCTCCATTCAGAGACTGAATAAGCCGTCTGCGTTCACAGTCGACCGGGCACCGCGTTATAGTCGGGGCTGACTCTTTTATTGCGCCCCCGCCCTGCCTCGTACAGGTCGGCGTTACCGTTCGAGGATTAGCAGATGAAGTTCGAAGGCACCCAGGCCTACGTCGCCACCGATGACCTGAAGCTGGCGATCAACGCCGCCATCACCCTGGAACGGCCGTTGCTGGTCAAGGGCGAACCGGGCACCGGCAAGACCATGCTCGCCGAGCAACTGGCCGAATCCTTTGGCGCCAAGCTGATCACCTGGCACATCAAATCCACCACCAAGGCTCACCAGGGCCTCTATGAGTACGACGCGGTCAGCCGCCTGCGCGATTCGCAGCTCGGCACGGAAAAGGTCCACGACGTTCGCAACTACCTGAAAAAGGGCAAGCTCTGGGAAGCCTTCGAATCCGAAGAGCGGGTCATCCTGCTGATCGATGAAATCGACAAGGCCGACATCGAATTCCCCAACGACCTGCTGCAAGAACTCGACAAGATGGAGTTCTACGTTTACGAGATCGACGAGACCATCAAGGCCAAGAAGCGCCCGATCATCATCATTACCTCCAACAACGAGAAAGAGCTGCCGGACGCCTTCCTGCGTCGCTGCTTCTTCCACTACATCGCCTTCCCCGACCGCGTGACCATGCAGCGGATCGTCGACGTGCACTACCCGGACATCAAGAAAGACCTGGTCAGCGAAGCGCTGGACGTGTTCTTCGACGTGCGCAAAGTGCCGGGCCTGAAGAAGAAGCCTTCGACCTCCGAGCTGGTGGACTGGTTGAAGCTGCTGATGGCCGACAACATCGGCGAAGCGGTGCTGCGCGAGCGCGATCCGACCAAGGCCATCCCGCCGCTGGCCGGTGCTTTGGTGAAAAACGAACAGGACGTGCAATTGCTGGAGCGTCTGGCGTTCATGAGCCGTCGCGGCACCCGCTAAGAGGCTGATGCCATGTTGCTCAACCTGTTCAATGAAATGCGCGCAGCCAAGGTGCCGGTCTCGGTGCGTGAACTGCTGGACCTGATCAACGCGCTGAAACAGCGCGTGACCTTCGCCGACATGGACGAGTTCTATTACCTGTCGAGGACGATCCTGGTAAAGGATGAAAAGCATTTCGACAAATTCGACCGGGCGTTCGGTGCCTACTTCAATGGCCTGGAAAAGCTCGACGATCATCTTCAGGCATTGATCCCCGAAGACTGGCTGCGCAAGGAGTTCGAACGCTCGCTGACCGATGAAGAGCGGGCGGCGATCCAGTCCCTCGGTGGCCTCGACAAGCTGATCGAAGAGTTCAAGAAACGCCTCGAAGAACAGAAGGAACGCCACGCCGGCGGCAACAAGTGGATCGGCACCGGGGGCACCAGCCCGTTCGGTTCCGGCGGTTTCAACCCGGAAGGCATTCGGGTCGGCGATGCCGGCAAGCGCCAGGGCAAGGCGGCCAAGGTCTGGGACCAGCGCGAATACAAGAACCTCGACGACTCGGTCGAGCTGGGTACGCGCAACATCAAGGTCGCCCTGCGCCGCTTGCGCAAATTCGCCCGTCAGGGCGCGGCGGAAGAACTGGACATCGATGGCACCATCGACCACACCGCCAGGGATGCCGGGTTGCTGAACATCCAGATGCGGCCGGAGCGGCGCAACACCGTCAAGCTGTTGCTGCTGTTTGACATCGGCGGCTCGATGGACGCCCACGTGAAGATTTGCGAGGAGCTGTTCTCGGCCTGCAAGACCGAGTTCAAGCACCTGGAGTACTTCTATTTCCACAACTTCATTTATGAATCGGTGTGGAAGAACAACATGCGCCGCACTTCCGAGCGCACCTCGACCATGGACCTGCTGCACAAGTACGGCGCCGACTACAAAGTGATCTTCATCGGCGACGCCGCCATGGCGCCCTACGAAATCACCCAGCCGGGCGGCAGCGTCGAGCATTGGAACGAAGAAGCCGGTTACGTGTGGATGCAGCGGTTCAAGGAGAAGTACAAGAAGCTCATCTGGATCAACCCGTACCCGAAGGACACCTGGGGCTATACCTCCTCGACCAACATCGTGCGCGATTTGATCGAGGGCCAGATGTATCCGTTGACCCTTCGCGGGTTGGAGGAAGGGATGCGGTTTTTGTCCAAATGACCGCGTGACGGCCCTGAAAGATCGCAGCCTGCGGCAGCTCCTACAGAGATCGGTGTAGGAGCTGCCGCAGGCTGCGATCTTTTGATCTTCAAACTGTAAAACGGAGCAAATATTCGACATGCTCCCGGTGCGCAACCTCCTGCACCACCGGCCGCAACCGCACCCGCGCCCCTGGCAAACACTGCGCCAATCGCGCCAGCGTCAACGGCGTCAACGCTCCCAGACGCGGGTAACCACCAATGGTCTGCCGATCATTGAGTAACACGATCGGCTGCCCGTCGGGCGGTACCTGCACGGCCCCCAACGGAATGCCTTCGGAAATCATCGGTTTGCCCTGGTACTGCAGCGCCGTACCCAACAGGCGAATGCCCATGCGGTCGGCCCGGCTGTCGAGGCTCCACACGCTATTGAACGCGTCGAACAGGCTCTGCCCGCTGAACTCACCGATCTGTGCACCGAGGACCAGGTCCAACGGGGCATCAAGGTTCAAGTCCGGCCGCTGGTCTGCGGTCATTTCGCGCAGCAACATCACCGAGTTGCCGGAATAGCTCAATGACGCGCCCTTACCCAGCGCATGGCCCATACCGTCCAGGCCGCCGAGTTCCTCACGGACCACCGTCGCGCTGCTGCCCAGCACTTTCGGTGCATCAAACCCACCCGGCGCCGCCAGATAGGCCCGGGCGCCGAGCAACGGCCGAGTGAATTGCAAACGCTGACCTTTGTGCAGCCTGAAACTGCGCCACGGTGCCAGTGCCTCGCCGTCCACCAGCGCGCCCAGATCCGCTCCGGCCAAGGCCAGCACGCAGTCTTCCTCGGCCACCACGGTGAATCCGCCGAGGGTGATTTCAATCACCGTCGCATCCAGCCCGTTGCCCAGCAGCCAGTTGGCCCAGGACATCGAACGCCAATCGGCCGCTCCGCCCTGGGTCACGCCCAGATGCCGCACGCCGAATCGACCGGCATCCTGCAACAGGCACAGCGGCGTACTCGCTTCAATCGCCAGACGACTCATGCCCGGGCCTCCAGTGGCGTGTCGTCACCGCCCAGGTTAATGAACTCGGCATGGCCGATCGCTTCGAACCGTACGGTGTCACCGGGTTGCATCAGGCTGTAGCCGTCACGGTGGCGATCGAACAGTTTGGCCGGCGTGCGGCCAATCAGGTTCCAGCCGCCCGGCGACACCACCGGGTAAGCCGCCGTCTGCCGTTCGGCGATGCCGACACTGCCGGCCGCGACTTTCTTGCGTGGCGTGTTCAGACGCGGCGTGGCAAGTATCTCTTCCACCAGCCCCATGAAGGCGAAGCCCGGCGCAAAGCCCAGGGCGAACACCTGATATTCACGCTCGCTGTGACGACGGATCACCTCCTCCACCGCCAACCCGCTGCGTTGCGACAACAGGTTCAGCTCCGGTCCGACGCTCAAGTCGTACCACACCGGCAACACATGACATTTACCGCTGGCATGAGCGTTGGGCGACAGATCGATCAGCGCCTGGGCAATCAACTCCCGGGCCCGGGCGGGATTCAGCGCGGTCAAGTCGTAATGCACCATCAAGGTGGTGTAGGACGGCACCAGATCAATCAGATGCCCGGCGAACGCCGCCCGCAGACTTTCACTGGCCGCCAGCATCCACGGCATGTTGGTTTCGGCAATTTCATCGAACAGGCGCACCATCAGGCAATCCAGCGCCACCACTTCCACCCGCAGTTTCATGACGCGCTCTGCCGGTTCAAGGCTTCACGGATGCGTTGCACGGCAGCGACCGAACTGGCGTTGTCGCCGTGCACGCAGAGGGTGTCGGCCCGCAAATACAGGGCGCTGCCGTCGCTGGCGGTCAGGTTGTCACCACGGGCAATGGTCAGCGCTTGCTCGATAATTGTTTGCGGGTCGTGATGCACCGCTCCCGGCAGTTGTCGCGACACCAGCCTGCCGGCGCTGTCGTAGACGCGGTCGGCGAAGGCCTCGAACCACAGCGTCACGCCGTATTCATCACCCAGTTGTTGGGCGGCGCTGTTGTCGCGGGTTGCCATCAACATCAGCGGCAGGTTGCGGTCATAGGACGCCACCGCTTGCAGCACGGCGCGCAACTGCGCCGGGTTGGCCATCATGTCGTTGTACATCGCGCCATGGGGTTTGACGTAACTGACCCGACCACCCTGGGCCTGGCAGATACCGTCGAGGGCGCCGATCTGGTAATGCAGAATGTCTTGAAGCTCCTGGGTGGCATACGCCATGGAGCGACGGCCGAACCCCACCAGGTCCTGATAGGCCGGATGCGCGCCAACTTGCACACCGTGGCTGAGGGCCAGGCTGACGGTCTTGCGCATGACGCTCGGGTCGCCGGCGTGAAAACCGCAGGCAATGTTGGCGCAATCGATAAAGGGCATGATTTCTGCGTCCAGACCCATGGTCCAGTTGCCGAAACTCTCGCCGATGTCGCAGTTCAATAGCAGGCGGCTCACGCTGAACACTCCTGTAGGCATTAATCTTTTTAGCTGCGGGACATATCTGTAAGACAAGCCCGCAGGTTATCAGTTACCGGGCGTCGAGTTGCTTGCCACGGGTTTCCGGCAGGCTCAGGGCCGCGAGGATCACCACTCCGTAGGAAACCGCCGCAAAGGCACCAATGCCCACACTCAGCGGCACGGTCTGGCTGAGCAGGCCGATCAGCAGCGGGAACAACGCCGCCAGCGCCCGGCCGATGTTGTAGCAAAAACCCTGGCCCGAACCGCGAATGCGTGTAGGGAACAACTCGGTCAGGAATGCGCCCATGCCGCTGAAGATCCCCGAGGCGAAGAAACCCAGCGGGAAGCCCAGCCACAGCATCACGCCGTTGCTGACCGGCAGTTGGGTGTACAGCAACACAATGGTGAACGAGCCCACGGCGAACAGGATGAAGTTCTTTTTACGCCCCAGGATGTCGGTCAAATAGGCGCTGATGACATAACCCACGTAGGAACCGATGATCACCATTGCCAGATAACCGCTGGTATTGAGTACGCTCAAACCGCGTTCGTTCTTCAGAAAAGTCGGTAGCCAGGACGTGATCGCGTAGTAACCGCCCAGCGCACCGGTGGTCAGCAACGAAGCGCGAATCGTGGTGAAGAGCATGCCGGGGGCGAAGATCTCGTAGAACTTCGACGGGTTGCCCGGCTCCTGTTTCGCTTTGGCTTCACGATAGATTTCCGGGTCCTTGACCAGACGGCGGACGAAAATCACGAAGATCGCCGGCACGATGCCGAGGATGAACAGCGCACGCCAGGCGTCTTCCGGTGGCAACACCGAGAACAGCAGCGCATACAGAATCGCCGTCAGCCCCCAACCCAGCGCCCAGCCGGACTGCACCATGCCCACTGCCTTGCCGCGGTCCTGAGCACGGATCACTTCGCCGATCAGCACCGCGCCGGCCGTCCACTCACCGCCGAAACCGAAGCCCATCAAGGTCCGTGCAATCAGCAGTTGCTCGTAGCTCTGGGCAAAGCCGCAGAGGAAGGTGAAGAAGGCAAACCACAGCACCGTCAGTTGCAAGGTGCGCACACGACCAATGCGGTCGGAGAGAATCCCCGCCACCCAGCCACCGATGGCCGAAGCGATCAGGGTGCTGGTATGAATCAGCCCGGCCTGGCCGGTGGTGATGCCCCACATGGCAATCAGGGTCGGCACCACGAAGCTGAGCATCTGGGTGTCCATACCGTCCAGGCCATAGCCGATCTTGCAGCTCCAGAAGGTGCGGCGTTCCTGCTGATTGATGTTGCGATACCAGTCGAAAGGTCCCGGACGGGCCGAGACTTTCGGGATGAAGGGGGTGTCGGGCGCACTCATGGCAAATCTCCGCGCTGATTTTATTGGTATTGTTCTGAGCCCCGACGACGCCTATCGTGGGGAACCGGATGCGTCGATTCTTGGACGCGCGTCCCTGCTGCGTCCAACTAATAAAAACCCGCCTTAGACATAAGAAATCTTTATCCCATGAACCTGAAGTTTCTCGAGACTTTCGTCTGGGTCGCCCGACTCAAGAGTTTTCGCCTGACCGCCGACAAGCTCTTCACCACCCAGGCCTCGATCTCCAGCCGAATTGCGGTGCTTGAAGGCGAGCTCGGGGTAAAGCTGTTTCTGCGGGATTCGCGCGGCGTGAGCCTGACGCCCGAAGGCCTCAAAGTGCTCGATTACGCCGAGCAGATGATGGACACCATGCAGGCACTCAAGCAGTCGATCGAGACCCGATCGAGCAAGGCCGGACGGGTGCGCATCGGCGTGATGGATACGGTGATCCACACCTGGCTCAGCCCGTTGGTGGCGCAGATGACTGATCACTACCCGCTGGTGGAAATCGAGCTGGTGGCCGATACCTCGCTCAACCTCTGCGATCAGCTGCAAAAAGGCTTTCTCGATGTGATTCTGCAAACCGACCTGCTGCGCCAGGAAAGCGTGCGCAGCCTGGAACTGGCCAGCCACCCCATGGGCTGGATTGTCGCGAGCAACTCCCTGTACAACCGTGAGTATTCAGGCGTCGCCGATCTGGCGAAAGAGCGGATCATCACCTACTCGAAAAACTCCCACCCGCATCAGGAAGTGCTCGCCCTGATGCAGGCCAATGGCGTGATGATGCCACGGTTGAACTGCGTGAACTCGGTGTCGGCCATTACCCGGCTGCTGCGCGATGGCTTTGGCATCGGCGCGTTGCCGCCGGTGCTGGTGGCCGAGGAACTGGCGCGTGGCGAATTGACCTTGCTGGATATCGATCAGCGACCACCCGACTTGCAGGTGGTGGTGTCGTGGCGGGTGGGTGTTGAGTGGGTCGAGGAAATTGTGGCCTTGTGTCAGCAGGTGCTGGAGGAGTATGCGCGGAAGGTGGGAGAGCGCTACATGGTCTTGAGCAAACCCCTGGCTGGCCTCTGAAAAGGAGTTTTCCACACTACAAGTAGGAATTGCTATCATTTGCATTATAATTTGAAAAATGTATTCTCTGCGCGCATTCAGTTAAACCACCGTCCAGAAGGAGTCGGACCCGATGCGCGCTTACACGCAAAAACAGCAGCAATTGCTCTCAAACTGGAGCGAAGCCCTCGGCACTCCTGCCTTCCAGTCCCACCGCATCACCCTCGACCATTTGAGCAATGCCCTGGAGCCCGCCGCCCAGCGCTGCTTCCAACGCCTGATCCAGGCGCTGTTTCGCGAAGGTCTGATCAACCCCGACGCCTGCGAGTACGACGACAACAGTCGTTGCTGGCTGCCGCTTGGCGACAGTGCGCAACTTTGCTTCGACCACCTGAGGGGCGGAAGAATGAACAGCTGGGACGTGCGTGGCAGCATCGTCCTGCACACCCCCGACAGCCTGCCACATAAAATCCAGTTGCCCAGCGAACTGCTCGCCCACCTCAGCACTCAGCTCAACCCGCCCGCCTCCCCGCAAGTACTGGAACGTCTGGCCCGCGAGCTGGACGATAGCTACAGCAACGACACCCTGTGCCTGGCGTTCCACCGTGGATGGACCGAGCGCCTGAGAGAGCAGATCGACAGCGAGCACAACGACAATCTGTTCGCCTGGCTCAAAGCCAGCCCCGACCACCAGAACCCGACGTCATTGCTCGAACAGTGGGGCACGCTCGGCCACCCCTGGCATCCTAACTACAAGACCAAACTGGGCTTGAGCGCTGCGCAGGTCATCGCTTTCTCGCCGGAATTCGAAGCGAGTTTTCCGATTGTGCTGTGCGCCCTGCACCGTCAGTACACCCACGTCGAATCACTGGCCGGCACTGCCGATTACTGGGACTGGTGGCAAGGCCACTTCCCGCAGGCCGCCGAACAATTGCGGCAGCATTTGCAGCAACGGGGCCTGGAGGCAACGGACTACCTCCCGCTGCCGTCGCACCCATGGCAAGTCAATGAAGAGCTGCCCAATTCGTTCGCCGGCGAGATCGCCGACAACCTGCTGATCATCACCGACATCGTTGCCTTCACTGGCCATCCGACCATGTCCTTCCGCACCGTCGTACCAGAGGCCAGCCGCGTTGCGCCGATGGTCAAGTTGCCGGTGGCCCTGCGCCTGACCAGCGTGCAGCGCACCGTGTCGCCGCGCTCGGCCCGGATGGGACCGCGCATCAGCCAACTGCTACTGCAGATTCTCGATCACGAACCGCAGATTCAGCGCCTGCTGAACATCGTGCCGGAACGCATCGGCGTACACTACGCGCCACAACCGGCCAATGACGAACGGTCCCGGCATGCCGCCGTGTTGTACCGCGACAACCCGCTGACCCTGCTGCAAGAAGGCGAACTGGCCGTGCCGGTCGGCAGCCTGTTCGCCGTCAACGAATTCGAACAACCGTTGCTGCGTGACTGGGTGCAACTGGCTCAGGGCCGTGACGACAGCGACGCCATGCTGGCGTTCTTCGACGATTACCTGTCGATTGCCGTCCCGAGCCTGCTGGGCATCTACCTGATGTATGGCGTGGCGTTCGAAGCGCACCAGCAAAACAGCTTCATGGTGATGGGCGCTGACGGGCAGTTGAATCGGTTGCTGCTGCGTGACTTCGGCGACATTCGCATCGATCGCAAAACCCTGCACGCCAAGGGTCTGGATATCCAGCTGCACGATCCGAAAATGACCCTGTACGACGACGCCGGTTTTGTTCGCGACAAGCTCCTGCACACCACGTTCATGTGCCACCTCGGTGAGTTGACGTTGCTCTGCGCCCGCCACTGGAATGTGCCGGAAAACAGCCTTTGGGAGCGCTTGGCCACGCACGTTGAACAGTGCTTCGAGAGCGTGCGCGAGCACGTCGAACCGGGACGCTGGGAAAGCGAGCGTCAGGCCCTGCTGGAGCAGGATTGGCCGGCCAAATCGTTCATGCGCATGCGCTTGCACGACAGCCACGCCGACATCGTCGGACGCCTGAGTAATCCGCTGCGAACCAACGCCGATGCTCGCTGATGGTCGTGCGTTGCGACTGCTGATCGTCATCCAGTTTGTCTCCATGGGCGCCATGGAAATGAGCGGCCCGTTCTGGCCCTTGCAGATCCAGCATCTGCTTGGGCCAGAGGGCGCTGGCTACACCGCACTGCTATCGGCGCTGGTCTATGCCGGCCCGATGCTGGCGGCCATGCTGCTGACGCCGGCGTGGGGACGGTTGGGTGATCGCACCGGGCACAAGCCGATGATCGTTCGGGCGTTGCTGGCACTTGCGCTGTGCCAGGGGCTGGCGGCGATTACCCTCGATCCGTGGCTGCTGGTGGGCATTCGCGTGATGCAAGGCGCATTGGCCGGGTTTATCGCCGCCGCGCAAGCCTATGCCCTGGCCTGCTGCGACAGCTCCCGGCGCGGTCACACCCTGGCCCGTCTGCAATCGGCGACCGCCGTCGGCTCGTTGATCGGCCCGGTATTGGGCGGCTGGCTGATGGACATCTCGGGGTTTGCCCTGCTCTGTTATGGCGCGACGGCGATTTGCCTGCTGTGCGCACTGGGGAGTTTATTCCTGCCGGCCGACAAGGCGCGAGCCTCGACGAAGAAACCGGTTGCACCGGTGGCCCTGCCTAAAGGCTGGCTCGGTGGAATCCTGTTGGTGATCGTATTGATTCAAGCCGCGAAGATGATGCCGCAACCCTTCTACGCCCTGTATGTCGCCGACATTCTGCATGCGCCGGGCTGGCTGATCGGTGCGACTTACGCGGCGAGCGCCGCGACCCTGGCCATCTCCGCTCCCCTGTGGGGGCGTCTGTTCGACCGCTGGCAGCCGGCTTACACCCTGCGCGTCATCGAAGGCGTTGCCTGGCTCTGCGCCCTGACGCTCGCGGCCACGGCACTGGCCAGCGAATGGCTGGGTTTTCTCGTCAGCCGGTTGGTCTGGGGCATCTGGCAAGGCGCGCTGCTCCCCGTCGCCTATGCGCTGATCGCCAACACCGTGTCTTCAAGCCAGCAGGGTTTTGCCCTCGGCCTGGGCAACAGCGCGGCCAAGGCTGGCGCTCTGCTCGGTGCCGTCCTCGGCGGGATCGGCATGGGGCTGGTCGGGCTGGCCCACAGTTTCTGGCTGGTGGCGTTGACCTACGCACTGGCCGCCATCGGGATCCGCTGGGTGCGCTCATTCACCTCCACACCGGCCCCCGCAATCTTGTCTACCCACACTTATCACGACTAAAAAAAAGACCAACTCATGACCCGAACCAAACTTTCCTTGATGATTCCGCTGCTCGGCTCCTTCAGCGCCCAAACCTGGGCCGAGGACACCGACCAGCAACCCGGCACATTGAACATGCAAGCCACCGTCGTTTCCGCGACGCGCAGCGAAGCGACCATTGCCTCGATTCCCGGCTCGGTCCAGGTGATCGACGAACAACAGATCAGCCAACAGAGTGGCGCCGGGCGCCGAGTCTCCGACATCCTGGGGCAACTGGTTCCCGGCCTGGCGCCGTCCAGCGGCGGGATGAGCAACTTCGGCCAGACCCTGCGCGGGCGCAACATGCTGGTGTTGATCGACGGCGTGTCGCAAAACGCCACGCGTGACAACTTCCGCCAGCTCAACAGCATCGCACCGGCCAGTATCGAACGCATCGAGGTGGTTTCCGGCGCCAGCAGCATTTATGGCGCCGGTGCTTCGGGCGGCATCATCAACATCATCACCAAGCGCAACCAGGGTCAGGACCTTGCCTACAGCAGCAAACTGGGCCTGACCACCGGCAACAACCTCAACAGCAAGGGTTTCGCCTACGAGGCTTTTCAGAGTGCGACCGGGCGCAAGGATGCCCTGGACTGGTACGTGTCCGCCGACCTGACCCAGCGCAACGATCAGTACGACGGCAACGGCAATCGCATCCCTCAGGACACCTCCCAGGGCAGCAACATGGACACCGACACCTATGACCTGCAAGGTCGTTTCGGTTACGAACTGGATGCCGATAAAAAACTCAGCCTGTCACTGCAGGACTACAAGGACCAGCAGGACACTGGCTACACAAAAGACCCGAACAACCGACAAGAGGCCGTGGCGGTCAAAGGACTGAAACTCGACGACCAGCCCTACACCCATAACCAGGCGGCCAACCTCAACTACACCGACAACGACTTCTACGGCCAGGGCCTGCAACTGGAAAGCTACTGGCGCCGGGCCGACGCGCTGTTCTTCCCGGACCTGTCGCGGGGCAAGGCCGGGATCTCCGACAACAACAGCGTGCAGGATGTCTACGGCCTGCGTGCGGCCATCGACACGCCGTTGCCGGCCATCGGCAGCGCCACTGGCAACCTGGTCTGGGGCGCCGACTATGATCACGAACGCTCCCGCCAGCGCGGTGACCAATACACCCTCAATGGGCTGACCTACACCAAGACCGGCACCACTTACGAGTTGGGCCCGGATATCGAAACCACCACCAAGGCGCTGTTCGGGCAGATGTCCTGGGACATCGGAGACTGGACCTTGCGTGGCGGTGTGCGCCGCGAATGGATCGAAAGCGAGGTCTCCGACAGCATCGCTTACGGTCAGATCGTCCAGACCGGCGTACGCGCCATCCTGCCCGGTGACACCCTCAAATACGACGCGACGCTCTATAACCTGGGCGCGGTCTATCACCTGAGTGAACATCAGGACGTCTTCGCCAATTACAGCCAGGGTTTTTCGCTGCCGGACATCCAGCGTTTCTTGCGTGACGTGAACAGCACCTTCGACATCCAGAGCCTCAACGCCCAGGCCATCAAGGTCGACAGCTACGAGCTGGGCTGGCGCGGTAACTGGGACCGGTGGCAGGCCGACGTCACCGTCTATGAAAACACCTCGGACGTGACTCAGTTCTACGATGCCAATGACCGTGTCTTGCGTCTGATCAACCAGAAGGAGCGGGTTCGCGGCATCGAAAACAGCCTGACCTACCTCGCGACCGATCACTGGTCGGTGGGTGGCACCTATGCCTGGGCCAAAGGCGAGACCCAGCAGAACGGGAAATGGATCGATCTGCCGGCGACACGCATTTCACCGGCCAAAACCACGCTGTTCGTCGGCTACGCCGAAGACGACTACACCCTGCGCCTGCAAGGCATGCACCTGTCCAGTTACGACGCTGCCGCCAAGGACAACAACGGGCGCGACATCGATGGTTATACGTTGGTGGACCTGCTCGGCTCCGTGTACTTGCCGGTCGGTCGCCTGGAAGGCGGTGTGTACAACCTGACCAACCGCACGTACGTCAACCTGTTCGCCCAGGCCAACGCCAGAGCGCCATTCCCCAACGCCGAAGGCCGTACCTTGAGCATGACCTATTCGATCGATTGGTAATCAAGCAAGGAGCCGGCTTGCCGGCTCCTTGACGCTCGACGGTGTTACAAGCCGCGCAAATCCCGCTCTTCGATCGGCCGGCTCTGGCGCAGACGCTTGCCGCCCAGCACCACCCAGTCGATCAGCCGGAACAGGCATTCGAGGCCCAACGACAGCAACAATGCGCCGCTCATGCCCCAGCTCATCGCTTCGGGCGTCAACAGGATCTGGTAGCTGTAGCCATTCCAGGTTTCCTTGCGGATGTCCGGATCGGCAGCCAGCACCACTTGCAGGAAGCGGATGTACCACGGCCCCTGCATCGCCTGGAACTGCTTGTCCAGCGCCAGTTGGCGGGTCAGCAGGTTGCTCAGGCTGTCGGCATCGCTGCGGAAGATCGGGTCTTCGCTGGCGCGGTAATGCGCGACCAGAGCCTGCATGTCACCCTTGAAAAACTGATTGGCCGTGTTCTGGAACCCGCTCAACCCGGCTTGCGCCTCGATCAGATGGGCTTCGACCCGCTTGGCGTAATCGCTGATGAACCCCGGCACCTGTACACCGATCAACAAGCCGGCCGCAAACAACACCAGCCGTAGATAACTGAGCAACATGCAAGGAGTCCTTATTCGGTCTTGCCCTGGCTGACGCATTCGCCGCGCCGCCACAGGCTCCATTGACCCGGTTCGTAACGGGTCCAGGTTTCGTTTTCGGTCAGGGGTTCGGTGGCGATGACGGTGACCACGTCGTTAGGCGTGGTTTCGGCCTGAAAGTCGACGATCACGTCGACATCTTTCAAGCGTGCCGGGCCAAACGGTGCGCGACGGGTGATTTGCGCCAGTTTGGTCGAGCAATAGCAGAACAACCAGTCGCCATCGCTGAGCAGGCAGTTGAATACGCCTTTGCTGCGGTATTCGGCGCACGCGGCCACCAGGTCCGGCAGCAGCGCTTCGACCTCGACCGGTTCGGGGAACGCCGCACGCACACGGTTGAGCAAATCGCAGAAGGCCGCTTCGCTATCGGTATCACCCACGGGGCGATAGAAACTGGCCGCAGGCTGGAAATCCGCCAACTGGCCGTTATGGGCGAAACACCAGTTGCGCCCCCACAGCTCACGGACGAACGGATGCGTGTTGGACAGGCAGACTTTGCCGACGTTGGCCTGGCGGATGTGCCCGATCACCACTTCGCTCTTGATCGGATAGCGCTGCACCAGGTTCGCGACTTCCGACTCGCAGCTTGCCGCCGGGTCCTGGAACAGTCGCAGCCCACGGCCTTCATAGAAGGCAATGCCCCAGCCATCGCGGTGTGGGCCGGTGCGACCGCCGCGCTGCATCAGCCCGGTAAAGCTGAACACGATATCGGTCGGGACATTGGCGCTCATGCCCAATAACTCACACATGCTCGGACTCTCGCTCAATCGCAGGGGCAAGGTTACAGACGGGGTTCGACTCGCATCCGCTGAGGACTGCTCGGCACGGGAGGACGACCGTAGCGATCATCGCCGGCACCGCCAAACGGTTGATCGTCCTCAGGCTCGTCAGCGCGGACGGCGGCTTTGGTGGCAGCCTCACGCTCCTTGCGGGCGTTGGAGGCGCGTTCGATAGGGAAACGGATCGCCACCAGCACCAGATAGAGGCCGAACGCGATCATGCCGTACATGAACAGATCGGAAATCGCCCGCCAGGCGTTGTTGCCGACCTTGAACAGCAGGTCGAGGGCGGTAATGGCGACGGCCGGCGCGACTTTGTCCTTGACCGGGTCGATGATGGTCGGGCTGAACAGCAGCACGGCCATCGCCAGCCGCAGCGGCTCACGCAGCCAGCGCCACATCCAGCGGGTCAAGCGCATCCACACCAACAGGCAGCCCAAAGCGGCGAAGGCGTAGAGGCCCCAAGCGATCAGATAGTCGTTCTCGGTCATGGTGTCCATGGCAAGGCAGGCAAAGAGGCGCTTATGATAACGGCTTTTCGCCCGTCAGGCTGCTCAAATCCAGCCAGCAACGCGCAACCCCTGTGGGGAGCGGGCTTGCTCGCGAAAGCGGTATGTAGGAGCTGCCGAAGGCTGCGATCTTTTGATCTTAATAAATCAAGATCAAAAGATCGCAGCCTTCGGCAGCTCCTACAGGTCGCCAATCCTTATTCAATAAATTGTTCGAGAGCCCTTCATGCCCATATCCGCCAACTTTTGCGACGCCCCGATCGCCCACAAGGCTGAAGGCTCCGACCCGTATGCCTGGCTGCAGGAGCGCGACACCGACGCAGTGCTCGACTACCTGAAAGCCGAAAACAGCTACCAGCAAGCGCAAACTGCCGACCAGGCCGGGCTGCGTGAAACCCTGTTCGAGGAGATCAAAGGGCGGATTCTCGAGACCGATTTGTCCCTGCCCTCGCCGTGGGGACCCTATCTGTACTACACCCGCACCATGGCGGGCGACGAGTATGCCCGGCACTACCGCTGCCCGCGTCCGGCCGACGACAGCCTGACCCTCGACGAAAGCCGCGAACAACTGCTGCTGGACCCCAACGAGCTGGCCAATGGCGGTTTCTTTTCCCTGGGGGCGTTCAGCATCAGCCCGGACCATCAGCGTCTGGCCTACAGCATCGACTCCAGCGGCGACGAGATTTACACGCTGTTCGTGAAGGAACTGTCCGACGGCCGTGTCAGTGAACTGGAATTCCAAGACTGCGACGGCAGCATGACCTGGGCCAACGACAGCCTGACGCTGTTCTTTGGTGAACTGGACGACACCCATCGCCCGCACAAGCTGTATCGCTATCGCCTGGACGGCACGGCGGCGCAAGAGGTGTTCCATGAGCCGGACGGTCGCTTCTTCATGCATTGCTACCGTTCAAGCTCCGAGCAGCAATTGCTGCTGTCCGTGGGCAGCAAGACCACCAGCGAAGTCTGGGCCCTCGATGCCAACCAGCCGCAGCAATCCTTCACCTGCATCGCGCCACGGGTCGAGGAGCATGAGTACGACGTCGACCACGGCGTACTCGACGGTCAATGGACCTGGTTCATTCGCAGCAACCGTGACGGCATCAATTTCGCCCTGTACACAGCCACCGATACCGGCGCCGCGCCGACCGAAGCCGACTGGCAGAACCTGATCCCCCACAGCGACACGGTGATGATCGACGGCATCAGCCTGAACACCGGGGCCATGACCCTCAGCCTGCGGGTCGGCGGCTTGCCGGTCATCGAGGTGCACCCACAGGGCCTGACGCCTTATCGAGTGCAACTGCCGGATGCGGCCTATAGTCTGCACGTGCAGAACAGCCTGGAATTCGAAAGCGAGCGGATTCGCCTGCGCTACGAAGCGTTGAACCGTCCGGCGCAAATCCGCCAACTGGACCTGGCCTCTGGCGAGCAGAAAGTGCTCAAGCAAACTCCGGTGCTCGGCCCGTTCGATGCCGATGCCTACGTCAGCCAGCGCCTGTGGGCCACTGCGCCGGACGGTACGCAAGTGCCCATCAGCCTGGTGATCAAGCGCGCAGACCTGGGCAAACCCGTACCGCTGTACCTCTACGGCTATGGCGCCTATGGCGAAAGCCTCGACCCGTGGTTTTCCCACGCGCGCCTGAGCCTGCTGGATCGCGGCATGGCCTTTGCCATTGCCCACGTGCGTGGCGGTGGCGAACTGGGGGAAGCCTGGTATCGCGCCGGCAAGCAGGAACACAAGCACAACACCTTCAGCGACTTTATCGCCTGCGCCGAACACCTGATCGCCCAGAGCTTCACCACTGCACCGCAGCTGGCGATCAGCGGCGGCAGCGCCGGTGGCTTGCTGATCGGCGCGGTGCTCAATCAACGGCCGGAGCTGTTTGGCGCCGCCATCGCCGAAGTACCGTTCGTCGACGTACTCAACACCATGCTCGACCCTGACCTGCCATTGACCGTCACGGAATACGACGAGTGGGGTAACCCGGAAGAACCGGACGTCCATGACCGGATCAAGGCCTACGCCCCGTACGAAAACGTTACCGCGCAAGCTTATCCGGCGACCCTGGTGATCGCCGGTTACAACGACAGCCGTGTGCAGTATTGGGAAGCCGCCAAGTGGGTGGCGAAATTGCGCGCGACCAAGACCGACAGCAATCCCCTGCTGCTCAAGACGGAACTGGGTGCCGGGCATGGCGGGATGAGCGGTCGATATCAAGGATTGCGTGACGTAGCACTCGAATATGCATTTTTGTTCAAGGTTCTGGGCATTGCCTGAGGAACCTGGCTGGGTGTGCGGGTCATAGTTCCGGACACAGGAAGCCGACACAACACTAAAGACCGTGACGACATGCCTGAACCCACCTTTCTGAACAACGAAATTCGCGACTGGCTGATGGATTGCGGCCTGTTCAATCAATTGCTGCCGGCGGACTTCGTCGCGGCTTCCGGTTACTTCAGTATCAGCACCATTGCCCAGGGCGAGGAGATCTTCCAGGAGGGCGATGCCGGCACCTTCATGTGCATCATCCACACAGGTCAGGTGGCCGTGCAGAAAACCACCGCCGACGGGCAACGCGTCACCATCGCCACGTTGCGCAGCGGTCGCTCGTTCGGTGAAATGGCCGTACTCGACGGCGAACGGCGCTCGGCCAGTTGTGTGGCCGCAAGCAACTGCCAGTTGCTCAACCTGGGCAAGGACTCGCTGGAAAAGATGCTCAACGACGCACCGAAAATCGCCGCCAAGATCATCCGCGCCCTCGCCGTATCCCTGTCCAAACGCCTGCGCATGGCTGACGGCCAACTGCTTTCGCAGCAGGTCTAGCCACCCGGCGACTTGGGTTTCGGCGGATTGGGCGCAAGGCCCGGTATCGGCTGGTCCTTGGTCGGCGGGCTCGGCATTTCAATGGGCACCAACGGCGGACCGCTACTGCCGGGGCCGACTTTAGGCAAAGGCGCCGGGCTGATTTGCGGGTACGGCGTGGGCGTCGCGGTGCCGGGCGAACCGGGTATCGGTGCGGGGCTGACGGGAATCGATTGCAGCTGTTGAGCTTGCACTGCAGTTATCGAGAGCGCGGCCAGGGCAATGACCGTTAGAATGGTGCGCTTCATCAATGGCTCCGTTGACCTTGTCGTCATAAACAGGCTACTCCCAACTGCGCCTGTTTGCCCTCCCGTGTTCTGCCAATTTTCTTCAAGTGAGCCCCATGAAACGTTTCGTTCTGCTGGACACCACCGCCATTCCTGAAAACGGCGGCGCCCTGTGCCTGTTCGAATACGGCGAGGATTTTGTCATCAAGATCCAGGGCGGCGATGGCGGACAATTGATGAACACACGCATGCATGGCTCCGAAGATGCCCTGGCCGAGATCCCGTGTCGCAAAGTCGCCGGTCGACCGAATTCACGGGTGCTCATCGGCGGCCTGGGCATGGGCTTCACCCTCGCTTCGGCGCTCAAGCACCTGGGCAAGACCGCCGAAGTAGTGGTCGCCGAATTAGTGCCTGGGGTTGTGGAATGGAATCGCGGGCCACTTGGCGAGAAAGCCGGAAACCCGCTTCAAGACCCGCGGACCGTGATTCGCATGGAAGACGTGGCCAAAGTCCTGCAGGCCGAGCCCCAGGGTTTCGATGCGATCATGCTCGACGTCGACAACGGCCCCGAAGGCCTGACTCAGAAAGCCAACAGCTGGCTGTACTCTGCCGGCGGCCTCAGTGCCTGCGCCAAGGCCCTGAGACCCAAAGGTGTACTGGCGGTCTGGTCGGCCAGCGCTGACCGGCATTTTTCCGACAAACTGAAGAAAGCCGGTTTCAAGGCCGAAGAAGTGCAGGTCTTCGCCCATGGCAACAAGGGCACCCGCCACACCATCTGGATTGCCGAGAAGCTCAAGGGCTGAGCTAAACTTCGCTTAATACCGTCATTAGTCATTTTACAAAGGTGAACCCATGAGTTCGTCCACCCCGACCAACACTTCGAAGCTGGATCGCATCCTCGCCGACAACCAGCGCGACAAGGAAATGGGCTACCGCGACAAAGCCCTGAAGATGTACCCGCACGTCTGTGGCCGCTGCGCCCGTGAGTTCTCCGGCAAGCGCCTGAGCGAACTGACCGTGCACCACCGCGACCACAACCATGACAACAACCCGCAGGACGGCTCGAACTGGGAGTTGTTGTGCCTGTACTGTCACGATAACGAACACTCGCGGTATACCGACCAGCAGTATTTCGACGAAGGCTCGTTGAGCACACCGAAAATCGCCAAGGCCACGCATAATCCATTTGCGGCGTTGGCGGGCCTCATGAAAAAAGAAGACTGAAGTCTTCGGTACCTGAACCGGCCCCTTCGCGAGCAGGCTCGCTCCCACATTGTTCTGCGTCCGTCTGGACACCTCGGTCAATTGTGGGAGCGAGCCTGCTCGCGATAGCAATCGCTCAGACACCACCAATCTCAAACTGACCACCCCTGCCCCAATCCCCGTATAATCGCGCTTTTTTCCCGAAAGGCACCCCGCTCGTGGCAGACAAACGGTACAGCTGCATTGGTTTGTATAACCCCAAATCACCGGAGAACGTCGGTTCGGTGATGCGCGCCGCTGGCTGTTATGGCGTGGCGTCGGTGTTCTACACCGGCAAGCGCTATGAGCGCGCCGCCGACTTCGTCACCGATACCAAGCGCGTGCACTACGACATCCCGCTGATCGGCATCGACGACCTGAAGAAGATCCTGCCGCTCAACTGCGTGCCGGTCGCCGTGGAGCTGGTCGAGGGCGCGCGCCCGTTGCCGGAATACACTCACCCGGATCGCGCGCTCTACATCTTCGGCCCGGAAGACGGATCGCTGGATAAAGAGATTCGCGACTGGTGCGAAGACGTGGTCTACATTCCTACCACCGGTTGCATGAACCTGGCCGCCACGGTCAACGTCGTGCTCTACGACCGCATGTCCAAGGGGCTCAATACCCGATCGGGGCCAAAATTCCGCTGAATCGCCGCACATCCGATTGAACGAGCTGCCCGCCCAGGCGGTCAGCTTGACTATCGATCCCCCAAGCCTGGAGACAGACCATGAGCGAACTCAAACGCGTCGAGCGTATCGAATCCACCCCGTTCCAGAGCCCCTCCGAGCAAAACGTGCAGGGCTGGGAACGCATCGGCTCCCTGGCCGGCGGCGTGGTGATGGTGGGCAAGGGCCTGCGTCGTGGCGGGATCTTTGGCCTGATCCAGGTGGCCATCGGCGGCGTGGCCCTGGCGCGCGGCATTACCGGCCACAGCTCGGCGAAAAGCCTGCTGGAGAAAGGCCGTCAGGACATGAACAACGTGCGGGCGAAAATCCAGCGGGCGGGTGAAGACTTGAAGACGCTGAAGGCCAATGCCGAAGCGGCGACCAAAACTGCGACCGTTACCGGCAATGATTCGTTGAAGTCGCCGAAAGCCGGGGTTTGATCCTGGAATTGTGCTGAGGCAACCGGCCTCTTCGCTGGCAAGCCAGCTCCTACATGTGATCTGTGCCGTACACAAAACCAATGTAGGAGCTGGCTTGCCAGCGAATGGCGGTGCTACTGAAGCAACTCGGTACTGAGCACCTTGGAAGAACCATCGATCACGCTCTCGCTGAGCTGAACAAATGCCTTGGTATCGATATCCCCCAGCCGCATCGCCCCGCGCAATACGTCGTCCAGCGAACGCTTGTTGTGGGTTTTCAGGCGAATCTCGCGATCCAGCTCCTGCAGCAACACCACCGCCCTGGCCACCTGAACCGCTGTGATCTGTTCACCGCGCAGCGTGGTGACTTTCTGGCTGCTCTTGACCAGTCTGCCGTGCAGGCTCTCGTAGCGTTCATCACTCATGCCGCCCGCCCGGCGCACCAGTTCGATGGCGTAATACTCGGCAAAGCCTTCATTGATCCAGTCACTGCGCTGCGTGCCGTTGATCCGCCCGAACACCTGGGCCAACTCACGAACCAGCGCACTGGTGCCGCTTTCGCTGACCAACGGCAGGTGACTGTTGAGATAGATCGACTCGTGCGCCGACCGGCTGCCGCGCCACATCGGATCATTGGCCCCGACGATCAGCAGTTTGCCAGGGTGTCGCGGATACAGCGCCTGCACTTGTGGCCAGACGAAGGTCAGCAGGGTCAGCACATCCATGCGGCGCATACCCTGCCCCAGTGGCGAGGCGACGGTCACTTCAGTCTCGCCCAGACGAGTACGGCGGCTACCGAGCTGGCCGGCGAGCATCCAGCCCGTGGGTCGGTCGAACAATCGGGAAGGGTTGTCGATACGGAATTTATTCGGGCCGATTCGTGGCCAAGCGGTTTCAACGCTTTTCCAGCCACCGGGCAGCTCGAATTCAAGGCGCGAAACCAGTTCGATGCCGTCCTGTTGATCGAGTCTGGCAGACGGCACCAGATCGTCGCCGCGCATCAACGCCCATTTTGGTGTCATGCGCGTGTCGAAGCTGCCGCTCTTGCGCCCGTGGTTGATATTCACACGGTAAGTCAGGCTGGCTTTGTCGGCCGTCGGACGCCAGATGCCGCGCGCCGCTTTGCCAGGGGTCAGTTGCCATTGGCCGTCGGCCTTGAAATCGCTGTAGTGGCTGCCGTCGCCGAGGTCGAAATCCAGGCTGCGTACCGCCGAACCCTGGGCGAGCGTCAGGCGCACTTCGGCCTGATCGCTCTGGGGTAACAGGCGCACGTGATAATCCAGATTGACCTTGTTCGCTGCCCATACAGGCGAATTCACGACCAGTAGTCCAACGACACACGCCTGCCGCCATCCCACAGCCATACACACTCCTTCGTGAAACGTTGAACCTTGGGCAATCAGCCGGCGCGGAAAATCAGGTGATCTTCCCAATCATCTTCCGGCACGCTGCCTTCGGCGAGCATGCGCCCGGACTGGGAAATCCTCTCGTGATGCACAGCATCGCGATCACCGCACACCAGGTGATGCCACAACGGAAGGTCCTTGCCTTCGCTGACCAGGCGATAGCCGCAGGTCGGCGGCAGCCATTTGAATTCGTCGGCCTTGCCCGGCGTGAGCTGGATACAGTCCGGCACAGAGTCACGACGGTTGGGATAATCCGTGCACTGGCAGGTTTTCAGGTCCAGCAATTTACAGGCGATGCGCGTGTAATAAACGCTGTTGTCGTCTTCGTCTTCGAGCTTTTGCAGGCAGCACAATCCACAGCCGTCGCACAGCGACTCCCACTCCTCCCGATCGAGTTGATCGAGGGTCTTGCGTATCCAGAACGGTTCTACTTTGGCGGCCATGGTTCGAGTATCGACATCAGGTGGTGAAAAGGCCGCCAGTCTAGTGCCCGAACGCCCGCGGGCCAAGCATTGGCGACTGTCGGTAGAACGGGCTTGTCAGTTTTTGCGCTGCCAAGTAGGGTTTTGCGTCGCTCCCACTTTCAAACGTAGCAAGGAATCTCTTGATGAGTGCCAACCCACGCGTTGCCGATTACGCCATTCACCCTCAGTTCACCGATCGCTGGTCGCCCCGCGCCTTCACTGGCGAAACGATTCCAGAGGAAACCCTGCTGAGCTTCTTCGAAGCCGCCCGCTGGGCACCCTCGGCCTACAACTCGCAACCCTGGCGCTTCCTGTACGCACGTCGCGACACGCCGAACTGGGAGCGTTACCTGGGCCTGCTGAACGAATTCAACCGCAGCTGGGCGCAACATGCTTCGGCCCTGGTGATCGTGATTTCGAAAACCACCTTCACCGCGCCTGGCGCCAGTGAAGAAACCCCGGCCCTGTGGCACACCTTCGACACCGGTTCCGCCTGGGGTCACCTGGCCTTGCAAGCAAGCCTGAGCGGCTGGCACACCCATGGCATGGCCGGTTTCGACCAGGAACTGACCCGCAAGGAGCTGAACATTCCTGAAGGCTACGCCCTGCACGCCGCCGTCGCGGTGGGCAAGCTGGGGGACAAGGCAAGCCTGGCGGATTACCTGCAAGCCCGTGAAGAACCCAGCCCGCGTCGCCCATTGAGCGAGTTGGCGGCTGAAGGCGATTTCACCCTCTAAGCCACACCACAAAACCCTGTGGGAGCGAGCCTGCTCGCGATGAGGTCGTGTCAGTCAACGTTAATGCGAATGACACACCGCTATCGCGAGCAGGCTCGCTCCCACATTGGGTAGTGGTGATTTCAGTAACCGCGATCGAAATCCACTTCCCCGCGCAACGCCTCTCCCGCCTGATACGCCCGCAGGTTCTCGACAAACAGCTTCACCATCATCGAAGGCGAAGTCGGTGCCGAGCTGTGGCCGGTCAGCAGCAGGCCCCAGGCTGTCCAGAATGGATGACGCTGGGGTAACGGCTCCTGACGGCACACGTCGATCACCGCACCCGCCAGATGCCCTTCCTTCAAGGCATCCACCAGATCCGCATCGACCACCGCCACACCGCGCCCGGCGTTGATGAACAATCCGCTCGGCTTGAATTGCTTGAACAACGCCGCGTCGTAGATATCGTGGGTGTCCGGCGTGTTCGGCAGCAGATTGACCACGTAATCGACTTCACCGACCAGCCGCGGCAAATCCGCCAGTGAACCGACTTCGATAAACGGGGCCTGTTCCCGCGCGCTGCTGGCAACGCCATACAACTGGACGCCGAACGGCACGAGGAACTGCGCGACACTTTGACCGATATCGCCCGTACCGACGATCAGCACCTTACGCCCCGCCAGGCTCTGGCCATGGCGGCTGTCCCATTTGCGCTCGACCTGGCTGACCAGTCGCGCCAGCACTTCGCGTTCGTGACCGAGCATATACGTGAGCACGTACTCGGCCATGACCTGGCCGAAGATGCCGACGGCACGCGTCAGGCGATAGTGCCGCGGCAAGCCATCGGCCAGCAGCGGCGTGATGCCGGCCCAGGTCGATTGCAGCCATTGCGGCTGATGGCCCTGGCGTAACAGGGTCGCCAGCAAATCTGGCTGGCCGAGCCACACCGGGCAATCGGCGGCCTGGCTGGCCAGTTCGGCGGAATCACCGCTGGTCAGCACCTCCAGGTCCGGTGCCGCCTCGCGCAACAGTTGGGCGTACACGGGGTGGTCGTGTTCAGCAATCAGGACGCGCATGCTTCAAACCTTTCAAAAACGGTGCAGACGGCCGCCGACAGAGCGGTGCTCCGTCGATGCTGCCATCGCAAAAATCAATCAGTGTTTCATAACCACTCTTAACAGAGCCTGTCTGCCGTTCACATCGGATCGTTGCGACGCAACAATTCTTCCGGCAGGTGCTCGATGTACTCGTCTTCGGCAGGCGGCATTTGCAGGTGATAACCCTGTTTGTCGAGGTTTTCCAGCACGACCGTGATGTCCTCGCGCGACAGCTTGCGTTCGGGGCTCAGCACCAGGTCGAACGCGTGGATGGCCTTGCCGAAGGCTGCCATCAGGGGATCTGGCACGCGCTCCAGAGCATCGCTCTTGAGCACATACAGGTACATTTCGTTTCTCTTCGAGCTGCGGTAGATGGAGCAAATACGTTTCAAGGCTGTTCTCCGGCGGTGGCCAGGCTGTCGAGCAGCGCCTGGCCCATCAATTCGCGGCGCCAGCCACGCAGCGAATCAGGCAATTGGTAGGGACCATTGGGAAAGCCGCTCTTGAGCAGTGCTTCCAGGGTTTTCTTGCGCAGCATCAGTTCCGGCGCAATGTTCAGGCGCTCGGCTTCGGCCTGGCCGATGGCTTTCATCTGTTTGAGTAGTACGGCAGCGTCCACCGGCAATGGCTCCGGCACGGCTGGTGGCCATTGATCAGGCGACACACTGCCAGAGCGCTTGATCAGATCAAGCAGAAACTCACCGTCCTGACGCACGGTACGCGGGTGCATGTCTTCGATTTTCGCCAGGGCACCGAGGTTGTCCGGTTGCGTGCGCGCCAATGGCCACAACGAATGCTCGCGGATAATCCGGTTGCGCGGCAGGTCACGGGCGCGGGCTTCCTTTTCGCGCCAGGCGCAGAGCTCACGCAAAACGGCGAGCTGGGCGCGAGACAGCTTCCAGGCCAGCTTGGCATCGCGATAGACCTCGTACGGATCGATCTCGCGGCGCAGGTTGGCCACCAGTTCGGCGCCGTCTTCCAGGACCCAGGCGTATTTGTCGTCTGACAGCTTTGGACGCAGCTTTACGAAGACTTCAGCCAAATGCACGGCATCTTCGGCGGCATAGCTGATCTGGGTTTCGGAAAGCGGACGTTGCAGCCAGTCGGAACGGGTTTCACCCTTGGGCAGGTCAATGCCGAGCACTTCCTGCACCAGCCGCGAATAGCCCATGGAAAAACCGAGGTTCAGGTAAGCGGCAGCCAGTTGGGTATCGAACAGTGGAGCCGGCAGGCTGCCGGTCAGGCGTAGCAGGACTTCGAGGTCTTCGCTGCACGCGTGGACTACTTTGACCACCGCCGGGTTTTCCAGCAACGCGGCCAATGGTTGCCAGTTGTCGATGGTCAGCGGGTCGATCAGATAGGCGCGAACGCCATCACCGATCTGCAGCAGGCCGGCGATTGGGTAGAAGGTGTCGACCCGCATGAATTCGGTGTCGAGGGCAACGAATGGCAACTGCTGCCACTCGGCACACAACCGTCCGAGGCTATCGTTGTCGCGAATCCAGTGAATATCGATGGCCACACGGCTCTCCCTTGAAGAATGGCGCGCAGTATATATCGCCCCCGGCGATTTCCGCGCATCCACTGAACAAGAGCGTTAGCGAAAATTACTGCGTGACATACAGAATAGTCCTACAAAGCCGGGCTAGCTGGTCTTACCCAGCACGTAGATCCGCATCCGCGCGCAACCGGGGAAAAAGTCCTGATGGCTGAGCAAACGGAAACCCGCCTGCCTGAACTCGCTTTCCACCTCGGTTTTGCCCGGTAATGGCCCTTCCACACGTGAGCGCGCGGCCTTGAAACGACCGTCGAGGCGCACCGCGACAATCACCGTATCGCGACTGACCCGGTAAAACTCGCCAAGCATCGCCAGGCGATGTTCCGGGTTAGTAAGGTATTGAAACAGTTGCATGCAAAAAATGCAGTCAACCGCGTTCTCGGACAAGCCAATCGAGAACGCGGAACTTTGAAAGGTCTTGACCCGCTTCAATAGACTCTGAGGGTGATGGGTGCGGGCGTGATCAAGGATGTCTTGAGACGGATCTGTCGCGAGAATCACCCGATTCGCATGCTCGGCCAGCACCGACCAGAAACGCCCCACACCGCAGGCCACATCAAGGATCAGGCCCGGCTCGCCGGCGACCTTGAGCGCATTGCGCACCAGACGTTCCTCGCGCCAAAGCGCCAGACGCCCGGCCAGGCCCGGCGCTTGCGGCTGAAGGCAGACGCGCGCGTGCTCCCGGTCGTAGCGTCGGGCAATCTCAAGCTCGATGGCGGATGGAGGCTGAGCGGACATGTGCAATGGCTCTTGATGAAGGTTCTACAGGCCGCAAGTCGGCGGCCGCCGCGTGAAACAAAGCCGGAGCACTCATTCTTTGGCCAACACACCGTCGACCACTGGACCACGACATCCGGCAAACATGTCCAGATCCTGGTTGTAGACCTTGCTGTTGACCTCCAGCAGGCCAAGCATCGAATGAAACAGGTTGTCCTGGCTCAGGGGCTTTTCACGACTCTGTTGCAGGCAACGGGTATCTACCGCAAACGACTTTTTATAGCTGTCGGAGAACCACGCAAACATGGCTACATGCTTTTGCTGCTCGGGTGCGAGCATGTAAGGCGTGCCGTGGAGGAACAAGTTGTATTCACCCAGGGACTCGCCGTGGTCCGACAGATACAGCATCGCGGTATCCACTTTGTCCTGGTTACTGCGCAACAGATCGATCAAGGTCGACAGTACATGGTCGGTATATACCAGGGTGTTATCGTAGCCGTTGACGATACTTTCGCGACTGCAATTGTTCAGGGCATTACTCTCGCAAACCGGGGTGAAGCGCTCGAACGCTTTCGGATAACGCTTGAAGTACTCCGGACCGTGGCTGCCCATCTGGTGCAATACCAATACAGTGTCCTTGTCCAGGGTATCGATGAAATGTTGCAGTCCCTGCAGCAGGATTTCGTCACGGCATTCACTGTTGGCGCACAGCGCCGGATCTTTCAGATTGCTGACGTCTTCAATAGTGACGCGATCGCACGTACCTTTGCAGCCTGACTGGTTGTCACGCCAGATCACGTCGATACCCGCATGCTTGAGCACATCCAGCAGGCCTTCTTCGTTCTTTGCCTTGCTGGCGTTGTAGTCCTTGCGCCCCATATTGGAAAACATGCAAGGCACCGATACGGCGGTTTCAGTCCCGCAGGAATGCACATCGGTGAAGGCGATCAGGCCATCTTCCTTACTCAGTTTCGGCGTGGTGTCGCGGCTGTAGCCAAGGATGCCGAAGTTCTCCGCCCGGGCACTTTCACCCACGACAAGAACCGTCAGGGATTTGCGCCCGTGAGTTTGCCAGGCCGGATTGCGCTGGGCATCTTCACCGATTTTGACAAAGGGTTGCCGTGCAGTCGCTACTTTCTCGCGCAATAAACCAGCCGAGGCACCAATGTAGTTGCTTGGCACCACCATCAGGCGCAACTCGTGGTGATTGCGAAACAGCGAAGACAGGCCTTGATAGTTAACCAGTGCAACACCACCAATGACCGCTGCCGAGAAAAAAATCACCAGGACTTTACTGAGTAGTTCACGGTGCCAACGACGATAATCAATCGGCGTCTTCCACAACAACCAAGTCGGTAAAACGCCGAGCAGTGCAATATAAACAAACATCTTTAGCGACAGTAAGTCGCGCACTTCCGTGGCATTGGTTTCAGCGAAGTTACGCAACATGCCGGTGTCGATCAGAACACCATACTGGCTCATGAAATACGCCACGCCTGCGCTGATCATGAACAGCAGGGTCAGGACCGGCTTGAGCACCGGCCGGAACGCCAGCAGGGTCAGCACAATATTGAAGGCCGCGAAGATCATCATCCCAAAGGCCACGCGCATGACGATGCCTTTGCCATCGGACGTGGTGATTTCGAACAGGTGTTGCCAGAGCACAAAATTGAAGCCAACTAATAAAAGTGCACTGGCAATCAGTGTCACCCATTCGGGGCGCACGGCTTTAATCTTAAGCATGAGGTTCGGTGGGTCCTGTAAATAAGTGCCTTCGGTAAATGTGAAAATTTCATTGACCGAGACAGCTCTAATTTTAGGTAGCCAACCATCAATTTTTTGTGAAAAAGAAGCCAACAATTAGTTGGCTTATAAAACCAGCCTGAGACTTTCAGACTATTTGAGAAGGTTTCAGCTCCGGTTCAGCATCGACTCAAGCCTGGTGCAAATACCAGCGCCAGTCCTGCTCACCGACCTCCCCCATGAATTGGCGATATTCGGCGCGTTTCACCGCCAGGTAGACACCGAGGAATTCCTCGCCGAACGCTTCCCTGGCCCAGCTCGAACCTTCCAGTGATCGCAATGTGGTCAGCCAGTCTGTCGGCAACAGCTTCGCAGCCTGGGCGTAGCCATTGCCCTCCACTGGCGCACCAGCGTCGAGTCGTTCGCGGATACCGCGATGAATACCGGCCAGAATCGCCGCAGCCGCCAGATAGGGGTTGGCGTCGGCGCCACAAATTCGATGTTCGATGTGCCGGGAATACGCCGGCCCGCCCGGTACGCGCAAACTCACGGTGCGATTGTCCACACCCCAGGTTGCCGCCAGAGGCGCATAGCTGTTGGCCTGGAATCGACGGTAAGAGTTGGCGTTGGGGCAGAACAGCAACAGCGAATCGAGCAGGGTGCCAAGCATGCCTGCGACGGCCTGCTTGAGCAGTGGCGTGCCATCCGGAGCTTCGCTGGCGAAAAGGTTGTTGCCGTCCTTGTCGGCCAGGCTCACGTGCATGTGCATCCCGGTGCCGGCCAGGTCTTCGAAAGGCTTGGCCATGAAACAGGCGGTCATGCCGTGCTTGTGCGCCACCCCCTTGACCAGACGCTTGTAACGCACCGCTTCGTCCATTGCCTGTAATGCGTCGGTGCGGTGTTCGAGGGTGATTTCCACTTGCCCCGGCGCGTATTCGGAAATGGCCGTGCGCGCTGGAATCCCCTGGAGCTTGCAGGCGTTATAGAGATCAGCCAGGAACGGTTCGATCTGCTCAAGCTCGCGCAAACCATAGACCTGAGTACCGCGCGGACGCCCGCCATCGACATCCCGTGCCGGTTGCGGTCGGCCATTGCTGTCACGTTGCTGATCCAGCAGGTAGAACTCCAATTCCGCCGCCATGACCGGGTAATAACCGTCAACCTGCAAGCCTTCGATGACTTTCACCAGCAAATGACGGGGATCGGCAACGGTGGCGGGCATGCCTTGCGTCGGGTGCATGCTGACCTGCACGGCTGCGGTCGGTATCAGACGCCACGGCATACGCGTGAGGCTGCCGCTGATCGGGTAGGCCCGGCAGTCGATATCCCCGACATCCCAGACCAGCCCGGAGTTCTCCACGTCATCGCCATTGATGGTCAGGCCGAGGATGGTGCTCGGCAATGGCCGCCCGCTTTCATATACCGCCAGCAACTCGTCACGATGCAGCAGTTTGCCGCGCGGTACTGCGTTGTTGTCGAGGATGAACAGCTCGAACATTTCAATGTCCGGGTTCTGCTCCAGAAATGTCTGGGCTTCAAGCCTGGTGGCAAACGAGGTCGTGGCACAACTCATGGGAATTCTCTTTTTCCGTGTCAGACGGGTACGCAAAAGCACCCGAACTTTTATCCCGGCATCAACCGGAACAGGCAGGAACAATCAGCGGAAAAAGCAGGAGTCCGGCGGGCGCGCATGGCGGCAATGCCATAGCGCCCAGAAGGCCAGTTCAGATGGAAGCGCAGAGAGGTTTGGCGCGGTGGCGGGCGTGAATCGACGACCAAGGCTCGACGCTCGCGCGTCGATGGATGCCTTGAAGTGGATTGCGACTGGCCAACCGTCCATAGAGAGAACCGCAGAAAACAGGTGACCCGCAGCGTCACACGATGGGTTGAGTCGTTAAATCGGGATTTGAAGAACCTTGGATAAGGCGTGACTAAACATTTGACTGTCAGGGGGCCCCCTGTGGAAGCGGCTTGTATTTGATTTCTAAATACCACCCCGGACTTTCTGATTTGCGCCCTTCGGGTCGAGCGCGCGTTAATCGCCTGCATATTCTTCAAGGTCCGCTCATGGAAAACACCCGAGTCACCTCCCGCCCTGCCGTCTGGTTCATGTTCAGCATTGTCCTGGTTGCACTGAACCTGCGCCCTTCAATGGCCGCTGTCGGGCCGCTGCTCTCGGCGATTCGCGACGACATCCCGCTGAGCTTCAGCCTGGCTTCACTGCTGACCATGTTGCCGGTGATGGCCATGGGGCTGGCGATGTTTGTCGGCCTGCGCGTCAGTCAGCGACTCGGCGACCAGCGCACGGTGGTGTTCTCGTTGCTGATCATCTGTGTGGCCACGCTTTCGCGGTTGTTCCTTGATTCAGCCGCGGAGTTGATCCTCAGCGCAGTGCTGGCAGGTATCGGGATCGCCCTGATCCAGGCGCTGATGCCAGCGTTGATCAAATCCCGCTTCAGCGACCACGTTGCCCTGTGCATGGGTCTCTATGTCACGTCGATCATGGGCGGCGCCGCCATTGCCGCTTCCTTTGCGCCACTGGTGATGGAGGGTACCGGCAGCTGGCGTACGGGTCTGGCGATCTGGGCGGTTCTCGCCGTGCTGGCATTGCTGCTCTGGGGAACCCAACGGGCGGAGATGCCGACACGGGATTCAAAGGCCTCCAGTAATGGTTCGTTCTTCACCAATTCCCGCGCGTGGTTACTCGCGATTTTCTTTGGTCTGGGCACTGCGTCCTACACCTGTGTCCTGGCCTGGCTGGCGCCGTACTACGTGGAAAAGGGCTGGAGCGAACAGCACGCCGGATTGCTGCTCGGATTTCTAACCGCCATGGAAGTGCTGTCGGGTCTGCTGACGCCCGTCATCGCCAATCGCAGCCCCGACCGCCGTGTCGTGCTGATGGTATTGCTTGCACTGATCATCGCTGGCTTCTGCGGATTGATTCTGAGTCCACAATATTTGAGCCTGATGTGGCCATGCCTGCTGGGGCTGGGCATTGGCGGCCTGTTCCCGATGAGCCTGATCGTATCGCTGGATCACCTGGACAATCCCTTGCGCGCTGGTGGCCTGACCGCCTTCGTTCAAGGCATTGGCTACTTGATCGCCGGCCTGTCGCCGCTGCTGGCGGGGATAATCCGCGACCGGCTCGGCAGCTTTGAATGGGCCTGGTGGTCGCTGACAGTGGTCATGGCACTGATGATGTTGATGGTTTTGCGCTTCAATCCAAGGCACTACACCCGCCACATCCATTGATCCGGAGCCTGCCATGAAAACCATCGGTTTCGCCGCCGCTCACGCCAGCATGCTGCTTTGGGCCTTATTGATCGCCGCGTCGTTTTCCGCGGCGGCGCAAGTCAGCCAGGCCATCGACCCGATCCTGCTGACCGGTTTGCGCCTGCTGTTTTGTGCGTTGGTGTTTCTGCCGCTGTTGCTGCTAAAAGGCGATGCAATCATGACCGCTCGTGGGCTGCTCGGTCACGCGGTGCTCGGCCTGCTGCTGGCGCTGTACTTCGGCTCGCTGTTCGAAGCATTGCGCTACACCTCGGCCGTCAACACCGGGACGATGTTCACGCTGGTGCCCCTGATGACCCTGGTTTTCGAGGCCGTGCTGACACCTGACAGCAGCCTGAAACAACGGATTGTGCCGATGCTGCTCGCCGCTGCCGGGGCGGTTTTGCTGATCATGAAAGGCACCGGCCCCGGCGAGTTGCCATCGCTGTATGCGTTGACCGTGTACGGCATCGGTTGCCTGGCGATGGCGCTCTACGCTCCCCTCAGCCAGCGCCTGAAAGCCAACAGCCTCAAGGGGCGTGGGCCGGTGCCCATGACGTTCTGGAACATGCTGTTCGGGGCGCTGTTTCTGCTGGTGTTCTGTGGATTCAGTGGCGGTTGGCGCTCGGCATCATTGCTGACGCTCAACGATTTCTATTGGCTGATGTACCTGGCGGTATTCGCCACCCTGGCGACGTTTTGGCTGCTGCATCGGGCCATCGGCGTGATCGCCCCGTCCTCGGTGATTTCCTACATCTACCTTAGTACGCTGTTCATCACCCTGTTTCACTGGCTATGGGGGCGCCAGATGCCCCTGCCGCTGGAACTGGCCGGCGCAATGCTGGTGGGCATCGGCATGTTCGCGCTGTTGATGTCCAGCCGCCGCGCCGTGTCGGCGATGGTCCAGGGCTGACACGGGCTTGGGCGAAACGTCCTGCAAGGCATTCTCCCTGCTCGCTCATTCCGCTAGGATCATTCGCTCACCTTCGCGCACGGTCAGCGCAAGGGACGCAGCGAGACGCAATGGATGCTGAACAGTAATTCGCTCAGAAAACTCGACATGCAGGACCTCATGGTGTTCGTCGCCGTGTATGAGCAAAACAGCGTCACCGGCGTATCCGAGACGCTTTGCATCAGCCAGTCCACGGTGAGTTACTGCCTGAAAAAACTGCGCCGCAGTTTCGAGGACGAGCTATTCATCAATACCCGTACCGGCGGCATGCAGCCCACCTGCAAGGCCGGTGCGATGTACCCTCACGCGCTGAAAGTCCTCGAAAGCATCAACCTGTGTCACGCCGGCCCACCCACGTTCGACCCCGGCCTGAAACCCGTGACCTTCAACATCTGCGCACCGGAATATTTCGAACAGTTGATCCTGCCGCGCCTGCTGAAACGCTTCGACCTCGCCGAGCTTCCAGTGATGGTCAATGTGTTCAAGCTCGAGGCCGATGTCCCTGCCGAAGCGTTGCGCGACGGCAGCCTCGACCTGGCGGTGTGCTTCGGCCCGCACTTTCATCGCAGTCATGTCGACTTCAAATCCCGGACGCTGCTCGAAGACGATCTGGTGTGTGTTTTCGACAAACGCGCCACGCCGGCGGAACCACGCCTGAGTCTGCAAACCTATGTCGAACGTCGACACGTGTTCCCGACACCCTGGACGTCCGCCACCAACATGGTCGACGGCTGGCTTGCGCAGCAGGGCCAACAACGCCAGATCGTCGCACGCGCCAACAGTTACAGTGCAGCGCTGAAGCTGATTACCGGCACCGACTATGCCCTGACCCTGCCCCGGCGCATCCAGCGATTGCTGGCCGGTGCAGACACTTTCAATCACTGTGAAGCGCCCGAAGGCTTGCCGGGTTTCACCCTCGACATGCAGTGGAACCAGGGTGTTGATCAGGACAGCGCCAACACCTGGCTGCGAGAGCAAGTGATCCAGGCCTGCGTCGAGCAGGAAACGGCCTGATACTCAGTTGCTGATGGCGGTCTTGCTGTAGGAATCGCGATCGATGTCGAGAATTTCCACGCACAGCTGGACTTCAACGCCAGTCGGCCACTCACACAGGCCCTGAACCACCTCCAGCAGGCTTTCGGAGAGCTGTTTCTTGATCTGTGCGGAACGACCGCTCAGCAGCGCCAGCTTCACATGCACGAATGCCCGCTCAGCCAATGCCGTGCCAACCTTGAATGTCTCGACCATGACCGCGCGGCTCTTGATGTCAAATTCGGCAGAAAATTGACCGGAGCCCACCAACGTATTGTTCAACCGCATCAATGCCACATCGGCATTCAAGTCAGTCAGGTTGGCGGTGTATTCCATGTGCAGGTGAGGCATGAGTCAGATCCTGTAGGTAGGGGGGCAGGTCGTACATATAACACAGCGTCGCCCTGTTCATTCGGGCAGCGGCAAAACGGCACGCTCACTCATGAACGCCTCCAGGCGCGAGCGTAACCAACGCTCGGCGGGGTCGGTGTCGACATGACTGAGCCAGACCATGGACAGGTCCAGGGTCGGCGTCTTGAACGGAAAGGGTTCCTTGAACAGCATTCCCGATGCAGCCATCGCCTCGGCGGTGTAGTCCGGCAGGCTGGCAATCAGGTCCGTCCCGGCGAGCAAGGCTGGCAACGCACTGTATTGCGGTACCGAGAGCACTACCTGGCGCGTGCGACCGATATCTGCCAGCCACTCGTCGGCATAGCCACTGACGTTGGCGGTATGGGACACCAGCACGTGTGGTCGCGCGCAATATTCATCGAGGGTCAGCGGTGTGTCGGAAGCATCGGCGCGCAATATGCTGGGCTGGATGTGCCGCAGCAACTTGCGCTTGGCATTGGCCGGCAAGCCACGGGTCTGGCTGATACCTACCGTGATATCACCAGACGCCAGCAAGTCGGGGATCCGCCAGTAATCGACATGCTGCACCACAAACACCACATTGGGCGCTTCCTGGCGCAAGGCCCGCAGCAACGGCGGCAACAGGCCGAACTCGACATCGTCGGACAGCCCGATGCGGAACGACATCGTACTGCTGGCCGGATCGAAATCATGGGTCAGACTCAAGGCCACGGACAAGGAGTCCAGCGCCGGCGACAGGTGCTTGATGATCTCCTCTGCCCGCGCTGTCGGTTCCATGCGATGGCCAACGCGTATGAACAGCGGATCATTGAACATCGCACGCAAGCGGTTGAGCGCCGAACTGATGGTCGGCTGGCCGAGAAACAGCTTCTCCGCCACCCGAGTGACATTGCGCTCGAGCATCAGTGTTTCGAATACCACCATCAGGTTGATATCCGCCTTGCGAAGTTCGTTGCGATTCATCCACTGCCCCCGATGTCCAAACCTGCTGACAGTTTAGGTAGCTGGCGCGACTGCCGTCTATCCGACTCAGGTCCAACAGCCTGACGCGGATGGGTTTATCTGTGTGTCGCTGGAACCGTTGACGCACACGCTGGAGCGGTTGGGGCAGTAGTTTCGATTTCCCAAGGACAAAAACAAAACCCCTACCTGCGTGCGCAGATAGGGGTTTTGGAATTTAATCTTGACGATGACCTACTCTCACATGGGGAAACCCCACACTACCATCGGCGATGCATCGTTTCACTGCTGAGTTCGGGATGGGATCAGGTGGTTCCAATGCTCTATGGTCGTCAAGAAATTCGGGTACCGAAGCGTCTTTCGACGATTCAGCAAATTGGGTATGTGACAGCTTTCGGTGTTTTGTGAGCGTCGAACTTTCGGTTCATTGCGTCTTCACACACCGCAATCTGGTCTCTTTCGCCTTTTCAGCTAGGAGCATCAAATTGCTTGGGTGTTATATGGTCAAGCCTCACGGGCAATTAGTATTGGTTAGCTCAACGCCTCACAGCGCTTACACACCCAACCTATCAACGTCGT
>NZ_QAOV01000010.1 GCF_003050925.1 Pseudomonas sp. GV085 | reverse complement strand
CTTGGAACACAAGGCGCGCAAGCTGGGCATGCAGTTGGTGATGGCTGGATAATTTTTAGAGCAAAAACAATGGGTTATTTTTTGTTTGATAAGAGCTGGCTTGCCAGCGAAGGTGGCCAACGATAATGAGCGGTGCCTGAATCACCGCGGCGACCTGTCGATTTTCGCGAGCAAGCTCGCTCCTACAGTCGTCATGCCATGCTACTCCCACAAAACCCACTCTCTCGCGTAAACTTGCGCGCTTCTCGCAGCCCGCTAGGCTGCAATCAATATTTTTCAAAGGTGCCCGCCATGCCTTGGCTGCAAGTACGTCTCGCCATCAGCCCAGAACAAGCCGAAACCTATGAAGACGCTTTCCTTGAAGTGGGCGCCGTGTCGGTGACCTTCATGGACGCCGAAGATCAGCCGATCTTCGAGCCGGAACTCAACACCACGCCGCTGTGGTCGCACACGCACCTGTTGGCCTTGTTCGAAGGTGGTACCGAGCCCGGCCCGGTACTGGCCCATCTGGAGTTGCTGACCGGCAGCCCGCTACCTGAACACCACAGCGAAGTGATCGAAGACCAGGACTGGGAACGCAGCTGGATGGACGGCTTCCAGCCAATGCGGTTCGGCCAGCGCCTGTGGATCGTGCCGAGCTGGCACGCCGCGCCAGAGCCTGACGCAGTGAATCTGCTGCTGGACCCGGGCCTGGCATTCGGCACCGGCACCCACCCGACCACCGCACTGTGCCTGGAATGGCTCGACGGTCAGGACCTGAAGGACTGCAACGTCCTGGACTTCGGTTGCGGTTCGGGGATTCTGGCGATTGCCGCGCTGCTGCTCGGCGCCAGGGAGGCCGTGGGCACCGATATCGACGTGCAAGCGCTGGAAGCCTCCCGCGACAATGCCGGACGCAACAATATTGCCGATGAGCTCTTCCCGCTGTACCTGCCGCAAGACTTGCCACAGGTTCAGGCTGACGTGCTGGTGGCCAACATTCTCGCCGGCCCACTAGTCTCCCTGGCGCCGCAGTTGTCCGGCCTGGTCAAAACCGGCGGTCGCCTGGCGCTGTCGGGCATCCTCGCCGAACAGGGCGACGAAGTCGCTGCCGCCTACGCCAAGGACTTCGATCTGGACCCGATCGCCAATCGCGATGGCTGGGTGCGCATCACTGGCCGTCGGCGCTAGAATGGCCGTCTGCATAATCCGGAACGCCGCATGACCGATAGCTTCGTCACTCAGTGCCCGCATTGCCAAACCAGCTTCCGCGTCAGCCATGCCCAGTTGAGCGTGGCGCGTGGCGTGGTTCGCTGCGGCTCCTGCCTGCAGGTGTTCAATGCCGCCAGGCAGCTGCTTGAGCAGTCCGGCAAGGAACCACCGGCAGCGAAGCCGCTCCCGCCTGAGCAGCCCCTCGAAGCATCGCCGCCGCGCGCCATCAGCCAAAAGCAATGGAGCGCCACCGAGCTGGATCTGGACAGTCTTGACCTCGACGAAGAACTCGCCCGGCTCGAACAGCGGGAAATCCAGCCGACCACCGAGCTCGGCCGCCATCGCGACGACTCGCTGAGCGCCCGTCGCGACAGCGCCGGGCAGGATGACGAGGAGCCGTGGTCCGACAGCCTGTTCAGTGAGTCGGCGGCGGATCGTGCGCAACTCGACGAACCGCTCGACAGCCTTGAAACGCCAGAGCCGACAGTCGAACCGGGCAAAGCCTCGCGCACCGAACCTTCGCTGTCTCTGGAACCGGTTGATCTCGACGACGAACCACATCCACCCCATTTGCGACTGCACGACCCTCTCGATGCGCCGCTGAATCACGAACGCCTGTCAGCCGCCGACGAGAACGAAACCGACGACAACCTGCCCTCGATCGAACCGCTGCGCAAGCGACGCGAACGTAGCGAGCCGGGCGTGCGCGCCGAAGTGCTGCAAGACCTGACCGACGACCCACTGCAACTGGACTGGCAAAAACGCCGCTCGCCCTGGGGACGACGGCTGTTGTGGTTGCTGCTGGTGCTGATTGCTGCTGGCGCCCTCGCCGGCCAGTACATCGCCTATCATTTCGACGAACTGGCGCGACAGGATCAGTATCGCCCGTGGTTCCAGCAACTGTGCCCGCAAATCGGCTGCACCGTGCCATCCAAGGTCGACATCGCGAAAATCAAGAGCAGCAACCTGGTGGTGCGCAGCCATCCCGAGTTCAATGGCGCCCTGGTGGTCGATGCGATCATCTATAACCGCGCGCCCTTCTCCCAGCCCTTCCCACTGCTGGAACTGCGCTTCGCCGACCTCAATGGCCACCTGATCGCCAGTCGCCGCTTCAAACCCGGCGAGTACCTCAATGGCGATCTCGAAGGCATGGCGGAAATGCCTCCGCAAACGCCGATCCACATCGCCCTGGACATTCTCGACCCCGGCGCCAAGGCCGTGAACTACAGTCTGAGCTTTCACTCTCCGGAGTGAAACGCTTCATTGCTCCCGGATTAACGTCGGCTTTCTGACTGCCCCTGGCAAACCAAACCACGGGTAATAACAGAATAACTGTTCAGAATTTGTTCAATTCAGCCTTTATCCAGTCATCGAGAGCGGGTATCATGCCAACCCTTTTTCGAACTCCCATGATCCGGCCCCACAACAGGGAAGTCCTATGTCGGCGGTACGCATCGGCCCATACACATTACACAACAGCTTGATTCTCGCCCCCATGGCGGGCGTCACCGACCAGCCCTTTCGTCAGCTGTGCAAGCGCTTGGGCGCGGGACTGGTCGTCTCGGAAATGGTCACCAGCGACATGAGCTTGTGGAACACCCGCAAGTCGCGCATGCGCATGATCCACCAAGGTGATCCCGAGCCACGCTCGGTACAGATCGCCGGTGGGGACGCGCAAATGCTGGCGGACGCCGCACGTGCCAACGTTGAAATGGGCGCGCAGATTATTGATATCAACATGGGCTGTCCGGCAAAAAAAGTCTGCAACAAGGCTGCCGGCTCCGCACTGTTGAAGGATGAAGCCCTGGTAACCGAGATCCTGCAGGCCGTCGTGGCTGCGGTCAATGTGCCGGTTACCCTGAAGATCCGGACCGGTTGGGACCGGGACAACAAGAATGGCCTGACGGTGGCGAAGATCGCCGAGCAGGCAGGCATTACGGCGCTGGCGGTGCATGGCCGCACCCGTGCCGACCTGTACACAGGTGTTGCCGAGTACGACACCATTGCCGCGATCAAGCAGGCGGTGTCGATTCCGGTCTTCGCCAACGGCGATATCGATTCGCCGGAAAAAGCCCGGTACGTGCTCGACGCGACCGGTGCCGATGGTTTGTTGATTGGCCGGGCTGCCCAGGGGCGGCCATGGATTTTTCGCGAGATCGACCATTTCCTGCGTACCGGCGAGAAGCTCCCGGCGCTGGAACTGATCGAGGTGGAACGCATTCTGCTAGAGCATCTGGCCGCCCTGCACGCCTTCTATGGCGATGTCATGGGTGTGCGCATTGCTCGAAAGCATGTGGGCTGGTATCTCGCAACCCTGCCGGGCGCCAGGGAGTTTCGCGCCCACTTCAATCGTTTGGATGGTACGGATACACAATGCGCCAACGTTCGGGCGTTTTTCGCCGAGCGTTACAAGAGCCTGACAGGGGACGGAGAGTGGGTGGCCGCATGACGATGATGACCGAGACTTTAGTGAGTGGAACAACACCCGTGAGCGACAACGTAAATTTGAAACAGCACCTCAATACGCCGAGCGAAGAAGGCCAGACCCTTCGCGGGAGTGTCGAGAAGGCGCTGCACAATTATTTCGCCCACCTTGAGGGCGCTGCCGTCACGGATGTGTACAACCTGGTGCTCTCCGAAGTCGAGGCTCCCCTGCTCGAGTGCGTGATGAATTACGTCAAGGGCAACCAGACCAAGGCCAGCGAGATGCTCGGACTGAACCGGGGCACGCTGCGCAAGAAACTCAAGCAGTACGATTTGCTGTAAGCATTCAATCAAACCAGAAAGGCGCCCGCGTAAACCGGTCGCCTTTTTTGCTGACTTCCTTTGCTTTTGATGGAAATTGAGATGACCGACCAGACTACCCGCCTGCCGATCCGCCGCGCCTTGATCAGCGTATCCGACAAGACCGGGATCCTCGAATTCGCCAAGGAGCTTGAAGCCCTGGGCGTCGAGATCCTCTCCACCGGCGGGACGTTCAAGCTGCTGCAGGACAACGGCGTTGCCGCAGTGGAAGTCGCTGATTACACCGGCTTTGCCGAAATGATGGACGGTCGGGTCAAGACCCTGCACCCGAAAATCCACGGCGGGATCCTCGGTCGTCGCGGTATCGACGACGCCATCATGAACGAGCACGGCATCAAGCCGATCGATCTGGTTGCGGTCAACCTGTATCCGTTCGAAGCCACCATCAACAAGCCAGGCTGCGACCTGCCGACCGCCATCGAAAACATCGACATCGGCGGCCCGACCATGGTTCGTTCTGCAGCCAAGAACCACAAAGACGTGGCCATCGTGGTCAACGCCAGCGATTACGCCCGCGTCCTGGAAACCCTCAAGGCCGGTGGCCTGACCTACGCTCAGCGTTTCGACCTGATGCTCAAGGCCTTCGAACACACCGCCGCCTATGACGGCATGATCGCCAACTACATGGGCACCGTGAACCAGGCTGCCGACACCCTCAGCACAGAAGGTCGCAGCGAGTTCCCGCGCACCTTCAACAGCCAGTTCATCAAGGCCCAGGAAATGCGCTACGGCGAGAACCCGCACCAGAGCGCGGCGTTCTACGTGGAGGCCAAGCCTGCCGAAGTCGGTATCGCCACCGCGACCCAACTGCAAGGCAAGGAACTGTCGTACAACAACGTGGCCGACACCGACGCCGCGCTGGAATGCGTGAAGAGCTTCGTCAAGCCGGCCTGCGTGATCGTCAAGCACGCCAACCCGTGCGGCGTGGCTGTCAGCCCTGATGCCGAAGGCGGCATCCGCAAGGCCTACGACCTGGCCTACGCCACAGACACCGAATCCGCGTTCGGCGGCATCATCGCCTTCAACCGCGAACTGGACGCCGAGACTGCCAAGGCCATCGTCGAACGTCAGTTCGTCGAAGTGATCATCGCGCCATCGGTCAGCGAAGAAGCCCGCGCCATCGTCGCCGCCAAAGCCAACGTACGCCTGCTGGCCTGCGGCGAGTGGTCGGCTGACCGCGCGGCGGCCTGGGACTACAAGCGCGTCAACGGTGGCCTGCTGGTACAGAGCCGCGACATCGGAATGATCGGCGCCGATGACCTGAAAGTGGTGACCAAGCGCGCTCCGACCGAACAGGAAATCCACGACCTGATCTTCGCCTGGAAAGTCGCCAAGTACGTGAAGTCCAACGCCATCGTCTACGCCAAGAACCGCCAGACCATCGGTGTCGGCGCCGGCCAGATGAGCCGCGTGAACTCCGCGCGTATCGCCGCGATCAAGGCCGAACATGCTGGCTTGCAGGTTCAAGGTGCGGTCATGGCATCCGACGCATTCTTCCCGTTCCGCGACGGCATCGACAACGCGGCCAAGGCCGGTATCACCGCAGTGATCCAGCCGGGCGGTTCGATGCGTGACAACGAAGTGATTGCTGCTGCCGACGAAGCCGGCATCGCGATGGTGTTCACCGGCATGCGCCACTTCCGTCACTAAGTACACGATCAACTGTCGGAGTGAGCCTGCTCGCGATAGCGTCCTTTCAGACACATTGAATCTGACTGTAACGCCATCATCGCGAGCAGGCTCACTCCTACAGAAAAGCACCCCTGCGGTGTTCAACAGAATTAGCGTCATCCGAGGTTTTTGAAATGAATGTTTTGATCATTGGCAGCGGTGGCCGTGAACACGCCCTGGCCTGGAAAGTGGCTCAGGATCCGCGCGTGCAGAAGGTGTTCGTGGCTCCGGGCAACGCCGGTACCGCCATCGAAGCCAAGTGCGAGAACGTCGCCATTGACGTACTGGCGCTTGAGCAACTGGCAGACTTTGCCGAGAAAAACGTTTCCCTGACCATCGTTGGCCCTGAAGTGCCGCTGGTTGCCGGTGTTGTGGATCTGTTCCGCAGCCGCGGCCTCGATTGCTTCGGTCCGACCGCCGGCGCTGCGCAGCTGGAAGGTTCTAAAGCCTTCACCAAGGACTTCCTGGCTCGCCACAAGATCCCGACTGCCGACTACCAGAACTTCACCGAAATCGAGCCAGCCCTGGCCTACCTGCGTGAAAAAGGCGCTCCGATCGTGATCAAGGCCGACGGCCTGGCCGCCGGCAAAGGCGTGATCGTCGCCATGACCCTGGCTGAAGCCGAAGACGCCGTGCGCGACATGCTGGCGGGCAATGCCTTTGGCGATGCGGGTTCGCGCGTGGTCATCGAAGAGTTCCTGGACGGCGAAGAAGCCAGCTTCATCGTCATGGTCGACGGCAAGAACGTGCTGCCGATGGCCACCAGCCAGGACCACAAACGCGTCGGTGACGGCGACACCGGTCCAAACACCGGCGGCATGGGTGCTTACTCCCCGGCACCCGTGGTCACCGCCGACGTGCACAAGCGCGTCATGGACCTGGTGATCTGGCCGACCGTGCGCGGCATGGCCGAGGAAGGCAATGTCTACACGGGCTTCCTGTACGCCGGCCTGATGATCGACAAGGCTGGTAACCCAAAAGTCATCGAATTCAACTGCCGTTTCGGCGACCCTGAGACCCAACCGGTGATGTTGCGCCTGCAGTCGAGCCTGGTGTTGCTGGTCGAAGCCGCCCTGGCGCAAGCGCTGGATAAGGTAGAAGCGCAATGGGATCCACGTCCGAGCGTCGGCATCGTCCTGGCCGCTGGCGGCTATCCTGGTGATTACGCCAAAGGCGCTGCCATCAAGGGGCTGGATACAGCCGCCGCACTGGAAGGCAAGATTTTCCACGCCGGCACTGCACTCAAGGATAGTCAGGTGGTGACGGCCGGTGGTCGTGTGTTGTGCGCCACAGCCATGGGTGCCAGCGTCGATGCTGCGCAGCAGCAGGCCTACAGGTTGGCGGCTACGATTGACTGGGAAGGCTGTTTCTATCGCAAGGACATTGGCTACCGCGCCATTGCCCGCGAGCGCGGCGAGAATCAGGAATAAGGTAAACACCGCGCCAGGCAATGAACACGGTTCATTGCCTGGCTATTCCAGCACCGCGCATCGTTATATTCTGGCATCAACCTAACGAAGGGATTTCGCCGTGCGCTGGCTCAGGATTGCCATAAGCTTGACCGTCACTTTGCTGACCTTGCTCTGCATGCTACCGGCCCAGGCCGCGCAAGGCAGTGGCTGGGCGGTATTGCTCGACGAACAGGGCGACCTGCAACTGAGCGACATCCGTTCCGCACGCTATACCAACCAATTCAGCCCTATCGAACTCGACCGCATTACCGCGGCCGAGCCCGATGGCGCGTTATGGTTGCGATTCAGGCTTGCGCCGGGTAGCCACGAACAGTTGCTGCGAGTGTTCGCGCCTGACCTGCGCCAGTTCAACATGTACGTGCTGGACGGCGACAAGCTGATCGATCAATCCAGCACGGGCAACGGACAGCCGCAATCCGAGCGACCATTGCCCAGCAGCGACTTCATGCTGGCCCTGCCGCAAAACGACACCCCCCTCGACGTTTACCTGCGACTGGCCTCCGATCACCAGTTACGCCCCTATATCACCCTGCAATCGGCGATCCTCGCGGCTGCCAACCAGAACCAGACGCTGATCTATGGCCTGCTGTTCGGTTGCATCGCCATGTTGATCCTGCACAATCTCATCCGCTACACCTACACCCGCTCACACAGCGCCCTCTGGTTGGCGACGTGCGAAGGGTTGTTGATGCTCAGCCTGCTGCTGTTGCTGAACCTCGCCGGTCCCTGGCTGCCGGACTGGCATGCACTGCAAACGCCGGGGGCTTACCTGGCATTGTTAATGACTGCGCCCTGCGGCCTGATGCTTACCTATCGCTTCTTCTCCCCACTCGGGCCGCACCCGCTGAACCGCTTGCTGCTCGGCGAGATCCTGCTCATCACCGCCTGCGGCCTGATGCTGCTGTTCGTCAATACCTTGCCGTTGAACTTCATTACCTATGGCCTGGTAGCCTTGGCAGGCCTGAGCATGCTGTTCATCAGCGCCCATCACTGGCAAAAAGGTTATCGCCCGGCTCGCCTCTTCGTGGCGGCCATGGTGGTGTTCAACCTCGGGACACTGATCATCCTGCCCGCCCTGTTGGGGCTGACCCTGATCGAACCCCATGGCCTGCTCACCATCTTGCTGGTGTTCATCTGCATCAGCGGCCTGCTGATGAGCATTGCATTGAGCGAGCGCCAGCGCCGCATCACCGAAGACCGTTTCAGCATCAGCCGCGACCTGGCGGCCAGCAACGCCGAGATCAACGCCAAGGCCGAGTTCCTGGCGAAGATCAGCCATGAGATCCGCACCCCGATGAACGGCGTCCTCGGCATGACCGAGCTGCTGCTGGGCACGCCGCTTTCGGTCAAGCAACGCGACTATGTGCAGACGATCCACAGCGCCGGCAACGAGCTGCTGACACTGATCAACGAAATTCTCGACATCTCAAAACTCGAGTCCGGGCAGATCGAGCTGGACGATGTGCAGTTCGACCTCAACGCGCTGATCGAAGACTGCCTGAGCATCTTCCGCGCCAAGGCCGAGCAGCAAAACGTCGAGTTGATCAGCTTCATCCAGCCGCAAGTGCCGCGGGTGATCAGCGGTGACCCGACACGCTTGCGCCAGACCCTGTTGAGCCTTCTGGAAAATGCCCTGAAAAAAACCGATGAAGGCGAAATCCTGATCGTCGTGGCGCTCGACGAGCGCAACAACAAACCACGCCTGCGTATTGCCGTGCAGGATAGCGGCGAGCCCATGGACGCCGAAGAACGCGACGCCCTGATGCACGCCGAACTGCACAGCCGGCATTTCCTTTCGGCCACCCACCCGGGCGGCAACCTGGGGCTGGTGATTGCCCGCCAGCTGATCCGCTTGATGCAAGGGGACTTCGGGATCAAGAGTGGCAGCAACCAGGGCAGCACCCTGTGGCTGACCCTGCCGCTGGACCCGGATCGCCTCGAACACCCGACCTCGGACCTCGACGGCCCGCTGCAAGGTGCGCGGGTATTGGTGGTGGACGACAATGACACCTGTCGCAAGGTGCTGGTGCAGCAATGCAGCGCCTGGGGCCTGAACGTCAGCGCCGCGCCTTCCGGCAAGGAAGCGCTTGCACTGCTACGCACCAAGGCTCATTTGCGTGATTACTTCGATGTGGTCCTGCTGGACCAGAACATGCCCGGCATGACTGGCATGCAACTGGCGGCCAAGATCAAGGAAGACCCGAGCCTGAACCATGACATCCTGCTGATCATGCTCACCGGCATCAGCAACGCACCGAGCAAGATCATCGCGCGCAACTCCGGGATCAAGCGCATCCTCGCCAAACCGGTAGCCGGCTACACCCTCAAGACCACCCTGGCCGACGAACTGACCCAACGCAACAAAGGTCTCGCCGCTACCCAGCCCGTGCCAAGCGGCCAGGTCCTGCCGGTCAAGGTCCCCTGCGACTTCCGCATCCTGGTGGCCGAAGACAACAGCATCTCCACCAAGGTGATCCGCGGCATGCTGAGCAAGCTCAACCTGCAACCGGATACTGCCTGCAACGGCGAAGAAGCCTTGCAAGCGATGAAAGCCCAGCGTTACGACCTGGTGCTGATGGACTGCGAAATGCCGATCCTCGACGGCTTCTCGGCCACCCAGCAATTGCGTGCCTGGGAAGTCAGCAACCAGCGGGTCCGAACCCCCGTGGTGGCATTGACCGCCCATATCCTGGCCGAACACAAAGAACGTGCGCGGCAGGCCGGTATGGACGGGCACATGGCCAAACCGGTGGAACTGTCGCAGCTGCGCGAACTGATTGAGCATTGGGTCGCCCAGCGTGACCAGCACAATCGCGCAACGACCCAACCATCCTGAGCCGACAGACGGCGCAACCCCTGATAGACTCCCCCTCGACTTCCCTCGCCAGTGAGCCCGGCACCATGCTCCATGTGTTGTTCAGCGTTTACCTGAAGATGCTGGTGCTCTACAGCCCATTCTTCGTGTTGTCCTGCTTCATCAGCCTGACCCGTGGTTATTCGCGCAAGGAACAGCGTCGGCTGGCCTGGAAAGTAGCGGTCGCCACCCTGGTCTCCAGTGTGCTGTTGTACTTGTTCGGCCGAGTGATTTTCAGTGTTTTCGGCATCACCGTGGATGCATTCCGCATCGGTGCAGGCAGCGTACTGTTCATCTCGGCACTAGGGATGGCACAAGGCAAATCGGCGATACAGACCGACAACGTGCAGCAGGATGTGACCATCGTCCCGCTGACCATTCCGCTGACAGTCGGCCCCGGCACCATCGGTGCCTTGCTGGTGATGGGCGTGAGCCAGCCGCATTGGGACGACAAGCTCACCGCCATTGTCAGCATTGCCCTGGCCAGTTTCACCGTGGGGGTGGTGCTTTATCTGTCCAGCCGCATCGAACGCATACTCGGCGATCAGGGCTTGCAGATTGTCAGCCGCTTGATGGGGTTGTTCGTGTGTGCACTGGCGGCACAGATTATTTTTACCGGGGTCAAAGGCTATCTGGTGCCGTGATGAGCCAGCAAGAACACATCAATAAAGTCTTTCGATCCCCTTTTCACGCCGTCCACCGAGAGCGTCGAGCACCCACTTCCTTTTGTACTCTGCATAGTCTTCGTCCAGTTGGGCGACAAAGCATTTCGTTTCAACATCTCCGACAATCTCGCTCAACATGAAGCTTTGGTTGAGAAAAACCGGTTCAATGGGTGTACGGGTAGCAAGGTTGATAGTCAGCATTCTCAGGGTTGCAGACTCATCCACCACGCCGGCATGGATCCTGATACGGTTGACAACCGGGGCACTACCGCTCTGCGCCCTTCCCGCTTCTACAGCGTATCGCGTCAACAAATCGTGAGCTGGGTTCAGCAACTCAAGACTCACAGTGTGTTGCAGCAAAAGATCCAACGAGCTGCATTCATCAGGCGCCAACAAAGACGTCAGCCGTTGCCTGACAAGGCTCTCGAACGTTACGCATTCATCCACAGAGGACGAAAAGAACCCGTCCCCGACCCGGCCCGGTACTTCATAGAGAAGAAACTTCAAGGCCTCGGCATACCTGCTGTTCCAAGCCTTGAAATCCTTGAGCTCCGGGTAACTCTTGCTTGAAGTCAACTGAGCATAAAGAAGTGAAGAAAGGATGTCTTCGCGCACCGGCATCGGCAGCGACGACGAAATGATCAATAAGCTTCCCGCATTTACATAGCCAGTACTACTCATACTGCACACCCCGCAAAAGGTCAGGTGCATCGCACCTGACCAGACTGGAAATCAGATACCAAACTCCATTTCCAGGCGCTTATCGACAGCCTCATAGAACTTGTTGGCTGCATCCTCCTTCCTCTTGACATAGTCATCGGCATGGATGCTGAAAACACCTTTGGATTGAAACAACCTGCCAGACGAGGAGGTCTTGTCAAAGAAAGCGATCTTGGTATTTCCGGATGTGGTGTAATAACTGATAGCGCTCATCACCAGGCTTACTTCACCATCGCTATCCTGTGCACAGCTTGCGAGACCGAAGTTTGCACCATCGCCTTTCTTGCCGTTATTTTCATAGAGCTTCAATGCTTCCTTATTGGCCTGCAGACCTTCGATTGCCTTTTCTGCCCCCAGCTTCAGGATAGGTCCGAGGCCGCCGCCAAGACCGCCTATCATTGATTTGGCAATGTCCAGCACCAGATTGGACATTAGCAGGCCGCTCGCCGACTCCTGATAATTGATCGTCGGGTTGCCGAACATGGTCCAGCCCATGGCTTTCATCCCTTTAAGCATATGTTCCCAGCGTTGAACCTGATCTTGCTCGTTGGGAAACTTGATCTGCGCAGACAGGTCGGCGAACAAAAAGGTTCGCTTTATAATTGTTTTGTTGCGGTGGCTCACGCCCTCGGGAAAGGAAATCATCGTGGAGTTGAGAATCGCTGCATTCAACTTATCGGTATCAATAACCCCGTCGACGGCACGGCGAACACGTCTACCGGCTTGTTGCTGCTGAATGACAGGCAAAGTTTCTTTCAGGCTTTCCTCGATAAATTCCAGGCATTGCGCCTCGCTCATTTCTACCGCAGTAATATCAGTCATTTCGAATATCCATATAATATATTATAAGGGCCAATCCCAGCCCGAAACCAAAGTTAATCAATTCACAATTGAGTGTCAATACTGACCATTCTTCAAAATAATACGCAACAAATCGCCAAAACCATTACTTACAAAATAGCGACAACACACTTTCAAAGCCTTAACTCGATTTCGGCCATATCGCTTTCCTCGAGGATATCCTCCAACTTCTGTTTCGTTTCCGCGTAAGCGTTTCTGTCGAGATAAAAGCTTCGGTAATTATGCTGCAACTCGGCCTCACCCTTCTGCCAACTGACAAACAGGAAACTCTTGGTTTTTCGTTTGACGATCAACCGCGCGTGATTAAGTTCCATCGTCAGCATTCCCTTGCTGTCACGCCCTGCCGGTGCAACTTGAAAGGATTTGCCGTACAGCGTCGCTCCGGCATAAGCCGCCAGCCCACGGGAGTCAGATTCCAGCGCCTTGAAAGCCGCTATACTGTTGGTCAGCATGGGTTCGTTACCCAGTTGCCGAACCGTTTCAATCATTTTCCCGGAAACCGTACTGGACAGATCCCTATAAACCTTTTCGCCCGGATGTCGATCCGAATACCATCCAAAATGATTAAGCATTCTCGCGTAGCGATTCAGCCAATCGCCAAGACCAAGCGCCTCATTTTCGTATGTATCACACACCAAGCTGGCAATCTTGATGCTGTTCTTGATTTCTTTCTTTTCTTCCCTGCTCAAGCCTGCCATACAGCCCAGCAGCGTCCTGCCAATCAGCATCGCACTTTGCGCACGATCATCATATGCCCCGATGTCATCGCCAACGGCAAACCTCCTGACCCTGCCTGAACGCTGGACACGAAGAAAACCCATATTCCGAATAAACTCAAGGCGCTGTCCAAGACTAGGGACAAGAGCAAAATCAAAGTCCATTTTTAATACTCTCCATTAACACACATTGCACACCCTATCGAAACAAAGAAATTCCCGACACACAAGAAACACACGTCAAGGAACTGTTATCAACAGGCACATCACACAATATCAAAAAAGCCAATCATGGATACTTTCAATGTTTAAACTTATATTTTCAGCAAAAAACCCACAACCCAGAAACTTGCTCATGCAGAATACTTCGCAAAAAAAAACGCCTCCAAAGAGGCGTCTTGATTCAGGAAGCGGGTTTTTCGCCATACCAACGCGGCGTGTAGACCCATTCGCCCCCCTCAGGACGAGGGAAAGAGCAGGTGGTGGATGAGCCGATCAATACCATGGTGCGCATGTCGACCTGATCCGGGGTCAACTGGCCAAGGGTGGTAACCCGCAGCGTCTGCCCCGGACGCCCGATGTCCCGGCCTAACACCACAGGCGTCTCGGGTACGCGGTGTCGGGCGACAATGTCCAGTGCCTGGCCCAATTGCCACGGACGAGAACGCGAGATCGGGTTGTAGAAGGCCAGCGCCAGATCGGCTTGAGCGGCCAGGTCCAGGCGTTTCTCGATGATTGCCCAGGGCTTGAGGTTATCCGACAGCGACAGCACACAGAAGTCATGTCCCAGCGGCGCGCCGGCCTGGGCGGCAGTCGCCAGCGAAGCAGAGACGCCCGGCAGGATCTCGAGATCAACGTTGTGCCAATGGACGTCGGTGGACTCGTGCAGCGCCTCCAGCACCGCCGCGGCCATGGCGAAAACCCCCGGATCCCCCGAGGAAACCACCACCACCGAGCGCCCCTGAGCCGCCAGTTCGAAGGCGTGGCGGGCGCGTTGCATCTCTTCGCGGTTGTCGGTGCAATGCAGTACTTGATCGGCGCGAAACGGCCCGGCCATGCGCACATAGGTTTCGTAGCCCAGCACGTCGGTTGCGCGAGCCAGTTCAGCCTTTACTGCCGGCACCATCAGTTCAGCAGCGCCCGGCCCGAGGCCGATCACCGCCAGCCGTCCACGCGGGCGGCCGATCTGCAATGGGTCCAGCGGCTGCTCTGCCACCGCAATGGCAACGGTGTCGCTACCCAGCAGGGAAACGGGCTGGCCTATGGCAGTACGCAGACGTTCGCCAAGCGCCTTCTCAGCGCCGGCAAAACGCAACGCCACGCCCAATTCAAGCGCCGCCTCGCGCAACCCCGAACTGGCCATTTCGGTGTCGGCGGCCAGCAGGCAAGCCAGCGACTGCACGGCGATTGTTGCCTGATGCAACGCCTCGCGCACCGCCGCCGCGACGTTCACCAGGCCAGCATCCACAGCGACCACCACATTGCGTGGGTAGATCAACAATTCATTGGCTGCAGGAGTCCGCTCGGCATGACTGACATGCACCGCCAATCGGGCCTGTGCGTCTTCGGGCAATTGCGCCTGCGCCAGCCACGGAGCCGCACCTTCGATGCGCACCGTTTCACCGGCCAGCAAATCGGAAACGAAACGCTTGCCCAGTTCCAGATCGCCCAGGGCATAGCCGCTGGGCGGATTGAGCAGGCACGTGCCGAAACGCAACTCGCCGCTGGTGGTGATCGCCGCAGAAACTTCCAGTGCCGCGGCAATCTCCCGCGCCATCACATTCACCCCACCGAGACCACCCAGCAGTGGAACCACGGCGCTACCGTCTTCAGCCACCGCCAATACCGGTGGCTCGGCGCCCTTTTCCAGCAACAAGGGCGCCAGCGTGCGGATCACGATCCCGGCCGCGCACAGGGCAATGATCGGCGTGCCCTGTTGATAGAGTTCGCGCAGGGTTGCACCGAATTCGTGATAGACCCGATCCGCGCCTTCGACCCGTTCGGCCAGGCCATGGATCAGGGCTTCGGGGTACACCTGCTGAATGCTGCGTGCGGTAGCGAGGCTGCCATTGCCGAGAATGACAATCGCCGGAACTGGACGGGTCATCAGCCTTGCCACCTTTCGCCGGGAACGATGATCAACGAGAAATACGGCGAGGACATCGGCTCAACCTGATCCAGCGGCACAATTTTCTGATTGGCCATGGTCGCGCGTTCGACGTACAGCGCACGCTCGGCCAGGCCGAGTTCTTCCAGCACCTGGCGGACCTTGGGAAAGTTGCGCCCCAGTTTCATGATCACCGCCGCATCGGCATCGGCCAGGCGACGCTTGAGTTCGTCGTGCGGCAGTACGCCGGACAGCACCGACAGACTCTGATTGCGATACACCAGCGGTGCACCGAGCACCGAGGCGCCACCCAGCATCGAACACACACCGGGCACGACTTCAGCCTGATAGCGCTCGGCGAGCCGGTCGTGCAGGTACATGTAGGAGCCGTAGAAGAACGGATCACCCTCGCAGATCACCGCCACATCACGGCCCGCGTCGAGATGCGTGGCCAGCTCTTGCGCAGCGTCATCGTAGAAGTCGCTGATCACTTGCTCATAGGACAACGGTGCCGGCAAGGCTTCGGTGGTCACCGGGTACACCAGCGGCAACAGATTCTGCGCTTCTTGCAGATGCGTTTCGATGATGCCGAAGGCGTTGCCCTTCTTGCCCTTGGCGACGAAGTACGCCACCACCGGCGACTCGCGCAGCAACCGCAGGGCCTTGACGGTAATCAGTTCCGGATCACCGGGGCCGACGCCAAGGCCGATCAAACGTCCAGGTTGCTGCATCATTCGATCTCCGTGGCGAGGGCATTGACGGCGGCGGCGGCCATGGCGCTACCGCCCAGGCGACCCTGCATGATGACAAAAGGCACGCCACGGCTGTCAGCCGCCAGCGCTGCCTTGGATTCGGCTGCGCCGACGAAGCCCACTGGAAAACCGAGGATCAGCGCCGGTTTCGGCGCACCGGCGTCGAGCATCTCCAGCAAATAAAACAGCGCCGTCGGGGCGTTGCCGATGACCACCACGCTGCCTTCCAGGTGCGGGCGCCACAGTTCCAGCGCGGCGGCGGAGCGGGTGTTGCCCAGCTCGCGAGCCAGTGCTGGAACACTGTCATCGCGCAGGGTGCAAATCACCTGGTTGTTCGCCGGCAAGCGTGCGCGGGTCACGCCTTCGGAGACCATCCGCGCATCGCACAGGATCGGCGCACCGGCTGCCAGCGCATCGCGCCCCGCCTTGCCCGCGCCTTCGGAAAACTGCAAACCGTCGATGGCCTCGACCATGCCGCAGGCGTGGATCACACGCACCGCGAGTTTCTCCAGATCGGCCGGGATGCGGTCGAGGTTGGCCTCGGCGCGAATGATCGCGAAGGAGTTGCGATAGATCTCCTGACCGTCGCGGATGTAATCAAGCATCAATGGGGCTCCGTGAGCGGGCGTCGAGCAAGGCCGCGACCGCTTCAATAGTAAGGTTGCGTGCGTGTAGCGCGCCGAAACCCGGCTGCGCTGCATCGCGTAAATAGAGATCGTAGTGACCGGGGGCGACGGCCAGCAAGGTGACGGGCGCCGTATGCGCGGCGGCGCAAGAACGCGGGCAACCGCTCAAATGTACGTTCGGCGCTTGTCCAAGACTCTGCAGCAATTCGGCCAATTTCAGGGCATCACCCTTGGTCTCGGCCAACCCCTTGGCGCAACCGTTGGAACCGGTGCAGGCGATCAACCGGGACAATGGCTGATCGGCTTCGCACTGCAAGCCCAGGCAATGCAATTGTCGAATGACCTCGGCGGCGTTTTTCGCGTGGACATTGGGCAGCAGCAGGCTTTGCCAGGGTGTGAAGCGCAGGCTGGAATCACCGAACTCGCGTGCCAGCTGCGCCACACCCCGCAGCATCGTCGGATCGAGCCGACCCAGCGGCGGGACAGCCCCCACATAGACAACACCCGGCTCGGCCTGGGGATGTGCGCCGATGTGCACATCACTGGAGCCCGAAACCCGCTGCCAGCCGACAACCGCTTGCATCGACACTCGCTCAGCCAACCGAAGCAGAACGTCCTCGACCGAATACCCGGTCAGTAGATGGCGCATCCGCGTCTGCTCGGGGCGCGCCAGTTCAAGGAACAATTCAAGGACCGCGACCACCAGAGCGTACCCGTCAGCCAGCGCAACCGAACCGGCGGGGCTGTCCGTCGGGCATCCCGTCAGACCGAACGCCAGCCGTCGCTCGCCATCTTGCTCAAACGCCGAGAGCCACAGGTCATGGGGATGTTCGAGCATCGCCAGGTCTTCACCGCCATCGAGCTGCACGGCGAACTTGGCACTGAGGTCGTGGAACGCTTCGTGGCCTTGCAGTGTGGCGAGGATCTGCCCTGCCAGCGGGCGAGTGTCGAACAGCATGCGCAGGTCGATCCCGGCGCCGGGGCTGAGCATCAGGTTACGCACATCGTCGCCGGCCGCGTTCTGCGGCCCCAGATCGGCGGCCAGCAGGCTGTCGATCAACGCCGCTTGTTCGCTGCCAATGCCGCGGATCTGCAGGTTGGCCCGGTTGGTCGCCTCGATCGCTCCGCTGGCGTAACGCTCGGCCGCAGACGCTACGACCTCTGCCTGGTCGCTGCTGATCGAACCACCGCTCAACTTGATCCGGCAGATGCCGCCGTCCAGTGCCGGCACAATACGCAGCAACCCCGGGCAGGCCGAGGGGCGTAAGGCAGAGGACAGCGGACGTTCGTTCAAGGCGGACCCGTTCAGGTGGCGAGGCGATTCACGGCGAAAGTGCGCGGTATTATGCCTGCTTTGCTTCGCTGCATGAAAAGACTCCGGTCGGGAAGAGAAGGCAGTCAGCTCAAGGAACCCGCGCTATCATGCCGCCCAACAACGTTGAACGCGTGATTGAGGAACGGCATGACACCCTGGCTGACGGTAGTAGGCATCGGCGAAGACGGTTTCAAGGGCCTGGGCAAGAACGCCCGGCATGCACTGTTGCGCGCCTCGAAAATCTTCGGCGGCCAGCGGCATCTGGATTTGCTCCCGCCGTGCATACGCGGCGAGCGCCAGCCGTGGCCAAGTCCCTTCTGCCTGGAGTCGCTGCTGTCGCAGCGTGGCGAACCCGTCTGCGTCCTGGCCAGTGGCGACCCGATGTTCTTCGGCGTCGGCGCCAGCCTCGCCCGGCAACTCCCCGCAGTCGAGATGCTGACGCTTCCCGCACCGTCCTCCTGCTCGCTGGCCGCTGCACGAATGGGTTGGCCCTTGCAGGAGGTGGTCACACTGTCCGTGGTGGCCCGGCCTTGCGCCGCACTCAACGCCCACTTGTCCAGTGGCGTGCGTTTGCTGGTGTTGAGCAACGACGGCCGCAGCCCCGCCGCCATCGCGGCCCTGTTGCGCGAACATGGCTTCGGCCCTAGCCGTCTCACCGTGCTGGAACACCTGGGCGGTGAAGCCGAGCGGCGTATCGACGGTATCGCCAGCGACTGGAACGATCCGCTGATCGCCGACCTGAACCTGATCGCCATCGAGTGCGTCGCCGAGCCGAACACGCTGCGGCTGTCGCGACTGGCCGGCCTGCCGGACTCGGCCTTCCAGCACGACGGCCAACTGACCAAACGCGATGTGCGCGCCATCACCCTCGCGCGCCTGGCCCCGGTCCCTGGCGAACTGTTGTGGGACGTCGGCGCCGGCAGCGGCTCGATCGGCATCGAATGGATGCGCGCACACCCCAGTTGCCGCGCACTGGCCATCGAGGCGGATGCGGGCCGACAAACGTTGATCGAACACAACCGCGATGCGCTCGGGGTTCCCGGCCTGCAACTGGTTCGCGGCAGTGCGCCGCTGGCCCTGGCCGGGCTGGAGCGACCGGAGGCGATTTTCATCGGCGGCGGTGTCACCCGCGAAGGCGTGCTCGATACATGTTGGGCCGAACTCAAACCCGGGGGCCGGCTGATTGCCAACGCAGTCACCCTGCAAAGTGAAATGACCCTGATGGCCTGGCGCGAGCAACACGGCGGGGAGTTGACGCGCATTCATATCGCCCAGGCACAACCGCTGGGCGACTTTGACACCTGGCGCCAGGCCTTGCCGATTACCTTGCTGGATGTGACGAAACCCTTCGATGCGTGACGAAACCGCCGAACAACCCGCACCACTGCGCAGCGGCCTGACCACCGGCAGTTGCGCCACGGCCACCAGCCTCGCCGCCGCGCGTCTGCTGCTGGATGGCACATCGGCCGATGCAGTGGAAATCGTGTTGCCCAAGGGCAAGCAGGTGCAGATGCGCCTGGAGTTCTGCCGCCTCACCGAGGACGGCGCCGAAGCCGGAACCCTCAAAGACGCCGGTGACGATCCGGACGTGACCCACGGTGCCCTGCTCTACTCCCAGGTGCGTCTGAGTAGCGAACCCGGGACTCGCTTCAAGGCCGGCCGCGGCGTCGGCACAGTGACCCGGCCCGGGCTGGTGCTGGGTGTCGGCGAACCGGCGATCAACCCGGTGCCGCGCAAAATGATCAGCGAACACCTGGCCCGACTGGCCGATGAACTCGGCTACAGCGGCGGCTTCGAGGTCACGGTCAATGTCGAGAACGGCGAGGCGCTGGCATTGAAAACCATGAACCCGCGCCTGGGCATTCTTGGCGGCTTGTCGATACTCGGAACCAGCGGCATCGTCCGGCCGTTTTCCTGTGCGGCCTACATCGCCTCGATCCACCAGGGCATCGACGTGGCGAAAACCAACGGTTACCTGCACATCGCCGCCTGCACCGGCAACGCCAGCGAAGACACCATGCGCCGGGTCTACAACCTGCCGGAAATCGCCCTGATCGAAATGGGCGACTTCGTTGGCGCCGTGCTCAAGCACCTGCGTAAAGTACCGGTGGAAAAACTCAGCCTGTGCGGTGGTTTCGGCAAGATCAGCAAACTGGCGGCCGGGCACATGGATTTGCACAGTCGCCATTCGAGCATCGACCTGCCGCAACTGGCGCTATGGGCGGCACAGGTCGGCGCCGATGTGGCGTTGCAGCAGAGCATCCGCGAGGCCAACACCAGCCAGCAGGCATTGGCCATGGCCGCTGCAGCCGGGGTCGCCCTGGGTGATGCAGTCTGTCAGCATGCCCTGGACTTTGCCCGCAGCGTGGTGCCGGCGCAGGTTCAAGTGGAGGTCTTTGCCATCGATCGCCAGGGCGGGATCGTTGGTCATGCGGGAGCCTTTCAATGAAGCGCATTCTCCTGCTAGGCGGCGTGACCGAAGCCATGGCCATTGCCCGCACGCTGGGACCGCAGCACATCTATAGCCTGGCTGGTGTCGGTCGGGTGCCGACGGACCTGCAATGCCAGGTTCGCGTCGGCGGCTACGGCGGTGCCGAGGGCCTGGCGCAATTCATTGGCGACGAAGGCATCGATCTGCTGCTCGATGCCACTCACCCCTACGCCGCCCAAATCAGCCAGAACGCCGCGACCGCCGCGCGCTTGAGCGGCATTCCCTGCTGGGCGCTACGGCGACAGGCCTGGCAGGCCCAGGCGGGGGATGACTGGCGGGAAGTCAGCGATTGGGCCGAATTGATCGAAGCCCTGAAACCCTTCCGTCGACCGCTGTTCACCCTCGGTCGCGAGCCCCTGCAGCACCTGGATGAAATTCCGGCGGAGCAATTCTGGACCCTGCGCGCACTGGATGTGTATCCGGGCAACGAGCGCTGTGAAGTGATCGGCGCACGTGGGCCCTTCCTGATCGACGATGAACGTGAGTTGTTCGAGCGGCGAAACATCGACGTGCTGATCAGCAAGAACAGCGGCAGCACGGCGACCGAGCCGAAGCTGGAAGTGGCGCGTGAGCGTGGTGTGCCGGTGATTGTCTTGAAGCGCCCCGAATTGCCAAGTGTGGAACGGGAGTTTGGCTCAGTGGCAGATATGCTGGGTGCCCTACCAGTGTAGGACTATTCCTAAGACCTGCTAAACCTTGCGATTCCGCTGGCAGCATTCTCAGACGAAGCTGGCTATCGACTCTACGGCCTCAATCCTATAGTTCGCCTCCCCCCTGAACCAATCAAGCGCACCCAACATCCACAGGGATGAATGGTCTCGCCCAAAAGAAAGTGCCGCTTGCCACCCTGTATCCCAAGGAATACGATTCAACATGATCGAATTTGAGCGATCCCAAGTATTTGCTGACTGGCTCAACTCGCTGAGGGACACCATCGGCAAAGCTCGAATAATCGCCAGACTCCGGGCAGCCGAGTATGGAAATTTTGGTGATTGTGAATCTGTAGGTGCTGCGGTTTATGAGATGCGCGTTCAGTACGGCCCAGGCTACAGGATGTACTTCACTCGCAGAGATGAGGTGATTTACTTGCTGTTGATCGGGGGTGACAAGTCGACTCAAAAACGAGATATCAAACGTGCTATTCAAATGGCACACAATATCGGTAATGAGGAGTAAATCATGGCCGAACAATTTACCCGTTTTGATGCCGTCGAGTTTCTCAAAACTCCGGAGGAAATGGCGGCTTATCTGGATGCCTGCTTTGAAGAAGATGCCGGAGACGGCGTGCTGATACGTGCAGCGCTCAACGATATCGCCCGAGCAAAGGGCATGACACAAATCGCCCGTGATGCCGGTCTGGGACGCGAGAGTCTTTACAAAGCGCTGAGCAGTAGTGGCAATCCGGAATTCGCGACTATCATGAAAGTTATGAAAGCCTTGGGTCTGCGCTTGCATGCCATCGCTGTCTGATTACGCTGCGACACCAGACCGCATGCCGCCTTTTTACTTATCGGCCCTGATCAGGCTAAATAGCCCGCGCCTGATCGCCCACCCAAACGGATTTTGTCCCATGTCCCGACAACGGCTCGCAATTGCCTGGATAGCCTGCTTCGCAGTGCTGTTCAACATGCTCGCCATGCCGATGTCCGGAGCGATGGCACAAACGGCTAACTCACCTGCCGAACAGTTGTTGTGGGGCAGTTTCTGCAGCTCCAGCGGCACCAGGATGGTGGCGATTTCCATCGGGGACCTTGAACAGAAAACCCCGAAAAACGACGATCATTCCAACATGCAGCATTGTTGGTGCTGCTCCGGTTCTGCGCCATTGGTGGCGTTGCCGGGGCATTCACCGCAGCTGTACTTCGCCCGCTTCGAGTCCAACCGAAGCCTGCCCGCCACCTCGCTCGACAGCCCGTCACCGCGCCAGCAATGGCCGAGTCTCAACCCCCGCGCGTCCCCTCTGGTGTGATTTTTTCTCGCAATTGACTGCGTTTTAAATCGTTCCGGAGAACTGCCATGTTGAACAAACTCATCGTTCTGGCCGCGTTGCTGCTGCCTGCCTGCTTTGCCAATGCCCACGAATACAAAGTCGGCGAACTGGAAATCGCGCATCCGTGGTCCCAGGAGTTGCCGCCCAACGCGCCCACCGTTGCGGCGTATTTCGTGATCAGCAATGAAGGCAAGACCGCCGACCGCCTGCTCAGCGTCGACACCCCCATTGCGGACGAAGCGCAATTGCATGAGCACGTGATGCAAGGCGACGTGATGAAAATGCAGCACGTACCGAGCGTGGAAGTGCCCGCCGGAGGTGAGGTCACTTTCGCACCGATGGCTTATCACGTGATGTTGCTGGGCCTCAAGGACCGCAGCCTGCTGGTTGACGGCAAGCGTTTCCCCATGACGCTGCACTTCGAGAAGTCCGGTGACGTGACGGTCGAAGTCGCGGTGCAGAAGCAGGCGCCGGATACCATGCAAGCGCACGTGCACAAGCCTTGATCGCCTGAACTGAAAACGCCCATGCGCCCGCTTAGCGCCAGGTCATCCAGGCCACGCAGTCAAGCATTGAGCCTGACACGCGGCAGCTGGATCAGCCTGTTCGCCATGCTGATGATCTTTATCGGTCCGCTGATCTCTCAGTCGATGCCGATGGATTCGCGCGCCATGTCGATGACCATGCCTGCCGGTATGAGCATGGACATGGACATGTCGGCGATGGAGCATGCCGACCATGGAACGCAAGCCACTGCCGAGCATTGCCCGCCAGCCCCGGGGCACCATGCGCTATGGGAAAAGTGCGGCTATTGCAGCCTGCTCTTCAATTGCCCGGCGCTGACCGGTGGCGTGTCTTTCGCCAACTTCGTCATCTCGCCCGTCAACACCTTCACCACGCCTTCCCCACGCCTGGGCCATGCCCGGCAAACCTTCTTCCCCGGCGCTCGCACCCGCGCCCCACCCGTCGTCGCGTAAACACTCACTTCTGATTTCACACGGTCCGCAAGACAGCCAACGCTCAATCCCACAGGGATTGCGCAGGCTGCCGGCCGTGTCGTTTACGACTGTTCGATGGAAATTGTCATGTCCAGGTTTTCTGCTGTCCCTTGCTTGAGCCCTGCCCAAGCCTCTTTTGCCCTGAACGAATCCGGCGTTCGTTTCAGGCACGCCACCGCAATCCTGTGCGGTGCATTGCTCGCGCCCTCTGCGCTCGCCGATGAGCATGCCAGTCACAGTGAAGAACTGAGCCCGACAGTGATTACCGCCGTTGCCCCCAGTTCGCCATTGACCATCGTCACCAACCCCAAGGAACCGCGCCAACCGGTGCCGGCCAGCGACGGTGCCGATTACCTGAAAACCATCCCGGGCTTCGCCATGGTGCGCAATGGCGGCACCAATGGTGACCCGGTGCTGCGCGGCATGTTCGGCTCGCGGCTGAACATCCTCACCAATGGCAGCATGATGCTCGGCGCCTGCCCGGGGAGGATGGACGCCCCGACCTCCTACATCTCGCCGGAAACCTACGACAAGCTCACCGTGATCAAAGGCCCGCAAACCGTGCTGTGGGGACCGGGTTCTTCGGCCGGCACTATCCTGTTCGACCGCGAGCCGGAGCACTTCGGCGAACTCGGCACGCGGGTCAACGCCAGCGTACTGGCTGGCTCCTACGGTCGCTTCGACAAACTGGTGGACGCCGCAGCCGGTGGACAATCGGGTTATGTGCGGGTCATCGGCAACACCGCGCACTCCGACGACTACCAGGACGGCAACAACGACACCGTGGCGTCGCGCTATGACAAATGGAACGGTGACGTGGCCGTCGGCTGGACGCCGAATACCGACACCTTGCTGGAACTGACCGCCGGCCGTGGCGATGGCGAAGCCCGCTACGCCGGGCGCGGCATGGACGGTTCGCAGTTCCTGCGCGAGAGCCTCGGCCTGCGATTTGAGCAGTCCAACATCGGCGAGGTACTGGATAAGGTCGAGGCGCAGGTCTACTACAACTACGCCTACCATGTGATGGACAACTACACCCTGCGCACGCCGTCCGGTACCGGGATGATGGCCGGGCCCATGGCCTCCAACGTCGACCGCCGCACCCTCGGCGCCCGGGTCAAGGCCACCTGGCGCTGGGCTGATGTACAACTGATCAGCGGCATCGACGCGCAGACCAACGAACATCGCCAGCGCAGCGCCATGGGTGTCGACACCTACAAGGACCTGCCGTACACCAAGGATGCCGACTTCCATAACTACGGCGTGTTCGGCGAACTGACCTGGTACGCCGCCGACCGTGACCGCCTGATCAGCGGCGCACGCCTGGACCGCGCCTCGGCCAAGGATTTTCGGCAGACCATCGGCTCGGGCATGATGACCCGCCCGAATCCGACCACCGACGACACCCGCGCCGATACCCTGCCGAGCGGTTTCATCCGCTACGAGCATGACCTGGCCGATAGCCCGACAACCTTGTATGCCGGCCTCGGTCACACCCAGCGATTCCCGGATTACTGGGAGCTGTTTTCACCCAAGTCCGGCCCCGCCGGTTCGTTGAATGCCTTCGATTCGATCAAACCGGAAAAAACCACCCAGCTCGATTTCGGCCTGCAATACAAGACCGAAGACCTCGAAGCCTGGGCCTCGGCTTACGTCGGGCAGGTGCGCGATTACATCCTGTTCAACTACACCCCGACGATGATGGGTACGACCTCGCAAGCCGAAAACATCGACGCGCGAATCATGGGCGGCGAATTGGGCGCCGCCTACAACCTCACCGACAACTGGAAAGCCGACGCGACCCTGGCCTACGCCTGGGGCAAGAACAGCAGCGATGGCAGTGCATTGCCGCAGATGCCGCCGCTGGATGCCCGTTTCGGCCTGACCTACAGCGAAGACAACTGGAGCGCCGGCGCACTGTGGAGAGTGGTCGCCGCGCAAAACCGCATCGACCAGAACAAGGGCAACGTGGTCGGCAAGGATTTCGGCAAGACGCCGGGCTTCGGCGTGTTCTCCCTCAACGGTGCCTATCGGATCAACAGCAACTGGAAGGTCAGCAGCGGCGTCGACAACCTGTTCGGCAAGGCTTACGCCGAGCACTTGAACCTGGCCGGCAATGCGGGTTTCGGCTACCCGGCCAATGACCCGCAGGCCATCAAGGAACCGGGGCGAACGCTCTGGACCAAGGTGGATATGAGTTTCTAACCCTTGAGGGCACCCGCTCCCTCTGTGGGAGCGGGCTTGCCCGCGAACGGTTGCGCAGCAACCGCAAAACAAACAACTAAAAGATCCAGCCAAGCGGAGCACTCGTGATGAAACAGCCCAAAGTGAATTTCTACAACCTGGCCTGGCGCTGGCATTTCTATGCCGGATTGTTCGTTGCGCCATTCATGGTGATGCTGGCCCTGACCGGCACCGTCTACCTGTTCAAACCGCAGCTCGACTCGCTGATGTACAGCAGCCTGCTCAACGTTCCGGCCGGTCATCACACCGTGCCGGCCGACGACCTGCTGACACGGGTGAAAACAGCTTATCCACAAGGCCGGGTCACCCGGTACCTGCCACCGGTCAACGCCGAGCGCAGCGCGCAGTTTGTCGTGCTCAACGAAGACAAGGAGCTGAATGTTTTCGTCGATCCGTACCACGGCGACATCCTCGGCGAGCAAGACGCCAAGAAGAACCTGCAAGCCATCGCCCGGTCGATTCACGGCGAGTTGATGATCGGCACCATTGGCGATCGGCTGATCGAACTGGCCGCCGGTTGGGGCGTGGTGCTGGTGGTGTCCGGCATCTTCCTGTGGTGGCCGCGCGGTCAGGCGGCAGGCATTTTGTGGCCACGCCTGAACAGTCGTGGTCGCGTATTGTGGCGCGACCTGCACGCGGTCACCGGGTTCTGGGGCGCTTCCCTGCTGCTGGTGATGCTGCTCAGCGGCATGACCTGGACCGGCTTCTGGGGCAAGCAATACGCCGAAGTATGGAACGTGTTCCCGGCCGCCATGTGGGATGACGTGCCGAAGTCCGATATCGAGGCGCGCAGCCTCAACACCGCCACCCGCCAGACCGTGCCGTGGGCCATGGAAAACACGCCGATGCCGATGTCCGGCGACCATGCCGAGCACATGGCCCACGACGGTGCAGCGGCCGGCCCGGCCTCGCCGACCATCCGCCTGCAGGACGTACAAAACATCGCCAGCGAACGCAAGGTCGAACCGGGTTACAGCATCACCCTGCCGACCACTGCAACCGGCGTGTTCACCATCGCCGTATTCGCCGACGACCCGCGCAATGACGCCACGCTGCACATCGATCAATACACCGGCAAGGTCCTGGCCGATGTACGTTTCGAGCAGTACGGCAGCGTCGCCCGCGCCACGGAAATCGGCGTGATGCTGCACGAGGGCAAGATGTTCGGTGTGTTCAACCAGATCGTCGTGTTGCTGATCTGCCTGATGATTTTGCTCAGCGCGGTCAGCGGCGTGGTGATCTGGTGGAAACGCCGCCCGCAAGGAAAACTCGGCGTGCCGCCGCTGCGCCACGACCTGCCGAAATGGAAAACCGCGATGCTGATCATGTTCGCCCTGGCAGTGGTCTTCCCGTTGGTGGGTGCTTCGCTGGTGGCGGTGTGGGTGCTCGATCGTGTGCTGTTGTCGCGCTTCACCCGGCAGACTGAGAGCGCCTCATCTTCATCATGAAACAGGCGAGATGCGCCGGGCGAAAGGCACTGTAAACTCCCCGCGCATCACCTCAGCCCCATCGCGAGCAAGCTCGCTCCCACAGGGATAGCGTAAGACCTGTGGGAGCGAGCTTGCTCGCGATGGGGCCCTTGGCATCACTCAAGAGCCACTGCATGACCTCGCTGAACCTCACAAACCTCACCTGGTCCCCACTGGGCCACGGCCATTGCCACCACCAGTTCCAGCTGCGTGACGCCTCGCTACACGTGGCCGCCGGTGAGTTCGTTGGGCTGATCGGTCCCAATGGCAGCGGCAAGACCAGCCTGTTGCGATGTGCCTGGCGCTTCAACAGACCGGAAAGCGGCGAGGTCAGGCTCGATCACCAGAACGTCTGGAAACAATCCTCGCGCTGGTGTGCGCAACGCATCGCCGTGGTGTTGCAGGAGTTTCCTGATGCCTTCGGCCTGACCGTTGAGGAAGTGGTCGCCATGGGCCGCACGCCGCACAAAGGCTTGTTCGATGGCGACACCCTTGAAGACCGCGACCTGATCAATCAGGCCCTGGAATCCGTCGGCCTCAAGGGCTTCGAAGACCACGGGTTCGCCACTCTCTCCGGTGGTGAAAAACAGCGGGTCATCCTCGCCCGCGCCCTGGCCCAGCAACCACAATTGCTGATCCTCGACGAACCGACCAACCACCTCGACCCGCGTTATCAGCTTGAGCTTTTGCAGTTGGTCAAGCGCTTGAACATCGGCACCCTGGCGAGCATCCACGACCTCAATCTGGCGGCGGCTTTTTGTGACCGGCTGTACGTGATCAACCATGGCCGTATCGTCGCCAGCGGCATACCGAAAGAAGTCCTGAGCGCTGCGCTGTTGCGCAATGTGTTCGGCGTCGAAGCACTGATCGATGAACATCCACTGCACGGCTACCCACGAATCACCTGGATAACCCAACCATGACTTTGCGTTCCCTGCTGCGCTCCTGCCTCCCTCTCGTGATGCTGCTGGGCAGCGCCCAGGCATTGGCCGAAGCCACCCGTTACCCGCTGACAATCAAAAGCTGCAACCGCGAGGTGACCTTCAAGCAGGCACCGCAACACGCCCTCAGCCACGACATCAACATGACCCAGATGATGCTCGCCCTCGGCCTCAAGCCGCAGATGGCCGGTTACAGCGGCATCAGTGGCTGGAAGGCCGTGACGCCCGAGATGCAGAGCATTCTCGAAGGCCTGCCGGAACTCGCGGCCAAGTACCCGTCGGTGGAAACCCTGCTCAATGCCAACGTCGATTTCTTCTTCGCCGGCTGGGACTACGGCATGCGTATCGGCGGCGACCTCACGCCACAAACCCTGCAACCGCTGGGCATCAATGTGTATGAGCTGAGCGAATCCTGCGCCTTCGTAATGAAGCGCCCACCGGCCAGCCTCGACGACACCTACAACGACCTGCGCAACCTCGGCAGAATCTTCGATGTGCAGGACCGCGCCAATGCCCTGATCGCGAACATGCAGGCGCAAGTCGCGAATATTCGCAAAGACCTGCCCGCGGAAAAACCCCGGGTCTTCCTGTACGACAGCGGCGAAGACCGGGCCATGACCTCGGGACGACTGGGCATGCCGCAAGCGCTGATCGATGCCGCTGGCGGGCGCAATGTCCTGGAGGATGTCGACGCGAGCTGGACCCGGGTCAATTGGGAAACCGTGGTCGAGCGTAACCCGCAGGTGATCGTGATCGTCGACTACAGCGAAATAACTGCCGAACAGAAGATTCAATTCCTGCTGGGCAACAAGGCCCTGCACTCGGTGGACGCCATCAAGCACCGGCGCTTCATCGTCATCCCTTACGTGCAGGCCACGCCGGGGATCGATAACGTGCTCGCGGTCGCCACCCTGGCCAAGGGTTTCCACGGCGAATGATCAACCGTCGCTACGTCCTGTTGCTGATCGCCCTCGGCGCCCTGTTGCTGGTGTCGTGCGTGGTGTCCCTGGGTTTCGGCCCGGCGCGGGTGCCGCTGGATTTGGTGTGGCGCATCCTGTTGCACAAGCTGTTCGGTTTCGGTGTGCCGGACTGGAACCCCGGACAGGAACATATCGTCTGGCTGATTCGTGTGCCGCGCATGCTGCTCGGCGCGCTGGTGGGCGCCGGCCTGGCGTTGATCGGCGCGGTGCTGCAAGCGGTCACACGCAACCCGTTGGCTGACCCGCACCTGCTCGGCGTGACGTCCGGGGCCACACTTGGCGCGGTGATCGTGGTGCTGCATGTCGGTGAAATCGTTGGCCTGCTGACCTTGCCGATTGCGGCATTCATCGGTGCATTGCTGAGCATGCTGGTGGTGCTGTTGATTGCCAGTCGCCACGGTCGCCTCGACAGTGACCGCTTGCTGCTGTGCGGCGTGGCGGTGTCGTTCGTGATGATGGCGATTGCCAATCTGCTGCTGTTCATGGGCGACCATCGAGCCAGTTCGGCGGTGATGTTCTGGATGCTCGGCGGGCTCGGGTTGGCCCGTTGGGAGCTGCTGGCAGTGCCGACAGCCTGTGTGTTGCTCGGGCTGGTATTGCTGCTGGGCATGGCACGACCGCTCAATGCGCTGATGGCCGGCGAGCAGACAGCGGTGACCCTGGGCCTGAATGCACGCACTGTGCGCCTGCGAGTGTTTCTGATTGCGTCATTGATGACCGGGGTGCTGGTGTCGATCAGCGGCTCGATCGGTTTTGTCGGGCTGATGGTGCCGCACATTGCGCGGCGTCTGGTCGGGGCTGAACACCGAAGATTGCTGCCGGTGTGCGTATTGCTCGGCAGCGTGTTTCTGGTCTGGGTCGACGTCTCCGCCCGGACACTGATCGCCCCCGAAGACTTGCCCATCGGTGTTGCCACTGCGGCGATTGGCGGGTTGTTCTTCATCGGCCTGATGCGACGTCGCTGATTCACCACATCCCAAACTGTAGGAGCGAGCCTGCTCGCCCCAATGTGGCGCATGCCGGCGCACCAGTGCACGCAAGCCGTCCCCTCATGGTGCGCTGTAAAACCGTGCAACCGCTCTAGAACGACATTCCCCTGTCTTTTATCGACCGGGCACAGCCCTTGCAAAACACACCTTCAGTAGTCCGCATCTGCCAACCAAGAAAACTCATAAGTTCATGGAGATCGCACAATGAAGCGTCGCAGTTTGATCAAGGCTTTCACACTATCGGCAAGCATTGCCGCAATGGGCCTGGCCTGGACTGTCCAGGCCGCCGAGACCATCAAGGTCGGAATTCTGCATTCGTTGTCCGGGACCATGGCGATTTCCGAAACGTCGTTGAAAGACATGGCACTGATGACCATCGACGAGATCAACGCCAAGGGCGGCGTGAACGGCAAGATGCTCGAGCCGGTGGTAGTCGACCCTGCATCGAACTGGCCGCTGTTCGCCGAGAAGGGTCGTCAGTTGCTGACCCAGGACAAGGTCGCCGTGGTGTTCGGTTGCTGGACTTCCGTGTCGCGCAAATCGGTGCTGCCGGTATTCGAAGAACTCAACGGCCTACTGTTCTACCCGGTGCAATACGAAGGTGAAGAGATGTCGCCAAACGTGTTCTACACCGGCGCAGCGCCGAACCAGCAGGCGATCCCTGCCGTTGAATACTTGATGAGCGAAGAAGGCGGCAGCGCCAAGCGCTACTTCCTGCTCGGCACCGACTACGTCTACCCGCGCACCACCAACAAGATCCTGCGTTCGTTCCTGCACTCCAAAGGCGTGGCCGACAAGGACATCGAAGAGGTTTACACCCCGTTCGGCCACAGCGACTACCAGACCATCGTCGCCAACATCAAGAAGTTCTCGGCCGGTGGCAAGACAGCGGTTATCTCCACCGTCAACGGCGACTCCAACGTGCCTTTCTACAAAGAACTGGCGAACCAGGGCCTGAAAGCCACCGACGTTCCGGTCGTGGCGTTTTCGGTCGGCGAAGAAGAACTGCGCGGCATCGACACCAAGCCACTGGTGGGCAACCTGGCGGCGTGGAACTACTTCGAATCGGTCGAGAACCCGGTGAACAAGAAGTTCGTCGATGACTGGAAAGCCTACGCGAAGAAACACAACCTGCCGGGCGCCGACAAGGCGGTGACCAACGACCCGATGGAGGCCACTTATGTCGGCATCCACATGTGGGCGCAAGCGGCGGAAAAAGCCAAATCCACCGACGTCGACAAAGTCCGCGAAGCCCTGGCCGGCCAGACGTTTGCCGCGCCGTCCGGTTACACCCTGACCATGGACAAGACCAACCACCACCTGCACAAGCCGGTGATGATCGGCGAGATCCAGGCCGACGGTCAGTTCAATGTGGTGTGGCAGACAGAAGGGCCAATCCGCGCCCAGCCGTGGAGTCCGTTCATCCCGGGTAACGACAAGAAGCCGGAGTATGCGGTGAAGAGCAACTGAGTCATTGGGTGTCGAGCAGCACGACATTGCTCGGCCCGACACAAATCCTGCAGGAGCTGGCTTGCCAGCGAAGCCTTTGGCGTCAGTCAGTACGCCTTCGCTGCGATGCGGCGACCCGACAAGCCAGCTCCTACAAGGTCCGCGTATCACCAGGACATTTGACATGCCCACCGCCCTTTACCGCTTTTTCCTTGCCATCGCACTTTTATTGCCGATGGCCGCCCACGCCGGTGACGCCGAAGACTTCGTCGCCGCCAATCCCGTGCAGCAGGCCAAGTTGCTGGAAACCTGGGCCGCGCAGCCCGACCCAGCCCGTATCGAGTTGATCAATGCCCTGCAACAAGGCGAATTGACCCTCGACGGCCAACCGAAAACTCTGCGCCTGAACAACCGCCTGCGGGGGCTGATCGACACCGCGCTGGCCAGCCATCAGTTGCTCGCCTCCGACGCCAAAACTCGTCTGGTGGCTGCGCAGCATTTACAGAAAAGCGCCAAACCGGCGCAGTTGAAATTCCTCGACCAGCAGCTCGCTGGCGAACGGGATGAAGGTGTTCACGCGGCATTGAGCCTCGCCTTGGCCAACTTGCAATTGGTGGACGCAGATCCGGCCGTGCGCCTCGCCGCTGTGCGCCTGCTCGGCGAAACCGGCGAGCCGCTGGCCCGCACCCGTCTCGAAAACCTGCTGGAGCCGGGCGTTGAAACCGACGCGAATGTACGTACCGCCGCTGAAACCAGCCTCGCTCAAGTCAAACGCAAACTGTTGGTCGGCGAGCTCCTGGGGCAGGCCTTCAGTGGCATGTCCCTGGGATCGATTCTGCTGCTCGCCGCCCTCGGTCTGGCGATCACCTTCGGCCTGCTCGGCGTGATCAACATGGCCCATGGCGAGATGCTGATGCTCGGCGCCTACTCGACCTACGTGGTGCAGTTGATGTTCCAGCGCTTCGCCCCGCAGGCCATCGAGTTCTATCCGCTGATCGCGTTGCCGGTGGCATTTTTTGTCACCGCTGCCATCGGCATGGCGCTGGAGCGTACGGTGATTCGCCACCTCTATGGCCGTCCACTGGAAACCCTGCTCGCCACCTGGGGCATCAGCCTCATGCTGATCCAACTGGTTCGACTGGTGTTCGGCGCCCAGAACGTCGAAGTGGCCAACCCGGCCTGGCTGTCGGGCGGAATTCAAGTACTGCCCAATCTCGTGCTGCCCTATAGCCGCATCGTCATCATTGCCTTTGCCTTGTTTGTGGTGGTGCTCACGTGGCTGTTGCTGAACAGGACTCGCCTGGGTCTCAACGTGCGCGCAGTCACCCAGAACCGCAACATGGCCGCCTGCTGCGGCGTCCCGACCGGGCGCGTGGACATGCTCGCCTTCGGCCTCGGCTCGGGCATCGCCGGCCTCGGTGGCGTGGCCCTGAGCCAGATCGGCAACGTCGGCCCGGACCTCGGCCAGAGTTACATCATCGACTCTTTCCTGGTGGTGGTGCTCGGCGGCGTCGGTCAGTTGGCCGGTAGCGTACTGGCGGCGTTTGGCTTAGGGATCGCCAACAAGATTCTCGAACCGCAGATCGGTGCCGTGCTCGGCAAGATCCTCATCCTCGCGCTGATCATTCTGTTCATCCAGAAACGTCCGCAAGGCCTCTTCGCACTCAAAGGACGGGTGATCGACTGATGAACCAGCCCCTGCTCGTTACCGCGACCCAAAAAGCCGGCCCCAAAGTCTCGATTGCCGTAGGTGCAGTGATCCTCGTTGTGCTGCTGGCGTTACCGCTGCTATCGCTGTTATCGCCCGACAGCACGTTTCACGTTTCGGCCTACACACTGACACTGATGGGCAAGATCCTTTGCTACGCCATCGTCGCCCTGGCGCTCGATCTGGTGTGGGGTTACGCCGGCCTGCTGTCCCTCGGCCACGGCCTGTTCTTCGCCCTCGGTGGTTATGCCATGGGCATGTACCTGATGCGCCAGGCCTCGGGCGATGGTTTGCCGGCGTTCATGACGTTCCTGTCGTGGACCGAAATGCCATGGTTCTGGACCGGCACCAGCAGCTTCCTCTGGACCCTGTGCCTGGTGGTATTGGCGCCGGGGCTGCTGGCGTTGCTGTTCGGCTTCTTCGCCTTTCGTTCGCGGATCAAGGGCGTGTATTTCTCAATCATGACCCAGGCCCTGACCTTCGCCGGCATGTTGTTGTTCTTCCGCAATGAAACCGGCTTCGGCGGCAACAACGGTTTCACCAACTTCCGCACGATTCTTGGCTTTGGCATCACCGAACCAGGTACCCGCGCCGTGCTGTTTTTCGCCACTGTGCTGTTGCTGGTGGCGAGCCTGTACATCGGCTGGCGCCTGGCGCAGAGCAAGTTCGGCCGGGTCCTGACCGCGCTACGCGATGCGGAAAACCGGTTGATGTTCTGTGGCTACGACCCGCGCGGTTTCAAGCTGTTCGTCTGGGTATTGAGCGCGGTGTTGTGCGGTCTGGCCGGTGCGTTGTACGTGCCGCAAGTCGGCATCATCAACCCGAGCGAAATGTCGCCGACCAACTCGATCGAAGCGGCAGTCTGGGTGGCTCTCGGTGGGCGCGGCACCTTGATCGGTCCGCTGCTCGGCGCCGGCGTGGTCAACGGCATGAAGAGCTGGTTCACCGTGGCGTTCCCCGAGTACTGGCTGTTCTTCCTCGGCGCGTTGTTCATCATCGTGACCCTGTATCTACCCAAAGGCGTGATCGGTCTCTTGAAGAAAAGAGGTGAGCAATGAGAGTCACTGCAACCGCTGAATTCATGCTCGAACCGGCTTTTTTTCCTGTAGAGCCCAACAAGGACGCAGGCAGCAGCCGCGATGCCATCGGCCTCGGCCAGCGTGTCGGCCCCGGCCTCAACACCCGTCACGGCACCATCCTGACCCTGGAAGACATCAGCGTCAGCTTCGACGGCTTCCGCGCACTGAACAGCCTGAACCTGTACATCGGCGTCGGCGAACTGCGTTGCATCATCGGCCCCAACGGCGCGGGCAAGACCACGCTGATGGACGTGATCACCGGCAAGACCCGTCCCAGTCACGGCAAGGCCTGGTACGGCGAAACCCTGGACCTGACGCAAATGAGCGAAGTGCAGATCGCCCAGGCCGGTATCGGCCGCAAGTTCCAGAAGCCGACGGTGTTCGAGGCCCTGACGGTGTTCGAGAACCTGGAACTGGCACAGAAAACCGACAAATCCGTTTGGGCCAGCCTGCGGGCGCGCTTGAACGGCGAGCAGAAAGACCGCATCGACGAAGTGCTGGAGACCATTCGCCTGACCTCCTCGGTCAATCGCCCGGCGGGCCTGTTGTCCCACGGCCAGAAGCAGTTCCTGGAGATCGGCATGTTGTTGATGCAGGACCCGCAATTGCTGCTGCTCGATGAACCGGTCGCGGGCATGACCGACGCCGAAACCGAATTCACCGCCGAGCTGTTCAAGACCCTGGCCGGCAAGCACTCGCTGATGGTAGTCGAGCACGATATGGGCTTCGTCGGTTCGATTGCCGACCACGTTACTGTGCTGCATCAGGGCAGTGTGCTGGCCGAAGGGTCACTGGAGCAGGTGCAGGACAACGAGCGGGTGATCGAGGTTTATCTCGGTCGCTGATTGCTCTTTGTAGGAGCGAGCTTGCTCGCGATGGAGGTTAACGATGACGCGGGCTGCCTGAATGTACGCGTCGATCTCTGGCTCATCGCGAGCAAGCTCGCTCCTACAAGGGATCTGAGGAGAATTTTGGAATGCTGCAAGTCGACAAGCTGCACCAGTACTACGGCGGAAGCCACATCCTGCGCGGTCTGACATTTGACGTGAAAGTCGGTGAAGTCACCTGCCTGCTCGGGCGCAACGGCGTGGGCAAGACCACCCTGCTCAAGTGCCTGATGGGTTTGCTGCCGGCCAAGGAAGGCGCAGTGAACTGGGAAGGTAAACCGATCACTACGTTCAAGCCGCACCAGCGTGTGCATGCCGGCATCGCTTACGTACCGCAGGGCCGGGAAATCTTCGGCCGCCTGACCGTGGAAGAAAACCTGCTGATGGGGCTGTCGCGTTTTCCCGGCAGCGAAGCCAGGGAAGTCCCTGCCTTCATCTACGAACTGTTCCCGGTGCTGCTGCAAATGAAGCAACGGCGCGGCGGCGACCTGTCCGGTGGCCAGCAACAGCAACTGGCCATTGGTCGGGCGCTGGCCAGCCGCCCTCGTCTGCTGATCCTCGACGAGCCCACCGAAGGCATCCAGCCGTCGGTAATCAAGGAGATCGGTGCCGTGATCAAAAAACTCGCCGCACGGGGTGACATGGCGATTCTGCTGGTGGAGCAGTTCTACGATTTCGCAGCCGAACTGGCTGACCAGTACCTGGTGATGTCCCGAGGCGAGATCGTGCAACAGGGTCGCGGAGAGAATATGGAAGCCGAAGGTGTGCGCGGTCTGGTTACGATCTAATCTGTAGTGTCCTGACGATAATCAGAAATCATGAATTTACCTGCCCAAACAACGCTGTTCACCCCGAGCTGGCACGCCGAGCTGGAGCTGGGTTACGCCCGCTTCGGCGATAGCACACGTCCGATCCAGCGCCGCCACTTGGGTCCGCTGCGGGTACAAAAGCATCTGTATGCCGAAGGGCCTGAAGTCTGCCAACACATCATCGTCCACCCGCCAGGCGGGATTGCCGGCGGTGATCGGCTGGATATTTCAGCCCGCGTCGAGCGCGATGCCTGGGCGCAGATCACCAGCCCCGGCGCGGCCAAGTGGTATCGCGCCGCCGGCCCCGCCTATCAGCAGCTGAAGTTGAAGGTGGCAGCCGGTGCGACTCTGGAATGGCTGCCCCAGGAGACGATCATTTTCAGCGCGGCCCAGGCTGAACTCAACACCTGCATCGACCTTGAAAGCGATGCACGGCTGTTCTATTGGGACGTCGTGGCGCTGGGCCGGCCGGCCAGTGGCGAGCGCTTCGACCTTGGGCACTTCCAGGCACATCTGGATATCTGCCGCGACGGCCAGTTGCTCTGGCATGAACGCCAGCGCGTTGTCGGGGCGGACGGCTTGCTCGATTCACCCATCGGGCTGGACGGGCAACCGGTGTTTGCGACGTTGTTGGTGACGGGTGAGATCGATAGCGAACTGCTGGAAACCTGCCGCTCGCTGCCCAACGACGTGCGCGGGGATTTGACCCAATTGCCGGGGTTGCTGGTTGCCCGATGCCTGGCCAGTGAGGCGCTGTTGGCGCGGGGATGGCTGATTGATTTGTGGCGATTGCTCAGGCCGGCGTTGCTCGGTCGCGAGGCCGTGCCACCCCGAATATGGAACACCTGACACCGATTCCTGTAGGAGCTGGCTTGTCGGGTCGCCTACAGGAGGGCGGCCTGACAAATTCAAGACCTTTTCAACTGCCTAATATGGATTCTCAACGATGGACCTGACCCCACGCGAAAAAGACAAGCTGCTGATCTTCACCGCCGGCCTGGTGGCCGAGCGGCGTTTGGCTCGCGGCGTGAAACTCAATTACCCGGAAGCCATGGCCTACATCTGCGCCGCGCTGCTTGAAGGCGCACGCGACGGGCAGACGGTGGCCGAGCTGATGCACTTGGGAACCACCCTGCTGACCCGCGAACAAGTGATGGAAGGAATCCCGGAAATGATCCCGGAAGTCCAGGTCGAGGCCACCTTCCCCGACGGCACCAAACTGGTCACCGTCCACCAACCCATCGCCTGAGGCCGCGCCATGACTTACCACATCCGCGATGCCGTGCATGCCGATCTGCCGGCCATCCGCGACATCTACAACGACGCGGTGCTCAACACCACGGCGATCTGGAACGAGCACGCGGTCGACCTCGACAACCGTCAGGCCTGGTTCAGCGCCCGGCAATCCCAGGCTTATCCGATTCTGGTGATCGTCGATGCCGACGACACGGTGCTCGGGTACGCCTCGTTCGGCGACTGGCGGCCCTTCGACGGTTTCCGCCACACCGTCGAGCACTCGGTCTATGTGCGCAGCGACCAGCGCGGCAACGGCCTCGGCCCGCAATTGATGCAAGCGCTGATCGAACGCGCCAAAGGCTGCGGCAAGCACGTGATGGTCGCGGCTATCGAAAGCGGTAACGCTGCCTCCATTCGCTTGCATGAGCGCATCGGCTTTATCACCACCGGGCAAATGCCGCAGGTCGGCACCAAGTTTGGCCGCTGGCTGGATCTGACCTTCATGCAACTGACCCTGAATCCCGGCGCGCAGCCGCCAAGCATCAACCTGGAGTAATCCCCGATGAACGCCGCCCAACTGCGACGCGTCAACGTAGAAAGCTTTGCGCATTATCGTCAGGGCCTGATCGACCTGCTGCTCGATGCCGTCGGCTATGGCGCCAGTGTCGGCTTCATGGCTGAACTCGATGCCACCCAGGCGCGTGCGTATTTCGATGAGGTTCAGGAGAACCTGAACAAGGGCAATGTGTTGCTGTGGGTGGTGGTCAAGGACGAGCAGGTGCAGGCCAGTGTGCAACTGAGTCTGTGCCAGAAAGCCAACGGCCTGAACCGTGCCGAAGTGCAGAAGCTGCTGGTGCGCGAACATGCGCGGCGTCGCGGCCTGGGCCAGCAACTGATGAGCGCGCTGGAGGCGGCAGCCCTGCAGCACAAGCGCGGCATGCTTTATCTCGACACCGAGGCCGGCTCGCCCGCCGAAGCCTTCTACCAATCGCTGGGCTATACCCGCGCCGGTGAAATCCCCGACTACGCCTGCGACCCGAGTGGCCGCTACAAGCCGACTGCCCTCTACTACAAGATTCTCCAAGGAGCCCATTGATGATTCCCGGTGAATACCAGATCCAGCCCGGCGAGATCGAGCTCAACGCTGGCCGGCGCACCCTCAGCCTCAAGGTGGCCAACAGTGGCGACCGGCCAATCCAGGTCGGCTCGCATTACCACTTTTTCGAAACCAACGATGCCCTGACGTTCGACCGCGCTGCCAGTCGCGGCATGCGCCTGAACATCCCGGCCGGCACGGCGGTGCGTTTCGAACCGGGGCAGAGTCGCGAGGTCGAGTTGGTGGACCTGGCCGGGCATCGCCGGGTGTTCGGCTTTGCCGGGCGGATCATGGGTGATCTCTAAGTCATGCAGCGCCAGTACCGGCCCCTTCGCCGGCAAGCCGGCTCCTACAGGGAATCGCATTCCAACACCGCTATTGCGGCGAAATCCATTCCCCCTGTAGGAGCTGCGATGCGGCGTTCCGACTTGCCAGCGAAAGCGAGCACCGCGAGCGGTCTCCAAATCAATTGAATCTCAAGGCATGCGCATGAAAATCTCAAGACAAGCCTACGCCGACATGTTCGGTCCCACCGTCGGTGACAAGGTGCGGCTGGCCGATACCGAGTTATGGATCGAAGTGGAACAGGACTTCACCACCTACGGCGAAGAAGTGAAATTCGGCGGCGGCAAAGTCATCCGCGACGGCCAGGGCCAGAGCCAGTTACTGGCCGCGGAAGTGGTCGACACTCTGATTACCAACGCGTTGATCATCGACCACTGGGGCATCGTCAAGGCCGACGTCGGCCTCAAGGACGGGCGCATCGCCGCGATCGGCAAGGCCGGCAATCCGGACATCCAGCCCAATGTCACCATCGCCATCGGCGCCAGCACTGAAGTGATCGCCGGTGAGGGCATGATCCTCACCGCCGGCGGCATCGACACCCATATCCACTTCATCTGCCCGCAGCAGATCGAAGAGGCGTTGATGAGCGGCGTTACCACCATGATCGGTGGCGGCACCGGGCCGGCCACCGGCACCAATGCGACCACGTGCACCTCCGGGCCGTGGCACCTGGCGCGCATGCTCCAGGCCGCCGATGCCTTTGCGATGAACATCGGCCTCACCGGCAAAGGCAACGCCAGCCTGCCGGAGCCGTTGATCGAACAGGTCAAAGCCGGCGCCATCGGCCTCAAGCTGCACGAAGACTGGGGCACCACGCCGGCGAGCATCGACAACTGCCTGAACGTGGCCGATCAGTACGACGTGCAGGTGGCAATCCACACCGACACCCTCAACGAGTCGGGCTTCGTCGAAACCACCCTCGCCGCCTTCAAGGGCCGCACCATTCACACCTACCACACCGAAGGCGCCGGTGGCGGCCACGCGCCGGACATCATCAAGGCCTGCGGTTTTGCCAACGTGCTGCCGAGCTCGACCAACCCGACCCGGCCGTTCACCCGCAACACCATCGACGAACACCTCGACATGCTGATGGTCTGCCACCACCTGGACCCGAGCATTGCCGAAGACGTGGCCTTCGCCGAAAGCCGCATCCGCCGCGAAACCATCGCGGCCGAAGACATCCTCCACGACCTCGGCGCCTTCTCGATGATCAGCTCCGACAGTCAGGCCATGGGCCGGGTCGGCGAAGTCATCACGCGTACCTGGCAGACCGCCGACAAGATGAAAAAACAACGCGGCCCGCTACCCGGCGACGGTGAAGGCAACGACAACTTCCGCGCCAAACGCTACATCGCCAAATACACCATCAACCCGGCGATCACCCACGGTATCAGCCATGAAGTGGGTTCGGTCGAAGTGGGCAAATGGGCGGATCTGGTGCTCTGGCGCCCGGCGTTTTTCGGCGTGAAACCGACGCTGATTCTCAAGGGCGGTGCCATTGCGGCCAGCCTGATGGGTGACGCCAATGCCTCTATCCCGACGCCGCAACCGGTGCATTACCGCCCGATGTTCGCCAGCTTTGGCGGCTCGCTGCACGCCACCAGCCTGACCTTCATCAGCCAGGCGGCGCAGCAGGCCGGCTTGCCGGAAGCCTTGGGTCTGAAGAAGAAAATCGCCGTGGTCAAAGGTTGTCGCAACGTGCAGAAAAGCGACCTGATCCACAACGATTACCTGCCGGATATCGACGTCGATCCTCAAACTTATCAGGTCAAGGCTGACGGTGTGTTGCTGTGGTGTGAGCCAGCGGAAACCCTGCCAATGGCCCAGCGCTACTTCCTGTTCTGAGCAATGCAAGAAGCCCCGGACGCCAGGCGTTCGGGGCTTGTGGGTCAGCTACCGATTTTGGTGTTCACCTTGTCCAGTTTGGCTCGGCCCAGAGCCTGCTGGGTCAACGTTTTTTCGAGTGCCTTGATGGCCTGAAATATGTCTTCATCCTCAGCGTTTTCCAGCCTCAGCTTGAGGGCATCGAACTCCTGACGATAGGTCGTTTCCATAAAGGTTTGCCAGATCGGTTGCTCAAGAATCAGCTGAGTCAGCAAGCCCCCTTCTTCCAGAGCCAGCACACGCTGACAGGCCGCCTCGATCATCTCCTTGCTCACCTTGGAAATAGCCCGAAACTGCATGCCTCGCGCTTGCCATGGCAGATCCAGGCGCTCCGCCAGATCCGTCATGTAAGCCAAATGCACCTCGACTTCATCGATGGTTCCACCTTCGGTTCCGGGGCGATAAAAGGTCTCTCCGGCCCGCAGGCGCTCAGCGACACGCTCGCGGGCAATCCTGCCCAGTTCGTCCAGACGCGCCTTGCCCCTCGCCAGTTGCAGCAACTCGGCTTCCACCAGCCCCGGATTGGCCAATGCACGGGCCTCTTGCACTAATACCTCGACGCCCATGGCATTGAACAACTGAGTACCACCATCAACACAGTTGGTGGTGCTGGTCGCCTCGGCAAACAGCTTTTCCCGTAACTCGGTTCTTTCGGCCATGGCCTCGAGCATGCGCCACACTTTGGCAGTGAGTTCGATACGATAACTTTTGTCGTCGGCCTTGAAATCGTAGGACTCGGTCAACCGCCGGATTTCATTGAAAAACGGCAGCGAGCCATACTCGTCTTCGACGCAGTCCCAGATGGGCTGTTTCGCATTCCACTCTGCATTGCTCAGCCCTTCTCCCCACTCGGAGCTGTCTAGCACGCCGCGAGGGGGATAGGCACGATCAGGGTCCAGACCGAGCGATTCGATGTAAGTGCGCACCTGTTCAAGGTTCTCGGGCGAAATCCAGCCCTCTTCGCGAGTGAAGAATGTGCGCGCCAGCAACTCTGCACGGAAGGAACCGGGCGCCACATCGGGAATTTGCGTGAGCACGTTGAACTCAAGGTTCAGATAAATGCTGCGCGGGCGATTGCGGGCAAGGTAGCCCGTGGGCCAGGTATTGAGCTGGCCATGGTTAAGGGTTATCGCCTGCAAGTTGGGCATACGACTGACATCAGGCGGCAAGCGTAACGGGTTGTTATCCAAGCGCAACAGGTGCAAGCGGGTCAGTCCCCTGAGGTGGGCGATTCCCTCGCTGTCCAGGGAGATGTTGTTATCGCTGAGCACCAGATGAGTCAGCCAGCGCATGTTGCCGATCTCTTGAGGAAACAAGGTCAAACGGTTTTGCGTCATGTTCAACTGGCGCAATTGCCGGAATGGCCGCAGGAATCCGACCTGTTCATTACGCAGTCGTACGTTGTTCAGACTGAGTTCGGTTACGTGATCAAAACTGGCCGCCAGTTCAGGCATCGTCGCCATATGCCTGTCCAGAGGGAAACCATCCAGATTCAATGCTTGCGGCGCCACGATACCGGGGGCCTCAACGCCCGCCGGTCCGGTGCGCTGCCAGCAGCGGCGGAGTTTCGCGTAGAGATCGGTTCTGGATTGCCACTCCGCGGCTCCGTCGGCTGTAAGGCGCCAGGATTGGGTAGGTTGGTTGACCCAACGACGCATTGAATCATTGAAGCGGTTGAACTCGGTTTCCAACGCAGTCAGTCGCTGATTGCCCCAATCACCAAAATCGTTCAGAAGCGCCTGTACCTGACTATCATCCAGGCCTGGATAGAGTGATCTTGTACGAACTCGCAAAAGATCCGGATCTTGTGAGCGCACCCTGTAAAGGCGCATTCCGCCACGCAAACGCATGATCTGTGGGTCGTAAGCGGGCTTGCGTATCGGGTGATCCAGCAGGGTTTTCGAGAACGCGTCGTGTGACAGCGGCGTTTGTTTAACCGCCTGACGCAGCTGCGCCCCCTGATTGATCTCATACCCCAGCGTTTTGCGGTCGGCATCGGGCAAGGCATGCAGCAATGCCCCGTACAGATCGTCCGCTCCCTGCAGATGGCCACCCTCATTGTCGTAAGCTTCATAGCGCCCGTCCTCGCGCAATACCAACACCTTGCGCACCGAGGCATCGACCGGGCCAACGCTGTCACGCAGTGTGCCGGTGGAGGAGAAATCGCGGACTTCGATGCGCATATCCGATGGCCATTTCGGCCAGTTTGCCAGGGTATGCAGCGCCAGCCGGTCGGTGTCGGCATTACTCAATCCGTCTAGATAAAGCCCTTCATAGGCGCGACTCAAACGCAGGCCGAACACCGACTTTCGCGCCATTTCGCGTAAGCGCAACGGGATCCGTCTGTCTCGGGTCAACTTCAACAACTCGGCTTCAGTGGCATCGTCCAGCAGGGCTTGTGCGGCGGCGTTCGACAGGTCCGGAAAATCCCGCTTCAGCAGGTTTATCCGCGCATCGCTGGTGGTTTCCCGGGCCTCGTACAACGTATCGAACAGTGTTTTTTTGCTGTCTTGCGCCAGACGGGCGATGCGTTTTTGCAGCTCGGCAATACGCGCCGAGCGTTCTTTCGCAACTTCACTGCCGAACCAGTCCTGCAATTGCGACTCGCTGAGGGCGTCAACCACTCGTGTCGGCAGGCGGCCTTCGCAAACATCCGCCCGGGAAATGTTGAGGGTATTTTCAGGCGTAGCCTCAGCTGCACCGAAATTCAGTGATGGTCGGCCCGAAGCGGCATCGGCTTCCAGCACCAGGGCCCTGGATTCTGGCCAGCCATGTAACGCAGTAACAAACCCCGTCACATTCTCCGACAGTTCCTGCGGCACCTGACCATTCAGGATTTGCGCACTGAGCTTGTCGGCGTCCGCGTAAGCCTTGAAGCGCTTCAGCGTGTCCATGAACAAGGGCGCCGGTGGATCATTTTCGACATGCATACGACGTAGTACGCCTTCCTCGACACCGCTGACATGCCGCACCTGCTCCAGCACTTCGTCACTGATCCCATCCACTGATGGACCGAGACGCCGCAACAGCTTGCCCTTGTCCCATTCCATCGGTTGTTCGAACTCCGTGTGCCAGGCGCCAGCACCGTTGTGTTCGATGTTCAGTTGATAGGCATCTGGCCGCTTGGGATGTTGCAGTCGAGGCTGTCCAGTGAGCGGATCCTCCTTGAGCACGAATTGCTTGCCCTCGAGCGGCAGCACTTTGCGCCCGTCATGCTCGATGACACCGAAGTCATCGGGCGTTGCGGTTTCGGGCAGCGTCAGGCGGTGCTCATAAGGTGCATGATCGGGTTTGATCAGACGTGTTTTTCCGTTGGGCAGTTCCACCGGTTTAAGGCTGTCGATCAGGGGTGATGGTCTGATCGGCGTGGGGCCTTTGGGCAGCACGTGCCCCATGAACATCAGGGCCAATTGCGCACCGTTGATCAAGAAACTGTTGACGTGCGCCGCGCCCTCTTCGACGTCACCCTTGCTCCAGTCTTCAATGCCCTCGACCAGCTCCACCAGCAATTGCGCGGCCATCAGGCCCAGCATGGCCGGCCCGAGCACTGGCACCAGCATTGCGCCAAAGTTGAACAGGTTCCAGGCTTTGTCCAGATAGTTGCTCAGGCGTTTCCAGCGAGCACTGGCGTCTTCGTCATCGGTCGGCACCGCGATCAATCGGGCATCGGCGATGGCTTTGTCGCGGCGCTCACGAAACAGACGGTCCCACAGGTCGTCGCTGATCAGATGAGTGACAGGTTGCGCATTAGGGTTTTCCACCGGCGTTTCTCGCCACCATGGCCCCATGTCCAGCGGTTCGCGCCGTTGCCAGGTGAGGGTCTTGAGCCGCTCGTTGACCCGGCTGAAAAAAATCGCCTTGTCTTTCTGTGCGACAAAACGACTGAAAAAAACCTGGTAGTCACTTTCACGCAGTTGGCCGATCAGCGTTTTCATGAAGTCGGTGAGCGAGGCATATTCCTTCAGCGGATGGTCCGGGTCATCCGGTACCCAGGCGATCAAATGCCCGCTCAGCCGATTCTGGCTGTAGATTTCGTCCTTGCGCAGCATCTCTTCCACCACGCCTTTCGGGCCGTTGGCGAAAAAAGCCTTGAGCAGGCGAAAGGTATCGAAGCCATTGGGTAGCGAGGACGTTGCCCGTCGGGAGAAATCAAGCCATTGCTTGCGTGCATCGGGCGTCAGGCCATCAATGGCCCTTTTGACCGCCGCTGGTTCGGCCACAGCGCTGAACAGCACAACGCCGGTCATCTGGCAGCCCATTAGCGACAAACGATGACTTTGCAGCGCACGACCATACCACTGGATATCAGACTTGCCATCGATCAGTGCGCCGATCGATGCGTAGCCGTGCAGGCCGATATCGCCCTTGAGATACGCCGTCGTCGACGCCAGTTTAAGGGCCGCTTTGTCACTGGCGATCGAACGTTCCTTGAGCAGGCGAGCGGCATTGGCATCTGCGGGGGTGAGCAATGACTTGATGTGAGTCTGGTATTGCCCGCCTATATCGACACGGCGACACAGCGCCGCAAATTTTTGCGGGGTGATGACCTTGTTCTCGTGCAGGTCGCCACGAAAGTCCTTGCGTAACACCGCGGAGCCGCTGCGAAACGCATCATCACGGGTTTCATCCTCTTCGAAGTTGTGCAGCGCCGCTTCGAGCAGCGTGGAGCGACGGATGGTACTGGCCTGGGTATCGATTACACCGGCGATTTTGTTCGGCACATACAGGCGCAATTGCAGGTCATTCGGATTGCCATGCTCGTTGAAGTTCGAGAGCAACAGGGTTTTGAGCAACGGCTCGGCAAAGGCCTTGATGTCGTGCTGCAAATCGCCGAGCAATTCGTCCAGCCGCCCTTGCAGGCGCCAGCGCTCGTCGATGAGTTGCTTGAGATAGTCGCGGTCCATCGGTCGGGCTTTCAGATACCAGGCAGGGAACGTCGGCTGTACATCCACCGCCGTCAGGAGCCTGGCCCGTGGTGCTTCGGTAATCGCCCTGGGGATCAACGGTTTTATCCGTTGGTGATGAACCCCGTTGTCTTCCTTTTTTGCCGGACTTGACGGCCCTGTTGGATTGCTTCCTTGCAATTGAGGCATGTCTTGAACACCTTCAAACCATTGATTGGGTCTCTATGGTCATGCGCTTGTCCCGTGAACAAAAGCGCAAATAATCGTTGGTTCAATGTACAAAAACAGCCCTGTGCATTCGGAAATCCAGGTGCCGAAAATATCTATTTACCGCACCACACAACCACGAATGTGCCGGCTTTTATCGCGAGCAAGCTCGCGCCTGCAATGGATCGTGCTGTTCACAAATCCTGTGTTCACAGCAATCACCCGTGGGAGCGAGCCTGCTCGCGAAAGCAACCTGACAGCCAACACAAAAACACCAGAACGCTTACTCGACCAGCAGCCGCCCCAACCGCTGCTTGAGCATTCGATTCTCCGCCCGAAGCTGCCGGACCTCTTCAAGCAGGTCCAGCGCCAGGGCGACGCCTTCCCATTCCAGCTCCAGATCGCGCCGCAGCTTGACGGCGCGTTTGGCCAGGGTCAGCTCATAATCGTTGAAACGCCAGTCCTTGGGCTGGGCGCCCTGAGGTTCGAGGATGCCGTGTTCGACGATTTCGATCACATGGACGTCCGACAAATCGGCCGCCTCACAGAATTCTGCCAGGTCCAGTTGAACGATCAGGGGGCTGCTCATGACGGGCTACTCCATGTCTGGGTTCAGAAGTGTTCTCTGGGATCGAACGCGGCTTTTTTCGCCAGTTCCTGCCACAGGGCCTTGATGTCATCGTCGGACTTCTTCGGCATGACAGCCTTCAGTTGTACGAACAGATAACCGCGCTCACCGGCCTTGTTCATCAGGCCATGGCCCTTGGCGCGCATGCGCTGGCCGTTCTGGCTGCCCGCCGGTACCTTGAGGTTGATCTTGCCGGTCAGGGTCGGCACGGCGACTTCTGCACCCAGTGCCAGTTCCCACGGTGCCAATGGCAAGGTGATGATCAGGTTCTCGCCTTCGACGTCGAATTTCGGGTGCGGGGCAAAACGGATCGTCAGGTACAGGTCGCCATTGGCGCCGCCACCCACGCCCGGAGCGCCCTGCCCCTTGAGGCGAATGCGCTCGCCGTCGGTCACGCCGGCGGGGATCTTCACGTTCAGGCTTTTGCTGGTGTTGCTCACATGCTGCCCGGCCGCGTTGTACTGCGGTACCTGGAAGGTGACCTTCTTCGACTCGGTCGACAGTGTTTCTTCGAGAAAAACCCCAAGCTCCATTTCCACGTCTTGCCCTCGGCGTCCGGTGCTGCGACGCGACTCTCCACCACCAAAGCCTGGCCCACGATTGCCGAATATCGAACTGAAAAAGTCCGAAAAATCGCCCGTGTCCTGGCCACCACCACCGAAACCGCCACGGCTCTGCCAGCCCGGAGGCCCCTGGAATGGCTGGCCGTGCTGGCCATAGCGGCGCAAATCATCGTATTCGGCGCGTTTGTCCGCGCTTTTCAGCGCTTCATAGGCTTCCGAGGCGTCCTTGAACTTGGCCTCGGCGTCCTTTTCCTTGCTGACGTCGGGGTGGTATTTGCGCGCCAGCTTGCGATAGGCGGCCTTGATCGCCTTGTCGTCTGCTGTCGGCTCCACACCGAGAATCTTGTAATAGTCTTTGAAGTCCATCGAAGGAATCACCATCCGTTATCAGAATCGCGCCACAGGCCACAGCATGCGCTTGTTTGCAGCCATTGGTCTGACCGATCTCAAATTTGTGACCGGGCGGCGCAGCAGAAGTTTATCGGCAGCACGCGGGGCTTCTTGCGAGCACTCCCGCGGCTGTCCGGTTGATGCAGGGTAGTTTGGGGGGGATGCCCCATCTTTCAAGGCATCGTCTGCGAAGAATTAGCAGATAACCGGCCTTCGAATCTGGCGCGCTCTGACATACACTGCGCGGCCGTTTTTTAACCGGAACCTGAAAGACATGAACAACGCATCTCCAGCCCGTGCCTTGGGTATCGACTTTGGCACGTCCAACTCCACTGTCGGCTGGCTGCGCCCCGGCGTGGAAACGCTGATCGCGCTGGAGGACGACAAGATCACCCTGCCGTCAGTGGTCTTCTTCAATATCGAGGAACGTCGCCCGGTGTACGGCCGGCTGGCGCTGCACGAGTACCTGGAAGGCTACGAAGGCCGCCTGATGCGCTCGCTCAAGAGCCTGCTGGGTTCCAAGCTGATCAAGCACGACACCAGTGTCCTGGGCACGGCGATGCCGTTCAAGGACCTGCTCGGGCTGTTCATCGGCCAGCTCAAGAGCCGCGCCGAAGCGGCCGCCGGTCGGGAATTCGAAGAAGTGGTACTGGGTCGGCCGGTGTTTTTTGTCGACGATGACCCGATGGCCGACAAAGAAGCCGAAGACACCCTGGTCGACGTGGCACGCAAGATCGGTTTCAAGGAAGTCTCGTTCCAGTACGAGCCGATTGCCGCAGCGTTCGACTACGAGTCGACCATCGAGAAAGAAGAGCTGGTACTGATCGTCGACATCGGCGGTGGTACCTCCGACTTCTCGCTGGTGCGCTTGTCGCCGGAGCGTCGGGGTGTGGATAACCGTCACGAGGACATCCTCGCCACCGGCGGTGTGCACATCGGCGGAACCGACTTCGACAAACAGCTCAGCCTGCAAGGCCTGATGCCGCTGTTCGGCTACGGCAGCCGCATGAAGAGCGGCGCCTACATGCCCACCAGCCACCACATGAACCTGGCGACCTGGCATACCATCAACTCGGTGTACTCGCAGAAGTCGCAACTGGCCCTGGGCAGCATGCGCTACGACATCGAGGACACCGGCGGTATCGACCGCCTGTTCAAGCTGATCGAGCAGCGCGCCGGGCACTGGCTGGCCATGGAAGTGGAAGAAACCAAGATCCAGCTGACCCACGCCGACAACCGTCACGTGCCACTGGACCGCATTGAAGCGGGCCTGAGCGTGGACTTGAGCCGTGCATTGTTCGAGTCGGCCATCGACAGCCTGCTGGAGCGGGTGCGAGCCAGCGTCACCCAACTGCTGGCGGACGCCAATGTGCGGGTCGATCAGGTCGATACGGTGTTCTTCACCGGTGGTTCGAGCGGGATTCCGGCATTGCGCAACAGTGTTTCGGCGATGTTGCCGAATGCGTGGCATGTGGAAGGGAACATCTTTGGCAGTATCGGCAGTGGTCTGGCGATCGAGGCGGCCAAGCGTTACGGCTCCATGGACTGATCCAGATTCAGTGGTGCCCCCTTCGCTGGCAAGCCAGCTCCTACAGGATTGCGTCGCCCTTGTAGGAGCTGGCTTGCCAGCGAAAGCGTCAGACCAGAGCCTGCATCTTTCGGATCAAACCATCCCCACCTGCTTCAACTCACTCTTCAGATACGCGTAGTAAATCGGCCCCGCCACCACCCCCGGCAGGCCGAACGCGGCCTCGAACACCAGCATCGCCAGCAGCAACTCCCACGACTTGGCACTGATCTGCCCGCCGACGATGCGCGCGTTGAGGAAGTATTCGAGCTTGTGGATAAAAATCAGATAACCCAGCGCTGCCACGGCAACCCAGATCGACAGCGACAGGCCGACGATGGTGATCAGTGTGTTCGACATCAGGTTGCCGATCACCGGCAGCAGGCCGAGCAGGAACGTCAGCACGATCAGGGTTTTGGTCAGCGGCAGCTTGATACCGAACATCGGCAGGATCACCGCCAGGAAAATCCCGGTGAAGACGGTGTTGAGCAGGGAGATCTTGATCTGGGCGAACACGATGTTGCGAAACGCCTGGACCAGCAGGTGCAGACGTTCGAACAGCGCCGCCGCCAATGGTTTGCGCTTGGTCAGGTCCGGAACGCGCTGCAAGGCAATGATCGCGCCGAGCACCATGCCGATCAGCAGCGTCACGAACATGTGCGCCGCATCCTTGCCCACCAGTTGCAAATCACTGAGGTGCTTGCTCACCCACTCGCCAATCGCCACACGAAACTCCGCGGCACTGGCTGGCAGGTAAGCGTCGATGAACGGCGGCAGTTGCCCGCGTGCGCGGTCGACTACGCCCATGAACTTGTCGAGGGAAGCGCCAGGGTTTTCTGCTTCGTGCAGCAGGAAGCTGATGGCACCGGCAAAGATCAGCGTCAGCACGCTGACAATCAGAGTCCCCAGCAACGCCACCGCCAGCCAGCGTGCGCGCCGGCCCTCGATCAACCGCTGCAGTTGCGGGGTGAGCATGTTGACCAGTTCGAACACCAGCAACCCGGCGAGCAGGCTGGGCAGCAATCGCAGCGGGATGACCAGCAGCAGCCCGCCAAAAATGATGACCCAGCTGATGACCAGCAAAACTTGACGCTGAGAAAACGTTGGCATACAGCCTCAAAAACGAACGGCATAAAAAGGATTGGCAGTCTGCCAGCGATCCGGTGCGAGCACTAGGGATTGTGTGGGGCGACCTTAGTGGGGGGTCAGGTTCTTTTGCAGTGCTGCGACCGACCTCATCGCGAGCAGGCTCGCTCCCACATTTGTCCTGTGCACTCAGTCCCACTGTGGGAGCGAGCCTGCTCGCGATGAGGCCCTCGCAGCTGCCACATCAATCGGCTCAATGTTTATTTTTTCTTCAGGCAATCGCTCATGAACGCCTTGCGCTCGTCACCCTTGAGGGCTTTGGTGGCGGCGTCGGCGTTGCAGGTTTTCATCTTCTCTTGCTGTGGGGTCAGGGCCTTGCCGACATCGTTTGCCGCCGGTGCAACCTTCAGGCAAGTGCTCATGAAGGCTTTGCGCTCGTCGCCCTTGAGGCTTTTCGCGGTGGCGTCGGCGTTGCAGGTAGTCATCTTTTCCTGTTGGGCTGTGGCGGCGAAGCCTTGGGAGCAGAGCAGCAAACCGATCATCAACAAAGGGACACGCATCATCTTCATGGAGTTTTCTCCTGGTCGCCACACCGAGGGGCACGGCCTTGAACTGGAGTGTAGACAACCCCTGTTACACCTTCCTGTTCTCCAGGTGGCTGCGGCGATACTGCTCCGGCGTACACCCGGCCTGGCGCTGAAACATCGCGATAAACGCCGAGCCGGTGCTGTAGCCCATGTCGAAGGCGATCTCTTGAACACTGCGCGAGCTATCCAGCGCCTCGATCGCCGCCAGAAACCGCAGGCGCTGGCGCCACTCACCGAAACTCATGCCCAGTTCCCGCACGAACTGCCGCGCCAGGGTGCGCTCGCTGACATGAATGCGTGCAGCCCATTCCGACAGCGCTCGGTTATCCCCCGGCTCGGCCTGCAATGACTCCAGAATCCCCAGCAGTCCCGGGCTGCTGGCGTAGGGCAGGTAGCACTCGTGCACCGGTGCCTGTTGCAGTTGGTCCACCAGGACTTGGGCCAGACGCTGGTCCGCAGCCTGCTCGGGGATTTTCACGTCACGGGCGGCGAAGTCCTTGAGGATCGCCTTGAGGATGTCGCTGATGGCCAGGGTGCAGGCTCGCGGCGGCAGATCGGCGCACACTTTGGGGGCCAGGCACACCGCACGGTAGTTGACCGGTTGGTGACTGTAGAAACTGTGTTCGATCTGCGGCGGCACCCACACCGCGTATTGCGGCGGCGACATGAAGCGGCTGCCATCGACGTCCATGTGCAGCACTCCGTGGGCCGCGTATTCCAGCGTCCCCCAGGGATGCCGGTGGGGCGCGGCGTATTCGTGGGCGTCGAAATCGGCGTAGCGGAAGTACACCGCCGACGGCAGTTCGCTGAAATCCAGCAGGTCGATGTGTTTACTGCTCATACTGTCCGTCATCAAGGGCCGGTTGTCTGGATTGAAGTATAGGCTTGTATCCAGACAGGCGGATAATTGCCCCTCATTAACGTTCTGGTTTTTCCCGATGCAATACGCTTACCCCCTGCTGGCCATTCTTATCTGGGCCGGCAACACCGTGATCACCAAAATGTCGGCCGGGGCGATCTTCCCTGCCGAGATCGGTTTCTACCGCTGGCTGCTGGCCGGGTTGCTGTTCACGCCCTTCATGCTCAAACAGGTGCTCGCCCATTGGCCGCTGATCCGCCCGAAACTGGGCAAGATCTTTGTCCTCGGAGTGCTGGGCATGGCCGTTTATCAAAGCCTCGCGTACTTCGCCGCGAGTCTGACCTCGGCCACTAACATGGGCATCATCCTGTCGCTGATGCCGCTGATGTCGCTCGCCATGGCGATCATCAGCCTCGGCCAGCGCCTGACCATGGGGGCCCTGGCCGGTGCGGTGCTGTCGTTCGCCGGTGTCCTGGTGGTGGTGTCGTCCGGCAGCCTTGGCGCATTGCTGGAACACGGGGTCAACCTGGGTGACGCGATGATGCTGATCGCCACCCTGGCCTACGCGGTCTACAGCACCTTGCTGAAAAAATGGCAGCTGAAGTTGCCGCCGCTGGTGCTCCTGTATTTGCAGGTGCTGGTGGCCGTGTTGGTGCTGTTTCCGCTGTTCCTCGCCTCACCGAAAGTCGGCCCGACCCTGCAGAACATTCCGCTGGTGCTGTACGCCTGTCTGCTGGCTTCGATGGTCGCGCCGCTGGCGTGGATGCAGGCCGTGGTACGTTTAGGGCCGAGCCGGACCACGCAGTTTTTCAATTTGCTGCCGTTGATTACCGCATTGATTGCGGCGGTGGTGCTGCATGAACAGCTGGCGATGTATCACCTGGTGGGCGGGGTGCTGACCTTGGGTGGGGTGATTGTTTCCGGACGTTGGACGACGGTGTTGGGCCGTAAGGTCAGTGTTGCCTGATCTGACGCCATCGCGAGCAGGCTCGCTCCCACATTTAATCTCCAGCGCTCACAAATAATGTGTTCACTGCATACCCCTTGTGGGAGCGAGCCTGCTCGCGATAAGCATCAATGCGGTCTAGACACCTGCCGCCGCCAGCCGCGCCGCATGCTCGACAAACAACCGGATCGGTTCGGCCCCCTTGCCCACCAGCCCCAGCGACTGGTTGACGATATCGAAGTGATCCAGCGGATACTCATCGCCAATCACCGTCCCCAGGTGCGAGCTGTAGCGCCCGACCATACCGTCGCAATGCCCGGCTTCGCGGACGAAGGTTTTGGCGAACAACCGGCAACTGCGGTTGGTGCCATCCAGCAGATTGCGACCGCGATCGGTAACACCTGGCTGCAAGGTGCCGGACCAGGAGTAATAGCGCACGCCGTTGACCTCTTCGGCACCGTGACCTCCCCAGGTTTCAGGCAAGCCCTGTGGATAGCACTGATTGAACAGCGCCACGCCAGCGGTAGTAAGGGAGTGATGGGATGCAGGGATATCCACCGGCAGCTTCGGTCCGCGGTAACCGGTATCCAGCAAAGCCATCAACGCGCCGACCATCCGCAGCAAAAAGCACAGCAAACGACCACGGACGCTGTCATGGGGATAATGCCTGTGCAGATAATCGGCGAGCTCCGAGCCGTGGTTCGGCCCCGCCACCGAGGTCACCGATGCCACCAGGTCAGGACGCTTGGCGGCGGCATAGCGGGCGGTCAGCGAGCCCTGGCTATGGCCGATCAGGTTGACCTTGTCGGCCCCTGTCTCCCGCAGAATTTCGTCGATACGTACCAGCAGTTGCTCGCCGCGCACTTCGTTCGAGTTGAGCGGCGAGACCTGCACCGCGAACACCACGGCACCACCACGGCGCAACGCCTCGACGATCCCGTACCAGTAGGGATAAAGCACCAGGCGGATAAACCCGAGCATTCCCGGGACCAGCACCAACGGGTAGCGCGGGGCAGAACCTTGCGACATGGGCGGACATCCTGGTGGTCGGGTGGTGACGCAAGGCGGGATGCAAGACATCCGCCAAGCATCGCCAGCGAAGATGACAAGTCTATGTCATCAGCCCTACTTCAACCCCGCCACGCCCGCCACGATCATCCCGACCGAGACCAGCTTGATCACGGTCAGGCTTTCGCCCAGCAGCGCGAAACCGAGAAACACCGTGCCCAGCGAACCGATAGCCGTCCAGATCGGGTACGCGATGCTCACCGGCAACTCGCGCATGGCCAGGGTCAGGAAGTAGATCCCGCCCACAGCGGCCACCACCGTGATCAGCGAAGGCCAGGGCCGGGTGAAGCCCTCGGCGTACTTCATGCCCATGGCGAAAGTGACTTCGAACCCGGCGGCGACCAGCAGAAACAGCCAGGCCATCTAGAACTCCCCGGCCAGCGCCAGCAAGTGCTGCTCAGCCTCGGCGACGGAAATTTCAAATGTGCGCTCGGCGGACTCTTCGCCCTCGGCAGCCACCACGGTGACGTCCGTGATGCCGATGAATCCGAGCACCGTGCGCAGCAGCTTGTCGGCATGGTTCATGGTTTCCAGCTCGCCTCCCGGGCCAAAACCGAAGCCGCCACGACTGGTGATGATCAGGGCTTTTTTGCCCTGCACCAACGGTTGGTACTGGGCCACGCCATTGTCCAGGGTGTGATCGAAGGTCACCCCGATGCGCACGACCTGATCGATCCAGGCCTTGAGGCCGCTCGGTACGCTGAAGTTGTGCATCGGCGTGGAAATCAGCAACACATCATGGTCAAGCAGTTCGCCAACCAGCTCGTCGCTGAGCGCCAGGTCGGCCTGCATCGACAGTGGCCGAACGTCGGGCTCGGGGTAAAACGCGGCCGCCACGAACGCCTCGTTGACCGGCGGTATCAACGCCCGCCCGACTTCGCGTCGGGTCAACTGTGAGTGGGGATAACGGGCCTGCCAGGCCGACAGAAACACTTCGGCCAAACGGCGGGAGTGCGAGCGATCACCACGGGGGCTGGCATGAACGGCAAGAATTTTACTCATCTGAATCTCCTCAGGGACTAAACTCAAACAGCTTGTGACTTGCAGCTTGAAGCTCACCGCTACGTCCATTCAAATGAGCAAAAATCAGTCAAGATGAATCCATTTCATCTATGGAGTCCTCAATGTTTGCCTCGCTGCCATTGACCGCCCTGCGCGCCTTTGAATCCGCCTCACGCCTGTTGAGCTTCAAGGCTGCCGCCGAAGAACTGTCAGTCACCCCGACGGCGGTGTCCCATCAGATCCGCTCTCTGGAGACCTGGCTCGGTGTGCCGCTGTTCGAGCGCCTGCCACGCCAGGTGCGCCTGACCGAATGCGGCGAACGGCTCTTCCAGAGCCTGCACGGGGCTTTTCTGGAGGTGGCTCAAAGCGTCGACACCCTGCGCCCTCAACGCAGCGGTGCCAGCCTGACGGTCTCCACCACTGCCGCCTTCGCTGCCCTGTGGCTGGTGCCACGGCTGGGGCGCTTCTACGCCCGGCACCCGAACATCAACGTACGCCTCGATACCCACTGCGAAGTCATCGACCTGCATCAGGACGCCAGTGTCGATCTGGTACTGCGCTACAGCCTCGACAGCTACCCCAACCTGTACGGCCAGTGCCTGTTCGATGAAACCTTCGGCGTCTACGGTTCGCCCGAACAAGTGGCCCTGGCGTCGAGTCGCGCCCCGACGCTGATCAGCGTGCGCTGGCACAACTCCAAACTCTATGCCCACGGCTGGGAGGCCTGGTGTGCGCAATCCGGCGAAACCTGGCTGAGCGGCCGACCCGCCGTGCGCGAATACGACGAAGAGCACTACGCCCTGCAAGCGGCGATTGCCGGGCAAGGTCTGGTGCTGGCGAGCAATATTCTGGTGTCGGAAAGCGTGGCCAGTGGGTTGTTGTTGCCTTACCGTGGGGAAGTCCAGGTCGATGGCGCCGGATACAGCGCACTGTGCGTGCCGGGACGCGAACGTCATCCGCCGGTTCGGGCGTTTTTTGCATGGCTGCGCGAAGAGGCATTGTTGTCCGGGCATGCTTTGGCATAAGCAACCAAATGCAGTGACTGCAAAACCGCCATCGCGAGCAGGCTCGCTCCCACATTAGTCCTGCATGCACAGATCCCCTGTGGGAGCGAGCCTGCTCGCGATGGGACCCTTATAGGCGCCCGATTACTTGGTTGACTTGACGGTGACAGGCGCCTTGCCCGCCTTCATCTGTTCCAGCAATGGTGCGCATTGATTCGCCTCCCCCCCACTCGGCGCCACCAGTGCCAGCAAACCTGCCGCCGGTGCGGCGATCACGCCCAGCGCCACCATCCCGGCTCCGCGCAGCATCAACGGCACGGCCTTGACCCCGGCATCGGGCTTGATGAACTTGCCGCGCACATACAGTGGCGAGCGCAATGAAATCAGGCGCCACCCCTTGGATTCCGGAGTGATGGTCAGGTCCAGCTGTTCGGTCGCCATGCTCGCGGTGCCGTCGATGTAGACGATGGCGTTCTCGGTGTCGAATACAAACAAGCGGGTACTCGCCAGGCCAGACTGGATGCCGAAGTCAGCGGCTGCGCAGTTGATCTTCACTTCCTTGTCGCCAAAGATCTTGCCGACCACATAGTTGCCGACATTCAGGCCCGCCAGCTCCATCAATTCGCGACTGATGGCGCCATCGTTGATCAGCATTTTCAGATTGCCATTGGCGCTGCCCAACAGTTTGGCCACCGAATTGCCGCGCCCGCTGATATCAGCATCGCCATTGAGTTCGCCAAAACTGGTTTTCATCGGTTCGAAGCCGGGGAACAGCTGCTTGAGCTTGAAGCCTCGCGCCGTGAGCCTGGCTTGGCCTTCCAGTGGATCGGTGTGGCCGTTCAGGCGAATCTGCGCATCCAGCTTGCCGCCGGCCACGCCGAAACGCAGCGGCTCGAGGCTGAGCACGCCATCGGTGAGCACTAGATGGGTATAGAGGTCGTTGAACGGCAGTTTTTCGCTGTGCACGATGCGCTTGCCGGTGAACTCGACATCGGCGTCCATATCGCGCCAGCGATCGGTCTTGAACTCTTCGACCGGCAGCACTTTATCGGCCGGTTGTTTGCTGTCACCGCCACGGGCCTTCTGTTCGGCGTTGGAGTCGGCACCAATCAGCGGTGCCAGGTCAGCGAACAACAATTGATTGGACAACAGCGAGCCGCTGAGTTTTGGCCGTGGCTGGCTGGCCACGTAAGTCAGATTGCCGTGGATATCGCTCTCGCCGATCTTGCCGTTGAATTCCTCATAGCGGAACGCTGCGCCACCTGCCTCGTGCAACCTGGCGATCAGGTGGCCGTCGGTGGCATAGGGTGGCGTGTCCGGCAGGATCACGCCGGTCAGCGGGTAGAGGTTGCCCAGGCTGGTGCCGGCCAGTTTCAGGCGCAGGTCCAGGGCGCCTAGATTAAGCGGATCGGTCAGGGTACCGGCCAATTCGACGCTGGAGTCGGCGATCTTCACCTGTGCCTGAAGCGGAAACGGCCGTGCCGCGTCCTGCAGCGCCAACAGCCCGCCAATCTTGCCCTGGCCCGCGAGTTTCTGGCCGTGGTACTGGCCGTTGACCTTAAGGGCGAACGCATAATCCTGGGGCGACGAGCCCTTTTCCTGCGCGGCTTTCGCCGCTTTATCGCCGACGATATCGCTGAACGGAACCGGTTTGCCCAAGGGGTCGATCAGCACGTCGAGTCGAGTCTTCAGGCTCTGGTCGTCGAGGGTGACGTGGCCCTTGTCGAAACCGATCGCGCCGATATCCACCACCCAGCTGGAAGGCTCGGCGTTCGGGTCCTTGGGATCGAACTGGAAGGTCCAGTTGGCGCGCCCGTCAGCCAGGCGTTGCAGCTCGGCATTCGGCTCGGTGAGATCGATACGCGGGATCACCACCCGCTGCGCCAGCAACGCCAGGGGTGAAATACGCAGTTCTACCCGTTTGAGGGTGACCATCTGCGGTTGTTTCGACCAGTCGGGATTGCCCAGGCTCAAGTCTTCAGCCACCACGTGGGGCCACGGCACCCAGGCGCGCCAGCCGCCTTCATCGGGCTCGGGCCGCCAGGCCACCGAAAGATTGCCATTGATAGCAAAAGCGCGGTGCAGCTCTTCGGAAACTTTGGCGTTGAGCGGCGGTTTGATCCGGTTCCAGTCGAAGAACACGATGATCAATACCAGCACCATCAACAAGGTAAGGAAAGTGGAAAGGGTCCAGACAAACATCTTTTGAGTGCGCGTCATTGCACAGGGCTCCTGATACGACTGAGCGCCCCGACTGCGACGCACATGTGAAACGGTGAGCCGCAAGCGACACGCCATAAAGTCTACGACTGATAAAAAACCGGCAGGTTTAATCGATAGACCGATTTCGCCGATTTCGCCCAGTCCAATACTGACCAATCAGTCATTCGGCGTTACCGGCCCTGCACTTTTGCATGCCAAAGGCGGGTCGAAAATACCCACATCGGTGCACAACAACTCGCCGGAGACGCCCGGCCTAGAGCCTGCGCAGCAAACAATCAATTCCGTTGATTATTACCATTGCGTTTATGAACTTTCATATCGACTTATCGAGAGTAGCATTGTTCTCGTACCCACTTATTCGCCCTCCCGAGGAGCAAAACAATCATGAAACGCCAACTACTGCTTAGCCTTACCCTCTCGATGCTGGCCAGCACTGCTTTTGCCCTGCCAGCCGCTGACCAGGCCACTCCACAAGTGAAACAGAACCACTCGGTGTTCAGCCAGACCGTCGCCGCCGATGGCTCCGAACGCACCCCACAAGGCCAGACCCTTGCCGAAGGTGGTAATGATCGCCTGAAAGAAAAAGGCCTGATCACTCAGGATGGCTCGGACCGTACTCCACAAGGCCAGACCCTGGCTGCCGATGGTTCCGAACGCACCCCACAAGGCCAGACCCTAGCCGAAGGCGGTTCCGATCGCACCCCACAAGGTCAAACCCTCGCTGAAGGCGGTTCGGATCGCACCCCACAAGGTCAAACCCTCGCTGAAGGCGGTTCGGATCGCACCCCACAAGGTCAAACCCTCGCCGAAGGCGGTGGTGACCGTGTGATCGAACGCAACAGCGCCGCGAGCTAAGCCCTATGGCCGCCCTGAAAAAAAGCCCAATCCCCGGATTGGGCTTTTGACTTTTCAGCGATCCGCTTGATAGATGCCGCACTTCCCTGCTTGATCCCCCCTACAGTCATTCGACGCCGGCAAAGACGATTTGCTAGAGTGCGCCGCGTCCCTGTCCAGAAAACACCCTTGCGATGCTGCCCCGCGCCGAACAGAAACGACAAACCCGTAACGCTCTGATGGATGCTGCCCGGCATCTGATGGATGGAGGCCGAGGATTCGGCAGCCTGAGCCTGCGCGAAGTCGCGAAAACCGCCGGCATCGTACCGACCGGTTTCTACCGCCATTTTGCCGATATGGATGAACTGGGCCTGGTGCTGGTCAGCGAAGTCGGCCAGACATTCCGCGAAACCATTCGCCTGGTACGACACAACGAATTCGTGATGGGCGGCATCATCGATGCCTCGGTGCGGATCTTTCTCGACGTGGTCAGCGCCAACCGTTCGCAGTTCCTGTTTCTCGCCCGTGAGCAATACGGCGGTTCGCTGCCGGTGCGCCAGGCCATCGGCCGTTTGCGTGAAGACATCAGTTCGGACCTGGCGGCGGACTTGTCACTGATGCCGAAGCTGCAGCATCTGGACATCGCCGACCTGAGTGTCATGGCGGACCTGATCGTCAAAAGCGTGTTCGCCACCCTGCCGGACATCATCGATCCGCCAGCCGAAGCCTTGCCCGAGCACCTGACGCCCCAGGCGAAAATCACCCAGCAACTGCGGTTTATCTTTATCGGCCTCAAGCATTGGCAAGGGCTCGGCAGCACCGAGTAACGCCCTTTATAGGAGCGAGCTTGCTCGCGAATGCGTCGACATCTTCGACATCTTCGACATCTTCGACATTCATGTGACAGACAAACCGCTTTCGCGAGCAAGCTCGCTCCTACGATGTCCCGCATAGCATCATCTTGGTGCGCAGATCAAAATCAACGCACCAACTTCAACCAAAAAGCTCACTCCATCAATACCAGTCCCACGTCTCCTTCAGCCATTTCCTACGCATCATGTCGATTGGCAAGCCCCTTGCTCTAGCCTGAGCATTGTCCATTGCTGGAAGCCTTCCGATGCTGGTGATTCATCGCAGAATCGACCCTCAACCCGTTTGGGCCGCCGAACTGCACCTGACGTTCGAAGCCCGCAGCAAAAGCCGTTTGCGCTGTTTCAGTGCCGAGGGCGAAGACGTCGGGTTGTTTTTGCAGCGCGGCCAGCCGCCGTTGCATGACGGCGAATGCCTGCAAGCCGAAGACGGGCGAATCGTACGTGTCTGCGCCCGCCCCGAACAATTGCTCCACGTCACCTGCGCCAATACCTTTGAACTGACCCGCGCGGCCTATCACCTGGGCAATCGTCATGTCGCCCTGCAAGTCGGCGAAGGCTGGTTGCGCCTGCTCGACGATTACGTGCTCAAGGCCATGCTCGAGCAACTCGGCGCCCATGCCGAGAACATCGAGGCCCCGTTCCAGCCGGAACATGGCGCCTACGGCGGTGGTCATCATCATTCGCGCCACGGCGATGAAGACTTCAACTACGCGCCGAAACTGCACCAGTTCGGTGTCCGCCCATGAACCCGGCCTGGGCGCTGTTGCGCCTGGCCAGTCCGCAATTGCCGATTGGTGGCTACAGCTACTCCCAAGGGCTGGAAATGGCGGTGGATAACGGCCGCGTAAATGATCCCGACAGCGCCCGGCGCTGGATCAGCGATCAGTTGTTGTTAAACCTGGCACGCTTCGAAGCACCGTTGCTGCTCGCACATTGCCTGGCCGCCAGCGAGGACAACTGGGGTGAATTGCTGCAACGTTGCGAGGAACACCGCGCCAGTCGCGAAACCCGCGAGTTGCATCAGGAGAGCCGGCAAATGGGCTACTCGTTGCAGCAATTGCTCAATGGCTTGCCGGAACTTGACGTGCCGGCCCGAGCCTTCCTCGAACAACGCAGCGAGCCACATCTGGCCCTGGGTTGGGCCTTGGCCGCACGCGCCTGGCAGATCAGCCCGCAGGACGCCCTGGCCGCATGGCTGTGGAGCTGGCTGGAAAACCAGTTGGCAGTGCTGATGAAGACCCTGCCCCTGGGTCAGCAAGCCGCCCAGCGCCTGACCAGCGAACTGTTGCCGCTGCTTCAACAAGCTCAACAGAACGCCACCCGAATCGATACCGATCATTACGGCAGTGCCGCTTTCGGCCTGTCCCTGGCGTGCATGGCCCACGAGCGCCAGTACAGCCGTCTGTTCCGTTCCTAGGGCCTGTTATTTTGGAGAATCACATGAACACACAACCCCTGCGTGTCGGCATCGGCGGCCCGGTCGGCTCCGGCAAAACCGCCCTGACCCTGGCCCTGTGCCTGGCCCTGCGCGAGCGCTACAACCTGGCCGTCGTGACCAACGACATCTACACCCGCGAAGACGCCGACTTTCTGGTGCGCAACGAAGCCCTGGCACCGGAGCGCATCATCGGCGTGGAAACAGGTGGCTGCCCGCACACGGCCATCCGCGAAGACGCCTCGATCAACCTTGAAGCCGTGGATCAACTCAATCGCCGCTTTCCGGGGCTGGACCTGATTCTGGTGGAGTCCGGGGGCGACAACCTCTCCGCGACCTTCAGCCCGGAACTGTCGGACCTGACCATCTACGTGATCGACGTCTCGGCCGGCGACAAGCTGCCGCGCAAGGGCGGGCCCGGGATCTGTAAATCCGACTTGCTGGTGATCAACAAGATCGACCTCGCGCCGCTGGTCGGTGCCTCGCTGGAGATGATGAACAGCGACACCCAGCGCATGCGCAACGGCAAGCCGTTTGTCTTCAGCAATCAGAAAACCGGCCAGGGTCTGGAACAGATCATCGCCTTCATCGAACGCCAGGGTTTGCTGACCGCTGCCTGATCACGACTTCAACAAGGAAGCTTATCCATGACACTCAAGCGCACTCTCGGTGCCCTGGCCCTGCTGCTGACTCCGGCCCTGGCCTTCGCTCATCCGGGGCACGGTGACAACGGCTTGATCGCCGGCATCAGCCATCCCCTTGGCGGTCTCGATCATTTGCTGGCGATGCTCGCGGTCGGCCTTTGGGCCGCACAGCAGCAAGGTGCAGCGCGTTGGGCGCTGCCGTGCACCTTTGTCAGCACCATGCTGATCGGCGGACTGCTGGGTTTTGAAGGACTGAACCTGCCGGCACTGGAGAGCGGGATTGCCGCCTCGGTATTGGCGCTGGGTATGGCAGTAGCGTTGGCGGTGCGTCCACCGTTGGTGATGGCGGTTATGGCGACGGCGTTGTTTGCGCTGTTCCATGGCGTGGCGCATGGCTTGGAATTACCGGACATGTCGAGTCCGTGGACCTACGCTGCAGGTTTCGTCGCGGCGACGACGGTATTGCACACGGCGGGTTACGCGCTGGTGCGAGTGTTGCCGCAGGCCGCAGCACCGCTGGTTCGACTGGCGGGTGCGGCATCGGCGGCGACCGGGGTGTGGTTGCTGGCGGGCTAACCCCCTCCCTGTAGGAGCTGCCGCAGGCTGCGATCTTTGATCTTGCATTCAAAATCCACATCAAAAGATCGCAGCCTGCGGCAGCTCCTACGAGGATCGCATCCGTCGAGTCAGCCTCTCTGCTAACATGTCGCGCAATCGCCCCTGCCGTGACGACGCCAGCCAATGCCGCCTGTTTCCCGCTCCGCCTCTCAGCCTGAATTGACCGCCCTGTTCGCCTCGGTGCAACAGCACTTCCTGAACGTCATCGTGCCGCTCTGGCAAGGTCCGGGCTGGAACGCCGACATGGCGTTGCCCTACGAGGCGCTGGATGCCGGACACCAACCGCTGCCACCGCAACGCTACCGGGCCATGGCCTGTGCGCGGCAGTTGTATCTGTTTGCCAGCCTGATCGGTCAGCTGCCGGGCGCCGAAGAGCGTGCCGCCGCGTTGTTCCGCTCCTTGCAGCGGCACTTCCACGATGCCGAGCACGGTGGCTGGTTCTACAGCGTCGATGCACAAGGGACGCCGCTGGATCAGCGCAAGGATCTCTACACCCACGCCTTCATCCTGTTCGCCTGCGCCCATTACTGGGACAAGGTTCGCGAGCCACTGGTGGAGTCGGTACTCAACGCCTCGCTGGAAGTGATTGCGCAGCGTTTCGCCACGGACGACGGTCTGTACGAAGCCACGCTCGACCGCGACTGGGCAGCGCTGGACAGCGGCCCTTTGCAAAACCCGCTGATGCACCTGGCCGAAGCTTTCCTCGCTACCCTGTCGGTGCGTGAAGACCTCGACGTGCAACAGGCGCTCGTCGAGTTATGCACAGCCATGCACGCGCGCTTCATCGATCCGCAACACAGCGTGTTGATGGAAAAGCCGCTGGGGTCTGTGGATAACTGGTTTGAACCCGGGCATCAGTTCGAGTGGTATTTCCTGCTGGAATCCTCGCCGCTGTTACGCCATTCGGCGCTGCATGCCGATCTGGCGCGGGCCTTCGCCTTTACCGAGCAGGTGGGCATCGATCAGCAGACTGGCGCTGTGCGGGCGATGCTCGACTTCGGACCGGATGGCGGCGTCCGGGACGCCACGCAGCGTATCTGGGCCCAGGCTGAATACCTGCGCGCATTGACGCTGCGCCCGGACAGCGAAGCGGATGTACTGCGTCAATTACAGGCGTTACAGCAACACTCGCTGCATGCCGGCGGCTGGTTTGAGTGCCGTGACGAGCACGGTGAAGTCAGCCGCCGCGACATGCCGTCGACCACGCCCTATCACTTGGCGACCTGTTATCGCGGGTTGGCGCAATATCTCGGCTGACTTTGTGGCCTGGGGCAATCCAGTCACTCGGTCCACTTGCGATCCCCGGTAAAACTGATGGTCAGCCATCGCGCTGCATCCGGCTTACCGAGCTTCGCGGAAATCTCCTCGCGCAAACTGTCCAGCTGCCCTATTCCGTCTAGCCAGTAATCCTTCGGCAATACGATGTGAATCTCGATAAAACAGGCCCTGCCGTGTTTCTGCACGTAGGAAATGTAGTCGTCGAAGCCATGCTCGACCTTCGCCACCTCCATCACCCGACGCACCTTGTCGTCCAGTTGATCCGGGACGATCCCCAACACATCGCGCAATGCCGGCCCGAGGATTTTGAACGCTGGAGGAAGCATGCCCAGGGCCAGCAGAATCAGAATCATCGGGTCGACATACACTGCCCACTTGTCGTAACCCTGAGTCTTGAGCAGCAGCGCGATCAGGAAACTCACCAGCAGTCCCGCCGATAGCATCGCGTCCACCAGCCAACTGATGTTGTCGAACTGGATCAGCGATGATTTGAGTGTGCGATTGCGATGGCGGACGTAGAAAAAATAAATCAGCTCAACGACGGTGAACACCGCCGCGTAGAGGATCACCAGGCCGAGCTCGACCTCACGGCCACCACTGATGATGCCGAACACACCGTTGAGAAAGGCATAAATGGCAACCAGGAACAGGAAACTGCCTTCGATCAGCAGCACCATGGGTTCCAGGTGCCAGTAACCGAACTGGAAGCGCTGGTTGCTTTCCTTGGCGATCAACCTCGCGGTGATCAGCATCAGGACCTTGATGAAGGCCGCGATCAACGAAAAAAAGCCATCGAACAGGATGGATTGGGCGCCCGAAACAAAACCGGTGATGATCCCGGCGAATGTCACGGCGAGCATCAGGAAGGTCGATTGCTTGAGCAGCGACTGCTCGCCTCGATTACTCACTTGATCTCCTCTAAAACCTCTAGACCGCCGGGTGTGGCGGGCTGCTTGAGGAAGGAGTCTAGCTGATGCCTTCCACTGCCAATTCCGGCCCCTTCGCGAGCAGGCTCGCTCCCACAGGTTCAATGCGATCCATGTGGGAGCGAGCCTGCTCGCGAAAGGCCATTATGCGGTCTTAAGACTTGCGCTCGATAGCAAACCCGGACCAGGTCTGGCTCACCGGCATCAGCTCCAGGCTGTTGATGTTGATGTGCGCTGGCGCATTGAGGACCCAGAAAATGGTCTCGGCGATGTCTTGTGGCTGAATCGGCTCAGCGCCGGCGTAGGTGGCGTTGTAGCGCTCCTGGTCACCGGCAAAACGCACCAGCGAGAACTCACTCTCGCACAGGCCCGGCTCGATGTTGCTGACCCGTACGCCCGTGCCTTGCAGGTCGCAGCGCAGGTTCAGGGAGAACTGTTTGACGAACGCCTTGGTCGCACCATACACGTGGCTGCCCGGGTACGGGTAGTTGCCGGCGATGGACCCCAGGTTGACGATGCCGGCACCACGACCGTGGGCGATCAGGCGTGGCAACAGCAGACGGGTGCTATACATCAGGCCTTTGACGTTGGTATCGACCATGGTGTCCCAATCGTCCAGGTCGCACTTGGGCGCCGGGTCAACGCCCAGGGCCAGCCCGGCGTTGTTGATCAACCCGCGCAGTTTGGCGAAGGATGGCGGCAGATTGGCAATCGCCTCTTCCATGGCCTTGCGATCACGCACATCGAGCACCAGGCCATGGACTTCGGTCTGCTTCGACAGTTCGGCGCACAGCGCATTGAGACGCTCTTCACGACGGCCAGTCAGCACCAGTTTCCAGCCGGCCTCGGCAAAACGACGGGCACAGGCTTCACCAAAACCGGAAGTCGCGCCGGTAATAAACAGGGTGTTGGACATCGTGTTCTCCTTGCTTCGGCTGATCGCCAGCCATTGGAATAGAAAATCAGCAGGCAGCATGCCCGGCCACGCTCATACCGGCAACCTTTGCCCCGTAGGAGCTGCCGCAGGCTGCGATCCTTTGATCTTGCCGTGCTCCTGTGGAAAAGATCGCAGCCTGCGGCAGCTCCTACGTTCACCGCACTTTCTGTATAAAAATCGATCAATCCTTGCAAGCCCTCGACCAGCGTGGCCTGCAGCCATGTGCGCGCACGTTATCCACAGGCCGGTCCACAGTCTTTGGGGGCAAGTGGAAAAGCTGCAAGCCGCTATCCACAAGGCTTTGCGCGGGGTTTTAAAACTTTTTTGCTTGACCTTCAACCGCCAGCTGTGTAGCCCTTGGCCATTTTCGCGACTGACGGGTCAAACCCGCGATGGCGCCAAGCCAGTAACCACGGCCTTCAGCCGGGTCTTTCCAGAGTTTAGTCACAGACTTATCCACAGGCTTGTCCATGCCGATTCCACGCACTTTCGTCCCGAACAAAAAGGTTGACAAAGCGGCCTTGAAGTTGCGCAAAAGCACCTGTTCAAAAAACAACCACACCTCTACAAGCCACGGCTTTAAAGGCCTACAGCCAGCTACTCCCACGTTATTCACAGCCGGCTCCACAGCAAACGGGGACAAGTCAAAACTGTGACAAAACAACTATTTGCAGCGGCTTTATGTCGCGCTTTGCGAGCTTGGGAATATTGTTTTCCACAATTCCTCGGGGCCCGCCACAAAACTCTGTAGGAGCGAGCTTGCTCGCGATGGACGTTAACGAAAACGCGCGCATTCTGGAAAAACGCGTTGCCCTTGAATCCTTCGCGAGCAATCGAGCGTCGACCGGCTGCTCCTACAGGGGGATTGGTGGATTTGAGAGACAAAAAAGCCCCGGCGATTGCGCGCAGGGGCTTGTGCATAACCACTGAAACTCAGTGCCCGCCGAGATAGGCGTTACGCACGTCCTCGTTGACCAGCAATTCTTTGCCGGTACCCGTCATCCGGATTTCGCCGTTGACCATCACGTACGCCCGGTCCGACAACCGCAGGGCGTGGTTGGCGTTCTGCTCCACCAGAAAGATGGTCATGCCGGTCTTGGCCAGTTCCCGCAGTGTCGCGAAGATCTGTTTCACCACAATCGGCGCCAGACCCAGGCTCGGCTCATCGAGCAGCAGCAACTTGGGCCGGCTCATCAGTGCCCGGGCGATGGCGAGCATTTGCTGCTCGCCGCCAGACATGGTCATCGCCCGCTGGGTGCGCCGCTCTTCGAGCCGCGGGAACAGCTCGAACATGCGTTGCATGTCTTCCTTGGCGTACTTGTCACCGATAGGGATGGTGCCCATCAGCAGGTTCTCCTCGACGGTCATGTCGGGAAACACCCGCCGCCCTTCCGGCGATTGCGCGATGCCGTTGGAGGCGATGTAGTGGGACGACTTGTGGGTGATGTCCACACCCTGATAGAGGATCTGCCCGTCCGCCGCCCGCGGCTGGCCGAAGATCGACATCAACAGGGTCGACTTGCCGGCGCCGTTGGAGCCGATCAGGCTGACGGTTTCCCCTTCCTTGATGTGCAGCGAGACTTTCTTCAGGGCCTGGATCGGCCCGTAAAACACATCCAGTTCCTTGAGTTCGAGGATGGGTTTGCTCATAGCACCACTTCCTCTTCATCGGCGCCCAGGTAGGCCGCAATCACTTTCGGGTCGTTACGAATCGCATCGGGTCCGCCCTCGGCGATGACGATGCCGTGGTCCAGCACCACGATGTGATCGGAAATGCTCATTACCATGCCCATGTCGTGTTCGATCAGCACCACGGTCAGATCGTGCTCGTCGCGCAGCAGCCGGATCATCGCGCTCAGCGCTTCGGTTTCCTGGGGGTTGAGGCCGGCGGCCGGCTCGTCAAGGCAGATGATCTGCGGACGGGTGCACATGGCACGGGCGATTTCCAGGCGGCGTTGCTGGCCGTAGGACAGTTCACCGGCCAGGCGATTGGCGCAATCCACCAGGTCCACCACCTCCAGCCAGTAGAACGCGTGGTCCAGCGCATCGCTTTCGGCCTTGCGGTAGCCCTTGGTATTGAGGATGCCGGCCAGCATGCTGCGGTTGACCCACATGTGCTGTGCCACCAGCAGGTTTTCCAGCACCGACATTTCCTTGAACAGGCGAATGTTCTGGAACGTACGCGCCAGTCCGGCGCGGTTCACCAGGTGGGTGCCGCCGAACGCCTTGTAGAACAGCCGACTGGCGAAGGATTTCGGCGAAACGAAATCCGTTGGCTTGAACGACTCACCCAGCAATTTGATGACGTTCGTCTGCTGACCACGCACATTGAGTTCGATTTTGCCGCCGGAGGCCTTGTAGAACCCGGTCAGGCAGTTGAACACCGTGGTTTTGCCGGCGCCATTGGGCCCGATCAGGGCGAAGATCGAATTGCGGTGGACTTTCAGGCTGACGTCGTTCAACGCCTTGATGCCGCCGAAGTGCATCATCAGCTTTTCGACACTGAGTACGACTTCGCTCATGGCGCTACTCCTTTACGCGGGGTCACACCGGTACGGCTGATCCGAATCAGGCCGCGCGGTCGCCAGATCATCATCAATACCATCAGGATGCCGAACAGCAGCACGCGGTATTCGGCGAAGCCACGCAGCAGTTCCGGAGCCACGGTCAGCACGAATGCCGCGATGACGACACCTATGGTCGAGCCCATGCCGCCGAGTACTACGATGGCAAGGATCAGCGCCGACTCAAAGAAAGTGAACGACGTCGGATTGACGAAGCCCTGGTAAGTGGCGAAGAACACTCCGGCCAGCCCGGCAGTCGAAGCACCGATGGTGAATGCCGAGAGCTTGACCAGTACGTGGTTCAGGCCCATGGAGCGGCAGGCAATTTCGTCTTCGCGCAGGGCTTCCCAGGCGCGGCCGACAGGCATGCGGGTCAGGCGATGCTTGATGTGCAGCACGGCCAGGACCACCAGGAACAACACGGCGTAGATGAAGTAGTACTTCACGTCAGGGTTGTAGGCGATACCGAAGAACTCATGGAACGGCACCCCGCCTTCTTTCGCCCTTTTTCCGAACTCGATGCCGAAGAAGGTTGGCAACGGCGCTGCCATGCCATTCGGGCCGCCGGTCAGGGACAGCCAGTTATTGAGGATCAACCGAATGATTTCACCGAAGCCCAGGGTCACGATCGCCAGGTAGTCACCGTGCAGGCGCAGCACCGGGAAACCGAGGATGCAACCGGCCAGGCCGGCGGTGATCGCCGCCAGTGGCAACACCGTCCAGAAACCCAACCCCAGGTATTGATAACCGAGCGCCAGGCCGTAGGCGCCGATGGCGTAGAACGCCACGTAACCCAGGTCGAGCAGGCCGGCCAGGCCGACCACAATGTTCAAACCCAGCCCCAGCAATACGTAGATCAGCCCGAGGATGACCACGCCCAGCAGGTAGGAGTTGGAGAAAAACGGGAACACCACGGCGATGACAATCAGCAGCGGGATGATCCAGCGCAACCGGGATTTGTAGTCAGGCGCCAGTACATGAACCCCGGAGCCGGTGGTTTCAAAGCCCTCGAGAATTCTCAGGCCCTTTGGGGTTTGCAGGAACAGGCTCAAGGCAAAACGACCGGCCATGACAATAGCGACAATCCAGGCCACGCGAGTGGGCTGCAAGTTGAAGCCGTAGCCGTCGAGGACGATGCCGACAATCGGGCCGAACACAATCAGGGCCACGAGGCCGGCAAGAATCGCGTCAACCAGGCTTCTTTTGATATCAATGGTTTTTTCAGTGGTTGAAGACATCGCTTACACCTTCGACACAAGAGGACGGCCGAGCAGGCCTTGGGGCCGAAAGACCAGAACGAGAACCAGCAGCGAGAAGCTGAAGACGTCTTTGTAGTCCGAGTTGACCAGACCGGAGAACAGCGACTCGGAGATGCCGAGGATGATCCCGCCGAGCATGGCGCCGGGTAGCGAGCCAATCCCGCCGAGCACCGCGGCGGTGAACGCCTTGATGCCGATGACAAAGCCTGCATAGAAGTCGAACGTGCCGTAGTTCATGGTGATCAGCACGCCGGCCAGGGCCGCCATCGCTGCACCAATGATGAACACATACGAAATGATGCGGTCGGTGTTGATCCCCAGGATCGAGGCCATCTTGCGGTCTTGTTGGGTCGCGCGGCACATGCGGCCGAGCTTGGTGTACTTGATGACATAGGTCAGCAGGCCCATCCCGACAAACGCTGCGACCAGAATGAAGATCTTGGTGTAAGTGAGCTGGACGAAGCCGGTCCCGACGTCTACTCGCCATGCACCCGTCAGCAGTGTCGGAACGCCTTGTTGGCGGGCACCCTGGGCGATCTGTGCATAGTTTTGCAGGATCAGCGAGATGCCGATGGCGCTGATCAGTGGGGCCAGTCGGGTGGAGTTACGCAGGGGTTTGTAGGCAACACGCTCGATGACCCAGCCATACACTGCCGTGACGACGATGGTGAAGATCAGTGTGCCGAGCATCAACAGAGGGAAGGATTCAATACCGAAGTATGCCAGCAGAGCCAGACTGATTGCCGCGAGGTAAGCGGAAATCATGTAAACCTCGCCGTGGGCGAAGTTGATCATGCCGATGATGCCATAGACCATTGTGTAGCCGATGGCGATCAGGCCATAGACCGACCCTAGGGTCAGGCCGTTGACCAGTTGCTGCAGGAAAATACCATCCATAACGCAATCTCACGCAATGAGAACCTGCACATGTGGCTGTGCGGTTCTTCTAAGGAAAATACAGATTTACGTCGGAGCAATGTCAGCCACGATCAGGCAGGCCACCACCGCCCCCTGTAGGAGCTGGCTTGCCAGCGAAAGCGGTTGAACATTCGACCAGGTTGTCGTCTGCATGTCCGCCTTCGTAGGCAAGCCCGCTCCTGCAAGGGATCTGGAGGGCACCCGATTGAGTCAGCCCTTACTTCTGTGTTTCCAGCTGGTGGTATTTGCCTTCCTTGTCCCACTGGTAAACCACGTAGTCGGAGACTTTCAGGTCACCCTTGCTGTCCCAGGTCTTCTCGCCCATGACGGTCTTGACCGGGTTCTTCTTCAGCCAGGCAGCAGCGTCTTCGCCCTTGTTGGACTTGGCGCCGTTGAAGGCGGCAGCGAGGGTCTGGACCGATGCGTAGGCGTACAGGGTGTAGCCTTCAGGTTCGGTGCCGGCCTTGCGGAAAGCGTCTACCACGGTCTTGCTGTCTGGCAGCAGGCGTGGGTCGGCGCCGAAGGTCATCAGTACGCCATCAACGTTCTGTGGGCCACCGGCGGTGGTCACCAGTTCGTCAGTCACGATGCCGTCATCGGACATGAACTTGACGTCTTTGAGGCCCTGTTCACGCAGCTGCCGAACCAGTGGACCGGCTTCCGGGTGCAAGCCGCCGAAGTAGACTACGTCGGCACCGGCCGCACGGATCTTGGTGACGACGGCACTGAAGTCTTTCTCGCCGCGGGTCAGACCCTCGTACAGCACAGGCTTCACGCCGCGTTTTTCCAACTGAGCCTTGGTGGCGTCCGCCAGACCCTGACCGTAGGTGTCCTTGTCGTGCAGTACGGCGACTTTCTTGCCCTTGAGCACGTCGACGACATAGTCGCCAGCCACGATACCTTGCTGGTCGTCACGCCCGCACATGCGGAACATGGCACTCAGGCCGCGCTCGGTGACCTTGGGGTTGGTGGAACCCGGGGTGATCGTGATGATGCCGGCTTCGTCGTAGATCTCGGAGGCCGGGATGGTCGACGAGGAGCAGAAATGGCCTACCACACCAACGACTTTCTTTTCGGTCAGGTCCTTGGCGACTGTCACGGCCTGCTTCGGTTCGCAGGCGTCATCGCCCTTGACCAGTACGATTTTTTCCCCGTTCACGCCGCCCGCTGCGTTGACCGCGTCGGCCGCCGCCTGTGCACCCTTCATGTACTGTTCGCCAAATGCCGCGTTGGCGCCTGTCATTGGTCCCGCTACGCCGATCTTGATGTCAGCCTGAGCAAACGCAGAAACACCCAGCGCAGTTGCCACTGCGAGGGCCAGAAAGCCTTTCTTGTAAAACGTCTGGGACATGAGGTGGTGCTCCATGGTTTTTTTTAATTGGCACTGCGACTTCACTGAATGCTCAGAGCAAGGGCCGTGCCATCGGTTTTTTATTCTGAAAAAAGTCGCTGCTTTCTTGTTATTTCGACTGTTTCGGGCCCATTTTCATTGGGCGTGCAACCGTCTAAACCGCGGAAGGTAGAACCATTATTTTTTTGAGGCGCAACCCGCCTGCGCCATCATTGCAACCGCGGCTTTAAACGACGTGCAACCAGCCTGTAACATCGTGCGTCACCGAAGTGCACACTGCTGGTGCGGGACTGCTACAACCCGCACCACTACAGGCTAGCCGCAGATCGAAAAAGCGCCGCTTCCCACTGCAAAAATCAACCTTCAGATCACGATCCGCAGGCACTGGCCTGCGTGATACAGCGAGAATCCCGCCTCATACAGACAGCTGCGCAACCCCACCCCGGCCAATGGCTGCATGGGCGCGAAAGGAATCGGTAGCGCTTGAGGATTTCCGTTACACAGGTAATCGGCGAAGGCCTTGCCGACCACCGTTCCCGTGGTCACGCCCCGCCCGTTGTAGCCGGTGACTGCCACCAAACCGGGCGCTGGTTCGAACAGGCGCATCAAATGATCGGGGGTAAAGGCGATGCAACCGGTCCAGGTGCACTCCCACTCCACCGGTTTGAGGTACGGGAAATAGTGTTGCTGTACCCGGTCGGCCCAGGCCTTGAGAAACCAGGCCGGTTTCTGATTGCCATTACCGAGACTGCCCAGCAGCAGGCGTCCGTCTTTATCCCGACGAATACTGCTCAATACCTGGCGGGTGTCCCAGGAACCCTGGCCGCCGGGAAGAATTTGCCGGGCAGCCTCTTCAGTCAGCGGGGCCGAAGCCACCTGGTAGTAATACCCAGGGAAGAAATTGCGCCGCAGCTCCGTCCAGTCGCCTTCGGTGTAGGCATTGGAGGCAATCACCACTTTCTCAGCCATGACCGAACCCTGGGCGGTTTGCACTGACCAACGCTGGCCCTGACGTTCGAGTCGGGTGACCGGGGAATGATCGAACAATTGACCGCCCAGGCCGATGGTCGCTTTGGCCAGCCCCGTGGTGTAGGCCATCGGGTTGAGCGTGCCGGCGCGGCGATCGAGCAGCGCGGCGGCGATCTTTTTCGTGCCCGTCGCTTGTTCGCAGGCCTGGCCAGTGAGCAATTCCACCGGCGCCCCGCGGCGTTTCCATTGTTCTTCACGACTGCGCAAGTCGGCTTCCCCACGGGCGTTGTGCGCCATGTGCAGCGTGCCTTCGCGGCGCAACTGGCAATCGATGTCGTACTTGTCCACCAGGCTGAACACCAGGGATGGTGCCGCACCCAGCATGCGGTTGAGCTGACTGCCGACTTGCGTGCCAAACCCGGCTTCGATCTCGTCCGGTGGAATCCACATCCCGGCGTTGACCAGCCCGACGTTACGCCCTGAACCACCGTGGCCGGCGCGATGGGCCTCCAGCACACAAACGGTCTTGCCTTGTTCCAGCAGATGCACCGCCGCCGACAAACCGGTAAAACCGGCGCCGATGACGCAGACATCCACTTTGACCTCCCCCTTGAGGGCCGAATTGTCCGGCCTTTGCGGCGTCAGTTTTTCCCACAGACACTCTTCGCGTAACGGCATTGCCAGACTCCAACAGAAACCTAACAAACTGTAGGAGCGAGCTTGCTCGCGATGGACGTCAACGATAACGCGTGCTTGCTGCATAAACGCGTTGTCCTGACGTTTTTCGCGAGCGAGCTCGCTCCTACAAGGGAATGTTGTTCGATTAGAGAATCAATCGAACGTAATACCCTGCGCCAACGGCAACTCCAGCGAATAGTTCACGGTGTTGGTCTGGCGGCGCATGTAGCCGCGCCATGCATCGGAGCCGGATTCACGACCACCGCCGGTTTCTTTCTCGCCACCAAATGCACCACCGATTTCAGCGCCGCTCGGGCCGATATTGACGTTGGCGATGCCACAGTCGCTGCCCACCGCCGACATGAACTGCTCGGCTTCACGCACGTCGGTGGTGAAGATGCACGAGGACAGGCCTTGTGGTACGGCGTTGTTCAGGCGCAGGGCTTCCTGGAAATCGCTGTAGCCAACCACGTACAGGATCGGGGCGAAGGTTTCGTGGCACACCACATCGCTCTGCTCCGGCATTTCGACGATGGCCGGCGACACGTAGTAGGCATTCGGGAACTTGCCTTGCAGCTGACGCTCACCGCCAAACACCCGGCCGCCTTCGCTCAAGGCCTGTTCCAGCGCGTCCTGCATGTTGTCGAAGCTTTGCTTGTCGATCAGCGGGCCGATCAGGTTGCCTTCCAGCGGATGGCCGATACGTACTTTCGAGTACGCGGCTTTCAGGCGGGTGACGATTTCTTCTTTTACCGACTCATGGGCAATCAGGCGACGCAGGGTGGTGCAGCGCTGACCGGCGGTGCCGACGGCACTGAACAGGATCGCGCGAACGGCCATGTCCAGGTCGGCGCTTGGGCCGAGGATCATTGCGTTGTTGCCGCCCAGCTCCAGGATGCTACGGGCGAAACGTGCGGCGATTTTCGGCGCCACTTCACGGCCCATGCGGGTGCTGCCGGTGGCACTGACCAGCGCGACACGCGGATCATCGACCAGGGCTTCGCCGGCATCGCGACCGCCAACGATCACCTGGCTCAGGTGCGGTGGCGCATCGCTGAAGTTCTTCAGCACACGATCGAACAGCGCCTGGCAAGCCAGTGCGGTCAGTGGAGTCTTTTCCGACGGTTTCCAGATCACCGGGTTGCCGCAGACCAGTGCCAGCGTGGCGTTCCAGGCCCAGACCGCGACCGGGAAGTTGAATGCGCTGATCACGCCGACGACGCCCAGCGGATGCCAGGTTTCACGCATGTGATGGCCTGGACGCTCGGAGGCGATGGTCAAGCCGTACAACTGGCGCGACAGACCGACGGCGAAGTCGCAGATGTCGATCATTTCCTGAACTTCACCCAGGCCTTCCTGGGTGATCTTGCCAGCCTCCCAGGACACCAGCTCGCCGAGGTCGGCCTTGTATTCACGCAGGATGTCACCCAGTTGTCGCACCAGTTCGCCACGGCGCGGCGCCGGAACCTTGCGCCAGAGTTCGAACGCATGATCTGCGCGACTGATGTGCTGCTCGACTTCAGCAGCGCCTTCCCAGTTCACGGCAGCGATCCTGCTGCCATCGATCGGCGAATGCACCGGCACTTTGCCATTCTGGTACAGGGCCGGGTTCACACCTAGACGATCAAGCAATGCGGCAACCATGGGTCACTCCTCAAGCAAAAGACAGAACACGTGCAGCCGGAAATTCACGGCTGATCAGACCTGTAGTTTTAGCTGTCCGGAGGTTACTCAACAAACGACCATTAAGAGAGATATCATTCCGTTTATTCATGCTGTGCATTGCTGGCAATAAGAAACAAGAACCAAGGACCGCCCATGCTGAATAAACGCTACTTGCCATCGATCGCTGCGTTGCAGTGCTTCGAGGCCGTCACCCGGCACTTGAGCTTCACCCGGGCCGCCGAAGAGTTGAACCTGACCCAAAGCGCCGTGAGCAAACAGGTTGCGCAACTCGAAGAGCTGTTGCAACACCTGCTGTTTCGCCGGGTGCGCCGCCGCCTGCAGATGACGCCGGCGGGCGATCTGTATCTGGTTGAGGTGCGAAAAATCCTCACGCAGGTCGAGATGTCGACCCATTACCTGCGTTCCTACGGTGGCGAAACAGAAGTCCTGCGGGTTTCGACGCCTCCCACCTTCGGCGCACGCTGGCTGGTGCCGCGCCTGAAAGGCTGGCGTCTGCGGCACCCGTCGATCCACCTGGACCTGTGCAGCGAACAGGAGGCCGACGACCTGTTGCAAGGTCGCAGCGATCTGGCGTTCTACTTCGGCCAGGGCTCGCGACCCGGCACCGAATGCCTGAAGCTGTTCGGCGAAGAGCTGGTGCCGGTATGCGCCCCGGGCAGCCTGCCTGCCCAACCGTTCACCGATCCGACGCAACTGTCCGATCTGGTACTGCTGCAAAACGCCTCCCGCCCCCAGGCCTGGCACGACTGGTTCGAGCATCAGGGCTACCACACCGAGCACAGCTACCACGGTCCGCGTTTCGAAACCTTTTACATGTGCATCCGCGCCGCCCAGGTCGGTTGCGGCGTGGCGTTGCTACCGCGCTTTCTAGTGGAAGAGGAACTGGCTGACGGCAAGCTGGTCATTCCCTGGCAGCATGCAATGCCCAGCACGGACGCCTATTACCTTGCATACCCGGAGCACTCGGCGGAAGTGCCCAAAGTGCGGGACTTCGTGAAGTGGATGCTGGAGCAGATCGACAATCCGGATGCCCCACAACATTGAGCCTTGGCGCATTCCTTGTGGGAGCGAGCCTGCTCGCGAAGGCGTCGGCACATCCAGCATCAATGTGACTGACAAACCGCATTCGCGAGCAGGCTCGCTCCCACAGGGGAATTGCAGCGGCCAAAAAATCGCTGGCATTCCTTGCTACTGATATGCGCCACTAACGCCATTGTTCAATACCGCTGCAACGCTGGAGATTCCCGTTATGAGCGAGAGTGTGTTTGCCGATCGCATCGTGCAGAACCTGCTCGACACCGACTTCTACAAACTGACGATGATGCAGGCGGTGCTGCACAACTACCCGAACGTCGAAGTCGAATGGGAGTTTCGTTGCCGCAACAGCGAGGACTTGTGCCCCTACCTGGCGGAAATCCGCTTCCAGATCGAGCGCTTGGCCGAACTGAGCCTGAGCGCCGATCAATTGAGCTTTCTGGAGCGCATCAGCTTCCTGAAGCCGGATTTCCTGCGCTTTCTCGGGTTGTTCCGCTTTAACCTGCGCTACATCCACACCGGCATCGAAAACGGTGAGCTGTTTATCCGCCTGCGGGGCCCTTGGCTGCATGTGATCCTGTTCGAAGTGCCGCTGCTGGCGCTGGTCAGCGAGGTGCGCAACCGCTATCGCTACCGTGAAATCGTACTGGAGCAGGCCCGCGAGCAGCTCTACCGCAAGTTCGACTGGCTGAGTGCCAATGCCAGCAGCGATGAATTGTCCGAATTGCAGGTGGCCGATTTCGGCACGCGCCGTCGCTTCTCGTATCGCGTACAGGAAGAAGTGGTGAATGTGCTCAAGCATGACTTCCCCGGACGCTTCGTCGGCACCAGCAACGTGCATCTGTCCCGGGAGCTGGACATGAAACCGCTGGGCACCATGGCCCACGAGTGGATCATGGCGCACCAGCAACTCGGCCCACGGCTGATCGACAGCCAGATCGCCGCCCTCGATTGCTGGGTCCGCGAATACCGTGGCCTGCTGGGGATTGCCCTGACCGACTGCATCACCATTGATGCCTTCCTCGGCGATTTCGATCTGTTTTTCGCCAAGCTTTTCGACGGTTTGCGCCACGATTCAGGCGATCCGGTATTGTGGGCGGAAAAAGCCATCGCCCACTATCACAAGCTCGGCATCGACCCGATGAGCAAGACACTGACGTTCTCCGACAGCCTGACCCTGCCCAAGTCCCTGGAGATATTCCGGGCGCTGCGCGGTCGGATCAATGTCAGCTTCGGCATCGGCACCAACCTGACCTGTGATATTCCGGGTGTCGAACCGATGAACATCGTGCTTAAAATGGCCGCCTGCAACGGCCAGCCGGTGGCGAAGATCTCCGACGAGCCAGGCAAGACACACTGCAAAGACCCGAATTTCGTCGCTTACCTGCGACACGTTTTCCAGGTTCCTGCCGCCCTTTCAAGTACATCAAACAAGGAGTGAATTCATGCAAGCCGTACAGCGTGAGATTGCTGAACAGCTCAAGGTCCAGCCGCCATTCGCCGACAAAGCCGCCCTTGAGGCCGAAGTCGCCCGGCGGGTGACCTTCATTCAGGACTGCCTGGTCAACTCCGGGCTCAAGACCCTGGTACTGGGCATCAGTGGCGGTGTCGACTCCCTGACCGCCGGCCTGCTGGCCCAACGGGCCGTCCGTGAACTGCGCCAGCGCAGCGGTGATGCCGCCTATAAGTTCATCGCCGTGCGCCTGCCCTACGAAACCCAGTTCGATGAGCACGACGCCCAGGCGTCGGTGGACTTCATCAAACCGGACGAGCGCCACACCGTGAACATCGGCCCGGCGGTCAAATCCCTGGCCAATGAAGTGGCGGCCTTCGAAGGCAAACATGCGGTGTCGGTGGACTTCGTGCTCGGCAACACCAAGGCGCGCATGCGCATGGTCGCCCAGTACACCATCGCCGGCGCAACCCAGGGCCTGGTGATCGGCACCGATCACGCGGCGGAAGCGGTGATGGGTTTCTTCACCAAATTCGGTGACGGCGCCTGCGACCTGGCACCACTGAGTGGCCTGGTGAAAAACCAGGTCCGCGCCATCGCCCGCAGCTTCGGCGCGCCGGAGTCGCTGGTGGAGAAAGTCCCGACCGCCGATCTGGAAGACCTGTCACCCGGCAAACCGGACGAAGCCTCCCACGGCGTGACTTATGCCGAGATCGATGCATTCCTGCATGGCAACCCGGTGCGTGAAGAGGCGTTCAATATCATCGTCGATACGTACAACAAGACCCATCACAAGCGCGTGATGCCGTTTGCGCCGTAACGCCTGCGCGCAGGAGCGTGTAGGAGCCGTCGAGTAAAACGAGGCTGCGATCTTTTGATGTTCAAGATCAAAAGATCGCAGCCTGCAGCAGCTCCTACAAGTGCAAAAAAAAGCGTCCACTACGGACGCTTTTTTTATGACTGCGATTCGATTACTTCAGGGTCACGGTGCCTTTCATCATCGAGATGTGGCCCGGAAACGAGCAGAAGAAGCCATATTTTTCAGCGGCATCCAGCTTGGACACATCGAAGGTCACCGAGTCTGTCTCGCCAGCGCCGATGATCTTGGTGTGAGCGATGATGCGGGCGTCGCCTTCTTTCAGGTAGTTCTTGTCGATACCAGCGCTCAGGCCGTCGGTGGCGATCGGCTGCATGTCGGCTTCTTTACTCAGCACCCAGTTATGGCCCATGACGTTCTTCGGCAAGCTGCCGGTGTGAGTCAGCTCGACAGTGAAGGTCTTGCAGCTCTTGTCGATTTCAATGGCCTTGGTGCTGAAGGACATTTGATCGGTGGAGTCAATGGTGGTCTTGCACTCGGCAGCCATCAATTGGCTGCTGGCCAGTGTCAACAGGGATACCGCAACAAGTTTGGCAAACATGGTGAATCTCCAAGGCAGGGTTAACGAAATCGCGAACGAACAGAAGACTGCCTGAAAACTTCGCAAGTTCATATGACTTGAATCAAAAATTGTATACAACTTTTGGACTATGACGCCGATACGAAATATCTACCGGCCAAGTGTCTGGCCCGGGCCTATCATCAGGCCGTCCCCTTCAAATGGAACGCCTGTCATGTCGATCAACAGCCTGTTGTGCAGTTTGCTCGCCGCCTACGCCTGCGGCGCCAGCGGTACGTACGAAACCCCGGAAAACCAAGTCTAGCCCTTGGAGTGCCGTGCGCCTGCCTTTACTCTGTGGCCCTGAGCGAACATGGAGCAAGGCATGTCTTTAACATCCGTTTGTGTATTTTGTGGTGCCAGCACCGGCACCAACCCGGCTTATCGCGAAGCAGCCGTGGCTCTTGGCCGGGCGTTGGCCGAGCGCAAGCTGACCCTGGTGTATGGCGGTGGCGCCGTGGGCCTGATGGGCATCGTCGCCGATGCGGCCCTGGCGGCCGGCGGTGAAGTGATCGGCATCATCCCCCAAAGCCTCAAGGATAAGGAAATCGGCCACAGTGGCCTGACTCGCCTGGAAGTCGTCGATGGCATGCACGCGCGCAAGGCGCGGATGGCCGAGCTCAGCGATGCCTTTATCGCACTGCCCGGTGGCCTTGGCACCCTCGAAGAACTGTTTGAAGTCTGGACCTGGGGCCAGCTCGGCTACCACGGCAAACCGCTGGGTTTGCTGGAAGTGAACGGTTTCTACAGCAAATTGACGTCTTTTCTCGATCATATCGTCGGCGAAGGCTTCGTTCGCGGGCAGCACCGTGACATGCTGCAAGTGAGCGAATCGCCACAAACCCTGCTCGATGCTCTGGATGCCTGGCAACCGTCCACAGCGCCAAAATGGGCCGAGCAAAAACCCAGCTAACGGCTTGGCACCGATACAGGGCAGAATATGCGCCGCTCAACCTCACCTTCGACCCCAGAGGATCGCCCATGGCCAAACCTAATTATTCCTTCGCCAAACGTCAGAGAGACTTGGCCAAGGAGCAGAAGAAAGAGGAAAAGCTTCAGCGCAAGAAAGCTACAGCTGAAGAAGAAGCAGCCGCACTGAACCCGGAAGCAGAAGGTGAAGTGGCCGCAGAAAGTGAAGTTGAAGCACCGAAAGATCAGGCGCCCGACGCCTGAGACCCTCAGGGCCCGATGATCTGATCAGGCCCACCGGATCCTCTGTAGGAGCGAGCTTGCTCGCGATGGTCGTTAACGATGACGCGGGAAACCGGGAGAAACGCGGTGCCCTATCGTTTTTCGCGAGCAAGCTCGCTCCTACAGGGGACCTGCGTTAATCCAGTGGCATCACTGTGACGCGCACTTCCGGATCGTGGCTCCCTCCTCCCAGAATCACCCCCCGCAACGGCGACACATCGGAAAAATCCCGGCCCCAGGCCAGGGTGATGTGCTCCAGCGCCGGTTGCACATTGTTGGTCGGATCGAAATCCACCCATCCCAGCACCGGGCAAAACACCGAAACCCAGGCGTGGGACGCATCGGCACCGATCAATCGCGGCTGCCCCGGCGGTGGCTGGGTCAGCAGGTAGCCGCTGACGTAGCGCGCCGCCAATCCTCTGGAACGCACGCAAGCGAGCATCAGGTGAGCAAAGTCCTGGCAGACCCCGCGTCGGCTCTCCAGCACCTCCACCAGCGGCGTCGCCACCTGGGTCGCCTCGGCATCGAAGGTGAACTCGCTGAAGATTTTCTCCATCAGCGCCTGCACGCCGAGCAGTAACGGTCGACCGGGCGGAAAACAGCTTTGCGAGAACTCGACGAAGTTTCTCTTCAAATGCACATACGGCGATTCAAACCGGTATCGGCAGGCTTCGAGCAATTCGGGGGACAGCGGTTGGCTGCTGTAGGTCAGTGCGCTTCGAGTGTTTTCCCACGTCGCAGACCGATTGAAGTCCAGCACAGGCCGGGGCAACACTTCGATCGTGAGGCTGGCGTTGACCAGCAATTCATCGTGGGGACGCTCGAACGCCAGCCGGGTCAGCGGATTGCCGAACACATCCAGTTCATCGCGACGCGAGGTCGGCTGTGGACTGATCTGCAATTGCCGGTCGGTACAGCGCTGCCAGGCACAAGGCCGTGGCCACAAATGCGCCAGTTGCTGGGCCAGGGACACCGGGCTGTCGTAGTGATAATGGGTGTCGTGGAAAATCTGGTAGTGGGCGCTCATCAGACGGACACCGTGCGCTGGCTGACATCATCGACATGGGCGAAATGCCGCAGCGCCAGGCGATCGGAAACTTGCCCGCTGACGTCAGCGACCTCCTGTAACAATGCGGCCAGCCCCTCGATGGCGGCGCGAACACTCGCGTCGCCGAACAGCGGATTTTCCAGGCAGCCCAGATCGAATCGCGCCAGACGCGCTACCAATTGCGGCAGCGCTGCTTCACGCGGTACACCAAAGTCATCATTGAGCCGTTTGAGGGTGCGGGTCACCAGTTTCAACTGGAACAACACGGCGTGAGGGTTCTGCTCGTCGAGCAACAGCAGGTCGAGCACCGGGATCAGCTGCGCCACCGCCAGGTATCGAGAACGATAGGTGATACTGCTGTTGCCCAGTTCCAGCAACCACTCCAGCCCGGCCTGATCGAATGCCCCGGCGCCCCGCAGGAACGCCGCCAGGCTGCCGCTGAGAAACTGCAGACGCTCGAGCCGCCGGCCAATCATCAGGAAACGCCAGCCTTCGTCCCGGGTCATGTCGTCCAGGGCAAAGCCGGACAGTGCCGCCAGGGACATCACCAGACGGTTGAGGAAATCCAGCAACTCGCCGAAATCCGGCTCTTCGGTTTCCAGCTCCATGGCTTCACGCTGCAACTCCACCAGTGCCTGCCAGTTTTCCCGCGAGAGTTTGCCGCGCACCTGTGAAGCAGCCCACTGCAAGCGTTGCAGGTTGGAACGCAGGCTGAACGGCCAGTCATCGCCAAGCAGCGCCGCCAACAGGCGCTCCGGCAATTCGCCCTCATCGGGCAACAACATCAGCCGTTCGCCGAGATCCACCGCGGCCTGCAGGGCTTGCGGGTCGTCGCCGTCGATATAGCGCGCCAGCATGATGCGCAGCAAACGGGCACTGTCGTCGCAACGTTCGCAGTAACGACCGAACCAGAACAGGTTTTCCACCACTCGCGACGGCAGGTACGGATCGCGCCGCACCAGATCATGCACGCCGATGTTGCGCTGGGCCTTCCATTGTTCGCCGCTGGGCGCACGCTCGCCCAGCACCCAGGTGTCCTTGCTGGCGCCGCCGCGCTGCATCGACACCACTTCGGCATCGGCATCGGCGGCGACCCGGGTCAAGCCACCGGGCAGCACCCGATAGCCCTCGCGGCTGGCCACCGCGTACACGCGCATGCCGATGGCACGGGGTTGCAGTTGACCGTCTTCGGCTTGCCAGATCGGCGCCTGGGATAATTGCGCGAGTTCTTGCGCCACATAAGCGTATGGCCGTGCCTGCATGCGTTCGGCGAGTTCCTCGCGCTGTTTTTCACTCAAGTCACGGCCAAATACCGGTGCAAAGCTCTGGGACGGAAATGCCGGTTTGATCAACAGCTCCGGCAGCTTTTCCAGGGCCTGGGCCAATACCGGCGCTTCGCCGCACCACCAGGTGGCGATGGACGGCAGGATCAGTTCTTCGCCGAACAGGAATTGATTGATCTTCGGCAGGAACCCCAATAGGCCGGGGGATTCCAGCACACCGCTGCCCAGAGCATTGGCCACCAGCACCCGCCCCTGCCGCACGGCCTCAAGCAGGCCCGGCACGCCGAGGGCTGAGTCGGTACGCAGCTCCAGCGGGTCGCAGAAATCATCGTCGAGCCGACGCATGATCACGTGCACCCGGCACAGACCACTCAGGGTCTTCAGGTAGACCGTCGCATCGCGCACCGTCAGGTCACCGCCCTCCACCAGTGGATAGCCGAGCTGGCGAGCGAGGTACAAATGTTCGAAATAGCTTTCGTTGAAACGCCCCGGCGTCAGCAGCACGACCAATGGCGCGTCCCCGTCACTCGGGGCCTGACGAGCCAGGGTTTCCTGCAAGGTGCGAAAGAACCCGGCCAGGTGCTGCACCTTCAGATCGCGGTACAGCTCGGGAAAGGCCCGGGACACAATCGTGCGGTTTTCCAGCGCATACCCGGCTCCCGAAGGCGCCTGGGTACGATCCGCCGTCACCCACCAGCGGCCATCGGGGGTGCGCGCCAGATCCACGGCATACAGATGCAGAAAAGCTCCGTCAGGCGGGCTGACGCCCTGACAGGGCCAAAGGAAGTTGTTGTGACCGAACACCAGCTCGGCGGGCAAAAGACCTTCGGCAATCAGCCGTTGCGGACCGTAAAGGTCAGCCAGCACGGCATTGAGCAACCTGGCCCGTTGCGCGATGCCGGCCGCCAGGTGCTCCCACTCCTCGGCGGCAATGACATGGGGCAGCAGGTCCAGTTCCCAGGGTCGGTCAGCGCCTTTGGGATCGGCATAAACGTTATAGGTAACGCCGTTCTCCTGGATTTGCCGGGTCAGCAGGGCCTGACGCTGCACCAGTTGCGCCGACGTGCTGCGTTGCAACTGCTCGAAAAGCCGGCGCCAGTGCGGGCGCACGGCGCCACTGTCGTCGAGCAGTTCATGATAGGTGCCCGCCGTCAGCGGGTAGCGGTCTAGCAGGTCAGGCATGGAAAGCTCGGCAGACAGCAATGAACGGTCAGACTAACGCAGGCTCGTGACGCTCGGATATACGTAAAATCCGAGCGTCGCGTACGGTTTAGAAACGTCGCAAATCGAGCGTCATCGGCAGCTCGTCGTTAATGTCCAGATTGGGCATAGGAAGCTTCCCTGGCGTGTGTCCGACGCGGAAGAAACGCGCCATCCGCCGGCTCTCGGCCTCGTTGGCGTTGACCGGCAAGCTGTCGTAATTGCGCCCGCCCGGGTGGGCGACGTGGTACTGGCAGCCGCCCAACGAACGCTGCATCCAGGTATCGAGCAAGTCGAACACCAGGGGCGCGTGGACCGGGATGGTGGGCTGCAGGCAGTTCGCCGGTTGCCAGGCACGAAATCTCACGCCCGCGACGAATTCGCCTACACGCCCGGTGGGCTGCAAGGGCACCGGGATGCCATTGCAGGTCAGCAGATAACGCTGGGGTGGTAGACCGCTGAGCTTGACCTGCAAACGTTCAAGCGAGGAATCCACGTAACGTACCGTGCCACCGACCGCGCCCTCTTCACCCAATACATGCCACGGCTCGAGCGCCTGGCGCAACTCCAGCGCAATGCCACTGACGGCGTAGTCGCCAACCTTGGGAAAACGGAACTCCAGATGCGCGGCGAACCATTCGGCCCGCACCGGATAACCGGCGGCGTTGAGGTCGACGATGACATCGGCGAAGTCTTGCTCGATAAAGTGCGGCAACAGGAAGCGATCGTGCAGCTCCGTGCCCCAACGAGCCAGTTTCGGCGGCGCATAGGGCTCGCGCCAGAACCGCGCGACCAGCGCCCGCAGCAACAATTGTTGCGCCAGGCTCATGCGTGCATGGGGCGGCATCTCGAACGCACGCAGCTCCAGCAATCCGAGGCGCCCGGTGGCGCCGTCCGGCGAATAGAGCTTGTCGATGCAGAACTCGGCGCGGTGGGTATTGCCGGTCACATCGATCAGCAGATTGCGCAGCAGTCGATCCACCAGCCATGGCGGGCATTCCTCACCCGCTTCAGGCATTTGTGCGAAAGCAATTTCCAGTTCGTACAAGGCATCGTTGCGTGCTTCATCGACGCGGGGCGCCTGGGACGTCGGGCCGATGAACAATCCGGAAAACAGGTAGGACAGCGACGGATGGTTGTGCCAGTAACTGATCAGGCTGCGCAGCAGATCCGGGCGCCGCAGAAACGGCGAGTCCCCCGGTGTCGCGCCCCCCAGCACGAAATGGTTACCGCCACCCGTGCCGGTGTGCCGACCGTCGATCATGAATTTTTCAGTAGTCAGTCGGGTCTGCCGCGCTTCTTCGTAGAGAAACTCGGTGCGCTCGACCAGCTCATCCCAGGTCGCGGACGGCTGTACGTTGACCTCGATCACCCCCGGATCCGGGGTGATTCGGAAGTTGCTCAGGCGTGGATCGCTTGGCGGCTCGTAGCCCTCAAGCAACACCGGGCACAGCAACTCTTCGGCAGTGGCTTCGATGGCAGCGACCAGTTCGAGGTAATCCTCGACCCGTTCCAGCGGCGGCATGAACAGGTACAACCGGCCTTCCCGCGCCTCGGCGCAGAAGGCGGTGCGGGTCAGCCAGTCGGCGGATTCGTCGATCTTCGGTGCGCGCTCTTGTACCTCGGCAGCTTCGCTTTGGCTTTGCAGTTGCGCGGTGTCGGGCAGCGGCGGGAAGTCTTGATTCGGGTCTTGCGGATGAATGAACGGATATTCCGCCGCCTTCACCCAAGGCTGCGAACCCAGCGGCAAGCGATAACCCAGCGGCGAGTCCCCCGGCACCAGGCGGCAGTGCTCGTCGCGCAGATACCAGCGCCCGCTCTGCCACTGATCACCCTTGGCGGTGCGCGCCAGCGGCAGGACCTGACCGATGACCTTGTCCAGCCCTTGGCTGAATACTTTGCGCAGGCGAGCCCGCTCCAGCGGTTCTTCCAGACGCGAGTCTTCGGCGCTGACGTTTTGCGGCAGCATTCCTTCGCGCCAGAGGTAATAGAAATTGTCTTCGTAGGCTGCAAACACAAAGCGTGTCGGAATCTTCAGGCGTTCGGCGACACTCGCCAGGAAACGTCCGGCCAGCACACCGTCGGCGCCATAATCTTCCTGCTCGTCGGCGATCAGCGCGCTGTTGTGCCAAACTGGCACGCCGTCACGACGCCAGTAGCAATTGAGCGACCAGCGCGGCAGTTGCTCGCCGGGGTACCACTTGCCCTGCCCGAAATGCACCAGCCCCTGGGGCGCGTAATGCTTGCGCATGCGCTGGAACAGTTCGGCGGACAACCGTCGTTTATCCGGCCCCAATGCCGCGGTATTCCACTCGGCGCCGTCCGGGTCATCGATGGACACAAAGGTCGGCTCGCCGCCCATGGTCAGGCGCACATCGCCTTCCAGCAGGTCGGCATCGATCTGTCGGCCCAAGGCTTGAATCGCCAGCCACTGGTCGTCGGTGTAGGGCTTGGTGACCCGCGGTGCTTCCCAAATCCGCTCCACGGACATTTCGTGGCTGAATTCGCACTCGCAGGGCTCCACCAAACCACTGATCGGTGCCGCAGAGGACGGATCGGGACTACAGGCCAACGGAATATGCCCTTCACCGGCAAACAGCCCGGAGGTTGCGTCCAGGCCGATCCAGCCGGCACCAGGCAAGTACACCTCGCACCAGGCGTGCAGGTCGGTGAAATCCACTTCGGTGCCGGACGGACCGTCGAGACTTTTTACGTCAGCGGTCAGCTGGATCAGGTAACCCGACACGAAACGCGCCGCCAGCCCCAGGTTGCGCAGCAGTTGCACCAGCAACCAAGCGGAGTCGCGGCACGATCCGGAAGCCTGGTCGAGGGTGTGCTCAGGTGTTTGTACGCCGGGCTCCATGCGGATCAGGTAGTCGATGTCTTCGCTCAGGCGCTGGTTGAGTGCGACGAGAAAATCCACGGCGGGCAACGGTGTGCGGTCGATGCCGTCCAGGTAGGCCTGGAACTTCGGCGTCAGGGGCAAGGTTTCCAGGTACGGCGCCAGTTCCTTGCGCTCATCCGCGGCATAGGCGAAGGGGATCTTTTCCGCATAGGGCTCGAGGAAGAAGTCGAACGGATTGAAGATCGCCATTTCTGCCAGCAGATCGACTTCGATTCGCAATTCCTCGGTTTTCTCCGGGAACACCAGCCGCGCCAGGTAATTGCCCTGAGGGTCCTGCTGCCAGTTGATGAAATGCTGCTCGGGCGAGATTTTCAACGCATAGGACAGAATCCGCGTGCGGCTGTGAGCGGCGGGACGCAGGCGAACGATCTGCGGGCCGAGCTCGACAGCGCGGTCATAACGGTAATGCGTAACGTGGTGCAATGCGACATGAATCGACACGGCGTGCCTCCTGCGAGCCTAGAGCGTATGGGAAAGCGCGCAAGACTTATGCCATCCAGCAATGCTGGCGCTTTCTTCGGTTGCCTGAGGCAGTACAGCACCAAAATCGGGCGAGGCGGGAAAATGGTTTGGCGTTGGCGCACATAAATGTGGCGAAGATCAAAAGATCGCAGCCTTCGGCAGCTCCTACAACGATCATGTATACCCGCGATTGATTGGATGTATGCATTATCTGTAGGAGCTGCCGAAGGCTGCGATCTTTTGATCTTCAGGCACAACGCAGAACGCCAACCCGAAGGTTGGCGTTCTGTTCAGTTCACGCGAGGCTTAGCGCGGCACGACCGGCTTGCGGGTCGGTTTGGGGCCTTTGCCCTTGGCCGCGTCCTTGCGCTCCTTGGCCGCCTGCTGGTTGCGAGCGAATGCCGCCGCCTTGGCCTGTTCACGCTTGTCCCACGGATTGCCGCCATCGCTGGCGCGGGGTGGCAGGCCGGTGTGCTGGGTGAGGATCTTGGTGGTCTTTTCCCCTGCAACCTTGTGGCTGCCAGCTGGCGTCGAGTTCTTGCGACGGGCGCTCTGGTAGCTGTCGGTGGACGGCTGGTGCAGCGGGATCAACTGGTTCTTGCCCGGCCCGATCAGGTCAGCGCGACCCATGCGGGTCAACGCTTCACGCAGCATTGGCCAGCCTTTCGGGTCGTGATAACGCAAGAACGCCTTGTGCAGACGACGCTGCTCTTCGCTCTTGACGATGGTCACCGCGTCACTCTTGTAGGTGACCTTGCGCAGCGGGTTCTTGCCCGAATGGTACATCGCGGTGGCGGTGGCCATCGGCGACGGGTAGAACGCCTGCACCTGGTCGGCACGGAAGCCGTTGCCCTTGAGCCACAGGGCCAGGTTCATCATGTCTTCATCGGTGGTGCCCGGGTGGGCGGCGATGAAGTACGGAATCAGGTACTGCTCCTTGCCCGCTTCCTTGGAGTACTTCTCGAACATGCGCTTGAACTTGTCATAGCTGCCGATGCCCGGTTTCATCATCTGGTTGAGCGGACCTTCCTCGGTGTGTTCCGGGGCGATCTTCAGGTAACCACCGACGTGGTGGGTCACCAGTTCCTTGACGTATTCCGGCGACTCGACCGCGAGGTCGTAGCGCAGGCCGGAAGCGATCAGGATCTTCTTCACACCCGGCAATTCACGGGCACTGCGGTATAGCTGGATCAGCGCCGAGTGGTCGGTGTTCAGGTTCGGGCAGATGCCAGGGAATACGCACGATGGCTTGCGGCACGCGGATTCGATTTCCGGGCTCTTGCACGCGATGCGGTACATGTTCGCGGTCGGGCCGCCGAGGTCGGAGATCACGCCGGTAAAGCCGGGAACCTTGTCACGAATTTCTTCGATTTCGCGAATGATCGACTCGTGGGAACGGTTCTGGATGATCCGGCCTTCGTGCTCGGTGATCGAGCAGAAGGTGCAGCCGCCGAAACAGCCACGCATGATGTTCACCGAGAAGCGGATCATGTCGTAGGCCGGGATCTTTTCCTTGCCGTACGCCGGGTGCGGAATGCGCGCATAAGGCATGCCGAACACGTAGTCCATTTCTTCGGTGGTCATCGGAATCGGTGGCGGATTGAACCAGACATCGACCTCGCCATGCTTCTGCACCAGCGCACGGGCGTTGCCCGGGTTGGTTTCCAGGTGCAGCACGCGGTTGGCGTGGGCGTAGAGCACTGCGTCGTTACGGACCTTTTCCACCGATGGCAGACGTATCACGGTCTTGTCGCGGGTCATGCGCGGGCTGGCCAGGATCTGCACGACCTTGGCTTCCTGCGGATCGTCGACCGGGCCCTTTTCCTGCTCGATTGCGCAGGCCTGGGTGTCCTGGGTGTTGACGTACGGGTTGATGATCTTGTCGATCTTGCCCGGACGGTCGATGCGCGTGGAGTCGACTTCGTACCAGCCTTGCGGCGTGTCACGACGGATGAACGCGGTGCCACGCACGTCGGTGATATCTTCGATCTTGTGCCCGTAGGACAGACGCTGGGCGACCTCGACGATGGCCCGCTCGGCGTTGCCGTAAAGCAGGATGTCGGCGCTGGCGTCGATCAGGATCGAGTTGCGCACACGGTCTTGCCAGTAGTCGTAGTGGGCGATACGGCGCAGGGACGCTTCGATGCCGCCGAGCACGATCGGCACGTTTTTGTAAGCTTCCTTGCAGCGCTGGCTGTAGACCAGGCTCGCGCGGTCCGGACGCTTCCCGGCCATGCCACCCGGGGTGTAGGCGTCGTCGGAACGGATTTTCTTGTCCGCGGTGTAGCGGTTGATCATCGAGTCCATGTTGCCGGCCGCGACACCGAAGAACAGGTTCGGCTCGCCGAGCTTCATGAAGTCGTCTTTGGACTGCCAGTTCGGCTGGGCAATGATCCCGACGCGGAAGCCCTGGGACTCCAGCAGCCGGCCGATGATCGCCATGCCGAACGAAGGGTGATCGACGTAGGCATCACCGGTGACGATGATGATGTCGCAGGAATCCCAGCCGAGCTGATCCATCTCCTCCCTGCTCATGGGCAGGAATGGCGCTGGCCCGAAACATTCGGCCCAGTACTTGGGATAGTCAAATAACGGCTTGGCTGCTTGCATGTCGATAACCGGTGTTGGCTTTCATTGAATTTCGCGGGCGCGGAATATAGCACAAATTTTGACCAATTCCGACGGCTATGGTCGGAAATTGGTGGGAGCTCTGACACACACAACCTATGTGGCGAGGGAGCTTGCTCCCGTTCGACTGCGAAGCAGTCGCAAAACCAGAAAAAGTGGTGTGCCTGAATCAGTATCGTTGCAGGTATTGGGGCTGCTGCGCAGCCCAGCGGGAGCAAGCTCCCTCGCCACAGAGGCCCTGCGTCAATAGTTACTCATCGTCGTCGAAGTTGTAGCTACCCGGTGCCAGGTTCTCGAAGCGGGTGTACTTACCGATGAACGCCAGGCGGATAAAGCCGATCGGGCCGTTCCGCTGCTTGCCGATGATGATTTCGGCGATGCCTTTGTGCTCGGTTTCCGGGTGATACACCTCGTCGCGGTAAACGAACATGATCACGTCGGCGTCCTGCTCGATCGCTCCGGATTCCCGCAAGTCGGAGTTCACCGGGCGTTTGTTCGGGCGCTGCTCCAGGGAACGGTTGAGCTGCGAGAGCGCCACCACCGGACATTGGAATTCTTTCGCCAGGGCTTTCAGGGACCGGGAGATCTCGGAAATCTCGTTGGTCCGATTATCGCCACTGGAACCCGGGATCTGCATCAGTTGCAGGTAGTCGATCATGATCAAGCCGATTTCGCCGTGCTCACGTACCAGACGGCGGGTCCGGGCGCGCATTTCCGACGGGCTGATGCCGGCGGTGTCGTCGATGAACAACTTGCGATCGTTGAGCAGGTTGACCGCCGAGGTCAGGCGCGGCCAGTCGTCGTCTTCAAGCTGACCGGAACGGACCTTGGTCTGGTCGATACGACCCAGGGAAGACAGCATACGCATGATCAGCGATTCGCCTGGCATCTCGAGGGAGTAAACCAGGACGGCCTTTTCGCTGCGCAACACGGCGTTTTCCACCAGGTTCATCGCAAAGGTGGTTTTACCCATCGATGGACGGCCGGCGACGATGATCAGGTCGGACGGTTGCAGGCCGCTGGTTTTCTCGTCGAGGTCGGTGTAACCCGTGGACAGCCCGGTGATGGCGTTGTCGGTGTTGAACAAGGTGTCGATGCGGTCGATGGCCTTGGTCAGCAGGTCATTGACGCCCACCGGGCCACCGGTTTTAGGTCGGGCCTCGGCGATCTGGAAGATCTGCCGCTCAGCCTCGTCGAGAATCTCGGCGGCAGTGCGACCCTCAGGGTTGAACGCGCTGTCGGCAATCTCGGTACTGATGCCGATCAGTTGGCGCAACGTCGCCCGCTCGCGAACGATCTGCGCATAGGCCTTGATGTTGGCGACTGACGGGGTGTTCTTCGCCAGTTCGCCCAGGTAACCGAGACCGCCGACCTGTGAAGTCTGACCTTCCTTGTCCAGTTGTTCGGACAGGGTCACGACGTCGATCGGCATGTTCTGATCGGCCAGCTTGGCGATCGCGCGGAAGATCAGACGGTGGTCATGTCGATAGAAATCGCCGTCGGAGACTTGATCGAGCACACGCTCCCAGGCGTTGTTGTCCAGCATCAGACCACCGAGCACGGCCTGTTCGGCCTCGATGGAATGCGGCGGCACCTTCAGCGCGGCGGTTTGCAGATCGTATTGCTCAGGAGCGGAGATATCGTTCATGGCCACTTGGTTGTTTAGAAAAAGCAGGGGTTGGAAAACAGGAGCTACCAAAAAGACAAAGGGCACGACCTGTAAACAGGATCGTGCCCGATGTTACCGGCAAGCACCCGAGGGTGCCAGCCGACAAGTGCTGCTTAAGCTGCTACCACGACAACGCGTACGGTGGCTTCAACTTCGGCGTGCAGGTGCACGGCTACGTCGAATTCGCCTACGTTGCGGATGGTGCCGTTCGGCAGACGAACTTCGCTCTTCTGCACTTCAACGCCGGAGGCGGTCAGTGCGTCAGCGATGTCGTGAGTACCGATCGAACCGAACAGCTTGCCTTCGTCGCCAGCGGTGGCAGTGATGGTCACTTCCAGCTCGGCCAGTTGGGCAGCGCGGCTTTCAGCCGACGATTTACGATCTGCTGCAGCTTTTTCCAGCTCGGCACGACGCTCTTCGAACGCAGCCAGGTTGGCTGGGGTCGCAGCGGTAGCTTTGCCGTAAGGCAGCAGGTAGTTACGACCGTAACCAGCCTTAACGTTCACTTTGTCACCCAGGTTGCCCAGGTTGGTGACTTTTTCCAGAAGGATCAGTTGCATGTGAAAATCCTCTTAACTTTTAACCTTCACCGTTCGCGTTATCGGCATCTTTCGGTGCCGAACGACCGCGAAAATCAATCAGGCTGTCGACGATGGCCAAGACCACCAGCAACGGATAGATCAGTTGCATGAACAGCAACAGCGTCACGTACAACCCCACCAGCCAGAACCTGGCCAGTCGCTTCTGCGCCACCAGCCCGTGAATCAGGGCCAGCCCGGCGAACACCAGCGGTACGCTGCACAACGGCGTCAACATGGCCATCTGTGGGCCGATGTTCGGCCCCAGAAGCATGCACGCCAGCAGCAACATCGCCGGCAACAGCGGGAAGCGGATGGCGCGAAACTCGCGACCAAAACCGCCCGGGTTGTACAACAACGCCTGCCAGTAGCGCCCGACAAGCAGGCTCAGCAAGCTGACGATTTGCAACAACGCCGCAATCAGGCCGGTCAGGACCGGTGCAATCAGGGACGCGAAACGCGCTTGTTCGTCTACCGACAACTTCTGGTAGACGTCACCGAGTAGCGACGGCATGACCTTGATCAAAGCCTGCGCCAGCATCTCGATCTGGGGAGCAAAAGCTGTCCCCAACACCACTGAAAACACCACTCCCATCGCTATGCTGACCAGCAGCACGCGGTTCCAGGACTCGCTTGCGCGCAAAACCAGCGCAAGGCTCGCAGACCCCAGCAGCACCAGAAGTGCCCGTGGATCTTCGGAGTACAGCCACCAGGCCAATGCCGGCAGCAGTCCCAGAGCAAGAACGCCCAGGGCGTCCCTCAATCCGCGCCGCAGGAGCACAAGGCATCCGGCGGCAGCACCCAACCAATACAACAACGGCATCGCCGCGCATCCAGCCACTACGAGAGTGGCCTGCATACGGCCGCGCATGATGAACTCAGCTATGGCCCGCATGCATTCAATCCTTTGCTACGTGTCGACTGCCCGGTCTCAGCGGCCGTGGCTGTCGGTGTAGGCCAGCAGGGCCAGGAAGCGGGCGCGCTTGATAGCGGTGGCCAGCTGACGCTGATAACGAGCTTTGGTACCGGTGATGCGGCTTGGAACGATTTTGCCGGTCTCGGATACGTAGGCTTTCAGAGTGTTGAGATCTTTGTAATCGATCTCTTTCACGTCTTCAGCGGTGAAGCGGCAGAATTTACGACGACGGAAGAAACGTGCCATTTGATAGGCTCCTTAAAAGGTCCGTGGATTACTCGTCAGCGTTATCGCTGTTGTCGCTGTCATCACTGTCAACGCTTTCAGCGCCTTCGTGCTCAGGACGGTCGCGACGCTCACGGCGCTCACTGCGGTTTTCTTCAGCCTTGAGCATCTCGGACTGGCCGGTAACGGCTTCGTCGCGACGGATGACCAGGTTACGGATCACTGCATCGTTGTAGCGGAAGTTGTCTTCCAGCTCGGCCAGGGCCTTGCCAGTGCACTCAACGTTCAGCATCACGTAGTGAGCCTTGTGAACATTGTTGATTGCGTAGGCCAGTTGACGACGGCCCCAATCTTCCAGACGGTGGATTTTGCCGCCGTCTTCTTCGATCAGCTTGGTGTAACGCTCAACCATGCCGCCGACTTGCTCGCTTTGATCCGGGTGGACCAAAAAGATGATTTCGTAATGACGCATGAATGCTCCTTACGGGTTGTAGCCTGCCGCTCAAAAGCGGTCAGACAAGGAGTGAATGACACTTATGGACTTGCGGACGCTAGACACGTTGGTGCCTGCCATCACAGCAAGGGGCGCAATTGTAGAGAAGGGGCGAGGGAGGCGCAAGGTAATTGGTGATTAATTGAACAACCCCCGACACTAAAAGGCACTGTAGGAGCGAGCTTGCTCGCGAAGGTCGTCAACGATAACGCGGGGAAGCTGATTCTCCGCGGTGATCTTGAGTCCTTCGCGAGCAAGCTCGCTCCTACAGTGGATCGTACGTGGATCAGGGCTTTTTGGCGGCAGCCTTGGCTTTGACGCTACGCTGACGCTGCGCCTCGAACAGGCAAACACCCGTCGCCACCGACACGTTGAGACTGCTGACACTACCGGCCATCGGCAGATTCACCAGGTAGTCGCAATGTTCGCGGGTCAGGCGGCGCATGCCCTTGCCTTCGGCACCCATGATCAGGATGGTCGGACCTGTGAGGTCCTGATCATAAAGACTGACTTCGGCCTCCCCCGCCGTACCGACAACCCACAAGCCGCGCTGCTGGAGTTTTTCCAGGGTGCGCGCCAGGTTGGTCACGGCAACCAGCGGAATCACTTCCGCCGCGCCGCAGGCGATTTTTCGCACAACCGGAGTCAGGGTCGCCGACTTGTCCTTCGGCACGATCACTGCCAACGCACCCGCCGCATCGGCCGAACGCAAGCAGGCACCGAGGTTGTGCGGATCGGTCACGCCGTCGAGCACCAGCAACAACGGCGCGCCGTCGGTGCGATCGAGCAATTCATCGAGCATCGCCTCGCCCCAGACCTGGCTCGGACTCACGTCCGCGACCACACCCTGGTGCACACCCTCAACCCAGGCGTCCATTTCGCGGCGCTCGGCCTGGCCGACCTGGACCCGGTTTTCGTTGGCCAGCTCGATCAGTGTCTGGACCCGAGGGTCATTGCGACCTTCGGCCAGCCAGATCTGCTTGACGCGTTTCGGGTGGTGACGCAACAACGCTTCTACAGCGTGTACGCCGTAGATCTTTTCCAACTGACTCATGGCTTGGCCTTAGGTTTACGCGCCCCGCCACTCTTGGCTGGAGCCGAGCCCGCTTTTGGCGGGCCTTTACGATGTTTGCTCGGTTTGGCTGGCTTGCCGCCGACGGCCTTGTCAGGCGTCGACCGACTGGTCTTTCCCCCAGACGCCGCTTTACCGCCGCTTTTCGCTCCAGCCAGCAACGCCTGCTTCATTTCACGGCTTTTGCGCACCTCGGCGTTTTTCGCCGCCGCATCGCTCGGGCGATAGGCTTCTACAGCCTTTTCCTTGGCAGGACGACGACCGGTTTTCGCCGGAGCCTCTGCTTCGGCTTTAGCTGCGGGCGCTGCCGCTTCGGTGCCACGCTTTTTGCGGCCGATCGGCGCGCTGATGGTTTTTTCAGCCATCTCGAAGTCGATCTTGCGTTCGTCGAGGTCGACGCGCATGACCCGCACTTCCACGGTGTCACCCAGGCGGAAACTGCGACCGGTACGCTCACCGGCCAGGCGGTGGTGCACAGGATCGAAGTGGTAGTAATCGCCCGGCAGCGCGGTGACGTGCACCAGGCCTTCGACATAAATGTCTGTAAGCTCGACGAACAGGCCAAAACCAGTCACGGCGGTGATCACGCCCGGGAACGACTCGCCCACGCGATCTTTCATGAACTCGCATTTGAGCCAGTTCACCACGTCGCGGGTCGCTTCGTCGGCACGGCGCTCGCTCATCGAGCACTGCTCGCCGAGCTGCTCCAGCGCCGCTTCGTCGTACGGATAGATGCGTGCTTTCGGAATGGTCATCGCACCGGCACGACGAACGTGCGGGGTGTTCTGCTTCGAATGGATCACGCTACGAATCGCCCGGTGCGTGAGCAAGTCCGGGTAGCGGCGGATCGGCGAAGTGAAGTGCGTGTACGCCTCGTAATTCAGGCCGAAGTGGCCCTGGTTATCGGCGCTGTACACCGCCTGGCTCAACGAACGCAGCATGACGGTCTGGATCAGGTGGAAATCCGGACGATCCTTGATACCGGCCAACAGTGCCTGATAATCCTTCGGCGACGGACCATCCTTGCCTTTGTGCAGGGACAGACCGAGCTCGCCAAGGAAAGCGCGCAGCTTTTCCAGGCGCTCTGGTGGCGGACCATCGTGAACACGGTAGAGCGCCGGGATCTCGTGCTTTTTCAGGAACTCGGCGGTGGCCACGTTGGCCGCCAGCATGCATTCCTCGATCAGCTTGTGAGCGTCATTGCGCACGGTCGGACGGATTTCGGCAATCTTGCGCTCGGTACCGAAGATGATCCGGGTTTCCTGGGTTTCGAAATCGATCGCGCCACGCACATGACGAGCCGCCAGCAACACCTTGTACAGCGAGTAGAGCTGCTTGAGGTGCGGCACCACGTCGGTGTATTCGCCGCGCAGCTTGCGCGCTTCGGTGGCTTTCGGCGTTTCGAGCATGGCGCTGACCTTGTTGTAGGTCAGGCGGGCATGGGAGTGGATCACCGCTTCGTAGAAGCAGTAGTCGGTCATTTCGCCGGTTTTGGAGATGGTCATCTCGCAAACCATGGCCAGACGATCGACTTGCGGGTTCAGCGAGCACAAACCATTGGACAGCTGCTCAGGCAGCATCGGAATCACACGCTCGGGGAAGTACACCGAGTTGCCACGAACCTGCGCTTCGGCATCCAGCGCCGAACCGAGCTTCACGTAGCTGGATACGTCGGCAATCGCCACGTACAGCTTCCAGCCGCCGGAGAACAGACGCAGTTTGCCCGGACGGGCTTCGCAGTAGACCGCATCATCGAAGTCGCGGGCATCTTCGCCGTCGATGGTGACGAACGGCAGATGACGCAGGTCGATGCGCTTCTCTTTGTCTTTCTCTTCGACTTCCGGCTTGAGCTTGCCGGCTTCCTTGAGCACGGCATCAGGCCAGACGTGAGGAATGTCGTAGGTACGCAGGGCAACATCGATTTCCATGCCCGGCGCCATGTAGTTGCCCACGACTTCGACCACGTCGCCTTGCGGCTGGAAGCGTGGCGTCGGCCAGTGAGTGATCTTCACTTCGACGAACTGACCGATCTGCGCGTTGGCGTTACGACCCGGCGTGACCAGCACTTCCTGCTGGATTTTCGGGTTGTCGGCAACCACGAAACCGATGCCACCCTCTTCGAAGTAGCGGCCGACGATGCTCTCGTGAGCCCGGGAAACCACTTCGACGATCATGCCTTCGCGACGACCACGACGATCCAGGCCGGATACACGGGCCAGCGCACGGTCACCATCGAACACCAGGCGCATCTGCGCCGGGCTCATGAACAGGTCGTCACTGCCGTCGTCCGGCACCAGGAAGCCGAAGCCATCACGGTGACCGCTGATGCGACCCAGGATCAGGTCGAGCTTGTCCACCGGCGCATAAGTGCCGCGTCGGGTGTAGATGAGTTGAGCATCGCGCTCCATGGCGCGCAGGCGGCGGCGCAGGGCTTCGATCTGGTCTTCCGTGGTCAGACCAAACTCTTCGACCAGTTGCTCGCGGTTAGCAGGCGAACCTCGATCAGCAAGGTGCTGAAGGATCAGTTCGCGGCTAGGAATAGGGTTTTCATATTTTTCCGCTTCACGAGCGGCCTCGGGATCGAGGGACTGCCAATCGGCCATTAGAGAGTTTTCACCTTGTCTATATGCGGGTTAGTTTGGCATAGGCGTAATGAAACGGGAAATTTCAGGCTAAGACGACCCATCTAAAGCCCTGTATCGACACCGAAAAGCTGTTTTGTAGACCGCTGACGAAATTTTCCAGGTTTTTTTGACACTGGGGGTTTACAGTTAAAAAGACGCTCCGTATAGTGCGCGCCATCGACGACGGACAACGTTGCCGATACTGCCCAGATGGTGAAATTGGTAGACACGCCAGCTTCAGGTGCTGGTGACCGCAAGGTCGTGGAAGTTCGAGTCTTCTTCTGGGCACCAATTTCGAGCTTGAGATTAGTTCAATTTCAAGGCTCACACAAAAACCCGCGAAAGCGGGTTTTTGCATTTTAGACTGCTGGTTTATTTTTTTTAAATCAGGGGTTTACAGATCAAATAGCTCTCCGTATAGTGCGCCACATCAACAGCGACAACGCTGAAGATGAATGCCCAGATGGTGAAATTGGTAGACACGCCAGCTTCAGGTGCTGGTGACCGCAAGGTCGTGGAAGTTCGAGTCTTCTTCTGGGCACCAATTCAAATTCAAGGTTAAGACCTTGAATTTCACAGAAACCCGCGAAAGCGGGTTTTTGCGTTTCTGGCCTTCCGAAAAACACCCCACCCTCTTCTGTAGGAGCGAGCCTGCTCCGGGCGGCGTTCCGACGATGCACTCGAGGCTGACGTTTGCCAGCAGACAGAACGCGTCATCGTTCACGCCCATCGCGAGCAAGCTCGCTCCTACAGGAATTACACAACCTGTAAAGCGCATTTGAGAAACAATATCGTTTATCATTGTTGCAAGTTTTTGCAATGCGACAGTGAGGAACCCTGCGAATGATGTTTCGAAATACCCTGCGCCGCGGCCTGACCATTACCCTGCTAGGCCTGGCGCTCGCCACTCCCCTCACCCAAGCCGCCGACCCGGTTGCCCTGACCCTCTACAACGGCCAACACAAAGAAGTCGGCGACGCGGTTGCCAAAGCTTTCGAAGCCAAGACCGGGATCCACGTCAATGTGCGCAAAGGCAGCAGCAACCAGCTCGCCAGCCAGATCGTCGAAGAAGGCGATCGTTCTCCCGCCGACGTGATCTACACCGAAGAGTCGCCGCCACTGAACAAACTCGGTGAACAAGGCCTGCTGGCCAAGGCGGATGACGCCACGCTGGCCGTTCTGCCCAAGGAATACGTCGCCGGCAATGGCACCTGGATTGGCGTGACTGCCCGGGTACGCGTTGTAGCCTACAACCCGAAACTGGTCGATGAAAAAGACCTGCCGAAGTCGGTGATGGAGTTCTCCAATCCAATATGGCAAGGCAAGGTCGGCTTCGTACCCACCAGTGGTGCCTTTCAGGAACAGGCCGTTGCGATCATCAAAGTTCACGGCATGGATGCTGCCGAAGAATGGCTGACCGGACTGCGCGCATTCGGCAAGACCTACAGCAATAACATGGTTGCACTCAAGGCCGTGGAAAATGGCGAAGTGGCAACAGTATTGGTGAACAACTACTACTGGTTCGCCTTGCAGCGGGAAAAAGGCCAGCTCGACTCGAAACTGCATTATTTCAGCGGCGGCGACGTCGGCGGGCTGATCACAGTTTCCAGCGCCGCAGTCCTCAAATCCAGCAAACACCCCAAAGAAGCACAGCAATTGCTCGCCTACGTGGCCAGCGAGGAAGGCCAGCGTGTGATCACCCAGACCACCGCCGAATACCCTCTGCACAAAGGCATGGAATCTGATCGCGGGCTCAAGCCGTTCAGCGAACTGGAAGCACCCAAAGTCACGCCTGCCGACCTCGGCAACGCCGAAGAAGCGCTGGACCTGGAACGTGACGTTGGCCTGAATTGATGGGTGCCTCACTGTCCGCGCATCACGCGTACGCGCCACGGCGCAAGCGGCCGTCTATCTGGCTGATACTGCCCGTGTTGCTGTTGGTGGCGCTCAGCCTCCTGCCTTTGCTGTATGTCGGCCTGAAAGCCTGGCAGGCGGGCTGGGCAGAAGCACTGCATTTGCTATGGCGACCTTATGTGTTCGGCTTGCTGCGCAACACACTCGCATTGATGATTGGGGTCACCGCTGTTTGCGGGGTAATCGGCTTGTCGCTGGCCTGGTTGCTGGAACGCAGTAATTTGCCGGGCCGACGATTGTGGGGCGTGATCCTCTGCCTGCCGTTCGCCGTACCGGCATTTGTCAGCAGCTTTACCTGGGTTTCGTTGAGCGCTCATTTCGAGGGACTTGGCGGGGCCATCCTCGTGATGAGCCTGTCCAAATACCCGCTGATTTTCCTGCCTGTAGCGGCAACGCTGCGCAACCTTGACCCGTCCCTCGAAGAGTCCGCGCGCACGCTGGGGCAGAATCGTTGGGGCGTATTTTTCAAGGTCACCCTGCCCCTGCTCTGGCCTTCAATGCTGGCGGGGTCGTTGCTGATTGCACTGCACATGCTGGTGGAGTTCGGCGCCTTGTCGATCATCGGCCTGCAAACCTTCACCACCGCGATCTATCAGCAGTTCGAGCTGGAGTTCAGCAATGCCAACGCCGCGATGCTCTCCGCCGTACTGCTGATGTTGTGCCTGGCGCTGTTGTGGCTGGAGCTGCGCATACGCGGCAAGGGTCGACACGTGCGCACCGGCCAAGGTGCGGCGAGACGCGCGGAACAGGTTCAACTGGGCCCTTGGGCTGTGGCGGGACAGCTTTATTGCCTGCTGCTGGCAATCATTGGCAGCGGGATTCCGTTGGGTATGCTGGCCTACTGGTTGGCAGTGGGATCATCGGCAGCCTTTCCCGTGACGGCAATCGGCGAAGCATTGCTGTCCTCCCTGGCACTGTCGCTGGGCGGCGCTGCACTGTGCCTGGTGCTGGCGGTGCCGGTTGGCCTGCTGGTCGTGCGCTACAAAGGCCAATTGTCGATCTGGGCCGAGCGCCTGCCGTATCTGCTGCACGCCCTGCCGGGGCTGGTCATTGCCCTGACCCTGGTGTATTTCGCCCTGCACTACGTGCCGATGCTTTACCAGACATCGGCATTGCTGCTGATCGCCTACGCCCTGCTGTTTCTGCCGCTGGCCCAGGCGCCGATCCGCACTGCCCTGAACAAGGCGGCACCGCAACTTGAAGAGGCGGCACGCACGCTGGGCGCGTCATCGTTCAGCGCGTTTTGCCGAGTGACGCTGCCGATCATTTTCCCGGCGCTGGGCGCGGCTTTTGCCCTGGTGTTCCTGGATGCGATGAAGGAACTGACGGCGACCTTGCTGTTGAGTCCAACCGGGCTGAATACACTGGCAACGGAAGTCTGGGCACATACCGCGAATGTCGAGTTTGCGGCGGCGGCGCCTTATGCGGCGTTGTTGATATTGGTGTCGGGGTTGCCCGTTTACCTGTTAACGACCCGGATGTATTTGAGTCGCTGATAAAGCAAAAGATCGCAGCCTGCGGCAGCCCTACAGGGAAACGCATATTCCCGTGCAGGAGCTGCCGCAGGCTGCGATCTTTTGATCTTTAAGGCATCAAGCCCTGAACTGCCCCAGGCTCGCCTTCAACTGCGCCGCCAGGCCATCGAGCACCTTGCCGCTCGCTGTGGTCTCCACGACAGCTTGCGCCGCTTTCTCGGCCTGCACATGAATGGTCTCGACCCGACCGCGCACCGCCTGGGCTCCGCGGGCCTGATGCTCGGCAGCCTGGGTAGCCAGACCGATCGCCGCATGGACCTGCTCGACAGATGCCTGCACCGACTGCTGCAACCGCGCACTGTCACGTAGCACCAGCAAACCCTCACTGGCCTGGCGCCCGGCCTGCCCGATTGCCGCCACCGCCTCACGTGCACCTTGCTGCAACGCCACGATGTGCGCCTGAATATCGCCAGTGGAGCTCTGCGTCTTGCTCGCCAGCGCCCGCACCTCATCTGCCACCACCGCAAACCCGCGCCCCGTCTCGCCGGCACGCGCCGCTTCAATGGCCGCGTTCAGCGCCAGCAGGTTGGTCTGCTCGGCGATGCCGTGAATCACCGTCAGCACCACTTCAATCTGCTCACTTTGCTGTGCCAGACGCTCGATCACTTGCGCGCCTGTATTGACCTGACCCGCCAGCTCCTCGATCAGGCTGCCGACCTTCGCCGAGGTGCGGGTGTTTTCATCGGTGGCCTGACGAATGTCCACGACCTGCTTGAGCGCCGCCTGCATGGCGTGGCTTTCCGACTGCGCCTCATCAGCCATTTGCGACAGTGCGCGCAAACTCTCCGCCACCTCGTCGCGCTGCATGCCAGCCGCCGCATCCGCACCAGCGTTGCGCAAGGTCATGGCGCCAATTTCCACGCCGGTACGCTGGGCCACATCGCCCGCCTCGCGCACGATCGGCTGTAACTTGTCCACAAAGCGATTGACCGCCGAGGCCATGTCGCCGATTTCATCCTTGCTGTTGATCTGCACGCGCTTGGTCAGATCGCCCTCGCCCGCCGCCAGGTCATCCATGGCTACGATCAGCATTTTCAGGCGATTGACCACTCGGCGACCGAGCACCACCGCCAACAACAGCAGGACACTGAAACCCACCACCGCCAGACATGCGCCGATGCGCCAGCGTAATGTCGTTGCAGCTTCCTGCACGGTGCCGGTGGTATTGGCTTTCATTTCAGTTGCCGTGGACTGCGCCGACTGCAGGCGCGAGCGCATGGCCGTTGCGCTGTCAGCCGCCGCGCCTTTCAGACTGTCGCCCACCAGTTGATCGCTGCTGGCTATCAACGCCGAGAAGCGCTTGTCCAGGGCCGTGAGATCGGTCTCCACCGAAGCGGTCGAGACCCCCATCAGGACCTTGCCGATTTCTACGCCATTGGGATTGATCGAAGCCTCGGTGTAGAAGACCGATGGATCGTTCTTCGCCGCATCCAGCACCTTGTCGAGCGCCCGCTCGCCCTGGCCTTTTTCCAGCAGCGCCTTGTTGATCGGGTTTTCCCGGTTGAGGTAGCGTGTCAGGTGCTGGCCGGTAGCGTCGTCATACACCACGAACAGCACATTGGGATTGCGCTGGGCCCGGCGGGCGAATTCGGAAAGCGTCGGGACGTCGTTGTCCCACATGGCGCGGGGCGCGACTGATGCCAGAAGCTGCGCCATGTCGCTGGCGGAGTCCTTCAGATCCTTTTCCAGGGTCGAACGCAATTGCGCCCGCTCTTCCTCCAGTCGCGAGGACAAGCCGGCCGTGAGGCGCTGACGCGTACTGGTAGAGAGGCTGTCCAGACTGGACGTGACTTCGCGCCCTGCCTGCTCGAGCTCGGCAGAGAGCTTTTGACTGTCCGCGCCCAGGCGCAGGCCCAGATCGGCTTCCAGCGCAGTCACCGTGCTCCGGGTCAGAGCAACAGCCACCAGCACCTGCACCAATAGGGCGATACCCAGGGTAACGAACACGGGCCGCAACAAACGGCTTTGTAACAACGAGAGAACGGCCGACATCTGAAATCCCTCTGCTTTGGCGCCATTAAATTGATAGCACGCCGGAAGCAATGCTTTTTTTAATGTTCACAGCAAAGGTCATGCCGTCCGACAGACGAATACGACAAAGGCCCCGATTAAGGAGCCTTTGTGTTTTACATCAACGACTTATCAAGCAAACGGATGACGCAGAACGATAGTTTCGTTGCGGTCCGGGCCCGTCGAAATAATGTCGATCGGCGCGCCGATCAGCTCTTCGACGCGCTTGATGTAAGCACGGGCGTTAGCTGGCAGCTCTTCCAGGGTTTTGGCACCCACGGTCGACTCGGTCCAGCCCGGCACTTCTTCGTACACAGGCTGCAGGCCTACGTAGCTGTCAGCATCAGTCGGAGCAACGGCCTTACCTTCCGCATCCTTGTAGCCGACACAGATGTTGATGGCTTCCAGACCGTCGAGCACGTCCAGCTTGGTCAGGCAGATGCCCGAGATGCTGTTCACATCGATAGCGCGACGCAGGATAACAGCGTCGAACCAGCCACAACGACGAGCACGGCCGGTAGTCGCGCCGAACTCGTGACCTTGTTTAGCCAGGTGCGCCCCGACTTCGTCGAACAACTCCGTCGGGAATGGGCCCGAACCTACACGCGTGGTGTAAGCCTTGGTGATACCCAGGATGTAGTCCAGGAACATAGGGCCAACACCCGAACCGGTAGCAACGCCGCCAGCGGTGGTGTTAGAGCTGGTCACGTACGGGTAGGTACCGTGGTCGATGTCCAGCAGGGAGCCTTGAGCGCCTTCGAACATGATGTCTTTGCCAGCGCGACGCAGGTCGTGCAGCTCGGCAGTCACATCCAGCATCAGCGGCTTGAGCAGCTCAGCGTATTCTTTGCATTCGGCCAGGGTCTTGTCGAATTCGATGGCTGGCTCTTTGTAGTAACCCACCAGCATGAAGTTATGGTAATCCACCAGTTCACGCAGCTTGTCTTCAAAGCGCGGCATGTTGAGCAGGTCGCCCACACGCAGGCCACGACGTGCAACCTTGTCTTCGTAGGCCGGGCCGATGCCACGACCGGTGGTACCGATCTTCAGCTCGCCACGGGCCTTTTCACGGGCCTGGTCCAGCGCAACGTGGAAGGACAGGATCAGCGGGCAGGAAGGGCTGATACGCAGGCGCTCGCGCACCGGCACGCCTTTTTCTTCCAGCTTGGTGATCTCGCGCAGCAAGGCGTCAGGTGCAACCACCACGCCGTTGCCGATCAGGCACTGCACGCCTTCGCGCAGTACACCCGACGGGATCAGGTGCAAGACGGTCTTCTCACCGTCGATCACCAGCGTGTGGCCAGCGTTGTGGCCACCCTGGTAACGCACTACGGCGGCAGCATGTTCGGTCAGCAGATCAACGATCTTGCCTTTGCCCTCATCACCCCATTGGGTGCCCAGGACTACGACATTCTTACCCATAACACTTGTCCTCATTCGCGCAAACTTGGTGCCGGCGGCGGCCGGCAGGAAAACTCAAGAAGCCAGTGGCGAAACTTGCCAAAGCCCGTTCTGCTGAATCAATTGCCGGTCGCAGTCCGCTTCACGGGCGGCGGCCAAAGGTTGTCCAGGCAAGGCCTGAACGACACGCTGACCCTCACTGCGCAACTGGCAAACCTGCTGCCAGAGTGCTGCATCCGTACTGTCAGGCATCCAGATACCGCCAGACGGTAGCTCGATCTCAGCACGCCCCAGGGTCACCAGGGTTTTCAAATCGGTAGAGAAACCGGTTGCCGGACGTGCGCGACCGAAGTCGGCGCCGATGTCGTCGTAACGACCGCCCTGGGCAATCGACTGGCCAACACCCGGCACGAACACGGCGAACACCACACCGGTGTGGTAGTGGTACCCGCGCAGCTCGCCGAGGTCGAAATATAGCGGCAGCTCAGGGAAACGCGCGGACAGCCGCTCGGCAATCGCCAGCAAGTCGTCCAGAGCTGCCAGAACAGGGGCCGGAGCCTTGGCCAGGCGCTCGCGGGCCGCAGCCAGCACTTCACGATCGCCACACAGATCGACCAACGCCCGCAGCATGCCCGACAGATCGGTAGGCAAGCCCTCGGTCAAGGTAATGACCTCATCGATGGCCTTGCGTTGCAAAGCATCGAACAACTGCTGCTCGACTTCACCGGACAAACCGGCAGCGCGGGCCAGGCCACGGTAGATTCCGACATGGCCGAGGTCCATGTGCACATCCGGCACATCGGCCAGTTGCAGCATGGCGAGCATCAGGCTGATGACTTCGACGTCGCTGCTTGGGCTGCCGTCGCCGTACAACTCGGCGCCCAGCTGAATCGGGCTGCGCGAGGACGACAAGGCGCGAGGCTGAGCATGCAGCACGCTACCGGCATAGCACAGTCGACTCGGACCTTCGCGACGCAGGGTATGCGCATCGATGCGCGCCACTTGCGGCGTGATGTCGGCACGGAAACCCATCTGCCGGCCCGATTGCGGGTCGATGACCTTGAAGGTGCGCAGATCCAGGTCCTGGCCTGCGCCGGTCAGCAGGGATTCCAGGTACTCGATATGGGGAGTCACGACAAACTCGTAACCCCAGCTCTGGAACAGATCCAACACCTGACGACGCGCGATTTCAATACGCGCCGCTTCCGGTGGCAGTACTTCTTCGATGCCATCTGGCAGAAGCCAGCGGTCTACCGTTGCCATTACGCCTTCCCCTATATCCGGGCGACCAGCCTGTCGGCGATCCTTGAGTGAAGCAGAAAATGATCAGCCCATGCGCAAACCACGCGCATGAGCGACGGAGCGAAAAGCCCTTCTACCGGCTTCGCTGACCACTTTCCTCGAAAAACTGTCGAGCCCATCGGCCCGGCATCTGCTTAAAAACAGCAATCAAACATGCAGACGCAAAAAAGCCGGGAATTTCCCGGCTGCCGCATCATACACACGTTTTCCCAAAGGATCACCCCGCCAGAGGTTTTAGCCGCCCGGCGGGAGGATTCAGGTCAACGTCGTATCAAGGCTTGGCTTTTTCCAGGTAGTGGAAGAAGTCGCTGCTTGGGTCGAGGACCAATACGTCGGATTTGTTCGCGAAGCTTTCACGGTAGGCGCGCAGGCTACGATAGAACGCGTAGAACTCCTGATCCTGGCCGTAGGCCTTGGAATAGATCGCAGCGGCCTGGGCATCACCGTCACCGCGAACCTCCTCGGATTCACGATAGGCTTCAGCCAGCAGCACGCGGCGCTGACGATCGGCGTCAGCTCGAATGCCTTCGGCCAGCTCGTTACCCTTGGCGCGGTGCTCACGAGCTTCACGCTCACGCTCGGTGCTCATACGTTCGAACACGCTGCGGTTCACTTCTTTCGGAAGGTCGATGGTCTTGACCCGAACATCGACAACTTCGATGCCCAGTTCTTTTTCAGCCATCTTGTTCAGCGAAGCCGTGATATCCGCCATGAGCGCATCACGCTCACCCGACACCACTTCATGCAGGGTGCGCTTACCGAACTGGTCACGCAGGCCCGATTCCAGACGGCGAGACAGGCGCTCGTCGGCGATCTGCTTGAGGCCGGAAGTCGCGGTGTAGTAACGCTCTGCGTCCTTCACGCGCCACTTGGCGAAGGCGTCGACCATCACGGCTTTCTTTTCCAGCGTCAGGAAGCGTTGTGTCGGGGCATCCAGCGTCATCAGGCGTGCGTCGAATTTGCGCACCTGGTTAACGTAAGGCACTTTCACATGCAGGCCCGGCTGAACATCGGTCTGGACCACGCGACCGAACTGCAGCAACACCGCACGCTCGGTCTGAGCCACGATGTAGAAGCAGTTCCAGGCAGCGATCGCCACGACGACGCCGACAATAAGGGCGATCAGCGATTTATTGCTCATCAGCGACTCTCCCTGGTACGTGCTTGCTGTTGCTGCAGATCTGCTGCCGCACGCGTATTCGCTTCATTGCTGGTGGCTGCCGCACCGCTCATTGGAGTGCTGGTATTGCGACCACTTTCGACCATTTTGTCCAGCGGCAGGTACAGCAGGTTGTTCTGGCCGTTCTTGTTGCCGGTCACGAGAACCTTGCTGGTGTTGCTGAAGACTTCCTGCATGGTGTCCAGATACAGACGCTGGCGGGTGACCTCAGGAGCCTTGCGGTACTCGGCGACCAGCTTGGTGAAGCGATCGGCCTCACCCTTGGCGCGCGAGACGGTTTCGTCACGGTAACCATTGGCATCTTCGAGGATGCGCTGGGCCTGACCACGGGCTTCCGGCACGACGCCGTTGGCATAGGTTTCTGCCTGGTTGCGCGAACGCTGCTCGTCTTCCCGGGCACGGATCACGTCATCGAAGGCTTCCTGGACTTCGCGCGGTGCCGCTGCGCTCTGTACGTTGACCTGGGTAACGGTGATACCGGTGCGATAGGTGTCCATGAAGCGTTGCAGACGCTCCTTGATTTCGCTGGCCATCAACTCACGACCTTCGGTCAGTACCTGGTCCATCGCGGTGGAACCCACCACATGGCGCAAGGCGCTGTCGGTCGCGTGCTGCAGGCTGATTTCCGGCTGATCGACGCTCAACACGAAGTCCTGCAGGTTGCTGATCTTGTACTGCACGGTCAGCGGCACTTCGACGATGTTTTCGTCTTCAGTCAGCATCTGGCCCTGCTTGGTGTACGCACGCTCACGCGTGACGTTTTCCATGTACTTCTTGTCGATCGGCGGGAAATAGATGTTCAGACCCGGGCCGACGGTTTCGTAGTACTTGCCGAAGCGCAGCACCACGGCCTGCTCCTGCTCGTCGACCACGTAGACCGCGCTATACAGCCACACGGCGGCCAGCACGACCAGACCGATGCCGAGCAGGCCGCCAAAGCCGCCACTCTTGCCCGGACCACCGCCGTCGTCGCTACCACGTTTCTTACCGCCACCGAACAACCCGTTCAGGCTTTCCTGCAGCTTTCGGAAGGCCTCGTCGAGATCCGGTGGGCCCTTGCGGTCGCCGTTGTTACGACGCTTGCCACCCCAAGGATCCTGATTATTCGAGTTGCCACCCGGCTCATTCCAAGCCATAGCGCTCTCCATCTGATAAAGCAAAGACGCACCCACGGCGCGCCGACCAATGCTACAGAATGCCTGTCACCGCGGCACAACCGCTTTCTCAGGCTTTTATTGCAAAGTGTGTTGCTCGATGAATTCCATCGGCTGCAATCCCTCGCGGCTTACCAGTCGATTCAACTCGACCCGGGGCAAACGAACGGCCAGCAAACTGATGCCTTCTTCGTCGTGTTCTTCTTTCTGCACCGCACCGAGTTCGAAGAACTGCGCACGCAGCCGAGCGAATCGTTGCGGCAAGCGCAAGGTACCGACAAACAAATCACTGCCCAGTAACTCGGCAATGGCTTGCTCAAGCAATTCCAGACCACTGCCATCACGCGCCGACAGCCAGACCCGTTGGGGCTTGCCGTTTTCGTCGCGCTGGATTTGTGGCTCAACGCCTTCAAGCAAATCGAGTTTGTTATAGACCTCGAGGATCGGCAAGTCCTGGGCACCAATCTCGCCGAGCACCACCATTACCTGCTCGATCTGCAACATGCGATCCGGTTCGGCCGCATCGATCACGTGCAACAACAGATCGGAGTTACTCGACTCTTCGAGGGTAGACCGAAATGCTTCGACCAGCTTGTGGGGCAAGTGGCGAATGAAACCCACAGTGTCCGCCAGGACAATCGGCCCCAGATCGTCTATATCCAGACGACGCAGGGTCGGGTCCAGCGTGGCAAACAATTGGTCAGCCGCGTAGACGTCGGATTTCGTCACGTTATTGAAGAGCGTGGATTTACCGGCGTTGGTGTACCCCACCAGGGACACGGTAGGAATATCCGCACGCGATCGGCCACGGCGCGACTGTTCTCGCTGGCTGCGTACTTTCTCCAGCCGACCCTTGATCTGCCGCAGGCGAACCCGCAGCAAACGGCGGTCGGTTTCCAGCTGGGTTTCACCCGGGCCACGCATACCGATACCGCCACCTTGGCGCTCAAGGTGAGTCCACCCACGAACCAGCCGGGTGCTCATGTGGTCAAGCTGGGCCAGTTCGACCTGGAGCTTGCCTTCATGGGTACGGGCGCGCTGGGCGAAAATATCGAGAATCAGACCGGTACGGTCGATCACGCGACACTCGAAAACACGTTCGAGGTTACGCTCCTGACTGGGCGTGAGGATGTGATTGAAAATTACCAGATCGGCCTGTTCGGCTTTGACCAGGTCGCGCAGCTCCTCGACCTTGCCACTGCCAATCAGTGTCTTGGCGGTTGGCCGATGACGCGGCACGTTAAAAAACGCGACGGTCTCGGCACCCGCCGAATTAGCCAGTTCCTGAAACTCCTGCGGATCTTCGCGCGCCTCAGGGTCCTGTCCATCCAAGTGAACGAGGATTACTCGCTCACCACCACCGTGGCGCTCAAAGAACAAAGGAGACTCCTATCAGGCGTTACCTGGCTCAGCGTCACCTGCTTCGGATTCGGTTGCGCTAGGCAGACGAATTGGACGAACCGGCACCACTGTAGAGATCGCGTGTTTGTAGACCATCTGGCTGACGGTGTTTTTCAGCAGGATAACGAACTGGTCGAAAGACTCGATCGTGCCTTGCAGTTTGATACCGTTGACCAGATAGATGGACACCCCAACTTTCTCTTTACGTAACGTATTCAAGTAAGGGTCTTGTAGCGAATGCCCTTTTGACATGTGCCGCACTCCTTTAAGGATTCAATATAAAAAATAGGTAAACAGATGGCTTTGGCCGTCACACCCCCAAGGATAGACGGCAATTGCAAGGACTCAGCTCAATATGGAGACGGTCCCCAGGTATTTCAAGGCGCGCGGCAGATTGTCGCAATCCAGACTGTCCAGCCAATGCAGATCAGTCCAACTGCGCAGCCAGGTGAACTGACGTTTCGCCAATTGGCGCGTGGCAATGATTCCACGCTCCTGCATCTCGGCTGACGTCAGCTTGCCATCCAGGTAGTCCCAGACTTGGCGGTAGCCTACTGCACGTATAGACGGCAACCCGGTATGCAGGTCACCTCTATTACGCAGGGCTACGACCTCGTCAATGAATCCCTGTTCCAACATTAAAGTGAATCTTTGTTTAATTCGCTCATGCAGTACCTGGCGATTTGCCGGAGCAATGGCCAAGTTCGCGACAGTATAGGGCAATTGTTGCAGTCCCGAAGCGGCTGCTTCAGTACTTTGCACAGATTGTTGCAACCGCAGGGCGGTCATGCTTTGACCGCTGACACGATAAACCTCCAGTGCTCGACTCAATCGCTGGGGATCGTTCGGATGTATTCGGGCTGCAGACTCCGGATCAATCACCGCCAATTGTTCGTGCAAGGCTTGCCAGCCAAGGCGCGCAGCCTCTTCTTCGATTTGCGCGCGGACCTCGGGATCGGCGGCCGGCATATCCGCCAGACCTTCAACCAAAGCCTTGTAATAGAGCATGGTGCCGCCCACCAGCAGCGGAATTTTTCCGCGTGCGGTGATCTCCGCCATCGCTTCCAGGGCATCACGGCGGAAATCCGCAGCCGAATAGCTCTCGGCCGGGTCGAGAATATCGATCAGACGATGCGGATATTGCGCCAGCAGCTCTTTGGAAGGCTTGGCGGTGCCGATGTCCATGCCACGGTAGACCAGCGCCGAATCGACGCTGATCAACTCGCACGGCAGGACCTTGGTGAGTTCGATGGCCAGGTCGGTCTTGCCGGCGGCGGTCGGGCCCATCAGGAAAATCGCAGGTGGGAACTGGCTCATCAACGACCGCGCAAGAACAGTTTGTCCAGATCGTCCAGGCCCAGTTGGGTCCAGGTCGGTCGGCCATGGTTGCATTGACCGCTGCGCTCGGTGTTTTCCATGTCACGCAGCAGACCGTTCATTTCCGGCAGGGCCAGGCGCCGATTCGCACGAACCGCACCATGGCAGGCCATGGTCCCGAGCAATTCGTTCAGGTGCGCCTGAATGCGGTCGCTGGTGCCGAACTCCATCAGATCAGCCAGGACGTCGGCGACCAGCCGGTTGGCTTCGGCCTGTTTGAGCAGTGCCGGGATCTGCCGGATCGCCAGGGTTTCCGGGCCCAGACGCTGCAATTCAAAGCCCAGGCGCTGGAACCAGGCGACATGCTCCTCGGCGCAATCGGCTTCACGCTGGCTGACGGCCAGGGACTCCGGCACCAGCAACGGCTGGCCGCTCAGGCCTTCGCTGGCCATCGCCACCTTCAGACGCTCATACATGATCCGCTCGTGGGCGGCATGCATGTCCACCAGTACCAGGCCCTGGGCGTTTTCCGAAAGGATGTAGATGCCCTTGAGTTGTGCCAGTGCATAACCGAGCGGCGGGATGTCGTCCTGCCCGGCCGGTAGCGCGACGGCATTGGCTTCGGGCAGCGGTGCAAAGAACTCGCGATAGGCGGCCTGCGCTTCGGCGACGGGCACTCCGGACTGCGGACGCGGCGTGTATTGATAACCCGCGCCAGCCCCCGAACCCGCCGGCGTACTGAACGACGGCTGAGCCTGAGGCTGTTCCAGCAGCGCATTGGCGGCCAGGCGCATTTCACCCTGGGGCCCGAACTCACCGGCTTCGAGACCGGTAGGCCGGACGATGGCCGTGGCGACCGGCGCAGCCAGATGATCGTCCGGTCGCACATCGCCCAAGGCGCGATGCAAGGTGCCATAGAGAAAATCGTGAACCATGCGTCCTTCACGGAAACGCACTTCGTGCTTGGTCGGGTGCACGTTGACGTCCACGCCGGTCGGATCGACTTCGAAAAACAGTACAAAGGTCGGGTGCCGACCGTTGAACAGCACGTCGCGATAAGCCTGGCGTACCGCGTGAGCCACCAGTTTGTCGCGCACCGCACGGCCATTGACGAAGAAATACTGCAAGTCGGCCTGACTGCGATTGAAGGTCGGCAGGCCGACCCAGCCCCATAGATGCAGGCCGTTGCGCTCGATCTCGATCGGCAGCGCCTGCTCCAGGAAGCCCGGCCCGCAGATCGCTGCCACGCGCCGGGCACGGGCCGCATCATCATGGGCCTCGTGCAGGCTGAGGATGGTCTTGCCGTTGTGACGCAGATGGAACGCCACATCGAAGCGCGCCAGGGCCAGGCGCCTGATCACTTCTTGCAGGTGATCGAATTCGGTTTTTTCAGTCTTGAGAAACTTGCGCCGCGCCGGTGTGTTGAAGAACAGGTCGCGCACTTCAACCGATGTGCCCACCGGATGGGCCGCGGGCTGCACGCGAGGCGCCATGTCCCGGCCTTCGGTCTCGACCTGCCAGGCCTGATCGGCGTCGCGGGTGCGCGAGGTCAGGGTCAGGCGCGCCACGGAGCTGATCGATGCCAAGGCCTCACCACGAAACCCCAGGCTCATGACCTGTTCGAGGTCTTCCAGGTTGCGGATCTTGCTGGTGGCGTGACGGGCCAGCGCCAGCGGCAGGTCATCGGCGGAAATGCCGCTGCCATCGTCGCGCACCCGCAGCAGCTTGACGCCGCCCTGCTCCACATCGACGTCGATGCGTTTGGCGCCGGAGTCGAGGCTGTTTTCCAGCAGCTCCTTGATCACCGAAGCCGGGCGTTCGACCACCTCACCCGCCGCAATCTGGTTCGCCAGTCGCGGGCTGAGCAGCTCGATGCGAGCGCTGTTGTTCTCGACCTGATTCATTCTTTGGCCGCCAATTCAGTGCCCGGAATAGTCAGGTGTTGACCGATCTTGAGTTCATCGCTCGACAGGTTGTTGGCGCTGCGCAGGGTCGCGGGCGACACCTGATAGCGCACGGCGATCATCGCCAGCGTTTCGCCCGGGTTTACCCGGTGGTCACGTGGGCCTTGGGCGATTTTGCCGGAATCACGCAGCCAGGCGATGTAAGTGCCCGGTGGAGGGTTCTGCTGGAAGAACTGACGCACGCCGCTGCTGATCGAACGCGCCAACGCCTGCTGATGGCTCGATGCCGCGAGTTTCGAGGCTTCGTCGGCGTTGGAGATGAACCCGGTTTCCACCAGGATCGACGGAATATCCGGCGACTTCAACACCATGAACCCGGCTTGCTCGACCCGCTGCTTGTGCAGCGGCGTAACCCGGCCGATGTTGCTTAGCACCTTCTGGCCAACGTTCAGGCTGGACGTCAGGGATGCGGTCATCGACAGGTCAAGCAGCACGCCGGCGAGCATGCGGTCCTTGTCATCGAGGCTGACGTTGCCGGCACCACCGATCAGGTCGGAACGGTTTTCGCTGTCGGCCAGCCAACGGGCCGTCTCCGAGGTCGCGCCGCGATCAGACAGGGCAAAGACCGAGGCACCGAAAGCGGCGGTAGAAGGCGCGGCGTCGGCGTGGATCGAGACGAACAGGTCGGCGCCTTTCTTGCGGGCAATTTCGGTACGGCCGCGCAATGGAATGAAATAGTCGCCGGTACGGGTCAGTTCGGCGCGGAAGCCTTTCATGCCGCTGACCTGCCGTTGCAGTTCACGGGCGATGGCCAGTACCACGTCTTTTTCACGCTGACCGCGAGAACCCGAAGCCCCCGGGTCTTCGCCACCGTGACCGGCGTCGATCACCACAATGATATCGCGCTTGCCGGCCGGGGCCGGTGGCAGCTTGATTGCCGGTTCAGCAGGCGTGACCGGCACGGCGGGCACTGTGGCGACCGAAGGCGTTGGTGCTGGAGGAGGAGCGGCATCTGCGGCGTTATCGAACAGATCGACCACCAACCGGTTGCCGTACTGGGCGTTCGGCGCCAGGGAGAAGCTCTTCGGCGTTACCGCCCTTTTCAGATCGATGACCACCCGCAGGTCGGTCGGCGTGCGTTGAGCCGAGCGCATGGCGGTGATCGGAGTGTTCGAGGTGTTGACGTTGAGCGGCGCACCGAGGGTCGCGCCATTGATGTCGATGACCAGACGATCCGGAGCCGTCAGGGTAAAGACGCTGTGTTGCACCGGGCCGGTGAGGTCAAACACCAGTCGTGTGTTGTCCGGTGCCCGCCACAGACGAACACTGTTGACCTTCGTATCGGCCACAGCGTCGACGGTCACCGCCAAAAACAACACCCCTACGGCAGCCACCAACGCGCGAAAGCGCATACCTAACCCCATCATCTATTTGGATTCCAATGCCAAAGCGGCACACCAGGCCTCGCCACGCGAGCCCTGGGATAAAATTTTCAGCGAACGCCCGCTGTCTTGCGGGCTAATGGTAATGGTCAGGTCCGGCTTTGGCAAAAAGCCTGCACCTTTTTCAGGCCACTCGATCAGGCACAGCGCGTCGTCTTCGAAGTAGTCGCGGATACCGAGGAACTCAAGCTCCTCCGGGTCGACCAGACGGTACAAGTCGAAATGGAAGGCGCGAATATCGCCGATCTCATAGGGTTCAACCAGGGTGAACGTCGGGCTTTTTACTGCCCCGGCATGCCCCAGGCCGCGGATAATGCCTCGGGACAAGGTGGTTTTGCCCATCCCCAGGTTGCCCTCGAGGAAGATCAGGCCATGGCCTTGGGTGATTCGGGCAATGCGTGCGCCAAAGTCGCTCATGGCCTGCTCATCGGCCAGGTACAGGGTTACTTCAGACACGGTGCTTGCTCCTCCAACAACTGACGAATGGCTGGAATCAGATCACTGGCCGCCAGCCCACGGCCCATTTTTCCTTGTTGCACGCCGGCATTGGCGTGCAGCCAGACTCCCAGGCAGGCCGCGTCGAATGCGGCCATGCCCTGAGCCAGCAGCGCCCCCAGCAAACCGGCCAGCACGTCGCCCAACCCGGCGGTGGCCATCGCCGGATGGCCCTGATGACACAGCGCCAGGCGCCCGTCAGGACTGGCGATCAAACTTCCGGCACCTTTGAGTACCACGACCGCTGTGTATTTTTTGCTCAATGCACGGGCAGCTGCAGGACGATCAGCCTGAACCTCGGCAGTGCTCAGGCCCAGCAACCGCGCGGCCTCCCCGGGATGCGGCGTGATCACGCAATACCTGGGCAAGCTCACACAGGCTTCGGCCAACATGTTCAGCGCATCGGCATCCCAGACTTGCGGCAGTGGTGCGTTGGCGGCGGCCGACAACAGGCTGCGCGCCCAGGCAGTCTGACCCAGACCCGGGCCGACCACCAACACGGAAGCTTTTTGCAGCAATTCCATCAACTGATTGGCCGAAGAAGCGCCCAACACCATGGCCTCGGGGATTCTGGCCAGGGCCGCCGGCACATGTTCGCCGCGGGTTGCCACCGACACCATGCCCGCACCGCTGCGTAGCGCAGCCTGCGCGCTCAGCAGGATCGCTCCGCCATAACCGCGATCACCGCCGATCAGCAGCACATGGCCGAACTTGCCTTTATGGGAAGCAGGTTGCCGGAAGGCCAGACGCGGCAGGTTAGCCGCCGTCAGGCGAAGGGCACTGCGCGGTGCCGCCTCAAGCAGCTGTGGATCGGCGCGCAGGTCGTTGAACACCAGCTCACCCACCACATCCGCCGCATCACCGGTGAACACCCCCAGCTTCAACCCGATGAACGTCACCGTCAGATCGGCACACACCGCGCAGCCAAGCACACGACCGGTATCGGCACACAGCCCCGAAGGGATATCCACCGCCGCAACCGGCAACCCGCTGGAGTTGATCGCGGCGATGGCGCTGGCATACGGCTCACGCACATCGCCGCCCAGTCCGGTACCAAGCAAAGCATCCAGCACAATGCCGCGTATTCCGGATTGTGCGGTCCAAGGCTCGATGAGCACTTTTTCAGACACTGCCTCGGCATGGGCCAACGCCGCATCACCCTGCAAGCGCTGCGGATCCCCCACCGCCAGCACCCGCACCGTCCAACCGGCACGTTTGGCCAGCGCCGCCACCAGATACCCATCCCCGGCATTGTTGCCGTGACCGGTCAGCACGCTCATTTCTTTCGCTGTCGGCCATCGGCGGACCAAGGCCCGCCAGGTCGCATGTGCTGCACGCTGCATCAATTCGAAGCCCGGTGTGCCGGCCGCGATCAGGCTCGCATCGAGGCTTCGCACTTGTGCTGCGCTGTACAGCGCGTCGGGTAATTCATCTTTAATGTGCAGCATGCGTCTTCGGGCTCCGATGTCTGGCAGAATTATACGCACCTCAGCTCCGGTTTCTCTCGCCTCATGCCCGCTATTCCCGCTATTGACACAGACCTGCCCGCCCTCACCCAATCCATCAAGGACTGGGGCCGCGAGCTGGGCTTTCAACAAGTCGGCATCAGCGGCCTCGACCTGGCCGAGCATGAGCAGTATCTGGAGCGCTGGCTCGCCGCCGGCTACCACGGCGAAATGGACTACATGGGCGCTCACGGCAGTAAACGCTCGCACCCCGAAGAGCTGGTGCCGGGCACATTGCGCGTGGTGTCCCTGCGCATGGACTACCTGGCGGGCGACACCCACATGGCAAAAATGCTCGCCCAGCCGGAAAAAGCCTACGTCTCGCGTTATGCCCTGGGTCGCGATTACCACAAGTTGATCCGTAAACGCGTGCAACAACTAGCGGAAAAGATCCAGGCGGTCATCGGGCCTTTCGGCTATCGCGCATTCGTCGACAGCGCCCCGGTGCTGGAAAAAGCCATTGCCGAACAGGCCGGACTGGGTTGGATCGGCAAAAACACTCTGGTGTTGAATCGCAAGGCAGGCAGTTATTTCTTCCTCGCCGAATTGTTCGTTGACTTGCCGCTGCCGGTAGACCCGCCCCACGCCACCGAACACTGCGGGCGGTGCAGCGCCTGCCTCGACATCTGCCCGACCAATGCCTTCGTCGGCCCCTATGTGCTGGATGCCCGGCGCTGCATTTCCTACCTGACCATCGAACTCAAAGGCGCGATCCCTGAAGACCTGCGACCGCTGATCGGCAATCGGGTGTTCGGTTGCGATGATTGCCAGATTGTCTGCCCGTGGAACCGCTTCGCCCGTCCGTCCGGTGAAAGCGACTTCAAGCCGCGGCACAATCTGGACAATGCCGAACTGGCGGAACTGTTCATGTGGGATGAAGAGAAGTTTCTCAGCAGCACCGAAGGCTCGCCGCTGCGCCGGACCGGTTACGAAAACTGGTTGCGTAACCTGGCGGTGGGGCTGGGGAATGCGCCTTCAACGATTCCGGTGCTGGAAGCGTTGAAGGCGCGACGGGAACATCCTTCGCAACTGGTACGTGAACACGTCGAGTGGGCGTTGCGCCAACATGCCGAACGTCAGGCTTCGTCGTTGTAGACGAACTTGGGCATTTCCCAGTGGAAACGGATCGCCAGCAAGCGCAGCAAAAATCCACCGAACAGGGTGATCAGAATCGATTGTTCATCGGGTAATTGCAGATAGATGCAGAGCATGTAGCACCACGCCGCCGCAAACGACACGCTGGCATAGAGCTCACGCCGGAAGATCAGCGGAATATCGTTGCAGAAGATGTCTCGCAGGATGCCGCCGAAAACCCCGGTGATCACCCCGCTGACCGAGGCCACCAACATGCCGTGGCCCATTTCCAGGGCGGTGATGCAGCCGATCAGGGTGAACGCCACCAGGCCCATGGCATCGAGTACCAGGAACAGTGAACGCAGATGGCGCATCCAGCGCGCCGTGAACACCGTAACCATCGCGGCGACAGACGTCAGCACCAGGTATTCCGGGTGTTTGACCCAGGTCAGCGGGTAGTGCCCGAGCAGCACGTCACGCACCGACCCGCCACCCAGCGCCGTGACGCAAGCGATCAGCACCACACCGAACCAGTCCATGCCACGACGCCCGGCAGACAGGGCGCCGGTCATGGCTTCGGTAGTGATGGCGATCAGGTAGAGCATCAGCAGCATGGTGGCGATCCTTGCGAAAAGGCGCGCAGTCTACTGACTTCACCAAAGCCTACAAGCCCCTGCAGGAGCTGCCGCAGGCTGCGATCTTTTGACTTTGGTGCTCAAGATCAAAAGATCGCAGCCTGCGGCAGCTCCTACACAAGGACCGTGGGCCGTATCAGAACTTGATGAAATGCTTGCGGTAGTGCTGCAACTCGGCGATGGATTCGCGGATGTCGTCCAGGGCCAGGTGGGTGCTGCCCTTCTTGAAGCTGTCGCGCACGTCCGGTGCCCAACGCGCAGCCAGCTCTTTGAGCGTGGACACATCGAGGTTGCGGTAGTGGAAGAAGCTTTCCAGGGATTTCATGTGGGTATAAAGGAAGCGACGATCCTGGCAGATGCTGTTGCCGCAGATCGGCGACTTGCCCTTGGGCACCCACTTCTCCAGGAAGGCGATGGTTTCGGCTTCGGCTTCGGCCATGCTGATGCGGCTGTCGCGAACCCGCTGGGTCAGCCCGGAACCGCCGTGCTGACGGGTGTTCCACTCGTCCATGCCGGCGAGGATTTCGTCGCTGTGATGAATGGCGATCACCGGGCCTTCGGCCAGGGTGTTCAGGTCACTGTCGGTGACGATGGTGGCCATTTCGATGATGACGTCGGTATCCGGGTTCAGACCGGTCATTTCCAGGTCGATCCAGATCAGGTTCTGCGGGTTTTGCATGTGTCGGCTCCTAGGCAATGCTGCGCAGTTTAGCCTAGGCCGGTGGCCGGGCGTGCTAAACTCGCGGCCGTTTTACCTAATCGCTGCATTCTTGATACGGAACACCCATGGCCAAACGCCAACTCAATCGTCGTCAAAACTGGCGCATCGAAAAGATTCAGGGCGAGCGCGCCGCCCGCGCCGCCAAACGCGAGTCCTCGGCTGTCGAGGCACTTGAGGGCGGCGATCTGGGCCCGGAACAGCATGGCCTGGTGATCGCGCACTTCGGCGTGCAGGTCGAGGTCGAGGCCCGCGACGGCGAACTGGCCGGCCAGGTGTTCCGTTGCCACCTGCGCGCCAACCTGCCGGCGCTGGTGACCGGCGATCAGGTGGTGTGGCGTGCCGGCAACCAGGGCATCGGCGTTATCGTGGCGCAACTGCCGCGCAACACCGAGCTGTGCCGCCCGGACAGCCGTGGTCAGCTCAAGCCTGTTGCGGCCAACGTCGACATGATCGTCATCGTGTTTGCACCGCTGCCCGAGCCCCACGCCAACCTGATCGACCGCTACCTGGTCGCGGCCGAGCATGCGGGCATCAAACCGCTGTTGCTGCTGAACAAGTTCGACCTGATCGACGACAACAACGCTCCTGCGCTGAATGCCTTGCTCGCGGTGTACCGCACCCTCGGTTATCCGGTGCTGGAAGTGTCGGCGCACCACGGCAACGGCATGGAACAACTGCAGAAGCAGCTGGACGGGCGCATCAGCGTGTTCGTCGGCCAGTCCGGCGTCGGCAAGTCGTCGCTGGTCAACAGCCTGCTGCCGGAAGTCGAAACCCGCGTCGGTCCGTTGTCCGAGCTGTCCGGCCAGGGCACTCACACCACCACCACCGCGCGGTTGTTCCACTTCCCCGGCGGCGGTGAGTTGATCGACTCCCCGGGTATCCGCGAATTCGGCCTGGGCCACGTCAGCCGTGCCGACGTCGAAGCCGGTTTCATCGAGTTCAACGACCTGCTCGGCACTTGTCGCTTCCGCGACTGCAAGCACGACCGCGAACCTGGTTGCGCCCTGCTCAAGGCCCTTGAAGACGGCCGCGTGCAGCAGCAACGGATGAACAGCTACCGCTCGATCATCGCCAGTCTCCCGGAAAACGGCTACTAAAGAGACGTACCGGCCGCCCTGCCTTCAGCGGGGCGGCCGGTGGCTGGATTTTCCCCTGCTTAAACATCAGACCTTTCTGTAAGACACCCGCACCGGCGCTTGTAGGGCAATTCTCTTTAAGTCACATCCCCTTGTAGCCGCCAGCCAATAGCCTAGCTTCAGACCCTCTTCGCACTCCAGCGACACCGAGGGACACCCATGCAAACCTACCATCTGTTCATCAGCCACTCGTGGAACTACTCCGACGCCCACGACAATCTCGTACGCCTGCTCAACGCCAAACCCGGTTTCACCTACAAGAATTTTTCGGTGCCATCGGACAACCCGATTGTCGACGCGAGAACCGACAAGCAACTTGAGGAGGCCATCGAAAACAAGATTCGCCCGTGTTCGGCGGTATTGATCATGGCCGGGATGTACTCCACCTACAGCAAGTGGATCAACAAGGAAATCGAGATCGCCAAGCGCATGGGCAAGGTGATCATTGCGATCAAGCCGTTCGGTGCCGAGCGGATTTCCACGGTGGTACGTGACGCGGCACATGCCGAATGTGCGTGGAACACCAACAGCATCATCGATGCGATTCGCAAGCATACGGCGGTGTAACCATGCGCAAGGGACTGTTTATCGGCATCAACGACTACACCCATGTGTCGCGCCTGAGCGGTTGCAGCAATGACGCCATGGCCATGGCCTCGGTGTTGAAGACCGACGCCAATGGCGATCCGAACTTCAAGAACATCGTACTGACCTCCGCCGAGGACTACCTGAGCCGGGAAAAACTCGAAGACCAGATCCACGAGCTGTTTGTCGGGGATTGCAATGTCGCGCTGCTGTACTTCGCCGGCCATGGCAGCTTCGATACCGACACCGACGAAGGCATGTTGATCCCGCAGGATTACAAGAGCGCCAAGGACGGGATTCGCCTCAGCGACATCCTCAACTGGGCGAGCAAAGCCACGAAGATCAAAAACAAAGTGATCATTCTCGACTGCTGCCAGAGCGGCTCGGCCGGCGAACTGCGCGCCTTGCGCAGTGAAGGCAGCGTGGTCGGCGAAGGCATGACGATTCTGACTGCCTGTAAAAAGGAAGAACCGGCGATGGAGGGCGCGCAACACGGCGTGTTCACCGGATTGCTGCTCCAGGCCCTGCACGGCGGAGCCGCGAACATCCTGGGCAAGATCACCCCCGGCAGCCTTTATTCGTTTGTCGACAACGCGCTCGATGCCTGGGAACAGCGCCCGGTGTTCAAGACCAATGTCTCGCAGTTCATTTCCCTGCGCGAAGTGTCGCCGCTGATCCCCAAGGACATCCTGCGCAAACTCCCCGAATGGTTTGCCGAAGCCGAATCGGTGTACCCCCTCGCCCCCAGCTTTGAGCCCACCGAACCTGAATTCAACCCGGAACACGGCGAGGTCTTCGCCCAGCTGCAAAAGTGCAATCGCCACAGCCTCATCGAACCGGTGGACGCCGAGCACATGTACTACGCCGCCATTCACGCCACCGGCTGCCGCCTCACTGCCCTCGGCGCCTATTACCGCGAACTCGCGATCAAGGGACATTTCTGATGCCAGTGTTTATCAGCTACCGCCACATGGATCGCGCCCACGCGGTCAAAATCAACGCGCGCCTGATCCAGGCCAACATCAAGACCTACCTCGACGTACTGGATGCCGAATCCCAGACCACCGATGACATCACCGGAGTGATCACCCGCAACATCGGCGAGTGCACGCACCTGCTGGCGGTGGTGTCGGAGAAAACCGCGCTTTCCTGGTGGGTGCCGTTCGAAATCGGCGAGGCGACCATCACCAACCGACGCATCTGCTCGTTCAAGACCGGCCCGACAGAGCTGCCGCAGTACCTCGATAAATGGCCGAAGCTGACCAGCGACCGGGACATCGAATTTTTTATTGATGCTTATCGCACCGAGTCGACACTCAAGCGCTCGATGTCACTGGACTCGATCACCGGTAGCGAGTCGGTGCGTAGAGTCAACAAATCCAATGCGGATCGCTTTCACGCCGAGCTCAAGACGCGGATCATTCGTGGGTTCTGAAACTGCAGTAAAGGCAAAAAAACCGTGATCGTGTCGCGGCTTTTGGTACTCGCCTTGTGGCCTATCGATCATTTTCGTGACACCACGAAAATGATCGGCAGCATTCATTCCAGTCGTGTCGCACACATAAAAAAGCCGCGACTATCGTAATGTTGTTCACTTAAGGACGAACACTGTATCTGTGGCGAGGGAGCAAGCTCCCTCGCCACAGGTTGCTTATTGTTCGCTCGATTTCTTAAGTGAGCAGCATTACACGACTAGCGCAGCTTTCTTATTTTCAGCGCGCGATCTTTTCCAGCTGCCACCCCAACGTGTCCAAGGCGTCGCAGCCATCCTGAATCAATATGTGTGCGGCGTTGGCGAAATGCTCCAGGTCATGACCTTCGGCATCTTTCACGCATAGGCAGGTGACGCTGTTGAGCAGATTACGTGCGGCTTTGATGCGGTGAGTGGCGGTTTCGAAAAGATCCGTAACTTTGGCTTCGGTGTCGATGTACAACGTCGTGCCGACGCTGAAGTTGCCTTTTAGAGGGTGGTACTTAGCCATAGGTCTAACTCCGATTATGTGGGTGTGGTTCCATCTTTGTTTCGACCGGCTAAGATCGGTCACCGCGTGAGCAGCAACGGCTGAACTATAAGCAGATGCGTGCACGACTGAAAACCTTGGTGCGAAATTTCAGATCATTCCTACAACTACTAAGCAAACACAAAAACTCGGAAGCACTGGCACGAGGCACAAAAAAGCCGACATCACTGTCGGCTTTCTTGTGGGTCACTGCTTGGGCGGCTCAGCCGGTTTGGCTGGCTCACCCGGTTTCGGTGCCGGATTATCGAACAAGTTCAGACGCTCGCGCAGTTCGTGGGCCGGCAGCGGTTCCTTGTCCGCCGGCAATGCGTTCGGGTCGACCGGTGTAGCCGGTGCGGCTCCCGGAACAGCCGAACCTTGCGGTGCATCAGGAGCAGGTTCCGTCCCCTGCGAACCTTCGATCGCACGCTGGGCTTTCTTGGTCAGCACCACGATGTCGATACGACGGTTCACCGGGTTGAACGGATGCTCGCGATCGAACAGAGCCGACGAGGCATAACCGACCACCCGCGCCACCTGCGAATCCGGATAGCTGCCCGCCACCAACGCACGACGCGCGGCGTTCGCACGGTTGGCCGAAAGCTCCCAGTTACCGAAATCACCGGTGCCGGTGTATGGCTTGGCATCGGTGTGGCCGCTGATGCTGATCTTGTTTGGCACTGCCTTGATGGTATCGGCCATGGCCAGCAGGATGTCTTCGAAATACGGTTTCAGACGGGCCGAGCCTGAGTCGAACATTGGGCGGTTTTCTGCGTCCATGATCTGGATACGCAGGCCGTCCTGCGTGATTTCGAACAGGATCTGATCCTTGAACTTCTGCAGCTGCGGGTTCTCTTCAACCTTGTTCTGCAGTTCTTGCAGCAACAGTTCGAGGCGTTCTTTCTCGACCTGCTCGGCCATGCCTTCAACCTGGTCGGTATCGATGGTGACCTTGTCCGGCTGCGGCTGGGACTTCACTTCGGGGTTGAGGGTGTTTTCCGGCGCCAGGGTCGGCGTGCCGCCCAGATCGATGATGTAGGGCGTGCCGCTTTCGGAAAAACCGATCGGGTCCTTGAAGTAACCGGCGATGGCAATCTTCTGTTCCGGCGTGGCGGTGGACAGCAGCCACAACACCAGGAAGAACGCCATCATCGCTGTGGCGAAGTCCGCGAAGGCGATTTTCCAGGCGCCTCCGTGGTGTCCGCCGGCGATGCGCTTGACGCGCTTGATGATTATCGGCTGATTGTTTTCCATAACTTAACGACCGCGAACCGCTTGTTCCAGCTCGGCGAAGCTTGGACGGTGCGCCGGGTACAGCACCTTGCGTCCGAACTCCACGGCCAGCGATGGCGGCATGCCGGAAGCCGAAGCCACCAGCGAGGCCTTGATGGCTTCGTAGACGTTCAGTTCCTCCTTGGCATCGTGGGCCAGGGAATGGGCCAGCGGGCCGAAGAAGCCGTAGGCGGCGAGAATACCGAAGAAGGTCCCCACCAGTGCCGCACCCACGTGCAGGCCGATAGATTTCTGATCGCCCTCCCCCAGCGAAGCCATGGTCACCACGATCCCCAGTACCGCCGCGACTATACCGAAACCGGGCATGGCGTCGGCGATGCCGTTCACGGCGTGGGATGGGTGTTCCAGGTCTTCCTTGAGGCTGAACAGTTCCATGTCGAACAAGCCTTCCAGCTCGTGCGGAGCCATGTTGCCGGAGGACATGATGCGCAGGTAATCGCAGATGAACGCGGTCATGCGCTCGTCCTTGAGAACAGTCGGGTACTTGGCGAAGATCGGGCTCGCGGCGGCATCTTCGATGTCGCCTTCGATGGCCATCATGCCTTCGCGGCGGCTCTTGTTGAGGATCTCGTAGATCAGGCCCAGCACTTCAAGGTAGAAGCCATGATTGAAACGCGAGCCGAACATGCTCAGGGACTTCTTGAGCACGTGCATCGTCATGTGGCCGGGGTTGGCCTGCAAGAATGCGCCGAGGGCGGCACCGCCGATGATCATGACCTCGAAAGGCTGGATCAGGGCGGCAATCTTGCCGTGGGAAAGCACGTATCCGCCAAGCACGCTCGCGAATACGACGATGATGCCGATAATTTTAGCCATAGGTTAGGGGAGCACTTACTGAGTCGGGTTCAAGGTCATATTCGGAAGTTAAAAAATCTCTTCTTCTACTTATCGGCAAAACTGCGCCAGACTATAGGCCGTTCAGGCGAAAAACTGATTTGACCCCATCCGGGCCCAGGTAATGTTGACGATGATCGCCTCCCACCATGGTTAACGAAACGAACGTTCCAACGCAAAAACCAACGACGCTCGAAGGCTGGGTCAAGCTGCTCGACGGCGTACGTCTTCCCGTCCCGCAAGCCAGCCACGACCGTGTCTGCAAAGCCATCCGCGACAATCGCAGCTCGCTGCGCGATATCGCTGACTTGATGCAAGGCAGTCCGGCCCTGGCCTTGAGCGTGATTCGCGAAGCCAACCGGCACACTCACGGCGGCATGGCCGAGCCTGCGGAAAACCTTGAGGTCGCGATCAATCGCCTCGGCCTCAAACGCACCGAAGAACTGCTCGCGCGCCTGCCCGCCGAACCCCAGTGCGAGATTCCCAAAGCCTTGCGTCAGCTGCAGATGATCAGCCAGCACGCCACGCAACAAGCCAACGGTTTTTTTGCCAGTCGCCTGGCGCGCCTGTGGCAGGACATCCACTGGGGCAGCCTGCTGTTTCTTTCGCCTCTGTGGCCGTTGGCGCTGACCCATCCGAAACTGCTCGAAGAGTGGGAGCTGCGGGTCATCCATAAAGGTGAGTCGGCACGCAAAGTCGAACAGCAATTGTTTGGTGTACGCCTGCTGGACATCGGCCAGGCGCTGGTGGAGGTCTGGCGATTGCCGATCTGGGTGCAGCAGGGTTATCGCCTGTTGCTCACCGAGCAGCGGGAACTGGTGAAAGTCCTGCGCATCGCCCGTGACAGTGAGCATCCACTGCGCCAGCAGAACCGTCTCGATGACGATCCGACCCTGCGTCGCTGGCTCAATCAGCCGGCCAACACAGTGCTACTGGCCAACGGGCTGGCGCTGTCGGCGCAACACGCCTGGAACAGCCCGCACAGTGAGCGCTGGCAATTCCTGACCAGCCTTTACCTGCAAATGCCGATGGACGAGGTGCAACAGCAACTGCACCAGCAAGCCGCCAACAGCGCACGCCAACACGCCATGCCCGACCTCTGGCACCCTGCCGAATCGCTGATTTGGCCGTGGGGCATGAACCGTGTCCACGCAGGCTTGCTGCCGGCAGCGGCACCCACCGCCGAAGACCTGGTGAAGTGGCGCAAACAATGCGCCGAATTGCTGGTCGAGCCGAGTCGTTTCACCAATGCCATGCACCTGACCATCGCCGCCCGGGACGCCCTCGTGGCCTGCGGCATGCGTCGGGTGATGATCCTGATGGCCGACCGCACTCATGCCAACCTGCGCGTGCACCAGACGGCCGGTCTGCCGAAGGAAGCGGCCGGGTTGAACTTCGTGGTCAGCCAGAGCAACGTGTTGCAACGCCTGCTCGCGCAACAGGCCCAGGTGCGCCTGACGCCAGCCAACAACGTGCAATTCTCGGCCCTGCTGCCCAACAGTCTGCGTTCGCAGTTCAGCGGCGAACATCTGCTGCTGCGCTCGCTGGTCAACAATGGCCGGGTGATCATGATCGTCGTGGCGGACCAGGGCGGCGGACCGTTTTCGGAAGTTTCCGTACAGGCCTTCGGCAAAACCGCGCAGTGCATCGAGAAAGCCCTGCACAGCTTTAGCCACCGTGGCCAATAAGGCTGCGCTACAATCCTCCCTTTTGTGCTCTGGAGACCTCACATGTCTGACTTCTCTGGCTTGCCGCTGGTGATCGAGCCGAGCGACTTGCTCCCTCGCCTCGACGCCCGCGAACTGATTCTGGTGGACTTGACCAGTGCCGCCCGCTACGCCGAAGGGCACATTCCCGGCGCGCGCTTTGTCGAACCGAAACGCACGCAGCTCGGCCAGGCCCCCGCCCCGGGGCTGATGCCCCCGCAGGCAGCTCTCGAAGCGCTGTTTGGTGAGCTGGGACACAACCCCAACGCGGTCTACGTGGTGTATGACGACGAAGGCGGCGGTTGGGCCGGGCGCTTCATCTGGCTGCTGGATGTCATCGGCCACAGCAAGTACCACTATATAAATGGCGGCCTGCCGGCCTGGCTGGCAGAGGGTTTGCCCATGTCGATCCAGATCCCGCCGTCCGTGGGTGGCCCGGTTTCACTGACCTTGCATGATGAGCCCACCGCCACCCGCGAATACCTGCAAAGCCGACTCGGCGCCGCCGACCTGGCAATCTGGGATGCTCGCGGCCCGCTGGAGTACTCCGGCGAGAAAGTGCTCGCAGCCAAGGGCGGGCACATTCCCGGCGCGGTCAATTTCGAATGGACCGCCGGCATGGATCAGGCGCGCCAGTTGCGCATCCGCACCGACATGCAGCAGATCCTCGAACAACTCGGGATCAGCAAAGACAAAGAAGTGATTACCCACTGCCAGACCCACCATCGTTCTGGCTTCACCTATCTGGTGGCCAAGGCTCTCGGTTATCCGCGGGTCAAAGGCTACGCCGGCTCCTGGGGCGAATGGGGTAACCATCCCGACACGCCCGTAGAGATTTAAGGTTTTTAAGGACAGTTAATGAACAAGCGTCTGTTTATCGTCAGCCAGTACCTGCTGCCCCACAACTTGCTCTCGCGAATGGCCGGCTGTATCGCCGAATGCCGCGTGCGCTGGTTCAAGAACGCCTTTACCGCCTGGTTCGCCAAGCGTTATCAGGTGGATATGTCCCAGGCGCTGGTCGAAGACCTGACCGCCTACGAACACTTCAACGCGTTCTTCACCCGCGCACTGAAAGACGGTGCCCGTCCGCTGGACGAAACCCCGGGCGCAATCCTCAGCCCGGCCGACGGCGCGATCAGCCAGCTCGGCCCGATCGAGCACGGCCGCGTGTTCCAGGCCAAGGGCCACAGCTTCAGCGTGCTGGAACTGTTGGGTGGCGATGCGGCAAACGCCGCGCCGTTCATGGGCGGTGACTTCGCGACCATCTACCTGTCGCCGAAGGACTATCACCGCGTGCACATGCCACTGGCCGGCACCCTGCGCGAGATGGTCTACATCCCGGGTCGCCTGTTCTCGGTCAACCAGACCACCGCTGAAAACGTTCCGGAATTGTTTGCCCGCAACGAGCGCGTGGCGTGCATTTTCGACACCGAGCGCGGGCCGATGGCCGTGGTGCTGGTGGGTGCGATGATCGTGGCTTCGATTGAAACCGTCTGGGCCGGTCTGGTGACGCCGCCGAAGCGCGAGCTGAAAACCTTCCGCTACGACGAAGCCGCACGCGCACCGATCCACCTGGAAAAAGGCGCAGAACTGGGTCGCTTCAAGCTGGGCTCGACCGCTGTCGTGCTGTTCGGGCCGGATCAAGTGAAGTGGGCTGAAGAAATGACCGCTGGTACAGCGGTGCAGATGGGTCAGGGCATGGGCTCACCGAAGGCCTGATTTGTACGCAAACCTGTAGGAGCGAGCCTGCTCGCGATGAGTGAATAGGCGACGCGTGCATTCAGAAAGCCCGCGTCATCGTTAACGTCCATCGCGAGCAGGCTCGCTCCTACAGTTGTTTTAGAGCTGCCCGTCGCGATCACGGAAGCCCAGCAGGTACAACACACCATCCAGACCCAGGGTCGAAATCGCCTGCTTGGCCGACTGCTTGACCAGCGGCTTGGCGCGGAATGCCACGCCCAACCCGGCAATCGCCAGCATCGGCAGGTCGTTGGCACCGTCGCCGACCGCAATGGTCTGCTCAAGGCGCAAGCCTTCCTTGTGTGCCAGTTCCTTCAGCAAATCGGCCTTGCGCTGCGCATCGACAATCGGCTCGACCGCCACGCCGGTGACTTTGCCGTCGACCACTTCCAGTTCGTTGGCGAACACGTAGTCGATACCCAGCTTGGCCTGCAATTGCTTGGCGAAGTAGGTGAAGCCGCCCGACAGAATCGCGGTCTTGTAGCCCAGGCGCTTGAGTTCGGCGAACAAGGTTTCAGCGCCTTCGGTCAGGCGTAGCGAGGCGCCGATGGAGTCCAGCACATTGACGTCCAGCCCTTTGAGCAAGGCCAGGCGCTCCTTGAAGCTGGCACGGAAATCCAGTTCACCGGCCATTGCCCGCTCGGTGATTTCCGACACTTTGTCGCCGACGCCTGCAGCCTTGGCCAGTTCATCGATCACTTCGGCTTCGATCAGCGTCGAGTCCATGTCGAACACCGCCAGGCGACGGTTGCGCCGGAACAGCGAATCTTCCTGGAAGGCGATGTCGACGTTCAGTTCCTGGGCAACGCTGAGGAATTCGGCACGCAGCGCCTGCGGATCAGCCGCCTCGCCACGCACGGAAAACTCGATGCAACCCTTGCCCTTGTCGGCCGGCGTATCCAGCGGCATACGCCCGGAAAGACGATCGATGTGGTCGATGTTCAGGCCATATTTGGCGGTGATCGAACTCACGGCCTGCAACTGCCCGGCTGTCACCTTGCGGGTCAACAGGGTCACGATGTGGCGTTTTTTACCCTGGTTGCCGACCCACTGCTGGTAATCCTCTTCGGACACCGGCGTGAAACGCACCTGTTGATCGAGCTCGTACCCCTTGAACAGGATGTCCTTGAGCACGGATTTGCCTTGTTCGGTGTCGGGAATTTCAACCAGGATGCCGAACGACAAGGTGTCGTGGATCACCGCCTGACCGATGTCGAGAATGTTCACACCACCCTGGGCCAGAACGCCGGTAATGGCCGCAGTCAGACCCGGACGGTCGACTCCCGTGATGTTTATCAGGACGATTTCGCGCAAGGCGCACCCCCGCAGGTGGAAAAAAAACGCATTCTACCCACTTTCAGTGACCATCGGGCACCGCGAGCGCTTTGACGGCCTAGGGCCTGTCGCTATACTGCGCGTCAACTTCACGGACAAAAGAGCCGAGCTCAAGTGAACCGGCCCACGCCAGTAAAAACCGATAACTTCTTCCTGCTGATCTTCCGGGCACTGCGCCACCGCCGTGTACCGATTGCATTGCGCATCGCCAGCCATAACGTGATCCTGGTCGCCCTGGCCCTGGTCATCTATGCCGGTGTGATGGGCTTGCAGTTCAAGCAGGCCATGCACGAGCAGGCGGATGCGCTGGGCGAAAGCCTGACTACGCAGACGGCCACCTCGGCCACCGAGCTGTTGGTGTCCAACGACATCCTCAGCCTCAACGTGCTGCTCAACAACCTGACCAAGAACAAGCTGGTGGCGCACGCAGCCATCTACAGCATGGATAACCGCATCCTTGCCGAAGCCGGTCAGCGCCCCAAACACGGCCTGCTGGGCGAAGCCGAGGGCATCTACCAGAGCAAGATCACTTTCCAGGACGTGACGGCTGGCCAGCTGCGCATCAGCCTGGACATGGATCAGTTCCAGCAGCCGATGACCATCAGCCTGCAAAGCATGGGCATTCTGAGCGCGATCCTGCTGGCTTTGTCCCTGGCCTTGAGCTTGCGTATGGGCCGCTATCTCTCGACGCCGCTGCTGCAACTGCGGGTGTGGTTGCGCAACATCGACGAACACACCCCGGCCACCGAGCGTAATGACGAGATCGGCGACCTGGCGCGCCAGCTTCACGCGAGTTACGCACCGGAACCCGTCGAGCCGGAACCTGAGCCTGAGCCTGAGCTCGACGACAGCGATTACGACGATGCCGAACCGGGTTTCGAAGTGCGCAACCTGCGCGATCCAAGTTTCGATGAAACTCGTCCGATGGCCGCAATGAAAGCCGCGCCACGGCGCATTGTCAGCACAGTCGAAGACGATGATGACGACGATGCCTTTGCCGACTTGCTCGATGTTTCGGCAGACAGCGCGACCAAACCGGTGGCCAAACCCGTGGTATCCAACGTGCCGCAGCACAGCGCCGTACTGGCCGTGCAACTGGGCTCCCAGGAACAACTGCGACGCCTGCCGCGGGCGCGCCTTGAAGAACTGCTCGAACGCTATCGCGACTGCCTCGACCAGGCCGCTTCCCTGTATCAGGGCGAAGTGGAGACCTTGAACGATGGCAGCACGCTGATGCTGTTCCACACCGAAGACAGCGGCGACGATTACCTGACCAACGCCATTTGCTGTGGCGAGCTGCTGCGAGCCCTGGGCCACCAGTTGCAGATCGAAGTCGCGGACAGCGGCATCACCCTGCAATTGCAGCTGGGCCTGACCCTCGGTGACGAACTGTTCGGCCTGAGCCAGATCGACCTGCTGCTGACCGACTCCGCCCAGGACGCCCTGGCCCTGTCGCAACACAGCCGCAACCTGCTGCTGGTGGAGCGCAAGATCAGTGACGACGCGTTGATCCGCCAGCGTGCACGGATCCGCCCGATTGCCAGCCCAGAGGGCGCGTGCTGCGTGGAACGGTTGATGGAGCCGTATCCATCAATGCTGGAAAGGCAATTGGCGCGGATGCATGAGCGTCGGGCGTAGGAGCTGCCGAAGGCTGTGATTTTTTAGCCTTTGAACCTGGAAGCCCGCAGATGAGCGATCGTCTGCGGGCTTTTTTGTGGCCTGCTCTGACGCTTTCGCTGCGATGCGGCGACCCGACAAGCCAGCTCCTACAATGGATCAGTGTAAGCCCACAACTTTGTGAACGACGCAAAACCTGTAGGAGCCGGCTTGCCAGCGAAGAGGCCGGAACTGACGATAAAGATCTCCAACCTGCAGAAACAACAAAGCCCGCATCAATACGGGCTTTGTTTCAAATCCATCCAGGGTCAGAAGCGGAACACTTCCATATCCGTCCGGACCGGCGCGGCCATCGGGATCTTCGGCTGCTTTTCCTGTTCTACCGCAGGTGCTGCCGCCTTGGCTGCCGGCTTGCGCGGGACTTCGGCGATCGGTGGCTGATTGGCCAGCGGCTTGAGCGCCACCGACAGCTGCTCGGCCAGGCGTTGCAGCAACACGCCCTGCGCCTGGACCTGAGCCGCCGTACTACCGGCATGCTGTTCCTGCAAATGGATGATGCGGTTGTCACGGACCTGTCCGCGACGGTCGATCAAGCGCCATTGCGCGTCGAGGATCGCCGGTTGTTTTGCACCCGAATCCAGGCGCGTGATAGTCAGCAGCACCTGAACATCCGGAGTGAAACCCACTGTCGCCGGGGCCAACACTACGCGCTGACTGTCCAGGTGACCTGCGACCTGACGCAGCAGCAGCTGATCGATATCCGACGAAAGGCTGCCTGCCCAACGACCGTCGGTCGAGGCTTGCAGGCTGCCATCGGGCTGGCGCTGCAACAGGGTTTCGCGTTGCAGGTAGTCGGCCACGGTGACCGGCCCCAACAATACCGCCATGCCCGCGTTCTGTGCGGGCTGAACCGGACTACCAGCGTCCAGTTGATACAACGACACCGGTTGGTGAACGCTGCAACCCGCCAGGCCAAGAACGCCGGCGAGCATAAGAATAAAAGGAAGGCGCAGAGCAGTCATCGTCCCATCCAGGTGATCGTTAAAAGGCTGATCACAGTGAAAATACTCAACAAATATGAAGAACGCGCGGCAATGCCGGCGCTTGAAAGGCCATATCATCCGTGAATATGCGTTCCGACTCCAGCGCAAAGCGCCGAACTACGGGTTAAATCGTAGATCGGCGACTCTAACTCGCGTTCTTCGGTCAATTGACCGAATTTTCGACGAGCAGCGCATCGACCCTCTGGAAGCCACGCGGCAATTTATTGCCCCGACGACCACGTTCACCCTTGTAGTGTTCAAGGTCGTCCGCTTTCAGTGACAAGGTACGTTTCCCGGCCTGCAACACCAGTGTTGCACCGTCCGGCAATACGGCGATGTCCGTCACATACTCTTCACGACTGGCCACTCGCTCACCTGGAATCCCGATGATCTTGTTGCCTTTGCCCTTACCTAATTGTGGCAGGTCGCTGATCTTGAAGATCAGCAGGCGACCTTCGGTCGTCACCGACGCCAGCCAGTTCTGCTCACGATCAGCCACCGGGCGCGGCAGCATGACCTTGGCATTGTTCGGCAGACTCAACAAGGCCTTGCCCGCCTTGTTCTTGGCCTGCAGGTCTTCACCCTTGACCACGAATCCGTAGCCGGCGTCGGAAGCGATCACGTACAGCGCATCGTCTTCCGGCATCAGCACGCATTCGAAACTCGCCCCTGGCGGCGGCGTCAGGCGACCGGTCAGCGGTTCGCCCTGGCCACGGGCCGACGGCAAGGTATGGGCGGCCACTGAATAACTGCGACCGGTGGAGTCGATAAACACTGCGAACTGGTTGGAGCGTCCGGCTGCCAGGGCCTTGAAACCGTCCCCGGCCTTGTAGGAAAGCCCGGTGGCGTCGATCTCGTGGCCTTTGGCGGAGCGAATCCAGCCTTTTTCCGACAGCACCACCGTCACTTTCTCGTTCGGCAGCAGATCGTGTTCGGTCAGGGCCTTGGCTTCGGCGCGCTCGACAATAGGCGACCGACGGTCATCGCCGTAGGTTTCAGCGTCCTTGATCAGTTCGCTGCGCACCAGTTTTTTCAACTTGGCTTCGCTGCTCAACAGGGCTTGCAGCTTGGCTTGTTCCTTGAGCAGTTCATCCTGCTCGGCACGCAGCTTCATCTCTTCCAGTCGCGCCAACTGACGCAAACGGGTGTCGAGGATGTAGTCGGCCTGGATTTCGCTCAGGGCGAAGCGCTCGATCAGCGCGGCTTTCGGGTGCTCCTCGGTACGGATGATGTGGATCACTTCATCCAGGTTGAGGTAGGCAATCAACAAACCATCCAACAGGTGCAGGCGACGCTCGACCTTGTCGAGGCGGAATTGCAGGCGACGACGCACGGTCTGCACCCGGAACTCCAGCCATTCGACCAGCAGCGCACGCAGGTTCTTCAGCTGCGGCTTGCCGTCCAGGCCGATAATGTTGATGTTGACCCGGTAGCTCGACTCCAGCTCGGTGCTGGCGAACAAGTGCTGCATCAAGGCATCGTGGTCGAAGTTTTTCCGAGCCCCCGGAATGATCACGATCCGGCACGGATTTTCGTGGTCGGATTCGTCACGCAGGTCGGCAATTTGCGGCGCCTTGGACGGCTTGGCCTGCATCATCGCGGCGATCTGCTCCAGCACCTTGGCACCCGAGACTTGATGCGGCAGCGCGGTGACGATGATGTCGCCGTCTTCGATGTGATACACGGCGCGCATGCGCACCGAACCGCGACCGGTTTCGTAGATTTTCAGCAGGTCGGCGCGCGGGGTGATGATTTCCGCTTCGGTCGGGTAGTCCGGGCCCTGGATGTGTTCACAGAGCTGTTCGACCGTGGCCTTGGGCTCGTCGAGCAAGCGCACGCAGGCGGTGGCGACTTCGCGCAGGTTATGCGGCGGAACGTCGGTGGCCATGCCCACGGCAATGCCAGTGGTACCGTTGAGCAGAATGTTCGGCAGACGGGCCGGCAAGACCAGTGGCTCGTCCAGCGTGCCGTCGAAGTTCGGCCCCCAGTCCGCCGTGCCCTGGCCCAACTCACTGAGCAGCACTTCGGAATAACGCGAAAGCCGCGCTTCGGTGTAACGCATGGCGGCGAAGGACTTGGGATCATCCGGCGCACCCCAGTTGCCCTGGCCGTCGACCAGCGTGTAGCGATAGCTGAACGGCTGGGCCATCAGCACCATGGCTTCGTAGCAGGCCGAATCGCCGTGAGGGTGGAACTTACCGAGCACATCACCGACGGTACGCGCCGACTTCTTGTGCTTGGAATCGGCGTCCAGCCCCAACTCGCTCATCGCATAAATAATGCGGCGCTGTACCGGTTTCAGGCCGTCGCCGATATGCGGCAAGGCACGGTCCATGATCACGTACATGGAGTAGTTGAGGTAGGCATTTTCGGTGAAGTCAGCCAGCGAGCGGCGTTCTACACCGTCCAGGCTGAGATCAAGGGAGTCGCTCATGCGGGCCTCATCGGTTCGTTGTCTGGCGCAGCAGCATGGTGCCACCGCGCTGGGTAAATTCAAGTCTGTTCAGTGCGCTCATGCCGAGCAACACCTGATCGCCATGCAGCCCCGGGGCCACCAGTGCGCGTACGTCACGCAGCACGATGTCGCCCAGTTGCAGGCGTTCGATACGGGTGCGATAGCCCTGGCTCAGGCCATTGGCCGTGCTCAGGGTCACGCCAAATCCTTCTTCGAGCTTCAAGCGCCTGGCCAGGTCCGCCGGAACCGACACATCGGTCGCCCCGGTGTCGAGCATGAAGTCCACCGGCTGGCCGTTGATCTGGCCGCTGGCGACGAAATGCCCCTGCACATTGCTCACCAGTTTCACCTCGATGAAACCTTCACCCTGCTCCGAGCTGACCACCACATTCGGATTTTGCTGACGCGCTTCCCACTGGCCGAAAAAACGCGTGGCCAGAAACAGCGCCGCACACCAGGCCAGCACCATGAATACCCGGCCTATGCGCTGCCCCGGGCTTTGTTGTCTCATGGCTTGGCACTCCAGCCACCTTCCGGTGCAGCGAAGCGCCAGACCACCGGACGGACTTCGCCATCGGCGCGCGCGCCGAAGTTATTGTCGACACCGATCCAGGCGCCATCGGCATCCACGATCAACGCCTCTTCCAACCCGTAGTCCTGTGGATAACGACGGTTTGGTTGTAACAACTCGGCGGCGTACGACCAGCAGCGCTCGACCTTGGCCGTCTGCGGATCCCGGCGGCAGATCTGGTAGGCGTTGCGTTCAAGGGTGAACAGCTTGCCGTTGAATAGCGACAGGTCAGAAAAATCCCGCAGTACAGCTTTGGCGTCAGGAAATTGCTCGGGCTGCATTTCCACGCCCGCCTCGCTCAGCAGCACGCAGCCACCGTCGCAATCCCACAACGTCTGCTTGCGTTTGATCATCAGCAATCCGCGGCCTTGACGCTCGGCGGCGAACCACATCTGATCACCCGCCGGATTGACCGCCAGCCCTTCGAGCAACGCATTGAACTGCAATAGCAGGCCTCTGGCCCGTGCCTCGCGAACCAGCATCGGCGAAATTTTCAGCCAGGCGGCAGGTCCCGCTGGCGGCACTTGCAAGACAGCGGCATGGCCTTCGCTGACGATGTAGCGATTGCCGGCGCTGTCGCAGGTGATGCTTTCAAAGTCCAGATCGCCGCCACGCACGAACGAAGCCCCCCAGACGCGAGACTTCAGCCCCCAGGGCAAACCGCTGTCAGGCACCGGCGGTACGTCGATGTGCACCGTTTGTGCCTGCCAGGCAGATTCGCGGGTATCCAGGCGGTAGATCTGATTATCGTCGCGGTCGGAAACCGCCCACAGATCATTGCCGCACTGCGCCAGCCCGGACAGGTTGCCGCCGCGCATGCCGTCGACGACATGTTCGGACAACAGGCGCAGCTGTGGCGCCGGCTCGGCGGATACCGTGATCGACGTCAGCAACCCACAGGCCAGGGCAAAGCCCAGACGCATCAGCCCAGCACCTCGGCCAGGTTGCCCTTGGACTCCAGCCAGGTCTTGCGGTCGCCGGCGCGTTTCTTCGCCAGCAGCATGTCCATCATTTCCGAGGTCGCCTCGAAATCTTCCAGGGTCAACTGCACCAGACGCCGGGTGTTCGGGTCCATGGTGGTCTCACGCAGCTGCGGCGGGTTCATTTCACCCAGGCCCTTGAATCGGGTGACCTGCGGCTTGCCGCGCTTCTTCTCGGCCACCAGACGATCGAGGATGCCATCGCGTTCGGCTTCATCGAGGGCGTAGTAGATCTCTTTGCCCAGATCGATGCGGTACAACGGCGGCATCGCGACGTAGACGTGACCGGCATCCACCAACGGGCGGAAATGCTGGACGAACAAGGCGCACAGCAAGGTTGCGATGTGCAGACCGTCGGAGTCGGCGTCGGCGAGGATGCAGATCTTGCCATAGCGCAGTTGGCTCATGTCGGCCGCGCCCGGATCGACACCGATGGCCACCGCGATGTTGTGCACTTCCTGGCTGGCCAGCACTTCGCTGCCGTCGACTTCCCAAGTGTTGAGGATCTTGCCGCGCAACGGCAGGATCGCCTGGAACTCTTTGTCCCGCGCTTGCTTGGCCGAGCCGCCAGCGGAATCACCTTCCACCAGGAACAGTTCGGAACGCATCGGGTCCTGGCCGGCGCAGTCGGCCAGTTTGCCCGGCAGCGCCGGGCCTTGGGTAATGCGTTTGCGCTCGACCTTCTTGCTGGCCTTGAGGCGACGACCGGCGTTGTTGATCGCCAGTTCCGCCAACAGCATGCCGGTTTCCGGGTTGGCGTTGAGCCACAGGCTGAACGCATCCTTGACTACACCGGAGACGAACGCCGCCGCCTCACGGGACGACAGGCGCTCCTTGGTCTGACCGGAGAATTGCGGTTCCTGCATCTTCATCGACAGTACGAAGGCGATGCGTTCCCAGACGTCTTCCGGCGCCAGCTTCACACCACGTGGCAACAGGCTGCGGAATTCGCAGAACTCGCGCATGGCGTCGAGCAGGCCTTGACGCAAACCGTTGACGTGAGTACCGCCCTGGGCTGTCGGGATCAGGTTGACGTAGCTTTCCTGGACCGCGTCGCCACCTTCGGGCAGCCACAGCAGCGCCCAATCCACCGCTTCTTTATTACCGGCCAGGCTGCCGCAAAACGGCTCGTCCGGCAGGCGCTCGAATTCGCTGACCGCATCCACCAGGTAGGAACGCAGGCCGTCTTCGTAATGCCATTCGACTTTCTCGCCGGTGGCCTTGTCTTCAAAACTGACCAGCAGCCCCGGGCACAACACAGCCTTGGCCTTGAGCACGTGCTTGAGGCGGCTGATGGAGAATTTCGGAGAGTCGAAGTATTTCGGATCCGGCGCGAAGAACACGCTGGTGCCGGTGTTGCGCTTGCCGACAGTGCCGATGATTTCCAGCTCGGTGGCCTTGTAGCCATCCTTGAAGGTCATCTGGTATTCGTTGCCGTCACGTTTTACACGCACCCGCACTTCGGTGGACAAGGCGTTGACCACGGAAATACCCACCCCGTGCAAGCCGCCGGAGAACTGGTAGTTCTTGTTGGAAAACTTGCCACCGGCATGAAGTTTGGTGAGGATCAGCTCGACGCCCGAAACACCTTCCTCAGGGTGAATATCCACCGGCATGCCACGGCCGTCATCGCTGACTTCCAGGGAATGGTCGGCATGCAGGATCACCTGTACCGATGAGGCATGCCCGGCCAAGGCTTCGTCGACACTGTTGTCGATGACTTCCTGGGCAAGGTGGTTCGGCCGACTGGTGTCGGTGTACATGCCGGGGCGTTTGCGCACCGGGTCGAGGCCCGAGAGGACTTCGATGGCGTCTGCGTTATAAGAGCTAGCGCTGGGAGTGGCCATGGGGTCTCGTCGTCAGTCATTCATTGAAAATAAGAGCGAGATTTCACAATGCCGTGAAATCAATCGCTTGATACAAATCTGCGCCAATGCCGGCAAAGCTCAACATGGCCGGAAGCTGTGCGGCAAACCCCTGGTAACCATGGTCGCCGCCGGCCTGGATGCGCAAGGCACAAGCCCGGTAATACTGCTGGGCGAGGCGATAGTCCAGCGTTTCGTCCCCGGTCTGCAGCCATACCTGATAGCGCTGTGGATCCCGGGGCGCCGCTACTTCCAGTTCGGCCAGGGCCGTCACGTGGTCGTGGGTCATTTCCCAGGTCTCATCGGTATACAGGTTTTTCTGCGTTCCCAGAAATCCGTCGAACATCCGGTGCGGACCGACGGCAGGGTTGATCAACAGGGCTTTCAGGCCAAGGCGCTCGGCCAGGTGAGTGGCATAGTAGCCGCCGAGCGAGCTGCCGACCAGCAGTGGCCGACCGAGCTCGGAAATAGCCTGTTCCAGTTGTGCGATAGCCTGGCGTGGGTGATGGTGCAATGCTGGAACGCGCACCTGTTCGCTCAGGCCCAGGCGTTCCATCACCTCGACCAACTGACAGGCCTTCTTCGACAACGGCGAGCTGTTGAAACCGTGGACATAAAGGATCGAACCGGACATTTGAGCTCCCTGTGCGTCGGCTAAAGAGGCGGAGTTTACAGGGACCCGGGGGGTGTTGGGCCAGCATCCTTGGAAATGAACGCCACCCTGTAGGAGCTGGCTTGCCAGCGAAGGCGGACTGTCAAATAACATATATGTTGAATGTGATGCCCTCTTCGCTGGCAAGCCAGCTCCTACGGGGGAATGGGGACATCAGTAGCCGTTGGAGCCGTAATCCACAGTGAACTCAAACCCGGTGACCCGCTCCACACCGGTTTCCAGCCGCCCGTCGGGCAGCAGCCGCAACCAGCGATAGCCTGGCGCCTGTTCCCCGACCTTGAAATCCTCGCTGCCCGGCTCGAACTGGATGCAGGTCGACGGCGAGGCAATCAGACGCACGCCGTTACGTAATTGATCGATTTCCTGGTGCACATGTCCCCACAGCACGGCACGCACCTGCGGAAAACGATCCAGCACTTCAAAAAACGCCTCGGGATTACGCAGGCCGATAGGCTCCATCCATACGCAACCGATGGACACCGGGTGATGGTGGAAGCACACCAGATGATGGCGATCCGGCGCTTCGCTCAACGAGCGGGCGAGCAACTGCAACTGATCGTCCTGCAAATACCCCGGCACCGAGCCCGGCACGGCGGAATCGAGCAATGTGACCCGCCAGTTGCCGATATCCACCACCGGTTCGAGCAAGGCGCTCTGCACCGCCGCCTCGGCCATGAACTGCGGCTCATCGTGATTGCCGGGAATCCAGCGCGCCGGCGCATCGAGCTGACGCGTCATGTCGCGAAATTGCCGGTAGGATTCCAGCGTCCCGTCCTGGGACAGATCACCCGTGGCCAGGATCAAGTCAATCCGCGGCTGTTGCGCGCGCACCAGTTCGATGACCTTTTGCAGGCTGTCGCGGGTGTTCATGCCCAGCAACGCGGCGTCCGCCTCGGCAAACAGATGGCTGTCGGAGAGTTGCACCAGCAACGCCGGATCGGCGGTGGTCAATGTGGATACGCTCGGCAAGGCGTTCTCCCAGGACGTGATCACGGGGATGGGTAAGTGCCGCAATTATGCTGGGGGACGATCGAAAGGGGAAACCTGTGAACCTGACATGGTTCACAACTGCGCTTCACAACTAACGTACTACTTCGTATTCATGCCCCAGCGCCAGGCAATGGCTCAACCATTCGCCCAGAAACATGTTCAACTGGGCTTTTTCGTCCGGCTGGTGCATCGCAGCGTTCGGGTAAGGATAGATGCCACGAAAGCGTCGCGCATGTTCGGCGCTGACCACTTCGGCCATGCGCGCATCGTGATAGACCTGCACTTCCAGTTGCGGCACCGGCAGCCAGGGCAGGCTGTGTTCCTGACGCACTTGCAGGGTCGTGGTGTAAGGACAAGTCAGCAGCACTTCCAGGGCCAGCACACCCAGCATCTGGTCGCCATGGGTCACGGCGATGCGCCGCGCGGCAGGCTCGCTGCGCATGTCCGGCAGCAGTCGCATCAGGCGCGCGTAGTTCGCTTCGCAGGATGCTTGCAGCCCCACCAGGTCCACCCGATAGCGATCGCGCAGCTTGTTTACGACCATAACCCCCTCACTTCAACGCGGTTCAAAGCCAGCCATTGCAAGGCAATGATGCTCGCCGCGTTGGCAATACGTCCGTCGCGTACGGCTTGCAGGGCATCTTCGAAAGCCCAGACCGTGACGCGGATGTCTTCTGCCTCTTCCTCCAGCCCATGCAGGCCGCCAACCCCGGTACTGTCGCAACGCCCCAGATACAGATGCACGAATTCGTTGCTGCCGCCCGGCGATGGAAAGTAATTGAGCATCGGCCAGAGCGCTCCGATTTCCAGCCCAGCTTCCTCCTGCGCTTCGCGGTGAGCAACTGCTTCCGGCACTTCATCCTTGTCGATCAGACCAGCGACCAGTTCGATCAGCCACGGATTGTCGGTCTTGCCCATGGCACCGACGCGAAACTGCTCGATCAGTACCACTTCATCGCGCTGCGGGTCGTAAGGCAGCATGCAGACCGCGTCATGACGAACGAACACTTCGCGATTGATCTCGCGGCTCATGCCCCCGGCGAACAATTCGTGACGCAAGTGCACACGCTCGAGTTTGTAGAAGCCCTCGTAGCACTTTTCGCGCCGCACGATATCAACGGCGGTCGGAATGGCGTTGGTAAAATCCGTCATGACTATCCTCTTTTACTGCAAACCCTGTTCGAGGCTGCTTTTTTTCCTGGGCCTCGACTTCGCGCCATCCTAACGCGCCCGTGATGTTTGATGCAGCCCTTTCCAGTCAGCGGGATGGACGGTGAGGGCGAAACCCACTCTAATTAGCTTAGTGGCGAACTGACTGCTTTGTTGAGAGTCGAAGCCGGTAACTTTTTGCCTTCCCCTGTTTCAGAAAGGACGCACATGTCGTTTTTCAAAATCGCCTCCGTGGCCGCTATCGCCCTGACCCTGGGCGCTTGCGCGAGTCTGTTCCAGCCCAACTACCGGACGCCGCTGGAAACCACCCGCGATGCCTCCGAGCAACTCAAACCCGGTTGCAGCAACCCGGATTGCCCGCTGGTCAACATCGACACCCTGCACTTCCCGGCCGAGCCGCAATTGGACGGCATCATTGAAAAACGCCTGCTGCAAATGACCCGCACCTCGCCCGATTCCCCGGTGGCACCGACCCTGGCGGCCTATCGCGAAGAGTTTTTGCACACTGCCGGCCCACACAACAGCAGTTATCTGCAGGCGAAGGTACGTGAGCAGCATGACGGCTTGGTGATCGTCGAATTGTCCAGCTACCTGGACACCGGCGGTGACCATGGCACGCCGGGGCGAGGCTTTATCAACTACTCGCGCCAGCAGCATAAAGTGCTGACGTTGTCGGACATGCTGGTGCCAGGGCAGGAGGACGCGTTCTGGAAAGCGGCGCAAGTTGCGCACAACAGCTGGCTGATCAGCACCAAGCTCGATCAGGAACCGGAGTTCGTGAAGAGCTGGCCGTTCCAGAAAACCCGGAACGTGGCGCTGACCTACGGCGGAGTGATCCTCAAGTACGAAACCAGCAGCATCGCGCCTTACGCGCTGGGCCATGTCGAACTGAAGATCCCCTACCCTCGCCTGAACGGCATCATCAAACCCGAGCTGTTTCCCGGCCGTAACTGAAGGCCCGGTCCAGCACAAGCTGCAGCAGCCCTGCCACTACCAGTGCCGGCAGGGTGGCGCCGACATCCGGATACAGGTTGGCCAGCAAATGATAGGTGCTGACCCCGCCCAGCCAGGCGAGCAGCGCCGGCCAGCGCAATGCGGCCGAGGCCACCTGGCCGCTACGCTTGCGCAGGATGAAGTGGTCCACCAGCACCACGCCGAACAACGGCGCAAACACCGAACCGATCAGCAGCAGGAAGTTCTGGTACTGGGCCAACGGCGCCAGCAGGGCAATCAGCGTGCAGATGACGCCGATGGCCAGGGCCAGGTGCTCGACTTTGGCGCGCAACAGAATCCCGCTGGACACCGCCGCCGAGTGAATATCGGCAAAGGCATTTTCCGATTCATCCAGCAGAATCAGCAGTAGCGGAATCCCCAAGCCGGCACCGGCCAGCGCCAGCAGCAAGGCATTGACTTCACCGCTCGGCGCGAACGCCAGGGTGTAGGCCACGCCCAGGCTCATCAGCCAGAAATTACCGATAAAGAAACCGATGGCGGTGCCACCGAAGACGTTTTTCGCCCGCTTGCCGAAGCGCGAGTAGTCGGCGATCAGCGGCAACCACGACAGCGGCATGGCAATGGCGATGTCGAAACCCACAGCGAACGGCATCGAACCGTCACCGGCCTGGGCCCACAATGCGGCCAGGTCAGCCTTGGCGAACAGGTTCCAGGTCAGCCAGGCGCAGGCGGCCAGCAGCAGCCAGATACCCCATTTGCGCAGGATCTGCCGGACGAACGTCAGCGGACCACTGACCGCCAACAGGGTCGCCAGGGCGCCGAAGAACAGCGTCCAGAGCAATGGATTGGACAGCAGACTGCCTTCGCTGAACGCTTTGGCGCCCAACAGGCTGGCGGCATCGCGCATGACGATGATTTCGAACGAGCCCCAGCCGATCAGTTGCAGCAGGTTCAGCACCGCCGGCAGGCTCGCGCCTTTGGTACCGAGGCTGAGCTTGAGCGCGGCCATCGACGACAGGCCGGTGTCGCTGCCAATCACTCCGACCGCCGCCAGCAGTAGAACGCCGACCAGGGTGCCGAGAAAAATCGCCAGCAACGAACCGGACAGACCCAGGCCTGGCGCGAGCAATGCACCGGTTTGCAACACCATCAGGCCGATGCCGAGGGAGAACCACAACGAAAACAGGTCGCGGCCACCGAAGACACGTTTGTCGGTCGGCACCGCGATGTCAGGGGAATAAGTGCTGGGTTGAATGCTCAAGGGTGTTATCTCAGAGGGGCATTTGTTGTTGTGTAGATCGCTATCGCCAGCAGGCTGGCTCCCACAGGGGACATGTGAACGCCACAGATCCAATGTGGGAGCCAGCCTGCTGGCGATGGGGCCTGTGCAGGCCCCACCCTTTCAGGTCAGATCAAACTTTCTGATACAGCTGACTGCCTTCCTGCTTGAAGCGTTCAGCCTGTTCGGCCATGCCCTGGGCGACATCCACGTCGACCGCTTCGATCCGTTGGTTAGCCGCGTACTCGCGGACTTCCTGAGTGATCTTCATCGAGCAGAATTTCGGCCCGCACATCGAGCAGAAATGCGCGACCTTGGCCGAGTCCTTCGGCAGGGTTTCATCGTGATACGAGCGGGCAGTGTCCGGATCGAGGCCCAGGTTGAACTGGTCTTCCCAACGGAATTCGAAACGCGCCTTGCTCAAGGCATTGTCGCGGATCTGTGCGCCCGGGTGCCCCTTCGCCAGATCAGCGGCATGCGCGGCGATCTTGTACGTGATGATCCCGGTCTTCACGTCATCCTTGTTCGGCAGGCCCAGGTGCTCTTTCGGCGTCACGTAGCAGAGCATGGCGCAACCGAACCAGCCGATCATCGCCGCACCGATGCCGGAGGTGATGTGGTCGTAGCCCGGCGCGATGTCGGTGGTCAGCGGGCCGAGGGTGTAGAACGGTGCCTCGTCGCAGCACTCAAGCTGCTTGTCCATGTTCTCTTTGATCAACTGCATCGGCACGTGGCCCGGACCTTCGATCATGCACTGCACGTCGTGTTTCCAGGCAATCTTGGTCAGCTCGCCGAGGGTTTCCAGCTCGCCGAACTGCGCTTCGTCGTTGGCGTCGGCAATCGAGCCCGGACGCAGGCCGTCGCCCAGCGAGAAGCTGACGTCGTAGGCCTTCATGATTTCGCAGATGTCTTCGAAATGGGTATAGAGGAAGTTCTCTTTGTGGTGCGCCAGGCACCACTTGGCCATGATCGAACCGCCGCGGGAGACGATGCCGGTCACGCGCTTGGCGGTCATCGGCACGTAGCGCAACAGCACGCCAGCGTGGATGGTGAAGTAGTCGACGCCCTGCTCGGCCTGCTCGATCAGCGTGTCGCGGAACAGCTCCCAGGTCAGGTCTTCAGCGGCGCCGCCGACTTTTTCCAGGGCCTGGTAGATCGGCACGGTACCGATCGGCACCGGCGAGTTACGGATGATCCACTCGCGGGTTTCGTGGATGTGCTTGCCGGTGGACAGGTCCATGACCGTGTCCGAACCCCAGCGAATGCCCCAGGTCAGTTTCGCCACTTCTTCTTCGATGGACGAACCCAGGGCACTGTTGCCGATGTTGCCGTTGATCTTCACCAGGAAGTTACGGCCGATGATCATCGGTTCCAGTTCGGTGTGGTTGATGTTGGCCGGAATGATCGCGCGGCCGCGGGCGATTTCGTCACGGACGAATTCAGGGGTGATGATTTTCGGTACGCTGGCGCCGAAGCTATGGCCGGCGTGTTGCTGGTCCAGCAGGCCGGCGGCGCGGGCCACTTCCAGCTTCATGTTTTCGCGGATGGCGACGTATTCCATCTCGGCGGTGATGATGCCTTTGCGCGCGTAGTGCATCTGGCTGACGTTGGCACCCGGCTTGGCGCGGCGCGGGTTGTTGACGTGGGCGAAACGCAGTTTGGTCAGCTCCGGATCGGCAAGGCGCTCCTGGCCGAAGTTGGAGCTCAAGCCGGACAGACGTTCGGTGTCGCCACGGGATTCGATCCACGGCGAACGCACGTCGGCCAAGCCTTTGCGCACGTCGATGATGACATTGGGGTCGGTGTAGGGGCCCGAGGTGTCGTACACCACTACCGGCGCGTTGATTTCGCCGCCGAAGTCGGTCGGGGTCACGTCCAGGCTGATTTCGCGCATCGGCACGAGGATGTCCGGGCGAGTGCCCTGGACATAAATTTTTTGCGAGCGGGTAAACGGCTGAACCGATTGCTGATCGACCTTGGCCGAGTCACTCAGATTGGTTGCGATTTTTGATTTTGTAGTCATCACGGGCTCTCCAGACACACATCCAGGCAGTGGATTTTTTGTCGGAGCGAACCTGTAAACGAATGGGCGCACGGATGCTGGAAAACCAGCTGTGCTGTGCTCAATGCTCGAGGGGTGTTCGATTGTCGAACAACATCCCGGACGAAGCACAAGAGGACTCGCCGGGTGACGAGAAATCTTGTTCCCTACGCAGGCGCTAACCTGATCAGGTTCAACGGGATCCGAAATTATTCGATCTCAGCCTCATAGCAAGGCACCCCGACAAGAACCCGACCAGTCTAGACACAACTGGCAAAGAACGCCAACCCCGCGGCAAACACCATGATGAATGGCGTTATTACACGCAGTATCAGGATTGTTGCCGCCCCAATGCACAACTACACTCGCTACGCTGAGCCGGCATTGACGCTGTCAAAGCAGGGCCTTAGCCTTGGTGCTCAAATTACCTTCGTAATATCAATTCTAGGGATCGTCTATGCTGCGCAAACTCTCACTGGCCCTTGCCGTGTCTTGTGCGTCCAACGGAATGGCCTGGGCAGCAGATGCGCCCTTATCGAACAAGACGGACCTGGTCAGCGTTTATCAGGAAGCCGTCAACAACAACGCCGATCTGGCGGCTGCCATCGCCCAATATGGCGCGCAGAAGGAAGTCGTACCCCAGGCCCGCGCCGGGCTGCTGCCGAACCTCTCGGCCGGCGCGAATATTTCCGAGGTGCGTACGGATCTCGATCAGCCGTCCGCCACGCTCAACCGCGACGCTCATTCTTACCAGGCCACTTTGGCGCAGCCGCTGTTCCGGGCTGATCGCTGGTTCCAGTTCCAGGCCGCCAAGGAAGTCAACGAACAGGCCGCCCTGCAACTCTCGGCGACCGAGCAAAACCTGATCCTGCAAACCGCCGACAGCTATTTCAACGTGCTGCGCACCCAGGACAACCTGGCCTCGACCAAGGCTGAAGAAGCGGCGTTCAAACGCCAGCTCGATCAATCCAACGAGCGTTTCGATGTCGGTCTCTCGGACAAGACCGACGTATTGAACTCACAAGCCAGCTACGACACCGCACGTGCCAACCGGATCGTTGCGCAGCGCCAGGTGGACGACGCCTTTGAAGCATTGATCACCCTGACCAACCGTCAGTACAACTCGATCTGGGGCATCAGCCATAACTTGCCGATCCTGCCGCCAATACCGAACGACGCCAAGGCCTGGGTCGAAACGGCGGGCAGGCAGAACCTCAATCTGTTGGCCAGCAACTATGCCGTCAGCGCCGCCGAGCAAACCCTCAAGCAGCGCAAGTCCGGGCACTTGCCAACGGTTGATGCGATAGCCAAGTACGAGAAAGGCGACAACGACGCATTGGGCTTCAGCAACCCGAACAACCAGGCCGTGCCGTTCGGTGGCAACGCCGAGCAAACGACCGTTGGCCTGCAACTGAACATCCCGATCTACAGTGGTGGCTTGATCAACTCCCAAGTGCGTCAATCGTATGCACAGCTGGACCAGACCGAGCAGCAACGCGAATCCCTGCGCCGCAGCATCGTGGAAAACACCCGCGACCTGCACCGCGCGGTGAACACCGATGTCGAGCAGGTACAGGCGCGCAAGCAATCGATCATTTCCAACCAGAGCGCGGTGGAAGCGACTGAAATCGGCTATCAGGTGGGTACGCGAAACATCGTCGACGTGCTGGATGCGCAGCGCCAGCTCTACACCTCGGTGCGCGACTACAACAACACCCGCTACGACTACATCCTCGACAACCTGCGCTTGAAGCAACAGGCCGGCACGTTGAATCCGGGGGATCTGCAAACCCTGGCACGCTGGCTCAATCCGAACTACAACCCGGACAAGGATTTCCTGCCACCGGATCTGGCCAAGGCTGCGGCTGAGCAATTGAAAGCGCGACCGGAGCAGTAAAAGCAAAAGCTTCGCGAGCAGGCTCGCTCCCACAGTGTTTCGAGTGTGGGAGCGAGCCTGCTCGCGAATGAATACAACTCGGTCTAACGCTCGATCAACCGCCCCAACCCGTCCAGCAACCGCTGCAACGCACCTTGATTAGTGCGCATCACGTTCAACCCGGCCTCTGCCATGCGCTGCGCATCTCGCGGCAGTTCGAACAGCCGCTGCACCGCCACCGCCAGCCCTTCGGCATCCTCCACTTCCTGCAACGCCCCGGCACTGCGCAACTGCGCGGCGATTTCGAGGAAGTTGAAAAGATGCGGCCCGCTCAATACCGGCTTAGCGAGGGCCGCCGGCTCCAGCAGGTTATGCCCGCCGTTGGGTACCAGGCTGCCACCGACGAATGCACTGTCCGCCAGGGCATAGAGAAACAGCAACTCGCCCATGGTGTCGCCCAGCAGCACTGAAGTATTCGCGCCGACCGCATCGCCGCTGGAACGCCGGACCGTGGCAAACCCTTGTTGCAGGCACAACCCGTACACCGAATTGAAGCGCTCCGGATGACGCGGTACCAGAATCAGCAAGGCATCGGGATGAGTGGCCAGCAACTGACGATGGGCCGCCAGCACCACCTCGTCTTCGCCGTCATGGGTACTGGCCGCGATCCACACCGGCCGTTCCAGCGCCTGCCATTGCCCGCGCAATTGGCTGGCGCGCTCCAGCAGTTGCGGGTCGATGGTCAGGTCGAACTTGATCGAGCCCGTGACCTGGACTGTTTCGGTCCGGGCGCCCAGGTTACGCAAGCGTTGCGCCTCGGCTTCGGTCTGCACTGCGAACAGGCTCATCTCCGCCAGCATCGGCTGGGTCAGCGTGGGAAACCGGCCATAGCCCTTGGCCGAACGCTCGGACAGCCGCGCATTGGCCAGCGCCACGGGGATCCCGCGTTTGGCACACTGATGGATATGGTTGGGCCACAGTTCGGTTTCCATGATCACCGCCAGTTTCGGCTGGACCCGATCGAGGAAGCGCCGGGCGGCGCACGGCAAATCGTAAGGCAGATAGCAGTGCTGGATGCGCGGCTCATTGGCGAACAGTGCCAGGATCCGTTCCGACCCGGTCGGCGTCATGCAGGTAACGGTGATCGGCAGATTCGGATAACGCGCCAGCAAGGCGCGGATCATTGGCGCAGCCGCAATGCTTTCGCCCACCGACACGGCGTGCACCCAGATGCCGCCCGGTTTCATCGTCGGCATCGCGAAGGAAAAGCGCTCGCCGATGCGCTTGGCATACGCCGGCGCCTTGCGCGCGCGCAGCCACAGCCGAATCGCTACCAATGGCAGCCCCAGATAAAACAGCGCGGTGTAGAGAGTTCTATTCATGGCGGCGGAGTTTATCGGCTTTTTTCGCCAATCGTCTGCAAGTGCACGGCAAAACGTTCGGCGAGCCAGCGCGCCGCAGGACCGAGCGGCTCATCCCGACGCCATACCAGTTCCACCACCAGGGCCGGCGGGGTCCATTCGCTGACCAGTTCGACCATCTGATTCTGATAAGTCGGGTACTGCACTACGTGGCGTGGCAACCAGGCCCAGCCGAGGCCACGCACCAGCCATTCGGCCATCACATAGAAACTGTCGGCGCGCCAGACTTGCGGGCTGGCGGGATCACTGCCGGGGTAAATGCTCGACGCCGTGGACATCAGCAACTGCCGATGTTGCGCCAATTGTTGGCTATCCACTGCGCCTTTACGCGCCAACGGATGATCCTTGCCGCACACCGTGACCATTTCCACGCTGCCCAGCACCCGCCGTTCAAGTGCCTCGGGAATCTGATCGTGAAAGAACAGCAGCCCCAGATCGGCGCGCCGCTCCACCAGCTTGCGCGCGACATCGCCTTGGGCGGCGCTGGTCAGTTGCACTTCAAGGCTGGGGAATTTTTCCGCCAGGGCCTCGAAGCTTTCGATGATCGGCTGATACGGCATCGCTTCATCCTGCGCCACACGCAGTCGCGCTTCCTGCCCGCGCATCATCGCCAGCGCCCGGCCGTTGAGCCGTTCGCACTGGCGCAACACCTCCCGTGCTTCGTCCAGCAAAGCGGTACCGGCTTCAGTGAGCTTCGGTTGACGCCCGCTGCTACGGTCGAACAGGCTGACACCCAGGTCTTCTTCCAGCAGCGCTATCGAACTGCTGACCGCCGACTGCGCCTTGCGCTGATCCCGCGCCACGGCAGAAAACGAACGCTGCTCCGCTACGCTGACAAACAACCGCAACTGCTCCAGATTCCATTGCATGCTCATGGCTCAACCCATCTTCTAAACAGATAGGTAATGACTTTACCGCATCTGGCGAATCACTAGAATGCCGACCTCAGAGAGCAACACTTCACACGAGGATTGACCCATGACCGCTTACTACTACCTGGCCATTGCCATCTGCGCCGAAGTGATTGCCACTGTTTCGATGAAAGCCGTCAAGGGCCTCAGCACCCCGCTGCCGCTGGTGCTGGTCATCCTCGGCTACGGCATTGCCTTCTGGATGCTGACCCTGGTGGTGCGCAGCGTTCCGGTGGGTGTGGCGTACGCTGTGTGGGCCGGCATGGGGATCGTGATGGTCAGCGTCGCGGCGCTGTTTATCTACGGGCAGAAGCTGGACGTGCCGGCGATGCTGGGGATGGCGTTGATTGTGCTGGGTGTTGTGGTCATCCAGCTCTTCTCCAAGTCGGCCGGCCACTAAGTCCGAAGCACATTTCACTGTGGGAGCGAGCCAGCTCGCGAAAGCGGTGTATTAGTCGACATTGATATCGACTGATGCGGCCCCATCGCGAGCAGGCTCGCTCCCACAGGTTTTGTGCTCACGTCTTGATCCAGTAAATCCCCTCCACTTCGAGTCTGTATACTGCGCCCTCGTCTTGAACACAGAGGTCGCCGAATGCCATCCGTTATTTCCACCGACGTTCTGATTGTCGGCGCTGGTGTCGCCGGCCTCTGGCTGAATGCACGCCTGCGCCGCCAGGGTTTTTCGACCGTGCTGGTGGAAAGTGCCAGCCTCGGTGGCGGGCAGAGCGTGAAGTCCCAGGGCATCATCCACGGCGGCGCCAAATACGCGCTGCATGGCGCCCTGACCGGCGCCTCGGAAGCCATCGCCGACATGCCGCGCCGCTGGCGCGAAGCCCTGGCCGGTGACGGCGAGCTGGATCTGTCCGGCGTGCGCCTGCTGTCCGAAGCTCATTACCTCTGGTCCCCCGGCACCCTCGCCGGCAACCTCACCAGTTTCTTTGCCAGCAAGGCCGTGCGCGGTCGCGTCGATCAGGTCAAGGGCGAGCAATTGCCGCCGGCCCTGCAGGACAAGCGCTTCAAGGGCAAGGTCTATCGCCTGGCGGAACTGGTGGTCGACGTGCCGAGCCTGATCCAGCGCCTGGCCGACCTGGCCGGAGATGGCTTGCTCGCAGGGCAAAAGATCGAGCCGCTGCTGGAAGGCGGCGTGCTGGTCGGCCTGAAGGTGGACGAGCGCGAGATCCGTGCCCAACGCATCGTCCTGAGCGCCGGTGCCGGGACGGCGGCATTGCTTGAAGCGCTGGGCCTGAGCCAGCCCGCCATGCAGCGCCGCCCGTTGCACATGATCATCGCCAAGGGGCCGAGCCTCAAACCGCTTTACGCCCATTGCCTGGGTGGCGGCACCAAACCGCGCATCACCGTGACCACGCACCCGGCGGCGGATGGCCAATGGGTCTGGTACCTGGGCGGCGATATCGCGGAATCCGAAGGTGTGGCCCGTGAGCCCGCCGAGCAGATCGCCACCGCACAGAAAGAACTCGGCCAGTTGCTGCCGTGGATCGACTTGAGCACGGTCCGTTGGGCCACCCTGCGTGTGGATCGCGCCGAACCCCTGCAATCCGGCCTGACCCGCCCCGACAATGCGTTTCTCGCAGAAGAAGGCCGACTGCTGGTGGGCTGGCCGACCAAGCTCGCCCTGGCGCCGGACTTCGCCGATCGCGTGATCGCCAGCCTGACCCGCGACGGTATCCAGCCAAGCCACCTGGCAGCATTGCCTGAGCTGCCGAAGCCGCCGATGGGCGTACCTGCCTGGGAGCAACTGCTGCCATGAGCCAACCGACCCTGCACGACCTGCATCGCCCGCTGGGCAGTACCGGCCTGGTGGTTTCACCCTTGGGCCTGGGCACGGTGAAACTGGGCCGCGACCAAGGGGTGAAGTATCCCAACGGCTTCCGGATTCCCGATGACGTTGAAGCTCGCATGCTGCTCAAACTCGCCCGCGACCTGGGCATCAACCTGATCGACACCGCCCCGGCCTATGGTCGCAGCGAAGAACGCCTCGGCCCGTTGCTGCGCGGTCAGCGTCAGGATTGGGTGATTGTCAGCAAGGTCGGTGAAGAGTTTGCCGACGGCCAGTCCCTTCACGATTTCAGCGCCGCACACACTCGAATGTCGGTGGAACGCAGCCTGCAACGTCTTGAAACGGACTTCATCGACCTGGTGCTGGTGCACTCCGATGGTAACGACCTGGCGATCCTCAATGACTGCGAAGTCTACGAGACCCTTGCCGCGCTCAAGGCCGAAGGCAAGATTCGCGGTTTCGGCTTTTCCGGCAAAACCGTCGACGGTGGCCTGAAGGCACTGGAGCAAGGCGACTGCGCGATGGTCACCTACAATCTGAACGAACAAAACGAGAAGGCCGTGATTGACTATGCTGCTGCACACGGCAAAGCCATTCTGGTCAAGAAAGCCCTCGCCAGTGGTCATGTCTGCCTGAGTCCGGGCGTAGATCCGGTGCGCGCCAGTTTCGAATTGTTGTTTGAACATCCGGGTGTTGCCAGTGCTATTGTCGGGACCATCAATCCGCTGCACCTCGCCCACAATGTCGCGACCGTTGCCCAGGTCCTACGTAGCCACTGACGCCGCCCACGCGGCCTTAAGCAGGAGCCGACATGTCGCGTACGCTCATCAGAAAGAACCCGAGCAACTTCAAGACCCTGCCGTTATTCGTCGAAGCGACGCCCGAAGGCCTGGCTTATCAGAGCGTCGGCAGGCCGCTGAACTTCGCCCAGACCCTGCAACGTCGTCGTCCGGTGACGGTCGGCGACAGCGAACGGTTTGCTCTGGAACTGGCCAATCTCGGGGTTTCGGTGCGCCTGACCCTGCATTGGCAGAATCGCGATTATTGGGTGCTGGTGCGCCAACGCCGGCAGGACCGTGGCGATGTGGTGCTCAAGCTGATCTCCGGATACGTGCCGGCTCATGAGCTGAACCTGCCCTTGCACACGGCGATCCAGGAAATTGCCGAAGAATGCCTGCTGGAGACTCCGGAAGGCTGGCTCGGTGGGCGGTTCAATGACACCTGGCTGCCGACGCCCTACTCGGCCGCCCTGCATTACCGTGAAGCCCTGCCATTTCGCTTGTCGCCACTGTCCGGCTCGGCGCGGCCGGTACGCTGCGCCAACCTGATGCTGATAGAGCGCCCGCGGGCTTACGTGCATTTGCCAACGGCGTCACTGCAGTTGATTTACGACTTGCGCCTGGACGTTCCCAAGGAAGCCAAATCCCTGAGCCTGCTCCATGTCGATGAAAGACTGGAAGGCGATCAACTCGTCGCCCGCCTCGACCGCAAGCGCCCCGATCTGTACTTGATGCCCTTGCAGGATGGTCACCCGTTGGCTGAGCTCTACACCTTGAAAAAGGATCAACTGTACCCGGCCAGCACGCGCGGCCTGTACCTGGCCGAGAGTTTTGCCCGACAGGAAGGCTGGTTGGTGCGCGATGAGCGGATTCGCTGGAAGGACTGGGTGAGACAGCAGGGTTTGACCCCTCCGGGGAAGGATTCGGGGTTGGCGCTGTTACGCGGTAAGGCCAAGCAACTGCTGAAGAAGATCGTGCCGAGAAAAAAGGTCAGCTCTTAAACGTAAAAGATCGCAGCCTGCGGCAGCTCCTACGTTGGAACGCGTGTTCCTGTAGGAGCTGCCGCAGGCTGCGATCTTTTGATTTTACGATCCCCGGGCTACAGGAAAAGATCGCAGGCTACGCCAGCTCCTACGACTTGCGGATCTTCTCGACAATCGCGGTGGTCGAGCTGTTTTCCACCAGCCCCAGCACTTTCACGGTGCCGCCGTAGGCCGTCACGATGTCCGCGCCGACCACCTGGTCGACCCCGTAGTCACCACCCTTGACCAGCACATCCGGCTTGACCGCGCTCAGCAGGTTTTCCGGAGTGCCTTCCGGGAAACTGATGACCCAGTCCACCGCCCCCAGACCGGCCAGCACCGCCATGCGCCGGTCGACACTGTTGATCGGACGGCCCGGCCCTTTCAGGCGGCTGACCGATGCATCGTCGTTTACCGCAACGATCAAACGATCGCCCTGGGCCCGCGCCTGTTCGAGGTAGGTCACATGACCGGCGTGCAGAATATCGAAGCAACCGTTGGTGAACACGATCCGCTCTTTGTGCGCGCGGGCATCGTCGACCGCCAGCAACAGTTGCTCAAGACCTAGCACACCGCGCTCGGAACCTTCCTCGCGCTGGATCGCACGACGCAGTTCCGGCGCACTGATGGCCGCCGTACCGAGTTTGCCGACCACGATACCGGCCGCCAGATTGGCCAGAGCCACCGCGTGAGGCAGCTCTTCGCCAGCGGCAATCGCGGCCGCCAGGGTGGAAATCACCGTATCGCCAGCACCGGTCACGTCGAACACTTCACGGGCCCGGGCCGGCAAGTGCAGCGCCGGATGATCCGGACGCAGCAAGGTCATGCCGTGCTCGCCACGGGTCACCAACAAAGCACCGAGGTCCAGGTCGTGCATCAGCTGCGCGCCCTTGCTCACCAATTCGTGCTCATCGGCGCAACCACCGACGATGGTTTCGAATTCGTTGAGATTCGGCGTGATCAGGCTCGCACCGCGGTAGATCGAGAAATCCTTGCCCTTGGGATCAGCCAGCACCGGAATGCCACGGGCACGGGCGGCCTGGATCAGCGCCTGATGGTTTTTCAGCGCACCTTTGCCGTAGTCGGACAGCACCAGCACCTTGATGCCTTCGAGCAACTCATCGACCTGCGCGACCAGCGCCAGCGCATCAGTGGCGAAAGGTTCTTCGAAGTCGATACGCAGCAATTGCTGGTGACGGCTCATGACCCGCAGCTTGACGATGGTCGGCTGGTGCGCGATGCGCTGGAAGGTGGCCCGCACGCCAGCGCCCTTGAGGCTGTTGACCAGGCTGTTGGCGGCTTCATCGTCGCCGGTGACACCGACCAGCGAGGCCGGAGCCCCCAGGGCGGCAATGTTCAAGGCAACGTTGGCAGCGCCGCCCGGACGGTCCTCGATGTGATCGACCTTGACCACCGGCACCGGCGCCTCAGGAGAAATCCGTGAGGTACCACCATGCCAGTAACGGTCGAGCATGACATCGCCGACTACCAAGACAGGGGCTTGATCGAATCGCGGCATGGACAACTTCATGGTGCAACCCACATACAAAATGAACAGGGGCGCGATATTAGCACAGGGTTGGCGTCGGCTTGTGTGGTGGCTGCAAGCGGATGATTCGCGGGGCTTTCTTGCTCATTTTTTGAGCAGCAGATCCGCCAGACGACGACACGTATCGCTCATCCCCATCGCTTGCGCATCGATTTCGCACTCGGCATGCAGCGGCGCCTCGTAGGGACTGTCTATAGCGGTGAAGTCCTTGATCGGGCAAGAAGCGTAAAGGTCTGGATACAAATCACCAGACGCGTTGCACGTCAGGTGTGCGAAAGGGCGAGCCAGGCTCGCCCTTTCGGGGTCAGGCGATGTCTTCGGCCGGGGCGTCGAGGCCCATCGCGTTGAGGCGCGAGTAGTAGCCGTTTTGCGCCAGCAGTTGCTCATGGGTGCCGCGCTCGACGATTTTCCCCTGATCCATGACCAGGATCAGGTCGGCCTTCTCGATCGTCGACAGGCGATGAGCGATCACCAGCGTGGTGCGACCTTTCATGACCTGATCCAGGGCGGCCTGAATATGCCGCTCGGACTCGGTATCGAGTGCCGAGGTCGCCTCATCGAGAATCAGCAGCGGAGCATTCTTCAACAGCGCCCGGGCAATCGCCAGGCGCTGGCGCTGACCACCGGACAGCAGCACGCCGTTTTCCCCGACCTGGGTATCCAGGCCTTCAGGCAACTGAGCAATGAAGTCCATTGCATAGGCATCCTTGGCCGCCTTTTCAATGTCTTCACGGGGTGCGCCAGCCAGGTCGCCATAGGCGATGTTGTTGGCCACGGTATCGCTGAACAGTGTCACGTGCTGAGTCACCTGGGCGATATGCCGACGCAGGTTCAACAGCTTGTACTGCTCCACTTCGACGCCATCGATGAGGATTTCGCCCTTGTCGTGGTGATAGAAACGCGGAATCAGATTGGCCAGGGTCGACTTGCCGCTGCCCGAACGTCCCACCAACGCCACCATTTGCCCGGGCTCGACCGAGAAACTGATGTCATTGAGCACCTGACGCTCGGTATCAGGGTAGGTGAAGCTGAGGTTGCGCACGTCCAGGCGACCGCTGACGGCATCGCGCTCGACGGTGCCGGTATCGACTTCAGGCTCGACATCCAGTTGCTCGAAGATACTTTCAGCGCCGGCCACCCCCTTCTGGATGGTCGAGCTGACTTCGGACAACTGGCGAATCGGCTTGGGCAGCAGGCCGGCCAGGGTGATGTAGGCCACCATGTCGCCGGCTGACGCATCGCCACGCAGGAACAGCACCAGGAACATCAGCACGGCCATGGCGGTATAGATCACCAATTGCAGCAGCGGCGTGTAGATGGCGCCGGTGCGGGTCATGCGCAATTGCTTGTCAGTGTTGCCCTGGCTGGCGTCGAAGAAGCGTTTCTCTTCATAGGCTTCACCACCGAAGCTGCGCACCACGCGATAACCCTGGATGGTTTCGGACGCCACATGCGTCACGTCTCCCATGGCCAGCTGGATTTTCTTGCTCTGCTTGCGGAATTTCTTGCTGGCGGTGCGCACCATGATGGCGATCAGCGGCAGGATGGCGACCATGACCAGCGTCAGGCGCCAGTTCATGAACAACAGCGAGGCAAACAGGAAGATCACCGTCATGCCTTCACGAATTACGACCTTGATTGCATCCGTTGCCGCCCCCGTGACCATGGTCACGTTGAAGGTGATACGTGAAATCAGGTGTCCCGAGTTATGCTTGTCGAAATACCGGTTTGGCAACACCAGCAGGTTGTTGAATAACTGCACCCGCAAGTCATGGACCAGGCCCAGGGAAACCTTGGCCAGGAAGTAGTTGCCCAGGTACGACCCCAATCCCTGCCACGCAGCGATCAGGATGATCAACAACGGCACCGCCTGCAGCAGTTGCAGATCCCGCAGGTAGGGCACGCTTGGAAACAGCGCCGCTTCTGGGTTGGACAGACCGTCGACGAAGTACTTGAGGATGTAGCCCAGCATTGGCTGCGTCGAAGCGAAAATCAGAAAACCGACGATGCTGATCAGGAACAGGCTGATGTACGGCCGGACATAGCCGAGCAGACGGAAGTAGATTTTCAAGCTCGATGGGCTTGCACTAAGACTGGAGTCGGTCATATCACGCGAATGTCGATAAAAAGGACGCTGACTTTAGCACAGCTTCCCCAGGGTTCTGGCAATCGCATACAGTCTGTGTATTGTGGCGCGTCAAATACCCACCAGATGTCCCTGCCTTGGTACGCTCGCTCAATTCAGGAATAAGTTATTCAGCATGCAATCAAACGCTTTGAACAGCACGTCCAATAGAATCTTCGATTTCATTTGTTTGTGGATCCTTCCGCTCGGTTATTTATTGCTGCTTTGTGCGCTGTTTTTCCTGCCTGGGCGCAGTGTGCATCACAAGCTTTACTATGGCCTGTTCAGTATTCCGGCACTGATTGCGCTGTGCCTGCGTCCGCGGTTCAGCAAAGAACTGCTGCGCGAACCGATCGTCATTGCAGCCCTGCTGTTTGTGGCGTGGGCACTGCTCAGTCTGCGCTGGGGACCGGGCGGCGACATCGACTTCGGTCAGTTCAAACCCCCATTGCACACCCTGTTTCTGTTCGTCGGCTGCTACCTGCTGGTGCGCTATCGCAGCGAAATCATTCAGCCCCTGCTGTTCTGCGCCGCGATCGTGGCGCTGGTCGCCACTGTCTACAACCTGTACAGGTTCGGCCTGATCTACCAACCGGAAATGCGCCTGATCGGAGTAGGTGCGTTCGACAACCCACTGCTCAGCTCCCACGTTTTCGGTTTTTTCTGTACCTACTGGCTGAGCCTGAGCATGACCTGCAAGCGACACCAGGTACTTTGGTTGAGCATACCGGCGATGGCGATCATGTTCGCCGCCGTCCTGGCCACCGGCTCAAGGACTCCACTGGTTGCACTGACGCTGGCCGCGCTGTGGCTGAGTTACATCTGCTGGAATCGACAGTCGGTCTTCATGCTTGGTTCCATGGTCATCGCCGAAACGGCGACTTTCGCGTTGTTTGCGGACAAGATCTTCGAAAGAGGCAGTTCCTTCCGTATCGAACTCTGGCAAATGGCCCTGGACAGGATCGCTGAACACCCATGGATCGGGCACGGCTACAACGCTGGACTGAGCCTGGACCCCGGCGCCGGCTCCCCCCTTCAGGAGCCTCATAGCTTCGCCCTGGGCGTGCTCTACTACGTCGGCATTATCGGTCTGCTGCCATGGCTGTTCTTCATTGTGTGGAGCTTCATCAGCAGCCGGCGCCATCGCGTGCAACCGCTGTTCATCATTGCCTCGACCTGGCTGGCCTTCGGTATCGGTGCGGGGCTGACCGAAGGTGGCGGGATTATCTCTCGCCCCAAGGAGCACTGGTTCCTGCTGTGGATCCCGTTGGCACTGATTGCCGCATTGAGCATCAATCAACGGGCCAGGCGCCTGCTGGACAGACCGATCAAGACCGCGACGCCAAGCGCCCTGCAACAGCTGACGGCCGATGCCCTGATCATCGAAGAAGATGGTTTGGGCCCCAAAGTCCTGCGCCTGACCGATGGCAGCTTTCTCAAGCTGTTCCGCCGTCGCCGCTGGTACACCTCGGGCAGTTTCACGCCCTACTCCGATCGTTTTGCCGTCAACAGCGTGCAACTGCGCAGCATGGGCATCCCGACACCGCACATCCTCGACCTTTACCGGTTCGAAGACGGCAGCACCGCTGTGCACTACTCTCCCTTGCCGGGCAACACGCTGCGCCAGATCCTGCAAGGCATCACCGCCCCGGCTGTGCGCCAGGCACTGGTGGAGCGCTTCGGCAAATTCATGGCCCAACTGCATCAGCAAGGGGTCTATTTCCGCTCCCTGCACTTGGGCAATGTGCTGGTGCTGGAGGACGGCGAGTTCGGCCTGATCGACCTGGCCGACCTGCGGATTTACCCTTCATCGTTGAGCCCTTCGCTGCGTCGGCGCAATCTGCGCCACATGCAGCGCTACGCATCAGATCGGCACTGGCTGTTCGAGGATCACTTCGAAGCGCTGCTTCAGGGATACGCTGCGGTGGCTTCGAAAGCCGACGTGGATAATTTGCACAGGCACGTGCTGGCCGGGAGTCCTCCGGCCCAGGCTCACCGATGATAGAAACCAACCCGCTTATCGCGATGACGGCCTACCTGCTCGCCATCGCGACTGCTGCGCTACTGTTGCGCAGCGTGCCGAGACTCACCCGACAGCTGGAGCATCGCGGCGAAAGCCGCTTTGCCGGCATCGACGGCTTACGCGGGTATCTGGCCTTCGGCGTGTTCGTCCATCACTCGATCATTACCTGGATCTTTCTGCAAACCGGCGTGACCGATTTTCCGCCGAGCAACTTCTACTCGCAGCTCGGCCAGGGCAGCGTCGCCCTCTTTTTCATGATCACCGGCTTTCTGTTCTGGGACCGCTTGCTCACCCACGGGCGGCAACACGACTGGCTGGCATTTGCGGTATCTCGGCTGTTTCGCCTCTACCCGCTCTACCTGCCGCTGATGTTGGCCGTGTTTGTCTGTGTGTTCTATTTGCAGGACTGGGAACTCAAGGATTCCGCCACCCAACTCATTGGCCAGACCCTGGCCTGGCTGTTCTTCGACCGGCCAGACGTCAACCAGTACCACCAGACCGGCATGCTGATCTCCAACGTCACCTGGACGCTGGGGTACGAGGTGTTTTTCTACCTTGCCCTGCCACTGGCCGCCATGGTGTTCATTTATCGCGGAGGCTGGATGCAGACGGTGCTGTGCCTGATCGGCATCTACACCCTTTATCAGGTGGTCGGATGGGAGCACTCGCTGAAGAAGCACTTCCTGACCAGTTTCCTCGGCGGCATCGCTGCGGCGTACTGGGTTCGCCGTCCACAATGGGTCGCCTGGAGCCTGTCTCCGCTGGCGGGCATCATCGCCCTGCTCGCATTGGCGATCGCCTTTACGGTGTTCAACCGGGCATTCAACCTGGGAGCGCTGCTGCTGCTTTCACTGTTCTTTGTGATCGTGGCGTCCGGCAACACCTTGTTCGGCGCCCTGAGACCACGCAGCATTCGCTGGCTGGGGGAAATCAGCTACAGCACGTATTTGCTGCACGGTTTCGTGCTCTGGGTACTGGTGCAGCGACTGCCGCCGCTATTGCATCTTGACGCCCGGCAAGCCTGGGTTTTCCTGCCGTTGCTGGCTGTGTGCAGTTGCCTGCTGATCATCATCAGCAGCCTGACTTACCTGTACATCGAAAAGCCCGGTATCAATGCCGGCAAGAAAACCCTGCACTGGTTGCGCCAGAACAGGAAGCCGAGGAAAGAGTTTTTAGAGGAGACGGCTCAACAACGTTGAGCAATCGTCGCGGCATATCGCCACCCAACATCCCGCCCCGCTCCCCTTGAGTCCAGCCCGGGGCTCAGTCTTTCTCCAGCCGCGAGAAGTACATCCGCCCCAGCCCGCGCCAGGTTTTCTTGTTCCAGGCCTTGAACGGAATCTGCGCCAGCAGCTCCCGCGCCAGCTTGCGATCACGGTTGGCGGTCTTGAGGAACATGGAGTTGAGAAATTTGTAGCGCACTTCGTCATACAGCGGGTGATCGCTGAAGAGTGCGTAGGTGCGCAGGATGCTGTCGATCATGAAGCGGTGGTTCTTGTAGGAGTTGGTGGCGTGCTTGCGATAGCGCGCCATCAACACATTCAGACCATCGATAAAGTAACCGGCATGGGTCACCTTCAGCTCAATCAGCAAGTCTTCCAGGCGAATGGTCGGGTCGAATCCGCCCACCTTCTCCAGCGCTTCGCGACGGATCATCAGGGTGGGTGCCGGAGGATAGGGCTTGCGCTCCAGGAACATGTCGTCGAAGTCCAGGCGACGGAACGGTACATCCCGGCGCTGGCGCTTCTCGGGGTAGAGATTGCCATCGGCATCGATCAACTCGATGTTACCGGCGCAAATGCCGACCTCGGGTTTGCCATCCATATGCGCGACCTGGGTGGCGATTCGCTCCGGCAACATGATGTCATCCGAACCGAACGGCACGATCAGGCTGCCCTTGGCCCGGGCAATAGCACCATTGAGGGTGTTGGTCAGCCCCTGGTTTTCCTGCACCCGGAAATCGAAACCATGGATGACCTGCAACGCCTTGATCCGCTTGACGCTGTCATCTTTCGAGCCATCGTCGACCACCAGCAACTCGATGTTCTGATAGGTCTGGTTGAGGACGCTGAGAATGCTTTCCTCGATGTAAGGGGCATGGTTATACGACGCGATGATGACCGTGACGATGGGTTGCGCGTCGTTCATGGCTGTTCCTTGCGGGCCTGTTCCAGGCCGGAGTCGATCAGATTGAGGTATTCGCGACGGAACTCCTCGATGTCATGGTGTTGCTGCAGATAACGGAAGGCCTGCTCACCCTTGGCCTTGAGCTCGTTATCCGACAGCCCGAGGTAGGTGTCCAGCGCCGCCTGCAACGTCGGCACATCCTTCGGCGTAATCGCCAGGCCACCGGCCCCCTCGATGAGCGGCAACATGGCCGGCACGTTCGAGGCAATCACCGGCAAATGCCCACTCATGCCTTCAAGCAGCGCCAGCCCGAGACCTTCGGCCAGGGAAGGCATGGTCCAGATATCGAAAGCGCGAATGTACTGCAGGGCAATTTCCTTGAACCCCAGCAAATGGGCGCGACCGCTGAGACCGAGGCGGTCGATTTCCGCCGCCAGGCGCGACTCTTCGCGGCCGGCACCGATGATCGCCAGTTGGGTATTCGGGTATTTGTCCTTGAGTGCCGCGAAGGCCTGCAGCAAATAGATATGGCCCTTGACCGGCACCAGTCGCCCCAACGCACCGATCAGCCGCACCGACGGATCAATGCCCAACATTTCTCGGGCCTTTTCACGACTGTGTTGCAGACCTTCGGCTTGCTCGATGTCGATGGCATTGGTGATGGCGTAGGTATTCTGGTCGGTGAAGCCGCAGTCACAGTCCAGCAGATACTGTTTCACCGCAGGCGACACGCCAACGAAGCGCCAGTGACGATCGATCAGGCGCTGGGTCTGGCGGCGCCGGTAAAAACGGTCGTACTCGCCAAAGCCGTGGGAAATGCCGATGCACAAAGGCACTTTCAGCCAGCGGTTGAGCGCCAGCATCATGTTCACCGGCTTGAAGCGGTTGCAGATCACCACATCGAATTTTTCCCGACGGCAGAACTTGTATAGCTGCCACATGGCCCGCAGGCGCATGCCCTTGAGGGACTTGTCGGAAAACTCGAAGTACACCGAACGGTCGGCTCGGCTCACCGCTTCGCCCGGCCCGGGTTTGCCGCGCAAAAACGCGGCAGTCACTTCATAGCGCTCACTGGGCAGGGCCTTGACGATTTGCTCCGCGAGGTCGGCGAAATCATGGGCTTTGACGTTGTAGTCAGGCTGCAGTTGCAGGACCTTTGACCGCTGACTCATAACTCTCCCCGCTGAGAAACATTGCCTGGTGTGTGCTTGAGGGACCACAAAAGCTCGTGGCGCCGGACGGCCTTGCGAAAGAATTCGTTCTGGCCATAGGTTGGCGGCAAGCGGCCGGCCAACAACCGTTGGATCAACCGACGCAAGCGACGCTTGAACGGCATCGCCGGCTGCAGGTCGTGCATCATGCCCAACGCCATGGCTTTGTCTCGCTGTTGTTCCAGCGGTATTGGCAGGCAATAAGGCTGCATCGGTTGGGCCGGTTCGAAGGCCGGCGGCAAGGCGATGCCATCACCGGTATCACCCATCGGCCAGCGGTCGTTGTCGTGCAGGTGGTTGGCGTAGCCCAATAGCGTGGTCGGTTGCCAGTCCAGGCCTTGCAAGGCTTCGAGGACTGCCGCCTGGGCGCAGATATGATCGGGGTGCGGATCCAGGGTCGGATGCGGCAGGACGATGACCTCGGGCCGGGCCCGCAGCAACAACTCTCGTAGATCCGCCAGCAGGTTGTTCCAGGTCGGCGCGCCATCGACATCGCCGGGCAGTGCGAAAGGATTCAGCCGGCGGAACAGACGGATGTCGCTCATATCCGCTTCCCGCGATCCCGCCGCCACCGCAGGCGCAGCCTGCATGCTCGGCAACTGTAGACAGAAGTAACCCAGTTGTACGCAGTGAGCCTCGGGCACACCGGCCCAACGTGGCACGGCAATGCTGTCCCAGGTGCGCAGGCGGCCTTTCAAGCGGGCCGCATCGACCTTGTTCAGGCCCATCTGCCGATAGTGTTCGGCTTCGATTTCACCGGCGGTCAGCGTGACGATCCAGGTTTCGTCGGCCTGGCTGTACAAACCGTAGGCTGCCAATTCGGCGTCATCGGCGTGAGGGGCGATGACCATCACCCGCTGACGCCGGTAATCCGGATGCTCGAACGCCCACAGCACGGGCTCACCAAACACGCGACAGAAGCGCCCGCGCAAGCGCAGGTCACCACGCGACAGCGCCTGTGCCTGACCACTGAGATTGAGGTAACGCAGGCCGTTTACGCCCCGTTCGAAGGTTTGTCGATCAGGGTTTTCGCCACCCGCCAACTCCACCACCGGATCGATAAAACGCCCCAGCCAGGTGCTCTTTACCCGCAGGGCCAACACCAGCGTCGCGTCGTCGACCAGCATCACGCCCTCGTCCAGCCGCAAGTGTTCACCGCTCAGGTGCACCTTGGGCTGTGGCGTGTACGGGGGAAAGCTGTACTGGTAATCGTCTTTCGCTGAGTAGAACAGATGGTCGGCAAACCAGGCTTCGTGGGCAATCCAGCCCAGAACCGCCAGCACCAGCGGCAACCACCAGGCCACCGCCACACCCATGACGATCAACAGCACCAGCGCAATCAACAGGCCGATACGTTTATTGCGCCGGTGGCGCTTGAGCAGTTGCTGTTTGCGGCTTATGGCTTGGCTCATACGGTGAAGACCGGCACAGGGTTGCACCAGCGATCCTTGTATTCACGGTCGGCGCGACCGAAGGAAAAGCGCAACGGTTTGTCCTGCGCCCGGGCATGCTCCCAGGCGCTTTGCGTATTGAGAAAACTCAGCACACTGCCAGGGCTGAACTCGCGAGTCTCGGGATCGACTCCGCCGTTGATGTACTCGACGCTGATCCACTGCGAGGTTTCGACGCGGTACACCAGTTGAATCGCAATCGGCGCATCGTTGAGGAAAATCACCGAACCGATCAACAACTCGCGCAGCAACTCGATGACCTCGGCCATGCGTTCGGCACCCGTCGCCGGGAAGCCCCAGCGGCGCTGGAACAGGTCGCAATAAATCGCCGCCAGATCGATGCTGGAAAACTCGGACACCGGCCGCACCACGCCACCGGCCTCTTCCAGCAAACGCAATTCGCGGCGCTGGTTATAGCGAAATTTTTTCGACAGCTCTTCGGGGGTACGGGCCATGGCCAGTTGTTCGGCTTGCAACCTGATGCCAGTGAAACGGCCTTCGTTCAGCGCCGACAGATACCGCGCGCGATGGCGCAAAGGCGCCTGGGTATCGGCAGCGGCGGGCAGGATGATCTCGGCGTTGCCAAGGTCGAACAAGCCCTTTTTGCCGCGACGCTTGAGCACGTCCTTGGACAAGGCCAGGTCGCGCCCCCAGGTCGGGATCGCCGCCTTGACCTCGTCACCCTGGACCCAGGCCAGGTAACGCACCGGAATCTCGGCCAGTTTCGCCAGCCGCTCGACCACCATCGGATGAGTTGCGACGCTGCCGCCATAACGCTGCCAGGTTTCGGCGTAAGTCGAGGCGTCGACTACCGCCCAGCCACGCTCGCGCCAGCCTTGAAATCGGTTGAGCATCAGCCCCTCTGTGCCAGTTCGGTAACGTGCGGCAAATGCCAGAAAGCATCGCGTACCGCGCAATCGGAGAAGCGTTCGTGCAAGCGCTCGAGCATCAACTCGGCACACTGTCGGCGTTGCTGATCATCCATGCCAGCCAGATGTTGCAGCCCTTGGGCCAGACGCTCGGCATCACCCAACGGGAACAGGATGCCCACGCTTTCGACCACTTCTTTCGCTCCGCCGCACGCCGTTGCGAGCAAAGGTACACCAGCGGCCATGGCCTCCAGCAGCACCATGCCGAACGGTTCGTGATCAGAGCTCAGGGCAAACACATCGAAGGCCCGGAAGTAGTTGCGCGCATCCGGTACCTGACCGAGAAACAGCACCCGGTCACCGATACCCAGCTCCCGGGCTTGAGCCTTGAGGTTTTCCTCCAGACGCCCCTTACCGAGAATCACCAACTGGCTGTTGGCCGGCAACCCCGGCAACGCCTCGGCGAAACCCTGCAACAGCGTGGCCTGGTCCTTGTCGGGATGCAGCCGTCCGACGTTGCCGATGATCCACGCATCCGCCGCCAAACCGAGGGTTTCCCGGGCCTCGCGAGCCGACACCTGGGTCGCCTGCAAGGTGTCCACGTCGATACGGTTGTACAAGGTCTGGATCCGCGAAGCCGGCCACTTCGGCAGGCATTGGCGCATGTCGTCGCGCACCGCGTCGGACACACCGAGCAGACTCAGACGCTTGCGAAAGATATGCGCGAACAGTTTGCGGCTGCCACGCTTGTAATCGTCAAAAGCGTGATGCACGCCAATCACCGGCAACGACGTACCGAGCAAGGCGATATAGATCGGCTTGAAGCGATGAGCGATGCAGAAACTGAAGTTGCGCGACGCGGCGATCTTGCGCAGATCGCCGATGGCGCCCAGCTTCAGGCCGCGAATGGCCTTGGAGCTGTACTCCATGAACAGCACTTCATCGCAAGCACAACCCGCGGCGACTTCGGCATCGGCAACCCCGGTGAGAAACACCGTGGTCACTCGATAACCGGTCCCCGCGAACAGGCTGGCGTACTGCCGTGCGCAGTCCAGGAACGGCCCGTCATAGCCGTGGCAGAACTGCAGCACATGGCGTTCAGCCGAACGTGTCATAGGCGTTCGCGCCCTCTTTGACCACCAGGATGTCTTCCATGATCAGATACTGTAGATCCGAACCGAAGAACATGTTCAAGGCGTCGGTCGGCGAGCAGATCATCGGTTCGCCGCGACGGTTGAGCGAGGTGTTGAGCGATACGCCGTTGCCGGTGAGCACTTCCAGCGCTTTCATCATGTCGTAGTAGCGCGGGTTGTATTCGCGCTTGAGCACCTGGGCGCGGGAAGTGCCGTCTTCGTGGACGACTTCCGGCACGCGGGTTTTCCACTCTTCAGCCACTTCGAAGGTGAAGGTCATGAACGGGGCCGGGTGATCGATCTTGATCATCTGTGGAGCGACAGTGTCGAGCATCGATGGGCAGAAAGGCCTCCAGCGCTCGCGGAACTTGATCTGGTGGTTGATCCGGTCAGCCACGCCCGCAATGCTCGGGCAACCGATGATCGAACGACCGCCCAAGGCGCGCGGACCAAACTCCATGCGGCCCTGGAACCAGGCCACCGGGTTGCCATCGACCATGATTTTGGCGATCTGCTCCGGCATGTTGTCGAGCTTGCGCCAGGTCGGCTTGTTCTCGTGACGGGCGCACGCGGCGATCACGTCTTCGTTGCTGTACGACGGGCCGAGGTAGACGTGTTCCATCTTCTCGACCGGTACGCCACGGGCGTGGGACACATAGGCTGCCGCGCCCACTGCGGTACCGGCGTCGCCGGAGGCAGGCTGAACAAACAGCTCCTTGACGTCGTCGCGAGCGATGATTTTCTGGTTGAGCTTGACGTTCAACGCACAGCCACCGGCGTAGGCCAGTTTGCCGGTTTCCTTGAGCACGTCGCCCAAGTAGTAGTCGATCATCTGCAGCGCAATTTTTTCGAACAGCGCTTGAATGCTCGCAGCGTAGTGGATGTAAGGCTCGTCGGCGATATCGCCTTCGCGCTTGGGACCCAGCCACTCGATCAGCTTCGGCGAGAAGTAGTAACCCTTGCCCTTCTCTTTGTAACGACGCAGACCGATAACGTTGGCGTAGTCGGTGTTGATCACCAGCTCGCCGTTTTCGAACGAAGCCAGGCGCGAAAAATCGTATTTGCTGGCATCGCCATACGGCGCCATGCCCATGACCTTGAACTCACCGTCAAGCATATCGAAACCGAGGAACTCGGTGATCGCGCCGTACAGGCCGCCGAGGGAGTCCGGATCGAAGAATTCCTTGATCTTGTGGATCTTGCCGTTTTGGCCGTAACCAAAGAAGGTCGTGGCGTACTCGCCTTTGCCGTCGATACCGAGGATCGCGGTTTTCTCTTTGAAACCGGAACAGTGATAAGCGCTGGAGGCGTGGGCCAGGTGGTGTTCGACCGGCTCGATCTTGATCTTCTTCGGATCAAAACCCAGTTGCTCCAGGCACCAGACGATCTTGTTGCGATAACGCTTGTAGCGACGGTTGCCCATCAGGATCGCGTCGAGTGCACGGTCCGGGGCATACCAGTAACGCTTGGCGTACTGCCAGCGGGCCTTGCCGAACAGGCTGATCGGTGCGAATGGAATCGCTACCACGTCAACGTCGGACGGCTTGATGCCAGCCTGTTCCAGGCAGAACTTCGCCGACTCGTAAGGCATGCGGTTCTTTGCATGTTTATCGCGTACGAAGCGTTCCTCTTCAGCCGCCGCGACCAGCTTGCCGTCGATGTACAGGGCTGCGGAAGGATCATGGCTAAGGGCGCCGGACAGGCCAAGAATCGTCAATGCCACAGGGGTCTAGCCTCTTTAGTCTGCATGCAGGCGCAAGCGCCTCAAAAATTAATGTGCCCTCGCAAGGGGCGAGAGACAGCTAAAGGGCGGGATTATAGCTTAAAAGCAGCGGCAAGCCTCTAGCCGCAAACGGCCAGCAACTGCAGCGGGGACCTCGCGGCATTTTTATCCGCGCGCAGGTCGCCAATAGATGGAAATATTGCCGTCCACGCTTTGCCGGTAAATCGTGTACGGCAAGACAACGGTGTCCAGCGCGCCAGACACGGCCAGGTCCACCAATACGAGCGGCACAAGGATACCCGTAGGGTCTGGCGGTGCATTCAATACGCAGAAGTCGTAAGCCAGGCCGCTGTAGATTCGCGGGATGGACTGGCAATAGGTCTTCTGCCGACGCAGCCCTTGCGCGGCCTGGGCGTCATCCTGCAGGACGGTGGCGGCGGTCCCGCAGCCCATTAGCGACACTGATAAAACACCCGTTGAAACTGCCATTTTGATCGTCACAGCCTGCCCTCCGAGAACGTCAGGCAAACTAGCATCGGGGCGATTCGGGCCACAGTTCATGACTTCCCAAGATCGCGTAGGACGGTTCACAAGAACTTGTTTGCTTTCTCGGTTGGCAGTTCCGACCTCATCGCGAGCAAGCTTGCTCCCACATTTGAACTGAGGTGTTCACAGGTTTTGTGTTCACCAACAATCCTTGTGGGAGCGAGCTTGCTCGCGAAAAGGATTCAGGCCGCGCTGGAGATGTCCTTGGGCAACCGCTGATCGATGACCTGGTAAAGGGCGCTGCCTTCAGGCCAGTTGCGCATGAACCGCGCGCGATCCCTTGCATACGCCGGGGCGAAACTGCCAAGGGAGCTGTGCTGGCACATCGAATCGAGATCGATCAGCGCCCAGCGATCCTGCTGCCAGAACAGGTTATGCCCCTTGAAGTCGCCATGGCTGATGCGTTCGCGAATCAGCTCGGCAAACAAATGATCCAGCGCCGCCAGCTCGGCTTCCGGTGCAGCACCGCTTTCAACATACGGCGCAAAACGTTCGATGATGTCCGGCCCCGCCAGATACTCGGTGATCAGGTACGCCCGGCTGCGCAGCCACAGAAAACGCGTTTCCAGCAACGCCAGCGGCTTGGGCGTGGCGATCCCGAGGAACGCCAGGCGGTTGCCTTCGCGCCACGAATGCCAGGCCCGGCTCGGGCGCCAGAAGCGTTTGAGCCAGTGGGCGAAGCCTTTGATGTTGTAGCGTTTGATCACCAGCGTGCGGCCATCCACCTCGACCTTACCGACGCTCGCCGCGCCCCCGGTCTTGTACAGATGCCCCTGATCGAGCAAGGCATCGGCATGCTCCAGCACCGGCACCATCGACGGCTCTTCCTCGCGGCGAATCGCCCGCAATCCGAAGGCCCCGCGCTGGACGCTGAACAGCGTGCACTCGCGACCGACCTTGATCAGGAAGTCCTTGAGGCGCCAGCTGCGGACCTTGTCGATCTGCTTCTGCAACACTTCCATGGGCAGGGCGTGTTCGCCGTTGCTCAGCAGGTAATACACCAGCAATTCTTCAATGAAGGGCTCAATCGACTTCGGCAACTGGGCGAAGAACACCCCGAGGTTTTCCAGGACCTTCTGCCGGGACAGCGGCTGTCCCGGCGTTTCGGAGCAAATCCCGGCGCCGTCGATCAAGTACAGGCGACCACGCTGACGCAGCAGGTTGTCCAGGTGCAGGTCCTCCTGCCACAGACCTTTGCGGTGCATCTGACCGATCGCGCCTAACGCCTCGGCCAGCACTGCCCCTTGCCCATCGAACAGAACCGGTTGCTGCTCAACCTGTTTCCAGGTATCACCAAGGCTTTCGGCGCCCTCCAGAAACTCGAACAGCAGCCAACCACCCTCGCCTTCTTTCAGGCCATCGGCCAACAGCTGCGGCGTGGTCAATCCTTGAGCGGCAAGCAAGCGCACGCCATCCAGCTCCCGCTGGAAGTGCCGCGCAGCCTTGCTGCCGACCAGCAATTTGGCCAACACCGGCCGGCCACGCCAGACGCCGGCACCGACATAACGCTGCCCCGGCAACACCCGCAAGAGGCTCAGCAGTTGCAGATCGGCAGGGCCGGCGGCATCGGCCAGCGAAACGCTCAGCGGCAATGCCGGATTGCGGCCGACGGACTTCAACTTGGATAAACGCATCAGCGTGGTCCCTTTTGGCTGCGCCGCGTCGTCAAACGCCCCAGCCAGCTGTCGATCAACGAGCTGTCCTGAGGTTGATCCAGATAGGCGGCCAGCAATTGCCGCAGTTGCGACTCGCTCCACTCGGGCGCGCGGCGCGTCAACGGTTCCAGGTCCTTGATTCGGTCACGCTGCCCATACAGCAGTGGTCGGGTCTTTTCCAGGTCGATCAATTGAGCCTGATAGCCGTTGCCGGTGGCGCGCATGAAAATGTGCTTGGGATAGAAGCACCCATGCACCTGGCGTGCAGCGTGCAGCTGCCGGGCAAGTTCGCCACTGGCCTTGAGGATTTCCGAGTGCTGCTCAGGGCTCAATTCAGCCCAGCGCTGCAACAGCGAGTCGAGGTCGTCCCAGCCGTCCAGGGCACGGGTCATCAGGATCGCGCGGACTTCTCCATCGACCTTGCGCTCCCCGTAGAACACCGCTTCCAGTGCCGGTATGCCCATTTTCCGGTAACGGGAGATGTTGCGAAACTCGCGAGCGAAACTCGGCTCGCCAAACGGAGCGCGCAACGTGCGGGTCAGATAGTTGCTTTGGCGCTTGAGGTAGAAACCATGACCTTCCAGATCCAGCCGAAACACGCTGCTCCAGCCGCCGCGACCGGTGTTGGGTTCGTCCACCGCATCGAGTTGCTTGGCCCAGAGTGCTTCGAATGTGCCGAGGCCGTGGCGCTCAAGCAGTGCACGGTCTTCAGCGGCCAGAAAATCAGTCATTCGCGCCCCTCGAAAAATCTCACCACATGCCGGATGCGTTTTTTGTCCGCAGCGTTGAGCCGGGTCCGGTTGCGGTATTGCAGGTAAAAGCGCAGGCGCTGGGTCGCCGACAGTTGATACTTGGCGACCTTGTCCAGGCACGCCAGATCCTTGGTAATACGGTACTTGAGCCAGAAACCGCGCCAGAAATCGCCGTTGGGGCAATCGATCAAAAACACTCGAGCCTCATCGTCGATCAGCAGGTTGCGCCACTTCAAATCATTATGGGTGAAGCGGTGGTCGTGCATGGTCCGGGTGTATTGGGCTAGCTGACGACTGACGGTATCGACCCAGGCGCGATCCGACAATTTCGGGTCGCGTCGCTCGGCCAGTGCCGACAAGTCTTCGGTACGCGGCAGTTCCCGGGTAATCATCGCGCCGCGAGCGTAGGCCGCACCGCGCCGCTCCAGCCCCCAGGCCACCACTTCGGCAGTGGGGATGCCCCACTTGGCGAAGCGCTTGAGGTTCTGCCACTCCATCTTCACCCGAGGCTTGCCCAGGTAACGCCGCAAGCCTTTGCCAGCACCCACGTAGCGCTTGACGTAATAGTTGACGCCATTGCGCTCGACCCGGATGACCTCCGAAAGCAGATCGCTGGTCAAACGCTCGCCTTGCAGCGCAAACACAGCCTCGAGGCTGCCAAAGTCATCGGCCAGTTCGCTGTAGGCCGGTTCCAGTTTCCAACCCGACATCAGAGCGCATCCCCGTATCGCTGTTTACGCTCGTAGAGCTTGTTGGCCTTGCCATCGAGCCATGCCAGCAAAGACGCCTCTTCAATCAGGATCTGACGCAGCGGCTGCTGGAAATAGCCCTTGAGGAAACGCAGCTTGTCGCGGCGGGTCAGGCCGATGTCCAGCGCGGAAAAGTACAGGGCTGCCAGATCCTTGTTGCGCCAGCGCGAGGTGATCGCCGGGCGGGTCTGGGCGCGGTGCAGGTCGATCACCGAGAGCTTGAAGTCGTCCGAGGTCACCGGTTTGTCGGTGTGCAGCAGGAAGTGGCAGATGTAGCAGTCGCGGTGGTTGACCCCGGCGCGGTGCATCATGCCGGTCATGCGTGCGACTTCGGCAATCAGCGCGCGCTTGAGTTTTGGCTCCGGTGGCTGCTTGATCCAGTTGATACTGAAATCTTCGAGACTGACCGTGGGCGCGAGCTCCTCGGTGACGATGAACGAGTGCTGGTCGGCCGGGTTGCTGCCCTTCTCGCCATACGCGACGGCGGTCATGGTCGGCACGCCAACTTGCTGCAGGCGCTGAATGGCCTGCCACTCCTGACCGGCCCCCAATACCGGAAGCTTGGCAGTGAGCAGGTTCTTGAAAATTTCGCCCCAGCCGATGCCACGGTGGATTTTCACGAAAAATCCGTTGCCATCGACTTCCGTGCGTAAAGTCCGGCGCGCTTCCAGCTCGCGGTACACCTCGCCCTTGAGCCCCTCGACTTCGGCGAACGGGTCGCGTCCGGCCCAGAGGCTCTTGAACGGTTCAGCCAGCATCAACTTCATTTAAGCGTGCTCCGCCAGAATCACATCGGCCGCGTGCTGCGGCATGCTGTAGAGATCGGCCGTCTCAGCGTAGGCCAGACCATTGCGGCTCCAGGCCGCCCTTGCTTGAGCGTCGTTCAACATGCCGGTCAGGTACTGCGTCAGCTGTGCCTGATCGAACGGTTCGTCCAGCACCAGGCCGGCGTCGGCCTCGGCAATGTAATGGGCGTACCCGCACACCGCGCTCACCAGCACCGGCAGGCCAGCCACCAGCGCTTCGAGCAGCACGGTGCCGGTATTTTCGTTGTACGCCGGGTGGATCAACAGATCGGCCCCCAGCAGGAAACGCGGGATATCACTGCGCCCCTTGAGGAACGTGACGTTGTCGCCCAGCCCTAATGTCGCACTCTGCATCTGGAATAATTTGGGGTCATCCTGGCCAATTACAAACAGCCGGGTGCGTTTCCTCAACTCGGCAGGCAATGCCGCCAGTGCCTTGAGGCTACGGTCCACGCCCTTGGTCTTGAACCCGGAGCCAATCTGCACCAGCAGCAGTTCGTCGTCCTTGAGATCGAATTCAGCGCGGAACCCGGAGCGAATTTCATCGGCATCCGCCGGTCGGCGACGGTCCTGGGCGATACCCGGTGGCAGCAGGTGGAAACGCTCCAGCGGCGTGTCGTAATGCTTGATGAACAGCGGCTGCTGGACCTCGGAAATCATCAACACTTCAGTCTTGGCGTCCCTGGCGAACACCGCCCGCTCGTATTCGGCGAAGTGGCGATAGCGGCCCCAACGGCGATACAGCGAGTTGCGCAGGTTCTGCGCCTTGTCTTCGAAGCAGCCGTCGGCGGCGTAGTAGACGTCCAGGCCCGGCATCTTGTTGAAGCCGATCAGGCGGTCGACCGGGCGCTTGGCCAGGTCCGCCGCCATCCATTCGCTGAGCTTCTCATTGCGGCGATGGTTGAAGAACGCCTTGACCGGCGCCACCAGCACTTCGAAACCCGGCGGCACGTCACCCTCCCAGATCAGCGTGTAGACGCGAATCTGATGACCACGCTTCTGGCACTCCAGGGCGATTCGCATGAAGTCGCGCTGCAAGCCGCCGAACGGGAAATATTTGTACAGGACAAATGCCAATTGCATCAGCGCAACTCCTCAGCCATTAACAACGTGCTCAGTCGGCTGGCGACACGCTCGGGATTCAGACGCGTGAAGCACAACGGCCACTCGCGTTTCAGGTCAAATTGACGGGCATCTTCAGCCGTCGGCTGATAAGTGCATTTCTTTTGCAGGCACGGCGCACAAGGGAAGTCGCTGGCCATGTGAATCTGCACCTTGCCATAAGCGCCTGTCAGGCCCGGGTTGGTCGGGCCGAACAGCGACAACGTCGGCACATCCAGCGCGGCGGCCAGATGACCAAGACCGGTGTCGACCGCCACGCAGGCTTGCGCGCCGGCCAGCACCTTGCCGACACCCGCCAGGTTCAGTTTTGGCAGCACTTCGGCGTGCTTGAAACCCGCGGCGATACGCTCGGCCCGGGCTTTCTCCAGGGCATTGCCCCAGGGCAACTTCACCCCGACGCCAAGGTAGCCGACCCGTTCGGTCAGCTCGCGCCAGTAGGCTTCGGGCCAGTGCTTGGTGTCCCAGGTGGTGCCGTGCAAAAACACCACGTAAGGATTCTTGCGCGGCAACTCCACCAGGCGCTCGATATTCAGTCCGTAGTCGCCCAGACCTTTGGGCAAGTCATAGCCCAACGCAATGGCGAACAACTGACGCACTCGCTCCACCGCGTGCTGCCCACGGGCAACGGCCAGACGTCGATCATAAAAGCGCGCAGCAATGGGCTCGCGTGCGGAGCTTTTATCGAGGCCGGCCACTGGAGCCTTGACGTAACGGGTCAGCCAGGCGCTTTTCAGCAAGCCCTGGGCGTCTATCACCAAGTCATATTGGGTGGCGCGCACGCTTTGCTTGAAGCGCTTCCACTCGCCGCTCTTGATGGTCTGCCAGATGTTTTTGCGCCAGCGACGGATCGCCACCGGAATCACCTTGCCCACCGCCGGATGCCAGGTCGGGATCTCGGCAAAGCCTTCTTCCACCACCCAGTCGAATTTGATGCCGGGAATCGCCCGCGCCGCATCGGTCAACGCCGGTAACGCGTGAATGACGTCGCCCAGCGAAGAAGTCTTGATCAACAGAACCCGCAAGCTATTTGACCTCGACCACAGTGCCTTGCAACCGCTGCAAGGCTTCGTTCACGGCCTGCGGCATGAGCTGGCGCAGGCAGTTGTAATGACCGAAACGGCAGGTGCGATCGAAGCACGGACTGCACTCGATGCCCAGGCGTACGATTTCGACATGCTCGGCCAGCGGTGGCGTGAAACCCGGCGACGTCGAACCGTAGACCGCGACCAGCGGGCGGTTCAGCGCGGCGGCGACGTGCATCAGGCCGGAGTCGTTGGACACCACAGAATCTGCACAGGACATCAGGTCGATGGCTTCGGCCAGCGAGGTGCCGCCACTGAGGTTCACAGACTCTTCACGCAGACCGGGAATCAGCCGCGCGCGGATGTCTTCGCCCACGGCATGGTCGTTTTTCGATCCGAACAGCCAGACTTGCCAGCCTTCGCGGATCTTCGCTTCGGCAACCTTGGCGTAATGCTCGGACGGCCAGCGCTTGGACTCGCCAAACTCGGCACCAGGGCACAGGGCCAACACCGGACGGTCGAGGGTCAGGCCGAATTTGGCCAGTGCCGCCTCGCGGGTGACCGGGTCGATCTGCAGGCTCGGACGCGGATACGGCTTTGGCAGCTCAACGTCCGGCTCGAACGCCAAGGCCATGAAGCGCTCGATCATCAGCGGGTAACGATCCTTATCCAGCGTGCGCACGTCATTGAGCAGGCCATAGCGAAACTCGCCACGCCAGCCGGTGCGCTTCGGGATGCCGGCAAAGAACGGCACCAGCGCCGACTTCAGGGAATTGGGCAACAGGATCGCCTGGTCGTACTGGCCGGCCAGGGATTTGCCGATGCGCCGACGCGTCGCCAGTTCCAGCACACCGTGACCGAGCGGAAAGCTCAAGGCCTGGCGAACTTCGGGCATACGCTCAAGAATCGGCCGGCTCCACTCGGGGGCCAGCACGTCGATTTCGCATTGCGGGTGGCGTTGTTTCAGACACTGGAACAGTGTCTGCGCCATCACCATGTCACCGACCCAACTGGGCCCAACGATCAGAATTTTCATGTGGTTTCCATAAACGAACCGGGGAGGCCTACGCCTCCCCGCCTCGAAAATTCTACAGAACAACGCAAATCTACTGTAGGAGCGAGCTTGCTCGCGATGAACCCGAGAACTCCGCGGGGTGTCAGGCTCGCCGCGTTATCGTTAACGACCATCGCGAGCAAGCTCGCTCCTACAGGGGATATTGGCGTATCAAATATCCCGTTTCAGCTTAGCCCCAGCTCACGCCAGATCCGCATGACCTGCTGCCGCTCGTCTGCGAACTGGTCGCCCGGAATCACCCCGGGGTCTTTCTGCAAGGCCTGCCGGTGGGCGGCGGAACGGTACGCTTTATACGCTTCACGCAACAGGCCGGCATCTTCGACGGGCATCAGCCCTTCATGCTCCAGCTCTTCCAGAATGCGGATATTATCCGTCCAGCGCAGCAATGGCGGGTGTGTTTCGGACCACGCCAGGGCCGCGTATTGCACCATAAATTCAATATCGACGATACCTCCGGCGTCCTGCTTGATATCGAACGGCGCCGTGGCTTCGAAGGCATTTGCCCCGGTGCCGGCCGCCGTGCTCTTGCTGCCGAGGTTATCGCGCATCTTGGCGCGCATCTCGCTGACCTCCTGGCGCAGGGTCGGCAAATCACGCGTCTTGCCCAATATCGCGGCGCGGACTTTCTCGAATGCCTGGCCGACATCCTGACTGCCCACCAGCACTCGCGCCCGCACCAGCGCCTGGTGCTCCCAGGTCCAGGCTTCGTTCTCCTGATAACGGGCAAACGCCCCCAGAGAACTCACCAGCAACCCCGACGCGCCGGACGGCCGCAGACGCATGTCCACTTCATACAACTGCCCGGAGTTAGTCTGCGCCGTCAGCAAATGAATGATCCGCTGCCCCAGACGGGTGAAAAATTGTGCGCCATCGATGGGTTTGGGTCCGTCGGTTTCAGCCTGCGGATCGCCATCGTGGATGAACACCAGGTCCAGGTCCGAACCATGCCCGAGTTCCAGTCCGCCGACTTTCCCATAACCGACAATGACGAAGCCGGGATCGCACAAGGTGCCATCGGTGCGCAGCGGCGTGCCGTACTTGGCCACGGTCTGGCGCCAGGCCAGTGCCAGCACTTGTTCCAGGATCGCTTCGGCGAGCCAGGTCAGGTAATCGCTGACTTTCATCAGCGGCAGGCTGCCGGCGATTTCCGAGGCGGCCACCCGCAAGCGGTGCGCCAGCTTGAAGTGACGCAGGGCCTCCATTTGCTGCTCGAGGTCGTCCTCGGGAATGCGCGTCAGACGCTCGCGCAACTCGGCCGCCAGCTCTGGCGCCAGTGGCGGCTTGAACAAGCGGCCTTCGTTGAGCAGTTCGTCGAGCAGCAGCGGAAAACGGGTGATTTGCTCGGCGATCCACGGGCTCGCCGCGCACAGCGTCAGCAAGCGCCGTAGCGCACCGGGGTTTTCAGTCAACAGCACCAGGTACGCAGAACGACGGGCTACGGCTTCGACCAGCGGCAGCACCCGCTCCAGTACCAGGTCCGGATTGTCATGTTCCACGGCCTGTGCCAGCAAACGCGGAATAAAAGCATCGAGGCGTTCGCGCCCCAGACGCTGCATTGCCCTCAATTGTGGGCTGCTGCGCAAGCCGGCCAGGGCTTTCAAGGCTTTGGGGGCATCCTTGAAGCCACCCTCTTCCAGTTGGCGGCAAGCGGCCTCATCGTCCTGGGCCTCTTCCCACAGCGGCAACCACTCACCGCCGACCACCACTTCGCTTTCGGCGCCCTGCTCTTCGTCGGGATCGGCGATCACCTGCCCGAAGTGCCAGGCCACGCGGCCGCGCCAATACATCAATTGTTCGTGGAAGGCCGTCCAGTTGGCGAAACCCAGCATAAAGGCAATACGCGCCTGATCCTGCTCGCTATCGGGCAACATCTGCGTCTGGCGGTCGGCAATCGCCTGAATCGCGTGTTCGGTGTAACGCAGGAACTCGTAACCCTCACGCAGCTCGCCGATCACGGCCGGCGGCAGGTAACCCTGACCTTCCAGCGTGCTCAGCACCTTTAATAGCGGGCGTTGCTGCAAGCTCAGATCGCGGCCGCCGTGAATCAGCTGGAACGCCTGGGCAATGAACTCGACTTCACGAATACCGCCGGAACCGAGCTTGATGTTGTCGGCCATGCCCTTGCGTCGCACTTCCTGCTGGATCAGCTGCTTCATGGTGCGCAGCGCTTCGATGGCCGAGAAGTCCAGGTAGCGCCGGTAAACGAACGGCCGCAGCATCTCCTGCAGTTGCGCGCCGGCGACTTGATCGCCGGCCACCACCCGCGACTTGATCATCGCGTAGCGTTCCCAGTCGCGGCCCTGGTCCTGGTAATACTGTTCAAGCGCGTTGAAGCTCAGCACCAGAGCGCCGGACGAACCGTAAGGTCGCAAGCGCATGTCGACGCGAAATACAAAGCCATCGACGGTCATCGGGTCCAGGGCCTTGATCAGCCGCTGGCCCAGACGAATGAAGAACTCCTGGTTATCCAGGGCGCGTTTCACACCGACGGTTTCGCCGCCCTCGGGGTAGGCAAAAATCAGATCGATGTCCGAGGACAGGTTCAACTCCACGGCACCGAGCTTGCCCATGCCGAGAACGACCATCTGCTGCGGCTCGCCGCTTCGCCGGCCGGTCGGCACGCCGAACTGCTGGCAATGCCGCACGTACAACCATTGATAAGCCTGATCGATACTGGCATCGGCCATGTCCGAGAGGTCGCGGCAGGTCTGGATCAGGTCAGCCTGACGGGTCAGGTCGCGCCAGATGATCCGCACCTGATGGCGTGCACGCTGACGACGCAAGGCGCGAGCAAGCTGATCATCGGTCTCGGCCACGCTCACGGCAGCGGCAATCTGCGCGCACAACTCACCGGGAGCGAAGCGGCGGTCCAGTTCGCCGGACTGCACCAACGCCAGCAACATCAAAGGGTCACGAATACACTGTTCAATCACGAAATCGCTGGCGGCGGTCACGCGGGCAAATTGCGCCCAGCGTTCCGGCGTCCAGGTGGACAGCCCGTGGTCATCGTCCAGGGCAGCGACGGCAGCCCGGAACGACTGCTCGGCGCGAGTGACCAACGGCAGGAGAATGGCGGGCAGTTCGGCAAGCGAAGGGAGGCTCATGGTCTATCCTTGATCGGCGTATAACGGACTGCATGTAGTGGTTTTCGAAAACTCACTACCTGAGGGACTGTCGAACAAAAGTTAGAAATAGCTGAAATTTCTTTAGTTTTGGCAGCCAGCATCAAGCTTTTACCTTTTGTAGTTGGAAAAAGACCAACCTTAACGATTATTCTCACAACGCAGCCGGGGGCTACAAGCCGCTCATCTGTAGTTTTACTACTCGTATATACATTAGACGGGCTGAAATGCCGGAAGATTTGTAGTAAAACTACACGCCGCCGGAACAACCTGTCGGCAATCCAAGAATTCATAACGTCTGCCCACAAGGCCAGTCGCTAACTCAGGCAACCGATTCTGGTAGCCTTTCCGCCCTGGAGCAAGCCATGCAAGACCTCGATCCCGTCGAAACCCAGGAATGGCTGGACGCCCTGGAATCGGTTCTCGACAAAGAAGGCGAAGACCGTGCTCACTATCTGATGACCCGTATGGGTGAACTCGCGACCCGCAGCGGTTCGCAGTTGCCTTACGCCATCACCACGCCTTACCGCAACACGATCCCCGTTACCCACGAAGCACGCATGCCTGGCGACCTGTTCATGGAACGCCGCATTCGCTCGCTGGTACGCTGGAACGCGATGGCCATGGTAATGCGTACGAACCTGAAAGATTCCGACCTCGGCGGTCACATCTCCAGCTTCGCTTCCAGTGCAACCCTGTATGACATTGGCTTCAACTACTTCTTCCAGGCCCCGAGCGACGAACACGGCGGTGACCTGATCTACTTCCAGGGCCACACCTCGCCAGGCGTTTACGCCCGCGCGTTCATGGAAGGCCGCATCACCGAAGACCAGATGAACAACTTCCGTCAGGAAGTCGATGGTCAAGGCCTGTCGTCCTACCCGCACCCTTGGCTGATGCCTGACTTCTGGCAGTTCCCGACCGTATCCATGGGTCTGGGCCCGATCCAGGCGATCTACCAGGCACGCTTCATGAAGTACCTGGAACACCGTGGCTTCATCCAGCCGGGCAAACAGAAAGTCTGGTGCTTCCTGGGCGACGGCGAGTGCGACGAGCCGGAATCCCTGGGCGCCATCTCCCTGGCCGGCCGCGAGAAACTGGACAACCTGATCTTCGTCATCAACTGCAACCTGCAGCGCCTCGACGGCCCGGTTCGCGGCAACGGCAAGATCATCCAGGAACTCGAAGGCGTGTTCCGCGGTGCCCAGTGGAACGTGACCAAAGTCATCTGGGGCCGTTTCTGGGACCCACTGCTGGCCAAGGACGTCGACGGCATCCTGCAACGCCGCATGGACGAAGTCATCGACGGCGAGTACCAGAACTACAAAGCCAAAGACGGCGCGTTCGTGCGTGAACACTTCTTCAACACGCCTGAACTCAAGGCGATGGTCGAAGACCTGTCCGACGACGAGATCTGGAAGCTCAACCGCGGCGGCCACGACCCGTACAAGGTCTACGCGGCGTACCACGAAGCGGTCAACCACAAAGAACAACCGACCGTCATCCTGGCCAAGACCATCAAGGGTTATGGCACCGGTGCCGGCGAAGCGAAAAACACTGCGCACAACACCAAGAAGGTCGATGTCGAAAGCCTGAAGTTGTTCCGCGACCGCTTCGACATCCCGGTCAAGGACGATGAACTGGAAAACCTGCCATTCTTCAAACCGGAAGTAGGCAGCGCCGAAGCCCGTTACCTGAGCGAGCGTCGTACCGCACTGGGCGGCTTCGTACCTCAGCGTCGCGCCAAGAGCTTCAACATCCCGACGCCGCCACTGGACACCCTCAAGGCGATCCTGGACGGCTCGGGCGACCGCGAAATCTCCACCACCATGGCTTTCGTGCGGATCCTCGCGCAGCTGGTCAAGGACAAGGAAATCGGTCCGCGCATCGTGCCGATCATCCCGGACGAAGCCCGTACCTTCGGTATGGAAGGCATGTTCCGTCAATTGGGCATCTACTCCTCCGTCGGCCAGCTCTACGAGCCAGTCGATAAAGACCAGGTGATGTTCTACAAGGAAGACCAGAAGGGCCAGATCCTCGAAGAAGGCATCAACGAAGCGGGCGCCATGAGCTCCTTCATCGCTGCCGGTACTTCGTACTCCAGCCACAATCAGCCGATGCTGCCGTTCTACATCTTCTACTCGATGTTCGGCTTCCAGCGTATCGGCGACCTGGCCTGGGCCGCTGGCGACAGCCGCACCCGTGGCTTCCTGATCGGCGGCACCGCCGGCCGTACCACCCTGAACGGTGAAGGCCTGCAGCACGAAGACGGTCACAGCCACCTGCTGGCTGCCACCATCCCGAACTGCCGCACCTACGATCCAACCTACGGCTACGAGCTGGCGGTGATCATTCAGGACGGCATGAAGAAGATGACCGAAGAGCAACAGGACGTCTTCTACTACATCACCGTAATGAACGAGTCGTACCAGCAGCCAGCCATGCCGGCCGGTGCCGAAGAAGGCATCAAGAAAGGCATGTACCTGCTTGAGGAAGACACCCGCGAAGCGGCGCACCACGTTCAGCTGATGGGCTCCGGCACCATCCTGCGTGAAGTCCGTGAAGCAGCGAAGATTTTGCGTGAAGAGTTCAACGTCGGCGCCGACGTGTGGAGCGTCACCAGCTTCAACGAACTGCGTCGCGACGGCCTGGCCGTTGAACGCACCAACCGTCTGCACCCGGGCCAGAAGCCTAAGCTGAGCTATGTCGAAGAGTGCCTGAACGGCCGTAAAGGTCCGGTCATTGCGTCTACCGACTACATGAAACTGTTCGCCGAGCAGATCCGTCAGTGGGTACCGTCCAAGGAATTCAAAGTCCTGGGCACCGACGGTTTCGGCCGCAGCGACAGCCGCAAGAAACTGCGTCATTTCTTCGAAGTCGACCGTCATTTCGTGGTGTTGGCAGCCCTGGAAGCACTGGCTGACCGTGGCGACATCGAACCTAAAGTGGTGGCCGAGGCCATCGCCAAGTTCGGTATCAACCCGGAAAAACGCAACCCACTGGACTGCTGAGGAGAGATTTTGTGAGCGAACTCATTCGCGTACCTGACATCGGCAGCGGTGAAGGTGAAGTAATTGAACTGTTTGTGAAGGTCGGCGACCGTATCGAAGCCGACCAGAGCATCCTGACACTTGAGTCGGACAAGGCGAGCATGGAAGTGCCCGCGCCGAAGGCCGGTATCATCAAGAGCCTGAAAGTGAAGCTGGGCGATCGCCTGAAAGAAGGCGACGAACTGCTGGAGCTGGAAGTCGAAGGTGCCGCTGCTGCGGCTCCTGCGGCTGCCGCTGCGCCGGCGGCCAAGGCAGAAGCCAAACCGGCTGCTGCGCCTGCCGCCGCGCCTGCTCCTGCTGCGCCGGCTGCTGCCAGCGTTCAGCAAGTGCACGTGCCGGACATCGGTTCGTCGGGCAAGGCCCAGATCATCGAGATCCAGGTCAAGGTCGGCGACACCGTCGCGGCTGATCAGTCGCTGATCACCCTGGAATCGGACAAGGCGAGCATGGAAATCCCGTCGCCTGCCGCTGGCGTGGTCAAGGCCATCAGCGTCAAGCTCAACGACGAAGTCGGCACCGGCGACCTGATCCTGGATCTGGAAGTGGCGGGTGCTGCTGCACCAGCTGCTGCTCCGGCCCAGGCTGCCGCTCCGGCACCCGCCGCTGCACCTGCGGCAGCCCCGGCTGCTCCAGTGGCCGACAGCGTTCAGGACATCCACGTTCCGGACATCGGTTCTTCGGGCAAGGCCAAGATCATCGAAGTCCTGGTCAAGGCCGGCGACACCGTTGCCGCCGACCAGTCGCTGATCACCCTGGAATCCGACAAGGCAAGCATGGAAATCCCGTCGCCAGCCGCTGGCGTGGTGGAAAGCGTTTCCATCAAGCTCGATGACGAAGTCGGTACTGGCGATCTGATCCTGAAACTGAAAGTCAAAGGCGCCGCTCCAGCCGCGGCTCCGGCACCTGCCGCTGCTGCTCCGAGCGCACCTGCTCCATCTGCTCCTGCCGCCGCCGCTGCACCTGCTGCTGCCCCGGCCGCCGCTCCAGCCAAGCCGGGCGCCAAGGTTCACGCCGGCCCTGCCGTGCGTCAACTGGCCCGCGAATTCGGCGTCGAGCTGAACGCAGTGGGTGCCAGCGGGCCGCACGGTCGCATCCTGAAGGAAGACGTGCAGGTTTACGTCAAGGCCATGATGCAGAAGGCCAAGGAAGCACCAGCCGCTGCTGCTGGCGCAACCGGTGGCGCGGGCATCCCGCCGATTCCGGTCGTGGACTTCAGCCGCTTCGGTGAAATCGAAGAAGTGCCGATGACCCGCCTGATGCAGGTCGGCGCCGCCAACCTGCACCGCAGCTGGCTGAACGTGCCGCACGTGACACAATTCGACTCGGCGGATATCACCGAACTCGAAGCGTTCCGCGTTGCCCAGAAAGCCGTTGCAGAGAAGGCTGGCGTCAAGCTGACCATCCTGCCGTTGCTGCTCAAGACCTGTGCGCACCTGCTCAAGGAACTGCCGGACTTCAACAGCTCGCTGGCGCCAAGCGGCAAAGCGATCATCCGCAAGAAATACGTGAACATCGGCTTCGCCGTCGACACCCCGGATGGCCTGCTGGTACCGGTCATCAAGAACGTCGATCAGAAGAGCCTGCTGCAACTGGCGGCCGAAGCGGCTTCCCTGGCTGAAAAAGCCCGGACCAAGAAGCTCTCGTCGGACGAGATGCAAGGCGCCTGCTTCACCATTTCCAGCCTCGGCCACATTGGCGGCACCGGCTTCACGCCGATCGTCAACGCGCCGGAAGTGGCGATCCTCGGTGTTTCCAAGGCAACCATCCAGCCAGTCTGGGATGGCAAAGCCTTCCAGCCGAAACTGATGCTGCCCCTGTCGCTGTCCTACGATCACCGTGTGATCAACGGCGCCGCTGCTGCACGCTTCACCAAGCGTCTGAGCGACCTGCTGGGCGACATCCGCACCATGCTCCTGTAACACCGACCGGCCCTCCTTCACCGGAGGGCCGATCGCGTTCCACGTTTCCGAGCGCCACGCTCGTACCTCAACCCCGCCAATTTGGCGGGGCTTTTTTTGCCTGAATTTCTTGCTTAGAACGTCTTCCTACATTTGTGGCTGATATCGCCCACAACTCGAGTCCATTTCTGCCAGATATTTTTTCGGGCCAAATAACTAGCCTTGGCTGAAAGACTACTTATCACACCCGAAACAACCATCTAACCAATTCGTAAACAGCTGAATGGACTCAATCATGTTTAAACCAACTGTCGGCCCGATTATTGGCCACACCACAACTAATCACGCCCGTATTTTTTTACGCGGCAAACACAATAAAAACACCTTGGTATTTGCCGGAGTTCGTTATAGACGCTTGGGCGAAGATCACTGGTCAAAAGGCGACTTTGCGAAACTCGAACCCGAGCGCGACATGTGCGAAGTCTTTGCACTGAACAATCTGTCCGCCGACTCCGACTATGAATATCAGGCCGGGTGGTTCAGCCCGATGAGACCGGCGCACACCGTCGACACGGTGAAGGAACTGCCGCTGCAATGGCCACGGCAGGTTTATCACTTTCGTACCCGTTCCAGCCAGGCCAGTCTGCCAAGGGCCTACATTGTCGGTTCCTGTCGATACTTGCGCATGACCGCCGGCATTGCATGGGCCCCTCAATTGGGCGACAGAATCTTCGCTTCAATTTCACGCCTGGTGGAGCACGCCAGTCCTCCCGTCAGTGCGCAGGTGATGACAGGGGACCAAATCTATGTCGATGATTTGAACATCGTCGCCCCCGATCGGAAGCTCAAGGAAATCCTGCAAAAATATCGCGTGGCGTTTTCGCAGGTTAATATCGCCAGACTAATGTCCAGTCTGCCCACTTACATGATCCTTGACGACCATGAAATAGAAGACAACTGGCCCGCCAACAAGAGAAAGTCCGATGACTACTTATATGCAAACGCAATCAGGGCCTATGAGTTGTATCAGGCCAGCCATAGTCCAGCTCATGCACTCACCAATGATGGACTTATAAATAAACGACTGGACAAATACTGGTATCAATTTACTGAAGGTGATATCGAATGGTTTGTGACCGACAGTCGAACCCGACGCAATCTGTCGGCCACTGACCGCCGCATTCTCGACGCAGACCAGGAGCAGACCTTGTGCGACTGGCTGATCCACACCCCGGCGCGGGTCAAGTTCGTGGTCACCAGCGTCATGTTCTACCCTGACCAAAAACGCTCGGATGATGACGCCTGGCAAGCCTTCCCGGAACAACGGCTACGGTTGCTGGAGACCATTCGCACACACCGCATCAAGAACGTCGTGTTCATTTCCGGTGATGTTCACGGCTCGCTGACCAGTCGGCTGACCTACAGCGAGGACCCGGACTTCGAAGTCCACACCGTCGTCTCGTCACCGCTGTGCAACAGCAGAATGCTGCCCTATGCCACGGCCGCCACGTTCACCCTTGATCAACCCCTGGTCTGCACCGCCGCTGGCGACTATCGACATGAACTGACCAGCGGCGTGATCAGCCAGGATAACTTTTCACACATGGTCGTCGAGGCTCGGCGGCTTCAGGTGAATTTCCACGACCGGGAGGGCAAGCTTTTGCAGTCCATTGGCATCCCGATTCGCTGACGCGGAAACAGATCGCAGCCATTGGCAACACGTGCAAAACTGCGACTTTTCGGCGAACAGCATTACTTTTTTCCACCGACTGAAGAAATCCCGTCGCCTGCCGACATATTCTTATAGCACTTGGCCTTCATCTCTCTTGTCAGTCGGTGCCGCAATGATGCAACCTTGCCGCAGGCAACAGTAAAGAGGGCGAGAGCCCAGCGCGTTCAGCACATTCGAAGCGAGTTTCCCTCCATGAAAAGCCAACCCGATGCCGCCAGCCGTATGGTGGCCGAGGTAGTGACGCAGTTGCCTGTGCCCTCGCGGCTCGGCATGCTGCGTTTCGAACGGCTTAATGAACCCAGCTGGGCGCTGCTGTTTCTCGATCCCAATTGCGAACGCCAGTTCGGTCTGCCAGCCGTCGAGTTGTGTGCGCTGGTGGGCTCGCCCTACGCCAGCCTGATGGAACCGCAAGCGCGCTATCAACTGCACGACGCGGTCCAGCAGCAGCTGACTGAAAGCCCGCATTACCTGATCCGCTACACCCTGCACACCGCCTCGGGCTCCCTGAATCTGCTGGAACTGGGCGAAGCCTACAAACAACACAATCGTCACCTGTTGCGCGGCTACCTGTTGGTCATTGACGGCCTGTTCGAGGATGACCCGCTGCAACCGGCCCTGGATCTGGAAACCCAGAACTCGCGCCTGCAAATCGCCCTGGAACTCAATCAACGTGCCCAGCAGGAGCAATTGCTGCATCTGGACCGGGCGCGTGCCCAGCAGGACCTGATCCTGCTGCTCACCCGTCAACGCTACAGCAGCAATAATTCCTTGCTGGAAGCCGCCGAGCTGATCACCCGCAGCGCCTGCGATATTTACGAAATCGACTGCGCCAGCCTGTGGCACCTCGAAGGCTCGAGGCTGGTGCCGATCTCGGCCTATCACCGCACGAATCAGGAATACCTGCTGCCGCAACCGATCGACGTCAGCGTTTTCCCCGATTACCTCGACGCCCTGCACACCGGCCGCGCCATCGACGCACATAACGCCATGCGCGACCCGCGCACCCGGGAGATGGCCGAAAGCCTGCGCCCACGCGACGTCAACGCAATGCTTGACGCCAGCATCCGCGTCGATGGCCAGGTGGTCGGCGTTTTGTGCCTGGAGCAGACCGGCGCGACCCGCGCCTGGCAGTCGGATGAAATCGCCTTCGCCGGAGAACTGGCGGACCAGTTTGCCCAGGTCATCAGCAACCACAACCGGCGAACCGCCACCAGCGCCCTGCACCTGTTCCAGCGTGCGGTCGAACAAAGTGCCAACGCCTTTCTGCTGGTCAACTGCGACGGCGTGGTGGAATACGTCAACCCGAGCTTCACCGCGATCACCCAATATTCCACCGAAGAAGTGCACGGTCAGCGCCTGTCAGAACTACCAGCCCTGGAGAACCTCAGCGAACTGCTGTTCGACGCGCCTTCGGCGTTGGCCAAGAGCAACAGTTGGCAGGGCGAATTCAAGAGCCGCCGGAAAAACCTCGAACCCTATTGGGGCCAGTTGTCGATCTCCAAGGTATACGGCGACAACCGCGAGCTGACCCACTACATCGGCATCTACGAAGACATCACCCAGAACAAGCTCGCTCAGCAACGTATCGAGCGCCTGGCCTACACCGACAACCTGACCAATCTCGGCAACCGCCCGGCCTTCATTCGTAACCTCGATGAACGCTTCGCCCGGGACAGCGATGCGCCAATCAGCCTGTTGCTGGTGGACATCGATAACTTCAAGCGGATCAATGACAGCCTTGGCCACCAGACTGGCGACAAGCTGCTGATCAGCCTCGCCCGGCGCCTGCGCAACAGCCTGGTTCCGAGCGGCAGCCTGGCGCGATTCGCCAGTAACGAATTCGCCGTATTGCTGGACAACAGCGACCTCACGGTAGGCCAGCAAGTGGCCAACCAGTTGCTGGCGACCCTCGACAAACCGATGTTCGTCGACAACCAGTTGATCAGCGTCACCGGCTCCGTGGGCCTGGCCTGCGCGCCGCTGCACGGGCGCGACCCGCAAACCCTGATGCGCAACGCCGGGTTGGCGCTGCACAAGGCCAAGGCCAACGGCAAACACCAGGTGCAAGTGTTCACCGAAGCGCTGAACGCCGAGGCCAGCTACAAGCTGTTCGTCGAGAACAACCTGCGCCGCGCCCTGACCCAGAACGAGCTCGACGTGTTCTATCAGCCCAAGCTGTGCCTGCGCAGCGGTCGCCTGCTGGGCATGGAAGCACTGCTGCGCTGGGACCATCCGGAAAAGGGCATGATCCGTCCGGATCAGTTCATCAGCGTCGCCGAAGAAACCGGGCTGATCATTCCGATCGGCAAATGGATCGCCCGCCAGGCCTGCCGCATGAGCAAAGCGCTGACCGTCGCCGGCCTGGGCAACCTGCAAGTGGCGATCAACCTGTCGCCCAAGCAGTTTTCCGATCCGGACCTGGTGGCCTCCATTGCCAACATCCTCAAGGAAGAAGCCCTTCCAGCTCATTTACTGGAGCTGGAGCTGACCGAAGGCCTGCTGCTGGAAGCCACCGAAGACACCCACTTGCAACTCGAGCAACTCAAGCGCCTGGGCCTGACCCTGGCCATGGACGACTTCGGCACCGGTTACTCGTCGCTCAGCTACTTGAAAAAATTCCCCATCGACATCATCAAGATCGACCGAAGCTTCATCCACGAAATCCCGGACAACCAGGACGACATGGAAATCACCTCCGCGGTGATCGCCATGGCGCACAACCTGAAACTCAAGGTCGTGGCTGAAGGCATCGAAACCGCCGAGCAGTTGTCGTTTCTGCGCCGTCACCGCTGCGACGTCGGCCAGGGCTACCTGTTCGATCGTCCGATCCCGGGCAATGAGCTGATCGAAAAGCTCAAGCGCTACCCGCGAGGCCCAATCGCCTGACAGGCACAGGACCTGCGAACCTGCTCGCAAAGGGGCCATCGAAATCGCTACAAAATCCACTCCTTAGCACTTTCCTTGAGTTGCATCAAAAGACCGATTCGTTAGGCACCTTACCATTGGACATCGAACATTTTTAACGTCCTCTGGAGCCCCCATGAACAAGTCCATGCTCAGCGCTTCGCTGGTTGCCCTCGCGCTCGCAGCCCCGCTCGCCCACGCCTTCGAGGCCGGCGATATTCTCATTCGCGCTGGTGCAATCACCGTCAACCCCGAGGCTGACAGCTCCAGCGTCAAGGTTGATCAAGGCCCGCTCGCAGGTGCCGACCTGGGCGGCAAGGCAACCATGAGCAGCGACACACAACTGGGCCTGAACTTCGCCTACATGCTCACCAACCACCTGGGTATCGAGCTGCTGGCGGCCACACCGTTCGAGCATGACGTGAAACTCAAGGGCACGGCCCTGAGCGCGGCCAACGGCAAACTCGGCACCCTCAAGCAGCTGCCGCCAACCTTGAGCCTGGTGTACTACCCGCTGGATCCGAAGTCGGCCTTCCAGCCGTACGTCGGCGGCGGCATCAACTACACCTATATCTACGATGAACACGTTGGCAGCCAAGCGCAGTCCGCCGGTTTCAGCAACTTCAAGGCGGAAAACTCCTGGGGCCTGGCGTGGCAAGTCGGTGCTGACTACATGCTGACCGACAACATCATGATCAACGCCCAGGTGCGCTACATCGACATCGATACCCGCGCCACTGTCGAGAACAACTCGATTGCCCCAGGTACCCGGGCACGTGTGGACGTCGATGTAGACCCGTTCATCTACATGGTGGGTCTGGGTTACAAGTTCTAAAAAATGTTCACGTGGTGGTGAATGAGGCTTTGTGGTGATTAGACTTAAAAATGACGACGACTGCTGCGCAGTCGAACGGGGCGATGCGGCGATCCGACAAGCCCCCTCGCCACAGGGATTTCGTCCGCTTTAACGCAAATTCCGGCCACAAAAAAGGCGCCAGTCAAAGGCGCCTTTTTTGTGGCCGCAAGAATCTCAGCGCCCCAGCAACCGCGCCAACCCCACACGCATCGGTGTCTGCTCTGTGGTGCTGAAGCGTTCCAACAGGCGTCGGTTGTTCGCCCGGGAGTGACGAATGTCACCGGAGCGCGCCGGGCCGTAGCTCACCGGTGGCAACTTGCCGACCACGGCTTCCAGCGCCTCGAGCATTTGCTTGAGGGTCGTCGCCTGGTTCCAGCCAACGTTGACCGCACCGACTTCGACCCGGGGCTTCTCGATGGCCTGCACCAGCAGGTCGACCAGGTCTTCGACGTAGACAAAATCCCGGGTCTGCTCACCATCACCGAACACTGTGATCGGCAAGCCCTTCAGTGCGCGCTCGCTGAATATGCTGATCACCCCGGAGTACGGCGAGGACGGATCCTGGCGCGGACCGAAGATGTTGAAGAAGCGGAAAATCACCGGCTCCAGCCCATGCTGGCGGCGGTAGAAATCGAAATAGTGCTCACCGGCCAGTTTGTCCACTGCATACGGCGTCAGCGGCGTCTTGGGCGTGTCTTCGTCGATCGACTCACCTTCGCCATTGTTGCCATACACTGCCGCGCTGGAGGCGAACAGCACGCGTTTGACCCCGGTCTGGCGCATGGCTTCACAGACGTTCAACGTACCGATGAAGTTGCTTTGGTGCGTGCGCACGGGATCGTCCACCGAGGCCTGCACCGAAGCCACGGCGGCCAGGTGCGCCACGGCGCTGCATCCGGCCATCGCCTGGGCAACCAAGGCCGCATCGGCCACGTCGCCGACGATCAGTTCGACCCTGGGATTGTCCAGCGGCAGATTGCTGCGCTTGCCGGTGGACAGGTCATCGAGAATCCGCACCGCATGGCCCTTGGCAAGCAGGGCGTCAGTCAGGTGCGAACCAATGAAACCGGCACCGCCGGTGATCAAAACGGGGCCGTCAGCCATGGCGATAGAACCTGTCCAGTAGACCGGGAAGCGCCGCACGCCAAGCGCGCGGTTTGATCCCGAAGGTGTGCAGAATTTTTTTGCAGGCCAATACCGCGTGCTGCGGTTCTTCGGCAGCATCCGGACGCGCGGCGTGAGCCTGGGCGGTCGGGGATTCGATGGCTAGCGGATGCAAGCTGCGGGCTTCGGTCAGAATCGCCTGCCCCAGCGCCAGCGGCGTGGTCGCCTCATGCCCGGCGTAGTGGTAGGTGCCCCACAGCGGCGCGGCGCAATCGAGTTGCTTGAGCACTGAAATGATCACGCGGGCGGCATCGTCGACCGGCGTCGGATTGCCGCGCCGGTCGTCGGCCATCAGCAATTCTTCAGGTTGTTCGGCACGGGCGAGGAAGCGGCCAAGGGTGCCATCCGGGCTGTCGTCCAGCAGCCAGCCGAAACGCAACAGCACGTGTTGCGGGCAGGTGGCGCGAACGCTTTGTTCGATTCGCCACAACGCCTGACCGCGCAGGCCCAATGGCACCGGTTCGTCTTTTTCGCTGTAAGCCGTGGCACGGGAGCCGTCGAACACTCGATAGCTGGAAGGTTGCAGCAGGACGATATTGTGGTGCTGGCAAAGCTCCGCCAGACGCTCGATCGCACGCTCCTGGCTGGCCAGACGCTGTTCGCTCACCGCCTCTGCCTGAAACCAGTCGAAGTAGTAGGCAAGGTTGATCAACGCATCGGGACGGGTGTCGTCGAGCAGTTGTGTCAGGCTCGCGGCATCCCAGCCGTCTTCGGGCGGGCGGGGTGCGAGGAAACCGATGTCTTCCTCCGCACCGAGGCGAATCAGCGCCTGCCCAAGGGCATTTCCGCCGCCCAGTAACATAAGGCGCATTCGCATAGAGTCAGCAGGCCCAGTCTGATTGAAACAATGGCGTTATCGACACCGCGCCCAGGCGATGTCGTTGGTAAATGCCGGAATCGTTGCATTTTGCGGGTTTAGTGCGCAACCGTCATCCGTAAAGTGTAGATCCCTGAGTTTTGTAGTGCTGCCACTGGCCTCATCGCGAGCAAGCTCGCTCCTACAGTGGCCGGACAAACCCATTGTAGGAACGGGCTTGCCCGCGAAGAGGCCCTGAAGGCCACCAGAGATCCCGAGCGGTACTTGCATCTTGCGCCCCCCACCCGCATAACTTGCTGCATGAACCTGCCCATCCCCGCAGACAGTGCCCTGAGCGGCTTTCACCCTGCCGTCAGTGCCTGGTTCAGCCACACGTTCCCGGCGGTCACCGCCGCCCAGGCCCGGGCGTGGCCGTTGATCCGCCAGCGCCGTTCGACCCTGGTCGCCGCGCCCACCGGCTCCGGCAAAACCCTCACCGCCTTTCTCGCCGTCATCGACGATCTGGTGCACCGCGGTCTGGAAAGCCCCGAAGGCTTGCCCGACGCCACCCTGGTGGTCTACGTCTCGCCGCTCAAAGCGCTGTCCAACGACATCCAGATCAACCTGCAAAACCCGCTGGCCGGCATTACCGAACAGTTGCGCGTGATGGGCCTGCCCGAAATGCAGATCACCACTGCCGTGCGCACCGGCGATACACCGCAAAAGGACCGCTCGGCGATGCGCAAGACGGCGCCGCATATTCTGGTGACCACGCCGGAGTCCCTGTACGTGCTGCTCGGTTCCGATTCCGGTCGGCAGATGCTTGGCACGACACAAACGGTGATCATCGACGAGATCCACGCCATGGCCGCCAGCAAACGCGGCAGTCATCTGACCCTGAGCCTCGAACGCCTGCAAGCACTCTGCCCTGAGCCGTTGCTGCGCATCGGTCTGTCGGCCACGCAAAAGCCCGTCGAAGCCGTCTCGCGCTTCCTGGTGGGTCGCGACCGCCCGTGCGAGATCGTCGACATCGGCCACGCCCGCCCCCGCGACCTGGACATCGAAGTGCCGCCCGTGCCGCTATCGGCGGTGATGGCCAACGATGTCTGGGAACTGGTCTACGACCGCCTCGCCGCCCTCGCCCGGGAACACCGGACCACGCTGATTTTCGTCAACACCCGGCGCCTGGCCGAACGCCTGAGCCGTCATCTGAGCGAACGCCTGGGCAAGGACGCCGTGGCCGCCCACCACGGCAGCCTGGCCAAGGAATTTCGCCTGGACGCCGAGCAGCGACTCAAGCGCGGCGACCTGCAGGTGCTGATCGCCACGGCGTCGCTGGAACTGGGGATCGATATCGGCGACGTCGACCTGGTGTGCCAGATCGCCTCGCCGCGTTCGATTGCCGGGTTTCTGCAACGGGTCGGCCGTTCCGGGCACCAGGTCGGCGGCACGTCCAAGGGCCGTTTGTTCGCCACCACCCGCGACGACCTGATCGAATGCGCCGCGCTGCTCGACTGCGTGCGCCGGGGCGAACTCGATACCTTGATGATCCCGCAGGCGCCGCTGGACGTGCTGGCGCAGCAGATCATCGCCGAGGTCAGTTGCCAGGAGTGGCCGGAGCAAGCGCTGCTGGAGATGCTGCGCCGTGCCTCGCCCTACGCCGCACTCGACGACAAACACTACCAGGCGCTGCTGCACATGCTCGCCGAGGGCTACAACGGGCGTCAGGGCATCCGCAGCGCCTACCTGCACCGCGACGCCGTGAGCCGCACCCTGCGCGGTCGCCGTGGCGCAAAACTGACAGCGGTGACCAGTGGCGGGACGATTCCGGACAACGCCGACTACAGCGTGCTGCTGGAGCCTCAAGGGCTGAACATCGGCAGCGTCAACGAAGACTTCGCGGTGGAAAGCATCGCCGGGGATGTCTTCCAGTTGGGCAATACGTCCTATCGGATCCTGCGCGTGGAAACCGGCAAAGTCCGGGTCGAGGATGCCCAGGGCCAACCGCCGACCATTCCGTTCTGGCTCGGGGAAGCGCCGGGGCGCAGCGCCGAACTGTCCGCGGCGGTTGCGCGCTTGCAGGCACAACTCGACGACCTGCTGGAGGCTGCGCCAGGCAACTTGCAGCCAGCGCTCGACTGGCTGACTGACACCTTGGGCCTGAACCTCGCCAGCGCCGGACAACTGGTGGACTACCTGGCCCGAGCGCGACAAACGCTGGGCGCCCTGCCATCGCAAGACACGCTGTTGATGGAGCGTTTTTTCGACGAGTCCGGCGGCACCCAACTGGTCATTCACACGCCGTTCGGCAGCCGTATCAACCGCGCCTGGGGTCTGGCCCTGCGCAAGCGTTTCTGTCGCACCTTCAACTTCGAATTGCAGGCCGCCGCCAGCGAAGACGCCATCGTGCTGTCGCTGTCCACCAGCCACAGTTTTGAACTGGACGATGTCTGGCGCTACCTGCACAGCAACAGCGCCGAGCATATCCTGATTCAAGCGGTGCTCGACGCGCCGCTGTTCGGTGTGCGCTGGCGCTGGAATGCCGGGGTGGCCCTGGCGCTGCCGCGCTACAGCGGCGGGCGCAAAGTCCCGCCGCAGATCCAGCGGATGAAAAGCGAAGACCTGATCGCCAGCGTGTTTCCCGATCAGATCGCCTGCGTGGAAAACCTCGCCGGCGAACGGGAGATTCCCGACCATCCGCTGGTGGAACAGACCCTCGACGATTGCCTGCACGACGCCATGGACACTGAAGGCTGGCTGGCCCTGTTGCGGCGTATGGAACGCGGCGACATTCGCCTGATCAGCCGCGATTTGCCGACGCCCTCGCCGCTGGCGGCGGAGATTCTCAGCGCCCGGCCCTATACCTTTCTCGACGATGCGCCACTGGAGGAACGTAGAACCCAGGCCGTGCTCAATCGCCGCTGGAGCGATCCGCAATCCACCGACGACCTCGGTGCGCTGGACGCCGAGGCGATTGCCGCCGTGCACGACGAAGCCTGGCCGGCGCCCTCCGGCGTCGATGAAATGCACGAAGCGTTGATGAGCCTGGCGGGCATCACCGATGCCGAGGCCGGTGCCAATCCGCAGTGGCTCGATTGGCTCACGACCCTGGCCGACAGTGGACGCGCGAGCCACTTGCAGATCAACGCCGGCCAATCGTTGTGGCTGGCGCTCGAGCGCCTGACCTGCCTGCGGACGATTTATCCACAGGCCGAATTGACGCCACCGCTACAAGCGCTGCCGGACTTCGACGAGGTTTGGGACCCCAATGACGCCATCCTCGAACTGATCCGCGCGCGACTCAGTGCCTTCGGACCTCTTGCGCTCGATCGCATTGCCGGACCGCTCGGCTTGCCCGCTACGCAAGTGAATCAAGCCCTGGCGCAGCTGGAGCGCGAAGGCTACGTGCTGCGCGGTCGCTTCACCCCGGGCACCACTGAGGAAGAATGGTGCGAGCGGCATTTGCTGGCGCGGATTCACCGCTATACGGTCAAGCGCCTGCGCCGGGAAATCGAACCGGTGGCGTTGCAGGATTTCATGCGGTTCCTGTTCGACTGGCAGCATGTGTCGGCCGCGAGCCAGGGCCAGGGCGCGGCGGTTTTGCCAGCCGTCGTCGCGCAATTCGAAGGCTACCCCGCCGCCGCTTCAGCCTGGGACAGAGACATCCTGCCGGCGCGGATCAAGGACTACTCGGCGACCTGGCTGGATGAGTTGTGCCGCAGCGGCAGACTGGTGTGGACGCGCCTGACCGCGTACAACAAAAGCGCCAGCACCGCGCTGCGCAGTACGCCGATTGTGTTGCTGCCGCGTAACCGGGTCGGCCTCTGGAGCGGCTTGACCGAACAGACGCCGGTCAGCGAACTGTCGCCGAAAACGCAAAAGGTCCACGCCGCCCTCAGCCAGCATGGCGCGCTGTTTTTCGACGAGCTGATCCATGAGGCCCATCTGCTGCGCTCGGAGCTGGAAATCGCCCTGCAGGAACTGGTGGGTGCGGGGTTGGTGAATGCCGACAGCTTCGCCGGATTGCGCGCACTGATCACCCCGGTCAGCAAGCGCCAGCCGCGCAACAGTCGGCGCGGGCGCGGGGCATTTATCGGTGGTATGGACGACGCCGGGCGCTGGGCTCTGTTGCGACGCGCACCTGCCGCGCCCGTGGTGGAAAACCAGCGTCCCGCGCCAACGCCAGCCGAAACCCTTGAACACATCGCCATGACCTTGCTACGCCGCTACGGCGTGGTGTTCTGGCGCTTACTGGAACGTGAGGCGGACTGGCTGCCGAGCTGGCGCGAACTGCTGCGCACTTTCCATCGCCTGGAGGCGCGGGGCGAGATTCGTGGCGGGCGGTTTGTCAGCGGCCTGGCGGGTGAGCAATTCGCCCTGCCCGAAGCGATTCCATTGCTGCGCGAGGTCCGGCGTCGGCCCCATGACGGCAGCCTGGTCGCAGTGTGCGGGGTCGATCCGTTGAACCTCGCCGGCACGCTGTTGCCCGGTGTAAAAGTCCCGGCGCTGGTGAGCAATCGGCTGGTGTATCGCGATGGATTGCCGGTTGCTGCCGAGATTGCTGGCAAGCAACAGTTTTGGGGGGAGCTGGATCAGCAGATGGGCGCTCAAATACATAAAAAACTGATTCAACACAGTTATCTGTAGGAGCTGGCTTGCCAGCGAAGAGGCCGTCAGGTTCAACATCGATGTTGCCTGACCATGCGTCTTCGCTGGCAAGCCAGCTCCTACAGGGGTGTTGCTATTGGGAGCGAGGCTGATCCGGCATCAACACCGCAGCATGCTCGGGCTCGATCTCCGGTGGCGCTTCGACCGGATGCCTCGGCACCAGCGCCTGCTGTGGATAAGTCTGCGCGAAATGCACCCACGGGCAGTTATCCACAAGCTTTTTCAATCGCTGATTGAAAGCCCGGCTCACCGCATACTGACCACCGGACACCGTGCGGAATTGCGCGGTCAGCACCACACCGTTGAGGTCCATCCTGTCGACGCCAAACACATCCAGCGGCCCTTGCAGGTTGTAGCGCAGGAACGGGTCGTTGCTGATGGAGTGCCCGGCTTCGCGGATCAATTCGATGGCCTTGTCGACATCGGTGTCGTAGGTCAATTGCACGGAAAAAAACGCATAGGCGAATTGCCGCGACTGGTTGGTCACGGCCTTGATCTGCCCGAACGGCACCGAGTGCACGAAGCCCTTGCCGTCGCGCAGGCGCAAGGTGCGGATGGTCAGGCCTTCGACCGTGCCGGCATGCCCGGAATCAAGCACCACCCAGTCGCCGATGGACAGGGTGTCTTCGATAATGATGAACAGCCCGGTAATCACGTCCTGCACCAGTTGCTGGGAACCGAAACCGATCGCCAGGCCGATCACCCCGGCACCGGCCAGGAAAGGCGCGACGTTGATTCCCAGGTTGGCCATGGTGGTGATCGCGCAAATCACCACCAGGATGATTTTGATCGCGTTGCGCAGCAGCGGCAGGATGGTTTTCACCCGCGTACTAGGCTGACGCGCCGAGCGTTTGTTGGTCGGTGGTTTCAGGGCCTCCTGAATCGCCGTGTCGAGCACCACCCAGACCATCCAGGTCACCAGCAGGATCAGGCCGATGTGGCTCAGGGAATCGCTGATCGCCCGGCCCACGGCATTGCTCACCGCGAATTCGAACAGCGACACACCCCAGATCCGCCCGAGGATATCGATGAACACGATGGCCATGCCAATGCGCAGCAAGGCATGGGACAAGTTGAGAAAACGCTCCTTGTAGGCCCCGCTGCGGCGCAGCTCCGCTTCGCTACGCGCCTTGAACAGATGGTGCAGCGTGGTGCTGAGGAACACCGTGGCAATCAGCAACACCGTAGTGAACAAGGCGCTGCGCAGCACTCTCTGGTTGTCGGCCCCGGCGCCGATCAGGTTGATGATCGAAACCAGTACCATCAACAGAATCGGCCAATACCAGAGCCCGGAAAATATCCGCAAGGTTTCACGCAACGCCGGCTGGCCGAGGCGCTGGGCCAGCGGCAGGATGCGGATCACATGGGCGACCGGGCGGCGCATGCGGATCACCAGCAAGCCGAAGGACATCGACGCTGCCAACCCGGTGAACACGGCGATGCTGCTGGTGAGATTGCTGCCCAGTTGATAGGCGATCTGCGGGCTGGTCAGGGCATCGCTCAAGGCCACCAGAAAACCGATACCGAATAACGGCCGGGGACTCTTCTCGCGAATGATCTGCACCGCCCGCCGTTTGTGGCCGGCATTGAACACTACCACCAACGACAGCACCAATGACGCGGAAAATATCCCCGCGCTAGCGGCATAAGCCAGACACAGCGCCAGCACCCGACCCGCCGATACCGGCAAAAACTGGCTGGCATAAATCGTCAGGGGCAGGCTGACCACCGCTGGAAGGGTATAGGGCAATAAATAACCGAGCAGGGCCTGGCCACGCTCGCGGCTGAGCAGCAGGCGATGCTCGCACAGGCGTTTGGCCAACAATCGCCCGAGCAGCCAAAGACAGGCAAACACGGCTGCCCACACGCAGGTCAACAGCAGAAAATCGCCGGCGACGCTCCAGGGCGAACGGACCGAGGGCTCATTGACCAACTGATCCACTTCATCGGCCGCGAGGTCGACACGCAGGCGCCAGACGTCGACGAGGTTTTGGTCCAGATCAAGCTTGGTCTGGACCTCGTCGATGCTTGAGCTGATGGCCCCCAGTAACCCGCCTTGCACCAGCGGTTCGGGGTGCGCCAGCGGTGTCGCGGTGGTCGGCAGCCCCGGTATCGCGGCGGCTTCCAGTTGTTCGCTGCCCAGCAACAGCAACGCGCCCAGCAGTATCGCGGTCTTGAGCCTGATCAAAGCACCCACTCCTTTGGCTGTGTCTGTAAGGAACTGATCGAGAAATGCCGGGCAAGTTCGGACATTGCCCGCAGAAAGCAGGACAGCGATGTTGCAGTAATTGCAGGTGCTCAAACAACCGCGCCTGTTGCTGATGTATGCCATGACAGCCGTCGGCTACGGCGGTTCGTTCATCGCCTTTACCTTTCTTGCGCCGATTCTTCAGGACCTCTCCGGCTTCAGCGCCAGCACCGCGAGCTGTGCCGAGGGGGCTTGTCGGAACGCCGCACCGCCCCGTTTGAGTGCGTAGCACTCACAAAATCTTTGGTACATCAGCGATTTTGGGGCCGCTTCGCGGCCCAACGGGGGCAAGCCCCCTCACCACAGGCTCGCTCCCACATTAAATCTGTTGTGGTGTGATAACTGTGTACCGCCCGTAGCCCCATCGAAACTTTCGCCGCCGCCCCAGAGTCATCCAAAGACAGTAGCCGTCAGGCGGGAGGCGACATGACAGCGAATCACACCGATATTCCCGCACACTCAAACGCAACCGACATGCGGGTACAAGGTTCGTCCGTCATTTGTCGTTTTACGGTACTGACGGTCAACACCCACAAGGGGTTCACTGCGCTCAACCGGCGTTTCATCCTGCCGGAACTGCGTGAAGCGGTGCGCAGTGTGTCTGCCGATGTGGTGTTTTTGCAGGAAGTCCACGGCACCCATGAACAGCACCCCAAGCGTTACACCAATTGGCCGGCGATGCCGCAATACGAATTCCTCGCCGATACCCTGTGGCCGCAGTTCGCCTATGGACGCAATGCGGTGTATCCGACGGGTGATCACGGCAATGCGCTGTTGTCGAAGTTCCAGATCATCCGCCACGACAACCTCGACGTGTCCATCAGCGGCCACGAGAACCGCGGGCTCTTGCACTGTGTGTTGCGCATGCCCGGAGACGGTCAGGAGGTACATGCAATTTGCGTGCACCTGGGGCTGCGCGAAACCCATCGTACCGCGCAACTGAAGCTGCTCACCCAAAGCCTGGACGCCCTGCCCGGCAATGCCCCGGTGATTGTCGCCGGGGACTTCAACGACTGGCGCCAGCGCGCCGATGCGTTTCTCAAGCCCAGCGGTCTGCATGAAGTCTTCGCCGCGCAGCATGGCAAACCGGCGCGCAGTTTCCCCGCGCGCTTGCCGGCATTGCGCCTGGACCGCATCTACGTGCGCAACCTCAAGGCCAGCCATCCGCAAGTGCTGTCCACCCGGCCCTGGTCGCACCTTTCCGACCACGCCCCGCTGTCGGTGGAGATCGAGCTATGAGCAGCCGGCCGATGGAAAAAACCACGCTGGAACACATCCCCGCTCCGCCCACCCACGAGCCGACAGCGGTCGATGTCGAATACGGCTGGCAAGGCAGCAATCGGGTCGAGTTGCTGGAAAATGGCGAGGCGTACTTTCCCCGGGTGTTTGCAGCCCTGCGCCGGGCGCAAAGTGAGATCCTGCTGGAAACCTTCATTCTGTTCGAGGACAAGGTCGGCAATGAGCTGCAGCAGATCCTGATCGAAGCCGCTCAACGTGGCGTGCGCACCATCGTCAGCCTCGACGGTTTTGGCTGCGGCGAGCTGAGTACCGGGTTCCTCACCGCGCTGACTGCGGCCGGCGTACACCTGCAAATATTCGACCCGGCACCGAAACGCCTGGGCATCCGCACCAACTGGTTCCGGCGCCTGCACCGCAAGATCGTGGTGGTGGATGGCAGCCTCGCGTTCGTCGGCGGGATCAACTTTTCCGCCGATCATCTGGCCGACTTCGGCCCCGGGGCCAAACAGGATTATTCCGTAGAGGTGCAAGGCCCGGCCGTGGCCGACATCCATCACTTCGCCCTGCTGCAATGCGGTCGCCCGATGCACGCCAAATACTGGTGGCAACGCCGACGGCAGCGGCGCTCGGAACTGGCCTTCAGCGATCACGATGGCCAGGTACGGCTGGTGTACCGCGACAACGGAGAACACCCGACCGACATCGAAGAGGTTTACCGCCAGGCGTTGCGCCAGGCACAGCGCCGAGCGGTGATCGCCAACGCCTACTTCTTTCCCGGTTTTCGCTTGCTGCGCGAGATCCGCAACGCGGCCCGCCGAGGCGTGGATGTGCGGCTGATCCTGCAGGGCCAGCCAGACATGCGGGTGGCCAGGCTCGCCGCGCGTATGACCTATGACTACCTGCTCAAGTCCGGCGTGAAGATCTTCGAATATTGCGACCGCCCGCTGCACGGCAAAGTCGCCCTGGTGGACGAAGACTGGAGCACCGTCGGCTCCAGCAACCTCGACCCATTGAGTCTGTCGTTGAATCTGGAAGCCAACGTGCTGATCCGCGACCAGGCCTTCAATCGTCATCTGTTCGATCGCCTGCAAGACCTCAGCGATAACCATTGCAAAGCCATGCCTCCCGACGTCGCGCCACGAGGGCGTGTCTGGCACATGACCATCGGTTTTCTGGTGTTTCACTTCCTGCGGCATTTTCCGGCGTGGGCCGGTTGGTTGCCGGCGCATAAACCTCGCCTGAAACCCTTCCCCCCGCCAACCGGGAGTGCTGACCATGAACCGCGCTGAGACCCATTCGGCCTCTCCCGGCAAAAGCTCCGGCAAGTTCCATTGGCGTCGCTGGAAACGACCGCTGACGATGCTGTTTTTCCTGATGCTGATCGTGCTGTTCACGACGCTCGCCCAGCGCATCGAGTGGAACGAAGTGTTCGATAACCTGGCCGATTTCAAGGTGCGCACGCTGATCATTGCCTCGGGGCTGACCCTGGTGAGTTTTCTGGTGTACGCCTGCTTCGACCTGATTGGTCGCACCTACATCCGCCAGAACCTGACGTGGAAACAGATCCTGCCCGTGGGAATCATCAGCTACGCCTTCAACCTGAGCCTGAGCGCCTGGGTCGGTGGCATCGCCATGCGTTACCGGTTGTATTCGCGGCTCGGGGTGAGCAAGGGCAACATCGCGAAAATTCTCGGCCTGAGCCTGGCGACCAACTGGTTCGGCTACATGATAATTGCCGGCGCGGTGTTCAGCAGCGGGCTGGTGCACATGCCACCGGGCTGGACACTCAGCAGTAGCGCGCTGCAAGGCGTGGGAGTTTTGTTGTTGTTGCTGAGCACCGGATACCTGGCGGCGTGTCGGTTTTCCAAACATCGGGAGTGGGCGACTCGCGGCGTGGAAATTGATCTGCCGTCGCTGCGCATGGCGGTGCTGCAACTGGTCCTGGGGGCATTGAACTGGTCGCTGATGGCGGCAGTGATTTTCACCTTGTTGCCAGGCAAACTGGACTATCCACTGGTGCTGGGCGTGCTGTTGATCAGCGCCATCGCCGGAGTCATCACCCACATCCCGGCCGGGCTTGGCGTACTCGAGGCGGTGTTCGTGGCACTGCTGCAACATGAGGTTTCGCGGGGCAGTCTGGTAGCGGGACTGCTAGCCTATCGGGCGATTTATTTCATTTTGCCGCTGTTGATTAGCGTGGTGATGTATTTGCTGGTGGAGGCCAAGGCCAAGGCGTTGCGGGTCGAGAAAAAAACCAAGTGATGGGGTGGTTGCGAGGCCGCCATCGCGAGCAGGCTCGCTCCCACAGGGTCTGTTGGTGGATGCAGATTCCATGTACACCCTCGATCCATGTGGGAGCGAGCCTGCTCGCGATGGCGGCCTTGGACGCGCCACAAATCTCAAGATGATTGAATAATGCTCAACCGCTCCCCCACCACCATCTCGGTAATCCAGTCCACCAGGATCGAGGTGTAGGCCTGCTGGGAAATCGGGTCACTCAAGGCATGGTCGGCTCCATCGATGATGCGGTGAGTCAGTGAGTGCGTCTGCTGGCAGGCTGCCCGATAGCTCATGATCGTCGCGTGGGGCACGTATTCGTCGGTCTCGGACTGCACCAGCAGGACATCCCCAGTGAATTGCGAACAGGCATGCAAGGCGCGGTTACTGTCGGCACGTATCAGGCTAGCTCGGTAATCACGCAGATCCAGCTTGTCCAATTCGCGTTTCGGCGCGTGCCATTGCTCATCGCGATACAACGCCGGTACCCGTAGCGCCAGCCAGCGAACCGGCCTGAGCGAGGTCAGAATCGAAGCCAGATACCCCCCGTAACTGGTGCCGACCACGGCAATTGCCGACGTATCGAGAGCCGGGTGCGCGAGCAATCGGTCATAGGCTGCCAGCAGGTCGCGCAGGTTGTCTTCGCGGGTCACCCGGGACAATGGAATGCCGGTGCCGCCGGTGTGTCCGCGCAGGTCGAACGTCAGGCAGACACAGCCCAACGCGGCGATGCCCTTGGCGCGTTCCAGATCCCGCTCCTGACTGCCGCCCCAACCGTGCACGAAGAGCACGCCGGGGACTTTCGATTTGGGGCTCAGAAAAGTCCCGCTCATCTGTTCGTTGTCGATGTCGATCTGAATGGATTCGCTTCTAGCCGTCATAGGATTTAACCGTCACGTACTTAAGGAGAAAGTCACTGGTCTGCGCCGGCCCGCGGTACACCTCGATAGCGTCTGCCGGCAACGGCTGATCGCTGTAGGTTTCCACCGAAGACACACGAATGGCGCACATCCCCGGATCGCTGACGAAACTCTGCAAGGCCGCTACCTCGGCGCTGCTGGCACCGCCCATGCGCCAGGACTGTTCCAGCACGCCACTGCGCTGTTTGCCGTCGCTATCGATGCCCTGAGCGATGTCGTAGTTGCGCCGTGACGCATAGAAACGCGGATAGGCTTCATCCGCGGCGCTGTCGAACACCTGCGCTTGCTTGATAGCCACCCGCACATCATCGGCCAGGTCCAGCTTCAGCAAATCGACGTAGCTGCCCTGCACCACCAACAGGTTCGAGCCGCCATACACCTCTTCGCCCCTTGCGTCCTTGGTCAAGTATTGTTCACCACAGTAACTCAGCACCTTGTCGCCGATGAAACTCTGACCAACGCTGTGGGTGATCACTTGATCCAGGTCCTGCTCCAAGACCACGCCTTGCGTGAACAGCGTCTTGGCTTCGGGCCGGGCAAGGATTTCGTCGAACCGGTCGAGGCTGTCGATCACTTCCTGACCCCGCCCGGCGCAGGCGTGAATCGGCTTGAGGCGGATCGGGCCGGTATAGAGCAGATGCTTCGCCGCTGGCCGTGCATCCTCCAGCGAGAACACGCTGAGACCGTCGAGCACGACACTGCGCACCCGTTCGGAAAACAACGGCGCCCAGCCTGGCGGTGCATGGGCATGGTGGTTGAGTAATCCATGACTGATGGCTTTGGTGCATATGAAGTCGTGGTCGACATAACCGCCCCACAAATCCTCCGGCCCCTTGACCCCCAGTTGCCGGGCAGCCGCAGCGCCCACCAGGGTCTGGGTCGGCAACAGGTAGAGGTCCCGCCCGTCGTGTAATTGCGGGTGGTAACTGCCGCCGTACTTGAGCCCCAAAATCTGCGCCAGCCAGCGGGCCAGCGCACGGTTGGTTTCAACTTCATGCGGTGGCGCATCGGCGAGCACCGAATGGGCGACCACCAGTTTCTTGCGGGTTGTTGGGGTCATGCATCCCCCTTCAATCGACGCTTGATGAATGTAGCTGAAGGGGTGCAGAGATCAGGCCAAGGCGCAGTGCAGGGAAACGTTTTTCAAATCAGCCTGTTACGCAGAAAGTGATGGCATGGGGCCTGTTTTATTCTGCACGACGCCCTTTGATTTTCCGGCATTTTGCACGACGCCCTGTGGGAGCGAGCCTGCTCCTACAGGTTATTGGCAGTACAGCGACTACCGCACAGCAGCACCCGGCGTCACCCCAAATCTCGACCGATAATCACTCGGCGCCAACCCGGTGATTTTCCTGAACGTCGCGCGAAACGCCCCGGGGTCCTGGTAACCCACGGTCCAGGCGATATGGTCGATGGTGCCGTTGGTGAACTCGAGCATTTCCCGGGCCTTGCCGACTCGCAGATGCTGGCAGTATTCGGTAGGTTTGAGCCCGGTAGCCGCGCGGAATCTTCGCAGGAAGGTGCGCTCCTCCAGGCCGGCCTTTTCGGCCATCGCCGCCAGCGATACATCGGTCGCCCCGGTACTTTGCAGCCAGTGTTGCACCTTGAGGATCGCCGCATCGCCATGGCTGAGAATCGGCGCAAAATTACTGCCGCACTCGCTGGCGCTGTCGCTGTGCTCCACCACCAGAAAACGTGCGGTATTGGTGGCAATGCTCGGTCCCAGCAACCGGTTGACCAGGCGCAAACCGAGTTCGGACCAGGCCATAAGCCCGGCGGTAGTAATCAGATCGCCGTCATCGACAATCGGTGTGTCGGCCTTGAGCCTGATCGCCGGGTAACGTTCGGCAAAGGTTTTGGCCGAGGTCCAGTGGGTGGTGGCGCTGCGACCGTCGAGCAGACCGCTTTCAGCCAACAGGATAGAGCCCACGCAAACCCCGCCCAGTGTCGCGCCGCTGGCATGTTGCTCGCGCAACCAGCGGATCAATCCCTGTGGCGCCTGGCCTTCGGAAAAACCGGCGATCGATGGCGGAATCAACACGGCCACCAGGGTACGCTCCGGGCCGGGATGGCTGTCGAAGACCCGAACTGGCGGCTGATCACCCTCGACTTGCCAATGGCTGACCCGCAGCAGCGGCAACTGCGCAGACTGATGCTTGGTGGCGATCCGGTTGGCCACCTCGAACAGGTCGGTCAAGCCATGCACCGCCGCCTTCTGCGCGCCGGGATAGATCAACACACCGAGCTCGGCGATTGCCCTTTCTGCATCCATTGTCAGTTTTCCCCCTCTTATTGTCGGTGCGGCCAATCCCCGGACCGCCTGCCAGCGCCAATACTTCATTCCACACCAACACACACTTCGAGGAATCAGTCATGGCCAAGCAAGCGCTCATCGTAGTCGATATCCAGAACGACTACTTCCCCCAAGGCAAGTGGCCGCTGGTCGGTGCCGACGCCGCCGCAGACAACGCCGTACGCCTGATCAAGGCCTTCCGCGACGCCGGTGATTCGGTGGTGCACATCCGCCACGAATTCACCTCCGAAGAGGCACCGTTTTTCACCCCGAACTCCGAAGGCGCCAAGCTGCACCCCAAAGTGCTCAACCGTGCCGACGAACCGGTGGTGCTCAAGCACTTCGTCAATTCATTCCGCGAAACCGAGCTGAAATCGATCCTCGACGAGCAAGGCATCAAGGAACTGGTGGTCGTGGGCAGCATGAGCCACATGTGCGTCGACGGCATCACCCGTGCGGCGGCGGACTTTGGCTATAAGGTGACCGTGATCCACGACGCCTGCGCCACCCGCGACCTGGAGTTCAATGGCGTAGCGGTTCCGGCGGCGCAGGTTCATGCGGCGTTCATGGCAGCCCTGGCGTTTGCGTATGCCAGCGTGGTGTCGACCAACGATTTCCTGATCGGAAGCCAGAAGGTGTAAACCTTATTCAGGACGAGACAGCAAAAATGAAAGAAGCCCATGGCCTCACATGCCATGGGCTTTTTATTGCCAGTGAGTCTGGACGATCTGCATCGAACGCAATACCGCCAGAACCCTGGAAAGGCACGCCAAAGCCAACAATGACGCTACTCCCAACGCATACGCGGGGGATGTTGCTTTCACCCATGCCACTTTCTGGATAACTCACTGGAAGCCTGAACAATGAACAGAATGAATATCAGCACTGACAGCCTGTCGAAAAAAACGTCCCTCGGACTCACCACCATGGCGATCGGGACCTACGGCATTTACTTCGCCCTCGCCGTTATCTACTTCTGGTTCGGCGGAATGAAATTTACCCACTATGAAGCAGAGGGGCTGGTGCCACTGGTGAGCAATAGCCCCTTGCTGGGATGGGTCTATGACCTTTTCAGTGTCGATCTGTTTTCCAGTTTGCTCGGTGTCCTGGAGATTTCCATCGGCGTTCTGATTGCGGGCCGCCTGCTGTCTCCAAAGCTTTCATTGATCGGAGGCTTCTTGTCTGCCGGGCTGTTTTTCACCACCTTGAGCTTTATGTTCTCGACACCCGGCGTGATTGAGCCCGGCCTTGGTTTCCCGGCCATTACGGTCGCGCCTGGCCAGTTCCTGCTTAAGGACATCGGCTTGCTTGCCGCCTCCCTGTTCGTGGCGGGCCATTCGCTGACCAGACTGGAAACCCCTTGAGCTGACGACTTCATCCGCCGATGGCCTGAATCAGCTCGATGCATTCAGGTCATCGTCATCATCAGCAAGTACGCGGCCCTCAACGGCCAGGGATTTCATCCAACCCCGTGGACTGCAGCCGGTCTTGCGGCGAAACGCACGGGCAAGCGCCGACGGACTTTCATAACCCACCTCATCGGCGATCAGCGTAATCGGCCGCCCTTCCCGCAGGCGCTTCTGCGCCAGACTGATGCGCCAGCTCAAAAGATAATCCAACGGTGTTTGCCCCAGGACCGCGCGAAAATGCACCGCATAAGCGGCACGGGACATGTTCGACTCATTCGCCAACTCGGCCACTGACCAGGCCCGCTGAGGTTGGTTTTGCATCTGTATCAGCGAGCGCGACAGCCGCACATCGGCCAACCCGGCCATCATGCCGGTGCTCAACTGTTGGTGGTCGAGCAAATGCCGGAACAGCAGAATGATCAACAGCTCAAACAAACGATCAAGCACCGCCTCCCTGCCACAATGCCCGGAGCCAGCTTCATCGAACATCCATCTCAGGGTGTCGGCCAGCAACGGCAGCTCATCCAGAGGCAATACCAGAAGATCGGGGAGCGAAGCAGATATCGGATTACTGGCGCCACCATCGAACAGCATCGACGCACATAACAGCTGAGCACCTTCAGTGTCACTGGCGATGAGCTGATGTCGGCTGGGGCGCGGCAGGAAAATCAGGCTGGGGCGAGAGAGCAACAACTCACTCCTCCCTGGGCCTTTCAACGTGACAGAGCCGGCCTGCAACAGGTGAATATGACCGCGCTGGTCGGCGCCATCGTAGGACGCCACGCCGCAAAGCATGCCGCTGTAAAACAGGTTCGCGCGCACGCCGAACTGTGACAACAACGTAGACAGACGATCCATAGGGCAACTCTGCACAAGGTCTGGACCAGTCGCAGAGTATCACCGCGCGCTGGCGGCTGGACGGTCCTCGATCCCAGCGAGGAATGCCCTGGTAAAAATGCAAAAAGCCCGGCATCCATAAGGAGGCCGGGCTTTTTTCAGGTTCTATTCTTTGATGAAAGAATCAGAACGGGATATCGTCATCAAAGCTGTCGAAATCCGGAGCCGGCTGAGGAGCAGCCTGCTGTGGAGCTGGGCGCGACTGCTGCGGTGCCGACTGCTGTGGACGCGGTGCCTGCTGGCGCGGAGCGGATTGCTGGTAGTTGTTACCGCCGCCCTGCCCCTGCTGATCGCCCTGTGGACGGCCGCCCAGCAGTTGCATGGTGCCTTGCATGTCGACCACGATTTCGGTGGTGTAACGCTTGATACCGTCTTTTTCCCACTCGCGGGTCTGCAGCTTGCCTTCGATGTACACCTGCGAACCTTTACGCAGGTATTCGCCAGCGATTTCCGCAACTTTGCCGAACATCGACACACGGTGCCATTCGGTTTTTTCGACTTTCTGACCGGTTTGCTTGTCGGTCCACTGTTCGCTGGTCGCCAGACTCAAGTTGGTCACGGCGTTACCATTCGGCAGGTAACGAACTTCAGGATCCTGGCCGCAAGTGCCGACCAATATGACTTTGTTAACCCCACGGGCCATTACGTTCTCCTAGGCTACGCACGCTGCCCCGTCCGGGTTGTTCACCAGGCTTTCAAGGGTGGTGCGATCCAATAGTTCGGTGTCCAATTTGATGTAAATGGCCGCTTCATCAGCGACTATCACTGCATCTGTTACCCCTACGACCGCCTTCAAGCGCTCGACCAGACCCGCTTCGCGGATCGCCTCGGGCGACAACGGCAAGCGCAGGCTTGTCACGTAGGGAGGTTCTCGCATGGTAACAGCAAAGGCCAGCCAGAGGGCAGCCAGACCGGCGCATCCGAGGAACACAACCGACAGACCGCCATGCTGGAACAGCCAGCCGCCAAGAATGCCACCCAATGCCGACCCGAGGAACTGGCTGGTGGAATAAACCCCCATCGCCGTGCCCTTGCCGCCCGCCGGTGAAACCTTGCTGATCAGCGATGGCAACGAAGCTTCCAGCAGATTGAACGCGGTGAAGAACACCACCGTACCGATCACCAGAGCCCGCAAGCTGTCGCCGAACTGCCAAAAGAATAGCTCAGTGAGCATCAGCGTCACGACGGCGCCGAGTAAAACTCGTTTCATTTTGCGTTTCTTCTCGCCGTAGATAATGAACGGGATCATGGCGAAGAAAGAAATCAGCAGCGCGGTCAGATACACCCACCAGTGCTGCTCTTTGGGCAGCCCGGCCTTTTCGACTAGCGCCAGTGGCAAGGCGACGAAGCTGGACATCAACATCGCGTGCAACACAAAAATGCCGAGGTCCAGGCGCAGCAGGTCCGGATGCTTGAGGGTCGGTATCAGCGCCTGGCGCGCGACACCGGATTCGCGATGCTGCAACGGGCCGGTGGTGCGCGGCACCATGAACATCACGATCACGATGCCGAACAACGCCATGCCGCCCGTGGCAAGGAACAGCCCGGACAACCCGAAGGCGCGGGTCAGCAGCGGGCCGACCACCATGGCCACCGCAAACGACAGGCCGATGGTCATGCCGATCATGGCCATGGCCTTGGTCCGGTGTTGCTCGCGGGTCAGGTCCGACAGTAAGGCCATGACCGCCGCGGAAATCGCCCCGGCGCCCTGCAGGATGCGCCCGGCAATCACACCCCAGATCGAATCGGCATTGGCTGCCAGCAGACTGCCGAGGGCAAAGACGATCAAGCCCAGGTAAATCACCGGGCGGCGACCGATGCGGTCGGAAATGAACCCGAACGGAATCTGGAAAATCGCCTGGGTCAGGCCATAGGCGCCGATCGCCAGGCCGATCAGGGCCGGCGTGGCTCCGGCCAGATCCATCCCATAGGTCGCCAGTACCGGCAACACCATGAACATGCCAAGCATACGGAAGGCGAACACCAGGGCCAGACCGCTTGCTGCGCGGGTCTCGCTGCCACTCATGCGCTCGCTGTGGGGATCGTGCATGGAAAAACCTCATGTGAACCGGCGGCGATTCTACCAGTCCCATCGATTGGCTGGGTATATCGCGACGCTTTGACGCGCATTGCTGACGCACTCTTCATGTAAGACAGTAGCCCATTCGCTTGATAGTGTGCATCCATCCAGTATTTGGCCGTATACTCCTACGTTTTCGACGCCCGCCGAGCGAGGCCACCTTGGACAAGATCCTGATTCGTGGGGCTCGAACCCACAACCTGAAGAACATCGACCTGACCCTGCCACGGGACAAACTGATCGTCATCACCGGCCTGTCCGGCTCCGGCAAGTCGTCCCTGGCTTTCGACACCCTGTACGCCGAAGGTCAGCGCCGCTACGTCGAATCGCTGTCGGCCTACGCCCGGCAGTTCCTGTCAATGATGGAAAAACCCGACGTCGACACCATCGAAGGCCTGTCGCCGGCGATCTCCATCGAGCAGAAGTCCACCTCGCACAACCCGCGCTCGACGGTCGGCACCATTACCGAAATCTACGACTACCTGCGCCTGCTTTATGCTCGCGTGGGTATTCCACGTTGCCCGGATCACGACATCCCGCTGGAAGCGCAGACCGTCAGCCAGATGGTCGACCTGGTCCTCGCCGAACCGGAGGGCAGTAAGCTGATGCTGTTGGCGCCAGTCATCCGCGAGCGCAAAGGCGAGCACCTGTCGGTTTTCGAAGAGCTGCGCGCCCAAGGCTTCGTCCGCGCCCGGATCAACGGCAAGCTCTATGAGCTGGACGAAGCACCCAAGCTCGACAAGCAGAAAAAACATACGATCGATGTCGTGGTCGACCGCTTCAAGGTCCGCGCCGACCTGCAACAGCGCCTGGCGGAATCCTTCGAAACCGCGCTGAAATTGGCAGATGGCATCGCCCTGGTGGCGCCGATGGACGACGAGCCCGGCGAAGAGATGATCTTCTCCGCACGCTTCGCCTGCCCGATTTGTGGCCACGCCATCAGCGAGCTTGAGCCAAAACTGTTCTCCTTCAACAACCCGGCCGGCGCTTGCCCGACCTGCGATGGTTTGGGGGTGAAGCAGTTCTTCGACATCAAGCGCCTGGTCAATGGCGAACTGACCCTGGCCGAAGGGGCGATTCGCGGTTGGGATCGGCGCAACGTCTATTACTTCCAGATGCTCGGCTCGCTGGCCTCGCACTACAAGTTCAGCCTGGAAGTACCGTTCAACGAACTGCCGGCCGATCAGCAGAAATTCATCCTGCACGGCAGCGGTTCGCAAAACGTCGACTTCAAATACCTGAACGACCGTGGCGACATCGTCAAACGCTCGCATCCGTTCGAAGGCATCGTGCCGAACCTGGAGCGACGCTACCGCGAGACTGAATCGGCATCGGTGCGCGAAGAGCTGGCCAAGTTCCTCAGCACCCAGTCATGCCCGGATTGCCGCGGCACCCGTCTGCGGCGTGAGGCGCGTCATGTGTGGGTTGGCGAGAAAACCCTGCCGGCGGTGACCAACCTGCCGATCGGCGATGCGTCCGATTATTTTGGCGGGCTCAAGCTCACCGGCCGGCGTGGCGAAATTGCCGACAAGATTCTCAAGGAAATCCGCGAACGCCTGCAGTTCCTGGTCAACGTCGGTCTCGACTATCTGTCGCTGGATCGCAGTGCGGACACCCTGTCCGGTGGCGAGGCCCAGCGTATTCGTCTGGCCAGCCAGATTGGCGCCGGCCTGGTGGGCGTCCTGTACATCCTCGACGAACCCTCCATCGGCCTGCATCAGCGCGATAACGACCGGCTGCTGGGCACCCTCAAGCACCTGCGCGATATCGGTAACACCGTGATCGTGGTCGAGCACGACGAAGACGCGATCCGTCTTGCCGACTACGTGGTGGACATCGGCCCGGGCGCCGGCGTGCACGGCGGGCATATCGTCGCCGAAGGCACACCGGCCGAGGTCATGGCGCACCCGGACTCGCTGACGGGCAAATACCTGTCAGGCCGGGTAAAGATCGAAGTCCCGACCAAGCGCACACCGCGCAACAAGAAGCTGACGCTGTCGCTCAAGGGTGCGCGCGGCAACAACCTGCGCGATGTCGACCTGGAGATTCCAATTGGCTTGCTGACCTGTGTGACCGGCGTATCCGGCTCAGGCAAGTCGACCCTGATCAACAACACGCTGTTCCCTTTGAGCGCTACGGCGCTGAATGGCGCCACTACCCTTGAAGCGGCCGCCCACGACAACATCAAAGGCCTCGAGCACCTGGACAAGGTCGTCGACATCGACCAGAGCCCGATTGGCCGTACACCGCGCTCCAACCCGGCGACCTACACCGGGCTGTTTACACCGATCCGCGAGTTGTTCGCCGGCGTACCGGAGTCCCGCTCCCGTGGCTACGGGCCGGGGCGCTTCTCCTTCAACGTGAAGGGCGGGCGTTGCGAAGCCTGCCAGGGCGATGGCCTGATCAAGGTGGAGATGCACTTCCTGCCGGACATCTATGTGCCCTGCGACGTGTGCAAGAGCAAGCGCTACAACCGTGAAACCCTTGAGATCAAGTACAAGGGCAAGAGCATCCACGAAACCCTCGAGATGACCATCGAGGAAGCGCGGGTGTTCTTCGATGCCGTACCGGCCCTGGCGCGCAAGCTGCAAACGTTGATGGACGTCGGCCTGTCATACATCAAGCTGGGGCAATCGGCGACCACGCTGTCCGGCGGTGAAGCCCAGCGGGTGAAACTGTCCCGCGAACTGTCCAAGCGCGATACCGGCAAGACCCTGTACATCCTCGACGAACCCACCACCGGGCTGCACTTTGCGGATATCCAGCAACTGCTGGACGTGCTGCATCGCCTGCGCGACCACGGCAACACAGTGGTAGTGATCGAACACAACCTGGACGTGATCAAGACCGCTGACTGGCTGGTTGACCTGGGTCCGGAGGGTGGTTCCAAGGGCGGGCAGATCATTGCCGTCGGCACACCAGAGGAAGTGTCCGAGATGAAGCAGTCTCATACTGGCTACTACCTCAAACCGCTGCTGGAGCGTGACCGGGCTTAACCTGGCCCCACGAAAAAGCCCCTGTCACTTCATCAATGACAGGGGCTTTTTTATATCTGTAGGAGCGAGCTTGCTCCGGGCGGCGTTCCGACGAAGGTCGCAAACGATAACGCAGCGCCTTCAGATTTTTCGCGAGCAAGCTCGCTCCTACAAAAGACGTTGGGGCTTCCCCTATGCAATCAGGCGTGGGATTGCAGGTAGTTCTCAAGCCCGATCAACTTGATCAGACCCAACTGCTTCTCGAGCCAGTAGGTGTGATCTTCTTCGGTGTCGTGCAATTGAACCCGCAGCATTTCGCGGCTGACATAGTCCTTGTGCTGCTCGCAGAGCGAGATGCCCTTGCACAGCGCAGCACGAACCTTGTATTCCAGGCGCAAATCCGCTTCGAGCATCTCTGTCACCGTGGTGCCGACATCGAGATCGTCCGGACGCATGCGCGGCGTGCCTTCGAGCATCAGAATCCGGCGCATCAGGGCATCAGCGTGCCCTGCTTCCTCTTCCATCTCGTGGTTGATTCGTTCGTAGAGCTTGGTGAAACCCCAGTCCTCATACATCCGCGAGTGGACGAAATATTGATCACGCGCGGCCAGTTCGCCGGTCAGCAACGTGTTGAGGTAATCGATCACATCCGGGTGGCCTTGCATCGCCCTACATCTCCCTGCTTGAAAGTTGTAGTTTGAACCAACATGCCCTTATCGTCACTCGCAAGACGCAATAAAAGCGAAGATATCCTGAGAAAATCAGCCGAAATAACGCAAAAAACCGCCCTAACAAGGGCGGTTCTGCTTCTCATTTAGACTTCGTTAAGCTGTACGTTGAGCAGCTTTGCGATTGCTTCTCCATACGCCGGGTCAGCCTTGTAGAAATGTTGCAGCTGGCGATCGACCACATCGCTCGACACACCCGCCATCGCACCGGCGATGTTGCTGACCAGCAGTGATTTCTGCTCTTCAGACATCAAGCGGAACAACGCGCCAGCGTGACTGTAGTAATCAGTATCTTCACGATGATCGTAACGATCGGCGGCACCACTGAGGGCCAACGCCGGTTCTGCATAACGAGGCGCCTGCTTCGGCGACTCGACGTAGCTGTTCGGCTCATAGTTCGGCGTCGCACCGCCATTGCTGCCAAAAGCCATCGAACCATCGCGCTGGTAAGTGTTGACCGGACTCCGTGGAGCGTTGACGGGCAACTGCTGGTGATTGGTGCCGACACGGTAGCGATGAGCGTCCGCGTAGGCGAAGACCCGACCTTGCAGCATACGATCCGGCGACAGACCAACGCCTGGAACCATATTGCTGGGACCAAACGCCGCTTGCTCGACTTCCGCGAAGTAATTCTGCGGATTGCGATTGAGCTCCAGCTCTCCGACTTCAATCAGTGGAAACTCTTTCTGCGACCAGGTTTTGGTGACATCAAACGGGTTGTCGTAGTGCGCTGCCGCCTGGGCCTCACTCATGATCTGAATGCATACGCGCCATTTCGGGAAATCACCCTGCTCGATGGCATTGAACAGGTCGCGCTGAGCGTAATCCGGATCAGTACCCGCCAGGCGCGTCGCCTCGGCAGGAGCAAGGTTCTTGATCCCCTGTTTAGTCTTGTAGTGCCACTTCACCCAGTGACGCTCACCTTGAGCGTTGATAAGGCTGTAAGTATGGCTACCAAAGCCGTGCATGTGGCGGTATCCATCCGGGATACCCCGGTCGGAGAACAGGATGGTGACCTGGTGCAGCGCCTCGGGCGAATGCGACCAGAAGTCCCACATCATCTGGGCACTTTTCAGGTTGCTTTGCGGCAAACGCTTCTGGGTGTGGATAAAGTCCGGAAACTTCAGTGGATCGCGAATGAAGAACACGGGGGTGTTATTGCCAACGATGTCCCAGTTGCCTTCCTCGGTGTAGAACTTCAAGGCAAAGCCGCGCGGATCACGCTCGGTATCGGCCGAACCACGCTCACCACCCACGGTGGAAAACCGCAGGAAAGTCGGGGTTTGCTTGCCGACTGCCTCAAACAGCCTCGCGCTGGTGTATTGAGTGATATCGCGCGTCACGGTAAACGTACCGTAGGCACCCGAGCCTTTGGCGTGTACTCGGCGCTCAGGGATATTTTCACGGTTGAAGTGGGCAAGCTTCTCAATCAGATGAAAATCGTCGAGCAGCAACGGGCCACGAGGGCCGGCGGAACGGGAATTCTGGTTATCGGCAACAGGAGCGCCACTGGCGGTGGTAAGCGTTGTGTTTTGGCTCATGCGATCTTCCTTCCTCTGTCGGTCTTGAACTGCCGGCTATCGGCTGAGAGGGAGTATTGATCATCAATATGACAGCTACAAATTCATTAACTTGCAGACATCGATAGAGAAAAACTAATGATCATCCCCATCACATGATGACGCTGTGGACGAGGGAGACGCTTGTACAAAGGGTGCATTTCTTACAGACACAAAAAACCGGGCACTAGGCCCGGTTCTTTGTTTCAGACTGACGTCTTACTCGGCAGATACAGCTTCGCCAGCAGTAGCACGATCAACCAACTCGACGTACGCCATAGGCGCGTTGTCGCCAGCGCGGAAACCGCACTTGAGGATGCGCAGGTAGCCACCCTCACGGGTAGCGTAACGCTTGCCCAGGTCGTTGAAGAGCTTACCAACGATAGCTTTCGAACGAGTACGGTCGAAAGCCAGACGGCGGTTAGCAACGCTATCTATCTTGGCCAAAGTGATCAGCGGCTCGGCAACGCGGCGCAGTTCTTTAGCTTTTGGCAGAGTAGTTTTGATCAGCTCGTGCTCGAACAGCGACACCGCCATGTTTTGGAACATGGCCTTGCGGTGCGAGCTGGTGCGGCTCAGGTGACGACCACTTTTACGATGACGCATGGTTCATTCCTTACCAAACACTACGTTCGGTGATTACGACGATCAGGCAGTCGCCTTGTCGTCCTTCTTAAGACTTGCAGGCGGCCAGTTGTCGAGGCGCATGCCGAGGGACAGACCGCGGGAGGCCAGAACGTCCTTGATTTCAGTCAAGGATTTCTTGCCCAGGTTCGGAGTCTTCAACAGCTCTACTTCGGTACGCTGAATCAGGTCGCCGATGTAGTAGATGTTTTCCGCCTTAAGGCAGTTAGCCGAACGTACAGTCAGTTCCAGATCGTCAACCGGGCGAAGCAGGATCGGATCGATCTCGTCTTCCTGCTCGACAACCACTGGCTCACTGTCACCCTTGAGGTCGACGAACGCAGCCAACTGCTGTTGCAGGATGGTTGCAGCGCGGCGAATTGCCTCTTCAGGATCCAGAGTACCGTTGGTTTCCAGATCAATAACCAGCTTGTCCAGGTTAGTACGCTGCTCGACACGGGCGTTTTCCACCACGTATGCGATACGGCGAACCGGGCTGAACGAAGAGTCAAGCTGCAAGCGACCGATGCTGCGGCTTTCGTCTTCATCGCTCTGACGCGAATCTGCCGGTTCATAACCACGACCACGAGCTACTACGAGCTTCATGTTCAGGGCGCCGTTAGACGCCAGGTTAGCGATTACGTGATCGGGATTAACGATCTCGACATCATGATCCAGCTGAATATCGGCAGCGGTAACCACCCCCGAACCCTTCTTCGACAAGGTCAGCGTAACTTCGTCACGACCGTGCAGCTTGATAGCCAGACCTTTAAGGTTCAACAGGATTTCAATGACGTCTTCCTGTACACCTTCGATGGCGCTGTACTCGTGGAGCACACCGTCAATCTCGGCCTCGACTACTGCACAGCCGGGCATTGAGGACAACAGGATGCGGCGCAGCGCGTTGCCCAGGGTATGGCCAAAGCCACGCTCGAGAGGCTCGAGAGTGATCTTGGCGCGGGTTGGACTGACAACCTGCACATCAATGTGGCGGGGTGTCAGGAACTCATTTACCGAAATCTGCATGGATGCACCTATTTTCTAGCCCTTACTTGGAGTAGAGCTCGACAATCAGGCTTTCGTTGATGTCGGCGGACAGATCACTGCGAGCTGGAACGTTCTTGAAAACGCCCGACTTCTTCTCAGTGTCTACTTCTACCCATTCTACGCGGCCACGTTGGGCACACAGATCGAGAGCTTGGACAATGCGAAGTTGATTTTTTGCTTTCTCGCGAACAGCGACCACGTCACCAGCACGAACCTGGTAGGACGGAACGTTAACGGTCTGACCGTTTACGCTGATCGACTTGTGCGATACCAGCTGACGGGATTCGGCACGAGTCGAACCAAAGCCCATACGGTATACAACGTTGTCCAGACGGCATTCGAGCAGTTGCAGCAGGTTTTCACCGGTTGCACCTTTCTTGCCAGCAGCTTCTTTGTAGTAGCCGCTGAATTGACGCTCGAGAACGCCGTAGATACGACGGACCTTCTGCTTTTCACGCAGTTGGGTGCCGTAGTCGGACTGGCGACCGCGGCGTTGGCCGTGGATACCAGGTGCTGCTTCAATGTTGCACTTCGATTCGATCGCGCGCACGCCGCTCTTCAGGAAGAGATCGGTGCCTTCGCGACGAGCGAGTTTGCATTTTGGACCAATGTAACGAGCCATTCTTTACAATCTCCTGGATTACACGCGGCGCTTCTTCGGCGGACGGCACCCGTTGTGCGGGATTGGCGTCACGTCGGTGATGCTGGCGATCTTATAGCCACAGCCGTTCAAAGCACGGACAGCAGACTCACGACCTGGACCTGGACCTTTGACGTTAACGTCGAGGTTTTTCAGGCCGTATTCCAGCGCAGCTTGACCAGCACGTTCAGCAGCTACTTGAGCAGCAAACGGGGTGGACTTGCGGGAACCGCGGAAACCCGAACCACCGGAGGTAGCCCAAGAAAGCGCGTTACCTTGACGGTCGGTGATGGTCACGATGGTGTTGTTAAAAGATGCATGGATGTGGGCGATGCCATCAACCACTGTCTTTTTAACTTTTTTACGAGGACGAGCAGCAGGTTTTGCCATGATAATTTTCCTGTCGATTCGCTGGGGCGATTACTTGCGGATCGGCTTACGCGGACCTTTACGGGTACGCGCGTTGGTCTTGGTACGCTGACCGCGTACTGGAAGACCGCGACGATGACGCAGACCGCGATAGCAACCGAGGTCCATCAAGCGCTTGATTTTCATGTTGATTTCGCGACGCAGGTCACCTTCAGTGGTGAACTTCGCCACTTCGCCACGCAGCTGTTCAATTTGCTCGTCGCTCAGATCTTTGATCTTTGCTGCTGGGTTTACCCCAGTCTCTGCACAAATTTTCTGTGCAGTAGTGCGACCAACACCATAGATGTAGGTCAGCGAGATAACAGTATGCTTGTTATCTGGAATGTTAACGCCTGCAATACGGGCCATTCAGTGGGACTCCAATTGACAGCTACCTACGCCCCGGAAGCCAAGAAATAGGGCGCGAGATAATATCGCTGTAATAACAAATAATCAACCCGGCAGCGCACTAGCTGCCGGGCTTGAAGCACAATCACACTCAGCCTTGGCGCTGTTTGTGACGCGGTTCCGCGCTGCAAATTACTCGAACAACACCTTCGCGGCGAATAATCTTGCAGTTACGGCACAGCTTTTTCACCGATGCACGAACTTTCATCACCAACTCCTCGAACCTTATGGGTCAGCGCAGCATGCCGCTGCCGTAACCCTTCAGGTTGGCTTTCTTCATCAGGGATTCGTACTGGTGCGAAACGAGGTGCGATTGTACTTGGGACATGAAGTCCATCACAACCACGACGACGATCAGCAACGAGGTCCCGCCAAGGTAGAACGGTACGTTGGCTGCAACCACCAGGAACTGGGGCAACAGGCAGACGGCCGTCATGTAAAGAGCACCGAACATGGTCAAGCGAGTCAGAACGCCATCAATGTAGCGCGCAGACTGCTCACCTGGACGGATGCCCGGAATAAAGGCACCGGACTTCTTCAGGTTTTCCGCTACGTCTTTCGGATTGAACATCAACGCCGTATAGAAGAAGCAGAAGAAAATAATCCCTGCACTAAACAGCAGAATATTCAACGGCTGACCAGGAGCGATCGACTGCGAGATGTCCTGCAACCAGCCCATACCTTCAGACTGACCGAACCAGGCACCCAACGAAGCCGGGAACAGCAAAATGCTGCTCGCGAAAATAGCCGGAATAACACCGGCCATGTTCACCTTCAGCGGCAAGTGGCTGGTCTGCGCGGCAAAGACCTTGCGGCCCTGCTGACGCTTGGCGTAGTGAACAGCGATACGACGCTGACCACGCTCAATGAACACCACGAAACCGATAATCGCTACTGCCAGCAAACCGATGGCAACCAGGGCGAAGATGTTGATATCACCCTGACGTGCAGACTCGAAAGACTGCCCGATCGCTCTCGGAAGACCGGCGACGATACCCGAAAAAATCAACATCGAGATACCGTTGCCAACACCACGCTCAGTAATCTGCTCACCCAGCCACATCATGAACATCGCACCAGCCACAAACGTGGATACCGCGACGAAATGGAAGCCAAAGTCACCAGTGAACGCAACGCCCTGCCCCGCCAGACCAATGGACATGCCAATGGCCTGGACGAGAGCGAGGACGACAGTGCCGTAGCGGGTGTACTGGCTGATCTTGCGACGGCCAGCTTCACCTTCCTTCTTCAACTGCTCCAGCTGCGGGCTGACGGCAGTCATCAGTTGCATGATGATCGATGCCGAGATGTACGGCATGATCCCCAGTGCAAAGATGCTCATCCGTTCCAGCGCGCCGCCGGAAAACATGTTGAACAAGCTAAGAATGGTCCCCTCATTCTGTCGAAACAGGTCCGCGAGTCGGTCCGGGTTGATACCTGGAACCGGGATGTGTGCGCCTATTCGGTAGACGATAATCGCCAGGAACAGAAAACGCAGACGAGCCCAGAGTTCAGACATACCGCCTTTGCCGAGCGCAGAGAGAGCACCTTGCTTAGCCATTTATTCCTCGAACTTGCCGCCAGCTGCTTCGATAGCCGCACGCGCACCTTTGGTGGCGCCGATTCCCTTGCCGATAGTGACAGCGCGAGTCACTTCACCGGACAGCATGATTTTCACACGCTGTACGTTGACGTTGATCACGTTGGCATCTTTCAGGGACTGCACGGTGACGATGTCGCCTTCCACTTTAGCCAGCTCGGACAGACGCACTTCTGCGCGGTCCATGGCTTTCAGGGAAACGAAACCGAACTTCGGCAGGCGACGATGCAGCGGCTGTTGACCGCCTTCAAAGCCTGGAGCAATGGTGCCACCGGAGCGGGAGGTCTGACCTTTGTGACCACGGCCACCAGTCTTACCCAAACCGCTACCGATACCACGGCCCGGACGATGCTTTTCGCGACGGGAACCCGGCGCTGGACTCAGATCATTGAGTTTCATCGATTAACCCTCGACACGCAGCATGTAGTAAGCCTTGTTGATCATCCCGCGATTCTCGGGAGTATCCAGGACTTCTACAGTGTGACCGATGCGACGCAGACCCAGACCCTTAACGCACAGTTTGTGGTTAGGGATGCGGCCGGTCATGCTTTTGATCAGCGTTACTTTTACGGTAGCCATGATCAGAAGATCTCCTTGACGCTTTTGCCACGCTTGGCGGCAATGGATTCAGGAGACTGCATTGCTTTCAAACCCTTGAAAGTGGCGTGAACCACGTTTACCGGGTTAGTCGAGCCGTAGCACTTGGCCAGAACGTTCTGAACGCCAGCAACTTCGAGGACAGCACGCATAGCGCCGCCAGCGATGATACCGGTACCTTCAGAAGCAGGCTGCATGTACACCTTCGAAGCGCCGTGAGCGGACTTCATTGCGTACTGCAGAGTGGTGCCGTTCAGATCAACCTGGATCATGTTGCGGCGAGCAGCTTCCATTGCCTTCTGGATCGCAGCAGGCACTTCACGCGACTTGCCACGGCCGAAGCCAACACGGCCCTTACCATCACCAACCACGGTCAACGCGGTGAAAGTGAAGATACGGCCGCCTTTAACGGTTTTGGCTACGCGGTTAACTTGAACCAGCTTCTCGATGTAGCCTTCGTCGCGCTTTTGGTCGTTATTTGACATAACTTAGAACTCCAGCCCAGCTTCACGAGCAGCATCAGCCAGCGCTTTAACGCGGCCGTGGTACTTGAAGCCAGAGCGGTCGAAAGCCACTTGCGAGACGCCAGCGGCCTTAGCACGCGTAGCGACCAGCTGGCCAACCTTAGTGGCCGCGTCGATGTTGCCGGTGGCACCATCACGCAGTTCTTTATCCAAAGTCGAGGCGCTTGCCAGGACTTTGTTGCCGTCGGCCGAAATGACCTGGGCGTAGATGTGCTGCGAAGAGCGGAACACGCAGAGACGCACGACTTCGAGTTCGTGCATTTTCAGGCGTGCTTTGCGAGCGCGACGCAGTCGAGTAACTTTTTTGTCGGTCATTTGCTATGCCCTACTTCTTCTTGGCTTCTTTACGACGGACGACTTCGTCCGCGTAGCGCACACCTTTGCCTTTGTACGGCTCTGGTGGACGGAAGTCGCGGATCTCGGCGGCCACTTGACCTACCAGCTGCTTGTCGATGCCCTTGATCAGGATATCGGTCTGGCTAGGAGTCTCAGCGGTGATGCCTTCCGGCAGTTCGTAATCCACTGGGTGCGAGAAGCCAAGAGCCAGGTTCAGCACTGTGCCTTTTGCTTGCGCTTTGTAACCAACACCGACCAGCTGGAGCTTGCGCTCGAAGCCTTGGCTTACGCCTTGGACCATGTTGTTTACCAACGCACGAGTGGTACCAGCCATTGCGCGAGTCTGTTGATCGCCATTGCGAGCAGCGAAACGCAGCTCACCAGCTTCTTCAACGATCTCAACGGACGAATGGATGTTCAGTTCAAGAGTACCCTTGGCACCCTTCACCGAAAGCTGTTGGCCTGCGAATTTTACTTCGACACCGGCTGGCAGCTTAACGGGGTTCTTAGCGACGCGTGACATGCTTATCCCCCCTTAGAACACAGTGCAAAGAACTTCGCCGCCGACACCGGCAGCGCGCGCAGCACGATCAGTCATCACACCCTTGTTGGTGGAGACGATAGACACACCGAGACCGCCACGAACTTTTGGCAGATCATCGACGGACTTGTACTGACGCAGGCCTGGACGGCTAACGCGCTTCACTTCTTCGATAACCGGACGGCCTTCGAAGTACTTCAGCTCGATGGACAGCAGAGGTTTGATTTCGCTGCTGATCTGATAACCCGCAATGTAACCTTCGTCCTTCAGGACTTTGGCAACAGCTACCTTCAACGTGGAAGATGGCATGCTTACGACGGACTTTTCAGCCATCTGGGCATTACGGATACGAGTTAGCATGTCCGCTAACGGGTCCTGCATACTCATGGGCTAGACGCTCCTAATACAAAAAAATTAGCCTTGCGGCTATTACGTGTCGCCGAGAATCTCCGAGCATGAAAAACACGGGCTCAGGCGAGCCGGGTATTCTAGACACACCCCAGAAATGAATCAAGCCCCAAAAGGGGCTTGATCCAGATTCAAGGCCACCGATGGTCAGGATCTTGCGATCCTGGACACCGAGACTTTGACAGTACTTACCAGCTGGCTTTAACCAGACCCGGTACGTCACCACGCATGGCAGCTTCACGCAGCTTGTTACGGCCGAGGCCGAACTTGCGGTAAACGCCGTGTGGACGACCGGTCAGGCGGCAGCGGTTACGCATGCGCGAAGCGCTTGCGTCACGTGGCTGCTTCTGCAGGGCTACTGTAGCTTCCCAACGCGCTTCTGGACTTGCGTTCAGATCAACGATGATAGCTTTCAGTGCTGCACGCTTCTTGGCGTACTTGGCAACCGTGAGCTGACGCTTCAGCTCGCGGTTTTTCATGCTCATCTTGGCCATGGTCCTACTCCAATCAGTTGCGGAACGGGAATTTGAACGCACGCAGCAGAGCGCGGCCTTCATCATCGTTCTTGGCAGTGGTGGTCAGGGTGATGTCCAGACCGCGGAGAGCATCGATCTTGTCGTAGTCGATTTCCGGGAAGATGATCTGCTCTTTCACGCCCATGCTGTAGTTGCCACGACCATCGAAGGACTTGGCATTCAGGCCGCGGAAGTCGCGAACCCGAGGCAGGGAGATCGACAGCAGACGATCCAGGAACTCGTACATACGCTCACGGCGCAGGGTCACTTTGACGCCGATCGGCCAACCTTCACGGACTTTAAAGCCAGCGATGGATTTGCGAGCGTAGGTCACAACGACTTTCTGGCCGGTGATCTTTTCCAGGTCAGCAACAGCGTGCTCGATGACTTTTTTGTCGCCGATCGCTTCGCCCAGACCCATGTTCAGGGTGATTTTGGTAACGCGCGGAACTTCCATCACGTTCGAAAGCTTAAGTTCTTCCTTAAGTTTCGGAGCGATTTCCTTCCGGTAAATCTCTTTTAGTCGTGCCATGGTCTCATCTACCTAGCAGTGTTCAAGCATCAACCGCTTTTTGGGTCGACTTGAAGACACGAATTTTCTTGCCGTCTTCTACTTTGAAACCAACGCGGTCAGCCTTGTTGGTTTCGCCGTTGAAAATGGCGACGTTAGAAGCATCCAGCGGAGCTTCTTTTTCGACGATACCGCCCTGTACGCCCGACATCGGGTTAGGCTTGGTATGACGCTTAACCAGGTTCAGACCGCCAATAACCAAACGGTTGTTAGCGAGAACCTTAAGCACCTTACCGCGCTTACCTTTGTCTTTGCCGGCGATCACGATGATCTCGTCGTCACGACGAATCTTTTGCATGTCGGATCTCCTTACAGCACTTCTGGGGCGAGCGAGACGATCTTCATGAACTTCTCAGTACGAAGTTCACGGGTCACTGGCCCAAAGATACGGGTGCCGATCGGCTCTTGCTTGTTGTTCAGAAGAACAGCAGCGTTGCCATCAAAGCGGATAATGGAGCCATCAGCACGACGTACGCCGTGACGAGTGCGGACTACAACAGCAGTCATCACTTGGCCTTTTTTCACTTTACCGCGAGGAATTGCTTCCTTCACGGTAACTTTGATGATGTCACCGATACCAGCGTAACGACGATGGGAGCCACCCAGCACCTTGATGCACATAACACGGCGAGCGCCGCTGTTATCGGCCACATCGAGCATGGATTGAGTCTGAATCATATAATTTCTCCGACCCCTAGTCCTTAGACTTCCACAGCGCGTTCGAGAACATCAACCAGCGCCCAAGACTTGGTCTTGGCCAAAGGACGAGTTTCACGAATAGTGACTTTGTCGCCGATGTGGCACTGATTGGTTTCGTCGTGCGCGTGCAGCTTAGTCGAACGCTTAACGTATTTACCGTAGATCGGGTGCTTAACGCGACGCTCGATCAGAACGGTGATGGTTTTGTCCATCTTGTCGCTGACAACACGGCCAGTCAGCGTACGGACAGTTTTTTCGGCTTCAGCCATGATTACTTACCTGCCTGCTGGTTGAGCACAGTCTTCACGCGAGCGATGTCACGCTTAACTTGCGAGAGCAGATGAGACTGCCCCAACTGGCCAGTTGCTTTCTGCATACGCAGATTGAACTGGTCGCGCAGCAAGCCGAGCAGTTGCTCGTTCAGCTGCTGTGCGGATTTTTCACGAAGTTCATTCGCTTTCATCACATCACCGTCCGTTTAACAAAGGAGGTGGCGAGCGGCAGCTTTGCAGCAGCCAGGGCGAAAGCCTCACGCGCCAGCTCTTCAGAAACACCCTCGATTTCATACAGGACTTTGCCTGGCTGAATCTGGGCAACCCAGTATTCGACGTTACCCTTACCTTTACCCATCCGAACTTCGAGTGGCTTCTTGGAAATAGGCTTGTCCGGGAATACACGGATCCAGATCTTGCCGCCACGTTTTACGTGACGGGTCAGAGCACGACGCGCTGACTCGATCTGACGAGCGGTGAGACGACCACGAGCAACAGACTTCAGCGCGAACTCGCCGAAGCTGACTTTGCTACCGCGCAATGCCAGGCCACGGTTGTGACCAGTCATTTGCTTGCGGAACTTCGTACGCTTTGGTTGCAACATTTGGCGTACCCCTTACTTAGCAGCTTTTTTACGAGGCGCTGGTGCTTGTGGTTTCAGTTCTTCTTGGCGACCACCAATTACTTCGCCTTTGAAGATCCAAACCTTTACACCGATCACACCGTAAGTGGTGTGAGCTTCGTAGTTGGCATAGTCGATGTCGGCACGCAGGGTGTGCAATGGCACACGACCTTCGCGATACCATTCAGTACGTGCGATTTCAGCACCGCCGAGACGACCGCTCACTTGGATTTTGATGCCTTTGGCACCAATGCGCATGGCGTTCTGCACGGCGCGCTTCATAGCGCGACGGAACATTACGCGACGCTCCAGCTGCTGAGCTACGCTCTGCGCAACCAGCATACCGTCGAGTTCCGGCTTGCGGATCTCTTCGATATTGATGTGCACAGGCACACCCATTTGCTTGGTCAGGTCCTGACGCAGTTTCTCAACATCTTCACCTTTCTTCCCGATAACGATACCTGGACGAGCGGTGTGGATGGTGATACGTGCAGTTTGGGCCGGACGATGGATATCGATACGGCTTACGGACGCGCTTTTTAGTTTGTCTTGGAGATACTCACGCACCTTCAGATCTGCGAGCAAATAGTCCGCATAAGTCCGACCGTCTGCGTACCAGACGGAGGTGTGCTCCTTGACGATTCCCAGGCGAATGCCAATGGGATGTACTTTCTGACCCATCTCTTCGACTCCGTTACTTGTCAGCAACCTTGACAGTGATATGGCAAGACCGCTTGACGATGCGATCAGCACGGCCTTTGGCACGTGGCATGATGCGCTTCAGCGAACGCCCTTCGTTGACGAAAACGGTGCTGACCTTCAGGTCATCAACGTCTGCGCCTTCGTTATGCTCGGCGTTGGCTACGGCCGACTCCAGCACTTTCTTCATGATCTCGGCGGCTTTCTTACTGCTGAAAGCCAACAGGTTGAGCGCTTCGCCCACCTTCTTCCCGCGAATCTGGTCGGCGACCAAGCGGGCTTTCTGGGCGGAGATTCGAGCGCCCGACAACTTAGCGGCTACTTCCATTTCCTAACCCCTTAACGCTTGGCTTTCTTGTCTGCCACGTGCCCGCGATAAGTGCGGGTACCGGCGAACTCGCCCAGTTTGTGGCCGACCATGTCTTCGTTCACGAGAACTGGGACGTGCTGACGACCGTTGTGTACTGCGATGGTCAGACCGACCATTTGTGGCAGGATCATCGAACGACGCGACCAGGTTTTCACCGGTTTGCGATCGTTCTTTTCCGCCGCCACTTCGATCTTCTTCAGTAGGTGAAGATCGATAAAAGGACCTTTTTTCAGAGAACGTGGCACTGTCGTATCCCTCTATTTACTTGCGACGACGGACGATCATTTTGTCGGTACGCTTATTACCACGAGTCTTCGCGCCCTTAGTCGGGAAGCCCCATGGCGATACCGGATGACGACCACCAGAGGTACGACCTTCACCACCACCATGTGGGTGGTCAACCGGGTTCATGGCAACACCACGAACGGTTGGGCGAACGCCACGCCAGCGTTTGGCACCAGCTTTACCCAGCGAACGCAGGCTGTGCTCGGAGTTCGAGACTTCGCCCAGGGTCGCACGGCATTCAGCCAGGACTTTACGCATTTCACCGGAACGCAGACGCAGGGTCACGTAAACGCCTTCACGAGCGATCAGCTGAGCCGAAGCACCAGCGGAACGAGCGATCTGTGCGCCTTTACCCGGCTTCAGTTCGATGCCGTGTACGGTGGAACCGACTGGAATGTTGCGCAGTTGCAGAGCGTTGCCTGGCTTGATTGGAGCCAGTGCGCCTGCGATCAGCTGGTCGCCAGCACTCACGCCTTTAGGGGCGATGATGTAGCGGCGCTCGCCGTCTGCGTAGCACAGCAGTGCGATGTGAGCAGTACGGTTTGGATCGTATTCGATACGCTCGACAGTGGCGACGATGCCATCTTTGTCGTTGCGACGGAAATCGACCATACGATAATGCTGCTTATGACCACCACCGATATGACGGGTAGTAATACGGCCATTGTTGTTACGACCACCAGTCTTCGATTTTTTCTCGAGCAGCGGTGCGTGAGGAGCGCCTTTATGCAGCTCCTGGTTGACCACCTTGACCACAAAACGGCGGCCAGGGGAAGTCGGTTTGCATTTAACGATTGCCATGATGCACCCCTTCCTTACTCAGCACTGCTGCTGAAATCGAGATCTTGGCCTGGCTGAAGGGAGATAACTGCCTTCTTCCAGTCATTACGCTTGCCCAGACCGCGAGCAGTGCGCTTGCTCTTACCCAGAACATTCAGGGTAGTAACACGCTCTACTTTCACGCTGAACAGGCTTTCGACGGCCTTCTTGATTTCCAGCTTGGTTGCATCAGTAGCAACCTTGAAAACGAACTGGCCTTTCTTGTCTGCCAGAACCGTAGCCTTCTCGGAAACGTGCGGGCCAAGCAGAACTTTAAATACGCGTTCCTGGTTCATCCCAGCAGCTCCTCGAATTTCTTCACGGCCGACACGGTGATCAACACCTTGTCGTATGCGATCAGACTAACTGGATCGGAACCTTGCACGTCACGCACATCAACGTGTGGCAGGTTACGAGCAGCCAGGTACAGGTTCTGATCAACAGCGTCCGACACGATCAGAACGTCGGTCAGGCTCATGTTGTTCAGCTTGCCCAGCAGGTCTTTGGTTTTCGGCGTTTCAACGGCGAAATCCTGAACCACGACCAGACGATCAGTACGCACCAGCTCAGCAAGGATGGAACGCATTGCTGCGCGATACATCTTCTTGTTCAGCTTCTGGGAGTGATCCTGTGGACGAGCTGCGAAAGTGGTACCGCCGCCGCGCCAGATAGGGCTACGGATAGTACCGGCACGAGCACGGCCAGTACCTTTCTGACGCCATGGGCGCTTACCGCCACCACGAACGTCGGAACGGGTCTTTTGCTGCTTGCTACCTTGACGGCCGCCGGCCATGTAGGCCACGACTGCTTGGTGAACCAGCGTCTCGTTGAACTCGCCGCCAAATGTCAGTTCGGAAACTTCGATCGCTTGAGCGTCATTTACATTTAATTGCATGTCAGCTTCCCCTTAACCGCGAGCCTTGGCTGCTGGACGTACAACCAAGTTGCCGCCAGTAGCGCCAGGAACAGCGCCCTTGACCAACAACAGATTGCGTTCAGCGTCCACGCGCACTACTTCGAGGGACTGCACGGTCACGCGCTCAGCGCCCATATGACCGGACATTTTTTTGCCCTTGAATACACGACCAGGAGTCTGGCACTGGCCGATAGAGCCTGGAACGCGGTGGGATACGGAGTTACCGTGGGTGTTATCTTGCCCGCGGAAATTCCAACGCTTGATCGTACCCTGGAAGCCTTTACCCTTGGACTGACCGGTTACATCAACCAGTTGACCAGCGGCGAAGATTTCAGCGTTGATCAGATCGCCGGCCTGGTACTCGCCTTCTTCAAGGCGGAATTCCATTACGGTACGACCAGCGGCAACGTTCGCTTTAGCGAAGTGGCCAGCCTGAGCTGCTGTTACACGCGAAGCACGACGCTCGCCGACAGTGACTTGCACTGCACGATAGCCATCGGTCTCTTCAGTTTTGAACTGGGTGACGCGATTCGGCTCGATCTCAATGACCGTGACCGGAATGGAGACACCTTCTTCGGTGAAAATACGGGTCATACCGCATTTACGACCGACTACACCAATAGTCATGTTGTAAACCTCATGAGTGTACGGGGCTTTCACCCGCTATGGCCGCCCATTTCAGAGCGTTACACGACTAAGACCGAGTCTTAGCCGAGGCTGATCTGTACTTCCACACCGGCCGCCAGATCAAGCTTCATAAGTGCATCAACGGTTTTATCCGTTGGCTGGACGATGTCCAGTACGCGCTTATGAGTACGGATCTCGTACTGGTCACGCGCGTCTTTGTTGACGTGCGGGGAGACCAGAACGGTGAACCGCTCTTTACGGGTAGGCAGTGGAATTGGACCACGCACTTGTGCACCAGTACGTTTCGCGGTTTCCACGATTTCCTGGGTGGATTGGTCGATCAGGCGATGGTCAAAAGCCTTCAACCTGATACGGATTTGCTGATTTTGCATTGGATTTCAGACTCCGGCTGCTATTCCCAGCGAGCGCAATACGCCCGTTAAAAGGAGGCGCAATTCTATAGACGCCCCAGATAGGTGTCAACCCAATAAAAAAGCCCCCGCTGAGCGGGGGCTTTTCAAAGCATCGAAGCTATCTCAAAAGAGATGCTTACTCGATGATTTTGGCTACGACGCCAGCGCCGACGGTACGACCGCCTTCACGGATAGCGAAACGCAGGCCGTCTTCCATTGCGATGGTCTTGATCAGGGTAACTTCCATCTGGATGTTATCACCTGGCATTACCATTTCAACGCCTTCTGGCAGCTGGCAGTTACCAGTCACGTCAGTAGTACGGAAGTAGAACTGTGGACGGTAGCCTTTGAAGAACGGAGTGTGACGACCGCCTTCTTCCTTGCTCAGAACGTAAACTTCTGCGGTGAACTTGGTGTGCGGCTTAACCGAACCCGGCTTAACCAGAACCTGGCCACGCTCAACGTCGTCACGCTTGGTACCACGCAGCAGAACGCCGCAGTTCTCGCCAGCACGACCTTCGTCGAGCAGCTTGCGGAACATTTCAACACCGGTGCAGGTGGTGGTGGTGGTGTCACGCAGACCAACGATTTCCAGTGCATCTTGAACGCGAACGATACCGCGCTCGATACGACCGGTCACAACAGTACCACGACCCGAGATCGAGAATACGTCTTCGATTGGCATCAGGAATGGCTTGTCGATAGCACGCTCTGGTTCTGGGATGTAGCTGTCCAGAGTCTCAACCAGTTTACGAACGGCAGTGGTGCCCATTTCGTTGTCGTCTTTGCCTTCCAGCGCCATACGAGCCGAACCGATGATGATTGGAGTGTCATCGCCCGGGAAGTCGTAGGTGGACAGCAGGTCGCGAACTTCCATCTCGACCAGTTCCAGCAGCTCAGCGTCGTCTACCAGGTCAGCCTTGTTCAGGAAAACCACGATGTACGGAACGCCTACCTGACGGGACAGCAGGATGTGTTCACGGGTTTGTGGCATCGGACCATCAGCGGCCGAGCAAACCAGGATCGCGCCGTCCATCTGGGCAGCACCGGTGATCATGTTCTTCACGTAGTCAGCGTGACCTGGGCAGTCAACGTGAGCGTAGTGACGGATCTTCGAGTTGTACTCGACGTGCGCGGTGTTGATGGTGATACCACGAGCTTTTTCTTCTGGAGCGCTGTCGATTTTATCGAAATCAACGATTGCAGAACCGAAAACTTCGGAGCAAACGCGAGTCAGAGCTGCGGTCAGAGTGGTTTTACCGTGGTCAACGTGACCGATGGTGCCAACGTTGACGTGCGGTAGGGAACGATCAAATTTTTCTTTAGCCACGACAATTAACTCCTTGCCTAAAGGACTGAATCAGCCTTGTTTTTTGGTTACAGTTTCGACGATGTGCGACGGAGCTGTATTGTATTTTTTGAATTCCATAGAGTAGCTTGCGCGACCCTGGGACATCGAACGAACGTCGGTCGCATAACCGAACATCTCGCCCAACGGAACTTCAGCACGGATCACCTTGCCGGAGACCGTGTCTTCCATACCCAGAATCATGCCGCGACGACGGTTAAGGTCGCCCATCACGTCACCCATATAGTCTTCAGGCGTAACAACCTCTACCGCCATGATCGGCTCGAGCAACTCACCACCACCCTTCTGGGCCAGTTGCTTGGTCGCCATGGAAGCAGCCACCTTAAACGCCATCTCGTTCGAGTCGACGTCGTGGTAAGAACCATCAAACACGGTAGCCTTCAGGCCGATCAGCGGATAGCCGGCAACAACGCCGTTCTTCATCTGCTCTTCGATACCCTTCTGGATAGCCGGGATGTATTCCTTAGGAACCACACCACCCACTACTTCGTTCACGAATTGCAGACCTTCCTGACCTTCGTCAGCAGGAGCAAAACGGATCCAGCAATGGCCGAACTGGCCACGACCGCCGGACTGACGAACGAACTTGCCTTCGATTTCGCAGTTCTTCGTGATGCGCTCACGATACGAAACCTGAGGCTTGCCGATGTTGGCTTCGACGTTGAACTCACGGCGCATCCGGTCAACCAGGATGTCCAGGTGCAACTCGCCCATGCCAGAGATGATCGTTTGACCAGTCTCTTCATCAGTCTTGACGCGGAAAGACGGGTCTTCCTGAGCAAGTTTACCCAGAGCGATACCCATTTTTTCCTGGTCATCCTTGGTCTTAGGCTCAACGGCAACCGAAATAACCGGCTCCGGGAAGTCCATGCGAACCAGGATGATTGGCTTGTCAGCGTTGCACAAGGTTTCACCAGTGGTGACGTCCTTCATGCCGATCAAGGCCGCGATGTCACCAGCGCGTACTTCCTTGATCTCTTCACGGGCGTTTGCGTGCATCTGCACCATACGGCCCACGCGCTCTTTCTTGCCTTTGACCGAGTTGATCACGCCGTCGCCGGAGGCCAACACGCCCGAGTAAACACGGACGAAAGTCAAGGTACCCACGAATGGGTCGGTAGCGATCTTGAACGCCAGAGCCGAGAACGGCTCGTTGTCGTCTGCATGACGCTCCATTTGCTTTTCCTCGTCATCCGGGTCGGTACCCTTGATGGCAGGAATGTCGGTTGGAGCCGGCAGGTAGTCGATAACGGCGTCGAGAACCAGGGGAACACCCTTGTTCTTGAAGGAAGAACCGCAAACAGCCAGAACGATCTCACCAGCGATAGTACGCTGACGCAGAGCACCCTTGATCTCCTCGATGGTGAGCTCTTCACCTTCAAGGTACTTGTTCATCAGCTCTTCGCTGGCTTCGGCCGCAGCCTCAACCATGTTGTTACGCCACTCTTCAGCCAGTTCCTGCAGTTCAGCAGGGATGGCTTCACGACGAGGAGTCATGCCCTTGTCGGCATCGTTCCAGTAAACCGCTTCCATGGTCATCAGATCGATCTGACCCTGGAAGTTGTCTTCGGAACCGATAGCCAACTGGATAGGCACCGGAGTGTGACCCAGACGCTGCTTGATCTGAGCGATCACGCGCAGGAAGTTCGCACCGGCACGGTCCATCTTGTTCACGTAAACGATACGTGGAACACCGTACTTGTTGGCTTGACGCCATACGGTTTCGGACTGAGGCTCAACGCCGGAAGTACCACAGAACACAACGACCGCGCCGTCGAGTACGCGCAGGGAACGCTCAACTTCAATAGTGAAGTCTACGTGGCCCGGGGTATCGATGACGTTGAAACGGTACTGATCCTTGTGCTGCTTCGCAGAACCCTGCCAGAAGGCGGTAATGGCAGCAGAAGTAATGGTAATACCACGCTCCTGCTCCTGCACCATCCAGTCTGTGGTCGCGGCGCCGTCATGCACCTCGCCCATCTTGTGACTTTTGCCAGTGTAAAAAAGGACGCGCTCAGTGGTGGTGGTTTTACCAGCATCCACGTGTGCAACGATACCAATGTTACGGTAGCGATTAATCGGTGTTGTACGAGCCATAAAGCCCTCGCAAAATGAGTGACGCCAAAATTAGAAGCGGTAGTGCGAGAAAGCCTTGTTGGCTTCAGCCATACGGTGAACGTCTTCACGCTTCTTAACTGCAGCACCTTTACCTTCGGCAGCGTCCAACAGTTCGCCAGCCAAACGCAGAGCCATAGACTTCTCGCCGCGCTTGCGGGCGTAGTCTACCAACCAGCGCATTGCCAGAGCGTTACGACGGGAAGGACGAACCTCGACCGGAACCTGGTAAGTAGCACCACCAACGCGGCGCGACTTCACTTCGACCAGCGGAGCGATGGCGTCGAGTGCTTTTTCGAAGAGTTCCAGGGGATCGGTGCCGGCCTTACGAGCCTTCACGGTATCCAGGGCACCATAAACGATACGCTCGGCAACGGCTTTCTTGCCGCTTTCCATTACGTGGTTCATGAATTTGGCGAGGATTTGGCTTCCGTATTTCGGATCGTCCAGAATCTCACGCTTGGCTGCTACGCGACGTCTTGGCATTGATAAGCCCTCAAACGGTCTTCAGGTTAGCCCGGGACAGCTCCTATGGATGCGTGCCCGACCTTACTCTTATCGACTCAATAAAATGAAAAACTGCAAAACGGCCGATTACTTCGGACGCTTGGTACCGTACTTCGAACGACCCTGGTTACGACCTTTAACACCGGAAGTATCCAACGAACCGCGAACGGTGTGGTAACGAACACCTGGCAAGTCTTTTACACGACCGCCGCGGATCAGTACCACGCTGTGTTCTTGCAGGTTGTGGCCTTCACCGCCGATGTACGAGGAAACCTCGAAACCGTTGGTCAGACGCACACGGCATACTTTACGCAGTGCCGAGTTAGGTTTTTTCGGCGTGGTGGTGTACACACGGGTGCACACGCCACGGCGTTGCGGGCAGTTCTGCAGCGCAGGCACGTCGGATTTCTCGACGATACGCTTACGCGGCTGACGTACCAGCTGGTTGATAGTTGCCATCTACTAGCTCCACTGTTGTCTTGCGACGCTATTGTCTTGCAAGAAAAGCAAAATGGCAGGAACGAGTTCCCGCCAAATTTAGGGGTACAAGAGTCTAAAGAGGATCTTGTCCCCAGTCAAGGCAAGGCCCCGCCCTCCCCGCTCATCCAATCTCGACAAATTGTCTCGATTCGATGAACGGAGCGACCAGGGCCTCACACTCATTTACCGCAGAACTCAGTTACCGCTCGAGTTCAGGGCTTCGGTCAGTGCAGCTTCCACTTCACTGGCGCTTACGCGCAACGGCTTGTCTGCATCACGGCGGCGCTTACGCTCGCTGTGATAAGCCAGGCCGGTACCGGCCGGGATCAGACGACCCACGACCACGTTCTCTTTCAGGCCGCGCAGGTAATCGCGCTTGCCGGTTACCGCCGCTTCGGTCAGTACGCGAGTGGTTTCCTGGAAGGAAGCCGCCGAGATGAACGATTCGGTGGACAACGACGCCTTGGTGATACCCAGCAGAACGCGAGTGAACTTGGAGACAAACTTGTCTTCGCCGCTCAAACGCTCGTTCTCTACCAGCACGTGAGTCAATTCCATCTGGTCGCCCTTGATGAAACTGGAATCGCCGGACTCAGCGATCTCAACTTTACGCAGCATCTGACGCAGAATGGTCTCGATGTGCTTGTCGTTGATCTTCACGCCTTGCAGACGGTAAACGTCCTGGATCTCGTTAACGATGTACTTGGCCAGCGCACTCACACCCAGCAGACGCAGGATGTCGTGTGGATCGCTCGGACCGTCGGAGATAACTTCGCCGCGGTTTACCTGTTCGCCTTCGAACACGTTCAGGTGACGCCACTTCGGAATCAGCTCTTCATACGGATCGGTACCGTCGTTCGGGGTGATAACCAGACGGCGCTTGCCTTTGGTTTCTTTACCGAACGCGATGGTGCCGCTGACTTCAGCCAGAATCGACGCTTCTTTCGGACGACGGGCTTCGAACAAGTCGGCAACACGCGGCAGACCACCGGTGATGTCGCGAGTTTTCGAAGTCTCTTGCGGGATACGAGCGATAACATCACCGATCGCGATCTTCGCACCATCCGCTACACCGACCAGGGCGTTGGCTGGCAGGAAGTACTGAGCGATAACGTCAGTGCCTGGCAGCAACAGATCCTTGCCGTTGTCATCAACCATCTTCACGGCAGGACGGATGTCCTTGCCAGCAGCTGGACGATCTTTGGCGTCGAGTACTTCAATGTTGGTCATACCGGTCAATTCGTCAGTCTGACGCTTGATCGTGATGCCTTCTTCCATGCCCACGTAGGTCACGGTACCTTTCATTTCGGTAACGATCGGGTGAGTGTGCGGATCCCACTTGGCCACGATGGCGCCAGCTTCGACCTTGTCACCTTCTTTAACCGAAATCACGGCACCGTACGGCAGCTTGTAACGCTCGCGCTCACGACCGAAGTCGTCAGCGATGGCCAGCTCACCGGAACGGGACACAGCAACCAGGCAACCATCCACTCGCTCAACGTGTTTCAGGTTATGCAGACGGACGGTACCGCCATTCTTCACCTGAACGCTGTCGGCTGCGGAGGTCCGGCTTGCCGCACCACCGATGTGGAACGTACGCATCGTCAGCTGGGTACCCGGCTCACCGATGGACTGGGCAGCGATAACGCCGACCGCCTCACCAATGTTCACCTGGTGACCACGAGCCAAGTCACGGCCGTAGCACTTGGCGCAAATACCGAAGCGGGTTTCGCAGCTGATCGGCGAACGCACGATCACTTCGTCGATGCTGTTGAGCTCGATGAACTCGACCCACTTCTCGTCTACCAAGGTGCCGGCAGGAACGATGACGTCCTCGGTACCCGGCTTGAATACGTCACGGGCGATAACTCGACCCAATACGCGCTCACCCAACGGCTCTACAACGTCACCGCCTTCGATGTGCGGAGTCATCAGCAGACCGTGTTCGGTCCCGCAGTCAACTTCGGTCACAACCAGATCCTGCGCAACGTCAACCAGACGACGCGTCAAGTAACCGGAGTTAGCGGTTTTCAACGCAGTATCCGCAAGACCCTTACGAGCACCGTGAGTGGAGATGAAGTACTGAAGTACGCTCAAACCTTCACGGAAGTTCGCCGTAATCGGCGTTTCGATGATGGAGCCGTCCGGCTTGGCCATCAGACCACGCATACCGGCCAGCTGACGGATCTGTGCTGCGGAACCCCGCGCACCCGAGTCAGCCATCATGTACATCGAGTTGAAAGACTCTTGGTCGACTTCGTTGCCGTGACGGTCGATAACCTTCTCTTTCGAGAGGTTCGACATCATTGCCTTGGAGACTTCGTCGTTCGCTTTCGACCAAAGGTCGATTACTTTGTTGTACTTCTCGCCCTGAGTTACCAGGCCCGAGGCGTACTGACTTTCGATCTCTTTCACTTCATCGGTTGCAGCCGCGATGATGCGGGCTTTCTCATCCGGGATAACGAAGTCGTTAACACCGATGGAAACGCCGGAAATGGTCGAGTAAGCAAAACCGGTGTACATCAACTGGTCAGCGAAAATAACGGTCTCTTTCAAACCAACCACGCGGTAGCACTGGTTGATCAGCTTGGAGATCGCCTTTTTCTTCATCGGCAGGTTGACGACGTCGTACGACAGACCTTTTGGCACAACCTGGAACAACAGCGCACGGCCGACAGTGGTATCGACGATACGGGTGTTGCTCACGCTGCCGCCATCACGGTCGTTGACGGTTTCGTTGATCCGGACTTTAACCTTGGCGTGCAATGCGGCTTCGCCGGCACGGAACACACGGTCAACTTCCTGCAGATCCGCGAACACACGACCTTCACCCTTGGCATTGATCGCTTCACGAGTCATGTAGTACAGACCCAATACAACGTCCTGCGACGGAACGATGATTGGCTCACCGTTGGCTGGCGACAGAATGTTGTTGGTCGACATCATCAACGCACGCGCTTCGAGCTGGGCTTCCAGCGTCAGCGGTACGTGCACGGCCATTTGGTCGCCGTCGAAGTCGGCGTTGTACGCAGCACAGACCAGAGGGTGCAGCTGGATAGCCTTACCTTCGATCAGTACCGGCTCAAACGCCTGGATACCCAGACGGTGAAGGGTCGGTGCACGGTTGAGAAGTACCGGGTGTTCGCGAATCACTTCAGCGAGAACGTCCCAAACTTCTGGCAGCTCGCGCTCGACCATCTTCTTGGCAGCCTTGATGGTGGTAGCGAGACCACGCATCTCAAGCTTGCCGAAAATGAACGGCTTGAACAGCTCGAGAGCCATTTTCTTCGGCAGACCGCACTGGTGCAGACGCAGGGTCGGACCTACGGTAATTACCGAACGACCGGAGTAGTCAACACGCTTACCGAGCAAGTTCTGACGGAAACGACCCTGCTTACCCTTGATCATGTCAGCCAGGGATTTCAGAGGACGCTTGTTGGAACCGGTGATAGCGCGACCACGACGACCGTTGTCGAGCAGTGCGTCGACGGCTTCCTGCAACATACGCTTTTCGTTGCGCACGATGATGTCCGGAGCGGACAGATCGAGCAGGCGCTTCAAGCGGTTGTTACGGTTGATCACTCGACGATACAGATCGTTGAGGTCGGAAGTCGCGAAGCGACCGCCATCCAGCGGGACCAGTGGACGCAGATCTGGCGGCAGAACCGGCAGAACGGTCAGCACCATCCACTCTGGCAGGTTGCCGGAACCCTGGAAGGCTTCCATCAACTTCAGACGCTTGGACAGCTTCTTGATCTTGGTTTCGGAGTTGGTTTGCGGAATCTCTTCGCGCAGACGACCAATCTCGTGCTCCAGGTCGATAGCGTGCAGCAGTTCGCGGACAGCTTCGGCACCCATACGGGCATCGAAATCGTCGCCGAACTCTTCCAGCGCTTCGAAGTACTGCTCGTCGTTGAGCAGCTGACCTTTTTCAAGGGTGGTCATGCCTGGATCGATAACGACATAGCTCTCGAAGTAGAGAACGCGTTCGATATCACGCAGGGTCATGTCCATCAGCAAGCCGATACGCGACGGCAGCGATTTCAGGAACCAGATGTGGGCAACTGGCGAGGCCAGTTCGATGTGCGCCATGCGCTCACGACGAACTTTTGCCAGCGCGACTTCAACGCCGCACTTCTCGCAGATCACACCGCGGTGCTTCAAGCGCTTGTACTTACCGCACAGGCACTCGTAATCCTTTACCGGGCCAAAGATCTTGGCGCAGAACAGGCCGTCACGCTCAGGTTTGAACGTACGGTAGTTGATGGTTTCCGGCTTTTTAACTTCACCGAACGACCACGAACGGATCATCTCAGGCGATGCCAATCCGATACGGATGGCGTCGAACTCTTCGACTTGACCCTGGTTTTTCAGCAAATTCAGTAGGTCTTTCAAGGCCTTTCCTCCTGGCGGAGCAGAGAGCGGGCAAAACAGCCCCGCTCTCGATTCGCGTCACGTGTTATTCGGTTTCCAGATCGATATCGATGCCGAGGGAACGAATTTCCTTGATCAACACGTTGAAGGACTCGGGCATGCCCGGCTCCATACGGTGATCGCCATCCACGATGTTTTTGTACATCTTGGTACGGCCGTTCACATCGTCCGACTTCACTGTGAGCATTTCTTGCAGAGTGTAAGCGGCACCGTATGCTTCCAGTGCCCAGACCTCCATCTCCCCGAAACGCTGACCACCGAACTGCGCCTTACCACCCAGCGGCTGCTGGGTAACCAGGCTGTACGAACCGGTAGAACGAGCGTGCATCTTGTCGTCTACCAAGTGGTTCAGCTTCAGCATGTACATGTAGCCAACGGTAACCGGGCGCTCGAACTTGTTGCCGGTACGGCCGTCGGTCAGCTGCATCTGGCCGCTTTCTGGCAGGTCCGCCAGTTTCAGCATGGCCTTGATTTCGCTTTCCTTGGCGCCGTCGAACACTGGAGTGGCCATTGGAACGCCGCCACGCAGGTTTTGAGCCAGGTCCAGGATTTCCTGGTCCGAGAAGTCATCGAGGCTTTCCTGACGTCCGCCGATCTCGTTATAGATCTCGTGCAGGAACTTGCGTAGCTCGGCGACTTTACGTTGCTCTTCAATCATGCGGTTGATCTTCTCGCCCAGACCCTTGGCCGCGAGGCCCAGGTGGGTTTCAAGGATCTGACCGACGTTCATACGCGAAGGTACGCCCAACGGGTTGAGGACGACGTCTACCGGGGTGCCATTGGCATCGTGCGGCATGTCTTCAACCGGCATGATCACGGAGACCACACCCTTGTTACCGTGACGACCGGCCATCTTGTCGCCCGGCTGGATGCGACGACGGATTGCCAGGTAAACCTTGACGATTTTCAGCACGCCTGGAGCCAGGTCATCGCCCTGCTGCAGTTTGCGCTTCTTGTCTTCGAACTTGTCGTCCAGCAGACGGCGACGATCAACGATGTAGGCCTGAGCCTTCTCGAGCTGCTCGTTCAGAGCATCTTCAGCCATGCGCAGTTTGAACCACTGGCCGTGCTCAAGACCGTCGAGAACTTCGTCGGTGATGTCCTGGCCTTTCTTCAGACCGGCGCCGCCTTCGGCTTTGTGGCCGACCAGAGCGGAGCGCAGACGTTCGAAAGTAGCACCTTCAACGATACGGAACTCTTCGTTCAGGTCCTTGCGGATCTCGTCCAGTTGGGACTTCTCGATCGACAGGGCACGAGCATCACGCTCAACGCCGTCGCGGGTGAAGACCTGTACGTCGATGACAGTACCCTTGGTACCGGTAGGTACACGCAGGGAGGTGTCTTTAACGTCGCTGGCTTTTTCACCGAAGATCGCACGCAGCAGTTTTTCTTCCGGAGTCAGCTGGGTCTCGCCTTTCGGAGTGACCTTACCGACCAGGATGTCGCCTGCACCAACTTCAGCACCTACGTAAACGATACCGGCTTCGTCCAGCTTGTTCAGAGCCGCTTCACCCACGTTCGGGATGTCGGCAGTGATTTCCTCTGGGCCAAGCTTGGTGTCACGGGCCACACAGGTCAGTTCCTGGATGTGGATCGTGGTGAAGCGGTCTTCCTGAACAACACGCTCGGACAGGCAGATGGAGTCTTCGAAGTTGAAGCCGTTCCATGCCATGAACGCGATGCGCATGTTCTGACCCAGCGCCAGTTCACCCATGTCGGTGGACGGGCCGTCGGCCATGATGTCGCTACGCTGAACCCGATCACCCTTACGGACCAGCGGACGCTGGTTGATGCAGGTGTTCTGGTTGGAGCGGGTGTACTTGGTCAGGTTGTAGATGTCGACACCGGCTTCACCGGTTTCAACTTCGTCATCGGCAACACGAACCACGATACGGCTGGCGTCGACGGAGTCGATCACGCCGCCACGACGAGCCACGACGCAAACGCCGGAGTCACGGGCTACGTTACGCTCCATGCCGGTACCTACCAGCGGCTTGTCAGCACGCAGGGTTGGTACAGCTTGACGCTGCATGTTCGAACCCATCAACGCACGGTTGGCGTCGTCGTGCTCGAGGAACGGAATCAGCGACGCAGCAACCGAAACTACCTGCTTCGGCGATACGTCCATCAAGGTGACGTCTTCCGGCGCCTTGACGGTGAATTCGTTCAAGTGACGAACAGCTACCAGCTCGTCGATCAGGACTTTCTTGTCGTTCATCGTGGCCGAAGCCTGAGCGATCACGTGATCAGCTTCTTCGATGGCGGACAGGAACACGATCTCGTCGGTGACCAGAGCGTCTTTCACCACGCGGTACGGGCTTTCCAGGAAGCCGTACTGGTTGGTGCGCGCGTAGGCCGCCAGGGAGTTGATCAGACCGATGTTCGGACCTTCCGGCGTTTCAATAGGGCATACACGACCGTAGTGAGTCGGGTGTACGTCACGCACTTCAAAGCCGGCACGCTCACGAGTCAGACCGCCAGGGCCGAGTGCAGAGACACGACGCTTGTGGGTGATCTCGGACAGCGGGTTGTTCTGGTCCATGAACTGCGACAGCTGGCTGGAACCGAAGAACTCTTTCACCGCCGCAGCCACTGGCTTGGCGTTGATCAGGTCTTGCGGCATCAGGCCTTCGCTTTCAGCCATCGACAGACGCTCTTTGACCGCACGCTCAACACGTACCAGGCCAACGCGGAACTGGTTCTCGGCCATTTCGCCCACGCAGCGAACACGACGGTTACCCAGGTGGTCGATGTCATCGACGATGCCTTTACCGTTACGGATGTCGACCAGGGTCTTCAGTACCGCGACGATGTCTTCCTTGCACAGCACGCCCGAACCTTCGATTTCGGTGCGACCGATACGACGGTTGAACTTCATCCGGCCGACCGCAGACAGGTCATAGCGCTCAGGGCTGAAGAACAGGTTGTTGAACAGGGTCTCGGCAGCGTCTTTGGTTGGTGGCTCGCCAGGACGCATCATGCGATAGATCTCGACCAGCGCTTCCAGTTGGTTGCTGGTGGAATCGATCTTCAGAGTGTCGGAGACGAACGGACCGCAGTCGATATCGTTGGTGTACAGAGTTTCGATGCGAACAACCTGAGCCTTGGCGATTTTGGCCAGGATCTCGGTGTTCAGCTCGGTGTTGCACTCTGCCAGGATTTCGCCGGTTGCCGGATGCACGATGACCTTGGCGGTTGTGCGACCCAGGACGTAGTCCAGAGGCACATCCAGCTCTTTGATCCCGGCTTTTTCCAGCTGGTTGATGTGGCGAGCGGTGATACGACGACCCTGCTCGACAATAACCTTGCCTTTGTCATCCAGAATATCGAGGACAGCGATTTCACCGCGCAGGCGCTGAGGCACCAGTTCCAGGCTCAGGGTCTCGCCCTTCACGTGGAATACGTTAGTGGTGTAGAACGCGTCCAGCACTTCTTCAGTGGTATAGCCCAGCGCGCGCAGCAGTACCGAGGCAGGCAGCTTGCGACGACGGTCGATACGCACGAACACGCAGTCTTTCGGGTCGAACTCGAAGTCCAGCCACGAACCGCGGTAAGGAATGATCCGCGCGGAGTACAGCAGTTTACCGGAGCTGTGCGTCTTGCCACGGTCGTGGTCGAAGAACACGCCCGGGGAACGGTGCAGCTGGGAAACGATTACACGCTCGGTACCGTTGATTACGAAGGTACCGTTTTCAGTCATCAGGGGGATTTCACCCATGTAGACTTCTTGCTCTTTGATGTCCTTGATCGCTTTGTTCGACGATTCTTTGTCGAAAATGATCAGGCGCACTTTTACCCGCAAAGGTACGGCGTAAGTTACACCGCGCAATACGCATTCTTTGACATCAAATGCCGGTTCGCCCAGGCGATAACCGACGTACTCCAGCGCAGCATTGCCGGAGTAGCTGATGATCGGGAAAACGGATTTGAAGGCCGCATGCAGGCCCACGTCGCGGAACTGATCTTTAGTCGCTCCCGCTTGCAAGAATTCACGATACGAATCCAGCTGGATGGCCAGGAGGTACGGCACATCCATGACGTCCGGCAACTTGCTAAAGTCCTTGCGGATACGTTTTTTCTCAGTATATGAGTAAGCCATCAGCGTTCCCCAGCTTGGTCACCTGCTTGTTTGGCCCCTCCCGACGGGAGCAGCCAGAAAATCGTGCAAACCCCATGGTTTGCGCCACCGCATCGGGTGGTTACAGCACGTTATCGGCACCGACCGAGTCGGCTGCCAGTAACGGAAAAAGGCCGGTGGCAAGAGCCACCAGCCATCAGCCTGTCGCTTAACGCTCGGGCTGGAGACGCAAAGTCGATGCTTACTTCAGCTCGACTTTAGCGCCTGCTTCTTCCAGAGTTGCTTTGGCTTTGTCGCCTGCATCTTTGGTCACTGCTTCCAGAACCATGGCAGGAGCGCCGTCAACTACAGCCTTGGCTTCTTTCAGGCCCAGACCGGTCAGTTCACGTACTGCCTTGATCACGTTAACTTTCTTCTCGCCAGCTTCCAGCAGCATGACGTTGAATTCAGTTTGCTCTTCAACAACAGCGGCAGCAGCAGCTGGACCAGCCGAAGCAGCAGCAGCGGTAACACCGAATTTTTCTTCGAAAGCTTTGATCAGCTCAACAACTTCCATTACGGACATGTTGCCAACTGCTTCAAGGATATCGTTCTGAGAGATAGACATGAATCTAATTCCTGATATTGGGGACGGCCTACGCGACCATCGAAAAAAACAAAAAACGCGAGAAGTTGACGAGCCTTAGGCTGCAGCAGCTTCTTTCTGGTCGCGAATTGCCGCCAGAGTACGAGCCAATTTGCTGGTAGCGCCTTGAATCACGCTCATCAGCTGAGAAATTGCTTCGTCACGGGTCGGCAGAGTTGCCAGTACGTCGATTTGGTTAGCTGCGAGGAACTTGCCCTCGAACGCAGCTGCCTTGATCTCGAACTTGTCCTGACCCTTTGCGAATTCCTTGAAGATCCGGGCAGCAGCGCCTGGATGTTCTTTGGAGAACGCAATCAGGGTAGGGCCAGTGAACACGTCGTTGAGGACACTGAATTCAGTGTCGGCAACAGCGCGCTTGAGCAGGGTGTTACGTACAACACGTACGTAAACGCCAGCTTCACGAGCCTCTTTACGGAGTCCGGTCATCGCGCCTACTGTTACGCCACGGGCATCAGCCACGACAGCGGACAGAGCGACTTTGGCAGCCTCGTTGACTTCAGCGACGATGGCCTTCTTGTCTTCGAGTTTAATTGCCACGGGTTTAACTCCTGCTTGTTACCGTTTCATCTGGTCGAAACCGGATGTCGTTTTGGTGTCTGATTCGGTAAGGAACCGGGAGCACCATCTGCGTAGGCTTGTGGTTTAAGACTTGCGTCGCCTACGGTCTTGGATAGCCCCCGCCAGGCAGGGACCCCAATTTTTCAATTGGCGCAATTACTTGCGCCAATCTGTGTCTTACGCGTCGAGCGAGCTTTGGTCGATGACCAGACCTGGGCCCATAGTGGTGCTCAGGGTAACGCGCTTGACGTAAATGCCTTTCGAGGAAGCTGGCTTGATACGCTTCAGATCAGCGATCAGGGCTTCAACGTTTTCCTTCAGCTTGACGGCGTCGAAGCCGATCTTGCCAACGGAAGTGTGGATGATGCCGTTTTTGTCGGTGCGATAACGAACCTGACCAGCCTTGGCGTTTTTAACCGCGGTAGCTACGTCTGGAGTTACGGTGCCGACTTTAGGGTTAGGCATCAGGCCACGTGGACCGAGGATCTGACCCAACTGACCTACAACGCGCATTGCATCCGGGGATGCGATCACTACGTCATAGTTCAGGTCGCCGCCTTTCATTTCGGCAGCCAGGTCGTCCATGCCTACGCGGTCAGCGCCGGCAGCCAGAGCGGCTTCAGCAGCTGGACCCTGGGTGAACACAGCAACGCGAACGGTCTTGCCAGTGCCGTGTGGCAGCACAGTAGCGCTACGAACGACCTGGTCGGATTTACGCGGGTCAACACCCAGGTTTACAGCTACGTCGAACGACTCGCTGAACTTGACAGTCGACAGCTCGGCCAGCAGGGCAGCAGCGTCTACAAAGTTGTAGGCCTTGCCTGCTTCGATTTTGCCGGCGATAGCCTTTTGACGCTTGGTCAGCTTAGCCATTACACACCCTCCACGTTAAGGCCCATGCTACGAGCAGAACCGGCGATAGTACGCACGGCTGCTTCCATATCAGCTGCAGTCAGATCCGCGTTTTTGGTTTTCGCGATTTCTTCCAGCTGAGCACGAGTCACGGTGCCAACCTTAACGGTGTTCGGACGAGCGGAGCCGCTGGTCAGACCGGCCGCCTTCTTCAGCAGAACCGAAGCAGGGGTGGATTTGGTTTCGAAAGTGAAGCTACGGTCGCTGTAGACAGTGATGATCACTGGAGTCGGCAGACCTGGCTCAAGACCCTGAGTACGGGCGTTGAAAGCCTTGCAGAACTCCATGATGTTCACGCCGTGCTGACCCAGAGCAGGACCAACAGGTGGGCTTGGGTTAGCCTGAGCGGCTTTCACTTGCAGCTTGATGTAAGCGGTAATCTTCTTGGCCATGAGGCACTCCAATTACGGGTTCGAACGCCTCGAAAGGCTCCCCGGTTACTTGCGCGTTTATCCCAGTGACGACAAAACCCCACAGCCTAGGGCTGCGGGGTTGGGATTTTTGTTCAACTAGACCTTTTCGACCTGGCTGAACTCGAGCTCCACCGGAGTAGAGCGACCGAAAATGAGCACTGCGACCTGGATCCGGCTCTTTTCGTAGTTAACTTCTTCAACAACACCAGTAAAGTCCGCAAACGGGCCGTCATTGACACGCACCGACTCGCCCGGCTCGAACAACGTCTTCGGCTTCGGCTTGTCGCTGCCATCGGCAACGCGGCGCAGAATCGCTTCTGCTTCTTTATCGGTGATTGGCGCAGGCTTATCGGCAGTACCGCCAATGAAACCCATCACCCGAGGAGTATCCTTGACCAAGTGCCAAGTACCCTCGTTCATATCCATCTGCACCAGCACATAGCCAGGAAAGAATTTGCGTTCGCTTTTGCGCTTCTGGCCATTGCGCATTTCAACCACTTCTTCAGTGGGAACCAGAATCTCGCCGAAGCCATCTTCCATACCGGCCAGCTTTACGCGCTCGACCAGCGAGCGCATTACATGCTTCTCGTAACCGGAGTAAGCATGCACAACATACCAACGCTTAGCCACGGGACACCCTTAGCCGACGATCAAGGAAACAAGCCAGCCGAGCAGGGAGTCAAGCCCCCACAACAGCAACGCCATAACCAGGACAACAGCCACAACGATCAACGTGGTCTGCGTGGTTTCTTGGCGAGTTGGCCAAACGACTTTACGAATCTCGGTGCGCGCTTCCTTAACCAGTACAAAGAAAGACTTGCCCTTGACTGTCTGCAGGCCTACAAAGGCAGCTACAGCAGCAATAGCAAGCAATGCGAGTACGCGGTACAGGATCGGCGAAGCAGAAAAGTACTGATTGCCAACAACGCCAACAACCACCAGAGCGACTACTACAAGCCACTTGAGGAGGTCGAAACGAGAGCCTTGAGCTTCAGCTTTAGGAGTCATCTATGAAGATCCTGTGAAAAGAAAGCCAGACACACCGAGTGAATCTGGCAGGTCAGGAGGGAATCGAACCCCCAACCTACGGTTTTGGAGACCGTCGCTCTGCCAATTGAGCTACTGACCTAAAACAAAATCAGGCCGACCATTATGCCGACCCGAAAAAGACTTTACAACACTTACCAGGCAATCCTGGTTGCAACACCGACATCCATGACACCGGCAACCTTCAGAAACACAATCAGGCGCAACCACTACCACCTAAAACAAAGGCAGATATTTTCATATCTGCCTTGTTATATGGAGCTCTTGAGCGGATTTGAACCGCTGACCTCACCCTTACCAAGGGTGTGCTCTACCAACTGAGCTACAAGAGCGTAACACTGTGCAAAACCCGTAAACTTGGAGCGGGTAGCGGGAATCGAACCCGCATCATCAGCTTGGAAGGCTGAGGTTCTACCACTAAACTATACCCGCGAGGCTTACAGCTCTCGCTAAAAATGGTGGAGGGGGAAGGATTCGAACCTTCGAAGTCGTAGACGTCAGATTTACAGTCTGATCCCTTTGGCCGCTCGGGAACCCCTCCTAAGCGAGCCGGCATTCTACATCATGCCAGCCTTCTGTCAAGCATTTTTCTCATTAAAAACCTGAGCTTAGCTGCGTTGACCTCGCTTCACACCGTTAACCGTTTCCGGTGTTCGCTGTGGAGCGGGCGCCATTCTATGCAAACTATTCGGTGGGTGCAACCCCCTCGCACGGCATTATTTTATGTTTTAACTCATTGAATTCTTTAGAAAGGTTTAGCAGCTGCAAATCGTCCAGCCAACGCCGGCTTTCCGGCGCGATACGCACCCAATACCCTGCACCCTCAGGCGCAGCTTTCGGCAGGGACTGATACTTGACTTCCATCCCGCTCAAGCGCCGCTCAACCGCCTGCGCGGCCTCCTGGCGCGTATAGCCCCCCAGATAAAGGCAGCCATTGTCTGTCGAGACAGCCTTAGCCTTGTCTTTGGAGACGTCACTCGCTTCGCTCAGCAAGCGGATATCTTGTTGAGACCCGCGATACAGACTCAAAGGCGTGACATCCTTCGCGCGCAGAGGAGCCTCTTGTTGATGCCAGATGTAGTAGAAGCCATTGAGGACAAGCAGCAGCAGAAACAACCAACGCATAAAAACCTCAGGACAAGGGACAGGCCATGGCCAATCCGACAAACACCAAGTCCGGAACAACCCTGGCCTGAGGCACGACCTCAGCAACCAGGCTCGCATCTCCCCCGGTGAGAAACACGACAAAGTCCTCACCCCAGTAGGTGCGCGCCAACTCGAGCTGAGTCAATACGAAGCCGCGCAACATCAACAAACAGCCACGCTCTACAGCCTCAACAGTCGCGCGACCTGGAACAAGATTCTCCAGAGCCCGCTCAGCCGCCAGGTCCCCATAACGAATCTTGCGAGTGTGGGTGCGCAATTGGTTGCGCATCAACGGCATCCCCGGACAGATGAAACCACCCAGGTGCTCTCCATCCGCAGCGATAAAATCAGCGGTCACGGCCGTACCGAAGTCGAGCACCAGGCACGCACCCGAAGCCAGATGAAAGCCTCCAAGCATTGCCAGCCACCGATCCAGACCCAGCCGCTCAAACTCCTCATACCCATTGCGCACGCCAGACATTTCGCGCGCGGGCGACGCGCACACAACTGGCACATCGAAGGCATCCCTCAGCAAAGACGTCAGCGCAGCGGTCTCCTCCGCGGTCCTGACGCTCACCAGCCGGCAAAACGTAAGGGCAAGCCCCTTGAGCCCCCCCAACCCCTCAAGCAATGCGAGATTGGAATCGACGACCCCCTCACCAAGCACCTGTCCGGCATTATCGGCAAGCACGCGCCACTTGATGAAACTATTCCCACAATCGAGCTCAAGAATCATCACGCAACCTCAGGCTCAATTCACCACCACTGAAGACTTTCTCCACACCATCCACCTTCAGGCGCAAGGCGCCCTGGCCATCAATACCAAGCACCTCACCATCAACTTTATTAACACCTGCAATCAACGACACGTTTCGCCCTTGCCACAGGTGATTCTGCTCCCACTCTGACTGGATGGCCAAAAATCCACCCGACTGGTGACGAGCCAGGTATCGCTGCAGCATCTCCCCCAGCATCGCAACCAATTGGTTGCGGTCAAACAATTTACCTGACTCGAGCCGCATGGATGTCCATTGCTGGTCCACCTCATCAGCGGACTGCATGTTCACATTGATTCCCACCCCCAGAACCACGTGGCACACATCAGCAGGATCACCAACCAACTCGAGCAGTATTCCCGCGATTTTTTTCTGGCCTACAAGAACATCGTTAGGCCATTTCAATCCAGCGGATGCAATACCGAGCTCGCGCAACGCCTGCAAGACAGCGAGTCCAACGACAAGACTCAAGCCCTCCAGCTGACGCATCCCACCATCAATACGTAGCACCAGGCTGTAATAGACGTTTTCTGCGAATGGACTGACCCACTTGCGACCACGTCGCCCGCGTCCGGCTGTCTGCCGCTCCGAAAGCACCACAAAGGGCGCCGCTTGCCCACGCTCAATGGCGCGCAGCGCTTCGGCATTAGTGGAGTCGATTGAGTCGTAAACCTGGACGGGCCAGGCGCAAGAGTGCGCCTGAGCGCTTATCTCGGCAGGATCGAGCAGCGCCAATGGCGCGGACAATTGATAGCCGCGCCCACGAACCTTATGAATAGACAAACCCAGCTCAGCTTCCAAATGCTGAAGCTGCTTCCACACAGCACTACGGCTGATGCCCAGGGCAGCACCCAATGCTTGCCCCGAATGGAATCGGCCATCTTTAAGAAGCTTTAACAACGTCAGCATGCAGGTCTCGCCTCACAATGAGGCCCGCATGATAGCCACGCACCGAGCTATTGCATAGAAATCCAGTAGCCGTGACTTTTCTGCGGACAAAAACAAAACCCCTACCTGCGTGCGCAGATAGGGGTTTTGGAATTTAATCTTGACGATGACCTACTCTCACATGGGGAAACCCCACACTACCATCGGCGATGCATCGTTTCACTGCTGAGTTCGGGATGGGATCAGGTGGTTCCAATGCTCTATGGTCGTCAAGAAATTCGGGTACTGAAGCGTTTTTCAACGTTTCAGCAAATTGGGTATGTGACAGCTTTCGGTGTTTTGTGAGCGTCGAACTTTCGGTTCATTGCGTCTTCACACACCGCAATCTGGTCTCTTTCGCCTTTTCAGCTAGGAGCATCAAATTGCTTGGGTGTTATATGGTCAAGCCTCACGGGCAATTAGTATTGGTTAGCTCAACGCCTCACAGCGCTTACACACCCAACCTATCAACGTCGT
>NZ_QAOV01000009.1 GCF_003050925.1 Pseudomonas sp. GV085 | reverse complement strand
TCGATAACTGTCCCATCATGCTGCGTGCTTCCCTGCTGGCCAATGCAGATATTTTGCCGCAGGCCAGATAGGGGAGCTACTTTTTCAACAGAATCTGCCGATAGCGGACTTTTGGCGAAGCGGTTATCCAAGCCAAACCGAGGCGCAAAATCCGACATTAACTAAGTTATAATTTGGAAAAAAGACGAAAAAAAGGGGACAAAAAAGGGGACAGATTTGTTTTCAACAGAATAAATCTCCCCTCCCCCCCTTTCTCTATTCATTTTTCTGCAGTGAGTTTCAAATCTATCCTAGAACCTTACTCCAAACATTGCTAAACGAGGCCAAGTGCACTGACTGCAAAAAGCCCAAGCAATAGAGTAATTAAAACCACCCCACTCAAATGCAATACAATTAGTTTTCGCCTGAGACTTCCAGGAAAGTTTTGCAGGTCCTTAGCGTTGGCTCCACCATCCATAGTCATAACGCCCATTATTGCAACCAGAACGAACAACCTTCCCCAAGCCCCCCACACTTCAATGAAGCCCTCACCATAATAGATGGGCAATTTTTCAAATGATCTAGCATCTCATCCGTTGTGGCGTAGGCCAAATGCAACGCAACGCCAAGAAAGATGAAAAGACCGCCAAAACCAATAATACTGATACACAGAAATATTTTGTGCGCGACACTCGCGCTCATTTAAGGGTCTCGTAGATTATTTCGCCAGTTTTTTCACCCGTCTTGCCGAGGACAAACCCTACAGCCAAGCGCCCTCTTACTACTACGAAAAAAGGGGACAAAAAAGGGGACGGATTTATTTTTAAGGAAAAAGAAAGGAAAAAAGAGGACGGATTTACTTTTCATTTCTTTTCACCGCATTTCAGTCAAAAAAGCAAAGGAAAAATAATATCGTCCCCTTTTCACCTCAAAAGGATCATTTAACTTTGCTATGGTCGATAGCTTCGAGACGCCGCTCATGCAGAATGATTTTTTCCAACTTCTCTGAAGTTAAGTAGTACAGCTTCAATTTGTCCCTCTCTTTTGCACTTCTTTCTTACCGGGACGGTGCGCGCCCCATTTGATCAAGTTCTGCCGAGAAGCTGACCAAGTTTTCCATGTCGGTTGCATTGCGCAGGAGAATAGCCATGTTGCCAGCGGCACTGAGGGTGCACTGATTTAAAGGCGCTCCAAGGTCGTGGCTAGATACGAACATAGCCCAGAGAAAGCCACCGAAGACGAAGCGATATGCAATGTGGCCGCTGAGGCGCACTTTTCCAGGCTGCATGATGAGGCCGGTGAAAACCCCAGCCTCGTGCTTCAGGCCAAACATGAAACAACCATATCGCTCAGGGGAACCCGGGTCACCGGCGAGGAGAAGCTGGCGCAGGGCCTCTGCGTGTTTTCCGAGCTGGACGTTTTCGAAGAACTGTAGTGAGGAAACGCCGGCCCGCCACAGTACGGAAAGCTGGAACAGCTTAAACTGGCGGTAGTCGAGGTCCGAGATGTGAACGATATTGCCCTCCTGCCTGACGGTCAGTGACACGCCACCTTTGAGCACCAAGCTTGCGTAGCGCTCCCATACCGACAGCTTTTGTTCACATGCGTCACACAGCAAACGTTCTCGCAGCCCCTTTTGCTCGCGCCAATTCGCTTGCTCCGGAATGATGGACAGCACCTGAAGCCGGTGTTTTTCGTCATAGAGGGTCTCGTACAGGAACTCTGGAATGACGTGCGAACGGCGAAGCTCAGCTTCTTGAAGGCACAGGGCGCAGGGCATACGAGGCCTAGCGTAGTAGTAACCGGCGCTGCACGGACCTATCGCGCAGCATCCGGTTGACTGGTGGGTTATGCGACGGTTGTGGGCTGAGAAATTTCATGTAGTTCCTTCTTTACGAGCCTCACGATCAGTTCAATGCATGGCGGTCGACTAAGTTCCAGAATTAGAAGCATAGCTAATCATGTTCCATTGCTCCTTCCACCGGCTGCTCTTGGCCAATTCTGTTGAAAAAGTCGCTCTGCCAAAACTGCCTGATCATTGACTGGTGATAACGTCTTTTTTGCACGCTGCTACGTGAAATCCGAGTCTGGAAGACTCTGCCAAAAGTAAAGATTTCAACCTCGGACGCGTACTTTTCTGATACGCAAACCCTGGCCGCCTTTTTCAACAGAATCGGCCGAAAGCGGACTATGAGCGTAGCTACTGCCACGCGCGCGACGAACAGATCGAGGACAGAACACATTTTTCGTCTCGGGCGGTTTGGGATCGAGGCCTTTGACGGTTGCAGGAAAAGGATCTGGACGATACCCTCCCACCGTCGCTGCCAATTCAGCGACCGGGTGTGGAAACCCGTGTAATTCAAGGCGCAACAGCGCCCCCATCACGTCTGCCGGCGCTTTTTTTATGCCTGCGGCGTGAGTTATGGCGGCTGTGCGTGGGACGTCTTCGGGCGTGCCGGTTTCCTTGATTCCCGGTTTTCCACCCTGCGCACAGCTGTCACCCATTCGTGTGGAAACGAACGTGGCAGCTCCTCATATCAAGGAGTTGGATAATGCGCAGTATCAATCCGTTTGAAATTTGGCTTTCCCCTCTACGCAATTCCCAATCACGTAATCCCCTCTCCCATTGCCTCTCCATCCTCGGAGGTGGCCAATGACCGAACAACCTGAACTCAAAACCATCGGCCTGACGCCGGCCATCTACTGCGCGGACCAAGCACTGTTCCATGTCACGCGTGATGTTCCCCTCGGGGATGCTTTGGCGATGGCTTCTGATTTTCTGTTTCTGGCCAAGGCGCTGAGCAAGGATGCGGCTTATGCCAGGGACACGGATTATCACGCCTGGGCTGCGCATTATTTGACGGCGATGGGGAAGGCGGTGGTGGATGATGTGGTGAAGGTGCTTACGCGGGATCGTACTTCCGCAATGACACCTAAGCAGCCGACAGCGAAATCCGAAGGATAGCGCCTGAGAAGCAATGAGCCTCGAGTAATTCGGGGCTTACAATTACGCAGCGCTCAACCAAATCAGGTATGTACGCAACGGCGTATGAGAAGCTGGGGCAGTCAACTTCCATGCTCCAGAAACAAGAAGGCCCGAACGTAATGCCGGACTGAGCCAGCACCAGAGGATCGGGCGCGATTGACGTCAATGCTGCCGCAGCCAAATGACCAAGTCAATGTGTACGAAATTTGGCTTTTCCTTTCACACAACGTCCAATCGCGTAACCCCCTCCCCCATAGCCTCTCCATCCTCGGAGGTGGCCAATGACTGAACAACCTGAACTCAAAACCATCGACCTGACACCTGCGATCTACTGCGCGGATCAAGCGCTGTTCCATGTCACTCGCGACGTTCCTCTCGGCGATGCGTTGTCCATGGCCTCCGATTTTCTGTTCCTGGCCAAGACGCTCACTGAAGATTCTGCTTATGCCATAGACACTGACCGTCACGCCTGGGCTGCGCATTATCTGACTTCGATGAGTAAGGCGTTGGTGGATGATGCGGTGAAGGTGCTGACGCGGGATCGGACGGTTGCGCCGATGTCCAGGCGGGCGGCTGAGGCTGAAGGGTAGGTTCTGGTTTTTAGGCGACAGGCATGTCGTTTGTAGGGACGGGTTTGGTTGCGGGAGGCTTGGGCATTCAGTGAGTTGGTGGTTGCCTTGGGTTTTTCGCGAGCAAGCTCGCTCCTACAGGGGATTGGCTTGGGCAACTTTCATGTTTCATGAACAAGAAGGCCCGAACGTAATGCCGGACCGAGCCAGCAAAAAAGGATCGGGCGCGATTGGGATTGATGCTGTCGGAGCCTGGTGAACATGTCGACGTCAACTTCACATGGAACGCGGGTATGTGGCGACATCCAAGCGGACGGCGCCGCCGGCTGGAGGAAGCGGCCAGCTTCCAGCAGTTATCTGATTTCAGCCGGGCGCAAACAATGTAGCAGCTTGGTACACCGGTTATCGTGCTGAGGATTCTTAAAAAATCCAATGAGTAAATCGAGACATATGGAGTGACAGTAAGACCAGTCTGCTCATGCTGCCAAATACAACTGACAACTGTTCATCTCCCCAATGCCTAGGTAGAGTTCAAAAAAGCCAAAAGGATCTGGTCAGAATGCGACGGAAAGCTCGAATACTTGTACTCTGCAAGACATATCCATCACCCAGCGCTAGATATTCCGAAACGTCCTGCGTCGCAGGTATGGACGAACACGGCAACCTAATACGCCTTTACCCTGTTCCATTTCGCCTGGTCACTGAAGATCAACAGTTCGCGAAATGGCAATGGATTGAGGCCTTCATTGATAGAAGCCCGGCAGACAGAAGACCCGAAAGCCACAAGATCGGGGTAGACACTATTTCTGTAGGTACAAGGCTACCAGCGGGCGACTGGAAAGAACGACGCACGTTTTTGGATAAGCTGACCATCTACGATAGCTTTGATGAGTTAGAGAACGCGCGACTGAGCAACAATGTCACCCTGGGCCTAGTCAGGCCTGCACGCATAGCCGCACTACATATTCGTAAGGCAGCATCAGAAGAATGGACACCTCAGGAAATCGAAAAACTGGAGCATCTACAGCGACAGCCGAACCTTTTCGATGAGCAGCAGGAACGAGCAAGCATAAAACGACTGGAGAAAGTCCCATTCGACTTCCACTACACATACGAATGCTTAGTCGATGGAGAGCTCAAATCCTATACCCACAAGATCGTGGACTGGGAAATCAGCCAACTTTACAGGAACGTTCGTCGTCGACATGGCGCAGAAGGCTGGGAAACTCCGTTTCGACAAAAGCTGGAAATCGAGCTCCCAAGTAAAGACCTTATGCTGTTGATGGGAACTATCCACCGATTCCCGGGGCAGTGGCTGATTGTTAGCCTCGTCTACCCGCCTAAGCTACAGCATGAAACAGATCCGCAAATTTCTCTATTTTGATTGGAAGATGTTTGGCTTGCAGCGAGCTTTCCAACTCTTGGGCGGCTTCCGCAATCAGGCTTCGATGACAAAAGCTTGCATCAGCCTCATAGCAGACCATGCAAATGCGCTGTTCTGCGACGCTGGAGACGAGGCTACTTAGCACTGAGGCCTGGGTTCGGATGTAGGCTCGGAAGTCGCGAGAGTACACAAACCAATCACCATCTTCTTTGTACCGATTCCGTATTGGTTTTGGGCATCCGAGTGGTGGGCTGTGCTCATACGAAATGCCTGCAGCAGCCAGGCACTCAGCAAAGGCCTTCTTGGAAAAACCCTTTTTACGAGAGAGCGGATACTCCCGAACATCAAGCACCTTGTCGATCTGGGCCTGTTTGAGTCGCGCGATGAAAGCGTCGATCGTGAGCCCTTCGTAGCCCGCGGTGTAGATGGTCATAAGTATTCTCCTTGTGCTTCCGTGCGCAATCGAAGCTAAAAAACGCGGCGGACTATAGCATCCGCCGCAGGTTGTCGCCCGATGCTGTGATGAGCGGAGCCCTTCTACGATGCCAGAACATAGCAGCAAGAAAGCCACTGCTTCCTATCTAAAAACTAAATCTACATGTAACGGCCCACCCTCGAATCTCCTTCACTGCTTCTCCCTCCTCGGAGCCGGGCAATGACCGAACAATCCGGATACAACCATCGGTCTGACATACGTTGGCTATGGCTTCTGATTTTCAGTTTCTCACCGAAGCGCTACGCCAGACACAACGACCGCCACGCCCGAACTGCGCATTATCTGACCTCGCTGAGCAAGGCATTGGTGGATGATGCGGTGAAGGTGCTGACGCGGAATCGGACTTGCACGCCGGCCTCCAGGCAAGCGGGGGTAAAGGCTGAGGGGTAGTGATTGAAACGCTGAAACAGCTTCAGATTTCAGAAGTCAGGCATGACGCTTGTGGGAACGGGCTGGGTTGCGGTAGCCGGGGTATTCAGCGGGATATGTGGATGCCTTGCGTTTTTCGCGAGCGAGCTCGCTCCTACAGTGGGTTTGCTACAACCCGATGGCTATTGGACCGACCATCCGAATAACCTCAGGATTTGTACAGCTGACTAAAATTCAGTGGGGGATCTCTTCAACGAGCCCTTACAAGGCGGGAGGTTTTACGATGAAAGTCGTAACTTCGCTGGCGTTGCTGGTAGCGGCAGGTTGGATCTGCGTGGTTGGTGCAGCCCCGAAGCAAATCGTTGCCGTTCCCTTGAATGCAACTACTCACAATGCCGGGCATATCGCTCAGGCCGTTCTGACCCCCTTGAGCAGCAGTGAGACGGAGCTTTCGTTGTTTGTGGGTGGTGTACCCAATGGCACTGCAATTCCGGCGCACTTGTATACCTATATCTACTCGGGAAGCTGCGCCAGGCACGAGCCCAAGCCGGCCTATTCACTCAATCGCATCGTGGCCGACAACTTCAACGAGCAGGCGGGCATCCAACTCTGGAAGAGCGTGCCTATGGCTTATGACTCGCTGCGGTCCGGCGGATATGCGCTGGTGATGCGGACGAGCCCGGCCGATGGGAATCCTGATATTTTCTGTGGTGAGCTTGGTTAAGGGGTTTCCCCCGCTTCCATGCATAGCGTGGGAGCGGGGGAATATCCCACTCAGGTTGTTTGCAGTATGACGGTGGTCATTCAACAGTAGATGTTGGTTGCCTTGCGTTTTTCGCGAGCAGGCTCGCTCCTACAGTAGGGGGTTGGGTTTCCGTTCTGGGTTTTGTGTTGGCTGGTCTGGCGCTTTCGCGGGCAAGCCCGCTCCTACAGGGATTGGGGTTGTCTTGTGGGTATTGTTGACCACGGAGTTCGGGGCTTTTTATTGCTTGGGTTCGAAGTAAATGCTGGGGATTCGGTTTTTGGATTTCCGGCATCCGGGTGCTTCCAGTGGGCTTGATCGTCACCTTCTCCACAGGCAATCCCCTGTGCATAACTTCTGCAACCGCCCCCTCTGGCACGGCGTCTCCACCCTCATTCTTCTAGACTCAATACAAGGTCGTAGACAGAACCGAACACGTCGCTCTGGTGCAGCCGAATCAAGGGCCGCGTGGCAATCTGGCTTTTATGCCCCTTTAGAGGTGCGGCGAAGACCGTGCCGGGCACAACAAGATGCCCGCTCAGGGTGCCCTGGCCGACGGTTTGTAGATGCCACGATACCGTGACGTGGTGTAAATGCCGCAGCCGACACTTTCGGACAACCGACAACCACCTGGTTTGTCCGTGACTGTGAGGATTGCTGAATGCCTGATGAGATGTTGCACCTGCCTGTGGTCAACAGTCTGCTGGAGCGCCACAAGGGCTCTGCGGGTGCGCTGTTGCCCATTCTTCATGATATTCAGGAGCGTATCGGTTACGTCCCCGATGTCGCCGTCCCCGAGATTGCCCATGCCCTCAACCTGAGCCAGGCCGAGGTTCGCGGGGTGATCAGTTTTTACCATGATTTCCGTACCGCGCCGCCCGCGCGGCACATCCTGCGGCTGTGCCGGGCCGAGTCGTGCCAGAGCCGTGGCGCCGAGCAGCTTGCCGCGCAGTTGCGCGAACGTCTGCAACTGGACGATCACGGCAGCAGTGCCGATGGCAGCATCAGTTTGCGTCCGGTGTATTGCCTGGGTGCTTGTGCCTGTTCGCCCGCTCTGGAGCTGGATGGCCGGGTGCATGCGCGGCTCAGTGCCGAGCGTCTGGATGCCTTGCTCGACGCTTGCCGGGAGGACGCATGATGCCGACGCTCTATCTGCCCTGTGATTCTCTTGCCCGTGCCGTGGGTGCCGATGAGGTCGCTGTGGCCCTGATCACTCAGGCTCAGGAACGCAATCTGCCGCTGGAGTTGCAGCGCACCAGTTCGCGCGGTCTGTATTGGCTGGAACCGCTGCTGGAAGTGGACAGCCCGCAAGGTCGTATCGGCTTTGGCCCGCTGACGGCGGCCGATGTGCCGTCGGTGCTTGATGCGCTGCAAGACGCGTCGTCCGCGCATCCGCTGGCCTTGGGCCTGGTGGAAGAATTGCCTTATCTGAAGTCTCAACAACGCCTGATGTTCGCGCGCGCCGGCATCACCCGGCCGCTGTCTCTGGAGGATTACCGGGCCCACGGCGGTTTCGAGGGTCTGACCCAGGCCATTGCCATTGGCGGCGAGCAGACCGCGACAGCGGTATTCGACTCAGGCCTGCGCGGTCGTGGCGGCGCAGCATTCCCGGCCGGGATCAAATGGCGCACGGTTCGCGGCACTCAGGCTGCGCAAAAGTACATTGTATGCAACGCCGACGAAGGCGACTCCGGCACTTTCGCCGACCGCATGTTGATGGAAGGCGACCCCTTCCTGCTGATCGAAGGCATGGCGATTGCCGGCATTACCGTCGGCGCCACCTACGGCTACATCTATGTGCGCTCGGAATATCCGGATGCCGTGGCCACGCTACGTGCAGCATTGAACATCGCCCGAGATGCCGGTTACCTCGGCGCCAATGTCGCCGGTAGCGGTCAGGCCTTCGACATGGAAGTGCGCGTCGGTGCCGGTGCTTACATCTGCGGTGAAGAAACCGCGCTGCTGGACTCTCTCGAAGGCAAGCGCGGGATCGTTCGCGCCAAGCCGCCGATTCCGGCGTTGCAGGGTTTGTTCGGCCTGCCGACCCTGGTGCACAACGTGCTGACTTTGGCCTCGGTGCCGCTGATTCTGGCCAAGGGCGCGCAGTTCTATCGCGATTACGGCATGGGCCGCTCCCTGGGCACCATGCCCTTCCAGTTGGCGGGCAATGTGCGTCACGGCGGCCTGGTGGAACGGGCCTTTGGCCTGACCTTGCGCGAACTGGTGGAAGACTACGGCGGCGGGACCGCCAGTGGCCGGCCGTTGAAGGCGGCACAGGTGGGCGGCCCGCTTGGCGCCTGGGTGCCACCTTCGCAATTCGACACGCCGCTGGATTACGAAGCCTTTATGGCCATCGGCGCGATGCTCGGTCACGGTGGTGTGGTGGTGGCTGACGACACCCTGGACATGGCCCGCATGGCACGCTTCGCCATGCAGTTCTGCGCCGAGGAGTCCTGTGGCAAATGCACGCCTTGCCGTATCGGTTCGACCCGTGGCGTCGAGGTGATCGACCGCCTGCTGGCCGCTCCCGACCAGAGCGGTCGTGATGAGCAGGTGATCATCCTCAAGGACCTGTGCGACACCCTGCAATACGGTTCGCTGTGCGCGTTGGGCGGCATGACGTCTTATCCCGTGGCCAGCGCCCTCAAGCACTTCCCCGCTGACTTCGGTCTGCAAGCCTCGGAGGCCGAACAATGATCACTCTCTTCGACCCGAAAACCGATATCGACCTCGGTACGCCAGCCCGCAACAGCCAGGTGCAAGTCACCCTGAACATCGACGGCCGCAGCATCAGCGTGCCCGAAGGCACCTCGGTGATGCACGCCGCCGCGCTGCTGGGCACGACTATTCCCAAACTCTGTGCCACCGACAGCCTGGAACCTTTTGGCTCCTGCCGCATGTGCCTGGTGGAGATCGACGGCATGCGCGGTTATCCGGCGTCCTGCACCACGCCGGTCACCGAAGGCATGAGCGTGCACACCCAGACGCCAAAGCTCGCGACCCTGCGCCGTAACGTCATGGAGCTGTACATCTCCGATCACCCGCTGGACTGCCTGACCTGCTCGGCCAACGGCAACTGCGAGCTGCAAACCGTGGCCGGTCAGGTCGGCCTGCGGGAAGTGCGTTATGGCTATGAAGGCGAGAACCATCTGGAGGACGTGAAAGACACCTCCAACCCCTATTTCGACTACGACCCGAGCAAGTGCATCGTCTGCAACCGCTGCGTGCGCGCCTGCGAAGAAACCCAGGGCACCTTTGCCCTGACCATTACCGGGCGCGGTTTCGAATCCCGGGTTGCGGCCGCCGGCGGCGAGAACTTCCTCGACTCTGAATGCGTGTCCTGCGGCGCCTGTGTGCAAGCCTGCCCCACCGCGACCCTGATGGAAAAAAGCGTGGTCGAACTGGGCCAGCCCGAACGCAGCGTGATCACCACCTGTGCCTATTGCGGCGTGGGCTGCTCGTTCCGTGCCGAGATGAAAGGCGACCAACTGGTGCGCATGGTTCCGGACAAGAATGGCCAGGCCAACCACGGCCACTCCTGCGTCAAGGGGCGCTTCGCCTGGGGCTATGCGACCCACCCGGATCGCATCACCAAGCCGATGATCCGCAAGCACATCAGCGACCCGTGGCAGGAAGTCAGCTGGGATGAAGCGGTGACCTACGCCGCCAGCGAATTCCGCCGCCTGCAGCAAAAATATGGTCGCGACTCCATCGGTGGCATCACCTCCAGCCGCTGCACCAACGAAGAAACCTACCTGGTGCAAAAACTGGTGCGCGCCGCGTTCGGCAACAACAACGTCGACACCTGTGCGCGAGTCTGCCACTCGCCGACCGGCTATGGCCTGAAGCAGACCCTTGGCGAGTCCGCCGGCACCCAGAGTTTCGACTCGGTGATGCAGGCCGATGTGATCCTGGTGATAGGCGCCAACCCCAGCGACGCCCACCCGGTGTTCGCCTCCCAGCTCAAACGCCGTCTGCGTGAAGGCGCGCGGCTGATCGTCATCGACCCACGACGCATCGATCTGGTGGATACGGTGCATGCCCGCGCCGAGTATCACCTGGCCCTGCGCCCCGGCACTAACGTTGCCATGCTCAACGCCCTGGCCCACGTGATTGTCACCGAAGGCTTGCTCAACCAGGCCTTTATCGACGCCCGTTGCGAGGGCAGCGATTTCGCGATCTGGAGTGAATTCGTCAGCCGTGCGGAAAACTCGCCGGAAGCCCTTGGCCCTGTCTGCGGTGTACCCGCTGCCGACATCCGTGCCGCTGCGCGCCTGTATGCCACCGGCGGCAACGCGGCGATCTACTACGGCCTTGGCGTCACCGAACACAGCCAGGGCAGCACCTCGGTGATGGGTATTGCCAACCTCGCCATGGCCACCGGCAACATCGGCCGCGAAGGCGTGGGCGTGAACCCGCTGCGCGGGCAGAACAACGTGCAGGGCTCCTGTGACATGGGTTCCTTCCCCCACGAGCTGCCCGGTTACCGGCATGTTTCCAACGAAACGGTACGGGCGCAGTTCGAACAAGCCTGGAACGTCACCCTGCAACCCGATCCGGGCCTGCGCATCCCCAACATGTTCGAGTCGGCCCTGACCGGCAGCTTCAAGGGCCTGTATTGCCAGGGCGAAGACATCGCCCAGAGCGACCCCAATACCCAGCACGTCACCGCGGCTCTGTCGGCCATGGAGTGCATCGTGGTGCAGGACATTTTCCTCAACGAAACCGCCAAGTTCGCCCACGTGTTCCTGCCGGGCTGCTCGTTCCTGGAAAAAGACGGCACCTTCACCAACGCCGAGCGCCGCATCTCCCGGGTGCGCAAAGTCATGGAGCCGCTGGGCGGCAAGGCCGACTGGGAAGGCACCGTAGCCCTGGCCAACGCCCTGGGTTACCCGATGAATTACCAGCACCCATCGCAAATCATGGATGAAATCGCCAGCCTGACCCCGACTTTCACCAACGTCAGCTACGCCGAACTTGAGCGCCATGGCAGCCTGCAATGGCCGTGCAACGCCGAGGCACCGGACGGTACGCCAACCATGCACATCGAAGAATTCGTGCGTGGCAAGGGGCGCTTCATGCTCACCGGTTACGTGCCCACCGAGGAAAAGGTCAACAGTCGCTATCCGCTGCTGCTGACCACCGGGCGCATCCTCAGCCAGTACAACGTCGGCGCCCAGACCCGGCGCACCGACAACGTCGCCTGGCATGACGAAGACCGCCTGGAAATCCATCCGAGCGACGCCGAGAGCCGTGGCATCAACGAAGGCGACTGGGTCGGCATCGGCAGCCGCGCCGGGCAGACCGTGCTGCGTGCGCGGATCACCGAGCGGGTCGCCCCGGGCGTGGTGTACACCACCTTCCACTTCCCGGAATCGGGGGCCAACGTCATCACCACCGACAACTCCGACTGGGCCACCAACTGTCCGGAGTACAAGGTCACCGCCGTGGAAGTCAGCCGCGTCTACCACCCTTCGGAGTGGCAAAAACGCTTCCAGGAGTTCAGCGATGAACAACAGCGCCTGCTCGACGCACGTCGCCAGGCACGCGGGACCAAAGCCGAGGTACGCCGATGAGTACTGACAACCTGATCAAGATGGCCAACCAGATTGCCCAGTACTTTGCCAGCCAGCCGGACCAGCAACAGGCAGTGCTCGGCGTGCGCAATCATATGCAGTTGTACTGGGCGCCGAGCATGCGCAGGGAATTGCAGGCCTGGCAGACGGAACATCAGGGGGCGGACCTGCACCCTTTGGTGCAGGCGGCGGTGACTGGGGCGGGGTGGGAGGCTTAGCCCTGGACAATCCCGACTGAACAGCTAAACAACTGTAGGAGCGAGCCTGCTCGCGATAGCGGTGTATCAGCCAGCACAAATGCTGAATGTTACGCAGCCATCGCGAGCAGGCTCGCTCCTACAGGGGATTTGTGTTGTGGTTGGGATTTGCCCTACGCCCCACCCTTCCTCGCCGCCGTCACCGTCACTTCAATCGCCCGGACACTGATCGCCGCGAACGTCGCGGTCATCAGTACGCCGTTGAAACCCAGCAGCACTGCAAGCACTCGCGAGACGCCCAGTTTGGGCACCAGTTCTCCATAGCCGATGGTCAGGCCCGTCACGAAGGCGAAGTAGACACCGTCATCCGGGCTCCAGCCTTCCAGTTGGGCGATGATGAGGCCGAAGGCAATGATCACTAACAGCAGTATCGAGAAGATCGGCCACACCACTTTGAAGTAGAACCAGACGGCTTTATAGAACTCGTGGCGGACGTTTGATGCACGGGTGAAGTTCATGTCGTGGGCTTCCTGGGATTTGACTGACCGGCAATTGAATACGCGGCGGTTCAATACCCCGTTCAGCTTGGCACAAGCGCTGAAAACCGCGACCGACGGGGCGTTATCTTTGGCCAGGACTATGACAAAGATGACGCCCCGCAAACTATCCAGAAACCGCCTGGCGACGGTGGAATTCTGTAGGAGCGAGCTCGCTCGCGATGGTCGTTAACGATAACGCGTGTTTCCTGGTTATACGCGGCGCTCTCCAGTCCATCGCGAGCAAGCTCGCTCCTACAATAACGCGGCGTTCTCGAGTCCATCGTCGGAACGCCGCCCGGAGCAGGCTCGCTCCTACAACCTCAGTTCGCTTCAGTTTCCCGAATCAGCTTCTTGTTGATCTTGCCGACGCTGGTCTTGGGGATTTCGGCGACGAATTTGAACTGCTTGGGGATCGCCCATTTATTGATACGCCCGCCGTCGACGAAGGCTTGCAGGTGAGTCTCGAGGATCTTGCGGTCGAGGTATTGCCCCGGTTCGCAGACGACCATGGCCATGGGCCGTTCGCCCCATTGTTCGTCGGCAATGCCCACCACGGCGACGGACATCACGCCCGGGTGTTCGCTGATCAGGCTTTCCAGTTCAAGAGAGCTGATCCACTCGCCGCCGGTCTTGATCACGTCCTTGATGCGGTCCTTGATTTCCACGCCGCCGAGCGGGTCGATAGAGGCCATGTCGCCAGTGTGCAGCCAGCCGTTGTGCCACAGTTCTGCACCTTTGTCCGGGGCTTTCAGGTAGCCTTGGGTCAGCCACGGCGCGCGCACCACGATTTCGCCCAGGGACTCGCCGTCATGGGCCACGTCGTTGCCGTCGGCGTCGATGATCTTCAGGTCGACCATCGGCACCGGCGTGCCGGTCTTGATGCGAATCGGCAGTTGCGCTTCGGCGGACAGCTGCAGGTCTTCGTCACGCAGGTACGTCAGGCACAGCAACGGGCAGGTCTCGGACATGCCGTAGCCGGCGTGCACCACCATGCCTTTGGCATTGGCTTCGCTGGCAACGCCCAGGGTCAGGGCGCTGCCGCCGAGGAGCATTTTCCAGCCGTCGAAACGGGTCGCCTTGCCTTCCTCGCAATTGAGGATCATCTGCAAAATGGTCGGCACGCAGTGGGAGAACGTCACCTTCTCTTCGCGGTACAGCCTGACCAGGCTGTTGGGTTCGTAGCGGCCGGGATACACCTGCTTGATGCCCATCAGGGTCGCGACGTACGGCACGCCCCAGGCATGCACGTGGAACATCGGCGTGATCGGCATGTACACGTCGTCGGAGCGCAACAGCGGCGCACCTTGATAGACGCCCAGGGTGCCGACGGCATTCAGGGTATGCAGCACCAGTTGCCGGTGACTGAAGTACACGCCTTTCGGGTCGCCGGTGGTGCCGGTGGTGTAGAACAGCGTGGCGACCGAGTTCTCGTCGAAATCGGGGAAGTCGTACTGGTCCGGGGCCAGGGACAGCAGGTGTTCGTATTCGCCCAGTACCGGTAGCGAGGTGGTGGTCGCCTCGTCATCGGTGAGCTGCAGGTAGCCTTTTACGGTTTCCAGCCGACCGTGGATCTGCTCGACCAAGGGCAGGAAATCATCATGCACCAGCACCAGGTCATCCTCGGCGTGGTTCATGGTGAACAGCACCTGCTCCGGCGACAGGCGAATGTTCACCGTGTGCAGCACCGCGCCGATCATCGGCACGGCGAAGAAGCATTCCAGGTAGCGGTGGCTGTCCCAGTCGAGCAAAGCCACGGTGTCACCGGCCTTGACCCCGGCCGCGGTCAGCGCATTGGCCAGACGGCGAATACGCTTGTTGAGGGTCTGGTAGCTGTAGCGCAGCTTGTCGGCGTAGACGATTTCCCGACCCGGCTCATAGCGCACGCCGGACAGCAGCAATTGCTTGATCAGCAAGGGATAGGCATAAGCGCCGTCGGCGGGCGGGATTATTTTTGTCGCCATCATGTTTAAGGTTCCTTGTCCTTTCGATCAGAACTGATCGGCTTGCAGCTCGTAGAGGCAGTCGCTGCCGGCCTTGGCCGATGCGCTCAACGAGTGGATACGCGGCAGCAACCGGGCGAAGTAGAAACGCGCGGTGGCCAGTTTGCTGGTGTAGAAATCGTCCTCGGCATCGCCGCTCATGACGACTTTGGCCATGCGTGCCCACATGTAGGCGTACGCGGTGTAGCCGAACACGTGCAGGTACTCGACCGAGGCCGCGCCGATTTCGTTCGGGTTGTTTTGTGCCCGGTCGAGCAACCACGCGGTCAGCTCGTCGAGGGTGTCGACGGCGGCGTTCAACGGCTGGGTGAACTCGCCCAGGTCCGCGCAGGCATTGGCGGTGAAACTGCGGATTTCCGAGGCGAACAAACGGTAGAGCGCCCCGCCGCTGCCGACGATCTTGCGCCCGGCCAAGTCCAGGGACTGGATGCCGTTGGTGCCTTCGTAGATCTGGGTGATGCGCACATCACGCACCAGTTGCTCCTGGCCCCACTCACGGATGTAGCCGTGGCCGCCGAAGATCTGCTGGCCATGGAGGGTCGTCTCCAGGCCCATGTCGGTAAGAAATGCCTTCGCCACCGGGGTCAGCAGCGATACCAGATCCTGCGCGCGCTGGCGTGTCGGTGCGTCGTCGCTGTACTTGGCGATGTCCAGTTGCAGGGCCACGTAACTGGAGAACGCACGGCCGCCTTCGTTCAAGGCTTTCATGGTCAACAGCATGCGGCGCACGTCCGGGTGGACGATGATCGGGTCGGCCGCTTTGTCCTTGTGCTGCGCGCCGGTCGGTGCGCGGCTTTGCAGGCGGTCACGGGCGTAGGCGACGGCGTTCTGGTACGAACGCTCACCTTGGGCCAGGCCCTGGATGCCCACGCCCAGACGCTCGTAGTTCATCATGGTGAACATGGCCGCCAGGCCTTTGTTCGGTGCGTCGACGATCCAGCCGGTGGCGCCGTCGAAGTTCATCACGCAGGTGGCGGAGGCCTTGATGCCCATCTTGTGTTCGATGGAACCGCAGGACAGCGCGTTATTTTCACCCAGCGAACCATCGGCATTGACCAGCACCTTGGGTACCAGGAACAGTGAGATGCCTTTGGGCCCCGCCGGTGCATCCGGCAGTCGTGCCAGCACCAGATGGATGATGTTTTCGGTGAGGTCGTGCTCGCCACCGGTGATGAAAATCTTGCTGCCGCTGACCTTGTAGCTGCCATCGGCCTGTGGCTCGGCGCGGGTGCGGATCAGACCCAGGTCAGTACCGGAATGGGCTTCGGTCAGGCACATCGAACCGGTCCAGGTGCCGGCGTACATGTTCGGCAAGTAAGCCGCTTTCAGTTCTTCGCTGGCGTGAGCCTTGATCGACAGGCAGGCGCCGGCGGTCAGCATCGGGTACAGGCCGAACGACAGGCTGGCCGAGTTCACCATCTCTTCGACCTGCGCCGAAATCGCCTTGGGCATGCCCATGCCGCCGTACTGCGGATCACCGCCGACCCCCACCCAACCGCCTTCGGCGAAGGCTTGATAGGCCTGGGCAAAACCGTCCGGGGCGCTGACCGCGCCATTGCTCCAGGTGCAGCCCTGTTCGTCGCTGGCGCGGTTCAGTGGCGCGATCACTTCACCGCTGATCTTGCCGGCCTCTTCGAGGATGGCGGCGGCGGTCTCTTCATCGATCACGTCGGCCAGGCCGGGCAATTGTGCCCAGAGCCGGGACACCTGGAAAACCTCGTTGAGTACGAAGCGCATGTCGCGCAGGGGAGCTTTGTAATCAGACATCTTGGCTTACTCGGAAGTGGTCACGGCATGGGGCATGCCGGGACGTTCAGTGGATTCAATGTTTTCGGCTGCCGCGACAGAACCGGGCTGAGGGGCCCGTTCGCGCAACAGGAACCAGGACAGGGCCGGGATCAGGATCAGCGCGCCGAGCATGTTCCACAGGAACATGAAGGTCAGCAGGATGCCCATGTCGGCCTGGAACTTGATCGGCGACCAGACCCAGCACACCACGCCGGCGGCGAGGGTGATGCCCACCAGCCCGACCACGCGGCCGGTGAAGGACACGGCGTTGCGGTAAGCCTGGGACAACGGCAGGCCCTGGCGCTGGAAGTGCAGTTGCACGCTGAGCAGGTACAAGGCGTAGTCGACGCCGATGCCCACGCCGAGGGCGATCACCGGCAGGGTCGCGACTTTCACGCCGATGCCCATGGCTACCATCAAGGCTTCGCAGAGGATCGAAGTCAGCACCAGCGGCAACAGCGCCACCAGCGTGGCGCGCCAGCTGCGGAAGGTGATCAGGCAGAACAGCGTCACCGCCGCATACACGTACAGCAGCATGGTGCGGTTGGCTTCGCGCACCACGATGTTGGTCGCGGCCTCGATCCCGGCGGTGCCGGCGGCGAGCAGGAACTGACGATCTTCCGTGCTGTTTTCCTTGGCGAACTTGTCGGCAATCGCCACCACCGCATCCAGGGTTTCAGCCTTGTGATCCTTGAGGAAGGTGATCACCGGCATCAGCGAACAATCGGTGTTGAACAGCTCCGGAGAGTTGACCGAGGCTTGTTGCGCGGCGTAGTTGAGCACGTCCTGGTTGCGCTGGATGCTGTTGAGCTTGGGGTTGCCTTCGTAGGTGCCAGCGGTGATCTGGCGTACCGCGTTGACCAAGGACGCGGTCGCCTGCACGCCCGGATACTGTTGCAGCTCCCAAGCCAGGCGGTCGGCGAGCACCAGGGTCTTGTAGTTCAGGCAGCCTTCCGGCGCGGTCTTGATCATCACCGCGAACAGGTCGCTGGACAGCGCGTAATGTTGGGTGATGTAGGCGTTGTCGCGGTTGTAGCGCGAGTCGGCGCGCAGCTCCGGCGCCCCGCTTTCCAGGTCGCCGATCTTCAGGTTCAGGCTGACCATGAAACCGCCGATGCCCATCAACACCGCGACCAGAACCGCGCCCGTGGCCCACTTGGCGGTGGTGAAGCGATCGAGCGCGTCCCAGAGTTTGCCGAAGCCTTTGTGCTTCTCTGCGCGGTTGTCGATTTTCAGCGCACGCTCGGCCGCTTTCGCGCCCACACCGACATAGGACAGCGCCACCGGCATCAGCAACAGCGAGGTGAAGATCAGCACCGCGACGCCAATGCTGGCGGTGATTGCCAGATCCTGGATCACCGGGATGTCGATCAGCATCAACACCGCAAAACCCACCGCGTCAGCGAGCAACGCGGTGACCCCAGCAATGAACAGACGGCGGAAGGTGTAGCGCGCGGCGATCAGCTTGTGGGTGCCACGGGCGATGTCCTGCATGATGCCGTTCATCTTCTGCGCGGCATGGGACACGCCGATGGCGAAGATCAAGAACGGCACCAGCACCGAGTACGGATCGATGGCATAACCCAGCCAGGCGACGATGCCCAGTTGCCAGACCACCGCGATCAGCGAGCAGCCGACCACCAGCAAGGTGCTGCGCACGCAACGGGTGTAGCCGTAGATGATGATCAACGAAGTGGCCACGGCCAGGCCGAAGAACATCATCACCTGGATCAGGCCGTCGATCAGGTCGCCCATGAGCTTGGCGAAGCCGATCACCCGGACCTTGTAATGGCCGGTGCCTTCGACCCCGGATTTACGCGCAGCGCTGTCACCGACGTATTCGATCTTGTCGCGCAACTGCTCTTCGAGCATCTGCGAAAAAGCGTGGTAGTTGATGCGTTGGCCACCGGCCGCGGCTTTGTCCATCAGCGGCACGATCAGCATGGTTGACTTGAAATCGCTGGCCACCAGGCTGCCCACCAGACCGGCGCGGGAGATGTTCTGGCGCAGCTGCTCAATATCGGAGGGCGAGCCCTGATAACTGTCGGGCATCACCGGGCCACCCTGGAAACCGTCCTCGGTGACTTCGGTCCAGCGCACCGCCGGGCTCCACAGCGACTTCATCCACGCGCGGTCGACGCCTTCGGTGAGGAACAACTGGTCGTTGACCTGCTTGAGCACGTCGAGATATTCGGGATCGAAAATATCGCCCTGGGTGTTCTCGACCACCACCCGCACCGAGTTGCCCAACCCGCGCAGCGAAGCGCGGTTTTCCAGGAAGTTCTGAATGTAGGGCTGGCTCTGGGGGATCATTTTTTCGAAGCTGGGGCGCAGCTCCAGGCGAGTCACGGCCATGAAGCCCAGTACCACGGTGGCGAGCGCCATCAGCAGCATGAACAGCGGACGGTAGTTGAACACCAGCCGCTCGAGGAGGTTGCCGGAGCGACGATCGAAATCACGCAGATCGCGAATCACCGGCATGGCGTCTTGTTTGATATTGCCCATGTCTGGGTTCTCGCTCTTAGGGTTCGAGGGCTGGATCGGCGGACAGCGTCCGGGCACCACGGCTGCCGGCCAGCACCAATGCGCCAGCGGCGGACTGGGTGGCACCGGCGACCGGGGTCGGTGCCGGTTGCTGCTTCAGACGCAACTGCGCGCCCGTCCCTTGGCTGACCAGCATCTGCCCGCCCTGGGTGAACAAGCGATAATTGCCACGGGCATCGATCAGGCCCGCGGTGATGCTGACGTGCAGGCCGCTGTCCAGTGCAGTCCAGCTCTGGCCGCCGTCGGCGCTGCGCAGCACATTGCCGCGCAGGCCGTAGACCAGCACTTCGCCAGGCTTGCCGAGCACGCCGAAGAAGCTGCCTTGATAAGGCGTTGGCACGGCATTGAAGCGTTGGGCGCTGTCGTCCCATTTGAGCAACAGGCCTTGTTCGCCGACGATGTACAAAGCGTCACCGGTGGAGGCGATGGCGTTGAGGTGAAAACCCTGAGGGTTGTCGGTGCGATCCTGGAATGGCGTCCAGGTCTGGCCACCGTCGTCGGTGCGCAGGATCAGGTTGAACACGCCGACTACATAGCCCGTTTTGTCGTTGGCGAACCAGACGTCGAGCAGCGGTTTGTCCGCGCCCTGCTCGGCCAACCGCTGGCCCTCGGCAACCAGCAGCGGCCATTGCTCATTACCCGGTTCGGCGCTGGCCAGCGCCGTGTAGTGCTTGACCAGCAAGGCGCCGATCTGACGACCGTCGAGCTGTTTTTGCCAGGTCGCACCGGCGTCGCTGCTGTGCAGCACCACGCCGTCATTACCCACCGCCCAGCCTTGGGTGGCAGTCGGAAAATTCACCGCAGTGAGGTCGGCACTGGCCGGTACGGCGGCCTGTTGCCAATGCTTGCCGGCATTATCGGAAAACAGAATATGGCCACGCTGGCCGACGGCGATCACGCGCCCGCCGGCGCGGGCCATGCCGGACAACGGACTGTTGATCGCCAAGGCACTGACCCTGGCAGGCAGGTCCAGCACATCGACGTACTCGGCCGCATGGGTGACGCCCTGCGACAGGCCGAGCACGACACCAAACGCCAGCCGCAAAATATTATTTTTATACGAACACATACTGCGTCCTCTTCGGAAAACCGCGCCGGGACACACATCCGTGTGCCTGACGTTCAAACCTTGCGCCGTGCAGGTCATGTGGGAGCGAGCCTGCTCGCGATGGACGTTAACGATGACGCGTGCTGTCTGGATGCCCGCGTCGCCCTCTGGTCCATCGCGAGCAGGCTCGCTCCCACAGTGGATCGTGCGAGCGTCTGCTTGCGGTTGGCTTAGCGAATACCGGCGCCGGCCAGGGATTCCGACGACCACTGCGCCTTGGAGAGCGGCTCGATGTACTTGATGCCGCCGTAAGGGCCGACCACACCGTTGATGTTGTACGAACCGCCGACCAGGTCGTAGATCATGAAGGGCGTCGAATCCGGAACCTGCTTGTCGTAGCTCTGGCTCAGGAAGGCGAAGGAGCCACGATAGAGCTGACCACGGGCGTCATATTGATCCGAGGCCAGAGCGGTCCAGCTGTCTTCGTCGAGGTAGAAGCGGCGCTTGGCGTAGATGTGACGAGCACCGGCCTTGAGGTTGCCTTCGACGACCCATACGCGGTGTTTTTCCCAGCGTACAAAGTCAGGTGACAGGTGATTGGCGGTGGTCAGCGACTTCGGATCCTGGACGTAGGTCAGCTTGTAGGTGTTGTAGGGCACGATCATTTCCTGCTTGCCGACCAGTTTCCAGTCGTAGCGATCCAGTGCACCGTTGAACACGAACACGTCATCGTAGGTGCCCGCACCGGCGGTACCAGGGTTTGGCGTGTCGTAAGCCAGGCTCGGCGCCAGTTTCACTCGACGCTGCCCCGGCAAGTACTGCCAGGCGCGGCGCGGTTGCTGCAACGGGTTGGCGGCGTCCTTGAGCATGATCGCCTCACCGGCGCGGCGCGCAGGGCCGGTGTACGCCAGCTTCATCTGGTAGTACACATCGGCGCTGCTGATCGGCTGCGCGAGGTTTTCATAGATCGGGTAGGAGATGTTCGCTTGCCCGGTAGTCGCCAGGCTAGGAACGCCCGCGGAGTCAACGTTCCAGGAGTCGTACTTGGAGCTGATGCTGACGCCTTGGTAGCGCAACAGGAAGTTCCACATCGCTTCGTTGCCCGACTGCGGAATCGGGAACGGAATGCCCGGCAGGACGTTGTCGATGGCCAGGCCACCTTCCAGGGACTTGGCGCCGCTGGCGTTCTTCACGCCGTTGTCCAGAATCGCTTGAGGCAGCGAAACGGTGCGGTGCGTCGGGAACACGTCGACACGGAACGTCGGGAAACGCTTGGCCAGTTCTACCGTGGTCGCCGTGAGCAGGCCCTTGTACTGATCGACGTTCTTGCCGTCGATCACCAGCAGCGGCTTTTCACTGGCAAACGGGTCCGGGCGCATGCTGTCGCCAGCCTTGAAGCTGGCTGGCGGGGTAGTCAGGCCACCGTTGTAGGCAGGAATGGAACCATCAGCGTTCCCGGCTTTTTCAGCGCCTGCCTGTGTCAGGCTGGTGCCCAGCTTGGCAGCTTCCTGGGTTGAAACAGCGGCCTGTGCCTGAGCGGCAAGGACCATGGCCAGCGAAGCGGCCAACACGGTTTGTGCGAATTTCATCTTGTTATTCTCCTGCTTGCATTGAGCAAATCAGTGGTGAATCAAAAGGTTGTTTTCATCGTCAGGTACACGGCGCCACGGTCCTCAGTCGTGGCACCACCTCCGGAGAAGGACGAGTAGCCACCGGCGAAACAGGCGTAGTTTTCATTGCCGCTAAAGGCGTTGGGCGTGGAGCCGTCACCACCGTTCGGGCCGGTACTCACACCACTTTTGTTGCATTTTTCAGTCTGTCCGAAGGAGTCCACATACTTCAGGTCGACGAAGTATTTGTTGTACACAACGGCACCGACGCCCACGGCATAGTTGCCGGTGTCCTTGGCACCGCCACCGGAGACCGGGGACACGCCGGCGAGACCGACGTTGACCGACATCGGCGCGTTGAGGTCGACACCGGGGAACACCTGGTACCAGGTCGGTGTGAAGTTGACCGCGATGCCCCAGTTGTCCCGGGTCGGCGCGTCGATACCGCGATAGCTGTCCTTGCCCTTGTAGAGCGCTTCGTTCTTGCTATCGAGCTTGAGCAGGTTGCTGTAGTACAGCTCGGCAAGCACGGTTGCCTGATCGAACACCGGCGTTTTCGGCAGGGTCATCAGACCGTTGAGCGTCCAGTGCAAGGTGTCACCGGTGGCGCTCATGCTGTCGCCACGGCTCGGGGTGTCGTAGATCACACCGGTGGCGTCGGTACGTGCAGGCAGCAGACCAAGCCCTTGCCCCAGGCCCAGCGGGCTGCGGGTACTGACGATCGCCGGGATACTGGCCAGCGGCATGTTGTGACGGATGTTCAGGTCCGAACCGACGCTGATCCCGCCGACATCCTTGGACAGGCTCAGGCCGACGATCTTGATGTTGTCGGCATAGGCCATCTGATAGGTGGCGGTGTCCAGCGAATTGAGGGTGTTGATCACCGCAGGCACTTGCCCTGCCGGCCGGGTGCCGTTGGGGTTGGCCGAGGTGATACCCCTGGCGTCCAGAAAGGCTTGCGGCAGGATTTCCGAGGTTTCGCGGTAGTAAACGCCGAGGGTGCCATCCAGCCAGGCCGGCGACCACTTGGCCATGATTCCCCAGTCGCCGCTGCTGCCCGGTGTCAGGTCATGGCCGCGACGCACGTTGGTCAACGCGTTGCACGGCGCCAGGCCACAACCCAGCGGACTGCCAGGCACCACGCCGTTGGTGTTGCCGAGCAGGAACGATTGCGCACCAAAGCCGACCAGGTCGGAACCACCGTAGTAAGTACCGGCTTCCGGCAGACGCGCGGCGTCCCAATCGAGGAAATACTGGGCACCCACGGTCAATTCCGGATTGACGGTGAACGACATCGACAACTGGTTGCGCGGGACGAACAGCTCCTTGGCTTCAGTACCCGGCGACGCGGCCAGCTTGGCCAGGTCGAGGCCGGACTGGCCGTAGCTGACCGAGTGCACAGGGTTGAGAATGGTCTCGCCCCAGAACACGTTGTGCTGACCGGCCTTGACGCTGAACATCGACTCCTCGCCCACTTCGGTGCTGTAGAACACGAAGGCATCGAGGATTTCGCCCGAAGGACCGCTGTAGTAGCGCTGGGCATAGTTGCTCAGGTGCGGGCTGCCATTGCCGACGTTGTCATGGGTGACCGCTGCGAGACGCGGGTCGTTGGCGATCAGGCCCGAACGCGCATCGTTGCCGTTGACGAACGGGTTGGAATTGGAACCGGTGTTGTCGTAGGCCTTGTCGTACCAGCTGGCGGCGCTGACGCGAAAGCCCATGGCGTTTTTGTAGACCACGTCCATTTCGGTCAACAGGTCGATACGGTTGGTGATGTTGGTGCCGGCCTTGCGAAAGTTGTAGTCGCCGTCGTTGTTGTTCGGCGTTGCCAACATGCGTTTGTCGGCGCTTTCGGTGCGTACGCCGTAGTTGTACTTCACGGTGTTATCCAGACGCGCGGTCCAGTCCGGATTGCCCAGATCGAGCTCGAACCCATGGGCCGCCGGCGCGATGACGGCCAGAATGGCCGAGGCCAGCAAGGTGTAGCGCGCTACGGTGCAGCCGTGACTCTTATTGTTGTGCATTGCGTTGTCTCCGCCTTTTTGTATTTGTTTTAAGCGCAGCCGCCCTCGCGCAAGCCTCTCTGGGTTTGCGTTTAAGGAATGAGGGCAAATGCCGGTGGCGTACTGCCAGTCCAGCTCCTTGTACTAGCGATCCAGCTCCAGGATGAGTGCTTCGGCTTGCTGCCAGTGGCCAAATCCTGCGGCCGGGTTGAGATGGCCGACATCGCCCAGATCGAGCAATTCGGCGCCCCAGCCTTCTGCCATGCGGGTGACCGCAGCAAGACTGGCAAGGTGATCGTTGGTGCTGCCGGCCACGATGCTGCGAAATGGCAGCGGGCCTTGTGGCAGAGGATTCCAGCCCTGGCTACGCAGGGTCTCGGAGGATGGATAGTTTGACGGCCAGACCGCATCGAGGTCCGGTGGCGCGGCCAGCAAAGCGCCCTTGATCGGACGGCTGTAATGCGCAGCCCAGTGCGCGACCATCAGCACGCCGGCGCTGTGGGCCACCAGAATCACGGGCCCGTCGATCTGTTCGAGTTCGTGTTGAATCGCCCGCACACGGGCCATGCAATCGAGTTTGTCGGTCGTAAGCGGCGCAACACTGCGCACGTTGCTCAGCCTGGCTTGCAGCAATGTTTGCCAATGTTCGGCCACGTGCTCGCGCAGACCCGGGACGATCAGAACGGTGGCAGCAGTTTGCAGTTTGTCCACGGTCAACACCTTCGCTTTCTCGATAACTCGACTGGCTGTTTTCGCCAGGGGCTTTTTGTAGGGTCGACATTAAAGAGCGCCCACCCTAAGCGCTTTACATTGGACGTCAGGCACTTTTCTTTTGATGACAAATTGTCGGACACTCGGTCGCCGCGACCGCCGGTCGAGAAATCCCCCAGGTTGGCGCAAGGTCACTGTAATCAACGGATGAGCGCTGATCGCTCCCTGCAGCGTAGAGGATGGGTGACCGGACAGCATGAAAACCATCAACGACATGACAACTGTTCAACTGTTGATACGCTGGATATAGTCGCCACGCTCACGCCAACCGCCATCGGCCCAGGGAAGACTTTCGCATGACCAAGCTTGTTCGCGCCGCTGTCTTGACCAACTACCTGGAGGTCACCCAGTACCTGGGGTTCAACCCGCGCGACGTGCTGGCCGCTGTCGGCCTGAGCAGAGCCCAACTGCAAGCCCCTGAACACCGCATCCAGATCGATGCCGCCGTGCGGTTGCTGGAAGACTCGGCCGCCGCCAGCGGCTGCCAGACCTTCGGCCTGAGCATGGCCGAGTCACGCCAGCTTTCGGACTTCGGCGTGGTCAGCCTGCTGCTCAGCCACCAGCGCACCCTGCGCGATGCCTTGCAGGTCGTGGTGGATTACCGACACCTGATGAACGACTCGCTGGCGATCTTCATCGAAGAGGCCGGCAAGATGGTGATCATTCGCGAAGAGGTGGTCACCGAAACGCCCATGCCCAGCCGTCAGGCCACGGAGCTGGCCATCGGTGTGATGTTCCGGTTGTGCTCGGCCCTGCTCGGCTCGCACTGGCACCCCTACAGCGTCAACTTCATGCACCAGCCACCGGACAACCTGCACCTGCATCGCCGCTTGTTCGGCTGCAACCTGGAGTTCGGCAGCGAGTTCAACGGCATCGTCTGCCCGGACGTCAGCCTCGACATGACCAACCCCAACGCCGACCCGGCCATGGCCCGCTACGCCCAGAGCTACCTCGACTCGCTGCAGAACCACGAAGGCGCCTCGATGCTGTTCGAGGTGCGCAAGGCCATCTACCTGCTGCTGCCCATGGGCCGCGCCACCATCGAACAGGTCGCCCAGAGCCAGGGCATGAACGTGCGCACCCTGCAACGCCGCCTCAAGGACGACGGCTGCGCCTTCAACGACGTGATCAACGACGTACGCCGCGACCTCGTGCTGCGTTACCTGGACAACCCCAACTACTCGCTGAGCCGCATTGCCGACATGCTCGGCTACTCGATGGCGAGTTCGTTTACGCGGTGGTTTATCAGTCAGTTTGGTATGCCGCCGGCGACGTGGCGGGCGCAGAAACAGGCGGGGACTAAGCCGTCCTGACAGCAGGGCAAAAAAAACGGCGACTGCTGGTACAGTCGCCGCGAAAACGCGAGGTTGGAACACAATCCCTGTAGGAGCGAGCCTGCTCGCGATCGCGGTGTGTCAGCCGCCATAAGTATTGATTGTGAAGCCGCTATCGCGAGCAGGCTCGCTCCCACAGGTTTCGTGATGCCTAGAGCCCCCAGCGCAGCAACAACAGCACCAGCACCACCAGGAACACCGTCTCCCCCACCATCAGCAGAATCGGCTTGATCCCGACCGCCGCCAGCTCCTTGAGCCGGGTTTTCATGCCCAGGGCGCTGATGGAAATCACCAGGCACCAGCGCGACAGTTCGTTGACCGATCCCTGCACCGCAGGCGCTATCCAGCCGGTGCTGTTGATGCAGGCCAGAATCAGAAAGCCGACGGCGAACCATGGCAACAACGGCGGGCGCTTGCCGGTCGGGTCGGCGCCTTGCATGCGGGTGATCATCGCCGCGGTGACGATCACCGGCAGCAGCATCGCCACGCGCATCAGCTTGACCACAGTGGCTGTGTCACCGGTCTCGGTCGACATGCTGTAGCCTGCGCCGACGACCTGGGCCACGTCGTGGATCGTGGCGCCGAGGAACACGCCCGCCACCTGCGGCGACAACTCCAGCCAGTTGGCGATCATCGGATAGACGATCATTGCCAGCGTGGACAGCGCCGAGACGCCGATGACGGTGAACAGTGTGGCGCGTTCTTTCTGCGGATGGTTCGGCAGCGCCGCCGCCAGCGCCAGGGCCGCCGAGGCGCCGCAGATGGCCGTCGCGCCGCCGGTGAGCATGCCGAACAGGCGCTGGAAGCCCAAAGCCTTGGCAGCGATCACAGACACGCTGATGGTCACCACCACCAGGATCACCACCAGGGCTATCGGCTTCCAGCCCAGCGCCGCCATTTGCTCCAGGGTGATGCGCATGCCCAGCAGCGCCACGCCAATGCGCAATACCGTGCGGGCAGTGAACTCGATGCCGGCCTTGCACGGGCCGTCATCGGCGAGAAAATTCAGGGCCATGCCCAGCAGTAAGGCGAACAGCATGACCGGCGCACCGTAGTGCTCGGACAGGAACGACGCGGCGGCCGCCACGATCAGGCTGACGATAAGCCCCGGTGCCAGTTCGCGCGTGCGACTGTGGATGCGGGTAAGAGCAATGGCGCTCATGGCGCGTTCTCCTCGGATGCGATGACGATAAACGCCTGGCCGTCGATGTTCTCGACCGGGTAGTGGGTGACTTTGACCTGGGTGGAATTGAGCATGTAGCCGCTGCGCAAATCGAAGCGCAAACCATGAGCGAGGCATTGAATCACCCGCCCCTCAAGACGCCCTGCGCATAGCGAAGAGCCTTGGTGCGGGCAGCTGTCGTCAATGGCGAACAACTGTCCGTCGACGTTGAACAGCGCCAAGCTTTTGTCTTCGAACTCGAACAGCGCCCGGCCACCGGCCTGCGGGTGTTTGCCGGCAGGCACAGGAATGCGCCGGGTCATGCTGGCTGCCGCTCGCGATCACTTTCCTTGAGGGCTTCGTTCATGGCCCCGAGCAGCGCCTGAGCAGGTTGTGCACCGATCACCGTCAGGCGACCGTCGAACTGAAAGCTCGGCACGCCACTGCTCGCCCCGGGCAAGCCTTCAAATGGCGTGGCGTCGCCCTTCAGGCAATCGAGCACTTCGTTCGTGTCGACGCCGCAGGAGTGGGCAATGGCCAGCAAGGTCTCGCGGCAACCCAGGTTTTCGCGTCTCAGGAAATAAGCGGCGAACAATCGTTCGAGCAACATTTCACGCTGACTGGCATTACCCGTTTCGCAGACACGAGCGAACAGACGATGGGCGTCCGCGGTGTTGGGCATGGTCTCGATGCGACTGAGGTCGATGGCCAGGCCAACCGCCCCGGCAGCTTGCTGTACCTGGTTCTGACGCATGGCCACCGCGTCGGCATTGCCCAGGCGCTTGCGGTAGAAATCGGCGAAGGGTTCACCTTGTACCGGTATCTGCGGCAGCAACTGCACGCCATGCCACGCCGTGGTGATCTGCACATCCGGGTGACGGCTGCGAAACTGTACCTGCGCATGCTCCAGTTGGCGTTTGCCGATCAGGCACCAGGGGCAGATAAAATCGAAAAACACATCAATACGTAAACGACGACTCACAACTTCACCTCTATCCCGGCGGCACTGACGGGCTCAGGCACGCTATGACCCTCAAGCCGGGCAATATCTTTGTGGTAATGACACTTGGCATAAAAGAACACCGCCGCCGCCGCGAGGCTGACCAGTGGCACCAGTTGAAACGCGGCATGCAGACCGATGAGGTCGGACACACGGCCAGTCAGGAACGGCCCGGGTGCCAGCCCCAGCAGGTTATTGGCCAGGGTCAGCGTGGCGAACGCCGTACCGTGGACGGAGTAATGGGTCAGGTTGGCAACCATCGCACCGGCGGGGCCAGTGGTGCCGGTGGCAATCGCCATGCCCAGACAGATCAGCGCCAGTTGCACAGGCCCTGCCGACAATGCGAACGCTGCCGACAGCAGCAGGCAACTGCCCAGGCAAAAACCAATGGCCAGGCTGACCTTGCGCTCCGGCGAGTTCCGACACAGGCGGTCGCTGAGCATGCCGCACAGGATCATCCCCGCGCCGCTGCACAACACGATGATTGCCGCCATGCCGCCAGCCTTGTCGGTAGGCATGTCGTAGTAGCGATTGAGATAGCTGGGAATCCACACCATCACCGTACCGCCAACGAACAACTGCAAACCGCTGGCGACGTAGGTCGCCACCACCGAGCGGCTGGACCACAGCGTGCGCAGCGGACGCTTGACCGCGGCAGCCGTCTTGTTCGCAATCTGCGCGGCACGTTGTGGCGCAATGCGCGCTTCCTTGACGATGAGCGGATAGAGCACCGCCAGAAACAGGCCAAACAGCGACATGCCGGCGAACGACCAGCGCCAGCCCAGCTTGGCGGCAATCGCACCACCCAAAGCCATGCCCAACACCGAACCGAACATCCCGCCAGCCATGAAGGCGCTGGCCAGGGTGGCGCGCATGTGTTTGGGGAACACCGAAATCACCACGGCGATGCCCACGCTGCCGTAGGCGGCTTCGCCGACGCCGACCATGAACCGCGCGATGAACATCTGCTGGTAGTCCTGAGCCAGCGCGCAACCCAGGGTCGCCACGCTCCACAGGAACGCCATCAGCGCCAGGCTCTTGACCCGGCCGAAACGGTCGGCCATCAACGACAGGGGAAACGTCAGCAGGCCGACCATCAGGGCAACGATGCCGCTGAGCAGACCCAGCTGTCCGTCGCTCAACGCCCACTCAGTCTTGAGCAGCGGGAATACCGCGTTCAGCACCTGACGCGACATGTAATCGGAAATCAACAGGCCGAACGTCAGTGCAAAGACGATCCAGGCATATTGGCGCGCAACGCCGACTCCGCCGGAGTCGTCATCGTCAGCGGCGATTGGGTGAAAGGCCATGCAGCCTCCTCAAGAGCTTCGTTTTATTTTTGTTATCAAGCGTGTAACGGTCAGGCGGACGAGAGGTCACGGCCTCTCGTCCCGACCCACGGTCAACCGCGTTGCGGAGTACCTTTCTGCCCAGCCTTGCGGTTGGGGGCCATGCCGTTGGCCAACAGGGTTTCTTCGATGGTTTCGTACTGCACGCCGATGCGGTAGATCTCGCGGGCTTCTTTGCCGGTGGCGATTTCACGGCCCAGTTCATGGGCAATGCGCACGGTTTGCTGGATCTGGGCAACCGAGCCGAAACGATCGCCCTTGTGGTCAATGATAGTGTCTTCGTTGCCCACGCGCGGGTGCATGCCCATGGCCATCGACATGGTGTTGAACGGCATGACGTTCTTGAGCAGCGATTCGGAGGTCAGGGTGCAGCCATCCGGCGCGCGGTGGATGAAGTTGAAGAAGTTGAACGGGTTCGGGCCGTCGAAACCGCCGCCGATGCCGATCCAGGTCAGGTTCAGCGGGCCTTTGTAAACGCCACGGCGCACCAGGCGCTCAAGGGTTTCCAGGGCGTGCATGCCGGTCAGCTGGAAGTGCGGCTGGATGCCGTTGTCCATCAGGCGCTTGAGGTGCTCGGCAACCCAGGCCGGACCCGCCGGTACGGTCATTTCGCTGTAGGCGGCGTGGATCAACGGGTTGTCCAGGGAGGTGCCTTTCAGGTACTCCGGATACAACAACTCCATGATGTTCATTTGCGTGGTGTTGATCGCCACCGTGACCTGATCCGGTTTTGGCGTCAACTCGGCCAGCATGTGCCGAGTGTCGTCGGACAGCCACTTGGCCGCTTCGCCATCGCTTTCCGGAGCGAAGGAAATCGAACCGCCGACCTGGATGATCATGTCCGGCACGGCTTCACGTACACCGGCGATCAGCTCGTTGAACTTCGACAGGCGCTTGGAGCCCTTGCCGTCCAGTTCGCGCACATGCAGGTGCAATACGGTGGCCCCGGCTTCGTAGCATTCGACCGCTTTCTGGACTTGCTCATCCATGGTCAACGGGATGTCTTCCGGGAAGTCTTCGGGCATCCACTCGGGGCCGTACGGGGCCACGGTAATGACTACCTTTTCCATGTTTTCCGGGTGCAGGGAATCGTCGAAGAATTGCATGGTTACTCCAGTTCTTATGATTGTTCCGTCCACCCGGGGTCGTGCCGGGCAGACGTGTTTACGAGTGCTAATGCTGCGAGTGCTGCGAGTGCGGATGCCGGTGGCGTTCGATCAGAACGTCTTGTCGCCGATGATCCCGGCACGCTCCATCTTGCGATGGCACGGCGGGTAATCCATGACGGCGTAGTGCTGGGTACTGCGGTTGTCCCAGATGGCGATGCTGTTGGGCTTCCAGCGCCAGCGCACCTGATACTCAGGGATGTATGCCTGGCTGATCAGGTAGCGCAGCAACTCGCCCGCGCCGGGGTTGGCGTCCTGGCCGAAGCGCACCCGCTCAGGGGTGTGGTAGTTGCTGAAGTGGGTGGTGAAGGCGTTGACGAACAGCACCTTCTCGCCGGTTTCCGGATGGGTGCGCACCACCGGGTGTTCGGCGTCCGGGTACATCGCCTTGAGCGCCAAGCGTTTTTCAATCGGCATGGCGGCACCGAAGCTCGCTTCGATGCTGTGGCGGGCACGCAGGTCGGCGATCTTCACCTTCACGTCTTCCGGCAAGTTCGCATAGGCCTGGACCATGTTGGCCCACATGGTGTCACCGCCGACCGGCGGGCATTCCACGCAACGCAGCACGCAACCCATCGGCGGTGCTTCACGCCAGGTGGCGTCGCTGTGCCAGGCGTTTTCGTAGCGGTCTGCCGGCTGGTCCGGTCTCTTGTAGATCTGCACCAGCCCCGGATGATCCGGATCGCTGCCGGCCACCGGATGATCCTCCAGCTCGCCGAAGCGTCGGGCGAAGGCAACATGCTCGGCGCGGGTGATGTCCTGATCGCGCAGGAACACCACGCGGTGCTTGAGCAACTGGGCGCGGATCTCGGCAAACAGGCCGTCGTCATGGACTGCGTCGGCGAGATTGACGCCGATCAGTTCGGCGCCGATGGAGCAGGTCAATTGTTCGACTTTCATGGCTGGCCGCTCCTTAAACGACGAAAATCGATGAGCCGGTAGTCTTGCGCGATTCAAGGTCGCGATGGGCCTGCACGGCGTCCTGCAACGCGTAGTGCTGGTTGATCTCGATCTTGATCCGACCGCTGCCGACGTGGTCGAACAGCTCACCGGCCAGGGCGGCTTTTTCCGCAGGGTCGCTGATGTAGTTGGCCAGGGCCGGACGGGTCAGGAACAGCGAGCCTTTCATCGCCAGCATCACCGGGTCGAACGCCGGGATCGGGCCGGACGCAGTACCCACGCAGACCATCAGGCCACGGGGTTTCAATGAATCCAGCGAACCCATGAAGGTGTTCTTGCCAACGCTGTCGAACACCACGTTGACACCCACACCGTCGGTCAATTCGCGAACGCGAGCGGCGACGTCTTCATGGCTGTAATTGATCGTATGGTCGCAACCGTGAGCCCGGGCGATTTCCGCCTTTTGCTCGGTCGACACCGTGCCGATCACGTTCAGGCCCAGCAACTTGGCCCACTGCGAAACGATCAGGCCGACACCGCCAGCGGCAGCGTGCAACAGGATGCTGTCGCCCGGCTTGAAGTCGTAGATGCGGCGCATCAGGTACGAGGACGTCAAACCGCGCATGGTCATCGCGGCGGCGGTCTCGAAGCTGATGGTTTCCGGCAGTTTGATCAGCGGCGCGGCCGGGATCAGGCGCTCGGTGCTGTAGGCGCCGAGGGTGTTGAGGAAACCGGTATAGGTGACGCGATCACCGACCTCGACGTTGGTGACCCCTTCGCCAATGGCCTGGACTACCCCTGAGGCCTCGACGCCCATGCCGTTGGGCATCGGAATCGGGTAGGTGCCGTTACGGAAATAGGTGTCGGCATAGTTCAGGCCAACTGCCACATGACGAAGCCGAACCTGGCCGGGACCGGGTTCGCCGACTTCGACGTCCTCATAACGCAGGACTTCGGGACCACCGGTTTCGTAGAAGCGTACGGCTTTTGCCATTTTTCTTATTCTCCAATCTGCAATATGGGCGTGTTGCATCGAATTGCGTTGATTGGACTGTAGGACGAGGCCTGTCGGGATGCTTCTCATCAGACGACAATGGCTTTTCATTTGGTGACAGGCAGAAACGGGATCGTTCCAGCCGGTCCCGCCGCCACCTGCGCTATCATCGCCCGCCACGCCCCAAGAGCCTTGAAGCCGGATGTCCGACACGCTGCCACTGCCCGACGATCACCAAGCCCTGCCGCCGGTCCTGGCCGGCCCGCTGTTGCGGCGCCTTGAGCCCACGCGGCTGGTACTGTGGCTGGTGGGTTCCCGGACGCTGGCGCTGACCTTGCGCTTGCAGGGCTTCGGCGATATCCGTCTCGATGCCGGGCAATGCACGGTGATTGCAGTGGGGGCTCATGCCTATGTGCACTTGATCGATGTGCAACTCGATTGCGCCCTGCCCCAGGATGAGTCGATCGACTATGACCTGCTGATCGATGGTACAGAAAAAGGCATCGCCGACTGGGCGCCGCACCTGCTGTATGGCGATGCCCGTTGCCCGAACTTCGTCCTGCGCGCACGGGTCGATCAGTTGCTGCACGGCTCTTGCCGCAAGCCTCATCACCCGGCGGCAGACGGCTTGCACTGCGTCGACCAGTTGCTGGCGCAGGAACACGCGGCAAAGGACCGCCCGGCACTGCTGATGATGACGGGCGATCAGGTCTACGTCGACGATGTCGCGGGGCCGATGCTGCGGGCGATTCACGCCTTGATCGAGCGCCTGGGTCTGTTCGGGGAACACCTCGAAGGCGCGGTGGTCAGCGACAGCGCCAGGCTCTACGAGCATCCGGCCAGTTACTACCACCGTGCGGATCTGCTGCCGGCGCTGCAAAGCAATGAAACCCTGCGCGAACGTTTTTTCGGCGGTGCGCGCAAGCCGATTTTCACCAGCAGCAGTGCCGACAATCACCTGGTGACCTTCGCCGAAGTCATGGCCATGTACTTGTTGGTCTGGTCGCCAACGCCCTGGACCCTGATCGCGCCCCAGGCACCGACGCTGACGCCGGAAAGGCTCAAGCGCTATGCCCTTGAACAGACGCGCATCGATGCCTTCAAGGCAGGCCTGGGCGACGTCGCCCGGGCACTGGCGCATCTGCCGACGCTGATGATTTTCGATGACCACGACATCACCGATGACTGGAACCTTAGCGCGCAATGGGAGGAAACCGCCTACGGCCATCCGTTCTCCCGGCGCATCATCGGCAACGCGTTGCTGGCGTACCTGTTGTGCCAGGGCTGGGGCAACAATCCGGATGCTTTCGCCGCGGTGCTGGATAAGGCCGGCGCGTTGAGCGACAGCGCACGCGACCGTCACCTCGACAGCACGGCTCAGGATGACTTGATCAGTGATCTGCTGAAGTTTCAGCACTGGCATTACGTGCTGCCGACCACCCCGGCCATGGTGGTGATCGACACCCGCACCCGGCGCTGGCGCAGCGAGATGAACCTCAAGCAGCCTTCCGGTTTGCTTGACTGGGAAGCCCTGAGCGAACTGCAACAGGAACTGCTGGACCACCCGAGTGCGATCATCGTTTCGCCGGCGCCGATCTTCGGCGTCAAACTGATTGAAACCGTGCAGCGGGTATTCAGCTGGTGCGGTTATCCGCTGCTGGTGGATGCGGAAAACTGGATGGCCCATCGCGGCGCGGCACAGGTGATCCTGAATATTTTCCGCCACTCGCGCACACCGGGTAACTACGTGGTGCTGTCGGGCGATGTGCACTACTCCTTCGTCTACGAAGTGCTGATCCGCCACCGCAAGGCCGGGCCGCGCATCTGGCAAATCACCAGCAGCGGCATCAAGAACGAATTCCCGGCCACCCTGCTCGAGTGGTTCGACCGCCTCAACCGCTGGCTGTACTCGCCACGCTCACCGTTGAACTGGCTGACCAAGCGTCGACGCATGCGCATCGTGCCGCATGTCCCGGAGCATGCTGAAGCCGGTGAGCGGCTATGGAACTCGGCGGGGATCGGGCAGGTGTATTTCAATGACCTGGGGCAGCCGCAGACCATCTATCAGCACAACTCGAACGGCTCGCCGAAGACCCGGATGATTGCGCCGGACGGTGATGATTGAGGTAGAGAAGACACCACAAAAAACTGTGGGAGCGACGGTGCGGCGAGCAGGCTCGCACACTATGGATTTCTGGCGTGTACTCTTTCCAGATCCTGTGGGCCTGCTCGCGAAGTGGCCAGTTAAATATTGGGGGAATCCATTCTGTAACCCGCCCCCGGCGCACCTTCATGGAGTGCCACCTGAATGTTCGAATACAAGGCATTCGCCTCAGCAGTGGTGATTGATCGCGAACAATCACGCAGTACAACACGTAGTAGCACATTCTCCTGCCCCGGCAGCAATCCGAGGCGATCGATGGCCTGCAGAGGCAGTTCTGTGAACGCCCAGCGTCCTTTGATCTGCATTTCCTCGATCCAATCTGAACAGTCGCCAGCTGCCTGCAACATCCTTTCAGTCAACACTTCCTCGCTCAGCCCCGGCGTTACCGCTAACGAAATATCACGAGTAATCGAAGGCAACCGAGAGACGGCGCTCCACGGATTCAGATCATGCATCTGTGCCTGTACTCGTTCGTTCTGATCACGCAGCAAACGAATATCCGGGATGCCTTTGCGCAGCATGGTCAAGCGATCCAATCCCATTCCCAGCGCCAGTCCTCCATGACGCAAAGGATCGATCTTCAGTCGCTCCAATAATGATTTGGCAATTCGACCGCACTCCAGAACCTCTACAGGGACGCCGTCATTCAACAGATTTACTTCAATCCCGCCCTCAGTGTAGTGATGCGGACTATCACTGTAGATCCAAGGCATATCAGGCACGGCGGATTTGAGGATATCGCCGACCAGGCAAAGTAAATGCTCATGCGTCGACAAATCAGGATCACCGAGCACCCAGATATCCATCTGATGCGGTTGCGCACAATGCCAACGATCCCGGCTGTCGCGACGAAAAGTGATGCCCGGCGCGGCCAATAATATTGACTGCCCTGGTTGTCGTAGCTTGGCCGCTCGCTGAAGCGCAGACGGAATTTGGCTAGTAGTTTGCGTCCGTAACAGAGACCACTCGTCAACCCATCGAGTATGTGCACTTCCAAGCGTAATTTCAGATGGGTCATAACCAAGCAATCCGTAGTTTTCTTCAGCGGAGACAATTCTCGACCCCGTCTGCACTTGCGCTTGTGGCCAGCCTTTGTCCGTCAACCCTTGAAGGACCTCCTTGAGTAATAATCGAATGGCGTGATCGGGTGTAGCGGGCTCTGTTAGATCAGCCAGTAACAAGGCTTGGTGTACGGACGTATCCGTCAGATATTTCTTTGATTCCTGCACTACACAGCCCCTTATTAATAATTGAATGTAGGTCCCCCGTAAAAAGCCCCCCATAGACCAACCTAACGATTTCAGATCGTCCATCACAACCAAATTCGGTGAAACACTAAATTTTCAGAAGAGGACTACAGCCACTACTTACACAAATAACCAAGAACTTCTTGCAAGACACATAACGAGCATAATTAATTCTAAAAAACTTAAAACCCACGGCGATTGCAGGAGCTGAGTGCAATACGGTTATTGAATTGCAGCAGGGCCTAGAGGCCTCAAGCTGACTGAGTTTGCTATTGGAGTAAACTACACAATCGCAAATAGCATTAACTACAAAATCAACTCTCAATTAAACGAAGAGATTAATGGCGTTCATATAGCAATTGGGGACGGTTCTTCTGGCTATCACATAGATTTTCTGAGCCCAGCAGTAAAGGTAAGCCCAACTTACAACTGAGCCAACCTGATCGCCCTCACCACAACCATCCACATCACAGCGATGTCTAAAAACTGACACTGTAAAAGGGCTTACAGTAATGATGAGCAGTGACGCACGGCAAGTTACCGATGGACCTCAAGGCGCACAGGCCGGCGGATTCTGGTGTACCTGTAGGCTTGCCCGCGATAAGACCAGCACATCCAACATCAATGCTGACTGAAGCACCGCTTTCGCGAGCAAGCTCGCTCCCACAATTGATCGGAGTCGCTCATGGACCTCACCCGAACCTTGATCATCGGCAACTCCGGCTCAGGCAAGAGCTGGCTGGCGCAGCGGCTGGCCGAGCAACTGCGTGTGCCCTGGACCGATCTCGACCGGATTCACTGGCTGTCCGACGAACACAGCATCCCCCGCCCCCGAAATGAAGCGCTGGGTATGGCGCACGGGGCCGCAAGTGAAGAGCGCTGGGTGATCGAAGGGGTTTACGGCTGGATCGTCAGCGAAATCCTCCATCGCGCCACGGCGTTGATCTGGTTGTGTATTGATGACGTTGATTGCGTCGCCAACATTCTCCGGCGGGAAGCAAAGGATGACGATCGATTGGTTGCATTGGTGGAGTGGGCCGAAAGCTATCGAGAGCGTGATGACTCAAGTGGCTTTGCGGCCCATCGGCACTTGTTCGAAGGCTTTACCGGTTCAAAAATTCAGTTGATGGATCGAACTGAAATCAGGGTTTTTTTCGATGCACTGCAAAGCACCGGTTAACCACTGCACTTGACCCTTTCAAATCGGATCTGGACTACAGCACTTGCGGAAACGTCCTTTGAAAAGCAAACGGATACTGAGCACCGATCCAACTGCGGAAAAGACAATGCGATTTATCCGATGTTTACTGAGTCGTTGCAGAATGAAAAAGGACACGCCGGTTGGCCTCGACGTGTCTGATGAAACCGCTTACCTACTACGATCCAAAGCCAACGCTGAACGATTACTCCGGTCAATCGAGAACTTGCGAAATCGCCCGACTCACCCCTCTGACAATCATCTCCACCTCCCGCTCATCAATGGTCAGCGGCGGTAGCAGGCGGATGGTCTTGCCCCGCGTGACGTTGATCAGCAAGCCGTGATCCCGGGCGGCGATCAGGCTCAGGTCGCGGATCGGTTGCTTGAGTTCGATGCCGATCATCAAGCCCTGGCCGCGGATTTGCGAGACGTTCGGGTTGCCCGCCAGTTCTGCGCGCAATCTTTCGAGCAGGCGTGCCCCCTGAAGCCGGGCGTTCTCCAGCAGGCCTTGTTCTTCAACGATATCCAGCACGGTGCAGCCGACCCGGCAGGCCAGCGGATTACCGCCGAAGGTGCTGCCGTGGCTGCCCGGCGTGAAGAGCTCGGCCGCCTTGCCACGGGCCAGGCACGCGCCGATGGGCACGCCATTGCCCAAGCCTTTGGCCAGGGTCATGACGTCCGGGACGACGCCTTCGTGCTGGAACGCGAACCACTGGCCGGTGCGGCCGATGCCGGTCTGGATTTCATCGAGCATCAACAGCCATGAGCGCCGGCTGCACAGTTCGCGCACGGCCTTGAGATAGCCAGGTGGCGCCAGTTGCACGCCGCTTTCGCCCTGGATCGGCTCCATCAGGATCGCCACGATCCGCGAACCGTGGGCGTGTTGCACCTTGTCCAGCGCGTCAAGGTCGCCGAACGGCACTTTGACAAAATCCCCCGGCAGCTTGTTGAAACCCAGGCGTACCGCCGGGCCATCGCTGGCAGACAAGGTGCCGAGGGTGCGGCCATGGAACGCGTTCTCCATGACCACCACCAGCGGCTGCTCGATGCCCTTGTGCCAGCCATGCAGCCGGGCGATTTTCAGTGCGGTTTCGTTGGCTTCGGCCCCGGAGTTGTTGAAAAACACCCGGTCCATGCCCGCCAGTCGCGTCAGTTTCTGCGCCAGCCGCTGTTGCCAGTCGATGCTGTAGAGGTTCGACGTGTGCAGCAACAACCCGGCCTGCTCAGTGATGGCGGCAACGATTTTCGGGTGGGAGTGGCCGACATTGGTCACCGCCACGCCGGCGACCGCATCCAGGTATTCGCGGCCGGCCTGATCCCACAGGCGAGTGCCCAGGCCCTTGTTGAAACTCAAGGCCAAGGGTTGGTAAGTGCTCATCAGGCAGGCGGCGGTCATGACATCAAGCTCCAGCAAGGGTCGGTGTTTTTGCAGTATGGTTAGCCACCCGAACTGGATAAACACCGAAAAACTTCAATCATTTAAAAGCCGAGCTTGATAATGGATCTATTCCAGGCAATGACCGTCTACGTCAAAGTGGTAGAGACCGGCAGCATGACCGCCGCCGCTTTGCAATGCGAAATGTCCACGACCATGGTCGGTAATCACCTCAAGGCCCTGGAGCAACGGCTGGGTGTGCGCCTGCTCAACCGCACGACGCGGCGCCAGCGGCTGACCGAGTTCGGCACCGCGTATTACCAGCGCTGTCTGGACGTGTTGGGGTTGGTGGCCGACTCCGAGCGGCTGGCCGAGCAGGCGCTGGACGAACCGAGCGGCATCTTGCGCATCACCGCGCCCTTGACCTTCGGTACCGAGCGCCTGGCGCCGGCACTGAGCGAGTTCAGCCGGCAAAACCCACGGGTGAAACTCGACGTCGTACTGACCAACCGACGCCCGGATCTGCTGGAAAACGGCCTCGATGTGGCATTTCGCCTCGGCGCGCTGGAACCCTCCAGCCTGATCGCCCGCCCGCTGATCGACTACACCCTGACCATGTGCGCGTCACCGGAGTACCTGGCCCGGCGTGGCACACCGCAAACGCCTGAAGACCTGCGACACCACGACTGCCTGTCCTTTGCCTATCCGGCCGGCGATGACTGGCAATCGGTGCAAAAGGAATGGCGTCTGGCCGGTCCCGAGGGCGAAGTCAGCGTGGGGGTCAGCGGGCCGATGCTGATCAACAGTTCGGCCGGATTGCATCAGGCAGCGCGCACCGGCATGGGCATCGTGATGATGCCCGACGCCTTGGTCGAACAGGACCTCAAGGACGGAAAGCTATTGGCCTTGATGCCCGACTACTGCCCACCCAGTCGGCCGATGCACCTGGTCTATGCCCAGGATCGCCACCGTTTGCCGAAATTGCGGCGTTTCGTCGAATTCGCCGTACAGAGGTGGGGCAAGCACTCGTCGGCCGAATAGACCATGCAGTCGCTGATCGCCATTTACATCCCCGCCTTCACCAGCACCGGTTGTTCCTGATAACGATTGGGGTACAGCTGTTTCAACTGGGCGACCTTCGGCAAATCGTTGATCACGATGTACGGATAGGTCGGGTGCTCGGTCAGGAAGTCCTGATGTTCCTCTTCCGCCGGGTAGAAACCGTTGAAGGTTTCGAGTTTGGTCACGATTGGTTTGTCGAAGGCATGGGCGGCATCGAGCTGGGTGATGTAGGCCTGTGCGACCCGTTGCTGCTCGGCACTTTTGGTAAAGATCGCCGAGCGATACTGGGTGCCGCTGTCCGGCCCCTGACGGTTGAGTTCGGTCGGGTTGTGCGCCACTGAAAAGTAGATCTGCAGCAAGGCACCGTAGCTGACCTGAGCGGGATCAAAAGTGACTTCGACCGATTCCGCATGGCCGGTATTGCCGTCGCTGACGCGCTCGTATTGCGCGGTATTGGCCGCCCCGCCCGCGTAGCCGGAGACGGCGCTCTTCACGCCTTTGACATGCTGGAACACCCCTTGGACGCCCCAGAAGCAGCCGCCGGCAAACACCGCGGTTTCGCTGCGGGCCTGGGTGGTTTCGTCGAGGGCCGGCGGTGGAATGATTACCGCCTCTTCGGCACCACCGAAGGAGAAGGCCGAGCATTGGCTGATGATGCCGGCAGCCGCCAGCCCCAGCAGGGTACGGCGCCAGGTAAAGAGGGTTTTCATGGGGCGAACTCCTGAAGCGTTGGAAAGTAATCAGCCGAAGGTGAAGGCGTAAGCCGACGCACCCGGATCAAGAAACTCGATACTGAAGGTCCGGTCGGTCACGCCGCCGCTCTGGCGCACCAGTTGATACAAGCGCTGGTCGATCACGGTGCCGCTGCCGTCGGGGGCCACGTCCATGCCGTGGTCGTCGCCCGGCGCCTTGCCGTCGATCAGCACCTTGAAGCGCACCGGTTTGCCATCGGCGCCAGGGCCGAGCACCAAATGCAAATCACGGGCGTGGAAGCGATAGACGATGCGGCTGGCCGGTGCGCTGGCGGTGGCCCGCTCCGGGCCGACATGCCATTGGCCGCCCAGGCTCCAGTCGTTGAGGGCCAGTTGCGCCGGCGGGTTGTAGGCCGCGACCTTGTCCGGCACCAGTGAGGTTTCCGGTACGAAGTGTTCCGCGCGCTGGTAGCCGACATAGGTTTCCGGCGACTGAACGGCGTCGCTTTCCGGGGCCATTTGCACGCCATCGGCCTTGGCGTTGATCAGCCCGTCCGACACCTTGTTTGCACCGGCCTCACGCAGCAATTGCTGGATGACTCGCTCCGACTCGGCGTACTTGCCTTCACCGAAGTGGTGATAACGAATGCGTCCCTGGGCGTCGGCAAAGTAATGCGCCGGCCAGTATTCGTTGTTGAAGGCGCGCCAGATCTTGAATTCGTTATCGATGGCCACCGGGTAGGTGATGCCCAGATCCTTCATGGCTTTGGTGACGTTGCTGACGTCGCGCTCGAAGGCAAACTCCGGCGCATGCACGCCGATCACCACCAGGCCCTGATCGCGATACTTCTCGGCCCAGGCTTTGACATAGGGCAGCGAGCGCAGGCAGTTGATGCAGGAATAGGTCCAGAAATCCACCAGCACGACCTTGCCTTTCAAGGCCTGGGCATCGAGGGGTGGTGAGTTGAGCCACTGCACGGCGCCGTCCAGCGGAGGCAGGTTGCCTTCGACCGGCAAGCTATCCGGGGTTTTCTCGGCCACGGGTATCGCGCCTTCGGCGGACGGGGTTTGCGCCGTCACGACCTCGCTACTACGCGGTAACTTGCCGCTCAGTTTTTCCACCAGCGCTTGCTCGATTCCGCCGGTCGATGCTGTGGAAAACCGCGCCAGAACCCCCGTGTCCAGGCCCAGGGCAATTGCCGTCACACCGGCCAGCATTGCCGCGCCGAGACCGCGACGCAGCCATTCGCCAGCGCCAATCGAGCGCTTCATCGCGGTGAAGACTCTGCCGCCCAGCAACAAGGCCAACGCGAGGGAAGTGGCGGCACCGGTGGCATACGCCAGCAGCAAAAAGGTGGTTTGAACGCTGGCGCCTTGCAGCGCCGCACCGGTCAGCAGCAAACCGAGGATCGGCCCGGCGCAGGGCGCCCACAACAGGCCGGTGGCCACGCCGATCAGCAACGAAGCACCAGGACGTGGCCGTGCATCGGCGCCCGCCGCTTCCGACAACCGACTGCCCGCCGCCACCAGCGGCCGGGTCAGGCGCTCAGCCAATTGCGGCAGCAACAACGTCAGACCGAACAACGCGACGAACACCAGCGCCAGCCAGCGTCCGTACTGGTTGAGCTGCACCACCCAGCCACCGCCCACCGCCGCCAATGTGGCGACCAGCGCGAAGGTCAGCGCCATCCCCACCAGCAGCGGCAATCCGCTTTTGACGAAGGGTTGCCCGGTGCGGGCGAAGACAAACGGCAGCACCGGCAGAATGCACGGGCTGACAATCGTCAGCACACCACCGAGATAAGCGAGGACCAGCAGCCACATGGCGATTACCTGCAAAAAGTGAGAGGAAGGGAATCACACCGTCTTCGGCACGAACTTCATCGCCAGGCCGTTCATGCAGTAGCGCAGGCCGGTGGGTTTCGGGCCGTCGTCGAAGACATGGCCCAGATGCCCGCCACAGCGCCGGCAGTGAACTTCCTCGCGGACCATGCCGAATGCACGGTCCTGGCGGGTCGCCACGGCTTTGTCCAGGGGTGCCCAGAAACTCGGCCAACCGGTGCGGCTGTCGAACTTGGTGGCCGAGGAAAACAGCGGCAGCTCGCAACCGGCACAGACGAAGGTGCCATCGCGGTGCTCGTTGTTCAGCGGACTGCTGTAGGCCCGTTCGGTGCCCTCTTCGCGAAGGATGTCGTACTGTTCGTCAGTCAGGATCGCGTGCCATTCACTGTCGCTGTGGGTCACTTCGAATACCTGCGCTGCGCTGGCCTCGCTGATCAATGCCGCGCCTGTGGAAAACTTCGGTAACAGGCCGATCGCCAGGGCCGTCATCCCCAGCCCGCCGCTCGCTACAAGAAATTGCCGTCGTGAAAACATGCTCGTCTCCCAAAAATCCAGGGGTGTTTCATGGAACACAGCCTAGGCTTTGGGTGATCGCAAAATCCTCACGGGAAGTTAAACAATTCGTGATAACTCAGACCCCGAAAAACCCGCACAATGCCTATGCAAATGTAGGAGCGAGCCTGCTCGCGATGGAGGCCAACGATGACGCGGGATACCTGACGCCCCGCGGCGTCCTCAGGTTTTTCGCGAGCAAGCTCGCTCCTACAGTGGCATTACGCACAATGCGCCCATTGCGCTGAAGGATTGAGCTGGATGGAACAGACCAAACGCGTCCTGGTGGTCGAGGACGATATGCATATCGCCGACCTGATCTGCCTGCATCTGCGTGATGAGCAGTTCGAGGTGGTGCACAGCGCCGATGGCGATGAAGGCATGCGCCTGCTGCAGCAAGGCAACTGGGACGCACTGGTCCTGGACCTGATGCTGCCCGGTGTCGACGGCCTGGAAATCTGCCGCCGCGCCCGCGCCATGGCGCGCTACACGCCGATCATCATCACCAGTGCGCGCTCCAGCGAAGTGCACCGGATTCTCGGCCTGGAACTGGGTGCCGACGACTACCTGGCCAAGCCCTTTTCCATGCTGGAACTGGTGGCCCGGGTCAAGGCACTGCTGCGCCGGGTCGATGCCATGGCGCGCAACCTGAAGATGGACGCCGGCAGCCTGCTCACCGACGGCCTGGCCATCGACCCGATCACCCGGGAAGTGTCCCTCGATGGCCGTCGCCTGGACCTCACGCCCCGGGAATTCGACTTGCTGTATTTCTTCGCCCGTCAGCCCGGCAAGGTGTTTTCGCGCATGGACCTGCTCAATGCCGTGTGGGGCTACAGCCACGAAGGCTACGAGCACACGGTCAATACCCACATCAACCGCCTGCGCGCCAAGATCGAGGCCGACCCGGCGCAACCGGTGCGCATCCTCACGGTCTGGGGCCGCGGCTACAAATTCGCCACCGGCGAGGAGTCGCAGCCATGAGGCTGACCCTGACGCAGCGCCTGTCCCTGGTGTTCGCCGTGCTGCTGCTGGTGTGCTGCGGCACCTCGGCGTGGTTGCAGGTGCGCTCCAACCAGATGCATGAGCAGGAAGTGGTGCAAGGGCTGTCCCGGGACCTGGCGCAGCACATCGCCAGTGACACGGTGCTGATGGACACCCAGGGCCTGATGCCCAACGCCGTGCGCGACCTGTTCAGCAAACTGATGCAGGTCAACCCCAGCGTCGAGGTGTACTTGCTCGACTCCACAGGCAAGATTGTCGGCAGCGCCGCGCCCGAGGGTCGGATCCGTCGCGAACGGGTCGACCTGGCGCCGATCCAGCGCTTGCTGCGGGGCGATGCCCTGCCCATCCTCGGCGATGACCCGCGCAGCGTCGATGCGCGCAAGGTGTTCAGCGCTGCACCGCTGAAGGTCGATGGCAAGCCGGCCGGTTATCTCTACGTGGTGCTGCTCGGTGAAGATCACGACCGCCTGGCCGAACGCGGTGCGACCAGCGCGGCGCTCAACACGGCATTGCTGTCCATCGGTCTGGTGGCGCTGCTGTGCCTGATCGCCGGTCTCACCGCGTTTGCCCTGATCACCCGGCCGTTGCGCCGCCTGACCGAAACCGTCAGCCAGTTCGACATCGATGGCGTGCCGGTCACACCGGCCCTGCCCGTCGTGGTGGAAAAAGCCGCCAGCCACGATGAAATCGCCGTGCTCGATGCCGCGTTCCGGCAGATGCAGACACGCCTGGGCGAACAATGGCGTTCGTTGACCCGCCAGGATCAGGAGCGCCGTGAACTGGTGGCGAACATCTCCCATGACTTGCGCACGCCGCTGGCCTCGTTGCACGGTTATCTGGAAACCCTGTCGCTCAAGGACGCCACGCTGTCCCCTGCCGACCGCCGTCGCTATCTGGGCATCGCGCTGGACCAGAGCCGCAAGGTCGGCGGTCTGGCGCAGTCGCTGCTGGAACTGGTGCGCCTGGAACATGGCTTCGTGCAGCCGGTGCTGGAGCGCTTTTCCCTGACTGACCTGGCCCAGGACATCTTCCAGAAATTCGAACTCACCGCCGAAGCGCGCAAAGTAGAACTCAAGGCCACGTTCGCGCCGAATGCCTCGGCGGCCTGTGCCGATCTCGGCTTGATCGAGCGGGTGCTGACCAACCTGTTCGACAATGCCCTGCGCCATACCCCGCCAGGGGGCGAGGTCGAACTGGGCCTGCGCCCGCAAGGCTCATTCATCGAAGTCACGGTCAGCGATACCGGCCCCGGCATCGCTCCGCAACTGCGCGAAGGGTTGTTCCTGCGGCCGTTCAATATTGGCGGCGCACGGCGTGATGGCGGGCTGGGGCTGCGGATCGTGCATCGCATCCTGCAATTGCACGGGCGCGAGATTCAGTTGATCGATGTGCCGGGGCGTGGGGCGACGTTTCGTTTTTCGTTGCCGATCGATGAGGAGACAGCGACTGCGTTGGCGGCTCGGTCGATGAACCTCAATACACCGCGGCAGGCCTGACGGACTGAGGCGCCTGCATCGCGAGCAGGCTCGCTCCCACAAGGTAAGTGGGTGTACGCAAGATCTGTGAACAACCAAAAACACTGTGGGAGCGAGCCTGCTCGCGATGGTCTCAAGGGAACCGCGCTCATCCAGAATGAACACGTCATCGTTAACGTCCATCGCGAGCAGGCTCGCTCCCACAGTGTTCCGGTGTATCCAGAACGAACGCGTGATCGTTAGCGCCCATCGAGTAAGCAAAAAAATGACCAGCCGCCTGTTGATCCGTGACAACGCCGCCCCGGTCCAATAGATTAGTCGGCCTGAAAAAGCCCCCGTGCTTTCTCACCCCTATTCAAGTTCAAAGAAGTAGTGAAATTTCAATGTCCGATTCCAACACCGCTGAATCCGTAGTCACCCTGTCGTCCAAAGCGGAATACGAAAACTCCATCAATCTTTCACAGCACGTGCCCCAGGCCAAGACCATCAGCGAGATGGTGCTGGACGCTTTCCAGTCCACCCGCGAAAGCGACCAGATCCGCGAACTGCGGGCCGCGATCCGCCAGGCCCACGACAGCTTCGACGATGACAAAGCCTACGAACTGATGGGCGAACTCAAGCAGCTCAAGGACGCCGAAGCCGCCGACATCGCCGCCCTCGAAGACCTGAGCAGCAAATTCCCGATCAGCCGCATCCTGTCCAGCTTCAAGGACGACCCGGCGTTTCAGGAAATCGTCTACGGCCTGGCCCTGAAAGTGCTGAACCAGACACACCAGGCCATCAGCAACCCGAGCGGCGGCAAGAGCAAAGCCGCCAAGGCCAAGAAAGAAGTCGAAGTGTTCACCATCAGCAAGGACGGCATCAGCGTCACCTTGCCGTTGCGCACCCCGCGCTCGCGCCTGAACGTCGACCGTGAAGCCCTGGAATTCCTCGGTTTCACCTTCGTGGGCGAAGGCGAAGAGGCGGAACTGGAAAGCGAGACGTTCCTGGACAACAGCGGCGCCGAGCAAGCGGTCAACCGCAAGAACATCATCACCGCCCTGCAGCAGCAGACCGCGTTCGATGGGTACAGCATCGCCGCGCAGTAAGGCGCCCCACCCTGATCTGTGGTGAGTGGGTTCGCCACAGATCCGTCACGTAATACCTTTAAGAATGTAACACCCAAAGCCCCGCCATCAGTGCGGGGCTTTTTATTGCCCGTGATTCGGGCAAAACCACGATTACTCTTCCAGTATCGACGCAGTACACCACTTCCCTTTACCCATGAGCACCACGGGTCCGCCTGCGGGGAGCGTCAACTCACTTTCCAGCCCAGACCTCGGTGGTGCAACTGCTGAGGTCATCATGAACACAACCCCCTTGTATCGCCAGTTGGCCAACCATTACCTGGACGCTATCCGCAGCGGCACCTTGAAAACCGGTGAACGCCTGCCCTCGATCCGGTTGATGATGGAAAAACACGCCGTCAGCCTGTCGACCGCCGTGCAGGTGTGCCGGGAACTGGAAGACTACGGAGTGCTGGAAGCCCGGCCGCGCTCCGGCAACTACATTCGTCAGCCCGACACCGTGCCCAGGCCCGCCCCGATTGCCTTGGCGCCAACGCTGGATACCAGCATCTATGTCGGCATCCATGAACAGGTCTCAGCGGTGCTCAAGGCCAGTCAGCACGCGACGATCAAGGTCAACTTCGCCAGCGCCTACTGCGCACCCGAGCTGTATCCGCTGAAAACCTTGCAAGACAACATGATCAAGTCGCTACGCTACAACGCCAACCTGATCGGTACCGCGGGCTCAACCTGCGGCAACAGCGCATTGCGCAACATCCTGGCCCGACGGGCACTTGCCAGCAAGACCCACCTGCCCCCCGAGCGGATCGTGATCACCAACGGCGCCACCGAAGCGATCAATCTGGCCTTGCGCGCGGTCACCCGCCCCGGCGACACCGTGGCCGTGGAGTCGCCGACGTTCTACGGTCTGCTGCAAATTCTCGAAAGCCTGAACCTGCGCGTGCTGGAAGTTCCGGCATCGACCCACACCGGGCTCAATCTGCAGGCCCTGCAACGGCTGCTGCAAGGCCCTGAACGGGTCAAGGCATTGATCGTCATTCCCAACCTGCAAAACCCGCTGGGCAGCATCATGCCCGACGCCAACAAGGCACGACTGGTGAAACTGTGCGCCGAGCACAACACCGTTCTGATCGAGGACGACACCTACGGCGACCTGGTGGACACCGAGCACCCGCTGTCCACGCTCAAACATTGGGACCGCACCGACAACGTGATCTATTGCGCCTCGCTGAACAAAACCCTGGCACCGGGCATGCGCTTGGGCTGGATCAGCGCCGGCAAATGGCACGACCGCGTGGAGATGCTTAAACACGCTCAGACCCGAGGGTGCGAAACCTTGTCGCAACTGGCGGTCGGTGCCTTCATGAAGACGCCCTCCTACGAACGTTACCTGCGCCGTTTGAGAAAAACCCTGACGCTGCAACGTCAACAGATGAGCGAGGCGATTATTCGCTACTTCCCCCTCGGCACCCGCGTGACCACCCCCCAGGGCGGCACGTTGTTATGGGTGGAACTGCCTCGTCGGCATTCATCCATGGCGTTTTTTCATGAGGCGCTAAAGGTCGGCATCCAGATTTCACCTGGGGATATCTTCTCCAATGCCAGACGTTTCGATCACTTTGTGCGAATTGGCTGCGGGGCGCCGTATTCGCCGAGGATTGACGAGGCCGTGCAGACCTTGGGGCGTTTGCTCCAACATCAGGGTTGACCGCGATTCTGTAGGAGTGAGCCTGCTCGCGATAGCGGTGGATCAGACACATCAATGTTGAATATGCCGCCGTCTTCGCGAGCAGGCTCGCTCCTACAAGGGATTTTTGGTGAACACAACATCGGTGAACGACAGCTCCCACAGGGGGTTGTGGTCAGTTCGGAGGTTGGTGCAGGCAAATGATATGCGGGTCGTCACTCCAGTGCGGGAAACGCTCGGCGATCAACGGGTCGTGGCCGGGGATGACGTGGTCTTCGCTGTCGGCCAGGCGATCGATTTCGGTGAAGGCTTCGAGGGTTTGCGCCAGGTCATCGAGAATCGGAAACGGGCTGCGTTCACGAATGTTGACCCACAAATGCGCGGCATCCGAGGCCAGCACAATCCAGCCGCGTCCGGTGTTCACCCGCACCACCTGACTACCCGGCGTATGTCCGCCCACCGGGTGCAGCGTCACGCCGGGCACTACCTCGACAACACCGCTGTGCAAACGCATCCGCCCTTCGAACAGCGGTGGCAGCGCCGACATCACATCCTCGACCTCGTAGGTTTTGTTCACCGTGCGATGGGCCATTTTCGGCCCGGTGCAGAAACGCAGTTCCGCTTCCTGCAAATGCACGGTCGCCTTCGGGAACAGCCCGAGGTTGCCGGCATGATCCCAGTGCAAATGGGTAAGGATCAGGTGCTCGACCCGGGCCGGATCGATGTCCAGTTGCCGCAGGGATTCTTCCGGCAGGCGATACATTTGGCGATTGCGCCGATCCGCCGTGGCCGGTTGGAAACAGGTGTCGACCACGATCACCTGTTGCTCGTTGCGGATGACCCAGAAGTAGTAATCCAGTGGCATCGGCGCATTCGGATCACCGCAGCAGGCGTCATAGAGAAAGTTCTCTTTGGCAGTGCGTTGGGCGTTTGCGCCGACACGGATAGCGAACACTTCGTACTCGGGAACTGACATACACACCTCCGGATTCAGGCCACTGCGCTAGTTTTGAGGGTCGGACGGAAGTCGAAATCGATCTGCTCGCTGATACCCAGGTCTTGAGCCAACTTATGCAGGCCACTGTAGTCACGCATGATGGTCGCGTTCCTGTTGCTCTCGCGGGTGTCGGCAATGATCAGCGCCGCATCCTCGACCCCAAGCTGCGTCAGAATCGCCTCCCACATGGAGTAGTCCTGAGCGATAAAAGCACTCAGCGCCACCGACAGGTTGCGTGCGAAAAATTCCCGTTGAGCCGGCTGCATGTTCGCGTACATGACCTTCGCCACTTCGGCCAGCACCTTGCTGTGGGCATACTCGTCGCGATTGTGCAGTTCGGCCACGCGGCGGTTTTGCGGCTGGATGGTCTGGTCGTCCGCCAGCAAGTCCAGATAGGCGTTGACGCTGATCTCAGCCACCACCGCAAAAGTGATCGCCGCCAGATCCCGCTGCCATTGCTCGGGCAGAGCTTCACGCTGGGCTTTAAGGCGCAGGTAAGTGACGGAAGGTGGCAAGTCCAGGTCCTGATCCAGCGCCCGGTCCAGTTTGGTCCGCTCGATGGCGCGCAGGTGCATCAGCGTGTGGTAGTGCTCGTCGATCAGGGTCTGTTGCATGGCCTCGCGAAAATGCCAGTCGTCCTTGCCCAGGTACTGATCGGCGATGACGCTGAGTGCCGGGTTGACCACATGTTCTTCAGCGGTGACGGTGCGCAGGTTGTAGCCGATCCAGCCCCAAGTCACCACGCTGCTTTTGAGCTCTTCGCTCAGGGACTGGAATTTCGGGTGATGGAAGAACGGCACCATGCACTCCGGGTAATCCGGGCGCGCCGGGTCGAACACTTCTTCGACCTGGCCCCTGTCCGGCGAACACACCGTGGCGCGCTTGGTCCAGGCCTGGTTGAGCCGCACGATCAGTTGATGGTCGACCTGGGCGATCTCGATTGCTGTTTGCATGACGCGATACCTGTAAGGCGCGTACCCGCCAAGGGGTACGCCAAAAGAAGGAAGGGCGACGGAAAAGTCAGGCCAGCCAATAGCGGGTCAGGTGGCGCGCCGGGTCAGTGTAACGACTGCGCGCATGGATCATTCGCCAGTTGTCCCAAATCAGCAGGCTTCCGTCGGGAATCAGCACCGGAACGTTGTGCTCTACGAAGTACGCTTCGCCGAGCACGGCAAACCTGGCCAGTGGCGAGGTGCTGTTGGCAACCAGGGATTGCTGCAGGGCTGCCTTGGACGGGTTCACGTCGCCGTAGTGAAACTGGTTGTAGCTGAAGCGGAAAATATCCCCGTCCTCTGTAGGCGTGAGGATGTATTCCTTGACCCGCCGTTGTTCCGGTTCGCCCGGTTTGGCGGTGGCGACAAACTCTACCGGCGTGTCCTTCAGCCACTCACGCAGTTGCGGTTCGCTGTGTTCGAGGGACTTGAGAAATTCGTAGCCGTCCACCAATCCGGTGTGCCCGCCACCGCACGTAGCCTGTTTATGGCAATGCAACGCCAGGTAGCGAGGTGGCGGTCCGTACACCGGCGCTTCAGTGTGCGGGCCGATGCCGTTCATGCTCTGGGAATACGGCAAGTCTTCGTAACCCGGCCTGCGGGTAATGGCAAAGGCCATCTGGCCGTTGAACTGTGGAAGGATCGGACCGAACTCGCGCAAGGTGCCTACGACATCATCGGCAAATTCCTCGGGAGTCAGCACAGTCCAGCCCAACGTCGACAGTTCTTCGTGACGATGGCCGAGTGAAATGCAAGGTTGAGACGCAACAATCCCTTGGTCTGACATGGTGAGATTCCTGGCGGGTTATCCGGCGTTGACGGTTGAGGTGTACGCAGCGATGAAGTCGCGGCAGGCGTCACCCGGTCGATAGTGCTGCGCGTCGATGCTCTGCACCGGGGTGATTTCGGCGGCAGTGCCGGTGAGAAAACACTCGTCGAAGTCGCCAAGCTCCGTAGGCAAAATCGTGCGTTCGATCACCTGGTAGTCCAGCGCTTTGGCCAACTCAATGACGGTCTGCCGGGTAATGCCATTGAGAAAGCAGTCCGGGGTCGGTGTGTGCAAAGTCCGGCCTTTGACGAAAAACACATTGGCGCTGGTGGCTTCGGCAATGTGGCCACGCCAGTCGAGCATCAGCGCATCGTGGTAACCCGTGTTCTCGGCGTCGTGCTTGCTCAGTGTGGCGATCTGGTAATGCCCGGAGGCCTTGGCTTCGAACGGGCTGCTGCTCGGCGGCGGGCGGCGCCAGGTCGCGGTTTTCAAGCGGATGCCGGCCATGCGCGCCGCCGGGTCGAAATAGCTCGGCCACTGCCAGCACGCGATGGCCACGTGCACACGGTTGAAACGCGCCGAGGTGGAAATCATCTCGCTGCCGCGCCAGGCCACCGGGCGCAGATAGCCGTCGACCACCTTGTTGCGTTGCAGTAGTTCCTGGCTGGCCTCCTCCAGTTCAGCCAGCGCATAGGGGATGGCAAAGTCCATCCATTGCGCCGAGCGGTACAAGCGCTCGCTGTGTTCGCGCAGCTTGAAGATCCTGCCGTTGTAGACCCGCTCGCCTTCGTACACGGTGCTCGCGTAATGCAGGCCATGGGTCAGCACATGCAACTGCGCCCGGGACCACTCGACGAACTCGCCGTCGAGCCAGATAACGCCCTCGCGTTGATCAAACGGGATACTGCTCATATCCATATTTCCCCATTATTCATGAAATTTCCTACGCCGTTTCCAGCAACACGGGTATCAATTCCGGCACGGCGGTGAGCTCGGTCTGAAAGAAGAACGCACGCTCGCCGAAGGCCGGTTGCAGGTCGTCGAACCAGGTCACTTGCGGATCGAAGCGCGCGTAGAACGTGCGCAGCGCCCATTGCGGATTGCGTGCCTGGAGGAACTGCAAGACGAAGACTTTTTCCCCGGCGACGGTCTCGATGCCGTTGATCAACACCTTGCCGTAGAAGGTGCTCATGGATGGCCCGCGCACCGTGCGCGCAAGCCCCGACACCGTGCGATACGCCGCCTGGAAGATCTCGAAGGCCCGGGCCAGCGGCATCGCGAAGTAGTGACTGGGGCCGGTGTCACGCTCGACGAACATGTAATAAGGCACCGCCCCGAGCCGCACCCCTTCGGTCCACAGCGCGGCCCAATCGGCGGGGTTTTCGTTGATGTGGCGGATCACTGGCGCCTGCATGCGCACCGTCGCGCCCGTCGAGCGAATGTGCTCGATGGCCTGGCGGGCGATGGTCTGGCGGATCTCCACCGGGTGGTTGTAGTGGCCCATGATCGACAGGCTTTTCCCCGCCGCGACGATGCGTCGGAACAGCTCCAGCAGCTCGGGCGCATCCTTGTCGCTGACAAAACGCTGCGGCCAGTACGCCACGGATTTGGTGCCGATGCGGATGTTCTTCAGGTGTGGCAACGCCAGCAGCGGTTCGATGTAACCGGCCAGCGAGCGGGTGTTCATGATCATCGGGTCGCCGCCGGTAATCAGCACGTCGGTCACTTCGTTGTGCACCTTCAGGTAACTGACCAGCTCCCGGGATTCACGGGCGTTGAACTTGAGTTCTTCTTCGCCAATGAACTGCGCCCAGCGGAAACAGAAGGTGCAGTACGCATGACAAGTCTGCCCGGCACCGGGAAAAAACAGCACGGTCTCGCGGTACTTGTGCTGGATGCCCGGCAGGACTTTGCCATTGAGGGTGACACCGTTGTGGGTCAACTGCCCGGCCGGATGCGGGTTCATGCGCCGCCAGATCGCCTCGATCCGACGCTTGATCGCCGCGCTGTCATCCTGCTCGATCAGGTGTTTGAGCGAGGCATACTCCTCCACCAGCAACATGTCCTTGTGGGGGAAGGTCATGCGGAAAACCGGATCGTCCGGGATATTGTTCCAGTCGATCAGCGTGCCCAGCACGTATTCGTTGGTGCGAAACGGCATGACCCGGGCTACCACGGTCATGGCTTCCTGCAATGCCGGGGTCAACTTGTCCCACCAGGGCGTGTCGCGAATGGTGCGTGCGTTATAGGGTTTGTAGCGTTCGTGCTCCGACAGTCCTTGCATGGCCGCGCTCCTGATGGTCGTTTACGCGATGGCCGGCGCTTTGCGCTCTATGTCCATCCATGCCCGGACGCTGTCGCGATCCCACTGGCGACGCACATACGCCGCGAGACGTGTCGGCACCGGATCACCGTTGGCAACCAGGCGGTTGAGCATGATTGCAAGGTCGGTGTCGGCAATGCTCCAGTCACCGAACAGATGCTCGGCGCCCTCTTCCAGCAAACGGTCGGCCACATGGAACAGACGGTCGGTAGCAGCCCGGGCTTCGTCGGACAGCGGCGTGTCCTTCTTGCCGAAATACACCAGATCAAACGGACGCTCTTTACGCACCACCAGCAGATCGCTGCGCAGCCAGGCCTGCAGTTGACGGGCACGGGCACGCTGCTTGATGTCTTGCGGGTAAATTCTTTTTGAAGCAGGAGCGAGTTCTTCCAGATACTCGGCAATGGCTGAAGACTCCGACAGCGCAAAACCTTCGTGAACCAACACAGGAATCTTGCACGTCAGCGAAAGATCGCGGTAACTGTCCAGATAGTTTTCACGCGACTTCAAATCCAGCGTTACCAGATCAAAGGAAAGTTGCTTTTCCTTTAAAGCCACAAAAGCCGACATGGCAAAGGCACTGACATAGTCCGCCCCCAGATACAGCTTTAACTTCGTACTTCCCATAGAACACTCCCTTTGCACTAAACACATTAATCCGTTGCATGTGAAGTGATCGTAGTAAGTTGCTTAAGCGCTGAACAGATACAGAAATTATGTATTTCTATCGATACAGAAATCAGAGCGTTAAATCGCCAGAGGGCATTTTTCAGGTGCACAAAAACCAAAAAAGGGAGTCAGCGTATGCGGACTCCCTGGTGTGCAGCAGAAAGGAATTTACAGCGGGCGGGGGATCAGCCCAACGTTGTCGGCGTGGTTGGATAGCAATGCCATCTGCGGCATGTTGCTGAGGTTGAGCATTGCCAGCGGCTCGGTGGCGCTGGTGTTGACGAAGCCGTGACGGGTCCAGGCCGGTACCAGCAATACATCCCCGGGGCCGACGTTTACCTCGTCTGCATCGCCCAGTGACAAGGCGCCGCTGCCGCACTGGATGACGAACAGATGCCACCAGGCATGGGCATGACCATAGAGTGTTGAACCCGGCACCAGCCATTGCATGGACACCGCCATGCCGGGCGTCAGTTGGCAACCTTCGAGAGTATTATCGTGGGCCAGCGCAATAATATCGACGTCGCTGGCCTCAAGAGTCTGGCGCATGTCGCTAAGTTCGGCACCTTTCCACACGCGAGGTTTGATCGGCTGTTGATCCAGACTCTGGCGAAAATCCTTATATGAAAAAAACGCGCCCTGAACGTTATTCATTTGCTGTTTCCAACTTATTCTGTCGAATGGAGTTACCCGACCTTAGGCGAACCCTTCAACAGTGTAAAGCCGGGTAACTTCACTTATAACACCGTCGGTCGCAACGCCACGATCATATCAACTTCAATCGCCGCATTTTTCGGTAACTGATAAACACCAACTGTAGTGCGTGTATGTTTCCCGGCATCGCCCAGTACGTGACTGAAAACATCCGATGCGCCATTGGCGACTTCACTGAGGTCGACAAAATCTTCCGTGGATCTCACATACACCGTGACCCGAATCAACGACTTGATCTTGTCCAGCGAACCAATGGCATCAACGATCAGCGCCAACCCGCGGATCGCACTGATGCTGGCGGCCGCTTGCGCATCCGCCATGTCGAGGTCCAGTCCGACCCGCCCCGGATAGTGGATTTTGCCGTTCATGCGCGGCACCAGACCGCTGATATACAGTTCATCGTGATGACGAATCAGCGGCGCGTAATGTCCGCCAGCGGTGTTCTCGCCGTAGATGTCATAGTTGAATTCCCGTGCCAGAGCGATGAAGCGCTCATCACAGGTCATGTGTGCATTCATTTACGTAACCCTCTTGATCAATACTGCAAAAAACATCGATCGCTGCTGCTTGATCCACGACTCAGCCCACAGCCCTCGCCGGCGCTGCCAGGCTGGTGATCCCGACCCTTGATTCAATGGCCTCGGCCAGACGCGTCAGGTCCAGGCTGAGGCGTTCGTACTGCTCGTTGAACAACACGATGTGGCCGATGAACGAGAAGTTGTCTTTCACCAGTGCGCTGACCGAATCACCAATGCGCTTGGTCAGCACCGCTTCCACCAATTCGATGTTCAGCGACCGGGCCAGGGCCTGGATGTCCGGTACGTCCCGCAGGATGCCGCCGGTGTTCGCTCGCAACAGGCGTATGCCGCAGTAACCGCGTGGTACTGGATCATGGTTGGCGATGTAGCCTTCCACGGCCCAGCGGACCCAGCGCTCCCACGGATCGAAGTCGATGAACGCCTTACGGGCCAGGTCCCAGATGTGCATGCCACCGGGGCGCATGTTGGTTTCCACGGCCGAAGTGCGGTGATTGGCCCTGTGGAAAACTTCGTTGTGCCAGGCTCCGTTGTCCTGCGATACCAGCCCCGCCATGTGTCGGCCGGCGGCCATCAGCCGCGCCTGTGCGTCCGCCGCCAAGTGCGCTGGCACCACTTGCTGGATCTCGGCGCGGTAGGCGCCATCGGTGGTGGTTTTTTCGGTGATCCAGGTACTTCCCGCCACATAGTCCCAGCTGTATTCGCGGGCGTTCTGGATCAGTTCTTCAAGCAAGATGCCGCCCTCGCGATAGGGTTTGAGGGCCTGCCATGCCTCGTCGCATTCGGACGGGTGCCGAATGACCCGGCAGCCGCGGCTGGCACCTTCGCAGGCAGGCTTGATGAACGCCTTGCCGCCCAGTTCGATCACGCGCTGACGCAGTTCCGGCAGGCTCTCGATCCGGGTGGAAACGATCGGCCGGTAATCCTCGGGTGCCGCAGTGGCAGTCGCTTCGAGTTGGCGGAAAATCTGTTTGTCCAACCCCGCTCGCGCCTCGGCCGGGGTAATGCCGGGCAGGCCGAAATGGTTGGCCAGCGCCGCACCGAGCAGCACGCCGCGATCCGAAAACGGCAGCACGCCGATCAGTTCCCAGCAATCGGCATTCAGGCAACCGACCACCAGTTCGAGAGAGGCCGGAACGTCTTTCTCGGCCAGCGATGTACTGCAAACGTGATCAGCGACCTGATCGTCCTGAGGCTGAATCTGCTCGACCAGCAGGATCAGCCTGGCGTTGTACAGCGACTTGCACAGATCGCGCAGCTTCTGGACATCGTGAACCCGACTGCCGTTGTACCCAACCACTACTACGCACGAAGTCGTATTCATAAAACCCCCGACTTGCAAAGTGAAAACCGAAACGGCGATGACTCAGTCATGCAGCGACGCGATTGATTTACGGTTGAGCCAGTACCAGACCAGAATCCCGCCAGCGCCAATGGCTGCCAGCACCAGCGCGTTGTAGGGAGGCGGCATGACCCGCATGATCAACACGGTCAATCCGGCGCCGACGCCCAAAGACACTTCCTTGACGAACATGTTGTTCTGCTTGACCGAGAAGTAATCGAGGTGACTGAACGCGCACTCGGCAATGGACAGCAGCGCCACCCAGACCAGTGCGCCGACCAGGGTTTCGACGTGGAACGCAGCCGGTGAAGACAGCACCGCAAAACCGCCGACGATGATCCCGATGACCGTCAACACCTTGAAGCGCCCGGTGCTCTCGATCAGTTTCATCACCGGCACTTGCGCGAATACCACCACGGCGCTGTTGAGGATCAGCATCAGGCCGTACCAGGCCGGCAGTTCGCCGGTCTGGAGCAGGATCGCTTGCGGCAGGATCGAGAACACCCCAAACAGCTTGATGCCCATGATGACGCCGGCGATCACCCACGGCAGTTTGTTGCGCCAGCCGCTGCCTTCCTGGCTGGCAGGGCGTGCCACCGCGGCTTCGGTGGTGAAGGTCGCGCCCATGGCGATGGGCAGGCACAGCAGGACAAAACTGGCGGCGCCGAGAAAAAACATGGTTGGGGTCAATAGCGGCGACAGCAGGATCAGGCCAGCCAACAGGCTGCCCATGTTCATGGCCACGCGGTTATAGGCCGCGCCTTCCTTGGTCTGCGCCGCTTCGCTCTTGATCAGGTAACCGGCAATCGCAATGCCGTAGGCAAACAGCGCCGCGGCAAACATGACGACGCCCTGGTTGCGGGTGACCGCCAGCAGCACCAAGCCCATGGCGGCACACAGCAGCGTGACACTCAAGGAGCGGCGACCGAGTACCAGCAACGTCAGTGGCAGCAGTAACAACAAGGCCCGATAACCCAAGGCCAGAATGCTGTTGGTGGCGGTATCGAGCCAGACGTTGGCCTTGCCCAACACCGCGAACAGCGCCACGGCCGTGATGATTCGAATGGTGAACAACCGCAGGTTGATCACCGGTTTCGCCACGACGGCGGTCGTTTCTAAACTCATGCAGCACCTCATGAACCTTGGCGACTGAACGACCGGCAACAGGTCGACAATCCGAAAACACTCCAGAGCGATAGTAGAAAGAGATGTTTGTCTTGGTCAGAGCAAGTTCGTATAGAATCAAACGAACTTTACTGCCGGAGAGACCAGTAAAATGCAGGCTCAGCGCGCAGTGATCGCCGCTATCGAGTTCCAGCCGGGTGTGCCGCTGGTCCAGCAGATCGTCGATCAATTAACGGTGGCGATCAGTCAGGGCGGCCTGCCCCACGGCTCCAGGCTGCCGCCGATTCGCGAACTCTCCGACTTGATGCACGTGGGCAAGTCCACGGTGGTCGACGCCCTCGACCGTTTGCGGGCCAAGGGCCTGGTGGTTTCACGCCAGGGTTCCGGGCACTACGTGCACCGCTCCAGCACCACCCTGCCGGCCAACGCCGGGCCGGACCTGCTCCCGCAAGACACCCTCAGCGTGGTCCGCCGCGCGGTGCTGCTGGACAATGGTGCGCTGCGACCGGGGGCTGGTTTTTTGCCGTCCTCGTGGCTGCCTGCCGAAGAATTGCTCAAAGCCGTGCGCGGCACGCTTCGCGCGACAACCTTGCGCATGGGTGAATACGGCAACGCCAGCGGTTACCTGCCATTGCGCCAGGCTTTGCGGGTCAAGATGTCGACCTTGGGCATCGAGGCGCCGGTGGAACAGATCATCACCACCGCCAACACCGTACAAGCCATCGACATGCTGATGCGCCTGCTGGTCAAGCCCGGCGACACGGTGCTGCTCGACGATCCGTGTTACTTCACGATGCACACCAATCTGGCCTGGCATGGGGCCAAGGTCATCACCATCCGCCGCGACTGCGACGGCATGGACCTGGACGCGTTCGAGCAACTACTGATCGCCCATCGTCCCGTGCTCTACATGACCAACAATGCCCTGCACAACCCGACCGGGCACTCGTTCACCTCGGCGCAGGTTTACCGCTTGGTGGAGCTGAGCCATCGCTACAATTTCCACATTCTCGAAGACGATTTGTACTGCGACATGCAGCAACGCCGGACGCCACGCCTGGCCGCGAGCGGGCTGGACAATGTCTCTTACGTCTCCGGGTTCTCCAAGACCCTGACCGCCAACAGCCGCGTCAGCTTCGCGGTGCTGTCACCGCTACTGGCGGCGCGGATGGTGACGCTGAAAATGGCCTGCGGCGGCATGACCTCGGAAATGGCCGAGCAGATCATCTGCACCATGCTCAGCGACGGCAGCTACGCCAAACACATGCGCCGCACGGTGGACCGGCTCTATGAGTCGAACAGCCGGGTGGCCGCGTGGCTGGGCGAAGCTGGGTGTTCGGTGTCGTCGCTGCCGGGGGAAGGGCTGTACATCTGGACGCGATTGCCGCAGGGGTTCAAAGCCGAGTGCCTGGCCAGAAAGGGTCTGGAAATCGACCTGGTACTGGCACCGGGAACCTTGCTCAGCAAAGCGGCGGATGCCAATCAGTTTCTACGATTCAATGTGGCGCACAGTGATCATGTGCAGGTGCGGGAGCGGTTTTTCCGGTTGCTGGACATGCCACAAAAATAACCGACCACCGCCTATCCCTGTGGGAGCGAGCCTGCTCGCGATGAGGCCGTCACATCCAGCATCAATGTCGCCTGACACACCGCTTTCGCGAGCAAGCCCGCTCCCACAGGGTCTGCGGTGTCCCGGCCATCCCCGGCCACCAGATCGCTACGATTGCCGACCTCATTCTTGCCGGCTAACTTCGCCCGGTCGCTGCCAATTCAGCGACCGGGCCTGATAACCCGGGTAAGATGTGCGCGCAACTGCGCCAACTCCACGATTGTCGGCGTTTTTTTTCGCCCGTTTTTTCGTGCAATGGCGGCTGTGCGTGGGAGACCTTCGGGTCTGCCGGGTCCTGCATCTCCGGTTTATCAGCCTGCGCACAGCTGCCACCCATTCGCCTGATAACGAACGGGACAGCTTCACTTATGCAGGAGTTACAAATGAACGCTATCGATCCGTCTGCCACACCAGTCATGCCCCTCCACCTCCGGCCCAACAGGAGGTGAAGCCCAATGACCAATCCCAAAGACCTCAAAACCATCGGCCTCACCCCGTTTTCCTACCACGCCAAAGAACCCCTGTTCCGCATCAATGCCGGCGTCCCGGTAACCGAAGCCCTCTACCACGCCTCCGACCTGCTCCACCTCGCCAAACTACTCGCCTCAGACGCCGCCATGGTCCGCGACTCCGACCGACACGCCTGGGCCTCGCATTTTTTGCAGGACATGAGCAAAGCAATCATCGATGACGTGGTGAAAGTGCTCGATGCACCGTGTAACAACCGCGCGTAAATGAAAAAGCCCCGCCATTCTCTCGAAGGGAGGGGCTTTACGCTGCAGGCCGTTCCAGCTGTTGGATCAAACGATGCGACTTCTTCGCTGCAACCAGGGTTCAGGAAAACATGGCGCGTTGCTCAGCTTCGTAATGCCGGGTCTGGAAAGGCATGAGGGCTTGGGCTTTCAGGCCGAGGCCCTCACTTAACCCCCAAGAGACAGCGAGCTCATCACGGCGTCGGCGCAATGGCATAACAGTTTGTAGCGTCACGGCTGGCACGGTAGTCGAATGTGCCAAAAGCTCGAGGGCATTAAGAGTCTCCGACACGCGCAGATCAGACAAGCAGGTAAATCGGGTGAATCGCTCAAGCAGATAACCAGCACGCCGAACCTCCACATCGTCAGCGTGACAATTCAAAAAAGCGGTTACTTCGGTTTCAAGATTTGAGTCCGAGTACCAGACGGCTTTGGCGGCGCTCACCAAGGCAACGTCATCCGCTTGATTCAAAGGTCTTTTTACCAGCGTGTCCAAGGCGGATGAGAGGACGTGGCCGCTATGGGGCTTCGTCATCTGTGCTCTCCAGATAATCATGCAAAATATTAGTGAGAACGGAGATTGGTGGCTCCTCAATATGAACGTGTTCTTGCGTACCAATATCAGTGGTCCGCACGTCTTCCACCGCATTGCGGCGCATGGCTTCGCGTTGAGCTCTCATTTCTTCAACGCCCTGGATCAACTCGTCAAATAGGTTACGTTCTCTCATTCAACCCCACTTTCCTGTCATCGAAGACGAATAGTTGCCGCTGTCTTGTGCCTCAACGATCTATCAATTGACGAGAGAGACCTTACCCAAGCAACGCAGGTGCTGGCGTTAGGACGTTTCCTAAATGCCATGTTCCGTTTTCCTCAATGACTCATGACACAGGGGTTGCGCCGAACCCGTTTGGCCAGACGACTATGGTTCGTGCCTGAAACACCGCGTCGCAGCCATCGCGAGCAGGCTCGCTCCCACAGGTGATCGGGGTTGCATTCAACATTGGCGGCGACGCAGATCCAATGTAGGAGTGAGCCTGCTCGCGATGGCGGCAACTCGGTCCAGCAGAAAGCACCCAACAAAAAGCCCCGCTCTTCTCTCGAAGACGGGGCTTTTCTTTACAGCATCCGACGCTTAAGGCGCGTACGTCAGCAACAGCTCGCTCGGCACTTTGAAGTCCAGGGACATCATCACGCTCAACGCGGTAATGGTGAAGATCGAGAACACGAACAGCTTGCGTGCCCAGACCGTGTCATCCACTGCCTTGTAGCCGGTCCAGGCCATGTACAGCCAGTACATGCCCATGGCCGCGGCGACGGCGAGGTAGCTCATGCCGGCGTAGCCGCTGAAGGTCAGCATCAAGGTCGCCACGAGGAAGGCCAGGATGTAGATCAGGATGTGCTTCTTGGCCACCTGGATGCCGCGCTTCACTGGCAGCACCGGAATCGATGCGGCCAGGTAATCGTTGAAGCGGAAGATCGCGATGGCGTAGGAATGCGGCATCTGCCACAGGCTGAACATCACCAGCAGGGTCAGTGCGGCCATGTCGAAGGTGTTGCTGACGGCGACGTAGCCAATCACCGGCGGCATGGCGCCCGACAGACTGCCCACCAGCGTGCCGTGAACCGACTTGCGCTTGAGGTACAGGCTGTAGAAGCCGACGTAGATCACGAAGCCGATGACTGCGAACAGCGCGGCCAACGGGTTGGCCACCTTGTACAACAGGGCAATGCCGGCGACACCCAGGACGGTCGCATAGATCAGGGCCAGTTTCAGGGAGATCAAGCCCTGGACCAGCACCCGGTTCTTGGTGCGTTCCATCTTCAGGTCGATGTCACGGTCGATGCAGTTGTTGAACACGCAACCGGAGGCAACCACCAGGGACGTGCCGATCATGGCGGCCAGGAAGATGGCCAGATCGACATGCCCTTTGGAGGCCAGGAAAAATCCGCCTGCCACAGAAAGCACGTTACCGAAAATGATCCCCGGTTTGGTGATTTGGATAAAGTGCTTGAGGGACATGCGGACTTACCTCACTTCGCCATCATGAACGTGTGGATGCTGAACATGATCCACAGCGACAGGCCAACCAGCAGGACGATCACGATCGCGGCGAAGACAAACGCAATCACGTTGTTACGCTGCGCGGCCGAACGGTCCAGATGGAGGAAGTACACCAGGTGCACCAGCACCTGGATGACTGCGAACGCGACGACGATCATCAGGGTGATCGACTTCGGCAGCGTCGGGTACATCACCAGACCGAACGGAATCAGGGTCAGGATCACCGACAGGATGAAACCGATGCCGTAGGACTTGACGCTGCCATGACCGGCGTCGTGGCTGTCATGGCCATGGCCATTTTGGGAATGAGCTGCGTTAGCCATTTACATAGTCCCCATCAGATAAACAACGGTGAATACGCAGATCCACACGACGTCCAGGAAGTGCCAGAACAGGCTCAGGCAGCTCAGACGGGTCTTGTTGGTCGCCGTCAGGCCGTTTTTCTGCACCTGATACATCATGATCGCCATCCAGATCAGACCGCTGGTCACGTGCAGACCGTGGGTGCCGACCAGGGTGAAGAACCCGGACAGGAAGCCGGAACGGCTAGGGCCGTAGCCCTCGGAGATCAACATATGGAACTCGTTGATCTCCATGCCGATGAAGCCGGCACCGAACATGAAGGTCAGGGCCAGCCAGCCCAGGACCTGCTTCTTGTTGCCACGGAAGAACGCCAGCATGGCGAAGCCGTAGGTGATCGAACTGAACAGCAGCAGAGCGGTTTCGCCCAGTACGTATGGCAGTTCGAAGATGTCGTGGCCCGACGGGCCACCCGCTACGTTGTTAACCAGTACCGCGTACGCCGCGAAGATCGACGCGAACAGAATGCAGTCGGTCATCAGGTAGAGCCAGAAACCGTATACGGTCATCTCGCCCGAGTCGTGGTGATGGTCATCATGCCCATGTCCATCGACATGGGTGTGTCCAGCATTGGTCACTAAGTTCGACATGGTTTAAGCCTGTTCCAACGAGGTTTCAACACGGGTGGCGGTGGCCGGGATTTTCCCTGCCGCTACCAGACGCTTGTGCTGCTCGGCTTCGATGCGCTCGATCACGTCGACCGGCACCATATAGCCTTGATCATCACGGGCCGCGTGGATCACGAAGTAGATCACGGTGCCGGCCAGACCAGCGATCGCCAGCCACCAGATGTGCCAGATCATCGCGAAACCGAACACGGTCAACAGTGCGCCCATGACCACACCGGTGGCGGTGTTGTTTGGCATGTGGATCGGCTCGTACTTGGCCGGGGCCTTGTACGCGGTGCCGTTTTCCTTGGCTTCGGTGAACGGGTCGACAACGTCGGCTTTCGGCAGCACGGCGAAGTTGTAGAACGGAGGTGGCGACGAGGTCGACCATTCCAGGGTGTGTGCATTCCACGGGTCGCCGTGTTCACACATGTTTTCCGGCTTGTTGCGGTCACGCACGCTGACGTACAGCTGGATCAGCTGGCAAGCGATACCCACGGCGATCATCACCGCACCGAACATGGCGACGTACAGGTACGGCACCCACTCAGGGTTGGTAGTGGCGTTCAGGCGACGGGTCATGCCCATGAAGCCCAGTACATAGAGCGGCATGAACGCGACGAAGAAGCCGGTGATCCAGAACCAGAACGCGGCCTTGCCCCAACCTTCGTGCAGCTTGAAGCCGAACGCTTTAGGGAAGTAGAAGCCGAAGCCTGCGATGTAGCCGAATACCGCACCGCCGATGATCACGTTATGGAAGTGCGCGATCACGAACAGGCTGTTGTGCAGAACGAAGTCGGCACCCGGGATGGCCAACAGTACGCCGGTCATGCCGCCGATGGCGAAGGTCACCATGAAGCCCAGGGTCCACATCACTTGGCTGGTGAAGCGCAGACGGCCCTGGTAGATGGTGAACAGCCAGTTGAACAGCTTCACACCCGTCGGGACGGAAATCAGCATCGTCGCCAGACCGAAGAAAGCGTTGACGCTGGCACCCGAACCCATGGTGAAGAAGTGGTGCAGCCAAACCATGAAGCCCAGGATCGAGATCGCGCCCGATGCGTAGACCATCGAGTGGTGGCCGAACAGTTTCTTGCCGGTGAAGGTCGAGATGACTTCGGAGAAGATACCGAACGCTGGCAGGATCAGGATGTACACCTCGGGGTGACCCCAGGCCCAGAACAGGTTCACGTACATCATCGGATTGCCACCAAGTTCATTGGTGAAAATGTGGAAATCCATGTAACGGTCAAGCGTCAGCAGTGCCAGGGTAGCGGTCAGGATCGGGAACGAAGCCACGATCAGGACGTTGGCCCAGGTGCAGGTCCAGGTGAAGATCGGCATGTCCATCATCTTCATGCCAGGGGTACGCATTTTCAGCACGGTGGCCAGGAAGTTGACCCCCGTCAGCGTTGTCCCCAGACCCGATAGCTGTAGCGCCCAGATGTAGTAATCCATCCCCACGCCAGGACTGTATTGCAGGCCCGACAGCGGCGGATAGGCAACCCAGCCGGTCTTGGCGAATTCGCCGACGCCCAGGGACAGGTTGATCAGCACTACGCCGGAAACCAGCAGCCAGAAGCTCAGGGAGTTCAGGAACGGGTAGGCAACGTCACGCGCGCCGATCTGCAGCGGCACTGCAAGGTTCATCAGGCCGGTGAAGAATGGCATCGCCATGAAGATGATCATGATCACACCGTGAGCGGTGAAGATCTGGTCATAGTGTTCAGGTGGCAGGTAGCCAGGCGAACCCTCGGTGGCCATGGCCAACTGGGTACGCATCATGATGGCGTCGGCAAAGCCGCGCAGCAGCATGACCATGGCGACGATGATGTACATCACGCCGATTTTCTTGTGGTCGACCGACGTCAGCCACTCAGTCCACAGGTAGGTCCACTTCTTGAAGTAGGTGATTGCGGCGAACAACGCCAGACCACCGAGCGCGATCATGGAGATGGTTATCATCACGATCGGTTCGTGGAACGGGATCGCTTCCCAACTTAATTTACCAAACATCGTTTACTCCTCTGCCCCGGCAGCTGAATGCGAACTCATGTCCATCCCTTCCATCTGGGCCACTTCTTTCTCTGCTTTCTCGTGCTTGACCTTAGGACCTGGTTTCATGCCTTCGTACTTGTCGACGATGGACTGGAACATGCCTGGGGTAACCGAGGAGTAGAGCTCGACTGGGTTGTTCTGGCTTGGCTTGGAAAGGGCTGCGTATTCAGCTTGTTCAAGCTGTTTAGGTGCCTTTTTGACTTCACTTACCCAGGCGTCGAAATCTTCCTGGGAAGTTGCGATCGCTTTGAATTTCATACCGGTGAAACCAGCGCCGCTGTAGTTGGCGGAGATACCGTCCATTTCAGCGTTCTCGTTGGCGATCAGGTGCAGCTTGGTCTGCATACCCGCCATCGCGTAGATCTGGCCACCCAGAGCAGGGATGAAGAACGAGTTCATCACGGCGTCGGAAGTGATCTTGAAGTTGACCGGGGTGTGCGCCGGGAACACGATCTTGTTGACCGTGGCGATGCCTTGTTCCGGGTAGATGAACAGCCACTTCCAGTCCAGCGCGACCACTTCGATGGTCACAGGCTTCACGTCGGATTCCAGCGGCTTGTACGGGTCCAGGGCGTGGGTCGACTTGTAGGTGACGTAACCCAGGGCAATGATGATCAGCACTGGAACAGCCCACACCGCGATCTCGATCTTGGTGGAGTGGTTCCATTTCGGGGTGTAGGTGGCGTTCGTATTGGACGCGCGGTATTTCCAGGCGAACAGGAAGGTCATGACGATGACCGGCACCACGACCAACAGCATCAGCAGCGTTGCGGTGATGATCAGGTTTCGCTCGTCCAGACCGACCTGGCCCTTGGGATTGAGCAAGGTCATGTTGCAGCCTGACAGCAACAACGTGCCGATCAGCGGCAATAAGCCTAGTAGTCTGGGGTACCTGTTTTTACTCATCTCACGACCTCTAAAGCAGCTTGCGCAATGCAGTTGGGTTTTGATCGCCAACACTTCACCCTGCCAAGGGTTGGCATTTTTCTTGGATTGAATAAGGGCATGCCCGTCGTGCGTCAGACGCTTTACGACAAATCCCGGGCCTGCGGTGAGTTCTTATTCGAATTCGTGGTCAAAGGCCTTGTTACAGACCAATTCCATTTGGTGCGGGTAGTTGGAGACTCCGACACCTGGGCATCGCATGAAGCCACCAGACCTCTCGACACCCTGTTTCTGCTCACGTCTGGTTAAGATTTGAGCAGTGCCGGGGATTCAGTGCGGGCGATTGTAGATATGTAACGCCCTATAAACCATGTCTCATCCCGAAATAATTTTTATCCGAACCGGCAACAATCATTAACCGTTTTTGCAAAAGTGGCGCATCTTATCGAAATTAATTCTCAACAAAAACACCACAATAAGTAGGTCTTCCACCCACAGTTCAGACAGTATCGGGCCCCTCTTCACTGCCCTTCACCTTGCCCGAGGCCCGATATGACGGGGGCTCCGACCGTTCGTCAGACCCTGTTAAAACTGCCTGCTCGCGTTCGCAACGGAAAATACTGGAAGCCTGAAAAACAGCCCAATTTCGTTACGTTTCCATGTACCAATCCGGCTTCCTCGAACACCCTGCGACACCGACTCTGTGACAACATGTCGCACATGTGTCGCACCCTTGGCTGTCGCACATCAGGGTCTTTTTACCCGGCCTCTGAAATGCGCTCGGCAGGACAAAAAAAGCCCCGGCCCTCCTGCGAGGACCGGGGCTTTTTTGTCCGACAATGCGTGCCGACAGATGACCTCAGCGCAGCGCTTTGCGGTTACGCGACGTTAGCAAAGGCACCAGCACCACGATCATCACGAAGGCGACCAGCGCCCACTGCGCCAGCGACAGACCAAGGATCGGCGGGTATGGCGTGGAGCAGAAACCGTCGACCTGGAACCCCAGCGGGAAGATCTTCGCCAGCGGCAAGTCGTCGACAATCGGTTGCAGCACATCGATGCCGCAGCTGACCGCCGGATAGAACTGCGTGAAGACGTGATGCCCGGCGACGCCTGCACCGGCCAGCGCACAGATCACCACCAGGGTTTCGAACACCGTGATGCTGCGACGGCTGCGCATGGTCGCGCCGATGAAGGCAAAGATCGCGATCAGCAGCAATGCATAACGTTGCAGGATGCACAGCGGGCAAGGTGCCTCGCCCAGGACAATTTGCATGTACAGCGCGCCGCCGATCAACGCCAGGCAAATGATGCCCAACAACACCAGGTAGCGCCGTTCACGCCCCAACCGCATGGATTCATCGCTCATCGCGTTTCCCTTGAAGATTTCGAGTGCCCGCCAGTCTACACGCTGGCCCGGACCTTTGAGAGCCTGGAGCATGACAGGGGGATTCGGGGGAATAGACGATAAGGCGGTTAAGGAGGGATTAACTTTCTGACTTTTTTCAGTTCAGGACCGAGGTGAAGCATTCGCGAGCAGGCTCGCTCCCACATTATTTGATCTGCATACGACGCGGACCAATGTGGGAGCGAGCCTGCTCGCGATGAAAGCGACGCGGTGAGCCTGGCTCACCGCGCCAACCCCTTACTCCAGCGCCGCTGCCGGCCCGAAGAACTCATAGCGGCTTTGCTTTTCCGGCACGCCCAGTGCCTTGAGGTGGCGCTTGATGGACGCCATGAAACCTTTCGGCCCCAGGAAGTAAGCATCCAGGTCACGCTGCTCCGGCAGCCACTCATGCAACTGCTGCTGGCTCAACAAACCAACCTTGTGCGCCGCCGGGCTCACGCCGTCATCTTCGGCGTAGCAGTAGAAGCGCTTGAGTTGCGGGTGACGCTCGGCCAGGCCGTCGATCCAGTCGCGGAAGGCATGCACACTGCCATTGCGCGCGCAGTGGATGAAATGCACCGGCCGCTGAGTCTCCAGCGCCGCTTCGAGCATCGCCAGGGTCGGGGTGATGCCGACGCCGCCGCTGATCAGCACCAGTGGCTTGTCGCTGGCGGTAAGGACGAACTCGCCCGATGGCGGGAACAACTGGATGCTGGCGCCGACCTGCAACTGGTCGTGCAGGAAGTTGGAAGCGCGACCACCGTCCTCGCGTTTGACGCTGATGCGGTACTGGCCGTTGTTCGCCAGCGCCGACAGCGAGTAGTTGCGGCGGATCTCTTCGCCGTCGAGGATCAGTTTCATGCCGATGTACTGGCCGGGTTCCGCCACCAGAATCGGGCCTTTATCCGCCGGTTCGAAGTAGAACGAGGTGATCTCGGCGCTCTCCTCGACCTTGCCCGCCACGATGAATTCCCGCGCCCCGCGCCAGCCGCCGGGGGCCTGTTCCTTCTGATCGTAGATGCTGGTTTCGGCGCCGATCAGGATGTCCGCCAGTTGGCCATAAGCCGCGCCCCAGGCCGCAATCACTTCCGGGGTGGCGATCTCTTCGCCCAGCACTTCAGCGATGGCCCGCAGCAGGCAGCTGCCGACAATCGGATAGTGTTCCGGCAGGATCTGCAGGGCCACATGCTTGTTGATGATCTTGGCCACCAGGTCGCCCAACTGGTCGAGTTGGTCGATATGGCGCGCATACATCAATACGCCGTTGGCCAGGGCACGCGGCTGATCACCGCTGGTCTGGTGGGCCTGGTTGAACAGTGGGCGGACTTCCGGGTATTCGGAGAGCATCATGCGGTAGAAGTGGGTGATCAGCGCTTCACCACCGCTTTCGAGCAGTGGCACGGTGGATTTGACGATGGCACGATCTTGAACGCTCAGCATAAGGTGACTCCTGGTCTTCTTGGATTGCTAACGGATTACCCTATGCCTATCAGCTTCCATGCCAACTATTTAGTCTTTATAAATCAATTAGTTAATAACTTAATAGTCATTTAGACACTGCCTGACTTATAGTCATACCGACTACACGGAGTCACTATGACTGCAAAACCCCTGCTCACCGCCCTGCTGCCCCTGGTCTCCGACCTGTCCCGCGAACTGCCTGAAGGCGAGCGTTATCGCCGCCTGCTGGAAGCCATGCGCGCCCTGCTGCCATGCGACGCCGCCGCTCTGCTGCGTCTCGACGGTGAATGGTTGGTGCCGCTGGCCGTCGACGGCTTGAGTACCGATACCCTCGGTCGGCGCTTCAAGGTCAGCGAGCACCCGCGGTTCCAAGCGCTGCTCAGCGGCCCAGGCCCGACCCGCTTCGCTGCCGACAGCGACTTGCCTGACCCCTATGACGGCCTGGTCGATGGCCTGGATGATCATCTGGAAGTCCACGACTGCATGGGTTGCCCGTTATTCATCGACGAGCGCCCCTGGGGTCTGCTGACCCTCGACGCCCTCGATCCGGAGCGCTTCGAGCCCATCGAACTGGATGCCCTGCAAGCCTTCGCCAGCCTCGCGGCCGCCACGGTCAACGCCGCCGAGCGTATCGAGCGCTTGAACAACCGGGTCGAAGATGAGCATCAGCGCGCCGAGGTCTACCGCCAGGCCAGCGGCCAGCAGACTCGCGAGATGATCGGCCAGAGCAAGGCCCACAAGCGTCTGGTCGAAGAGATCAGTCTGGTGGGCGGCAGCGACCTGACCGTGTTGATCACCGGCGAAACCGGGGTCGGCAAGGAGTTGGTGGCCCAGGCCATCCATGCCGCCTCGCCCCGCGCCGACAAACCGATCATCAGCCTCAACTGCGCCGCGTTGCCCGACACATTGGTGGAAAGCGAGTTGTTCGGCCATGTCCGCGGCGCCTTCACCGGAGCGATGAACGACCGCCGCGGCAAGTTCGAACTGGCCAATGGCGGCACGCTGTTTCTCGATGAAGTCGGTGAGTTGTCGCTGACCGTGCAGGCCAAGTTGCTGCGCGTGTTGCAGAGCGGTCAACTACAGCGACTGGGTTCGGACAAGGAGCATCAGGTCGACGTACGCCTGATCGCGGCGACCAACCGCGACCTCGCCGAAGAAGTGCGCAGCGGCCGTTACCGCGCCGACTTCTACCATCGCCTTAGCGTTTATCCGCTGCGGGTGCCGGCCCTGCGCGATCGCGGGCGCGATGTGCTGCTGCTCAGCGGTTACTTCCTGGAGCAGAACCGCTCGCGCATGGGCCTCAACAGCCTGCGCCTGAACAGCGACGCCCAGGCTGCATTGCTGGCCTACGACTGGCCCGGTAACGTGCGCGAGCTCGAACACTTGATCGGCCGCAGCGCCTTGAAAGCCCTGGGCAATTGCAAGGAACGGCCGAAGATTCTCAGCCTGAGCGCCGCCGACCTGGACTTGCCCAACGCCAGCGTTGAAGCCGCTGCCGAACAACCGGCTGCCAGCGTCACGCAACTGGTGACCGGCGATTTGCGCGAGGCCACCGAGCGGTATCAGCGTCAATTGATCGGTGCCTGCCTGGAACGACACAACAACAATTGGGCAAGCGCGGCCCGCGAGCTGGGCCTGGATCGGGCGAACCTGGGGCGGATGGCCAAAAGGCTCGGCATGAAGTGAAGGCCCCTTCGCGAGCAGGCTCGCTCCCACAAAGGCAGCGATAATCCCTGTGGGAGCGAGCCTGCTCGCGAAGGCGGCCTGACATTCAACGCAAATGCTAAAGCCTGCCCTCGACAAGTCGATAACCCGGCATCGAAGTCATCGGCGATCCCGGGATTGCCCGTCACCTTTTTCCAGAGAAGGTTCCTATGTCCTCCACCAAAGCCCGCGCAGACTCGCTTTCGCTTCTGCTGTTTACCTTGCGCAGCGGCAAGCTGATGGCGATCAACCTGCTCAAGGTCAGTGAAATCATTCCCTGCCCGCCGCTGACCCGGCTGCCGGAGTCGCACCCCCACGTCAAAGGCATCGCCACCCTGCGCGGTGCCTCGCTGTCGGTGATCGACCTCAGCCGCGCGATTGGCGAGCGCCCGCTGGAAGACCCGAACGGCGGCTGCCTGATCGTCACCGACGTCAGCCGCTCCAAGCAGGGCCTGCACGTGCAGGCCGTGAGCAAGATCGTCCATTGCCTGACCACCGACATCCGCCCGCCGCCCTTCGGCTCCGGTGGTTTGCGCGCCTACATCACCGGCGTGACGTCGGTCGATGGCATCCTGGTTCAGGTGCTGGACATCGAAAAAGTCATCCACGGCATCGCCCCGGCCCAAATCGAAATGGCGCCGACCGAACTGAGCATGGAAGACGCCGAACTGCTCGGCAACGCGCGCATCCTGGTGGTCGATGACAGCCAGGTCGCCTTGCAGCAATCGGTGCACACCCTGCGCAACCTCGGCCTGCAATGCCATACGGCCCGCAGCGCCAAGGAAGCCATCGACTGCCTGCTGGACCTGCAAGGCACCGCGCAGCAGATCAACCTGATCGTCTCGGACATCGAAATGTCGGAGATGGACGGCTACGCTTTCACCCGCACCCTGCGGGAAACCCCGGATTTCGCGCATCTTTATGTACTGCTGCACACCTCGCTGGACAGTGCGATGAACGCAGAGAAAGCTCGACTGGCGGGGGCGAACGCGGTGCTGACCAAATTCTCTTCGCCAGAATTGACCCAGTGCCTGATCACCGCGGCCAAGGCTGTCGCCGAACAGGGTTATTGAGTGTTGACCGAAGATTACTGCTGGCTGATGCGACGCGACCTCACTGTAGTCGTGCCGCCCCCCGATTGGCCGGTCGGCCTGCAACTGAGCGAATACCGCCCCGAACTGGGCGCCGCCGTGCACCGGCTGATGGAGCTCGGTTATCTCGACGGCGGTGGGCGCGTAGCCACGCTGGACATGTGGCAACGGCAGTTCGAAACCGATCCGGAATATGACCCGGCCCTGTGCTTCATTGCCCAGGATGCCGAAGGTGTGGTGGGTGTGTGTCAGTGCTGGACCAGTGCCTACATCAAGAACCTGGTGGTGCATCCGCGGTTTCAGGGCCGTGGATTGGGGCGTGCCTTGCTGTTGCAAGCGTTCACGGTATTCCAGCAGCGGCGTGAAGGCTTCGTGGACCTGAAGGTACTGGAAGACAACCTTCGGGCGCGGCGCTTGTATGAAAGCGTCGGGATGCACGCAGTCCGCCGGGAGCCGGTTCCGCTCTGACATGCCGCCTTCGCTGGCGAGCCAGCTCCTACAGGAATCGCGCCCAACACATGTTTTGTAATCGGCTCGGTCACTGTAGGAGCTGGCTTGCCAGCGAAGAGGCCGGCACAACCACCACAAAACCTTCAGGCATACTCCTGCCTTGGCCACTCAGCCCAAGGAAGCCTGAACCATGAAAGCTGCGCCCCTGATTCTGCTCTGTCTCACCGCCCTTACCGTCCAGGCCCACGCCTCCAGCCCCGACGCCTGGGCAACCTACGACAAAGCCGTACTCGCCAGCTGCACCAAAGCCAGCAGCCTGAAGGACAGCAAACCCGTCGGCAACTCCGCGCAGTTCGATGACCGGGTCGGCTATACCGCGCTGCTGCTTCAGGGCCAGTACCCGCAAAAACACATGAAAGGCGCGCAAGGCACTGAATTGTGTCTCTACAACAAAAAGAGCAAAACCGCGGACGTCACCGAATGGGACTCCATCCGCCCGGCCGGCGAGGCCAACTGAGTGGCACATAATTTGCTTCGATAGCGGCTTTTGTGGCGGCATTCTGTCGCCGTTTCATGCCCTGTAATGCGAACGAACGCTCGATGAATACAACGTTTTCCTGTGTAAGCTGCGGCAAATGCTGCAACGACCACCATGTGCCCCTGACCCTGAGCGAGACCCGGATGTGGGCAGCCGACGGTGGTCAGGTGATCGTGCTGGTGGAAGCGTTTCTGGACAACGGCCTGGGCCTGCCGGTGCAACAACGGGAGCACGCCGAACGCCGTTCGGTGGCGGTGCGCAGCGGCGAATCCGACGCGTACGTGGCGATCACCTTCGCCGCCTACAATGTCGGACCCTGCCGAAATCTTGACGAAGACAACCGCTGCCGCATCTACGAACGCCGGCCGTTGGTGTGTCGCATCTATCCGATGGAAATCAATCCGCACATACCATTGAACACCGCCGTGAAGGAATGTCCGCCTGAGTCGTGGGAAAAAGGACCGGACCTGATTGTAGGTGGTGAGTTGGTCGACCGGGAATTGTCGGAATTGATCCAGCGCTCCCGTCAGGCGGATCGTGATGACATTCTGATGAAGGATGCGATTTGTGCGTTGCTGGGGATTCGCACGACGGCCCTGAAGGGTGACGGGTTTACCGCTTATCTTCCGGATATGGCGGAGTTCGCCAGGATCATCGACGAACTGACCGGGCAAATGTTGCCGCAGTGGGGCAGTGAGTGGCTGTTTCATGCGTCGGGGGACGATATCGCCGAGCAGATTGTTGCGGCCGGGGCGCAAGTGGCGGTGGATGCGCCGACGAACTTTGCGTTCATTTCGTTGCGCACGGCTTGAGAGGTCAGGTGCGCAGCTTCGCGAGCTGCGCACGCGCCTTCAGACAGGTAAAGATTTAAAGCGTCGTGACCGCCAGACACTCCACTTCCACCCCTGCGTCCAGTACAAGCTTGCCAGCGAATGTCGTACGAGCGGGTAACCGATCCGCCGGAAAGTACCGAGGAACCTCGAGAGCCGGCGTCGGCAAGTAGCGCTGGGTAATTGCTTGCAGCTGACCATTTTGTTTCAACCGCTCAAGAGCAGCATTCAGGTTATTGCGCAGCCGGGTGTCGTTTTTGCGAACCGCCATGGCCACGCCGCTGCCCAGCATGGGATCGCTGATCGCCGGGCCGGCGAAGTCAAAACCTTGCCCCTGCGGTTTACTCAATAGCGCGTAGGTAATCTCGATCGAGTCTTGCAAAGTCGCATCCAGCTCTCCCGCCAGCAGGCTGGCGACCAATTGATCGTTGAGGTTGAAGCTGCGTACTGTCACCCCCGCCTGCGCCCAACGCGCCTTGGCGAACGCCTCGCGACTGGTACCGGCCAGCACGCCGACACGCTTGCCCCGGAGCGATTGAGCATCGGGTTGCAGATTCGCCCCCTTGGGAGCCACCAACCTGCTGCTCAGGGGATACAGGTTTTCGGTGAAATCGACACGCTCGCGACGCAACGATGTGGCTGTCATCGGCATGATTGCGTCGAAACGACCACCTTCGAGCGCATCGATGTTGGTGGCGTAATCCTGCTCAACCCAGACACAACGGGACTTGAGTTCGGCACACAGCGCATTGCCCAACTCGATATTGAGCCCTTGCAGTTCGCCATTCTCGTTACGGAATTCAAACGGCGGTACAAGCGGCTCGACACCGAAACGGATCTGTGGATCGACGACAGCTGTCGTACAACCCGCGGCCAGAAGCACTATCAGGGGTGCAGAGAAAAACTTGAGCAGACGCATGAGAAAACCTTCATCAAGATTCATGGAAATGAATCCTCGACGAATGGCCTTCGACATTCCCAGAGGGCGAATCGCCAACCGGTGTAGGAACGCTCTGACTTACAGCAAGGAATACGGGCGACTGAAAATGCCTGAACCTTAACGCTTACCCATCGATCGACGAGTTCCCGGCGGCGCCATGCCCGGTGTCTTGGTGTGACCGTTCTTGGCGCCGTTCTTGTACCACGGCTGGTTGGAGCCCTTGGCGGCCGCCAGTTCGCCCGGTTTGAACGGGAACTTGAAGGCCGGGATTTCGGCTTTGGTTTCGCTGTCGGCGTTGGAGTCGACGCTGTCTGGCAGCTCTGCCTGCACATCGCTCAAGGCGTCGGCGACCGGCGGTTGTTTCGGGGAAGTCATGAAAGCTCCGGGTGGTGCATGAAGTGTCGGGCCCGGTAAGCGAGCCGCATGCCACAGTATAAGAAGTGCGGCAGTATAGCTGGATGAAGCACCGCAAGCTGCAAGCTTGCATTGACCGCCTGACGACTCGCACAAATCCCGCGAAGAATGTTAGCGTGCTCATCATTCTTCACCGCCCGACGAGCCCACCTCCCATGAAAAAGACTGTCCTGGCCTTCAGCCGCGTCACCCCGGAAATGGTCGAACGCCTGCAACAAGACTTCGATGTCATCGTGCCGAATCCGAAAAACGGCGACATCAACGCCCAATTCAATGAAGCCCTGCCCCACGCCCACGGCTTGATCGGCGTGGGTCGCAAACTCGGCCGCGCCCAGTTGGAAAACGCCGCCAGGCTGGAAGTGGTCTCCAGCGTCTCGGTGGGCTACGACAACTATGACCTGGCCTACTTCAACGAACGCGGGATCATGCTGACCAACACGCCGGATGTGCTCACCGAAAGCACCGCCGACCTGGCGTTTGCACTGTTGATGAGCAGTGCCCGCCGCGTCGCCGAACTGGATGCCTGGACCAAGGCCGGGCAATGGCAAGCCAGCGTCGGTGCGTCGTTGTTCGGTTGTGATGTGCATGGCAAGACATTGGGCATCGTCGGCATGGGCAACATCGGTGCCGCCATCGCCCGGCGTGGCCGCCTGGGCTTCAACATGCCGGTCATCTACAGCGGTAACAGCCGCAAGACCGAACTGGAACAGGAACTCGGCGCACAGTTACGCAGCCTCGACCAATTGCTGGTCGAAGCTGATTTCGTCTGCCTGGTGGTGCCGCTCAGCGAGAAAACCAAACACTTGATCAGCCATCGTGAACTGGCGCTGATGAAGCCAAGTGCCATTCTGGTGAACATTTCCCGTGGTCCGGTGGTGGATGAACCGGCGCTGATCGACGCGTTGCAAAACAACCGTATTCGGGGGGCGGGGCTGGACGTGTACGAAAAAGAACCGCTGGCCGAGTCGCCACTGTTCCAGCTGAAAAATGCCGTGACCTTGCCGCACATCGGCTCGGCCACCCATGAGACCCGCGATGCCATGGCCAACCGTGCCCTGGCCAACTTGCGCAGCGCCCTGCTGGGCGAGCGGCCGCAGGACCTGGTCAACCCGCAAGTCTGGAAGGGTTAACGCAAAACGGGCAGACGTGACAAGCGCCTGCCCGTTTGAAACAAAAAAGTCACTCTCAACTTATTAAACAACTCTCTGAATACACACCCTGCAATTCAGTCAACAACCAAACAATGATACCAAGCTATAGACTCTCTTACTTGCCCAGACACCACGGGGAACAATAAAGAGGCTCACTAACTTGAACAGACTCACAACAAGTCAAGTCATTCGACTCAGCAAAGCCACACTGATGCTATTTATTAGCCTCTTTGGATTGCTGATGCTATACAACAATTTCACGGATTACTCGACCAACTATGAATACATCAGCCATATCCTGAGCATGGACACCACCAATGATCAAAACAAATACAGACACAGGGCTATTACTTCCGCCATACTTCACCACCGCATTTACTGGCTGATCATTACACTTGAGGTGGTCTACACCCTATGCTGCCTGCTCGGAACCTATTGCCTTTACAAAAACATCAACTCCAGCCCCGAACAATTTCACGAAGCTAAAAAACCTGCAATCATCGGATTATTGATTGCCCTTTTTCTTTATTACATCGGTTTTCAAACAGTCGGTACCGAATGGTTCAACATGGATGAGTCGAAAACCTGGAACTACAATGACAGGGCTGGACACATAGTTGATTTCATCTTTCCATTATTGATATACATCGCGATAAAAATCGAGCGCTGAGTCACTCAGCACTCACCCCCTCAAGCCAGCTTGCCGGTGCCCAGCACTTGCGGCGCCTTGGGTTTGCGAAACACCAGTACGTTCCCCGACATCACCAACACCAGCCCCAACAGCGCCGGCACCGTCCATTGATAGCCTTCGGCGAACGCTGACACGTTGAGCGCTACCACCGGAAATAGCACCGTGCAGTACGCAGCCCGCTCAGGCCCCATGCGGCCGACCAGCGTCAAGTAGGCGGTGAAACCGATCACCGACCCCGGAATCACCAGGTACAACAGTGACCCGATGTAACGCGCGCTCATTTCCATGTCGAAGGGAATGCCCTTGACCAGACACCACACCGAGAGCATCGCCGCCCCGTAAGCCATGCCCCAGGCATTGGTGGTCAGCGGTTTGAGCCCGGCCTTCTGTTGCAGGCTCGAGAGCATGTTGCCCGCCGAGAAACACAAGGTGCCGCACAGGGCCAGACCGAGACCGAGCAGGGTTTGCGGGCTGGCGGTATGCCCGGCCAATTCCGGCCAGAACAACAGGCCCAGCCCAAGCAGGCCCAGCGCGCCGCCCATCAGCACATTGCGGGCGATTTTCTGACCGAAGAACACCCGCGCGTTGAGGACATTCCACAGGGTCGCGGTGGAAAACACCACAGCCACCAGGCCGCTGGGGATCCACTGGCTCGCGGTGAGGAAGCACATGAAGTTGACGCAGAACAGGCACAATCCCTGGGCCAGGCAGATCAGGTGCCCGCGACGGTTCATCACTTGCAAGCGTCGGCTGAGCAGCAGGATCACGAACAGCATCAGCGCAGCGAGACCGAAGCGATAGACGATCGACACGGGAATGGCCACCACGCCGAGTTGCCATTTCAAGGCAATCCAGGTGGTGCCCCATATCAGCACAGTCAGCAAGTACAAAGAAAGGTTCATGACAAAGGCTCCTCGATAGGTGCCCAGTGTCCGGCGTCACGTCCAGGCGCACTTGCATAAACTTGCGCTTTTGTCTGGCGACAGGCTGGCAGGCACGCCTCTACGGAGTAGGATGCAGGGCGTTGGATGCAGGTGTTAGAGAGCAACGATCATGGCTGCACTGGATACCCTACAAGTCTTTCAAGCCCTCAACCGCTCGCCGAATGCTCGCCTCGAGCACAGCGCCGAGCTCGGTGACGGCTTGTCTGCAGCCTTGTGGAGCAATCACCACGATGCACAGGAATACGAAGCGCCCAGCCACCACACGTTGTCCTGTTACATCGCCGGCGGCACCGGCACCTTTCGCCGCGACCAGCCCGGCAACAAAGGGGGGCCGGATAAACTGTGCATCCTGCCGGCCGACCACCAGTCAGGCTGGGTGATCAATGGCGATATTCGCCTGGCGCACCTGTATTTCAGCCCCGAACAATTTGCCCTCGGTTGCGTCACCCTGCTCGATCGCGAGCCACGGGAAATGCAACTGCGCGAGCAGACCTTTCTCGATGATCCGCAGCAGGCGCTGCGCTTTCGACAATTGATCACCCTGAACTGGGACGAGCCGGGCGAGCGCCTGCTCACCAGCAGCCTGGCCCACGAACTGCTCAGCCATGCCCTGCTCAGCCAGGTGAATGCCCGGCACGGCCTGCGCCTTAAAGGTGGGTTGGCCGCGCATCAGCGCCGACATCTGGTGGAGTACATCGACAGCCATCCGGACAAGGCCATCAGTCTCGGTCAGTTGGCGGCGTTGTGCGCGTTGTCCGAATACCATTTCGCGCGGATGTTCCGCGAAAGCTTCGGCTTGCCACCCCACCAGTATGTGCTGGCACGACGCCTGAACCGGGCGCAGGAGTTGCTGCGCACGACCTCGCAGCCACTGGGGGAGATTGCGCTGGCTTGTGGTTTTTCCAGTGCCAGCCATTTCACCAACCGGTTTCGCCAGTCACTTGGCGGGACGCCCGGCGAGTATCGGCAGGCGCTTTTGCGCTAGGCGCGGGATATTCGGCGCTTCAATTGCCGGCTCCAGGCGGCGTTCCGACGATGAACGATGACGCGGTCTATGGTCAGAACTCCAAGGTGCTCGACAACGTCACCTGCCGCGAATCCCCCATCGACACAAAGAACCGACTCGCCGCCGAGGTGTAGTAAGTACGGTCAAACAGGTTCTTCACGTTGAGCTGGAACTTGACCTTCTGCCCTTCGACTTTGGTGTCGTAGGTGGCGAACGCGTCGGCCACGGTGTAGCCCGGCAGGTCGAAATCGTTCACCGCGTTGCCCGCGCGCTCCCCCACATAACGCGCCCCGGCGCCGACCCGCAGTTGGTCGCCGCCGACGATGGTGCCGAAGTCATAGACGGCCGACAGCGAGCCGCTGTTCTTTGCCACGTTTTGCAGTTGATTGCCCTTGTAAACAGGGTCTTCGGTGACTTCGGCATCGGTGTAGGCGTAGCTGCCGATCATGCTCCAGCGATCGGTCAGCTGACCGCTCAAGTCCACTTCCAGGCCACGGGAACGCACTTCGCCGGCGGCACTGTAAATCGTCGTCGGGCCTTCGGCGTTGGCCACCAGCACGTTGCGTTTCTTGATGTCGAACAGCGCGATGTTGCCAGTGACGCGGCCCGGCAGATCGAGCTTGGCACCCAGCTCCCAGGACTTGGCTTCTTCCGGCGCGATGCCGCCGTCAAGCACGGTGCTGCTGCCGCTCAACGGTGCGATGGTCGAGTTGGGTTTGAACGACTCGGTGTAGCTGCCGTAGAACGACAAGGCATCGGTATATTTGTACACAAGACCCACGCGCGGCACCCACTTCTGCCCGTTGCCGTCGGTGTTGGCGTGGAACGGCACGCCTTTGCCGGCGTACTGGTCGTACGCCTGGAAGCGCGCGCCGGCCACCAGAATCCATTGGTCGTTGAGGTGGATGGAATCCTGCAGGAACACCGAATCGCTACGCAGTTCATCGGTCTGCGCGCTGTCGGCGGCGCTGACAGTGGTACCCGGCACTTCCTGGCCATAGATCGGGTTCACGTAGCTGAACGTGGTGCGGCTTTTCTGGCGGATCAGGTCTTCGCGGAAAATCTTGCGGTATTCGTCATCGACGCCGAACAGCAGGTCATGCTGCATGCCGAACACATCCACGTTGCCTTCGAGGCTGGCGGTGGTGAAGCGGTCGGTGCTGATCGCATTCCGGGTGCCGTCCATGCTGCGGGTCAGGGTGCCCTTATTGGTGTCGATTGCAGTCACGCGCACCTGGCTGGCGTCGTAGGTTTCGCGGTTCCAGCTGTAGCCGAAATGGGCCTTCCAGTTGTCGTTGAGCTCGTGATCGGCCTCGAAGTGATAGAGGTCCGAACGCCCTTGCATGTTGTTGAACGGCTCGTCGAGACGCTCGTTGCGCGAGATGTCCAGTGGATGGTTGGTCCGTGGATCGATCAGCGTGCCACGGTCGAACGGCGTGAGGAATTCGCGGTGCTCATAGGCGAACAACAGCTTGGTGCTTTCGCCGTACCAGGCCAGCGACGGTGCGATGAGGCTCTCGCGATGCACACCGAAGTTGCGCCAGTAATCTTCGTCTTCGTAGTCCAGTACCATGCGGTAGGCCAGCCCGGAATCGCCGAGGGCACCGGTGCTGTCGAGTCCGCCGCCGCTGCCGTTCTTGCCGTCGCCATAGCTGGAACCGCGCACGGTCAAGGCGTTGTACTGCTCAAGCTCGGGCTTCTTGCTGACCATGTTGACCACGCCGCCCGGATCCTGGATGCCATAGAGCAACGAGGCAGGCCCCTTGAGCACTTCGACCCGGTCGACGCTGGCGTTGAGACCACGACCCTGCACGATCGGCATGCCATCGCGCATGATCGAGCCGTTACGGTTGTCGCCAAAGCCGCGGACCATCACCGAGTCCTGGGTGCTGCCAAGGGTGTTGGCCTGGGTGATGCCGCTGACATTGGCCAGGGCGTCATCGAGATTGCGCGGCGCCTGGTCGCGAATGACCTGGGCCGGGACGACATTGATGGTCTGCGGGATTTCCTGAATCGGGGCCGAGGAGCGCATCACCGAAGAAGTCGGTGGCGGCTGGTAACTCATGGACTCATCCATCACCGAGGTAATGGTGGTCGCGCCCAGGTTCAACGCGCCTTCGGTGGGCTTCGGTTCCAGGGCCATGGTGTGGCCGTCGGTGCGGCGGAAGCTCAAACCCGAACCGCTGAGCAGACGTTGCAAGGCCTGTTCGGCGCTCATCTGGCCATTGACCGCCGGCGCATTGAGGCCGTACGGCGCTTCATCGGTGTAGACGACACTGATGCCGGTCACCCGGCTGAAATCACTCAAGGCCTGGGGCAGCGGTTTGGCGGCCAGGGAAAAACTGAACTGCGCGAGTTGCTGGCTGTTGCCGGCCTCAGCGGCCAGCGCCACGCTCAGCGGCAACAACGCCAATGCCGAAAAGCTCAACGCAGACACACCCAACCATTGTTTGACCGACCCCGATTTTGCCCTGGACTTCATGACTCATGACCTGTGTAGAACCGCAACGGATGCGAATGACTCGCAGTTTCAGTCAGTACACGGATGGCAGTCGGGTTTACCTCACAACAATTTGAAAATATTTTTATTCAGGGTGATGGGGTGATTGAACTGGCCTCTTCGACTTGCTCGCGAAGAGGCCGGATCAACGCAAAATAATCAGATGCCCCAACACCTGATGCTGCTCAAACCCCAACACCCCCTGCAACGAACTCAATACCGCCTGCGGGTTCCTGCTCGGAAAGCTGCCACTGACCCGCCGCGTCGCCAGTTCATCATTGAGCAACACGATCCGCCCTGGGTAATAGCGCGCCAAATCCAGCACCACATCGGCCAATGTCGCCTTGTAGTAATTGAGCCAGCCGTGGCGCCATGCCAACTGCGCTTCACTGTCCACGGCGTGGAGTTTTTCCGCCGAGCCTTCGCCGTAGGCGACTTGCTCGCCAGCGGTGAGAATTTGCTGTTCGGCGTTCTGGTCCGCCGTCACGCCAACCCGTCCCGACAGCACCGTGACCTGTGCACCGCGGGGCTGCAAACGGACTTCGAACTGCGTACCCAGGACCCGCGTCTGCCCCTTCTCGGCATCCACCACAAATGGCTCGCCGTTATGGGTGACGCTGAAAAATCCGGCGCCGCGGCGCAGTTGCACATGCCGCTCACCGCGACTGAAATCCACGGCGATGGCGCTATCGGCATCCAGTGTCACCTGCGACTGATCCGCCAGGGTGACGGTGCGGATCTCTCCTGGCGCCGAGACGTAGTCCGCCCCCAGGTCATCAATCCAGCGCATCGGCTGCCAGCCTGTGCCGAGACTGATCATTAACAGCAGGCACGCGGCCATCGCCAGCACACCGGACCAGCGCCCGACCCTGCTGCGTCGTGACTTGTCCATGGCATTGAGATACCCCTGCAAGGCAAAGGCGTCTTCATGGGCGAGGGTGCGCGCCGGCACTTCGCTCAACTCCCACAGCACTTGCGCCTGGGCATACGCCTCGGCATGGGCGGGGTCGGCTTGCAACCACTGGCTGAACGTCGCCTGGTCACCACTGCTGGGCTGGTCATGCAACAGGCTCAGCCAGGTCAACGCGGCCTGCTCCTGAGCGGGCGTCGGAATGACGCGTTCGAAGTGGTTCACGGTGCTTTCCCTGGCGTACGCGATTCTGGTTCCCGAAGGCTGGCCTTGCAGGCTTCGAGGGCGCGCATCATATGTTTTTCCACGGCACTTTGGGACAAACCCATGGCCTTGGCGATCTCGGCATACTTGCGGCCATGAATGCGATTGAGCAAAAAGATCTGCCGCGTGCGCTCCGGTAATGCGCGCAACGCCGCTTCAACGTGGCGCAAATCGTTGCCCGCCTCCAGCGCCGCTTGCGGTCCGCTGCCATGGCTGTCCGGTGGTTCCACCATCAAGCCTTCGCTGGCCCGGACCCGCGTGCCTTCACTGCGCAAATGGTCGATGGCGATATTGCCGGCGCAGCGCAGCAGATAAGTGCCGAGCTCCTCGACCTGCACCAGCGGCCGCCGCCAGAAACGCAGGAACAAGTCCTGCACCAGGTCGGCCGCCGTCGCCCGGCAACCGACGCGCCGGCTCACCAGCGCCTCCATTTGTGAACGCCGGGAGAGAAACACCTGGAGAAAATGCGCACGGTCAACGCGCTGTTCGTCGCGTTCGATATCGTGGGGGTCAGGGGGCAGAGTGATCATCGTTCATGTTTCGACCTGAAAACCGGGGGAGGCCACGACAGCGTCAGGGGGGGCCGGCAAGACCGCAATATTAATGATAAATATTCTCAAATGCAAAAGGACCAGCCCATGCCCCATGGAATCCAAAAGCCACCGAAAACAAAACGGGCCTGCAATGCAGGCCCGTTTTCATGGGAAGGTAAAAAAGTGAATCAGGTGTCAGCCGTTAAGCGCTGCCTGTTCGTTCTCAAGAAACTCTTCTTCCAGTAGATGGTCGGCATGGGCGCCACTCTCGATGGGCACCACATTGGCGCGTTTGCCGCGCAATTTGCCGAACATATGCTCCAGCGCATGTTCAAGTTTGACGGCTGCACCGTCGATAGCCTGCTCCATGGTGGAGGCTTTATGGGTGACGGAAACCGGTTGATGGCCTTTTGGCCGCGCCTCCAGTTGGCAGCGCATGTCGTGGGGACCCGGCTTGTCGCCGTTCTCGTCCCGCAGGTGAACCTCGACCCGTGTCAGGTCCTCTTCGTAGCGTTCGAGCGTGCTCTCAATGGTCGTACGTACCCACTCCTCCAGTCGTTTACTGCCTTGAATATGGTTATCGCTATTGACTTGGATTTGCATAGTTCATCCCTTATTTCAGCTAGCTCGCGAGAGGCCGGTCAGCTAAGCCCTTGGGCGTCATCACCGTGACCTCTTGCTTACACAATCGGTCTGTACGCTGAACAATTCAACCCCTGAAAAAAGATAAATATTCATACGCAAAAAAAACCGGACAATGAGCAAAAGCACTGTTACTGTCGGGAGTTGGGTCGCCCTGCTTACCGGTCAAAATTCCTTACATCTGCCGCTCCCCCAACGGGTGCAGGCTGCGAAAAATCCCCGCCTCTTCCACCAGCCAGTCATGTACCGCACGCACGCCGGGATGGCTCAACGCCCCTGGTGCGTAAAGCAGCATGTAGCGCTTGTGATTGGGCACCGCCAGGCCGAACGGCACGATCAACGCCCCACGCTCCAGCTCATCGTTGAGCAGTGTCCGTCGGGCAATCGCCACCCCCATCCCGGCGATGGCCGCTTCGATCGTCAGGTGATTGCGATTGAAGGTATGCCCGCGTCGCACATCCGCCCCCTCGAAGCCGATGGCGTTGAGGTAAAACTCCCATTCCGCGTACTCATAGCTGCCGCGCCAGGCGGTGATGTCGTGCAGCAAGGGAAAGTGCATCAGGTCTGCCGGACCGTGCAGCGGCGGACGACCGCGCAACAGGCTCGGCGCGCACACCGGAAAAATCTGCTCATCGAGCAAGGCTGTGGATAACAGACCGGGGTAGCTGCCGTCGTTCAGGTCGATCGCCAGATCGAAGTCGCCTTCATGCAACGGCACGCTGCTGTCCTCGGCTACCAGGCGCAACTGAATATCCGGAAAACGCTGCTGCAATCGCGGCAGGCGCGGCGTCAGCCATTTGCTCAGGAACGACGGAATCGAACGTACCCGCAGAATCCCGCTGATCATGCCCGCATCCAGTCGCCGCAATTCCGCGTCGATGCTGCCGAAGGCCTCGTTGACGGTAACGGCCAGGCGCTGGCCCTCGGCGCTCAGCTCGACTCCGCGGGCACGGCGGTGAAACAGGCGAAAACCCAGGCGTTCTTCCAGCTGACGGATCTGCTGGCTGACGGCTCCCGGTGTGATGTGCAGCTCTTCGGCGCAGCGGGTGAACGACAGGTGCCGCGCGGCACAGGCAAACACGTTCAACCAGACATAGGTCTGGGCGTGCAATTGACGACTCATCGTTTAGTCCTGCTAAAGGATGTCTTAGGAATTTTCGTTGGTCACGTAGGACCTTGAAGGGCAGTATCGCCGACATTGCGCTTGTCCTACAAAAATGGCGGCGACTCCTCTTCCATTTCATGTACAGGCTTTAGCATGGCTATCAGTGTTTTCGATCTTTTCAAAGTCGGCATCGGCCCGTCCAGCTCCCATACCGTCGGTCCGATGCGCGCCGCCGCAACCTTTGCCCAGGCACTGGTCGATCAGGGTTTTCTGGCTGATGTGCGTCGCGTGGAAATTCGTCTCTACGGCTCTCTTTCAGCGACCGGCGTCGGCCACGCAACGGACCGCGCCTGCGTCATGGGCCTGATGGGCGAATGGCCCGACCGCATTGATCCCACCACCATCGACAGCCGCATTCACACCCTGCGCGAAACCGGCAAATTGTGCCTGACAGGCGTTGCGGACATTGCCTTCGACTGGCAACGCGATCTCCTGCTGCTCGACAAGAGCCTGCCCTACCACCCCAACGCCATGTCCCTGACAGCTTTCGGTGAAACCGGCGAACTGTTCGAGCAAACCTATTACTCGGTGGGCGGCGGGTTCATCATCGAAGCGGCCGAAGCCGAATCCGGTATCGCACCGGCTGGCGATGTGGCGCTGCCTTACGATTTCTCCAGCGCCGCCGAACTGCTCAAGCTGTGCAACGAGCACGGGCTGCGGGTGAGCGAACTGATGATGGCCAACGAACGGGCATGGCGCGGTGATGCCGAGATCCGCCAGGGCTTGCTGAATATCTGGTCGGTGATGCGTGAATGCGTCGAGCAAGGCTTGCGCCACGAAGGTGTCCTGCCCGGCGGTCTGAATGTTCCACGCCGAGCGGCGAAACTGCATCGCAGCCTGCAGGAAATCGGCAAGCCGAATGTCATTACTTCCACTTTGTCGGCAATGGAATGGGTCAACCTGTATGCCCTTGCCGTGAACGAAGAAAACGCAGCCGGCGGGCGCATGGTCACGGCGCCGACCAACGGCGCGGCGGGGATCATTCCGGCGGTGCTGCACTACTACATGAAATTCAATGCCGATGCGTCTGACGACGACGTAGTCGCGTTCTTCCTGGGCGCAGCGGCCGTCGGCATCCTGTGCAAGAAAAACGCTTCGATCTCCGGGGCCGAAGTCGGCTGCCAGGGTGAAGTCGGCTCCGCCTGCGCCATGGCTGCCGCGGGCCTTGCAGAGGTACTGGGTGCGACCCCGGAGCAGCTGGAAAACGCCGCCGAAATCGGTCTGGAACACAACCTCGGCCTCACCTGCGACCCGGTTGGCGGACTGGTGCAAGTGCCGTGCATCGAGCGCAACGCAATCGCCGCAGTGAAAGCCATCAACGCCACACAAATGGCCCTGCGTGGCGACGGCCAGCACTTCATTTCCCTGGACCGGGTGATTCGCACCATGCGCGACACCGGCGCCGACATGCACGACAAATACAAAGAGACGTCGCGGGGCGGACTGGCGGTGAACTGGGTGGAATGTTGATCGCTTTGGAGGCACGTCGAGGTTTATTGCCCTGAAACGTGCAGAAAACGCGGCCCCTGTAGGAGCGAGCTTGCTCGCGAAAAACCCTCAGGCGCCGCAAACCATCTGGTTTTACGCGTTATCGTTCACGACCATCGCGAGCAGGCTCGCTCCTACAGAATGTGTTTTCTGTCCAACAATTTTGTCGGCATGCCCCTTGCTACATCCTTGCTGGAACAATGATGGCGAGATGGCCGGTGGTCAGGCATTGCGAACCAACCCGATCACGGCCGGTCAACAACTGCACGTTCAATCAGGCGGTGACGCATCATGGACAACCCTTTCCAGCTCATTACCGATGCCTTTGCAGCGGATTACCAGATCAACCTGAGCATTCAGGGCCTGGACGGCAGCATCATGCTGACGCTTTCCAACAATGGCCGCGTGGTGGCCAAACGCATGATCAGCGCCGAACAACGCAATGACCCCCAGCGTCTCAAGCGTCTGGTTCAAAGCATTCAATTCGGCATTGCAATCGAACAAGGCGACAGTGCCGTGGCCATCCTCGAATCCATGACCGATGGCGGCACACGCAACCTGCCGCCACCAGCCAAAGGGCGGCCCCGACCCGCCATGGGGCTTTAAAGCTCGCCCTTTTCTACTTCCGGATGCTCACTGGAGCCCGCACCTGTCTTGCGGTGTGGGTTCTCGATCTTCACCGAAGGAAATTGCGACGAAGCATAACGCACCACCAGAATCGCAAACGCCAGCAGCAGAATCCCGCCGCACAGGTAGATGATCCCCAGGTCCGGCGGGTTGTGGTGCGAAACGTTGGAGATCAGCAGCCGCGTCAGCGCGGTGATCGCCACGTAAATCAGGAAGCGCACCGGCATGTGATTGGTCTTGAAGTAAATCCCGACCATCGCTCCCAGTTCCAGATAGATGAACAGCAGCAAGATGTCATCGATCTTGATGTGCCCCTCTTCGATCATCCCGAGGAATTCCATCACCGCCGCCCACGCGGTCACCGCACCAATGGCGAACAGCGCCAGGTAGTGGAAGGTTTCGACGAACAGATTGCCCAGGGACTCGGCCAGTCCATGCACGTTCTGCCGCAGTTTTTCGGCCCAGTTGATTTTCACGATGCTGCTTCCTTAGGTCGGCTCGACCGGATGATGCGGGTTGGACGTGACGGTTTTTCTGCATGCAGAAAAAAGGCCAGAGGCTGTTGAGTGAGATGAGGATGGTCTGCTGCTGGACACTTTTGTGGCCATTTCACCGGCCTCTTCGTCGGAACGCCGCCCGGACCAAGCCTGCTCCCAAAGGGAACAATGCAAATCCGGATATCCGGTCTACATTAAAAAGCCACTACCCAAAAGACAGGGATTCGCTTATCCTTTTAGCTGTATAAAAATACAGTAGTCGAAATCGACAACCAATGTGAAGGCATGTGAGGTGGTGAATGGCCGTCGAAGTGGTATACCGCAGCAGCCGAGATCTGGAGCGCTTGTTCATGGATAAAGCCGAAGCTGACCGTCATGACAAAATGCTCGAGCTGGCCGAATTGCTGGCTGAAGTATTGCAAAAAGCCGTTCCGTCCCTGACCGAGCAGCAAGTGGAAGAAGCCGGGATCTACATGGCGAAGAATCGCGACGTGTTCGCCAAGGCGTTCAAGAGCCAGCCGGACGCTCTGTCCGAATTGCTCAGTGCACCGGTTGAAGTCGTAGAACCTGTCGCAGCGCTCGAGGTCGTTGAAGCCGCTGAGCCGATCGCCCCGGCCAAGCCTGCCAAGGCCCCCAAAGCCGCCAAGTAGGCACAGCCCGAATTGAACAGGCCCTGAGTCGAATGACCCAGGGCCTTTTTCATGCCCGGTATAAAAAAGATCGCCCGAGCTTCTATCGGTACAACACTTTCTCCGCCAACTCATCGGCCACCCGTGCGGGAGAGCGCTTTTCCGCCTGGGCGTGGGCGAACACTTCAGTCAGGCGCGAGCTGATTTTCGACAGGTGCGCGGTGATGGTCGACAGTTGTTCGCCGCGGTGTTTGAGCGACACGTAAATCAGCCCGCCAGCGTTGATCACGTAATCCGGCGCATACAGGATGCCACGGCGCTCCAGTTGGTCGGCGACGTCCAGATGCGTCAGCTGATTGTTCGCCGAACCGGCCACCGCCGAGCAGCGCAATTGCGTCACGGTATGGCTGTTGAGTACACCGCCCAGGCCGCAGGGCGCGAGGATATCGCAAGGTGTGCTAAGCAGCGCTTCGTTGGCGATCGGGTGCGCACCGAGTTGCTCCATGGCCAATTGCACCTTGCCGTGATCGATATCGCTGACCAGAAGTTCAGCACCGGCGGCGTGCAACTGCTCCGCCAGGGCATAGCCGACATTGCCCAAGCCTTGAATCGCTACGCGCAAACCTTCGAGATTATCGCTACCCAACCGCGCCATGGCAGTGGCGCGAATGCCGGCGAATACGCCCATCGCCGCATGGGGCGCCGGGTCTCCCGCCGACGTGGTGCTGGTGACGTACTGGGTATGTTGGGCGATGCAATCCATGTCCGCTACCGAAGTGCCGCTGTCGATGGCGGTGATGTAGCGACCATCAAGCTGATTGATGCAGCGCCCGAAGGCTTCGAACAGCGCGCTGCGGTTTGCAACATGGGCCGGGCGGACAATGACTGCCACACCTCCCCCCTGCGCCAGCCCGGCCAGCGCAGCCTTGTAGCTCATGCCCTGGGCCAGGCGCACGGCATCCTCGATCGCTGATTCGTCGCTGGGGTAGGCAAGGTAACGACAACCACCCAGGGCAGGCCCCAGCCGGCTGTTATGAATGGCAATGACCGCCTTCAACCCGGTGACCGAGTCGACGCTCAGATGCAGCGATTCAAGGCGGGTGCTTTGCATGAGAGCGAACATCGTAAGGCTCCCGAATCACTTCTTGTAGACGCCAGTATAGGCTTGCGCCCAAAAATTGCAGAAGCGCACCGGAATAAGCACGTTCACGATCCAAGCTTTAGGAAATAACCTGCATCCGACCTTGTACGGCACTGGACGAACGCCAGAGAGGGGGCTAAAACGAGGCATTGCCCGGAGATTTTGATGACCCCGCGCCAATCGTTTTTCGCCTGCCTGCAACGTTCACCGCCCGCGCTGTTCGAGGCGGCACTGTGGATTGCGGTCGAGCACGACAGCGAGGTGGAGCCACAAGCACTGCTGGCCGATTTCCAGGTGTTGCAGCAACGGGTCAGTGGCGGCTTGCCGATGCTGCCGGTCAGTGAACTGGCCCAGCCGCTGCTGCGGCGCATGAACGACCTTGGCTTTGCCCAGGACGATTTCACGCCGTTGCGCCCGCAAGTGGCCCTGTTGGACAAGGTACTGGAACGCCGAAGAGGGCAACCCTTGACGCTGGGGCTGATTGCGCTGGAGTTGGCCAGGGGCCTGGAAATCCCCCTGGTCGGGGTCAACTTCCCCGGGCATTTCCTACTGCGGGTGCCGGGTGCCGATCATTTGCTCGATCCCTGCGGCGGTCGTCGTCTTTATCCAAACGATTGTCGGGAGTTGTTACAGCGCCAGTACGGCCCGAACATGAAGCTCAGCGCCGAGCACCTGGTAACCGCCGAGCCGGTGCAGATGCTGCAACGGCTGTCGCGCAACCTGCGCCAGTTGTACCTGTCCCACGACGATTTCATCAATGCCTTGATCGACGCCGATCGCGTCCTGGAACTGGGCGACGCCAGTGCCTCCGACTATCTGGCCCGGGCCAGCCTGTACCAGCGGCTGGACTGCCCGAACGCCGAGCGTTTTGACCTGGAGCACGCGCTGCTGCTCAGCGACGATCCGATCCAGCGGATTCGCCTGACGGAACGGTTGGGACATTTGCCGCCGAACGCCATCGTTCACTGATCACAAATCATTGTGGGAGCGAGCCTGCTCGCGAAGAGAGGGTGTCAGTCAAATCAATGTGACTGACATACCGCTATCGCGAGCAGGTCGGACCGCCGCACCGTCGCTCCCACATTGGGACGGTGTGAGGCGTCAAGGCGTATCTGGCTGGTTCGCCGGATGCGCCTTGATGAACGCCGGGTGCGTCGCGGCCAATGCCGCCACTCGCCGGATTCGCGGGTAAGCTTCAAGAGAAACATTGAAACGCTCGGCCGCGTACAGCTGCGGGATCAAGTAGACGTCCGCCAACCCAGGCTCGGGGCCGAAGCAGTAACCGTCATCACCAATCAACTGCTCAACCGTGGCCAACCCTTGGCCGATCCAGTGGCCGATCCACTCCACCACCTGCGGTTCGTCGTGGCCCGACTGGCGCAGCCGATTGAGCACGCTGACGTTATGCAATGGGTGCACATCGCAACCAATCACTGCCGCCACGCCGCGTTCGTGAGCACGGGCAGTCAGGTCCCTGGACAGCAGTGGCACCTGTGGATAACGCTCCTCCAGGTATTCGATGATCGCAGGAGACTGGATCAGCAGTTCGCCTTCATCCGTGCGCAAGGCCGGCACGCGCCCCTGCGGGTTGATACCCAGATAAGGTGGCTGCCGATGCTCACCACCCTGCGGTGCGATCAGGTTGACTGGCAAGGATTGATAATCCAGGCCCTTGAGCGCCAAAGCGATACGCACCCGGTACGAAGACGTCGAACGGTAGTAGGTATAGAGTTCCATGCCCCGCTCCTCTCAGCGTGCCGGCAGCACTTTGCCGCGGCATTCGCCAAAGCCAATGGACGCAAAACCGTCACGACGGCAACGTCCGCGCAGGATGATTTCGTCGCCGTCTTCGAGGAATTTACGCACCTCGCCCGACGCCAGCTCGATCGGTTTTTTACCACCCTCGGTAATTTCCAGCAGGCTGCCGAACTGACCGTTCTCAGGACCCGACAACGTGCCCGAACCGAACAGATCACCGGCCTGCAGTTGGCAACCGTTGACGCTGTGGTGCGCGACCATTTGCGCCACGGTCCAGTACATGTGCCGGGTGTTGCTCAGGGTCAGGCGATGGGCCGGCAGGTTCTGCTCTCGCATGGCCTCGGTGAGCAGCAGCACTTCCAGTTCGATGTCGAACGCGCCAGCGGCCTGATCGCGCTTGTCGAGCAAGTACGGCAGCGGCTGCGGATCGCCCTGCGGACGCGCAGGCTGGGCGCGACGGAATGGTTCCAGTGCTTCGGCGGTGACGACCCACGGCGAGATGCTGGTGATGAAGCTCTTCGACAGGAACGGCCCCAGCGGCTGGTATTCCCAGGCCTGGATGTCCCGTGCCGACCAGTCGTTGAGCAGGCAGAAACCGGCGATGTGATCGGCGGCGTCGCCAATGGCAATCGAGTCGCCCATGTCGTTGCCCTGACCGATCCAGATGCCCAGTTCCAGCTCGTAGTCCAGGCGCGCGCAAGGGCCAAAGGTTGGCTCGGTTTGACCGGCCGGCAACGTCTGGCCTTTCGGGCGGCGGACGTCGGTACCGGATGGGCGAATGGTCGACGCGCGACCGTGGTAGCCGATTGGCACGTACTTGTAGTTCGGCAGCAGCGGGTTGTCGGGACGGAACAGTTTGCCGACGTTCTGCGCGTGCTCGATGCCGACGTAGAAATCGGTGTAATCGTTGATTTTCGCCGGCAGGTGCATTTCGCAATCCACCGCCAGAGGCAGCAGTTTTGCGCCCTGGGCTTCGATCTTGCCGTGCAGGGTGCTGCCCTCGGCGAACAGTTCCAGCAAACGCTCGCGCAACGCGACGCGAGCCTCGCGGCCCAGTTCGAAGAACGCATTCAGCTGGCCGCCACAGGTTGCTTCGACCGCTGTTTTCGCAGCGCCATCGAACAACCCCGCCTCCAGGGCCGCTTGCAGATCAAAGATATGCTCGCCGATGGCCACGCCACTGCGCGGTGCCGAGCCTTTGAGGCTGAATACGCCCAGCGGTAGGTTTTGCAGGGGGAAATCAGCATGGCCGTTGGCGGATGCAACCCAGCTGCGAGTGATGGAAGTCTGCGTCATGGGTTATCTCCGGGTCGGGTCGAAAGTGGCGGGCAGCGTAGCCCAGCAGGCATCGTAAGTGTTTTGCAGTTGTGGACAATCGAGGGCGAAACGGCTTGGGCGCAACACCTGGCTGGTCTCGAACATGAACGCCATGGTGTTGTCGATTTTCGCCGGCTTGAGGTCAGCGTTGATCGCTTTGGTGCAAGTCTCACCGTCGGGACCGTGGGCACTCATACAGCTGTGCAACGAAGCACCACCGGGCACAAAACCTTCAGCCTTGGCGTCGTATTCGCCCTGGATCAAACCCATGAATTCGTTCATCAGGTTGCGATGGAACCATGGCGGACGGAAGGTTTTCTCGGCCACCATCCAGCGCGGCGGGAAGATCACGAAGTCGAGGTTGGCCAGGCCGTGGACGCTGGTTGGCGAGGTCAATACCGTGAAGATCGACGGATCAGGGTGATCGAAACTGACGGTGCCGATGGTGTTGAAACAGCGCAGGTCATATTTGTACGGCACGTTATTACCGTGCCAGGCGACCACGTTGAGCGGTGAATGATTGAGTTCGCACGCCCACAACTGGCCGAGGAATTTCTGCACCAGGGTGGTGGGTTGTTGCAGGTTTTCGTAGGCCGCCACCGGGGTCAGGAAGTCCCGTGGATTGGCCAGGCCATTGCTGCCAATCGGCCCCAGGTCCGGCAGACGCAGCGGCGCACCATGGTTTTCGGCGACGTAGCCGCGGGCTTGCGGGTCGAGCAGTTCGATGCGGAATTTAAGACCACGTGGCAGTACGGCAATTTCCAGCGGCTCCAGTTCAAGCACACCGAGTTCGGTGGCAATGCGCAGGCGCCCCAGTTCAGGCACCAGCAACATCTCGCCGTCGGCGTTGAAGAACACACGCTCCATGGAACGGTTGGCGCAGTAGTTGTAGATGCTGATCCCGGCCGGTTTTTCCGCGCCCGAGTTGGCCGCCATGCTCACCAGACCGTCGATGAAATCGGTCGGCTCTGCGGGAATCTCCAACGGGTTCCAGCGCAGGCGATTGGGGGTCACGTCACCCAGCGGACCGCCGGCCAGTTGCCGGTCAAGCTTGACGAATGCCGGGTGATTGGCCGACGGCTGAATGCGGTACATCCAGGTGCGCCGCGCCTCGCTGCGCGGCATGGTGAACGCCGTGCCGGAGAACAGTTCGGTGTAGAGGCCGTACGGGGCTTTTTGCGGGGAGTTCTGGCCGACGGGCAGTGCGCCGGGCAACGCTTCGCTGCTGAATTCGTTACCGAAGCCTGACAGGTAGGCCAGCGCTGGCGTCGTTGAATCGGGGTTCATGGAGCCTCCTGAACAGGGAGTCGGCAATGCCGGTCACCCTTTGGAAGAGTGACTGGCCTGCCTTGGTTATTTTTATCGTAATTAGATTACGCATAACGTAATTTGATTGGTATTGACCGTCAAGCTATAAAGACGCCCATTCGTTACAGGATCAAACCGCCACCATGGAAAAACCTACCAGCGACAGCAACGGCAAACAGAAAGTCCGCTCGGCCGAGGTTGGCACCGACATCCTCAAGGCTCTGGCCGAGTTGTCGCCCTCGACTTCGCTGTCGCGCCTGGCTGAACACGTGCAGATGCCGGCGAGCAAGGTTCACCGCTATTTGCAGGCCTTGATCGCCAGCGGTTTTGCCGAACAGAACGCCGCCACCAACCATTACGGCCTGGGCCGCGAAGCCTTGCGCGTAGGGTTGGCGGCACTCAACAGTATGGACGTGCTGAAAGTCGCCGCCCTGCCCTTGGCCGAGTTGCGTGACGACTTGAACGAAACCTGTTTTCTGGCGGTATGGGGTAACCAGGGCGCGACCGTGGTGCATATCGAACCGGCGGTGCGTGCGGTGACGGTGGTGACACAACTGGGCTCGGTGTTGCCATTGCTCAGTTCTTCGACGGGACTGGTATTTGGCGCCTACCTGCCCAGGCGTGAAACCGTGGACCTGCGCGACCAGGAATTGCAGGGCAGCGCCACCCACAGTTTGGCGGACGATCAGGCGTACACGACGATGTGCGAACAGATCCGCCAACGGGGCCTGCATCATGTGCATGGATTGTTGATGCCCGGTGTGGATGCCTTGTCGGCACCGGTATTCAACGCCATGGGCAAGATTGCGGCAGTACTGACCGTGGTCGGGCCGACCTCGCTGTTCCATGCCGATGAAAACGGTCCCGCGGCGCAGCGTTTGCTGTCTGCCACACGAGCAGTGAGTTGGCGCATGGGCTACCAGCCAGACGCATTGACAACCTGAACGCAACGGCGCTGATCAGACGGGCAGGATCAGCCCCAGCTTCTTGCCCATCGCCACGGCTTGCGTCCGACGCTCAACCCCCAATTTACTGTGGATTCTCCGTGCGTGGGTTTTCACCGTATGCAAGGAGATGAACAGTCGCTCGGCAATTTGCTGATTGGAACCGCCTTGGGCAATGAGACCCAGCACCTCAATCTCCCGGGTACTCAGCGGGCTGACATCGGCGAGCATGGCCGTCACCGACTCTTCCCCACGCAAACGGCTGAGCAAGTTCGGCTGGCGCAGCCCCAGTTCACGCAACGCCTGTTGCCCATTACAGCGCTCCACCAGCGCCAGGCCCGCCTCCAAAGCCGCCTTGGCCAGCCTGGGCTCAGCGGTCAGGTCCGCCACTTCGCTGATCACCAAATGCAATTCCGTTTCCAGCGCCAGCATGGCATGCCGTTGCGCGTGATCGAGCAACGCTTGCAGCCGATCCAGCGGCTTTTGCGTCTGTTGCAAATGCATCTGCGCCAACACCAATTGGTACTCGATACGGGCAATCAGCTGAAGCGTGGCCGGTGGCGCGTGGCGTGCGCGAGGCCCGCGATAGTGACGCAAGACACGGGTCAGCGCTTCACAGGCCAACTCCGGTCGCCCTTGCTGCAACCAGAAATGGCTGCTGACTTGCAGCAGCACCCCGCGATACACCGTATCGGGAATCTGCCGCTGCTGCATCACGCGTTCGGCTTCGCGCAAACGATCAAACGCAAGGGCGTAATCGCGCTGATTGGCGGCCATCTGCGCTTGCCCGAGAAAGCCATACAGCGCGTGCTTGTCCTGGCTTTGCAGGCAGTCTTCCAGGCCGGACTGGAAGAAACCGGCGGCCAACTCATCTTGTCCCTGACAGAGGGCCAACCGTCCTCGCCGCAAGGCAATTCGCCCCAATAACGGCGTCGGTCGATCAGCCTGTCGGGACAACAAGGCAAAAACCTCAGCCAACAAGCTCTCGGCGCGCCGGGGCGCTCCGCGCATCTCCAGCAACTGCGCGTGATCGAGTTCAAGCAGCCCTTCGAACAATAGCGAGCCTTGGGCGCGCGCCAGACACAGCGCCTCACGATTGAACGTCTGCGCCGCATCGAGTTCGGCGTTGAGCAAGGCCTGCTGGGTCAAACCCGACAAGCACAACAATCGCACCGGCCAGGCATCGACGCTCAACTCGGCCAGCGCGTCGAGAAAGTGCGCGCGGGCCGCCCCCATGCGACCTTGCAAATGCAGCAACCAGCCCTGTTGTGCCTGCCAGCGTGCCAGCAGTTGCCGTTGCAGCGCCTGCGTAGGCTGTGGGGCAAATCGTGCCAATTGCTCGATGCACGCGGCGGCATGATCGAAGCGCCCGGCAAACAACAATGCCGCGCTAACCAGTCCCACCAATTGCGGTGTAACGAGGGTCAGCTCAGCCTGCTGACGCTCGTGTAGATTCAACAACAGACAGGCATTTTCGCGCAGGAACAAATGTTCGAGGCTGAAGTGCTGCAGCAGGCTGACCGCAACTTCGAACTCCTGCGCCAACAGAGCCTGCTCGAACGCACCTTGCCAGTCTTCTTCGGTGCTGAACCATTGGCACGCGCGGCGATGCCAGGATCGCCCGGCCGGGGTCGGCTCTTCACGCATCGCCCGGGCTAATGGCTCAAAGATCCGCAACCACTCGACGGAGTCTTCCCAGGGCTCAATGAAGCAACCCATTTCCTGCAACACATGCAGCCACTGGGCGCCCTCACCCGTACCGAAAAGATGCTCGCACAGACTGGCGTTGAAGCGTGGCAGATGAACCAACACTTGCCAGACCTCGACCAATTCCGGCGGCAAGGTGTTGAACAACTCATGCTGCAGATAATCGCGCAGCGTCGCCGAACGCCCCTGCTCACCCGACCACGGACAACCATTGAGCAACGCGATCCGCACGCCAGCGCACCAGCCACCGCTGCGCTCAACTACCCTTTTGGCGGTTTGTGCCGCCAGGGTCGGTTCGACATGACTGAGCAACTGCCCGACTTCGGCCTCGGTAAATGCCAGCATCCGGCCTTCGCACTCGTACAACTCATCATCCAGCAGCAGCCGCGGCCAGTTGCAGGAGGGTCGTCGACGGGAGCTCAGCCACCAGGTCAGCATCGGGCTGGCGACGGCCAACAGGCGATCGAGCATCCGGTCGAGTTCCGGGTTGGGTGCGCGGCAGAAATCGTCGAGAAACAGCCAGGTGGGCGTCTGCAATCGCGCCAGATGCGCCAGCAGCCCTGGCTCATCCGCCGAGGGCAACCCCAACGCTTGCGCCAGGCGCAACAGAAAATCGGCTGCACTCAACGAAGTCCCCGCAAGCGGCAGCCAACAGACCCGATAGTTCTGGGGTGCACGCATCAGGCATTCGCTGAGCAACGCGCTCTTGCCACTACCGGCCGGTGCGCAGAGCAACTTCACCCGCGCAGTCGAGACCAGCATGGGCTCGATCAACCGCTCGCGGGACAGATGATGGGACGACAGTCGGGGCAGGAAACCGGGGCGGTCCAGACAGTGCGTCATTACAGTCATAGTGATGCGCCTTTTTTATAATTCTGGCGCCACCCTAGACCTCTCCCGAGCGCTTGTTGAAGAAGTATTCAACACACTGATCCCCCCCTATAAAAAAGGTGACCGTGAAGTCACCTTTTTGTGCAGGAGACTGTAGGAAACCTACCGAACCCCTGTACTACGCAAAGCTGCCGGCGTGTAGTCCCCCGCTTTTGCATCGATGTTGAACTCGAAGCTGCGCTTCTCTTCGTTCTTCATTCCCAGGGCAATATAGCGACCGGCGATCAGGTCATACAGCGCTTCGACGGTGTAGGCCGGCACCTGGTGATCGTAGTAGAACTGGGCATGCCCTTCGGCGACGCGCCAGAGCTGACCACGCCCGTCGTAGTGGTCGGCCAGCGCCACTTGCCAGCTGTCTTCGTCGATGTACATGTGGCGCTTGGCGTACACGTGCCGCTCGTTCGGCTTGACCGTGGCGACGACTTCCCAGACCCGGTGCAGCTCATAGCGGGTCAGGTCCTGATTGATGTGCCCGGCCTTGATCACATCGGTGTACTTGAGATCTGGCGAGTCGAGCTTGTAGCTGTTGTAGGGGATGTACATCTCCTTCTTGCCGACCAGTTTCCAGTCGTAGCGATCCGGTGCGCCGGAAAACATGTCGAAATTGTCGGTGGTGCGCAGGCCATCGGACGAGGTGCCGACGCCGTCATAGGCCACCTGCGGCGCACGCCGTACCCGCCGCTGGCCAGCATTGTAGATCCAGGCCTTGCGCGGTTCCCGGACCTGGTCGAGGGTCTCGTGAACCAGCAACACGTTACCCGCCAGCCGGGCCGGGGCGGTCACTTCCTGCTTGAAGTAGTTGAGGACGTTTTCATCGGCGCCCGGCTTCAGATCGCCGAGCAACGAAGGCACGGCGACCTCGTCCTTGAAGCGGATCACGGTGAAATCGCCATTGGACTGCGGTGTCGCCTGGGTGACGGTGCGCCGCAGATTGCCGCCGTGGTAACGAGTGACGTGGTTCCAGATCACCTCCACACCATTCTTCGGAATCGGGAACGCGTAGTAGCGATTGCCGGTGAAATTGGCCAGACCGTTACCGTCGTTGATCGGTGTTACGTTCAGAGCGCTGCGTTTGGCCGACTCATAGATTTCCGCCGGTAACGCCACGGTGCGATGGCTCGGGTAGACCGGAATTTTGTAGGTCTCGGGATAGCGCTTGAACATTGCGATCTGGCCGTCGGAGAGCTTGTCCTTGTACTTGTCGACGGTCGCCGCGGTGATCACGAACAACGGCTTTTCGTTGGCGAACGGGTCAGCCAGGAAACCTTTGCTGTCCACCGCACCAGCGTTTTTCGGGATGCCGCCGGTCCAGGCCGGAATCGAGCCATCGGCATTACCGGCCTTCTCGGCACCGAGCGGTGTAAGGCTGGTGCCGAGCTTGCCAGCTTCTTGCGGCGACACCGCAGCCATCACGTTGGCAGCCAGCAGACTCAGAGTCAGAACGGCGCCCAATTGCAGAATCATCTTGCGCATTGAATTCATCCTTTTCAGCCAGATCAGAAGTTCACACCAAAGCTCAACGCCACGAAGTCACGGTCAGTGAGGACGTTGTAGTCCCCGCCGAAAAAGTCGGTGTAACTCAGGCTCGCGGTGTAGGTGTTGCGATAGTCCGCGTCGACACCGAGGCTGATGGCCTTGGCGCCTTCGTTGAACAGACCGTTGGGGCCAAAGCCTGCGACGTCGTGGGACCACGAGAGGTTGGGTCTGAAATTGATCCCGGCGATGAGGTTGTTGTAGTCGAGGATGGCCCGGGCGCGATAACCCCACGACGTCGAGGTCACGAAGCCATTGGTATCACCGCCGAAACCATACTGACCGAACACCGAGTCGCGGCCGTAGCGCAGTTTGGTGCGAGGCTCCAGCCCACCGACCCGAACCACCGCCGCCTCGCCCACCAGGGTCAGGCGATCCGCACCCGCAACCTGATCGATGAAATGCGTCAGGGTGCTCTGGATTTGAGTCACCTCCTTGCGGCGGTAGCCTTTGTTGTCGGCCCCCGGTGAAGTGGCGATGGGCGATGCCGCCCCCCCTGCAATCGGATTGAGCATGGCCAGGGTCAGGTCATTGGTGTTGACCTGCACCGGGAGGTTGGGGCGGTAGCTGATTTCCCCGCTCCACGCGGTGCCGGTGGATAACGTGGTAGCGAAGCTCGCACCGTAGAGGCGGATGTCCTCCGGATATTCGAGGTAATACTGGCCGCGACCGAGCATCACACTTTGGGCCAGGCCCGAACCACTGCCGGGGGCGATGCGATTGGCGGCGGCAACGATCCCCGGAAGGCTTGCCAGCGTACCGGGCCCGGCGGTGGTAGTCCCGACGTTCGGGCTGCGGCTGTGGTAGTTCATGAAGTACAGGCCGTATTCGGTGTCGTCCCCCAGCCAGCGCAATGCCGTGCCCCACTGCCCGGAGTCCCGGGCATCGCGGTCGCCACCACGGGGAACGATCACCCCCTCCTTGCTGACTTTGAAGCCCTGGCCAAAGGCAGCAGCAATCGGCTGCAGCGGTGCAATGGCCGGGCTGGCGACGGTGTAGCCCTTGTTGCAGCCGTCCGCCACTACATCGACGCCAAAGAAAGTGCCGCAGTTATCGACAACCGTCTGATCCCATTCCAGTTGATAGAAGCCTTCGACCGTCAACTTGTCCGTCAGCCCCTGGGAGGCAAACAGCATGTTGACCGGAATCAGGCCTTCCTTGATCTCGGCCCCCGGTCGACGGAACGCGGACACGTCGACCGGGTTGATGCTGTTGATCGAGTTGCCGATGAAAGTGCTTTCGCCCCAACTGACCACCTGCTTGCCGGCGCGCACAGTGCCCGGCAAATCGGCGAGGGAGTAGTTGTGATAGACGAAAGCGTCGAGGATTTGTCCGCCTGAAGACTTGGCGCCTTCTTTGCGATTGTGATCGCTGATGTCCTTGAACGGCCGGCTTTCATCCTTCAGTTCAAAGTCGTACCAGTACTTGCCACGCACAAACGCACCGGTGTCGCCGTACTTCAGCTCGAGGTCGTGAATGCCCTTGAAGATCTTCGAGAAGGTTTCGCCCTTCTTGAAATTCAATCGCCCGTCGTCACCGGTCGAAGACTGGCCGGAACCGCCGTTGACAATGCCCACCAGGGCGTTATCCGCATCACGCACGCCCCAACTCGCGCCGACCGACAGCGAGGAGTCGAACGTCCCCTCGATTTCCCCAATGTTGAACGAAATGGCCTGCGCCTGGGCACAGCAACCCAATGCAACCGCAGCCGCCAGCGCCTGTGGTGTGAAGATGGCGCGCATTGTTGTTTTTGTCATGCGTCTTCCCCGGTGAGTGACAGAAGGCCTCACCCTACTGCCGGGCACCGGGGTCGATAAGCACACCAAGGAGGTATTCGTGGTGTACCTCTAAAGGATGACTGACACAGGGTCATCACCCAGAGGACGAGCAGAGCAATACTGACTGTTGCCGTGGTTGCAACAGTGCATGTCCGTAATTGGTATTTTTCCTACGACACCAAGGGCTTATTCTTACGTGGCTGTCACGGTAAACCATTCCAGGCACGATGTGCCGGCCTGCGCCGTGATGAAAGACTTCAGATGAATTGAGGATTCGGTTCATCGCCCCGTGTTCACTGACGTTGATTTGTAGCTCCTGATCCAACGTCTTACCTTGGCCGCTGCGTTTGCAGCGGCCTTTTTTATGGTTCTTCACGCAATCCCGGGAAACTGTAGGAGCCAGCTTGCTGGCGAGGGACTCAAGTACACCGCATTTATCCGGTTCACACGCGTTATCGTTATCGACCATCGCCGCACCGCAGCTCCTACAAGAGAGCGTGCCCACGCTTTTTTTATGGGCGATGGTTTTTTGATGAGTAACAGCCGCCAGTCGGTAACCCCTGACCATCCAGGCAAGACTTCGAATACCTACATTTCTTTCAGAAAGCCCCTACAAGCATAGGTAAACACCAAAAGCACTCGAGCCATTAAGTTGAACAGCAAGTCGGCGCACGACTTTTATCTTCGTCCGGCTTCAAACTTACTTAATGCGAGTGCAATTATGAAACCCATCAACTACAACCAGTATCGCTCAATCAGAAGTTTCAACAGTCGAATTCGTTTTCTGGTTCTTCACTACACGGCCGCAAACTTTTCAAGTTCTGTCAGTGCCCTGACCGGCCCGTATGTCAGCGCGCACTATCTGATTCCAGATATCACTGACCCCAGTTACCTGAAAGCCGGCCATACCGTGCAGGAAGTTTTCAGCCTGGTGGATGAAACCTGTCGCGCCTGGCACGCAGGTGTCAGTCAGTGGGGTAACCGTAGCAATCTGAATGACACGTCCATCGGCATTGAAGTCGTCAACCTGGCGACGGACAACAAAGGCGAATTCACCTTCCCGCCGTATCACCCCGAGCAGATTGCTGCGATTGAACAATTGGCGCTGAACATCCTCAAGCGCTACCCGGATATCACACCGACGCAGGTTTTGGGCCACTCCGATGTTTCGATCGGCCGCAAGAGTGACCCGGGGCCGATGTTTCCCTGGCAGGCGCTGTACTTGAAAGGCGTCGGCGCCTGGTTCGATGAAAGCACTCGAGATGAGTATCTGCGCCAATACAACACTTCGGGCGTTCCAGCCCGAAGCGAATTGCTGGGGTTGTTCAAATCCTATGGATATGATGTTTCGGGCGCGTCAACGGACGGCGGCTTCCAACAGTTGGTGCGGGCATTCCAGATGCATTTTCGCCCGGACAACTTCGACGGAAAAATGGACGTGCAAACAGCCGCCAATCTGAAGGCACTGGTAGTCAAATACTTTCCCGGCTGATCGGTAACAAACGGTTTCCAGCCGACAAATGCAACAACCGGCAAGGTCAGTCAATGTGACCTTGCCGGCGCTTTCAGAGCGTATACCTCTGCAAATTCCCCATCATTTCCTTCAACGCTTCGATGTTGTCTTTCGGATGCGCCGCGCCTTCGAAGTCGCAAATCTGCTGCCAGTGCGCCGCCACGTCTTCCGGGGAGAAACCCGTCCGTGGATCGAACCCGGCACCGAGGCTGCGCTCCCAGCGGACCTTGCCCATCCAGCCGCCGCCGACTTCAAACAGACCGGAGGTTTCCTGGCAGTTCTCGCTGGCCAGGTACACCACTAGCGGGCTGACCAGTTCCGGCTTGAGCTGTTCGAAGACTTGCGGCGGGATCAGGCCTTCGGTCATGCGTGTGCCGCCGGTGGGGGCGATGGCGTTGACCAGGATGTTGTTCTTGCGGCCTTCGATGGCCAGGGTGCGGGTCAGGCCATAGAGACCGAGCTTGGCCATGCCGTAGTTGGACTGGCCGAAGTTGCCATAGATGCCCGAGGTCGACGCGGTGAAAATCACCCGGCCGTAGTTTTGCTCGCGCATGTGCGGCCAGGCGGCGCGGGTGACTTTGTAGGCACCTTCGACGTGGACGCGGTAAACCAGGTCCCAGTCGGCGTCATCCATTTTGTGGAAGGTCTTGTCACGCAAGATCCCGGCATTGTTGACCACTACGTCGACTCGACCGAAGACGTCCAGGGCGTGCTGGACCAGTTTGTCACCGTCAGTGACCGAGTCGTGGTTGGCCTCGGCGATGCCACCCGCCTGGCGAATGTCCGCCACCACGCGGTCGGCGGCCGAGGCGTTGGCGCCCTCACCCTGGGCCGAGCCGCCAAGATCGTTGACCAGCACCCTGGCGCCCTGTTTGGCGAACAGCAGGGCATGCGCCCGTCCCAGGCCGCCACCGGCTCCGGTGATGATCACGACTTTATCTTCGAAGCGCACAGACTCATTCATGGAGGACTCCAGCAGGCCAGGGGACAATGAGTCCGAGTTTCCGGCACCGCGCGGCAGGTCACAATGAACACGGGGGAGGCTGAATAGTGCGCGATAAGGCTGGGGGATGATTGATAGAGAAATGGACATGGACCCTGTGGCGAGGGGGCTTGCCCCCTCACCACAAAAAAGGCACAGCAGATTCAACGCTGCGAATCAGGAACACGCCACCTTGCGCGGTGGCAACAGCAGTTGATCGCGAAACGCCAGGTAGTGCTTGAGCACCTCGCAGGGCGCCTCGATCTGTGGGTAGTGGCCAATGTCGGGCAACACCACCGTGTCCGCCTCCGGGATCAGCTCCCGGTAACGCTCGACCATGTGCGCGCCGGAAACCGGATCAACCCCGCCATCGATCACCCGCAGCGGCACTTCACCGCGTTGCATCGCGCTCACCCAGCGGTTGCGCCAGACGCGTCGCTCCGGGATGTAGGCGATCAATTTATGCATGATCCGTGGTCCGCGATGGCTTTCGACCAGGCTCCAGAAGTCATCCATCTGGCTTTCACTGGGGCGGGTTTGCGGACCGAAAATCTGCCGGAAGCTTCTCACCAGACCATCACGGCTGAAGGCGCGGCCAATCATCCAGCCCAAAGGGCTGAGCAAGAGTTTTTGCATCAATACCGGGCGATGGGTTTCCGCAAACAAACCACCATTGAGAAACACGCAACTGGCCAGTTCCACCCGCGACTCGTAATGCCGGGCCAGCAGTTCCTGGGCCACGCTGTCGCCGTAATCGTGGGCAAACAGGTGCACCGGCTGTTCGACATTCAGGTGTTCAAGCAGTGCCTGTTGCAGATCCGCTTGCTCCAGCAGGCTGTATTCGTGATTCGCAGGTTTGGCCGAATCGCCGAAGCCCAGCATGTCGCAAGCGATCACGCGAAACCGCTGACTCAAAGGCTGCCACAAGTAATGCCAGTCCCAACTGGCGGACGGGAAGCCGTGAATGAGCAACAGCGGCTCACCCTGCCCTGCTGTCCAGTAACGGATGCTTTGATCACGGAATACGAACGTCTGGCTGCGTTTGCGCCAGACACACAGGGGGATCTCGGCGAGTTCCATCAGAGTTTATAGCCCGGGTCCAGTTTATCGAGTTTGCGCAGCAGCGCCGGCCATGCCAGCGCTCCGCCCATGCCTTGAGCACTTCGGGTGACACCCGCGATCATGGCTTTGGCGCCAGCCAGAATCTGCGGTTCGATGGCAATCAGTTCAGCGGCACCGTTTTGCGCCATGACCTGAATGTCGCAGGCACGCGCAAAGGTGAACATCATCAGGAACGTATCGGCGATGGTGCTGCCGCAGGTCAGCAGACCGTGGTTATGCAGCATCAGGAAATTGTTTTCACCGAGGTCGGCCTGCAGCCGCACTTTCTCATCATGGTTAAGCGCCACGCCTTCGTAGGCGTGGTAGGCCAGGCTGGAAAGCACGAACAACGACTGTTGGCTGATCGGCAAAACGCCCTGCTTCTGTGCCGACACCGCCACCCCTGAAGCCGTGTGGGTGTGGAGCACGCAGACGACATCGTGACGAACTTCATGCACGGCGCTGTGGATGGTGTAACTCGCCGGATTGATCTCGTAAGGACTGTCCATCAGCTTGTTGCCGGCCTGATCCACCTTGACCAGGTTCGACGCGGTAATTTCATGAAACATCAACCCGAACGGATTGATCAGGAAGTCTTCGGTGCCGGGCACCTTGGCGGAGATATGGGTGAAGATCAGGTCATCCCAGCCGTGTTGAGCGACCAGGCGATAACAGGCCGCCAGGTCGACGCGGGTCTGCCACTCGGCAGCACTGACCTGGTGTTTGACACTGTGAGGCGATTGGACAGGATCGACAGTCACGGCAAGGAACCTCGGTTTTTTTATGATGGAGTGTTTCCTATGTTTACCGAGTCTAGTCACCCCTTGAGGTTCGTGTACTTGCATTCGCAGCCAGCTTGGTGACCCTGCGAGTCAGTCCCCCGGCCACCCTGGATCCATGTCAAACGACCGGCGCCAGCGATGGTCTGACAGGCGGTTTTTTACCGTACTGTCAGAACCCTGACTGGCATGGGTGCCGGGGCAACGATCAGGTGCGCAGTGCGTTGATCAGGTCCGACAGCCAAGGCTCGGCGTCTGTTTCGGGGGTCACACTTTCGCTGGCATCCAGGCGTAGCATCGGCAGTACTTCGCGAATGCCCAGTTCACCGAACAATTCGCGTATCTGCTCGCCGCCGCCACAAAAGGTATCGCCATAACTCGCATCACCCAATCCGATCACCGCGCCTGGCAAACCGCGCCAGGCCGCTGGCAATTGGTCGCGAATGGTCGAATACAGCGGTTGCAGGTTGTCCGGCAGCTCGCCCATGCCGGTGGTCGACGTCACCACCAGAAAGGCTTCGGGGCCATACGCCTGGATTTCGGCGAGGGTCGCACGCGGGTTGTGAAAGGTTTCGAAACCGGCGGCTTTCAACAGGCTGGCGGCGTGGCGGGCAACTTCTTCGGCCGTGCCGTACACCGAGCCGGAAATGATGGCGACTTTCATCAATCTGATCCTGAATCCGAGTCAAAGACCCGGATATTAACAGCACGGTCGTGATTGTTCTTTTAGAATGCAATCGACAATCAATCAGGAAAGGATACTCCGATGATTAATGCACAACTGCTGCAAATGGCGATCAACACTTCCAACGACGAACGGTGAAAAATCCAGCGGACAGGCAAACCTACTTTGTCGGCGTGCAGAAAGATGTCACCGCGCAGGTCAAGACACTACAGCGCGTGACACAGCTTGAAGCGCAGTTGGCTGAACTCCAGGCCGAACTGACGGCGCTCAAGGCGACGAACGGCAAAAACCAAATCCAGAATTAATGGTCAGTAACTAGAATCACCGCTGACTTTGTAATTATATCTTTCGGGCTGACCATGCAACGCGACGCACTCCTGACCCAGGATGAGCTGGATTTCATCCAGAGCATGCAACACAACCCGCAACTCAATGTGCGGGACGCGACGTCGAGCCTGCTCGTCAACGGGGGATCGCAAATTCGTGACCTGCTCACCCGCCTGGCGGCCCATGAGCAGGTCACCATTCAAGCCAGCTTCGAAAACCAGCAAATGACCTTCCCCCTGCACCTTGTGGAAGACGAGTTCCATGCGCTGCACCTGCGCCTCGGCGTGCCGAGCATCTATGAAGACGGACCGATGGTCCGGCCTTGGCGCCTGGTACTGGACGAACCGGTAGCACTGGAAAACGCCAAGGGTCAAACCGGCACCCTGTGGGTGCACGAAGTATCGTGCAAAGGGGTTTTGCTGGAGGTTCGCAACAAGACCAAGCCACCGAAGCATTTCGCCTTGTGGTTCAGCCCGTCAGGTTATGAGCGGATTGCCTTGCGTGGCACTTTCGAGAAAGAAAACGAACAGGGCTTCTATGCCTATCAACTGAGCCAGAGCGATACGGACGAAACCGAGCGCCTGCGCCAGTTCATCCTGCAACAGCATCGGTTGACTCATCCCGCGCTGCATCTCTGAACCTCAAGTATCCAGTCTACCCGCCAGGAACTGCTTCAGACGCTGGCTCATGACCTCCCCCTCATTGCCCAGGCATCCGATCGATGACCCGGCCAGGCTCTCCTGTACCAGATCGCAAGCATCACCGGCCAACAATAATCGGCAATCCAGACTCATGACCAGGCGATTCAAGCGCCGCGGCAACTCGGGAGCCGGCACATGATTGGAAAACAGCACCAGCGCCAAGGGCTTGAGCCTTTCACATGTCAGCGCCAGCTCATCGAACGGCTGACCAATGTTCAGCACGCGAACGGCCACTGGCCCGGCACTCAGGAACAGGGCGGCGACCAACAGTTCCAGCTCGCGGCAATGGCCAACCAAGGCACAGATGACCACCCGACGCGGCTGTTTGTCTCGCAGCAACAACAGACGCTGCACCACCCGGGAACGCAAAAATCCATCCAGGAATAGCCACTCGCTGGTCCCGCCGAACTGGTCCTGTCGTTGCAGCAATTGCTTCCAGACAGGGATCAGAATGTCCTGAAACACCACCGGCAGGGCGTAACTGGAAAAGATTTGCCCGTAGACCTGCTCCAGCCGAATGTCGTCAAACCCGTTGACCGCAGCAAGAACCTGCTGCTGCCACTGTGCATAATCGGCTTCCACGAGGTTGTTGGGGATAATGTGCGACAACGCCTGGAGCGGCTGGGTTTTGGCCAGGATCCTGCCAATCTTGCTGACGACTACACCGCGCTCGACCCAGCCGAGGATATTGCGGACCCGTTCGATATCGGTCAGCGAATACAGGCGATGCCCACTTTCGGTGCGCATTGGAACAATCAGGCCATAACGTCGCTCCCAGGCTCGAAGCGTGATCGGATTGACGCCTGTCAGCCGCGCCACCTCGCGAATCGGATAGAGCTGTTCCTGTTCAAGGGAGACAGTCCGCGGCACACCTGAAACTACGTCGGTAAGGACAGGCATCTGGGATTGTATGTCCATGTGCAGATGGGATCCCAATTTAACTCCCCTGCCCCATAACAATTCAAGTTCATAATCGAAAAAAAACGCTCAAAGACGAAACCGGCAAAACAAGGAATAATCCTTGCTTGTTTCAAGCCGCAGCCCACTACCCCGGCGCTGCGCCTGGCGAAGTTCCTATCCGGAGCGACGCAAATGTCTTACGGAGATGCATGATGTCTACCCCTCCCGTCACGCTGATGGTTGCACGCCGCGTTGCCAATGGACGTTATCAAGACCTGATCGCCTGGCTGCGCGAAGGCGAACAACTGGCCACCGACTTTCCTGGCTACCTTGGCTCCGGCGTACTCGCACCGCCACCCGGTGATGACGAATTCCAGATTATCTTCCGCTTCGCCGACGAGCAGACCCTGCATGCCTGGGAGCATTGCGCTTCGCGCACCGCCTGGCTCGGACGCGGCAGCGAGTTGTTCGCCCACCCGACGGAACATCGGGTCAGCGGCATCGAGGGCTGGTTCGGTGCCGTCGGTCAACGCCCGCCGCGCTGGAAACAGGCCGTGGCAATCTGGTTGGCGTTCTTTCCGGTTTCCCTGCTGTTCAACTTTGCGCTGGGTTCGCTGCTGAGTGAGATGGCGCTGCTGCCCCGCGTGCTCGTCAGCACCCTGTGCCTGACGCCGCTGATGGTTTACCTGTTCATTCCGTTGTCGACGCGTTTGCTGGCCGGCTGGCTCAACAGCACGCCGACACGTCATTTGCCCACGACCTCAGTACCGCAAAACCGCTAAAAGATCGCGGGCTTCGCCAGCTCCTGCAAATCGGTAACAGATGGCGGCCCGTAGGAGCTGCCGAAGGCTGCGATCTTTTCCGAGACATCTCGCGACTCCTCGCTGGTATAGTTTTGTTCTCACCGCGACGCGAGCCGTTCATGACTTCTTCCGCAGCCCCTATCCTCATTACCGGCGCCGGCCAGCGTGTCGGCCTGCATTGCGCCCGGCGACTGCTGGAAGATGGCCAGCGCGTGATTTTCAGCTACCGCAGCGAACGTCCCGGCGTACAAGCCCTGCGCGATCTGGGGGCCACAGCGGTGTTCGCCGACTTCGCCAGCGAGGCCGGGATCCTGGCCTTCATCAGCGAGCTGAAAACCCACACCGACCGTTTGCGGGCGATTGTCCACAACGCCTCCGAATGGCTGGCCGAAACACCGGACACCGACGCCGCGGCATTCACCCGCATGTTCAGTGTGCACATGCTGGCGCCTTACTTGATCAACCTGCATTGCGCCGACCTGCTGCAACGCTCAAGCCCCGCTGACATCGTGCACATCAGCGATGACGTGACCCGCAAGGGCAGCAGCAAGCACATCGGCTATTGCGCCAGCAAAGCCGGGCTCGACAGCCTGACCCTGTCCTTCGCCGCCAGGTACGCGCCAGCCATCAAGGTCAACGGGATCGCCCCGGCCCTGCTACTGTTCAACCCTGAAGACGACGCGGCCTACCGCGCCAAGGTGCTGGCCAAGTCCGCGCTGGGCATCGAACCCGGCTGCGAAGTGATCTACCAGAGCCTGCGCTATCTGCTCGACAACCCTTATGTCACCGGCACCACCCTGACCGTCAACGGCGGACGGCACATCAAATAAGTGTCCCGCGAGGATTTTCCATGACGTTATCCCTGCCCCAGAATTATCGAGAGATCCTTATCGGCCTCGGCGAAAATCCCGACCGCGAGGGTTTGCTCGATACGCCGATGCGCGCGGCCAAAGCCATGCAGTACCTTTGCCATGGCTACGGGCAAAGTGTCGAAGAGATCGTCAATGACGCGCTGTTCGCCTCCGACAACGATGAAATGGTCATCGTCGACAACATCGAGCTGTACTCGCTTTGCGAACACCACATGCTGCCCTTCATCGGCAAGGCGCATGTGGCTTATATTCCGACCGGCAAGGTGTTGGGCCTGTCGAAGATTGCGCGACTGGTGGACATGTTCGCCCGGCGCCTGCAGATCCAGGAAAACCTCACCCGGCAAATCGCCGACGCGGTGCAACAAGTGACCGGCGCGGCCGGTGTCGCAGTGGTCATCGAAGCGCAGCACATGTGCATGATGATGCGCGGCGTCGAGAAACAGAATTCGACCATGAACACCTCGGTGATGCTCGGCGCCTTCCGCGAGTCGAGCAACACCCGCCAGGAGTTCCTGCAATTGATTGGACGGAGCAAGTAGCAATGCCACAACTTCAGCCAGGCATGGCACGCATCCGGGTCAAAGACCTGTGCCTGCGTACCTACATCGGCATCAACGAGGATGAAATCCTCAACAAGCAGGATGTGCTGATCAACCTCACCATTCTGTACGCAGCCCAGGAAGCGGTACGGGACAACGACATCGATCACGCGTTGAACTACCGCACGATCACCAAGGCGATCATCGCCCATGTGGAAGGCAACCGCTTTGCGCTGCTCGAACGCCTGACCCAGGAGATTCTCGACCTGGTGATGGCCAACGCATCGGTGCTCTACGCCGAGGTCGAGGTCGACAAGCCCCACGCGCTACGATTCGCCGAGTCGGTGTCGATTACGCTGGCAGCGAGCCGCTAGCTTCAAGCTACAAGCGCCAAGCTGTAAACTTGCAGCCACCGTCATCCAACTTGCAGCTTCAAGCGTGCCGCTTGAAGCTGTCTCGCAGAGACCGCCATGACCGACCAACAACGCCTGGAACTCGAAGCCGCCGCCTTTCGCCGGCTGGTGGCCCATCTGGACAGCCGCAAGGATGTGCAGAACATCGACCTGATGAACCTCTCGGGCTTCTGCCGCAACTGCCTGTCCAAGTGGTACAAGGCGGCGGCTGACGAACGCCAGATCGAGGTCAGCCTCGACGAAGCCCGCGAAGTGGTTTACGGCATGCCGTACGCCGAGTGGAAAGCCCAATTTCAGCAAGAAGCCAGCGCCGAACAACAGGCGGCGTTCGCCAAAGGAAAACCCAATGAGTGATTTGAACACCCTGCGCGCCAGCCTCAACAGCGGCGAACACGCCTTCGCCGAGACTCTGGCGTTCATTACTGCCGGTTACGACTACCAGCCTCAGGCTTTCAACAATGGTGGCGTGGAAAACGCGGCCGGGCAGAACGAAGGCTCGTGCAAGACCCTGGGTCTTGCGCTGCTCGAAGGCTTGAGTGATGCAGAAGCCCTGCTGGCGTTCGGTGAGCATTACCGCTCGGTGCTGGCGACGCCGGAAGGCAGCGACCATGGCAATATCCGCGCGTTGATTGCTCATGGCCTGGCGGGTGTGAAGTTCACCCAACAGCCACTGACGCGCCGCTGATTCAAATTGTAGGAGCGAGCCTGCTCGCGAAAAACTCAAGAGCACTGCCGGGCCTCTGGTTTACGCGTAATCGTTCACCACCATCGCGAGCAGGCTCGCTCCTACAGGTTCTGCGTTCACGGCGCGGAACTGATCAGAAACACATCCAGACTTTTAAGATTGACCCGGCAACTTTATTTCGTTTGCCCCATACCTCCGCTCACGGCTTAGATAAAAAGAAGTCCTCCTTCTTCCGAGCCGGTCATCCATGCGCAGCGAATCCATCAGCCAGTCGATCAACATCGTTCACCCTGTCACGCTCAGCCACGGCAAAAACGCCGAGGTCTGGGACACCGATGGCAAACGCTACATCGACTTTGTCGGCGGCATCGGCGTGTTGAACCTCGGCCATTGCCATCCGCGTATCGTCCAGGCCATCCGCGAACAAGCCACCCGACTGACCCATTACGCGTTCAATGCAGCGCCCCATGTGCCTTACCTCGAACTGATGGATCGCCTCAGCGCGTTCATGCCGGTGGGTTACCCGGTCAGCGGCATGCTCACCAACAGCGGCGCGGAAGCAGCGGAAAACGCCCTGAAGATCGTCCGTGGCGCCACCGGCCGCAGCGCGGTCATTGCCTTCGACGGCGCTTTCCACGGCCGCACACTGGCCACCCTGAACCTCAACGGCAAAGTCGCGCCCTACAAACAGAAAGTCGGCGTGCTGCCGGGGCCGGTGTTTCACCTGCCCTTCCCCAGCCAAGACAACGGCGTCACCAGTGCCGAGGCCCTCAAAGCCATGGAGCGCCTGTTCAGCGTCGAGATCGATGTCGAAGACGTCGCCTGCTTTATCGTCGAACCGGTGCAGGGCGAAGCGGGTTTCCTGGCCATGGAGGCCGAGTTCGCCCAGGCACTGCGCAAGTTCTGCAACGACAAGGGCATTGTGCTGATCGCCGATGAAATCCAGTCCGGTTTCGGCCGAACCGGCCAGCGCTTCGCGTTCTCGCGACTGGGCATCGAGCCGGACCTGATCCTGCTCGGCAAAAGCATCGCCGGCGGCGTACCGCTGGGTGCGGTGGTCGGGCGCAAGTCGCTGCTCGACAACTTGCCCAAGGGCGGACTCGGTGGCACTTACTCCGGCAACCCCATCGCCTGCGCTGCGGCACTGGCAACCCTCGACGAAATGACCGATGCCAACCTGCACACCTGGGGCACGCAACAGGAAGAAGCGATTGTCGGCCGCCATGCAACCTGGCGCGCGAACAAGCTGACGCCGTACCTGGGACGCCTGACCGGCGTCGGCGCCATGCGTGGCATCGAGCTGATCAACGCCGATGGCTCTCCCGCACCGGCACAATTGACCCAATTGCTGGCACTGGCGCGGGACGCGGGCCTGCTGCTGATGCCCAGTGGCAAATCACGGCACATCATTCGCTTGCTGGCGCCGTTGACCATCGAGGCTGCGGTGCTGGAGGAAGGGTTGGATATCCTTGAAGCCTGCCTTGCAAAACTGACCTGAACAGACAGTCCCTGTAGGAGCGAGCTTGCTCGCGATGGAGTGTCAGTCGACAACAATGTGGCTGATACACCATCGCGAGCAAGCTCGCTCCTACATGTTCATCGTATTTTTCGCGGGCATGAAAAAACCGGCCGAAGCCGGTTTTCTTTATTTCAACGTATGCAGAATCAAGCGTTCTGCAGATTGTCGAGGTAACGCTCGGCATCCAGTGCCGCCATGCAACCGGCACCAGCCGAGGTAATGGCCTGGCGGTACACGTGGTCTGCCACGTCACCGGCGGCGAAGATGCCTTCAAGGCTGGTGGCGGTGGCGTTGCCGTCACGACCGCCCTGCACAACCAGATAGCCGTCTTTCAGGGTCAACTGGCCTTCGAACAGCGAAGTGTTCGGAGTGTGGCCGATGGCGATGAACACGCCGTCGACTTTCACTTCGTCGAAGCTGCCGTCGTTGTTCTTCAGGCGCGCACCGGTCACGCCCATGTTGTCGCCCAGTACTTCGTCCAGGGTCGCGTTCAGCTTCAGCTCGATCTTGCCTTCGGCAACGCGGGCGTTCAGCTTGTCGATCAGGATCTTCTCGGCGCGGAAGGTTTCGCGACGGTGGATCAGGGTCACCTTGCTGGCGATGTTGGCCAGGTACAGGGCCTCTTCGACAGCGGTGTTGCCGCCGCCGACCACGGCAACCGGCTTGTTGCGGTAGAAGAAACCGTCGCAGGTCGCGCAGGCCGAAACGCCTTTGCCCATGAAGGTTTCTTCGGACGGCAGGCCCAGGTAACGGGCGCTGGCGCCGGTGGCGATGATCAGGGCGTCGCAGGTGTAAGTCGCGCTGTCGCCGGTCAGGGTGTACGGCTTGGCAGCGAAGTCCACGGCATTGATGTGATCGAACACGATCTCGGTTTCGAAACGCTCGGCGTGCTCGCGCATCCGCTCCATCAGCGCCGGACCGGTCAGGCCGTGGACGTCGCCCGGCCAGTTGTCGACTTCGGTGGTGGTGGTCAGTTGACCGCCGGCCTGCATGCCGGTGATCAGCAGTGGCTTGAGGTTGGCACGGGCGGCATAGACCGCGGCGCTGTAACCGGCAGGGCCGGAACCGAGAATAATCACTCGCGAATGACGGACTTCAGACATGACCTGCTCCTGTTGACCGGCCCGGAACACCTGGCGCGGAACGCCGGATTGCCGGCTGGAATAAAAAAGAACGGTTGAAAGCACTTGGGGAAGGCTTGAACCCGACCGTCCTGTAAAAAGATTGGGTGCAGCGTATCGAGGGGGCGAAGATTAAGGAAATACGGATTAACAATCCAGCTCATAGGTGGTCTCTATGCCATCTGACCGACGATATCGACGTCTTTGTTACAGTGAATGTCGATACCACTGCCGCGCTTTCGCACATGAAGCAAAGCCGGTAAGGTCGGCGCGTTTTCCCTCTGCTCGGAGCACATCATGCCTGCCCCCGTTCTGTCCGGCCCGCAATACCTGCGCGAAGGCCTCAAGCTGGTGCTGAGCCCCAGCCTGCGTTTGTTCGTGTTGTTGCCGCTGGCGATCAACCTGGTGCTGTTCGTCGGATTGATCTACCTGGCCGGCCATCAATTCAGCCTGTGGGTCGACACGCTGATGCCGTCCCTGCCCGACTGGCTGAGTTTTCTCAGCTACATCCTCTGGCCGCTGTTCGTGGTGCTCGTCGTACTGATGGTGTTCTTCACCTTCACCATGCTCGCCAATGTCATTGCCGCGCCATTCAACGGCTTTCTGGCGGAGAAAGTCGAGGTAGTGGTGTGCGGCACCGACGACTTCCCGGCCTTCAGCTGGGGCGAACTGATTGCGATGATCCCGCGCACCCTGGCCCGAGAAATGCGCAAGCTCGGCTATTTCCTGCCAAGGGCGATCGGCCTCTTCATCCTGTCCTTCATCCCGGTGGTGAACATCATCGCCGCGCCGCTGTGGCTGCTATTCGGGGTGTGGATGATGGCGATCCAGTACATCGACTACCCGGCGGACAACCACAAGCTGGGCTGGAACGAGATGCTTGCCTGGCTGCGACAAAAGCGCTGGCAAAGCATGAGCTTCGGCGGCATCGTCTACCTGGTGCTGCTGATCCCGGTGGTCAACATCCTGATGATGCCGGCCGCCGTGGCCGGGGCGACGTTGTTCTGGGTGCGTGAACGCGGCGCGGAAAGCCTGGTGGCGCAGCGCTGAGCCATCAGCGCCGGTACCGCAGTCACAAATCCATCATCCTGACGTCACACTGACGACATGGCCCCGGTCGACACTGGGGTCATGACGACAGCTCTGCATATCACTCTGATCACCGAAACCTTCCCTCCGGAAATCAACGGCGTGGCCAATACCCTGGGTCGCTTGTGCGACGGTTTGCGCGCGCGCGGGCATCAGGTGGAACTGGTGCGACCGCGTCAGGGCTGCGACCAACAGCTGGGCAGCGACGATGAACTGCTGCTGTGCCGCGGCTGGCCACTACCGGGCTATCCCGGCCTGCAATGGGGTCAGTCGTCGATGCACAAACTGCTGCGGCGCTGGACGCGTCACCGCCCGGATGTGCTCTACATCGCCACCGAAGGGCCACTGGGTCTGTCGGCCTTGCGTGCGGCACGGCGACTGGGGATTTCCGTGGTCAGCGGTTTTCACACCAATTTCCAGCAGTACTCCAACCAGTACGGGCTGGGTTTGCTCACGCGCCTGCTGACCCACTACCTGCGCTGGTTCCACAACCGCTCGACCATGACCCTGGTGCCCAGCGTCAGCCAGCGTCTGGAACTGGAGCGACGTCATTTCGAACGACTGGCGTTGCTGTCCCGAGGCGTCGACAGCGAACTGTTTCACCCGGCCAAACGCTTGAATGCCCTGCGCGAGCAATGGGGACTGGCCGAAGCAGACATCGCCGTCATTCATGTCGGACGCCTGGCCCCGGAAAAAAACCTCGGCCTGCTCAAGCGCACCTTCAATACCCTCAAGGCGAGTTATCCCAAGCGCATCCTGAAACTGATCGTGGTCGGCGATGGCCCACAGCGCCAGGAACTGGAAAACGAAATCCCCGAGGCGATTTTCTGTGGCACCCAACGGGGTGAAGCCCTGGCGTGTCACTACGCTTCGGGCGATGTGTTTCTGTTTCCGAGCCTGACCGAAACCTTTGGCAATGTAGTGCTTGAAGCACTTGCCTCGGGGCTCGGCGTGGTGGCCTACGACAAGGCGGCAGCCGCCCAGCATATTCGTCATGGCTACAACGGCGTACTGGCGATGCCGGGGGATGAAGAAGCGTTCTGCGATGCAGCGGCATGGCTGCTGGAGGAACAGGAAGCCTTGCGCAATGTACGGCTCAATGCGCGCCAGCACGCCAGTCGCCAAGGCTGGGCGACGATCATCGAGCAGTTCGAGGGGCAGTTGCGTGGGGCCTGTGCCGGGGAGATGGTGGTGCCGAATGCACCGACTGTCCCCTGATTTTGTAGTGCTCTTTAGTCAGTCTTCGCGAGCAAGCCCGCTCCCACAGGTGACCTCATCTCTCTGAGATAACTCGGTTACCTGTGGGAGCGGGCTTGCTCGCGAAAGCGTAAGTCCAATCGCCGCTTAAACCAGCGTCATCAACGCCTCACGGCTAAACGGCAAAATGTCCTCTTCACGGCCGTCGCGCACTTTCTGTGCCCAGTCCGGGTCCACCAGCAACGCACGACCAACGGCCACCAGGTCGAACTCGTCGTTGTTCAGACGCTCCAGCAATTTTTCCAGACTGGCCGGTTGTGCGACCTTGTCGGTGTTGACCATGAACTGCAGGAACTCGCCATCCAGGCCGACGCTGCCCACGGTGATGGTCGGCTTGTCGGTGAGTTGACGGGTCCAGCCGGCCAGATTCAACTCGGAACCGTCGAACTCCGGCTCCCAGAAACGGCGGGTCGAGCAGTGGAAAATATCCACGCCCGCATCCGCCAGCGGCTTGAGGAACTCGCCCAAGGCTTGCGGGGTTTGCACCAGACGTGCGGTGTAGTCCTGCTGTTTCCACTGGGAGAAACGGAAGATAATCGGGAAACCTTCACCGACCGCGGCACGCACGGCCTGAATCAATTCAATGGCGAAGCGCGAACGGCTGGCCAGGCTGCCGCCGTATTCGTCGGTACGCAGATTGCTGCCTTCCCAGAAGAACTGGTCGATCAGGTAACCGTGGGCACCGTGGATTTCCACGCCGTCCATGCCGATGCTCTGGGCATCCTTGGCGGCCTGGGCAAACGCGGCGATCACGTCCTGGATGTCCTGTTTGGTCATGCCGTGCACCACGACCTGACCTTCCTTCACTTTTTCCGAGGGGCCATAACCCGGCACGCTGGCGTCCGGCTCGGTGCCGATACGGCGTACGCTGCCCACATGCCACAGCTGCGGAACGATCTTGCCGCCTTCGGCGTGAACGGCGTCGACGACTTTCTTCCAGCCGGCCAGTGCCGCTTCACCGTAGAAATGCGGAACGTTCGGGTAGCCGTTGGACGCCTTGTGACCGACGGTGGTGCCTTCGGTGACGATCAGGCCGACGCCCGCAGCGGCGCGACGACGGTAGTATTCGATCACTTTGGAGTTGGGCACGCCGCCCGGGGAAAAGGAGCGGGTCATCGGCGCCATGACGACGCGGGTCGGCAGTTCAAGGGTGCCGAGGTGGAACGGTTTGAACAGGGCTTTGACGGGCATGGGACGCTCCACGGAAAAATAACTTTATGACGGCGATAATATGGAGAGTCCAACGCACTGAACAGCATTATTGATTGCAGTGATTAAGGATCAAAAGATAGGGAATATTGTAGGAGCGTGCTCGCTCGCGATGGACTGGAGAACGCCGCGCCGTATCAGGCTTGCAGCGTTATCGTTGACGACCATCGCGAGCAAGCTCGCTCCTACAGGGGGGATCAGCTCAGCGCTTTTTCGATCGCATGAACGATGGTCGGATCATCTGGCGCCGTACGTGGCGAGAACCGAGCCAGTACGCGGCCGTCCTTGCCCAGCAGGAACTTCTCGAAGTTCCAGGTGATGTCGCCGGGAAACTCCGCGCCCTCGCCTGCCAGCAAGCGGTACAACTGATGACGATCATGCCCGTTGACTTCCAGCTTGCTGGACAACGGAAAGGTCACGCCATAGTTGAGGCTGCAGAAATCCTTGATCTGCTGCTCGGTCCCGGGTTCCTGCCCGGCAAACTGGTTGCACGGCAAGCCCAACACGCTGAAGCCTTTGGCCTTGTATTGCTGGTAGAGGTTTTCCAGCGCCGCGTACTGCGGGGTCAAGCCGCATTTGGAGGCGACGTTGACCACCAGCACGACTTGGCCTTTGAAAGGCGCCAGAGGTAGCTCCTGACCATCCAGGGCTGTCAATTTAAGGTCGTGAAAAGCACTCATGGCGTACTCCAGATTCCCGTGTTCTCTTCGAAACAGCCACTTGGCGATGCCGTCAGGGACAGCCGCAGACTAAAAAGGCGCCCACAAGGCGCCTCTCCAGTTATCTGAGCTTAGCGCAGAAATCAGTGGTGATGGCCACCTTCGCCATGGACGTGACCATGAGCGATTTCTTCCTGGCTGGCGTCACGGATGTCGATGATCTTGACCTGGAAATTCAGGCGCTGACCGGCCAACGGGTGGTTGCCGTCGACGGTCACATCGTCGCCGTCCAGATCACGGATGGTCACGATCTGCATCTGGCCGTCCGGTGCGGAAGCGTGGAACTGCATGCCCACCTCCAGCTCATCGACGCCTTCGAACATGCTGCGGCTCAGGGTGCTGACCAGTTCGGCAGCGTATTCGCCGTAAGCGTCTTCCGGTTCAACGGCTACGGTCAGCTCGTCGCCGACGGCCTTGCCTTCCAGAGCCTTTTCCAGGCCCGGGATGATGTTGCCTGCGCCTTGCAGGTAGACCAGCGGCGCGCCGCCGGCGGAGCTGTCGATGACCTCACCAGCGTCGTTGGTCAGGGTATAGTCGATGGAGACAGCCTTATTGGCGGCGATCAGCATGGGGCGAGACCTTTTGCATAAGAAGATTGAAAGGCCAAGTTTAGCGAAGCAATCGTCCGAAAGCGAACACAACCCGGACAGACGGAATTCGACGATCACAGGCTTCCATCAGGACGAGGACGGACACTGGGTGGCCGAGCTTTCCTGCGGCCACACCCAACACCTGCGGCACCAGCCACCCTGGCAATCCCGCGCCTGGGTCATGGACCCTGCGCAGCGCCAGGAAAAAATAGGCCAGCCCTTTGATTGTGGTTGGTGCGCACAAGGCTCGGTTAGCGATAACCTTGGCGACTGAATTTCGGTAGACGACCAGTTATAGGTCATCGCCTTTGCAATGCTCCTTTAGAGAATCCGCATGCAAACTTTTTTTATCGCACCCACCGATTTTGGTGTGGGTCTGACCTCCATCAGCCTCGGGCTGGTGCGTACCCTTGAGCGCGCCGGCCTCAAGGTCGGCTTTTTCAAACCGATTGCACAACCGCATCCAGGTGACACCGGCCCTGAGCGCTCCACCGAGCTGGTGGCGCGCACGCATGGTCTGAAACCGCCACAACCGCTGGGTCTGGCGCACGTCGAGCGGATGCTCGGCGACGGCCAGCTTGATGAGTTGCTCGAAGAAATCATCACCTTGTACCAGCAAGCAGCCGTCGGCAAAGACGTGCTGGTGGTTGAAGGCATGGTGCCGACCCGCAGTGCCAGTTATGCCGCGCGGGTCAACCTGCATTTGGCCAAGAGCCTCGATGCCGAGGTGATTCTGGTTTCGGCTCCGGAAAACGAAGTGCTGGCCGAACTCTCCGGCCGCGTTGAATTGCAGGCGCAATTGTTCGGTGGTCCGAAGGATCCGAAAGTCCTCGGCGTGATCCTCAACAAGGTCAAGACTGACGAGAGCATGGACGCCTTCGCCGCCCGTCTTAAAGAGCATTCGCCGTTGCTGCGCAGCGGTGATTTCCGTCTGCTCGGCTGCATTCCGTTTCAGCCGGAACTCAATGCGCCGCGCACCCGCGACGTCGCCGACCTGATGGGTGCGCAAGTGCTCAACGCCGGTGATTATGAAACCCGGCGCATGACCAAAATCATCATTTGCGCCCGCACCATGCGCAACACCGTGGAGTTGCTCAAGCCCGGCGTGCTGGTGGTGACCCCCGGCGATCGCGACGACATCATCCTCGCCGTCAGCCTCGCGGCGATCAACGGCGTGCCGCTGGCCGGCCTGCTGCTGACCAGCGACACCCTGCCCGACCCACGCATCATGGACCTGTGCCGCGGCGCCCTGCAGGCCGGGTTACCGGTGCTGTCAGTGAGTACCGGCTCCTACGACACCGCCAACCTGCTCAATGGCCTGAACAAGGAAATCCCTATCGATGACCGCGAGCGCGCCGAAATCATCACCGACTTCGTCGCCAGTCATCTCGACGCCAACTGGCTGCACCAGCGCTGCGGTACACCACGGGAGATGCGCCTGTCGCCAGCCGTTTTCCGCTATCAATTGATCCAGCGCGCCCAGGCGGCCAACAAGCGCATCGTGTTGCCCGAAGGCAGCGAGCCGCTGACCGTGCAGGCTGCCGCGATCTGCCAGGCCCGTGGCATTGCCCGTTGCGTATTGCTGGCGAAACCGGCGGATGTCGAAGCCGTCGCCCGCGCCCAGGGTATCGAGTTGCCGCCAGGGCTGGAAATCCTCGATCCAGACCTGATCCGCGAGCGTTACGTCGAGCCGATGGTCGCCCTGCGTAAAAGCAAAAGCCTCAACGCACCCATGGCCGAGCAACAACTGGAAGACACTGTGGTGATCGGCACCATGATGCTGGCGCTGGATGAGGTCGACGGGCTGGTGTCCGGAGTCATTCACTCCACGGCCAACACCATCCGCCCAGCCCTGCAACTGATCAAGACCGCGCCGGGCTGCACGCTGGTGTCTTCGGTGTTCTTCATGCTGTTCCCGGAAGAAGTGCTGGTTTACGGCGACTGCGTGATGAACCCGCACCCGAGCGCCAGCGAACTGGCCGAGATTGCGTTGCAAAGCGCCGACTCGGCGGCGGCATTCGGCATCACTCCACGAGTGGCGATGATCAGTTACTCCAGCGGTGAGTCGGCCAGCGGTGAAGAAGTCGAGAAGGTCCGCGAAGCGACGTTGCTCGCCCACGAACAACAGAACTCATTATTGATCGACGGCCCATTGCAGTACGACGCCGCTGCCAACGAAACCGTGGCCAGGCAACTGGCGCCGAACAGTCAGGTGGCCGGTCGTGCCACGGTGTTCGTGTTCCCCGACCTGAACACCGGCAACACCACCCACAAGGCCGTGCAGCGCAGCGCCGACTGCGTCAGCCTCGGGCCGATGCTGCAAGGCCTGCGCAAACCGGTGAACGATTTGCCGCGCGGCGCGCAGGTCGATGACATCGTCTACACCATCGCGTTGACCGCGATCCAGGCAGCCAACCGACCTATGGATGTGTAAATGCTGGATTTTCTACCTGCTGCGCTGCGAGGCGTGATCGCCTCGCTGCTGTTGGCACTGAACACGATTTTGCTCTGTTCGTTCCTGTTCTGCGTGGCACTCGTCAAGGCACTCCCGTTCGCCCTCACCCAGCGCCTCGCGCACTGGCTGATGAGTCATACCCATGAAGCCTGGATCAGTATCAACAAAGGCTGGATGAACCTCGTCCGCCGCACCCGCTGGCACATCAGCGGCCTGCAAGGCCTCGACTATCGGCACTCGTACCTGATCACCAGCAACCACCAGAGCTGGGTTGACATCCTGGTGCTGCAATACGTGCTCAACCGACGCATCCAACCGCTGAAGTTCTTTCTCAAGCAGGTGCTGATCTGGGTTCCGGTGATCGGCCTGGCTTGGTGGGCACTGGGCTTCCCGTTCATGAAGCGCTACTCCAAGGCTTATTTGGAGAAGCATCCGGAAAAGAAAGGCAAGGACCTGGAAACCACGCGCAAGACCTGCGCGAAATTCCGCGACAACCCGGTGGGCATTTTCAATTTCGTCGAGGGCACGCGCTTCACCAAGGGTAAGCATGCCCAGCAGCAGTCACCCTTCAAGTACCTGCTCAAGCCCAAGGCCGGAGGCATTGCGTTTGTGCTGGATGCGATGGGCGAACAACTTGAATCCCTGGTCAATGTGACCATCCACTACCCCGCCGGGCGCCCGGGTTTCTGGGACTTGCTGTGTGGGAACGTTGCGGATGTGGTGGTGCACTTTGAAGAACTGAAGATTGCGCCGCAATTCATTGGCAAGAACTATGACCAGGACGGTGAATACCGCCTGCAATTTCAGGGCTGGATCAATCAGCTGTGGCAGGACAAGGATGCGTTGCTCGAACAGATGCACCGCGAGTATCCAGCGAAGTCTTGAGGTGCCTGTACTGGCCTCTTCGCTGGCAAGCCAGCTCCTACAGGGATCGCGTCGTTCACAAAATTTGTGATCACCTTCCAACCTGTAGGAGCTGGCTTGCCAGCGAAGGCGTTTTCAAGAACAAAAAAAAACGCCGATGATCACTCATCGGCGGTTTTTTCATTTCCAGCCAAGACTTAGATCGCACTACGCTCGCGCAGCAGACCCAGCACTTGCTTCACGCCTTCTTCCAGCGAAACGGACTGGGTGTCGATCACCAGATCGGCATCCAGCGGCACGTCGTACGGGAAGGATTCGCCCGGGATGTTATCCCCGGCCGCTGCGTACAAACCTTGCGGATCACGCTCGGCGCAGACTGTCGGCGAAGCCTGGACGTAGACCGTCAGCAGACGCTCCTTGCCGATCAGTTCCCGGGCTTGTTCACGACCTTCGGCACTTGGCGCAACGAACGCCGCCAGGGTAAGCAGACCGGCTTCGTTGAACTGGCGCGCAACGTGTGCGGCACGACGCCAGTTCTCGGTACGCCCGGCGCGATCCTGTGGCAGACCTTTGTTCAGGTCGTGACGCAGGTTCTGACCGTCAAGCACAAACACTGCACGGCCCATGTCGAACAGCTTGCGTTCAACCGCGTAGGCCAGCGTGCTTTTGCCCGCGCCGGACAAGCCGCTGAACAACACGGTGGCCGGTTGCTGGCCGAAGCGCTGGGCGCGTTCTTCGGTGGCGACGTGCGCGAGTTTGCCGTGATGCGTGCTACTGCCGTGCGCCACTGGTTGAGCGACGATCATGCCGGCAGCGACGGTGCCATTGGTCAAACGATCGATGACGATGAACGAACCGGTGGTGCGGTTGCTCGCGTAGCCATCCAGCGCGATGGCTGCATCGAGGCTGATCTTGACCCGACCGATCTCGTTCAGCTGCAAGGCACTGGCAGGGCCTTCTTCCAGGGTGTTCACGTCAACGCGGTTGACAATGCTGGTGATCGAACCCGGCACGTACGTCGTGGCACGCTTGATGTCGTATTTCTTGCCCGGCAGCATCGGCTCTTCGGCCATCCACACCAGCATGGCGTCGAAGCCGTCAGTCACTTGCGGCAGGTTGTCGGCGTGCACCAGCAAGTCGCCGCGGGAGATATCGATCTCGTCTTCCATGGTCAGCGTCACCGCTTGACCAGGACCTGCATGCTCCAGCTCACCTTCGAAGGTGACGATGGATTTCACGCGACTGCTCTTGCCCGACGGCAGCACCACGACTTCGTCGCCCTTGTGCACGACGCCACTGGCCAGGGTGCCGGCGAAACCACGGAAGTTCAGGTTCGGACGGTTGACGTACTGCACCGGGAAACGCAGATCGGTGAAGTTGCGGTCGCTGGCGATCTCGACGGTTTCCAGAATTTCCATCAACGACTGGCCGGTGTACCACGGCGAACGCTCGGACTTGTTCACCACGTTGTCGCCCTTGAGCGCCGACATCGGCACGAAGGCCATGGTGGTCGGCTTGAAGGCGATGCCTTCGGCGAACTTCAGGTAATCGGCCTTGATCGACTCGAAGACTTTTTCGTCGAAGCCGTTGAGGTCCATCTTGTTGATGGCGACCACGATGTGCTTGATGCCCAGCAACGAAGCAATAAAGCTGTGGCGACGGGTCTGGGTCTGCACGCCATAACGGGCGTCGACCAGAATGATCGCCAGGTCACAGGTGGACGCACCGGTGGCCATGTTGCGGGTGTACTGCTCATGGCCGGGGGTGTCGGCGATGATGAATTTGCGCTTGGCGGTGGAGAAGTAGCGGTAAGCGACATCGATGGTGATGCCCTGTTCCCGCTCGGCCTGCAAGCCGTCGACCAGCAACGCCAGGTCGATATCATCACCGGTGGTGCCGACTTTTTTCGAGTCGCGGGTAATGGCTTCCAGGTGATCTTCGTAGATCATTTTGGAGTCGTGCAGCAGGCGCCCGATCAGGGTGCTCTTGCCGTCATCGACGTTGCCACAGGTTAAAAAGCGCAGCATTTCCTTGCGTTCGTGCTGGCCCAGATAGGCGAGGATGTCCTCGCTGATCAAATCAGATGCGTGCGACATGACAACCCCTTAGAAATAACCCTGACGTTTCTTTTCTTCCATCGAGCCTGCGCCATCGTGATCGATGACCCGGCCCTGGCGCTCGGAAGTTCGCGTCAGGAGCATTTCCTGAATGATGTCGGTCAGGCTGGTAGCCTCGGACTCGACCGCACCGGTCAACGGGTAGTCGCCGAGTGTGCGGAAACGGACCTTCTTCTTGACGATGCGAGCCTTGTCTTCATCGCTCAGGTGATTGAGCAGGCGTTCATCGTCGATCATGATCCAGGTGCCATTCATCTCGATAACGTCGCGCTCGGCGGCGAAATACAGCGGCACGATCGGGATGCCTTCAAGGTAGATGTACTGCCAGATGTCCAGTTCGGTCCAGTTCGACAATGGGAAAACGCGGATCGATTCGCCCTTGTTGACCTTGCCGTTGTAGACGTTCCACAACTCGGGACGCTGGTTTTTCGGGTCCCAGCGGTGCTTGGTATCGCGGAAGGAATACACGCGCTCTTTGGCACGGGACTTCTCTTCGTCACGACGGGCACCACCGAAAGCAGCATCGAAACCGTACTTGTCGAGGGCCTGCTTGAGGCCTTCGGTTTTCATGATATCGGTGTGCTTGGCACTGCCGTGGGTGAGCGGGTTGATGCCTTGCGCGACGCCATCAGGGTTGACGTGCACCAGCAGGTCAAGGCCGAGTTCTTCGACCATGCGGTCGCGGAACGCGTACATTTCCTTGAACTTCCACTGGGTGTCGACGTGCATCACCGGGAACGGCAGTTTGCCCGGGAAGAATGCCTTGCGCGCAAGGTGCAGCATCACGGCGGAATCTTTACCGACGGAGTACAGCATCACCGGGTTATCGAACTCGGCGGCCACCTCGCGGATGATGTGGATGCTTTCCGCCTCCAGCTGTTTCAGATGCGTCAGTTTGTCGACCATGGCTACTCACGAAAGCTTTCTTATGAACGGCCAGCGGGCCGTGTTCGAGCGAGGATCCTAGCACAGCGACCTCTTCTAATCAGGACACCAACTAGATCGAAAGAGCATATGAATATGCCTGCCCGTTTGGGTTGAATGCGGCCCTCTGTAGGAGCGAGCCTGCTCGCGATGGTCGCTAACGATAACGCTGGAAGCCTGACACCCCGCGGTGCTCTCAGGTTCATCGCGAGCAGGCTCGCTCCTACAGGGATAGCGATTCGTCAGATCGGATTCGGGCAATCGATGAAGATGTGTTCCAGCGCAAAGCGCCGCGCCAGGTAATCCCCCAGCGCCTGGACGCCGTAGCGCTCGGTGGCATGGTGACCGGCGGCGATGAAGCTGACGTCGTTTTCCCGGGCGCTGTGGAAGGTTTGCTCGGAAGCCTCGCCGCTGAGGTACAGGTCGACGCCTGCCAGAATGGCCTGGTCGATGTAACCCTGGCCACCACCGGTGCACCAGCCGACACGGCGGATCATCGCGCTGCCTTCAATCAACAGCGGCTCACGGCCCATCACTTCCTGGACGCGGCGAGCGAAATCCCGGGGCGTCATCGGCTCATTCAGCGAGCCGACCAGGCCGACAATCTTCAGGTTGTCCGGGTCCAGCGGACCTTCGACGGTGATGTCGAGCTGCCGTGCGAGCTGCACGTTATTGCCAACATCCGGGTGCAGATCCAGCGGCAGATGATAGGACAACAGGCTGATATCGTGCTTGAGCAGGGTCTTCAAGCGGCGCTGCTTCATGCCGGTGATGCATGGGTTCTCGCCTTTCCAGAAGTAGCCGTGGTGCACCAGCACCAGGTCGGCATTGGCCTGCACTGCCGCATCGAGCAAGGCCTGGCTGGCAGTGACGCCACTGACAATGCGCATCACTTGCGGACGGCCTTCGACCTGCAGGCCATTGGGGCAGTAATCGGCGATTTTGGCGCTGTTGAGGTAACGGTCGGCTTCTTCGACCAGGGTGCTCAGGGCGACGGCCATGAAAGACTCCTAAATATCCCGTTCAGAGGCGCGTGCGGCCTCGTATAATGCGCGTCATTATGAGCGGTCTCATACCGCCTGCAACTCTCTCAGGAACTGCTTAATGCTCAAGGCGCTGCGTTTTTCCGGCTGGCCGCTGTTGGCCGGCGTGCTTGTCGCTCTTTTGATAATCCAGCGTTACCCGCAGTGGGTCGGGCTTCCGAGCCTCGACGTCAACCTGCAACAAGCACCGCAAACCACCAGTATGCAGCAGGGTCCGGTGTCTTATGCCGAAGCGGTATCCACCGCGGCGCCGTCGGTGGTGAACCTGTACACCACCAAAGTCATCAACAAACCCACCCATCCGTTGTTCGAAGATCCGCAGTTCCGGCGCTTCTTCGGTGATAACTCGCCCAAGCAGAAACGCATGGAATCGAGCCTCGGTTCCGGTGTGATCATGAGCCCGGAAGGCTACATCCTGACCAACAACCACGTGACCAGCGGCGCCGACCAGATCGTGGTGGCGCTCAAGGACGGCCGGGAAACCCTGGCGCGGGTGATCGGCAGCGATCCGGAGACTGACCTCGCGGTGCTGAAAATCGACCTGAAAAACCTGCCGTCGATCACCGTGGGGCGTTCCGACAACATCCGCATCGGTGACGTCGCGCTGGCCATCGGCAACCCGTTCGGCGTCGGCCAGACCGTGACCATGGGCATCATCAGCGCCACCGGTCGCAACCAACTGGGCCTGAACAACTACGAAGACTTCATCCAGACCGATGCGGCGATCAACCCCGGCAACTCCGGCGGTGCGCTGGTGGATGCCGTCGGCAACCTGACCGGTATCAACACGGCGATCTTCTCCAAGTCCGGCGGCTCCCAGGGCATTGGTTTCGCGATCCCGGTGAAGCTGGCGATGGAAGTGATGAAGTCGATTATCGAGCACGGCCAGGTGATTCGTGGCTGGCTGGGTATCGAAGTGCAGCCGCTGACCCAGGAATTGGCCGAATCGTTCGGCTTGTCCGGGCGTCCGGGCATTGTCGTGGCGGGGATTTTCCGCGACGGTCCGGCACAGAAGGCCGGCCTGCAACTGGGTGATGTGATTCTTGCCATAGATGGCGAACCGGCCGGTGATGGCCGTCGCTCGATGAATCAGGTGGCACGGATCAAACCGACCGACAAGGTCGCGATCGAGGTGATGCGCAACGGCAAGGAGCTCAAGCTGACCGCGGAAGTCGGCCTGCGTCCGCCGCCGGCTCCGGTCAAGGATAAAGAAGAAGAGTAAGCCGCTGAGACAAGCCCTTGTAGGAGCGAGCTTGCTCGCGATGGTCGTTAACGATAACGCTCATTTACTGACTAAACGCGGCGCTCTTGAGTCCATCGCGAGCAAGCTCGCTCCTACAAGGGTCAGCGGTGGTTTACAGGTCGCCCAGGCCGTCGATCAGCGCCTGATTCTGCTCTGGCGTGCCGATGGAGATCCGCAGGAACTGGGCAATCCGCTCCTGCTTGAAGTGCCGGACGATCACGCCTTGCTCACGCAGCTTGGCCGCCAGGCCCGCCGCGTCATGCCGGGGGTGACGGGCGAAAATGAAGTTCGCCGCCGATGGCAGCACTTCAAAACCCTTTTCCTCTAGCTGTGCAACGACCTTCTCGCGATTCTCGATCACCAACCGGCAGGTCTTGTCGAAATACTCGCGATCCTCGAACGCCGCGGCAGCACCGACATTCGCCATGCGATCCAGCGGATAGGAGTTGAAGCTGTTCTTGATCCGCTCCAGCGCCTCGATCAGATCCGGATGCCCCACCGCCAGGCCAACCCGCAGACCGGCCAGGGAACGGGACTTGGACAGGGTCTGGGTCACCAGCAGGTTCGGATAACGGTCCACCAGGGTGATTGCGGTCTCGCCGCCGAAATCGATGTAAGCCTCGTCCACCACGACCACCGAATCCGGGCTGGCCTTGAGAATCCGCTCCACCGCCTCCAGCGCCAACAGGCAGCCGGTCGGCGCGTTCGGGTTGGGGAAGATAATCCCGCCGTTCGGCCTGGCGTAGTCCGCCGGGTTGATCCGGAACTGCTCGTCCAGCGGCACCGCGTCAAACTTGATGCCGTACAACCCGCAGTAGACCGGGTAGAAGCTGTAGCTGATGTCCGGGAACAGCAGCGGCTGATCGTGCTGCAGCAAACCGTGGAAGATGTGCGCCAGCACTTCATCGGAACCGTTGCCGAGGAACACCTGATTGCCTTGCACGCCGTAGTACCTGGCGACGGCTTGCTTGAGCAGATCGCTGTTCGGGTCCGGGTACAGACGCAGGTTGTCATTGAGTTCGGTTTGCATCGCCGCAAGGGCTTTTGGCGACGGGCCGTACGGGTTTTCGTTGGTGTTGAGCTTCACCAGTTTTGCCAGCTTCGGCTGCTCGCCCGGGACGTAAGGCACCAGATTCTTGACGAACGGGCTCCAGAATTTACTCATGTTCAGTTCCCCTGCCCTTGTAGAAAGTCTTCGTCGCTGATGCGATATTCGGCACTGCGGGCGTGGGCAGTCAGCGACTCGCCACGGGCCAGCACCGAAGCGGTTTTGCCCAACTCGGACGCACCCTGCTCGGAGCAGAAGATGATCGACGAACGTTTCTGGAAGTCGTACACACCCAGCGGCGAGGAGAAACGCGCGGTGCCGGAGGTCGGCAACACGTGGTTCGGGCCTGCGCAGTAATCACCCAGGGCCTCGCAGGTGTGACGGCCCATGAAGATCGCACCGGCGTGGCGGATTTGCGGCAGCCAGGCTTGGGGATCGGCAACGGACAATTCGAGGTGCTCCGGCGCGATGCGGTTGGCCACTTCGATGGCCTGTTCCATGTCGCGAACCTTGATCAGTGCACCACGGCCATTGATCGAGGTTTCAATGATCGCGGCACGCTCCATGGTCGGCATCAGCCTGGCGATGCTGGCGGCGACCTTGTCGAGGAACTCGGCGTCGGGGCTGACCAGAATGGCCTGGGCGTCTTCGTCGTGCTCGGCCTGGGAGAACAGGTCCATGGCGATCCAGTCCGGATCGGTCTGGCCGTCGCACACCACAAGGATTTCCGAAGGGCCGGCGATCATGTCGATTCCGACCTGGCCAAACACGTGGCGCTTGGCGGTGGCGACATAGATGTTGCCCGGGCCGACCACTTTATCGACCTTCGGCACGCTTTCGGTGCCGTAAGCCAATGCCGCCACGGCTTGGGCGCCACCGATGGTGAACACGCGGTCGACACCGGCGATGCAGGCCGCAGCCAGCACAAGCTCGTTGATTTCACCGCGCGGGGTCGGCACGACCATGACCACTTCGGTGACGCCGGCGACCTTGGCCGGAATCGCGTTCATCAGTACCGACGATGGGTACGACGCCTTGCCGCCCGGCACGTACAGACCGGCGCGATCCAGCGGCGTGACTTTCTGGCCCAGCACGGTACCGTCGGCCTCGGTGTAGCTCCAGGAGTCCTGCTTCTGTTTTTCGTGGTAGCTGCGCACACGAGCCGCGGCGACTTCCAGGGCTTCGCGCTGGGCCACGGAGATGCGGGTCAGCGCCAGTTCCAGACGCTCACGCGGCAGGATCAGGTCGGCCATGGACTTCACGTCCAGGCCGTCGAACTGACGGGTGAAGTCCACCAGTGCCGCATCGCCACGCTCACGCACGGCCTTGATGATGTCCAGCACCCGCTGATTGACCGAGTCGTCAGACACACTTTCCCAGCTCAGCAGATGATCCAGATGATGCGCGAAATCCGGGTCAGCAGCGTTGAGTCGGCGAATTGCAGTCGGTGCGGTCATAGCGAGAGCCTCATAGGAATGGCAAAAACTCAGGCGCCCGAAGCTAGCACTCCATCCGCTTGGGCACCTGAGAATTCTGGCTATGAGGCGGATAGACGGGCGCGACTTAACGTCGCGCAGGTGAATCAGCCGCGGTGTCGAGACTCCACTGCCTTGCGCAGGGTGTCGATCAACGCCTGGATACGGGCGTGCTGCATCTTCATCGAAGCTTTGTTGACGATCAGCCGGGAGCTGATGGCAGCAATGAAATCCTGTGGCTCCAGGCCGTTGGCCCGCAGCGTGTTACCGGTGTCGACCACGTCGATGATCTTGTCCGCCAGACCGATCAGCGGCGCCAGCTCCATCGAACCATAGAGCTTGATGATGTCGACCTGACGGCCCTGTTCGGCGTAGTAGCGCTTGGCAACGTTGACGAACTTGGTGGCGATGCGCAGACGGCCCTTGGGCTCGACCGCGCCGACCTTGCCGGCAGTCATCAGCTTGCACTGGGCAATTTGCAGGTCCAGCGGCTCGTACAGGCCCTGGCCGCCGTATTCCATCAGCACATCTTTGCCGGCGACGCCGAGGTCAGCAGCACCATGTTCGACATAGGTCGGCACATCGGTGGCACGCACGATCAGCAGGCGGACATCTGCCTGGGTCGTGGGAATGATCAGCTTGCGACTCTTGTCCGGATTCTCGGTCGGCACGATGCCCGCTTCAGCCAGAAGCGGCAAGGTGTCGTCAAGGATGCGGCCCTTGGACAGTGCGATGGTCAACATGGGAAACGTCAGTCCTTATCAAGGTACTCATGCCCGGTCGCAAATGGCGCCGGACACACATCGAGCCGAAAACGGCCCGACTTCAACAAATCAACGGGCACGTCCTTATGCCCATGCAGCAGGTACTAGCCCGGAACGCGACGGATCTTGGCGCCCAGCATCTGCAGTTTCTCTTCGATGCATTCGTAGCCACGGTCTATGTGGTAGATGCGGTCGATCAGGGTGTCGCCGTCGGCGATCAGGGCCGAGATCACCAGGCTGGCCGAAGCACGCAGGTCGGTCGCCATCACTGGCGCACCCTTGAGTTTTTCGGTGCCGGTGACGATCGCGGTGTTGCCCTCGACCTGGATCTTGGCGCCCATGCGGTGCAGCTCATAGACGTGCATGAAGCGGTTTTCGAAGATCGTCTCGATCACGGCGCCCGTGCCTTCGGCAATGGCGTTGAGGGAGATGAACTGCGCCTGCATGTCGGTCGGGAACGCCGGGTACGGAGCGGTCCGCACGTTGACGGCTTTCGGCCGCTTGCCATGCATGTTCAGCTCGATCCAGTCTTCGCCGGTGTTGATTTCGGCACCGGACTCCCGGAGTTTTTCCAGAACGGCTTCGAGGATGGTCGGATCGGTGTCCTTGACCTTCACACGGCCGCCGGTCACCGCCGCCGCCACCAGGTAGGTGCCGGTTTCGATACGGTCGGGCATCACTTTATAAGTGGTGGTGTGCAGACGCTCGACGCCATCGATGGTGATGGTGTCGGTACCGGCGCCGGAAACCTTGGCGCCCATGGCGTTCAGGAAGTTCGCCAGATCGACCACTTCAGGCTCGCGCGCGGCGTTAGCCAGGACGCTGCGGCCTTTGGCCAGCGCTGCGGCCATCATGATGTTTTCGGTACCGGTCACGCTGACGGTATCGAAGAAGAAGTGCGCACCGCGCAGGCCGCCTTCAGGAGCCTTGGCCTTGATGTAGCCGCCTTCGACGTCAATGACCGCGCCCATGGCTTCCAGGCCACGGATGTGCAGGTCAACCGGACGCGAACCGATGGCGCAACCGCCAGGCAAGGCGACTTCGGCTTCACCGAAACGGGCAACCATCGGGCCCAGCACCAGGATCGACGCACGCATGGTTTTAACCAGTTCGTACGGTGCGACCAGGGTCTTTATGGTGCGCGGGTCGATTTCGACGGAGAGTTTTTCGTCGATCACAGGCTCGATGCCCATGCGGCCGAACAGCTCGATCATGGTGGTGATGTCGTGCAGGTGCGGCAGGTTGGCCACGGTCACCGGGCCATCGCACAGCAAGGTGGCCGCCAGGATCGGCAGGGCAGAGTTCTTTGCCCCGGAGATGCGGATTTCGCCATCAAGACGAACGCCACCGGTAATAATCAATTTATCCATAAGAATCTCGACGCCCTTGGGCTCAGGTGCGCTCGGCCCAGGCCGTGCTGCTGAAAAATTTCATAGTGACCGCATGGATGCTGCCATCGACGATCCACGGGTTCAAATGGGCATAGACCTGCTGCTGACGCTTGACCGGGCTCAATGCCGCCAGTTCATCGCTAATCACGTTCAGCTGGAAATTGCAGCCTTCGCCCTCGACTTCTACTTTCGTTCCGGGCAGCTTTCCTTCAAGAAAGCTCTTAACTTCGTTGGCCTGCATGCTCAACCTCATTCGGCGCCCTGTGCGCGCGGGTCGGACATCATACAAAAAAGCCCCGCGCCTGCGAACCCCGCCAAGCAGGACTCGGACGGGGGGCTTCTTTATAGATGCGTGTCAGGGGTGCGCCAACAGCTCGGTCATCTCGCTGACCTGAGCGATTTCACGCATGTCTTCCGGCATCCCACGGATGCTCAGGGCCTTGCCGGCCACCTGCGCATCGCGGATAAAGCACAGCAGCAACGACAAACCGACACTGCTGGACTTGGTCACCGCCGAGCAATCGACCACCAGCGCCGCGGCCGTGCTGGCCTTGATCAGCGCCTTGCCCTGCTCACGCAGGCCAGGACCGGTGCGGTAATCCAGCACGCCCCTGAGTCGCAACTCGCCCGCTTCGTCCATCTGGACTGCCGACTCACTCATTGGGTTGACTGCCCTGGTTTCTTGTCGGTGGCTTCCTTGGCCTTGGCGACTTCCCCGGCCCAACCATTGATGGTCTTGTCCAGGTCGTTGCCATTGCGCTGCATCGCATCGGCGAACTGATCGCGGAACAGCTTGCCGATGTTGATGCCGTTGATGATGACGTTACGCAGTTTCCACTCGCCGTTGATCTTCTCCAGCGTGTAGGACACCGGATAGATCGCGCCGCTGCTGCCCTTGACGGTCATGCCAACGCTGGTACGGTCGCCCGACTCGTCTTTGGCCGGATCAACGGTGATGCCCTGGTTGTTGTACTCGAGCAAGGCGTTGCCATAGAACTGGAACAGACCCCTCTTGAAGTTTTCTTCGAAGGTCTTCATCTGCGCCGGGGATGCTTTCTTCGAGTATTTGACCGTCATGATGCTCTTGGAAATACCCTCGGCATCCACGACCGGCCCGACGATGGTGTTCAGTGCCGCATAAAAGTCTTGCGGATCCTGCTTGTACTTTTCTTTGTTGGCCGCCAGATCGGCCAGCATCCGATTAGTGGTGTCCTGTACCAGTTCGTGCGCGGAAGGCGCCGCCACGGCGTGGGACACCAACGGAAACACCGCGAGTATTACCAACAGGCCACGTCGCAAGGTAGAGATCATTTAACAGTTCCTCATTTAGCTTCTTTGCTAACGGTATTGAGCAGGAATTTACCGATCAGGTCTTCGAGCACCAGCGATGACTGCGTGTCATGGATGGTTCCACCATCCTTGAGCAGGGTGTCTTCCCCGCCCACGCTGATACCGATGTACTTTTCGCCCAACAGGCCAGCGGTCAGGATAGATGCAGTAGAGTCCGCCGGAAGATTATCGATGCGTTTTTCCAGCTGCATGGTCACCCGACCGGTAAAGCTGTCGCGATCCAGATCGATAGCCGTGACCTTGCCGATGGTCACACCGGCCATGGTCACTTTAGCTCTGACCGTCAAACCGGCGATATTGTCGAAGTAGGCGTAAAGTTTATACGTATCGGTGCTCGGACTCGGGGACAGGCCACTGACCCGCAACGCCAACAAGAGCAAAGCCAGGATGCCAGCCAGCAAGAAAAGGCCGACACCGATTTCCAGGGTGCGGTTTTGCATCAGAAATCTCCAAACATCAAGGCGGTCAGAATAAAGTCCAGGCCGAGTACTGCCAACGAGGCATATACAACGGTCTTGGTAGTGGCACGACTGATCCCCTCGGAAGTGGGTTCGCAGTCATAGCCTTGGAATACGGCGATCCAGGTCACGACAAAGGCAAAGACGATACTTTTGATGACCCCGTTGAGCACATCCTCGGTGAACGTCACGCTGTTCTGCATGTTCGACCAGTAGGAACCTTCATAGACTCCCAGCCAGTCGACAGCTACCCACGAGCCGCCCCAGATACCCACCACGCTGAAAATCATCGCCAGCACCGGCAGGGAAATGAAACCGGCCCACAAACGTGGCGCGATGATGTACTTGAGCGGGTCAACCCCAATCATTTCCAGGCTGGACAGCTGCTCGGTGGATTTCATATTGCCGATTTCGGCGGTCAACGCCGAACCCGCGCGCCCGGCGAACAGCAAGGCAGTCACCACCGGCCCCAGTTCACGCAGCAGCGTCAGCGCCACCATCTGCCCGACGGCCTGCTCCGAACCATAGCTGGAAAGAATGTTGAAGCCCTGCAGCGCCAGCACCATGCCGATGAACACCCCGGAGACCACGATGATCACCAGGGACATCACGCCCACCGAATGCAGCTGCTTGACCAGCAGCCCGAAGGCGCCACCGATACCGCCCCGGCCGAGCAAGGCATGGAACAGGAACAGGCTCGAACGCCCGAACACCGCCAGCGCATCGATGCCGGCCTGGCCGAAGCGGCGAACGCGTTCTATCAATGAAATTCTGCGCATCAGCGCTTCCCCAGAAGATCTGCGCGGTAATCCGTCGCTGGAAAGTGGTACGGGACCGGGCCGTCGGGTTCGCCAGTCATGAACTGACGAATGCGCGGTTCATCCGAGTTCATCAACTCGTCCGGCGTCCCCTGCCCCAACACCTGGCCATCGCCCACTACATAAATGTAATCGGCAATGCTCGCGGTCTCGGCCAGGTCATGGGACACCACGATGCTGGTGATGCCCAGCGCATCGTTGAGCAAACGAATCAGGCGCACCAGAACACCCATTGCGATGGGGTCCTGGCCGACAAAGGGCTCGTCGTACATGAGGATCTGCGGGTCGAGCGCAATCGCCCGGGCCAGCGCGACACGGCGCTTCATGCCGCCGGAAAGCTCGTCGGGCATCAGGTCGATGGCACCGCGCAGGCCCACAGCCTGAAGCTTGAGCAGGACGATGTCGCGGATCATTTCATCCGGCAGTTGCGTATGGACCCGCAACGGAAAGGCGACGTTCTCGAATACATCGAGGTCAGTGAACAGTGCGCCGCTCTGAAACAGCACGCCCATATGCTTGCGCGCATCGAACAGGTCGCTGCGCGACAGTTTTGGCAGATTCTGACCGTTGACCCAGACTTCGCCCCTGGTAGGCCGCAACTGGGCGCCCATCAGACGCAAAAGCGTGGTCTTGCCACACCCGGAAGGCCCCATGATGCCGGTGACCTTGCCGCGCGGGATACGGATATCGACATTATTAAAAATGCTGCGCGCACCGCGCTTGAAGGACAGTCCCTTCAGCTCGACCGCGTAGGCGTTATCGGCACTCATCTAAACTCCTTGCGATGCAGCCTCTCTCTCGGACGCCTGGCTTCCTGACGAAAGCACAAACCTCCCGGGCAGGCCGAACTGGCGGCGAACTATATCACTGCAAAGGCTGCGCGCCCAAGGCCAAAGCCGGGGCTTGTTCAACTGTATGACCGGTTGAAAGCCCCCTTCTAGAAGGTTTCCCGTAACAGGTAATGACAATGCGCAACGAACTTGCGTGAGGGATTCGATCATTACCGTTATAATCGCCGACTTTTCATCAGGCTATACGATTTCTGACATGAGCCAATCCAGCGACCTGATTCGATCAGCACAACGCACCATCCGCCTCGAGATAGAAGCCGTGCAAGGCCTGCTGCCCCATATCGATGCTGATTTCGTACGCGCTTGCGAGATGATTCTGGCCAGCAAAGGCCGCGTGGTCGTGGTCGGCATGGGCAAGTCGGGGCACATCGGCAGCAAGATTGCCGCGACCCTGGCCAGCACCGGCACCACGGCATTTTTTGTGCACCCGGCTGAAGCCAGCCACGGCGACATGGGCATGATTACCCGCGACGACATCATTCTGGCGCTCTCGAACTCCGGCTCCACCAATGAAATCGTGACCCTGCTGCCGCTGATCAAGCGCCTGGGCATTCAATTGATCAGCGTGACCGGCAATCCTGACTCCGCGCTGGCCAAGGCCGCCGAGGTCAACCTGAATGTTCACGTCGAGCACGAAGCCTGCCCGCTGAACCTGGCACCGACCTCGTCGACCACCGCCGCCCTGGTCATGGGCGACGCCCTGGCAGTCGCGTTGCTGGAAGCCCGTGGCTTTACCGCCGAAGACTTCGCCTTTTCCCATCCAGGCGGCGCCCTCGGCCGACGCCTGCTGCTGAAAGTGGAAAATGTCATGCACGCAGGCCAGGAACTGCCGCAGGTCCAGCGCGGCACCCTGCTCAAGGATGCCCTGATGGAAATGACCCGCAAGGGCCTGGGCATGACCGTCATTCTGGAAGCCGACGGCAAACTGGCCGGAATCTTCACCGACGGCGATTTGCGCCGCACGCTGGACCACAGTATCGATATCCACAACGCCATCATCGACCAGGTCATGACGGCCCATGGCAAGACCGCGCGCGCCGAGATGCTCGCCGCCGAAGCGCTGAAAATCATGGAAGACCATAAGATCAACGCATTGGTCGTGGTCGACAGCGAAGACCGCCCGGTCGGCGCCCTGAACATGCACGACTTGCTGCGTGCAGGAGTAATGTAATGAGTGCGGACCTGTTGCAACGCGGCAAACAGATCAAACTGGCGGTGTTCGATGTCGATGGCGTGTTGACCGATGGCCGCCTGTACTTCCTCGAAGACGGCAGCGAATTCAAGACGTTCAACACACTCGACGGTCAGGGCATCAAGATGTTGATGGCCGCCGGCGTGCAGACCGCCATCATCAGCGGCCGCAAGACCCCGGTGGTGGAACGGCGAGCCAGGAACCTCGGCATCCCGCACCTGTATCAGGGGCGCGAGGACAAACTGGTGGTACTCGACGAACTGCTGGCCCAACTCAACCTGAGCTATGAACAGGTGGCTTACCTTGGCGACGACCTGCCGGACCTGCCGGTGATTCGCCGCGTCGGCCTGGGCATGGCGGTGGCCAATGCCGCCAGTTTCGTGCGTGAACACGCTCACGGCATCACCCTCGCCCGTGGTGGTGAAGGCGCCGCTCGCGAGTTCTGCGAACTGATCCTGCGTGCCCAGGGCCGCCTCGATGCGGCCAATGCTGCGTACCTGTGAGCCCATTATGCTGAGCAAAAAGTTTCGCAATACCCTGATGTTCAGTTGCATCGCAGCGATATTCGCCGCGGTAGGCTACTGGAACATCAGCCCGGAACGCTTCCTCGACAAGCCGGTAACGCCGGTCGATGAAAGCGCGATCGACTATTACGCCATCAACGCCCACAGCGTGCAGTACCTGCCGGACGGCAAGCTGCAATATGATCTGGTGTCGGACAAGGTCGAGCACCTGAAAGCCACCGAGGTGACATTGCTGACCAACCCCGACCTGAATGTGTTCCGCGGCACTGAATTCCCGTGGCACGTCCAGAGCTTGCACGGCGAGGTCAACCCTGATGGCACACAGGTCGAACTGATCGATGACGTGCGCATCACGCGCTTCGACGAGAAAAACCGCAAGACCCTGATCACCAGCACCCGCATGACCGTGTTCCCGCAGCAGCAATATGCGCAGACCGAGCAAGACGTTAGAATCGACGGCGCTGGCGGTGTATCGACTGGCAAGGGAATGAAAGCGTATTTGAAAGAAAGCAGGATACACCTGCTATCGAACGTAAGAGGACAGTATGAGGCTCGTTAAAACCCTCCCGATTTTGCTCAGTCTGGGCGCAGCACTGGGAAGCGTGAGCGCCTGGGCTCTGCCGGAAGATCAACAGCAGCCTATCCGCATTCAGGCCGACGATGCCCAACTGGACGACAAGCAAGGTATAGCCACCTATAAGGGTGACGTGATCATCACCCAGGGCTCGATGAAGGTGACCGGCAACACCGTGACCATCACCCGCACCCCGACTGGCGACATCGACGTAGTGACCTCGGTGGGCAACCTGGCGTACTTCGAGCAACTGCAAACCGCTGGCGATACCAAGCCTGTCCAGGGCTGGGGCGTGACGATCCAGTATCACGCCGCGCAAAACCGGGTCGTACTGATCGACAAGGCCAAAGTTGTCGACAAGGACAACAACGTCACCCAGGGCGAAAAAATCGTCTACGACACGGTCAAGAAGCTCGCCAGCGCCGGTCGCGCCACGGGCAGCAAGGTCACCGAGGCACGTCCGCGTATCGACATGGTGATCCAGCCGAAGAAAAAAACCGACGAGAATAAGGCCCGGTAATGGCAACTCTGAAAGCTCAGCATCTGGCCAAGAGCTACAAGAGCCGCCAGGTCGTGCGCGACGTCAGCCTGTCTATCGACAGCGGTCAGATCGTCGGCCTGCTTGGCCCGAACGGCGCCGGCAAGACCACCTGCTTCTACATGATCGTCGGCCTGGTGCAAGCCGACCAGGGCCGCGTCCTGATCGATGACCTGGACGTCAGCCACCAGCCGATGCACGGTCGCGCAAAGGCCGGTATCGGCTACCTGCCGCAAGAAGCATCGATCTTCCGCAAACTGTCGGTGGCCGACAACATCATGGCCATCCTCGAGACCCGCAAGGAACTCGACAAGGCCGGTCGTCGCAAGGAACTGGAAAGCCTGCTGCAGGAATTCCACATCAGCCACATCCGCGACAACCTCGGCATGAGCCTGTCCGGCGGTGAGCGCCGTCGCGTGGAAATCGCCCGAGCCCTGGCCACCAACCCGAAATTCATCCTCCTCGACGAACCCTTCGCCGGCGTGGACCCGATTTCGGTCGGGGACATCAAGCAGATCATTCACCACCTCAAGGCCAAGGGCATTGGCGTGCTGATCACCGACCACAACGTTCGTGAAACCCTGGATATCTGCGAAACCGCCTACATCGTCAACGACGGCCAACTGATCGCCGAAGGCGACGCTGAAACCATCCTGGCCAACGACCTGGTGAAGGAAGTGTACCTGGGCCACGAATTCCGCCTGTAAGACACCGAGACGCCAGAGCAGTCGACAAGCGCTTGTCTCGATAAAAAATCAACTCTTTTTTATTGTTACAGCGCTCTAGGCAAACCCTTCAGTTTCAGGCATATAATTTGCTTAAGTTTGGCGCCCCGGCGCTCTGTAGTGGATGGCGCGTGTGCGCCGGCGAATAAGGTGTTAAGCCCCTGCCATGAAACCATCGCTAGTCTTGAGAATGGGCCAGCAGCTGACGATGACACCGCAGCTGCAACAGGCTATCCGCCTGCTCCAATTGTCGACCCTGGACCTGCAACAGGAAATCCAGGAGGCCCTGGAGTCCAATCCGATGCTCGAACGCCAGGAAGAAGGCGACGACTTCGATAACACCGACCCCTTGGCCGACAACGCCGAACAGAAGCCCAACACCGACATCCAGGAACCTTCCTACCAGGAAAGCGCCCCGACGGTCGATAACCTCGATGAGGGTGACTGGAACGAGCGCATCCCCAACGAACTCCCCGTCGACACCGCGTGGGAAGACGTTTACCAGACCAGCGCCAGCAGCCTGCCCAGCAATGACGACGACGAGTGGGACTTCACCACCCGCACCTCGGCCGGCGAAAGCCTGCAAAGCCACTTGCTGTGGCAACTGAACCTGGCCCCGATGTCCGACACCGATCGCCTGATCGCCGTGACCCTGATCGACTGCATCAACAACCAGGGCTACCTGGACGAAACCCTCGAGGAAATCCTCGACGCCTTCGATCCGGAACTGGACATCGAACTGGACGAAATCGAAGCGGTCCTGCACCGCATCCAGCAATTCGAGCCCGCCGGCATCGGCGCCCGCAACCTGGGCGAATGCCTGCTGCTGCAATTGCGCCAGTTACCCGCCAAGACCCCTTGGCTGGCTGAGGCCAAGCGTCTGGTCACCGATTACATCGACTTGCTTGGCAGCCGCGACTATAGCCAGCTGATGCGCCGCATGAAGCTCAAGGAAGATGAACTCCGCCAGGTCATCGAGCTGGTCCAGAGCCTCAACCCGCGCCCGGGTTCGCAGATCGAGTCCGCCGAAGCCGAGTATGTCGTTCCTGACGTTATCGTGCGCAAGGACAACGAGCGCTGGCTGGTGGAGCTCAATCAGGAGTCGGTGCCACGGCTGCGGGTCAACGCCCAGTACGCCGGTTTCGTGCGCCGCGCCGACACCAGCGCCGACAACACGTTCATGCGCAATCAGTTGCAGGAGGCCCGCTGGTTCATCAAGAGCCTGCAGAGCCGTAATGAAACCCTTATGAAGGTTGCCACCCAGATCGTCGAGCATCAGCGTGGTTTCCTCGAATATGGCGACGAAGCCATGAAGCCGCTGGTCCTGCATGACATCGCCGAAGCGGTCGGCATGCATGAGTCGACGATTTCACGGGTGACCACCCAGAAGTTCATGCACACCCCCCGGGGCATTTATGAACTGAAGTACTTTTTCTCCAGTCACGTCAGCACCTCCGAAGGCGGCGAATGCTCGTCCACGGCGATCCGCGCGATCATCAAAAAACTGGTTGCCGCGGAAAATCAGAAAAAGCCATTGAGTGACAGCAAGATCGCTGGTTTACTGGAGGCACAAGGCATTCAGGTGGCTCGCCGCACCGTCGCCAAGTACCGCGAATCCCTCGGGATCGCGCCTTCGAGCGAACGCAAGCGGTTGATGTAGGGCCACGCCACAGCGTTCCAGTGGCAGATCATCTGATCTGCCGCTTTATGCACTGGCAACGAAGGAGAAGCTGTATGCAAGTCAACATCAGTGGACACCAACTGGAAGTGACCGAACCTCTTCGCACCTACATCGGCGAAAAACTCGAACGATTGGAGCGACATTTCGACAGGATCACTAATGTGCAGGTCACGATGACCGTCGAAAAACTGAAGCAGAAAATCGAAGCCACGCTGCATATTCCCGGAAATGAAGTGGTCGCCAACGCGGAACATACCGATATGTACGCCGCGATCGACGCACTCACCGACAAGCTGGATAAACAACTCAAAAAGCATAAGGAAAAGACCCAGAGCCTCCTCCAGGGCGCAACCGGTCGTTAACACTCCCAACCCATGATCCGACTTGAAAGTATCCTGACCCCCGGCCGTTCCCTGGTGAACGTGCCGGGAGGCAGTAAAAAGAAAGCCCTCGAACAAATTGCCAATCTGATCGCCCGCGAAGTGCCGGCCCTGGAGATGCAAGATGTCTTCGAGGCGCTGATTGCCCGTGAAAAACTCGGCTCCACCGGTTTTGGCAACGGGATCGCTATTCCACACTGCCGTCTCAAGGGCTGTGTTTCACCCATCAGCGCATTGATGCACCTGGACGCCCCTATCGACTTCGACGCCATCGACGGCGCGCCGGTTGACCTGTTGTTCGTATTGCTGGTCCCGGAGGCTGCCACCGATGCGCACCTTGAGCTGCTGCGACAGATCGCCAGCATGCTCGACCGCAAGGAAGTTCGCGATAAACTGCGTAATGCTGCAAGCAACGAAACCCTGTATCAGGTTGTCCTGGACGAGCAGAACGGTCAGTAATCATGCGCTTGATCATCGTCAGTGGCCGCTCCGGCTCAGGTAAAAGTACCGCCCTCGACGTTCTTGAGGACAACGGCTACTACTGCATCGACAATCTGCCTGCCGGTCTGCTGCCGGAACTGGCCGAACGAGCCTTGATTCATACCGAGCTGCTACAGCCGCTGGTCGCCGTTTCCATTGACGCGCGCAACCTGCCCAGCCACCTGTCACGCTTCCCCGAGCTGCTCGAAGAAGTCCGCAACCGCCACATCCAGTGCGATGTGCTGTACCTGGATGCCGACGAAGAAACCTTGCTCAAGCGCTTCTCGGAAACCCGCCGACGCCACCCCCTGACCAACGCCAACCGCTCGCTGGCCGAAGCCATCAGCGTCGAGAGCGACCTGCTCGGGCCGATTGCCGACCTCGCCGATCTCAAGATCAACACCACCAGCCTGAACCTGTACCAGCTGCGCGACGCCATCAAACTGCGTCTGTTGAATCAGCCCGAGCCGGGCACTGCGTTCCTGGTAGAATCCTTCGGGTTCAAACGTGGCATGCCGGTGGACGCCGACCTGGTATTCGATGTGCGTTGCCTGCCCAACCCTTACTGGAAACCGGAATTGCGCGAGCAGTCCGGGCTCGATCAACCGGTTGCCGATTACCTGGCGGCACAGCCGGATGTCGAAGAGATGTTCCAGGACATTTCCACATACCTGCTAAAGTGGCTGCCTCGTTTTGCCGCCAGCAACCGCGCCTACGTCACCATTGCCATTGGCTGCACTGGCGGACATCACCGCTCCGTCTACCTGACCGAGCGTCTGGGGCAGGCGCTGCAAAAATCCCTGAAGAACGTCCAGGTTCGCCACCGCGACCTCAGCTAAAGGATTCACATCGCGATGCCTGCTCGGGAAATCGAAATCATCAACAAGCTGGGCCTGCATGCCCGTGCTTCTGCAAAATTCGTCGGGGTCGCCGGCCAGTTCAAGGACTGCACGATCAGGGTAGGACGCACACCTGAATCCACAGTAGATGGCAAAAGCATCATGGCCATGATGATGCTCGCTGCCGGTAAGGGCACCAAAATCCACCTGAGCACTGAAGGCGAGCAGGAACAGGAAGCGATGGACGCGCTGGTAGACCTGATCAATCGCTACTTCGACGAAGGCGAATAAACATCAAAAAAAGGCGCGCCACCCGGATGGGTGGCGCGCCTTTTTTGTGTAACGACGAAGTTTAGCTACCCGCCACCGTCATCCGCTCGATCAGCACGGAACCCGTGCGAATGTTGCTGCGCAGTTCCAGATCGTTACCCACGGCCACGATCTGCTTGAACATATCGCGCATGTTGCCGGCGATGGTCACTTCCTGGACCGCGAACTGGATTTCGCCGTTCTCGACCCAGTAACCCGCCGCGCCCCGGGAATAATCGCCGGTGACCATGTTCAGCCCCTGGCCCATCAACTCGGTGACCAACAGTCCGCGTCCCATGCGCCGCAGCAAGGCCGCCTGGTCTTCATCACCATGGGTGACGAACAGGTTGTGCACGCCGCCGGCGTTGGCCGTACTTGGCATGCCGAGCTTGCGGCCGGAGTAGGTACCGAGGATGTACGACACCAACTCGCCTTTTTCGACGAACGGTTTGGCGTAGGTTGCCAGGCCATCGCCATCGAACGCCGCGCTGCCCAAGGCTCGCATCAAGTGCGGACGCTCGTCGATGGTCAGCCATTCCGGAAACAGCTTCTGGCCCAGTGTGCCTTCAAGGAACGACGACTTGCGATACAGGCTACCGCCGGAAATCGCCGACAGGAAACTGCCGAACAGGCCCCCGGCCAACTCGGCGGAAAACAGCACCGGCACCTCGCAAGTCGGCACCGGCCGCGCGCCCAGACGGCTCGCCGCCCGTTGTGCGGCACGCTGGCCGATGCTGACCGGGTCGGCGAGCAGATTGCCCTGGCGGTTCACGTCGTACCAGTAATCGCGCTGCATCTGGCCGTCCGCTTCGGCGATCATCACGCAGCTCAAGCTGTGACGAGTCGATGCGTAACCGCCGATAAACCCGTGGCTGTTGCCATAAACGCGGCAACCCTGATGGGTGCTGAGGGTGGTGCCGTCAGCGTTCTTGATTCGGCTGTCGGCGGCAAACGCCGCGGCCTCACAGGCCAGAGCCTGCTCGATGGCCTGCTCCGGAGTGATGTCCCATTGGTGGAACAGGTCAAAATCCTGAATATCACGGGCCATCAGTGCGGCATCTGCCAGGCCCGAGGCTTCGTCTTCCGAAGTGTGCTTGGCGATGGCCAGTGCAGCGGCGACGGTTTCGCGAATCGCTTCCGGACCACTGGCCGACGTGCTCGCCGAACCTTTGCGCTGACCGACGTACAAGGTGATGCCAAAACCCTGATCGCGGTTGAATTCTACCGTTTCGACTTCACGCTGGCGCACCGTGGTCGACAAGCCCTGCTCCAGTGACACCGCCACTTCACAGGCGCTGGCCCCTTGGCGCCTGGCTTCAGCGATGATCTGCTCGACTTGCTCCTGCAGTGCCGGCAACGCTTGTGGGCCGACGCTTTCAACTGCACTCATGCTGTTCTCCACTCAAATTCTGCTTTCGGTAACGGTCATCGAGCGACCGGGCCGGACAAGCGGCCCCCGACTGGTTATCATGGCGGCGTTTCTTTGCGGACGGCCACCATGGTTGATTCTTACGACGACTCCCTCGATACGGGAGAAAAAAGCAAATCCCAGGTCAAACGCGAGCTGCATGCTCTGGTTGACCTTGGCGAGCGCCTTACAACACTCAAGCCTGACTTGCTGGCAAAACTGCCCTTGACCGACGGAATGCGTCGGGCTCTGGCCGATGCGCCCAAGCACACCGCGAACATCGCGCGTAAACGGCACCTTCAGTTCATCGGCAAACTGATGCGCGATCAGGACACTGCCGCCATTCTGGTTTTGCTCGATCAACTCGATGCCTCCACCCGTCAATACAACGAACGCTTCCATAACCTGGAACGCTGGCGCGATCGTCTGATTGCCGGCGACGATGCCGTTCTGGAAAAATTCGTCGTCGACTACCCGGACGCGGACCGCCAGCAATTGCGCTCCCTGATCCGTCAGGCCCAGCATGAGGTTGCGCAAAACAAACCTCCTGCTGCCAGCCGTAAAATCTTCAAGTACATCCGTGAGCTGGACGAGACTCAACGCGGTCTGCGCTGAGTAACGCCAATCCCCTGTAGGAGCAGCCTTCGGCAGCCCCTACAGAGGATGTCTTCATCCTTATGCGCCCGTGCCACCCACGGTGATCGCATCAATCTTCAGCGTTGGCTGGCCGACACCCACCGGCACCGATTGCCCATCCTTGCCACACGTGCCCACGCCGCTGTCCAGCGACAGGTCATTACCGACCATCGACACCTTGCTCATGGCTTCCGGCCCGTTGCCGATCAGGGTTGCGCCCTTGACCGGAGCGGTGATCTTGCCGTCCTCGATCAGGTACGCCTCGCTGGTGGAGAACACGAACTTGCCGCTGGTGATGTCCACCTGACCGCCACCCAGGTTGGCGCAGTAGATGCCGCGCTTCACCGAGGCGATGATTTCCGCCGGGTCGCTTTCGCCGGCGAGCATGTAGGTGTTGGTCATGCGCGGCATCGGCAGGTGCGCGTAAGATTCGCGACGGCCGTTACCGGTTCGCGCCACGCCCATCAGGCGCGCGTTGAGCTTGTCCTGCATGTAGCCTTTGAGCACGCCGTTTTCGATCAGCGTGGTGCACTCGGTCGGCGTGCCTTCGTCATCGACACTCAATGAACCACGGCGACCGGCCAGGGTGCCATCATCGACAATGGTGCAAAGCTTCGATGCGACCATCTCGCCCATGCGCCCGCTATAAGCCGAACTGCCCTTGCGGTTGAAGTCGCCTTCCAGACCATGACCGACGGCTTCATGCAGCAGCACACCCGACCAACCGGAACCGAGCACCACCGGCAAGGTACCGGCCGGCGCCGGAATGGCTTCAAGGTTGACCAGTGCCTGACGCAACGCTTCACGGGCATAGCCCATGGCGCGGTCTTCGCCGAGGAAGTAACGGTAATCGGTCCGACCGCCACCGCCATGGCCACCGCGCTCGCGGCGACCGTTCTGTTCGACGATCACGCTGACATTGAAACGCACCAGTGGCCGCACATCCGCCGCCAGACCGCCGTCGGTGGAAGCCACCAGAATCCGCTCCCAGACACCGGCCATGCTCACGGTGACTTGCTGGATGCGTGGGTCGAGGGCGCGGGTCGCGGCGTCGACTCGCTTGAGCAAATCGACTTTCTCGGCGCGGGTCAGCACTTCCAGCGGATTGTCCGGCGCATACAATTGTGCGACGTCCTGGCTGGTGAATGCCTGTACGGTGCCATTCTGGCCAGCGCGGGAGATCGAACGGGCGGCCCGCGCCGCCGCGCCCAGGGCTTCAAGAGTAATGGCATTGCTGTAGGCAAAACCGGTTTTTTCGCCCGATTGCGCACGCACGCCGACACCCTGGTCAAGGTTGAAACTGCCTTCCTTGACGATGCCGTCTTCCAGCGCCCAGGACTCGGAGATCTGCCCCTGGAAATACAGGTCGGCCGCATCGATGCCCGGCCCGGCCAGATCGCCGAGCACGCCTTGCAGGCTCTCGATCGTGACGCCACCGGGCGCCAGCAGGTGTTCACTGACTGAGGACAACAACTCGCTCATATGCTTTACGCCTTAAATTCGTCGTTCTGATGCAGGTCGCTGGGCGCCCTGCGAGAAAAATCGCCGGTGACTGGACACCGGCATCCGCGCCCGGATGGACGCCTGTTCGCTGCTGTCGCGTTCGGCCAGCAGTACGGCCTCACCTTGATCCTTTTGCGCCAGCACACGCCCCCATGGGTCGACGATGGCGGCATGGCCAAAGGTTTCCCGCGGCCCCGGATGCGTCCCACCTTGGGCGGCCGCGAGCACATAACATTGCGTCTCGATGGCCCGCGCACGTATCAGCACATCCCAATGCGCCGCGCCGGTCACCGCGGTGAAGGCCGAAGGGGCAGTAATCAGTTCCGCGCCGGCCGCGCGCAATTCACTGTACAGCTCGGGAAAGCGCAGGTCATAGCAGACCGTCAGGCCAACCCGGCCGACGGGCGTGTCCGCCACGACCACTGCGTTGCCATAAGCATAGTCATCGGATTCACGATAACGGCCACGATTGTCCGCCACGTCCACATCGAACAGGTGCAGCTTGTCGTAGCGCGCCACCGTATCGCCCTGGTCATCGACCAGCAACGAACAGGCATGGGCTTTCGCCGCCGGCTGATCCACCGGCGGCAACGGCAACGTGCCGGCCACAATCCATAACTTGAGGTCGCGTGCGGTCTGTTTCAACCAGGGCAGGATCGGGCCTTCGCCCAAGGCTTCGGCGCGCCCGATGTCGGCAACGTCGCGCCGGCCCATGGCGGCGAAGTTTTCCGGCAATACCGCAAGCTTCGCACCACCGGCGGCCGCTTGCTCGAGCAGTCGACGGGCCTGGGCCAGATTAGCCAGCACATCGCTCTGGCTGACCATTTGAATCACCGCTACAGACATGGCGCACTCCTGGAATCGTATGCGGCCATGCTACTCCATAGACTTGCCGAGTGCCTTTTGAAAAAGGACCTCAAAAAGCCTTGTCGAAGGTGATTTTCGGTTCTTTCCACGGCCCTTGGACCGTGTACTTCACACTGGCGAAACGGGAGACCCGGTCGCCGATCAGCTTGTCGATCAGGAACAGTGCCCCGCCGACCGCGGGTGCACCGACGATCAGTGCGGCAATCGGCAGGTTATTGGTCACCGGCAAGGTCACAAGCAGTTTCGCATCGATCTGATCGGCCACCATGTTCAACGTGCCGTCGAGTTCGATGGTGCTCGACGGGCCGGTCAGCCGGATCGGCTCACGGGTGACATATACGCCATTGGTCCCAACCAGCAGCCCCTTGACCCGGTCATAACTCAGACCTTTGCCGAACAGGTCGGAGAAGTCCAGGCGCAGGCGCCGGCCGATGGAGTTGAAGTTGAGCAAACCAAATACCCGCAACGCCTGGGCACTGCCTTCGACCTCGACGAACTGGCCCTGATTGAGCGTCGCATCGAGCGAGCCGGAGAAGCGTTTGGTCGCCACCCAGGCTGGCGAGCCGGGCCAGCGGCCATCGACATCCATATAAAAGTCCCGGCTGGTGACGCTCGGCGCGAACCCCCAGCCCTTGAGCACATCGGCCAGGTTCTTGCCGCTGATGCGTCCCTTGTACCAGCTGTTGCTGGCGCCAGGCACGCCTTCCCAACCACCGCTGCCCACCAACAGTAGGCCCTTGAGGCCCAGGTCCAGCGAGTTGAACACGATGCCCTTGGGCGTAGGACGAATCTTCAGCGACCAGCCCCCCACCAGATCCTGGCCCTGGAATAACTGATTGATGGTGATGTCCATCGCGGGGATTTTCGTCGGGTCCACCGACGCCAGCGGATCCGGCGAGTTTTCATCGGCCAGCACGGCCGGGTCCGGTGCGGGCAGGCGCACGGTTTGCAGATTGATCGTGATTGGCGTGGCTTTCGCATCGGGCAGATTGGCACTGCCCTTGATCTGCTGGCTGTCGAGTTGCAGCGCCCAGGCGGAAGGCTTGCGCGCCAGCTGAATCGAGGCCTGGTCGAGCGTGGTGCCGATACCGCTAAGCTTGTCCACTTTGAAGTCCGCGCCGCTGAGCAATTGCCTGGCGCTGCCGCCGGGATCCTCTCCGGCGTATTTATCCGCCAGATCTTTCCACGGGCCAACGTCCAGTTCCGACAGTACGCCCCGTATCCGCAGGCCTTTGGCGCCAGGCAACACGGCTTCGCCGGAACCGAGGAACAATTCCCCGCGACCGTCAGCGAAATTGCTGGCCGGGGCCGCAAACGTGAAACCCGCCAGGTCCCCGTAGTTGACCCAATAACGCCGTTCGTCGCCCTGCAAGGTCATGCGGAACGTTGTGTCGCGCCCGGCATCGGCGGCCATGCCGAACGGTGCAGGCAAATCGACGGCTACGCCCTTGAGGTTGGAATTGACCAGCAATTGGCTGTCGGCGTCATTGAGGGTCAGTTGCAGTTGATAAGGGATCACGCCACTCACCGGCAGAGGCTGGGTCACCTTCAGCCAGTCGGTCAGTTTCCTGACCTCGACCTGGCCCGACGCGGTCACCCGGGTATTGAGCTTGCCCGGGCTGCCGTCGGCAAAAATCTGTGCGGTGACCGGCTTGTCGAACGCCCGTGCGCTGATGCTCTGTCCACTCAGGCCCTTGGCACTGTCGAAACGGAAATCACCTTTGAGCTGGGTCAGCTCCAGCACAGGTTCAGCCAGTTTCAAGCGTGCCTTGGCGGTCTTGAAATCGACGAGGATCTTCGGCTCCTCGCCTTTGGCCAGCGGGATATCCAGCTTCAACTTGCCTTGCAGATCACCCTCGCCTTCCCACCCGGCAAAGGTTGCCCCGGTACCGATTGGCGCTTCCTGGAGGATTTTCAGGCCATCGCCCAAACCGCCGGCAAATCCGCCATCGAGGAACAAATGAACGTTCTGCCCGGCAGGCACATGGGGAATGTTGACGTAAACATCGTTGACCTGGGTATCGAGCAACTGGCCCTTGCTGGCCAGAATCCGCACGCCACTGTCTTCGACAAACACATCGCCGCTGACCTTGCTGACATGGGGCCAGCCCGGCTGGAAGGCCAGTTCGGCATCGTGAACCTTGAAGTACAGGCTGATGCTGCGATCCTCGTCTGCGGCACCATGGTTGAGCGACCCTTGATACTGGAAGAAGCCTTGGTCCACCGCGCCCTTGAGAATTGCGGTACGCAGCCATTCGTCCAGCGCCGGGCTGAGGACTGTCGGCAAGTACTTGGCGGTGTAGCGACCGTCTCCGTCCACCATGCCAACCCGCAGGTCCATGTAGTCTTCCTGGGTGTGATCGAAATGCAGGCGAATCAGGAAGTCGCCGGCGATCTTGCCTTCCTCGCCCAGCACCTTCAGGTATGGCGCGATCAGGGTGAAACCTTCTTTATCGAGCTTCCAGGTCAGCCGCGCATTGGCCTGAATGTACTGCCATGGCTTGGCGAAAATAGGGTCCAGATGCAGCATGAAATCCTTGCTGTCCATGCGCAATTCGCCGCGCCCCAGGTCACCACTGATGCTGCCGCTGACATTTCGCGCCGCCGGCGCACCGTGATAGGCATCGAAGCCTACCTGGTCGAGATTGGCGGCAAAGCCGAACTTGCTGTCGTCTATGGCATTGGGGCGCAAGTCGACCAGCACGTTACGCAGGCTGCCCGTGACTTTGAGCCGCTCGACGACCGTGGCAAAACCTTCTGGCAACGGCGCCAGAGCGTTGAGCAGCGGGGTCAGCGGAGTGAGATCGACCCGGTCGGCTTGCAAGCGCCAGAGCTCTTCGGTTTTATCAGTGGCCGCGTTTTGCTTGAGTTGCAAATGCGTTTCCCAGCGGGTCTCACCAAGGTTCATCGCCAGGGAATCGAGAATCACCGACGCGCCTTCGGCACTGCGCTGGAAGTAGCCGTTCAGGGCCAGATTGTTGATCTGGATCTGCTTGCGCTCGGCGTAGGCACCCTTGAGTTGTGGTGCATTCAAACGCACCGCAGCACTTTGCAGGGCACCTTTGCCCCAGGTCAGCCAAAACTCGCCGCCGGCTTTGATCTCAGAGAAACTCCACTCTTGGGTCACTCGCTCGGGCAACCATTTCGACCAGTCGCTTTGCGGCAGGCTCAGGTAGACCTCGGCTTCACTGTCCTGCCATTGACTGGCACGAATGCGGGTGCGCAAACTCATCGCCACCGGCTGCCCGTCAGGCAGCGTCAGCCGCGCGTCGAGCCGCTGCCGTGACGCCCCGGTTTTCAGATTGAGGCCGACGTAGGTCAGGGTCAGCGGCGACTGTGCAAACGGCTGCAAAGTCACCTGACTGTCGAGCACCGACAGTTGCTGGATCATCTGCATACGATTGAGCAGCTGTTCCGGATCGGTTGGTTGATCCTGTTGCACGGGCAAACCTTCCAGTGCCCATTGACCGTCGTTACCCTCCTTGACGCTGATCTTCAGGCCGCTGAGTTCCAGATGAGCGATGCGTACCTGTCGCGCCAGAAGACTGGCCCAAAGGTCCGGCACCGCACGCACCTGATCCAGGTGCAAGGCATTGGCGCCCTCACCGACCGTCACGTCGTGCGCCATCAGTATGGGGGCGAATCCACTCCAGTTGCCTTCGAGCTCGCCGATCTGCAACGACATGCCCAAGGCATCGCTGGCTTTGGTTTCGATGTCGGCACGGTACTCGGCGACTAACGGCGTCAGCTCCCGTCCGAGGCTGACGTAGAGCGCCATCAACACCAAAACCAACGCGCACAGGCCCAGACCCCAGCGGGTCAGTGCGGCCAAAATGCGTGTCAGACGGTCCATGTCAGGTGGCCCCCATGGCAAAAGTTTTGCAAAAAGCTGAGGCCAGCCATTCTCGAACAATCAAAACAATAGGCTTCAGAGCAGCACCACGTCGTATTGTTCCTGGGAATACATGGTTTCGACCTGAAAGCGGATGGTGCGCCCGATAAACCCTTCCAGCTCGGCGACGTTGCCCGACTCTTCGTCGAGCAGGCGGTCCACCACTTTCTGGTTTGCCAATACACGATAGCCTTCTGCCTGATAGGCGCGTGCTTCACGCAGGATTTCGCGGAAGATTTCGTAGCAAACGGTTTCCGGGGTCTTGAGCTTGCCGCGCCCCTGACAGGCGTTGCACGGCTCGCACAACACCTGCTCAAGGCTTTCACGGGTGCGCTTGCGGGTCATCTGCACCAGGCCCAGTTCGGTGATACCGATGATGTTGGTCTTGGCGTGATCGCGCTCCAGTTGCTTTTCGAGCGTGCGCAACACCTGGCGCTGGTGTTCTTCATCTTCCATGTCGATGAAGTCGATGATGATGATTCCGCCGAGGTTGCGCAGGCGCAATTGACGAGCGATGGCTGTCGCGGCTTCGAGGTTGGTCTTGAAGATGGTTTCTTCGAGGTTGCGATGGCCGACGAACGCCCCGGTGTTGACGTCGATGGTGCTCATGGCTTCAGCCGGGTCGACCACCAGGTAACCGCCGGACTTGAGCGGGACCTTGCGCTCGAGAGCCTTCTGGATTTCGTCTTCGACGCCATACAGGTCAAAAATCGGCCGCTCGCCCGGGTAATGCTCCAGACGGTCGGCAATCTCAGGCATCAATTCGGCGACGAATTGCGTGGTTTTCTGGAAGGTTTCCCGGGAGTCGATACGGATCTTCTCGATTTTCGGGCTCACCAGATCACGCAGGGTGCGTAGCGCCAGACCGAGGTCTTCGTAGATCACGCTGGGCGCGCTGATGGTTTTGATCTGGGCACTGATCTGATCCCAGAGCCTTCGCAGGTAGCGGATGTCCATGAGGATTTCATCCGCGCCGGCACCTTCGGCTGCGGTGCGCAGAATGAAACCGCCGGCTTCCTTGATCCCTTCCTTGGCCACGCAATCAGTGACCACTTGCTTGAGTCGCTCGCGCTCGGCCTCGTCTTCGATCTTCAGGGAAATGCCGACATGGGCCGTGCGTGGCATGTACACCAGGTAACGCGAAGGGATCGACAGCTGAGTGGTCAGGCGTGCGCCTTTGGAGCCGATCGGGTCCTTGGTCACTTGCACCACCAGGCTCTGGCCTTCGTGCACCAGTGCACTGATGCTCTCGACCGCCGGGCCTTCGCGCAGGGAAATTTCCGACGCATGAATGAACGCGGCACGATCCAGGCCGATATCGACGAATGCCGCCTGCATCCCCGGCAATACCCGCACGACTTTGCCTTTATAGATGTTGCCGACGATCCCGCGCTTTTGTGTGCGCTCGACATGGACCTCTTGCAGGACACCGTTTTCGACCACCGCCACGCGCGATTCCATCGGCGTGATGTTGATCAGGATCTCTTCACTCATGGCAGGGTCTCGTTCAGGCATGTTCACGATAATGGCCGCATCTGTTCAGGACGACGCTTAAAGCGCGTTCCGGGGTTGCCAACAGGGTATGCCGAAATGGCCGAGCAGTTCCGCTGTTTCGCAAAGCGGTAGTCCGACTACCGCTGAATAACTTCCATTGAGTCCGGCGACAAACACCGCACCCAGTCCTTGAATGCCATAACCGCCCGCCTTGTCCCGTGGTTCGCCGCTGGCCCAGTAGGCCGCGGCTTCATCACGACTGATAGCACGAAATCGCACCCGACTGGTGACAACCCGGGACTCGCAGCGTTCGCCATCGAGCACTGCGATCGCGGTCAGGACCTCATGCTCACACCCTGACAACATCATCAGCATGGCGCACGCATCCGCTTGATCAACCGGTTTGCCGAGAATTTTTCCGCCCTGTACCACGGCGGTATCGGCGCCGAGCACGCAGAACGGTTCGTCAGACACGACGACGCCGCGCCCGGCCTCGGCCTTGTCGCGCGCCAGGCGCTCGACATAGGCCGATGGGGATTCTTGAGCTAAAGGAGTTTCATCGATGTCCGCACTCACGGCGGAGAACGGAACGCCGATCTGCGTGAGTAATTCACGCCGACGCGGCGAGCCAGAGGCGAGGTACAACCGTTTCATCAAGACCTCTCCCTGTCTAATGCCTGAGCGAATCAATTGATTTTGTAGCGTCGACGCAATCCGCGCAAACCGAAACTGATCCAGGGCCAGAGCAACGCGCTGACCAGTGCCGGCAGCACCAGCGCCAGCGTCGGCTGACGATTGCCGGTCAAGGCACTGAGCCATAGTTGTACAAGCTGGGCGAGGCCGAAGATCACCAGGATCACCAGGCTCTGTTGCCACATCGGAAACATCCGCAGACGTTGCTGCAGCGCCAGCACCAGGTAGGTGATGAGGGTCAGGATCAAGGCGTTCTGCCCAAGCAAAGTGCCGTAGAGCACGTCTTCAGCCAGCCCCAGACAAAACGCCGTCACCATCCCGACGGTCTGCGGCAGGTTCAACGCCCAGAATGCCAGCAACAAGGCCAGCCACAGCGGGCGCAGGATTTCCATGAATTGCGGCAGAGGCGAAACGCTCAGCAGCAGACCGACGGCGAACGTCAGCCAGACTATCCAGCCGTTTCGGGATGCTTTTACACCGCCCATTATTCTCTCCCCACTGGAGTGGCCGGCGCGGAGACTGGCGGTTTGGCGGCAGGCTTCGCGGCAGCGGGTTGCGCCGCTGGCGGTTTAGCCGCCGCAGGATGCGTGGCCGCAGGCTTGGCTGGCGTGGTGGTTGGCTTGGCTGGCGTGGTGACTGGCTTGGCTGGCGCAGTGGCCGCGGGCGCCACCGTGGCAGGAGCTGCCGGTGCGGCGGCCGGTGCAGCGGGGGCTACCGGGTTGACCAGTTTCGGAACTGTCGCCGGAATGATCGGGCCACCGCCCTGTGCATCCAGGCTTTCCTGAGCCTGGGCGGCATCGTTGGCGCGCTCTTCGGCCGTACGGTTGTCGCTGAACACCAGCAGCAGGTAACGGCTGCGGTTCAAGGCAGCGGTCGGAATGGCGCGGACAATGGCGAACGGCTGGCCGGAATCGTGAATGACTTCCTTGACCGTCGCCACCGGATAACCGGCCGGGAACCGCTGACCGAGGCCGGAGCTGACCAGCAAATCGCCTTCCTTGATGTCGGCGGTATCGGCCACATGCCGCAATTCGAGACGTTCCGGGTTGCCGGTGCCGCTGGCAATCGCCCGCAACCCGTTGCGGTTAACCTGCACCGGAATGCTGTGGGTGGTATCGGTCAGCAGCAAGACGCGGGAGGTGTAGGGCATCAACTCGACCACCTGGCCCATCAGGCCACGGGCATCGAGTACCGGCTGACCGAGGACCACGCCGTCGCGCTCACCTTTATTGATGATGATGCGATGGGTGAACGGGTTGGGGTCCATGCCGATCAACTCGGCCACTTCGACCTTCTCGTTGACCAGGGCCGAGGAGTTGAGCAACTCGCGCAGCCGAACGTTCTGCTCGGTCAGGGCGGCAAGCTTCTGCATGCGCCCCTGCAACAGCAGGTTCTCGGTCTTGAGTTTTTCGTTTTCGGCGACGAGCTCGGTCCGGCTGCCGAACTGACTGGCAATACCTTCCCACAGTCGTCCAGGCAGGTCAGTGATCCAGTAGGCGTCCATCAGCACCAGCGACATCTGGCTGCGTGCAGGCTTGAGCAGACTGAAACGGGCATCGACCACCATCAGCGCGACCGATAGCACGACCAGCACCAACAGGCGCACGCCCAGTGAAGGGCCCTTGGTGAAAAGCGGTTTAATAAGCCGCTCCTTCCAGGCAAAAGTTCTGTTTATTCATGTGGCAGCAATCCGGCCTGGATGCAGACTGACAGAAGATAAACGCGAACAGGCAGCACCGCAAAGTGCCGCCTGCGCGCTCAACAGCATAGAGGCAATCCGGCGACTTATTCGCTGGAAAGCAGGTCCATGGTGTGTTTATCCATCATTTCCAATGCACGGCCACCGCCGCGAGCAACGCAGGTCAGCGGGTCTTCGGCAACGATCACCGGCAGACCGGTTTCCTGGGCCAGCAATTTGTCCAGGTCACGCAGCAAGGCGCCACCACCGGTCAATACCAGGCCACGCTCGGCGATGTCGGAAGCCAGTTCCGGAGGCGATTGCTCAAGGGCGCTTTTCACGGCCTGAACGATGGTCGCCAGGGACTCTTGCAGAGCTTCCAGCACTTCGTTGGAGTTCAGGGTGAATGCGCGCGGAACGCCTTCGGCCAGGTTACGGCCACGAACATCGACTTCGCGAACTTCGCCGCCCGGGTAGGCAGTACCGATTTCCTGCTTGATGCGCTCGGCGGTGGATTCGCCGATCAGGCTGCCGTAGTTACGACGTACGTAGGTGATGATCGCTTCGTCGAAACGGTCGCCGCCAACGCGTACGGATTCGGCGTAAACCACGCCGTTCAGGGAGATCAGCGCGATTTCAGTGGTACCGCCACCGATATCCACGACCATCGAACCGCGAGCTTCTTCAACCGGCAGGCCGGCACCGATCGCAGCGGCCATCGGCTCCTCGATCAGGAACACTTCACGGGCACCGGCGCCAAGGGCCGATTCACGGATGGCACGACGCTCAACCTGGGTGGATTTGCATGGAACGCAGATCAACACGCGAGGACTGGGCTGCAGGAAGCTGTTTTCGTGAACTTTGTTGATAAAGTACTGCAGCATTTTTTCGCACACGCTGAAGTCGGCGATCACGCCGTCCTTCATCGGACGAATGGCAGCAATGTTGCCCGGCGTACGGCCGAGCATGCGCTTGGCCTCGGTGCCGACAGCAACGACACTTTTCTGGTTACCGTGTGTCCGAATGGCCACAACGGAGGGCTCATTCAGGACGATACCGCGCTCGCGCACGTAAATAAGGGTGTTGGCAGTGCCCAGGTCAATGGAAAGATCGCTGGAAAACATGCCACGCAGTTTCTTGAACATGGGGAAAGGACCCTAGGCAACGCGTGGGTAAAAAAGTGCGGCAAACTCTAACAACGACAGGGATTTTGGGCAAGGCGCCAATATGTTAAATTGGCCGCTTTTCTGTGCACCAAGCCCCACAATCGCGGCCTTATGACCGTAGAAGTGCGGTAGTGTTCCGACAATCTAACACACGGACGCGGTCCGTTTTGTTTTCCACTGGAGAATCCCAATGGCGCTTGAACGCTCCGACGTGGAAAAAATCGCTCATCTGGCCTGCCTTGGCCTCAATGATGCCGATCTTCCACACATCACTTCGGCCCTCAACAGCATTCTCGGGCTGGTCGACGAAATGCAGGCGGTCAATACCGACGGTATCGAACCGCTGGCTCACCCACTGGAAGCCAGCCAGCGCCTGCGTGCAGACGTCGTGACCGAGACCAATAACCGCGAGGCCTACCAGTCCATCGCACCAGCGGTCGAAAACGGCCTGTACCTGGTTCCGAAAGTCATCGACTAAAGGGAAAGAGCCTGCAATGCATCAATTGACTCTGGCCGAGATCGCCCGCGGACTCGCCGATAAAAAGTTTTCCTCCGAAGAGCTGACCAAAGTCCTGCTGGCGCGCATCGCCCAGCTCGATCCACAGCTCAACAGTTTCATCAGCCTCACCGAGGACCTGGCGCTGACGCAGGCGAAAGCCGCTGACGCTCGTCGGGCCAATGGTGAGAGCGGCGCCCTGCTCGGCGCGCCGATCGCCCACAAGGACCTGTTTTGCACCCAGGGCATTCGCACCAGCTGCGGCTCGAAGATGCTCGACAACTTCAAGGCACCGTACGACGCCACTGTCGTCGCCAAACTGGCCGCTGCCGGGGCCGTGACCCTGGGCAAGACCAACATGGACGAATTCGCCATGGGGTCGGCCAACGAGTCGAGTTACTACGGCGCGGTGAAAAACCCGTGGAACCTGGAATACGTTCCGGGCGGCTCGTCCGGCGGTTCGGCTGCTGCGGTTGCCGCTCGTCTGCTGCCTGCGGCGACCGGCACCGACACTGGCGGTTCGATTCGTCAGCCGGCGGCCCTGACCAACCTCACCGGTCTGAAACCCACGTACGGTCGCGTTTCGCGCTGGGGCATGATCGCTTACGCGTCCAGTCTCGATCAGGGCGGTCCATTGGCCCGCACCGCCGAAGACTGCGCGATCTTGCTGCAGGGCATGGCCGGCTTCGATCCGAACGACTCCACCAGCATCGATGAACCCGTGCCGGACTACAGCGCCAGTCTCAACGGCTCGCTGCAAGGCCTGCGCATCGGCGTACCTAAAGAGTATTTCAGCGCCGGTCTCGACCCACGCATCGCCGACCTGGTCATGGCCAGCGTTGAAGAGCTGAAAAAGCTCGGCGCCGTGGTCAAGGAAATCAGCCTGCCGAACATGCAGCACGCGATTCCTGCGTACTACGTGATCGCCCCGGCGGAAGCCTCTTCCAACCTGTCGCGTTTTGACGGCGTGCGTTTCGGCTATCGCTGCGAAGACCCGAAAAACCTCGAAGACCTGTACAAGCGCTCCCGTGGCGAAGGCTTCGGGCCGGAAGTTCAGCGCCGGATCATGGTTGGCGCCTATGCGCTGTCCGCCGGTTACTACGACGCCTACTACCTGAAGGCGCAGAAGATTCGTCGCTTGATCAAGAACGACTTCATGGCGGCCTTCAATGAGGTCGACATCATCCTCGGCCCAACCACGCCGAACCCGGCCTGGAAGCTCGGCGCCAAGAACAGCGACCCGGTCGCTGCGTACCTGGAAGACGTCTACACCATCACCGCCAACCTCGCGGGTCTGCCTGGCTTGTCCATGCCAGCAGGTTTTGTCGATGGTCTGCCGGTTGGCGTGCAATTGCTCGCCCCGTATTTCCAGGAAGGCCGCTTGCTAAATGTTGCCCATCAGTACCAGCTGAACACTGACTGGCACACCCGCACCCCAACCGGCTTCTGAGGAGACACACATGCAATGGGAAGTCGTGATCGGGCTGGAGATTCACACCCAGCTCACCACCCGGTCGAAAATCTTTTCCGGTAGTTCCACCACCTTCGGTTCCGAGCCGAACACCCAGGCCAGCCTGGTTGACCTCGGCATGCCCGGCGTACTGCCGGTGCTGAACCAGGAAGCGGTGCGCATGGCGGTGATGTTCGGTCTGGCAATTGACGCAGAGATCGGCCAGCACAACGTGTTCGCCCGTAAAAACTATTTCTACCCGGACCTGCCCAAGGGCTACCAGATCAGCCAGATGGAATTGCCGATCGTCGGCAAGGGCCACCTGGACATCGCCCTCGAAGACGGCACGGTCAAACGTGTCGGCATCACCCGCGCGCATCTGGAAGAAGACGCCGGCAAGAGCCTGCACGAAGAGTTCAGCGGCGCCAGCGGCATCGACCTGAACCGTGCCGGTACGCCGTTGCTGGAAATCGTCTCCGAGCCGGACATGCGCAGCGCCAAGGAAGCCGTGGCTTACGTCAAGGCAGTTCACGCGCTGGTGCGTTACCTCGGAATCTGCGACGGCAACATGGCCGAAGGCTCGCTGCGTTGCGACTGCAACGTGTCGATCCGTCCGAAAGGCCAGGTTGAATTCGGCACCCGCTGCGAGATCAAGAACGTCAACTCGTTCCGTTTCATCGAGAAGGCGATCAACTCCGAGATCCAGCGTCAGATCGAGCTGATCGAAGACGGCGGAAAAGTGATCCAGCAGACCCGCCTGTACGATCCGAACAAGGACGAAACCCGTCCGATGCGCAGCAAAGAGGAAGCCAACGACTACCGTTACTTCCCCGATCCGGACCTGCTGCCGGTAGTCATCGAGAACTCGTTCCTCGACGACGTGCGCGCCACCCTGCCGGAACTGCCACCACAGAAGCGCGAGCGCTTCCAGGAGCAATTCGGTCTGTCGATCTACGACGCCAGCGTCCTGGCCACCAGCCGTGAGCAAGCCGACTACTTCGAACAAGTCGCGAGCATCAGCGGCGACGCCAAACTGGCGGCGAACTGGGTGATGGTCGAGTTGGGCAGCCTGCTCAACAAGCAAGGCCTGGACATCGACCAGTCGCCGGTTTCGGCCGAGCAACTGGGCGGCATGCTGCTGCGCATCAAGGACAACACCATCTCCGGCAAGATCGCCAAGGTGGTGTTTGAAGCAATGGCCAACGGCGAAGGCAGCGCGGACGAGATCATCGACAAGCGCGGCCTCAAGCAAGTGACCGACACCGGCGCCATCTCGGCGGTGCTGGACGAAATGCTCGCGGCCAACGCCGAGCAGGTCGAGCAATACCGTGCGGCAGACGAAGCCAAGCGCGGCAAGATGTTCGGCTTCTTCGTCGGCCAGGCCATGAAAGCCTCCAAAGGCAAGGCCAACCCGCAACAAGTGAACGAATTGCTGAAAAGCAAGCTCGAAGGCTGATCAGGATGGAGCCAGCAATTTTTACTGGCTCCGCGTCCTGTGGCGAGGGAGCTTGCTCCCGCTGGTCTGCGAAGCAGACCCAAATCGGTAACCGCATTTTTTCTACAAGAATGCATTGGCTGATTTTGCGACCGCTTCGCGGCCGAGCGGGACGGGCGGCGATCCGACAAGCTCCCTCGCCACAACTATTTTGGGAGCCTTTGAAATGAAACGTCTATTCGGCGCCTGCGCCCTCCTCTCGCTCCTGGCCGGTTGCGCCAGCACCGACACCGTTGATCCACACGGCTACGACAAAACCGGCGTGGCTTCGTATTACGGCGCCAAACACCAAGGCAAACGCACCGCCAACGGCGAGCGTTTCGACAAGAATTCCATGACCGCCGCCCATCGCCAGCTACCCTTCGGTACACGGGTGAAGGTGACCAATCTGAATAACGACAAATCCTGCGTGGTGCGCATCAATGATCGCGGACCGCACACCCGTGGCCGTCTGATCGACCTGTCCCACGAAGCCGCCGCGCGCCTGGGCATGCTTAAAAGCGGCACCGCACGGGTTCGCGTCCAGGCCCTCGACGACTGACCGATGGAGCCCCGACCATTTTCGGATTAGCCGATTTACCCCTGATCAGCGTGATCGAATTGCTCAGCGGATTGCTCCTGCTGATTGTCGGCGCCGAATTGATGGTGCGCGCCGCCGTACGCATTGCCGCAAGGTTGCACATACGCCCGCTGATCATCGGCCTGACCATCGTCGCCCTCGGCAGCAGCGCCCCGCAGATGGCAGTCAGCCTGCAAGCCACCCTGGCGCACAACGCCGACATCGCGGTCGGCAGCGTGATCGGCAGCAGCATTTTCAACATCCTTGTCACCCTCGGGTTGTCCGCGCTGATCATTCCGTTGAGGGTTTCCCGACAACTGGTGCGTCTGGATATTCCGTTGATGATCGGCGCCAGCCTGTTGGTGTTCGTACTCGCCTGGAATGAAGAACTGACCCGGGCCGACGGCGTGATGCTGATTGCGGCTCTGGCGATTTACCTGGGCTTGTTGCTGCGCCAGTCACGGCACTCGGCACGGCCGGTATCGAGCCATGACCACCACCCGCAAGCGCCATGGCTGAGCAGCCTGCTGATGATCGTCGCCGGACTGGCGATGCTGGTGTACGCCGGGCACTTGTTACTGGGTGCAGCGGTTGCGGTCGCCACCGATTTGGGGTTGTCGGAGCGGATCATCGGCCTGACCATCGTCGCTGTCAGCACCTCACTGCCTGAGCTCGCCACTTCGTTGATCGCCGCAATGCGCGGCGAGCGCGAGATTGCCGTGGGCAACGTGATCGGCAGCAACCTGTTCAACCTCCTGGGCGTGCTCGGCTTTACCGCACTGGTGGCGCCGTCGCCGCTGTCGGTGTCGCCCAACGCCCTGGATTTCGACCTGCCGGTGATGCTCGGCGTCGCGGCGCTGTGCCTGCCGGTGTTTTACTCCGGCTACCGGGTGACCCGCGCCGAAGGCCTGCTGTTTCTGGGTTTGTACCTGGCCTATGGACTGCACGTGGTGTCGTTCACCACCGGCATGCCACTGGCCGGCAAGCTGGAACACTTGATGCTGTTTTTCGTCCTGCCGGCGTTGGTGGCGTTTTTGCTGTTCACGTCGCTACGCGCCTGGCGTCGCCAACACCATAAGAGGGAAGTCCCATGACCGAGAATCAAAAACCCGGCGTTGAAGTCCGCCGCCAAGTGATGGGCGACGCCTTCGTCGACATCGCACTGGGCAACGCCACCGAATTCACCCAGCCGCTGCAGGATTTCGTCAATGAACACGCCTGGGGCGGGGTATGGAATCGCGAAGGTCTGCCGCTGAAAACCCGCAGCCTGATCACCCTCGCGGCCCTGACCGCACTCAAATGCCCGCAGGAATTGAAAGGTCACGTGCGCGGTGCGCTGAACAACGGCTGCACCGTGGAAGAAATTCGCGAGGCGCTGCTGCATTGCGCGGTGTATGCCGGTGTGCCGGCGGCGATCGATGCGTTTCGGGCGGCGCAGGAAGTGATCGACAGTTACCAGAAGCCGGAATAATTTTATTGCTTTGAAAAGATCGCAGCCTGCGGCAGCTCCTACATAGGATTACGTTTTCCTGTAGGAGCTGCCGCAGGCTGCGATCTTTTGACCTTTGCCTTTAAATCCACCCGCCCCACTGCAAGAAGAAGATCCCGATGTTGGTGGTGACAGCCGCCATCAGCGTAGTGATCACGATAATTGCCGCCGCCAACTCGTGATTGCCGTCCGCCGCCCGGGCCATGACGAAACTGGCAGCGGCAGTCGGGCTGCCGAAGTACAGGAACAGAATCCCCAGTTCCGCCCCACGAAAGCCCCACAGCCATGCCCCCAGCGTCGCCAGCACCGGCAGGCCGATCATCTTCAACAGGCTTGAACTCAGCGCCATGTGGCCGCTTTTGCGCAGTGCCGCCAGCGACAGCGTGCCGCCAATGCAGATCAGCGCCAGCGGCAGCGTGGTTTGCGCCAGATACTGGCCGGAGGTCTCCAGCCAGCCGGGCAAGCCGATCTTGAACCAGGCGAACGGCGCCGCCGCAATCACGCTGATGATCAGCGGATTGCTGAACACGCTTTTGCAGATGCTCCAAGGATCGGACTTGATCACCGGACTGTAGACCGCCAGCACGATGGTCGAGAGGGTGTTGTAAAACAGGATCACCAGCGCCGCGAGAATCGCCCCGAGGGAAATCCCGTAGTCGCCGTACATGCTGGCTGCCAGCGCCAGGCCGATGACCCCGTTGTTACCGCGAAAGGCGCCCTGGGTGTAGATCCCGCGATCTTCCCGCGGGCACTTCCAGATCGCCCAGCCCCAGGCAATGGCAAAACACAAAAGCGTCGCCACGGAGAAATAGATCAGCAGCGCCGGCTGCAATGCCGCGTGCAGGTCGGCATGCAGGATGCCCAGAAACAGCAACGCCGGCATGGTGACGTTGAACACCAGTGCCGACGCCGTGTGGATGAAGTTGTCGTTGATCCAGTCGATGCGTTTGAGCAGCACCCCCAGAAACAGCATGGCAAACACCGGCGCGGTGATATTCAGGGTTTCGAGGAAAATTGCCAGCATGCCGGGGGTAACCTTGGTGGGCGTCGTTAGGTGGCTAATGATAAGCCACTGAAGACTTCGGCGCCTGCTAGATCGCCCCTTGAACAGGCAATGAAACACATGTGGCGAGGGAGCTTGCTCCCGCTGGGTCGCGAAGCGGCCCCAAAAAATGGGACTGCTACGCAGTCCAGCGGGAGCAAGCTCCCTCGCCACAGTCTCAGGTAATCGGCGCCGGGTTGAACAGGGTGATGTCGTTATGCAGCTTGTGCTGCTCGGCCCACGTCTGTTTCTTGCCGCTCGCCACATCCAGGTAGTAATGGAACAGCTCCCAGCCCAGTTCCTCGATCGATGCGCGGCCGGTGGCAATACGCCCGGCGTCGATGTCGATCAGGTCCGGCCAGCGTTGCGCCAGTTCCGTCCGGGTCGAGACCTTGACGACCGGGGCCATGGCCAAACCGTAAGGCGTACCACGACCGGTGGTGAATACATGCAGGTTCATCCCCGCCGCCAGCTGCAAGGTCCCACAGACAAAGTCGCTGGCCGGGGTCGCGCAGAAGATCAGGCCCTTTCGCTTGAAACGCTCGCCTGGGCCAAGCACGCCATTGATAGCGCTGCTGCCGGACTTGACGATCGAGCCCAGGGACTTCTCGACAATGTTCGACAACCCGCCCTTCTTGTTGCCCGGCGTGGTGTTGGCGCTACGATCTGCCTCGCCCTTTGCCAGGTAGCGGTCGTACCAGTCCATTTCCCGCACCAGTTCCTGGGCGACGTCCTGGTTTTCCGCGCGGGAGGTCAGCAGATAAATGGCATCGCGCACTTCAGTGACTTCGGAAAACATTACCGTCGCACCGGCCCGTAGCAGCAGGTCCGAGGCATAACCGAGCGCCGGGTTGGCGGTGATACCGGAGAACGCATCACTGCCGCCGCATTGCATGCCAAGGATCAGCTCGGACGCCGGCACGGTTTCCCGACGGCGCTGATCGAGCCTCTTCAAGCGCGTCTCGGCCAGCTCCATGATCTGCTCGATCATCTCGGTGAAGCCGTGGCTGGAATCCTGTAGCCGATACAACCACGGCTCGCTGAGATCCACCGAACTGTCGTTCTCGTGCATCACCTGCCCGGCCTGCAACTTCTCGCAACCCAGGCTGATGACCAAGGCTTCGCCGCCCAGATTCGGGTTACGTGCCAGGTTGCGTACGGTACGAATCGGGATGTAGGCGTCGGTGGCGGTGATGGCCACGCCACAGCCGTAACTGTGGGTCAGCGCCACCACGTCATCGACGTGCGGGTACTTGGGCAGCAACTCGGCCTTGATACGCTTGACCGCATGATCGAGCACGCCGGTCACGCATTGCACGGTGGTGGTGATGCCGAGAATGTTGCGCGTGCCAACGGTGCCGTCGGCATTGCGATAACCCTCGAAGGTGAAACCTTCCAGCGGTGCCTGCGCGGCCGGCACATCGGTGGACAGCGGCAGGCTATCCAGCGGTGGCGCGGTTGGCATGCGCAGTTGATCTTCCTTGACCCAGCTACCGCGGGGAATCGGCTGCAAGGCGTAGCCAATGACCTGGCCGTAACGAATCACCTGGCCACCTTCGGGAATGTCTTCCAGAGTGACCTTGTGGCTCTGCGGCACGAAGTCCAGGGTGACCAGGCCGTCCGAAAATTCGGTACCGGCCGGTACGCCCTGATCATTGACCACGATGACCACGTTATCCCGCTCGTGCAGGCGGATGTAGCGCGGCGAGTCGGAATGTTCAATCAACTGCATGACGCCGCTCCTCAGGAATGCGCTTGAGACAATTTGCCAGGGGCTTCAGTACCGTTCGCGGGCGGCTCTTTGAGTACCACGCGCTTGATCGGGCCCACGATGACCAGATAGCTGAACACTGCGACCAAAGCGTTGCAGCCGACAAACACCAGTGCCCACTTGAACGAACCGGTGGAGCTGATGATGTAGCCGATGACGATCGGGGTGGTGATGGAAGCGAGGTTACCAAAGGTGTTGAACAGGCCACCGCTCAGGCCGGCGATCTGCTTCGGCGAGGTGTCGGACACCACCGCCCAGCCCAGAGCGCCCACGCCTTTGCCGAAGAATGCCAGGGCCATGAAACCGACCACCATCCATTCAACATCCACGTAGTTGCAGGCCACGATGCTGCTGGAAACCAGCAGGCCGGCAATGATCGGCGCCTTGCGGGCGAAGGTCAGGGAATGGCCTTTGCGCAGCAGGTAATCGGAAATCACCCCGCCCAATACACCACCGATGAAGCCGCAGATCGCCGGCAAGGACGCAATGAAACCGGCCTTGAGAATGGTCATGCCGCGTTCCTGCACCAGGTACACCGGGAACCAGGTCAGGAAGAAGTAGGTGATGCCGTTGATGCAGTATTGGCCCAGGTATACGCCGAGCATCATGCGGTTGGTCAGCAACTGCCGGATATAGTCCCACTTCGGACCATCGGTCTTCTTGCCTTTGCCCTTGTCCTGATCCATGTCGACCATACCGCCGTTGTCGGCGATGTGCTTGAACTCGGCATCATTGATCATCGGGTGCTGACGCGGGCTGTGGATAACCTTCAGCCAGATCCCGGAGAAGATGATGCCGATCACGCCCATGACGATGAACACGTGCTGCCAGCCGAAGCTGTAGACGATCCAGCCCATCAGCGGCGCGAACAACACAGTGGCAAAGTACTGCGCCGAGTTGAAGATCGCCGAGGCAGTGCCGCGCTCAGCGGTCGGGAACCAGGCCGCTACGATACGTGCGTTACCGGGGAAGGATGGCGCTTCAGCCAGGCCCACCAGGAAGCGCAGCATGAACAGCGCAACCACTGCCGTGGACATGCCGAACTCGCCGACATAACCCTGCAGCACGGTGAACAGCGACCAGGTGAAGATACTCAACGCGTAGATTTTTTTCGAACCGAAACGGTCCAGCAGCCAGCCACCGGGGATTTGCCCGGCCACGTAGGCCCAACCGAATGCGGAGAAGATGTAGCCGAGGGTAACGGCATCAATGCCCAGGTCTTTCTGCAGGCTGGAGCCGGCGATTGCGATGGTAGCCCGGTCGGCGTAGTTGATCGTGGTCACCAGAAACAGCATGAGCAGGATCAAATAGCGGACGTGAGTCGGCTTTTGGGTCGATTGCATGTAGATGTACTCCCACTGATTATTTTTATGCGCGGGTGAATCTTTGGTGTTTCCTTGTAGGAGCGAGCCTGCTCGCGATGGTGGTCAACGATGACGCGGGGCATCAGGTTTACCGTCGCGACCTCAAGACCATCGCGAGCAGGGCTCGCTCCTACAGGAGGGTGGTGCGTTACGAACCGATGTAGGCAGTCTTCACAACGGTGTAAAACTCTTGCGCATAGCGACCTTGCTCACGTGATCCATAGGATGAACCTTTACGCCCACCGAACGGAACGTGGTAATCCACACCGGCGGTCGGCAGGTTGACCATCACCATCCCTGCCTGGGAGTGGCGTTTGAAGTGGTTGGCGTACTTCAAGGACGTGGTGGCAATGCCCGCCGACAGCCCGAACTCGGTGTCGTTGGCCATGGCCAAGGCTGCTTCGTAATCGGCGACACGGACGATGTTGGCCACCGGGCCGAAGATCTCTTCCTGGCTGATACGCATCGAGGCTTCGCTGTCGGCAAACAGGGTTGGCGCGAGGAAGTAGCCCTCGGTGTCGCACGTCACCAGACCACCGCCGCTGACCAGACGCGCACCTTCGGACTGGCCGATGTCGATGTACTTCATGTCCTGTTCAAGCTGAGCCTGGGAAACCACCGGACCGATATCGGTACCGGCTTTCAAGGCGTGACCGACCTTGATCGACTTCATGCGCTCGGCCATGGCTTCGACGAACTGGTCGTGGATGCCGGCGGTGACGATAAAGCGGCTGGAAGCGGTGCAACGCTGGCCGGTGGAGTAGAACGCGCTCTGTACCGACAATTCGACCGCTTGCTTGAGGTCGGCGTCGTCGAGAATGATCTGCGGGTTCTTGCCACCCATTTCCAGCTGAACCTTGGCCTGGCGCGATACGCAGCTGACGGCGATCTGACGACCCACGCCCACGGAACCGGTGAAGCTGATGCCATCGACTTTCGGGCTGTTGACCATTGCATCGCCCACCACGCGACCGCTGCCCATCACCAGGTTGAACACACCGGCCGGGAAGCCTGCGCGGGAGATGATTTCGGCCAGGGCCCAGGCGCAACCCGGAACCAGGTCCGCCGGCTTGAGCACGACGCAGTTGCCATAGGCCAGGGCCGGAGCGATTTTCCATGCAGGGATGGCAATCGGGAAGTTCCACGGGGTGATCAGACCGACCACGCCCAGGGCTTCGCGAGTGACCTCAACGTTGACGCCCGGACGCACCGACGGCAGGTAGTCGCCGGACAGGCGCAGGCATTCACCGGCGAAGAACTTGAAGATGTTGCCGGCGCGGGTCACTTCACCGATGGCTTCAGGCAGGGTCTTGCCCTCTTCCCGGGCCAGCAGGGTGCCGAGCTCTTCGCGGCGGGCGAGGATCTCGGTACCGACTTTGTCCAGGGAATCATGACGCGCCTGAATGCCGGATGTGGACCAGGCCGGGAACGCGGCACGGGCGGCGTCGATGGCGGCGTGGACCTGAGCCAGATCAGCCTTGGCGTAGTCGCCGATGGCGTCGGTCAGTTCGGACGGGTTGATGTTGGTCGAATAGTCGCCGCCGGCAACCCACTCGCCGTTGATGTAGTTATCGAAACGCTTTGAATCAGTCACTGGACTGCCCCTTGATAAAAAGACCTCACGCAAAAAGCCGCCGATTGCTCAGCGGCCCTGGTTTTATCGAGTGTTACTGCGCGCCCTGCTTGTCGATCAGCGCAGCGAGCATTTCGTACTCTTCACCGGTCAGATCGGTCAGCGGTGCGCGCACAGGACCTGCGTCGTAGCCGGCAATTTTTGCCCCGGCCTTGACGATGCTCACGGCATAACCGGCCTTGCGGTTGCGGATGTCCAGGTACGGCAGGAAGAAGTCGTCGATGATCTTGCCGACGGTGGCGTGATCTTCACGAGCGATCGCGAGGTAGAAGTCCATCGCGGTTTTCGGGATGAAGTTGAACACCGCCGAGGAGTAGACCGGTACGCCCAGGGCCTTGTAGGCGGCGGCGTAGACTTCGGCGGTCGGCAAGCCACCCAGGTAGCTGAAGCGATCACCGAGGCGGCGACGGATCGACACCATCAACTCGATATCACCCAGGCCATCCTTGTAGCCGATCAGGTTCGGGCAGCGCTCGGCCAGACGTTCCAGCAGCGGCGCGGTCAGGCGGCAGACGTTACGGTTGTAGACCACCACGCCGATGTTGACCGATTTGCACACCGCTTCAACGTGGTCGGCAACGCCGTCCTGGCTGGCTTCGGTCAGGTAGTGCGGCAGCAGCAACAGACCTTTGGCGCCCAGACGCTCGGCTTCCTGAGCGTATTCGATGGCTTGACGGGTCGAACCGCCCACGCCGGCCAGAATCGGCACGCTGGTGGCGCAGGTGTCGACGGCGGTCTTGATGATTTCCGAATATTCGCTGGCCGCCAGAGAAAAGAACTCACCGGTGCCGCCCGCAGCGAACAGCGCCGAGGCGCCGTATGGGGCCAGCCATTCGAGACGCTTGATGTAACCCGCGCGATTGAAGTCGCCCTGAGCATTGAAATCGGTAACCGGGAAAGACAGCAGACCGGCAGAGAGGATGGACTTCAGTTCTTGTGGATTCATTATTCGAACACCCTGGATAGCGACGTAGTGTGAGAAAACCGTTCAGCCCGCGCTGAAGTTGTAGGTCATCGTACAACTTAAAATACAACCGTCAACTGCATTTCATCGCCGCGGGTGAAAATTGTTCGACAAAAATGCGTTTAACCCTTGTTTTACAGGGCTTCCATGGAAGGGAGAACAGGGACGATCACACCTCGAAAAATAGGCGCTCAGGAGATACGTTGTCGGAAGATAGGGACAGGAATAACTGGAGTGAGGCCAGTTTTCTGGGCCGAGAAAAGGTTTGTGGAGTGGCGGGTGGCCCCTTCGCGAGCAGGCTCGCTCCCACACTGGATCGGGAGCGAATCCAGGACCCGGGAATATCCACGATCAACTGTGGGAGCGAGCCGGCTCCGGGCGGCGCTCCGACGAAGACGGAATATCAGACTATGAATCGCTGAAACAGAACGCTTAGCCCCGCTGCGCCTCAGCCTCTTCATGCGCATGACGCAACCGCTCACGGCTGTTGGTCAGGTGCAAACGCATGGCGGCCCGGGCCGCATCGGAATCCTGACGGGCAATGGCGTCGTAGATTTCCTCGTGCTCACGGCTCAGGCGACTCATGTAGTGCTGCTGGTCATCATGGGCCAGGCGCGCGGAATTCAGCCGTGTGCGCGGAATGATGCTGGTGCCCAGGTGGGTCATGATGTCGGTGAAGTAGCGGTTGCCGGTGGACAGCGCGATTTCGAGGTGGAAGGCGAAGTCCGAAGCCACGGCGTCACTGGCGTGAGCGACGCTTTCATTCAACGCATCGAGGGCGGCGCGCATGTTGGCCAGTTGTTCCGGACTGCGACGTTGCGCCGCCAGCCCGGCGGACTCCACTTCCAGGCTGATGCGCAGCTCCAGGATCGCCAGCACATCGCGCAAGGTCACCACGGTCGCCGGGTCGATACGGAAACCGCTCGGGCTCGGCGTGTCGAGCACGAAGGTGCCGATACCGTGGCGGGTTTCCACCTGCCCTGCCGCCTGCAAACGGGAAATCGCTTCGCGCACCACGGTGCGGCTGACGCCATGGGCATCCATGATGGCCGACTCGGTGGGCAACTTGTCGCCACGCTTGAGATGACCGTCGCGGATCTGCTCGGACAGCACCGTCACCAGTTCCTGAGCGAGGCTGCGGCGCTTGCGTGGGAGGCGTGGTGCGTCGTTCAGGTTTTCCATGGTGAACATCTGTCTCGAAAAGTTCGGCTGCTGAAAGCACATCATAGCGCAACGCGGTTGTACGATCACCTTGACCTTGTAGGAGCGAGCTTGCTCCGGGCGGCGATCCGACGATGGACTTGAACGCACCGCGTTTATTCAGAATGCACGCGTTATCGTTAGCCTCCATCGCGAGCAAGCTCGCTCCTACAAGGAATCGGGGTGTTCAGGCGGTTACGGCCTGGTCCACCAGATGGCCATTCTCGATACGAATGTGCCGCGGGTGGAAGCGCTTCAAGCTGCTGCGGTGGCCGACGCTGACAATGCTCAGCCCCGGCAACTCATCGATCAGCGCCTGATACAGCGTGGCCTCGTCCTCTTCGTCCATCGCCGAGGTCGCTTCGTCCATGTACAGCCATTGCGGTGCATAAAGCAGCGCACGGGCAAAGGCCAGGCGCTGCTGCTCACCCGGTGACAACATGCGCTGCCAGTGGTTGGCTTCGTCGAGACGGGCAGTCAGGTGCGGCAAGCGACAGGTTTCCAGGACCTGCACGTAGCGTTCGTTCGGATAGATATCGCCAGCCTGTGGATAACTGAGAACATCACGCAGGGTGCCAATCGGCAAATACGGTTTTTGCGGCAGGAACAGATAACGCGCCGCTGGCAGGCGAATACTGCCGTGGCCGGCCGGCCACAGATGGCCCATCGCCCGCAGCAGGGTCGACTTGCCGCTGCCGGAACGACCGCTGAGCATCACACGGTCGCCCTCCTCCACGGTCATGTCGGCGTTGGTCAGCAGGTGACGACCTTCAGCCAGGTCGAGGCCGAGGTTGTGCACCTTCAGCACCGAGCCCGAATTCTGTACGTCGATGGCCGGCGCACGCTCTTCGTTGTCACGCATGGCCTGGTGGAAACTCAGCAGACGATCGCAGGTGGCGCGCCAGGAAGCGAGGCTCTGGTACGCGCTGATGAACCAGCTGAAACTCTCCTGCACATTGCCGAATGCCGAGCTGATTTGCATCAGCTCGCCCAGTTCGATCTTTCCGGAGAGGTAACGCGGCGCGGCAACCATGAAGGGGAAAATGATGGCGGCCTGGCTGTAACCGGCGGTGAAGAACGTCAGGCGCTTGGACACTTTCATGATGTCCCAGAAGTTATGCCAGACCATCCCGAAGCGACTGCTCAACCGACGATTTTCGTTCGGTTCGCCGTTGTACAACGCGATGCTTTCGGCATTCTCGCGAATCCGCACCATGGAGAAACGCAGGTCGGCTTCGAAGCGTTGTTGTTGGTTGTTCAGGCCGATCAGGCGACGACCGATCAAATGCGTCAACCAACTGCCCACCACGGCGTAAACCAGGACACACCAGAACATGTAGCCGGGAATGGTGATGCCGAATACTTCAATGCTGCCCGACACGCCCCACAGAATGATCGAGAACGACACCAGGCTGACGATATTGCGCAGCAACCCGATCCCCAACTCAAGGGTGTTGGAGGTGAAGTTGTTGAGGTCTTCGGAAATCCGCTGGTCCGGGTTATCGGTGTAACCGCCCTGCTCCAGCTGGTAGTAGTTTTTATCACCCAACCAGCGGGCGAAATGCTTTTCGGTGAGCCATGCCCGCCAGCGGATCGTCAGCATCTGCGTCAGGTAGAGCCGATACACCGCACCGACGATCGCCACCGCCGCAATCGCGCAGAAGTACAGGATCAGTTGCCAGAACGCCGCTTCGTCCTTCTTTTGCAGGGCGTTGTAGAAATCCTTGTACCAGGTGTTGAACCACACCGAGATCCCCACGCTGATCAGCGACAATGCAATCACCGCGATCAGCAGTGTCCAGGCCTTGACCTTCTCCTCACTGCGCCAGTAAGGCGTGATCATCGCCCACACTTTGCGAAAAAACTGCCCGCGCACGGCGTCGTTGACCGCGGAGTACTCAGCGTTCTGATTCATGGATAAGGCTCGATAGAGAAAAGAACACAAACGAACCGATCATAGATGATCGGTTCGATTTGTCGCGAGATATGGCCCGCATTCGTTCAGCTCAGGTTCAGCGGCGAACGGGACGCTTCTGCAGTTTGCGCTGCAGGGTGCGGCGGTGCATGCCCAGGGCACGGGCGGTGGCCGAGATGTTGCCTTCGTGCTCGGTCAGCACGCGCTGGATGTGCTCCCACTGCAGGCGGTCCACGGACATCGGGTTTTCCGGCACCAGGCTGTCGAGGTCAGCGTGTTCGGACAGCAGCGCCGCCAGTACGTCGTCGGCGTCCGCCGGCTTGCACAGGTAGTTGCAGGCACCGCGCTTGATCGCCTCGACGGCGGTGGCAATGCTCGAATAGCCGGTGAGGATCACCACGCGCATTTCCGGGTCCATTTCCAGCAATTTGGGCAGCAGCACCAGGCCGGAATCGCCGTCCATCTTCAGGTCCAGAGCGGCGTAATCCGGCAGGTCGGCCTTGGCCAGCTCCAGGCCTTCTTCGGCGGAACCGGCAGTGCTGACACGAAAACCGCGGCGGGCCATGGCGCGGGCCATGACGCGGGTGAACGTGGCGTCGTCATCGACCAGCAGCAAATGCGGCAGTTCTTCGCCTTCGACTTGGATCTCTTCACTCATGTTCGTCTCCTCGGGCGACACGGGGCAGGCGCAGCTCGGTGAGCGTGCCGCCTTCCTCATGGCTGTAGAGTTTCACTGAGCCGCCGGCGCGTGTCACGCTGGCCTTGCTCAAAAACAGGCCCAGGCCGAAGCCTTTGCCCTTGGTGGTAAAAAACGGTTTACCGATTTGCTCGGCGATGGCCAGCGGCACGCCGGCACCATGATCACGAATGCTGATGGTGAGGTTTTCCCAATCCCAGTCCAGCGTCACTTGCAGCCCTTCGGGGCAGGCATCGGCGGCGTTGTTCAACAGATTCAGCAAAGCCTGGGTCAGGTCTGGCGGCGGCGCCATGCGTGGGACCGGACCCTGGCCGAGGCGCTGGAAGCGATAACTGGCTTCCGGGCGCATCAGGTGCCAGCGATTAAGGGCTTCATCAAGCCAATCGGTGACGTCCTGCATCTCCACCGCCAACCGGCGATTGGCCTCGGCGGCGCGCACCAGATGCTGCAAGGTCTCTTTACACAACTTGACCTGATCCTGCAGCACGCTCAGGTCATCCTGCAACATCGGGTCATGGTGGTCCTGACGCATTTCCTTGAGTAGCACACTCATGGTCGCCAGCGGCGTGCCCAGTTCATGGGCCGCACCGGCGGCCTGGGTGGCGACGGCCAGCAGTTGTTGATCGCGCAGGCCTTCTTCGCGACGAATGGCGCGCAGCTCTTCCTGACGGCGCAGCTCTTCGGCCATGCGCGCGGCGAAGAACGTGATCACGGCGGCGGCGAGGGCGAAGCTCAACCACATCCCGTACACCTGCAGGTTTTCCCGAGCGATCGGGAAGGTTTGCAGTGGGTAGAACTGCGCCAGCAACAGCGTGTACATCGTCAGCGCGATACCCGACAGGACCACCGAATAACGCCATGGCAACGTCACCGCGGCAATGGTCAGCGGCACCAGGTAATAGGAGACGAAAGGGTTGGTCGAGCCACCGGAGAAATACAGCAAGGCGCTGTGGATAAACAGGTCGCAGGCCAGTTGCACGGCGTATTCGAGCTCGGTTACCGGCCACGAGGTACGCAGGCGAATCGCCGTGAACAGGCACAACAGCATCGAACAACCGAGGGTCGCAGCCAGTTGAAACCAGGGCAGCGGCAACAATTCGAGCCAGTAGGCCAGGCCCACGGAGCCGGCCTGTGCGGCCAGCACCAAGGTGCGGATGAACGTCAGCCGCCAGAGGTTCTGGCGAGTGGCAGAAGTGATTTGAACGGGGGCGAGCATGAGCTCTCCTGATGAGCGCTCCAGGCGGATCGCAGGGAGTATAACCAAGCGCGGGGGCTGACAGGCAAAAGTGCGGCAAACGGCCACACGCATGGAATGCTTCAAGACGCCTCCTGTAGGAGCTGGCTTGCCAGCGAAGGCGGTGTGTCAGCCAAGATAATTACAGATCGTGATGCCCTCTTCGCTGGCAAGCCAGCTCCTACAAGGATTACAGGTGCCTCGATCTGTATAGAAGTTGTAACTGTGCGAACCGGAGCATAAAAGCTAGAGTCTGATGGTTTCACGCAGGCCCGGACCATACCCCTGCGCACCTTTCAAGGAGCCTTCATGTACAGATTCCGCCGCAGCGCCGCCCTCCTCGCCCTGAGTGTCGGCACCGTCGCCAGCCTCCCGGCCCTGGCCGCCGACGAGCTGCATTACAACCAGATTTCCCTGCGCGCCGAAGTCAGTCAGGAAGTGGCCCGCGACTTGATGATCGTGACCCTCTACACCGAAGAACAGAACAGCGACCCGGCCAAACTCGCCGCCGACGTCAGCACTGCAATGAACAAGGCGCTGGCCCAGGCCAGGAAAGTCAAGGACATCACCCTGCGTCAGGGCAGTCGCAACAGCTACCCGACCTACGATACCAAGGGCCAAAAAATCACCGGCTGGCGCGAGCGCGCCGAATTGCGCCTGGAGAGCTCGGACTTCGCCGCGCTGTCGAAGCTGACCGGCGAACTGCTCACCGACCTGAAAATGGGCGGCATGGACTTCGCCATCGCCACCCCGACCCGCAAAGCCAGCGAAGACGCCCTGCTCAAGGACGCCGTGACCGCCTTCAAGGCCCGCGCCCAACTGGCCACCGACGCCCTCGGCGGCAAGAGCTACAAAATCGTCAACCTGAACCTCAACAGCAACGGTTATCCACAGCCTTACCTGCGCGCGCCGATGATGATGAAAGCCGCCGCCATGGACGCCGCACCGGTGACGCCAGATGTTGAAGCCGGCACCAGCCAGGTCAGCATGACCGCCGATGGATCGATTGAAGTGCTGATGCCTTGAATCGATAGCCTCTGAATAAAAAACGGCGATCACTCACATGATCGCCTTTTTTATTCAGAGGCTATTTTCAGGCATGAGCTATAAATGAAGAGCCCACTGAGAAAAGCCGACAGTTGCACCGGGTGCAACTGAGATTGATTGGCCACTATCGGTGCAACAATAACCACTCTTATTTACGCCATACCCACCTCACAAAACGGGGGTATAAATAAGTAACACTTCGCCCTGATCGGGAGCACCCTGCGCTCAGGACGCACCGTGAAAGTGCGTCGTTTGCACCGTGAAAATGCCGCGCAAACGGTTAAATGCGGCAAGTTTTATACAAATGCGACATTAAGGTACGTTCGTACCACCGTTTCAGGCTTGTAGTCACTCTGGATCTTGCATTGGGTATGGCCCCTGCATAAGTATCCGCAGGCACGACTCACGAGGTCGTCCTCTAATTCCAAAAATGACAACAAATCATGAGGCCACCATGCTTAAACACGCGGTCATTCCGTTTTTAGTTGGCGCAAGCTTGCTAGCCAGCGCACCGTTCGCCCAAGCAGCGACTAACCTGGTGTTCTGCTCCGAAGGGAGCCCGGCCGGTTTCGATCCAGGTCAATACACCACCGGAACCGACTTCGACGCCTCTGCAGAAACCATGTTCAACCGCCTGACGCAGTTCGAGCGCGGCGGCACCGCCGTTATTCCTGGTCTGGCAACCAGCTGGGACGTCTCCGATGACGGCCTGACCTACACCTTCCACTTGCGTGAAGGCGTCAAGTTCCACACCACCCCGTATTTCAAGCCGACTCGTGAGTTCAACGCCGACGACGTGCTGTTCACCTTTAATCGCATGATTAACAAGGATGATCCGTTCCGCAAAGCCTACCCGACCGAATTCCCGTACTTCACCGACATGGGGATGGATACCAACATCACCAAGATCGATAAAGTCGACGACAAAACCGTCAAGTTCACCCTCAAAGACGTTGATGCCGCGTTCATCCAGAATATGGCCATGAGCTTCGCCTCGATCCAGTCCGCCGAGTACGCTGCCCAGCTGCTCAAGGAAGGCAAGGCTGCCGACATCAACCAGAAGCCGATCGGCACCGGCCCGTTCGTATTCAAGAGCTACCAGAAAGACTCCAACATCCGCTACACCGGGAACAAGGATTACTGGAAGCCTGACGACGTGAAGATCGACAACCTGATCTTCGCCATCACCACCGACCCGTCGGTACGTATCCAGAAGCTGAAGAAGAACGAGTGCCAGGTCACCCTGTTCCCTCGTCCGGCCGACCTGAAAGCGCTGCGTGAAGACAAAACCCTGAAGCTGCCTGACCAGGCTGGTTTCAACCTCGGTTACATCGCCTACAACGTGATGCCCAAGGTCAAGGGACAAACCGATGCGAACCCGCTGGCCGAGCTGAAAGTGCGCCAGGCGCTGGACATGGCGGTCAACAAGCAACAGATCATCGACTCCGTGTACCAGGGCGCCGGCCAACTGGCCGTCAACGCCATGCCGCCGACCCAGTGGTCCTACGACACCACCATCAAGGATGCGCCGTACAACCCTGAGAAAGCCAAAGAGCTGCTCAAGGAAGCCGGCGTGAAAGATGGCACCGAAATCGTTCTCTGGGCAATGCCGGTACAGCGTCCATACAACCCGAACGCCAAACTGATGGCAGAAATGCTGCAGTCCGACTGGTCCAAGATCGGCCTCAAGGTCAAGATCCAGAGCTACGAGTGGGGCGAGTACATCAAGCGCTCCAAAGGTGGCGAGAACCAGGCGATGCTGATTGGCTGGAGCGGTGACAATGGTGATCCGGACAACTGGCTGAACGTGCTGTTCGGCTGCGACTCGCTGGAAGGCAACAACTTCTCCAAATGGTGCGACAAGAAGTTTGACGACATCGTCAAGCAAGCCAAGCGCACCTCAGACCAAAGCAAGCGCACCGAGCTCTACAAACAAGCGCAACACGTGCTCAAAGATGCTGTGCCTATGACACCTATCGCTCACTCGACGGTGTTCCAACCCATGCGCGCCAACGTGCAGGATTTCAAGATCAGCCCATTTGGCTTGAACTCCTTCTACGGCGTCAGCGTCAGCAAGTAAGGCATTGCTACGGTGACGTTTCTGACGTCGCCGTAGCTTTATCTACCGAGAAAGCAGGAATTTGCCTACATCCAAATCCGCAGCTGACTACAGCATCGGGGGAGGACGCGCCGCCATTTCCTACGAGCCTTTAGGACTTTTCGCATTTACTGCCGGACCCATGGCTCATACCGTCGGGATCCGACCAGCGCATGCGTGGGTCATCGGTTACTGCTGCGTGCATGGCTTGAAATCAATGATGCCTCTACGTCCGCGGACGGGACGATGGCTCATTGACAACACTTTGAGAGAAAAGGAAGCGTTATGCGCCATACCTTGGTTTTATCCGCATTGCTGGGCACCGGTCTGTTGGCCGCCACTTCCATCAGCCAGGCCGCCAACAACAGCCTGGTGTTCTGCTCCGAAGGCAGCCCCGCCGGTTTCGACACGGCGCAGTACACCACTGCGACCGACAACGACGCCGCCGAACCGCTGTACAACCGGTTGGCAGAGTTTGAAAAAGGCGCGACCAACGTCGTACCGGGCCTGGCCACGAGCTGGGATATTTCCGAGGACGGCCTCAAATACACCTTTCACCTACGCGAAGGGGTGAAGTTTCATACCACCAAGTACTTCACGCCGACCCGCGATTTCAATGCCGATGACGTGCTGTTCACGTTCAATCGCATGCTCGATCCGCAACAACCTTTCCGTAAGGCTTATCCGACAGAGTTTCCGTACTTCAACGGCATGAGCCTGAACAAGAACATCGCCAAGGTCGAAAAGACCGGGCTGCTGACCGTGGTCATGACGCTCAATAGCGTGGACGCCGCGTTCATCCAGAACATCGCCATGAGCTTCGCCGCGATCCTCTCCGCCGAGTACGCCGACAAGCTGCTGGCCGAAGGCAAGCCGAGCGACATCAACCAGAAGCCGATCGGCACCGGGCCGTTCGTGTTCAAGAGCTACCAGAAAGACTCGAACATCCGTTACACCGGCAACAAGCATTACTGGGACCCCAGCCGGGTCAAGCTCGACAACCTGATTTTCGCCATCAACACCGACGCCTCGGTGCGCGTGCAGAAACTCAAGGCAGGCGAGTGTCAGATCACCCTGCACCCGCGCCCTGCCGATGTGACCGCGCTGAAGAACGACCCGGCCCTGCAACTGATCGAGAAGCCTGGTTTCAACCTCGGCTACATCGCCTACAACGTGCGCCACAAGCCGTTCGACCAGCTCGAAGTGCGCCAGGCGCTGGACATGGCGGTGAACAAGCAAGGCATTCTCAATGCCGTTTATCAGGGTGCGGGGCAACTCGCGGTCAACGCCATGCCGCCGACCCAATGGTCCTACGACGACACAATCAAGGATGCCGCCTACAACCCGGAAAAAGCCAAGGAGCTGCTCAAGGCTGCCGGCGTCAAGGAAGGCACTGAAATCACCCTCTGGGCCATGCCGGTCCAGCGTCCGTACAACCCCAATGCCAAGTTGATGGCCGAGATGCTCCAGGCTGACTGGGCGAAGATCGGCCTCAAGGTCAAGATCGTCAGCTATGAGTGGGGCGAGTACATCAAGCGCACCAAGAACGGCGAACACGACATCAGCCTGATCGGCTGGACCGGTGACAACGGTGATCCGGACAACTGGCTCGGCACCCTCTACAGCTGCGACGCCATTGGCGGTAACAACTACTCGATGTGGTGTGATCCGGCCTACGACAAGCTGATCAAGCAGGCCAAGGTCGTCACCGACCGCGACCAGCGCACCCTGCTCTACAAACAGGCGCAGCAGTTGCTCAAGCAGCAAGTGCCGATCACGCCAGTCGCCCACTCAACGGTCAACCAGCCGCTGAGCGCCAAAATCGAAGGGTTCAAGGTGAGCCCGTTCGGCCGCACTGTTTTCTCGGGTGTCAGCATAGAAAAATAACCGATTAGCCAGAAATGCCGGGGGGCGGATTTTCCGCCCTCACGCAGACGCTTTGCCGTCTTTCGCCAATTTGGCCGACAGCAAACGTTTGCGATGCCGTGAATGAGTTCTAAACCAATAGCCGGATCACAAAAAAAGACCGGCATAAAAAAAGAAAGTAAGGAGCTTTACCCATGAAACTGAGCAGCACCGCGCTATTGGCCTTGGCCATCAGCAGCGTAACCGCCACGGCTTACGCAGAAACCCAAAGCCAGGCTTTCACCCCGGTTACCGTGAACGAAAAAAACGCCCAGAGCGAAGCCACCGGTTTTGTCGAAGGCCAGTCGATCACCGGCACCACGCGTAACTGGTACGCCAATGAGCAACTGCATCGCGGTGGCAAGTTCACCTACAAGAAAGACGGTGTTTCGACCCCGACCGATCGCCGGATCAACTGGGTCCAGGGCACCATCCTCAAGTACAACTCGGGCTTCACCGAAGGCACCGTAGGCTTCAGCACTGAAGTCGCCGCCTACAACGCCGTTGCCCTGGACCGGGACCGCAAAGACCTGGCGTCCAACAACGGTGGCGCACCTGGCTCTCGTCCAGGCGCGGGCAACAACCGCACCCTGACCAAGGAAGGCGGCGACGCTCAAGGCCAGTGGAGCAAACTGGGCCTGGCCAACGTCAAGGCCCGTGTCTCCAACAGCACCCTGACTGCCGGCCGCATGAACTTCAGCAGCCCGATGGTCGACGTGATCGGCAACCGTGCACTGCCTTCGAGCTTCCAGGGCGTAGCCATCCACAGCGAAGAGCTGAACAACCTGGCCTTCGACCTGGCCACCTTCGACCGCAACTCGCCGCGTACCGAAGAAAGCCTGCGCAAATTCCGCACCGAATACGCCAACGGCATCGTCGAAACCGACCACGTCCACACCGGCGGCATTACCTATACCCCACTGGCCAGCCTGACCACCAGCCTCTGGGCGACCCAGGCTGAAGACATCTGGAACCAGTACTACTTCGGCGCCTCTCACGTTCTGGGCGACAGCCAGGTACTGAGCCTGACCACCGGCCTGAACTACTACAAAACCAAGGAAACCGGTAAAGCCCTGATCGGCGATATCGACAACGACACCTACTCGCTGTCGTTCGGCCTGACCCACCAGGCCCATACCCTGACCCTCTCGTACCAGGAAGTGAACGGTAACGAGTACTTCGACTACCTGCACGAAACCAACGGCATCTACCTGGCCAACTCCCTGCTGTCGGACTTCAACGGCCCGAACGAAAAATCGTTCCAGGTTGCCTACGGTCTGAACATGGCCGAATACGGCGTACCAGGCCTGAAGTTCAACATTTACCAGGCTCGCGGCTGGGGTATCGACGGCACTCACTACACCGGCAACGGCGGCGTGGCCGGCAAGGGTTACGACGGCATCCAGTCCCAGGATGGCGAACACCACTATGAATACGGCATCGGCGCAACCTACGCCGTGCAGAGCGGCCCGCTCAAGGCCACCACGATCCGCGGCACCTACACCGCTCACCGTGCCAGCGAAAACCAGGCTGACGGCAGCATCAACGAGTTCCGTCTCGTGACCACCGTTCCGTTCAACATCTTGTAATACCGCTGCCGAACGGCTGATTCAATGACGAATCGGCCGTTCGGCTTTTGTCCTTTAACCGATTGCAGAGGGTTCTTGATGAAAATGCTTCCCCTACGTGCGGCCATCGCGGCTGCGTTGCTCAGTGTCGCTGTCGGTGTCTCGGCCAAACCCCTGGTGGTTTGTACCGAAAACAGCCCCGAAGGCTTCGACATGGTCCAGTACACGACTGCAGTCACAGCCGATGCGGTGGCCGAAACCATCTTCAATCGCCTGGCAGACTTCAAGCCCGGCACCACCGACGTGATTCCGGCACTGGCTGAGTCCTGGGACATCAGCGAAGACGGCCTGAGCTACACGTTCCATCTGCGCAAAGGCGTCAAGTTCCACACCACCGAATACTTCAAGCCGACCCGCGACATGAATGCCGACGATGTGGTCTGGAGCTTCCAGCGCCAACTGGACCCGAATCATCCATGGCACAAGCTGTCGAGCGTGGGCTTCCCGTACTTTGAAAGCATGGGTTTCAAGGAACTGCTCAAGAGCGTCGAGAAAGTCGACGACAACACGGTCAAGTTCACCCTGACCCGTCCTGAAGCACCGTTCCTGGCCGACATTGCCATGGCCTTCTCTTCGATCTACTCCGCCGAGTACGCCGACCAGTTGCTCAAGGCGAACAAGACCGGTGACCTGAACAACAAGCCGGTCGGCACCGGCCCGTTCGTCTTCCAGCGTTACAACAAGGATGCCCAGGTTCGCTTCAAGGCCAACCCGGACTACTTCCGCGGCAAGCCTCCGGCTGATGCGCTGATCCTGGCCATCGCCACCGACAACAACGTGCGCCTGCAGAAGCTCAAGGCCAACGAGTGCCAGGTCGCGCTGTATCCGAAACCGGATGACATTCCGAGCATCAAGAAAGACGACAAGCTGAAAGTCGATGAGCTGAATGCGATGACCGTCGCGTACATCGCCATCAACACCACGCACAAGTACCTGAGCGATGTACGGGTGCGTAAAGCCATCGACATCGCCTTCGACAAGGAAGCGGCTGTCAACGCGCTGTTCGGCAAGGGCAATGCAACAGCCGCCGTAAACCCGTTCCCGGACACCCTGCTGGGCTACAACCACACACTGAAGAACCCGGCCCGCGACCTGGAGAAGGCCCGTGCCCTGCTCAAGGAAGCCGGCGTACCGCAAGGCACCACCTTCACCCTGTTCACCCGCAACGGAGGCGGTGCAACCAACCCGAACCCGATGCTCGGTGCGCAGATGATGCAGGCCGACCTGGCCAAGGTCGGGATCAAGATCGACATTCGCGTGATGGAATGGGGCGAAATGCTCAAGCGTGCGAAAAACGGCGAGCACGACATGGTTTCCGCCGGATGGGCGGGCGATAACGGCGATCCGGATAACTTCCTGACGCCTATGCTCAGTTGTGAGGCGGCCAAGAACGGCGAAAACTACGCACGCTGGTGCAATGACAAGTTCCAGGCCCTGATCGATCAGGCCCGGGAAAAAACCGACCCGGCCGAGCGTGCAGCCCTGTACGAGCAGGCCCAGGTTATTTTCAACCAGGACCAGCCGTGGATCAGTTTGGCGCACACTAGAATGTTTACCGCAATGCGCAACAACGTAGAGGGCTATCACATTAGCCCCCTCACCACGAATAACTTCGCCACCACCCAGGTGAAGTAATAAGAAAACTCCCGGCATGCCTGACCCAGGCATGCCGGGCACGCCTAACCGGCTGATGAGGTACAACACACGATGTTTAGTTTTATTGCCCGCCGACTGGGGTTACTGATCCCCACGTTCTTCGGTATCACCTTGCTGACTTTCGCGTTGATTCGCATGATCCCGGGCGACCCCGTGGAAGTCATGATGGGAGAACGTAGGGTCGATCCCGAAATGCACGCTCAGGCAATGGAACGCCTAGGTCTGAACAAACCCCTGTATGCCCAATACCTGGATTACATCGGCAAACTGGCCCACGGCGATCTCGGTGAATCCCTGCGTACCCGTGAAAGCGTCTGGAGCGAATTCACCTCTCTGTTCCCCGCGACCCTGGAACTGTCCTCGGCTGCGCTGTTGTTCGCCGGTGTCCTGGGCCTCCTGGCCGGAGTGATCGCGGCACTCAAGCGAGGATCCCTGTTCGACCATGGGGTGATGGGCATCTCCCTGGCGGGATATTCGATGCCGATCTTCTGGTGGGGCCTGATCCTGATCATGTTCTTCTCGGTGTCGCTGGGCTGGACCCCAGTGTCCGGGCGGATCGACCTGCTCTACGACATCGAGCCACGCACCGGCTTCATGCTGATCGATACGCTGCTGGCCGATGACGTCGGTGCGTTCTTCGATGCCCTGCACCACCTGATCCTGCCGGCCATCGTGCTGGGCACCATCCCGCTGGCGGTGATCGCGCGGATGACCCGTTCCTCGATGCTCGAAGTGCTGCGTGAAGACTACATTCGCACCGCCAAGGCCAAAGGCCTGTCGCCGTCGCGCGTGGTGTTCGTGCACGGTCTGCGTAACGCGCTGATTCCGGTACTGACGGTGGTCGGCCTGCAAGTCGGCACCCTGCTGGCCGGTGCGGTCCTGACCGAAACCATCTTCTCGTGGCCCGGCATCGGCAAATGGCTGATCGAGGCCATTGGCGCCCGGGACTACCCAGTCGTACAAAACGGCATCCTGTTAATCGCCTGCCTGGTGATTCTGGTCAACTTCGTAGTGGACATCCTCTACGGCTTTGTCAACCCACGCATCCGTCATCAGCGCTGAGATCATGACCATGACCATGACCACTCCAATTCCATCGGTAGCAGTCGATCAAAGCCTGCTGTACCCGTCTCCGTACAAAGAATTCTGGCAAGCGTTCTCCAAGAACAAAGGCGCCGTCGCCGGCCTGATGTTCATGCTGCTGGTGATTTTCTGCGCGATCTTCGCCCCGTGGGTTGCCCCCCATGACCCGAGCGAGCAATTCCGCGACTTCCTGCTGACCCCGCCGGCCTGGCTGGAAGGTGGACAGTTGCAGTTCCTGCTCGGCACCGACGAACTGGGTCGCGACCTGCTGTCGCGTCTGATCACTGGCTCGCGCCTGTCCTTGATGATCGGCTTGTCCTCGGTGGTGATGTCGCTGATTCCGGGGATCCTGCTGGGTCTGTTCGCCGGGTTCTTCCCGCGCGTGGTCGGCCCGACCATCATGCGTCTGATGGACATCATGCTGGCCCTGCCGTCCCTGCTGCTGGCCGTGGCGATCGTCGCCATCCTCGGCCCTGGCCTGATCAACACCGTGATCGCCATCGCCGTGGTGTCCCTGCCGTCCTACGTTCGTCTGACCCGCGCTGCGGTGATGGGCGAGCTGAACCGCGACTACGTGACCGCCGCGCGCCTGGCCGGTGCCGGCCTGCCGCGCCTGATGTTCGTTACCGTGCTGCCTAACTGCATGGCGCCGCTGATCGTTCAGGCCACCCTGAGCTTCTCTTCGGCGATCCTCGATGCCGCCGCACTGGGCTTCCTCGGCCTTGGCGTACAACCGCCAACCCCTGAGTGGGGCACCATGCTGGCTTCGGCCCGCGACTACATCGAACGCGCCTGGTGGGTGGTGAGCCTGCCTGGTTTGACCATTTTGCTCAGCGTGCTGGCAATCAACCTGATGGGCGACGGCCTGCGCGACGCGCTGGACCCGAAACTCAAGAACGCCGCCTGAGGAGATTCCCATGTCACTGTTAGAAATCAAGAATCTCAACGTTCGCTTCGGCGACAAAAATGCCACGCCAGTGGTCGATGGCCTCGACCTGCAAGTGGACAAGGGCGAAGTGCTGGCCATCGTTGGCGAGTCGGGTTCCGGCAAGTCCGTGACCATGATGGCGCTGATGGGCCTGATCGAGCATCCGGGGATCGTCACCGCCGACGCCCTGAATTTCGACGGCAAGAACATGCTCAAGCTCAACAACCGCCAGCGTCGACAGATCGTCGGTAAAGACCTGTCCATGGTCTTCCAGGATCCGATGACCGCGCTGAACCCGAGCTACACCGTGGGTTTCCAGATCGAAGAAGTGCTGCGCCTGCACCTGAAAATGTCCGGCAAGGCTGCCCGCAAACGCGCCATCGAACTGCTGGAAAAAGTCGAAATCCCGGGTGCCGCCAGCCGTATGGACGCCTACCCGCATCAACTGTCCGGTGGCATGAGCCAGCGTGTCGCGATTGCCATGGCGATTGCCGGCGAACCGAAACTGCTGATCGCCGACGAACCGACCACGGCGCTGGACGTGACCATTCAGGCGCAGATCATGGACCTGCTGCTGGCGCTGCAGAAAGAGCAGAACATGGGCCTGGTGCTGATCACCCACGACCTCGCCGTCGTGGCCGAAACCGCCCAACGCGTGTGCGTGATGTATGCCGGCCAAGCGGTCGAAGTCGGCCAGGTGCCGCAACTGTTCGACATCCCTGCGCACCCGTACAGCGAAGCGCTGCTCAAGGCGATTCCGGAACACAGTCTGGGCGCCTCGCGCCTGTCGACCCTGCCGGGCATCGTTCCCGGTCGCTACGACCGTCCGCAGGGTTGCCTGCTGTCGCCGCGCTGCCCGTACGTGAAAGACAACTGCCGTCAACAACGTCCGGCACTAGACCAGAAAAGCAACAGCCTCGCTCGCTGCTTCTACCCGCTGAACCAGGAGGTGGCGTAATGGCCGTCGTTCTTACCGCCCGCGACCTGACCCGTCACTACGAGGTCTCCCGAGGCCTGTTCAAGGGTCACGCTACTGTGCGCGCCCTCAACGGCGTGTCATTCGAACTGGAAGCCGGCAAGACCCTTGCCGTCGTCGGCGAGTCGGGTTGCGGCAAGTCCACCCTGGCCCGTGCCCTGACCCTGATCGAAGAGCCGTCCTCCGGCTCCTTGAAAATCGCCGGGCAGGAAGTCGCCGGTGCCGACAAGGCCCAGCGCAAACAACTGCGCAAAGACGTGCAGATGGTGTTCCAGAGCCCGTACGCATCGTTGAACCCACGGCAAAAAGTCGGCGATCAACTGGGTGAGCCGCTGCTGATCAACACCAACCTGAGCGCCGCGGAGCGTCGCGAGAAAGTCCAGGCGATGATGAAGCAGGTGGGCTTGCGTCCCGAGCACTACCAGCGTTATCCGCACATGTTCTCCGGTGGTCAACGCCAGCGGATCGCCCTGGCCCGGGCGATGATGCTGCAACCGAAAGTGCTGGTGGCGGACGAACCGACCTCGGCGCTGGACGTGTCGATTCAGGCGCAGGTGCTCAACCTGTTCATGGATTTGCAGCAGGAGTTCAACACCGCCTATGTGTTCATCTCCCACAACCTGGCAGTGGTACGCCACGTTGCCGACCACGTGATGGTGATGTACCTCGGTCGTCCGGTGGAAATGGGGGCGAAAGAGGACATTTACTCCCGTCCCCTGCACCCTTACACCCAGGCGCTGTTGTCGGCGACGCCAGCCATCCACCCGGATCCGAACAAGCCGAAAATCAAGATCGTCGGCGAATTGCCCAACCCGCTGAACCCGCCGTCCGGCTGCGCTTTCCACAAGCGCTGCCCGTACGCCACCGAGCGTTGCAGCACTGAAGAGCCGGCCCTGCGCCTGCTTGACACTCGCCAGGTGGCTTGCCACTACGCCGAGCAATTCCTCGACGGCGCGGCATAAAAAACTGTAGGAGCCAGCCTGCTGGCGATAGCGGCAGACCCGTCAACATTTCTGTTTACTGGCACACCGCAATCGCCAGCAGGCTAGCTCCCACAGGGATTGAGTTGCTCAGATTCTTGATGCGTTGACCCAACCCCTTCCGCCTCGATTGCGCATCAGTCAGGCAGAGGGGTTTTCTTTCATTTGGCAACTTTATGCTTTCGTTTTTCGGCAATCCTTCAGCAGGTTTCTTGCTTTCAGCGTCCAAGGCATCCTTCCTGAAAAATCCCCCTTCCCCATGACCATTATCACGCCGGTCCCATTTCCTCCTTCCTTGGCAGAAAACCTGAAACCAATCCTCACTTCCTCTTTAACCATGTCTGGCATTATTTCAAGACTGCCCTCCAGCGTTTCCCATGTAAGACTGCCCCTTACGACGTAATACGCGGAGATATCTCCCTCGGGAGCAAGAGAATAGGAGCCCGCCAATATCCTGGCATCCGGAAAATAAAAAACGATGCTTCGGCCTTCATCATCTTCTCCCTGCAACAAGAAATCCCTATCTTCCTTCGATCCCAGAAACTGCACCTTAGTGGTCTCGAAAAACTCTTGTTGCGGCGTTCCCTTAAAACTGGCGCTCAATTTACCTTCAGTCATGACTTCATCCTCGCCTCAGATCTCAGGCGCTCTTTGATATCGTAAAGCGCCGAAGCCCTGTTTATAGCACCCAAAACAAAAGCCGCTACTGTCATATCTGACAGTAGCGGCTCTGTTTGCATAAAACAGGTCGATCAAAGGTCACTCAAGTCTGGCTGTCACCTTCTTCTTCATCGGAGTCCGGCTCGTCGGTGGTCGAGTCATCGTCGTTGTCAGCGCCCCCCTGCCCCTGATCTCCCGGTTCCGATTCGGACTTGGCAAGCATCAACCCCGCATAACCCGCCTGCCCGCTCGAGGCCTGCTCTCCATGATCAATACACTCGGCCCACGCCATCGAGGTTCCGAGCGAGAGCATCACCAACACCTTCAACAGCAGTAAAGCGCGTAACAATCTGTTCATAGCCGATTCCTTCCTTTCGTGGAGTGCCTGTCTGGCGCTGAGTCAAATCTAGTTCCGATCAGTCGGGTTCTCCAGATTGGACGTTGTCGAACCCGCGGAAATGCCCTTGGATTGGAGACTGGTTTGGAATAAAGGTTATGCCGAAAAGATCAAAGCGTGTTCCGCCTTCCAGAACGCTTGTACACCCGCAGAATTCCTCGCAGGATTCGCGGGATATACGCAGGACAGAACTTCCCGCGATCGGCACGTTTAATCAAAGGACACAGCATGATCAGCAGCGCCTTCGCACCGATGCAATCACTCGCCACCACCCTGCTGCCCCACGCCCTGGAACCCTCGGAAGACGGCGCTCACGACCTTTCGCACCTGCAACGGGTCTGGCACAACGCCCACTTGATTCAGGCACAGGAAGGTGGCGATCTTGAGGTGCTGCTGGCGGCGGTGCTGTTGCATGATTGTGTAGCAGTGGAAAAGAACTCGCCGTTGCGCTCGCAGGCATCGCAATTGGCAGCGCGCAAAGCGTCAGGGGTATTGGCGAAGATGGATTGGCGCGAGACAAAAATCGCCGCCGTCGCCCACGCCATCGAAGCCCATAGCTTTTCCGCCAACATCCCGCCGACCTCGCTGGAAGCGAAAATCGTGCAGGACGCCGACCGCCTCGACTCCCTGGGTATGCTCGGCGTCGCCCGCACCTTTTACGTTGCCGGGCGCATGGGCAGCGCCCTCTACGACCCGCAGGACCCACAGGCCAATAACCGCGACTATGACGACACTCGCTTCTGCATCGACCATTTCCAGACCAAGCTGCTGCACTTGGCAGACGGTTTCCAGACTGCGACAGGGCAACGTCTGGCACAGGTTCGTCATAAGCGTTTGAAGGGGTTTCTGGAGCAGTTCAAGGAAGAGATCGGGATTGGCTGATACGCCAGGAGCACTGAACCTGCATAACTCAGGAAAGGACAAGCGCCATGGATCTGTCGCAAACACTGCTGCAACTTGAACGACGCCTCCTGTCACACACGACTCGACGAAATGCTGAAGAAATCTCACGCCTGCTCGCGGATGACTTTATCGAGTTCAGCGCCAGTGGCGGCATCTGGAGCAAGGCCGAAGTGGTCGAGCAGTTGCCCCATGAGTCGTTTATCCAACGGAGCATCAGCCATTTTGCCATCAAGCCATTGTCAGAAGAGACCGCCTTGGTGACTTATCATTGTTACGTCGACAGCCACGGCCATCCCGGCGCAGTCCACAGTCTGCGCAGTTCCATCTGGCGTAATCGGGGCGAGCAGTGGCAGATGGTTTTCCACCAGGGGACATTGATTCCCAGTGAACAATGACGCAGGCATTCATGGCGAATCCGGATCCCTCGCGAGTCAGAGAGTGTTGTGAACGCCCCGGATTACTGTAGGAGCGAGCCTGCTCGCGATGGACGTCAACGATGACACGCGCAGCCTGAATAAATGCGGCGGGTCTGAACTCTTCGCGAGCAAGCTCGCTCCTACAGGGGATTGCGTCAGGTAACAAAAAACCCCGCAGCTTTCGCGACGGGGTTTCTGGCCTTTCAGCTCAGTGCTTAATGGTGTTCACGGGTCGCACGGAATTTAACATCCGGCCAGCGCTCTTCCATCAGGGCCAGGTTGACCCGCGTAGGCGCGAGGTAGGTCAGGTGACCGCCGCCGTCCAGTGCCAGGTTTTCCACAGCCTTGTTGGAGAATTCCTCAAGCTTCTTCTTGTCGCTGCATTCGATCCAGCGCGCGGAATAAACGGTGATCGGCTCGTAGGAGCATTCGACCTTGTATTCCTCTTTCAAACGGCTGGCGACCACATCGAACTGCAGCACACCGACGGCGCCGAGGATGATGTCGTTGCTGCGCTCCGGGAAGAACACCTGGGTCGCGCCTTCTTCGGCCAACTGCTGCAAGCCCTGGCGCAGTTGCTTGGATTTCAGCGGATCCTTCAGGCGTACGCGGCGGAACAGTTCCGGGGCGAAGTGCGGGATGCCGGTGAAACCCAGGACTTCGCCTTCGCTGAAGGTGTCGCCGATCTGGATGGTGCCGTGGTTGTGCAGGCCGATGATGTCGCCGGCGAACGCTTCTTCCAGTTGCTCACGTTCGGAGGAGAAGAAGGTCAGCGCGTCGCCGATCCGCACGTCCTTGCCGGTGCGCACATGGCGCATCTTCATGCCTTTTTCGTATTTGCCGGAGCAGATACGCATGAAGGCGATGCGGTCGCGGTGTTTCGGGTCCATGTTCGCCTGGATCTTGAAGATGAAGCCCGAGAACTTCTCTTCCACCGGCTCCACGGTGCGCTCGTTGGCCACGCGTGCCAGTGGGCGCGGCGCCCAATCAACGACGGCGTCGAGTACGTGGTCGACACCGAAGTTGCCCAGTGCCGTACCGAAGAACACCGGGGTCAGCTGACCGTCGAGGAACTCCTGCTGGTTGAATTCGTGGCAGGCGCCCTGCACCAGTTCCAGCTGTTCGATGAAACGCTCGTACTCGTCACCCAGATGGGCGCGGGCTTCATCGGAGTCGAGCTTCTCGATGATTTTCACATCGGTGCGCTCATGACCGTGACCAGCGGTGTACACGATGATGTAGTCATCGGCGAGGTGATACACGCCTTTGAAGTCGCGGTAGCAACCAATCGGCCAGGTGATCGGCGCAGCCTTGATCTTGAGGACGGCTTCGATTTCGTCGAGCAGTTCGATCGGGTCACGGATGTCACGGTCGAGTTTGTTGATGAAGCTGACGATCGGCGTGTCACGCAGACGGCAGACGTCCATCAGGGCGATGGTCCGTGGCTCTACACCTTTACCGCCGTCGAGAACCATCAACGCCGAGTCCACCGCGGTCAGGGTGCGGTAGGTATCTTCGGAGAAGTCTTCGTGGCCCGGGGTGTCGAGCAGGTTGATCATGTGATCGCGATACGGGAACTGCATGACCGACGTGGTAATGGAGATACCACGCTGCTTTTCCATTTCCATCCAGTCGGAGGTGGCATGGCGGTCGGATTTACGCGATTTCACCGTACCGGCTACCGCAATCGCCTTGCCCATCAGCAAGAGCTTCTCGGTGATGGTGGTCTTACCGGCATCGGGGTGGGAAATAATGGCGAAAGTGCGGCGTTTCGCGACTTCGGCGGCCTGTTTGGTCATGGGAAATCGCCTGGCAGGTGATTCAAAAAAGGGCGGCGAGTATAGCGCAAATGCAGTCTTACGGACCACCGCCCGTAGGACACGATCCGCCGTAGGAGCTGCCGCAGGCTGCGATCTTTTTAGCGATTTAAACCACGCCGAAGATCAAAAGATCGCAGCCTGCGGCAGCTCCTACGGGTGGCCAAATGGTGTGGAACGTGGGAACCTTTTAAAGCTCGGAGACGTCCACTCCCCCGTTACGACCACTCGTCGGGGGTCTGAAACACCTGCAATTCGGCCTGACGAGGCTGTGCTCATGGCTCTATAGCCGTGCGCCTACCTTCTGTAGGAGCGAGCTTGCTCGCGAAAAACGTCCAGACAACGCGTACATACAGGTACCCAGCGTTATCGTTGACGCCCATCGCGAGCAAGCTCGCTCCTACAGTGGAACGCGCTTGGCATGAGCTGCTTCTCGCGAACACTTTTTCGGCCGCCAGGAATGGTGTTGCCACACGAAAAAGTGTTCGCCGACTGAAAAAAAGGAGTCCGCCTGTGGCTATCCACTATGGCAAAGGGCTGATAGGAGGCGCGCTGGTAATCGCCCTTCTGGCCCTGCTGATCCAATGGATCGGCATCGACACGATCGAACACTACCGCGACGATTTGTTGTTTTACCTGCAAGCCCATCTGATTCTCGTCCTCGCTTCCATGCTGGCCGCCCTTGTCGTGGGCATTCCTGCCGGCATCCTCCTCAGCCGCCCTTCCATGGTCGGCCGTGCCGAACGCTTCATGCAGTTCTTCAACATCGGCAACACCGTTCCGCCCCTGGCCGTCCTGGCCATCGCCCTCGGTATCCTCGGCATCGGCAGTGGCCCTGCCATTTTCGCCCTGTTCCTCGCCTCGCTACTGCCCATCGTGCGCAACACCTACGAAGGCCTGAAAAACGTTCAGGGTTCGCTCAAGGAAGCCGCCGTCGGCATCGGCATGACCCCGTTCCAGGTACTGTGGAAAGTCGAATTGCCCAACGCCGTGCCGATCATCATCGGCGGTGTGCGCGTGGCCCTGGCGATCAATGTCGGGACGGCGCCGCTGGCGTTCCTGATCGGCGCCAACAGCCTTGGCAGCCTGATATTCCCCGGCATTGCCCTGAACAATCAGCCGCAGTTGCTGCTCGGTGCCGCGTGCACCGCGTTACTGGCCCTGCTGCTGGACGGTGTGGTCACTCTCGGCAGTCGCCTCTGGCTCGAACGCGGCTTGCGCCTGTCTTAAGCCCCGGCAAAGGAATCGTCATGAAAACATCAAGCTTATTACTAGGCTGCGTCCTGCTGTGCGCAGGATTTGCCCAAGCCGCGGAAAAACCCTTGATCCGCATCGGCGCCCGGGTGTTCACCGAACAGACCCTGCTGGCGGAGATCACCTCACAGTACCTGCGTACCAAGGGTTACGAGGTGCAAGTGACCGGCGGCCTGGGCAGCAATCTGGCCCGCAGCGCCCACGAAAGTGGCCAGCTGGACATGCTCTGGGAATACACCGGCGTTTCGTTGGTCGCCTACAACCATGTCACTGAAAAACTCGACAGCGAACAGTCCTATACCCGGGTAAAAGAACTCGACGCAAAAAAAGGCCTGGTCTGGCTCACCCCGTCGAAATTCAGCAACACCTACGCCCTCGCCCTGCCGAAGAAGGTCGCCGACCAATACCCGCAAATCAACACCATCAGTGAACTGAACACGGTGCTGCGCAAGGAAGCCGAGACCAACAACCTGGTGGCGCTGGATACCGAGTTCGCCAACCGTTCGGACGGGCTCGACGGCATGGTGCAGCTGTACGACATGAACCTCACGCGCAAAAACATCCGGCAGATGGATGCGGGTCTGGTCTACACCGCGCTGCGTAACGGCCAGGTGTTTGCCGGTCTGGTCTACACCACCGACGGTCGTCTCAACGCCTTCCAGCTGAAACTGCTGGAAGACGACAAGCATTACTTCCCGGACTACACCGCCGCACCGGTGGTACGTCAGGCCTACCTCGATGCGCACCCGCAATTGGCCGCACAGCTCAAGCCGCTGGCTGAACTGTTCGACGACAACACCATGCGCGAACTCAACGCGCGGGTCGACGTCGAGCATCAGAGCCCTTCAGCCGTTGCCGCCGATTTCCTGCACCAACACCCGATCAATTAAGGAGGAAAAGTCATGGAATTCCTGAACGCCTTTTCCCATCTCGACTGGCAGCAGGTGATCCACCTGACCTGGCAGCACATCACGCTGGTCGGTATCGCCGTGACCCTGGCGATTCTGGTCGGCGTGCCGCTGGGCATTCTGATGACACGTTTCCCGAGCCTCGCCGGGCCTTTGCAAGCCAGCGCCACGGTGCTGCTGACCGTGCCGTCGATTGCCCTGTTCGGCCTGCTGCTGCCGTTCTACTCAAAGTTCGGCCAGGGCCTGGGGCCGATGCCGGCGATTACCGCGGTTTTCCTGTACTCGCTGCTGCCGATCATGCGTAACACCTACCTGGCGCTGACCAATGTCGAGCCGGGCATCCGCGAAGCCGCGCGCGGCATCGGCATGACGTTCGGCCAGCGCCTGCGCATGGTCGAACTGCCCATCGCCGTACCGGTGATCCTCGCCGGTGTGCGCACTGCAGTGGTGATGAACATCGGTGTCATGACCATCGCCGCCACCATCGGCGCCGGAGGCCTCGGCGTACTCATCCTCGCCTCCATCAGCCGCAGCGACATGTCGATGCTGATCGTCGGCGCCGTACTGGTCAGTGTGCTGGCGATCATCGCCGACCTGATCCTGCAAGTGCTGCAACGCTCGCTGACTCCAAAAGGACTGCTCAAATGATCGAACTTCAAAACCTCAGCAAGACCTTCCAAAGCAACGGCAAAGATGTGAAAGCCGTGGACTCGGTGAGCCTGACCGTCAATGAAGGCGAAATCTGTGTGTTCCTCGGACCATCGGGTTGCGGCAAAAGCACCACGCTGAAAATGATCAACCGCCTGATCAAACCGACCTCGGGCAAGATCCTGATCAATGGCGAAGACACCACCGGCCTCGACGAAGTAACACTGCGCCGCAACATCGGTTACGTGATCCAGCAGATCGGTCTGTTCCCGAACATGACCATCGAAGAGAACATCGTGGTCGTACCGAAACTGCTCGGCTGGGACAAGCAGAAATGCCACGACCGCGCCCGTGAGTTGATGAGCATGATCAAGCTTGAACCCAAACAATACCTGCATCGCTATCCGCGGGAATTGTCCGGAGGCCAACAACAGCGGATCGGCGTGATTCGCGCACTGGCCGCCGATGCGCCGCTGCTGTTGATGGACGAACCCTTCGGCGCGGTCGACCCGATCAACCGCGAGATGATCCAGAACGAGTTCTTCGAAATGCAGCGGGCGCTGAACAAGACCGTGATCATGGTCAGCCATGACATCGACGAGGCGATCAAGCTCGGCGACAAGATCGCGATCTTCCGCGCCGGCAAGTTGTTGCAGATCGATCACCCGGACACGTTGCTCGCGCACCCGGCGGATGAGTTTGTCAGTAACTTCGTCGGCCAGGACAGCACACTCAAGCGCCTGCTGCTGGTGAAGGCGGAAGATGCGGCGGATAACGCGCCGTCGGTGAGTCCTGAGACTCCGGTGGCCGATGCGCTGGAATTGATGGACGAGCATGACCGACGTTATGTGGTGGTCACTTGTGCCGAGAATAAAGCCCTGGGTTACGTACGACGTCGCGACCTGCACCGTCAGACCGGCACCTGCGCACAGTACCAACGCGAGTTCAACGCCACGGCGGCGTACGACGAACATTTGCGCATTCTGCTGTCGCGCATGTACGAGTTCAATCGGGCGTGGTTGCCGGTGATGGATGCCGAACGAGTGTTCCTTGGCGAGGTCACGCAGGAGTCGATTGCGGCTTACTTGAGCTCCGGACGTTCGCGGGGGATGAAAACCAACATCGTGTCGCCTGCCGAGGCAGTGGTCGCCTGATCACTCATATCGCCCGGTAAAAAACCCAAAACCTGTAGGAGTGAGCCTGCTCGCGATAGCGCGATGTCAGTCAACGACGATGTTGGCAGTGAAAATGCCATCGCGAGCAGGCTCGCTCCTACAAGGTTTGTGCATTTTTTGAGTAATCGGCAGGCCGGAAAAAAATATCAACAGCAGCATCTGCAAAAGCCATCCGGAAACACACTCTGAAATAGTCAAATCCCCTCTCAGCCTACCTTTTCGCTGCCAACGTCGCCCATATTGTCGCCATCGTACTTCCTAGTGACTTAGCGTACAAAAGCGTCGAACGTGCAGGTATTTTTAACACTTCACAATTCCTCGGGAACATCTGCCCGTCATCTGTGTCGGTTACAAAGAGTAATGCTCGTAACGCGCGTCAGAAGAGTGCAAAAACGCGACATTTTTTGTTGATCTCAGGCCCCTCACGCCCTAAAGTTCGCGCCGAACGTCCATGCTGGAAACGATCCATCCGGCTCAAGTACTGACGACGAGACAGCAAGGCCAAGGGAAAGCTGCACTTCCCATGGCCTTTTTGCTTTCGGCGACATGCCTTGGGAAGTAGGCGAACCAAAGTGGGGATACGGAGGACGTTCAGGAGGGTGTGTCATCAATGAATTCACGAGTGCGCCGGAGCGCGCGCCATGCTGCGTTGCAGGCCTTGCGAAGGGAGCGGCCATTAGCGGCGGCCTGCGCCTTGCCTGGCACGCGCTCAGGCGCAACGCACTCGCGAATTCATTGATGACACACCCTCGCACCCATTGATAATTTTAGTTTGCCAGTAGGAGTTCCCAGCATGCCGATCCAGGTCGAAGATTATTTCGCGCGCGCCACTTTTGACAAAATGAAGGCGTTCGCCGACAAGCAGGAAACCCCGTTCGTGGTGATCGACACCGCGATGATCAGCCAGGCCTATGACGACCTGCGCGCCGGTTTCGAATTCGCCAAGGTCTACTACGCGGTCAAGGCCAACCCGGCCGTCGAGATCATCGACCTGCTCAAGGAGAAAGGCTCGAGCTTCGACATCGCCTCGATCTATGAACTGGACAAAGTGATGGATCGCGGCGTCAGCGCCGACCGTATCAGCTACGGCAACACCATCAAGAAATCCAAGGACATCCGCTACTTCTACGAGAAGGGCGTGCGCCTGTTTTCCACCGACTCCGAAGCCGACCTGCGCAACATCGCCAAGGCCGCACCGGGTTCGAAAGTCTACGTGCGCATCCTGACCGAAGGCTCGACCACTGCTGACTGGCCGTTGTCGCGCAAATTCGGCTGCCAGACCGACATGGCCATGGACCTGCTGATCCTCGCCCGTGACCTGGGCCTGGTACCTTACGGCATCTCGTTCCACGTGGGTTCGCAGCAGCGCGACATCAGCGTATGGGACGCGGCCATCGCCAAGGTCAAAGTGATCTTCGAACGCCTGAAGGAAGAAGACGGCATTCACCTGAAGCTGATCAACATGGGCGGTGGCTTCCCGGCCAACTACATCACCCGCACCAACAGCCTGGAAACCTACGCTGAGGAAATCATCCGCTTCCTCAAGGAAGACTTCGGTGACGACCTGCCGGAAATCATCCTCGAGCCAGGCCGTTCGCTGATCGCCAACGCCGGCATCCTGGTCAGCGAAGTGGTGCTGGTCGCGCGTAAATCCCGTACCGCGGTAGAGCGTTGGGTGTACACGGATGTGGGCAAGTTCTCCGGCCTGATCGAAACCATGGACGAAGCCATCAAGTTCCCGATCTGGACCGAGAAAAAGGGCGAGATGGAAGAAGTGGTCATCGCCGGCCCGACCTGCGACAGCGCCGACATCATGTACGAAAACTACAAGTACGGCCTGCCGCTGAACCTGGCCATCGGTGATCGCCTGTACTGGCTGTCGACCGGTGCCTATACCACCAGTTACAGCGCTGTTGAGTTCAATGGCTTCCCGCCGCTGAAGTCGTTCTACGTTTAAATTCTGCCCGCTGTACAAAAAAGGCCTGTGAGTAATCACAGGCCTTTTTTTTATTTCCACCATTTCATCTTGAGAGCGATTCCAAAGCGACTTCACAACACATTAAGTTTCGATATCAGAAAGCTGCATTTTATCCAATAGAAACAGCAAAGCGCAGAGTTTCACCCCCTACCCGACACACATTGAAATTCTTCCAGACTTAACTTTAACCACAACCACCATTACTTTCTCAGCGGCAACAACAAGGACCTCCATGACGAAAAAACATAAAAGGGATTTTCATGTTAGCCATTCAAGAACAGACCATTACCGCCGAAGAACTTAACTCACTGACATCAGATTTCATGGGGGCCGTTTCCGGCACCCTCGAAGGTGTCGAGCGTGAACAAGGATTATTGGTTACAAACGACGATATCAGAAAAATCAGACGCTACGTCAATGCCGGACTGGCACTGCCCATCGAAATTGATGAAATAGAACAGATACACAAATACGACCAGCTGAATATTGTCGGACTTAAATCCGCCGATATGCAAAAATTGTATAAATCCATGAGAAATCATGCTGAAACCTGGTCGCCGCTGGAATCAAACATGAAGAGAGTTGGTTCGGATCTTCATGTATTTGCCGACAATTTCACTTCAAGCAGTCAATCCATCATCAACTACCTGATGACACTACCCAGCTACATCAGTGGAATCGGAAAAATCGGCAGCCTGAGCCCGGAGGAAATCGACAATCTACCGAAAATCCAATTGACTGGAGATGAGAAACGAAAAATTCCGGCATTACTGGGACTGGTTGAAGAGCTTAAAGCAGTTATTACCGAACACAGCGCAAGCACGCAGATCACCAAAGCCCAGATCACCGAATTCAAACGGGAAATCAGCAACTCACTGAAACCGGCACTGGGTTTGAAAATAGCCCTGTGCAACAGCCACAACTTCGACGAAAAAATAAAACTGTTCAATCAAAGGATTGAAATTCTCAACCAGCGCATCAACGAAAAACTCGCGGAAATCGAAGAATACACCAAAAGTAAATGGTGGGGACTCATCGGTGGCGCAGTTGGCTTTATCATTGCTTCTACAATATATGGAGACAAGGCCAACAAGGCTCGTAATGAACTGGATCTGCTAACAACCGAACGACGTGAAATCGAAACAAAAATTGCAACCACCAATGCGACCCTCGCATCGTTGCGGGCATTCGAAACCAGCCTACAGGACCTGCATGTCAGGATCGAAGGTGCTGCTGGCAGTTCATCGAACCTCGAAAGTCTCTGGGAGTTGATACAGGCGTATATCGACTCTTCCAGTAAAAGACTCGATGGCGTTACCAATGCCATGTACTTGGTGTCGTTTGTCTCCAGGCTAACCACGATGATGGATAACTGGTCGGCGATAAAAAAACAGGCGGGCGATTTATTGACAGCCTTTAACAACGCCACCCGAAACGCCTGAACTCCGCAAGTGCAAACTCCCCCCTACCATCAATCTTCCTTTTTAAAGACAGGACAATCATGACCGTACATACACTAGACACCTCATTTCAATACCCAGCACCCGACATGAAAAAAATCAAGGAGAACAGGGAAGCACTCAATTATAAAATCCGTACATTGAGCACAATTTATTTACCCGTACTCAGGGAGCAATTAGAATCGCTACAGGAAGAAATAAACTCAACCGACAAGCAGGCACTCAGCACCCTGACTCTGATCCCCACGGTGCTACCCATTAGCGAAATCCAACGCTTTCATACCATCATTGAAAGACTGAAATTAGAAATACCTACACCGGAACAGCAGGAGGCGATAGACAGCTTCTACGATGAGATCAAAACATTAATTGAAAACGGGACATCCGAAGCATTAAAGCTTTCGACTGCACTCAACAACAACCTGACAAACCTGAAAGCAGTGACACTCAGCGACAACCAATACCGAATCAAAGAGCTGGAAACTTCAATCAGCAACGCCACTCCGTATATCCAAGTAGAAGAAAGTGCAATAGCAGGACTACTCAAAGACGAATCAGAACTGAACGAGGCGATAAAACTCATTGAAGCAACAGATACCTTCTCGCTCATCAAGGAGTTTTTTCTAACTACTGAAAAACTCGCCAACCTCAACCTGTCCGCGCCTCAAATCGAACTTGTCAAGGCAGGCATTGCTGCTGCCGGCAAGATCCTCAACTTAATCAGCGACAGAATAAAGTATGACAACTTGATCCAGGCCAGAAGCCAGATTCAAAAACAACTGGATGACCGCCGCCGCAATCTGGCTCGCATCAGTCAAGATATAAAAATTCTACTGGATCAAAAAAATCAGTTGGAGGAATTTCAATCCGTACAAACACCCAGAGAATCCTACATACAAGAATTGAGTGTTCTCGTCGACGTAATTAATAAGTTCCTGAAACTTACCGAACATGACGAGAGCGACGATCTCGAGTCGGTGGTTAAACGCTTCATTGAACAATCAGATATTTTCATGAAGCATATGAAGCCTCTGCGCGGGGAATGGAAGAGCTAAACCGGTTTCGATCCGGTTGTTTGCGGCAACTTCGATTAATGCGAGCGAAAACCCTGAGCTGCCTTTTCGCTCGCCTCAATGACTGTCATACCCACATGCTCATGCCAGCGCCTGATTTTGCAATTGCACGGCACGCTGTTCAAAGCACGGCGCCAATGCCCGCAGATCCGGGTGAGGAGCGTGTAACAGTGCCTGGCCGCTGACGCGCAGGAAGTTCAGGTTCCCTGCCGCCAATGCCTTGTGCAACCACACCAAGGCCTCTTCGATTTTCCCGTCCTGCGCCAGAACAGCCGCATAGCTGAATTGCCCGCGGAAATCCCCACCCTTGGCAGAACGTCGATACCACTCGAAAGCGGCATCCGGGTCGGCCTGGCAAAATCGGCCTTCCTCCAGATAGCGCCCCAGCAGGTTCATCGACTTCGCATGGCCAAGGTCCGCCGCACGCCGATACCAGCTAAGCGCCAGCGCCTGATCCTCGGCTACACCGCGCCCGGTGGCCAGCAGATTGGCGAAGTTGTACATCGCCCAATCCAGCCCTCCTTCAGCTGCGATCCGATAATGCCGCGCCGCAATCGTGGCGTCGGCAACACAGCCCCAGCCATGTTCATGACAACGACCGAGCATGTTGCGCGCCATCAGGTGCCCCTGGCGCGCGGCTATGCCGAACCAGTTCAGCGCCAGCGCCTGGTCCGGCGCGATACCCTGGCCGTCGAGCAGGATCTGCCCGAGCAAGGCCTGGGCTTCGACTTCACCTTCCCGAGCGGCAATCAGGATGGCCTGGGCCGCGCGGGCCGGGCTTTCGTCGAGCATGGACCGCAGGCGCTCACCGTCGAGCAATTCCTCGCGGCGTAAACGAAAATCCGCCACTTACACCTCGACCCAGCGACGCAGCAGATTGTGATAAGTGCCGGTCAGGCGGATCAGTGACGGATGATCGGGCACATCACGGGTCAGTTGCTGGATGGCTCCGTCCATCTCGAACAACAGGGCGCGCTGGCTGTCTTCGCGCACCAGGCTTTGCGTCCAGAAAAACGAGGCGAGTCGCGTTCCGCGCGTCACCGCATTGACCTTGTGCAGACTGGTGCCGGGGTACAGCACCATGTCACCGGCAGGCAGCTTCACCCGTTGGGTGCCGAAGGTGTCCTGGATTTCCAGTTCGCCACCGTCGTAATCCTCGGGCTCGCTGAAGAATAGCGTGGCGGACAAGTCCGTACGCACCCGCTCGATGCCGCCTTTGGGCTGACGCACCGCGTTGTCGATGTGGAAGTCGAAACTGCCACCGGCGGTGTAACAGTTCACTAACGGAGGAAAGACTTTGTGCGGCAGTGCAGCCGACATGAACAGCGGGTTTTTCCACAACCGCTCCAGCATCGCCGCGCCGATCTCCTTGGCCAGCGGATGCCCTTCAGGCAGCTGCAAATTGTGCTTGGCCTTGGCCGACTGGTAGCCGGCGGTGATCTTGCCATCAGCCCAATCGGCGTGTTCCAGAGCTTCGCGAATGCGCTGCACCTCGTCTTTTTCGAACAGGCCGGGAATGTGCAGCAGCATGACAAAGACACCTGAAAACAAAGGGGCGCCAATGGTATTGATTCTTATTGCCCGTGTAAAACACATCTGACGAGTGAGTCAGCAAAAACCGTAAGGGTAAATTGTAAAGAATGTAAATTTAGTGCGAATAGTAATATTTATCAATTGTTACAAATACGTATTTACCCTATATTCCGCCGCCTCAAATCCTTGGGGAGGGGAATTCAAATGTCGCGTCAACAACCACAAGTACCGGTCAGTTCACCACGTTTGCTCGCATCGGCCATCGGCATGGCGATTACTGCCGGCTCTGCGGGCCACATGGTTTTCGCGGCGGAAAAAACCGACGAAAAAGCACCGGACAAAGTGATTTCGCTGGGCGCCACCGCCATCACCGGTGAAGCCCAGGACGAGACGACCTACAACGTCGAGAAAGCCTCCTCGCCCAAGTACACTGCGCCGCTGATCGACACACCGCGCTCGGTGACCGTTGTTCCGCAACAAGTCCTGAAAGACACCGGCTCGCTCAACTTGCAGGACGCGCTGCGCACCGTTCCGGGCATCACCTTCGGTGCCGGTGAAGGCGGCAACCCGCAGGGCGACCGCCCATTCATCCGCGGCTTTGACGCCCAGGGCGACACCTATCTGGACGGCGTACGCGATACCGGCTCCCAGAGCCGCGAGATCTTCGCCGTTGAATCGATCGAAGTCAGCAAGGGCCCGAACTCCGCGATCGGCGGCCGTGGCGCAGCCGGCGGCAGCATCAACCTGGTCAGCAAGAAAGCGCACCTGGGCGATTCGCTCGACGGTGGTTTCACCTGGGGCTCCGACCAGACCCAGCGCTACACCTTCGACGGCAACTATCAGTTCACCGACACCGCCGCTGGCCGTCTGAACCTGCTGAGCCACGAGAGCAATGTCGCCGGGCGTGACAGCGTCGATTACGACCGTTGGGGTGTGGCACCGTCCCTGGCCTTCGGCCTGGGTACGGACACTCGCGTCAACCTCGACTACTACCACCTCGAAAGCAACGACACGCCGGACTCGGGCATTCCGTACTCCATCCCGGCCGCAGGTTCCGCTGCACGCACAAAGGCCAACCCGGACAAGCCGAATGACGGTGGTGACAGCAGCAATTTCTACGGTCTGACCGACCGCGACTTCCGCAAGACCCGCACCGACACCGCGACCTTCGCCATCGAGCACGACCTGAGCGACTCGCTGACCATCAAGAACACCCTGCGTCACGGCTCCAGCATGCAGGATTACATCCTGACCCAGCCGGACGACAGTAAAGGCAACGTCAACAACGGCAGCGTCTGGCGCCGGGCGAACACCCGCGTGAGCAACACCGAGACCACCACCAACCAGACCGACCTGTTTGGCGATGTCTACATTGCCGGGTTCAAGAACAGCTTCTCCACCGGTGTCGAATACACCCACGAGGAAAGCGAAAAGTCCTCGTACAACGTCAACACGGACACCACCCCGGGAACGGCAGCGGTGACCACCAACTGCTCACCGGCACTGATCGGCGCGCCAAGCGGCTTCAACTGCACCTCGCTATCCAACCCGACCCCGAATGATCCGTGGAGCGGTGCCATCTCGCGCAACTATGCCGGCACCGACACCAAGGCCAATACCTATGCGCTGTATGTGTTCGACACCCTGACGTTGTCCGAGCAGTGGCTGATAAACATGGGGCTGCGTTACGACCATTTCGACACCGAATACAAGACCTTCAACGGTTCCAGCGTGACCACGTCCAAGGGCGATGACACCAGCGAATTCGTCACCGGTCAGTTCGGCGTGGTGTACAAACCAGCGGATAACGGCAGCATCTATGCCTCCTACGCGACGTCTGCCACTCCGCCGGGCAACACCCTTGGCGAAGGTTCGGAAGGCAACCCGTTGGGTGGCACGCCGGATCGAAACGGCAACCTGCTGAAAAGCGACATGGAGCCGGAAACCACCAAGAACTACGAAATCGGTACCAAGTGGGATCTGCTGAACAATCGCCTGTCGTTGACCGCCGATATCTTCCGCACCGAGAAAGACAACGCTCGTGTGCAGACCAACACCACCACGTTTGAAAACGTCGGCAAAACCCGCGTTCAAGGTATCGAACTGTCAGCCAGCGGCAAGCTCACCGACAAATGGCAAGTCTTCGCCGGCTACGCCTACATGGACAGCGAGCAAATCGATGGTGGTGACCTGCCGGCCAACAAAGCCAACGATGGCAACGAATTGCCTAACACGCCGAAAAACAGCGCCAGCCTGTGGACGACCTATCAGGTCACGCCAAGGCTGACCATCGGTGGCGGTGCGTTCTATGTCGATGACGTGTTCGGCAGTGCCGCCAACACCACCATGGTTGATTCCTACGTTCGTTACGACGCGATGGCAGCCTACAAACTGACCAAGAACGTCGACCTGCAACTGAACGTGCAGAACCTGACCGACGAAACCTACTACGACAAGGCGTTCTCGACTCACTTCGCCAACCAGGCGGCCGGTCGTACCGCGTTGCTGAGCACCAACTTCCACTTCTAACGGAAATGTGACCAACAACCTCCTGTAGGAGCGAGCTTGCTCGCGATGGACCGGAGAACGACGCGGGGTGTCAGGCTTTACGCGTCATCGTTGACGACCATCGCGAGCGAGCTCGCTCCTACAGGAGGGGTGAAGGTTGAAATCAGCGGTAGCCCCGTTCATCCACATGAATGGGGCCTTTGTGCGTAAAAAAGAATGCTTCTCGACAACCCCACGGCATAATGCGCGCCGTGATGAATCAACTTGAACGAACAAGGCGAGCGACGTGTTGAAGAAAACCCTGTTCCAGTTGCACTGGTTTTTCGGCATCAGCGCCGGGCTGGTCCTGGCCCTGATGGGCATCACCGGGGCGACGGTGTCGTTTCAGGATGAAATCCTGAGCACACTCAACCCTTCCGTGTTGCAGGTCGAAAAACAGGTCGCCGGTGTCCTGCCGCCCGCCGAACTGGTGGAGCACATCGAAGCCGCGTCAAGTAAAAAAGTCTCGATGCTCACGGTGGAAACCGACAGCGGCGATGCCGCCAAAGTGTGGTTCACCCCGCCACCGGGTGAACGCCGTGGCGAGATGCGCTACTTCGATCCGTACACCGCCGAGCTCCTGGGCGACGCTACCGGCCAGGGCTTCTTCGGCCTGATGCTGCAACTGCACCGCTTCCTCGCCATGGGCGACACGGGTCGGCAGATCACCGGCGCCTGCACACTGATTCTGGTGTTCTTCTGTCTTTCCGGGCTGTACCTGCGCTGGCCCCGCCAGTGGAAAAGCTGGCGCGCCTGGCTGACCCTGGACTGGAAGAAAAAGGGTCGCAGTTTCAATTGGGACCTGCACTCGGTGGCTGGCACCTGGTGCCTGGTGTTTTACCTCCTGGCGGCGTTGACCGGGTTGTCCTGGTCCTACGAGTGGTACAACAAGGGCCTGACCCGATTGCTCTCTGACTCACCGCAGAACGAGCGCGTTCGCGGCGGACGTGGCCCGGCGCCGGAAGGTCCTGCACCAACAGCCGATTACTCGGCCATGTGGAGCAGCATCTACAGCGCGGCCGGCCCGCAACTCAGTTCTTATAACGTGCGTATGCCGCCAGTGGCCGGCCAACCAGCGACCGTTTACTTCCTGCTGAAAACCTCGCCGCACGACCGCGCCTTGAACCAGATCACCCTCGACCCGGCCACCGGCGTGGTCAAACAGGTTGATCGCTACAGCGACAAGAGCCTCAAGGCGCAACTGCTGACCAGCATTTATGCGCTGCACGTCGGCAGCTACTTCGGCATCGTCGGTCGGATCATCCTGACCCTCACCGCGCTGAGCATGCCGCTGTTCTTCGTCACCGGCTGGTTGCTGTACCTGGATCGTCGCCGCAAAAAACGCCAGATCAAAGATGCACGCCAAGGCCTTGTACAACCAGGCAGCGATGCATCGGCCTGGCTGATCGGTTTCGCCAGCCAGAGCGGGTTCGCCGAGCAGCTGGCCTGGCAGACCGCCGGGCAATTGCAGGCCGCAGGGCTACCGGTGAAGGTGCAGCCGCTGGCGGACGTCAGCGAGCAGGACTTGCAGGACTCGTACAACGCACTGTTCGTCGTCAGTACCTTCGGTGACGGCGAAGCGCCGGACAGCGCCAGGGGTTTCGAACGCAAGGTACTGGGCCGCACGCCAAGTCTGGAGCACCTGAACTACGCGGTCCTCGGCCTCGGCGACCGGCAATATCAACACTTCTGCGGATTCGCCAAACGCCTGCACGCCTGGCTCGGCGAGCACGGCAGCAAGACCTTGTTCGCCCCGGTGGAAGTCGACAGCGGCGATCCTTACGCGTTGCGCCACTGGCAACAGCAACTGGGCCAACTGACCGGCCACGCCCCCGTCGACACCTGGCAAGCGCCCAGCTACGACAACTGGACCCTGGCCCGTCGTGAACTGCTGAACCCGGACAGCAGCGGATCCCCCGTGTACTTGCTGGGCCTCAGCGCACCAACCACCAGCAGTTGGCTGGCAGGCGACCTGGTGGAAGTGTTGCCGCGCAATTGCCCGTGGGTCATCGAGCATTTCCTCGACGGTCTGGGAATTCACGGTGAGACCAAGGTGCACCTCAACGGCCTGGAGGAAACCCTCCAACAGGCCCTGGCCAGCCGCCAGTTGCCGGAGAACCGCGCCCATCTGGTCGGCCTGCACGCGCAGGCGCTGGCTGAGGCCCTCGTGCCGTTGGCCATGCGCGAGTATTCCATTGCGTCGATCCCGGCCGATGGCATGCTCGAGCTGATCGTGCGCCAGCAAGTGCATGCCGACGGCAACCTCGGCGTCGGTTCCGGCTGGTTGACCGAACACGCGCCTGTAGGCTGCTCCATCAGCCTGCGCGTACGGCGCAACAGTGGTTTCCATCTGCCGGCCCAACCGGCGCCGATGATCCTGCTGGGCAATGGCACGGGGCTGGCCGGGTTGCGCAGCCTGCTCAAGGCGCGAATTGCCGACGGTCAGCAACGTCACTGGTTGCTGTTTGGCGAGCGCCATCGCGAGCACGACTACCTGTGCCGAAAGGAGCTGGAGGAGTGGCTGATCAATGGTGATCTGGCGCGCCTCGACCTGGCGTTTTCCCGCGATCAGGCCGAAAAGATTTACGTACAGGATCGCCTGCGTGAATCGGCAGCCGAGCTCAAGAAGTGGTTGGCGGACGGTGCGCTGATCTACATCTGCGGCAGCCTTCAAGGCATGGCTTCGGGCGTGGACCAGGTGCTCGACGAAGTGCTGGGCGCCGCCGAAGTGGAGCGCCTGATCGAACAGGGCCGCTACCGCCGCGACGTGTACTGATTAACTGATTAACTGATTTCCCTGTAGGAGCGAGCTTGCTCGCGATGAACCTGAGGATAACGCGCTCATCCTGTATGAACGCGTCATCGTTGACGACCATCGCGAGCAAGCTCGCTCCTACAGGGACCCAGAATCATTCAAACCGGTTGCAACTTCTGCTCGAATACAGACACCCCATCCAGGTCCCGCAACACCACGCTCAACTCCCCCGTTTGCCCATCGATATTCACCTCGCCAAAAAACTGAAACCCGGCAAACGGCGAGACGTTCTGCGCCGGCGGCGCCTTCTCGAACACCGCTTCAGGACCAAAGGTTTTATCCAGCGGGTTCGGTCCGAAGCTACCGGCATTCAGCGGTCCGGCGACGAACTCCCAGAACGGCTCGAAGTCCTGGAACGCCGCCCGGTCGGGGTGGTAATGATGGGCCGCGCAGTAATGCACATCCGCGGTCAGGAACAGGAAATTGCGCACCTGCTGCGCCCGCAGAAAACCCAGCAGTTCGGCGATTTCCAGTTCACGGCCCTGGGCCGGGCCGGGGTCACCGTTGGCCACCGCTTCCCAACGCGCGACACCGGGGCTGACCTCGCCGTCGGGCACGCCGAGGCCGATGGGCATGTCAGCGGCGATCACTTTCCATTGCGCGTTCGAGGCCTGCATTTCGCGCTTGAGCCAATCCAGTTGCTCACGACCGAGGAACGGTTTTTCAGCGCCCAGATTGTCATCGTTGGCCCCGCGATAGCTGCGCATGTCCAGCACGAACACATCGAGCAGCGGACCGTAACCGAGCTTGCGATAGATCCGCCCGCCGCCATCGGCGCTCTGCAAACGCATCGGCGCGTATTCAAGCCAGGCCTGGCGTGCGCGGCCCACCAGGCTGTGGATATCTTTGTCCTGATAGCGCGCATCCAGCTGCTTGCCCGGCGACCAGTTGTTCACTACTTCGTGGTCGTCCCACTGCCAGATCTGCGGGACCTCGGCATTGAACCGACGGAGGTTTTCGTCCATCAGGTTGTAACGGTAATTGCCACGGTACTCATCGAGAGTCTCGGCGACTTTGCTCTTGGCCTCGGTGGTGATGTTGCGCCACACCCGTCCGCCTTCCGTGGTGAGCTGCGCCGGGACCGGGCCATCGGCGTAAATGGTGTCGCCGCTGTGGATAAAAAAGTCCGGTAGACGCCGGCGCATCGCCTCGTAGATGCGCATGCCGCCAATGTCCGGATTGATGCCGAAACCCTGGCCGACGGTGTCGCCACTCCAGACAAAACGGAGGTCGCGCCGGGTCTGTGGCACGCTGCGCAAGTGACCGAACCAGGGCTCGCTGGCAACGCCACTCTGGGCGTCTTCAAACTGCACACGGTAGAAAATCGCCTGGCCGGCAGGCAGCCCGGTGAGTTCGACCCTGGCAGTGAAATCGGTGCGCGCATCGGCCAGGGGCGAGACGAAGCGCCGAGGGTTGGGAAACAGGCTACGGGTGTCCCACTCCACCGCCATGCGTGCAGGGCGGTCGCAGCGGCTCCAGATGATCGCCCGGTCGCCCAACAGGTCGCCGGACTGCACGCCGTCGGTGAGTTGTGGCCGATCCTTGACCGAAGCGATCACCGCCGGCGCCAACCCCGGCAACAACAGCCCGGCGCCGACCGCTTGCATCACACGACGGCGCCCGAGGTTGAAATCGCTCATGGTGTTCTCCCTGGAAAAGGAAAAACTAAAGCATGGCTGGATGAAATCGAGGTGACAGAGAAAAGATCGCAGCCTGCGGCAGCTCCCACACTGGCAGATTGTGAACCCCTGTAGGAGCTGCCGCAGGCTGCGATCTTTTGACCTACGCCTTGGCCGGCTCCAGTGCCAGCTCCACCGCCTCCGGCTGTTTCACCAGCGCATACACCACCGCCGTCAACAGGCTCCCCGCCACAATCGCCAACAAATAAAGCAGCGCATGGTTGATCGCATTGGGGATCGCCAGCACGAACAACCCACCGTGGGGCGCCATCAGTTTGCAGCCGAAATACATCGACAGCGCACCGGTCAACGCACCGCCGGCGATGCTCGCCGGAATCACCCGCAGCGGGTCTTTCGCCGCAAACGGAATCGCCCCTTCGGAGATGAAGCACAGCCCCAGCACCAGTGCGGCCTTGCCGGCTTCGCGCTCAGTCTGCGCAAACTTGCGCCGCGCAATGAACGTGGCGATGCCCAGGCCAATCGGCGGCACCATGCCCGCGGCCATGGTCGCCGCCATCGGCGCGTAACTCTGCGACGCCAGCAACCCGACCGAGAACGCATAGGCCGCCTTGTTGATCGGTCCGCCGAGGTCGACGCACATCATGCCGCCCAGCAATACACCCAGCAGAATCGCGTTGGTGGTGCCCATGCTGTCGAGGAAATGCGTGAGCCCGGCGAGCATGCCGGCGACCGGTTTGCCGACCACATAGATCATCACCAGACCGGTGAACAGACTCGCCAGCAACGGAATGATCAGGATCGGCTTGAGCGCCTCAAGACTTTGCGGCAAACGCGCATAGCGGTTGATCGCCTTGGCCGCATAACCGGCCAGAAAACCGGCAATGATCCCGCCGATGAAGCCTGCGCCCAGGGTGCTCGCCAGCAAACCACCGATCATCCCCGGCGCGAGGCCCGGACGGTCAGCGATGGAATAGGCGATATAGCCTGCCAGCAGCGGCACCATCAGCTTGAACGCGGTGTCGCCACCGATCTGCATCAACGCCGCCGCCAGCGTGCCCTGCTCCTTGAATGCGGTGATGCCAAATACGAACGACAGGGCGATCATCAAGCCGCCGGCCACCACCATCGGCAACATGAATGACACACCGGTCAGCAGGTGTTTATAGGCGCCGGTTTTCTCTGATTTGGCTGGGCCCTTGGCGCTGCTCGAAGCGCTTTCCTGCTGGCCTTCGGCCAAGGCTTTTTTCAAAGTCGTTTCAGCTTGCTTGAGAGCGATACCGGTGCCACAGCGGTAGATTTTCTTGCCGGCGAAACGCTCGGTGGCGACTTCGATATCAGCCGCCAGCAGCACCACATCGGCCTCTGCGATCGCTTGCGCGCTCAATGGATTGCGCGCGCCGACCGAGCCCTGGGTTTCCACTTGCAGGTCATAGCCCAGTCGTTTGGCCGCTTGCTGCAAAGCTTCGGCAGCCATGAACGTGTGAGCGACACCCGTCGGGCACGCGGTAACGGCCACCAGTCGCGGCGTGTTCCGGACAACCGCCACCGGCTCGACGACGGTCTCTTCGGCGACGTAAACCTGAGCGTCCTGCGCACCGCGCCGCAACACGGCTTCCACGTCTTGCAGGGCCTGAGCCGGGGTGCTCTGGAACAACCGCTTACCGACAAACCGCGACATGTCCACCGGCGCGCTGGTTACCAGCAGCACCCACTCGGCTGCGTCGAGGATGGCCGCCGACAGTTGTTTTTCGGGATGGGCGGCATCGGTGATTTCGACACTGGTGCTCCAGCCCTGACGCTGAGCCGCGGCATCAAGCAGCCGGGCACACAGCACACTGGTGACCATGCCGCTCGGGCAGGCCGTAATGATGGCTAACTTCATGACAAACCCTCTTATTGTTCTGTCAGGGGACGCACGCGCACACCCTGTTCGAGCAGCGCCAGTTGCGCTGCATCGCCAATGCCGAATCCGATCTGGGTCACTGCCAGCGCGGCAATCGCCGTGGCGGTGCGCAAGGTCTGCTCCGGCGTATCGGCACTGAGCAAACCGTGGAGCATCCCCGCCAGCAACGAATCACCCGCGCCCACCGTACTGGCGACGCTGACCTTGGGCGGAGTGGCATGCAATGCCGAGCCGACGCTGAACCAGTTCACGCCCTCGGCACCATGGGAAATCACTACATGCTCGATGCCCTGGGCGTGCAGGCGCTCCGCCGCTATGGCCTGGGAACTGACCGACACGACTTCGCAGTCCAGCACCTCGGCCAGTTCTTCAGTGTTGGGCTTGATGAGCCAGGGTCCCGCTTTCAGCGCCGCACGCAACGCATCGCCGCTGGTGTCGAGGGCAACGCGCAGCCCCAGGCTTTTCAAACGCAGGATCAACGCCTGCAACCACTGCGCGCTAACGCCCAGGGGCAAACTGCCAGCAACCACCACCGCATCGTGACCCGGCGCAATCTGCTCCAGTCGCTCCATCAACGCCTGCTGCGCCGCCTCGCTGACCTGCGGCCCCGGCCCGTTGATATCGGTGATGCGCCCGTCGCTTTCCGCCAGTTTGATGTTGCTGCGGGTCTCGCCTGGAACGCGGATGAAGGCGTCGACAAAACCGCGCCTGGCGAACAGCGTTTCGAACGCTTGCAGGTTGTCTTCGCCGAGAAAGCCACTGACGGTCAATTGATGCCCGAGATCGGCCAGCACTTGCGCCACGTTCACGCCTTTGCCAGCGGCGTGGGTGTGCATTACTTCGCTGCGGTTGACCTGGCCGGCTTCAAGGCGCGGCAACTGGACGGTCAGGTCCAGCGCCGGGTTGAGGGTCAGGGTGAGAATCCGGGCCATTACAGGGCCTCCACTAATGCGCGCACTTCATTGGCGCTGCCCACGGCCAGGGCCTGTCGGGCAAGGGTTTGAGTCTGAGTGAAGCCCAGTTCGCGTATTCGCGCCTTGACTTCGGCAATGCTGCGAGCGCCGACGCTAAGCTCGTCCACGCCGAGGCCGACCAGCACCGGCACCGCCAGCGGGTCGGCCGCCAGCTCGCCGCACACACCGACCCATTTGCCGTGGGCATGGGCCGCGCGCACGGTGATGTCGATCAGTTGCAGCACCGCCGGGTGCAAGCCATCGGCCTGGGCCGACAGCGTCGGATGGCCACGGTCGATGGCCAGGGTGTATTGCGTCAGGTCGTTGGTGCCGACGCTGAAAAAGTCGACCTCTTTGGCCAGCACCGGCGCCAGCAATGCCGCCGACGGCACCTCGATCATAATCCCCAGTTGCAGGTCGGCAACCGGAATTTCCCGGCGCAAACGTTCGGTCATGTCACGGGCCTGACGCCACTCGTCGACGCTGCCCACCATCGGGAACATGATCCGCAGCGGCCGGTTGTCGGCCGCCCGCAGCAAGGCGCGCAATTGCGCTTCCATGATCTGCGGGCGCTGCAAGGTCAGGCGTATGCCGCGCACGCCGAGGAAGGGGTTTTCTTCCTTCGCAATCGGCCAGTACGGCAGCGGTTTGTCACCACCGACATCGAGGGTGCGCACCACCAGCGGTCGCCCGGCCAGACCGTCGAGGACACGGCGGTACTCGACTTCCTGGGTCGCTTCGTCGGGCGCTTGCGTGTGGGCCATGAAAATCAGTTCGGTGCGCAACAGGCCAATGCCTTCGGCACCCTGCTCCACCGCGCCGGTCACGCCAGCGCTTTCACCAATGTTGGCGAACACTTCTACGGCGTGGCCATCGCTGGTCAGCGCGGGTTCATGACGCCGTTCAGCAGCCGCCTTCAAGCGTTGCTCGCGGGTATCGCGTTCGGCGGTGGCGCGCTGCAAGGTCGCCGCGTCGGCGTCCACATGCAGGCGACCACGCTGGCCATCGAGCAGCAATGGCGTACCCGGCGCCAGCAGCAACACGCCGGGGCCGGCGCCGACCAGTGCCGGAATGCCCAAGGCCCGGGCAACAATCGCACTGTGCGCCGTAGCGCCACCCCGGGCGGTGAGAATCCCGGCCACGCGAGCCGGATCCAGACGCGCGACGTCGGACGGGCCAACCTCGTCCATCACCAGAATGTACGGCTGATCCGGTTCGCTCGGGGTTTCGATGCCACTGAGCTGCATCAGCACCCGACGCCCGATGTCGCGCAAGTCGGCTGCGCGCTCGGCCAGCAAGGCATCCTGCAAGGCTTCCTGCTGCCGGGCCGCCGCTTCAATCACAGCCATCCACGCCGCCTCGGCGCTTTCGCCCTGCTTGAGGCGCGCATCGACCTCATCGGTCAGTTCCGGGTCGTCGAGCATCTCTTGGTGGGTGATGAAGATTTCGCGAATGGCCTTGCTTTTGCTGCGCTCGATCAAGCCCTGAATGTCACGACGCACCTGCGCCAGGGCTTGCTGGAGACGCTCACGCTCGATGCCGGCGGACTCGCCGCGCAACGGGTAATCGATGGTTTGCAGCACTTGAATATGCGCCGGGCCGATGGCAATCCCCGGGGCGGCGGCAATCGCCTGGACCACGCTGCCTGACACCGGGGCGAGGATCACTTCGGCCATATCGGCAACGACTTCGCGTGCCTGGCTTACTGGCGGCAGCGGTTCGACTTCCTCACCGAGGCCCTCTTCGATGGCCGCCAACAGGGCCGGCAACGCGTCAGCCGCGATGCCCGGTTCGGCAATGATTTCCAGAACCTGCCCCCGACGGGCGCCGAGGCTGAGCAACTTGCTCAAGCTCTTTACCGACACCGCGCTGTCGTGACCATCGACAATGCGCACGCGGATGTCACCTTCAAAACTCTTTGCCAGTTGCGCGAGGATTTTCGCCGGCCGCGCATGCAAACCGTGGGCGTTGGCCAATGCAATTCGCGCGCTGGGCCAGTCGGCGGGCACTTCACCACCGAGCACTTCGAGGACTTTGCGGCTGCTGGTGGCGCGCCCCAACTCATGGCCACGCCCTTCGATCAACAACGCGCACAGGCGTTCGAGCAGCACTTGATGGGCCTCACCGAGGCTGGCCAGGCAGAACAGTCCATTGAGCGGCTGGCCGAGATAGCGCAGCGGTTTGTCCGGGGTGACGAAGGCCAGGCCCGGTCGCTTCACCGTCTGCTCGCTGTGCAGCCACCACAGGCCATCGCCCAGGGGCAGCGCTTCAACCTGCTGCAGCACGGCAGAAAAACCATTGCTCACGCAGTCGGCCTGCCGCAGCAAACGTGCGCCGCGCCAGACCAGCTCTTCGAAATCTTCGGCCGCCACACCCAGGCCGATCATCTGTGCGTCCAGCGCCAGTTCTTGCGGCGCGCCTTGCAACAACTTCAGCAAGGCTTCGGCGGAACCGGCGCGGCGCAGGGCCTGGCCCAGATCCGTCTCGCCAAGGGCGCGGGTGAGCAATTGCAACAAGCGCAGATGTTCATCGGATTTGGCGGCAATACCGATCGCCAGGTAAACGATATGACCATCGCCCCAGTCCACACCTTCAGGGAACTGCATCAGGCGCACACCGGTGGTGAACACCAGCTCGCGGGTTTCAGGCGTACCGTGGGGGATGGCAATACCTTGACCGAGAAAGGTCGAGCCCTGGGCTTCCCGCGCCTGCAAACCGGCAAGGTAGCCCTCGGCAACCAGACCGTCGGTGACCAGGTGCCCGGCCAGCAATTGCAGCGCTGCGGACTTATCCACGGCCGACTGGCCCATGGAAATCTGCTCTACAGTGAGCTCGAGCATGCTTTCTCCTTTTTGGCGCCTTGGGGCGCCAGGTATTGTTTTGAATGAGCCAGCTTAGGCGCTTGGTCATCATTTTGGCGGTTTCATGGCAGAACCGGCCAAAGGCGCCTATAACGTAGAAAATACGCTTGCTGAAACGTTTAATCTAGATTGGATGGCACGTTACTCGATAATGTCCCATCCTTGAAGCTCAACTTGTCGGATGCGTTGTGACAATGGTCGCCTGCCTTAATCGGTTAGGATTGACGAAAATGTCGAGGCAATCTCGAAAAAACAAGGAAACAGCGGGTTGAAACTCAGTGATATCGCCCAGTTGGCTGGTGTGTCCGTCACCACCGCCAGCTATGTCATCAATGGCAAGGCCGAACAACAGCGCATCAGCAGCGCCACCGTCGAACGCGTGCGCGCGGTCGTCGAACTGCATGGCTTCACGCCTAATCCACAGGCCGCCGGCTTGCGCAGCCGACACACGCGCACATTGGGCTTCATTCTGCCGGATCTGGAAAACCCCAGTTACGCGCGAATCGCAAAATTGCTGGAGCAAGGTGCGCGAGCCCGGGGCTATCAGTTGCTGATCGCCAGTTCCGACGATGCACCGGACAGCGAACGGCAATTGCTGCAACTGTTCCGCGCCCGGCGCTGCGACGCACTGATCGTTGCCAGTTGCCTGCCGACCGGCGACGACAGCTATCGCCAATTGCAGGCCAAGGGCCTTCCGATCATCGCCATCGACCGGGTCATGGAGCCCGAGCATTTCTGTTCGGTGATCAGCGACGACCGCGAGGCCAGCCAGCAACTGACCCGCAGCCTGCTGGAGCCGCTGCCCAGGCAAATCGCGCTGATCGGCGCCCGCCCGGAGCTGAGCATCAGCCAGGAACGTGCCGCTGGCTTCAAAGAGGCTCTCGCCGGGTTCAATGGCGAGGTGCTGATCGAAGAAGGTGAATCCTTCAGCCGCGAGTGCGGTCAACAATTGATGGACGAGTTGCTGCAGCGCTTGGGCCATTTGCCCGATGCCCTGGTGACCACTTCCTACGTGCTGCTTCAGGGCGTGTTCGATGCGCTGCACGACTTCCCGCTGAGAAACCGCCCGCTGCGCCTCGGCACATTCGGCGATACCCAATTGTTGGACTTCCTGCCACTGCCGGTCAATGCCATGGCCCAGCAACATCAGCTGATCGCCGACAAGGTCCTCGCGCTGGCCCTGGCAGCCATCGAGCAATCGGATTACCGGCCCGGCGTGCAAGCCATCCCGCGCACGTTCAAGCAGCGTATTCTTCAGGACTGAACCGTGGAGCTGATCGACACCCACACCCATCTGGATTTTCCGGACTTCGACGCCGACCGTCAGGCGCTGCTGGCCGAAAGCCGCGCCCTCGGGGTGCGGCGAATCGTGGTGCTGGGGGTTTATCAGGCCAACTGGCAGCGGGTCTGGGAGCTGGTGCAGAGTGATCCCGACCTTTACGCCGCGTTCGGATTGCACCCGGTGTATCTGGACGACCATCGACCGCAACACCTGAGCGAACTCGGTGACTGGCTGACTCGATTGGCCGGCCATCGGCAACTGTGTGCGGTGGGCGAGATCGGCCTGGACTACTTCATCGAAACCCTGGACCGCGACCGCCAGCAGGCGTTGTTCGAGGCGCAATTGCAACTGGCGGTGGATTTCGATCTTCCGGCATTGATCCATGTGCGGCGCAGCCATGCGGCGGTGATTGCCACGCTCAAACGGTTTCGCCCGAAACGGGCCGGCATCATCCACGCCTTCGCCGGCAGCCAGGAAGAGGCCCGCGAATACATCAAGCTCGGTTTCAAGCTCGGCCTTGGTGGCGCCCCGACCTGGCCGCAGGCGCTGCGCATGCACCGAGTGCTCGGTGCACTGCCTCTGGATTCGGTGGTGCTGGAAACCGACTCACCGGACATGCCCCCTGCCATGTTCCCCGGCCAGCGCAACAGTCCGGCACACTTGCCGGCGATCTGCACGGCACTGGCGCAATGGATGGCGATCAGCCCGCAACGACTGGCGGCTGCCAGCACCGCCAACAGCTGCGAAGTGTTCGGCTGGTAATCAGTCGACGTGAGCCCTGGCGGCCTCCAGGATCAGCGTCAGGTGCTGGCGTCGGCGGAAATAACGGACCACCGCAAAGTACACGAATATGACGATCAGCGAAGCATTCAGCTGTTCGATGACGCTGAGCATCCCCAACCACTCCATCACCAACGCCACCAGCAAGGCAGTGCAGACCATGATCCGCAGGCTGGCGCGCAACAGCGAAAAAGAGTCGAGGGACTTGAAGCGCCTGAACTGTTCCGGACAACGTAACTGAACGCGTTTCTGACAGTGAGTACAGGTAAACGCTTCATTGATCGCGATGGCATTGAGTTGCCAGGGTTGAAGCCGCAATGTGCGCTGACAATGCGCACAGCGCCCCTGGATCCCTATTGTTGCAGCAGACATAACCGGGTTTCCTCCATGAAGTAAGCCGCGTAACTCTTCCTTGATTGACATCCAAAATCCAGCGCACGGAGAGAATCAGGAGAACTCCCACCCGTAAAAGGAAAAAGTATTACGAAACTTTCTTACAATACACCAAACCTTGTAGGAGCGGCGGTGCGGCGATCCTACAGAGTCCCCTGGAGTTTTTCAGACCCGGAATGCACTGATCAACTGTTTCAACTCCACGACCTGGGCCGACAACGCCCGGCTGGCATCTTCGGTCTGATGTGCACCTTCAGCGGTACGCTCGCCGGCGCGATTGATCTCGACGATGTTCTGGTCGATGTCGTGGGCTACGGCGGTTTGTTGCTCCACGGCGGCGGCAATCTGCTGGTTCTGGTCGACGATCATGCCGACCGCGCCCAGGATGTTTTCCAGCGCCCGCTGGACCTTCTCCGACTGCCCCACCGTGCCGTTGGCCATTTCATGGCTGGTGCCCATGGCCTTGACCGCCGCGCCGACACCGCCATGAAGCCTGGCGATCATCTGCTCGATTTCTTCGGTCGATTGCTGGGTTCGTTTGGCCAGGGTCCGGACTTCGTCGGCTACCACGGCGAAACCACGGCCCTGCTCACCGGCCCGTGCGGCCTCGATGGCGGCATTGAGCGCCAGCAGATTGGTCTGCTCGGCGATGCTCTTGATCACTTCGAGCACGCGGCTGATGGACTGACTGTCGTTGGCCAGTTGATTGATCACCAGCACCGATTGATCGATCTCGCTGGCCAGCGCGGCAATGCTGCCTTGCTGCGACTCCACCAGACCACGACCACTGATGGTCTCATCGTTGACACTGTGGGCACTGCTCACCGCCGCGGCGGCACTGCGCGCAACCTCCTGGGAGGTGGCCGACATCTGGTTCATGGCCGTGGCCACTTGTTCAATCTGCATGCGCTGCCCGGCGACGGCCTGGTTGCTTTGCGCGGAAACGTTTTCCACTTGCCCGGCCTGACGCTCGACTTCGCTGACGGTCTGCCCCACCCGCTCGATCAGGTCATGGATTTTCTTCACGGTGCCGTTGAACACCTCGCCCAGCTCCCCCAGTTCATCGCGGCTGTGGGCGCTGAATGTCACGGTCATGTCGCCGGCCGCCACCTTGTCCATCACCGCCCCCAGGCGCTTGAGCGTGGTGCGGGTCGAGACATAGAAAGCGCCGTAGAGATAAAAGATCAGCACAAATACGACTGACAGCGCCACGGCCTGCAAGACCATGTGCGTGCGGTTCTGGTCCAGGCGTTGCTGTAACTGCGGGCCCATATACTTCAGGGTCGCCTCGTTGAGTTGGTAAGTCTGGTCCATCAGGGTGCTGACCTGATCGTAAAAGCCCTGCCACGGCGCGTCGAGGGTGTCGGCCATGATCACTTGCTCTTCGAACAGCTCGCTGGCTTTCTTCATGGATGCCCGGCTGCTATCGGCCTGAGCCGCCAAGGTATCGCGTGCGGCATTGCTGGAACCCAGGGCATCCTGCAGTTTCAGGCCATACTCGGCCTGGAGCTTTTCAATCTGCGCCAGCAATTCATCGAAACGGGTACTCGAAGCCGAGTTGATGAAACCCTGCCCCAACGAATAGGAACCCATTGCCCGACCTTCGCCCAGGAGCTGGGTGACCCGTGGCGTGACAAGTGTGATGAGCTCGCTCAACTGACGCATGTCGCTCTGGTTGTCGCGACTGAGGCCGGCCTGACCGGTGATGAGCTGGCTGAAAATCTGCGCGCTGCCGACCAGTTTGCCGATCAGGGCACTTTTGCTTTGCAGGGAGTTTTCCGTTTGCTGGGCCTTGAACGCGGCGATCATTTCATCGCGTTTGCCATCAAACACCGCGACCTGCTCCGGGTCGCTGGTCATCGCCGTCAGCCCTTGCAGGCGAGTCAGAATATTCTGCTCAAGGGCGCTGATTTTCGATTCGACATTGCCAGCCTTGCCGGACTGGCCGAGGCTGACATTGATCTGCACCAGGTTGTTCAGGGTTTCCAGATCGCGCCGCAGCGTCAGGCTGCTGCCCAACAGGTCGAGACTTTGCAGTTCGATGCGCGTGCCCTGGAACTCGCGGTAGGAGTCACGTACCAGATAGAAGTTGGTCACCAGCATCGGCACCAGGAACAGTACGCTGATCAGGCTGAACTTCATGCCGAAGCTCAGGCGGTTCATCAGTGCGACAGCGGGATAGAGCAAGCTCTTCACTGGATGTCTCCCTTCGATTTCTTATTTTTTTTATTGGCGGGCGCAGACAGACGGCAGATAGCCACTATTCGGCGCTATCTCTGTATAACTGAAATCGGCAGGGGGGTTTGTAACTTAAGGTTAACGACAGGGCGAAGCACTTCGGACAAGTGATCGCCCTGTGGCTCAGTGCAGGACTAAGGCAGGACCGTCCACAGCGCAAACCCGGCATACCAGAGCACTGCGGCACGCAGCAGCAGTTCCCAGATGCGGTCCAGGTTGTTGATACCTTCTGCGCCAGCCACCGGCGCCGGAATTTCACCGGCCACCAGCCCGACTTTCACGATCAATTGCGCGGCGCTGATGTTCCAGTTCAGCAGCTCATGCAGCATGACCCGGCTGACCGCGACAAAATTGCCGACCAACGCCAGGCTCGCCGCCAGCAGACGCACCGGCACCCAGTCGAAGGCGTGACGCAGTTGCCCGGCGCGTTCGACCACCGCCGGGTTTTTCCCGTGTTCTTCGGCCAGCGCCAGCAACCGATAGCTCAGCGCCGCGACCGGCCCCAGCAGGAAGTACCAGAAAATCACCGCGAAAAAACTATGGTAGGCCTCCCACAGCAAATGCCCTTCGACCTGTTCCAGCAGTTGCTCGCCATTGTCGGCGCCAATGTCCAGATCGCGCTTGGCGACATGGGCCGCTGCTTGCAGGTCCTCCCGACGCCAGGCATCGCGGAACGGCCCGAGATCGCCCAGCAGATCACCGCGCCCCAGGCTGTAAATCACCACCAGCAAATGAACCGGCAACGCCAGCAATCCGTAGGCCACCGGCTCGATGACGACCAGCAGCAAACCCAGTAACGCCACCGGCAACAAGACCAGTACCGACAACACCAGCCAGGGCCGGCCCGAAAGTCGCGGGCTGGCCTCAAGCTTGTTCAGCTCCTGTGTCCAGCCACTGTCACGCTGAACCCGATGACGCAAGGCCGAGAACTTCTCGATCCACACCGCCAACAGCAACACCAGAAAACTCATCGTCCTTCCTCTTGTGCCAGGGCGGCACGATAGCGTGCCCAGTCGAACGCCGGCCCTGGATCGGTTTTGCGCCCCGGTGCAATGTCGCTGTGCCCGCAGATGCGCTCTGTAGTGATTGCCGTGAACGCCTGCTGCAACTGGCGGGTCAGGGCTGTCAACGCGCTGTATTGCGCGTCGGTGAACGGTAGATCATCCGTGCCTTCCAGTTCGATGCCCACGGAAAAATCGTTACAGGTGTCCCGTCCCTCGAAGCTCGAAACACCCGCATGCCACGCACGCTCGAGGCATGAAACGAACTGGGTGACGGTACCGTCACGCTCGATCAGAAAGTGCGCGGACACCCGCAAATCCGCGATCCCTTCAAAATAGGGATGTTCGGTGACATCCAGACGATTCTGGAAAAACTCCTGCACCTTGCCGGTGGCGAACTGCGCCGGTGGCAGGCTGATGTTGTGGATCACCAGCAGGGAAATTTCGCCTGTGGGGCGCGCATTGAAGTTGGGTGAGGGGCAGACATGCACACCTTGAAACCAACCGCTCGCGGGGTCCAACTGCATACCGATTCCTTCGACGTCGACTGTGTTGGCACAGTATGCCGTGATAATCCCCCGGGGCGCGATCACTTGCCGCGATTGAGGCGCTGGAGGTTGCCGATCTCAAACCGGCGTTTGTTCGCAATCGTCGGCCAACGCCAACAACGGCAGGGATTCGACCAAATGCAGGCGCCAGCACCAATGTAACGCGCTGATGCCTTGGGTTGGTCGCTGCCATGGCCCTATAATCGAGCCACTTTGTTTGTGGAGTCCGTTATGCCGAATCTACGTCTCGCCGATCTGACCGCCGAAATCGAAGCCAACGTGCGCCGTGCGTTGCGTGAAGACATCGGCAGCGGCGACATCACCGCGCAGTTGATCCCGGCCGAACGCCTGGCCAAAGCCACCATCATTACCCGCGACGCGGCCGTCATCAGCGGCACAGCCTGGGTAGATGCCGTGTTTCGGCAACTGGACCCACGGGTGGCGGTGCACTGGCAAGTTGCCGACGGTGAACGGGTGAAGCCCAATCAGGTGCTGTTCCACCTCGAAGGCCCTGCGCGCTCGCTGCTGACCGGCGAACGCAGCGCCCTGAACTTCCTGCAATTGCTCTCCGGCGTGGCGACCCGCGCGCAATACCTGGCGGACTTCGTGGCCGAAACCCAGGTCAAACTGCTCGACACCCGCAAAACACTGCCGGGGCTGCGCCTGGCGCAAAAGTACGCCGTGACCTGCGGCGGTTGCCATAACCACCGCATCGGCCTTTATGACGCCTTCCTGATCAAGGAAAACCACATCGCCGCCAGCGGCGGCATCGCGCAGGCCATCGCCGCCGCGCACAAGATCGCCCCGGGAAAACCGGTCGAGATTGAAGTGGAAAGCCTGGGTGAACTGAAAGAAGCGCTGGCGGCCGGTGCCGACATCATCATGCTCGACGAACTGAGCCTGGACGACATGCGCGAAGCCGTGCGCCTGAATGCCGGCAAGGCCAAACTGGAGGCCAGCGGCGGGATCAACGAAAGCACGTTGCTGCCGATTGCACAGACCGGGGTGGATTACATTTCGATCGGTGCGATGACCAAGGATGTGAAGGCGGTCGATCTGTCGATGCGACTGAGTCTCTGATCACACGTATGTGAGTTGCCGAAACTGTAGGAGCGAGCTTGCTCGCGATGGTCGTTAACGATAACGCTTGTTTACTGGTTAAACATGGCGCTCTCGGGACCATCGCGAGCAAGCTCGCTCCTACATGATTGTCAGACCACCAGATTGTTCATCTCGCAGTACTCTTCCCACTCGACGCCTAGCACCTCGGCCGCTTCTTTATGCAGCTTCAGGCGTTCTGTCTCGTACTCTTCCGGTGTCGAGGTGTATTTGAGGCTCAACTCCCACGGCTGCAGGCCCTGGGCTTCGGCTTCGTCCTCGAACGCCCACTGAATCTGGTCCTTCTGATCATCGGCACTCAGGTCCTTGATCTCGTCCATTAGTTCGTGGTTATCAAGCACGTACTTCTTCAGCGCTTCTTCGTGTCTGGCTTCTTGGGTCAATTCTTTTATTGTCATGGCGTTCTCGTTGATCTGGGGAATGGAAGATGGATCTGGATCATCAAGGATCTCTCTGACGCAAAAAACCGTATGAAGCGCGGTTTGTCTGGCCTTCAGAACCATTCGGGATCATCTGAAAACAAGTCTTGCTGGTGCCCGAGACAGGAATCGAACCTGCGACCTTCGCGTTACGAGTGCGCTGCTCTACCGGCTGAGCTACACGGGCGGTGGGCTAAACCTAGCACTGACCACAGAGCCAGGCAACTGACTGCACCACAAAAGCAAAAGATCGCAGCCTGCGGCAGCTCCTACATAACGTCCGCGCGTAGGAGCTGCCGCAGGCGGCGATCTTTTGATCTTTTTTGCACATAGCAAAACGCCCCGAACCAGTCGGGGCGTTTTGTTGTTCAGCGATCAGACGCGGGAAGGTTTAAACGCCCGAAGCCTTGGCTGCTGCCACGTCTTTGATGGACAGCTTGATACGGCCGCGGTTGTCCACGTCCAGTACCAGCACTTCCACTTCCTGGCCTTCTTTCAGGATGTCGGTCACTTTCTCGACGCGAGCATCGCTCAGCATGGAGATGTGAACCAGACCGTCCTTGCCAGGCAGGATGTTGACGAATGCGCCGAAGTCGACGATGCGCTCAACCTTGCCGACGTAGATCTTGCCGATTTCGGCTTCAGCGGTGATGCCCAGAACGCGCTGACGAGCAGCTTCTGCCGCTTCCTTGGTTTCGCCGAAGATCTTGATCGAACCGTCGTCTTCGATGTCGATCGAAGCCTTGGTCTCTTCACAGATCGCACGAATGGTCGCGCCGCCTTTACCGATGACATCACGGATTTTGTCGGTGTCGATTTTCATCGCGATCATGGTCGGAGCGTTGGCCGACAGTTCGGTACGCGACTGGCCAATGATCTGGTTCATCTGGCCGAGGATGTTCAGGCGCGCTTCCAGGGCTTGGCCCAGAGCGATTTCCATGATCTCTTCGGTGATGCCCTTGATCTTGATGTCCATCTGCAGCGCGGTGACGCCTTTGGCGGTACCGGCTACCTTGAAGTCCATGTCGCCCAGGTGGTCTTCGTCACCCAGGATGTCGGTCAGGACGGCGAATTTCTCACCTTCTTTAACCAGACCCATGGCGATACCGGCAACCGGCGCCTTCATCGGCACACCAGCGTCCATCAGGGCCAGGGAAGCGCCGCAAACGGAAGCCATCGAGCTCGAACCGTTGGATTCGGTGATTTCCGAAACCACGCGGATGGTGTACGGGAACACGTCAGCGGCAGGCAGCATGGCCGAAACCGAACGACGGGCCAGACGGCCGTGACCGATTTCGCGACGACCAGCGCCACCCATGCGACCACACTCGCCTACCGAGAACGGAGGGAAGTTGTAGTGCAGCATGAACGGGTCTTTCTTCTCGCCTTCCAGGGTGTCCAGCAGCTGTGCATCACGGGCAGTACCCAGAGTCGCGACTACCAGAGCCTGGGTTTCGCCACGGGTGAACAGAGCCGAACCGTGAGTCTTCGGCAGAACACCGACTTCGATGTTCAGCGGACGTACAGTCTTGGTGTCGCGGCCGTCGATACGTGGCTTGCCGTTAACGATGTTTTCGCGAACGGTGCGGTATTCGATTTCGCCGAAAGCGGCTTTGACTTCGCTGGCAGAAGGCTGGCCTTCTTCACCGGACAGCTTGGCAACGACCTGGTCCTTCAACTCACCCAGGCGAGCGTAACGGTCGGCCTTGACGGTGATGGTGTAGGCCTGGGAGATCGCTTCGCCGAACTCGGCACGGATAGCGCCCAGCAGTTCGGTGGCTTCTGGCGCAGGAGCCCAGGTCCAGGTTGGCTTGGCAGCTTCGGCAGCCAGTTCTTTAACAGCGTTGATCACAACCTGGAACTCGTCGTGAGCAAACAGTACCGCGCCCAGCATCTGGTCTTCGGTCAGCTCTTTGGCTTCCGATTCAACCATCAGCACAGCGTCCGAAGTACCGGCAACGACCATGTCCAGGCTCGAAGCTGCCTGTTGCTCGTAAGTCGGGTTCAGCAGGTAGCCGGTGCTTTCGTGGAAGGCAACACGGGCAGCGCCGATCGGGCCATCGAAAGGAATGCCGGAGATCGCCAGTGCAGCCGAGGTACCGATCATCGCAGCGATGTCCGGATCGGTCTTCTTGCTGGTGGAAACGACGGTGCAGACAACCTGCACTTCGTTCATGAAGCCTTCCGGGAACAGCGGACGGATCGGACGGTCGATCAGTCGGGAAGTCAGGGTTTCTTTCTCGGAAGGACGGCCTTCGCGCTTGAAGAAACCGCCAGGGATCTTACCGGCAGCGTAAGTCTTTTCCTGGTAGTGAACAGACAGAGGGAAGAAGCCCTTGCCTGGATCGGCTTGCTTGGCACCGACTACGGTCACCAATACGCTGACGTCGTCGTCAACGGTGACCAATACTGCGCCGGAGGCCTGACGGGCGATACGGCCAGTCTCGAGGGTAACGGTCGACTGACCGAACTGGAATTTTTTGATTACCGGGTTCACGGTGTCCTACCTTCTTTGTGGCTCTTGGGGAACTGGTTTCTTGCGAAATTCTTGGGCAACGCCGGGAATCGGCCCGACCGGTTGTCCGGGGTGTACTCACACAGGTAAAGCGGTAAAGCAGACATCCAGATAAAACTTGAGGCTGGAAGCCTGCCATGCGCTGGCGGGAAACCCGCTGACGCACGACAGACAACCAACCTCTAGCGCAATCGCTTATTAGCGACGCAGACCCAGGCGACCGATCAGAGTCTGATAGCGACCCAGATCCTTGCCTTTCAGGTAGTCCAGCAGCTTACGACGCTGGTTAACCATGCGGATCAGACCACGACGGGAGTGGTGGTCTTTACCGTTGGCCTTGAAGTGACCTTGCAGCTTGTTGATGTTGGCGGTCAGCAGTGCAACTTGCACTTCTGGCGAACCAGTGTCACCAACAGCTTGCTGGTAGTCAGCTACGATTTGAGCTTTTTCTTGAACGTCGAGAGCCATGAGGCAATCCTTTTATCAGGAAACTGTTTGTCGAAAAACAGTTTCAACAGGCCAGGGACAAATCCCTGTATCTAAAAATGAGTAGTGACCGTGCCTGTTGACAGCCACCCTCGCCAGCCTGCTGTTACGCAGACTGGTTTCGGTCACTCTGACCGAATCAAACGACGCGGCGCGATGCGCCCGTCTTCGCTCACTTCACCGATACCGATGAAGCGACCATTGTGATCCTGTACCCGCACCATGCCGAACTTCGGAGCATCCGGGGCACGTACCGGCTGGCCGTTGAGCCAGTAGAACGCACTCGCTTCCGAGAACTGCAACAGTGGCCAATCCAGCAGGCCGCTGTCCGATGGCATCAGGAAGCGATCGACCGCTTCGTTGCCGCCTTCGGCATGTACTGCTTCCAGCTCTTCCAGGGTAACCGTCTGCGCCAGGGTGAATGGCCCGGCCTGGGTACGTCGCAGTTCCGCAACGTAAGCGCCACAACCGAGTTGCTCACCGATATCCTCCACCAGGGTGCGGATATAGGTGCCTTTAGTGCAATCCACCGCCAGCCGCGCAGTATCACCTTCGAAGGCCAGCAATTCCAAGCGCGTAATAGTAACAGAACGCGGTTCGCGCTCCACTACTTCGCCTGCACGCGCCAGCTTGTACAGCGGCTGGCCATCGCGCTTGAGTGCCGAGTACATCGGCGGTATCTGACTGATTTGCCCACGAAATTTTGGCAGTACAGCCTCGATGTCGGTGCGACCAACGGTCACCGGACGCTCCTGCAAAACCTCACCTTCGGCATCCGCCGTGGTGGTGGTCTTGCCCAGTTGCGCCAGGGTTTCGTAACCCTTGTCGGAATCGAGCAGGTATTGCGAGAACTTGGTCGCCTCACCAAAACACAGCGGCAACACGCCGGTGGCCAGGGGATCGAGACTGCCGGTGTGTCCGGCCTTCTCGGCATTGAGCAACCAGCGAACCTTCTGCAGGGCCGCGTTGGAGGTGAACCCCAGCGGCTTGTCGAGCAGGATGATGCCGCTGACGTTACGACGGATACGTTTGACCTGAGCCACCGATTACTCCTTGGTGTCTTCGGCTTCTGCCGCAACCGGATGCTGATTGTCTTCAGCCACTGCGCGCTCGATCAGGGCCGACAGATGCGCACCGCGTACGACGCTTTCGTCGTAGTGGAAGTGCAGCTGTGGAACGCTGCGCAGCTTCATCTCGCGAGCCAACTGCATGCGCAGGAAACCGGCGGCGGAGTTGAGCACCTTGATGCTTTGGGCAATTTCTTCAGCGCTGTCCTGGCCCATCACGGTGATGAAAATCTTGGCGTGACCGACGTCACGGCTGACTTCCACAGCGGTAATGGTGACCAGGCCGACGCGCGGGTCTTTGACTTCACGACGGATCAGTTGTGCCAGCTCGCGCTGCATCTGATCGCCGATGCGTTGGGTACGGCTATATTCTTTTGCCATGTCTTGTTACCTGTTACTGCCCCACGGTGAAACCCGTGAGGTCTGAAAGCGGCAAACGCCCGGCCTGACAAAAGCCAGACCGGGCGTTGCGTTTAGAGTCCTGTTGACGAGTTGCGCACTTGCATGCGGCTAGCCGTCACGGCTCCTGAAGTGCGCGAATTAGAGGCTGCGAGCAACCTGCACCTTCTCGAAGACTTCGATCTTGTCACCGACCTTGACGTCGTTGTAGCTCTTCACGCCGATACCGCATTCCATGCCGGCACGCACTTCGGAAGCGTCATCCTTGAAGCGGCGCAGGGATTCCAGCTCGCCTTCGAAGATAACGATGTCTTCACGCAGTACGCGGATTGGACGGTTACGGTGCACAACACCTTCGATCACCATGCAACCGGCGATCGCGCCAAACTTCGGCGAACGGAACACGTCACGCACTTCGGCGATACCCAGGATGTTCTCGCGAACATCGCTGCCGAGCATACCGGTCAGGGCTTTCTTGACGTCTTCGATGATGTCGTAGATCACGTTGTAGTAACGCATATCCAGACCTTCCTGCTCGACGATCTTGCGCGCGCCGGCATCGGCACGCACGTTGAAGCCGAACAGTACAGCGTTGGAGGCCAGCGCCAGGTTGGCGTCGGATTCGGTGATACCACCGACACCGCCACCGACCACACGCACTTGCACTTCGTCGTTACCCAGGCCGTTCAAGGCACCGTTCAACGCTTCCAGCGATCCACGGACGTCGGATTTGAGGACGATGTTGAGCGTCTTCTTCTCTTCCTGGCCCATGTTTTCGAAGATGTTTTCCAGCTTGCCGGCGTGAGCACGAGCCAGTTTGACTTCGCGGAACTTGCCTTGACGGAACAGAGCCACTTCACGGGCTTTCTTCTCGTCGGCAACCACGCTCATCTCGTCGCCAGCATCCGGGGTACCGTCCAGGCCGAGGATCTCGACAGGGATGGCCGGACCGGCTTCCTTGATTGACTTGCCGTTCTCGTCGAGCATGGCACGAACGCGGCCATAGTTCGAACCGACCAGGACCATGTCGCCCTGACGCAGGGTACCGTCTTGAACCAGAACGGTAGCCACCGGACCACGGCCCTTGTCGAGACGGGATTCAACCACGACGCCACGGCCAGGAGCCGATGGAGTTGCAGTCAGTTCCAGAACTTCGGCTTGCAGCAGTACCGCTTCGAGCAATTCGTCGACGCCAGTACCCATCTTCGCCGAAACCGGTACGAACGGCGTGTCACCGCCCCACTCTTCCGACGTCACGCCGTGAACCGACAGTTCGCTACGGATGCGATCGAGATCGGCGCCCGGCTTGTCGATTTTGTTCACTGCTACTACCAACGGTACGCCAGCTGCCTTGGCATGCTGAACGGCTTCGATGGTTTGTGGCATCACGCCGTCGTCCGCTGCAACCACCAGGATCACGATGTCGGTCGCCTTGGCACCACGGGCACGCATTGCGGTAAACGCGGCGTGACCAGGGGTGTCGAGGAACGTCACCATGCCACGGTCGGTTTCAACGTGGTACGCGCCGATGTGCTGGGTGATACCACCGGCTTCGCCAGCAGCAACCTTGGCACGACGGATGTAGTCGAGCAGGGAAGTCTTACCGTGGTCAACGTGGCCCATGACGGTCACGACTGGTGCACGGGAAACTGCCTCGCCTTCAAACTTCAGGGACTCGGCCAGGGAATCTTCCAGGGCGGTGTCGCTGACCAGGGTCACTTTGTGGCCCAGCTCTTCAGCAACCAGTTGGGCAGTTTCCTGATCCAGTACCTGGTTGATGGTCGCTGGAGTACCCAGTTTGAACATGAACTTGATGATTTCAGCAGCCTTGACCGACATCTGCTGGGCGAGATCGCCAACAGTGATGGTCTCGCCGATCTTCACTTCGCGCACGACAGGGCCGGTCGGGCTCTGGAAACCGTGGGCGTTGCGCTTCTTCAGCTTGGCCTTGCCGCGACCACCACGACGGAAGCCATCGCTTTCTTCGTCGGTAGTACGTGGGGCAACGCGTGGAGCCGGCGCCTTTTCCTTGACCGAAGCACGATGCGGAGCGTTTTTGCGCTCGCCGTCGCCGCTACCGCGACGACTGTTGTCATCGGCACGTGGCTTGTCCGGACGGCGCTGTTCGTCACGCTTGCGGGTATCGACCGCAGGAGCTGGAGCGGCTGCCACAACCGGTGCGCTTTCGCGAACTGGCTCGGCCACCACAGCAGTCGCTGCAACAGGTACGGCTTGAGCGGTCGGCGCAGCAGCAGGCTGGCGACGCGCTTCTTCTTCGGCGCGACGCTTGGCTTCTTCTTCAGCCTTCTGACGAGCAGCATTTTCTACTGCGCGACGTTCATCCAGTTCACGCTTGCGCTCGGCTTCGATTTCTTCCGGGCTGCGCTGTACGAAGACTTTCTTCTTGCGTACTTCAACGCTGATGCTCTTGCTGCCAGCAACCCGCAGGGTGCTGGTGGTTTTACGCTGCAGCGTAATCTTGCGTGGTTCTTCCACTTTCGCCTTGTGGCTGCTTTTCAAGTGAGTCAGCAACGATTGCTTCTCACTGTCAGTCACACTTTCTTCGGCGGCGGTGTGCGGCAGACCTGCCTCACGCATCTGCTGCAACAGGCGCTCTACCGGTGTTTTGACCTCATCGGCCAGTTGTTTCACCGTGACTTGCGTCATGCACTTCTCTCCTCAGGCCGCGCCTAATTACTCGAACCAGTGGGCTCGGGCGGCCATGATCAACTTGCCGGCACGATCATCGTCAATGCCGTCGATGTCGAGCAGGTCGTCAATAGACTGCTCGGCCAGGTCTTCGCGGGTAATTACGCCGCGCACCGCCAGTTCCATCGCCAAATCCTTGTCCATACCCTCAAGCGAGAGCAGGTCTTCGGCCGGATGGGCGTCTGCCAGCTTTTCCTCAGTAGCGATGGCTTTAGTCAACAAGCGATCCTTGGCCCGAGCGCGAAGCTCGTTGACGGTGTCTTCGTCAAAGCCGTCGATGTTGAGCATTTCTTCCAACGGTACGTAGGCAATCTCTTCCAGGCTGGTAAAGCCTTCGTCCACCAGCACCTGTGCCAGATCTTCGTCGACTTCCAGCTCGTCGATGAAGTTGCGCAGGATGTCGCCGGTTTCCGCTTGCTGTTTAGCCTGGATGTCCGATTCGGTCATCACGTTCAGGGTCCAGCCAGTCAACTGGCTGGCCAGACGCACGTTCTGACCACCGCGACCGATGGCCTGAGCCAGATTGTCTGCGCCAACGGCGATGTCCATTGCGTGGGCATCTTCGTCAACGATAATTGCCGCAACCTCGGCCGGGGACATGGCGTTGATCACGAACTGAGCCGGGTTGTCGTCCCACAGAACGATGTCAACACGCTCACCGCCCAACTCACCCGACACTGCCTGGACGCGCGAACCGCGCATACCGATGCAAGCGCCTTGCGGGTCGATGCGTTTGTCCTTGGAGCGAACGGCGATCTTGGCACGCGAACCCGGATCACGGGACGCAGCCATCACTTCGATCAGGCCTTCGGCAATTTCCGGCACTTCGATGCGGAACAACTCGATCAGCATTTCCGGCGCGGTGCGCGACAGGATCAACTGCGGGCCGCGGTTCTCGGTGCGGATTTCCTTGAGCAGCGCACGCAGACGCACGCCAACCCGGAAAGTTTCGCGAGAAATGATGTCTTCACGGGCCAGCAACGCTTCAGCGTTGTTGCCCAGATCAACGATCACGTTGTCGCGGGTGACTTTTTTCACGGTGCCGGAGATGATTTCACCCAGGCGCTCGCGGTAAGCGTCAACAACCTGAGCGCGCTCGGCTTCGCGAACTTTCTGCACAATGACTTGCTTGGCAGTCTGTGCAGCGATGCGGCCGAACTCGATGGACTCGATTTTCTCTTCTACGACATCACCGACCTTGGCGCCAGGATGCGTTTCGGCAACCTTGCTCGGCCAGGTTTCGATGGCCGGATCGTCCAGGTCTGCTTCTTCGACGACCGTCCAGCGACGGAATGTCTCGTATGCACCCGTGTGGCGATTGATTTCCACACGCAGATCAACTTCGTCTTCGAAACGCTTTTTTGTAGCAGTGGCCAGAGCCAGCTCCAGCGCTTCAAAAATCACGTTTGCCGGTACGCCCTTTTCATTGGATACCGACTCAACAACCAGCAGTACTTCTTTGCTCATCGTACGCCTCGCCTTTCGCAAGCCATTGGATCCGCGGGATCCGCAGTATCTGGCACGCCTCAGTCAAAACTGGGAATAATGTTGGCCTTGTCGATCATATCGATCGGCAACAGGAACTCATGGTCTTCTACCTGCACCACGACATCCTGCTCTTCTACGCCGCGCAGAAGGCCCTGAAAGTTGCGTCGTCCTTCAAAAGGCGAGCGCAGCTTGATCTTCACTTGTTCACCGGCAAATTTTGCAAACTGCTCAAGAGTGAACAGCGGGCGTTCCATGCCAGGCGAGGAAACTTCAAGGGTGTATTCAACGGCGATTGGATCTTCAACATCCAGCACACCGCTGATCTGACGGCTGACGATGGCGCAATCGTCCACCAGCACGCCGCCTTCTTTATCGATATAAACGCGCAACATCGAGTGACGACCCTGAGCCGAAAACTCGATACCCCAGCATTCATAGCCTAGGGCCACGACCACCGGGGCCAGCAAGGCCTGCAACTCTTCTAGCTTGCTCGACACCTGAACCCCCTAGTGCATGTATGTGCATGCTATGCAAAATAAAAAAATGGGCGAAACGCCCATCCTTGAAACGCCGTCGAACAGCGGCGTTGAAAGTGTCCAGCTAACAAAAAGCCCCTTAAAAGGGGCTCCTTAAACTGGTTGCGGGGGCCGGATTTGAACCGACGACCTTCGGGTTATGAGCCCGACGAGCTACCAGACTGCTCCACCCCGCGACAAAGCTGGGGCGGAAGTATACGACCGATCCCCTACAGGGTCAATGTAACCTTCCACCTGCAAGAAAGCCCGCAACAGCGGGCTCTCCTGACTAATTGGTACCGAGAAGGGGACTCGAACCCCTACACCCTATGGGCACAACCACCTCAAGGTTGCGTGTCTACCAATTCCACCACCTCGGCAATACTACGTTTGAAACCCTTCTTACTTCTGCTCTTGAGCTGGAGGTACGTCAGTCGCTGGAGTAGCCGACTTTTGCTCTTGAAGCACCGGGACATCATCAGAAGCCGGTTGTTGCTTTGGAACTTCCAGTACCGCTGGATTTGGGAGACCTACTTGAGTCAGCTGGTGAGCCTTCTCTTTAGCAAAGTAACCTAACCCCAAGCTGGTTATGAAAAAACCTGCGGCAAGTATAGCAGTAAACTTACTAAGAAAGGTAGAGGAACCTTGGCTTCCGAACACAGTATTTGAAGCACCTGCTCCGAAAGACGCGCCAGCATCCGCACCTTTACCCTGCTGCAGCAAAACCAGAGCTACTACGCCCAATGCACCCAGCAGATGAAAAACGACTACGACTGTTTCCAGCATTTTTTCAGTTTCCCGCGGCGCGACAGATCGCACCGAACTCATCTGCATTCAGGGAAGCCCCACCAATCAGGCCCCCATCGATATCCGGCATGCCGAACAGTTCGACCGCATTGGCCGCCTTCACGCTGCCGCCGTATAGAAGCCGCACACTTTGCGCGACTTCAGAATTCTTTTCCGCCAACCTGGCGCGAATGGCTGCATGCACATCCTGCGCCTGTTGCGGCGAAGCAGTCAGCCCGGTGCCAATGGCCCAGACCGGCTCGTAAGCGATCACTGCCTTTGCAAACACACCGACACCCAGCTCGTCGATGATGCTGTCCAGCTGCGCCGAAACAACCTCGATCGTTTTCCCGGCTTCGCGCTGCTCAAGGGTTTCCCCTATGCACAACACCGGGATCAAGCCGGATGCCTGTGCCGCTGCGAACTTGCGGATCAGCACTGCGTCCTGCTCGCCCATTATCTGGCGGCGTTCGGAGTGCCCGACAAGCACCAGGGAACAACCTGCATCCACCAACTGACTCGGTGCAACCTCACCGGTCAACGCACCTTGTCCGGATTCCACCGCAGAGTCCTGCGCGCCGACCGAAATCGACTTTCCCTGCAAGCCATCAATCACTTGATTGATATGCAGGCAGGACGGGAATACCGCTACATCAACACCGCTCGGCAAGGCCAAGTCACGAAGGCCGTTGATCAGCTCAGCGACGCTGGCGCGGGTACCGTGCATCTTCCAGTTACCAGCTACCATAGGGCGACGCATGCTGTACCTCGTCGGTCAAAGTGGGCGCAGATGTTACCCAACACAATCATGGCTGGCAAGCCGAAATCAGGCAGAAACTTCAGTTACCAGTTTCGCCAGCTCTTCGGCATAGCCACGAACCTGCGTTTCGTCTTCGCCTTCGACCATCACACGCACCAGTGGTTCGGTTCCGGACTTGCGCAACAACACACGCCCCCGACCTGCCATGGCCTTGGTCACACGCTCGCTGGCTTCCTTGACCGACGGATGATCGAGAGGGTTTGCGCCGCCACCGAAGCGAACGTTGATCAGCACCTGAGGGCATTTGCGCAGCGCCTGACGCGCTTCAGCCAAACCTTGCGCACGGGCTTTCAACGCCTTCAGCACCTGCAACGCGGCGATAATCGCATCACCCGTGGTGGTGTAATTGAAGCAAACGATATGACCCGAATTTTCGCCACCGACCAGCCAGTTGCGCTCCAGCAGATCAGCAATCACATAACGATCACCAACATTGGCGCGGACAAATGGAATCGCCAGGTCGGCCAAGGCCAACTCCAATCCCAGGTTGCTCATCAGCGTACCGACTACACCACCTTGCAGCTTGTCTCGCTCATGCAGGTCGCGAGCAATGATGAACAGCAACTCATCGCCATCGACGATGGCCCCTGTGTGATCCACCATCAATACCCGGTCACCATCACCATCGAAGGCGATACCCAGATCGGCGTGTTCAGCCAGCACAGCGGCCTGCAGTTGCCCCATATGGGTCGAGCCGCAGTTGTCATTGATATTCAAACCATTGGGCTGCGCGGACAAGACCACGACCTCGGCACCCAACTCACGAAACACACTCGGAGCCACTTTATAGGTCGCACCATGGGCGCAGTCGATCACAATCTTGAGGCCGGTAAAGCTGGTACCGGTCGGCACACTGCTCTTGCAGAACTCGATATAGCGACCCGACGCGTCATTGATTCGCGACACCTTGCCGATCTTGCTCGACTCAACCACAGTCATTGGCGTATCGAGCAGCTCTTCGATCATGTGCTCGACTTCATCCGGAAGCTTGGTGCCATTGCCGGAGAAGAACTTGATGCCATTGTCATCATGCGGATTGTGCGACGCACTGATCACGATGCCAGCTTCGGCATGAAAGGTACGCGTCAGGTAGGCAATGGCCGGGGTCGGCATAGGCCCCAGAAGCATCACATCGGCACCTGCCGACGTCAGCCCTGCTTCAAGCGCAGACTCGAACATGTAGCCGGAGATCCGGGTGTCCTTGCCTACCAATACCTTGCAGGCACCCATCTTGCGGAACGCCATACCTGCAGCCCAGCCGAGCTTGAGCATGAAATCAGGAGTGATCGGGTATTCACCGACACGCCCACGAATACCATCGGTGCCAAAATATTTTTTGCTCATAAGTGCTCCATCATTCTTATTCGGCTGATTCCACTGCGGCAATCATCCGCACCACATCCATTGTTTCGGCTACATCATGGACGCGCAATATACGCGCACCTTTCGTTGATGCCAGCGCCGCAAGCGCCAAACCACCATACAGTCGGTCCCCCACCGGACGATTCAACGCCTGACCAATCATGCTCTTTCGCGAAACCCCGACCAACAGGGGCCGCCCCAAGGCATGCAGGGCTTGCATATGTTTGAACAAGCTCAGGTTGTGCTGCAAGGTTTTGGCGAAGCCAAAGCCCGGATCAAGAATGATCCGTTCGGCTGGAATACCCGCCAATGAACACTGATGCATGCGTTCGGCGAGAAACTCACCGACTTCCCTTGTAATGTCCTGGTACTGCGGATTGTCCTGCATATCGCCCGGCTCTCCCAGCATATGCATCAGGCAAACCGGTAGCCCGGTGGCCGCTGCAGCATCCAGGGCACCATCGCGACGCAACGAACGCACGTCATTGATCAACCCGGCACCCAGGCGCGCAGCCTCACGCATGACCGCTGGCGTGGAGGTGTCGACCGAGATGATGACGTCCAGCTCGCGACTGATGCGCTCGACAATGGGCGCTACACGTTCCAGCTCCTCCAGTGGCGACACCGCCCTGGCACCAGGACGGGTGGATTCGCCGCCGACATCGATCAGCGTCGCGCCGGCCGCCACCATGGCTTCGGCGTGGCGCATTGCCGCGTCGAGCTGGCTGTATTGGCCACCATCGGAGAAGGAATCAGGAGTGACATTGAGAATACCCATGACATGCGTCTGGGCCAAATCAAGAACCCGGTTGCCGCAAGGCAACCGGGTCGAGGACTGAACAGAAGTCATTTCAAACCTTATACGTCAGCAGCAGGACCGCCGATCGGTGTTTCCGGACGCTCATCCTGCACCACCGGAGGGGTGCCGGAAGTACCCGTGCCACCCGACCAGTCGCGCGGCTCGCGAGGTGTACGACCCGCCATGATGTCGTCGATCTGCTCGGCATCGATCGTTTCGTACTTCATCAAGGCATCGGCCATCGCATCGAGCTTGTCGCGGTTGTCCGTGAGGATCTGCTTCGCCGTGCCGTAGCACTGATCGATGATGCTGCGTACTTCGGAGTCGATCAGCTTGGCTGTATCACCAGAGAAGCTTGCATTCTGACCGCCACCGCCGCGACCAAGGAACACTTCACCCTCTTCTTCGGCATACATCAATGGGCCGAGTTTCTCCGAGAGCCCCCATTTGGTCACCATGTTCCGCGCAATCTGGCTGGCGCGCATGATGTCGTTGGAAGCACCGGTGGTCACGCCATCGAAGCCCAGGGTCATTTCTTCAGCGATACGACCGCCGTACAGCGAGCAGATCTGGCTGATCAACGCACGCTTGGACAGGCTGTAACGATCTTCTTCCGGCAGGAACATGGTCACACCCAGCGCACGACCGCGCGGAATGATAGACACCTTGTACACCGGATCATGCTCAGGCACGACACGCCCCACAATGGCGTGGCCGGCTTCGTGATAAGCCGTATTCTGTTTTTCCTTCTCGGACATGACCATGGATTTGCGCTCGGCGCCCATCATGATCTTGTCTTTGGCCAGCTCGAATTCTTTCATTTCGACGATGCGCTTGCCGGCGCGGGCAGCGAACAACGATGCCTCGTTCACCAGGTTCGCCAGGTCAGCACCGGAGAAGCCTGGAGTACCACGAGCGATCACAGCCGGGGCAACGTCGTCGCCCATCGGCACTTTGCGCATGTGCACCTTGAGAATCTGTTCGCGACCACGGATATCCGGCAGACCGACCACAACCTGACGGTCGAAACGGCCCGGACGCAGCAACGCAGGGTCCAGTACATCAGGACGGTTGGTTGCGGCGATCACGATGATGCCGTCATTCATTTCAAAGCCATCCATCTCCACCAGCAATTGGTTGAGAGTCTGCTCGCGCTCGTCGTGACCACCACCCATGCCAGCACCACGATGGCGACCGACCGCATCGATTTCGTCGATGAAGATGATGCATGGAGCATGCTTCTTGGCCTGTTCGAACATGTCTCGAACACGGCTGGCACCGACACCGACGAACATTTCGACGAAGTCGGAGCCGGAAATGGTGAAGAACGGTACTTTGGCTTCGCCGGCGATGGCCTTGGCCAGCAGGGTCTTACCGGTACCCGGAGGACCGACCATCAGCACGCCGCGAGGAATGCGGCCACCCAGGCGCTGGAACTTGCCCGGATCGCGCAGGAACTCGACCAGCTCACCGACTTCTTCCTTGGCTTCGTCGCAACCGGCAACGTCAGCCAGGGTAGTTTTCACCTGATCCTCGGAGAGCAGGCGCGCCTTGCTTTTACCGAAGCTCATCGGCCCGCCCTTGCCACCGGCACCGCCCTGCATCTGCCGCATGAAGAACATGAACACGGCGATGATCACGAGGATCGGGAAGCTGGCAACCAGAAGCTGAGTCCAGATGCTTTGCTGTTCAGGCTGCTTGCCTTCGACCACGACGTGGTTATCCACCAGGTCGCCGATCAGGCCGTTGTCCTGGATCGCCGGGCGAATGGTCTTGAAGCTGTCGCCATCGTTGCGCTTGCCGGTAATCACGTAGCCATCAACCGCCACGCGTTCGACCTTGCCATCCTTGACCTGCTGGATGAAGTCGGAATAGTTGAGGGTCTGCGGCTCGTTAGGGCTGGAGAAGTTGTTCATCACCGTCACCAGGACAGCCGCAATGATCAACCACAGGATCAGATTCTTTGCCATATCGTTCAATTAACTACCCTCTGAAGCAAGCTCCGCTACTGGCGCGCGCTTCGCATGATATTCACCGGCCTAACTTACTACATTACCTACGACTTGGCAGGCGCCGTCTGTAACCCTTTGTGAAACACTTCCTACACAATATTCGCTAATTCTGACAAGGCGTAATACAAAAATCCTATCGCCCCGATCGAAAATTCACTCAACCCTCACTGCGTCCGCGGAAACCGCGGCCCAGCAGGTACTGCTCGCGAGAACGGTCGCGCGACGAGTTCGGCTTGCGCATCTGCACCTTCTCGAACTGCTGGCGAACGCTCTTGTGGAACTCGTCGAAGCCTTCGCCCTGGAAGATCTTGATCAAAAAATCACCACCGGGTTTGAGCACCCGCGTCGAAAGATCCAGTGCCAACTCGCACAGGAACATCGCTCGCGGCATGTCCACGGCTGGTAATCCACTCATATTGGGGGCCATGTCGGAAATCACAAGGTCTACTTCCTTATTTCCGACGGCATCGAGGATCTGAGCCAGTACGGCATCCTCGGTAAAGTCGCCCTGAATGAAGGTCACGTCCGGAATGCTGTCCATTTCCAGAATGTCAGAAGCGATCAGTGTGCCCTGCCCACCAATCAGACGACTGGTCACCTGGGACCACCCACCGGGGGCCGCACCAAGGTCGATTACGCTCATGCCCGGACGGATCAGACGATCCTTTTCTTGGATCTCCAGCAGTTTGTAGCTGGCGCGGGAACGGTACCCGTCTTTTTGTGCCATTTTGACGAATGGGTCGTTGAAATGCTCTTGCAGCCATTTAAGACTTGTCTTGGAACGGGCCACGGGCCACCTCGAAAATAAAACGGGTCGTGATTAACTGGGCGGTCCCGGACTCGCTCGGGTAAACTGGCCGCCGCTTTTTACAAGATCAGACGCAGGGGTCAGATTATGCCGCTCACTCAAGAGCAGAAGAAACAGTACAAATCCATTGGCCACCATCTGAAACCGGTTTTGATTGTGGCAGACAATGGTTTGACTGAAGGTGTGTTAGCCGAACTCGAACGCGCTTTGGCGGATCACGAGCTGATCAAGATCAAGCTCAACATCCTCGATCGCGAATCGCGCCTGGCGTCCATTGCAGAGCTCTGCAAGGTCGGCAAAGCGGATCTGGTTCAGGTCATCGGCAAGATGGCACTGATCTACCGCAAGAACTTCAGCGTCAACAAGCAGCTGTCGAACGTCCATCGCTTCAAGTGATGGCAAGGGTCAAGGGTGTGCTTCGCGCACCCTGCCGCTCCACCCGCGAAAATCCCGCCATAGACTGACAAGGCCCTCGGCCTTAATCAGCACCAAAGCCTGAAAAATCATGCACGCTGCGGCAAGTCCCGCCATCGGCGCCTTCAGCATGACTGCAATTTCGTCGATCAGCAGCGGTGCCAGGCCAATTCGACCCGGCACCGGCAACAGACCCATTTGCAACAACCACAGGCCGCCGACCTACAATATCCGGGTCAGCTGCCAAGGCATGGCGCCCGTACGAAACGGGCGCCGGCCTTCAGATGTGGCGAACCTCGACAATCTCGTACTCGATAACGCCGCCAGGCGTTTTCACGGCGACCACATCACCCTCTTCCTTGGCAATCAAGGCGCGAGCCAGTGGCGAGCCGACCGAAATCTTGCCGAGTTTGAAGTCAGCCTCATCCTCACCCACGATGTGGTAAGTGACGCGCTCATCCGTCTCGACGTTGGCGATTTCAACGGTGGTGCCGAAAATCACTTTGCCGGTGTGCGGAATGCTCGTGACATCAATGATGACCTGATTTTGAATCCGGCCTTCGATGTCGCGGATCCGCGCCTCGACCATACCCTGCTGCTCGCGAGCAGCGTGGTATTCGGCGTTTTCCTTCAAGTCACCCAACTCGCGGGCCGTACCGATGTCCTGGCTGAGCTTCGGACGAACGACCTTGGTCAGGTGAGTGTGCTCTTCTTCCAGGGCGCGAGCGCCCTGAACGGTCATTGGGTACTTCGTTATGCTCATGCCTTCAATCCTGCGTGTAGATCCTGCAAGCGGCGCACAGTCTTCTCGGGACCGAACTTCAGCGCTTCACAGATGGCTTCGCCAGCAGCAATAGTGGTAGTGCAGTAAATCTTGTGCTGCAGGGCATTACGACGAATGGAGTACGAATCTGCGATCGACTGACGCCCTTCGGTAGTGTTGATGATCAGCGTGACTTCGTCATTCTTGATCATGTCGACCACGTGCGGACGACCTTCGGTCACCTTGTTCACACGGCGCACTTTCAGGCCTGCCGCTTCGATCAGTTTGGCAGTACCGGCAGTGGCAACCACTTCGAAGCCCAAGTTGATCAGATCGCGGGCCACGCCCGCAACCAGCGGCTTGTCGTCGTCACGCACGCTGATGAACGCGGTACCGCCGGTCGGCAGCACTTCGCTGGCACCCATCTGGGCCTTGGCGAACGCCTCACCGAAGGTGTCGCCCACGCCCATCACTTCACCGGTGGACTTCATCTCTGGGCCGAGGATCGGGTCAACGCCAGGGAATTTGGCGAATGGGAACACCGCCTCTTTCACGCTGTAGAAGTTCGGGATGATTTCCTTGGTGAAGCCGATTTCCTTCAAGGTCTTACCGGCCATGACGCGAGCCGCGATCATTGCCAGGGAAACACCGATGCACTTGGACACGAACGGCACGGTACGGGAAGCGCGCGGGTTGACTTCAATGACGTAGATGTCGTCGCCTTGCAGCGCCAACTGAACGTTCATCAGGCCGACCACGCCCAGTTCCAGGGCCATTTTCTTGACCTGTTCGCGCATCTCGTCCTGGATGTGCGCCGGCAGCGAGTACGGCGGCAGCGAGCACGCAGAGTCACCGGAGTGAACACCAGCCTGCTCGATGTGCTGCATGATCGCGCCGATTACCACGTCCTTGCCGTCGCAGACCGCATCAACGTCCATCTCGATGGCGCAGTTGAGGAAGTGGTCCAGCAGCACCGGGCTGTCGTTGGACACTTGAACCGCTTCGCGCAGGTAGCGCTTGAGTTCTTCTTCTTCGTAGACGATTTCCATCGCACGGCCGCCCAGTACATAGGACGGACGCACCACCAGCGGGTAACCGATCTTGGTGGCGGCACGAATGGCTTCGTCCTCGCTGCGCACAGTGGCGTTTGGCGGCTGACGCAGGTTCAGGCGCTGGACCATCTGCTGGAAGCGCTCACGGTCTTCAGCACGGTCGATTGCATCAGGGCTGGTACCGATGATCGGCACGCCGGCGGCTTCCAGAGCGCGAGCCAGTTTCAACGGGGTCTGGCCGCCGTACTGGACGATCACACCTTTTGGCTTCTCGACGCGGACGATTTCCAGCACGTCTTCCAGGGTCACTGGTTCGAAGTACAGGCGATCGGAAGTGTCGTAGTCGGTGGAAACGGTTTCCGGGTTGCAGTTGACCATGATGGTCTCGTAACCGTCATCGCGCAGGGCCAGTGCCGCGTGTACGCAGCAGTAGTCGAACTCGATGCCCTGGCCGATGCGGTTCGGACCGCCACCCAGGATCATGATCTTGTCGCGACCCGATGGCGCCGCTTCGCACTCTTCCTCGTACGTCGAGTAGAGGTAAGCAGTATCGGTGGCGAACTCGGCAGCGCAGGTGTCGACGCGCTTGTAGACCGGGAAGATTTCCAGCTTGTGACGGTGAGCGCGCAGGCTCTTCTCGGTCACACCCAGCAACTTGGCCAGGCGCATATCGGAGAAGCCTTTGCGCTTGAGGCGGAACATCAGATCGCGGTCGATGCTGGTCAGACCCAGGGTCTTGACCTTCTCTTCTTCCTTGATCAGGTCTTCCATCTGCACCAGGAACCAAGGGTCGATCATGGTCATGCCGAAGATGTCTTCGACGGTCATGCCGGCGCGCATTGCGTCCGCCACGTACCAGATACGCTCGGCGCCCGGCACGGTCAGCTCGCGCTTGAGTACGCTCATGCTTTCCGGATTGGCCAGATCAACTTTCTCGTCCAGACCGCAAACGCCAACTTCCAGACCGCGCAGGGCTTTCTGCAGGGATTCCTGGAAGGTACGGCCGATGGCCATGACTTCACCCACCGACTTCATTTGAGTGGTCAGGCGGGCGTCGGCTTTCGGAAATTTCTCGAAGGCAAAACGCGGCAGCTTGGTCACGACGTAGTCGATGGACGGCTCGAAGGACGCCGGGGTCTTGCCGCCGGTGATGTCGTTCGACAGCTCGTCGAGGGTGTAACCCACAGCCAGCTTGGCCGCGACCTTGGCGATCGGGAAGCCGGTGGCTTTCGAAGCCAGTGCCGAGGAACGCGATACTCGCGGGTTCATCTCGATCACGACCATGCGACCGGTGTTCGGGCAGATACCGAACTGAACGTTGGAACCGCCGGTTTCCACGCCGATCTCGCGCAGTACCGCCAGGGAGGCGTTACGCAGGATCTGGTATTCCTTGTCGGTCAGGGTCTGTGCCGGAGCCACGGTGATCGAGTCACCGGTGTGCACGCCCATCGGGTCGAAGTTTTCGATGGAGCAGACGATGATGCAGTTGTCCTTCTTATCGCGGACAACCTCCATCTCGTACTCTTTCCAGCCGATCAGCGATTCGTCGATCAGCAGCTCTTTGGTCGGCGACAGGTCCAGACCACGGGCGCAGATTTCTTCGAACTCTTCACGGTTGTAAGCGATACCGCCACCAGTGCCGCCCATGGTGAAGGACGGACGGATGATGCACGGGAAGCCGAGCTTCTCAAGGACCGCATTGGCCTCTTCCATGCTGTGGGCGATACCGGAACGCGGGCACGCCAGGCCGATGGATTTCATCGCCTTGTCGAAACGCGAACGGTCTTCAGCCTTGTCGATGGTGTCGGCGTTGGCACCGATCATCTCTACGCCGAACTTCTCCAGAACGCCTTCGCGCTCCAGGTCCAGGGCGCAGTTCAGAGCGGTCTGGCCACCCATGGTTGGCAGCAGCGCGTCCGGACGCTCTTTCTCGATGATCTTGGCAACGGTCTGCCACTTGATCGGCTCGATGTAGGTGGCGTCGGCCATGGCCGGGTCGGTCATGATGGTGGCCGGGTTGGAGTTCACCAGGATGACGCGGTAACCCTCCTCGCGCAGGGCTTTACAGGCCTGGGCGCCGGAGTAGTCGAATTCGCAGGCCTGGCCGATCACGATCGGGCCAGCACCGAGAATCAGGATGCTTTTAATGTCTGTACGTTTTGGCATGGGTTTGTCACTCAAATCCGCAGGTCAGTCGGCAAGCCGTCTTGTTCAATCTTTGAGCCTTGAGGGGGCCACCGATGTCGGGACCGCCCTCAGGCTTTGCTACATCAGGGCGAGCGATCAGCGTCGCTTGGCCATCTCGGTGATGAAGCGATCGAACAATGGCGCTACGTCGTTCGGGCCAGGGCTGGCTTCCGGGTGACCCTGGAAGCTGAAGGCGCTCTTGTCGGTACGCTCGATACCTTGCAGGGTGCCGTCGAACAGCGATTTGTGGATCGCGCGAACGTTGGCCGGCAGGGTCGCTTCGTCTACGGCAAAACCGTGGTTCTGGCTGGTGATCATCACCACGCCGCTGTCCAGGTCCTGGACGGGGTGGTTGGCACCGTGATGGCCGTGACCCATTTTCAGGGTCTTGGCGCCAGAGGCCAGGGCCAGCAGTTGGTGACCGAGGCAGATACCGAAGACCGGAATCTCGGTTTCCAGCACGTCCTTGATCGCCTGGATCGCATAGTCGCAAGGCTCCGGATCACCAGGGCCGTTGGACAGGAACACGCCGTCCGGCTTCAGTGCCAGCACATCGGCAGCAGGGGTTTGCGCAGGCACGACGGTCACGCGGCAACCGCGCTCGACCAGCATGCGCAGGATGTTCACCTTGACGCCGTAGTCGTAGGCAACCACGTGGTACGGCAGCTCGGAGGCTTCGATGGTTGCGTGGCTGTCGGTTTTCAGATCCCAGACAGTCGAGCGCCACTCGTAGCTTTCCTTGGTGCTGACGACTTTCGCCAGGTCCATGCCCTTGAGGCCAGGGAAACCCTGGGCGGCGGCGATGGCAGCGGCTTCGGAAATGTTGTCACCGGCCATGATGCAGCCGTTCTGCGCGCCTTTTTCACGCAGGATGCGTGTCAGGCGGCGGGTGTCGATACCGGCGATGGCCACAACGTTGTTGGCCTTCAGGTAGTCGGACAGGGACATCGTGTTACGCCAGTTGCTCGCCACCAGTGGCAGATCACGGATGACCAGGCCGGCAGACCAGACGCGGTTGGACTCGGCGTCTTCCGGCGTGGTGCCGGTGTTGCCGATGTGCGGGTAAGTCAGGGTAACGATTTGTTGGGCGTAGGAAGGATCGGTAAGGATTTCCTGATAGCCGGTCATTGCGGTGTTGAACACCACCTCACCAACGGTTTGACCGTCGGCTCCAATGGCTTCGCCGCGAAAAATGCTGCCATCAGCAAGGGCGAGTATGGCTGGCTTAGTCAAGAAGACCTCCCGTAAATAAAGCCTGAAAGGGCGATCGCAGGTTGTAAAAAAGCGGAGTGACGTATGGACACGTCACCCCGCTTCTTCACTGAATTAATCTGCGCGCTTTTAGTGGACACACTAAAGCTGTAGCTTACAGAAAAAGGCCTTTTTGGTCTACCGCCAATGAGCCTTAAAGGCTGGAGAATGCGACAGGACGTCGCTTGGCGGAACAAAACCGGGCTCAAACGCGGTGCGCGAGCCCGATTTCGGGTGCATCTTAACGCAGATCGAGCACGTCTTGCATGTCGTAAAGGCCAGGCTCGCGCCCATCCAGCCACAACGCAGCACGCACCGCACCCTTGGCGAACGTCATGCGACTGGACGCCTTGTGAGTGATCTCGACACGCTCGCCGTCGGCGGCGAACAGTACAGTGTGATCACCGACGATGTCGCCGGCACGCACCGTGGCGAAACCGATGGTTTCACGATCACGGGCGCCGGTCTGGCCCTCACGACCATACACCGCCACCTTTTTCAGATCGCGACCCAATGCATCGGCAATCACCTCACCCATGCGCACGGCAGTGCCGGACGGCGCATCGACTTTGTGCCGATGGTGAGCTTCGGTGATTTCGATGTCGACATCGTCGCCCAATACGCGAGCCGCCGTGTCGAGTAACTTCAGGCACAGATTGACCCCGACACTGAAGTTGGCCGCGAAGACAATCGGAATGTCCTTGCCCGCCTCCGCCAGCAACTGCTTTTCTTCAACGCTGAAACCGGTGGTACCGATGATCATGGCCTTGCCGTGTTTACGGCAGAAGGCGAGGTTCTTCAGGGTCACCGTCGGGTGCGTGAAGTCGATCAGCACGTCGAACTCGTCGACCACCCGATCCAGGTCTCCGGACAGAGGCACACCGATACGACCCAGCGCAGCCAGCTCACCGGCATCCGCGCCGACCAGCGTGCTGTCGGGACGATCCACCGCCGCCGTCAGACCGGCGCCCGGGGTTTGCTGCACCGCTTCAATCAGGGTCTTGCCCATGCGCCCGGCGGCGCCCATCACTGCAATACGTCGCATGCCTGTCTCCTTACAAATCGCCGAAGAAGCGCTTTACGCCTTCGAACCAACCGGTGGTTTTTGGCGAATGGCTGTTGTCGTCCGCCAGGGAGCTACGGAACTCCTCAAGCATTTCGCGCTGGCGACGACTCAGGTTGACCGGAGTCTCGACCGCCACACGGCACATCAAGTCACCCGCACCGCCGCCACGCACAGGCGCGACACCCTTGCCACGCACACGGAACTGCTTGCCGGTCTGAGTCCCCTCAGGGATCTTCAGCTTGACCCGGCCATCAAGGGTCGGAATCTCCAGCTCGCCACCCAGCGCCGCATCGACGAAGCTGATCGGCACCTCGCAGAACAGATGCTTGCCGTCACGCTGGAAAATCGCGTGTTCGCGCACATTGATCACCACGTACAGATCGCCAGTCGGGCCACCTTGAGCACCCGCCTCGCCTTCGCCGGACAGACGAATGCGGTCACCGGTATCGACTCCGGCCGGCACTTTCACCGACAGGGTCTTGTACTCTTCGACACGACCTTCGCCGTGGCAGGAATCGCACGGATCGGAAATGATCTTGCCCTGGCCATGGCAGCGCGGGCAGGTCTGCTGCACCGAGAAGAAACCCTGCTGCATGCGTACCTGGCCGATACCGCCGCAAGTCGGACAGGTCACCGGCGCAGAGCCTTTCTTGGCACCGGAGCCGTCGCAAGGCTTGCAGTTGACCAGCGTCGGAACGCGGATATTCACGGTCGTACCGCGCACCGCCTCTTCGAGGTCCAGTTCCAGGGTGTAGCGCAAGTCACTGCCGCGTTGAGCGCCACCACGGGAACCGCCGCGACCGCCACCGAAGAAATCACTGAAGACATCGCCAAAGATGTCGGAGAAGTTCTGACCGCCAAAACCGGCACCGCCGCCACCCATGCTCGGGTCGACACCGGCATGGCCGTACTGGTCGTAAGCCGCACGCTTGCTGGAGTCGGACAGCACTTCGTAGGCCTCGTTGGCCTCCTTGAACATCTCTTCCGACGCCTTGTCATCGGGATTACGGTCCGGGTGGTGCTTCATCGCCAGGCGACGGTAGGCCTTCTTCAGGTCTGCTTCGCTTGAGCCACGCTCAACACCCAACACTTCGTAATAGTCACGCTTTGCCATAAGTCTTTGCACTCTTGAGGACGTCCGACAAAACCCTCCTGAGTCTGTCGAACTCGTTGAGCCCCAATGCAGGCCCGGACCCAACTCACGTCAATTCAACGATCCTGGTCTTTGATTCTTGCGGTACTTGCGGCGCGAAAAGCAGGAGCATTCCCGGCCATACCGCCAGCAGGCGAACGCTGTCGCATGCTGTAAAAATTCGCGTATTCCAGATACGCCAACGCGGGAGCAAGCTCCCGCGCGGCGACATCCTACCAGTCACCGCCTGAAGGCAGTCAACCGGCCGACCAACAACTTACTTGTGGTCTTTGACTTCTTCGAACTCGGCGTCGACAACGTCGTCAGCCTTTTGCGCCTTGTCGTCGTGCGGTGCTGCGCCTTCAGCAGGCTGAGCCTGTTCGGCGTACATCTTCTGCGCCACTGGAGCGGAGACTTTCGACAGTGCTTCAACCTTGGCGTCGATAGCAGCCTTGTCGTCGCCTTTGACGGCGGCTTCCAGGGCAACTACGGCAGCTTCGATTGCAGTCTTCTCTTCCGCGGTCACTTTATCGCCGGCATCGGTAACCATTTTGCGCGTCGAGTGAACCAGTGCGTCGCCCTGGTTGCGGGCAGCGGCCAACTCTTCGAACTTGCGGTCTTCCTCGGCGTTCGCCTCGGCATCACGCACCATGCGCTCGATTTCTTCGTCGGACAGACCGGAGTTGGCCTTGATCACGATCGACTGAGTCTTGCCGGTAGCCTTGTCCTTCGCACCAACGTGCAGGATGCCGTTGGCGTCGATGTCGAAGGTCACTTCGATCTGCGGCACGCCACGTGGAGCTGGTGGAATGTCGGCCAGGTCGAACTTGCCCAAGGACTTGTTCTGTGCGGCTTGCTTACGCTCGCCCTGCAGCACATGAATGGTCACGGCGCCCTGGTTGTCGTCGGCAGTCGAGAACACTTGCGATTTCTTGGTAGGAATCGTGGTGTTTTTCTCGATCAGCGCGGTCATCACGCCACCCATGGTTTCGATACCCAGGGTCAGCGGGCTGACGTCGAGCAGCAGAACGTCTTTCACGTCACCGGCCAGTACCGCGCCCTGGATAGCAGCACCCATGGCAACCGCTTCGTCCGGGTTGACGTCTTTACGAGCTTCTTTGCCGAAGAACTCGGTTACCAGCTTCTGAACCAGTGGCATACGGGTCTGACCGCCCACCAGGATCACGTCGTTGATCGCGCCAACGTCGATACCGGCATCTTTCATTGCGATGCGGCAAGGTTCGATGGTGCGCTGAACCAGATCTTCCACCAGCGCCTCGAGCTTGGCGCGGGAGATCTTCACGTTCAGGTGCTTTGGACCGGTCGCGTCTGCAGTGATGTACGGCAGGTTCACGTCGGTCGACTGGCTCGAGGACAGTTCGATCTTGGCTTTTTCAGCGGCTTCTTTCAGGCGCTGCATGGCCAGCGGGTCACCCTTGAGGTTCATGCCGCTTTCTTTCTTGAATTCGTCGACGAGGTAGTCGATCAGACGGATGTCAAAGTCTTCACCGCCCAGGAACGTGTCACCGTTGGTGGCCAGTACTTCGAACTGGTGCTCGCCATCGACTTCAGCGATCTCGATCACGGAAACGTCGAAAGTACCGCCGCCCAGGTCGTAAACGATCACGGTGTGATCGCCCTTGGCCTTGTCCATGCCGTAAGCCAGAGCGGCTGCGGTTGGTTCGTTGATGATACGTTTTACGTCCAGACCGGCGATGCGGCCGGCGTCCTTGGTGGCTTGACGCTGGCTGTCGTTGAAGTAGGCCGGAACGGTGATCACCGCTTCAGTCACGGTCTCGCCGAGGTAGTCTTCGGCGGTCTTCTTCATTTTCTTCAGGATTTCAGCCGAGATTTGTGGCGGTGCCATTTTCTGGCCGTTCACTTCAACCCAGGCGTCGCTGTTGTCAGCCTTGACGATCTTGTAAGGGACCATCTGGATGTCTTTCTGCACGACTTCTTCGTCGAAACGACGACCGATCAGACGCTTCACCGCGTAGAGGGTGTTATGCGGATTGGTCACGGCCTGACGCTTGGCCGACTGGCCAACCAGAATTTCGCCATCGTTGGCGTAAGCGATGATCGACGGCGTGGTACGCGCGCCTTCAGCGTTTTCAATAACTTTTGCCTTGCCGTTTTCCAGCACGGAGACGCAGGAGTTGGTAGTCCCCAGGTCGATACCGATAATTTTGCCCATGTTCACTCTCCCGAAACTTTGGATTTGGTTGCCGCAGCAGTGGTGGCTAACTGCGGTAGCACTTAAACGCTTGACTTATAAATGGGGGCCTTGCGGCGGATTTCAAGCCTGCTCGTCAATCGAAGGCGAAACCGGCGCAGGCGCCTTGCTGACCACGACCATCGCCGGGCGCAGCAAGCGACCATTGAGCTGATAGCCCTTCTGGAACACCTTCAGAACACTGTTCGGCTCGACATCGGCGCTTTCCTGCATGGCCATCGCCTGATGTTGAACGGCGTTGAACGGTTCGCCATGCGGATCGATCGCTTCAAGCTGATAACGCTTGAGGGTGTCCTGGAACATTTTCAGGGTCAGCTCGATGCCTTCGCGCATCGGACGGATGCTTTCGTCGTCCGGGCTGGACAATTCCAGGCCGCGCTCCAGGCTGTCGACGATCGGCAGCAGGTCGCTGGCGAATTTTTCCAGCGCGAACTTGTGAGCCTTCTCCACATCCTGCTCGGCGCGACGGCGGACGTTCTGCAGATCGGCGGCTACACGCAAAGCCTGATCCTGAGCGCCTGCCAGTTGCTCTTCGAGCACTTGTACACGAGCCGCCAGGTCTTCACCCGAAGCCTCGGGCGCCTGGTTGGCGTCTGGGTTTTGCGTATCCACTGTCTGTTCGTCAGCCATAGATTTCTCCTTTCAATATCGTCCGCGAGCTCAACTCGCGCTTCTGCCCAGCTATATGGGGCCGCAAAATCCGGCTTCAAGGGGCACCGACGATTAACCCTACAAAAAACAACTGCTTTGTCATTCCCGGTCGCGATAAGGCTTTCGTCGGGTCGAGCGAATCGAGATAACGAGGGGCATTGTCAGCCAGAAACAAAACACTGTATAAATAACCAGACCTAACACCTGGGAGCGGCCCATATGCTGGTGCACCTGTCCGTACACAACTACGCCATCGTTGAACATCTCGATCTCGAACTCGATCGCGGGATGAGCGTGATCACCGGGGAAACCGGCGCGGGCAAGTCGATCATGCTCGACGCGCTGGGCCTTACCCTGGGTGATCGCGCCGACAGCGGCGTGGTTCGCCCCGGCGCCGACAAGGCCGACATCCTGGCCACCTTCGATCTGGCCGACATTCCGGAAGCCAGCGCCTGGCTGGCCGAACGCGACCTCGAAAGCGAGGGCCCGTGCATCCTGCGCCGGGTGATCACATCCGAAGGACGCTCGCGTGGCTACATCAACGGCACGCCCTGCCCGCTTGGCGATCTCAAGGCGCTGGGCGAGCTGCTGATCGACATTCACAGCCAGCACGAACACCAATCCCTGCTCAAGACCGACACCCATCGCCGCCTGCTCGACGAGTACGCCGGGTCCACGGACCTTGCCCGCCAGGTGCAGCTTGCCGCACAGCGCTGGCGCCAGACTCGCCAGGAGCTGGATCGCCTTTCCAACTCCGGCGACGAACAACGCGCTCGCCACCAATTGCTCAGCTACCAACTCGAAGAGCTGGAAAACCTCGGCCTTGGCGACAACGAACTGGAACAGCTTGAACAAGAGCACAAGAACCTGACCAACGCCGAGACCTTGTTGGGTATTTGCCGGCAAGTCGTCGAACAGTGCAGCGAAAGTGATTCCGGCAATGTGCTGAACGCACTCACTGCCAGCCTCAACCGCTTGTCCAGCGTCAACAACTCGATCGGTGCACTCGGCGAGGCCAGCAGCCTGCTGACCAGCGCGCAGATCCAGGTAGAAGAGGCCGTGGGCGAACTGAACCGCTTTCTCGACAACTTCGACGCCGATCCGGCGCGCCTTCAATACCTCGAAGAGCGGCTCGATGCGATCTATACAATGGCCCGCAAGCACCGCATCCAGCCGACCGAAGTCGCTGAGATGCAACAGAAGCTGCTCGATGAAATCGAAACCCTGAATGCCAACGACGAATCCATCGAGCGCCTGAGCGACGAACTTTCTTCCTACGCTCGCCATTATCAGGAAAAAGCCCGAGAGCTCAGCGATCTGCGCCATCAAGCCTCGAGCAGCCTGGCCAGCGCGGTGGAGCAGGAAATCCAGCGCCTGGGCATGCCTGGTGGGCGCTTCACCATCGAACTGCGTCCAAACAGTAGCGACGAACTGCTGCCTAACGGACTTGAACAGGTTGAATTACTGGTCAGCGCCAACCCGGGCCAACCATTAAAAGCTTTGGCAAAAGTCGCATCCGGGGGCGAACTGTCGCGGATCAGCCTGGCGATTCAGGTCATCACCGCACAGACCTCCCGCGTACCGACCCTGGTATTCGACGAAGTCGACGTCGGTATTGGCGGCCCGACCGCGGAAATCGTCGGCCAATTGCTGCGCAGGCTCGGCGAGCGCGGGCAGGTGCTGACCGTGACCCACTTGCCGCAAGTGGCGGCGCAAGGTCATCAGCATCTATTTGTGCATAAAGTGCGCGGCGAAGATGCCACCCGCACTGCCGTTTCCAGATTGAGCAAAAACGACCGCGTCGAAGAAGTCGCACGGATGCTGGGGGGCATTGATCTCACCAAGGAGTCCCTGGCTCACGCCAGGAAAATGGTGGTTGCCGCAAAAGCTTGAATAAAGGCAGAAAGCACGAAGGCGACCCTGGGGTCGCCTTCGTTCGTTTCGCGAACTGATGCCCGCGCGACAAGCTTACTTTTTCTTGCGCACGTATAGCACCAAGTTGTGACCCGCCAAATCGAAGCCGTGCTTCTCGACAATCGCCGCCTGAAGCTTCTCGATTTCCGGATCAAAGAACTCGATTACCTCACCGTCATCGACATTGACCATATGGTCGTGATGCTTGCCGTCGTCCAGCTCGAAGACCGCATGGCCTCCGTCGAAGTTGTGCCGCACCACCAGGCCAGCTGCCTCGAACTGGGTCAGAACACGGTAAACCGTGGCCAGACCGACATCCTCACCAGCCTCCATCAGCGCCTTGTAGACGTCCTCGGCACTCATGTGGCGCTTCTCGGCGGAATCGAGCATTTGCAGAATTTTGACCCGTGGAAGGGTCACTTTGAGGCCGGCTTTACGTAGTTCGCTATTTTCAACCATGGTCAGCTTTCTCGCGATGCTGCTTCGCAGCTTCTCTTAATACGGGTATGATCGGCGTTTACGTTGTCCCAGCCAAGATAGTGGAAGTCGCCCACCGATGCAAAACACCAAGCTCTTGCTAACCAGTTTCACCCTTGTGGGACTGCTCGCACTCGCCGGTTGTTCATTCCCCGGGGTTTACAAAATCGACATCCAGCAGGGCAATGTCGTCACGCAGGACATGATAGACCAGTTGCGCCCGGGAATGACCCGTAAGCAAGTACGATTTATCATGGGCAACCCTCTGCTGACTGACACGTTCCATGCCGATCGCTGGGATTATCTGTACAGCCTGCAACCCGGTGGCGGTGAACGCCAACAGGAACGCATCAGCGTTATCTTCAACCCAAATGACCAGCTTGTCAGCCTCTCCGGTGATTTCATGCCAGGCGTGAGCCGCGACGAAGCAATCCTTGGTAAGGACAGCGGCACGACAGTGGCTGCCCCGGCAGAAAACGTCGAGAAGCCAAAACCGGAAAAACCGGTCAAGCCAGGTTCGTTGCTGGATCAGATCCAGAAGGACGTCGACGGTGTAGAAACCGCTCCAGTCCCGACGCCTGAACCGCTGGACACCTCGCCGCAGTAATTGGCGAATGATGCCGCTTGCCTGGGCATTCAAGCTCCAGCAAGGCTGCTCTGAAAATCCGCTACCAGACCTCTGGCGGCGGATTTTTTTATGTACCGGCAATAGTGATCGATCCGGATCGCTTGCCGGAATCACTATCGATGATTCCCGCTTATTTAATACACATCAGCATAAAGTCTTGGGAAGCATCACCGGAAGGGCCCTTCATTCCTGCCAGTTGAGTGATCACACTCAAATTATCCTCCTTGGGTGTAGACCCAAGTCGCGCCCGCCCATAATAAATATCATCTTCGGAACGGCTGTTCGTAAGGGATACAGAGCAGAACCGTGGAGCCTGGAAGAAGACATCCGACTTGAAGCTAACCTTATAGTTCGCAAAATAATCAGGCTGGGAGAAGTACTCTACCGCAGAGATCCACTCGGGTGCCTGAGCCACCACCTTGCCTTGTGCACTTATCGTGGCGGTTAACACATTGGAGGCTGCACTGGCCGGCATGACAGTGAAAGCCGCCCCCATTGCTGCCAGCACACTTATATGCTTCAACGACTTGATCAAGTCCATTTCAGATTTATCCCTAAATGAGTTTATTTGCCCCTCACATAACGAGGGCAAGACTTGATTTAGGCTTAATCGGAACCACATTCAATCAAGATTGAAGCAAAGAGAAAATTCTCTTAAATACTCAAACCAATCCTACATTCCCCCGATAAAAAGCCTACAAAGCATATTTACACTCAGGGATTGAACCACCTGTGGGCGGAAATTTTAGTGCCTGGCGCGCAATTCAATCATTGATTCCGCGCCTTGGCCTCGGCCGCTTTTGCTGCACGCAGGCGACGGACCTCTTTCGGATCCGCCAGCAGCGGCCGGTAGATTTCGATTCGGTCCCCCGCCTGAATCGTTCGAGTGTCCGGGTCGGTGATCACCTTGCCAAAGATACCCACCGGGCAGGCGGCAAGATCCAGCTCAGGAAACTCTGCCCCTACACCAGACTTGAGCACGGCCGCCCGAACCGTAGTGCCGACCGGCACCGCGAGTGAAAGTAGCACCTGCCTGTCTACAGCGGCGTACACCACTTCGATATCGATCACGGCTTCAACCATGAATCTGCTTGGCGCGCTGACAGAACGCATCCACCAGCGTATTGGCGGCCTGATTGAACAATGGTCCCAGAGTGGCGCGAACCAGCGGCCCGGCATAATCGAACGACAGATCAAGACTGATCTTGCAGGCCTTCTCGCCCAGCGGCTTGAACACCCACACACCATGCAATTGATTGAACGGGCCTTCTTCAAGATTCATTTCGATCGATTGACCGGGAACCAGAGCGTTGCGCGTCACGAAGTGCTGACTGAGGCCACCCTTCGCTACACCAACGCTCGCCCGCATATGCTCAGGTGAGCTCTCCAGGACTTCGGCGGACGAGCACCACGGCAGAAACTCCGGATAGCGCGCCACGTCGTTGACCAGGTCATACAGCGCTTGTGCCGGGTATGGCAGCAAGGCCGAACGTGAAATGTGTGTCGTCATGTCAGCGTCACTTCCACAGCTGGGCGGCAAACACTACGAGAATGCCGATGGGCGCCACATAGCGCATCAAGAACAAGGACAGGCCAAACAGCGCAGGGTTGCGGATCGACAACTCGTCGCGCACCGCTTCACGCCCCATGATCCAGCCCGCAAACACCACGAAACACAAACCGCCAAGCGGCAACATGAGTCGCGAGGTGAAGAAATCGATCACACCGAAGAAGTCGAGACCACCGGCGGCTCCCCATTGGTAGAGGTGGAACATCCCGCCTTCGTTCACGAAGAACTTCGCCTCCTTCCAGATATTGAAAGAGAACACCGTGCCCAGGCCGACAAACCAGCAGCTGAAAGCCAGCCAGAATGTAACCCATGCACGGCTCACTTTAGTGCGCTCGACCAGGTAAGCCACCATCGGTTCAAGCAGGGAAATCGCCGAACTCCAGGCAGCGACCGCCACCAGCACGAAGAACACCACTCCCATCAATTGCCCGAACGCCACGTTACCGAAGGCAAACGGCAGGCTGACGAACATCAGCCCCGGCCCTTCGCTCGGATTCAGGCCCGCCGCGAAAACAATCGGAAACAGTGCCAGGCCGGCCACCAGGGAAACGAAGGTATCAAGTAGCGCCACACCAACGACCGTCCCTGAAATCGACGAGTTCTTTGGCATGTAGGCGCCGTAGATCATGATCGAGCCGACGCCCACGCTCAGGGAAAAGAATGCATGCCCCATCGCGGGCAACAAGCCGTCCAGGACCTTTTCCGGGTGGAAGTCGAACATGAAATGCACGCCTTCCATGAAATGCCCGGTGGTCATGCTATAGCCCAGCAGCACCAGGATCATCACGAACAACAACGGCATCATGATGCGCAAACTGCGTTCAAGCCCGGCAACCACGCCCTTGGCGATCACCACCGCTGACAACAGCATGAAAATCGTGTGCCAAAGTGTCAGGCGCCAGGGATCGGCGATCACATTGCCGAAGTAAGCCCCCACCTGATCCGGGGTCACTCCCTGGAAGTCGCCACGCCCCATATCGATGATGTAATCCAGCGACCAGCCGCCGACAACGCTATAGAAAGACAGGATCAACAACGCTGTGATCATCCCGGCAAATGCGCCCCAGGACCATTTCGTCGAGTGCCCCGCCTCGATCGCCAGCGTCTTCAAGGCATTGGCCGGGCTCTGCCGGGCACGCCGGCCGATCAGGGTTTCGGCCAGCATGACCGGTACGCCAATCAGCGCGATGCAGGCCAGGAACATCAGCACGAAGGCGCCGCCGCCATAGACGCCAACCATGTACGGGAATTTCCAGATACTACCCAGCCCCACGGCCGAACCGGTCGCGGCGAGTATGAAGACCCAGCGGCTAGCCCAACTGCCGTGGACAGAAACCTTGTCTGTCGACATCGTTATCACGCCCAAGCGTTCAAAAAAGAGGCCGCATTGTCCGGGATTCAATCAACCTGCTCAAGCACGTAGCAACACCGTAGCCGACTCGCGTGCAACTCCCTATAATGCCGCCCCTATGGCTAAACAGAAGAAACACCCAACAGGGACCATCGCGCAAAATAAAAAGGCGCGACACGATTACTTCATCGAACATCGGTTCGAGGCTGGTCTGGTCCTGGCCGGCTGGGAAGTAAAAAGTCTGCGGGCAAGCAAGCTGCAGCTGGTTGACAGTTACGTACTGCTCAAGGATGGCGAAGCCTGGCTGCTCGGCAGCCACATTACGCCCCTGACGACCGCCAGTACCCACGTCATCGCCGACCCGGTGCGCACCCGTAAATTGCTGCTCAATCGGCGCGAGCTGGAAAAGCTGGCCGCGGCCGTGCAGCAAAAGGGTTATGCCTGCGTGTGCCTGTCCTGGTACTGGAGCAAGCACATGGTCAAGTGCGAGATCGCGCTGGGCAAGGGCAAGAAGGAATACGACAAGCGTGATACCGAGCGCGAACGCGACGCCGGTCGCGAGCTGCAACGTGCGGTGCGCAACAAGGGCAAGGAAGACTGATTTTTCTGCCTGCGAATTGCGGCGCGAATAAAAAGATCGCAGCCTGCGGCAGCTCCCACACTGGCAGATTGTGAACCCCTGTAGGAGGGGCCGCCTCGTCTTCGACGCCGCGCTGTCGCGCAGCAAACTGAGGGAGCTAGAGTTGAAGAGCGTGCGCGGGGCAGAGACCGTCATT
>NZ_QAOV01000008.1 GCF_003050925.1 Pseudomonas sp. GV085 | reverse complement strand
AGGTTGCCCAGAAACAGAAGGCTGAAGCCGCTGTCGCCCAAAGCAAAGCCAAGGCGACCGACCGCAGCAACGGCTGATCGGTGTAGCGCGTCCCCATACACAAAATCCAGTGTATTGATTCCACAGCTATAAGCAGCCTTTCACGAAGGGCTGCTTCACGCCCTGGCCGCGCAGGGCCGAGAAGGCCGGAAAAGATCGACATACGAGTCATTTCGAAACGATATTACGTGATGTCTGATGCTTACTAGTATCTCCAGCGATGGATAAATCACTGGAGCAATCATGGACAGATTATCGTCAACTTCATCGTCTCAAACAGCCGTTACTGTCGTTCCTGAATCCAGATTCATGCAGAACTATCGCATCGCCAGTGCCGTTCACGGTGGCAGCTCGGCGTCGGCGATCATGAACGGGAACGGCGACGTGGAGCTGTTTACCAGCGGCACCGATACGCTGGTCTGGAACATCTACCCCGATCCCGCCAGCGCCAGCGCCAGCTCTTCCACCCAGACTGGACTGGCCGGCGAGGTGATTGCTACAGGGCTGACACCCTCGGGCAATATCGTGGTGTTCGTGGCCCAGGGCACCAACCTGTTGTACACCGTCGAACAGCCGCAATCGAAAAACCGCTGGTCACCTGCAAAGATGATCGATGTGCCGCTGCCGTCCAAGGCCCGGCGCATTGCGAAGATTTCCACGGCGCAGATTGGCAACAAGCTGTACATCGGTGTGCTGGTCGAGGCCGACGCCAGTGTCGGTATCATCTACAACCTCAGTTGGGGGGTCTGGGACACCAAGGCACCTGTAGCACTCAACCGCACCACCTTGCAGCTTCAGACCCTGAACGCGGTCTGGACCGGCAACGCCGACGCCAACGTGGCCTTCAGCGTCTACGACACCATCATCTTGCAGTACGTCATCAGCACCGGGCAGCTGGTTCGGCCAAAGATTGCCGCGAACTTTCGCAGCATCGACGTGGCCGCCACGACGGACTCGGTGGGCAACACCCAGGTCCTGGCGATCCTTGCCGATGGCAACGCCTACACCTTGATCGGTGGCGGTGCGCAACCGTTCAGTTGGGCGCAGGTGAGTATCGGTGCCTCCTTCAAGCAAGTCTGCTTGCTGCCGTCCCGCCCGCTGCTCAATGGCCTGTTGCTGGGCGCGGACAATACGCTGCATCACACCGTGCAATCCAGCCAGGCCACCGCCGGCTGGCTACCACCGGCGCCGGTGTACAGGGGCGTCCAGTCATTTTGCGCGACGCTGGATGAGGATGGCCTGGAGGTGTTTGCCCTCAAGGCGCAGCAAAACACCGTGACGCATCTTACGAGGGACAGCCGCAGCACCAACTGGGAAATCGCCCCGCTGGAAATTCAGGCCAGTGGCAGCATCGAGGACTTCCCCTCGTACAGCACCGACGTGGCGTTGTTCAGTCAGTTGGGAGCACCGTTGGTGGAAACACCTGTCCTGGTCTGGACAGCTGACGCCTCGCGCCTGTCGATCAATGGCAGTGTGTATTACGTCACGCCTCGGCGCCCCATCCGGGTGCTGACCAACAGCGCCGGGGTCTTGTCCATCGCCCAGCAGACAGGTGCACTGGCAATTCCGCCGGTGCTGATCAATGTGCCGAATCTGATGTCGCCGGGCGAGGCCATCGAGATTCGCCAGAATGCCGATGTTCAGGATTCGTTGAGCAAGACCACCGGCAACCAGTTGATGGACGCCAAGCTGGCAAACGGCAAGCCCTTGCTGACGGATCAGTACCATAAACAGGACACCGCCAACGCGGTGGCCGAAGCCGTGTCCCGCAGCATGAACCTGACCGGCTCGGCGTTTCTTCTGACACAGACCGGGACCCCTTATCTGGATGCCCGCAGGCCCAGGGCCGGAGTTGCGCTGCACACCGAAAACGGCGCCCATCAGGCGCTCGACCTCGCGGCCATGCCAGAGCAGCATTGGCAGCTGTCAGTGAAAAACGGCGGGCTGGTATTTACCGACCTGTCGGCGGAGTCGGCGCTCGGCACCTTGCTGACACTGCGCAGCAGCGCCGTCTCGGCGGGATTTTTCGATTGGCTGGAGGACATCGGGGATTTCATCGCTGGAGTCGCCTCGGGCATCATCGAGGTGGTCGACTATGTCGTCAGTAAAGTGGCGGGCGGGATTCGAGCGGCCTTCCACTTTATCGTCGACGGCGTGACGTATCTGTTCGAAACGCTTATCGACACGGTGGAGAAAGCCTTCGATCTGGCCGAGTCGGTATTCGCGGCGGTCAAGGTGTTCTTCCAGGAACTGTATGAGTGGCTGGCATTCCTGTTCAACTGGAATGACATCTTGCGCACCCACGACGCGCTGGCCCATGTCGTCAACACCGGGTTCGACTTTCTCGCCGGCGCCACCAGCGGTATCCAGAGCAAAGTCGACAAGGGTATCAATACCTTGCAGGGGCAGTTGCAACAGTGGTTCGAGCAGGCCCGGAGCACGATTGCCGGCACCCACAGCCTGGGCGGCTATGAGCGGGCCAATACACCGGACGATCCGACCACCAGCAAGTCGGTGGCCAACAACATTGTCTACAACGGACTGGTGAACAACGCGTCCTGCGCTTCGTCGGCGCAAGGCACCCTCCTTCTGGCCAACGAGTTGGGAGACCCGCTCAGTGACTTCATTGCCAAGCTCTCGAACCTGGCGGATTTCACCGAGTCGTCCCAGGCCTTTGCCCAGGCGCTCGCCTACATCCAGGACCTGGGAAGCAACCCCGACCAGATTTTCCGCAAGTTGCTGGCGGCGCTGATGAGCGTGGTCGAAGGCGTCCTCCAGGCGATCCTGTCCGGCGTCCAGTTGGTGGTCGATGCCATGCTGCAACTGGTGCAAAGCTTTGTCACCAGCATCAAGGGCCTGCTCAATGCCGAGTGGAACATTCCGTTTGTCAGTGACCTCTATCGCCTGGTCACCAATGGTTCGAAGCTGACCACGCTGGATCTGGTGGCGCTGGTGCTGGCGGTCCCCGGCACGATTCTCTTCAAGGCGCTCAAAGGCGCTGCGCCCTTCCCGGACAGTGGCAGCGTTGCTCAATTCAAAACCAGTCTCAACGCGCAGCGGCTGCTGGCCGCTACCGGTTTGAGTTCGGTTTCCGGGCGGGCGCGCAACCGGGTGTCCGATGATCCGTGGACCGGCTTCCTGCCCCGGGAAATGGCCATGGTCGCCGGTTTGCTGGGGTCCGTTTCGTACTTCTTCTATGGGGCACTGACCGCCTTGGGTGACGGGATGCCACCGGAGTCGGCGCCACCGCCGGTCATTGGCTATGTCGCCTACATGCTGGAGGTGTCGGCGCAACTGTGCAGTTGCCCGTGGATCCTCTCCGCCGGATCGCCGGGATGCACCACCGCCGATGGCGCCGGGCGCACGCTGTGGATCTACACCTGGCTCGGCCTGGTGCTGGACGGGGTGTTCCTCGCCCAATGGAAACGCATGCCCGAAAACAAGGACGATATCGGTGTGGTCGCCACGTTCATCTACGGCCTGGGCCATCTCGGGGTGGCGATCCCGGCCTCCATTGGTCAAAGCGGTACGACGGTGGCGTTGAATGTCGTGCCCTGCCTTCCGGAAATCTGCAAACCGCTACGTTTGACCCGCGTGGTCGCGGCCACCAAGGGCATTTCCCTCGTGGGGCAAGCGGCCCTGGATGCCATTTGCTACACCTCCACCACCGTGCTCAACGTGTTGGCGGTCAGTGCTGCAACCCAACCCCCCACCCAGGATGTTGCGCAGACGCGTACCACCATCCTTCCAGCCTGAGTCAAAAGGAGTTTGACATGTTAATTGTCTCTAAAAGCCCGGCTGCGGTAGGCCATGGCCGCTTGCTTCGCGGACCTGCCGCCTTGCCGTCAATCGACGTACAGAGCCTCGCCGCGACCTACAGCCAGGGTATCTACATGCGGCCCAACCAGAGCAACGAAGGCACGGTGCCGGCGGGCTCGCCGCTCTCTGCCTGTCCCGACATCTGGATTGCCGGGATGCCGGTGCCCAACTACCAGAGCGCCCTGGCCACCGCGACCAGCTACGCCACCCAGTCCGCCGACAACATCACACAAGGACACCCCAATTACATCTATATCCGCGGCAAAAACGGCACAGCCATTCCCCGTACCACCAAGGTCCAGCTGTATGGTGTGCCTTGCGCGGCCATCCAGTGGCCGAGCAACTGGGCAAACTTTTCCATCCCCACCGATCAGGACCACCCGGACGGCACGCCGCCGATCTACGTGTCCTCGATGGTCAATCTGGGGGCCGGCACGATCGGCGTCGCGGCGGATACCTTTGTCTGGGCCAACCCGCAGCCGCCCACCGATGGCAGTAGCCACTATTGCCTGATTACCTGGCTTAACAATGCCAACAACCCGTTCCCGGATGTGCTCACGCAGCTGGACATGTCAGCCCTGATCACCAACAACCTGCAGTTTGGCTGGCGCAACGTGTCCATGCAGTCGGCCCAGTCGCCGACGATTCAGATCAGCACTCAACTGATCATCCCTGACGATGTCAGCGCCGGCAGCCGAGAGTATTCACTGCAGGTCACCAACAACGGGTTCGCGCCCAATACCGATGGCCGCGGCTGGACCTTTGACCTCACTTGCAGTCGCACCGATGCCAAGGGCAAGTCGATTTCCATCGTCAATACCGCCATGCCTGACCAGGGGCATTTCGTCGGTGTGCGTTGCTGGCTGGAACCGGGCTATAGCGCCACCCTCACATTGAACCTGTACCGCAATAGCGGGCCGGTCTCGTTGCCGGGGGCCTCGATGGATATCACGCCGGCCTATTACTCCGATGGCACAAAGGCCGAGCTGGAAGAAGCACTGCAACGGGGACTGGTGGATTTTGCACTGTCCCATGCCTTGCACAGCGCCTATCGCGGCGGCACCACCGCCGACATCCGGCCACGGCCTGTCGTGCTGTTGGGTGCTGATGGTCTGCGAATCAAATAATCGAACAAGGAGTTCACGTCATGAGCGAAGCCGTCGTCAATTTATTCAGCCGTAGTACCGCAGGCGCCAAAGACATTTATCTGCGCAACAACCTGGCGTCCAAGGGGAGCGTGCCGTTCTCGCCGCCGTTGGGGCTGTGCCCTGACATCATCCAGAGCGAAACTCCGGTACCGGGGTTCGAGAATGAGTTCAGCTCCATCGACAGCTGGCAGAAGTCCTATAACGTCGAGCCGGCGGGAGGACGCCCCAACTACTATTACGTGCGCGGCATGAATGGTAGCCAGGTCACCCCGACCGACTCGTTTTCCCTGTATTACAGCCAGGCACAGGTGTTCATGCTGCCTGCCAGTTTCAAGGGCAACCTGCTGAGTACCGAGTCAGGCGCCGAGGCGTCCGCCGTCACTGTGCCACCGGGGCACATCGGTGTCGGCGAGCAAGCGTTTGTCTGGACGCCGCCACTGGTCAATCGTGACGGTTACTTCAACCTGATCGCCCAGCTCAACAGTGGCTGCCACCCCGACCCCGTACCGCCGGTGAGCAACTGGCTGGACCTGGCGAAACTGATTGGCCAGACCCCGACCTTCGGTTTTCGCAACCAGGCGGTCGTCAGTGGCAATCAGTGGGTACGTCGTCAGGAGTTGCGGGTTCCGGCCAGCTTCGCCTCGACCGCGCTCACCATTACACTGTCCGCCACCGGTCTGACCGGTACCACCGTCTGCCTGTTGTGCGACACCGTGGCGCCCAATCAGAAGCCGATCGTGCTTGGGCCGTTGACCGTCCCGGCAGACGGGCAGCTGACCGGCGCGCAGTTCACCATACCGGCGGGATATACCGCCAACCTGGCAGTGCAGTTCTGGAACCTGGACAACGTGCAGGTTGCGCCGGGCTCCACCCTGCGGGTGACGTTTGGCTATCCGGTCACCACGGGGGCGGAGTTTGAGCGGGCCGTGCAGGAGCAACTGGTCAATCATTCATTCCACGACGAGTTGAGCCAGCCGCTCAGTGCATCGATCCAGCCCAAGGCCATGGCCATTGTCAGCCAACTGACCTTTACGACAGGGTCATAACGGCAAGGCAAGCCTTGCAGATTGAAGAATGCCCGTATCGTGAGATACGGGCATTTTTTAGGTTCTTCACGCAATCCCGGGGAGCACATATAACGAAATATCTGTAGGGGCTGCCGAAGGTTCGGCAGCCCCTACAGGGGAACGCGTGCACCACCAAACAACGAGGTCGAGCGTTAGCTCGCCTCGCGGTGCTGTTGCGGTGCACGCCCCCTCGTGAGGCCGAGCGCAGGTTCTGCGCAGTGGGCAACCCGGCATGGATGCCGGGTTAGCCGCTGCCGGCCATGGATGGCCGATGGCGGCGGGCCCTGTAGGAGCGAGCTTGCTCGCGAAAAACCTGAGAGCACCGCGGGGGTGTCAGGCTCCCCGCGTCATCGTTGACCTCCATCGCGAGCAAGCTCGCTCCTACAGGCCGGGCGGCGTTCCGCTCTTCCAAGTGACCCGCCGTCAGGGCGGAACCCTAAGTGGCCGTTACCGCAGCAATGAATATGTACACCAGGAAGAAAATGCTCGGCCGTCAGTTGCCATCGCTTCAAGCCAGCTCCTACAGGTATCGGTGCTCCCCGGGATTGCGTGAAGAACCTTTTTTATGGAGCCAGTATTTTTCGCTCTTGACGCGTGACCGCCCTGGTTTTCCTGAAGAAAATACCGTAGACGATCGACAGCACCAGCAGGAATGGCACACCGAACACCAGGGTCATCTTGAAGGCCTCAGTGAAATAGGTCGTGATCATCACCGCCCCCATCAGCACCAGCCCCAGCAATGTGCTGTAGGGAAACAGACGCATGCGGAACGACAGTTTGCGGTTGCCATTGCGTTCGTGAAAACGACGGAAACAGTAGTGCGTGAGGAAGATCATGAACCAGGTAAAGATCGCGCCGAACATCGAGATCGCCATCATCAGGGTGAACGAACTTTCCGGGTACAGGATGTTGAGCAAGGTCGCCAGGGCGATCCCCGAACTCGAAAGCAACAGCGCGTTCAACGGGATCCCGGTCTTGCTCAACGCACCCATGGATTTTGGCGCGTAGCCGGCACGGGACAGGCTGAACATCATGCGCGTGGTGATGTACAACTGGCTGTTCATCGCCGACAACGCGGCAATCAGGATCACGAAATTCATCACGCCGGTGGCGCCGGGAATGCCGATGGCTTGCATCACCGTGACGAACGGACTTTGGGCATTGCCTGCCTGGAGCCAGGGCACGATCGCCAGCATCAACGCCAGGGTCAGCAGGTAGAACACCACCAGGCGCACGATAGTCCCGCGAAAGGCTTTCTTCACCGCCTGCTCCGGGTCTTTTGCCTCACCGGCGGCCACCGCGATCATCTCCACGCTCAGGTAGCTGAAGATCGACACGATCACCGCGATCCACATCCCTTGCAGGCCATTGGGGAAGAAGCCGCCGTGAGCGGTGTAATTGTGCACGCCGTACTCCGGATTGCCGGAACCGAACACCACATACACTGCCAGGATGATGAAGCCGACAATCGCTCCGATCTTGATGGTCGAGAACCAGTACTCGAAGGTGCCGAAAGTCTTCACGCTGATGGCATTGAGCACGATCAGCACGCTGGAGAACGAGACGATCCATACCCACTCCGGCACGTTGGCGAACCAGTACTTCATGTACATCGCCACCGCCGTCACTTCCGTGCCGACCGCGAGCACGATCGCTGCCCAGTAGGCATAGCGCACCAGGAACCCGGCCAGCGGGCTGACATAAAATTCGGCGTAGGCACCGAACGAACCCGAGGTCGAATGGGCCACGGTCATTTCCGCCAGGCAACCCATCAGCAGCAAGGTGATGATTGCTCCGATGGCATAGCTGAGCAATACGCTCGGCCCGGCATACCCGATGGCATAGGCGCTGCCCATGAACAGCCCGGTGCCGATTGCACCGCCAATGGCGATCATGCTCATTTGCCCCGACGTCAGCTGACGCTGCAGGCCGTGTTCACGGTTGGATATCGTTTCGAAACCGCAGTTATCGGTCATTTTTATGTCCTCTGGATTTTATCTTTCTTGAAGAGCACGTCGTAGGTTTAACGGTGGGGATCAGCCACGCACAGCAGGACACGGATCAGAAAATACTCAGCGGATACTCGATGATCACCCGGACTTCGTTGTTGTCCGTGGTGTCGGCGCGGGCGACCTGCGCAGTGGAACGCACACTGGCCTGACGCACGCGTATTGAAAGATCCCTGGCCTTGCCCGACTGCACGACATAGCGCGCCTCGATGTCGCGCTCCCAGCGCTTGCCGTCATCGCCGTAACGTCCATAGGCGCCATTGGGTCCGCCGTCGTAATGGCTGTCATCGATGTGGTCGCCACTGACGTAACGCGACATGAAGCTCAGGCCCGGCACGCCGAAAGGCGCCATGTCCAGGTCGTAACGCAGTTGCCATGAGCGTTCGTTGGGGGCGTTGAAGTCGAGAACCTGAATCGAGTTGGCGAGGAAGATCGACGTGCCTGGCTGCTGGTCGAAGCCCAGGTAATCGAACGGCTCGTCGCCATCGACCCGCTGGTACGCCAGGGTCAACCGATGGGCACCGAATTTGTACGCGGTGGACAACGACCAGGTGGTGTTGTCGATCTTGCCGGCCAGGCTCTGGCCGCTGTCGTTGGTGCGATAGAGATTGAAATCCAGGTTCAGCGACTGGCCTTCGCCAAGGGCAAAGGTGTAGTTGGTATTGGTGTAGTACTGGCGCCAGATGTCGGTGAACTGCGAACCGTACAGGCTGACACTCAGTTGATCGCTCAGGGCATAACTGCCGCCCAGATAATCGACGCTGCGGGTTTCCACGCCGGCGTACAGCGCTTTGAGCGCGCCATTGGCATTGGTCGAATTACTGTCGTTGCCGGCGGTGAAATGACCGATGTCCAGTTGCAACGCCTTGAGTTCATTGCTGGTCAATTGAAAGCCTGTGGCACTGCTGGTGAACAGGCGCGCATTGCCGGTGCCGAACACCGGGTTGAGCGGGGTCAGGTTGCCGTACTTGAGTTCGGTCCGGGAAATCCGCGCCTTCACCGCACCGCCCGCTTCGGAATACTCATCCTCGGGACGACCATCGGCATCGACCGGCAGCAAACCCGTGCCCGTGCGTCCCTTGCCACTGTCGAGCTTGAGACCCAACTGCGCATAGGCATCGACCCCGAATCCCACCGTTCCCTGGGTGTAGCCGGAGCGGTAGTCGAGCATGATCCCGTGGGCCCACTCGTCCCGATAGTTCTGACCGCCCGGGTTGTTGAGGTTGTTGCGGTAGAAATAGAAGTTACGGTTGGTCAGGGTCAGGCTGCTGTCTTCGACAAATCCGTTGTCGGTGGCGGCACAGGCCATTTGGCCAAGACAGCTGGAAATGGCGAGCGGCAAGGCAGGCCAGAGGGACAGTTTCATTCTGCGTGCTCCTTATTATTGTGATTGCAGAACTGGTTATTGCCGGCGGCCGAAGCCCTGCCGCGGAGAAAATCCTGCGGCAGGAATCGGAGGCCGAAAGGCTCAGGTCACGCTGTGGCGAACCTGGAATTGCGCTTGCGACCAGGTGTTCCGGTCGAGGATCTCGCCGAGGATCTGCACCGCATCCCAGACTTCGGTGAAGGTCGTGTACAGCGGGGTGAAACCGAAACGCATGATGCGTGGCTCGCGGTAATCACCAATCACGCCTCGCTCGATCAGGGCCTGGATCACCGCATAACCTTCGGGGTGTTCGAAGCTGACGTGGCTGCCACGTCTGGCATGCTCACGGGGTGTGATCAACTTCAGTTCGTGAGCCGCGCAACGCTGCTCGACCAATTCGATGAACAGGTCCGTCAGGGCCAGGGATTTGCGGCGCAGGCTGGCCATGTCGGTCTGGGCGAACACGTCCAGGCCGCACTCGACCATCGCCAAAGAGGTAATCGGCTGGGTACCGCACAGGTAGCGCGCGATGCCGCTGCTCGGCTCGTAATGCGACTCCATGGCGAACTGCCGCGAATGGCCGAACCAGCCGGACAACGGCTGCGGCACCAGATCGCACAACTCTGGCGAAACCCAGACAAAGGCCTGCGAACCCGGCCCGCCATTGAGGTACTTGTAGGTGCAGCCGATGGCGTAATCGGCACCCGCCTGATGCAGGTCGACCGGCACCGCGCCGGCGGAATGAGCCAGATCCCAAATAGCCAGCGCGCCACATTCGTGGGTCAGCTCGGTCAGGGCCTGCATGTCGTGCATGTAGCCGGTCTTGTAATTGACGTGGGTGAGCATGACCACCGCCGTGTCCTGGTCAATCGCTTGCGGCAGCGCTTCAGGACTGTCCACCAGGCGCAGGGTGTAACCCTGTTGCAGCATTTGCGCGAGGCCCTCGGCGATGTACAGGTCGGTGGGGAAATTGCTCGACTCGCTGACGATCACCCGCCGCTGCGGCGACCTCGTGGCCTGTACGCGCAAAGCGGCGCTCAGCACTTTGAACAGGTTGATCGAGGTGGTATCGGTCACCACGACTTCACCCTCCCCCGCACCGATCAAGCCCGCCAGGCGGTTGCCCAGACGTTCGGACAGCTCGCGCCAGCCTGCGCTGTTCCAGCTGCGGATCAAGCCATTGCCCCACTCCTCGGCGACCACCGCTTGCGCCCGGGCCAAAGCAGCGACCGGCCGCGCACCCAAGGAATTGCCGTCGAGATAAATAACGCCCTCGGGGAGCGCAAACTGCCGGCGCAGGGGCGCCAGAACGTCCTGGGCATCAAGCGCCAGGCAACTGTTTCTTGTCGTCATCGGGTGTCCTGTTTTTTGTTATGCGACGCCATCCGGACAGGTTGCAGCAGCCGGCTCCGGCGCCCTGATTCAAGGCACTTCACTTGCCTTTCGGTGGAGAGATAATGAACGAACCTTTGAAGAATTTTCGTGCAAAGTAATCGGTCATGTAGTAGTTATTTCGCAGAATATTCGAATCAACGCCCAATAAACGCGGATTTATTCAAACCATGAATCTTGACTCGACAGACCTGCGAATCCTGCATCAATTGCAACAGGATGGCCGTATCAGCAATCAGGAATTGGCGGAGAAAGTCGCCTTGTCACCCTCGGCTTGCCTGCGCCGTTTGCGCCTGCTGGAAAGCGAAGGAATCATCACCGGCTATCGCGCGGTGCTGAATGCCGAACGGCTGGGCATTGAACTGGAAGCCATCGTTCATGTGTCGCTGCGACAGGACGTCGAGGACTGGCACGAGACCTTCATCAAGAAGGTTCAGCAGTGGCCGGAGGTGGTCACCGCGTATGTCGTTACCGGGGCGAGCAACTATGTGTTGCGGGTCCAGGCCCGCAACCTCAAGCACTTCTCGGATTTCATCGTCAACCACCTCAACCGCACCGCCGGCGTCACCGATATACGTTCGGAAATCGTCCTGCAAAAAATCAAGGAGCGCGAGCAACTGCTGGATCTGGTGGTACGCAAGTAAGGACGCCGACCTTCAATGCCCGTGCAGGCGCCGGGCTTCGTTGCGCTGCAAGGTCATGCTCGGGGTTTCGTCGAACAGCTTGCGGTACTCGGTGGAAAAACGCCCCAGGTGCATGAACCCCCAGCCCATCGCGATCCCGGAAATATTGCGTGCCGAACCGTGCTCAAGCATCTCCTGGCGCACGGCGTTCAAGCGGTACTTTTTCAGGTAGACCATCGGCGACATGGCGAAGTACTTCTTGAACGCATCGAACAACTTGAAGCGCGAAACGCCGGCAGCGGCCTCGATGTCCTCCAGGTGCAACGCTTCGCGGGCGTTGTCGTGGATGTACTGTCGAGCCCTGATCAGGTAATGCGGCAACTTCACGCCCAGCACATCCCGCAGCGCCTGCGAATAGTTGTTGGGCTGGGCCAGGATCAGGCCCTTGATCAGCGAGCTTTCAATGTCCCGGGTGAAGGCCACTTGTTCGAAGAGTTCGCTGCTGCGCGCAAGCTCGTCGATGAAATAACGCGCCATGCGCCACCACGACGCCGATGCGCCATCGATCGCATCCATCACCGGCTCGAAGCGCAGCGGCGCGTCCAGAGGCCGTTGCAACATCCCCTCCAGCGCTTCGCTCATCGCAATACGCGTAATCACCACCTGAACCTTGCGACAGTCACCGGAGATCGCCAGCAGCTGGTTTTCATTGGGCGACACGATGACCCCTTGATCGCGGTCGGACCTGAGCACGCTGCCGTCCTTGCTCAGCTCCTGTTGGCCCACCAGCGGCAAGCTCAGGCTGTAGCTGCTGAAGTGCTCGGCGTCTTCGATATCGATGGTGACATCGGTGCCGTATTCGATAGTGCCCAGGGTGGTGGCCATCGATTTGAACATGTTGGCGTTGTGATGAAAGCGAATCCGTTCGGGGGTCGCGCTCACCAGTCGATGGGGCCCGCAGATACCGGACATCCAGCTTCTGGCGGCCTCGAGGTCATCGCTGTCGACACGAATGTCGCGAAACTGCGGATCCACTTTGCTGCTCATCACGGTGCACTCACAGGCAATATTTTCGGCGCGCTCTGACGGCGCGTACCAGGCTGGAAAGGAGCAACTTCCACGCCATGAATCGTCGGCGCCCACTTAACGGATAGTGATCGGCAACCAAGCGGATAAGGCATGGCTGACAAAGCCGCAAAAGCACTCGACCAGCACTTGACCAGCACTTGGTGTAGCGCAAAACATTATCTGATTGGCGCAATCACGTGCAGCCGTTTATCACCTGGTGCGGGATTTGTGTCATCGCTGCCCAACCCACTGTTACCTGCCCCCAATTTTACGGACTGCCTTCACCAACTTATCAGGTAGACCGCCACCCGCCCCGCTCCTCTAATGAGCGCACCGATTAGCCCAATAAAAAAGGCTCTTCACGCAATCCCGGGGAACTGTAGGAGCCAGCTTGCTGGCGATGGACTCAAGTACGCCGCGTTTATCCGGTTTACTCGCGTTATCGTTAACGACTTTCGCTGGCAAGCCAGCTCCTACAAGGGAGCATGCGCGCCGGCCGATGATCATCACCCGCGTTGCGACGTACTCAGCGGCCGCAGAATCGCCCTGACCGGACTGGCGTCCAGATGAGCAAAGCGCAGCGGCAAGGCGATCAGTTCATAATCGCCTTCCGGGACATCGTCCAGCACGATGCCTTCAAGAATCGCCATGTGATGGAGGGCCACGGCACCGTGTGAATCCATGGTCCTGGATTGCTGGGGGTCCAGTGACGGCGTATCGATGCCAATCAACCGCACACCCAGGCTCGCCAGCAAGTCGATGGTTTCCCTGGCAACGGCCGTGAACCCTGAATCCCAGGCTGTCAGCGGCGCTTGTCGATAGGTGCGCAGCAGCACCCGCTCGGGCACGTCGCGCAAACGTCCTTGCAGTTGCCCGGGCAGCACCAGTTCGCCGCTGTCCAGACAATGCAACACGCGGCAAGGCCCGATATAGACGTCCAACGCCACATCGCCAATCGGCGCGCCACCAGCGCTGTAATGCAACGGCGCATCGACGTGGGCGCCGGTATGCGGCGACAAGGTGATGCGTCCGACATTCACCGGACATTCGGGACCGTAGGTCCAGACGCGCTCCTCCTGGAACGGCGTGTCACCCGGCCAGGTCGGCGTTTCAGTACTCAAGGGTGGACTGATGTCCCACAACGTTGTGATTTTTGTCATCGCAATGCTCACCGGATTTACCGAGTGAAATGATACGAGCGACAGCGGTGAAGATTCGTGCAAAAACCTTGGGTAACCGTGCGGGCTTTCGCACAAACCGCCGTGGATGAGCGCGATTGCGGCAGGAAATTTCAACGCGTGTCGTTCACAAAGTTCGGTGCAGGGCTCTCTCAAACGCCATACCCGCCCTTCTTGTGGCGAACGACGATAGGGATCAGCTCTCAGCGCAGATGCTGGAGTCCTGACTGGACTCAGCGGCCAGTTTCAATCGGTCCGCTTTACTGATGTATTTTGACTTGCTTTTCGGTGCCAATTTGGCACTGGCCTTTTTGGCGTTAGCCTTTAACAACTGATTTATTTTTTTACGACGATTCATATTTTCCTGCTCCTTTTGCAAGTGCCTGAATGATATCAGCTTAAAGTGCCTGGCCAGTTCCCTGTTCAGATCCAGGCTGCGTGAAAACGCATGCACCGTTTTAAAGTCTGCGTTGCTACATCAAATCTGCCAGCGTTTGGTCAGGCAGCCGAGCAATCGCGATCCGGGCAGGTTCGACAAGACTGAACTAGTTTTACCTGCAAGCTTCGAGTGCCTGGCGTTTTTCCTGCATCGGCATCGCAGTGAGCGGTGCCGTAAGCCCATTTGTACGTGTAATGCTGTTCAGTTGAGGAACCTGTAGGAGCGAGCTTGCTCGCGATGGACTCAAGAGCGCCGCGTTTAGCCAGTAAACAAGCGTTATCGTTAACGACCATCGTCGGAACGCCGCCCGGAGCAAGCTCGCTCCTACAGAGGACCACAATAGCGATCCACTGCCTGCCGGCAAGGAGTTGTGATGCGCGCCACAGCCTTTTCAATCGGTGGACCTGCCCCTTGGTTCCATTGCCGCACTCAACAAAGAGAGCGCTTTTGTTTCGACACTATTGCCGGTCGGTATGTCGTGCTTTGTTTTTTTGGTTCCGCGGCTGATCCTGCATCAATTAAAGTTCTGGAAGGTGCTCGGGCCCATCGCCAGCGGTTCAATGACGATCACGTCAGCTTCTTTGGTGTTTCCGTAGATCCCGAGGACGAAAAGCTCAAGCGGGTAGAAAGTGCGATACCTGGCATGCGCTTCATCTGGGACTTCGATCGGTCAGTCAGTCAGCTCTACGGTACATTGCAGCCAGACGGCAGCCTCAGGCAAATGACCTATGTGCTCGATCCTGCGCTGCGTGTCCTGGCCATCGTCCCGATAGAGGCACCGGTCGATAACCATATACCCTCGTTAATGCGCTTTCTGGATAGATTACCCGCACTGGCTGCGCCACATGCCGCCACTCCTCACGCCCCCGTCCTCGTGCTTCCCCGTATATTTGAGCCCAGGCTGTGTAAAGCACTCATCCGTTATTACGACGAACGTGGCGGGGAGGAATCCGGATTTATGACGGAGCAGTCGGGTAAAACCGTCCAAGTCACCGACCATGGCCACAAGCAACGTCGTGACTGCGTTATCGAAGACAAGGCTCTATCCAAGGCATGCTCGCTGCGTATAGCCAACCGTTTGCTTCCAGAGCTACACAAAGCGTTCCAGTTCAATGCCACTCGAATGGAGCGCTATCTGGTGGCCTGCTACAACAGCGACGAAGGCGGGCATTTCCGGCCCCATAGGGACAACACCACCAAGGGTACAGCGCATCGCCGTTTTGCAGTTTCCCTGTTTCTTAATTCGGGAGAGTACGAAGGCGGTTTTCTGCATTTTCCAGAGTTTGGAAAAGTGCTTTACAGCGCTCCAACAGGAGGGGCCGTGGTGTTTTCGTGTTCACTTTTGCACGAAGCCACGCCTGTAACCCAAGGTCGCCGCTATATGTTTCTCCCGTTTCTATACGATGATGCCGCTCGCGTCATTCGAGAAGAGAATCTTCCATTTATTGGACGCTGACTCGTGTGCAACACATCTCAGCTGTCATTAGCGCTTGGTCGACCGGTAGGCAAGGCTTCCTTCAACTACTGCTTCGTCTTGCCCTGCTCGGGAAACAACGACTCGAATCGCGGCGTCGCCCGGGCAACGAAACCCTGCCCCTGGCGCATGATGAAATAGGCAGCGAGGTCATGCCGCTCGGCGAAGGCATAACCTTCCTCCGGGCCGAGCACCATCAACAGCGTAGACAAGCCATCGGCATGCAGCCCTAAAGGGTCGACCACCGTCACTGCCGCCAGCGCGTGCTTCACCGGCGTGCCGACACGTGGATCGAAGGTGTGCGAATAGCGCTGGCCACCTTCCTCGAAATAGTTGCGATAATCGCCGGAGGTGGAAACGCTGTAGCCATCCAGTGCAATGGTGCGCTCCACTTGCCGCTCGCTTGCGCCGCTCGGCACCTCCAGGGCGATGCGCCAGGGCGAGCCATCCGGCTTGCGGCCGACCGCCCTGAGTTCGCCGGTGATCTCGACCAGATAGGCCTGGATGCCCAGGGCCGAAAGCCTATCGCCGACCTGATCCACCGCATAGCCGGCGACAATGCTGTCAAAATCCAGTTGCGCCGCCACATCCTTGCACAGCTTTTCGCCATCCAGGTGCAAGTGCTGATGCCCTACCCGTGCCCGCTCCCGTGCCAGCGCGCCAGCATCCGGCAAGCGCTCCCCCCGTGACTGCGGACCGAATCCCCAGAGGTTCATCAATGGCTGCACCGTCAGGTCGAAAGCCCCGCCACTCTCGCGGAACAGAAACTCACCGTACGCCAGCAAGCGATGCATATCTTCCGGCAACGCCTGACAGGCGCCGGCCGGTAGATCGTTGAAGCGGGAAACCACGGAGTCGCTGCGCCAGTTGGAAAACTGCTGGTCGAGCGCCGCCAGTATCGTCTCGACTTCGGCCTTTACTCGCTGCGAGTCGGGCGTCTGCGCGGCGGGTACGTACTGGATCGAATAAGTGCTCCCCATGGTGGGTCCGGAAATGCGCTCGATCCGTTCGCCACAGCCATACAGCAACGTCAACAGCATCACCAGCAGGCTTACGCGCATCAATCAACACCTCTGTGATCCCGCGTGGGATAACCTACCGCTCATCAGCAAGCCTGATCAAAAAATGAACAAAACCTCTACTCGGCACTCTGAGTTGCGGGGTGATCAATTGTCCCCCTCCCTTTTCGCTCAACGTCCTGGAAGCAAAAAAACCATTATGTGCATTAGCGCACAGGGGTGTTTTTTGCCCAAAAATTGGAGGACAGAAAATGTCTAACCATTCGTTGCAGAGCGTCGAGCGCATGCAGAGCCGCGTCCGCGCCCAGCGCCAGCCGCAACAGAAACCCTTCTGGCGCAACCTGCTGGCCATCGCCTCACCCTCACAGCTTAGTTGGCACGGAGGGATCGAGCTCAGGGGCTACAAAGAATTATCCAACGCCATGCCGGTTGCCTCGGTCCCGATTGCAAACATACAGCTGGCGATTCCGCTCGAGCGCGGTCGCCGGTCCGTCCAGCCTTGCGTGCAGCCGGGACAGCATGTGCGCAAGGGCGAGGTGATCGGTATTGGCGATGACAACACCCCTTGGGTGCATGCCAGCACCTCCGGCATCGTGGAACGGATTGATCTCGCCTTCGCGGCCGACTCGGCCGAGCCGGTCATGTCCGTCATTCTGAACGCAGATGGTCTGGATGAGTGGATCGAACGCCCGGTGCCGGGGCTGCCGCAAACGCCCGAGGCGCTGGTCGAACGAGCATTGCAGATGGGCATAGTCGGTCTTGGCGGGGCGGGTTTCCCGACGGCCCTCAAGCTGGCCGGCGCCCGGCAGCCCGATCTTCTGCTGATCAACGGTGCCGAATGCGAGCCCTTCCTTACCTGCGATGACCGTCTCATGCGCGAACGCGCCGAGGCGCTGATCGAGTACGCCGACTATGTCGCCACCCTGATGGGAATAACACTGACCCGCTTCGGTATCGAAACCAACAAACCTGAGGCGATTACCGCGTTACGCGCCGCCGCTCGTCAGGCGCGCACCCGGGTCGAGATATGGCCGCTACCGGCGCGTTACCCGGCAGGAGGGCAGCCGTTGATGATCAAGGCCCTTAGTGGCCGCAACCTGGCGCCAGGGACCCTGCCCGCCGATATCGGCGTACTGGCGCTGAATGTCGCGACGCTCTACGCACTGGGCCGGGCCGTCTTCCACGGCGAGCCACTGGTAAGACGCGTGCTGACGCTGACCGGGGACTGCAAGCGCCCCGGGAATGTCCTGGTGCCGGTGGGTTACCCGGTCAGCGCACTGCGCGCACTTGCTGGCGCAGCCCCCGAAGGCCAGTTGACCCAGGTCGGCGGGCCGATGATGGGACAGCCGTTACCGGACCCCACTGCCGTCATCAGCAAGACCAGTAGTTGCCTGATATTCGGCGCCGAGCGCTACTTGCCGGCACCTCAGCCCGCAAGCAGTTGCATTCGCTGTACGCGCTGCGTGGATGTCTGCCCGATGTCGCTCAGGCCGCTGGATCTCTACGCTGCGGCCGAGCGCCTTGACAAGGCCAGCCTGCAGGAACTGCGATTGGATGCCTGTATCGAATGCGGCAGCTGCAGCAGCACCTGCCCGAGCAATCTGCCGCTGCGCGAACGTTTCCGCCAGAGCAAGACGGAGCTACGTGCATGAGCCTGATATTCCGTTCTACCGCGCACCGACAACTGCGCACAATAATGCTGCTGGTCAGCCTGTGTCTGCTGCCGGGCACCGCCCTGTACGCCTGGCAATTTGGCATCGTGGTCTGGTTGCAGACCTTCTGGTGCGTGCTGCTCGCCCTGGGCTTCGAAGCCGGCCTGCTGCGCCTGCGCGGACGTAATGTCCGCGAGGGTTTGAGCGACCTGAGCTGGCTGGTGCTAGGCCTGATACTGGCTCGGGCATTGCCGCTGCTGGTGCCGCTGTGGATGATCGCCGTGGCCAGCTTTGCCGCGCTCGCACTGTGTAAACACGGCAGTGGGGGCCTGGGTCGCAACCGCCTCAACCCCGCCATGGTTGGCCTGGGGATCATCGCTATCTGCTTCTACCAGCAACTGTACCCTGCGCCTTCGAACTATGCCCCCTGGACTCTCGCCCTGGACGCCAAGGCGGTTCTTCTACAACAGTTGCAGCTGGCGCCACGCCTTAACCTCGATGCGTTCGCCGGCGCCACTCAGTTGGCCAAGAACCAGTTCACACTGATCACCCCCAATCTGTCGGGGTACGGCTACATTGCCGGCGGTTTGATGCTGGCAGTCCTGCGGGTGATTCGAATCGAGATTTCGCTGGCGATGCTCGCGAGCACAGTATTGCTGTGCCTGGCAGCCGGTCATAACCTACAGGAAAGCCTGTACAACCTCAGTCTCGGTGGCTATCTCTTCACGGCCTTCTTCATCGCCACCGATCCGGTCACCAGTCCCGATACACGCGCCGGTCGCATCCTCTTCGGCGTGGCCATTGGAGCGGTGACTGAATTGATTCGCGAATTCGGGCTTTATGCCGATGGTCTGTGCTTCGCCGTGCTGGCCGCCAATCTGCTGGTGCCGCAGATCGACCAGTTGGTGCTGCGCCTACAGCGCCCCTGGTACACACGGACACCTGGCACCGAGAGCCTGTGCAGCGGGTAGCCCGCGCCTCTTCGGCGGGTACCCGACACACCTTGCGTGGTTGGATTCGCGCCCACTTATGCGGCAGCAGTTGACCGGCTACCGCATTACGGCGTGCGTCCACCAGCGGCCCCTGGAAAACAGGGGCTTATCGCAATGCATGCCCACGAGAAATAAAAACTGCGCAGCTTGTTGTCGATTTCACAGCGTCCGGTTCGACTATCTTTCAGGCAATGGTCTCAAGGGATCGCAGACTTCCCTGCCTGAACTCTTTCACCCGGATGAATCAGGAGAAGAACATGCGCACACTCACCGTTGCCGCGTTCGTGAGTCTGGACGGCGTCATGCAAGCACCCGGCGGGCCTGAGGAGGACACCAGTGGCGGATTCCGCTTCGGTGGCTGGATCGTCCCCTACGCCGACAAAACCACCGGTCAGGCCGTACAGGACCTGTTCTCCCAGCCGTTCGAGTTGCTGCTGGGACGTCGTACCTACGACATCTTCGCCGCCTATTGGCCACACATTCAGGCCGACTCCGCCCACCACACCATTGCTGATCTATTCAACGGCGTACCCAAGCACGTGGCCACCCATCACGCCGATTCGCTGGCCTGGCAGAACAGTCATGCGCTGCCGGGCAACCTGGTCGACGCGATCAGCGCGCTCAAGCGCCAGGACGGTCCTCAGCTACTGACCCAAGGCAGCGGCGAACTGGTGCGCCAACTGCTGGCCGCCGGCCTGGTGGACGAGTTGCGGCTGATGATTCATCCCATCCTGCTGGGGCGCGGCAAGCGTTTGTTCGACGACAACGCACAAGCGTCGGCTTTCACCTTGCTGAACTCGATCAGCTCGCCCGGGGGTGTGCTGATCGCCCGTTACATCCGCAGTGGCGAGGTGCGCACAGGCACATTCGAGCAATAGCCCTGGTGAAATTAAGCCTGGGCTAAGGTTGCCTCTGTTAGTCTTCGACACTTTTAAGTCGTCGAGCATTTCGAAGATGGGTAGTGTCGATACAAACGCCAAGCCACCGTTCAGCATCGTTCTGGTTAATTACAAAACCCTTGATTTGACCAGGATCTGCCTGGACCTGTTGCGCGAGCCTGTACGCAAAGCCGCAATCCCGGTCTGGGTGGTGGATAACGGTTCGGCGGACGCCAGCGTCGAGTATTTGCGCTCACTCGACTGGATCAATCTGATCGAACGGGATGCCCCCGCCAAAGAGCCGGGGCACATCGCCCATGGCAAGGCGCTGGACATGGCGCTGGCCAGGGTCGATACCGACTATCTGTTGCTGATGCACACCGACACGTTCGTCTTCGATGCAAACGTCTTCGCGATGATGATGGACCACTGCACAAAGGATCGAAACGTCATCGCGGTCGGTTGCACGGAACAACTCAACCGCGGACTGCCAAGGACCCTGTGGCGCTTCACTTCACGCCTGCTCAAGCACCATTACCGGCGCCTCAAGCAATCGCTCGGCCTGCGGTCAAAAGAGCCGAAACCCTACAGGGAAACTTACTTGAAAAGCTTTTGCACGCTATGGAATGGCAGGCTGATGAAGCAGCAGGGTCTGCATTTTCAGATCGACGACCGTGTGCCCGGTTATGAGTTGCAAGACCGGGTAATCGGGCTTGGCTACAAGGTCGTGTTTCTGTCGCCCGGCAAAATCTTCAAGTACCTGGACCACGTCCAGGCCGGCACCGTCGCTGCCGCAGGCGGATATGGCCTGAATCACCGGCGGACCAAAATGTACCAGGACATTCTCAAGCGCTTCAGTGCAACCAACTCTTAGACAAACCTGCGCTCCCAAAAAAGCCCACTGACCGTTGCCGGTTCAGTGGGCTTTTTTGCATCAGGCTAACGCTGATTCACTGCTTCATGATGAACGTCGCCAGGCTCTTCAGGTCGTCCGAACTCAACTGCGCGAACGGTGGCATGGGCACATCCCCCCACTTACCGCTACCGCCGTGCTGAATGCTCGACATTACCCGGGCCAGTGCCTGCGGGTCATTGGCATACTTGACTGCCACATCGTGATAGGCCGGGCCGACGACCTTGTGGCCGACCGCGTGACAGGACAGGCAGGCGTTGTCCTGGAGCAAGGCCGAGGCGACTTTCGCTACCGACACCGTCGGTGGCTGATCCGGCGGCGGGTTCGAGGCCGCCTGAACATCGGCATCGCTCGCCTTGGCACTGCCGTAGGTCACTGCCAGATAGGCGCCGATCACATTCACCTCCTGGTCGCTGATCGGCGCACCGTACACCTGCTGCATCTTGCGTGCTTCAGCAGTCCATTGCGCCAGGTTCATGCCGGGCGGCTGGAAGTTGATGTAATCGGCCGAATGGCAGATCGAACACTTCTGCTGCGCCAACGGGTAGCCCGGCAACGTACTGGGCTTGAGCGCCACCGTTTCGGGCGGCAAGGTGATCGACAGTGGCGCTGCACCAGCCAGGGTGGCCAGACCAACCTGAGCCGCGCACAGCACGGCGCTCGTGAGTTTCACAAGTTTCATGCAGTCCTCCTCAGGCGACGGTCACGTGGGTGGTTTCGACGACGTGGCGGCGGTAACCACCAGGGTTCCAGTCGGCTTGCAGCGGCTGCGTCTCGCCCGCACTGTTGCTGGCTCGCACCATCAACTGCGTGGCGCCCTTGCTGGTAAAGCTGATCGGCAGTGTCCACTCACGGAAGGAGAAACGGCCAAGGTCCTGCCCAAGCGCAGCTTCGCGCCAGATTTTTCCGCCGTCGATCGACACTTCCACCTTGTTGACCCCAACGCCACCGTCGAACGCGATGCCCTTGAGCGCCACGCTTTTGTTCAGCGGCAATACATCGCCGTGTTTAACGCTGGTGATGAAACTGCGCACCGGCAGCTTGGAAATCGGCCGGGTTTTCGCCGCCGTGGTGCCGGGGGCAATGCAGAAGCAATCGTTATCCGGAACCCGGTACGCCTTGGCCATGAAGAAACCGTCATAGGTATGGTCGATGACCTCGATCTCACTCAGGTGCTTGACCCAATACGTGCCGAAATAGCCTGGCACCACCAGACGAATCGGGTAACCGTTGAGAAATGGCAGGTCGGCGCCATTCATCGACCAGGCAATCATCGGCTCGCCGTCCATGGCATGGCTGATGTCCAGCGCCTTGATGAACTCCGGCGTGCTCGGCAACACCGGTTTATCGAGCCCACGGAAGGTCACTTGCGCGGCACTGGCTTTCACACCGGCCTTCTCCAGTACCGCCTTGAGCGGCACCCCCACCCAGCGCGCATTGCCCATCGAGCCATTGCCCAACTGAGCGCCGAACACCCGCGGCATCGAGAAGCCACGGCTGTTACCCGAACACTGATTGACGGCCACCACTTCCACCGGTTCAGCGAGGGCCTTGAGCTCGGCGAGGGACAGTGACAGCGGCGTGTCGACCGTGCCCTTGATCGTCAGGCGGTAGCTGTCGGGATCGATGCTGGTCGGGAAATCGGCCAGGTGGTAACGCACGAAAAAGGCGTCATTGGGTGTGATCGGCCCTTCGTTGAAGACGGGGAATGGCGTCTCCAGATGCGGCGGACGCGTGGTCACCAGGGTCAACGGGCGTTTTTGCGGGTATTGCACCAGCGGTCGTGGGCCAGCGGCAAAGGTCACTTCTTCGGCGTTTTCGTCGGCTGCCCTGGCGAGGCTTGCCAACGGCGAGGCCGCCACAGCCAGAGTGAAGGCATCGCGTAAAACCCGCCGGCGGCTCGGCTGGCTGCTGTCTACAAAACTGAACTTCATTCTGCGCTCTCTCTGATTGTTTTATTGAGATGCAACTGACAGTCCTTCATCAGAATAGTGGGGCAGGACTTCATGTGCCAATGCGGTTTCGCTATACGGTTCGACTTCGGAAAACAAACCAGTATCGTCACGTGCAAGCGGGCTGCTTCACATTAAGCGTCAGTGACTTGGCAATTGATGACAGGGGCTGCCGAAGCATGCGGCATAGAGAGCAATGCTGTTCAGTTAAGCGAATGTGGTCCTCTGTAGGAGCGAGCTTGCTCGCGATGAACGTCAACGATGACGCTGCAAACCTGATACCCCGCGGGGTTCTCAGGTTCATCGCAAGCTCGCTCCTACAGGTATCGGTGTTCCCCGGGATTGCGTGAAGAACCCAAAAAAAACCCACTGACCGTTGCCGGTTTAGTGGGCTTTTTCACATCAGGCTAAAACCGCCCTCGCCTGCTACTGCGGATCTACCTGATCCAGCACGCGGTTCACCGATAGTTCCGCCAAGGCAATCATCTGTTGAACCCCCAGTGCCAAATTGCATTTTGGGCCAGAGAGGATAAAAGCCAGTTCACTGGCCATGACACTGGCCGAGGCAAGGGTTTCACAGGCATGAACCAGGAGGGTTTCATTGTTGACGTTGGGGGCGATGGTGAAGATGGGGTTGGGACGGCGCTCGGCCAATTTTGGCTTACGAGATGAGGACTCGGAATCGATGTCTATCTGCGCGTCTGAATCAGGGGGATTCGGAGTTGGTTTTATCATTGTGAAGCTCCTATGAAAGTGAGCCCCTCCCCATCCGCTACCACGCAAAATAGGGAGACGGCTGTACACAGGGTGGTAGACCGGTCATAGGAACCCGGCAGGCCGAAGCCTCCCATGCACAGCCGCCACAAAGCAGCCAGCACAAAAAAACGCCCTGAGGCGTTCTGGGTCTATGAAGAAACCGGGCTACCACACCCGTTCGCTGAATTGGCAGCGACGGGCGAAGGTTAGCGAGGTGGGTTGTGAAGTGCAAGCCCCATGGGATATGGAAAAACTTGAGGCTAATTACCGCTTTCAAACCAACAAAGAGTCATCAAAAGCCGGGCGGGACGCTGCATATGTACAGTGGTGGTCAGCGTTCATCTGGTCACTTCGATACCAAAAAGATGCTGTAAACCGAGTTTGTGAGATCAGCAAAAATCAAGAAACTGAGTTACTGATACACAATAAAGACGGAAAAACTGGAAGCAAAGATGGTCATGAAAATGATCCATCTCCACCTAAAGGCTAATTGTCATAACCGTCCGGGCAACACACCTTCCTGATGCCATCGCTCAAGGCTCGTTACGCCGTGGTAAGCGTGCGGCGGCGATCATGTGTTTGATCCAGTCGGTCCGGCTCATACGATCAAGCCCGACGTGCCATCAATAGCATCGAGGCGGCCGCGGACAATAAACCAGCACAGCAGCGATTGAAAATCTTCTTACCCCGAGGCTGTGCAAACCAGCGGCGCATATGCAATCCAATGTATGCGTAGATCCCAATGGCAATCCATTCCAATGCCAGAAAAAATAGTCCAAGCAACGTAAACTGAGAACCAATATCTACCGCCGGGTCAATAAATTGCGGTAGGAACGCGGTAAAAATCAGAATAGCTTTGGGATTACCTGCGGCAACGAGAAACTCCTGCCGTGCCAGCGCCCATAAACCTACTCGAACGTTTTCTGACTCAGCCTCAGCTTCCGGAACAGCGCCCCATAGCTGATACGCCAAGTAGAATAGGTACGCAGCGCCAACTATTTTGATCCCATAGAAGATCAGTTCTGAGGTTTCCAGCACGACAGCCAAGCCCGCCGACGCGAGTGCAATCATGATCGCGAAGGCCAGCAAGCGACCGGCACCTGCCATACAAGATGTGCGGTATCCATATCTCGTTGCATTGCTGATAGATAGCAAATTGTTAGGTCCAGGCGCCATATTCAATGCAAAGCACGCTGGCAGGAATAACGCTAACGTCGCATGATCCATATGCATCTCCATAATCATTCTGCGCCAATGCTACATTTGAAGCCCAGGATGTGCCATTAGCCGCAGAGCCAATTCAGTGCCGGCCAGCACAGTAGTAGCCACATGCAAAGGGGTGTCCCCCGGACGCTTACCATCGACCTAACCATTCAGCCAACATCTCGTTCTGATCCCAACGCTGGGGCGCTGGTGTGTGCGTCATTGAGGTTTGGATTCAGGAGGGGTTGTTGGCCGGGCGCTTACTGAGTTGCTGCCGCATAGATGGAAACAGGCTTAGCTCCGCAGAGCGTTTTTGGCTCCGTGCGTGCTGTGCTGTGGAGTAGAATGAGAACTTCACTCTTTGGATAGAGACGGATGTGAATGGAAGCGTTAGCCACTTTTTCTACTCAGAATTTCAAACCAACAGGCCTGAGCCCAACCCCCGAGATTACTACCTCCTTGCCAGTGTCTATCAGCACCATGGAGAAATGCTACTCGGGTGCTATCGACGGTATTTCCTCAACAGTTTTTACTGCGGCGTTCGACCAGACGACCAGGACGGGCAGTTACATCGCAATTGAGAGCTTCAAAGGTGCGGTGAATGGGAAAGAAGGCGCCTTCAATTTCATCCACTCTGCCTCCACAACCGGCACTGATCGGGCAGATGAATTTTTCTGCATAGTCGGAGGCAGTGGTACCGGTGATTTGAGAGGGATATCGGGATCAGGAGGGATCAAAATCGACACCGATGGCACGCACCATATTTGGTTGAATTACCAACTCGAATAGGTCAGAAATAGTTTTGAGGTAATGCCGCAGAGAACACCATTGCCCTGGATACTGCATCAGGGTAGGTGTCTTCGCCGGACGCTTACCAAAGTCAGACCCCGTAGCCTGAAAGCAAAGGCATCGGGGTCTCTTACCTGCTCTGGCAGTCCGTCGGGGGTCAACTCATCTCTGGAACGAGATGACTCATGAACGTCAGGTTTTCAATAGCGTACATATACTCGGAGAATCTCGGATCTCCGTCGTTGAACGCCTTTGCCACTTTTTGTGCGTTCTCAAGACTGTCCCACATAGCCAAGTCCGCGAAGACCCGGTCGTCGCTCATAGGGCAGTAGGCACGGTACTCGATCAAACCAGGAAAGGCCTTTAACGTTTCACGAAGCCCTGCGCGGAGCACAGGTACTTGCGTAACGCATTCCGGTTTGACCTTGAAAATGGCTAATTCGAGTACATGAGATGAGTGCTGCATCGGGATGACCTTCTGTGTGTTAAGGAGTCCCAATTATCAGTGGCTCATACTGACAGCGTAGTGTCAGTAGTGGTGATCGCTTTCCACTGGCTTGCCTGGTGTTTCATATACGCTTGCAGATCAAGGGCAGGATTGTCGGGTGATGGTTGTTGGGCAATAACGATGGAGGCTATGCGATCGACCCGAAAATCGCGGTAAGCCGCCCTGGTACTACACCAGCTTCCAACCGTCCACTTTCCTCCCCAGTAGAAAAGGCCAAGGGGGGAAATGAGGCGTTGCGAAACCGCACCGTCCAGGCTGGTATAAGTTATCTTCAGCGCCTGAGTGTTTTCGATGGCATTTCGAAGGGTTGCCAAATGACCACGCGTCGAGGAAGGGGTTGTTCCAAGTGCCCTGATTTTTGCCGCGCCGGGGTCAACCTTGTGATGGACCATGGACGCTGAGATTTTGCTCAACAACATCCTCGCAGCAGCACTTAGATCGTTATCGGCGGAAGCTGAAAGCATTTCCATCCCGAGCATCAATGCATCCAGTTCGAGTCTGTTCAACGTTAACGGCGGCATCTCAAAATCGGCATCCAGGGCATACCCCACGCCAGCGGTACCATAGATTGGGATTCCACTGAAGGAAAGGTCGTCGATGTATCGATAGATTGAGCGAACGGAAACGCCAATTCGGCTAGCCAGTCGTTCAGCAGAGATTGGCTGATGGACACGAATCAGATTTACCAATTGAAATAAGCGATCAGCTTTACGCACCTGGTGTGCTCAACCGAGAGTCCTTTGCAAGCTCAATGGCCGCGTTAATGGCGGCCCGAGCTTGGGGGCTATTCTTCCAGCAAGTCGATCCCACTGCTGCCGAAGCCTGAGCCAGGATGTCACAAGCATTCGCTTTGCCGAGCACAGCTAGCGAGTCAATGCCCATCTGCTCAAGGCGAGCGATAACGGCCGGCCCTACGCCCTTCAGGGCCAACAAGGCATTATATTCCGTCAGTGGAAATGGCATCCGTAAACTCCTGTTATCGGCCAATGAAGCAACCGGAGTTTGCCCGACGGCAGAGGGCATCTCAATAGACGGACTCCATCGCCCTGAGCGCAGGCATCAGGAAGGTGGGTTCGGCGGTCGCGGTAGAGACCAAACATAATGCCGATCATGCCTCCAGAATCATTTTCCAGCCCACAAAAAAACCCACTGACCATCGCCGGTTCAGTGGGCTTTTTTTGATCCGGTCTCTAATTACAGAGCCATATCACTCGCAGCATTAGCCTTCGGAGCCTTCACAGCAGTATCGACAGTCACTGGCTTCACAGCCGGCGCGATCACCGCTGGTGGCGGAGTCAGCTGCAACACCTTGGCGGTGTAGGCCCACTCTTCAGCGACCTTCTCAGGGCTGGCGTTCAGCTGGGTGCCGTAGCTCGGTACGATCTGGTGCAGTTTTGCCTGCCACTCAGGGGTCGCGACCTTGTCCTTGAACACTTTCTGCAGCACGGTCAGCATGATCGGTGCGGCGGTCGAAGCACCTGGCGAGGCGCCCAGCAGGCCGGCGATGCTGCCGTCTTGCGAAGCGACGATTTCGGTGCCCAGTTTCAGCACGCCACCGGCAGCTTCGTCACGCTTGATGATCTGCACGCGCTGGCCGGCTTGCCACAGGCGCCAGTCTTCGGCCTTGGCGTTCGGGAAGTATTCTTTCAGGGCGTTCATGCGGTCTTCGTCAGACAGCATCAGTTGGCCTGCCAGGTACTCGACCAGTGGGTATTCCTTGATGCCGACCTTGGTCATTGGCCACACGTTGTGCGTGGTCGTGGTGGTCAGCAGGTCCAGGTACGAACCTTCCTTGAGGAACTTGGTGCTGAAGGTCGCGAATGGGCCAAACAGGATCACGCGCTTGCCGTCCAGCACGCGGGTGTCCAGGTGCGGAACCGACATCGGCGGTGCGCCCACCGAAGCCTTGCCGTAGGCCTTGGCCAGGTGTTGCTCGGCGATGGTCGGGTTCTCGGTCACGAGGAACGAGCCGCCTACCGGGAAGCCTGCGTATTCCTTGGCTTCAGGAATGCCGGACTTCTGCAGCAGGTGCAGGGCACCGCCGCCGGCGCCGATGAACACGAACTTGGCGTCGGTTTCGGTCTTGCTGCCGTCTTTCAGGTTTTTGTAGCTGACGCGCCAGCTGCCGTCTTCGTTCCTGGTGATGTCCTGCACTTCGCTGGACAGCTTCAGGTCGAACTTCGGCGTGGTTTGCAGGTACGCGACGAACTGGCGGGTGATTTCGCCAAAGTTCATATCGTTGCCGAGCTGGCTCCAGGTGGCCGCGACTTTCTGGTTCGGGTCACGCCCTTCCATCATCAGCGGCACCCACTGCTTGATCACAGCCGGGTCCTCGGAGTACTGCATGCCGGCGAACAGCGGGCTCGCTTGCAGGGCTTCGTAGCGTTTTTTCAGGAACTTGATGTTGTCATCGCCCCACACGAAGCTCATGTGCGGCGTGGAGTTGATGAACGAACGCGGGTTCTTCAGCACGCCTTGCTGAACCTGCCAGGCCCAGAACTGACGGGAAATCTGGAACGCTTCGTTGATTTCAACGGCTTTCGCGATCTGGACGTTGCCCTTGTCGTCTTCCGGGGTGTAGTTCAGCTCGGCCAGGGCGGAGTGACCGGTACCGGCGTTGTTCCAGCCGTTGGAGCTTTCCTCGGCGACGCCGTCGAGGCGCTCGACCATTTCCATCGACATGCCAGGTTCCAGCTCATTGAGCCACACACCCAGGGTCGCGCTCATGATGCCGCCGCCAATCAGCAGCACATCGACTTTCTTTGTCTCTTGCGCGTGGACGGAAATCATCCCCATCGACAAAGCCAGCCCCAGCAGGGCCGTGTTCACTTTCTTAAACATCTGTAGCACCTATGATAAAACGCCATCCGCCCTTCCATCCTCATGCGCACAGCCCCATGTTTCACGGCAGTCACGGATGCGGCACTCAAGGATTGCAGGGTGGGCACACAAGGCCGACGAACCGCGTCGACCCCAATTTAATGTCCCTTCTGAACTGACTTTTTATCTTTATTGGCTTCAGCTACTTGAGCGACAGTGATTCCGTCGGCACGTCTTGCGGACATGCAAACTGAATAGGTCAAACCAAGTTGGCGCGCAGAATATCACGTCATGGCAAACCCGCGCGTGATGGATCTGTAGGAGCCGGCTCGCCGGCGAAGGCGGTCTTGAGTCGTGTATTGACCTTTCGGGTGCTTTCGCTGGCAAGCCAGCTACAGGACCGGCGTATACAGGGGCCGCGCGTGTAGGGTCTGGCGGTGGGGGGCTATACTCATCGGGTTTCCCTGGTGAGGCCTGAGGAGTTGTCATGAGCGATAAAGACGATCTGCGCAAATACTCATCCCACGTCATCGACGGCGTGGAAGCCGCACCGGCACGTGCCATGCTGCGGGCCGTGGGCTTTACCGATGCAGACTTCCAGAAGCCGCAGGTCGGCATCGCCTCGACCTGGGCCATGGTCACGCCCTGCAACATGCACATCGACAAGCTGGCGCTCGAAGCCGAAAAAGGCGCGAATGCCGCGGGTGCCAAGGGCGTGATCTTCAACACCATCACCATTTCCGACGGCATCGCCAACGGCACCGAAGGCATGAAGTATTCGCTGGTGTCCCGCGAGGTGATCGCCGACTCCATTGAAGTGGTGGCCGGTTGCGAGGGGTTCGACGGCCTGGTGACCATCGGCGGCTGCGACAAGAACATGCCGGGGTGCCTGATCGGCATGGCGCGGCTCAATCGCCCGTCGATCTTTGTCTATGGCGGCACCATTCAGCCGGGTGCCGGGCACACCGACATCATTTCCGTGTTCGAGGCCGTGGGCCAGCACGCCCGGGGCGACATCAGCGAGATCCAGGTCAAGCAGATCGAGGAAGTGGCGATTCCCGGCCCCGGTTCCTGTGGCGGCATGTACACCGCCAACACCATGGCCTCGGCCATTGAAGCCTTGGGCATGAGCCTGCCCGGTTCCAGCTCTCAGGACGCCATTGGCGGCGACAAGGCGTCGGACAGCTTCCGCGCTGGCCAGCAGGTCATGGAGCTGCTCAAGCTCGACCTCAAGCCGCGCGACATCATGACCCGCAAAGCCTTCGAAAATGCCATTCGCGTGGTGATCGCCCTCGCCGGCTCGACTAATGCCGTGCTGCATCTGCTGGCCATGGCCAACGCGGTGGATGTGGAACTGACCCTGGATGACTTCGTCGAGTTGGGCAAGATCTCCCCGGTGGTCGCCGACCTGCGCCCCAGCGGCCAATACATGATGAGCGAGCTGGTGGCCATCGGCGGCATTCAACCACTGATGAAACGCATGCTCGATGCCGGCATGCTGCACGGCGATGTGCTGACCGTCACCGGCCAGACCCTGGCGGAAAACCTCGCCAGCGTGCCCGACTACCCGGCCGGCCAGGACGTGATCCGGCCGTTCGACCAGCCGATCAAAAAAGACTCCCACCTCGTCATTCTGCGCGGCAACCTCTCGCCCGGCGGTGCCGTGGCCAAGATCACCGGCAAGGAAGGCCTGCGCTTCGAAGGCACGGCCCGGGTCTATCACGGCGAGGAAGGTGCGCTGGCCGGCATTCTCAATGGCGAAGTGCAGCCCGGCGAGGTGATCGTGATCCGCTATGAAGGCCCCAAGGGCGGGCCGGGCATGCGCGAGATGCTCTCGCCGACGTCGGCAGTCATGGGCAAGGGCCTGGGCAAAGAGGTGGCGCTGATCACCGATGGCCGTTTCTCCGGCGGCTCCCACGGTTTCGTGGTCGGTCACATCACACCGGAAGCCTTCGAGGGCGGGCCGATTGCGCTGGTCGAGAATGGCGACAGGATCATCATTGATGCTGAGACCCGGCAGATTACCGTTGATGTGTCTGTCGCGGACCTGGCCGAGCGCAAGAGCCGTTGGGTGCGCCCGGAATCAAAATACAAGCGAGGGGTGCTGGCCAAGTATGCGAAGACGGTGTCCAGTGCGTCGGAGGGGGCTGTGACGGATAAATATCTTTAGGGCGCTGGTCCTGCGTTGTCTGGGATATTGCCATCGTCGGAACGCCGCCCAGAGCAAGCTCGCGATGGCGTCCTGTCAGGCAACCTCTGCCTCAACAGCTACCCCGCCGAAGCCGTCTGCCCGATCACCTTGCGGTCGTCATCGCTTGTTTTTGCACCCTGCCGCGCAGGGACACCAGCAACAGAGTGGCGAACGCACCGACCACCGCGACGGCCATGTCCTTTTGCGAATCCCAGGGGTCGTTTTGCGCGCCGACGAAAGCATTCGCCGTGTCATTGCCCAGAAAGGCCCCGCCGAACCACTCCACCAGTTCATACACCGCGGACGTCGACAGCATGACGTTCAGGGTCACGAAAAACAGCCAGAACCCGCGCAGCGAAGTCAGGCGCCACAACACTTCACGCACCGGATAAGCCAGCAGCAGTCCGTAGCTCAGATGCACCAGTCGGTCGTAGTGATTGCGATGAACACCTGACACCTGCTCGAAACTGAAGCCGAACCACGCCAAAGACCAATGATCGTAAGGCACCAGGGAATAGGTGTAGTGGGCGCCCAATTCATGGACGCAGAGAAACGCAAACACCAGCGTGATCGATGCCGACGACAAGCGGAACCAGCGAGAAACCGCCACCAGCGTCCCCACCAGCAACAGCACCAGCAGGTTTTCCAGCGCCCAGTCCACCCGGCTGCGGGGAGAAAAACCCGACACCACGACAATCAGCAGGAATACCACGAGCAATGTCAGGTCGTGCCGTAAACGTTGATTCGGCTGCATGACTGCACTACCTCGAAGTCAGGACATCGCCCTTTTAACTTCGAGACAAGGCCGTCGGGCAAGTTCGCTTTATTCCTCCACCGCATGCTAAGTTGTACGATGACTGACGAATGTTCGCCCAGTCGTCGCACTCCCCCTACAACAACAAGGAAATACTCATGAAAAAAGCAAAAGTGCTGATCGGTTTTCTGTGCCTGTTCAGCGGCTACGTTGCCGCCACCCCGGTTGCCGCGGACAAGGACGTGGCCCAGGCGGTCGACCACCTGACCCAGGCCATGTTGCACAAAGACATCCCGGAGCTGAACGCCTTGACCGCCGAGAACCTGACCTACGGGCATTCCAGCGGCAAGATCCAGGACAAGCAGGCCTTCATCGCCGACATCGAAACCGGCAAAAGCGCGTTCAAGACCCTGGAGATGCAAAACCAGACCATTACCGTCTCCGGCGATGTCGCGCTGGTCCGTCACCACTTCTCGGCGCAAGCGCTCAAAGGCACTGAAGTGGTACCCACCGAAATCGAGAACTTCCAGATCTGGCAAAAGCAGGACGGTAAGTGGCTGCTGGTAGGACGGCAGGCGTTCAAGTTCTGATGAATTCGTAAAGCCACCAACATAACCTGTAGGAGCGAGCCTGCTCGCGATGACGGTAATCCATTCAACATCAATGTCGACTGGCTTGACGTCATCGCGAGCAGGCTCGCTCCTACAGGGGTTTGCGGTGGTCAGTTGCCTTTCCACTCCCTGGGACTGAGCCCGGTCTTGCGCCGAAACGCCCGGGCCAGCGCCGAGGGACTTTCGTAACCGACTTCCTCGGCAATCAACGCAATCGGCCGGCCCTCGCGCAGGCGTTTCTGCGCCAGGCTGATGCGCCAGCTCACCAGGTAATCCACCGGTGTCTGCCCGACCACCCGGCGAAAGTGCTCGGCGAAACTGGCCCGCGACATGTTGGCGGCGACCGAAAGTTCGGCCACGCTCCAGGCCTTGGCCGGGGTTTCATGCATCAGGCTCAGGGGCCGCGCCAGCCGTGAATCGGCAAGGCCAGCCATCATGCCCGGTTGCTGGCCAGTGGTGCTCAAGATGTGCCGTAGCAACAGAATCACCAGCAGCTCGAACAGGCGATCCATCACCGCTTCGCGTCCGCACGTACCTTCAAACGCCTCGTTGAACAGCCATTCCAGAGTCCCGGCCAGGGTCGGGATTTCATCGAGCTTGAGCACCAGATAATCCGGCAGCGCCGCCGCCAGGGCATTGCCCGCACCGCCGTCGAAATCCAGGGTCGCGCAGACCAGTTGCGTGCCGAAGGCATCAGACGCGAACAGGCGATGTCGATAGGGCCGGGGGAAAAAGATCAGGGTCGGTTCGGTCAATTGCAGATCCGGCTGATCGTCCATCTTGAGCAGCAACTCACCCGCCTGAAGCAGGTGCAAATGGCCGCTGGCCTGTTGGCCGTCGAAGGCGGTGGTGCCGCAAAATGTGCCACTGTGAAAGGTGCCGGCATTGACGCCGAAGTGCGTGAGCAACGTGGACAAGCGATCCATGACAAGGCTCCCGAAGGCGATTTTGGACGATCTGTCGCATATCCTCGACGATTTGCACCCAACAAGCCAAGCACTGTCTCTAACATCAGCTCCGTACCCAGCGCATACCGCGCTTCACACCACGGAGTATCACCATGACCCGCATTGCCCCGATCAGCCTTGAACACGCCACTGACGCCACCCGCCCGCTGCTGGAAGGCGTGCAGAAGAAAATCGGCTTTCTGCCCAACCTCTTCAAAGTATTGGCCCACGCCCCGGCGGTGCTGGCGTCGTACCTGCAAAACTCGACCGCACTGGGCAAGACGTCCCTGAGCGCCAAGGAAAAAGAAGCGGTGTCCCTCGCCACCTCGCAGGTCAACGGCTGCGACTACTGCCTGGCGGCTCACACGCTGTTCGCCGGCAAGGCCGGGCTGTCGGGCCAGGACATCCTCAGTGCGCGTCAGGGTGAACTCAACGCTTATGCCACCCTCGCCCGCCAAGTCACCGAAAGCCGTGGCCACCTGACCGTAGAACAGATCGCCGCGGCCCGTGCTGCCGGCATCGACGACGGCAAGATCATCGAAGTGATCGCCCACGTGGCTTCGCAGACGTTGACCAACTACCTGAACAACACAGCGCTGACCGACATCGACTTCCCGGCCATCGACGCCTGAATGACTTGAACGACGGAGTACCCACCATGAACACCGTGACCTTGTACACCACCGACACCTGCCCTTACTGCCGCAACGCCAAGGCCTTGCTGGCAAGCAAAGGCGTGGCGATGCAGGAGATCAATATCCAGCGCGAGCCAGGCAAATTCGAGGAAATGCTCAGCCGCAGCAACCGCCGCAGCGTGCCGCAGATTTTCATCGGTGATACGCACATCGGCGGCTTCGACGACCTGGCCAAACTGGATCGTCAGGGTGGGTTGATGTCGATGCTGGCCTGAGCCGGTCAGGTATTGGTCGTCCACCTGGTCCACTGCAATACCCTGTGGGAGCGAGCCTGCTCGCGAAGGCGTCGGGTCAGTCGATATTTATTTCACTGACACTCCGTCATCGCGAGCAGGCTCGCACAGGTATGCATCCGGCTACCAGGTATTCGCAGGATTCAATCATCCTCATGCAACTTGATCCCGCGCTTATGCAGCACATGGGGTACCACCAGCACCAGCAGCGTCAGGGCAAGGAAGAACGCCGAGATCGGTTGCGTGAGGAATACCGTCCAGTCGCCCTGGCTGATGGACAAGGCGTTACGCAGTTGTTTCTCGGCCATCGGCCCCAGCAGCATGCCGACGATCACCGGGGCGACGGGGAAGTCGAAACGGCGCATCAGCACCCCGCCCCAGCCAATGGCCAACATCAGGATCAGGTCGAAGGATGAGTGACGCATGCCGTACACGCCGATGGTCGCGAATACGAGGATGCCCGCGTTCAGGTACGGCCGGGGGATTTGCAGCAGTTTGACCCACAGCCCCACCAGCGGCAGGTTCAACACCAACAGAATCACGTTGCCGATGTACAGCGAAGCCACCAGCGTCCAGACCAGGTCGGCGGAGGTTTCGAACAGCATCGGCCCCGGTTGCAGGTTGTAGTTCTGGAACGCCGCCAACAGGATCGCAGCGGTGGCGGACGTCGGGATGCCCAGGGTCAGCAACGGCACCAGGGACCCGGTCGCGCTGGCGTTGTTGGCCGCTTCCGGGCCGGCGACGCCTTCGATGGCACCCTCGCCCTTGTTGGCGGAAAACTCCTTGGGATACTTGCTGAGTTTGCGTTCAGTGGAATAGGACAGGAAGGTCGGAATCTCGGCGCCACCGGCCGGAATCGAACCGAACGGAAAACCGATCAGCGTGCCCCGCAGCCATGCAGGCACCGAGCGTTTCCAGTCGGCGCGGGTCATCCACAACGAGGTCAGGCGATGCCGTCCTTCGTTTGATTCGGTTTGATAGAGCAAGCTGTACAAGGCCTCGCCCACCGCGAACAAACCAACCGCCACCAGCACCACCTCGATACCGTCCACCAATTCGGGAACACCCAAGGTGTAGCGGGCAATACCCGAGGTCGAGTCCAGCCCGATCAAACCGATGGTCAACCCGACGCCCAGCGAGGCAAACCCGCGCAGCATCGAAGCGCCGAGCACTGCCGACACGGTGGTGAACGACAACACCAGGATCGCGAAGTATTCGGTCGGGCCGAAATTCAGCGCCAGCCTGGCCACGATGGGCGCAAACAGCGTCAACAAAATCGTGGCGATGGTGCCGGCGACGAAGGAGCCTATCGCCGCCGTTGCCAGCGCCGGTCCCGCCCGGCCGTTGCGGGCCATCAGGTTGCCTTCCAGGGCCGTGACCATGGACGACGATTCACCGGGGGTATTGAGCAGGATCGAAGTGGTGGAGCCACCGAACTGCGCGCCGTAATAGATACCGGCGAACATGATCAGCGCGCCAGTGGGGTCGACCTTGGCGGTGATCGGCAACAGCAGTGCCACCGTCAATGCCGGACCGATACCCGGCAATACGCCGATGGCGGTGCCGAGCAGGCAGCCGATGAACCCCCACATCAGATTGATCGGCGTGAGCGCCGCGGCAAAACCCATCGCCAGGCTTGAAAGAATGTCCACTGTGTCGATCTCCTTTCAAAGCCAGATGTTGAGCAGCGACGGCAGGGAAACCCCCAGTCCGGCGTTGAACAGCCAGTAGATCGGCAGGGTCAGGGCAATGCCGATAGCCAGGTCCCGCAGCGGATGACGGCTGCCAAAACCCCGCGCCGAACAGGCAAACAGCAACCCGGCCGCGAGCACGAACCCGATCAGGTTGATCAGCACCGCCACCCCGACAAGCCCCGCGGTCACCCAGGCCGCACCGGCTTTTCCACCGGGCACCGTGGCGGTATCGTTTTCCAGCTCGCGAAAACCGCCGCTGACGGCCTGATACCCCAGCAGCAGCCCCACTGCACCCAGAAACGCCGCCACGACATAGGGATAAACATACGCCGGCAGGATGACGAAACCCATTTCCGGTGGAAAACGGTAGGCACCCATCGCCAACACGACGCTGATGGCGATCAGGCCGATGCCGACCGCCAACTGCGTCGGCACCACTGTACGTAGTGTGGCCATTTCAAATCAGCCCGACCTTGACCAGCATGGCGTGCAACCGTACATGCTCTTCCTCGACGAACTTGCCGAACTCATCGCCGGTCAGCACGCTGGGCGTCCAGGCGTTGGTCTGGATATTGTCCTGCCAGACCTTGCTGTTGGTGGCGGCCACGACCGCGTCGATCACTTCCTTGCGCTGCTGCGGGGTGAGGCCCGCCGCACCGTAAACGCCGCGCCAGTTGCCGATCGTCACGTCATAGCCGCTCTCCTTGAGGGTCGGTGCCTCAACGCCGGGAACGCGCTCCGGCGCGCCGATAGCCAGGACACGGAACTGGCCGGTCTTGATGTATTGGCCAAGCTCGGCGTAACCGCCGGTGATCACCTTGAGCTGGCCGCCCAGCGCCTGGGCAACCACTTCGCCACCGCCACCAAAGGCCACGTAGTTGACCTTGTTGACCGGCACGTCCAGCTTGCCCGCCAGCTCGGCGATGCCGATGTGATCCACCGAGCCCTTGGAGCCGCCGCCCCAGGTGATGCTTGTCGGATTGGCCTTGAAGGCCTTGATCAGGTCATCGAGGGTCTTGTACTCAGACTCCTTGCGCACGGCGATCACGTTGTACTCGGTGAACAGCCGGGCAATGGGCGTCACATCCTTCAGGCTGATCTGCGGTTTGTTCTGTTCGATGCCCGCGACCATGATCGCGCCGACCACCAGCAATGCGTTCGGGTCACCCTTGGTGCTGTTGGCAAATTGCGCCAGGCCCAGGGTCCCGCCCGCGCCGCCCTTGTTCTCGAAGGTGACGGCTTTGGCCGTATTGGCTTCGATCATGGCCTTGCCCAGCACCCTGGCGGTCTGGTCGTAACCACCGCCCACTGAACCCGGGGCCATGAATTTCACGGTATCCAGCGCAAAGGCGGGTGCGACCAGCACGGCAGCGGTCAAACCAGCGGCCACGCAGCGACTGAAACGACGGATCAAAGCGGACATGGGCATCTCCTGATTGCATTGTTTTTATAGGTGCCGATTGCCCATCGGGGTGCTCGATGAACATGGGCCTGCGAACAAGCTTAGGCCATGGATCCGTGGGTTGATCTGTTTTAAAGCGCTGCAACACCCTGTAGGAGCGAGCCTGCTCGCGATGGACGTAAATGCACCGCGTTCATTCAGGTAACACACGTAATCGTTAGCGACCATCGCGAGCAGGCTCGCTCCTACAGGGTTTGAAGTGTTCCAACCGGCGTTTGATTACAACTTTGTCATCAAGCTGTTGGTCAGCTGTTCGGATCGCCTAGTTAACCTGAACGCTGTCAGGCCAGCCACCGGCCACATGAGTCACGCACAGACAAAAACCCGCCGAGGCACTGTCGACAAAACAATGCTCTAGGGTGCGTGTCATGACCTAACCTCATTGGCTAAGTGACTAACAACCCGTCGAGCTCGCCGATGTGCAATGTCTTGAAGTCAATGATCTGCGTCGCCTTCGCGCTTCTGGCGGCCAGCCCGGGATGGCTGTTGGCGGCGCCCATGGCCGACACCCTTGCCCCCGCCCCCGCAGCCCCGATCATCAGCATCGCCGACAGCGAATTGCTGGGGGTGCAGAATCAGTTGAACAGCCTCAAGCAGCAGGTTTCCCAGGCCAGCAACTACACCCAGCTGGAAAGCTCACAGGATCTGGTGCAAGTACTGATTCAGGATATTGAGCGCTTGTCCACATCGCTGCTGCCCGGACAGGCGCAGTTGCAGGCGCAACTCAATGTGCTGGGGCCGGTGCCGCTCGACGAGAACGCGTTGGTGACGTCTGCCATTACCACCCAACGAGACGCCCTCGGCGAGCAAAAAAACAAGCTCGATAGCCAGCTCAAAACCCTGGCCGCTCTGAAAACAAGTGCCGCCGAACTGATCACCCAGATTGGCAGTATTCGGCGCAGCCTGCTGGAAGCGGAAGTGACCCAGCAAACCAGCAGTATCCTGAACCCGGGATTCTGGTCGCCATTGTTCGCTCTTCCGATCGAGGACCGCCAGCGTTTCAGCGCCCTCATCGAGCAACTCGAGGCCACGCACCGGGCCGCCTGGCAGCCCGGACAACGCGGGATCACCGCCGCCCTGCTGATCCTGGCCCTGGCCATCTGGACCGTGGGGCGAAAGCTCGCCGGCCGGGCTCTGGCATGGTTGTGCATCCATCGAATGCCTGAAGGCCGGTTGCGGCGCAGCTCCCTTGCGCTGGCATCGGTAGTGGCGACGGTGCTGACCGCCGGCATCGCCCTGCAACTGCTGCATGTTGCCGGGACCCGCCAACTGCCCTACACCCCACTGCTGGCCGATCTGGCGCAGTATCTGGAAAAGCTGGCCTATACCTGCGTGCTGATCACCGGGTTGAGTCGCGCATTGCTATCGACTAAACATCCTTCATGGCGCCTGCCCGATATCGCCGATCCGGTGGCGTTGGCGATGGAACCCTATCCAGGGTTGCTGGCGAGCCTGCTGCTGGTGCTGGTGACCCTGGTGCAGATGAGCAATGTCACCGGCATGAGCGCCGAAGTGGTGCTGTTCGGTCGGGGCATCGTGGCGTTGGTCGCGGCACTGGTGATCGGCGCATTGCTGTTGCGCGTCAGCAAGACGCGCCGAGACCTGATAGTGGCCGGAGAGACTCCTGAAGGCGTCACCACCTTCGCCGGACTGATTTATACGTTTACCGGCTTTGCCGTGGTGGTGTCCCTGTTCGCCCTGGTGATCGGCTACGTGGCGATGGCCCGGTTCATCACCTATGAATTGGTCTGGATATTCATCATCTTCGCCGCTTTCTACCTGCTCACACAGGTTTACCAGGACACCTGCGACTACGTTTTTTCGCCCCGACAACCCGTCGGCAAGGCCATCAAACAGCTGCTGGGCATCGGCAATCCGCGCCTGGAGCAGATCTGTACCGTGTTTTCCGGCGCAGGCCGCGCCATCCTGATACTGATCGGCGTCATCGCGTTGTTTGTCGGTGGGATCGGTACGACGCTCGGGCAATTGGTCACCGGCACTGTGGCCATACTCGGCGGTGAAGGGCTGCGCAAGCTGAACATCGTCCCGGACAATTTGATGCATGCCCTCCTGACACTGATGATCGGTGTCTACCTGATACGCACGCTACGACGCTGGCTGGATAGCGAGTTCCTGCCGAAAACCGAGATGGACCCGGGCATGTGCGCCTCGCTGAGCACCCTGTTCGCCAACATCGGCTACGTGTCCGTCGTCCTGCTCACGCTGGCGTCGCTGGGGATCAAGTGGACTAACCTCGCCTGGATCGTCAGTGCCCTGTCAGTGGGCATCGGCTTCGGGCTTCAGGAGATCGTGAAGAATTTCATCTCCGGCCTGATCCTGCTGACCGAGCGCCCGGTGAAGGTCGGCGACCTTATCAGCATCAGTGGCGTGGAAGGCGACATTCGCCGAATCAACGTACGGGCCACGGAAATACAGCTGGCCGACCGCTCGATCATGATCGTGCCCAACTCCCACCTGATTTCGCAGAACCTGCGCAATATCACCCTCGGCGGCAGCGCCCAGGGCGTGGTGATACTCGAACTGATGTTCCCGTTGGACATCGACCCTGAGCAAGTGCAAAACCTGCTGCACGACACCTTCACCGAACACGAATCCATTCTCGATAAACCGGTGCCATTCTTGCGTTTCAGTCAGCTGAAACCTGAGGGCATCACCTTGACCATCACCGGTTATGTCGGCAGCCCACGCACCGTCGGCGCGATCAAAAGCGAGCTGCTGTTTGCAATTCTCAAGCGGCTGGGTGCTGCGGGGATTGAACTGGCGAAACCGCCTGCTGTGTGAGGCTCAACCACATGTGGCAGCAGGAGGCACGCGCAGTCGGTGATGCCGGGTAAAAACCGGCTCCACCCCACCGTTAACCGTCTGTTGCCCTATCCTTTCATCCAAGCCATCACGCCGGACATCGACCATGTCAGCCCCCGAATCCACCCTCCTCGACAGTTGGCACCACAACGCCCAGGCCTGGATCGACATCATCCGCAGCGGCACCATCGAAAGCCGCCTCAAGGTCACCGACCAGGCCATTCTGCTGGCGGTGCTGGGTCGTCAGCCCCAGCGTGTGCTCGACCTGGGTTGCGGCGAAGGCTGGTTGTTGCGCGCGTTGGCTGAACGGGCCATTGACGCGGTGGGTGTGGATGGCGACGTGACGCTGGTGGAGGCGGCGCGAGCGGCGGGTTCGTCGAAGGTGCATGTGGCGAGCTATGAAGCGTTGGCCGAAGCGAAAATCGACATCGGCCGCGACTACGACCTGATCTGCGCCAACTTCGCCTTGCTGCATCAGGACATCATCCCCCTGCTCGCCGCCATGAACGCCCTGCTCGCCCCGGGTGGCGCGCTGGTGATCCAGACGTTGCATCCATGGGCAGCTGCGGCAGGCGACTATCAGGATGGCTGGCGGGAAGAGACCTTCGCCGGCTTCAAGGGGCAGTGGCAGCCCATGCCGTGGTATTTCCGAACCCTGTCCAGTTGGCTCAATGCGCTGGACATGGCCGGGTTTACGCTGGCCGGCTTGCAGGAGCCGCAGCACCCGCAAAGCCCTGTGCCGCAGTCGTTGCTGTTGGTGGCCGAGCCGCGGCGGTGATTGGCTTTCAAAGCCTGCATACAGGTGCTGACTGCCATGCAACCCTGTAGGAGCGAGCCTGCTCGCGATGAGGCCGGCACATTCAACATCGATGTCGCCTGACACTCCGACTTCGCGGGCAAGCCCGCTCCTACAGGTTCTGTGGCTGTACGCAAAATCTGCGAACCACCCAAATCAACTGGACTGCCCCCAAAATGTTGGACGGTCTACTGCCACATGCCCACGGATTGAGTCCTGTATTCCACAGGTTCAGTGGCTGTACGCAAAATCTGCGAACTACCCAAATCACTGTAGGAGCGGGCTTGCCCGCGAAGAGGCCGGCACATTCAACATCGATGTCGCCTGACACTCCGCCTTCGCGAGCAGGCTCGCTCCCACAGGTTCTGTGGCTGTACACAACATCTGCGAACCACCCAAATCAACTGTGGGAGCGGGTTTGCCCGCGAAGAGGCCGGTACATTCAACATCAATGTCGCCTGACACTCCGCCTTCGCGAGCAAGCTCGCTCCTACAGGTTCAGTGGCTGTACGCAAAATCTGCGAACTACCCAAATCATTGTGGGAGCGAGCCTGCTCGCGAAGAGGCCGGCACATTCAACATCGATGTCGCCTGACACACCGCCTTCGCGAGCAGGCTCGCTCCTACAGGTTCCGTGGTGCACCCAATACAGCGTCAGGCCCATTCTTTACGCAGCTGGCGCGCTGCATTGACCATGTGCACCAGCGCCGCTTCGGTTTCCGGCCAGCCGCGGGTTTTCAGGCCGCAGTCCGGGTTGACCCACAGGCGGTCGGCGGGAATGCGCTTGGCGGCCTTGCGCAGCAGGTTGGCCATTTCCGCGGAGTCCGGCACCCGTGGCGAGTGGATGTCATACACGCCCGGGCCGATTTCGTTCGGGTAGGCAAAGGCTTCGAACGCGTCCAGCAGCTCCATGTCCGAGCGCGAGGTTTCGATGGTGATCACGTCGGCGTCCATGGCGGCGATGGATTCGATCACATCGTTGAACTCGCTGTAGCACATGTGGGTGTGGATCTGGGTTTCGTCACGCACGCCGCAGGCGCACAGGCGGAACACTTCGGTCGCCCAGTCCAGGTAGTGCTGCCACTGCGCCCGGCGCAACGGCAAGCCTTCGCGGAACGCGGCTTCGTCGATCTGCACGATCTTGATCCCGGCGGCTTCCAGGTCCACCACTTCGTCGCGAATCGCCAGGGCCAGTTGGCGGGCCTGCACTTCGCGGCTCACGTCTTCGCGCGGGAACGACCACATCAGCATGGTCACGGGACCGGTCAGCATGCCCTTCATCACTTTGTCGGTGAGGCCTTGGGCATAGCGGATCCACTCCACGGTCATGGCTTTCGGACGGCTCAGGTCGCCGAAGATCACCGCCGGTTTCACACAGCGCGAACCGTAGCTCTGGACCCAGCCGAAACGGGTGAACACGTAGCCGTCGAGTTGCTCGGCGAAGTACTCGACCATGTCGTTACGCTCGGCTTCACCGTGCACCAGCACGTCCAGGCCCAGGTGTTCCTGCACTTGCACGGCGTGACGGATCTCGCTGTGCATCGCTTCGGTGTATTCGGCTTCGGTCAGCTTGCCTTGCTTGAACGACTGGCGAGCCAGGCGGATCGACGCGGTTTGCGGGAACGAACCGATGGTGGTGGTCGGGAACAACGGCAGGTTCAGGCCGGCGCGCTGTTTCTCGATACGCTGGGCAAACTGCGAATGACGCTGGCTGTCCTTGGCGGTGATGGCGGCAACACGCGCCTGCACTGCTGGCTTGTGAATGCGTGGCGACGCAGCACGGCTGGCCTGGACGGCGCGGCTTTGAGTCAGCGCTTCAAGCACCTTCGGCGCTTCCGGCTCATTCACCGCCTGAGCCAGCACCGCGACTTCTTCACACTTCTGCACGGCAAACGCCAGCCAGCTTTTCAGTTCGGCATCGAGCTTGTCCTCACGCCCCAGATCAACCGGGCTGTGCAGCAGCGAGCAGGATGGCGCGACCCACAGGCGATCACCCAGACGCTCGTGAGCATACTGCAACGTGGCCAGGGCGTTTTCCAGGTCGCAGCGCCAGACGTTGCGGCCGTTGACCACGCCCAGCGACAGCACTTTGTAAGCCGGCAGGCGGTCGAGGATGGTCGGGAACTGCTCAGGTGCGCGCACCAGATCGATGTGCAGACCGTCCACCGGCAGGTTGGCGGCCAGGCCCAGGTTCTCTTCCAGACCACCGAAGTACGTGGCGACCAGCTTCTTCAGCGGGTCGCGCTGAATCAGGTTGTAGGCGCGCTCAAAGGCGTTTTTCCAGTCCTGCGGCAAATCGAGGACCAGGATCGGCTCGTCGATTTGTACCCATTCAACGCCTTGTGCCGCCAGGCGCTGGAAGATTTGACCGTACAGTGGCAGCAGGCGATCGAGCAGTTCGAGCTTGTCGAACTCGGCGCCCTTGGCCTTGCCCAGCCACAGATAAGTCAGCGGGCCGATGATCACCGGCTTGACGTTGTGCCCCAGTGCGCGGGCTTCTTCGACTTCCTCGAACAGCTGATCCCAACCAAGTTGGAATTGCTGATCGGCGCTGAATTCAGGGACGAGGTAGTGATAGTTGGTGTCGAACCACTTGGTCATTTCCTGGGCGTGCGCGCCGCAGCAGCTGTCGCTCACACCGCGCGCCATGCCGAACAAGGTTTGCAGGCTGGCCTTGCCATCGTGCGGGCGGAAACGCTCCGGGATCACACCGAACATCAGCGAGTGAGTCAGGACCTGGTCGTACCAGGCGAAGTCACCGACCGGCAGCAGCTCGATGCCGGCCTTTTTCTGCAAGTCCCAGTGAGTCTTGCGCAGGTCGCGGCCCACGGTGCGCAGGCCGGCTTCGTCGAGTTCGCCCGTCCAGAAGGACTCTTGAGCCTTTTTCAGTTCGCGGTCGCGACCAATGCGCGGAAATCCAAGGGAATGGGCCACAGCCATGTCAAATAACTCCAATGCGTTCAATGGGGCCATTGTCGACAGTGCCAGCGAGTGAGACAAACTCATTTTAATCGTGATGATCACAAGTTATTCTCATGATCAATGACGCTGCACAGCCTGCGCTGGATGGACACCTGGTTCAACGTGCTCGCCCCAATGTTCAACCTGCATCTGAAAACCACTGGCGTGACCGAACCGTGGCGTGTGCGTAAGCCGGGCGTCGATGGCATCATCATCCGCTACGAAGATTTCGATGATCGCCACCCCCTCGGGTCGGCTAAGGAATAGTCCCGATGCGTATCAAGACACTGCCGGCCTGTGCCACGGCGTTCTACCCGAACGCCAAAGCGCAGACCGCCGGGATCAACCCATGACGGCCATTTTTCGTCCGCGTCCGACGTTGATCTTTTTGCTGCTGTTGCTGGTGCTGGTGTTCTGGCTGTCCCTGGCTCTCGGACCGGTCAGCCTGCCGCTGGGTGATACCTTGCTGGCCGGGATGCGCCTGCTGGGGTTGCCACTTGACGGTGGCGACACGCAGCAGGCGGAGTTGATCCTCGGTCAGATTCGTCTGCCGCGCAGTTTGCTCGGCATCGCCGTGGGTTCGGTACTGGCGTTGTCCGGCGTGGCGATGCAGGGGTTGTTCCGCAACCCCTTGGCGGACCCGGGTCTGGTCGGTGTTTCCGGTGGCGCGGCACTCGGTGCCGCCCTTGCCATCGTCGGCGGCAGCCTGCTCGGTGGCTTGCCGCCGGCGATCGAACCCTACCTGCTGTCGGTCAGCGCCTTCGCCGGTGGCTTGATCGTCACGGCGGTGGTGTATCGCTTTGGTCGCCGCAACGGGCAAACCGACGTTGCCACCATGCTCTTGGCGGGTGTGGCGATGACGGCCATGGCTGGTGCCGGGGTTGGTCTGTTCACCTACCTGGCCGATGACGCGACCTTGCGTACCCTGACGTTCTGGAACCTGGGCAGCCTCAACGGTGCCAATTACCCGCGCCTGTGGCCGTTGCTGATCGTCACCGTGGGCGTGGCGTTGTGGTTGCCCCGTCGCGCGGCAGCACTCAATGCCATGTTGCTGGGTGAGTCGGAGGCCCGTCACCTGGGCTTCGACATCGAGCGGATCAAGCTTGAGTTGGTGTTGTGCACGGCGCTCGGCGTCGGCGCGGCCGTCGCGGCGGCGGGCCTGATCGGTTTTATCGGCCTGGTGGTACCGCATCTGATGCGTCTGCTGGTCGGCCCGGATCACCGGGTGTTACTGCCCGCGTCGTTGCTGGCCGGCGCCAGCCTGCTGTTGCTGGCCGACCTGGCCGCACGCCTGTTGTTGGCGCCGGCGGAATTACCCATCGGCATCGTGACGGCACTGATCGGCGCTCCGTTCTTTCTTTATCTGCTGGTACGAGGGCGTTCCTGATGCTGCGGGCAAACAACTTGCTGGTACGTCGTGGCAACCGCACAGTACTGGCGAACATCGATATCGAGTTGCGCCCCGGTGAAGTGCTGGGTGTGCTGGGGCCGAACGGCGCCGGCAAAAGCACCCTGCTCGCCGCTTTATGCGGCGAACTGGCGACCAGCGAAGGCACGGTCAGCCTCGATGAGCGTCCACTCGCCGACTGGCCGGGTCAGGAACGGGCCAGACGCCTGGCCGTGCTGCCGCAGAGTTCGAGCCTGAACTTTGCCTTCTCGGTCAATCAAGTCGTCGGCATGGGTCGCTTGCCTCACGCCAGCGGCCGCGTGCGCGATGCCGAAATCGTCGCCGAAGCGCTTAAAGCGGCCGATGCGCTGCATCTTGCCGGACGCAGCTATCTGGCCCTGTCCGGCGGCGAACGCCAGCGCGTGCATCTGGCGCGGGTGCTCGCTCAACTGTGGCCGGGTGCGGCAGGGCAAATCCTGCTGCTCGATGAACCGACGTCGATGCTCGATCCGCTGCACCAGCACACCATTTTGCAAGCCGTGCGTGACTTCGCCGAGCGCGGGGCCGCCGTGCTGGTGATCCTGCACGATCTCAACCTGGCTGCACGTTACTGCGATCAACTGCTGTTGTTGCAACAGGGCCTGCCCCACGCCTATGGTCCACCGGCAGAGGTGTTGACCGTCGAAGCGCTGGCGGCAGTCTATGGGTTGGAGGTGCTGATTCACCAACACCCGGAACGCGGCCACCCGCTGATCATCGCGCGCTGATACCGCCCCCTCCTCTGTCATCGAGGGGGCACCTGTCCGATAAGGAAAACCGATGCGCTTTCTTTTGCTCTGTGCATTCAGCCTGTTGGCTGCCTGCCAAACCCATCAACTCACACCACTGCCGGCGCCGATCGCCCCGCAAGGGCGTGATCACACTGACCTTGGGGTCATCCGTGAACTCGCCACGGGCCGCACGCTGACGCCGCAAGAACTGGTCGAACGCCTCGCCGTTACGCCGCGGGTTCTGGTCGGAGAGCAGCACGACAACCCGGATCACCACGCCCTGCAATTGTGGCTGCTGCGCGAACTGGCGGCACAACGGACCCAGGGCAGCCTGTTGATGGAGATGCTCAATCCCGATCAACAGGCCAGGGTCGATGCCGCGCAAGCCGCGACCCGAGCCGGCCAGCCACCGGCCGATGCGTTCACGGCGCTGGCCTGGCAGGCCAATTGGGACTGGAGCGTCTATGGCGCACTGGTCACCTACGCGCTGCGACAACCGTATCCACTGTTGGCGGCGAATCTGGACCGCGCGCAGATCATACAGATCTACAAACAGCGCCCGGTACTCACGGGGGCAGCCTCCACCACCCAACAGGTGCAGGCGACCTTGCTCGAAGACATCCGCGAATCCCATTGCGGCCTGCTGCCCGAAGCACAGATGCCGGCGATGCTCGCCGTGCAGCAACAGCGTGACCGGCACATGGCAGAGCGCCTGATGGCAGCGCCTCTACCTGCGCTGCTGCTGGCCGGAGCCTTCCACGTACGCAAGGATCTGGGGGTGCCGCTGCACCTGAAGGACCTGGGTGCCAGTGAAGGGAATGCGGTGCTGATCCTGGCCGAAGCGGGCAAGACCGTGACTGCCGAGAGTGCAGATTTTGTGTGGTACACCGCCGCGCAACCGGAAGAGGATCATTGCGCGCAGCTGCGTCGTTAACCCCCCTGTAGGAGCGAGCTTGCTCGCGATGGTCGTTAACGATAAAGCGTATTTACTGGCTAAACGCGGCGCTCTTGAGTCCATCGCGAGCAAGCTCGCTCCTACAGAGGACTACATTCGCTTAAGTGAACAGCATTGCGCTCCGGCGCGACACTATGTCACGCCCCTGCGTCGGTCCAATGGTCGTATCCACCCCTCCGGCACCGGCACAGTTTGTTAACATCCCCACGATTTTTTCGTCTGTACAGTCATCACGCTGTCATTTCAGCCTGTTCAACAGGATGCTTTTTTTCATGAGTACTGTGTATACCCGCCGAACGGTCCTGCAAGGCATGGGCCTGTTGAGCCTGGGCCTGCTCGCCGGTTGCGACGACAGCAGCAAGCTGTCGTTCAAGTACGGCAAAGACCTCAGCGACAAGATCATGGGGCGCAACTTCAAGCTCAAGAACGCTCAGGGCGAAACCCGGATGCTGGGCAGCTATCGCGGCCTGATGCCGATGGTGTTCTTCGGTTTCACTCAATGCCCGGCCGTATGCCCGACCACGCTGGCCCGCGCGGCACAGGCCAAAAAACTGATGGGTCGCGATGGCGACAGGCTGCAGGTGGTCTTCATCACCCTGGACCCTGAGCGCGACACGCCAGAGATGATCGATAAATACGTAAAAGCCTTCGACCCGAGTTTCGAGGCGCTGTACGGCACCCTGGAACAAACCGCCGCCACCGCCAAGGAATTCGGCGTGTTCTTTGAAAAGGTCCCGAGCGGCGATACCTATACCCTCTCCCATACCGCGACCAGCTATGTCTTCGACTCCCGGGGCACTCTGCGCCTGGGACTGTCCACGTCCCTGACGGCCCAAGAGTGCGCAGAAGACCTGCTCACCGTGATGGAGGTTTGCTGAAATGAATGCCCCGCAGGCTAAAAACCGTTTTGCACAACGCTGCAGGCAACTGGCGCTGGGTTTGTCCCTGGTTGGCCTGGCCTTTCAGGCGTCGGCACAAACCGAGGTCGAAGACGCCTGGGTCCGCGCCACCGTAGCCGGTCAGCCGTCGAGCGGTGCCTTCATGACCGTCACCGCGAGCAGCGACAGCAAACTGCTGAGCGTGCAAACGCCGGTTGCCGGGCTGGTGCAGATCCATGAAATGAGCATGAAAGACGACGTGATGAAAATGCAGCAGGTGGGCGCCGTCGCACTGCCCGCCGGTAAAGCGGTGAGCTTCGATCCCCACGGCTACCACATCATGCTCATGAACCTGACGGGCCAGATCAAGGAAGGCGACAAGGTGCCGCTGACCCTGACCGTCGAAGACGCCAAGGGCGAGAAAGAGTCGATTCAGGTTGAAGCCGTTGCCAAGGCGATTGGCACCATGGATCACAGCTCGATGACGCACGATCACAGCAAGATGAATTGATTGCTCCGTCAGTTAAAACACAGAACCTGTGGGAGCGAGCCTGCTCCGGGCGGCGATCCGACGAAGGGGCAGGCACATCCAACAGAGATATTGGCTGACCCACCGCTATCGCGAGCAGGCTCGCTCCCACAGTTTTGATCTGCAGTGAACGCCAATCCCGCGGCGGGCCACAATATTTATTTGTGGGAGCGAGCCTTTCAGGTCTTGGCGACAACTCCCTGTCGTTCGCCAAGACCTTTTCATGTCAACTCAAACCAGCTTGAGCACGACGTTGATGTTGTTGCGCGTGGCTTTCGAGTACGGGCAGTACTGGTGCCCGGTGTCGACGATTTTCTGCGCGGTTTCGCGATCCAGTCCTGGCAGGCTGACATTGAGCCGCGCCTGGAGCAGGTAGCCGCCTTCATTGGTGCCCAGGTCGACTTCGGCATCGACGGCCACATCCTTGGGCAACGCCACTTTCATTTCCCTGGCCGCAACCTGCATGGCGCCGATAAAACAGGCTGACCATCCGGCAGAGAACAGTTGCTCGGGGTTAGTACCGCCACCGCCCGCACCTGGCGACGACAGCTTCACATCGAGAACTCCGTCGGAGCTGCGGGACGCGCCGTCACGCCCGCCGGTGGTGTGGGTTTTGGCGGTGTACAACACTTTATCGATGTGGTTCATGGTGACCTCCTGATTGAGTTGTAAGAATCCGGTATTAACACCCCATCCGGACGCAGGGATGGTCAATCAATATAGACGTCACACGCCCACACCGTGGTCGATCCGACCAGCGTCCGTTTCTTCTTTATTTACGCGCCAACTTGTACCTGACGCAGTCCTCATAAAAGCTCTGCCGTACAGCAGTCGGTTTGAATCTCGACGGACTGTCATAAGTTTGCTCTGTAATGCCAAGTGCCATCATGCGCATCCAGGTTTTGGCGAACTTGTAGGCCTGGATTTTCTGGCGGGCGGCATACAGAGAAACGCCTGAAAGCTTGAGTTCCTGTGCCCTTGCAGCGGTGCCCGCGCCCCAGCTGCACATGTACTGATCATTGCCGGCCAGTTCTTTTGCTTGAGCCGAATTGGCTACACCCGCAACTATCAGCGGGATTAACGCGATCCATGTCTTGCGCATCTTGACCTATTTAACTGGCTGAAAATGAACTAATTTTGCTGAGGATTTTTAAACTTGGGGGCCAGCATCGTGCCTTTTCTGCAAATTAATTCGAAAAAGAGATGGGCAATGTCATTTCTTGCGAGTTTTCAATCCTTTGCTATAGCTATGACTCTCAATCGCCAACTAAGTGAGGCAACGGAATGTCAGTCGCAAAGAAAATGAGTGTGGGGCAACTGACAATGTTGACCGCCGTCAACATGTTGGGCTCCGGCATTGTGCTGCTACCGACGAAACTCGCGGAAGTCGGTGCAATTTCGATCCTCTCCTGGCTGGTGACTGCCACCGGTTCCCTCGCTCTGGCCTACGCCTTTGCGCGATGCGGGATGCTCAGCCGCAAGACCGGCGGCATGGGCGGTTATGCCGAATACACATTTGGTAAAGCGGGTAACTACATCACCAACTACACCTACGGTCTGTCGCTGTTGATTGCCAACGTCGCGATCAGTATTACTGCGGTTGGTTATATCCAGGTGTTGTTCGGGATAAAACTCGATTCGCTGCAAGTAGGCCTGGCCACCATTGCCTTGTTATGGATCACCACTTTCGCCAACTTTGGCGGCGCGAGCATTACCGGCCGGATCGGTGCGATCACAGTCTGGGGTGTGATTGCTCCGGTGGTGCTGGTATCCACGGTGGGCTGGTTCTGGTTCGACAGCAGCGTTTACGCCGCTGGCTGGAACCCCCACGACAAGGGCTGGTTCGAAGCGGCCGGCGCCTCGGTGGCGATCACCCTGTGGGCCTTCCTCGGTCTGGAATCGGCTTGCGCCAACACCGATGCGGTGGAAAACCCTGAGCGCAATGTACCGATTGCCGTGTTGGGCGGCACCTTGGGTGCGGCGGTGATCTACATCGTCTCCACCAACGTCATCTTCGGTATCGTCGGCAACGAAGAACTGGTCGCGTCCACCGCACCGTTCGGCCTGGTGTTCGCCAAGATGTTCACCCCGATGGTCGGGGACATCGTGATGGCGGCCATGGTACTCGCCTGCATCGGTTCGCTGCTGGGTTGGCAGTTCACCATTGCCCAGGTGTACAAAAGCTCGGCGGACACCGGTTACTTCCTGTCGATCTTCGCCAAGGCCAACAAAGCGGGAACGCCGATTGTCGGCATGCTGGTACTGCTCGCCGCACAGACCGCGCTGGCCCTGCTCACCATCAGTCCCGACCTGAGCAAGCAGTTCGACACCCTGGTCAACCTCGCGGTGGTGACCAACCTGGTGCCTTACATCCTGTCCATGGCCGCGCTGATGACCATGCAGAAAGTCTCCAACGTACCGGAAGGCAAGGCGCTGGCGACCAACGTCATTGCCCTGATCGCGGCGGCCTACAGCTACCTGGCGCTGTACAGCTCCGGTGAGCAGGCGCTGATGCTGGGCGGCGTGGCGACCATCGCTGGTTACACCCTGTTCGGCTTCGTCAACAACCGTCTGATCCGCCTCGAAGCACTCAACAACAGCGTACCGACGCAAACCGTCAGCGCGCAGCACCTCACTGCCGAGCCAGTGCCGGTGAACAATCTGAATGCAGTCATTATGGAGGTTCAAGCATGACGGAATATAAACACTCGCTGGGCATGCTGGCGCTACTGGTCAGCAGTCCGCCGGACAAGCGAACGGTGTTCGGCCGCGCCCTGGATCAACTGGTCCACGACGTAGAGGGCCGTGGTGTCAGCGTACTGGCTTCGGAAAGCCTCATCGATGCTGCATCGATCCTGCGTTCGGACCCGGCCATTCAATGTGTGATCATCCGATGGGAAATGGACACCAGCGAAGGCCACGCCGACTGCACCCGATTGCTGGTCAAGCTGCGCGAGCGCAACACCCGGGTACCGGTGTTTCTGATCAGCGACCGTACCACCGCGTCGACCATTCCGTTATTGGTCATGCAACACGCCGACGACTTCATCTGGCTGCCCGAGGACACCTCCCGTTTCCTCAGCGGGCGCATCCTGGCGGCCATCGAACGCTATCGCCAGGCCGCCCTGCCGCCAATGTTCGGCGCGCTGGTGAAGTTTGCCCGCAACTATGAATACTCGTGGCACACCCCTGGGCATGCCGGTGGCACGGCATTCCTGAAAAGCACCGCAGGCCGGGCCTTCTACGAGTTCTTCGGCGAAAACCTGCTGCGTTCCGACCTGTCGATCTCGGTCGGCGAACTGGGCTCCCTGCTCGATCACAGCGGCCCGATCGGCCAGGGCGAACGCTATGCCGCCAAGGTCTTTGGCGCGCACCGCACGTACTACGTGACCAACGGTTCGTCGATGTCCAACCGCGTCATCCTCATGGCCAGCGTCACGCGCAATCAGATCGCCCTGTGCGACCGCAATTGCCACAAGTCCGCCGAACATGCGATGACCCTGTCCGGGGCGATTCCGACCTACCTGGTGCCGACCCGCAACCGCTACGGCATCATCGGCCCGATCCTGCCGCAGACCCTGAGCGCCGAAGGCGTGAAAGCCGCCATCGCCAACAACCCGCTGGTCAAGGAAGGCATCGACCCGACGCCGGTGCACGCCATTGTCACCAACTCCACCTATGACGGCCTGACCTACAACGTCACCCGTGTCGAAGAGCTGCTGGGCGAAAGTGTCGACCGTCTGCACTTCGACGAAGCCTGGTACGGTTATGCGCGCTTCAACCCGCTGTACAGCGGACGCCATGCCATGCACGGCAACCCGGCCGATCACGACAAATCCAAGCCGACCGTGTTCGCCACCCAGTCGACCCACAAGTTACTGGCCGCCCTGTCCCAGGCCTCGATGATCCACGTACGTGACGGCCGTAACCCGATCGAACATGCGCGCTTCAACGAGTCGTACATGATGCACGCCTCGACCTCGCCGAACTACGCGATCATGGCGTCCTGCGACGTCAGTTCGGCGATGATGGAAGCGCCGAGCGGGCAGATCCTCACCAACGAGTCGATTGAAGAGGCCATCAGCTTCCGCCAGGTGCTCTCGCGCATGCACAACGAGATGCTGAGCAAGGATGACTGGTTCTTCACCTGCTGGCAGCCGCCGACCGTACAGGTTGGCGCAGCGACCGTGCCGTTCCATGAGGTCGACCCGGCTACGCTTAAAACCGACCCGAACTGCTGGGTCCTGCACCCGAACGCGGTATGGCATGGTTTCGGCGACATCGAAGACGGCTACTGCATGCTCGACCCGATCAAGGTTTCGGTACTTGCCCCGGGCATGGGCGACGACGGCAACCTGCTCGCCAACGGCATCCCCGCCTGCGTGGTCACCGCGTACCTGGGTCGCCAGGGTATCGTGGTCGAGAAAACCACCGACTTCACCATCCTGTTCCTGTTCTCCATCGGCATCACCAAAGGCAAATGGGGCACGCTGCTCAATGCCCTGCTCGACTTCAAGCGCGATTACGACGACAACGCCGAGCTCGAGCTGTGCCTGCCCGATCTGTACAACGCCAACCAGCGACGCTATGCCGGCATGGGCCTGAAGGATCTGGCCGACGAAATCTTCGCCGCCATGAAAAAACACAAGACCACCGCCAACATGTCCCAGGCCTTCGGCACCCTGCCGAAAGCCGAGTTCAGCCCGGTGGAGGCCTACGAAAAACTGGTGCGCAACGACATCGAGCTGGTGACTCTCAACGAAGCTGCCGGGCGCCTTGCCGCCACCGGTATCGTGCCCTACCCGCCTGGCATCCCGTTGCTCATGCCGGGTGAGAACGCAGGGCCTGCGGACGGTCCGTTGCTGGCGTATCTCAAGGCACTGGAAGCCTTCGATAAATCCTTCCCCGGCTTCACCCATGACACCCACGGGATCGAAGTCGAAGACGGCGTTTATCGGATGCTGGTATTGAAATAAGCCAGGCAGGTTCACCGCAACCCCTGTGGGAGCGAGCCTGCTCGCGATAGCGTTTTTGCAGCCAACATCACTGTTGCCTGACACGACGCCATCGCGAGCAGGCTCGCTCCTACATTGCTTTGCATCGCCCCCACAAATCCCTATGGGCAAATTCGATCACAGCGCTCTATGATTGATCCCCATGACCACCACCGCTGCGATCCGCTCACCCTGCCCGCCCGGCGCCTGCGACTGCGGGCGTGACCCGTTGCTGGAAACACCGGGGGCGGACCTGCGCATCCTGTTTCTGACCCGCAACGAAGAAAAACGCCTGATCGAACGTCTGGAAAACCTGCAGAGCCTGAGCGATCTTGAGCACGTGCGACGGCGCATGTTCGAACAGTTGGGTATCCGCGTGAACATCGCCCCCGGCTTCAATGAAGTGCGCACCATGCGCGGCATCGGCATCCAGGTTGGCGAACTGCCAGGGCTGTGCCGCAAGACCCGCGCCAACATCCCCGCCGCCATTCGCCGAGCCATGGAAAAGCGCCCGGAGATTGCCTACGAACTGCTCAATGCCAACGACCTGTTGCGTGACGCCTGATGAAACCTCTCCTCGAATTCCCCCTCACCGACAAGATTCTCACCACGTACGCCCTGGCCATCGGTGCCGACCTGCAGGGCTACCGCAACCACATTTACCGGGTGCTGAATTTCCATGGTGCCCTCAGCGGTGCCGAAGGCCTGCCCTCGCAAGCCGTACAAATCGCGGCGGCGTTTCATGACCTGGGTATCTGGACCGATGACACCCTCGACTACCTGCCCCCGTCCATTGCTCTGGCCATCGAGTACCTCGACAGCCAGCAACGGCCGGAACTGAAGGATGAAGTCAGCGCGTTGATACTTGAGCATCACAAGCTGCGCCGGTATCGCGGCGCTTTCGCCAACAGTGTCGAACCCTTCCGCCAGGCCGATCTGGTGGATGTGTCCCTGGGACTGGTGCGTTTCGGCTTGCCCCGAAGCTTCATCAAAACCGTGCAGGCGACCTTTCCCGATCATGGTTTTCACTCGATGCTGATAAAGCTGTCTGCCCGGCAGCTCATCCGCTCGCCGCTGCGGCCGCTGCCGATGTTTCGCTGGTGATACAGGCGTCTGCCTTCCCCACCGATGGCGCCATTGCCGCAACGCCATTTCGCAGCAAAGTGCCTGAAACACTCACCTTCTGACTATCCATTACTGGATATTTCGCAATTCAAACCTACGCTCTTCGCGGGGGCTTACGAATTTCAACGACGGTTGGGGGCTCGTCTCGATTTACTCACGCTTGTACGCAGGAGCTCGACATGAACCGGACATCCTTATCCACGATGTTTGCGCTACCCCTGTTGTTGTCTGCAATGGCGTTACCCGCCCTGACCCTGGCCGCTGACAAGTCCCCCAACATCCTGGTGATCATGGGCGACGATATCGGCTGGTCGAATATCGGCGTCTACAACCAGGGCATGATGGCTGGCAGAACCCCCAACCTCGACCAACTGGCGAATGAAGGCATGCGTTTCACCGACTATTACGCCGAAGCCAGTTGCACCGCCGGACGCGCCAATTTCATCACCGGCGAACTGCCGATTCGTACGGGCATGACCACCGTCGGCCAGGCCGGCTCGCCCGTGGGCATTCCCGCCGAAGCCGTCACCATCGCGACCGCACTCAAGGCCATGGGTTATGCCACCGGCCAGTTCGGCAAGAACCACTTGGGCGACCTGAACCAGTTCCTGCCCACCGTCCACGGTTTCGACGAATTCTTCGGCTACCTCTATCACCTCGACGCCATGGAAGACCCGGCGCACCCCAATTATCCGAAGGACCTGCTGGACCGCGTCGGCCCACGCAACATGGTCCACAGCTGGGCCACCACCACCGATGACACGACCGTAATGCCGCGCTGGGGCAAGGTGGGCAAGCAGAAAATCGAAGACGCCGGCACGCTCTATCCGGAGCGGATGAAAACCGTCGACGAGGAGATTCGCGACAAGGCCTTCACTTTCATCGACAAGGCCAAGCAGGACAACAAACCGTTCTTCGTCTGGCTCAACCCGACCCGCATGCACATCGTCACGCACCTGTCCGACAAGTACGAAGCCATGCGCAACTCGGAGAATGGCTGGTCGGAACAGGAAGCCGGCATGGCGCAGCTCGATGACGTCGTCGGCGATGTCCTGGCGAAGCTGAAAAAAGACGGCATGGACGACAACACCATCGTGATTTTCACCACCGACAACGGTGCGGAAAACTTCACCTGGCCCGATGGCGGCACGACGCCGTTCGCCATGGGCAAAGGCACGGTCATGGAAGGTGGCTTCCGGGCGCCGGCGATCATTCGCTGGCCGGGCAAGGTGCCGGCCAACCAAGTCGCCAACGGCATCATGTCCGGCATGGACTGGTTCCCGACCCTGGTCGCGGCGGCGGGCAACCCGAACATCACCGCCGAACTGCTCAAAGGCAAACAATTGGGCGACACCACCTACAAAGTTCATCTGGACGGCTATGATCAAACTCCAATGATCACCGGAAAAGGTCCATCGAACCGGCATGAAGTCTTCTACTTTGGAGAGAGCTCCTTGGGTGCAGTGCGCATAGACGACTACAAATATCGCTTCATTGACCAACCGGGTGGCTGGCTGGGGGCTAAAGTTGCTGTGGACGTGCCGATCCTGACCAATCTTCGACTCGACCCGTTCGAACGCATGGGTTGGCCGGAAAATCAGGCCGCGCAGGGTTCGCAACAATACTTCGACTGGTTCAAGTTCCAATTCTGGCGTTTCGTGTTCGTCCAGCAGCAGGTGGCCAAACTGGCAGAAACAGCGATCGAGTTCCCGCCGATGCAAAAAGGCGCGAGTTTCAACCTCGACTCGGTCAAAGCCAAGATCGCCGCGGCTCGGGCAGAGATGGCCAAGTAAACAGCCGAATCCACGGGTGGCTGGTGCAGTCCACCCGTATTCGAAATGGACAATTGCTGAGGGATTTCAATGCCGACAAAAACCGCTACCCTGCCCGCCTCTGCGCTACTTGCCCTGTGCTGCCAGCAAGCCTGGGCCGGTGGCATCATGCTCTACGAAATCGGCACCGATAACGCCGGCCTCGCCAACGCCGGTGCCGCCGCCCGTGCCCAAGGCCCCTCGACCATCGCCAGCAACCCCGCGGGCATGAGCTACCTGCCGGGCACGCAAATCACCGCCGGCTTGCAGGTCCTGTATGGCGATTTGAGCTTCGACCGTGACTCCGGCACCAACACCCCGGGCAGCGGCAGTGGCAATGCCCTCGATCCGATTCCCGGTGGCAGCTTCTTCATCAGCCATGAACTGGACGAGCACTGGAGCGTCGGTTTCGGCCAGTACGGTGACTTCGGCCTGGCAGTCAACTACGACAACGACTGGTCCGGCCGCTACTTCGCGCAGAACTCCAGCCTGCTCGGCCTGTCGCTGGTACCGAGCGTGGCTTATCGCTTCAACGAGCAGTGGTCGGTCGGCCTGGGCATCAAGGCCATGTACGGCATGCTGAAGGCCGACACCGCTATCGACCGCTCCCCTTTCGGCTTCACCGACCGCGCTGACGGCCAATTCAAGTACAGGGACAACACCTGGGGCTATGGCGCCAACGTCGGCGTGATCTACGCCCCGCAACCCGGCACGCGCATCGGCCTGACCTACACCAGCCAGGTCGACCTGGACTTCGAGGACCGGCTCGATGTGAAGGGCGACGGACGTCTGCTCGAGAGAGTCAACAACACCAACACCGAACTCGACATGAAGGTGCCGCAAACCGTCACCCTGAGCCTGTTCCAGCAACTGGACCGGCAATGGGCGCTGTTGGCCTCGGCCAACTGGCAGGACTGGTCCGAGTTCGGCGACATTGCCGTGGAGGTCGACACCACGGCCCTTGGTGCGCAATCGACAACGGTCGACGCCGGCTTCAAGGACACCTGGCACCTGTCCCTTGGCGCGCAATACCAGGCTACCGAGCAGTGGTTGTGGAACGTCGGCGTAGCCTACGACAGCAGTGCCGTCTCGGACAGCAACCGTAGCGTGGTCGTGCCGATGGGCGAATCCTGGCGCATTGCCACAGGCGCCACCTATGCGCTGAACCGGGACACCGATATCAACGTCAGCTGGGCCATGGTCTGGCTCGGCGACATGCCGGTGGACCAGGCCAAATCCGTATCGGGCAATCGAGTTTCCGGTCAATTCGACAATGCCTGGATTCAAGCCCTGAGCGGCAACATGACCTGGCGATTCTGATGTCTTGTAAACGAAAGAACGACGATTTCATCCAAGGAGTAAACACCATTATGAATCTGTCCCGAAACCTGCTTGTCGGCGCCGCGCTGGCCAGTCTGTTGCTAGGCGGTTGCACCTCGAAAGTGACGGAGAAGGCGCAATACTCTGGCTTCCTGCCCAACTACAACAATCTGCAGGAAGTCGAAACGCAGAGCGGCGGGACCGCGATGCGCTGGGTCAGCCCTTCGTGGAACCCGAATGCTTATGACACCGTGGTGTTCAACAAACTGGAACTGTACCCGGCCCCCAAACCCAATGAGCGGGTCAACCAGCAGACGCTGACCGACATTCAGAACTACATGACCAGCAAGGCCAAGGCCTCGCTGGGTCAGAAGTACCGCGTAGTACCCACTTCCTCATCCGTCACGGCGGGTTCCCGGTCCCTGATCATGCGGGCGGCGATTACCGGGGTGAACGCCGAGAACGAAGGCATGAAGTGGTATGAAGTGGTACCCGTTGCGGCCGTTGTCGGCGCGACTCAGGCCGCCACCGGTCACCGCGACCAGGACACCACCCTGTTCATCGAAGCCGAGTTCGTTGACGCCAAGAGTAACCAGACCGTGGCCAAAGTGGTGCGCAAGGTGTTTGGCACCGCCCTGGAAAACGAAAGCCAGAAGATTACCGCCAAGGACTTCAAGGCAGCGATCGACAAACTGGGCACCGACTTCCAGGCGTTCCTCAAGTAACACCCGCCCAGGTGGCAAGGGAGCTTGCTCCCTTGCCACCTGGAGCTCCCTTCCTGACCATCCCCTTCACTTTCTCATCCCGACCCGCCAACACCTTGCGGCGCTGATTGCCAGTTACCCGGCATTCTTGTGGAAAAACAGCTCTCCAGCGATACCATCCAGCGTGCGGACCAGGGCCACCGGACGACCCTGGAGGCGGCGCGGTGACGCCCGATTTCAGTGCTGATCAGACGCTGGTCCTCTTTTGCAGGGGGGTTATCCAGTCAGGCAACGATAGACCTCGCAGGTGAACGTGCCAGCACCGTTGGGTCGACGCGCCCTCGCAAGCGCGGATTGGCCCGGGGTATTTTTTGCCGGCGCAGCTAAGATTCATAGGTGGTGAACCTTATTCCCGGATACCCGGTCGATACCTGCAACCCGACCCGGTTTGCCACCACCCCCGTACGCGAGGTGACAACTGGCTTGCTTCATTCACTGGAGAACGCCCCCGTGATTTCAACCCTGTACATCGCCAGACTCAAAGCATGGGGTGCCCATGGTTTTACCGCCACTGGCGTGGTCACCGCTTTCCTGGCCACCCTGTCCCTGCTGGACAACCAACCGACCCATTGCCTGCTGTGGCTGGGTGTCGCCCTGATCGTCGACGGGCTGGACGGTGCGCTGGCACGCAAGGTCAACGTGCAATCGGTATTGCCGAGCTTCGATGGCTCGATCCTCGACCTGGTGATCGATTACCTGACCTATGTGTTCATCCCGGCGCTGTTCATCTACCGCTACATCCCGTTGCCGGACTACACCTTGCTGCTGAGCGTGTCGCTGATTCTGGTGTCGTCGCTGTTCTGCTTCTGCAACGTCAACATGAAGAGCAAGGACAACTACTTCCAGGGCTTCCCTGCCGCCTGGAACGTGGTTGCCCTGTGCCTGTACATCATCGCCCCGTCACCGTGGATCACCTTCGTTACAGTCATTGGCCTGTCCCTGCTGACCGTGAGCCGGATGAAATTCCTGCACCCGTTTCGCGTGCGCCGCTTCATGCCGATCAACATTGCGGTGACGGCCATCTGGTTGCTGTGCAGTTTGTCGCTGGTGCTCAACCATCCGTTGATCAACCCGCTGGTGATGGGGCTGTGGCTGCTGATGTCGGCGTACTTCCTGGGTATCTGCCTGTGGCGCACGGCGCTGGAGTGGTTCGACGAATCGAGGCACAAGTAGCCATGGCGGTCCATATCGTTCAACTCGGATCACCCCGCCACCCTGACGAAGGTTTGCGCTTGGGTACGGTACGCCGCCCTCCCCGCGGCGTACCGAAAGCCGAATTCGCCAGTCGGGATTTTTATGATGTCTGGCAGCCGTTGCTGTCACCCAGCGCGGAGCTGGTGGCCGAGGCCAAGGCCAAGGCTGCGCAAGATGCCAAGGCCTGGGAGGTGTTCAGACGCAAATTCAAGGCCGAGATGAGCCAGCCCACTGCCAGTCAGCTGCTGGACTTGCTGGCCGCGTTGTCCCACCGGACGTCCCTGGCCGTGGGCTGTTATTGCGAGGATGAAGCGCATTGTCATCGCTCGGTGTTGCGCGAGTTGCTGGAGGCGCGTGGGGCGAAGGTCATTTAGCCGGCACCACCAGCGACTTGTCGCCCGCCCAACACGAATCGGGTCCGGCCGCGGTTACTCCGCCGTTGTCGGGTCGATGATGTTCATGACCCGGGAAATGCGGTTGGCAGGAAAACCGCTCAGCCTGGCGTGCTCCTGGATCTGTTCCTCGCTCGGCGAGATGTACACGCAATAGAGTTTGTCACCGGTGACATAACTCTGCAGCCACTGCACCTCTGGCAACTCACGCAACGCCCGGCAGGACTTTTGCGAAGCGGCTTTCAAATCCCTTTCCGACAATGCTCCAGCGCCCTGGATATCGCGTTCAATCACGAACTTCGGCATGGCAACCTCTCTTTTCTTGTTCTGGATGGCAGGGCGGCACTCACCCTGTGGGCAAACTATCGCCCTCACCGGCGTTGGCGTCCTGCCCGATCGTCGCCCAACCCTGCCCGATCGTCCGGAGACTCCACGTTGCGCGCAAGCCAAAGCCAGCGGCGAGAAGAGGATCTACCTGCACACTCAGGACCAGAGTGCTTATTACGCAAAGCGCGGCTGGGTGCTGCTGGAGCGTTTTGAAGCGCGGGAAAAAGATCAATGGCTCATGGCTCGGGACCTGTGAGCCATTGATCGAGTGGATTACGCCGCTGGCGCGCCGGCCCTGGCCTCCTCCAGCAACTGCTGAATCATTTGTTCCTGCGTGTCGTAGCTGCCTTCACCGAAGTGGGTGTAACGCACCTGCCCCTTGGCATCGATCAGGTAGTGCGCCGGCCAGTACTGGTTGTCGAAGTTGCGCCAGATCGCGTAGTTGTTGTCGATCGCCACCGGGTAGGTGATGCCGTACTCCTTCACCTTGTTCCTGACGTTGTCGATGATCCGTTCAAAGCCGTATTCGGGCGTGTGCACGCCGATCACCACCAGTCCGTCCTTTTCGTATTTCTTCGCCCAGTCCTTCACGTACGGCAGGGTGTGCTTGCAGTTGATGCAGTCGAAGGTCCAGAAGTCCACCAGCACCACTTTGCCTTTCAGCGCTTCGTTGGTCAGGGCGGGCGAGTTGAGCCAGTCCACTGCGCCGGACAGCGACGGCATGGCGCCCTGGGCGTTGCCCATGGTGCTGTCGGCCTTGACCTTGCTGACCAGGTAATCGACGACTTTCGGCACGGTCTCCAGCACGCCCTTCTCGACACTGCTGACACCTTGCGAAGAAGTATTGGCCAGCAACAGGTCGTTGGCCCCCGTTGCAATCACCGCCGCGCCGGCCAGCACCGCAACCCCGGCGCCACGGCGCAACCAGCCCGTAACCGGAATAGACGGTTTCAAGCGATTGACCAGGCCGCGACCGGCAAAGATCAGGGTGCCCAGGGACAGCGCACTGCCCGCGCCATAGGCCACCAACAACAGACTGGTGCCGGCGTTCGCGCCCTGCAGCATGGCGCTGGTCAGAATCACCCCGAGGATCGGCCCGGCGCACGGTGCCCAGAGCAACCCGGTGGCGACACCGATCATGATCGAAGCCAGTGGCCCGGACATTTTGCGCGAGTTCGGGTCGATGCGATTGCCCAGCAGCACGAAGGGCCGCGCCAGCCAGTCACCGACCCGGGTGGAGATCAGCGACAGAGCGAACAGCACCATCACGAACAGGGCAACGTGGCGGCCGGTGTTGCTGGCCTGAATCACCCACTCACTGCTGACCACGGCCAGGCTGGAGACCAGGGCGAAGGTCAGGACCATGCCGCCGAGGGTGAGCAGGATCGAGGAACGTGTGCGGTCGGCCCCGGCAAACAGGAATGGCACGACCGGCAGGATGCACGGGCTGAGGACGGTCAATATGCCGCCCAGGAAAGCGATGAGTAACATGGGATCACCTGATGCAAATTAAAGGGCAACACATCACCACTGTAGGAGCGAGCCTGCTCGCGATGGCGTACGGTCAGGCGACACATCGTTGACTGATCTATCGCTATCGCGAGCAGGCTCGCTCCTACAGTGGGTCGGGGGTGTTCTCAAGCGGTCTGTTCATCCAGCAACTGCCCTTGCGGCGTGCGGCTGGAGCCGTCTTGCGCAAGGAAGTCATGGGTGCCCTTCTCCGCCACCGGTGTGAGCTGGAAGCAAGTGTTGCTGGTGCAGACGCTTTGCTCGACAGCCGCGTTGGCATGGGCCGCCGCACCGGCGACGGAAAAGGTGATGGCGGTCAAAATGCGGGAAACGTTGTTCATGATGTCCTTCCTGATTCAAATGGATTAAGCGGTCGTTGGGCGCGACACTCAGTTTTCCGAGTTGCAGTTGTCGGCGAATTTGCGGTAATCGAGCACCTGGGATTTCGACTGGGTGTCGAGGTAGGTCAACCGCGCATTCACCACGCCGCAGGAAGGTGTAGCGTCCTCGGTCAGCGACACCACTTTCCTGATGTCAAGTTGGGTGCCGTAGGTGTAGGTTTTCGGAGCAACATCGGCTTCGGCACGGGCCGACAAGGTGCAGATGTTCAGGGCGGCAAACAGGCAGGCGGCGTAGATGGCTCTGGTGTTCATGGCGAGTCCCTCAAGGTTTCAACAGGTTGATCGTTGGTTGATCCGAGGCGCTCTGGTTTGCCTCGATGGAACCTATTAAAAGCCTGCGAGGTATCTCGTCTGTGTCGGGAATCGGCGTGAATCAATCGCTGCGTATCAGAACGGTGCCTGGATACACAGCCATACAAAACCGCTGGAAATCGGCTTTTTTGCCTTCGTGTGTATCCTCAGGCAAGCCAGATACACTGCAATACAAAGGACGGCAGGCGAGCCCGCCCAGGCTCGATAGACTGTGCGGCATTCCCCATTTATCAGAGGTTTGGCCCAATGGATCATGTTGATCACATCCTCATCGTCGACGATGACCGCGAAATCCGCGAACTGGTGGGCAACTACCTGAAGAAGAACGGCCTGCGCACTACCGTCGTGGCGGATGGACGGCAGATGCGCGCTTTTCTGGAAACCACCCCGGTGGACCTGATCGTGCTCGACATCATGATGCCGGGGGACGATGGCTTGCTGTTGTGCCGCGAATTGCGCGCCGGCAAACACAAGACTACGCCAGTGCTGATGCTCACCGCCCGCAACGATGAAACCGATCGCATCCTCGGTCTGGAAATGGGCGCCGACGACTATCTGGTCAAGCCGTTCGCTGCCCGTGAACTGCTGGCGCGGATCAACGCGGTGCTGCGGCGCACCCGCATGCTGCCGCCGAACCTGGTAGTGACCGAAGCCAGCCGCTTGTTGGCCTTCGGCCGCTGGCGCCTGGACACCTCGGCCCGCCACCTGCTCGATGAAGACGGCACCATGGTGGCCCTGAGCGGTGCCGAATATCGATTGCTGCGGGTGTTTCTCGACCACCCGCAACGGGTGCTCAACCGCGATCAATTGCTCAACCTGACCCAGGGCCGCGACGCCGACCTGTTCGACCGCTCCATCGACTTGCTGGTCAGTCGCCTGCGCCAGCGCCTGCTGGATGACGCCCGCGAACCGGCCTACATCAAGACCGTGCGCAGCGAAGGCTATGTGTTCTCCCTGCCGGTGGAAATCCTGGGCGATCAATCATGACCCAGGCGCTACATTGGCCGCGGACCCTGGCCTCGCGGCTGTCGCTGATTTTCCTGATCGGCCTGATCCTCGCCCAGGCGCTGTCCTTCGGTGCGCAATATTACGAGCGCTACGAATCCTCGAAAAACACCATGCTCGGCAACCTGGAAACCGACGTTTCCACCTCCGTTGCCATCCTCGACCGCTTGCCCGCCGATGAGCGAGCCGCTTGGCTCAAACAACTGGAGCGGCGCAATCACAGCTACATGCTCAATGAGGGTTCGTCGGGCACGCCCATCCGCACCGACATGCCCGATGCACCCATTGCCATTGCCTCGATCAAAGACGCCATCGGCCACGATTACCCGATGACCTTTACCGACATCCCCGGGCCGAAAAAACATTTTCAAGTGCACTTGAACCTGGCGGATGGCAGCCCGCTGACCATCGACGTCCGCCCGGCGATGGTCCCGTTGTCGCCCTGGCTGCCCATCGTGCTGCTCGGGCAACTGGCGCTGATGCTGGCCTGTTCCTGGCTGGCGGTCAGAATCGCCATCCGCCCCCTCACCCGTCTCGCCGGTGCCGTTGAAACCCTGGACCCCAACGCTCATCCCGTGCTCCTGGACGAAAAAGGCCCAACCGAAGTCGCCCACGCCGCCAAGGCCTTCAACTCGATGCAGGCACGCATCGCGGCGTACCTGAAGGAACGCATGCAGTTGCTCGCGGCGATTTCCCACGACCTGCAAACCCCGATCACCCGCATGAAACTGCGCGCCGAGTTCATGGACGACTCCAGCGAAAAAGACAAACTGTTGAACGATCTGGGCGAGATGGAACACCTGGTCCGCGAAGGTGTCGCCTACGCCCGCAGCATCCACGGCGCCACCGAAGAAAGCCGCCGCACCGACCTCGACTCGTTCCTCGACAGCCTGGTGTTCGACTACCAGGACATGGGCAAGGACGTGCAGCTCGAAGGCAAAAGCACCACCGTTATCGACACCCGCCCCCACGCCTTGCGCCGGGTGCTGGTCAACCTCACGGACAACGCATTGAAATTTGCCGGTGCTGCCGAGTTGCAAGTGGAAAAACAGGCCGATGGCAACCTGTCGATCAAGATCCTCGACCGCGGCCCGGGCATCGCCGAAGAAGAACTCAAGCAAGTGATGGAACCGTTCTATCGCGTTGAGAACTCCCGCAACCGCAGCACCGGCGGCACCGGGCTGGGACTGGCAATTGCCCAGCAATTGGCAATTGCCATTGGAGGGTCGTTGACCTTGAGCAATCGTGAAGGTGGCGGGTTGTGTGCGGAGCTGAAATTGCCGGGGTAGAAGTTTTCGGTTCGGGGGGGCGAGGAATGCCAGACCAGCTGTGAAGAATGGTTGGCTGGCAGGCCCTCATCGCGTCGAGTGCAACGAGGCTGCGATCTGTTGGCGTTATTCCTGACAAACAAGATCAAAAGATCGCAGCCTTCGGCAGCTCTTACAGGGTGATGCGGTGTTCGTTATGCCGGTGCCATACCTTCGACGATGATGACCTCTGCCACGGCCACCCCCTCACGGTACCCGCGCGCCTCCTGATATTGCTCGGACCGATAACAAGCCACCGCCTGCTCATAGGAATCAAACTCGATCACCACACTGCGCTGCGGCGTCGAGCGGCCTTCCATCGCCTCACTGCGCCCACCTCGCGCGAGAATCCGACCGCCGTACAGCGCAAACGCCTGCGGCGCCCGCCGGGTGTATTGGCTGTATTGATCGGGGTCGGTGACATCCACGTGAGCAATCCAGTACGCCTTCATAGTGACCTCTCGGTTTATTTTGTATTATGGTATACCACATTACCAATCCAACAAATACCGAGACTCCAGCATGGCCTTCAACAGCATCGAAGAAATCATCGAAGATTACCGCCTCGGCAAAATGGTCCTGCTGGTGGACGATGAAGACCGGGAAAACGAAGGCGACCTGTTGCTGGCCGCCGATTGCTGCACACCCGAGGCGATCAGTTTCATGGCCCGTGAAGCCCGCGGCCTGATCTGCCTGACCCTGACCGACGAGCACTGCAAACGCCTGGGCCTGGAGCAGATGGTGCCAAGCAATGGCAGCGTGTTCAGCACTGCCTTCACCGTGTCCATCGAGGCCGCCGTCGGTGTGACCACCGGCATCTCCGCTGCGGATCGGGCATGCACTGTGGCCGCAGCCGTCGCCGCCCATGCCGGCCCCGCCGACATCGTGCAACCCGGCCATATCTTCCCGCTGCGCGCCCGGGAAGGCGGCGTGCTGACCCGTGCCGGCCATACCGAAGCCGGTTGCGACCTGGCCCGCCTGGCCGGCCATTCGCCCGCCTCGGTGATCGTCGAAGTGATGAACGACGACGGCACCATGGCCCGCCGTCCCGATCTGGAAGTGTTCGCACGCAAGCACGGGATCAAGATCGGCACCATCGCCGACCTGATCCACTATCGCCTGAGCACCGAACACACCATCGTGCGCATCGGTGAACGCGACCTGCCGACTGTACATGGCACCTTTCGTCTGATCACCTTTGAGGATCGCATCGAAGGCGGTGTCCACATGGCCATGGTCATGGGCGATTTGCGTCGCGAAGAGCCAACGCTAGTGCGGGTGCATGTGATTGACCCGTTGCGCGACCTGGTCGGCGCCGAATACAGCGGGCCGACCAACTGGACGTTGTGGGCCGCCTTGCAGCGCGTCGCCGCCGAAGGCCACGGCGTGGTGGTGGTGCTGGCCAATCACGAATCCTCGCAGGCGTTGCTCGAACGCGTACCGCAATTGACCCAGCCGCCACGGCAGTTCAGCCGTTCGCAGTCGCGGATTTATTCGGAAGTGGGCACTGGAGCGCAGATCCTGCAGAACCTGGGTATCGGCAAGCTGCGCCACCTCGGCCCGCCGCTGAAATATGCGGGCTTGACCGGGTATGACCTGGAAGTGGTGGAGAGTATTCCGTTCACCGCGTGATTTTGGGCTGAATGCAATTCCCCTGTGGGAGCGAGCCTGCTCGCGAAGACGGAGTGTCAGCCAATGAAGATGTCGAATGTACCGGCCTCTTCGCGAGCAGGCTCGCTCCCACAAGGGATGCATTGCCAGTCAAGCCCGGTTCAATCAACACATCCAAATAATCGTGTTTCGGCTGATAGCCGGTACGGCAAAGTGCTTGCACAAAGTTTGGAATACCATAATATGATATTCCATAGACCGAACAGTCAGCACTGACTCGACGGACTGATGCTCCCGATAGGCGGGCACTCGAAAGCCCCGCTCATAAACACAACAATGAGGGCGTGAAAATGGTGTTGAACAAACGTGCGACCGCGGTTCTTTTTGCGGGACTGTTGAGCGTGACCAGCCAGGCATTGCTGGCGGCTGAAAGCGTCAACTTCGTGAGTTGGGGCGGCAGCACCCAGGATGCGCAGAAGCAGGCCTGGGCCGACCCGTTCAGCAAGGCCAGCGGCATCTCCGTGGTGCAGGATGGCCCGACCGACTACGGCAAACTCAAGGCCATGGTCGAAAGCGGCAACGTGCAATGGGACGTGGTCGACGTCGAAGCCGACTTCGCCCTGCGCGCCGCCGCCGAAGGCTTGCTCGAACCCCTCGATTTCAAAGTCATTGAACGCGACAAGATCGACCCGCGCTTCGTCAGCGATCACGGCGTCGGTTCGTTCTTCTTCTCTTTCGTCCTCGGCTACAACGAAGGCAAGCTCGGCGCCAGCAAGCCTCAGGACTGGTCCGCGCTGTTCGACACCAAGACCTACCCTGGCAAACGCGCCCTGTACAAATGGCCAAGCCCTGGCGTGCTCGAACTGGCGCTGCTGGCCGATGGTGTGCCTGCCGACAAGCTCTACCCGCTGGACCTGGACCGCGCCTTCAAAAAACTCGACACCATCAAGAAAGACATCGTCTGGTGGGGTGGCGGCGCGCAGTCGCAGCAGCTGCTGGCCTCCGGTGAAGCGAGCATGGGCCAGTTCTGGAACGGCCGGATTCACGCCCTGCAAGAAGACGGCGCCCCGGTCGGCGTAAGCTGGAAGCAAAACCTGGTCATGGCCGACATCCTGGTCATTCCCAAGGGTTCGAAAAACAAGGACGCGGCGATGAAGTTCCTGGCCAACGCCAGCAGTGCCAAGGGCCAGGCGGACTTCTCCAACCTGACCGCCTACGCCCCGGTCAACGTCGACAGCGTGCAGCGCCTGGACTCAGTGCTGGCCCCAAACCTGCCGACCGCCTACGCAAAGGATCAGATCACTCTTGATTTCGCGTACTGGGCCAAGAACGGTCCGGCCATCGCGACACGGTGGAACGAATGGCTGGTCAAATGAAAATGACGGCAACCGCATCCCGTCCCTCCACGTCAGTCGGGAGCGCCCCAGGCGCTGCCGGCAAGGCGGCTACGATGACGCAATCGCCGAGCCTGGCCCAGCGCTGGCGCGGATCGGGCAACCTGATCCCCGCCCTGCTGTTCCTCGGCCTGTTCTTCCTCGCGCCGTTGATTGGCCTGCTGTTGCGCGGCGTGCTGGAACCGGTGCCGGGCCTGGGCAACTACGAGCAACTGTTCGCCAACTCGGCCTATGCCCGGGTCTTGCTCAACACCTTCTCGGTGGCCGGCCTGGTGACGCTGTTCAGCCTGCTGCTGGGCTTCCCGCTGGCCTGGGCGATCACCCTGGTGCCGCGTGGCTGGGGTCGCTGGATCCTGAACATCGTGCTGCTGTCGATGTGGACCAGCCTGCTCGCCCGCACCTACTCCTGGCTTGTGTTGCTGCAAGCCTCCGGGGTGATCAACAAGGCGCTGATGGCCATGGGCATCATCGATCAACCGCTGGAGATGGTGCACAACCTCACCGGCGTGGTAATCGGCATGAGCTACATCATGATCCCGTTCATCGTGCTGCCGTTGCAGGCGACCATGCAGGCCATCGACCCGATGATCCTGCAGGCAGGTTCCATCTGCGGCGCCAGCCCCTGGACCAACTTCTTCCGGGTGTTCCTGCCGCTGTGCCGGCCGGGGCTGTTCTCCGGCGGCCTGATGGTGTTCGTGATGTCCCTTGGTTACTACGTGACCCCGGCGCTGCTGGGCGGTGCGCAGAACATGATGCTGCCCGAGTTCATCATTCAGCAGGTGCAGTCGTTCCTCAATTGGGGCCTGGCGAGTGCCGGCGCCGCGTTGCTGATCGTGATCACGCTGGTGCTGTTCTACTTCTACCTGAAGCTCCAGCCGGAATCCCCGGTTGGCGCCAGCAACGCGAGGTAAGCCGTCATGCTCCTGACCCCCAATGCCATGAGCCGGCGCATGCGCTTCGGCCTGTATGCCACCACCGGGCTGATCGGGCTGTTCCTGCTGTTGCCGATCGTGTTCATCGTGCTGCTGTCGTTCGGCTCATCGCAATGGCTGGTGTTCCCGCCGCCGGGCTGGACACTGAAATGGTACGGCCAGTTCTTCTCCAACGCCGACTGGATGAACGCCGCCATGGCCAGCCTGAAAGTCGCGGTACTGACCACCTTCTTCGCCGTCGCTTTGGGCCTGCCCACCGCGTTCGCCCTGGTGCGTGGTCGCTTCCCCGGCCGGGAAATGCTCTACGGCCTGTTCACCCTGCCGATGATCGTGCCGCTGGTGATCATCGCCGTGGCGGTGTACGCGCTGTTCCTGAAACTCGGCTACACCGGGACCATGTTCGCGTTCGTGGTCAGCCACGTCATCGTCGCGTTGCCGTTCACCATCATCTCGATCATCAACTCGCTGAAGCTGTTCGATCAGTCGATCGAGGATGCGGCGGTGATCTGCGGCGCCTCGCGCCTGCAAGCGGTGTTCAAGGTGACCTTCCCGGCGATCCGTCCGGGCATGGTGGCCGGCGCCCTCTTCGCCTTTCTCGTCTCGTGGGATGAAGTGGTGTTGAGCGTGATGATGGCCAGCCCGACCCTGCAAACCCTCCCCGTGAAAATGTGGACCACCCTGCGCCAGGACCTGACGCCCGTGATCGCCGTCGCTTCGACGCTGCTGATCGGCCTCTCGGTGTTGGTCATGGTGATCGCCGCCGCTCTGCGCCGGCGCAACGAAATCAGCGCTTGAGCGCCAGGAGTACGACATGAGTGCAGTGATCAAAGATTCCGCGCAGCAAAATGACAAGCCCCTGGTCAGCCTGCGTAACCTGAACAAGCACTACGGCGACTTCGCCGCCGTGGACAACATCTCGCTGGACATCAAGGACGGTGAATTCCTCACCTTCCTCGGCTCCAGCGGCTCGGGCAAAAGCACCACGCTGTCGATGCTGGCCGGCTTCGAAACCCCGAGCAGCGGCGAGATCCTGGTCAACGGCCAGTCCCTGGTCAACGTGCCGCCGCACAAGCGCGACATCGGCATGGTGTTCCAGCGCTACTCACTGTTCCCGCATCTGTCGGTACGCGACAACATCGCCTTCCCGTTGGCCATCCGCAAACTGGCCACTGCCGAACGCGAGCGCCGGGTCGATGCGATGCTCAAGCTGGTGCAACTTGAGCAGTTCGCCCATCGCCGCCCTTCGCAACTGTCCGGTGGCCAGCAGCAACGAGTCGCTATCGCCCGCGCGTTGGTTTACGAACCACGCATCCTGCTGATGGACGAACCCCTCGGTGCACTGGACAAGAAACTGCGTGAAGACTTGCAGGATGAACTGCGCCAGCTGCATCGACGCCTGGGCATCACCATCGTCTACGTGACCCACGACCAGGAAGAAGCCATGCGCCTGTCCCAGCGCATTGCGATTTTCAGCCACGGCAAAATCGTCGGCCTGGGCAGCGGCTATGACCTGTACCAGAATCCGCCGAACGCCTTTGTCGCCTCGTTCCTCGGCAACTCGAACTTCCTCAAGCTCAAAGCCCAGGGTAATGCGGTGGCGAGCTTCGAAGGGCAGCCGTTGTCGATTCGCCTGACCGCAGGGTTGCAGACTGATCAAGATGTTTTGCTGATGGTGCGTCCGGAAAAAGCCTTGGCCTTGAGTGTCGAGCAAGCTGCGCAGGAACCCCTGGCCGCCGGCTGGAACGAAGTCTCGGCCAAGGTCGTGGAAGTGCTGTTTCTCGGCGAAAGCCAGACCTGCAGCGTGGTCACTGCGGGCGGCACCTCGATGACGGTCAAGGCACTGTCCGCCGCTGGCATGCCGCTCAAGGCCGGCGACCCGGTGCGGGTGCGCTGGGCCACCGCCGATGCCTGCGTCTACACCGAATGGGCTGAAAGCGACCTGAACAAGGCCGCCGGCGCTCACTGAGCCATTGGCCTGCGCGCGCGGGCCACTATAATGAGTCACCCTCGGGCCACCACAACGTCGGGTTGTGGTGGCCTTTTTTCTGTCGCCTGTAAGATAAATTGGACAACAGATTCCTATAATCCCGGTTTAATGCTAAATAGTGCTCAGTATTTTTAACACCCGACCCTGTCGTGCCACACAGTGCAACGAGAATAACGATATGAAAGTCCATTTCGAGAAAAGTGAAGTGTTTGGGACCCTCCACCTGCAAGCGGCGGTGGCAGCATGATCGAAGTTACCGAAGTTTCCATTGCCGAGCTGCGCGCCGCGCTCGAATCCGGCCAGACCACCTCGGTTGAACTGGTCCAGGCTTATCTCGCGCGGATCGACGCCTACGACGGCCCCGAAACGCCAACCGCGCTGAACGCGGTCGTGGTGCGCAACCCCGAGGCGCTCGCCGAAGCGCAGGCGTCCGACGCCCGTCGCGCCAAGGGCCAGACGCTGGGCCCGCTGGACGGCATCCCTTACACCGCCAAGGACAGCTATCTGGTCAAGGGCCTCACCGCTGCATCCGGCAGCCCGGCCTTCAAGGACCTGGCTGCCTATCGCGACGCGTTCACCATCGAGCGCCTGCGCGCTGGCGGGGCGATCTGCCTGGGCAAGACCAACATGCCGCCGATGGCCAACGGCGGGATGCAGCGCGGCGTCTACGGCCGTGCCGAGAGCCCGTACAACGCTGACTACCTCACCGCCCCTTTCGCCTCCGGTTCGTCGAACGGCGCGGGTACTGCCACTGCCGCGAGTTTCGCGGCCTTCGGCCTGGCGGAAGAAACCTGGTCGAGCGGTCGCGGACCGGCCTCGAACAATGGCTTGTGCGCCTACACCCCTTCGCGCGGAGTGATCTCGGTGCGCGGCAACTGGCCGTTGACCCCGACCATGGACGTGGTCGTGCCGTTTGCCCGGACCATGGCCGACCTGCTCGAAGTGCTCGACGTGGTGGTCGCCGATGACCCGGACACCCGTGGCGATCTGTGGCGCCTGCAACCCTGGGTGCCGATCCCGAGCTCGTCCCTGGTGCGCCCCAAATCCTACGCGGCGCTGGCCGCCAACAGCGATGCGCTCAAAGGCAAGAAGTTCGGCATTCCACGCATGTACATCAACGCCGACCCTGAAGCCGGCACCTCTGAAGCGCCAGGCATCGGTGGCCCGACCGGCCAGCGCATCCACACCCGTCCTTCGGTGATCGGGCTCTGGGAACAGGCACGCAAGGCCCTCGAAGACGCGGGTGCCGAAGTGATCGACGTGGATTTCCCGCTGGTTTCCAATTGCGAAGGCGATCGTCCTGGCGCGCCGACCGTGTTCAATCGCGGCATTGTCTCCAAGGAATTTTTACACCATGAACTGTGGGACCTGACCGCCTGGGCGTTCGATGATTTCCTGCAGGCCAACGGCGACCCGAAACTCAACCGTCTGGTCGATGTCGACGGCCCGCAGATCTTCCCTCACGATCCGGGCACCCTGCCCAACCGCGAGGGCGACCTGGCCGCCGGCATGGACGAATACGTGCGCATGGCCGAACGCGGCATCACCCCGTGGGACCAGATCAGCACGTTGCCGGACGGCCTGCGCGGACTGGAGAAAACCCGAAAGATCGATCTGGAAGACTGGATGGATCGCCTGGGTCTCGACGCAGTGCTGTTCCCGACGGTTGCCGACGTGGGCCCGGCGAATGCCGATGTCGATCCGCAATCGGCGGATATCGCCTGGAGCAACGGCGTATGGGTCGCCAACGGCAACCTCGCCATCCGCCACCTCGGCGTGCCGACAGTCACCGTGCCGATGGGCGTGATGCCGGACATCGGCATGCCGGTCGGCCTGACGTTTGCCGGGCGCGCCTATGACGACTCGTCGCTGCTGCACCTGGCATCGGCGTTCGAGTCGACCGGGAACAAACGCATGATCCCGCCGCGTACCCCGCCATTGGTCGCTGACAAGGGCTGACCGATAAAACCGTGGCGGCTCACTCGAGCCGCCACGGCTGGCAAATCAAGGGTCAACCTGAGCCATCAGTTCCGGAATCGATTCCGGCCGCTTGGCAAAACGCTGCGCCAGCACCGCACAGACCATCAATTGAATCTGGTGGAACAGCATCAGCGGCAGGATCAGCACACCAATGGTGCTACCGGCAAACAGCACCTGGGCCATGGGCACGCCGGTTGCCAGGCTTTTCTTCGAACCGCAGAAGAGAATGGTGATGCGGTCTTCCTGGTTGAAGCCGAAGGCTTTGCCCAGTACGGTCGAGGCCACCAGCACCAGCGACAGGACCACGCAGCACGCCACCACCAGCCCGACCAGATCCAGCACTGGAATCTGCTGCCAGAGCCCCTCGATCACCGCCTCGCTGAACGCGCCGTAGACCACCAGCAAAATCGAACCCTGGTCAACGAACTTCAACCAGCTCTTGTTGCGCGCCACCCAGTTGCCGATCCAGCGCCGCGCGATTTGCCCGGCAATGAACGGCAGCAGCAGTTGCACGCTGATCTTGAGGATGGCGTCGAGGGTCGAGGTGCCTTCGCCGTGCACATTGAGCAGCAGGGTCACCAGCAATGGCGTGAGGAAAATCCCGAACAGGCTGGATGCTGCCGCGCTGCAAATCGCCGCCGGGATGTTGCCCCGTGCCAGCGAAGTAAAGGCAATCGCCGATTGCACCGTAGCGGGCAGCGCACACAGGTAAAGCATACCCATGTACAGGTCGTTGCCGATCAGCGGCGACAACAGCGGTTTTAGCGCCAGGCCGAGCAACGGAAACAGCACGAAGGTCAGGCTGAACACCAGAACATGCAGGCGCCAGTGCCCGGCACCGGCAATGATCGACTCGCGAGACAGCTTGGCGCCATGCAGGAAAAACAGCAGCGCAATGGCGATGTTGGTCAGCCAGCCAAAACCGACCGCGACCTGACCGCTGGCGGGCAGCAGGCTGGCGAGCGTCACCACGCCGATCAGGGTCAGGGTGAAGTTGTCGGGTAACAGACGGGGGCGGGTCATGGGTTTGGTCATCCGGGGGTTGCCAGTACGTGGAAGCGACTCTAACGTGACTGGATATTACCGACTAACGCCGATGAGCCAGCAGATGCCGCCTAAAGGACATGACAAAAGTATCCGGCGCAGTATTCCCGGGCTGTCCAGCCTGCCACGGCCACTCTACGGCCGTACCGAATCGCTGCCCAATCGCGCACTGACCCGGCGCCATAGCCATCCGTGGGTGCAGCTTTCCTATGCAATTCAGGGCGTGCTCGAAATACAGACCGGCGTCGGGCGTTTCGTCGCCCCGCCGGAGCGCGCGGTGTGGATTCCGGCGGGCATGCCGCACCGGGTATTCAGCTCGCCGCGCACGGAAATGCGCAGCCTGTACATCGACTGCAGCGTCTCGACGTGGGCGCAGCCGGGCTGTCATGTCTTGGGGGTCAGCGATTTGTTGCGCGAGTTGATCCGTGCCTTCAGTCAGGTTCCGGTGGAATACGATCAGAACGGTCCGCACGGTCGGTTGGCCCAGGTGATTCTGGATCAGTTGGCTGAGGCGCCGCAGATCGATTTGATGCTGCCCCTGCCCCAGGACAGCCGATTGCGGCAGATCGCTCAAAGCCTGGAGTCGCACCCGGAGCAACAGACCACGCTCAGTCACTGGAGCGACCAATTCGGCGTCACCGAGAAAACCCTCAGTCGCCTGTTCCTGCGCGACACCGGCCTGACCTTTCGCGCCTGGCGTCAGCGCTTGCGCCTGCTCGGCGCCCTGACGCCACTGGAACAGGGCGAGCGGGTGACCGATGTCGCATTGGCTTGTGGCTACGACTCGACGTCGGCGTTTATCGCGGCCTTCCGACAACAGTTCGGCGAAACACCGGGGGAGTTTTTTCGCTGAGTCCTGCACAGAGCCATGGATGTACACAAAACCTGTAGGAGCGAGCCTGCTCGCGAAGGCGGTGGATCAGTCGACACATGCATTGACTGACACTACGCCTTCGCGAGCAGGCTCGCTCCCACAGTTTTTTGTGTCGAGCACAGGTTTTGTGTACACCCATACTCCCTGTGTTACTGATCGGACTTGATGCTGGTCCACACGCGCGTGCGTACCCGCTCGAGCTTTTGCGGCAATGGCTGCACGACGTACAGCGTCTTCAATGCCTCGCTGGTCGGTGTCAGATTCGGGTTGCCGGTGATGTCCTTGTCGATCAGCGCCAGCGAGTCCTTGTTGGCATTCGGGTAACCGAGGAAGTCGCTGATCGGCGCGATGACTTTCGGGTCCAGCAGGTTGTTGAGGAATTCGTGGGCCTCGGTGACGTTCTTCGCGCTTTTCGGAATGGCGAAGGTGTCGAACCAGATCGGCGCGCCTTCTTTCGGCAGGCGCCAGTCGACGACCACGCCGTTACCCGCCTCTTTGGCGCGATTGCCGAATTGATAGAAGCTGCCGGAGTAACCGATGGCCACGCAGATATCGCCATTGGCAATGTCGGTCATGTACTTGGCGGAGTTGAAGTAGGTGACGTAAGGGCGAACCCTGAGCATCAGCGCCTTGGCTTTTTCGTAGTCATCGGGGTTCTGGCTATTCGGGTCCAGCCCCAGGTAATGCAGGGCCAGCGGCAGGATCTCCGACGGCGAGTCGAGCATGGCGACGCCACAGGCCTTGAGCTTCTCCATGTTCTCGGGCTTGAACACCAGGTCCCAGCTGTCCACCGGCGCATTCTCGCCCAGCGCCGCCTTGACCTTGGCCGGGTTGAAGCCGATCAGCACGGTGCCGTACATGTAGGGCACGCCGTACAGGTTGCCCGGGTCGTTCTTGTCCAGCAGCTTGAGCAGGGCCGGGTCCTGGTGCGACCAATTCGGCAACCTGGACTTGTCGAGTTTCTGGAACACGCCCGCCTTGATCTGGGTTTCGATGAACTGGTTCGATGGCACCACCAGGTCGTAGCCCGAGTTGCCGGTCAGCAGCTTGGCTTCCAGGGACTCGTTGGTGTCGAAGGTGTCCCAGGTCACCTTGATCCCGGTGTCCCTGGCGAAATCCTTGGGCACGGACGGCAGGATGTAGTCCGCCCAGTTGTACACCCGCAATTCTTGCTGTTCGGCGTGCACCGCGCTGGCCAGCAGCGACAGTCCGCAAACGCTGGCGCCCAGTATGCGTTTCATTGAGTCCATGGATCATTTCCCCAAGTGTGGCGTGAGTTGGATGGTTTTTATGTTCTGTACACGGCAGCAATCTTGAAAATAGCCAAGGGTAAGGAAGTGAAGCTTCTGGTTGTGATTTGACCTTGGGTTGCCGACTCGGCAACCCGCGTCTGATTCTTGCTGACGGCGGCGCCGGCTCACAGTGTGAGGCAGGCCAAAAGGAGATCGATGCGGCCAAAATACCTGTCCGCCTTGATCGGTGCAGTGGGGCAATCAATCCCCGGTAAGTCCAGACTGCCGATGCCTGCGCAGCCTGTTTACTGCCTATTACGCATTACACCAATAACAAGATCGCGAGGCTTCGATGAATGGCTTGTGAAACGCTTGAAACATTTCAAGAGGCTATTATCAAACGCAGTGAAAGTAGTTTTCGTGGGGGGATAAGGCTTGTCGCGCAGGGGTATGGACGATCACTGTTTTTGCATATCGGTGCGGCGGATTTTCATCAGACTGACATCATTGGCAGTGTTCCGTGGCTGCCTGTGTCCCGACAAGAGCAATGACCCATGAACGATCAAATCGAACTGTACGGCGCCAACACCGGCAACAGCCTGCGGGCCGCGATTGCCCTGGAAGAATCCGGCATCGCCTACACCGCACGCAGGCTCGACCTGTATGCGAAGGAACACCATGGCCCGGCCTTCCTGGCGCTGAACCCGGCCGGAAAAGTCCCGACCCTGATCGACCACGGGACCACGCCGGCGCTGATCATCAATCAGTCCAACGCCATCATCCAGTACGCCGATGCCAAGGCGCCGGGACGACTGGCGCCGGCGCAGCCCGGACCTGAGCGTATCCGGGTGATTGACCGCTATTTCTTTTTCGTGACCGATGTCATCGCCCCCAGCCATGCCGCGTTTTTTCTGCACCAGGCGGGGCAAGACAAGGCGGCGGCGATCATCGATCTGCGGGTGATCGAGCAACTGACCTACGCGGAAAGTTTTTTGACGGACGAATTCATGGCCGGAGCGCAGTTCTCCATGGCCGACATTTCGGCGTTCACCATCGTCACAGCGTTCCGTGACCGGCTGGAATGGAAAGAGCTTGCGCAACTTTCGCGCTGGTTCGACACGGTCGAAGCCAGGCCGGCGGTACAACGCGGCCTGAATGTGTTCAAGCAAACCTGAGCGGTCGATGTGCTGACGCTTATGTAGGAGCGAGCCCTGCTCGCGAAGGACTCAAGTGCGCCGCGTTTAACCGGTAAGCACGCGTTATCGTTGACGTCCATCGCGAGCAGGCTCGCTCCTACATAAGCGTCAGCATTCCATTAGATCAGTCGGTGTAGCCGAGCTCCACCGAACGGCTTTCCTGCGCCTGGCTTCGCGTAGCGAGGCAGTAATACAACGGACACGTCACCACCAGCCCCACCAGCCACGACAGGTCCGCGCCGTCCACCAGATTGGCGTACGGTCCGACATACAGCGACGTATTGGCGAATGGCAACTGCACGATGATGCCGATGAAGTAAGCGATGATCGCGTGCAGGTTGAGGCGACCGTAGATGCCGCCGTCAGCGCGGAAGATCGAAGCGATGTCATAGCGACGACGCTTGATCAGGTAAAAGTCGATCAGGTTGATCGAGGCCCACGGCACCAACACCAGCAACAGCGCCAGAATCAGGCCGATGAACTGCGAAATGAAATCCGCCGAAGCACCCAGCGCCACCACGCAGCAACCCGCCAGCACGATGCCCGACAACACCACGCGCACCTTGATGCTCGGCGTCCACTGGCTGGCGAAGGTCTGGATCGAAGTGATGATCGACAACACCGCGCCATACAGATTCAAGGCGTTGTGGCTGATGATGTTGAGCAGGAACAGCACCATCAGGATCGGCCCCAGCCAACCGGTGGACTGCTTGACCGCCGCCATCGCCTCGGTGCCTTCCGGGGTTGCCAGTACCGCCACGGCGCCGAAGGTGAACGACAGGATCGTGCCCAGGGTCGCCCCCAGGTAGGTGGCGAAGAACGGCCGGGTGATGCCGATGTCCGCCGGCAGGTAACGCGAGTAGTCCGACACATACGGCGAGAAGCTGATCTGCCAGATGATGCCCAGCGACACCGTGGCCAGCCAGCCGGACAGGTTGAAGCCGCCGCGGGTGAAGAAGTCCGCCGGCAGGTCATGGGCAAAGATGTAGAGGAAGCCGGCGAGCAACGCGCTGCCCATGACCCAGGTGCCGATGCGGTTGAGGGTATGGATGAAGCGATAACCGATCACCCCGATGGCCGTGGCACTGAGGGCACCGATGAGAATGCTGGCCGGCACCGGAACCGACGGCGCAATGCCGACAATCGATTTACCCGCCAGCACGATGTTGGAAATGAAGAAACCGATGTAGATCAACGCCGCGAAGAACACGATCAGCAGCGCGCCGTAGCGGCCGAACTGACCACGGCTCTGCACCATCTGCGGAATGCCCATGCACGGCCCTTGGGCGGACGCGAGGGCAATCACCACACCGCCGACCATGTGCCCGAGCGCAATCGCCAGCAGACCCCAGAACAGATTGAGGTGGAACACCTGGACCACCATGGCGCCGGTGACGATGGGCAGTGGAGCAATGTTGGTGCTGAACCACAGGGTGAAAAGATCGCGGGCCTTCCCGTGGCGCTCTGCGAGTGGAACATAGTCGACCGTGTGGTTCTCGATCAACGGATCTTGCCGGGACATCTGGGACATATGCATGAACTCGAGTTTGTCTGTTCTTATCTTTGTATGAAGCCAAACCGGGGGGACTCTATGGCCGCCCCTCAGATGCGAACCATATTATGGTATTCCAAACTTTAAACAAGACTGATCCGGTCTTTGAACAAGCATCTGAGCCGGCATCCTGCCCGAATCACGCCAACACTGGCTAGCTGAAAGCTCCGTAATCATTGGGTTTTCAACGAACACTTTACGTTTATCGGTTCACCTAAAAAGACCTTGCAATAGATGTATTACGGTATACCATCAGACCTACAAACACATAAAAACGCGTCACACCATCCGAGGACCCTCCAATGATCGATGCCGCCATCTACAAACAAGTCATGGGTTCGTTCCCGTCCGGAGTGACCGTGATTACCACTCTGGATGACGACGGGCAAATCGTCGGCCTGACCGCCAGCGCCTTCAGCTCGCTGTCGATGGACCCGGCCCTGGTGCTGTTCTGCCCGAACTACAGTTCCGATTCCTACCCGGTCCTGATCAAGAACAAACGTTTTGCCATCCACGTGCTGTCCGGCGGCCAGCAAAACGAAGCCTATGCTTTCGCACGCAAAGGCAAGGACAAGGCCCAGGGGATCGAGTGGACGCTCAGCGAGTTGGGCAACCCGATCCTGGCCAACGCCACGGCGGTCATCGAATGTGAGTTGTGGCGCGAATATGAAGGCGGTGACCACGCGATCATGGTCGGCGCCGTGAAAAACCTGATCGTGCCCCGGCAGAGCAGCGGACCGCTGGTGTATTGCCACGGCAAGATGGGCGCTTTACCGGTCCTGGCCTGATCTTCGGTACCACGCACTCCCACAGGTTGCTTACTGACCAGAGAGAAATGTTTTTGCAGACAATTTGTATTATGGTATACCAACAATCAACAGGCCCGCGATCGACTGGCCGACAACAATAGATCCGAGGTAAGCGTCATGAAGTTTTCCCTGTTCGTACACATGGAACGTTGGGACGAAAGCGTCAGCCACCGCCAGTTGTTCGAAGACCTGACCGAACTGACCCTGATGGCCGAAGCCGGCGGTTTCAGCACCGTATGGATCGGCGAACACCACTCCATGGAATACACCATCTCGCCAAGCCCGATGCCGCTGCTGGCTTATCTGGCGGGCAAGACCACCACCATTCACCTGGGCGCCGGCACCATCATCGCGCCGTTCTGGCATCCGCTGCGGGTGGCCGGTGAATGCGCGTTGCTCGACGTGATCAGCAACGGGCGCATGGAAGTCGGTCTGGCCCGTGGTGCCTACCAGATCGAGTTCGACCGCATGGCCGGCGGCATGCCAGCGTCCTCCGGCGGCCAGGCGTTGCGGGAAATGGTCCCGGTGGTGCGCGCGCTGTGGAACGGCGACTACGCCCACGACGGCGACATCTGGAAATTCCCGACCTCCACCAGCGTGCCCAAGCCGATCCAGCAGCCGAACCCGCCGATGTGGATCGCCGCCCGCGACCCGGACTCGCACAACTTCGCCGTGGCCAACGGCTGCAACGTCATGGTCACGCCGTTGATGAAAGGCGACGAGGAAGTCCTCGACCTGAAGAACAAATTCCAGGCTGCGCTGGACAACAATCCTGGCGTGCCGCGCCCGCAATTGATGGTGCTGCGTCACACCCACGTGCACACCGCTGACGATCCAGAAGGCTGGCAAGTCGGGGCCAAGGCGATCTCGAAGTTCTACCGCACCTTCGATGCCTGGTTCGGCAACAAGAGCACCCCGGTCAACGGTTTCCTCGCGCCGAGCCCGGAAGAGAAATTCGCCGGTCGCCCCGAGTTCGAACTGGAAAGCCTGCACAAGACCGCCATGATCGGCACCCCGGAAGAAATCATTCCGCGCATCAAGTACTACCAGGAACTGGGGGTCGACGAATTCAGCTTCTGGTGCGATAACAGCCTGCCCCATGCGCAGAAGAAAAAATCCCTGGAACTGTTCATCAAGCACGTGGTGCCAGCGTTCCGGTAGGAGCAAGTTCCCACAAGGGTCGATTCCAATGATGACTGGTCGTCTCCCATTACTCGCCCTTCCCTCCGGCGCCGCGCGGGCTTACCTGCGCGGTGAATGGACCGCTTCGCACCTGCATTTCAAGCGCCTGCGCGCCAGCGTTTCGGCCAAGCAGAACGGCTTCTGGCAAATAGTTCACTGAGCCCACCCGAACAGCCAATCACGCACTCCGCGTCTCGCCATTGCATGGCGCGTACGGTGCATCGTGTTTCGCCTTTGATCAGGTTTGCCCAATGAACAATAACAACGCGCTGTTGATCATCGACATGCAGCAGGAGGACGGCTTCGTCCTGGAAAACCTCGACAGGGTGGTTGCCCATACCGCCGCCCTGCTCGATACCGCCCGCCATCAGCGGATGCCTGTCATCTATACCCGCCACATCAATCAGGCCAACGGCAGTGACCTGCCCCACGGCGAACCCCTGGCCGCCGACGGTGGCCCTGGCAGTTACCGCGCCGGCACCCGGCAAGTGGAAATCATCGCGTCGCTGACGCCGCAGCCCGGTGAATTGATCATCGACAAGGGCCGTTACAGCGCCTTTCATCGCACCGATCTCGATGCCCGACTCAAGGCAATGGAGGTCGACACGCTGATCGTCTGTGGCGTGCTGACCGACGTCTGCGTGCTGACCAGCGTATTCGATGCCTTCGCCCTGGGTTATCGCGTGCGCCTGGTCAGCGATGCCTGCACCACGACCACCGAGGCCGGGCACTACTCGGCCCTGATGATCATGGCCAACTGGGTCTACGCGCTGGAAATCCTCACCACCACCGAGTGCCGGCGCGCCCTGCAACAACTCGACTACGTCAGCCTGATCCCCGAGCAGCCGGACCTGTTTGCCCACCAGCCCCACGAGCTGCAAAGCACCATCGCCCGTCTGCAATCCCGTCTCGTCCGGACTCAGGAGTGATCGCCATGCAAGTCGAAAAAAGAAGCATCGATTTCATCCCCGAAACCGAACGCCACGGCAAGCCGGGTTCGCTGTTCTATATCTGGTTCGGCGCCAACATGAACATCACCACCATCGCCTCCGGCGTGTTGCCGGTGGTGATGGGGCTCAACCTGTTCTGGAGTGCGCTGGCGATCATCATCGGCTCGTTGTTGGGGGCGATTTTCATGGCCTCGCACTCGGCACAGGGACCGAAGCTGGGCATTCCGCAAATGATCCAGAGCCGGGCGCAATTCGGCGTGTTGGGGGCGGTGCTGCCACTGCTGTTCGTGATGCTGATCTACCTGGGCTTCTTCGTCAGCAACACCTTGCTCGCGGCCCAGGCGCTGGAGTCCGTCAGCCCGCTGCCGATGTCCGGCAATATCTACCTGATCGGCGCGTTGTGCTTCGTCGTCGCGCTCTATGGCTATCGGTTGATTCACCGCTTGCAGAAGCTGCTGTCGATTCTGTCGCTGGTGGTGTTCGTGGCGGCCACGGTGCTCGCCTTGCAGTTGCCGATCCCCGCCGAACAATGGCTGCCAATCGGCTTCTCGTTGTCGAAGTTCCTGGTGGCGGTGAGCATTGCCGTGACCTGGCAACTGTCCTACGCGCCTTATGTCGCCGACTATTCGCGCTACCTGCCGAGCAGCACACCGACCGCCCAGGTGTTCTGGTACAGCTACGCCGGCACGGTCAGCGGCGGCGCGTGGATGATGATTCTCGGGGCGATCCTGAGCGTCGGCATCGGCGACTTTTCCAGCAACGTCGGTGGGCATGTCGCTGGTCTGTTCGGCGCTGGCGCGGTGTTGCTGTTCGCCTTCATCGTCTACGGCCAGGTATCGATCAACGTGTTCAACCTGTACGGCGCGTTCATGTCGACCATCACCGTGATCGAACCTTTCGCCCGGCTCAAGGTGACCCCGCGAGTACGCGGTGTGTTCATGCTGCTGATCAGCCTGGTGGCCACGGCCCTGTGCACCATCGGTCAGGACGATTTCATCAACTTCTTCCTCAACTTCATCTTTTTCATGAGCTACTTCCTGATCCCGTGGACGGCGATCAATCTGGTGGACTACTACTGCCTGCGCAAAGGCCAGTACCGGATTGACGACATCTTCGACCTGAACGGGATCTACGGGCGCATCAACCGGATTGCCTGCGGCAGTTTCCTGCTGGCGATTGCCCTGGAAATTCCGTTCATGAACACCACGTTGTACGTCGGCCCGGTGGCCACGGCGCTGGACGGGGTGGACCTGGCGTGGATCGTCGGGTTGCTGGTGCCGGCGTTGAGTTATTACTGGCTGATGAAAATGACCACGCGCGTCAGCGTGCCAGCGTAGTAGTCAGCATTTGACGGCATAAAAGATCGCAGCCTGCGGCAGCTCCTACAAATGCAAGGCGTACATCCCCGTAGGAGCTGGCGTAGCCTGCGATCTTTTGATCTTCGCCATCCACCCCAAATTTCAGGCAAAAAAAATCCCAGGCAGCTGATGGACGCCTGGGATCTAAAAATGCATAAACCGTGGTGGTGAACGCGGCGCGGATATTACGGAATATTTCGGCCTGTAACAAGATATTTTTATTCACTATCCAGTTACTAATCCTTCTAACCCCTTAAATATCCACATGTTTTCTAAGGGCGACTACAGGAACCAGCGATACTCCCGCGCGCTGATGTCATGCAGAAATGCCAGATGATCCTGACGTTTGTTTTCGCAATAGACGTCCACAAACTCCGCCCCCAAGCCTTCGCGCAGCGGTGAATGACTTTGCATGGATTGCACCGCTTCGAGCATTTCCAACGGAAAATCGATGCCACTGCTGCGGTCTTCGTTGAGTGGTGCAATCGGCTCGCGCTCCCCTTCCAGGCCTTGCTCCAGTCCCACCAGAATCGCCGCCAACGCCAGATACGGATTGGCATCGGCGCCCGCCAGGCGATGTTCGATGCGCAGGTTCTTGATGTCCGACTCCGGAATGCGCAAGCAGGCATCGCGATCCTCGAAACCCCAACTGGCGCGGGACGCGACGTTCACCGTGGCGCTCAAGCGGCGCATGGCGTTGTGGTTCGGGGCAAAGATCGGCATGCAGTGCGGCAACACGTCCAGGCAACCGGCCACCGCATGGCGCAGCGCCCGCTGGCCGTTCGCCGCCAGCAGGTTGTTGCCGGCCTGGTCATACAGGCTGACATGCACGTGCATGCCGCTGCCGGGGTGCTGCAAGTAGGGTTTGGCCATGAAGCTGGCGCGGTAGTTGTGCTTGAGCGCCACGCCCCGGGTGCTGCGACAGAACAGGGCGGCCCAGTCGGCGGCGCGCAGGCCGTCATCGCAATGGCCGAAATTGATTTCGAACTGGCCTGGGCCGAGTTCGGCGGTGATCACCGTGGCATCGACGCCCTGGGCTCGCGCGGTCTCGACCATTTCATCGAGCACCGGGGCGAAGCGCGACAAGCGTTCAATGTGCATGTTCGGCTGATCGTCGGCATCGCCGGTCAACTCATCACGGGGGAACTGCGGCAAGCCGTTCTTCAGGTGACTGTCGAACAGGTAGAACTCCAGCTCGAAGGCCACCACCGGGAAAATGCCCTTGCGCTTGAGTCGCTCCAGCACCCGCGCCAGCACTTCACGGGGTTCGAATTCGATGGGTTTTTCCGTGCCGTCGGAGGTGATCAGCATCTGGCCCAGAGGCTGCTTTTCCCAGGTCACCCGCTTCAAGGTGCCGGGCACCAAACGGCGCAGCGCATCCGGGTCACCATCGTTGAAGCAGTAATCACCGATCTTGAACAGCCCGCCCTGGGTGCCGAGCAGCACGCAGTTCTGCGGCAGTTTCAGTGCACTGCCGGCAGCGACTTTTTCCAGCATCTCGATCGGGTAGCGCTTGCCGTAGAAATGCCCCGGAATGTCCAGGGAGATCAGGTCGACGTAACGCACTTCGGGGTTGCAGTGGCGGAAGTTGCGAACCTCGGCCAGCAGTTCAGAGCACACAGCATCCATCGATTTATTCCTTGTTGTTCTCAGGTGTAAACCCAAAGCACACGGGTCAGTTGATCGGACAGGTTGCCGTAGCGGCAGTGCGCATGGCTGGCCAGTTGAAAGCTATCACCGGGGCGCAAGGTCACCGGTTCGTTGTCGTCGAGCCACAGGGTCAGCTCCCCTTCGAGTACGTAACCGCCCTGCTCCGAGCTGTCCTTCATGTGCCGGTCGCCGCTGCTGGCGCCAGGCTCGAGCTGGCTTTCGAGCATCGAAAAGGACGCACGCATTTTTGGCGAAACGAGGATGTCGGTGATGCCGTCGGCGTAGTACAGCGTGCGGCGCTCGTCCGGGCGGGTGACCCAGGACAAGGCCATGGGTTTGGGCAGGCTGTAGAAATAGGTGGTCGGCACCCCCAGGGTTTCGCTGATGGCGGTCAGGTCTGCCACCGTCGGGCGCGACAGGCCGCGCTCGACCTGGGACAGAAAACCGACGGAGCGGCCGATTTTGTCCGCCAGCTCCTTGAGGGTGTACTTTTTGTGTTTGCGCAGGTCCTGGATCAGGATCGCCAGCGCCGAGATTTCTTCTTGCATGTCCATCTAAAGGCTTCCAGAAAGTGTCGCTTCAAATGCTGTCGCGCAGTCGATACCAAGCCTTGCCGATGGCTTCCAGCGGCGCGGCCAGGTATTTTCCGCCGGGAAAACTGCCGTTGTTCAGGCCCTGATACAGGGACAGCTCGTCGGGCTGACCGAGTATCGCGTCGGACACCGCCCGTGCCGCGGCCAGTGTCGGCAGCACGCCATGCCCGGAATACCCCTGCATCCAGTACAGATCGCCCCGGCGGCCGATATCCGGCGTGCGCTTGAGGGTCAGGTCGATGTGTCCGCCCCAGGCAAACTCCAGATCGACGCCGGTGAGTTGCGGGAACACGCGCTCCAGGAACGGCCGGGTCGCCGCGGCGATGTCCTTGGGCATCCCGCCCAGGTAAGTGCAACCGCCGCCGAACAACAGGCGGTTATCCGGGGTGCGCCGGAAATAATCGAGCACGAACTGGTTGTCGGTCACGCACACGTTGCTCGGCAGCAGCGCCGTGGCCTGGTCCTTGGTGAGCGGCGCAGTCGCGACCTGATAGGTCCCGACCGGCAACACGCAACTCGCCAGTTGCGGGTCGAGCCGGTCGAGGTAGGCGTTGCACGCCAGCACCAGCACATCGGCACGAATACGACCGCGTTCGGTCGTCACCACAAACCCGTCGCCCTCCTCGCCATAGCTCAGCGCCTTGCTTTGCTCGTGGATGCGGCCACCGGCCCGCTCGATCGCATCGGCAAGGCCCAGGGCCAGTTTCAACGGATTCAAATGCCCGCCCTCGGGGTCGAACAGGCCGGCCTGATAACGCTTGCTGGCCACCCACTCCGGCAACTGTTGCCGTGGAATGAATTGCAGTTTGTCGTGCCCCCATTTGTGGCTGGCCTCGTGTTGCCACTCCGTCAGCAAGCCGACCCGACGCGGCATCACCGAGGTCCAGAGATGGCCGGCGCGGTAGTCGCAATCGAACCCATGGCGGCCGGGCAAATCACGCAGTTCGCGCGCAGCCCAGCGCATGCCGTCCCACAGTCGCCGTGCCCGTTCGTAACCCAGCGCCGCTTCCAGCGGTGGCATGTCGCACGACCAGCCGAGAATCGCCTGCCCGCCATTACGCCCGGACGCGGCCCAGGCCACCCGGCTGGCTTCGAGCAAGGTCACGCGCTTGCCGGCCAGCGCCAGGCGCAAAGCCGTGTGCAAACCACTGAAACCGGCCCCGATGATCAGCACTTCGGTGTCGTGCTCACCTTCCAGTGCAGCTCGATCGACCAGACGATCGGCGCAGGTGTGGGCGTAGTAACTGGCGACATGCCGGGTGGATTGCTGAAACATACGGCCTCGTGAAATTTTGTATTTCTAATTTCATGAAAAAATACACGGTAAATTTCATACAGGCAATCAACGCGTAAAAAATCCCGCTCAGGCGAACCCGAGCGGGATTTTTTTATTCAGACGTGATGTTCGAATCAATCAGGCCACAGGAATCATCGGATCCGCCGAAGCCAATGCAGCGACACGATCAGCTGCTGGCGGGTAGATCCACAAGGTATTGATCTGAGTCTTCAGCGCCTTGGCCTCCTCCTTGACCAGCTTGACCTGACGATCCCAACCCTCGGTGTACACCGCGCCCCAGGCGCCCAGATCGAGGCAGGTCACGTATTTCGGCTGGCTGTACGGCGTCGGGTCGACACCGAGGATCTGCGCGGCGACGTTGTTGCCGGCGTGACGACCCAGCGAAATAGCGTGCTGACAGGTCATCAAGGCGTAGTTGCCGATCTCGTCACTGGCCGCATAGGCAACGTCGCCGGTGGCGAAGATGTCGTCCTGGCCGATGACTTTCAGGTGTGCGTCGACATGCAGACGGCCCAGGTGATCGCGCTCGGCCGGAATCTGCTCGGTCAGGGAGCTGGCTCGAACGCCGGTGGTCCAGACCACGGTGTTTGCGTCGATGCGAGCACCGTCGGACAGGGTCACGCCATTGGCATCGACCGACACCACCGAGGCCTTCAAGTGCCATTTCACGCCGGTCGCCACGCTGGCCTCGACGATCGATTCGGCGATTTCCTCACCCATCGAGCCGCCAATTTTATCGCCACGGTCAACGATGATCACATTGATGTCGGCACGGTCGCCGAAGATGGCCCGCAGGCGGGTCGGCATTTCAGTCGCCGTTTCGATCCCGGTGAAACCGCCACCGGCCACCACCACGGTGTTGCGTGCCGTGCTTTCGGGCTGATTGGCCAGCGCCTTGAGGTGGTTTTCCAGACGCACGGCCTGTTCGATCTGATCGACATCGAACGCGTGTTCGGCCACGCCCGGGGTGTTCGGCGAAGCCAGGCGACTGCCGGTGGCCAGAACGAGTTTGTCGTAGCTGCAGACTTGTCGGGCACCTGTGGCATCGACATAGCCGACCTGTTTTTGCCCGACGTCGATGGTCTGCGCCGCGCCCTTGATGAACTTGACCCCTACGGCATCGAACAGATCGCCAATCGGCGCGGCCAGTTGGTGGGCGTTCGGCTCGTAGAAGCGCGGACGCACACGCAGCTCGGCCTGTGGAGCCAGCACGGTCACTGCAACGTCGTTGTGGCCGTGAATGTCGAACAGGCGGGTGGCACTCAAAGCGGTCCACATGCCACCGAAACCTGCGCCGATTACCAGAATGTGCTGCTTCATTTTTGACTCCTGGGGGGAATGACCAAACGTTGAAAATCGTTGAGGGGTTCAAGGATCGCCGTCGGGTTGTACCCGGATGAACGCCTGCCACTGCGACCGAACAACTACGACTGTATTGATCCTAGTTAAAACCTGCAACAGGTTTTTACCGAGGGTCACCATCGAAAAACCCGACCCCTGAGCTGAATACCCTGTATTCAGCGCATCAGAACAGCGTTAGCAGTCATGAAAAAAGATTGATCGAGGAGGGATTCGTTGCCTGACTTGCTGTCGGCTGCTAGAATTTGCGACTAATTCAGTCGGAGATTTGCATGTCTCTTTACAGCGCGGGTGTCGAATACGGCATCCACTGCCTGCTTTTTCTGGTGGGTAATGGCGGCGACTCGCGCGAAGCGAGCGTGCGCGACCTTGCCGATCTGCAAGGTGTCCCCCAGGACTATCTGGCGAAAATCTTCACCAAACTGGCCAAAGGCAAACTGGTGGTCGCCACCGAAGGCGTGCGCGGTGGCTTCAAGCTGGCCCGGCCCGCTGACGAAATCACGTTGCTGGATATCGTCAACGCCATCGACGGTCGCAAGTCGATCTTCGATTGTCGGGAGATCCGCGGCCGTTGCGCCGTGTTTGACGGCACCCCGCCTGAATGGGCATTGGAAGGACTGTGCGCGATCCATGGCGCGATGATGGTTGCGCAAAAACGTATGGAAGAGGCCTTGGCCCAACAGACCATCCTCGACATCGCCAGGAAATTCGGGCGCAAAGCCCCGCCGGAATTCGGCGTAAAAGTGGAAAGCTGGATGAACGAGCGTCGGGAACGCAAAAGTGCCGCCCAGGCGGACGAGCACATCATCCCGACCACCAACCTTTCAGACTGATTCACAAAAAAAAACCGGATGCACGTCAGGCATCCGGTCTTTTTCTTCCTTCACTCTCTCGCGCTTACAAGCAATCATGCACGATTTTGCGCAGGTCGCCGGATTTGGCCCAAGGTGGCCCCTGATACAGCGATATCCGGCTGCCGTCCTTGTACTTCACGATATCCAGCACTTCGTCGGCCGTGATCACGCTGGGCGCGGTGATGCGGTATCCGTTGGATATCGAAACCTGGGTGGTATTGGAGACTTCCTTTTGCCAGGCCGGCAACACGCACGCCGCATACTCTTTTGGCGCCTTCGTGCTGTGCTTGCTGACATTCGGCTCGCCCGGTACCAGCGATGCTGGCAATGAACACCCGGCCAGCAATGCCAGCGCGACTCCCCCCATCAACATCCGCATGCTGCTTCCTTTAATTCCAAATAAGAAAATGTAGCTTGCCGTCGTCCTTACATCCACCCCAACGATTCAGCGACAGTCATTGATATCGCTTCCCTCGTTTAGTTCCTTGGGTTCGGATAAACCATCCATCTTTCTTGGGCAGGACAGCGTACTTTCTCGTTCACTTTTAATTCCCGACCAAAGGAAACCCCGCGGATTCAGACGAATACAACATCCGTCGCGGTAAACAGGTCTAAAATTTCGGTGTGCAGAGTTCAGGAGGTCATCATGTGGCTTAACGAATCGGAACAGGAACTTCGGCGTGATCTGCAAGGGCTTGCGTCAGATTTGCGCTGGTCGGCAGTGGAACTATTGCGCATCGAGGAGCAATTGCGCCTGCTCGGGAGCGAAGCCGACGCGCAAGCCGTGCAAAGACTGTGTTCTTTATTTCAGGGTGATGAAGAAAAACTGTCCGGCTATGCCGAGGAAGTGAAAGCCAAGGTCATTAGCCGCAACAAGGCTCAATAGCGGGAGCGCTGCCATGAACAGGCCTCTATTCACGCTGGTTGTCGCACTGACCGCGTTGGCAGGCTGCAGCACCAACTCGATCTACCAGGACCAGCCGCTGGTCGCGAAAGTCAACACCGGCATGAGCCAGGAGCAAGTCCGGCAAATCGGCGGCCAGCCCTTGTCGGTCACTGATCGTACCGTCGAACCCGGTACGTGCTTTGACTACAAACTGACTCAGTCCGGCCATCAACAAGCTTACAATGTCAGCTTTGACGGCCGGGGCATCGTCGACCACAAAAGCTTTATGACGTGCGCGGAATGGAGCCACATGCAGCAAAAGGCCCGGGAACCCTCCCGCCCCAGCGGAGGCGGTGGCTACTAGCGCCCTTAAGGGCTTTTTTGTAGGAGCGAGCTTGCTCGCGATGGACTCCAGCGCGCCGCGTTTAGCCAGTAAATACGCGTTATCGTTAACGACCATCGCGAGCAAGCTCGCTCCTACAGGAGATTACCGGAGCACCGGGGCTTCGGGCTTGACTTCACTTTGCTTGATGGCTTTTCGCAGGCCTGCCGGCACGAGCCCTGTAGCCGGGCAGTGACGCGGCAAACGCCAGTGCTTCTTCCCGACTGTCAAATGAACCCAGTCGGTCACCCTGGGTACATACCCGCCAAGGCCCATTGCTCACTCTGAGTACGTCATAGCCGTTCATGTGCATTTTGTTCAGAATCGGAACGCTCATAGTCACCTCCTCCTGGGCAGTGATATCAGGTTGGCTTGCTTACCTTACACCCGCCCTTCTCCAAAATACCGACCAGATATCGCCATGAAGATTCCCGAATCCGGTTGAACCTGGATCCTAACCCTTGGCCAACGCCGTCGCCGCCCTGTCGATCAATGCCGCCACTTCGGCGGGCATCGACGCCAGGGACGCATGGCTGGCAGTCAAGGTCAGAATCTCCCGGGCGTTCAGCCGCTCGGCCATCCATTGCTGGTTTTGTGGAGCGATCATCCGGTCCCCGGTCGAAATCTGATACCACGATGGTTTTTTCTTCCAGGCCACCGTGCCAACAGTGTCACCGAAGGTACTCGCCAGCGGCGCTTTCTGGGTGAGGCCCATGACCAACCCTTCGGTCGCCGGCAGGTCCTGACAGAAGCTTTCGTGATAGAGCTCTGGCTTGACCCACAGGTAACCGTCGCTATCGGGCGCCAGGTTGGCCGCCGCCGCTGGCAGATGCCGTTGCGTGATGCCACCGGGGCTTTCACCGGCATCCGGCGCGAACGCGGCGATATACACCAGGCCAACCACATTCGGCAAATCACCCGCTTCAGTGATTACCGCACCGCCATAGGAATGCCCCACCAGCAACACCGGCCCCGGCACCTGGGCGACCATCTTGCGCGTACGCTCGGCATCCTCGGCCAGCGAAGTCAGCGGTAACTCGACGGCACGAATGTGCGTGTCACCCCGGCTGAGCAATTTGACGATGACCTTGTTCCAGTGGGCAGCGCCGCCCCAAAAACCATGGACCAGCACGATCGTGGGTTTGTCACTCATCACCAAGACTCCGTTGTTTGCCGATGGGGTTGTCTGTCGTTCGCCTCAGCCCTGATCGCCGCCGCCCACGGGCATGACCATGCCGGTGATATAGGACGCTTCGTCGCTGGCCAGAAACAGAATAGCCCCCGCCTGCTCATCCAGGGTGCCGTAGCGTTTCATCAAACTGCTGTCGAGGGTCTGGTCGACGATCTGCTGGTACCAGAGCTTTTCCTGCTCGCTCTGCTCGGCACCGTTGCGGGGTATGCGTCGCGGCGGTGCTTCGGTGCCGCCAGGTGCAGTGGCGTTGACCCGCACGCCACGACCGGCGGTTTCGAATGCCAGACAAGCGGTCAATGCATTGACCCCACCCTTTGCCGCACCGTAGGGCACGCGGTTGAGGCTGCGGGTGGCGATGGAGGATACGTTGACGATCGCCCCGCTGCCCTGCTCCAGCATGTACGGCAGCGCCGCATGGCAGCACCACAAGGTCGGGAACAGCGAACGGCGAACCTCGGCCTCGATCTGCGACGCTTCATAGTGCTCGAACGGCTTGGCCCAGATTGTCCCGCCGACGTTATTGACCAGCACGTCGAGGCGATCGAAGCGCTCGACGGCGGTATGCATCACCCGACAGCATTCCTCGTATTGTTCAAGATCAGCGGTCAGGGCCAGCACCTGGGTGGTCGCGGCCAGTTGTTGCTGGACTTCGAACACCAGGTCGGAGCGGTCCACCAGGATCAGCTTCGCCCCTTCCGCGGCCATGCGCTCAGCCACCCGCCGCCCGATGCCTTGGGCAGCGCCGGTGATCAGTGCGACTTTTTCGTGAAATCTGTTCATGTGTACCTCATGACGACGGATGCCCATAAACCTGTAGGAGCGAGCTTGTCTCCGGGCGGCGTTCCGACGATGGTCGTTAACGATAACGCGTGTTTTCTGAATAGACGCGGCGCTCAGAAGAACTTCGCGAGCAAGCTCGCTCCTACAGGGAATTTTTTGCCGAGGGCGGTATTCGAGTACACCCTCGCTATCACTTCGCGATTTATGCCGCGCTGGCAGCAAATTTTTCGTAGTAAAAGTTGGCAGGCGCGATGCCTTGCTCGCGAATGAACTGGCTGACGGCCTCGACCATCGGCGGCGGGCCGCACAGGTAGACGTCGACGTCGCCATCGTTCAAATGCTTCGGCTCGATGTGCTGGGTCACGTAGCCCTTGAGCGGGTGCTGGCTCTCGGGGCTGGCGACGCAGGCGCTGAAGGTGAAGTTGGGAATGCGCGCGGCGAAGGCTTCGAGGCGGTCGATTTCCACCAGGTCGAAATCGTGGGTCACGCCGTAGATCAGATGCAGCGGATGATCGCTGCCCTGCTCGGCGATCTTCTCCAGCATCGCGGTGAACGGCGCCAGCCCGGTGCCACCGGCCAGCAGCAACAGCGGCCGACGGATGTCCCGCAGGTAAAAGCTGCCCAAGGGACCGGCCAGGCTCATGCTGTCACCGGCCTTGGCCATGCCGGTCAGGAAGCTGCTCATCAAGCCGCCGGGCACGTTGCGGATCAGGAAACTGACCTCACCGTCGCGCTGCAACGAGCTGAACGAATAGGCGCGGGTCTGTTCGCTGCCGGGAATCCCCAGGTTCACGTACTGCCCCGGCAGGAACGCCAGCTTGCTCAAGGAATCGCCCTTGATCGACAGCGCGATGGTGCTGTCGGACAACTGGCGCACGGCGCTGATGGTGGCCTCAAAGCTGGCCTGACGGGTGCGGCAGACTTCGGAGGATGTCGGCACCCGTACCACGCAATCGCTTTGGGCGCGCATCTGGCAGGTCAGGACAAAACCCTGCTCGGCCTCTGCAGGGCTGAGGGCGTCTTCGATGTATTCCTCACCCAGATCGTAGGTGCCGGCTTCGGCAAAACACTTGCAGGTGCCACAGGCACCGTCGCGGCAGTCCAGCGGAATGTTGATGCCCTGGCGGTACGCGGCATCGGCCACGGTTTCGCCGACATTAGCGTCGATGAATCGGGTGACGCCGTCTTCAAAGTTGAATGCAATCGAATGAGTCATGACGGCCGCCTCACAGGTGGTAAACATCGATGACCTGACGAACGTAGTCGTTCTTCAGGATCACTTTCTTGGCCTTGATCAACGGGTTTTCACCGCGCACGTCGAGGGTGTAGAAACTGCTGCCGAAATAGCTGTCGACGGTCTTGTAGCGAAAACTCAGGGTGTGCCAGTTGAAGCGCACCTTGCACAGTCCGTCGGCCTGTTCGAGCAGCTCGATGTTGCTGATGTTGTGGGAGGTGCGGGTGTCCGGCACGCTGGCGCTGGAGCGCTCGGTCTTGATGCGAAAGATGCGGTCTTCAAGGCCGGTGCGATTGCCGTACCAGATCAGCGAGATTTCCCGCTGCGGGTCCTCGGTCAATTCATCGTTGTCGTCCCAGGACGGCATCCAGTACGTCGCGTCCGGGGCGTACAGCTCCAGCCATTCGTCCCACTGCCGGTCGTCGAGGTAGCGTGCTTCGCGGTAGAGGAAATCGCGCACGCTGTCGTAGGTGATGGTCATTGCACGTCCTCCACGGCGATCAGTTTCGACTGCTCATCAGCCAGGGCCTTGAGCATGGTCTGCTGCCAATACTTGTGTTGCAGCACGAACAGGCCTTCGTCCTCGGTGCGTACGCCGCTGAGCAGCGGGTGCAGATCGATCTCTTTGGCGGCTTCGTCTGCACCTTCGATCCAGTGCTCGGCGCCACGGGACATGTCGTTCCAGGTGGTGACGCTGCCCTGATAGCTGGTCTGGCAGGAACGGAATTCCTCCAGGTCGTCCGGCGTGGCCATGCCGCTGACGTTGAAAAAATCTTCGTACTGGCGAATGCGACTCGAACGGGCGTGGTCGCTCTCGCCCTTGGGGGCGATGCAGTAGATGGTGATTTCCGTGCGGTTGACCGAGATCGGCCGGGCGATGCGGATCTGCGAGCTGAACTGGTCCATCAGGTACACGTTGGGGTACAGGCACAGATTGCGCGAATTCTCGATCATCCAGTCGGCGCGGGCCTTGCCGAAGTCTTGCGCCAGCTCATCGCGGCGCTCGTACAGCGGACGGTCCTCGGGGTTGGCCCAACGGGTCCAGAGCAGCATGTGGCCCTTGTCGAAGGAATAGAAACCACCACCCTGCTTGGCCCAGCTGCCGGCGCTCATGGTCGGATTGCTGTCGCCGGCCTCGCGCTGCTTGCGCTGGTTCTGGGTGGCCGCGTAGTTCCAGTGCACGGAGCTGACGTGGTAGCCGTCGGCGCCGTTTTCGGCGGTGAGTTTCCAGTTGCCTTCGTAGATGTAGCTCGAAGAACCCCGCAGCACTTCCAGGCCATCAGGCGACTGGTCGACGATCATGTCGATAATCTTCGCCGACTCGCCCAGGTGTTCAACCAGTGGCAAAACGTCGGCTTTCAGGCTGCCGAACAGGAAGCCACGATAGGACTCGAAACGCGCGACGCGGGTCAGGTCGTGGGAGCCTTCGCAGTTGAAGCTCGCCGGGTAGCCGGCGTTGGCCGGATCCTTGACCTTGAGCAGCTTGCCGGAGTTGTTGAAGGTCCAGCCGTGGAACGGGCAGGTGTAGGAGCTCTTGTTGCCGGACTTGTGTCGGCACAGGGTCGCGCCGCGGTGGCTGCAGGCATTGATGAAGGCGTTGAGTACACCGTCCTTGTTGCGCGCAATGAAGATCGACTGGCGCCCCATGGTGGTGGTGTAGAAATCGTTGATGTTGGGGATCTGGCTTTCATGTGCCAGGTAGAGCCAGTTGCCCTCGAAGATGTGCTGCATCTCCAGGTCGAACAACCGGGGGTCGGTGAACATTTCGCGCTTGCAGCGATAGAGGCCCTGCTCGGGATCGTCTTCAAGCAGGGAAAGCAAATATTCGGGTCGCAGGGACATGGCCGCCGCCTCCATTGTTATTGTTCAGGCAGGGCTATGCTAGGACGGGGGGGCAGGCTGGAGTATCCGCGGGGTGCAGACCTTTATCCGTTTTGTGCAGTTGGGGGCGCGACGTTAATCCTGTGGCGAGGGAGCTTGCTCCCGCTGGGTCGCGCAGCGGCCCTCAGCATTCGGTCAGGTACCCCGCGTCGGTAGGATTTGCGACTGCTGCGCAGCCGAGCGGGACGGTGCGGCGATCCGACAAGCTCCCTCGCCACAAGTTATGCAGCACTAGCTCAGCTCAATGCCGACGCTTGAGGGTATCGGACGGCAACTCGCCGAACTGCTTGCGGTAGCTGTCGGAAAACCGGCCCAGGTGCAGGAAGCCGTAGTCCATCGCCACTTCTGTGATGTTGCGCACGTTGCAGGTCGGGTCGTTCAGGCAGGCGTTGATGCGTTCCAGGCGTTTCTGGCGCAGGTAGTTTTTCGGCGTAAGGCCGGCATTGCGTTCGAACAGGCCATACAACGAACGCAAGCTCATGTGCGCCTGGCGCGCCAGTTCCTCGCTGTCGATGTCCCGCTTGAGATTGCTCGCGATATAGTCGGCAATCGCCTCGAACGTGGCCGTCTGCGAGCCCAAGTCGAGGCGACAGACGTTGGTTTTCATCAGGCTGAGCATCTTGTTGACGATGATCTGCGTGTAATGCTCCTGCACTCTGGGGATCTGCTCGGTGGATTCGGCCTCTTGGCAGATCATCGCCAACAGGTTGACGAAACCTTCCAGTTCATTGAGCTGATAACGGTTTTCCAGAAACCGCACGCCCTGCCCCGGATAGCGCCAGCGCTGCTCATCGCAGACCGATTCAAACAAGCGGGTCGGGACTTTGAGGATGAATTTTTCGCAATCGGCGGAATACGTCAGGTCCACCGGATCGTCAGGATTGATCAGCAGCAATTCGCCAGGGGCGAAGTAATGTTCCTGGCCGTGGCCACGCCACAGGCAATTGCCGCGCAGCAGCACCTGCAGGTGATAGATGTTCTCCAGTGCGCCCGACGTCACCCGCACACTGGCGCCGTAGCTGATGCGGCACAGGTCGAGGCTGGCGAACTTGCGATGGTCGAGACTGGCCAGTGGACTGCCGGCGCGGGGCATGAGAATGCAGTGGTTGCCGACATGCTGATTGACGTAGCCCGACACCGCATAAGGGTCGGCATGGTCGAATACTCTGCTGCGCTGACTCAACAGTTGCGCTTGCATCATCGGGTCACTCTCATTGTTGTTATAGGTTGCGTCGGGCCATTCTAGAACCGAAACACTTGTAGGAGCGAGCCTGCTCGCGATGGACTTAAGAACGCCGCGTTTAGCCAGCAAACACGCGTTATCGTTAACGACCATCGCGAGCAAGCTCGCTCCTACAAAGGGTTGTGCTGTCAGTCCTCGAGCGCGCGAACCCGCTCGTGGCGCTGTTGCTCTTCAGGCTGGGCGGTCGACTGCAGGGTGAAATCGAACTCGATTTCGGCAAAGCGACCGCTCACACCATGGGCCGCCGCGCGCTGCTGATCATCGCTGAAGGTGATCTTGGCGATCAGCTCGTCACGGGTGGCGTAGGCGAAATCGTCGTGCAGGTACTGATCGCCGTCGAGGTTGATCTGGGTGGTCAGGTGGCGATGATCCGGCGCGGAAATGAAGAAGTGAATGTGCGCCGGGCGCTGGCCATGACGGCCCAGTTGATCGAGCAGTTGCTGGGTCGGACCGTCCGGTGGGCAGCCGTAGCCCGACGGCACGATGCTACGCAAACGATAGCGGCCTTCGGCGTCGGTCACGATGCGGCGGCGCAGGTTGAACTCCGATTGCGTGGTATCGAAGTACGAGTAGGTGCCACCGGTATTGGCGTGCCAGACGTCGACCACGGCGCCAGCCAAAGGTTCGCCAGCTGTGTTGAACACGCGGCCTTGCATGAACAGGGTCACGCCCGGATCGACGCCATCGTCGAGTCGCGCTTCGCCTTGCGACAGCGGCGCACCGGCCACGTACAGCGGGCCTTCGATGGTGCGGGGCGTGCCGCCGGACTTACCGGCCTGTTCGTCTTCGGCGTCCATCAACAGGTCGAGGTAATGCTCCAGCCCGACACCGGCCACCAGCAGCCCGGCTTCCTGGCGCGCGCCCAGCACGTTGAGGTAGTTGACGGCTTTCCAGAATTCTTCCGGGGTCACGGCCAGGTCTTCGATGATGTTCACCGAATCACGCAGGATGCGGTACACCAGCGCCTTGGTTCGTGGGTTGCCGGCGTCGTTGAGCAGGCCGCTGGCTTCTTCGAGAAATTTCTGGACTTCGGCAGTGTGGGAAATCTTGACGTTCATTTTGAAGGGTTCCTCATCTTGTAATTATTAGCGTAGCGCGCTGAACAGGCTGGGCTCAGCGGTCATCGTCACGGATGGAAGAAGGATGACGGCACATCGCGTCGATCTCGATGGCCATGTACGGAAACAGTGGCAATTGCATCAGCAGGTCATGCAGTTCCTGAACGCTGTCGACATCGAACACGCTGTAGTTGGCGTAGTGACCGGCGATGCGCCACAGGTGGCGCCACTTGCCCAGCTCCTGCAGGCGCTGGGCCAGGGCTTTTTCGTCAGCCTTGAGTTTGGCGGCTGCCTGCGGGTTCATGTCGACCGGCAGGTTCACGGTCATTTTTACGTGGAACAGCATAATGCTCTCCTCAGGCTTGATGAATGGCAGTCGATGTCTTGTCGCGGCGGAAGAACGCCAGGCGTTCTTCATCCAGGCTCAGGCCCAGACCCGGTGTTTTCGGTACGTGCAGTTCAAAATCGCGATACACCAGCGGTTCGCTGAGAATGTCTTCGGTCAGCAGCAACGGGCCGAACAGCTCGGTGTCCCACGCCAGTTTGTTCAGGGTGACGAAGGCATGGGCCGAGGCCATGGTGCCCAAGCCACCTTCAAGCATGGTGCCGCCGTACAGGGCGATGCCGGCTGCTTCGGCGATGGCGGCGGTGCGCAATACAGCGCGTGGGCCACCGTTCTTGGCGATTTTCAGGGCGAACACCGAGGCCGCACCTTCGCGGGCCAGGTTGAACGCATCTTCCACGCATTCGATGGATTCGTCGGCCATGATCGGCGCCGGGCTCATGGCGTTGAGGCGGGCCATGCCGGCGCGGTTGTTGCGCGAGATCGGTTGCTCGATCAGGTCGATACCGTTGGTACCGAGGATTCGGCAGGCACGTATTGCGACGGCTTCGTCCCACGCCTGGTTGACGTCGACCCGCACACTGGCACGATCGCCCAGGGCTTTTTTGATGGCGATGACGTGGGCCAGATCGCGATTGACCTCGCCGGCACCGATCTTCAGTTTGAAAATGCGGTGGCGGCGCAGGTCGAGCATTTTTTCCGCTTCGGCGATGTCTTTTGCGGTGTCGCCGCTGGCCAGGGTCCAGGCCACGGGCAGCGCGTCGCGAACCCGGCCGCCTAGCAATTCGCTCACTGGCAGGCCGAGACGTTTGCCCTGGGCGTCGAGCAGCGCGGTTTCGATACCGGATTTGGCGAAGGTGTTGCCACGGATGCTGCGCTCCAGACGCAACATGGCGGCATTGACATTGCCGCTGTCCTGGCCGATCAACAACGGTGCGAAGTGCGTGTCGATGTTGGTCTTGATGCTGTCCGGGCTTTCATTGCCGTAGGCCAGGCCACCGATGGTGGTGGATTCGCCGATGCCTTCGATGCCGTCGGCGCAACGCACGCGAATGATCACCAGGGTCTGGTTCTGCATGGTGTGCATCGCCAGCTTGTGCGGGCGGATGGTCGGCAGATCGACGATGATCGTCTCGATCGACTCAATGGCGGTTGCTAGCATTTCGATACCCATCAGGTTCTTGGAGTTCTGGAATCGATTCTCGTACGGCTTTTTTCCTGAAGCCAATATAGAATTGGTCTGGCTTGATACCTTAAAGGTATGCAACCGATCCGCGTCTGGAGGCTCCATGGAACTGCGTCACCTGCGTTATTTCCAGGTATTGGCTCAAACCCTCAACTTCACCCGCGCCGCAGAGCTGTTGCACATCGCCCAACCGCCCCTGAGCCGGCAGATCCAGCAACTGGAGGACGAACTGGGGGTGATGCTGCTGGAGCGCGGCCGACCGCTGAAGTTGACCGACGCCGGGCGGTTTTTCCATGAGCACTCCACCGCCCTGCTCGAACAACTGAACAAGGTCTGCGACAACACGCGGCGTATCGGGTTGGGTGAAAAGACCTGGCTGGGGATCGGCTTTGCGCCGTCGACACTGTACGGCGTGCTGCCGGAACTGATCCGGCGGTTACGCAGTGGCGAGCCGCTGGAGCTGGAGCTGGGGCTGTCGGAAATGACCACGTTGCAACAGGTGCAGGCGCTCAAGGCCGGACGCATCGACATCGGTTTCGGCCGGATCCGCATCGACGACCCGGCCATCGTCCAGACCGTGCTCACCGAAGACCGCCTGGTTGCCGCCCTGCCCGCCGGGCACCCGCTGCTCGCCGGTCCCATCAGCCTGCGGGAGCTGGCAAAGGAACCCTTTGTGCTGTACCCCGGCAACCCACGGCCGAGTTACGCCGACCATGTGATTGCCCTGTTCGAGTCCTATGGCGTGCGCATCCACGTCGCGCAATGGACCAACGAGCTGCAAACGGCGATCGGCCTGGTGGGGGCAGGCATCGGGGTCACGCTGGTGCCCGCCTCGGTGCAGTTGCTGCACCGCGACGACATCGGCTTCACCCCGCTGCTGGAAGACAACGCCACCTCGCCGATCATTCTCAGTCGACGGGTGGGCGATGTGTCGCCGGGGTTGAACCATTGTTTGCGGATGATAGATGAACTGCTGCCGCCAGCAGCGTAAGACGATGATCACCTGTGGCGAGGGGGCTTGCCCCCGTTGGGCTGCGTAGCGGCCCTATAAACTTCAGCTTTCATTCAAAAAAACCGGGCGATAGCTTTCAGGGCCGCTTCGCGCCCCAACGGGGGCAAGCCCCCTCGCCACAGATCGGTGTTCACTGGAAACCTGGGTCAGCCCGCAACCCGCCCGGTGACATTCGCAATGAGTGCAATCCAGTTCTCATTTCTGCAAGCGCCTAACGGGCGTTCCCGCCCCAGATCCAGTTCCAGAACCCCGGCAACTCGACCGGCTGCGAATCGTCGCGCACGGTTCGCGCCATGGCCGCCCGCAGTAACGCGGCCTGATCCTCGTAAAACGGCTTGTCCGCGGTTTTCACCCCGGTCTGCCGGGCGCTGTCGAGCAGAATCTGCAGGTACTCACGGGTATGCCGGGCGGTATAACGGTTGAGGTCGTGGAAGGTCACCACCACCGGAATCACCCCATCGACCACCGGCAGTTCGCCGCGGGCAATGCGTTCGCGGACTTCGGACATCGAACGCAGCATGTGCGACCGGCGTCGGGGGCTGGCGTTGAAGCCCCAGATCTTGCCGTCATTGGCGCTCAAGTCCGTCAACAGCACATGCAGGCCATGCCGCTGATAAGCGGCGAAGGTGCGTTTGTCGTAGTTCCAGAATGGCGGGCGCAGCAAGGTTGGGGGGGCGCCGGTGATCGCCGCGATGTCGGCGCTGCCATCGGTCAGGGACTGCTCCAGCTCCTGGGGCTCCAGCGAGCGATGATTGGTGTGCCAGGGCGTGGCGGTGTGGAAACCCAGGATATGACCTTCGGCGTGTTCGCGGCGCATGATGTCCCGGCCCAGCTCGCTGCCGCCAGCCCGCGGTGCGCGGGTTTGCACGAAGAACACGGCTTTGATGCCCGGTTGCAGCGGGTTTTGCGCCAGGCTCTCGAGCACCGTCACGGTCGGATTCCACCAGCTCGATGCACTGGGACCGTCATCGAAGGTCAGCAGAAAGCGGATGGGGGGTTGCTCGTGCAAACGCTGTTCAGTCTGCGCAGTCATTTCGATCGGTGCTGCGATGCACCCCAGCAGACCCACTGCCAAGGCGCACACCGTTAAACACTTGAACAATTGTTTCATCTTTTGCCTTGGGCCAGACCATCACGGTCGATACTTCAACTGGCAGGAATCCTTCGCCCGTTCATCCGTCGTTGGCCCGCATCGAGACGGCGGGCCGAAGTTGGATAAGGTACACAGAGTTTGGTTCCAGTGCTTGCCAGGCCCGTTTCGTCGCCACCAACTAAACTGAAAAAAATGCTCAACCTGGGTGTCAGGCCATGTGCGGACGACTGTCGCAATACCGCGGAATCCACGACTTCGTGGCGGTGCTGAGCATCCCCGACGCGCTGATCAACCGCGTCGGTAACGAGCCCCTGGCGCACTACAACGCCGCGCCCACCACGCCACTCGCCCTGCTGCATCTGGAGAACGAGCGGCTGCACGCCGACCTGGTGCGCTGGGGTTGGCGACCGCACTGGGCGACGGATCGCACGGAACCGGTCAATGCCCGGGTCGAGAAAGTCGCCCATGGCCCGTACTTTCGGGCGATCTGGCCCCATCGCGCGATCTGCCCGATTGATAACTGGTTCGAATGGGTCGACGCCGGTGACGGCAACAAACAACCGTGGTTGATCCGGCGACGCAATCGGGCGCCGGTTTTCTGCGCGGCGATCGGTCAATACCCCATCGGCGGAGCCCCCCACAGGGAGCACGACGGTTTCGTCATCCTGACGGCCGACAGCGCCGGTGGCATGCTCGATGTGCATGACCGGCGACCGGTGGTGTTCTCGCCCGAACTGGCGCGGGAATGGCTGGACCCGGCCACGCCCAAGGAACGAGCCGAGGAAATGGCGTTATCCCAGGGCGAGGCCAGTAACGTATTTGAGTGGTACAAGGTCGACAAGGCCGTTGGCAATGTCAGGAACCAGGGCGCCGCGCTGATCAAAGAAATTCCATGAACCTGTCAATGACGACAAAGCCCCACTCAATGGCGCAATGCTGATTCTCTGTAGGAGCGAGCTTGCTCGCGATGGTCTCAAGAGCGCCGCGTATAGCCAGTAAATACGCGTTATCGTTAACGACCATCGCGAGCAAGCTCGCTCCTACAGAGAATCAGCATTACGCCATTGAGCGGGGTTTTTATGTATTCGCGTGCCGGTCAGAACTTGCGGTCAGGCTCTGACAGTTCCTTACCGTCGTCGGGATGCTTCCAGTCCGGTACCGAACGCTTCTGCTGCTCAATCTCTTCCTCCGTGGGTTCGTCCTCGTCTTCTTCCAGGTCCGGTTGCTTGGGTTCATTGGCCATGTTCACCTCGCTTCCTGAAGGGATCGGTCATCAATTTCAAGTTTAGATCAGTTCCCTTGCCCCGCTCAAAACCACCAGCGCAACAAAAAGAAGAAGCCCATGCTCAACAGCATGCTGAGCAACGTATTGCGCGTGTAAAGCACCAGAGCGACCGCCACCAGTGAGCTGATCAGATAGGGATTGTCCCAGTGCAGGTTCAGCTGTTTTTCCGGCATGAACACAATCGGCCCACAGATCGCGGTCAACATGCCCGGCACGGCAAACCCGAGGAATTGCCGGGCATTGCTGCTCAAGCGCACCGGCAGTCGCGGTTCCAGAAAAACGTAGCGGTTGAGGAACACCAACACGCCCATTCCGACAATCACTGCCCAGACCATCATGTGCGTCCACCGTAGAATTTATTGCAGACAAACCCGGCGGCCATGCCCGCCAGCCCTGACAGCACCAGCGCCGAGCCCCATTGCCAGTAACTGAACAACACCGAGCAGAACAGCGACACCGCCACGCACACCACCGTCGGCACGTTGCGTACCACCGGGGTGATCAGGGCAATGAAGGTGGCCGCGATGGAGAAGTCCAGGCCCAGGTGTTCCAGGCCCGGAATGCTGCTGCCAAGGACGATGCCTGCCAGGGTGAACAGGTTCCAGGCGATGTAGAACGTCAGGCCCACGCCCAGGGCGTACCAGCGGTTGAACTGCTGTTTGTCGTGCTGGCTGGTCAAGGCGAACAGCTCATCGGTGAGCAAGAACCCCAGCCCTGCACGCCAGCGCCCCGGCAATGGCGAAATCACCGAGCGCATGCTCATCCCGTAGAGCAGATGCTGAGAGGTCAGCAGCAGCGTGGTGAGCAAGATCGAAAAAATCCCGGCACCACCCTTGAGCATGCCGATGGCCACCAGTTGCGCGGCACCGGCAAACACAATGCCCGACAAGCCCTGACCTTGCAGGGGCGTGAGGTTGGCCTCGATGGCCATGGAACCGGCCAGCAAGCCCCAGGGCGCGGTGGCCAGGGACAACGGCATGATCGCCGCAGCGCCGCGCAAAAAAGCACTGCGCGGCATGATTGAGTTGGACATAACGCTCTACAGACAGGGAAAGACCCCGGACTGTGCCAGCTGTCGCGACCGAAGGCTTGAACAATCTTGCTCACTCATAGACAACGTGCCATTCATCGGCTGCCCGCTTGATTCACCAAAGTGGTAACAACATGATGGCGCAGCACTTTCATCGAGGCAGGCCCTTCATGAGTTCAGTCGAAACCGACAGCGATGTTTATAAAACCCTGCTTGAGTCGACCCGGGCGATTCCCTGGCGCATCGACTGGAAAACCATGACCTTCAGCTACATCGGGCCGCAGATCGAGCAATTGCTCGGCTGGAAACAGGACAGCTGGCTTTCGGTCAATGACTGGATCGAGCGCATGCACCCGGATGATCGCGACTACGTGATGGACTTCTGCGTCTCGCAATCGCGCGCCGGTATCGATCACGAAGCCGACTATCGCGCACTCACCGAAAGCGGCGGGTACGTGTGGATCCGCGATGTGGTGCACGTGGTGCGCACGAACGGTGAAGTCGAGGCGCTGGTGGGTTTCATGTTCGACATCAGCGAGCGCAAGAAAACCGAAGAACACCTGATCCGCCTGCAAAAGCAGCTCGAAGAATATTCCTTCCAGGACGGCCTGACCGGCATCGCCAACCGGCGCATGTTCGACACCGTGCTGGAGCGCGAGTGGAACCACGCCCAGCGCACCGGTTTGCCATTGTCGGTGATCGTGCTGGATATCGATTACTTCAAGCAGTACAACGACCATTACGGCCACATCAAGGGCGACGAATGCCTGCGCCGCGTCGCGCAAACCCTGTCGCTGGCGGCCAATCGGCCACGGGATTTCATCGCGCGGATCGGTGGTGAAGAATTCGTCTGGCTACTCCCGGAAACCGATGCCGAATCCGCCCGGCTGGTGGCACATAAATGCCTGCACCTGATTCGCCAGCAGCAGATTCCCCATGAGTTCTCCGGGGTGTCGAACCTGCTGAGCGTCAGCCTCGGTGTTGGCACCACCGGCGTTTCGGTGCATGCGACGGCACTGGAGTTCGTCGAACAGGTCGATCTGTTGCTCTACAAGGCCAAGCACAATGGCCGGATGCGCGCCGAGTTCGCTGATTTTCGTGATTGACAAACGGCGCTCCAGCTTTTAAAACTGGGCGCCTCACTCAGGGTGTAAACAAGTATGTCCGCAACCTTCAACCTCAACACTTCCGTCATTGGCTTGATTGCCAAGGCGCAAGGTTGCGTTGCGCACGCCCTCAAATCGAAGAAACAGTCGCTCATGTGACCGGGGCGCGCTGTCCCGTCAGATGAGCTGACAGGACATTGAGCGCGACGGACCACCCTCCCCTTGCTTACTCTCCTTCCATGCCCCTGACGGTGACGAAATCGGTCAACCATCAGGAGAAAGTGCATGTCAGCGTTTCAAGGTATCTGGGTTCCACTGGTCACACCCTTCCACAACGGCGCCATCGATTTCGTCGGCTTGCGCCGGCTGGTCAGCCATCTGCTGGAAAAAGGCGTCGACGGCCTCATCGTTTGCGGCACCACCGGCGAACCGGCGGCGATGGGCAAACATGAGCAACTGGCGGTGCTCGATACGGTGCTGGAGCTGGTGCCGGCGCAACGGGTGGTCATGGGCCTGGCCGGGAATAATCTGACCGAGTTGTTGCAGTTCCAGAGCGAGATCCTCAAGCGCCCGGTGGCTGGTCTGCTGGTGCCGGCGCCGTATTACATCCGCCCGTCCCAGGCCGGCCTCGAAGCGTTTTTCCGCACGGTCGCCGATGCCTCCAGCGTTCCGCTGATTCTCTACGATATCCCTTACCGGACCGGCGTGGCCTTCGAACAGGCGACCCTGCTCAACATCGTCGCCCACGAACGCATCGTCGCCATCAAGGATTGCGGCGGTAATTTTTCGAACACCCTCGCCTTGCTCAACAGCGGCCATGTCGACGTGCTGTGCGGCGAAGACAACCAGATCTTCAACGCCCTGTGCCTGGGCGCCAAAGGTGCGATTGCCGCGTCGGCGCATGTCCATCCCGAACTGTTCGTGCAATTGCACCGGCAGATCCGCGACAACCAATTGGCGGACGGCCGCGCCACGTTTTTCCGGTTGCTGCCGCTGATCAACAGCCTGTTCCTGGAGCCCAACCCGGCCCCGGTGAAAACCGCGTTGGCCCTGCAAGGCTTGATCGGTGACGAACTGCGCGCACCGATGCAACGCAGCAGTGACTCGATGACCGAGCGTTTGAAAGGCGTACTCAGCGCATTGGGCCGCGACAATCGATAGAGCGCTCGCCGCCGGCCCGAGTACCATGGAGCGATTCGTTCAGCCTTCAGAGGCACCGACATGCTGTACCGAATCGCCGCCGACGGGCTGATGCTGTTGCACTTGCTGTTCATAGTGTTTGTGTTATTCGGCGGGTTGCTGGTACTCAAATGGCGCCACCTGATCTGGTGGCATCCGCCCGCTGCGCTGTGGGGTATGGCGGTGGAACTCTTCCACTTGCCCTGCCCGCTGACCGACTGGGAAAACCACATGCGTCATGGGGCCGGGCAATCTGGCTATGGCGGTGGATTCATCGAGCATTACATTTGGCCGGTGATTTACCCGGCCGGGCTGACACCCGGCATTCAGTTGGGATTGGGCGCTGTGGTACTGGTACTCAACGTACTGGTTTATCTTCGAGTGATCAGAAAGTGGAAGTGCCCCTGAAAGATCGCAGCCCGCGGCAGCTCCTTTTCCAGAGCAAAGAGTTGAATCGGGTGAGTAATCTGTAGGAACTGACTTACTCGATAAATGGAAAAGGAGCTGAAAACGCAGGAACAGTCCGACTTAACAATCTATCTACAACCGTCAATAGTACCCCCCCTATTACGGAAAATTTAAACTGCAAAGGGGGCATCATGAATCGCACCACACCGTCAGTCACTGGCGACGCTTCGACATTCGATCGATTACGAGCTGTCTGGAAAGAAATCCTCGGCCACCAGGACATCTCGGCCGACAGCGATTTTTTTGAATGCGGCGCGACTTCCCTGTCGGTCACGATGCTGCTTGGCAGAATTGCCAACCTGTTCAATGTTGACCTGACACCCAAAGATATTTTCGACCATCCGACACTGGCTCAGCAGACGGGCTTGCTCAACGGCAGCGCCCGCGAAGGTAGTGAAAACAACCTATTGCTGGACGCCCATGCCTGGCGCAAGCGAGAAGGTGAAGATACGCCCGGACTGGCTCAACGCGAGGTCCTTGAAAAGCCCCCCGAAACCCCGGCCTATCTGGAAAATGTGGTGATGGCGTTTTACATTCGAGGCGAGTGTTCAGTGGCCAGGGTTCGCGAAGCCTTCGGCGCCGTACTTGAACAGCAACCGGCGTTACGTTGCAGTTTCGAGTTCAACTCACAAGGCCAGTGGCGTCGCTCACAACACGCCCTTGATAAGTTCCCGTTGCCTTTTCACCTGATAAACCTGGCGCTTGAAAGCGATATCAGTCGAACCGTGACCGATCTGATCGCTGAAGAAACATTGACCGCTTTTGACCTGGGACATCCACCGTTGATTCGGGCAACCTACCTTGAATGCCAAGGGACGGATGACGTGCTGATCATCACCGCCCATCACATAGCATTCGATGGCTGGTCAGGTGCGGTACTGATGGACCAGCTTTGCGCGCACTATCAGTCATTACTCGCTACCGGCGTGCCAGACAAAGCCAAATACTGCCTGCAATACGCAGACTATACCGATGCCCAACATCAACGTCTGGCTGAAAACCTGCTGGATAAACATAGCGATTTTTGGCAAGAGACACTTAAACAATTACCCGAACCCTTTCCACTGCGCGGCGCTGTTGAGCGGCCTCGGCAATTTACTTATCGCAGTGCCGTTCTACCGCTCAATCTGGATGTGCAATACCCCGCAATCGCGCAATTATGCAGCCGAACGGGCTTGAGCCTTTATACCGTTATCCTCACTGCGTTCCTGGTTTCTCTCGCCAGAAACACAGGCACGGCCGACCTCTACGTACGCTCTCCAGTAGCCAACCGGACCAACGCGGCCCTGGAACCGGTAGTGGGGTATTTTGTTCACCCCATGGTGATTCGCCCCCGGCTTTGTGAATGGTCGCCTTCTCTGCAGCTGCTGGAGCAGGTCAACCATTGTGTGTTGGATGCCTATGGCCACGCCTTGCTGCCGCCGCATATTTTTGAGGCCAACTGCTCGCCCCGCGCTGTCGCTTACGGCTCCCGATTTCCCTATTGGTATAACCACCATAACTATCCCTCGCGGCAGCGCCAATTAGGTACATCACAGCTCCACGGTATCGGGGTTCCGTCCAGCGGGATCAAGACCGATGTTTCGCTTAACACACTGCGTACCGAAAGCGGATTGATCGGTAGTCTTTCCTACTACCGTGACGCCATTCCTGAAGATTGTGTGCAAAGCCTGCTGGTCAGCTTCAAGCAGGCATTGGACGAGTTACTTGCCATCGGAAAGTAATTGCAAGTAGTGGTGCAGTGTTAAGGCACACTCTTTACAGGAGGCGATCATTGTGATCGGTCAACTCACTGAAACACCTGAAAACAGCGATACATCGTTACTTCTGCATTTAGATGAGCTGCCTGAGCTTGTAGAGAAGACAGTGAAATTCAGTGGTCGCTGCGAGGTTGTCCGGCAACTGGAGGAGCGCTTCGATGCGTTGCTGTTCGATCGCCGCCGCTACCGTTACAACTGCCCCCAGCGGGTGAACTGCTGGTCAGCGAAGCGGCGCGGCGCGGCTGATGCAAGACCCTCAGTTGGCAATCACGCTCATGTTCCGCCCACTGGCCTTGGCCACGTACAGCGCCTTGTCGGCCGCACCGATCAGGTCTTCGGGGCGGACCTGGGAATCGGCATTGCTGGCACACACGCCGACGCTGACGGTCACGGCACCTTGCGGGCTGTCACTGTGGGCAATGTCGGCCTGTAGCACCGCGCGGCGGATTTTCTCCGCCACCAGAAATGCTCCCACATAGTCGTTGCCGGGCAGCACCACGGCGAACTCTTCGCCACCATAACGGGCGGCCAGGTCACCGGGGCGCTTGATGTTGTCCGTGATGATCGCGCTGACCTTGCGCAAACACTCATCACCGGCCAGGTGGCCGTAGCGGTCGTTGAACGGTTTGAAATGATCGACATCGATCATCAGCAGCGCCAACCCGGCCTGGCTGCGTCGGGCGCGCCCCATCTCGGCATCGATGAAAGCGTCGAGCTGGCGCCGGTTGGCCAGCCCCGTCAGTGCGTCCTTGAGGGCCAGGCCCTCGAGGTTGCGATTGACCTCCAGGAGCTTGTCCTGGGTGTCCAGCAACTCGACCTGCACCAGATTCTGTTGCTTCATCAGTTTGATAAGCCGCAACCCCAGTACCCCGAGAAAACTCAGCAACAGCGTGACGATGCAGACGCTGAGCAGCGTTTCCTTGCGCCAGCTGGCAAGCACTTCATCCTTGTTCAGCGCGGTAAAAACGATCAGCGGATAACCCTCGACCCGGCGGTACCCTATCACCCGCTCGACACCATCGACAATCGACCTGATCGTGGCCGTACCAGCGTCGCCCTTGGGCAACAACTGAGTGAACAATGGGCTCTTGGCGAGGCTTGCGCCGATATCCGTCTCCTTGAAGGGTCTGCGGATGACAATGCTGGCATTGTCGGTGATCAGGTTGATCACGCCGTTACTGCCCATGTCGATGCTGTCGTAGAGTTGCAGGAAATGGCTGAGGTAAATCGTCGCCAGCGCCACCCCGGCAAAGCTGCCATCGGGATGATTGACCCGGCGCGAAACCGTCATGATCCATTCACCGCTCGAACGGCTCTTGATCGACGGCCCGATGTGCGGTCCACGGCTGGGATTATCGCGATGGAAGATGAAGTATTCGCGGTCGGAATTGTTGACGCCGGTCTGGCCGGCGCCATTGGAGTTGGCGATCCACTGCCCTTTTTCATCGTAAACGAACAGGCCGTGGAGCTGGCTCAACTCACGGCGCTGGACGTTGAGCAGTTGTGGCAGCCGGGATTGATCCACACCTTCGTGCTCCAGCCGATCGACCAGGGTGAACAGCAGCGTGTCGGCCTGCTTGATCGTTGCCTGCGCTTGCGAGGCCAGGGTCTGCGCAAGGTTGGACATCGCCACTTCCTTGTCATGCAGCAGGTACTGGCGCGAACTCCAGACCTCCCAGATCACGATCGCCATCATCGACAGGCACACCGCCGCCAGCAGGATCACCGCCGAACGGAGTTTGAGTCGGGGCACGGCTGGCCGGAGCATTTCAATAGGATCGTTGATCGACGGATGTCGCATGGTGCTCCCTGATTGTCTGTGACAGGGCGAGTCTTCCTGATCGCCGCTTTTGCTCACTATGCCTGCTACAGGCTCGCAATGATGTTAGCGCGTCCCCTGCTTTACCGCCTCCAGCCACGCCGGATCAAGCCACGTCTGCCCGGTATCGATGCCCAGCGCTTGCATCCGCGCCTTATGTTGGTCCATTTCACGGATCAACTGGTCATGGTCGCTTGAATTACCATCGAGCTGATGCATCTGGTTCAACCCCAGATGGTAGAAACGCAACAGCTTCATGGCAACCGGATCACCCTGTTCCACGGCCGCCGTTACATGATGCATGACATTGGTGATGCTCATCAGGCTGCGCTTGAGCTGCCAACTGTAGACCGCCGGCGCCATCCACGCCTGGCGCCAGAACACTTTGCGTATCAGCACCGCCATCGCCAGCACGGCCACAAACAGGCCACCGACGTTGAAGCGCAGATTGTCGCCCCCCGGTGTGCCGAACAGAGCCACCGTCGCTGTGGACAGCACCATCGCCAGCGCCAGGAAGATCAGGGCAAGGATGACCGTGCTGCGCCGCGTCTGTTGCCGGTAGGTGTCGGCGTTCATCGACTGGATTTCGAACATTGCGTCGGGTTTCCTGAACTTCAATGGTAAAAAGGGGGCTGAGGCAAAAAGACTGCGAGCCATTATCGCCTCTGCGAGGGATTTAGCTATGCTGGGGCTCCTTTTCATCTTTTCATCGTCAAGCGGGGGGACATGGCGAGACCATGCAGTTCGTGCCATCTTCTTTCATGAATACACATCATTCGGATGCCATTCGTGGTTGCTGTGTGAATGACATCGTTTTAAGGATCATTGAATGACCCAACGCCAAGTTATCGACGCCTCCGTCAGCCCCAAAGGCAGCCTGGAAACGCTCTCGCAACGGGAAGTCCAGCAATTGAGCGAAGCCGGTTCCGGCAGCACCTACACCCTCTTCCGCCAGTGCGCCCTGGCCATCCTCAACACTGGCGCCCATGTCGACAACGCCAAGACCATTCTTGAAGCCTATAAAGATTTTGAGATCCGCATTCACCAGCAGGACCGCGGCGTACGCCTGGAACTGCTGAACGCTCCGGCCGACGCCTTCGTTGACGGCGAAATGATCGCCAGCACCCGGGAAATGCTGTTCAGCGCCCTGCGTGACATCGTCTACACCGAAAACGAACTCGACAGCCAACGCATCGACTTGAGCAACTCCCAGGGCATCAGTGACTACGTCTTCCACCTGCTGCGCAACGCCCGCACCCTGCGTCCCGGCGTCGAGCCGAAGATCGTGGTGTGCTGGGGCGGGCACTCGATCAACACCGAAGAATACAAATACACCAAGAAAGTCGGCCATGAACTGGGCCTGCGCAGCCTGGACATCTGCACCGGTTGCGGCCCCGGCGTGATGAAAGGCCCGATGAAAGGCGCGACCATCGCCCACGCCAAGCAACGCATCCACGGCGGCCGCTATCTGGGCCTGACCGAACCCGGAATCATCGCCGCCGAAGCGCCGAACCCGATCGTCAACGAGCTGGTGATCCTGCCGGACATCGAAAAACGCCTGGAAGCCTTCGTCCGCGTCGGCCACGGCATCATCATCTTCCCGGGCGGCGCCGGTACGGCCGAAGAGTTCCTGTACCTGCTGGGTATCCTGATGCACCCGGGCAATGAAGGCCTGCCTTTCCCGGTCATCCTCACCGGGCCGAAACACGCCGCACCGTACCTGGAACAACTGGACGCGTTCGTCGGTGCGACCCTGGGCGACGCCGCCAAGCGGCTCTACCAGATCATCATCGATGACCCGGCCGAAGTGGCGCGCCAGATGACCCAGGGCCTCAAGGCGGTCAAACAGTTCCGCCGCGAGCGCAACGACGCGTTTCACTTCAACTGGCTGTTGAAAATCGACGAAGGCTTCCAGCGCCCGTTCGACCCGACCCACGAAAACATGGCCAACCTGAAGCTGAGCCTCGACCTGCCGTCCCACGAACTGGCGGCCAACCTGCGCCGCGCGTTCTCCGGCATCGTCGCCGGCAACGTCAAGGACAAGGGTATCCGCCTGATCGAAGAGCACGGGCCGTACCAGATCCGTGGCGACGCGGCGATCATGCAGCCGCTGGACCTGCTGCTCAAAGCCTTCGTCGCCCAGCACCGCATGAAACTGCCGGGTGGGGCGGCGTATGTGCCGTGTTATCGGGTGGTGGCGTAGCCAATCTGGTCCACACGCTGTGGTGAGGGGAGCTTGCCCTCTCACCACAATGGATCACCACATCCTGACAAACACGAATTCCTGTGGCGGTGCGGCGGTCCGACAAGCCCCCTCGCCACAAAAGCTCAGCGGTTAATCCAGTGGGGCAACGTTATCCAGTGCGCGGTTGACTGCCAGGTCGGCCAGCATGATCACCTGCTGGATACCCAACAACATGCTGCGCTGCGGGCCGTCCAGGAATGTTGCGAAATCGCTGGCCATGACGCTTGCTGAGGCCAGCGATTCGCAGGCGTGGGCCAATAAACTTTCGGTATCGATACCGGGTGCGATGGTGAACATCGTGCTGGGATTGTGCGGTGCGTTGTTTTTCAGGATGGCGGGGTTTAGATGGAGTCTGGAAGTGCGGTGGGTCGTGCTTTCGGCTTCTGATTCGGGGGGATTGGGTGTGGGTTTGACCATGACGAAACTCCTTGATTGATGGAGCCGCCACGATTCGCTGCGAAACGAAGAAGGTGGCAGCCATACGCAGGTTCGCAGACCGGGAATCAAGGAACCCGGCAGACCCGAAAGCCTCCCGCGCACAGCCGCCATAACACAAAGCAGTGGGCGAACAAAAAGCGCCAACTGCAAGGAAACGGTGGCGCTGAGCGCCTTGATTAACCTGGGCTGCGAAACCCGATCGCTGAATTTGCAGCGACCCGGCAACGATAGAGTCAGGGTCCAAGGCCCACAAGCCGGCGGATTCTGGCGTAGTTGTAGGCAACGACGCAAGGCGGTGTAGCCTCACTCCTGGTCCTACAGCCCTATCTGTCATCCACCAATGTGGCGAGGGAGCTTGCTCCCGCTGGGCTGCGAAGCGGCCCCGAAATCAGACAATGCGGTTTGTCAGACAGACCTCGTTGAATGGATTTGCGACTGCTGCGCAGCCGAGCGGGAGCAAGCTCCCTCGCCACATTGGTGGTGTGAGCCAGAGGACTATTCGTCGGCTGTCAGGCCGTCATCGCGAGCAGGCTCGCTCCTACAATTGGACCAGGTACATCTGGCGGAAATGTGTCGGCTGCCAGGCCGCCTTCGCGAGCACGCTCGCGAAGGCGGTTCAAGGCTGCAATGCCTGAGGCGAGGTGGACGGGTCTTTCGGCGGCCCGGCGGTATCTTCGAGGGAGACTTTCTCGGCCACGAACTGCCAGTCCTTGTAGCTGGCCATGCCGTTGAAGTCCGACCACTCGCTGGGAAAATTCACCTGCTTGAGCGGCTTCTCTGTGGACGGGCAGTACACACCGCTGATCCGTCCGTCGATACCGCGTATCAGCTCCCATTCGCCACCTGTCATCGGCTCCGGGTACAACCGCCGGATATGGTGCCTGGCCTCCGGAAAACGCTCGTCCTGCAACAGGTCCGCCAGTTCTTTCGGGTACTGGGCCACACCGGGCGAACTGCGGTAATAGCTGCGTAGCGCCTGGGCATATTGCGTACCGACCCAGAGCAACTGGTTTTCGCGATCGCGGCGCGCAGCGGTAGCCCACAACTCGCCGGCACTGGCCAGGCCCAGGCCCATCACGACGATCAGAAACAGCACACCCAGGTAGGTAAAGCCATCCTGACCCGATGGCCTACCACTCGGAATAAAGGCTGCCATCTCGCGCCCTCCCGCTGGCCCCACTCTTGATATCGGCAACCCCGCCCGCCACGCCATCCGGTGGCGCGACGATGACCCAGGTGTCCTTGCGCTCGGAAATCGGGTCCAGCGGCTGGCTTCGCAGGTAGCGCAGTTCGACCAGCTGTTCGATGGAATCGGGATAATGCCCGGTGTCTCCATAGTAGTGATCCAGCGCCTCGCGCATGGTCGACAGACTCTGGTGCAAGGTGGTCTCTTTGGAGGTCTCCAGGCTGTTGAAGTAGCGTGGCAAGGCGATCGTCATCAGGGTCGCGATGATTGCCAAGACCACCATCAGTTCAATGAGGGTAAAACCCTTTGGCCGACGCATAGGCTCACCACTCTCGGTAGGCGATACCGTTGAGACCCTTGCCCCGGACCTTGGAGTAAACGTCAAAGACGTCCTGGCCCTCCCGCGGGTTCTCAGCGGAACTGTCATAGGAACGCAGGCCCCAGCCGCCCTCGTCGTCACGCTTGACGGGTGCCAGCGGGTCATGGGGGATACGCCGCAGGAAGTAGAACTTGGCACCCTTGGCGCTGCGCACGTCACGCACACCCTCGACTAGCACTTTCAGGTTCGGCGGGTAGCCGTTGCTGTCGAGCGACTTCTCAATGTAGCCGGCGTCGAAGGCGCGTTTGTAAGCATCGATGCCATCGCGGATCTGGTACAGCGCAGTCCGCAGTTCCTGCTCTTTGCCCCGGCGCACCACCGTCTCGGTCAGCGGTGCGGCCATGCCGGCCAGCAGGCTGACCAGGGCGAGCGTCACCACGACTTCGATCAGGCTGAAACCGCGATGTGAGGCGTTCATGATCAAGGCTTCCCAACAGTAACGGTGGTGGCGATCGGTGGGCTCATCGGGCCGGTCTGAACCGTCGTGCTCATCGAACGGTCCGGTGCCTGGATGTGCATGCTGGTTTCGGTACCGGTCGGGAATTCCATGTCCGATGGGCTCTGGTACGGCAGGTTGCGCACGATCCGCGGGGTGATCGACAGCACCAGTTCGGACTTGCTGACATCGTCCTTGTTGCTGCCGAACAGGCGACCCAGGCCGGGAATGTCGCCCAGGCCTGGGATCTTGTTGCCGGTGGCGCCGTGGTCGTTGCGCACCAGCCCGGCGAGGATCTGGGTTTCGCCGTCATGCAGACGCAAGGTGGTCTGGGCGTTGCGGGTATCGACCTGGACCGGAACGGTGCCCTGAGCGGTCGGCGTCAGCGGCGTGGCGTTACTGACTTCCAGCGCGATCTTGATCGCCACTTCGTTGTTCAGGTGCACGATGGGTTGCACTTCGAGCTTGAGACCGACGTCGAGGTAAGTCACGCTTTCGGTGATCACCGGACCCTGGGTCGAAGGCACCGAGGTGGCGCTGATGATTGGCACGCGCTGACCGATATGGATACGCGCCTGCTCGCGGTTACTCACCCGGATCACCGGGCTGGCGAGGGTGTTGACGTCTTTGTCCTGGGCGTTGATCTGGGCCTGCGGCGACGGCGAGATGGTAATCCGGCCGGAGTTGATGCCTTTGAGTTGATCGAGAATGGTCACTGGCGAGCCGTCGGTGTTGACCACACCGAAGGTGTTGGGCCATTGCAGGCCAAGGTCGAGAATGCGTTGGCGGGCGACTTCCATCACTTCCACTTCCAGCACCACTTCCGGATTGGACTGATCCTGGGATTGCAGGAGCTTTTCCGCCATGCGCACCGCGTCACCGGTATCGCGCATGGTCAGGGTGTTGAGGCGCTCGTCAACGAACACGTCGCGGGTCTTGAGCATGGTCTTGATCATGTTCAACGCCGTGTTGGCATCGATGCTGGTCAGGTAGAAGGTGCGCATCACCAACTCCTGATAATCCTTGATCTTCTGTGGCGAGTCCGGGTAGATCAGCAAGGTGTTTTCATTCACCACTTTCTGATGCAGCTGGTTCTGTTGCAGCAACAGCTCCACGGCGTCTTCGATACGGACCTCACGCACGAAGATCGTGGCTTTCATGTCCGGGCGCAGGTCCTTGTCGAAGATGAAGTTCAGGCCGGCGACCTGGGACAGCACTTCGAAAATGGTTTTGAGGTTGGCGTCGCGAAATTCCAGGGTCACCGGCCGGTCCAGACGCGTGCGCAGCTGCGGGTACTGCACCACGTTGCGGCTCTGCACCAGGCGGATGCTGTCTTGCAGTTCCAGGGCTCCGTCGTTCTTCGGGTCCAGTTCGAGAATCTGTTTGACCTGGCGGTCGGCACCGTAGATGTCACCGCGACGCAGGTCGCCACGGGCCAGTTCGAGTTTCTCGTCCATGCTGCGCAGGTAGTCGAGTTGGCGCAGGGAGTCCTGGGCACGGCGGTTGTTCGGTTCAATGTTCAAGACCCGACTGTAAGTCATGCGGGCCCCGGCGAAATTACGCTGGGCGCGGTCCATGTCGGCCTGGGCCAGCAACGCCTTCACGGCGAGGGCCCGTCCGCTGTTGAGAGCCATGTGCAAATCGGTATCGCGAGGGTTTTCACGCAATCCCTGTTCGATGCGAGCCAGACCGGCTTCGTATTGGCCGGATTCCATCAGGGTGGAAGCTTCGTCCTTGGCAATCTCTGCCGAACTGCACGCGGCCAGCCCTGCACAGAGACACAGGCTCATCAGCAAACGGGATTTGTTCATTCCGTACTCCCCACAGGCAAGGTCTGCGATACATGCAGAGGCAGGTAAACCAGGCTCAGTTCCACATCGGAAATCCGCTCGATCCGCCAGGTTTTGTCGATCACATCCCCTTTGCGCACGACGTAGATTTTTTCGCCGTTCTGCAAAAAAACCTGCAGATCGGAACGGTCATCCAGCCTGCCGACAAACTGGAAGGGCAACGGCGGTGCAGTGGGGCTTTGCACCACCGGAGCCACGACGGCCGGTTGTTCAGTGACGGTGCCAGGGGCCGGCTCCGCTTTCCAGCTGCGGGCGGCGAACAAATCGCCTGCCGGGCTCAGGTCCTTGATCGGCACTTGTGCCGCGGCGCTCGATGCAGCCGCCGATGCGCCAGGGGCCTTGTCCTTGGCTGGCGTGGCCACGGTGGTCACCACAGGGTCACTGTCGTCAGCCTGTTTGAAGTATTCGGGGAACCAGGCCAGCGCTGCCGCTACAGCGAAGAACGCCACCCAACCCACCACTCGCTTGGTATTCATCATGACCTCGACAGGTAAAGGGTCATGCGGATCCGCCCGGTCAGTTCGGTATCGGCGATTTTCTTGCGCTGAAACTCCACATCCTCCAGTACCACCGCCGGCAGCTGGCCGAGCAAGGCATGCAGGAAACGCCGCAGTTGCGGATAGCTGCCACGTACCGGCAGCAGAATCTGATAACGGGCCAGGTGTGTCTTGGGGTCCACGCCCAGGGAATATTCACCCCGGGACAAGGTGATGCGTTCCTGGGCAGCCAGGGCATAGATCTTGTCGATGGCCACGGTGGCCTGAGGCTGGGACGGCAACTTGCTGCGGAAATCGTCGAGCTGACGCTGCGGCACCACCGGTGCCGCCACGGTGCCGTCTTCGACCTTGGCCAGATACTCGGTAGCCTCGCGAGTCTGCTGGCTGAGGCTTTGCAGCGACTCCCAGTCCGGCAGCAACCCGACCAGGCCATAGCTCAGCGCCAACACCAGCATGGCCAGCCCTGCCAGCCCCGGAACGCCCAGGCCTTGCAGGTATTCGTGGACGATCAATTTATGGATTTGCATCGCCGATCTCCCAGGTAGCCGACAGGTTGAACTGCACCGGGTGTTCCGGCACGTTGGCGACAATTTCGTGGCTCAGCAGCGACACGTCTGACAACTCGTCGCTGGCTTCGAGACGGCGGTGGAAATCGAGCATGGCGTCCAGGTCCAGCGCCTCGGCGCTTATCCGTACCTGGCCTTTGCGGGCGTCCGGGGTCAGGGTCAGCAGGGCAATGTTGTCCCGCGGCATGGCTTCTAGGGTGGCGAACAAACGTTCCCAGGGACGGCGCAACTGCTGGGAGACCTTGCGCATTTCGGCCAGGTTCTGCGCCTGCTCGCGGATTTGCGCCGGGGTCAGGCTGAGCTTGCTGCCGGTATCGCCGGTGAGCACCCGCTGTGTGGTTTGCAGGTGGCCTTGCTGTTGTTCGGCCTCGTTGCTCAGATGCTGTTGCACCAAGGCGCAAGTCAGGGTCAGCACCACGCCACCGGCCAGCAGGCTCCAGCCCAAGGGACCTGAACGGCGCCGCGGCTGGAAGTCGAGCATCAGGGGGCGCATGTCAGGCCACCGCCCGAGACATGACGTACAGGCAATCGCGTACGGCTGTCCGGTCTTCTTCGAGGTTGCGCAGATGCACACCGGGCACGTAGGGAGGCGAATCGATGCGCGCCGGTGCATGCAGGTAGACATTCAACGGTCGTTCGCTCGAGCAAGCCTGCAACTGGTTTTCACGGCCGATCAGCGCAGTCAGCGCGGCATCGCTGTCGCTGCTGCCCACCGAACGCACCGAGGTCCAGCGCCCTTCCCGGGCCAGCAGCAACACGCTGCGTACCGGTTCGGCGACCACGAACAGGAAGTCACCGGCCTCAAAGCTTTTATCGAAATGGTTGAACGCCGCCATCAGGTACGGCTGCACCGAACGCAGGCGCAATCCGCGCGCGCTGACCAGGGTGCGCAGGCGTTCGAGCAAGTCCTGGGGCAGCGCGGTGGCGATGCGGTCGTAACCGGCGGGCTCAGGCGAGAGCACCAGGCTCCAGGGTTGCGTCGGGGCACCGTAGAGGTCTTCGAAACACAGTTGGGCGAAGCCGAGCAATTCGGCCGGGCTGCTGATCTGCTCACTCCAGGGCACCAGGCAATAGCGGCTGAAGTGCCCGGAGATCAGCACGGTCAGTTCCGCCCTGGCAACGGTGTGATCGGCCAGCAAATGGTCGAGGGTGTCGAGCGCCACCGTCCAGGCCTGGAAGCCTTCGTCGATGTAGCCGACGCTGCCCAGCCAACGGATTGCACTGCCTTGCCGTTGCCCCAGGCCAACACCGCTGGCGCCGAGCACGGCGACGAATCGCTCACGAGACAAAAGTGACACGATTGATCTCCTCGAGCGTGGTTCGGCCTTGTTCCACCATCTCCAGCGCCGACTCGCGCAACAGGCGCAAGCCACGTTTACAGGCATGGGCCTTGATTTTCGAAATGGGTTGGCGCTCGACGATCATTTGCCGCAGTTCGTCGTCCAGGTGCAGCAGCTCGGCAATCGCGCTACGCCCGCGATAACCGGTGCCCCGGCAATGCCCGCAGCCCTTGCCGTGGACGAACCGGTAATGAGCGACCTTTTGTCGATCAAGCCCCGAGACCTCCAGCTCTTCTTCTGTCGGGCTGTAAGGGCTGCTGCAACTGGTGCAGACCAGGCGGATCAACCGCTGGGCCAGCACGGCATTGAGTGCCGAGACCAGGCTGTAGGGATCGATTTCCATCTGGGTGAAACGGCCGATCACGTCGAACACGTTGTTGGCGTGGATGGTGGTGAACACCAGGTGACCGGTGAGCGCCGATTGCACAGCGATCTGTGCGGTATCCGGGTCACGGATTTCACCGACCATGATCTTGTCCGGGTCATGGCGCAGGATCGAGCGCAGACCCCGGGCGAACGTCAGGCCTTTCTTCTCGTTGACGGGGATTTGCAGCACGCCCGGCAGTTGATACTCCACCGGGTCTTCGATGGTGATGATCTTGTCCACGCCGTGGTTGATCTCGGTGATCATCGCGTACAGGGTGGTGGTCTTGCCGCTACCGGTAGGCCCGGTCACCAGCACCATGCCATAGGGTTCGGCGGCCAGCCGGCGCAGCTGGCGCAGGGTTTCTTCTTCAAAACCCAGGGCCTGCAATTGCACGCCACAGACCTTGTCGGCGAGGTCTTGTTTGTCGAGCACCCGCAGCACTGCGTCTTCGCCGAAAATGCTCGGCATGATCGACACCCGGAAGTCGATCTGCCGGCCACTGATGCCGATCTTGAAGCGGCCATCCTGAGGCACGCGTTTTTCGCCGATGTCCAGTTCGGCCATGATCTTGACCCGGGAAATCACCTGCTCGGCGAACTCGTTGCCCTGGATCTTGCTGATGTTGTTGAGCACGCCGTCGATCCGGTACTTGATGACCAGACCGCTGCCGGTGGTGCCGAGGTGGATGTCGCTGGCGTGCATTTTCAGCGCGTCGTACAGGGTCGAGTTGACCAGTTTGACCACCACGCTGGAATCTTCGCTGATGCTGGTCAGGGACAGGCTTTGCAGGTTATCGATTTCTGCGCCGACGTCGCTCTGGGCGTTGAGCGACTCCACCGCATGGAAGCTTTCTTCGTGACGCGCCAGGTAGGCCTTCAGGTCATCGGCATGCACCAGGTACAGCGGCGCGCCTTGCAGGCATTCATCGATCCAGGCCAGACGCGCACTGTCGAAGGGGTCGGCGAACACACCGATGACCGCATCGTTATGACGCAGCAGGATGAATTCGCGCTTGAGGCATTGGGCCAGGGTCACCCGGTCGAACACCGGCGTGGATTTGAACAGGCTGTCGGTGTCGAGCACCGGATAATGCAAGGTGATGCCCAGGCACTGGATGAAGGGCATGGGAGCCAGTTCACTCAACGCGGCGAGGGCATCGAGCATGCGCTCGCCGGAACTGGTCGCCAGGGCCCGGGCCTGGGCCAGTTGTTCACTGGTGAAGCGAGTCGGTACGCATTCCGGTTGCGCCGGTTCTACTGCAAGGGATAGACGGTCCATGGCTGCTCTCCAACGCCCGGGGCTTTGAGCCCTGTCGGCGCGGCGAGCCATTTCGGCGGGGGCCGGAACGTCCTGTCGCGCCACTACTCCCCGGTGAGCAATTGTTCGTCGTCTGGTGCCATGGAGGCCGATGCACTTTTTCGGCGATCTGCAAGCACCCAACTACCGTCGTACAACTGCAGCGGGAAACTTTCGGTCTTGCTCTGGCGTCGTTCGACGAATCCTTTGCAAGTGCTCACACCCGATTTGGGGTCGCGCCGCCTGCCCAGAAGATCAAGCACTGCACGGGCCAATTCCACCAATGGAAAGGGTTTGAACAGGATATGGCTGACTCCCATTAGCCGGGCCCGCTCGCAGACTTCTGCGGTGGGATGCCCTGTGATCAGCACAAAATGACATATCCTGTTCTGGCGAACGGAATCGAGCACCTGAAAACCTTCCATGTCAGGCAAGCGGTAATCGAACACCATCACATCGGGTGCGAAATCGTCGGCTTCAGCGATTCCTTGCGCACCGTCGTGGGCAATCCGGACTTCCAGTGCCTGCGCCTGCAGGTAACCCTGGAGGTTTTCCGCCAGCAACTGTTCGTCATCAACAACCAGTACTTTGTTTAACAAGGTGGACTCCTTGAAACCTCAGGTCCGGGTTTGAACCTGGCTGAGTGCACGCCTTGACAGGGCTTATGCACACTTCACGCCAGGCTGGACACCGGTTATTTCAGGTCTTCATGCCCTTGAATTCAAAGACAATGCCTTCTTGTACAGCCATTCCATCCCCCAAAAATGGGGAAAGCGACCGGATTGGCATTGTCGTTTTTTCCCCAATGTTGGGGAAATCCCCTATTCATCGTCAATTCGCTCGATTCGATTGCGCGAGCGCAATGGCGCCAATGAATTCGTCCCGGTTAAGCGTAGTCGCGCGGCTTCGACAGTGGAAGTGTCTGCACCGGGCAGCCACAGCGGCAGCAGGACCAGCAAACTGTTGTACTTCATGATCGGCCTCCGGTCAGGGCGTTGCAGCAACGGGTTTATAGGGGGCGACCAGATAGAAACGCTGGCCCGGCAGATCCACCGTGACGATATGGGCACCGCTCAAGCCCTGGCGTCGGCCAGGACCAAAGCTGATCAGTGGCGTCAGCCCGGTATCGAAGTCATGCAGGCCCTCCAGGGCACTGACCAGTTTCTCGCGGCTGGCATCCCGCCCGGCCTGCTTCATGCCTTCGCTGAGCAGCATCATCGAGCTGAACGCGCCCACTTGCAGCACTGTGTGCTGGCCGCCGAGGCCCTGGTGTTCGCGTAACCGGGTCAGGGCCTGGCGCCCGGCCAGGGTCCAGTCGCTGGGCACGAACGGATAGGCCAGGAACACCCGCCGGGAAAATCCCTCAGGCACCTGCATCAGATTGCCCGCCACCTGGTTCGAGGCGGCGAACAGGTAAGGCACCTGCCCCGCCGTTTGCAAGCGCTCGGCCAGACGACTGAAGTCGCTGCCGCTGCCCAGGTAAAATACCGAGCGCGAGCCCAAGGGCAAATCATCCCTGGTCGGGTCGTAGGCTTGCAGCCGCACCTGTTGCCAGGCGTGCCCCTGCAAGTACTGGCTGAGCTCCTGCGCCGCCAGCCGTTGGCCGGAGTCGTCCGGATAGGCGATCAGCGTCGGCCCCTGCAGCACCCGCAGGCTGGCACCGGCGTACTCGGCCAGGGCGATCAATTGCTCGCGAAGCCCCGGCAGCGGTTCGAATATCTGCCGGCTGGTGTGGGGCGTGCCCTGCAAGGACAGCGGCCCGATCAGGGGGATGCCGGCCCGCTCCAGACGCACGGCAAGGTCCACGTCCAATGCCGGTGCCAGCGGTGCGATCAGGGCAAATACCTGTTCTTCGTCGATCAGCCGGTCCAGCGCCTTTTCAGCACTGGCGCGGTCGGTACCGGGGTCGAGGATGGTCAGGCGCAACTGCCGGCCATGAATTCCGCCCGCCTCGTTGATACGCGCCACGCAGCCCTTAAGCACCGCCGCCACCGTGGCGCCCTCCTCGCTCAATGGCCCGGTGGCCGGCAACAACGTGCCCAGGTACAGACTGTCGGGGGTCAGGCCCGGATCGCGGTCTTCGGCCAGGCGCTTGGCCGGCAGCACCCTGTTCGATGCGCCGACCCGGGCCATGTTCGGCTCACCGCTGGCGGACACGCCTTCGCGGTACAACCGCTTGCCGGCACTTTCGCTGAGACTCAGCGGCAGCGCCTGGGCACCGAGCGCGATGCTGCCCAAAAGCAGCAGGCCAAGGACGAGGGCAGTATTCATGGCCGTGGCTCAGCGACCGGCCACGGGCATTGTCAGCCACTGCAAGCGTTGGGCAATGGCGGCTGCCGGAGCATCGAGACGGATTTTACTCCAGCGCTTGTTCGCCACGTCACCGACGATCGACTGGGTGGAGTGTTGCTCAGGGGTCGGCACGATCTGGCCGATGCGACCCAAGACAAGGTCCATTTGCGCCTCGTCGCCGGTAAGAAAAAACCAGTGGGGCTCATCGACGCCCTGTTTCAAGGTGTAAGCCTTGAGTTCCGCCGGGGTGTCCCGCAGCGGATCACTGGTAAGGGAAATAAAGGTGATGCCTCTCATGGCTGATGCTCCATGGCGATGGCGGTGTGCTTGGCGTGGGCGTTGCGTTCACCACTGAGTTTCTCGACGGCCCGGGCCAGCTCCGTCGGGTCGGTGTAACCGTAGTAGCGGGTCCAGAAACGGTTGTTGCCATCCCCTACCAGAATCAGCGGCGAGTGGTTCTCGATGTCACCGCTATAAGCGCCCAGGCCCATGAGGGTGACAGTGACCGACTGCGGCGAACCGGTCAGCCAGCTCCAGCCCGGCCCCTGCTGGAAGGTGCGGGCGTAGTCGTTCAGGCGTTGGGGATCATCACGCTGCGGGTCGATGCTGATCGACACCAGTTGCACCTCGGTGCCAACCCGCGCGCCCAACTGTTTCTGCACCTTGCCCATGATCGAGGACACCACCGGGCAGACCGTAGTGCAGCTGGTGTAGATGAAGCCCATGACCACGATCTTGTTGCTCACCAGGTCTTTTTCCAGGCTGACGACATTGCCGTTCTGGTCCAGCAGGGTCACGTCGGCAAACTTGATCCGGGCGGTCTCCGGGCTGGCCTTTTTGGCCGCCATGTCCTGCCCGGTGTGCTCGTCCGACGAGTGAGCCAGCGCCTGGCCGATACCGAAGGCCAACAGGCCGAACGTCAGCAGGCCGCGATGCGCGAATCGGTTCATGTCAGCTTCCTCTCAGTGGGTATCGCCGGGAATGCCCCGAACACCCGGCGCGACGCCAGACAAGGGTTGACCGGAGGCTTTGTCCGTCACTCGAAATTGCACGTCGGCAATGCCGCCCTCACGCAGTACGCCGTCCTTGGCCAGTGGCTTTACATCGAGGGCCACCGAAATCCCGTCACGTTCCAGCGTCCGGTCGCTCCAGGTATCGGGCAAGGTGATTTCGTTGAGCGCAGTCGGGGGCGCGGTCCGCCATACCCCGAACCCGATCAAGGCCATCCCGAGAATCACCGCGCTGCCAGCGAATGTGGTGGTCCTGTCCATAACAACAATCCTCTTTATCGATCTGTTCCTGCCTTGCCCAACCCTTGTGGGAGGTCTGCGGGTTCTGCAGATTGATGGTCAGGCAATCGCCGGCAGCCGCCCGCAGCAAATTGATCAAGGATGAAGCGTGGGATATGCCGATCCTGGACTCGGGCCTCCCTGCGGGTTATCGGGGAACTCTTCTCGATAAATTGTCCGGAGCAATCCGCGTGCCACAAAAAATCACATTACTAATCAGTTGGTTACGATCACGATTTGATAAGCCGGGGGGGATATTCCCCACCCAATCCCCCATTTTCTCGCCAGGGCCACCATTCCCCACTATTGGGGAAAACCATCCACGGGGTTTCGATCACAGCGGCGCATCCGCGGACAACCCCTGTAAACGCCGATAGTGGTTCAGCACATTGGGCACATAACGCAGGGTTTCGGCGAACGGCGGGATCCTGTTGCCCCGGCTGAGCACCGCTTGCGGACCGGCGTTGTAGGCGGCCACGGCGAGGCGGATATCGTTGTCGAACATCGTCATCAGGCGCTTGAGATAGCGGGCGCCACCCTGAATGTTCGCCTTGGGGTCGTAGGCGTTGGTCACACCCATTTCGCGGGCGATTCTGGGCATCAACTGCATCAGTCCGCGAGCGCCCTTGGGTGAGGTAGCGCGAGCGTTGTAGCCGGACTCGGTCTTGATCACTGCGTGCAGCAGCGCCGCCGGTAGTTCGTTGGCTGTTGCCGCCGCCGACACCAGCTCGGCGTAGGGTTGCGCGGCGATCATCTGCGGCTGCTGATCGAGACTGACGAGCGCCGCATCGGGTTCATGGATCACCCGTTCATAGTGGCGTCCGGGGCGGTGGACATTGGACAGGACATAGTTGCCCTTGGCGTCCAGGGAAACGAACACATCAGCCTGTGCGGCACCAGCGAGCGCGAGTAATCCGAGCAATCCTGCGGTGATGGCTTTCATTGTTTTGCCTCCCCTGCCTGGCCCCGAAAAATGGGGGTATTGCCCCAATGGCCGGTAGTAAAATAGCTATACGCAAGCACCGTGCCGTAAGTGAAAGGCCCGTAGCACAGGGGGTGCAGAAGGATGTCCAGTCATGAGCATGGCAATTGCATGCGCCTGTATAGAGACTCTGCTGTCGACTGTGGGAGGTCATCATGAATCAGCATCTGGGCTATGCCCGGCGCAACCAAAGCGGGTTCACCCTGCTCGAACTGTTGGTGGTACTGGTAGTGCTGGGACTGTTGGCCGGCATCGTGGCGCCGAAGTACTTCGCCCAACTGGGCCGTTCCGAAGTGAAAGTGGCCAAGGCGCAAATAGAAGGCTTGAGCAAAGCCCTGGACCTTTACCGCCTGGAGGTCGGCCACTACCCGTCGACCGAACAGGGTTTGCAGGCGCTGGTCACTGCCCCTGCCGATGAACCGCGCTGGACCGGCCCGTACCTGCAGAAAAAACTCCCGCAAGACCCCTGGGGCCATAACTACAGCTATCGCTATCCCGGTGAAAACAGCGAGTACGACCTGTTGTCCCTGGGCAAGGACGGACAGCCCGGCGGCGAAGGCGAGAACGCCGAAGTCACCAACTGGAACTGACGGGAAAGGCGACCATGCGCTTTCATCTCAAAGCCGTTGGCAAGGCCGGTGTCGTCTCAATGACCATCGAGGCGCCGGGGCACAGCGAAGCCAGGCGCATCGCCGAAGACCAGGGCCTGCGAGTCGTCAGCCTGCACGCCGAGCGACATTGGCGGGCCCTGCGCCTGCACAAGCGCGAGACCTTCAACCTGGTATTGTTCAGCCAGGAACTGACCACGTTGCTCAACGCCGGCCTGCCGTTGATCGATGCGCTGGAAAGCCTGGCGGAAAAGGAAAACGCGCCACAAGCCCGCAAGACCCTGAGCGAGCTGGTGCGCTTGCTGTACGAGGGCAAATCGTTTTCCCAGGCCTTGGGGCAGCTATCGGCGGTTTTCCCGCCTTTGTACGTGGCGCTGGTGCAGTCCAGTGAGAAGACCGGCGCCGTGGGCGATGCCCTGGGCCGGTATGTCAGCTATCGCCAGCGCATGGACGAGGTTCGCCAGAAGATCGTCAGCGCATCGATCTACCCCATGCTGTTGCTGGTGGTGGGAGGTGGCGTGGTGTTGTTTTTGATGGGCTACGTCGTACCGCGCTTCAGCCTGGTATTCGAAGGGCTGGGGTCGAACCTGCCGTGGATGTCGCAGATCCTGATGAGCAGCGGCATGTTCCTGCACACCCACCAGGGCGAATTCTTCGGTGGCTTGCTGGCCATCATCGTCGCCCTCGCCCTGCTCCAGCGCCAACCGGCCTTTCGTCGGGGGCTGGACCGCCTGATCGAAAAACTCCCCGCGGTGCACCAGCGCATTTTCATGTATGAACTGGCGCGCTTCTACCGTTCGCTAGGCATACTGCTGCAAGGCGGCATTCCCCTGGTCACCGCCATGGGCATGGTCCGTGGCTTGCTCAGCGTCGCCTCCCGCGCGCGCCTGGACCAGGCCTGCGACCGGGTGCGCGAGGGGCACTCGCTTTCTACCGCGCTGGAACTCAATCACCTGGTGACTCCGGTATCCCTGCGCCTGCTGCGCGCCGGCGAACAGTCCGGCAACCTCGGGCAGATGATGGAGCGCAGTGCCGACTTCTACGACGAAGAAATCGGCCGCTGGATCGAATGGTTCGTACGGCTGTTCGAACCCCTGCTCATGACCTTCATCGGCCTGTTGATCGGGGTGATCGTGATCCTGATGTACATCCCGATTTTTGAACTGGCCTCGAGCATTCACTGACCTGATGGAACAGGGCCGCGCTGCCCGTTGCATCTTTTCAACCTCCCATTGAATAAACCAGTCCGTCGAAGTGTTTAACAAGTTCCCATGGGGAAAAAAGCAGCACTTGCAATGTTCATCCACGTTCCAATCTGAATTAGAAGACGGAGAACGACATGCTCATCAATAAGCTTTTACTGGCAGTAGCTATTGGCGCGGTTCTGTCGGCGTCTACTGTATTGATTCCGGACAGCCTGTCCGGGGTATCCAGTGCTCAGGCCAAGGATGGGGGTAGTGGCGGTGGCGGTGGCGGAAGTGGTGGTGGTGGTGGAGGTAGTGGCGGCGGCGGTAGTGGTGGTGGTGGCGGCGGTAGTGGCGGCGGTGGCGGCGGTGGCGGCAGTCACGGTGGAAGCGGCCATAGCGGCGACCATGGCAGCAACAGCGGCAGCGGCCATAGTGGCGACCATGGCAGCAACAGCGGTCATGGCAGTGCCAACAGCGGTTCGAGCCACTCCGGAACGGCCTCGTCCTCAGGACGCAGCGGTACCCATGATGAACCTGGGGATGATCGCGGCGTCCATGCCAATGGCGAACCCGGCGATGATCGTGGCGTCCATGCCAATGGCGAGCCCGGCGATGACCGTGGTGTCCATGCCAATGGCGAGCCCGGCGATGACCGTGGCGTCCATGCCAATGGCGAGCCCGGCGATGACCGTGGTGTCCATGCCAATGGCGAGCCCGGAGATGACCGTGGTGTCCATGCCGAGCCCGGCGATGACAAAAGGATCTGATTCCCACTGACTCCCATACAACACAAAACCCTGTGGGAGCGGGCTTGCTCCTACAGGGAATGTGTGGACACAAAAAATGACGGTGTGTACCCGTTTTTGTAGGAGCCGGCTTGTCGGGTCGCCGCATCGCAGCGAAGGCGGCCTTGGGACGTGCAGCGCCATCAAAAACGCCTTCGCCGGCAAGCCGGCTCCTACAGTGGTCAATGTGAGTCAGACAATCAACCGCTCTACAGCCTACCCTCAGACTGATCCAGCCGTTCGCGCAAGAACTCAACCAGCGCCTGCACCGGCCGTGAACTCTGCCGGTGTTGCGGATAGACCGCAGACAACGTCAGCGGCTCCGGCCTGAAATCCTCCAGCACTTCCACCAGCCTTCCATCTTTCAGCGCCGTACCGACAATGAACGTCGGCAAATAGGTGATCCCCAGCCCGGCGATCGCTGCGTCCTTGAGCAATTCGCCGTTGTTGACCCGCATCCGTCCGCTGACATTGACGCTCAATGGCTTGCCCTGCCCCGCAAAACGCCATTGCACCTGACGACCATGGCCGTACGGCAGGCAGTCGTGTCCGTGCAAATCTTCAGGCTTGAGCGGCGTGCCGCGTTCGACCAGGTACGCGGGGCTTGCGCAGTACACCCGTTCAATGGAGGCAATGCGTCGGGCGATCAGCGTCGAGTCTTCCAGTGTGCCAATGCGCAATGCCAGGTCGTAACCTTCACCCAGCAAGTCCACAGGGCGATCACTCAAATCCATCTCCACCGTCACATCGCGATAGCGCTGCAAAAACACCGGCAACAGACACCCCAGATGCGCCAGTGCGAACGACAGCGGCGCACTCACACGAATGGTCCCCCGTGGTTCGGTGGTCTGGCCGGCGATGCCCTGCTCCACTTGTTCGACTTCGCTGAGCAGGCGCAAGGCTGACTCGTAATAGCTTTGCCCCAGCGGCGTGACATCCAGTCGCCGGGTCGAGCGATTGAGCAAGCGCACGCCCAGGCGCTCTTCGAGTTGCATCAAGCGGCGGCTGACAAACTGCTTGGACAGGCCCAGTTGATCGGCGGCAGCCGTGAAACTGCCGGAGTCCATCACCTGGCAAAAAATACGCATATCTTCGAAGGGGTTCATTGTCACGTCCCGGTTGACAGTCAAACACTTTATAGCCGATTTTTCTCTTCCAGGCACCCTATTAATCTGTGTTCACGGTGTTGAACCCACCCTTGCATGCAGGAGCTGCCGAAGGCTCGGGCCGCGTTCGGACGATCTTTTGATCCAGCGTTTCGAAACGGCCAGAAAGATCGCAGCCTTCGGCAGCTCCTGCCTAACCGCGTACACCCACGATCAAAATGGAATTGACCATGAACCTCGTCCAGAAAACCCTGACTGCGTCCCTGCTCGACGGCAAGCGCCTGGCAGTGGCCGGCAACAGCGTCGGCGGCAACATGGCGGCGGTCGTGGCCTTGATGGCCAAGGAGCAAAAAGCGCCGCCACCTCGATGCGGCGGGCGTGCCGGTGACCTCGGTCCGCTACAACGGCATGATCCACGACTTCGGCCTGCTCAACCCGCTGAGCCAGATTCCCGAAGTGAAAGCAGCGGTACGCCAGGCTGCGCTGGAGCTCAAGGTTCATTTGCAGTGAGACCCTGCCCTTCATCGCACACTGGTTGTGTGGTGAAGGGCTTTTCTGTGGGAGCGAGCCGGCTCCGGGCGGCGTTCCGACGATGCGGAATATCAGTCGACATCTTCATTGAATGTTGAACCGCTATCGCGAGCAGGCTCGCTCCCACAACAGCACTCTTGATCTGCGCTACCTCATTTCCGGAGCATCCCCATGTCCTTTGTCTATGCCCACCTGCTCTCCCTGAGCACCCTGCTGCTGGCCATCGACGCCCTGCTCTGGCACCTCGCGCCATTCAAGCATCGCGTCAGCCGGGTCGGTGTGCGTCTGGCGCTGTTTGTGCTGTTCAGCGCGGTGATCATCAACGCCGGCGTCAGCCCGTTGCAGGCGCCACTGTTTGCCGATGATCGCGTAGCGCAGCTCGGGGCTACGGCACTGGGAATCCTGTGGTGGTTGTACGCCGCGCGGGTGCTGACCGAAGTGATCGGTCTGGTCCTGATGCGACGCATCGGCCACAGCGGCCGGCTGTTGCAGGATGTCATCGGCGCACTGGTGTTCCTGGTTGCCGTCGTCGCCGCCGCCGGCTACGTGCTGGAGCTGCCAGTGAAAGGTTTGCTGGCGACCTCTGGCGTCGTCGCCATCGTGGTGGGTCTGGCATTGCAGAGCACTTTGAGCGACGTGTTCTCCGGTATCGTGCTCAACACCACCAAGCCCTATCAGGTCGATGACTGGGTCTCCATCGACGGTGTCGAAGGCAAGGTGCTGGACATCGACTGGCGCGCCACCCACCTGCTGACCAGTGCCGGCAGCACCGCTGTGGTGCCGAACTCGGTGGCGGCCAAGGCGAAGATCGTCAACCTCAGCCGCCCGACCAACCTGCACGGCGTGTCGATCAGCATTCAGGTGCCCAACCACATCCGCCCGCGTCGGGTACTCGATGCCCTGGACCGCACCCTTCAGGGCAGCAGCAGTCTGCTGCTCAACCCACCGCCCAAAGCCGTGCTCAAGGAGGCCGGCGAAACCATGTCCGAATACGTGGCCAGCGGCTTCATCGCCGAACTGGGCAAAAAGGGCGAAGTGCGCAATCAACTGTTCGACCTGGCCCATCGGCACCTCGAAGCAGCCGGCATTTCCCGGCAGCCCGATGGCGTGATCGAGCCGTCGACCCGCGCACGGGCCTTGCTCGATGAAGTGAAAATCTTCCGTTCCCTGAGCGCCGAGGAACGTGATCGTCTGGCCCGGAACATGGTGGCACAGCAATATGCGGCTGGTGAGGTGGTGCTGGATCTGGAGGAAGTGCCGGACAGTTTATTCGTCATCGCCACCGGTGTGGTCAGCGCCACTGTCCCCGACGGCAGCACGCAGATCGAAGCCGGACGCATGGGGCCGAGTGAAGTCATGGGTGAACAGAGCATTCTTGCCGACACGCCGTCCCAGGCACGGTTCACCGCTCTGACCTCAAGCATCATTTACCGCCTCGACAAATCCCTGACCCGCAGTTGCATGGAGCAACGCCGCGAAGTCGACCGGGCGTTGAACAAGCTGCAAGCGGTGCGCCAGCAGAACAGCCGGATGGCCTTGATGGCCAAACCGGTGGCGGTCAAGAAAGGTGGTTTTTTGAGCTGGTTGCAAAATCGTTGATCACGGAGCGAGCCTGGTCCGGGCGGCGTTCCGACGAAGGCGACCTGCCGGCCGACCGGATACATCACAGAGGCGAAACTGCTTGGGCGTAATCCCGAACTGCTTGCGAAACGCCCGAATGAAATTACTCGGCTGCCGATACCCCAACCGCTCGGCGATCCGCTCAATCGGCTGATCACCTGCCGTCAACCAGTGCCGCGCCAACTCCAGACTGTCACTGCGGGTATGTTGCGCAGCAGCAGTCTGCCAGTGCCGCAACATGCTCTGATGCAAAAACCCGTTGGCCCCCGGCAACGGCTCATCGAGACTGGCCGCTGACAGGCTCAAACACGGATGCGCCCCCTCCAGCACCTCGATACCAACGCTACGCAACCACTGCCCGGCAGCCTGTTGCGGCGTCACGCGAACGGCCACAAACACCTGCGCCGGTGCTCGTCCCAGGCGTCGGGCGATGTTGCGCACCAACGTCAGGGTCGCCGCATCGAGGCCGAAAAAATGCGGCTGTTGACCGGCACCGCGCAAGTGCAGGTGGGCCTGCCCGTCACCCTCCTCCAGTTCCGCCACCAGGTAGTTGGTCACCCGTGGCAGGAAATCGATGAAGCACGCCAGGCTCGCACGCAGGGTCGCTGCGGAGTCCAACAGAATGTTCAGACCTCGCAGCGTGGTGGTCGCCATACCGTTGACCAGTTCGCAGCCAAACGATGCGCCCGCACCCGCACGCTCGCATTCATTCCACAGGCGTTCGACCAGATGCGCAGGCACCTGCAGGTCCTGACCTTCGAGCAACGACAGGCAGATGCCGGCCCGTTGCAGCAGTTGGTCCTGGCACAGGCCGGACTGCCGGGCATGGCTGAGAATGGTGCGGGTGAAGGCACTGGAAATGAACGGTTGGCTGGTCATGGCAGGTTACGGCGAGAGGACAGGCGTGTACTTATGCCAGCCTCTGTGCTATCGATCCAATGCATTAAAAGTATCCGCCGAATGCAGGAGACGCATGATGGATCTACGACAGCTCCGCCACCTTGTCGCCCTGGCCGATTACCGCAACTTCGGGCGCGCCGCTGAGGCGATCAATCTCAGCCAACCGGCCTTCAGTCGCAGCATCCAGACCCTGGAGCGCGACCTCGACTGCGTGCTGGTGGAGCGCAGCAGCCGCGAATTGCGCCTGACCGGTCAAGGCGAACTGGTGCTGCAACATGCCCGGCGCCTGCTCGCCGGCAGCCAGGCCCTGCACAACGAACTGACGCAATACAACGGTCTGACCGGTGGCGAGCTGCGCTTCGGCTGCGGCCCGTATCCGGCCCAGGTGCTGGTGCCCGAGGCGCTGGCGGAATTCATTCAGGCCCATCCGGCGATCCGCATCAGTCTCCACCAGGGCGACTGGGAACAACTGGCGGTCTGGCTTCGTGAACAGCAGATCGAATTCCTCGTGGCCGACGCGCGGTACTTCACCGGCGACCCGCGATACCAGGTACAGCTGTTGCGCCCCCGGCGCGGGTGGTTCTTTTGCCGTGTCGGCCATCCCCTGGCGCAGCAGCGGAATCTGTCCCTGCGCGCCCTGCTCGACTACGCGGTGGTCGGCACGCGAATACCGCCGATGATCCGCAAGATCCTCGCCGACGTGCAGGGCGAGGCGGACTTCAATCCGAGCGTGGAATGCGCGCAGTTCGACGCCATCCGCCGCGTGGTGATGCGCTCCGACGCGGTGGGCATCGCCACCGTGGAGGCCTTGGCCGAACTGGTCGACCAGGGCCTGGTCCGCCTGCTGGAATTTGCCGATGTACCCAAGGAGGATCCCGGCCTGCAATTGCACTACGGCATCGTCAGCCGCGCCGGCCACTCCCTGACACCCGCCGCGCTGGCGATGGTCGATGCGGTGTTGACGGTCGACCGGCGCTTGCTGGCGTCGAACTATGCCCCTCAAGAAGTTACATAAATCCCTGTGGGAGCGAGCCTGCTCGCGATAGCGGTGTGTCATTCAACAATAATGTCGACTGACACGGCCCAATCGCGAGCAGGCTCGCTCCCACAGGGTTTGGTGTCACATCGAAATAACGCACCTGCCAATCGGCGCGGGGCGATTCGAGCAAGGCATCGAGCTGGCGTAAATCAAGCATGGTCTTGCTCCGGCAAATCGCTTAACGTCGGCCAGCCTGACCCGTGTTCCGCAACAAGCTGTGAGCCCTGCATGACAAAAAGCGACCGGCCGCTGCACGATCAATCAATACCCAACGCGTTCTACGCGCCGACCCTGTTGCCGGCCATCGAAGAGTTGCTGGCCCGGGGTGTGGACCGGGAACGCATCGAAGGCCTGTTGCGACGCAGCCTGTTCGAGTTGCGTACGCCATTCATGCGCATTCCGCTGTTCATGTCGCGGCGCTTCTGGGCATTTGCCCTGGAACAGACCGGCGACCCGCTGATCGGCCTGGCGGCCGGTCGGCGATTCGTTTCCACCGCCACCAACGGCCTGACGTACCTGTTCGACGTGGCCGACTCACTGGACAGCGCCTGCCAGTATTTCGTGCGTTTCTTTCCGTTTTTCAACGGACACTTCCAGGCCCGGATCGTGCGCGGCGACGACCGCGTCGAATTGCACCTGCTCGACCATGGCAGCGTGAAAACCAGCGCGTCAACCGCCGATTACATCCTCATCAGCCTGTGCAGCATGTTGCGGCGCAAATTCCTCGCCAGCGGCCTGCAGCGTGATCCGGTTCTGGGCATCGGGCTGGCCGGTGCCTGCACGGCCAATCTGCAGGAACATGAACAAGCCTTTCGCGCACCGGTGCAATGGGGGCAGGCGCAGCACTCGATCCGCCTCGATCCACAGCTGTTCGTGATCCCGTTGACGCCGGGTAATCATGAACTGGAACTCATGCTGGTCGAACTGGTGGAGCAGACCCGACGCAACAGCGAACCGACCTTGCTGGAGCAAGTCTGCGACTATTTGATCACCGACCTCGCCGAGGCCAACTGGCAGCGATTCTGTACCACCCGGCATTTGCTCGAGCGCACCGCCGCCCGACGCTTGAAGGCGTTGGGCTGGAGTTTTTCAGAGTTGCTCGACGAATACCGCCGCTACCGGACCGAAGATTTTTTGCAGGGGACAGACCTGGAGCTGGTGGAGATTTCCGACCGCCTGGGCTACAGCGACGTGCAAAGCTTCAACCGTGCCTGCCTGCGGTGGCTGGGGTGCTCACCGGGCGCCTGGCGAACCCGGCAAGGTCAATGAAAAACCACGCAAGTGCGCCGCCTTGCTGATCCAGGCCCAGCAACATCATGCTCATGGACTGCACCGTGGACTCCTGTCCACCGATCCTCGGCTACACCGCCGAAATGCCCGCGGTGTATCAGGCACTTGACCAGCAGGTTGTTGGACATTTTTTAACACTGGCTTTACGCCATCCGTGCGTGAGAACTGGCGACCTTTGTTAAAAATGGTCATCAAGCCGGCGACTCAAACCTGACACACTTAGCAGCTACAACCCTTGTACTTCAAGGCTTACGACCGCCTGTCGTTTTCTTGAGATTTTCGCTGAACAGCCAAAATCGGGGGAAAAGCCAATAGTGCTGCGACCTTGATGGCGATCGCCCCCACATTTGGGAGTGTCTTGCCCCTATTACATGCCGGTTTGCTGACACGGTTTACCGAGGCTGGTCTATACCCCTTTTGACAGTCTTGTTTTGCAACTCTCCACGTCTTGCGAGGCACGCTAATATGGACGTAAGCGTATTTGGTACGGGCTATGTTGGCCTGATTCAAGCAGCGGCACTGGCCGATGTCGGACATCGCGTCCTGTGTGTCGACATCGATCCGAACAAGATCCGGCAACTGCAACAGGCCGTGCCACCGATCAGTGAGCCGGGGCTGTCCGGCACCCTTGAAGAAAACATCAAGGCCGGTCGCCTGCTCTTCACCACCCAGGCCAGCGATGCGGTGGAGCATGCCGAGCTGATTTTCATCGCCGTCGGTACGCCCGCCGACGAAGACGGCTCGGCCGACCTCAGCCATGTGCTGAACGTGGCCCGGCAGATCGCCAGTTTCATGGAGGCCGACCGCACCCTGATCATCAAGTCCACGGTACCGGTCGGCACGGCGGATCAGGTCAGCGCGACTGCCGTTGAAGAGTTGCAGCACCGCGGCAAAAGTTCGCTGAAGGTACGGGTGGTGTCCAACCCGGAATTCCTCAAGGAAGGCAGTGCCCTGGCCGATTGCATGCGCCCGGACCGGATCATCGTCGGCACCACTGACGATCAAGCCCGCAGCCAGATGAGCGAGCTCTACGCGCCGTTCTGCCGCAACCACGACAAATTGATGTTCATGGACAACCGCAGCGCCGAGCTGACCAAGTACGCGGCGAACGCGATGCTGGCCACGCGCATCAGCTTCATGAACGAACTGGCCAACCTCACCGAGTTGCTGGGAGCAGATATCGAAGCCGTGCGCAAAGGCATCGGCTCGGACCCGCGCATCGGTTACCACTTCATCTACCCCGGTTGCGGCTTCGGCGGTTCGTGCTTCCCCAAGGACCTGCGCGCCCTGTTGCACACCGCCGAACATGCCGGAATGCCCCTCAAGTTGCTGCGTAGCGTGACCGACGTCAACGACCACCAGCGGCATATCCTGTTCAGCAAACTCAAGGCGCAATTTCCCGGTGGACTGGCCGGCAAATCCATCGCCGTGTGGGGCCTGGCGTTCAAACCCAACACCGATGACATGCGCGAAGCACCCAGCCGCTACCTGATGGAAGCACTCTGGGCCGAAGGCGCGAGCGTGCAGGCCTACGACCCGGAAGCCATGTCCGAATGCCGGCGCCTTTACGGCTACCGCAACGACCTGCATCTGTGCGCCACCCGCGATGACACACTCGAAGACGCCGATGCCCTGGTGATCTGCACCGAGTGGAAAAACTTCCGCGTGGTCGACTTCGACATGCTGGCGAGCAAACTGCGTGAACGGGTGATCGTGGACGGGCGCAACCTGTACAGCCCGGAACAGGTGGCGGCCGCCGGCCTGCATTACTGCGGCATTGGCTTGCGCCACATCGTGCCCGAGGCCGTCCATCCATGAAGACTCTCGTCACCGCAGCAGCCGGTTTATGGGTGTCCGATGAGGGACCGGGGCGCGTCGTTGCCTGGTCTCGCACTTACGACTGACTGCGTCGGCCATGCCGCACACGGCTTAACTCTGCGGAGAATCTATGTCTGAACACGAAAAAAGTGTGCCCCTTAACAAAATGCATAGGGACAAGCGCCTGGACCCCGAGCAACGCAAGCGCATGGATGCCGCCATCCACATGCAGGGTTGTGGCTGAATAACCGGTCGCGAAGGTGGCCGGCCGTGGACCCTGTCGCGCACCAACCGCGTCCTGGCCGGCTTCGGCGCAGCGCTGGTCCTGGTGCTGATTTCCCCGGTGCTGCTGGGGCTGGCGCTGGCCATCAAACTGACCAGCCCGGGGCCGGTGATGTTCGTGCAGAAACGCACCGGCTACCGCGGCCGCCTGTTCGGCATGTACAAATTCCGCACCATGGTCGTCAACGCCGAGGAGCTCAAGGACTCCCTGCGGCACCTGAACAAGCACGGCGCCGACGCCATCGATTTCAAGATCGACAAGGACCCGCGCATCACCGGTATCGGCAGTTTCCTGCGACGCACCAGTCTCGATGAGCTGCCGAACCTGTTAAACGTGGTGACCGGCGACATGCGCCTGGTAGGCCCCAGGCCGACTTCGTTCAACGCCTACCGCTACGAGGACAAGCATCTTGCGCGCCTGAGCATCTACCCCGGCATGACCGGCCTGTGGCAAATCTCCGGGCGCAGCAATATCGATTTCGACCAGCGCGTTGAGTTGGACCTCGCTTACATCGCCCAGCAGAGCCTGCTGCTTGATTTGAAGATTCTGCTGAAAACCCCTTTCAAAGTGTTCAGCGGTCACGGAGCGAGTTGAATGGACGGTTCATCGGCTAAAAGCCTCAGCATTGCCAGCCCGAGCGAGTCCAACCTGACATCGACCGTACTCGACCAGAACCTGCGGATCCTGTACCTGACCGCCGCCAACCCCGGCGCAGGCACCACCACCAGCGCCCTGGCGCTGGCCAGTCAACTGGCGAAGATGAGCAGCGGCCTGGTGTTGCTGGTGGATGCCAGCCATTCGGCGACCAACCTCACGCAACAGTTGGGGCTGAGCAAGGAACGAGGGTTTCGCGACTTGATGTTCAACACCCAGAGCCCGCCCTTGTTGCAGGACTGCGTGGTGGACGTCTCCAGCCTGCCCTTTCACGTTCTGCCATTGGGCCGATACTTCCGTGGCAACGAGCACCTGACACCCGAGTGCCTGAGCCCGCTGCTCGATCAACTCGGCATCCGCTACCGCTTCGTGGTGATCGACGGCGACGCGGTGTATTCGGCCTCCGACACCCTGGTCATCAGCACCCAGGTGGACGGTGTGGTCCTGGTCGTCCCCGCGGAAGACACCCGCTGGGAAGTGGCCCAGGCCGCGGCCAAGCGCTTGAGCCAGGCGGGAGCGAAGCTGGTCGGCAGCGTGTTCAACCGACGCAAGTACTACATGCCCGAATGGCTGTACAAAAACCTGTGAGCAGTCAGACAAGGATGACGCCATGAACGCCAAGATGCTTGTCCTGCTGCTGCTACCCCTTGCAGGTTGCTCCAGCATTTCCTCCGACGAATCACAAAGCATGCCGGTGCAAATCCTCACGGCCCCACCGGCCAATGCCCAGGCCACCGACGTGCCCAAGGTCGAGCAGACCCTGCGCCCACAGGACGTGCTGGACGTGATCTTCCACATCAGCACCAGTGGCTCGGCCGCCTATCGCGTGCAGTCCGGGGACACGATCGCGCTGAATTTCACCGCCGCCAGCCAGTTCAACGGCAACCAGTTGGTGCTGCCCGATGGCACCATCGAACTGCCCGGGGCCCACACCACGGTGAAAATCGAGGGCCTGACCCGCGATGAAGCACGGGACGCCATTCAGCGCGCCTACGATCGCAAACAGCTGTTCCAGCCCAACCGCAATCAGCTGTCAGTGACGGTGGTGAACCCGCTGGCCGGTGAATGGAACCTCAAGTCCGTGCTCAACCACCCCGCCACCGGTATGAGCCGGGAAATCACCGTGGGCACCGACGGCTATGCCAGCTTCCCGGAAATCGGTGCCGTGCCGCTGCAAGGCATGACCCTCAACCAACTGCAGGCCTACCTCAATAATCGCTATGCCACCCTGCCGGGGCGCATGACCGTGGACGTGCTGCTCAAGTCCACCGCCGGCAACGAAATCTATGTACTGGGTGAAGTCGGCCAGCCGGGCTCCTATCCGATCCGCCGTCCGGTGTCGGTGCTCGAAGCCCTGACCATGGCCCGCGGTTCCAACGCCAAGGCACGTCTGGACTCGGTGATGATCATGCGGCGCAACGGCAACCAGGTGGTCGCGCATCGTTACGACGTGGAAAAAGCCTTGTCCGGCGACGCCACCCAGATCGCCTACCTGCAAGCGGACGACATGCTGTACGTGCCCAAGACCAAACTGGCCAGCACCGGTGAGCTCGTGCGGCAACTGGCGGACGTCGTGTTGTTCCAGGGCATGGGCCTCAGCTTCAGCTACCGCGTCGACAACAAAGACGACAGCAGCAACTAACTCTCAGGTACCCACATGAATCCAAAGGAAAACTACCTGCATGAGTTCTTCAGGATCTTCTTCGCCAACAAGCAGTTGGTGAAGCGAGTCTTCCTGGTCTTTGCCGTGATCGCCGTGGTCTTGCCACTGTTGCTCAAGCAGAGTTTCGATATCACCGCCCAGGTGATCGTGCAATCCAAGAAAATTTCCCAGGGGGATGCCACCAGCACCCTCAATCAGGAAAACGCTTCCTTCATTCCGCCGTCGCTGGCCGACATGGAGACCGAGAGCAATATCCTGCGTTCGCCGGCCTTGATCCGCCAGACCATCGGCCAGTTGCGCGAAAAGGGTGAGTACACGCAGCCCGTGAGCGCCTTCAACAAACTGCTGGTGCAGCCGCTCAAACGGTTTGTGATCAATCCCGTTCGCGAACACGTGATCAACCCCGTTCGCAGCCTGCTCGGGCTGCAGACCGATCCGGTACGCGACACCCTGCTCGATGCCCTCACGCAACAAGCGTCCGCTGCCCTCAAGGTTGAAACCATGCCGGGCTCCAACGTGATCTCGATCGTCTACCACTTCCCTGACCCGGCCCAGGGCACCCGATTCGTCACTGCCCTGCTGCAAAACTACCTGGTCACCCGCCAGGAAATGCAATCGATCGACCTGCCGCAGAGTTTCTACGAGACCAAGAAATTGCAGTACCAGGTGCGTCTCGATGGCCTGGAAGCCAATCGCCTGGCCTTGCTCGAAAGCGTCGGTTCGTCCGACCCCAAGGAAGAAATCACGTTCCGCCTCAACGCGATCAACACCGAGGAACAGGCGCTCAACCTGTATCAGGACCGACTGCTGCAAAGCCAGCGCTGGCTCGATTACCTGAAAACCAGCCTGGCGACCGCCAACAATGCCAGGTTCAACGACTACACCTTCCCCTACACCTTCACCACCACAGTCGACAGCGTCGCGTTCGAAGACCGCGAGATCAAGCAACTGGGTGAGCGACTGACGACCCTGGTCAGCCGCTACATGGACGACCTGGCGGTCTTGCAGCCCGGCAGTGAGCCGATGCAAATGGCCCGCGAGCAAATCATCCGGGCCCGTGGGCAATTCCTGAAGATTGTCAGCAACCGGATTCAGGAGCGCACCAGCGACCTGATGACGATCAGCTCGGTCATCGACCAGAAAACCGCGCGCATTGCCGAGTTCCAGAATCGCATCCATCAGTTGCAGGAAACCCGCAGCAAACTGCGGCAGATGGACACCGAGATCAACGCGCTGCACAAGGCGTTCGCCACCTATGCCCAGCGCTTCGCTGAAAGCAGCACCGCGCGCGCACTGGACAACGACCTGTCCAACGCACGGATACTCAGCCCGCCGTTCGAACCGACCGAAGCGGCGTTCCCCAAGCCGATGCTGATCATTCCGTTCGGGCTGTTCACCGGTTTGCTGTTGGCGATTGCCCTGGTCTATGTGCGTGAGTTCTTCGACCACCGCTTCAAGCACCCTGCGCAAATCACCCATGAACTGGGCTTGCCGGTGCTGCTGGTGATCAATGATCACAGTACCCAGCCGAACAACCCGCACAAGAACTGGAGCGTACCGGCCCTCGTGCATTGGGTGCGCAATTGAACGCGCCGCTCGGCACCACCCACGACCTGCCGATCATTCATTTGCTCAGCAGCGGCGGCTTCTATGGCGCCGAGCGGATGCTGCTGGATCATTGCCTGGCGACGCCGGGGCAGCACCAGGTGCTGTTTCTCGATGCGCCGCCAGAGCTGATCACGCGATTTCGCCAGGCCGGTGTCGATTGCCTCGGCTGTGCAGGCCTGGGCGCATTGCTGGGGCATTTGCGCCAGCGACGGGACCAGCGGCCACTGATCAATACGCACAACTTCAAGGGCCTGTTGTTCGGCTGGCTCGGCGCCACGCTGTTGCGCCTGCCACTGGTGATCACCCAGCACGGCTTCACTCCGCGCAGTCGCAAGCAGAAGTTCTACACCTGGCTGAGCCTGCAATTGTGCCGCACAGCCTCGGTGAACCGAGTGGTGTGTGTCGCCGAAAGCATTGCGGCGCTGCACCGTCAGGCCAATGTGCGCACGGACAAGTTGCAGGTAATCCCCAACGGCCTGCCGGCGGCGGACGACTTGCCGCCGCACAGCGGCGCACGTCAACGCTGGCTGGCCGGTTACGTCGGGCGCCTGAGTAGCGAAAAGGGCCCTGACCTGTTTCTCGATGCGCTGATCCCGCTGTGTCAGCAGTACCCGCAACTGGACGCGGTGATGCTCGGCGACGGGCCGGAGCGCGACAGCCTGCAGGCACGGATCGACGAGGCAGGCTTGCAGGCGCGCATCACGCTGCCGGGCTACCAGACCGACATGCGCGCCTGGTGGCGGCAACTCGATGCGTTGGTGATCAGCTCGCGCACCGAAGGCACGCCGATGATTCTGCTCGAAGCGATGCAGGCCGGGGTGCCGGTGGTGGCCTTCGGCGTCGGCGGAATTCCCGATGTCTTGCAGGACCGCCACAACGGCCTGCTGGCCGCGCCCACCGACAGCACCGCCCTCGCCCGCCAGATCGGCGCGCTGCTGGATGACCCGGCCCTGGCCGGCGAGTTGATCGACAACGCTAAACGTACGCAACGGGATCACTACGACCTCAAGGTCCTGGCGGAACGCTGGTCGCAGCTTTACATCCGGACTGCACGGGAGGCACGCGTGTGATTGTTCCGCTCTCGATCGTCAGCTTGCTCGGCCTGGTCTGCCTCGGATTGCTGGCCAGCCCTTATCCGTATCTGGCGCCGGGCGCGGTGCTGGGCCTGGTGGGTGTCGCGGTGCTGTACCGCAAGCCAACCTGGGGCCTGCTGGGCATTGTCGCCATCCTGCCTTTCGAGGGCCTGTTCAAGGACAGCGCGTTGTCGGGCTCCAAGTTCCTCGGGGCTTCGCTGGCGCTGATCCTGATGCTGCAACTGGCGATTCACCAACTGTCGTCGGAGCGCCTGCGCAGCAATATCTGGCGTTTCCTGATCGGGTTCATGGTGCTGTACCTGCTCAGTCTGTTGAACACCGACAACATGGACATGTCCCTGGGCCACCTGCGCGAATTGAGCGTCGGCCTGATTCTGTTTGTCATCGCCCTGCTGGTCGGGCGTGAGTTGAACCTCGACATGTTCGCCAGACTGGTTGCCGTCAGTGTCGCGGTGACCTGCGCCATGGCGATGTTCTCGGCCAAATACCAGGACGAAGGCCGTGCGTCCGGCATGCTCAATGACCCGAACGAATTTGCCCTGATGATCGCCTTCGCCGTGCCCATGGCACTGTTACTGGTGGTGCGCAGCCCGAACCGGTTGCACCGGTTGTTCTGGGGGGGCTGTGCCCTCGTGCTGCTGGCCGGCATGACCAAGACTGAATCCCGTTCGGGGCTGGTGGTGTTGCTCCTCAGCCTGTTGATCGGCACGTGGCACTACCGCGCACAGTTGCCACATATTCGTCCACGCCACCTGGGCTTTGCCATGCTCGGCCTGACGATTGTGATTGCGCTTGGGCTGTATGCGATGCCGGCCAGTTACGTGGCGCGCATCCAGTCGCTGAGCATCCTCAGCTCCGGGGCCAAGAGTCAGGACGCGTCCCTGGGCCGTCGCGCCTCCTACATTGTGGTCGGCAGCGCCATGATCGCCGAGAACCCCTTGCTCGGCACCGGCCCCGGCACGTTCCCGCTGCACTATGCCACCACCGGTTATGCCAAGACCTTTTCCGTCAGCGGCAAGACCGACGATCTGTACCGCCGCGCCCACAACACCTACCTGGAGATCTTCAGTGAACTGGGGATACCCGCCGGCCTGATGTTCGTCGGCATGCTGGCCCTGGGGTTGTACAACCTGATCCGCGCCCGCCACACCTGGCTGTTGCGAGGAGACGCTCATCAGGCCGATCTGATGACCCACCTGGGCATGAGCTTTCTGTCGTTGACGTTATTCCTGATGTTCCTCAGCGCACCGAACCACAAGTACCTGTGGATCATGCTCGCGTTGACCGGCGTGCTGCGCACGAAAGCCGAAGAAGCCCCGCTGAAAGAGGTCAAGGCATGAACCGCATCAGTATCATCATCCCGATGTACAACGAGGAACAGCACATCGCCCGGACCCTGCTCGCGGCACGACATGCCGCCGAGGCAGCCAACGTCGAATGCGAGTTGATCGTGCTCGACAACGGCTCCGACGACCAGGGCCCGGACATTGCCCGGCAGCTTGGTGCCCAGGTTCTGGTCCTGCCCGGCCTGCTCATCGGCGCATTGCGTAATCGCGGAGCGGCGATCGCCAGCGGTGAATGGCTGGCCTTTATCGATGCCGACGTCGAGATGCCCGAGAACTGGCTCAAGCTGTTGTTCGACCTCGAGTCCGGCGGCCAGGGCGATGTCATCGGCCTGGACCTGCACACCCCGGCCGAAGCGCCGTGGTACGCCGACGCCTGGCAGCGCCGCACCTTGCGCCCCGATACGCAGCCGCTGCATGTCGCGCAATGGCTGCCCACTTGCAACCTGCTGATGCGCCGTCGCTGGTTCGACAAGGTCGGTGGTTTCAATGAACAACTGCGCACCGGCGAGGACAAGGAACTGACCATGCGCCTGGTCGACGCCGGTGCCAAGCTGCGCTCGGTCAACCAAAGCGTGGCGCTGCATTGGGGTTACGAATGCAGTTGGCGGGAATGGATGGGCAAGGAATTGTGGCGCCAGGGCAGTCATCTGCAACTGCTGCGCACCCATGGCCCGAGCCTGCGCTTGCTGCGCTTTCCACTGCTGTCGATAGCCGCCTGGATCATCGATTTCATGGCCATTTCCGCCCTGTTCGACGGTTTCCCCCAGCATTCGATGCTGATGCTGCTGCTGACCGTCCTGCCCGCCCTGGCACTGAGCCTGCGTCAGAGTGCCAGGCACCGCGACCCGCTCCTGACCCTGCAACTCTGGGGCCTGCACTGGGTGCGCCTGCACCTGGCGGGCGCCGGGTTCATCCTCAGCCTTTGTCATTGGAATGCCAGGAGGCCCGCCCGTGGCTGAATTCATTTACTGGTTGTGCCTGTTGCTACCGGTTTACGCCTACCTCGGTTATCCCCTGTTGCTGACATTGCTGGCACCGTTTTACCCGGCACCGCGCCATGGACCGGCCCAACCGATGGACGTGAGCATCGTGATTGCCGCGCACAACGAAGCGCGGCATATCGAAGAAAAACTGCGCACCGTGCTGGCCCAGGATTATCAGGCCCGCTCACTGCACATTATCCTGGCCAGTGACGGCTCGACCGACGACACCGTGGCCTGCGCACACAGGGTCAACGACCCGCGCATCACCGTGCTCGACCTGCCCCGCCAGGGCAAGGCGGCGACGCTCAATGCCGGGGTCGCGATCAGCAGCGGCACGATCCTGGTGTTCACCGACGCCGACAACCAATGGTCCACCGACACCCTCGGCCATTTGCTCGCACCGCTCAACGACCCGCAGGTCGGTGGCTGCGCCGGGCACATGATGATCCCGGTGACCGGCAAGGGCTTGAGCGTGGGGGACAGCCTGTATCGGCATTACGAAGGCTGGCTGCGCTACGTGGAAAATCGCACCGGCTGCATGGTCTCCGCCGACGGTGCATTGCTCGCCCTGCGCCGCGAGTTGTTCCAGAACGTGCCGGCGGAGGTCAACGACGACTTCTTTATCAGCACCTGCGCACCCGTCGCGTTCAAGCGGATTGTCTACGTGCCCCAGGCCCGGGTGATCGATCAGGGCGTGGACGAAGCCGACAAGCAATTTCGCCGTCGTCAGCGGGTCACTGTGGGTGGCTTGCAAAGCCTGGCCCAGCGCCGGGAGCTGATGAATCCGCTGACCCACGGCCTGTATGCGATTGCCTTGATCAGCCACAAGCTGATCCGGCGGCTGGCGCCGATCCTGTTGCTGCCGTTGCTGCTGAGCAATTTCTGGCTGTGGGAAGACCACGGCTTTTATCGCCTGAGCCTGATCGCACAATTGCTCGGTTACACGATGGCCATTGCCGGCCTGCTGGATTCGCAACACCGCTTGCCCAAACCCTTTCGCCTGGCCGCGTTCCTCCTGGTGACCCTTGCCGGGATGAGCATCGGCCTGTGGCAGTTCCTGCGCGGGCAGCGTTACGCCCAATGGAACCCCGAGCAAAATCGATGAGAGGTGCGTGCCGTGGCGATCAAACAACTGTTAAAACGCACCAGTGGCTGGCTGTACCTGAACTCCCCGGTCGGGCGCAATCAACTGCACGGCGCCGGTGTGATCCTGATGCTGCACCGGGTGCTGGCCAGCGACCAGGCCGCCGAACTGCCCCATCGCAATGAACTGTGCGTCGGGCCAAAGGCCTTTGAACACTTGCTGGTGTGGTTGAAAAAACACTTCGACTGTGTGCCGCTGATGGACATTCTGCAACCCGGCACGCCGCGCTCGGAGCGGCCGAAAGTAGCGCTGACCTTCGACGACGGCTGGCGCGACAACGCGCTGAATGCCTTCCCGTTGCTGCAAAAACACCAGGTGCCGGCGAGCATCTTTCTGTCCACCGACTTCATCGGCAGCCGCCAACGGTTCTGGTGGGAAAGCATCGGCGAAACCCTGTGGAACAGCCATGGCGAACCGGCACGCCGGCATCTGATCGAATGCCTGCAGCAACTTGGGCGTCCGTTGCCGGTACTGTGCGAAAACCCGGATGAACAACGCCGCAGCCTCGCGCTGCTGAATTTTTTGCAGAGTCTGAAAACCCTGTCGCCGCTGGACCTCAATCGCCTGACCGACGCCTGCCCCCAGGAGTCGTTGCCCCAGGCGCTGGACTGGCAGCAAGTGCGCCACCTGGAAGCGTCCGGCCTGGTGCGCTTCGGCCCCCACGGTGCCAGCCACGCCATCCTCACCGGCCTCGACGATCAACGCCTGGACGAAGAACTGAGCCGCAGTCGCGACGCGCTGCTCCACGGCTGCAACCGGCCATTGCCGGTTTACTGCTACCCCAATGGCGACAACGATGCGCGGGTGCGCCAACAGGTGGCCAGGCATGACTTCCCGTTTGCCCTGGGTACCGGCACCGGCATTTATCGAGGGACCGAAGATCCTCTGGCCCTGCCACGCTTCGGCGTGAGCCAGCGTACCGCGCGCGATCCCGGGTTGCTGTCCTGGCGCATCTACCGTGGGGCACGTCCATGAGCCGCAGCAACTACCTCAGGCACCTGGCCCTGAGCATGGGCACCAAGCTGGCGATGATCGCCCTGCGCTTGCTGCGTAACATATTGCTGGCGCGGATTCTCGGCCCCAGCGAACGCGGCTTGTTTGCCTTGCTCAACACCCTGCCCGACCTGATCAGCGCCGCCACCAGCGGCGGCTTGAATTCAGCGGTGGGCTATCAGGCGGCCAAGCAACGACCGATGGGCTTGCTGCTCAGCCAGGTGCTGCTGTTCGGTTGTCTGCTGGCGGCATTGCTGACCTTGCTGGTGGTGGCGCTGACCCGCGAGTTCGGCAGTGAACTGGACATCACCACGCAATTGGGCCTGCTCGCCTGGCTCTTGCTGCTGGCGGTGCCGCTGACCGTGCTCAAAAGCGGCTTGCTGACTTTGCACAACGCCTCGGGCGGGGTGGTCGCCTTCAATGCCTTGCGCCTGATCGAGTCGCTGGCGCCGCTGCTGGTATTCCTTGCCCTGTTCTGGATGTGGAAAAGCGCGGCCCTGGAAGCGGCGCTGATCAGTTGGCTGGCGGGGATCAGCCTGGTGGTGCTGGCCGGGTGGGTCTGGCTCAAGCGCGGGCATCCGCTGAGCCTGCAATGGGACCGCGCCAGTCAAAACGAACTGCTGCGCTACAGCGCCCGCAGCCATCCGGACCTGCTGTTCCAGCAAGTGATTCTGCGCTCCGACTACCTGTTCATCGGCGCCCTGCTCGGCACCACGGCGCTGGGTCATTACGCCATGGCCAGCGCGGCCGCCGAGTTGCTGCTGATCGTTCCGGAAGCGGTGACCACGCCGCTGATGAAGCGCCTGCTGCAACAGGAAGAAGGCATCGAAAAAATCACGCCACTGGCCTTGCGCCTGACCGCTACGGTGATGCTCGGCGCTTGCCTGAGCATGGCCGTGGTCGGTGAATGGTTGATCGTGACGCTGTTTGGCGAGGCCTATCAGCCTGCCTACCCTGCGTTGCTGGCGCTGCTGCCAGGCCTGTTCGGTCTGTGCTACATGAGCATTCTGCGCCTGGACCTGCTGGGCAAAAACCGGCCCGGCACGATTTCGTTGTTGATGGGCCTCAGCGCCCTGCTCAACCTGGCGCTCAATGTGCTGCTGATCCCGACCTACGGCATCGTCGGCGCAGCAGCCGCATCCTCTATCGCGTACCTGGCCGTGACCCTGGCGCTGCTGGTGGTGTATTGCCGGTTGAGCCACGTGCCGGTCTGGCAAACGCTCATCGTCCTGCCCGGCGACATCGCGCCGATGTTGCTGATGCTGCAACGGAAATCGGCATGAAGCACCTGTTATTGCTGGTGAGTCTTGGCCTCGGGCTGAACGCCGAAGCCGCAACCATGCGTTGGGCCGATATCCGCGACGGCAGCCTGTACCTGCAAACGGACCGCCCCGACACCCTGACCGTGCTCTGGGCCCCGGTGTGGCAGGCGCAAGCCAACGAAGAACACCTCTACTTGCTCGACGGCCAGGGCAAACTCCAGAGCGAACGACTGATAGCCGCCAATGAGCCCAGCGGTAGTCAACGCTGGGACCTGGCGCCGGGCGCCGCCAGTTATCGACTGGAAATTCCTGGCTACAGCTTCCGCCGTTATACGGTTGAGCACGACGACCACACCGTCGCACTGTTCGCCCCGGCCAAGGTGCATTTCAGCGCCGAATCCCAGGACGGTGACGAGTTGTATTTCAAGGTCGCGGCCGGTGAGCACGCGGTGCTGGCCGGTAAATTCCACGGCGGCGTCGGCGCGTTGCAAGCGCAGCGCGTGAGTGACGGCCAACAGCTTTCACTGTCTCTGGAGCCTTACCCCGCCTATTGGCAGTTCGACAAAGTCGAGTTGCCCGTTGCAACCACCGATCAAGTCTGGCGCCTGCACCTGCGCGGCAGCGGCAAGGTCGCATTCTGGCTCGACGGCACGGCCAACCTGTTCGCCCAGAACCCGCAACAGCTCAAACCCTTGCGCGAAGACGAAGGCCAGACCCGACTGACGCTGCACAACGACGTGCTCGGCAAGACCCCGAACCTGGGTATCGCCCTGCCCTATGCGCGACCGCCGGATTCCAGTTTCGCCGTGCTCGATGCCCTGCAACCACAGGCCGGATCCTATTACAGCCTGGTCGACATCATGGCGACGCGGCCGCATTACGAAGACGTGTTCCGCCGGTTGTATCAGGATCGCTTGGGCATCACTCAGGACATCACCCTGCTGGCCGGCCGTCAGCGCAAGGCCGACCTGCGCGCCGATACCACCAGCAACGCCGGCCTCGATGCCTGGCTCGCCGCCACGCGCGCACTTGGCGGCAAGGGCACGCACTACATCGGCTTTGCCGACGAACCGAACCTCAACTACCCGGACTACGCCACCTACCAGCGCATCTTCAAGAGCATGGCCTGGCAAGTGCGCAGTAATCCAGACAACGCCAAAGCCGGCGTACGCATCGCCATGCCGGCCAGCTCCCGGTTCGTCAATGGCCCGCTCGTCGACAATGCCGCCGACAAGCGCGGCATCGACTGGGCCCGACGCTTGCTGGCCGAGTCCGGCGACAAGATCGATGCACTGGCATGGCACGAATGGATGGTCCGCGACCTGCTGGCGACCCGTGTCTACCGCGATAGCGTACGCAAAGCGGCAGAGCTGGTGGGGCTCGACGCCCAGGGACGACCGCGCAAAGCCTTGTTGCTGGACCAGACCAACATGTCCAGCGGGGCCAGCCTCAGCCCTTACGATCAGGAAACCCACTACGCCTCGTTATGGTGGGCCTCGGTCATCATCAATGCTTCCCAGGACGGCTTGCTCGACATGCTCGGCTGGTTCCAGGCCGCCGACGAACCTGAGTATCCCAAGGGCATGTTGCGCGTGCTCGGCAAGGATGAATACGAGCTCAAGCCCGTAGGCCTGGCGCAGCAATTCATCCGCCAGCATTGGCTACGCGATGTCATGCGCCTGGAGAACGACGCCTTCGAGGTTGACGTGCTGGCCATGTCTGCCGGGCACCAACGCAGCCTGCTGGGCGTCAACAAAGGCTCACGCTTGCAGCGTGTGAGCCTGGCCGGCACGGAATGTCCATTGCCCCTGGGATCATTGCGCTATTTCGGCGCCGACAACCGCAGCCGCGACGCATCTTTCAAATGCCTGGAGGGTCGCATCAGCTTCGATTTACCGGGAGAAACCCTGTTTGCCCTCAGCTGGAGCGCCTCATGAACGTCATTTATTTTTGCCCGTGGACGATTCGCCGCGCATTGACTCACTCCACTCACGGCCAACACCGTCAGGAGTCAAAAACATGAATGTTCTGAAAAAACTCAGCGATCACATCAAACAAAAAGGCCTGCGCGCCACCGTCGGCAAGTTGTGGAAACACTACGTATTTTTCCACGAAGAACTGTTGTGGATGGAGCGCGATCTGGTGAGCCCGGTACCGCCACACAACCTTCGGCCCTATACACCGCTGCGACTGGAAACCATCACCCCACAAAACGCCGTGGCGTTCGCCAAACACTTCGGCGATCGCGTGGGCACCATGGCCGAGTTGGCGTCCGATGGGTACACCGGGCATATGTACCTGGATGAAAACGGCGATGCCGTGGCCTTTATCTGGGGCAGCACTCGCGATTATTTCGACCGTCATTACTACGGCTGCATGTTCCCGGTGCAGCCAGGCGAGTTTTTCGAGTTCGCTCTCGAGCAGATCCCTGCCTACCGGGGCACCACGCTGTCGGTAGATTTCCAGCTGAACCTGTGGAAAGCCATGGCTGATCAGGGCTGCAACAAAGTGGTGGATATCTGCGAGTCCCATAACATTCCCGCGCTCAAGCTGCACATCCGCATGGGGTATCACGAGCAAGGAAGGATCATGAACATCTACCACCTGTTCGGCTGGCGCTTCTTCCGCGAAACCCGCTACAGCGGTTCACGCCTGGATGCCTTGCGCAAACCGGCACCCTCTCCCGTTCCCGCCGAGGCGAGCTGACCTTATGTCTGCACGATTCGAATGGCGCGCTTCGCTGTGCACCGACGACTTTCCGATAGCGGCTTACGAAGCGTTGCGCCAGCGCGTAACGGACCACACGCCGTTCAACAAACTGGCCTGGCTATACGCGTCGGAACTGGCACTCAAGCCCGGCGAGCAATTGCATGTGCTGCTCGGCTGGCAGGGTGACGAACTGGCGCTGTGCCTGCCGCTGGTGGCGTCCGTGGAACGCTTTGCGCGTTTGCCGTTTCGGGTCCTGCATCATTTGGGCTATCCCCTCGCCGACCGCCTCGCGCTGCTGACGAGGCTGGACGACGACGCTATGCGCAATGCGTTGATGCAGATCCGTCAACACCTGCCCCATGCCGTGCTGCAACTCAACGAACTGGCCGGCTCCACGGCGCAGGCCCTGGCACCGTGGCAGGCACTGAGTTCGACCGCCGAACAACGCCTCAGTTGTCGGGTGCCGGTGCACCTGATCAGCGAGGCCGACCATCAGGAAGTCTCCGGCGACCCGCGCTACAAACTGCGCCGCGCACGCAAACGCATCGCCGCGTGCGGGGCCCAGGTGCGGCGGATTACCCCCGACGCCCTGACCATGGGGCCGCTGTTGCAGGACATCAGTGAAGTCGAAGCGGTGAGCTGGAAAGGCGATGAAGGGGTCGGGATCTTTTCCGATGCACGCCATCGCCAGTGGATGGACCGCGCCTTTACCGCCCTCGCGGCCCGGGGCCTGGTGCGCGTGGTGGTGCTGGAGCTGGAGGGGCGCTGCATCAGCTATCGCCTCGGCTTGCTGGAACAGGGCCGACTGTACGACTACAACCTGGCGTTCCTGCCGCAATATGCCGACCTGGGCAGCGGCCGGGTGCTGCTCGAAGAGTGGATTCGCTGGGGCCTGGAAGACAACTGGCAGTGGATCGATGCGTCACGGGTCAGCCTGGATAATTCCAGCCATCAATTGCACGAACGCATGACCGGGCAACTGGAACACTGGCGCTGGAGTTTTTACTCCTGGCGTCCAGGCGGTCTGGTGCTGGGGCTGGCCTTGCGGGTCTGGCAACGCTTCAAACCCCGATTGCAGCAATGGCGCGCCCGGCGCGCGGCGGCCGCAGTCGCCACCCCTACACCCGGCGCAACACCGGTCGTCAAAACGCCTGCGCCTACGGAAAACCTCAAGGAGGGTAAACATGCCTCGGCAAGTGATAGTCAACGCTGACGATTTCGGCCTCAGTGCCTGTGAAAACGCGGTGATCCTGGGCGCGTTCCAGGCCGGGCTCATCAGCTCCGCCACCGCCATGGCCAACATGCCGGCGTTCGAAGCGGCCTGTGCCATGGCCCGGCATCCGTTGCTCGAAGGCCGCATCGGCCTGCACTTCAACCTGACCTACGGCCGTCCATTGAGCCAGAGCATTGTGCAACGCCCGACGTTTTGCGACGGTGCCGGTGTGTTCGATCTCAACCTGTCCCGCACCCGTCTCTGGCTCGGGCGCCGGGACCGCCACGCCGTACTGGAAGAACTCGAAGCCCAGTGGCAGCGCTGCCTGGACAACGGCCTGCGCCCCAGCCACCTGGACTCCCATCAGCACGTGCACAACATCTGGCCGATCGGCGAGATCGTCGCGCGCTTCGCCGCCCGCCAGGGGGTGCCGGTGCGTCTGGCGCGCAACCTGGGGCAAAACCTCAGCTTGCCCAAGCGCGTGTTCAAGGACCTGCTCAACCGTCGCCTGAGCAACCTGGCCGGCGCCACCGCCGACTACGTGTGCACCCCGGTGGATCTGCGCAACGCCGAGCCGCCAGCCGATGGACTGCTGGAAATCGTCGCCCACCCGAACCAGCTCGGCGCCGACTTCGGCGATGCCTACCTGGAGCCGGGAGAGTCCTTGAGTGCACTGCTGGAACAGCGCTTGCCGGGTGTGCCGAGGGTGGCCTATACCGCTGCGGGCGATGCTGCGCCTCACCGTGCGCGGGCGGTTCTGGAATAGCTCACCCCGCGCTTGTGGAGCGAGCCTGCTCGCGATGAGGTTAAACGTCTCACATACTTCTAGGAAAAAGCGTACATAAGTAAGGAGCAGCCTGACTCGCCCTGGACCAGCATCTGCGAGTACTTTCGAACTGGATTCGGGAGTCAGAGCCAATGAAAGAGAAATTAAAAGACTTCGACATGGCAGCAATACTCGATAGCAACGAGGCCATCACTGAGTACTTCTCCCAGGTAATGGAATACGGAGATGTCGAAGAGATTATTCGAGCTATCGACTACATAACCGAGGCCTATACAGTTCTAACCGGGTCCACCTGAAACCGCGTCGCCGCCATCGCGAGCAGGCTCGCTCCCACACTGAATCTTTGTCGTACACAGGATTTGTGTATGACATCATCAATGTGGGAGCGAGCCTGCTCGCGATAGCGTCAGTCCGAGCTACACATCACTCAGCCCTTCACCACCACCCACGTAAAACACAACGGCAACTGCGCCTCCTGCTGCTGATAGCGGTCATAGAGTTCTTCGCGATTGGAGTGCGGGTACTCCTTGAAGTGACGGATCTGCAGCCCTGCCGCAATGGCGGCGCTGAAGAGGTCACCCAGGGTGTGGACGAACCAGTAGGACGCCGCCGACGGCTGTTCGACCTTGCCTTCGTAGACGATCGGTTCGTGCTGCACGAACGGTTCGCGACGGAAGTATGAGCTGGCCAGGCGAAAAGGATCGATTGCCTCGGGGTCGAACATTTCCAGGAACGGGTGGGTTTCGTACACCACCAGCGCCCCACCCGGCTTCAGCGTGCACGCCACATGGCGGAAGAATTCGCCGATGTCCGGCATCCAGTTCAGGACGCCGATGGTGATCAGCGCCAGGTCAAAGCGCTCCTGCAGTTGCGCAGGCAAGTAGTGAATGTCCGCTTCGATGAATTGCGGCGCATGGGGCGAGCGGGACGCCAGCTCCCGTGCCTGTTCGAGAAATGCTTCAGACTGGTCGACGCCCACCACGCTGCGCGCGCCCAGGGCAAACAGCGACAGACTTTCGCGGCCGTTGTTGCAGCCCAGTTGCACCACCTCCTTGCCGTCGACACCTGTCTGGGTCAGCAAGGTGGTCAAGGTGTCATCCAGGCAAGAGAAATCCGCATGGGCCACGTTCTTCAGCAAGGCTTGCCATTCGCTTGAGTCTTTGTGGTGACGGGCGGAGTCATTCCAGGCCTCGCGGTTGCTGGCGATGGCTTGTTCTTTTGTCGGCAGTTCCATTGCACGCTCCAGGGTTCGGGTCGTCGATTTGACCGGCCGGAGTCTAGTTCAACCTCATCCTGGCAGGTGTTGCGAACTTGTAATCCGCACCACGCCAACGGCTGCCCACGGCGGCAGCTATAGTTAATGACCTTGGGGACATGTGATTAAACCGATTGCGCAGGTGTTGCCATGAACAAAACCAATCTGACGCTGTTGCTCGCCGTCTGCCTGAGCGCGACCGCTGTCGCCCACGCCGACGATATGCCCACCACCAACTACAGCAGTGAATTCAACTACTACGGCGCCGACCAACCCTTCGCCCACCCCGTACCACCGTCCATGAGCACCGTGCCGCCGGGTTCGTACATCCCGACCGCGCCCGCGGAATTCACTCCGGTTTCAGGCGAGCATGTGTTTTACGACTCGCGCCTGCCGACGGTGGCCGACGCCACGGTTCGCGTGTTCGTCCGCACCTACGATCCGGAGCATGGCGTCTACGTGAACCAGGAAGTCCAGGACTCCGGTTGCGTGCTGTCCTGCATGAGGCAGGGCCCGGTGCTACAGTGAGAACGCCCCCTAGCACTGGCGTTTGTCCGGGCGGGCGAGGCCGAGCTTTTCTATCCGGTAGCGCAACATGTCCCGGCTAAGACCCAGCAGGCGTGCCGATTTGGTGACGTTCCAGTCGGTCTTGTCGAGCATCTTGCGCACCATGTCACGCTCCACTTCCGGCAGGTTCATGGATTCGCTACCGTTACCGTTACCGTTACCGTTACCGTTGGTCGGACGTGGCTCGCTGAAATGTTGCGGCTCGGGATGAAACATCGGTGGATCATCCACCAGGCTCAGGCAGACGTTCAACTGATGGGCGGCGATGGTGTCGCTTTGCGCCAGCAACACGGTTTGCTCCAGCATGTTGCGCAATTCCCGCACGTTGCCCGGCCAGCTGTAGTTGAGCAGCAAATCTTCAGCCTGATTGCTGAAATGCAGGTTCGGCTTGCCGTAGCGTTTGCCATGCAGCCCCAGGAAGTGCCGGGCCAGCAGCAGGATATCGTTGCCACGGGCATACAGGCGCGGCACCTTGATCGAAATGATGCGCAGGCGGAAAAACAGGTCGCGGCGGAATTTGCCTTGCTGGACCATTTGCTCGAGATTACAGTTGGTGGCGCTGATCACCCGTAGATCGACCTTGCGCTCCTTCACCGAGCCGACCCGGCGAATGGTCCGGTCTTCCAGCAGTTTCAGCAGCTTGGCTTGCAACAGCAGATCCATTTCACCGATTTCATCGAGGAACAGCGTGCCGCCATCGGCCGCTTCCACCAGCCCCATGCGACGCTCCTTGGCGTCGGTGAAGGCGCCCTTCTCGTGGCCGAACAGTTCCGATTCCACCAGATTGGACGGGATCGAAGCGCAGTTGAATTCAATGAACGGGCCTTTGGCGCGCGAGCCGTCGAAGTGCAAGGCTCGGGCCACCAGTTCCTTGCCGGTGCCGGTCTCGCCTTCCACCAGGACCGGCGGCAGATCGCTGTTGGCCATCCGCCGTTCGGCGTCGAGCAACTGGCTGATGGTGCTCTTGAGGTACATCATCGGTGCCGACTCGCCAATCAGCGCCTGCAACCCCGACTTCTGGGCTTCGCGCTCCTGGTAAAACGACAGCGTGCGCTCCATGCGGTCGGTAGCCAGGGCCTTGTCCAGCAGCTGCTTGAGCTCCGGCAGGGCCACCGGTTTGGTGACGTAGTGAAAGGCGCCCTCTTTCATCGCCGCCACGGCGTCTTCGACGTTGCCGTAGCCGGTCATCATGATCACTTTCAGATCCGGCGCGCTGACGCGCAGCTTCTGGATCAGGTCGTGACCACTCATGCCCGGCAACGAGTTGTCGGTCAGTACCACGTCAGGAGCGAAGGAGCCCAATTGCTCCAGTGCATCTTCGGCCGAGTGGCAAACGGTCACCTCGAAGCCCTTGCGCTCCAGATAGTTCTGAATATTCTCGGCGAGAATTTCGTCATCCTCGACCAGCAGAATGCTGTGCTCCATATGCTCCTCCCGTTGCCACTTTGAAATTGAGACAAACACGGGTTCCTTCCTGTTCCCGACTTGTCAGTTCGACCGAGCCGTCAAATCGCTCCATTATTCTCTTGACCAGGGCCAGACCCACGCCCAAACCGCCTTGCTTGGTGGTGAAAAACGGCTTGAAGACCATTTGTTGCTGTTGTTTGGATATGCCCTTGCCGGTGTCGGTCAGGGTCATTCTCAAGTCGCCGGGTGCAGAAGAATCGATCTCGATCGTCAATACGCCCCCCTTGGGCATGGCTTCCAGTGCGTTGGCAAAAAGGCTATTGAGTATCTGCGTGAGCAACACCTGTTGGCTGACGACCTGTGGCACGCTGACAGGCGAGAAACGCACTTCGACGTTCGAACGTTTGATCAGGGACTCGAAGGCACTCAAGGTGTCATCGAGGGCCAGCACCAGGTCGACCGTTTCACAGTCGTCATTCATCGGCCGCAACGACACCAGCAATTCACGGACCCAGCGCGACATGCGGTCGACCTGATTGATGATGTCGCCAATGTTTTTCTGTGCGGTCTGGTTGGCGATTTCCTGGGCCAGTTCGGCGCTGGAACGGATGTTCGCCAGTGGATTGCGCAGGCTGTGGGCGACCGCCGAGGACATTTCCCCCAAGGCGACAAAGGTTTCGTTGGCGATCAGCTGGTTCTGCTGGTTCTGCAGCTGAGTCGCCGCACGCCGCACGATCCAGAACAGCCCCAGGTAAATGACCGCCCCGCCGATCAGGGTGGCCAGCCAGATCGCCTTGAAGCCACGCTGGATGCGCTCCACCAGGTCCACCGGTTCCTTGTAGATCTCCACCATGGCAATCACTTTGCTTCTGTCGGCGTTGAACATCGGAATGTAGTTCTCGACGAACAGGTATTGCGGTTCGCGCAGCAGGCGCTGCTCGGGGCGCTCCTCATCGATCTCGTGGTAGTTGGTGGACACCGGCGATTTCATTTCGAAGGATTTATCCAGCTCCTCGTCGTCTTCGATGCGTATGCCAATCAACTCGGAGTTCGTCGACCAGACCACGGTGCGGTCCTGGGCGTACACCGTCGCCAGCAGAATGTCCGGCAGATGCTCCACATGGTCGAGAAACTCAAAGCGCGCGGCGGCCCGGGCTTCGGGGTTGATGTCGGAATCGGCATGGTCCAGACGCGGGTCGAGCATTTCGCCGATGGTTCTGTCCGGCGAAATCCTGGCATGACGGGTTTCGGCCTCGCCAATGGCTTGAATGAACTGCGCCGTCAGCATCGAATCGCGCTCGATGCTTTCATCGACCACAAAGCGCGTGGAGATGTAACCCAGCCCCAGTGCCACCACGGCGATGATGAAAAAGCTTGCCAGGGAGAACCAGCGCAGCAAGTTGAACTGCGGCCGCCAGCCCTTGCGCGGTACTGCCGGGGCCTGTGGCGCAGCTACTTTTTGTTGTTCCAGTATCTGCATGGCTGTGTCCTGAGTCTTTGAAATCGAGCCTTTCCAGCCGGGTATCGAGTCAGTGTAGGTAACATTGATAGCAATTGGCTGGCCCGCGTAACTATTTCAACGCTATTGCACCTGGGTCATGTCGGGTTGCGCGACCGAATGATGATGCTCAGGTTCCTCATTACCACTGACCTCTGGCGGATGCTGACGGTCGGTTTCTTCTTGCAGGAAATCGATGATGGAGTGGACGGAATGCTCATCCAGCCGCAAGTTGGGCATCGGGATCTTGTTGTAGCGATCGAACAGCTCCATCGCAATCGGGTCCTTTTCCGCGAGCATGCGATCCGGTTCGCGGATCCAGCGATTGAGCCAGGCCGGATCGCGCTGTCGGGTCACGCCGATCAGGTCCGGGCCGATGCTGTGCATGCCGATGCCCTGCCCGTCCAGCGGACCGAGGCTGTGGCAAGACGCGCAGCGGGTGCGAAACAGCTCTTCGCCATTGCTCGGCGGGCGGATTTGCGGTGCGTTGACGTAGCTTTCTTCCACACTGGGCTGTTTCCAGTTATGCAGGGTATTGGCCAGTTGATCGGCCAGAATCCACGGATTTTCGAACGGCGAGGATTTCATCCAGCGGCCCGTTGCCTGGTTGCCGATGATCAGGCTCAGGTTGTGGTCCTTGTTGCGCCCGTTATCGACGCCTTCGATGAATAGCCCCAGTTTCTTGCGCAGGTCCGTGATATCGGCGAACTCCCCGGTGAGGAATTTCCAGCCCGGCCCGACCTGGAAGCGTTGTGCATAGGCCTTTAGCACCTCGGGCGTATCACTCAAGGGGTCGATGCTGATGGAATAGAAGAAGATGTCCTTGCCGACCCGATCCCCCAGCAGTTTCTGCACCTGGCGCAGGCGCGCGGTTTCCAGGGGGCAGGAGTCGCTGCACGAGGTGAAGATGAAGTTGATCACCACCACCTTGCCTTTGATCATGTCATCGAAAAAACGCATCTGTTGACCGTCCTGGTCGGTCAGCAGGGTGTTGGGGAAATAGTCGCCACCCCACGGGGTGTTGTCTTCAACGACAGCGGGTTCGGCAGTAGATACAGGAGCAGGTGCGGGCGTCGACGTCGGCTGGCTGGCGACCAGCAACTGACTGGCCAGCAAACCGGCCACCACCATCAACACCAGGTGCATGCCCGGGGCTCGTGAGCGTGGTGAACGCATTTTCATGTTCATGTCGACACCCTCCCGGTTCATTGCTTGACGGTCACTTCAGGGCCGAAGCCGTCGCCAGTGAGGAAGGTTGGTGGGGGGATTGAAACTGGCCTGCACGGCAAGACGGCAGAGTGTTTTCCATCCACGTGGTGTTGCGTGAGCCTTTGGCTCCATCAGGCAAATCGAAAGAATCTTCGTTGCACTGCGCTTTTTTTCCATCACCAGCCGCCTCGATGTCGTGAAGGGGGGTGATGGTGGTTTTGCAAGGACCTCGCCAATTATGTGATTTTTTTATACAAAAGCATTAACACTAGACAAAACAATTACTTATCAAAACTCATGTGCCATGACCGTGAAAATGACCGGGGATTGAATCCCCACTAACGGGGGACGGCTCATCCCCATTTTCAGGAGGCCAATTTAAATGTCAGACGGACAGTGGTGCCCTCGCCTTCACGGCTGTCCAGGGTCACCGCACCGCCGAATCGCTCCATGATCCGCTTGACCAGCACCAGCCCGACGCCCAGCCCGCCCTGCTTGGTGGTAAAGAATGGCCGGAAGGCCAATCTGCGCTGCTCCTCGCTCATGCCTTTGCCGGTATCGCTCACCTTCACGCTGACGCGCTGGGTATCGCGCGGTTCGATCTGGATGGTCAGCGTACCGCCGCCGTCCATGGCATCCACCGCGTTGGACAGCAGGCTGTTGAGGATCTGGGTCAGTTGCACCTCCTGACTCAGGACCATGGGCGTCTGGTCCGGCTCGAACACCACGTTGATCCTGGCCTTGCTGATCTGCTGTTCGTAAGCCATCAGGCTGTCATGCAGGGCCGCCACCAGGTTCACCGGTTCAGCCTCGTCAGTGAGCGGTCGCAGAGACTGGAGCAACTCCCGTACCCATTTCGACATGCGATCGACCTGACAAATGATGTCGTTGATGTTCCCGTGTGCCGGACCGCTGTCGACCTCTATCGCCAGCTCGGCGCTTGAACGGATATTCGCCAACGGATTGCGCAGACTGTGGGCGACCGCCGAGGACACTTCCCCCAGCGCCACAAAGGTTTCGTTGGTGATCAATTGCTTCTGCTGCGTCGCCAGCAGGATCGCCGCCTGCCGCACAATCCAGTACAGGCCCAGGTAAATCAGACCGCCGCCCAGGGCGGTCGCCAGCCAGATCAGCACCAGGCCGCGCTGCATGCGGTTGATCAGGTCCTGCGGTTCCTTGTAAATCTCGACCATCGCCGTGACGTTGCGACCATCGGCGTCGAACAAGGGAACGTAGTTTTCGATGAAGATGAATTTGGGTGGTTCCAGGAACTTCTGTTCCATGCGGGATTTGTCCACATCGTGGTAACTGCTCGACACGGGAAGCCTGGAGCTGAACGCCCGGTCGAGGTCTTCATCGCCATAAATCGTGATACCCATCAAGGCCGGGTTGGTCGACCAGATCACCCTGCGGTCGGGGGCATAGATGCTGGCCAGGATCACGTCCGGTAAATGTTCGACATGGTCGATGAAATCATCACGGAAATCGGCACGTGACAGCGGGTCGACGTCAGGAAAGTCCTTGTCATTTCGTGGGTCGAGCAACTCACCCATGCTCGGGGAGTTGGGAATCGACACATGGCGCAACTCGGTCAAGGCAATCGACTGAATGAATTGCGAGGTCAATAGCGCATCGCGCTGCACGCTTTCGGTAATCACGAACCGCGAGGTCACCGCCCCCAGCGCCACCGCCACCATGCCGATCACCACCATGCTGACCAGCGAAAACCAGCGCAGCAGATCGAACGGCCGCTTGCGCGTGTTCCAACGGGCTTCGCTTTCGGTCACAAGCACTTTGGTCATCGAGTTCATGGACACGGTTCCCGGAAACCCCCTATAGGTTTATAGCCCACTCATGGCCGTTTGCCCGAACCTGGGGACTGCGATACCCCCCCGCCCCACTGTCCCATCCACCCCCAAAGTTGGGGACAGCTGCCCGCTCCCGAACTTCCCGGTCTATCACCCGTGACGGCGCCAACACCTTTACTGCGGGCGTCTCACGGGCGTTTTCGCTGATTGGTATGGAAGTTGCCAAACTCCCTGCCAACTGACCCGTCCCCAAGGGGCAGGTACTTCGATAGAGGGAATACTCATGCACCCTTTACTGTGCAAAACCGCGACCGCCCTGGTCGTGACCGCTCTAGCCCAAGGTATTGCCCAGGCAGCGCTGTTTGCCGTAGACCCCGGCCCCTACCTGCCAGCCAACGGCAATTTCGCCGCCTGGTATCAGGACACCCACGGCCGAACCCTTGACCTGTGTTTATCCAAGGCTGTCAGTTCCAGGGTTGCCAGCACGCCGGGCGCCCCGACTTACATGTGCTCGTTGATCCCTAATCCCGGCATTTTCGACGACACCCAACCGTTGGTCTTCCCGACCAACTTCCCCGACGAAGCGTTCTGGGCCACCGGCGAAACCACCATCGTCGATGCCGCCCGGGGCATTGACCTGACCTATGTCTCGGCGCTTGAAGCCGCCTTCAGTGGCGGTGATCCGCTGGAGGGCGACCAGATCAGCTTCGCCCGTATCCGTATTCGCATCGACGTACCCGTCGCCGGTACTTATGTCATCACCCACCCTTACGGCGTCGAAGTGTTCAACGTCGACACCCCCGGCCGACGGGCGATCAACATGACCCGGGACATCGGTATCGGTGCGCCGAAAACCTATGACGGCGCGCTCAAGGGCGACGTCGGGCCGTTCCTGCGCAGCGTCAACGGCCCCTACACCGAGACCAACCCGACCACTGGCCAGACCGAACAATTCGTCGGCGATCCGAACCTCACCGAAGCCGTCACCGGCAGCCCGTTCAACACCAACTACGTGCGCATTGAAGGCCCCAATGGCCTGGACTTGCGCACCAACCTCTTCGCCGTATCCGGCAAGTTGTCGACGGTGGTCCGGCCAACCCCGGTGATCGCCGAGCGCAGCACCTACTCGCGACAGGCCGGCGCCAGCGCCCCGGTGGCCCAGCAAGATGTGTTCGTGATGGCCCCGCCGCCACCGGCCACCGTGACCCTGGCCAGCAACAACCCGGTCCTGAACTTCACCGAAGCGAACACCACCGGCCACTGGTATGCGCAGTCGCCGAACAATCCGACGCTGCCAGGCACCTTGCAGGTGACCGCCGACAACCACCTGGCCATCGCCAGCAGCACGCCGACCACCTTGCTCATGCCGCTGACCGACCTGGTGACGATCTCACGTGCCGAATACAGCCTGAGCACCGGGCAAATCACCATCGTGGCCTCGACCAGCGATGAAACATCGCCACCGGTGCTCACCGCCACCTCCGGCACCGGTATCGCCATCGGCGCCCTGAGTGGCGACGGCGCCGTGAAAAGCCTGGCCACCGGCATCTCGCCGATACCGCCAGCCCAGGTTCGCGTGACGTCATCCAATGGCGGCAGCGATACCGAAGAAGTGGTCATCGTGCAATGAACGCTCACATGCCCAGATCCTCATCAGGAGGCATCATGAACAAATGGCCACGCCTGGCGCTCAACGCCCTGGGACTGACTCTGTCGCTGTCCGGCAGTGCCTTCGCGCAACTCGCCGCCGTCGATCCCGGCCCTTACACCTTTGCCACCGGGAAATTCCCGATCTGGTATCAGGACAACAATCTACTGTCGATGGAGCTGTGCCAGTCCCGCGCCACCAGCTCGCGGGTGCCAGCCAGTGTGCCACCGGCCTACATGTGCACCCTGCTGCCGACACCCGGCATTTTCGACGACACCCTGCCGATGGTGTTCCCGGACAACTGGCCGGACGAAGCCTTCTGGTTCCTCGCCGAAACCAGCATCCCCGACAACGCCGCGGGCTATGGCATGGACGCCTATGTCGCCGGGATCGAGGCGGCATTTGCCGGCGGCAACCCGGTCGACGGCGACCAGATCAGCTTCGCGCGGATCCGTATGCGGGTGAACATTCCCACTGCCGGGACCTACACCATTACCCATCCCTATGGCGTGGAAACGGTCAATGTCACCACCCCTGGCCGTCGTGCGATCAACATCACCAGAGACGTCGGCATCGGCGCAACGGGGGTTTTCACGGGTGCAGTCAACGGTGCGATCGGACCGTTCCTGCGCAGCGTCAACGGCCCCTACACCGAGGTGAACCCGGACACCGGCACCGTCGAAACCTTCGTCGGCGACCCGAACCTCACCGAAGCCGTGACCGGCAGCCCCAACAACACCAACTTCGTACGCATCCAGGGTCCGGCCGGGACCCTCCAGACCAACCTCTTCACCCTGTCCGGCAAGGTGCTCGACAACCGCGCGCAAACCGCGGTGGACATGACCCGAGCCACCTACCGCCGTACAGCCGGCACGGGCGGTAACAACACCCGGGTCGAAGTGTTTGCCCAAGCCGCCAACGGCTCAAGCCTCTGCTTTCGCGAAAGCATAGCCCTGGTGCCCGGCCCGCCTGTGTCGCCTTGCCTGACCAACATGCTGAGCGATAACAACGGCGTGTTCTTTGGCCAGCATCTGCTGACTAACGGCACCGTGCCTGCGGTCGTGGTGGTCACCGCCACCGACCCCGCCGGGACCACCCGCCCGACTGCGGTATCGGGCAAGCTCTCGGACGTGGTGAAAATCCAGACCGCTCGTTACGACTGGAACAACCACAGCCTGCTGATCGAGGCCACCTCCACCGACGAAGTGGTGGTACCGGACATGGTCGCCCAGGGTTACGGACGGCTGTCGAAAACCGGCACCCTGCAACGCCTGACGGTGGCTGACCTGAGCCAACCCCCTGCAACCGTGACGGTCAAGTCCGCCGCCGGCGGCAGTGATACCGAGCCGGTCGTAGTCGTCGGCACGGCACCGGACACCGGCGCGAACCAGGCTCCGATCTCTGTCGCCGATACTGCCAGCACCAGCTTCGGCGTGCCGATCACCCTCAATCTGCTGGTTAACGACAGGGACCCGGACGGCAATACGCCGCTGAGCATTACCGCGTTGACCCAACCGGCCGCCGGCCAGGGCACCGTGGCCTTGAGCGGCACTACGGCGGTGGTCTACACCCCTCCCGCTGTCGTCAACGCGCCGCTGACCACGACCTTCACCTACAAGGCCCAGGACGCCAAAGGCCTGGCCTCGACGACAGCGGCAACCGTGACCATTACCGTGGCGCCTAACCAGCCTCCGGTGGCCGTCGCCGATGCCGTCACGACACTGGGTGTGGCGATTCCAATCAACGTGCTGGCCAACGACACCGATCCGGAAGGCAACGTGCCGCTAGCGGTCGCCAGCTTCACTCAACCCGCGGCAGGTCGCGGCACCGTCAGCAGTAACGGCACAGTGCTTACCTACACCCCGCCGGCTACCGTGACCACGGCCTTCACCACGACCTTCACCTACATCGCCCGGGACAGCTTCGGCGCCCTGTCGACATCGCCAGCCACGGTCACGGTGCAGGTCTCGCCACGGCCTGTTGCGGAAACCTTCGCAGTGACCACCGCAACGGTGAGCGCCCGCGCCAATAACCGCTTCACCTGGAACTTTGCCGGCACATCATCGGTGACCACCGGCAACATCATCACCATCAAGGTCACCACGCCGACCGGACTGGTCACCCTGGGCACCACCACCGTACCGGGGAACGGTCGCTGGCGGTTGACGGTGAACAACACCACCACGATCGTTCCGTCGGCGAACCCGACCGCCACGATCACCTCGTCCCAAGGCTCCGTGCGAACGGTGCCGGTGATCGCCAACTGAGCCCGCGCCCCATTAGCCACGTTGGTTGATGGGGCCGGCTTCAACCCTATGGAAAACCGCGGTCTCGGGTGGGGCGGCGCGGTTTTTTTGCCGGGTGCATTCCCCGTAGGAGCTGGTAGGAGCTGGTAGGAGCTGTCGAGTGCAACGAGGCTGCGATCTTTTGGCTGTATTACTGACAAACAAGGTCAAAAGATCGCAGCCTTCGGCAGCTCCTACAGTTGGGCTGGGTACATTCGAAAGAAATTGGTCGGCTATCAGGCCGCCTTCGCGAGCAAGCTCGCTCCTACAGAGCAAAGACAGAGCGGCGTACACCACCGCGTACGCTCTTCACCACTCACACTGGCAAGAGGCGCTGGCTGAGCGCCAACACACCGCGCTGACTGCGCGGTGAGCTGAATGGACAGCTAGCGCACCAGCCGCTCGGCCAACGCCTTGGCCTGGCTCGCCACATCGGTGACGGCGGTACTTTCCCACCACATTCCGCGCAACGGCGGGCCCATGGCAAACAGGCGGCGGGCGGGCTGACCCTCGGCGTTCAGGACCGCGCCATCGACCTCTGCCGCGATGCCCAAGGCCAGCGGCCCCGGCCGTACCAGACCGCGGGCGAGCAATTGCCGGGGCAACGGTCGCGCGACCCGGCGCCAGTCGTATTCGATACCGCTGGAGTTGATCAGGGCGGCACCGCTGACCACACAGGCCTGCGCCTCGCCGCGCCGTTGAAGGCGGATACTCACCTCGCCATCCCTTGAAGGCTCAAGCCCTTTGTATGAGGCGGCGTGAATACGCAACCGCCCTTCTTTATATAAGCGCTCCACCCGTTCGGCGCTCAAGGGTGGCGAGCGGTGGTGATGGCTTTCCCACCACGGCCGCACATGCCGCACGAACTGCCGACGCTGCACGTCCGTCGCCTGATGCCACAAGCGGCCGATATGTGCCCGCACCGTGTCCAGTGGCGCTTGCCAGTCGATACCCTGGGCGATGGCGTCCCGGCAGTGTCGACGCAGTTCGCGCATCAGCTGGCGAGGTGTACGGATGCTCAGGTCCTCAGCGAGAAAATCCACCCAGGCCGGTGGCTGGCGACGCACATGGGGCAGCAGGCCATGGCGGGAAAACACTTCGATCGGCCCGCGATGCCCGGCCTGATCCAGGGACACCACGGCGTCGACCATGGTCAGGCCCGAGCCGATGATCATGACCGTCGATTGCGGATCGAGCCGCTGCATGGCCGCCACGTCCCACGGATCGAGGGCGGCCGCATTCAAGCCGCTGGATTCGGTTTGTGGCGTGCGCGCGGCGGGAAACATTCCGGTGGCCAGCACCGCAAACGCGCCCTGCACGCATCGGCCATCGCTCAAGGTCAACCGCACGGCGTCGGCATCGGTTTGCAAATCGACCGCCTCGGCCTGCACATGCTCGACCGTCGAACCGTTCAGTGCACCCACCGCCTGTGCTTGCGCCAGGCGCTGTCGGGCGTACAGGCCGAATACGCCCCGTGGTGGAAACAGTTCGCTGATCGGCACATCCTGCTGATCCGATTCCGGCCAGCCGCCCGCCTCGATGTACCCGGTCAGCCATTGGGTCAGGTCATCGGCGTTGTCCGGGTCGACACTCATCCGCGCCGCATTGCCGTTGAGTGTATGGCCCAACTCCACCGCGCTGTAGGCTTCGCCCCGCCCCAACTCGGCCCGGGGCTCGATCACCAGCACCCGGCGCCGGCCCGGCAAACGCATCAGTTGCGCCGCCAGCATCGCGCCACTGAGGCCGCCGCCGACAATCAGGACGTCGGCGTCATGGGTCAAGGTCTGGTCCATCGTGCTCTCCCTGTTCAGATCACCACATTACGCACAAACCGCGCCGCCACCGCCCCGTCGTTGCGATAACAGTGCGGCTGGTTGCTGGCGAACATGAAGAACTCACCTGCGGCGATATTCTGCGCCTGGTCGCCGAGCATAACGGTCAGGCAGCCTTCGAAGACATAAATCTGCTCGCTCCAGCCATCGGCATCCGGCTCCGACGGATACACCTCGCCCGGTTGCAGGCACCACTCCCACTGCTCGACTTCGCGGCTGGCCTGGGCCTTGGAGAGCAACACCGCTTTGCTGCCGGGGATCGTGCCGGTCCAGGCCAGTTCATTGATACGGCTTGGATCCCGGGCGTCGGGGGCCTGGATCAAATCACTGAAGGCAACGTCGAGGGCTTCGGCCACTCGGTCGAGGGTGGTCAGGCTGACGTTCTTTTCCCCCGCCTCGATTGCCACCAGCATTCGACGGCTGACACCGGACTTATCCGCCAGCGCACTCTGGCTCAGGCCGGCGGCATGACGCAAACGACGGACATTTTGACTGACGTGCTGGAGGACCGAAGCCCGTTGGGTAGAATCTTTGTGCACTATATTGCTCACTGGGTGGGGTTGGGCAGTATACTGCGCAACATTCGGCGCATTGTGCGTCTCCCTCCAGTAGCGTGCAAGGTCATGACGTCGGTGAATTCCCCAAAGACTTCCTCCCGTTTCACACGGTTCAGCAAGGCCGAATGCGTGCTGGTGCTGATCACGATGGTCTGGGGCGGTACCTTCCTGTTGGTACAGCACGCGATGACCGTCAGCGGCCCGATGCTTTTCGTCGGCCTGCGCTTTGCCGCCGCCGCGGGCATCGTCGCCCTGTTTTCCTGGCGTCAACTGCGCGACCTGACCTTGTTCGAACTCAAGGCCGGGTCGTTCATCGGCGTGGCGATCATGCTCGGCTACGGCTTGCAGACGGTCGGGCTGCAAAGCATTCCCAGCAGCCAGTCGGCATTCATTACCGCGCTGTACGTCCCTTTCGTGCCGTTGCTGCAATGGCTGGTGATGGGGCGGCGACCGGGATTGATGCCCAGCATCGGCATCATGCTGGCCTTTACCGGGTTGATGCTGTTGTCCGGGCCGTCCGGTGCGGCGTTCAACTTCAGCCCCGGTGAAATCGCCACCTTGATCAGCGCCGTGGCCATTGCGGCCGAGATCATCCTGATCAGCACCTATGCCGGCCAGGTCGATGTACGCCGGGTGACAGTGGTGCAACTGGCGGTCACTTCCGTGCTGTCGTTCCTGATGGTGGTGCCGACCAACGAGGCGATTCCGGATTTCTCATGGCTGTTGCTGTGCAGCGCGCTGGGCCTTGGGGCGGCAAGCGCGGCGATTCAGGTGGCGATGAATTGGGCACAGAAAAGCGTGTCACCGACCCGCGCCACGCTGATCTATGCCGGCGAGCCGGTATGGGCCGGGATTGTCGGGCGCATCGCCGGGGAACGCCTGCCGGCGATTGCCCTGCTCGGGGCCGGATTGATTGTGGCGGCGGTGATAGTCAGTGAGTTGAAGACCAAGGGCAAGGCTGCGGCTGAGCAGGAGCTGGAGCAGGAAACACAGCGATAAACTGCGGATTCTGTGCCGCCGGTTAGACCGCCTTCGCGAGCAGGCTCGCTCCCACAGTGTTTTGAGTTGAACACAAGATTGTGTACACCTTCATACCCTGTGGGAGCGAGCCTGCTCGCGAAGGCGCCGGCACAGGCGAAACCCCTCTTCCGGAAACAATGTGAATCAGGGCTTTTCCGTCTACCGTGTAGGATTCTGCGACAGCTTGGCGTTTGGTGATCCGGGAGCTGGCACGTATGATGCTTCACAAACTTCCGCAGATTAGAAGCCTATGTCCCTGATAGTTCTACTGCTTCTGCCTTTCATAGGCAGCTGTTTGGCGGCCGTGTTGCCGCACAATGCCCGTAACGCCGAATCCCTGCTGGCTGGCCTGATCGCCCTGATCGGCACCCTTCAGGTCGCGTTCATGTACCCGCAAATCGCCCATGGCGGCGTCATTCGCGAAGAGTTTCTCTGGTTGCCCAGCCTGGGCCTGAACTTCGTCCTGCGCATGGACGGTTTCGCCTGGCTGTTCTCCATGCTGGTGCTGGGCATCGGCACCCTGGTTTCTCTGTACGCCCGCTACTACATGTCGCCGAACGATCCGGTGCCGCGATTCTTCGCGTTTTTCCTGGCCTTCATGGGCGCCATGCTCGGGCTGGTGATTTCCGGCAACCTGATCCAGATCGTGTTTTTCTGGGAGCTGACCAGCCTCTTCTCGTTCCTGTTGATCGGCTACTGGCACCATCGCGCCGATGCCCGGCGCGGGGCCTACATGGCGCTGATGGTGACCGGTGCGGGCGGCTTGTGCCTGCTGGCGGGGGTCATGCTGCTCGGCCATGTGGTCGGCAGCTATGACCTGGACAAGGTCCTGGCCGCCGGCGACCTGATTCGCGCCCATGCCCTCTACCCGATTCTATTGCCCCTGATCCTGATCGGCGCCCTGAGCAAAAGTGCGCAATTTCCCTTCCATTTCTGGCTGCCCCACGCCATGGCCGCGCCGACCCCTGTTTCGGCGTACCTGCATTCGGCGACCATGGTCAAGGCCGGGGTGTTTCTGCTCGCGCGGCTATGGCCATCGCTCTCGGGCAGTGAAGAATGGTTCTACATCGTCAGCGGCGCCGGCGCCTGCACCCTGTTGCTCGGGGCGTACTGCGCAATGTTCCAGAACGACCTCAAGGGCTTGCTGGCCTATTCGACCATCAGCCACCTCGGCCTGATCACCCTGCTGCTCGGTTTGAACAGCCCGCTGGCCGCTGTCGCCGCGGTGTTCCACATCCTCAACCATGCGACGTTCAAGGCCTCGTTGTTCATGGCCGCGGGCATCATCGACCACGAAAGCGGCACCCGCGACATCCGCAAACTCAGTGGCCTGTACAAGCTGATGCCGTTTACCGCCACCCTGGCCATGGTCGCCAGCGCCTCAATGGCCGGCGTACCGCTGCTCAACGGCTTCCTGTCCAAGGAAATGTTCTTCGCCGAAACCGTGTTCATCAATGCCACGCGCTGGGTCGAACTGAGCTTGCCGATCGTGGCAACCATTGCCGGTACCTTCAGCGTGGCCTACTCCCTGCGTTTCACCGTGGATGTGTTCTTCGGCCCGACCGCGACCGACTTGCCCCACACGCCCCACGAGCCACCGCGCTGGATGCGCGCGCCGGTGGAATTGCTGGTATTCACTTGCCTGCTGGTGGGGATTTTCCCGGCCCAGATAGTCGGCCCGCTGCTCGCGGCGGCGGCGCAACCGGTGGTCGGCGGACCGCTGCCCGGGTACAGCCTGGCGATCTGGCATGGCCTGAACGCGCCAATGATCATGAGCCTGATCGCCTTGTCCTGCGGCACCGTGCTCTATCTGCTGCTGCGCAATCAATTCAAGCGCGGGCGCTTCGACCGTCCGCCTGTCATAGGTCGCCTGGACGGCAAGCACCTGTTCGAATACGCACTGGTCGCCATCCTGCGCCTGGCCCGTCGGATGGAGCCGCGGATTGGCACCCGGCGCCTGCAAATGCAGTTGTTCCTGGTGGTGTTCGCCGCCGTGCTGGCCGGGTTGATCCCTATGCTGCACAGCAGCCTGCACTGGGGCGACCGGCCGAAAATCCCCGGGTCGATCGTGTTCGTCACCTTGTGGTTGCTGGCCATCGCCTGCGCCCTTGGCGCGGCCTATCAAGCCAAGTATCACCGGCTCGCGGCCCTGACCATGGTCAGCGTCTGCGGCCTGATGACCTGCATCACCTTCGTCTGGTTTTCGGCGCCGGACCTGGCCCTGACCCAACTGGCGGTCGAAGTGGTGACCACGGTGCTGATCCTGCTGGGCCTGCGCTGGTTGCCACGCCGGATCGAGGAAGTTTCGCCGTTGCCCGGCAGTCTGCGCCGGGCGCGGGTACGGCGGATCCGCGACTTGCTGCTGTCGACCTCCGTCGGTATCGGCATGGCATTGCTGGCCTATGCCATGCTGACGCGCCAGACCCCCAACGATATTTCCTCGTTCTACCTCAGTCGCGCCTTGCCCGAGGGCGGCGGCAGCAACGTGGTCAACGTGATGCTGGTGGACTTCCGTGGTTTCGACACCCTCGGTGAAATCACCGTGCTGGTGGCGGTGGCCCTGACTGTGTTCGCCCTGCTGCGCCGCTTCCGCCCACCGAAAGAAAGCCTGCAACTGCCGGCCCAGCAACGCTTGCTCGCACCGGACGTGGTCACCGACCTGGTCAACCCGCGTCACGCCAGCGACACCGCACTCGGCTTCATGATGGTGCCGGCGGTGCTGGTGCGTCTGCTGTTGCCGGTGGCGCTGGTGGTGTCGTTCTACCTGTTCATGCGTGGGCACAATCAACCGGGCGGCGGCTTTGTTGCGGGGCTGGTGATGTCGGTGGCGTTCATCCTGCAATACATGGTCGCCGGCACGCAGTGGGTCGAGGCGCAAATGAGCCTGCGACCGCTGCGCTGGATGGGCACCGGACTGATGATTGCCACGGCCACCGGGCTGGGAGCGATGCTGGTCGGCTATCCGTTCCTGACCACCCACACCTGGCATTTCTCGTTGCCACTGCTGGGTGACATTCACCTGGCCAGCGCGCTGTTCTTCGACATCGGCGTGTACGGCGTGGTGGTCGGCTCGACCCTGCTGATCCTCACCGCCCTCGCCCACCAATCGGTGCGGGGTCACAAAACCGCTGCCCAGCCTAAACCCGTTGCCATGAAGGAGGTCGTCTGATGGAAGAAGTCATCGCAATCGCCATCGGCGTACTGGCCGCGTCCGGCGTCTGGCTGATCCTGCGCCCACGGACGTTCCAGGTGGTCATGGGCCTGTGCCTGCTGTCCTACGGCGTCAATCTGTTCATTTTCAGCATGGGCAGCCTGTTCATCGGCAAGGAACCGATCATCAAGGACGGCATCCCTCAGGACCTGTTGCATTACACCGACCCGTTGCCGCAAGCACTGGTGCTGACGGCGATCGTCATCAGCTTCGCCATGACCGCGTTGTTCCTGGTGGTGCTGCTGGCCTCCCGGGGCCTGACCGGCACTGACCATGTGGATGGCCGGGAGCCCAGGGAATGATGGCAATGACTCACCTGATCGTCGCGCCCATCCTGCTGCCGTTGCTGACTGCCGCGATCATGCTGATGCTCGGCGAGAAGCACCGGCCGCTCAAGGCCAGGATCAATCTGCTCTCCAGCCTGCTCGGGCTGGGCATTGCCGTGGCGTTATGGCAATGGACACAGACCACCGGCGTGCCCGGCTCCATCGGCGTGTACCTGCCGAGCAACTGGCAAGTACCGTTCGGCCTGGTGCTGGTGGTCGATCGCCTGTCGGCGCTGATGCTGGTGCTGACCGGCATCATCGGCGTCTGTGCGCTGCTGTTTGCCATGGCCCGCTGGGACGGCGCCGGTTCGAGTTTTCACGCGCTGTTCCAGATCCAGATGATGGGCCTTTACGGCGCGTTCCTCACCGCTGACCTGTTCAACCTGTTCGTATTCTTCGAAGTGTTGCTGGCAGCGTCCTACGGGTTGATGCTCCACGGTTCGGGCCGGGCGCGGGTGTCGTCGGGGCTGCACTACATCTCGATCAACCTGCTGGCCTCCTCGCTGTTCCTGATTGGCGCGGCGCTGATCTATGGCGTCACCGGCACGTTGAACATGGCTGACCTGGCGGTAAAAATCCCGCTGGTGTCCGCAGCTGATCGCGGCTTGCTGCACGCCGGCGCGGGGATTCTGGCCATCGCGTTTCTGGCCAAGGCCGGCATGTGGCCACTGAACTTCTGGCTGGTGCCGGCCTATTCGTCGGCCAGCGCGCCGGTGGCGGCGATGTTCGCGATCATGACCAAGGTCGGCGTCTACACCTTGCTGCGCCTGTGGACGCTGCTGTTCTCCGCCCAGGCCGGGGCATCGGCGTTCTATGGCGGTGAGTGGCTGATCTACGGCGGCATGGCGACCATCGTCTGCGCCGCCATGGCGATCCTCGCCGCGCAACGCCTGGAGCGCATGGCCAGCCTGAGCATTCTGGTGTCGGCGGGCATTCTGTTGTCGACCATCGGTTTCGCCCAGCCGAACCTGGTCGGCGCGGCGCTGTTCTACCTGTTCAGCTCGACCCTGGCGTTGAGCGCACTGTTCCTGCTGGCCGAACTGATCGAGCGCTCGCGCTCGGCCAACGAAGTGTCGCTCGACGATGAAGCCGAACTGCTGCCCCGTCCTCTGGAATCCCTGCATCCACCCAAAGGCATCAACCTCGACGACGAGCAAAAAGCCGTGGTCGGCCAGGTGATTCCATGGACCATGGCGTTTCTTGGCCTGAGTTTCATCGCCTGCGCCTTGCTGATCATCGGCATGCCGCCACTCTCCGGCTTTATCGGCAAACTCGGGTTGATCGGTGCCCTACTCAATCCGCTGGGCCTGGGGAACAGCGGCGACACACCGGTTTCCAACGCCGCGTGGGGCCTGTTGGTGTTGTTGATTTTGTCCGGGCTGGCGTCGCTGATCGCGTTCTCGCGTTTGGGTATCCAGCGCTTCTGGACGCCTGCGGAACGACCATCGCCCCTGCTGCGACGCCTGGAATGCGTGCCGATCTTCGCCCTGCTGGGCTTGAGCATTGCGCTGACCTTCAAGGCCGATCCGCTGCTGCGCTACACCCAGGCCGCCGCCGATGCCTTGTACAACCCCCAGCAATACGTGATGGCGGTGCTCGGCACGCGCGTCGTACCGAACCCGCCGGCTCATGCGACCACGCTGGAGGTGCAGCCATGAAGCGCCTGTTTCCGGCACCGCTGTTGTCGCTGGCCTTGTGGTTGCTGTGGTTGCTGCTGAACCTGTCGACCAGCCCCGGCAATCTGCTGCTGGGTGCGGTGCTGGGGTTCTGTGCGCCATTGATGATGCGCAGGCTGCGTCCGCTGCCGGTACGCATCCGTCGTCCCGGGGTGATCCTGCGCCTGGTCCTGCTGGTCGGGCGTGATGTGCTGGTGTCCAACCTCGCGGTGGCCTGGAGCGTACTCAATGCCGGTCGCCGCCCGCCCCGCTCGCGATTCATCAAGGTGCCGCTGGATTTGCGCGATGCCAACGGCCTGGCCGCGCTGTCGATGATCACCACGGTGGTGCCCGGTACGGTCTGGTCGGAGCTGGCGCTGGACCGCAGCATTCTGCTGTTGCACGTCTTCGACCTGGACGATGAGGCGCTGTTCATCCAGCACTTCAAGGCGACCTACGAACGTCCGTTGATGGAGATCTTCGAATGAGCCCGTTGCTGTCGAGCGCGATCCTGCTGAGCCTGTTCTTCTTTTCATTAGCGATGATCCTGACCCTGATCCGCCTGTTCAAGGGGCCGTCGGCCCAGGACCGGGTCCTGGCGCTGGACTACCTGTACATCGTCGCGATGCTGATGATGCTGGCGCTGGGTATTCGCTATGCCAGTGACACGTACTTCGAGGCGGCGCTGCTGATAGCACTGTTCGGTTTCGTCGGCTCGTTCGCCCTGGCGAAATTCCTGCTGCGTGGTGAGGTGATCGAATGAATACGCCATTGTCGTTATGGGTGGAAATCCCGGTGGCGATCCTGCTGGTGCTCGGCAGTCTGTTTGCATTGATCAGCGCCACGGGCCTGTTGTGCATGAAGGATTACTTCCAGCGCATGCACCCACCGGCCCTGGCCTCGACGCTCGGGGCCTGGTGCGTGGCGCTGGCTTCGATCATCTACTTTTCGGCGCTCAAGTCCGCGCCGGTATTGCACGCCTGGCTGATTCCGATCCTGCTGGCGATTACCGTGCCGGTGACCACCTTGCTGCTGGCCCGGGCGGCACTGTTTCGCAAGCGTATGGCCGGGGATGATGTGCCGGCTGAAGTGAGCAGTCGTCGGACTGAGAGCGGTAGTTAGACCCAAGCCACCGCCAACAACCCCGCCCCCAGCACCACGCACAACGGCGAGTAAACCCAGGTATCCAGCCGGGCAAATTTCGAGCCTTTGACCTCTTTGAAAAAACCCACCAGCTCCGAATCGCCAATCGCCCGGGCAAACAGCAAAATCGCAATCGCGCTGATCACCCACTGCAACGACCAGTGATGCAAGGGTGGCAGCCACCAACCCACCCGCAAGCACACCAGCGCGGCAATCAACAGCAACAGCGCGGCCACCACCAGCGTGATCCAGCCTCGTGGCTTGAACGCCGGTCGCAGTTGCGCGCTGCCCACCTGCGGCACTTGCGGGATCGCCGCCACCGCCGCCCACTCACCACCCAACGCCCAATACACATGTACCAGACTGATCATTGCAAAGATCGTCACCAGCCATTGAGCCAACAGCAAGGTCATGGTTCAAAGGTCCTTGAAAGGGATATGAACAGAACATTGTAGGAGCTGCCGCAGGCTGCGATCTTTTGATTTTGCTTTTTTTAGACAAGATCAAAAGATCGCAGCCTGCGGCAGCGCCTACAGGGCGGCGGAGACTTTATCCGCCACCTCCTTGGGCAGCCAGGCCCGCCAGACGTCCGGATGAGCCTTCATGAACGCCTGCGCCGCCTGACGCGGCGGTGTATGTTTCTCGCTCATCTCGGCCAGCGCTTTGTTCAGCGGGTCTATCGGGAAGTCGACCTTGGCGAAGAACTCGGCAATCTGCGGATACTGCTTCTGGAAGGGTGTGGACACACCGATGGACAGTTTGGAGGCCAGGGAACGGGTCGGCTGTGGGTTGGGGTTATCGGCGTCGGTCAAGGTCTTCCAGGCTTGCGCGTCGAACGGTGGCTCTTCGAGTTGAATCAGCTTGAAGCGGCCGAGCAACGGCGTGGGCGACCAGTAGTAAAACAGTACCGGCTTGCCACGATGAATGGACGAACTGATCTCGGCATCCAGTGCCGCACCCGAACCGCTACGGAAGTTCACGTAGCTGTCGTCCAGCCCATACGCCTTGAGCTTCTGCTTGTTGACCACTTCCGAGGTCCAACCGATGGGGCTGTTGAGGAAACGCCCCTTGGTCGGGGCTTCCGGGTCCTTGAACACGTCTTTGTAACGCGGCAGGTCGCTGACGCTGCGCAGGTCCGGCGCCAGCGGCTTGATGCCCTTGGCCGGGTCGCCCTTGATCACATATTCCGGCACCCACCAGCCTTCGGTAGCGCCCTTGACCGTGTCGCCGAGGCTGACGACTTTGCCTTCGGCTTCCGCTTTGACCCAGACCGGGCTGCGACCGGCCCACTCTTCGCCAATGACCTGGATGTCATTGTTGGCCAGCGCGGTTTCCAGGGTGATGGTGGTGCCCGGCAAGGTGTCGGTCGGCAGCCCGTAGCCCTTCTCGACAATGATGCGCAGGACATCGGTAATCAGGCTGCCGCTTTCCCAGTTCAGGTCGGCGAAGTGGATCGGCGCCTGGGCGGCAAACACCGGGGCGGGTGTCGCCAGTAAACCGAAAGCGGCCAGGACAGCAGCCAGCAACCGTCGAAATCCGTTCATGCTTTTGCACCTCGTGCTGTTCACAGCAATAGCAGGATGGCCTGGCAGTAGACCGCAAAGCCTCTGAATACTCAGTCCAATGACTGTAGTAGAGGTTCCTGCTTTCGAGGTGCGTGGATCAGTTTTCGCAGGTTTGCTGCAAACGCATCAGCTCGCGCCTGACCATGCTGGCGTATGCCGCCGGTTGCAGTTGGTAAAGCTGTGACGCCACCCAATTCAGCCAGGCTCCTTGCAGAATGATCTTCTGCCCGAACAGCCGCCGCGCTTCGTCTTGAGCGCTGGCCAGGTTCTGTTCGTGGAAATCGGCGCGGGTCAGGGTCATCACTCGCTGGCCTTGAAGGTCACCAGCTCGCCCTTGCGCCACTTGGCCGCTTTGGCGGTCACGGCTTTGAGGGTCTTGGTCAGGCCTTCCTGCAGCTGTTGATGGGCGGCAAACACCATCACCACGCTGTGACCTTCCTTGAACACTATCCCCTGACCGTCGGCCGTGGTCACGAAAGCGTAATCGCCAATTCCGTAAACCGTCAGTTTGATGTCGCGGAACTTGATGTCCAGCTTGCCGCCTTCACGACTGGGCAGCACGGACGCGCTGAAATGATCGCCGACCTTGAGTTTGAGTCCCGGCTTGTCATCCACCACCAGGGCTGATTCGGTGTCGATTTCGGCAATGTAGATGCCTTCAGCGTTCTGTTCGGTGATGTAAACGAAACGTGACTGAAACAGCTTGACCAGCTTTGCGCGCAAATCACCCAGTACGAACAAAGCATGCATATCGAGATTACTTACTGCCAAGGAAACATCCCCACATCTGAAAAATGGTGCCGTACGCGAGAAATAAACGCACAGCCAAAAAAGCGGCAATGCCGAAGGTGTCGCCAAAGAACCCGGATTGAAATCCTGAATGAGCAGTGCGCTCACTCATCACGAAGCTTGAGAAGACTACTGGAACGTCACTCGTGTCGTCCTGCCCGGCGTTCGTCACAGGCTGAAGGAAAACACCCTTCCTGCTGCCAGAAAATTATGGACTATCAACTTCGGGGAAAAATCTCATCAAGAAAAAATCTTTTCCTACATATCGTCCGCAAAAAATTGCTTTAGATAAACATCGATTCCCCGCCAGTGAGGGTGATTCTAGAGCAGCGATGCTCTTGGAGACTAGCCAAAACGACGTACATACGTCGATAAAACCATGAAAAGGACTTCATATGTGCACGCTGACTCACTTTGCTTATCCCTTGGCGCCTGACTCAGAAACAGCGCCGATCCCGCACCCCATACGGTTTCGCCACCACGAACCGCTTCACGATGTCCCGGCCCGCCCGCGATTTCAGGTGGTGATGGCAGGCATTGCCTTCTTTCATATCAAGGATATTTCGACAGGCTGCGTAAGAGGTTTCCGAGCGGATCATAATGAAGCCTGTGCCCTCGCCCGGTTTCTTGAATCACATTGTTGACATGCCCGCCGCACTCATCGCTATCGACGTTTCGTCTGCCCGCCGACTTATCTCAGCCGTCGACGGGCAACTACTGCCATACTGCCAGCCCAATAAAACGGATCCGCAAAAAATCGGGTTGCGTTGACAACAACATTGTATTTCCAGGGGAAGTCTGCAACGTGACGGAATTTGATATCGGCGAGTTTTTTATCCGGGGGGAAGCCAGAGAAATCGACGGTGAATTCCAGGCCGTGATTGTCATGCGAGCCAAACCACCGCTAAAGACCGTGACGTATTACCAGGTCGAAAAAGATCGCTGGTTCAAAACCCCGGATGTCGCCGCCATTGCGGCCCAGGAATCGGCCAGGGAGTTGAAGGCGGCGGTCGACGCAGGCGCGCTGAAAGCCTGATTGTCGGGTTGGCGGTGCGCGACGACGCAGATTGGCAGGTACTCCGCTGCCAATCATGACCGCGACATCAACTTTGCCTTGCATGCTGACCCTCCCAACTTAATTAGCAACCTAATTAATAGGCATGCTAATTAATTTTCCGGCGAGGAAACAGTAAAACCCTGCACAGGTTAATTGCAGAAATTGCAACAGTCGCCCGACAGCCCGGGTTTTCTAACGCGGTTTTTCCGGTTTGTAGCCCAGGCGCAAACCACCCCAATGCCGGCCCTTGAGCATGATCGGCACCGAGAGATCGTGCATCAACTCGCCGGTGTCGCGCGTATAGGTTTGCAGCAACACGGCCTTCTGATGGCTGCCACAGCGGATCCCGGTGCGGTCAGCGAACTTGCGTTTGGTCCGGTTCTGCAAGGCATCGACCTGCGCGTCCCCCGTCAACGGCTGGCTGAACGCCTTGTTATGGGTCGGCACATAACCCTGCTGGGTGCAGGCGATGGCGAACACCAATCCTTCGTGACGCGCTAACAACGGTTCCTGGATCGTTGGCAGCACCTGATCGGTGTAGCGGTCGAAACGCGTCTGGTACTTGGCCGGGCTGGTATTGGGAATAGTCTGGTAATTGCGGTCGAACAGATCGTCGAGACTGATTCGACCGGCATCGATATCCGCCTCGAATCGCGCGGCAATCTGCGTAGCGCCTTCCCGCGCCAGGTCATAGATCCGCTGGTGATAGTCATCCAGCCCCACCTCGGCAAGACGCTCGCTGATGGTTTCGGCCTGCCCTTCCATTTGCACTGCCGCATGGGCCAGGCGTTGAGTCTGCTGGTCGCTGACCGCCAGGTCGCTGCGCATCTGTTCAATGGCGTGGAACAGGCTGTCGAGTTGTTCACGGTTGGTGTCTGCCCCCTGGGCGATTTCCCCGACCTGGGACTCGACACTCGCCGCCAGAAGGGCAATGTTCTCCAGGTGCTGCCCCGTCTGTTCGACCTGCTCGACGCCGGTATCGAGGTCGCTGGACAGTTGGCGGATCTGCTCCACCACCTGCGCGGTGCGTTGCTGGATGTCGGCCACCATTTCGCCCACTTCGCCCGTGGCAGTCGCCGTGCGTGCGGCGAGCCCACGCACCTCGTCGGCCACCACTGCAAACCCGCGACCGTGCTCCCCCGCCCGCGCCGCTTCTATCGCTGCGTTCAACGCCAACAGGTTGGTCTGGCTGGCGATGGACTGAATCACCAGGGTCACGCGCTGGATATCATCGCTGCGCAGGCTCAAGGCTTCGATCAGTTCACGGCTGTTGCTGGCGCGCTGGCTGAGCTGATGCATGCGCGCAATGGACTCGATCAGTTGCGTACGCCCCACCGCGCCACTTTGATGAGCCTCGCTGGCAGCACTGAGCGCCTGGCGACTGAGCGTCGAGGTGGCCTGTTCGGTGGTGATCATGACCTCGGCGTTGCTGACGATCTGTGCCGCCGCCGCGAGCTGCGATTGCAGTTTGTCCGCCAGTTGCCGAACCGAGAACGCCACACCGGCGGCTGACAGCGCGTTATGGCTGGTGGTGTAGGAAAGATCGCGAGTCAACTCGCTGATGGCATCGGGGTTGTCGGAGGAAGCAGCCACCGGGGTCGCGCGCGAACGCAGGCGAGGCAGCCAGACAATCAATACGGCCAGGGGCAGCCCAAGGTAGAGCGACCATCCGCCCAGCGTCATGCCACTTAACAACAGCATCAGGGCGATGCTTTGCAGCGTCGGTGTCAGCCAGCGGTTTTTCGGCAACAGCACTGGTGCAGGCACTGCCGCAACCAGAGACCCGTCTCTCGTCATCATCGTTACCCCGGAAAGCTTCTAATTGTTGTCTTCGCATTAAACGCCACTATAAAGCCATTATCCATGAGCCTTTAGTCGTGAGCGTTGCAGCAGATCAAGAGAACAACCGGGAAATCGAAGACGGCAGAAAACGAAGATCGCAGCCTGCAACAGCGCCCTACTTCAATTGCGTAGGAGCTGCCGCAGGCTGCGATCTTTTCAAAGGCAGTCCATCTTGATGGACTGCCTTGCAGAATCAGGCCTGACGCTGGTGCTTGTCGATTTGCTCGTGACGTTCCTGAGCTTCGATGCAGTACTTGGTGGTCGGGCTGATCAGCAGGCGCTTGAGGCCAATCGCCTCGCCGCTGTCGTCGCACCAGCCAAAGCTGTCTTCCTTGATGCGCTCAAGGGCTTGTTCCAACTGAGGCAGCATGCGCTGGTCGCGATCGATCGCGTTCACCAGCCAGGTGCGCTCTTCTTCGACCGAAGCCGCGTCTGCCGGATCGGCCGGGGTGTCCAGGCTTTCGATGGCGATGCGGTTCTGTTCGATGCGCTCATGGGTTTCGACTTTCATGTTCTGCAACAGCTCGGAGAAAAAAGCATGTTGCTCGGCATTCATGTAGTCATCCGCCGGCATGGCCAGCAACTTGTCCTTTGTCATTGATATCTCTATAAAAAAACGTGCATTAAGGCGAAATAGGGAGCGTTCCGGCAGACCTGGGCAGGTCATCGGAAAGGCGCCGTTTGTTCCAAGCGCCACCCGGCACTCAATTTACGAGGGGCGGCAGTCTACGGCCGACTTGAGGCCTCAGCAACTGAAAAGACAGCGAATTTGTCCGACAAAGCCCGGAAAATGCTCTACCGCAGGCTTTGAGGTGGTAATCGGAGTGCGTTTATAGCAAGAAATTCAACCGAGCGGCTGTATATAGATGACAAACGGCCTGCACCGGGCATTATTCACAGTCATTTGCAGGGCTGCGAACCTCAGCTAAGGTTGTCCCTCCCGAAATGGCCATATAAAGGAAAGGACCATGAAGCTGATCGGTATGCTGGATTCGCCCTATGTAAGGCGCGCCGCCATTTCTGCCAAATGCCTGGGAATCACCCTGGAACATCAATCGGTCTCGGTGTTCCGCCACTTCGAACAATTCCAGCAGATCAACCCGGTGGTCAAGGCGCCCACGCTGGTGCTGGATGACGGTGAGGTGTTGATGGATTCGACGCTGATCATCGACTACCTGGAAACCCTGACCGATAACAGCCTGATGCCCGTCGAACCGGGCCGGCGTCTGCGCGCGTTGCGCCTGATCGGCCTGGCGCTGGCCGCCAGCGAAAAATCCGTGCAGCTTTACTACGAGCGCAACTTGCGGCCGGCGGAGATTCAATTCGAACCCTGGGTGCAGCGGGTCGAAGGACAGCTGACGGCGGCCTATACGGCGCTGGAGCGGGAGCTGGAAAAACAGTCGCTGAAGACTGACGGTTCGCTTGAGCAGGATGGCATTACCCTCGCCGTAGCCTGGAGCTTTACCAATCTGGTAGTGCCGGATCAGGTGAGTGCGGCGCAGTTTCCGCGGGTTGCTGCGTTCACTGCGTATGCCGAAGGGCTTGAAGTGTTTATCAGTACACCGATTGACTGACCGATTCGTTTTGCCTGATCTGCCGCTATCGTCGGAACGCCGCCCGGAGCAGGCTCGCTCCCACAGTAGTCTGCGTCGTACGTGGAATTTATGCTCGACCTCATGCCATTGTGGGAGGTTGCTCCGACGGATTTTATGCATGGGTTATTTGCGCTTATAGCTTTTATTGCCACTGGGGGTCAGGCAGTAAACGCCACCTCTGGGCCCGGTACAAAACGAGCCGGTGCCACAGGAGCAGCCCTGTGTGTCCTGGATAAACGCTTGTGGACGCGCCTGGGTCTGACCGCCGAACATTGTCGAGCAACTTTTTTTCGACCCGCTGATGGAGCCGTCATTACACAGGAACAAATCGCCGTCGCATCGATCGATTCCACCCTTCTTGCCGGAGCAGGGTGTATTGCCAGCCCAGGCCGATGAAATGAAAACACTGAACAACAACAGACAAATCGGCATCCAGCGATAGCGGATCGAGTTGCGCACAATGCAGCCCCCTACTGAAGTTGTGGCCCAATGATATCAATGTTGCGAACTGCGACCCCAGTCAGATGAAAGTTAATTTATTAAGTCGCGGACAATTCTTGGCAAAATGCTTGCTACTTCGTATTGAACTGCTTATCAGGCCAGCCCTATGACCCGCATCTTGACCATCGAAGACGACGCCGTGACCGCCCGGGAAATTGTCGCCGAACTGAGTAGCCACGGCCTCGACGTCGACTGGGTCGACAATGGTCGCGAAGGGCTCGAGCGTGCGGTCAGCGGCAACTATGACCTGATCACCCTCGACCGCATGTTGCCCGAGCTCGATGGCCTGGCGATCGTCACCACGCTGCGGACCATGGGCGTGGCCACGCCGATCCTGATGATCAGCGCACTGTCCGACGTCGATGAGCGCGTGCGCGGCTTGCGCGCCGGCGGCGACGACTACCTGACCAAACCCTTCGCCACCGATGAAATGGCCGCCCGGGTCGAAGTCCTGTTGCGTCGGCAGAACACCGTGACCGCCCAGGCCACCACGCTGCGGGTGGCGGATCTGGAGCTGAACCTGATCAGCCACGAAGCCAGCCGCGACGGTCAACTGCTGACGCTGTTGCCCACCGAATACAAACTGCTGGAATTCCTGATGCGCAATACCGGGCAAATCCTCTCGCGGATGATGATTTTCGAAGAAGTCTGGGGTTACCACTTCGACCCCGGCACCAATCTGATCGACGTCCACATCGGCCGTCTGCGCAAGAAGATCGACCCGCCTGGCAATGTCCCACTGATTCGGACTGTGCGAGGCTCGGGTTATGTCATTGCCGAACCCGTCTAAAGGCTGGCGCTCTTCCAGCAGCCGTCTGCTGGCGCTCTACAGTTCGCTGTTCGTGATCTGGAGCGGGATTCTCATGGGGGTCATGTACTACGAGGTTTCCGCTTACCTGGACAACCTGGCCAAGCATTCGTTGATGCAACGCCAGCACCTGTTTTCGCGCTTCTCGGGCGAGCAACTGGTGGACGCCCTCGCCGTCAGCATGACCTTCGATATCCGCGGCATCGACGCCTACGGCCTGTTCGATGCCCGGCAGCGTTACCTCAGCGGCGCCCTGCGCTACATTCCGGACGGCTTGCCGCTCGATGGCAAGATCCACACGCTCAGCGACTGCGCCGAGTCCGACGACCCGACCCTGCCCAACGACAGCTGCGACGCCGTGGCGACCCAGACCCGCGATGGTTGGTGGCTGATTCTGGTTCGCGACAACGGCTCGCTGTTCGCCGTCACCCGGATCATCCTTCACGCCCTGTTCTGGGGTGTGACCCTGACCATCGTGCCGGGCATCGTCGGCTGGTATCTGCTGCGGCGCCGGCCGTTACGACGCATTCGCGGGATCCAGGCCAGTGCCGAAGCCATCGTCGCTGGCGACCTGAGCCGGCGTTTGCCACTGTCCAACCGGCGTGACGAACTGGACATGCTCGCCGCCATCGTCAACGCCATGCTCGAACGCATAGAGCGCTTGATGAACGAGGTCAAGGGTGTGTGCGACAACATCGCCCATGACCTGCGCACGCCCCTGACCCGTCTGCGCGCGCAGCTTTACCGCATGCAGCAGCAAGCCGGCGAAGGCTCGCCGCAGGCCATGCAACTGGACCTGGTGCTGGCCGAGGCCGACACGTTGATGGCGCGTTTCCGTGGCTTGTTGCGGATTTCCGAACTGGAAGATCGCCAGCGTCGTTCCGGTTTCGTGCAACTGGACCCGGTGTCGCTGTTGCAAGAGCTGCATGAGTTCTATCTGCCCCTGGCGGAAGACGACGGCCTGGTGTTCCAACTGCACCTGCCCGCGTCATTGCCCCCCCTCAATGGCGACCGCGCACTGCTGTTCGAAGCCGTGGCGAACCTGCTCAGCAACTCGATCAAATTCACTCCGCCCGGTGGCGCGGTGATCTTGCGCGGGATCAATGCTGGCGGGCACACGCGGATCGAAGTGCTCGACTCCGGCCCGGGCATTCCCGAGGCGGAACGTGAAGCGGTGTTCCAGCGTTTCTACCGTGCCGAGGCGGGCAATCAAAAGAGCGGCTTCGGGCTGGGGCTGTCCATCGTCGCGGCGATTGTCAGCCTGCACGGGTTTACCCTGGAGGTGGGCACCAGCGAACTGGGCGGCGCACGGCTGGTGCTCGATTGTCGGGAGAGTCTGATTCCTCAAGCCTGAAATTGATCCCCTGTAGGAGCGAGCCTGCTCGCGATGGACGTCAACGATAACGCGTGCAGTCTGATTCGACACGTCGACCTTGCGTCCATCGCGAGCAGGCTCGCTCCTACAAGGGATTGCTGGTGTTTATCAAGCCGGGTAATTGGCCCGCAACGCCTCAAGCCCACCCTGATAGATACCGTTAAACAACGCCTCCACTTCCTCGTTGCTCACCCCCACCGGTTCAAACCGCCCGGACCAGGTCACCCGCGCGCCCTCGCCTTGGGCTTGAACCTTGATCGTCGCCAGATAATCAGTCGCTGGAAAGGGTGCCTGCAAAATCGAGTAGCTGTAGGTCTGACCTGCATTGTCGAAGGCTTGCAGGCGTTCGATTACCACCGCACCGTCCGCCGTTTGCAGACTGCGCACGCGCCCGCCTTCGCTGAGTTCGCTCCTGGGAATGAACGGCAGCCAGTCCGGCAGCGAGTTGAAACCGCCAATCAATTGCCAGTCCTGTTCGGCCGAAGCCGGGATGTCGATGAAGGCTGATGCAGTTGCCATGAAATACTTTCTCCAATCAATAAGGTTCAGATGGCCAGGCTGTCGACGACACCGCCGTCGACAGCCTGGCCGCGCCTGTGGTGGCCGAGGATAACGGCGAGGCGATGTAGGCCACCAGATTGGCGACTTCCTCGACATCCGCCACGCGCTGGATGATCGACGTCGGCCGGGCCTTGCGCACGAACGCATCGGCTTCGTCCCGGGCGCTGCGCCCGGATTCGGCGGTGGCGTCCTTGAGCATGTCTTCCAGGCCATCGGTAAAGGTCGGGCCGGGCAGGATCGCGTTGACCGTCACGCCGGTGCCGGCCAGGCGTTTGGCCAGGCCATGGGACACCGCCAGGTTGGCGCTTTTGGTCACGCCGTAGTTGATCATGTCCGCCGGGGTCGCCACGCCGGACTCCGAAGACAGGAAGATCACCCGGCCCCAGCCCTGCTTGACCATTTGCGGCGTGTAATGCCGCGACAGACGCACGCCGGAGATCACGTTGACCTCGTAGAAGCGTGTCCACTCACTGTCCGGGGCGTCGAAGAAATCCACTGTGTTGAAGATCCCGAGGTTGTTCACCAGGATGTCCGCCCGAGGTTCGGCGTCGAACAATCTTTCGGCGCCTTCGGCGGTACCGAGGTCGGCGGTCACGCCGCGCAATTGCGCGCCGGGTACGCGTTGGCGAATGCTCGCCAACGCCTGTTCGACCTTGGCCGTGTCGCGGCCGATCACCACCACCGTGGCGCCGGCCTCGGCCAGTGCCTGGCTGATGCCCAGGCCAATGCCGGCGGTACTGCCGCTGACGATCGCGAGTTTTTCGCTCAAATCAATTTTCATGCTCAAGCTCCAATGAGGGGGCAAGGGTGCGCGCTCGGAAACCAGCTTCGCCTCACGCATCGCCTGCCAGAACGCAGCGGGAATCACCGCCGCCATTGCCGGGTTCGCCAACGAAAATTGCAACACCGCAGCCTTGATATCAACACCATGGGCCGCCGCGATGCGTTTGATCTGCTCGACCTTGCTGATAATCGCCGGGCTGGCCTTCTGGTATTCGATGTGTGCGCCACCGGCCAGAATGCCCGAGCTGTACGGGCCGCCGACCACGATCTCGACGTTCTGCGCCAGGGCGGCGTCCATCAAGCGCTGCAAGGCGCGATCATGATCGAGAAGAGTGTAGCGACCCGCCAGCAGAAAACCGTCCGGCTGCGCTTCGCTCAGATCAAGGGTCAGCTCACATGGCTCAACCTTGTTCACGCCCCCCCTTCAAGTCCTACCATACAAGCGAGCCTGCTCGCGATGGCGGCGGCACATCCAGCATCCATGTGGCTGACCCACCGCTTTCGCGAGCAAGCCCGCCCCAGTTGATTGGTGTCGTACGCAGCATTTGTGCTCGCTGGAGATCCCGTGTGGGAGCGAGCCTGCTCGCGATGGCGGCGGCACATCCAGCATCCATGTGGCTGACCCACCGCTATCGTCGGAACGCCGCCCGGAGCAGGCTCGCTCCTACAGGTCATCAGCGAATTCCAGATTCCGCAGGGTTTGCTGCTTTACTGAAAAGACCCCAACCCCCAGCGAGCCACCACCATGAACCGCAACGACCTGCGCCGCGTGGACATGAACCTGCTGGTGATTTTCGAAACCCTGATGTTCGAAAAGAACCTGACCCGGGCCGGGGAAAAACTGTTCCTCGGCCAGCCCGCTGTCAGCGCGGCGCTGGCAAGGTTGCGCGATCTATTCGACGACCCGTTGCTGGTGCGCAACGGACGCACCCTGGAGCCGACCCTGCGGGCGTTGCAGATTCTCAAGGAATTGCAGCCGGCGATGGACACCATTTCCGGGGCAGTCAGCCGGGCCAAGGATTTCGAGCCCTCCACCAGCCGCGATGTGTTTCGCATCGGTCTGTCCGACGACGCCGAGTTCGGGCTGTTTCCACCGCTGCTCAAGCAGATTCGTGAAGAGGCGCAGAACGTTGTGGTGGTGGTGCGCCGGGTGAATTTCCTGCTGATGCCATCGATGCTGGCCAGCGGCGAGATTTCCGTCGGCATCAGCTACACCACCGAATTGCCGGCCAATGCCAAGCGCAAGAAGTTGCGCGACTTGAGTGTGAAGATCCTGCGCGGCGATGATCGTCCGGGTCCGTTGACCCTGGACGAGTTCTGCGAACGCCCTCACGCGCTGGTGTCGTTCTCCGGGGACTTGAGCGGTGCCATCGACAACGACCTGGCACGGATCGGCCGTTCGCGCCGGGTGGTGCTGGCGGTGCCACAGTTCGCGGGGTTGCGGGCCTTGCTGGCGGGTACAGACATGCTCGCCACCGTGCCGGATTACGCGGCCAGTGCGTTGATCGAAGGCAGCAGTCAGCTGCGGGCAGACGACGCGCCGTTCGATATCAAGCTGTCCGAACTGTCGATGGTCTGGAACGGGGTCAACGATAACGATCCGGCAGAACGCTGGTTGCGCTCGAAAATTGCACAGCACATGGCGGCGCCACTATCGGGGCATTGATCGACTGCAGGACTAACGGCTCGGACTCGCGCAAATACACCGGCATGTCGGTCACCGGTGGCATGGCCGGAATCTCGAAGTACATCTGCACCACCCAGCCACGGTGATAGCTGGCGTGGTTGACCACGTGCATCAGCATCGCGCCGGCGCTCATGGTGCCGCTTTCGCCAGAGACAAAAGTGAATTCCAGGGGCTTGTCCAGGGAGGCATCGGTTTGCCGGGCGCTCCAGTCGCAATACCAGCGATCGATCTCTTTTTGCGCCATGCGCAGTTCGGACAGATCGGCATGCAGCAGGTCGTGTGAGGTCTTGAAGCCATGCCCCCGGCCTTCGAGGTGCGCCTGCCAGATGCAATCGACCACGTAGACGTGATTGAGGGTGCCGATCATGTTTTTGAACACCGACACCCGTTCTTTTTTGACTTCCCCCGGAGGGAGCGCTGCGAGGCTGTCAAAGAGGCGCTGATTGGCCCAGCGTTTGTAATCAGCCAGCAGACAGGCAGTGCGTACGGTGATCATCAGAGTTCTCCGATGGCAGTAAGCGCACTCCCTAGCATAGACCCAATGCCCGCAAGGCAGTACCAGCCCTGATCATCGGTCGTCCAGGCGTTTTACTACCTGTTCGGCCAGCGCCAGGCAACTGGTCAGCCCCGGTGATTCGATGCCGAACAGATTCACCAGCCCCGGCACGCCATGTACGGCGCATCCGCTGATGAGAAAATCGGCGGCCGGCTCGGTCGGCCCGCTGATTTTCGGGCGAATGCCGCTGTAGGCCGGTTGCAGGCTGTTGTCCGGCAAACCCGGCCAATAACGGCGGATCGCCTGATAGAACCCTTCGGCCCGGCGGGGTTCGACGCGGTAATCGATGTGCTCGACCCATTCGACATCCGGCCCGAAGCGCGCCTGCCCGCCCAGGTCGAGCGTCATGTGCACACCCAGTCCCGCGCTCTCCGGGGCCGGATACACCAAGTGGCGAAACGGCGCCCGGCCGCTGAAACTGAAATAACTGCCCTTGCACAAATGCGCCCGGGGAATGAATTGCCCAGGCAGACCGACAATAGCGCGCGCCACCTCGGGTGCGGACAGCCCCGCGCAGTTGATCAATTCGCGGCAGCACAGGGTCATGGGCTCACTGCCGCCCATGCGCAGCTCGAAGCCCTGCTCCATGCAACGGGCCGACAGCAGCGGTGTGCGCAAGGCCAGCGTCGCGGCGAACCGCTCGGCATCGCCCTGAAGCGCCAGCATCAGGGCGTGGGAGTCGACGATGCCGGTAGACGGCGACCACAGCGCCGCGACGCAGGACAACGCCGGTTCAAGCGCCCGGGCCTGTGCGCCATCCAGCCATTGCAGGTCATCGACGCCGTTAAGACGCCCCTGCGCCAACAGACGCTGCAAAGCCGTGCGCTGCGGCTCATCGGTGGCCACGATCAGCTTGCCGACGCGCCGGTAATCAACACCGTGCTCATCGCAATAAGCATAGAGACGCTGCTTACCCTCCACGCACAACCGCGCCTTGAGGCTGCCGCCCGGGTAATAGATACCGGCGTGAATCACTTGCGAGTTACGCGAGCTGATGCCCATGCCGATGCCCTCACCGGCCTCGACCACCAACACGTCGCGCCCGCTCATGGCCAAGGCCCTGGCCACTGCCAATCCGACGACGCCAGCCCCGATCACCACGCTTTGAATATCGACGTTCAACGATCCTGCCCTCTCACACCCGTTCTGGCTGTCGATAGTCGATCAGGCTTGAGAAAATCGCCAGTGACAAGGCCATGAAGTCCCCCGTCCATATACACAGTCGGCAGTGCCGGGGAACTCTCGGCGATTGCCATGCATCCTAAACTATGTGGTATTTCCCTTATGCTCCATGCTGTTGGAGGACACCATCATGCGCCGCATGTTTATCCTTTCTTCCCTGCTGCTTTGTTTGCCCGTCGGTTCCGCTCTGGCTAAAGTGGATGCCGAAGATGTCGCCACCTCGGCCGGGGTTTCCGCCTCGCTTTATTCGACGTTCAAAGACGACAAACTCATGATTCCCGCCCGGGATGACGCGTCCAGCTTCGTCGCCAGTGGCGGTGCGATTCGTGGTGCTTATCTGGAGGCACTGTTGAAAAAAGTCCGTCAGGACAATCCCGCCCTCAACAACGCAAGCGACGAAGACCTGGCGCGCGCCATTCTCGTCCAGGAAGGCGTTGTCACCGGTCACTGAAGATCGTCATCGCCAGCGGTGGGGCTTGTGACACCGGGATAGCGTTTGCGGCCCTACCTTGCGTGCGTGCCAGTGGACATGCGTGCCCATCCGGCCACGAGTTGCGCGTTGATACTCACCCCGCCGCACACCACGATCACCACGTCATTGGCGTCGGCAATCGCCGGGTGATCCAGGTAGGCAATCGCCAATGAAACCCCGCATGCCGGTTCGACCAGCTGACGCAAATCATTGGCGTAACGCACCACGCCCATGATCGCCTCATCATCACTGAGCACCACGCACTCATGGGAGAAATCGCCGATGTGCCTGACCGGCCAGGCGGCCACTTGCGCGGCGCCCAGAGACGTGGCGACGGTGTCGATTTTCGGCAGTTTGACCGGGTGCCCGGCCGCCACCGCCGCGGCGAACGACGCCGCGCCTTCGGTTTCACAGGCTACGATGCGGCAATCGGTGTGCCGATGACGAATCAGGCCGGTGAGCAGCCCCGCCAGCAAGCCACCACCGCCCACCGATGTCACCAGCACATCCACTGGCGGGCAGTCTTCAAGAATTTCATCGACCATGGTGCTGTGCCCTTCCCACAACACCGGGTGGTCGAAGGCCGGCACGAATTCACTGCGTGGGTCCTGGGCGAGTTCCCGTGCCCGTTGATTGGCTTCGTCCCAGACCTTGCCGTGCACGATCACCTCGGCGCCGGTATTGCTGATCCGCGCCCGGGTGCTTTGCGGGGTGGTGTGCGGCACCACGATGCATGCCTTGAGCCCCAGGCATGCAGCGGCCATGGCCGTGGCCAGTCCCGCGTTACCGCCGGAGGGGCAGACCACCTTGCGCTTGCCCTGCTGCGCCGCCCGGCTGCACAGCAAGCCAATGCCGCGTATTTTGAACGAGCCGCCAGGTTGCAGGTTTTCCAGTTTCAGCCAGATACGGCGGGTCGGAGTCGACAGGCCAGGGTGCAGGATCAAAGGCGTGCGGATGTGAAGCATACAGGCTCCTGTTTCACGCCACCGGCTCGTCGAACTCGTGCGAGCCGGCGGTGAACGGTCCACTCTCCCAAGCTTAGTTCACCCGCCCTCGGGGCGACCGTCCCGGCGGTCCGGCGCAGGTTGCGATCTTTTACCCATGGAAACTCGAAGGCCAAAGAACGATCAAAAGATCGCAGCCTACGGCAGCTCCTGCGTAAGCCTGTTCGCGGAGGCACCATGAAAATTTCGGCCAAACTGGCATTTTTCGCCGTCGTCAGCACCCTCGCCTACCTCGCCCTGGCGATCTGGGGACTGGGTGGTTTCGCAGCCTATTTCAGCCACGGTTCACTGGTCGTCGTTGCCCTGGCCACTCTGATCATGGCTGTCGTTTCTCTGTTCACCGAGGTCAACCTGAGTTCGGGGGAACGCGAAGACCGGGCCAACCGCTGGGTCATTCCGGCCTTCGGCGTGATCGGTTTACTGAGCGGCTTTCTGCCGGCTTATACCGACCGCATCGATTTCTGGACTTTTGGCGGTGAAGGCATGCGCTGGCTCGGCGCACTCTTGTTCGTCGTCGGCGGCGCGCTGCGGTTGTGGCCGGTGTTTGTGCTGGGCAAGCGCTTCAGCGGGCTGGTGGCCATTCAGCCGGGGCATCGGCTGGTCACCGACGGGATTTACCGCAACCTGCGCAACCCCAGTTACCTGGGGATGATGGTCATCGGCATAGGTTGGGCATTGGCCTTTCGTTCTGGTGTCGGGCTGATACTGGTGGCGCTGACGCTGATCCCGCTGATCGCGCGCATTCACTCGGAAGAAGCCTTGCTCCGGGCGCAGTTCGGCAGCGAATACGAGGCCTATTGCGCCCGCTCCTGGCGGCTGATCCCCGGGCTCTACTGACATACATCCCCTGTAGGAGCGGGCTTGCCCGCGAAAGCGATTCTTCAGTCACATCGATACTGGATGTGTCGACGCCTTCGCGGGCAAGCGAACGTCGCCCGGCCCTTCCTACAGGGATTGCTGTTGTTTATACAGACTTCAATCGAACCGAACCATCGACATCCACCTGAACCCGAACCGATTCATAACTTGCCAACGTCGCATGCGGCGTCTCGACCGGCTGTTCATGAGTCGCCGTCACGATCATCAAATCCGCCCCCGCCGCCTCGGCCGCCAGAATCCCCACCGTGGCGTCTTCAAAAACCAGGCACTGCCCGGGCTCGACCCCCAGGCGCCGGGCCGCGAGGCGGTAACCGGCGGGGTCCGGCTTGCCGGCAGTCACATCCTCGGCGGTGATCATGACGGCAGGCTCGGGAATCCCCGCCGCCGCTATCCGCCGCAGCGCCAGTTCCCGCGGGGCGGAAGTGACGATGGCCCATTGGCTGGCAGGCAGCGACCGCAAGAACTTCGCCGCGCCAGCCACTTCGAATACCCCGCCGACATCGTCGATTTCCGCTTCGGTAATCCACGCGGCTTCGGCCTCGGCATCCACCCCGGGCAAGCCCAGGCGCCTGATGGTGTCGACGGCGCGGGCGCCGTGAATGGAGGGCAGGAAGGTGTCGACATCGACGCCATGGCGCACCGCCCAGGTTGTCCAGACCCGCTCGGCGGCGGCAATGGACGTCAGCACGGTGCCATCCATGTCGAACAGAAAGGCACGGTAAGTCGAGTTGAATACAGAGTGATCGGACAAGAAAAAGAACCTCGCAGGTGCCGGACGGATTTGCCCGGCAATGTAACACCTGCGCGCAGGTCAGTTGAGTCGTTTGGACTTGAAGGTCTGGCCCACACAATCGAGCAGCCCGCCAATCATCCAGGGTTTCTTGATGAAGGACACCTCGTGTCGCACGCCTGCGCTTTCAGGGGTTTCGAAACCGGACATGATCATGATCGGCTTGTCCGGCCAGCGATCGCCGAACTGGTTCGCCAGGTCCGCGCCATTGAGCGTGCCGGGCATGGTGATGTCCGTCAGCAGCATGCCTACCTCCGGCGCATGCTGCTCCAGATACATCACTGCCGCGTCCGCACTGGTTTTCGGCTCGACGACAAAACCTTCCTCCTGAAGAATCTCACAGAGAAAATCCAGGATCAGCGGGTCGTCTTCAACCACCAGAATCAACCCGCCAGGAAGATCACCACCCGCCGTCGGTACTCGACTCATGACTGTGCCGCCCCCTGATAGCCTCAATGATTTCGCGGGCTCTGACCCGCTACCTAAAAGGTATGAGCAGCGGACTCGGCGGAAATTCATTTTTGATGCAACCAGGTGACCGATCCGGGTTTTGTAGTGACCTTGAGGGCGCTTTCGCTGGCAAGCCAGCTCCTACGGAGATCTGTGGCGTTTGCAAAATCCGTGTAGGAGCGAGCTTGCTCGCGATGGTCGTTAACGATAACGCGTACTTACTGGCTAAACGCGGCGTTCTTGAGTCCATCGCGAGCAAGCTCGCTCCCACAGGGTCTGTGGTGCTTGGACTTATTGCGACATTTCGCCTTTCTTCATCGCATCCTTGGACATGGCATCTTTTTTCATAGCGTCCTTGGACATTGCATCCTTGGACATGCTGTCTTTGGACATGGCGTCCTTGGACATCGAATCGGTCTTCTTCATCGCGTCTTTTTTCATCGCATCCTTGGACATGGCGTCCTTGGTCATCGAATCCTTGCTCATGCTGTCGTTGCTCATCGTGTCAGCTGCGAACACAGAGGCAGCGCCAACGGCCAGGCACATGGACAGAACTACAGTGGTCAACTTTTTCATGGTGAAACTCCTTGGAGCGTGGGTTGTGGACGTGCGAAATGGCCAGGCATCCATCAGCTGCCACCGAACCAGTTGTAGCCCTGGTCTTCCCAGTAGCCGCCGCTGTAGGTGTTGCTGACGAAAATCGCCTGAATGTGTTTGGGGTTCTTGTAGCCAAGCTTGGTGGGCATGCGCAGCTTCATCGGGAAGCCGTATTCGCGCGGTAGCACCGCGCCGTCATACGTCAGCGTCAGCAGGGTTTGCGCGTGCAGTGCGGTGGCCATGTCGATGCTGGTGTAGTAGTCGTCGGCGCATTTGAAACCGACGTATTTGGCATCGGTGTCGGCGCCGATGCGCTTGAGGAAGTCACTGAAGCGCACGCCGCCCCAACGCCCGATGGCGCTCCAGCCTTCGACGCAAATGTGCCGGGTGATCTGCTCGGTCTGGGCCATGGCGCGCAGCCCTTCGAGGCGCCAGCTGCGTTTGTCGGCGACCAGGCCGGTGACTTCCAGGCGATAGCCCTCCTCCTCCACTGTCGGCGCCTCGTCGATGCCGTAAAAGGCATTGAAGGGAAACGGCCGGGTAATCATCGACGCCGGATAGGTTGGCGCCATCGCATTGGGGTTGAACAGCCAGCCCTGTACCCGATCGTTGAAGCGCGACATGGACGACAACGCAGTCTCGATGCTTTCGTTGTCGGTGATGTTGCAGCCGGACAGCATGGCCACGCCGCCGAGGGTCAGACCACGCAACAGGAACGAGCGGCGCGAGCGGTCTTCGATTTGCGGGGCGAGGATCTTGCGGGCATCGGTGAGGATCGAAGCCTCGTCCAGCCCGGGCACCTGAATACGCTTTTTCATACCTGCTCCTTGCGGCCGACAATCATGGCCAACAGCGTTTTCGGCACCAGCGCGACCATCAGCAGATGCACTGCGACGAAGGCCACCAACAGCGCCATGGCGAAAAAGTGCACACGGCGCGCGCCTTCATAACCAAACAGCAATTCACGCAACAGCGGGAACTGCACCGACTTCCACAACACCAGCCCGGAGAGCACCAGCAGCGTGATGTCGACCATCACGAACAGGTAAGCCAGCCGTTGCACCTGGTTGTAATGACTGAGGTCGGCATGCCCGAGTTTTCCGCGCACGGCGGCCCACAGGTCATGCAGCACGCCTTTGGGCGAGACCGGGAAAAAACGCCGCTTCAGGCGTCCGCTGAACAGGTTGAAGGCCAGGTAGACCAGGCCGTTGATCGCCAGAAACCACATCGCCGCGAAATGCCATTGCAGCGCACCACCGAGCCAGCCGCCGAGGGTGATCGACTTGGGAAAACTGAATTCGTAGATCGGCGAGGCGTTGTAGATGCGCCAGCCGCTGGTGACCATCACCAGCACCGCCAGGGCGTTGAGCCAATGGGTCAGGCGTAGCCAGCGTGGATGAGTGGACTTGGGTGAAGCAGTTGACTGCGACATGTCCGGCTCCGGATTGTTGTTGTTCGTTGGAGCCGAGTATGGGAGCCGGAAGATCGCCAAATCCTCACGTAAAGTTAAATTAATCGTGATAACTGCTCATTCACTACCGACCAAAACCCTGTAGGAGTGAGCCTGCTCGCGATGACGGTTCATCAGTCGACATCAATGTTGAATGACAGACCGCTATCGCGAGCAGGCTCACTCCTACAGGGTTCTGTGGTGGTCCGCCGGTTGCGCAATTATGGTTAAATGCCGCCCCCCACAAATGACCGACCCGACCCGATGAACCCTGAAGCCCTCGCCACCCTCAAGCAGCACCTGCTGACCGCCCTGGCGGCCGCCCCCGCCGAAACCCGCCGCCTGTTCCACGGCCGTGGCCGCTGCTGGCCGGGGCTGGAGCAAGTCACCGTGGACTGGTTGCAGGGCGTGGTGCTGGTGGCGCTGTTCAAGGAGCCGGATGCGGCGCAACTGGAAGACGTGAAGCAGGTGCTGATGACAGTCACCCGGTCTGAGCAATGGGCAAAATCCGGCGCCCACACGCTGTTGCTGCAACATCGCTACCTGCTGCAAAGCACCACAGAATGGTTGCTGGGGGAAGAAATCGACGAACTGACGATCACTGAGGGCGGGCTGAAGTACCGGGTCGACCTGGGCCGCAAGCAAAACACCGGGCTGTTCCTCGACATGCGCTACGGCCGCGAGTGGGTCCGCGCCAATGCCGAGGGCAAACGGGTATTGAACCTGTTCGCCTACACCTGCGGTTTCTCGGTGGCGGCCATCGAAGGCGGCGCGAGCCACGTGGTCAACCTCGACATGTCGAGCCCCGCCTTGAACCGTGGCCGCGACAACCACCGGCTCAATGGCCACGACATGAGCAAGGTGAGCTTCCTGGGTCACGACCTGTTCAAATCCTGGGGCAAGGTGATCGGCAAGGGGCCGTACGACCTGGTGATCATCGACCCGCCGTCGTTCCAGAAAGGCAGCTTCCTGCTGACCAAGGATTACCAGCGTGTGCTGCGCCGGTTGCCGGAATTGCTCAGCCCTCAAGGCACCGTACTGGCCTGCATGAACGACCCGGCGTTTGGTGCCGACTTCCTGATCGACGGCGTGACCCGCGAGGCGCCAAGCCTGAAGTTTGAGCAACGGCTGGAGAATCCGCCGGAGTTTCCGGATGCGGATATGGAGTGTGGGTTGAAGGCGTTGGTGTTCAGGCTGGAAGGCTAAAGATCGCAACCCGGACACTACTAATGCGGATTCCGTATCCCTTCGACCCTGTAGTGGACACCACCCTGGTGACTCAACATAAGTCGGTGGGCTCCCCGTTTGGTACTTCCAGGAAAACCCCGCAGATCCGCAGACCACAAACCGTCCCGATGGCGATGCCAATTGATTGCTCCAGTACGACCTTCACGCAGACTGTTAATCGTTGAGGAAACGCTTTTGTGGTCAGGGTCAGTCGGATCATCCAGGATCGAATCCACCGCTCGGGTATCAATTTCCCAGTGCTGGATGGATGCTGGCGCCGCTGACGATGTGGCCGAGCCCAAACTGGAGTGTGATTTTTTTCCGGTCTTGCGCACGCTCGCGACAGAGTTGGCACCTGCTACATCAAATGATTCAACGTAGGGAGACTGCTCAGTAGATGATTGCTCACTTGGCGTCTCTCGAATTAACAGCATGTTGTAGCCCAGCCGTTTGAGCCCTTGAACTGGATTTTTTTCCGTACTAAGGACACGCCATGCTTTATCAGCGTTGCTTTCGGGGCCCGTATACCCAGAGATTCTTCCTGTTTGCGCACGGAAAAGTCTAAGCATTACCCCATCGCTCCCTGAAATATTACGATGGTCAAAAGCAAAGTTCGAAAACCTCGCTGCTTCCTCCCGCGTCAGCTTTTCGTGTTCTGCAAGACTGCTAGCCAGATTTCTAATGTCCTGACCAAACTGCCGTTCCACTCTGTCGGTATTGGCGGCCACAGCCTCTGGTCGTAACTGTAGATACTCGTGCGTTCGCACAATCCCGAACAGCGTCCCACCCAACAGGGCGCCAACTGAAGCACCTGTCATGGCATTGCCCGCCAACCAACCCAACCCGGCCCCGATCAAGGTCAGCAAGAACACGAGAATGACCCCTCCCAAAATCTGGGTGCCCGAAACCTGTTCCCCGTTCAGTCCAAATCGATCAACAAAGTTGATCGGGTTGTTGCCCACCATCGCATAACGATTGGGGCCCTCCATTTCCCCGGCGGGATCCGGACAAATCCAGCGCTGTAACCACGGCGCGTAATACCGGTAGCCATAGTAATAAAGCCCGGTCGCATCTCGCTCTTTACCCGAATAGCGGATGGTTTTGTACTGCGCCACCAACGCACTTTTCCCCGCCCAGCACGCCGTACCGCCAAACGGGTAATAGTGTTCCTGGGTCAGCACGCCCGCCTCGTCGTCCAGTTCCAGGGTACTGGAGTCGAGGTGATCACTGAGGCTATAGCGCAGCTGGTCGCTGTGCGCACCTTGAGGCCAATGCAGCGCCCGCACGGTGCTGCGCCCGGCCTCGACGCTGATGACGTGGTGTTCTTCGCCATCGGCCTGGCGGTGGATTTCCAGACCCGGGAGGTAGCGGACTTCCGTGCGCAGGGTGCGGCCGCTGCTGTGGGCGAATCCCGTTTTGCGCACGCGATGGCCGGGGCGGTCGTAGCGGTAGCACTCGTAGTCGTCGGGCTCGGTTTCGCGTTTGACCAACGTCACGCAACTCAATTGATTGCGACTGTCCCAGAGCATGGCCTGCCCGCGTTGCAGTTCCTGTTGATTGCCACCGGCATCAAACCCCGAGTCGATATCGGGCTCGCCCGGCAGCGAGCCGTCGTCCCGTTGCGCCAGGCTGCGGTTGCTTCGTGCCGAGGTGAACATCGAGAAGCCCGGCGCACCGCTGTGCTGGCGGCTGATCAAATTCCCGGCCCGGTCGTATTCGAAGCGCTGGGTGTAATTGCGCCGTTGGTTGGGGTCCAGCGGCGTGGGCAACAGTGTTGGCAGGGCCGGGCCATGGCTCGGCTGGCTGACCTCCCAACCCTGGGCTTCGACCAGTTGATACAGGCTGTCGTAGCGGTAGCGATTGATCGGCTCGATGCGCTGGTTGTTGAAATGGGTCGCGGGCTGGGACAGGTCGTGCAGCTCGACGATGTTGCCCCCCGCGTCGTAGACGTAGTGCAGGTCCTGCAAGGGTTTCTGGTTGCCGACTGCCGCCGCCAGCCGGATCAGCCGTCCGTCATCGGCAGCGTACTCGGCGCGGGTCAGCACGCCATTGCCGGCGGTTTCCCGTTCGACCTGATCCAGCGCGTTGTAATGGATGTCGCTGACCAGGCGTTGCGCTCGCTTGCCCTCGCCGGCCAATTGCAGCCAGGCCTCACTCAACTTGCCGGCCACGTCGTAGGCAAATGTCCTGACGTTGCCCATGGCATCGGTTTGTCGCTGAAGCTCGCCAGTGGGATTGAAACGGTGGCGGGTGATGAATGATTGAGCTTCCAGATACTCATCTCTGGCATCGAATGCGGGCGGCCAGTCGGGTGTTTCAAGGTCGAGGAGCAAGCGTTGTTCTTCAACCAGCGCTGAACCGGCGAGCCCGTAGTCGGCCACCCATTGAGTGCCTGCCGGATGGTCATGGCGGATCAACTGTCCACACTGGTTGTGCTCGGCGAACGCAGGACCGGGATCTCCGTAGTTCAGTCGCTCCACTACACGTGGCGCCTCTCTAGTGGCGTGCTCCGTCACAGCGACCGGACGCAGCAGGGCGTCATAGTCGATGTGACGCTTATTGCCTCGTGCATCCCAGTATGAACAGGACAAACCCGCCCGATCCAGCAAGTTCAACTGCCATCCGGCATCGACGCTGTCCGTCAGCAACGGTTGGCCGCTCAAACCATAGAGCGTGGTCAAGTTCGGCTTCAGCACCGAGTCCCACAAACGCGGGTCCCACGACTCGATCAACCGCCGCTCCGCGTCGAAGCGTTGTCGAGTGATGCGTGGGTCAATCTCCGGGCTGTCGGGATGGCGGCAATAGTCGACGCTGCGAACCGTCAAGGCGCGCGGATCGATGACCGACAGCGTCGGGGTCGCGGCGTGGGGGTTCATTGCATTGGCGGTCCTTTGCTTTGATGGAGGACAGACTGAGCCCTTTTTGGCTGGGCCGATACTGTAAGAAGTTACAGATCGACGCCTGTGAATTCGCCATCATCGAAACGCCGCCCGGAGCAAGCTCCCACAATGAATCGTGCCGAATGGATATCAGTGGTTTGTCAGTCAGATCATGTTGACGGTGGCCATGTTGCTGGTGGCGGTGATTCAGTTGGGCGGGGACCGGTTGGCGCGGGGGTTGAACAAGCGCTAGCCCTGTAGGAGCGAGCCTGCTCGCGATGGAGGTCAACGATAACGCGGGAAACCAGATTCCCCGTGGCGCCCTCAGGTTTTTCGCGAGCAAGCTCGCTCCTACACAAGTGGCGATTTTGATGATATTTCTTACAGGAAAATCAGCGGTTTTGCAGGCCCGTTCCCTTTCTTTTGCAGGACATTTCCTAGATCATTTCGCTCGCTTGCGCCTGTGAATTCTAGTGGCTAGTCTCGGTCCGTCACTGCTCATCAGTGATCGGGTTTAGTAGCCCGGAACAATAGGCGCATAGCGATTCCATGCTCATGTCCGGTAATTTTTGCCGCATGCAGAATATGGTGGCTGTGCGTGGGGCACCTTCGGGTGCACCGGTTTTTCCTATTGACCGGCCTACTAACCTGCGTACAGCCGCCACCCAATCGTTTAGTAGGCGATAAGTGATGGCTCCCATGCAGAAATAGGAGTAACACTCATGAAAAAATCCGTACCCGATCCACCTCCCGAAAACCCTACCAACGAAACCGTCACCGACGATTTGCTCAGGGATCGTTCTGCGCTCTACCGCGCCATCGATTTCCACCTCACCGGCAAACAACCCGCACCAACCGATGAAATGCGCTTCTACAACGTCAGCAAAGACGTGAGCTTTGAAGACACCCAGCTCTATGTCGCCGACCTGCTGCGCTGTGCTTCGGTCACGGCGTATCAGTGTGGCGATCAACTCGAGGGCGCCGACCGGGCGATGGTGTACTCGATCTGGCATTTGCTGGAGATTGCCAAGGCGATGGTGGATCGGTCTATTGAATGTCTGGGAATGAAGCAGGGCTGAGCAATCGGTTATCAGTGTTATCGCCATCGCGAGCCTGCTCGCGATAGCTAGGGCCGCGGCTGACGGCTCAACGCGGCTGCAACACCAGCGCAAACAACTCGCCATGCCCGTTCACGTTGAGCTTGTGATAAAGGTTGCGCCGGTGCACTTTCACCGTCTCTGGAGAGATGCCCATTTGCTGGGCGATGGCCTTGCTGGAGAAGCCCTGGAGAATCAGGCGCGCGGTTTCGATCTCGCGCACTGTCAGGCGCGCGTCGAAGCGATCGAGCAAGGTCGCCAAATCGCCGGCCGGTGGTTCGGCGACCGGCCCTTGCGGCGGCTGCAAATCCAGGTGTCGGCGCATTGCTGCCAGCACCCAGTCACGCACGCACAGCAAGCGGCCCTGCTCCTCGAGGCTGAAGCGCGTCGAACGCCCAAGGGACAGGCCAAGCACGGCGCCGTCGACGTTGACCATGAACTGCAACTCGTCCCCACCGACCACGGTGCTGAAGTAACTCAGGTAGTACTCGCTGTGCTGGAACTGGTCGGGGGCCACCGATTCGAGGCTGTGCAAGCCGTCGGCGATGCCGGCGCAGGCAGCTTGATAGAATGGATCGAGCAGGTACATGCCAGCGCTGTAGTCCGCCAGTTCTTCATGCTCGTCGGTACTGCCCTTGGCATCGAAGTCAATCAGCAGGCGCGGCACATGCCCCGGGCGCATCAGCGCTACCAGCGCGTTGTCCAGCGGCACCAGCAAGCGCAGGGTATCGACCAGCGCACGCCAGAAGCCGTCCTGCCCCACTGCCGTGAAAACCCGTGCCAGCCCCTGGTGCACCGGCAACTCTTTCAACAACGCGTCCACGCACTACCCCTTTCGAGTAACCCATGATGGGAATGGGTGAAGGCCACCCCGGTCGATACGCTGCAAACTCCTGATTACCACCGGCCGCAACAGGCCAGGAGTGCCGCATCATGAGTCGTCACCGCTTGTATTTCAATCTGGGGTTTGGTGCCTGCCTGGCGGTGTCGCTGCCGGCCTTTGCCGTCGAAGCCCCGACCGTGCACGTGTACAACTGGTACGACTATATCGGCCCCACTACCCTGCAGGATTTCAAGCGTGACACCGGGATTGCGCCGGTCTACGACACCTTCGACAGCGCCGAAGTGCTCGAAGGCAAACTGCTCACCAGCCGCAGCGGCTATGACGTGGTGGTTGCCAGCAACTTCAGCTTGCCCACGCTGATCAAGGCCGGTGCCCTGGCGCCATTGCCCCGGGCGCAGATGCCGGACTTCAAGAACATGGACACCGAACTGCTAGCGAAACTGGCCAACAACGATCCGGGCAACCAGTACGCCGTGCCCTACCTGTGGGGCACCAACGGCATCGGCTACAACGTCGACAAAGTGCGCGCTGCGTTGGGTGACAAGGCGCCGGTGGATTCCTGGGACCTGGTGTTCAAGGAGGAGAACCTGGCCAAACTCGGCGAATGCGGCGTGGCCATGCTCGACTCGCCGTCGGAGATGCTGCCGGTCGCCCTGCACTACCTCGGCCTGCCACCCAACAGCACCAACCCCGAGGACTACAAGAAGGCCGAAGCGCTGCTGCTCAAGCTGCGCCCGCACATCGCCTACTTCAATTCGTCGAAGTTCATCAGCGACCTGTCCAACGGCAACATCTGCGTGGCGGTCGGCTGGTCCGGCGCGATGCTCGTAGCCAAGAACACCGCCGAGCAGGCCGGCAACGGCGTGAAGATCGCCTACAGCCTGCCGAAGGAAGGCGCGCCGGTGTGGTTCGATACGCTGGTACTGCTCAAGGACGCACCGCACCCGGAACAAGGGATGGCCTTCATCGACTACCTGATGCGCCCTGAAGTGATTGCCTCGGTCAGCGACCACCTCAACTACCCCAACGGCAACCGCCGCGCAACCACGTTGGTGGCCGAAGCGACCCGTAGCAATCCGGCCGTCTACCCGCCAGCCGAAGCCATGGCCACTTTGTTCACCCTCCAGCCCCTGCCGCCAGCCACCGAGCGCATGCGCACGCGGATCTGGAGCAAGGTCAAAAACGGCCAGTGAATCCACTGCATTTCCCTGTGGGAGCGGGCTTGCTCGCGAAAGCGGTGGATCAGCAAAAATTTATAGCGACTGACACTACGTCTTCGCGAGCAAGCCCGCTCCCACATTGGGATTGTGGTGCCCGGAACATCCCTTTTTTCTGCCACGAATCGAAGATGAGAAACCCATGAAACCACGTGCCCGCGACCTGAACATCCAGTTCGGCCAACTGCAGCCCGGCCCGCTCAACGCCATCACTGACGTCCCCGGCGTTCGGGTCGGCCACAGCAATGTGCGAGGACGCACTGCCACCGGCCGCGACATTCTCACCGGCGTCACCGTTATCGAACCGCGTGCCGGCTCCACCAGCCAGCAGCCGTGCTTTGCCGGCGTGCATGTGCTCAACGGCAACGGCGATGCCACGGGGCTGGAGTGGATTCGCGAAGCGGGCTTGCTGACCAGCCCCATTGCCTTCACCAACACCCACAGCCTGGGCGTGGTGCGCGATGCGCTGATCGTGCTCGACCGCGAGCAGCAACCGGATGACGGGCGCCTCTACTGGAACATGCCGGTGGTACTGGAAACCTTCGACGGCCTGCTCAACGACATCAACGGCTTTCACGTGAAGCCGGAACACGTGGCCCAGGCCTTGCGTTCGGCGGCGGGCGGTCCAGTGACCGAAGGTAATGTCGGCGGTGGCAGCGGCATGATCTGCCACGAATTCAAGGGCGGCATCGGCACCGCGTCGCGACGCTTGAACAGCACCCAGGGCGGCTGGACGGTCGGCGCGATTGTCCAGGCCAACCATGGCATTCGCAATGAACTGCGCGTTGACGGGTATCCGGTCGGGCGCTACATGGAACAGGTCGATTCGCCGTTCCTCAAGGCCTCGTTGCCCCACCCGGGGATAGGCTCGATCGTGGTCTGCCTGGCCACCGATGCGCCGTTGCTGCCGCACCAGTGCACCCGCCTGGCCCAGCGCGCCAGCCTCGGCCTGGCCCGCACCGGCGGCGGCAATGAAGACCACAGCGGCGACATCTTCATCGCCTTCGCCACCGGCAATGAACACGTGCCGCCGGCCGCCTATGAGAGCAAGAAAGCACCGACCACCGACAACCTGAGCATGGTCAACAACGATCACATCAGCGAGCTGTTCCTGGCCGCCACCGAAGCCGTGGAAGAAGCCATCATCAATGCCTTGCTCGCCGCCGACACCGCCGAAGGCAACGGGCATGGGGTACCGGGGCTGGATGTCGAAACCTTGCTCAAGGCGTTGCGTCGCGCCGGTTGGCCGGGGGATGCGACTAGCGGTACTTGAGTGCAACACTTGGTCTTTCTAGGATGAACTTGCGCAGCCGCTTGCTTGCTCAAGCCGCTGCGTAGGTGGTGAGTGCACTGAACCCCTACCAAGCTCACCGCCTGCTTCACGCGCATCTTGAGCCTCTCGGCTCCACTTCCTCCCCATCAAGAGCTTTGAGGCTCTTTTTTTACCTCTGAAAACCACACATTTCTCCTGTAGGAGCTGGCTTGCCAGCGAAGGCGTCTGCAGCAACAGCGCATGACTTGAGGCTGCCTTCGCTGCGATGCGGCGACCCGACAAGCCAGCTCCTACAGGGGATTTTTGGTGTTTGGGCGAGTGCGGTCAGACCAGGCGCAACCGAGGGCCGGCGGCCGGTACGGCATCTTCACCCAACCGCCCCCGCACAAATTCATTGGCCTTGCGCATCAATTGGTCCAGATGCCGGTCGCGCTGTTTTTCCGCGTCGGTCATGGCCCGTTTGCCATGCTTTTGCAGCAGATAGGTGTGAATCTGCCGCACTTCCAGCGAGCTATAGATCGACGCCACATCCAGCAGCGCCATCAAGCCATCGGTGGCGTGGTCGCGGGTGTTCATCAACACCTGGGTCGCACGCACACCCACCACCTCGAAGCCCATCGCCTCGAAATACGGCACCTTGGCCACCGCGCAGGTCAGCTCGGCATGGGGATAGCGGCCGACCATTTCCCGCAGCATCCGCCGGGCCACGCCCTGGCGCCGATGCTCAGCCTGCACCGCCATGTACGCCACGCCACACGCCTCGGGGTCGTCCTGCACCGGCAGGTACAACAAAAAGCCGATCACCTTGTCCGGGGCGTCTTCATCAGTGGCAACGATCAACTCCACGGCAATGCCTTTTTCACCGTTCAGCGCTTCCAGATACAGGTGCACCTCATAGCCGATCGCGTATTGATAGAGGTTGTACAGCAGGTTGCTGGGCGGGATCGCGACCATGCTGATGTCGGTCAGGTTGTCGACCACCATCTGCAGGATCTGGCTATTGATGTGCTCGGGGCACGGGGTCTTGAAGTGGCTGATCAGGGGCATTGCGGTGACAGGCTCCGGGGGGGCAAGGGCCGCCTATCATAGCGCGCCTGACACCTGCGGTCCGAAGGGGGATGGACAGACATTCCCCATTCATGCGCCATGTGCATCGCCGGCGTTTGCTTTATGGCTGGAGGCATTGCGTTTTCGAGGCTGGCAGCGGAGTCCGGCACATTTTGTGCTTGATGAACAGGCGTCTTCGCGAACCGGCTCGATCTCCCAGGGGAAAGCGGTTTGCCCACAACTGGTTTTTCTGTGGGATCGAGCCTGCTCGCGAGAGCGTCCACCCTCACACCGGCCTGTGGTGTGAGTGGGGGGGAAATGGGTGGGTGAAGCCCCCCCCAACGTTGAGGATTCCCACCCACTGCGCCACCACGACCAAAGTCGAATCCATCAAGCGTTTGATATCAAACAGCTATTTTTCTCCCCCCTGGTCCCCCCGCTTTTGGCGCACCTCTTGCAACGGGCGAATTGCGAATATCAGTCACACCGGCGCGCGCCAAGGGAAACAAGATGAAAAACCCACCTAACCTCAAGTCGCTCGGCTTTTTCCTGAAACCGAGTATCGCCGCTGTGATGCTGATCAACATCAGCCTCGGCACCGCCAATGCCGTACCGCTGGATGATTTCGGCCCGCCCCCCCCGACGGACCCCTCGGCGTTTAGCAACCCGCCGGCCGACCTCGATGCCGCGTCGGCTGCCTTGCGGGCCATGCCACCCGTCTACCAGGGCGCCATCGCCCTGCCCAATGGCGCTTTTGGTGCCCGCCTCACCACGCCAACGACCGACAACGTGCTGCCGCCAGCCCTGCAGACATCCTTCAAAATCCCCACCAATGGCAAACCCAGCCCATTGTTCGGGGCCCAGCCGTACACGCAGCAACTGTTGCTGTTCGAAGAATTCGGCACGGAAAAACTCGACCCGACACTGCCTGCACCGCCCCTGACCTTCCCGGTTCCGCTCGTCGGCCCGGCGCCCACGCAGGACCCGAACAGCATCGCCCGCAGCGGCCCTTCGCCCACGGCGCTGGTAGCCTTCATGCGCCAGCCGGGGCTGTTCCCGTTTCCGTCGCAATTTTCCAACGTGCTGGACCGCAACCCGTGGAAAGCGCAGATCGAAGCCTTCCTCAACCGCCATCCGGTCGGCTCGCCGGCCGAAGGTCGGCCGCCAGGAAAAGGCTGGTCGCACCAGCGCTGGAACGAGTTCTTCCCGCAGGTCGGCTTCAAAACCGTACAAGCGGGTGCCCAGATCAACAGCGGCATGCGCGACCGCCGACAGTTGCACAACTACGCCGTCGGTGAGTTCGGGCCGGGCGGGCTGTACAACCAGACTTCGAACGCCCCGGTCCTGGCCGGCACCACCAAAGGCATCAATGTTCGTTTTCACCCCAACATGCCGATTCAGAACCACAAGGCGCTCTGGACCTTCGACGGCACCTTTCCGCCAAAACTGTTGATGGTGCGTTACGGTCAAGCCGCGTTGATGCGCCACTACAACGCCCTGCCGATCGATCCGGCGGCCAACATGGGGTTTGGCCTGCACACCCTCACCACCCACGAACACAACGGCCACTCCCCGGCCGAAAGCGATGGCTTTTCCGGTGCGTTTTTCTTTCCGGGGCAGTACTACGACTATCGCTGGCCGATCCAGTTGGCCGGTTACGACACCATCAACACCAGCGCCCAGGATCCGCGCGCGGCGTTCCCCTGCGCCCCGGACGAAACCCTGTTCGTCAACGATGCCGCGCCGGGCCTCAAAACGTGCAACAACGGCAGCATCAAGATCCGTGGCGACTGGCGCGAAACCATGAGCACCCACTGGTTTCATGACCACATGGTCGATTTCACCGCGCAGAACGTCTACAAGGGCAACGCGGTGATGATGAACTACTACAGCGCCCTGGATCGCGGTAACGAAGCCTTCGAAGACGGCGTCAACCTGCGCCTGCCCAGCGGTTCGGCGTTGCCTTGGGGCAACCGCGACTATGACGTCAACCTGATGGTGGCCGACAAGGCCTGGGACGCTAATGGCCAGTTGTGGTTCAACCCGTTCAACACCGACGGCTTTCTCGGCGATCAGGTCCTGGTCAACTGGCAGTACCAGCCGCGCCTGAATGTGCGGGCGCGCAGCTATCGCTTTCGCATCCTCAATGGCTCGGTATCGCGCTACTTCAGGATCGCGCTGGTGCGTGAGGTCGCCGGCACCGGCGGCGAATTCCCCGGCCCGGCCGGTTCCGGCGTGTCTTATAGCCGCGTGCCGTTCCACATGATCGCCAACGACGGCAACCTGATGGAACATGCTGTGCCGTTCGACGGCAGCATGGACCTGGACGGCAACGGCGATGTGCAGAACCACAACGCCATCCTGCCCACCATAGGGATCGCCGAGCGTTTCGACATCATCGTCAATTTCGCGAAAAACGGGATCAACACCGGCGACAAGCTGTACTTCGTCAACCTGATGGAGCACCACGACGGCAAGGGGCCGGAGGCTACAGTGCTGAGCCTGGCCGACGTGCTGTCCGGGACGTACAAGCCGGTGCTCAAGCTGGGCAGCAAAGGACTGGAATGGACCGGGGGCGACCCGGGGGTGGGCAAGTTCATGCAAATGGTAGTCCAGCCTTATGCCGGCCAGGACGTGAGCATGAACCCCGCCGACTACGAACCCGCCAAACCGGGCAAGCCAGCCGGCAAGGTCATGATCCCGCTGACCATCAACCGCGACGACCCAGCAATGCAGGCCAAACTCAATGTGGCGCGGCATCGCGAGTTCATCTTCGGCCGCTCCGACGGCACCGACGAAGCCCCCTGGACGATCAAGACCGACGGTGGTCAATTCGGCTTCCCCATGGACCCTCGAATCATCAGCGCCGCTCCGCAACTGGCCAACGGCCCGACCCCTGCCGGCTTCTCCGGCGACGGCACCCTGGAAGTGTGGCGAATCAAGAGCGGCGGCAACGGCTGGAACCACCCGGTGCACGTGCACTTCGAAGAGGGGATCATCCTCCACCGCGATGGCAACCCACCGCCGGAATGGGAAAAATGGGCACGCAAGGACGTCTATCGCATCGGCGAAGGCATCGACAGCTCGGTGGACGTGGAAATGGCCATCCACTTCCGTGAATTCGCCGGGACCTACATGGAGCACTGCCACAACACCCAGCACGAGGACACGTCCATGTTGCTGCGCTGGGATATCGAGCATCCGGGCCAGTTCCAGTTGATGCCAGCGCCCCTGCCCGGCTGGGACGGCGTCACCTACGTCAATTCCTCTGCGTTGCCGACCTTCCGCACTGGCGATACCCGTGCCAATAACGATGGCAATAACCAAAAACCGATCGCCAACCCCGATAGCGCCATCAGCAGCACCGGCCAACCGGTGATCATCAACGTCCTGGCCAACGACACCGACCCGGACGGCAACGTGCCACTTAGAGTGGTGGGGCTGGAGCAACCGAACTCCGGAACGGGCGTGGTCAGCACCGATGGTACGCGCGTGACCTACACACCACCGGCCACGGTCGCCGCGCCGTTCACCGCGACCTTTACCTATAAGGCAGCCGATGCCAAGGGCGCGGAGTCGGCATCGGCGACGGTGTCCGTGGCGGTCTCGGCAGCGGTCGTCGAGAACCTGATCGTCACCAGCGCTACCGTCACCGCCCGCAGCAACAGCCGCTGGTATTGGGTCCTGTCCGGCACCACCTCGCGTGGCACGGGCAACACCATCACGGCGACTGCCACGGTCACAACCGGTACGGCGAACCTTGGCACCGCCACCCTGACGCCAACAGCGACAGGCGCGCGCTGGAATATAGCGGTGACGACCGTCGGCAGTGGCCCGGCGCCCAACCCGACGGCGACCGTCAAATCAGCCTTCGGCAAAACCGTGACGGTGCCAATAGTGGCGCAGTAGAGCGGTTTGATCGGCGCCCGGTCCATGCAATGTGGATCGGGCGCTTTTTTGTGCGGCGTACTCGCTCCCACCATTGAATCGGCGTCGTACACAGATTTGGCATTCACCAAGGATCAAATGTGGGAGGAATGTCGTCGACCGGAAGTTAACGTTCAGCCCGAGTCACCGCTGCGGCGCCACCATCCGAAAGCGGATATTGATCTCGTTGGACACCACACTGTCCGCCCACTCGCCCTCGCCGATCTTGAAGTCGTCACGCTTGAGCACCAGTTGGCCCTCAAAGATGCCGATGGCGCTCTCTGATCTCAGTTGCACCGGCACAGTCACCTCCCGAGTGAGCCCCCGCAGGGACAGCTTGCCGGTGATGGTGTAGCGGTTATTGCCCAGGGCGTTGATGGACGTCGACTCGAAGGTCGCCACCGGATAAGTCGCCGTATCGAACCACGCCGGTTTTTGCAGCTCGGTGTTGGCGTCGCTGCTGCCGGCGTCGATGCTGTTGAGGTCGATGGTCAGCGTGGCGTGGGCGGCACCAGGGTTATCGGTGTCGAAATCGAGATTGGCCTCGAACTTGCCGAAAGTGCCGTAGCTTCGCGAACCCATCTGCTGATAGGTGAAACTCAAGGTGCTGGCCTTGGCGTTCACTTTCTTGTATTCCACGGCTTCAGCGAACGGCGCCAGGCTGAACTGCACCAGGCCGAACACCAACGTTCCGGCCAGAGCGATGCAACGCGCGGATCGAAGGTTCATGGCACTCTCCGGGAGGGCTCCCGTCTTGAATTGGGGTGCCGCACAGGTCGGGTGGCATCAAAATGACTTAAGCAAACAACCGGCGTTTATTCCACCTCACGCGGTGATTTGCGACCACCTGCAGATGGCCGTCAGCACTCCTCGCGCTGCCACGCCCGCTGCAACAGCTCGATCACCTCGGCATCCGAGGTCTGGGTAAAATCCATATACCAATACCCAATCGACGTGAACCACTCGGGCATCAGCGGGCAGACCAGTTCATCCACCTCGCTGCGCAGGGCCTGCACCGTCTCGATCGGCGCCACCGGCACCGCCACCACGATGCGCGAAGGCGCCTGTACCCGCAGCGCCTGGATCGCCGCCCTCATTGAAGCGCCGGTGGCCAGGCCGTCGTCGATCAGGATCACCACCTGATCCTTGAGCAGCACCGCCGGCCGCGTACCGCGGTAGACCTTCTCGCGGCGCAGCAGTTCGCGGCGTTCCCGTTCGACCACGGCGTCGAAAGCGGCGCGATCGATCGGGTGCACGCGCAGTGCCTCTTCATTACGAATCTGGATACCGCCGCTGGCAATTGCGCCCATGGCGTACTCCGGGTGTGACGGCACACCGAGCTTGCGCACCAGCATCAGGTCCAGGCGAACCTTCAGCGCCGTGGCCACCTCATAAGCCACCGGCACGCCACCACGGGGCAAGGCCAGAACGATCACATCGGGGCGGTTGGCGTAAGGCAGCAGCGGCTCTACCAAACGTCGTCCGGCCGCTGGCCGGTCTTGCAGGATGGAATGGGACAAGGGGCTCATCGGAAACCTCCCCAGGCGATCAGGCCTATCGGTGAATCCTGCTCCCACTGATGAAGTACCTGATTTTCAGTGTGCACAAGATTACAAACAACACAGTCCCTGTGGGAGCGGGCTTGCCCGCGAAGACGTCAGCACAATCAACATCTACACCACTGAACCACCACAATCGCGAACAGGCAATCAAAAAACCAACTAAACCAACCGCTCAATCTTCTGATGCTGCCACACCAGTTTGTAATACAGCGTCTGCAACACCAGCATCCCCAGATACGCCACCGGAAACGCCATCCACACCCCTTGCAACCCGAACTTCGCATCCAGCAGATACGCCGCCGGCAACTGCACGCCCACCACGCACACAATCGAAATCGCCACCGGCACCATCACCGTGCCGCTGGCACGCATGATGCCGCCGATGATCGCCTGGAAGCCGAACACCAACAGGCTCCAGAGCATGATGTGCAACAGGTGCCGGGCCATGGTCCGCGTCGCCTCTTCGGTGAGGAACGACGCCAGCAACCAGCTCGACAACAAGTACCCGAGCACCACCAGGCCACCGGTCAAACACACATTGATCATCAGCCCGGTCTTCAAAATCGGCCCGATGCGCTCGATGCGCCCCGCCCCGATCGCCTGCGCCCCGAGGATCGACGCGGTGATTGCAATCGACAGCGCCGGGAACTGCACGTAATTGACGATCTGCGTCACCGCTCCGTAAGCCGCCGTCGCCTGGGAGCCGTGCTGGTTCACCAGCGCCAGAATCACCAGCTCCGACAGCGACAACACCACCATCTGCAACCCGGTGGGCAAACCGATGCGCAGCACCTTGCCGAGAATCGCCACGTCCAGCTTCATCGCCGCAAAGAACTCGCGGTCCGGCGCCAGTGGATGGCCCTTGCCAAGCAAGCGCCACGCCAATAACCCCATCGCCACCAGGTTACCCACCAACCCGGCAACCGCCGCACTCTGAATCCCCATCGGCGCAAAACCCAACCAGCCGCGAATCAACGCCGGCGTCAACGCCAACCCCACCATGGTCGACACCACCAGCGCCAACAACGGCGACAACGTATCGCTGACCCCGCGCAGCAACTGCGTGAACAGCACAAACACCAACAGCGACGGCATGATCCACAACATCACATGGGCATACGCCACCGCATCGTCCAGCACATCCGCCGGCGTCCCCAACCCCACCAACGCCGACCGCGCAAACACACTGCCCACCACCGCCGCCACCAACCCGATCAACACCCCCAACAACAACGTCGCCCCGGCAATCGCCTTCACCAGATGCGTCTCCCGCGCACCCCACGCCTGCCCGATCAACACACCCGCGCCGGCGCCGAGGCCGATGACCAGGGCGATGAAGAAAAACACGATGGGGAACATCCCCGACACGGCGGCCAAGGCCTGGGTGCCGAGCATCTGGCCGATGTAGATGCTGTTGACCGTGCCGGACATGGATTGCAGGAAGTTCGACAGGACCATTGGGGCGAGGAACAGCAGGTAGGTTTTCCAGAGGGGGCGTTGGGGGGTTGGGGTTTGCATTCGGGAAGGTCCATCTTGACGGCAGGAGCGATGATTAAGGATAGCGTTGGTGGCTGAAACCAAGGGGCGGTGAACATCTCAGGTCTGTGTTTATATTTCCAGCGACGTGAGGGGAAAGGTCTGAAGTTTCATCGTCGCGGGTCCTACATGAAGCTCAGAATGTCTCACCTTACGCGCTGATCCCGTGCGGCTTATAGTCGGCGCCGTCGCCCAATATGGCGATTCGGGTTTGGCGACCTGACAACAGAGAATGACCGACTGACGGCCTTGAGCCCAACAAACAGAGATCATTCAAAATGAACCGATACATGCCCCTCACCGGAATCAACATGGTTCCGGCCTCCCTGCTCATCGACACCCAAGCCCCACTCGACGTCCTGCAAGCCATGGCCGACTACCGTATTCGGGCGGTTACGCAGGTGTTGGAAAACATCGCCTATCGCTCCGAACTCGGTTGCGACACGGTGGTGCTGGAGGACTTCTGCAAACTGCTGGTCATTCCGTTGTGCGATGGTTGTGATTTGATGGATGTGATTGGTCGCCGGCTGCGGGCGCAGGCTGCGGAGTAAATGAAAACGGGTGTCTCGGCACCCGTTTTAATGCTGGTCCAGAAAAGGGGTTACCCGTCAGCTTGATTCGAGACCGCGAAAAACCAATCAGGCGAAGATACTCAATATGCCCGAAACAAAGAGAAGAGCCGCTGCAGCAGCGGCTCAACCCGGGAAACCTTCGATGATCTAAACGACTGGACAAGGGAACCGGACGACTACGAAATGATAGCTACTGTCACCGTTCTCTGGCGCCTGCGTTCAGGCACTTGGTGTTGTCAATCAAAGGTATATTTGCCTTCGAGCATGAATGCCGGCTCTCTCCAGTTGGGCCCTCTCACAACTCTGATCCCATTATTTTTTATAAAACCGGCATCACACATTTTTTTGACAAGTTTCAATAGACCAATGTTGTTCTCCACATGCGCCCAGTTAGCCCGATTATAAAGACCATCAAGCTGAGGAAAGGAAATACCTAATTGATTTTTGGTTACAAACAGAATTACCTCTTCAGGTTTTTCGTTAAGTACGATGGTTGCAATGACGCTCATTATTTTACCCCTCCAAGTTTCTTGTACTCTCGTCCCCTTTGTTTTTCATCCGCTTCTAAAGCATCAGGTGTATAGAGCAGTTCAAAAGCATCCTTGACCTTGTAGTCCTCCAGCGTCGCGGCGTGAGTGTTATTCCAAATAATACCGTCGTCATTCGGGTCTACACCGTCAACCACACCTAATGCTCTGAAACGTTCCAGCTCTCTGATTTCATGAGTATAGAAGCGTTTGTCCACATCTGTGATTACCAATTCACCCAGCAGAATTTTTTTCAAGCGAAAAATCATAATGGCATTGGCGTCCGAAGGCCCAAAGCGTCCCGTATGTAATTTTACCAGGTCAATACCCGCTTGGCTCACGGTAGCACTTGTCCAATCGAGATCGAGGATTGGGCCTCCAGCTTTGGCGGGATTGAAAAGTCGACCGCTGTATTTTCCCCTTGTGGTTGCTCCTTCATAAGGACTATTAAAAACAACGTAGATTGGCGGCAGACCGCTTTCAATCGGAAAGCAGTAAATGCAATCCCTGAAATCAGGCAATTCGACCGCGGGCAAGGTTTCAGGCTGCACAAGCAATGGCGACAGCGTAACTCCAGTGTAAGTCGGTACTTGCGCAGGGCGGGCAGGCGAAGTTGTCGAGCCGTTTCCCAAGTGAATAATTGGAAAACTGAGGATAATGGGCGGTGTATCGTTTGACGTGAAACTGTAGGCGCTGGTCGCTGGATCGAATGCCAATGCTCGCACTGGCACTTTTTCCGAGACGCTCCCTCCAGCCGGGGTTGCAACGAGTGTGTATTGGTTAAGGTCGCCATAAATCCGATAAGGAAGGTCAATGGTTCCTTCGGCAGCGGCGATTTCATTCAGGTTTGACGGCAGCTTTGGTAAAAAAGTGGTACCGGGTAGTTTGAGAGCTGTTTGAGGAAAGCGTTCGCCGTTAGCAAGAGCAGGTGAATAGAACAAGGCTCCGATCCCAACAGCAGTGGCCCGACTGATAAGTGCCTCCCCCAACCCTGCCAACAACTTAATGCCTTCATGGATCACTGCCCCGAAGGTCCAACCTTCGGCGACATGGATGGCAATGGCACCCGCCACAGTGCCCGCCTCTATGCCATTACCAATGTGTAACCTGTAGGTGTAAGCGACTTCGCCCCTTGCCAAGGCGCTATGGATTGCCGCGTCTGCAGTTGTGGAAGCGTCCTCCAGAATGGAGATGGCTTCGACAAGGATTCGTTTAACGTAGGCGGCAGTTAGCGATAATAGATATTCTTCATAAAAGCTTTGTCGCACTGCCATATCGTCTTCTGCATCAGCATTCGATGCAAATACCGCGGCACTCATTTCTCTGTCTAGCGACAATGCGTCTAAACCATTATATAGTAGTGCATCGAGCCAACATCTATGGATTCTGGCCCTTTGCAGAAGTTCTACAATGATCGCTTTCTTTTTCAAGGCAGCTTCCAACGCATTGAACCCCTGCCCGTCAATGGCTGCGACTATGCGTCTTTCTAGATAATCTCGAACATTCGGTGTAGCACCAGAAAAAACACTCGTTATCTGATCGTGCACCGAAAGTCCTATCGCCTCCAACTTTTGGTATGCGTTACTGGGGTTTTTGGTACTCTCAATACTATGGGGCGTAGTAACTGCCGGGACAGCCCCATCCCAAAACAAAACACTATCGAAGCTTGAAGGAAAAACTTGGGCTTCTGTAGCTTGAACCTGTCGAGACTCAGGCGTTATTACAGGTGAATAATGTGTAATTGGTTCTTGCATATAGCGCTCCATGCACAATATCAATTCCATAAAATAGACAGAGCAAAAGTTATGCCGCAACAACGTAGCATTTTCAATACTTCAATATTTACTGTATACGTCGCGCACGAAAGATGATGGGCGGCAGTTGCGGGCGCAGGTGGGAGAGTGACTACATATGGGCGCCGAGGGCGCCTGTATTCTTCTTTTGGTCTAGTCCTGAAACAGATTTACACCTGTTTCACCCAAACGCCCCAACCATCGGCGCAAGGGTAAAAGACTAGACCAGTCGGACTACCAGGGCGGCGACAACAAAGATTGTCAGTGCCAGGGCGGCACCGATGCCGAACGGCACCACAGTAGAGCGGATCGCGTTCGGGGCGGGACTACGCATCTCCTCGACAAAAGCTGCAACGTCGCGGTGCAGTTGTTCAATGCTGGCTTGATTCGTAGGTTGTGTGGACATGCTGCTACTTCCTGTGTGGGTCACGAGTCGTATCTGTTGTGGCGGGTACGAATGCTCAAAACTTCGCCCATAGGCTGACAGCAGCGACGATAGCGGTCACCCTACCAGCCCCCACCGCAATCGGGTACCAGAAGGTCTCTTGCCTGAACTTGCGCTCTTCTGCCGTGAGTTTTCGGGTTTCGGCCATGGACCTTCGGATTTCGAGTTGCAGTTTATCGAGTTCCAGATTGTCGCGGTCGTTTTGTAGCATGGTTCATCCCTTCGCGCTTTGCTGTTCAAAAGGTTCTCTCCGAACAGCCGGTGATCCCCCCTTTCTACGCCGTCAATATTTCCCGTTTTTCATCTTTGGAATAGCGGGATACTCCTGCCGAAGTTGTAGGCAAAATCCGAGGATTGCGTAAGGGGGTCTATCAATGGGGCTGAAAACAAAAGCCGATCGCTCACAACACACGCCCCAAGAGCCAATCGACCCAACCCACAGTCAATTAGCTAAACTTCATCAGTAAACCACTTCGCGAATCCCTGAAAATTCAGGAGGCGAACCATGAGCAAACAACCTCAACCCCAAAGCCGCTCCAACCCCCAACCCAGATCCCGTCCGTTGGTGCCGAACCTGCCGAGCAAAACCACCGGCAAAAAGTCCGGTCGCTTGCGCAGCAACTATCCGCCGAAGAAATCGTAATTGCCTCGGGTGTACGACAGACTTTGCAATGGAGTCTGTCGTACTCCCCCATCACTTCGGTATTACTTGCCTCTATATCGGACATTGTTTTTCCACAAGCGACGTCGTACCCGCCTGGAATGACGGCCAAGGGCTACGCTCTCCACGGTTTCTCAAATACACCTCGACCACGCCGGCAATCGATTTGCTTAAATGGCTCAGCGTTAAAAGACCTGTGGCGAGGGAGCTTGTCGGGCGCTTGCAGTCGGTGCAGAGCATCGCGCAGAGCACGGCGGATGATGTGCGGACGCTGGCGTTGAGCAGTCGGCGCTTGCCGCCTATTGCGACTCGGCTGGATGCACTGGGGCGGACGTTTCATCAGTGATGCAGTCGTGGGCGCGGCGTTTATTCCCAATGGAAAAACGGCGGGCAACCCGCAGGCCAGGCAAGTGCAGGCGCTACTTGAGGGCGTCGCAGCGAAGTAATTGAATACGGGCGCCTGATTTGTATTTGCTGGCGATTGGCATTCCAGAATCCTGGAGTTCTTTAAATAAAATTGTGAAATAAAACGTGAAGGCAGCTCAGTTAAAAAGCTCCACAAAGCCATATAAAAACCAACAAAATAAAGCTTTTTAAACGATTTTTTATATGAAATAAAATGTGAAGACAATTCTGGCGATACAAACTGCCATGTCCTTATTCACCTCGAAATCCTGGCTGGACCCGGTTCCCCCCCGGCCTGCCCGCCTGGTTTGCCCAGGATGTCTTTCCAGACCTGCATCGTCGGTTTCAGTAACACATAGCTTCAGCAAGATCGCGGCCCAATTGCATTGGCATGTTAAGCCCATCCGTCGCACCAATATTGCTCTACAGACTCAATAAATCTACATTTGAATCTACAGATTCAACCTAAGGACACAAACATGGCCGTCCCCCTGCAACCCCAATCCTTCAGCAAAAACCAGTGCGTCACCGGCCTGCGTGCCGCCGTGGGTATTCTGGAAAAGTGGAAAGCCACCAGCGACCAGGCCTGTCGCATCCTGCGTATTTCCCGCAGCACCTACACCCGCGCTCGTCAGCGTGACCCGGATTGGGCGGTGGCGCTGGATGCAGACCAGATGCAGCGCATCAGTTTTGTGCTGAACATTCACGCGACGTTGCGGCTGGTGTTCGACAACCCGGACAACGTCTACGGCTTTGCCTCGATGGCCAATGACAACGAGTTTTTCAACGGGCGTTCGCCGCTGGCGATCATGGCCCAGGGCGACATGATTTCGCTGTATGAAACTTTCCGCCGCATCGACATGCTGCGGGGTGCGCAATGGTGATGGCGAGTGAGCTGGCGGTGTTTGCCGGTCAGTCGTTGCAGGCTTATCGCCTGGTCAATTCGAAGTTTCCGCCGATTGCGTTGTTTGATGATGTGGCGGACGCGGATGAGTTCGAGCTGTTGTTCGAGATTCAGGCGCTGACCAATCCGCGGCTGAAGAATGAGCTGGGACAGCTTGAGTTGATTGCGCGCAGCGAGATTCCGTTCGGGATTGCGGGCTGCTCTTACGCGATTGCACCCTTTACCCACGTCAACCCGGCGGGTTCGCGCTTCAGTGACGGCAGTTTTGGCGTGTTGTACCTGGCGGATTCGATGGAAGCGGCACTGGCCGAGGTCCGGCATCACCAGGCGCTGTATTGGTCGAAGGTGCCGAGCCTGAACTATGAGCGGTTTGTGTTTCGGGGGTTGGCGTGCTCGTTTGATGATGGGGGGATGAAGGACGCTGCGGCTCTGCCGATAAGTGATCCGGTGTATGCGCCGAACGACTACAGCCATTCCCGTGTGCTGGGGCGGGCGGTGCGGAATGCCGGTTGTCCCGGGTTGCGTTATCACTCAGTGCGCATGCCGGGCAGTCATTGTTGGGCGTTGATGACGCCGAGGCCGGTTTCGTCGATTGTGCAGGCGGCGCATTACGAGATGGTCTGGAATGGGCAAATCACCAGCGTGAGCCAGATCAGCGAAGCCTGATTGCCTTGCGATAACTTTGTGGCGAGAGAGCTTGCTCCCGCTGGACTGCGTAGCAGTCCTCGATTTGGGGCCGCTGCGCGACCCAGCGGGAGCAAGCTCCCTCGCCACAAAAAGCAGTGTTTGCACACACGGTGTTCGATCCATTGACTGCATCGATAGTCACCATCACTTCAATGAAGTTCTCTTAAAAAATCCCCGGCGTAACATCTGCTCCATACCAACCCATAAGCACCCCGGAGCACACCATCATGAAACGCCAGACCCTCCTCAGCATCGCTTTCTCGGTTTTCGCAGTTAACGCTTTCGCCGCAACTTCTGCTCAACCTGTGGTCGCTGAAGGCGGCTCGGATCGTCTGATTGAAAGCCGTGTGGCCGAGGGTGGTTCCGATCGCCTGATCGAGAATCGTGTGGCTGAAGGTGGCTCCGACAAACTGCTGCAAAACCGCGTCGCTGAAGGCGGTTCCGACAAGCTCCTGCAAAACCGCGTCGCCGAAGGCGGTTCCGACAAACTGCTGGAAAACCGCGTCGCCGAAGGCGGTTCCGACAAACTGCTGCAAAACCGCGTCGCCGAAGGCGGTTCCGACAAACTTCTGCAAAACCGCGTTGCCGAAGGCGGTTCCGACAAACTGCTGCAAAACCGCGTCGCTGAAGGCGGTTCCGACAAACTGCTGGAAAACCGCGTTGCCGAAGGCGGTTCCGACAAACTTCTGCAAAACCGCGTCGCCGAAGGTGGCTCCGACCGTCTGATCGAAAGCCGCGCTGTCTGAATGCAGTGCTTTACCGCAGGACTCAACGAGAAGCCCGGCCTCACCCGCCGGGCTTTTTCGTGCGGGTCATCAATTCGTCGGTTGTTCGTGCACTTTCGCGTGTCGCGAGAGACCGATCTTGATGGCGACCAGAATGGGCGCGGCAAAGACGAACAGCACGGCCACGGCGAAGAACGCCGTATCGAAGGCAATCACCGTGGCCTGACCTGACACCGCTTTGCCCAGCAGGCTGGTGGCTGCCCGGCCAGCGGCCACCTGATCCATGCCCTTCCCCGCCAGCATCGCGGTTGTGGTCATCAGCTGTTCGATGAGCGCGTTTCCTCCCGGGGTGACGTTGGCGCCGAGGACCACGCCATTGCTGACAACCTGATGGTCGATCAAGGTCTGCAGCCCAGCGACGCCCATCAAGCCACCCAGTTGCCGCCCCGTATTGAACAGGCCGATGCCGCTGGCCAGGTTGCGGCTGTTGAGGTGACTGAAGGCGATCAGGGTGATCGACAGAAACAGGAAGCCAAGGCCCAGGCCGCGCAACAGGATGGCCGCCATCATGTCGCCGGTGCCGCTTTCGCTGGTGGAGCCGGACAGCATCCACATCGCCGCCATGATCAGCAGGATGCCCAAGGGCACGGTCGCCACCGGCGGCAGGCGGCGGACTTTGATCAACCAGGCAGCGATGAGCAACGAGCCGACAAAAAAACCGCCACTGGGCAACAGGAGCCAGCCGGCATCGGTCGGTGTGAACGCGAGTACCGACAGGGCGAACGCCGGGATCAGGTAGGCGCTGCCGAACAGCGCGGCTCCGGCGACGAAACTGACGCAAAAAGCAAAGGTGAAATCGCTTGTTTTGAACAGGCTGAAGTCGAGCAGCCCCTGGCCATTGGCCAAGATCTGTTGGCCGAGAAAGGCCAGCAGCGCGGCGCCGCCGAGCACCGTCAGTATCAGGATCCGCGGCTCCTCGAACCAATCCCAGCGGCTGCCCTGGCTGAGCACGTAGGTGAAACACAACAGCGCAGCACCGATCAGTGCACAGCCGAGCCAGTCAAACGAACGTTGCCGGACCTTGGCGGACATGGGGTGGTCGGTGATGAGCAAGAGCCCCGTCGCCGCCAGGGCCAGCGGTACCACGCTGAAGAAAATCCAGGTCCAGGACTGGCTGTCGATCAACCACCCTTGCAGGGCCGGTGCGAGGGTCGCCGACGCGACCACGGCCGCCATGGCGAACAGGGCTTGCAGGATCGGCTGAAGGGCGCGTGGATAACCGCGAAAAATGAGCGCCTGACCCGCCACCAACAAAGTACCGCCAGCGAAGCCTTGCAGGATGCGCAGTGCGATCAGCAGCTCCAGCCAGGCGGTAATGGCGGCCGCGCAGCACGCCAGGCCCATGACCAGGGTGGCGCCGATGATCACGTTGCGCGCGGAAAATCGCTGCATCAGCCAAGGGGCAAGCATGAACCCGATCAGTTTGAACGCGATGTAGCCGACATCCAGCCAGGCGAACTCGTCAGGCGTGGCATAGGTGTCGCCGATGATGTCGCTGCGGCCGAGGGCCAGCACGGTGCTGGCGATCGCTTCCGTCAACGTCGCCAGCACGATGCCCACCATGAGCAGCACGCCATTCGTTGCCCTGACGCGGCTCAGTCTGGCGCTTTTCATGAACCGGCCCCTTGCGCAACCTCCACCCGCGCGGACAGGCCCGGCACGATGCGACCCGGCAGCGGATTGTGGGCCAGGCGGATCTTCACCGGCACGCGCTGCACGACACGCACAAAGTTCCCGGTGGCGTTGTCGGGTGGCAGCAGGCTGAACGCCGAGCCACTGCCCGGTGCAAAGCTGTCGACCACGCCATCGAGTGCCGCATCGGGGTAGCCATCGACCGTGACGCGCACGGACTGACCGGGGCGAATATGTTCAAGCTGGGTTTCCTTGAAGTTCGCCACCACCCACACATCGTTGACCGGCACGATATCGAGCAGGGATACGCCCGGTGTGACGAAACGGCCGAGGCGAACCTGACGGTTACCGACCACGCCATCCACCGGCGCGTGTACCACGGTGTGATCGAGATCGATCCGGGCAAGATCGCGCGCGGCCTGTGCCTGGGTCACGGCGGCCACGGCGGCCTCGCGCTCGGCGACAAACACCGCGATGCGTTGCTGTTGCGCCTCGACCGTGGCCGAGGCGGCCGACACCGAGGCCACGGCTCTGGATTGCGCTGTGCCGGTTTCATCGACCAGGGCCTGGCTCACCGCGTTGCTGATGATCAGTTTGCGGCTGCGGTCGTGGGTCTTGGCCGCCAGGCTCATGTCGGCGGTGGCCGAGCGCCTTTGTGCTTCGGCCTGCCTGATCAGCGCATGCTGAAGCTGGATCTGCGCATCGACATGGGTCAGTCGCGCCTGGGCGGCGCTGACATTGGCCTCGGCTTGCGCGAGTTTGGCGCGATAGTCGCGGTCATCGATACGAAACAGCACATCACCGGCACGCACGGCCTGGTTGTCTTCGACCTCGACCGCCGTGACATAGCCGGCGACTTTCGCGGCCAGTGAGGTGACGTCACCACGGACATAGGCGTTGTCGGTCGAGGTCACGCCACTGGAAAACGCCATGGCTCCCCAAACCGCCACGACCATCAAGGCCGCGACGCACAGCAACAGGCCGATGGTCTTGCGCTTGCTGCGCCGCACCACGACCACAGGCGTTGCGCTACTTGCGCCGGTGGCAATGGCGGCCTTGTCCTGGAGCGAGTTCATTTTTTGATTTCCTGTTCAGTGCCAAGAACCAGACAGCCGGGCGGCAGGATCTGCCGCCCGGCTGTCGAGCCTTCATGAGCGCGTTGATCGGCTCACTGTTTGATGGGTGTCACGAGTACCTTTTCTTCGGTGTCGAGGACGAACACCGCCAACAGGCGCGCCGGTTGGGTGTCGCTGGCGTTGGCGCTGACCAGGTGCACGGAACCCGGCTCCTCTACGAAGTTTTCGCCGACTTTGTAGACCTTTTCCGGCTGACCTTTGACCTCGATGCGAAACGCGCCCTCCAGCACCGTTGCATAGATGAAGGCGGTTTTCGGATGGGTGTGGGCCGGCGACGCGGCACCCGGCCCATACTCGACGACCACGCCCCTCATGCTCTTGCCAGGGATGTTGGGAATGGGACGGTCGAACACCACCGTCACCTTGCCGGGGGGTGGCTCGGCGGCCGATGCGGCGCTGATCGAGAGTGCTGCAAAGACAGCGGCCATTAGCAATCGGGTAACCATGGGATTTCTCCTGGATTCGTAGGGGAATGCGAGGGTGAGATCCGTTACTGCGCTGTCGACCGGGCCAGCCAGTCGTCGAAGCGGATCGCGCCCAGGCGTGCGTTCTTGCCGGTGACCAGCGATTGATCGTTGAGCACGGCACCGAAGTAACGCGCATGCACGTCCGGTACGACCTTGCGGTTGTCCTGGGTCGCTCGCAGAAAGCGCCTGGCCATCTCGTCGATCGGCATGGTTTCCGGGCCGCCGACTTCAACCGTGCCATTGACCGGTGCAGCCAGTACGACATCGGCCAACGCCGCCACCACGTCGTCAGACGCAATCGGCTGGATCAGCGCCGGCGAAGCATGAATCTCATCGCCAACGGCGAACGACTGGACAATGCCACCGGCAAACTCGGAGAACTGCGTGGCACGTAGAATGGTGTAAGGCATGCCGGACGCCTTGATAAGGGCTTCCTGTGCGACCTTGGCCCGGAAATAGCCGGTATCGGGAAGCCGTTCGCTGCCGACAATCGACAGGGCAACATGATGACGAACCCCGGCAGCGGCTTCGGCGGCCAGCAGGTTACGGCTCGACGTTTCAAAGAAATCGAGAACGGCCTGGTCCTCCCACGACGGCGCGTTCGCCACGTCGACCACCACATCAGCACCATCCATCGCTGCGGCCAGGCCTTCGCGGGTGATGCTGTTCACGCCCGTGCTGGGACTGGCGGCGAGCGCATCATGGCCGCGCTCGCGCAGGGTGTTCACAAGTTTCGATCCGATGAGGCCGGAGCCTCCGATGACGACGATCTTCATGACTTTTCTCCACTTGTCGACTGCAACCATTGCGTCGGTGTAGAGAAAGATTGCCTGCACGGGTGAGGCAAGTCCTTGCGCCGGGCTTGGGTTTACCTTGGCGAACGCTTGGATTTATGTCCAAAGAAGAGGCTGATCGTCCAGCACGCCCTGGCGCGGACGGTGCAGCGGGTGTCGAGCTGCCGTATCATCCTCCCCAGTTACCAACCGCCAGCCGCCTGGGACACGGCGTTGAGGGCGCTGCGCCAGGGGATGCTCATCTTGTCATTCGCGTTTGAAGACTACGTACTCGATCAGGAGCGCCGGGAGCTGACCTTGCGCGGGCAGGTCGTGGCCGTCGGCCCGCAGGTCTTCGACCTGTTGCTGCTGTTCGTCAGCAATCCCGATCGGGTCCTCAGCAAGGACGAATTGCTCAAGGCGGTGTGGAGCGGCCGGATCGTTTCCGAATCGACGATCACCAGCCACATCAATGCGGTGCGCAAGGCCATCGGTGACACCGGTGAAGAGCAGCGCCTGGTGCGCACCGTCGCCCGCAAGGGCTACCGCTTCGTTGGCCAGATCAACGGCAACATGACCGGGCAAGCGCGACAGCCTGACATCGATGAACGCTCGAGCGCTGACACGAAACAAATCCCCTCCTCTACGCTCGTCCTGCCGGAAAAACCCTCGATTACCGTCCTGCCCTTCCAGAACCTGAGCGGCGATCCGGAGCAGGAATACTTCGCCGATGGCGTCGTGGAGGACATCATCGCCGCCCTGTCGCGTATTCGCTGGCTGTTCGTCATCGCGCGTAATTCCAGTTTTACCTACAAGGGCCAGGCCGTGGACGCCCAGGGCGTTGGCCTGGAGCTGGGCGTTCGCTACGTGCTCGAAGGCAGCGTGCGCAAGTGCGGGAACAAGGTGCGCATTACCGGACAACTGATCGACGCGACAAGCGGGGCGCACATCTGGGCAGAGCGCTTCGAAGGCCTGCTCGACGATATCTTCGAACTGCAGGACCAGATCGCCGAAAGCGTCGTCGGCGCGATCGCGCCGCAACTGGAACGGGCGGAAATCGAACGCGCCAAGCGCAAGCCGACGGAAAGCCTGGACGCCTACGACTATTACCTGCGCGCCATGGCCAAACTGCACAGCGGCACCCGGGAAGCCATCGAGCAGGCGCTGCCGATGTTCTACCAGGCCATCGAACTCGATCCGGAGTTTGCCTCGGCCTATGGCATGGCCGCCTGGTGCCATTTCTGGCGCAAGCTCAATGGCTGGATGACCGACCGGCCTGCAGAAATCGCCGAGGGCATACGGCTGGCGCGTCTGGCGGTAGCCCTTGGCCGCGATGATGCGGTTGCACTGACGCGCGGCGGACATGCCCTTGCTCATCTCGCTGGCGAAGTCGACGGCGGCATTGCGCTGCTCGACCGGGCGCGCCTGCTCAATCCCAACCTCGCCCCCGCCTGGTTCCTGGGCGGTATCCTGCGGGCGCTGCACGGTGAAACGGACGCTGCCATCGAGCATTTGCAGCATGCCGTTCGCTTGAGTCCGCTGGATCCGGAAATGTTCAGGATGCAGGTCGGGATGGCGCTCGCGCATTTCTTCGCCGGGCACTTCGATACCGCTGCGGACTGGGCGGAAAAGGCCCTGGGCAACCTGCCCAGCCTGCTGGTCGCGGCAGCGCTGGTGGCGGCCAGTCATGCGCTCGGCGGTCAAATGGAAAAAGCGAAGTCGGCGATGCAGCGTCTGCAAAAGCTGGATTCGTCTTTGCGCCTGGGCACCCTCAAGGACTGGCTGCCCATTCAACGGCCTGAGGACTTCACCCGTTTCGTCGATGGACTGCGGCTGGCGGGATTGCCCGAGTGAAGACGACCAGCCTTACCCTGTAGGAGCGAGCTTGCTCGCGATGGTCGTCAACGATGACGCGGGTTTTCTGATTAAACGCGGTGTCTTCAAGTCCATCGCGAGCAAGCTCGCTCCTACAGGGTAGGCTAAGCTTTGAGCAACTTGTTGCTCACGATGCTCGGTTCTGCAGGTTTTGGGTTTTTCTGGAGAGCGTCTGCAACAGCTATCCCAGACAGGCCCCAACCTTTCACGCAGGATTGCCGTGATGACCGAGCCCCTCCTCAGCTTTGATGCACTCAAGCGCGCCGCGGCTGCCGGCGAAATCGATACCGTGCTGGTCTGCATGGTCGACATGCAGGGGCGCCTGGTCGGCAAGCGCTTCCAGGTCGAGTTTTTCATCGACAGCGGCCACGAAGAAACCCACTGCTGCAACTACCTGCTGGCCGATGACATCGACATGGAGCCGGTGCCGGGTTACGCCGCGGCCAGTTGGAGCAAGGGTTACGGCGATTTCGTGCTCAAGCCCGACATGTCTACCCTGCGGCGCGTGCCCTGGCTTGAATGCACGGCACTGGTGCTGTGCGACGTGCTCGATCATCACCATCGCCAGGACCTGCCCCACAGCCCGCGGGCGATTCTGAAAAAGCAGGTCGAGCGCCTGCGCGAGCGTGGCTATACCGGCATGTTTGCCTCGGAACTCGAGTTCTACCTGTTCGACGAGAGTTACGAGGCGATCCACCAGCGCAACTATCACAAACCGAAAACCGCCGGCCATTACATCGAGGACTACAACATCCTCCAGACCACCCGCGAAGAGCCGGTGCTGCGGGCGATTCGCAAGCATTTGCAGGCCTCGGGCATTCCCGTGGAAAACTCCAAGGGTGAATGGGGCCCGGGGCAGGAAGAGATCAACATCCGCTACGCCGATGCCATGACCATGGCCGACCACCACGTCATCATCAAGCACGCCTGCAAGGAGATCGCGCAGTTGCAGGGCAAGGCGATCACGTTCATGGCCAAGTGGCGCTACGACGCCGCCGGTTCCAGCAGTCACATCCATAATTCGTTGTGGGACAAGAACGCCAAAAAGCCGCTGTTCTTCGACGCAAAAGCCGAGTTCGGCATGTCAAAACTGATGCGGGCCTGGGTCGCCGGGCAGCTCAAGTACGCCAACGACATCACCTGTTTTCTCGCGCCTTATATCAACTCCTACAAGCGCTTCCAGGCTGGCACCTTTGCGCCGACGCGGGCAGTGTGGAGCCGCGACAATCGCACCGCCGGCTTCCGTTTGTGTGCCGAAGGCAGCAAGGCCATCCGCATCGAATGCCGCATCGGCGGTGCCGACCTCAATCCCTACCTGGCCTTCGCCGCGTTGATCGCGGCAGGCCTTGCCGGTATCGACGAGAAGCTCGACCTGGCGCCACCGTTCGAAGGCGATGCCTACCTCGATGAGCATTTGCCGGAAGTGTCCAAGACCCTGCGCGAGGCGAGCGTCGCACTCAAAACCTCCGGCATGTTGCGCAAGGCGTTCGGCGATGAGGTGGTCGACCATTACGTGCACACCGCCGAGTGGGAGCAGAAGGAGTACGACCGGCGAATCACCGACTGGGAATTGCAGCGCGGTTTCGAGCGCTACTGAGAACATCATGACTGAGAAGGTACAACTGATCTCCCCGGTCGATGGCCGGGTGTATGTCGAACGCGAGGTGGCCGATGCGCAGCAGGTCGAGCAGGCACTGACGGCCGCTGCCAATGCACAGGCGTCATGGCAACGCCGCTCACTGAGCGAGCGTGCGGCTTATTGCAGTGCCGCGGTGGACGCGATGCTGTCGATGCAGGCGGACATCGTGCCGGAGCTGGCCTGGCAGATGGGCCGCCCGGTGCGTTACGGCGCCGGCGAGCTGCGCGGTTTTGCCGAACGCGCCCGACACATGATCGCCATCGCTCCACAGGCCCTGGCCGCTGTAGAGCCTGCGCCCAAGGCGGGTTTTCGACGCTACATCAAACGCGAGCCGCTGGGCACGGTGCTGGTGGTCGCCCCGTGGAACTACCCCTACCTGACGGCGGTGAACACGATCATCCCGGCGCTGATGGCCGGCAACAGCGTGATCCTCAAGCACGCGTCGCAAACCCTGCTGGTGGGCGAGCGTTTCGCCGAGGCCATGCGTCGCGCAAAACTGCCCGAAGGGCTGTTCCAGAATCTGCTGCTCAACCATGTGTCGACCGGGGCGATCATTGCTTGCGGGCGCGTGCAGCAAGTGAACTTCACCGGTTCCGTGGAGGCTGGCAAAGTCATGGAAAGCGTCGCCAGCGGACAATTTCTCGGCATGGGCCTGGAGCTCGGCGGAAAAGACCCGGCCTATGTCCGGGCAGACGCCAACCTTGAACAGGCGGTGGAAAATCTGGTGGACGGCAGCTTCTTCAATTCCGGGCAGAGTTGCTGTGCCGTGGAACGCATTTATGTCGACCAGAAAATCTTCCCGGTGTTTGTCGAGCGCTTCGCCGAATTGACCCGCCAATACGTGCTGGGCAACCCGCTGGACGAAGCCACCACCCTCGGCCCGCTGGTGACACCGGGCGCCGCCTTCTTCGTTCGTGGCCAGATCGCCGAAGCGCTGGCCCAGGGCGCGACGGCGCTGATCGATCCGCAGGCATTTCCCGCCGACGTACCGGGCAGCGCCTACCTCGCGCCGCAGGTCCTGGTCGATGTCACCCATCAAATGTCGGTCATGCGCGACGAAAGCTTTGGCCCGGTGGTCGGCATCATGCCGGTGACCAGCGATGAAGAAGCCATCGCCTTGATGAACGACAGCGAGTTCGGGCTCAGCGCTTCCATCTGGACCCGGGACCTCGCGGCGGCCGAACGCCTGGGCAACGAGATCGCCACCGGCACGGTTTTCATGAACCGCTGCGATTATCTGGACCCGGCTCTGGCCTGGACCGGCGTGAAAAACAGCGGGCGCGGCGTCACCCTGTCGCCATTGGGCTACGAGCACCTGACCCGGGCCAAATCCTTTCATCTGCGTCACGAGGTGTAGACCATGAACCTGACAGGAAACTGGAACTACCCCACGAGCGTTCGGTTCGGTGTCGGGCGCATCGCCGAGCTGGCCGACGTCTGTCGCAGCCAGGGCATCCAGCGCCCCTTGCTGGTGACCGACAGCGGCCTGGCGCGTGCGCCGATCACCGCGGCGGCACTGGATGCGTTGCGCGCCGCCGGTCTTGGCGTGGCGCTGTTCTGTGATCTCAAACCCAACCCGGTGGAAGCCAACCTGGCCGGTGGGCTCGACGCCTGGCGTGCCGGCCAGCACGACGGCGTGATCGCGTTCGGCGGCGGCAGTGGCCTGGACATGGGCAAGCTGATTGCCTTCATGAGCGGCCAGACCCGCCCGGTCTGGGATTTCGAGGACATCGGCGACTACTGGACCCGCGCCGACGACAGCCGCATCGCCCCGATCATTGCCGTGCCGACTACGGCGGGAACCGGTTCCGAAGTCGGTCGTGCGGCGGTGATCATCGACGAGAGCACCCACACCAAACGCATCATCTTCCACCCGAAAATGATGCCGCGCGTGGTGATCAGCGATCCGGCCCTCACGGTCGGCATGCCCGCCAAGGTCACCGCCGGCACTGGCATGGATGCGTTATCCCATTGCCTGGAAGCCTACTGCGCCCCCGGCTTTCACCCCCTGGCCGACGGCATTGCCGTGGAAGGCATGCGCCTGGTGGCCAATTCGCTGGTGAAGGCGGTACACACGCCGTCGGACCTCGAGGCGCGCGCGCAAATGCTCGCGGCGGCGGCGATGGGCGCCACGGCCTTCCAGAAAGGCCTGGGCGGGATGCATGCGCTCTCGCATCCGGTGGGCGCGCTATACGACACCCATCACGGCATGACCAATGCCACCTTCATGCCCTATGTCCTGCAGTTCAATCGTACGGCCATCGAGGAGCGCATCACCCGCCTGGCGGCGTACCTGCGCCTGCCCTCCCCCGGCTTCGACAGTTTCATGGCCTTCGTGCTCAAGCTGCGCAAGGACATCGGCGTACCCCATACCCTGGTGGAACTGGGCGTGGATGACCGGCAGGCCGACCTGATCGCGGACATGGCGATTGTCGACCCCTGCGCCGGCGGCAACCCGCTGCCATTGACCCGGGACGGTGTGGCAAGGATTTTCGACGCGGCATTTCACGGCCGTCTGTAGGAGCGAGCCTGCTCGCGATGAACGTCAACGATGACGCGGGGGAGCCTGACACCCCGCGTCATCCTCAAGTCCATCGCGAGCAGGCTCGCTCCTACAGAAAACCAAGGTCGAGCCTACGGCGGCTCAGTTCGGCCTGTCCAAAACCTGAAGGGGCACACATCATGAACCCAGCAAGCCAGCCGGGCACCGAAGCGCAAGACAATGACGTCAAGGTGCTGCACAGCATGGGCTATGCCCAGCAACTCTCACGACGAATGGGAGTTTTCTCCAACTTTGCGATTTCCTTTTCGATCATCTGCATCCTCTCGGGTGGCATCAACTCGCTGGCCCAGTGCACCTCGGGCGCGGGGGGTATCTCCATCGGCATCGGCTGGCCGATCGGCTGCCTGATCTCCGGGGTGTTCGCCATGGCCATGGCGCAGATTTCCTCGGCCTACCCCACCGCTGGCGGCCTGTACCACTGGGGCTCGATTCTCGGTAACCGCTTCACAGGCTGGCTGACCGCGTGGTTCAACCTGCTGGGGCTGGTCACGGTGCTGGGCGCAATCAACGTCGGCACCTATTACTTCTTTTTCGGCGCCTTCGGACCGGCTCTGGGCATGGAGGACACGACCACGGTCCGGGTGATTTTCCTGGCGATCCTCACCGGCCTGCAGGCCTTGTGTAACCACCTGGGGATCGGCCTGACGGCCAAGCTCACCGACTTCTCCGGTTACCTGATCTTCGCCACGGCGCTGGCCCTGACCATCGTCTGCCTGATGTCGGCGCCCAGCTACGAATTCGCGCGGTTGTGGACCTTCAACAACTATTCCGGCGAGGTGGGCGGCAGCGTCTGGCCGCAGGTCTCCAACGGCTGGATTTTCATGCTCGGCCTGCTGTTGCCGATCTACACCATCACCGGCTACGACGCCTCTGCGCATACCTCCGAGGAAACCCGCAATGCAGCCATGTCGGTGCCGCGCGGCATGGTCATGTCGGTGGTCTGGTCGTTGCTGTTCGGCTGGCTGATGCTCAGCGCGTTCGTGCTGATGCTGCCGAACATGGACGAGGCGGCCAGGCAAGGCTGGAACGTGTTTTTCTGGGCGATGAACACCCAGGTCAACCCGACATTGAAGCTCGCGCTTTACGTGGCGATTTTCATCTCGCAGGTGCTCTGCGGGCTGGCCACGGTCACCTCGGTTTCGCGCATGATCTTCGCCTTCTCCCGGGACGGCGGCCTGCCCTGCTCCAAAGCCCTGGCCTCGGTCTCATCGACCCATCGCAGCCCGGTCGCGGCGATCTGGACCGGTGCCACCCTCGCGGTGTTGTTCGACTGGGGCTCGTCGGTGATCTCGGTCGGGGCAACACCGGTCTATACGATCGTGGTGTCCTGCACGGTGATCTTCCTGTTTTTTTCCTTCGCCATTCCCATCGTGCTCGGCCTGTTTACCTTTGGGACTTCGAAGTGGCCGACCATGGGGCCATGGAACATGGGCCGTTTCTGGTACTCGGTGTTCGCCATTCTCTCGATCCTGTCGATGATCATCATTTTCGTCATCGGCATTCAGCCACCGAACGATTGGGCGTTGTACATCACCATCAGCTTCCTGGTGCTGACCGCCATCGTCTGGTTCGGTTTTGAAGCCCGGCGGTTCCAGGGGCCGCCGGTGGGCGACATGATCGTCAAGCGCCAGGCTGAAATTGCTGCGGCGGAGGCGGCGTTGAACCGCAAATAGAGCGAGCAATGAGTACCCTGTAGGAGCGAGCTGGCTCGCGATGGTCGTTAACGATAACGCGTGTTTACTGGCTAAACGCGGCGCTCTTAAGTCCATCGCGAGCAAGCTCGCTCCTACAGAGTCCGGGCCTTATCAGCCAGGCTTTTATGCACGCCGATGATCTATCCTGTGCCTCCCTGATTTCACACCCGAGGCCACTATGCCCACCCTCACCGCCCGCGAGGTTTACCAGCCGTTGCGCGACGCCGCCCAAGGCATTTGCACCTTCAAGCGAGTCGACGACGCTTGCGAGTCAGTACGGGTCGACATCGACGGCTGGCGCCTGACGCTCGACGTCGACGCCGGCCACTTGCGCCACTGCCTGCACGGCCAAAGCCCCGATGGCCGCGAGTATGCGTTCGACAGCGGACAGCGCTTCGGTACCGACCCGGTGAGTTTGCTCAGCACCTGGGAACTGGCGCAGATTGAACGACTGCTGGGCTGAATCCTTCGCACCCTATCGTTCCCTGGCTGCACTTGTGATACACAAGCCGGAGTGATTTTTGCGCCCAAGGAGATTCCACCCATGCCCCGTTCCCCTCGCCTGCCGCACTGGCTGACCTGTGCCCTGTTCGGCTTGTTCGCTGGCGGTGCCCTGGCCAGCACGCCGCCCCCGGCGCCCGATGCCTTGCAACCTTTGCTGGCAACGATGAATGAGCGGTTGTACATCAGCGAGCTGGTGGCGCTGACCAAGTGGGACAGCGGCAAACCGGTCCAGGACAACGCCCGGGAAGCGCAAGTCATCGCCAACGCCCGCCAGCAGGCCACCCAGCGCAAGCTCGACCCCGACGATGTCGCCGACCTCATCGCCGCCCAGATCGAAGCCAGCAAACTGGTGCAATACGGCCGGCTCGCACAATGGCAAGCGGCGCACAAGGCACCGGACACGCCACGGCCGGACCTCATTAACGACATCCGGCCCAAGCTCGACAAATTGCAAAACCTGCTGCTCCAACAGTACGCCGCGTTCCTGCCCTACCGCAAAGACCCGAACTGCCCGCAATGGCTGGCCACCGAACGCTCCGCGCTGATCAAGGATTACCTGCATGGCCAGGCGATGATTCGTGCGACTGGGGAGCTGTGTATTGCTGGGCGATAACGTCAATGGGCCGACGATGCCGCCTGGGTGATCGACCAACGCTTTCGCACCACAACAATAAAAACAGGAGTTGAAGATGTCTGAGCTGAACCTGAACCCCAATGTCGCAGCGTCCCTGAAACAGTGGCACGCGATGATCGGCAACCGCGACTTGAGCGGCTTGCCTGAATTGCTCGATCCGCAGGCGGTGTTCCGTTCGCCAATGGCACACACGCCCTATCCCGGGGCGCCAGTGGTGTCGATGATCCTCAACACGGTCATGAGCGTGTTCGAGGATTTTGCCTACCACCGCGAGCTGACGACGGCGGATGGCTTGAACGTGATTCTCGAATTCAGCGCCAGGGTCGGCGGGAAAGAGCTCAAGGGCATCGACATGATCCGCTTCAACGAACAGGGCAAGATTGTCGAGTTTGAAGTGATGGTGCGGCCGCTCAGTGGCTTGCAGGCGTTGGGTGAGGAAATGGGGCGGCGCCTCGGTGCTTATCTGAAGGACAGCAAGGCCTGACTTCCTGATTCACCAAAATCCCTGTAGGAGCGAGCCTGCTCGCGATGGCGGAGTGTCAGTCAATATGTTGTTCACTGACCCATCGCCATCGCGAGCAGGCTCGCTCCTACAGATTTTGTGTACAACCTGGAAACTTCACACCATCGGCTGATGACTGGTCACGCAGTGAATACCGCCTCCGCCCGCGGAGATTGCGTCGATGTCGAACTGCCCCCCTTGCACTACGGGTAGAGTTCAGACAGCCGGTCGATCATTGCGCCGGGAAGGTTTGCAGGTAGGCCAGCAGGTCTTCGATTTTTTCCGGGTCGCTGAGGCCCCAGAAAATCATGCGGGTGCCGGGCACGACTTTCTTCGGCGCTTCGAGGTAGGCGATCAGGGTTTCGCGGTCCCAGACCAGGTTGGCGGACTTCATCGCGTCGGAATACACGTAGTCCGTGGTGACGGCGGAGTGACGACCGATCACGCCATTGAGCTGCGGGCCGAAGAAGGCGCGAGCCGATTCGCCGATCTGGTGGCAGCCGCTGCAGAGGCGCTTGAACACTTTCTCCCCGGCCTGGACATCGCCCGCAGCAAGGGTGGAAGTGCTGAGCAGGCCAGCGGTGAGCGCCAGGGCGAGGGTCAGGGCGGCGATTTTCTTCATGTTCCGTTTCCAGTTGGGTGTTGCTGGATGGCTATTGGAACACGGTGGTCGGGGATATCCCAAGTGGTCAAATGGACGCAATCCCTGTGGGAGCGAGCGTGCTCGCGATAGCGATGTATCAATCACCTTCTCTGTTGGATGTGATGGCCTCTTCGCGGGCAAGCCCGCTCCCACAGGTTCTGTGTAGTGGCTTATTTTTTTGACTTGTTGCGCGAGGTATTGAGCGCCATGGCCGCCTGAATCAATGCCTTCAGCGCCGCTTCATCGACCTGCTCGCCCTCGCGAATATCGATGGCACGCCGGGTATTGCCTTCAAGGCTTGCATTGAACAGTTTCGACGGATCATCAAGCGAAGCGCCCTTGGCGAAGGTCATCTTCACCACCTGCTTGTAGGTCTCGCCGGTGCAAATGATGCCGGCATGGGACCACACCGGCACGCCGCGCCACTTCCACTCTTCAATCACCTGCGGGTCGGCCTGGCGGATGATCTTGCGGACGTGGGCCAGGGTTTCGCCGCGCCAGTCGGCCAGTTCCCGGATTCGTTCGTCGATCAGCGCCGAGGCTTCGTTTGTTTCAACCTTTTCCGTTTTCATCACCGTTTCGACCCTCATCATGATGGTTGTGACCGATGAGGGTAGACGGTGCTCCAAAGTTTTCAGGAATCGCTGACTGACGGCGCCTGGGGCACGGGGCGGGTTTTCACGGTGACGAACATTTTGATGCGGTCGCCGATTTCCTGGAGGGTATGGCGGAACGGGTCGTGTCTTTCGCTGGTGGTCGGGTCTTCGAAGCTCCAGACCATCACTTCACCGGTAAACGGCATGCGTGAGGCCTCTTCGGATGACTTGTCGCACAGGGTGATGACGTAGTCGAATGCCTGGCCTTCGAAGTCTTCGAGGGACTTGCTGCGCAAGCCGCTGGCATCGACTCCGATGTGATCGAGGGATTCGAACGTGCGTGGATCGATCTCGCTGGCCTCGAGCCCGGCGCTGAAGGCCTGGAAGTCGGCAGGATCAATGTGACGCAACAGGGCTTCGGCCATAGGTGAACGGACATCGTTTCGGGCGCAGACAAACAGCACGCGACGGGGGTCGGTCATGGGTTTACCTCGGCTGGCGGACTTTAGTGTTTGCTCATCAATCCATGCAGCACGCCGAACCGCAAACCCGGTTCAGACGCAATCATGTGCGTGATCCCGAACACCTTGAACGCCGCCAGCATCACCACCAGGCCGCCGGGCAAAATGCTCAGGCGATGGGTGGGCAAACCGGCCAGCTTGAGGTGTTTTACATGTTTGACTTCCAGCAGGCGCAGCGACAGGCGCAACAGGCCGCCGTAGGTGATGCCGCTTTGGCCGTCATCATTGAGGTCATTGGCCTTGAGCACCTTGGCCAGCATCCGCGCCGTCCCGGAGGAGCCGACCGCCTGCTGCCAGCCCATGGCGCGATAACGGCGGGCAATGCGTTCGAATTGCACGGTAGCCGCGCGTTCGGCTTCCAATAGCGCTTCGGCCATGATCCGCCCGCCGTGGAAGTAATGCGCACCGAAGGTGCCGCTGCCGATGGCAATACTCTCGGTGACCAGCAATTGGTCGCCACGACCGATGATCATTTCCGTGGAGCCACCGCCGATATCCACCACCAGCCGCGTGGTTTGCGCCGGCAAGGTGTGGGCCACGCCGGCGTAAACCAGTTGCGCCTCTTCGTGACCGGAAATGACGTCGATGCGAAAGCCCAAGTGGCGTTCGGCACTGGCCAGGAACAGCGGCGCGTTGTCCGCTTCGCGCACGGCGCTGGTGGCCACCGCCCGCACGCGCCCGGCCTCGAAACCACGCAACTTCTTGCCGAATCGCGCCATCGCCTGCCAGCCACGGTCCAGCGCCAACTCATCGAGCGCCCCGCCCTGCAGGCCTTCGGCCAGACGCACCGGCTCACGCAGGGTCTTCACTTCCTGGATGACCATCTGCTGGTTCCGTCTCACCGACTGGCCAATCATCAGGCGAAACGCATTGGAACCCAGGTCGATGGCGGCAAACAGCGGGGCGTCTTTCATAGGGGGTTCCTTGCACATTCATCTACCGGCGGACTGGCGGCCGTCGGGCACTCAAGACGGATTGCGAGGATCTTGCCATGGCTTCGATGACACCCAGATGACACCGCCTGGCATCACCACTTCGTAACAAACTGTGACCAGGATCGGCCGTACCACCCATGACGCGAGTGTCTCACCATGCTTTCCAATCAGGACACCTTGATCCAGCGCATCCACCGCGAGCTGCTCGATATCAGTGACGAGGAGCTGGAACTGGAATTATCGGAAGACGGACACAACCTGGACGCACTGTTCGATGAACACATCGAGGATGGCAGCGAGAAAGAAGCCCGGCGCCGTTACTTCGCCGAACTGTTTCGCCTGCAAGGCGAACTGGTGAAATTGCAGAGCTGGGTGGTGAAAACCGGGCACAAGGTGGTGATCCTGTTCGAAGGCCGCGATGCCGCCGGCAAGGGTGGTGTAATCAAGCGCATTACCCAGCGCCTCAACCCCCGGGTTTGCCGGGTGGCCGCCCTGCCCGCGCCCAACGACCGCGAGCGTACGCAGTGGTATTTCCAGCGCTACGTTTCGCACTTGCCCGCCGCCGGGGAAATCGTGCTGTTCGACCGCAGCTGGTACAACCGCGCCGGGGTCGAGAAGGTCATGGGGTTCTGCAATGACGACCAGTACGAAGAGTTCTTCCGCACCGTGCCGGAATTCGAGCGCATGCTCGCCCGTTCCGGCATCCAGCTGATCAAGTACTGGTTCTCGATTTCCGACCAGGAGCAGAACCTGCGCTTTCTCAGCCGCATTCACGACCCGCTCAAGCAGTGGAAGCTCAGCCCCATGGACCTGGAGTCGCGCCGCCGCTGGGAGGCCTATACCAAGGCCAAGGAAATCATGCTCGAGCGCACCCACATCGACGAAGCGCCCTGGTGGGTGGTGCAGGCCGACGACAAGAAGAAGGCCCGACTCAACTGCATTCATCACCTGCTCAGCCAGATGCCTTATGAAGAAGTCGAGCTGCCGGTGATCGAATTGCCCCAACGGGTGCGTCAGAAAGACTATTCGCGGGGGCCTGTGCCGCAGGAAATCATCGTGCCGGAGATTTACTGACTCAACACAAGACCTGTGGCGAGGGGGCTTGTCGGATCGCCGCACCGTCCCGTTCGGCTGCGCAGCAGTCGTAAAATCATTCAGTGCAGTTTGTCTGGCAAATCGCACTGCCTGATTTTGGGGTCGCTTCGCAACCCAGCGGGAGCAAGCTCCCTCGCCACAATTGGTCGGCAGTCAGCGAATTACCGGCATCCTGATGAATGGCCATCAAGCCGTCATCGAATCGTCATGAACCGGGCGTCATACTCAAGCCATTCAATGCGTGCTTTAACTTTCTGCTGCCAATTCTGGTGGCTTTTTTTTGCCTGAAATTCTGCTTACAAACACTCCTGCGCCACTCGCTCGAACGTCGACGGCACGAACGCCGACGCCAGCAGCTTGCGCTCGTACAGGAACACCTTGCCGCCGTTCGAGGCTTTGTAGGTTTCCAGCACGTTGTCCGCCGCCACTTTGCTCGGTACGACGATCCGGTAGCTGCGCTGAGTCTGTGACACCGTGGGCACCAGCGCATCGTGCTGCAACTTCGGCACCACGCAATGGGTGTACTCCTCGGGCGACTTTGACGTCTGCAAGGTCAGCGTCGGATCGTTCGGCGTGGCACAACCGGCCAGCAACATCGAAGCGAAGGCCAGGGTCGGGGCAAGAAAAGTGCGCATGAATCAGGTCCTGAAAAGAAATCAACAGTGAATTGGGTTGCCCACCGTTCAATGGACGCAGGGCTGATTAATTGGTTGCTGCGGTCAATCCGGCGGTTACCAGCGCCTTCAACGACGCATCGAACTGTTTCAGCGCGGTCAGTTGCAGGTCGCGTTGCTGTTCGATTTGCGCGGCGATCTCGGGGGCGGTCTTGTCATGCACCCACACCGACGGCAGTTGTTTTTCCACCGTGCCTTCGGCCTTGCCGATGTACTGCAGGCTGGCGTCGTAGAACCGCGCGGCGAAACGCGCCTCGACCCGATCGTTACGCTGGGTCAGCAACTGGTTGTGGGTATCGAGCATCACCACTACATCCGGGTGGGCCTGCACCAGGGCATCGAGGTTGTCGTAGACCGTTACCGACACAAAGGTGTGGTGCAACGAAGTCATCAGCCAGTCGATGGCCAGGTCCGGATCGGAGCTGTTGACGAACGCCTGGCGAATCCGCGCATCCAGTGCGTTTTTCGCGCCATTCACGGCCACCGAGTGGTATTGCTCAAGGTATTGCAAGTTTTCCACGGTGTTTTCGCTGTAGAGCACCCCGACCGTCTGCCCGTATTGCAACCCGCCCTGGCTCCCGGTGATGGGCGGCAGATGGCAGGCGCGTGCGTCCTCGGCGTAGGCCGATGCGGTGGATGCAACACTGCCCAGCAACAGGGCAATCACAGCCAGTCGGGTCAAGATTTTCATCGCGCAGGTTCCTTGAGCAGCGTGTTCAATGCAGGCGATTTTCCGCCTTTGCGCCAAAAACAGAACTTGCGATTCTTGATGGTGACTATTGACTGAACCGATAGTGCGGGGCCGCCAGTGCATGCCTCTGGCGCAAACTTACCGGTCAATGTCGAACAAGCGACTGTGCCGGGCGCCCACGGTTGATTACAGTGGCGCCTGCACTCCAAACCTGATCAAGGAACGAAACAATGGTGACCTGCTACCTGAAATACGTACTCGACCCCTACCAGCTCGACGCCTTCGAGCACTACGGCAAGCTGTGGATGCCCCTGGTGGAAAAATTCGGCGGCCAGCACCACGGCTACTTTTTGCCGTCGGAGGGCGCCAACAATATCGCCCTGGCGCTGTTCACCTTTCCGAGCCTGGCGGCGTACGAACATTACCGGCAGCAATCGATGAGCGATCCGCAGTGCATCGCGGCGTTCAAGTACGCCGAAGAGAGGAAGTTCATCCTCAGCTACGAGCGTTCATTCATGCGGCCGGTATTTGGCGAGCAGGATCGCTGAGTCAGTCTTTTTTCAGATCCAGGCAGTAGGTGTAGTAGCCGGTGTCGCGCACCCAGCCCTGGGATTCATACAGGCGTTGGGCAGTGAAGTTGTCGGTGGCGGTTTCCAGGGTCATGCCTTTGCCGCCGGCCAGCTTCGCAAAATCCCGGGCGGTGTTCATCAGCAGTGTGCCGACGCCTTTGCCCCGGGCGGCGGGCGTGGTGAACAGATCACCGAGCAGCCAGGTGCGATGGGCATCGATCGAGGAAAAAGTCGGGAACAGCTGGACGAAGCCGAGGTTTTCACCGTCGGTGTCCCGGGCAAGAAAAATCACCGATTCATCCCGGGCGAGTCGCTCGGCGATAAAGGCGCGCGATTGCGAGAGGTTTGACGGCTGCTTGTAGAACATCCGGTAGGCGTCAAACAAAGGGGTGATCTGGTCGATGTGCGATGCGTCGGCGCGCAGGGCCTGAATAGCCATGAGGGTGCTCCATTGCGGTCTCAAGGAATGACAGACTAGCAATGGTGTGGAATAGGAAGGGATATTTTTCCAGGCAAGATCAAAAGATCGCAGCCTGCGGCAGCTCCTACATTGGAATGTGTTTCCCTGTAGGAGCTGCCGCAGGCTGCGATCTTTGCTTTTGGATCAGACGCGGACGTTACGCCCTGGCAAGGAGGTCCGCTGGCTGCTCTCCCAACCCTCGACCAGACCCACCGGCACATTCGCTGACGGCAGCATGTTCACCCCACGCACCAGATCGGACGCACGCTCGGCGAGCATGATGGTCGGTGCATTGAGGTTGCCGTTCGGCTCGGTCGGGAACACCGACGAATCGATCACCCGCAGACCGGCGATGCCGCGCACGCGCAATTCGGAATCGACCACCGCCATGTCATCCTCGCCCATGCGGCACGAACCGCAGGGATGGTAGGTGCTTTCCAGGTTGTCGCGCACGAAGGCGTCGAGGTCTTCATCGCTGGTCACCTGCGCGCCCGGGGCAATTTCGCCGTCGCGGAAGCGGTCCATGGCTTTCTGGCCGATGATCTCGCGGGTCAGGCGAATGCAGCGGCGGAAGCCTTCGCGGTCCTCTTCCCGCTCCAGGTAGTTGAAGCGGATTTCCGGATGCTCGTAGGGGTCGGCCGAGCGCACGCGCACATAGCCGCGACTTTTCGGCTTGTTGGGACCGGTCAGCACCATGAAACCGTGGCCCTTGATCGGCTTGTTGCCGTCGTAGCGCATCGCTGCCGGCAGGAAGTGGAACTGGATGTCCGGCCAGCGCAGGCCCTTCTCCGAGCGGATGAAGCCACCGGCCTCGAAATGGTTGGTGGCGCCCAGGCCGTCCTTGAACAGCAGCCAGCGCAGACCGATCATCAGCTTGCTCAACGGGTCCATCTTGCTGTTGAGGGTCACCGGCTCCTTGCAGCCGAACTGGATGTACACCTCGGCGTGATCCTGCAGGTTCTCCCCGACGCCCGGCAGGTCATGGCGTACGCCGATCCCGGCCTTGCGCAGCACGTCCGCCGGGCCGATGCCGGAGCGTTGCAGCAGGTGCGGCGAACCGATCGGGCCGGACGAGATGAGCACTTCGCGGTTGCAATACACCTGGTGGGTCTGGCCGCCGTGGTCATACATGACCCCCACCGCACGCTTGCCTTCAAGAATGATCTGGCGAGTCATCGCGTGGGTGACCACCGTCAGGTTCGGACGGCCCATGGCCGGGCGCAGATAGGCGTTGGCCGTGGAGCAGCGCACGCCGTTCTTCACGGTCATGTGCATGGCACCGAAACCTTCCTGCATGTAGCCGTTGCAGTCTTCGGTCTTGATGTAGCCCGCCTCCGCGCCGGCTTCGACCCAGGCGCCGTACAGCGGGTTTTTCATGTGGTTGCCGTTGGTGGTATGCAGCGGCCCGGTTTGCCCGCGATAGCTGTCGCCACCCGACTCGTAGCTTTCGGCGCGCTTGAAGTACGGCAGGCAGTTGCGATAGCCCCAGCCTTCGGCACCCAGGGATTCCCACTCGTCGAAATCCAGCGCGTGACCACGGATGTACACCAGGCCGTTGATCGACGACGAACCGCCCAGCACCTTGCCCCGTGGGCAGTGAATGCGTCGGCCGTTGAGGTGGGTCTCCGGCTCGGTTTCGTAGCGCCAGTTGTACTTCTTGGTGTTCATCGGGATCGAGAATGCGCTCGGCATCTGGATCACTACGCTCTTGTCACTGCCGCCGAATTCCAGGACCAGTACCGAGGTGGCCGGGTCTTCACTCAGACGGTTGGCCAACACACAACCCGCCGAGCCTGCGCCAATGATGATGTAGTCGTATTTTTGCGTGGTCATTCTTTGCGTGGTCATAGTTATCTCCCGACCGTCGATTCAGTGAATACCCGCGGTGGCTGCTGTTTGTGGGTCAGCGTGTCGCCGGTGGTGTATTGCGGGGAGTTCTTCTCGATCTGCTGGATCACCGCTTCTTCGCGTTTCAGATCGATCGAGCGGCTAAGCCAGTAGTACGCCAGGCCCGACACGATCAGCCCGACCAGCCAGGCGATGTCGATGCTGCCCAGCGCCTTGGCGAGCGGGCCGACATACACCTCGCGTTGTTCAACGCCGTCGAAGATGTAGAAGAACGGGATCATCGAGACAAAACCGATGGCGTAGGCGGCGATACCGCGCAGCCCCCAGCTGCCGTAGATGTTGCCGTGGGGCATGAAGAAGTGCGGGATGGCGTATCGGCCCTTGCGCACGAAGAAGTAGTCGGTGAGGTTGACCGAAGTCCAGGGCACCAGGAAGTACAGCATCACCACCAGGTAGATCCCCAGCACCGACAGGCCTTTGCCGGAACTCTGGATGCTCAGGGCCACGCCCAGTTGCAGCAGGATCACGAAGCCGATGGCCAGGATGCGTGCCTTGCGGGTGGGTTCGATGTGCTTGATCGAGTCGACGCAGGTCAGCGTGGTCAGCTTGGCGCTGTAGATGTTCATCGCGATCACCGGCAGGAACGCCAGGATGGTGACCACCACTACCGCCGTGCCCACCAGCGGCGACACGGTGTTGCCGACTTGCCCCAGGGCCACGAGCACGTCAGTGGAGTGCAGGTGATCGGCCAGCCAGCCACCCACGGAAATCATCCACGCACCGGACAGCGACGCCCCGAGGAACACCACGGCGATCAGCTTGCCGCTGGAGGTGTTTTTCGGCAGGTAGCGCGAGTAGTCCGACACATAAGGCGCATAGGCGATGTTGTAGCTTGCGGCCGCCGCAAACTGCGCGATGAAACCGGTCCAGTTGAAACCCAGCGGCTCCCGGGCCACTTCGCCCTCCGCGAGTGCCGGCAGCACTGCATCCGGCACCCAGCCCATCACCACCGCCACGGTCACCAAGCCATACAGCGGCAACGACAGGTACAGCGCCCATTTGAAGCTGCGGTGCATCCAGTCATGGCCGAGAATCGCCAGCACCGCCGCCGGTATGGTCACCGCCACCGCGATCACCGCGGGGTTGAACCCGAATAGCGTGTGCAACCCCTGCATCATCAGCACCAGGTTGACGATGTTGAAGCCGGCGAACACGAACAGCGTTGCGAGCAGTACCAAAATCACCCCGCGATAGCCGAACTGCGCGCGGGACTGGATCATTTGCGGCAGGCCAAGGTGCGGGCCCTGGGAACCGTGAAAGGCCATGAACAATGTGCCGAACATGATGCCCAGCGTACCGGCGAGCGTAGTCCAGAGCGCGGTCAGGCCGACGCTTGGGCCAACGAAGCCGATGGTCATGGTGAAGAAGGTGAAATTGCCGAGGAACCAGAACGGGCCCTGACTGGCCAGTTTGTCGGTGCGCTCGTTCTCGGGGATGAAGTCAATCGAATGCCCCTCGACGACGGATTTTTCGTCGAGGCTGGACACGCTCGTGGCGGACTTGGCGTTAGTGTTCATGATGGACTCTTATTGTTGGAAGATCATGACGAGATAACCGCGTTCTTTCGGGTGAACGACTCCCCTGTGGGAGCGAGCCTGCTCGCGAAAAAACGTTAACGATGACGAGGGCTGCCTGGGTGAGCGCGGCGCTCTGACGTCTTTCGCGAGCGAGCTCGCTCCTACAAGAGCTGAGCTCACGCGTGCCTACCTGGCGTTGTTGCTGAAACCGAACAGGACTGTAGGAGCGAGCTTGCTCGCGATGAACTCGAGTGCGCCGCGTTTAACCAGCAAGCACGCGTATTCGTTAACGACCATCGCGAGCAAGCTCGCTCCTACACAAGGTCAGCGTCAGCTTGGCAGCGTGATCCACACCGCCTTGGTTTCGAGCAGGTAGTCGAGCTGCTCGGCGCCCAGGTCCTTGCCGAATCCGGACTGTTTGTAGCCACCGAACGGCATCGACGGATCGAGGGTGCCGTGGGCGTTGACGTAGACCGAGCCTGCCTTCAAACGTGGAATCAGGCTGTGCACCTTGCCCAGGTCGTTGGAATACAGGGCCGCCGCCAAGCCGTAAGGCGAGTCGTTGGCCAGTGCCAGTGCTTCTTCCTCGTCGTCGAACGGTGCGGTGACCAGCACCGGGCCGAAGATCTCTTCCTGGACAATACGCATGTCGTTGCGGCAATTGGCGAAGATGGTCGGCTCGACGAAGAAGCCAGGGCCATCGATCGGTTGGCCACCGTAGACCAGTTCGGCGCCTTCGGCCTTGCCCGTTTCGATGTACTCGGTCACGCGCTGCTTTTGCAGGGCCGAGACCAGCGGGCCGATGAAGCAGTCGGGGTCCAGGCCCGGGGCCATTTTCAAGGTGCGCGTGTAGACGATCAGCTCACGCAGGAATTCGTCGTAGACACTGCTATGAATATAGGCCCGTGTACCGGCGTCGCATACCTGTCCGGAGTTGAAAAACACGCCGTTGGCGACCGCTTGGGCGGCGGCCGGGATGTCGGCGTCGGCGCAGACGATGACCGGTGATTTACCTCCGAGTTCGAGGGTCAGGCGCTTCATGTCATCCAGCGCGGCGCGGCCGACAGTCTGGCCGACCGGGGTCGAACCGGTGAAGGTCAGTTTGTCGATGCCGGGGTGGGTGGCCATGGCCGCACCGACCACGCTGCCGCGCCCGGTGACGATGTTGATCACGCCGTCGGGAATGCCCGCTTCCTGCACCAGTTCAGCGAAACGCAGGGCCGACAACGAAGTCAGTTCGGCGGGCTTGACCACCACGGTGCAACCGGTCGCCAGCGCCGCGCCGAGCTTCCAGGCCATGGTTTGCAGTGGGAAGTTCCACGGCACGATGGCGCCGACCACGCCGACCGCTTCCTTGCGGGTATAGGCCAGGTAATTGCCCGGCAGCGAAGGCTCGACGGTACGGCCGTGGAGCTTGGTGGCCCAGCCGGCGAAGTAACGCAGGGTATCGACGGTGCCCTGGATGTCCACGTCCTTGGCGAAGGCAACCGATTTGCCCATGTCGATCGATTCGATTTCCGCGAGCTCGGCGGCGTTCTGCTCAATCAGGTCGGCCAGGCGCTGCATCATGCGCTCACGTTCCGCCGGTTTGGCCTGACGCCAGGCGCCACCGTCGAACTGGGCGCGGGCGGCTTGCACGGCACGGTCCAGGTCATCGGTGGTGCCCATGGGAATGCGGGTGATCAGGCCTTCGGTCGAGGGTTCGATCACATCGGAAGTCTGGCCGTCGCTGGCTTCGACCCAGGCGCCGCCGATGAACATTTTCTGGACCTTGCTGAGGAAGGTCTGGGTGGCTTCGCTGACGCCGAATTTTTGCAGGTAACTTTTGACGATCGTGTCCATTTTTGTTCTCTCTGCCCGGCAGTCAGAGCCTGCCGGGTCACTGGTTTCGATGATCAGGCTGAAGTGGTTTCGCTCTCGGCGGCCGCCCGCACCTTGCCACGCTCGTGGAAGATGAAACCGATGCTGTTGAGCAGCAGTTGCGCCGCGAGGATCGAGGTCATGCCGGTCGGGTCGTAGACCGGTGCCACTTCCACCAGGTCCATGCCGACGATGTTGCCTTTGCTGCGCTTGGCCAGGGCCTGGATGATTTCCAGCACTTCGTAGTAGAGGAAGCCGCCGTGGCTCGGGGTGCCAGTGCCGGGGGCGATGGACGGGTCGAAACCGTCGATGTCGATGGTGATGTAGTAGTTGATGTTCTGCGGGATCAGCGCCAGCACACCCTCGACGCCAAGGCGACGCACGTCGCGCACCGAGAGGATTTTCGAGCCGGCTTCGTGGGCCGCTTCGTAGTCGTCGCGGTTGGACGACGACACATTACGAATGCCCATCTGGGTCATGCCGACAATGTGGTTCATTTCGGATGCGCGGCGTAGCGGGTTACCGTGGCCGTAGCGCACGCCGTGGCGCTCGTCGACGAAATCCAGGTGCGCATCGAAGTGAATGATGTGGATCGGGCCGCGGCCTTCGAAGGCCTTGATCACTGGCGCGTGCACCGAGTGGTCGCCGCCGAGCACCACCGGCATCACGCCGGCATCGAGGATCTTGCGCACGGCGTATTCGGTGTTCTTGTTGCTGGTGGCCATGTCGGTGTGGACGATGTCGGCATCACCGACGTCGACCATGCGCACGTCCGATGCGGTGAGGTACATCACGTCATCTTCGTGGTCGTAGGCGCCGGCGTGGCCGAAGGAAAACAGCGTCGATGCTTCGCGAATCCCGCGTGGTCCGAAGCGTGCGCCGGAGCGCCACTGGGTACCCATGTCGTTGGGCACGCCGAGCACCGCGACGTCGGCGTCCAGGGCATCCCAATCGGTGCACACCGGGGATTTGCCAAAGGTGCAATGACCCACGAATGGCAGGTTCAGGCGACCGGATTCATAACCGTTGTTCGACATTTCTAGCCTCTCCACTTCTTGTTATCGGCTTGACGGACTGCAAGGCGACCGCCGTTGGAAAGACTATGGGCGCAGGTTTTCGTGGAAAAAATGCTAAACATCAGATACTCATATCGGCATTCCCGATGCATCCACAGGCCGGAGGTTCAAGATGATCCAGCTGCACGATGTCGACCTGAAACTGCTCAGGGTGTTCGCCACGATTGTCCGCTGCGGCGGTTTCTCGGCCGCGCAGGCGGCGCTCAATGCCGGGCAATCGACCATCAGCGAACAGATGACCCACCTTGAAACCCGCCTGGGGGTCAAACTCTGCCAGCGCGGGCGCAGTGGCTTCCGCCTGACCGAACAAGGGGTGGCGATTCATGAAGCCACCCAGCGCCTGCTGTCGGCGGTGGAAAATTTCTGCATGGACGCCGACGTGCTCAAGCAGCACATCAGCGGCAAGCTCAACCTGGGGATCATCGACACCACGATCACCGACCCGGATTCGCCGATTCCACGCACCACCCAGCGCTTCGTCTCCCGCGGGCATGACGTGCACCTGAACGTGTATGTCGGTACCCCGGCAGAACTTGAAGAGCGGGTGCTCGACGGTCGTCTTCATCTCGCCATCGGGCACTTCCCGATCCATGTGCCGGGGTTGCTGCAATCGCCGCTGTACCAGGAAGCCCTGGGCTTGTATTGCGGGCGGCGTCACCCGTTGTACGGCAGCCACGCCGAAGGTGAAGAACTGCTTGAAGAAGTCGCTGCGGGGCGGATCGTCGTACGCGGCTACATGCAGCAATACGACCTCGAACACCTGGGCGTGAGCAAGGCGGCCGCCACCGTGGACAACATCGAAGCCACCGCGATCCTGATCATTTCCGGTGCCTACCTGGGTTTTCTGCCTGAGCACTTCGCCGCCCAGTGGGTCAAGAGCGGCGAGATGCACCAGTTGGCACCCGCGAGCCTGCGCCTGAAATCGCCGTTCGACGTGATCACCCGGCGCGGCACGGCACCGCCGCCGATCTTGCAAGCGTTCCTCGAGGACCTGGCCGCCAGCGCCCGTAAAACCGGTCAGCCGTAATGTGACACTCGCCAAATTCAAATTTTGCCGGGCATACTGATTCGGTTCGCCAACCTTGCAGGCCCGTCATGCGCATCCACGTCACCTTCATCGACCGCGTCGGCATCACCCAGGAAGTGCTGGCCCTGCTCGGTGGACGCAGTTTCAATCTGGACGCCGTGGAGATGGTGCCGCCGAACGTCTACATCGATGCGCCGACCCTCGGCGCCGAGGTGCTCGAAGAATTGCGCGAAGCCCTTTTCGATGTGCGCGGCGTGCAAGCAGTGACCCTGGTCGACATCCTTCCGGGGCAACGCCGGCGCCTGCAACTGGACGCCTTGCTGGCGGCCAGTTCCGATCCGGTGCTGGCGGTGGATGATCGCGGCCATGTGCTGCTGGCCAACCCGGCGCTGATCGCCCTCTGCGGGCGCGAACCGGCCGGTGAATCGCTGACCACGCTGTTCGACGATGCCGATTTGCAGCGCACCCTGATCGCTCAGCATTTCCGCCTGCCGATGCACGAGGTCAGCCTCGGCGGCCAGACGCTGCTGCTCGACGCGATGCCCATCACCGACGCTGGCGCCCTGCTCACCCTGTATCAACCCAATCGCATTGGCGAACGCCTGTCGGCGCTGCACCATGACCATGCCGAAGGCTTTGATGCGCTGCTCGGCGAATCGCCGCCGATCCGTGCGCTCAAGGCCCGTGCGCAACGGGTGGCGGCCCTCGATGCGCCGCTGCTGATCCAGGGTGAAACCGGCACCGGCAAGGAGCTGGTGGCCCGCGCCTGCCATGCCATCAGCCCACGGCACGATGCGCCGTTCCTGGCCCTGAACTGCGCGGCGCTGCCGGAGAGCCTGGCCGAAAGTGAATTGTTCGGCTACGCCCCTGGCGCCTTCACCGGCGCGCAACGGGGCGGCAAGCTCGGCCTGCTGGAGCTGGCCGATCAGGGCACGGTGTTCCTCGATGAAGTGGGGGAAATGTCGCCGTACCTGCAAGCCAAATTGCTGCGTTTTTTGAGCGATGGCTGCTTCCGTCGGGTCGGTGGCGACAAGGAAGTGCGGGTCAATGTGCGGGTGCTCAGCGCCACCCACCGTGACCTGGAAAAAATGGTCGCCGAAGGGCGTTTTCGCGAAGACCTGTTCTATCGCCTCAACGTGCTCAACCTGCAAGTGCCACCGCTGCGCGAGCGCGGTCACGACATCCTGCTGATGGCCAATCACTTCATGCAACAGGCCTGCGCGCAGATCCAGCGGCCGGCGTGTCGTTTGGCACCGAGCACCTTCAGCGCCCTGCTCGGCAACCGCTGGCCGGGCAACGTGCGGCAACTGCAAAACGTGATCTTTCGCGCGGCGGCGATTTGCGAAAACCCGCTGGTGGACATCGATGACCTCGACATTGCGCGCACGGCGGTAGAGCGGCAAAACGACGGCGAAGTCGGCAGCCTGGAAGAGGCTGTGGGCGACTTTGAGAAGAACTTGCTGGAACAGCTTTATCGCAGCTATCCGTCCAGCCGTTTGCTGGCGGCGCGGTTGCAGACTTCCCATAGCGCCATTGCGATTCGATTGCGCAAATACGGCATTCCCGGCAAGGCCTGAGTGATCTGTCGGAACACATTCCCCTGTAGGAGCGAGCCTGCTCGCGATGAGGGCGTGTCGGTCGAAATGTATGTTGACTGTCAGGCCGCTATCGCGAGCAGGCTCGCTCCTACAGTGGACTGTGTTGCGTCTGCATTTTTCGTCTGCAAATCGATACAGCGTAGCGAAATCAAGACAAAACCTTTCCCACCCTGCATTTACAGCGTCTGCGCCCACAGCCCTGCTTGTCTGTACTGATTTCAATACGGATGAAATCTCTCGCACTTCAAAAAATCACGCCAAACCATTGATTTAAAACAACTAATCAACCTTGGCACCGCCCTTGCTATCACTCCTGCAACCCCGCTCGTCGCCCCGCCACGAGCCTTAAAACAATAAGGAGTTGATATGAGCGAATTGCGTTTCACCGTCGATCACGAATGGTTGCGCCTTGAGAGCAACGACCTGGTCACCGTCGGCATCACCGAGTTTGCCCAGCAGGCGCTGGGGGATGTGGTGTTTGTTCAGGTACCTGAATTGGGCACTTTCGACGCAGGCGCTGAAGTGTCGGTGCTGGAATCGGTGAAAGCCGCCAGCAGTATCGGCATGCCGCTGGACGGTGAAGTGGTCGAGATCAACACGACACTGGAGAGCACCCCGGAACTGGTCAACGAAGACCCATTGGGCGAAGGCTGGTTCTTTCGCTTCAAACCGGTCGATGCCTTGGCGTTGAGCGATCTGCTGGATCAAGACGCCTACGAACGCCTGACCGCAGAACACGCCGACGCTTGAAGCCCAACCCTTCCACACAAGGACCACACCATGTTCAGCAAGCACGACCAGATCCAAGGCTACGACGACGAACTGCTGGCGGCGATGAACGCCGAGGATGCGCGGCAGGAACACCACATCGAACTGATCGCCTCGGAAAACTACACCAGCCAGCGGGTGATGGAGGCACAAGGCAGCGGCCTGACCAACAAGTACGCCGAAGGGTATCCGGGCAAGCGTTACTACGGCGGTTGCGAGCACGTCGACGTGGTCGAGCAACTGGCCATCGACCGCGCCAGGCAACTGTTCGGCGCCGATTACGCCAACGTCCAGCCGCACTCCGGCAGCCAGGCCAACGCGGCGGTTTATCTGGCCCTGCTGCAAGCCGGCGACACCGTGCTGGGCATGAGCCTGGCCCATGGCGGCCACCTGACCCACGGCGCCAAGGTGAGTTTCTCCGGCAAGCTGTACAACGCCGTGCAGTACGGCATCGACACCAGCACCGGCCTGATCGACTACGACGAAGTCGAGCGCCTGGCGGTCGAGCACCAGCCGAAGATGATAATCGCCGGGTTCTCGGCCTATTCGAAGACTCTGGACTTCCCGCGTTTCCGCCAGATCGCCGACAAGGTCGGCGCCTACTTCTTCGTCGACATGGCCCACGTCGCCGGTCTGGTGGCGACCGGTCTGTACCCGAACCCGCTGCCCTTCGCCGATGTGGTCACCACCACCACGCACAAGACCCTGCGCGGCCCGCGTGGCGGTCTGATTCTGGCCAAGGCCAATCCCGAATTGGAGAAAAAGCTCAACGCCGCGGTGTTCCCCGGCGGTCAGGGTGGCCCACTGATGCACGTGATCGCCGCCAAGGCCGTGTGCTTCAAGGAAGCGCTGGAGCCGGCATTCAAGACCTATCAGGCGCAAGTGATCCGTAACGCCCAGGCCATGGCGCAGGTGTTTATCGAGCGCGGTTACGACGTGGTGTCCGGTGGCACGGATAACCACCTGTTCCTGGTCAGCCTGATCCGCCAGGGCCTGACCGGCAAGGACGCCGACGCCGCCCTCGGCCGTGCCGGCATCACCGTGAACAAGAACGCCGTGCCCAACGATCCGCAATCGCCATTCGTGACGTCCGGTCTGCGCATCGGTACGCCAGCGATCACCAGCCGTGGCTTCAAGGAAGCGCAGAGCATTGCGTTGGCCGGCTGGATCTGCGACATCCTCGATCACCTGGGCGATGCCCATATTGAGGCCAATGTCGCACGGCAAGCGGCCGCCCTGTGCGCGGACTTCCCGGTCTACCGCGACTAAGCACACCACACCCCCCCCCCTGTAGGAGCGAGCTTGCTCGCGATGGTCGCCAACGATTACGCGCGCATTCAGGATTAACGCGGTGCCTTTGGGTGCTTCGCGAGCAAGCTCGCTCCTACAGGTTCTGTGCACAAGGAAATAACGATGAATGCCATTGTCGAATCGGCCGGCAACAGCCCGGCCAAAGTGGAGGTCGGCACCAAACTGCGCGGTGCGCAAAAGGTCGCGCGGATCCCGGTGAAGATCATTCCCACGGATGAATTCCCGCGCAAGCCCGACTGGATCCGCGTGCGCATGCCGATCTCTCCCGAGGTCGACCGGATCAAGCAGCTGCTGCGCAAGCACAAGCTGCACAGCGTCTGCGAAGAAGCTTCGTGCCCGAACCTCGGTGAATGTTTCTCCGGTGGCACCGCGACCTTCATGATCATGGGCGACATCTGCACCCGTCGCTGCCCGTTCTGCGATGTCGGCCATGGCCGGCCCAAACCACTGGACACCAACGAGCCAATGAACCTGGCCGTGGCCATCGCCGAACTGCGCCTGAAGTACGTGGTGATCACCTCGGTGGACCGCGACGATTTGCGTGATGGCGGCGCCCAACACTTCGTCGATTGCCTGCGGGAAATCCGCAAGCTGTCGCCCGGCGTGCAACTGGAAACCCTGGTGCCGGATTATCGTGGACGCATGGACGTGGCCCTGGCGATCACCGCCAACGAGCCGCCGGATGTGTTCAATCACAACCTGGAAACCGTACCGCGCCTGTACAAGGCTGCGCGGCCGGGTTCGGACTTCGAGTGGTCGCTGGACTTGCTGCAAAAGTTCAAGCAAGCGGTGCCCCATGTGCCGACCAAATCCGGCCTGATGCTGGGCCTGGGCGAAACCGATGAGGAAGTCATCGAGGTCATGCAACGCATGCGCGAGCACGACATCGACATGCTGACCCTCGGCCAATACCTGCAACCCTCGCGCAGTCACTTGCCGGTGCAGCGTTTCGTGCATCCCGACACCTTTGCCTGGTTCGCCGAGGAAGGTACGCGCATGGGTTTCAGGAACGTGGCGTCCGGGCCGCTGGTGCGTTCGTCCTATCACGCCGATCAACAACTTCATGGAGGTACGGACGGTTTCAAGCCATGATGGAATGACTGGTCATGCATGGAGCCGTTTCCGATGTCGCGTTCACCCTGTCTGTTGTTGCTGTGCCTGAGCCTTGCAACGCCGTGCCTGGCCGACGAGTCGAAACCCGGGCACATGGTGTATGTGCGCAGTGTCGCTCCGGGCATCGAGCAGGACATCCGCTACGCCAGCGCGCACAATTTCACCGGGCACCCGCTCGACGGTTATCAGGCGGCGGAGTGCCTGCTGTCGGCGGATGCAGCCAACGCTCTGGCCCGGGTGCAAACGGCCCTTGAAGCCGAGGGCTACGGTTTGAAAGTATTCGATTGCTATCGACCCAAGCGTGCGGTGGCGGACATGGGTCGTTTCGCCAACGAACCTGGCGACCCGCTGAAAACCGAGTTCTATCCACGAGTAGACAAGCAGGACTTCTGGCGCCTGGGTTATGTCGCCCGGGTGTCCAATCATTCCCGAGGCAACACCGTCGACCTGACCCTGATCGGTCCCGACGCCCTGCCTGCCGATACCTGGACGCCTTCCGTCAAACCGATGGATTGCACGGCGCCTTATGGCGAGCGCTGGCACGACGGCGCGCTCGACATGGGCACCGGTTTCGATTGCTTCGATGAGCGGGCGCATACCGACTCGGCGCTGATAAACGCCACGGCCAAAGCCAATCGCCAGCGCCTGACCAGTGCCATGGCCAAGGAAGGCTTTGTGGGTTATTCGGCCGAGTGGTGGCACTTCACGTACAGCGGGAATCCGCCGAAGCCGGACGTCATGGACTTCCCCATCACGCCGCTTGCACCATGAACATTCTGCTCAAGGCCCTGTGGTTGGCGTTTTTTCCGCTGGCCGCAATGGCCCAGGGACTCGATGGCAGCGATCAACTGATCGTGGTCACCAGTAAAGGCTGGGATGACATCCAGGGTACTGCCCAGCGCTATGAACGGCGCGGCAAGACCTTTGAAAAGTTCGAAGCGCCGTTTGCAGTGGTGCTAGGCAAGAACGGCATGGGCTGGGGCAAGGGGCTGCTCGATATCGGGCAGCCTGAAGGGCCGGTCAAACATGAAGGCGACGGCAAGGCGCCGGCTGGAATGTTCAAGCTGGGCACGGCGTTCGGCTACGAGCCTTCGGCCGAAACCCGTCTGCCTTATCTCCCGTTGACGCCGACCATCGAATGCGTGGATGACAGCCAGTCCACGCGTTACAACGAACTGGTCGACGCAGCGGTCGTGGAAAAAAACTGGAGCAGCTCCGAACGGATGCGCCGCTCGGATGAGCTGTACCGCCAAGGCATCGTCATCCAGCACAACACCCCGGCCACGCCCGCTGCCGGGTCATGCATTTTCTTCCACATCTGGCGCGGCCCCACGGCGCCGACCCGTGGCTGTACGGCCATGGACCCGGCGGATATCGCGCGGTTGTTCAACTGGCTGGACCCGGGCAAATCCCCGGTGCTGGTGCAACTGCCGCAAGCGCAGTACGAAAAGTTGCGTGAGCGCTGGAAACTGCCGAAGCGCTAACTGGTAAATGCTGAACCTGTGGCGAGGGAGCTTGCTCCCGCTGGGGCGCGAAGCGGCCCCAAAAAATGGGACTGCTGCGCAGTCCAACGGGAGCAAGCTCCCTCGCCATAAAAGCCGGTATTAACCCCGCTCAACCACCACCGCACTCATCGACGGCTTGGCCAGCGCGTAATAGATAATCCCCGGCACCAACAGCCCGACGATCCAGGAAATATCCACCCCGCCCAGTTGCGCAACCATCGGCCCGGAGTAGAAATGGGTATCGACAAAGGGCAGCTGGATCAACACGCCGATCACATAGACGCTGATCCCCAGCACGTTCCAGCGACCATAGCGCCCGTTCGGGTCGGACAGCGCCGGGATGTCGTAACGCTCCTTGTTGATGAAGTAGTAATCCACCAGGTTGATCGCGCTCCACGGGGTGAAGAACGTCAGCAAAAACAGGATGAAGTACTTGAACGAGCTGAGGAACGAGTACTGCCCCAGCAATGCCAGCGTGGTGGATGCCGCGACAATCAGCAGCACGAACAGCATGCGCTGGCGGGCGGTGATTTCCAGGCGACGACAAAAGCCACTGATGATGGTGGCGATGCACATGAAACTGCCGTAGGCGTTGAGGGTGGACACCGTGACCTTGCCGAAGACAATACTCAGGTACAGCAAGGACGCGATCACCCCGGTGCTGCCCAGGCCGACAATGGTCGCCACTTCGTGCCCACGAAAATTCACCCCGGCCAGTGCGGCGGCGAACACCCCCAGCACCATCGAAGTCTGCGCTCCCAACACCGTGCCGAGGCCGACAGCGGCGAAGGTTTTCCATGACGAAGTCTTGCTCGGCAGGTAGCGCGAGTAGTCCGCCACATAGGGGCCGAAAGCGATCTGCCAGGACGCCGAGAGCGACACCGCCAGCAGGAAGGTGCTCCAGCCGAAATGACGATTGTCGAGCAGCAGGCCGATGTCGTTGAGGGTCATCAACCGGGTGAACAGGTAGGCGAAGGCGATGATGCCCAGCACGCTGGCCACCCGCCCGACCAGGTGAATCACCCGATAACCGAAGATCGTCAGGAACGCGATGCACGCGGCGAAAATGAGGATGCCGGCGCTGTCGCTGACACTGATCAATTGCGCGATCGCCTGCCCCGACAACACCGCGCCGGTGGCACTGAAACCCAGGTACATCAGGCACACCAGGACAATCGGGATCGCCGCGCCATACACCCCGAACTGCACTCGGCTGGAGATCATCTGCGGCAGCCCGAGCTTCGGCCCTTGCGCCGCGTGCAACGCCACTACGGCGCCGCCGAGCACTTGCCCGATCAGCAAGCCGATCAACGACCAGAACACATCGCCGCCCAGCACCACGGCCAGGGCGCCGGTGACGACGGCGGTGATCTGCAGGTTGGCGCCAAGCCACAGGGTGAACTGGCTGTAGAGACTGCCGTGTCGCTCAGCCTCGGGAATGAAATCGATCGAGCGGGTCTCGATCAGGGGACTGCGTTGCGCACTCATGACGGTGTTTCCTTTGAGGAACTGTTTTTGTTGTCAGGGACGAAATTCAAAAGGCTTTGGTTGCGCTGGCTACAACCGTCGCCGAGCAGAGGTCGTCATAGCCGTACCAACTGCTGCACTCGCTTTTCGACAAGTCGGTGTCGACATAGCTCAGCCCCCAGGTCACGCCGACGAAATCGCGGGTCAGCTTGGCTTCCCACTCGTAGTAAGACTCACGGCTATCGCCATTGGCGGACCAGAACGCAGGGTCATTGACATCGTTGCGCCCAAAGCGCAAGTCCAGGCCGACTTCGGCCGGCAAATCGATTTTGTAGCCCAGGTAGGTGTAAAGGGTGTCCTGGTCCTCGCCGAAGAAGTTCGGCGTGTCCTTGGAGTAATAGGCACCCAGCTTCACGCCGTACAGGTCGAGGACGGCGTAGACCTCGCTGAGGTTGAATTCGGAGTTCTTCGGGTAGTCGTACTTGATGTAGCCCAGATCGAGGCTGATTGCGTCGGTCGCCTGCCAGTAGTAACCGGCGTAGTACTCACGCTCCTGGCGGGTGTCGAAACCACCGCCGAAATCGACGTTGGAGGTCCAGGCGCCGATATACAGGCCGCTGCTGTGCAGCAGCGTCGCGCCGCCCTGCACCGCCGGATCGCCCTGGGTTTGCGAGATACCCCGGGTACGGTAGTCGCTGACGACGCCCAGGGTCATGTCCAGGCTGAAATCATCGTTGAGGGTCAGGGCCTGGCTGGTCAGGGGGATCAATGCCAGTGTCGCGAGGGTCAATGCTGAAAATGCGTTCATACAGTTCTCTTGTTGTTATGGCGTACGGTGAATTTCAGGCATGGCGATGCCCGACCCCTCGCGCTACGAGGGGCCGGCGGTTTTTTGCGTATGTCGGGTGTACGCAGGTCAGGACGCGGGGGCGTAGACCTGCTTGCCGGCGAAGAAGGTGTTCAGGACTTTGGTTTCGAACAGGTCGTCATCGCTGACCTTGAACACATCGCGGTCGAGGATGATCAGGTCGGCCTGCTTGCCCGGTGCCAGCGAACCGATCTGCTGCTCCAGGCGCAGGGTTTTCGCCGCGTTGAGGGTGTAGGCATAGAACATGGTCTGGCGGTCGATGCTTTCCTTGGCATTGAGTACGCCCAACGGCCCTTTGCGCGTACTGGCCTGGGCAATGGCGTTGAACGGATTGGCGCTCGACACCGGCCAGTCGCTGCCACCGGCAATCGTCGCGCCGGCGTTATGCAGGGACCGCGCGGGATACTGGTAGCCGTAGGCAAAGGCGCTGATGTAAGGCTTGACCAGTTCGACGGTATAGGACTCGCCGGTGGCCCACAGCAGTTGCATCGAGGCGATCACGCCCAGTTCTTTGAAGCGTGGAAACTCCTTGGGGTTGACCAGTTGCAGGTGCGCGATGCTGTGGGGCACGGGCGTCGGGCTGAGCTTGCGCGCATAGGCCACGCCATTGAGCGCTTCACGCACCGCGCGGTCGCCGACGGCATGCATGTGCACGATCCAGCCACGCTTTTCCGCCGCCACCACCAGTTCGCCGAAATGCGCCGGGTCGGTCAGCAACTGACCGTTTTTGTGGCTGTTCTTGAACGGCACGATGACCGCGGCGGTTTGCCCCGGGAATTCGAGAATGCCGTCGACAAACACCTTGATGCCGGGGAACGTCAGGTTAGGCACGCCCTCGAATTGCTTCATCACCGTGGCGATCACTTCCAGGTCGGCAGGTTTGCTCTTCGGGTTGGTGACCATCAACGCGGCAACGTGGGCGCTGAGTTCACCGTTCTGCGCCAGTTCCTTGTACAGCGGCAGCACGCCGACACTTTCTGCGGTGGCATGGAAATCGAACAGCGAATCTTCACTGCCGCCGTTCGCCGCCGCGTCCATCCAGGCCGTGACGCCGTATTGATTGTTGATCTTCACCGCCTCGCGAGCGGCCTTGAGCATGGCTTCCGGGCTGGGCGCCGGAATACCGTTGCGCACCACGTCCCAGCGGGATTCGGCGAAGTAGCCGTTAGGGGTGAAGTCCGCTTCATGGCCTATGTAGCCGCGTTCTTTTTCCGGCAGGCTTTTTACCAATGTCGCGTCGATGTTCAAGCGCTTGAGCATCGCGTTGTTGGCCCAACCGGTGTGGCCGTCGATGCCGCTGAAGACGATGGGCTGATCGGCCCAGCGTCCCTGATTGAACATCTTGCCCAGTTCGCGGCTTTTCTCCCAGTAGGCCGAACTGACCCCGGCGACGCTGATCACATCACCGGACCGGGCACGTCCGGCCTTGTCTTCTTCGATCAACCATTGCTCCAGTTCCGGCAAGGGTTTGACCTCGTCCAGCAGGTTGGCCTTCATGCTGTCGAACGCCGCCACCACCGGGTGGCTGTGGGTGTCGATCATGCCTGGCATCAACACCTTGCCGGCCAGATCGATGCGCTGGGTCTTGCCGTCGGCCAGGGCATTGATTTCGGCATCGCTGCCCACTTTCAGAATCTTGCCGTCTTGCACCGCAACAGCCTGCACCAGCGCCTGGCCGGGTTCGGCGGTAAAGACCTTGCCGTTGAACAACACAAGGTCAGCGGCGGCCATCGCTTGTACCGAGGACAAAGCCAGCGCGGCGGCTAACAGGTTTGGAATGAATCGCATCGGAACGCTCTCTGGTTTTTATTGGGCGGATCGGGAAGTGACGACTTGGGAAGCAACCTGCGGCGCCAGCCCAAGGAACGGCGCCTTGGCCCACACGACCTTGCCGCCGACCAGCGTCAGCAGCACGTCGTTGCGGCCCAGTTCCTCCTCGGGCACCTGCATGAAGTTCTTGTCGAGCACGATCAGGTCAGCGAACTTGCCGACTTCGACCGAACCCAGCACCGCGTCCAGCTTCAACTGTTCGGCGGAACTGAGGGTGATGCTGCGCAGCGCTTCAGCTCGTGACAGCGCCGGATCGGTGTTGAGTCGCCCGGCATACTTGGGGCCATAGCTGTGCGGATTGGTGGGGTCGCCGGAACGGGTGACACCGACTTTCAACGCCAGGAACTCATCGAGGGGATCGACCGGCCAGTCGCTACCAAACGCTACTCGGCCGCCGGCATGGGCGATGCTGCCCGAGGGTTCCATGCGCGCAAAACGCGCGGCGCCAAGGTGATCACGGGTGCCGTCTACCGTGGACGGTGCCTGCTGCGCCCACTGGAACGACATGGTCGCGGTCACGTCCAGTGCCTTGAAACGTGAATAGTCGGCAGGGTCGACCGACTCGGCGTGCGCGATGGCCGGGCGGAAATCAGTACCGGGCAGTTCCTTGCGTACGTAGGCGACGCTGTCCAGAGCGTCCCGTACCGCGCGCTCGCCGGTGGCGTGCAGGTGCGGGTCGAAACCGGCCTTGACCGCTTGCAGCAACAGCGGATTGAGCACTTGCGGCGGGAAGTACAGTTCGCCCAGGTTCTGGCCCGGCGTCCATTTCGGCGCCTTGTCGGTACCGCTGTTGTGCAGGTACGGGGTCAACATGGCGCCGGTATCCGCCGGGGCATTGATGATGCCATCCATGAACAGTTTGACGTGGCGCATGCTCACGCCCGGCGCGACTTTCACGTCGCCCTGGTCGTAGGTGCTGGCCAGGGCCTTGGCCTCGGCGATGGTTTTCACCGGGTCGGCGGCCGCGGCGGCCGGGTCCAGTTTGATCGCCAGCAAGGCCCGGGCGGTCAGTTCGCCGGACTTTTGCAGGCGGGTGAAGGCCTTGCCGTTTTCAGGTCCCGACAGCGCATCGAAGAAACTGGTGATGCCTTGCTGGCGCATGGCGTCGAGGGCTGCGCGAACCTGATTGAGTTTTTCCGCGTCGGTCGCCGCCGGCACCACGGTGGCCAACGATTCGGCGGCGCCGTCTTCACAGATGCCGTTTGGATTGCCGGCGCTGTCACGTCGGTATTTGCCGTCTTCGGGGTCGGCAGTGTTTTTGTTGATCCCGGCCAGCTCCAGGCCGCGAGAGTTGGTCAGCACGGTGTGGAAGTCGGTGGAGCGCACCTGGATCGGGCGCTTCGTATTGAGCGCGTCCAGGGTCGATTTGTCGGCGTCGCCATCGAGCCCGGTCATGCCGATGCGATCCCAGCTGCCCACTTCCAGCCACACATCCGGTCCCTTGTCCTTGTCGGCATCGAGGCAGGCCTGGATGCTTGCCTGAAACTGCGCGCGGGTCAGGGTCTGGTATTTCAGGTCGCACAAGGTCATGGCGCGACCGCCATCCCCCGGGTGCATGTGCGCATCGACGAAGCCCGGCATCAGCATGCGCCCGGCCAGGTCGATCAGTTGTGTTTGCTTGCCGATGTAGCCGTCGACCCCGGCATCGCTGCCGACATAGACGATCCTGCCGCCCGAAATGGCAATGGCCTGTTGCACGGAATTCTGGCCATCGACGGTGTAGACGTAGCCATTGCGCATGACCGTGTCGGCGGGTGTCGCCGCCAACGCCATGCCGGAAAATGCCGTCGTCGCCGCAACGGCGACAAAAAGCCTGGAAAGTCTCAAATGCCTCACCCCTGTTCTTATTGTTTTGAAGCGGCCCGAAGCGATTGCGCCAGCCCCTGATAGACAGGGCCTACCCTATAGGGTGCAGCGTTCGAATGGACCTCTGCAAATGAGGAGGGGTCAGGCAAATAGTTGAAACGGCTGGGGTTAATCCCGGCGCACGGACTCCGCCAGTGCACCTGGCGAACGCAGGACAGAACCCAGCTCCACCTTGCTTTTCACACCCAGTTGCAAGTAGCAGTTACGCAAATAGGTGCGCACGGTCGCGGGGCTCAAGGCGAGCAATTTGGCGATTTCTTTGTAGGAATGACCGGCGGCGAACAGCATCGCCGCGGTGCGTTCCCGTGGTGCCAGGCCATCTCCGCCTGATGGCGCATCGAGGGACAGGATGACGTGTCCGGCGTTGGGGCTCAGGGTCAGGGCGCAGCGGCCCAGACGAATCACACAGGGCGCCTTTGGCAATTGCGCGATCACCTCGCCCGGCAGCATTGAACCGCTCCAGCCGGGCAGTTCGCGTTGAATGGCGGTGCACAACCTGGCCCCGATATACAGCAGACTGCCGTCCATGCGCGCGACGCCAAAATCACTCGCACCGTTTTCGCTGTCGAAGCGAATCATGTCTTGCACCTGGAACCGCCACAGCTGGAACAGGTGATCGCAGAATGCCGAAAACAGCTCGGCTTCGTTCTCCTCGAACGCCTGTTCATCCTGGCCACGGTAGAGGCAGACAAAAAACATCAAGCCGCTTTCGGGCAACTCATAGGTGATGCTCATCAAGTGGTAGAGATCGTAGCGCCGGGCGAAATCGTTGACCGCCTCGCACGGGTCGTTGAAACCCTTGTCGCGCACCACCTCACCGGGACGGTTGAGCGTGGTGTGGGAGAACTGATCGTTGGCCGCCACCGGATGCCATTCGGCGGCAAAGGACTCGGGGAGATTGATGCTGCCATGCATCCAACTCTGGGGGGGAACATCAGGACCTGGCGAAGACATCTCGCCCCACCAGGCAGACGCGAAGGGCACCAGAGGACCGAATGCCCGCAGGCCATCGGCGATGAACCGCGACGCCCCGCTCTCCCGCGCCAGCCGGCCAAGGTGCAATACGCAATGATTGAACGCCTTCAGCGTGACCAGCGACGTATCGTCGACCTTCTTTCCCTCCCCCATCATGGCGATCCCGTTCACTGCATGGTCTGTTGCTTCGACGATGCCATAGGGCCGGGAATGGCGTCCAGCCTGCCGTGACATCAACAGTTACAAAGCGCTGTGCAACCCGTACAACTGCGGCCTGCGGTCCAGATGCAGGTCATTACGCGCGCTGATGCGCTTGTTGCGCGCTTCTGCGAGGTTCAGCGTGGCCAGCAACATCTGCTCGCCGCCCTGCTCCGCCGGCCCGGCCAACGGATAACCGTCGGCATCGACGATGACCGAGCCCTGGACCCAGCCGACCCCACGCTCATGGCCATAACGATCGCAGGCGGCGATGAACATGCGGTTGACCGAGGCGTTGGCCTGCACCCGCAGCACTTCGGCCGGGCGCTCGGTCTGCGGCCGCGGACCGTCGGGCCAATTGACCGGCGCGCACAACAGATCGGCCCCGGCCAGCGCCGGTAGACGCACCCACTCGGGGAATTCCAGGTCGTAGCAAATCAGCATGCCGAAGCGTCCATGCAGCGTTTCGACCACCGGCGGTGGCGCATCGCCGGCCGTGAAGATGTCCTTCTCGGCATCCCACAGATGCGCCTTGCGGTACACCGCGCGCAGGCCATTGGCGTCGATCATCGCCGCGCTGTTGGCCAGCTCATCACCGGGCAGGCGCTCGCAGAATCCGCCGACGATCACCAGGTTCAGTTCACGGGCCAGGGCCTGCCAAAGCTGCAATATCGGGCCATCCCTGGTTTCCGCCAGCAACAGCGCCTCAAAGCGGTCGGTGAACAGGTAACCGCTCTGCACCAGCTCGGGCAGCACCACGACCTGGGCGCCCTGTAAGGCTGCCTGGCGAATCGCACGTTCGGTGAGCGTGCGGTTGTAGGCCAGGTCGCCGATTTTCGGTGCCAGTTGGCAACAGGCGACCACGGTATTTTTTACACTGCTCAACGCCCTGCCTCCGCAGATGAATGGGTCATGGCGACGATGTCGCTTTCACTCAGCGCATCGATCACCCGGCGTTCGGCGGCCAGATCAAGCGAGCGACTGAGCAGGTAATAGGTCAGGCCCGAAACCACCAGGCCCACCAGCCAGGCGATGTCCACGCCTTCCAGCACCCGTGCCAGCGGGCCGACGAAAACCTCTTTGCCGGCGGCCGCATCGAAGATGTAGAAGAACGGCACCATGGCGGCGAAACCGATCAGGTACGAAACGATGCCGCGAAATTGCCAGGCGCCGTAGATGCCTTTTGGCGTGAAGAAATGCGGGATCGCATAACGGCCCTTGCGCACGAAGAAGTAGTCCACCAGGTTGACGGCGGTCCACGGCACGAGGAAGTACAGCAACAACACCAGGAAGGTGTTCAACAGCGCGATGCCGTCACCTTTGATCGACAGCACGCAGGTCAGCAGAATGACGCTGATCACACTGATCGATAGCACCCGGGCACGGGGGGTCGGGGTGATTTTTTTGATCGAGTCGACACCGGTCAGCAGCGTCAGCATGGCGCTATAGGTGTTGAGGGCGATGATCGGCAGGAAGCCCGCCACCGAGACGACCACCAACAGGTTGCCCAGCCCCGGCACCATCGATGAGCCAACCTGGTTCAACGCCACCAGCGCATCCGCGGCTTTCAGCTCCTGGGCCAGCCAGGCACCGAGGCCGATCATCCAGCTGCCGGACAACGAGGCGCCGATGAACACCGCCGCGATCAGTTTCGCCCGGCTGGTATTTTTCGGCAGGTAACGGGAATAGTCGGAGACGTAGGGTGCGTAGGAAATGTTGTAGCTGGCGCCGATGGCGAACAACGTGGCGAAGGCCACCCAGTTGAAGCCCAGATCGGCCGCCGGCGTAACGCCTTCCTGGCCCGCGCCGAACATCAGGGCAATGGTCACCAGTGCGTACAACGGCAAGGTCGCCAGCAAGGCCCACTTGAAGGCCTTGTGCATCAGGTCGTGGCCGTAGATCGACAACAGCGCGCCGATCAGCACCACGGCCACGGCGACGATGGTCGGGTCAATGCCGAACACATGTTCAAGGCCGTTCATGATCAGCGAGATGTTCACCACGTTAAAACCGACGAACACAAACATCGTCGCCATCAACGCCAGGATCACCCCGCGATAGCCGAACTGGGCACGGGACTGGATCATCTGCGGCAGGCCCATTTCCGGGCCCTGGGAGCCGTGGAACGCCATGAAGATGGTGCCGAACATGATGCCCAGGGCACCGGCGAGCAGGGTCCACAGCGCCGACAAGCCGAGGCTCGGGCCGACAAAGCCGATGGAGATGGTGAAGAAGTGGAAATTGCCGAGGAACCAGAATGGCCCCTGGCTGCCGAGTTTGGCGTGACGTTCGTTTTCCGGGATGTAGTCGATGGAGTGGCCTTCGATGGCCAACCCGCCGCTCGCCTCGGTGGCGTGCGCAGACACTGGGGAATCTGACATACGATTGTTCCTATGCTGTTGATTGTTATTTTTGTGGGTACAGCGCTCGCTACGACGTCCAGATCAGGTGAAACTCCAGAATAAGCTGACGATGACGCTGGTTTCACAGCAATGTAGGGCGTGAGTTCCGGCAATAAAATATCGCAGGCACACTGTTCACATAGATCAGTATCTATGTAAGCGAGAATCGGGAGCCCCTATGCTGGGAACTGTAACGGAGCTGGATCTGCGTCTGATCCGGGTATTTCTGACCGTCGTCGAGGCGGGCGGCATCTCGGCGGCGCAAACCGCCCTCAACACTACGCAACCCACGATCAGCGCGCAGTTGGCGACGCTGGAAGCGCGGGTCGGTTTCCGTCTGTGCGAACGCGGGCGCGGCGGGTTTTCGGTAACGCCCAAAGGCACTCAGTTCATCGAGGCGGCCCGGCGCTTGCTGGCGGCAGCCGAAGGTTTCCGGGTCGAGGTGCAACACATCAACCGCAAAGTCTCGGGCAGCATCAACATCGGCCTGCTGGGGCAAATCGATCCGGTGGCGAACAAGAAAATCGGCCAGGCCATTGCCCGTTTGCGGGCGCGGCACGAGGGGCTGTACTTCCATTTCACCGAACTGTCGTCGTCGCTGCTGGAAGAAAAAATCATCAACGGCCATATCGACCTGGCCATCGGTTACTTCTGGCATCGCTTGCCCGGCATCGATTATTTCCCGCTGTTCCCGGAAACCCAGATCGCCTACTGCGCGCCCTCGCATCCGCTGTTCGGGCAAGTCGGCGCACTGACCCGGGAGGATGTCAGCGGGTTTGACTGGGTCTGGCCGAGCCATCCGCTGCCGGAAATGCCGGCCCCCACGTCCATCGAACGCCTGACCGTACTCACCGACAGCATGGACGGCGCGGCCCTGCTGATTCTGTCCGGCCAACACCTGGGGTTTCTGCCGCAGCACTACGCAACCCGCCATGAACAGCTGGGGCAGTTACACCCGCTGAACCCGGACCTGTTGCGCTATGAGGTGAGCTTCCATGCGGCCGTAAGGCATTCATCGCGCCAGCGGGACCTGGTGAGTGCGTTTCTCAATGAGCTGATGGAGATTTTCGGAGCGCCGTAGATCCTGTGGGAGCGGTGGGTCAGCCGACATCAATGCTGACTGTAATGACGCCATCGCGAGCAGGCTCGCTCCCACAGGGGGGGATGTTGTGGGTTCAGAAATGGATGTCTTTGGCCGGGATCACATCGATCCGCGCCACGGAACCGGTCAGGTGCGCCAGGTCCTTGTTGTGCTCGGCGATGATGTCTTCGGCGCTGAGGTTGCCGTTGTCGACGGTGGAATGGGCGTCGCCCGCCAGCACCACGTCGTAGCCCAGTTTCAGCGCCTGGCGCACGGTGGCATTGACGCAATAGTCGGTCTGCAGGCCGCAGATGACCAGGCGCTCGAAGTCCTCTTCCGGTAACAGTTTTTGCAGATTGGTCTGGTAGAACGAATCCCCGGTGGTCTTGCGCACGCGATGGTCCTTGGGCGAGGTTTGCAGCCCTTCGGCCAGTTGCCAGCCGGCAGCGCCATGCGCCAGCGGACTGCCGGTTTCTTCGTGCTGGATCAGTACCACGGGCGCTCCCGCCTTGCGCGCCCGGGCAGAAAGGTCATTGATGGTGTCGATAACCCGTCCGATCTCGAAACACTCGTATTCACCGGAACACAAAGCCTGTTGAACGTCGATGATTAACAACGCAGTGGTCATGATTTCCTTCCTTGATATGCCGAGTGATCAGGGGACGAACATAATCCCGTCCCCCTCCAGACACAACCCTCAGTAACCCAGCGACAACCCGGTGTTACGCCGCGGGTCGTTCGCCCCGTAGAAACGGTTCTTGCCGACCGGTTTGCCGCCCAGGGACGGCGCGCCGACCAGGATCGCCGCCAGGTGGTTGGGATCCTGTGGACCTGCGAACTTGTGCCCCCAGCTTTCGAGGATTTTCACCGTGTCCGGGCTGGTGGTGAAGGCTTCCAGGTTGGTTTCCTCCGGCAGCCATTGCTGGTGGAACCGCGGTGCATCCACCGCTTCCTGGATGTTCATGCCGTAGTCGATCACGTTGAGCATGGTCTGCAAGGTCGCGGTGATGATCCGGCTGCCACCCGGCGTACCGACCACCATCACCACTTTGCCGTCCTTGGTGACGATGGTCGGGCTCATGGACGACAACGGCGCCTTGCCGGGGGCGATGGCATTGGCCTCGCCCTGCACCAGGCCGTACATGTTCGGCACGCCGATTTTCGAGGTGAAGTCGTCCATTTCATCGTTGAGGATGACCCCGGTCTTGCTCGCCATCACGCCGGCACCGAACCAGTCGTTGAGGGTATAGGTCACCGACACCGCGTTGCCCCACTTGTCGACGATGGAGTAATGGGTGGTGTTGTTGCCTTCATGGGGCGCTACACCGGGCTTGAGTTCGCTGGATACCGCGGCTTTTTGTGGCTTTATCGCTTCGCGCAGCTTGGTTGCGTAGTTTTTATCCAGCAGATGGGCGATCGGGTTCTTCACGAAATCCGGGTCACCCAGGTAGCTGTTGCGGTCCACATAGGCGTGGCGCATCGCCTCGATCTGATAGTGCATGCCCTGGGCCGAGTGGTAGCCCAGGTCCTTCATCGGATAGCCTTCAAGGATGTTCATGATCTCGCAGATCACCACGCCGCCGGAGCTCGGCGGCGGTGCCGAGACCACGTGGTAGCCACGGTAGTCGCATTCGATGGGCGCCAGTTCGCGGGTCTTGTATTTGTCGAGGTCGGCCTGGGTGATGATGCCCTTGTTGGCCTGGCTGGAGGTGACGATGGCGTCGGCCACCCAACCTTTATAGAAACCATCGGCGCCTTTCTCGGAGATCTCCCGCAGGGTTTTGCTCAGGTCCTTTTGCACCAGTTTCTGCCCGACCTGCATCGGCTCGCCTTTGCTCAAGAAGATCGAGCCGGAATCCTTCATGTCCTTTTTGAACATGTCAGTGGCGTAGTCCAGCAGATCGACATCACCCTGCTCCAGCACGAAACCGTCTTCGGCCAGCTTGATGGCCGGGGCGATGATTTCCTTGCGCGGTTTGGTACCGTATTTGGACAGCGCCAGTTCCATGCCCGAAACGGTGCCCGGCACGCCCACGGCCAGGTGGCCACGGGTACTCAAATCGGGAACGACGTTGCCCTCTTTGTCCAGGTACATGTTGGCGGTAGCGGCCAGCGGGGCTTTTTCACGGAAGTCGAGGAAGGTCTTGCGCCCGTCCGCCAGTTGAATGGTCATGAAACCGCCACCGCCGAGGTTGCCTGCCGCGGGGTACACCACCGCCAGCGCATAGCCGACCGCGACCGCCGCATCCACGGCATTCCCGCCTTTCTTCAGTACATCCACGCCCACGTGGCTGGCCAGGTGCTGGGCCGTGACCACCATGCCGTTTTCCCCGGTAGCCGGGGCCACGGAGGCGGCATGGGCGATCAGACAGCTGAGCGCCAACGAGGTCGCAATCAGCGATTTGGCAAAAGGTTCGTACTTCATCAGTCGGTCTCTTCTTGTCATTAAACAGGGAAACATTTCAAAAGCCGTTGCCAAGTATGGTCGGGATTACGTATTGCGCCTCCCCGTCGAGACAGTATCCTTAACGCCTGTTCAGCAATTTTGCGCGAGCCTTGGCATGACCTATACCTGCACCACCGTGGCTTCACCCGTGGGCCTGTTGAAGCTGGTGGCGAACGGTTCACGACTGGCGGCCATCCTCTGGGAAAACGACAAACCCGGCCGGGTGCGCCTCGGCCCGATGAGCGAAGCGCCGGACAATCCGATCCTGATGCGCACGGCTGCGCAGTTGCGCGAATATTTTTCCGGCACCCGCGATCGCTTCGAACTGGATCTGGATTTTGCCGGCACGGAATTTCAGAAGAAGGTCTGGGCGGCGCTGCTGACCATCCCGTTCGGCGAGACCCGCAGCTACAGCCAGATCGCCGAGCAGATCGGCAACCCGGCGGCGGTCAGGGCGGTGGGTGCGGCGAATGGCAAGAACCCGATTTCGATCGTGGCGCCGTGTCACCGGGTGATTGGTGCGTCGGGCAAGCTCACCGGGTTTGCCGGGGGACTTGAGGCGAAGGAGTTGTTGCTGACACTGGAGGGCGGGCAATGGCCCGGCACGGCACGCCTGCCAGGCTTTTGATCTTTTGATTTTGTAGGGAGATTGCGTTTAATTGAAGAGGTTTTTCATCGCGGCATACTGCAACAGCATGATGGTCTTGGCGTCGCAGATTTCGCCACGGTAAAACGCTTCGAGCGCGTCCTCGAACGCCCACTCAAGCACTTCCAGCTCTTCGGTTTCCGCCTCCAGCCCACCACCGTCGCTGACTTTCGACTTCGCGTCGTATTCGGCAATGAAGAAGTGCAATTTTTCCGTCACCGAGCCGGGGCTCATGTACGCCTCGAACACCTTCTGCACATGGTGCACGCGGTAACCCGTTTCTTCCTCGGCTTCATCACGGATGCGGTCTTCAGGCGCCGCGCCTTCCAGCAGCCCCGCCGCCACTTCGATCAACAACCCATCGTGGCCGTTGACGAACACCGGCAAGCGAAACTGCCGGGTCAGTACCACGGTTCTCTTTTCGCGGTTGTACAAGAGAATCGCCGCGCCATTGCCCCGGTCGTATACCTCCCGGGTCTGGCGTTGCCACTCGCCGTTGTTGCGTTGGTAATCGAAGGTGATTTTCCTGAGCAGGTACCAGTCTTGGGACAACACCTGAGACTCAAGGATGTTCACCCGCTCGGCTGTGTTCGACATGACAACGCGTCCTGTTATTTGTCTGAGGGTGCACATGTTAAGTGAAAACGGACAGCCTTTGCCCCCCCAGGCAAACTGCGCGTTGGCGACGGTTCAACTTTTCCGGAGATGGAACAATCGCTGCGACCGGGATAGGCTGCGGCTTCAATGCCATATGGATATAGCCATGAACCTGCGTATCGAACTGTCGCAAAACCCCACGGAAGAACAACGCCTGGCCATCCTCAAACCGCTGCGCGCCTACAACGGCTCGAAGGCCGAAGGTAACGTGCCTGAGCACATCGCCTTGCTGGTGCGCAACGACAACGACGAGATTCTCGGCGGTCTGCATGGCCGATTGTTTTACCAGTGGCTGTACATCGACTTGCTGGTGGTGCCGGAACAGGCCCGGGGACAGGGCCTGGGTTCGAAACTGATGCAGATGGCCGAGGACCTGGCGCGGGAACGACGCTGCGTCGGGCTGTGGCTCGACACCTTTGAATTCCAGGCCCCGGAGTTCTACAAGAAATGCGGCTACAGCGAGATCGGACACATTGCCGACTACCCGCCGGGGCACAAGCACTTCTTCTTCCAGAAGCGCCTGAATTACTGATCAGCACACAAAACCACTGTAGGAGCGAGCCTGCTCGCGATGGCGGACTGTCATTCAACATTGATGTCGACTGACTTACCGCTATCGCGAGCAGGCTCGTTCCTACAGGGTATGCAATAAACCTTCAAATCACAGGCAAGTCGCCAACGCCGCCAACCGGCGTTTGGCCACGAAATCATCCTTCTGGACGTAGTAGCTCAACGTCGTGCCCGAGGCATCAGTGGTCACGTCAACGAACGACTCCGCCGAACGGGTATAAACGGTCGTGCCACCCTTCTCGCCAGGCTCCAGATACGCAGCGGCATCGACACCGAACACGGCCTCGTCCTGCCAGGAAAACTGCACGCACTGGGCGACGTCTTTGGCCGGTTTTTCCGAGTTCAGGGTCTTGTACGGGGCCTTGGTGCGGGCATCGTTCATCGCCGAGCCGGCGCATCCCGCCAGCAACGTCACGGCCAGCGCCACCATCAGTATTCGCATTGCATTCACTCATCAGGAAAAAGCGGACTTTATCACCCGGGCAGCCCCTATCGTTCTGCTTTACTGCATTTATACCGCGACAGCACGCAACGATTCGCGCACCCTGTCGCGCCAATAACGCCCCATCGCACCCCTGACTGGAAATCTGATGACACCTAATGCCGAGTTCTACAAACCGAGCACTGAATATGCCGACAAGCTGATCAGCCAGATCGGTCAGACGCCTTCCTGGATAGCCAAGCGAATCGGTGTCACCGACAAGCGGATTCGCTACATCCTCGACGGCGAAAGAACCGTCAAAGGCGAAACCACGCCGATCCAGATGACCTACACCGAACAGTTTGCCCTCGAATGCCTGGCAGCAGCGGCCAAGGCCGGCAAGAAGCAGTCTTCGTAATCCCCACTCAAGGAGTGACCATGGCGGCAACCGAGCAACAATATGAACAGGCACTGAAGCGGTTTCTCGACGAACGCCCCGAGTTGCGCCACGACCTCGATCATCTCAACCCGTTGCTGGCCCAGGTCAAGGGCGAAACCCCGGCGCAGTACCGTGACGAACGCTTGCATGAGGCCTTCGAAGCCGAGGCAGAACGGCTAGGATTGTTCGCCTGGGAGCTGACGCTGCAACTGACGGCTGCCACGGCCGAAGACTACGAAACGCAGCGCCGGGAAGTGCACCGGGAAGTGGCGGAGATGGCCGGTATGGATTGGCTGGAATACTGTGATTTGTATGGAATAGAGCCGTAACCCTCGTTTCTGGGCAATCCGCTTTAGATTTTTGTACCGACTATTCGGCCGCCATCGCGAGCAGGCTCGCTCCCACAGGTTTTGTGGTGAAACGCTAATCGTTGGCACCTCGCAAACCCCTTGTGGGAGCGAACCTGCTCGCGAAGGCGGCCGCCCAGACAACATCACTTTAGCCGCCCCGTCGATAAAGCATTATCATGGCCGCAGTTTCGCTGATCGAGTCCGTCATGAAGTTCGCCATCGCCGTGTTTTCCGCCGCCCATGCGCCCTCCTCGCGCCGCGCCTTGCTGTTCGCCCAAGCGGCGCTGGCCGGCGGGCATGAGATTGTCCGGCTGTTTTTCTACCAGGACGGCGTCTACAACGCGTCCGGCAGCGTGGTCACGCCCCAGGATGAACTGGACTTGCCCAGGCAATGGCGCACCTTTGTCAGCGACCATCGACTCGATGGCGTGGTGTGCATCGCCGCCGCGCTGCGTCGTGGCGTGTTGAACGAGGAAGAAGCCAGGCGCTATCAGCGCGAGGCGGTTGCCGTCGGTGCACCGTGGGAATTGTCCGGCCTGGGCCAATTGCATGATGCGACGCAGGATGCCGACCGCCTGATCTGTTTCGGAGGCGCATGACATGGCCAAATCCTTGTTGATCATCAGCCGCCAGTCGCCCTGGTCCGGCCCGGGCGCGCGGGAAGCACTGGATATCGTGCTGGCCGGGGGTGCCTTCGATCTGCCGATTGGCCTGTTGTTTCTCGATGACGGCGTATTCCAGCTGGCCGCCGGTCAGGACGCCAAGGCCTTGCAACAGAAAGACCTGAGCGCCAATCTGCAAGCCCTGCCGATGTTCGGTGTCGAGGAACTGTTCGCCTGCGGCGACAGCATCACCCAGCGCGGCCTGGACCCCAGCGGCCTGTCGCTGGAAGAAGCCCAGGTGTTGGCCGCCCCTGAAATCACCGCCCTCATTGACCGTTACGACCAGGTGATCACCCTCTGATGTCGACTTTGCATGTGTTGTCTCAATCCCCGTTCGGCGACGGACGCCTGACCAGTTGCCTGCGCGTGATCGGGGCCAACGACGGGTTGCTGCTGTCCGGAGATGCCGCCTATGCGTTGCAGCCAGGCACCGCACCGTTCACGGCGCTCAGCGCACGCGGCCTGAAGCTGTTCGTCCTGGCTGAAGACGCCCAGGCCCGTGCGCTTGCGGTTCCAGACTGGGCCCGCGCCATCGATTACCCGGCCTTCGTCGAACTGTCGATTCACTACGACAAGGTCAACAGTTGGCTATGAATGCATTGACGGTCGGCGCCCGCGCCATCGAGCTGGACAAGGACGGTTTCCTGGTCGAACTGAGTGACTGGTCCGCCGATGTGGCCAGTGCCCTGGCGGCTGCCGAAGACATCGAGTTGACGCCCGATCACTGGGAAGTCCTTGAACTGCTGCGCAGTTTCTACGCCGAATTCCAGCTGTCGCCGGCCACCCGTCCGCTGATCAAGTACACCGCCCTGAAACTCGGCCCGGAAAAAGGCAACAGCCTGCACCTGAACCGACTGTTCAAAGGCACTCCCGCCAAACTCGCCGCGAAACTGGCGGGCCTGCCCAAACCGACGAATTGCTTATGACCAATTACCCAGCATTGACCCTCGAAACGCCTGCCGAACATCCGTTCGCCCAATTCGTGCGGATCCTTGGCAAAGGCAAACGCGGCGCCCGTGACCTGACCCGGGTCGAGGCCCGCGAGGCCATGGGTATGGTGCTCGATGAAAAGATCGAGCAAACCCAACTCGGCGCATTCCTGATGCTGTTGCGGCACAAGGAAGAAAGCGCGGAAGAGATGGCGGGCTTCACCGAGGCATTGCGCGAACGCCTGAATCCTCCGGCGCTGGCGGTGGATCTGGATTGGCCGACCTACGCCGGCAAGAAGCGGCACTTGCCGTGGTATCTGTTGGCGGCCAAGTGCCTGGCACAAAACGGCGTGCGGATTTTCATGCACGGCGGCGGTGCCCACACGGCCGGCCGCTTGTACAGCGAGCAACTGCTGGGCGAATTGAACATCCCCCTGTGCCGCAACTGGCAACAGGTCGGCTCGGCACTGGATAACGGCGGCCTGGCGTTCATGCCTTTGATGGACTGGGCGCCACAGTTGCAACGGATGATCGACCTGCGCAACACCCTGGGCCTGCGCTCGCCGATCCACTCGCTGGCGCGGATTCTCAATCCGCTGGGCGCGCGTTGCGGCCTGCAGAGCATTTTCCACCCGGGTTATCAGGCCGTGCATCGCGATGCCAGCGGACTGCTCGGCGATACCACCATCGTGATCAAGGGCGATGGCGGCGAAATCGAGGTCAACCCGGACGCAGACAGCCATCTGTACGGCACCACCGGCGGCGAGAGCTGGGATGAGGAATGGCCCCGGTTGTCGGCGCAGCGTCACGTCAAACCTGTATCGCTCGATCCCGAGCACTTGAAAGCGGTCTGGCGTGGCGATGAGGTCGACAGCTACCCACAAATGGCCTTGATCTCGACCATGGCCCTGTCCCTGCGTGGCCTCGGACAGACCCGCGAACAGGCCTTCGAAACCGCTGAAAAATACTGGGCTGCGCGGGACAAATCGATTTAATCGATCATTTACGCCCGATCTTTGCGCTTTTTGTTCGAACTCATCGGAATAGACTCAACCCCAACGATTATGGGTTTCGGGAGTCTTTAACATGGGATTGTTAGTGGATGGCCGCTGGCAGGACAAGTGGTACGAAAGCAGCAAGGACGGCGCGTTCCAGCGTGAACAGGCGCAGCGTCGCAACTGGTTGACCGCTGACGGCAAGCCGGGACCGACCGGCGTCGGCGGTTTTGCGGCCGAACCCGGGCGCTATCACCTGTACGTTTCCCTGGCCTGTCCGTGGGCTCATCGCACACTGATCCTGCGCAAACTCAAAGGCCTCGAAAAGCTGATCGACGTTTCGGTGGTCAGTTGGTTGATGCTGGAAAACGGCTGGACCTTCGACCAGCACCTGGGTTCGACCGGCGACAAGCTCGATCACTTCGACTTCATGCACCAGCGCTACACCGCCGACACCGCCGACTACACCGGCCGCGTCACCGTACCGGTACTGTGGGACAAACAGCAAAAGCGCATCGTCAGCAATGAATCATCGGAAATCATCCGCATGTTCAATAGTGCCTTCGACGATTTGACCGGTAACGACCTGGACTTCTACCCGGCGCCGCTACGCGGTGAGATCGATGCGTTGAACGAGCGGATTTATCCGGCGGTGAACAATGGCGTGTACCGCGCCGGGTTTGCCACGTCACAGCAGGCTTATGAAGAAGCGTTCGATGATGTGTTTGCCGAGCTGGACCGACTGGAGCTGCTGCTGGGTGCCAACCGTTACCTGGCGGGTGAGTACCTGACCGAAGCAGACATCCGCCTGTTCACCACGCTGATTCGCTTCGATGCGGTGTACTACGGGCACTTCAAGTGCAATCTGCGGCGGATTGCCGATTATCCGAATCTGTCGAACTGGCTGCGCGAGATCTATCAGTGGCCGGGGGTGGCCGAGACGGTGGACTTCACCCACATCAAGAACCACTACTACGCCAGCCACCGCACCATCAACCCGACGGGTGTGGTGCCCAAAGGGCCGACCCAGGACTTCACCGCGGCCCATGATCGGGAGCGGTTGAGCGGGAAAGGGGTTTGGCGCAAGGCCTGAGCACTTCGGTGTCATTGAAGGCCCCATCGCGAGCAGGCTCGCTCCCACATTGGATCTGTGTCGCACACAAATCCCTGTGGGAGCGAGCCTGCTCGCGATGGGGGCAACTCGATCTTCAGACCTGCCCCTGAGCCCCTTCGAACCACGCCAGTTTCTCGCGCAGTTGCACCACTTCACCCACGATCACCAATGTCGGCGCATGCACTTCATGCTCCGCTACCAGGCGTGGCAGGTCTGCCAGGGTGCCGGTAAACACCCGCTGGTTGACCGTGGTGCCCTGCTGGATCAACGCTGCCGGGGTATCGGCACCGCGACCATGCTTGATCAACTGTTCGCAGATGATCGGCAAGCCCACCAGCCCCATGTAGAACACCAGGGTTTGCGCCGGGGCCACCAGATCGGCCCAGGGCAAATCGGTGGAACCGTCCTTCAGGTGCCCGGTGACAAAGCGTACCGACTGCGCATAATCGCGGTGAGTCAGCGGAATCCCGGCGTAGGCCGCGCAACCGCTGGCCGCCGTGATCCCCGGCACGACCTGGAACGGGATGCCCTGGGCCGCCAGTTCTTCGATCTCTTCACCACCACGACCGAAGATGAACGGATCACCGCCCTTCAATCGCACCACGCGCTTGCCTTGCCTGGCCAGATCCACCAATTGCTGGTTGATCTGATCCTGTGGCACCGCGTGATCGGCACGGCGCTTGCCGACGTAAACCCGCTCGGCGTCGCGGCGGCACAACTCGATGATCGCCGGCGCCACCAGGCGGTCGTATAGCACTACGTCGGCTTGCTGCATCAAACGCAAGGCGCGGAAGGTCAGCAGGTCGGGATCGCCCGGGCCTGCGCCCACCAGATAGACCTCACCGGTCGCCACTGGCGCTTCGCCATCGATTTTCGCCTGGAGCAACCGCTCGGCTTCAGCGCCCTGCCCAGCCAGTTGCCGGTCGGCAATCGGGCCCTGGAAAACATCTTCCCAGAACGCCCGACGCTGCTGCACATCGGGAAACAGGCCTTTGACCTGATGACGGAAACGCGCCGCCAAACCAGCCAGGTGACCGTAGGTGGAAGGAATCCAGGTTTCGATCCTGGCACGGATCAAGCGTGCCAGCACCGGCGCATCGCCGCCGCTGGACACTGCAATGATCAACGGAGAACGGTCGACGATGGCCGGGAAGATCACGCTGCACAGGGCCGGCGCGTCCACCACGTTGACCGGCACGCAACGCCGATGGGCATCGGCGGAGACTTGTGCGTTCAGCGCCTCGTCGTCGGTGGCGGCAATGATCAGCCCGCAACCTTCCAGGTCCGTTTCGGCGTAACCACGCAACAGGCACTCGCCACCGCTGCCGGCAACCAGTTCGCGCAGTTGTGCTTCGATTTCAGGTGCAACCACCCGCAGCAGCGCACCGGCATCGGCCAACAGGCGGGATTTGCGCAAGGCAATTTCCCCCCCACCGACGACCAACACACGACTGCCGCGCAGGTTGTGAAACAGCGGCAGATAGTTCATTTAGCCAATGACCTCAAGGCCGCCCATGTACGGCTTCAGCACGTCGGGTACGCGGATCGAACCGTCAGCCTGCTGGTAGTTTTCCAGCACCGCGACCAGGGTACGACCCACTGCCAGGCCGGAGCCGTTCAGGGTGTGCACCAGTTCCGGCTTGCCGGTTTCCGGGTTGCGGAAACGCGCTTGCATGCGACGGGCCTGGAAGTCGCCACAGTTGGAGCACGACGAGATTTCACGGTACTTGTCCTGGCTCGGGATCCACACTTCCAGGTCGTAGGTCTTGACCGCGCTGAAGCCCATATCGCCGGTGCACAGGGCCAGGGTGCGGTAAGGCAGTTCCAGCAGTTGCAGGACTTTCTCGGCGTTGGCGGTCAGGCCTTCCAGCGCTTCCATGGATTTCGATGGCTCGACAATCTGCACCATCTCGACCTTGTCGAACTGGTGCTGGCGGATCATGCCGCGGGTATCGCGACCCGACGCGCCGGCTTCGCTGCGAAAGCACGGGGTGTGGGCAACGAATTTGATCGGCAGCAGTTTCGAATCGACGATTTCGCCGGCGACGATGTTGGTCAGCGACACTTCAGCGGTCGGGATCAGATACAGGTCGGCTTCGCCTTCGCGCGCGATCTTGAACAGGTCTTCTTCGAACTTCGGCAGTTGACCGGTGCCTTGCAGCGCCGGTGCCTGGACCAGATAAGGCGTATAGGCCTCTTCGTAGCCGTGCTCGGTGACGTGCAGGTTGATCATGAACTGCGCCAGGGCGCGGTGCAGACGGGCGATCGGGCCGCGCAGCAGGGCGAAACGGGCGCCGGACAGTTTGGCGGCGGTTTCAAAGTCCAGCCAGCCGAACTTCTCGCCCAGGGCCACGTGGTCCTGAACCGGGAAATCGAAGGCCGTCGGCGTGCCCCAGCGGCGCACTTCGACGTTGCCGTCTTCGTCTTCGCCGACCGGCACGGATTCGTGCGGCAGGTTGGGGATACCCAGCAGGATCGAGTCCAGGTCGGTCTGGATCGCGTCCAGTTCGACTTTACCGGCGCTCAATTCGCCCGCCATGCGCTCGACGTCCGCCATCAGCGGCGCGATGTCTTCACCGCGCTGCTTGGCCTGACCGATGGATTTGGAACGCGCATTACGTTCAGCCTGCAGTGCTTCGGTGCGGGTCTGGACGGTCTTGCGCTGTTCTTCCAGCGCTTCGATGCGCGCAACATCCAGGGCATAGCCACGGGATGCCAGGCGGTCCGCTACGTCCTGAAGGTTGCTACGTAACAGTTTGGAATCGAGCATGTCGGTTTCTCGTTTATCAAAGTTTGGTCAAGGACAGGCCGGCCCAGGTGGCAAGCAGCCCGCCGAATACGCTGAGCGCCGCATAGCCCAGGGCCAGCGGCACTTGCCCGCTTTCCAGCAGGCGCACCGTATCCAGTGAAAAGGATGAAAAAGTCGTCAGCCCTCCGAGGAAGCCGACGACCAACCCGGCACGCACCTCGATGGGCACCTCCGGGCGTATCAAAAACAGACCGTATAGAACGCCGATCAGCAAACAGCCCACGATATTAACGGCCAGCGTCGCGGTATAGAAGTGCCGCGGCCAATTCGCGTTGATCCAGTTGCCCGTGGCAAAGCGCAATAACGTACCGGCCATCCCGCCGACGGAAACCGCAACAATCAGTGGAAGCACTATTTTCTCCGCTGCCTTGGGCTTAAACGGTCGAGTTTTGCCAGGTGATTGAGCTTCTCGCCGATTTTCAGCTCCAGGCCACGGGGCACCGGTTGATAGAACGGGATCGGGTCGAGTTCTTCCGGAAAATAGTCTTCGCCAGCGGCATAGGCGTCCGGCTCATCGTGGGCATAGCGGTATTCATCGCCGTAGCCCAGCTGCTTCATAAGCTTGGTCGGCGCGTTGCGCAGGTGCAGCGGCACTTCCAGCGAACCGTGCTCGGCGGCGGCGCGCAGTGCGGTCTTGAAGCCCATGTAAACCGCGTTGCTTTTCGGCGCGCAGGCCAGATAGGTGATGGCCTGGGCCACCGCAAGTTCGCCTTCGGGGCTGCCAAGGCGTTCCTGCACCTCCCACGCCGCCAGACACAGGCTCAGGGCGCGCGGGTCGGCATTGCCGATGTCTTCGCTGGCCATGCGCACCACGCGCCGGGCCAGGTACAAGGGGTCGCAACCGCCGTCGATCATTCGCGCGAACCAGTACAGCGCGCCATCGGGGTTGGAGCCGCGCACCGATTTATGCAGCGCGGAGATCTGGTCATAGAACGCTTCGCCGCCCTTGTCGAACCGCCGGCGGGTATCGCCGAGCAGGCTTTGCAGGAGCTCGGTGCCGATTTCGCTGTTGTCTTCCGCCAGGTCCGAAGCGTTTTCCAGGAGGTTGAGCAGGCGCCGACCATCGCCATCGGCGGCCGACAGCAGCATCTGGAAGCCTTCGTCGCTGAGGGTCAGGTTCCGTTTGCCCAGGCCACGCTCTTCGGTCAGCGCGCGGTGCACCAGTTTGCGCAGGGCTGCTTCGTCGAGGCTTTTCAGCACATAGACGCGTGCCCGGGAGAGCAAGGCGTTGTTGAGTTCGAACGAGGGGTTTTCCGTGGTCGCGCCGATGAAAATCAGCGTGCCGTCTTCAACGTACGGCAGGAACGCATCCTGCTGGGACTTGTTGAAGCGATGCACTTCGTCGACGAACAGGATGGTGCGGCGGCCGTATTGCGCGGCCTGCTGCTTGGCGATTTCCACCGACTGGCGGATCTCCTTGACCCCGGCCAGCACCGCCGAGACCGTTTCGAAGTGCGCATCCGAAACTTCCGCGAGCAACCGCGCCAGGGTGGTTTTGCCCACGCCCGGCGGGCCCCAGAAAATCATCGAATGCAGGGCACCCTGCTCCAGCACTTCGCGCAAGGGCTTGCCGCGAGCGAGCACGTGTTCCTGACCGACGTACTCGTCCAGGTTGGCCGCGCGCAGGCGGGCGGCCAAGGGCTGGGCGATGGGGGTGCTGCGAAACAGGTCCATCACTACCTCTGAAACCTCACTGGGTCCGATGCCGATCCTGTAGGAGCGAGCTCGCTCGCGATGGTTGCCAACGATAACGCTGTAAACCTGACACCCCGCGGCGTGCTCGGGTTTATCGCGAGCACGCTCGCTCCTACAAAGGTTATGTGAGTTATTCCTGAATTACGTCCGCCCCTTTAGGGATATCGAACTTGAACCTGGAGGCCGGGATCGGCTCGTTGGCCTTCACCCCGGTGAACAGGATATTGGTGCGCTGACCAACGCTGTCGATCAACTGCATGTCGTTGACCAGGCCATTGCGGAACGACAGGCGCAGGCTGTCGAACAGGGTGTCCTTGGTTTTCGGCTTCAAGGTGAAGTCGATCACGCCGCCGGCTTCCTTGGCGCTGATGTCGAAGCTCTGGCTAATCTTGGACACGTCACCGGACAGCAGCAACGCTGGGGTCTGGGTCAGGCGCTGGTCGAGCTTCTTGATGGTGGCCTGTTCCAGGTCCGGGTCCCACAGGGTGACCTTCTTGCCATCGGAGATCATGGTCTGCTCGGCCGGCGCGTCGGTGTGCCAGTAGAACAGGCCTGGACGCTGCAGGGACATGTCGCCGGCGGTTTCCTGCAACTGGGTGCCGGTGCCATCGAGGGTCAGTTGCGAGAAACGTGCAGTCAGGGTCTGGGATTTTTCCAGCAGTTGGGTCAAGCGCGCCACGTCCTTGTCATCGGCGTTAGCCTGGAGCGTGGTCAAAGCCAGTACCGGCAGCAACAGCATGCGGATCAGACGCATGGGAGTCCTCATAACATTCGTGGGAGTGCGGGCGACGCCAATGGGCGCCCCCCCTTTCATGCTCGGGTCAGTCGCGCACCGGGCCCGGAGCCAGGACTTCACGCGAACCGTTGGTGTTCATGGACGTCACGACCCCGGCCATTTCCATGGCTTCGATCATGCGCGCGGCGCGGTTGTAGCCGATCTTCAGCTTGCGCTGAACCGCGGAAATGGAAGCGCGACGGCTTTCCAGCACGAACTGCACGGCTTCATCGTACAGCGCGTCGGCCTCGGGATCGTCACCGTCGCCGCCACCGCTGCTGCCTTCGAAGCCGCTGCCCGCCTCTTCGACACCATTGAGGATGTCGTCGTTGTATTCCGGCGCGCCCCGCAGCTTCCAGGCTTCCACCACGCGGTGAACCTCATCGTCGGACACGAATGCACCGTGAACACGAATCGGCAGGCTGGTGCCCGGCGGCATGTACAACATGTCACCGTGGCCCAGCAGCTGTTCGGCACCGCCCTGGTCGATGATTGTCCGCGAGTCGATCTTGCTCGATACCTGGAACGCCATACGAGTCGGGATGTTGGCCTTGATCAGACCGGTGATCACGTCCACCGACGGACGCTGGGTCGCGAGGATCAGGTGGATACCGGCCGCACGAGCCTTTTGCGCGATACGGGCGATCAGTTCTTCAACCTTCTTGCCGACGATCATCATCATGTCGGCGAATTCGTCGACCACCACCACGATGGTCGGCAGTTTTTGCAGGAGCGGCGCTTCGTCGTGGATGCTTTCGCGCTTGTACAGCGGATCGCTCAACGGCTCGCCGGCGTCCTGGGCTTCCTTGACCTTGGCGTTGAAGCCCGACAGGTTTCGCACGCCCATCTTGGCCATCAGCTTGTAGCGTCGCTCCATTTCGGCGACGCTCCAGCGCAGGGCGTTGGCGGCGTCCTTCATGTCGGTGACCACTGGGCACAGCAGGTGCGGAATGCCTTCGTAGATCGACAGTTCCAACATTTTCGGGTCGATCATGATCAGCTTGGCGTCTTCCGGGCCGGATTTGAACAGGATCGACAGGATCATCGCGTTCACACCCACCGACTTACCGGAACCGGTGGTACCGGCCACCAGCAAGTGCGGCATTTTCGCAAGGTCGGTGATGACCGGCTTGCCGCCGATGTCGTGACCCAGGGCCAGGGTGACCGGGGATTTGAAGTTGTCGTACTCGGGGGTCGACAACACCTCGGAGAAACGCACGATCTGCCGGTCTTCGTTGGGAATCTCGATACCGACCGTGGTCTTGCCCGGAATCACTTCCACCACGCGCACGCTGGTCACGGCCAGGGAACGGGCCAGGTCTTTGGCCAGGTTGGAGATGCGGCTGACCTTGACGCCAGCCGCCGGCTGGATTTCGTAACGGGTAATCACCGGACCCGGGTGAATCGAATCCACCGTAACTTCAACGCCGAATTCTTTGAGCTTGATTTCCAGCAGGTGGCCAACCGCCGCCAGGGATTCAGGCGAGTAATTGAGTTGTTTCTTTTCCGCGGGATCGAGAATCGAGATTGGCGGCAAGGTGCCTTCCACGGCGCTGTCGACGAACAGCGGCGCCTGTTTCTCTTTCTCGACGCGTTTGCTCGGTGCGACGGGCTTTGGCGGCGCGGGCGCAATCACCGGCGGCACCTGTTTCTCGCGCTCGGACATGTGCTTGCTCAGGGCTTGCTCACGTTCGATCAGGCGTTCCTTGACCTTGGCCTGCTCGCGTTTGTCAGTGACGGTCGGCGCAACCACCTCATCCATGCGGTCGTCGACTTCACGCAATTGGGCGACCAGTTGCTTGCGCTCGGTACGGGCCGCCCACCAGCGATTGGCCGCGCCCTGGAACAGCTCGAACAGATCAAGGGTGATCTTGCCCGTGATGTCCATGACCTTGAACCACGACAGGTCGGTAAACACGGTCAGGCCGAACAGGAACAGCGCGATGAACAACAGCGTGCTGCCCTGGATATTCAGGGCGTTCCTGGCCAGGTCGCCGAGGCTTTCACCCAGCGCACCGCCCGCACCGGCCGGCAAACCGGTCGCGGCATGGAAATGGATATGGGCCAGAGCGGCACCCGACAGCACCAGGAACACCAGGCCGATCAGGCGCCAGGAGAACAGCCAGCCGCTCCACTGCCACGGTTCGTGACGTTGGCGGAAGATCTGGTACGCCTTGATGGCCAGCAGCAACGGGAAGATGTAGGCGAAGTAACCCAGCACCATGAACAGGATATCGGCGCTGTAGGAGCCCGCTGGACCGCCGAAGTTCTGCACGTCGTCGATCTTGCTGTTATGACTCCAGCCCGGATCATCCTTGCCATAGGTCAACAAGGCCATCATCAGGAACAGGCACAAGGCACCGATGGCGATCAGCGCACCTTCCTTGAGTCGGTAGTGCAAGTGCTGGCGCCAGAGCGGAACGACGGCTGGTTTAGGTGCTGCGGTGGATTTCTTCAAAACGCTTCTTTTCCTGCGCCATGGGCGCGTCCATCTGTTGAAAGACTATAAAAACTGCCAAAAAACTGCCCAATCCAGGCAGGTAAAAAAGTTAACACGTGTTACCGGGACTACTTTTAACACTACGCCCAGGTTTTTATAAACACGGCGCGCACTGAATATAGGTAACACGCAGGGCATTGTACGGGTTTGTACGCACGACGCCATGCTTGAGCCCCTAGGGTGTAGCATAGTCAACAGCACATGACATGCCGTTCAATTTGAGCATGCATTCTCTTTTGTGACAAAGGCTTATGAGGTGTTTTTATGAGCGAAGCGAAGCATTCACGCCTGATTATCCTGGGCTCCGGTCCTGCCGGTTACAGCGCAGCCGTTTATGCCGCCCGCGCCAACCTCAATCCCGTTGTCATTACCGGCATACAGGCAGGTGGCCAGCTCACCACCACCGTCGAGGTGGATAACTGGCCAGGCGACGTCGAAGGCCTGACCGGACCGGTCCTGATGGACCGCATGCAAAAACACGCCGAGCGCTTTGCCACCGAGATCGTTTACGACCACATCCACACCGCCAAGTTGCAACAACGGCCGTTCGAACTGATCGGCGATGGCGCGACTTACACCTGCGACGCACTGATCATTGCCACCGGCGCTTCTGCGCAATACCTGGGTCTGCCGTCGGAAGAAAAATTTGCTGGCAAAGGGGTTTCGGCATGCGCGACCTGTGATGGATTTTTCTATCGCAATCAGGTGGTTGCGGTGGTCGGTGGCGGTAACACTGCGGTCGAGGAAGCTTTGTACCTGTCGAACATCGCCAAGGAAGTGCACCTGATCCATCGGCGCGACAAGCTGCGCTCGGAGAAGATCCTCCAGGACAAACTCTCCGAAAAGGCCGCCAACGGCAATATCCGCCTGCACTGGAACCAGAATCTGGATGAAGTGCTCGGCGATGCCAGCGGCGTGACCGGTGCCCGCCTGCGGGACAGCCACACCGGCGAAACCAGAGAACTGCCGCTGGCCGGGGTGTTTATCGCCATCGGCCATAAACCCAACACCGACCTGTTCACGGGCCAACTGGAGATGCGCAACGGGTATCTGCTGGTCAAGGGTGGCAGCGAAGGCGATGCCACCGCTACGGCGATTGCAGGCGTGTTTGCCGCCGGCGACGTAGCCGACCACGTTTATCGCCAGGCCGTTACGTCTGCCGGGGCTGGTTGCATGGCGGCGCTGGACGCCGAAAAATACCTCGACGACATTCCTGCCGTTTGAAGGCAAACTTTACGGCGGGTCAACACCCGCCACTGCCCTCCCCTTCTGCAAGCCCGGATGCCATGCTGACTTGGTTACAACGCAATACCCTGCATTTCCCACCGCTGGAAAAGGCCATGCGCGACCCCAACGGGCTTCTGGCTGCCGGTGGCGATCTGTCCGCCGATCGGCTGATCTCGGCTTATCGCCACGGCTGCTTCCCCTGGTTTTCTGAAGGCCAGCCGATTCTCTGGTGGTCGCCGGATCCGCGCACGGTTCTGTTTCCCGACGAATTGCACGTCTCGCGCAGCCTGAACAAACTGCTGCGCCAGCAACGCTATCAAGTGACCTTTGACCAGGACTTCGCCGCCGTCATCCGCGCCTGTGCAGCCCCCCGGGATTACGCCGACGGCACCTGGATCACCGAAGCCATGCAGGACGCCTACATCGAGCTGCACAGGCGTGGACACGCGCACTCGGTGGAAGTGTGGGACGGGGATGAACTGGTCGGCGGGTTGTATGGCCTGGCAATGGGCCAGCTGTTTTTCGGCGAGTCCATGTTCAGCCTCGCTGACAACGCCTCGAAATTCGGTTTTGCCACACTGGTCAGGCATCTGAAAGACTCAGGCTTCGTACTGATCGATTGCCAGATGCCCACCGATCATTTGCACAGCCTGGGCGCCCGGGCGATTGCGCGCCGCGAGTTTGCCGATTATCTGGCCAGGCACCTTGACCAACCCAACCATGCCACCTGGGTTTGCTGAGCGACTTTTGCCCGTGTGGCTTACACTTATTCAAAAGCATTATCCCGAGGGTTGATCATGACCGAGTTGGCGCGTTTGAAGTTCTATGCCACTCAGCCGCACTCTTGCAGTTATCTGCCCGGGGAACAGGCCACAACCCTGTTCCTCGACCCTAGTCAGCCCATGGATGTGCATGTCTATGCAGACCTGTCGGAGATGGGGTTTCGTCGCAGTGGCGACCATCTCTACCGACCGCATTGCCAGAATTGCAATGCATGCGTTCCGGCGCGTATTCCCGTGGGACAGTTCACGCCCAACCGGCAACAGAAACGCATCTTCAAGCGCAACGCGGATTTGCAGGTGCGCCCCGCCAAGCCCCGCTTCAACGAAGAGTACTTCGACCTTTACCAGCGCTATATCGAACAGCGTCACGCCGATGGCGACATGTACCCGCCAAGTCGCGACCAGTTTTCGACATTCCTGGTGCGGGACCTGCCGTTTTCACGCTTTTATGAATTTCGCCTGAACGGCCGGCTGCTGGCCGTCGCCGTCACCGATTTACTGCCGAACGGTCTTTCGGCGGTCTACACCTTCTACGAGCCCGCCGAAGAGCGTCGCAGCCTTGGGCGCTACGCAATCCTCTGGCAAATCGCCGAGGCCGGCCGGCTGGGGCTGGAGGCGGTCTACCTGGGCTACTGGATCAAAAACTGCAAAAAGATGAACTACAAGACTCAATATCGCCCCATTGAGTTGCTGATTAATCAGCGCTGGGTGGTTCTAAACTAGAGCCAGCCCTAAACCCCTTGGCTTAAACCCCACTTTTCGGGCACAATGCACGCCGCTTTTGCCTGGCGCAGTTGCACCGGGCCATTCATTGGACACCGAGGGCTTTACTGCATGTCGAAAGAAGACAGCTTCGAAATGGAAGGCACTGTCGTCGACACCCTGCCCAACACCATGTTTCGTGTGGAGTTGGAAAATGGGCACGTCGTAACCGCGCACATCTCCGGCAAGATGCGCAAGAACTACATCCGCATTCTTACCGGCGACAAAGTGCGCGTCGAGCTGACGCCCTATGACTTGAGCAAAGGGCGCATCACTTACCGCGCTCGCTAAGGTAGGAGCGAGCTTGCTCGCGAAAAACCTGAGAGCACCGCGCCAAGTCAGATTCCCCGCAACATCGTTGACGACCATCGCGAGCAAGCTCGCTCCTACAGAGATAGAGCCCTCGCTAATCAAGTCAACACAAAACGCCCGGCTCATGCCGGGCGTTTTTGTTTGCCTGGGATTTGAAGAACATCCCTGTAGGAGCTGCCGCAGGCTGCGATCTTTTGATCTTAAAAAACAAAATCAAAAGATCGCAGCCTGCGGCAGCTCCTACAGGGGATTCGCGTGCAGGCAGCAAAAAGGCGCCTCTCGGCGCCTTTTTGTTTTGCTTCTGAACGTCAGGCCATCTCGGCCGTGGTCTCGAACTCGAAGGTCAGCTCGCCGTCCTTGATGTCGATGTGCACCACGCCGCCATGTTCGGCCAGTTCGCCAAAGAGAATCTCCTCCGCCAGCGGACGCTTGATCTTGTCTTGGATCAGGCGAGCCATTGGGCGAGCACCCATCGCCGCGTCGTAACCACTTTCGGCCAGCCAGCTGCGGGCTGCATCGGTGACTTCCAGCAACACACGCTTGTCTTCCAACTGCGCCTGAAGCTCGGTAAGGAACTTGTCCACCACACTCTTGATGACCTCATGGCTGAGGCGACCAAACTGGATGATGGTGTCCAGACGGTTGCGGAATTCCGGCGTGAAGCTCTTCTTGATCACCTCCATCGCATCGGAAGAGTGATCCTGATAGGTGAAACCGATTGAAGCGCGAGCTGCAGTCTCGGCACCGGCGTTGGTCGTCATGATGACGATCACGTTACGGAAATCCGCCTTGCGCCCATTGTTATCGGTCAACGTACCGTGATCCATGACCTGCAACAGCAGGTTGAAGACTTCCGGATGCGCCTTCTCGATCTCATCGAGCAACAGCACGCAGTGTGGCTGCTTGGTGATGGCTTCGGTCAGCAGACCACCCTGATCGAACCCGACATACCCTGGAGGCGCACCGATCAGACGCGATACGGTGTGGCGCTCCATGTATTCGGACATGTCGAAGCGAATCAGCTCGACACCCAACGCCTTGGCCAACTGACGTGCCGCTTCGGTTTTACCGACACCGGTCGGCCCTGCGAACAGGAACGAACCGACAGGCTTGTCAGGGGATTTGAGGCCGGCACGGGACAGCTTGATCGCGGTTGCCAGCGAATCGATCGCGGCATCCTGACCGAACACGGTCAATTTCAGGTCACGCTCGAGGTTACGCAGCAGCTCTTTATCGGAGCTGGTGACGTGTTTTGGTGGAATCCGCGCAATCTTCGCAACGATGTCCTCGACCTGAGGCACTTCGATGCGTTTAACGCGCATTTCCACCGGCTGCAGACGCTGATAGGCACCCGCCTCATCAATGACATCAATGGCCTTGTCCGGCATGTGACGATCATTGATGTAACGCGAAGCCAGTTCGGCAGCCGCGCGCAGGGCTTCATCACTGTATTCGATATTGTGATGAAGCTCGAAACGCCCCTTCAGGCCACGCAGAATGCCAATGGTGTCTTCCACGGAAGGCTCCGACACATCGACCTTCTGGAAGCGCCGGGCCAAGGCACGGTCCTTCTCGAAGATGCCGCGGAACTCCTGGAAGGTGGTCGAACCGATGCAACGGATATCACCGGATGACAGCAGCGGCTTGAGCAGGTTCGAGGCATCCATGACACCACCGGACGCGGCACCCGCACCAATAATGGTGTGGATCTCGTCGATGAACAGGATCGCCTGTGGACGTTTTTTCAGCTCATTGAGCAACGCCTTGAAGCGCTTCTCGAAATCGCCACGGTACTTGGTACCGGCCAGCAAGGCACCCAGGTCAAGGGAGTAAACCACGCTGTTGGCCAGCAGATCCGGCACCTGGTTGTCGACAATGCGCTTGGCCAGGCCTTCGGCAATCGCGGTTTTACCCACGCCCGCCTCGCCCACCAGCAGCGGATTGTTTTTACGCCGACGCGCGAGGATCTGCGCGACACGCTCGACTTCCAGCTCACGCCCCACCAACGGATCGATACGACCCTGGCGCGCCAACTCATTGAGGTTGCTGGCATAAGCATCCAGGGGATTACCCGAGGAAGAAGATTCACCGCCCTCGTCGTCCTGCATATCTTGCTCACCTTCAGAGTGATCGCCATGCCCCGGCACCTTGGAAATGCCGTGGGCAATGTAGTTGACGACATCTATACGGGCGACGCTCTGCTGTTTCAGCAGGAACACCGCCTGACTCTCTTGCTCACTGAAGATCGCGACCAGCACGTTGGCACCAGTCACTTCGCGTTTGCCCGAGCTCTGTACGTGAAACACAGCACGCTGCAGGACACGCTGAAAGCCCAGGGTTGGCTGGGTTTCGCGATCCTCGTCATGCACGGGGATCAATGGCGTGGTGGAGTCGATGAACTCCTGCAGGTCATGCTTGAGTTTGTCGAGGTTTGCGCCGCACGCACGCAAAACGGTGGCGGCAGCCTCATTGTCCAATAGGGCCAGCAAGAGGTGCTCGACGGTCATGAACTCATGACGCTTCGAACGGGCTTCCTTGAAGGCAAGATTGAGGGTGACTTCGAGCTCGCGGTTTAACATAGCTTCACCTCATACCCAAGTGGTCGGCGATTAACCGTCCTTCTCGATTTCACAGAGTAGCGGATGCTGGCTTTCCCTGGCGTACTGGTTGACCTGCATGGCCTTGGTCTCGGCGATGTCGCGGGTAAACACTCCACATACTGCCCGTCCTTCTGTGTGGACGGCCAGCATGACCTTGGTCGCCAGCTCGCGATTCAGGTTAAAAAACACCTCGAGCACTTCGACGACGAAATCCATCGGTGTGTAGTCATCGTTGAACAAAACCACCTTGTACATCGGCGGCGCCTGTAGTGCAGGCTTTGCCTCCTGAACAGCAATGCCCGTGGAATCGTCGTCGTGTAAATCAGGGCGATCCTGATTGAATGTTAGTCGAATCTGGCTGATTGCATGCATGGAAAGAAAGGTTCGTCAGTTGTTCAAATACAGTGGTGGGGGCGGCTATCAGCGTTTTCAACTCCGACTGCCCGGTCAGCTTGACTATCGGCAAAACGGTGTTACAAACAATAGAGCCCACAGTGGGTAAAAAAGGTCCGCGGAGTCAATCTTATTTACAGATTCGACTGCGGATGTACTGGATGATACTCCAGTGATGGAGTCTGTTGCAGAGGGAGTTGGGTATGGCTGTCGGCAAGGTGAAGTGGTTCAACAACGCCAAGGGTTACGGATTCATCAACGAGGAAGGCAAGACAGAAGACCTGTTTGCCCACTACTCAGCCATTAAAATGGATGGCTATAAAACCCTGAAAGCCGGGCAAGCTGTCGTATTCGACATCATCCAGGGCCCCAAAGGCCTGCACGCGGTCAACATCGGCAACCCGGTGGATGCTTCGAAGGCCACCACCCCCATCATTGAACAGACCGTTACGGTTTAACGCCGCACCGTCAACCAGCCATAAAAAAACCGCCTGACTCAAATACTTGAATCAGGCGGTTTTTGTGTGCCTGCGTTTTCTTACATGTGCGAGATCAGCGCATCACCAAAACCGGAAGACGACACCAGCTTCGCACCTTCCATCAGACGTTCGAAGTCATAGGTCACGGTCTTGGCGGAAATCGCGCCGTTGGTGCCCTTGATGATCAGGTCGGCCGCTTCGGTCCAACCCATGTGGCGCAGCATCATCTCAGCGGAGAGAATCAGCGAGCCCGGGTTGACCTGGTCCTTGCCGGCGTACTTCGGTGCCGTACCGTGGGTGGCTTCGAACATGGCCACGGTGTCGGACAGGTTGGCACCCGGCGCGATACCGATACCACCCACTTCCGCCGCCAGGGCGTCGGAGAGGTAGTCGCCGTTCAGGTTCAGGGTCGCGATCACATCGTACTCGGCCGGACGCAGCAGGATTTGCTGGAGCATGGCGTCGGCAATGGCATCCTTGACGACAACGTTCTTGCCGGTTTTCGGGTTCTTGAACTGCATCCACGGACCGCCGTCGAGCAGGGTCGCGCCGAACTCTTCAGCCGCCACTTCGTAGGCCCACTCCTTGAAGGCACCTTCGGTGAACTTCATGATGTTGCCTTTGTGCACGATGGTCAGCGAGTCGCGGTCGTTGTCGACCACATATTGCAGGGCCTTGCGCGCCAGACGCTTGGTGCCTTGCAGGGATACCGGCTTGACGCCGATGCCGCAGTTCTCGTCGAAACGGATCTTGGTCACGCCCATTTCTTCTTTGAGGAACTTGATGACTTTGGTGGCTTCCGGCGTACCGGCCTTCCACTCGATGCCGGCGTAGATGTCTTCGGAGTTCTCGCGGAAGATGGTCATGTCGACATCGCCCGGCTTCTTGACCGGGCTAGGCACGCCTTCGAACCAGCGCACCGGGCGCAGGCAGACGTACAGGTCGAGTTGCTGACGCAGGGCCACGTTCAGGGAACGGATGCCGCCACCGACCGGGGTGGTCAGCGGGCCCTTGATGGAAACCACGTAGTCCTTGACCGCGTCCAGGGTTTCCTGAGGCAGCCAGGTGTCCTGATCGTAAACCTGAGTCGCTTTCTCCCCGGCGTACACCTCCATCCAGGAAATCTTGCGCTCGCCACCGTAAGCCTTCTTAACAGCAGCATCGACAACCTTGATCATGACCGGGCTGATGTCGACGCCAATGCCGTCGCCTTCGATGAAGGGGATGATCGGGTTATTAGGAACATTGAGAGAATGGTCTGCATTGACGGTGATTTTGTCGCCGACGGCTGGAACCTGAATCTTCTTGTAACCCATGCTGAACTCCATTGATTGGATTGAACATCTGGCTTGGTTCGAGCGTAACCCAGTTGAATCGGCGCGCAAACCCTATGTTCCGCCCATCGGCGGCAAAGCCTTGCATCTGGCGAGCTACAAGCCTGAAAGCAAAGGGAAAAGCGCCAAAACCAAGCACGACGAATGACTCTACGCCCGACTTGCCCCTGCGACCTTTAGACCAATGGACGACATTCGTTGCGTATGAACCATCGGCAGATTGCCAGCTACCTATGTATAATGCCGCCGCTGACCAAAGGGTCACGACGGGTAAAACAGCCTGCCGCTTGATGAAAAGCGACGAGCGTTTGCGCCCAAAGCCGGTCTGTTATCGCAGTCCGGCCACTTGACGCCCTACTGATGCACCCAACATCACAGCAACGAAACCTCGATATTCGGCTCATGGATGACTTTGAACGAACGCGCTTACCCGGCGCCCTCGAGTTTCTGCGCACGCTTTAGCAAAGAAGAGAGAGTTAATCCGAATATGCCCACCCGCTCGAAGATCATCTATACCTTCACCGACGAAGCTCCTGCCCTCGCCACCTATTCACTGTTGCCTATCGTAGAGGCGTTCACCGCCTCGGCTGATATCGCCGTTGAAACCCGCGATATCTCTCTTGCAGGGCGCATCCTGGCCAGCTTCCCCGAGCAACTGGGCGACAAAGCCGTAGCCGACCACCTCGCCGAACTGGGCGCCCTGGCCGTTACGCCTGAAGCCAACATCATCAAATTGCCGAACATCAGTGCCTCGGTTCCGCAATTGCAAGCCGCGATCAAAGAGCTGCAAGCCCAGGGCTTCGCACTGCCGGACTACCCTGAGACCGTCACCAGCGACGCCGACAAAGAAGCCAAGGCGCGTTACGACAAGATCAAGGGCAGCGCCGTGAACCCGGTTCTGCGTGAAGGCAACTCCGACCGTCGCGCGCCGCTGTCGGTCAAGAACTACGCACGCAAGCACCCGCACAAAATGGGCGCGTGGGCCAAGGACTCCAAGTCCCACATCGCGCACATGAACACCGGCGATTTCTACGGCAGCGAAAAAGCCGCCCTGATCGACGCCGCTGACGCCGTGAAAATCGAACTGATCGCTCAAGACGGCACCGCCACCGTCCTGAAAGAAAAGACCAGCGTACAAGCCGGTGAGATCCTCGATTGCGCGGTATTGAGCAAAAACGCCCTGCGCAGCTTCATCGCGGCCGAAATCGAAGACGCCAAGGCACAAGGCGTGCTGCTGTCGGTTCACTTGAAAGCCACCATGATGAAGGTCTCCGACCCGATCATGTTCGGCCAGATCGTTGCCGAGTTCTATAAAGACGCACTGACCAAGCACGCTGACGTACTGGCACAGATCGGCTTCAACCTGAACAACGGCATCGGCGACCTGTACGCTCGCATCAAGGCCCTGCCTGCTGAACAGCAAGCGGCCATCGAAGCTGACATCCAGGCGGTCTACGCCGCTCGCCCTTCCCTGGCGATGGTCAACTCCGACAAAGGCATCACCAACCTGCACGTGCCGAGCGACGTGATCGTCGACGCCTCGATGCCGGCGATGATCCGTGACTCCGGCAAGATGTGGGGCACCGACGGCCTGCTGCACGACACCAAGGCCGTGATCCCGGATCGCTGCTACGCGACCATCTACCAGGCTGTGATCGAAGACTGCAAGGCCAACGGCGCGTTCGATCCGACCACCATGGGCAGCGTGCCGAACGTTGGCCTGATGGCGAAGAAAGCCGAAGAATACGGCTCCCACGACAAGACTTTCCAGATCAAGGCTGACGGCGTTGTTCGCGTCACCGACAGCAAGGGCACCCTGCTGATGGAACAGGCTGTCGAGGCCGGCGACATCTTCCGCATGTGCCAGACCAAAGACGCTCCGATCCAGGACTGGGTCAAACTGGCCGTCAACCGTGCTCGCGCAAGCGCGACCCCGGCGATCTTCTGGCTGGACCCGATGCGCGCCCACGACGGCGTAGTGATCGAGAAAGTTCAGGCTTACCTGAAGGATCACGACACTGCCGGCCTGGACATCCAGATCATGGCGCCGGTCGATGCGATGAAGTACACCCTGCAGCGCACCCGCGAAGGCAAGGACACCATTTCGGTGACCGGCAACGTACTGCGCGACTACCTGACCGACCTGTTCCCGATCATGGAACTGGGCACCAGCGCCAAGATGCTGTCGATCGTGCCGTTGATGAACGGCGGTGGCCTGTTCGAAACCGGCGCCGGTGGTTCGGCTCCGAAGCACGTTCAGCAGCTGCTGGAAGAAAACTTCCTGCGTTGGGATTCGCTGGGTGAATTCCTGGCCCTGGCCGCGTCCCTGGAACACCTGGGCGTGACCTACAACAACCCTAAGGCGCTGGTGCTGGCCAAGACCCTGGACCAGGCCACCGGCCAGTTCCTGGACAACAACAAGTCGCCATCGCGCAAAGTCGGCAACATCGACAACCGCGGCAGCCACTTCTACCTGGCGCTGTACTGGGCTCAAGCCCTGGCTGCCCAGACCGAAGACGCTGCACTGCAAGCGCAGTTCGCGACCCTGGCCAAGACCCTGACCGAGAACGAGGCGACCATCGTTGCCGAACTCAACGCCGTTCAGGGAAAGCCAGTGGACATCGGCGGTTACTACCACGCCGACGCCGAGCTGATCAGCAAGGCCATGCGCCCAAGCGCAACCTTCAACGCGGCGGTAGCTGCGCTGGTGTAAGGTTGTAAGGAAGCACCACAAACCCCGGCCCCGTGCCGGGGTTTGTGTTTTCAGAATTCACACAAACCCATTGTAGGAGTGAGCCTGCTCGCGATAGCGTCATGTCAGCCAATATTGATGTCACTGACATACCGCCATCGCGAGCAGGCTCACTCCTACATTGGACTGTGTTTCAACTTTGGAATTTGAGGACATCTCATGGACTGGAAACCCCACATCACCGTCGCCACCATCGTCGAAGACAACGGTCGCTTCCTGATGGTCGAAGAACTCAAGCACGGGCGTGTGGTGCTCAACCAGCCCGCCGGCCACCTGGACCCGAACGAAACCCTGACCGAAGCCGCCATTCGCGAAACCCTCGAGGAAACCGGCTGGGACGTCCAACCGACCGGCGTACTGGGCATTTACCTCTACACCGCCCCGAGCAACGGCGTGACCTACCAGCGGGTCTGCTTTATCGCCAAACCACTGAAACACCACGCGGATTATCAACTGGACGACGGCATCGTCGGCGCCAAGTGGTTGACCCGCGAGGAATTAATCGAGCAGCGCGACAACTGGCGCAGCGAGCTGATCATCCGCTGCATCGACGACTATCTGGCAGGCCAGAACTTCGGCCTCGAATTGATCCGTCCTTCTCTTTAGCCATGCAGGCTCCAGCCTGATAGAATCGCGTCCTTTTTCAAGACACTCATTGAATCCCTATGCGTGACCCAGCCCCTTCTGACACACAAAAGAAGCGCGTCATTGTCGGTATGTCCGGCGGCGTGGACTCTTCCGTTTCCGCCCTCCTGCTGATCGAGCAGGGCTATGAGGTGGAAGGCCTGTTCATGAAGAACTGGGAAGAAGACGATGGAACCGAATACTGCACCGCCATGGATGACCTGGCGGATGCTCAGGCCGTGTGTGACAAGATTGGCATCAAGCTGCACACCGCCAACTTCGCCGCCGAGTACTGGGACAACGTGTTCGAGCATTTCCTGGCCGAATACAAGGCCGGACGCACGCCAAACCCGGACATCCTGTGCAACCGTGAAATCAAGTTCAAGGCGTTCCTCGACTACGCCATGATGCTCGGTGCCGACCTGATCGCCACCGGCCACTACGTGCGTCGCCGCGACATCGACGGCCGCACCGAACTGCTCAAGGGCCTGGACCCGAACAAGGACCAGAGCTACTTCCTGCACGCCGTCGGCGGTGAACAGATCGCCAAGACCCTGTTCCCGGTTGGCGAGCTGGAAAAACCGCAAGTGCGCGCCATTGCCGAGAAATACGAGCTGGCGACCGCGAAGAAAAAGGATTCCACCGGGATCTGCTTTATCGGCGAGCGCCGCTTCAGCGACTTCCTCAAGCAGTACCTGCCAGCGCAACCGGGCGAGATCAAGACCACCGAAGGTGAAGTCATCGGCCGTCACCACGGCCTGATGTACCACACCATCGGCCAGCGCCAGGGCCTGGGCATTGGCGGGCTGAAAGATGCCAGCGATGAGCCGTGGTACGTGCTGGTCAAGGACCTGGAACACAACGAACTGATCGTTGGCCAGGGCAACGATCACCCGTGGCTGTTCTCCCGCGCCCTGCTCGCTTCCGATATCTACTGGGTCAACCCGATCGATCTGAGCCAGCCACGCAAGCTGACCGCCAAGGTTCGTTATCGCCAGAGCGACCAGCCGTGCACCCTTGAAAAAACCGCCACGGGTTATCGCGCAACCTTCGATGATCCGCAACGCGCGGTCACTCCGGGCCAGTCCGTGGTGTTCTACGACGGTGAAATCTGCCTCGGCGGCGGCGTGATTGAAGTAGCGCAGCCGTGGACGAGCAAGGGCCAGGCCCTATGAACCCGATTCAGGAGCAACTGACAGCACTGGGCGGCGTGTTTCTCGCCGCCGTGCTGGTGGACAGGATTGCCAAGTCCGGCCAGACCAACGAAGCCGGACTGACCTGCATGCTCGGTAGCCTGCTGATCCGCGACCCCAAGGACACTCTGGAAGTCTACGGCGGCGACGACATCAACCTGCGTGAAGGCTACCGCGCGCTGATCGGCGCCCTCGAACGCGACCCAAGCGCCCTGCAGCGCGAACCGCTGCGTTATGCCCTGGCCATGCTCGGCCTTGAGCGTCAGCTGGCAAAGCGCAACGACATGCTCGACGTGATCGGCAAGCGTCTGCCGCAGATCCAGTCCCAGGTCGAACACTTCGGCCCGGCCCACGAAAACGTGATCGCCGCCTGCGGCGCGCTGTATCAGGACACCCTGAGCACCCTGCGCCAACGCATCCAGGTGCACGGCGACATGCGCAACCTGCAACAACCGAGCAATGCCTCGAAAATTCGTGCCCTGCTGCTGGCCGGCATCCGTTCGGCCCGCCTGTGGCGGCAATTGGGCGGTCATCGCTGGCAACTGGTGATCAGCCGCCGCAAATTGCTCAAAGAGCTTTACCCGTTGATGCGTAACGAATAACCCGTATCGACAGATACCGAACATAGCAATACGCGTAATACGCCGGTCAGTTGGCGACGGACCGGCGGATTTTTTCATGTATGATACGCGCCCCATTTCGTTGCCCGACTGTCCGAGAACACCCCATGCAGCTCTCTTCGCTCACTGCGGTTTCCCCTGTTGACGGCCGCTACGCCGGCAAAACCCAGGCCCTGCGCCCGATTTTCAGCGAGTACGGCCTGATCCGTGCCCGCGTTCTGGTTGAAGTGCGCTGGCTCCAGCGCCTGGCCGCTCACCCTGCCATCAGCGAAGTGCCGGCGTTCTCCGCCGAAGCCAACGCTGTACTCAACACCCTGGCGGAAAATTTCTCTCTGGAGCACGCCGAGCGCGTCAAAGAGATCGAGCGCACCACCAACCACGACGTCAAGGCCATTGAATACCTGCTCAAAGAGCAAGCGGCCAAGCTGCCGGAACTGGCCAAGGTCAGCGAGTTCATCCACTTTGCCTGCACCAGCGAAGACATCAACAACCTGTCCCACGCCCTGATGCTGCGCGAAGGCCGTGATGACGTGATGCTGCCGCTGATGCGCCAGACCGCCAACGCCATCCGCGAACTGGCGATCCGCTTCGCCGACGTACCGATGCTGTCGCGCACCCACGGTCAACCGGCCTCGCCGACCACCCTGGGCAAAGAACTGGCGAACGTGGTTTACCGTCTTGAGCGCCAGATCGCTCAAGTCGCTGCCGTTCCGCTGCTGGGCAAGATCAACGGCGCTGTCGGCAACTACAACGCCCACCTGTCGGCCTACCCGGAGATCGACTGGGAAGCCAACGCCCGCGCCTTCATCGAAGACGAGCTGGGCCTGGGCTTCAACCCCTACACCACGCAGATCGAACCGCACGACTACATTGCCGAGCTGTTCGACGCGATCGCGCGCTTCAACACCATCCTGATCGACTTCGACCGCGACATCTGGGGCTATATCTCCCTGGGTTATTTCAAACAGCGCACCATTGCTGGCGAAATCGGTTCGTCGACCATGCCGCACAAGGTCAACCCGATCGACTTCGAAAACTCCGAAGGCAACCTGGGTATCGCCAACGCACTGTTCCAGCACCTGGCGAGCAAGCTGCCGATCTCTCGCTGGCAGCGCGACCTGACCGACTCCACCGTACTGCGCAACCTCGGTGTCGGCTTCGCCCACAGCGTGATCGCGTACGAAGCCAGCCTGAAAGGCATCAGCAAACTGGAGCTCAACGAGCAGAAGATTGCCGCTGACCTGAACGCCTGCTGGGAAGTATTGGCCGAGCCGATCCAGACCGTGATGCGTCGCTACAACATCGAAAACCCGTACGAAAAGCTGAAAGAACTGACCCGCGGCAAGGGCATCAGCCCAGAAGCGCTGCAGACTTTCATCGACGGCCTGGACATGCCAGCCGCCGCCAAGGCCGAGCTGAAATTGCTCACCCCGGCCAACTACATCGGCAACGCTGTAGAACAAGCCAGACGCATCTGATCGACCGCTAGACCCTTTTAAGACGCCCGGCCGCGCCGGGCGTTTTTATTCCCGTCTGAAAAGTGCATTTTTTCAATAGGTTACACATGAATCCTGATATTCCTCTTCAACTTCTGGGCGGCATCACGGCACGGGAATTCCTGCGCGACTACTGGCAGAAAAAGCCGCTGTTGATCCGTCAGGCAATTCCTGATTTCGAAAGCCCGATCGACGCCGACGAACTGGCCGGCCTGGCGCTGGAAGAAGAAGTCGAATCGCGACTGATCATCGAGAATGGCGAGCGTCCGTGGGAACTGCGTCGCGGCCCGTTCGCCGAAGATGAATTCAGCAAGCTGCCTGAACGTGACTGGACCCTGCTGGTGCAAGCCGTGGATCAGTTCGTCCCGGAAGTCAGCGAACTGCTGGAAAACTTCCGCTTTCTGCCGAGCTGGCGCATCGACGACGTGATGATCAGCTACGCCGCGCCGGGCGGCAGCGTTGGGCCGCACTTCGACAACTACGACGTGTTCCTGCTGCAAGGCCACGGCAAGCGCAACTGGAAGATCGGCCAGATGTGCAACACCGAGAGCCCGATGCTGGCCCACGCCGACCTGCGCATCCTCTCCGAATTCGAAGCCACCGATGAATGGGTGCTGGAACCGGGCGACATGCTCTACCTGCCACCGCGCCTGGCCCATTGCGGCGTCGCCGTTGATGAGTGCATGACCTACTCCGTCGGTTTCCGCGCACCAAGCGCCGCTGAAGTGCTAACCCACTTCACCGACTTCCTCAGCCAGTTCCTGTCGGACGAGGAACGCTACACCGACGCCGACGCCGTGCCGACTGCCGACCCTCACCAGATCCAGCGCGACGCACTCGACCGCCTGAAAGGCCTGCTGGCCGAGCACATGAGCGACGAGCGCCTGCTGCTGACCTGGTTCGGCCAGTTCATGACCGAGCCACGCTACCCGGAACTGGTGGTGGGCCCGGAAGACGTCGAAGAAGACGACTTCATGTCTGCCCTGGAGCAAGGCGCGATCCTGATTCGCAACCCGAGCGCACGCCTGGCGTGGTCTGAAGTCGATGACGACCTGCTGCTGTTCGCCAGTGGTCAGAGCCGTTACCTGCCAGGCAAGCTGCGCGAACTGTTGAAGATGATCTGCGCCGCCGACTCGCTGCACGCCGATAACCTTGGCGAATGGCTGAGCGACGAAGACGGCCGCGGCCTGCTGTGCGAACTGCTCAAGCAAGGAAGCCTGGGGTTTGCCGATGAATAAAATTCACGTACGTGTCGCAGACTGGCAAAAGGACAACGCCGAGATCCGGCGCATTCGTGAAGCGGTGTTCGTCGCAGAGCAATCCGTTCCGCCAGAATTGGAATGGGATGCCGATGACATCGATGCAGTGCATTTCCTCGCGTTCGAAGGCGACTTTCCGATTGGCACCGCCCGCTTGCTGCCCGATGGGCACGTCGGCCGGGTGTCGGTACTCAAGGACTGGCGCGGCCTGAAAGTCGGCGACGCGCTGATGCAAGCGGTGATTGGTGAAGCCGAAGAGCGCGGTTTGAAGCAGCAGATGCTCAGCGCTCAAGTGCAAGCCACGGCGTTCTATGAGCGCCTGGGCTTTCACATGGTCAGTGAGGAGTTCCTGGAAGCCGGGATTCCGCATGTGGACATGGTGCGGCATTCGGCCTGATACCTTTGTGGCGAGGGAGCTTGCTCCCTCGCCACAAATGCACTCGACTACACCACAAAACGCCCCGCCATCTCCGGATGCCGGGGCGTTTTGCTGTCTACCATTCAACTTGCCCCATCCCGGGCCGACAAACTGACAATATCAACACTTGTAGGAGCGAGCTTGCTCGCGATGGACTTGAGAGCGCCGCGGGGCGTCAGACGTCACGCATTATCGTTGACGACCATCGCGAGCAAGCTCGCTCCTACACAAATCACAATGCCGGAGATAACGGACATGTCCCTACGCACCCTGCTCACCACGCTGCTGGTGACCTGCAGTTTTTCGGTCTTGGCAGCCACTGAAATCGTGCCACTGAACTACCGCACCAGCGCAGATATGCTACCCGTGGCGCAGGATTTCGTCGGCAAGGACGGCCAGGTCAGCGCCTACGGCAATCAGCTGATCGTCAACGCCGATCAGCGCAAGATCGACGAACTTAAAGCCCTTCTTTCGCAACTCGACACAGCTCCCAAGCGCCTGCTGATCACCGTCGATACCAGCGACAACAACTTCCAGGGTGACCAGGGTTATTCGGTGAACGGCGCTAAGCCAAACCAGACACGCATCATCAACTACAGCACCGACAGTCGCGACGGCGGCATTCAGCAAGTGCAGGCCAGCGAAGGCGCACCGGCACTGATCCAGGTCGGCCAGAGCGTGCCGCTGACCAGCTCGCAGACCGATTCCTACGGCGATCTGCGCAGCCAGACCGAATACCGCAACGTCACTCAGGGTTTCTACGTCACCGCAAACGTCACCGGCGACATCGTTCACCTGTCGATCAGCACCAACCGTGACCGCATGAGCCAGGAACGTCCCGATGTAGTGAACGTACAAAGCACCGACACAACCGTCACCGGCCACCTCGGTGAGTGGATCCTGCTGGCCGGGATCAACGGCCAGACCCAGGCCGACAAACAGGGCCAGGCCCGCAGTTACTCGACCCAGAGCCGCAACGACATGACCTTGCGGGTGAAAGTCGACACCCTGGACTAAAGCACCAAAAACTGACTGACGAGTCGTATTAGACTAAAGATGTAGTGCCTTAAAAAAAGCACTACAAAACGTTTGACGAGCCAAAAAAGCGAAGGCATGATGGCCTCGCTCCCGCTAATCAGAGGCCCTGGCAAGGGCCTTCGAAGCGATGTTCGCACCTACCCCGCGAACCGCTTCGTGTCTGTACCGCCCACAAGGTGTGTTTGACGAGGTTGTCGACTGGAACGAAGTTGTCCCGAGGGACGGAAGCGTAATAGGTAACCCGGCACCACACTGATGTTCGCACCAAGGCCCACGACGCCCGAATGCGCCCGCAGTTCGCCTTTACCTGCTCACTTCCCCTCGAGCCCATCGTTCATCCCGTCGCCCTCCCCGCCGAATCCGACTTGACCGCTTAAGCTTCTGGTCAGCGAGCGCAGGAATTTTCCACCGCAGAACAACTTTTCATAAAGACGCGACGAGGTTTATCTCCCATGGCACTGACACGCGAACAGCAAATTGCAGCCCTCGAAAAAGACTGGGCTGAAAACCCGCGCTGGAAAGGCGTGACACGCACTTACTCCGCTGCTGACGTCGTCCGCCTGCGTGGCTCGGTTCAACCTGAGCACACCTTTGCAAAAATGGGCGCCGAGAAGCTGTGGAACCTGGTGACCCAGGGTGCCAAGCCAGCCTTCCGTCCCGAGAAAGATTTCGTCAACTGCATGGGCGCCCTGACCGGCGGCCAGGCTGTTCAACAAGTCAAGGCCGGCATCCAGGCGATCTACCTGTCTGGCTGGCAAGTGGCTGCGGACAACAACTCCGCCGAATCGATGTACCCGGACCAGTCGCTGTACCCGGTGGACTCGGTTCCAACCGTGGTCAAGCGCATCAACAACTCGTTCCGTCGTGCCGACCAGATCCAGTGGAAAGCCGGCAAGAACCCGGGCGACGCTGGCTACATCGACTACTTCGCGCCAATCGTGGCTGACGCCGAAGCCGGTTTCGGCGGCGTACTGAACGCTTACGAGCTGATGAAGAGCATGATCGAAGCAGGCGCCGCCGGCGTTCACTTCGAAGACCAGTTGGCTTCCGTGAAAAAATGCGGCCACATGGGCGGCAAGGTACTGGTTCCTACCCAGGAAGCCGTACAGAAGCTGACCGCTGCTCGCCTGGCTGCTGACGTTGCCGGTACTCCGACCATCATCCTGGCCCGTACCGACGCTAACGCCGCTGACCTGCTGACTTCGGACTGCGACCCGTACGACCAGCCATTCGTGACTGGCGAGCGCACTCAGGAAGGTTTCTACAAGGTTCGCGCTGGCCTGGATCAAGCGATCGCCCGTGGCCTGGCCTACGCTCCGTACGCCGACCTGATCTGGTGCGAAACCGCCAAGCCAGACCTGGACGAGGCTCGTCGCTTCGCTGAAGCGATCAAGAAGGAATACCCGGACCAACTGCTGTCGTACAACTGCTCGCCTTCCTTCAACTGGAAGAAAAACCTGGACGACGCGACCATCGCCAAGTTCCAGCGCGAACTGTCCGCCATGGGCTACAAGCACCAGTTCATCACCCTGGCCGGCATTCACAACATGTGGCACAGCATGTTCAACCTGGCGCACGACTACGCCCGCAACGACATGACTGCCTACGTGAAGCTGCAAGAGCAGGAATTCGCTGACGCCGCCAAGGGTTACACCTTCGTGGCGCACCAGCAGGAAGTGGGCACCGGCTACTTCGACGACATGACCACCGTGATCCAGGGTGGCTCGTCTTCGGTAACCGCACTGACCGGTTCGACTGAAGAAGAACAGTTCCACTGATCTGCTTCGCTTGAGTCAACAGCCGTTGCGGGCCTGATAGAAAGCTAACCGCAGCGCTGCACATCTGACGCCCCGACTGGTTCGGGGCGTTTTTTTGCCTGCGATTCAATGCCCGCCCTTCTGTAGGAGCGAGCTTGCTCGCGAAAAACTCAAGAGCGCCGATGGGAATCAGGATTTTCGCGTTATCGTTCGCGACCATCGCGAGCAGGCTCGCTCCTACAGGGGATGGTGGTGATCCGGAAAATCATTGATCCAGCGCGTCATCCACCGTCCGAAAATCCGCTAAAACGCACCCTGCCGCTACATGCAGTAACGCCCATATAAGACAACTTCCCAACTCGCCATCGAACAAACAGTTTAAAAACCAAGCCAAACAGTATTGATTATCATTTAGCTGCAACTATGTTCGTTACATTCCTTACAAAACATAATTGGCGAAATGCCGGCTAATGCCCACAGGTCAAGGGCTACAGGGCCTTGAGGGCCCGCCATGTCCTTATTCCTATAATAAATTTCGCTACAGGAATTTTACTTGCCGGGTGTTTAGCCATAAAATCAGCTGGATTGATTGCTGCGACATATCGTCACTGCTTTTGTTTCTTTTCAAGCTCAGAGACCTTTGCTCTCTGTTAAGGATTACCAGCATGCCCGAAGCGACAGGACTCATGGCCCATAACTGGGGCTTTGCCATTTTCCTTCTAGGCGTCGTCGGCCTCTGTGCCTTCATGCTGGGCGTCTCCAGCCTCCTTGGGTCAAAAGCCTGGGGCCGCAGCAAAAACGAACCGTTCGAGTCCGGCATGCTACCTACAGGTGGCGCCCGCTTGCGGCTCTCAGCCAAATTCTATCTGGTCGCGATGCTCTTCGTGATCTTCGATATCGAAGCCCTCTTTCTCTTTGCCTGGTCTGTGTCCGTCCGCGAAAGCGGCTGGACCGGATTCGTCGAAGCTCTCGTTTTCATAGCAATTCTGTTGGCAGGCCTTGTCTACCTATTCCGAGTGGGCGCCCTTGACTGGGCTCCGGAAGCTCGGCGCAAGCGGCAAGCGAAGCTGAAACAATGAGGCTTTGGCAATGCAATACAATCTCACCAGGATCGACCCCGATGCTCCTAACGAGCAGTATCCGATTGGCCAGCGGGAAACCGTTTCCGATCCGTTAGAAGATCAAGTCCACAAAAACATTTTCATGGGCAAGCTCGAAGACGTGCTTAACGGCACGATCAACTGGGGGCGCAAGAACTCCCTGTGGCCGTATAACTTCGGTCTTTCGTGCTGCTACGTGGAAATGACCACCGCCTTCACGGCGCCCCACGACATCGCGCGCTTTGGCGCCGAGGTTATCCGGGCATCGCCGCGCCAGGCGGATTTCATGGTTATCGCCGGTACCTGCTTCATCAAGATGGCGCCGATCATTCAGCGTCTCTACGAGCAAATGCTCGAACCTAAATGGGTTATTTCCATGGGTTCGTGCGCCAACTCCGGTGGCATGTACGACATCTACTCCGTCGTTCAAGGGGTGGACAAGTTCCTGCCCGTGGACGTCTACGTGCCTGGCTGCCCGCCCCGTCCTGAAGCTTTCCTGCAAGGCTTGATGCTTTTGCAAGAGTCGATTGGACAGGAGCGTCGCCCGCTTTCCTGGGTCGTCGGCGATCAAGGCGTATACCGCGCCGAGATGCCTTCCGAGAAGGAAAAGCGCCGCGAACAGCGAATCGCAGTCACCAACCTGCGCAGCCCCGACGAAGTCTGATCCAGATCTGCCTCTTTCCATGGAACGAGAACCTGGCTTCATTCTTTACGTTGACCGAAAGCGATAAAATAACCATGACTACAGGCAGTGCTCTGTACATCCCGCCTTACAAGGCAGACGACCAGGATGTGGTCGTCGAACTGAACAACCGTTTTGGCCCGGAGGCGTTCACCGCCCAGGCTACCCGCACCGGCATGCCGGTGCTTTGGGTTGCCCGCGCCAAACTCGTCGAAGTCCTGACCTTCCTGCGTAACCTGCCCAAGCCGTACGTCATGCTCTATGACCTGCACGGCGTGGACGAGCGTCTGCGTACCAAGCGTCAAGGGCTGCCGAACGGCGTCGACTTCTCCGTGTTCTATCACTTGATGTCGATCGAACGTAATAGTGACGTGATGATCAAGGTCGCCTTGTCCGAGAGCGACCTCAACCTGCCTTCCATCACCAGCATCTGGCCAAACGCCAACTGGTACGAACGTGAAGTCTGGGACATGTACGGCATCCACTTCACCGGCCACCCTCACCTGTCGCGCATCATGATGCCACCGACCTGGGAAGGTCACCCGCTGCGCAAGGACTTCCCGGCCCGCGCCACCGAGTTCGACCCGTTCACCCTGAACCTGGCCAAGCAGCAGCTCGAGGAAGAGTCCGCGCGCTTCAAGCCGGAAGACTGGGGCATGAAGCGTTCCGGCCCGAACGAGGACTACATGTTCCTCAACCTCGGCCCGAACCACCCTTCCGCGCACGGTGCGTTCCGCATCATCCTGCAGCTGGACGGCGAAGAGATCGTCGACTGCGTACCGGACGTCGGCTACCACCACCGTGGTGCCGAGAAAATGGCCGAGCGTCAGTCCTGGCACAGCTTCATCCCGTACACCGACCGTATCGACTACCTCGGCGGCGTGATGAACAACCTGCCGTACGTGCTCTCTGTCGAGAAGCTGGCCGGCATCAAGGTGCCGGAGAAGGTCGACGTCATCCGCATCATGATGGCCGAGTTCTTCCGGATCACCAGCCACCTGCTGTTCCTGGGTACCTACATCCAGGACGTCGGCGCCATGACCCCGGTGTTCTTCACTTTCACCGACCGTCAACGCGCGTACACGGTGATCGAAGCCATTACCGGTTTCCGCCTGCACCCGGCCTGGTACCGCATCGGTGGCGTCGCCCACGACCTGCCGCGCGGCTGGGAAAAACTGGTCAAGGATTTCGTCGAGTGGATGCCCAAGCGTCTGGACGAATACCAGAAAGCCGCACTGGACAACAGCATCCTGCGTGGCCGGACCATCGGCGTCGCCGACTACAACACCAAAGAGGCCCTGGAATGGGGTGTCACCGGTGCCGGCCTGCGTTCGACCGGTTGCGATTTCGACCTGCGTAAAGCGCGTCCGTACTCGGGCTACGAGAACTTCGAGTTCGAAGTGCCGCTGGCCGCCAATGGCGATGCCTACGACCGCTGCATCGTGCGTGTCGAGGAGATGCGCCAGAGCATCAGGATCATCGACCAGTGCCTGCGCAACATGCCGGAAGGCCCGTACAAAGCGGATCACCCGCTGACCACGCCGCCGCCGAAAGAGCGCACCCTGCAGCACATCGAAACCTTGATCACGCACTTCCTGCAAGTTTCGTGGGGCCCGGTCATGCCGGCCAACGAATCCTTCCAGATGATCGAAGCGACCAAGGGCATCAACAGTTATTACCTGACGAGCGATGGCGGCACCATGAGCTACCGCACCCGGATTCGTACCCCAAGCTTCCCGCACCTGCAGCAGATCCCTTCGGTGATCAAAGGCAGCATGGTCGCGGACTTGATTGCGTACCTGGGTAGTATCGATTTCGTTATGGCCGACGTGGACCGCTAAGCATGAATAGCACGCTTATCCAGACAGACCGTTTCACCTTGAGTGAAACCGAGCGCTCGGCCATCGAGCACGAGCTGCATCACTACGAAGACCCGCGCGCGGCGTCGATCGAAGCCCTGAAGATCGTCCAGAAGGAACGTGGCTGGGTGCCGGACGGCGCCTTGTACGCCATCGGCGAGATCCTCGGCATCCCGGCCAGCGACGTTGAAGGCGTGGCCACTTTCTATAGCCAGATCTTCCGTCAGCCAGTGGGTCGTCACATCATTCGCGTCTGCGACAGCATGGTCTGCTACATCGGCGGCCACGAGTCCGTGGTCAGCGAAATCCAGAGCAAGCTGGGCATCAGCCTGGGCCAGACCACCACCGATGGTCGTTTCACCCTGCTGCCGGTCTGCTGCCTCGGCAACTGCGACAAGGCGCCGGCGTTGATGATCGACGACGACACCTTCGGTGATGTGCAGCCAGCCGGCGTTGCCAAATTGCTCGAGGGCTACGTATGACCCTGACTTCTTTCGGTCCTGCCAACCGCATCAAGCGTTCGGCCGAGACTCACCCGCTTACCTGGCGTCTGCGTGACGACGGCGAAGCCGTCTGGCTCGACGAGTACCAGGCCAAGAACGGTTACGCCGCTGCGCGCAAGGCCTTCGCCGACATGGCCCAGGACGACATCGTCCAGACCGTGAAAGACTCCGGCCTCAAGGGTCGCGGCGGTGCAGGCTTCCCCACTGGCGTTAAGTGGGGCCTGATGCCCAAGGACGAATCCATCAACATCCGCTACCTGCTGTGCAACGCGGATGAAATGGAGCCGAACACCTGGAAAGACCGCATGCTGATGGAGCAATTGCCCCATCTGCTGATCGAAGGCATGCTGATCAGTGCCCGCGCCCTGAAAACCTACCGCGGCTACATCTTCCTGCGTGGCGAGTACACCACCGCCGCCAGGCACCTCAATCGTGCCGTGGAAGAAGCCAAGGCTGCTGGCCTGCTGGGCAAGAACATCCTGGGTTCGGGTTTTGATTTCGAGCTGTTCGTCCACACCGGCGCCGGGCGTTACATCTGCGGTGAAGAAACCGCACTGATCAACTCCCTCGAAGGCCGCCGCGCCAACCCGCGCTCCAAGCCGCCGTTCCCGGCCGCCGTTGGCGTGTGGGGCAAGCCGACTTGCGTGAACAACGTCGAAACCCTGTGCAACGTGCCGGCGATCATTGCCGACGGCGTGGACTGGTACAAGTCGTTGGCTCGCGAAGGCAGCGAAGACATGGGCACCAAGCTCATGGGCTTCTCCGGCAAGGTCAAGAATCCGGGCCTGTGGGAACTGCCGTTCGGCGTCACCGGTCGCGAGCTGTTCGAAGACTACGCCGGCGGCATGCGCGACGGTTACAAGCTCAAGTGCTGGCAGCCTGGCGGCGCCGGTACCGGCTTCCTGTTGCCGGAACACCTGGACGCACAAATGTACGCCGGCGGCATCGCCAAAGTCGGCACCCGTATGGGTACCGGCCTGGCCATGGCGGTGGACGACAGCGTCAACATGGTGTCTTTGCTGCGCAACATGGAAGAGTTCTTCTCCCGCGAGTCCTGTGGCTTCTGCACTCCGTGCCGTGACGGTCTGCCATGGAGCGTCAAGCTGCTGCGCGCGATCGAGAACGGTGAAGGGCAAGCCGGCGACATCGAGACCCTGCTGGGTCTGGTCGGTTTCCTCGGCCCTGGCAAGACCTTCTGTGCACACGCACCGGGTGCCGTGGAGCCATTGGGCAGCGCAATCAAATACTTCCGTCCAGAGTTCGAAGCCGGTATCGCGCCTGTCAGCGCCGCCGTCCCGCCTCTGGCAAGGCCGATCCTGGTCGGCGCGTAAACGCTTAAAAAAGGCGAAGGGTCCGTGCCCTTCGCTTTTCGTGTGATGACGCCTTTAACGGCTGTGTTGATTCACGCGGATAACAAGATTCCATTAGCCACGCCCGCTGACACCGGGCCAACGAAGAACTTTGAACCATGGCCACTATCCACGTAGACGGCAAAGAGCTCGAAGTCGATGGGGCAGACAACCTGTTACAGGCATGTCTGTCGCTAGGCCTCGATATCCCTTATTTCTGCTGGCACCCTGCCCTTGGCAGCGTTGGAGCTTGCCGCCAGTGCGCGGTCAAGCAGTACACCGACGAGAACGACACCCGTGGTCGTATCGTGATGTCGTGCATGACCCCTGCCACCGACGGCACCTGGATCTCCATCGAAGATGAAGAATCCAAGGCCTTCCGCGCCAGTGTTGTCGAATGGCTGATGACCAACCACCCTCACGACTGCCCGGTCTGTGAAGAAGGCGGTCACTGCCACCTGCAAGACATGACGGTAATGACCGGCCACAACGAGCGCCGTTACCGCTTCACCAAGCGTACCCACCAGAACCAGCAACTTGGCCCGTTCATTTCTCACGAGATGAACCGCTGCATCGCTTGCTACCGCTGCGTGCGCTTCTATAAAGACTACGCCGGCGGCACCGACCTCGGTGTATTCGGCGCCCACGACAACGTGTACTTCGGTCGCGTTGAAGACGGCACCCTGGAAAGCGAGTTCTCCGGCAACCTCACCGAGGTCTGCCCGACCGGTGTGTTCACCGACAAGACTCACTCCGAGCGCTACAACCGCAAGTGGGACATGCAGTTCTCGCCGAGCATCTGCCATGGCTGCTCCAGCGGCTGTAACATCTCCCCGGGCGAGCGTTACGGCGAACTGCGTCGCATCGAAAACCGCTACAACGGTTCGGTAAACCAGTACTTCCTGTGCGACCGTGGCCGTTTCGGCTATGGCTACGTCAACCGCGAAGACCGCCCGCGTCAGCCGCTGCTGGCCAACGGCGCCAAGCTGAGCCTCGACGAAGCGCTGGACAAAGCCGCTGACCTGCTGCGCGGTCGCAACATCGTCGGTATCGGTTCGCCACGCGCCAGCCTCGAAAGCAACTACGCGTTGCGCGAACTGGTGGGCGCCGAGCACTTCTACTCGGGTATCGAAGCTGCCGAGCTGGAGCGCATCCGCCTGGTCCTGCAAGTGCTGAAAGACAGCCCGCTGCCGGTGCCGAACATGCGCGACATCGAAGACCACGACGCCGTGTTCGTTCTCGGTGAAGACCTGACCCAGACTGCTGCGCGCATGGCCCTGTCCCTGCGTCAATCGGTCAAGGGCAAGGCCGAAGACATGGCCGACGCCATGCGCGTCCAGCCTTGGCTCGACGCCGCCGTGAAGAACATCGGCCAGCACGCGCTGAACCCGCTGTTCATCGCAAGCCTGGCTGAAACCAAGCTCGACGACATCGCCGAAGAATGCGTTCACGCAGCTCCCGACGACCTGGCCCGCATCGGTTTCGCCGTGGCTCACGCCCTCGACGCCAGCGCACCGGCCGTTGAAGGCCTGGACGCTGAAGCCCTTGAACTGGCCAAGCGCATCGCCGACGCTCTGCTCGCAGCCAAGCGCCCGCTGATCATCGCCGGTACTTCCCTGGGCTCCAAAGCGCTGATTGAAGCTGCTGCCAACATTGCGAAAGCGTTGAAGCTGCGCGAGAAGAACGGTTCCATCAGCCTGATCGTGCCAGAGGCCAACAGCCTCGGCCTGGCCATGCTCGGTGGCGAATCGGTTGATGCCGCGCTGCAAGCGGTGATCTCTGGCCGTGCCGACGCCATCGTCGTGCTGGAAAACGATCTGTACACCCGTACCGACAAGGCCAAGGTCGATGCCGCCCTGAGCGCCGCCAAAGTGCTGATCGTCGCCGACCATCAGAAGACAGCCACCAGCGATCGCGCGCACCTGGTTCTGCCAGCCGCCAGCTTCGCTGAAGGCGACGGTACCCTGGTCAGCCAGGAAGGCCGCGCCCAGCGCTTCTTCCAGGTGTTCGATCCGAAGTACATGGATGCGAGCATCCTGGTTCATGAAGGCTGGCGCTGGCTGCATGCCCTGCGCGCGACCCTGCTGAACCAGCCGATCGACTGGACCCAACTGGACCACGCCACCGCCGCCGTCGCTTCCAGCACCTCGATCCTGAACCGCATCGTTGATGCCGCACCGTCCGCCGCGTTCCGCATCAAGGGCATGAAACTGGCCCGCGAACCGCTGCGTTACTCCGGTCGTACCGCCATGCGCGCCGACATCAACGTGCACGAACCGCGCACCCCGCAGGACAAGGACACCGCGTTCGCCTTCTCCATGGAAGGTTACTCGGGCTCGGCCGAACCGCGTCAGCAAGTGCCGTTCGCCTGGTCTCCGGGCTGGAACTCGCCGCAAGCCTGGAACAAGTTCCAGGACGAAGTCGGTGGTCACATCCGCGCTGGTGACCCAGGCACCCGTCTGATCGAAACCAGCGGTGACTCGCTGAACTGGTTCGCCAGCGTTCCGCGCGCGTTCAACCCGGCCCAGGGCACCTGGCAGGTCGTGCCGTTCTTCCACCTGTTCGGCAGCGAAGAGAACTCTTCGAAAGCCGCTCCAGTGCAGGAACGCATCCCGGCTGCTTATGTTGCTCTGGCCAAGTCCGAAGCCGACCGTCTGGGTGTCAATGACGGCGCCATGCTGAGCCTGAACGTGGCCGGCCAGACCCTGCGTCTGCCACTGCGTATCAATGAAGAGCTGGGCGCCGGTCTGGTGGCATTGCCTGCGGGCATTGCCGGCATTCCGCCAGCCATCTTTGGCCAATCCGTCGACGGTCTGCAGGAGGCAGCGCAATGACCTTGTTCACTCCTGAAGTGATCGACATCATCATCGCGGTCCTCAAGGCCGTGGTGATTCTGCTCGCCGTGGTGGTTTGCGGCGCCCTGCTGAGCTGGGTCGAGCGTCGCCTGCTCGCCCTCTGGCAGGACCGTTACGGTCCGAACCGCGTCGGCCCGTTCGGCGCGTTCCAGATCGCCGCCGACATGATCAAGATGTTCTTCAAGGAAGACTGGACCCCGCCGTTCGCCGACAAAGTGATCTTCACTTTGGCGCCGGTCGTGGCCATGAGCGCCTTGCTGATTGCCTTCGCGATCATCCCGATCACCCCGACCTGGGGTGTCGCGGACATCAACATCGGCATCCTGTTCTTCTTCGCCATGGCTGGCCTGTCGGTCTACGCGGTGCTGTTCGCCGGCTGGTCGAGCAACAACAAGTTCGCCCTGCTGGGCAGCTTGCGGGCCTCGGCACAAACCGTGTCGTACGAAGTGTTCATGGGCCTGTCGCTGATGGGCATCGTGATCCAGGTTGGCTCGTTCAACATGCGCGACATCGTCGAATACCAGGCGCAGAATCTGTGGTTCGTCATTCCGCAGATCTTCGGTTTCCTGACCTTCTTCATCGCTGGCGTCGCCGTGACTCACCGTCACCCGTTCGACCAGCCGGAAGCGGAACAGGAACTGGCCGACGGTTACCACATTGAATACGCCGGCATGAAATGGGGCATGTTCTTCGTCGGCGAGTACATCGGCATCGTGTTGATTTCGGCGCTGCTGGTGACCTTGTTCTTCGGTGGCTGGCACGGTCCGTTCGGCATTCTGCCGCAGATCCCGTTCATCTGGTTCGCGTTGAAAACCGCGTTCTTCATCATGTTCTTCATCCTGCTGCGCGCCTCGATTCCGCGCCCACGGTATGACCAAGTGATGGATTTCAGCTGGAAGTTCTGCCTGCCGCTGACCCTCGTCAACATGCTGGTGACCGCTGCGATCGTGTTGCTCAACACGCCCGCCGTCGCGGCTCAGTGAGGATAGAATCATGAAGTACATTTTTGACATCGTGCATGGCTTCTACACCCAGCTTCGCAGCCTGGTGATGATTTTCGGCCACGCCTTCCGCAAGCGCGACACGCTGCAGTACCCGGAAGAACCGGTCTACCTGCCGCCGCGCTACCGTGGGCGTATCGTGCTGACCCGCGACCCCGACGGTGAAGAGCGTTGCGTAGCGTGCAACCTGTGCGCCGTGGCGTGCCCGGTCGGTTGCATCTCGCTGCAGAAAGCTGAAACCGAAGACGGTCGCTGGTACCCGGACTTCTTCCGCATCAACTTCTCGCGCTGCATCTTTTGCGGCCTCTGCGAGGAAGCCTGCCCGACCACCGCGATCCAGCTGACGCCGGATTTCGAAATGGCCGAGTTCAAACGTCAGGACCTGGTGTACGAGAAAGAAGATCTTTTGATCTCCGGCCCCGGCAAAAACCCTGATTACAACTTCTATCGTGTTGCAGGTATGGCGATTGCCGGTAAGCCGAAAGGCTCCGCGCAGAATGAAGCCCAGCCGATCAACGTGAAGAGCTTGCTGCCTTAAGGAAGAAAGATGGAATTCGCTTTCTATTTCGCATCGGGTATCGCTGTGGTGTCCACGCTTCGCGTGATCACCAACACCAACCCTGTGCACGCCCTGCTCTACCTGATCATTTCGCTGATCGCCGTGGCGATGACGTTCTTCGCCCTCGGCGCACCGTTCGCCGGTGTCCTGGAAGTGATCGCCTACGCTGGCGCCATCATGGTGCTGTTCGTGTTCGTGGTGATGATGCTGAACCTGGGGCCAGCCTCGGCTCAGCAAGAACGCGCCTGGCTCAAGCCCGGTATCTGGGGCGGCCCGGTCGCCCTCGCCGCGCTGCTGCTGGTGGAACTGCTGTATGTGCTGTTCTCCCAGCAAAGCGGCCAGGCCGTCGGCCACGCCACCGTAGACGCCAAGGCCGTGGGCATCAGCCTGTTCGGTCCTTACCTGCTGGTGGTCGAACTCGCCTCGATGCTGCTGCTCGCCGCAGCCGTCACGGCGTTCCATCTGGGCCGTAACGAAGCCAAGGAGCAATGACGATGCCTGCTATCCCTATGGAGCATGGTCTGGCGGTCGCCGGCATCCTGTTCTGCCTCGGTCTGGTCGGCCTGATGGTCCGCCGCAACATCCTCTTCGTGCTGATGAGCCTGGAGGTCATGATGAATGCCTCCGCTTTGGCGTTCATCGTTGCCGGTAGCCGCTGGGCGCAGCCGGATGGACAGATCATGTTCATCCTGGTGATCAGCCTGGCAGCCGCCGAGGCCAGTATTGGCCTGGCGATCCTGCTGCAACTGTATCGCCGCTTCCACACGCTCGATATCGACGCTGCCAGTGAGATGCGCGGATGAACCTTCTCTATCTGACTTTCCTGTTCCCTCTGATCGGTTTTGTGCTGCTGGCGTTCTCCCGGGGACGCCTCTCGGAAAACCTCTCGGCGCTGATCGGCGTCGGCTCCATTGGCCTGTCTGCGATCGTCGCGTCCTACGTGATCTGGCAATTCAACGTCGCCCCGCCGGAAGGCGGCCACTACACCCAGGTGCTGTGGCAATGGATGGCGGTGGAAGGCTTCACGCCGAACTTCGCCCTGCACCTGGATGGCCTGTCCGTAACCATGCTCGGTGTGGTCGTCGGCGTCGGCTTCCTGATCCACCTGTTCGCCTCCTGGTACATGCGCGGTGAAGACGGCTACTCGCGTTTCTTCGCCTACACCAACCTGTTTATCGCCAGCATGCTGTTCCTGGTCCTGGCCGATAACCTGCTGTTCGTGTACTTCGGTTGGGAAGGCGTGGGCCTGTGCTCGTACCTGTTGATCGGTTTCTACTACAGCAACCGCAACAACGGTAACGCCGCACTCAAGGCCTTCATCGTGACCCGTATCGGCGACGTGTTCATGGCCATCGGCCTGTTCATTCTGTTTGCCCAACTGGGCACCCTGAACATCCAGGAACTGCTGGTGCTGGCGCCGCAGAAATTCCAGTCCGGCGATTTCTGGATGGTCATGGCCACCCTGATGCTGCTGGGCGGCGCTGTCGGTAAATCCGCGCAACTGCCACTGCAAACCTGGCTGGCGGATGCGATGGCCGGCCCGACTCCAGTTTCGGCACTGATCCACGCCGCAACCATGGTGACCGCTGGCGTCTACCTGATCGCCCGTACCCACGGCCTGTTCACCCTGGCGCCGGAAATCCTGCATCTGGTAGGAATCGTCGGTGGTGTGACCCTGGTTCTCGCAGGTTTCGCAGCCCTGGTTCAGACCGACATCAAGCGTATCCTCGCCTACTCGACCATGAGCCAGATCGGCTACATGTTCCTGGCCCTGGGCGTCGGTGCCTGGGATGGCGCGATCTTCCACCTGATGACCCACGCCTTCTTCAAGGCCCTGCTGTTCCTTGCGTCCGGTTCGGTGATCGTTGCCTGCCACCACGAGCAGAACATCTTCAAGATGGGCGGTCTGTGGAAGAAACTGCCACTGGCCTACGCCAGCTTCATCGTCGGCGGCGCGGCCCTGGCGGCCCTGCCTCTGGTGACCGCAGGCTTCTACTCCAAGGACGAAATCCTCTGGGAAGCGTTCGCCAGCGGCAACCACGGTCTGCTCTATGCAGGTCTGGTCGGCGCGTTCATGACTTCGCTCTACACCTTCCGCCTGATCTTCATCGCGTTCCACGGTGAAGTGAAGACCGAAGCCCACGCCGGTCACGGCATTGCCCACTGGCTGCCACTGTCGGTACTGATCGTATTGTCCACCGCCATCGGCGCGATGATCGTTCCACCGCTGCATGGTGTGCTGCCGGAAAGCGCCGGCCATGCCGGCGGCGAAGCCAAGCACAGCCTGGAAATCGCTTCGGGCGCCATCGCCCTGTCCGGTATCCTGCTGGCCGCACTGCTGTTCCTCGGCAAGCGTCGCTTCGTCACCGCCGTCGCCAACAGCGGCATCGGCCGTGTCCTCTCGGCCTGGTGGTTCGCTGCCTGGGGCTTCGACTGGATCTACGACAAACTGTTCGTCAAGCCGTACCTGGCGATCAGCCACATCCTGCGCAAAGACCCGCTCGACCAGACCATCGGTCTGATCCCGCGCATGGCCAAAGGCGGTCACACCGCCCTGAGCCGTACCGAGACCGGTCAACTGCGTTGGTATGCCGCCTCGATGGCTGCTGGTGCCGTGCTGGTCATCGGCGCCGTCGTGCTGGTAGCGGTCTGATATGAACCTTGCGAATTTGCGAAAGGAAACGAACCCGTCATGATTCTGCCTTGGCTAATCCTGATCCCCTTCATCGGCGGCCTGCTGTGCTGGATGGGTGAGCGCTTCGGCGCCACCCTCCCGCGCTGGATTGCGCTGATCACCATGTCCCTGCTGCTCTCCCTCGGCCTCTGGCTGTGGGCCAACGGTGACTATTCATTTGCACCAAAGCCTGGCGCCGATCCGACCTGGGCGCTTGAGTACAAACACGTCTGGATCCAGCGCTTCGGCATCAACGTGCACCTGGCCCTCGACGGCCTGTCGCTGTTGATGATCCTGCTGACCGGCCTGCTGGGTGTCCTCTCGGTACTCTGCTCGTGGAAAGAGATCCAGCGTCACGTGGGCTTCTTCCACCTGAACCTGATGTGGATCCTGGGCGGTGTCGTCGGCGTGTTCCTCGCCCTCGACCTGTTCATGTTCTTCTTCTTCTGGGAAATGATGCTGGTGCCGATGTACTTCCTCATCGCGCTCTGGGGTCACAGTTCTTCGGACGGCAAGAAAACCCGGATCTACGCGGCGACCAAGTTCTTCATCTTCACTCAGGCTTCCGGCCTGATCATGCTGGTGGCGATCCTGGGTCTGGTGCTGGTCAACTTCAACGACACCGGCGTGATTACTTTCAACTACGCCGATCTGTTGAAAACCAGGATGTCGACGACCACCGAGTACATCCTGATGCTCGGTTTCTTCATCGCCTTCGCGGTCAAGCTGCCCGTGGTGCCGTTCCACTCCTGGTTGCCTGACGCTCACGCCCAGGCACCGACCGCAGGTTCCGTCGACCTCGCCGGTATCTTGCTGAAAACGGCGGCCTACGGCCTGCTGCGTTTCGCCCTGCCGTTGTTCCCGAATGCCTCGGCCGAGTTCGCGCCGTTTGCGATGACCCTGGGTCTGATCGGGATCTTCTACGGTGCGTTCCTGGCGTTCGCGCAAACCGACATCAAGCGTCTGATTGCCTTCTCGTCCGTCTCCCACATGGGCTTCGTACTGATCGGCATCTACTCCGGCAGCCAACTGGCGCTGCAGGGTGCAGTGATGCAGATGCTGGCCCACGGCCTGTCGGCGGCGGCACTCTTTATCCTGAGTGGCCAGTTGTACGAGCGCACCCACACCCGCGACATGCGTGAAATGGGCGGCCTGTGGTCGAAGATCGCCTACCTGCCGGCCCTCAGCCTGTTCTTCGCCGCCGCGTCCCTGGGCTTGCCGGCGACCGGTAACTTCGTCGGTGAGTTCCTGATCCTGATCGGCACCTTCCCGATCGCTCCATGGGTCACCATCATCGCGACGTCCGGCCTGGTGTTCGGTTCGGTCTACTCGCTGATCATGATCCACCGTGCCTACTTCGGCCCGTCGAAATCGGACGCGGTGTTGCATGGCATGGACGGTCGCGAAATGATCATGGTGGTCGGTCTGGCCGCACTGCTGATTTACATCGGCGTGTACCCACAACCGTTCCTCGATACCTCTGCCGCTACGATGCATGGCGTGCAGCAGTGGCTCGGCACCGCCTTCACTCAACTCGCTTCGGCCCGGTAAGAGCGCTATGGAATTCACGACTCAACACTTTATCGCGCTTGCGCCGTTGTTGATCACCAGCGCCACGATCATCGTGGTGATGCTGGCGATCGCCTGGCGCCGCAACCACTCCCAGACCTTCCTGCTGTCCGTGGCGGGTCTGAACCTGGCACTGCTTTCGATCCTGCCTGCCTTGAAAGTCGCGCCATTGGCCGTGACCCCACTGCTGCAGATCGACAGCTTCGCTTGCCTGTACATGGCGCTGATCCTGGTCGCCACCCTCGCTTGTGTGACCCTCGCCCACGCCTACCTCGGCGATGGCGGTACGGGTTACCCGGGCAACCGTGAAGAACTGTACCTGCTGATCCTGATGGCCGCCGCCGGTGGCCTGGTTCTGGTCAGCGCGCAGCACCTGGCCGGCTTGTTCGTAGGCCTTGAACTGCTGTCGGTGCCGGTCTACGGTCTGGTGGCCTATGCCTTCTTCAACAAGCGCTCGCTGGAAGCCGGTATCAAGTACATGGTGCTGTCGGCGGCCGGTTCGGCGTTCCTGTTGTTCGGTATGGCCCTGCTCTACGCTGACGCCGGTTCCCTGAGCTTCGTCGGCATCGGCCAGGCCCTGGCGGCCACCGGACTGCCAAGCTCGCTGGCACAGCTGGGCCTGGGCATGATGCTGATCGGCCTGGCGTTCAAGCTGTCGCTGGTACCCTTCCACCTCTGGACTCCAGACGTGTACGAAGGTGCTCCGGCACCGGTTGCAGCGTTCCTCGCTACCGCTTCCAAAGTGGCTGTGTTCGCGGTGATGGTGCGTCTGTTCCAGATCTCGCCAGCGGCGAGCAGCGGCGTGCTGAGCAACGTGCTGACCATCATCGCCATCGCGTCGATCCTGTTCGGTAACCTGCTGGCCCTGACTCAGAGCAACCTCAAGCGTCTGCTGGGTTACTCGTCCATCGCCCACTTCGGCTACCTGCTGATCGCCCTGGTGGCGAGCAAGGGTCTGGCCGTGGAAGCCATCGGCGTGTACCTGGTCACCTACGTGATCACCAGCCTCGGTGCTTTCGGTGTGATCACCCTGATGTCCTCGCCGTACAAAGGCCGTGACGCAGACGCCCTGTACGAATACCGCGGCCTGTTCTGGCGCCGTCCGTACCTGACCGCTGTGCTGACCGTGATGATGCTGTCCCTGGCCGGTATCCCGCTGACCGCGGGCTTCATCGGCAAGTTCTACATCATCGCCACCGGCGTCGAGTCCCATCAGTGGTGGCTGGTCGGCTCGCTGGTTCTGGGCAGCGCCATCGGCGTGTTCTACTACCTGCGCGTCATGGTCACCCTGTACCTGATCGAACCGAACCTGCGTCGCGTCGACGCCCAGCTGCACTGGGAACAACGTGCAGGCGGCGTGATGCTGCTGGCCATCGCGGTACTGGCGTTCTTCCTCGGCCTGTACCCACAACCGTTGTTGAACCTGGTTCAACAGTCGGGGTTGGCAGGTTGATCGTTTGAGCGACACTCGGTAGAAAATGGAAACGGCACCTTCGGGTGCCGTTTTTGCGTTATGGGTCCATCGAGTTATCTGAGTTCCAGTAGCACGTATGTAATCGTCATCCCAATTAGAGTGACGGTCACACCCACTGCATAAATGACCAGAAGACGTTTCAGGTGAGGCGGAAAATTCTCGATATCTTCAGAGGCCACTTGGCCATAGCGGATGTACGCTTTCGGCCACACCACCATACCGGCAATTGTAGAGACCAGCGCATACCCTCCAAACCAGCCCTGGCGCCGCCATACTGGCCCCCAAATGAGGATGTGGCGACTGTTTTTCAAGGCTTCCATCATGGCATCCAGATGACGGCGGCTCAGGTAGAAGCAGTAAGCGATGTTCACAACGCCCACCAGAATTGGGCCGCCGGCAACAGTAATTGCAATCCACGGAGACCATGTGTCGATGCTGGTCATGGCTGCTTTACTTCAAATATTTTCTCACCTACGTATTCGCCCCCCCTACCCCCCTCTTCTGTCCCCACCCATGTGCCAATCCCTACCAAGGCCGCAAAGCAGATCACTCCACCTACTGCCGTGCTAGCCCCTAGCGCCAAGCAAACAGAACGACCAGCCCAAGGCACGCCCACCCCGCCCGCCATCCCACCTGCTGTGGATCCGAAAAATTTCCCTCCTTCAGTAAATTTAACCTTCTCACAAGCCGTTCCAGAGTCACCAACACAAACTTCTTGAATAGCCAGCAACGAAGAAACTCCGCCAATGCCAATGCCGATGTAACCACCAGCGCCCATGTACTTCGCCGCCCGACTGACCGCATTCACATGAGTGGAATACCCCGGTATCTGTCCAGGCGCACCAGCCTTGTCCCAGTGGTGCACCAGACTGCGACTGGAAATGCCGAGCGCCGTTTTTAGCTTGGGATGATCACCCAAGGTCGTGGAGCCACGCAGTCGAGTGGAATTCAGTAGGTGGGCATCCAGTTGCGCGAGCAGGCGTGCGCGCTCGGCGAAGAACTGCGGTGATTTGAGGTGGCCGTGTTGGCGATAGCTGTCCTGATGCAGGCGTTCCATGGCTTGCAGGGTGTCACGCAGTCGGGTCAGGTGCTTTTCCATTACCGCCGCGCTGACGCCGAGCCAGGTCGAAGTCTCACCGGTAAAACTGGCGATTTCAGCGCCGTGGCGGTGCATAAATTCGGCCTCCACCGGCGTCAGGGGATCAAGGGCTGCCTTGACCTGCTGCGCGGCCTGCATCAGCTGCGCTTCCTGATAGGTGCAGGAGGTGTTGTTCGGGTCGCTCAGCACGATCAACGAGCCGGCCTTGATATCACCTTGCTCAGGATTGAGTGCCCGAAACTTGCGCATCACGGCGGCATCGGGCGTGGCAAACAGCGTGGCCTCCAATGCCTCCCGGGTCATGCGTTTGGGCACCACATAGAAGCCCGGTTCTTGAGGGTCTACGCGGGCGAATATGACAGGCGCCGGTGGGTACGAAGGGGCGAAACC
>NZ_QAOV01000007.1 GCF_003050925.1 Pseudomonas sp. GV085 | reverse complement strand
CGCTGGTGGTGAAGGGGCAGAACCAACAGTAATGAATCACCCCGGACCCTGTAGGAGCGAGCCTGCTCGCGATGGACTCAAGAACGCCGCGTTTAGCCAGTAAGTACGCGTTATCGTTAATGACCATCGCGAGCAGGCTCGCTCCCACAGAGGACCACATTCGCTTAACTGAATGTGTCGTGCAGAGATTCCGCTGGTGGTGAAGGGGCAGAACCAACAGTAATGAATCACCCCGGACCCTGTAGGAGCGAGCTTGCTCGCGATGGACTCAAGAACGCCGCGTTTAGCCAGTAAGTACGCGTTATCGTTAACGACCATCGCGAGCAGGCTCGCTCCTACAAAGGACCACATTCGCTTAACTGAATGCGTCGTGCAGAGATTCCGCTGGTGGTGAAGGGGCAGAACCAACAGTAATGAATCACCCCGGACCCTGTAGGAGCGAGCCTGCTCGCGATAGACTCAAGAACGCTGCGTTTAGCCAGTAAGCACGCGTTATCGTTAACGACCATCGCGAGCAGGCTCGCTCCTACAAAGGACCACATTCGCTTAACTGAATGCGTCGTGCAGAGGTATCGCTGGCGGTGAAGGGGCAGAACCAACAGTAATGAATCACCCCGGACCCTGTAGGAGCGAGCCTGCTCGCGATGGACTCAAGAACGCCGCGTTTAGCCAGTAAGTACACGTTATCGTTAACGACCATCGCGAGCAGGCTCGCTCCTACAGGATTTGTGGCATTCAACAGACTGGTATTCGGCCAATCCCCTAAAGCGCCAACCCTTGTTGCACCACTGCCAGCAGATCGCTTTCCGTCAGCGCCACCGCGTCCAGCTGCGCTGTGGCCTGCTCGATCGTTTGTAGCCACCAGTGTGTTTCACCGTGTTCGTCCACGGTACGCAACAGGGCGAGTTCGTTGCCTGTTGTGTGAATCTCGACCCGCCCCTCGCCATCGGCGGTGAAGCGCGCCACCGGGTCAAAGGTCATGCTGTGTCCGTTGCCGGCAATCACCAACTGGTCGATGGCGTAGTTGTAAGAGTCGCCATTGGGGTGACTCTCGAACACGTGGGTGGGGTTGCGCCGCAGGACCAAGCCCGCTTCGGTCAGGGGCAGCAGCCAGGTCTCTATCCGTTGATACAGTTCGTAGACCTGGCCCGGCCAGGCATCGATCGCCTGATCCGCGCTGGTAAGCCGTGTCTGTTTCAATTTTGCCGCGAGCTCGTCTGCCTTGCTCATGTCGATTCCCTGTGTGGAGTTCAGACTAATCGTAGCTCGTAGATGCGGGGACGCGCTTGCCTTGGGTCATGTTTGCACCACCGGGCAGGTGTGGTACCACTGGGCAAGTGGCCGCCATTTGTCCTGGATAACCCCGTAAACTACGGCCCACAAAGATTGAGGGCTTTGGGGCGTTGCCCATGCCTTGCCCCGACAGGATGAACTTTTGCCCACACGCTTCAACAATCCGGACCACGCCCCTGGCGTCGCATTGAAACGCATACCGCTGCGCAAGGCCGCGGTGTTGTTCATTGCCACGGTGTGTCTGTGCCTGTGCGGTTTGCTCTACCTGCAACTGGAACAATCCCGTCGCCATGATCTGAGCCTGGCGCAAGTGGCGTCTTCGAACCTGACGCGGGCCATGGCGCAGCAAGCCGAAGACACCTTCATGAAGGCCGACCTGGTGCTGACCAGTCTGGTGGACTGGATTCAGGTCGACGGTTTCGGCCCGGACCAACGACCACGCCTGCAGCAGACGTTCGCCCGGCGAATGCTGGCGCTGGACCAGTTGCACGGCATCCTGCTGTTCGACCAGAAGGGCCAGTGGGTGGTGACCTCGTTTGAAAACCTGCCCCGGGGTGCCGGGGTCGCGGACCGTGAATACTTCAGGTATCACCAGCAGAACGTATCGACGTTGGCGCACATCGGCCCGGCCATCCGCAGTCGGGAAAACGGCGAATGGATCATTCCGGTTTCCAAACGGGTCAACGACAGGAACGGGCATTTCCAGGGCGTGTTGCTGGCCGGCATCAAGATGTCGTACTTCGACCAGTTCTTCAAAAGCTTCAGCCTCGACGACAACGGCTCGATGTTTCTCGGCTTGAGCGATGGCACGTTGTTGGCGCGTCGACCTTTTGTAGAGGCGCAGATCGGTGCATCGCTGGCCCAGAGCGAGATTTTCCAGAAGTTCCTGCCGCTGACCACCTCTGGCAATGCGCTGTTCACCTCCATCATCGATGGTGTGACACGCATGTACAGTTACCGACAGCTGGAGGCCTATCCGCTGGTGGTCGCCGCTGCATCGTCCACGGAGACCATTCTCGCGGACTGGTACGACACGGCGTTTCACTCCAGTCTCATCGTGGCCCTGGTGTTGCTGGGCGTAGGGTTGTTCGGCTGGGTGTTCCTGCATCAGGTGCGCGTTGGCGAGCGGGTCGAGGCGGATTTGCGCAGGGCCCAGCAAGCGCTGGAGCTGATCGCCACTCACGACAGCCTGACCGGGCTGGCCAACCGCCGATTGTTCGAGCGGGCGCTGGGCATCGAGTTCGGGCGCGGCGCCCGGCAGGCCAGCCCCTTGAGCCTGATCATGCTCGATATCGATTACTTCAAGCGCTACAACGATACCTACGGCCACGTGGTGGGAGATCACTGCCTGGCCGAAGTGGCACGGGCGCTGAAGAGTTGCTGCCACCGCAAGGCCGATCTGGCGGTGCGTTACGGCGGTGAAGAGTTTGCGGTGCTGCTGCCCGACACCGACATCCACGGTGCCATGACGATTGCCGAGCAGATCCGCCGCAGCGTCATTGACAAGAGCATCAGCCACACCGGCTCGCCCAATGGCTACGTAACGGTCAGTCTGGGTTGCTATTCGTTCGTGCCGTCGGGGCGTGACAGCATGGACGTGTTTGTCGAGCGGGCGGATGCGGCGTTGTATCAGGCCAAGCATTCGGGGCGAAACCGCGTGGCAACGTTGTCGATGGCCGGCGGAGTCGAGGCGTTGATGCGTTCCGACCGTTGAAGTGTTTTTGTTGCCGGTGGTCCGTCTCCCGGGCCTGGCTGAATTGATCGTCTAGAGTTCCGTTAGCGCTGCCGAACCCGGCAGGCCCCCCTCGCACGGACGATCGCCAACATGTTGCTACCTCCAACATTGACAGCCGTTGCTCTGACCGTCGCAGCCGCCGCCATCTTCCCGCTGGCCAGCCACGCGCAAACGAAAATCACTGCCGAAGAAGCTCACGCAATCGGCGTGGATGCCTACATCTATTTTTACCCGCTGCTGAGCATGGACATTACCCGCAAGCAATTCACCAACATCGAACCGGGCAAGGAATTCGGCAAAGGCCCGATGAACATGTTTGTGAGTGTTCCGCAGTATCCGCCGGCCGAGTTCAAAGGGGTGGTGCGCGCTAATTTCGACACCTTGTATTCGATTGCCTGGCTGGATTTGACCAAGGAACCGCTGGTGATCGCCGCGCCGGATACCGACGGGCGTTTCTACCTGTTGCCAATGCTCGATATGTGGACTGATGTGTTCGCGTCGCCGGGCTGGCGCACCACGGGCACCGAGGCCGGGCAATTTTTGGTGACGCCACCGGGGTGGACCGGCACGGTGCCTGACGGGATGAGTCATCTGCCGGCGCCAACCCCGTTTGTCTGGGTCATCGGCCGTACCAAGACCGACGGTGCGGCGGATTACGCGGCGGTGCACAAGATTCAGGCCGGCTACACGGTGACGCCGTTGTCCCGCTTGGGCAAGGAGCCTGAAGCCGTCACCGTGAAAATCGATCCGGCGGTGGACATGAAAACGCCACCGAAGATTCAGGTCGACTCCATGTCGGCTGCCAATTACTTCACCTATGCTGCCGAACTGCTGAAGGTGAACCCGCCGCACAGCACCGACCAGCCAATGCTGGCGCAGATCAAGCGTATCGGCATCGAAGCCGGCAAGCCGTTCGACATGGACGCGCTGGACCCGCAGATCCAGGCCGCGCTGCAGACGGTGCCGCAGGACGCACAGGCCTTGATGACCTGGAAAGTGCCGACCCTGGCGCGGGAGGTCAATGGCTGGTCGATGAACACCGACACCATGGGCGTCTACGGCAACTACTACCTCAAGCGCGCTATCGTTACGCAGGTGGGGCTCGGTGCCAACCTGCCCGAGGATGCGATTTATCCGTTGAACATCGGCGACAGCAACGGCAAGTCACTCGACGGTGCGAACAAATACGTGCTGCATTTCAGCAAGGGCCAGACGCCGCCGGTGAGCGCCTTCTGGTCGATCACCCTGTATGACCCGGAAGGTTTTCAGGTCGGCAACTCGCTCAATCGTTTTGCGGTCAGTAGCTGGATGCCGTTCAAGGCCAACGCCGATGGCTCGCTGGACCTCTATTTCCAGAACGAAAGCCCCGGCAAGGATCTGGAGGCCAACTGGCTGCCGGCGCCCAAAGGCCCGTTCAACCTGACCATGCGTCTGTACGGCCCGAAAGCCGAGGCGCTGAATGGCCAATGGAACCCGCCGGCGGTCAAACCGATGTAAGCCCCAGGCGACAAAAAGCAGCCAACGACCGCACGTCATCGGCTGCTTTTGCCTGTCCAGCTGCCCGTCCCGCCACCAGCACCGCCGGTTCCACCTCCGGGGGCGCCGGTTCCACCACCCGCGCCGCTACCCGGACCATTGACGCCGGTGCTGCCGATTGACGAGCCGGGGCCATGACTGCGGCTGTAGTCACCCGAGGGTCCACTGGGTCTGTTGTTGCCTGGCAGCATGTTTGAGTGGCGGGTTGCACTGGGTGCCGTACCGGTCGTGCCAGTGCCAGTGCCAGTGCCGGACGCCGCAAACATGGCCAGGGGCGTTGCCGACAACAATCCCGCCAAGAGCAGCGAAGTCATTCTGATGTTCATCATGGTCGTCTCCCGGGATGAGTCGTTACCAGATGTTGGTGTGAAGAGGCACGCGGTTGGTGCCGACCGGATGACAAATGGCTGTTTCAGCGCCGGCCATCATCGTCCAGTTTACGCTCAAGGTACTACCGCACCCGAGATTGCTGACGCAACCTGCGAAACATGCTGGTGTCACACGTCAGGCACCTTGTCCTCAGGAGTGTCCGTTCATGAAGAAATTGCGGATAGCCACGTTCAATGTCAATGGCCTGCGCGCACGGCTGCCGAATCTGCTGGCCTGGCTTGAGCGGGAGAAACCGGACATCGCCTGCTTGCAGGAATTGAAGGCAGTGGACAGCGCATTCCCGGCTGCCGAGCTTGAAGCGGCCGGCTACGGCGCCATCTGGCAGGGGCAAGCGTCGTGGAACGGCGTGGCGATCCTGGCGCGGGATGCGCAGCCGCTGGAAAGGCGACGCGGATTGCCCGGCGATGACAGCGACAATCACAGTCGTTATCTGGAAGCCGCTGTCCACGGGGTTCTGGTGGGCTGCCTGTATTTGCCCAACGGCAATCCGCAACCGGGGCCGAAATTCGAGTACAAGCTGGCGTGGTTCGAACGGCTGATTCGTCACGCGCAGACACTTCAAGGCAGCGAACATCCGGTGGTGCTGGCGGGGGACTACAACGTGGTGCCCACCGACCTGGACATCTACAACCCACGCTCCTGGCTCAAGGACGCCGTGCTGCAACCGGAAAGTCGCGAGTGCTATCAGCGGTTGCTGGACCAGGGCTGGACCGATGCTTTGCGGCATTTGCATCCGCAGGACCGGCTCTACACGTTCTGGGATTATTTCCGTCAGCACTGGCAGAAGAACTCGGGGCTGCGCATCGATCATCTGCTGCTCAACCGGGCCTTGAGTCCGTATCTGCAAGATGCCGGGGTGGATACGTGGGTGCGCAACGAGCCCCATGCCAGCGACCACGCGCCGACCTGGATTGAATTGGGTTCGCACAAGTGGCGTTGAGTTTTTTCATGCCGGGCGATTGGCTAAATCAATTGTCGGCGGCAGTGCTTGATCCCTTATACATAGCGGCCACTGGCGGAGTAATCCGCCGCTTGCGTGCAAAAGGATTGAACGATGAGCGAGCCACGCCTGACTGACCGAGCTTTGTATCTGCGACGCCTGGGCTTCGATGCACCTCCAGCACCGACCCTGGAAACCTTGCGCCAACTGCAATTGCGCCACACCGGCGTTTTCCCGTTTGAAAACCTCACCACGTTATCCGGCGAACCGGTGCTGATCGACTTGCCGTCCATCGAGCAGAAGGTCTTGCACAATGGACGTGGCGGTTACTGCTACGAACTCAACAACCTGTTTCTGGCCTTGCTTCAGGAATTGGGTTTCGACGCCCGCGCCATCAGCGGCCGGGTGGTGATGGGCCAGCCGGAGGGCGCCTGGACGGCCCGGACCCACCGCCTGAGCCTGGTCATCATCGATGACGTACGCTATATCACCGACGTCGGCTTCGGCGGCATGGTACCGACCGCGCCCCTGTTGCTCGATTCCCGCGCCGAACAACTCACCCCTCACGAGCCGTATCGCATCGACCTGCACGTCGACGGCTTTACCCTGCGCGCCAACGTTACGGGGGAATGGCGAGCGATGTACATCTTCGACCTGCAACGCCAGGAAGATATCGATTTTGCCGTGGGCAACTGGTACGTCTCGACCCACCCCGAGTCGTCTTTCGTCAAGCAGTTGATGGTGGCGCGCACCGGGGAGGGGTGGCGGCGTACGCTCAACAACGGCCACTTCGCGATTCACCGGATTGGTCAGGACAGCGAGCGGCGGGAGGTGACGGATGTGCAGGAACTGATTGGCCTGCTGGGTAGCGAGTTCGGCATTCGCGTACCGGAACAGGCGCAATTGGTGCGGACGCTGGAACGATTGATCGCAGCGCCGCAATAGCGGGCTGACCGTAGATTACCAAGGGCTGATCCGATTGATCGGCCCTTGGTGTTTCAGGGCCGAGCACCCGGCTCCATCACCCGTTGAATTTCGCGCAAGGCCTCTGCCAGCTTCTGCTCCAGGCCCTTGAGTTCGGCAGGGGTGAGGGTTTGTTTCAGGTGTGTGGTCTTGCCTTCGTTGAGCAGGGCCCGGCGCAACGTATTGTTGATCGCGGTCTGGTAGCCGTACCCCTCATGTTCTGCCAGTGCGCGGGCCGCTTCGATGACCGCGTCATCGAGCATGATGGTAATGCGGGTCTTGCCTTTGGCGGGCACCACGGCCCCGCGCCTGGCGTTACTGAAATCGTATTCGTCTTTCATCGGTCATGCCTCCAGGTACTGACGGCGCTCGCTTTTGGTGGCGATGCGCGCGGAAATGATTCGAACGAAATTCGGGTCGCGGTGGGTGTATGCGACGACCAGCAACCGGCCTTTGGCATCCAGCCCCAGGGTGATCCAGCGTTGTTCATCATGGTGGTTGTCCTCGATGGTCAGCGCCCGTTCGTCATGGAATACCGGTTCAGTCTCTGCGAGGCTGATGCCTTGGTGCTTGAGTTTGTTGGCTGCGTTCTTTGCCTTGTGGAACTGAATTTCGAATGGCTTCATTATGCATACTTTATATGTATATAGAAGGAGCGGGCCTTACCGATGGTCGCCAAGAGTTCAAAAGACTAGCCAGCACTCGGGGGTGGGCAGCGAGGGATGTATTTCAAGGTTTTTTGGCAGAGCCAGGAGGGTGAGGGTCAGGTGGAAATGGACAGGTATCCATTTTGTGACCGATAAGTTGTATACAACTCTATAGACATTTGTCCTGACTATTGCATACAGTGTGCGAATAACAAAAACCAGGGAACCCCCTACCATGAAAACGCCCCATGTTTCACACCAACGGCCCGAGGACGAAAATCTTGGGATCGGCGCGAATATGGCTTATGGCCTGCAACATGTTCTAACCATGTATGGCGGTATTGTCGCGGTGCCTTTGATCATCGGCCAGGCGGCCGGGCTCTCGCCGGCGGACATCGGTTTGTTGATCGCTGCTTCATTGTTTGCAGGGGGGCTGGCAACGTTGCTGCAAACCCTGGGTTTACCGTTTTTTGGTTGTCAATTGCCGCTGGTACAGGGCGTGTCCTTCTCCGGTGTAGCGACCATGGTGGCGATTGTCAGCAGTGGCGGGGAGGGCGGGTTTCAGTCGGTGTTGGGGGCGGTGATAGCGGCGTCCCTGATCGGGTTGCTGATAACCCCGGTGTTCTCGCGTATCACCAGGTTCTTCCCGCCGCTGGTGACCGGCATCGTGATTACCACCATCGGCCTGACGCTGATGCCGGTAGCCGCGCGCTGGGCCATGGGCGGCAACAGCCACGCACCGGAATTCGGCAGCATGGCGAACATCGGCCTGGCGGCGGTAACGCTGGTGCTGGTGCTGCTGCTGAGCAAAATCGGCAGTGCGACCATTTCCCGCCTGTCGATTCTGCTGGCCATGGTGATCGGCACTATCATCGCGGTGTTCCTCGGCATGGCGGATTTCTCGTCCGTGACCCAGGGCCCGATGTTCGGCTTCCCGACGCCGTTCCACTTCGGCATGCCGACCTTCCACTTCGCTGCGATCCTGTCGATGTGCATCGTGGTGATGGTGACGCTGGTGGAGACTTCGGCGGACATTCTGGCCGTCGGTGAGATCATCGGCACCAAGGTCGATTCCAAGCGCCTGGGCAACGGTCTGCGCGCCGACATGCTGTCGAGCATGTTCGCGCCGATTTTCGGTTCCTTCACCCAGAGCGCTTTTGCCCAGAACGTCGGCCTGGTGGCGGTCACCGGCATCAAGAGTCGTTACGTGGTGGCCACTGGCGGTCTGTTCCTGGTGATCCTCGGCCTGCTGCCCTTCATGGGCCGGGTTATCGCCGCCGTGCCGACCTCTGTACTCGGTGGCGCCGGCATCGTGCTGTTCGGTACCGTCGCAGCCAGCGGCATTCGGACGCTGTCCAAGGTCGACTATCGCAACAACGTCAACCTGATCATCGTCGCGACCTCCATTGGCTTCGGCATGATCCCGATCGCGGCGCCGAACTTCTACGATCACTTCCCGAGCTGGTTCGCGACCATTTTCCATTCGGGCATCAGTTCTTCGGCGATCATGGCTATCGTGCTGAACCTGACCTTCAACCATCTCACCGCCGGTAACTCTGACCAGCAATCGGTATTTGCGGCCGGTACCGAGCGGGTGCTGCGTTATCAGGACCTGGCGGCGTTGCGCGAAGGGGACTACTTCAGCGACGGTAAACTGCACGATTGCGACGGCAAGGAGATTCCGGTGGTTGAGGTGGATCACGGGCATGGCGAACCACACGCGGCGCACTTAAAAAGCAGTGAGCATGTCTGACGTTCACGGCGACTGAAAAGGGCCGATCTGTCGAATAGACAGATCGGCTTTTTGCTGTTCAGGAGGCGGAAGGCCGTACCACTGGAGGACTACCAGATAAAGTTGTCCAATAACTCTGTGGCGTGTCGCGCTCCAACAACAGTGGCCCCTGAGTGCGAGGAATTTAGCTGGCCGCGTTGAAGCTCCGATTAAACTCAACGACGTCACGATGAGAGGGATTTTTGGCGAATAGTGCAGGGAGTTGCGCATTGAATGCCTCTCGCTTCTGCGCTGCGGCTCCTTTAATAGCAACATTCAATGCCGGGCGCATCTCATCTGCGGTGTAGTCGCAGCAGTACGCTGGCGTGCAGGGTTGTTGACGCCATGAGTCCTCCAGGCTGCCGCTGTCGACCGGCTCGAATCCAACCTCATCGACAAGTTGCATCACAAGACGCTTGTGATTTGCATCGTCACCGGCAATGGCGACTCCCAGGCGGCCTTCCGCGCCTTTTGGCTTACCAAGATTCTCTAGTGAATAAGCCAGAATATTGTTGAAGGCTTTGATCACGGGGCGGCCAAGCTGCTCGCTGACCCACACGCTCTCCGTTTGACCATTTTCCAGTGCGGCGATGCGCTCATCTCTCAGGCCTGGGTAGTAGTTACTGGTGTCGAGCACTGGAACCGAGGATGGCAGTGCGGCCAGCAGGCTCTTTGGGAGAGTCGCCATAGCCGGCTGGGGAATGGAAATAATCACAGCATCGGCGCCGTCGCAGACATCTTTCAAGTCACAAGGAACGGCACCTGCTTCCTTGGCAAAGGCGCTCACCGACTCTTTTCCCCGAGAGTTGGCCACACTGACTTCGTGGCCAGCAGTGACAAGCCTGCGGGCAAGGGTTGCGCCGATAGATCCAATACCAATGATCGCAATTTTCATGATGCCTCCGGGATTCAAAGTCCGGGTACGTTATTATCGATACTGCAATATCCGCAAGAACCGACGTTTTTGTCTGTAACCCACCAAAAGGTAAGTATCAATGGAGCGCGAGTGGGAGTGTGAGAACCCTTTGCGACGGCAGGCCTGGTCTGCCGCTATCAACGCTACGCTTCGCGTTCTGGAGGGGAAGTGGAAAATTGTGATCATCAATGAGCTGATGGCCGCTAAAGGCCGGCCGCTTCGCTTCTCCGAATTGGAAAAGCTCATTCCCGATGTCACGCAGAAGATGCTCATTCAGCAGTTGAAAGGGCTCCAGCAGGACGACATCATTCAGCGCACCGTATACCCCGAGGTACCGCCGCGAGTGGAATACGCGCTGACGGCGCTTGGTCACGCACTCGGCCCGGCTATGACAGCCCTTATAGACTGGGCTGAGCTTCGTTACCTGCACGACGCCAAGCGCATGGAAACTACTTAGCGACGATGGACTTGCGCAAGCTGATCCGTCATGTTCGATCACTCAAACATCAGCTCGTTTGACGCCTCATTGGCTGAAGCTTGTGATCGCTAGGAAAAGTCGTTGAAAATGTTCGATTCGTGACTATAAAACCAATCGGTCACAAGTTGTCAGTCTTCGATTGGGTGAGTAAGCTGTGCTCATGAATCAGCCATCGATATCCTCATCTTCGCCCAGCCTCCGTGGCCCAGCCGATCACGACATTCGAGACCAGATTGTCGCGGCGGCCAATGAACATTTCAGTCAGTACGGCTACGGCAAAACCACGGTTTCCGACCTGGCCAAGGCCATCGGGTTTTCAAAGGCCTACATCTACAAATTTTTTGATTCCAAGCAGGCGATCGGTGAAGCCATCTGCGCAAATTGTCTGGCAGAAATCGTCGCGACTGTGGAGCAGGCTATCAATGTGGAAGACCTGTCGCCGACGGAGCGCTTTCGACGCTTGGTCAAGACGGTGATCGCCACAGGTGTGAATCTGTTCTTCAACGATCGAAAACTCTATGACATTGCAGCGTTCGCGGCGTCGGAAAGCTGGCCCAGTACGCAGGCTTATGACGCACAGATCAAACGCTTCGTGTCGCAAATAGTGCGAGAAGGGCGAGAGATTGGTGAATTTGAACGCAAGACTCCGCTGGACGAGACAGTAGAAGCGATACATCTCGCGCTGCGACCATTCGTCAACCCTTTGCTGCTGCAGTACAACCTCGATTTCGTCGAGCAAGCGCCCACGCTCACCTCCAGCCTCATCTTGCGTAGCCTCATGCCTTGACCTTCGGCTAAACGGTCACGGCATACTCGCGTCAGCACCAGATTATCAAAACGGCTTCTCACTTTGCCCTTCTTCCCATCCGTCGAAGGGCATTTTATTTATCTGCTTTGTGACTATTGACTGAATTGGTCACATGAATAAATATGGGGATCCGTCGCTTCTACTGCTTCATCTCAGTGATACCCATAGAGTTCAAACAATGAAAACAATATTGCTCAAGAGCCCATTGGGCCTTGCTGTCGTGCTCGCTTCCTCAAACGTTTTTGCCAGCGGCTTCGCTCTCAATGAACAAAGCATCAGCGGGATGGGATCCGGGTTTGCCGGTCGCTCCTCCTCCGCTGAAGATGCGAGCACGGTCTTCGGTAATCCCGCGGGAATGTCTCGCTTGAAAAGAGAGCAGATCAGCGTGGGGGCGGCGACGCTTTTCGCCAAGTCCGACATAAGCCAGACCCGCAGTACCTTCGGCGGCCAGGAAGACGGCGACATGGTGCCAACCACCACGGTACCTATGGGTTACTACGTCAAACCTGTCGATGAGCATTGGGCGTTTGGTGTGGGTTTTTATGTACCTTTCGGTCTGATGACTGACTATGGCAGCGGTTATGCCGGGCGTTACTACGCCAACAAAAGCGAGGTCACGACTTTTACGTTCCAGCCCACCATCAGCTATGCCTTTAACGACAAGGTTTCGATCGGGTTCGGTCCGACCATCAACCGTATCAGCGGTGAGCTGTCCGGTATGGTGCCCAACCCACTCAGCCCTGGTCGCAACGACGGAAAACTCAAAAGCACTGGCGACGACACGGCCCTCGGTTTCAACGCCGGTATCCTGGTGCAGGCTACAGACCGAACCCGTTTGGGCATGACCTACCATTCCAAAGTCAGTTATCAACTGGATGCCAAGACCAAGGTCACTGACGGCATCTTTAGCGTGTTGGGGGTCAGCGGCCGGAGTTATGACGCTTCGCTGGATGTGAATACACCAGAGTCAGTGGATTTCTCGGTGACTCATCAGTTTGATAACGACTGGACCCTCTACTTGGGGAGCACCTGGACTCGCTGGAGTCGCTTCAAGGAGCTGACCATCGAGAACACAGGTTTACCCCCTGCGTTGAGCGGCGCGCTGGGCACCATTACCGAAGAACAGAATTGGCACGATACCTGGGCACACGCTATCGGTACGGCGTATCAACTGAACAACCAATGGGTACTTCGCGCAGGTTTTTCGGTTGATCAGTCGCCCACCAACAACACCAACCGGGGACCACGCATTCCTACAGGCGACCGGAAGGTTGTCAGCTTCGGTGCTGGCTGGACTCCGGCGGACAACGTCACGATCGATGTTGCTTATTCCTACCTGTGGGAGGAGAGCGTGCAGGTCAACGAAACCTCGCCGACCAGAGGTGCATACAGTGCCAGATACAAGAACAGTGCGAGCGGGCTCGGTACTTCTGTCAGTTACCGTTTCTAGTTGAGTGCTGTTACGCGATAACTGTCCGGTCGGGAGCACGCGTTGCCTTCTGACCTTTAGGAGCACATCTGCTACGTCACCTGATCAGGTCATCGTGTCGCAACAGGCTGGGCTTCAGGCGGTTGCCAGCCACCACCTAGCGACTTGAATGCCGCAACCGCCGCTCGTGCCGATTCCGTTCGTGCTTGGGCTCGGGCATCAGAAGCCTGCAGCAGCGTCTCGTCAGCGTGCAGGACATCGATCAGGCTGGCCGTGCCTTTCTCATAGGCAATGAACGACGATTGGCGAGCTTGTGTCAGAGACGCCTCTCCAGCGGTGAGGATGGTTGCTTGAGCTTCCCGATTCACCAGTGAGGACAACGCGTTCTCGACATCCTCGGTGGCGCGCAGCACTGACTGACGGTAAGCGGCCAGGGTTTCGGCTTCCTGTCCCTTGGCCTGGTCGATTTGGGCGTTTATGCGACCGAAGTCGAAGAGTCTCCAGCGCAGTCCCAATACGCCCGCCGACTGGCTGGCGCCGCCGGTAAAAAGGTTGCCTGCGGATACGGCCGTGGCACTGCCCAGCAATGCGCTAAGGGAGAATTTCGGGTAGTACTCGGCAATCGCCTCGCCGATGCGTGCGTTTGAGGCTGCAAGACGGCGCTCAGCCACAATGAGATCCGGCCTGCGGCGCAGCAAATCGGCCGGCGTTCCCATCGCCTTTATCTGCGGCGCTACAGGAATGCTCCCCGCACTTGCCAGTTGCGTGCGGTGAGTGCCTGGCGGCGTGCCGAGCATGACATCCAGCGCATTCATGGCAGCATCCAGACCGGTCTGCAGGACCGGCACTGTCGCTTGGACCTGCGATAGCTCCCCCTCGGTCTGGCGAACCTGATAATTGGCGGCGAGCCCCTTGCTGTAGAGCAATTGGACTTTCTCTAACAAATCCTGCTGCGTTTTGACTTGCCGATTCGCAATGTCCAGCCGGGACTGCAGTCCGCGGATAGTGATGTAGATATCAGCGGTCTGCGCGGCGATGGCCAGTCGTGTGGCAGCGACGCCCGCCCGGGAAGCCTGGTACTCGGCCAGAGCAGCCTCGCGTCCACGGCGCAATCCGCCAAAGACATCTGCCTCCCAGCTGGCATCGAGGTTGGCCTCGTAGGAACTTGCGTACCGATCATTGCCAGGCGTTGAGTTCAATACCTGGCCGAGCGGCGTCTCGATTGACTGGTAGGAGCGCGCGGCCTGTGCGCTGATGTTCCCTGAGGGGAGTAAAGCGGCATTTGCAGCACCTAGTCCGGCCCGCGCCTGCGTGACTCGGGCCGAAGCTTGCGCCAGGTCCAGATTCTGCTCGAGCGCCTTGGAGATGAAGTCGGATAGCACTGGATCACCAAAGCCTTCCCACCAGGCGACAAGGCTGGTCGGCGTTGCTCCACGCCGCTGTTCGACAGAAGGCTGACCCAAGTAACGATCCGAAAGCGGAGCGTCTGGACGATGGTAGTCCGGACCGACCGCGCAACCTGCCAATAAGCCGGTGCAGACCAAAAGAGCAATGGGGCGGAGGGGAGGCATTGAGAGTCCTTCAACAGAGGATGTTTGTGACCATATTACGCAATAGTCACACTCTGTCAATTGAAGTGATTTGAGCAAATTCTTGGCTTTGCTCAATGAAAATTGCGATTTCTGTGTTGGGCTTGAGAAGCTGGATGTTTCATGGCTGGTGACTATTGACACTTATGGTCACTCGATTGAGAATATGACGCTCGTCCTATTTTCAAGTGAAGGGAACCTATGCGCCGGCTTCGACCTTTCCCCATTGCCGCTTGCTTGTTGCCTCTCGTCCTGACGGCATGTGGCGACTCATCCACCGTTGAGGATCCACGCACGCATGCCCCTTTGGTGAGGTCCGCTGCTGTTCAGGCTTCGTCCGACGTCTCGCGCTCTTTCACGGGTGTTGTGGTGGCCCGCGTCCAGGGCGACCTTGGCTTTCGGGTATCAGGCAAGGTGCTTGAGCGTCTTGTTGACACCGGTCAGACCGTTAAACGTGGTCAGCCACTCATGCGCCTTGACCCAATCGACCTGGGGTTGCAGGCGCGAGCACAGCAAGAGTCAGTCATAGCCGCTCGGGCCCGAGCCAAACAGACAGCAGATGACGAGGCGCGATACCGCAGTCTGGTCGCCGCAGGCGCTATTTCCGCATCGGCCTATGACCAGATCAAAGCCGCAGCGGATACCGCAAAGGCGCAGCTTGGCGCCGCTGAAGCGCAGGCTGATGTAGCCCGCAATGCTTCTGGTTATGCGGAGCTGTTGGCGGATTCCGACGGCGTGGTGGTGGAGACGCTCGCCGAGCCCGGACAAGTCGTCAGCCCGGGACAGCCCGTGGTTCGGTTGGCGCGGGCAGGGCAGCGCGAAGCGATCGTGCACTTGCCCGAGACGTTGCGCCCCGCAGCAGGATCCACCGCGCAGGCGACGCTTTATGGCAATGCCGCGGATGCTGTTACAGCGAAGCTGAGGCTGCTTTCTGACTCGGCCGACCGAATGACACGTACCTTCGAGGCGCGGTATGTGCTTGAGGGCGCGCTGGCCAATGCACCGATAGGTTCGACCGTCACGCTTCGGATCGCTGAAGGCACCCCGCAAGGGCAGGGGCTGCAAGTACCGATCGCTGCCGTTTATGACCCAGGCCAAGGCGCTGGCGTGTGGGTCATCGCCGGTACGCCGGCGAAGGTGGCCTGGCGACCTGTCCAAGTCCTGGGCTTGAGCGACGACACAGTGCGAGTCGCGGGCGACCTCAAGGTCGGCGAACAGATCGTAGCGTTAGGCGCACATCTGCTGCGCGAAGGTGAAGAGGTGAGATTGTCTCAACAGGATGACGTCAAGTTTGCCGGGGGTCGTCCATGAGCGAGGGGCGCTTCAATCTTTCCGCGATCGCCGTTCGTGAGCGCTCTGTCACGGTGTTTCTGATCTTCCTGATTGCCGTTGCGGGCATCCTGGCGTTCTTTCAGCTGGGGCGTGCGGAAGATCCTCCGTTTACGGTCAAGCAGTTGACGGTCATTACCGCGTGGCCGGGCGCCACGGCGCAGGAGATGCAGGATCAGGTAGCAGAGCCACTTGAAAAACGCCTGCAAGAACTGAAATGGTACGACCGCACGGAAACCTACACCCGTCCTGGCCTTGCTTTCACGATGGTGTCACTGCTCGATAGTACGCCGCCCTCGCAAGTGCAGGAGGAGTTCTATCAGGCGCGGAAAAAACTCGACGACGAGGCCAGGAAGCTGCCGGCGGGTGTCATCGGGCCAATGGTCAACGACGAGTTTTCGGACGTGACATTTGCGCTTTTCGCCCTGAAAGCCAAAGGCGAGCCGCAGCGACTGTTGGTGCGTGATGCGGAGTCGTTGCGCCAACAACTGTTGCATGTGCCGGGCGTGAAGAAGGTCAACATTATTGGGGAGCAGCCCGAACGTATCTTTGTTTCCTTTTCCCATGATCGGTTGGCCACCTTGGGTGTATCTCCTCAGGACATCTTTGCCGCGCTGAATAATCAAAACGTGCTCACGCCCGCAGGTTCGATCGAAACCAATGGGCCACAGGTCTTTCTCCGGCTGGATGGCGCCTTCGATAAGGTGCAGAAGATTCGTGACACGCCCATTGCGGTTCAGGGGCGCACGCTCAAGCTCGCCGACGTGGCGACGATCGAACGTGGGTATGAAGATCCGGCAACCTTTCTCGTGCGCAATAACGGTGAAGAAGCCTTGTTGCTGGGGGTCGTGATGCGTGAGGGCTGGAACGGCCTTGACCTCGGCAAGGCGCTGGACGCGGAGACGGTCAGGATAAATGAAGGCATGCCATTGGGCATGACGCTCTCCAAGGTCACCGATCAATCTGTGAATATCGGTTCGGCCGTCGGCGAGTTCATGGTCAAATTCTTCGTCGCGCTGCTTGTGGTGATGCTTGTCTGCTTTCTCAGTATGGGCTGGCGGGTAGGCGTTGTGGTCGCTGCGGCTGTGCCGTTGACGTTGGCCGTGGTGTTTGTGGTGATGGCGGCCACTGGAAAGAACTTTGACCGTATTACCCTCGGCTCGTTGATTCTGGCGCTCGGACTGCTGGTGGACGACGCCATCATCGCTATCGAAATGATGGTGGTGAAAATGGAAGAGGGCTACGACCGCATCAAAGCCTCCGCGTACGCCTGGAGTCATACGGCCGCGCCGATGCTTTCCGGTACGCTGGTGACGGCTATCGGCTTCATGCCCAACGGCTTCGCGCAATCGACGGCCGGCGAGTACACCAGCAACATGTTCTGGATCGTGGGCATTGCCCTGATTGCCTCCTGGGTGGTTGCGGTCGCTTTTACCCCGTACCTGGGGGTGAAGCTGTTGCCGGACATCAAGAAAGTCGAGGGTGGTCATGCGGCCATCTACAACACCCCTAATTACAACCGCTTCCGCCAGGTTTTGACGCGAGTCATCGCTCGCAAATGGCTGGTGGCCGGCACTGTCATCGCTGCGTTTGTCGTGGCGATCCTCGGCATGAGCCTGGTCAAGAAGCAGTTCTTCCCGACCTCGGACCGTCCCGAGGTATTGATTGAAGTGCAAATGCCTTATGGGGCCTCCATTGAGCAGACCAGCGCGACCACCGCCAGGATAGAGGCCTGGCTGCAAAAGCAGGATGAGGCAAAGATCGTCACGGCCTATATCGGGCAAGGCGCGCCGCGCTTCTATCTGGCAATGGCGCCGGAACTCCCTGATCCGTCGTTCGCGAAGATTGTGGTGCTGACGGACAGCCAGGAGGCGCGCGAGGCCCTCAAGTTCCGTATCCGCGAAGCGACGGCTGAGGGACTTGCCCCGCAAGCGCGGGTCAGGGTGACCCAGCTTGTGTTTGGTCCGTACTCGCCATTCCCTGTTGCCTACCGGGTGATGGGACCTGATCCGTCAAAGTTGCGCGAGATTGCGGGCCAGGTACAGGACGTGTTGCAGTCGAGCCCGATGATGAGAACCGTCAACACCGATTGGGGACCGCTGACGCCGACGCTGCATTTTGCTCTGGATCAGGATCGCCTGGAGGCGGTGGGGTTGACGTCGAATTCAGTCGCGCAGCAATTGCAGTTCCTGCTGGCCGGAGTACCGATCACCGCGGTTCGTGAGGACATTCGTTCGGTGCAGGTGGTTGGTCGCGCAGCGGGTGATATCCGGCTCGATCCCGCCAGGATAGAAGGCTTTACGCTGGTAGGTGCGGCGGGTCAGCGGATTCCGTTGTCTCAGGTGGGCGCGGTCGATGTGCGTATGGAGGATCCGGTCCTGCGGCGTCGTGACCGCACGCCGACCATCACCGTGCGTGGCGACATTGCCGAAGGCTTGCAGCCGCCAGATGTATCGAGCGTGATCATGAAGGAGCTGCAGCCGGTCATCGACAAGCTGCCTGGTGGATACCGGATCGAGCAGGCGGGTGCAATCGAGGAGTCGGGCAAGGCCGGTAAAGCGATGTTGCCATTATTCCCGATCATGATTGCCATGACGCTGCTGGTCATCATTGTGCAGGTCCGTTCGATCTCGGCGATGATCATGGTGTTCCTCACCTCGCCACTGGGGTTGATTGGCGTGGTGCCGACACTGCTCATCTTCCAGCAGCCGTTTGGTATCAACGCTCTGGTCGGCCTGATCGCCCTTTCGGGCATTTTGATGCGCAATACGCTGATTCTGATTGGGCAAATCCATCACAACGCGCAAGAAGGGCTGGACCCGTTTCACGCAGTGGTCGAAGCCACGGTACAACGTGCCCGCCCGGTACTGCTGACAGCGCTTGCGGCCATCCTGGCATTCATTCCGCTGACACACTCCGTCTTCTGGGGGACGCTGGCCTACACGCTGATCGGAGGCACCTTCGTCGGAACCATCATGACGCTGGTGTTCCTGCCAGCGATGTACGCCATCTGGTTCAAGATCCGTCCTGACCATACGGGTCAAACTGAAGCAGCGAATAAGCAGGCAAGCCTGGTGGACAGGGCGCCACCCCGTCCTCTCGCCGCTCACCAGACACTGTAGGAGCAGCCGGTCGACGCTCGATTGCTCGCGATGGACTCAAGAGCGCCGCGTTTAGCCAGTAAATTCGCGCTATCGTTAACGACCATCGCGAGCAGGCTCGCTCCTACACGGAACAGCATTACGCCAGAAGGCGGGTTTTTCGGGGGGGGGGCATAGGTGCGCAACCTGAGCGCTGTCTTATGAATAAGTACTAATTTATGATGCCGCATTGATAAATCTGGAAACGGCATCATGAGTACACGTTCCGACCTCCTGACCAGCGCTGAGATTCTGTTGCGTACCAAGGGCTACGCAGCCTTCAGTTATGCCGATCTGGCGGAAGACATCGGTATCAAGAAGGCGAGTATTCACCACCACTTTCCCACCAAGGAAAGTCTGGCGATTGCCATCGTTGAGAGTTATCTGTTCCGGTTCAAGATTCAGCTGGAATGCATCAATGATGAAAATACCGGCATTATCGATCGGCTCAATGCCTTCGCCTTGATGTTCGCACAAAGCAGTAAAAACGCGATGCTTCCACTCTGCGGCGCTCTGGCGGCGGAATTGCTGGCTTTGCCTGAAAGCCTGAAGGAATTGACGCGGGACTTTTTCGAAATCCATCTCAATTGGCTTCAGGCCAATATCGCACTGGGCCAAGCGGCAGGGGAACTCAAAGCCGAGCTGGACGGCGTGAAGGTTGCCAGGTTCATCTTGAATACGTTGGAAGGCGGCAGCTTTGTATCCTGGGCGCTGAACGACAATTACGAACAGTCTTCCGGATTTGATTTCATTTTAGATGGACTTCGGGTTACCGAAACGCATCACTGAGGTTCGACCGGCCTTTTTCTGCGTCATGAAACGACCGATTCTGCCCCTGCTGGCTCGGTCCGCTTTCCCGCCCCGTAAGTGGTTTCAACCACTTGGCTCACACTCTCTGAATTCTTTTTGCGCGCACTCAATCTGACGAGCGGACGCCTGGTCTCGCATTTGGGTTGCGGATACCTGCCCATGTCTAAACTTGCGGTGTGTGACCCGCAGATATCCCTGTTCAGAAAACGCTGTCGAAGCTGTTTTTTGGACGATGGGTTATAAGAAGAATAATCTGTTGATAGACAACCTACTAGTTGGTAGGCTTGTTTCTCTTTCGGGCCGAACGCCCGGTCCATCCGAAGAGGAACGAACACATGAGCAACAACCTGAATGGTATCGATGTCGCCGCACTCCAGCAGTTTGCCCAAGGCGTTGCTGAGGATGCGACCAAGCGCCACGCGAGCTTCAACGTCAAAACTCAGTGGCAAGGCCAGACTCGCTCTGTGGCCAAAGTCAATCGCTACAGCCTGGCCGGTGAAACCTATTCGCGGGATTTCGAAATCGTCGCCGATGAGCCTGATGAATTGCTGGGCCAAAACACTGCGCCTAATCCTCAAGAGCTGCTGATGGCCGCTCTCAACGCCTGCATGTCGGTCGGTTATGCCGCCAACGCCGCGATGATGGGTATCAAGATTCACAGCCTGGAAATCGAAACGGACGGCACCCTCGACCTGCGAGGCTTTCTTGGCCTCGACGAGAGCGTCAACCCAGGTTACGACGAAGTGAGTGTGGTGATTCGACTGCACACCGACGCCTCCCGTGAGCGCGTTGAAGAGCTGCACAACGTGGTGCTCAAAACCTCGGTCAACTACGCCAACTTCTCGAAAGCCATCCGCATGGTGCCAACCCTCGAAGTGCGTGAGGGCTGATTCGCTCGTTTCAAAGAGATTCAAATCTTGCGTGCACCAGCAGGCAGGCAACCGCCTTGGTGCCGACCCTGATTGGTTCTGGATAACCGGAGTCTGCAATGAACGATTTTTTCAAAGGTAAAAAACTGCTGGTTGTCGGTGGCACCAGTGGCATGGGCCTGGAAACGGCCCGCATGGTGCTCAAGGCAGGCGGCAGCGTAGTGCTCACCGGCAGCAAGCAAGACAAGGCCGATGCGGTGCGTAACGAGCTGAGCCCGCTGGGCCCTGTGTCGGTGATTGTCGCCAACCTGATGACTGAAGAGGGCATGAATTTCGTTCGCAAGGAAATCAATGCCAACCATCGCGATATCAGCCTGATGGTGAACTCCGCCGGGATCTTTATTCCCAAGCCGTTCACCGAGCACGATGAGGCCGAGTACGACATGTACCTGTCTCTCAATCGTGCAACCTTCTTCATCACTCAGACCGTGGTCAAGAACATGCTGGCCGCCAAGCTTGAAGGGGCAATTGTCAACGTCGGCTCCATCGGTGCACAGGCCGCATTGGCAGGTTCGCCAGCCTCTGCCTACTCCATGGCAAAGGCAGGTTTGCATGCGCTGACACGCAACCTGGCAATTGAGTTGGCTCACTCGGGAATTCGGGTCAACGCTGTCTCGCCAGGGATCGTTCACACCTCGATCTATGAAGGGTTCATGGACAAAGAGGCGATCCCGGAAGCGATGAAGTCGCTGAACGATTTCCACCCGTTGGGACGAGTCGGCGTTCCCGAAGATGTCGCCAACACCATCCTGTTCCTGCTGTCGGACAAGGCGTCCTGGGTGACCGGCGCAATCTGGGACGTGGATGCTGGAATTATGGCTGTCCGGGCCTGATGGTAGGAGCGAGCTTGCTCGCGATGGTCGTTAACGATAACGCGTATTGACTGGCTAAACGCGGCGCTCTTGAGTCCATCGCGAGCAAGCTCGCTCCTACAACGTCCTTAACTGAACAACATTACCCATCGCGGGAGCCTTCACACCTTCACTCAGTACAGGTGAAAGCAGGCTGAACGCTGGTAACGCGGTCTTGATTTCTTTGGGTACAGGACGAGTCATGCAAACTTCTTCGAAAAAATATGCAGTGGATATCTGGTCTGATTTTGTTTGCCCTTGGTGCTGGATAGCCAAGCGTCGATTCGAGCGGGCGCTCGATAAATTTGCTGAAAAAGACAATGTACAAATCAACGTCAGGGCCTATCGTCTGGCGGCGAATCACGCGCCAGAGCCTATGATCGCTGCCCTTGAACGCAAGCTCGGCAATCCGGATTCCGCTGTCGCGATGATGAACACCGTCAGTAAATATGGCCGGGCCGATGGGCTTGATTACCACTTTGACAGCATGCTGTTTGGCGATACCGCAGATGCCCATGTACTGGTCAAGGCAGTTGCGGACGACGCCGTTAAAAAACGCTTGGTCGAGGCGCTGTATGAGCAAAGCACCTCCCATGGTCAGTCGCTGTTTGATCGTGGCAGCCTGGAGGCCATAGCCAGGGCTGTAGGTGTTTCGGACGCGTCAATCCAACGGGCGTGGTCATCCGCTGAATTGCACGTAGAGATGGAGGAGGACGAACATATCGCCGCGCAACTGGGTTCGGGCGTGCCTTTGTTTGTATTCGACAATGCCTTCTCATTGTCCGGTGCTCAGCCTGAGGCTGCTTTTCTTGAAGCGCTGAACAAGATGCAGGAGAAGTCGAAAGTCGAAGATGACGCATTCAGCAGTCAAGTCTGCGGTATGGATGGCTGCAAAATTTGATCGACAGAAGCGGTGCGGCACCGGGTTGTGCCGCCTTTCATCCATATTGAGAGCGAGATCCAAATGAGCCGTATCGTTGAGTTGAGTGCTCGGCAGTTCGCCCGCTTTGTGGCCAAAGGCAGCAGCGTCGTGCTGTTTTCAGCGTCCTGGTGCAAGCCTTGTCAGGAGATGAAGCCGGTCTTTCATGCTTTGGAAGAAAAGCTTCACTCCCTGGCGGCTTTTGCAAAGATTGATGTGGCGGTGTCGCCGACGATCGCGCAAATGTACGGTATCCGGGCGGTGCCATCCCTGGCGGTGTTCCATGAGGGGCGGCTGCTGCGGGTCATGCCTGGATCCCGTTCAGTTGGAGCCATGAAAAAAGCCATTCTTGCGGAGTTGGAAGAGGCGATTTAACCGGACCTCTTATCTGCGCTGCTGGCAGATCAGGACGCTCTACGATGAAACCACTTATTTGAATGCCTTGAGGACGCGTGGCGCCCGGATCTGATCGAACCCTGGCGCCTAATCCGAGCTATGTACGACTACGAGCAACTCTGCTTGCTCGTCAGAAACCGTGCGCAAACGGTGAGATTTCTGCGCATTGAAATGCAGGGCGTCGCCTTCATCCAGGGTCTGCCGTTCGTTACCGAAATCGACCTCGACACGGCCACGAACCACGTAGATGAACTCCTCTCCCAGGTGCTCCTTGAAGGCGGACTGGCCAAACGAGCGTGGCGGATAGACCAGAAATGGCAACAATGCCCGATGGCCAATATGGCGCGCCAGCGGTACGTGAGCCGCTGGTACACCGCCTTCATTGGCCTCGCGCTGCTGGCGTCGCACCAGGCTGTAGCCTTCGGCGGGCACAGCTTCGGTGCTGAACAACTCTTCGGCTTGGGCATTCAATGCCTTGGCCAGTTTGAGCGCCACCGCAATGGAGGGCGAACTCACACCTCGCTCCACCTTCGACAGGTAGCTCTTGGTCAATCCGGTTTGCCCGGCCAGCTGCTCCAGGGTTATCCCCATCTTCTTACGCAAAATTCTCAGCTGTACCGCCATCCAACGCTGTTCCTTGAAAAATAATGACACTTGGCTTGATTATGACACAAGGTGTCATTAGGATCACTCTGTGTCCTTGAGGGTCGTTGCAGCGACTCCTTGGCAACTTGAACTGTTTTCGACCAGGTGCTGACCGTGACCACGACCATGCAGACCCCGAAGGATCAACTCGTCACCCTCGCTGAGAAGCAAATGGTGACTGCGCTGATCGATAACGAATATACCCCGAGACAGAAGCTTGCACTCACCTGCCGAATTCTTTTTGACGGCGGCCATGATTCAGGGCTGGCCGGGCAGATCACCGCCCGTGCCGAAACGCCGGGCACCTATTATACCCAGCGCCTGGGCCTGGGCTTTGACGAGATTTGCGGGTCGAACCTGCTGGTGGTCGATGAAGACCTCAAGGTGCTTAAGGGTCAAGGCATGGCGAACCCTGCCAATCGCTTTCACAGCTGGCTCTACCGGGCCCGCCCGGACGTGAATTGCATCATCCATACGCACCCACTGCACAGCGCCACGCTGTCGATGCTGGAAGTTCCGCTCGCGGTTTCCCATATGGACATCTGCCCGCTTTTCGACGACTGCGCCTTTCTCAAGGATTGGCCAGGTGTCCCGGTGGGCAATGAAGAAGGCGAGATTATTTCCAAGGCTATCGGTGACAAGCGCGCCATCTTGCTCTCCCACCATGGCTTGCTGATTGCGGGTGGTTCGATTGAAGAGGCCTGCGTGCTGGCGCTGTTGTTCGAACGTGCGGCCAGGATGCAATTGTTGGCCATGAGCGCAGGGGAGATTCGCCCCATTCCTGAAGCGTTAGGCAAAGAAGCTCACGACTGGATCTCCACCCCGAAACGTCACGGTGCTGCATTCAACTACTACGCACGGCGCGCACTGCGTGCCCATGGCGACTGCCTGGCCTGATCGTACTTCCACTCATTCATAGAAACGGCAAAGGTGCCTGTATGTCTACTTCTGTAATTCGCGGCGTTATCGGCTACACCATCACTCCATTCGCAGTCGACGGCTCACTGGATCTGGTCGCTTTGGGGCAATCCATCGATAGGCTGAGCGCTTCCGGCGTGCATGCCATCGCCCCTCTGGGGAGTACCGGAGAGGGGGCTTATCTTTCCGATAGCGAATGGGAGTCGGTTGTCCGCTTCAGCCAGGAACAGATTGCTGGTCGAGTTCCGACTGTAGTCAGCGTTTCAGACCTGACCACTGCCCGTACCGTACAGCGTGCCCAACTGGCTGAATCTTGTGGTGCCACGGCTGTGATGGTGCTTGCGGTCTCTTACTGGAAGCTGACTGATACTGAAATCGTCGATCATTTCAAGGCTGTAGGTGCAGCCATCAACATCCCGATCATGCTCTACAACAACCCAGGCACCAGCGGCACTGACCTGTCGGTCGATCTGATCCTGCGCATTCTGAGCGAAGTGAAGAATGTCACCATGGTCAAGGAAAGCACTGGCGACATTCAACGCATGCACCGCCTGTTCAAGGCAACAGATGGCAAGGTGGCCTTCTACAACGGCTGCAACCCGTTGGCCCTGGAGGCCTTGGTTGCCGGTGCCACGGGTTGGTGTACCGCCGCCCCCAACCTCATTCCCGAGCTGAACCTGGCGCTCTGGGATGCCGTGCAGTGTGGAAAGCTGGAAGTAGCCCGTACGCTGTTTTATCGACAGTACGAAATGCTGGAATACATCACTCGTCGTGGCCTGCCGACCACTATCAAGGCAGGTTTGAAGATGCAGGGGCTTGACGTCGGCGGCCCCCGCCTTCCACTTCAGCCGCTCGATACTCAAGGTTGCATCTTCCTGAAAGGGCTGCTGGACGAGTTGGCATCGTAGTCGCTGGTCGACGCAGCGTATGAGGTGCTCGCTGCCTACAGGGCAGCGAGCGTTGTTATTTTGGTGATTGCGCAAGCGCGATCACCATAGACCTGAATATCTGGAAGCCGAGGGTAAAACGTTGAAAGTCCATTTCGTGATGCACGAGTCCTTCGAAGCACCCGGTGCATTTGAGGACTGGGTAAACGCTCGCGGTTATCAAGCCACCTATTCCCGCGTCTACCAACATGATGTCCTGCCAGATACCGCAGAATCGTTCGACCTTCTGGTGGTGTTGGGTGGCCCGCAAGATCCGGCGACTACGCTGGAGCAATGCCCGCATTTCAATGCCTTGGCCGAGCGGGAACTCATTGGCAAAGCCATCTCGGCCCGGCGGGCTGTGGTTGGGGTTTGTCTGGGGTCGCAATTGATCGGGGAAGCACTGGGTGCCACGTTCAACCACAGCCCCGAAAAGGAAATTGGAAAATTCCCGATTTACCTAACCCAAGAGGGGTTGGCTAATCCGAAGTTTTCGCACTTCGGGGAAACCCTGGAAGTCGGCCATTGGCACAACGACATGCCGGGGCTCACCCTGGACGCCAGGGTGATTGCGTACAGCCAGGGCTGCCCGCGCCAAATCGTTGAATACAACCCACTGGTGTACGGCTTTCAATGCCATATGGAACTCACCAAAGACGTCGTGGAACTGCTGATCCAGGCATCGGAGGCGGAACTGATAACGCTCACTGACCGGCGTTTTGTTCAGCAACCCGCCGTGTTGCGGGCTAACGATTACGATGAGATGAACCAGAAGCTATTCGTATTTCTGGACAAGCTCGTTGCCGATTACCAGGCCGAGTAACGACTCAAGACAACGTCGCTGTTTGGGAGGCAGTGGCGTTTGTGTGCCAGCTACGACAGGCCGCTATATTGAGTCGTTCTCTGCCGGTCATGGCCGTGCAAATAATCAGGTTTTGGCTGCAACGTATTCCGGGTAGTCGGTGTAACCCTTGGCAATGCGATCACTGACACCGTAGTAAGTCGCGCGGTCACCCTCTGCCAGTGGCCAACCATTTTGCATACGCGCGACCAGGTCAGGGTTGGCAATGTAGGCCGTACCGAAGGCGATCAAATCGAGTTCACCTTTAACCAGTTCCGACTCAGCGAGGGCTTGGTTAAACCCACCGGCGGCCATCAAGGTGCCCTTGTAGGCTTCACGGAACGCGGCGCCGAACCCCGGCGGCGTTTCAGCGGCGACGATGGTCGGTTGGTAGTTCAGGTGGACGTAGGCCAGTTCGCGTTCATTCAGCGCTGCCGCCATGCTCATCCAGGTTTGTGCTTCACCTTCGTACACACCAAAGTCATACAGGCGGCCAAACGGCGAGAACCGTACGCCAATCTTCGAGCCGCCGATTTCGGCAGAAATCGCGTCAATGGTTTCCAGCAGAAAGCGCTGGCGATTGGCGATCGAGCCACCGTACTGGTCGGTACGGGTGTTCAAGGCGCTGCTGAGGAACTGATCGAACAGGAACCCGTTGGCGGCCATGATTTCAACACCGTCAAAACCGGCCTCCATCGCCATACGCGCAGACTTCACAAAGTCAGCGATGACACGTTTCACTTCATCCGTTTCCAGCGCACGGGGCACGCTGGGTTGCACAGGACCGGATTCGCCAGGCTCGATCCAGGCATATACCGTGGTATCGACCGCCGGCTGAGTACCCGAAGAAACCGGAACCAGGCCATGCACCGAAATATGGGACATACGGCCAACGTGCCATAACTGCGCGAAGATCTTCCCGCCCTTGGCGTGCACCGCGTCGGTGACCTGGCGCCAGCCTGGCAAGTGTTCGTCGGCATAAATACCTGGGGTGTACAGGTAGCCGCGGGCTTCGTCGGAAATCGGCAGGCCTTCGGTGATCAGCAGACCAGCAGAAGCACGCTGTGCGTAATACAGCGCGGTGAACCCGTCAGGGATGTTGTCGAGGGTCCGGGTGCGGGTCATGGGGGCCATGACGACCCGGTTTTTCAGCGCAGTACCGGACAGATCGTAAGGGGTGAGCAGCTTATTCATGATGAGTCTCGAAGTCGTTGACAGGTTGAAAGTCAGCGTTTGATTTACGACTTATCGAATGCGTCCAGCACATGTGTGCTGTACACCAACGCGGCACCGGCGTTCATGTTGATTGCCACGCCCAGTGCTTCGGCGACTTCTTCACTGGTGACGCCAAGTTTCCTGGCTTCGGCGGCGTGGAAGGCGATGCAACCGTCGCAGCGGGTGGTCACGGCCACGGCGAGGGAGATCAGTTCCCGGGTCTTCGCGTCCAGGTGATTGGTCTTGCCACCGGCAGCGCCGAGCGCCGCCATGCCTTTCATTGTTTCCGGAGACAGGCCGTTTAGTTCTACCAGGCGAGTATTGATGTCTTTGCGGGTTTGCTTCCAATCTTGCATGGGATTCTCACAGGGATGGTGTTGATTGCAGTTATTTAAAACTTGCTAATAAACTACCATCCAGTTGGTAGGCAAACAAAGTGCTCGTGCTGATGTTCACTATCAACGCAATTTCGCTTGACCTGCAAGCGCTTGCGGCGCGCATCGGGGGAGGACAACGATGGGGTAGTTGCCGAATGAGGTCAGTCCTTCCCGGCCATCAGGTTTGACGTATCTCAGGCGCCAGCCTTTGCGGCCATGGGTTGGACTGGAAGGTAAAGGCCGTCGCCGTCGAAAAGGTTGTAGGCGCGGTCGGTGGGCTTGGCCGAACGGCAAGCGGCGTCGGAGAGTGGGGCAGTAGTGCGCGACATAAGGGTGCTCCCTTTTATCGAACTGACCTTTATCCCAGGCTCTACCCTTGAAACGGCTGGTACCCACCGGGATTCCACGGAACGCCAAAACGAAAAAACCCGCCTGAGAAGGCGGGTTTTTCGGTGGTTTCAGAGGTTTTGGAAGCCTTCTCTGGAACCTTGTATGGCTCCACGACCTGGACTCGAATAGGTAAGTAAGTATTTGTTTTATAATAAAATTATTCTTGTTTATAAAGTATATATCCCTACGATTATCCTAATCTAGCCCGTATTTTATTGGCATTCTTTCGATACCCCATTAGCACACGGCAGCAGTAAGTCTAGAGGTGGCGTACGCAGGCAATTCTGTGCTGGATCAGGAAAACACATCCAAGTGACTGCTTTTGACCGATTGTGTTGAAAAAGTCGACCCGGCCCGGCTATCCATGCATTAAGAGGTGAAAGCGCCTTTTTTCACGCAGCTACGTCAAATCTGAGTCCTGAACGTTCTGTATAAAACACAAATTTCAATCTCAGACGCATACTTTACTGCTGTGGAAACAGAAGCCAACTTTTTCAACACAATCGGCCGATAGCTGTCTTTCGCCAATGGCCACAACCCAGAGTGTATAAAAATATCAGATTGGGTTTTCAATATCGACGCTAGGAGACCGTGCTAACGTTTCGTATTAAATGCGTAACGATACATTAGCATTAATACGCTGGATGAAAGGCCCGAGAATGACGAAGACACACGTTCCCCACCGGGATAAAAATTTCGTGAAACTTGGCTGAGCTGTAAACATGAAGCCACGGTTGACAACGAAATATACGAGAGGTGCTGAAATGGGAGTGCGTCGAAGTCCGTCATTATTTTCCTCTCAAGACAATTTAGATAGAGAATCGAAAGTGCTTTTCTGTTGGTGATGAAACAATAGTTGTCTCTTCTTGAAGTGGGTGGATTAAATGCATGCGGCTTTAGTTATTAGTTACTCTGTGAGTAGAGCCTGGTTGTTGATTTTTGAATTTCTAGAGCGATGTAGTGCGTAATAAATACCGCCAGCGACACTGAAGCCGGCAAGCCATGAGAGATCTATACCACTCATTGCCATAGCGATCGGCCCTTGCATTGACTCGATAGTTCCAACTTGGAAAAGCCAAGCCGCAACGACGCCAAATGCCAACGAAATAATTCCCCGCCAGTTGACATCCCCATAATGACTTGTGGAGTGATGACAATAGAGAGAGTTGACATCAATATCTCCACGGCGAAGCATGAAAAAATCGACAAGTGTTATTCCTGCCCATGGGCTAATCCACACAACGAAGAAAATCATCATGTTTTCAAACGCATGGACAAGCTCTCCGGACTGAACGAACAGGTAGAGAATGAACAAGGCCACAATGCCAGAGATAATTGAGACAATCCAACGTGGCACACGCATATCGAGAGAAAGCGTTGCTAGCGCTGCGGAGTAAATGACAACGATGTTGGTAGCGATTGGGCCGTGAAGCAGAACCAGCAGAACAGGAAGAGCCATCACGCCAAACACTGCGATGATCAGTTGGGCGGGGTCAGAACCACCACCAGCAGAGGCAATTGCAGCCCCTAGGAATGCCAGCCATACCGTTGGCACGAACATGCCCAGAAAAGTTGAGCGGAAGACCTGACGGTCAGTGAGCTTGGTCTGCGTAAAACGAGTGTAGTCCGATGCATACACCAACCACGAGATACCCCATCCAATCCCGATAGCCGTCATGAGGCTGCTCATCGCTGAGAGTTTGCTGATTCCTTGGATTGTCGACTGTTGCCAGCGTACGTCTACGTGCGTAAAGGCTAATGCGGTCATCACCACCATGATTAGCAGGATGAAAGGCATCGAGTAGCGCTCGAAGTATTTGATGGCGTTGAACCCCCAAGCCGCGATTCCTACTTGGATGAACATGACTACTAGAGCAATACCAAATTTCAACTCCATTCCACCTCTGATATCCATGCGTTCAAGAGCAGCAACCGCCAGATCCAATACAATCCAAGTATTCATCGCAACCCAGCCCATCGGCATGAGCACTTGCATGACCGTCGGGAGATATGCTCCTCGACGACCAAATGCGAGACGAGAAAGAACCATCTGTGGCACACCAGTACGATGCCCCATTATGCACATTGCTCCAAACAGCGCACTTCCCAAAAGATTGCCAAGTAAGATCACAACTAAAGTTTCAACTAGACTAAGACCTGACTGAATCCCAATAGCACCCAGAATCCAGTTAATGGGTGCAACGTTCGCTCCAGCCCATATCCAGAATTGATCCAGTTGACTCGAAGTTCGATATTTGTCAGGAACTTTCTCAATTCCCGAGGCGTCATAATGCGACTTAGCAGTTGTACTAAACTCAGTGGCACGATTTGCTGACATTTTTATTTTCCTCGCTGGTCGGCAATAACGAATCGCTCAGGGGCTATTTTAAGTGAGAAGCGGAAGGTAGCGGTATTGAGTAGTTCTCAAGAATGGTTGAGAACAAATAGACCATATAAAAATAGACAATGGCCTGAATTGTTTTAAATACGGTAGATTGAAGCGTGCTGGACATGACTGATGTCGCAATGCCATTCACGAGTCGAAGTCGTGAGCCTCATATCACTGATGATTTTCTGTGTGAAAATCGGATGCCGAAATAAAGCTGCAGGTTCAGTGAAGGCAGGCAGAAAAAATTGATGGCCAGTTTTAACTAAGGAATCACAACCAGGCTTCGGTCAATAACAGCTACTTCTATTTCGGAATTACGCTATTGCGCCGCGGGACGATGGTCCAAGATGTTAAACCTTGAACTGGTTTACCAAACTAAATTGATGATTTGCCAACGCATCAAGTTGGCTGCTGACATTGGCAGACTCCAATGCTTGCTCGGCTAGACTTTCCGTAACGCCCCGGATTGCGGAAACATTGCGACTAACCTCTTCCGCGACTGCACTCTGCTCTTCAGCTGCGCTAGCAATCTGCAAGTTCATATCGCTAATTATGGTGACTGCATCGTTGATGCTGCCTAGCGCTGACAATGCCAGTTGAATTTGCTTAGCACTGTCGAGAGCTTTGGTCTGGCTTGAGTGCATCGTTGTCACTACTCCTTGCGTCGCGTTCTGGATACGCTCAATGACGCTACCGATTTCTCCCACAGAATCTTGAGTTCGCTTGGCCAAGCTTCTGACTTCATCGGCAACCACTGCAAATCCACGTCCACTTTCCCCGGCTCTTGCGGCCTCGATAGCTGCGTTCAATGCAAGTAAATTGGTTTGTTCGGCAACGCTACGGATGACCTCCAACACCGAACCGATTTCTTCGCTGTTCTTCGCGAGTTCCTCAACCTCTCGAACGGCCTTGCTTACCTCTTGAACGAGGCTATCGATTTCATGCGTACTTCGCTCAAATATCGCAACACCCTCCTTGACTGATTGGCCTGCACCCCGCACTGCACTAGCTGCGTTTGACGCGCTAAAAGCGACTTCGTGCGCTGTCGCGCTCATTTCATTTGCAGCGGTAGCGACCTGATCAATCTCCCGAAATTGTGCCTGCATACCACCACTGGTGAGCTGAGATATTTCAGAGGACTTAGTCACCGTAAATCGGGCATCAACAACGCTCCGCTTGATCTGCGAGATGGTGGGTTGCAGTTTGTCTAGAAAGCGATTGAACCAGTCGGCTAACTCGCCAAGTTCATCTCGCTTTGAGTACTTCAGACGCTGCGTAAGATCGCCGTCGCCGCTCGCGATGTCCTTCAGCATTGCAGCCACAACACTAATCGGCCGAGAGACGCCAGACGCCACCACCCACATCATGAGTAGACCCATACCTGCGACCAGCAAAGCAACGGATACGGATTGGCGTGTACTGGCGCTTAAGGAGTCGTCGAGCGTCTTTTGCAGTTTTAGCGCGTCGGCCAGGACGACTTTCTTGGGCAGGCTAATAATGATTCTCCACGCCGGCGTACCTTCGACAGGAGTGAATGTATGCAAAGCGGATATCTGATCGCCTGTATCGGCCACTTCGGGTGTCACCGCTTTCATGAGTTCTGCAATCATGGTTGCTTCAAGGCCTGTTGCCTCTTTGATGTTTTTACCGACCATTGTTGGGTTGGTTCCAACCCCGGCAAGAACTCCACTGCCAGAGACAATCAGAACATTGCCGGCACCATCAAACAAATCACGTTGGGATGCTTGCGCTTCGCTTTGAATGGAGTCCAGGGTGATGTCGATGCCAACAGTGCCGATGACTTTCTGATCCACGACCAGTGGATAGGTGATGGTGGTTAGGAGCAACAAACGACCGCCTACCGTGTCCGAGTAAGGCTGTAACAAACACTCTTTCCCGCTGCTCCTAGAACAGAGGTACCAGTTGTTGTACGGAGTTCCGTCGGCACCTACAGAGGCATCGCTAAAATAACTTTCAGGAAATGCTGTATTCTGGCCCTTCCCATCGGGGCGACTCCAATAACTCGATACCCTTCCGGCCTCGTTCGAACCGTGTGCCATATCGTCTCTGAACTTTGAGTCGGTGGGGTCTAATGCGTTAGGATCAAATGCCATCCAGACGCCAAGGACGTCTGTGTTGCGGTCAAATACTTTCTTAAGTGCTTCATTGAGGTCCTCTCTCAAGGCTGCGGGCTGTAAACCGCGACGCAGTCCCTGAGCGCGGATATTTAGTAGCTGATCCGCCAGTGCACTGACAACAGCACGACTCGCATAAAACTTGTTCTGTAACTTGGCCGCCTTCTCGCTTGCGTTACTTTTAAGAATGTCTTTGACTTTTTTGGCAATCATCTGCTCGCTCTCGGTACTCACTTGTCTAGTGCTGGAGTTGGCTTGATAAATATTCACACTCACAACAAGCGCAACAACTACAAACAGACAAAATCCTGTCATAGAAACTACTTTGAGTCGAAAAGATGCGTTGTTAAACATGTTAGTCGCCCATGACAAATTATAGTTGTCCGCACTGGGAATTAATAAAACCCAATAACTATCCGAAAGCACATCTGGGTATGCCAAAAAGCGTCAAAAAGGATGTTCGATGTCGTTTATTTTATTCAGAGCCTTTAATTACTTGACTACAGAAAGTGCTGGCATACCTCGACACAGATCCGCCTCTTGTCTCAACCAATCGATAAATACCGCGAGACTTTGCTTGCGACCAGGAGAGGAAACCTCAACCAATCGGTATGCAAAGCCAGGCATGCGCGGACCTTCAATCTGACGCATACGCCCGGATCGGATCTCGTCCTCAATGAGCACGTCACTGCATAACAATGGGCCTAGGCCACGCTCAGCGGCGTGGAGCGCGAGAGTCTCCTCGCTGTACCAGGAAATGCGGAAATCCGTACCCTGACGATAATTAACTCGCGCCAGCCATGCAGACCAGGCAGGCGCTTCCAAATCCTGGTTCTTCCACTTATAGGCAAGCAGTGGGCGGTTTCTAAAATCATCAATGGTTGGACATCTGTCCGCAGGACAAAGACTTTGATCCGCGACTGCAATGTAAAAGTCCTCCAATATTACCGAACCCCGATCACAGTCTTCGACTGGGCCGTATCGAATAGCAAGGTCGATACTTTCACAGCGCAAGTCGACTGCTTTTTCTGAGCCATGGATGTGCACGACGATGTTTGGATAGAGCTGATTGAATCGAGCCAAACGAGGCATCAGCCAGCGCTCGGCAAATGCGCGGGTGGTGGAGAGCTGAATAGCATCGCCGTCTTTCGGAGCGCTGATTATCGAGAAGGCATGCGCGATCTGATCAAAGCCATCACGCAGGAACGGGTAAATCGTCCTCCCTACCGGAGTAAGCTCCACGTTCCGCCCCGTCCTTTCAAACAGCTTGTGCCCGATGCACGATTCGAGCTGACGAACCTGATGGCTCACAGCGGTAACGGTTACACAAAGCTCAGCTGCCGCAGCAGTGAAGCTTTGGTGCCGGGCCGCGGATTCAAATGCTCGTACCGAATTGAGGGGGGGTAATTTACGCATGGCTAGACTCCCGACGATCGAACGTCAATCAAACTGTCAATAGCCTAAACCTCTGGCGCTTGCCTGGCCTGTATTTCTATTGCTCATGTGAACGACAGACGACCGCGTAATGCACGTCAGCGGGCATCATCCCGTTGACTGCGGTGATGTCCTGAGGGCACGCAGATAACACAATGATCAAATCCATTTCAGCTCGCAGTGCCACGTATTGCCCCGGTTTACTCACAGGCTCAGCAAACTTAATTTGGCCATTGGCAGATAAGGGAACGTTCATGAAAAGGTTCAGTGGGCTAGGGGGGGCCTCTGCGACCAGACCTAGAGCATCCAGTGCGAGGAACAGATTCTCGTTGCAACTATCGTGATGGCCAACAACTCCGAGCTGCTGGTAGCGAGTGTGATCGCAGGCTGCAATCAAGGTGTCATGCACTCCAGGAGTGGTGTCTTCAACGATGGTGAGAATGGGACGACGATTGTTGGTGATCAGGGTGTCGCCAACTTGAGGGTTGACCTTCAGCCACGAAGCGCGGCAATGCTCCATCGACATCGCCTCGTGAAGGTCATTAGGGTTGAAAGCCCAAGTGTCGACGACCTGCTTACCGTGTGTATTGATCACCTTAATTATTTGCCCCTTTTCGAGCTTGATCGCTGTACCACGACGAGCAGGAAGGCACACGAGTTCATCGTGCTGGACTGCCGAGATTGCGTTCATTCTGATTCTCCTAATTCGTCAATGTGCCAACGATCCTGCACTGAGAAGCCTAGGAAATCACAGCGCAACACCTAAATACAATAATAAAACTTAGCCTCTGTATAAGAGGATTTTATAGGTGTAAGTAGGCGAGCTAGATAGCTTGCCTGTCCGCGTAAGTTCACTGATAACCATAAAACATCAGAGAAGTAGGAGCGTGTGAAGTTAAAGGAGGGGCGTATGGCCTCACTCTATAAATTAAATTTATAACTAACCTAAATTATATTATTGGATTTTAGTGGTGCCCCATGATCACCTGTACGTAAGCAATTCCAACTCGAGTGCGCGACGAAACGCTCGCGCTACATGCTGCAGTGCGCGGATTGGGATTGCTGTTGTGTAGGAAATTTTTGTTTGCTGAGGAATAGCGCATCGACCGCATGTGCAGAATCGAGGGACCGTACTTGCGAGGTTTACTCGTGAAAATCGAGCGCCTCGCTCCCACCCAAAAGCGTGGTGTCTAGCGCTTCATCGACTGGCTCAAACATGAGGTACTTGAGCAAAATCGTCACGCCCTTTGACGCCTGATTCAAAAATAACAATCACCGAGCCTGACTCGACGATTTGATTTCTTCTACGGAGCTGTTCTCGGCATTCGTACCGTACTGCTGAGCTGGACCATAAAAAACTGTGCGTCGACGGCTTTGTCGTAGGCGTAACACTCCCTCTTTGCACAGAATCAGAGTCTCGAAAAATGAATCTTTCACAATTGATTGGTTACGACCGTAATGGCACGGTCCGCGAACTGGACACCAACCTCGACAAGGGTACCCTGACGACTCGTGATGTAACATTCTCGGCGCTGGGCTTCAACGCTCCGGGCTGGATCGCGGCGTCCTCCATGTCGATTCTGTACTCGATCTCCGGTCACCACGCACCGCTGGCGATCCTTATTGCGTATTTCTTCCCAATGTTGGTCATGGCACTGTGCATGGTTGCGCTCACTCGGCAGGCGCCGTCGGCGGGCGGAATTTTCACGTTCGCCAGCCGATTTTTGCACCCCCACATAGGCAGTGTATTGGGCTGGGCGTACGCCGTGGCCTGCATGGCAGTGACACCGATGTGCGCGATCATCGGCACTGAATATATCCAGGCGCTATTCCCTTCGCTCACAGGCGCGCTGGCGGCTAAATGCATCGGCACAGCACTGGTGGTGGTGTTCTTGGGAATCTCCTGCAAAGGCGTCGGCCTGACTGCCAAAGTGGCGAGTGTGCTTTTGGTATTCGAGATTGCTGTCGTCGCCGGGCTGGGCGTGCTCGGGCTGGTGAATCCACAAGTGCCAGACCTTTCAGTGTTGTCGATGTATTCGCTGGAAGACGCGGGTGGTTGGTCGGTGATCGGTCCCGGCGTGTTGTTCGGGGTGTGGATGCTGGCCAACTTCGACTCGGCTATTAACTACATCGAAGAAGCGCGGATTCCTGTGCGCACGGTTCAGCGTTCACTGTTGCTGGTGCTGACAGCGGCTTTCGTGATCTACAGCCTAGCCGCGATTGGCTGGCAGTTCGCGGTGCCGGTAGAGAAGTTGGCAGCTATCGTCGAGGACGGCAATGGCGGCCCTATCGCTGCCGTAGCAAATGTTTATCTTCCGCCGTCTATGGCCTGGATTGCATTGTTCGTGGTTATTACGTCGGCGTGTGCCGGACTGCAGATATCCTCCAGTGCTGCCGCGCGGACGTTGTACCGCATGAGCGAGGAGGGTCGTTTACCTACCGCGTTGAGCTCGGTGAATGTGGCGAAGTCTCCATGGCTGGCCAACGTGATCGTCTCGCTGGTTGCCATCGGTTTATTGTGGTGGAAGCCACTGGACAAAATCGTCTGGTATTACGACGTGGTCACAATCACTTTGGTGATGTCTTACATGGCCGCGATTGCGGCGTTCATTGCGATGACCTGGAAACGGCAAGGCGGCTGGGTGTCGTTCTTTCTTAGTGTGCCGGCGGTGCTGGCGATACTGATGCTCGGTTACATCGGCTATACCGCTGGCGCCAACCCGGTTTCACCCGAGGATCAATACACCGCTTGGTATCTTGGAGCGCTGACGTTGGCCTCTGGGGTGTTTTTGATCCTGATTCAGGCGCGTCCTTTCCAGCGGCGATTCCCGGTCAAATCCTGAGTGCTGGAACCGGCTCGGCATCGTGGTCGTGATGCCGAGCCGGGGTGATCAGAGCGCGCGTTCGATGGCGCAGCAGATGTCTAGCAAGCGATCGTCTTTCCCGGTAATGCTGGAGAACAGGATGGAGGTCGGCAGGTCTGATTCATTGACGCCCGAAGGCATCGCGACGCCAGGCATGTCCAGCAGACTGCCGACCATGGTGATTGCCAGCGTGTCCAGATTGAGTTGAGCGAACAACGCGTCGTCAGCTTCCAGCGGTGCCAAGGCAGGCGCCACATGGAATACCGTAGGCAGTACCAGAATGGAATCACCCAGTTCCTCGGCCATGTCTGCGATCAACTGCTGACGAACAACGCGTAGCTGAACTTCTTTTTCGACGGTTAGGTCCCGTGCCTTCAACAGGCGGGTTCTGATCTGGCGATCCATGCGCTCTGCATCAGGCCCTTCAACCACGGCAATTAATAGCTTCCAGGCCTCGATCGCCCCGAGCCAGCCCACCGACGAAATCAGCTCCCGAGCACGCTCGACGGCGCGCACCGGGCGCCTTTCTATTTGAGCTCCGCATTGGTGCAGGATGTCCATGACGCGCTCGAGATTGCGTGCTACTGCAGGTTGGAGTCGAGGGTCCTGCAAGACTTTGGTGTCGACGATGAAGCGAACTTCGCTCAGGTCGACAGCGCTGGCGGGAGAGTCTGAGAGGCCACGCATTGCATTGTCCAGCAACCTGCAATCTTCCACTGTTTGGGCGATGGGGCCGAGGCTGTCGAGAGTCACGGCCAGCGGATGGACACCGCTCATGTCATGGCGACTGGTGGATGTCTTAAAACCGACTAGCCCATTGAACGCGGCCGGCACACGAATTGACCCGGCTGTGTCCGTGGCCAGGGCCGCAGTCACAATCCCTCGCTGGACCGCGATGGCCGATCCCGATGATGAACCACCTGGCGCTCGAGGATCACAGTTCGCGAACAGTGCTGTGGGCGTACCATAGTACGGATTTAGCCCGAGTCCAGAGTAGGCAAATTCGCTGAGGTTAGTCTTGCCAATGAACACCACGCCAAGGGCTCGAAGTTTTTCTATTACAGCAGCGTCCCGTGTGGCTGGCGCGATTGCGCTTCGGGTGGTGGAACCTGCGGTGGTCACGGTGCCTTCGATGTCGAACAGATCCTTGATTGCCAGCGGCAACCCGTCGAGCGGACTCAAGGGTTGCCCATGCTGGCGTCGAACATCGGAGTCATGGGCCATTGCCAATGCCGATTCTTCGAGCAGCGAGATGAATACTGAGTCGGCCTCCCGCGCTTGGATAAAGGCGGCTTGCACCAACTGAGTCGCGCTGATGCTTCCGTCGTGCAGTTTTTTCAGGGTCTCTACGACCGTATCCATCCTGTTCTCAGAATTATTCATGGCAATGCACCAACTCACCCACCAGTTGTTGAATTGCCTCGAACGCTTCGGCAATCGAGACTTCGTGACGCGCGTCGTTAAACTCCTGAAAGTCGATGGTGATGACGTGGGTCTGTTCGACGCCAAGATAATGAGCGCATGTTTGAATATGCGTTTCCAGATGATTCATTTTTTCGCGGATGCCGCCCGCGCCGAAGCCGAATTCACCCCGTGAACTCAAAATTACCAAGGTTTTGCCGCTCATGATCGGCTCCAGCGGGAAGTCGCCGCGCGCCAGGTCGAATGTGAACGTCTTGCCGATTCGGATCACTTGATCGAACCAGGCTTTCAATGCGGCAGGCATTCCATAGTTGTACATGGGGCTACCAATGACAATCACATCGGCACGATCAATCTCATCGATCAACTCGTCGGACAGATGGATCCGTTCACGTTGCACGACGGTGAGATCTTCTTCTGGAGTGAAAACAGCGCCGATCCAGTCTTCGGTCATGAAGGGCGGAGGGTTGGCTCCGATATCGCGCACAATCACTTGGGCGTTCGGATCGGCCTCAATCCACGCATGGATAAATGCTCTGGATAGCTTTCGGCTTAGGGATCGTTCGCCCCGGGCGCTGGCATCGATGTGTAGAAGATGGGTCATGGCACATTCCTCAATGGACGGCAGGTACTTTCCCTACCGTAGAAGCGAAGTGGGCCATGACCCCGGGAGGTATCACATTCGATTTTTTTTTTGCATGAGTGCAATTTATCTCAAGTCACGGATCTGCTTATTAGGTCGCCCTGAAGAAAAAGATTTTCTCAACCCTGCTTGAGAATTACTCGATTTCGCTTAGTTTGCCCAGCCGCTTAAATACCTCTGTTCCCATCCGACATTGAGGTAACCCATGTCCACCCTACTACAGAACAACGTGCTCAACGCACTGACCGACGGCGCTGAGGTCGACCCGTTTCTGGGCAACGTCGTGGAGATAGCAATCGTCACGGCTGACCATAAACGTACCATGGACGGACTCCTTAAACTCGGTATCGGGCCTTGGCGCGTTTATACCTTCAGCCCTAAAAACACCGAGAATCAGACCTATCACGGACAGCCTGCGGAGTTTGTTCTCACGGTCTGTTTTGCCCAGAGCGGCAACATGGTGTGGGAATTGATGGAGCCGGTCTCGGGCCCAACCATCTTCGCCGACTTCCTGGAAAAGCATGGAGAGGGCATTCAGCACGTTGCCTATGACTGCAACAACATCCCGTTCGAGGATCGAATCGCTGAACTGGAGCGTCGTGGCTTCAAATGCGTGCAGTCTGGTTCCTGGTTGGGTCGTAACCACTTTGCTTTCTTTGGCACTGAAGCGGACACAACCACCGTTTTCGAAACTTATGCCTTCCCCGATGACTGGGTATACCCAGAGCCGGACGAGTGGTACCCCGCGCGCGGCTGATATCCATTTCCGGTGTGCCTGGCAGGCGCACCGGAATTGCCTCTGATGCTTCTGGAGATTTCACCATGAACAACGTGCGCATGGACAACATGAGCTGGATTGAATACGAAAGTCGGGTCAAGGCTGGTGCGGTTGTCTTTCTGCCCTGCGGCGCTACCGAGCAACATGGTCCGCATCTGCCACTTGGCACGGATGCTTTGCTGGCCAGCGCGATCAGTGAGGACGTTGCCCTTGCTATAAATGGCATCGTCGCTCCCGCGCTGTCCTACGGTTATAAATCGCAGCCCAAGTGTGGCGGCGGGCAGCATTTCTGCGGTACCACTAGTGTCGACGGGGCGACGCTGACGGCTATAGTTCGCGATGCCGTCAAAGAGTTTCATCGCCATGGCGTCAAACGATTGGTCTTGGTGATCGGCCATTACGAGAACCAGTGGTTCGTCACCGAAGGCATTGAGCTGGCGCTGCGCGACATTGGGTCCGACACCGGATTGGAAGTCATGCGCCTGGAGCACTGGGAGTTCGTCAACGCATCGACTCTGGCAACGATATTCCCCAATGGCTTCCCAGGTATTGCCCTTGAACATGCCGCCGTCATCGAAACCTCGATGATGCTGCACTATCACCCGGATATGGTGGCGCTGCATAAAATCCCGGAACACGGACCTGCAGAATTCCCCGTCTACGATATTTACCCGACGCGGATTGAGTGGGTTCCAGAAAGTGGTGTTCTGTCATCGGCTAAGGGCTCGACGGCTCAGAAGGGGAAGCTACTTGTAGATGATGTGGTGGAAGGGATTTCGAGAGCGGTTCGGTATGAGTTCTTACTGCCGGAGGCATCTTGAGAAATCGTTGTCCTCCGCGGCCAATGCGCGAGACATTAGCAAGAGGTTGAGATGCGTATACGTCAGCTTGAGTGCTTCAGAACTCTGATGATTCACGGCACAATGACCCGAGCGGCAGAGCTGCTCAGAGTATCTCAGCCGGCTATAAGCACCACTATCGCGACCCTGGAACACGAAACGGGTTTGTCATTATTTGTCCGAAAAGGGGGGCGACTGCACCCGACACCGGAAGCTCGCCTGTTTTTTGTCGAAACTGAGAGAGCATTGGAGGCGGTAGAAAGAACAACGCGCATCGCAAAGGAAATTCGGACGGGTAAACGAGGACATTTGGCTATCGCCGCTTATGCCAGTGTCTCCATTAACGTACTGCCGCGCTTGATCGCCAACTTCGCAAAAGAGCGTCCTGGCCTTCAGATAAAAATCATCACGCGCAATTCCCAGACGATACGCGAACTTATGTCCACGCAGCAATTTGATCTCGCCATTGCCGAACTGCCACTCGACTATCCGTCATCAAACATGGAGGTGATTTCATACGAATGCCAATGCATGATGCCGATGGATCATCCACTGTCCAAACTGGACGTCATTACACCCACCGACCTTGACGGTGTACCCTTTATATCGCTTTTTAAAGGTGACCCGATTTATCAGCAAATGGCCACTGCCTTTTCCGACTATGAGGCAGCTTGGAATGTAGTAGCTGAAACCGAGTTTTTCTCAACGGCCTGTGAGCTGGTGTGCTGCGGGATGGGGGTGGGCATCATCGACCCTGTCGTGAGCCTCCCATTCACTAAGAATTTGGTGACGAAACCTTTCTTTCCGGCCATCAAGTACCAAATTGCGTTATTACTTCCAATCCAGGAAGAACCATCCCAGGTCGCTCTGGAGTTCATTACGGTGCTCAAGGAGATGCTCCGCGCGCCGTAACTTCCTTACCTTGAATGCTTACGAGTTTTCCATCGGATAGTGCTTGTAGGAATGCGTGCCTACAGCATTCACAAGTGCAGGATGACAGTTGCGTATGGACAATACCTTGGGGCAGATTGGAGCGATTAGTAACAGTGACCTAACGGCAGCTTTTGGCCAAAAGTGTGTAAAAAGCTTCACCAAATTGAAGTGTGCGAGTCTATGTTAAATCTGAAATTTATCGGCACGTCAGCACATGTGGGTTTCGAGTAGATGCGCGATTTCCAGTCCGTTTTTGAGTACCTGTCGCGCTCAAAAACGTTTTTACACAACCTCGGCCGGTTGTTGACCTTCGCCTGACGGTTGAACTGCCAGGCCTTTCCTAGACGATGAGCAAGTAAGTGCACGGTCAGCAGATAGTAGTAGCGCGTCGATTCAGCGTGCTGGTACACATGGTGATTTAGGAACCATGTGAGATGCTTTTTCTGCCAAGTCCATGGATTGTCGCGTTGCCAGCGTTCAGCGATTGCTGTTTGGATAGCCTTCGCCTGACGAAGATGGCGTTGGCGTGTGGCATGCGCTCCGGTCAGGAAGCCCGCTAGGAAAAGCTCCATATCGAATGCCCTGCTCATGCTCGACCACCAATGTAAGCCGACACTACGTCGATACGGCCGTGTCCGAGTTCATAGCTGATTTGCACTCGGGCCTCTTGATCGAGGCGTCGGTCGAGTTGCTGGCAATGGCCGCCATTGATAGGCGCGGGATGCTGGGTAATTTGCTCATAGCGTTCGCATGCAAAGGCCGCCCGTAATTCATGAAAGCTTTTGAGGTTGTGCATATGGAGGAGGTCTCGAATGGGACGGACGCTGCCCTGTATGAAATCCAGGTAGCTTTCGTGCGGGGCTAACAGGTTGTGGCTACCGTCAGGCGAGACCTTTTCGGCAAACCTCAGTGCGTCACGAATATGATCATTTACCGTAATCCAACGAGGTGCTGACGCGCCTGAACGGCCACCTTTGGTGCCATCCTGGATGTTGATCTTCCCGTATTGTTCGGACTCACGCTTCAGGCGCGGAAGGTCGGCCAAAATCGCCTCGCGTAAGCGCATACCGGTGGCTCGCGCTAACTGAGCGATGGCCGCGGCGCGTGCCTGCTGGTTTTCGCAAAGCACCTCTACGACCCGCTTCACCTGTTCGCGGTCTTGGCCTTGCGGCACAGAACGACGAACACTGGTGCGCCGCACTCCCAGCGCCTTGCTCGGACTCACGACTTTTACATACTGATCACCGCGAAGCGCGGCCAGGGTCCGGTTCACGCTGGACAATCGGTTTTGTGCAGTGGAGATGGCGAGTTCACCTTGTTCAACTTGCTGACGCAGATGTCCGGCGTAGTCCAGCAAGGTCTGCCAACTAATCTGCCGCGCATCGTTAAACCCCGGCCCTTCCTCCGACCGGCACCAGCGTACAAACGCCTGCCAGCGATCACTGTGCGCCTTGACCGTGCCGAAATGCCCGCTGCCAAATAGATCTTTCAGCGCTTGCGGCCCGGCATAACTCAATTGCCGACCATAGCCAAAATTGCGCCCGTCACGTTTACCTACCAGTGCCATGATCGAACTCCTCTCGAAGCCAAAACTATTGAAACCGTCCCCACGTCATCCCGCCAAGAATGTTGAGTGTTATCAGGGATCAAGGCCCCTGCGACCTGTGAGGGTTGTCCTCTAACGCAGGACTGGCGGCTCCTTACGACCGGGAGCTTGGGCATCTCATGATCTGGCCTCCTGAACACTTCCGAGGAAGTGGGCGGGTGGAGGCTGCACTGGCTGACGAGACCTGCGCCGCGAGATCCTGAGTCGGGTGAAGGCAGTGAAGCGATGACCGGGGCATACCTGACTGTCAGTCAGGTGCAGTCCATTCCGTGGGCTGCGGCACCATCATCTGCATCGCTGTTGCGGGTAACTTCGGTGTTTGTCACGCCAATTGTCACGAGGGGAAATGCCGCAAAGCCTTGTACGAGTTGGGCTGCAGCAGTGGTAGGAGCGCCCGTCTCTTTCCGGAAGAAAGAGACGGGCGCAGGTTGGCGCAAGGAAATGGCCAAGCGGATAGGTTGCTGCAGAGCAGCTATGAAAGGGAATGAGTTGCCGCAGTGGGTACGCTGGTAAAAGTAGGCATCCATCACATCGCTGTGACTGTGCGAGCCGCCGGACGCTAATCGCACTTTGGGAGAACCACCACGGTGTGGCGTAGCCTTAAAGGTTCTGGCTACCTGGGTTGCTGTCAACGACAGCGCTTTGCCCGAACTTTTCTACGCCTGTGAAGAGTTCGGGTCAATGCTCGAATTTTTGGGAGTTCTGCGGCTGTGGATGAAATTATCCACTAATGGAAAACCGTGGTTTTCCACAGATAGTTGCGTTGGCTTTAGATTTTTTAAGTGAGGTCCATGCAAGCAGGGCGGCTTTGCAGCCCTGCTTGCGTGGACCCGCGTGGACAAGCGGATCACTGAGATATGAGGACCGAGCGCTTACTCAGTGCGCCACGTTTTGCTTTTAGGCGAGTGACATTCGCACCCGTCTGATTGGCGAATTCGCGTGGGCTGACATGCTTCTGCTGATTAGCCTCAAGGTAGCGACTCCACCAGTTCATGATCAGCCTGCGCTCCTCGATGAACTCGGCCTTGTGGATGTAAGCGGCGCGGACGCTGTTGCGTTCCTTGTGGCTCATCTGCCGCTCGATGGCTGTATCCATCCACAAGCCTGACTCGATTAGTGCGCTGCAGGCCATGGAACGAAACCCATGCCCACAGATCTCGGATTTGGTGTCGTACCCCATCTTCCGAAGCGCGCTGTTCACCGTGTTTTCGGACATTGGTTTCCAAGATTTGGTATCGCCTGCGAACACCAAATCAAATTTGCCTGTGATTGCGTGGATCTGCTCGAGTAGGGCGATCGCTTGCGGCGATAAGGGTACAAGATGGATATCGCCTGCGATCTTCGTACCCCTTGTGGAAAAGGGTACGCCTTCCAACGCTGGTCGCGTGTCGGGTATTTCCCAGACGCAACGTTTGAGGTCGAACTCGCTCCAGCGCGCGAAGCGCAGCTCGCTGGAGCGTACAAACACGTGCAGCGACAGCAAGACCGTCAGCCGGGTAAGTGCGCGGCCTTTATAGGTGTCGATCCGTTCCTGCAATTCAGGCAAGCGCGATAAGGATAAGGCGGGGCGGTGGACGACCCGCGAGGCTTTGATCGAGCCTACGAGGTCGTAAGCAGGGTTTACGGTGATAAGCCGGAGGCGCTTTGCCTCGCGCATGATGCTCTGCAGGTAGTTTTGTACCCTTAAAGCAACGTCTATCGTTCCGCGCTTCTTGATCACGTCCAAGGGCCGCATAAGGTCGTGGGTGTCGAGGTCGACAATGGCGCGAGCGCCGATCAGCGGGAAGAGGTGAGTTTTGAGGCGACTCATCACTGTCTTGGAATAGTCCGGTGCCCACTTGGCTGACATTTCCGTGTGCCAGCCGAGGGCAACGCTTTCAAAGGTGCGGCCTTTGATCAGAGCGTCCGTCTTGGCTTGGTTCTTGGCTCCTATAGGGTCAATGCCATCCGCCAGCATTCGCTTGACCTCCAAGCGCTTGCGGCGCGCATCCGCGAGGCCAACGATGGGATAGTTGCCGAATGAGGTCAGTCCTTCCCGGCCATCAGGTTTGACGTATCTGAGACGCCAGCCTTTTCGGCCATTGAGTTGGACTAGAAGGTAAAGGCCGTCGCCGTCGAAAAGCTTGTAGGCGCGGTCTGTGGGCTTGGCCGAACGGCAAGCGGCGTCGGAGAGTGGAGCAGTAGTACGCGACATAAGGGTACTCCCTTTTATCGAACTGACCTTTATCCCAAACTCTACCCTTAAAATGGCTGGTATCCACCGGAATCCGACAGAACGCCAAAACGAAAAAACCCGCCAGAAGGCGGGTTTTTCGGGGGTTTCAGAGATTTTAAAAGCCTTCTCTGGAACCTTGTATGGCTCCACGACCTGGACTCGAACCAGGGACCCAGTGATTAACAGTCACTTGCTCTACCAACTGAGCTATCGCGGAATGGCGCGTATCTTACTGATTCAAAAAGGGAAGTCAAGCATCTAATAACAATTGGAGCGAATCATCGGGACGGGCGGTGGTTTAGCGGCGATTGGCGGTTACCAGGATCGCCCCAGGGGTCTACCATGGCCGCCCGGAAGTGGTGACACGCGCTGCCGGCCATTCGCCGAAAAGGTATGCGCCATGAATCATTTGACCCTCACACCTCGACACCACGGGGTGCGCCCATGAGCATCTCTCAGATCAGCCTGCCCAAAGGTGTCGGCCCCCACGCCGAAAAGTTGTTCGACGCCATCACTCAGGCCGGCACCGCTGAAGCATTGAACCGCGCTGGCGGCAAGGCGGAAGGTTTCGTCCTGGGGCTGGAAAGCACCAAGGCGATCAAGAGTCAGGTCGCCGAATCGCTTTATGTCGCCTATGACGACGCTGCCAGCCAGCGTGCGAGCGAACTGGCTTAACCGCCGAAGGTAATCGTGGCAACCATCAGCTTGGCGTAGAGCGCCGTGGCACCCAATTGCACCAGCCACAGGGCCAGGCCGCCGAGAAACACACCGGCGGCCACTTGCATCACCAGGTGGTTGCCGCGTTTTGTCGGGGCGCGGGGGGTGAAGTGATCCAGGTCATCCAGGTCATCGCGGTCAGCGCGAAGGTCATCGTTTTTCATGTGGGTTCTCGAAACATCCGGGTGAAGACAACCTGTAGGAGCTGGCTTGCCAGCGAAGAGGCCATAACGGTCAGCATTGATGTTGGTGGATCGACCGCCATCGCCGGCAAGCCGGCTCCTACAGGGTAGATGTGTGCAGTTTAGAGGGGTGGGACAAGGCTTTGAGATTTATCTGCGACAAATAAAAAACGGGAAGCCCCATGGCTTCCCGTTTTTCGTATCACGACGCGATTCAGATCACCTGAACGATGGCATCCGTAACGGCCTTGATGTTGCTCTGGTTCAGCGCAGCCACGCAGATGCGGCCGGTGTCCAGGGCGTAGATGCCGAACTCGTTGCGCAAGCGGTGAACCTGCTCAACGCTCAAGCCGGAGTACGAGAACATACCGCACTGACGACCGACGAAGCTGAAGTCGCGCTGAGGCGCTTTTTGTGCCAGCAGGTCGACCATCTGGGTGCGCATGCCACGAATGCGCAGACGCATTTCGGCCAGTTCGGCCTCCCATTGGGCGCGCAGTTCCGGGCTGTTCAGCACTGCAGCGACAACGCTGGCACCGTGGGTCGGCGGGTTGGAGTAGTTGGTGCGGATCACGCGTTTGACTTGCGACAGCACGCGCGCGCTTTCTTCTTTCGATTCGCTGACGATCGACAGGGCACCTACGCGCTCGCCGTACAGCGAGAACGATTTGGAGAACGAGCTGGAAGCGAAGAAGGTCAGGCCCGACTCGGCGAACAGACGCACGGCAGCGGCGTCCTCGTCGATGCCATCGCCGAAACCTTGATACGCCATGTCGAGGAATGGCACGTGGCCTTTGGCTTTAACGACTTCCAGGACGTTTTTCCAGTCGGCCGGGCTCAGGTCCACGCCAGTCGGGTTATGGCAGCAGGCGTGCAGCACGATGATCGAGCCGTTTGGCAGCGCCTTCAGGTCTTCCAGCATGCCGGTGCGATTCACGTCGTGGGTCGCGGCGTCGTAGTAGCGGTAGTTCTGCACCGGGAAACCCGCGGTTTCGAACAGCGCGCGGTGGTTTTCCCAGCTCGGATCGCTGATTGCCACAACGGCGTTCGGCAGCAGTTGCTTGAGGAAGTCGGCACCGATTTTCAGAGCACCCGTACCGCCAACGGCCTGGGTGGTGATGACGCGGCCAGCGGCGATCAGCGGCGAGTCATTGCCGAACAGCAATTTCTGCACGGCGTGGTCGTAGGCGGCGATACCGTCGATTGGCAGGTAGCCACGGGAAACGTGTTGAGCGGCGCGAATGGTTTCGGCTTCGACAACGGCGCGCAGGAGTGGAATTTTCCCCTCCTCGTTGCAGTAAACACCGACTCCCAGGTTGACCTTGTTGGTACGGGTATCGGCGTTGAATGCTTCGTTGAGGCCCAGGATTGGATCGCGTGGTGCCATTTCGACAGCGGAGAACAGGCTCATTTTTGCGGCGGCTCTGAATGGAGAGTGGAGGGACGTGTCGCGCTCCAGCCGAATGCACTAGAGCGGTGCACAAACGGGGAGCTAGTATAGAGGCCATCCGCGAGTGATGGCGACAGACGAATCGGCTTTTCGGTTAAGTTTTTCCGATTATTTTTCGACCGTTAGTCGAATGCCAGCGCCAAAGACTTCAAGGGATGTAGGACGTTTGCCTTGAAAGCGCGGGCAATCGGCTCCACATTGAGCACAATCCAGTATTTTCCTCGGGCGACATCGGTCGTTTGCGGTCTTTCTCGTTCGTGCCGGTTTTGCCGGCAAGAGTGATCCAGAGGTTTTTCATGTCTGAATTCCAGCTAGTCACCCGTTTCGAGCCCGCCGGCGATCAGCCGGAAGCCATCCGCCTGATGGTCGAGGGCATCGAAGCCGGGCTGGCGCACCAGACGCTGCTCGGTGTGACCGGCTCGGGCAAGACCTTCAGCATCGCCAACGTGATCGCCCAGGTGCAGCGCCCGACCCTGGTGCTGGCGCCGAACAAGACCCTGGCGGCGCAGTTGTACGGTGAGTTCAAGGCGTTCTTCCCGAACAACGCGGTGGAGTATTTCGTTTCCTACTACGACTACTACCAGCCGGAAGCCTACGTGCCGTCCTCGGACACCTTCATTGAGAAGGATGCGTCGATCAACGACCACATCGAGCAGATGCGTCTGTCGGCGACCAAGGCATTGCTGGAGCGCAAGGACGCGATCATCGTCACCACGGTGTCTTGCATCTACGGTCTGGGCAGCCCGGAAACCTATTTGAAAATGGTGTTGCACGTGGATCGCGGCGACCGGCTTGACCAGCGTGAATTGCTGCGACGCCTGGCCGACCTGCAATACACCCGCAACGACATGGATTTTGCCCGCGCGACCTTCCGCGTGCGTGGCGATGTGATCGATATCCACCCGGCGGAATCCGATTTCGAAGCGATCCGCATCGAGCTCTTCGACGATGAAGTGGAAAGCCTGTCGGCGTTCGATCCGCTCACCGGCGAAGTCATTCGCAAACTGCCGCGCTTCACCTTCTACCCCAAGAGCCACTACGTGACGCCACGGGAAACCCTGATGGGCGCGGTCGAAGGGATCAAGGTCGAGTTGCAGGAGCGCCTGGAATACTTGCGTTCCAACAACAAACTGGTGGAAGCCCAACGCCTGGAGCAGCGCACCCGTTTCGACCTGGAGATGATCCTCGAACTGGGTTACTGCAACGGCATCGAAAACTACTCGCGCTATCTGTCCGGCCGCGAAGCCGGCGCGGCGCCGCCGACGCTGTATGACTATCTGCCGCCGGATGCCTTGTTGGTGATCGACGAGTCCCACGTCAGCGTGCCGCAGGTTGGCGCGATGTACAAAGGTGACCGCTCGCGCAAGGAAACCCTCGTCGAATACGGTTTCCGCCTGCCGTCGGCGCTGGACAACCGGCCGATGCGTTTTGACGAATGGGAAAGCATCAGCCCGCAGACGATTTTCGTCTCGGCGACGCCGGGGAACTACGAAGCCGAACACGCCGGGCGCGTCATTGACATGGTGGTGCGCCCGACCGGGCTGGTGGACCCACAAATCGAGATCCGCCCGGCACTGACCCAGGTCGATGACTTGCTGTCGGAAATCACCAAGCGCGTCGCAGTCGAGGAGCGGGTGCTGGTCACTACGCTGACCAAGCGCATGGCCGAAGACTTGACCGATTACCTGGCCGACCACGGCGTGCGCGTGCGTTATCTGCACTCGGACATCGACACCGTGGAGCGGGTCGAGATCATCCGCGACCTGCGTCTCGGTACTTTCGATGTGCTGGTGGGCATCAACCTGTTGCGTGAAGGTCTGGACATGCCGGAAGTCTCGCTGGTAGCGATCCTCGACGCCGACAAGGAAGGCTTCCTGCGGTCCGAGCGCTCGCTGATCCAGACCATTGGCCGGGCGGCACGTAACCTCAATGGCCGGGCGATTCTCTATGCCGACCGCATTACCGGTTCCATGGAGCGGGCGATCGGTGAAACCGAGCGTCGTCGCGACAAGCAGATCGCCTTCAACCTGGCCAATGGCATCACGCCCAAAGGCGTGTTCAAGGACGTTGCCGACATCATGGAAGGCGCCACCGTGCCCGGTTCGCGCAGCAAGAAGCGCAAAGGCATGGCCAAGGCCGCCGAGGAAAACGCCAGGTACGAAGCGGAATTGCGCTCGCCGGGCGAGATCGCCAAGCGTATCAAAGCCCTGGAAGAGAAAATGTATCAGCTTGCCCGCGACCTGGAGTTCGAAGCGGCGGCGCAGATGCGCGACGAGATTACCAAGTTGCGCGAGCGGTTGATCACTGTTTGATTTGTAGTGTCTGAACTGGCCTCATCGCGAGCAGGCTCGCTCCCACAGGGTTCAATGTGATCCCTGTGGGAGCGAGCCTGCTCGCGATTGGGGCAACTCGGTCTCAGTGCGCTTCACCCGCCTTCAACCCCACCGGCAACTTCCTGGTCAGCAACACCGCCAGCATGCTGATCCCCAGCGCAATCCCGACAAAATGAAACGCATCGTTATAGGCCATGATCGACGCCTGTTGATGCGCAATTTCGCTGAGTTTGCCCAGTGCCGCCGTTTCACTGCCCAGTCGGTCGGTCAACGAGGCAATGCGCTCGGCCACCTGCGGATTGCTCGGCACGATCGATTCACGCAGGTAGTCAAAGTAAACCTTGGTCCGCGCATCCAGTAGCGTGGCGAGCAGGGCGATGCCGATGGCGCCGCCGAGGTTGCGCAGGATGTTGAACAGGCTCGATGCCGATCCCGCATCCTGGGGCAGGATGTAGGCAGTAGCGATCAGCGAGATGGTGACCATGATCAGCGGCTGGCCCAGGGCGCGGATGATCTGGATCTGATTGAACTGCGGCCCGGCAAAGTCCGGGTTCAGCACGCCCGACGAGAAACTCGCCAACCCGAACAGCCCGAAGCCCAGCGTGCATAGCCATTTCGGCGAGACGAACTTCATCAGCTTGGGCACCAGCGGGATCAGAAACAGCTGCGGCACGCCCATCCACATGATCACTTCGCCAATCTGCAGGGCGTTGTAGTTCTGGATCTGCGCCAGGTATAGCGGCAGCAGGTAGATCGAACCGTACAGCCCGACCCCCATTCCGACGCTGGAAATGCTGGATAAACCGAAGTTGCGGTTGCCGAGGATGCCAAGGTTGATCAGCGGATTGGGTTTGGAAAACTGTACGATCACAAAGGTGATCAGGCTGACCAGCGCGATGCTGCCCAGGGTCACGATCAGGTTCGATTCCAGCCAGTCCTTGCGATGGCCTTCCTCCAGAAACACTTGCAAGCAACCAAGCCCGACGCCAAGGGTGAGAATGCCGGTGTAGTCGGTGCTTTTCAGCAATTCCCAGTGCGCTTCTTTCTTCTCCAGGCCGTACATCAGGCCGGCGATCATGATCAGGCCGGGCGGGATGTTGATGTAGAAGATGTATTCCCAGCCCCAGTTTTCCGTCAGCCAGCCGCCGAGGGTCGGGCCGATGGAGGGGGCGAAGGTGGCGGTCATGGCGAACATGGCCATGCCCTTGGCGCGGTGGTGTTCCGGGAGTTTGATCAGGGTCAGGGTGAACGCCAGCGGAATCAGCGCGCCGCCGGTAAAGCCCTGCAAGGCGCGAAACATGATCATGCTTTCCAGGCTCCAGGCCATGGAGCAGAGCAGGGAGGCCGCTAGAAACCCGAGGGACACCCACACGGCCAGGCGTCGCGCCGACAGCAACTGCACGAGCCAGGCGGTGAGCGGAATCATGATGATTTCCGCCACCAGGTACGAGGTGGAAATCCACGAGCCTTCTTCCAGGGTCGCCGACAGCGCGCCCTGGATGTCCTTGAGCGAGGAGTTGGTGATCTGGATGTCGAGCACTGCCATGAAGGCGCCGAGCATCACGCTCATCACCGCGATCCAGTCCCGCCGTGTCGGTTCGCCGACCGGGCGGATCAGTTGATCACCGGCCATTGTCAGCGGCGTCTTTGCTGCTCACTTTGCTGGTGACGTCCTCAGGGGCGTCCTTGATGTTCACCTTGGCGGTCACTGACATGCCGGGGCGGATCTTGCCGCGCAGCGGGTTGTCCGCGGCGAAGGTCAGTTTTACCGGAATCCGTTGTACGACCTTGGTGAAGTTGCCCGTGGCATTGTCCGGCGGCAACAGGCTGAACTGCGCGCCCGAGGCGGCGAACAGGCTGTCGACCCGGGCTTCGATCGGAGTGTCGCTGTAGGCGTCGAAGGTCAGCTCGGCTTTCTGGCCGGGCTGCATGTGGCCGATCTGGGTTTCCTTGAAATTGGCCTGAATCCAGATGTCTTCGTCCGGCACGATCGACAACAGGTAAGCGCCGGCCTGCACGTATTGGCCGTTGCGTGCAGCGCGCTGGCCGATCAGGCCGCTGATGGGCGCATGGATTTCGCTGCGGGTGAGGTTCAGCTCGGCCTGGGCCCGATCGGTTTCGGCGTTGGCAATCTGTGCGTCGAGACGTTTGATCTCGGCGGTCAGTGCATTGACCTGCTGGCGCTGACTTTGCGCGTCGGCCTGGGCCTTGGCCAGTTGCGAGCGGGCGATGTGGGATTCGGCGGAGAGGGTGGTCACCCGCTCTTCCGAGACATAGCCGGGTTTGCGCAAGGTCTCGGCGCGAGTCAGGTCGATCTGCGAGCGACCCAGGCTGGCCTGGCTGGACGCGACTTGTGCTTCGCTGGCGGCAATCAGGCTGGCCTGCTGGGTCAGTTTGCTCTGGGCTTGCAGGCGCTCGGCCTGGCGAGTGGCCAGGACGGCATTGGCGCGGTCGACAGCGAGGCGGAAGTCGTCGCCTTCGAGTTTGACCAGCAACTGGCCTTTCTCGACATGCTGGTTGTCCTGCACCAGCACTTGGTCGATGCGCGCGCCCAATTGGCTCGACACACGGGTGATCTCGCCCTGGACATAAGCGTTGTCGGTGCTTTCATAAAAGCGCCCCTTGAAGAACCAGTGGGCAAACAGGCCCCCCGCAATCAACAGGACCATCAGCAGGAAGGTGAAGAGGCGACGCTTGAGTTGGGCAGGCATGAGGAAAACTGTAGTCGAGAAATTGTAAGAGAAGTTATCGGCAGGTGAATCTGGCATACAGCCGATAAACGGTAAATGCCGTCGGCCGATATCCGCGGCATACGGGCGTTACAGCCGCAACCTTGGCTTAAATGCCCTGTTCGCTGGAGCCGGGCGGGTGTCGCCTGTTACCATTCGCGCCTTGTTTGAACTTTGCTTTTTTTCTTTTCGAGACATGCCATGACCACCGTCCGCACTCGCATCGCGCCATCGCCTACCGGGGATCCCCACGTAGGTACCGCTTACATCGCCTTGTTCAACTACTGCTTTGCCAAGCAGCACGGCGGTGAGTTCATCCTGCGGATCGAAGACACCGACCAACTGCGTTCGACCCGCGAGTCCGAACAGCAGATTTTCGACGCCTTGCGCTGGCTCGGCATCGAATGGAGCGAAGGCCCTGACGTCGGCGGCCCGCACGGTCCATACCGTCAAAGCGAGCGCGGCGATATTTATCAGAAGTATTGCCAGCAACTGGTCGACCTGGGCCATGCGTTCCCGTGCTTCTGCACCGCCGAAGAACTGGACCAGATGCGCGCCGAGCAGATGGCCCGTGGCGAAACCCCGCGCTACGACGGCCGCGCGCTGCTGCTGTCCAAGGAAGAAGTCGCCCGTCGCCTGGCGGCTGGTGAGCCGCACGTTATCCGCATGAAGGTGCCGAGCGAAGGCGTCTGCGTGGTGCCGGACATGCTGCGTGGCGACGTTGAAATCCCGTGGGACCGCATGGACATGCAAGTCCTGATGAAGACCGACGGCCTGCCGACGTACTTCCTGGCCAACGTGGTCGACGATCACCTGATGGGCATCACCCATGTATTGCGCGGCGAAGAGTGGCTGCCATCGGCGCCGAAGCTGATCCTGCTTTACGAGTACTTCGGCTGGGAACAACCGGAGCTGTGCTACATGCCGCTGCTGCGTAACCCGGACAAGAGCAAGCTGTCCAAGCGCAAGAACCCGACTTCGGTGACGTTCTACGAGCGCATGGGCTTCATGCCCGAAGCGATGCTCAACTACCTGGGGCGCATGGGCTGGTCGATGCCGGACGAGCGCGAGAAGTTCTCGTTGCAGGAAATGGTCGACAACTTCGATCTGAAGCGCGTGTCCCTCGGCGGGCCGATCTTCGATATCGAGAAACTGTCCTGGCTCAACGGTCAGTGGCTGCGTGACCTGCCGGTGGAAGAGTTCGCCGCCCGCGTGCAGAAGTGGGCGTTCAATTCCGAATACATGATGAAGATCGCACCGCACGTGCAGGGCCGCGTCGAAACCTTCAGCCAGGTGGCACCGCTGGCCGGGTTCTTCTTTGCCGGTGGCGTGAACCCCGATGTCAAACTGTTCGAATCGAAGAAGCTGTCGGGCGATCAGGTCCGCCAGTTGATGCAGTTGATCCTGTGGAAACTCGAAAGCCTGCGTCAGTGGGAGAAGGACAGCATCACCGCGACCATTCAAGCGGTGGTCGAGTCCCTGGAGTTGAAGTTGCGTGATGCCATGCCGCTGATGTTCGCTGCGATCACTGGCCAGGCCAGCTCGGTGTCGGTGCTCGATGCGATGGAAATCCTCGGGCCGGACCTGACCCGTTTCCGTCTGCGCCAGGCGATCGATCTGCTGGGCGGCGTGTCGAAGAAAGAAAACAAGGAGTGGGAAAAGCTGTTGGGCGCTATCGCCTAAGAGCATTTGACCTTGTGTAGGAGCTGCCGCAGGCTGCGATCTTTTGACGTTGGCTTTCAGAAGCAAGATCAAAAGATCGCAGCCTGCGGCAGCTCCTACAGGTCCGCGTTCTGCGAAAACCTCCCGATTTTTCGGGGCGAGGGCGGTAAGTGATTGTTATGTCGGCAAAAAACTTTAAATTTTTTGAAAAATAAGTTTGACAGACTTTCGATACGCCCTTAAGATTCGCCCCGTCCTCAGCGATGACATCAACGATGAGGGGCTATAGCTCAGCTGGGAGAGCGCTTGCATGGCATGCAAGAGGTCGACGGTTCGATCCCGTCTAGCTCCACCAATTTACACTTCAAGGCCTGGCCACACCGGCCTTGAAGCGATCAACACTCAGCGTTGATCAGTTGTATAGAAGGGTTTGCGTCCCCTTCGTCTAGTGGCCTAGGACACCGCCCTTTCACGGCGGTAACAGGGGTTCGAGTCCCCTAGGGGACGCCAGTTTTACAGAAGCGATGTTGCAAGATGTCGCTCCGCCGCGAGGCGAAAAATCCGGGGCTATAGCTCAGCTGGGAGAGCGCCTGCATGGCATGCAGGAGGTCAGCGGTTCGATCCCGCTTAGCTCCACCAATTTTACAGTTCAAGGTCTGGCCACACCGGCCTTGAATCGATCAGCTCTCAGCACTGATCAGTTGTATAGAAGGGTTTGTGTCCCCTTCGTCTAGTGGCCTAGGACACCGCCCTTTCACGGCGGTAACAGGGGTTCGAGTCCCCTAGGGGACGCCACGATTACCCGCTCTGCGGGATTTTATAAGGGTCATTCAATTATTGAATGGCCCTTTTGTTTGTCTGGCGTTTGGCCAAATTCCTCCATTTCCAAAAAACTGTTCTTCAGACCAGCGGTCACACCCATGACTTGCTAAAATTTATTATGAGAATAATATTTCAATCGTAATATTCGGAGGCAACGATGAACGATAAAAAAGCTCAAACCCGCGAACGCATCCTCAAGGCTGCCAGCGCAGCGCTGATTCAGCGCGGCCCGGCCGAGCCAAGCGTGGGCGAAGTGATGGGCGCGGCGGGCCTGACGGTCGGCGGCTTCTACGCACACTTCGAAAGCAAGGACGCGATGATGCTGGAGGCGTTCAAGCAATTGCTCGGTCACCGCCGCGACCTGATTGCCGACATGGACAAGGAATTGACCGGCGAAGAGCGCCGCACTCTGGTGGCAGCGTTTTACCTGTCGCGCAAGCACCGTGATTCCTCCGAATCGGCGTGCCCGATCCCGGCATCGGTCGGTGAACTGGGACGGCTGCCGGAAGCGTTTCGTATTGCATTGAATGAACACGTCGAAATGATGGTTGCGCAGTTGGCGGCCAGTCCTGAAGAAACCGAAAAAGCCCTGGCCGACTTGGCCTTGATGGTGGGTGGGCTGGCTCTGGCGCGGGCGCTGGGGCCGGGAGAGTTGTCCGATCGATTACTGCGTGCCGCCAAATCGGCAGTGCGTTGACCTGAGGGCTGCGGCCTGAGGAGAATGCGATGAGCGCGTTAAAGTGGGTTCGTGGCGTTAATGGCACCTTGGGCTGGTTTGCCCCGAAACTGGTCGCTAGCAAAATGCGACTGGCCTTCATGACACCGCGGGATCTGCCGCCCCGTGACTGGGAGCTGCCGCTGTTGGCGAAGTCCGAGCGGATCACCTTGCGTTTCGGCCTCTCGGCGTTGCGTTGGGGGCAAGGCCCGGCCGTGTTGCTGATGCACGGTTGGGAAGGGCGGCCAACGCAGTTTGCCAGCCTGATCACGGCATTGGTCGATGCCGGTTACTCCGTGGTCGCGCTGGATGGTCCGGCTCACGGCCGCTCGCCGGGCAGCGAGGCGAATGTGGTGCTCTTTGCGCGTGCCATGCTCGAAGCCGCCGCCGAATTGCCGCCACTGCAAGCGGTCATCGGCCACTCCATGGGGGGCGCCAGCGCCATGCTGGCGGTGCAGTTGGGCCTGCGCACGGAAACCCTGGTCAGCATCGCCGCCCCGGCGCGGATTCTGGGCGTGTTGCGTGGATTCGCCCGCTACGTCGGACTGCCACCGAAAGCCCGTTCGGCGTTCATTCGCCAGGTCGAGCAAGACGTCGGCATGCGCGCCGCGACGCTGGATGTCGCTCACTATCAGCTGGATATGCCTGGCCTGATCGTCCACGCCGAAGATGACAGCATGGTCTCGGTCAAGGAGTCTCAGCTGATTCACGAAGCCTGGTTCGACAGCCGTTTGCTGCGCCTGCAAGAAGGTGGGCATCAGCGGGTGCTGGCTGACCCTCGGGTGATTGATGGCGTGTTATCACTGCTGGCCGGTCGCCGTCTGCAATCGCGCCAATCCGCTTGAGCATCCGTTACACTGCCCCGGTCGAAATTATCTGACCAGGGAGTCGGGCATGGGCTGGGATCGGGAAACGCCATTTATCATTGATCTGCAAGTGGGCGCCGAGGACATTGACGGGTTGGGGCACGCGAACAACGCGGCCTACGTGACCTGGCTCGAACGCTGTGCCTGGCGCCACTCCCAACGCCTTGGCCTGGACCTGGTCGAATACCGGCGGCTGGACCGGGCGATGGCAGTGGTGCGCCACGAGATCGATTATCTGGCGGCAGCCTATGAGGACGACGAGTTGCAATTGGCGACCTGGATCGTCGATTGGGATCAGCGTCTGAGAATGACCCGGCATTTCCAGTTGAAGCGACCCAGCGACAATTCGACCTTGCTGCGCGCGCAAACCACCTTCGTCTGTATCGAGCTGTCGAGCGGCAAACCCAAGCGCATGCCGGCGGAGTTCATCGAGGGCTATGGCCCGGCATTGCTATCGCTCTAACCAATGTAGGAGCGAGCTCGCTCGCGATGGTCGTCAACGATAACGCGACCAGCCTGGCTCCCCACGGTGGTCTCAGGTTTTTCGCGAGCAATCGAGCGTCGACCGGCTGCTCCTACAGGGGGGATCTGCGATGTTCTGCAGAGTCCTGCTGAAACCAGTAAACTGCCGCACGTTTTTCCTCGAGTGTGTTTTTCATGCAAATTGCCTTGGCGCCCATGGAGGGGTTGGTCGACGACATCCTGCGCGATGTGCTGACCCGCGTGGGTGGTATTGACTGGTGCGTGACCGAGTTCATTCGGGTCAACGACCAGTTGCTGACACCTGCCTATTTCCATAAGTTCGGCCCGGAGTTGCTCAACGGCGCCCGGACGGCCTCCGGTGTGCCGCTGCGTGTGCAACTGCTCGGTTCCGATCCGGTGTGCCTGGCGGAAAATGCCGCGCTGGCCTGCGAGCTGGGTTCCGAAGTGATCGACCTGAACTTCGGCTGCCCGGCCAAGACCGTCAACAAGTCCCGTGGTGGCGCGGTACTGCTCAAGGAACCCGAGCTGCTCAACCAGATCGTCGAACACGTCCGCCGCGCCGTCCCCGCACACATTCCGGTCACCGCCAAGATGCGCCTGGGCTTCGACAGCCCGGACGGTTCGCTGGTGTGTGCCACGGCCCTGGCCGAAGGCGGCGCCGAGCACATCGTGGTGCACGCGCGGACCAAGGTCGACGGCTACAAGCCGCCAGCGCACTGGGAGTGGATCCCTCGAGTGCAGGACGTGGTCAAGGTGCCGGTGTTCGCCAATGGCGACATCTGGAGCGTCGAAGACTGGCGGCGTTGCCGCGAGATCAGCGGCGTGGAAGACATCATGCTCGGTCGTGGCCTGGTGTCGCGTCCGGATCTCGCCCGGCAGATCGCGGCAGCGCGGGCCGGGGAGGAGGTAGTCGAGATGACCTGGGCCGAGTTGCTGCCACTGATCCAGGACTTCTGGCTGCAAGCCAAGGCGCAGATGACGCCGCGTCAATCGCCGGGTCGCTTGAAGCAATGGCTGGCGATGCTGACCCGCAATTATCCCGAGGCGGTAGAGCTGTTCACCGTGCTGCGCCGTGAGACCGAGCTGGATAATGTCTCGCATTTGCTAGGTCTGCCCGTGGCGGAAGCGGCCTGAATTTTTTTAAAAAAAGCTGAAAAAAATCTCTTGAAATGCAATCAGCGGTCCCTATCTAAGGATTACGCGATGCCGAATTCGGGTCGCGGAGACAAAAAACCTTGCTGATTGTTTTCAGGAGATTTGAATCATGGCTACTACATTTTCCCTGGCCCCACTGTTCCGTTCCTCGGTAGGTTTCGACCGTTTCAACGATCTGTTCGAGACCGCCCTGCGCAACGAGCCAGGCAGCAGCTATCCACCCTATAACGTGGAAAAACACGGCGACGATCTATACCGCATCGTCATTGCCGCGGCAGGTTTCCAGGAAGAAGATCTGGAGCTCGAAGTCGAGAAGGGTGTGCTGACGATCAGTGGCGGTAAACGCGATGCGAACGAAGACGTCACTTATCTGTATCAGGGCATTGCGCAACGTGCCTTCAAACTGTCCTTCCGGCTGGCGGACCACATCGAGATCAAGGCTGCCGGCCTGAGCAACGGTCTGTTGAGCATCGACCTGCTGCGAGTGGTACCGGAAGAGGCGAAAGCCAAGCGCATCCCGATCAACGGCACGCAGAAGAAGGCTCTGCAACACTGAGTCAGAGCCAGAGGTTGGACTGGGTGAACGTCACCCAGCCGACTGACACCAAAAGACCCCGACTTGTCGGGGTCTTTTTTTGCACTCATGTGAAGGAAACCGGATTTTTCCAGCCTGCACGCGTAATCGTTCGCGTGCATCGCGAGCAGGCTCGCTCCTACAGGGGGGGGGTGTTATTTCAATAGTTTTTGAAACTCCTCAACCGGCAACGGCTGACTGTGCAAATACCCTTGGTAGAAGTGACAGTCCAACCCCTGCAAGAACTCCAGCTGCTCTGCTGTTTCGACCCCTTCGGCAATCACTTTCAAGTCCAGGCTGTGGGCCATGGCGACGATGGCGCGGATGATCTCGGCGTCGTTCGGGTCGCTGGTGGCGTCGCGGATGAACGACTGGTCGATTTTCAGGGTGTCGACCGGCAAGCGCTTGAGGTAGGTCAGCGAGGAATAGCCGGTGCCGAAGTCGTCCATGGCGAAGCTCACACCGAGTTTTTTCAGGCGGCGCATTTTGCTGATGGTGTCTTCCAGGTTCTGGATGACGATGCCTTCGGTGATTTCCAGCTTCAACAGGGAGCAGGGCAGGCCATAGCTGGCCAGGCTGTTTTCGACGCTCTCGACAAAGTCGTTCTGGCGGAACTGGCGCGGGCTGATGTTCACGCACAAGCTGAATTTGTAAGGGTCTATCAAGCCTTTGTCGATCAGTTGCTTGAAGGCCTGGCAGGCTTCGTCGAGGATCCAGGTGCCGACCTCCAGAATCAGTCCGCTGTCTTCCAGCACCTTGATGAACTCGGTGGGTGACTGTTTGCCGAGCTCCGGATGATTCCAGCGCACCAAGGCCTCGGCACCGACGATGCGGTCGCCCCGGGCGTCGACCTGGGGTTGGTAATGCACGCGAAATTCGCCCCGGGAAAGCGCCAGGCGCAAGTCGGTTTCCATGCGCAGGCGTTCGCTCGCGGCCTTTTGCATGGTGTTGTGGTACATCTGCGCGGTATTGCGCCCCGAGTCCTTGGCACGATAGAGCGCGATGTCGGCGCGCTTGAGCAGGTCGGTCGGGGTCGAGCCGTGATCGGGGATCAGCGCAATGCCGATGCTTGGCGTCACTTGCAGGCGCTGGCCATCGAGGAACATCGGTTCGGACAGCAGTTCGCGGAGGGTGTCGGCCAGTTCGCGAACCTGGTCGCTGACCTCGCTGCGCGAGCCTTCGAGGCCGCTGAGCAGTACCACGAATTCGTCACCGCCCAGGCGCGCAACGGTGTCTTCCATGCGCACGCTGGCCTCCAGGCGCGCGGTGATGATTTTCAGCACGGTATCGCCCACCGGATGCCCGAGAGAGTCATTGATGTGCTTGAAGTGGTCGAGGTCGAGGAACATCAGCGCGCCGCGCAGGTTATGCCGTTTGAGCAGGGCGATCTGCTGGCTCAGGCGGTCCATCAGTAATGCCCGATTGGGCAGGTTGGTCAGTGAATCGTGGTAGGCCAGGTGGCGAATCTGCGCTTCGGCGTTTTTCAGCAGGCTGACGTCTCGCGCGGTCAACAGCAGGCAGGCGGTTTCATTGAGGGTGATCGGCTCTACCGAGACTTCGACGGTGAGCAGTTCGCCGCGCTTGTTGCGCCCGAGCATTTCCTGGTGATGAACCCGGCCCTTGATCTGCAGTTCCGCCAGCAGCGCCGAGCGTTGTTTTTCTTCAGCCCAAATCCCCACCTGATACACCGTGCGGCCCACCACATCTTCGGCCCGGTAGCCGGTCAGGCGGCAGAAGCCGTCGTTGACCTCCAGGTAGCGCCCGGTGTCGCGCTCGGTGATGGTGATGGCGTCGGGGCTGGAGTGGAACGCCTTGGCGAATTTCTCTTCACTGGCCTTGAGCGCCGCTTCCGAGCGCTGTTGCTGGGTGATATCGCGCAGCGTAGTGACGATGCAGGGCTGGTCGCCGACGCTGATCTGGCGGCTGGAAATCACGCAGGTCAGGACCTGTCCGTCCTTGTGCTGGACGAGAATGGCGACGTTGTTCAGGCCTTGTTCGCGGATCACTTGTTCGATCCGTCGCAGACTTTTCGCTGACGCGTCCCACAGGCCTATTTCGTCGGCGCTGCGGCCGATCACATCGGCGGTGCTCCAGCCGAAGGTCTGGGTGAAGCTGGAGTTGATTTCAATGAACAGGCCACTGTCCTGGTGGGTGACGCAGATCGGATCGGGGCTGACCTGGAACAGCGTGGCGAATTTCTCTTCAGAGGCCACCAGCCGTTGTTCGCGCTCCACCTGGTCGGTGATGTCGAGTAATGTGCCGGCCATGCGCACCGGCACGCCGTTGTCATCGCGGTAGAGGCGGGCGCGGCTTTCCAGGTAGCGCGAGCTGCCGTCAGACAATTGCACGCGGTAGGTCAATTGATAGTTGCCGGCCGGGCCTTCACGCAGGCTGCGGTAAGCGTCGCGCATGGTGTCGCGTTCTTCGCCGGGCACGCCTTCGAAAAACTCGTCGAAGGACTCGTGAAAGGGTTTGGCCTCCAGGCCGTGCAGTTGGGCGGCCCGTGCCGATCCGTAGAGCATGCCGCTGGGGATGTGCCAGTCCCAGGTGCCGAGCTGCGCGGAGTCCAGGGCCAGGTCGAGGCGTTCCTGGCTGTCCTTGAGGGCATGTTCGGCGATTTTGCGTTCGGTGGTGTCCAGGAACGTGCTCAGTAGATAGGGCTGGCCTTCGAGCTCGACTTTTTGCGCGCTGAGGATACCGTCATGGATCTGACCATTGCTGGCGCGAAACTGCACTTCCATGCTCACCAGTTCGCCTTTGGCCTTGGTGGCCTTGACCAGGTCGGCCCGTTGCTCGGGATACACCCACAGCCCCAGTTCCAGGGTGGTGCGGCCGATCGCGTTTTGTACCGGCCAACCGAACAGGCTTTCGAAATGCTGGTTGGCTTCGGAAATCAGGCCGTCCTCCTGGCGGGTCAGCAGGACCATGTTCGGGCACAGGTGAAACAGGGTGGCGAAGCGTTTTTCCGAGCTGCTCAACGCCTGTTCGCGCTGGCGCTGGTGGGTAATCTCGCGGATCACGCCGATCATCCGTGGCCTGCCGTGTTTGTCCGGCAACAGGCTGCCGTTGATTTCCAGCCAGTGCAGGCTGCCATCGGGCCAGCGGATGCGGTGATGCATCGCTTGCTCCAGCGGCGCGCCAGCGATGACCGCGTGGAAGGCGCGAAGGGTTTTCGCGCGATCCTCCGGGGGCAGCAGGTCGAGGTATTCCAGATCCGATGGCAACGGTTTGCGGGGGTCGAAGCCGAACAGCGCCTGCGTGCCCCGGGACCAGCTGATCTGCCCGCGCTCGATGTCCCAATACCAGGCGCCCAGGCGGGCGCCGTTGAGCGCGGCCAGTAATTGCGAGGCACTTTCCCAGCTCTGTTCGGAGCTTTTCGGATCAAGTGCCTGAATTCGCGGCATCGGCGGAATACGGTCTACAGATTTCGGCATTGGCAAGCCTTGAGCTGAGTTTGGGCTTTTGTTGCAGGAATTCTCGGCTCTATAGGAGTAGCACAAGTTAGCCTTGAGTCCCTGGCGGATCGAGTTGAGCGTCCAGCAAGGCCATGAAGGCCCGCGCAGCATTCGACAGCGTCCTTTCCGTGTGCAGGATATAGCCTAGCTGGCGAGTGAGCTGTATGCCCGGCAAAGGTATGCGTGCTACCTGGTCATCGAGCATGGTGCGCGGCAAAACGCTCCAGGCCAGGCCAATCGAGACCATCATCTTGATGGTTTCCAGATAGTTGGTGCTCATGGCGATGTTTGGCGTCAGGCCCTGGGCTTCGAACAGCCGTTGCACAATGTGGTGGGTAAAGGTATTGCCGCCGGGGAAGACCGCCGGGTGCCGGGCGATGTCCGCCAGGCTGACCTTGCCGTTATTGAGCAGTGAATGCTCCGGGGCGACCACGAAATCCAGCGGGTCGTCCCACACCGGGGTGGCCTTGACTAGCGCATGGGGTTCCGGTGCCAGGGTGATGACCGCCAGTTCGGCGCGTCCATGGAGAATTTCCTCGTAGGCCACTTCCGAATCGAGAAACTGAATATCCAGCGCCACTTGTGGGTAGCGTCGGGTGAACTCCCTTAATAAGGGTGGCAAACGGTGCAGGCCGATATGGTGACTGGTGGCCAGGGTCAGACGGCCGGTCACCTCGCCTGTGAGGTTGGTCAAGGCGCGGCGCGTATCATCGAGGACATTCAGAATCTGGTAGGCCCGCGGCAGCAGGGCGCGCCCGGCCTCGGTCAGGCTCACCTCACGACCCAGGCGATCGAACAGCCGCACCTTCAATTGCTGCTCCAGCCCGGCGATGCGTTTGCTGATGGCCGGCTGGGTCAGGTGCAGCCGTTCGCCGGCACCGGAGAAACTTCCGGTCTCGGCGATGGCAATAAAGGCATTGAGGTTGGCCAGGTCCATGGTTGCATTCCAGTTGGTTATCCAAAGCATAAAAAATATGAATTTGAGTTATTTAATGTAACCCCATAGGATCAGCCTCACAAGCCAGAGGGTTATTGAAAACTTTCAAGATCCGGGGCATAGAAACAAGCTGATGAGGAACCGTCTGATGGCCGGCAAAACGCTCTACGACAAGCTCTGGGATTCGCATTTGGTCAAGCAGCGCGACGATGGCTCTGCGCTGATCTACATCGATCGTCACATCATCCACGAAGTGACCTCGCCGCAAGCCTTTGAAGGTCTGCGTCTGGCCGGGCGCAAGCCATGGCGCATCGATGCCAACATCGCGACCCCGGACCACAACGTACCGACCACGCCGGAGCGCAAGGGCGGCATCGACGCCATCGTTGACCAGGTCTCGCGCCTGCAAGTGCAGACCCTCGATGACAACTGCGATGAATACGGCATCGTCGAGTTCAAGATGAACGACGTTCGCCAGGGCATCGTCCACGTCATCGGCCCGGAGCAGGGCGCAACCTTGCCGGGCATGACCGTGGTCTGCGGCGACTCCCACACCTCGACCCACGGCGCATTCGGCGCATTGGCGCACGGTATCGGCACTTCCGAGGTCGAGCATGTGCTCGCCACCCAGTGCCTGGTCGCCAAGAAAATGAAAAATATGCGGGTAACGGTCGAAGGTCAGTTGCCGTTCGGCGTCACCGCCAAGGACATCGTGCTTGCCGTGATCGGCAAGATCGGCACCGCTGGCGGTAACGGCCACGCCATCGAATTCGCCGGCAGCGCGATTCGCGACCTGTCCGTCGAAGGCCGCATGACCATCTGCAACATGTCCATCGAGGCCGGCGCTCGCGTAGGCCTGGTGGCCGCGGACGAAAAAACCGTGGCTTACGTCAAGGGCCGTCCTTTCGCCCCGAAAGGCGCGGAATGGGACCTGGCTGTTGAAGCCTGGAAAGACCTGGTTTCCGATGCCGACGCCGTCTTTGACACCGTTGTCGAACTCGACGCAGCCGACATCAAGCCGCAAGTCAGCTGGGGCACCTCGCCGGAAATGGTGTTGGCGGTTGATCAGAACGTGCCGGATCCTGCGAAGGAAATGGACCTGGTCAAGCGCGACTCCATTGTCCGTGCCTTGAAATACATGGGTTTGACCGCCAACCAGGCGATCACTGACATTCAGCTCGACCGCGTGTTCATCGGTTCCTGCACCAACTCGCGGATCGAAGACCTGCGTGCGGCGGCCGTGATCGCCAAGGGCCGCAAAGTGGCCTCGACCATCAAGCAGGCCATCGTCGTGCCGGGCTCTGGCCTGGTGAAGGCCCAGGCCGAATCGGAAGGTCTGGACAAGATTTTCCTCGAAGCCGGTTTCGAATGGCGCGAGCCGGGTTGCTCGATGTGCCTGGCGATGAACCCGGACCGTTTGGAAAGTGGCGAGCATTGCGCTTCGACCTCCAACCGTAACTTCGAAGGCCGTCAGGGCGCCGGTGGCCGTACGCACCTCGTCAGCCCGGCCATGGCCGCGGCCGCCGCGGTGAACGGTCGTTTCATCGACGTCCGTGAATTGATCCAGGGAGCGCAGTAAGCATGAGAGCATTTACCCAACATACTGGTCTTGTCGCGCCTTTGGATCGTGCCAACGTCGACACCGACCAGATCATTCCGAAACAGTTTCTGAAGTCGATCAAGCGCACGGGTTTCGGCCCGAACCTGTTCGATGAGTGGCGTTACCTGGATGTGGGCCAGCCTTATCAGGACAACTCCAAGCGTCCGCTGAACAAGGACTTTGTCCTCAATGCCGAACGCTACCAGGGCGCCAGCGTGTTGCTGGCCCGTGAGAACTTCGGTTGCGGCTCCAGCCGCGAGCACGCGCCGTGGGCGCTGGAAGAGTACGGTTTCCGCAGCATCATCGCGCCGAGCTATGCCGACATCTTCTTCAACAACAGTTTCAAGAACGGCTTGCTGCCGATCATCTTGAGCGATGCCGAAGTCGATGAGCTGTTCCAGCAGGTCGAGGCCACTCCGGGCTATCAATTGCAGGTCGATCTGCAAGCCCAGACCGTGACCCGCCCTGACGGCAAGGTGCTGAGCTTCGAAATCGATGCCTTCCGCAAGCATTGCCTGCTCAACGGCCTGGACGATATCGGCCTGACGTTGCAGGACCATGAGGCAATTGCGACGTTTGAGGCCAAGCACCGGGCTAGCCAGCCTTGGTTGTTTCGCGACGCGTGACTGATCCGACATTTCGGTAGGTAGGGCCGGCCTCTTCGCGAGCAGGCTCGCTCCCACAGGGATTTTGTAAACACTGAAAATCCAATGTGGGAGCGAGCCTGCTCGCGAAGGCGGCAGCCCAAACACCCCAAGACTCACCCCCAAAAGGAAGTCCCCATGACCAGCACCGCCCAGCACACCCAGGTAGTCCAGAAGCAATTCGGTGAACAGGCCTCGGCCTACCTGAGCAGCGCCGTCCACGCTCAAGGCACCGAATTCGCGCTGCTGCAGGCTGAGCTGGCCGGGCAGGGCGATGCGAAAGTTCTGGACCTGGGTTGCGGTGCCGGTCACGTGAGTTTTCACGTAGCCTCATTGGTGAAAGAAGTGGTGGCCTACGACCTGTCGCAGCAGATGCTCGACGTGGTGACCGCTGCCGCCGTCGATCGTGGTTTGAGCAACGTGTCCACGGTCAACGGTGCCGCCGAGCGCCTGCCGTTCGCCGATGGCGAATTCGATTTCGTCTTCAGCCGTTATTCGGCGCACCATTGGAGCGATCTGGGCGTGGCGTTGCGGGAAGTGCGCCGGGTGTTGAAACCGGGCGGTGTGGCGGCGTTCGTCGACGTATTGTCACCGGGTAGCCCGCTGTTCGACACTTACCTGCAAAGCGTCGAAGTGCTGCGCGACACCAGTCATGTGCGCGATTATTCTGCTGGCGAGTGGTTGCGCCAGGTCAGCGAGGCGGGGCTGCACACGCGCAGTACCACTCGTCAGCGCCTGCGTCTGGAGTACAAGAGCTGGGTCGAGCGCATGCGCACACCTGAAGTGATGCGCGCGGCGATCCGCGCGTTGCAGCAGTCGATGGGCAACGAAGTACGCGAATATTTCGAGATTGAGGCCGATGGTTCGTTCAGTACGGATGTGCTGGTACTGATGGCAGAACGATAGGCGCTGAGCGATAGAATTTTTCCGGGAGCGCCCCAGGGCGCACCGACTGATGACATGAGGAAAGCATGAGCAAGCAGATTCTGATTCTCCCAGGTGACGGTATTGGCCCGGAAATCATGGCCGAAGCGGTCAAGGTGCTGGAACTGGCCAGCGACAAGTTCGCCCTGGGCTTCGAACTGAGCCACGACGTGATCGGCGGTGCGGCCATCGACAAGCATGGCGTGCCCCTGGCCGACGAAACCCTGGAACGTGCCCGTGCGGCCGACGCCGTGTTGCTGGGCGCCGTTGGCGGCCCGAAATGGGATGCCATCGAGCGTGACATCCGCCCTGAGCGCGGCCTGTTGAAGATCCGTGCGCAACTGGGCCTGTTCGGCAACCTGCGCCCGGCGATCCTGTACCCGCAACTGGCCGAGGCTTCCAGCTTGAAGCCGGAAATCGTTTCCGGGCTGGACATCCTGATCGTGCGTGAGCTGACCGGCGGTATCTACTTCGGCGCGCCTCGTGGCACTCGTACCCTGGAAAACGGCGAACGTCAGTCCTACGACACCCTGCCGTACAGCGAAAGCGAAATCCGTCGTATCGCCCGTGTCGGTTTCGACATGGCCATGGTCCGCGGCAAGAAGCTGTGCTCGGTGGACAAGGCCAACGTACTGGCCTCCAGCCAGTTGTGGCGTGAAGTGGTCGAGCAAGTGGCCAAGGATTATCCTGAAGTCGAACTGAGCCACATGTACGTCGACAACGCCGCCATGCAGCTGGTACGCGCGCCGAAGCAGTTCGATGTGATCGTCACCGATAACATGTTCGGCGACATCCTGTCCGACCAGGCCTCGATGCTCACCGGTTCCATCGGCATGCTGCCGTCGGCGTCCCTGGACACCCACAACAAAGGCATGTACGAACCGTGCCACGGTTCGGCGCCGGACATCGCGGGCAAAGGCATTGCCAACCCGCTGGCGACCATTCTGTCGGTGTCGATGATGCTGCGTTACAGCTTCAACCAGCAGGCCGCAGCCGATGCCATCGAGAAAGCGGTGAGCCTGGTGCTGGATCAGGGCTTGCGCACGGGCGACATCTGGTCGGCCGGTTGCACTAAAGTCGGTACGCAGGAAATGGGTGACGCAGTAGTCGCCGCGCTGCGGAATCTGTAATCTCTCGGGCCCGCTGCCAAATTCAAGACAAGGCAGCGGTCCACATTTCAAGAAGGTGTAGTTGCGATGAAACGTGTAGGTCTGATCGGTTGGCGCGGTATGGTCGGTTCCGTGCTCATGCAGCGGATGCTGGAAGAGCAGGATTTCGATCTTATCGAGCCGGTGTTTTTCACCACTTCCAATGTCGGTGGCCAAGGCCCGTCCGTGGGTAAGGACATTGCTCCGCTCAAGGACGCTTACAGCATTGAAGAGCTGAAAACCCTCGACGTGATTCTGACCTGCCAGGGTGGCGACTACACCAGCGAAGTCTTCCCCAAGCTGCGTGAAGCCGGCTGGCAGGGTTACTGGATCGACGCCGCTTCCAGCCTGCGCATGCAGGATGACGCGGTGATCGTTCTGGACCCGGTCAACCGCAAGGTGATCGACCAGCAGCTGGACGCGGGCACCAAGAACTACATCGGCGGCAACTGCACCGTCAGCCTGATGCTGATGGGGCTGGGTGGCCTGTTCGAAGCCGGTCTGGTGGAGTGGATGAGCGCCATGACCTATCAGGCGGCCTCCGGTGGCGGGGCGCAGCACATGCGTGAACTGATCAAGCAAATGGGTGTGACCCACGCCGCTGTCGCCGATCAACTGGCCGATCCGGCCAGCGCGATCCTCGACATCGACCGTCGTGTTGCCGACGCCATGCGCAGCGACGCGTACCCGACCGAAAACTTCGGCGTACCGCTGGCCGGCAGCCTGATCCCGTGGATCGACAAGGAACTGCCGAACGGCCAGAGCCGCGAAGAGTGGAAGGCCCAGGCCGAGACCAACAAGATCCTCGGTCGCTTCAAGAGCCCGATCCCGGTCGATGGCATCTGCGTGCGCATCGGCGCCATGCGCTGCCACAGCCAGGCGCTGACCATCAAGCTGAACAAAGACGTACCGATCGCTGATATCGAAGGGTTGATCAGCCAGCATAACCCTTGGGTCAAGCTGGTGCCGAACAACCGCGAAATCAGCATGCAGGAGCTGAGCCCGACGAAAGTCACCGGCACCCTGAACGTGCCAGTCGGCCGTCTGCGCAAGCTGAACATGGGTTCGCAGTTCGTCGGCGCGTTCACCGTCGGCGACCAGTTGCTGTGGGGCGCGGCCGAACCGCTGCGCCGCATGCTGCGGATCTTGCTCGAGCGTTGATCGGTTGATGCAATGAAAGAACCCGTGCCTTGCAAGAGGTACGGGTTTTTTTATGGTTATCTGCTTTGGTTGATGTGTTGTCTGATCTGGCCCCATCGCGAGCAGGCTCGCTCCTACAATGGTTGGTGTTGCCATCAACCCCTGTAGGAGCGAGCCTGCTCGCGATGGGGCCGGGCCGGGCACCACGGAATTGCCTGCATGCCACTCTCCCGGTAAAGTGCCGCTCCCCCCGTTTCGCCAGAGGTAAAACCCATGAGCCAGTCCATTGATATTGCCGTGATCGGCGCCACCGGTACTGTCGGCGAAACGCTCGTGCAGATTCTCGAAGAGCGCGATTTCCCGATCGGCACCCTTCATTTGTTGGCCAGCAGCGAATCGGCCGGCAGTTCCGTACCGTTTCGCGGCAAGAACGTGCGGGTGCGGGAAGTCGATGAGTTCGACTTCAGCAAGGTGCAGTTGGCTTTCTTTGCGGCCGGCCCGGCGGTTTCGTTGAGTTTTGCTTCCCGCGCGACCGATGCCGGATGCTCGGTGATCGATCTCTCCGGTGCCTTGCCGGCCGAAAAGGCGCCGCAGGTCGTGCCTGAGGCCAACGCTCAGGTGTTGGCCGGCTTGAAAAAACCGTTTCAGGTCAGCAGTCCAAGTCCGTCGGCCACCACGCTGGCGGTAGTGCTCGCGCCGCTCATGGATTTGCTCGATTTGCAGCGCATCAGCCTGACCGCCAGCCTCGCGGTATCGGCCCAGGGCCGCGAGGCCGTGAGCGAGCTGGCGCGGCAGACTGCCGAGCTGCTGAATGTGCGGCCGCTGGAGCCGAAATTCTTTGATCGGCAGATGGCCTTCAACCTGTTGGCCCAGGTCGGAAAACCGGATGAGCAAGGTCATACGTTGCTGGAAAAGCGCCTGGTGCGTGAGCTGCGCCAGGTCATGGCGCGGCCGTCATTGAAGATTTCCGTCACATGCATTCAAGCCCCGGTGTTTTTTGGCGATAGCTATAGCGTGACCCTGCAGTCCGCGAGTGAAATCGACCTGGCGAAAGTCAATGCGGCCCTGGAAGACGCACCCGGCATCGAGCTGGTGGAGGCCGGTGATTACCCGACCCCGGTGGGCGATGCGGTAGGGCAGGATGTGGTCTACGTCGGTCGGGTTCGCCAGGGTATCGACGACCCGTCGGAACTTAATCTGTGGCTGACGTCAGATAACGTACGCAAAGGCGCCGCGCTCAATGCTGTGCAGCTGGCCGAGTTGTTGCTTAAAGACCTGCTGTAAAAGATACTTTGCAACAATTTGTCGAATGATTACGCGCGACGACCCTCGCCGTTGCGCGCAATGCCTTACGGCAGCGACTATCAATATCTTCTCGCTGGCCGAGGAATGTTCAAACTAAGGAAGAGCTAATGGTTCAAGTTCGCAAACTGGTGTTAGCAATAGCGGCCGCCTCGGCGCTGTCCTCCGGTATGGCGCATGCCCTCGGGCTCGGGGAGTTGACCCTGAAATCGACGCTCAACCAGCCATTGGTAGCGGAAATCGAGCTGCTCGATGTCAAGGATCTCACCGCTGCCGAAGTGGTGCCGAGCCTGGCCTCACCAGACGACTTCGCCAAGGCCGGTGTCGACCGCCAGGCGTTTCTGAACGACTTGACCTTCACTCCGGTGCTAAACGCCAGCGGCAAAAGCATCCTGCGCGTGACCTCCAGCAAGCCACTCTCCGAACCCATGGTGAAGTTCCTGGTTCAGGTCATGTGGCCGAACGGTCGTTTGCTGCGCGATTACAGTGTGCTGCTCGATCCGTCCAAATTCTCGCCGCAAACCGCTGAAGCGGCAGCGCAACCAACGTCAACGGTTGCCGCGCCCGTCACCGGTGCGACCAAAGCGTCCCAATACACCACCACACCGCGCGATACCCTGTGGGAAATCGCCGCGAAGGCGCGTAATGGCGGTTCGATCCAGCAAACCATGCTGGCCATCCAGGCGCTGAACCCGGACGCCTTCATTGACGGCAATATCAACCGCTTGAAAACCGGCCAGGTGCTGCGCCTGCCGGACCAGGCGCAAAGCGCCGGCCTGCCGCAACCCAAGGCCATTGCCGAAGTGGCCGCGCAAAACAAGGCTTGGCGTCAGGGTCGTCGTTATGTGGCGAAACCCGGGGCAGGAGAGCAACAGCTCGACGCCACCAATCGCGCACGCACCGATGGTGCTCCGGTTCAAGCGGCCACTGACAAGCTGAGCCTGGTTTCTGCCGAGTCCGGCAAGAACCGTGGCAAAGGACCTGCCGGCGATGCCAGGGCCCTCAGCAACAAGCTGGCGGTGACCCAGGAAAGCCTCGACACCAGTCGTCGTGATAACGCCGAGCTGAAGAGCCGCATGGCCGACCTGCAAAGCCAGGTGGACAAGCTGCAGCGCCTGATCGAGCTGAAGAACAACCAATTGGCCAAGTTGCAGGCCGAGGGCGCAAATGGCGCCCCGGCTGCTGCGACGGCTCCGGCAATGTCGGCCGAACTTGCTGCCAACCCGGCCACGGCACCTGCTCCGGCTGAAACTGCGCCAGTGGTTACACCGCCCGAGGCAGCTCCAGCGACGTCCGACGATCAGAAGTTCAATGAGTTGCTGACCAATCCGGTGCTGCTGGGCCTGGTGGGTGGCGGCGCGGTGATTCTGCTGCTCTTGCTGCTGTTGCTGGCGCGCCGCCGCAAAGCCCGGCAAGCAGCCGAGAAGCATTTGCGCATGGCCCGTGCCTTGGCCGAAGAGCAGCCGTTCTCGGCCGATTTCGACTTGCCGGAAAGCAGCTTCGAAGGCCTGGAAGTTCCACTGCCGAGCGCGAAGCTGGCGACTGCTCCGGCGCCTGCTCCCGCGCCAGCGCCGGTAGTCGCTCCAGTCGTGATGACCACGCCGATCGCCGCGCCATTGGTGGCGCCGGCTGCCGAGCGTTCCGATGATGTGTTGAGCCAGGCTCAGTCGCACATCAATGCCGGTCGCTTGAATCAGGCTGCCGCGTTGCTGGAGGATGGCGTCAAGCAAGAGCCTCAGCGCAGCGATTTGCGCTTGAAACTGATGGAGGTCTACGGACAGCAAGGCGATCGCGATGCGTTCGTCGGCCAGGAGCGTCAGTTGGTGGCCAATGGCGACAACTTCGCCAAGGTTGAAAAACTCAAAAGCCGTTTCCCGGCCATGGCGCTGGTGGCTGCCGGTGGCATCGCCGCAGCCGCCGTTGCCGCCGAGCTGGATGCGCAATACGTCAAGGATCTGTTGCTCGATGAGCCGCAAGCACCGGTACCGGAGCCAGCGCCGTTCGAGGATGACCTCGACAGCGCCTTCGACCTGAGCCTGGATGATCTGGACGCGATCACGCCTGTGGCGCCTGTACCTGCGCCGGAGCCTGAAGTGGCGGCGCTGGCAGACCTGGATGAATTCCCGCTGGACGACGATCTGAGTTTTGAGTCGGTGTTGCAGCAACAGACTGAAATCAAGGAAAACCTCGACGATCTGTCGGACTTCGACCTCGACCTGGATCTCGGTGCAGAACCGTTGCCGGCGATGCTGGCTGAAGACGATTTCCTGCTGGATCTGGACGAAGGCGTAAAGGACTTTCCAGTTGCCGAAACCCCGGCCGTTCCCGAGGTCGCACTGGATGATCTGGAATTGCCGGCCGATTTCGACCTGTCGCTGGCCGACGAAATGGACGCACCGGATGCCTTCGCGGCAGAGCTGGATGATGTCAACGCCGAGTTGGAGAGCTTGTCCAGCAGCATCGGCGAGCCGACCTTCACCGAAGCAGATGCCGCGCTGGGCGACGATGATGACTTCGACTTCCTCTCGGGCACTGACGAAGCCGCCACCAAGCTCGATCTGGCTCAGGCCTATATCGACATGGGCGACAGCGATGGCGCTCGCGACATCCTCAATGAGGTGGTGAGCGAAGGCAGTGCCGAACAGAAGAGTGAAGCCGAGGAAATGCTTTCGCGCCTGGCTTGAGTGATTGGTAGGTTGTAAAAAGAGCGGCAGCCCATTGAGGCTGCCGTTTTTGTTTGGTCCATGAATTGATGTCGTTTGTTCCGGCCCTTTCGCGGGCAAGCCCGCTCCTACAGGTTTTGCGAACGCCACAGAGCACTGTAGGAGCGGGCTTGCCCGCGAAAGGGCCGGTGCAGTCAATGGAGATCCCTCTGGCATCCCCGCCCGGCGGCCTTATAATGCCCGCCTTTGGTACATCAGCAGGCTGTCCCACCTTGGCAAATATAGATAACCCGGCCGCCGAAATGGCAGCCGACGGCTTTTTCCGCATCGCGCTGGGCGTCGAATACAAGGGCTCGCGCTACCGCGGCTGGCAGCGCCAGGCGTCCGGGGTGCTCACCGTGCAGGAAACCCTCGAAAACGCCCTGTCCAAAGTCGCCGATTCACCCGTTTCGCTGATGTGCGCCGGGCGTACCGATGCCGGGGTGCATGCCTGCGGACAGGTGGTGCATTTCGACACCCGGGTCGAGCGTTCGATGAAGGCCTGGACCATGGGCGCCAACATCAACTTGCCCCACGACGTCAGTGTCAGTTGGGCCAAGGTCATGCCGGCGCATTTCCATGCACGGTTCAAGGCCATCGCCCGGCGTTATCGCTATGTTATCTACAACGATCAGATCCGCCCCGCACACCTGAACGAAGAAGTGACCTGGAACCACCGTCCGCTGGACGTCGAGCGCATGGCCGAGGCCGCCCAGTACCTGCTCGGCACCCATGATTTCAGCGCTTTTCGCGCCGGTCAGTGCCAGGCCAAGTCGCCGATCAAGGAGCTGCACCACCTGCGCGTCACCCGTCACGGCAAGATGATCGTGCTGGATATTCGCGCCAGCGCCTTCCTGCATCACATGGTGCGCAACATCGCCGGCGTGCTGATGACCATCGGCGCCGGAGAGCGCCCGGTGGAGTGGATGAAAGAGGTGCTGGAGAGCCGGATTCGGCGGTCCGGCGGCGTGACGGCGCATCCGTTCGGGTTGTATCTGGTTCAGGTTGAATACCGCGACGAGTTCCAATTGCCCGAGCGTTACATCGGTCCACACTTCCTGACAGGTTTCTCGGAACTTGGCGGCTGACGCCCTCGAATGCTTTTGTTAACATCCGGGACTTTCCCGGATTTGTCTTGGAGTTGTGTCGACATGTCAGCCGTTCGCAGCAAGATCTGTGGGATTACCCGCATAGAGGATGCGTTGGCAGCCGTCGAGGCCGGGGCGGATGCCATCGGATTCGTGTTTTACGCCAAAAGCCCTCGTGCGGTGACGTTCCAGCAGGCGCGCTCGATCATCAAGGCGCTGCCGCCGTTCGTAACCACCGTGGGCTTGTTCGTCAATGCAAGCCGTTGCGAATTGGGTGAAATTCTCGACGCAGTGCCTCTGGACCTGCTGCAATTTCACGGCGATGAAAGCCCGGCCGAGTGCGAAGGTTGGCATCGTCCGTACATCAAGGCGCTGCGGGTCAAGGCGGGTGATGACATCGCCGCAGCCTGTGATGCCTATGCCAGTGCCAGCGGGATCTTGCTCGATACCTATGTCGAAGGCGTTCCCGGAGGAACCGGCGAGGCATTTGACTGGTCACTGATACCGCAAGGCTTGAGCAAGCCGATCATTCTGGCGGGCGGTCTGACGCCGGATAACGTCGCCGAAGCGGTTGCGCGCGTCCGGCCTTATGCCGTGGATGTCAGCGGCGGGGTAGAGGCGAGCAAGGGCATCAAGGATCACGCAAAGATTCAGGCATTTATCAAAGCGGTACGTGGTAGCACCTGTTGATGTGACGGCTGGCAGACTGCCGCCGTCCACTGCACTGTACAAAGCGGATGCACTGCTCACAGCAGGCAGTTCCGAGGGTTTGTGGTTGCACGCAGGTCATGTTTCGCGCTGACCGTGGCAGTCCATCACCCCTCTTCGCACACATGAATTTAGCGCTAGGGCATACACGGGGCCGCGAACCAGAGCGTTCGGGCCGCCGGTACTGGAGAAAGAAAGCATGAGCAACTGGTTAGTAGACAAACTGATCCCTTCGATCATGCGTTCCGAGGTCAAGAAGAGCTCGGTGCCTGAAGGTCTTTGGCACAAATGCCCGTCTTGCGAGGCTGTGCTGTATCGTCCGGAGTTGGAAAAGACCCTGGACGTTTGCCCCAAGTGCAACCATCACATGCGTATCGGCGCCCGCGCCCGTATCGACATCTTCCTCGACGTTGAAGGTCGTACCGAGCTGGGTGCTGACCTGGAGCCGGTTGACCGTCTGAAATTCCGCGATGGCAAGAAGTACAAGGACCGCCTGACCGCTGCACAAAAGCAGACCGGTGAGAAAGATGCGCTGGTTTCCATGAGTGGTACCTTGCTCGGCATGCCGGTCGTGGTTTCTGCGTTCGAGTTTTCCTTCATGGGCGGTTCGATGGGCGCCATCGTCGGCGAGCGTTTCGTGCGCGCCGCCAATTACGCCCTGGAAAAACGCTGCCCGATGATCTGCTTCGCGGCTTCCGGCGGTGCGCGGATGCAGGAAGCGCTGATTTCCCTGATGCAAATGGCCAAGACCTCCGCGGTGCTGGCGCGTTTGCGTGAAGAAGGCATCCCGTTCATCTCCGTGCTGACCGATCCGGTCTATGGCGGCGTTTCCGCCAGTCTGGCAATGCTGGGCGACGTGATTGTCGGTGAGCCGAAGGCGTTGATCGGTTTTGCCGGTCCGCGTGTAATCGAGCAAACCGTGCGTGAAAAACTGCCGGAAGGCTTCCAGCGCAGCGAGTTCCTGCTGGAGCACGGTGCCATCGACATGATCATCGATCGTCAGGAGCTGCGTCCGCGTCTGGGCAACCTGCTGGCGCAAATGATGGGTCTGCCAACGCCGCAGTTCGTGGCTGCACCTATCGAGCCGATCGTGGTTCCACCGGTACCCGCCAGCCTATGACCCAACGTACCCTCGGCGAATGGCTCGCCTACCTCGAACAGTTGCACCCTTCGGCCATCGACATGGGCCTGGAGCGGTCGCAGCAGGTAGCGTCCCGCATGGGATTGGGCAAGCCGGCGCCGCGGGTGATTACGGTCACCGGGACCAACGGCAAGGGGTCCACCTGTGCGTTCGTGGCGTCCTTGCTGCGGGCCCAGGGCTTGAAAGTGGGGGTTTACAACTCCCCACACCTGCTGCGTTACAACGAGCGGGTACAGCTTAATGGCGTCGAGGCCACGGATGCCGAGCTGTGCGAGGCCTTTGCTGCGGTAGAGGCCGGGCGCGGCGATACTTCCCTGACTTACTTCGAAATGGGCACCCTGGCGGCGTTCTGGCTGTTCCAGCGCTCGGGGCTCGATGCCGTGGTGCTGGAAGTCGGTCTGGGCGGTCGCCTGGATACGGTCAACGTGGTGGACGCCGACGTGGCGCTGGTCACCAGTATCGGCGTCGATCATGCGGATTACCTCGGCGATACCCGAGAGTCCGTGGCCTTCGAGAAGGCAGGTATTTTCCGTCAGGGCGCGCCTGCGCTCTGCGGCGATCTGAATCCTCCACAACCTCTGCTGGACAAGGCGCGCGAGCTCAAGTGCCCGTTTTTCCTGCGTGGGCGCGATTTTGATCTCGGTATGACCGATCACAACTGGCAGTGGCGCGGTGTCGATGCGCAAGGGCGCACGGTTGAACTGCGCGACCTGCCACTGCTCGATCTGCCGATGGAAAATGCTGCGCTGGCGTTGCAGGCGTACCTGCTGCTCGGCTTGCCTTGGGTGGATGCGCAGATTATCGAGGCGTTGCGGGCAACGAAGGTGGTCGGTCGCCTGGATCGCCGTGAGTTCGAGTGGCAAGGCAAGCGCTTGAATCTAATGCTGGATGTGGGGCATAACCCGCATGCGGCGGAGTATCTGGCGCGTCGTCTGGCCAGTCGCCCGCCGGTCGGCAAGCGTCTGGCGGTCTTCGGCCTGCTGGCGGACAAGGATCTGGATGGTGTTGTCGGCGAATTGAATGCTAGTGTCCAGCACTGGGCCGTTGCACCTCTGGATTCGCCTCGGGCGCGTTCGGTTGCGGATCTGCACGATGCGTTGCAAGGTCTTGGTGCGTCGGTCACGTCATACGACAGTGTCGCGGCCGCCCTGGAAGGGCAGTGCGCGCAGGCCACGAGCAACGACGAAATCCTGTTGTTCGGATCATTTTATTGTGTCGCCGAGGCCCTTCAATGGCTGGCCCGGCGCTCCACGGAGGACGCGGCAAATGGCATTGCTGGATAAGGCATACAAGCAGCGCATGGTTGGCGCCCTGGTGTTGGTCGCGCTGGCGGTGATTTTTCTGCCGATGCTGTTTTCCCGCCAGGACGAACAGCGCCAGGTGACGGTCCAGGCGCCCGCGGCTCCGCAGGCGCCTGCGATGCCTCAGGTACAGGTCGAGCCGGTGGTGGTGCCCGAGCCGCAAGCCTTGCCTCAGGAACCCGTGCCGAGCGATGACGAAATCGCCCAGCAGGAATCGGCGGTGCCAACTGCGCCGGTAGCCCCAGCGCCAGCGCCAGCAGCCAAGCCGGCTGCGCCTGCGCCGGTCCCGGCTTTGGCGGCCAAACCTGCGACAGCACCTGCCCAGCCGATCACCGCGGCACCGGGCAAGCCGGACACCACGCAAAGCCGTGTCGATGCCAATGGCTTGTCTGTCAGCTGGTCGGTGCAACTGGCCAGCCTGTCGAGTCGTGAAAGCGCGGAAAAACTTCAGAAAACCCTGCGCAGCCAGGGTTACAACGCCTACATTCGTACCGCCGACGGCAAAAACCGGGTGTTTGTCGGGCCGCTGATCGAGCGCGCCGAAGCCGACCGGCTGCGTGACTTGTTGAACCGCCAGCAGAATCTCAAGGGGTTTGTGGTGCGTTTTCAACCGGAACGTGGCTAAAACTATCGCCCCGATATGAAATGCACTGGCAATAGCAGCTTACCGATAAGCACGGGCTCTGCTAAAATGCGCCGCCTTATCCGTCTGTAGGCTGCACTGTGCCATTTACCTGGGTTGACTGGGCGATCGTAGCGATCGTCGCCATCTCCGCATTGATCAGTCTGAGCCGCGGCTTCGTCACAGAAGCATTGTCGCTGCTGACCTGGATCATCGCAGGAGTCGTTGCCTGGATGTTCGGTGGCTCACTGTCCGAGTACCTCGGCGGGTACATTCAAACGCCATCAGCTCGTATAATCACGGGCTGTGCCATCATGTTTGTCGCCACTTTAATCGTAGGCGCGATGATCAATTATCTTATCGGCGAACTGGTGCGCGTCACCGGGCTCTCCGGGACCGACCGATTCCTCGGCATGGCCTTCGGCGCCGCGCGTGGCGGGTTGCTGGTGGTCATCGCCGTCGGGCTGTTGAGCCTGGGGCCGGTACAGCAGGACGGGTGGTGGAAAGAGTCACAGCTCGTGCCAAAATTTTTATTGGTCGCCGACTGGTCCAAAAACCTGATCCTCGGGTGGAGCAGTCAGTGGCTTGCCAGCGGAATCAGCGTACCCGCTGATATCCCGTTCAAGGAGCACCTCTTGCCGATGGCCAAAACGCCTCAGTGAGTTGTGTTCAGTTCAGATCCATTAAGTAGGGGTTGCGTCGCATGTGTGGCATCGTCGGTATCGTCGGTAAGTCGAACGTCAATCAGGCGCTGTATGACGCGCTAACCGTCCTCCAGCACCGCGGCCAGGACGCTGCCGGTATCGTGACCAGCCATGATGGCCGGTTATTCCTGCGCAAGGACAACGGCCTGGTGCGTGACGTGTTCCATCAACGTCACATGCAGCGACTGGTCGGTCACATGGGTATTGGCCATGTGCGCTACCCGACCGCGGGCAGCTCGACCTCGGCCGAAGCTCAACCGTTTTACGTCAACTCGCCTTACGGCATCACCCTGGCGCACAACGGTAACCTGACCAACGTTGAACAACTGGCCAAGGAGATTTACGAATCTGACCTGCGCCACGTCAACACCAGTTCCGATTCGGAAGTGCTGCTCAACGTGTTCGCGCACGAACTGGCCCAGCGCGGCAAGTTGCAGCCGACCGAAGAAGACGTGTTCGCCGCCGTGACTGACGTGCACAACCGTTGTGTCGGTGGCTACGCCGTCGTGGCGATGGTGACCGGCTACGGCATCGTCGGTTTCCGCGATCCGCACGGCATCCGTCCGATCGTGTTCGGCCAGCGTCACACCGACGAAGGCGTCGAGTACATGATCGCCTCCGAAAGCGTTTCCCTGGACGTGCTCGGCTTCACCCTGATTCGCGACCTGGCTCCGGGCGAAGCGGTCTACATCACTGAAGACGGCAAGCTGCACACCCGTCAATGCGCAACCAACCCGTCGTTGACGCCGTGCATTTTCGAACATGTGTACCTGGCGCGTCCGGATTCGATCATCGACGGCGTGTCGGTCTACAAGGCCCGTCTGCGCATGGGCGAGAAACTGGCCGAGAAGATCCTGCGCGAGCGTCCGGATCATGATATCGACGTGGTCATCCCGATCCCGGACACCAGCCGCACTGCGGCCCTGGAGCTGGCGAACCACCTGGGCGTGAAGTTCCGCGAAGGCTTCGTGAAGAACCGCTACATCGGCCGGACCTTCATCATGCCGGGCCAGGCTGCGCGGAAAAAATCCGTACGCCAGAAGCTCAATGCCATCGAACTGGAATTCCGCGGCAAGAACGTGATGCTGGTGGACGACTCCATCGTTCGCGGCACCACCTGCAAGCAGATCATCCAGATGGCCCGCGAAGCTGGCGCCAAGAACGTCTACTTCTGCTCTGCGGCTCCAGCAGTTCGCTACCCGAACGTCTATGGCATCGACATGCCGAGCGCTCACGAACTGATCGCCCACAACCGTTCGACCCAGGACGTGGCTGACCTGATCGGCGCCGACTGGCTGATCTATCAGGACCTGCCTGACTTGATCGAAGCGGTCGGTGGCGGCAAGATCAAGATCGACAAGTTCGATTGCGCGGTGTTCGACGGCCAGTACGTCACCGGCGACGTCGACGAGGCTTACCTGAACAAGATCGAGCAGGCACGCAACGATGCCTCCAAGGTCAAGACGCAGGCAGTCAGTGCGATCATCGATCTGTACAACAACTGAGTTACTACCGGCCCTGAGGGGCCGGTTTTGTATCTGGCAAAAAGACTTTCATCTATCAAGAGCACGGCAAGGAGTGACAGCATGAGTCAGGAATGGGATGCCGGTCGGCTGGACAGCGACCTAGAAGGTGTAGCGTTCGATACCCTGGCCGTACGCGCCGGTCAGCACCGTACGCCGGAAGGCGAACACGGTGATCCGATGTTCTTCACCTCCAGCTATGTATTCCGTACCGCCGCCGACGCCGCTGCGCGCTTCGCTGGCGAAGTGCCGGGCAACGTTTATTCGCGCTACACCAACCCGACCGTGCGCGCGTTCGAAGAGCGCATCGCTGCGCTTGAAAGCGCCGAGCAGGCCGTGGCCACAGCCACCGGCATGGCGGCCATCATGGCCGTGGTGATGAGCCTGTGCAGCGCCGGTGATCACGTGCTGGTGTCGCGCAGCGTATTCGGCTCGACCATCAGCCTGTTCGAGAAGTACTTCAAGCGCTTCGGCATCGAAGTCGATTACGTGGCCCTGGCGGATTTGTCCGGCTGGGACGCGGCGATCAAGCCCAACACCAAATTGCTGTTCGTCGAATCACCGTCCAACCCGTTGGCTGAATTGGTCGACATCGCCGAACTGGCGAAAATCGCCCACGCCAAAGGGGCGATGCTGGTGGTCGACAACTGCTTCTGCACCCCTGCCTTGCAGCAGCCGCTGAAAATGGGCGCGGACATTGTCGTGCACTCGGCCACCAAGTTCATCGATGGCCAGGGCCGTTGCATGGGTGGCGTGGTCGCCGGTCGCAGCGAGCAGATGAAAGAGGTGGTCGGCTTCCTGCGTACCGCTGGGCCGACCTTGAGTCCGTTCAACGCCTGGATTTTCCTCAAGGGCCTCGAAACCCTGAACCTGCGGATGAAGGCCCATTGTGCCAACGCCCAGCAACTGGCCGAGTGGCTGGAGCAGCAGGAAGGCATCGAGAAAGTCCATTACGCCGGCCTCAAGAGCCATCCGCAGCACGAACTGGCGCTGCGCCAGCAGAAGGGCTTCGGTGCGGTCGTCAGTTTTGAAGTGAAGGGCGGCAAAGAGGGCGCATGGCGCTTTATCGATGCCACACGCCTGATTTCGATCACCGCCAACCTGGGCGACAGCAAGACCACCATCACCCATCCGAGCACCACCTCCCATGGCCGCCTGGCGCCGCAAGAGCGTGAAGCGGCAGGCATTCGTGACAGCCTGATCCGCGTTGCGGTCGGTCTGGAAGACGTGGCGGACCTGCAAGCCGATCTGGCGCGCGGCCTGGCTGCGTTGTGATCGACTTGTCTGCACCGGCCACCGGCTCGAATGGTCGCGTAGCGCTGGTGACCGGTGCTGCGCGGGGCATTGGCCTGGGGATCTCGGCCTGGCTGATCAGCGAAGGCTGGCAAGTCGTGTTGACGGACCTGGACCGCGAGCGCGGCTCGAAAGTGGCGAAGGTGCTGGGTGACAGCGCCTGGTTCATCACCATGGATGTCTCCAACGAGGGGCAGGTCGCGCTGGGGGTGGCCGAGGTGCTCGGCCAGTTCGGGCGCCTGGATGCGCTGGTCTGCAATGCCGCGGTTGCCGATCCGCACAACATCACCCTGGAAAGCCTCGATCTGGCTCACTGGAATCGGGTGTTGGCGGTGAACCTCAGCGGGCCGATGTTGCTGGCCAAGCACTGTGCGCCGTACCTGCGCGCTCACAGCGGTGCCATCGTCAATCTGGCCTCGACCCGCGCCGGGCAGTCGGAACCCGACACAGAGGCCTATGCGGCGAGCAAGGGCGGTTTGTTGGCTCTGACCCATGCACTTGCGATCAGTCTTGGCCCGGAGATCCGGGTCAATGCCGTCAGCCCTGGCTGGATCGACGCGCGCGATCCTTCGGTGCGGCGTGCCGAACCCTTGACCGAAGCCGATCATGCCCAGCATCCGGCGGGCAGGGTAGGGACGGTCGAGGATGTCGCGGCGATGGTGGCCTGGCTGCTGTCGAGAAATGCCGGGTTTGTCACCGGCCAGGAATTTGTGGTCGATGGCGGCATGACCAAGAAGATGATTTACAGCGAGTGACAGACCAGGGGCCGTCTTCAACATTGATGTTGTATGTGAGGTCCTCATCGCGAGCAGGCTCGCTCCCACAGTTGATCGCGTTTCTTCAGAGAACATGCTTTCTATTGTGGGAGCGAGCCTGCTCGCGATGAGGACTGATGGTTGCCGACACTGGCCGGAATGAAATGATTTTGTCTTTTTTAGAAAAACTTCAATCCTGCTATTGACTTAGGTTCGCTACCTGCGTAAATTTCGCGGCCTCGGAGATGCAAACGGGTGATTAGCTCAGCTGGGAGAGCGTCTGCCTTACAAGCAGAATGTCGGCGGTTCGATCCCGTCATCACCCACCACTCCCCGAGATACTTGCGAAAGCAAGAGGTAGGCTGAAATGCCTCCACCGACGCGCAGCGGTAGTTCAGTCGGTTAGAATACCGGCCTGTCACGCCGGGGGTCGCGGGTTCGAGTCCCGTCCGCTGCGCCATATTTTCCGAGTCAGGCATGCCTGGCTCGAGATTGAAAAGCTACTGAGTTTTCAATCAGACGAGTTACTTGGACGCAAGTCCAAAGCGATACGCAGCGGTAGTTCAGTCGGTTAGAATACCGGCCTGTCACGCCGGGGGTCGCGGGTTCGAGTCCCGTCCGCTGCGCCATATCTGCCCCGAGGCCCGCTGAACGCCTTGGAGCTACGAAGAAACCACTGGTTACTTCGAGTCGATAGCAAAGACCCTGGTCGAAAGACCGGGGTTTTTTGTGTCTGAAATTCAGGTTTTCTCCTCTCGCCTTTTTCCAGGCGGACCTCCCTGCATGCCTCCTTGCCGGAATGGCCTATCGGGCGCTAGCGACGCTGTCGTTCAGCGCCGCCCCTCCAGCCTCGCGCTACCGAGATTCACGGCTACTGTTAACGTGCTGCGTCGAATAGTCGCGTTTTTTTGATTTGTCGGTCAGTTTTCGGTTTTCCGTAAGGTCATAAGCCTATAAACTTAACCTTTCGGTCAGCTTTGCACTGTCAACAACAGCCCTTTGCATCGTCGAAAAGGGCTTCTGCAAGACTCGAGATTTCCAGTACATAACCAGAAGGGCGGACCCCATAACCGCCCAGAGGATGATCCATGTCCAACCGTGATATATCCCGGCGCTCGTTCCTTCAGGGCGGGCTGGTAGCGGGTGTGAGCGTGACGCTCACGCCATTGAGCAGCCAGGCGCTGGCCGCCTTGATGGAAAACAGCGTGACCGTGCCGTCCGAGCAGTGGCTCGGCAACAACGGCAAGGCGCGCGCCCGTAACGATGCCTTGTCCAAGGTCTGCGGCAGCAAGGTCTTTGCCCGCGACATCCGCGCCAAGGACATGCCGGGCTGGCCGCAGCAGCAGGGTCACGCCATGCTGCTCAAAACCATCAAGGCGGACCGCATCTACGCGGGTCTGGACCTTTCATGGCTCGGTACCGGGTTGCAGCCTGACCGCATCGTCACCGCCGAAGACCTGGTCAAGGACGGCATCGTGTTCCCTGAGGAGCACGCCCCGGATCCGCTGTTGCCGGCCGGCAAGGTGCCGATGTTCATCGGGCACCCGGTGGCGATCCTGATCTGGAACGACTTCGAGCGCTTCCGACAGGCCAAGAACCAACTCAAATTCAATGACAAGGCGATTCGTTACGGTGCGCAGGTGCCGTTCTACGAAGGCGACCCTTACGGCAGCTTCCGCTATGTGCGCGTTGGCGGCGCGACCTCGGCGGACGAAGACGAGTTCGCCAGCCTCAAGGACTCGATCCTGTTCCCGATGCTGCGCAATCGCCGTCCGGTGTGGAATGCCCAGCCGAACCTGCACGGCAATCTGACCGAGCGCGGGTTGTTCTACGCCGAGCGCATGAAGCAACAGATCGACACGCCGCCGGACAACTGGCTGGTGTTCGACGAGCGCTACAAGACCCCGTCGATCGAGCCGGCCGCCCTGGAGCCGGACAACGGCAACGGCTGGTACGACCCTGCCACCAAGACCCTGCATTTCGTCGTCGCCACCCAGTGCCCGCTGGAAACAGCGACCGAAACCGCGAAGATGATCGCGCCGTCGCGTTTCGGCCTGGCCAACCTGAACATGCACCCGGGTTACACCGTCGGTTATGGCTCGAAAGACCACAACATTTTCGTCTACTACGCAGCGCTGGCCGCGTTGTACGGCGCCGGTGTGCCGGTACGCCTGGCCAACGACCGCTACGAGCAGTTCCAGAGCGGCATCAAGCGTCACCCGTTCGACATTCGCTATCAATTGGCGGTGGACAAGAACGACTACAGCTTCAAGATTTTCCGCTCCGAGATGAGCGTCGACGGTGGCGGGCGAATCAACTACAGCCCGTCCGTGGCGGCGGTGGGCGCCACGGCCGCACAGTCGATCTACTACATGCCGCAGAACGATCTGCAGGTCACGGCCTATCACTCCCGCGCCGTTGAGGCTGGGTCGATGCGTGGCTACGGCACCCTGCAGAGCATGGCGGCGACCGAGATGATGGTCGATGAAATCGCCGGCCGCCTCGGTGTCGATGCCATCGAACTGCGCCGCAAGAACGCACTGCGCTCGGGCATGAAAAACACCCAGGGCGCGATTCCGGCCGGTGCCTTGCGCCTGCACGAGATTCTCGACAAGGCGGCGGTCCACGACACCTGGAAAAACCGCGACGCGATCAAGAAACAACGCGAAGCCGCCGACCCCGATAACTGGTACGGCGTCGGTTTCGCCATTTGCCAGAAAGACTTCGGTACCGGTTCCGAAGCCCCAATGGCCAGCATTGAATTCACTGCCGAAGGCCGCATCAGCCTGCGCCACATCGGTATCGAAATCGGCACCGGCATGTCCACTTCGCAGGCCATGGTCGTGGCCGACTTCCTTGGTCTCCCGGCGCACGAAGTGAAGACCGGCGAAACCGAATGGAAAGAGTTGCAGCTGATCAGTGGTGGCAACCCGTACATCATGAGCCAGGCCGAGCAGGACAATTTTCTGCGCAATCCACGCTGGGTCGGCAAGGTCGCTTCGGCCTCGTCGGCCACCAACTCGGCGTACTACTTCAGTCACGCCACCCGTGAAGCGGCGCGCGTGCTGTTCAACCACGGCCTGTGGCCGGCGGCGCTGGAGATCTGGCGCCAAGGCCCTTACGGCGGTCAGGCCAACCCTTACGTGGTGCGCCGCGAAGACGCCCATTGGGTCGATGGCAAGCTCACGGCCAACGGCATGGAGCCACTGCCATTCGCCATGCTCGCCAAGCGTGTTCACGAGCGTGGCCTGGTGAGCGGCGCCACCGTGCACGGTTTCAACCGCTGGAGCTGGGCCGAGGCCGAGTTCAGCATCGACGGCGTGCGTGAGCGCTTGCCGCTCGACGGCCTGGCCGTGAAGTACGGCGACGGCGCACCGAAGGCGAAGAAGGCGCAGATGAACAGCGCCGGTTTCCATCTGCTGGATCGGCAGGGCATTGCCTACCCGGCGACCCAGCTGAACAATGCGGCGGTGACTTACTACAGCCCGGTGGCGACGCTGGTGGAAGTGAAGGTCAACAAGGGTTCGAACGAAGTGTCGGTGCTCAATCATCACTCGTGGGTCGAGTGCGGTCGGGTTCTGGTGGAAGAACTGGTCAGGGGCCAGCTCGAAGGCGGGATCGCCATGGGCATCGGCCATGCGCTGATGGAAGAAATGCCGTTGTACGAAGGCGGGCCCGGGGAGGGTGACTGGAACTTCAACCGTTACCGCCTGCCGATGGCGCGTCACGTTGCGGTGTGGAAACAGACGGCGGACATCCTGCCGCCACTGTCGCCGAGCGACCCGTCCAAGGGCATCGCCGAGGTGGTGATGATCCCGGTAGTCGGTGCCATCGGCAACGCCGTGGCCCATGCCATCGGTAAACGTGTCCGCGACCTGCCTATCACTTCTGCACGCATCAAGGAGGCCCTCAATGGCTAACCGTCCGCTTCAACTGACCCTCAACGGTCAATCCGTCGGCCCGGTGGACATCCCTGATGACCTGCCGATGATCGACTACCTGCACGAATACAAGAACCTCACCGGTTCGCGCCTGGGCTGCGGTCAGGGCATTTGCCACGCCTGCGTGGTGATCGTCGACAACCCGGACGGCACCAGCGAAGAAGTACGCACCTGCATCACCGGCGCGCACTATTTCGAAGGCAAGAAGGTACGGACCATCGAAGGCCATGCGACCCGCGACGAGCAGGGCAAGGTCACCGAGCTGAACCCGATCCAGCAGCGCTTCGTCGATGAGTTCGCCTTCCAGTGCAGCTACTGCGCGCCGGGCTTCGTCAATGCCGCGACCGTGCTGGTGGAAAAGCTGCAGCGTCAGCCCATCGTCAAAAGCCAGCTGGAAAAAGTCATCGAGGACAGCCTCGGTCATCACATCTGCCGTTGCACCGGGTATGTGCGCTACTACAGCGCCACCCGCAACGTGCTGACCGATCTCGGCCTGGTCAAGGAGGGTTAAGCATGAAGCTTCTACTTAGCCGCCTGGCGTTGGCGGTTGGTCTGGCTGCGCCTGTACTGGCGGCTCACGCCGATGATGTGCAGGTCAGGCAAGGCGAATACCTCGCCCGCGCCGCCGACTGCATGGCGTGCCACACCGCACCGGGTGGTGCGCCCTATGCGGGCGGCCTGCCGATCGTTTCGCCGTTCGGTACGATCTACGGCACCAACATCACCCCAAGCAAAGAGCACGGCATCGGCTTGTACAGCGATGACGAGTTCTTCGCCGCGTTGACCGAAGGCAAGCGCCGCGACGGGGCGAACCTGTATCCGGCGATGCCCTACACCTCGTATCACCTGATGCCGCGAGCAGATTCCGACGCGATTCATGCCTACCTGAAAACCGTCGAGCCGATCGAGCGTGCCGCACCGGTCACCAGCCTGAGCTTCCCGTTCAACGTGCGCCTGGGCCTGATGGGCTGGAACATGATGTACGGCAAGGACGTGAAGCTTGCGCCGGCCGAGGGCAAGAGCGAAGCCTGGAAGCGCGGCCAGTACATGGTCGACGTGCTGGGGCACTGTGGCGAGTGCCACACCCCGCGCGGCCTGCCCGGTGCGATGCAGCAGGACAAGCGCATGACCGGAGGCATTCTCAATGGCTATCTGGCGCCAAGCCTGCTGGCTAATGACCTGGCGGCCCGTGGCTGGAATCATCAGGACCTGAGCTCGTTCCTCAAGCACGGCATGAGCGCCCAGGGCACGATGTTCAACGAGATGTTCCCGGTGTTCCACAACAGCACCCAGGGCCTCAGCGATCCGGATCTGGCGGCGATGGCGACTTTCCTGCTCGGCGATCAGCCGCCTGCGGCGAAAGTGCTCACCGAAGTGCCGTTGGACAAACTGAGCCCAAGTGCACAGCGCGGCCGTCAGGAATATTTGAATGTCTGCGCCGGGTGCCATGCGCCGGGCGGTGAGGGCAAGCCGCACATCGCCGTGGCCATGCGCGGCAACACCACGTTGCGTCTGGAAGACCCGCGCAACCTGGTACGGGTGATCGACGACGGTATCGGTGAACAGAAGTTCTCCGGATTCGAACGCATGCAACCGATGCCAGGGTTCGCCGGGAAGTTGAGCGACGAGCAACTCACGGATCTGCTGAACTACCTGCGTCAGGGTTGGGGCGGTCAGCCGAATGATCTGGCGGTGAACGACGTGCAGAAGCTGCGGGCCGATGCGCCGCTCGAGCACAAGGCCCACTGATATGCAGCATCTCGATCTGCAAGTGGTGCGCCGGGCGCTGGAGTGGTCGGCGGCCGGTCAGCGCATCTGGTTGTGTACGGTGCTGGCCACTTACGGCTCGGCACCGCGTGCACCGGGTTCGCTGCTGGCGGTGAACACTGATGGGCACTGGATTGGCTCGCTGTCCGGTGGCTGTGTCGAGGAAGACTTTCTCGAACGAGTCGCCGAGGGCGCGTTTGTGCAGCCGGTCAGCGTTGTTCGTTACGGCGAAGGCGATGACCCACGCTCGCGCGTCAGCCTGCCGTGTGGCGGGGTGCTCGATGTGCTGGTCGAGAAGCTGGATGCCGATTGCGAGGTGCAAGCGCATTTGCGCGAGCTGGAGTCGGCGCTGTCGGGCCGGCGTCGGTTGATCCGTGAAGTTGATTTGCAGAGCGGTGCGCGCAGTCTGTTCGATGATCGTGAGCAGGGTGTACGTATCGAGCGAGAAATCGACCGGGTGCGCGTGCGCGTCGGCGCGGCTCAGCGTTTGCTGCTGGCCGGGTATTCCAGTGTGGCCCAGGCCTGTGCAGAGTTTGCCGTGGGTCTGGGGTTCGAGGTGATTCTGTGTGATCCGCGAGACGAAGTGCTGGAAGGCGTCGTGCTGGAAAACGTGGAGATTCGTCGCCAACTGCCATCGCTGTTCATCGCCAGCGGCGGCTGTCACAGCGACACTGCGGTGGTGGCATTGACCCACGATCCACGTATCGATGACCTGGCGATGATGGAGGCTGTTCGCACCGAGGCGTTTTACATCGGTGTGATGGGCTCCCTGCAGACCTCGCAAAAGCGCTTCGAGCGGTTGCGGCGTATTGGTGGGCTGGGGGATATCGAGTTGGCGCGGATTCATGCGCCGATCGGCTTGAACCTGGGCAGCAAGACGCCGGCGGAGATTGCCTTGGCGGTGCTGGCGGACATTTTGCGGATTCGCAGCGGTATCCCACGGAATCGTCTTTAAGATCAAAAGAACGCAGCCTGCGGCAGCTCCTACGCCGAACGCATTCCCATGTAGGAGCGAGCTTGCTCCGGGCGGCGTTCCGACGATGGACTCAAGAGCGCCGCGTTTAGCCAGTAAATACGCGTTATCGTTAACGACCTGCGGCAGCTCTTACGCCGAACGCATTCCCATGTAGGAGCGAGCTTGCTCGCGATGGACTCGAGAGCGCCGCGTTTAGCCAGTAAATACGCGTTATCGTTAACGACCATCGCGAGCAAGCTCGCTCCTACAGAGACCGCATTCGCTTAACTGAACAGCATTACGCATCGCAGCGGGCCTTTTGATTTAGCAGTCAGTACCCGAACCTGTCCCGCAATCCGTAATACCACGCGCCCAATGCCGCAAACGGGGTACGCAGCATTTGTCCGCCGGGGAACGGGTAGTGGGGCAGGTCGGCAAAGGCGTCAAAACGTTCTGCCTGGCCGCGTAAAGCTTCGGCCAGTACCTTGCCCGCCAAATGCGTGTAAGTCACGCCATGGCCGCTACAGCCCTGGGAGTAGTAGATGTTGTCGCCCAGGCGTCCGACCTGGGGCAGGCGCGACAGGGTCAGCAGGAAGTTGCCAGTCCACGCGTAATCGATTTTCACGTCCTTGAGTTGCGGGAACGCCTTGAGCATCTTCGGTCGAATGATCGCTTCGATGTTCGCCGGATCCCGCGCGCCGTACACCACGCCGCCACCGAAGATCAGACGCTTGTCGCCGCTGAGGCGGTAGTAGTCGAGCAAGTAGTTGCAGTCTTCGACGCAGTAATCCTGAGGCAGCAGGGTCTTCGCCAGTTCTTCGCCCAGTGGCTCGGTGGTAATCACTTGAGTGCCGCAAGGCATCGATTTGGCAGCCAGTTCCGGCACCAGATTGCCCAGATAAGCGTTGCCGGCGACGATGATGAATTTAGCCCGGACCTTGCCCTGCGGCGTGTGCACAACAGGGTTGGCGCCGCGCACAATGCGTACCGCCGGCGACTGCTCATAAATCGTCCCGCCCAGGGACTCGACGGCTGCCGCTTCACCCAGCGCCAGGTTAAGCGGATGGATGTGGCCGCCACTCATGTCGAGCATCCCGCCGACGTATTGATCGCAGGCGACCACTTCGCGGATGCGGCGTTGATCCATCAGCTCGAGCTGGGTATGGCCGAATCGTTCCCACAGGCGCTTCTGCGATTCGAGATGACCCATCTGCCTGGCGGTCATCGCGGCGAACACGCCACCGTCTTTCAAGTCGCACTGAATGTTGTATTTGGCGACGCGCTCACGAATGATTCGCCCACCCTCGAATGCCATCTGCCCCAGCAACTGGGCCTGCTTGGGACCGACCGTGCGCTCGATGACATCGATATCGCGGCTATAGCTGTTAACGATCTGCCCACCATTACGCCCGGACGCCCCGAAACCCACCCTGGCGGCTTCGAGCACCGTGACCTTGAAGCCGCTCTCCAGCAGAAACAGGGCAGAGGACAGCCCCGTATAACCGGCGCCAATCACACAGACATCGGTCTCGACATCATCCTGCAATGCCGGGCGCGGCGGAACCGCATTGGCCGATGCGGCGTAGTAGGACTCTGGGTAGGGGGTGTTAGCCATCCTGCAGCCTCTGTTTAATATATTTTACGAGTGCGCCGATCGTACCCGAGTTGAAAATCGCCCGCCAGCCACCCGGAAAATCTTCTTTGGACCGGCAAAATTAAATATTTTGCATATTCATAGGGTTAGCTCGAAAAAAGGTGTTGACACCCTTCCGGAATTCCGTAGAATGCCGCCTCACAGCAGGCACGTAGCTCAGTTGGTTAGAGCACCACCTTGACATGGTGGGGGTCGTTGGTTCGAGTCCAATCGCGCCTACCAAACAAAATCCGCTCTGCTGGGCGGTCTGGAAGGGCTCACCGAAAGGTGGGCCCTTTTTTGTTGTTTTGGGTTTGGGCGCATCACGGTATCTTCCCGTCGCTGCGACCAATGTGCGGGAGCTTGATAGATAGTTTTCCGGGTGGGGAGAGGAACGCAGGCTAAACGAGGTCATCTTCATCATCTCGCAGGTGGCGATACCAACCATAAAACGCTATAGCAAGGGTGGCGAAGATGATGGCTGCGAGGGTGAAGGCTGAACTACGCATTTTACTCGGTGCCTTGGGCGTGAGTGTTTGTTTGAAATGCGTCCTTGCCGGTGAGCGAATGTAAGCCCCTGGAAAACAGCTGTCTTTAGGGCAATACCTTAGTGGGCTGCTTTTTCCCTTAGATGAGACGAGGGCCTCACACTGACGCTGACCGTAAAAGGTGTTTCACTCCGGCGCTATCATCAGCGCGAGCGTCATCTTGATGAATTCTTCATTCCTGTCGATCACTTCCAGGGCACTGCGCGCATTGTCGGCGACATCGGCCGATCCGCGCCGCTCGATCCAGTTCGACATTTCCGGGGTGGCGGCCTCCGTTACTGTGCCGTCGCTTGTGCGGCGATACTCATGATCCCCCCCCTATAGCCGGTGTTATCACCCGATATTCAATCGTGATATTCGTAGTGTCCACTACATAACGGCGCATGAAGCCAGGCTCCAATGTTTTACCGTTAACCCTGTCAGTGACGGCTTAATATTCTGGTGCCTGGACGTATAAATAAAACAGTGAGAAATAACCATGCCTTTAACTCCGGCAGAGTTTCTATGGGTGACTGCTCTTTAGAATGGTTGGTTGACTTGGTACTACCGCTAAAACCCGTTCCGTCGATATTGAAACGGTCCGGGTTTGCTATTGGTGAGTTACCTGTTGTATAGGCACTCGATATAAATGTTCTTGCGCTTGCGCTTGCGCTTGCGTTTGCGACTGCTTGCACTTGTCGCTCTTGTGGGTGACGGGCATGGCGATTGATTCAGGCAGGCGCCACTTTCCATGATCGTTGGTGCCATTAACGAAAGCGTCGATAGCAACGCCTGGTTTTTTTTCTCGTCTTTAACAATTTTCAGGCGCCAAATATTTGAACTTTTGAAGTTGATCGAAAAGCAATTGGCATTAGCACGATTTATTCATACGCGTCATTGCAAACTCAGCCATAAGTAAGAAAACGTCCAACTAGAGCAAGTGGCGAGGAGTACTGCAATCTGACAAAAGCCAAAATAATGACAACAAAAAACAGTCACATTCTCCCAATTAAGTCGGTGATATATCATGATCAAGATCATGGCCTACTTTTTAATTGGAGCTGTAACTGCAGGATGCAACGGCATCGTAAAGCCTGACTTTTCGGGTCCTGCCAATGATTCATACTTTTTAGTCCACTCGGGGTTTCCCGCACCGTATCTATACATGGCCTCGGCCGTGCAATGGAACGATGACTATGCGGTAACCACCCGCCACACTCCGTTCATTCCCAACGTGAAGTACAGCTGCAGCACAGGCTGCGATCTCGTCTTCATCCAGCACAAGGCCAGCGGCCGCTACCCACCATGGCGCGCACCGCGAGTGGGCGAGAGCATCACTGCCGTTGGGACGAGTCCTTACCTCATGACCACTACCGGGAAAGGCAAGGTGTATCAAACGCCTTTCGTCAATGCCGACGAACACAGCGGTGATCTCTATGCCATCCATGATGCCCCGCTGGTCAAGGGCATGTCGGGTGGGCCGGTCCTCACCAGTGACGGCTGTATTGTCGGCATCAATATCGGTTTCTACTCAACCACTCTGAACGATGTGAGCAATAACTCAGGCGTAAAGGGGGCTGAGAGGATCAGCATTTTTATTCCTTATTCGATCATTCAGCGCGAGTGGGGGATATTGCAGGCAAAACTCAACGATCCACACGGCGCGAGGTATGTCGCGAAGTAGCTTTTGGCTACCGATCAATTGGTCATTGAGCCTAACGAGCAAAATCCGCTCTACCGGGCGGTCTGGAAGGGCTCACCGAAAGTTGGGCCTTTTTTTGTTGGTGAGTGAGTCCCGTGTGGCTCCGAGACGCGTGTGAACCGGATAAACGCGGCGTACTTGAGTCCATCGCCAGCAAGCTGGCTCCTACAGTTTCCCGGGATTGCGTGAAGAACCTCAAAAAAGGTCAGAGCGCGAAACCCGTCGCATGGGCAAGATGTCCCTCCTGCACTCCCGCGATCAGGTGCAGTGGGATGTTTTGCTGTACTTCAATGGACGGTACCTCGATGCTTCCTACGATCTGGAGCTGCCGCTCGCTCGGTTCGGTCGATTCTGCTGCCTTTTCCCTGGCCATTCTTGCGTGGTTCATTGCGATTTCGTTGAGCGTTGACACGTTACATCTCCTGGTGACTGGCCAAGCGTATCGCTGGAGTCCTTAAGCATTGGTTGAATGGCTACTGCGTCAGAATCATGTCGTTCCGGCCGCTGCTATGCGCGATCTTAGCAATCCTCAAGCCACGGATATGAATGAATTCTTCGTTGTGTTTTCGTAGGCGACGAATGGCGGGCCGCCGTGGATGATAGTCCGGATTCTTTGCCATTCAGGCGTAAACTAGTAAGGCTGCCTCATCGAAAGGAGCCGCCTATGAACGTCGATCAAATCAGCAAGCAGGCATCTGTGGACAAGGCTGTTTGGGATCAATATTTCTGCACTGCATTAATTGCGGAAAGCAATTTGACTGCCCCGGTTGTGGGCGGTGCTACGCACGAAGACAGGCAGAACCTGTTGATCGAGAGGGCTATAACCCTCGCCGACAAAATGATGGAAAATCGAAAATAAACAGAGCCCAGCCATCGCGCTGGGCTCTTTGCACGCGCGGTTGTGTTCCGATGCGGGCGATGTGCGTGTTGCGGTTCAAACGATCAACTCTACCTTGCCGCTTGCCAGGCGATAAATGCCTCCCACTATCTTCAACTTGCCCTTGCTCTGCGCATCTGTCAGCAATGGCGAGGCCTGTTTCAGGCTGTTGACAGAGTTTTTGACGTTCTGCGCGGTGGCGTTTTCCATCAAGCTCCCGGGTTGCTTCAGCACTGTCTCGATTGCCGACTTGAGTGCGTCAGTCAGTTTCGGGATATGGCCCGGGAAAATCGTCCGATCCTTGACGGCCTTGATGCCTGCCTCGATGGCGCCACAGCTCTCATGACCGAGTACGAGAATCAGCGGTGCGCCCAGTACGGCAACCCCATATTCAAGACTGCCCAGGCCTTCCGGGGTCACGAAGTTGCCCGCGACACGGATGGAGAAAAGATCGCCTCGCGCGGTATCAAACGCGTATTCCGGAGCGATCCGCGAGTCAGAGCAGCTCAGTACTGCCACGAACGGATTTTGACCGGACACCAGGGCCTCTCGCTCAGCCTTGAAATCGTGTGTCGTGGATGTACCGCTTACATATCGTTCATTGCCCTCCATCAGTCTTTTCAACGCCATATCGGGACTGATTACGTTTTGAGGTTTTGGTGGGGCTGACGCTTTTTCGGCTGCCTGGATGAGCTTGCCGGGCAGTGTGCCGGTCAGCAGCAGGGCGCCTGCGCTCAACCCGGCAAATTGAAGAAATCGACGACGGCCTGTTGAGTTTGAAGCAGAGCTTGAATCACATGATTCACACATGATTTTGTTTACTCAGTTCAATGCGGTGAGAGTGAGTTGTCGTTGGGGCTGGTACTGTCACGGACACTCAATGCCAGCGCAGTGGAGTCTAGTTGGTCTGTCATATTGTGTTCCGGGCATTGTCCGCAGATGCCGTGCAAGCAGCCATTTCATGGGCTACTACTGACAGGCTCATACAACTTCGACCTGGCAGGAGTTTCTCGATGCTGACTCACTGGTTTCTAGCGGCGGTTCATCTTTTGGCATTTGCCTTGGGATTTTGGGCGGTGTTGGTTCGAGGTACCGCTTTTCGGCGTTTGGCCGATGGGGCCGCGCAAGTGCGCAGTGTTCTGATGGCGGACAATATCTGGGGTATTTCAGCTGTCGTTTTACTGATCAGCGGGGGGGTGCGAGCCTTTGGCGGGTACGAGAAAGGCACGGACTATTACCTGCACCAGCCGCTGTTTCATCTGAAGATGACGCTGTTCATCCTGATCTTGCTGCTGGAGATTGCGCCAATGGTGACGCTGATCAAATGGCGGATAGCGCTTGCCCGTAAAGTGGCGATCGATACAGGCCGTGCGAAGCTATTTGCGCGGATCAGTCATGTCGAGGCGCTGCTGGTGCTGCTGATGGTGGTGGCGGCGACGGGTATGGCGCGTGGCGTGATGTTTGGTTGATCACGCAGCTAACGCGTACTTCCGTAGGGCGAACCGGAAATGTCTGACAGCCAGAGCGTTGAGCTTGTCGCTAGTATCGGACCTTGGAGGCTTGTGTGGAACGCAGGCGGAAGCGATGCAATGCCGAATCTTTAGCCAGCCGTGATTCCGGACTGAACGGGCTGGCTACTGACTGCAACAGGATTCAGGGTTGTGGCTTTTCCGGGGCGGTCAGGCCTGCCTGAATGCGCTGATAAATTTCTTCTCGATGCACTGCAACGTCCTTCGGGGCGTTGATGCCGATCCTGACTTGCTGGCCGCTTACGCCCAGGATGGTGATCGTAATGTCATCACCAATGTTTATGCTTTCACCGACTTTGCGGGTGAGTATCAGCATGGTCTTCTCCTTGATTGCTTTGTGGGGCACCTGATTCGGACAGTGCAGAGGTCGGTGGTATGTATAGATTAGTGCGAAGTCTCGTGGTTTGGGTGCCTCTTTCTGACGTGCAGATGTGGCATTAATTCCCAAGGCGTAACTATACAGAGGCCGCAACCATCATTCTCGTTGTTTTGAGCCCATTTTACGGCACTCGTGAAGTATTCATGGATGTTAAAATCCCTGCTTTATGGATTTAGAGGGAAACGCCGTGCGCAAAATGGTTTTGGTAATCGCGATATTGGCGCTGGCGGGATGTGGCGAGGGCAGTAGTGTGGATGCGCCGAAGCCTGAACCGGCCATGGCTGCCGTACCCGCGGCGGTGTCCGGTCCGCAATGGGATCTTGAAGTGCGAGGTGAAACCCCTCAGGCAGTCAGCGATTTGAGTGGCTGGCTGATCGAGCACAGCTTCATGTCCAGCGTCGTCAAGGAAAATGGCAATACGCGAATCCTGATGGGGCCGTTCAATTCGAAAGCCGAGGCCGAAGCCAAACAGGATGAAGTCCGTGCCGCGCTCACTCGCGCGAAGAAACAGAACATCGAATTGCTGGTGCTTGAGCGTCCGGCCGCTCTGTAACGTTCTGTATTGCGGATGCTCAAGAAATAAAAAAGGTCTCGGGTGCTCAGCCCCGAGGCCTTTTCATTTTCGGGTATTGCCTGGATTCAGCCGCAGGCTTTCATGTCTACCGGGCCGACAAACTCGTTGCCGCGCCCCATGACGCACGCCACGCTCTGGTTGCGTTGCCGTTCCCAGGCCTGAACCGGATAGGTTTTGTCCCACGCTTCGTACAGTTGCCGATCCCGTTTCGACAGACGTAAACCATACTGCTTGCTCATGTAGAAGTACGTTCGGGCGATCATGCCGCGGATGGAAGGGCGGGGCATGACTTTCTTGGCCTTGAAGTCGACTTGGGTCAGGCACGAACCATATTGCCCCGACTGCACGGGCAGCCAGCCAAAACTGAAGTTGCTGCGATCGCCGTTGACCTCGCCAATGCTGGGCACCAGGTTGTGCAGATCGGACTCGGCCTTTTGGTAAACCGGATCGTAGCGGGTGCAGTTCTTGCGGCCGCCTTCTTGCCAGCACTGGCGTTGATGGCCGATCTGCCAGGCCGGAACGATATGCTCCCATTCGATGCGGGATGCGCGTTTGGCATTTTTACGTGGCACGTAACCGCAAGCGGCAAGGTTCACCCGGTTGCCGGTGTACTTGCAACCACAGTAAAACTCGGTGGATTGGGGCGCGTAGAGCTTCCACGCCACCTTTTTCGCTTCGGTGAAGGTGCGCGGTGCGTCGGCTTGCGCACCCACGACAAAAAACAGGAACAGCAAAGCAAGCCAGCGGACACTCATCGACTCAATCTTCCTTCGGCACAACCCAGAAAATCTGCACGCCGCCATCGTCGCGGTAGGCGAGGGTGACGTTGTCGTTCTCGTCGATTTCTTCCAGCAAGCGTTCCCACTCATCCACCGGCTCGTCAGGAAGGCGGAAGATCAGTGCTGCCCTGGCCTTTTGTGCGGTGGGAGAGTTGATGATTTTCTGAACGCGCAGGCCCATGCGTACATAGGTGTCAGGAGAGGCAGAGGTGGTGTCCATGGAATTATCCTTATTAAGCTGTACGTGCATACAGTATTTAACTGTAGGCCATTTCGCAACTGCTTAAAATTCAAGAAAATCCTCTGACAGCGGTTTGTTCCGTTTGGCGTAAGACGAAGGGAGTTTTTTTGTCAGATCCAGCGGCAGCCACTCGCCAAGGCTGGCGAATGGCGCACGGGGTGCCCGACCGGATCGGTCGGGCGAGGGCGAATCAGTATTCCCAGAACATCCGTTGCAGCTCTTTGCTGTCATTGGTTTTGGTCAGCGCGACCATTGCCAGGATCCGGGCCTTTTGCGGGTTCAGATCGTGAGCCACGACCCAGTCGTATTTATCGTCAGGCTGTTCGGCGTTGCGCAATACGAAGCCGCCGGCGTTGACGTGGGAGGAACGAATGATCTGCACGCCATCCTTGCGCAAGGCTTGCAGGGATGGAACTACCCGCGACGATACCGAGCCGTTGCCGGTGCCAGCGTGGATGATGGCTTTGGCGCCGGATTGAGCCAGGGCCTTGTAAGCAGTGTCGCTGACGTTGCCGTAGGAATAGGCGATCTCGACGTCAGGCAGGCTCTTGATGGTCTTGATGTCGAATTCGGAATCCATGGTGTGGCGCTTGGCCGGCAGGCGGAACCAGTAGGATTTGCCCTCTACCACCATGCCCAGCGGACCCCAGGGGCTTTTAAACGCTTCGGTCTTGATGTTGATCATCTTGCTGACGTCGCGACCCGACTGGATTTCATCGTTCATGGTCACCAGCACGCCTTTGCCCCGCGCGTCTTTGCTGCTGGCCACGGCCACCGCGTTGTACAGGTTCAGCATGCCATCGGCGGACATCGCGGTGCCCGGGCGCATCGAGCCCACGACAATGATTGGCTTCTCGGTTTTTTCCACCAGGTTCAGGAAGTACGCGGTTTCTTCCAGGGTGTCGGTGCCGTGAGTGATCACGATGCCATCGACGTCTTTGCTGTCGGCCAGTTCAGCCACACGGCGACCCAGCTGCAGCAGGTTTTCGTTGGTAATGCTTTCAGAGGCGATCTGCATGACCTGTTCGCCGCGAACGTTAGCCAGTTGGCTCAGCTCGGGAACGCCAGCGATCAACTGTTCAATGCCGACTTTCGCCGCTTGATAGGTTGCGCTGTTGGCGGAGCTGGCCCCTGCGCCGGCAATGGTGCCGCCGGTGGCCAGGATCACCACGTTGGCCAGTTTCTGTTGGGTTTCGGCTTCTTTGGCCTGAAGGGCGGTGGGCAGAAGCAGCAGGAGGGCCAAGGCGCCCGGAACAAAGTTCTTGAGTGCAGATGTCATTATTTTTCTCTTCTGGTTGTGAGGCGGTGCAGATGCAAGTTCATCTAGCCCCAGGCGAATCTGAACGCTGGGGGTGCGAGGGGAAGAGCAGGATCTGTACCAGTAATACCCGGAATCGAAAAAACAGCTTAAGTTAATGATTTGTAACGATATTGTTGTTTGTGTTCGGACCGGTTTCGGGGGCGGGGCGTCCGGAATGCCGAACATGTTTAACTTTCGCGTTCGGCTCTCCGAAACGGATCGCGGTCTTGTTTAAGATTTCAACGGGTCAAATCATCCGTCACGACTAAAGAAACGCCCGTGTCGGTCGATGCTCCTTCAAGGGATCTTTTTCTTCAGGAGTTCACATGTCGTTATCTATTGGCTTCCCGAATGCCGCGGGCATCACCATCGGGGGGAAGTCTGCTGCGACCATTCGCGCTTTGGGCGATGCGACTGAGGATGCGGCTGCCAAAGCGCTGGGTGTAAAGGACGGCGACGGCACCCAGGTTAAAACCGGTCCGGTAGGTCTGGGGGAGAGTGCCGGCACACAGGCCGAGTCGCAAACCAGCGATAGCGATAACACCAGCGTTGCGGTGAAGATCCTGCTCAAGCGTTTGCAGGAGCTTCAGCAGCAATTGCGCGAGCAACAGCAGCAACTGGCGCAGGCCCAGGCGGCGTCCTATCCGACTCCGCAAGCCAAGACCACGGCAGTAGCGGCCATTCAGGGGCAGGTTGCCGACACCAACGGCGCCATCCTGCAAGTGAGTGCGAGTCTGATCAAAGAGCTGGCCAAGGGTTCTGGCACGGGATCGCTAGTCAACACCACGGCGTGAACTGGATGCCGTTTTTCGCTGAACATCTCTGAAAGCACTTTTCGGGTCGTTGACAAATACCGGCAGGGTTCGCATAGTTTGCTTCACGCAAACGTTTGCGCGACTCCAGTGATGGCTTTCCATCGAGGTGGGTCGTGAAGCTTACGTCGGCGCAAGCGTTGCTCACAATAATCATAAGATCGGAGTGAACCCATGAAGCTGCCATTCGCTGGACGTCTTCTCGCTGTCGCTATGCTGGCCGCCGCATCCGCAGCATTGCCTGTCTCCTCGGCTTTTGCTGAAGCCGCTGAAAAACCGAAAGTCGCACTGGTCATGAAATCCCTGGCCAATGAGTTCTTCCTGACAATGGAAGACGGCGCCAAGGCTTACCAGAAAGATCACTCCGGCGAATTCGAGCTCATCTCCAACGGCATCAAGGATGAAACCGACACCGCTGGCCAGACGCGCATCGTCGAGCAGATGATCCTGGCCAAGGTCAATGCACTGGTGATTGCACCGGCAGACTCCAAAGCCATGGTCCCGGTGATCAAGAAAGCCATCGATGCCGGTATCACCGTGATCAACATCGACAACCAGCTGGACCCCGCCGTCGTCAAAAGCAAAAACATCAATGTTCCGTTCGTAGGCCCGGACAACCGCAAGGGCGCACGGCTGGTGGGCGATTACCTGGCCAAACAGCTGAAGGCCGGTGACGAAGTCGGCATCATCGAAGGTGTGTCCACCACCACCAATGCCCAGCAGCGGACCGCAGGTTTCAAGGATGCGATGGAGGCGGCGCAAATCAAGGTCGTGTCCGTGCAATCCGGTGACTGGGAGATCGACAAGGGCAACAAGGTCGCCGCGTCGATTCTCAGCGAATACCCGCAAACCAAGGCCCTGTTGGCCGGCAACGACAGCATGGCGGTCGGTGCGGTGTCTGCTGTGCGCGCCGCGGGCAAGGCCGGCAAGGTGCAAGTGGTCGGCTACGACAACATCAATGCCATCCAGCCAATGCTCAAGGATGGTCGCGTGCTGGCCACGGCGGACCAGTTTGCGGCTAAACAGGCGGTGTTCGGCATCGAGACTGCATTGAAGATTCTCAAGGGCGAGAAGGTCGACGACGGTGCCAATGGCGTGATCGAAACGCCGGTAGAACTGGTCACCAAATAGCCTTCTGGCGACGCAGCGGCGCTCGTCCAACCGGACGAGCGCATGGAGAGTTTTTATGTCAGTTTCCGTCCCGAACGCTGTCCTCTCGGTCAGCGGTATCGGCAAGACCTACGCTCAACCGGTGCTGACCGGCATCGACCTGACGCTCATGCGCGGTGAAGTGCTGGCGTTGACCGGCGAGAACGGCGCAGGCAAAAGCACGCTTTCGAAGATTATTGGCGGGCTGGTCACGCCGACCACCGGCCAGATGCAGTTTCAGGGGCAGGACTATCGTCCGGGTAGCCGGGCTCAGGCTGAAGCGCTGGGTATCCGCATGGTCATGCAGGAACTCAATCTGCTGCCGACCTTGTCGGTGGCGGAAAACCTGTTTCTCGACAACCTGCCCAGCAAAGGTGGCTGGATCAGCCGCAAGCAGTTGCGCAAGGCTGCAATCGAAGCCATGGCGCATGTCGGGCTCGACGCCATTGACCCGGACACCCTGGTCGGCGAACTGGGCATTGGGCACCAGCAAATGGTGGAGATTGCCCGCAACCTGATTGGTGATTGTCATGTGCTGATTCTCGACGAGCCGACGGCGATGCTCACTGCGCGCGAAGTCGAAATGCTGTTCGAGCAGATCACCCGTCTGCAGGCTCGCGGCGTATCGATCATCTACATCTCCCACCGCCTCGAAGAGCTGGCGCGGGTCGCGCAGCGCATTGCCGTACTGCGCGACGGCAACCTGGTTTGCGTCGAGCCTATGGCCAACTACAACAGCGAGCAACTGGTCACCCTGATGGTCGGGCGCGAGCTCGGCGAACACATCGATATGGGGGCGCGCAAGATCGGCGCTCCGGTGTTGACGGTCAACGGCCTGAACCGTGCCGACAAGGTTCGCGACGTGTCGTTCCAGGTCCGTGCCGGAGAGATTTTCGGGATTTCCGGTTTGATCGGCGCGGGGCGTACCGAGTTGCTGCGCCTGATCTTCGGTGCCGATATCGCCGACAGCGGCGCGATTGCCCTGGGGTCGCCGGCACAGGTCGTCAGTATCCGTTCGCCAGTGGATGCGGTCGGGCATGGCATTGCGTTGATCACCGAAGATCGCAAGGGCGAAGGCCTTTTGCTGACCCAATCGATCGGCGCCAACGTCGCCTTGGGCAACATGCCCGGCATCTCCAGCGCGGGCTTGGTCGACAACGATCGCGCAAACGCCTTGGCCCAGCGTCAGATCGATGCCATGCGCATTCGCAGCTCCGGTCCGGCTCAGTTGGTGTCCGAGCTTTCCGGCGGCAATCAGCAGAAAGTCGTCATCGGCCGTTGGCTGGAGCGCGACTGCTCGGTGTTGCTGTTCGACGAGCCGACCCGCGGCATCGACGTCGGCGCCAAGTTCGATATCTACAACCTGCTCGGTGAATTGACCCGCCAGGGCAAGGCACTGGTGGTGGTTTCCAGCGACTTGCGCGAGCTGATGCTGATCTGCGACCGGATCGGCGTGCTGTCGGCGGGGCGCCTGATCGATACGTTCGATCGCGACAGCTGGACCCAGGATGAGTTGCTCGCCGCTGCTTTTGCCGGCTACCAAAAACGTGATGCGCAGCTCTTTGAAGCCGCGCCTAGGGATCTTCCATGAAAACCGCTTCTTTCGCCGGCACACGCAGTGGCAACTTCTACGGCCTGGGCACTTACCTGGGGCTGGCGGGTGCCTTGTTGGCGATGATCGTGCTGTTCTCGGTGTTGAGCAGTCATTTCCTGTCCTACGATACTTTCAGCACTCTGGCCAACCAGATTCCGGACCTGATGGTGCTGGCGGTCGGCATGACCTTTGTGTTGATCATCGGTGGCATCGACCTGTCGGTGGGCTCGGTGCTGGCGCTGGCGGCCTCGACTGTGAGCGTGGCGATGCTTGGCTGGGGCTGGGGCGTTCTGCCGGCGGCGCTGCTGGGCATGGCCGTCGCGGCGCTCGCCGGTACCATCACCGGCTCGATCACGGTGGCCTGGCGGATTCCGTCGTTCATCGTGTCCCTGGGCGTGCTGGAAATGGCTCGCGGGGTGGCGTACCAGATGACCGGCTCGCGTACGGCCTACATCGGCGATGCGTTCGCCTGGTTGTCCAACCCGATCGCTTTCGGCATTTCACCGTCGTTCATCATCGCGCTGCTGATCATTTTCATCGCCCAGGCCGTGTTGACCCGCACGGTGTTCGGTCGCTACCTGATCGGTATCGGCACCAACGAAGAGGCGGTGCGGTTGGCGGGGATCAATCCCAAGCCCTACAAAATCCTGGTTTTCAGCCTGATGGGGTTGCTGGCCGGTATTGCCGCGTTGTTCCAGATTTCCCGCCTGGAAGCCGCCGACCCGAATGCCGGCTCCGGTCTTGAGTTGCAAGTGATCGCGGCTGTCGTGATCGGCGGCACCAGCCTGATGGGCGGGCGCGGCTCGGTGATCAGCACGTTTTTTGGTGTGCTGATCATTTCCGTGCTGGCCGCGGGGCTGGCGCAGATCGGCGCAACCGAGCCAACCAAACGCATCATTACCGGCGCGGTGATCGTGGTGGCGGTGGTGCTGGACACCTATCGCAGTCAACGCGCAAGCCGGCGGACCTGAGTCATGGCGACGATCAAAGATGTGGCAGCCCTTGCCGGCATTTCCTACACCACGGTTTCCCATGTGGTGAACAAGACCCGCCCGGTCAGTGAAGAAGTCCGGATCAAGGTCGAGGCGGCCATCCAGACCCTCGACTATGTTCCCAGTGCGGTAGCCCGTTCGCTCAAGGCCAAGACCACGGCGACCATCGGCCTGTTGGTGCCCAACAGCCTCAACCCGTATTTCGCCGAACTGGCCCGGGGCATCGAGGATTACTGCGAGCGAAACGGTTACTGCGTCATCCTGTGCAACTCCGACGACAATCCGGACAAGCAGCGCAGCTATCTGCGTGTACTGCTGGAAAAACGTATCGACGGCCTGATTGTCGCCTCGGCCGGCGGCGACAGTCGCCTGGTGCAAGGTCTTAAAGGCGTCCGTACGCCCATGGTGATCGTCGACCGCGGACTGGACGGTATCGATGCGGACCTGGTGCGCATCGACCATGAATACGGCGCGTATCTGGCGACCCGGCATCTGCTGGAACTGGGGCACCGGGATATCGCCACGATCAGCGGGCCGGAAAACACCAGCGTGGCGCAGATGCGTCTGGCGGGTTATCGCCGGGCCTTGAAGGAGGCGGGCGTCGAAGTCTCTCCCGAGCGCATGCTGGAAAGCGATTTCACCAGCACCGGCGGTTACAGTGCCGCCGCAATTTTGCTGGAAAACAACCCGCCTACCGCCATTTTTGCGGCCAACGACATGATCGGCATCGGCGTGCTCCGGGCCGCCGCCGAGCGCAATATTCGCGTACCGAGCGAGTTGTCGGTGATCGGCTTCGACGATATCCAGATGAGTCGGTATGTCTATCCGTCGTTGACCACGGTGGGGCAATCGATCGTGCAACTCGGCGAAATGGCCGCCGAAGTGCTTTTACGGCGAATTGCCACGCCGGGCCTGGCGACCGATCAGCGGATCGTGACGCCGAGTATCGTCATACGTGAATCGACGGCGCCGCTGGCCGGCGTGTTTGCCCAGTGCCGTTGAAAACAGAGAGCCGTTGAAAACAGAAAGCCGCTGAACCCACAGCGTCGCCGAAACAGAATCGATGAGTAGCAATGTATGCCAGCAAAAGTAGTGGTAATAGGTAGTTTGAACATGGACCTGGTGACCCGGGCACCACGCTTGCCCAAGGGCGGTGAAACACTGATTGGTCAGTCGTTCTGCACCGTCTCCGGCGGCAAGGGCGCGAATCAGGCCGTGGCTGCGGCGCGGCTGGGAGCCCAGGTGTCGATGATCGGGTGCGTGGGCAGTGACGCTTATGGTGAGGCGCTGCGTGGGGCGCTGTTGGCCGAGCAGATCGATTGCCAGGCGGTGAGCACCGTTGACGGTTCCAGCGGCGTGGCGTTGATTGTGGTCGACGACAGCAGTCAGAACACCATCGTGATCGTCCCCGGCGCCAACGGTGCATTGACCACAGAAGCCATTGACCGTTTTGAATCGGTGATACACGCGGCGGACGTGCTCATCTGTCAGCTGGAAGTGCCCGATGCTTCTGTTGGTCATGCGCTCAAGCGCGGTCGCGAGCTGGGCAAGACCGTCATCCTCAATCCGGCACCGGCCAGTCGTCCGCTGCCATCGGACTGGTACGCGTCCATCGATTACCTGATTCCCAACGAGAGCGAGGCGTCGGCCCTGAGCGGTCTGTCGGTGGACTCCCTGGACACCGCGCAAGCCGCGGCGACCCGCCTGATAGCCCTGGGCGCCGGCAAGGTGATCATCACCCTCGGTGCGCAAGGTTCGCTGTTTGCCGATGGCCAACGCTTCGAACATTTCCCTGCGCCCGTGGTAAAGGCTGTCGATACCACGGCGGCCGGCGATACGTTCGTCGGCGGTTTCGCTGCGGCGCTGGCCGCGGGTCAAGATGAGGTGTCGGCGATTCGCTTCGGGCAGGTGGCTGCGGCGTTGTCGGTCACCCGTGCCGGCGCGCAACCTTCGATTCCCGCCTTGAGCGATGTGCAGGCGTTTAAAATCCCATGAAAAAGACACCCCTTCTCAACATTGCGCTGTCACGGCTGATAGCCTCATTGGGGCATGGCGACAGGGTCGTCATCGGGGATGCGGGGCTGCCGGTTCCACCGGGCGTTGAATTGATCGACCTGGCCTTGACCCACGGCATTCCGGATTTTGTCAGCACCTTGAAGGTCGTGCTCAGTGAGATGCAGGTCGAAAGCCATGTGCTGGCTCAGGAAATCTTCGATAAAAAGCCGTCGGCCCTGGTTGCGCTGAATGAGTTGGACGGCGAAGGCGCACTGGGTCGGCGTGAGGTGCTCGCCCATGAACAATTCAAGGTTCTGAGCCGGCAGGCCAGGGCGATTGTTCGGACAGGCGAGTGTCAGCCGTACTGCAACATTGTGCTGGTCGCCGGCGTTACGTTTTGACTGGCTGTCCGCGTGTTTGATGTCCCCGGCACAAGGAGTGTGTCCCGTATCGCTATGCTCAGAAACTGAACCCACTGCTCTGGAGCTTGCTGCTTTTGACCTTGAAGACCGCCACGAACGCCCTCGAGGCAGCAAAGATCGACCTGATCATCGACACCGATCCAGGGGCTGACGATGTCGTTGCCCTGTTGTTCGCCCTGGCATCGCCGGACGAGCTGAATGTTCGGGCATTGACCACCGTTGCAGGCAACGTTCGCCTGGACAAGACCTCACGCAATGCGCGACTGGCCCGGGAATGGGCGGGGCGTGAGGAGGTGCCGGTTTATGCCGGTGCACTCAGGCCGCTGATGCGCACGCCGATCTATGCCGAGGATGTTCATGGTAAGGAAGGTCTGTCGGGCGTCGCCGTGCATGAGCCGAAGAAGGGCCTGGAAAAGGGCAGTGCGGTGACTTACCTGATCGATGCGCTGAAATCGGCCGAGCCCCACAGCATTACCATCGCCATGCTAGGCCCACAGACCAACCTGGCCCTGGCGCTGATCCAGGAGCCGGGTATCGTTCAGGGCATCAAGGAAGTGGTGGTCATGGGCGGTGCGCACTTCAACGGCGGCAACATCACACCGGTGGCCGAGTTCAACCTGTTCGCCGACCCGCAAGCGGCCGAAGTGGTACTCAACAGCGGCGTAAAGCTGACCTACCTGCCGCTGGATGTGACCCACAAGATCCTTACCAGCGAAGCGCGCCTCAAACAGATTGCCGCGCTGAACAACAACGCCAGCCGGCTGGTGAGCGACATTCTCAATGAGTACGTCAAAGGCGACATGGAACACTACGGCATTCCGGGCGGCCCGGTGCATGACGCCACGGTTGTCGCTTACCTGCTCAAGCCGCAGTTGTTCAGCGGTCGTTCGGTCAACGTGGTGGTCGACAGCCGCGAAGGGCCGACCTTTGGACAAACCATCGTTGATTGGTATGACGGTCTGAAGGCGCCAAAGAACGCCTTCTGGGTAGAAAGCGGCGATGCCCAGGGCTTCTTCGATCTGCTGACCGAGCGCCTGGCCCGCCTGAAGTAAGCATCATCTCCCGCAGGTGGTTTCACTCCCTCGCGCTAACCGCTAACCGCTAACCGCTTAGCTCTTTTGGTCCGACAAGTGTTTCTCGAAAATCTGCTCGATGAACGATTGGGCGGCTTCGGTTCCAAGGTCCCTGACCAGAAGGTCGATACCGATAATGGCGAGCTCTTCCGTGCTGCCTGGGCTGTAGGAGCTGTGGCCGTCTTGCCACTTGGCCTTGATGTCAGCGTCGATGCTTACGGTGGTCATGATGGCGCTCGTGGGGTCGGGGAAGTCTGAGTGCCGAGTTAACCATTTTACGGGGCTTTTGACACGTCGACTTAGGCAGCAAAGGAGGGCTGTGCGACACTTGGTCTCTGACGAATATTCAAGGAATGCGCTGTGCAGATCGATTTGAACTCCCCGGATGGCCTGACCCTGGAGGCGGTGCGTCGATTGCTGGCCAGCGCCAGTGACGATGAGCACACTCAGTTGCGGGTCACCAAAGGGGGCATTGCCTACATCTCCTCAGGTGTCGTGGGCGGTACCGATATCGACGGGTTGTTGTTCCGGCTCGAAACCTGGGCCAAGGGCTCCGGTTATGTCGGGCGGGTCGCGGCCAGCGATGAAGTCTGGGTCATGCAAATCTTCAATGCCTTGAAAGAGAACTGGCCCAATCCGCCTTACGACTACATCGACGTCTATTGAGCGTCGTTCATATTCAGTCACGATTCAGTGATTAAGGGGAGCGCGGCGCTCAGGCAGAATCGCGGCTCGTCCGGATCATGGGCAGGGTGCTAGTGCTCCCTGTGAAACCAAACGCCAGTCTGGTTGTCGCACGATCTCAGCTTAATCATTGAATAAGGAGGCTTCATGCCTTGGAAGCTCGCGTCATTGGGTACTTTGTTGGCCGTTGCCACGCTGGCCGGTTGCAGCACTACCTCTACGGAGTCGGCAACAACGGATGTTGCGACGACTGACACGGGTCACAGCCGCTGTGAAGCAAAGGCTGCCGAGTTCACCATCGGCAAACAGGCATCGCCGCAATTGCTTGAGCAAGCGCGCACCCGCGCAGGAGCGCAAAACGCGCGGTTCCTGTTGCCAACCGACATGGTGACGCTGGAGTACCGTTCAGACCGCCTGAACCTGAACACCGATGCCAATAAAGTGGTCACTCGCGTCAACTGCGGCTGATCGCTCGGCTTTTGTTTCATCCATAAAAAACCCCGTCACATGGACGGGGTTTTTTTAGTGCGCCTGGAAATTACTCTGGGCGAACTTGAGCAGCTTGCATACCCTTTTGGCCTTTCTCAGCCACGAAGGAAACAGTTTGGCCTTCTTTCAGGCTTTTGAAACCGTCGCTTTCGATAGCTTTGAAGTGTACGAACAGGTCGTCACCGCCACCTTGAGGAGTGATGAAGCCGAAGCCTTTTTCATCGTTGAACCATTTAACGGTGCCGGTTTGGCGATTAGACATGGTGTATCTCCAAGAAACATATATTTTCAGTAGTACTGTGCTGCTCAGGCCAACTGGGCACACCCGGATATCATAGTCGAAATGTTCGCTTTGGGAGCCCCCCGGGCGAGCTGTTTGCCGATCAGTCGTGGTTTCTTTATGTCCTGAAATGGCTGAAAGCCCCGGTTTATAAGGCTTTCAGCCGAAAGAAAAGACGAAAAAAAAGCTGTAAAACCTTCAAAAAATGTCAGGCAAAGCGACATTCGGCCTGTTTTTTCGGTTATTGCAGGTGAAAAAATCAATGCGAGAAGCTTATTTCTTCGCCCCGGGATCGACCCTGCAAGTGGCGATTTTCTTCATCGCCTGATTTCCCAGTTCTTGACTTGCCGTGCCGTCCATCAATGCCTGAAGGTCTTTGGCAGGATAGGATTTGATCTGGTCGGCGCCGCAACCACAGACGGCTTTTGCCTTCGCATCACCGATCTTTTGTGCCGCTGCAGGGACGCATTGCGCCATGTATTTCTCGCGCTCACCCTTTGGCCAATCGGCGTGGGCGGCCAATGGCAGCAGCAGAACGATGGGTGCGACTACGGCGAACAAACGGTTCAGACGCATGCTGGGATGCTCCTTGTGGGTCAATGACGTGTTATCTGAGGGGCGAAGCGGTGTTCAAGTTCAGCACTCTGGCATAAAAATGCCCGATTTGCCCCCGCACAAAGTCTGCGTGCATCGACGACCGTTCATCTGTGCTAGCATGCCTCGCTCGGGCGTTTGCAGGCTCCGACGGACCTTCAGTCCCGGCGGCGGCAGATGCGCGATTAACCCTGATTTGAATCCCAGTCACTCTGGTTCGGTTTTCCGGTTGGCCGCAAGGCTCCTGCCGCTGTAAGGCAGGCGTTCGTCATTGAATGGCCTGGACCGGATCTTGTACTGGCTCATCCCAACCCACGTGACCTTTGGTAGGGGTCACCACTAGGAGAGGAGGCGCCATGCCAACTATTACTCTTCCCGACGGCAGTCAACGTTCATTCGATCACCCGGTTTCCGTAGCCGAGGTCGCCGCATCCATTGGTGCAGGCCTGGCCAAGGCCACCGTGGCCGGCAAGGTCAATGGCAAGCTGGTCGACGCCAGCGACATCATCGACAGCGACGCGTCGCTGCAAATCATCACGCCAAAGGATGAAGAGGGGCTGGAGATCATTCGCCACTCTTGCGCCCACCTGGTTGGCCATGCGGTCAAGCAGTTGTACCCGACCGCCAAAATGGTCATCGGTCCGGTCATCGATGAAGGTTTCTATTACGACATCGCTTTCGAGCGTCCTTTCACTCCGGACGACCTGGCCGCGATCGAACAGCGCATGCAGCAGCTGATCGAGAAAGATTACGACGTGATCAAGAAAGTCACTCCGCGCGCCGAAGTGATCGAAGTGTTCAAGGCCCGTGGCGAAGACTACAAGTTGCGCCTGGTCGAGGACATGCCGAACGAGCAGGCCATGGGCCTGTACTATCACGAAGAATACGTCGACATGTGCCGCGGTCCGCACGTGCCGAACACGCGCTTCCTGAAATCCTTCAAGCTGACCAAGCTGTCCGGTGCCTACTGGCGCGGCGATGCCAAGAACGAGCAATTGCAGCGCGTCTACGGCACCGCCTGGGCGGACAAGAAGCAACTGGCCGCCTACATCCAGCGCATTGAAGAAGCCGAAAAGCGCGACCACCGCAAGATCGGCAAGCGCCTGGGCCTGTTCCACACCCAGGAAGAAGCGCCGGGCATGGTGTTCTGGCACCCCAATGGCTGGACTTTGTACCAGGTGCTCGAGCAGTACATGCGCAAGGTGCAGCGCGACAACGGTTACCTGGAAATCAAGACACCCCAGGTCGTTGACCGCAGCCTGTGGGAAAAGTCCGGGCACTGGGCCAACTACGCCGACAACATGTTCACCACCCAGTCGGAAAGCCGCGACTACGCGATCAAGCCGATGAACTGCCCGTGCCACGTGCAGGTGTTCAACCAGGGCCTGAAAAGCTACCGCGAGTTGCCGATGCGCCTGGCCGAATTCGGTGCCTGCCACCGTAACGAGCCATCGGGTGCCTTGCACGGCATCATGCGCGTGCGTGGATTCACCCAGGACGACGCGCACATTTTCTGCACCGAAGAACAGATGCAGGCTGAATCCGCTGCGTTCATCAAGCTGACCATGGATGTCTACGCCGACTTCGGCTTCACCGATGTCGAGATGAAGCTGTCCACTCGTCCGGAAAAACGCGTCGGTTCCGACGAGCTTTGGGATCGCGCCGAAGCTGCGCTGGCCGCAGCCCTTGATAGTGCGGGCCTGCCGTACGATCTGCAGCCGGGCGAGGGTGCGTTCTACGGTCCGAAGATCGAGTTCTCGCTGAAAGATTGCCTCGGTCGCGTCTGGCAATGTGGTACCCTGCAGCTCGATTTTAACCTGCCTGTCCGTCTGGGAGCCGAATACGTCTCCGAAGACAACAGCCGCAAGCACCCGGTCATGTTGCACCGGGCGATCCTGGGGTCCTTCGAGCGTTTCGTCGGAATTCTGATCGAGCACTACGAGGGCGCATTCCCCGCGTGGCTGGCTCCGACCCAGGCAGTGGTGATGAATATCACTGATAAACAGGCTGATTTTGCCGCCGAAGTGGAAAAAACTCTCAACGAAAGCGGGTTTCGTGCCAAGTCTGACTTGAGAAATGAAAAGATCGGCTTTAAAATCCGCGAGCATACTTTGCTCAAGGTTCCTTTTCTCTTGGTTATCGGAGATCGGGAAGTCGAGATGCAGACTGTCGCTGTGCGTACTCGTGAAGGTGCTGACCTGGGCTCGATGCCCGTCGCCCAGTTCGCTGAGTTTCTCGCGCAAGCGGTTTCCCGGCGTGGTCGCCCAGATTCGGAGTAATTATTATTAAGCGTGAAATGAGACAAGATAAACGAGCTGCACCGAAAGCCCCGATCAACGAGAATATCTCGGCACGCGAGGTTCGGTTAATTGGAGCTGAAGGTGAACAGCTTGGGATTGTGTCAATTGAAGACGCGCTTCTTAAGGCTGAAGAGGCCAAGCTGGATCTGGTGGAGATTTCCGCCGATGCAGTACCACCTGTTTGCAAACTGATGGACTACGGCAAATCGATCTTCGAAAAGAAGAAACAGGTTGCTGCGGCCAAGAAAAACCAGAAGCAGATTCAGGTTAAAGAAATCAAGTTTCGTCCAGGGACGGAGGAAGGGGATTACCAGGTAAAACTGCGCAACCTGGTACGTTTCCTGAGTGATGGGGACAGGGCCAAGGTATCCTTGCGATTCCGCGGCCGTGAGATGGCCCACCAGGAGCTGGGGATGGAACTCCTCAAGCGAGTTGAAGGTGACTTGCTCGAGTACGGTTCGGTCGAACAGCATCCTAAGATGGAAGGACGCCAGCTGATCATGGTCATCGCCCCGAAAAAGAAGAAGTAATCAACAGGGCACGGCAGGCCTTCTGATTATGTTTATCAACTGAATGCGGAGTATCCGAACATGCCAAAAATGAAGACCAAAAGTGGTGCTGCTAAGCGGTTTCTGAAAACTGCTAACGGTATCAAGCACAAGCACGCTTTCAAGAGCCACATCCTGACCAAAATGTCGACCAAGCGTAAGCGTCAACTGCGCGGTAGCAGCTTGCTGCATCCGTCTGACGTGGCAAAAGTCGAGCGCATGCTGCGCCTTCGTTAATTTTAGTCAAGAATAGAGGAAGTAACTCATGGCTCGTGTAAAGCGTGGCGTCATTGCCCGTAAGCGTCACAAAAAAATTCTGAAACTTGCTAAAGGCTACTACGGCGCACGCTCCCGCGTATTCCGTGTTGCCAAGCAAGCGGTAATCAAGGCAGGCCAGTACGCCTACCGTGACCGTCGTCAGAAAAAACGTCAGTTCCGCGCTCTGTGGATCGCTCGTATCAACGCTGGTGCTCGTATCAACGGTCTGTCCTACAGCCGTTTCATCGCCGGCCTGAAAAAAGCGTCCATCGAGATCGACCGTAAGGTTCTGGCTGATCTGGCAGTGAACGAAAAAGCGGCGTTTGCTGCGATTGTCGAGAAAGCTAAAGCCACCTTGGCTTAAGTACCCCCGACAGTCACCCGGCCTCACATCTGTGGGGTCAGGTGTTAAACGTCATAAATAGGGGAAGAGCCTTCAAGCTCTTCCCCTATTTTGTATCTGGAGTCTGTACATGGAAAACCTGGATGCGCTCGTCTCTCAAGCACTAGAGGCTGTGCAAAGCGCTGAAGATATCAATGCCCTGGAGCAAATCCGGGTTCACTACCTTGGCAAGAAGGGTGAATTGACTCAGGTGATGAAGACCCTGGGGAATTTGCCGGCAGAAGAGCGTCCGCAGGTCGGTGCGCTGATCAACGTTGCCAAGGAGCGTGTCACAGAGGTCCTTAATGCGCGCAAGGCATTGTTTGAAGAAGCCGATCTGGCTGCCAAACTCTCTGCCGAGTCCATTGACGTGACCCTGCCTGGCCGTGGTCAGACCTCCGGTGGTCTGCATCCGGTTACCCGCACTCTGGAACGCGTCGAACAGTTCTTCACCCGTATTGGCTACGGCATCGCCGAAGGCCCTGAGGTCGAAGACGACTATCACAACTTCGAAGCGCTCAACATCCCAGGCCACCACCCGGCCCGGTCGATGCATGACACCTTCTATTTCAATGCGAACATGCTGTTGCGCACCCATACCTCGCCGGTACAGGTCCGCACCATGGAGTCGAAACAGCCGCCGATCCGCATCGTCTGCCCAGGCCGTGTATATCGCAGCGACTCCGATATCACCCACTCGCCGATGTTCCACCAGGTCGAAGGCCTGCTGATCGATCGCGACATCAATTTCGCCGACCTCAAAGGCACCATCGAAGAGTTCCTGCGGGTGTTCTTCGAAAAGGAACTGGCGGTGCGTTTCCGTCCTTCCTACTTCCCGTTCACCGAGCCATCCGCCGAAGTCGACATGGAGTGCGTGATGTGCAGCGGTAAAGGCTGCCGCGTCTGCAAGCAGACTGGCTGGCTGGAAGTGATGGGTTGCGGCATGGTGCACCCGAACGTGCTGCGCATGTCCGGGATCGACCCGGAAGAGTTCTCGGGCTTTGCCTTCGGCATGGGTGTCGAGCGTCTGGCCATGCTGCGTTACGGCGTGAACGACTTGCGTCTGTTCTTCGACAACGACTTGCGGTTCCTCGCGCAATTTCGCTAGTCGTAACGAATTCTTAGGAGAGCAGGATGAAATTCAGTGAACAATGGCTGCGCGGCTGGGTTAGCCCGCAGGTAAGTCGCGACGAGCTGGTTGCTCGTCTGTCGATGGCCGGTCTTGAGGTCGATAGCGTTACGCCGGCCGCCGGTGTTTTCAGTGGCGTGGTGGTTGGCGAGGTGCTGAGCACCGAGCCGCACCCGGACGCCGACAAGCTGCGCGTGTGCCAGGTCAGCAGCGGTTCGGAAACCTTCCAGGTCGTTTGCGGTGCGCCAAACGTGCGCCCGGGCCTGAAGATTCCTTTCGCCATGATCGGTGCCGAGCTGCCAGGCGACTTCAAGATCAAGAAGGCCAAGCTGCGTGGCGTTGAGTCCAACGGCATGCTGTGCTCGCAATCCGAGCTGCAGGTTGGTGAAGGTAATGACGGTCTGATGGAGCTGCCGGCCGATGCGCCGGTCGGTCAGGACATTCGTGAATACCTCAACCTGGAAGATGCCAGCATCGAGGTCGATCTGACCCCGAACCGTGGCGACTGCCTGTCCCTGGCCGGTCTGGCCCGTGAAGTCGGCGCACTGTACGCCGCTCCGGTGGTTCGTCCGGTAGTGGCTTCGGTGCCTGCCGCCCACGACGAAGTGCGTTCGGTCGAAGTGCTGGCGCCCGCCGCGTGCCCACGCTACCTCGGTCGAGTGATTCGTAACGTCGACCTGTCCAGGCCTACGCCGCTGTGGATGGTCGAGCGCCTGCGTCGTGCCGATGTGCGCAGCATCGATGCTGCCGTCGACATCACCAACTACGTGATGCTGGAGCTGGGTCAGCCGCTGCACGCCTTCGATCTCGCCGAAATCAACGGTGGCATCCGTGTACGCATGGCCGAAGAGGGCGAGAAGCTGGTGCTGCTCGACGGTCAGGAGGTCACCCTGCGTAGCGATACGCTGGTGATTGCCGACCACTCCCGCGCACTGGCCATCGCCGGCGTCATGGGTGGCGAGCACAGCGGTGTTTCCGCGACCACCCGTGATGTGTTCCTGGAAAGCGCCTTCTTCGACCAGATCGCCGTAGCAGGCAAGGCCCGTTCCTATGGCCTGCACACCGATGCATCGCATCGCTATGAGCGTGGTGTGGACTGGCAACTGGCCCGCGAAGCCATGGAGCGCGCGACTGGCCTGCTGCTGGACATCACCGGTGGTGAAGCGGGTCCGATCATCGAGACCGTCAGCGAACAGCACCTGCCGAAAATTGCTCCGGTCACCCTGCGTGCCCAGCGCATTACCCAGATGCTGGGTATGGAAATGGATTCGGCTGAAGTGGAGCGCCTGCTCAATGCCTTGGGCCTGACCATTACTGCCGACGGGGCAGGGCAGTGGCGTGTAGAAGTGCCAAGCCATCGCTTCGATATCAGCCTGGAAGTCGACCTGATCGAAGAACTGGCACGCCTGTACGGCTACAACCGTTTGCCGGTTCGTTATCCGCAAGCGCGTCTGGCGCCGCAAGCCAAGGCAGAAGCCCGTAGCGATTTGCCGGAACTGCGCCGCCTGCTGGTTGCCCGTGGATATCAGGAAGCCATTACCTACAGCTTCATCGATCCAAAACAGTTCGAGCTGTTTAATCCGGGTGTGGAGCCGTTGCTGCTGGCTAATCCGATCTCCAATGACATGGCTGCCATGCGTTCGTCGCTGTGGCCAGGTCTGGTCAAGGCGCTTCAGCACAACCTGAACCGTCAGCAGGATCGCGTGCGTCTGTTCGAAAGCGGCCTGCGTTTCGTTGGTCAGCTCGAAGGTCTGAAGCAAGAGCCGATGTTGGCGGGTGTTGTTTGCGGTAGTCGCCTGCCGGAAGGCTGGGCGCAGGGTCGCGATACCGTCGACTTCTTCGACGTCAAGGCTGACGTGGAAGCGGTGCTGGGCTTCGCCGGTGCCCTGGATGCATTCACTTTCGTGCCGGGCAAGCACCCAGCGCTGCACCCGGGTCAAACCGCACGCATCGAGCGTGACGGTCGTCTGGTCGGCTTCATTGGCGCGATCCACCCTGAATTGTCGAAAACCCTCGGTCTCGACCGTCCGGTCTTCGTCTTCGAGCTGGTTCTGGCGGAAGTGGCGTCGGGCAAAATGCCTGCATTCCACGAGTTATCGCGCTTTCCTGAAGTGCGTCGTGACCTTGCACTGATTGCACACAAAGACGTCGCAGCCACGGCTGTACTGGACGTAATCCGTGAAAATGCAGGCGAATGGCTGACAGACCTCAGGCTATTTGACGTGTATCAGGGTAAAGGCATTGATCCTGATAGAAAAAGCCTCGCAGTCGGCTTGACCTGGCAGCATCCATCGCGCACTCTTAATGACGATGAGGTGAATACCGCAACGCAAAACATCCTCACCTCGCTCGAAAAAAGGTTGAACGCCACGTTAAGGAAGTGACGTATGGGGGCTCTGACGAAAGCTGAGATGGCGGAACGTCTGTATGAAGAGCTGGGCCTGAACAAACGGGAGGCCAAGGAATTGGTCGAACTGTTTTTTGAAGAAATCAGGCACGCTCTTGAAGACAACGAACAAGTCAAATTGTCCGGTTTCGGCAATTTCGACCTTCGGGACAAACGCCAGCGGCCTGGCCGCAATCCGAAAACGGGGGAAGAAATCCCGATCACGGCTCGCCGTGTGGTCACCTTTCGTCCAGGGCAGAAGTTGAAGGCCCGAGTTGAGGCTTATGCTGGAACCAAGTCATAACGACGAGCTCCCCGTCATCCCGGGCAAACGCTACTTCACCATTGGTGAAGTCAGCGAGCTGTGTGCGGTAAAACCGCACGTGCTGCGCTACTGGGAGCAGGAGTTTCCTCAACTCAACCCTGTCAAACGTCGCGGAAACCGCCGGTATTATCAGCGCCAGGATGTGCTGATGATTCGGCAGATCCGCGCGCTTCTTTATGACCAGGGGTTCACAATCGGCGGAGCGCGCCTGCGCTTGTCCGGTGATGAGGCCAAAGACGACACCACCCAATACAAACAAATGATCCGCCAGATGATCGCCGAGCTCGAAGATGTTCTGGTGGTGCTCAAGAAATAAAATCCTGCTTTTAAATACTTCCAGTTTTCAAAAGCTTGCGATATATTCTTGAACGTTCCTCGAGGTGAGGAACAGGTTTCACGCCTAGTCGGGGCGTAGCGCAGTCCGGTAGCGCACTAGCATGGGGTGCTAGGGGTCGAGTGTTCGAATCACTCCGTCCCGACCATATTTTTCAAGGGGTTGCGAGATTTTATCTCGCGACCCTTTTTATTTTTGATCGTTTTTACCCCTACAAAACGACTGGCTCTCGGTGGTAGCCTCAGAACCAGCGATAAGGGATAAGCGGACTGTGGATCCTCACGAAGCGGCTCAGTAGAGTACGTAGCGCAATGGTCTCGGGGACTCCGAGCTGTCGCATCATCGTATCCTCCACCTGCTGACTCTGGATGAGGATGCGAGCGACGACTTTCTTGCCTTCGGGTGTCAGGAAAATTTGCGCGTGGTCCTCATCGTCCGGTGCGGTGCGTTCGTCATCGATGCGAATCAGCCCTCTCGCTGCCAGGTCGTTGATCGATTCAGGGCCGACTTCGCGTCCGGTGTACGCGGCGAGGGAAATCAACTCGTGGTAGGTGCGTCCTTCCCGCGTACCCAGTGCACTGAGGACCAGGTACTCGATGTTGTTGAGTTTGAGCTCAGAGGCATGTTCCTGCGTCCTGGCGGAGAAGTGCAGGTATGCGCTGGCCAGCAAATAGCCAAGGGGGCTGGCTTCGCTGACGTTACGAGGATCCTCGTCAGGAGGCGGCATGATGGTTTGCGCGGTGCTGGTGGCGATGGCGTAGTTGCCACTCTGGAATACCAGCGGAGGGGTATCGGACTTGTCGAACTTGAGTACTTCGCCCACCAGGATGATGTGGTCGCCGCCATCGTAGATATGGGCCGTGCGGCACTGCAGCCGAGTGGTGCAGCCGGCCAGCAGCGGCGCCGAGCCCAGGCCGCCCTCGTACTCGATGCCGTCGAACTTCTCCGGCCCGGAGACGCTACGGGCGAAACGCGCCGAGAGTTCGCCCTGGTCGTGGGCGAGGATATGCACAGCCCAGTGGCTGGCTTTTTCGAAGGTGGCGAGGCTCTGTGATTTGCGAGCCAGGCTCCAGAGCACCAGTGGAGGGTCCAGGGACACGGAGTTGAAACTATTGGCCGTTACGCCGACGGGGGCATCGTCCTGGTCGCGAGCCGTAATGATGGTGACACCCGTGGTGAACGTCCCCAGAGCGTGGCGAAACTCCCGGGGATCCAGTGTGGTACTGCCATGTTTCTGCTGGCCGGCTTGTGAGCGTTGTGCGTTGTTATTCATGCCCGTTTCCTCTGGTGCTGGGAGCCGTATCTGTGGCTTGAATTGTCTAACGTGCAGCACTTTCCAGCATGGTCAGAACGGACGATGTTTGTTGATATCAAGGTGTTTGCAAAACTACGTGAGGGCCAAGGAAGGCGGGCATGGATGAGATTTTGTGGCTCAGGCTGGATGTCGATTGAAATGGACCTGATCTGCGCGATTTCGTGTGCGCTAGACATTGATTTCATGGGAAAAAAAGCCCCCGTAAGGGGGCAGGGGTAAACGATCTCCGATGTCGGGACCTGGCCGCGTCAGTGGCTGATTGCGCGTTCACGCGCCATGTCCAGCGCCAGGTCCTCGATCATGTCCTCCTGGCCGCCGACAGTCTTGCGTCGGCCCAGTTCCAACAGGATCTCGTGGGAGGGCACGCCGTACTTCTTTTCGGCACGTTTGGCGAACAGCAGGAACGAGGAGTAGACGCCAGCGTACCCTAGCATCAGCGAGTCACGGTCGACCCGGACGATGTGCTCCATCATCGGGAACACCTTCTCTTCGGCGACATCGGCGAGCTTGAACACGTCCACGCCCGTAATGATGCCCAAGCGATCGCAGACCGCATTGAAGACTTCCAGCGGCGTGTTGCCGGCACCGGCACCGAGGCCGGCGGCGGAGCCGTCGATGCGATTGGCACCGGCTTCAATGGCTGACAGCGAATTGGCTATGCCCATGCCGAGATTGTGGTGGCCGTGGAAGCCCAGCTCGGTTTCCGGTTTCAGCGCCTGGCGAACTGCGTCGATGCGCACGCGAACGTCTTCGGGGAGCATGTACCCGGCCGAGTCCGTGATGTAGAGGCAGTTGGCGCCGTAGCTTTCCATCAACCTGGCCTGTTTCACCAAACCGTCGGCGTCGAGCATGTGTGCCATCATCAGGAAGCCGACCGTATCCATGTCCAACTTGCGGCCGTACTGGATGTGCTGCTCGGAAACGTCGGCCTCGGTGCAATGGGTTGCCACGCGAATGGTGTGTACGCCGCAGTCATGTGCCATCTGAAGGTGATCGACGGTGCCGATACCGGGCAGCAGCAGGGCCGATACCTTGGCCTGTTTCATTTGCGCAATGACCGCACGCAGGTATTCCTCGTCGCTGTGTGCCGCAAAGCCATAATTGACGGAGGCGCCGCCCAGGCCATCGCCGTGGGTGACTTCTATCAACTGAACACCGGCGGCGTCCAGACCGGTGGCCACATCCACCATCTCCTGCAGGGTGATCTGGTGGCGCTTTGGGTGCATGCCGTCGCGCAATGACATGTCGTGCAGTTTGATTTGCTTGCCGCGTAAAGAGGTCATGGCAATTTCCATTCGAGAGTGGTTAGGCGTTCAGCATGTCTTCGGCAAACATTTCCGCGGTACGGGCGGCGGCCGCAGTCATGATGTCCAGATTGCCGGCGTACTTGGGCAGGTAGTCGCCCAGGCCCTGCACCTCCATGAAAATCGACACGCGATTGCCGTCGAATACCGGTCCGTTCTTCAGCGTGTAGCCGGGCACATACTTCTGTACGTCCTTGATCATTGCGTGCACCGATTGGGTGATAGCCTCGCGATCCGGTTCGCTTTCGGTCAGGCAGTGAATGGTGTCGCGCATGATCAGCGCAGGTTCGGCCGGGTTGATCACGATGATCGCCTTGCCTTCCCTGGCCCCTCCGACCGTGACCACCGCGCCGGCAGTGGTGCGGGTGAACTCGTCGATATTCTTGCGGGTGCCGGGACCGACCGAGCGGGACGACACCGTCGCCACAATTTCGCCATAGGCAACGGGCTGCACACGTGACACCGCGTGGACCATGGGAATGGTCGCTTGTCCCCCGCAGGTCACCATGTTGACGTTCAGCACCTGCTTGCCCAAGTGATCGGCCAGGTTTACCGGCGGCACGCAGTACGGGCCGATGGCCGCAGGCGTGAGGTCGATCATCAGCACGCCCAGTTCATTGAGCTTGCGCGAGTTCTCGGCATGTACGTAGGCGGAGGTCGCGTCAAAGGCGATCCGGATGTCGTCGGCCTTGACGTGGGGCAGGAGCCCATCGACGCCTTCGCAGGTGATGTTCAGGCCCATTTCCCGGGCGCGCTTCAAACCGTCGGATTCGGGGTCGATCCCGACCATCCAGACCGGTTCCAGCACTTTGCTGCGTTGCAGTTTGTAGAGCAGGTCGGTACCGATGTTGCCGGGGCCGATCAGGGCGCATCTGATTTTGCGTGTCATGGCCAGTTCTCTCGCATCTAGGGAGGGCAGAGTCAGTCGGTGAAGCGAATCGAGGCGCAGCCTATATCCGTAATGGTCAGCTCGAAGTGGTCGCCAGCTTTTACGGGTACCAGGGGAACCAGCGATCCCGACAGGATGATTTCGCCAGCGAGCAGGGGCATGCCGAAGGTACCCAGGGTATTGGCCAGCCAGGCCACGGCCTCGGCTGGGTGCCCTTGCACGGCCGAACCAAGCCCGCTGGAATGTGGCTCTCCGTTGCGCTTCATATCCAGGCGGACATTGGCGAGGTCGAGACCGGCAGGGGAGACGCGCGGGCTACCCAGGACGAAGACACCGCAGGAGGCGTTGTCGGCGATGGTGTCCTGTATGGATATCTTCCAGTCGCAGATGCGCGAATCGACGATCTCAAAGCAGGCCATGACCGAGTCAGTGGCTTGCAGCACATCCTCCCGGGTGACGCCGGGGCCCATCAGGTCGTGCTTGAGGATGAAGGCAATCTCACCTTCTGCACGGGGCTGGATGAGGTTGGCCTGGCTAAGGCTGACGCAGGCATCGTTATCGAAATGCATGCGGTCGGTGAGGAAGCCGAAGTCCGGTTGGTGGACGCCGAGCATTTCCTGCACGGCTTTGCTCGTCACTCCGATTTTCTTGCCGATGATCTGCTCGCCGTCGGCTTTACGCTGTTCCAGCATGGCCAGTGAGATGTGGTACGCGTCTTCGATATCCAGCGAGTCGGTGGTGGTCAGCGGCTCGATCGTCTCGCCATTGCGTAGCGCCCTGTAGAGACGCTCGGCGAGTCGCTGGCGCAGTCGCGTCTTGTCCTGCGAGGTACTGGAGATCGGTTCGATTACGGGCGGCATTGGACTGTCCTCTTGTCGGGGTTGTCCAAATCATGCCGGATGTGTCGGCGCGTGCCCTCACCCGCATGCAGTAGCTTCAGCACTCTTTCTGCATCTCTGCATTTTTACGGAGTCGGGGTAATTGATTTGGAGGAGGCGTCCGGGGCTGAGAAGCCCGCACACTGGCGACAAATTACCGGTGACCAACCCGTTACTGGCATGCGTCCTGAGTCTGGCGCTCTCTCTGCTGGCAGCGTCATCAATCCTGCTCCTGAGCCTGAGGTTGCATTTTCAATGAGCCTTCCGAGTCTGTTCATTCCCCATGGGGCGGGTCCCTGCTTCTTCATGCGCTGGGACTTCGGCCCGGCCGAAATGTGGCATTCACTGGGGGCCTGGCTGCAGGGCCTGGCGTCGGGCCTGCCGGAACGGCCGAAGGCCATCCTGGTCGTTTCCGCACACTGGGAGGCCGAGCGGTTCACGCTGACTTCCAGTCCGGCCCCTGGCCTGATCTACGACTACAGCGGATTCCCGGCGCACACTTATCGACTGCAATACCCGGTCGCCGGCGCACCCTGGCTGGCCAGGGATGTTTGCGAACGCTTGCGCGGCGCTGGACTACCGGCAACGCTCGACGACACACGCGGACTGGATCACGGTGCGTTCATCCCGTTCAAACTGATCTATCCACAGGCGGATATCCCGATGTTGCAGCTGTCACTGCGCGGCGATCTGGACCCAGCAGCGCACCTGGCTGCCGGGGTGGCGCTGGCAGGGTTGCGAGAGGATGGGGTGTTGATCGTGGGCAGCGGCATGTCTTTCCACAACATCCGTGCATCTGCAGAGGACCTGGCTGCGCGGGCGCAGGCATTCGATGACTGGCTACTCGATACGCTGATGGGGACGCCGGAGGAACGAAGTCAGCGCCTGCGCCATTGGGTCGAGGCACCGCAGGCGCGTTTCGCCCATCCGCGCGAGGAACACTTGCTGCCGTTGCTGGTGGCTTGCGCTGCAGCAGGTGACCAGCCCGCACGGCGTGTTTACGCCGAGCGGCTGGGGGGCCTTGTCGCGGTCTCGGCTTATCGCTTTGGCTAGTCGTTGCGGCTGTCGGAGGAGGCCTTGAACTCGATGTCGCCTGGGCCGAAATAGGCGCGCATGGAGGTGATGAGCCCGGCTTCGTCGAAGGTCATCACATCGATGACCCGTACCCGCGCTTTGCCCTGGGGTAGCTTCGCCACGGCATCGAAGGCCATTGCGGCAGCATCGCCGTGAGAGGCGCGGATCGGTGCGCAGAGCTGCAGGGTGGCACCGTTGGCCATGGCGCTGCGGTAGAACTCGACGATTTGCGTCTTGCCCTCGCGAGGCGACGAGCCGTACGGGTCTTCCACCGTTGCGTCGTCGTGGTAGAGAGCGATGATGGCTTCCAGGTCATTGCGGTTGAAGGCGTCGATGTAGGCCTGAAGGGCGCTTTTCATTTGGATTTCCGTTGGCATGTCTACTCCTTGCTCAGGCGATTGCCTGCTGGTTTATGGCGGATGTGGTTTGCGTGACCGGCTGGAACTCCACCCGGGTTAGATGCACCGAGGCTTCCCACAACCCGGCCGCCACCTCTTCGCAACTCACGGGAGAACTGCAGGTTGGCGCGGATCAAGGCCGATTGGCTGCGCTCACTCATGGGGTGCTCCCCTGGTTCTTGTCGTGGGGGATGGTCAGTGTCGTCAAGGCGGCCAGTGTCAGCAGAGCGGCGGTGCAGCCGAGGGCGAGGGCGTAGGAGTGCCGCTCGGCGAGTACCCCGATGAGAATGGGGCCGATGACCATGCCGAGGTCGGCGGCCATCTGGTAGCCGGCTATCACCGTACCCCCACGGCCATTGGCGGCGTCACCGGCGACTGCGGCTGCGGCGGTGGTGCAGAAGGCGGTTCCGAGCCCCATCAGCGCGAGCCCGCCCAGGTAGGTTGCCAGCGATTGCCCGCCCTGGATGAGCAGGAAACTGCCCAGTACCAGGGACATGCCCAGCATCAGGCTTGGCTTGCGGCCCCAGGTGTCCACCCATCGGCCAGCCTTGGGCAGCAGCAGTGTCTGGGTCAGTGCACCGACAGTCAGACCGATGCCGATCCACTTCGCCGGCTGGTTGAGCACCGTCAGCAGGAACAGCGGCAGGACGGAAACCCTGACCCCGTAAACGGCAAAGCCGATGGCGAAATTGCTGGCGATCGCGGATCGGTAAGAGGCCAGGCGTAGCGCCTGGCCAAAGCTGACCGCCGCTTGCCCGGAGTCGTTCGCCGCGTTGTGAGCGTGGCGCAGGTGGCGCAGCAGCAGTGCCGCGACCAGGGCCGCCGCTCCCGTTCCGGCTCCGTAGAGGAAGAACGGCAGACGCACAGACATGTCCACGAACAGGCTGCCGATGGCGGGACCGGCGACCGTCCCGACGTAATAGGCACCCATGAACAGCCCCGCCGCCCGCCCCCGGTGGCTGGCGGCGGTGGTGCGCAGCATGAGGCTCATGGCCGACACGCTGTAGAGGATCGAGCCCATTCCGCACAGACCGCGCCATGCCAGCAACTGCTCGGCGGAAGTGGAAAAGCCGGCGGCAACGCTGCCCAGCGCCATGAGCCCAAGGCCGCCGCACAGCAACCGGTACTCGCCCCAGCGATTGACCAGCCTGCCGCCTGGCCAAGCCATCAGCAGGCGGGCGAAGGGGAAGGCTGCGATGATCATGCCGATCATGCTGCTGCCCACCCCTAGCGCCTGGCCGAACAGCGGAATGGCCGGTGACTGGATGCCGAAGCCCACGGCGGAGATAAAGCTGATTACGCACAGGCAGCGCACTTCCGTAGAAATGCCGCCGAGCCAGCCGGTGTCTCCAGCGCCTCTGGACATACTGTGCTCAGCGCCCATGAAAGACCGGCTGGCGCTTTTGCGCGAAGGCGCTGGAGGCTTCCTTGTGATCTGCGCTGAGGAAGGTCGCCGCTTCCAGCTGCAGCCCCAAGTCGGTCACCAACTGACTGCGCTGGCGCAGGATCTGGTTCAGCGCGCGCTTGGTGCCCTGCAGCGCGAGAGGAGGGAGGGCGGCCATGCGCTCTGCCATCTGCAGCGCCTGATCATGCAGCTCCGTGGCCGGCATGGCCCGCAAGGCCAGGCCCAGCCGGACAGCTTCACTGCCACTGAGTCGCTCGCCGGTCATCAGGTAGTACTTGGCAGCGCCGAGGGGCATGCCCAGGGGCCAGGCCAGCGCGCCACCATCGCCTGCGACCAGGCCCATGGGCACATGAGTGTCGGCGATCTGGGCGTCGTCGGCGATAAGCACCACATCGCAGAGCAGGGCCAGAGTCGCCCCCAGCCCCATGGCGTAGCCCTGCACCGCGGCGATAATCGGCTGTGGGACATCGAGGAAGCGCTCGATCAGGTTCCCGGCGCCGCGGGTGACCAGGGCCATGGCTTCGCATGGGGTCTGCTCGATGGCCGGCGTCTCGGCAAACGCCTTGACGTCGCCACCGACACAAAAGGCCCGTCCTGCACCCTGCAGCACCACGGCCCGGACGCTGGTGTCGTGGCGCAGGTCGGCAAGAATGGCTTCGAGGCCTTCATGCATGTCGGCTCCCACGGCATTGAGGCGTTCGGGGCGATTGAGGGTCAGCACCAGGACATGGTCCCGGAGCTCGGCGAGAATACTGTGAAAACGTCCGTAATCGGTCATGGGGAAACTCCGTTTTTGTTGTCTATGGGATTGAGCGGCGCCCGAGCTTTTCCAGCATCGCCGCGCGGGCTCGCGCCCGATCGGGATCAAGGACTGCAAGGTTCTGCAGCGTGGCTTCGGCCTCCAGTTGCTCGGCCAGGCTGTTGCGTGCGGCCTGGGCCAGGAGGCGCTTGGTCAGCCCTACGGCGAGTCCGGGTTTGGTGGCCAGTTGCTCGGCCATCTCCAGCGCGTGTCCAAGCAGTCGTTCCGGGGCCAGCACCTCGCTCACCAGGCCCCACTCGCGGGCCTCTTCGGCGCCCAGCCGGCGATTGCTGGACAGCCAGGAAAAGGCCCGGGCGTAACCCAGCAACCGGGTGATGAACCAGCTGCCACCGGCATCCGGGACCAGCCCTATGTCGACGAACGCCGGTACGAACTTGGCGTCGCTGGACGCGATCCGGATATCGGCGGCGCAAGCCAGCGAGAGTCCGGCACCCGCTGCGGCGCCGTTGACGGCTGCGATGACAGGCTTGTCCAGCGCGGCCATTGCCAGGGTGTTCGCATTCAGTGCGTGGCGCAGCGTGCTATGGCCCAGTGCCCCGGAGGCGGGTGGCGCGTTGAGGTCGGCACCCGCGCAGAAGCCGCGTCCGGAGCCGGTCAGCACCACTGCGCGAACCTGCGAATCACCGGCCTCGTGCCAGGCGTCGCAGAGCTCGCGGTGCAACTCGGCATTGAACGCGTTCAACGCCTCAGGGCGGTTGAGTGTCACCAGAAGCACCGCGCCCTGGCGTTCGCGCAAGACAGTGCTCATAGCGCTGCTCCCGTGCCGAGAATGGCGGTGACCTGGCTGGAGAACTGACCGCCGTTGCCGTGGGCCAGCGCCAGCTCCACGCCGGCCTGCTGCCGTGCTCCGGCCTCACCGCGCAGTTGCCGCGTGGCTTCGATGAGGGCGAAGATGCCGTACATGCCCGGATGGCAGTAGGACAGGCCGCCGCCGTTGGTGTTGACCGGCAGTACGCCTCCCGGGGCGATGCGTCCATCGGCGACGAATGCACCGCCTTCGCCCTTGGCGCAGAAGCCCAAGTCCTCCAGGAACATGATGGTGTTGATGGTGAAGGCGTCGTAGAGCTGTAGCACGCCGATGTCCGCCGGTCTGACCCCGGCCATGGCGTAGGCTCTGGCGCAGGACTCGACTGCACAGGTGGTGGTCAGATCAGGCATCTGGGAAATGCTGCGGTGCGAGTGCGCTTCGCCCGCGCCGAGCAGGTATACCGGTGGTCTTGGCAGGTCACGTGCGCGATCGGCACGGGTAACCACCAGGGCGCCGCCGCCATCGGTGACCAGGCAGCAATCGCGGATGCTGAGCGGGCTGCAGACAATTTTGCTGTCCAGCACGTCGGTAATACCGAGCGGCCCTTTGTCATGGCAGAAGGCGACGGGGTTGAGTTGCGCCCAGGCGCGCGCGGCGACGGCCACCGCGGCCAACTGCTCACGAGTGGTGCCGTACTGATGCATGTGCCGGGCGGTGGCCAGGGCGTAGCCGGACACCGGGTGGCGCGGCTTGTAGGGGGCTTCGTAGCTCGGCATCTCCAGTGGTCCGGTCAACGGCTGCCGGCGTTGGGCATCCGCGCGCGGAGTACTGCCGTAGACGATCAACGCCGTGTCGCAGAGCCCGGCGTTGAGGGCCGCCGCCGCGTGGAACAGGTAGGACAGGAACGAGCTGCCGCCGATATTGCCGCTATCGCTGTAACGGGGGCGGATACCCAGGTATTCACCCAGGTCCAGGTTCGACATGAAACGGCCGGCGACACAGCCGAACAGGCCATCGACATCCCGGGTGCGCAGGCCTGCGTCATTCAGCGCGTGAACCGCCGCCTGGGCGGCCAGTTCGATGGGGTAGCGCTGTGGCCCGACGTCACCCAGGTCCGATTCAGCGACCCCGACGATAGCGGCAGCGCCGCGCAGATCATGGTGAGTCATGGTCGTTCTCCTTCGTTGAGGTCGAACACCACGCGCGGCTCCTGGCCATCGAGGCGTTCCACCCGCGCCTGGACCCGGGCGCCAATGGGCGGTGCATCGCAACCCGGGACAGTGCTCATCATGCGAAAGCCTTCGTCCAGGTCCACCAGCACGAGGTTGTAGTTGTGCTCCTTGTCGAAGACCACGCTGGACGAATAGAGCGTGCCCAGCCCTTGGCTGTCGCGCAGGCCCAGTTCCACCGAGCCGCAATGAGGGCAGCAGGGGCGCAGGTAGAAGACTGCCTGATCGCAGTCTTGGCAGTGCTGATAAGCCAGGGCACCCCGTGCCAGGCCTTCGAGATAGCGCTGGTACGGCGCCGGTTCGCGGACATCATTCATTCTGGCTTCCTCCGGGGGTGTCGTAGGTGGCGACGGCGGTTGCCGTCAGGACGTCCTGGCGCTGACCGTTGGCTGCTTCGCGCTGCACCAGCAGTTCACAGTTCACTTGCATGCCGTCAGGGCCTTCGGGGTCGATGGCGGTAACCCGGCCGCTGAGGATCAGGGTGTCGCCTGGCCAGACCTGGGAGACGTAGCGCACCGAGTACCTGCGCAGCGCCGCCAGGCCCAGCCAGGAAGTCGTGTAGGCCGAGAGGATGCCCGCCGTCAGCAGGCCATGGCCGAATACGCTGCGGTAGCCGGCGCGGCAGGCAAAGGTCTCGTCGTGGTGGATGGGATTGAAGTCGCCACCGGCGCCTGCGTAGCGAACGATGTCGGTTCGGGTGATCGGCCCGACACGGCGCACGGGGGCGGTGTCTCCGATCTGGAAACGAGGCGAAGTGTCGTGGTTTGTGCTGTTCATGTGGGCAGTACCTCGTGCTCGTCCATGGGCGGCGGCGGGGGCAGTTCGATGATGGTGCTGCGGGCGATCAGCGCCAGTTGATCGTGTTCGTCGTAGAAACCCGTCTCGCGCACGATCAGGGTCATCTCGCCCTTGGCGCCCCGCTTGCAGGTCACGTCGGCGATATGCGAGCGGACGGTGAATTCCTCGCCGGCCAGCACCGGTCGCAGGTATTCCCATTCATTGCCGCCGGCCAGTACGCGCTTGAGGTCGAGGTTGAGCGGGTTGCCTTCCTGCGGGGGTTGCCAGTGCATGGAGACGGTGCTGAAGGTCGGCGGTGCCGGCGGGGCGCAGAAGCCCTGTTGGCGCGCCGCCTCGGGGTCGAAGTAACAGGCATCGGTACAGAGGATCGCCTTGGCGAACTCGGCGATCTTGCCTTCCTCGACCTTGAAGCGGAACGAGGGGAACTGGTAACCGACCAGGGATTGATCTGCCATCGCGTTCACTCCTTCAGTGCGCCGGCCCGGATGACCCGGCCAGCACCACCAGAGCGTCGGCGGCGAAGACCTTGCCGTCGTCGACCCGGATCGGGTTGATGTCGATTTCGCTGATCTCCTCGAGCTCCAGGGCCAGGTTGCCGACGCCCATCATGATGGCGGCGATCTGCGTCTGTTCCTCGGCGCTGAGGCCACGCCGCCCTTGGACCAGGCGACCCTGGAGCAGTTTTCCGAGCGCGACGCGGGCGGTTTCGAGCCCGAACGGCGGGCGCAACAGCGTGGTTTCCGCCAACTGCTCGACCAGCACGCCACCCAGGCCCACCGCCACCATCGGGCCGAACACCGGGTCGCGCTGCAAGCCACAGGTCAGCTCCATGCGTGCGGGTACCATCTCCTGCACCAGCACGCCGTCGAGGACGGCATGGGGCGCCCGGCGCCGCACTTCGTCGAGCATGTCTCCATAGGCTTCACGCACCGCATCCGGCCCCTGCAGACCGAGGCGGATGGCGCCCACGTCGGACTTGTGCGGCAGCTGACAGGACATGACCTTGAGCACCACCTTGCCGCCGATGCGCGTCGCCGCCGCGATGGCGTCCTCCTCGCTGTGTACCCACTCTTCACGGGTGATGGGGATGCCGTACTCGGCGAACAGGCGCTTACCCTGGGCCTCCATCAGCACCTGCTCTCCCTGGGGTAACTGCAGGTGCTGCCGCGCGCGCCGGGCACGTTCGGCATCGGGTTCCCGGGTGTGGTCCGCCGCGAGGGACGGTCGCGAGGAGAAACGCTGCAGGGCGGCGAGCGAGCGGGCGATCCTCTGCGGATCGGTGTAGGTCGGCACGCCAGCCTGCTTCAAGGGCTCCACAAGGTCGGTGGACAGCACAGCCATGGGTTTGTCGGTGCGCTGGTAGAGCGCGGCCAGTTCCCTGGCTGCCTCGGTGGCGCGAGCCCAGGTGACCGTGGTGAGCATGTCGACCGAAGGGCTCTGGGCGACCAGGTTCTGCAGTGCAAAAAGTGACTCCTGCTTCACCGCTGCGGTGGTGTCGATGGGGTTGGCAACGCTGCCGAAGAAGGGCGTATGCAGCACACTGAGCATCTGTGCCTGTTCCGCTTCGGGGAAGGTCGGGATATCCAGGCCGTTGAGACTGGCTTCGTCGGCCAGCAATACGCCGGTGCCACCGGAGGCAGTCATGATCGCCAGGCGTTTGCCGGACGCCCGGCGACCGTCCTGGAAGATCATGCCCAGATCGAGCATCTCCTCCAGGCTGTGAGCCACGATCACGCCGTACTGACGGCAGACTGCATCGAATACATCGACGGCACCGACCACCGACGCGGTGTGGCTCATGGCGGCCTTGGCCGCAGCTTCGGAGCGCCCCGCCTTGAGGACCACCAGTGGCTTGTCGAGCGCCTGGGCGCGCCGGGCTGCTTCTATGAATACCTCCGGGTCACGCAGGGTCTCACTGAACGCCAGCAGCACACGAACTTCCGGTCGCTCCACGAGGTAGCGCAAAACAGCCGCGACGTTCACGTCCAGCTCGTTGCCGGTACTGACGAACCAGCCAAGGCGCAGGCCGGTGAGCAGTCCCTTGGTGGTCAGGTAGGAGCCAAAGCCACCGCTCTGGGAAACCAGCGCCACACCGCCGCCCGGTGGCAAAGGTTCGTCCGGGGTCAGGGCGAAGTTGGCCATGACGCCCCCGGCGATGTTCAGGTAGCCGATGCAGTTCGGACCAATCACCCGCACGCCGCCAGCCTTGGCCAGCTCTGCGATGCGCTGCTGCAGGGCGGTCCCTTCGGCTCCGGCCTCGGCGAAGCCGGAAGAGAGCAGCGCGACGCCACCCACGCCCTTGGCCACGGCCTGTTCCATGATGCCTTCGACGGCCTGGCAGGCCACCGCGATGACTACCAGGTCCACGGTTCCCGGTACATCGTGCAGGCTGGCGTAGGCAGGGCTGCCCTGGACGCTGTCGTCCTTGGGATGAATCGGGTAGAGCGCGCCGCCGAAGGAGCGCTTGAGGTTGGCGAACAGCATGCCGCCGATGCTGTAGAGGTTGTTGGAGGCGCCAACCATGGCGATAGAGCGAGGTGCCAGCAGGCGATCGAGATCGGGAGCTGCGGTGTCGATACGAGTCATTGTCGTTGTCCTGTTCCGTGGTGGTTTGCGCGCTTAGCGCACCATCATCGAGCCGCCATCCACCGACAGAACCTGGCCGGTGACGTAGGAGGACTCTTCGCTGACGAGATAGAGGAAGGCCGGGGCTATTTCTTCGGGCTCGGCCGAGCGCCGCAGCGGGTGCTGTTTGAGCGCTGCCGCATGGGCATCGGCGAATTTCGGGTCGTTCATGATGGTCTTGGTCATCTCGGTGGCCGCCGCCGGAGCGATGGCGTTGACCAGGATGTTGTACTTGCCCAGCTCGCGGGCGGCGGTGCGCACCATGCCGAGCATCGCCGACTTGGCCGCGGCGTAGTTGATCTGGCCGATGGAGCCGTTCTGCGCAGTGGAGGAAGTGACGAAGACGATGCGCCCCCACTGGCGTTCGATCATGTCGGGGACCACCGCCTGTAGCCAGTAGAAGGAACCGTGCATGTGCACATCGATCACCTGGTGCCACTCGGCACCGGTCATCTTGTGCAGCATGGCCGGACGGGTGATGCCAGCGTTGTTCACCAGGATATCGATGGGGCCGAGCTCGGCCTTGATGATGGCGGCGGCGGCGTTGACGTCGACCTGGTTGGCAATGTCGCAGCGCACGAACAGGGCTTTGCCGCCCTCGGCATGAATCAGCGCGGCGGTTTCTTCACCGCCACTGACGTTGATGTCGACTATGGCCACGCTGGCGCCTTGCGCCGCATAGCAGCGGGCCACGGCGCGACCGATTCCTTGTGAAGCGCCGGTGATTACGGCGACGCGATTGTTCAAACGCATGATGGGGCTCCTTTTGGTCAGCGCGGCATGTCGAGCATGCGGGCGAGGATGTTCTTCTGGATTTGCGAGGACCCGCCGTAAACGCTGACCGGGCGCGAGGTGAAGTACTCGGCCAGCCAGCGGGGGGCATTGCCGGTCAGGGCGTCGGCGCCGAGTACGTCGAGCGCGACATGCAGGGTGTACTGGGCGGCCTTGGACCAGAGCAGCTTGCCCACTGAGCCTTCCGGCCCGGGATCGCGTCCGGCCAGGCGCAGCGACAGTTGCTGCGCCACGTTCAGGCTCAGCGCTTCGATGTCCACATGGGCGCGCGCCAGCTTATGGCGGGTGCTGGTATCGGCGAGCAGGCCGCGCTCGGCGGCGATCTGTTCGATCTCGCGAAGTTGGCGACGCAGCGCTGAAATGGAGCCGGTGTCCGAAGCGCCACGTTCGTAGGACACCGTCGTCATCGCGATGCGCCAGCCATCGCCCGGCGCGCCGATGCGCTGGCTTGCGGGAATGCGCACATCATCGAAGAACACCTCGGCGGTTTCCGGTTCGCCGCTGTGCAATACGATCGGCTTGACGGTGATGCCGGGCGCATCGAGCGGGGTCAGCAGACAGGAGATGCCCTTGTGCTTGGCCGCGTTGCTGTCGGTGCGTGCCAGCAGCAGGCACCAGTCGGCCTGCAGTGCACCGCTGGTCCACATTTTCTGGCCGTTGACCACGTAGTGGTCGCCGTCCTGCTCGGCGCGGGTGCGCAGCGAGGCCAGGTCGGAGCCGGCACCGGGTTCGCTGAAACCCTGGCACCACTGCACCTCACCACTGAGCAGGGTGGGTAGAAAGTGTTGTTTCTGCTCCTCGGTACCGTAGGTGAAGATCGCCCGCCCAAGGTAGTTCACCATCGCCGGCAGGCGAGGGGAATCGGCGCGGCCCGCTTCGTCATTGAGAATGGCGTCGAAAGTTGCGGACAGCCCCTGGCCACCGTACTCCTTCGGCCAGTTCAGGCCGATGTAGCCGCTGGCGTAGAGTGCTTTGTGCCAGCTCTTGCTCAGCGCGCGCAGGCCTTGCGGGTCGGTGATTTCGCGCCAGTTGGCGGGAGTGTTGTGCTTGAACCACTCGCGCAGTTCGAGGCGGAATTTAGCCTCTTCGGGGGTATCTCGGTAGTCCATTCAGCGTGCTCCCAGTCGGGCGTCGGCGATCTGCTGCAATTGATGGGACTCGCCGCCGAACAGTCGGGCGTCGAGCAGGGCGCGGCGGGTGTAGACGTGGGCGATGTGCTCCCAGGTCTGGCCGATGCCGCCGTAGACCTGCATCACTGCTTCGGTCACTGGCAGTGCCACGGAAGAGGCGTAGGCCTTGGCGGTGCGGGCGGCCAGCAGTGCCTCGTCGGCGTCCAGTTGGTCCACCGCCCAGGCGGCGTAGCAGGTAATGCTGTGGGCGGCCTGGGCCTGGACGAGCATTTCCGCGCACAGGTGCTGGATGGCCTGGAAGCTGCCGATCAGTGCCCCGTACTGCACGCGCTCCTTGGTGTAGGCCACTGCACCGGCTTGGGCGCCGTTGAGTGCGCCGACGATGTCCGCCGCCACGGTAGTCAGGGCCAGGGCGTACCAGCGTTTGAGGGCGTCGGCGTCTATCGGTTGGCCGAGCACCTCTGCTGCGCCATACGGAGTGCGAAGGTGCAATATGGCGCGGGTCAGGTCGGCCGGATCGTGGCCCGCAACAAAACCCTGTTGCAGGCTGATACGCACCAGGCGGCCATCGGCCAGGCCCAGGGCATAGTCGGCGCCTTCGCAATCCCAGGCGATGCAGCCGACTTCGTCGGGGGCGGCCAGACGCTCCAGAGTGCGGTCCAGCAGCAGCGCATAGCGGGTTTCACCGGCGGCGAGTTCTTCGATCAGTTCGTACGGGGCGTCTGCCTGGGCGAGCAGCTCGCTGGCCAGTACGGCAGAGGCGAAGGGCTGGGGAACCAGGGTTTCGCCCAAGGCCTGGGCGGCGATCATGACTTCCACGCCGGAGGCGAGGGGCGTGCCGTTGTCACGCATGCGCAGGCCGAGCAGGCCCACTTCGGTGAGCTTCTGCCAGTCCCGTTGGGCGTCGCGGGTCTGGAGATCATGCGGGTTGGCGATGCCAATGGACTGCGCCAGGCGTTTGGCTGAGTTTTCAAACATCTGCTGTTCGTCGTTGAATAGCGCGAGCACGGGTGGGCTCCTTCTTTGAGTCGTGGATGGGTCGACTGCGAGGTATCTGGTACTTGTTGCCCATGCCGGACTCATTTTTCATGAGCCCGGGCCTGGGTGTCATGCCGCAAACGCAGTACTAGACGCGGGCCACAGACGGCGTGGCGGCTGCAAGCTGCGTGGAGCGGGCAATGTGGTTGGCCGCGCGGTAGCCGAATGTGAGAGCGGGGCCGAGTGTGCCGCCCGCGCCAGGGTAGGAGTCCGCCGTCACCGCGCCCGAGGCGTTGCCGATGGCGTAGAGGCCGGGGATCGGGCGACCCTCGACGTCCAGTACGTTGGCGTCGCGATCGACTTTCAGGCCGCCCTTGGTGCCGAGGTCGCCGAGGTCGACGCGAATCGCGTAATAGGGCGCCCGGTCGAGCGCGCCCAAGCTCGGATTCGGCTGGTGCCGGGGGTCGCAGTAGAAGCGGTCGAAGCTGTGGAGACCGCGATTGAAATCGAGGTCGACGCCGGTCTTGGTGTAATCGTTGAAGACCGACACTGTATTTTCCAGGGTGGCGGGATCGATAGCGATCTTGTGGGCCAGTTCGCCAATGGAACCGGCGCGGTAGAGCACACTGTCCCACCACTCGGGAGGCAGGCTTGCGTCCGGCATGATCGAGCCGGGCATGATCCGGCCGAGGATGTTCTTCTTGCGATAGTTGGCATCGAAGATGAACCAGCAGGGTGTGTTTGCGCCGGTGCTGGCGCCGTCCTTGATCATCGCGTGGCCGAAGTCGTTATAGGACATGGCCTCGTTGGCGAAGCGCCTGCCCTGGCGATTGACACAGAGGCTGTGGGCGTAGCTGCGTTCGATGAAAAGCGCGCTGCGCATGTTCACGTTCGGCGTGTCCGCCGCCGGGATGCGTACGGTCGGCGCCCACCAGGCTTCGTGGAGGAACTCGGTGTCCGCGCCGATGTTCTGGCCGGCAATCAGCGCATCGCCGGTGTTGTTGTGCATGGGCGTCACGCTCCACTCCACCCGTGTCTGGCACGGCAGGTGAGCGGTGCGCAGCGGCTGGCTCTGTTCGAAACCGCCGGATGCGACGATCACCGCCTGGCTGGCCAGGATGCGGTACTCGTTGCAGTCCTGGCTGACGACCGCTCCCTGGACGACGCCATTCTCGATAATGAAATGCTCCAGGCGGGTGTTGAGCAGCAGCTCAACCCCGCGTTCCTGCAGACCGATGCGCAGACCGGCGATGAGGGCGTTGCCCATGGTGACGCGTCGGTCACGGCGGGTCTTCAGGCGCCAGCCGATGTCCGACCAGTAGTTCCAGATCAGCGAGAAGATCTTGCGCTTCCAGCCCGTGGCGCGGGCGCCCAGCAACTGGCCGTCGTAGTAGTCCAGAGCGATGCGACCGAACAGTTTGGCGCCCATGTCGGCTTCACGCAGGGCGAAGAAGTCATCTCCCAGCACTCCGGCATCCACCGGCTCGACGAACATGGTACGGCCGTTGTCCGAGGCACCCGGCAGGTGCTGGCAGTAATCGGCGTAGCCAGTGACGGCGTTGTATTTCACCCCGATCTGCTGGCGCATGTACTCGACCATTTCCGGTGCCGAGTCGAGATAGGCACGAAGCTTCCCTTCCGGGACCCGGCCCTTGGTGCAGGCCCTGAAGTAGGTCAGCGCCTGTTCGTAGTTGTCCAGCCCCTGGATTCCTGAGTTGTTGGGGATCCAGATGCCGCCGCCGGACAACGCGGAAGTACCGCCGTAGCGATCACTCTTCTCAATGATGATGACCTTCAGTCCGAGGTCATGGGCACGGTTGGCGGCGAGCAGGGCGCCCGCCCCGGAACCGACCACCAGGACCGCACAGTGCTTGTCCTCGACGAATGCATTCATGGCATGCGATCTCCGTTGTCACGCGCCAGCGGGGGCGCTTTCTTGTTCTGGGGAGCGAAGGCCGCCGCCGGTTTTCGGTGGCGCTGCTTCGATGCACATAGGTTGACCGGGATGCCTCTGCGTAATCATCAACCGTATGCAGTAGATGAGCTCATTCGTTGAGCACGATGCAGACATGAGGGGGAAATTTATTTTATTGGCTACTGCAAACGGTTGATGTTGGCACTGGGTCGTTGTGTTGAAACTGGCTCCGAAGTCGCGGCCCGGGGAACCGGCCAGGGCTGTCATCAGGACAAGTTGAACAAAAAACAAAACCAGACTTGGACTTGCGGAGCACAACATGCACAAGACAGAGAAGGCTGCGACCCATGGTAGTCGCAGGCTATTGGCGCCGATGCTGTTGCTCGGTGCAGTGGCCAGCCCCTTGGCCCATGCCATATCCATCGATACCGGCAATCCCGACCTGCAGATCAACTGGACCACGGACTTGCGTCTTGGGCTTGGGTGGCGCGCGGAGTCGATCGACTCGCATATCGGCGACGATCCCACCAACCAACAGTCTGATTACTCCACCCACAGCGGCGATATGTGGAAGCGGCGCCTCGATGTGCTGACCGAGATGGACGTCATCTACAAGGACGATTATGGCGTTCGCGTCAGTGCCACGGGTTGGTACGACAACGCTTACGACGATCATGACCTGAAGGGCAATCCCGACCTGCCTGGGATCTCCGCTTACGCCGACGGCAAGCTTTCGCGGCAGGCGCAGCGATACTACAACGGTCCGTCTGGCGAGATTCTCGACGCATTCGTGTTCGGTGCCTTCAATATGGGCAGCATCCCTGTGTCGGTGAAGGCAGGCCAGTACGCGCTGATTTGGGGGGTATCCCAGGTCAATGGCAGCGACGCGATTTCCTGGAGCCAGCAGCCGGCCAACTTCCAGAAGGGTGCGGAAATCCCCGGAGCTTCGCCGAAGGAGCTGGCTTTGCCGCTGCCGCAACTGTCTTTCCAGAGCCAACTGAGTGACACGGTCTCCCTGTCCGGCTACTACCACCTGGATTGGAAGCCGAACCGGCAGAGCGAGGGCGGTACCTTCCTGGGCGGACCAGACTTTTTGTATAGCGACGATGGCCGGATTTTTGTGGCTTCCGCGCCCGGTTTCGGCAATATCTACATCAACCAGGGCAACATCATCGAGCCTGATGACAAGCAGAAGGGCAATTTTGGCATGCAGTTGAGCCTGAGCCCGGACTGGTACGGCGGCACCGTCGGTCTGGTGTATCGCCACCTGGATGAGATGCAGCCGTGGCCGGTCAATTTCGCGGTTGACCCGAGCGAAATCACCGGCCTGCGTTTCCATCAGGTGTACAACCGTGGCGTCGACCTTTTCGGCGCCTTCACCAACTTCAGCTGGCAGGACATCAGCTGGGGGGCAGAGGTTTCCTATCGCCGTGGCACTGCGCTGGATAGCACCGGGGGGCCGCTGCCAAATGGCAGCCTCGACGGTGCGACCGGCAATACCTGGCATGCCCTGTTCAATACCCAGGCGTCAATGCCGGTGTTGCCGCTGTACGACACCGGGGTCGTGGTTGCGGAGCTCTCCTACACCTATCTGGACAAGGTGACACACAATAAAGCTGTCTTCAGCGAGTGTGCCGACGACCTGGACGGCCCTGGCTGCGGCAGTCGCGACGCCAGCAGCTTCTCGTTGATCCTGCTGCCAACCTGGTTGCAGGTACTGCCCGGCGTCGACCTGACCGGCAACCTGACCTTGGCCGGCTACGGCCTGCATGGCAATTCACCGGTTCCGACAGGGTCTGCGGAGCGCGCGTATGCCTGGTCGACCGGCGTCACTGCCGACATCAACATGCGGTACAAGGTTGGCCTCCTCTACTCGGATGCCGGAGATACCGAAGAGCGCCTCGGTGCGATGGGCAGTACGGACCGCGGTCGTATCACCCTGACTTTCCAAACCAGTCTGTAAGGTCCTTGCGCCCCGACGGGGCGGGAGGGGTTGCGCGTGCTCGTGGGGGCGCGCCAAAAGAGGAGAAAAAGATGAAAATCAGTCAAGTCGCCTTGTCATTTGCGTTGTCCCTGCCGCTGTCGATGGCTGCTCTGGCCACTGTTTCCACCGAGGAAGCCGCGCAGCTCGGTGGTGACAAACTGACCGGTATTGGCGCCGAGCGGACGGGAAGTGCCGATGGCAGCATTCCGGCCTGGGCGCCGAACTGGAAGGGGCCGGACATGCCCCAGGAGGGCGGGATCTACCCCGATCCCTTTCCCGGCGAAAAACCCCAGTACATCATCAGTGCGGCCAACATGGCGCAGTATGCGGACAAGCTCAGCGAGGGCACCAAGGTTCTGCTCTCCCGCTGGCCGGACTTCAAGGTCGAGGTCTATAAGAGTCATCGGGTAGTCGACTTCCCCGATTGGCTGAAGGAAGACACTGCCAAAAACGCCACCCGCGTGCAGAACACGAGCGACGGCTCCGATCTGAACGGCGCCATGGGGGGCTATCCGTTCCCGATTCCCAAGAGCGGCGCCGAGGTGATCTGGAATCACAACCTGCGCTACTACGGACCGGCATATCGCTCCACGTTCTCGGGTTATCTGATCGACTCATCGGGTAATCGCATCATGACCCACGAGTTGGAGAACTATACGGAGTCGCCTTATCACGAGCGCCCGGATGAGCCTGCCCAGTACTTCCAGCGCCGTCTGAGCACCTATATCGGTCCGCCGCGCAGCGTGGGTGAAAAGTCGCTCAACTATATGGTGACGAACTTCAAGAAGGATGGGCGCAACAAGAACTGGATCTACAACCAAGGGCAGCGTCGTGTGCGCCTGACTCCGGACTTCGGCTACGACATCCCGATGGCCATGGCCGGCGGGGCGTATTTTTTCGACGAGCTCGGGATGTGGGAGGGGCAACTGGACCGCTTCGACTTCAAGCTGGTTGGCAAGAAAGAGATGCTGGTTCCGTACAACAACTACAAGTTCATCATGCATAGCTCGCCCGAGCAGGCCTATGGCAAGCAGTTTGCCAACCCTGATCTGGTTCGCTGGGAACCCCATCGTGTCTGGGTAGTAGAGGCGACGCTGAAGCCGGGAATGCGCCATGCACAGAGCAAGAAGGTGTTCTACGTGGATGAGGACAGCTGGTCGATCGTTCTCTACGAGGGCTACGACCAGGCCGGGAAGATGATGCGTTCAGCCCAGGGCCTCCTGACCTACGACTGGAATACCAAGTCCGTGCCTAACACGCCCATGATCATCTACGACCTGGGAAAGGGGCAGTACGGCAGCTCCATGCATCTGGCGGGTGGTACTGGTTACGTTCGTGTTCCGCGCTGGCCCAACAGCAAGATGACACCGGATTCCATGGCGGGCAGCGGCATTCGTTGAGTGCGCGGTGGCATCGATATCCGGTGCCACACCCCGTCACCTCCTCAGCGACACCGGCCGGTGTCGCTTTTTTATGTGCGTCGCCTGGCCGGGCTCATCGTATCTACCCGTACCGCGGGCCTGCGTCTGGGCGGTCTTTCCATTTTTCATGCGCCCGGTTGATCAATACGCTTTTTTTTCAAGGCCTACTGCAGATGGGGCATGCCGGACAGCAGGTTTTTCCCGAGACTGAAGTCATGCCTGACCGGGCTGTCACCGGGTCAAAGGGCAAAGCAGCAAGTTGAACAATAACAACAGCGGACTTGATCTTGCGGAGAACAACATGTGTGCAATGAGGACTGCCTTTGCCAGTTCGGGTATCACCTCAACTGGCCTGAAGCTGGCGTCGGGGGCAATGCTGGCACTGGCATTGTCCCTGTCCGCTCTCTCCGTAACTGCCAAGAGCTTCGTCGATCCCCTTGATCAGCCGGCCAGTACGGTGCTCCAGGCCGCGCAGAAGCCCCTGCGGGATATCGTCAATACCGGCAAGCGCCTGATCGCGGTCGGCGACAACGGGCTGATCATTTTTTCCGACGACCAGGCAGGCACTTGGCGCCAGGCGCAGGTCCCGGTCAGCGTCGACTTCAATGCGGTGTATTTCGCCGACGAGCAGCACGGCTGGGCGGTCGGCCACGGCGCAGTCATCCTCCACAGCAGCGACGGCGGCGAGACCTGGATCAAGCAGCTCGATGGACGCCAGCTCGAGACCCTGGTTGTCGATTACTTCAAGAACAAGTCGGGCCTGGAGCCTGCGCAAGCCGAAAGCTACCTGTCCGCGATCCTCTCCATGAGCCGGCCGGGACCCGGCCAGTTCTTCATGGGCGTGTGGTTTGACGAGTCTGGCAACAATGGCTTTGCCGTCGGCCCCTTCGGTCTGATCGTCGGCAGCCACGATGGCGGCAAGACCTGGCAGCCCTGGAATACCCGGATCGACAACAACGACCTGCTGCACCTGACCGCCATCGGCGAGGTGGGCGGGCGACTGTTCATCACCGGCGAGCGTGGCCATGTCTGGAGCCTGGAACCCGGCACGGGTCGCTTCAGCGCTCTGCAGACAGGTTACGAGGGCACCCTGTTCGGTATCACGGGTAGTCAGGGGGCGCTGTTGGCCTATGGGCTGCGCGGCCATGTGTTCCGCAGTGCCGATGAGGGGCACACCTGGTCCCCGGTGAAGAGTGATTTAGATACCGGGGTGGTCGCCGGTGCCGCCCTGTCAGGTCGAGGAGTGGTGCTGGTCAGCCAGTCCGCGCAGGTGGCTATGAGCCGCGATCAAGGGGGCACTTTCACGCCACTCGACATCCAGCGCCCAAGCCTGTTTTCCGGGGTGGTGGGAGTGTCCGACCACCAGTTGGCACTGGTCGGCCTGAATGGCGTCACCACCATGAATCTCAAGTAGAGTCGGGCCGGAAGGGGAGCGCGTGCTCAATCGGGCCTGACTCAGAGGAAAGACAAAATGGCCAAATCCCAGGATAACAATGCGACACCGGTAATGAAGGATCGCGCTCAGTTCGATGTCCGCTCCGGAAGTTTCATCGAGCGACTGATCTTCAACAATCGCCTGTTCTTCGTGTTGCTATGTTTCATTCTCACGGTGCTGCTGGGCTACAGGGCCACCGACCTGCGCATCAACGCGAGCTTCGAGCGAATGATGCCGAGCTCCCATGAGTTCATCCGCAACTACCTGAACAACAAGATAGACCTCGCCGCATTGGGCAACTCCGTACGCGTCATGGTGGAGAACCCGCGCGGCTCCATCTATGACCCCGCCTACCTGCAGGCGCTCCAGGAGATCAACGACAAGATCAACCTGGCGCCCGGGGTTGATCGCGCCTGGATGCGTTCGCTGTGGATGCCGGCGGTGCGCTGGAACGAGGTCACCGAGGTTGGCATGGAAGGCGGCCCGGTCATGCCTAATGAATACGACGGTTCGCCTGAGAAGCTGCAGCAACTACAGATGAACGTGTTGCGTGGCAACCTGATCGGCGACCTGGTGTCCCTGGACGTGCGCTCCTCGGTAATCCAGGTGCCATTGATAGACAAGGATCCGGTCACCGGTGCCGCGTTTGACTACCGGCAGTTCGCGACCTTCCTGGAGAAAGAGATTCGTGGGCAGTACGAGGTGCCCGGTGCCGATGGCCAGCCCAAGGTGCGCGTCCATATCATCGGCTTCGCCAAACTGGTGGGCGACCTGATCGACGGACTGACGCTGGTCATGGGCTTCTTCGCCGCCTCAGCCTTGATCGTGGCGCTGATCATCTTTGGCTACACCCACTGCCTGCGCAGCACACTGCTGCTGCTGATGGCTTCGCTCAGCAGCGTGGTCTGGCTGCTCGGTCTGATGCAGCTGCTGGGTTACCAGATCGATCCTTACTCCATCCTGGTACCGTTCCTGATCTTCGCTATCGGCATGTCCCATGGCGCCCAGAAGATGAACGGAATCATGCAGGACATCGGCCGTGGCACCGACAAGTATGTGGCCGCCCGCTATACCTTCCGCCGCCTGTTCATCGCCGGGCTGTCGGCCCTGCTGGCCAATGTCTTCGGCTTCGCCGTCCTGATGGTGATCGACATCCCGGTGATCCGCGACCTGGCCATTACCACCAGCATCGGTGTCTGCGTGCTGATCTTCACGCAGCTGATCATGGTGCCAGTGATGCTTTCCTACCTGGGCGTCAGCCAGTCGGCGGCACGGCGCAGTGTACGCAACGAAGTCGAGGGCGCGCGGGCAGGCAGTGGCCGGTTCTTCGAAGCCATCGGCAATCTGCTGGTGAAATGCACCAGACCGGGACATGCCCATGTGCTGGTGCTGCTGTCGCTACTGGTGGGCATCGGCGCTTACCAGGTGCGGTCGGGGCTGCAGATCGGCGATCTGGATGCCGGGGCACCGGAGCTTCGTCCCGAGTCTCGTTACAACCGTGACGTGGCGTTCTTCAACCAGAGTTTTGGTCGCTCCACCGATCAGTTCGCCGTGATCGTCAAGACCAGACCGGGCGGCTGCTCCACCTTCGAGACCCTGACCGAGCTCGACCGCCTCACCCAGGTGTTGCGCGACGTACCCGGTGTGCAGTCGGTCGCCAGCCTGGCCAGTTCCGTGCGCTTCATCAATGCCAGCTATGGCGAGGCGAACCCGAAGTGGATGAGCATCCCGCGCCAGGATGAAGTGGCGGCACAGGCCTCACAGATCGCGTCTGTGCAATCGCCGGAGCTGGCCAACTTCAGCTGTTCTGTATCGCCGGTCATCGCCTATCTGTCTGACCATCGCGCCGGGACGCTGCAGGGCGTGGTGGACGCCGTAAAAAACTTTGCAGAGAAGCATGACGGCGACGATCGCCAGTTCCTGCTGGCGGCGGGTCCTGCAGGAATCGAAGCCGCGACCAATCAGGTCGTTGCCGACGCCAGCCTGACAGTACTGCTGTTGCTCTACGCTTCGGTGGTGCTGCTGTGCCTGATCGCTTTCCGCAGCTGGCGCGCTGTGCTGGTGGCGCTGATACCGCTGATCATCACATCGCTGCTGTGCGAAGCACTCATGGTGGTAATGGGGATCGGTGTGAAGATCGCGACCTTGCCGGTCATTGCCCTGGGGGTGGGCGCCGGCGTGGACTATGCCCTCTACCTGATCAGCGTACAGCTGACCCTGCAACGACGCGGTGCGAGTCTGGAAGAGGCTTATGCCGGCGCCCTGCGCTTTACTGGCAAGGTCGTTGCACTGGTCGGTTTGACACTGGCGACCGGTGTGCTGACCTGGGTGTTCTCGCCGATCAAGTTCCAGGCCGACATGGGCATCCTGCTGACCTTCATGTTTCTCTGGAACATGCTCGGGGTTCTCGTGCTGACTCCGGCGCTGTCGTACTTCCTGCTGCGCGGTGAGACCCGCCAGCCGGCAGTCGACAAGGTTGCAGAACAGGCCGTAGCTGACGCGGAACGATCCGCACAGTCCCTCAAGGAAGCGGGGCGTCAGTCGGCTTTGACCGGCCGCTAGCAAGACGTTTCGGAACCGGGGGGCGACGTCGCTCCCCGGGCAAAGTCAACAATGACAACAAGGTACCTGTTATGACCCTTGCATCTCGCTTCCAGAACAAGAACATCATCGTTACCGGCGGTGCGTCCGGCATTGGCCGGGCGACCGTGATCCGACTGGTGTCCGAAGGGGGCACGGTGCTTGCCGTTGACCTCGACGAGGCCGGCCTGCAGGAAACCCTGGCGCAGGCCAATGCGGTGGAGAAGGGGGGCCGGGCGTTCGCGGCAAGGCTGTCGATCACCGACGAACAGGCGGTGCGCAGCACGGTGCAGAACTTCGCCCAGGAACACGGCAGTCTGGATGTGCTGGTCAACATGGCGGGGGTGCTGTGCTCCACGCATACCACCGACACCTCCTTCGAAGACTTCATGCGGGTCGTCCAGACCAACCTGGGCGGTACCTTCCTCTTCTGCCGTGAAGCCTTGCCCTTCCTTCTGGAAAGCAAGGGCAACATTGTCAATGCGGCCTCCACCTCGGCCTTCTTCGGCCATGCCTACATGGCCGCCTACTCGGCCAGCAAGGGCGGTGTGGCAGCGCTGACCCAGGCGCTCTCGCGCGAGTACATCAAGCGTGGTGTACGCGTTAACGCCGTGGCGCCAGGCGGGATTGCCACGCCTATGGTGGCGGCTCAGGCGCAGAGCTTCCCGCCCGGAGCCGATCTCTCCCTGTACATGCACCTGACTCGCCCGGATCGAAAACTGGGTGAGCCCCATGAGGTGGCGGGTGCGATTGCCATGCTGGCGTCTGCCGACGGCGCTTTCGTCAATGGGACGATCCTGCGAATCGATGGCGGCACTCACGGTTGATGGGGGTGCAGCATGGCAGTCGCAATCTCGCCATTCTCGCCCCTGGGCGCTCTTCGCAAGCCCCATGCCGATTGCCGACATGCATGCACATGCTCGGGGGCTGGCGCTTATCGGGCCCCTGGCGCTGGGGCTGCAGCAGCCGAGGGATCTGGCGTTTCGTGAACTCTACTTCCTCGAGAGTGCGCGCAAGATTCGGCGGGAGGTTTCCATGCCGCTGGCGCTGGTAGGTGGAGTGAAGTCCCTGGCAGCCGCCAGGCAGGTGATCGACGAGGGCTGTGTGCTGAAAGCACCGAATGACCCGACCCTGGCGAGGCGACCAGCGGCAGATTGACCATAAGGTTAGTTGGGCGTAAATAATTTCAAACTAACAAAAACAATAACAGGAGGTTAATGAGATGCATGCCGTGAAAATGCCTCGTGCAGGCGCAAGCTCCAGACTCAACCTGATTGAAATTTTGAACACGCTTCCCTCTACCATACCCCGCCCGGAGCTGGCCGCGCTGACGGCCGAGGACCTGGCTGTCGAAGCCGCGCTCGGGACTGTCGACCAGAGTCGCATGATCCTCTCGATCTACCAGGGGGTACTGGGTCGAGAGCCTTGGCGCGAAACGACCCAGCACCTGGGCGCCTATATGTCGTCCACTGCAATCATGGTGATTCGGCCATCTTCCAGCACGGATCTTGGCTTTCTGGTCTGCCATCCCCGCCATCCGGAAATCGAGCATGCCTATCGTGCCCATTTCTGGACTCAGGATCCGTTTCTCGAGATACCCATCGATCAGGTGCTCACTATCGATGAGCACCTCGGGGCGGACAATTGGCTTTCCTCGGAGTTCTATCAGCGCATCATCGGCGAGGGCGGAGCGCGTTACGGCCTGGGCATCAACATAGTCTCCGAGAATGGCACCTTGTGCCGTATCCGCCTGTATCGCCTGCCCGAGCAACCCGCGTTCACCCAGGTGGACAAGGATCGCCTGCGCGAGCTGGTTGCCCATTTCCGGAAGGCGTTGAGCCTGGCGGCCCGGCTCGAGTGCCAAGCGACGCAGAGCGAGTTGTACGAAGGGGCACTGGACCGGCTGCACATTGGTGCGATCGTGCTCGACGAGAATCAAAAGGTGTTGCGCTGCAACCATGTGGCCCAGTCGCTGCTCAATGACAGCGATGGCCTGAAGCGGGCGGGAAATGGTGTGGAAGCCTACTACCGCAACGAGCGCAGCATACTTCAGGAGCTCATCAACTCGGCGGGCCCGGCGGCACAGGTGATGTCCGTCTCCCGGGCCTCCGGCAAACGCAAGCTGGGGCTGGTGGTCAGGAGCATCCCCCTGCGCGAAGGGTCCGAAGGTAAATGTCGCCCGGCCTGGATGATCTTCGTCTGCGACCCGGATGCACAAACCACGGCACCGCGTGAAATCATGCGCCAGGTGTTCGAGTTCACCCCCGCCGAAGCGAACCTGGCGATGGAGCTGGCCAACGGGCTGTCGCTGGACGAGGCGGCAGAGTTGCTGGGTATCCGGCGTAACACCGCGCGCACGCACCTGCGCGCGATCTTCGCCAAGGCCGGGGTGACTCGGCAGGCGGAGCTGGTCAGGCTGGTGCTCAATGGGGTGATCTGCCTTTCGACTCCCAGCCCGGCGGGCTAGCGGGTAGGTAGGGGCGGCACGGCGTCAACTTCGGCCCGCGCCCGCCTGCATACCACCACTTGCAACATCGGCAAGGACGCGGTGCGCGCGCTCACGCGCATCGCTGCCGTGACGAATCCCTTCATCTCGAAAATCCCGTCCCCGAGGTTATCGGCCAGCAGGGTAGGGCTTCCCTGTCCGGTTGGCAGCCGCCGTCGATGAACTGCTCCTGGCATTGCTCAGTGGCTTTTCGCAGCGAACTAAATTTGAACGTCTACTGCATGCGGATCATGCGGAGCGCGCGGTTGCCGCAGCATAGTCAGGCCATAACAACATGTGGAGAACGGTTATGTCCTTGCAACCAGAAACTTCTCGATCGCCGATTCCGGTGGGCCATTTCATCGAGGTGGGTGATTCCTATCGCCTGCATTGTCACGAAGTTGGCCAGACCTCGGCGGAGCGCCCGACGCTGGTCTTCCTGCACGGCAGTGGTCCAGGCGCGAGCGGTTACAGCAATTTCCACCTGAACTTCCCGTTCTTCGCCGAGCAGGGCTTTCATGTGCTGATCCCGGATCTCCTGGGTTACGGGCTTTCGGACAAGCCGCAAGACATCCACTACACCTCCACCTTGCAAGTGGAGTTGCTGCACGAACTGCTGAGCAAGAAGAACGTGACCCGTGCGGTGTTGATCGGCAATTCGATGGGGGGCGCCATCGCCTTTCAGTACGGCCTGACCTACCCGGAGCAGATCAGCAAGCTCGTGGTGATGGGCCCCGGCGGGGTCGAGGAGCCTGCATTATGGGCCGCCCAGATGAGCGGGCTGCGCTGCATGGGCGCCTTGATCCAGGGGCGCAAGACCGATCGCGAGTCCTTTCGTGAGCTGCTGCATCACATAGTTGCCTCGCCACAGACGATCACTGAGGACGTAATCGATTCGCGCCTGCCGATCTGGCTCGAACAGCCCCTGGCGGTGTACGCCACGATAAAGGTCGAGGTGCTCACCGAGCGCCTGGCCGAGCTGAAGATGCCAGTGCTGTGCCTGTGGGGGCAGAAGGACAACTTCCTGCCGGTGCGCCATGCCCTGATCGTCGCGGAGCAGGTCGAGGATGTGCGGGTGGTGATCTCCGGCCGCTCCGGGCACTGGTTCATGCTCGAGGAGCCGGACTACTTCAACCGGGAAGTGCTGGATTTCCTCGGCTGAGTCAGGGGTGCTCGCCAGTCGGGGAGCACGTGATGGAGCTCGGCTCCGTTGCTAGCGCAAGAGTTGAAGTTATGTCGACGTCCCTTTATCTCCGGCTCCAGGTGGCCGAGGTCATCGAGGAAACGCACGATAGCAAGTCGATCGTGTTTGCCTCTCCCGTGGAGCCGCGGGCATTCGCTTACAAGCCGGGCCAGTTCTTGACTCTGCGCGTCCCTGTCCAGGGGCAGAGCATCGCACGATGCTATTCGCTGGCTAGTGCGCCGGCGGTGGACGCTGCACTGAAGGTCACCATCAAGCGTGTACGCGATGGTCTGGGTTCCAACTGGATTTGCGACAACCTGCGCGCCGGCGACGTCTTGGAGGTATTGCCGCCAGCCGGGGTGTTCTGTCCGGCTTCTCTGGATGTCGATTTCCTGCTGTTCGCCGGCGGCAGCGGCATCACGCCGGTGATGTCGATTATCAAGTCCTGCCTGCACCAGGGTCGCGGTCGGGTTCAGCTGTTCTACGCCAACCGCGATGAGCGTTCGGTGATCTTCCGCGATGAGTTGCAGCAACTGGGGCGTGCTTACCCGCAACGCCTCACGGTCATGCACTGGCTGGAGTCAGTTCAGGGGTTGCCGACAGCGGCGCAATTGGCCGGCATCTGCCACGGGCGCCTGGATGCCCACGCCTTCGTCTGTGGCCCCGGCCCCTTCATGGATGCCGTGGAGCAGACGCTGCTTGACCTGAACGTGGAGCGCAGCCGGATTCATGTCGAGCGTTTTGTTTCGCTGAGCAGCGACCCCGGCGTCTTGGCCGACGTCCCCGCGGCGGCTGCCGACGGCCCGCGGGTTGAACTCATGGCCCAGCTCGACGGCGAGCATCACGTGCTGCCCTGGAGTCCGGATGTCGATCTGCTGGATGCCCTGCTCGGGGCGGGGGTCGGTGCGCCCTTCTCCTGTCGTGAGGGGCGCTGCAGTGCCTGCATGTGCCGGGTGGCGGAGGGCGAGGTGAGCATGCGTAGCAACGAGGTGCTGAGTGCCGTCGATCTGGCCGAGGGCTGGGTGCTGGCCTGCCAGGCTCGACCACTGAGCGACAAGGTATCGGTCAGCTTCGACGGCTGACGTTTGGGTGAAAAACAAGAAACATCATTAGGGAGAGGCTCATGAGCATCAATCAATTCGCTTACGCGGTAGTCGAGTCCACGGATATCGAAAAGTGGCGCTTCTTTGGCAGCCAGATTATCGGCCTGGCCGAAGAGTCGGGCGAGGACGGCGCGCTGTATCTGAAGGCCGATGGCCGCCGCTATCGCATCCTGGTGGTACCGGGGGCGAGGGACGGCCTTTATGCGGCGGGCTGGGAGACTGCCTCCGAGGAGCAGTATCTCGCGTCGAGAGAATCGCTCGTCAAGGCGGGTGTGGAGATCGTCGAGTCGACACCGTTGGATCGACATCTTCGTTGCGTTACCGGGATGTTTTCCTTTGTGGACCCGTCCGGGAATCGGCAAGAGGTGACCTGGGGACCGATCTCGGACTTCGCGCCCTTCGTTTCGCCGGTCGGCGTCGAGCGTTTCGTCACCGGTCCCATGGGGATGGGGCACGTGGTGCTGCCGTCGATGAAGTTCGAAGAAACGAAGCAGTTCTGGACCGACGTCTGCGGATTTCAGCTGTCCGACATGCTGCATGTCCAGCTCTCGCCCGAGTACCGGGCGCGCATTCACTTCATGCACTGCAACCCACGCCAGCACAGCCTGGCGCTGGCCGAGATGCCCCAGCCCAGTGGCTGCGTGCACATCATGATGGAGGTGCCTGGGCTCGATGATGTGGGTCGCGCACTGGACCGCATCGCCCGGCACAAGGTTCCGCTGGCGGCCACGCTTGGACGCCACGTCAACGACGATATGGTTTCGTTCTACGTCTGGACGCCGGGCGGCTTCGCCCTGGAGTTCGGCTGCGGCGGCATGGTTGTGGACTGGGAGAACGATCACACGGTTTTCGAAACGACCCGTGGCAGCCATTGGGGACACCAGTGGGCCGCTCCGCCGGCCTCGTGATTTAGCGCCATCTACTCCTGATGCAGGGCGCGCCGGGGGCCTTTTGTTGTGGAACATGGGCCTGTGGCCACCCTTGCGCCAAAGCGGGATTCACTACTTGGGAAGTCGAGAACAATGCAAACAGTCGAGATGAAACAGCCTGCCGCGAACATTCCCGGCAGCGAAGAGCTGATCGCCCGAGCCCGGGCCATGGTTCCGGTGTTGCGCGAGCGAGCGGCGCTGGGCGACGAGAACCGCCGTCTGCCGCAGGAGACCATCGCCGACCTGCAGGCCGCAGGGCTGTTCCGCGTGCTGCAGCCCAAGCGCTATGGCGGCTACGAGATGAGTCCCAAAGTGTTCTATGACATCGTCATGATCCTGGCCGAAGGCGATATGTCGGTAGGCTGGGTCTACTCGGTGGTCGCGGTACATGCGTGGCAGATGGCGCTGTTCGATGACCGTGCGGCGCAGGAAGTATGGGGCGAGGACAGCAATGTCCGGATCTCTTCTTCCTATATGCCCACGGGTCGTGCCAAGCCTGTCGAGGGCGGCTTCCTGTTCAGCGGGCGCTGGGGCTATTCCAGTGGTTGCGACCACTGCGACTGGGTGTTCCTCGGTGGCCTGGTGGAAACTGCCGAGGGGCAACCTGTTGATGCGCGCACTTGGCTGATTCCACGCAAGGACTACGAAATCGTCGATACCTGGCATACCGCGGGCCTGAAGGGGACCGGTAGCAAGGACATCGTCATCAAGGATGCCTTTGTGCCGGAGTACCGCACGCACAAGATGATCGACGGCTTTACCTGCAACAGCCCCGGCAACCAGCTGAATACCGCGGCGCTGTATCGCATGCCATTCGGCCAGGTATTCAGCCGGGCGGTGTCCACGGCCTCAATCGGGGCGTTGCGCGGCATGGTCGACAGCTTCGTGGAGACCGCCAAGACCCGTGTCAACGTCGTGGGCGCCAAAACCAGCGACGACTCGGTAGCGCAGCTGGCGATCGCTGAAGCGATCAACACCATCGACGAGCTGACTCTGGTGCTCAAGCGCAACTTCGAGGCGCTCGAAGGTTATGCCGAGCGGGGCGAGGTTCCGCCGATCGAGGAGCGGGTGAAGTATCGCTTCCAGGCCAGCTACCCGCCAGAGCGCGTCGCGGAGCTGGCTTCGCGCCTGTTCAAGGCAGCCGGCGGTGCGGCGGTCTACACCCGAAACCCGTATGGGCGCTTTCTGGCCGACATCAATGTCTGTCGCCAGCATGCCGCCAATCAGTTCCAGATGTTCGGCACGAACTGGGCCAAGGTGCAGTTGGGCCAGCAGAGCCTGGATTTTTTCCTGTAACGCCCCGGGGTCGGGGACATACCCCCGACCCACTGGTATTCCCGGGATAGACAAAGGGTGGACACGGGTCTCGCGACAACCACTGTCTTTAGCCTGCAAACAATAAAAACGACTGGAGTTCTTTATGAGCAACCTGGCCAACGAGAAACCGCACATCATCGTGAGCGACCAGTGCGAACGTTTTGCCCGCGGTTGGCACTGCCTGGGGCTGAGTGAACAGTTCCGTGATGGCAAACCGCATACCTTCGAGGCATTCGGCCTCAAGCTGGTAGTGTTCGAGGGCGAACACAACAAGAAGCTCAATGTCATCAACGCCTTCTGCCCGCACTTGGGCGGTAACCTGGGCGAGGGCACCATCAAGGGCGACACCATCGCCTGCCCCTTCCATGACTGGCGCTGGACCGGTGACGGCAAGTGCGCGGCCATCCCCTATGCCAAGCGCGTGCCGCCGCGCGCGCGCACGCAAAGTTTCATGACCTGCGAGGAAAACAAGCAGCTGTTCGTCTGGCACGACCCCGAGGGCAATCCGCCACCGCCGGATGTGATCATTCCCCACCTGGAAGGCGCTTTCAGCGATGACTGGAGCAACTGGTCCTGGTCAACCCATGAGGTCGATACCAACAGTCGGGAGCTGGTCGACAATCTGGTCGATGTCGCGCATTTCTTCTACGTGCATGGCGAGGGCATGGGTGGCGGCAGCACCTACTTCAAGAACGTCTTCGAGGACCATTTCGCCACCCAGTACCTGGAGATGGGGCCGCAACCAGAGCAACCCGGCTATCAGAAGGATGCCGCCTATACCGGCGATTTGAGCAAGCTGGATGGCTTTTCACGTGGAGAAACGACCTACCATGGTCCCTCCTATCTGGTGTCGCGCTTGCTGACCAATATTCCGGGCAACGAGCCGATAGAGACCTATGAAATCCTCGCGCACTACCCGGTTCATGCGAACAAGTTCGTACTGCACATGGGCTTTATCACCCGCAATAGTCCGATGCTGCCGCCCGAGCACAATGCCGCTCGCGCCGCTGCCGTAGCCGAGGCGTATCGCCTGGGCACCCTGCAGGACGTGGCGATCTGGCGTACCAAGACCCGCATCGACAATCCGCTGCTCTGCGACAGCGACGGTCCGTTGTACCAACTACGTCGCTGGTACCAGCAGTTCTTCGAGGACATTGCCGATATCAAACCGGAAATGGTTAACCGCTTCGAGGCCGAAACCGACACCCGCCACGCACAACCCGTGTGGGAGCAGCAGGCTGCCGAAAAGCTCGCTCAGTACGCACCTCCATCGGCAGCCAAGTCGCAAGACTGATGTACGAGGGGCACCGCACTGGAGCGGTGCCCCGATTTCCTGTTTCCGGCTGGCCTTCGGTGCGGGGCACTGCAGCGCAGCCGGTCATCCTCACACCAGCCTCTTCGATAGAGAGGCAGCATCATGGAGTACGCCATGTCGTCCGATTTTGGCCCGCACTCGCCTCAATGGTTCAGTCGTATCGAGGCGCCGGAACGGGTGGAGAACCCTGACCAGGTCGCATGGGATGTCACCACCGACTTCGCCGTGGTCGGCTATGGAGGCGCAGGCATCAGCGCGGCCTTGCAGGCGGTGGAAAAAGGTCTGAAAGTGCTGGCGGTCGATGCCTTTGGAGGCGGCGGGGCGACGGCGATGAACGGCGGCATTTTCTATGCCGGGGGCGGCACACCGATTCAGCGTGCGGCAGGCGTTACGGACAGTGTCGAGGCTATGTACCGTTACTTGAACCTTGAGGTACAGGACGTGGTCAGCCCGCAAACACTGCGCCGCTTCTGCGAAGGCAGTGTGGCCGATCTGGAATGGCTGCAGGGGCATGGGGTACGGTTCGACAGCACCTACTACACGAAGAAGACTTTCTATCCGCCTTCCGGCTATTTTCTCTACCACTCCGACAGCTCGCTGGCCGAGTCCTGTGCGGCAGTTGCCAAGCCTGCGCCACGGGGACACAAGTACTGGCATCCGCCGGTCAATCAGGCAGTAGGCTTCGGTGTTCATCTGACCGAGCCCCTGCAGCAGCGGGCGCGGGCCCAGGGGGTGGAGTTCTGGCCACGAACCGAAGCTCGCCGTCTGGTGCTTTGCGCAAGAGGGGAGGTGGTTGGGCTGGTGGTCATCCGGATGCCACCCGACTCGCCGCATACCCAGGCGTACATGGATGCGCAGGAGATGGCCCGGCAACTGCTGCAGAAGCTCCCCTCATCGATGCCGGGATTCGCGCGTCTGGAGCGCAAGGCCGAACGTTTTTGGCGCAAGGCCGACGAGTTGCAGCGCCAGCATGGCGTCGTCCAGCGTATCCGGGCGACGCGTGGGGTGTGCTTGAGTGCCGGCGGGTTCATCTGGAACCGGCAGATGCTTGCCGCCCATTCCCCCAAGTACATCTCCAATATGGCGATGGGATCCCCAGGCGGGGACAACGGTAGTGGCATCCGCCTGGGCCAGAGTGTGGGGGGAGAGGCTGCGCTGATGGAGCGGGTGAGCAGCTGGCGCTTCATAAACCCGCCCTCTCAGTGGCCCAAGGGCATTCTCGTCAACAGCCAGGGGCAGCGCTTCGTAAACGAGGAACTCTATGGCGCGGCTATCGGCCTCAAGATGAACGAGCATCAGCAGGGCCGGGGCTACATCATCCTCGACCGGACGCTTTACCGCGGTGCCTGGAAGTCTGCAGTGCTGGAGAACCTGTTTCCCTTCATGCGTCTGCCCCTGGTGCTGGCGCTGCTCTTCCAGACCCGCAAGGCGAGCACTCTGGAAGGCCTGGCCGAAAAGCTCGGGATGCCGGCGGCCAACCTTCGGGAGGCCGCGACCCGCTACAACCGGGCAGCCCAAGGGCTGGAACCAGACGAGTTCGGCAAGAGTCGCTCGGAATGCCACGCTCTTAGCGAAGGACCGTTCTATGCCGTGGATGTATCGGCCTCGAGCAAGCTCTTCCCATGTTCTGCCATGACGGTAGGCGGCCTACGAGTTGATGAGGACAGCGGTCAGGTGTTGCGCGAGGACCGCACCCGGATCACCGGCTTGTATGCAGCCGGTCGTACGGCAATCGGACTTCCATCGAACCTGTATGTGAGTGGACTGTCTGCCGCGGATTGTGTGTTTTCCGGGCGCCGTGCGGCCAGGCATGCCAGTAACCAGGCGACCAGGGAAGCCTGTCTGACTGCACCCGAGTATTTGCCTTTGGATTTGACTTAGGGTTGCCGTGTGGGAAACGGTTGCCTGATGATGCTATGACCAATCTAGTGATACAGCGTTTTAAAGACTCACTGGATGAGCAGATTGACTGGGATCGGCAGCGTGCCCGGAATCGCAGTAGATCAGCTCACAATTCTCGCGTTAGACCCTACTGGGTGAGAGAGTTGGGTCACGATGAATTCTTCCGCCAGTCTAGCTACTTATGCAAGGTGGCCAGGAATGCTCGGGGGGAGGACGGCTTACGGGCGACTCGCGTCGCAAACTCTAAATAGACCAGCAGGGTTTACAAAAAAAATGGGTGGAGAGCCCATTTTGTTTAAACGATTCAGGGGTAGAACAAACATAGCTGCTCATCCGCTACTGCTCGGTCCAACCGGCAGCGTTTGGCCGATTTCTGTCGGTCATGACGGGCCGAAATCGAACTGAAGAGCGCTCTCGGCGATGTTTACGAAACTATGAGGGCTCGCCGACTTATGAAGGCGGTAGGGATCCAGTACGCGGCGTACGCAGCAGTTCGCCCATCCGGCACAGCGTGCCCAGGCTGATCCAGAGCGCGAGTTGGGTCTCCTTCTTTAACGGCCGAATGCCGTTGTACTTTTGCCCGGCGGGGAGGGCGTTGTAATCGGCGGTCATTTGCTGGAAGCGATTGTGCAGTTCCAACAGTTTCCGTCGGATCGCCCTCGGCTATGACGGTCGCCAGTGCTGCCGGATGTCCGTCAGGGATATGCGCGGCCAACCGGCAGCACTGGTGACCGTCATAGCCGCGGGCCGAACAGCCCGTGTGCGAGTCGGTGCTCGAATGGGACTGAACGCCTTTATGAACGCGTGTGAGGGCATCCACTGCCAAGCGCTTCAGCACGCCCTGCAGGGTGATTTGCGCAGTACCCTTGCGCGCAAAAAGTCTCAGTTGATGATTTACGGAAGCGGTGCCGATGAAGTCGAGGTCTTTCTCGAATACATCGCGCCACAGCGTCGACTGATGATCTTTGGCGCGGGTCATGACGCCCAGCCTTTGGTGCGGTTCGCCAGGGATTTGAACTGGCATGTCACGGTGGTGGACGGGCGTGCGCACTTTGCTCGCCCGGAACGATTCCCTGGAGCAAGCCAGGTCATTGTTGCGCCTATCGACGAGCCTTTTAACTTATCCAGTGCTGTCGACGGCGCCGCAGTGGTGATCATGACCCACAGCTATCGACAGGATCGGTATTGGCTGGAAAACGTTTTGCAATTCACCACGGGGGTGATCTTCCCGAGGGTGATGATGCTCGCTGAGGCTCTGCTTCGCCATGTCGGCTCCTGGGCACCGTCGCTGATGGTGCCCAGGTTCTTGGCTTACTCTGCCTTAAAGTTCCGGCGGGTACGGCTATCAGAAAAGGCTGATGTTATAGCTGAGGATCAGCCGGTTCTCATCAATATCGCTACGGTAGTTGGAGCGCGCAATAGCGTTGCGGATGCGGATACCCACTCCACGCAGCACTCCACTCTGGACTGCGTAGCCAATATCCAGATCGCGCTCCCAGTCATGACCTTCAAACCCCCGCCCAGTGGTGACGTTGTCTCCAGTCACGTAGCGCAGAGTGGTGGTCAGACCGGGAATTCCGAGGGCGACGAAGTCGTAGTCGTGCCGGACTTGCCAGGAGCGTTCATCCGGTGCGGCGAACTCGTAGGTAGGCAGGGTATTGCCAAGCGGGTTGGTGTTGGCGCCAACCTGGATGAAACCATCGTCACCGCCGATCTGCTGGTAGCCCAAGTAGAAGGTATGGCCGCCGCGCTTCGCCGACAACAGGTTGAACAGTGCATGGTTATCGAGCTTGCCGGCGATGCTCCGGCCGTCGTCGCGGGCATCGAAGTAGCCGACACTTATGCCGAGCGTCCAGTCACCTACTGGCTCGGCGTGCTTGAAGCTGTAGTAACGCTGCTGGTAGATGTCTTCCAGTTGCGCCTGCCAGAGACCGACGCTGGTGCGATTGGAGTTGAAGCTGTAGTCGGCACCCAGATAGTTGAAGCGGTCGCTGGTGAAATTGGCGATACGCGCCGGGTTGATCGGGTCATTTATCAGTGCATACATCTCCTGGGTGTTACTCGAGTCGCGCAGGCTAGTGGAGTGCAGTTGGCCAGCGTTTACGGTCAGTCCGGACAATTCGTTGGAAACCAGCGAAGCGCCCTGGTAGGTCGGCGGCAGTAGGCGCAGATCGCTGTAGACCAGTACCGGCAGGTTGGGCCGCAGCTCACCAACCTTCAGCTCAGTGCTGGAGACCTTGAGTTTCATCGCCGCACCCAGGCGGCCGTACTCATCGGCGGATCTGCCGTCGCCGTGTGTCGGCAGCAGTCCGGTCCTGGCCCGGCTCGGGCTGCTGTCGAGCTTGACACCGTAGAGGCCGAGCACGTCCACGCCGACACCGATACTGCCCTGTGTGTAGCCTGAGCGGGCATCAAGGATAAAACCCTGGGCCCACTCCTCGGCCCTGGATTGCTTGTTGGGGCCGACGATGTCCGAGAAATCGCGGCTGAAGTAGTAGTTGCGCAGTTGCACGTTGGCCGTCGCGCCTTCGATGAAGCCTGTTTCTTCGGCGAGCAGGTGCGGAGCCAGGCCGAGTGTCAGGCAGCCGCCTAGGGCGCCGCTGATTGCATGGGTTTTGCGCAGTGCTGGAGTGTGCATGCTGTTGATACTCCGGAATCAGGGCATAGCGCCTCCCGTCAGACGAAGCCGAGGCTTGTCCGCATGGAGGGCTTGAACATGGGGTTGGCCGGCGGCTCGCGGCCCGGGCTCGATCTGCTCCACGTCGGAGGGATCAGTCGCAAGGGGGCCGTATGAGACCCCCTTGCGACTCACGGCAGGACACGCAGTCGCCTGGCTTACGTGTCTTAGCGATTGACCAGCTTGGCCGGCAGGGCGATCACCAGGAAGCTGCTGAGAATCAGGCAGCCGGCGAAGAACCACAGTGCGCCGGCGCTGCTTCCGGTGACGTCGATGGCCACGCCCATCAGCGAGTTGCTGACCAGCCCGGCAATGTTCGCCACCGAGCAGGCCAGGGCGAAGCCGGTAGCCGCCGCGGTGCCTTTGAGAAAGGTTGCCGGCAGGCTGAAGAACACCGGTACCGCGCCGATGATCGCCGCCGACGCAATAGCGAACAGCGCCACGGTCGCCACCACGTTGTCGACAAAGAAGGGCGCACTGGCCATGGCTGCCGCGCCCACCAGAAAGGGCACGATGATGTGCCAGCGGCGTTCGCGGTGTTTGTCGGAGCTGGCGCCGATCAACAGCATGCCCAGCAACGCGGCGATGCTCGGCAGTGCGGTGAGCACGCCGATGTGAAAGGTATCGACGACGCCTGCGTTGCGGATGAAGGTCGGCATCCAGAACCCCATGGCATAGGCGCTGAGCAGGATCGAGAAGTCGATGCCGCCGAGCATCCACACCTTCAGGTTGAAGAAACCGTCGCGAAAGCTGTGCTTGCTGCCGGAGGAGTCGGCGTCGTCGGCGCGCAGTTCCTGTTCCAACAGGTTTTTCTCGTCATCGTTGAGCCATTTGGCCAGGCGGTAGTTGTTCGGCAAGGCCCAGAAAGTCAGCACACCGAGCAACACGCTGGGTACCGCTTCGAGGAGGAACAACCACTGCCAGCCGCGCAGGCCGCCAGCGTTATCGAAATGCCCCATGATCCAGCCGGACAGCGGGCCGCCGAGCACGCTGGACAACGGCAGGCCGATCATGAACAAGGCGATGATGCGGCCGCGGCGATAGGTTGGGAACCAGGTGGTCAGGTAATACAGCACCCCCGGCAGAAAGCCCGCTTCGGCGGCGCCGAGCAGGAAGCGCAGGAAGTAGAACTGCGTGGTGGAAGTGACGAGCATGGTGCAGGCCGAGAGCAGCCCCCAGGTGATCATGATGCGGGCGATCCAGATCTTCGCCCCGACTTTTTCCAGGACCAGATTGCTCGGAACCTCGAAAATGATATAGCCGACGAAAAACAGACCGGCGCCCAGGCCGAAAGCCGTTTCGCTAAACTGCAGATGCTCGAGCATTTGCAGTTTGGCGAAGCCGACGTTGATCCGGTCCAGATATGAGGCCAGATAGCAGAAACAGAGGAAGGGAATAAGCTTCCAGGTGATCTTGCGGTAAAGCGCCTGGACTGGGTCTGCGACGGTGGTCGCAGTGGGTGTACCTACATTTGCAGAGGGCATGGGTGTCTCCTGGCGGTGACTTTGTGATTGTTGTTTAGCCGCGGATCAATGCTTTGGTAGCACCGGTCGGCGGCTTCCAAAGGCAGTGTCAGAAGACTGGGCAGGGTTTGATGTCGACCCTTGCTCAGTATTTGGCGACCAGTGCTCTACGGCCTGGTTCTACGGCAGATATCCATTTCTGCCGGTTATTCGGTAAAGCCGTGAATCTGTGGAGGTTGCAGGCTTGCCCGGGAGGGCACTGTGTCAGCCCGGGAAAACCAATGGGCCTCTCATTTTCTGAACTGCGTCATGGCCTCCTGTTTACTCACCACATCGCCATACTTGCTATCAATGTCGAACAGGTTGGCTTCGTGTGGTGCGGGGTGTCGATCGCCGACGCATTCGCGAACAACGATGGTCCGGAATCCATGCTGCACGGCATCTACCGCCGTCGCGCGAATACAGCCACTGGTTGAGCAGCCCGCCAGTACCACGGTGTCGATACCTTTGGCGCGCAGCATCGACGCCAGGCTGGTGCCAAAAAACGAGCTGGCGTATTGCTTGCTGATGACCACTTCGTCCGGGTTGGGCAGCACCGGCTCGCAGAAGGCTGCCAGTGGGTTGCCCTCGATCATGTCTTTCATCACGGGGGCTTTTTTGACCCATATACCGCCGTCGGCAAAATGCCCTGGGTGGTAGCGAATGTTTGTATGCACTACCAGGACTTCATGTTGGCGGGCGCAGGCCAATAGTTCGACGCTCTCGGCTACAGCGCTGACCACGCCTGGCGCGTACAGCGGTGCGCCTTCTTGTGTATAGCCCTGCATGAAATCGATCATCAACAGCGCAGGCATATTGCCAAAGCCGATGCGCTGGCCCCACACGCCCTGATAGTTGGCATCGGCACTTTGTTCTTGGCTCATGACACTCTCCTATTTATAGGCGCCAGACAGCAGCGCGCCCGCACCCGGAACGATGGGCTCCAGGTCCAGTGCCTTGAGCATGGCGTAGGTGGTGGCGATGGCGGCGGTGAGTACCGGTTTGCCGGTTTCGGCCTCGACTTGTGAGACCACTCCCAGCGATTGCATCTGCACGCAGGCCGACAGGACGATCACATCCACGCCTTCAAGGTTCATGTCGCGCACAATGGCGGGCAAGTTGTCCGGGTTGTGGCGAGCGACTTCCAGGTTGTCGGGGATTTCCAGGGCGCGCCAATCCACCACCTCAAAGCCTTCCTCGCGGATGTAGTTGACCACCAGTTCGGTCAGCGGCTTCATGTACGGCGCGACAATGGCAATGCGTTTGGCGCCCATTACTTTCAAGCCATCGATCAAGGCGCCGGCGCTGGTGATGACCGGTGCGTTACCGTCGTTGTCGGCGGTGGCCTGGCGCAGGCGTTTCTCGGACTGGCGATGGTAGCCCAGGCCCATGGCCATGATTGCGACCAGGCAGGCATAACCCAGTACATCGACCTTGGCGTCCGACAGCTCAATGGCACAGCGGTCGGACTCGCCGTCCATGGCCGCCAGTTCCTCCTTGCGCACCTGCTTCATGCGCATGCGGCTGGAGTGAAAGGTGAAGCGTTCGGGGCGGATCAATTGGCGTGCTGCCAGCATCGCCGGGATCTCGGTTTCCATGGTGGTGTTGGAGCTCGGCACAATCTGGCCGATACGATAAGGCTTGATCACAAGCTGTCTCCTTTGCAACGTGCGTTGAATTCAGGTCAGGGGCTGGCCGAGAAAATTGCCAAACGCCGCGAAAAATCCTTCGAGGTCATCCCACGGAATCATGTGCCCGGCGTTTTCAACGTGAGCAATCTGGATCGCGGGTTGCAGGTCGCGAATTTCCGCTTCGTCCCCGGCCTGGATTACGCCGCCGCGACCGGCAACGATCAGCAGGGCGGGGACAGGCAGGTGCGGCAGATCTTGATGAAAGTCCACGTCATGAAAATCGTTGAAGGCGCGGACAATGGCAGGTGTGTAGCAGGTGTGCAGCCACTCGGCGCGTACTTGCAGCTGCTCCTCGGTCCAGGTCGGGCAGAAGGCGCGCATGGCGTCGGCGTCCATCCCGCTCAGTGATTGGCGGATAGAGTCCACGTACCACGACAGCTTGCTCGGGTACTCGCGCCGGCCGGGGCCGGAGACGGGAGGATCGATCAGTACCAGGCTTTGCAGACCTTCTGGATTGCGTACGGCGCTGCGCACCGCAAAACGCGCGCCCATGGAGTGTCCCACCAAGTGATAGGCATTGATGCCCATGGCCTTGGCGAATGCGCCGATGTCATCGGCGCAGGCGTCGGTGCCGTAATCCAGTTCCGGTCCGGTGGAGGACAGGCCGCGGCCACGAGCGTCCAGTACGTAGGTATCGAAATGCTGACCCAGGCGCTCGGCGACAAACCCCCAGGTGACTGCCGGGCTGGTGATGCCAGGAATCAGCAACACTATCGGTTTGCCGGTGCTGCCCTGGCCGCCATAACGCAGGTAGTGCTGGCGGATACCATTGGCTTGAACGTTGCCGCCCTGAATGAAGGTGCTCATGCGGCCACTTCCGATTTCAGTGGGTGGCCGTAGAGGTCATAACCGTAGACCCAGGCCGGATCTTCCTGTGTGCGCAGCCAGGTGTTGGCATTGGATACCGCCTGTACTCGCGAGGCGCGGTCCTTGCGGTTGGCTTCGTATAGCTTGAACGCGGTGCGGTAATCGGTGAGCCCGGTTTCCTGCAGGCAGCGGGTCAGCATGGCGGCATCTTCGATGGCCATGCCCGCGCCTTGCGCCATGTGCGGTTTCATCGGGTGGCAGGCATCACCCAGCAACACCATCCGTCCACGGCTCCAGAGCGGCAGCGGGTTGCGATTGAGCAGCGGCCATTTGGTCACGCTTTCACTGGATTCGATCAACGCTTGAACGGTGGGGTGATAGCCCTGGAATGCGTCGTACATTTCGTCGCGGCTGCTATCGACAAAGCTGCCCTGGAAGTCCCAGGCCGGGTGCGGTACGCCGGTGACGTAGTAGTACTCATCGCGCTTGCTGGTGGTGTGGTAGACCATCATGTGACGATCTTCGCTCCACCACTTCACGCAGTTTTCAAAGTCCATGTTGTACTTGGCCAGCACCTCGCCGCGAATCAAGGCGCGGTGGGCAACCCAGCCGCTGTACAGCGGTCTTTCCGCTCCGAGCAACTCTTCGCGAATTCTGGAGTTGATGCCATCGGCGCCGATGACGATGTCGACCTCGGTGGTGGTGCCGTCGCTGAAGTGCAGGCGCACCAGATCATCGGTTTCCTCGATTCCGGTCAGGCGCTTGTTGAAGTGCACGGTGCCTGGCGCAATGGTCGACATTTGCAGTGCATGCAGGTCCCCGCGGTGCACGGTGATGTAAGCCGCGCCGTATTCCTTGCGAGCGAATTCACCCAAGGGGATGCGGGACAGATAGTCACCGCTGGCGCCGTCGCGGCTGAACCAGAAATCAGGGTGCGAGCCCATGTCGCTCAACTTCTGCTCAATGCCCATGCGGCGGAAGATTTTCATGATGTTGGGGCCCATGTGGATGCCCGCACCAATACGGGAAAACTCTGGCGCCTGTTCATAAACATCGACTTCGAACCCGGCTTTCTGTAACAGCGTTGCAGCAGCAGCGCCACCTAGACCGGCGCCGACGATTGCGATTTTTTGTTTGTTTCGCATGGGGGGCTTTTCCTTCATTTTGAATATGTGGCTGGTGAGATCGGGTTGTCGTCTCGCCGCGATTTGAAGTGTATACGCTATTGTTTTTGAATTGGAAGATCCCGCTTGAAAAATAAAAAATCAGCGATAAATGGCGCGCGTAACGCTAAGTAACCATTATTTAGTGGGGTTGTGTTGCTTTGTAACGTTTCGGCCTTTCTCTTCAGGCGTCCGTCAATTTAATGTTTTATCGTTAATAAATAGCGTATACACTTCAAATTCGTGCAGGTGCCAAGCTCGCCGCCTTGCTTTGGTGCGCAGGGTGCGAGGCGTCGAACGAACTCAACAGGTTAAGAGGAAGACAAGACATGCCGGTAAGCGATTGCGAACTGACCCAGATGTTTGAACACGTGTTGAAACTGTCGAAAGTGGACTCGACTCAAAGCGTCGCGGTACTGAAAAGCCACTACTCCGACTCGCGTACCGTGCGGGCGGCCATGGACGCGGCGCAGCGTCTTGGGGCCAAGGTCTATGCGGTCGAGTTGCCGTCATTCAATCACCCTATGGCCATGGGCAATGACATGACCGCTTACTGCGGCGACACCGCGCTGACCGGCAATATCGCCGCGCAACGGGCGCTGGAAGCGGCGGACCTTGTGGTCGACACCATGATGTTGCTGCACTCGCCGGAGCAGGAGCAGATCCTCAAGACCGGGACGCGCATACTGCTGGCGGTCGAACCACCGGAAGTGCTGGCGCGGATGCTGCCTACGCTGGCGGACAAAGAGCGGGTGATGGCGGCCGAGAAGCTGCTGAAGCAGGCGCGCTCGATCCACGTGAAGTCCAGGGCCGGCAGTGATTTCAAGGCGTTGCTCGGGCAATACCCTGCGGTCACCGAGTACGGTTTTGCCGATGAGCCGGGGCGTTGGGATCACTGGCCCAGCGGTTTTCTATTCTCCTGGCCAAACGAGGAAACCGCCGAGGGCGTACTGGTGATCGACGTCGGCGATATCCTGTTGCCGTTCAAGAATTACTCGCGAGAGAAGATCACCCTGGAAGTCGAAAAGGGATTCATTACCTCGATCCATGGTGGCTTCGAGGCCGAATACCTACGCGATTACATGAAGTACTTCAACGACCCCGAGGTGTACGGCATCTCCCATATCGGCTGGGGTTTGCAGCCGCGTGCGCAGTGGACCGCCATGGGCTTGCATGACAAAAACGACGGCATGTGCATGGATGCCCGGGCGTTCTACGGTAACTTCCTGTTCTCCACCGGGCCCAATACTGAGGTTGGCGGTACCCGAAAAACCCCGTGTCACCTGGACATCCCGCTACGCCATTGCGATATCTACCTCGATGATCAGGCGGTGGTCCTGGGTGGTGATGTGGTAGCGCCGCAGGCCTCTATCGCGCGGTGATATAAAAGAGGGGGGCACGGGACAGTGACCCACCACGATTGAGTTACCTTGATCCCCCTCGCAGGTTAATGTAAACGCCACTTACTTTTTTTTGATAGAGCCCGCCGTGCCGGATACGACAGACAACACCCCACAAACAACCGCTCCCTATGCCTTTTCCGAGCAGGTCGGTCATTTGCTGCGCAAGGCTTACCAGCGCAATATGGCGATCTTCCAGCAGAACGTCGACGATTCGCAGCTGACCGCCGTGCAGTTCATCACGCTGTGCGCCGTGCGTGATGGCGGGCCGAGCTCATTGACCGAGCTGGTCAAGGCCACTGCGGTGGATCAGGCAACCATTCGAGGCATCGTCGAGCGGCTCAAGGCGCGCGACCTGATCACCCTGGAGCCAGACCCTCAAGATCGGCGCAAAGTCATCGTTGGCCTGTCCGACAGTGGCCATCAATTAGTGCGTGACACCGTGCCTCATGCTGCCCGCGTCAGCGAACTGACCATGGGTAACCTCAACCCGGCCGAGCGCGTCGCGATCCTGTATCTGCTGCGCAAAATGATCGATGACGTCGACGATTAACCAGTGACAAGCCGCCCCTGGCATTCTTCTTGCCTCTGATTCATGAAGTAGGCACTTCATTAAAAAATGTAGTCAGGGGTAACGTGAAGAGTCGGGTAACCATCCCCCTCTTCAAACTCCAGCACCCGCAATGGCACTGCGCTCGACCTGCGCAGTATGCACTCGCGGCCCCGGTCACGCCTTTTTCATGTAGTGGTTACTTCATAAAAAAGCCGCACCTCAAGAGAGCGGGCGGTAACACCCAGGGAGTGCGACATGAGTGAGCAAGCACTAGTGCCGGAAAAGACCGTGACGCTGCGAGTCAATGGCCAGACCACTACGGTCTCTGCCATGGCCGACACGCCGCTGTTACTGGTACTGCGTAACGATTTACAGCTCAACGGCCCGAAATACGGTTGTGGCCTGGGCGAGTGCGGTGCCTGCACGGTGATCATCGATGGTGTTGCGGCGCGGGCGTGTGTGTTCCCGTTGTCCGGCGCCGAAGGCCGGGAAATCACCACCCTCGAAGGCATCGGCACCCGTGAGCACCCGCACCCGGTGCAGCAGGCTTTCATTGAGGAGCAGGCGGCGCAGTGTGGCTACTGCATGAACGGCATGATCATGACGGCCAAGGCCTTGCTCGACCGCAATCCGCACCCCAGCGAGGCGCAGATTCGCAACGAACTGTCGGCCAATCTCTGCCGCTGTGGCACCCATATCGAAATTCTTCGTGCGGTACTGCGTGCCGCCCGTCAAAAGTCTTGAACGGATTGATGACCATGACCCATGCAACGCTCACCCGTGCTCAGCTGTTGACCAAGTCCGGCGTCTTGTTGATCGTCGATCAGATCCAGCCACCGTCCGGTCCTGTGGCCAAAGGTGGCGTACCCGTGATCAAACCCCAGGAGCTGGCGTTGTTCATTGCGGTCAACGACGACGGCAAGGTCTATGGGTTCAACGGCCACGTGGATCTGGGCACCGGGATCCGTACTTCGCTGGCACAAATCGTCGCCGAAGAGCTGGACCTGGCGCTGGATCAAGTCTGTATGGTCCTTGGCGATACCGATAGCGCGCCGAACCAGGGCGCAACCATCGCCAGTGCGACCATCCAGATTTCGGCCATCCCCTTGCGTAACGCGGCGGCTGAAGCCCGGCGATTTTTGCTGGCACGGGCGGCCCGGCGTTTTGCCGTTGCGGCTGACACCTTACGGATAAACAGCGGGGTAGTTAGCAGCGAAGACGGTCGCCAGCTCACGTTTGCCGAACTGGTGGAGGGCGAGCGTGACCAGTTGACGATTTCCGGCGATGCGCCGCTCAAGCGTCTGGAAGATTATCGGCTGGTGGGCAAGGGCGCAGCGCGGGTGGACATTCCCGGTAAAGCCACCGGCGAGCTGACCTACGTGCATGACATGCGGCTGCCGGACATGCTGCATGGCCGGGTGATTCGCCCGCCTTATGCCGGGCTCGACAGCGGCGATTTTGTCGGCAACAGCCTGCTGGAGGTGGACGAGTCCTCCATCGCGCACATTCCCGGCATCGTCCAGGTGGTGGTGATTCGCGATTTTGTCGGCGTGGTCGCCCTGCGTGAAGAGCAGGCCGCGAAAGCCGCCCAGGCACTGAAAGTCACCTGGAAAGCCTGGAACCACAAACTGCCGAACATGGATGACATCGCGCAGGCCATTCGCGACAACCCCCGGGTGCAGCGCGTCGTGCTGGACAAGGGCAATGTTGATCAAGCGCTGGAGCAGGCCAGCGAGCGCATGGCCCGCACCTACCTGTGGCCGTATCAGCTTCACGCCTCCATCGGCCCTTCCTGTGGGCTGGCGGACTATCAAGAGGATGGCATTCGCGTCTGGTCGGGCACACAAAATCCGCACTTGCTGCGCGCTGACCTGGCATGGTTGTTAGAGTACCCGGAAGAGCGGATCGAGATCATCCGCATGGAAGCGGCAGGTTGTTACGGGCGTAATTGCGCCGACGACGTCTGCGCCGATGCGGTGTTACTGTCCCGCGCCGTCGGCGTGCCGGTACGGGTGCAACTGACCCGCGAGCAAGAGCACGTATGGGAGCCCAAGGGCACGGCGCAACTGATGGAGGTCGATGGAGGCATCAATGTCGATGGCGGGGTGGCCGGTTACGATTTCCAGACCAGCTACCCGTCCAACGGTGCGCCGACCCTGGCACTGCTGCTGACAGGGCGTGTCGAACCGGTAGCGGCGATGTTCGAAATGGGCGACCGCACTTCGATCCCTCCGTATGATTTTGAACACATGCGCGTGAGCGTAAATGACATGGCACCCATTGTCCGGGCTTCGTGGATGCGGGGCGTGTCGGCGCTGCCCAATACTTTCGCCCATGAGTCGTATATCGATGAATTGGCCTTTGCCGCGGGCGTCGACCCTGTCGAATACCGCTTGCGTTATCTGAATGATGAGCGCGCCTCGGATCTGGTCAAGGCCACGGCTGCCCGCGCCGAATGGACGCCGCGTACGCAGCCGATGCAAATCCCGGAACAAGACAACATCCTTCGTGGCCGGGGTTTTGCCTATGCCCGTTACATTCACAGCAAATTTCCAGGCTTCGGCGCGGCGTGGGCGGCGTGGGTCGCGGACGTGGCGGTGGACAAGCGCAGCGGCGAAGTGTCAGTCACTCGCGTAGTGATCGGTCATGACGCAGGGATGATGATCAATCCGGCCGGTGTTCAGCATCAGATTCACGGCAATGTGATTCAGTCCACCAGTCGCGTGCTCAAGGAGCGCGTGACCTTTGAAGAGTCCGCCGTTGCCAGCAAGGAATGGGGCAGTTACCCGATCCTGACATTCCCCCAGGTGCCGCAAATCGATGTGCTGATGATGCCGCGCCAGAACGAAGCACCCATGGGGGCGGGTGAGTCGGCGGCAGTGCCGAGCGCGGCAGCGATAGCCAATGCGATCTACGACGCCACCGGGATTCGCTTTCGTGAACTACCGATCACCGCTGAGCGTGTGCTGGCCGCGCTCAAAGGCTCGGCGGACGAAGCGAATGCCAATCCCCCTGATTCGCCAAAGGCCAAGCGCTCGAAATGGTTGTTTGGCTCATTGTTCGCAGCGTTCGGCGCGATACTTGGCGTGGCTGCCACGGCTTTGCCCTGGCGTGCGGAAATCGCACCGATCACGCCACCCAGCGCGGGCACCTGGTCTGCGGCGACGCTGGAGCGAGGGCGTTTGCTGGCGGCAGTCGGCGATTGTGCGGTGTGCCACACAGCGCCAGGCGGCGCGACCAATGCGGGCGGGTTGGCAATGCAGACGCCTTTCGGAACGCTGTACAGCAGCAACATCACACCTGACCCGAAAACCGGGATTGGCAGTTGGTCCTATTCCGCGTTCGAACGGGCCATGCGCGATGGCATCAGTCGCGATGGCAAGAATCTGTATCCGGCATTTCCTTACACTGCCTTCAGGAATATCAACGACGCCGATATGCAGGCGCTGTACGCGTACTTGATGTCACAGGCCCCGGTGAGCCAGCCAGCCAAGGTCAACGACATGCAGTTCCCATTCAATATGCGGCCGCTGATGGCGGGTTGGAACGCGTTGTTCCTGCGCAAGGGTGAAATCCAGGTGCAGTCGCAACGCAGCGAGCAGTGGAATCGCGGCGCCTACCTGGTCAATGGGTTGGGTCACTGCGCGGCCTGTCATTCACCGCGCAACCTGATGGGCGCGGAGAAGGGCGGTAAGAATTTCCTGGCGGGCGGCATGGTCGATGGCTGGGAAGCCCCTGCGCTCAATGGCTTATCCAAATCGCCTACGCCGTGGACTGAAGATCAATTGTTCACCTACCTGAGCAGTGGTTATTCCGATGCCCACGGTGTCGCGGCGGGCCCCATGGGGCCAGTGGTTAACGAATTGGCGAAGCTGCCCAAAGCAGACATACGGGCGATGGCGGTGTACCTCGCGTCGCTCGATGGCACGGCGCAAGCACAGACTCGCTCAAGCACACAAACCGTAGCGCAACCCAGTGTCACCGCAGTGTCGTTGAGCAATGGTCGGCGGGTGTTTGAAGGTTCCTGCCAAGGCTGTCACGCCGATGGTCTTGGGCCGAAACTGTTTGGTGTCAGTCCCTCGTTGGCGACTAATACCAACCTTCACAGTACGCTGCCAGACAACCTGCTGAAGGTCATTTTGCAAGGCATCTCCAACCCGGCAACGCCGGACCTTGGTTATATGCCAGGCTTCAAGGACAGCCTGTCCAACAGGCAGATCGCCGAACTGACGGCATACCTGCGCAATCGCTTCGCCTCAGCGGAACCTGCGTGGCAAGGGCTGGAGCAGAAGGTCGCGCACTTGCGGGCCAATCCCGGAACTCATTGATCAGAGAGTCACTGAGACGCAGGCAGTGTCAGCACGCCGCGCACCACCAGATCGCTGATGAACGCCAGCCAGTCCTGCTGCTGGACTTGATCCGCCAGGTCTTGACCCAAAAATGAGGTGAGGGTGTGCCGGTTGGAGTTATAGAAGTAGCAGAGTGAGGCGATCATCAAGTAGACGTGATTGATGTCGATGTCCTGGCGAAACACCCCCTGCCGCTGACCCGCTTCGATGATCGGTGTGATCACGCCCAGCGTGGTGCCGGACAAGCGACGAAGCTCACTGGACTGCCTGGCGTGCGTGCCCTCGTGCAGGTTTTCGATATTGAGGATAGCGACGAATTCCGGATGCTTAACGTAGTAATGCCAGACGAATGCTACCCGATCACGCAGGGCCTGCACGGGGTTCGAAAGGTCCGGGCGTAGCATGCTTTCGGCTTGGTTGAATGCTTCATAAGTGTGCTCAAGCACCCGTACAAAGAGGTTTTCCTTGCTGCCGAAATAGTAATAGATCATCCGGTCATTGGACTCGGCTTCACTGGAAATCTGTTCGATCCGCCCGCCCGCATAACCATCACGGGTGAAGACCTTGACCGCGGCCTTGAGAATACGAGCCTTGGTCTGGTCGGCCTGCTGGGCTCTGATACCTGTTTTTTTGTTCACGCTGTTGCCCTTGACGATTATGCGTAGCGATATTTATGGCTGGGAAATGACCTGACATTCCGTGGTAGTGCGCCACCGATCTCTGAACTGGGCACTCCGGCCAAAGGGGTTCTTTGGGCGCCCCGGGGTTTCTCGTACACCGTATGCATCAGATCGATGTCGCATTGTTCTTCGACGAATGCAAGGGAATGAATAGTACTCCCGTTCACTGCGTTCGTCGGGTTGTTGGCAACGCTGTTTTCCCCGCAAACGAGGGGCCGATCACTTGAAGACGATGCGCAGAAATCAACTGAATTTGACCCGGGAGAGTGGCCATGTCTGATTTGTACGCCTTGCTCGATGCATTGGGTCAAGCCAACAGCACAAAGATCGATGCTGTACTCGCCACGGTCGTCAAGGTCGAGGGCTCGGCCTATCGGCGTCCGGGTGCGAGGATGCTGATTCCGCTTTTTGGCCAGACAGTCGGAACTATAAGCGGTGGTTGTCTGGAACAGGAATTGGCCAGGAAGGCCTGGTGGTTAACCGAGTCCGGCGGGGCAGTGGTTCGTCGTTACAGTACTGCAGCCCAGGAAGATGGGGGCGCCGATGATGAAGACGCGGCGTTGACGTTTGGACTGGGCTGCAACGGTACCGTGCATGTACTCCTGGAACGCCATGATGCCGGCAAGCCGAGTCTGTTGCTCGATGTGCTGCAACGGGTGAAGGCCACCGGCCAACCGGCAGCACTGGCAACGGTCATTTCGGCGGGTCGGACAGCCCGTGTGCGAGTCGGTGCTCGAATGGGACTGAACGCCTTTATGAACGAGTGTGAGGGCATCCACTGCCAAGCGCTTCAACACACCCTGCAGGGTGATTTGCGCAGTACCCTTGCGCGCAAGAAATCTCAGTTGATGATTTACGGAAGCGAAGCCGATGAAGTCGAGGTCTTTCTTGAATACATCGCGCCACAGCGCCGACTGATGATCTTTGGCGCGGGTCATGACGCCCAGCCTTTGGTGCGGTTCGCCAGGGTTTTGAACTGGCATGTAACGGTGGTGGACGGGCGTGCGCACTTTGCTCGCCCGGAACGATTCCCTGGAGCAAGCCAGGTCATTGTTGCGCCTATCGACGAGCCTTTTGACTTATCCAGTGCTGTCGACGGTGCCGCAGTGGTGATCATGACCCACAGCTTCCGACAGGATCGGCATTGGTTGGAAAACGTTTTGCAATGTTCACCTGCCTATGTCGGGCAGTTGGGTCCTCGAGAGCGAACAGAACGACTGCTTGATGAGATGGGCGCATCGGCCCGTTTGCGAGAAGTTGTGCCCGGGTTTCATTATCCGATTGGGTTGGATTTGGGGGGCGATACCCCGGCGAGCGTGGCCCTGGCCATTGTTGGCGAGATCACGGCCTACTTCAATGAGCGCAGTGGCGGCATGTTGAAATACCGCAAGACCACCATTCACCAAGCTTGTGAGCCAACCCACTCTCCAGCGGTGGGTAGCCTGCAGGCGAAAATGGAAGCGTAGCGGCTACAGGGACTTGTGCAGTTTTGCGGTTCAGGCTTTCTAAACTGGCAGATCACCTGCTGTGTCCTCTGTACGAGCGGTTGATACGATCCTGATATCGATGGGTTTTGAATTCGAGTTTTTATCCTCGATGGCGCGAGCCTGGATTGCGCCGCAGCGGTTGTTGCGCGCCGGTTCTTCTGGCGCATGAGGCTTAGATGCGGAAACTGCCAACCAATTGCTTCAGGCGCGCGACCTGCTGCTCAAGGTCTGAGCAGGCCCACAAGGTCGATTGAAAAATTTCCATGCCTTGCAGATTCAGTGTGTTGATCTCGCTGATGTCCATGTTGATCGAGTCAACCACGGCGGTTTGCTCCTCGGTGGCGGTGGCCATCGACTGGTTCATGCCGTCGATTTCGCCGATGCGTAGGGTCACGCTGCTCAGGCGCTCGCCGGCAATGGACGGTCAGCGTTTGTACCTTCGTCGTTTTTAGTTGTTCAGCCTCTACGTTAGCCGCGGCATACGCCTGTGCCTTGGCGGTTTTCTTGTGTTCGTTGGGATTGATCTGCTCATCGATGAGGGCTCGAGCCTGGTTGCGGGCCTTGCGGATGTCCGTCAGGGATTTGCGCGGCCAGGTTCCGCAGGCGTACTCTTTGTTCTGCTCGCTCCACCGATACCGATAGAAAAAACTGACCGACACGCCGTCCTTACGCACCGAAATTCGACCGGCCAGATTGCCATCCTCCCTGAGGATTCGGCCGGCATCTTCAGCGGTCAGCGACTCGAGTTCTTTGATGGTAATTTTGGCCATGAAATGGACTCCCCCCTACTTTTCCCCCCACAAAAACGCCGGCTCTTGATGGACGTTACTGGACTCTCGCAGAGCAGAACACCGCTGGAACTCAAGTAAATACTCGCTTTGAAAAATCCAGAGTAAAATTTTGGAAGCTTTCAAGAAGTACGAAAAAGGAGATGGGGTGCTAGGGGTCGAGTGTTCGAATCACTCCGTCCCGACCATATTTATCAATGAGTTAGCCCAATCTGAAAAGGTTGGGCTTTTTCATATCTGCGATTTAGGCTTTCTGGTAGTTAAATGGTAGTGAATTGAGACTTGCTGGCGCCTTGCGCTGCTATGTCGGGTTGGCAGTTACTGGATAGTAATCAGTGCGAATGCAAGCGGACCCCATCCTATCGGTTCAAAACAGACCTCTCTGGATTACTGCTCTGGATTACTGCGGCTTTTGCGAGTGGCCTACGTCTTCCGGGGTGGGGTGGGGGATTGAAAAAGTCGAACAGACGATGGAATCAGATATGTAAGTTCACTGCCGTATAGGCAGCTCAGAAAGTGGGTCAGGGTAATTAGTTGAGCGGTCATATGGAAGGATCTGAGAGGACGCCATCTCCCCGGAAATAGATCATTCCAAAATTGTGAGCAGCATGAGGATCGCCAGCGTTCGCTGCAATTCCCCCTATCTGGCGTTCGCCGCCCTGATCGCGGCTGGGCTTTCGGTAATCGACGAGAAGCTGGTCTTGCCGGATCCATTTGTCGGCGATGCCTATCGGGATAGCGAACTTCCGGAAATTCCGAAGACGCTGCGGGAGGCGATCGAAATCGGCTCGGATTCGATCTGGCTGCGCGAGGCCCTGGGCAATGAGGTTGTTGATCATTACCTCCACACCGCACGATGGGAGCAGTCCCAGTACGACCGGCGTGTCATGGACTGGGAGTTGGCCCGGGGGATTCGAGGGGGGGAATCGCTGCCTGGCTGTCTGCACTTCTGGTTGGCTTATCCAGTAACCACAAACAGTCACGGCGCTATAGCGACGGATGCAGCCCTCCATCCATGTCGATGACCGCTCCGGTCACGTAACTGGCTCGCGGGCTGGCCAGGAACAGCGCAACATCGGCGATTTCCTCGGGGTTTGCCAGCCGCCCGATGGGCAGTGCGGCTTCCTTGGCTTTCAACACGGCCTCGACGGTCGAATTGCCCAGCCCGGCCTCGAAGGCCAGGGTTTTTTCCGTGCGCTCGGTAAGGGTCAGGCCGGGGTTGATTGCGTTGATTCGTATGGCACTCGACGCATAGGCGTTGGCCAGGCCGGCGTTGAGAAACAGTAACGCGGCGTTGGCCAGGCCACCGGCCAGATGGTTGGCCATCACATGGCGGCCGCCAATGCCGATGATGTTCACAATAGCCTTGTCCTCCCGTGAACCGCTGCCACGCTGGCGGCGAAAACACTGTAATGCCTCGTTCTGCATGTTCAGATAGGGCGTGAACTTGGCGTGCAGGGCCGCGTGGAAGTGGGCCGGCTCCAGCGCATCGAGTGCATGCTTCTTCGCTGCGCCTGCACAGTTGATCAGGATGTCGAGCGGCCCCAGTTCTTCCTCAAGGATCGCCATGGTCGACGCGCAACCATCGGCCGAGGCCAGATCCTGGGCATGGGTGATCACCTGTAATCCGCGCCTGGCGAACTCGCCCCGGGCTGCCTCCAGATGGGCACGGTCGCGGGAAATGATCGCGACCTGTGCGCCCTCTGCCGCAAATGCCAGGGCACAGGCCAGTCCAATGCCTTTGCTGCCGCCGGTGACGATCACGCGTTTACCGTTCAGGTGCAGATCCATGCTCACTCCGTTTGGTTGTTTCCGGGGTTCAGTTCATTTAGGTAGACATCGACTTCACTGGCCAGCCAACTGGAAAATTCCCGCTGCTTGGCTTCCGAGCGCTCACGGTTGGGCAGCACTTGCCAGTAGGGGTAAGGGTAGGGGGCTGTGAACTCGGAAAGCTGCACGAGCTCTCCGCGTTGGATAGCGTCGTGCACAAGGCTGCGACGCTCCAGCGCAATGCCCTGGCCAAGGCGCACGGCCTGCAGCACCAGGTTGGAGTCATTGCTGCAAAGGCCGATGCGCGGAGCATCAAGATCCAGGCCTGCCGCCTGGCACCACGGCTGCCACGACTCCATGTTGAAGATGATGTTGCTGCTGATGATCTCTTCGGGGGTCTGCGGCAGCGCCCCATCATTGAAATGCGGGGCGGCAACCACGACCGTTTCATCGTGAAACAGCAGGCGGTGCTCCAGCCCGTCCCAATCGCCCTTGCCCATGCGGATACCGACATCGACAGACTCGCGAGTCAGGTTCGATACAGCCAGACTGGCCTGTAGACGAATGCTGATATGCGGTTGCAACTGCTGGAACCTTGGCAGACGAGGCAGCAGCCAACTGAAGCCGAACGATGGCAGAACGGCAACCACCAGCTCAGTGGATTTGGGCTGAGTCTTGATCAGTCGCGTGGCTTCGGCGATGTCGCTCAACGCTTCGCGGATCTGCAAGGCGTAAAGACGTCCGTCTTCGCTGACCCGCAAGCCGCGCCCCTCACGGACAAACAGGGTGACACCTATCATCTCTTCCAGCACTTTGATCTGCTGGCTGATGGCCGAATGGGTGACATGCAGTTCTTTGGCGGCGGCGGTGACACTGCCCAGCCTTGCAACCGATTCGAAACTGCGCAGACAGGTGATCGGGGGAACACTCGACATGTAATTTATTCTTACTGGTTATGGTAAAAAATACCGATATTCTAGCCGGTTGGTTCCATATAGTGTAAGTAATAGTGAGGTCTCTGGCCCGAGGGAGGACGAGTGCAATGGACGACGCATGGGGTGCACGGCAAACAGCAACGGGCAGGTCGGGTTTCGATGACCAGCAATGGCTGCAGGTTTCACTGGCCAAGGCGCAACTACTCTCGGTACGTTTCGCTCAGGACATTTATACACGGGCGGTCAGTGGCACACATTGGATCAGCACCGATGGCATCGATTTCTCGATCGGCCCCGGTGAGCGAGTGAAACTGTCGGCGGGGCTTGCCCTGATCGACGGCGAGGGAACGTTGCAGCTATCGCCTGTCGATGCGCCCGTAGAGCGGCACGCGAACTTGCGGTCGTGGCGGCTGGTCAATCTTTTCAAGCGCCGGGCATTGGCGCTGCAGATCAATATCAACTAGGGAGAGTGACGGATGAAACTCATTGGAATGCTGGATTCACCTTATGTTCGCAGAGTGGCTATTTCGCTGGATCTGTTGGGGGTGAAGTTCGAACATGACCCGCTGTCGGTGTTTAGCACCTTCGAGGCGTTTTCCAGGATCAACCCCGTCGTCAAGGCGCCGAGTCTGGTGCTCGATGACGATTCCGTGTTGATGGATTCGACGCTGATCATCGACTATTTCGAAACCTTGAGCACACCGGAAACCAAACTGTTGCCGCAGCAGCCCAAGGCATTGGCCGCGGCCTTGCGCACCCTAGGCCTGGCGCTGGCAGCGTGCGAGAAAACCGTACAGATTGTCTATGAGCACAATCTTCGTCCGGCCGAGAAGCTGCACCAGCCCTGGGTCGAACGCGTCACCCGCCAGTTGCTGGCAGCCTGCGCCGAGCTGGACAAACAACTGGCGGCGCAACCGTCACAAGGCGTGCGGCCCGATCAGGCCGCCATCACCAGCGCAGTTGCATGGTCGTTCATGCAGTTGATGCTGCCGGACGTGGTCAAGGCCGACGACTTCCCGACTCTAAAGGCCCATGCGGCGCATCTGGAACAGAGCGATCTGTTCAAACGCTACCCCATTGCCTGACCCCGAGCGCGGATCGGGCCTGATCCGACCGCGCCGACTTCCAGCCTGCCATTGCTGGCGTGTTTGAGCCGCTGCCATGTACACACTTTATTTCTCGCCTACGGCCAATGGTCACAAGATCGTGATCATGCTGGAGGCGCTCGGCGTTGCCTATCAGATCCAATGGGTAGACCTGGCGAAGGGTGAGCAACACCTGCCGGACTTCGCCCGATTGACTCCCCATGGAAAAATTCCGGTACTGGTCGACCATGAGCAGGGGCTGACCCTGCCCGAGTCCGGGGCCATCCTTCAATACCTGGCCGAGAAACACGCGCGTTTTCTGTCGCCGGCGGGGCCCGAACGCTATGAAGTGCTTCACTGGCTGGCATGGCAGATCAGCAGCCTGGGTCCCATGGCGGGACAGAACTATCACTTCCTGCATCAGAATGCCGAAGGCAACCAGTACGCCCGAACCCGCTATCTGGAGCAGACCGTACACCTGTTCAATACAGTGGAGAAAGCGCTGGCCGATCGTGACTTCATCTGCGCCGCCTATTCGATTGCCGACATGGCCATCTACCCTTGGTTGCGCATCCATGCCCAATTGAAAGTGGATATCCAGGGCCTACCCAATATCGTCGGGTATCTGCAGCGGATCGCCGGCCGGTCGGAAGTCGTGGCCGCCTATGCCAAAGGGGCAGCGGCCAAACCGCTGTCCCCGGCACATAATCAGGCGGGCGCGACGGCAGGCTGAGTCGTGGCGTAGCAGCCGCCGTGGAAAATCAGCGGCTCACCCTGGGCATGGTTGAAATCGAGCACTTCGCCCAGGAATATCCAATGGTCTCCACCGTCAAGCTGACGGTACTTGAAGCATTCGAACTGTGCGATGGCGCCGTGAATCAGGGGCATATCGTGCTTGCCCAGCGCGTAGCCGACGTTGTGGAATTTGTCGGGCAGCGGTTTGGCAAAACGGTCGCTGACCTCCCGCTGCCCGTGCGAAAGCACGTTGATGGCGAAACGGTCGGCGGCCTGGAACGCTGGAGTGCTCCAGGACTCCTTGCGCAAGCTCCACAGTACGAGGGCCGGTTCCAGCGAAACGGAGTTGAAACTGTTGACCGTCAGGCCGGTTGGCTGCCCAAGGGGATCGAGAGTGGTCACGATGCAGATGCCGGTGGCGAACTGGCCATAGGCATTGCGCAGGGCACGCTTGTCCGTAGCAATGGTGTTCATCGATGTTCCCTTCTCAAACGAATGATGAATGGCCTGTAATGGACGCCAGGCATTGACCCAGGATCGACAGTCCTTCGAACAGCGATGGACTGTCGATAGTCAATGGCATCAAGAAGCGGATGACGTTGTTTCGGGGGCCGCAAGCGAGCAGCAGCAAGCCCCGTTGCTGCGCCTGCCGTACAAGTTGGCGCGTCATCTCCGTCGCGGGCACGGATTGCTGGCGATCTTCGAAGAGCTCCATCGCCACCATCGCGCCTAGGCCACGGATCCGGCAACTGATGCCCAGGCCTGCGGTCGTTTCGATAAGTGCTTGGGTCAGCGTGTCGCCCAGGTTGAGCGCCTTGCTCAGCAATCGTTCCTCATCGATCACGTCCAGCACCGCCAGGGCCGCGGCACAGGCCAGCGGGTGGCCGGAATACGTGCCACCCAGCCCGCCGGGGCCGATGCTGTCCATCAGATCCGCGCGCCCGACCACTCCCGACAGCGGAAAGCCGCCGGCCACCGATTTGCCGAACACAATCAGATCGGCATGGGCGCCCATTTGCTCCATCGCGAAAAACGTGCCCGTGCGTCCTGCGCCGCATTGCACTTCATCGGCGACCAGTACGATGCCGTGTTTGTCGCAAAGGGCCCGCAGCGCCGCCATGAACGGCGGTGGTGCAACATGGAAACCGCCTTCGCCCTGAACCGGCTCGATGACGATTGCCGCGATATCGGTCGGAGCCGCGTCGCAGTAGAAAATTCGCTCCAGGCTGGCCAGGGCCTGCGCCGTGTCGACCCCATTGGAAGCGTCAGGGAATAGCGCACGATACACGTGACCGGGCATCAGCCCCATCGCGGTGCTGTACGGCGAAACCTTGGCGGTCATGGCCATCGTCAGGAACGTCCGACCATGGAAGGCCCCTGTGAACGCGATGACCCCGGTACGTCCGGTGGCCGCGCGCGCCACTTTGATGGCGCTTTCCACCGCCTCGGAGCCGGTGGTCAACAGCAGGCAGCGTTTGTCGAACGGGCCCGGCATGTTCCGGTTGATGCGTTCGCACACAGAGATGTAGCTCTCGTAGGGCGTTACTGCGAAACAGGTGTGCGAGAAATGTTCGAGCTGGGTGCGCACGGCCTCGACCACTCGAGGGTGCAAATGCCCGGTGTTGAGGGCGGCAATGCCGCCGGCAAAGTCAATGTAGTTTTTGCCGTTGGCATCGATGAGGCGTGAGTTGTAGGCGCTTTGTACGTAGACGGGGTGAAGCTGATTGATTCCCCGTGCCACGGCCAACTGCCGACGGGCGTCCAATGTAGGGAATTCACTCTGCATGGGTTGTCCTCCAGGCGATAGGCTTGTAGAGCCCGGCACAAGCGCATTACGCGTGCCGGGCTGCGTCAGTGTCGGATCAGCGCTGACGCCATTCGGCCAGCGCCAGATCGGCAGCCTTGTTCAAGGCTTCACGGTCGCCGTATCGGTAGCTGTCGAGGAAGTCGAATTTCACCGGCATCGCGCCACGGTCGAACAGCGGTTTGATACCGCCGGGCGCGTTGTGTGCCCACAACAGCAGCGAATCGGCGAACGGCTGGCTGGCACGGGACAGGAAACGGTTGGAGAAGTCGGCAAAATCGATAGGCAAATGCTCGCGATTTTCGTCGAACAGCTTCTGCAGGATTTCAATGGTGTGCGCTTCGCTTTGATTGCCGGCTGCGTAGCTTTCCATGGCCTCGCAGGCGTGTTCGAACAGCGCCTCGTAGGCCGGGCTTTCTATGGACAGGTGACCGGCATAGGTGGAGTTTTCGAAGGCCTGTCGCAATTTGTCATCGTCGCCGTCGGCCAGGTAGTCTGAGTAGATCTTGCGCAAGCGCAATACGCCGATGTAGCTGCCGCTGATCCAGACCCGGAACCAGGCATTCCACAACGGGAAGCTGTCGAAGGCGGTAAAGGAATTTGCGACCAGCCGGTCATTGATCCTGACCACTTCCAGGCTGTAGTCCTGGTAGGCGAGGAAGTCGCGCTTGTTCCAGGTGTTGGTTTGGACGGCCTCGATGAGCGCCGGCGCCATCCGGGCAATCGACTCGAAGGTGTTGACCAGACCGCGGGAAAACAGTGGATCGACAAACCCCACCGCGTGTCCCAGCAAGCAGTAGCGATCGCCCACGCTTTCGCGGCTGGTGTAGTTGAGGCGTGGCGCCACGGTCCATTCCCGGACACGGGCAGCCCCTTCAAAATGCCGCGCTACGGTCGGGTGTTCATCGAGGAAGCGCTGGAATTCTTCTTCCGGATCGACTGCCGGGCCATGTTTGTCGATATCCACTTGCAGACCGATGCTGCACAGGGTGTTGGTCGAATGCGGATGGTTGTCGAACGGGATGATCCACAACCAGCCGCCTTCGAACATATGGTGCAGGGTGCTTTGTGCCAGCGCCGTCGGCGAACCGGTCACGTCGGTGCCGGCCACAACTTCTTCATACAGTTTTACGCCGGTCATGTGTGTGAATAGCGAACGAGTGCGTGCCTGCATTTCCCGCGCCCCTTTGCGCAGACCGAACTTGTCGGCGATCGGCGAGCGATAGCCGGCGGCGTCGACCACGTAACTGGCCTGGATCCGCTCGTTGCCCAGATTCAGTAGCATGCCATCGGGTGTTTCTTCGATGTCCTGGATGCGCACCTGTTGCCGGATGGTCGCCCCCAGGCGCGCCGCCAGGGCCAGGTAGTAGGCATCGACATCCTGGCGGAACAAGTGGGCTTCCGGTGCGATCACTGGTGTGGACACGACATCAAGCGGATCGTGTTCGCGGTTCTTGCCGTTCCAGGCGAAGCTGAAGGCCAGTTTGATGCCGGCGCTCGATGAGCCAACGTGTTTGATCAATGAATTCAGCTCGCCAGGGTAGGCCAGCTCCGGAATGCCGTAGCGCTTGGCCAGGATTTTCAGCAGCACGGCGCTTTCCGGCACCATCGATTCGCCAACGGCGAAACGGGGGTGGGTACCCGCATCGATGATGACGGTCTTGACGCCTTGATTGGCCAGAATCGCACCAAGCATGGTGCCCGCGATACCGCTACCGATGATTGCAACATCAAAAGTCTGGTTTTGCATTTTCGATTTCTCAACGTGGAGGGCGAATAGGGACAGTCACAAACAAACAAGCCGGGTTTCGACATCGATCGCACGATCGACCCCGAAATCAGCGCGACACAAAAAGAGGTAATCGGCCTGACCGCTTTGCAGCCAGTGGTGTGCCAGGCTCTCAGCGATGGGCCTGGCAGTGGCGCCAGGCATCGTGAGTACCAGCGTCGGCCCTTGGAAACCGTACCGGGTACAGCAAACGGAGAGCGGGGCGCCGGCATTGGCGTTGATGAAGTCGATCGGCGACACACGGCTGCGCGCTTGGACGTCGCCTACGATCTTTGCTGTCAGATGACTCGGAAACGCGCTGCCATACTGGATCATCCCGACATTGCCCCGATGGGCGTGCAGCACGTCCTGGTGGCGTCGCTGCAAGGCGTCGACGCTTTCCAGCACGCTGAAGACCAGGGGGTCGGCACTCTTGAGGCCCCGACGCAAGGATTCGTCGAGATCCGAATAGGTCAGCGAACTGGCATTGCTGTTGTCGATTGTTTTCATCTCAGCTCCTCAGGCGGCCTTATTGGTCAAAGCGCTGGAAAACCAGAGCGGTGTTGAAACCGCCGAACCCAATGGTCAGGCTCAGGCCCACTTTGCTGCGGGTACAGGCCGGCTCCCGGATCGGCAGATCGAACTCCAGATTCGGCAGCGGCTGCTGCAGGCCGAAGACTGGCGGAACACGCTGGGTCTGCAAGGCTTTGATCAGGGCGATGGCTTCAATGGCACCGGTGGCCCCCAGGGTGTGCCCGAAGGCGCCCTTGGTCGCGAAGACCAGGGGGTGGTAGTCGCCGAAGTACTCGTTGTAAGCGGCACTTTCGACGCGGTCGTTCGTATAGGTGCCCGAACCATGGGCATTGATGAGACCGATCTGGTTGCGGCTCAGGTCGGCCTCGGCCAGCGCGCGATCCAGCGCCAGACGAATGCCGGCCCCCGTTTCGTCCGGCGCGGTCAGGCCGGCGGCATCGTTGGAGGCGCCGCATCCGACCAGATAGGCATAGGGCTTGTGTCTCTCCAGGCCTTCGCGCTGCAGCACGACAAACCCCGCGCCCTCGCCGAGAAGGGTGCCGTCGTGGCTTTGGTCGAAGGACTTCAAGGTGGTAGATGACAGCGTGCCCAGTGCGGTGTGTGCCAGCCGCTTGGCATCCCCCAGCACATCGGCGCCCCCGCAAACGCACAGGTCGGCCTGCCCGGAGCGGATCAGGTGCGCGCCAATCAGAATGGCATCCGAGCCCGATGAACACGCCGTCGACAACGCCAGCGGAGTCATGCCGACCCGAGCGCCGACTTCATCGGTCCATTGGTTCAAAGGATCCTGGTGATGCGCCTCGCTGTCGAGGCGGTAGCCCAGGCTCGTACCTATGATCAGGAATGCGTGTGGGTTCGGTGTTTGCACATCGACCTTCGCATCGGCCAGTGCGGATTTGACGCATTGCGCGGTGAGTTTGATCAGCCGCGCCTTGCGGTCGGGGCTGTCGACGTCCTCTAAGTAGGCAGCGCGGTCGTTTTTGAGCCGCAACTCACTGGGCAATTGCCGTATGCCTGACTCTCCATCGAGTAGACGGGAAACCACAGCATTCACGTCATAGCCTAATGCAGTGTTCCATCCCAGGCCTGTCACAACGACGACATTTGATCGGATATCCATGATCGCCACCTCAAACATTTGCATAGGAATAAAGCGTTGCCAGCGTCGATGCCGGACAACTAACTGAAATCGAAGACCCGTTGAAACTCGTCGAGCGGTTTACCGCTCACCGGTGATGGATGAAAGTTGTCTTCGATCACGAGCCCCTTGAGCTCGATATGGCGAACAAAAGGTTCTTTCTGCAGCCAGCGTTCGCTATAAATGAACGGCGTAGCGATATCGGCGGCATTGAAACCGTCCAGTTCGGCTGGATGGACAACTTTGCGGTTGGGCTTGTCCAGTACCTGGGCGTAGGCAGACACATCGAAGTAACGGATGCGCTGTTCCCTCACGACGGCATTGATGCAATGCCAGCGCTGGGGCAGGTACAGATAGTTCACGAAGATGTTGCGCACGGCATAAACGCGTTCGCCGGTCATGACATGCAGCAATGTCCCGGCGACATCCGCCATTTGCGAACAGAAGCAGGGCAGGCGACTGCCGGGGTCAAGCATCGCCTGCAAGTAGTCATCAACGCTCAACGCCGCAATGATGTTGTCCCGATAATGCTCATAGCGCGTTATATGAAGCGACCATTCATCCTTGGGGTACTTCAGGCGAACGATCTCGGGGGAATACGTCTTGAACACATCCGGCTCTTGCAGAACGTGACACAGGGTCAAGGGAACGCTGGCCATGATGTCTTCAATCGAGCCAAGTCCGTGCTGCGCGATGATCTGTTGAGCCAATGAACGGGTATGACTGTTCATGAAGGTTCCTTACTTGTGGTTCGTCATGCTCAAGGCATCGCGATGCAGCAGCGCTATCGCCAGCGGCCGCTCGTAATGTTTGAGTTGTTTCAAAAGGCGGGTCTTGAAGTAGTCACCCTCGTTTTCCTGAACTACGTCACGATCAACGGTCAGTTCCAACTGAAATCCCGCCGGAACGGACGAGTCGCTCACCACTTCGGTTCTGCACGCCAGGACACCGGGCACGCGCTTGCACATCTGTTTGATCGCACCCAGGTTCACTTTCTCGTCACGGATGACGATGAAGTCGGAGTGACGACCTTTGAAGTACAGATAACCGTCGTGATCCTGGCTGAAGATGTCGCCTGTTTTCAGCCAGCGCTTGCCGTTCAACTCGATGATCGGAGTGTGGCTGTCCTGGCCTATCTTTCTGGTCAGCAACGTGTCCGAACTCACCAGCAACTCGCCTTCGGCGCTGTCCGGGCTCGGCCGCAGAATCATGACCTGAGTGCCCTCCAAGGGCAGCCCGACTGAACTCAGTTGCTGGGGTGATGCCCGATGCGCCGCGCAGGTCGACACCCGCGGACCGGCCTCGCTGATGCCGTAAGTCAGGTACAGCTCCAGCCCTGGATTGGCGGTCAGGCATTGGTTCACTTCCGTCGCGGCTGCCAGATCGCCCCCCACAGTCAGCAGGCGCAGGCACCCCGGAAGCGACTGTGAATGGGCATTGATCTGTCGCAGCAGCACCGGCGTCACGGAGCTGGCCGTGATGCGATGCTCGTGGATGTCCTCCAGGTAGGTGGGCACAAGAAACGGAGGGCCGCTGATGACAAGGTGGGCGCCGAGCTCCAGTGCCGCAATCGTCTGGGCGACCAGTGCCGTGGAGTAGTACATCGGCAGGTTGACCAGAATGCGGTCGGTTCGGCCGAGGCCGATGCTGCGGGCATGGCGCAGCGCGTTGTTTTGCAAGGCGCTGAACCAGTGGACGCACCCGCTGCTGAAGGCCCGTGACGTACCTGAAGTGGCGATGACGACCTGGCCCGGTTGTGTGATTGGCAACGGTGCATTCTGCACCCGGCCCACCTGCCAGCGCCCCAGGTCTTGCACGTTCTGCACCCCGTAACTTTCCCAGGTCGCGTCGTGAGTGGCCGAACGGATCAGCGCGCCGGCACCGAAATCCCGTACCATCTGCATGACCCGATCCCCGGGGGTCGTGGGTGCGATCAAGGCCGGAACGTGGTTGCTGTTCAAGACGGCGGCGAACATGGCCAGTAGATCGGGGCTGTTGGGGACGGCGATCAACACCACTTGTCCCGCCGGCAGCGATTGATCCAGCCAGTAGGCGATGTATTGCCGGTAAAGCCGGGCTACATCGGTTCGCTCGCCCACGCTGGCGGTGGTGGAAATGTTTTCCAGTTGGCCGGGAGAAATGAAGTCTTCCCTTTGCCCGATATTGGTGAGGCTTTTCATCGTTGCAACGCCCCGGACTTTTCAATGATCAGGCTGGACAGCGTGTGCACGCTGAAGAAGTGCTCGGGAACAAACTCTTCTTCATCGATCTGGATCTTGAACTCCTCTTCGCACTGGAACTTGAGTTCGATAAAGCCAATGGAGTCGACACCCACTTCCGATGCCAGCCCCGCCGTCTCGTTGATTCCCGCAATCGGAATGTCCAGGTCAAGACGCTCGGAGATGATTTCCTTGATCTTATTGGCTACAAGAATTGCATTCAGCTGAGTCATGTTTAGCTCCACAAGGGTCATTGCATCAATTGAAGTTTTTTTCCGCGATGGCGGGCCGGGCAAATACCTGGGTGTTGCGTTGCGTCAGTCGACGAACCAGAGGCGTGGTCGTTGCCGTGACGATCAGCGCCACGGTCACCAGCAAGCTGTAAACGGTCGGGGAAATGAGGTGCAGCTCCAGTCCGATGGACAGCACAACCAGCTCCATCAGGCCGCGGGTGTTCATCAATGCACCGGTCAATGTCGAATCCCGGGTAGAGAAGCCGCTGCGGCGAGCGCCGATGTAAGCACCGAGAAACTTGCTGACAAAGGCCGCGACCAAAAAAATCAGCAACCATTGGAGCTCCACGGCATTGCTGACAGTGGTCAGGGAGGTCTTTAGTCCGGCGCTGGCAAAGAAGATCGGCAGCAGAAATAACCTCAGGAAGCCGCCGATCTGCCGGTTCCAGTAACTGGCAAAACCAGGCGCGCGGCTGATCATGGCGCCCGCCAGCAGGGCACCGATTCCGGCATGAAGTTGCAGATGCAGGGTCACCCAGGCGCTTGCCAGCAGGTAACACAGCACCCAGGGTAGGTGTCGCGGGTACTCGGAAGCGTCGATCCTAGCCAGACTGCGCTCGATCCACTGCAATGATAGGACGATGTAACTCGCCACCCCCAACAGCAGGCAGAACCCGAACAGCGCGACCAGTTTCAAGTCGTAGCGGAACGCGGCGAACACGATGACCGCGCCCAAGGCGAGCCAGCCTGCAATGTCAGTCAATACTGCGGCGCGAAGCGTGACAGCCACGGCAGGCAGATCGTTGATTCCCAGGTCTTCAACGATGCGGATCATGACGGGGAGCGCGGAGACGGCCAGCGCAATGCCGCAAAAGACAATAAAGGAGAACTTGTCGAAACCGGATGCCAGTACCGGGTGCGCGTACCAGGCCACAACGACGCCCGTTATGAAGGGTAGTACGAGGCCAGCAACGGCAACTCTGAGAGCAGATTTGTTTTCCTGATGAGAGCGAAGACTGTCGGTCGGAGAAATATGCATGCCGACTTCAAACATCAACAAGACCAGTGCAAGTTCAGCCAGCGTACTGATCCAGCCAATATTTTCGGCGGCAAACAGGGAAGACTGTACGCCCAGTGTTTGAAGTAACGGTTGCAGAAAAGTGGGGCCAAGCAGGATGCCTGCGGTGATTTCTCCCACCACCCTGCATTGACCTATGCGTTGCGCCAAACCACCTAACAGCTGGCCGACAAGAAGAATCGCTAATAATTGCAGGGTGAACATAACAGTCATCTCCAGCAGTGCGAGTGCGCGGGCACCACCAGACGCATAACTTGCCGTCCGGTAAGTTAATGAATTAGTGGCAGGGATTTAGCTGGTTACTGGCGCGGATTCTTATTTAACTGTCTGTATGTCGAACGCGGCGTTCTTACTATTCTTCCAGGTTATTACCAGACCCAGGGTCGTTACGATGAATGCACTTATACAAATGCCTTGCCAACCTGATTGCTGGTAGATGTAACCGGCAGACAGTGAACCCAGGGCACCGCAGCCGTAATAACAGAGCATGTACACCGCAAACAGACTACTGCGCAGGCCGGGGTCAAGCCGAAGCGCGCGGGTCTGGTTCGCCACTTGGGCTGAAAAGCAGCCCAGATCGAACAGAATGACTCCAATCACCAGCCCGACAATGGAATGGGGGAACAAGTACAGGATGACCACTCCTGCAAGCACCAGCAGCAGGCCCAAGGCGATGACGGCGCGACTGCCGATCCGGTCTGCCAGGGCTCCTGCGTAGCGGGACATCAGTAATCCGGCAATCCCAGCTAGGCCGAACAGTCCGGTGGTCGTAGGGTCAAGGCTGATGGGGGCGGCCTGCAAATGCAGCATCAAGGCCACCCACAGCATGCTGAAGACAAAGAACCATGCCCCGCCCACCATGACCGACTCCCTCAGGACGGGGTATCGCCCAAGAAGCCCCGGCAATTTCCCGAGCACCTGGCGGTAGGACGTTTTGTGCAGGGCCGGGGAAGAAGGCATTACCAGCCACCCCACGACCGCCAATGCCAGCATCAACGCCGAGATGCACATCAGCATGTGCTGCCAGCCCCAGGCCTGGGCGATCGCTCCGCCCACGAACCTGGCAAGCAGGATGCCTGCGCTGATCCCCATGGTGATAGTGCCAACCGTGCTGCCCCGTTCGCTCAACTGGAATCCCAGTGCATTGAGCTGAATCGCATTGGTCGCCATCACGCCGATCACGATGCAGGTGACGAAGAACAGAGCGGGGGACGTACACAGTGTGGCCAGCCAGATCGCCGCGCCAAGTACCAGGAACTGCCAGATGATCTGGGTGCGCTTGTTGAACACATCCCCCAGCGGAACGATCAGCAAGATGCCGAGCATGTAGCCGATCTGGGTGCTGGCTGCGATGAGACCGGCGCTGGACAGGTCAATGCGCAGGGTATTGGCGACGGCGGGCAATACCGGTTGCAGCAAATAATTGCTGGCCATGGCCGTTCCTGCGGCAATACTGGCGAAGACGGTAAAAAAGGGCGATAGGCGGATACTCATGCCGACTCCGGGATATCGACTGTCTTTTGACGGCGTGCCACCACTTCCATGGCGACGATCATCTTCCGCTCGGGGAAGGGCAGCACGTGAAGGAGGGTGAAGGCCGGGCGGATTTCGTTGAAGTACTCTCCGTGTACAGTTGCCGCCTCTTGCCATTGATCGATTTCGGTCAGATACATGCGGCTCTGTATGACATCATCAAGTTTGAAGTTGGCCTGTTCGAGAACTCGTGAGATGTTTTCAAGTACGATGCGAGTTTGTTCGGCAACACTTGTCGCCGTTATTTCTCCATTGGAATTCAGAGCACCTGTCTTGGATATGTACAGTGTGTCATCAACTTCGACTGCACGGGAAAAGCCGAACACCGCTTCCCATTTTGAGTTGGAAGAATGCAATTGCCGAACACTCATTTCAAGCACTTCCTTGGCTTTAGGGCTGACCAAATATAGGCGAGTCCCGGAATGAATGTCTAGTGAAAAAAAGCCCAATAAATGAATATTTTCTACATTGTCTCTCAAAATATTAAGACTTTATAGGGATATATGTAACTATATCTAAATAGTTGCAATGGTCGTGATTCATTCGCTCGCGCACCAGAAAGAGGCATTCATTGTGGAATCAGGTGCGCACCAAACAAGTGCCGAAGGCGGAAGCTGAAGAGATGCCTTAAACAACAAGTAGAACAAGTGGAGCCGCCTGTGTAGCAGCGAGTATTCCAGCAGCTATCGTTGCCGGCCTACTGGTTATTGTGCGCCTCGCTCAGCTTTCATGGGCCTTGTTAGCCAGCATCTTGGGTGGTGCTGCTGTTACTGCTGCGTTTTCATATCTTTCGGCTGACGGTAAAGAAGCGGATGCGTGCGACGCTGCTTGCCATTCGGGACGAGTTAAAGCGCCGACGTCATGAGCCTGTTCGAGTCGTGGGTCAGTGGCTTACCCGTGTGGTCAATGGATATTTCAACTACCACGCAGTGCCGGGAAACCTGATACGTCTTGGCGGTTTTCGGTTAGTGGTATGCCGTCTATGGCGGCAAGCCCTCAAGCGGCGGAGCCAGCGTAGCCGACTCCAATGGTCGCGCTATGGACGCCTTGCAGACCTCAATATACCGAGACCCAGAAATGCACATCCTTACCCTGAGGAACGCTTCGTCTCACGTACCTGAGGTAGGAGCCGTATGCGATAGTTCCGCACGCACGGATCTGTGGGGGGTGGCAGGTAACTGCCATTCCTACCGCGATCGCTTTGGCTGCATGAGGGATCAGATTAATAGGCTAGAAATGGTGTCCACTTGGTGGACACCATCGCCCTAAGCGTTGGATCAGAACGCTGGGGCGGCTGGATGGTTACTTCTAGCTCAATCAAGAGGGATTTAAGTCGTGCAGATGTTGGCTGAACTCTTTAAGTTTTCTTTTCATCATGGATGCTTGCCTGCTTTACAAAGCACATTCCGGCTCTCACTAGAAGAACTATCATCCCGTCATCAGCTCAAGAGGGGCCCCTGGCCGGCCATTCCCGGCACTCCCCTGGGGATCACGACAAGGATGGTTGCGCATGGATGACATCGTTCAGCCCCACACGCCCCAAGAAGAAGTCCAGCCTAAAGAAGTAAAAATCCTTGCCACCTTGGTGGCGAAGCTGAACCTTGCAGATTTCCAGAACGCCATCCCTGTGATTCGCCAGCTTCGCATCTTGAACGAGACGAGTGATCGTTTCGTCAATGCCACTCTTACCCTTAGCTCGGTGCCCGAGGTATTCAAGCCCAAGATCTGGCGAATTGACGAGATCGCAACAGATAGCTTCCGGGTCATACCTGGGCTTGAGGGAGCACAAACTGAAAAGCGCAAGGTGTTGGATAGAACACCACCGAGATAACTCACTAAACGTTTAATCCAATGAAAAGAGTGTGCGGGCACATCTATGAATAAACGTGGGAAGTGCGAAGGAGTCTACAAAATAAACTTACCATTATTTAATAATTAAATTGTCGATTGTCAGACAATTATTCCGGTCCGCCTATTTTTTAGATAACAGTGCCTACAGCACACCTATTGTTTTCGGGCATTTGCTTGGATAACAAAATTTTACATTAAAAAAGTAGTAGACGTTTGATTTCGAATTGTGTCAGTTTTCTTTCGCCTTCAATGGGCGAGTGATAGGGCGATCTCGCCAGAGATTGTCGCTATCTGACAAAAACTGTTCCATAGCTAAACAAGGAAGTGTGTTTATGTCGAAAGTGAAAGTCCACGTTATTGATTCCGCCGAACAGGCATTCCAGCCATTGCAAGCATTGGCTGTAGCCAGTCCTGCTTTCAACCAGATCAATAGCTTCAGCCATCAATATGATCGGGGTGGCAACCTCACGGTCAATGGCAAACCCTCGTTCTCCGTCGACCAGGCCGCCACCCAATTGCTGCGCGACGGTGCTGCCTACCAGGACAAGGACGGCAGCGGCAAAATCGAACTCACCTATACGTTCCTGACCTCGGCCTCGTCGAGCACCATGTACAAGCACGGGATTACCGGGTTCAGTCAGTTCAGCACGCTACAAAAAGCCCAGGCTGTGCTCGCCATGCAATCCTGGGCCGACGTGGCCAATGTCACCTTCACTGACAAGACTGCCGGCGGCGACGGTCACATGACCTTCGGTAACTACAGCGGCGGCCAGGATGGCGCAGCGGCGTTTGCTTACCTGCCTGGCACGGGCGCCGGTTATGACGGAGCTTCCTGGTACCTGATCAACAGCAGCTACACGCCCAACAAGACCCCGGACCTGAATAACTATGGCCGGCAAACCCTGACCCACGAAATCGGTCACTCCCTGGGCCTGGCCCACCCTGGCGACTACAACGCCGGCGAAGGCGCGCCGACCTACAACGACGCGTCCTACGGGCAAGACACCCGCGGCTACAGCGTCATGAGCTACTGGAGTGAAAGCAATACCAGCCAGAACTTCAGCAAGGGTGGCGTCGAAGCCTATTCGTCCGGCCCGCTGATGGACGATATCGCAGCCATTCAGAAGCTCTACGGCGCCAACACCACGATCCGTACCGGCGACACCACCTACGGCTTCAACTCCAACGCCGGACGCGATTTCCTCAACGCGTCTTCATCGTCGGATAAAGTGGTGTTCTCGGTGTGGGACGCGGGCGGCAAGGACACTCTGGATTTCTCCGGTTTCACCCAGAACCAGAAGATCAACCTCAATGAAGCCTCGTTCTCCGACGTTGGTGGCATGGTGGGTAACGTATCCATTGCCAAGGGTGTCACTGTCGAGAACGCTATCGGCGGTTCGGGCAGCGATCTGCTGATCGGCAACAACGTGTCCAACGAGCTGAAGGGCGGTGCCGGCTACGACATCCTTTACGGCGCTGGTGGTGCGGATAAGTTGTGGGGCGGCGTCGGCTCGGACACTTTCGTGTTCGCGGCCAGCAGCGACTCGAAACCCGGTGCGGTCGACCAGATCCTCGATTTTGTCAGCGGCCTGGACAAGATCGACCTGACCGGCATCACCAACGGCGCAGGCCTGCATTTTGTCAGTGCATTCACCGGTGCGGCAGGCGATGCGGTGTTGAGCAATTCGGCCGGCAACAGCCTGTTGTCGGTGGACTTCTCCGGGCATGGCTTGGCTGACTTCCTGGTCAGCACCGTGGGCCAGGCGGCGTACTCGGACATCGCGGCGTGATGTGACGTGAGAAAGGAGGACGGCGCTTCATGCGCCGCCCTCTGTCCTCGCTGCGAACAAAGCTACGGTGCGGAGTAAAACGTCCCATGACGCAACGCGTCTTTACCTGCAAAAACAGCGTGTGGCTATCGGCGGCGCTGATGATGTTTTTTGGAGATCTAACCATGGCAAACAGCCTGAAATTAGCGGACCCGTCGGAACTCGCCGGAAAATGGCAAGTCCGGGAAGGCTCGTCCGAATTGGTGCAGGACCGACAGCCGAATGGTTGCCTGATTGAATTGAAACTGGACCAGACGCTGGGCGGTCAACTCGATTGCATGGTGCGCTGGCTGGGACAGGCTCCCACCGGCTGGTTCCCCGAACCGGACGGGATTGCATTGACCAACCATGAAGGTTCGAAAACAGCATTTTTCAGTCGACAGAAGAGTGAGTTTTATAAGCTGACATTGCCTGTTGGATTCAATGTGTCGCTGCAGCGAGCGCCAGAGTAAAAGCACCAGGTTAAGTTGATGGCCTAATGCCTCTATCTAAAAGTGGGTCTGTTCGTTTAACGAATGGCGTAATGGGTTGTGCCTGTGAGTAATCAACTCAAGGAAGATTAATGAAGATGGCGAAGACCACTCCTGCTGCACCTTTAGTTCGAGCACTGGGTGATTACAAGGGTATTTTGATTAGCGTCGCCAGTTTCACTGCACTGATCAATATTTTGATGTTAGTGCCCTCTATTTACATGCTTCAGGTCTATGATCGGGTCTTGTCTTCGCAAAATGAAACGACATTGGCCATGCTGTCGCTGATGGTTGTCGGGTTCTTTGCCTTTATCGGTTTGCTGGAAGTTATTCGCAGCTTTATCGTCATCCGTATTGGCAGTCAGTTGGAGCGGCGCTTCAACCTGCGGGTCTATCAGGCGGCTTTCGAACGTAATCTGTTCAAGGGCGAGGGTAACGCCGGGCAGGCATTGGGCGATCTGACGCACATTCGTCAGTTTGTCACCGGCCCGGCGTTGTTTGCCTTCTTCGATGCGCCTTGGTTTCCGGTCTACCTGTTCGTGATCTATCTGTTCAACGTCTGGCTCGGGGTTTTTGCCACGGCGGGGGCGGTGCTGCTGATCGGGCTGGCCTGGCTCAACGAGGCGATGACCAAAAAGCCCTTGGGCGAAGCGGCGGGTTTTTCCCAGAAGTCCAGCCAACTGGCCACCAGTCACCTGCATAACGCCGAAACCATCCAGGCCATGGGCATGCTGGGGGTTTTGCGCAACCGCTGGTTCCAGGTGCATTCAGGTTTCCTCGGCCTGCAGAACCAGGCCAGTGACACTGGTGCCGTCATCAGCTCCTTGAGCAAAACCCTGCGCCTGTGCCTGCAATCCCTGGTACTGGGTCTTGGCGCCTTGCTGGTGATCAAGGGCGACATGACTGCCGGGATGATGATCGCAGGTTCGATCCTGATGGGCCGCGTCCTGAGCCCCATCGATCAGTTGATCGCCGTGTGGAAACAGTGGAGCGGCGCCAAACTCGCGTACCGCCGTCTCGACGCCTTGTTGCAAGCGTTTCCATCGAGTGACGACGCCATGGCGCTGCCGGCGCCGAAGGGCCAGATCAGTTTCGAGCAAGTCAGCGCAAGTCCTCCGGGGCAACGTGCGGCAACCCTGCACATGGTCAATTTCAGCCTCGCTGCGGGGGAGGTGCTGGGCGTGCTCGGCGCTTCGGGTTCCGGCAAGTCGACATTGGCCCGGGTGCTGGTCGGTGTCTGGCCGACCCTCGGCGGTACGGTGCGGCTCGACGGTGCGGATATCCATCGCTGGAACCGCGACGACCTCGGTCCCTACATTGGGTACCTGCCACAGGACATCGAATTGTTCAGCGGTAGCATCGCGCAAAACATCGCGCGGTTCCGCGAAGCCGATGCACATAAAGTCGTTGAAGCCGCGCAGCAGGCCGGCGTGCATGAACTGATCCTGCGTTTGCCCCAGGGCTACGACACCGTACTCGGCGAGGACGGCAGTGGTTTGTCCGGTGGGCAGAAACAACGCGTGGCGCTGGCCCGTGCGCTGTATGGCCAACCGAGCCTGGTGGTGCTGGATGAACCGAACTCCAACCTCGACACCGTGGGCGAAGCGGCCCTGGCCGGTGCGATCGCACAAATGAAGGCCCAGGGCACCAGCGTGATTCTGGTCACCCATCGCTCATCCGCGCTGGCCCAGGCCGACAAGCTGCTGGTGCTCAATGACGGTCGCTTGCAGGCATTCGGCCCGAGCCAGGAGGTACTCAAGGCACTTTCCGGCGCCCAGGAACAGCAACGTGAAAAAGCTGCACAGACACCGGGCGGGCTCAGCATGAGCCGGCAGTATCAGCCCACGACAAGGAACTCGGGTGTATGAGCCACGCACACATGAGCAGTCAAAATGAAGCCACGGTGGAACACGATTACCTCGCGGAATGTCCTGAGCGCGACGCACGTTACTTTGCCCGGCTGGGCTGGATTCTGGCGATCGTCGGCGCTGGCAGTTTCTTCGTCTGGGCCAGTCTGGCGCCGCTCGATCAGGGCATTGCGGTGCAAGGCACGGTGGTGGTGTCGGGCAAGCGCAAGGCAGTGCAATCGATGAGCAGCGGCGTCGTTAGTCAGATTCTGGTGCGCGAAGGTCAGGTGGTGAAACAGGGTCAGCCGCTATTCCAGCTCGACCGGACCCAGGTCGCCGCCGACGTGCAATCCCTGCAAGCGCAGTACCGTATGGCCTGGGCCAGCCTTGCGCGTTGGCAGAGCGAACGGGACAACCTGAAACAAGTGAGTTTCCCCACCGAGTTGAGCAACGATCCCGACCCGCGCCTGGCGTTGGTGCTGGAAGGCCAGCGCCAGTTGTTCAGCAGCCGCCGCGATGCTTTCTCCCGCGAACAAGCGGCCCTGCGTGCCAGTATCGAAGGCGCCGGCGCGCAATTGGCCGGCATGCGCCGCGCCCGTACTGACCTGAGCGCCCAGGCCAACTCGCTGCAACAACAGCTGAGCAATCTCCAGCCCCTGGCGGACAACGGCTACATCCCGCGCAACCGACTAATGGAGTACCAGCGGCAGTTGTCGCAAGTTCAACAACAATTGGCAGAAAACACCGGCGAAAGCGGGCGCGTGGAGCAGGGCATCCTCGAATCGCACCTGAAGTTGCAACAACACATCGAGGAGTATCAGAAGGAAGTCCGTACCCAACTGGCCGATGCACAGCTCAAAAGCGTGACCCTGGAGGAACAACTGACCTCCGCCGGATTCGACCTGCAACACAGCGAGATCCTCGCCACGGCCGATGGCATCGCGGTCAACCTTGGGGTTCACACGGTCGGCGCGGTGGTGCGACAGGGCGAAAATCTGCTGGAGATCGTGCCCCAGGGCACTCGCCTGGAAGTGGAAGGGCACCTGCCGATCAACCTGGTCGACAAGGTCGGCACGCACTTGCCGGTGGACATTCTGTTCACCGCGTTCAACCAGAGCCGCACCCCGCGAGTACCGGGCGAAGTCAGCCTGATCTCCGCCGACCAGATGCTCGACGAGAAAACCGGCGCACCGTATTACGTGCTGCGCAGCAGCGTCAGCGATCAGGCCATGGAAAAACTCAACGGTCTGGTGATCAAACCCGGTATGCCGGCGGAAATGTTTGTGCGCACCGGTGAACGTTCACTCCTCAACTATTTGTTCAAACCGCTGCTCGACCGGGCAGGCTCCGCGTTGACCGAGGAATAAGGATGTTCGGTTGTATGAATAAGCTTTCCATGCTTGGGGCGGCACTCCTGCTGCTGGCGGGCAACCCGGCAGTAGCGGCCATGGGGCCGTTCGAGATTTACGAACAGGCGTTGCGCAACGACCCGGTATTCCTCGGCGCGATCAAGGAACGCGACGCCGGCCTGGAAAACCGCGCCATCGGCCGCGCCGGGCTGTTGCCGAGGCTGGGTTACAACTACAACAAGGGCCGCAACTCTTCCAAGGCCACCTACTTGAACGAGCACCGGCAAAACCAGACCGATGACCGCAACTACAGCAGTTACGGCTCAAGCCTGACCTTGCAACAACCGTTGCTCGACTACGAGGCCTACGCCGCTTATCGCAAGGGCGTGGCGCAGGCGTTGTTCGCCGATGAAAACTTTCGCGGCAAAAGCCAGGAGTTGCTGGTACGGGTGCTGGAAAACTACACCAAGGCCTTGTTCGCCCAGGACCAGATCGACATTGCCCAGGCCAAGAAAAAAGCCTTCGAGCAACAGTTCCAGCAGAACGAGCAGATGTTTCGCCAGGGCGAAGGCACGCGTACCGACATACTCGAAGCCGAGTCGCGCTATGAACTGGCAACTGCCGAGGAAATCGAGGCGCGCAACGAACAGGATGCGTCCTTGCGGGAGCTGGGTGCGCTCGTCGGCGTGCCCACTATCGACATCGCTGATCTGGCACCGCTGGAGCAGAACTTTCAGACCTTCACCCTGCAACCGGCCAATTACGACACCTGGCACGAGATGGCGGTGGCCAACAACCCGAACCTGGCCTCCCAGCGTCAGTCGCTGGAGGTAGCGCGCTACGAAGTCGAACGCAACCGCGCCGGGCACCTGCCCAAGGTCAGCGCCTACGCCACGGTGCGCCAGAACGAATCCGAAAGCGGCAACACCTACAACCAGCGTTACGACACCAACACCATCGGCATCGAAGTCAATGTGCCGTTGTATGCCGGCGGCGGGGTCTCGGCTTCGACCCGGCAGGCCAGCCGTGCGATGGAACAGGCCGAGTACGAATTGGACGGCAAGACCCGGGAAACCCTGATCGAGCTACGTCGGCAGTTCAGCGCCTGCCTGTCGGGGGTGAGCAAGCTGCGGGCCTATCAAAAAGCCCTGACTTCCGCTGAAGCGCTAGTGGTGTCGACCAAGCAAAGCATCCTGGGCGGTGAGCGGGTCAATCTCGATGCGCTGAACGCCGAACAACAACTGTTCACCACCCGCCGGGACCTCGCCCAGACCCGCTACGACTATCTGATGGCCTGGACCAGGTTGCATTACTACGCGGGTACCTTGAGCGAGCAGGATCTGGCTCGGGTGGACGAGGCGTTTGGCCAGGGGCCGAGGACTCGGTAACACCGCAGAACCTACACAAAAACAAAAAAGTGAGTGTTCAACATGGACGTATGCATCAAACCGGCCCCGGTCGGCATGCTGTTGCTATTGATTGGCGCAGGCTCGGAACAGGCCGCCGCAGCCTGGCTGGACACCGGCACCCTCGGCGATCCCGTCAGTTGGCGCAGCGCCGAGTTTCAACGCGACTGGGGCCTGACCCTGGCCTGGCAGTTCTGACTTGAAGGAAGAGAGAGCACAACATGGGATTGTTTGATTACAAAAATGCCGGCAGCGAGGCCGGCAAGGTGTTGTACAGCGATGCCATCGCCCTGACGTTGTATGCCTACGCACCTACCGGCCAGTCATTACCGGCCAATGGCTGGGCGCCGATCGGCGCCAATGCCCTGGGTTATCAAGGCAAGGTCGGGGCGCAGGGCACCTATTTCGGCGAGAAGGACGGTTTCACCAGCGCCGAAGCCGAAGTGCTCGGCAAGTACGACGCCGCCGGAAAACTGATCGGCATCGGCATTGCTTTTCGTGGCACCGGCGGGCTTGGCTACAACGACACGTTCGGCGACATGAAAAACAATCTGTTGGCGGCGGTAGGGCCGGTGGATTACGCGACCCACTACGCAAAAAACGCTTTCGATACGCTGCTCGAAAAAGTGGCTGCGTTCGCCATCACCCACGGCCTGAATGCCGGGGACGTGTTGGTCAGCGGTCACAGCCTCGGTGGCCTGGGGGTCAACAGCGTCGCCGAGCTGAGCGGGAAAAATTGGGGCGGCTTCTACAAGGACGCCAATTACATAGCGTTCGCTTCGCCAACCCAGAGCTCCACCGGCAATAACGTGCTGAACATTGGTTACGAGAACGATCCGGTGTTTCGGGTACTCGACGGCACCACCTTCAGCAGTGGCTCGCTGGGCAAGCATGACGGTCATCAAGCGTCGGCCACCAACAACATCGTCAACTTCAACGATCACTACGCATCCACTGCGCAAAACCTGGTGCCATTCAGCATTCTCAACCCGATGAGCTGGTCAGCCCATGGCTCGCTGGGCTACGCCGACGGATTGAACCGGGTGATCGACTCGCGCTTCTACGAGTTGACCGACAAGGATTCGACCCTGATCGTTTCCAACCTTTCGCAGTCGGCACGAGGTTCCACTTGGGTCGAGGATCTCGGACGCAGTGGCGAACCACACACCGGCAGCACGTTCATCATCGGCACCGACAGCGGCGACCTGCTCAAGGGCGGCCTCAGCAATGACTTTATCGAAGGTCGGGACGGCAACGACCGTTTCCGTGATGACGGCGGCTTCAACATTCTGTCGGGGGGCAAGGGCGTCAACACCTTCGAGCTGCAGAAACCGTTGCAAAACTTCAGCATCGCCAATGACGGCGAAGGCACATTGTTCGTGCGCGACGCGTATGGCGGCATCAGCATGACCCGGGACATCGGCGCACTGGTGGGCAAGGAGTCCGGGTCGTGGTGGGGGAGCAAGGAAGTCACCTACAGCGTGACTGCCAATGGTCTGCTCAATGATAGCGAATTGACCCACTACAGCCATTCGCTCAACGGTGACGCTTTGGGCAACACGCTGGAGGCCAGTGTCGTGGGCGACTGGCTGTTCGGTAACGGGGGTGATGATTTGCTGCGCAGCGACAAGGGCCATGTGACCTTCGTCGGCGGCGCCGGCAACGATGTGCTGCATTCCGGTGGCGGCAGCAACACGTTCCTGTTCAGCGGCGCCTTCGGGTTCGATGCGATCAATGGCTACCAGGGCAGCGACAAACTGGTGTTCATGGGCGTGGAAGGCGCGGGGCATGGCTACGACTACCGGCAACATGCGTCACAGGCCGGTCAAGACACACTACTCAAGGTTGGCGACTTTTCCGTGACCCTGGTAGGCGTCGGGCTGGATACCCTTTCGGCTTCCGGGTTCGTGTTTGCGTAACGGGTTCAAACAACTGCACTGGATGCTCCGGGGCGCCTCGTGATCGAGGTGTCCTGGTCGTGAGCTATCTCTGACAATTCCAACAAAGAGAGAGAGGCAATACCCATGGGTGTATACGACTACAAAAACCTCGGCACAGCAGACGCCAAAGCGTTGTTTACCGACGCGATGGCAATCACGCTGTATTCCTATCACAACCTCGACAACGGCTTTGCCACCGGTTACCAGCACAACGGATTCGGCGCAGGTTTGCCGGCAACGCTGGTCACGGCGCTGATTGGCGGCACTGATTCCCAAGGCGTGATTCCCGGCATTCCCTGGAACCCCGATTCCGAAAAAGCCGCACTGGATGCGGTGCAGAAGGCCGGCTGGACCCCCATCACCGCCACGCAGCTGGGCTATGATGGCAAGACGGATGCGCGCGGGACTTTCTTCGGTGAGAAGGCCGGGTACACCAGTGCTCAGGTAGAGATCCTCGGCAAGTACGATGCACAGGGTCATCTCACGGAAATCGGCATCGCCTTTCGCGGCACCAGCGGCCCTCGGGAAAGCCGGATCAGCGACTCCATCGGCGATGTGATCAATGACCTGCTGGCGGCGTTGGGTCCCCAGGATTATGCGAAAAACTACGCAGGCGAGGCCTTCGCAAAACTGTTCGGCGACGTTGCTGCGTTCGCCAGCGCCAATGGCCTGTCAGGCAAGGACGTACTGGTCAGCGGGCACAGCCTCGGCGGGCTGGCAGTCAACAGCCTGGCGGATTTGAGCAACGATAAATGGGGCGGTTTCTTCAAGGACTCGAACTACGTCGCTTATGCCTCACCGACCCAAAGCACCACCGATAAAGTGCTGAATATCGGCTATGAAAACGATCCGGTGTTCCGTGCGCTCGACGGCTCATCGTTCAACCTGGCATCGGTCGGCGTGCACGATGCCCATCAAGACTCGGCGACCAACAACATCGTCAGCTTCAACGACCACTATGCGTCGACGGCGTGGAACCTGCTGCCATTTTCCATCCTCAACATCCCGACCTGGATTTCGCACCTGCCCACCGCTTACGGCGATGGCATGACCCGGGTGCTGGAGTCGAAGTTCTACGACCTCACCAGCAAAGACTCGACGATCATCGTTGCCAATCTTTCGGACCCGGCACGCGCCAACACCTGGGTCCAGGACCTGAACCGCAATGCTGAAACCCACAAGGGCAGTACCTTCATCATTGGCAGTGACGGCAGCGACCTGATTCAGGGCGGCAAGGGCAATGACTATCTGGACGGTGGTGACGGCAACGACACCTTTCGAGACAGCGGCGGCTACAACATCCTGCTGGGCGGCAAGGGCAATAACGTGTTCGATTTGCAGCAGTCGGTGAAGAGTTTCGATTTTGCCAATGACGGCGCCGGCAACCTGTACATCCGCGACGCCAATGGCGGCATCAGCATCACCCGCGACATCGGCAGTATCGTGACCAAGGAGCCGGGTTTCCTGTGGGGACTGTTCAAGGATGACGTGACCCACAGCGTGACCGCCAATGGCCTCGCGATCGGCAATCAACTGACTCAGTACGCCTCAACGGTGAAGGGCGGTGCAGGGGCCGATACGCTAAAGGCACAGGCTGTTGGTGATTGGTTGTTTGGCCTGGACGGCAACGATCATCTGATCGGTGGCAAGGGCAACGACGTGTTTGTCGGCGGGGCAGGCAACGACCTGCTGGAGTCAGGGGGCGGGATCGATACGTTCCTGTTCAGCGGCGCGTTCGGCCAGGACCGGGTGGTTGGGTATCAGGCGAACGACAAACTGGTGTTTCTCGGGGTTCAGGGCGTGACGCCGAACGACGACTTCCGGACCCATGCCACGGTGGTGGGGCAGGATACCGTGCTGACGTTTGGCAATGATTCGGTGACGCTGGTTGGCGTGGGGCTGGACAGTCTGTCCAGCGGCGGGATCGTTATCGCCTGAGTGTGATGCGGTTTCTGCAGGGCCTCATCGCGAGCAAGCCCGCTCTCAGAGGATATGCGCCAACCTTGTGGGAGCAACTGCCTTCACCATGCCACTCGTCACCGCCATTCGGTGCCGTCCCGCAACATGGCATTCAGTCTAATCAATAGGACCCGCATGCAGGCAAGAGCGCGACTTTCGCGCTCTTGCCTCGCTCCCGAAGCGCGTCATAACGTGCCTTGAAGTCAGGCTGATGAAGAATTTCGTCCATAACATGAGCTTCAAGAAGGGCGCCGGGTTCTTGGCCGTTGCCGCCCTTTGATGCTCAGCGCTTCGCCGTAACCGTATAACTGACCGGTATGTAGGAGTAACAGGCGTACTCTTTTTTCTGCTCGCCCTACCAATACCGATAGAACAAGCTGACCGATACACCGCCGTTGCGCACTGAGATTCGACCGGCCAGATTGCCATCCTCCCGGAGGATTCAACCGGCATCGTGGGCGGTCGGCGACTCGAGTTCTTTGATGGTGATTTTGGCCATGAAATGGGTTCCCCCTACTTTTACCCCTACAAAAACGTCGGCTCTTGATGGACGTTCCTGGACTCTCGTGGAGCAGAACACCGCTGGAGCTCAAGTAAATACTGGCTTGGAAAAATCCAGAGTAAAATTTTGGAAGCTTTCAAGACGTATGAAAAAGAAGATGGGGTGCTAGGGGTCGAGTGTTCGAATCACTCCGTCCCGACCATATTTTTCAATGACTTAGCCCAACCCTAGCCAGTTGGGCTTTTTCATTGGTGGGGAGTTTTTCGGGACGTCATCCAGTTTTCCTCTTCAAGATCGTCAGCACCGGCCGCCGCGAGTCAGTTGCTGATACCCTATTTGCAGCCTCAATCAGATGCCCGAGCTCAGCGCCCGAGTAACCGCGTCATGGCTAGCCGACTCCTACGAAGGCGTGAGTGAGAAAAGCTGAAAGCTGCGCAAGGCAGCCTTCAGCTATAAACCATGTGTACTGGGCAATAGTGACGCAGAGCAGAACGCCTACCAGATTGGTAAGGTGTAGCTGACGATCAAACGGTTTTCATCCAGATCGCTGCCAAAGTTGGTCGAACGCACAGTCGCGTTGCGCCATTTCACCCCGACGTTTTTCAGCGGGCCGCTTTGCACAACGTAACCGATGTCGGTATCGCGCTCCCATTCCTTGCCCTCTGGCCGGTTATTGCCCAGGTCAATGTTGTCGCCGTTAATGTAGCGGGTCATGAAGGTCAGGCCAGGCACCCCGATGGCCGCGAAGTTGTAGTCGTAGCGAGCCTGCCAGGACTTTTCGTCCTTGCTGGCGAAGTCGCCGATCTGCACGAAGTTCACCAGGAAGGCGTCGGTGCCGTTGACGTAGGCGTAGCCGGTGTCGCCGCTCATGCCCTGGTAACCCAGGCCCAACGCATGCCCGTCGACGCTGTAGGTGAACATCGCGCCGATGGCATTGTTATCGACATTGCTGCCACCGTCGTCCGTGGAGCGGGCGAAGCGCAGATCGGTCTTCAGCGACTGGCCGATTGTGACCGGCAACACGTAGGTCAGGTTGACCAGGTGCTGGCTGTAGAAGTTGTCGAGGTGACCGTAGCTGTAGCCGGTGGCGAGGTTGCTGGTCCATTTGTAGTTCAGGCTGGCGAAATCGAATGTGTCGCTGTCGACATGACGTGTGGTGATGCCTTTGGCGCCAGTTCGGGTGATGCCCATGTCTTCGTAGTTCGAGGAGTCGCGCTGATTGACCTGCGTCAGTCGCCCGGCATCCACCGTCATGCCTTCAATCTCCAGCGATGTCAGCTGACCTCCCTCGAACGTTTGTGGCAGCAGCCGTGAATCGTTGGCCAAGATCGTCGGCAGTTTAGGCATCAGCGTGCCGAGTTTCAGCGCACTTTTGGAGACGCGCAGTTTAGCGGTAAGGCCCAGTTCGCCATACTCGTCCTGGGAACCATTGCGGGGGTTGCTGTGGCGTTTGAGCAGGCCGGAACCCGCGCGATCAGGGCTGGAATCAAGCTTGACGCCCTCAAGGCCCAGGGCATCGAAACCCACGCCAATCAAACCTTCGGTGTATCCCGACTCATAGCGCAGCAGGAAACCCTGTGCCCATTCCTCTTGCCTGGATTGGGGAGCGTTGGTCTGACGATAATCTCGGTTGAAGTAGAAGTTGCGCAGTTCAAGGCTGGCCTTGCTGTCCTTGATAAAGTCAGCAGCAGCCGGGGCTGAAAGACTGATGACACCACCCGTGAGCAGGATTCGGGAGGCGAGATTGCGGGTGCTGCGGTCCATGGTGAAGCTCCTTTGTTTTTATTTTTGGAATCATGGGGCTGCCACTGGGCGACTGGGCGCGATGTCCGTGGGGCAGTAGGTGTGAAGCAGCCCTCGCCAGAGGGGCGAGAGCTAATGGATAAAAAAACGCCAACGCCGAAAGAGAGGAGTTTTTTGACGCGGCGTCGACTTAATCGTTAGAACTGTTCCGCGCTCAGGCCATACAACGAGGCACTGCCGGCCCGAATGGATTGTTCCAGGCTCAAAATGCGTGGTAGCAAGCGCTGGATGTAAAAGTCGGCGGTGGCGATTTTCGCATCGTAGAAATCTTCGTCTTCGGTGCGTTTTTGCCGGGCAACCTGAGCCATACGCGCCCAGAGCCAGGCGTAGGCGACGTAACCGAAAAGGTGCAAATACTCCACCGAGGCAGCGCCGACTTCATTGCGGTTGGTTGCCGCCCGATCCTGCAGCCAGTCGCCGATGTCCTCCAGCCGCTGCACGGCATCGAGCAGCTGCGTGGCATAGGGTGCATCGGGCTCAGCGGCGAAACGGCGAATCTCGCCGGTGAACTGGCGCAGCACGACGCCTTTATCGGCGAGCACTTTGCGTCCGAGCAGGTCCAATGCCTGGATGCCATTGGTGCCTTCGTAGATCTGTGCAATGCGCACATCACGGACCAATTGTTCCTGGCCCCATTCGCGGATGTAGCCATGGCCGCCAAAAACCTGCTGGCCATTGATGCAGCTTTCCAGGCCGGTGTCGGTAAAAAACGCCTTGGCCACCGGCGTCAGCAGCGCAACCAAGTCCTGCGCACTGTCGCGCTCGCTGGCATCGTTGGAAAACTTCGACAGGTCCAGTTGTTGCCCGACATAACTGGCGAATGCGCGGCCGCCCTCGGTCATGGCTTTCATGCCGAGCAGCATACGCCGCACATCCGGGTGAACGATGATCGGGTCGGCCAGTTTGTCCGGGGTCACGGCACCGGTGGGCGCCCGACTCTGAATGCGTTCGCGAGCGTAGGCGACGGCGCTCTGGTAGGACGCCTCGGCGCAGCCGATGCCCTGAATGCCGATGGACAGGCGTTCGTAATTCATCATGGTGAACATCGCCGCCAAGCCTTTGTTCTCCTCACCGACCAGCCAGCCACTGGCGCCGTCGAAGTTCATCACGCAGGTGGCCGAGGCCTTGATGCCCATCTTGTGTTCGATCGAACCACAACTCACGGCGTTGGCAGCACCGAGGGAGCCGTCGGCATTGACCAACACTTTAGGTACGACAAACAGCGAAATGCCTTTCGGACCAGCAGGCGCGTTCGGCAGTTTGGCCAGTACCAGATGCACGATGTTTTCGGTCAGGTCCTGATCGCCCCCGGTGATGAAAATCTTGCTGCCGGTGATCTTGTAGCTGCCGTCAGCCTCAGGTTCGGCGCGGGTGCGGATGAGCCCGAGGTCGGTGCCGGCATGGGCCTCGGTCAGGCACATGGAGCCGGCCCAGCGGCCTTCATACATCGGTGGCAGATAGATTTTTTTCAGGGTGTCGCTGGCGTGGGCATCCAGCGCCAGGCAGGCACCGGAGCTCAACGCCGAATACAGAGCAAAACTTGAGTTGGCGCCGTAGAGCATCTCTTCGAACTGCACGGCGAGCATTTTCGGCATGCCCATACCACCGAACCCGGCGTTGCCGGACAGTCCCACCCAACCGCCTTCGATGTAGGTAGCGTAAGCCTGTTTGAAACCGGTGGGGGTGGTGACCCGACCCTCATGCCACTGCGCGCCTTCTTCGTCGCCGCTGCGATTGAGGGGCGCAATCAGGTGCGAGGTGACTTTTGCCGCCTCCTCAAGAATGGCGTCCGCCGTATCGGTATCGATGCTGTCGGCCAAGGCCGGCAGGCGCGCCCACATGGCCGGGGCATCGAACACTTCGTGCAGCACAAAGCGCATGTCGCGTAGCGGAGCTTTGAATTCGGGCATAACGTGAACCTCGTTGGGACAGTTGTGTCACGGGCACAGCGCCGCACAGGCGGGCCGTGCCCCTTCAGTCAATGGCTGGAAGCGGCGGCAGCGCCGAGGCCGGTCTGAGCTCGAACGAATTGGTCGGCGTAGGCGTCACGCTCCTTGTCGGCGCGCGCACTGCGGTCGAGCCTGGACACGACGACGATCACCAGGAAAGCCAGCGGCATGGAGAACAGTGCTGGATGGTCGTACGGGAAGATCGCTTGCGCATGACCGAGTACGGTCACCCAGACAGGTGGCGACAGGATCACCAGTGCCAGTGCGCAGATCAGGCCGGCAAAACCGCCCAGGATCGCGCCTTTGGTCGTCAGGCCTTTCCAGTACATGGCCATGATCAGCACCGGGAAGTTGGTCGAAGCGGCGATGCCGAACGTCAGGCCCACCAGAATGGCGACGTTCATCTTCTCGAACACAATGCCCAGCACAATCGCGATGACGCCCAGGCCCACAGTGGCCATGCGGGTCACGCGCATTTCCTGCTTCTCGTTGGCGGTGCCTTTCTTGTATACGGTGGCGTAAAGGTCATGGGAAATCGCCGAAGCACCGGCCAGCGCCAGGCCGGAGACCACTGCAAGGATGGTTGCGAACGCTACAGCGGCGAGGAAACCGAAGAAGAGATTGCCGCCGACAGCTTTGGCCAGGTGCATGGCAACCATGTTGCCGCCACCAATCAGGGCGCCGCCGACTTCGCCATTGACGTAGTACTGCGGATCGGTGCCTATGATCACCATCGAGACAAAACCCAGGGTGCAGACTACGAGGAAGAAGAAACCGATGAAACCGGTGGCGTAGAACACCGACTTGCGGGCTTCCTTGGCGCTCGGCACGGTGAAGAAGCGCATCAGGATGTGCGGCAGTCCGGCAATCCCGAACACCAGGCCCAGCGACATCGACACGGTGTTTATCGGGTTGGCGAGCAGTGAGCCCGGGCCCATGATGTTCCAGCCGCTGGCGTGAACCTTGACGGCTTTGTCGGCCAGGGTTTCATAGCTGAAACCGAACTGCGACATGGCCATGACCGCGAGGGTGGTGCCGCCGACGAGCAGCAGCACAGCCTTGATGATCTGGACCCAGGTGGTGGCGATCATTCCGCCGAAGATCACGTAGATCAGCATCAGCGCGCCAACGATCATCACCGCAACCGGGTAGTCGAGGCCGAACAGCAATTTGATCAGTTGGCCGGCACCGACCATCTGCACGATCAGGTAGCAGCACACCACCGTCAGCGAGCCGAAGGCTGCGAAGATCCGCACCTTGTTCTGGTCCAGTCGATAGGAAACGATGTCGGCGAAGGTATAGCGCCCGAGGTTGCGCAGACGCTCGGCCATCAGGAAGGTAATGATGGGCCAGCCAACGAAGAAGCCGATGGTATAGATGAAGCCATCGTAACCTTTGGCGAATACCAGGCTGGAAAGCCCCAGCAGGGTAGCTGCGGACATATAGTCGCCGGCAATCGCCAGGCCATTCTGAAACCCGGTGATACCACCGCCCGCCGTGTAAAAGTCCGAGGTGGATTTGGTTTGGCGCGCGGCCCACCAGGTGATGGCCAGCGTGCCGAGGACGAACACGAAGAACATGCCGATCGCATTCATATTCAGTGGTTGCTTTTCCACCGCGCCCATCGTCGGCGCGGCGAGCGCAATGGAGGCTGGCAGCAGGCCGGTAGCGGCGAGGATCAGTTTACGCAACAGAGTCATCACTTGCTCTCCTCGATAATGGCTGCGCCCAGGGCGTCAAAACGGGTATTGGCGCTGTAGACATACCAACCGGTCAGTAACCAGGAAAACACGATGATTGCCGCGCCAACCGGCATACCCAAGGTCAACATCCGATGTTCGCCCAGCGGTGCATGCAGCCACTGCGGGGCAAACGCCACCACGAGCATGAACAGGTAATAAGTGCCCAATACAACGGCGCTCAACGTCCAGGCCAGGCGTGAACGGCTGCTCACCAGCTGAAGGAATTTCGGATTGCGCCGAATGCGTTCGCAACGTTGGGTATCGGTTGAATGGATGTCGATCATCGGTAGCTCCACATTGTTTTTGTTGTCGTTGTGTAGGGCAGGGCACTGCCGAATCCGGCCTGCACGAACCCGCAGCAGCAGGTAAAACACCTGCTGCTTGATGGATGCAATGTCAGATGGGGTTAGAGCGCCTTGGCCCGGTCGCGCAACACGTACTTCTGGATCTTGCCTGTGGAAGTCTTCGGCAAGAGCGTGAAAACCACTGTTCGCGGTACCTTGAATCCGGCCAGATGTTCACGGCAGAAACTGATGATGTCGGCCTCGCGAACGTCCTGGTGATCAGCCTTCAAGGTGACGAAGGCGCAGGGCGTTTCGCCCCATTTCTCATCGGGACGGGCGACCACGGCTGCTTCCATCACACCCGGGTGGCGATAGAGCACGCCTTCGAGTTCGATGGTGGAGATGTTCTCGCCGCCCGAGATGATGATGTCCTTGAGCCGGTCCTTGATTTCGACGTAACCGTCGGGATGCCAGACGGCCAGGTCACCGGTGTGGAACCAGCCGCCCTCGAACGCTTCGGCAGTGGCGGTCGGGTTCTTCAGGTAACCCTTCATGACAGTGTTGCCGCGCAGGAAGATCTCTCCGATGGTCTGGCCGTCGCGCGGGGTTGGCTCCAGCGTTGTGCTATCGCCGACCATCACGCCTTCCAGCGTCGGGTAGCGCACGCCCTGTCGCGATTTGATTTGCGCCCGCTTCTCCAGAGAAAACTCATCCCATTCGGCGTGCCAGGCGCAGACCGTTACCGGGCCATAGGTTTCGGTCAGGCCAAATACGTGAGTGACCTTGATGCCCATCTCTTCGACGGCACCGATCACTTTGGCCGGTGGCGCAGCGCCTGCAACCAGGGCGTTGACCGGGTGATCGATGGCCGCTTTGGCTGATTCGGGCATGTTCACCAGTGCATTGAGCACGATCGGCGCACCGCACAGGTGAGTGACCTGATGCTCGCGGATCAGCGTGAGGATTTTCTGTGGATCGACCCGGCGCAGGAATACGTGCACACCTGCCAGGGCGGTGATGGTCCATGGGTAGCACCAGCCATTGCAATGGAACATCGGCAGGGTCCAGAGGTACACCGGATGGTTGCCTATGGCCCAGGTCATCTGGTTGCCCAATGCGCTCAGGTAAGCGCCGCGATGGTGGTAGACCACGCCCTTGGGGTTGCCGGTGGTGCCTGACGTGTAATTCAGCGAAATGGCTTGCCACTCGTCGACCGGCCATTGCCAGTCGAATGCCGGGTCGCCTTCGGCCAACAGCGCTTCGTAGTCCAGGTCGCTCGCGGCCTGACCTTCACCGTATTCCGGGTCATTGACGTCGATCACCAGAGGCGGGTGATCGAGCATGCCAAGCGCCGCCTGGATCACATCATGGAACTCGCGGTCGGTAATCAACACCTTGGCCTCGCCATGCTGCAGCATGAAGGCGATCGCCTCGGCATCGAGGCGGACGTTGAGCGGGTTGAGCACGGCACCGATCATCGGCACACCGAAATGCACTTCAAGCATCTCGGGGATGTTGGGCAGCATCACCGCGACCGTGTCGTCCTTGCCGATACCGCGACCGGCCAGCGCCGAGGCCAGACGTCGGCAACGGGTGTAGGTCTGCGCCCAGGTGCGACGAATCGAACCGTGGATCACGGCGGGGTGATCAGGATAAGTGCTAGCGGTGCGCTCGATGAAACTGAGCGGAGACAAGGCTATGTGGTTCACAGCCGAAGGGCCTAGGCCTTGGTCATAGATAGACATGTGCGGGTACTCGATGGCTGATTGTTAGCTCTATGGTTGACCTCGCCGAGGCCACCTTCAAAGTCCGGATTACCTTATATAACATTCTGCTGTGAATATGGAAGTACAACCTATGTCATATAGTATATATACTATATTTTATTCTTTTGACTCCAAATCGCCGCCGCCAGCCCTCCAAGGCTGGTATATGCTTGGTTTCCCTGACGAAGTGGACCCGCAATGATCCTGACTCCCGTTCGATTGCACAGTTGGTTGCGCCTGCAGCGCGAGGGCGTGTCTCTGGCCGCCCGGGCCGATGCGTTGTGTCGGGCGCTGCAGGATTGCCCCGAGGTGCAGCGGGCGGTTTACCTGAGTTGGCAGCCCAATGCGCGGATCTACAGCCACGAGGGCACCGCCCAGCATTTTCCGCCGGGACTTGGCGACCCGGCGCAGGCCAGCGACCAGTTGCTCTTCGAGCATCTGGTCGAGGCAGGGCGCCTGGACCTGTCTCAAGTCCGTCAACTCGATTGCTGGTTGTCCGGCCGGTTGCGGCGGGCCGCGATCAGCCATGGCCAGGTATTCGATCTGGCCTTGCAGCCGGGGCAGCCGGGGTTGTTGCTGGTGCAGGTGTGCGAGGGCGTGAGTCTCGATTGGCTGGGCTGGGTGCAGGATTTGCTGACGACGCTGCTGAGCAGCGTCAACGGCATGCTGCGTGGTTCGCCGCTGCTGGGCCACGATCCACAACCGAGCCTGTTGCTCGATGCACAAGGTCGACCGCTGGAGTTCAACGCGGCACTGATGGCACTGCTCGCCGAGAAATCGCTGACCGATGTGTTGGGTTTTTTACCGGTCAATCATCGGGTGCTGGTGCGTGCCTGCCTGGACCAGCAACGCGCCATCGAAGGCGTCGAGGCTCAGTTTGAAGCGCAGATCCTGATCTGGACGTTCATCCCCGACCCCCAGGACAACCGAGTGCTCGCCCGTTGCCGCGACGCCACGGCCCAAGTGCTGGCGGAGCGTGAAGCGGCCACCGCACGGCGGCTGTACCGGCTGATCATCGAAAACACGACCGACCTGATTTCCCGTCACACGCCGGATGGGCACGTTATCGATGCGTCCCCGGCATCCTGGACCTTGCTTGGTTACTGGCCCGAAGAGTTGCGCGGGCAATTGGCCCAGGGCCTGTTTCATGGCCAGGATCTGGCCGGTCTGGTGCAGCGCGCGCGTGATGCGCTGGAGCAGGATGGCTATCACACCATGACTTATCGCATCCGCCATCGCGACGGCCATTACCTGTGGTTCGAAACTGCCAGCCGGGCGATCCGGGAAACCTACACCGGGACGGTGGTAGAAGTCGTCAGCGTATCCCGGGACATCACCGCCCGAGTGCAGGCCGAGGAGAACAAGCGACGCCTGGCCGAAGTGGTCGAGGCCAACATCGATCCGGTGTTGTTCATCGCCCCCGAGGGCCAGGTCACTTACCTCAATCCAGCCGCGCGCCGGATCCTCGGGATTGATGAGCAACAACCCATGCCGTCCCTGGCCGCGTTGTTCGCCAGCGGCGACCTTGCGCGTCTGCAACGCGATGGCTGGCAGAGCGCCGAGCGCGACGGTGTCTGGAGCACCGATGCGCGGTTGCAACCACCGGGTGGCGGCACATCGGTGCCGGTGTCGCTGGTACTGCTGGCGCACCGTTCCGCCGGGGGCGAGCGATATTACTCATTGGTCGCGCGCGACATGACTGAACGCGAGCTGCGGGAAGTGCAACAGCGCCGTCATCAGGATGAGCTGGCACACACCGCACGGTTGGTTACCCTCGGTGAACTGGCCTCGGGGATCGCCCACGAAATCAACCAGCCGCTGGCTGCCGTGGTCAATTATGCGAATGCGAGCCAGCGCTATCTACAGACACTGGATTCCAATCCCCAGGCCGCTGCCAGAGTGACCCAGGGCCTGGAACGCATTACCCATCACGCCACCCACGCCTCCGAAGTGATCCGGCGTTTGCGCTCCTTTTTGCGCAAGGGACAGCGGCGCATGCAGGCGCTGAACTTGACTGACGTCGCCCGCGAAGCCGTGCGCTTGTGTGCCTGGGAGGCGAGTAATTGCCAAGTGACAATCGAGGATCGACTGCCGGATAATCTGCCACCCGTTTATGCCGACCGCGTGTTGCTGGAACAGGTTCTGCTCAATTTGTTGCGCAATGCCATCGACGCCAACCGTGAGCAACATCCCGGGCTACCTTCGCAGATCGTGATGACCGTGGAGCAGGGCAGTGGCGCCTGCGTGGAAATCCGTGTGCGAGACCAGGGGCCAGGCGTCAGCGAGCCGGAACTGGAACAGATATTTACCCCGTTCTACACCAGCAAGGCCGATGGTCTGGGGCTCGGTCTGTCCATGAGCCGCAGCATTATCGAAGGTTTCGGTGGCGAACTGAATGCCCGGCGTCAGCCCGTCGGGCTGCTGATGTGTTGCCGCTTGCCGCTGGCCGGCCCGACAAAACAACAACAATAGGAATCAGGTAATGGCAGGTGTAACGGAGCAGGTTGTGTACGTGGTCGATGATGACCAGGGCATGCTCGAATCGACGGTCTGGTTGTTGGAGTCGGTCGGCCTCAAGGCTTTGCCGTTTACCAGTGGCGTCGCGTTCCTCGATGCCTGCGATGCAAGCCTCGATGCCTGCGTGTTGCTCGACGTGCGCATGCCCGGTATGGGCGGCTTGAACGTGCAGGAGGAAATGCGTGTGCGCCAACTGAACCTGCCGATCATCTTCGTCAGCGGGCATGCGGATGTGCCGATCGTAGTGCGCGCGTTCAAGGCCGGTGCCCATGACTTTATCGAGAAGCCCTACAACGAGCAGCTGTTGCTGGACAGCGTGCAACAGGCGCTCAGCAACTGTGCCGCCAACCGTTCGGGCAACCAGGGTCACGAAGCCTTGCAGGCGCGCTTGCTGAGCATGACCCCGCGCGAGCGCGATGTCATGTTACCGCTGGTGCAGGGGTACACCACCCGCGAAATCGCGGAGCAACTGGGCGTGAGCGCAAAAACCGTTGATCTGTATCGCGCGCGCGTCATGAAACGCATGCAGGCCAACACGTTGCCGGAACTGGTGGGCATGGCCATCGCGGCGCAGATGGTCGATCCGCTGAAGTTGCGTTGATCCCTCGCTCTTTATATTTCCAATGTTGTCGTCCACTTCATCATGGTCCTCGCGGAATGACGTTGACTGGCAAGCGGTGTTTACCGGCTCACAGTGACCGTCCGCTACTGGCCGAGGCTGTGTAAAAACACTTTCGTGCAGATGCGGCAATCAAAGTCGGCGCGAAAAACACGCTCCTACGCAACATCCAGTTCAGCCCGTAGAGTCCAGATTGTTTTGGTACACCATTTTCCCTCCAAGAGGCACAGTAGGGTGACATGAGATCCTGGCGAACAGTTCTGGCACGTGCCCTGCATTGACCGCCGCGCCTGTATCGCCTATGGCTGACTCAACTACGCTTTAAGTGAAGGCTGAAGACTGCCGAACCCGCTCCTGGGAGGGTCCCGTGAACAGTCACTGGTGGCGCCGCCTGCTTTTGGTAATGATGCTGGTCTGGCTACCGACGGTTTCGACGACGGTGTCGGCTGCGGGCAGTGTCGTGATTCTGACCGTCAACGATGCTATTGGTCCGGCCAGTGCCGACTACGTGGAACGCGGCTTGATACGTGCGGTGACCGAGGGCGCACAGTTGGTGGTCATCAACCTCGACACCCCCGGCGGGCTGGACACTTCGATGCGCTCGATCATCAAGGCGATTCTGGCCAGCCCCCTGCCAGTGGCCAGTTTCGTTGCCCCTAGTGGCGCACGCGCGGCCAGCGCCGGCACCTATATTTTGTATGCCAGCCACATTGCCGCCATGACCCCGGGTACCAACCTGGGCGCCGCTACGCCGGTGCAGATCGGCGGCCTACCCGGGACCGCACCCGAACCACCTCGCTCACCCACCACTGACAAGAATTCTCCGCCTGAGCTACGAGACACCATGACTCGAAAACAGATCAATGATGCGGCGGCTTACATCCGTGGTCTTGCGCAATTGCGCGGACGCAATGCCGACTGGGCCGAACAAGCGGTACGTGAATCGCTCAGCTTGTCGGCCGACGAAGCGCTCAAACTCAAGGTGGTCGATTATGTGGCCAATGACGTGGCAGACCTGCTCAAGCAGCTGGACGGTAAGAACCTGAATGTCGCCGGTCAAACGTTGAGGCTGAACACCGCCGGGGCTACGCTCATCGACCAAGCGCCTGATTGGCGCACACAACTGTTGGTGGTGATCACAAACCCCAGCGTGGCATTGCTGCTGATCATGTTCGGGGTCTATGGCCTGATATTCGAATTCATGAGCCCGGGATCAGGCGTCGGAGGGGTACTCGGTGGCATCTGCCTGTTGCTGGGGCTGTATGCCCTGCAACTGTTGCCCGTGAATTACGCCGGGGTCGGACTGATTCTGCTGGGGATCGCCTTCATGATCGCCGAGGCGTTTCTACCGAGTTTCGGTGTAATCGGCTTGGGTGGGGTGGTTGCCTTTGTAGTCGGCGCAGTGATTTTGATGGACACCGATGTACCGGGTTTCGGCATTCCGTTGGCGCTGATCATCAGCATGGCACTGATCAGCGCCCTGTTGCTGATGACTCTGGTCGGCATGGCGCTCAAGGCCCGACGCCGTGCCCTGGTCAGCGGCGATGCGGGCTTGGTCGGCAGCCTGGCTACGGTGACGGGGCTGCTGCCGGGTCTGCCGATGAGCGGCTGGGTGCAACTGCAGGGCGAAAGATGGCAAGTTCAGAGCCGCTCGCCCCTGCACCTGGGCCAACAGGTCCGGGTGGTGGCGCGCACGGGTTTGATGCTGGAGGTCATTGCATCGGATGAAACGCCACCGCGAGGAGGTTGATCCATGTTCGTCGAATTGGGTTCTGGCGCGCTGCCAGCCCTGCTCCTTGTGTTGGTGTTCTCGGCCGTCCGGATTCTGCGCGAATACGAGCGCGGGGGCGGGGATTACCAGGCTGTCGGTGATTACGGAGAAGCAAGAGACGTTGAAGTCTCTCGAGTTTTTACATAATAGGGGGGCGTATGGTCCGTCTCCCGGCGGAGAAGAGAAATAAGTCGGTACTGGTTAGATCGTTTATTTCTTTCAGTTATGTAAAAAGATTTAAGTTGCGTATCCAAAGCCGATGAAACGGCGTGATGGCTTTAAAGAGAACCGTTCTCCGGGGCCGAGAACAAGATCGGCCGTTCCTTTATTCAGGCATGACTTCATCCTTGCCGCTATAGCGGCTATGCATTAGAGATGAGAGGGAGGTATCGTCTACCCCGGACAAACAGGCGCTGCGACGTGGTTGTTTGAGCTCTGTCACTCAATATTAAGGATTGATCTTGTGCCGAACTCAGTGACTATTAAGAGAAAGGTATTGTTCGGCGACTGTGATCCGGAGGGGATTGTCTATACACCCAGGTTTTCGTATTTCGTTGTCGAGGCCATTCATGATGCCCTTACGGTCTGGCTTTCCGGTCCCGGATTAAGAACCCTGCTAGGTTTTAACCTACTGCCTCCAGCAAGGGCCTTCTCGCTAGAGTTTCTTCATCCGGTCACTTGGGATGACGAACTTTCCATGAAGGTAAGTGTTTCCAGTATTGGGCTTCACTCGTTCACATTTCTAGTCGAGGGTAATGTAGCGCCAGATGTCATGGCATTTACTTCTAGCCTTACACACGTTTGCATCTCGCCGGTCACCAGGGAAGTGATTGAGGTTCCAGAGCAACTGAGGGCGCTGCTCCAGTCTTGAGCGTTGTAGTCGCTCGGACGAGATAGAGCTGGGCAGGCGACTGTCTTGCGCTCCACAGCCATCCAGGGAACATTGGCTGGCTGAGGCAGATCTGCTTCATGCGGCAGCCTGCTGATCCCGCGATCCAGGCAGTTCAATACGCAGTCCCAGCCGCAGTTGGTGACGAACTCCGCGACGGTGCGCGACCCCATGCCGCCCCGGTTTTCTCCAAGGCTCGCTTCGATATGACCGGGTGAGTTGTCACTGGTCTGGGTGCGGTCTGTTTGCGCTGTCAGTGATTGATTGGAGCTGACGGGTCAGCACCTGGCAGCAATGCCTCAATGAGCTGATGAAGTTGTCGACCAGCGGCGAATAGGGGCGGTGCTGCGGGCGAACAACACTGACGGTGTACGGAATGGAAAGTGACAGCCCGCGAATTTTCAGCCCAAGTTTGGCGTAGGCCAGTGCTGTGAGCGGGTTGATGATTGCAATGCCGACCCCTAGGGCCACCGTCGCGCAGACTGCCGCTGCGCTGTGCGTTTCAACCACCAACTGTCTGTTGATTCCGAGGCTGTCGAAAAAACTGTCGATCTTGTTGCGATAGGGGTCGTTGGTTGCCAGAGAAATAAAGTGTTCGCCTTCAAAGTCCTCGGGGAACAGGACGGCTTTTTCACACAGTCGGTGGTCGGTGGGCAAGATGCAGACAATGTCCGACGTGAAGATGGTCTCCAGGTCTGTGCCGCGAGGGGCAATAGTGTCCTCGATAAGCCCCAGATCAAAGCGCTGTGAAGAAAGCCACTCGTTGAGCAGGGGAGAGTCCTGGGGAGTGATGCTGACTCCCACGCTGGGGTATTGATCGAGGAAATGTTTACAGACAGTGGGCGCCACGGCCTGGGAGAAAGCAGGCAGGCAAACGATGGTGATCTGCCCGTGCTTGTACTGGCGAATGGCGTCAGCCGCTTTGGCTATCCGCTCAAGGCCAAAATAAGCCCTTTTGACTTCGTCAAAGAGCATCAGCGCTTGTTCGGTCGGGATCAATTTGGCATTGGCGCGTTTGAACAACGTCAACTGGGTCACCGACTCAAGCCTGCCCAGTTCTCGGCTGATTGTCGGCTGTGAGGTGCGCAGCAGGGCTGCGGCGGCTGTCGCGCTACCTGTCGTCATGACCGCCCAGAATATCTCGATATGCCTGAAGTTCAGCGTTGCCATGGCGATCCTTGCCTCGGTGATGGGGAGGGGTTAACCATATCAGATATGAATCGATTATGAGTAAATTGATATTTTTAATCTGAATGTACGTTGCAGATAATAGCCAGCAAGCAAGTTCAGCACTTAAGCAAATGCTCTGGATTATTGGTGCTTATTTGTACGAGAGCGGCAGGTTGAATTGAATTGGCGACGCCTCCCGCATGACTGACATTAAAAAACATGCAATGACTATTTTACTGCCGGGTTTTTCAGAGAGGTTCGAATGGACGGTTTCAGCTACAAACAAGGTGTTCTGCATGCCGAAGGGGTGAACCTGGACAGCCTGGCTGAAAAGTTGGGTACACCCTTGTTTGTTTATTCATTGAGTACCTTGGCGTCGCACTTGCAAAACATGCGTGATGCTTTTTTTCTGATTGACCCGCTGATTTGTTTTTCAGTCAAAAGCTGCAGCAACTTGAGCATCCTGAAGTTTCTGGTGGAGCACGGCGCGGGTCTGGACGTCGTCAGTGGTGGCGAAATCTATCGAGCCCTGCTGGCCGGTGCTCGCCCCGAAACCATTGTATTTGCCGGGGTGGGCAAGTCTGCGCAAGAAATCAAATATGCACTGGAGGCAGGCGTCTATCAGTTCAATGTCGAGTCTGAGGGGGAACTGGCAAGGATCGATGCTATTGCGGGTCAGTGCGGCTGCAGGCCCAGGGTTTCTATTCGGATCAATCCCGACGTTGCTGACCGTGATACCCCACAAAAAACATCTACAGGTGGACGCCAAACCAAATTCGGCATTCCGGTGACGCGTTCGGCGCGGCTTTACGCAAAGGGTTTGTACAGCAACGTCGACGTTGTCGGAATCCATGCGCACATTGGCTCGCCTATCCATGACAGCGCTTCTTACCTGGCTTGCATTGAGGTCATCGAGACGTTGTTGGATGAGGTGGAACAGGCGGGCGGCACAGTCGATACGATCAATATCGGTGGTGGTTTTCCAGCCATATACGAGGCCTCCCATTCCGATAGCATTTCGTTGCAGGAAATGGGCCGCGTCATTTCTCACCGGCTTAAGGGACTCAAGGCGCGCGGCCTGCGGTTCGTGATCGAACCCGGTCGCTCGATCAGCGCCAATGCCGGCGTGCTGTTGACTGGCGTCGAATACATCAAGGATGGCTGGGACCGTCAGATTGTCATTGTCGATGCCGGCATGAACATTTTGCTCAGGCCCACACTGTACGGTGCCCACCATGCCATGTGGCCGATCCGATACGGCCACTTCAACGGACACTGGACGCACGCGACCAATCCTTCGCAACCCTGGCCAGACGGGGCATTGTCGCCGGTGGATGTGGTTGGGCCGATTTGTGAAACAGGGGATTTTTTCGCGTTGTCGCGTCCGCTGCCGACGCTTTCGGAACATGACACCCTGGCCATTTTTTCAGCGGGTGCCTACGCGATGAGCATGGCCAGCCAGTACAACTCGAAAGTTCGTCCGGCTGAAGTGGTGGTCATGGGCGAGCACTATCAAGTCGTGCGCCAGAGAGAGCGCTACGAGGATCTCGTTGCCCGGGAAATGGACGGCATTGAAACAGTCAAGTCTGATGCTGAAAGTTTGAAGCTGGTTAAGTAATACAAGGAATGCGAGCGAAGATCTATCGGATCGATGATGTCTTGCCGTCGATGAGCCGCGTGGTGGAAAAAATTGAGGGTCAGTTCAGGTAAGTTTGTCTGCAAGGCTAGTGCGAGCAACACATCCAGTTCGCCCTTGGTAGTGACGAACACTTAGGAGTCGATATCTGACACGCCTTGATGATTCCTGACGCCGACAATCGGGTGAATTCCTGACACCTTTGATGCGGCGCGGAGATCGACGATGGCTATCAGTGTTTTTGACTTGTTCAAGATGGGTGTCGGCCCCTCCATCTCCCATACCGTCGGCCCGATGCGTGCCGGGGCTTTGTTTGTCGAGTATCTTGACCTGCGGGGGAGTGGAACATGCTGCAATTGACCGAGTCTGGCCGGCCACAACCGCCGATGCTGCGTATTGGTTTCTGGTTGATGGAAGCCTTCGATTTGTATGCCCTTGCCAATGCGCTGGAGCCATTGCGCCAGGCCAATCAGTTGGCGGGGTGCAATGTTTGCCAATGGCAAATGCTTAGCCTGGACGGACAGCAACTGAACGCCAGCAACGGCATCGCAACCGCCACCGCACGACTGGATCAGGCACAAACGTTCGATGTATTAATCCTCTGCGGTGGGGATAACCTGCAACTTCAAACTGAAAATCCAGACTTGCTCCAGCAGCTGAACCACTGGGCGAGGCAACCGATCAGCCTGGGGGCGTTGGGTAAGGCCGGTTGGCTACTGGCGCAGATTGGCGCGCTGGATGGTTTCCGTTGCAGCTTGCCGCAGCCCACCCCAACACTGACTTTTGCTGCTTTGCGCGAGTTGACGCCGGTAGCGGCACCGTTCTGTGTCGATCGCCAACGTCTGACCTGCGTCGGCCCGCAGGCCGTTCAAGGGTTGATGCACGAGCTTCTCGCCCGGACCCACGGTCGTGGTCTGATACTGCGGATGGAAAAACATGCAGCACGCCAGGCCCGGCCGCTACTTCCCTTGCATGACGCCCCGGAAAAACTTCAAGCAACACTGGCATTGATGAACGAGCACTTGCGCCGAACGCTGGGTATCGACGAACTGGCCGACACCATGGGCATTTCCCGGCGACATCTGGAACGGCTGTTCAAGCGCAGTCTGGGTTGTTCGCCGTCCCGACACTACCTGGACTTGCGGCTGCAACAGGCGCGCCAGTTGTTGCGGGCCGGTGAACATTCCTTGTCAGATGTCGCCGGGGAGTGCGGTTTCGTCTCGGTGCAACATTTCTCGCGCTGCTATCGCCAATACTTCGGAGCACACCCTCGCGATCATATGGGCGCGAGCTTGCTCACGAAGGCGCAGAATCAGCGGGTAGCAATGTTGAACGCACCGGCCACATCGCGAGCAAGCACGCTCGCGCACTGACTGCGTTGTCCTTTGCCAATGCCCCCGCCAAGCGGCTTTTACCGCGCTTGCCGGGGGCATTTTTGTTTCTGCCAGGGGGCTCGGCAACCACATTCGCAAACAGCGGGTATGACCAACTACAGGTCGGATTCGCACAAAAAACCTCACCTTGCATCTGTTCGAATGATCTTCAGCGGCTCGCCAGATTGGCGCCTTCTGTTGCTCAAACAATGACAAGGATAAATGACATGCAAATGCCGAAAACCATCCAGATCAAGAACGGCGAAAAAGTGAATCCGACGTTCTCGGCTCAGGAATATGCCAACCGCCAGGCCAAATTGCGGGCTTATCTGGCGCAGAACAATATTGACGCGGCAGTCTTCACGTCTTATCACAACATCAACTACTACAGCGATTTCCTGTACTGCTCCTTCGGGCGTCAGTACGCGCTGGTCGTGACCCAGGACAGCGCCGTGACCATCAGCGCCAACATCGATGGCGGTCAGCCATGGCGCCGTACCGTCGGCACTGAAAACATCGTCTACACCGACTGGCAGCGCGACAACTACTTCGTCGCAATCCAGCAGGCCTTGCCCAAGGCCGGGCGCATCGGCATCGAGTTCGATCATCTGAACTTGCTCAATCGCGATAAACTCGCCAGCCGCTATCCGCAGGCTGAGCTGGTGGATATCGCCGCACCGTGCATGCGTATGCGCATGATCAAGTCCGCCGAAGAACACGCGATCATTCGCCATGGCGCGCGCATCGCGGACATCGGCGGTGCGGCCATCGTCGAAGCCTTGCGTGATCAGGTGCCAGAATACGAAGTTGCCCTGCATGCCACTCAGGCGATGGTGCGTGAAATCGCTCGCACTTTCCCGGATTCCGAACTGATGGACACCTGGACCTGGTTCCAGTCCGGTATCAACACCGATGGTGCGCATAACCCGGTCACGTCGCGCAAGGTCAACAAGGGTGACATCCTCAGCCTTAACTGCTTCCCGATGATTGCCGGTTACTACACCGCACTGGAACGTACCTTGTTCCTGGACCACTGCTCCGATGAGCATCTGCGCTTATGGGAAGTTAACGTCAAAGTGCACGAGGCGGGTCTGAAGCTGATCAAGCCAGGCATGCGCTGCTGCGATATCGCGCTGCAACTGAACGAGATTTTCCTGGAACACGATCTGCTGCAATACCGCACCTTCGGCTACGGCCACTCCTTCGGTACGCTGAGCCATTACTACGGGCGCGAAGCCGGGCTGGAATTGCGCGAAGACATCGACACGGTGCTGGAGCCAGGGATGGTGGTGTCCATCGAACCGATGATCATGCTGCCCGAGGGCCTTCCGGGTGCCGGCGGGTATCGTGAACACGACATCCTGATTGTCAACGAACAGGGTGGGGAAAACATCACCAAGTTCCCGTATGGCCCGGAACACAACATCATCAAGAAGTAAGATCCCGCGCCGCACAGTGAACCTGTGCGGCGTTTTGCTTTGACGAGTGGCGAAAAATCTTCCCGGTGGCTGAGATAAACCGGAACAAAACAATGCATGCGCACTAAATAGCGCGCAGCATTTACCGAGCCTTGACCCTGCCAAGTAAAACAATAGAGGGTTTTGTCATGTTCTACGCCTCGACTCTTCGTTTCGATCACCACACCTCTGACACCGGAGGTGCCCAATGAGCACCCAAAGCGCAAGCCTGACGCCGACCCTGGCGCAGAAACTTGAACAGACCGCCGAGCGCAAGGCCCTGCGGCGCGCGGCCAGTGCCAGCTTCATGGGCAATTTCGTCGAGTGGTTCGACTATGCGGCCTACGGCTACCTGGCAACCGTCATCGCGCTCACGTTTTTTCCGCAAACCGACAAGACGACCGCGCTACTGGCGACGTTCGCCGTGTTTGCGCTGTCGTTTATCGTCCGCCCGCTGGGGGGACTGGTCTGGGGCCACTTCGGTGACAAATACGGGCGGCGTAGTGCGCTGTCCTGGTCGATTCTGATCATGTCGATCTCGACCTTTTGCATCGGCATCCTGCCGACCTACAACCATATCGGCCTGTGGGCACCGGCCTTGCTGTTGCTGATTCGCTTGTTCCAGGGCTTTTCCGCTTCAGGTGAATACGCCGGGGCCTCGGCCTTTCTCGCCGAGTATGCGCCCGAGGGTAAACGCGGTTTGTACACCAGCATTGTCCCGGCGAGTACGGCGGCAGGTTTGCTCTTCGGCGCGGTCTTTGTCGCCGGCCTGCATGCGTGGATGAGTGTCGAGGATCTGCACAGCTGGGGCTGGCGTTTACCCTTTCTGCTGGCAGCGCCATTTGGGCTCGTGGGGCGTTACATCCGCATGAGTCTGCAAGACACGCCCAAGTTCCTGGAGATGGAAAAACGCCTTGAAGCAAAGGAATGCGCAACCCACGCTCCGGTTCGCGAATTGCTGACCGTGCACCGACGCAGTGTGATGATCGGGATCGGCGCGACCTGCCTGAATGCGGTGGCGTTCTACTTGTTGCTCAGCTACATGCCGACCTACCTGTCCACCGAAATGGGCATGAGCGAAAGTGATTCGTTCCTGGCATCCACGGTATCGCTGGCGACTTACATCGGGCTGATCTTTCTGATGGGCAAACTGTCGGATCGGTTCGGACGCAAAACCATGCTGCTGAGCGCTTCAATATTGTTCCTGGCGCTGACATTTCCTCTGTTCGGGATGTTGGAGAATCAGCCGCTGATGGTGATTCTGATGATCCAGATTGCTTTCGGCGCGATCCTGGCGATGAACGACGGCACCTTGCCGTGCTTCCTCGCCGAGATATTTCCCACCCGCGTCCGCTTCAGTGGTTTTGCCTTCAGTTTCAACATCGCCAACGCGGTGTTTGGTGGCACCGCGCCGTTTATCGCGACCTGGCTGATTCAACTGACCGGCAACAAAATGGCCCCGGCCTGGTATCTGCTGGCGGCAGCGGCGGTGGCATTGATTGCCATGCTGGCGAGCCGGGAAACGGCGCATAAGGCGTTGCAGGACTGATCTCCATCCGGTGATTTCATAGATGCCTTCGCGAGCGGGCTCGCTCCCACATTGAACCGCGTCCGCCTGGACAACACGGTCAACCGTGGGAGCGAGCCCGCTCGCGATGAGGTCATTCAATCAATGCACCGCCGCTACCTGCTTGCGCTCACCCATCGGCGATACGCCAAAGAAACGGCTGTAGCATTTGGAGAAATGCGCAGGCGAAACGAAGCCGCAGGCGAGGGCGATATCACGTACCTGCGATTCGCTGCGCAGCAATAATTGACGTGCCCGTGCAAGACGCAATTCAAGGTAATACTGACTCGGCGTGCGCTGCAGATGCTTGTGAAACAGGCGTTCGAGCTGGCGCACCGACACCTCGTTCAACCGCGCGAGTTCCTCAAGGCCCACCGGCTCCTCGAGATTGGCTTCCATGATCGCCACCATCTGGCTGAGCTTGGGCTGCGAGGTGCCCAGCTTTTGCCGCAATGGCACACGCTGTTGTTCCTGTGCATTGCGTACCCGATCACACAACAACAACTCGGCCGCATGGGCTGCGATATCGCGACCACCCGGTTCGCGGGCGATCAACTGCAGGGTCATGTCCATGGAGGCCACGCCACCGGAGCAGGTGTAGCGATCACGGTCCAGCTCGAACAACTGGTTGGAAATGATGATCCCCGGAAAACGCTCTTTCAGTGCTTCGATGTCTTCCCAGTGAATCGTGCAGCGATAGCCCTTGAGCAGATCGGCGCGCGCCAACAAGTGGCTGCCGGTGCAGATCCCACCCAGTGGTACCTGATCATGCGCCAGCTTGCGTAGCCAATTGAGTAGTGGTCGGCTGCCGTGATTGGAGACGATCGGGTTTGATCCGACAACGAACAGCATGTCGAGTCTGGGTGCATCGGTGATGGTATGGTCAGGCAGGATGCGCATGCCGTTGCTGGCTGTCACCGGATCCAGGCTGGCGGCGATGATTATCGTGCGGAACATCGGTTTGCGCGCGGCCAGGTTGGCCATGCGCAGTGTTTCCACGGCGGAGGCGAAGCCGATGGTGGTGAAGTTGGGGATGACCAGGAAACCCACGGTTTTCACCGGTCGTTGTTCATTCGCCGAACGTCCTGCGGCGGGTTTCACCACCTGGAGTTTCGCCATTATTACCGCTCCTCAACTGCATCAGTGACATGCGCCGCGGCAAGCTGCCGATACGGGCAACATCATCTCGTTTTTGTGATTGTAAGCCCTGTTTACAGGCTTCAGGATTTTACTGTGTGTGTCCGGTCAATGGACCGTGACGAAAGGAATACGCACGCAAGATGTCATGAGTCTCGATTGGCCGAAGGGGGGCGTAGAAAACGTGGGGAGTCAGGCATGAGTGATCAACAAAAAAACCGGCCAGCTCCGTGGTGGAGAGCGGCCGGAAAGAGGTGAATGAGGATGAGTGTTGCTATCGTGGATAGCGCTTCAAGCGTTTTCGGTTCGTGCGATGTCGACGGCTTGCACTGTCTTCCTCCTGGAGTTGAAGATTGCGCCCATACAGACGATGGACAGTGTCAGCGCACCTGTCGCTACAACTTCCATGCGATGCTGCGGCAAGATCAGCATGACCACCAGGATGCTCAAGATGCAGGCAATGACCAGGTAGCTGAGCCAGGGGAAAAACCACATCTTGAACGCGATCGGTTGCCCCGAAGCATTCATCTTCTTGCGCAGTACCAGTTGCGAAACAGCGATGACCAGATAGACCAGCAGCGCAACGGCACCGGAGCTGGCCAGGAGGAAGGAGAAGACTTCGTTGGGTGCAAAGTAATTGAGCGCCGTGGTCAGAAAACCGACCGCGGTGCTGGCCAGCACCGCGATATAAGGCACCCCTGAAGTCGACGTCTTCTGCAGTACTCGAGGACCATCACCGCGTTTGCTCAGGGAGTAGACCATGCGTGACGCGGTATAGATGGCTGAGTTGAGGCAGCTGGCGACAGCAATCAGCACGACGATATCGACGATCATTTTCGCGTGTGGAATGTTCATCAACTCGAGCGCCCTCTGATAAGAGCCGACTTCCATGAGCATGGGGTCGTTCCAGGGGACGATGGAGATGATGAGGAATACCGAGACGATATAGAAAATCCCCATTCGCCAGACGACGGAGTTGGTCGCGCGGGTGATCTGTTTGGCGGGGTTTTGCGATTCGGCAGCGGCAATGGTGACGATTTCCGTGCCCATGAAGCTGAACACGGTGGTGAGCATCGCGCCGATGACGGCGGTCATGCCATTGGGCATGAAACCTCCGAACTCATGACTTAGTTGAACGACTCCACTCACCGTCGTATCCGGTAATCCGCCCACCAGGGCAAGCGCGCCAAGCGCGATAAACCCCAGAACCGCGATGACTTTGAGCATGGCGAACCAGAACTCGAACTCCCCGTACCGGGCGACACTGAACAGGTTGGTCAATGTCAGCAGGCCGGTGACCGCTATGGCGAACTCCCAGGTCTGAATGGCGGGAAACCAGGCGTGCAGGATGGCGGCAGCGGCGATGGCTTCAATCGGAATGACCAGTACCCAGAACCACCAGTACAGCCAGCCGATGGTGAAGCCGGCGCTGCGTCCCATCGCCCGCTCGGCGTAGGTCGAAAACGATCCTGTATCGGGCGACGCTACGGCCATCTCTCCCAGCATGCGCATCACCAGCACGACCAGGGTGCCGGAAAAAATGTACGCCAGGATGGCGGCCGGCCCCGCCGAGGCGATGGCGTGTCCTGAACCGATGAACAGGCCGGCGCCAATGGCACCGGCAATGGAAAGCATGGTGACGTGACGCTGCTTGAGGCCTGGGGCCAAGGTTGAGCTGCTGGACATGAGACTTACCCTTTTTATTTTATTTGGGGAGGGTGAAGCAATAACCGTGAGTACTCGTTTGGGCACGTCCGTGTGTTCTTCAGGTGTCCAGATCAAAAGCCTCGCGCACAGCGGCGCTGATGCCAGAGACACAGACTTCGAGAATCAGCTCGCCTTTCTCGCGACTGGAACCTTTAGGGGATGACAGTGTTCCGCAGGCCGGCGTGCGCTCGGCAATGATGGGAAAGACGTCGTAAGGCGGGAAGGTCGCGGGAGGATGATCAACCGCACGACTCAGATCGACCTTGTCGGGGTGCAGGGCCAGCATCAAAGAGGTTTCGAAAATACCGCCATGCTCGATATCCCAGCCGAGAAATCCCTCGGGATATAACTTTTCGATGACGGCAGGGTCGTTGACGAAGTCCCAATAGGACAGCACGACGACCTTGAAGTCACTGATGCCACCGTAGCGAAGTTCCCGAAGGGCAAGGTCTATGCCCTCGACAATGAACATCGAGTTTTCAAAGTGCCCGTTCATCATCACCAGTTTGCGTGCGCCATGGCGGGCAAGTTCTCTGATGATGTCCTGCACGGTATGGGTCAGCGTGGCGCCATCGAGGCTGGTTGTTCCCGGGAAGTGGTTGCCGCCGCCTGATTTCTGCTGAGACTTGTAGCCATAGGCAAGGGCAGGCAAGACCAGGCCGCTGACATTCTGCGCTACCGCCTTGCATATCGCGGTAGGCAGCAGCACATCGACTTCCATGCACATGTGATGTCCATGCTGTTCCAGTGCACCCACGGGCAGAAAGATCGGGCTGCCGGCAGCGACCTTCTCTGCATACGCAGGCCAGGTGAGTTCCCCAATAACGACACTGTTGTTCATCTGCACACCCTCTGAAAGTGTTTGACCGTTGGTGATTTTCAACCGGTGGTTGGGGGCGTTTGCCTATCGTCTGACCGACCTTCCAGATTGCAGGAATCGAAGGCGGCGCATGGATCAATTCGATCAGAGGGGGAGGGTGCAGAATTGTCTAAATCCGACCCGTAAATGACAAAACACCCTCTGATTTGTCATTTCTGTCCGGTTATCGGATTGGGGCTCGTCGCTTTTACGTGAGAAGGGGCATGAGTCGGATCTGACAAAGTCCAGGTCGAGCGCGCACAAAAACGGGTGATGGCGACCTGCTGCAATGCATCCAGCCGGCGAATGATGCTGTGGTTGGCAGCGATAGCAGGCAGCAGGCAAGAGCAAAAGGATGAGACGGACAGGAGCGCTTTTCACCTGAGCCACTTTCCATCACCAGGCGAGACAATAATGAAAAATCGCATCGACCTTTCACGCCGTACATTCCTCAAGACCTCCAGCATCCTGGCAGGCACCGCAGCGCTTTCTGGTTTGCTGCCCTTGAGAAGCTTCGCCGCAGCGGAAAAAGAACTGGTCATACTCGCATGGGCCGGACACGCAGAGCCGGACATCGTCGCTGATTTCGAGCGCCAATATGGGGTCAAGGTCCGGGCCAAGTACTACACCGGCGGCGACAACATGCTGGGGTTGATCTCACAGTCCCCGCCCGGCACTTTCGACCTGATCCTGTCCGACGCCGAATACGTCCAGCAACTCAATGCCGCCGAGTACATCGAGCAACTTGACCCCGCTGACTACCCCTTCGATGACTTCTACCCGGAGTTCCAGCATTTTCCCGGCCACTGGCAGGGGGACAAGCTCTACTCGGTCCTGATTCGCTTTGGCTTCCTCGGCATCGCCTACAACACCCGACTCGTTCCCGAAACCAAGGTGCACAGCTATGACGTGTTCTGGGACGAAAGCCTCAAGGGCAAGGTTGGACACTTCGACTGGCACCTGCCGAATCTCGGACAGATCAGCTTGATGAATGGCAACGCGCGCCCGTACGACATCGATACCGCGCACTGGCAAACGGTGCAGCAGAAGATGATGAGCTTGCGTGCGCAAATCGGTGGCTTCTTCGATTACGGCGGAACCTTTTCTTCTCTGAAGAATGGTCAGATCCATGCCATGTGCGGCATCGGCGACTGGATCACCGGTGTCTTGCAACGTGCCGGCGCACCGGTGAAAACCGTATTGCCCAAGGAGGGCGGGTTGCAATGGACGGAGTCTTACTGCATCGCTAAAAAAGCACACAGCCCGGAGCTGGCGAAGAAGTTCATCCAATACATCACCTCACCTGAAGGCCAGGTCAAGTCGGCGAAGATGGCCGCTTATCCCGCGCTGATCCCGAGCAAAAAGGGCTGGGAACTGCTGAACCAGACCGATCTCGCCGAGGCGAAGCGCCAAGGCATGCTGCTCGGTCAGCGCAACGTCATGGATGACATCCGCGATGGTCGTATCAAGTACCGCGAACTCCCGGTCCGGCAGAGTCTGGATGAGTGGAATGACTTCTGGTCGCAATACAAGGGTGCTTGACGAGACGAGTGGAGGTGGTCGCTATGATTTCAGACAAATTGAAGGCTTCGCCGTCGGTACTCTCCGGTAATGCCGGTGCCCGAACAGAGCGCCGTTCAAGGAGGGTGTGGCGCTTGCCCTGGTTTGGCCTCTGTTTCTCGATGCCTATCCTGATCTGGCAATTGATGTTCTTCGTATTCCCGCTGGCGTTTCTGGTGGCCATCAGCTTTTGGCTTGTACGTAACTTCCGGATGGTGCCGACGTTCGAATGGCTCAACTGGAGCTATATGCTCAGTCGCGCCTTTTTTTGGGACGCCTACGTCCATACACTCGCCATGGCGGCAGGTGCCACTGTGCTGGTCAGCCTGGTGGCCTTTCCCTGCGCTTATGCAATCGCCTTCAAGTTTCGCGAGTCGGCAAAGCAGCTGCTGGTGTTGCTGCTGGTCACTCCGTTCTTCACCAGCTACCTGGTGCGCACTTATTCATGGCAGGTGTTCCTCAGCGATAACGGCATCTTCAATGCCGCGCTTGGTCTGCTTGGGATAGAGCCGTTTGCCATGTTGAATTCGGCGTTCGGTACTTATGTCGGTTATTTCACGCTGTGCCTGCCATTGGTGGTTTTGCTGCAACTGTTCAGCTTGATGTACATCGATCGTTCGTTGATCGAGGCCGCGCACAACCTCGGCTGCGGACGATTGCGAACGGTGCTGCTGGTGGTGGTGCCGTCGGCGCGGATCGGCATTGTCGTCGCGGCACTGTTTTGTTTCATCCTGAGCTTCGGCGACTTTGTCAGCCCGCTCTACCTGGGCGGTGGTCAGCCGCCGACCTTGAGTACGCTGATCACTGACACCACCAAGTCGGGCCAGCAATGGCCACGCGCGGCGGTGATCGCAACGATGATGATTGTGACGTTGCTCATCGCGGCTTTTGGTGCGGTTCGCTTCGCTTACCGGAGGCGCACATGAACGAGCATCGGTTGATTAACTTCTTGCTGCGCAGCTTTGTCGTACTGGTGTTCCTCTTCATTTTTATGCCGATTGCCGGCAGCTTCGTGTTCTCGTTCAACATTGACCGTTTCCCTTCCTTGCCACTGGGCGGTTTCAGTTTGCACTGGTACGAACTGATCGCCAGCGATCCGGCGGTCTGGCAGGCATTCAGGAACAGCCTGACGGTGGGTGTGGTCGTGTCGCTGGTATCAACCCTGCTTGGGTTTACGGCGGCTTACACAGACTTCCGTTACCCGTTCTTCGGCAAGTCAATCTACATGGCGCTCGCGCTACTGCCGCCCACCATTCCGGTGGTGATCATGGGGCTGGCGATGCTGGCTTTCCTGTCGCGGGTCGGGCTTTCCGGCGAGATCTACGCGGTGATGATCAGCCATATCGTGATGTGCGCTCCGTTCGCAATGGCGGTCATCAGGATGCGCCTGGCGCAGATGGATCCGAACATTGAGGCGGCGGCCTGGAACCTGGGAGCCAACCAGTGGAAGGCCATGCGTCATGTGATCCTGCCATTCACGGCGCCGAGCATTTTCGCCGCGCTGTTCGTGACCATGGCCGTTTCCTTCGATGAGTTCGCTGTCGCCTGGTTCGTGTCGGGGCTTAACGAAACGGTGCCTGTGCGCATCCTCAATACGCTGCAAGGGCAGGTGAGCCCGACCATCAACGCGATCGGCACCATCGTCTTTATCACGACCATGACCCTGGTGATCCTCGCGCAACTGCTGTTGATGCGGCGGCGTAAGCCCGCCAGTGCCTGATACCACCCTGACAATCATCCGAACACGAAGGATTCAGCCATGACTCAACCGTTGGTGGTATTCGACAACGTGGTTAAACATTTCGGTAGCTATCAGGCTGTCGAGCGTATGAACCTGGAGATTTACAAAGGTGAGTTCGTCGCGATCATGGGGTCGAGCGGCTGCGGTAAAACCACAACGCTGCGCATGCTCGCAGGGCTGGATAAACCCAGTGAAGGCGAAATTCGTCTTAACGGTGAGCGCATCAATGATCTCTACTCCTGGGAACGGGAGACGCCGTTGGTTTGGCAAAACCTGGCACTGTTCCCGTTTCTTGACGTGCTGGAGAATGTCGAGTTCGGTCTGCGAATGAGAGGGATGGCCAAGGCTGAGCGACGCAAGAAGGCGCTACTGTGGCTTGAGCGGCTCGGATTGGAGGAGTTCGCCACTCGCGATATAAGCCTGCTCTCCGGTGGCCAGCGGCAACGCGTGGCGTTGGCGCGCTCGTTGGTCACCGAACCGCCGATCCTGCTGCTCGACGAGCCCCTGAGCGCCCTGGATGCTCATCTGAGTGTGCGCATGCAAGGCGTGCTGACTGGACTGCAGAAGGACCTGGGTATCACCTTTGTCTACGTCACTCACAGTCAATCCGAAGCCTTTGCAATGGCCGATCGTGTAGTGATCATGAGTCGAGGCCGGGTCGAACAGATCGGCTCGCCGCAGGAAGTTTTCCTTGAGCCTCACAACCGCTTCGTTGCCGAGTTCGTTGGCGGTAAAAACATTCTTAACTGTATTGTCGTTGGCTTCGACGATAGCGGGTTGGTTTGCCTCGATTCGCAGCATGGTGGATTCCTGGCGCGGCTGCCTGAGGGTAAAACGGTTGTTCCCGCTGAGCGCGTTACAGTCTGCGTAAGCGCCGAGCATATCGACCTGACCGCGCAGCCTATGCGACGCAACCGGCTGAACTGCACCGTGGTCGGTGAAGAGTTCATCGGCTCGATGGTCAACATCTATCTCGAAGCCAGCGGCGGGCTTGAGTTACAGGTGCAGAAACGGCATGCCGATTACAACTTGCTTGGCGTGCACTGCGGGCAAAAAATCTTCGCCGAGTGGGATGGCGCGGATGCGCTGATTCTGCGTGGGGGCTGACCTGGTGAAAATCAGAGCCTGCCTAGCGGCAGGCCGTTACCGGCCCGCACACAAAAAATCTGACAGTCCCCAGTTCTTTCTCTGCCACGGTATCTCCTGGATTCTGCAGCGTTAAACTCGCAACACCGACGCTCAAAACCTGGCTGCGCGATTCTCCACAAATGCTCGCATCCCTTCTTTCTGGCCAGGCGTTGTGTTGACCGTATTCAGCGCGTGATCAAGCCAACCCCTTTCGGGGCCGGTAGTTCACAGACAAATCCTTTGCGCAAAAAATTTCCGAGGCGCAGCGAGAGACTTATTGCAGCCAGTCAACGCTCCTCTATGAGAGGAGTTCGATAGCAATCGCGGTCGACTCGCCGCCACCAATGCACACAGAGGCGATGCCACGCTTTAGCGTGTTCTGCCTCAAGGCATTTATCAACGTAACAACAACACGCGCGCCTGACGCGCCAATCGGGTGCCCCAAAGCGCATGCCCCACCGTGGACATTTAACTGCTCATGTCCGACGTTCAAGTCTCGGATAACAACCATGGGAACCACGGCAAAGGCCTCATTGATCTCAAAGAGATCAACATCCTGCATTGACCAGTTGGTTCGCTCCAGCAAGCGTTTAATCGCACCGACCGGAGCGCAGGCAAAGAGGCCGGGAGCGTGCGCGTAGGATGCATGACCTGCTATCCGGGCCAACGGTGTAAGGCCTCTACGCTCGGCTTCAGACAAGCGCATCAGCACGAGGGCAGCCGAGCCATCCGAGATAGAACTGGAGTTCGCCGCAGTCACCGTCCCGCCTTCGCGAAACGCAGGTTTCAACGTAGGAATTTTGTCGATCCGGGCCTTACCCGGCTGTTCATCGCTTTCGATCGAAACCGTCTCACGGCCAGACGAAGCCTGCACAGGGACAATCTCGTCCTGGAAACGCCCTTCGGTGATTGCCTTCTGAGCTCGGGTCAACGAGCTGATCGCAAACTCATCCTGCTGGCCTCGAGTGAATCCATAACTCTGAGCACAGTCTTCGGCGTATGTGCCCATGAGCCGGCCTTTCTCGTAGGCATCTTCCAACCCATCGAGAAACATATGATCAATGATCTTGCTGTGGCCCATTCGATAGCCTGAGCGAGCTCGCTCCAACAGGTAGGGAGCGTTTGACATGCTTTCCATACCTCCGGCAACCACCACCTCCGCGCTCCCGGCATGGAGAAGGTCGTGGCCGAACATCAGCGCTTTCATGCCAGAGCCGCACATCTTGTTGACTGTTGAGCACACCACTTGCTCCGCAAGATTCGCCAACAGGGCAGCTTGGCGAGCCGGAGCCTGGCCTTGCCCAGCTTGTAGCACGCATCCCATGATGACCTCGCCAATGTCACTGGGCTGCAGGCTGGCTCGTTCCACGGCGGCACGAATTGCAACCGCACCCAGCTGCGCAGCGGTGACTTCCTTGAAGTTCCCAAGAAAGCCTCCTAACGGAGTTCGGACAGCACTGACAATGACGATAGGGTCGGTATGGCTCATAACTGAATCCTCTGTTTCATGTTGGGGGGGCTTGTGCCCGATCACAGACTTTTAGCTCGATCTATTTAGCGGCCATTCTCAAAGCACCATCCAAACGAATCACCTCACCATTGAGCATGGAGTTTTCGATGATGTGCGCTGCCAGCGCTGCGTACTCGGAAGGCCGTCCCAGCCGTGGAGGGAACGGCACATTGGCTGCCAATGATGCCTGCACGTCCCGAGGCATTCCCGCCATCATCGGGGTCTCGAATATTCCGGGTGCAATGCACATGACACGGATGCCTGAACGAGCCAGGTCGCGAGCCAATGGCAATGTCATGGCAGCAACTCCACCTTTGGACGCGGCGTAAGCGGCTTGGCCCGTCTGACCGTCAAAAGCTGCGACAGAGGCCGTATTTATGACTACGCCGCGCTCACCTTCTTCATCGGGCTCTCCTCCCGCCATAGCTTCAGCAGCAAGGCGAACCATGTTGAAGCTACCGATCAAATTGATTTCGATAGTTCGGCGAAAACTCTCAAGCCCATGTGCGCCATTACGGCCTAAAACCCGTTCGGCTGGCGCAATACCCGCGCAGTTGATCACCCCTTGCAACGCGCCAAAGACGCCTACTGCAGAGGCAATGGCTGTACGGCAATCACTTTCACAGGTGATGTCTGCTCGCACGAAAATCGCACGTTTTCCTAGCTCGTCAGCGCGAGCTACACCAGCGGCTTCGTTCACATCGACCAGCACCACGTTTGCACCTCGGCCCACCAACTCACGCGCCGAAGCCAGCCCGAGTCCAGAACCTGCGCCAGTAATCAGGAAGACTGAGTTTTCGATGCGCATGATGTTTCCTCACAATTTGGCAGTGCCGCATACGCGGTTATTTGACATGTAAAAGGCCCAACGGCCAGATCGGTTCCGGCCGCCGGTTTACTTCAGGTGTAAGCCGCGCTGGAGATTCTTGGACGGATATTGTCGGTGATCAGTGGCCTCGACAATGCTCAAACGCCTCAGCTTGGTTGAATGCTTTGGATAATCGAGGCCAGGCATCGAGGGCCAGGAGGAGGGGTTGCAAAAGCGTTCCCTGATAACAAAACCTTCGGGTTGACATGCGATGCTGTGAAGCCGGAACGTAGATAAACAATTCAGGCTCGTCAGGTTGCTCAAAGCAGACCTGCCGTAGAGATTTGAAGATCAGCATCAAGTCAGATATCAACTGCGCAGAGGAATAAGCATGCTCATCCAGGACAAGGGAACTACTTCGATTGGATTGGTGCACGAAGCCCTCGATGGCGCATTGCGACGCCAACTGGACACATCCATCGCATTGCAGCAAGCACGTATAGATCCGGAGCTCCTCACTTCTCCCCAGGCCAGGGTTTCGGCTGCTGCATTTTCTCGCCTATGGGTCGCTCTTTCAGATCTACTCGACGATGAGTTTTTCGGAATCGATAGCCATCCAATGCGACGAGGTAGCTTCCGATTGATGTGCCAGGCTTCGATTGACTGCGAGTCGTTAGAGCAAGCGTTGCGGCGGATTCTGAAATTTCTACGCCTTGTGTTGGACGACATTCACGGTGAGCTGAGGCTTGAAGATGACTCCGCCGTCATCGTTATCCATGACAAAGGAATTGAGCGTCGCCTCTTTAGCTACGGAACATGGCTGATCCTGGTACATGGATTGCTTTGCTGGCTGGGTAACAGGCGCATTCCGATAAAGGAACTCTGCTTCAGACCGAATCGACCGCTCGACGATAGCGACTATCGGATGCGCTTTTGTGAAGAAATTCAGTTTGGCGCTCCCGTTACGATGATGCGTTTTGACCGTATTTTTCTAAGCCTCAAGGTCGTGCAAAACAAGGCGAGCCTATCGACGTTCTTGAAAGAGTCGCCTGCTAGTCTGCTGGTAAAATACCGTAATGAGGACAGCATCAGCGCCCAGATCCGAATGAGATTGAGATGCCTGGATCCGGAGGAATGGCCAGAGCTAGATAAGGTGGCAAAAGTGCTCGGCATGTCATATTCGACGCTTCAGCGAAGGCTCCAAGCCGAGGGGGTTAGCTATCAGCGTTTGAAAGACAATCTGCGCCGCGACATGGCGATCAACCTGCTGTGCCAGCCAAATATGACAGTCACCGAAGTAGCTGCGCTCACAGGCTTCCAGGAAAGCAGTGCCTTTCACCGCGCCTTCAAGAAGTGGACGGGAGTGAGCCCTGGCGCTTATCGCCGCTCCAATGCGCAAGATCCGGGCGAAAGCTAAAAGCCTTACTTGCGGAACAAGAGCACTACTTCCCCCGCCAGATTTCGTACTGAGATCTGCAACCCGTTGCACCCGCCAAAATGCCGATGGACAGCTCTTCCCCAAGATCACACTGGTGGTTTCTGGCCAGCTATGGGTGTCCAAATCGGTCAAACAGAACGATGTCGTAGGGCATAGGCCACAGCAAGCCCAACTCCTACGATGCGACGCAGGTAGCCCAAGTGTCGCATCTCAAGCAGACCACCGAGTCTTCAACCGGTGCGTTCTCCTCCTCGATATGCCTCCAAGACTAGGCGCCTAGCATTTCACAAACAAAAACAAGATCGAAGGAGACGCGATATGCAGCCGGTAAACGTTTATGCACTCGCGGTTGAATCGAAGTTCAACCGCTTCCATGGGCTCATTCTATTTTGGTGTGTCCTCATTCTGATAATTGATGGCTATGACCTTGCTGTAGTCGGTGCAGCCCTTCCGGCGATCATGAAGGAAATGAACATTGATCCAACCAGCGCCGGCATCATGGCTGGTTCAGCGCTCTTCGGAACGATGCTCGGAGCGATATTTCTTGGGACGCTAGCTGACCGTATTGGGCGTCCCAAGATGATCGCAATCTGTGTGGCCTTGTTCAGTATTTTCACTGCTGGGGCTGGTCTCACCAGTGACCCGATTAGCTTCAGCATTTCTCGCTTCATCGCGGGCCTTGGCATCGGCGGCGTACTGCCAATTTGCACCGCTCAGATGGGTGAGTTTTCTCCACTCAAACTCCGTACGCGCCTGGTGACCCTCGTTTTCGCGGGGTACTCCGTGGGCGGTATTTTGGTTGCACTAACTGGCAAGCAACTCATTGAAAGTCACGGCTGGCAGTGGGTGTTTTATGTGGCACTGCTGCCAGTGCTTCTGATTCCTATGATCCTAAAGACCATGCCTGAGTCCATAGGCTATCTGCTGAAAAACGGACGTCACGATGAGCTACGGGCTATTGCTCGCAAGATAGACCCTACTCTCATGATCGACAAAAACACGGTGATGACCGGAAACGCCAGTGTATTGGATAAACAGGAAGCGCCAGTTCGTAACTTGTTCAAGGAGGGTCGAGGCTTTAGCACCGTAATGATTTGGGCGGCGTTCATGACGGGGCTGTTCATGGTGTACGCCCTTAACTCCTGGTTGACCAAGCTTATGGCGATGGCTGGATTCAGTCTTGGCTCTGCGTTGAACTTTGTGATTGTTTTCAATGTGGGGGCCATCGCCGGTGCAATTGGCGGAGGATGGTTGAGCGACAAGCTAAACATCAAACACGTGCTGGTCTGCTTTTATATCGTCGGAGCAATGGCTCTAACAATCTTGGGCTATACGCGCTCAACAACTTTGCTGTTTCCAGTGGTGTTCACTGTCGGGGCATCGACTCTTGGTACCCAACTGTTGGCCTATGCGTACGCCGGGGATTTCTACCCGTCATCGATTCGTTCAACCGGCGTGGGTTTCGCGTCTGGTGTAGGAAGAATTGGCGCTATCGTCGCCCCCGTCCTCATCGGTTGGCTGGTATCACTAAACCTTCCGCTTGAGAAAAACTTCATGGCCATCAGCCTTGCTGGTCTTATTGGCGCTGCCGCAGTCACCATGATTAACCAGTCCCGCGCAGACTCGACTCAAGTCAGAAAGGCCCCAGCCCTGTCTAGTTAATACCATGATGCATCCGTCTGTAACTGAATCCGTGGACTCTAACGCATGAAAATGAATCGCTTATCCCAACCGCCAGTATCGTCTGAACTGCTTAGCCAAACGGTTGATTGGGCGATAGCTTCACGACGCAGCATTCGGGCTTTTTTGCCCACGCCTGTACCACGCGAAGAAATTGAATCGATCCTTGATATCGCTCGATTCTGCGCAACGGGAGTGAACATGCAGCCTTGGCGCGTCCATGTTGTCACTGGAGAAGCAAAGACTCGTCTTTCATGCGCCATCGCGGAAATTGACAACGATCCGTCACTCAGCAACCACCTTGAAGACGCATACGAATATTACCCACGCGAATGGACTTCACCCTACGTGGATCGGAGAAGGCAAGTAGGCTGGGAGCTCTACGGATTGCTGGGAATCGAGAAGGGTGACAAGCAGCGAATGCATGCGCAACACGGCCGCAATTACCGTTTCTTTGACGCGCCAGTCGGCTTGATCTTCACCATTGATCGAGTGCTAAAGGAAGGGAGTCTCCTCGACTACGGAATGTTTCTGCAGGCCGTGATGGTGGCAGCACGAGGGAGGAAGTTGCACACCTGCCCGCAAGCCGCCTTTTTGAAATATCACCGCGTTATCTCGCAATCCCTTGCGATCCCCGCTGATCAAATGCTGGTTTGCGGAATGAGTCTTGGATACGCCGACGAGACCAGTATTGAGAACACCTTGGTTACTGATCGGGAGCCGGTGAGCGCGTTTTCCACCTTTCATCACAATAATAAGGAGACAACACCATGAAGCCTGGTGCTTATGAGAATGGGCTTGATCACTGCAAGGCAAACTATTTGCCCCTGACTCCCCTTGGATTTCTGGATCGGGCAGCACTTGTGCACCCGGATCGGATAGCGGTAGTTCATGGAGAACTTCGCAGAACCTGGAGTGAAACTCGCGAGCGGTGCTATCGACTCGCCTCAGCACTTTCCAAAAAAGGCATGGGTGCGGGAGACACCATTTCAATTCTGTCTCCCAATACTCCTGCCATGCTCGAAGCCCATTTTGGGATCCCTCTCTGTGGCGCGGTACTGAATACAGTTAACTACCGCCTGGATGCAGAAGGCGTGGCATTCATACTTCGCCATGGGGAATGCAAGCTCCTCTTGGTAGATCGAGAGTTTGCAGCACTGGCCGATGCCGCGCTTGAACTCCTGGAGCACCGTCCGTTGGTCATCGACATCAATGACCACCTGGCGCCCATTTGCAAAAGCATTGGAGACATCGATTACGAGACCTTGATTTGTAGCGGTAGTCCAGATTTCGAAGGGGTTTGGCCAAGCGATGAGTGGCAGCCGATAGCGCTCAACTACACCTCAGGTACAACCGGCGATCCGAAGGGTGTCGTCGCCAGCCATCGCGGCACTTACCTCATGAGTATGCTGCAGATGACTAACTGGCCGCTTTCTCGGGCTCCTCGTTACCTGTGGACACTCCCTATGTTCCACGCTAACGGATGGTGTTTTACCTGGGCGATCACTGCGGCGGCCGGCACGCATGTGTGCCTGAGAAAGGTTTCCGCAGAGACGGTGTTTGAGTCGATAGATAACCATGGCGTCGACCACTTCTGTGCGGCGCCTATTGTTATGGCCATGATTGCGAACGCCGCAGACCGTCCTGCGCTTAAAACGCCGGTACGAGTGCTGACTGCCGGTTCCCCACCTCCGGCCAGCGTACTCAACGCCGTAGTCTCACGAGGCTTCGACGTTGACCACGTTTATGGAATTACTGAAGTTTCCGGCACCCCGATCAGCTGCGTATGGCAAGACGGTTGGGACGATTTGACACCGAGTGAGCAGGGCGCTTTTCGTGTGCGCCAAGGGGCTCGTGCAGCAGCCTTCGAAGGCTTGATGGTCGCTGACTCCGAAACGATGCAGCCAGTTCCAAAGGACGGCCAAACAACGGGTGAGCTGCTGCTCAAGGGCAACACCGTTATGATGGGTTATCTGAAGAATGAAAGCGCAACCCGAAAAGCCTTTGAAGGCGGCTGGTTTCATACTGGTGATGTAGCCGTTGTGCACCCCAACGGTTATGTACAAATTACCGACCGTTGCAAGGACGTCATTATTTCTGGAGGGGAGAATATCTCGTCCGTAGAGATCGAAGAAACCATCCATTGTCATCCAGCTGTTTTACATGCTGCAGTCGTCGCTCAGCCTGATGACAAATGGGGGGAAGTCCCGTGCGCGTTTGTCGAACTAAAAAGTGGTATTGAGCTTCCCACCGAGGCAGAAATAATTGTGTTCTGCCAGAGCCGTCTTGCTCGATTCAAATGCCCTCGCAGAGTGATTTTTACAGAGTTGCCAAAAACCGCAACCGGGAAAATCCAGAAGTTTTTACTTCGAGAGCAAGCAGGCAGTCGCGATGCAATTGTCCGTTTGGCTTCAAATTGCTAAGGCGTGTTCAGCTCACCCCAAGGGGAACTGAATTGTTTAGTATGGATGAAAACTTTGGTTCGCAGATATAACTCGCACGGTGCTGCCAATTAGGTAGTCAAAAATCATACGCACTGCAAACAAACAAAAGTTGCCTGAAGGGTTGAGCAATTTGCGCATATTCAGTTGATGAATTCGCGTGAGCGAACTCTGCGTGGGATTCGTGTGTGTTGCGTTGGCCTGGAAGATTTCCTTGTTGCTTCTGTTACTTACAAATATAAAAAAATCGGAGCGTTATAAGTGAGCGTAAAGAAAGTTTCTGCAACTTTGCTGTTTGGCAGCATTGCCCTGAGTAGCCAGGCGTTTGCTGACTTCCTGAGTGATAGCAAAGCTGCCTTGGGAATGAGGAGCTTCTACTTCAATAACGACAACCGTGATGGCACCGCTGCACCTTCGAAAACCGAAGAGTGGGCGCAAGGTTTCATGTTGGACTTCAAGTCGGGATATACCGAGGGTACCGTTGGTTTTGGTGTTGATGCCCTGGGGTTGCTGGGCATTACCCTGGACACTGGCAAGGGACGACACGTCGGCAGCTCTATGATTCCCTCGGACAGTGACAACCGCGCCGTCGACGAGTGGAGCCGGCTGGGGCTGACCGGAAAAGTCAAAATGTCGAAGACTGAACTGCGCTACGGCACCTTGATTCCGAAACTTCCGATTCTGGTCGCCAACGATGGGAGGGTGCTTCCACAAACCTTCGAGGGCGGCCAAATCACCTCGAGCGAGTTCAAGGATCTGACCCTGACGGGTGGGCGAATTGAACATGCAACAGGTCGCGGTTCAACGGATCAGACGGGGCTGGCCGCTATGGGCGGTACGCGTGAAAGCAACCAGTTCGACTTCGTCGGGGGCGACTGGAAAGTCACCAGGGATCTGACGGCTCAGTACTACTATGCCCATCTCGAGAACTACTATAACCAGCAGTTTTTCGGACTGATTCACACGCTTGCGTTCTCGGACAATCAATCCCTGAAAACCGACCTGCGTTACTTCAAAACTGACTCGTCAGGTGAAAACAGCTCCGGTACATCAGGTTACAGAATCAGTGGCTTCACCGAAAACGGTGATGGCGTGATCGACAACCGTCTCTGGAGTGCTGCATTGATTTACAGCCTTGGCGCCCACGCATTTACTGCGGGCTACCAAAGCGTTTCGGAGGGTAGCAGCTTCACCCAGCTCAACCAGGGTAGTTTGGTGGATAAAGGCGCCGCAGGCAGCAGCTTGTACCTGTACACAGACCGTCTGATCCAGAGCTTCACCCGCGCAGGGGAACGTACGTCATTCGGTCAGTACGCCTATGACTTTGCCGCCCTGGGTGTCCCTGGCCTGAAAGCCTCGGTCATGTACCTCTCCGGGGACAATATCAAGACGAGAACCGGCGACAATCAGAAAGAATGGGAAAGGGATATCTTTCTGGACTACGTCGTTCAATCCGGTGCACTTAAAAACGTGGGTTTCGGCTGGCGCAATGGTAAATCCAATAGCGAAGCCGCCCGTGATCAAGACCAGAACCGGGTGTTTGTGAGCTACAGCATTCCACTTCTCTAAGAGCGCAGCATAAGCGTATCGCGCTCATTTCGAGAGTTCTGAACGGGTCAATTTACCTCTGCGCCGACACGTCCTGTTGACGCCGACGCCGAATTGACCCACGTGCCGAGTCAAGACTGACTCACCTCTAAATCTGCACAAATCCCGCATAGGAAAAGGTTCGAGAGGAACAGACAGGCTCAGTGACATCTCGGCGACTGGGTCAATTCGGCATCGGTGCCAACACACCAGGACGTATCCAGTGCGGCTTTCAAGGTCGGCTATGAAAGTCCATCGCAGTTCAGCCGTGAATACTATAGCGGCTGACTTTGAAGGGGAGGGGGGAATGGCGTTACTTGAGGGCAGACGCAGAGATTTTAGAGTAAGTGTCGACATCAGTTGTGGCAAGAAGGCAGCGGCCATCCTTGAATTTTGCGTAGAAAGTTATTTCCTTTTCTTTGTCACATAGCCACCAGCCCGCAGCCAGTCCAACCGGACCTAAAAGCAATGCTCCAGCCAGGCTCCATCGAATAACGCTGCCTTTCTTATTAACTATTTCCTCGGTTGCTGTTTCTAAAGTTTCCAGTTTTGAAAGGGGTATCTTTATTTTAAGGGAAGGTTTTACTGCGGATTTCAAAATGAACAGTCCAGATTGAAATTCAGCATCACCTGTCAGAAAGTCACCGGATATCACCGTTATCTTCGACATGGTGTTCCTCTCCTGATCAGGTTTAGCCAGCTGATCACTGGGCTCCAAAGGTCTCTGTCAGTCAATCGGCTTACGACAAAAGGTGAGACCGACAGTCACCCCATCGATACCGGATCCTGGTCATTCACAACCGTCATGCCGAGGCGGTCGGCGATCAGCACTTCCAGTCGTGCGCCTTTCGAATGCGCCCAGCCAGGGAGCGTGGCCACGGTGTCGCAGTCCATCAGGGCGTCGATGTCGAGGCGCATGCAGTGGTACGAAGTCCAATCGCTTTGATGTATTGGTTTGCAGTTGTCTCTTTACGTTGCATACGGTAATCCATATATGCGATAAACCGTATATGAGCCGAGGCTTCACAATGACCGGCAAAGCCCGTGTCCTCCTTCACGAAATTCATGAGCGCATCAAGATGTTCGTCTTGGTCAAAAACAAGCACTGAGAACCGATATGGCTGACCATCTGACACCGACCACTGTTTTCAAATGCCTGGCTGACGACACTCGGGTGCGCACGATGATGCTCATCACCCGTGAAGGAGAGTTATGTGTTTGCGAGCTGACCTGCGCGCTGAACGAGAGTCAGCCAAAAATCTCCAGGCACCTCGCACAACTGAGAACTTGTGGCCTGTTGTCGGACCGCCGGCAAGGCCAATGGGTCTATTACCGACTGCACCCGAATCTCCCGGATTGGGTTCATCAAGTGCTGACAACGGTGCTCGAAAGCAACAAGCACTGGTTAAGTCCTGATGCCAAACGCCTTGAAGAGATGGGCGACCGTCCTGAAAGGGCACTCGCCTGTTGTTAAAGCCAGGTCGACTACATCGGCCAGTTCGAGATCCAGTCGAACGCCCACTGACAACAAATACAGAGCACAACAACATGACTATCAAAGTTGGCATCAATGGTTTTGGCCGGATCGGTCGCCTCGCGCTGCGGGCCGCCTGGAGCTGGCCAGAGTTTGAATTCGTGCAGATCAACGATCCGGCAGGGGACGCGGCGACCCATGCGCACCTGATCAACTTCGACTCGGTGCATGGCCGTTGGCACAATGAAGCCAGCACCGAAGGCGACAGCGTCGTCATCGACAATAAGCGCATCAAGGTCACGGCCAACAAGGCGATTGCCGACACCGACTGGTCGGGCTGCGATCTGGTGATTGAAGCCAGCGGCAAGATGAAAACCGTGGCGGTGTTGCAGGCCTACCTGGACCAAGGCGTGAAGCGTGTGGTGGTCTGTGCACCGGTCAAGGAGCAGGGCGCCTTGAACGTGGTGATGGGCGTCAACCAGCACCTGTTCGACCCAGCGCAGCACCGCATTGTGACCGCCGCCTCCTGCACCACCAATTGCCTGGCGCCAGTGGTGAAAGTCATCCACGAAAAGCTGGGCATTCGCCACGGTTCGATCACCACCATCCACGACCTGACCAACACCCAGAGCATCCTCGATCAGCCGCACAAGGATCTGCGCCGTGCGCGTGCGTCCGGGATGAGTTTGATTCCAACCAGCACCGGCTCGGCCACCGCCATTGCCGAAATCTTCCCGGAGTTGCGCGGACGCCTGAATGGTCACGCGGTACGGGTGCCACTGGCCAATGCATCGCTGACCGATTGTGTCTTTGAAGTCGAGCGTGCCACCACTGTGGAAGAAGTGAATCAGTTGCTCAAGGACGCTTCCGAGAACGAGCTCAAAGGCATCCTCGGTTTCGAGGTGCGTCCGCTGGTGTCCATCGACTACCGTACCGACCCGCGCTCATCGATCATCGATGCGCTGTCGACCATGGTCATCAACGGCACCCAGGTCAAACTTTATGCCTGGTACGACAACGAGTGGGGTTATGCCAACCGCACTGTCGAACTGGCGAAAATGGTCGGTCTAGCGGTCTGAGGAGCGGTCATGAAAGCGTTGTCAGCCCTCGCTCCGCAAGTGCGGCAGTACCTGCTCGTGACAGGCAACTACTGGGCCTTCACCCTCACCGACGGCGCCTTGCGCATGTTGGTGGTGCTGCACTTTCACGCGTTGGGCTACAGCCCACTGCAAATCGCGGCGTTGTTTCTGTTCTACGAACTCTTTGGCGTGATCACCAACCTGGTGGGTGGCTACCTCGGCGCCCGGCTGGGGCTGAACCGAACCATGAACATCGGGCTGGGCCTCCAGGTCGCGGCGCTGCTGATGCTGACGGTTCCGGTGGCCTCGCTGACCATCCCATGGGTGATGGGCGCGCAGGCGCTGTCGGGGATTGCCAAAGACCTGAACAAGATGAGCGCGAAAAGCTCGATCAAGCTTCTGGTTCCGGATGGGCAGCAGGGCAAGCTCTACCAGTGGGTGGCAATCCTCACCGGCTCGAAGAACGCGCTCAAGGGTGTCGGCTTCTTTCTTGGTGCAGCCTTGCTGGCCTTGATCGGCTTCAAGGGCGCCTTGCTGGCCATGGCCGGTGTCCTGGCGCTGACCTGGATCAGCAGTTTGATCCTGTTGAAGAAGGATCTGGGCAAAGCGAAAGCCAAGCCAAAGTTTCGCGACATCCTGTCCAAGAGCCGGGCGATCAATATCCTCTCGGCGGCGCGGATGTTCCTGTTCGGTGCCCGCGATGTCTGGTTCGTGGTGGCCTTGCCGGTGTACCTGAGCGGTGTCTTCGGCTGGGACTTCTGGCAGGTTGGCGGCTTCCTGGCGGCCTGGGTGATTGGCTACGGCATCGTGCAGTCCTTCGCACCCCACATCACCGGCAAGAAGCGTGGACACGTACCGGATGGTCGTGCGGCATTTCTGTGGGCGCTGGCACTGGCCGGTCTGCCGGCGGCCATTGCTCTCGGGCTGAACACCGGGCTGTCGCAACAGGGGGTGCTGCTCGGCGGATTAATGGTTTTTGGTGCGTTGTTCGCAGTGAATTCGTCGCTCCACAGCTACCTGATCGTGTCCTACGCCAAGGAAGATGGTGTGTCGCTGGATGTGGGGTTTTATTACATGTCCAACGCCATGGGGCGCCTGATCGGCACGGTGCTTTCCGGTTGGGTTTATCAGGTGTATGGGCTGGGGGCGTGCTTGTGGCTATCGAGCGCGTTCGTACTGCTCGCAGCCTTGATTTCCATAGGTCTGCCCAAGCATTCTGTGTCGCTACTTGACGACGTAGTTTAGGGTTTTCCGAGGGCGGCTATTGAGTGGCCTTTGAGGGAGCCAGCGCCTTCGAGCGACCCTGCGGTTGCTCGAAGGCGCTCTGGTTACTTCAGGTTGCCGCTGAGGAACTGCTGCAGACGCTCACTTTTAGGGTTGCCCAATACGTCCTCGGGCGCACCCTGTTCTTCGACTCGCCCCTGGTGCAGGAACAGCACCTGGTTCGATACTTTGCGCGCGAAGCTCATTTCGTGGGTCACCATGATCATGGTGCGGCCTTCTTCGGCCAGCCCCTGGATCACCTTGAGCACTTCGCCCACCAGTTCCGGGTCCAGGGCCGAAGTCGGCTCGTCGAACAGCATGATCTCCGGCTCCATGCTCAAGGCGCGAGCAATGGCGACCCGTTGCTGCTGACCACCCGAGAGAAACGCCGGGTATTGATCGGCCACCCGTGCCGGCAAACCGACCTTGTCCAGGTAGCGCCGGGCGCGATCCTCTGCGTCCTTCTTGCTGACGCCCAGCACCCGGCGTGGGGCCATGGTGATGTTCTCGAGCACGGTCATGTGGCTCCACAGGTTGAAGTGCTGGAACACCATCGCCAGGCGAGTGCGGATGCGTTGCAGTTCATTGGCGTCGGCCACGCGCATGCCGTGGCGGTCATGGACCATTTGAATCGGCTGGTTGTCCAGGCTCATGGCGCCGTCATTGGGCGTTTCCAGGAAGTTGATGCAACGCAGAAAGGTGCTCTTGCCCGAACCACTGGCGCCAATCAGGCTGATCACATCGCCGGTCTTGGCGTTTAGCGAAACGCCCTTGAGGACTTCATGGTTGCCATAACTTTTGTGCAGGTTTTCAACGGTCAGTTTGTACATGAACAAGCATCCTGAATTAGTGAGCCGGGCCGAGGAAAGACAACCAACGGCGTTCAGCCAGGCGGAACAGACCGACCAGAGAGAAAGTGACTGCCAGGTAGATCAACGCGGCGATGCCGAACGACTGGAAGGTCAGGAAGGTCGCCGAGTTGGCGTCCCGTGCGACTTTCAGGATGTCCGGGATGGTCGCGGTGAAGGCCACGGTGGTCGAGTGCAGCATCAGGATCACTTCGTTGCTGTAGTACGGCAACGAGCGACGCAAGGCCGATGGCATGATCACGTAGGCATACAGCTTCCAGCCGGTCAGTCCGTAAGCCTTGGCCGCTTCGACTTCACCGTGGGCCATGCTGCGGATTGCCCCGGCGAAAATCTCCGTGGTGTAGGCGCAGGTGTTCAGGGCGAAGGCCAGGATGGTGCAGTTCATCGCATCGCGAAAGAACGCGTCCAGCACAGGCTGGGCACGCACCGCGGCCAGGCTGTAAATGCCGGTGTAACAGATCAGCAGCTGAATATAGAGTGGAGTACCCCGAAACAGATAGGTGTAGAACTGCACCGGCCAGCGCACCCAGACATTGCTCGAGACCCGGGCAATCGACAGCGGGATCGACATCACGAAGCCGAAGAAGATCGAGGCACTGAGCAGCCAGAGGGTCATGGCCAGCCCGGTGATGTGAGTGCCGTCCTGGAACAGGAAAGGTTTCCAGTATTCCTGCAGTAGTTCGATCATCGCACGGCCTCCCGGGTGCCTGCGGCGTAGAAGATTTCCATCCGGCGCAAGACGTAGTTCGAAACGGTGGTGATCACCAGATAGATCAAGGCGGCCAGAATCAGGAAGAAGAACAGCTGATAGGAGCTCTTGCCCGCGTCCTGGGCCACCTTGACCAGATCGGCCAGGCCAATGATCGACACCAGCGCGGTGGCCTTGAGGATCACCATCCAGTTATTACCGATGCCCGGCAGGGCAAAACGCATCATTTGCGGGAACACCACCAGGCGAAAGCGCTGAGCGCGGGTCAGGCCGTAGGCGGTAGCCGCTTCCATCTGCCCTCGCGGTACGGCGAGAATCGCGCCACGGAAGGTTTCGGTGAAATAAGCCCCGTAGATGAAGCCCAGGGTAATGACCCCGGCGCTGAACGGGTTGATTTCGATGTATTCCCATTCCATGAAATCGGTAAACGAGGTCAGCCAGGTTTGCAGGCTGTAGAAGATCAGCAGCATCAGCACCAGGTCCGGCACCCCGCGGATCAGCGTGGTGTAGGCCTGCGCAGGGACGCGCAGCAGTGCCGATTTCGAAAGCTTGGCGCTGGCGCCGATCAGGCCCAGGCCAACGCTCACCAGCAAGCACAGAAAGGATAATTTGACAGTCATCCAGGAGCCTTGCAGCAACAGCGGGCCGAAGCCTTTAAGGCTGAAGCCTGACAGCCCCAGAATCATCAAGAGGTTTTCTAGCATTGGGCAGCCCTACATCGATCAAAAAAGTGCCCATCCGGAAATGGGCGCAGGGTGATTATTTGCCGCTGTAGAGATTCAGGTCGCCAAAGTGCTTGCGCTGGACGGCCGCATAGGTGCCATTGTCGTGCAGTGCCTGGATACCTTTGTTCAGCAAGGCCTGGAGCTCGGCGTTGCCTTTGGTCAGGCCCACCGCGGTTTTGGCTGGCAGCAGGGGGCTTTCGACCGGCTCGCTGACCTGGAAGTCGGCGCCTGGCGGCGACTTCAGGAAGCCCAGTTCGGCTTGCAGCATGTCCTGGATCCCTGCATCGAGACGTCCGGAGATCAGGTCAGCGTACACCTGGTCCTGGTTGGCGTAGGCCTGGGTCTCTACCCCGGCCTTGTCCAGCACGGCCTTGGCGTAGGCTTCCTGGATGGAGCCTTGCTCGTAGCCGACTTTCTTGCCCTTGAGGGAGGCCGGGTCGGTGCCGATGGCCACGCCTTTCTTGAATACCAGCGCGGTCGGGCCAGAGAACAGCTCGTTTGAGAAGTCGATGACTTTCTCGCGTGCTGGCGTGACGGTCATGGAAGAGATCACGCCGTCGAACTTGTTGGCCTTGAGGCCGGGAATCATGCCGTCGAAGTCGCTTTCGACCCACTTGCACTTGACCTTCAGCTGCGCGCAGATCGCGTTACCCAGATCGATATCGAAGCCCACCAGGCTGCCATCGGCGGCCTTGGATTCGAACGGCGCATAAGAAGGGTCGACGCCAAAGCGCAACTCCTTGTACTCCTTGGCCAGCGCAGAACCGGCAGCCACACACAAAGCCAATGCAGAAAGGGTGAGAAATGCTTTTTTCATTGTTTTATTCCCTGGGACCATCGAAAGCGCTTGTGACGCAAGAACACGGGTACTGCTTGGCAATATGTCTTATGCACACGCAGATACTTGTACAGACAAGCATATGCAATCACCCGGCCAATTCGCGGATTTTGCATCTGAGAAAGCGCGTACAGCGCTCTGGGATGGGCTTTGCAGGCAAGTTAGCGCAGGGAGGGAGGCAGCCTGCGAGGCTGTTACCAAAGCAGGTTTTTACACACGAATGGGGTATGCGGTAACAAAGTGTGAGATTCAGGACGCCGGCTTTCCTGGCTCAATCCTTGATGTCCCGGCAGCATCGACGGCCAGAACGACGGAGTGTCATCGCGGGCAATGAGTGGTCATGTGTACGACGAGTTCGACCCGGGGAACATGAAGCTGTATGGGAGGAAATGTAAGGCGCATCCAGCGGAGATATTGGCAGGCAGACCGCTATCGTCGGATCGCCGCCCGGAGCAGGCTCGCTCCCGGACAAAAAACTTTCAAACAGGTCTTGAATTCGGTAATTGGCATAGTATTAGCAGATATGTAATCAAGTGATTGTTGAACAATCATTGCCGCCCTTACTGCTTCCACCTACCGAGGATACGAACGTGCGAAAAGGTCTGATGGGCAAGAAAACCACGCGCAACCTCGCGTGAACGGAGGGAGTGCAACGGTGAGTCAACCCAAGGAAAAAAGCCTGTCGCTGCCGGACCAGGTCGCCATCGAGCTGCGCGAAGACATCATTGGCGGGCGCCTGTTGCCAGGCACGCCACTGGTGGAAAGCGAGCTGGTCAACGCCTACAACGCCTCGCGCAACACCGTACGCGAGGCGCTACACCAGTTGGGTCGCGAAGGCCTGACCAGCTATGTGCGCAACAAAGGCGTGATGGTGCGCCGAATGGGTATCGACGATGTGCGCGACATCTTCAAGGTCCGCCGCACGCTCGAATTGCAGGCGATCGCCGCGAGCAAGCCGTTACGCGAGTACCAGTCCGATCTGATGTTCGATGCCATCGAGGCGGCACAACTGGCCCAGGATCGCGAGAACTGGCAAGCCTTCGGTACCCACAGCCTGCGGTTTCACCAACATATCGTCGGCCTGATGCGCAGCCCGCTGTTCGACGAATTCTTCACCCACGTGGCGGCCCAGACGCGCCTGGTGTTTTCCAACGCTCCCAGCGAGGAATCGTTCCAGAAACCCTGGCTTGAACGCGACCGGCATATTCACGATCTGCTGGGCGACGGCCGCAAGAAGGAAGCCGAGGAAGCCATGAGCAGCTATCTCAACGACTCCGAACTCGTGCTGCTGGACATTCTGAGCAGCCGACCAAAACACTGAAGAGAGGACCCATCATGTACAAGGATTATCCAGCGGCCTACCAAGTCAGCAAGGGCGCCGCATTGCAGGTAGACAAAGCGTTCTATGACCGCGTGCGCGAAAGCAAGGAAGGCCGCACGCTGGTCGAGCAATTCGAAGTGCCGATTCGCACCGGCCGCGCCTGGAAGGTGCCGGCGGGGCATGTGTTTCGCGTGACCACGCCTGTGGGGCCGCAGGTCGGCGACTTCAACGTGTGGAGCGCCAACGATCCCCGCGAACGCATGTGGGCGGCCCGAACCCGTCAGTTGCAAGGCGCGCACGTCACCACCTACGACCGCTTGTGGTCGAACCTGCCGTTCCTGCGACCGATGGTCACCATCACCGACGACAGCCTGGCCGGCTACGGCATCGACGAACATGGCGGCCGTTTGCACGACCTGCTCGGCACCCGCTGCGATCCTTACGTGAACAAGATGCTCACCGGCGAGGATTTCCATCACCATTGCCACTCCAACCTGACCCGCGCGGTGTTGCCGCACGGCCTGACCGAGTTCGACGTGCACGATGTGTTGAACATTTTTCAGTGCACTGGCCTCAATCACGACGACATGTACTTCATGAAGGCGTGCCCGGCGAAGCAGGGCGACTACCTGGAGTTCTTCGCGGAAATCGACCTGCTTTGCGCGCTGTCCACCTGTCCGGGCGGTGACTTGTCATTGCCGATGTGGGGCCCCGACGCCGAGGATCCGCTGGAGGTTTGCCGTCCTCTCGGTGTGGAAATCTACCGTCTCGACAATTCGCTGCTGGAGGGTTGGAAACAGCCTGAGCGCGCCGCTTACAACGGTAACCACGGCTTGATGATTCCCAAGGCCGAGTGGGAAAAGTAAGGGCCGCTGGAAGGATGTGCCCTCTTGCGCCAGGCAGCGTTGGGCCAGCCAGTTGACCCTGTGCGTCATCTGTACCGCAGTCGAGGTGTATTGATGGATCGCGACTTCGCCTAGCGCTTCTCCTTGGCCGGCCGAACGGTGCTGATCACTGGCGCCTTCGATACTTGGTCTATAGCCATTACTGCGCCGCCAAAGCAGGCGTGGTGCAACTGACCAAGTCGCTGGCGCTGGAGCTCGCGCGCTACAAGATTCGCGTCAACGCCTTAGCCCCGGGCTACTTCAAGACGGAAATGAATGAAGCTTTTTTCGATAGTGACAAGGGCATCAACTACATACGTGAGCTGATTCCCATGCGCCGATTAGGCGAACTCCACGAGCTGGAGGGGCCGTTTCTACTACTCGCCAGCGATGCCGGTGCGTTCATGACCGGCAGCGTTATGGCTGTGGATGGAGGTCAATTGGTCAGTAGCTTGTAAGCAAGTTCGATGACAAGGCTTGTGCTCAGACAGAGTCGCCAGCTGCAACCATGATCTGGTTGAGCACTGACTTGCCATACTTCACCGGCACCTCCAACAGCTAAATCCGCCACAGCTCAACAAATCACTCAGGCCCCGGCGATCACCCAACGGGGTACAGGTTGATGATCGTCAGGTAGATACGGATCAAAATGTTCAGCGGCTAGCCACTAATAGCGCTACCGCTTCGCAGGCCGTTTCAGTTTCTGCCTCCAGCCGTGCCAAGTCTCCATGAGCGGACCAGGCGATGATCAGACCATCCACAAGATGAACCAGCAGTCGACTTGTGGCCTTCAAGAAGGCCTTGTCGAATTGCGTACCGATGGCTTTTTCCATGGCCTGTTCCGTTGCTTCTATCGCTACCGCGTAGATTCTGCTCGCCATCTCGGGGTTGTTGCGCATGGCCCAGAAGAAAAGCTCGGTTTGTGCCTTGGCGATGTCGGGGTTGGTGGAGAACCACGTGACTAATTGGCGAAGCATTTCCGCTGTCGTTTCAGCTGCGGTAGTCCCCGCAGGCACGTTCGTCAGGGCCTGGTGTGGCAAGTTGAAAAGAGACTCATAGACTGCATAGAGGAGGTCGTCTTTTGTATGAAACACGTAGTGCAGCGACGCGAGAGGACAGCCTGCGGCAGCGGCGATACGTCGAGTCGTTGCATTGGCAACCCCATGTTCTGCAATCACTTTGACAGTGGCTTCCACGAAGTCCTGTCTACGCAATTCAGCGCCCACTCTGGCCATAGTCAAGCAATCTCCTTTGTTACTGCAGTAGCGCCTGCCTGGGGGGCGGCGTCAACGCCGGCGGATGCTACAGCATGACGGGTCTGCGAGTCATGAGCCGGCGTGGAGCGGCGCATGGGTTTTGTTGCCAATGGCACACGTGAATAGCTCATTCCAATGCGGTGATAATGCGTAACAACTGTTTCGTAAATTCCCAGATTGGTGCGGCCTGCTGAAACAAGCGGGTGCGTCGGTGAGTAAGCAGTGTTGCCTGGCCGATTGATCAAATTTCTAACACATTGATAACTAAGCAAATTCATTTTACCTCCATGGTTTGGCATGTGGTTTGCTTTGTAGTCAATTGACTTGGTCAAATGATCAAGTCAATTGATTAGAGAGTGTGGCACAGCCCGAGTCTTCCCTCCAGGAAGGTCGCGCCGCCGGTTTCAGCCCCATGAGGATCTTCCAATGAATGAAGTTATTGAGCGGCCATGCGCCGGCATTTCCACCAGAAGTGGAGTCAGGCATCTGATCGTGGCATTGGCAGCAATGGCTGCTATCGGCACTGTTCAAGCTGCACAGAAGGATCCTGCGCTGCTCGGTACGAAGCTAACGCCGCTGGGAGGGGAGGTCGCGGCAAGTTCTGATGGGGTCATCCCGGCCTGGACGCCACCCGGTCCGCAGGGCGGTGGCTGGAGTTATGGCCAGGTGCGTGGTCAATCCTGGAAATTCAAGAACGACAAACCGCTTTTCAGTATCGACTCCAACAATGTCTCGCAATATGCGGACAAGCTTTCACCCGGTCAGGTGGAACTGTTCAAGAAAATCCCGGGCTATCGCATGGATGTGTATCCGACCCGTCGTAGCTGCGGTGTGCCCGACTTCGTCGCTGATAACACCAGGAAGAACGTCGGATTCGCCACATTGGATGCCGATGGTCTGGCCCTGAAAGAAGCTCACGTACCCGGTATTCCATTCCCTATGCCGAGCACCGGTGCCGAGGTGATGTGGAACATGAAAATGCGCTACCGCGGCGTTGGTTTCGATATGTCCAAGACCGTTTCCGGGATATCGCCGCGCAAGGGGGGGAACGACTGGCTGCGCACTTCGACGGACTGGTTCATGTATACCCCATGGGGAGAAAAGGGCAGTGCGTTGTTCTCTTCCTTCGATCGCCTGGAAGTCGCCACTTATTTCTCCTATCTGGATCCTGCTGCCCTTGCCGGACAGGCCGGTGTGGTGACTACCAAGGCTGGCGAACAGGCGACCACGTTCTATTACTTCCCCGGCCAGCGTCGTGTGCGTCGCATGCCCGCCTACTCCTACGACTCTCCGCAAATTGGTCTCGACAATCAGTACACCATCGATGAGTCGAACGTGTTCTTCGGGCCGATGGACCGCTTCGACTGGAAGCTGGTCGGCAAGCAGGAGTTGTTGGTGCCCTACAACGCCTTCGGGGCCTATGACGCCTCTGCCAACATTGAGAATGTGGCCAAGCATGATTACATCGCGCCCGAATCACGCCGCTATGAATTGCATCGTGTCTGGGTCGTCGAGGCCACGGTTCGCCAGGGCATGCGCCACCAGGCTCCGAAGCGACTCTTCTACATCGATGAAGATAGCTGGAACGCGCTGATGGCTGTCGACTACGACAAGCAAGGGCAAATCTGGAAGGTTCGCGAAGGCTATACGATCCCGGTCTACGAGACAGGCACCTGCGATATGGAGGCACAGGCGCAGTACAACCTGGTTGACGGTCGCTACCTGTACGACATGACGTCTGTCGGAGTGGGCAAGAACGATCACCGCTGGCTCACCGAGAGTACCGGCAACCCCCGCCTGAAGCGTGACTTCTACACCTCCGACAACTTGCGTGCCATCAGCGAACGCTAAAAAGCGATCGATCGAGAGCCATCATGAAAAAAATAATCACAAAAGCATCAGGCCTTGTCATCGCGTGTGCAACCCCTTTGGCAATGGCGTTCACGTTTGAAACCGAGAACATCCGTGGTTCATTCGATTCCACCATCGCCGTGGGCATGGGCCTGCGCACCGATTCGCAATCTTGCAATCTGGTCAACACCGGCGCTACCGGACACAACCCGCCCAGTGGTTGCCTGGCACAAACCTCTGGCATTGGTGATCAGGGCAACTTGAACTACGACAAGGGTGACCTGTTCACCAACTACATCAAAGGCTCCCATGAGTTGCTGCTGAAGTTACCGGAGGACTTCACCTTCATGGCGCGTGGAAGCTGGATTCGTGACTTCGCCGCCACCGATACCACCGGCGCCCTGTCTTTCAACACACCTGCGGGCGTTGGCAGCGACGGTCTTACCAATGATGCGCGTGACGACCTCGAATTCAAGGCTCGCCTGCTCGACCTGTGGGTGAGCAAGAGCTTCGATGTCGGCGATCAGCGCGTACGGGCTCGCTTGGGCAATCAGGTGATCAACTGGGGCGAAAGCCTGTTCGTGGTGGGTGGCATCAACAACACCAACGCTTACGATTACCAGGCCCTCGCGCGTCCTGGTGTCCAGCTCAAGGAAGCCGTGCTGCCGGCCCCGATGCTCAGCCTCGCTTCGGGTCTGGGTTCCGGTCTGAACATTGAGGCCTACTATCAGTTCGGCTGGAACAAGAGCGAGCTGCCGCCCGTTGGCAGTTACTGGTCGACCACTCACGGACTCGGTGAGGGCATGCAATCCTACGGGTTCGACGATAAGGGTGCTCGGGATAGCGGACAGTGGGGCATCTCGCTGCGTTGGCAACCGGACGACACCGATCTCAATCTCGGCCTTTACGTGATGCGCTATCACGAAAAGCTGCCGTCACTGACGGTGCAGGTGCTCGATCCGGAGACCTTCGCCCTTTCGCAAAAGTGGGTATATCCGGAAGACCGTATGCTCTATGGCATCAGCGCCAACATGCCGATTGGCGACTGGGCTGTCGGCACGGAGTTGTCCTACCGTCCCAAGGATGCGGTGCCACTCAACCCCGTTCTCGATCTCTGTGCAAACAATGGCGGCAAATGCTGGGACGACCAGAAAAAATTCCAGTGGCACCTGACCGGCCTATACAGCCTGACACCCTCCAACTCCCCCGGACTGCTTGACTTCACCGGCGCCAGTACGGGCACCCTGCTGTCTGAATTGGTGGTCGTGAAGTATCCCGATCTGCATGACAGCGTCCACGGTGAGCTGATTTCCGCGGGTTTGAACACCTGGCAGCTGGATCCATCGACCCCGCCGACGGCCAAGGGCAACAAAACCTCATCGGGCGTCAATGTGGATTTCAGCCTCACTTATGACGGGACGTTGCTTCCGGGTTGGCAGGTTACGCCTGGGATCTTCTATTCGCGCTCCCTGGGCGGACGGACACCCAATCTGTCTGCAACCTTCACCGAGGGTGCCAGCAGCATGAACCTGTATTTGAACTTCGTGCGTAACCCCGCAAGTTGGCAGGTCTCTTTCAACTACGCGAAATTCATGGGAGGCGATACCCCCTACGATCAATTGTTGGGTGATCGCGACTATGCCGGTTTCGTGATTTCGCGCACTCTGTGAGGCATGTCGTGAATACTTCTGTAAAAGTGCCCGTCAAACGGGGGCGTGGCGTGCTGCCTCGCATCGAAAGCTGGCTTTTCGGGCATCGCCGGCCAGTACTGGCGAGTCTGGTCATCTTCACTCTGATCATGGCCTGGTTTGCTGTTCAGTTGCGTATGGATGCCGGCTTTGAAAAGCAGCTGCCCATCGGCCATGAATATGTAGAAACGTTCGAGGCGTACCGCAATGACCTGTTGGGGGCGAATCGCCTGACCATCGTGGTCAAGGCTCGCGCAGGCAAGATCTGGAGCGAGACGGCTCTCAAGCGTCTGTATGACGTCACTCAGGCAGTCACCTTTCTACCCAATGTTTCGCGTAGCAGCGTGCGTTCGTTGTGGACGCCGAACGCTTTCGTCAACGAGATAACCGAGGAGGGCTTCCGTGCAGATCCACTTGTACCGGGTACGGTAACCCCCGAACGCCTCGATGATGAAACCATTGCCAGGATCGCCGATTCGACGGCTCAGGGTGGCTTTATCGGCACGCTGGTCTCGCGGGATCAGAGCAGCGCGATGATCACCGTCGAACTCAACGAGTTTGATGCCACTGGCGCGCGTCTGGACTATGTGGCCTACAACCAGGTCCTGGAAAAGCAAATTCGTCAGCAGTTCGAGGACGGTGATTTCGAAATTCAGATCATCGGCTTTGCGAAGCAGATCGGCGATATTGCCGATGGCGCGTCTGCAGTATTGGAGTTTTGCCTGCTGGCATTGCTGCTGACGGCCGCTGCGGTGTACTGGTACTGCCACTCCGTACGTTTCACTCTGCTGGCACTGGGGTGTTCATTGGCGTCGCTGGTCTGGCAGTTTGGCAGTCTAAGGCTGCTTGGCTATGGCCTCGACCCGCTTGCCGTGTTGGTGCCCTTTCTGGTGTTCGCCATCGGCGTGTCCCATGGCGTGCAGCAGATAAATTTCATCGTGCGGGAAATCGCCCATGGCAAGTGCGTCGAGGAGGCGGCGCGTTCCAGCTTCAGCGGTTTGCTGATCCCCGGCACGCTGGCACTGGTGACCGCTTTTGTTTCCTTTGTAACGTTGGTGCTGATCCCGATTCCGATGGTACGCGAGTTGGCCATCACCGCGTCGTTCGGTGTGTCCTTCAAGATCATCACCAATCTGGTGATGTTGCCGCTGGTGGCGTCGATGCTGCGGGTCGACGGTGACTACGCCGCGACCGAGGAGACCTCCCGTCAACGCCGTGCCCGTTGGTTGCATGGACTGGTCAGGCTCACCGAATGGCGTAATGCCAAATGGGTGCTTTGTGTTGCTTTGCTCGTCTTTCTCGCGGCGGTCTGGCAAAGCCATGACCGAGTCGTTGGCTCCCTGCAGGCAGGTGCACCGGAATTGCGTGAGGATTCTCGCTTCAACCGTGATGCAGTAGCCATCGCCAGCAACTACGACATTGGCCTGGATTGGCTAAGCGTCGTCTTCGAGGTCAATCCGGGCAAGTCTGGTGAAGGCGCTTCAGTCGCCTGCGAAGAGGTCGCCTTGGGTCAGTACCAGGATCGCTTTGTGTGGGCAATGGAAGGCGTACCCGGAGTGGTGTCGGTTGCCGCATTTTCCACCAGCATGCGCCAGTTCAACGAGGGTTATAACGAGGGCAATCCGAAAATGAATGCGGTGCCCATCGATCCGGCGAACTACTCCTCGTTGGCTACCGAAGTGGCTCGTATTCCGGGAATCATGCGTTCTGACTGCAGCATGGCCGCCGTACACCTGTATCTGGCGGACCACAAGGCAACGACTATCAACAAGGTGATCGAAGCTGCCAAGGCCTTTCGTCGCGAATTCCCGATGCCAGGGGTGACGGTGCGACTGGCCTCGGGCAATGCGGGGGTGATCGCAGCCATCAACGACGAAGTTGAAAAAAGTGAGACGCCAATGATGCTGTATGTCTATGCCGCAATCGCGCTGCTGGTGTTTGTCGTTTATCGGGATCTGCGCGCTGTGCTGGTGTGCTGCCTTCCTCTGACCATTGGCACCTTTATTGGCTATTGGTTCATGAAGGAACTACAGATCGGTCTGACTATCGCGACGCTGCCCGTGATGGTATTGGCGGTTGGCATCGGTGTGGACTACGCCTTCTACATCTACAACCGCATGCAACTGCATCAGTCCCTGGGCCTGCCGATCGACAAGGCTGTCGAGCACGCCTTGCTCGAAGTCGGTGTGGCAACCATCTTTACCGCAATTACTCTGGCAGTCGGCGTCGCCACCTGGGCGTTCTCCGACCTCAAGTTCCAGGCCGATATGGGCAAGCTGCTCGCCTTCATGTTCATGGTCAACATGGTCATGGCCATGACCGTGTTACCGGCTTTCGCAGTCTGGCTCGAGCGGGTGTTCCCGCGTAAGCGCCCTGTGCGCATGGTCGGCGCACTGGCGCACTGAGGAGAAAAGCAACATGCGATACATGATTTCATTCATGGGGACTTTACTCGCTGCGGTGCTGCCACTGTTCACACTTCAGGCATCTGCACTGGAAGCTGTGCCGGCAGTCCCTTCGAGCAACGCCACGCAGGCCACCTTGCTGGATGCCGCATGGGCAAAGGATCGTGTGGTCGCCGTTGGCGATCATGGCATGGTGTTGCTTTCCGATGATCAAGGGAAAAGCTTCCATCAGGCAAGCTCGGTACCGTTGTCCTCGCCACTGACCGGTGTTTCATTCGTCGATTCCAGGCAAGGTTGGGCGGTTGGTCACTGGGGGGCAATTCTGGCCAGCAACGACGGCGGTGACTCCTGGCAGATTCAACGACTGTCCAGCAATGAGGATCGGCCACTGTTCGCTGTACATTTTTTCAACGCCGAACAAGGTGTCGCCGTCGGCCTTTGGTCACTGGTGTTGACGACCGATGACGGCGGAAAAACCTGGGATGAGCAGAAGCTTAAAGCTCCACCAGGATCTAGCCGTGCCGATCTCAACTTGATGGGGCTTTTCGTCGACGCTCGCGGCAGCGTGTATGCCGCTGCCGAACGAGGCCAGGTGTTGCGTTCCGATGACTTTGGGAAAAGCTGGAGCTATCTGGATACCGGCTATGAGGGCACGCTTTGGTCGGGAGCCGTGTTGGCCGATGGCACCCTGCTGGTCGGTGGCCAACGCGGCACACTGCTGCATGGCACCGCGGACGGACAGGTTTGGCAACGCGTGCCCTTGGAGAGCAAGAGTTCGATCACGGCCATCGCGGTGTCAGGAGAGCAGGTAGTCGTGGTCGGTCTGGATGGGCTGATGGTACGCAGCAGTGATGGAGGAGGGAGTTTCCAGGAGCAGAAGACGTCCGATGGCGTTTCGCTGACGGCTGCATTACTCAGCGGCAATGACTATCCCGTTCTGTTTTCTCGACGTGGTGTGGTGCCGGTACAAATCAAGTAAAGGCATCTCTCGAGACGTCGCTGGAACGGCGAGTTGTTGACTCTGTTCTTTGACCCCTTAGCTGATTTTGATTCCTCCCTTTGAGGGACCTCGTCGGATCCGGCGTCCGGTCCCTTTTTTTTGAAATCAGCCAATCATGAATTCGACTGTTTTTAAGGAGGACCAATGTTTTCCGGAAGAAAGCTCAAGCGTCTGGCTGAAGAGGTCAGCTCGCGAATATCGTCGCTGTTGAGTGGTCAGCCAGCCCCCCATTTCCAAGGGGGGTTGATCAACAAATATCCATGGTTGGCTGACAGCTTCGATGGGCTGGAGCAGCGGCTCAACCATCAGCAGCATGACAGTGCTGGTCAGAGACCAGATGACTCTGAGAGTGCCCTGGTCAGTGATCTGAAAAGCTCTCTGCAAGCCGCTCGGGATGAAATGCACGAGCTTCAATGTGAGATCAAGGAGAGCAACCTGAAGCTGTCCGATCTGAATGAGCAGTTGGTTTCATACAGGGAAAAGGAACAGGTCTGGGAAGTGACCAAGAATGCGCTCACAGAGGTTTGCTGGGAGCTGTTTATTGTTGACGGAAATCCGGATCACCCTGAAAACCAGCTTCGCTGGTCGAAGCAGTTCCGCGAACTCGTGGGCTACTCGGAACAGGATTTCAAGGATGATTGGGAGGGGTACTTTTCAATCGTCCATCCGGATGATCTGAAGCATGTCGTGAAGGTGGTGACGCAATACCTCAATGCCGCAGACCCTTCCTCAGGTTATACGGTCGAGTACCGAATGAGGCACAAATTCAAAGGCGAGATCTGGTACCGCGAAAGGGGCCAGGGCGTGATGGATCGCAGTGGCAGGCTCCGCCGCATCATCGGGGCAGTACGTGATATCTCGGACGAAAAGCTTGCCCAAACGATACGCGCGCGCGAGTTGGCTGGCATGCAGGCGACTTACGAACAGATTTCGCAGATCGTGAACGTGATCAAGAGCATCACTGACCAGATCAACATGCTCGCCCTCAATGCAGCAATCGAAGCGGCACGAGCCGGTGATGCGGGGCGCGGATTTTCCGTAGTGGCAGATGAAGTGAAGAAGCTCGCGGGCAGAACTCGAGAAGCCACTCAGACGATTCAGGAAATGCTCTCTTCAAAGGCGCGTTAGCCATCTGAGAGGGTGTCCTGTCGGGGCACCCTGCATAGCGGATTTATCTGTGCACAAGTGTCCGTTGCTCCCACGACCTGCATGTCAGGAACCCTCTGGATGAGCAGGGCACCTCGTACTTTTTGGCCCGTTGTCAGGTGGTGCCTGCGCTGGGTCTTCCATCTCCCGGTTGAACGACTGGCGAACCATAAGGGCTCGCTTTCAGGGAAAGTCTTGTGCCCGATTATTATTAACATAACAGTCGTTGCGTAAAATAAAACTCCTTGTTAAAGTCGACAAAACAACAAAAGGCCCCCAGGAGGTCGAACATGAAAAATTCCAAGGCTGGTTCCTGTCCGAACAACGGCTTGGCCGTTGCCAGAGGCTTTCTGGGCGAAACGCCAAAGGCCCCATCCACTATCGAACTCAACTGCCTGGGCGGTCGCCAGCCAATGACTTGCGTGCCGGTTCCGGCGAGGGTGCTCTGATGATTACGCTCAAACCCACCATGACGTTGCCGGCTGCCGGATTGTCCGGTTTCGAGCCCCCCCTGAGCGAAGAGGAAGCAGCGATCCAGGCCTCGGTACACCGTTTCTCTAAGGAGGTGCTGCGGCCGCTGGGTCGGGAACTGGACCGGATGAAAGCGGAGGAGGTCATCGCTCCTGGCTCGCCTTATTACTCACTCTTCAGTGAGTACGCCAAGCTGGGATTGGATCCCGCGCTGCTGGCGGAGCTGCCGCCTGAAATGGCGGTGCGGATCGAATCCCTGATTGGTGAAGAGCTTGGCTGGGGTGATGCAGGTCTGGCGGTTTCTCTCGGCTGTGCCGGTTTCCCGCTACAGATGGCGGCCGCTGCCGGCAATGCTGAACTGGTGGAGCTTTGTCAGGGCCGAATCGGTTGCTGGATGGCCACCCAGCCTGATCGAGGGAGCGACAATCAACTCTTCGATATAGCGCGCGATTGGCCTGCGGGGCAGCAGGCTAACATCGGCAACCTGACTGCAAAGGTCGTCGGCGACGAGATCATCATCAATGGACAGAGCTCGGCCTGGGTGTCCAATGGCGCAGTAGCGCAGGTCGCTTTTGGCCTGATGTGCGCCGACTACGGTGACGGCTTTTTCGATAGCAACGGACTGCCCCATGGCATCGCCGTGGTCATCCCGCTGGACCTCAAGGGGGTTTCCAAGGGCAAGCCGCTGGACAAGATCGGGCAGCGTTCCTTGCCTCAGGGTGAGATCTATTTTGACAGTGTGCGGGTACCTCGGCGCTTTGCCATCGCCGAGCGGGATGCCTACTACGGCGCCGTCAGCTCGTCCTGGTCCTATGCCGGTACTCACATGAGCCAAGTCTTCACAGGCGTCGCTCGGGCAGCCTTCGAGTATGCGCTGCAATACTGCCATGAGCGTCGCCAGGGCGGTCGGATGTTGATTGACCACCAGATGACGCGCCTGCGTCTGGGCGAAATGCTGCGCCGCGTAGAGATCGCCCGCGCCGTGGCTCGTCGTTCGCTGAGCTTTGCTCGTCTGTCGCCGCAAACCCACCCTTACGCCACTGCCTCCGCCAAGGTCACGGTGACTGAAGAGGCGTTGGCCGTTGTCGAGGAAGCCTTCCGCTTGTTCGGGGGTAACGGGACCACGCGCGAATACCCGATCGAAAAGCTGTTGCGAGACACACAGGCCGCTTTGATCGAGGACGGGGAAAACCGTGTCCTGACCATGCGCCTGGGGCTGCTGGCCCAGCAGCTCTATGCCGAAGGTTGGGCCCAGGGCTGAGCCGACCAAAACACCCAACAAAAATCATCCAATAAGAAAGCGAGGAGCACGAGATGGCCAAATATCCTGTCGTTGTCTATGGCGCCAGTGGTTACACCGGCATGCTGACCATGGACTGGCTGATCGACCAGAACATTCCTTTCACTGCTGTGGCGCGCAACGCCGGTCGTGCCCAGGAAATGATGGCGCAACGCGTCGTCGGCCTGGAGTCTGCCAAATATGAAATCATCGAGTGCCCGCACGAGGTCGAAGCGCTTGTAAAGGTGTTCAAGGGCGCGCGCGTGGTCTGCAACACCGTCGGCCCGTTCGTCAATTTCGGCAAGGTGACGGTCGAGGCCGCGCTCAAGGCGGGCTGTCACTACCTGGACCCTGCCGGTGAGCAGGAGCACATTCGTGCACTGCGTGATGAGTTCGGCGAGTTGTTCCGCCAGGCCGGCCTGCTGCTGTCGCCGTCGCTCGCCTACATGTACACCTTCGCCGAGATCGCTGCCGAGCTGGCCCTGGAAACCCCCGGCGTGGACTCCCTGGAAACCGCGACTCTGACCCGTGGGCCGCGTGTCGGTGCCGCCGGTGTGACCGTGGGCTCCACCGCCACCATCTTCGAAGGATTTCGCCATCAGGGCTCCTATCTGTGGGACAAGGCGCTGGTTCCCTATGCGCCCAACGCCAGCTTCAACATCGTTTGCCCCAATCTGATGGAATCGGTGTTCTGCCTGCCCTGGGGCGGAACCTCGCTGCCAGTGTATTTCGAGCAGGATGCGCGTGTGCGCAGCTGCATGTCCTGCGTCGGCTTCTACGACAACCCTGTGATGAAGAGCGTCCACGCGCTGGGGCAGAAGTGGGAAGCCGAATACAAGCACCTGCCGAAAGAACAGCAGGATGAGGTGATCCAGAGTCTGGTGGATTCGACCACGCCGAGCATGCCGCCTCGTGAGCGCAGCACCCTGCAGCGCACAGTGGACTTCGCGATCGGCCGCGGTCAACTGGCGGCAGTCCGTGCGACCGTGCACGGCATCACCCCCTACATCGCCACCGGCGCCCTGCAAGCGGCGGCAGTGGCCAAGCTGCTGGACAACGACGTCGCCAAGGTGGGTTTCGCCTCGTCCTCCAAGGCATTCGGTCACCGCTACATGCTCGGCTTCCTCGAGCAGCGCGGCCTGGCACGCGCCACCATTACCCAACTGTGAAGTGACGAAGATGGCGATTATTGATTTTTTCGATCGTGGCTGGCGGATCAATCCGCACGGCGCGGCATACATCCAGGACGGCAAGGTCACGACCTTTACTGAAGCGGGGGAACTGTCCTGCCGCATCGCCAACGCGCTCCTCACGCAGGGGTTCGCGTCCGGAGTCAAGGGCGCGGTCTGGGCGGCCAACGATGTGACGGCCTGGCTCTGTGCGCTGGGCCTGTGGCGCGCCAATCTGTGCTGGATTCCGGTGGGCGCGCGCAACGCGCCCGAGGAAAACCGTTACGTGCTGGACGCCTTCGACTGCGAGATCCTGTTCTTTCAGCGCGAGTTTACCGAGGTGATTGTTGCCCTGCGGCCGCAGCTGCCCAAGATACGCCGGTGGATCTGCATCGACGGCGAGGTGGAAGGTGCCGAGTCTCTTCAGCACTTCGTCGCGCAGCAGCCGGCAACCGACCCGCAGGTGGACGTTGATCCGGAAGACGTAATCTGGGTTGGTCCCACGGGCGGTACGACGGGCTTGCCCAAGGGCGTCATGAACACGCATCGCAGCGTGCAGACCAGCTTTGCGCACTTCATGATCAATACCCCTTATCCGGCCAACGCCAGGCCGGTGAATCTGGCGGCGGCGCCGATGACCCACACCGCCGGCATGCTGTCGATGCCCTGCACGGCCAGGGGCGGTACGGTTGTCGTGATCACCAAGCCGGAACCGCAACAGCTGCTCGCAGCAATCGCGCAGTACAAGGTGACGGAATTCTTCCTGCCGCCGACCGTCATCTATCGGCTGCTCGACATTCCCGATCTGAACAAGAAGGTCGACTTCTCGTCACTACGCTACTTCCTCTACGGTGCGGCGCCGATGTCGGTCGAGAAGCTGCGCCAGGCGATCGAGGTCTTCGGGCCAGTCATGATGGAAGGCTACGGGCAGACCGAAGCACCAGGCGCCATCGCGCATCTGACACCGGGCGAGCACTTTGTAGATGGACATGTTGCGGGTGATGAGCGGCTGTCCTCCGTCGGCCGACCCAATCCCCTGGTTCGCGTCGAGATCATGAACGACGACAACGTGATTCTGCCGCAGGGAGAAACCGGTGAGATCTGCGTACGCGGCGATCTCATCATGAAAGGCTATTACAAGGATCCGCAGAAGACCGCCGAAGCCATCATCGATGGCTGGCTGCATACCGGCGATATCGGTCATCTCGACGCTGATGGCTATCTGCATATCACCGACCGCAAGAAGGACATGATCATTTCGGGTGGCTTTAACGTCTATCCGAGCGAGGTCGAGCAGGTGATCTGGGGGCATCCCGCTGTGCGCGACTGTGCAGTGATCGGTGTGCCGGACGAGACGTGGGGCGAGGCAGTCAAGGCCGTCATCGAGTTGAACGAGGGTCAAACCGTCGACGCGCAAACGCTGATTGCCCTGTGCAAGGAACAGCTGGGCTCGGTGAAGGCACCCAAGACGGTGGACATAGTGCTGTCCCTCCCGCGCAGCCCGGTCGGCAAGGTGCTGAAGAAAGACCTGCGTGCCCGTTATTGGCAAGACGCCAAACGGCAAATCTGAAGTCCAGGAGTCCTCTGATGGAACCAATCTATATTGCCGGCATCGCCATGACCGAGTTCGGGCGCCATCCGGACCGCAGCCTCCAGGACATGGCCCTGGAGGCACTCAATGGTGCGCTGGCGGATGCCCGCGCCCAGCGCTCCGATATCGGTGCCGTCTTCTACGCCGGCATCACCAACGGCCAATTGCAGGGGCAACTGTCGATCCCCGGGCAGGTGGTGTGCAGCAAGATCGGCATTGAAGGGGTGCCGATCTACAACGTCGAAAACGCTTGCGCCTCGGGCAGTACCGCCGTTCATCTGGCGGTGCAGAGCCTGCGCGCCGGCGCCACCGACGTGGCGCTGGCCCTGGGCGCCGAGAAGATGGTCGTACCCGACAAGATGAAAACCCTTTCCCTGTTCGAGGCTGGCTGGGACGTCTCCACCGCCGAGGAGAACTACGCGACGCTAGTGAGGATGGGGGAGGGCATCGTCCTTCCGGCGGGCTCCGAGTCCGATCGGCCGTACAGCAAGTTCATGGCCATCTACGCGGCCATGTGCCGTTGGCACATGAAGACCTACGGCACCACCCAGCGCCAGATCGCCGCGGTGTGCGCCAAGAACCACAATCACTCGGTGCACAACCCCTATTCGCAGTTTCGCAAGCCCTTCACCATCGAAGAGGTGCTGGCCGCGCCGCCGATCACCTATCCGATCACCCTGCCGATGTGCGCCCCGATGACCGACGGCGCTGCAGCCGCGATCATCTGCACCGAGGCGGGCCTGAAGCGCATAGGTGCCGACCCCAAACGTTGCGTGCGGATCGCCGCCAGCGTGATTCGCAGTTTCACCCTGCGCGACATGGCCGAACCTGAGAAGCATGTCAGTCACCTGGCCGCGCTTCAGGCCTACGAGATCGCCGGGCTAGGCCCGCAGGACATGCATGTCGCCGAGGTCCATGACGCCTCCGCGATGGGCGAGATCATTCAATCGGAAAATCTCGGCCTGGCGCCCCTGGGGCAAGGCGGGATCTGTGCCGAGCGCGGTGATTTCACCGTGGGCGGTCGGATACCGATCAATCCCTCTGGCGGCCTGGAATCCAAAGGTCACCCGCTCGGCGCAACGGGCATTGGCCAGTTGTTCGAGCTGACCACCCAACTGCGGGGCGAAGCAGGGGCTCGCCAGGTCCAGGGCGCACGCCATGCGATCCAGGAAAACGGAGGGGGACTGATCGGCATCGAGGAAGGCGCTGTGGCTGTCCATATTCTGAGTCGTTAGGAGAACTCGCCATGTCTACCCACCATCGCAACGAAAACCAAATAACCCTTACCGATCCGGGGCAGTTTCGACGCTTCGGTGGGTGGATGGATAAGCCGGACGATCTGCAACCGCAGCTACAGGACGATGTCAGTGCCGACGTGATAGTGGTCGGTGCCGGCTTCGCTGGATTGTCCACCGCATTGGAGCTGACGGCTCGCGGGGCCAAAGTCATCGTCCTCGAGCAAGAATTTGCCGGCTTTGGCGCCAGTGGGCGCAATGCGGGCTACCTTGCCGGCAGCATGGGGCTTGAGTTCGAATTGTTCGTCAGTCGAGTGGGGCGCGAGCGGGCGAAGCAGATCGTCCGTTTCTACGATGCAGGCGTCCCCTATGTGGAAAAGCGGTTGATCGAGCTGGGCATCGACTGCGACTACAACCCTTCCGGGCTCATCCGCGCCGTCGTTCATCCCTCTCAGGAAAAGCGACTGCGCAAGAGCATGGAAGTCGGGCTCGATCTGGGTTCGGTCACGCGCTTCGTGGATCAGGCCGAGATGCGTGCACGCGGGATTCCGCCAGCCTTCCTGTTCGGTTGCACCCAGCGCGGCGGCACGCTGGATCCGGGCAAATACGTACTGGGGCTGCGCCGTGCAGCGATTCAGGCGGGCGTGAAGCTGTACGAGCAAACTCCGCTGCTGTCCTATAGCGAGGGGCGAACCATCACCTGCAAGACCTCGCACGGTAGCGCGAGTGCGCCAATCATGGTGCTGGCCACCAACGCCTTTACCCCACAACTGGGCCTGCTGCGCAATAAGGTCGCGCCGTTCCGGGTTTCTGCGATCGAAACCCGGCCGCTGTCCGCGACGCAGTTGTCGTCGCTCGGCTGGCGAGGACGCGAAGGCATTGTGACGCCGCATATAACCATGGAGAGTCACCGCCTGACTGCACGTAACACGCTGGTGCTGACCACCAAGCAGCTCAGTTACGTCTATGGCTCGAAGACGCCCAACGTGCCGGACGCCAGCGCCTATCGCGCATTGGGGCAGGCGCTGCACGAGCGCTTCCCGACCCTGCGCGGCCTTGGCATCCAATCTTGCTGGAGCGGTTACGTCAGCATGGCGTACGACGCTCTGCCGGTGGTGGGCGCAACCGGGGCCCAGCAAAACATCCTCTACACGGCTGGGTGTGCGGGACACGGTGTTGCTACCCAATCGCTCATGGGGCTGCTACTCGCCGAGCGAATCGGTGGTGTCGAGAATCCGCTAATGGAGGCGTTGCACCACAAGACGCCTTCAATGCTTCCCGAACCCCTGCAGTGGTGCGCCATGAATGTTGGCCTTGTGGCGGCCAAAGCGCTTGATGAGTGGACGAACTGGAGGGCCCTGCAGCGGCGCAGCTGATCATCGTTGTTCTGATGTTTCCCATGTGACTGATCATGTTCGCTTCGCCAATGTTGCGCAGCGAAATACCTGTTGGTCAGTGATCTCGATTAACCGCTGCGCGAGGCATTAGCCATGGCCAAGAGGCCTACCTCCGATACCGGACTCGATTCAAAACGTAGACAATTTCTGAAACTCGCCGGAGCCTCCGTGGCCGTAGGAGGTTTCGGCCTGAACGTGGGGCTGGCGCATGCCGGTGCAGCCACTGGCGAGGCGGGCGATGTTCTGGATGTCGCCATCATAGGCGCCGGCCTGGCTGGATTGACTGCCGCCCGGGACCTGCAGCTGGCCGGCAGCCAGTCCTTCGTGGTCCTCGAGGCACGGGACCGCGTGGGAGGTCGAACCCTCAATTTCGACATGGGCAACGGCCATGTTTCCGAGGTCGGTGGCCAGTGGATCGGGCCGGGCCAGACCGCTGTCGAGGATCTCGCGCGGCAGTTGGAGGTGGGAACCTTCCCGAGCTTCTACGAAGGCAGCACAGTCATTCTCGGCGGCGACGGCCGCCTTGAGGTCGATCTCAAGGGAACCTTCGGCACTGATATGACCGTCGCTGGAAAGCTCAGCGAGCTTTCGCGCGATGTGCCCTCGGGGGCGCCCTGGAATTCGCCGAAGGCAGCGGAGCTGGACAAGCTTTCGGTTGGCGATTGGCTGGCCCGGCAAAACATCAAACCCGAGGATCAGCCAGGCTGGGATGCCAGCATGACGCTGAGCGGAGGTGTAACCCCGGCCAAAATGGGGCTCTTGCATTTCCTGTCCATGATCAACTCAGCCAGCTGTGATTACGAAAAGCTCGACTCGATCAAGGACAGCGCCCAAGGTACTCGGTTTGTCGGCGGCTCGCAGATTCTCAGCACCAGAATGGCCGGGCAACTGGGGGACAAGGTGCGCTTGCAGTGCCCGGTCCGCAGGATTGCCGACTGGGATCGCGAGGTTGTCACGCTACACACGGACCAGGGGCTGGTGCGTGCGCGCAAGGTTATCGTGGCCATCCATCCAGCCCTCTGCAACCAGGTGCAGTTCGATCCGCCCCTGCCGCCAGCGCGTGCCGCTCTGCAGCGTGCCTGGCCAGCGCACTCCCCGGCGCGCAAGACGGCCATGGTGTATTCCCGGCCGTTCTGGCGCGACAAGGGCCTGAATGGGCACATCATCATGCTCAACGGTCCCATTATCTGGGCCTGGGATAACTCGCCACCCAATGGGGACGTGGGCGTCATCAATGCCTTCATATCCAACGCCAATCTGCCCTCGGACCCTGCAACGGCGAAGCGCATCCTGACGGAACTCTACGCGCGCGCCTGGGGGGACAAAGCGCTGCAGCCCGTGGCCTATCACGATCAGGATTGGGGGCGTGACGATCCGTGGTCGATCACCTGCATTTCGGCCATACCTCCGGGATTCTGGACCACCCATGGCGAGGCGCTGCGGCCGGCCTGCGGCAACCTGATCTGGTCCGGTACCGAGACCGCCGATATCTGGGCCGGCTACATGGATGGCGCCGTACGCTCGGGCCACCAGAGTGCCCTGCAGGCCCTTAACGCCCTGCGTCGGGCATAGGAGGTGAATATGAAGAAGTGGATTTTGCTGGGATTTGTTACGGTCGTTGCCGGCCTGCTGACTGTTTACGGCAGGGACCTGCTCGATCTCTATCGCCTGCTGACTCACATCAGCACGTCCAGCGAGGCGCGGCAGACTGATGGTGGGCCGTGGCCACGCCTGACCGATGCATGTGTCGGTTGTCATGGCGCCCGGGGCAACTCGCTGCATCAGGGTTACCCGAGTCTCGCGGGTCAGCCGGCTCCCTACCTGGCGGCTCAGTTGCGCCACTTCGCCAGCGGCGAGCGAGCCAACCCGAACATGGGCCCGCTGGCATTGAGCCTGAGTGAGGCTGACATTCAGCTCCTGTCGGAGTACTTCGCCAAGCACCCTGCTGCTCAAAACGGGTCGTTCAAGCCTGATCCCGCTCTGCAGGAGAAGGGCCAGAAGCTGGTGGCGAGCGGGGGCTGCGCCGCTTGTCATGGTGAAGGTCTGATGGGGCACGACCAATTCCCGCGGTTGGCCGGGCAGGGGCATGACTACCTGCTGGCGCAGCTGAATGCTTTTGCGCTGGGTCGCCGCAAGGATCCGTCAGGCGCGATGACCGCCATTGTCACGACGTTGTCCGCGGATGATCGCAAAGCACTTGCCCATTATCTCGCGGCGCTCGCCCCTGTGGCGAAGTGACGTATTACGTTCAGTATTTGATAGAGGCTATTACTATGGAAATCAGGGATACCTTTGCGTTGCTTGCTTGCGCTCTGTTGGTGCTTTGCGGAGTGACTTACGGGATCAAGTTTCTTAAAAAACAGAATTATCTGCTCGGTTTCGAGTGGCTGATCGTTGCCTTCTCCGGGTCGAATCTTCTGATATACCTCCTCACTGAGTGGAAGATTAACTACAGCATCTCATTCTTTCTCGATGCCTTTTCCCGCGGGTTCGGTGTACCAATTGTTGCCACTCTTGGCCTGATGGCGGTCACCCATAATTACAAACCATCGGTCTCCAAGGATGTCGTGATATTCGCGGCTTCATTCGCTGCCACCTTCGTGCTCGTTCTGGCTGACTTCGTTCGCGAGCCGCTCCCGTACTTCTATGTGATCATGTGGTCGGGCTACACGATTTATCTCGCCTATTTCACCTGGCAACTGGTTTGTGCCGGAGAGAACCTGCACGCCCTGGCCACGGCGGTGGGTGCTGCGGTCGCCCTGGTCGTGGCTCTCGTCTATGACTTCTTCCCGATCCCGGGTGACGACACCAAAATGGTGTTCATGACCTTTGCCTTGACCACTTGGTCTTACACCATGGTCCAACTGTATTACGCCTATGGCGCGCTGGCGCGCGCGATGGGAGGTTCGTCTCGATCGCTTGTGCAGGCCCGCTGACCGATTTGCGAGCTGCATGGAATGAGCCGCCATTTTCTGGCGGCTCATTCTTTTACTCCGGCCTCTCTGTAGGTCCGGGGGAGTTCTGTCTTTCGAATGGGAATGTGGGGCAGGTGAGCGTCCATGCCCACCTTCACGAACAACGGATTACTTGGCTCTCGGGGGCGAAGTTGGCGTCTGGTTGGCCAGGAAGTGGGCCGTGGCCCTGATCTCCTCCTCCGAGAGTGTGCTGGTCATGGCGTTCATGACCTGGCTGGGGTCCTTGCGTTGCCCCTGTTTGAAGGCGGTGAGCTGGTCTATCAAGTAGCGTTCGCCCTGGCCCGCAATGCGGGGAGCGAGCGGGCCGCCCGACAGACCCTCGCCATGGCAGGCGGCGCATCCCCTGGTCGCGACTGTGGCTTGTCCGCGTTGTTCCAGCGGTTCATCGCGGCTGGGGGCCTCTGTCCCTTCCGGCTGCTGACGCGCGAAATAGTCCGCCAGGGACTTGATTTGATCTGCAGTCAGATTGGCCGCGAGCGGGCTCATTTGCGGGCTGTGTCGACGCCCTTCGGCGAAGGCGTGCAACTGGGCTTCGATATATGGCGCGGGTAGACCGGCCAGGGAAGCATACTGCGCGTCCCGGGGCTGGCCATTGGCGCCGTGGCAAAGTGCGCAGGAATCCTGGATCTGTGGCCAGGCACCGCCATTGGCCTCGTAGTTGGCATAATGCTGGTCGAGGGCGTCCATGAAGCGATAGCCCGCCACCATCTCCGGGCCATATATCACGCTCGATACCGCCAGGGCCGCCACAGTTACGACCGCCCCAATCACAAATGCTCGCTTCATCACACGCGCCTCCGGCGTTGAACCAGCGCCTGGAGCGCCTCGAGTGCTGCCCGGTGGCCGGCACGGATAGCACCATCCATCGAGCTGGCCCAGAGATCGGCCGTTTCAGTGCCCGACCAGATCAGACGGCCGGCCGACGGTTTCAGGTACTGACCCCATTTGGTCAGAAAACCGGGTGGTATCGACGCAACGCAGGTGAGGGTCCAGGGATCGACTTTGCCCCAGTCGTGGTCGTGGAACTGGATGGGGTGCAGCGCCTCATCGCCCATTGCTCGCGCATAGATGGCTGACAGGGTGCTTTGGGCGGCGTTGGCATCGTGGGGCAATTGGCCGCTTCTGACGAAGGCGCTGAGGACACCGACGCTGCCATCCGGGGGCGAGTTGTCATAGGACAGGATCAGCGGTCCGTCGGCTTGCGTGATCTGGCCGTTCAGGCCCTTGTCCCGCCAGAACGGACGCTCGTAGACATGCACGGTCTTGCGCATGGGGGCATGGGACGGCCAGCGGCGCTGTAACTGCGCCCGCCCGTCGGGGAGGGGCGGATCGAAGCTGATCTGGTTGCACAAGGCCGGGTGCAGCGCAGCAATGACCTGTCGGGCGCGAATGACGCCCTGGTCGGTATGCAGTTCGACCACATCTTGGTCCCAGCCGACGATCTTGCGCACCGGGCAGGACAATTTGACCTTGTCACCCAGTGCCTCCGCCATCTTGATACTGAGGATCTGTGAGCCGCCGACGAAGCGAGTTTCCTGGGCGCCGCCCTTGAACCCCTCGAGTTTTTCCATGCGGCAATCGGCGGAATTGATGAGGGACAAGTAGTGCAACAGCGCCAGGACTGAGGGAGGGGTACCCGTTGTCAGGCCGATGGAGGTATCGAAGCCGAGCTTGCTCTCATTGCTGACTCCCTGCTGCGCAAGCCACTCCCCGACCGACAGTTTGTCCAGGGCGGCCGCATCCGTCGCGGTCCATGGCTCCTTGCTAGGCACTCCCCGTGCCAGTTCATTCAGCTTCTCGACTATCGAGGCATTGGAGTTCTGGCCTTTGGTCAGGTCCTGCTCGAATTTGGCGTCACCCACCAGGTAGACGTTTTTGCCCTGGTACCAGGTCGGGAAGGTGTCGATCTCGAGTTCACGGGCCAGGTCGAAGATGGCCGTCTGGCCGGGGCCGATCCACTCGCCGCCGGCTTCCGACACAACGCCTTTGCCCAGGTCGTGGTTGTAGGTGCGCCCACCGACACGGTCCCGGGCCTCAAGTACGACGAAGGACTCGCAGCCAGCGCGGCGCAGGTCCCGCGCCGAAGTCAGGCCGGCCAGTCCTGCCCCGATGATGGCTACGTCAAGGATGTCGTCCTGGCCAGCATGTAGCACCTGAGCCGTGGCCCGCCCGCTCAGCGCGATCCCTCCGATCAAGGTGGCGCTTCCAATCGCCTGAAGCAGCAAGCGTCGCTGGCGCGCTGGCAGCGACAATTCATCGTTATCTGAATCCATCTTCGCCTCTGTCATATCTATTGTGTATTTTTACATAACAGTTGTTATGTAAAAATACAGCACATTTGAAACCGTGCAAAGCAGAATAGAAGGCGTTTGGTTTTAAGGAGGGTGGAGGACGACGCAGGCCTTGGCGCCGGTGGGGTGGGCCGCGGCATGATAAGGGCAGGTGGCCTGCTGGATAGGGCGGTCAGAACATGGCAGCCGGTGCCAATTAATGGCCATTGCAAGAAAGCGCGGTGCGCAGCCCTGACCTGATGATTCTGGAGAAGCGCGCTGCCCGTGAAGGCCAACTCGGCTGCGCGCGTCAACTGCTTTACTTGGCGACTGCCTTTCTCTTGGAAGATGGTTTTTGCGGTTGGGGTGGAGTGATCAAGGTCATGAGGGCATCGAGAAGGGATTGACCTCGGCTCGAACCGAACCGTTCAGGTTCGATCGGCAACATCATCATCCATCCATCGCTGATCGCGCTGAGCTGATCGGCGAGCAGTTCGGCGGGGATATCGTCGCGGATTATGCCTTGGCTTTGCCCTCTCTCCAGTACCGATGTAAATACCTGGCGGAACCTTGCATATCGTTGCTTGATGACGCCGGCGAAAGCCGGTTCGTGCCTTGCGTAGCCAAGCAATTGGAGCCATGCGAGCCATGCGTCCGGCTCGTCGGTGTTCGTCCAGTCGAGCCATTGTTCGATGAGAGCCTTGATATCGATCCGCTCCTGGTTGTTCTCCAGCAAAGTATCGATCTGGTCGAACAGGCTCTGTGCGACAGCGGTGATCATCTCCTCCTTGTTTGCGAAGTAGTAGGTCACCGCTCCCGTCGTGCACCCGGCGTGCTGCGCCACTTTGCGCATCGAAGCTCCGGCATAGCCCTCGCGTGCGATCACCGCGATCGCCGCTGCCAGCAACTCGGCCCGTTTCGCCTTGTGGTCGCCTACGGGCCGACCCCGGCGGGAGACCGGTTCGGATTCGCTATCAATCGCTTGAGAGCTTCTGTTCATGGGAGGCTGGGGTCGTGAATCAGGCATAGGAAATGGGTAATTTTCGCTGGCTCAATTGATCGGAGTAACAGTTGCAATGAAAAAGCTGCAACCTGCTATTAGCGGCTCAGCATATGGAATTTATTAGAAGAAAGCACCCATGCAAGACTCGATACCGGGGCTCTCCCGAAGGGCGCATCAGCGGCCTTCGGGAGAGCCGCGCGATGCATCAGTCGTCCGCGCGGAAGATCACTGGAGCGATATTGGTGAAATTCGCCATGTCGCCGAGAACCTCAGCCGTCCTGGGGGAGGTGAGCGCGGCATCGATTCCGGTCTGATTGTTGAAGCGCAGAATCACCAGGCCTGCCAAGGGCTGCGGACCGACGGCCGGAAACAGGATCTCGGCCGATTGCAGTCCAAACTCACCCCATGCGGAGCGCGCAAGCGGGATGTGGGTGGAAAGGTAGTACTCCCGGTCGAATTTCGCATCTTCGGTTAAGGGGTAGCTCACGATAAGGGTAGCCATGGGTAGTCCTTGCTCTTGTTGTGATGGGGTAGAGAGGGCATGACGCGCGCCTCGGCAACCTGAGGCGCGATGTTTTTGTGAAATCAGCTTTCGCCGCAACCCACGACCGCAACGGCGCGAATTTCCACGCGAAGCCCGGGAAGGGCCAGTTGCGAGATGCCGATGGCGGTCCATGACGGATACCGGTCGGGGAAGTACTGGTGCTTGACCTGGATGAATGCGTGCGTGTCAGCTTGAAGCTCAGTATGAAATGTCATCAGCTCGACAACATCCGCCAGGGTCGCGCCCGCCGCCTCAAGGGCGATTTTCAAGCCTTGGAAGGCTAGGTGCGCCTGCTCTTCGATACCGTTGCCCGGTGTCATTGTGGCGTCGATTCCGACCTGGCCGGAAACCCAGATCATGTCCCCGACACGCGTCGCTTGCGGAAAGTGATAGTTATCGTAGAACACTTGGGATTGGGGAGGGGTGATGGTTTGCCGTTTCAGGTTCTGGGTACTCATTGCTTGATCTCCGATCATACGAGCTGGCGGAAGGTGGGGTGACGGAAGGGTTCTCCCGGCTTCAAGGTCATCAATTCTTCGGTGAAGAGAACGCCTTCCTTCGGATAACCCGCATCACTGTGGTCCGGCAGGGGGTTAAAGGTTGCGTCGTCACCAAAGAAGCGGAAGACAAAGGTGTGGCGATCCGGGAAGACTTCGTCGACCGGCGCGCCGCCGTGTAGCGAGCCGGGATGGAGCACGACCACATCCCCGGGCTCCGTTGCCCACGACAGAATTTCGTACGCATCGGGCGCCTGCTCGCGCTCAGCCTCGATATCGGGAAGGCGTGGCAGCGTGCCGCCTCCATGCAAGGGTTGGGTTGGGTCGTTCGGGTCGAGGAAGGTGGTGCCATCAAAACGCGTTCCGCGGTGTGAGCCGCGAATGATCTCCAATGCATTCTGCTTGGGAACGGATTCGAAGCTGATCCATGCATTGCCCCAATGCATGCCGGCCCAGGGCAAATAAGAGGTGTCCTGATGCCAGAGTGTGCGCGAACCGCGTCCGCCGGCCTTGAGGAACACTTCCTCGGCGAAATACCAGACGTTTTCGGAACCCCAGAGGTGTGCGAACAACTGGCCAAAGGGGAGGGAAGACACCAATTCCTCCAGGCGCTCCTTGGCGAGCGGATTGGCGTTGTCGACGTGCGACTGCTGCAAGGTCCCATCGAACATTCGAAACGCGTTGGGGCCGTGGTTCTCGACTGCCCAGTCATAGGCAGTCCGACACTGAGCTAGTTGCTCCTCGCTCAGAAGTCCTTTGATCAGGACTGCTCCGTCTTCCTGGAGTGCCTTGCGCAGAGAGTCTTGCATAGCGGCTTTCTCCCACGAAATTTTACTAAGGTGAGATTGATCCTAGCAGCCAGGCCTATTTAACGCAACACTCGTTACGGTAATTAGAACTGGCATCGAATGTGCCAATTTCCTGGATGTGATGGCGCCGGCTATGGGCAACTTTTCCCTTCAAAAAAGTTGCCGGTTCGCTGCCGTATCAATTAGGCCACTCGAACAATCGGCGAGGATCTATGCGTGGCGCAAAGGGGGGGCGCTAGAAGAAGCAATAGAGACGTAAGCCTCTATCAGATTCGAGTCCTTGCCGCTGGAGAGGTACTGTTAGGCGCCGTCGCAGCCTATCACCGGCATTGCCAATATCGAGGGGGCGGACAGGCTTGCCCGCATTAAAACCTAATGAATTCTTTTTGTTTTCTAACGACCGTCGAAGTAGAGCCTTCGTGGATGAATGGACGAGTAGTCGTCAAACGAGCTCAATAACATGGAGTTTCCCACAATGTCGTCGATGCGCGACTGGCCGATCAGGGTCGAGTTTTGCCTGCCGTCACCGTCGGCTATTGGCCGATTCTGTTGAAAAGTCGACCATGGTTTGCGCAGTAGAAAAGTATGCGTCCGAGATTGAAATCTTTACTTTCGGCAGAGGCTTCCGGGCTCGGATTTCACGTAGCAGTGTGCAAAAAAAGCGTCTTCACCAGTCAAAGATCAGGGAGTTTGGGCAGGCCGACTGTTTTCAACAGAATCGGCCAGAAGCAGCCACTCCCGTGTAGTTGCACGCTTATCTGACCGGCGATTGAGTTGCCCGGCTTTTTTACCGGAGGTCCCGAGTTCAATCGGATCCGTCATGTAGAACAAACAGGCAGGTATGAGGGCGAGGTTCAGTCTGCCTGTACCGATCAGCCATGATTTTTAGAAATGGATTTCAGCGGTCTTGAGGCCCAAGTCTCGAAGCTCGGCGATCAGGTCATCCAGATGCCCGAAAGACTCGACTTCCTCATTGTCATCAACCAGGAAATAACTTCTCCCGGCGTCCTTCTTGAAGAACACGATCCACTCCTTGGGGTTGGTCGGATTCGCGATCACATGGGTGTCAAAGGTCACGCCTTCGGCGTGTTTGCTTCTCACAGCTTTACGATTCATGTCAGTCACCACGCTACACGCGCTTTCAAGATTCTCTATTTGCAGTGCATGCCCGCCCAGCTCCATCTGAACGTTAACTATAGACATCTCCAACCGCACGAAGCGGTGGATCAAGGGCATTTCAATTATCACTGTATGTTAATATTATGCACATGCATCCACTGAGGGGCTAGCCATGATTGCGATAGGTGAGGCATGGAAGGCGGGGTTGTTGAGGCGAGAGCATTGGCTCCGCAATTTGGTGTCTGGCGTGATCGTCGGGGTCGTGGCGCTCCCCCTTGCCATGGCGTTTGCCATTGCATCCGGGGTCAAACCTGAGCAAGGCGTCTACACCGCAATCATCGGTGGCCTGCTGGTTTCACTCTTTGGCGGAAGCCGCTTGCAGATTGCGGGGCCGACAGGTGCGTTCATCGTGATTTTGGCGGGGGTCACCGCCAAGCACGGTGTTGACGGTTTGCAAATCGCCACGATGATGGCGGGGGCCATGCTGTTATTGCTGGGGATAGCCCGCCTCGGTGCAATCATCAAGTTTATCCCTGACCCGGTGATAGTCGGATTCACTGCGGGCATCGGCGTGATCATCTGGGTCGGACAGTGGAAAGACTTTTTCGGTTTACCGAAGATCAGTGGAGAGCATTTCCATGAAAAGCTCTGGCATTTGCTCCAGGCGCTCCCGGATCTTCACATGGCCACGAGCCTGCTGGCGGTACTTAGTCTTTTCCTGGTCATCACCGCGTCCAAAGTCCCCGGACTCAAACGGCTACCTGGCCCATTGGTCGCAATGGCGGTCGCTACAGCGATACAGTCAACCTTTCATTTCGAGGGGGTAGCCACGATCGGCAGCGCATTTGGGGGAATACCTCAAGGCCTTCCAGCGTTGAGCCTGCCTGAAATCACGTTGTCTCGCGTCATCGACTTGATTGGTCCGGCGTTCACTATCGCCATGCTTGGAGCAATCGAATCACTGCTGTCCGCAATGGTGGCCGATGGCATGGCAGGCACCAAGCACGACTCCAATCAGGAACTGATCGGTCAGGGAGTGGCTAATCTGGTCACGCCATTGTTTGGCGGTTTCGCAGCGACCGGAGCCATTGCCCGTACTGCAACCAATATCCGTAACGGCGGCACGAGCCCGCTGGCCGGCATTACGCATGCGGTCACGTTGGTGCTTATCATTCTGTTTCTGGCGCCTCTGGCCTCAAACATCCCACTGTGCTCCCTGGCCGCCATTCTTTTCGTGGTCGCGTACAACATGAGCGAGTTGAAGCACTTCAAGCGCATGATCCAGCGGGCCCCACGCGCAGACGTAGCTATCCTGCTCATCACGTTCAGCCTCACAGTGTTCAGTGACCTGGTGATCGCCGTGAATATAGGCGTCATTCTTGCGATGCTGCACTTCCTGCGCCGCATGGCCTCATCTGTGGAGGTGCAACAGGTAGTCGAGCACGAGCTGGAAGAAGAGCTGAGGGCCAATGGGCACACTCGTCTGCCGCCAGGGACATTGATTTATACGATTGAAGGGCCATTGTTCTTTGGCGCGGCAGAGACCTTCGAGCGTGTCTTGGCACAGACCCATACCGATCCACGTCTGCTGATCATTCGCTTGAAGCGTGTACCGTTCATGGATATCACTGGCTTGCAGGTGCTGGAGGAGGTCATTCAGCAACTGCACAAGCGCAATATCGTGGTGAAACTCTGCGAAGCGAACGCGAAGGTGCTCCACAAACTCGATAGGGTGGGTATCTTGCAAGCAATCGGCACGGAGCATTACCACGCCGACTTCAACACCGCGCTGGCTAGCGCGGTCAGTATTGCAGAGGGTCCGTCGACCCTCTAAAGGCTTACCGCCCGTGTCAGGTCATGACTTGGTGCTGGCGGCATGCTTGCTCTTGGTCGAATAGCTGGCACCGTGGGTGTCCAGGTAGTCACGAATCAGTTGGCGGACAACCTGTGAAGACGTCAGGTCTTGTGCCGCACAGAGTTCCTCGAAAGCTTTTTTCTTGACGGGATCAATGAGCACAGTGAGGCGCGCAGTCTTGCTTTCCATGGGGGTATTCAATCGCTCAAGTCGCTAGATGTTAATCAAATTGTAATTGCCTTGTCCGGTGCTGTCACTGTGCTGCTCGTTACCTGGACTTTACCCACAAGAAAAGATTTGGCTCTCACGGTGGGTGATGAGTCGGATCTGCTTCGACTCAGCGTGGATAATCCCCACCCGCGAGGAAGGGAGCAAAGCGCGGCCAGGACCCGAGGGCGTACTCTTTGTTCTGATCGCCTCAACGATAGCGATAGAAACGGCTGACCGACGCGCTGTCCTTACGCAAGGAGGTTCGAGCGGCCAGATTGCCATCCTCCCGGAGGATGCGGCCGGCATCGTTGATGGTCAGCGACTCGAGTTCTTTGATTGTGATTTTGGCCATGAAATGGACGCCCCCTCCAATCCCGCAGCTACCTCCACAACTGGAAGCTGCTTTTCGGTCAATTGCTTATCGGTGTGTTCTTTTCTCTGCGTAGTTCAACGCTCGGCACGCTGGTAATAGCGCCAGAACAGTAATGCTTAGACGATGTCACCCGATGTCACCCGATGTCACCCGATGTCACCCGATGTCACCCGATGCCGCCACCGGCAATGGCCAAGGGATGCTGTCCGCCAGCCAGTGGCCATAAACCGCCACAACTAGTCTATGGTTAGTTGGGGTTGAGACTGCGCGTGGCGGCTTATTGATGCCCCCGGGGGGGGGGGGGCGATCGACCACTTAATCCAAAGTGGTATCTATCAAGGATGATTCATGAATACCAGAACAGCGATTTTGCCCGCCTCTGCGCTACTTGCCCTGTGCTGCCAGCAAGCCTGGGCCGGCGGCATCATGCTCTACGAAATCGGCACCGATAACGCCGGCCTCGCCAACGCCGGTGCCGCCGCCCGTGCCCAAGGCCCCTCGACCATCTTCAAGCCTTGGCCGGCAACATGACCTGGCGATTCTGATGTCTTCTAAACGAAAGAACGACGATTTCATCCAAGGAGTAAACACCACTATGAATCTATCCCGAAATTTGCTGATCGGTGCTGCACTGACCGGCGTCTTGTTGAGCGGTTGTACCTCGAAAGTCACTGAGCAAACCCAGTATTCCGGCTTCCTGGACAACTACAACAACCTGCAGGAAGTCAAAACACCCAGCGGTGGAACAGTGATGCGCTGGACCAGTCCGTCCTGGAGTTCGAATGCTTACGACACGGTGGTGTTCAACAAGCTGGAGTTCTACCCAGCGCCCAAGCCTAATGAGCGAGTCAATCAACAGACGCTGACCGACATTCAGAACTACATGAGCAGCAAGGCTCATACCACGTTGAGTCAGAAATACCGTGTAGTGTCCAACTCCTCATCCGCCCCGGCGGGTTCCCGGGCCCTGATCATGCGGGCGGCAATTACCGGGGTCAGTGCCTCCAACGAAGGCATGAAATGGTATGAAGTCGTACCCGTTGCGGCCGTTGTCGGCGCGACACAGGCCGCCACCGGTCACCGCGACCAAGACACCAACCTGTTCATCGAGGCCGAGCTCATCGATGCGAAAACCAACCAGACCGTGGCCAAAATGGTGCGCAAGGTGTTTGGCACGACACTGGAAAACGAAAGCCAGCAGGTCACCGCCAAGGACTTCAAGGCTGCAATCGACAAATTGAACGTCGATCTTTGGGCGTTCATCCGCAGTTAAGTTTCGTTTGAATCGCCAATAGCCATTGGCGGTTCAAAAGTGCTCAAGCACAGGATTGCTGACATGGGCCGCTATTCATCGCTTCGACCCTTTAGATTGCAAAGACCGTTACTTTTTGCATCGCTCGCCAGTGTACTTGCGTTAAGCGCTTGTGCATCTGTCGATGCCCGGACGATCAGTGGGTTCGTGACATGGAAACGATTCAACTTCGCAAGTTAAACACCAATAACGAGGTATACCGCAATGAAATCAATCCTGTTCAGGTTGACGGTCACGTTGATGACTGTGCTGGTCAGTGCCTGCTCCGTCGTAGGATCAACCGATGGCGGTGCCGGTGAAACCGAGATCCGCTCAGGCAAGATCGAGCAGATATCGTTGGCGCAGATGCAGACCAATCATGACAGTGGCGTCGGCGCCGTACTCGGCGGCCTCGGTGGTCTCGCTATCGGCAGCTTGATTGGTCATGGCACCGGCCGTGATGTCGCCATGGTTGCCGGTGCACTCGCCGGTGCTGCGGGCGGTAATTACGCAGAAAAGAAAAAGTATGACCAACCGATAGAGGCACAACAGATCATCGTGCGAGTAAGAAACGGCGTGTTGGTATCGGTGACTCAGCCGATCAATCCGTCCTTGGGTAAAGGCATGAACGTTTACATCGAAGGTTCTGGCAATGATGCCCGAGTAGTACCGCAAGGCAGTTAAGGTTATTTGGGGCTTCTGCGCAACTCTGGTCGGTGCGAATCACTTCGGGTTTTGCAGACGCCTCGGTATTTAAACATGGGTCCATCAAGAGAGGCCCAGGTACAAGCCGCTTTACGCTAAAGAATTAAAAATATCAATAAGCGAAGCCATGACCACATGACTACTCACGACAGCAATGCGCCCATGGCTATTGAGGTGAAAATGAACAGGAAGTTTAACAGGGGCTGGACCATGGCTGCGGCGGTCGTCGTCGTGGGTTCAACGCTTTTCGCGGGGTGTGCGGGCAAGAACGATCCGATCGCGCAGGCCGACAAGGCGGATGTGGCCAAGGGCGTGGCCGCGCCGAGTCTGGAGCAGACCAAGGCGATCGCCGAGGAAGGCTTTATCTACGGCTTGCCGCTGGTCATGAACTACGCCGTGATGAACGAATTCGCGGTGGACGCCAGCTCCAGCCAGTTCAAGGCCCCCTTCAACCAGCTGTACAACGAGCATCGGGTTTCTACTCCCGCCGATACGGCCGTCATTACGCCCAACAGCGACACCCCGTACTCGATACTCTGGGCCGACCTGCGCGCCGAGCCGCTGGTGATCACGGTGCCGGCCGTCTCCAAAAAACGTTACTACTCGGTGCAGTTGATCGACGGCAACACCTATAACTACGGTTACATCGGCAGCCGGGCGACGGCCAGCGCGGCCGGGAGCTATCTGATCGCAGGTCCCGACTGGAAGGGGGCGACACCGCCAGGCATCGACAAGGTGTTCAGCTCCACGACGCCCTTCGCACTGACGCTGATCCGCACCCAGCTGTTCAATCCGGCCGACATGCCGAATGTCGTGAAGTTGCAGGCGGGTTACAAGATCCAGCCGCTGTCCGCCTTCCTCCATCAACCCGCGCCGCCCGCTGCGCCGAAAATCGCTTTCGTGCCGGCCACCACGGAGGGCATCAAGGCCAACTTCTTTGAGTACCTGTCGGCCGCATTGGAGTATGTGCCGCCATCGGCTGAGGACAAGGCGATCCGGGCGAAGCTGGCCAGCATCGGCGTAGGCCCCGGTCGCAGCTTCGAATTCAAGGACCTCTCGCTCGAGCACAAGGCCGCGATCCTGCTGGGGATGAAGGCCGGCGACGAGCAGGTCGACAAGTTCCTCGCGAGCGGCATGAAGAACATCAACGGCTGGAACGTCGGCGCGTTCTTCGGCGACCAGGCGTTCTACAAAAGCGACTGGCTGATGCGGGCTGGCGCCGCGAAGGGCGGTCTGTACGGCAACGACGCCACCGAGGCGACGTACCCCTACACGCGCACCGACGGCAGCGGCCAGACGCTCGATACCGGCAAGCGCAACTACACGCTGACCTTCCCGGCCGGCAAACTGCCGCCGGTCAATGCCTTCTGGTCGGTGACCATGTACGACGGCAAGAGCCAGCTGCTGATCAAGAACCCGCTCAACCGCTACCTGATCAATTCGCCGATGCTGTCGGCGATGAAGAAGAACGCGGATGGCTCGCTGACCCTGTACATCCAGAAGGATTCGCCGGGCAAGGCCAAGGAGGCCAACTGGTTGCCGGCGCCTGACGACACGGTCTATCTGGTGATGCGCCTCTATTGGCCGAAGGCCACGGCGCCTTCGATTCTTCCCGCAGGCAGCGGTAGCTGGCAGCCACCGGCAGTGGTGGCATCGAAGTAACGCGAACTTGCGGCTGCTTGCCAATTGCAAGCAGCCGTTTGATTTCCGAGCTATTCGCAATGGCGTTGGTCGGCTACCGGTGAGCACTAGCCGACGGATGACGCGCGCCCCCCAGTCTTCTCCGACCCAGGGTGCTGTAATTCCTGCGGGTATGACTGCTCCTTTGCCGGTAATGACGGATAAGGATCTTGAACTTCAAATAGCCGACGCACCTGCACGGGATCGGCGCTTGCGCTTTGTTCAAGAGGAAGGAAGTATCGTAGTTGCCATTGTTGTGTCCTAACGGCCTCTTTGGCGACGGGTTTGACCCAAGGTGGATAAACGCGGATGGCGCGTTTACCGCCTTTACCGTTAATCGCCATGATGCCCTTTGATACCAGTATCTTCTGGTCGAAAACAAACTGTCCGCGATGCGTTGCATCGAACACACTCACCACAACAAAGGCTACGCCGTCATCGACATCGAGAGGCGCAATGGTGCTGCCTGACGTCGGGCGCTTCCATATTGTGACGAACTGTCCAATCTTCGTCGGCGTTGTTTTAGCCACACGGAAGACAATGGAGTGTCCGTCGAGGCCAAAGCGGGAGGCACCATACTCGGCACTCTCAGCCTCGCGCAGAGCCTGATCCGTCAATTGCATTCCCGCCGGCTTGTACACATTCTGGATAGCCGCTATCAGATCGTTCGGAATATGGCCGAGGGCAGGGTCTGCCGCGCTTGCATACTTTGTGTCTGGGTCAATTAAATCGGATTTCAACGGGAACAGCTCCTAAACGACTCATTGACCATACGACCCATTTCAGAACATAGGCTACGCCATTCGACATGCCGAAGCGGACTACGTGCGGTTACGTCGTGTGATCGCGCAAGGTGGGATAGCCAGACATCCTCGTAACTTGCGTCGATGATGAAGCCGCGTCACATACACGAGGCAGGAGCCGTATGCGGTAGTTCCGCACGTAAGTTCCGCACGTACGGATCTGAGCGGGGGGGCGGCAGGTAACTGCCGTCCCTACCGCAACCGTTCAACGCTCGGCATGCTGGTAATAGCGCCAGAACAGTAATGCATAGACGATGTCACCCGATGCCGCTACTGGCAATGGCCACGGGATGCTGCCCGCCAGCCAGTGGCCATAAACCACCACGACAAACAGTACTTTCAGGATTATCCCGAGCAGGATGTAGGGGCGATAGTGCAGCGGATCGCGAGCGATCATCCAATAGGCCCAGCCGAATATGATAACCAGGCACGTGGTGAGTTGAATGAAGAGGGTTGAGGTGGGGGTAATTTGCAGCCCCAACAGTGCAGCTACCGGTTGTAGGGCTACGAGTAGTGGAAGGCCCGCGAGTACGTTGAAACAAGCGGCAGAAATAAACAGCTTGCGGGTATAACTGTCGGTCATGGGATCGTTCCTGAGAGGTGGTGACGCCTCGCATCACGCAGAGACATCCTGCAACTTTTGGGTCTCAGCCAAGCAGCTTGAGCAATGCCGGATAGCTATTGGGGAACAGCCTGCTTATCCAGAACAAGGTGCTCGACTTGTTCCCTGTGATAATGCGTTTGGTTCCGTTGCGCAGCCCCCTGATGATGTCGCCGGCACAATCCTGCGGCGGCGTCAGCAGCATCTTGTCGGCAAGCGCTTTGAACTTTTCTTCTGTACTACCGGCGGCTTTACAACGTCGTCCGGACTTCTCGATATTGGTTCGGATTCCTCCGGGGTGCACACACACGGCGCGTACACCGCTACCTTCGAGTTCCGACCATAATGCTTCGGTCAGACCACGTACGGCGAACTTCGACATGTTGTAGGCGCTTTGCATCGGGAAACCCACCAGGCCAAATACGCTGGAAATGTTGACGATGCAGCCTTCTCGCTGGGCCTGCATCATCGGCAGGAACGCTTTGGTACCGTACAACACGCCCCACAGGTTGATACCGAGTTGCCACTCGTACTCATCGATGGAGGTGTTGGCAACTGTCCCGATGACTGCGGCGCCTGCGTTATTGATGACGAAGTGCGCCGTGCCAAAATCGCGCTTCACCTCGTCAGCATGGGCCTGGAAGGCGTCCCAGGACGATACGTCCAGGAGGTAACCTTTCGCGTTGCTGGCGTCAGGCAATAGCTTCATGGTTTTGTCGAGACCCACCTGGTTGATGTCCGACAGGGCGACATGTGCGCCAGCTTGCGCCATCTGGATAGCCAACTCCCGACCAATGCCGGATCCTGCGCCAGTGATGACGACTACTTTGTCTTGGAACATGTTTTTATCCTTTTTGTTTTGATTGGTTTCGCCGCTACACATTTTTTCTGACAAGCACTATTTGCTGAGAATGTGGATCGCGACGGCTGCCTCCTCAATGCCCTGCAAACCGCCGCCGTTCTCCTGGATTGCGTGGCGTGCACCATGTACCTGGCGTGCGCCAGCCTCCCCGCGCAGTTGCGTCACCAGTTCGTAGAGCTGGCCGATCCCGGTAGCGCCGAGTGGATGTCCTTTCGATTCCAGGCCACCTGAGGTATTGACAGGGATGCGCCCGCCCAGCGTGAATTCGCCACGTTCAGCCGCAGGTCCGCCCTGACCGAACGGGACCAGGCCCAGGTTTTCGACCTGAATGATTTCGCCCATCGCCGAGGCGTCATGGACTTCGGCGACATGCATGTCTTGCGGCCCCAGGCCCGCCTGTTCATAAGCCAGGTTAGCTGCCAGGTGACCGACGTTCAGTTCCGGCTGATCGAGCCGACGGTGGCTGAAGCTACGGATGACGCTGGCCGCTACCTTGATGCAGCGGCTCCTGTCGGCACCGATGCGTGCGAGTCCTTCCTCGGTGCACAGGATGGCTGCTGCCGCACCGTCCGACAGAGGCGCGCACATCGGCAGGGTCAGTGGGTAGGTGATCGGAGGGGCGGCAAGGATTTCGTCGATACCGAAGGCTTTGCGAAATTGCGAGTAAGGGTTATGGACCGAGTGGGTGTGGTTTTTCGCCGACACCGCTGCGATCTGACGCTGCGTGGTGCCGTAGGTTTTCATATGCTGACGGCATAATGCGGCATAGATGGCCATGAATTTGCTGTAAGGCTTGTCCGATTCCGACCCGGCGGGCGGCACCACGCCTTCGCCCATTTTCACCAATATCTGGTAATTCTCTTCGGCGCGAGAAACATCCCATCCAGCCTCGAACAGCGAGAGGGCTTTCAGTTTATCCGGGATGTTCATCTTTTCCGCACCCAACGCCAGCGCGATACTGGCCGTACCGGCCTTGAGACTTTGCACGGCCAGATTGAAGGCTGAGCTACCCGAAGCGCAGGCATTCTCGACGTTATAGATAGGAATGCCTTGAATACCGATCTTGCTGAACACGACTTGACCGGGGATCGAGAGCTGGCCTTGCAATGGGCCATTGGTCATGCCGGCATAAAATGCGATATCGAGATCGGCGGCACTGCAGTGGGCGTCCTTCAATGCGCCCTGGAAAGCTTCGCGTGCCAAGTCGTCGAGGCTGCGTTCGGTGTGGCGACCGAAGACGGTCATGGCGATGCCGGCGATATAGATATTGCTCATTGAAAATTCCTTATATTCAGTTGGTCGGTGTCCAGTTCGCACCCCTCCGGTTGTGTCAGATCTTGCGAGCTGCGTTTTCCCAATACGGCTGACGCAGTTCTTTTTTCAGCACCTTGCCCACCGGACTGCGTGGCAGGCTGGTAGTGAAGTCGACAGACTTCGGTGCCATCACGCTGCCCAGCCTGGCTTTGCACAGCTCGATAAGCTCCTGCTCGGTGGTTTCCTGGCCTGGGTTGAGCTCGACCACGGCCTTGACGGCCTCGCCCCATTTCTCATCGGGCACGCCAATCACGGCGCAGTCCTGAACGGCCGGATGTCCCCACAGCACTTGCTCGACCTGGCTGGGATAGACGTTGAAGCCGCCGGAAATGATCATGTCCTTCTTGCGATCGGTGAGGTGCAGATAGCCTTCGGCATCGATATGGCCGATGTCGCCGGTATGCAGCCAACCGTCGACGATGGTCTCGGCGGTCTTCTCCGGCTGCTTGTAGTAACCCTTCATGATCAGGTCGCCACGCACGCATATTTCACCGGTTTCACCGCGCGCCAGGATCTGGTGGGTGTCGCTCATCACTTCGACGCGCACCAGCGGGTTGGGGCGGCCGACCGAGGACAGGCGTTCATCGTCGGCGAATTGGTCACCCACCAGATGCTCGTCGGGACGAAAGTTGGCGATGCTGGCCGGTGCTTCGGTCTGACCATAGCCGCCGGTCATGACCGGGCCGAAAATCTCGATAGTTTTCTTCAGCTTGTCTACCGACATCGGAGCAGCGCCATACATCAGGTACTTCACCGAGGAGAAGTCCAGTTTCTCGATACCGGGAATTTCCAACAGCCTGTAGATCACCGTTGGCGGCAGAAAGAGCTCGCTGACCTTGTGCTGCGCAATGGCGTTCAACATCAATGCCGGATCGGGTTTGGTAATAACCACGACAGTGCCGCCTTGCGCCGTGCAGGGTACGGCCAACAGGCCGGCAGTGTGGGTCATCGGTGCAGCGGCCATATTCACCGGCTTTTCACCATTGCGATAAGCACAGGTCAGCATGAAGTGGGCAATGAACGTCTGCACGCTGCGGTGGGTGTTCATCACTCCCTTTGGCGTGCCCGTAGTGCCACCAGTGGGCGAGACCGCCACCACGTCGTCCATGTCATAGGCGACTTCGGGACGGCTCGCCGGCTGACCGGCGCTCCATAGCTCCAGCGAAGGTGCATCGACAGCATCGGCATCGATACAGATCCAGTGTTTGATCTTCGGCAGCCTGGGCCGTAGTTCGGTGATGATTGGCGCGAAGTCGTTCTGGTAGAACATCACCTCGCAGTCGAATGCGTCGAGGATGTAGTGATTCTCTTCGCTGGAGTTGCGCGCGTTGACTGGAATCCAGGTCATGTTGGCGCGCCATAGACCCAGTGTGCAGGCCCAGGCGGTGACGTCGTTACCTGACCAGACGGCACCCTTGGTTTCCTTCGGCAAGCCCAGTGCGAGCAGCTTGTTGGCGATGCGACACGAGAGCTCGCCGATTTCGTTGAAGGTGTAAGAGCGCTCGCCCTGGATGTAGGCGACCCCGGCAGGGTTGATGCCCCAGCCGCGGTCGTAAAAGTCGATGATGGCCATAAGTGGTTCCTGTGCCGGTTATCAGAGTTTGGTAACGGTGGCACGGGCCAGGCCGCGCTCTTCCAGGAAACCGAGCAGATAGCGGTGTCCAAAAGCTTTGGAGCCGGAAGCGAAGCCGACCTTGTTGGTGTCGCCATCGAGCAGCTTGACCGCCGCCGCGGCCTGTAGGGCTCCGGTGGAAATATAGGGTGTGACGCCATGCACGGTAGCGCGCACCGCAGTCATGTGGCCGCGGCCGATAGCGATGTCGACGCTGCGCTGCAAGGTGGTGCGTTCGCGGGGCGGCATGCTCGGCGTGGTGGCCTCCACCAGGCTCCTCACCACTGCGTCCTGCTGCTCCTTGGACAGGTGCTTGTATTCCGCTTCCCACTTCTGGCTCAGACCATGCACCATCGGCATCACGTTGTTGTCGTAGAAACCGACCGCGGAGGTGCAGGCGCGCACGCGCGGATCATGCTCGAAGTAAATCGGCAGCGAGGTTCCCCCCCAAGGCAGGCAGAAAACCGGCTGCATGAAGTTAGGGTCGACAATGTTGAACGAAGCGGTAGCGGGGTGCTGCACCAGCTTGTTTTCCCACAGGTAGAACTGCTCCCTGTGGAACAATTCGAAAATCGAGGCCGCCGAGCCCAGGCTGACCCCTGCGACATCACGCGGGCCGCGGCACAGGGCGGCGGTTTCCAGCACGTCGATGCCGGGGGTTTCCAGCGCCAGTTCGGCGGCGATCTCGGAGAAGCTGAACATGTAGGACAGCGATGGCGAAACCAGCAGGCCAGCCTGACGATAGAGCTCGCCAAATTGCTCGCGAACCTGACGTACGTAGCTTTGCTCGCCGGTGGTATCTATGTGGTGGCAGCCGGCCTTGAGCGCGGCCTCGACGGTGGTCAGACCGAAGTTGACGAAGGGCCCAACGGTGTTGCAGACAACCTTGGCCCCCTTGAAGGCGGCGCTCAGCGACTCGACGTTGTGCTCGGCCTCGATGATTTCATAGGTCGCGGACTCCAGGCGTACCACACGTTGCGCCATCATTTCCTGGGCACGCTTGGCATCGCGCGCCACAGCGGTGAAGGGGATGTTCTGGTCGATCAGCCAGTCCATGGTCAGCATGCCGGTGTAGCCACTGGCGCCATAGACAACTACGGGGAATTTAGCCATTTTTGCGTCTCTTGTTTTTTGGTTATTGGATAGCTGCAAACATCAATTCTGTGACCAGCCTTCGGCATAGAGCTGTTGGCACAAGAGGCCAACGCGCATCGTGATGATGGTGTTCTCACCATCCTCGATCAGTGCAGAACGGGCATCGCGGAAGATCTTTTCAATCGGGTACTCACGTGAGGTACCTGCGCCACCGAACAGCTGCAGCGCCTCGTTGGCAACCTTCATGCACTCTTCGGTGACCGTCACCTTTGCTGAAGCTGTCGCGTAGGGGTGCGCGCACGGTGACAAACGCGCATAGGCCAGTGACCGCCGAGCGACGCCGCGTGCCAGTTCGACGCGTCGCATCATGTCGCCCAGGCGGTAGCGCGTGAGCTGATGGTCGATCAGCAACTGGCCGCCCTGTTTACGTTCATGGCAATACTGCAAAGCCATTTCGAAGGCCGAGCGGGCAACGCCGGTGAACACCTGCGACATGTGCGTACCGGCGTAGGACCAGGCCGAGGATTGGTTGCCGTAATATTGATCTTTCAGGGCGACGGCAAAGCGGCGTGGTATTTTCACGTTGCTGAAATAGATTTCACCCTGTGGCAGGGCGCGCTGGCCGATTTTGTCCAGCGGCTTGCCGCGTGAAATACCGGGCAGGTCGAGCGGGATGATCACAGCGACGCCGTGGGGTCGGCCATCGGCATCGAAGTAGCCGTCACCATAGTCAGCGGTGATGTGAGCCAGCGCGACTTGCGCCACGGCACCGTTTGAAACCCAGGCCGAACATTGGCCATTGATAACGATCTCGTCCTTGCCGACTTTGGCGCAGAGGCTGCCCTTGTTGCCTTCCTGCCCGGGCGGCCATTCGCGCTTCATGTCGTAGATCATCAGATCGCTGCCTTTGTCTGGATGAGTAACCATCCAGCAGCCGATCTTGTTGGTGCAGAGCTCTACGAGCTCCTGATTACCGGCGGCCATGGCCATCTGCAAGGGCGCACCGCAGACAACCAGTGAAATCCCCAGGCCGGCATCGCCCCAGCCCATTTCCTCGCCGATCAGTGACTCAAGACGAACAGCGGTCTGGGGTTCGAACTGAGAGAAGAAAGTTGGCTCGATACCGAGCTTGGCGGCCTCTTGAAACACCGACCAGAATGGTGAGTCTGGTGCGCACACGTCGGCGGCACTCATTTTGTCGAGCTCGTGGCCGATGGGGCGTAGTACGTGCTTGGCAAACTGATGCACCGCCTGCTGTATGGCGCGCTCTTCTTCAGTCAGCGGCGTTTCAAAGCCAGTCAGACCGACGGCAGGCAATCGCAGGGTTTCGTGCAATGTGATCATTGTGAAGGCCTCACCTGGCGTTGTGATCGATCTGCCTCGCACTGATGCGAGCGGCGGAAATTCGGTTGATTATTGTTCTTTCCGACATCGACAACTCACCTGAAAAGCGGTCATATTTGTCAAAATATGCTCATCCCGAGATGCCCATGAATCCGCAACAACAGGTCCATGAAACACTGGGATTGCCCTTGCTGGGCGGCCTGGTGTGCAGTGACATCCCCTTGTATGCGGAGCGCTATTTCCTGCATACGACTGATCTAACCGTCCCGCCCGTTGACTTCATGGCCCTGCTGACCCAGTTCGGTGGCTCGCGGGCGGATGAGGGGGCAGGGGGCGAGTTGCGCTCAACATCGATGCCGCGCTTGTCAATGCTGCTGCCTGCAGGTTGTGCCACTCAATGGCACTATTCCGGCAGCATTGATTTCGCGGTTTTTTATCTGCCCGAGCGCACTGATGGCGTGTTTCGACAATTGCGTGAGCTATGCGCTGGCGCGCAGGCACCATTGCCCGTCAGTGATGGTTTGGTGAGCGCAGCGGCCCGGCAATTGATGGATGAGCTAAGTCTTGGGAAAGGGGCTGATCAGGGGTTCATGGCAAGGTTGGCCATGGTCATGCTTGAGCAGGTGTATCGTGCGCTACGCGTTGACGCGAGCAGAGGTATTTATCCGCCGCATATTCATCTGGCGCGCCTGCATACAGTCCTGGTCTTCATTCGCGAGCATCTGGGGCAGGAACTCTCGATCAGCACACTGGCTGGCCAGGCGGGTGTCAGCCCGGCTCATTTCCGACGGCTGTTTCAGCGCGCCATGGGCATGCCGCCCCATCGCTATGTGATGAATGTACGACTGGAACATGCACGTGATTTGCTCATGCAGACCGATCTACCTATTTTGCATGTGGCACTGGAGTGTGGCTTCAGTTCTCAGAGCCACCTGACGGCAGCGTTCAAGGTTGCGCACGCCAGTACACCGGCCGAATACAGAGCCCTGGCTGGAAGGTAGCGGAGCTTTGGCGTGGCGAGCAGGTCACTGCACCGAAAGTACGCAAGCGGCTTGCGTTGGATTGCACCGGGAGTTCAAGCCCTCGGACTATTCCATGGTAGTGTTCGGCCGTTTGGAACTGTATCCAGGGACCTTCAGACGCTCCTTGGGTAAGCGTCTCTCAACCACTCAGGTCTGAAACAATGGACTGCATAGAGCCCCAACTGATCCTCAAAACGACGCCGCCGCGTAGTCAGAAATCAGCACGGATGCGAAGCCGCCTGGGTATTCATACCCAGGAACTGACAGACAAAGTGGTGATCGCCGTTCAAGCGCCGGCAGGCTTCGGCAAAACCTTTCTGCTGACCCAATGGCGCCGTGAATGTTTGTCTCACGGCGCCGTGGTGGCCTGGATGACGCTGGATGAACAGGATGATGGTGCGCGTTTTGTCCAGGGGCTGGGAGTTGCCATGGCCATTGGCAGCGGTCGGCCGTCGTTTGCCCGCGCATTCGAGCCTATTGCGGGATTGGGGCGTGACGAACAGGAAGGGCTGACGCAGTGGTTGGCGGAAGTGGCCGATCTGGGTAGCGAAACCGTATTGATTCTGGATGAAGTGGATACCCTGCCCGAGCTGACGATCCGTTACTCCCTGACGTACCTGTTGCACAACGCGCCGGCCAATTTGCGCATCATCATGGCCTCTCGCACACGGTTGAATCTGCAAGTGGCGGACCTCGCGGCAAGAGGGCTTTTCACGACGATCATGACAGCGGCTTTACGACTGAATGTGGAGGAGGCGGTCGCCATCCTCAATGATCGTTTCGGCGCAAGGGTCGATGCCGACCTCTGCATGCGCCTGCACGAGATAACCGAAGGCTGGCCGCTTGGCTTGCAATTAGCGATTTCGGCGTTGGAGAAGAGCCCGAATCGGAGTGCGGCAGTCGAAGGATTGTCGACTTGTCTGGGTGATATCCAGCGCTATTTCGTCGACGGTCTGCTCGCACATCTTCGGGAGGAGCAGGTTCGGTTTCTGACCGGCATTGCCTTGTTGGAAATGGTCCAGCCCCTGTTATGCGAGGCACTGACGGGCAACGCTCGCTCGGGTGAATTGCTGAAGGAATTGTGTGCCTCGACACCGATTTTTGTTGAAAGTATCGACAGTGACTGGGTGCGCATCCATCCATTGGCGCGGGAATTTCTGCTCGGCCGTTTTGCCGACTTGCCGTTGGAGGAACGTCAGGGTTATCACCGGCGCGGCGCCGTGTGGCTGGAACAACACGGTTTCCTGGAACAGGCCGCCCGGCAATATCTGTTGGCCGACATGCCCCAGCCGGCCTATACGTTGATTGGCAAATGCCTGTACGAAGTCGCGTTGCAAGGGCAATTCAGCCGGGTGCTGGAGTGGGTCGAGGAGCTTGGCTCCGCTGACGTGTTGGCGCATCCGCGGATCTGCCTGGCGGCGGCCTGGACTTTGGCAATGGGAGCGCGTCAGGCAGAAGCGGCGCAATTGATTGCTGCGATTGAACAGCATCCGTCCGCCGACGAGGCGACACGTTGTGAAGCGGCCGCCATCGCCGCCACCGCCGCCTTCTTTGCGGACCGTCCGGATCAATCGCATGAGCTCATCATGCCTTGGGTCGATCGATTGCCTTCATTCTCAATGACGGTGCAAGCCTTGGTCGCGAACCTGATCGCCCGGCTGACGCTGTTGCAGGGACAACCGGAGAAAGCCCGGCGAATCTTTCAGCGAGCAGCGATTTACGCGGGTAGTCCTGGCCTTGATGCCATACGCGGGTATGGCGAGTGGGTGGTCGGTCTCGCTTATTTATACGAGGGTCGAATAGTGTCGGCGCGCACTGCGCTGCACGATAGCCTGTTGCATGCCGAACGGGACATCGGTCGGCGTAGTCCGGTGGCGGTCATTCTAGCGAGCGCTCTGGCGACGGTGTTGCTGGAACAGGGGGCAATTCAGGAATCCGCTATGGTGCTGGCGAACAGGCTGGATATCGTTGAGCGATTGGCGTCCCCCGATGCCATTGTGCAGGGTTTCCTCGCCGCCGCTCGACTGGCCTCACTCCAGGGGCAGGGGCATCGCGGGCAGGATCTGCTCGAGGCGTTATTCGCCCTTGGAGAAGAGCGAAATATTCCACGATTCTGCATTGCCTCCCTGGGAGAGCAAATACGCCTGCATGCCTTGCAGGGACGCAGCGATACCTGTCAGGCATTATGGCGACGACTGGACAGTTTCACGCCGGTCATTGCCCGTGAGCGAGCAGGGTTGCTGGGGCCGGAGCTGGACTTGCTCGCCGGGGTAGCCAACGCTTATGCCTTACTGGCCCAACGTGATTGGGAGGCTATGCTGGCGGTGCTGGACAAGGTCAGTGAAACAGCCGAATACCTGCGTCGTGGGCGAGACATCGTGCAGATCAAGCTGCTCAAGGCACTGGCACTCAGGGCAACCGGACAGGGCGGCACTGACCATTTGCTGGAGGCTGTCAGCCTCGCGCAAGAAAACGGTATGTTACGCGTGGTGCAGGACACCCATCCGGACCTGATCAAATGGGAGCAGACGCTCCAGGGTGAAACGGTCCCATTGTTTGCGGCGACCTCTACGCCCGCACCTGTTGCGCGACCCGAATCCACTCCATTGAGCGTGTCCCCGAGTCGTCTCTTGACGCCCAAGGAACGCGAGGTGTTGCAGCTATTGGCTCGCAACCTGTCCAACAAGCAAATCGCCCTGGCGCTGAATGTCGGCGAGGAAACCGTGAAGTGGCACCTGAAAAACCTGTTTGGAAAATTCCAGGCCGGCACAAGACAGCATGTAGTCGCGCGTGCATACATGCTGGGAATTCTCGAGACAGCGGGCTAATGCCAACCCGCCACCCGAGATGATCCGTTCGGATCATCCTTCAATCCCCCCCCACATCCGATATCCAATCGCCCCCCCAGTCAATGGGGGGGTGCGCTTTTCGACTTCGCAATAGTCTGACCCCACAAAAGCGCCGACGTATCGGCGAGTGGGAGCAGGTTCATGTCTGTAAAAGTGCTGATCGCCGGTGCAGCAATGGTGCCGTTTCTACCGCTGGGTGGTTCTGACAGTCATGCGGCGTTGGCGGGGCAAGCCATCCGTGCGGCGCTGGCCGATGCGCGGATCGACTATGACCTGGTCGACCAGGTGTTTACTTCCTGCGTATACGGTGAAGCCGGTATCGCCGAGCAGATGTTGTCGCAGATTGGCTACTCGGGCATGCCGATTTTCAGCTTGGGCGATGGCTGTGCGTCGGCCAGTAGTGCTTTCCAGTTGGCCCGCAATAGCCTGCTGTGCGGTCAGGCTGAATGTGTCCTGTTGGTGGGTGTCGAGTGCATGCCGGCAGGCATTTCCAATCGTGAGTTTTTCGGTTTGAAAGATCTCGCTCGCGATGAGTCGGCAAAGGTCGGGCAGGGTGAGAACCCCATCGGCTTCATCGAGCGTCGACAACAACCGGCGCTGCTGTTCGCTGCCCAAACCAGCTGGTTATTGACACGCATGGGCATTGCTCAAAGCAGCTTCGATCAAGTGCTTGAGCGGGCACGGGCCCAGGCCGGGCGCAATCCCTACGCCGTGTTGAACCGCGTGCCGGATCGCGACGGCTGTCTCGCGCCTTATCTGTGCCCGCCCGCCTGCGGTGCGGCGGCCATCCTGCTCTGTACCCCGGCCTTCGCCCTGCGCTTCGGCGCTCGGGCGGACGTCACTGTGCTGGCCAGTGTCAGGGGCAGTGACAGCGCTTCAGAGCAGGAAGCGGGGTGCGTGCTGGATGTGCTCGGTCGGGTGACCACCCGGCGAGTCGCGCAACTGGCCTATCAGCAGGCGGGCCTCGGTGCGGAAGACATCGACGTGGTTGAGCTGCACGACCAGAGCGTCGGCGACTTCATGATCAATAGCGCCGCACTGGGTTTTTGCCGGGAGGACGAGATCGATCGATTCGTGCAGCAAGGACACCGCCTGAAAGGACAGATGAATGCGGTGTGCCCATCGGGTGGCTTGCTGGGACGTGGTCACGCCCCGGGTGCCACCGGGTTGGCGCAACTGGTCGAGTTGGTCTGGCAACTGCGCGACATGGCCGACGGCAGGCAAATCGCTGGTGCCCGCACGGCTTTGCAACATAGCACCGCCCTGGGCCGGGCGGTGTCGGTCACCCTTTTGCAGCGCACCTGAGAGGAGGCTCATTACGCCGTGATTCAACCCATGACTTTTCGTAAACCATAGAGCAGGTGGCAAGCTAGATGAACAAAAATAATAAGATCTGCCATGCAAACCTTCGCAAAGGGTTGTTGGCCTCCGCCGTTCTCACCGGCCTGGGCATCGCGCCCGTGGGGGCTGTCGAGATCAATACGGGGAATGAAGACTTTGCGGTTCGCTTCGACAACACGCTGAAGTTCAACTATGCCCAGCGCGTGGAAGCCCCCAACAGTAAGTTGGCCAATTCATGGAACAACAATGACGGGGATCGCAACTTTTCCTCCGGCAGTCCCGTTTCTCAACGACTGGATGTGCTGACCGAACTGGACGTGGTTTACAAAGAAAAAGCCGGATTCCGTGTCAGCGCCAACACCTGGTACGACCACGCCTACGACGATATTGGCAGCGACAACGCCTCGACCAACCAGCTCAACAGCGGCCGGCCGGATTCCCGGCACCAGAGTGGTTACGCCGATCGGTATTACAACGGTCCTTCTTCGGAAATCCTTGATGCCTTCGTGTTTGGCAGCACTGAAGTCGGCGATGAATCACTGCTCAGCGGCAAGCTCGGCAGGCACACCGTTTACTGGGGCGAAAGCATCCTCGCCTTTGCCCATGGCAACAGTTATGGCCAGTCCGGCCTGGATATTTCCAAGTCGCTGGCGGTCCCGGGAACAGAAGCCAAAGAACTGTTCATTCCGCGTAATCAGTTGTCCACCAGCTTCACGATCAACCCGGAACTGACCCTCGCCGCGCAGTACTTCCTGGACTGGGACGCCGCGCGGTTGCCGGAGTCGGGCACTTATCTGGGGTTCAACGACGGCATTCAAAATGGCGGGCACAACCTGTCGTTGATCGGCGGCCGAAACCCGCTGTTCGGCACACCGGGCCCACTGGGAGCCAACCAGTTTTTACGGTTGACCAACGGGCATACGTTTACCCCGGACAATCAAGGCGACTTCGGCCTGATGGCCAAGTGGAGCCCGGAATGGCTGCAGGGTACGCTGGGTTTCTACTACCGCAAAACCTCCGACATTCTGCCCAACCTGGTGTTGCAGCCAACGGCGGTCGGCCCTGCACAACTGATCTCCGGCAATGCCGGCAGCTACAACCAGTTCTATGTCGACGACATCGATATCTACGGCATCAGCCTGTCGAAAAGCATCGAAGGTGTCAGCGTCGGTCTCGACCTGAACTATCGCCACAACATGCCGCTGGCCAGCGTGCCGGCAACGGTCAGTCCGGCCGCCGGTGCTGCCGGTTTGCCTGGTTTCAGCAGCAGCTTTGATGGTGACAACGGCGTGGCCCGAGGCAACACCGTGCACGCGGTGCTCAACGGCTTGACCACGTTCGGTGCGACACCGGTCTGGGACAGCTCGACCTTGCTGGTTGAACTCGCCTACAGCCGCTGGCTGGACGTCACCGAGAACAAGCAGCTGTTCAAAGGCGAAGACTGGTATCGCGGTGTCGACAAGGTCACCAAGGACAACTACGTCCTGGGCGTCAACTTCAACCCGACCTGGTATCAGGTGTTCCCCGGCATCGATATGTACCTGCCGGCCAACTACAGCGTCGGCCTTGCGGGCAACTCGTCGGTTCAGCTCGGGGGTAACAAGGACTCCGGCAGTTACTCGGTGGGCGTAGGCATGGATGTGCACAACCAGTACCGGTTTGACCTGAAGTACGTGGACAACTTTGGTCCGTTCGACACCTGCGGTTCAGCCGGTGGTGCAGGTGCACAGGGCCAGGGCGCCGCACCAGGGGCGAACGGCCAATACAACTGCGTACCGGGGCAGACCACTGCTTTCGGCGGTACTCAGCCTCAGCTCAAGGATCGGGGCATGGTCACTTTTACCTTCAAAACGACCATTTGATCGAAGTCTTTGCTTGATAGCAGGAGTCACTCCATGAAGATCGTCAACACGCTTTTGTTCACTGCATTGACCGTTGCCATCGCGGGTGCGGCACACGCAGCCGTGTCCCCCGATGAAGCGGGCAAACTCGGCAACAGCCTGACAGGCGTCGGCGCTGAAAAGGCCGGCAATGCCGACAACACCATTCCGTCCTACACCGGCGGTCTCACCACGGCGCCGGCCAGTTTTCAACCGGGCAGTTCGTTCCGTCCGGACCCTTACGAGGCCGACAAGCCACGCGTCGTCGTCGATGGCAAAAACGTCAGTCAATACACCGACAAACTGACCGCGACCACGCAAGAGCTGCTCAAGCGTTACCCGACGTTTCGGGTCGATGTGTTTCCGACCCATCGCAGCGTTGCGCTGCCTCAACGGTTGCTGGATAACACCGCAAAAAATGCCGTCGGCACCAAAACACTCGAAGGCGGGGTAGCACTGGAAAACGCGTTGCCGGGCGTTCCGTTCCCGATCCCGAAAGATGGCTATGAGGCCATGTGGAATCACCTGCTGCGTTATCAGGGGTATGCCACCAATATCAAATATGACTCCTGGAACGTCGACAGTTCCGGCCGGGCTATTCTGGCCACGACCGGTAATGGCTATCTGGAGTACCCGCTGTACGATCCGAAGCGTACGGAACCGGCGAAAGAGACGGATCTGTTCTTCAAGACCAAACTCTATTACCAGGCCCCGGCCCGTCGCGCAGGCGAAGCCATCCTGGTGCAGGATGCCGTCAACCCTCTGAAAATGGAGCGTCGTGGCTGGCAATACCTGCCAGGTCAGCGCCGCGTGAAACTCGCACCGGATATCGCCTACGACACGCCAAACCCTGGCTCGGCCGGTGCTTCGACCTATGACGATGCCTGGGTATTCAACGGTGCACTGGACCGTTACGACTTCAAGCTCGTCGGCAAGAAGGAAATGATCGTTCCTTACAACACTTACAAGTTGAACTATCACAAGGACGCTGCGGATATCACCACGCCGCATCACGTCAATCCGGACCTGATGCGCTGGGAGTTGCACCGCGTGTGGGTGGTCGAAGCCACGCTGAAACCGGGCAAACGCCACATCTACAGCAAGCGCACCTTCTACCTCGACGAAGACAGCTGGATTGCCCTGGCTTCGGATGAGTATGACGCCAGCGGCAAGCTATACCGCGGATCCTTTGCACACCTGGCATACAGCTATGACGTGCAGGCGCCGAACTCCGATAACCACATGATTTATGACCTGGTCTCTGGCAGCTACAACATCACCGGCATCTACGGCCCGTATGGCGGCGTCAAGTACATCGACCCGCTTTCGAAAGCGCAATGGGCGCCTGAGTCATTGGCCGGCACGGGTATTCGCTGAGCCATGACGCAGGTGTTTTCTTTGTCGTCGACAGTGTGTACCGCACTGTTCGGCGGCTTTTTTTGCCGAGTAGACCTCATGAATACATTTAGATGGATTACGCTCGCTGCGCTGACTGTGGCGTTGGCTGTGCCATTCACCAGGGCCGTCGTCGCTGCCGATTTTGTCGACGTGCTGTCGAGCCCCGCGATTCAGAGTGAAAAGGCGATCAGCGGGATGTTCACCGGGTTGGCCCGTGCAGGTCAGCGCCTGGTCGCCGTGGGCCAACGCGGCCATATTTTCTATTCCGATGATAACGGCGTCCGCTGGCACCAGGCACAAGTGCCGGTGAGTTCCGATCTGGTGGCCGTGCAGTTTCCGAGCCCGACGCAGGGGTGGGCGGTCGGGCACGACGGCATTGTGTTGCACAGCGACAACAATGGTGAAACCTGGAAGCGTCAGCTCGATGGCCGTCAGGTGGGGCAGATCATGCTCGAACATTATCAGAGGCAAGCAGGGCAACCGCCCGATGATGCGTTATTGGCTGAGGCTCAACGAATGGTCGATGAAGGGGCTGACAAACCTTTTCTGGACGTTTGGTTCGCCAATGATAAAACCGGATATATCGTCGGCGCGTTCAATCTGATTTTCCGCACCGAAGACGGCGGCCGGAGCTGGGTTCCGTTGATGGATCGCACCGACAATCCGGGGGCGCTGAATTTCTACGGGATGCGTGCAATCGGCGATGACCTGTTCATTGTCGGCGAGCAAGGCCTGGTATTGAAACTGGACCCGGCAACGCAACGCTTCATCAATATCCCGACGCCCTACAGCGGCAGCTACTTCGGCATCACCGGCAAGCCGGGCTCGGTGCTCGTTTATGGCCTGCGAGGCAATGTCTATCGCAGCGTCGATCACGGCGCGAACTGGGACAAGGTTGAACTGGGTCTGTCCTCGAGCATCACCGCGAGCACGATCACCGCCGACGGCCGAATCATCCTGGTCAGCCAGGCCGGGCATGTGCTTGTCAGCACCGACGACGGCGCAAGTTTCACGCTAAAGCCACAAGACCGCCTGGGGCCCGCCGCTGCGGCGCAGGCCATCGCATCAGGCGTCGTGGTGGTCGCAGGCGCACGGGGCTTGCGCCAGTTGCCCTTCGAATGAGCCCACCCCACATAATAAAAAGAGACGAGCCACTTCATGGGTAACTACAACCTCGATACGATGCCGGTGATCCGAGAGCTGAAGGGCTTCGATGCACGCTCCGGCAATGTCCTTGAACGCCTGATTTTCAACCATCGCCTGCTGGTGGTGCTGACCTGCCTGATCGTGACGGTAGTGCTGAGCTATTTCGCGGCCACTGGGCTGACGCTCAATGCCAGCTTCGAAAAGATGATTCCGCAGAGTCAGCCGTACATCAAAAACTACCTTGAGAATCGCCAGTCGTTACGCGGGCTGGGCAATACGGTTCGGGTGGTGGTGGAAAACACCGACGACGACATCTACGACCCGAAATACCTGGAGGTGCTCAAGCAGGTCAATGACACCTTGTTCCTGACCCCGGGCGTGGACCGGGCCTGGATAAAGTCATTGTGGACGCCTGCCGTGCGCTGGACCGAGGTCACGGAGGAGGGCTTCCGTGGTGGCCCGGTCATGCCGGACTCCTACGACGGCTCGGCCAGCGGGGTCGAGCAACTGCGCTTGAACATCGCCCGTTCCGGGATCATCGGCAGTCTCGTCGGCAATAATTTCAAATCGAGCATGATTGTGGTGCCGCTGCTGGAGAAGGATCCGGTCACGGGCGCCGCTATCGACTATCACCATTTTTCGCGGACGCTTGAAGAGCAGCTGCGCAACAAGTTTGAGTTTGCCGGCAGCAGCGCGGTACACCTTGCCGGTGAAGAGGGCAAAGGCCCGATCAAGATCCGCGTGATCGGTTTCGCCAAATTGGTGGGCGATCTGATCGATGGCCTGATGCTGATCATGATGTACTTCGGCGCCGCCGCGCTGATTGCCACTGCCATCATCTTTGGCTTTACCCGTTGCGTGCGCAGCACCGCGCTGGTGATTCTGTGCTCGGTGGTTGCGGTGGTCTGGCAACTGGGCCTGATCACCTTGTTCGGTTATGTACTCGACCCGTTTTCGATTCTGGTGCCGTTTCTGGTGTTCGCCATCGGCGTGTCCCACGGTGCGCAGAAAATGAACGGGATCATGCAGGACGTCGGACGCGGCACCCATCAGTTGATCGCCGCGCGTTACACCTTCCGCCGTCTGTTCCTGGCCGGACTGACCGCATTGCTGGCCGATGCCGTGGGTTTTGCGGTACTGATGCTGATCGACATTCCGGTGATCCAGGACCTGGCCGTCACCGCGAGCATTGGTGTGGCGGTCTTGATCTTTACCAACCTGGTGCTGCTGCCAGTGCTGCTGTCTTATTGGGGTGTCAGCCCCAAGGCGGCGGCGCGCAGCCTGCGCCAGGAAAGGCAGGAGCTGAAGGGGGCAGGGCTGGGCAATGTGTGGAGCCTGCTTGACCGCTTTACCGAGCGTCGTTGGGCGACGGTGGCGGTGGTGGTGGCCGGGTTGCTGGCGGTAAGTGGCTTCATGGTCAGCACGCATTTGAAGATCGGTGATCTCGATCCGGGCGCACCCGAACTGCGCGCCGACTCACGTTACAACCGCGACAACGCCTACATCACTGCCAACTATTCGCTGTCCAGCGACCAGTTTGCGGTCATGGTCAAAACCGCCAGCGAAGGTTGCCTGAAGTACGAAACCCTGGTGGAAGCCGATCGTCTCGGCTGGCTGCTGCAACAGCAACCGGGCGTGCAGACGACCGTGTCGCTGGTCAACGCTGTGCGCCAGATCACGGCGGGTTCCTATGAAGGCAACCCGAAAATGCTGACCGTCGCACGCAACCAGAATGTGCTGAACTACGGCGCGCAACAGGCCTCAGTGAACAACCCGGAACTGTTCGACAGTGATTGTTCGATGATGCCGGTGATCGCTTATCTCTCCGACCACAAGGCCGAAACCCTCGATCACGTGGTGAAAGTGGCCGACCAGTTCGCCCGCGAACACAGCAATGACGATCGGCAGTTCATGCTCGCCGCCGGTAGCGCCGGGATCGAAGCGGCGACCAATATCGTCGTGCGCGACGCCAATCGCACCATGTTGTTCTACGTGTATGGCGCGGTGATCGTGCTGTGCTTCATCACCTTCCGCAGCTGGCGGGCGGTGGTGGTGGCGGTCGTGCCGTTGATGCTGACGTCGATTCTCTGCGAGGCGTTGATGGTCTGGCTGGGCATGGGCGTGAAGGTCGCGACCTTGCCGGTGATTGCCTTGGGTGTCGGCATTGGCGTCGATTACGCGCTGTACCTGCTCAGCGTTCAGTTGGCTCAGCAGCGTGCCGGTCTGTCGTTGACCGAAGCCTACAAAAACTCCGTGGCGTTCACCGGCAAAGTGGTGGCGCTGGTCGGCATCACCCTGGCGGCGGGCGTGATCACCTGGGCGTGGTCGCCGATCAAGTTCCAGGCCGACATGGGCATCCTGCTGACCTTCATGTTCATCTGGAACATGGTCGGCGCCCTGGTGCTGATCCCGGCACTCTCGCATTTCCTGCTCCGTCGTGCTCCTTGATCAACCCTGAAAGGCTATTTACCCAGTGGCACGATCAGCGGGCCGGCGAAGGCCTGCATGATCAATGCCACGGGTTGCTGGTGGCTGACCAGTTGGGCCATGGCGTTCATGTAGGGCGTCAGGTGACGAAAGTATTTCTTGTAGCTCGGACACAGGTAGTTCAGGCCCGGCTCGCCGTCGGGCGCATTCATGAAGCGGTTTTTCGGGCATTCGCCATGGCAGGCGAAACGGTAATCGCATTGCTGGCAATACGTCGGCAGTGTCTCTTCCTTGGCGGCGCCAAAGGCTTGTTGCTCAGCAGAGGCGAGTAGCACGGCAGGATCATCGGTCTTCAGGTTGCCCAGCAAATACTCGGGATACATATAGTGATCGCAGGAGTAGACGTTGCCGTCGTGTTCCACGATCGCCGCTTTGCCGCAGCGCGGGCTGAACAGGCACACCGAGGCCGGCAGCTGGCACCATGAGGCCAGTGCCCATTCGAAGTTCATGACATGAACCTCCCCGACATCCTGGCGCACCCACTCGTCAAAAATCGTGATGAGAAAATCGCCATAAGCCTCGGGGGCAACCGTTTGCTCCGTCACCTTCGCGGGCTCCGGCACCACGTGCAAGCGTAACTCCGGCGGGATAGCGAAATGCAGACCCAGACTGACCTGTGAGGCGCTGGGCTCGCGTTCCACCACGGGGTTGAACTGAATATGACGAACGCCTTCAGACTTGAGGAATCGATAGATTTCCAGGGGAAATCTGGCGACATCGCGCGCCACGGTCACCAACACATTGAAGTCGACGCCATGCTGCTTGAGCAGTTCCAGACCGCGCATCACGTCATCGAAACTGGAGTGTCCGCGCTTGTCGGGGCGATAGAGGTCGTGGACGAATCGCGGGCCATCGAGACTGATCCCCACCATGAATCGTTCACGGGCGAGGAATGCGCACCAGTCGTCATTGAGTAACGTGCCATTGGTCTGCAACGTATTGCGAATGACTTTGTTGCCCGCGAACTGGCGTTGATACAGGACCGCGCGCTGGAAAAAATCCAACCCCAGCAAAGTCGGTTCGCCGCCTTGCCAGGTAAATTCGACTTCAGGCGTGGGCTGGGCCTCGATGTAGCGCTGCACATACAGACGCAGCACCTCGTCGGTCATGCTGAAGCGTTCCCGAGGCGGGTAAAGCTGTTCTTTTTCGAGGTAGAAACAGTAACTGCAATCGAGGTTGCAGATCGGCCCGACGGGTTTGGCCATGAGATGCAAGCCCTGGGGCGGGGTTTCGTGGGTAGGCATGGGGGCAGGGTCCGGGAGTCATCAATCTGCCGCCCGGTTATCCGGGCGGCATTGAGGGTCAAGGCAAATACGTCACGTGTACATCCTTGACCTTGCCATTGAATGCGAAGGGCGCACGCTCGAAATAGTCCAGGGTGACGGGGGAACCGAGGTCTTGAGCGACGTCGAAGGTTTCGCTGGCGGTGAACGTCAGTGCCGGAGTAAACGGCGTCACCCCTTGGGCGACTTCCTGCCCGTCAAGTCGCAGGCTCAGATTGGCCGGCGCTCCGGGCTTGGCTGACGACAGGGTCGTCAGCACTTCGATACTGACTTTGCCTGCGGGTACTCGTTCGGCCGAACGCAGTTTGACTCGAGAGATCGCCAGCGCGTTGTACTCGTAGACCAGGAAACCGTCATCCATGTACAGGCTGACCCCGCCACCGATACCGCCCAAGGCATACAACACGCCGGTGGCGTTAGCTGGAACGTCGGCGTCGACGACGACTTTGCTGTTCTGATTGCGCAGGTTGGGGGCCGCAAATTCCGGAAAGCGATGGACGCGATCACTGAAATGCCATTCGCGTTGGCTGCTGGAGATTCGTGCAGTCGGGTCGAGGAAGGGGTAGAGGCCGGCACCAATCGGATAGACATGGTTAGCCTTGGCTTGCACGTCAAACTCCGCCTTCAGCTCCGCAAGTTTTTCCGGATTACTCGCAGCTACATCGTTGGCCTGGGAGTAGTCGTCTTGCAGGTTGTAGAGCGACCATCGATCATTCGCCGGATTCCAGCCCATGAACTGCGCAAAGCCTTGCACCCAGGGTTTGCGCGGGCCAAAAACCGAGGCCATCCAGCCATCCTTGTAGACGCCGCGACTGCCTAAGACTTCGAAGTACTGCGCCGGTTTTTTTGACTTCACCTGAGCGTCGTTGAAGGTGTAGCGCAGGCTGACTCCATCCATTGGGTCCTGAGCGATACCGTTGACCTCTTTGGGTGGCGTGATCGACAGCACGTCGTAGACCGTCGGGGCAATGTCGTTGACATGGTGGAATTGTGCGCGAACCCTGGCGTCGGCCTTGATCTGTTTCGGCCAGGAAACGGCCAGCGGCGTGCGCGTACCGCCGAAGTAGCCGGCGACCAGTTTAGTGCCTGTGAATGGCCCTGAACCTGCCCAGGCCCACGCGGCGTTGTACATGCTTTCAAGTTTGGGCCCGCCGAGCGCGGACAAGCCGCCATACATCTCGTCGAGGACTTTCAACTGCTGCTCTTTGGGAACTGGAATCCCGTTTTGGGCCAGCAACTCGTTAATCGTGCCTTCCATCCCCTCGGAAGAAGCGCCGTTGTCGCTGAAGACATAAAAGATCAGCGTGTTGTCGCGCTGACCTTCACGCTCCAGTTCGTCGAGGATCTTGCCAGCCTGTGTGTCGGCATGTTCCAGGAAGCCGGCGTACACCTCCATCAACCGTGCCTGATACTGCTTCTGTTCGGAAGACAAGCTGTCCCAGGCTGGGAGCTCCGCCGGGCGTGAGGTGAGGACGGCGTCCTGCGGGATAAAGCCCAGCGCTTTCTGGCGAGCAAATGTCTGCTCACGATAGGCGTCCCAGCCACCGTCGAACTTGCCTTTGTATTTATCGGCCCATTGCGCATTAACCTGGTGCGGGCCATGTACGGCACCCGGTGTCCAATACATGAAAAATGGTTTTTCCGGCGCGTAGGTCTGATGGTCTTGCAGCCAGTTTACGGCCTGATTGGCGAGATCTTCGCTGAGGTGATATTTCGGATCTCGCGCCGGTTCGATTGGCGTTGTGTCGCGGTACAGACGCGGTTCGTACTGAGAGGTTTCGCCGGCCAGGAAACCGTAGAAATGTTCAAAGCCGTAGGCCGTCGGCCATGTATCGAAAGGACCGGCCGCCGTGGTGTCCAGGGGTGGTGTGTTATGCCATTTGCCGAATGCGGCGGTGCTGTAGCCATATTGCTTGAGCACCTCGGCCATGGTCGCCGAGCTCTTGGGTATCTTGCCGGTGTAGCCTTCCCAATCGGTGGCCAGCTCTGCGATGACGCCGTTGCCAACCCGGTGATGGTTGCGTCCGGTAAGCAATGCGGCGCGAGTAGCGGAGCTGATGGCAGCGGTATGAAAAGCGTTGTAGCGCACGCCGCTGTCGGCGACTCGACTCAGGGTCGGCGTATGGACTGCACCGCCGACGGTGTCGGACTGCGCGAAGCCGGCGTCATCGAGCATGATCACCAGAATATTGGGGGCCTCGGCAGGAAGCTGAGATTGATGCTGACGTTTCTGGTGCTTCGATTCTTGCAGCGTCGGTTTGGCGTCACTGGCCGAAGGCGTCGGCGGGAAGGGCAGTGAGTCTTGTGCGGATGCGACCGAGCTGGCCAACAGTGCGCAGAGTTTCAGGGTGAAACGTCCGGCGGGTTGCAGCTTCTGGGACATGGGTGTCTCCGTTTTTTATTCATTGCAACGGCGCAGCCGCCCGGTCGAACACCGGACGGCTGAGAGATTGGAGGGCTGGTCAGACCGCAAAGCTGGTGATGTCTTTGGGCTCGATATCGTTGGCCTTGCAGAACGCCAGGTAACGATCCACGCTGGATTTCCAGTTCTCGACGGCCACGATGTTGTTGTTATCGTCGTAATACAGCAGGTCGCCCTGGGTGATGTTCAAGGTGATCAGTTCATCGCCATATTCAGTCAGCACGATCGGCGTATGGCTGGAACCTGCGGTTTCGAACACCACGCCGCCCGGTTTTGAGATCCAGTCGTGCTCCAGGTATTTCCAGCCACCCTTGACGGTGTAAACGATGACCGTGCCGGAGTGATGGTGCTTGGGCAGAGAAGACCCGGCCGGGGCCTTGAGCAGGGTGATGGTTTCCCCGCGAACCGGGTCGCATTTGATGTATTTGATGAAGATTTCATCGCTGTAAGGTGCGAACGGAACCCACGGCAGGTCCTCGTCGTTGATGGACGAGGTGTCGATGTTTTCATAAAACATGCTTGTTGTTCTCTGTTGGACGGTGGAAGGATTTACACGGTGCGTCGAGAGCATCGTGAACAGGCTGTGCTCACACCGCCCCCCTCTTGAGGAGGGGTATCCACCCACTTGCGTTGAATCGCGGCATACGGAGTGCCGTGCAAATAACGCCAAAACAACAACATCTACGGTTTGCGGCCACCGCCGGCCTTTGGATCATCACAGCAGACGTCAGGGTCTCTGCGAAACCCTGACGTCCCGGTTAAGCGGCGGCGCCCGAGCGCCGTCCGCTGCAACCGGTCGTTAGCTGCTCAATTGATTTTAACGATCGCAGGTGGAGCCCAGGTGCCTTTGCCAGGAGGCAGGACGGAAGGGTTTTCCGTCTTCGGCCAATACAGGCGCATCACCATGTAGATCAGATCATTCGGTGCGGGCAGCCAGTTGCTTTCCTTGTCCGCGCCGGGCGAGTCCTTCTGGACGTAGAGCGTCAGCGAGCCGTCCGCATTTTTCTTCATTTCAGGTAGCATCGGCGAGTTGATGAGGTAGCGATTGATCGGATTCTTGATCAGCAGTTGGCTCTTGCCGTCGTACATCGTCACCGACCAGAAAGCATTGACCGGCGGAAGCTGTCCAGCGGGAAAGGTGATGGTGTAGTTGTGTTTGCTGCCGTCAAGCGGCGTACCATCGGACAGGATCTTGGCCATCGGATACGTGGCCTCTTCGGCGTCGTTGGCGTAGATGCCCGCTTGTGCGATGGCGGCGCGCTTTAGCCAATCACCCTTATAGAACGCGGCATTACCGCCGGAGCTCACGATGTTCCAGCCATTGACCTGCGTGCCGAGATGATTGACTGCATCCTGGACCTTCGCATGCCCAGCCTGCATGCCCTCAACCATTGCGGCCTTTTGCTCGGCGGACAGATCCTGGAAGTTGAAGTCCTTGCCGGCGCCAATGCCCAGACGGGCCAGCTTCGCGCGGATCGCCGCTTCCTCTGGTGTAGCAGGGGCAAGCTGCATCACAACGCCCAGATATTTGAAGAAATCGGTCTTCACCAGGGCCTTGTCGATCTTCGGGAAGTCGATCGCCGGTGCGGCAGGCGGCGCGGGTTGCTTGAGATAAGCCGATAACGGCCGGGCCGCATAACCGGACTGGATCTTTTCGACGTTTGGCATGTCCGCCGGATTGAAGAGCTGGGTGCGAAAGATCACGAAGGGGAGTTGTGTGCTGGAACGAAACACCCTCTTGATGCCTGGCGGGGTCACGCCCTTCCAGTCTGGGCCGACCAACATGTAATCGCCGGCTTCGCTGCCGGTGGTACGGCTGCCGATGTAACCGAAGTTGTTGGTGCTGTTGTCAATGAGCTGCACCGAGTAGTACCGCGGTTTCTCCACCGTCGGTACCGAGAGCACGATCGGCTCGCTACGCAGGTCCATGAACATCAAGGAATACGGCGTGTCGCTGTTCGGCGAGACGATGGCCGTGTCCTTGTAACTAAAGACATTGTGCATGCTGTGAATGTGGTTGAACGGCGCCTTGTACTGGCCGGAGCTCTTGTCCACGGCATAGTCGTACATGATCGCGTAGTTCATCACGATGGGCAGACCGTAGATGTAGCCTTCCTCGGCGATGGCTTTCGTCTCAGTGGGAGTGATGTCCGCTGCCTGGGCGTGCGTCAATCCAAAGGACGCGAGCAATACCATCGCACAGCCAAATGTTCTCGGTAGTGTGGTTATCATGAATGTGAAACTCCATTTTTCGCATTAGATGGGGGTGTCGGTCAGCTAACTGCTAATCAGGCGATATTCCCCAAAGGCAGGAACCCCTGACGATCTTGATGCATATCTGTGCCCATCAAGGAGGCAACTTCTCGAATTTCACCGAATCGCAGGCGATCAATCATTCGAGCGCTAAACGCACATCTTACGGATCGCTTCACTTGGGAAAGAGTAGCGTGTACGCCACTCGAAAGCCCCAACCGTGTGCACCATCCTCAGGGCTGTCCGCCCAGTATCGCGGCCCCACCTGAAGGCTCATGGGCTGCTTGCCGACTTTGAACAATTGCGTCACGAACAGGTTGATCGGCACATTCCACTCCCTGGCTTCCCAGTCGTAAGTGGATTCTGTATTGATGCCAATACTGGTGTACGACGCTGTGGTGTAGACCAGAAAGGGTTGCAGATACGTCTGATTGACCTTCTCCTTGTCATTGGCCGGGTTGTTGTCCAGCGACCAGATGTGGTTCGCCAGAATACCGGTCGTCCAGCCGTTGGCCTGCTTCAACGCCACCGCTGTCGGTCCAATCCCCCATTGTTCGCTACTCAGTAGCTCATCACTACCGGTCGGTAACAGCAGCGCGGGGCCTGCACCCCAGATCCAACCGTCCTCGGTGGGCTTTTTGGGAGAGAAAAAGAAGCTTTGCGAGGTGTCGCCCACTCCGCTTTTATCGGCGATGCCCCTCGGTGCCAGTCCATGCTGATCAATGACCGGGAGGATCGTGCGAGAGATCAGATTCCAATCGTCATTGAGTGTGAAGGGTAATACCGGCTGGATATTGGTGACGCTCTGGATTCCATTACCGGAGGGCCCCATTTTCTGGTTCCAGTTGTATTGGATGGGCAAGCTGTACAGTGCAGCGACTGGATTCAATGACTGTTTAGCCAGTTCCGCCTGATCGTCAGCCTGACTGGAAACGGATATACCGAAAGCCGAAAGTGCGAGCAAAAGCCGTTCAATGCGCTTGTACATGTTGAAATCCTTGAATGCGGATCGCCACGGGCTCCTCGACGATCAAGGGGAGCCCGCTAACGATAGGCAGAAACTGCTTGAGCACCTGCAGTGACAATTACTTGAGTAACGTCTGCATGTCGCTGGTCATTCCCTTGATGGCCGCTTTGAAGTCATTCGCGGTGATTTTCTGGCTGGCGTTCTTCAGGTTCTCGCCAAACACTTTACGCACGGCTTTTGCGACCGGTGCACCGGTTTTGGCGTCGATCAAGTCCGCCTCGATGTACAGCTCGGTATTCTGGTCGCGATGCCCCGTGGCGGCCTGAGTTGCACCTATGACTGCCGCGACCGGCACCACTTCGTACCATTTCATGCCTTCGTTGGTGGCTGTCACGCCAGTGATTGCCGCCTGCAGGATCAGCGCTCGCTCGCCTTTGCGAACATCTCTGGAGTCTGGAACGACCACGTAATTCTGGGACAATGCCTGCTTGGCGCTTTCAGTGGTGTAGGCCTGCAATTCCTGTAATGTTTTCAGGTCCACGCGTTCATCCGGCTTGGGCGTCGGATACAGTTCCAAACGCTCGAAGACCACCGTGGAATAATCCGCAGGCTTGAATCCTGGTGCCACCCAGCGCAGTACCTCCACGCCACTTGGCGAGGTGGTTTCCTGCAGGCCGCCATAACTCTTCAAAAAGCCGGAGTACTGTTGTTGCTCGGTAACTTTCGATACGCAACCGGTCAATAACAAGCTGCTCAGTGCGGCACCCGTTATCCATTTGTGCGAAAAGTTCATGTAACGGTACTCCTTGAGGGATGTGTTCCTGGGTGTCTTTTATTCAAGGCCAGACCCTGTGGCCTCAGCCCTTTCGGCAATAAGGCCCGCTGGATCTCTGCCTGAGCAATCGAACGACTGCTTGCCAACTGCAAGCAGCCGCAAATTCGCGTTACTTCGACGCCATCACTGCCGGCGGCTGCCAGCTGCCGCTGCCGGCGGGAAGAATCGAAGGCGCCGTGGCCTTCGGCCAATAGAGGCGCATCACCAGATAGGCCGTGTCGTCAGGCGCCGGCAACCAGTTGGCCTCCTTGGCCTTGCCCGGCGAATCCTTCTGGATGTACAGGGTCAGTGAGCCATCCGCGTTCTTCTTCATCGTCGACAGCATCGGCGAATTGATCAGGTAGCGGTTGATCGGGTTCTTGATCAGCAGCTGGCTCTTGCCGTCGTACATGGTCACCGACCAGAAGGCATTGACTGGCGGCAGTTTGCCGGCGGGGAAGGTGAGCGTGTAGTTGTGCTTGCCGGTATTCAACGTCTGGCCGTTGCCATCGGTACGCGTAATGGGGTACATCGCCTCGGTGGCGTCATTACCGTACAGACCCGCCTTCGCGGCGCCAGCCCGCATCAGCCAGTCGCCTTTGTAGAACGCCTGGTCGCCGAAGAACGCGCCGATGCTCCAGCCGTTGATATTTTTCAAGCCGCTCGAGAGGAACTTGTCGACCTTCTCGTCGCCGGCCTTCATCCCGAGCAGGACCACGGCCTTGTGCTCGAGCGAGAGGTCTTTGAATTCGAAGCTGCGACCGGGGCCTACGCCGATGCTGGCCAGCCGGGCACGGATCTCCTTGTCCTCAGCCGATGGCGGCACATACTCCAACGCGGCCGACAGGTACTCGAAGAAGTTGGCCTTGATGCCCTCTGTCGTGGCCGGCACGAAAGCAATCTTCGGCGCAGCGGGCGGCGCGGGTTGATGGAGGAAAGCGGACAGTGGCTGGACCTTGTAACCCGCCTGCAGCTTCTCGACATTCGGCATGTCGGCTGGATTGAACAACTGGGTGCGGATCAACGTCAGTGCGAAAGGGGTCGTGGAGCTGAACACCTTGTCGATGCCAGGAGGGGTCGCACCCTTCCAGTCGGGGCCCGCAATCAGATAGCTCCCGGGTGCGCTGGCGGTTGCCCGGCTGCCGATGTAACCGTAGTTATAGGTGTTGCCGTCGATCAGTTGCACCGAGTAGTAGCGCTTTTTGGAGACGGTCGGCACGATGATCACGAGCGGCTCGGCGCGCAGGTCGGCCCAGAGTATCGAGTACGGCGTGTCGCTGTTGGGCGTAATGACGGCGGTGTCAGCGGGGGTCGCGACCCGATGCTCGTTGTGCAGTTGATTGAAAGGGGCCTTGAACTGGCTGGATTTGGGGTCCGCCGCGAATTCGTTCATCACGGCGTAGTTCATGACTAGCGGCAAGCCGTAGATAAAGCCTTCCTCGGCGATCGCCTTGGTCTGCTCCAGACTCGGTGCCGGTACGCCCTTGGCCACATCCGCCTTGTCGGCCTGCGCGATCGGATCGTTCTTGCCCGCACACCCCGCGAAAAGCGTTGAACCCACGACGACGACCGCCGCCGCCATTGTCCAGCCCTTGTTTGACATCCTGTTCATTTTCACCTCGTTGGTTTTGTGCAAGCTGGCGTCGTGAGTGTTCATGTCCACGGTTAAATACCAGACATGACACTTGAAGCACTCTTGGATTTTTCTCAGTAGCGCCAAGTCATGTTGGCGGTCAGGGCTTGAATCCAGGCGTTGTCGAACTCGCCTGATACTCGATTGCCAGACAGCGTTTTTTGCTGATCGACTGACATGTCCCCCATCCACACCGTGACCCAACTGAAACTCACGTCTGTCTCTTTATTCAGCGAATAAGTAAAGCCTGTGGCGAAGCGCCAGGCGGCGCCCATTGGCACGGTGAGCGTCCGATCACCATCGGACACAGCGGACGTGTCATAGGCGATACCGAAATCCCAGGCCCAGTCCTGGTTCATCTGGTATTGAGCGCCAAGCGCCAATTGATACGTGTCCTTGTAATGCGCATCGATTGAGGCGGCCCTTGAACCGGTTCTGGAAGTGTCTACGTCAATGCCGATGTCGCCGAATTTCGACCAATCCTGCCAATTGACTGTGGCCAGCATAGACCACTGCGTATCCAGTTGCTGGTACAGGCTGAGGGTCGCCGTTTGCGGTACTTTCAGGTCGATTTTGGTGTTGAGGTTGTTGAGGCGGCTCACCAACGGAGCACTGCTCTGCACATCCAGGCGATCCTCGAAGTCGAGGTCAACCTGACTGGTGTAAGCCAGGCCAATCCGTGTGCCGGGCTTTGGGGCATAAATCACGCCTGCATTGGCGCCATAACCCCATGTGCTGTCCCGGTATTTGTATTGGCCGTCACCCCGTTGTGTCAGTCCGAGCGGCGCCTGATCGATGGCGGCTTCGCTCTTCAGCATCCCGTACATGGCTTTGAGTCCGACGCCGACGGACCATTGATCGTTGAAGCGATAGGCGACACTGGGTACCAGTGACAGTCCCGCAATGCTCGCGTTCTGCACGAAATAACGGCCGGACCAGTCATTGTCGTAGTTTTCAGCGAGGCCGAAATCGCCATAGGAGCCGAAACCGACGGACCACCGATCATCCAGTTGATGGCTGATGAAGAAACTGCCACCCGGTATGGGATCGAGCGCGTTACCGCTGCCAGCGCCCGGCGTATTGGTTTCACTGTCCCGATCGAACGATAAGTCACCAAAAAGAACCTGAGCGCCAGCGGAGATCTGTGTTCCGCTGAGGTAGCTCAAGCCAGCGGGGTTGCTGGCGATGGTCGAAGGGCCTTGTGCCCGGGCCGCTGCACCGGCATTGGCCAGTCCGACGTTGTCGGTGGCGATTTCGTACAACATCAGGCCACCGGCAACACTGCGGCCACTGGTCAAGAGTGTCAGCGCACCAAGAACAGTAATCGACAACACACTTCTATTTAACGGCATGAAATCCCTCTCTACCAGATCACTCAATCGATATCGCTTGGATCGCCCCAAGGCCAGGGCATCGTCTTTTACTCGTGTGGCCTTCTTGAGTGTCTGCGCGGAACTCCACCCGCAGGTGCAACTAATCGCCAGCCTCATGAACAGCACAAAAAACCGAAGATCAGCTTTGCAATCAGCCCGTTGTTGCGTTCACTTTACGGCAATCATCAGAAAGGCACCTTGCATTTTCGGACAGTGCGCGCGGTATCGCGGGGGTACGGAAATTGTTGAATCCCCCCTCAATGGAGGCTACTCCAGTCCATCTCTCCAATGCTGTGGTGACGTATTGGTCCACGTTTTGAATGCACGGGAGAAGGCGTTTGGATCCTGGTATTGAAGGGTCTGAGAGATTGTGGATATCGGCAAATCCGTATCTTTCAAGAGCTGCCGCGCGAAGTTGCTTCTGGAATCGGTGATCAGTTCTTTAAGGTGAGAACCTTCCGCATCCAGCCGGCGTCGCAGCGTTCTTTCATTCAATGAGAATTGACTGGCGATGTACTTGGAGTTTGCCTGGCCTTTCAATAATAGAGCGTATGCCTGGCTCTTTATTTGTTCTGACATCGTCAAAGGTGACGTGGCGGTCGCAATAGCCAGTTTAAGCAGATGGTGTAAGCGTGGATTCGCCGTGCATTGAATTTGCCGCAGTTGCTGATTGTTTATTACAAGCCCGGAGATACTTGCATTGAACTGAATGTCACAGCGAAATTTTCTGACGTACGGGGTGATATCTGATGGCTTGCGATATGAAAACTGCACACGAACGGGTGTCCAGTTAGCGCCTAACAATGTCCGCAACATTTGCAGGCCAACCATGACGGCAGTGTCGACAAGTAATGATTGATTGGGCAGGTCGTGGCGATAAATGACATATCCCAACAGACTGTGTTGGCCCGCCAAGGGAAGCAGGAGTGGGGTCGCGCCACGATCATAGAGACTTGCATGCCCGACCAGGTCGTTTAATGCATCGCCTGGTGAAGTCGCGAGGCGCATGAGCTGGCCCACCGGACCCAAATCATCCAGTGCACAACGCTCACCTATCAGTAAGCCAATATGGGGGCAATCGGTGTGTTCGAATGCAGCTTTGAATAGGTGAGCAGCGTCCATATAGGTGAGGTGCCGGTCTTCACTGACGAATTGCTCTAAACTCAGGCCTGCTTTCTGGAATACCCTTTGCGAGGAACCACCTATGAAATCAACTACTTGCGGGAGACTGCGAAATGGACTCGTGCTGATTTCTCCTGGGCCACTCATTTTTAAAGACGATTGTTTTTTGGGCATATTGGTTCGCAATCATTCCTGATATTGAAATTGGACGAGCGGGCTCAGACCATTGCTTTCCGTAAAAAATGGTCATTGTAAAATACGCCACTCCAATGCGGTCGCAAGACTCTCTGACCTTTAGATAGTATCTCAAAGCCATCATCTCGAATACGTTATAAAATGTGCAAGAAGGTCTTGCTCTCCGTCATCGGCGGTAATGAGCCCTTGAAAACAGTTAGTTGCAGGAAAGGGTTGATTACAAGCGTTCCCGGGTATGCCTTGGACCTGCGGCGTGACCGGGTATAGGTCGCCATGCACCATCGCGGCGCATGCTTCAGCTTGCTGCAATCACTAACGTCATCGCCCACTGTTCCTTTCGAAAACCGACCTGTGCATGTCGGTAACAAGCAAGTTGCCGTTTTCGGCCATTCCCTCCCAAAAACGCTACCTTATTGCTCACTGCCAATGAGTAGAGCGGTTGACCACATCGCCTTCGCTTTTAACCTTACCCCTTGCGACCATCGGGATAGAGACATCGGAGTGTCGTTTTTTGAACGCATGGAAGGATTCATTGAAGTCAGGTGTGAGTTTTGCAGGTAAATACAGATAGCTCGCTGGACGAGCAATAAAAAGAGCCTGCGCCTGAGGCCGTTTACCCGCTTTGTGTGAGGAGATACCGCGATGACGACGTTCAACTCCGGGGCCCAACCCCAGAACCGTGCGCCTCAATCCATCGGCTTTCTGCTGCTGGACAATTTCACGCTGATTTCCCTGGCGTCCGCAGTGGAACCCCTGCGCATGGCGAATCAGTTATCCGGCCGCGAGCTGTATCGCTGGACCACGCTCACCGTCGATGGCGGTCAAGTCTGGGCCAGTGACGGTCTGCAGATCACGCCTGACGCCGCCATGCACAAAGCGCCGCCGCTCGACATTGTGATTGTCTGTGGCGGGATCGGCATTCAACGCACGGTGACCCGCGCGCACGTGTCGTGGCTGCAGAGCCAGGCACGTCAGTCCAAACGCCTGGGCGCGGTGTGCACCGGCAGTTGGGCGCTGGCTGGTGCCGGCCTGCTGGACGGGTTCGACTGCAGTGTGCACTGGGAATGCCTGGCGGCGATGCAGGAAGCCTTTCCTCGGGTGACCATGAGCACCCGGCTGTTCACCCTCGACCGGAACCGCTTCACCAGCTCGGGCGGCACTGCGCCGCTGGACATGATGCTGCACCTGATCAGCCGTGATCATGGGCGTGAACTGTCGGCCGCCATTTCGGAAATGTTCGTCTACGAGCGCATCCGCAACGAGCAGGATCACCAGCGTGTGCCACTCAAGCACATGCTCGGCACCAACCAGCCGAAGTTGCAGGAAATCGTCGCGCTGATGGATGCCAACCTTGAAGAGCCGATCGACCTCGACGAACTGGCGGTGTACGTCGCCGTTTCGCGACGTCAGCTGGAGCGGCTATTCCAGAAGTACCTGCACTGCTCACCGTCGCGCTATTACCTCAAGCTGCGTCTGATCCGCGCGCGGCAATTGCTCAAGCAAACGCCGATGTCGATCATCGAAGTGGCGTCGGTCTGTGGTTTCGTGTCCACGCCGCACTTCTCCAAGTGCTACCGCGAGTACTACGGTATTCCGCCGCGTGACGAGCGCGTAGGGTCCAACACCACCCAACAAGTCGCGATGACGCCGCTGCCGCAAGCGCTGGTGCTGTCGCCGTTGTCCGGACCGTTGTCGGCGCTGAGCCAGGCGCGCAATGAGTCGACGTTTGCCAGCGTAAGGATCTAGACCGAGGCGTTATCAAAAGATCGCAGCCTTCGGCAGCTCCTACAGGGGAACGCGTGCACCACCAAACAACGAGGTCGAGCGTTAGCTCGCCTCGCGGTGCTGTTGCGGTGCACGCCCCCTCGTGAGGCCGAGCGCAGGTTCTGCGCAGTGGGCAACCCGGCATGGATGCCGGGTTAGCCGCCGCCGGCCATGGATGGCCGATGGCGGCGGGCCCTGTAGGAGCGAGCTTGCTCGCGAAAAACCTGAGAGCACCGCGGGGTGTCAGGCTCCCCGCGTCATCGTTGACCTCCATCGCGAGCAAGCTCGCTCCTACAGGCCGGGCGGCGTTCCGTTTTTCCAAGTGACCCGCCGTCAGGGCGGAACCCTAAGTGGCCGTTACCGCAGCAATGGATATGTACACCAGGAAGAAAATGCTCGGCCGTAAGGTCGCCATCGCTGGTAAGTCGGATCGCCGCACCGCAGCTTCTACAGGTATCGGTGTTCCCCGGGATTCCGTGAAGAACCATAAAAAACGGGGGAGTACCTGGTCGATTCCAGATACTCCCCATGGTTCTTAATGTTTTGAGTTGCTCTCGATGAACTTCTCGTAAAACATCTGGAATTTTTCGATTCGCTGCTCGATGAACCAGGTCTTGACCGCTTCCACCATTGGCGGAGGGCCGCACAGGTAAATATCGAATGGATCAGCCTCAAACGCATTTCGGTCAAAGTGATCAGGAATCCATCCGGTTTTCCCTTTCCACTGCTCCGATGGCTTCGACACGATGAGGTGGTAGTCGAAATCCACGATACGTTCGCGATAGTCCGCCAGCCGTTGGGTTTCGCACAGGTCATTGTCCTGAGTGACACCATAGAACAGTTGGATCGGGTGCCCACAACCACCCTTTTCCGCGATGTTATCCAGCATCCCAAGGAAAGCCGACAGGCCGGTTCCTCCTGCGACCAGCACCAGAGGCTTGGTCACCTGGCGTAGATAAAAGCTACCCAAGGGGGCTTCGAACTCGATGATTTGACCGGGTTGGCAATGCTCACGAATGAAGTTGCTCATCACGCCGTCTGGCAGGAGGCGGATGAGAAATTGAAGCTGGTTAGTGGGATGGGGTCGGTTGGCAAAAGAATAGGAGCGCCACTCACTGGTTCCAGGCACATGCAGTCGTGCGTATTGCCCCGGAAGAAAATCCAGTTGCAGCGGGCTGGCGCTAGCGTCGATATGAAGGATCGCGGTAGTGGCTGAAACCTGCTCCACACGGGTAATCACCGCTTGCAACAATTGAGTTGCCCCAGCGTTGCACAAGCTCGAATCGAAATCGAAATAGAACGACGCATCCGATTGCACTCGGGTCTGGCAAGAGAGCATCTTGCGTTGCTCCAGATCGTGTTCGGACAACGCCTCGTCATCGACATAATCTTGAGTGTATTGACCTGATTCGCAGCGCCCCTGACAGGTGCCGCAGACACCTTCGCGACAATCCAGCGGGAGGTTCACGCCATTGCGTAGCGCAGCGTCGAGCAACAACTCGTTTGGCTTGACCTCGAAGAACGAGGTCTTGCCGTCGGCGAAGCTGAAAGCGACTTTATGGTTCATGACAGCGTGCTCCGCAGGTCACAGGTGATAGAAATCAAGCACTGAGTTGATGGTGTCGTTGAGCAGCACGATGTGCTTGCGAGTGATCTTCCAGCTGTCTGCGACCGCTTTAAGGTGGTAAGTCACATGGCCGTAGAACTGCTCGGACAACCCCTGTCGGGTATACAGGGTGACCCAGGCTGCCTTGACCTCGAGCAAGCCGTTATCGAGCTCCTTGATTCGCACATTGCTGATCTGATGCAGGGTGCGCGGCATCGGGTTTGACGCCGCCGATTTACCCGTGCGCAGACGAAACACCCGGTCTTCAAGGCCGGAGCGGTTCGAGTAGTAAATCAGCGACATGCCGCGCTTGGGGTCGGTGGTGTACACATGCTCCGACTCCCATTGCGGCAGGTGGAATTCACTCTGCTCATCGAAGAGGGCGATGTAGGCGTCCCAATCCTGCTGATCGCACAGTTCGGCTTTGCGGTAGAGGAATTGCTCGATGGAATGTTGTAGTGCGCTCATTTCACACCTCCTTCAACTTCAGGGCTTTTTGTTCCAGACCTTGCAGAAGGAAACGCTGCCAGGATCCATGCTGATTGATGTAGAGCCCCTCATGGGTGAACTCGGTGCCGGTCAATACCGGGTTGATGCCCAGGACCTCGCTGTTGGGAGTAGGGCCTTCGACCCATTTTTCACTGCCGCGGGACACTTCGTTCCAGCGCTCAAGGCGTGCCTGGAAGCCGCGCTGGGCTTCACGAAACTCCACCAGGTCGTCGGGGGTTCCCATACCAGAAACGTTGAAGAAGTCTTCGAACTGACGAATGCGGTTTTCCCGGTCCGCGTCGGACTCACCTTTGACGCCGATGCACTGGCTGGTGATTTCTGTCTTGTTCCAGGCTACCGGGCGCACGATACGCAGCTGCGAGCTGATCTGATCCATAAAGAACAGGCTTGGGTAGATGTTTAGGTTGCGCAGACGGTGCATCATCCACTCAGCCTGCTGCTGGCCGTATTCCTCGACCAGGCGCGGCATGACGCTGGCATAACCGGCGCGCACAGTCGGGTTGGGCATGTCGCTGAACAAGAGGCTGTGGCCATTCTTGAACGAGAACCAGCCATCGTCGGTTTCGGCATCGCCGGCGCCCAGTTTGCTGTAGTCCAGCGTGTCGGAGCCGCCGCCATTGGCGGCATTGACTTGCTGGCGATGTTGCACCGTGGAGACGTAGTTGTAGTGCACGGTGCTGACGTGATAGCCGTCCAGACCATTTTCGTGCTGCAGTTTCCAGTTGCCGTCGTAGCTATAGGTCGACTTGCCGGGCAGTATTTCCAACTCGCCGGTAGGAGACTGGGCGACCATCATGTCGAAGAACACTTTGGCATCGCCGAGGTAGTCTTCCAGCGAGTCGCTGCCGTTGACGTCCAGGCTGATGAAGACGAAGCCCTTGTAGCTTTCGATCCGGGCTTTCTTCAGGCCGCGGGTGGCCTTGTCGAAGCCTTCCGGGTATTCCCCCGGGGCCTTGACCTTGACCAGGCGGCCGTCACTTTTGTAACACCAGGCGTGGAACGGGCAGGTGAAGGTGGACTGGTTGCCTTTGCTGACGCGAGTCAGCGTCGCGCCCCGATGCTGACAAGCATTGATCAGCGCGTGAAGCTGATGGTTGCCATCGCGGGTGATGATCATGGGCTGACGACCCGCACGCATCGTCAGGAAATCATTGGGGTTGGCGATTTCACTCTCGTGGCAGGCGTAGATCCAGTTCTTCTCGAAGATCAGTTCCATCTCCAGGTCGAACAGTTCCGGCTCTGTGAACATGTCACGGGCGATGCGGTAAATGCCTTCGGCCGGACGGAAATCCAGGCAGCCCTGGATGTATTCTTGCCACTGGGCAATGCTTCTCGAGTTGTTCATCAGGTACACCCTTTTGTAGTTTTTAGGCTCCCCCCGATTGAAAGCCTTTTTGTGGGGTGCATCTATCCGGATTCGAGGCGATATCTATCCGCTTTTGAGGTGGCACGACCCGCTCTTTATGGGACATGCATGGCGGGTTTCTTTTGGTTCTTCACGGAACTCCGGGAAACTGTAGGAGCCGGCTTGCCGGCGATGGACTCAAGTACGCCGCGTTTATCCGGTTCACACGCGTTATCGTTATCGACCATCGCCGCACCGCAGCTCCTACAAGGGAGCGTGCCCACTTTTTTTTGGTTCTTCCCGGGATTGCGTGAAGAACCAAAAAAAATGCTTCCCCCGCCAACGATGTCGGTTACCACGAGCGGTGCTTTGTGCTTTGTGCTTTGTGCTTTGTGCTTTGCGGCGTCGGGGGGAGATCCGCAAGCCATCGTTCGAATGGCCTCAGGCGCAGGTTCTTTTTATCGCTCGTTCAAATGGATTGGCTCGTGATCGCGACCCCGAGCCTTGGTATCCGGTCGTGATCCGTGTCCTACCAAAGGACAATGTCGTAGGTAAGGTAGATCCGGTTGCTGTCACGCCCCCGGGAATAATCCGAGCGGTAGACATAGTTGCGAAGGCGCACGCCCAGGCCGTTGAAAGAACCTCCTTGAACGACGTAAGCCAGCTCGGTATCACGCTCCCATTCCTTGACGGTGGTGTCGGATTTACCGTCATTGCCGCTCAGGTAGCGCGTGGAAAAGGTCAAACCAGGCACGCCTGCGGCCGCGAAGTTGTAGCCGTAATTAAGCATCCAGGTCTTCTCGTCTTCCTCAATGAATTTGCCAATGCCAGCGTTACTGAATGAATAGACGGTAGCACCACTGATGAAGGGTAAGCCTGCATCGCCGCTAAGGGTCTGATAGCCACCCCCCATCGTATGGCCCGCGATGGCATACGATAGTTGGCCACTGAGCATGTCGTTGTCGATTTTGCCGTCGAAGGCAGATCCGGTATCAGCGCTATGGAAGTAGCGCAAGTCACTGGTGAGCACTCCACCGGCCAAAGGCAGGTCGTGTTGGATGCCTGCGAAGTTCTGGCGATAAAAGTTATCGAGCTCGCCATAGAAATAGCTCAGACGGATGTCCTTGCCCAATTTATATTCGGCACCGGCGTAGCTGAAATCTCCTGATTTATCCCCACTGAAACCGTCAGGTACGATCGGCATGCTGTCGGTAGAGTCCCGGAGTTTGAAACGGTCCAGGTATCCTCCGGTGACGGTAAGGTTTTCTATGTCGCTGCTGCTTATTTGGGTGCCTTGATAGGTCTGTGGCAACAATCTCGCATCGTTGTAAATCAGCACAGGGGTCTTGGGCAGCAAGGTGCCGTATTTGACGGTGGTCTTTGCAAGCCGTGCTTTTGCTGTAACACCGGCACTGGCAAACTCGTCGGCCGCCCGACCGTCATCATGAACCGGCAATAGTCCGGTACCGCTGCGGCCACGGCCTGAGTCGAGCTTGACCCCAAACAGACCAAGGGCATCAATGCCAAACCCCATCGTCCCTTGTGTAAATCCTGACTGATAGTCCAGCAAGAATCCTTGAGCCCACTCGGTTCGCTCACTTTTTGCGGTTCTCGCGGCTCGTGTGCTCATGCCGTGTTCGTCACGAAAGTTTTCGTTGAAATACACATTTCGTAGTTGCAGTTTAAGTTTGCTGTCATCGATAAAGCCTTCGGCGCTGGCACCGGCCATTGGCAACAAACCTAAAACGCAAAACAAAGCCTGACGGGAATACAAAAAGCTCATGGCAAATTACTCATTGTTGTTTTTTAGAGTGCAGGACAGCGCGAGCCTCGCTGGTGAGGCACGTTGGACGACGGCATAAGATTTGGGTGAATCAGGTGAACAGGCTGATTGCCCCGGTTAACAAGGCCAGTGCAGTAACCACCAGGGAGGTGAGCACCGCCCATTTGACGGTGGCTTTCTGGAAGTCGCCAATATCGCGGTCGACCATTCCCACCAGCAACAGAGTAGACGCGACCAGTGGGCTCATCAGGTGTACAGGCTGTCCGAGGATCGACGCCCGGGCGATCTCCACGGGATCAATGCCATAAGCTGCGGCCGCATTGGCCAGGATCGGCAATACGCCAAAATAGTAGGCGTCGTTAGACAGCACGAAAGTCAGCGGCATGCTGGTGATCGCAACGACCAGTGGGAACAGGTGCCCCCAGGACGGCGGAATCCAGTCGACGAGGGTTTGGGCCAAGGCGTCGACCATTTTTGTACCCGAAAAAATCCCGGCAAAAATCCCGGCTGCAAACACCAGTAACACGACGGTCATGGCGTTGCCCGAATGGGCAAGGATGCGTTCTTTCTGAATGTCCAATTGTGGATAGTTGATCATCAGCGCCAGAACGAAGCCGATCAGGAACAGAATCGCGGAGTGCATCAGCCCCATCACGAGAGCCGCCATCACTGCAGCTACGAGTAGCAGGTTGATGTACGCAAGCTTGGGACGCTTGTGCGGTGTGTCCTCAAGAATCGCCTCGATGTAGCAATCGCCGCCACCACTTTGCAGCTGAACATTGCCGATACGCTTACGCTCGGCACGGCCCAGCAAAAACGCGGTAAAGACTACCCACATCGCACCACCAATCATGGTCGGTAGCAAAGGCACGAAGTATTTACCCGCATCCAGGCCCAATGCCGCGATCGCGCGAGTCGCGGGGCCGCCCCATGGCGTCATGCCACTCATAATGCTAAGTGACAACATAGCGATGGTCGCTAATATCATCGGGTTCATGCCGATGCGCTTGTACAGCGGCAGCATTGCCGCGCAAGTAATCATGTACGTGGTTGTGCCGTCACCGTCCAAGGCTACAAGCAAGGAGAGGAGGGCAGTGCCAACAGCGATCTTCATTGGGTCACCATTGACTCGCTTCAAAATTTTGCGAATCAGTGGATCGAACAAGCCGGCGTCGATCATCAAGCCAAAGAACAGGATTGCGAATAAAAGGAGTGCGGCTGAAGGGGCGACCATTTTCAGGCCGTCGAGCATCATCTTGCCGGTGGTACCGCCAAATCCGCCAATGACGGCAAATACGATGGGCACAACAGTCAGTGCGACAATGGGCGACAAACGCTTAGTCATTATGAGGAAGGTGAATACGACCACCATGGCTAAGCCAAGGAAAGCGAGCATAGGACGATTCTCTTGTTGTTATCGTTAGAGTGGCTGACGCCGAGGCATACGCCCCCCAACCCGCTAAGCGACACGATCAACGGTGCCTGGCGGGTGGGTTTTGAGTAAAGTCAGGAGTAGGGTAGGAACTATCCGATCTTGGCGTTCTTGACGACTTCCAGGTCTTCCCAGGATTCTTTCTTGGCCAGCGCCTCAGCCGGAACAGGTTTTCCGTCCAGGGTCTGTATCAGCGTTTCCCGGTTGCAAGCATTTTCCGAGATAGAGATCACGACAGTTGCCACAGCATTGCTGGCCAGGCTGGTCAGTGCACGTGCCTCAGACATGAAACGATCGATGCCAATCAGCAAGGCCAAGCCGGCCAACGGAATGTCGTGCATCACGGTCAGCGTAGATGCCAGTGCGACAAAACCGCTGCCGGTCACGCCGGCGGCTCCTTTTGAGGACAACAGCATGATCGCCAACATGGTGATGGTCTGGGTGAGGGTGAGGTCGATGTTGCAGGCTTGGGCAATAAAAATGGCGGCCAGCGACAGATAGATGGCAGTGCCATCCAGGTTGAACGAATAACCAGTCGGCAGCACCAGACCCACCACGCCTTTCCTGCAACCCAAGGCTTCGAGTTTTTCCAGCATGCGTGGCATCACAGGTTCAGTGGAAGAAGTCCCCAGCACCACCAGAAACTCCTCACGGAAGTATCGCAACAGCTTCCAGAGACTGAAGCCATTAGCGCGACAAATGCTTCCCAACACCACGAAAACAAAGAAACCGCAGGCGATGTACAACGTCATGATCAATTTCGCCAGCGAACCAAGCGAAGTGATGCCGTACTGCCCTACCGTGAACGCCAACGCGCCGAAAGCGCCGATGGGTGCAAAACGCATCAGGTAAGAGAAAATCTTGAAGACCATGTGCGACGCTGCTTCAAGAACGTCAAGCACCGGCTTGCCGCGCTCGCCAAGCGAGGACAGGGCAAAGCCAGACAACACCGCAATGAACAGCACCGGCAGTACTTCACCCTTGCTGAATGCACCGATAAAGGTATCGGGGATGATGTGCATGAAAAACTCGACCACCCCAAGCTGTGCAGCCGACTCGGTGTATTGAGTCAATCCCTTGGTGCTCAACTGACTCGGATCAATGTTCATGCCGGCGCCAGGCTTGAACACATAGACCGCGACCAGGCCGATGATCAGGCTGATCACCGTCAACCCAAGAAACAGCAACATGGTCTTGCTGAGCAAGCGACCGAGTGAACGCTTGTCACTCATCCCGGCAATGCCAGTAACGATGGTGCAGAACACGACAGGTGCAATCATCATCTTGATCAGCTTGATGAAGGCATCACCGAGCGGTTTGAGAGCGATAGCTTGCTGAGCCCAGAAATGCCCGACGATTACGCCCAGCAGGACAGCGCAGAGAATCTGGAAATAGAGCGATTTAACAACTTTCATGGCATCACCCATTTTTAGAATTGTGCTGATGCAAAAATGCCAACGACTACCGGGTCTATCCGGCAAGTCGCGCAGAGGCAGTGGCGTAAACGTAACCGGCGAATAGCCTGCGTGCCGTGCGTACGACTGAGGCGCGAATGGTCTCACCCTTGGCACCGGTGTAGGACAACACGACGTCAATTGCGCCGCTTGGATGCTCGATTCGAACATTTTCCAGACGAGGGGTACTGATTCCACCCAGCATCTGCGCGACTACGCTGCCTTCAGTGACGCAAGCGGTGGCCAGGCCGATGGAGCCAGTAATGGCAAGGGCACGGTGGCAGTTGTGCGGCATGAAGTAGCGAACCTGAATCGTGCCACCGGCTTTGGCCGGTGATACCAATACGGGTTTGGGAATGACCTTGTCGCTGACATCACCCAGACCCATTGCGAGGCCTGCTTGAAGTCGCAACGACTCCAGGCGCCGCAAAAATTCCTTGTCGGCGTCCAGTTCGGCCGGGCTTTCATCTCCACGTTTGCCCAACTGGCCAGCTTCGACAAGAAGCATTGGCATTGCCATGTCGATGCAGGTCACAGGAACGTTATCGATCACATCCTGTGTGTTTCCTGTAGGGAAGAGTTTGCCAGTCTTACTGCCGGCGGCATCGAGGAAGGTCAGTTGCACCGGTGCAGCGGTACCCGGCACGCCGTCGATTGCAGTCTCTCCCTCGTAACTGACCTTGCCATCCGGGGTCTGCACTTCGGAATTGACAAATGTCCCTGTGTTCAAATTGCGAATGCGCACGCGAGTACGCTCGCGGGACGCCTTGACCAGACCCTGTTCAATAGCAAATGGACCCACGGCGCACAGCATGTTGCCGCAGTTGGGAGCGGTATCCACCCGACGTTGTGAAACCATCACTTGTACGAACAGATAGTCGACATCCGCATCTGGGTGCAACGAAGGGCTGACAATAGCCACTTTGCTGGTTTGCGGGCTGCCGCCGCCGATGCCGTCGATTTCCAGCTCATGACCTGAGCCCATCAGGTTGAGCAGCAGCTCGTCACGGGCTTCGATGGCTACAGGTAAATCCCAAGCGAGAAATACCGGGCCTTTGGAGGTACCACCACGCATTAGCACACAGGGAATTCTTTGCATGACACAGACTCTTGGTGATCAATCGGGGTAATTGATGTTCTTGAGGCAAGAGTGTCAGGCTTTAAAAAATGTTTCCAATGCAAATATCGTCGCTATTATTGCGTTTGACGAATGATTAAAGTGAGGTAGATTGCTATCCATCCTCGTTGCTGGCGTGACAAAAAATGGACTACGAGCTTAATGACATACGATCTTTCGTGAAGATTGCCGAACTGGGCAGTTTTCACGAAGCGGCTGATGCCCTGCATCTGTCTCAGCCAGCCTTGAGCCGGCGAATCAAAAAGCTGGAAGAAGGGTTGGGAACCTCATTGCTCGATCGCACAACGCGCAAGGTCAGCCTGACCAGCGTAGGTAGAGATTTTCTGCCTAAGGCACGGCGATTACTGGACGATTTCGATGAGTCGATTCTCAATATCCGCGAGCTCGCGGAACGTCAAATTGGCAGGGTGACCCTGGCGTGTATTCCGACTGCCGCATTCTACTTTCTGCCTTCGGTGATCCGCCTGTACAACGAGCGCTATCCTAAAATTCGAATCCGATTGCTGGACCTTAGTGCGAATGAAGGCCTTGAGGCAGTCCTGCGGGGCGAAGCCGATTTCGGCATCAATATGATGAGCGGCCAGCACCCGGATATCGAGTTCGTGCCATTAGTGAATGAACCTTTTGTGTTGGCCTGCAGGCGTGATCATGAGTTGGCTGAACGTAGCTCGGTGACCTGGTCTGAACTCAGCGATTATCGTCTTATCGGCGTGGGTCGCCTGAGCGGAAACCGTATGCTGCTGGATCACGCTTTATCAGGCTTGAGCTGGCGCCCACAGTGGTTCTACGAGGTACAGCACTTGTCCACTTCTCTGGGCCTGGTAGAGGCTGGGCTCGGCGTATCGGCGATGCCAAGTCTGGCAATGCCTGCCGGGGATCACCCAACGCTGGTAAGCGTCCCTTTGATAGAGCCTGTGGTGAATCGATCGCTGGGATTGGTTTACCGTCGGGGGGCATCACTATCCCCCGCAGCGGAGAAATTCGTTTCAATACTGCTCGAACAATGGCCGCAATGAGGGATCGGCGGTTTTTATAGCAAGCGTCGTCGAGCAGACTTCACTGGTGAGTGGATGGGCTTCACCCTCCCATTAACCCCGTCCTGTCAATGGCCGGGGTTTTGGGGAAGGGCTGGGCAGGTTTTACTCGACGGCCTTGACCATGTCTTCGATGACCTTCTTGGCGTCACCGAACACCATCATGGTCTTGTCCAGGTAGAACAGCTCGTTGTCCAGACCGGCATAGCC
>NZ_QAOV01000006.1 GCF_003050925.1 Pseudomonas sp. GV085 | reverse complement strand
CGACTGTTGGCGCTCGCCAGGAATATCAAGCCCAAGCAAGTGGCCAAAAGCATACGTGGTCCCAAAATCGCCAAACCCAAGGAGTGGCTGGACGGTAAAGCTGCGCACGCTCATGTGTCGACGGATCGGGTGCTCAAGGCCCATAAAGGGAAAACACCTTGAAAGGGCTGGCCCTTACGGCGGGTCACTTTGAAAAGCGCAAAGTAACCAAACGCTCTTGCCCCAGACATTCGGTGCCTCGCCTAGGCTCGGCATGCCTTCGTTCAGGCAGCGTGGTTAACGGGGCGCCCCAGATCAAGATCAAGAGCGAGGCGGCCTGACAGCCGGCCTGGTTTGAAGTGAACGCGCTTCTCCTGTGGGAGCGGGCTTGCTCGCGAAAGCGGTATCACAGTCGATGAAGATGCTGAATGTGCTCGCGATGGCGATGGTTCAGTTATCCGGCCTGAAGCCCTTTGCGAGCAACGGCGGCACCTGCCTGCAACGCCCTTCCAATCTGCTCTTCGAAATGCCCCTGGCTCATCGTCTGCAAGGCAGCGGCTGTCACACCACGGTAGGCCACCAAGGCGTCGATCATCTGCTGGGCGTCACGGCCCGCCAGTAGTTGGCTGCTGTTGACCACGACATTTTGCGCGGCAAGCTGCGCGATGTCTCTCGGTATGCCGGCCCGCATCGCCTGATTGGCCAGCGCCGTCATCAACAAGGCCGGAAAGGCCGGGCCGGTGCCTGAGAGTGCAGAGAGGTAATCGATGAAGTCCTCTTTCTGGACCTCGGCAGCAGTGCCCACACATTCAAACAATCGCTGCACGAGGCTTTTCGTTGTCGCCTCTACCCCGTGCGAACAATACCAGGGCGTGAAGGACTGCTCGATGTCCACCGCCGCATTGGGCATCGCCCGCACGACCGTCGAAGCCGATGTCTGTTCAGCAATCGCCTGCGCTGTAATCCCGGCCATCAGTGAAATGACTGTTTTGCCCGTCGCATTGATGTTCAGGCCGGCGAAATGCTCGGGGCGAACCGCGATGATGACTACGTCGCTGCGATCCACCAGGTCCTGGTTATCTGTGACCAGGCAAGCACCTTGCTGTGCCAATGGGTGGCTGCCCGATCGGTTGGAAATGATCAGATTGCCCGTCGGCACCAACGTCTTTGCCAGCACTGCCTTGGCGATCGCTGCGCCCAACCACCCCGTTCCTCCAATAATGCCTAGCGTCTCATTGAGCATCTGCAGACGTCTCCTCGAAGGTATCTGTCAAGGGCACGAAAACCCCGGGCTCTTTTTCGGCGTAGCCGAATTTCCCGTAAAAACGATCCAGCTCGCGCTGCTTGGGTACTTTCCCGGTGAAGATGCTCACGTAATGAGGAATGCGTTGGAAGCGCACAGTGATCAACTCAGTCGTGTTCATGGTGATGTAGCCGATCTGGGTCAAATAAATCGTTCTGGCTCGCGCATCAGCGCCCTGGCTGTCATAGCCGAAGCGCTTGAACATGCTCGCCAGGGCATTCATGCGCTGCTCGTCTACGGTAGCGACCTCTTGAGCCACTTCAGCTGACTGAAGCGCCCAGCTGCGCACTGCGAACTCGAATTGCGAGTCGAACAGTTGCGGGTTGAGCCAGCACTCGAACACATTCAGGATCGCCTCGGAGATGCTTTCGGCATAGCTTTCACTTTGCCGGATCAAGCCCCCCGTATTGGTCTCCCGCCAGCGTGAAAGCAAGGCGGCGAGCAACTGTTCACGATCCTCAAAAAACCAGTAGAAGCTGGTGCGTGACAAGCCCAGGCGCTTGGCCAGCGGCATGACCCGAACGGCATCGATGCCCGACTCCTTCAGGGCTTCGTAGGCGGCTTCGAGCCAACCCTCCGGGGAGCCGCGCCAACCTGCATCCTGGGCTTTACCACGTGCCTTCCCTAACTGGGACATCTCGCTTACCTTCTTCAAAAATGCGTAACGCGAATGTACTCTGATGCTCAATCAAATGTACACCCAAGTACATTTTATTGACTTCGTAGCCTGAGCACGCCTGCTTCTCCACACATTTCAAAGGAATGCACACTAGCCGCATCGGGATCATTGGAGGGAATCACTTACCCACCTCCGTCGCAGGTTGCGTGGAGCCAGACTCTGGCTCGCTGCAAAATTTTGCAGCGGACACGCATTCATTACTTGGGCGCTTTGTTTTCTATCAGGCAATTGCCACCATCGACCACCAGCAACTCACCGGTAATGTAACTGGACTCAGGTGAGGCCAGGAACGTAACGGCAGCAGCCACTTCTTCCGGACGACCGGCCCTGCCAACCGGGACGTACTTCGCTGCATTCACTTCCTCTGGGGTACTTGACCCAGTGGCGATCCAGCCCGGCGCGACCGAGTTCACAGTGATTCCATAGCGCGCAACCTCAAGGGCCAGGCTCATGTTCATACCCACCATTCCCGCTTTGGCCGCAGCATAAGCCGCCTCTCCTGGATTACCTGCCCGAGTGCCAGTCGTGGAGCTGACATTGACGATACGGCCGTAGTGTCTGTTGCGCATCCCCGGCAAAACTCCACGGGTCAGCAGAAAGGCGGTTGTCAGATTTCGAGCAATTGAAAGATTCCAGCTATCGACACTCATGTCCGCCAGATCGGCAAAAGGCTCCGGATGACCCTGCGCAGCCATCCCGGCATTGTTCACCAGAATATCGATTCGCCCCCATACCGATTCTGCCCAAGTGGTAAGTTCAAGGACTTGATCCTCTTTACTCAAGTCCGCCTCACGACCTTGCGCTTCAAATCCTGAGGCTCGTAACTCCTCCACCCGATCATGAATGCGAGCGCTGCTGCCTGTGATTATCAACTTAACGCCCAGGCTGCCCAGTCGCTTCGCAATCGCAATGCCAATGCCTCGCTCACTACCGGCGCCACTGACAAGCGCTACCTGACCAGTCCAGTCCGCAATCATCGCACTTGCTCCTATCGTCCGGGGTTAGCCCTGAATCCATGGAAATTGAGGGGAAAGAGAGACTCAACAGGGACTAAATGCTCTCGCCGGGTGCTGATACCAGGCGTAGGATCGATACGATAACTGCTAATCACGCGTCGTTGGAAGGTGACTTCCAACCAATCTGCATTCACGCGCAAACGCAAGACATATACCACTGCACTGTAAGGCCGCAGGCCCCTTCGCAGTACAAGGGCCGTGTTCTCACAACAACAAAAGCGAGGTGAAATCATGTCTGGTAATCGTGGTGTCGTGTATCTCGGCGCAGGCAAGGTCGAGGTGCAGACCATCCCCTATCCGAAAATGGAAGACCCGCGCGGCAAGCGCATCGACCATGGCGTGATCCTGCGCGTGGTTTCGACCAATATCTGCGGCTCCGACCAGCATATGGTGCGTGGCCGGACCACGGCCCAGGTCGGGCTGGTGCTTGGCCATGAGATCACCGGCGAAGTGATCGAGAGGGGCCGTGACGTGGAAAACGTGCAGATCGGTGACCTGGTCTCGGTGCCGTTCAACGTCGCCTGCGGCCGTTGTCGCAGTTGCAAGGAGCAGCACACCGGCGTCTGCCTGACGGTCAACCCGGCGCGCCCCGGCGGTGCCTATGGCTATGTGGACATGGGCGACTGGGTTGGCGGCCAGGCCGAATACGTGCTGGTGCCGTATGCCGACTTCAACCTGTTGAAGCTGCCCGACCGCGACAAGGCCATGGAGAAAATCCGCGACCTGACCTGCCTCTCCGATATCCTGCCGACCGGCTACCACGGCGCGGTGACCGCCGGTGTCGGCCCTGGCAGCACCGTGTATATCGCTGGTGCTGGTCCGGTCGGACTGGCTGCTGCCGCCTCCGCCCGTCTGCTGGGTGCGGCGGTGGTGATCGTCGGTGACGTCAATCCGCTGCGTCTGGCGCATGCCAAGGCCCAGGGCTTCGAGATCGCCGACCTGACCCAGGACGCTCCGCTGCACGAGCAAATCGCCAACCTGCTCGGTGAGCCGGAAGTCGATTGTGCGGTCGATGCTGTCGGCTTCGAAGCCCGTGGCCACGGCCATGACGGCGCGCAGCACGAGGCTCCGGCCGATGTGCTCAACGCGCTGATGGGCGTGGTGCGGGTCGCCGGCAATATCGGTATCCCCGGTCTGTATGTCACCGAAGACCCGGGCGCGGTCAACAAAGCCGCCAAGCATGGCAGCCTGAACATCCGTTTCGGCCTCGGCTGGGCCAAGTCCCACAGCTTCCACACCGGCCAGACCCCGACGATGAAGTACAACCGTCAGCTGATGCAGGCGATCATGTGGGACCGGATCAACATTGCCGAGGTCGTCGGCGTGCAGGTGATCAGCCTGGACGACGCGCCGCGCGGTTACCACGAGTTCGATGCCGGAGCGCCGAAGAAATTCGTCATGGATCCGCACAAGCTGTTTATCGCGGCCTAAGGAGCAGTTTGGGAAAAGGGCAGCTTTGAGCTTAATGCCGATCAGTCAAGGTGCAAAACCTGTGGGAGCGAGCCTGCTCGCGATGGCGGATTGCCAGGCAACGCAAGTGTTGACTGTGCCACCGTCATCGCGAGCAGGCTCGCTCCCACAAGGATTGCGGCGTTCAACGCCTTAACTGATCGGCGTTAAGCTTTCAGCTGCCCTTTTTTAGGACCGTGTCCATCCAGGAAACCAACCACACATTGATTACTTCATACACTCAGGTACGTTCACACCTTCGCTTTAATCGCATACAGCCCACCGATAATCACCAACGCTGCTCCGACAACCACCCAGGTATCAGGGCGCTCGGCAAAAACGATCACCCCAATCAACGTGGCGAACACCAGAAGCGCATAGTTGAAAGGCTGCAGGGTAGAAGCGGTCGCATATTTCAGCGCTTGAATAAGCAGTATCTGAGCGACTACTCCCGTCAATGACAGGATCCCCATCAAGAGGCCCTGGACCGGCGTCGGAGAAACCCATGCGGGCAGCCCCACAAATGTGATCGTCAGGGCACCCACACTTGCCATAAAAAGCATGTTCGTCGCAAAGGAATCGTGCTGGCTAATTCGGCGCGTCAGTACATTGAACACTGCAAACCCCAAAGCAGACAGCAGGGGAATCAGCGCTGCGAGTTCAAAGACGCCCGCGCCTGGTCGCAGGATAATCAGTGTCCCGATGAACCCTATGGCAGCAGCGATCCAGCGTCGTAGCCCGACAAACTCTCCCAGCAGCCCCCCCGCCAATGCCAAAGTCATCAGAGGGAATACCGCATAGAGAGCGTGCATTTCAGCCAGGCCTAAATAACGCAGCCCGACTCCGAACAGTACTATTTCACCCACGGCTAACAGCGCTCGAATGATTTGGAGCCAAGGGTGCTTGCTCCGAAACTGTTCCTTGACCCTACCTTGGTAGGCGGCATATCCGAAGGCAAAAACGACAAATACCCAATAGCGCACCATGACCAGTTGGGCAACCGGGAAGTCTTTGACAAGCACCTTGGTTATTCCGTCCTGGCTCGCAAAGATAAGCATTGAAAGCAGGCACAGGAAAATCCCGAGTTGGGGCCTTGCGACCCCAGGACCAGCGGCAACGGTGGGCGTAGTCAAGTACGCCGTGTTTTTTGTTTGATCGCTCTTCAATCGCACTTCGGTCATGCCCTCCTCCTTAGCGTGTCAGCAACATCAGGTTTGAAGCGTTTCACTAACGCATCCAGCACAAACAGCCACGCCACGAAGTCGTTAGCCCACCGTCGCGGTAAACACCACCAATCACAAAGGTTTCAACAGGCGTTATTTACTTCACCAGCCGCGTTTCTCTCGAAGGCCGGTAACCAAAATACGAGCTGTAGCATTTGCTGAAATGGCTCGGCGAAACAAAGCCGCATGCGACCAGCACATCAACCTGAGACAGGTCTGTGTGCTGAAGCAATCGCCGTGCTTCGGTAATGCGTAATTCCAGGTAATACCGTTGCGGCGTGGTACCCAGTTGTTCTTTGAACAAGCGCTCTATTTGTCGACGGGAACGTCCGGCATAGACCGCCAGTTGCTCCATTTGCAACGGTTCTTCCAGGTTGGCGTCCATCAGCTTGACCACCTCTTTGAGGGGGGCGCTCAACGAGATGTTCTGTGTCGGTTTGATACGCCGATACCGCGACTCCTCGAAAGACAGAATGTCTTCGATGCCCTCGACAAGCGCCTTGCCGTGCAGCCCTTTGATCCACTCGAGAGCCATATGATAAGCACCCGCCGGACTCGAAGCCGTGAGCCGGTCTCGATCCATGACAAATGCTTCACTGGTGACATGCGTGACTTTTGAAATTTCTGCGAGCGCAGGTCGGTGTTCGGGATGAATCGCACAACGATACCCCTCAAGCAAACCTGACACGCCCAAAAACCACGCCCCATTCCACAGCCCGGCCAGGGTGATACCCAGTTCCGATGCCGTTTTAAGGATGCTGATCAGCTCGTGATTGACTTTGAGTTCGGTGCGATAGCCGCCGCATATGACCAGCAAATCAAGGTCTTTGAGTGCTGCCACGTCCAAACGCGCATCCGGTCGAATGATCAGGCCAAGGTCGCTGGTAACCTCTCCGTCCTGCAGCCCGAAGGTTCGTGAAGAGAACAACGCAGGCCGCAAAAGGTTGGCAGTGACAATCGTATCGAGCGCTTGCGTAAATGCAGGCAACGAGAAGTGCTCGAGCAGTAAAAATCCTGCCCGGGCATGAGCCGTCGGCTCGCTGCGAGTCTCTTCCAGATAACGCAGGTTTTTACCTTTCATACACCCGCTGAAATCTCGTCGTTCGATCACTTTACGCCTCGCTTGTTTACTCTAACGAACGCACTGTTTATGCGAGCTGGAACCCGTGGGCCAGAGGGTCCCTGTCATCGACGAAAATAGTGTTGTGACCTATCACCTCAGCCCAGCCGCTGACACTTGGCTTCATTGCGTCGAAGGTTCCGACTTTTACCGACGCCTCAACCTTTCCTTCGTAGATTGTACCGATCAGACTTTCAAGTCGGTAAATATCACCGACGTTCAGCTGCCCCTTTGCGAAGAGCTGAGCCATCCGTGCCGAGGTACCGGTACCGCCGGGAGAGCGATCAATGGCTTTATCACCATAGAACACTGCACAGCGGCCATGCACGGTTCTGCTCTGTGGTTTGTCACACCAGATGATGTGATGAACACCACTGATCCTACTGTTCTCTGGATGTACAGGGTCACAAATGGCCGAGAGCGCTGCGCGCAGCTTCTGGCTCAACCCCACGATGTCAGCTGTCGTCTGCCCTTCGAAACCAGTCCAGCACGCCTGTGGTTCGACCACCGCATAGAAATTCCCGCCGTAGGCGATGTCCACCGTAAACGTACCAATACCAGGTACTTCCACCACCACATCGGCACTGTGCAGGTAGCTGGCTACGTTGAACAAGCGAATCGACTCAACAAATTCGCCGCCCAGGGTATATTCGACATCGACCCGTCCCGCCGGTGTTTCAATCGCCAGTTTTCCCGGCTCACGAGGTGTCACCAGGCCCTCTTCGATGACCACGGTCGATAATCCGATGGTGCCCGCTCCACACATCGGCAGGCAGCCGCTGACTTCGATAAACAACGCACCGAAGTCGCAGTCATCACGTACCGATGGATAAATAATGACGCCAGACATGATGTCGTGTCCCCGAGGCTCGAACATCAATGCGGTGCGTACCCAGTCGTGGTCACGCACGAAAATATCGCGACGTTCGGCCATCGATACGGAGGGCATCAGCGGCGCTCCGCCCGCTACAACCCGAACCGGGTTGCCGCACGCGTGCGAATCAATGCAAAAAAAGCTGCGTCTCATACTGATGCCCTTTCAAAGGAGTTTGCTGGGGGAGTGACGCTGCAACGCGCCCCGTGACAGTCGATCCAGCAGCAGCGCAATAGCGACAATGGCCAAACCTGCTCGCAGCCCCAAGCCCATCTCCATCCTGGAAAGGCCTCGGGTCACTTCAGCCCCCAGACCGCCCGCCCCCACCAGACCGGCCAGCACCACCATCGCCAGCGACATGAGGATGCATTGGTTCAGGCCTACCAACAGCGTCGGTGCGGCAGTCGGCAGTTCGATTTTGAACAGAATGTCTTTAGGTGAAGCACCGGACGCCTGGCCCAACTCAAGGAGATCCTTGGGCAGCTGTTTGAAGGCCAGGGTCGTCAATCTGAGCATCGGCGGGATGCCGTAAACAATCGTTGCGATGATCGCGGGCACCCGTCCCAAGCTGAACAGCATCACGGCGGGAATCAGGTAAACCCAAGGCGGCACGGTTTGCATGATGTTCAGAATCGGCAGCAACGCTTCATCTACACGCTTCACCCGGGCCGCCAGAACCCCCAACGGGAAAGCGATGGCCACCGAGATCAGGACCGACACGCTGACGAGCGCAATTGTCTGGATGGACGCGACCCAAAGGCCCGCAAACAAACAGAAAGCCAACATCACCGCAGCGAAAACAGCGACCCGCTTATTGGCAAAAAAGAACGCCACGACGACGACAATACCGATGAACAAATACGGATGGGGTGCCAGCAGCGCTCCCTCCACTGCACCGAGTACCGCCTCAACGACCTGACTGATTCCTTTGAACAAACCATGTAAATTCGTGTTCAGCCAATCAACAGCAGGCGCCAGGTAATCGCCTGGAGAAAATTGAATGTGCGATGTCATTGAGAAGCCCCCACCCGCGCCTGTGCAGCACTCTGCGCCAGACGATCCAGGATCATGGTCAGGATAACGATAGCAATGGCTGCGTTGATCGACTTGGCGATATCCAACGTACGGATGGAACCGTAAATCGCCTCGCCCAAACCGCCCGACCCCACAATGCCGGCGATGACGACCATACCGAATGCCATCATCAGGCTTTGGTTAACGCCGGCCATGATGCTGGGCATGGCGAACGGTAAGCGGATCTTGAAAAACATCTGCATACCCGTCACGCCGCTGGCATCTCCCAACTCGATGAACTCCTTGGGTGTCATGCGAATACCCAGGGAGGTCAGTCGTAGCGCAGGGGGAAGCGCGACGATAAAAGTCGCCAACAGCGCCGTGGCGGGGCCGTAGCCGAGCAGTGCAATGGCCGGTAGCAGGTAGATGTAGGGCGGCATCGTCTGGATCAAATCCAGACAAGGATCAACCACACGATCAAAGGCCGGCGCCAGGCCCGCGACGACGCCCAGCGGAATGGCGACCGCCAGTGCCAACACGGTAGCGGTGAGCACCAGCGCAAGCGTACTGACTGTCTCCGGCCACAACCCGATGAGGTCGCACAGCAACAATGCCAGACCTGAGAGAATCGCGAAGCGAACGCCAGCCACACGCCAGCCAATCAACGCCAGGACAATCGCCACGACGTAATGCGCTGGATAAGCGATACACCACAGCACGCCTTCGTAAATGCCATTGAGCACCGCATTGACGGCATCGAACACGAACTCGCCATTATCTGAAAGCCATTCCAGCCCCGTATCAATGGATGCATCGAACTGACTGGAAAAATCCGGCGTGCTCATGCGGACGCCTCCATCGCATTGGCAGTTGCTACGGGCGCCAATTCATTGGGAATACCTTGCACGCCCCGCAGCAGATCACGCGGGGTAATGATCCCGACCACTGTGCCGTTATCGACGACGGCGAGCGCGTCACGCTCGGACTTCATCGTCAATCCGATAAGTTCATCGATATCGGCGTCAAGCGAGGTTTTGGTCAGCCTGGAGATGTCGCATGTCGGGTGTACTGCCTTGTAGGCCTGGACCGACGTCATGACCGAGTGAGCCTTGACCAGATGCAATCGGGAAATGCCGGCGACGAATTCCGCCACGTAGTCGTCAGCCGGGTTGAGCACGATTTCCTCGGCGGTGCCAACCTGAATGATGGCGCCATCCTTCATGATCGCAATGCGGTCACCGATGCGGATGGCCTCGTCCAGGTCGTGTGTAATAAACACTGCGGACTTGCCCAGCTCCTTGGTCAGCTGGCGGAACTCGTCCTGCAACTGTCGGCGAATCAGCGGATCAAGCGCGCTGAACGGCTCATCCATCAAGATTATTTCCGGGTCGGCAGTGAGTGCACGCGCCAGTCCGACCCGTTGTTGCATGCCGCCGGACAGCTCGCTCGGATAGCGTGAAGTCCACTCGCTCAATCCAACCTTCGCCAGCGCCTGCTCGGCCACTTTGTAACGTTCAGCCTTGCCCACACCCTGCACTTCCAGGCCAAACGCGGTGTTCTCTAGAACCGTACGGTTAGGCAACAAGGCAACGCTTTGAAAGACCATACCGATGTGACGCGCCCTCACCTCTCGCAGTTGTGCCGGCGACAAGGATGAAACGTCCTTGCCTTTGACCATCACCTTCCCCGAGCTCGGGGTGATCAGCTTGTTCAACAACCGTATAAGGGTGGATTTGCCACTGCCGGACAAACCCATGATGCAAAAGATTTCCCCCCGGCGAACCTGGAGACTGACATCGGAAACCCCGACCACACAGCCATAGTTTTGCAGGATCCGGGTCTTTGAAAGACCCTGCTGAACAACCGCATCCATGGCTGTCGGTGCATTTTTACCGAAGATCTTCCAAACCGACTGGCAATCCACCAGCACTTCGTCAGTATTAATTGTGGCCATCGTCATTTCGCAATCCATCGAACCAGTTGTTTGCTGGTTTTATAATTAATCAAAGGGCGGCAGTGGCAAACAAACAAAACTCAATAGTTCTTGATATTTCCCCAACGATTTACAAGATCTGTATGGCTATCTATCCAGCCCTTGATAGCCTCGTCCATGGTCTTGCCATCCTTGACTTCAGCATTCATTGCGGTGATGTCGGTGATAGGCACATAAACGCTGGCCATCAGTTCACGCGCACGCGGATTGGCTTCAGCGAAGCCTTTGTGTCCGATCCAGTAATAACCCTGCAATGGCGGGAAGACCCCTTTTGGATCTTTCAGGAATTTGAGATCAAATTTCTTGGTCATCCAGGAAGGATCCCAGACGGTTACCGCCACCCATTCTTTTCGGTCGACTGCCGACTTCAAAGCCGCGGTCATTGCCGAAGTACTGCCTTCGACCAGCTTGAGCTTGATGTCGTACGCCTTGACCACGTTGTTCGCGTCACTCATCAAACCCGAACCAGGCTCGATGCCTATGATTCTGTTACCCAACTTGTCCGCGTTTGCATTCAGCTGTTCGATGGAGTCGATGTCTACGTAACCGGGTACTGCCATGCCCTGATAAAGACCAAAGGAGACCGGTGACAGCTTCTCGATTTTGTTCTTGTTCTTTTTCCAATAATCGGCGGCGGCGTAATCAATCTGGGAGGCCAACACCTGAATATCCCCTTTGCTGAGTGCAGCGTAGGCGATACCCCACTCGGAAAACTCCACGACTTTTACGGTATACCCGGCGTTCTCAAGTACCTTCTTGGTAATGCCGGTAATGGGCACCAAATCCTCCCAGGACATGGTCCCCATTACTATGTTTTTTTCTTCAGCCTGTGCCTGCAAACTCATCATGCCCACAAACGCGAGCGCGCAGAATGCCTTCCAGATATTTCTCATGGATTGTTCCGTTCTTATTAGTGACTTGTTAAACGGCCTTTATAGAAAGCCGACGACTTAACTTATTAACCTTCTCGCCCGGCCCAAAACTCATGCCAACGAATAACCGAACTGACGCCCAGCTTCGTTATTATTTGGGGGGGTAACCTGCTGGGCCCTGGTGCATGACTGAAACTGTCCAGAAAATCAGAGCGTGTACCCGAAGCCAACTCCGCCGCCATTACACCTGCCAGGGTGCTCTTGACCGTTCCCAACCCATTTTCGCAGCAAGCCGAATACAGGTTTTCTTCGATCTCGCCAAATGCAGCGGCGCTGTTACGACTCAGACACAGACGGCCGGCCCAACTGAATTCCAACGCAGTGGATTTCAATTCCGGAAAGCGGGCGTCCAAGGAGTGTCGCTGCTCCTTGGCCACCGCCGCTACACGTTCTGGCGTGACCTGGATACTCGGGTCATAGGTGAACTTTGTCCGGATGACGATACGCGAGAGACCGTCTGTAGAGATTTTACGAACAGTCGCTCCCATTGGATCAGCTGGCAACAATGCCCACTTGGCTCTACCCGGCACGTCTTTCTTGAATGCATCATCACTGTACGCGGCCGTCATGGAGGCGTAAGTGAAGACGTGCAACAGGCGTCCTTGATAATGACCAAAGTCTTCAATGTGCCCGTTAACCCCAAGAATGACCTTGGGTGCGTGCACCGTCCCGTTATGAGATCGAGCGATCCAGCCGCTTCCCCGCTTGGTCAATTCAATAATCGGAGAGCGTTCGAACAGCGTGATTTTCCCTTCCAGCCCTGCTGCCAGGTCTCTAATGTATTGCGCGGGTTGAATCAACACTGCGCCGGGCGTGTAGATCCCACCGTGGTAATAGGTGGACCCGGTGATTTCGCGCATTTGCGCGGCATCAAACATCTCGAACTTCTCGCCGATGCGCTCAAGGGATTGAGCGTAATTGACGTTCAGCTTCAATCCCCGCTCAGTGGCGGCCGCGTTGATCTTCCCGGAAGGGTCGAACGTTTCGGCAGACATGCCGTACTCCCGCGCGGCTTCAGCGGCAAAAGCAATCGCAAAACGATTTTGGGTGATTTCCAGTGCCGTTGCAGACTCACTCGCCACGGAATATTCCCCGGACGACAGACTGTGCGGCACATCGATCATGAAGCCAGAGTTCCTGCCTGCCGGCCCCTTGGCGACTTCATGAGCATCGACCACAACAATGCTGTCACCCGGGTGTAACTGTGAAAGTCTGCGAGCGGCGGACAGGCCGGCAAAACCGGCACCGATAATCAGCCAATCCGCCGTCACGTTTCCATCAAGCATGCGGACAGGCGCAGTGCGTGCGGAAATCGCCTCCCAACCTGAAACCCCGGTGTCTACCGGTAGGCGCTTGATGGTATGGGTGCTCATTTTTCGGTCTCTTCATCCGACCGATCAGACACATCGATCCAGATGGTTTTGATTTCGGTGTACTGGTCATGGGCAAAAATGGATTTGTCCCGACCACCGAAGCCCGACTCTTTGTAGCCGCCGAATGGCGTCGAGGCATCGCCCTCACCAAAGCAGTTCACGGTGACGATGCCGGCGCGAATTTCCCGCGACAACTTGATCGCCCGGCGCAGGCTGCCGGTATAAACCGAGGCCGCCAGGCCGTACACCGTGTCATTGGCCAGCGCAATGGCTTCGGAGATCGTGTTGAAGGTGGTGACCGAAAGAATCGGGCCGAAGATCTCTTCCTGGAACAGCCGGTTGTCTCGACCAACTCCGTCAATCACCGTTGGCTCTACAAAGGCACCGTCTTTGGTCGCGCCTCCGTAAACCACTTCAAGCTTTCCGGCGGCGGCGTGCTCAAGGTACGACTTCACTTTTGCGAAATGCTCAGGGCTGACCAGCGACCCTACGCGGTTCTGCGGATCGAGCGGATCGCCCATCTTCCATTCGCTGATGTAGGCGCCCATGCGCTGCAGCAGCTCGTCTTTAACAGAGGCGTGGACGATCAGACGTGAAGTCGCGGAGCAGTTTTCGCCCATGTTCCAGAACGCGCCATTGACGACATGCTGAGCGACGAGGTCCAGGTCTTGGGCATCGTCCATCACCACGGCCGGATTTTTTCCGCCGCACTCAAGGACGATGCGCTTCAGGTTCGAATCGGCGGCGTAATGCAGGAAACGGCGGCCGGTCGCGGTGGAGCCGGTGAAGCTCACCATATCGACGTCGTTGTGCAAGCCAATGGGCTCGCCGACCTCTTTGCCCGTGCCGGTCACAATGTTGAGGACGCCAGCGGGAACGCCCGCTTCAAACGCCAACTGAGCGACACGCAATGTGGTCAGCGACGTTTGTTCGGCAGGTTTGACGATGACCGAACAGCCCGCAGCGAGCGCCGGGCCGATTTTCCAGGCCAGCATCAGCAGCGGGAAATTCCAGGGCAATACGCAGCCCACCACGCCGATCGGCTCCCGGACCACCATGGTCAGCGCGTCGCTGCCAACCGGGGCGGTGTTGTCGTAAATCTTGTCGATCAGTTCTGCGTGCCAGCGGATCGTGTGGATGGTGTCGGGGATGTCGACCAACTGACATTCACTGACCGGTTTGCCGCTATCGAGGCTCTCGAGGACGGCCAGTTCGTATTGATGGCTTTCAAGCAGGTTTGCAAACTTCAACAGAACCGCTTTGCGCTCTCTGGGAGAAATCGATCTCCAGCATCCATCCTCGAAGGCCTCTTTGGCATTGCTCACCGCAAAGTCGACATCCTCGGACGAACAGGCGGCGACGTCAGTCAAAAACTCACCCGTCGCCGGATTGTTCGTGGCGAAGGTTTTGCCCGAGATCGCGGGCTTGAACGCTCCATTGATGAACGCCTTGGATGGCAACGAAATGTCTTTGGCCAGAGCGGCGTATTCGGCCTTGCTCAGAAGATCACCCATGGCTGGCTCCCGAAGTAATGTTGGCTACGTTACGTTTGAGTTCAGTAATGACCGACGCGAAACTCTGCTTTTCGTCCGCTTCAAGTGGCTGCAATGGCAGGCGCACGTTACCGACTTTCAATCCGGCAACTTCGCAGCCGTATTTGATCGACTGCACGAACTTGCCACCGTCCAGGGCATTCATCAGCGGCATCATTGCCGACATGATTTGACGGCCTTTGTCGAAGTTCTTTTCGATCACGCAGGCTTCATAAAGCGCAACGTGCTCCTTGGGCAGGAAGTTGGAACCTGCGCACACCCAACTGCGGGCGCCCCAGGCAAAAAACTCGAGGGCCTGGTCGTCCCATCCGCAGGACAAGGCGATGTTGGGGAACTGCCGGGCCAGCATATGCACCTGGCCCATGTCGCCGGAACTTTCCTTGATGGCGACGACGTTTTTCGATTGGCTGACACGCGTGAAATATTCTTCATCCATCGAAACGCACATGCGCCCCGGATAGTTGTAAAGCATGATCGGCAAGTCCGCTGCGCGATCGATAGTGAGCGCGTGAATCGCGTTTTCCTGTGAGGTTGGCAGCGCGTAAGGCGGGGACGTGACGAGAATCGCGTCCGCTTTGATCGATTTGGCATCCTTGGCGTACTGAACCGCATCTTCGGTGCGAATCGCCCCGGTACTGACGATCAGTTGCACCCGAGTGCCGATCACATCTTTGGCGTAGGCCGCCAACTCGGTGCGTTCTTCCGACGTCTGCGCATAGTACTCGCCGGTCGACCCGCCGATAATAATGCCGTGCACCTTCGCCTCAATCAGCGACTCCAAAACTTGCGAGTACACGTCCCAGTCAATCTCCCCTTCAGAGTTATAAGGAGTTACTGCTGGCGTATAAATACCTTCAAATTTCAAGATGAATGCTCCGAATGCGAGTTAGATGGAAGATCAATGAGTGCGCCAGCCTTGATGCCTTGAACACGATAAAAATCCCCATGTTTTCACGGGACAGTTGCCAATGCTCAAACACGAGATCGCCAGAGGTTGTTTTACTGACTAAGTACCGTTAGCTGTTGAATCCAGACTGGCATGGGGCAACAGAGTGGTCAATAGCGTGTCTTCCTCGCGTAGACATCTTTAAAGCGATATAGCGCACAGAATCGAAAAATATTTATCCTTTAAATTCAATTAGTTACGGATAACATCTTAAAGCTACGCTATCGATCGATAACATTTGTTTATGCATTGATAAGCGTAAAAGTTTCTTGTTGGGGTGTGATTGCAGACGTAGTCTTTACAACAGCGATATTTTACCGGCGAAATGGCGTTACCCAATATCGAGATTGATGCAAACAATGGTCTTTTGTCGTCCCTTTGGTATTTTGGAGTTTGTTGACCGTGAGCACTAAATCGGCAGTTTCAAATCTAATCGCGCAGCGCAAGCCTGACCACGCGCTGCCAGGTGCCCTCTATAGCGACCCAGATGTTTACCGGCAGGATCTGGAACAGATCTGGCACAAAAGCTGGATCTTCGCAGGGCACACATTTGAGCTGGAGAAGACGGGTCAGTACCTGTCGCTGCAAATCGGCGATTACCCTGTCGCGATCGTCCGTGGCGCAGACAAGCAGATTCGTGCATTCCACAACGCTTGTCGTCATCGCGGCTCCAAGGTGTGCCCGCAAGCTAGCGGCAAGGTCGCCAAGCTGGTATGCCCTTACCACAAATGGACCTTCGAGCTGGACGGCAGACTGCTTTTCGCCGGGAACATGGGGGACGATTTCGACAAGTCTCAGCATGGGTTGAAAACCGTGCATTGTGAGGTCGTTGAAACCTACATCTATGTGTGCGTCGCTGATGTGGCTCCTGACTTTTCGTCATTCAGAAAATCTCTGACGCCTTTCGTTACGCCTCATAACCTGGACGACTGCAAAGTCGCGTTTGAGTCGAACATCATCGAGAAAGGCAACTGGAAACTGGTTTTCGAGAACAACCGCGAGTGCTACCACTGTGATTTTACTCACCCGGAATTGATGCACTCATTCGTCGACAACCCATCAGTGGGTGGCGCTGGCGGCGACGAGGATCTCGAACTCAAAGAGCACTGGGATCGCTGCGAAGCGGCAGGCCTGCCCAGCCGATTGGTCATGGACGAAGACGGTCGCTTCCGCATGACGCGCATCCCCCTTTTTTCCGGGGCCGTCAGCTACACAATGGATGGCAAGCCTGCGGTTGCCGGCCGCTTGGACACAACCGGTGAAGCCAACATCGGTGCGCTGCTTTATTTCAACTACCCATCAACCTGGAACCACTTTCTGGGCGATCACGCGCTGAGCTTCCGCGTTCTGCCCATCGGTCCGGGCGAGACGTTGGTCACTACAAAATGGATCGTCAAGAAGGACGCGCAGGAAGGTGTCGACTACGACATCGATCGCCTGACCAAGGTTTGGCTTGCAACCAATGACCAGGATCGCACCTTGGTGGAAGGCGCACAGGTCGGCGTCAGCTCCCCTGCTTACGAGCCGGGCCCGTTGTCGGTGGCTAGCGAAATCGGTGTGTGCCAGTTTGATGACTGGTACTGCAAAACGATGCTTGAGCAGCTCAATGACACGATCCCGTTGAGATCTGTCGGCTAAGTGCAACACTGCCGGTGGTGAGAACCACGAATGATCACCACCGGCACACCCAAACTTCTCCCCTCCTCGCACCCCGAGTCACTGCTCAGTCAGTGCTCCTGTCTTCTAAACAGCTCAGGAAAACTGGGCGAGAATCCAGTCGCGTAGCCGGCAACAGGCGTCGTCATTGATCCGGTCTTCACGAAATGTCAGATAGTGCTGACTTTCATGGAGAACCACTTCCTCTTCGATCGGCCGAATCAGCGTGCCGTTTTCGATCAGGTTTGCAACAAGGTGATTCCATCCGAGGGCTACACCCTGGTGGGTCAACACCATGCTGATTACCAGGTTGTAGTCGTTCGCGTTGAAAACGTGAGGGCTGTCGTGGGGACGTTTCTCGATATCGACATCGTGATAAGCCAGCCAAACGCCCCAGTCAACGTGCTCCGCTACCTGGGATCTGCCATAGGGACTGAGGTTTAGCAAAACCCCGTCGCGCAGTGCCTCCAGGCTGGACAGCTCAGGGTGCTCCTCTTTGTAACGAGGAGTGCACACCGGGTAGATGACGTCATGAAACAACGGATAACTGCGGTAGCCATCCTGAATCCTGGCCATTTTTGTGATGAAGATGTCCGGAGTTACACCCGGCTCCATCGACAAAAAGTTTTGAGTGGTGACCAGATTGAGGTCGATATCTGCGTTTTTGGTAAAAAACCCCGGCAGCTTCGCTGCGAGCCAGAGGGCTGAAAACGCGGGAGAACAGCAAAGCGTCAACGTGCGCTTGCCTGCATTGTTGGTACGAATGCGCTCCGCCGCCTGGGAAATGTTGACGAAAGATATCTGTGCCGCATCAAAAAAGATGGTTCCAGCTTCCGTCAACTCGACTGCTCGCCCCACTCTCTTGAAGAGATCCACCCCAAGGTACGCCTCAAGTTCCCGAATCTGACGGCTGATTGCCGCTTGAGTTACGCACAGTGCTTCTGCCGCACGCGTAAAGCTCTGATATTTTGCGGCGGCTACGAATGACTTCACTGCTTTCAGAGACGGCATTTTCAGCAGCGTCATGTCTGGATCGATGTGCTTAACCATAACCTAGAGTATTGAATATCCGGTTCGGGGCCCTTCGGAGGGCCATTAGGGACGAGATCGGCGAGAGGGTTCCACCTAGAGCCTACGCTGGAGCGTAGCTCAAACGCAGGGCCTAAGACAGGGCCAGCCGCAGTCGTCTGCGCAACTGGCGCTGTCACAGTCGCAAATGGACATAATTAAATTATTGATAACATGACGTTATTGATTGGCTGGAATAAATGTTGTTAGACGCTGACTCTATTAGGTAATAACTTGGTTCTCAACGGTACTGCTTAATTCAGCGCCGATAAAACAAAAATAATAAACATCACATAATAAAGAGGATGGTCACAATGACTATTTCCCAACCTTTCTCCCAGCTTGACTGCCCCCACAAGCACCGTCTGAACTGATCAAGACACGTACACCTGAATTCTTGGTCTTACATCGTAATTGCAGCAGGAGGGGTTATGAGTCTTGGTGACGAGATACTCTCGGTAAAAAACATTTACAAAGTCTTTGGCCCTCAGCCGAAGCTCGCGATGGAGATGCTGGCTCGCGGTGCTGACAAGAATGAAATCTTCAGCAAAACCGGTCAAGTCGTTGGCGTTTTTGATGCCAGTTTCTCCGTAAAACGTGGAGAGATTTTCGTCATCATGGGGCTTTCCGGTTCCGGGAAGTCGACGATGGTCCGCTTGTTCAATCGACTGATCGAGCCAACCTCCGGAACGATCCATCTTAACGGACAGGAAATTACCGGTCTGTCGGATGCTGATCTCCTCAGCGTTCGTCGCAAAGACATGAGTATGGTGTTTCAGTCGTTTGCTCTGATGCCACACATGAGTGTGATCGACAACGTTGCTTTCGGTCTGGAAATCTCGGGTGTCGAGGAAAGTGAACGGCATAAACGTGCACTCGAGGCACTCAAACAGGTGGGGCTCGATGGCCACGCCTACAGCTATCCGCACCAACTGTCCGGCGGTATGCAACAGCGAGTAGGCCTGGCCCGAGCGCTGGCCAATGATCCCGCCATCCTGCTGATGGACGAAGCCTTCTCGGCACTCGACCCGTTGATTCGCCACGAAATGCAGGGCGAACTGATCCGCCTGCAGGCAGAACAGCATCGCACCATCATCTTCATCTCCCATGACATTGACGAGGCGATTCGCATCGGCCATCGCATTGCGATCATGGAGGGTGGCCGGGTAGTACAGATCGGTACCCCGCAAGAGCTGCTTTGCAACCCGGTGAACGATTACGTCAGGGCTTTCTTCAAAGGTTTCGATGCTTCGAAGATCCTGAAGGCTGGCGATGTTGCCAGGATTTGTGCAGAACATCCGTACGCCGTGGATCAATCCACGCCTACGCTGCGCGACGATGTACTCCTGCAGGACGTCTTTCACATCGTTGCTGATGCCGTTAATCCGGTTGCCGTGCTGGATCGCCAGGGTGTGTTCAAAGGCACGATCTCCAAGAGCCTACTGCTTCAGACAATGAGCCGACACTAATAGGCTCTATTTGCTGGCTTGCCAGGCAAGGACATTCAGGTAATGACATGAACGAATTCAATTTTCTAGACCCATTTCAATCCATCAACGTCCCTTTGGGCCAATGGGTAGAAGTTGCCCTGAATTTTCTGGTTCATAATTTCCGCGAGGTATTTCGCTCGATCAGGTGGCCAATCGACCAGGTACTTAATGGCATCCAGTTCGGATTGTTGGCTATTCCTCCGTCAATATTCATTATTATTGCAACGCTCTTCGGCTGGCAGATAGGAGGGAAAAAGATAGGCATACTTTGTTTCGTCACCCTCACCCTCTTAGGAGTGATCGGCGTATGGAATGACGCCATGATCACCCTCGCCCTGGTACTCACTTCACTGTTTTTCTGTGCAGTTATTGGCATACCGCTGGGCGTCCTGTGTGCCCGGAGTGACCGGCTTGAGATGCTTCTGCGGCCGGTGCTCGATGCAATGCAAACACTGCCTGCTTTTGTTTATCTGGTACCCGTGGTGATGCTGTTTGGTATCGGCAACGTACCGGGGGTACTGGTCACGATCATCTTTTCGGTAGCACCACTGGTCAGGCTCACCAATCTGGGAATTCGCCAGGTACCGGAAGACAAGGTTGAAGCAGCCCGGGCTTTCGGATGCACCCCACGCCAGATGCTGAGGCGGGTTCAACTTCCTTTAGCTGCACCGACGATCATGGCGGGTCTGAATCAGGCATTGATGTTGTCACTTTCCATGGTGGTGATCGCATCAATGATTTCGGTTGGCGGGTTGGGGATGATGGTACTTCGCGGGATCGGCCGCCTTGATATGGGCTTGGCAACCGTCGGTGGATTGGGGCTGGTATTGCTGGCGATTTTCCTCGACCGACTGACCCAGGCAATGGGCGAACGCAGTAACAGGGCAACCAAAGGTGAGCACTGGTACCAGACAGGCCCGGCCGGTGTCATTTATCGCCTGAAGAAAAAAAACGCTGCTACGCAAATAAAAGTCAGTCCCAAAGAGAGTTAACTCCGCTAAGCGGTGCGTCGTGAACCGAAAGAAATGCCAACTTCTTTAATCCAGCCAAGGCAATCGATAATGAACTTCACAACATTCGGAATAAAACAGAAATTCATTCACTCTGTGGCGCTTTTAGTACTAGCGGTTTCCCCTGTTTTCGCATCAGCCGCCACGGCGCAGGAGCCCGGGAAAGGGGTATCGATCACCCCAATTTTCCCGTCAATTGCCGAAGAGCGATTCCGCGGAGAGATTGCAATGGCGGGCCTCAAGGAATTGGGCTACGACGTTGAGACTCCCAAGGAAACCGAGTACTCCACCATGATGATTGCAATTTCCAATGGTGACGCTGATTTCTCGGTTCATCTGTGGGAGGAGCTACACAAATCTTTCTACGAGAAGGCCGGCGGCGATGAGACGATGGTGAAAACCGGCGCTATTATGCCGGGCGTACTACAGGGCTACATGATCGATAAGAAAACGGCTGACGAGTATCACATCACCTCTATCGATGATTTGAAAAAACCAGAGATCGCCAAGCTGTTCGATAGTAATGGCGACGGTAAAGCCGACCTGACAGGTTGCAACCCCGGCTGGGGCTGTGAGTTGATCATTGCCCACCATATGAAAGCCTATGGCCTGGAAAAAACTGTCACAAATAACCAGGGCTCCTATTTTGCCCTGATGGCCGACACCATTGCTCGTTATAAAGAAGGCAAGCCGATTCTCTATTACACTTGGGTACCTCAATGGATCTCCGGTGTTCTGGTCGAAGGTAAAGATGTTGTGTGGTTAACCGTGCCACGTACGGATCTTCCCGGTGGCAAAAACGATGTCAACACTACCTTCAATGGTAAAAACCTTGGTTTCGCGGTAGACAGTGTCAAAGCGGTAATCAATAAAGAGTTTGCCGAGAAAAATCCGGCTGCGGTGAAGTTTCTGTCTGACATGCAGATCACTACCGACGATGAAAGCGCGCAAAATCTGAAAATGCACAACGGTGAAAAAAGTGCAGCTGATATTACCCGGCACGCCAAAGAATGGATCGCGGCCCATCGCGCGAAATACGACAGCTGGCTGGCAGACGCACGCGCCGCGGCAAATACCGCCACCGCAAAGAACTAGTCTCTTCTTATAACTTTGCATAAAAGGTTGCCCTTCGCCGGGCAACTTTTTTTCCCGTTTCGGTGTTCATCATTCAGGAATCATGAAATGCAGTTGTATTCATTCGTCCAGAATTTCAGTTACAAGGACGCGCCCCTGCATACACGCGAGTTGGTTAAAACTTGCCTGCTCGACATCATTGGTGTGGCTGCCGGTGCTCGTGACAATCAAACCAGCGTGATGCTCAAAACCTACGCTGACACCCACTACTCTGCCAACAAGCTGTCCAGCCGCCTTTGGTTCGACGGCAGAGCCGTACATCCATTGGGCGCCGCTTATGCAGGCGGCTTCAGCGTTGATAGCCTGGACGCACACGAAGGTCACTTCACCTCCAAGGGGCACGCGGGTGCAACCGTAGTCCCGGCCATTGTTGCATTGGTAGACGCGTATCGCAGTCAGGGCAAAGACATCAGCGGCGAGGAGTTCCTCAGCGCACTGTGCATTGGTTATGAGACGGCCTTGCGTGCGGGTCAGGCATTGATGGCCACTGCCCCGGAATATCATGCTTCAGGTGCATTTTCCGGAATCGGGGTCGTTTGCGCCGGTGCCCGCCTGCTGAAGCTTGATGAAACGACGTTCCGTCATGCGCTGGGGATCGCGGAATACTTTGGCCCGAGGTGCCCGATGATGCGCCTGGTGAGTTTTCCGACGATGTTGCGTGATGCCCACGGCGCAGGAGCGTATGCCGGACTGAACGCACTACTGATGGCACAGACAGGTGTCACTGGCGCTCCAGCCGCCACCGTTGAACCTTTGGAGATCTCCACTTTCTGGCAGGACATCGGAACCCGCTGGGAGATCGACGAGCAATATTTCAAACCGTGGCCGGTATGTCGCTGGGCGCAACCGGCACTCACGGCCATGACCGATTTGATGCGAGCGCATCCAGTCATCACTGCCGAGTTGATCGAGACCATCGATGTCGAGACATTCCACGAGTCTGTGTGCTTGCAAGGGCATTTTCCGAAGAATGCGGACGAGGCCCAGTATGCGCTAGCGTTCCCACTGGCCGCCTTGATCGTTCGCGGAAAGCTGGGCCCTGACGAAGTTACCGGGGATTCCATTCATGCGCCGGACATCTTGAGCATCAGCGAGAAAATAACCCTGCATGAGGCACCTGACCTGTCCGCCAGATTCCCGGAGGAAATTCTGTCCCGCGTCACGGTTACCCTGAAAGACGGCACTCGTCTTACGAGTCCAACCGCGACAGCCAAGGGCGACCCCGGCAATCCTATGTCGAATGACGAACTCACTGCTAAATACCATCTGCTGGCTGATGACAGCTTGGGAACCACGCTCAGCAATGCAATCAAGAACAGTGTTGAAGCATTGCCTGACAGTGGTGACTGCCAATCATTCCTTGATTTGTTGCTGTCCGCTGCAAAAACCACTGTCTAGATCCGGCAATGGTTTCTTGGCTATTCGTTCAGGTGTCAAAGAGGGTTTATGTCATTCGTCTTCGAGAGCGTGCTTAAAGACAAGAACATGGGGTACTCCTATACGGCTGAGAAACCATTGAAGCCGCAGGCGGTGACTCGTGTAGCTTTCGTGCTTTTGAACAATTTCTCGATGATGTCGTTCACCGGCGCTATCGATGCGCTGGTGACCGCCAACCTGATCAGCGAGACACCGGCATTCGAAGTGTTAACCGTTGGTATCAAAAGCCGTCTGGTCATGAGCGATCTGGGAATTGCAATTTCAGCAGACCTGGAGTTATCCCAATTGCCAGATCGTATCGACGTTCTCATCGTCGCGGGTGGTTTACGGGTGAAGTTGATCAGCGATCCGATATTACGGCGCAAGCTACGTAACGTCGCCTCTCTTGGTGCGACCATGGGCGGTTTGTGGAACGGCGCATTTTTCCTGGCGGAAGCGCAGTTAATGGACGGTGTCGAGTGTGCCTTCCATCCAGATGGGCGAGCGATGATGGAGGATGTTTTCCCCAAAGTCCTGGTCTCTTGCCGAACTCACGTAATAGATAGAAATCGCATCACGTGCGCCGGCGCCAGTAGTTCGTTGCGCATGATGCTGGAACTCATCACCGCTAAACAAGGCGTGTCGCTGACCCATGCTGTCGAGGAAATACTCAGTTGCGATCAAACCCCTGAAGTCTCTGGGATATCGACTGTCATCGTTGACTCTGACCCCACCTTGCCACAAACCCTGAAGCTCGCTTTAGAGCTTATGCAAAAGAACATCGAAGAGCCGCTATCCATCGACGAACTGGCCGAATGCGTGAACATTTCCCGCCGACAATTGGAGCGCCGTTTCTGCCGTTTCGTTGGCGCCACCCCTACCCGTTACTACCTGGAACTGCGCTTGACTCGAGCGCGTCAGCTTATTCTGCAGAGCAACCGGCCGATCACCGATATCGCGATCGCGACCGGCTTTTGCAGTTTCGCCAACTTCCATATGCGCTTTCGTGACTTCTTTGGCGTAGCGCCAAGCAGCTATAGAGCGACGTATGAGCGCAGGCGTTAGTTTCCCGAAGCGCCCCCCCCCCCAAAAAAAACCGGCAAAATCTAAGCCGAGCAAATGATGGCTAGCATCATCGATAAGGATTACCAGGAATTATGAATGCTCCATCTCCAGTGCTGATACCCACGGCTAACTATAGCGAGCGGATGTCTACACGCATTGCCTTCCTCATCGCGGGCTTGCTCATGTCCGCTTGGGCGCCTCTGGTTCCATTGGTCAAAGCCCGCGCAGGCTTGGACGACGGTGGCTTGGGGTTGCTGCTTCTCGGCCTTGGCGGCGGATCTATTGTGGCTATGCCCTTCGCTGGATACCTCACTGCGCACTATGGATGCCGACCGGTCGTCATCTGGGCGACGATTGTCTTGTGTGCCGCTCTTGCGTTGTTGAGCACCGTGGCGTGGCTACCAGGCCTGGTCATAGCGGTCATTGTCTTCGGTGCCAGCATGGGCATGCTTGATTGCGCCATGAACATACAGTCCGTCATCGTCGAGAAAAACAGCGGGCAGGCACTTCAGTCCGGCTTCCATGGCCTTTACAGCGTCGGAGGTATATTGGGCGCCGGGGCGATGACCGCTCTGCTGACCTTCGGCCTGGATCCACTGATGGCTGCGCTCTGCATCGTTGCCACCGTTTTGGGAGCACTTTACAAGGCCGCACCTGCTTTGCTGACTTATGGCACTGAACGGGGCGGGCCATTGTTCGCGGTGCCCAGGGGTATCGTGCTGTTTTTAGGGACGCTCTGTTTCATCGTCTTCCTCACTGAAGGTGCAATGCTTGACTGGAGCGCGGTCTTCCTTGTCTCGAACCGAGGGTTAGAGCCGAGCATCGCCGGCTTGGGCTACGCATCCTTCGCCACTGCAATGACGGTGGGCCGCCTGACGGGAGACGCCATCGTCAGCAAGCTGGGCGGCGTGCGCGTAGTTGCGCTAGGCGGGCTCTGCGCAGCCGCAGGCATGCTCGTGTCGCTTGGAATCGATGGCTGGCCCGCGTCCCTGGTCGGCTACGCCCTGGTCGGGGCTGGCTGCTCGAACATTGTCCCGGTGATCTTTACCGCTGTAGGCCGGCAACAACGAATGTCACAGGCGGTAGCCATCCCCGCTGTCATCTCGATGGGCTACGCGGGCATTCTGATAGGTCCCGTATTCATTGGGGCGGTCGCCCATCTAAGCACCTTGTCATTCGCTCTGGGCGGCCTGATTGTTCTGCTGGTTTTTGTCAGTGCAACAGCTCGATTGCTTCGCAATTAACCGAATCTTTTCTAGCGCGGCAAGGGAAACACCCTGTATGAAAGAGCTGCTCGCTGGCCGTGAGTAAGGTGCCCAAGCCTTGGTAAATCAAAGGCGTTTCCCACGGCGACCCGCGCTGTCTATTCGAGAGGTAAAGGGCTATGCAATTCAACTGCAATGTGTCGGAGCAAGAACTCCTGATGCATGGAGTCATCATGCGGGAGGCACTCCTGCGAATCCTTGCCCGTCAGTCCCCACTTTGCGGGATCGACGGCGGGGATACTGAAGCCTGTGTTCGCTCCTTGGCTGATGCCCACTTGAACGTCGGCCTGCCTCCCTTCAAGGGCAATCCCCTGCCCTCGTCCTTGCACTCCACGGTCTCACAGGCGTTGTCTGACGCGCCCAGAATTGAGCGTGACTTCAAGACTCTGCTAACAGCGCTTGAACCCCTTCTACGCAATAGCCGTTGGATAAAGCGATTCGCTACTGAAGGGGATGATGCCGGCTTTGAAGAAAAACATCGGCATGCATTGATTCTCGGAGAAGGCGCTCTGTTCGAATGCTCAACGATGACAGTGGGTCTGGCTGTGATGGCGCCCAACGTGTGCTACCCGTTCCATACGCATCCCCCTGCAGAGTTCTACGTCGTTTTATCAGAAGGCGATTGGTACCGGGAAGATGTCGGATGGTGGAGTCCGGGGCCTGGCGGTGTGGTGTTCAACCCGTCATCGGCGGTCCATTCAATGAGGTCTACCCACAAGCCGCTGCTAGCACTATGGGGACTGATAAACGAGTTGTCACAGCCCATTCGTGAACGCAAAACTTCAGCGGATCTGGTGTTCCCTGGCGGACGATCAGAGCGGTCGTAATTCAGCATTCATGACGCTGTCGCCTGGAGTATGGGATTTATAACCAATCGTCCGAGATCACCATGCATCCCTTTGACGTCGTCCTAAACGCCATGCAGCTCGAAAGCCCGAGGTAACCCAAGCTTGTATTGATCGTCTATCAGCCCGCGCGTACCATGGCTCGCTCCATCCTCCAAGGCGGTGATGCATGCCCTCCCCTCAAGGTCGACTCGCCGGTCGCGTAGCAATTATCTCTGGCGGCGCCAACGGCGCAGGGGCAGCCTCTGCCCGATTGTTTGCGCGCGAATCTGCCAAGGTGTCCATTGTCGATCGCGATGTGGAAGCCGGTCGCAAGCTGGAACAGGAACTTAACTCGCAAGGGTTTAGCGCGTTCTTCGTTTGCGCCGATGTGTCCAAAGCCGATGAAGCGGAGTTCGCCGTAAAAGCCACGATCGAGCAGTTCGGCTGCATCGATATTCTGTTCAATCATGCCGGCATCATCATCGTGAAACCTTTCCTTGAATTCAGCATCGAGGAGTGGGACGAGATGATGGAGAACAACGCCAAAAGCGCATTCCTCATGACCCGACTTGTGCTGCCGGGCATGCTGAAACGGGGTTACGGCGTTCTTATCAGCACCAGTTCCTCTGCCGTGCGCGCTGCCACTCACCTTGAATCCCTGTACTGCGCCTCGAAGTCCGCCATGCACCAATTGGCCCGGGCGATTGCGGTCGAATACCGCGACAAGGGCATTCGCAGCAACACAATTTGCCCAAGCTTTGTTCGCACGCGCCATGGCGAGCATGAAATTGCCCAATTGCGCGCTTATGGCATTTTTGCTTCCGAACAGGATGTGAACATCATGCAGGGCAGAATCTGCGAACCTGAAGAAGTTGCCAATGTCGCCTTGTTCCTGGCCAGTGAAGAATCCAGCTTCATCAACGGCGCTGAAATTTTCGTGGACAATACGTTTACGGCGGTTTGACAGATGCTTTGGGGTCTTCAACCAGTCGAACAGCAATCAGCCTACGGATTGACCGTCGAAGCACTGCGCCGCCATGTTCATCTCGGGCTGCTGCTCCCGGGTGAGCAGTTGCCACCCGAACGGGCTCTCGCCATTCAATTGGGCGTGTCTCGGGTGACGCTGCGCGAAGCACTGCGGGTCATGGAAACCGAAGACTACTTTGTGGTGCGCCGAGGCGCGCGCGGGGGTGTCTTCCTTAACGAGATCGACGCGCTGCGAGAGTTGTCCTCTCGACGCATCAGTCGAGATCCATCCATGGTGATGCGGGTTCTGGAGTTTCGAGAAGCCAATGAGCCTCAGGCCGCTCGCCATGCTGCCGTGCGCCGCACCCCCACGGATATCGCAGCGCTTGAATCGGCCTTCAGCTCGATAAAGTGCGCAGACAACTCCGCCACCCTGCGCCGTGCCGAGTCGATGTTTCATCTGGCGCTTGGCGCCGCATCGCACAATCCGCTTCTGTACAAGTCAATCGAAGACGCCCTGGTTGCGCTTTTCGTGCTTCCGGACTTAACGCAGGATCGCAGCAAGCGCAACTTGAACATCGAAGCGGCTCAGCTGTTGCTCGAATCCATCCGAAATCGGCAAGGCGACGAAGCCGAACGAGCAGCACGCGAGCTCATCACAACGGATCGAATCCGTCTTCGTGACATTGTCGGTTTTGCCTGAGCGGCAACGACGCACTTTTAGCGTTTCCCCATAATTTCCTTTTATATTCAGTCTCTTGCACTGCCGCACCAGGTAGGTGCAGCAGCCTTGGATACCTGATCGCGACATGGCTACTGACGGCGTTTGACAGCCTTTTTTCGCCGTGGTCTATTGGTATTTATTAAATACCTTTAGACCAGAACTTATAACAACAGAGGCATGCGCTAGATGGCAAACAAACCCAGATTGGACAATCAAAACGTACTTATCACCGGGGGCGCAGGAGGTATTGGCCGAGCAGCAGCCATGCTGTTTGCAAAACAGGGGGCGAACCTCGCCATCATCGACCGGGATCCGGTTGCTGGCATGGAGGTAGCCGAAACGATCAACGCTCTGGGCGGGCGGGCAACGTTTTTCCAGGCAGACGTGAGTGATGCGCCGAAACTCATTGCGGCCATCGAGGCGGCTACCTCAGCGTTGGGCTGGATCGACGCCCTCTTCAATCATGCGGGCACCATCGTCGTTAAAGCACTTCATGAAACCACGCTCGAAGAATATGACAGCTTGATGGCGATCAATACCCGATCCGCCTTTGTTACCTGCAAAGCGGTGCTGCCAGGGATGCTGAAAAGAGGCAAAGGCAGCATCGTGATTACGTCGTCGATCGGCGGGGAAAAGGGTTTCGCTCTGGAGAGTGCGTACTGCATGACCAAGGGCGCCGTGCTGCAATTGGCCCGCTCGATCTCTGCGGAATACCGCGAACATGGCATTCGCTGCAATGCCATTTGTCCAGGTTTTGTGCGCACTGCCCACGGCTTGCGTGAACTCGACCAACTCGATGCCCAAGGCCAAACCTGGGAAGAAGCCGGCTTGTCAGCCACCCAAGTCCGAATCTGCGAGGCCGAAGAAGCGGCCGCCGCGGCACTTTTTTTATTGTCCGATGAAGCCAGCTTCGTCAACGGCGCCGCTCTCTATGTCGACAACGGTTGGGCTTCGAAAGGCTGAATCAGCTTCGCCCACGGCATTATAAAAAATGAGGGGAGTTCAAAATGTCAAAGCACACTGAAACCAGTTCAGGGAAAGACGCAAGTGAGGACGCCCGCCTTCTGGCCTTGGGTTATCGTCCCGAATTCAATCGCGTACTCGGGCTGTTTGCCGACTTTTCGCTGGGCTATTCCTACATGAGCCCCATGGCGGGGATGTTCGCGCTCTTTGCTACCGCATTGGTCGCCGTGGGCCCGCCCTTCTTCTGGACCATGCTTGTCGTTTTGCTGGGCCAGCTGTTCGTTTGCCTGGTTTTCGCCGAGGCCGCCTCCGCTTATCCAATCGCCGGCGGCATCTACCAATGGGCCCGACGCTTGGGCGGACAACGCTGGGGGTTCCTGACGGCCTGGATCTACCTGTTTGCACTGATTGGCACAGGCGCTGGCATCTCGGCCGGCGGCGCACCCTTTCTGTCGGTACTTCTGGGTGTGCAGCCATCACCGGAATTCAACGCCATAGCCGGTATTTCCATTGCGCTGATCGCCATTCTGGCTAACTTCGCAGGCACCAGGATACTGGCTCGCACCACTGAAATCGGAGTGTGGGCAGGTTTGATCGGGCTGGCCATCTGTGGCGGATACATGCTGGTATTTGGTCACGTGCAACCGGTGTCGGTGCTGTTGGACAGCTTCGGTCGTGGCGAAGGTAACTACACCTCTGCACTGTTCTTCGCGAGCCTGATCGGCGTCTGGATTTTCTACGGATTCGAAGCCTGTGGGGACTTGGCCGAAGAAGTCAGTGGTGCCTCGAAAGCAGTACCTCGTGCAATGTTGATGACCATCATCTGCGGCGGTGGTTCTGCACTGCTGATGACCTTGGGCTTGTTGTTCGCACTGCCGGACATGCAAAGCGCAGTGGATGGAACCTTGGCCGACCCGGCAGGCGCTGCGGTTCTGCAAGTCATGGGCCCGGTGGGAATGAAGATAACGCTGGTCTGCCTGCTGGCCGTGGTTATCAGTGCGGTCACCTCGGTGATTGCGTCTACCAGCCGACTGCTTTTCTCCCTGGGTCGGGACAAGATGATTGTCGGGGCCAGTCTGCTAGGCACGCTTAAAGGTCCTCGTCGCCTGCCTATCACTGCCCTCTGGGTCACTGCCACATTGACCATCCTGATATTGTCGATTGGTTTCGTGTCCAGTAACGCAGCCACTCAAATCATCAGCTTCGCAACAACCGGCGTCTATGTGTCCTTCCAGATGGTAGTGATCGCATCGTTGCTGGCCAGTCTTCGCGGGTGGCGTGCCGATGGGGATTTCAAGCTGGGATCTGCGGGCCTTGTGGTTAAAGTGATTGCGCTGGTTTTCGGCATTGCCTCCATCATCAACCTGATGTGGCCGCGCACGCCGGAAGCAGGATGGCTGAGCAACTACCTGATCCTGGTTTCGATTGTCGTCATCGTTGCGTTGGGGCTGATTCAGATGCTGATGCTCAACATGCCCAAAGAGCCCCTGCAGGGGCAGTCCAGCCCGAGTATTTGAGGCTATAACGCAGGTATTGCATCGATTGACAGCGCGGGGCTCGGGCAACCGACCCCGGCTTTTTTTTGGTTCTTCACGCAATCCCGGGAAACTGTAGGTGCCAGCTTGCTGGCGATGGACTCAAGTACGCCGCGTTTATCCGGTTCACACGCGTTATCGTTATCGACCATCGCTGGCGAGCCAGCTCCTACAAATGGAGCGTGCCCACGCTTTTTTTACGTGCGCCAGGGCAAAAGCAACCATATCCCCACCGCTATCGTGAGCATTTGCGCTGTTTATCGAGTGGTTGCGCAGGCATTAAAAGTCAAAAGATCGCAGCCTGCGGCAGCTCCTACGGGTTTTGCGTATACGCGCAAAATGACGGTCGCAGCGGACCCATGTAGGAGCTGCCAAAGGTTCGGCAGCCCCTACAGATATTTCGTTATATGTGTTCCCCGGAACTCCGTGAAGAACCATATTTTGGGCAGCTTTCTCCTTCTCAAAAAAGGATGCCCCCCAACCATGAGTGCGGACCATGAGAGCCCTCCTAGACCTAAACTCAGTGACGCTCGCGTTAGGTCACTGACAGAGCCAGATTGGCTGCCTGATCGGCTATGCACCGGCCCAATCCGTCCAGCGTAAAACCATGGCAAACGGTGAAGTGGGCTCGGCGCAGGCCTGAATGAAAACGGGCGCCTTGGCAGATGCCCGATTTGTTGTCGCGGGTTGCATGACCGACATCGGGTGCATCCACGTCGAACCGGGGAAGATCAGTAAAAGAATTTCGTATACCCTAGCGCTATCTCATTCCAAACGACCGCCGCCGTGAAACTGACCAAACTCAACGCACCCGACCTTGGTAACACGCCTTCGACTTCGGAAATCATCACCCGCCACCTGCGGGATGCGATTGTCGCCGGGCATTTTGCCGAGGATGAGCCGATCCGCCAGGACGACATTGCCCGCCAGTTCAATGTCAGCAAGATCCCGGTGCGCGAAGCCCTCAAGCGGCTGGAGGCCGAAGGGTTGGTGATGTTCCAGCGCAATCGCGGGGCGATGGTCACGCGTGTTTCCGATGCGGAACTGGCGCAGATGTTCGAAGTGCGGATGTTGCTGGAGGACAAGATTCTACGCCTGGCCATTCCGAACATGACCGAAGAGACCTTCGCCCGTGCCGAGCGCATCTGTCAGGAGTTCATCGGCGAGGACGACGTGGGGCGCTGGGCCGAGCTCAACTGGGAGCTGCATTCCTGCCTGTACGAGCCGGCGCAGCGACCGTTTCTGGTGAGTCTGATCCGTTCGGTCAACGACAAGCTAGAGCGTTATCTACGCATGCAGATGAGCTTGTCGGCCGGTAAGGAACGGGCCGATCACGAACACCGCGAGATCCTGGCGGCCTGCCGTGCCGGGGATGTGGACCTGGCGGTGAAGCTTCTGGACGAGCACATTGCCGGCGTCTGCACGACCCTGTTCGAGCACCTGCCCCACACCCACTGACAGCTGCGGATGCTGTGCCGATTTCGTCATCGACACAGACTAAATCCATCAAGCCGACACCCCGCCACACGGGCCACTCTTGCGTTCACTCAACCGAATGGACGTGGCCCTCCCATGAAACGCATCTCAGTGATCGACTCCCACACCGGCGGCGAACCGACCCGCCTGGTGACCGCCGGCTTTCCTGATCTGGGCACCGGCAGCATGGCCGAACGGCGCAAAGTATTAGCCCAACAGCATGATCAATGGCGCGCCGCCTGCGTGCTGGAACCACGGGGCAGTGACGTACTGGTGGGCGCCCTGCTCTGCACGCCGGTGGACCCAGGCGCCTGTGCCGGGGTGATTTTCTTCAACAACACCGGTTATCTGGGTATGTGCGGCCACGGCACCATCGGCCTGGTGGCGTCGTTGGCGCACCTGGGCAAGATCGGCCCCGGCGTGCACAGCATCGAAACGCCGGTGGGCACGGTGCAGGCAACCCTGCACGAGGACCATTCGGTGAGCGTGCGCAACGTGCCGGCCTACCGTTATCGCAAGGCGCTGGCGGTGCAGGTGCCGGGCATCGGCCAGGTAGTCGGTGATATCGCTTGGGGCGGCAACTGGTTTTTCCTGATCGCCGAGCATGGCCTGCGGGTGGCCGGCGACAACCTCGAAGCGCTGACCGCTTACACCTTCGCCGTGCAGCAAGCACTGGAAGCCCAAGGCATTCGCGGTGAAGACGGCGGCTTGATCGATCACGTCGAGTTGTTCGCCGATGACGATCACGCCGACAGCCGCAACTTCGTGCTCTGCCCCGGCAAAGCCTATGACCGTTCGCCCTGCGGCACCGGCACCAGTGCCAAACTGGCATGCCTGGCGGCCGACGACAAGTTGCAACCGGGGCAGATCTGGCGCCAGGCCAGCGTCATCGGCAGCGAGTTCGAGGGATCCTACGAACTGCAGGATGAGCGCATCGTGCCGACCATTCGTGGTCGCGCGTTCATCAGTGCCGAGGCGAGCCTGATCATCGAACAGGACGACCCGTTCGCCTGGGGCATCCGCCCATGAACGAGGGCCTGGTGGCCGATGTGATCGTGATCGGCGCCGGCATTATCGGCGCCGCCTGTGCCCAGGCGCTGGCCCGTCGCGGCTTGCAGGTGCTGGTGCTGGACGCCGGCCTGCACGGCGCCACGGCCGCCGGCATGGGCCACTTGCTGGTACTCGACGACAACCCCGCCGAACTGGCCCTGAGTCAATATTCGTTGCAGCGCTGGCGCGAACTGGGCGCGGACCTGCCCGATAGCTGTGCCTACCGCTGCAACGGCACGCTGTGGCTGGCGGCGAATGCCGAAGAAATGGCGGTGGCCCACAGCAAATTCCTGAACCTGCAAGCCCAGGGCGTGGCTTGCGAACTGATCGGCGCCAGTGCCCTGCGCCAGCGCGAACCGGAACTGAGAGAAGGACTGGAAGGCGGCTTGCTGATCAATGGTGACGGCATTCTATACGCCCCGGCGACGGCCGGATGGATGCTCGAAACACCGAACATCCGCCAGCGCCGGGCACGGGTCAGTGCGGTCGATGGCAACCGCGTCTGCCTCGATGATGGTCACTGGTTGAGTGCCGATGCCGTGGTGTTGGCCAACGGTATTCAAGCCAACGAGCTGTGCCCGGAATTGCCCATCGAGCCGAAAAAAGGCCACTTGCTGATCACTGACCGCTACCCCGGCAGCGTCACCCATACGCTGGTGGAACTGGGTTACGTCACCAGTGCCCACAACGCCACGGGGCCGTCGACCGCCTGCAATATCCAGCCGCGCCCCACCGGGCAACTGTTCATTGGCGCCTCGCGGCAATTCGGCACCACCGACCCGCAGGTCGAAGGCTGGATGCTCGCGAAAATGCTCAAGCGTGCCGCCGAGTACATGCCGGGGCTGGCCCGGCTCAACGGCATCCGTGCCTGGACCGGTTTTCGCGCCGCCAGCCCCGACGGCTTGCCGCTGGTGGGCCAACATCCACAACGGCAAGGCTTGTGGCTGGCAGTCGGTCACGAAGGTCTGGGCGTAACCACCGCCCCCGGCACCGCCGATCTACTGGTGGCGCAACTGTTCAACGAAACCCCGCCACTGGCCGTACAACCTTATCTGCCCCAGCGCTTTCTCGGAGAACCGGTCTATGCCTGAATTGTTGCTGGACGGCCACGCCCTGAAAGTCGCCGAAGGCACCAGCGTCGCCGCGGCCCTGGCGTTGGCCAGTGACGGCTGCGCGCGCACCTCGGTCAGCGGTCAGCGCCGTGCGCCGCTGTGCGGCATGGGCATTTGTCAGGAATGCCGGGTGACCATCGATGGCCGGCGTCGCCTGGCTTGCCAGACCCTGTGCCGTAACGGCATGCAGGTGGAGACCCGCCCATGAATGAATATGCTGATCTGTTGATCATTGGCGCGGGCCCTGCCGGGATGAGCGCCGCCCTTGCCGCCGCCCCCAGCGGCGCCCGCATTGTCATGCTCGACGACAACCCGCTGCCGGGCGGGCAAATCTGGCGCGACGGACCTCAAGCCAACGTGCCAGGTCCGGCCCGGCGCCTGCGCGAGCGTCTGGCGTCGTGCGACAACATCCGCCATCACGCCGGTACTCGGGTGATCGCCGCCCCCGGCGCGAAACAACTGCTGGTGGAAGATGACGACCATGGCTGGTTGATCAGCTACGACAAACTGATTCTGTGCACCGGCGCCCGTGAATTGCTGCTGCCCTTCCCCGGCTGGACCCTGCCGGGTGTCACCGGTGCCGGTGGTTTGCAGGCACTGATCAAGGCCGGTTTGCCGGTGCAGAACGAGCGCGTGGTGATCGCCGGCAGCGGCCCGCTGTTACTGGCCAGTGCCGCCACCGCCAAACAGCATGGCGCGCAAGTGCAACGCATCGCCGAACAAGCCAGCCGCAGCGCCGTCGCCGGTTTCGCCGCGCAACTGCCGCGCTGGCCCGGCAAATGGCTGCAATCGTTCAGCCTGTTCGACCACCACTACCGCACCGCCACCCACGTATTGGCGGCGCTTGGCACCGACCGAGTGGAAGGCGTGCGCCTGCAACAACAGGGCAACATCGTTGAGTTGGAATGTGACCGGCTGGCCTGTGGTTTCGGGTTGATTGCGAATATCCAGTTGGGTCAGGCACTGGGTTGCGCCATCGAAGATCAAGCCATCGCGGTGGATGCCTGGCAGGCCAGCAACCGCGCCGATCATTATGCGGCGGGCGAATGCACAGGGTTCGGCGGCAGTGAGCTGGCCTTGGTGGAAGGTGCGATTGCCGGCCACGCTGCGGTCGGCAATCTGCAAGCCGCCAGGCAATTGTGGCCGCGCCGGGCGCGCTGGCAGGGTTTCGCCAAGGCGCTGAACAGCGCGTTCGCCCTTGACCCGCGACTCAAGTCCCTGGCCCAACCCGACACCCTCGTTTGCCGCTGCGAAGACGTGCCCTACGCGGCATTGACCGGTCACTCTGACTGGCGCGAAGCCAAACTCGCCAGTCGCTGCGGCATGGGCGCCTGCCAGGGCCGGGTGTGTGGCGGCGCAGTGCAGCATTTGTTTGGTTGGCAGCCCTCAGCACCGCGCCCCCCCTTCAGCCCGGCGCGGATCGAAACCTTGATGTCCCTGGACGATACCCCGCCAGCGTGATGACCACGCCAGGGGTTTCGGCCACGCTGCCGAGTCTCTATGATCCCGGGGGTCACCCTCAGTCCCCCGGCGCCATGTATCCCTCGCTCACCACCTTTGAACCTTGCGATCTGCCGACGCTGCTGAACAGCCTTCAGCCCATCGCGCCGTTGCTCGATACCCTGTCGGACGTGGTGTTTTTCATCAAGGACTGCGAGGCCCGCTACGCCTTCGTCAACCAGACCCTGGCCCGGCGTTGTGGTTTCAGACACAGGGACGAGCTGCTGGGGCGCACCGCCGAAATGGTCTTCCCGGAACGCTTCGGTCCGCTGTACACCGAGCAGGATCGGCGAGTGCTGTCCAGCGGTCGCGAACTGGCCGATCAGCTGGAGCTGCATTTGTATTATGGCAATCAGCCGGTCTGGTGCCTGACCCACAAACTCGCCTTGAAGGATGACCAGGGTCGAATCGTGGGCCTGGCCGGTATCTCCCGCGACCTGCAATCGCCGCAGTCGAACCATCCGGCGTTCCAGAAACTTGCCGCCGTGGATGCCCATATCCGCCGCCACTTCGCCCGCTCCATCAGCCTCGCCGAACTGACCACCATCGCTGGCTATTCCGTGGCGCAATTGGAGCGGCACTGCAAACGGGTGTTCCAGCTCACCCCACGGCAAATGATTCACAAGGCGCGCCTGGAAGAAGGTTCGCGGTTGTTACTGCACACCGAGTTGCCGATCACCGAGATTGCCTTGCGCTGTGGTTACACTGACCACAGCGCCTTCAGCCGGCAGTTTCGGGCGCTGACCAGTTTGTCGCCGAGTCAGTATCGCGATAATCAGCGTTAGGTTTGGGGGCATATCCGTTGCTGCGGTAACGGCCACTTACGGTTCCGCTTTTACAGCGGGTCACTTGGAAGAGCCCCAAGTAACCAAGGGCTTTTGCCCCTGACGTTCGGTGCCTCGCTTAGGCTCGGCATGCCCTCGCTCCGGTCCTGCTCCGTGGGCCCGCCGCCATCGGCCATCCATGGCCGGGGGCGGCTAACCCGGCATCCATGCCGGGTTGCCCACTACGCAGAACCTCCTCTCGGCCTCTCGAGGGGGCGTACACCGCAACAGCACCCGAGGCGGCCTACCGGCCGGCCTGATCGCGATCATCGTCGTGTTTCTTCCGCAGGAATTGGCGTATGTCCGTTAATAGCAGCTGTACGCGGTCGGTGTAGGAGCTGGCGAAACCTGCGATCTTTTGATCTTCAGTGATCGTTCTGACATCGTTGGTTCAAGGCCGCACACAGCATTGACCAGTGTTCCTTAAAGGGGCGCCTGCGCAACCATTGCTCCCATATGTAACACCTGCCCCCGATACCTTGGCGTCACCGTACCTCCGGTTGCTCCGCTACAAAACCTCTACGCCAAGGCCTGACAACTAATTCACCCCTCGGACTGGAAATAGGCACGTTGATTGCTATTGTTAATATCGTATACGAAATCCTCAATACGATATCCAACAGCACTTCACATCAACGAGGCCTCTATGAAAAACCCCGCATTTGCCGTAGCCCTCAGCGCTGTCCTCAGTACCTCCTTCATCGCCACTGCCCAGGCCGACAAGCTTGACGACATCATAGGTTCGGGCAAGCTGCGCTGCGCCGTGACCCTGGACTTCCCGCCCATGGGCTTTCGCGATGCCAGCAACTCGCCGGCCGGCTTCGATGTGGACTATTGCCGCGACCTGGCGAAGATCCTAGGGGTCGAGGCCGAAGTGGTGGAAACGCCGTTCCCGGATCGTATTCCGGCACTGGTCTCCGGGCGGGCTGACGTGATCGTCGCGTCCACCTCCGACACCCTCGAACGCGCCAAGACCGTTGGCCTCACCGTGCCCTACTTTGCCTTCCAGATGGTGGTGCTGACCCGCGACGACACCGGAATCAACGGCTTCGACGACCTCAAGGGCAAAGCGGTGGGCAACACCAGCGGCACCTATGAGGCCATCGCCCTGGAGAAAGACGTGAAGAACTGGGGCGCGGGCAGTTTCCGGGCCTACCAGTCGCAGAGCGATACCCTGCTAGCCGTCGCCCAAGGCCACATCGATGCCACCGTGGTCACCAACACCGTGGCCGCCGCCACCCTCAAGTCGGGCAAATACAAAAACCTGAAAGTCGCCGGTAACGCCCCGTACGTCATCGACTACGTGTCCCTGGGTGCCAAGCGCAGCGAGTTCGGACTGCTCAACTACCTCAACCTGTTCGTCAACCAACAGGTACGCACCGGTCGCTACAAGGAGCTGTTCGTTAAATGGGTCGGCACCGAGATCCCGCCGACCAACCTGACCGTGCCTCAGGTCTACTACTGATATGTCCGGCATGCCTGGGCCAATTTCTCTGACCGGGCGCAGCCTGGTGGCGGGTGCCGCGCAAGGCGCCCTGCTGTTCGCCGATGTCGGCTTGAGTTTCTGGGGCGGAGTCGATCCCTGCACGGGTGAAGTCATCGACCGCCATCACCCGCTCAGCGGCCAACACCTGGCCGGCCGCGTGCTGGCGATTCCCAGTGGTCGCGGCTCGTGCACCGGCAGCAGTGTGTTGATGGAACTGATCAGCAACGGCCATGCACCGGCGGCATTGGTGCTGGCCGAAGCCGACGAGATCCTGACCTTGGGCGTGCTGGTGGCGCAGACCATTTTTGCCCGTTCCCTGCCGGTGCTGTGCATCGGTCCGGAGGCCTTCGCCGCCTTGCGCGGCCAGGCCTTCGCCCGGGTCGAAAATACAACGCTGAGCCTGTTCGATCACCTGCCGGGCGACGCCTGGCAGGCGCTCGACAGCCCATTACCAGACACTGACAGCACCGCCTCGATCAGGCTCACCGAGCACGATCGGGCGCTGCTCGATGGCCGGCATGGCAAGGCCGCGCAAATGGCTATGCAGATCGTCCTGCGTATGGCCGAACTGCAGGGTGCCGACCACTTGGTGGATGTCACTCAAGCACACATCGACGGCTGCATTTACACGGGACCTGCGAGCCTGCGCTTTGCTCGGCAACTGGTGCAATGGGGAGCAAAAGTGCGAGTGCCCACCACCCTCAATTCAATTTCCGTCGACCAGCGCCGATGGCGCGAACTGGGTATCGACCCGGCACTGGGTGAACCGGCCAGTGCCTTGGGCGATGCCTATATGGCGATGGGCGCACAGCTCAGCTTCACCTGCGCGCCGTACCTGCTCGACACTGCACCGAAGGCTGGCGAGCAAATCGTCTGGGCGGAATCCAACGCAGTGGTCTACGCCAACAGCGTGCTCGGTGCACGCACCCTGAAATACCCGGATTACCTGGACATCTGCATCGCCCTCACCGGTCGCGCCCCGCTGATCGGCTGCCACCTGGACGCGCAACGCAAGGCCCGGCTGCAGATCGAATTGCCTGCCCTCGGTGAACTGGACGATGCCTTCTACCCGCTGCTGGGTTACCACATTGGTGCCCTGGCCGGCAGTCGCGTGCCGCTGGTGCTGGGACTGGAAAAACGCAAGCCGAGCCTGGACGACCTCAAAGCCTTTGGCGCGGCCTTCGCCACCACCTCTGCGGCGCCACTGTTCCACATCGCCGGGGTCACCCCGGAGGCCATTGACCCGGCGCAGGTGCTGGATGCGGACACTTGCATTGCCGTGGAAAAAATCCGCCTGGAGGACCTGCTGTCGAGTTGGCGCGAACTCAACAGTGCTCGCGATAACCGGGTGGATGTGGTGTCGCTGGGTAACCCGCACTTTTCCCTCAGCGAGTTCGCTCACCTGGCGCGACTGTGCCGGGGACGACAAAGACACCCGGATGTGGTGCTTGCCATCACCTGCGGCCGTGCCGTGTTGGAGCAGGCCCGCGAGGCCGGGCACATCGCCGTGATCCAAGCGTTTGGCGCGACCCTGGTCACCGACACCTGTTGGTGCATGCTCGGCGAACCGGTAATCCCCCTGACGGCTGAAACCCTGATGACCAACTCGGGCAAATACGCCCACTACGCACCGGGCCTGGTCGGCCGCAAGGTGCACTTCGCCAGCCTTGCCGAATGCGTCGACGCGGCCTGCACCGCAACGGCCAGCGGACGTTTGCCGGCCTGGTTACAACCTGTTGCCCTACCGGAGAGCCCTGCACATGTTTGACTACAGCTTCCAATGGCGCTCCGCCCTGCGCGCCCTGCCGGACATGCTTGCCGGTGCCATCGTCACCTTCGAAACCGCCGCGCTGTCGATGATCTTCGGCGTGCTGATCGCCCTGGCCCTGACGGTGATGCGCGAGGCCAAACACCCATTACTGCGCGGGTTCAGCAACGGTTGGGTATCGATTGCCCGCAACACCCCGTCGCTGTTCCAGATCTACATCCTCTACTTCGGCCTCGGCTCGCTGAACCTGCACGTCAGTTCCTGGTTCGCCCTGCTGGCCGGGATCACCTTCAACAATGCCGGGTATCTGGCGGAGAACTTTCGCGGCGGCCTCAAGGCCGTGCCTGACACGCAGGTGCGTGCGGCGCGTTCCCTCGGCATGAGTGCCTTCCAGGCCTACCGCATGATCATCGTCCCGCAACTGCTGCGGATCGTGTTCTACCCGCTGACCAATCAGATGGTCTGGGCGGTGTTGATGACGTCGCTGGGGGTGATAGTCGGGCTAAACAATGACCTGACCGGTGTGACCCAGGAATACAACGTCAAAACCTTCCGCACCTTCGAGTATTTCGCCATCGCAGCGGTGCTGTATTACTTGATTGCCAAGGCGATCGTCGCGGCAGCCCGGCTGATGGCCTGGCGGTTGTTCCGTTACTGAGGAGCTGTCCATGTTTTCCACCGATTTTTCCTCCAATGACCTGATGTTCCTGCTCAACGGTGCGTGGGTCACGATGCAACTGACGTTCTGGTCGATCATTCTCGGCTCCCTGGCCGGGTTGTTGTTCGGCCTGCTGCGGGCGTTGTTGCCACGGGCCAGCCTGCCGTTGGCCTGGGTGCTGGACGTGTTTCGCAGCGTGCCGTTGCTGATCCAGTTCGTGCTGTTCAACTCGCTCAAAAGCATTATCGGTTTGAACATCAGCGCCTTTAGCGTCGGCTGCATTGTGTTGGGGGTTTACGCGGCGGCGTACTTCACCGAGATCGTGCGTGCCGGCGTGCTGGCGGTGCCGTTTACCGTGCGCCGGGCCAGCCGTTCGTTGGGGCTGAGCTTCTTGCAGGACTTGCGCTGGATCGTCCTGCCCATGGCCACCCGAGTCGCGTTCCCCGGCTGGCTGAACCTGGTGCTCGGTGTAATGAAAGACACCGCGCTGGTGATGTGGATCGGCATCGTCGAACTGCTGCGCGCCTCGCAAACCATCGTCACCCGCATCCAGGAACCCTTGCTGGTGCTGTGCATCGCGGGCCTTATCTACTACGTCATGAGCCTGGTGGTCGCACGCCTGGGCGCTCGTCTGGAAAGAAGGTGGCAAGAAAATGATTGAGATCGACAACGTACATAAATCCTTCGGCAACCTCGAAGTGGTCAAGGGCGTCAACCTGACGGTGAACAAGGGCGAAGTGGTGTCGATCATCGGCGGCTCCGGCTCCGGCAAATCGACCTTGCTGATGTGCATCAACGGCCTGGAACCGATCCAGAAAGGCAACATCCGCGTTGACGGCGTCGAGGTCCATCACAGCGCCACCGACCTCAATCGCCTGCGGCAGAAAATCGGCATTGTGTTCCAGCAATGGAATGCCTTCCCGCACCTGACGGTGCTGGAAAACGTCATGCTCGCGCCGCGCAAAGTGCTGGGCAAAAGCAAGGCGGAAGCGCAAGAGCTAGCGGTGAAGCAACTGACCCACGTCGGTCTGGGCGACAAGCTCAAGACTTTCCCTGGCAAGCTGTCCGGTGGACAGCAACAACGCATGGCCATCGCCCGCGCCCTGGCCATGTCACCGGACTACATGCTGTTTGACGAAGCCACCTCGGCCCTCGACCCGCAGTTGGTCGGTGAAGTGCTGGACACCATGCGCATGCTCGCCGAAGACGGCATGACCATGGTCTTGGTGACCCACGAAATCCGCTTTGCCCGGGACGTGTCCGACCGTGTGGCGTTCTTCCGCAATGGCCTGGTGCATGAGATTGGTTCGCCGGATCAGGTGATTGGCAATCCGATGCGTGCGGAAACAGCGGCGTTTCTCAAATCGGTGAAATAACTAACGGCCCAATCGCGAGCAGGCTCACTCCTACAGGGTTAGCGGTGCATATCGAAGAGTGTAGGAGCGAGCCTGCTCGCGATGAGGCCCGCACAGACAAAACAAGGATCAAACCATGCGTTCATCAAAAGTCATTCATGTAGTCAGCTGCCACGCCGAAGGCGAAGTCGGCGACGTGATCGTCGGCGGTGTCGCCCCGCCGCCCGGCGCCACCGTGTGGGAACAGTCGCGCTGGATCGCCCGGGACGAAACCCTGCGCAACTTCGTCCTCAACGAACCCCGCGGCGGCGTGTTCCGCCACGTCAACCTGTTGGTCCCGGCCAAGGACCCACGGGCGCAGATGGCCTGGATCATCATGGAACCGGCGGACACCCCGCCGATGTCCGGCTCCAACTCGTTGTGCGTCGCCACCGTATTGCTCGACAGCGGCATCCTGCCCATGACCGAGCCGCAAACCCGCCTGGTGCTGGAAGCGCCCGGCGGCCTGATCGAAGCCGTGGCCGACTGCCGGGATGGCAAGGTGCAACGGGTGGAAGTGAAAAACGTGCCGTCCTTCGCTGATCGACTGGATGCGTGGATTGAAGTCGAAGGCATCGGCTCGCTGAAGGTCGACACCGCTTATGGTGGCGACAGTTTTGTGATTGCCGATGCCAAAGGCCTGGGTTTCTCCATCCGCCCGGATGAAGCGGCCGATCTGGTGGCGGTCGGGCTGAAAATCACTCGAGCGGCCAACGAACAACTGGGCTTCGTGCATCCGCTGAATCCCGAGTGGTCGCACATTTCCTTCTGCCAGATCGCCGCGCCCATCGTCCATGAGAACGGCATCGCCACCGGCGCCAATGCGGTGGTGATTCAACCGGGCAAGATCGACCGCTCCCCCACCGGCACGGGTTGCTCGGCGCGCATGGCGGTGTTGCAGGCCAAAGGCTTGATGCGGGTTGGCGAGCGCTTTGTCGGCCGTTCGATTATCGGTTCCGAGTTCCACTGCCGCATTGATTCGCTGACCGAAGTCGCCGGCCGCGCCGCGATTTACCCGTGCATTTCCGGCCGGGCGTGGATCACCGGCACCCACCAATTGCTGCTCGACCCAAGCGATCCGTGGCCACAAGGCTATCGCCTGTCCGACACTTGGCCCGGCGCCTGATCACGCAATCCCTGAACCCCCAGACCAACGGCCAGTAAAAACCCCTGAAAACCAAAAAAAGCACTAGCCGAGCATTGTCATTTTTAATATCGTATACGAAATACAATTAACGAATCGGAGGCAACAATGAGCAAGCGCATTAACTGGAGTGGCGTATTCCCAGCGGTGACCACTCAATTCAACGATGACTTTTCCATCAACCTGGAAAAAACCCATCAGGTGATTTCCAACGTGATCCGCGACGGCGTGTCTGGCCTGGTGGTCTGCGGCTCGGTGGGTGAAAACACCTCGCTGACTGCCGAAGAGAAAATCGCCGTGACTGAGGTCGCTGTCGATGCCGCCCGTGGTCGCGTACCGGTGATTTGTGGCGTGGCCGAGTTCACCAGCATACAAGCGGCCAAGGTTGCCAATGCCGTACGTCGGGTCGGCGTCGATGGCGTGATGCTGATGCCGGCGCTGGTCTACGGTTCCAAACCGTTCGAGACCGCCGAGCATTACCGCTACGTGGCGAAAAACGCCGACGTGCCGCTGATGGTCTACAACAACCCGCCTATCTATAAGAACGACGTCACCCCGGACATCCTGATTTCCCTGGCCGACTGCGACAACGTGGTGTGCTTCAAGGATTCTTCCGGCGACACCCGCCGCTTCATCGACGTGCGCAACGAAGTCGGTGACCGTTTCGTGCTGTTCGCCGGCCTCGACGACGTGGTGCTGGAAAGCATCGCCGTGGGTGCCGAAGGTTGGGTCTCGGGCATGTCCAACGTGTTCCCGAAAGAAGGCGAAACCATCTTCCGCCTGGCCAAGGCCGGTCGTTTCGCCGAAGCCATGCCGATCTACGAATGGCTGATGCCGATCCTGCACCTCGATGCCCGTGCCGACCTGGTGCAGTGCATCAAGCTGTGTGAAGCCATCGCCGGTCGCGGCAGCGCCTTGACCCGTCCGCCACGCCTGGCCCTGCCGGAAGCCGACCGCGTATTCGTCGAGCAGATCATGGCCAAGGCGTTGGCCAACCGCCCGGAACTGCCGGACGTCGGTCTCTGAGTGATTGCCGGGCGGGCCTTTACCGGCCCGACCCGGCTGCCCGTTTTTTTTGCGCCTTAACAAGGTACGTCAGCATGTCGAATCCTCAATACACGCAAAGCGCAACCACACCCTCGGGACTCAAACGCGTAGTGGCCGCCGCCATGGCTGGCACCGTCGCCGAATGGTATGAATTCTTTCTCTACGGTACCGCCTCGGCGCTGGTCTTCGGTCAGCTGTTCTTCCGCCAGACCGACAGCCCCGTCGACGGCATCATCGCCGCCTTCGCCTTGTACGCGGTGGGCTTTCTCGCCCGGCCGTTGGGCGGTTTGGTATTCGGTCACTACGGTGACAAATTCGGCCGCAAACGCCTGCTGCAACTGAGCCTGGTAGTGGTCGGCATCACCACCTTCCTGATGGGTTGCCTGCCTGGCTTCGACCAGATCGGTTACGCCGCGCCGGTGCTACTGGTGCTGTTGCGGTTGATCCAGGGCTTCGCTTTCGGCGGCGAATGGGGCGGCGCGATTCTGCTGGTGTCCGAACACTGCCCGGACAATCGTCGGGGCTTCTGGGCCAGTTGGCCGCAAGCCGGGGTGCCGGCCGGCAACCTGGTGGCCACGGTCGCCCTGCTGCTGTTGTCGTCGAACCTGTCAGAGCAACAGTTCCTTGCCTGGGGCTGGCGCGTGGCGTTCTGGTTCTCGGCGGTAGTCGTGTTGATCGGTTACTGGATTCGCACCAGCGTCGATGACGCGCCGATCTTCAAGGAAGCCCAGGCCCGCCAGGCACAGACCAAACAGCAACAACTCGGTGTGGTGGAGGTGCTGCGTCATCACTGGCGTTCGGTGCTGGTGGGAATCGGTGCACGCTTTGCCGAGAACATCCTCTACTACACCGTGGTGACGTTCTCGATTACCTATCTGAAACTGGTGGTGCACAAGGACACTTCGCAAATTCTGCTGCTGATGTTCGGCGCACACCTGGTGCACTTTTTCCTGATCCCGCTGATGGGCTATCTGTCGGACATCGTCGGGCGCAAGCCGGTGTACCTGACCGGCGCGGTGCTCACAGCGTTCTGGGGTTTCATCGGTTTCCCGATGATGGACACCGGCAACAACTGGCTGATCATGGCCGCGATCACCCTGGGCCTGGCCATCGAGTCGATGACTTATGCACCTTACTCGGCGCTGATGGCTGAACTGTTCCCGACCCACGTACGCTACACCGCTCTGTCCCTGTGCTACCAGGTGGCGCCGATCTTCGCCGGCTCCCTGGCGCCGCTGATCGCCATCACCTTGCTCAACAAGTACCACAGCTCGACTCCGATCGCCTGGTATCTGGTGGGCGCCGCGCTGATTTCCGTGGTGGCTGTCGGCCTGACCCGCGAGACCCGTGGCAAGTCATTGCGCCAGGTGGATGCCGAGTCGGCGGCGCGGGTTGCTGCGCTGGACCCAGCCCCGACTAGCCCACGTCGGGCCGATTCTCTGGCCTGAGTAAATTCCTGTGGGAGCGAGCTTGCTCGCGATGGACGTCAACGATAACGCGTGTTGTCTGAATGGAAGCGTTGTCCTTGCGTTTTTCGCGAGCAAGCTCGCTCCCACAGAGGTTTTGTGTTGCTGCCCCATTTTTCGAAAGGAGCTTTTTTGATGTTTGAAATCCTTGGCCACAACTACATCGGCGGAGCGCGCAGCGCCGTCGGCGGCATCATCCTGAACAGCCATGACGCCAGCACCGGCGAAGCACTGCCCTACTCCTTCCTGCAAGCCACCGCGCAAGAAGTCGACGCGGCCGCCCAGGCCGCTGCGGCCGCCTATCCAGCCTTCCGTAATTTGCCGGCGACGCGCCGGGCGCAATTCCTTGAAGCCATCGCCGCGCAACTGGATGCCCTGGATGACCAGTTCATTGCCCTGGTGACCCGTGAGACCGCCCTGCCCAGCGCCAGGATTCAGGGCGAGCGCGGCCGCACCAGCGGCCAGATGCGTCTATTCGCTCAGGTCCTGCGTCGGGGCGACTTCTACGGCGCGCGCATCGACCGTGCCCTGCCGGAGCGTCTGCCGCTGCCACGGGTTGACCTGCGCCAGTACCGGATCGGCGTCGGCCCGGTGGCAGTGTTCGGCGCCAGCAATTTTCCGTTGGCCTTTTCGACTGCTGGCGGCGATACCGCAGCGGCCCTGGCCGCCGGTTGCCCGGTGGTGTTCAAGGCCCACAGCGGGCACATGGCAACCGCCGAATGCGTGGCCAATGCGATCCTGCGCGCCGCCGAGCAGACCGACATGCCCAAGGGTGTGTTCAACATGATCTACGGCGCTGGTGTCGGTGAAGCGCTGGTCAAGCACCCGGCGATTCAGGCCGTCGGTTTCACCGGCTCGCTCAAAGGTGGCCGTGCCCTTTGCGACATGGCCGCCGCACGGCAACAACCCATCCCGGTGTTCGCCGAGATGAGCAGCATCAATCCAGTGTTGGTATTGCCCGAAGCCTTGCGTGTGCGCGGCGAGAAAATCGCCGGTGAACTGATGGCATCGGTGGTCCAGGGTTGCGGGCAGTTCTGCACCAACCCGGGGTTGGTCATTGGTATTCGCGCCCCTGAATGGACGGCGTTCACTGCGCGACTAAGCAACCTGATGGCCGAACAACCGGTGCAAACCATGCTCAATGTTGGCACCCTCGGCAGCTATGAAAAAGGGGTGCGGGCCTTGCTCGAGCATCCGGGCGTGACACACCTGGCGGGCCACGACCAGCAGGGCAATCAGGCGCGGCCGCAACTGTTCAAGGCCGACGTCAGCCTGCTGCTCAATGGCGATCCGCTGCTTCAGGAAGAAGTGTTCGGGCCGACCACCATTGTCGTTGAAGTAGCGGACAAGGTTGAGCTGCGCCAGGCCTTGAACAGCTTGCACGGGCAACTGACTGCGACATTGATTGGCGAAGCATCGGATCTTCAGACCCATGCGGACCTGCTGATACTGCTGGAACAAAAAGTCGGCCGGGTACTGTTCAACGGTTACCCCACCGGGGTCGAAGTCTGCGATGCCATGGTCCATGGCGGGCCTTACCCTGCAACCTCCGACGCCCGTGGCACGTCGGTTGGCAGCCTGGCCATCGAGCGATTCCTGCGGCCGGTGTGCTACCAGAACTGCCCGGACGCCTTGCTACCCGACGCCTTGAAAAACGCCAATCCACTGGGCATTGCACGGCTGGTGGATGGCAGCAGCCAACGCGAGCCGGTTTAACAACACGACCTCCTGTGGGAGCGAGCCTGCTCGCGATAGCGGTGTGTCAGTCGACGAAAATGTTGAATCTGATGCCCTCATCGCGAGCAGGCTCGCTCCCACAGGAGTGGGCGCACCCACTCCATTCAAGCCAGCAGTGCTTTCAGGTCGTTGTATAGCGCCTCGGGAATTTGCACGCCTTCCACCAGGCTGCGTACCCGCGCCGCGTAACGTCGTTGCGACGGTAAGCGTGCGCCCTGCCCTTCAATGCCCTGGAACAACGTTTCAGCCCGGGCCAGATGTTCTTCAGTGGCGTCCCCCAGAAAGCGCCGAGGGTCCAGGGCGATGATCAACTCGCCATGGTACGGCGACGACTTGCTGCCTGCGTCGTAAGCCAACGACTCGGCACTGGTCAGGTCACCAATCAGCGGCCCGGCAATCAACTCCACCATCGCCGCCAGCGCCGAACCCTTGTGCCCGCCGAACGTCAGCATCGCGCCGCTGTCGAGCACCACGTTGGCGTTGGTGCTCGGCTGGCCTTGGGCGTCGACGCCCCAACCTTCGGGAATCGCCTTGCCGGCACGCCGGTGCAGTTCGATATCACCACGGGCAATCGCGCTGGTGGCGAAGTCGAACACAAACGGATCTTGCCCCGCACGCGGCCAACCGAAGGCAATGGGATTAGTGCCGAACACCGGCAGTCGTCCTCCAGCCGGCGCCACCCAGGCGTGGCTCGGATTACACGCCAGTGCCACCAGACCGGCGGCAGTCAATTGCTCGATCTCCACCCACAGCGCCGAGAAATGTACACAGCGGTTGATTGCCAACGCGGCAATGCCGTTGGCCTGGGCTTTCTGCGCCAGCAACGGCAACCCCGCCTGAAACGCCAACTGTGAAAACCCACCGCCAGCATCCACCCGCACGATCGACGGCGCCTGGTCGATCACCTGTGGCTCGGCATCGGCTGACACCTTGCCGGCCCGCAGGGAATTCACACACCCCAGAATCCGGTACAAACCGTGGGAGGCACAGCCATCACGTTCGCCAACAACCACCGTCGCCGCCACCGCTTGTGCATGGGCCAGATTAAAACCGTTGTGCAACAAGATCGATTCGGCCAACTCACGGGCTTCGATCAGGGTCAGTCGGATCATGGTCATCTCCTTGGACAGACCGGTCAGAGTGGTCTATCCGAGGCGTTATGACTTGATGGGTTTGGGCATTGGCGGTGACGAAATTGGCACAGCGCAGGCAGTTGGACCCCGTTAAACCAATGGCTAATGAGATCCAGTGTGGGAGCGAGCCTGCTCGCGAAGGCCACACCTCTGTTTCAAGACTGATTGATGCTTTTTCGGCAACAAAGAATTGCCATCGACCTGATTGATAGACCTCTGCGTAAGGTGCAGGCTAGAGAGCTAACTTGGGGTCTCATATCATTCCGAATGATAGTTACCTTCGCCCCATTCGATTCGTGAGATACAAACCCGCCGCGCATCATTCGCCAATCTCAACACATTGGCGGATGCATCCATGGAACAGTCATTCAAACATTTGCGCTTCCCGTTGGCTTTGTTGGCCGTAGTGGTGATCAGCGCTTGCGGCAAGGCCCCGGAGACCGCCGCCAGCATGCCAGCGGCCAAGGTCAGCGTGGCCAAGGTGCTGGAACAACCGGTCAACGAGTGGGACGAATTCACCGGGCGCCTCGAAGCACCGGAAACCGTCGAGATTCGTCCACGGGTCTCAGGCCAGATCGATGAAGTGGCCTTCACTGAAGGTGCCCTGGTCAAGAAAGGCGACCTGCTGTTCCAGATTGACCCGCGTCCGTTCCAGGCTGAGGTCCGCCGCCTCGAAGCCCTGGTTGCACAATCGCGCGCCAATGCGACCCGCAGCGAAAACGAAGCCCAGCGCGGTGAGCGTCTGCGCACCAGCAACGCCATTTCCGCCGAGCTGGCCGATTCGCGTACCAGCGCCGCCCAGGAAGCACGTGCCGCCGTCGGTGCCCTGCAAGCGCAACTGGACCTGGCCAAGCTGAACCTGAGCTTCACCCGCGTCACCGCACCGATCAGCGGCCGCGTCAGCCGTGCCGAAATCACCGCCGGCAACCTGGTGACGGCCGACACCACCCCGCTGACCAGCGTGGTTTCCACCGACAAGGTGTACGCCTACTTCGACGCAGATGAGCGTGTGTTCCTCAAGTACACCGAGCTCGCTCGCCAGGGCAAGCGCGGCGCTACCACCCCGGTTTACATGGGCCTGTCCAACGAGGACGGCAACCCGCACCAGGGCGTAATGAACTTCGTCGACAACCAGGTCAACCCGAAAACCGGCACCATCCGTGGTCGCGCCGTGTTCGACAACAGCGATGGCAGCTACACCCCGGGCCTGTATGCACGCCTGAAACTGGTGGGCAGCGGCACCTACAGCGCCATGCTGATCAACGACGAAGCGGTCGGCACCGACCTGGGCAAGAAGTTCGTGATCGTGCTGGATGGCGATAACAAAACCGCCTACCGCGCGGTGGAACTGGGTCCGAAGATCGAAGGTCTGCGCATCGTGCGCAACGGCCTGAACAAGGACGACACCATCATCGTCAAGGGCCTGCAGCGGGTACGCCCTGGTTCACCGGTCACCCCTGAAGTGATTCCGATGGCCAGCGAACAAACCCTCGCGGCACTCGCACAACAACGTCAAGCGCTGGAAGCCAGCAACCTGCCCCAAGTTGCGCCTGCCAGGGTTGCGCCGGGCACGGCTGTGAAACTGGCTGCCACGACCCCACGCGGTTAAGGGATTTTTACGATGAATTTTTCCCAATTCTTCATTTCGCGGCCGATCTTCGCAGCGGTGTTGTCGCTGCTGATCCTGATCGCCGGTGCGATCTCGCTGTTCCAGTTGCCGATCAGCGAATACCCGGAAGTCGTACCGCCGACCGTGGTGGTTCGCGCCAACTTCCCGGGCGCCAACCCGAAAGTCATCGGCGAAACCGTGGCCGCTCCGCTGGAGCAAGCCATCACCGGTGTCGAGAACATGCTGTACATGTCCTCGCAGTCGACCGCCGACGGCAAGATCACCCTGACCATCACCTTTGCCCTGGGTACCGACCTGGACAACGCGCAGGTGCAGGTGCAGAACCGCGTGACCCGGACCGAGCCGAAACTTCCCGAGGAAGTGACGCGCATCGGTATCACCGTGGACAAGGCGTCGCCCGACCTGACCATGGTTGTGCACTTGACCTCGCCGGACAAACGCTACGACATGCTCTATCTGTCCAACTACGCGATCCTGAACATCAAGGATGAACTGGCGCGGCTGGGCGGTGTCGGTGACGTGCAACTGTTCGGCATGGGCGATTACTCGCTGCGTGTGTGGCTCGACCCGAACAAGACCGCTTCGCGCAACCTGACCGCGACCGACGTTGTGACGGCCATCCGCGAACAGAACCGCCAGGTGGCTGCCGGTGCCTTGGGGGCGCCCCCTGCCCCGAATGCGCAAAGCTTCCAGTTGTCGGTCAACACTCAGGGCCGTCTGGTCTCCGAGGAAGAGTTCGAGAACATCATCATTCGCTCTGGCGACAACGGTGAAATCACTCGCCTCAAAGACATCGCCCGCGTCGAACTGGGTTCCAGCCAGTACGCCCTGCGTTCGCTGCTGAACAACCAGCCGGCGGTGGCGATCCCGATCTTCCAGCGCCCTGGCTCCAACGCCATCGAAATCTCCAACGAAGTGCGGGCCAAGATGGCCGAGCTGAAGAAGGGCTTCCCCGAAGGCATGGACTTCAGCATCGTCTATGACCCGACGATCTTCGTGCGCGGCTCCATCGAGGCGGTGGTTCACACCCTCTTCGAAGCGCTGATCCTCGTGGTGCTGGTGGTGATCCTGTTCCTGCAAACCTGGCGCGCCTCGATCATTCCGTTGGTGGCTGTGCCGGTTTCGCTGATCGGTACCTTTGCCGTGATGCATCTGTTTGGTTTCTCGCTCAACGCCCTGTCGTTGTTCGGCCTGGTGCTGGCGATCGGTATCGTGGTGGACGATGCGATCGTGGTGGTGGAAAACGTCGAACGGAACATCGAACTCGGATTGACCCCGGTCGAGGCCACCAAACGCGCCATGCGTGAAGTGACCGGCCCGATCATTGCCACGGCGCTGGTGCTGTGTGCGGTGTTCGTTCCGGCGGCGTTCATCTCCGGTCTGACGGGCCAGTTCTACAAGCAGTTCGCCCTGACCATTGCAATTTCCACGGTGATCTCGGCCTTCAACTCGCTGACCCTGTCGCCAGCGCTGGCCGCGGTATTGCTCAAGGGCCATGACGCACCGAAAGACCGCTTCTCCAAGGTGCTGGACAAGATTTTCGGTGGCTGGTTGTTCCGTCCGTTCAACCGTTTCTTCGAAAAAGCCAGCCATGGTTATGTCGGCACCGTTGCCCGTGTGATCCGCTCAAGCGGCATCGCCTTGCTGCTGTATGCCGGCCTGATGGTCCTGACCTTCTTCGGTTTCTCCAGCACCCCGACCGGTTTCGTCCCCGGCCAGGACAAGCAATACCTGGTGGCCTTCGCGCAACTGCCGGATGCCTCGAGCCTGGACCGTACCGAAGACGTGATCAAGCGCATGTCCGACCTCGCCCTGAAACAGCCGGGCGTGGAAAGCGCGGTGGCCTTCCCGGGCCTGTCGATCAACGGCTTCACCAACAGCCCGAACGCCGGCATCGTGTTCGTGACCCTCAAACCGTTCGACGAGCGTAAAGACCCGAGCATGTCCGCAGGGGCAATCGCCGGTGCCTTGAACGGCCAGTACGCGAACATCCAGGAAGCCTACATGGCGATCTTCCCGCCGCCGCCGGTACAGGGCCTGGGCACCATCGGTGGTTTCCGCCTGCAAATCGAAGACCGGGGCAACCTGGGCTACGAAGAGCTGTACAAGGAAACCATGAACATCATTGCCAAGAGCCACAGCGTTCCGGAACTGGCGGGCCTGTTCACCAGCTACACGGTGAACGTGCCCCAGGTCGATGCCGCCATCGACCGGGAAAAAGCCAAGACCCACGGCGTGGCCGTCAGCGACATCTTCGACACCCTGCAGATTTACCTGGGTTCGCTGTATGCCAACGACTTCAACCGCTTCGGGCGCACCTATCAGGTCAACGTTCAGGCCGAACAACAGTTCCGCCTCGAATCCGACCAGATCGGCCAGTTGAAGGTGCGTAACAACAAGGGCGAGATGATCCCGCTGGCGACCTTCATCAAGGTCAGCGACACCTCGGGCCCGGACCGCGTGATGCACTACAACGGCTTCATCACCGCTGAAATCAACGGTGCGGCAGCCCCCGGCTACAGCTCCGGCCAGGCCGAAAAAGCCATCGAGAAACTGCTCAAGGAAGAACTGCCCAACGGCATGACCTACGAATGGACCGACCTGACCTACCAGCAGATTCTGTCCGGCAACACCGCGCTGTTCGTGTTCCCGCTCTGCGTGCTGCTGGCGTTCCTGGTACTGGCAGCTCAATACGAAAGCTGGAGCCTGCCACTGGCGGTGATCCTGATCGTACCGATGACCCTGCTGTCGGCCATCACCGGGGTGATTGCGTCCGGTGGCGACAACAACATCTTTACCCAGATCGGTTTGATCGTATTGGTGGGGCTTGCCTGTAAGAACGCGATCCTGATCGTCGAGTTCGCCAAGGACAAGCAACTGGAAGGCCTCAACCCGCTGGCGGCGGTCCTGGAAGCTTGCCGTCTGCGTCTGCGGCCGATCCTGATGACCTCCTTCGCGTTCATCATGGGTGTTGTGCCGCTGGTGTTCTCCAGCGGTGCCGGTGCCGAAATGCGTCACGCCATGGGTGTGGCGGTGTTCTCCGGGATGCTCGGGGTGACTTTCTTCGGTCTGTTGCTGACGCCAGTGTTCTACGTACTGATTCGTAACTTTGTCGAGCGCGGCCAAACGCGCAAAGCCGCCAAGGCCGCCCTGAAGCTGGAGTCGCACTGATGAGTTTGAAAGCCTTCCTGCCGAGCCTGCTGGTACTGGCCCTGAGTGCCTGTGCCGTCGGCCCGGACTACAAGACGCCAACCACCGAGGCGGCCCACATCACGGCCGCCACCGATGGCGCCGCCGGCCAGAAAAACTTTGACCGCTCGCGTTTCGAAGGCATCTGGTGGCAACAGTTCGAAGACCCGACCCTCAACCAGTTGGTGACGCAATCGCTGCAAGGCAACCGCGATTTGCGCGTCGCCTTCGCCCGCTGGAAAGCGGCGCGGGCGATCCGCGATGACGTCAGCAACGACGCCATGCCAACCATCACCAGCCGCGTCAGCAGTGATTTGGGCAAAGGCCAGATTCCCGGCCAGACCACCGACCGGGTCAACAGCGAACGCTACGACCTGGGCCTGGACATGGCGTGGGAGATCGATCTGTTCGGCCGCATCCAGCGCAACCTGGAGTCGGCGAACGCCGAGCAACAGGCGTTCGAGGCCGATCTGTACCAACTGCAAGTCACCATGATTGCCGAACTGGTGGATTCCTATGGCCAACTGCGCGGCGCGCAACTGCGGGAGAAGATTGCCCTGGCCAACCTGGAGAACCAGCAGGAGTCGCGCAAGATCACCATCAGCCTGCGGGATGCCGGCGTCGGCGATCAGCTCGATGTGGAGCGTGCCGATGCGCGACTGGCATCGGTCGAAGCCAGCGTGCCGCAATTGCAGGCCGAGCAGATTCGGCAGAAAAACCGTATCGCCACCCTGCTGGGTGAACGTCCGGACAAGCTGACCGTGGACCTGAGCCCGAAAGACCTGCCGGCGATTGCCAAGGCATTGCCGATCGGTGATCCGGGTGAACTGTTGCAACGCCGTCCGGACATTCGCAGTGCCGAACGCCAACTGGCCTCGGCCACGGCGCGTATCGGCGTGGCCAAGGCCGATCTGTTCCCGCGGGTCAGCCTCAGCGGCTTTCTTGGCTTTACGGCCGGGCGCGGTTCGCAGATCGGCTCCTCGGCGGCCAACGCCTGGGCGCTCGGCCCGAGCATCACCTGGGCGGCGTTTGACCTGGGCAGTGTGAAGGCCCGTTTGCGCGGCGCCGACGCCGATGCCGAAGGCGCCCTGGCGACCTACGAGCAGCAAGTGTTGCTGGCCCTGGAAGAATCGGAAAACGCCTTCAGCGACTACGGCAAACGCCAACAGCGTCTGATTTCGCTGATTCGCCAGAGCGAGTCCAGCCGTTCCGCAGCCGATCTCGCCGAGATCCGTTACCGCGAAGGCACAGCCGATTTCCTTGTGCTGCTCGACGCTCAACGGGAACGCCTGGCGGCCGAAGACACCCAGGCCCAGGCTGAAGTCGACCTGTATCGCGGCATCGTCGCGATCTACAAGGCCCTTGGCGGTGGCTGGCAGCCGGAGACGGTCGCCAGCAACTGACCCGATGTTTTGAGATGCTCCTTTGGTTGGCCGCAACCAACCAATTTCCTTGCCCTGCGTCCGGTCGCGGGGCTTTTTTTGCCTTTTCCAGGCAACGTAAATCCCTTGTAGGAGCGAGCTTGCTCGCGAAGAACCAGAGAACACCGCGTTAATTCAGGCTGCCCGCGTCATCGTTGACCACCATCGCGAGCGGGCTCGCTCCTACAGGGATCAGGGGTGTTCCTGGACGGTCACCGTCGCGGTGGTCCCGGCGCGCAATTTGTCTTTACCGGCATAGCCGGCATCGATCTCGATCCGCACCGGCACCCGCTGCGCCAGTTTGATCCAGGTGTAACTGGGGTTGATATTCGCCAGCAAGCGGCCGCCCGGCAGGTTCTCCCGGTCGGCAATGGCAAAGGCAATGCTCTGCACTTTGCCGCCGAACGTCTCGCCACTCATCAACTCGATCCTGACCCGGTCGCCCTCCCCGATCCGCGGCAACTTGGTTTCTTCAAAGTAACCGCTGACATAGAACGAATCGCTGTCCACCAACGCCAGCAATGGACCGCCGGCCGAGGCGTAGTCGCCCTCCCTGGTCAGCAGATTGGTGACATATCCGGTCACCGGGGAGATGACGTGGGTACGCTGCAAATCGAGCTCGGACTGGGTCAAGGCCGCGATGGCCAGTTGCACGTTAGCCTGGGCCAACACCAGGTTGGCCTGATTACGCAGCAAGTCAGCCTGGGCCACCGACACATCGGTGCTGGCTTTTTCCCACTCTTCGCCGGAAATTGCCGAGCGATCCTTGAGCGTGCGCCGCCGATGCTCTTCGCTCTGACGTTGTTTGAGCAACGCTTCGCTGGCGGTAATGGTCGCCTGGGCCTGCCCGAGCGAGGCTTTCGCCACCTCAACGGCACGTTTGGCATGCTCCACCGCCAGGAGGTAACGCGCCGGATCGATCTCCAGCAGCGCCTGGCCTTTGTTCACATGCTGGTTGTCCTGCACGGTCAGGCTGACGATTCGCCCCGAAACGTCGGCGGATAAGGTCACCACATCGGCGCGCACCCGGGCATCCCGGGTCCAGGGGGCGCGGGTGTAATGCTCCCACGCGAACCAACCCAGGATAACGGCCAGCAGTACCACCGCCAGCGTCGTGAGTCGGGAAAGGATGTTCTTCAAGGCATCAGGCTCCCATCACCAGGATCAACGTGGCGCAGACGCAGACGTATAGCGCGCCTTCGAACAGCGCTTCGTGCCAGACAAACTGCAGCACACCCAGGCGCCGCAACGTCCAGTCCAGCAGCAGAAAAATCGGCACGCCCAGCAGCAGCGCCTGAGCAATCGGGGGCAGGTAGGCACCACCCACTTCCAGATCAATGGGCAAGGACAGGGTCTCCTTCAAGGCCTGCGGGTTGAAAGTAGCCACGATAGCGCTCGACGAACGACACCACGATCAACAGCGCCACGCGCATACGGAACACCGACCACAAGTGCTCATGAACATCGGTATGCAGGGCATCCAGCTCGTCGCCCAGGGTGTGGAGGCTATCGAGCACCTGCGCCACTTCGACGCCGGGCCGACCGGCGACCAGCCTCCCCGTTTCCCGCACTGTCGAAAACAGGCGACTTTGCAGATCCGGACTTAGCAGAGCGTTGTTCTGCCCCTGCTGCCTGAGCTGATTCAAGGCGATACCCAGTGCCATGCAGGCCAGACTGACCTGGAACCGCTCACGCGATTGTGGCTCCCGGGTCGCCGGCAGCAACCCCAGCATCATGGTCAGGCGATCGACCATCCGGCTCTCGAAGGCAAACTGCTGTTCATCGGTCGCCGAGGTTTTCAGCAAGGCGTACACCTGCTCGCAGTTCTCTTTGTGGAGCCGGCGCATGCGCAAATCCGGCATGAACGGAAAGATCAGCACATACACACTCAACGCCAGCACGGTCGCGCAGGTATAAGCCCCGGCAAACTCGAACCACTGGATCGCGGTGTTCTGGCCAATCCCCACGTTCAACGGGCCGAGCAACAGAAAAGTCGTGAGCCCCAGGCCAATGCCGGTACCTGTAGTGGCGGGACTGGCCAGGCCCACCGCAACGGCGTAGAGCAAGGGCGCCAGCAACAAGGCAAGCATCTCGAAATTGCTGATCATCGGCACAAACATGAACTGAAGCAGTGCCGAGGCCACCAGCGCCAGCCCGAACCCCCGCGCATAGCTTTGCACGGCCAGCAGCGGCCGGGGAAACGTCGACATCAGCGAACACAGGATGCCCACCAGCACCATTGCGCCTCGCGCACCGTCCCAGCCGGTTTCGATCCAGATCAGGCCGGCGATCAACAGCGCGGAAAAAGCCCGGACGGCATTCATGGTCGCCAGGGTGAAGTCCAGGTGCAGCGGGTTTTCCCGCCCACGAAACACGCTGCTCGCGGGTCGACCGCTCTGGATGGCATCACTCAACTCCAGAATCTGCTCAAGCTGCTGCAGCAGGCGAGCTTGCTCCCAGCGCAACGACCAGGCCAGCGAGCGCAAGGTGGCCGGCAGCGGTTCGGTCAACTGTTCGGCCCTGTAGGCCAGCTCATCGAAGCGTTGTTGCAGCGACGTGAAATGATGGCGCTTTTCACTGGACAGCGAACGCCCCTCCCGCGCCAGTTCATCGAGAAAGGCCAGTTCTTCTGCACGCAGCCGTTGAATTTCTTCAGGCAACTCGCCCTCCCAGCGCTCGGTCAACAACAACCGCTGGTGGCGCAAGGCGGTCAACCGCGCGGTCAACAACACCAATTGATTGCCCAACAGTTGCACCAGTCCGTTGGCACTGCGCAAGCGCGGTGCATCGTAATACATGTGCCGGCGCACGCCTTCCAGGCCGCTGATTTGCCCCAACAGCTGCATTTGCCGCTGCTGGAAATCCGCTTCGCTCTCTTCGGTGCGGATGACGGCGCTGGCATGGGTGGCCAGCAACCGGGTGATTTGATCGATCTTCGCGAAATAGTCCCGTGCCACGGCTTCGGGCCTGGCGGTAAGCAGGCTGACCACGCACACGCAGGCGACCGCCAGCAAGGTTTCAGTGAGGCGGGTCACCGCCAGCAAAAAGGTGCCGTCCTGATCGGGAATCGCCAGCAATGCGATGACCACGGCGGTGTAGCCACTTAGCACGAATGCTCCGGAGCTGGTGTAGCGCAACAGCGTGCCACCGGCGGTGCACAGCGCCAGCCACAGGGCCAGGGTGGTGATGAACGGCAACGGTGCCTGCGCAAATATCGCCATGATTGCCACGGCCACGACCGCCCCCATGGTGGTACCGATGACCTGGCCAAAACTGCGTGCCAGCACCATGCCGCCCAGTGGCTGGCTGATGATGACCACGGCCATGATCGACCACTTGGGTTGATCCAGATCGAACAAAAACGCCAGATACAGTGTCAACAAACCGGCCGCGATGGTTCGCAGGGCAAACAGCAACACCCCGGGCCCGGGGTTGAGCATGGCCTTGAAGTACTGCAGCAACGCTTGCATGGGAACACTCGTCGAGACACCTCCAGCAAGCGTAGTCACTGCTACGGGGCCTCGACAGGTTTTGCTGTCGACACCGTTTGCAGGCCCATTGAATCGTCAGTGAGCGTCGTCAAGGTTTGACTCAAAGCCTGGCCTGACCGAAGCTGGCGACCTTTGCAAAAGCTCGCCAGCTTCCGGATTCCTGCATGCCCAAGTCCCGCCGCTATCTGTTTATCAGCCTCTTCGCCCTGCTCGTCATCGGTCTTGCGTGGGTTCCCCTGCGCGATACCGCCCCGGTGGTTCCCGAAGCCATACAACATGGCTACAGCGAAGCACTGGCAGCAGCCCGGGGTGGTCAACCCGGTGCCGCACGGCTGCTCTATCAGCAATTGGGCCGTCCGGACCTGTCCCCCAAGCGTCGTGTCTGGTTGCATGCCGAGCTGCCCAACTATCCAAGCTCGGTGGCCCTGAAACTGGCGAATGCCGACCTGCAGAACGAATCGCCCGAGGTCCGTATCGCTGCGATCAGGAGTATCAGCGGCCTGGTACCGAGCGGCCAGCGCAGTCTGCTGCTGGGGCCATTGCTCGATGACAGCGAACAAAGCGTGCGGCTGGCCGCCATCAACGCACTGCTGGGTTTGTCCCCGGATGAACTCGGCTTGTATTTCGGGCCGCTGGAGCAAGCCATCGATGCCTGGGAGCAAGTGCTCAAGAGCGAGCCGCAAAGCGGCGAAAACCAATACCAACTGGCCCGGCTGCACCTGCACAACGCCGAGCTCAAGCAAGCGCAACAGGCGCTGGACAATACCCTGCGCCTGGCACCGGACAACCTGCCGGCGCTGGTGCTGCAAATCGAAGTACTGGATAAACAGGGCCAAAACGACGCCGCCCGGCAGTTGTTGGCCAGGCAACTCCAGGCACAACCCGATTCGGCCTACCTGCAACATGCCCTGGGGCTCTGGCTGCTGCATCACGACCAAAGTGAATTCGCCCTGCTCGGCCTGTCCAAAGCCGTTGAACTCGAGCCCAATAACCGCGATTACCGCTACGACCTGGCCACCACATTACACGGTGAGCAGGAACTGGAAGCGGCGCAGAAACAATTACAGGAAATCGTCCAGCGCCACCCGAACGACCGCAAGGCCCGGGTGCTATTGATCAATTACTGGAAGGAAAGCGGCCAACTGCAAAACGTACAGGTCCTGTTGGCCCAACTCGAACAGATGAACCCCGATGATCCGGCGTTGCAGCAGGGGCTTTGACCCCGACTGACATTTCGTTTAACCGTCGTCCCGGCCGAGGGTCAAGTGCAACAGGCAGACCGTCGCGGCAGTGCGCGGCGGGTTTCTCGATCCGGGCATGCAGATGATCTGCCAAGCCGTTTACCTTCGATCTGTTGACGGCGAAGGTCTGGGAGATGATCAGCGCCTGAATGCTTACGAAAGCATGTCCTGCATCAATTCCTGCAATTTATCCAGATCGAAGGGTTTTTCCAGGATCGGTGCCTTGCGCGTAATCGGGCTGTCGGTCTCACGGATTTCCTGGGCATAGCCGCTGATGAAAATCACCTTGAGTTCCGGTCGCAGCTTCACGGCGGGTTCGGCGATCTGCACGCCGGAGATGCCGCCGGGCAGGCGGAAGTCGGTGATCATCATGTCCAGGTGCGGTTTGCTCGCGAGAATTTCAAAAGCCTGCTCGCCGTTTTCCGCCTGCAACACGCGGTAACCCTCGCCCGACAGATAAGCGGACAGCACCATCAGAATCGAGGGATCGTCCTCGATGACGAGTACTACATCTTGTGCATCTTCGCTCATGGGAAGCCTTTGCTCGGTCAATTGCTGCTGATACGACCGTGGGGTCGATCAGAGGTTGCGTTTATCTGGCTGTTTTCCTGCAGCGGCAGACAAACGCGAAACAGGGCGCCTTCGCCAATCCTGCTCTGGACCGTAATAGTACCGCCATGGGCAGCGACAATCTGTTCTGAAATAAACAATCCCAGGCCCAGTCCGGCACCGATATGTTTGGCCGATACCCGTTCGAACTGCTGGAAAATCCGCTCCTGGTCTTCTTCGCTGATACCGATCCCCTGGTCCTGCACGTCCACCAGCGCCCGACCCTCTTCACTGTAGACTTTCACCGAGACCAGGCCCTTGGCCCCGTAGCGCAAGGCGTTGGTCAACAGGTTGGAAATCACCTGTTCAATACGAAATTCATCCCAATTTCCGATCACCGGTTGCTCGGCATCCAGCGTGACCGATGCCTCGGCGGCGTCGATCTGCCGGGAAAAATTCTGCAACAACTCGCTCACCAGTGCCGAAAGATCGAAGCACGTTGGCCGAATCGACAACTTTCCGGTGCGAATGCGCGAGACATCGAGCATGTCTTCGATCAAGCGTATGAGGCTTTTGATCTGCCGCTCGTCGCGGTCGACCATGGCGTGCATCTTGTCCAGGGTGAAGGCGGCGGCGTTGTCCCGGGCCAGGTGCTTCTTGCGCAGCTGGGTTTCAAGGATCAGGCCGTTGAGCGGCGTGCGCACTTCATGGGCGACGATGGACATGAAGTCATCGCGCATGCGCACCGCCTGCTCCAGTTCCAGCTGGGTGTTTTGCAGTTGCTTGAGCAGGGTCTCCTGTTCGTGGCGACTTTGCTCAAGGGCCAGCACTTGTTCCTTCATCGCCTTGCTCTGGCGATACAGGTCGACGAACACATTGACTTTGCTCTTGACCGCAAGGATGTCCAGCGGCTTGTACAGGAAGTCCACGGCACCGCTTTCATAGCCCTTGAACGCGTAGTTCAGTTCACGTCCGGCAGCGCTGACGAAAACGATCGGAATATTCCTGGTTTTTTCCGTGCCACGCATCAACTCGGCCAGCTCGAAGCCGTTCATGCCGGGCATCTTCACATCGAGGATGGCCATGGCGAATTCGTGCTGCAACAGCAGGGACAAGGCTTCGTCGGCACACAGTGCCTTGTACACGATGCAGTCCTCACGCTTGATCAACGCTTCGAGCGCCAGCAGATTTTCCGGCAGATCGTCGACGATCAGCAGATTGGCCTGCATATTACTCAGCATGCGATTGGTTCCAGCTCGACAGGCAGACGGCCGATGCCACCGGCCCAGGAACCGATCACGATCGCTACGATCGCCGGCGAGTTCGTTGCACTTTTCATGATTTTCGGTAAATCCGTTCCAGTTTGACCAGCGGCTCGAACTGATGGCCGAAGGCTGAGAATTCCGGGGTTTCCTTGCTGCCCAACACCAGGAAACCGCGATGGCAAAGAGACTCATGAAACAATCCGAATGCCCGATCCTGAAGTTTTTTATTAAAGTAAATCAGTACGTTACGACATGAAATTAATTGGGTTTCTGAAAAAACGCTGTCCGTCGCGAGACTGTGATCGGCGAAGGTTACGTTCTCGCGCAGGGTCTTGTCGAAAATTGCGTACCCATAGGCCGCCGTATAGTAGTCGGCAAAGGAACACTGGCCACCGGCCTGCTGGTAATTAGCAGTGTAGGCGCGGACATTCTCCATCGAGAAAATCCCTTGCCTGGCCTTTTCCAGCGAGCGCGGATTGATGTCAGTGGCGTAGATGACCGTGCGGTCGAGCAAGCCTTCTTCGCGCAGCACAATGGCCATCGAATACACTTCTTCACCGGTGCTGCATCCGGCGATCCAGATCTTGAGCGAAGGGTAGGTTCGCAGCAGCGGCACCACTTCTTTGCGGATGGCCAGGAAGTGCGAAGGATCGCGGAACATCTCGCTGACCGGAATGGTCAGCAATTGCAGCAATTGCATGAACGCGGCGGGGTCGCGCAGGACTTTTTCCTGTAGCGCCGAGATGGTATTGCACTCGAACTGACTCAACGCATGGTTGACCCGGCGCTTGATCGAAGCGCCGGAGTAATCGCGAAAATCGTAGCTGTACTTGAGGTAGATCGCCTCGATCAACAAGCGCAATTCGATCTCGCTGTTTCGCTCCACTGAAAAATTGCGCTCCACTAGATACGTTCCACCTTCGGTAACCACACACGAATCAGCGAAAACAGGCGATCCAGGTCGATGGGCTTGGCCAGGTAATCGTTGGCGCCGGCCTGCCGGCAGCGCTCCTGGTCGTCCTTCATGGCCTTGGCCGTCACCGCGATGATCGGCAGCTTGCGCCAGCGCGGGTCCTTGCGGATTTCAACAATGGCTTCGAAACCATCCATCTGCGGCATCATTACGTCCATCAACACCAGATCGATGTCTTGCACCTCATTCAATCGTTCAATCGCTTCGCGGCCGTTGCGACCAATGACTACTACTGCGCCTTTTTGCTCCAGCGCACTGGTGAGGGCAAAAATGTTGCGCACATCGTCATCCACCAGCAGCACATTGCGGCCCTCGAAGACCTTTTCACGGCTGCGAGAGACCTTGAGCATCTTCTGCCGCTCATGGGACAACCGCGATTCGACTTTGTGCAGAAATAGCGTCACCTCATCCAGCAGCCGCTCTGGCGAGCGTGCGCCCTTGATGATGATCGAACGCGAATACTTGCGCAGTTCAGCCTCTTCATCCCGGGTCAGGTTGCGCCCGGTATAGACGATGACCGGTGGAAAGGAGCAGAGGTCTTCGGTGGACATGCGCTTGAGCAGGTCATTGCCGAGCATGTCCGGCAGTTTGAGGTCGATGATCATGCAATCGAAAACCGAGGTCCGCAGCTGGTCCAGTGCCGCCTGAGCCAGGCCAACGGCAGTGATCTCGAGGTCATCGTCGCCGATCAGGCGGGCAATGCTGTCGCGCTGCAAGTCGTCGTCCTCGACCAGCAGCACGCGCTTGACCTTCTGGGTCAGCTTGGCCTCGATTCGCGCAAAAACGTCCTTGAGTTCCTCGCGGGAGGTCGGTTTGACCGCATAGCCAATGGCGCCCATGTGCATCGCGGCTTCAACCCGGTCCTCGACCGAAATCACGTGCACCGGGATATGCCGGGTTTCGGCGTGTTCCTTCAGGCGTTGCAGCACGGTCAGGCCGGAGTGATCCGGCAGGCGCATGTCCAGCAGGATCGCGTCGGGGATGAACGTCTTGGCCAGGTCGTAGCCTTCGTCGGCGCCATGGGCCACCAGGCACTGATAACCCAGTTCATGAGCAAGGTCGTAGAGGATGTGCGCAAAATTCGGCTCATCTTCCACCACCAGAATGCAGCGGCTGGTGAACGGACCGTTGTTGCGATCGTCGTCGAACCGCGCAATGTTGACCTCGGCCAGCAGTGGCGACAGCGCGGGTGGCATTACGTTCGGCACCGCCGCCATCGTCTCGGCGCGCATCGGTGCGACAGGTACTTCACCCGGTTCCCTGTACTGCTGCGGCAGTACCAGGGTAAACGCACTGCCCTGCCCCGGTGTGCTGCTCACACTGATGGAGCCGCCGAGCAAGGCCGCCAGATCACGGGAGATCGACAAGCCCAGCCCGGTGCCGCCATAACGCCGACTGGTGGTGCCATCGGCCTGACGGAACGCCTCGAAAATGCTGTCGTGCTGCTGCGCGGCAATGCCGATTCCCGAATCACGGACAATGAACGCGATGCCGTCGTTCGGCACCGTGGCGACGGACAGGTAGACGCTGCCGCTGTCAGTGAATTTCACGGCATTGGACAGCAGGTTCTTGAGCACCTGCTCCAGGCGCTGGCGGTCGGTGAACAGCATCAGCGGCGCGCCGTCCTGCACATCCACCTGGAAATCCAGCTGTTTGTCCGACGCCAACGGCTGAAACAGATCGCGCAGGCCTTCGACCAGACGCGCCACGCTGGTGTGCTCCGGATGAATCTCCAACTTGCCGGCCTCGACCTTGGAGATGTCCAGAATGTCGTTGATCAGGTTGAGCAAGTCATTGCCGGCGGAGTAGATCGATTCAGCGAATTTGACCTGCTCGGCGCTGAGGTTTTCCTCCGGGTTTTGCGCCAGAAGCCTGGCCAGGATCAATGAGCTGTTCAGCGGCGTGCGCAACTCGTGGGACATATTGGCGAGGAATTCGGACTTGTACTGACTCGAGCGCTGCAACTCTACGGCACGTTCTTCGAGCTGGATCCGGACCTGATTGAGCTCGGTATTCTTCAGCTCCATGGTGTCGCGTTGCTCGGCCAGTGCTTGTGCCTGTTCGGCGAGTTGTTCGTTGGTCTGCTCCAGCTCCACCTGCTGGATTTCCAGGTGTGCCTGGGACTCCTTGAGAATCCGTGACTGTTCTTCGAGCTCTTCGTTGGCGGCCTTGAGCTCTTCCTGCTGAACCTGCAATTCTTCGTTGAGTTGCTGGGTTTCGGCCAACACCTCCTGCAAACGCTGACGATAGCGTGCAGCCTCGATCGAGGTGCCGATGTTGCCGGCAATCAGCTCAAGCAATTCAACATCACGGTCTGTCAGTGAGCGCAGAAAGCCCAGTTCGATCACGCCATTGACCCGCTCGTCATCACTGGTTGGCACCACCAGCACACTGCGTGGCAAACCTTCGCCGAGGCCGGAGCTGACTTTGAAGTAATCGACCGGTACCTCGTCCAGGCGAATCAACCGCGCCTGTTGCGCCACCTGGCCGACAATGCCTTCTTCGCTGTAAATCTGCTGCTCGCGCTCTTCTTGCTCACGGGAAAACCCGTAGGTGGCGATGCGTTTGAGGCCGCCGTGGTCTTCGCGCACATAAATAGCTGCCACGGCGGCGCCAAGGTACTGCGCACAAAATTGCAGAATATTTCGTCCCAGCAGGCTCAGGCTCAACTGTCCCAGCACCTGCCCGGCGAGTTGAGTCTGACCGTTGCGCAGCCAGGCTTGCTGTTCCAGGCGATGGGCGCTGGCCTGTTGGGCAGCGAGGTTGACGCCGTAGCTTTGCGAAAGTTTGAACAAATCGCGGCGCCCGACATACGCCAGCAAGCCACTGACGCCGGCAATGAACAACAGATAGAGGCTGATACTCCAGACTGTGGTGCGCCGCACGTCTTCACTGCGAGCGGTGCGCAGTTGTTGCTCGGAGTCGATCACGTCCTCGAATTGCTTGCGAACTTCATCGGTCAGGCGTTTGCCGCGCCCCGACTTGACCACGGCGCGATAGTCACCGCTGCTGCGCTGCAAATCGATCATCGATTGCGCGTAGCTGGCCCATTCCAGCTGCAAGGCCTGCAACCGCAGCACGCGGTCAGTCTGCAGCGGGTTGTCGGCGGTCAGCTCGAGCAAGGTGTTGAGGGCCACGGCAATTCGCGGTTTGGCGGTTTCGTAGGGATCGAGGAAATGTTCGTCGCCACTGAGCAGGAAACCGCGCATCCCGGTTTCCAGGTCCACGGTCAGCTTGAGCGCTTCATTGGCGTTATTGATCACCCGGTCGGTGTGTTGCACCCACTGGATCGTCAACAGTAAATAGCTGATCAGCGAAACGAAGAACACCGCGCTGATAAGACCCAGACCCAATGGCAGGCCGATGTTGCGGCTCAGGAGTTTACGAAATCGTTGCTCATCAACCGAGGACGCGGAGGGCATGGGTCAGGCCTTGTCGAACTGTCAAAGTGCAAGGAGTTTGCCCCAGAACTGGCGCCTTGATCCAATTTTCTGACATGGTTTCGCACAAGGTCCTACATTCCGCTGCGCTCACGCAAAGTGGTGGGTTATCCTTGCCTGACCTGCGCCCGGTTCTTTTTTGCATCGCGTTGGGAACTTGTCGGGATCCGCCACTCACTCATGTAAGAGGACGGTGATTTCCAGAGACCGGCAATGCCAATTTTATCGGGAATCTCACTATGTCATCTGCCAACGGCTCTACCATCCTTGTCGTCGAAGACGATGCCATCGTGCGCATGTTGATCGTCGACGTACTGGAGGAGTTGGAGTTCAAAGTGCTTGAGGCCGATGGCAGCGAACCGGCGCTGGAGAAGCTCAAGGACTTGACCCAACAGATCGATCTGATGATGACCGACGTGGGCCTGCCAGAGATGGATGGACGCGAACTGGCCAATGAAGCACGTGTTTTACGTCCAGCCTTGCCGATCCTGTTTGCCAGCGGTTATGCCGAAACCATCGAAGTGCCTCAAGACATGCACGTGATCGGCAAACCGTTCTCCATCGATCAGTTGCGCGACAAAGTTAACAGCATCCTCGGCCTGACCCCGCGTCCTGCTGTGGTTTAATGCGCCGCGTTTTACATCCCTGCCCTGCATCCGCTTCAAGGAATTCCCGCCAATGATTCAGCCCCGCGCAACCAAAGTCCTGGTCATTGGTTACGTCTGGCCCGAGCCCCGCTCTTCCGCGGCCAGCGGGCATGTCATGCAAATCCTCGAGGTTTTCCTGCAACAAGGCTGGGACATCACGTTCAGCAGCCCGGCGGGCTTCGGCGAACAACGCGCAGACCTGACGGCGTTGGGCATTCGCGAAGTGCCGATCGAGCTGAACAACAGCAGTTTCGATGAGTTCATCAGCGAACTGGCGCCGGACATCGTGTTGTTCGATCAATTCATGATGGAGGAACAGTTCGGCTGGCGGGTCGAGAAGCATTGTCCCGATGCCCTGCGCGTGCTCGAAAGTTGCGACCTGCAAAGCCTCAGGCATGGCCGGCATCAACGCCTCAAGGAGCGCTTGAAAACCAGTGATGACAATAACGACTTCAGCGACCTGTTCGCCCCAGCGTCGCGTGAAGAGTTTGAACACATGGCCAATACCGACCTGGCCAAGCGCGAGATCGCCTCATTTTATCGTTGTGATTTGACGCTGATGGTTTCCGAAGTGGAAATCGAATTGCTGGTCGAGCAGTTCAGGTTTCCCCGCAACCTGTTGCACTGGTGCCCATTGATGGTCGATGTTCCGACCTATGCACCGGTACCGTTTGAAGACCGGGCACACTTTCTGCACATCGGCAACTTTCGCCATGCCCCCAACTGGGATGCGGTGCTGTGGTTGAAAACCGCTATCTGGCCGCTGATTCGCGAGCAATTACCCGGCGCTCAATTGCATATCTATGGTGCCTACACACCACCCAAGGCCACTGCGCTACATAACGTGGCGCAGGGGTTCCACGTAATGAACTGGGCAGAGGACGCCTTGCAGGTGATGTCCGCGACACGGGTGTGCCTGGCGCCCTTGCGTTTTGGCGCAGGGATCAAGGGCAAGATTGTCGATGCAATGCTCTGTGGCACACCGAATGTGACGACGCCGGTCGGTGCGGAGGCGATGCATGGCGAAGAGACTTGGCCCGGTGCAGTGACCCGTTCGGCACGCGAGTTCGCCGATCATGCCGTGCAACTGCACAACGACAAGACGCGTTGGCTCCACGCCCAGGCGCACGGGCAAACCCTGTTGGCGAACCGCTACCAGACATCCGTTCATGGCCCGGCCTTGATCCAGCGGCTGGTCGATTGCCAACGGAATCTGGCAAACATCAGACGCGATAACTTTACCGGCAGCATGCTGCGTCATCACCAGCACAAGAGCACTCAATACATGGCGCAGTGGATAGAGGCGAAGAACCGGCTGAATCAGGAGTAGCGCGCGTGCCTTGCAGGAGCAGGCGCACAGGCGGTAGTAGCGCTATCCATCCGGCAAGAGGCATGATCGGGGCGGGATAACAACAAAAGCGCCCTGACATGACCCGCACCGCCAGAGTCACCGATCCGTCCTATGAATTGATGGACGACCACAACGGGTTGTCCATCATCTACCGCCAGCATGGCTTTCCCTGCCCGCTGGTGCGCTGGCATTTCCACAAGGAATACGAGTTGCACCTGATCGTCGCCAGTTCCGGCAAGGTGTTCATTGGCGATTACATCGGCAACTTCTATCCGCAAACCCTGTTCCTGACCGGCCCCAACCTGCCCCACAACTGGATCAGTCAGGTGGCCGAGGACGAAGTGGTGCCCAAGCGCGACATGCTGGTCAACTTCACCGACGAGTTGTTCGACAGCGGCTATCAGGTGTTTGCCGAACTCAAGACCCTGGCGCCGCTGCTGGAGCGCGCGCAATACGGCATCGAGTTTCGCTGCAAGCACACCATCGCCCAGGCCATGGACTTGATGCAGCGCATCGCCGATACCAGCGGCGTCACCCGGCTCGGGCACTTTTTCATTTTGCTCGAATTGCTCGCGGCCACCGACGACTACCAATTGCTCTCTGGCGCCACGACGCCACAACTGGCCGACGAGAACAACATCGATCGCACCAACCGCGCGGTGGATTACATATTCGCCCATTACGCCCGGGAATTGCCGCTCGAAGAGGTCGCCGAGCATTTGGGCATGAAGCCCACGTACTTCAGCCGCGTATTCAAGCAGGCCACCGGGCGCAATTTCATCGAATTCGTCAATCGACTGCGCATCAGCAAGTCTTGCGAGTTGCTGGCCGATGGCGACAAACCGGTGACCGACGTGTGCTTCGAGTCGGGCTTCAACAATATTTCCAACTTCAACCGGCGCTTCCAGCAGCTCAAGGGCATGACGCCGTCGCATTATCGGCGGTTGGTGGTGCAGCGGCTGACCGAGCAAAACTTGGGTTGAAAATCAAAAGATCGCAGCCTTCGGCAGCTCCTACCGCTGGAATGCGCTCTCCTGTAGGAGCTGCCGAAGGCTGCGATCTTTTCTCTGCTGAAAGCTATAAAACCTGTACGGTTTCAATACCCCTCCTTTGCTGAAAAGCCCTTCCCTGCATCAATCCCCCAAAACTCCAGTGCAAAAAAGTATCGATTAAAGTGCGATGGATGATTTGTCTCGCCCTCCATTGAAGGATGTAATCAGCGCACATTCTTCCCTGCGCAGGAAGACACAAAAACAATAACTGTCCTTCTGTAACCCATTGGGTGCAGAAAAGGAGTGCACGATGCAACCTTCTGTAAAAGCTCTGCTTGCCCTCACCTGCATGACCCTCAGCAGCGTCAGCCTTGGCGCCCAGACCCTGACCATCGCCACCGTCAACAACAGCGACATGATCCGCATGCAAAAGCTCTCGAAGACCTTCGAGGCCGCGCATCCGGACATCAAGCTCAATTGGGTGGTGCTCGAAGAAAACGTCCTGCGCCAGCGCCTGACCACCGACATCGCCACCCAGGGCGGGCAGTTCGACGTGCTGACCATCGGCATGTACGAAGCCGCACTCTGGGGCGCCAAGGGCTGGCTGGAACCGATGAAGGATTTGCCGGCCAGCTACGCCCTCGACGATGTGTTCCCGTCGGTGCGCGAAGGCCTGTCCGTCAAAGGCTCGCTGTATGCGCTGCCGTTCTACGCCGAAAGCTCGATCACCTACTACCGCACCGACCTGTTCAAGGACGCCGGCCTGAGCATGCCCGAGCGCCCGACCTGGGAGCAGATCGGTGAATTCGCCGCCAAACTGAACAAACCCGAGCAGGAACAGTACGGCATCTGCCTGCGGGGCAAGGCCGGCTGGGGCGAGAACATGGCGCTGATCAGCACCGTCGCCAACGCCTACGGCGCTCGCTGGTTCGATGAACAGTGGCAGCCGGAATTCAACGGCCCCGAGTGGAAAAACGCGCTGAACTTCTACGTCGACACCATGAAGAAATCCGGCCCGCCGGGCGCCTCGAGCAATGGTTTCAATGAAAACCTGGCGTTGTTCAACAGCGGCAAATGCGCAATCTGGGTCGATGCCAGCGTCGCCGGCTCGTTCGTCACCGACAAGGCCCAGAGCAAGGTCACCGATCACGTCGGTTTCACCTATGCGCCGAATCAGGTCACTGACAAGGGCTCGGCCTGGCTCTACTCCTGGGCGCTGGCCATTCCCACCAGTTCCAAGGCCAAGGACGCGGCGAAAACCTTCAGTGCCTGGGCCACCTCCAAAGAATACAGCGCACTGGTCGCGGAAAAAGACGGCATCGCCAACGTGCCGCCGGGCACCCGGGCCTCGACCTACAGCGAGGCGTACATGAGCGCTGCGCCGTTCGCCAAGGTCACGCTGGATTCACTCAAGGCCGCGGACCCGAGCAAGCCGGGCGCCAGACCTGTGCCGTACATCGGCATCCAGTTGGTGACCATTCCCGAGTTCCAGGGCATTGGTACCCAGGTCGGCAAGTCCTTCTCTGCGGCGTTGATCGGCCAGACCACGGTCGACCAGGCCCTGGCGGCGGCCCAGCAAACCACTGCACGCGAAATGAAGCGCGCGGGTTATCCCAAGTAATTTCGCACGCCCTCTGTAGGAGCGAGCTTGCTCGCGATGGTGTGTCAGTTGACGCCGTCGTGCCTGACACTCCATCGCGAGCAAGCTCGCTCCTACAGGGATCTTCATTGTTCGTTCCAATCGGTTTAACACCATGAATACATCAACTGCCAAAGCTCACATGGACATTGCCCAACCGCAGCGCAAACGCCGCGTGACCAATCCCGGCTGGTTTCTGGTCAGCCCTTCGGTGGCATTGCTGCTGTTGTGGATGATCGTGCCCCTGGGCATGACCCTCTACTTCTCGACCATCCGCTACAACCTGCTCAATCCGGGTGAAAACGAATTTGTCGGGCTAGAGAACTTCTCTTATTTCCTGACGGACTCGGGCTTCCTGCCCGGCGCCAGCAACACGCTGTTGCTGGTGGGCAGCGTGCTGCTGATCAGCGTGGTGTTCGGCGTGCTGATCAGTGCTTTGCTGGAGGCCAGTGAGTTTTTCGGTCGCGGCATCGTGCGGGTGCTGCTGATCTCGCCGTTTTTCATCATGCCCACGGTGGGCGCGCTGATCTGGAAGAACCTGATTTTCCATCCGGTGTCGGGGATTCTCGCCTACGTCTGGAAGCTGTTCGGCGCGCAACCGGTGGACTGGTTGGCGCACTACCCGCTGCTGTCGATCATCATCATTGTCTCGTGGCAATGGCTGCCCTTCGCGATCCTGATCCTGATGACCGCCATGCAGTCCCTCGACCAGGAACAGAAAGAAGCCGCGCGCCTGGACGGTGCCGGGCCTATCGCGATTTTCTGGCACCTGACATTGCCACACCTGGCACGGCCGATTGCGGTGGTGGTGATGATCGAAACCATCTTCCTGCTCTCGGTGTTCGCCGAAATCTTCACCACCACCAACGGCGGCCCCGGCTACGCCTCGACCAACCTCGCGTACCTGATCTACAACCAGGCGTTGGTGCAGTTCGACGTTGGCATGGCCTCGGCGGGCGGCTTGATCGCCGTGGTCATCGCCAACATCGCCGCGATCATTCTGGTGCGAATGATCGGCAAAAACCTGACCGACAAAGCCTGAGGCCTGCCATGACTCTTCAACAATCCCGTCGCTTGCAAAGCCTGCTGCTCGGTACGTTGGCCTGGGCCATCGCGATCCTGATCTTCTTCCCGATCTTCTGGATGGTGCTGACCAGTTTCAAAACCGAAATCGATGCCTTCGCCACGCCACCGCAGTTCATCTTCATGCCGACGCTGGAAAACTACCTGCACATCAACGAACGCAGCGACTATTTCAGTTTCGCCTGGAACTCGGTGGTGATTTCCTTCAGCGCCACAGCCCTGTGCCTGCTGATCGCGGTGCCGGCGGCCTACTCCATGGCGTTCTACGAAACCCAACGCACCAGAGGCACGTTGCTGTGGATGCTCTCGACCAAGATGCTGCCGCCGGTGGGCGTGCTGATGCCGATCTATCTGCTGGCCAAGAGTTTCGGCCTGCTCGATACGCGCGTTGCACTGATCGTGATCTACACGCTGATCAACCTGCCGATCGTGGTCTGGATGATTTACACCTACTTCAAGGACATCCCCAAGGACATCCTCGAAGCCGCGCGCCTGGACGGCGCAACGCTGGCGCAGGAAATGCTCCGGGTGTTGCTGCCCATCGCCAAGGGCGGTCTGGCGTCCACGGTGCTGCTGTCGCTGATCCTGTGCTGGAACGAGGCCTTCTGGTCGCTGAACCTGACCTCGTCGAAAGCCGCGCCGCTCACTGCATTGATCGCTTCCTACTCCAGCCCCGAAGGGCTGTTCTGGGCCAAGTTGTCGGCCGTCTCGACCCTGGCCTGTGCGCCGATCCTGATCTTCGGCTGGATCAGCCAGAAACAACTGGTACGCGGCCTGTCGTTCGGCGCCGTGAAATGAAGATCGCCGACCTGATGCGATCCCTGTGGGAGCGAGCCTGCTCGCGATGGACGTGAACGATAACGCGTGCCGACAGGAAGAACGCGCCGCCTACAAATTTATCGCGAGCAAGCTCGCTCCTACAGAAAAATAAAAGGAGGCCCATTCCCATGGCCAACCTGAAAATCAAAAATCTGCAAAAAGGCTTCGAAGGCTTTTCCATCATCAAGGGCATTGACCTGGAAGTGAACGACAAGGAATTCGTGGTCTTCGTCGGCCCGTCGGGCTGCGGCAAATCCACGTTGCTGCGGCTGATCGCAGGGCTGGAAGAAGTCAGCGGCGGCACCATCGAACTCGATGGCCGCGACATCACCGAAGTGAGCCCCGCCAAGCGCGACCTGGCGATGGTGTTCCAGACCTACGCCCTGTACCCGCACATGAGCGTGCGCAAGAACATGTCGTTCGCCCTCGACCTGTCCGGCGTGGCGAAGGCCGAGGTGGAGAAAAAGGTCAGCGAAGCGGCGCGCATCCTCGAACTGGGGCCGATGCTGGAGCGCAAGCCCAAGCAACTGTCCGGCGGTCAGCGCCAACGCGTGGCGATTGGCCGCGCCATCGTGCGCAACCCGAAAATCTTCCTGTTCGACGAACCGTTGTCCAACCTCGATGCCGCCCTGCGCGTGCAGATGCGCCTGGAACTGTTGCGCCTGCACAAAGAACTGCAAGCCACGATGATCTACGTGACTCACGATCAGGTCGAAGCGATGACCATGGCCGACAAAGTGGTCGTACTCAATGGCGGCAAGATCGAGCAAGTCGGCTCGCCGCTGGATCTCTATCACCAACCGGTCAACCTGTTCGTCGCCGGTTTCCTCGGCACGCCGAAAATGGGCTTTCTCAAAGGCAAGGTCACACGCACCGACAGCCAGGGCTGCGAAGTGCAACTGGACGCCGGTACCCGCATCAGCCTGCCCTTGAGCAGCAGACATCTGAGCGTCGGGAGCGCAGTGACGCTGGGCATCCGCCCCGAGCATCTGGAACTGGCCAAACCCGGCGGCTGCACCTTGCAGGTCACCGCCGATGTCAGCGAACGCCTGGGCAGCGACACCTTCTGCCACGTCCTGACCTCGTCCGGCGAAGCCCTGACCCTGCGCGTTCGCGGCGATCTGGCCAGCCGTTATGGCGAAACCCTGAGCCTGCACCTGGATGCACAACACTGCCATTTATTCGATGCCGACGGCGTGGCACTGACCCGCCCGCTACGCGTTGCTGCCTGATTTCAGAGAGCCTGAGATGAAACTGAACAAACAGAACCTCAACCGCCTCGCGCCTGAAGTGGTCCTGCCCGCCTACGCGTTGGGCGATACCCGCCAAGGCATCGCGCACATCGGCGTCGGCGGTTTCCATCGCGCCCATCAGGCGTTTTACACCGATGCACTGATGAACACCGGAGAGGCGCTGGACTGGGCAATCTGTGGTGTCGGCCTGCGTGCCGAGGACCGCCGCGCCCGTGACGATCTCAAGGAGCAGGACTACCTGTTTACCTTGTTCGAGCTTGGTGATAACGACGACACCGAAGTGCGAGTGATTGGCGCCCTTCGCGACATGTTGCTGGCAGAGGACGATGCCCAGGCGTTGATCGACAAACTGGCCAGCCCCGAGATCCGCATCGTCTCGCTGACCATCACCGAAGGCGGTTACTGCATCGACGACAGCACCGGCGAGTTCATGGCGCACTTGCCGCAGATCCAGCATGACCTGGCGCACCCGGAGGCGCCGAAAACCGTGTTCGGTTTCCTCTGTGCCGCACTGGCCAGGCGCCGCGCCGCAGGCACGCCGGCCTTCACCCTGATGTCCTGCGATAACCTGCCGCACAACGGTGCCATCACCCGTAAGGCCCTGTTGACCTTCGCCGCCTTGCACGACAACCAATTGCGCGACTGGATCGACGCCAACGTCAGTTTCCCCAACGCCATGGTCGATCGCATCACGCCGATGACCAGCATCCAACACCGTTTGCAACTGGCCGACCAGCATGGGCTGGACGATGCCTGGCCGGTGGTCTGCGAACCCTTTTTGCAATGGGTGCTGGAAGACAAGTTCGTCAACGGTCGCCCGGCCTGGGAAAAGGTTGGCGTGCAGTTCACCGACGACGTCACGCCCTACGAAGAAATGAAGATCAAGCTGCTCAACGGCAGTCATCTGGCGCTGACGTACCTGGGATTCCTGAAGGGTTACCGCTTCGTCCATGAGACCATGAACGACCCGCTGTTCGTGCGCTACATGCGCGCCTGCATGGACCTGGATGTGACGCCGCAGCTGCCGGCGGTGCCGGGAATTGACCTGGCCGAGTACAAGAACACCCTGGTGACGCGCTTCTCCAATCAGGCAATTGCCGATCAACTTGAACGGGTGTGTTCGGACGGCTCGTCGAAGTTTCCGAAATTCACCGTGCCGACCATCAATCGCTTGATCGCCGATGGCCGCGAGACCAAACGCGCGGCGTTGGTGGTGGCGGCGTGGGCGTTATACCTCAAGGGCGTGGATGAACATGGCGAGACCTATTCGATACCGGACCCGCGCGCAGCGTTCTGCCAGACGCTGGTGGCCGATGATGCGTTGATTACCCAGCGTTTGTTGGCGGTCGAGGAGATTTTTGGTACGGCGATTCCCCGCTCGGCGGAGTTTGTCGCGGCGTTCGAGTGGTGTTGCAACAGTTTGCGCGAGGTGGGGGTGTCGCGGACGCTGGAACGGGTGCTGGCTTGAGGTCGGTGGTGTAGCAACTGCCGTCATCGCGAGCAGGCTCGCTCCCACATTGACTGTGTTTCAACCGCAAAACGGATGATCACCTCAGCCCCCTGTGGGAGCGAGCCTGCTCGCGATGAGGGTTTACTGATATCGAAGGATTCTGCATGACAACCCGACAACTCTTCCTCGGCATCGACTGCGGCACTCAGGGCACCAAAGCCATCATCCTAGACACGGCCAGTGGCGAAGTGCTCGGTCAGGGAGCGGCCGCCCACACGATGATCAGCGGCGCCAATGGCCGCCGTGAACAGGACACCCAGCAGTGGCTGGAAGCCTTCACCACCGCCACCCGCCGCGCCTTGCTTGCGGCTAAAGTCGATGGCCAGTCGATCCTCGGCATTGGCGTCTCCGGCCAGCAACATGGCCTGGTGCTGCTCGACGATCAGGGCAAGGTATTGCGTGCGGCCAAGCTCTGGTGCGACACCGAAACCACCCCGGAAAATGACCGCCTGCTGGCCCATCTGGGTGGCGAAAAGGCTTCGCTGGAACGCCTCGGCGTGGTCATCGCGCCGGGCTACACCCTGTCCAAACTGCTATGGACCAAAGAGCAGCATCCCGAGGTGTTTTCCCGCATCGCCCGCATCCTTCTGCCCCACGACTACCTCAACCATTGGCTCACCGGCCGCAGTTGCAGCGAGTACGGTGATGCCTCGGGCACCGGGTATTTCAATGTGCGTACGCGCCAGTGGGATTTGCAATTGTTGCGGGACATCGACCCGAGCGGACGCCTGCAAGCTGCCCTGCCGGAGTTGATCGATGCCCACCAGGCGGTCGGCACGATTCTGCCGGGCATTGCCGAACACCTGGGCATCAACCCGCGGGCACTGGTGTCCAGTGGCGGCGGCGACAACATGATGGGCGCCATTGGCACCGGCAACATCCAGCCCGGGGTGATCACCATGAGCCTCGGTTCGTCGGGCACGGTTTACGCCTACGCTGATCAGCCGAACGTCGCCGCAGATGCCGCGGTAGCCACCTTCTGTTCTTCCAGTGGCGGCTGGTTGCCATTGATCTGCACCATGAACCTGACCAACGCCACCGGCCTGATTCGTGACCTGCTGGACCTCGACATCGATCAGTTCAACGAGCTCGTTGCCCGGGCGCCGATCGGTGCCGAAGGCGTTTGCATGCTGCCGTTTTTCAACGGGGAGCGGGTGCCCGCCCTGCCCCACGCCAGCGGCAGCCTGTCGGGCCTGACCACGACCAACCTGACCCGGGCCAACCTGTGCCGCGCGGTGGTCGAAGGCACGACGTTCGGTTTGCGTTACGGACTGGACCTGCTGCGCCGCAATGGCTTACAAAGCCGCAGCATTCGGCTGATCGGCGGCGGTTCGAAAAGCGCGGTGTGGCGGCAGATCGTCGCCGACACCATGAATACCCCGGTGATCTGCACCGAACAAAGCGAGGCCGCGGCTCTCGGTGCGGCGATCCAGGCGGCATGGTGCGTATCCCGGGCGAACGGGCACGAACACAGCCTGGCGGACTTGTGCGAGCGCTGCGTCAAACTCGATCCGGCCAGTGAAACCCTGCCGGTCGCCGACAATGTACACGCCTGTCAGCAGGCGTATGAACGCTATCAACAGCATGTCGCAACCCTTTGAAGAGTGAATAACTATGTACCTGGTGTGTGGCGAAGCGCTGTTCGATTTTTTCAGTGAAAACGACGCCAGCGGTGTGGCTTCCAAAGTGAACTTCAAAGCCATTGCCGGTGGTTCGCCGTTCAATGTGGCGGTGGGCTTGCGCCGATTGGGCGTGGACGCGGCGCTGTTGGCCGGGTTGTCCACCGACTACCTGGGCCGTCGCCTGCTGCAAGTGTTACAAGATGAAGGCGTGTGCCAGGACTACCTGCTGGATTTTGCTGCGCCGACCACCCTGGCGATGGTCGCCGTGGGGGCCAATGGCTCGCCGCAGTACAGCTTCCGTGGCGAGGGCTGCGCGGATCGACAATTGCAACCGCAGCACCTGCCGGCACTCGGGCCTGAGGTGCGCGGCCTGCATATCGGCTCGTTTTCCCTGGTGGTGCAGCCGATTGCCGACACCCTATTGGCGCTGGTGCGCCGGGAAAGCGGCAGGCGCCTGATCAGCCTCGATCCGAACGTGCGCCTGAATCCGCAGCCGGACATTGACCTGTGGCGTAACCGGATCGCGACGCTGGTGGAGCTGGCTGACCTGATCAAGGTCAGCGACGAGGACCTGCATCTGCTGTATCCCGACCAGGATCCGGCGCGGGTGATCGAAGGCTGGTTACAGCACCGTTGTCAGCTGGTGTTCCTGACCCGGGGTGGCGAAGGCGCCAGCGTGTTTAGCCGGACCCACGGCTCGTGGTCGGCTCCTGCCTGTGAGGTAAAAATCGCCGACACTGTGGGCGCGGGCGATACCTTTCAGGCGGCGCTGATTACCTGGCTGACCGAACAGCAGCTGGATTCGGTGGAGGGTGTGAAGCAACTTGGCCGCGAGCAGATCGACCGCATGCTGAAGTTCGCGGTCCAGGCGGCGGCGCTGACGTGCAGCAAGACCGGGCCGGATTTGCCTTATCGCAAGCAACTGGATTTGCGCTGAATTCGAGGGCCTGCTCGCGATGACTTTCCATCAGGCGCCCGATGGTCTTAACTGATACACAGGATCGCGCATCCGCGACAGGCGGCGTTTAAGCCGGGTTAACCCTCGTTTAACCGTGCGGTCCAACACTTCACTGGACCGCACGCCCTCAGACTGTTCTGACGCCCAGTGCGGCAGGTTCGACAAGCCACACATCGAACTGACTTTCCGTCCGCACCGGAGATCGCAGATGAACACTCGCACCCTGCTGGTTACCGCCGCCCTCGCCTGCACCGCGTTTGCCGGCCTGGCTCAGGCCAATGACACCACTGACTCTCAAGCCGTGCCCTATCACTACGGCATGCCATTGCATGTCAGCAAAGTGATTTCACTGACCGAGCCGGACACCCTTGAGTGCAAAGTGGTAAATGCCGAGATGAAGTACATCGATGACAGGGGAAAACCCGCAGAAATTACCTACCGTAAACTTTCCGACGCCTGCGAGAATCAGGGCTGACCGAAAAGTCTGATTTGCTGGCGGTTGCCGTTGAACTGGCGCTGGGCCTGGCGTTCTTCCAGACCCGGCGCGTGTCGGTGCAACTCGAAACCGCAGGTTAAAGCGCTTTGCCCAGCATCGAGTGCGGCTCGACCTCTACGTGATGCTGTCTGGAACGCAGTTGGGTAATCAACTCGTTGATTTCCCGGCAACCATTGAGCCCGGAAGCATCAATGCCGGTGACCAATAGATCCAAGTGATCGGTTTGCCCGTCTGCATAGACCTTGACGGTCATCGACAGATCCGGTGACAGCGTGCACTGGCAGCGTTTGGGCAGAAAACTGCTTTCGATGATGTTGCGAAGTTCCAAGGCAGAAAGAAACATGGCGGCTCCCTCCTATGTGAGACTGCCAATAACGGTCAATGCTCGCTCATATGAAATCCCGGCAAGCTTCAAGGACAGCTACAGCATAAGGCATGCCCTGAATTTCGCCGTGCAGCTCATCGGTAATTCAAGGGTTTAGGCAAGTCACCCGTTGAACCTGTCATGCAGTTTGCAAAAAAGCACCCCTTGTGATCGTGCAATTTGCATGCTGGGCGCTGCAGGTTTGCTTTCACTGCACATGGCAGTGAGAATGCCGCCCTTCAATTCAAGCAAGGAGGCAACCATGAGTTCTTTGACTGCACACGCGACACTCGGGTTATTCGCTCTCGGACTGACGGGTCTGGCACACGCCGCCAAACTCGAAGACACCGCGCCCTATCCAAAGGCCGAAAGCGGGTTTACCCGCCAGGTGATCCACCTCGCGCCACAGCTCCGGGAAAACGACTTCCAGGTCGAGATCCTGGCCGGCAAGATGATGACCATCGACTGCAATAACCCGCGTCTGGGTGGCATCCTCGAAGAGAAGAATCTCGAGGGCTGGGGCTACCCGTTCTATCGCCTGGAAAACGTCATTGGCCCGATGAGCACGCTGATGGCCTGCCCGGACGGCACGCGCAAACAGGATTTTGTACCGGTGGTCGGTGACGGCTTTCTGCTGCGTTACAACAGCAAGCTGCCACTCGTGCTGTACGTACCCAAGAACATCGAAGTGCGCTACCGAATCTGGTCGGCGTCGAACAAGGTCGAGAAAGCCACTCAGGAATAACCCGGCCATCCGGCGGACCCCCGTGGCGCCCGCTTGCGGCGCCCGCTGTCGGCCTGCCCGAGACTCATGCCGCAGCGCCACTCAACGCAGCTCGCTCGGCCACATGCCCCAGGCTGTCGAAATTGATGTTGGCACCCGAGTCGATGGCGACCAGGGTCTGACCACGAGCGCCGCTCTGTGCCACGTACTTTTTGATCCCGGCCACCGCCAGCGCGCCGGAAGGTTCGGTGATCGAGCGGGTATCGTCATAGATATTCTTGATCGCGGCGCAAAGCTCATCGTTGCTGACCGTCACCACCTCATCGACGCAAAACCGGCAGACCTCAAACCCGTAAGCGCCGATCTGTGCCACCGCCACCCCGTCGGCGAAGGTGCCGACGCTGGGCAGGATCACTCGCTCACCGGTGAGCAACGCGGCTTGCAGGCACGCGGAATGCTCCGACTCGACGCCGATGATGCGCACCTCGGGCCGCAAGTATTTGACGTAAGCGGCGATGCCTGCGATCAGCCCCCCGCCACCCACCGGCACGAAGATCGCATCCAGCGGCCCTTGATGCTGGCGCAGGATTTCCATGGCCACCGTGCCTTGCCCCGCGATCACTTGCGGATCGTCGAAGGGCGAAACAAAGGTGCGACCGGTTTCCCGGGCCAGATCCAGCGCATAGGCCAGTGCAAACGGAAAACTTTCGCCGTGCAACACCGCATCGGCGCCGCGACTGCGCACCCCGATGACCTTCAATTGCGGCGTCGTGCAGGGCATGACGATAGTCGCGTTGATCCCCAATTCCCGTGCCGCCAGCGCCACGCCCTGCGCATGATTGCCGGCAGAAGCCGTGACCACACCACGAGTCTTTTGCGCCTCGCTCAGTTGCACCAGCTTGTTGTAGGCGCCGCGGATCTTGAAGGAAAAGGTCGGTTGCAAGTCTTCGCGCTTGAGCAGGATCTGATTACCCAAGGCTACAGACAAGGCCGGCGCCGCTTGCAACGGCGTGCGCACAGCCAGTTCATACACCGGCGCGACAAGGATTTTTTTCACGTAGCGCTCAAGCAGGGCTTGTTGATCGGCTGTAAAACTCATGGTCGTCTCCTGACATTGATCGGGGCCCGGGAGACAGAAAGTAAAAACCCGCCTCAAGGGCGGGTTGGGTGCTGCAGTCGTGAGCTAGCCCGCCAAATGAGGAATGGCGGTAATAATGCTTGGCTGGCAGCGCAATACGGTGGAAGTCATGGCTCGAAATTAGCCGGGCGGTGGTAGCAAGTCAATGGCAAGTTTTTGTAGATGCCTTTAGTCAGCCGGCAACTTCAACCCGACTTTGTAAACGCCACCGTTCTCCTCATCGGTCAGCACATACAAATAGCCATCCGGCCCCTGTCGCACATCGCGAATGCGTTTTTTCAACTCACCGAGCAAACGCTCCTCGTGCACGACCTTGTCGCCATCGAACTCCAGGCGGATCAGTTCCTGGCTGACCAACGCGCCGATAAACACGTTGCGTTGCCAGGCCTTGAAACGGTCGGCATCGTAGAACGCCATGCCACTCAGGCCCGGGGATTTTTCCCAGACATGGTTCGGGGCAACGGTGCCCTCGACGGTATCACCCTTCGCTTCGGGAATCGGTAGACCGGAGTAGTTGATGCCATGGGTCGCCAGCGGCCAGCCGTAGTTCTTGCCACGCTCGATGATGTTGATTTCATCGCCGCCCCGGGGGCCATGTTCGTTTTCCCAGAGTGTGCCGTTCCACGGGTTGAGCGCCGCGCCTTGCGGATTGCGCTGGCCGTAGGACCAGATCTCCGGGCGCACGTTGGCTTGGCCGACAAAGGGGTTGTCCTTGGGCACCGTGCCGTCCGGGTAGATCCGCACCACTTTGCCCTGCAGTTTGTCGAGGTCCTGGGCGGTCGGGCGGTCGTTGTTTTCCCCCAGGGTCACGAACAGGTAGCCGTCGCGATCGAACACCAGCCGCGAGCCGAAATGGTTGCCCACCGAGAGTTTGGGTTCCTGACGCAGGATCACGTGGAAGTCCTTGAGCGCCGTCATATCGTCGCAGAGCCGGCCGCGCCCCACCGCAGTACCGGCCTTGTTGTCCTCACCACCCCCTTCGGCATAGGACAGATAGACCGTCCGGTCCTGCTTGAAATCCGGTGACAACGCCACGTCCAGCAAGCCGCCCTGCCCCTTGGCCCAGACCGTTGGCACGCCATTGAGCGGCGCTGACAGCTTGCCGTCGGCGGTCACCCATCGCAGGTTGCCGGGTCGTTCGGTTACCAGCATGCCTTTACGATCCGGCAGGAATGCCAGGGCCCACGGGTGCTCCAGCCCCGTCACGACGGGGGTGACCTCGAGGGTGCCTGCTTCGCTTTTCATCGTCCAGGCGGGTGCGGCAAGCACAGGAACAGTGGTGCTGATCAATACGCTGGCACAGAGGGTTGCCAAGAGGTTTTTGCGCAACATTCAGGATTCCTTTTCCGATAGACATGAGGTTTGGTGAAAAATAGCGGGCAGAGGTGATGCCTGCTACTCAACGGTTGTTGCTGCCGGTGTCTCGCGGGGCAGGATTGGGAATGAATTTCGGAGGGCTGGCGGGAGCGGTCCGGTCGGGATAGCGATTACCGATGCCACCGTTGTCCAGTGTCGGCGAGCGCTGGACCGGCACGGTATTGGGTCCGCGTATGGCCGGGGCGCTGGGTTGAGTGCCTTGCATGCTGTTGGGGTTGGCCCGGTGGATCGGACTGTTGTAAGGATTGTTGTTGGTGCGGCCCGGCAGGTTCTGGGCCAATTGCAACGCAGCAGAGGCATCGGCCAGAGAGCCCAATATGGCACTCAAGGCCAGCACAATGGCGCCAAACACGTATCGGTTCATGGGGTGCCTCTCTACGTCGCGTGGATAAGGACTTCGATACCACGCTACGCCCGGGGTTCGGTTTTGTTAACAAAAACCTCCCCGGCAAGATGTAACAGGCTGGATGTTCCGACGATGACATCAGCAGCCCGAACATCCCCCCTCAAATCAGAATAAAGACCGCCAGCAGCCCGGCAAAGATCGACCACTTTGCAAGGTAGTAAAGCGTGCGATTGCGCTTTTTCAGTTGTTTGCCGTGCAGGCGAACCTTGTAGATCCTGCTGAACAGCCGATTGAGCCCGCCGGTCCTGTCGCCCGCCTCGTTCGGCGCGCCTGCCGCCGACATGACTGTGCGGCTGAACCAGCGATTGAATGCCACAACCCAGCGATATTTCATCGGCCGCTCGACGTCGCAGAACAAGATGATGCGATTGTGCGGCGTGGTGTTCTCTGCGTAATGAATGTAGGTCTCATCGAACATCACCGCTTCGCCATCGCGCCAATGGTAGTTCTGGCCATCGACATTGATGTAGCAGCCGGCAGCGTTGGGGGTTTCCAGGCCCAGGTGATAACGGTACGAACCGGCGTACGGATCGCGATGGCGCACCAGTCTGGAGCCCGGGGGCAGCTCGGCGAACATCGCCGCCTTGATCGAGCCAATGCCCTGTACCAGCTCAGTGGTACGCGGGCAGAGTTTCATCGCCGACGGGTGGCTGTCGCCGTACCACTTGAGATAGAAGCGCTTCCAGCCGGTCTTGAAAAACGAGTTGAAACCGACGTCATCGTATTGATTCGAGCGCTTGATCTCGCCGGTGTGAAGCAAGTTCTGGCCTTCGGCACGAATTTCTTCCCAATGCGCCTGCAGCGGGCTCAGGTCGGGAAAGTCGGCCGGGTCGAGATAAGGCTTGTTGGGGATTTTCGAAAACAGATAAAGAAAGCAATTGATCGGCGCCAGAAACGTCGAGTGATCACTCAACTGGCGGCCCAGCTTGTGGCGCACCTGACCGCGCAGGTGGACATACGCAATGCAGACAACGTAGATAACGGCAATGATGAGTTTCACGGAAATCGTCACAGATCGGAAGTAAACAAGCTGCGCCCTCCCGGGTCTTGTGCAGCGACTGGTTACGAAACAGCGGCCCCTTAGTGCCATCAAGCCTAGCCGATGGTCGGTTTTCGGCTGATGGATGGCATTTTAGCCACAGTTTGTAACCAATGGTTAACCTGCAACTGCGAAAATGTGTCCGCAAAATCCGCCAAAGCGTTGCAGTGGTCTCAACGCCCTATCGTTTAAAGAGCCAGACCAGTACAATTGCCGCCAAACTTTACGTGCCTCTTCGCTGATGACGGGAAAACCCGCTTTCAGCGCACTTTGATTCGGGTCAAGCGCGGTACTGCCGCAACCCTGGCTACTCTGAATGCTTCGCAGGAAAAACCTTTGATTTCTACAGCTAACATCACGATGCAGTTCGGCGCCAAGCCGCTCTTCGAAAACGTTTCGGTCAAGTTCAACGGTGGCAACCGTTACGGTCTGATCGGCGCCAACGGTTGCGGCAAGTCGACCTTCATGAAGATTCTCGGCGATGACCTCGAGCCGTCCGGCGGCCAGGTCATGCTGGAACCGAACGTGCGCCTGGGTAAATTGCGCCAGGACCAGTTCGCCTACGAAGAATTCAACGTGATCGACACCGTGATCATGGGTCACGAAGAGCTGTGGAAGGTCAAGGCCGAGCGCGACCGCATCTACTCGCTGCCGGAAATGAGCGAAGAAGACGGCATGGCCGTGGCCGAGCTGGAAACCGAATTCGCCGAAATGGATGGCTACACCGCCGAATCCCGTGCCGGTGAACTGCTGCTGGGCCTGGGTATCCCCCTGGAACAGCATTTCGGTCCGATGTCCGAAGTGGCTCCGGGCTGGAAACTGCGGGTGTTGCTCGCTCAGGCACTGTTCTCCGATCCGGAAGTGCTGTTGCTCGACGAACCGACCAACCACCTGGACATCAACACCATCCGCTGGCTGGAAACGATCCTCAAGGCGCGTAACAGCACCATGATCATCATTTCCCACGACCGTCACTTCCTTAACAGCGTCTGCACTCACATGGCCGACCTGGACTACGGTGAGTTGCGCCTGTTCCCGGGCAACTACGACGAGTACATGACCGCGGCGACCCAGTCCCGCGAGCAACTGCTGTCGGACAACGCCAAGAAGAAAGCGCAGATCTCCGAACTGCAGACCTTCGTCAGCCGCTTCTCGGCCAACGCCTCGAAAGCCAAGCAGGCCACGTCCCGTGCCAAGCAGATCGACAAGATCCAGCTGGCCGAAGTCAAGCCATCGAGCCGCGTGAGCCCATTCATCCGCTTCGAACAGACCAAGAAACTGCACCGCCAGGCCGTGACCATCGAGCAGATGTCCAAGGGCTTCGATGGCAAGACCCTGTTCAAGAACTTCAGCTTCACCGTCGAAGCTGGCGAGCGCGTAGCGATCATCGGCCCGAACGGTATCGGCAAGACCACCCTGCTGCGCACCCTGATGGGTGAGCTGACACCGGACGCCGGTTCCGTGAAATGGACCGAAAGCGCGGAGCTGGGCTACTACGCCCAGGACCATGCCCACGACTTCGAAGACGACGTCAGCCTGTTCGACTGGATGGGCCAGTGGACCCAGGGCGAGCAGATCATTCGCGGCACACTGGGCCGGATGCTGTTCTCCAACGACGAGATCCTCAAGTCGGTCAAGGTGATTTCCGGTGGTGAACAAGGTCGCATGCTGTTCGGCAAGCTGATCCTGCAAAAGCCGAACGTACTGGTGATGGACGAACCGACCAACCACTTGGACATGGAATCCATCGAGTCGCTGAACCTGGCGCTGGAGAACTATCCGGGCACGCTGATCTTCGTCAGCCACGACCGTGAGTTCGTATCGTCCCTGGCCACCCGCATCATCGAGTTGAGCCCTAACGGCGTAACCGACTTCAGCGGCACCTACGACGACTACCTGCGTAGTCAGGGTGTGGTGTTCTAAAGCGACCTCGCTGCACTTGTAGGAGCGAGCTCGCTCGCGAAAAACGTCTGGATAACGCGTTCATTCAGGTTGAGCGCGTTATCGTTGTCGTCCATCGCGAGCGAGCTCGCTCCTACAGTGAGGTAGCCCATGAGATATAGTTAGCCTGCTTTCTTTTATCCCACCGCCACGCCATGATGCAGTTCTCCCACCGCCGCCCGCGAACGAGCCCTCATGTCTGTGCAGCAAATTGCCCCGCAAAGCTCCATGGCGATCACCCTGCAGATCGTCTCCATCGTCTTCTATACCTTCATCGCCTTCCTCTGCATCGGTTTGCCGATTGCGGTACTGCCGGGTTATGTCCACGAGCAGCTCGGGTTCAGCGCCATCGTGGCCGGGTTGACCATCGGCTCGCAATACCTCGCCACCCTGCTCAGCCGGCCCATGGCCGGGCGGATGTCCGACAATGTTGGCACCAAGCGCGCAATCATCTACGGCTTGTCGGGGATTGTGCTCAGCGGCGTGCTGACCTTGCTGTCGACCCTGTTGCAAGGCTTTCCCTTGCTCAGCCTGCTGATCCTGATCGCCGGGCGCCTGTTGCTGGGGATCGCCCAAGGATTGATCGGCGTCGGCACCATCAGTTGGTGCATGGGCCAGGTCGGTGCCGAGCATACCGCGCGGTCGATTTCCTGGAACGGCATCGCGTCCTATGGGGCGATTGCCATCGGTGCGCCGCTCGGTGTGGTGATGGTGCAACAGCTCGGTTTCGCCAGCCTGGGCATTGCCCTGTCGCTGCTGGCCCTGGCCGCACTGTTGCTGATTCGCAACAAGCCTTCGGTGCCGGTGGTACGCGGTGAGCGCCTGCCGTTCTGGGCGGTGTTTGGACGTATTGCGCCGTTTGGCGCGAGCCTGAGCCTGGCGTCCATTGGCTACGGCACCCTGACGACCTTTATCACCCTGTACTATCTCAATCGCGGCTGGACCGGCGCGGCCTACTGCCTGACTGTGTTTGGCGTGTGTTTCATTCTGTCGCGACTGCTGTTCATTTCCGCCATCAGCCGATTCGGCGGGTTCACGTCGGCCATTGCCTGCATGGGCATCGAGACGGTTGGCCTGGTGCTGCTATGGCTGGCACCTTCGACCGCGTATGCGCTCATTGGCGCCGGTCTGACCGGGTTCGGCCTGTCCCTGGTGTACCCGGCGCTGGGTGTCGAGGCCATCAAACAGGTGCCCAACTCCAGCCGTGGCGCGGGCTTGAGTGCTTATGCGGTGTTTTTTGACCTGGCGCTGGCCATCGCCGGCCCGTTGATGGGCGCAGTGGCGTTGAACCTGGGTTATGTGTGGATTTTCTTCAGTGCGGCGTTGTTGTCGGTGACGGGGTTGGGGTTGACCCTGCTACTCAAGCGTCGCAGTGACCTGTAGGAGCGAGCTTGCTCGCGAAGAGGGAGTGTCAGACAACATCATTCCTGGCTGATCCACCGTCTTCGTCGGAACGCCGCCCGGAGCAAGCTCGCTCCTAAAGGGCCGCGCGCACATTATTGATCGGCGGTTTGCATCCCCGCCCGGGTCGCTCTGCCCAGGGTGCGCGAGAAGAACCTTCCGGCTTCAGAGATCAAATTGCGGTGTATATCTTGCCGATCGACGCCATCGGCATCGGTGCACAGCGCGGGCATGATCACGATCTGCTCGTCATTGCACGGCGCCATGAACACGAAATGCCCTGCCCCGGCCAGCAGCTTGAAGTCAGGCGCTGTCGGCAGTTTGCGCGCCAGTGCCGCAGCGTTCTTGTCGACAGCCACCAGCTTGTCGCCATCGCCGCTGTAAAGCAGCACCGGCACATGTACATCGGCCAGGGTGTGGCGGCCGAACTTCAGGCTCAAAGGCGCCATCAGCATCAAGGCGTGGACGCGAGGATCGGCCACCGGTTGCAGGTCGTCGCGGTCGACAATCAGTTCACCCTGGGTGTTGCAGGCATCGCGGTCATCCGGGCGCTCCTGGCAATAACGGCGCAGGCGATCCAGGTCCGGGGTCGCACCGGACAGAATCAATGCGGTCTCGCCACCGGCCGAGTAACCGATGACCCCTACCTGCTCGGCATTGACGAACGGCGACAGCATACGATCGCCCAAGGTAGCGGTAATGGCTTCGGAAATCTGGATCGGCCGGCCGTACAGGTTACTCAAGGTACCGAGTCGGCTGTGGTCCCTGGAGTTGTCACCGGGGTGAATCACCGCCACTACGACAAAACCCTTTCGCGCCAGCGACGTGGCAAGGTCGTGCAGGGCCAAGGGGGTGCCGGTGTTACCGTGGGACAGCATCAGCATCGGGAACCGGCCAAGGGCGACTTTGGTGTCCTCCCCGGCTTCGACGGTGTAACCCTCGAGCTTGCTGGTGTGCTCCCTATCACTGGACGGATAAAAGGCGATGGCGCGCATCGGCTGCAGGTCCAGTGGGTCGAGAAAAGTCATCTCATGGAAGCCGACGCTCCAGTGAGGATGCGGCGCAGGCGCGGCGTGCACTGTATTCAGGCTGCTGAGCAGGCAAATCAGCAAAGTTGCACAAAGACGCACCATGGGATGCCCCACCTGTTACCGGACTTGAGACGTAAGCCCTTGACTGCATAAGTCGGGCCATAATCTGAAACGACCAGAAACAAAAAACTCCGTAGCTGGTACTTGCGTAACCAGAATACAGAGTTTTTTGGGGCTGTACCGGAACGGTTGAGTTCTTTACGCAAGCCTTACGCAGCGGCGAACAATTGCTCGCTGATTTGCGCATGAGCAGCGCTCATGGCTTTGTTGCGCACCTCGTCACCGTAAGCCAGGCCTTCGGCGCGGACGATTTCGATGTCGGTGATGCCGATGAAACCGAACAGCAGCTTCAAATATTCTTCGTGGGCAACACCGCTTGCCTGACCGGCGTGCATGCCACCGGAAGTCGAGACGATCACCACTTTCTTGCCGCCGCACAGGCCTTCAGGGCCGGCTTCGGTGTAACGGAAGGTCTGACCGGCGACGGCGATGCGGTCGATCCAGGCCTTCAGTTGAGTCGGGATGGTGAAGTTGTACATTGGTGCTGCAATCACCACGGCATCGGCAGCCAGGAATTCGGCCAGGGTCGAGGCGCTCAGTTCGGCTTCATGCTGTTGTGCGGCATTGCGCAGTTCAGCGGTGGTGCCGGCGGCGACCAGGGTAGTGGCGGAAAAGTGGCTGATGGCGTCGGCGGCCAGGTCGCGATAGGTCACCACGGCAGTAGGCTCGGCGGCTTGCCAGGCTTTGACGACTTCGCCGCTCAGCTGACGGGAAGCCGAGTTGTCGCCCAGGATGCTCGAATCGATATGCAGCAGTTTCATGTGGGATCTCCAAGTGAGGATCGCCCACAAGGGCGATCTGATGGGACTAATCCTACAGACGAAACCAATAGCTGATTAGACGGCAATAATGCGATAGTTCGTCTCACAGATAGAACAATCAGGTTCACATCATGCAAGACCTCAACGACCTGTATTACTTCGCCAAAGTGGTGGAAGCCGGTGGTTTCGCGGCAGCCGGGCGTTTGCTGGGCATCCCCAAGTCCCGATTGTCACGGCGCATCGCCGAACTGGAAGAACGCCTTGGCGCTCGCTTGCTGCAACGCACCACCCGACAGCTGAAATTGACCGCTGTGGGTGAGCGCTACCTCAGGCACTGCCAGGCGATGCTGCTGGAGGCGGAAATGGCCGACGAGGCCGTCGCCAGCATGTCCAGCGAGCCCCGCGGGCGTTTGCGGGTGTCCTGCCCGGTCGGGCTGGCCCACGAAATATTGCCGGGGGTGATCAGCGACTTTCTGGAACGGTTTCCACAAGTCCAGCTGGAGGTGATGCTGCTCAACCGGCGGGTCGACCTGGTGAACGAAGGCATTGACGTGGCCCTGCGTGTGCGCGAACTGGGCGACGAAGACCCGCTGCTGGTCACCCGCCGGCTACGTCAGGCGCAGATGCTGATGGTCGCCAGCCCCGGTTTCCTCGTTGGCCGTGAGATCAACCACCCCGAGGATCTGAAAAGCCTGCCGGTGCTCGGCGCCCTGGAGCCCGACCGCCTGGTGCACATCCGCCTGCTGGATCAAAAAGGCAAAAGTTGTGAACTCGCGCTCGAGGCCCGGCTGGGTATCGATGACTTTATCGTGCGCAAGGCCAGCACCCTCTCCGGTCTGGGTTTTACGATGCTGCCCATGATGTATTGCGAGCAGGAGCTGGAAAACGGCTCGCTGGTGCAGTTGCTACCCGAGTGGTCATTGCCCGGTGGCTGGCTGCAAGCGGTCTATCCTCATCGACGCGGGGTGATGCCGGCGGTACGCGCCTGGATTGACCATTTGGTCGAATCCTTCAATGCCTGTGGGGAACGATTGTTATGAAAGCCGGACGGATGAGCGAAGAGGATGTCGCGAAGTTTTGCCTCGCCCTGCCGGGAGCGCGGGAAGATTATAAATGGGGAGGCGTACGGGTGTTTTCGATTGCCGGGAACAAGATGTTCGCGTTGCAGGGCCTGCGGGGTGATTCCCTGGCCTTCAAGGTCGACAAGGATCTGTTTCTCGGCCATTGCGACCGACCGGGGATTCATCCGGCGCCTTATCTGGCGCGCGCCCAGTGGATCATCATGGAGACGCCCTACCCGCTCGGTAGCGAAGAGCTACAGGGATTGCTGCAGCGTTCCCACCAGTTGGTGGTGAGCAGACTGCCAAAGCGCACTCAAGTCGGACTGTTGCTTTAGGGCCTTGTTGATCAGAACAAGGCGAACAGGTGTGCGCCGAGGAACAGGTGATCGATCCAGAACACCTGGTGCAGTAGCACGATGATCCAGAACACCAACTGGTACGAGACTTTGCGGGTTTTGTGCCGAAATGCTTGCTGGGCCAGCAAGGCACCGGGCCAGCCTCCGGCGAACTCCAGCGCATGCAGGACATTCTCTGGCGTGCGCCATTGCTCGGCGCGAGCCTTGCGCTTGTCGCTCCAGTACAGCAAAAACGTCACGACGCTGACGATGCCGTAGGCCGCCAGGGGAATCAGCGACTCCCCGTGCAGCCATGACGACACCGAACCCGACAGCGGCAACGCGCACAGGATTGCAAACACCAGCCACTTCAACCGTGAATGGCGGATCTGTCCCCCGGGCTGGCGCCCGGGGTTATTGCGCGCGCTTGAGTCACTCACGGCTTGACCGCGCTCCAGTCGACCCAACCGAATTGCCAGGTCGCCAGGATGATCAGGCCGAACACAATGCGATACCAGGCAAACGCCGCATAGCTGTGGTTGGCGATGAACTTGAGCAACCCGCGGACCGCGATCATCGCGAAGACGAACGCGGTGACGAAACCGATCGCGAACACCGGGAAATCCGCCGGGACAAACAGGTGGCGGTATTTATAGCCAGAGTACACCGCTGCGCCGACCATGGTTGGCATCGCCAGGAAGAACGAGAACTCGGTAGCGGTCTTGCGCGACAGGCCGAACAGCAACCCGCCAATGATCGTCGAGCCCGAACGCGAAGTGCCCGGAATCATGGCCAGGCATTGGGCGAAGCCGACTTTCAGGGCATCTTTCCAGGTGATGTCATCCACCGTTTCGGCGTGTACTTCATGCTGACGGCGCTCGGCCCACAACATGATGATCCCGCCCACGACCAGCGCCGTTGCCACGGTGATCGGGTTGAACAGGTATTCGTGGATCAAATCGGCGAAGATCACGCCCAACACCACGGCCGGCAAGAACGCGATCAACAGGTTCGCGGTAAACCGCCGGGCGCCCGGCTGGGTCGGCAGACCGATGACCACGTCGAATATCTTGCGTCGAAACTCCCACACCACTGCCAGGATGGCACCCAGCTGAATAATGATGTTGAACGCCATCGCCCGCTCACCCCCGAAACCGAGCAAGTCGGCCACGATGATCTGGTGGCCGGTACTGGAAATGGGCAGGAATTCGGTCAGCCCTTCTACAACCCCAAGAATCAATGCCTGAAAGGCGGTCCAAAGATCCATCAATCCCCCAAAAGGCTATGCGCATTGGCATGCCCCGTTAGTATTTTTCAAAAGCTTTAATTGCGATCAGCGTAGCTGAAGCCCCACGCATCAAGGATCACCACAGAACCGTAAAAATCCTGTGAAAAAACAATCCTGATTCGGGTTTATCCGCGCGGGGCCGAAATCCTACCAGACAAGTCCGATTGGCGCTGCCGCGTTATCGGCCGCCGCTCGCTCAGGCGCGTGCGGCAACGCGTGGCTGGATGCTGGCAATGGTTTATGACAGGAACAAGAATCCGCAGTGACCGCGTTATGAACACCTCCTGTAGGAGCGAGCTCGCTCGCGAAAAAACGCCAACGATAATGCGCAGAACCTGACAAACCGCGGCGTCCTGGCGTCCATCGTCGGATCGCCGCCCGGAGCAAGCTCCCACAGGTCCACATCTCCCTACAGGAATCTCCGTGCCGATCCGGTTACAATCCGTGCCCTTTTCGATTTTCCCAAGGAGCCTCCATGTCCGGGCTTGAACTGTTTGCCGCCGCCCTCGGTGTCATTGCCGTCTGGTTGACAGTCAAACAGAACCCTTGGTGCTGGCCCATCGGCCTGGTCATGGTGTTGCTCTACAGCTGGATCTTTTTTGAGGTGAAGCTGTATTCGGACATGCTGCTGCAAGTCGTCTATGCCGCCTTACAGCTTTACGGTTGGTGGCAGTGGACGCGGATGGGTGAAACGACCCATGGCCGCGAAGTCAGTCGGCTCGACACTCGGTCCGTGGCGTTGAGCCTTGCCATTGGCGCACTCGGCAGCCTGTTGCTGGGGGCGGCCATGGTCCGCTGGACCGACGCTGCCCAACCCTGGCTCGATGCGGCGCTGACCGGATTCAGCCTGGTGGCGCAAGTCTGGATGGCGCAAAAACGTGTCCAGTGCTGGCCGCTGTGGATCGCCCTGGATGTGATTTTCGTCGGGTTGTTCATCTATAAAGGCCTGTACCTGACCGCCACCCTGTACGGGTTGTTCACCGTGATCGCCGTGCAGGGCTGGCGCGAATGGCGCGCCGATCCGGCATTGCACGCATGAAAGTCCTGGTGCTCACAGGCCCCGAATCCAGCGGTAAAAGCTGGCTGGCGGCCGAGTTGCAACTGCGTTTCGGCGGGATTCTGGTCGACGAGTATGTGCGCTGGTTCATCGAGCAGAATCCGCGGGACACCACCTTGGCCGACATTGCGGACATCGCCCGCGGTCAATTGGCATGGGAAGACCAGGCGCGGGCGCAACAACCGTCTTTGCTGATCCTCGACACGCACCTGCTGAGCAATATCCTCTGGAGCCAAACCCTGTTTGGCGACTGCCCCGCCTGGATCGAACAAGCGCTACTGGCCCGGCATTACGACTTGCACTTGCTGCTGTCGCCGGAACAGGTCGACTGGAAGGATGATGGCCAGCGTTGCCAGCCCCGGTTGAGTGAGCGCCAGGCATTTTTCGAGCAGACCCTGGCCTGGCTCGAGCGCCACGCACAACCGGTTCAAGTACTGCAGGGAGATTGGGCCGAACGCCGTTTCCAGGCACTGGACGCGGTGACCCGATTGCTCGATGCCTGACCGGCGTTCGGGGCAATTTCCCCACCATCCCCCCAACCCCCGGGGAAAAGTGTCCGGCCCTGAAACACCCTCCCTACCGCAAACCGCCCATTTCAGCGCCCGTCACCGTTTGATCATCGGGTTTGTTAAGACATTGATACAACATCACTGAAACCCTTGTTCCAGAGCGGTCTATCCGCATTTACGGGCTGCCTGCGCGGGGTTTTGTCTCAGCTTTGAAACATCCTCGACAAAGGGTATCCGGACGACATCCATAAGCCATTGAATCAACACGAGATTCAAATACCGGCACAGCTTTCGCTCACTCCTTCACACAGCCGACCAGAGCCAGCCTACATGAGAAGGAAAGAGCGTCGTGGGGATACTCAATAAGAAAGCCTTGACGTGCCTGCTGCTGATCGCGAGCGCCGCAGGCACGCTTTTCAGTTTCGACGCTCAAGCCGAAGGCAACGGCGTCATCGTGCTTGATCGCACCATTCACCCAAGCCCTATCGGCCGCAGCGGCGGCAGAGATCCCAACCCCAACACTCTCAATGCCAACCCATCGGCCCGCGTCACCGGCGAACTCAGCGACGCCGACATTGCCGGGGTCACCACCGGAACGGCCCTTCGCCACAGCAACGGGCAAAGCCTGGGTGGCATGCAAGGCCTCAACGCCGTCACCAACCCCAACGGCATGCCCGGTATGTCCGTCGGCCACGGTGGTGGCAGTGGCAGCGCGATTTCCACAACCATCAATCGCGCCATGAGCAGCGGCCTCGGCTCACTGGGCAGAATGGCCGGAGGCCAATGAGATGAGTCGATCCCTGCTGTTATTTGCCCTGTTCGGCTGCACCAGCGTGATGGCCGATTCCGGCGTCAGTTCGGTGAACAACGCCACCCTCCAGGATTCCGGTACTCAATACCGCGGCAACTTCAACGTCAACCAGGCGACAGGCGATCAACAGCAGCAGGCCAACGTCCGCGCGATCGCCATGGGTACCCAAGCCGGTGCGACCACCAGTGTCAGGCAGAAAATCACCACGCCCGCCAATCCGTCGATGGATGCGACGGCCACTATCGGTGGCACCTCTTTCAGTAATGGCAATGGCGTACTGGGCGTCAATCAGGGTGCCGGGGCGAACAACCAGATGGCCAACGCCATGCGCATCAGCATCAGCGCTGCAACGCAAGCCATTGACGATAGCGCCCTTTCTCAACAGAACGTGGCGTTGTTACCGAACTCGGGAGCAACTGGCACCCAAAACGGCAGTCGCCAGGTCGTGACAAGCGACCAGGCCTTCACCGGCAGCCGGGGAGTGATCCAGGTGAACCAGAGTGCCGGGGTGGGGAACCGAATGGCTAATACCCTGAGCATCCGGGTCGCTGACTGACCCCGATGCAGTGCGATCAGGGAAGTACCAACACTTGACCAACTAAAAAGCACGGAGAAATACCATGAACCCGACAACGGCCCTCAGGCCACTGGCTTTCGCTCTGGCAGCAGTGATGGCATTCGCAGCCCAAGCGGGCGGTCCTGATGATCACGATCAGGGCAACGGACATGGCAACAACCATCAGCCTAAAGTCCCGACCCTGGAACAAGCTCTGCAAATTACAGCAGGCGCCGGGGCAGCCGTGATGGACTCGCAGGACAGCACTGACAACAGCGTATTGAACCAGGGCACCAGGAACGACGCTAAAGTCGATGACTCCCTGAACAACTCCAACGGCAACATGGGCGCCAACGTTGCAGCCGGCGACGGCAACCAACAAGACAACGCCGCCGCCATTGCCACGGCTGACGAAAGCTTCATCTTCGGCACCGCAGTCGCCGCCTCCAGCGCGACTCAGAAGAGCACCGGCAACACCGTCAAGAACTACTCCAACACCAACAACGCTACGCTCAATAACGCTGGCAATAGCGGTTCCGGCAACATCGGCATCAACGTGACCGCCGGCAACTTCAACCAACAGAAAAACAACCTGGCGATTGCCGTTTCTGGCGGGCGTGTAGCACTAGCGGCGGCAGCGGCCAACCAAAGCACGTCCGGGATGAACGTCTCCAACAACGGCAACACCACGACTGATTTCGTGACTGTGGGTGTATTCGGTCTGGCTGGCGTAACCACTCAACAAGTGATGACGCCAGATGGCTGGAAACCCCCTGTAACCAACAATACTTCGATAACAGGCTCGATGAACAACTTCTCCGGCAACGGCGGAGCCAACGTATCGTCCGGCGCAGGCAACCAGCAAAGCAACTCGCTGTCCATCGCCGCAGGCTGCAAGGCTTGCCAGTAATCGCGATCGCAATGAAAGCCCCGGCGACCGCAATGCTGTAGGAGCGAGCTTGCTCGCGATGGTCGATAACGATAACGCGTATTTACTGGGTAACCGCGGCGCTCTTGAGTCCATCGCGAGCAAGCTCGCTCCTACAAAGGGCCACATTCGCTTAACTGAACAGCATTGCCCGGCGACCGGGCTTTTCCACAGCCACAAGGCGTACCGATCATGCGTAAGACTGCCCTTTTCGCCCTGCTCTGTCTGTCTGGCCTGACCCAGGCTGCACAGATGCCGGTTGCCGCCCTGCCGGGTGGCGTGCTGGTGTACAAGCACGTGCAGAGTTTGCGTGAGCGCAAGTTCAGCGACATCGTCGAACAGAAAACCGATTTCAGCTGCGGCGCCGCCGCGCTGGCAACGATACTGCGCCAGGCCTATTGGCTCGACGTCGATGAGGAGCACATCATCAAGGGCATGCTGGTCACCGCAGACCAGGACATAGTGCGTACCCAGGGTTTTTCCATGCTGGACATGAAGCGCTACATCGAGCGCATCGGCATGCGCGCCCGGGGCTACAAGATCCCGCCGGAAAGACTCGATGCAGTGACGATTCCGGTGGTGGTATTGATGGAAATTCGCGGCTACAAGCACTTCGTGGTGTTGCAGCGGGCGGACAAGCACTGGGTCTATATCGGCGACCCCGTACTTGGACACAAACGCTACGCCCATGATGACTTTGTCAAAGGCTGGAATGGCATTATTTTCGCGATCGTCGGTCCCGGATACGACAAGACCAACGCGTTACGCAGTCCACCGGAACCGCTGACAGCCAAGAACAAGATGGATAACTTCAACCCAGTCAAAGATGCCGAATTGATGGATTTTGGTTTCATACAGAGCGACTTCTTCTAATCGCCAACAAGATGACAGGGGGCAGGATGCTCCGGGAGCAGCAAATGAAAACCTCGTATTGGGTGGTCGCAGCCTGTCTGGCAGCGAACACTTCAGGTTTTGCTGATGAGTTCAGACCCATCGAAATCAAGGACCAGGAGCTGGCCGAGCTGCGTGGCCGGTATGTGATGCCGGGGCGGGTCATCAGCTTCGGTGTTGTCATGAGCAGTACCTGGCGCAATGCCAGTGGTGATCTGATCGGAGCCTCCACCTCGATGCAGCTTCAGGCCGCAACGGTCAAACCCGAGTTCTATGTTTCAACCATCAAGCAATCTGGTCATGGCGGCTCGCCCAGGTCGGGCAGCGGTAACGTGACGGGTGGCGCTGCCCTGAGCACTTCCCGGGGCATAACCCAGGTCACACGGGCTGCAGGCGATGGCAACAGCGCAAACAACAACATCGCCATCAACGTCAAAGAAGCCAGCACGGCCCCGGCACTGGTGCCGAGCCAGGGCCAGGGCCAGGGCCAGGCGCTGATCGCCGGTCAAACCATTACCGGCAGCAATGCCGCAGGCAGTGTCGCCGTATCCGCGACGAGCGGCGGTGTTCAGATGGCCATTACCGCCAACAACAACCAGGGCTCAAGCCTGCAACAGGTCGCCCAAGGCGGGTTGCTGCAAAACACCCGGTTGTTGGGCAGCAGCAATGTGGTCGACAACATGACTCAACTCAACGTAGTGCTCAACAATAATGGACCGAGTGCGAGTGTACTGGACTGCAACCTCAATCAACTCGCCGCATTACGGACCATGGGCTATTGAACTACGCTGAGTCTGGACCATTGGGCACAAATGGACGGCTTATTTCATGTACCGATCAGTATCACTGCGTGCAGTTGTCTGCTTGAGTGCCCTACTCCCCGTGGCGATGTTGCAGGCAGCACCTGACCCGGAAATGGAGGCGCTCAAACGAGAGCTTCTGGAGTTGAAACAACGCTACGAAGTCCAGCAAAAAGCCCTGGCGGTACTGGAACAACGAATCCGCCAGGTTGAAGACCAGCCGGCTTCTCCTCCCCCTAAACGCCTGGCCAAGTCTCCAGCGGACCTGAAGGGCAATCCAAACGTCGCCACCGGCACCGGTGCGGCGGCCGCTTCAGGGAGTGCTGCCGGGGGCAGCGGCAGCTCGTATGGACAATCGCTGGCCAATGACTCACAACCGGCGCAAAGCGTTTCAAATCTGTATGACGAGGCCAGCGGATTCTTCGGCGGTGGCAAATTCAGCTTCGAAACCGGGATAACCTACTCCCGATACGATACCCGCCAACTGATCCTCAACGGCTTTCTCGCCCTGGACTCGATCTTTCTGGGCGCCATCAACCTGGACCGGATCAAGGCCGACACCTGGACGCTTGACCTCACCGGCCGCTACAACTTCAACAATCGCTGGCAGTTCGACCTGAACGTGCCGGTGGTCTACCGTCAATCCACCTACCAGTCCGGTGGCGGCAATAACGGCACCGCCAACGTCACGACTGAAGATACCGTCAAAGAAGACCCGACCATAGGTGACGTCAACTTCGGTATCGCCTACAAATTCCTCGACGAGTCGGTCAACACCCCGGATGCCGTGGTGACCTTGCGCGTCAAGGCGCCGACCGGCAAAGATCCGTTCGGCATCAAGCTGGTTCGGGTGGCCGATAACTCCAACCTGGCCGTGCCTGAATCCTTGCCGACCGGTAATGGCGTCTGGTCGATTACGCCGGGGATCTCTCTGGTCAAGACGTTCGATCCGGCGGTGCTGTTCGGCAGCCTGTCCTACACGCACAATCTGGAGGAGTCTTTCGACGACATCAGCTCCAACCCGGCGGTCAAGACACCGGGCAAAGTACGCATTGGCGACAGCTTCCAGATTGGCGCCGGTATTGCGTTCGCCTTGAACGAAAAGATGAGTATGTCGTTTTCAGTCTCTGACCTGGTGCAACGCAAAAGCAGGCTCAAGGAAGATGGCGGGGATTGGCAATCGGTGGTCTCCAGCGATGCCAACGCCGGTTACTTCAACATCGGCATGACCATTGCGGCCACCGACAACCTGACTATCGTACCCAACCTGTCCATCGGCATGACGGACGATGCCCCGGACTTTCAGTTCAGCCTGAAACTGCCTTACTACTTCTGACCCGGACAAAACCCGCAGCCATTTCAATCGCAGCGTTTTTTTGTTCAAGGCTGCGGTTCAGCGAATATGGTGCTTGTGCAACAACCGGTAGAAGGTCGGTCGCGACACACCCAATACTTTGGCGGCGACACTCAGGTTATCGCTGTGGCGGCTCAATACATCGCACAATGCCTGGCGCTCGGCCCGGCTCTTGTATTCTTCGAGGGTGCCCATCGGCGCGGCGATTGTATGCGGACTGATCAAGCCCAGATCACGGGCCTCGATCTGCCGGCCTTCGGCCAACACCAGCCCGCGACGAACGCGGTTGGCCAGTTCGCGAACATTGCCTGGCCAGTCGTGCTTGCCCATGGCAATCAATGCGTCTTCGCTGAAACTGCGTGGGCGGCGCCCGGTTTCATGGCTATAGAAATGGGAAAAGTGGTTGGCCAGCATCGCCAGGTCGCCATGGCGCTCGCGCAGTGGAACGGTCGCCACTTGCAGTACGTTCAAGCGGTAATACAAGTCTTCGCGAAAGCGTCTCTTCTCGATGGCGGCTTCAAGGTCGACATTCGTTGCCGCCAGAACCCGCACATCCACCGCAATCGGCTGACTGCCGCCCACCCGCTCGATGTGTTTTTCCTGGAGGAACCGCAACAGGTTGGCCTGCAACTCCAGCGGCAGGTCACCGATCTCGTCGAGAAACAGAGTGCCACCGTTGGCGGCTTCTATCCGTCCGATCTTGCGTTGGTGGGCGCCGGTAAATGCGCCTTTCTCATGGCCAAACAGCTCGGACTGGATCAAGTGTTCGGGAATCGCACCACAATTGATCGCAATAAAGGGTTTGCTGTGACGCTGGGACAGACGATGCAGGGTGCGTGCGACCAGTTCCTTGCCAGTGCCGCTTTCACCCCGAATCAACACCGGAGATTCGGTCGGGGCCAGTTTGTTCAACAATTTTCGCAGTTCACGGACAGGTTTGCTGTCACCCATCAATTCGTGCTCGGGCTGGTCAACATGGACCGTGCCCTGCCCACGCAATCGCGCCATGCCAAACGCCCGGCCCAGCGTTACCTGAACCCGGGACACATCGAATGGCAGGGTATGAAAGTCAAAAAACCATTCACAGACAAAGTCGCCGACATTTTGCAGGCGCAGCACTTCCTGATTGAGTACGGCTATCCACTCGGTGCCACTGCGGCTGATCAACTCCTTGACGGCTTCCGGGTGCTCAAGGTGAGAGGGCTGCAAGCGCAGCAAGCCCACGTCACAGGTTCGATCAGTGGCGTTCGCCAGCGTGCAGCTATCGACGTCCCAACCGATAGCGCGCAATCCTGGGATCAGACGATAGCAATCGTCACAGGGGTCCACCACTAATAAACGTCGTAAAGCAGGCGCATCGCTCATGACTGTTCCTTGGCGCCAAATTTAAGAAATTTTATTAAAAACAGTCATTTGGCAGACCTGACTGTAACATTAGCAAGAATTTGACAGCGTCTTGTACTGTTTGACTATAGGGACGCTGTAAAACCAGTTATAAGTTGCGATTATGTTAGTGACCTAACGACTCTTTCCTTTCATTGCGCTTTCAATGCCAGCCTCATTCTTGAGCCTATGAAATAAAGTGGAAATTTCTTTTAATTGTGTGTGACCCAAACCCCGGTTGCGGACATCAGTACAAGTAACCAGCCGAACGGTAAGCCCAACCGACGGCACATCACTTGATTGGGCATACAGAGAGAAGACCCTATGAACGCCCCGCTCCGTATCAACGAAGCACTGCTGATTGCCGACCGCGCATTCAAACCATTCAAATGCGTGGCCTGGGCCCCACAAGACGGTAATGGCGAACTCAGCCTGACCGTTATCGACCGCACCAGCACCAGCATTGGCCGCAAGCAGATCCCAAGCAGTGCCTACTCCGACCCTGAACAACTTGAACGTCTGCTGGAACAGGCCCGCGCCGAATTGAGCGAGGAAGGTTACACACTGCAGTCGTGGTCGATGCCGCACTAATCGTTTTGCGGATTACTCCGGGGTAATCCGCACCCTTCCCCCTGTCATTAGTCGGGTTGATCGTTTTCACCGATCCGCACTCATTTCCCGCACACATTCGAACTTTTGCGCACCCGGTACTTTGCAGGCTTGCCATTGGTTCGAAAAGACACTGTTGTGGCACACAACGACTCTCCGTCTGTGAGTTCTCACCATTGCGCATCTCATCATTCAGGGGTTGAATATTCTCCCTACATAGTCGCCACCCAAACTTCTGGATCAGGACGACTCGCAAGGAGATGCGGCGCATGTCAATCCGGTCCGCTTTTGCCTTCTCCGCCACCCGGAACACTCCCGGGACCCTCGATGCGACGTTTGCCGCCAACGGCAAAACCCAGGTGTTTTTCGCCGACAGCCTTTCCAGCCTCGCCAATGATATTGCGATCGATGCGCAGGGCCGCTTGCTGGTAGCCGCAAAAGTCGCCATGGCCGATGGCAGCCGCTTTGGTCTGGCCCGCTTGCTGGAGGATGGTTCCGCCGACCTCGCGTTCGGCAAGCAAGGTAGTGTCATCGGCCAATTCAAACCGGGGTTCGAAGCCATGGGCGCCAAGGTTCTGGTCATGCCCGACGGCAATATCCTGTTGGCCGGGCTGCACTACGAAAACACGCACCGCACGCTCCCGGCACTCGCCTTGCTGGATCAGCAGGGTCGCCTGGTTCAGAGCTTTGGCGATAATGGCCGCTGCGTCGTGCGATTGCCTGGCGGCCTGTCCCTGGGCATTCGTGATGCCTGGCTGCCGCCCGGTGTGCCGGGCGCGGAAGCCTGCGATGTGGACGTACAGCAAGACGGCCGGATCCTGATCCTGGCCAACCATCACTACGAACTGGCCGATCACGTGGGCCTGTTGATACGACTGGATGTCGAAGGCTCGCTGGACTGCTCGTTCAACGGTAGCGGCTTCGTGGTGGTCAGGCACCTGCTGATGAATACCTGGCTCAGCAGCCTGACGGTACAACGTGATGGCCGAATTCTGGTCGGTGGATCGATCAACTTTCCTGAAGAAGGCTTGCTGGCACGCTATCACGCTGACGGCCGTCTCGACGACCGTTTTGCCGTGGATGGATTCATGACCTTCAAAACACAAGGGCATGGCGCCCGGGTCAGTCAGGTGGTCCAGCAAAACGAAGGTGGCATCCTGTGTTTTGGCAGCAGTTGCGAGCCGATGCACTGCCTGACATTTAAAATGCACAGCGATGGCCGACCCAACAATCATTGCAACGGCGGACAACCACAGCGGCTGCAAATCGGTCACAGAGGCTGCCAGTGGATCGCCGCGCAGTTACAGCCCGATGGCTGTGTGCTGGCGGCGGGTGCAACCATCGGCGGCGTTGAAGCAGACTTCATTGTCGGGCGATACCTGCCCAACGGCCATCCCGATCGCCGCTTTGGCAAAGGCTGCGGCTGTACGCGTACTCGCCTGGGCTCCGGCCCGGATACCGCCACCTGTGTCACGGTGCAAGCCGATGGAAACATCGTGGCTGGCGGCTATTCGCTGCAGGGCAGTTACAAGGCAGTCGTCGCACGCTTTCTGGGCTAACCCGATGCGTTTTTCCTGTGCTTGATCTTCTCGCCCGCTTACGGCAACTTGCGCGCTTCTTAAAACAAGGAGCAGCCGATGTCCGGTTCAATGGCCCAGGCGTTCGCGCACAACTTTCTCGGGAACTCGCCACGTTGGTATAAGGCCTGCATCATCGGCTTTCTGATTCTCAATGCCCTGGTGCTGTGGACCGCAGGGCCGGTGGCGGCCGGCTGGCTGCTGGTGCTGGAGTTCATCTTTACCCTGGCCATGGCGCTCAAGTGTTATCCGCTGATGCCCGGCGGCCTGTTATTGATTGAAGCCCTGCTGCTGAAGATGACCACGCCACAGGCGCTGTACGACGAGTTGCTGCACAATTTCCCGGTGATCCTGCTGCTGATGTTCATGGTGGCCGGTATCTATTTCATGAAGGACTTGTTGCTGTACCTGTTCTCGCGCCTGCTGTTGGGGGTTCGTTCCAAGGCCCTGCTGGCCCTGATGTTCTGCTTTCTGTCGGCGTTTCTGTCGGCGTTCCTCGATGCCTTGACCGTGACTGCCGTGATCATCAGTGCCGCCGTCGGGTTTTACTCGGTGTATCACCGCGTCGCCTCGGGTAACGATCCGCGTCAGGACAGCGAATTCAGCGACGACAAACATCTGCCCACCCTCCATCAGGGGGATCTCGAACAGTTCCGCGCCTTTCTGCGCAGCCTGCTGATGCACGGTGCCGTGGGCACCGCATTGGGCGGAGTCTGCACGCTGGTCGGTGAACCGCAGAACCTGCTGATCGGCCATGAAATGGGCTGGCACTTCTCCGACTTCTTTACCCGGGTTGCGCCGGTATCCCTACCGGTGCTGGTTGCCGGACTGGTGACATGCGTGCTGTTGGAAAAGCTGCGCTGGTTCGGATACGGCACGCTGCTGCCGGATAACGTCCGTGCGGTGCTGGCCAACTATGCCGCCGAAGACAATGCCGAGCGCACCACACGCCAACGTGCAGCACTGCTGGTGCAAGGCGTTGCCGCATTGATTCTGATTGCCGGGCTGGCGTTTCACATCGCCGAAGTGGGTTTGATCGGTTTGATGGTGATCGTGTTGATCACCGCCTTCACCGGTATCACCGACGAACACCGCCTGGGCACAGCGTTCAAGGACGCCATGCCATTTACCGCATTGCTGGTGGTGTTTTTCGCCGTGGTTGCGGTGATTCACGATCAGCAACTGTTCGCCCCGCTGATCCACTGGGTGCTGACGCTGCCGGCGGACCAACAACCGGGCATGCTGTTCATTGCCAACGGCCTGCTGTCCGCCATCAGCGACAACGTGTTCGTGGCAACCATTTACATCACCGAAGTGAAGCGCGCCTTCATGGCGGGTGAGATGACCCGTGAGCATTTCGAGACGTTGGCCATTGCGATCAACACCGGCACCAACCTGCCGAGCGTGGCGACGCCCAACGGTCAGGCGGCGTTTCTGTTCTTGCTGACTTCGGCGATTGCGCCGCTGGTGCGCCTGTCTTACGGGCGGATGGTCTGGATGGCGTTGCCGTACACCGTGGTGATGGGCTTGCTCGGGTGGTATGCGGTGAGCTACTGGCTGTAACCCCCGGAACAAAATGTGGGAGCAAGCTCGCTCCCACAGAAGATACGTGTTATCCGAGGCGGTGCCAGACGCGGCCGTCACGGGAGAGCAACTCTTCGCCGGCCTTGGGGCCGTTTTCCCCGGCGGCATAGCCCCGCACGCTGGAATCCTGCTGCCAGGCATCCAGGAACGGTTGCACCGCGCGCCAGCCGTTCTCGATGTTGTCGGCGCGCTGGAACAGAGTCTGATCGCCCGTCAGGCAATCGTAGATCAGGGTTTCGTAGCCAGTGGACGGCTGCATCTCGAAGAAGTCCTTGTAGGCAAACCCCAGCTCGATGTTGTCCATCTTCAGGGCCTGACCGGGACGCTTGGCCAACAGGTCGAACCACATGCCTTCGTTGGGCTGGATCTGAATGCGCAAATAGGTCGGCTGCAACTCGTCGACCTCGGTATCGCGGAACTGCGCATAGGGTGCCGGCTTGAAACAGATGACGATCTCGGTGTCACGCACGCTCATGCGTTTACCGGTACGCAGGTAGAACGGCACGCCGACCCAGCGCCAGTTGTCGATCATGACCTTGAGGGCCACATAGGTTTCGGTATTGCTGTCGGGTGCGACCTTGTCTTCCTGGCGATAGCCCGGCAGTGCCTTGCCGTCGATCTGACCTGCAGTGTATTGACCGCGCACCGAGTTGGCGCGGGCCTCCTCCACCGTCCAGGGCCTGATCGCGCCGACGACCTTGGCTTTCTCGCCGCGCACCGCATCGGCACCAAACGCGGCGGGAGGCTCCATCGCCACCATCGCCAGCAACTGGAACAGGTGATTGGGCACCATGTCCCGCAGGGCGCCGGTGTGCTCGTAAAAACTGCCACGGGTTTCCACGCCGACGGTTTCGGCGGCGGTGATCTGCACGTGATCGATGTAGTGATTGTTCCAGAACGCTTCGAACAGGCTGTTGGAAAAACGGCTGACCAGAATGTTCTGCACGGTTTCCTTGCCCAGGTAATGATCGATCCGGTAGATCTGCTTTTCCGTCATCACCTTGAGCAGGCAGGCGTTCAAGGCCTCGGCCGTTTGCAGATCAGAGCCAAAGGGCTTTTCGATCACGACCCTTCTGAACGCCTCGGGGGTCTCCTCCAGCAAGCCGGCGGTACCGAGGCGGCGTGCCACTTCACTGAAGAATCGCGGTGCGGTGGCCAGGTAGAACACCGCATTGCCGGTTCCGCTGTCGGCGATTTTCGCCGCCAGCGCTTGATAAGTGCTGTCGTCCAGGAAGTCGCCCTGGACGTAGCTGATGCCTTTGGCGAGCCTGGACCAGACCGCTGGATCAAGGGTGTGGTCACCCTTGCCAGCCATCTCGTTTCGAATGAAGTCTTCAAGCTTTTGCGCAAAGCCTTCATCGCTGATGGCGTTGTGGTCAACGCCGATGATCCGCAGTCCATCCCCGAGTAGCCCGTTGCGCTTGAGGTTATACAGCGCCGGCACCAACAGACGCTTGACCAGGTCACCATGGGCGCCAAACAGGAACAGCGTCGTCGGTGGTGCGGGTTCAGCCTTGGATTTCCTGCGGATCGCATGGGTCATTTTTTCGAGGTCTCCACATGGCCGCCGAAACCGAAGCGCTGGGCCGAGAGAACCTTGTCGCCAAAGGTCCCTTGCCCACGCGAGCGATAGCGGGAGAATAGCGAATTCGACAGCACCGGCACCGGTACCGCTTGCTCCATGGCGGCTTCGATAGTCCATTGCCCTTCACCGCTGTCGGCCACGGACCCGGAGTAACCGTCGAGCTTTGGATCGCTGGCCAGGGCGTCGGCAGTCAGGTCGAGCAACCACGAGGACACCACGCTGCCACGACGCCAGACTTCGGCGATGTCGGCGACGTTCAGGTCGAAACGCTGGTCTGGCGCCAGGTTCTCGCTGTTTTTGGTTTGCAGGATGTCGAAGCCTTCGGCGAAGGCCTGCATCATTCCGTACTCGATACCGTTGTGGATCATCTTCACGAAATGCCCGGCGCCAGCGGGACCGGCGTGAATGTAGCCACGCTCGGCACGATCGTCGTCGGACTTGCGGTCCCTGGTGCGCGGGATGTCGCCCAGGCCCGGGGCCAGGGTTGCGAACAGCGGGTCGAGGCGCTTAACGGTCTCGGCATCGCCGCCAATCATCATGCAGTAACCGCGCTCCAGGCCCCAGACGCCACCGGAGGTACCTACGTCGATGTAGTGCAGGCCTTTTTCCGACAGGGTTTTCGCCCGGCGGATATCGTCCTTATAGAAGGTGTTGCCGCCGTCGATGATGGTGTCGCCGGCTTCGAGCAAGGTGCTCAGGGTGTCGATGGTTTCTTCGGTCGGTGCGCCTGCCGGCAGCATGACCCAGACCGCACGCGGCCTGTCCAGGCCGGCGACCAGCGCTGGCAGATCGGTGACGCCCGTGGAGCCGTCTGTGGCCAGGGCTTCGACAAAGGCGGTATTGCGGTCAAAAACAACGGTGGTGTGCCCGTTGAGCATCAGGCGCCGCGCAATATTGCCGCCCATGCGGCCCAGTCCAATAATCCCGAGTTGCATGTGCTGATGCTCCCTACTACAAATAAAAGTGTGTCAAAGGTTATAGCCCAACGCGACTCATGAGGTTAGTCCAGAGCGTTGGCATGAAGTTTCCGGGCATTGTGCCCGATCCTGATGGATAACGTCGGGAATCAAGCCGAAGACACAACGACCATGAAAAATAAAAAAGTTCCCTTCAGGGGCAAAAGAAATCAAAATTGGCGCCGATAGTAGATCAGCCGTTGTTTTCGAGGCGGTTCTACAGTTGAGACACGCCATTTGCGAGGTGAGCAATGGGCACAGTACACACCGCACTGCCAGCACAAACCCTTTACGTCACTATCCGTCGTGATGAATTGCGCCAGTTGAAGGACGAACGCGATCAATTGAAACAGGAGCTGGCGCAGTTGCGACTGCTGCTGCAAGCCAATCAGGTGCAGCCCCTGGCTGTGACGCAACGCGCCCCACTCGCCTGACCCCTCCTTTCAAGCGGGAGCAGTCTGCACTGCTTCCGCACCGGCTCACGCCCTGCCACCCTCGGCAAAGAAGACTGTTGGTGAAGCTGATTTCTATTTAATCGAATCAGCGGATAATGCCATTTCGACACTGCTTCATTGATTCATGGACGAAAGGCATCCGACAACTTCAGTGGGAGGCACACCATGAAACACACCACATTGATCCTCGCCGGCCTGATGGCTTTGGGCTCCGCCAGCGCTTTTGCCGAAGGTGGAGCCGAACGCATGCGCTATTACTACGAAAGCCTGCGACTGGCCCAGCAACAAGCCTTGGGCCACCCCATCCAAGGCACTGAGCTGCGGGTGCCCGATGATCAAACCGCACAAATGACTGAAACCTACAGACCGAAATGATCCGTGGACTTCTGACCGCGGCTCTGCGATCGGAGAAAACCCTCGGGCGTCCTGATGGACGCCCTTTCTTTGCCTGTCGAGTCAGAGGTTCTTGGTCCAGAACAGCATCCGTCCGTGGGCCGGGTCGAACACGCCAGCAGCGAAACCGGCTTTTTCATACGACCCCTGCGCCACGGCATTGCCTTCCAGCACTTCCAGGGTGAGCTTGCAGCAACCACGCTGACGGGCAATGTCCTCGACCTTTTGCAGCATCTTCTGGCTCAAGCCCAAGCCGCGAAATTTTTTCACCACCGACACATCGTGCACATTGACCAGCGGCCGGCAGGCAAAGGTGGAAAACCCCTCGAAGCAATTGACCAGCCCGGCCGGCTCGCCCCCGACAAAGGCCAGCACACTGAAAGCGTGGGGACGCCGGGCAAGCTCTGCCGGGAGTTGCGCCAGTACATGGGCTGGCAACGGCTGGCCGCCCCCCATCGGGTCCTCGGCGTAGTGGTTCAACACCAGACAAATAGCCTCGGCGTGCACCGGATTGGTGTAACTGGCCTGAAGCACAAGAATTTCTGCGGAGTCCATTTCCATCCTCGATCACACATGAAGTAGCCTCCAGCATGTATTTCACGCTGAAGTGCGCGCTGACCATAGCGCGAGCACCGTGGTATCGACAATCGCAACCGCAGAAATCTCTGGTGCTCAAGCGCCCCAGATCAAGGCTTCGGTCCATCCCAGTTCGGCAAAGTCTTCGGCCCGCAAGTGCGACTCACCGGCGCAGAAAAACTCGTCGAGTTGCGGTGGCTTGACCGAAGTGCCACTGAGCATGGCGTGAACCTGGCCGCGGTGATGGATCTGGTGTTCGAACAAATGGGACAGCAGGCGCAAACGGCTGTCGTGCTGTGGGGTGTCGCGGGCGATGGTCACGATTTTGCCGAGGTCGGCGTCGCGCATCTGCTCACAGTAGGCGATCAGCCGGCGGTCGACGTGGGCCTGTTCGCGAACGAGGTCCGGCGCCACGAGACAGGGCTCGTCTTCCTTGAAAAACACCTGGCAATCGGGATGCGGATCGTCGCCGCGCAGTTCGCGCTCCAGGGCGTCCACATAAAACCAGTCACAGGTGAGGATATGGTTGAGGGTGGCGCGGATAGTCGGGAAGAAACTGACCCGGGGTGCGCTCAGTTCCTGCGGGCTCAACTGACGCCAGGCCTTGGCCAGTCGGTGATTGGCCCAGGCGTTCTGATAGGCCATGGTCAGCAAATGGTGCGACAGGGGCTGATTCATGTTCGCTGCTCCCGATCAAACTTCGGCAAACCGTTGCAGTTGCATTTCCTGTAATCGACTGAGGGTGCGGCGGAACGGAAACTCCAGATATCCCTCGGTGTAAAGCGACGCCATTGGCACCCGCGCTTCAAGGTACAGCGGAACCTTGCGGTCGTAGCATTCGTCCACCAAGGCGATGAAGCGTCGCACACCGTCGTCATGCACCGACAGCTGCGGCAACTCGCGGTCCCCCGCTTCCACCCGCTCGACACCGTCCTCGGTGCCACGGGCAATGCGCCCGGCGCGTTTCTGCGCGCTGAGGTTGGGCACGTCACTCAACAGAATAGCGCTGTAGGTATCGCACAGGGCGATGAAGTCCATGGCCGCGAAGGGTTGCTCGCACAGCGCGGCGTAACGGGTCCAGAGCACGGCCGGGCTGGCCTTGATCACCTCAAGGGAACGGAAACCGACCCTGACCGACTCACTCGATACTGACTGGCCAACGCTCAATGTCTGGAACACTTCACCCAAAGCGCCGGGTTTATCGGGGTCGGCCACCCAATAACGTTGCGATCCGGCACCCGGATGCAGGCGATGGTCTTCCCCGCCATCCACTGCAATCACTTGCATATGCTGCTTGATCGCCGCAATGGCAGGCAGGAAGCGGTCACGGTTGAATCCGTCGGCGTACAACTGGTCCGGCGGCTGGTTGGAGGTGCAGACCACCACCACGCCCTGCTCGAACATCACCTGAAACAGGCGCCCGAGAATGATCGCGTCGCCGATGTCGTTGACGAACAGCTCGTCGAAACACAGCACGCGCACTTCTTCGGCCAATTCACGAGCCAGCGCCTTGAGCGGATCGGCGGTGCCGGTCAGTTGAAACGAGCGTTGGTGCACCCAGCCCATGAAGTGGTGAAAGTGTTGGCGCCGCGCCGGTACCCGCAGGCTTTGGTAGAACTGGTCCATCAACCAGGTTTTACCCCGCCCCACGGGCCCCCACAGGTATACGCCGGAAATGGGCGAACGGCCTTCATGCAGCGCTTCGTGGCATTTTTGCAGCGCCCACACGGCATATTCCTGGGCCTCGTCCTGGACGAAGCCCTTTTGTTCGATGGCGTGCTGCCAGGCGCTTAAGGGGGAATCGATAGTCATGGGCGGCAGTATGCCATTGCGCATGGAAAACGCGACCGGTGATCGGCGGTTTTGTGCAGGAAGGAAAAGCATCTTGACGCATTAGATTACTACCATCATATTTTATAGATGTCGCAAACAATCTATTAAATCCTGTCGCCAGCCCCCTGGAGTCATCCCATGCATTACAAAGTCTTCGGTCGTAAAACCGGCTTGCGTGTTTCCGAACTGGCCCTGGGCGCCGGTAATTTCGGTACCGGTTGGGGCCATGGCGCCGAGCGTGACGAAGCAAAACGCATTTTTGAGGGTTATCGGGAGGCCGGCGGCAACTTCATCGATACCGCCAACGGTTATCAGGGCGGGCAGTCCGAGGCCATGCTCAGCGAGTTCATCGCCGCAGAACGGGATAGCCTGGTCATCGCCACCAAATACACCCTCGGGACTACACCCGCGGCCGGCATTTCCCACACTGGCAACAGTCGCAAGAACATGGTGCGCGCCGTCGAAGAAAGCCTTAAACGCCTGAAGACCGAGCATATCGACCTGTTCTGGGCCCACATGAGCGATGGCGTCACGCCCATGGAGGAGATCCTGCGCGGCTTCGACGACCTGGTCAGTGCCGGCAAGATTCATTACGCCGGGCTGTCGAACTTCCCCGCGTGGCGCATCGCTCGCGCCGACCTTTTGGCCGAGGTGCGCGGTTTTGCGCCGATTGCCGCGATCCAGGTCGAGTACAGCCTCGCTGAACGTACTGCTGAGCGTGAGCAACTGCCGATGGCCGAGGCCCTGGGTCTGGCCGCGACCTTGTGGTCGCCGCTGGGTGGCGGCTTCCTCACCGGTAAGTATCGCAACAGTGAAGGCGACAACCGCGCGAACAAACTCGGCGTGCTGATTCATGCCGAAAAAAGCGCCCGGGAAACCGCCCTGCTCGACGCCTTGATCAGTGTTGCCGCAGAACTGGACGCCAGCCCGACCCACGTGGCCATTGCCTGGCTGCGGGAACAGGCCAAACGCTCGACCACGGCGCTGATTCCGATCCTCGGCTCCCGGACCCGGGAGCAACTGGATGCCACGTTGGGCGCGCTGAATGTGCAGTTGAGCACCGACCAACTGGCACGACTCGATGGCGTCAGTGACGTGGCCAAAGGCGTACCGCATGAATCCATCAGCGGTTCATCCGCGCGCTTCAGCGGTGGCCAGATCCTCGACCTGCCAATCATTCCGGTGGCCTGACACCCATCAAAACTGTAGGAGCGAGCCTGCTCGCGATGAGGGCGGAACATTCAACATCCATGTTGGCTGAACGATCGCTATCGCGAGCAGGCTCGCTCCTACATTTCGACCGCGTACTACTTATCGACCTTATGCCTGGCCGCATACAGACACAGCATCTCCATCGCCAGCGTCGCCGCTGCCAGTGACGTGATCTGCGCGCTGTCATAGACCGGAGCCACTTCCACCACGTCCATGCCCACCAGGTTGATCCCGCGCAGTCCGCCGAGAATCTCCAGCGCCTGCACCGTGCTCAAGCCGCCGCACACGGGGGTTCCGGTACCCGGAGCGAACGCCGGATCGAGGCAGTCGATGTCGAAGGTCAAGTACACCGGGTTGTCGCCGACCCGCGCCCGAATCGCCTCGACAATCGCTTCGCAGCCACGGCGATGCACCTGCCGCGCGTCGAGCACTTGAAAGCCTTGATGATCATCGTTGGTGGTGCGCAAGCCGATTTGTACCGAGCGTGACGGATCGACCAGCCCTTCCCTGGCCGCGTGCCAGAACATGGTGCCGTGGTCGATGCGCTTGCCCTCTTCGTCCGGCCAGGTGTCGCTGTGGGCGTCGAAGTGGATCAGCGAAAGCGCCCCGTGCTTGCGGGCATGGGCCTTGAGCAACGGATAGGTGATGAAATGGTCGCCGCCGAAAGTCAGCATCGCGCTGCCGGCATTGAGGATGTGCTCGGCGTGAGCCTCGATGCATTCCGGTGTCGATTGCGGCGAGCCGAAATCGAAGTCGCAATCGCCGTAGTCGATGACTGCCAGGTGATCGAACGGGTCAAACGTCCACGGCCAGTGCCGTTCCCAGGCAATCCCGGTCGAGGCCGCACGAATGCCCCGTGGTCCGAAGCGTGCGCCGGGGCGGTTGCTGGTGGCCGTATCGAACGGCACACCACTGACCGCCACATCGACCCCGCGCAAGTCGCGGCTGTAGCGCCGGCGCATGAAACTGGTGATACCACCGTATGTACTTTCGGCGGCCGTGCCGTAAAGGCTGTCACGGGTGATGGCTTGATCGTTTTGCACAGGGGCGTCCATTGAAGGCTCCTTCATTTCTGGTTATTGGCGGCTACGGAAAGTGGTCCACAAGCGGGTGCGCTGGCGCATGTCCTTGAGGCTCATGCTGCGGTCGGCGTAAAGCCGGTCACGCACATCGGCGGGTGGGTAAATGTCCGGATCTGTGCGCACTGCCTCATCCACCAGCGGCGTGGCGGCCTGGTTGGCGGTGGCAAAAAATAGCGTGTTGGTCAGCGCCGCGACGGACTCGGGGCGCAACATGAATTCGATGAACTGGTGGGCAGCCTCGGGGTGTGGCGCGTCCTTGGGGATCGCCAGGTTGTCCTGCCACACGATGGTGCCTTCCCTGGGAATCCGGTAGGCGATTTCATAGGGCTTGTTGGCCTTGCGTGCCTGGTCGGCGGCCATGCTCGCGTCACCGTTGTAGGTCAGCGCAAGGCAGAGGCTGCCATTGGCCAGATCGTTGATCTGCCGCCCGCTGGCGACGTAAAGCACCGAGGGTTGCAACTGATGCAATAACGTTTGGGCCGCGTCGAGATCACTCTTGTCGGTGCTGTACGGATCCTTGCCCAGATAATGCAAGGCCAGGCCGATCACTTCCTGTGGTGAATCAATGACCGCGATGCCACAGTCCTTCAGCTTGCTGGCGTATTCCGGTTTGAACAGCAGGTCCAGGCTGTTGAGCGGTACATTCGGCAGGCGTTTGTTCACCTCCTCGACATTCATCCCGAGCCCCAGGGTGCCCCAGGTATAGGGCACGCCATAGCGATTACCGGGATCGACCGCGGCCATCTTTTCCAACAGGTCGGGATCAAGATTGGCGTAGCCCTTCAGGCCCTCATGGGGGATGGCCTTGAGCGCACCTGCCGCCAGGCCGCGCGCCAGTACACTGGACGACGGGACGACCACGTCATACCCGCTGCCACCGGTGAGCAGCTTGGTTTCCAGTACCTCCGGCGCATCGAAGGTGTCGTAGCGCACATGAATCCCCGTCTCCTGCTCGAACCGTTGCAGGGTTTCGGGGGCGACGTAATCGGCCCAACTGTACAGATTGACCACCTTGTCCTCGGCCTGGGCCGAAGCGGCAACGACGAGCAACAGCGCGGGTAAACACAGCTTGAACATGGGAGCCATGACGAACACCTGACCAGAAGAAGTGGTTGCAGGATGCGTCGTCGGATACATTGGTGAAATATCAAGTTAATTAACCTGACTTTATGACGGAGTAATGTTTGATGCTCGGCCAACTGCATGATCTGGATCTGCAATTATTGCGGTTGTTCGTCAGCGTGGTGGAGTGCGGCGGCTTCAGCGCAGCCCAGGGCGAGTTGGGGTTGAGCCAGTCGAGCATCAGCCAGCAAATGGCCAAACTGGAAACCCGCCTTGGCTATCGCTTGTGCAGTCGCGGCAAGGGCGGATTCAAGATCACTCCCAAGGGCGAGCAATTGCTCAGCGCCACCCGTGGACTGTTCGAGTCCATCGAAGCCTTCCGTCATCAATCCAACGGCGTGGCCGGACGCTTGATCGGCGAAGTGCGTCTGGGCCTGTCCGAAGCCCTGGATCAATCGGTGCTGCTACGGGTGGCCGAAGCAATCCGGCGCTTCCGTGAGCGGGACGAGTCGGTGCGTATCGAGCTGATCAGCGCCATGCCCGGCGAGATGGAACGCCTGCTGCTGCAACAGCGGCTGGACCTGGCCATCGGATACTTCTCGCAAGTACAAAGTGCGTTTGACTACCGCGAACTGTTCATTGAAACCCAGCACCTGTATTGCGCCCCCGGCCATCCACTGTTCACTAACCCGACCCCCGAAGATCAGGATCTGCAAGCCTGCGACCGGGTCGATCACCCCTACCGGTTCTTGCGCAGTGACGAACCCTTTCAGGGCAAGTTGTGTTCGGCGCGCTCCGAACAAGTCGAAGGCACCCTCGCCTTCGTCCTTTCCGGCAAGCATGTCGGTTATTTGCCCAGCCACTTTGCCCGTGGCTGGGAAGACAAAGGTTTGCTCAGGGCCGTGCGCCAAGGCGACATGAGTTTCGATGTCGCGTTTCATCTGGCCCGGCATCGGGCTCAGGTGGCCGGCGATGCGCAGAAGGCGTTCGAAGAGGATCTGCTCGCGGCGTTTGCCTGAATACGCGTTGGTCTACGCTGAAACAGTGCCGGTCATCACCATGCAAAAATGCACAGATAACCTGCACTTATCCGGGTTGTACAAGGCAAATTTGCACTGATACGATCCGTCATCGCTCGCGCGCGAGCATCTCGATAAAGACAATAAAAGCAGGGAGTTAGTGATGACTGCTCAGATTTCATCGAAGGGGGCGCAGTTCCTGGATGCCATGCAAAACGAAGTGCTGGCCGAAGTGCGCAACCACATTGGTCATCTGACCCTCAACCGCCCCACCGGCCTCAATGCCCTCACCCTGGACATGGTGCGCAACCTGCACCGCCAGCTCGACGCCTGGGCCCAGGATTCGCAAGTGCATGCCGTGGTCTTGCGCGGTGCCGGGGAAAAAGCCTTCTGCGCCGGCGGCGACATACGCTCGCTGTATGACAGTTTCAAAAGCGGCGACACCCTGCACGAAGATTTCTTCGTCGAGGAATACGCCCTCGACCTCGCGATCCACCACTACCGCAAACCGGTGCTGGCCCTGATGGACGGCTTTGTCCTCGGCGGCGGCATGGGCCTGGTGCAAGGCGCGGACCTGCGCGTGGTCACCGAGAAAAGCCGTCTGGCGATGCCGGAAGTCGGCATCGGCTACTTCCCCGACGTCGGCGGCAGCTACTTCCTGCCGCGCATTCCCGGTGAACTGGGGATTTACCTCGGCGTCAGTGGCGTACAAATCCGCGCTGCCGATGCGCTGTATTGCGGGCTGGCGGACTGGTACCTGGAAAGCGACAAACTGGGCGCCCTGGACGAGAAACTTGACCAGCTCGAATGGCGCGACACGCCGCTCAAGGACCTGCAGGGCCTGTTGGCGAAATTCGCCGTGCAGCAGCTGCCTGATGCGCCACTGGCGACTTTGCGCCCGGCCATCGACCACTTCTTCGCCCAACCCGATGTGCCGAGTATTGTGGAGAAACTGCGCCAGGTAACGGTCGCCGACAGCCATGAATGGGCCGTTACCACCGCCAACCTGCTGGAAACCCGCTCGCCGCTGGCCATGGCCGTGACCCTGGAAATGCTCCGTCGTGGACGCGAGCTGGCGCTTGAGCAATGTTTCGCCCTTGAACTGCATCTGGACCGCCAGTGGTTCGAACGCGGCGACCTGATCGAAGGCGTACGCGCCTTGCTGATCGACAAAGACAAGACACCCCGCTGGAACCCGCCCACCCTCGAGGCGCTGGACGCCGAACACGTGGCGAGCTTCTTCAGCGGGTTTGACCAGAGCGAGAGCTGAGCCATGCACGATATCGAATTGAGCGAAGAGCAAGTCATGATCCGCGACATGGCCCGGGATTTTGCCCGTGGCGAAATCGCGCCCCATGCCCAGGCCTGGGAAAAGGCCGGCTGGATCGATGACGGCCTGGTGGCCAAGATGGGCGAACTGGGATTGCTGGGCATGGTGGTCCCCGAGGAATGGGGCGGCACCTATGTCGACTACGTCGCCTACGCCCTGGCCGTGGAAGAAATCTCCGCCGGCGATGGTGCGACTGGCGCTTTCATGAGCATCCACAACTCTGTGGGCTGCGGGCCGGTGCTCAACTATGGCAGCGAAGAACAGAAACAGACCTGGCTGGCGGACCTGGCCAGTGGCAAGGTCATCGGCTGCTTCTGCCTGACCGAACCCCAGGCCGGTTCCGAGGCACACAACCTGCGCACCCGCGCCGAACTGCGCGACGGCCAGTGGGTGATCAACGGCGCCAAGCAATTCGTCAGCAACGGCAAGCGTGCCAAGCTGGCGATTGTGTTTGCCGTGACCGATCCGGATTTGGGCAAGCGTGGCATCTCGGCGTTCCTGGTACCGACCGATACCGCCGGCTTTATCGTCGATCGCACCGAACACAAGATGGGCATCCGCGCCTCCGACACCTGCGCGGTCACTCTGAACGACTGCACCATCCCCGAGGCCAATCTACTGGGAGAACGCGGCAAGGGCCTGGCCATCGCCTTGTCCAACCTCGAAGGCGGCCGCATCGGCATCGCAGCTCAAGCACTCGGCATCGCTCGCGCGGCGTTTGAAGCGGCACTGGCCTACTCCCGTGATCGGGTGCAGTTTGGCAAGACGATCAATGAACACCAGAGCATCGCCAATTTGCTGGCCGACATGCACATGCAACTCAACGCGGCGCGACTGATGATCCTGCACGCCGCGCGCCTGCGCACGGCCGGCAAACCCTGCCTGTCGGAGGCCTCACAAGCCAAGCTGTTTGCGTCGGAAATGGCGGAAAAGGTCTGCTCGTCCGCCATTCAGATTCATGGCGGTTACGGGTACCTGGAAGATTATCCGGTGGAGAAGTACTACCGGGATGCGCGGATCACGCAGATTTATGAAGGGTCGAGCGAGATTCAGCGGATGGTGATTGCACGGGAACTGAAGAACTACCTGGTGTGAAGCCTTGTAGGAGCGAGCTCGCTCGCGATGGAGGTCAACGATGACGCGGGGTACCTGAATCGCCCCGGTGCCCTCAGGTTTTTCGCGAGCAGGCTCGCTCCTACAAGGGATCTCATAAACACTGAGGTCCAATGTGGGAGCGACGGTGCGGCGGTCCGACCTGCTCGCGATGAGGCTCGCAAGAACACTACATCACTTACCCTGGAACTCAGCCTCGCGCTTGGCAATAAACGCCGCCATCCCTTCCTTCTGATCCTGCGTCGCAAATGCCGCATGGAACACTCGACGCTCAAAACGCACGCCTTCGGCCAGGCTCACTTCAAAGGCACGGTTGACGCTTTCCTTGACCATCATCGCAATCGGCAACGATTTTTTGGCGATCAATGCCGCGACTTTCAGCGCCTCGTCCAGCAGCTCATCGCTCGGCACGATACGCGCCACGATGCCGCAACGCTCCGCTTCCACGGCATCGATCAGACGACCGCTCAGGCACATTTCCATGGCCTTGGCCTTGCCCACGGCGCGGGTCAGGCGCTGGGTGCCGCCCATGCCCGGTAGCACGCCGAGGTTGATTTCCGGCTGGCCAAATCGGGCGTTGTCGCCAGCCAGGATGAAGTCGCACATCAGTGCCAGTTCACAGCCGCCACCCAGGGCGAAACCGTTGACCGCCGCGATGATCGGCTTGCGGCGGTTGGCCACGCGATCGCTGTCGCTGAACAGGTCGTCGATGTAGATCTGCGGATAGGTCAGCTCGGCCATTTCCTTGATGTCGGCACCGGCAGCAAAGGCTTTTTTCGAACCGGTCAGGACGATGCAGCCGATGTTCGAGTCAGCCTCGAAGCCATCGAGGGCCTGGTTCAGTTCGCTGACGATCTGCGCGTTCAACGCGTTCAGCGCTTGCGGACGGTTGAGGGTGATCAGGCCAACGCGACCGTGGGTTTCCAGCAAAATCGTTTCGTAGCTCATAAACAACTCCTGTTTTACATAAGGCCAGATCCCTTGTAGGAGCTGGCGCAGGCTGCGATCTTTTGACTTTGATTTTCAAGATCAAAAGATCGCAGCCTGCGGCAGCTCCTACAGAGGTCTCCTTTTCAAAGGTTGCGCGAAATGACCATGCGCTGAATATCGCTGGTGCCTTCGTAGATCTGGCAGACCCGCACGTCGCGGTAGATCCGTTCCAGCGGGAAGTCGTTGAGGTAACCATAACCGCCGAGGGTTTGCAGCGCCGATGAGCATACCTTTTCGGCCATTTCCGAGGCGAACAGTTTGGCCATAGACGCTTCGACCAGGGCCGGCTGGCCGCTGTCACGCAGGGCGGCGGCGTAGTGCACCATTTGCCGCGCCACGGCGATCTGGGTCGCCATGTCCGCCAGACGGAAGGCCACGGCCTGGTGCTCGATGATCGGCTTGCCGAAACTCTCACGCTCACGGGCGTAGTCGCGAGCCGCTTCGAACGCAGCGCGGGCCATGCCCACCGATTGCGAAGCGATACCGACGCGACCGCCTTCAAGGTTGGCCAGGGCAATCCTGTAGCCTTCGCCCTCCTCGCCCAAACGGTTGGCCACCGGCACCTTCACGTCTTCGAAGAGGATCTGGCAGGTGTCGGACGCATGCTGGCCGAGCTTGTCCTCGACCCGCGCGACGGTGTAGCCCGGTGAATCGGTCGGCACGATAAAGGCGCTGATGCCGCGTTTGCCGGCGCTCGGATCGGTCACCGCAAACACGATCACCACCCCGGCATTCTGCCCGGACGTGATGAACTGCTTGCAGCCGTTGAGCACGTAATGATCGCCTTCCAGGCGCGCACGGGTTTTCAGGCCGCTGGCGTCGGAACCGGCCTGGGGTTCGGTCAGGGCAAAGGCGCCGAGCATCGCACCGCTGGCCAGTGGTTTGAGGAAGCGCTCCTTCTGATCGTCGTTGCCGTACTTGAGGATCGGCACACAACCCACGGAGTTGTGCACGCTCATGATGGTCGAGCAGGCACCATCACCGGCGGCGATTTCTTCCAGGGCCATGGCGTAGGCCAGGTAACCGGTGTCGCATCCGCCCCACTGCTCCGGCACCAGCATGCCGAAGAAGCCCAGCCCAGCCATCTCGCCGATGGCTTCCTTGGGAAAGCGGTGCTCGCGATCCCATTCGGCGGCGAACGGTTTCAGCCGTTCCTGGGCAAAGTCCCGGGCCATGTCGCGGATTTGTGTTTGGTCGTCATTGGGGATCATGGTGAATCCTTGAAGTTTAATTGCCCCCTGTAGGAGCGAGCTTGCTCGCGAAGAACGTCAGGGCACCGCGTTCATCCAGGCGCCCCGCGTCATCGTTAACGTCCATCGCGAGCAAGCTCGCTCCTACAGGGACTGCAAAAGCCTTAGTAGAGGCATTCCACGGCCATGGCCGTCGCTTCACCGCCGCCGATGCAAATCGCCGCGACGCCACGCTTCAAGCCTTTCTGGCGCAGGGCCGAAAGCAAGGTCACGATAATCCGCGCACCGGACGCCCCGATCGGGTGACCGAGGGCGCAAGCACCGCCGTGCACGTTGAGTTTCTCGTGGGGGATTTCCAGATGAGTCATCGCGGCCATGCCGACCACGGCGAAGGCTTCGTTGACTTCCACCAGATCGACCTCATTGAGCGACCAGCCGGTTTTCTTCATCAACTTCTTGATTGCACCAATCGGTGCCACCGGGAACAGGCCCGGCGTATCGGCAAACGCCGCGTGACCGTGAATCACCGCCAACGGTTTCAGCCCTTGTTTCTGTGCCTGGGACTGGCGCATCAGCACCAGCGCGGCGGCACCGTCGGAGATCGAACTGGAGTTGGCCGCGGTCACCGTACCGCCCTCGCGGAACGCCGGTTTCAACGAAGCGATCTTGTCCAGCCTGGCTTTTGGCGGCTGCTCGTCATCGCTGATCACCACCTGTTCTTTGCCGACCGTCACGGTCAGCGGGACGATTTCGGCCTTGAAGCTGCCGTCCTTGATCGCCTGCTGCGCACGAGTGGTCGAGGCAATGGCAAAGGCGTCCTGGGCTTCACGGCTGAAGCTGTTGGTTTCGGCGCATTCTTCGGCGAAGGTGCCCATCAGGCGGCCCTTGTCGTAGGCGTCTTCGAGGCCGTCGAGGAACATCGAGTCCTGGACCCGGCCATGGCCCATGCGGTAACCGGCACGGGCGCGGTCCAGCAGGTAGGGCGCGTTGGACATGCTTTCCATGCCACCGGCGACCACCACGTCGGCACTGCCCGCCAGCAGCATGTCGTGGGCCAGAATAGCCGCTTCCATGCCCGAGCCGCACATCTTGTTCAGGGTGGTGCAACGGGTCGATTTATCCAGCCCCGCACCCAGCGCTGCCTGACGTGCAGGCGCCTGACCAAGGCCGGCCGGCAGTACGCAGCCGAACAACACTTCGTCGACGCTTTCACTGGCAACACCGGCACGTTCGACGGCGGCCTTGATGGCGGCCGCACCGAGTTGCGGCGCGGTCAGGCTTTTCAGTTCGCCCTGGAAACCGCCCATCGGAGTGCGGACGGCGCTGACGATAACAATTGGATCGTTGGACAGAGTCATGACAAATCCTCCTTACTTGGCGGCCATGCGCAAGGCACCGTCGAGACGGATCACCTCGCCATTGAGCATGCTGTTTTCAATGATATGCCTGACCAGCCCGGCGTACTCGGCCGGTTTGCCCAGGCGTGGCGGGAACGGCACGCCGGCGGCCAGGGAATCGCGGACTTCCTGGGTCATGCCAGCCATCATCGGCGTTTCGAAGATGCCGGGGGCGATCGTCATCACACGGATGCCGAAACGCGCCAGTTCCCGGGCCGCCGGCAAGGTCAGGCTGACAATCGCCCCCTTGGACGCCGAGTAAGCCGCCTGGCCAATCTGGCCGTCGTAAGCCGCCGCAGAAGCGGTGTTGATGATCACGCCGCGCTCGCCGTCGGCGTCCGCTTCGGTTTCGGCAATCGCCGCCGCTGCCAAACGCAGCATGTTGAAACTGCCGATCAGGTTGACGTTGATCACCTGGCTGAAACCGGCCAGCGCATGCGGACCGTTCTTGCCGAGGATCTTCTCGCCACGCACGATGCCGGCGCAGTTGACCAGACCATTGAGGCCGCCAAAGGCCTTGACCGTCGCCTGCACCGCGGCTTCGGCCGCCGCTTCGTTGCTGATGTCCGCCACCACGCTGTGCGCGCCAAGGCGCTGGGCCTGGGCGGCAACGGCTTCGGCGTTCATGTCCACCAGCATCACTTTCGCGCCAGCGGCAACCAGCACCTCGGCGGTGGCGGCACCGAGGCCGGAAGCGCCACCGGTGACGATAAAAATCTTGTTCTCGATCTGCATCATTGTTTCCCTGGATTCAAGCTGGAAGGTTCTTCGCCGCGGCCTCTTGAGCCTTGGCAATTTCCTGGTTGCGCAAGATAAAGCGCTGCAATTTGCCGCTTGGGGTTTTCGGCAATTCGCTGACAAATTCGATTTCGCGGGGGTACGAGTGCGCCGCCAGACGTTTGCGCACGTGCTGGCGCAGCTCTTCGGCCAACTCGGGGGCGGCGCGGTATTGCGGGCTGAGCACAACGAAGGCCTTGACCAGTTCGGTGCGCTCCGGATCGGGTTTGCCGACCACGGCGGCCTCGACCACCGCCGGGTGTTCGATCAGCGCACTTTCCACGTCGAACGGACCGACCCGGTAGCCAGAGGTGGTGATCACGTCATCGCTGCGACCGACGAAGCTGATGCTGCCGTCCGGGTTCCACTCGACGGTGTCGCCACTGAGGTAATAGTTGCCGACAAAGGCCTTGGTCGGCCCGCCTTCGTAGCCGGCGAACCAGCACATCGGCGATTGGCTGCGGTCGATGGCCAGGATGCCCGGCTGGCCAACGCCCAATTCCTGGTATTGCTCATCCAGCACCACGATACGGTGGCCCGGCGAGGCAAAACCGGCGGCGCCCATGTGGATCGGATGTTCCAGGCCGTGGTGGTTGCACAGCACCATGCCCAGTTCGGTCTGGCCGTAATGGTCGTGGATGACCACGCCGAGGTTGTCGGCGAACCAGCGGATCACTTCCGGGTTCAGCGGCTCGCCGGCGCTGCTGACGATACGCAGCTTGCCCTTGATCGATCTGGCAAATTCATCGCCGCCGGCAATCAGCAAACGGTAGGCCGTCGGCGAACCGGTGAGGTTGGAAATCCCGTACTTGTTGATCACCCGGCAGGTGCTTTCGAGGGTGAACGGGCCATCGTAAAAGGTGATCGGATGCCCCATGGACATGGGGCCCGTGACACCGAAATAAATGCCGTAGGCCCAACCCGGATCGGCGACGTTCCAGAACGCGTCTTCCGGGCGCAGATCCACCGCATCGCGGGTGTAGCTCTGGAACGCAACGATGGCCTTGAGCGGCACCGACAGTGCTTTCGACGGGCCGGTGGTGCCCGAGGTGAACATCAGCAGGAACGGATCTTCCCCGGTCAGCAGCACCGGCTCGCAGTCGGCGCAATAGTTGGCCAGTTCGGCCCAGAAACTGAAATCGCCGCGGACCAGGCCCTGCCCTTTGGGGCCGGTGACGGTCACCGTGGTCGGGCAATCGGCGACTTCGGCGAGTTTCGGCCGGTTCACTGCATCGGTGACCACCACTTTGGCGCCAGAGCTGCTCAGGCGGTGCTCGATGGCTTTGGGACCGAACGCGGTAAACAGCGGTTGATACACCGCGCCGATGCGCCAGGTGGCGAACACGGTGATCAACAGTTCGATATTGCGTGGCAACAGGCCGGCCACCTTGTCGCCTTTCTTCACGCCTTGGGCCAGCAGGAAATTGGCCAAACGCGCGGCCTTGTCCTGCAGTTCGGTGAAGGTGAAAGCCGCGCTACTGCCGTCGCGGCCTTCCCAGAACAGCGCGATGCGCCCCGGCAAGGCATGCCGGTCACAGCACTCGATACAGGCGTTGAGGGCCGTCAGATCGCCTGCAAGTGCGGCATCGACGGTGTGCTGATAATTGAACTGAGAAGTAGCAGACAAGTAATCGCGCATTGCCAGAATCCCTCTGTGTTTCTTATTAGGTTGGGGGAACCGTAATCAACAGCGAAATACTCGCTCTGCGCGGGGTGGCGGGCAATGGTCAAAGTTATCAAGTTGTCTGACTGTTTTGGCCAAAGCCCGCAGGGCATCAAGCGATGAAGCGCACCCCGGGTTTGACGCGCTCGTCCACGGTCAGCTCGAACACATCCGGGCGGGCATAGTGGCCAACCACGTCAAAGTCATAACGGGCGCGTACCAGGTCGTCTGTGTCGATTTGTGCAGTGAGCAGCCCGGCGCTGTCACGCAACGGTCCGGCGAGGATGTCACCCATGGGACCGACGATCACGCTGCCGCCGGCGATCAACGGCCGATCCGCCGGCCAGTTGGCGATTTCCACACCCAGGGCCTGTGGCGATGCCTGAACCTGACAGGCACTGATCACGAAACAGCGCCCCTCATGGGCGATGTGGCGCATGCTGACCTGCCACATCTCCCGTTCGTCCACGGTCGGCGCGCACCACACCTCCACGCCTTTGGCGTACATCGCCGTGCGCAGCAGCGGCATCATGTTTTCCCAGCACACCAACGCGCCGACGCGCCCGACCTGGCTGTCGATCACCGGCAAGGTCGAGCCGTCGCCCTTGCCCCAGATCAGCCGCTCGGTGCCGGTGGGCATCAGCTTGCGGTGTTTGGCCACCAGCCCGATCTGCGGATCAAAGTACAGCGCGGTGCAGTACAAGGTGCTGCCGGCGCGCTCGATCACGCCGATCACCAGATTGGCCCCAGTGCGCGCGGATAGCGCTGCCAGCGCTTCGGTTTCCGCGCCGGGTACGTCGATGGCATTGGCAAAATAGCGGGCAAAGGCTTCGCGACCTTCCGGCAGGCGATAGCCCAATTGGGTGCCAAAGTCCTCGCCTTTGGGATAACCACCCAGCAGCGCTTCCGGCATCACCACCAACCCGGCGCCGGATTCGATGATCGCGTTTTCATAGGACAGGATCTGTTCCAGTGTTTCAGCCTTGCCACCGGGCAAGGCGCCGATTTGCAGGGCCGCAACGATTGATTTGGGCATCTCGAAAACTCCATTCGCATCAGGTGTTGCTCATTCTCCGGTGCCACGTGATCATCAATAAAGACCGACTCACTGCTGAATGATATGAGCCAAATGAATATCACCGACATCGACCTCAACCTGCTCAAAGTCTTCGAAGCGCTGCACGAAGAGTCCAGCGCCAGCCGTGCCGCCCTGCGCCTGGGCGTGACGCAATCGGCCGTCAGCGCGGCCTTGCGTCGGTTGCGCGCGGTGTATGGCGATCAGCTGTTCGTGCGCACCGGACGAGGCCTGGCCCCCTCGCTCAAGGCCAATCAGCTCAAACCGGTGGTCAGTGATGCCTTGAACAAGTGCCGGCAGAGCCTGGCGATGGTCGATCCGGCCGCGCAACAGTACGAAGGCCGCTCGGTCACCGTAGGAATGTCAGATGATTTCGAAATTGCCTACGGCCGGCGGCTGATCGAGGAAATAGGCCGTAGCGCGCCGAAACTGCGGTTGATTTTTCGCCAGACCCACAGCCAGATCGTCGCCCAGGCATTGCTGGAGCGCAGCATTGACCTGGCGATTACCGCGGGCGGGTTTGCCGAGCGGCTGCTCAGCCGTCAGGTGCTGGGGGAAGGTGGCTATATGTGCCTGGCGGACCCGTCGAGCCTGGTCCAGGGCCAGCAGAGCATCAGTCTTGAGGAGTTTGTGGCCCGCGAACACATTCTGGTGTCGTCCGGCGGTTTTATCGGGATTACCGATGAAGGATTGGCGGCGCTGGGGCTGAGTCGAAGGGTGTGCGCCTCGACCACGCATTTTGCCGCGTTGCCGCATTTGCTCAAAGGTAGCCGGGCCGTGGCGACCATTCCGGCCCATGCCGCCCAAAGCATCGCAACGCTCAGCGGACTGGCGCTGCTGCCCTGCCCCCTGGCCTTGCCGCGCTACCCGATCGAGCTGGGCTGGCGCACCAGTACCCAGCTCGACCCGGTGGTGTTGAAAGTGCGCGAGGCGATTGTCGCCGGTTTCTCGCAGGAGCTGCCGCAGGCTGCGATCTTTTGATGTTTTCTTTTCGGCGACTGCTGCGCAACAAGATCAAGCTCAAGATCAACAGATCGCAGCCTTCGGCAGCTCCTACTTGGCCGCCATCAGGCGATTGACTTCACTGCGCACCATGTTGGCGAACTCCGGTGGCGACATGCCGTCCAGCTCGGCGCGCACCCATTCGGCCCATTTGCCTTTGCGTTTGGCCCGCTCGCCGAACAACCGTGCGGCCTCGCCCTTGGCTTTGCCCAGGTTGTTTTGCCAGAGTTCGAACAGACGGGATTTCTCGTCTTCAAGCGCAGCGCGCTCGGCGAGGGGTTTGTCGGCCAGATTGAAGCTCATGGGAATTTCCTGCTGCGTAAAATAGGCGACATCTTACACTGTAGGACGAAATGTCCTGCGCCGGTTTTTCAGCAAGATGGCCTGCCCGGGCAAAATAGCTGCCACCAGCGTACGCGACCGGACCTTTGTAGGAACGAGCTTGCTCGCGATGACATCAGCCTATTCAACAGAGATGTTGACTGGACTGCAGCCTTCGCGAGCAAGTCGGATCGCCGCACCGTCGCTCCTACAGGATCACTCCTCCGCCAGCTCCCGCAAGTTCGCCAGTGTCTGCGCATCCAGCTCGATGCCATTGACCTGTGATTTGGCGCGTTGATGGTGACGCCGGTCACCGGGCAAACGCTTCAAGCCGACACCGTGCATTTGCCGCACCAGTTCCTGGCTGCGCTCGGCAAAGCTTTGCCCCACCGCTTTGCTCGGGTCGATCACGATAAGCAATTGGCCAGTCCAGGGCGTCTTGGCGCCGGGATGGTTGTTCCAGTCGAATTCGAAGGAAAAGTTGCCGCCGGTCAGTGCCGCCGCGAGCAACTCGACCATCATCGACAATGCCGAACCCTTGTGCCCGCCAAAAGGCAGCAACGCACCGCCCTCAAGAATCGCTTTCGGGTCTGTGGTCGGCTGGCCGAGGCTGTCCACGCCCATCCCTGCCGGCAAGCGTTTGCCCTCGCGTGCGGCAATCTGCACATCGCCATGGGCAATGGCACTGGTGGCCAGATCGAAGACAATCGGCGCGCCATCGGCCCGCGGCGCAGCGAAGGCAATCGGGTTGGTACCGAACAGCGGCCGGTCGGCGCCGTGGGGCACCACGCAGGTCATGCTATTGACCACGCTCAAGGCCACGAGGCCTTCTTCGGCGAAGGGCTCGACATCCGGCCACAAGGCAGCGAAATGGTGCGAGTTACGGATTGCCAGCACCGCGATGCCGGCACTCCGGGCTTTCTGTACCAGCAACTCGCGTGCCGCCGCCAGGGCCGGTTGCGCAAAACCGTTAGCGGCATCGACCCGCACAAACCCTGAAGCCACATCTTCGACCACCGGAACGGCCTGGCCATTGACCCAGCCGCTTTGCAGCGTCGAAACATAACCCGGAATCCGGAATACCCCGTGACTGTGCGCGCCGTCGCGCTCGGCACCGGCGCAGTTTTGCGCAAGCACCCGGGCAACGTCGGCCGACGTGCCGTGACGCAGAAAAATCTTCTCGAGCATAGCGCTCAGCGCTTCGAATGACAGGTGTGACGAGATCGCAGTAGATGCGTGATCGTGTGGCGCAGACATCTGAAGCTCCAGACTGATTATTGGAGGGAACAACAGCGTACAAAGACCCGCCGATTAACAACGCGCGGCGAGCGACCTGTCAACCTTTCGCTCAGGGTCGGTGAGGTATATCCGTGTCACGAATGCTCACGGCCCGTGCGTTATCTATTTACCGCCTGCATCATCGCGCCGGCTTTTAGTCTCGAAACTCAATCCACAGGCGCCCTTGAATGGCGCCTTGAACGAGACTCGACGATGCCTACACCTGTAACTCCGCTGTTTTTCCCCGAGGCACTGTCGTTGCCCGGCCTCTGGAGAGAACTGGGCAAAACCCACGGGCTGACGCAAAAGGATTTCGAATGGTTCAGCCATATCGAACTGGCCAGCCAGGCACTGCGCGATAAGCAAACGCCGCCCATGCTGGCGAAAAGAATCCTGCTGAAAATACCGGGACCGGAACATTTGGCGCTGGCCGGCAGTTTTTTGCTGACCGCGACACCCGATGACAACGGCGTGATTCTCTACACCCCGTACGCCGGGATACAGAAGTTCACTGACCGTTCGGCCCTGACCGAACAGCTGGTGAAACAACTCAAAGCGGCCGACGAAGACGATAACCTGCTGGCCTTCATGGCGCTGTCTCAACGCAGGGCGGTGGTGGAAGCCGTGACCATCGAGCTGGACTTTCAAACCATCGAAGGCGACGTGTTCGAGGACCAACGCAACACCCTCTCCAGCCATCAGCAACTCAATGACCAGGCCCTGCTCGATGAGCTCAAAGCACTGCCGTCCCTGACATCGCTGCTCGAGGCATTGCTCAGTGAACAGCTGGCTAGAGCTTTTCCCGGCCTGGACCAGAGCCAGACCCAAGTGAATTTCTACCTGGCAACAACGCAAGAAAGCGCTGGAGAAAGCCATCCGACGCGACGCTGGGTCAACTCCCTGTCCCTGAGTGAAGCGGTACTCCTGCACTATCGCCATCAGCGTTGGCCGTCCGGACAGTCCCATGAATTTTCCCATCCGAAAAAAACCTCGGCAAAAGCCGACCAGCCACTCTGGGAAGCCGCCGTCACCACGATCTCGCGCAAACTCGTCAGCCTGCTGGTCAGGCAGCTCGAAGGTTTCTGGGCTGCGGCGAGTGTCGATGGCGCATCGCGTCGCGCATTCTTCGGCCGGGCCATCGCCGATCAGGCGCAAGTGCAACTGCTGCTCAAGCGCGAAGCCGGGGTCATCACCCCGGAGCAAAGCCAGGATTTGCATGCGCTGGTCTCGACGGCTAGCCGGGCGAACCAATCAATGACGGTCGAAACCGTACGCCTGTGGGAGCACCGGGCCAACTATGTCGAGTTGGCCGGCTCACTGATGGTCAACGCCGGCAGTGCGTTCCTGTATACGCCCACCCAAGGTCTGCAGGTGCTCAAGGACTATCAGGATTTGCGCGACACCCTGCTCAGCAAATTCAGCGCAGCCGGTCACGAGGATGAGCTCTATGGCCTGCTGAGCCTGGACGAACGCCAGCGTTTCATCGGTTTTGACCGGCCGAATGTGACCGGGGAAGTGATTTCCGGCGCGATCTTCCACAAGCTCTTCGACGCGATCGTCACCAAGCAACTGCAGAACATGGAATATGCCCTGCAGGTGTTCCGTCACAGTGACGGCAGCGTGAACATCCACGCCCTGTTCGACAAGGCATTGGATATCCGCTCGATGATCAGCGAACGGCTGCTGACACTGGAGACCGACGGACGCTGGAGCACACGGCCCGTGTTAACCGGCGATCAGCATCCTTGCGCGGTGCTGGCGGATACCGCGGCAGCTTTCGCCAAGACTTTCAGTGACATCGAAACACTGATCAACGCAGATTTTGCGGCGCAACCGCTCGCTTCGCTGGCCTTGCAACGGGTTTATCTGGAAAACATGAAACCCCGCCTGGCCCATGCGCTTTCCGTCGGCATCCGGGGCGAGGCCAGTCTGCGCAGGCTCAGCGCGACACTACGGGATGCAGACCGGGCCATTGTCGAAACGGTATTCAACGCGGATCAGGCAGACCGGCAGAGCCGTCTGTCACTCAAGGGCTTCCGGCCCGATGCCTATTCATTGACGCTGGAGTGCTCCGCTCAGAGCGACGTCCTGCCCCTGGCCCATTGCTTGCTCTTGACCGAGCGTGGCGGGCTCGACGCCTCGCATTCCGGCCGGACGGTCCTGTGGACACCCGCCGAGGGCCTGGAAGTCTTTGACACCATCAGTCGTGCACGGCTGGAGCTGAACCGCCGCCTGCTTGACCCACGACAACGCCTGGCGCTGCTGGACAACCTCACCCCGGCCCAGCGCGTCTTTCACCAACGCTACTCACTGGGACCGCTGCGGCTGATTGAAGGATCTGTATTGGAGCGGGTCGCGCAATCGTCCATCGAACACTTTCTGGCTCGCTGCGAACACGTACGCAGCTTCGGTCTGAGCGAAACGAAGCAGAAAAAAGCCCTGAAAACCCTGACCACAACCGCCTTCAACGCCAACCTGCCAAGAGCCACCACGATAGCCCGTGCGATCAGTTGGCAGCAGTCCCTGCCCGCCTGGCTTGGAATGGCTCCGCTGGAAGACCAGCGTCAGCACCTTGAATGGCTGGAGCAATACCGCAACAGCATTGATGAGGACAAAGACTATTTACACGGGATCAAACCCCTCAAGTCGTATGTGCATGAGACGTTGACGTCATTGCTCGGCAGCCGCTTCCCTGCGCAAACGCTGGACCCCGACAACATCGAGATCACCCCCGACCTGGCCTTGGTCGGCCCCGCAAGGAGCCTTACCGAGTTCGCCCTGAACCATGTCAACATCGCACAGGGCACCGGGTTCAAAGTCAGCTCGGCAACCCTTCAAGCCCTGCCCGTCGGGCTGGATCAGGCGGCTGTCCGTCAATTGTTGCTGTCATTGAACATCGCGCAAAACTACGCCAGACAGGTCACCGACAACTTGTCGAATCAAGCAGCTGACGTCGAAAACCGAATGCTGCGTTTCGTCAAGCAACTGCCCTGGCAACTGCTGCAACACGCCCATGAACTCAAGCTGCGGCAACGGCTGTCCGGTAGTGCTTTCGATTTGCTTCGCCAGGTACTGGACATGCCGGACGCCATCGCCCGGACTACCGTTGAGGGGGCACATGCGATTGTCCGGCCACTGGAACTGATCAAGACAACCGGCGCCGCCGCCGTCAAGGCGCTAGGCCTTTACCTGATCGGCCCTGGCGGTGGCAACGCAGGCCCACAAATTCTCTATGCCCCCTACCATCCCGCAGGCTCACCGTTTGTAGAGTTTGAAAATGAGGCCAGCATGGTCTCGGCGTTCAATACGCCGGGACTCTTGCAGGAAATGTTGATACGTCGCCTGCCAGAAAGTGAGCAGACAGTGTTTCGCAACCTGTTCGAATCCACTATTGGCCAGTTGAGCGAAATGACTCTTGCGTCCAACCCCATCGGCGGCAACGTACTCAGCCGTTTTTTCCATGACAACACCCAACTGCTGACACGATTGCTCGGCAGCCAGTCGCATGTTTCAGGCCAGTCGGACTGGGAGGCTGTCAAACACTTGTTCAGCTCCGCAATTAATCTCTTCTCGGGGCTGTTACCGGGCAAACTCGCGTATCTCCAGTTTCTCTGGAATGCCTACAAGGACGCGCGAAACTCGGCCGAAGCGCTGCAGGACCATCACTGGAAAACTGCATTGCTGGAGTTTATTGCCGGTGCGGTGCAGATCGTGACGTTGGGCCGTTTATCGCTTGAAGGATGGGCCGACAGCGCCCAGACAACCGGTGAAGCCATCGCTCAACCAGTTGCCACTCCCGTGATTGCGCAAGCCTGGTCGCAGGTCCGTTCGACATCACCGTTGCGTACACGACTGCAACCGTTCGAAACCACCGTCGAACTGAAGAACCTGACGAAAAACCGCACTGACGGCACCTATCTCGAAGCGGCCAGCAAGAGAACATTCGCCGCCATTGCCGGCAAGGTGTATGGCGTGAACAAGACCGGGGCGGTTTGGCGAATGGTCAAAGGCGAGGAAGAAGGCCCCGTGTTACTGACGACGCCTGACAAGCAACTGGTGATCGACCCGGACACCCACACCGTCCACTTCGGCAAAACCCTCTCGAAAATGCACAATCAGTTTGCCAGCGCCTATGTTGCCAGGCAGGTGCTGAACATCGAGGCCCGGGGGATGGAGGAAATCCACGCGAAACATCCCGAAAAAGCCCGCATGATCGTACAGGCCATCGACATGGCTCGCTATTACGCGTTCAACAGCCTGCACAACCTGGTGCAACTGCGCAAACTCGTCCCGGGCACACGGCTTGATACCTTCCTCAAGCAGTTCTTTGATGTCGGGCAGGTCGACAACGCGCTGATCGACAAAATCAAACAGGCTATCGTTCCCATCTGTAACGCGCTGGTCGACCCTGATGAAGACTGGATGAACTCGCGACGTTTTATCGTGGGTTCAAACCGGGACCCGAAGGACAGCCTCGTCGCGTTTGTCCTGGACAAGGATCAACAGCGCCATGTGCATTTCACGGAAAGATTCTTCGATCAACAACTGGACTGGTACAAATCCAGTCTGACACAACCCTTCGACGTCGACGGCCACAGCCAGGCCGCGACGCTGATACATGAGTTCGCTCATTTGTTTTCCGGGGCTGTGGACATTGCATACCTTGAGGCCAGGCGACCGTTCAGCGATCTGGTGGCATCGATCACCGCCTATGGCGCAGAAATGAAACAGTCCCAGCTGGACTTCCAGCGAGTAGCCTTGTCGATGGAAACACCCAAGGAAGAATTGTTCGCACGCTGGAACAGTGGGCTGCGAGCGTGGATCAGCCTGGATTCGATTCCGGATTCTTATCACGTCGGCAAGGCCATTCTGCGGCTGACGGGCAGCAAGACCATGGAGAAGGCACGGGAAGCTTTTTTGAACGGGCAGGATTCGAAGTTCCGAACCGACGTCATTTTGCACAATGCCGACTCCATCGCCTTTTTGATCTGCGAAATGGGCCGGCAATTGGACCCGGTGCCGCTCGCCACGACCACTGAAACCTGATCCCGACGTAATAACGCGCAGATCTGCAGATCTGCGCTGCACAGTGGTGTTTGTCTTGATCTTTTTTTCACGCGCCCTGTGGAGACTGCTACCCCGACAGCAGGTGCTCCAGAGGTGAGGCGTTGAAAAAAAAATACACATTGATGGTTAAATGCCATGACTGATGTTCTCGCAAACTTCCCCCCAAGGTTAGAATGCACGAAATCAGGATGAGCCAATGACCGACCACATGCTCTCGCAAGCCGAATACGACGCCATCACCGATGCCGCTGCGCATTGGTGTATGCGTCTGCACGCCAATGACTGCACCGAGCAAGAGCGCCAGGCGTTCGAGCAATGGCGTGATGCGCATCCGCTCCATGCCTTCGAGTACGAAGCGATGCTGCAGATCTGGGATGTCGCTGGCGACCTGCCCCGTCCCGAGCCCGTCGCGCCGCTGATTCGCACTCACCCCGAAAACCCGTGGCGGCGCCTGGCTATTGCCGCGGCGATATGCGCACTGGCACTGCCTTTGGTCGGTTATGGCGGCTGGCACCTGGGCTGGGTACCGAACGCGTACCAGCACTTCGAAGCGACCGACAATGTTCGCACGGTCACCCTGAAGGACGGCAGCCAGGTGGAACTGAACCTGGGCAGCGAGCTGACCTACAGCAACTACAAGGATCAACGGCAAGTCACGCTGAAAAAAGGCGAAGCCTTCTTCAGTGTCAGCCATGACACCCGTCACCCGTTTGTGGTCAAGGCCGCCGAAGGCCGGATTCGCGTGACCGGTACCCAATTCAACGTCTGGATCTATGAAGACCAGGTCAAGGTCAATCTGATCGAAGGCTCGATACTGGTCAGCAGCAACGCCGACCAGCCCGGTGACGGCTTGCGCCTCGAGCCGGCAATGCAGGCCAGTTATCGCCACGGCGACTTCATTCCCCGCATCAGCCAGACCTATGACAATGACAGTTCGCTGGCCTGGCGCCAGGGCAAACTGGTACTCGACGATCTGGCACTGAGCGATGCACTGCCCTTGATCAATCGCTACCTGGACAAACCGTTGATGGTCGCTGACAACAGCACCGGCTCGATCCATATCGGCGGGATCTACAACATCAAGGAGATCCACGGCCTGGTGAAATCCTTGCCGCGGGTCCTGCCGGTCTACCTGACCCGTAACCAGAACGGCAATCTGGTGGTCAACGCGATTCCGCAAAAAACCCCGAAAAGCTGAAAAGGCCGCCACCCTTGCGGGTACGGCCTTCAGCGTTCATGCAATGCTCCACGACCTTACTGCGCAGTCACCCTTGCATCCTGCTGACGAATCGTCTGCACCTGATAGTTCGGATCGGACAGGATCTGTTGCTCGGTAAAGGGCAGCACGCTCCATTGCTTCCTGGAAAAGGCCTGCGTCTGGTCCCGTGAAAACTTCGAGGCCGGGTCACTGGACAGCGAGAACGCGAGGAGCCCTTTGGCCTGTGGTCCGGTTTCGTCAAAGGTCACCACTTGCAGGTAACTGGTGCCGCTGACCACTTCGCGCTTGCCATCGCTGCGCGGCACGCTCTGGATGGCGTTATAGACGCCCAGCGTCCCCGGTCCGCCGTGGATTGGCGTCTGGTGCCCGCCGCTGCTGACCACCTGGATATCGCCCCAACGGCTGTCCGGCTTGAGACCTGACGCCTTGACCTGTTCAGCCGAAGCCAGCATCGCTGCCCGTAGCGCCTTCGCTACGTCCGGGTGATCGACCGCGAGTCCACGCGGAGTCTGTTGCGGGTCCTGAAGATCGAACGCCACGCGCCATACGTCCGGCACTTGTTCCAAAGACGCCATGACATTCTGGAAATGCACAAAACCCAGACCACTGTCGAGGTTGGCCTTGCGGTCCCATGCCTTGAGGCTGACGCACAGTGGCGTCAGCGTTTTTGCATCGGCACCCAGATCCGCCGCACAGAACTGCAGCAGGTCCGGCATCACTTGATTCGCCTGATAAACCTGATCGTCCATGACCATGTGTTGTAAATCCGCCGCCCCGACCTGGGGCAACGTACTCAATCGCTCCAGGGCAAAACGTGATCGCAGCCCCAATGGCTGGCCATCCTGGCTGATCAGCGGCGAATAGCCGGTCAGCGGTTGCGCCGGGTTGGCCATCCAGGCTGAATCGTTGGCGTGTTGGACAAAATCCTTGCGCAGCAATTGCGGCAACTTGTCCGCCGCATAGATACCCTGTTGTGGCGCCTGCGGGTCGATGTCCCAGGCACAGGCGCTGTTGGAACCGTCAAGGATGATCATTTGCAGGCCGATCCGCGGATCGCTGCACTGCGCCAGCTTGTCGACACCGACGTTGGGCACCACGGAGAGGTTCATGTACAGCGTCTGCCCCTGATCGTCCGCCGCCAGCGTGTTGACCCACGGGATGCCCTGGATCTTGTGCACCGCGGCCTGGAAGTCCTTGAGGTTTTCGGCGCGGTTCATCGCGTACCACTGCTGCAGGACCCGGTCGTTATCCAGATTGGCGTCACGCAGGCTGAAGGCGTACTGATGATCCCAATCCAGTTTTCCCGGCCATTGCACCACCGGACCGAACTTCGAACTGTAGACTTCATGGGCAATCGCCCGGACCTGCCCGTCCGCCTGCCTGACGTTGACGGTCAGGGTCTGCCTGTCCATCGGCAAGGACTGGCCGTCGAGCAGGTACCGGGTCGAATCCTTGGGATCCAGTTGCAGGCGGTACAGCGTGAAGTGTCTGGACGAATCCACGGTGTGGGTCCAGGCCAGATGTTGATTGAAACCGATGTTGATCACCGGCAGGCCGGGCAATGCAGCGCCCATCACGTCCAGCTTGCCGGGAATGGTCAGGTGCATCTGATAAAAACGCATGCCGCCCACCCACGGAAAGTGCGGATTGGCCAGCAACATGCCGCGACCGTTGAAAGAACGCTCGCTGCCGACCGCGACGGCGTTGCTGCCCCGGTCCAGGGCAAAGCGCTGCATGCGCGTCGCGGCCACCTGGAACGCCGGCTGCGCGTTTGCCGCCTGGGCCACGGCTTTGGGTGGCGTGGCACCGGCCAGGGCTTCGGCAAACTGGCCGACGCCACCTTCGACCAACAGGCGCCGGGTCAGCTTGACCAGATCCATTGCCGTGATGTCGCGCACCCAATCGCCCTGGCACTGCGGCGGCAAACCCTGGGCGCGACGTTCGCTCAACGAGCGGTTGTACCCCGCCACATAACCTTCGACCAACTCACGCACTTGCGGGGTCTGGGCCTGCCAGAAACCGGCGACGGCCTGCGGGGTATTCAGCCAGGTGAAGAACACATCGCTGACCAGGTTCTCACGCTCCTCAACGGTGAACTGATCCGGTCCGAAATACCGCGAACGTTCGCCGTTCACCGTGGTGATCTCGTTCGCCAGCAGGCACAGGTTGTCCTGGGCGTAGGCATAGCCGATGCCATAGCCGAGCCCGCGCTCGTTGTCGGCGCGGATGTGCGGCACGCCGAAACTGGTGCGGCGGATGTCCGCGCTCGCTTGCGCAGGCGTACCGCTCGCGCTCACCGCAAGGCTCAGCCCCAGGCTCAACCCCAGAGTCACACCCGCCAGGCTCAACCTGGCTAACTGGCTGGAAATAATCACGCTCGCTCCTGATCGAAAAAACGATGGCTACAGCTACGCATACCCACGCGCACCGTGCCTCCCTGTAGGGACGAAGCTCACATCAAAAATTTAGGTTCTTCACGCAATCCCGGGGGAACACATATAACGAAATATCGGTAGGAGCTGCCGAAGGCTCGGGCCGCGTTCGGACGATCTTTTGATCTTGCTTTTGCGATCTGGAGATTGCTGAAGATCAAGATCAAAAGATCGCAGCCTTCGGCAGCTCCTACAGGGGAGCGCGTGCACCACCAAACAACGAGGTCGAGCGCAGCTCCTACAGGTATCGGTGTTCCCCGGGATTGCGTGAAGAACCAAAATTTAGGGTTTTACCGCCCATCGGCGCGTGGACTGACAGGTTGATCACACGGTGGCGACAAATTTTCTACATTCGAGCCTTCATGATTTGCACTGCTCATGCGTCTAGTCTTGCAAGAGCGCCCACTTTTTCCTGATCAGGCTCTGAAAAGGAGTTTTGCAATGTACAACTCGCAACTGCCAACGGACGGTAGCAATGCGCCAAAGGGTACTTCCATGGGAGTCGGCGTATTCGAGCCGCGTACCGATCGCCACCGCAACGAGCGGATCAGGATCCTGCTCAAAAGCTTTGGCCTGCGCACCAGCCTGATCCGCCTGAAAGTCATCGATGCCCTGCTGACGGCCGCCGAAAGCGACCGCAGCCTTGGCGTGCGCGGCGTGCACAGCCAATTGCTGGAGCTGGACATTCCCTTGTCGTTTCTAAGCGTGCGTGAAGTGCTCAAGCGCTTGTGCAGCGAGGGCGTGATTGTCCTCAACCCCGACAAAAGCTACAGCCTGCATCCCCAGGCTGCTGCCATTCTGCGCAACCAATGATCGAATGATCAGGGCTTGACCTTGCGGCGCATCACGCCATTGACGACCACCACGATCACCGCCACGCCTATGGCGATGTACTGGAACATTTTTTCACTGATGACGCCGGTGTTCTGCAACCAGGAAAGGCCAAACATGATCCCCAGCACCACCAGGGAGATCAGAATCGAGTATTTCAAACGTTGCGACTGAGTCATTGCAGGTTCCTGAATCTGAAAATGTATCCGGTTTGTATCGATACGCATGCCAAGTGCCTACCCTGTTTCGGGGATAAACAACTACGAGCGGGGGTCTCATGTTACAGCCGATGAAGAGTTTTGGCTTCATAACGGCGATAACCATGAGGACTTTCACATGTTGCGACGAATCACATTGCTGATGCCTCTGCTGGCCATCCTGACCTTGAGCGGTTGCATTGTTTACCCCTACGGGGGCTGGCACCACCATCACCACTACGACCATCGCGGACCGGGTTACTACCAACATCGTTAACAGCTATTCAATGTCCTGAATCCTTTCGATAGAAGTCATTGCCGGGCTGGGCACACAACTCAACCAGCCAATCGACAAACACACGCACACGCCGGGATAACTGGCGGTGCGGCGGATAAAGCGCCGTCATCGGCATGCCCGGTGGCGGCACTTCCCCAAGCACTTCACGCAATCGCCCCTCCTGCAGTTGCCGCGCCACGTGATAGTACGGCGTCTGCACCAGGCCATACCCCGCCTCGCACGCTGCCAGATAACCATCGGCACTGTTGACCGCCACCTGCTTGGGCAGATCGACCGACTGCACCTGGCCATCCACGACAAACTCCAGCCCATAGCGTTTTGCGTTGCTGGAGATGTACTCGACCATCCGGTGCCCGTCCAGGTCGTCCAAGGTATGGGGCGTTCCGTGCCGCTGCAGATAGTCAGGACTGGCACAGGTCACCTGATCCATCATCACCAGCGGCCGTGCGACCAACGAATCGTCCAGCGGCGAGCCTCCGCGCAACACACAATCGACACCTTCGCGAATCAGGTCCACCGGCCGGTCATTCAAACCTATTTCCAGCTCGATCAAGGGATAACGGGCCGTGAATTGCGGCAGCGCCGGAATCACCACCAGACGCCCCACTCCCGCCGGCATGTCCACCCGCAACAAGCCCTTGGGATTGTGACGCGCCGCGCTGAACACCGCTTCGGTCTCTTCAAGATCCGCCAGCAAGCGCACGCAACGCGGGTAATAGGCCGCACCGTCGAGCGTCAGGCTGATCTGCCGCGTGGTGCGTTGCAGCAGTTGCACCCCCAGATGTGCCTCCAGTTGCTTGATCAGGATAGTCACCGAGGCCCGGGGCAATTGCAGGCTGTCGGCGGCCCTGGCAAAGCCACCGAGTTCGACGATTCGGGTAAAGACGCGCATGGCGTTGAAACGGTCCATTGCTGGCTCCACCGGCAGATTGTTTAGATTTAACGAATAGTGATAGCCGTTTTAGCCGGTTTATCTTGTTTCTGTCGAGGCGAACAATAGCGACTCACTTCACAGGGAGCTGATTTCATGCACACACGTCAATTGGGAAAAAACGGTCCGCAGGTGTCGGCCATCGGCCTGGGCTGCATGGGCATGACCGACTTCTACACCACCGGCACGGACACCCGCGAAGCCACGGCCACCCTGCATCGCGCGCTGGAACTGGGCGTCAACCTGCTCGATACCGCCGATATGTACGGCCCGCACACCAATGAAGAACTGATTGGCAAGGCCATTGCCGGCAAGCGCGATCAAGTGTTCCTGGCCAGCAAGTTCGGGATCGTCCGCGACCCGGCCAACCCCACCGCCCGGGGCGTCAACGGTCGGCCGGAATACATTCGCCAGTCCATCGATGGCAGCTTGAAACGCCTCGGCGTGGACACTCTGGACCTGTATTACCAGCACCGAATCGACCCACAGGTGGCTATCGAGGAAACCGTCGGCGCCATGGCCGAACTGGTCAGTGCCGGCAAGGTGCGTTACCTGGGATTGAGCGAGGCATCGGTGGCGACCCTGGAACGGGCACACAAGGTTCATCCGATCAGTGCGTTGCAAAGTGAATATTCATTGTGGAGCCGTGACCAGGAGGAAAACGGTTGCCTGGCGGCCTGCCAGCGCCTTGGCGTCGCCTTTGTGCCTTATAGCCCGTTGGGCCGAGGCTTTCTGACCGGCGCGTTGAAAAGTCCGGATGATTTCGCGGCGGATGACTACCGCCGCTTCAGCCCGCGATTCCAGGGCGAAAACTTCGCGAAAAACCTGCTACTGGTGCAACAGGTACAAGCGCTGGCGGCAGAGAAAGGCGTGACGGCGGGGCAACTGGCGCTGGCGTGGGTGCTGGCCCAGGGTGATTACCTGATTCCGATTCCGGGCACCAAGCAACGTAAATATCTGGAAGAAAACGTGGCTGCTCTGGAGGTGACGCTGAACGCCGAAGAACTGCACGCGCTGGAAGCGATCTTTCCGGCGAATGCCACCGCAGGCCTGCGTTATCCGGAAGAGGTCATGAAACTGCTCGACCGGTAAGGGTCGCCGGCCCGCTCAATGAACCGGGCGGGCCGTAATGCCGATCAGTTAAGCCGAGACACTGAACCCGTGGCGAGGGAGCTTGCTCCCGCTGGACTGCGCAGCAGGCCCATTTGTTGGGGCCGCTGCGCTGCCCGGCGGGAGCAAGCTCCCTCGCCACAGGTTAATCAGCGCTGGTCGATCCCTTAACTGACTGGCATTAGGGCGGGCCGGGCAACACGGCGTCAGGCCTCTTCCGAGAGAACACTGCCGGGCCTCACCATGGGGCCGTTGTTCTTGCCGTAAGTTTCCAGGTTTTGCAGCACGTAGATCGCTTTTTTGAACTCGGGAATCAGGTAGTTGGCGTACTTGTTACCCTTCAGATTGTTGTTCTGGATGTTCTCCAGTTGCGTGGCGAAATATTCCAGCGCATTGAACTTAGCGTCAGGGTCCTTGATACCAAACCGGTCGAACTTGTCACCGGCATTGCTCAGCGTGACCGCCGTCACATCGCTGATCAGGCCACGCTCTTTCAGAAAGACACTGAGACTGCCCATGGATTTGACCGAAATATCAGTAGGATCAAAACCCTTCATCTGCTTGCGCAATTTCATCTTGTCCATCTTGACTGTATCCAGTTCGACTGGATTGTTGCCCACCAGGTCAAGCATCTGCCTGACCTTGACGCTCTGGGGAACAGACTTTGATCTGCTGGCGGTATCTCGAACCAACAAGCCCGCTTTCGCAGTCCAGGCGCCGGTATAACCGATAGTCATTGAAAACTCCTTGCTTGACCAAGTTAGGAGGTCGGGAGTATCGGCCGGAGCACTTGAAGCCACCAAACCTTAATTCGGAGTTTTAACAATTCTCGTACAATTCAGATACATGCTGTAAAACTTATTGTTTATTAGATATTCGCACTTTGAAGAATGGTCCTTCAGACTTTTCTTACATAGCGACTAGTTGGTTTTCATCAACACCGATACTTACCCTCGGCATTTCAACCTGACGTTTTTGTAATGTGCCCCTCATCTGCCTGACAGCGATGATCTACCATCATCTAACAGCGGTTTTTTGTAGCAATTAGAAACACTCCTTGAATGCCCGACCAGTAAAAAGGGTCAAAATGCGTTTTTTTCGCCCGTTAGCCGAGACGAATCCCATGCGAAACCCTCTGCGTCTGATCGCCCTGAGCGCCCTGCTCATGTCCTCCCTGGCCCAGGCCGCCGACCTCATCCCGATCGAGGTGCATCGCGACGCCAACTGTGGCTGCTGCAAAAAATGGATCACTCATCTGCAGGCCAATGGTTTCAAGGTCGAAGACCACGTCGAAGCCAACATGAGTGAGTTCAAGCAACAGCACGGTGTGCCGCCGCGCCTGGCGTCGTGCCACACCGCGTTGATCAACGGCAAATTCGTCGAAGGTCATGTCCCGGCCGACCAGGTCCTGGCCCTGAGCAAGCGCGACGATCTGTTGGGCGTCGCCGCCCCCGGCATGCCCATGGGTTCGCCCGGCATGGAAATGGACGGCATGAGCGATGCCTATCAGGTCATTGGCCTGAAAAAGGATGGCACTGACGTGGTAGTTGCGGATTACCCCGCCCATTGATGTCCGGCGCGTACCTCGGGCTGTTTTTCGCGGCATTCGGTGCCGCCACGCTGCTGCCGCTGCAATCCGAAGCCGTGCTGGTGGGCCTGTTGCTCAGCGATCGGTATTGGCACTGGGCACTGCTGGCAGTGGCAACATTCGGCAACGTTCTTGGGTCACTGCTTAACTGGTGGCTGGGGCGCGGGATCGAGCGGTTCCGCGACCGGCGCTGGTTTCCGGTCGGCCCCCGACACCTGGAAAAAGCCCGGCGGCATTACCAACGCTTTGGCCACTGGTCATTGCTGCTCAGCTGGCTGCCGGTGATCGGCGATCCGCTGACGCTGGTCGCCGGGGTCATGCGCGAACCGCTGGGGCGCTTCCTGCTGATCGTCACCCTGGCCAAAGGCGCCCGCTACGGCGTGCTGGCCATGGCGACTCTGGGCTGGATGGGGTGAACCATCGAGGGTGGCGATTGCCTGTGTTTAATATCGCCCTAATCGAGCCGGTCCAGCATCGGCGGCTATCATATGGAGCTCTCCCATGTCGCGTCCCCTCACCCGCTGGTTACCCGGCCTGCTGCTGACCGCCGCCCTGCCCGCCATAGCCCACGCCGAAGGACCGGCATACGGCCCCCAATTGCAAGGTTTCGACTACCCCTACACCCTCAAGCACTTCGCCCTCGAATCCCAGGGCCAGTCCCTGCAAATGGGTTACATGGACGTCGCCGCCCACGGCAAGGCCAATGGTCGCAGCGTGGTGTTGATGCACGGCAAGAATTTCTGCGGTGCCACCTGGGAGACCTCGATCAAAGCCCTCAGCGACGCCGGCTATCGGGTCATCGCCCCGGACCAGATCGGCTTCTGCACCTCCAGCAAACCGGCGCACTATCAGTACAGCTTCCAGCAACTGGCGACGAACACCCAACAATTGCTCAAGGCCCTGGGCATCCAGAAAGCCACCCTGCTGGGGCACTCCACCGGCGGCATGCTCGCCACCCGCTATGCCTTGCTATACCCCGAACAGGTCGAGCAACTGGCGCTGGTCAACCCCATTGGCCTGGAAGACTGGAAAGCCCTCGGTGTGCCCTATCGCACCGTTGACCAATGGTACGAACGCGAACTCAAACTCAGCGCCGACGGGATCCGCACCTACGAGCGCAACACCTATTACGGTGGCCGCTGGAAGCCGGAATTCGATCGCTGGGTCGACATGCTCGCCGGCCTGAACAAAGGTCCGGGGCATACGCAAGTCGCGTGGAACTCGGCGCTGATCTACGACATGATCTTCACCCAACCGGTGTACTACGAATTCAAGGACCTGAAAGTGCCGACCCTGCTGTTGATCGGAACGTCCGACACCACCGCCATCGGCAGTGACATCGCCCCCCCCGAAGTCAAGGCGAAGCTCGGGCACTACGAGGTCCTCGGCAAACAGGTGGCCAAGCTGATTCCCCAGTCCACGCTGGTCGAATTCCCTGGCATGGGCCACGCGCCACAGATGGAAGAACCGGCAGAATTCCACCAGGCCATGCTCGCCTGGCTGAACAAGACCAACCCCGTGCGTTGAAGAGGAAAGGCTGATGCCCGTGCAGATTGCAGTGCTTGATGATTGGCAGGATGTGGCGCGGGATGTGGTGGACTGGTCGGCGCTGGACTGCGTCGGCCAGGTGAGTTTTCTCCATGACTACCCCACCGATAACCCATCCCTGGCCGAGCGCCTGGCCGGGTTCGAGGTGATCTGCGTGATGCGCGAACGCACCCGTTTCAATGAAGACCTGCTGCGCCGCCTGCCGAAACTCAAACTGCTGGTGACCGGCGGCATGCGCAACGCCGCCCTGGACCTGAAAACCGCCGCTGCGCTGGGCATTCAGGTCTGCGGCACCGACAGCTACAAACACGCCGCACCGGAGCTGACCTGGGCGCTGATCATGGCCGCAACCCGCAACCTGGTGGTCGAAGCCAATGCCCTGCGTGCCGGTCAGTGGCAACAAGGCCTGGGCGGTGACCTGCACGGCAAGACGCTGGCCATCCTCGGCCTGGGCAGCATCGGCCAGCGTGTCGCGCAGTTCGGTCAGGTGTTCGGCATGCGCGTGATCGCCTGGAGTGAAAACCTCACGGCCGAACGTGCGGCGCAAGTCGGTGTGACCCATGTCAGCAAGCAGGAACTGTTCGAACAGGCCGACGTGCTGTCGGTGCACCTGGTGCTCAGCGACCGCAGTCGGGGCCTGGTGGATGCACAGGCGCTTGGCTGGATGAAACCCACGGCGCTGCTGGTGAACACCGCTCGCGGACCGATTGTCGATGAAGCGGCACTGATCAAGGCACTGCAGAAACAACGGCTGGCCGGTGCCGCACTGGACGTCTTCGAGCAGGAGCCGCTCCCTGCGCACCATCCGTTCCGGACCCTGGATAACGTGCTGGCAACCCCCCATATCGGGTACGTGAGCCAACAGAACTACCAGCTGTTTTTCTCGCAAATGATCGAGAATATCCAGGCCTGGGCGGCGGGGGCTCCTATTCGTTTGCTGGCTCGCTCCCACAACGAATAATTTTTCATGCTGCGGTGTTCACATCACATCGACCTTGCATTGCGCCTGACGGGGCGCGACCTGATCTGAAACGCATGAACCTCTGGAGCAAAGCCCATGAATATTCGTGTTGCCGTTCTGATGACCCCGCTGTTGCTGACCGTTGCGTTGTCCGGCTCCCTCGCCCTGGCCAACGGTGGTGGTGGCGGTGACGATATGCCCAGCCGGCCCAACTGCCCGAAAGGTCAGGTGCTGGATACCCGATCGCATCGGTGCGTCAGGCAGACCAGCAACCTGGTGCCGGACGAAGACCGCACCAACTACGCCTGGCAACTGGCCAAGGACGGACGTTACGAAGAAGCCCTGGCCCTGCTCGACACGCTGAAACAGCCAAATACGGCAAAAGCATTGAACTATCGCGGCTACGCCACGCGTAAACTGGGGCGTACCGACGAAGGCATCGGCTATTACCTGCAATCGGTGAAACTCGACCCGCAGTACGCACAAGTCCGCGAATACCTCGGCGAGGCCTATGTGATCAAAGGCCGGCTGGATCTCGCGCAGGAGCAACTGCAGCAGATCAGATCCATCTGCGGCAGCACTCAATGCGAGGAGTACCAGGACCTCGCCGAAGCCATCAACGACTCATCGAAAACCTGAAAACCTGAGCGGACGGAGGTCGCCATCGCCAGCGATCAGACAATACGAACGGAACTGAACCAGCATCTGGCGCGTTTATGGCGCTACGGCCTGCTGTTGTCCCGGCAACGGCATGTCGCCGATGACCTGGTGCAGGCCACCTGTGTGCGGGCGCTGGAGCGGGCCGCGCAATTCGTGGCGGGAACGCGCATGGACCGCTGGCTGCTGAGCATTCTGCATTCGATCTGGCTCAACGAAGTCCGCTCCCAGCGGGTGCGTCAGGGTCAGGGCCAGGTGGATGCCGATGAGGCCTTGTCGTTCGATGGTGAATCCGTGGCCCAGACCCATGTATTGGCGGCACAGGTCATCCGTCGCGTCGATGCGTTGCCCGAGACCCAGCGCGAAACAGTGTTTCTCGCCTACGTCGAAGGCTTGTCCTACCGCGAAGTCGCCGACGTGCTGCAAGTGCCCATCGGCACGGTGATGAGTCGCCTGGCCGCCGCTCGGGCGAAACTGGCCGAATATCCACCATTGCACGCGGTGCCGCACCCTTACCGAGGAGAACATTGATGAGTACGAGAACCTCGGACGAACAACTGGTGGCTTACCTCGACGACCAACTCGATGCCGAGCAGCGCTCGCGCATCGACGCGGCCATCATTGCTGATCCGATGCTCAGCCTGCGCCTGCAATGGCTCGATCGCAGCAGCCTGCCGTTCAAGGACGCCTACGATGAACTGGCCCGACAGGCGCCGGTGGATCGCCTGCAAGCCATGCTCGCGACGCTGCCCTCGCCCGTCCGCCCCGGGCTCAACCGGCGCTGGTTCCTTGCCGCCGCGGCCGCACTGTTGGCCGGCGGCGTGCTGGCGGACCGGCTGTTTCTCGGCTGGCAAGCGAGTCGGCTGACACACAACTGGCGCGGTGAGGTGGCCGATTACATGGCGCTCTACGTGCCGCAAACGCTGGATCATTTACCCGCTGATGAAGCCGCGCAACGGGCACAACTGCGGACCATCGATGAGCGTCTGGGCCTGGACCTCGCGCCGGCAAAACTGAGCCTGCCCCGTGCCGAGTTCAAGCGCGCGCAAATCCTCGAGTACGACGGTGTGCCCATCGCCCAGATCACCTACCTCGATCCGGAGCACGGCCCCATGGCGCTGTGCGTCACCCGCTCCAACAGCGGCAGCCGCCATTTCGCCCGGGAACAGCGGCGCGAGATGAACATCGTGTATTGGGCCGACATGGAACACGCCTGGATGCTCATCGGGCATCAGCCGATGGCGGATCTGGAGGAGATGGCGAAGCTGTTGCGCAGTCGTTTGAGCGCTTGAAGCACAGACAATGGCTTGCGAGATCGAAAAAGACCCCGCAAGCCATCACGTTGTCCAGACATCGACGCCCACCCGCTCAAGGTCGTGTGCGCTCAGCAGCTCTCCGTCTGCCCCCTTCGTCATCGTATATTTCACTGCATCGCCAACCAGAAAACAGGCGCGACCCTCTGCGGTGATGTTGGGTCCGATCCTGATCGCCAATCTGCTATAGCCGCCATCGGGCAGGACCATCGCGAATTTTGTCGACACACTCTCGACTTTGACATCCCGGATTGCACTGATCGTGCCTCGCCCGCTGACTCTTATTGTTGGCGCGCTCATTCTTTTCCTCCAGCCTGCCGCCTTCTCTTGAGGTCGCAGACCAATGAAACGCGCAAGCGCAGCGTCTTGCTACTGTCAAAGTTGACAGAAGAAGCTGCCGCTTGTCGTAATCAGGCCGAAGCCGGCAACCACAAGCGAAACCGCGCCCCGCCCAGCGGCGAGGCTTGCACCGTCAGCGTGCCGCCCTGGGCCTCCAGCGCGCGGCGGCTGATCGCCAGCCCCAGTCCGAAACCACCCGTGGCGCGGTCGCGGCTGCGGTCGAGGCGGTAGAACGGTTCGAAAATCCGCTCACGCTCGTCATCCGGAATGCCAATGCCGTCATCGTCGACCCAGATCTCACAACCGCCGACATACACCTGAACACCGATCTGGATACGCTTCTCGCAGTAGCGCATGGCGTTGCGCAGCAGGTTTTGCAGGGCGCGAGCGGTCAGGCGCGGGTCCAGGCTGAAGCGTTCGAGCTGGCCGTGGAGCAGCACGTCGATGACGATTTCCGGGGATTCCAGCTCTTCGTCGACGCTACCAAGGATGCTGTCGATGAACTCATCCAGCGACACCTCGACCTGCTCCGGCAACTGCCCCGGGTTTTGCAGGCGACTGTAGGACAGCAACTCCAGCACCAGTTCATCGAGTTCCCGAATGTGCGCCACCAGGCTTTGCAGGCGCTCGCGGCTGGCCGCCGGCAAGTCGTCGGACAGCGCCAGCGCCAGGCCGAAGTCCAGGCGCGTCAGCGGGGTGCGCAACTCGTGGGACACCGCATTGAGCAAATCCCGTTGCTGGTTGAGCAGGTTCTCGATGTCGCCGGCCATGGTGTCGAAAACGCTGGCCAGGCTGCCGATGTTGGAACTCGGGGAAATTTGCGTGCGCTCGCTCAAGTGGCCCTTGCCAAAGCGTTCGGCCGCGCCCTTGAGACGTTCCAGATCACGCCAGTGCGGGCGCAGCCACAGCAACAGACACGCGAGCATGGTCGCGCCGATCAGCACGTTGATGCTCCAGTACAACAGGTTGACGTCCAGCGGATCGGGTGGCACGACCATTTGCACCACGGTGCGCTCATTCAGCGGTGCGACCGCCAGCGTGCGCCAGCCCCAGTCGCCGACGCGCACGACGTTCTCGCCGCGGCGCAAGCGCTGCTGTTCATCAGGCGTCAGGCTGCTGTCGTCATTGCCACTGAGCACGATGTGCAGTGGATTGAAGTCCTTGTCCATTTCAGCCGCCAGGGCCGGCCACTGCCCGGCCGGGGCTGCGTGAAACTGTTTGACGATCAGCGTTTGCAATCCGCGGGAGTAATCGAGGTTGTAGGTGACAAAGCGCTCGTGGAACACCTTGACCACCAGATCCGGCACCAGATAGATCGCCGCGCTGAACGAGACGATGGTCACCAGGTACAAACGAAAGAGGATTCTGAACATCGGCTCAGCATTCCCACTCGGAACGACTGAACAGGTAACCCTTGCCCCACACGGTCTTGATCTTGCGCGCCTCGCCCGCGTGGTCGTCGAATTTGCGCCGCAGCTTGGAAATCGCCACGTCCACCGAACGGTCGGTGCCGTTGAACTCGATGCCGCGCAGGCGTTGCAGGATCTGGTCGCGGCTCAACACCTCACCGGCATGCCGGGCCAGCACCACCAGCAGGTTGTACTCACCGCTGGACAGGTCCACCAATTGCTCGCGCCAGGTCACGGTGCGTTCGGACAAATCGATGCACAGGTTGCCCATCAGAATGCGGTCGTTGGCGGTCTGCGGCTCGCTGAGGCTGCTGCGGCGCAACAAGGTCCGCACCCGGGCCAGCAGCACCCGCGGCTCGCAGGGTTTGGTCACGTAGTCGTCGGCACCCATTTCCAGGCCCAGGACCTGGTCGTGGCTGTCGTCGCGGGCGGTGAGCATCAGGATCGGCAGGGTCGCCGAATCGGCGCGCAGCAGGCGACAGACTTGCAAGCCGTCGAGGCCGGGCAGCATCAGGTCGAGGATCACCAGGTCCGGCGGATTGAGCCGCGCACGTTCGCGCACATGGTCACCACGACCGATCACGCTGACGGAATAACCGTTGCGTTCCAGGTAGCTGGCAATCAGTTCGGCGAGGGCGGTGTCGTCTTCGACCAGGAGGATGTTGGGCATGGGGTGTTTCCAGAAAGAGCTGTGGCGCCGGATAAACCCTTTTCGCGAGCAGGCTCGCTCCTACAGGTGACCGCATTTCAACTGTAGGAGCGAGCCTGCTCGCGATAGCTATCTATCAGGCGCAATAGAAATCAAGGACTGAAGGATATACGCCCTCACTCGTCCCTGAGTAAAACCCTTACACAATTTCACACAGCACCAACAAAGCTTCACCGCTACCCTCGCCTTCGCCCAGTAGGATGCTGGGGTCTTTATTGGGGTATTACATGTCGAAGAATCTGCTTGCCAGGCTCAGTCTGATTGCTCTGGCGTTGACACTGGGTGCGTGTGACAAGTCCACGAATGCCGAGGAACAGGCGCCGCTGGCCACGGTGCGCATCGAGACCATCGTAGCGCGGCCACTGACCATCAGCAGTGAACTGAGCGGACGGATTGCTGCGCCGCGCATGGCCGAAGTGCGTGCCCGCGTGGCCGGCGTGGTCTTGCAGCGGACCTTCCGTGAAGGCAGTGACGTGAAACAGGGCGATGTGTTGTTCCGCATCGACCCGGCGCCGTTCAAGGCTGATCTGGACAGCGCTGAAGCGGCATTGCGCAAGGCCGAGGCCAATGCGTTCCAGGCCAGATTGCAGGAACAGCGCTACGCCCAGTTGATCGACGAAAAGGCCATCAGCGGCCAGGACTACGACAACGCCCGGGCCAACGCCCGGCAGACCGCCGCCGACGTCGCCGCCAACAAGGCGGCGGTGGAGCGCGCCCGGTTGAACCTCGGTTATGCCACAGTCACGGCGCCGATTTCCGGGCGTATCGGTCGCGCGCTGGTCACCGAAGGCGCGCTGGTCGGGCAGAACGAAACCACGCCGCTGGCGCTGATTCAGCAACTGAACCCGATTCACGCCGACCTCACCCAGTCCACCCGAGAACTCAACGAGCTGCGCCGCGCCTTCCGTTCCGGCCAGTTGCAGCAGGTCGGCCAGGACCAGGCCAAGGCCACGCTGATTCAGGATGACGGCAGCCTCTACCCGCTGCCGGGCAAAATGCTGTTCAGCGACATCACCGTCGACCCGGGCACCGGCCAGATCATTCTGCGCAGTGAGTTCCCCAACCCCGACCTTGACTTGCTGCCCGGCAGTTTCGTGCGCGTACGACTGGAACAAGCGGTCAACCAGCAGGGCATCAGCGTGCCGCAACGGGCGATCCAGCGCGACAGCGCCGGCATCGCCCAGGTGCTGTTGCTCGACGGCGAACAGCGGGTCGGCCAGCAACCGGTCGAACTGGGCGCCGTGCAGAACGATCGCTGGATCGTCACCAGCGGCCTGAAAGCAGGCGACCGCATCGTCATCGAGGGTCTGCAGCACGCTCGCGTCGGCGAGAAAGTGCAGATCGACGACACCCCTCTTCCACTTGCCCAGGTGACTGGTCAGTAAGCAGGACGCTTTTTTATGCCGCAGTTCTTTATCGACCGCCCGGTGTTCGCCTGGGTGGTTGCCCTGTTCATCCTGCTGGCCGGTGCGCTGGCCATTCCACAACTGCCAGTGGCGCAATACCCGAATGTTGCGCCGCCACAAGTCGAAATTTACGCCGTGTACCCGGGCGCTTCGGCGCAAACCGTGGACGAGAGCGTGGTCAGCCTGATCGAGGAAGAGCTCAACGGCGCCGATCACCTGTTGTATTTCGAATCCCAGAGCAGCCTCGGCAGCGCGACCATCAAGGCCACCTTCCAGCCGGGCACCAACCCGGAATTGGCTCAGGTCGATGTGCAGAACCGCCTGAAAGCCGTGGAGTCACGCCTGCCCCAAGCGGTGATCCAGCAAGGTTTGCAGGTGGAGAAAGTCTCCTCCGGTTTCCTGCTGTTGATCAGCCTCACCTCCAGCGACGGCAAACTCGACGACGTAGCGCTCAGCGATTACCTGGCGCGCAATGTGATGAACGAAATCAAGCGCCTGGACGGCGTCGGCAAGGCACAGTTGTACGGCGCCGAGCGGGCGATGCGGATCTGGATCGACCCGCAGAAGCTGCTCGCCTTCAACCTGACACCGGCGGACGTCAATGCTGCCATCGTCGCGCAAAATGCCCAGGTGTCGGCCGGCAGCATCGGCGATCTGCCGACCCGCACCACTCAGGAAATCACCGCAACCATTCTGGTCAAGGGTCAGCTGTCGGCCCCCGAAGAGTTTGCCGATATCGTCCTCAAGGCCAATCCGGACGGTTCTACCGTGCGCATCAGCGACGTGGCGCGGGTCGAGATCGGTAGCCAGGAATATCAGTTTTCCACGCGCCTGAACGGCAAGCCATCCACCGCCGTCGCCGTGCAGTTGTCGCCCGGTGCCAACGCCCTGAACACCGCGACCCTGGTGCGGGCGAAGATGGATGAGCTGTCGCGCTTCTTCCCGGCGAACGTCGAATACAAGATCCCGTACGACACCTCGCCCTTCGTCAAAGTCTCGATCACCAAGGTCGTCTACACCCTCGGCGAGGCGATGTTGCTGGTGTTCGCGGTGATGTTCCTGTTCCTGCAAAACATCCGCTACACACTGATTCCGACGTTGGTAGTGCCGGTGGCGCTGATGGGCACCTTTGCAACGATGCTGGCGCTGGGGTTTTCGATCAACGTGCTGACCATGTTCGGCATGGTGCTGGCCATCGGCATTCTGGTGGACGACGCCATCGTGGTGGTGGAGAACGTCGAGCGGATCATGGCCACCGAGGGCTTGTCGCCCAAGGAAGCCACGCGCAAGGCCATGCGGCAGATCACCGGGGCCATCATCGGCATCACCCTGGTGCTGGTCGCGGTGTTCATTCCGATGGCGTTCATGCAGGGCTCGGTCGGGGTGATCTACCAGCAGTTCTCGCTGTCGATGGCCACGTCCATCCTGTTCTCGGCGTTCCTCGCCCTGACCTTGACCCCGGCCCTGTGCGCGACGTTGCTCAAGCCGATTGCCAAGGGCGAACACCACGAAAAGACTGGCTTCTTTGGCTGGTTCAACCGTCGCTTCGAGCAACTGACCGAACGCTATCAAGGCTGGGTTGCCTATGCACTGAAACGCAGCGGGCGTTTCCTGCTGATCTACGGTGTGTTGCTGGTGGGTCTGGCCGTGTGCTTCAGTCGCCTGCCCTCCTCGTTCCTGCCGGTGGAAGACCAGGGTTACACCATTACCGACATTCAATTGCCACCGGGTGCGAGCAAGAACCGCACAGTGCAGGTGGCCGAGCAGGTTGAAGCGCACAACGCCGGGGAGCCGGGCGTTCGTGACAGCGTGGTGATTCTCGGATTCAGCTTCTCCGGCAGCGGGCAGAATGCGGCGCTGGCGTTCAGCACGCTCAAAGACTGGTCCGAGCGTGGCAGCGACGATTCGGCCAGCTCGATTGCCGACCGGGCCAACGTTGCCCTCAGCCAGATCAAGGACGCGGTGACATTTGCCGTACTGCCACCGCCCGTGGATGGCCTGGGTACCTCCAGCGGATTCGAATTTCGCCTGCAGGATCGCGGCGGCCTCGGCCATGAGAAGTTGATGGAGGCTCGCACCGACCTGCTCGCGGCGGCCGAAAAAAGCCCGATCCTGATGAACGTGCGCGAAAGCGCCCTGGCCGAGGCACCGCAGGTGCAACTGATCGTCGACCGCAAGCAGGCCAACGCGCTGGGTGTGTCCTTTGCCGACGTCGGCAACGTGCTGTCCACGGCCGTGGGCTCGGCCTACATCAACGACTTTCCCAATCAGGGGCGGATGCAGCGCGTCGTGGTGCAGGCCGAGGGCGACCAGCGCAGTCAGGTGGCTGACCTGCTGAAGATTCACGTGCGTAACACCCACGACAAAATGGTGCCGTTGTCGGCCTTCGTGCAGGCCAGGTGGACTCAGGGCCCGGCGCAGTTGACCCGCTACAACGGCTACCCGGCAATCAGCATTTCCGGTGAACCGACGCCGGGCCACAGCACCGGCGAGGCCATGGCCGAGATCGAGCGGCTGGTGGCGCAAGGTCCGGCAGGCCTGGGCCAGGAATGGACCGGGTTGTCGTTGCAGGAACGATTGTCCGGCAGCCAGGCACCGATCCTGCTGGGGTTGTCGCTGTTGATCGTGTTCCTGTGCCTGGCGGCGTTGTACGAGAGCTGGTCGATCCCCACCTCGGTGCTGCTGGTGGTGCCGCTGGGTGTGCTCGGCGCGGTGCTGGCGGTGACCTTGCGCGGGATGCCCAACGATGTGTTCTTCAAGGTCGGGCTGATCACCATCATCGGCCTGTCGGCAAAGAACGCGATCCTGATCATCGAGTTCGCCAAGAGCCTGTACGACGAAGGCCACGACCTGATCGATGCGACCTTGCAAGCGGCACGCCTGCGGTTGCGGCCGATTGTCATGACCTCGCTGGCGTTCATTCTTGGCGTGGTGCCGCTGGCGATTGCCACTGGCGCCAGTTCCGCGAGCCAGCAGGCCATCGGCACCGGGGTGATCGGCGGGATGATCACCGCGACCTTGGCCGTGGTGTTCGTGCCGGTGTTTTTTGTGGTGGTGATGAAGCTGGTGCGCAAGCGCTAACCCACACACCACCCTGTAGGAGCGAGCTTGCTCGCGATGGTCGTTAACGATAACGCGTGTCTGCTGGATAAACGCGGTGCCTGGGAGTCCATCGCGAGCAAGCTCGCTCCTACAGGGGGGCTTCATTGATTTCAAGAATGTGGTCACCTGGGCTAAGGTGTTTGCAATGCCCCGAACCAACGAGCCTCCATGATCTTCCTCGCACGCACCCACCCTCGCCTGTCCGCCGCCATCCTGTTGGGCATCGCGGTGGGCATTCTGGCTCCGGCCGATTCGCCGATCAGCAAGATCCTCATTGGCTGGAATGCCGGCGTCTGGATCTACCTGTTGCTGATGTTCTGGCTCACCGTGCGTTCGAAAGCGACTGACGTAAAACGCATCGCCGAAATCGAGGACGAAAACGCCGGGCTGGTGCTGGCGCTGGTGTGCATTGCGGCACTGGCCAGCCTGGCGACCATCACCTTCGAACTGGCCGGCAGCAAAGACCTGGAAACCACCCGCAAACTGATGCGTTACGGTTTCACCGCGCTGACCGTCATCGGCTCATGGCTGCTGATCGGCGTCATCTTCAGCCTGCATTACGCGCGGCTGTATTACATCTGGAATGGCAAGGAGCCGGCGCTGCGCTTTGCCGAAGGCCTGACGACGCCCGACTACTGGGACTTTTTGTACTTCTCGTTCACCATCGGCGTGGCCGTGCAGACTTCGGATGTCGGCGTGGCCACGCCAGGCATGCGCAAGATCGTGCTGGCGCAGTCGCTGATCGGCTTTTTGTTCAACACCGCCATTCTCGGGTTCTCGATCAACATCGCGGCCGGCCTGTTCGGTTGATGACTGCACAAACGTTCTAGGCATGGCCCTCGGTCAAGGCGTTAAATAGCCCGGCAAACCGATTCGCAGGTACCCCATGAGCGCTCACAACTGGATCGACCTGGCCCGGGATGCCGACACCGGCATCGAGACCCTGCGCGCGCATTTCGAAGGTCACGCCTATGACCCGCACTGGCACGACAGTTATCTGGTGGGCGTCACCGAGCAAGGAGTCCAGCAATTCAATTGCCGACGGGCCAGGCACCAGAGCACGCCGGGCAAGGTGTTTCTGCTGGAACCCGGTGACATCCATGACGGTGAAGCGCCGACCGCCGACGGTTTCACCTACCGCATGCTGTACCTCGACCCGCAGTGGTTGCAACGCGAACTCAGCGCCGTGTTCGATCATGCCCCCGACAACAGCCAGCTGAGCTTCGCCGCCACCCTGGCCTGCGATGCGCGTCTGGCCCAGGCCACCAGCCTGGCGTTTGAAACCCTGCATCGCGGTGAACTGAAGATCGTCCGCCAGACCGCCCTCGACGGTTTGCTCGAGCGCCTCACCAGCCACTTGCACTGGCGCGCCCGCGATGGCCAGGACCCGCGTCTGCCGCAGGTGGCACACAAAGCCCGGGAATACCTGCATGCCAACGCGCAATACGACATCGGCCTCGATCAACTGGCCGCCGTCACAGGTGTCGATCGCTTTCGCCTGACCCGCGCGTTCAAGGCTGCCTATGGCATGGCACCCCACGCGTATCTGGTACAACTGCGCCTGGCAACCGCCCGCCGCCTGCTGGTCCGTGGCGATCAACCGGCGGCGGTGGCAATGGCACTGGGCTTTGCCGATCAGAGCCATCTGGGGCGCTGGTTCATGCGCGCCTATGGCCTGACGCCGGCGCTGTACCGCAAGCGCTGCTCAAATCTTCCAGACAGATAAGCCCGGGATTGTGAAGATCGACTTCACTGATCTTCACCGGAGTTAGCCCGCGATGCTGCCCTCATTCCCGACTTTGTTGCCTTTCCTGCTGTTTGCCTTTGTAGCCTCGATCACCCCCGGCCCGACCAATATTCTGGTGCTGAGCAACAGCGCTCGATACGGGTGGGTCGCGGCTGTGCCGATCATCGTCGGCGCCTGTGCCAGTGCTGCGACCCTCGTATTGCTGGTGGGCACGGGCATCGGTTCATCATTGACCGCGTGGCCCGCCGTGCAAGGTGCCATGCAATGGGCCGGCGTGGCGTGGCTGAGCTATCTGGCCTGGCAGATTTTCAATGCCCCGGCGACAGACATTGCCGCGCGCGACAACGAAGCGCGCCTGGGATGGATGGGTGCCGCCAGCCTGCAACTGGTCAACCCGAAAACCTGGATGATGGCGCTGGCGGTGGTCAGCGTATTCGCCGGGGATGGCGAGCATCGCGCAGTGCAGGTGATGTATTTGTCGCTGGGGTTTTTTCTGGTTTCCCTGCCATGTCTCGCGGCCTGGGCGGCGCTCGGTGCCGGTTCAAGCCGCTGGTTGCGCTCACCCCGTGCCATGCAACGCTTGAACCGCTGCATGGGCCTGTTATTGCTGGGTTCTGCGTGGTTGAGCGTGTTGGCCTGAGCGCCGCTTGTCGGTCATTGTTCGACAATCAACCATTCGGGGCTTGACGGCGAATTGACTTTTGGTGTCTTCTGAAACCGGTTTCAGCGCTATCTCACGAAGCACTCGACCTTATAAATCCAATAAGAAGGTTTCAGACCGTGAACGATTTCTCCGCCGCCCAGCGCAGCCGCGTGACCATGCTCGACGTGGCCGAACACGCCAAGGTCTCCAAGGCCAGCGTTTCGCGGTTCATTGGCGATGATCGCGCCCTGCTCTCCGATGCCATTGCCCAGCGCATCGAACAGGCAATTGCCGAACTCGGCTATCGCCCGAACCAGATGGCCCGCGGCCTGAAACGCGGGCGCACCCGCCTGATCGGCATGCTGGTGGCCGATATCCGCAACCCTTATTCAATTGCCGTGATGCACGGGGTGGAAACCGCCTGCCGTCAGCACGGCTATAGCCTGGTGGTGTGCAACACCGACCGCGACGACGAGCAAGAGCGCCAGCACCTGGCCCTGCTGCGCTCGTACAACATCGAAGGCCTGATCGTGAACACCCTCGGTCATCACCGCGACCAATTGCACGAACTGCACCGGGAAATGCCCATGGTACTGGTGGATCGCAAGGTGGAGCACCTTGAAAGCGATATGGTCGGGCTGAACAACCCGCAGGCCATCGAGATGGCCCTCGCCCATCTTGAAGAGCGCGGTTATCGCGATGTGTTGCTGGTCACCGAACCGTTCGACGGCACCAGTTCGCGAATCGAGCGGGTCAGCAGCTTCAAGGCGCAAATCGGGCAACGCCCGGCACTTCGCGGCACGCACATCGAAACCGGCAGCGAGCTGACCGCACAGCTGAAATCCTTCCTCGACGCGCCTGGCCCCGGCCCTAAGGCGTTGTTTTGCGCGAACGGGGTTGCGGCGCTGGCCAGCACCCATGCGTTGCGTGAACTCCAGTGCAACCTGTTCGACGACGTGGGCTTGATCGCCCTCGATGACCTGGATTGGTACCCGTTGGTGGGCAGCGGCATTACCGCCCTCGCGCAGCCGACTACCGAGATGGGCGCCAGCGCGTTCGAGTGTCTGCTCAAGCGGCTGCGGGGGGATGACGGGGCGGTGCGGACGCTGGATTTTTCGGCGCGGTTGGTTGTGCGGGGTTCGACCCTTGGGAATTTGCGTTGAATGTTAAGACGCCATCGCGAGCAGGCTCGCTCCTACAGTGGATTTGTGAATATAGGCCCATTGTAGGAGTGAGCCTGCTCGCGATGGGGCCCTGACTAGCACCACAAAAAAATTTGAACAAAAATGAAACCGGTTTCAGAGGTAGAAAAACAATGAACAGACCAGCCGTTTCCATCAGCCTTTCCAGCTACGGCGCAGACATTGTGCGTCAACGCGGCCAGGGCAGCTTCATCGAGATTCTCGCCGCCGCCGGCGCCACGCGCATTGAGTGGCGTGAGGAATTACTGACCATCGAGGACCCTGCTCAACTGGCCGATGCCACTCAGGCAGAAGGCCTGCAGAGCGTGTATTCATCACCCATGGAGCTATGGCTGGCCGGGCAATCCAGGCCCAACCCCGAACTGGTCACGGCCCTGCAACGCGCCCAGGCGTTCGGCGCCAAATGGCTGAAAGTGTCGCTGGGCTATTTCACCGACAACAGCGATCTGCAAACCCTCGCCCGAGTGCTGGGCGAAAGCGCCGTGCAGTTGCTGGTGGAAAACGACCAGACCCTGCACGGCGGCCGCATTGAACCCTTCCAGCGCTTTTTCGCGGACGTCGAGCGGCACGAGCTGCCGATCAAAATGACCTTCGACATCGGCAATTGGCACTGGCAGGACCAGTCCGCCGCCAGCGCCGCGCGGTTGCTCGGTCGTCACGTCGGTTATGTGCACTGCAAAGCGGTCACGCGCCGTGCCGACGGCAAACTGGTCGCCATCCCGCCCGCCGCCAGTGACCTGCAACAGTGGGAACACCTGCTGCAGCACATGGCCCAGGGCGTTATGCGGGCCGCGGAATATCCGCTGCAAGGCGATGACCTGGTGCAACTGACCACCGAGCACGTCGCTGCCCTCGCCCACCTCGGCCAATCGCAGCTGGAGAGTGCTCATGTCTGAGATCGATATTCTGTCCTTCGGCGAGACCATGGCGATGTTCGTCGCCGAGCAGGCGGGTGATCTGGCCAGCGTCGGCGCTTTTCACAAACGCATTGCCGGCGCTGACAGCAACGTTGCCATTGGCCTTTCCCGACTGGGCTTCAACGTGGCATGGCTGAGCCGTGTCGGTGCCGATTCGCTGGGCCGGTTCGTGGTCGATACCCTGGAAAAAGAAGGCCTGGATTGCCGCCACGTCGACATCGACACCGCCCACCCGACCGGTTTTCAACTCAAGTCCCGCACCGACGATGGCAGCGATCCGGTGGTCGAGTACTTCCGCCGTGGTTCGGCGGCCAGTCACCTGTCGCCACACTCGATCGTGCCCCAATTGCTCAAGGCCCGACACCTGCACGCCACCGGCATTCCTCCGGCGCTCTCGGAGTCGGCGCGGCAGATGTCGTTCGAATTGATGACCTGCATGCGCGAGGCCGGGCGCAGTGTGTCCTTCGACCCGAACCTGCGCCCGAGCCTGTGGGCCAGCGAGCAACAAATGATCACCGAGATCAACCGCCTCGCCGCCCTCGCCCATTGGGTGCTGCCGGGGTTGAGCGAAGGTCGCTTGCTGACCGGTTTCGAAGACCCGGCCGACATCGCCGCCTTCTACCTCGACCAGGGCGCCGAAGCCGTGGCGATCAAGCTTGGCCCGCACGGGGCTTACTACCGCACACATGTTGATCAGGGTTTCGTGGCCGGCGTGCCGGTGGCAACGGTGGTCGATACGGTGGGTGCCGGCGATGGTTTTGCCGTCGGCATGATCAGCGCGCTGTTGGAAAACCAAAGCGTGGTCGAGGCCGTGAAACGCGCCAACTGGATTGGCAGCCGGGCGGTGCAAAGCCGCGGGGATATGGAGGGGTTGCCGACCCGATCCGAAATGGTCAGCGAATTTGAGGTCGCCATCGCGAGCAAGCTCGCTCCTACAGAGGATTTGTGTCGAACGTAGATCCAACGTAGGAGCGAGCCTGCTCGCGATGAGGCCAGCACAGTCACTAAAGATTCAAACCGTTACCTGCTGCGACAAAAACAACAAGCTCAGGAGCACCACCATGAAAACCGCAACGCTCGCCACCCGCCGCTGGTGGTACATCATGCCCATCGTGTTCATCACCTATAGCCTGGCGTATCTGGATCGCGCCAACTATGGGTTCGCCGCCGCATCCGGCATGGCGGCCGACCTGATGATCACACCAGGCCTGTCGTCGATGCTCGGCGCGCTGTTCTTCCTCGGCTACTTTTTCTTCCAGGTACCCGGCGCGATCTACGCGCAGAAACACAGCGTGAAGAAGCTGATTTTCGTCAGCCTGATCCTCTGGGGCGGCTTGGCGACGTTGACCGGGATCGTCTCCAACGCCTACTGGCTGATCGTCATCCGCTTCATGCTCGGCGTGGTCGAAGCGGCAGTGATGCCGGCGATGCTGATCTACCTGTGCCACTGGTTCACCCGCGCCGAACGCTCGCGGGCCAACACCTTCCTGATCCTCGGCAACCCGGTGACCATGCTCTGGATGTCGGTGGTCTCGGGCTATCTGGTGCAACACTACAGCTGGCGTTGGATGTTCATCGTCGAAGGTTTGCCAGCGGTGTTGTGGGCATTCATCTGGTGGCGCCTGGCCGATGATCGCCCGTCACAAGCCAAGTGGCTCAACGATCAGGAAAAACAGGACCTGGAAAGCGCACTGGCCGCCGAACAGGTCGGCATCAAGGCCGTGAAGAACTACGCCGAAGCGTTCCGCTCACCCAAAGTGATCATCCTGGCCCTGCAGTTTTTCTGCTGGAGCATTGGCGTGTACGGTTTCGTGTTGTGGCTGCCATCGATCCTCAAGGCCGGCGCGCAAATGGACATGATTCAGGCCGGCTGGCTGTCGGCGCTGCCGTACCTGGCCGCGGTGATCGGCATGCTGCTGGTGTCCTGGGGTTCGGACAAACTGCAAAAACGTAAACGTTTCGTCTGGCCGCCACTGCTGATTGCTTCGATTGCCTTCTATGGTTCCTACGCCTTGGGTGCCGAACACTTCTGGTGGTCCTACACCCTGCTGGTGATTGCCGGCGCCTGCATGTACGCGCCTTACGGACCGTTCTTCGCAATCATTCCGGAGATCCTCCCGGCCAATGTCGCGGGCGGCGCCATGGCGCTGATCAACAGCATGGGCGCCCTGGGTTCCTTTGGCGGTTCCTATTTGGTCGGTTACCTGAACAGCTCCACCGGCTCGCCCGCCGCCTCGTACCTGTTGATGAGCGGCGCGCTGATGTTCTCGGTGCTGCTGACCATTCTCCTCAAGCCCGGCGCCAGCGATCGGGAGCGGCCCGCGGCCACGGTAACGCGCACCGCCACGGCACATTCCTGAATTGAAGTTGAGATCTCGAAGATGAAAAAGCAGGTCGTCCTGTACAAGAAACTCTCGCCGCTGCTGATGGCTCGCCTGCACGAGCAGACCGAAGTGACGCTGATCGAAAGCCTTGATGCCGAGGGCCTGGGCAAACTGCGCGATGCCCTGCCCCGCGCCCACGGCTTGCTGGGTGCCAGCCTGAAACTGGATGCCGAACTGCTCGATCTGGCACCCAACCTCCAAGCCATTGCCAGCGTCTCGGTGGGTGTCGATAACTACGACGTCGACTACCTGACCGAGCGGCGCATCCTGCTCAGCAACACGCCGGATGTATTGACAGAAACCACCGCCGACACGGGTTTCGCGCTGATCCTGGCAACGGCCCGGCGCGTCGTGGAATTGGCAAACATGATTCGCGAAGGCAATTGGACCCGCAACATCGGCCCCACGCATTTCGGCAGCGACGTGCACGGTAAAACCCTGGGCATCATTGGCATGGGTCGCATTGGCGAGGCGCTGGCCCAGCGCGGGCACTTCGGTTTCGGCATGCCGGTGATTTATCACAGCCATTCGCCGAAACCGGCGGTGGAACAGCGGTTCAACGCGCAGTACCGCAGTCTGACCGCGCTGTTGCAACAGGCGGATTTCATATGCCTGACGTTGCCGCTGACCGCTGAAACCGAAGGGCTGATCGGTGCAGAGGAGTTTGCGCTGATGCGGCCCGAAAGCATCTTCATCAACATTTCCCGGGGCAAGGTGGTCGACGAAATGGCAATGATAGAAGCCTTGAGCGCGGGCCAGATTCGCGCGGCGGGGCTGGACGTATTCGAACGCGAACCATTGAATCAGGACTCGCCGTTGTTGCAGTTGAACAACGTGGTGGCGACACCGCACATCGGCTCGGCGACCCATGAGACGCGCGAGGCAATGGCCCGGTGTGCGGTGGACAACCTGCTGGCGGCGCTGGCGGGTGAACGGCCTGTGAACTTGGTGAATCCTGGAGTTTGGAAAGACTGAAGATCAAAAGATCGCAGCCTGCAGCAGCTCCTGCATGGACCGGGTTCACCGCAGTTTTGTGGATGGACATCAATCCTGGAGCTGCCGCAGGCTGCGATCTTTTGCTGTGGCGATCAGGCCCGCCGCGCCTCCAGCAAATTTGTCGCACACAATGCAATTCGCCGACAGGCATCGGCCAGCTTCATCTGATCCACCACCAACCCAATGCGGATATGCCCCGCCGCGCTCGGCCCGAACGCTTCGCCGGCCAGCACCGAGACGCCATGGCCCTCCAGCAGCCGTTCGGCGAAGCGCTGGGCCGACAACCCGGTCTGGCGTACATCGACCATCACGAACATTCCGCCATCCGGACGAATCGGCTTGAGGCCCGGACATTGGCCCAGACTTGCACACACCAGGTCACGACGCTGGCGATACTCTTCGCGCATCGAGGCCACTTCCGGCAGGTCACGGTCCAACGCCAGCTGCGCGGCGTTCTGCACGAAATCCGGGATACCGAACAACATGCTCAGCGACAGATTGACCAGGTGTCCGGCCATGGGTTTGGGCCCGATCACCCAGCCCACCCGCCAACCGCTCATGGCGTGGGACTTGGACAGGCTGTTGATCGTCGCCGTCCGTTCGGCCATGCCAGGCAGGCTCGCGGGGCTGATGTGCTCGCCCTCGTACAGCAGATCGCTGTAGACCTCGTCGCTGATCAGCCACAAATCGTGACGAATGCACAGCGCCGCCAGCTCCTGCCAGATCGCCAGTGACAAACTGGCGCCGGATGGATTGTTCGGACTATTGAGCAGGATGGCGCGAGTCCTCGGCGTGATCCGTGCCGCGACGTCCGCCGGGTCGACGCGAAACCCGTTCTGCGGACGCACTGGCACCGGGACCACTGTGGCCGCACACGCGCCGATCACACCTTCATAGGTCACGTACATTGGCTCGGCGACGATCACTTCATCGCCCGGATCGAGCAGGCATTGCGCCACCGAATACACCGCGCACTGCGCGCCTGGAAAGACGATCACATGCCCGGCATCCACCGCCTGACCGCTGCGTTGGCGCTGCCGGCGGGCAATGCTGTCGCGCAGCCCCCGACTGCCGCGCACTTCAGGATAGTGCGTGTCACCGGCCAACAGGCTGGCGATAGCCGCCTGGACAATGGGTTGCGGCGTATCGAAGTCGGGATCGCCAATTGACAGCAGCAGGACGTCGACACCCTGTTCGCGCAATTGCAGCGCTCGATCGTGAATCTGCCAGGCCGCCGCTCCGTCACCGGCGATTCGTTGGGTCAAGGCTGAATAGCGCATGTTTGTCTCCTGTCGCGCGGGTGCTCCAAGCCTCAACCCTATCTCAAATCGCGAAACACGCCACCATGGCGTTCAAATCCACCGCCAAAACTCCCATCAGGGCTTTTGTGAAAAACCCTCAGCCGCAGCGAACGGCCATCCGCCAGACGCGAGCGATGTCGGTCGCCCGCTCACGCAGCAAGCGCGGCGCCTCGGCACAGGCCTGGTCCAGGGTCATCGGCCCACTCGCCAGGGCAAACGCAGCGTCGATGCCATGCTCATAGAGCGCCTGATAACCGTCGCCCAGGGTGCCGGCAATGACGATGACCGGCACGCCTTGCTGGCTGGCGACACGCGCCACACCAAACGGCGTCTTGCCGCGCAGGGTTTGCGCATCGAAGCGCCCTTCCCCGGTGATCACCAGATCGGCGCCTGCAACCGCCTCGGCCAGGCCCACGAGTTCGGCAACCACCTCGACCCCGGCCTTGAACTGCGCCCCCAGGAACGCTTTGGCGGCAAAACCCAGGCCACCCGCCGCGCCACTGCCCGGCTCGTCACGGACATCCTTGCCCAAGGCTGTCGCGCAATGGTCGGCAAAGTGCCCCAGGGCACGGTCCAGTTGTTCGACCTGCGCCGGCGAGGCGCCTTTTTGCGGGCCGAAAATCTCCGAAGCGCCGTGGGGACCGCACAACGGGTTGTTGACGTCGGCGGCGATGTCGAAGCGTACCGGCGCCAGACGCGGATCCATGTCACTCAGATCGACGTGGGCCAATTGCCCAAGGGCGAGGCCGCCCGGTGATAGCGTCTGCCCCCGGGCATCCAGCAGTTTCACGCCCAGGGCTTGCATGGCACCGGCGCCGCCGTCATTGGTCGCACTGCCGCCAATCGCCAGGATCACCCGTTGAGCACCGGCATCCAGCGCGGCGCGAATCAATTGCCCGGTACCGAAAGTGCTGCTGATGCACGCATCCCGTTGCGCCACCGGGACCAACTGCAAACCGCTGGCCTCGGCCATTTCGATGATCGCGGTGTGGCTCTGCGGCAACCAGCCCCAGGCGGCATCCACCGTTGTACCCAGCGGCCCGCGAACCACGGTGCGGCGCTGTTCGCCTTCGCAGGCGGCAAGAATCGACTCGACAGTCCCTTCCCCGCCGTCGGCCATCGGGCATTTGATCAGCTGGGCATCAGGCCAGACTTGCGCCAATCCCAATGCAATGGCGTCGGCCACGCCTTGAGCGCTGAGGCTGTCCTTGAACGAATCGGGGGCGATCACGATTTTCATGGGAATTCTCCAGTTCCAATCTCCACATGCTGCCAGCCGCCATGAACAATAACGCCGGTCCGCTGCACAAGCGCCGATGAGGATTATTGTTCATTTCCACAAACCGGCATTCACACCTCCCCTGTAGGAGCTGCGTCGGTTTGCGGGAGGAGTTGGACGCCGAGATACAACGCCAGCATCCCATCCAGGCGCAACGGGTCAACCCCGCTCAGCTCGGCAATCCGCTCCATCCGATAACGCAGGCTGTTGCGATGAATGCCCAGTGCATCGGCGCAGGCCTGGCTCTGGCCGTCGTGTTCGCACCAGCTGCGCAGGGTCGCCAGCAACTGGCCGTTGCTGTCCCTGGCAATGACCTTGCGCAGCGGGTTGAGCAATTCGTCGAGGGCGTCGTCATTGCGGTGTCGCCAGAGCATCACTGGCAGCCGATAGCGGTTCAGCGTCAGCAATCGGGAGCGCGGCAACACCTCGCGTCCGTAGGCCAGCAAGTCACCGACCCGGCGATAGCAGCGGCGCAACCCTGCCAGCCCGTCGGCTTGCCCACCCACGGCGATACGCAGGATGTTCCAGCCAAGGCCATCGAGCTTGTCCAGCAAGCGCTCGTTATCGACCGACTGGCCGGCCGGCCGGCACCAGAGCAATGAAGTTTTGGCCGAGCTCACGCACCAACTGTCGGGGTGACGGCTGGTCAACCAGGCACTGAGTGCCTCGACGGTTTGCCCTGGAGCGTGTTCCAGGCCCAGTTCGAACAAGTACGGCACCCGGGTCATTTGTGGCTTGAGGCCCAACTGCTGCGCTTCATCGACCAGTCGCGGAGCATCCCCGGCTTCGCTGAGCAACAACGCCAGCAGATCATCGCAGCGCTGGCGCCGCCATTGCTGTTCGGCCTGCTGGTTACGCTGGCCCACCAGCATCTCGGCGGTCATGCGCACCAGTTCGGCGTAGGTGCGCAGTTGCTCGGGTTCGCCGGTGATGCCCAGGACGCCGATCAGGCGCTGGTCCAGCATCAGCGGCAGGTTGATGCCCGGCTGCACACCCTTTAGATGAATCGCCGTCTGCGCATCGATCTCCACCACGCGGCCGTTGGCCAGGACCAGTTGCGCGCCTTCATGCCGGGTGTTGACCCGCTCCGGCTCGCCGCTGCCCAGGATCAGTCCCTGGCTGTCCATGACGTTGACGTTGTACGGCAGGATAGCCATCGCCCGGTCGACAATGTCCTGGGCCAGGTCGTGATCGAGTTCGAACATGCAAGTGATCCTTGAAGACGGTGGTGGAACGGGTTGTTCACCCGCACAGGCCTTGGTTGCAAACCCTGTGCTCAGGCACAAAGACAGCCACCCTGAGGGTGGTCGAGACTCTCTGGGCGATCAACGTTACCCTTTGCATCGCAAAAAATCATAATAAAGAGAGAGCCGCCATGACACAGAGCGCCGTAGCGTCCGACGCCATCGCTGACGACAAAAACGCCGTCTACAAGCGCATCACCCTGCGTTTGATCCCCTTCATTTTCATCTGCTACCTGTTCAACTACCTCGACCGGGTCAACGTTGGATTTGCCAAGCTGCAGATGCTCGACGCGCTGAAGTTCAGCGAAACCGTGTACGGCCTCGGTGCCGGCATCTTCTTTATCGGTTACGTGCTGTGCGGTGTGCCAAGCAACCTGGCCCTGACCAAATTCGGCCCACGGCGCTGGATTGCACTGATGATGATCACCTGGGGCACGTTGTCGACCTGCCTGCTGTTCGTCACCAGCCCGACCGAGTTCTACACCTTGCGCCTGTTCACCGGCGCTGCCGAAGCCGGTTTCTTCCCGGGCGTGGTGCTGTATCTCTCGCAGTGGTTCCCGACCTTCCGCCGTGGCCGCATCATGGCGCTGTTCATGTCGGCGATCCCGGTATCCGGTTTGCTCGGCAGCCCGTTCTCCGGCTGGATTCTCAACCACTTCGGCGCAGGCCAGGGCGGTCTCGCCGGCTGGCAGTGGATGTTCCTGATGCAAGGCATTCCAACCGTGATCCTCGGTGCGCTGGCTTACTTCCTGCTCAGCGACAGTTACGCCAATGCCAAATGGCTGACCCCGTTCGAGCGCTCGGTACTGGAAGCCGACCACGCTATCGATCTGGCCAACAAACCGAAAACCACGTCCGATTCACTGCTGGCGGTGTTCAAGAACCCGGCGATCTGGGCTTTCGGCCTGATCTACTTCTGCATCCAGAGTGGCGTGTACGCGATCAACTTCTGGTTGCCGTCGATTATCAAGAACCTGGGCTTCAGCGATAACCTGGTGATCGGCTGGCTCAGTGCGATTCCGTACCTGCTAGCCGCCGTTTTCATGCTGATGATTGGCCGTTCGGCGGACCTGCGCAAAGAACGCCGCTGGCACTTGGTGGTGCCGATGTTGATGGGCGCGCTGGGGCTGCTGATTGCGGTGAACTTCGCCGCCAACCCGGCCATCGCGATTCTCGGCCTGACCATCGCCACCATGGGCGCCCTCACCGGCCTGCCGATGTTCTGGCCGGTGCCGACCGCGCTGCTCAGTGCCGGCGCTGCGGCGGGTGGCCTGGCGCTGATCAACTCGATGGGCCAGATGGCCGGCTTCCTCAGCCCGTACCTGGTGGGCTGGGTCAAGGACAGCACCGGTTCGACCGATGCGGCGCTGTATCTGCTGGCGGGCGTGATTGTCTGCGGCAGTCTGTTGGCGTTGCGCATGACCCGTACCCTGCGCGCCTGACCACCACCTGACCACTGTAGGAGCGAGCCTGCTCGCGATGGACGTCAACGATAACGCGTTTATCCTGGATAAACGTGGTGTCCTGAAGTTCTTCGCGAGCAGGCTCGCTCCTACAGTTTGATTCGAGTGTGTTTGAGATTTGCGTTTGCTCCCGGCGATCGTTCTGGTATCTGATTGAGCCTTTCCCACTGGTAAAAGGATTTGCTCATGAGCTATCGCACGCTGGGTCATTCGGGTCTGCAGGTGTCCACCCTGACCCTGGGCACCATGATGTTCGGCGAACAGACCAGCACCGAAGATTCCCTGCGGATCATCGACAAGGCCTGGGACCAGGGCATCAATTTCATCGACACCGCCGACGTCTACACCAACGGCCGTTCCGAAGAAATCGTCGGCGAGGCCATCGCCAGCCGTCGCCATGAATGGGTGCTGGCGACCAAGGTCGGCTTCGGCCCCATGGACGGCGTCCCCAACCGCAGCGGCCTGAGCCGCAAACACCTGTTCAACGGCATCGATGCCAGCCTGACGCGCCTGGGCACCGATTACCTCGACATCTATTATCTGCATCGCGAAGACCACAACACGCCGCTGGAAGTCACGATCTCGGCCATCGGCGATCTGATTCGCCAGGGCAAGATCCGCTATTGGGGCCTGTCGAACTACCGTGGCTGGCGCATCGCCGAAGTCATTCGCGTGGCCGACAAACTTGGCGTTGACCGGCCGGTGATCAGCCAGCCGCTGTACAACATCGTCAACCGCCAGGCTGAAACCGAGCAGATCACGGCGGCGCAAAACTACGGTCTGGGCGTGGTGCCTTACAGCCCGCTGGCGCGCGGGGTGCTCAGCGGCAAATACGCGCCTGATGTGAAACCGGACGCCAACAGCCGTGCCGGACGTCAGGATAAACGCATCCTGGAAACAGAATGGCGCGTCGAGTCCCTGCACATCGCCCAGCAAATCCAGCAGTACACCCAAGGCCGCGGCGTCGGCATCGTCGAGTTCGCGATTGCCTGGGTGCTGAACAACAGCGCCGTCACCTCGGCCATTGTCGGGCCGCGTACCGAAGCGCAGTGGGACGCCTACACTAAGGCGCAGGCGGTGAGGATCACGGCCGAGGACGAGGCATTCATCGATTCGCTGGTGACGCCGGGGCATGCGTCGACACCGGGGTTCAATGATGTGAGCCATTTTGTGTCGGGGCGTAATCCGCGCAATAACTGAAAATCACAAAACCACTGTAGGAGCGAGCTTGCTCGCGATGGTGGGTCAGCTACATAGATGTCAACTGACACACCATCGCGAGCAGGCTCGCTCCTACAGTTGGACAGTGTTGATTGATCGGTCAATATTCGTCTGAAAAACCACGTATCCTCCACCCCCGTTTCACCTTCAACCTTGCGAGGACAGCTTGTCTAAAGGTATCGCTCTGTCAGTTTCAGCCTCGGTGCTTTTTGCCGTCATGTATTACTACACGTCGCTGCTCACCCCCTTGAGCGGCGTGGAAATCTTCGGTTGGCGCATGCTGCTGACCGTGCCGTGCATGACCGTGTTCATGGTGGCGTCCGGCGAGTGGAAGCGCGTGCTGGAGATCGTTCGGCGCGCCATTGCCAACCCGAAACTGATGGGTGCACTGATCGCCTCCTCTGCCCTGCTCGGCGTGCAACTGTGGCTGTTCATGTGGGCGCCGCTCAATGGCTACAGCCTCGACGTATCACTGGGCTATTTCCTGCTGCCGCTGACCATGGTCTTGACCGGCCGCCTGGCCTACGGCGAACGCCTGTCTTATCTGCAAAAAATCGCCGTGGTGTTCGCCTGCCTGGGCGTGATCAACGAGGTGTATCAGGTCGGTGGTTTTTCCTGGGCGACCTTGCTGGTCTGCATTGGCTATCCGGCCTACTTCATCCTGCGCAAACGGCTGGCGTCGGACAATCTCGGCGGCTTGTGGCTGGACATGGCATTGACGCTGCCGGTGGCGCTCTGGTTCATCCAGAGTGGCGCACAAGGTTTCGCTGTGTTTGACCAGCATCCCTGGTTGTCGCTGTTGATCCCGCTGCTCGGCGTAATCAGTGCGTCGGCGCTGGTGGTCTACATCATTGCCAGCCGCCTGCTGCCGTTCAGCCTGTTCGGCTTGTTGAGCTACGTCGAACCGGTGTTGCTGCTGGGAGTGGCATTGCTGCTGGGAGAGAGCATCAAGTCCGGCGAATGGCTGACCTACATCCCGATCTGGATGGCCGTGCTGGTGCTGATGTTCGAAGGGTTCAAGCATTTGGTGCGGCAGCGCAGGCCTTAAGCACACACACAAAACTGTGGGAGCGAGCAGGCTCGCTCCCACAGTTTTTTACAGCGTCAACAGATTAGTCGGTGGAGAGAACACCACGACGCACCTGGTCACGCTCGATGGATTCGAACAGTGCCTTGAAATTGCCTTCGCCGAAACCGTCGTCGCCCTTGCGCTGGATGAATTCGAAGAACACCGGTCCCATCAGGGTTTCCGAGAAGATCTGCAGCAGCAGGCGCTTGTCGCCCGACTCGGACGAACCGTCCAGCAAAATGCCCCGCGCTTGCAGTTCACCGACCGGCTCGCCGTGGTTCGGCAGACGGCCTTCGAGCATCTCGTAGTAGGTCTCCGGCGGCGCGGTCATGAAGCGCATGCCGATGCTTTTCAGGTGGTCCCAGGTCTTGATCAGGTCATCGGACAGGAACGCAACGTGCTGGATACCCTCGCCGTTGAACTGCATCAGGAACTCTTCGATCTGCCCGGCGCCCTTGGACGATTCTTCGTTCAACGGAATGCGGATCATGCCATCGGGCGCGGTCATGGCCTTGGAGGTCAGGCCGGTGTATTCGCCCTTGATGTCGAAGTAGCGGATTTCGCGGAAGTTGAACAATTTCTCGTAGAAGTTGGCCCAGTAGGCCATGCGACCGCGGTACACGTTGTGGGTCAGGTGATCGATGATCTTCAGGCCGGCACCGACCGGATGGCGGTCAACGCCTTCGATGAACACGAAGTCGATGTCATAGATCGAGCTGCCCTCGCCGAAACGGTCGATCAGGTACAGCGGCGCACCACCGATGCCTTTGATCGCCGGAAGGTTCAGCTCCATCGGGCCGGTTTCGATGTGGATCGGCTGGGCACCGAGTTCCAGGGCGCGCTTGTAGGCCTTTTGCGAATCCTTGACGCGGAACGCCATGCCGCACACCGACGGGCCGTGCTCGGCCGCAAAGTACGAGGCCACACTGTGGGGTTCGTTGTTGAGGATCAGGTTGATCGCGCCCTGGCGATACAGGTGCACGTCCTTGGAACGGTGGGTCGCCACCTTGGTGAAGCCCATGATCTCGAAGATCGGCTCCAGGGTGTTCGGGGTTGGCGATGCGAGCTCGATGAATTCAAAGCCCATCAGGCCCATTGGGTTTTCGTATAAATCTGCCATGGTCGGCGCCTCATCATTCTTTATCAATTAACAAAGGTTAGTTGTAAGCAATGCTGAGACCGGTGGGTGGCGCACAGGAGATGCCCCGCACGCTGCGGGCGAGAAAGTCACCGTAGATCAGTTGAAACCCGAATATCTTCATTGTCGACCCAAGGCTCTTGCGGGCGAGGCTTCTGCTGCCAGAAGACGATTATTATTGTATGCGTAACCCGATTCTACACAGCGTAAATCAATTTGTCCGCCTTCTGTATCAAATCCCCTTTTTCCCTGCTCGTGCAAGGGGTTTATTGCACAGGAAAATCCCCGCCAGAATCAGCCCGCCGCCCAGACACATGGCCAGCGTCAGCGGCTCGTCCAGCAGCAGCGCGCCAAGGAGAACCGCCGTCAGCGGGTTCAAGGCAATGAACACCCCGGAACGTGTCGCGCCGATTTTGCGGATGCCGTCGTAGTAGGCGATGTAAGCCAGCGCCGACCCCAGCACGCCCAAGTACAAAAGGCTCATCCATTGCTGCGCACCGAGTTGAGCGATCGCGGCGACACTCACCTCACCGCGCACAATGCAGGTGATCCAGAGCATGACGGTGCCCAGCAGGATCGACCAGGTCACGGTTTGCACCGGTCCCAGGCTGTGGTTCAGTTCCCTGGAGAACAGCGAGTAGATACCCCAACCGAGGACGCAACCAAAAATCAGCAAGTCGCCGAGCCAGGCCCCCGCACCCGCACCGACACCGCCAGCCAGTAGTTGCGGGTCACGACTGACGATCACCATGCTCGCGCCTGCCATGCAGATCGCAATGCCGACGACCTTGGCCCGGGTCAAGCGCTCCTTGAACAGCAGCCAGGAAGCCAGGCCGATCACCGCCGGATTCAGCGCCACGATCAAGGACGCCCGTGAGGCGTTGATGTAATGCAGGCCGTAAAAGAAGCACAAGTTGTAGAAAAAGATCCCGAAAAAGCCAAGCAACAACAATTGCAGCCATTGCCGGGGGCTGGGCCGGACCAGCGGCGTCCGCGCCATGCGTATAAACAGCAGCAACGCCACGCTGGCCAGCAGAAACCGTAGGCTGGCCGCCAATAACGGGCTGAGGCCGCCGGCCAGATAGCGCCCGGCGACGAAGGTGCCGCCCCACACCATGGTGACCGCCGCCAGTTTCAGATACACCGGCAGATCCGAGGGTTTTGACAGGGTTTGCTCGCAGATCGTCATTAGATTCCAGGACCGGATATTGGAAAGATGACGTATCATTTGGCTAATACCCAGTCATCGTAAAATGAGCAAACACTCATGACCCTCACTCAACTGGAGATTTTCTCCCTCGTGGCCGAACTCCAAGGCTTCACGGCAGCAGCCAATCGCCTGGGTATTTCCCAATCGGCGGTGTCCCATGCCTTGAAGTCCCTGGAACTGGAGTTGGGTGTCGAGCTGTTGCGCCGCCATCAATCCCGGGTCGAGCAAAGCGACATTGGCCAGCAGTTATTGCTGCGCGCCCGAACGATGCTCGGCCTGGCCAACACCCTGCGCCAGGAAGCGGCCGATGCAAGGGGCATGAAACGCGGCACGCTGCGCATCGGCTCCTTCGGCCCGACCTCATCGATCAAATTGCTGCCGTTGATTCTGCAGCAGTTCCGCGCTGCCCATCCCGGCATAGAGGTGCATATCGACGAAGGCCCCGACCGCCAGGTGCTCCAGTGGCTGGAGGAACGACGGATCGACATCGGCTTTGTGGTGTTGCCCGAGGAGCGTTTCGACACGGTCGCGTTGATCGAAGACCAGATGGTCGCGCTGCTGCCCGCCGACCACCCGCTGGCGGTTCACGACAGCCTGAACCTGAAGGACCTGTGCGATTTCCCGTTTGTGCTGACCGAGGCCGGTTCTTCGGAGCTGGTTTCACGCCTGTTCTCAGCGGCCCGACTGACGCCCAACATCCGTTATCGCTGCTCGCAGTTGATGAGTACCCTGGATGTCGTCGCTCGTGGCGACGGGGTGACGGTAGTTGCCGAAGGTTCATTGCCCAATCAAATTGACGGCCGCTGTGTGAAAAAACCGCTGTCGCCGGCAGTGTTGCGCCAGGTCGGCCTGGCGGTGCTCGATCGACGCCAGGCGTCACCCGCGACGCTGGCCTTTATCAAACTGGCCGCAAGCCTTGACTGGCGTTGAGCGGCATAACCGCCAAGGGCCAACTATCATGGCCCGTACCCGAACTCTTCATGGGAGGCGTTTTGCCCTGCCAGCCTTTGAGAGCCTTACTTCTTCGTGACAGGATTCGCGAATGCCGCTAAAAGCCAAAACCCGCAGTCGCAGCGCACGAATGGCTGTCACCCTGATCAGTGGATTGCTCCCGGTGCTGCTGGGGGCCGCCATTCTTTACATGCAAGCAGGGCGTGCGCTCAAACACAACGCCGAACAAACCGCCGAAGAAGCGATTCGCCAGTTCGACTTGATGCTCGACAACAGCGCCCAGGCCGCTCATGAACTGCTGCCACTGGCGGGCCAAAGTTGCGCTGACGTCAGTCTGGCCCTGCGCGAGCAGGTCACTCGGCGCCCATTCGTGAGTTCAACCAATCTGGTGTGGAACGACAACCTCTATTGCAGTTCTCTGTTCGGCGAATACCAGGAGAAGGTCAACCCCGGTGACTACACCCGGGGCGCGTTACAGCTCATGAACGGCAATCCGGTAACGCCCGACACCGCCTTGCTGGTGTACCGCCTGAGCGAAGGAAAAAAAGGTGCACTGACGACCCTCTATGGTCATCACTTGAGTCATATTCTGCGTATGATCGGCCGCAAGACCTTGCTCTTGCTGCAAGTAGGCCCGGACTGGATAGCCGCCGACGGCAAGGTTCACAGGGGCGCCGCGCCGGACCTGCCCGTTGCGCAAAGTCGATTGGCCTCCCGGCACTATGCGTTTGCCGTGGAAGCCGGCTTTCCCGAAGGCGAAACCTGGCGATACATGCGAAACGAATACCCACCATTGTTCAGCTTGCTGATTTTCTTCGGTGTGATTGCCGGGTCAATCGGTCACTTCCTGCAAAAACGCTCATCGGCACCCACCCAGGAAATGCAACGGGCACTGGAAGCTCAAGAATTCATTCCGTATTTCCAGCCCGTGGTGCATGGCGACAGCAAAAGCTGGTCCGGCGCGGAAGTGCTGATGCGCTGGAAACATCCGAAGGAAGGTCTGGTGCGTCCGGACCTGTTCATCCCGTTTGCCGAGCACTCCGGGCTGATCGTACCGATGACCCGCTCGCTGATGCGACAAACCGCCGCCCTGCTCGCCCCGCAATCCGCCGGATTCAACAAACCGTTTCACATTGGCATCAATATCACCGCCAGCCATTGTCAGGACCTGGAGCTGGTCAAAGACTGTCGCGAGTTTCTCGATGCGTTCGAGCCGGACTCGATCCATCTGGTGCTGGAACTGACCGAGCGCGAACTGATCGAGCCCACGGCCATCACCCTGCAACTGTTCGAGCAACTTCGCGAACTGGGCGTGAAAATCGCCATCGATGATTTCGGCACAGGCCACTCAAGCCTTGGCTACCTGCGGCAGTTCAATGTCGATTTCCTGAAAATCGACCAGAGTTTTGTCGCCATGATCGGCATCGACACACTCTCCAGCCACATCCTCGACAGCATCATCGAACTGGCGGTCAAGCTCGACCTTGCCCTGGTGGCCGAAGGTGTCGAAACCCGTGAACAGAGTGATTACCTGAGTGCTCATCAAGTCAACTTCCTGCAAGGTTATCTTTTCGGCAAACCCATGCCCGGCGCGGAATTCATTAGTGCATTAAGCAACCGTTAACTCGCGAATTTAACCGACAAAACAACGATGACACGCACCAATTTGAATCAAAACACTACTGCCGTTACATGAAAAAAAAGACAGGATTTACTCTTGGCCAATTAACTACTACAATTTTACATGCCTGCGCTAAATTGACAGGTGAGCCACTATCACCGAGTCGCTACAAGGCTCTTGGCTTATAGCTTTGTTTGCGGTTGGTATCAGCCAAACACACTATTGGAGTAAAGATATTGTCCAGACTCGCTGAATTTCGTGCAGCCGAAAAGGCCCTTCAAGAACAGCTCAAGCAGTTGGAATCCCTGAAGAACGATGCCGGGCTCAAGAAAGAAATCGAATTCGAAGAGAAGCTCCAGGGCTTGATGAAAACCTATGGCAAGAGCCTGCGCGACATCATCGCCATTCTCGATCCCAACCCGGCAAAATCCGGCCTGCTGCAGGCAGCAGCACCTAAAACCCGCCGCGCCCGCGTGGTCAAGGTTTATCAGAACCCGCACACCGGCGAGCTGATTGAAACCAAGGGCGGCAACCACCGCGGTCTGAAAGCCTGGAAAGAACAGTACGGTGCAGCCACCGTTGATTCCTGGCTGCGCGGCTAATTCTCGCGGCGACAAAAAAGCCCTGCTTATGCAGGGCTTTTTCATGAGCTATCTAAATGCCCGGGGCGGATACCAGACAACTACCTGACTGCCAACAACTTTGTGCTTAATCCATTTGGATATCTAAAATTTTCTTCATGCATCGAAAAAGCACTGTCGCTTACTAAAGTTTCAAGCTGTTACGGGCAGCGTCTATTTCATCCTGGCTCGCCTTATAAGCCTCGGCCTGCCCGGCGTAGGAAAGAACATAGGCCTTATCGGCATCCACCGCGGCCACCAATGTTTGGGAAAGCACATGCCTGCCGTTTTGCGTGACGGTACAGGTTGTTTCCAGCGCGGCCAGTCGACTCAACGTAGTCGCATGAATTCGCGTGCAGACACTTTGATACCCGCCCTGAAAGAAGTCTTTTTGAACTGACTTGCGCATCTCCAGCAATACGCCTTCGAGGTTTACCTGGTGATCGCTTTGCACCGGACTCATGGTCAGCTCCATCACCATGAGCGGCGATCCATTCTGATCATTTTTGACCGCCCGCTGGCGACTCACCCCCGACGCCGATTCAGGCACGACTTCGACCTGCCAACCTTCCGGCCAGGTCACTACTGGCGCATCGGCATGCGCAGCGCCAGCCACCGAAAGCACGCTTAACAGAATGAACAGCAGTTTATGGAATCTAATCATTGCACTGGGCACTCACGGATCAAGCCGTAAAGTCTGGGCCCAGGCCGGCCGTCAGGCAATAGCCGACTGTTTGGGTTTGGTGATGTCCGAGCCCTTGCGTATCATTGCCGCCATTCGTTAGCCCACATATTTCCCGGAGGGCCCATGAGCCTGCACGAATTGAACACCTTCCCCGGCGTCACCGCCCAACCGGACGCCGCCACGCAGAAGTTTGTCTTCAACCACACCATGCTGCGGGTCAAGGACATCACCAGGTCCCTGGATTTCTACACACGCATTCTGGGCTTTACGCTGGTGGAAAAACGCGACTTCCCGGAAGCCGAGTTCAGCCTGTATTTCCTGGCGCTGGTCGACAAAAACCAGATCCCGGCCGATGCTGCCACGCGCACCGAGTGGATGAAATCGATCCCCGGCGTTCTGGAGCTGACCCACAACCATGGCACCGAGAACGACCCGGATTTCGCCTACCATAATGGCAACACCGACCCCCGTGGTTTCGGCCATATCTGCATCTCGGTACCGGACATCGTCGCCGCCTGCGAGCGCTTTGAAGCACTGGGCTGCGATTTCCAGAAACGCTTGAGCGATGGTCGCATGAAGAGCCTGGCATTCATCAAGGACCCGGACGCCTACTGGGTCGAGATCATTCAGCCAGCACCACTGTAGGAGCGAGCTTGCTCGCGATAAACCTGAGAACACCGCGGGGCACCTGCCCACCAGCGTTATCGCTGACGACCATCGCGAGCGAGCTCGCTCCTACATAAGTAACGTGCAAGACAAAAAAAACCCATGATCATTCATGGGGTTTTGTGTTTTCAGCGCCGGGGTTTATGCCGGGGCAGAAGTGCGGATCAAGTGATCGAAGGCACTCAGGGAAGCCTTGGCGCCCTCGCCCACCGCGATCACGATTTGCTTGTATGGCACGGTGGTCACGTCGCCGGCGGCGAACACACCCGGCACCGAGGTTTCACCGCGAGCATCGACGATGATCTCGCCACGGGGTGACAACTCAATGGTGCCTTTGAGCCAATCGGTGTTGGGCAGCAGACCGATCTGCACAAAGATCCCTTCCAGTTCCACGTTACGTAATTCGTCGTTCTGACGATCCTTGTAGCGCAGGCCGTTGACCTTCTGACCGTCGCCGGTGACTTCAGTGGTTTGAGCACTGGTGATCACGGTGACGTTCGGCAAGCTGTGCAACTTGCGCTGCAATACCGCATCGGCACGCAACTGCACATCGAACTCCAGCAGTGTGACATGGGACACAATACCGGCCAGGTCGATGGCCGCTTCGACGCCGGAGTTACCGCCGCCAATCACCGCCACGCGCTTGCCCTTGAACAGTGGGCCGTCGCAGTGCGGGCAGTACGCCACGCCTTTGTTGCGGTATTGCTGCTCGCCCGGCACGTTCATCTCACGCCACCGTGCACCGGTCGCCAGAATCAAGGTTTTGGCTTTTAACGATGCGCCACTGGCGAAGTGGACTTCATGCAGTTCGCCGTTTTTGCCAGGAATCAGCTTGTCGGCGCGCTGCAGGTTCATGATGTCGACGTCGTACTGCTTGACGTGTTCTTCCAGGGCCACGGCCAGTTTCGGCCCTTCGGTTTCCTTCACCGAGATGAAGTTTTCGATGGCCATGGTGTCCAGCACCTGTCCACCAAAACGTTCCGCCGCGACACCGGTGCGAATGCCTTTACGGGCCGCGTAGATTGCCGCCGAGGCACCGGCCGGGCCACCACCGACCACCAGCACATCAAAGGCTTGCCTGGCGCTGATTTTCTCGGCTTGGCGTTCGATGCCGCTGGTGTCGATTTTGGCGAGGATTTCTTCCAGGCCCATACGGCCCTGACCGAAATTCTCGCCATTGAGGTAGATGCTTGGCACCGCCATGATCTGGCGCTCATCGACTTCGGCCTGGAACAGCGCGCCGTCGATCGCGACGTGGCGAATGTTCGGGTTCAGTACTGCCATCAGGTTCAGCGCCTGGACCACGTCAGGGCAGTTCTGGCAGGACAGCGAGAAGTAGGTCTCGAAGCTGAATTCGCCTTTGAGCGAGCGGATCTGTTCGATCACTTCGGCACTGGCTTTTGACGGGTGACCGCCGACTTGCAGCAAGGCCAGTACCAAGGAGGTGAATTCATGGCCCATCGGGATGCCGGCGAAACGCAGACTGATATCGGCCCCGGGGCGATTGATCGAGAACGACGGCTTGCGTGCATCATCGCCGTTATCGAGCAAGGTAATCCGGGTGGAAAGACCGGCAACGTCTTTCAACAGTTCGAGCATTTCCTGGGATTTCGCACCGTCGTCGAGGGATGCAACGATCTCGATCGGCTGAGTGACCCGCTCCAGGTACGATTTCAACTGGGCTTTAAGATTGGCGTCCAACATACGGGCGATTTCCTTTTTGCTGTTTCATATAAAGCAGGCATAAAAAAACGCCCGAGCGAATCTCGCCCGGGCGTTTTTATTGGGCGGTGCAGCTTACTGGGTAGGTGCGGAGTTCCGCCCTGATGAAGCGATCACAGACTTAGATCTTGCCGACCAGGTCCAGGGACGGCGCCAGAGTGGCCTCGCCTTCTTTCCACTTGGCTGGGCAAACCTGGCCAGGGTGGGCAGCGACGTACTGGGCCGCCTTGATTTTGCGCAGCAGTTCGGAAGCGTCACGGCCTACACCGCCGTCGTTCAGTTCAACGATCTTGATCTGGCCTTCCGGGTTGATCACGAAGGTGCCGCGGTCAGCCAGGCCTGCTTCTTCGATCAGCACGTCGAAGTTACGGGAGATAGCGTGGGTCGGGTCGCCGATCATGGTGTACTGGATCTTGCCGATGGCTGGCGAAGTGTTGTGCCAGGCAGCGTGGGCAAAGTGGGTATCGGTGGAAACGCTGTAGATCTCGACGCCCAGCTTCTGGAATGCGTCGTAGTTGTCAGCCAGGTCTTCCAGCTCGGTCGGGCAAACGAAGGTGAAGTCGGCCGGGTAGAAGAACACCACAGACCACTTGCCTTTGAGGTCAGCGTCCGAGACTTTTACGAAGTCGCCATTTTTGAATGCGTCAGCTTTGAACGGTTTAACTTGGCTGTTGATGATAGGCATCGTTGACTCTCCGTCAGGGGTTAAGAAGTTGATGGAGAGAACTTTACCCACTCGACGAACGCAAGGCTCATTGGCAAACCTGATCCTGCTGATTGGCTTTCGCTATTAGCCAGCTGTATTAATAGAAGAAAACGGTATCTAGGGCGACACGGGCTTTTCCGTGAGGCGCGCCATGCCGAGGAACGGACTGGCTTCGATGTAACGCATGGCCGACTTCATGTCCTTCCAGCCCACATAGCTCATCAGCGACTTCAGATCCCAGCCACTTTGATGCGCCCAGGTGGCAAACCCGCGACGCAAGGAGTGACTGGTGTAAAGCTCACTGGCGATACCCGCCCGCGCCAGCGCCTGACGCAATAACGGAATCACACTGTTGGCGTGCAATCCCTCCTCACCCAAATGCCCCCAACGGTCGATGCCGCGGAACACCGGTCCACGCACCAGTGCCGCCTCGGTAATCCAGTCGATATAAGCCTGCACCGGACACAAGCGTTGCAAGGCCGGCGTCTGATAGGTCTTGCCGAGGTTGTCGCGATCACTCTTGCTGCGCGGCAAATAGAGGCTGATGCCGGAACCGGTGCTGGCCTGAACGTGTTCAACCTGAAGCCGGCACAACTCGTCACTGCGAAAGCCGCGCCAGAAGCCCAGCAGAATCAACGCCATGTCGCGCCTGGCCCGCAGCAAACCCGGTCGATCGCCTTCGGCCCTGGCGGTTTGCACTTCTAGCTCCAGACAACTGACCACCTGCTCCAGATGCCGAAGCTGCAAGGGTTCGGCTTGTTTTTCCTGGGCCGGGTGCAGCGCGCGAATGCCCTTGAACACCTTACGCACCACCGGCGCCTTGGTGGGATCGGCAAAACCCTGGCTGTTGTGCCACTGCGCCAATGCCGACAAACGCAGTTTCAGCGTGTTGATCGACAACACACCGGCATGGGCCACCAGATAGCGCGCCACGCTGTCGCCGGTGGCCGGCAGAAAACCACCCCATGTCACCTCAAAGTGTTCGATGGCCGCGCGATAGCTGCGACGGGTGTTGTCGCGTGTCGCAGCCTGCAGATAGCGATCCAGATCGCTCATAGGAAATGAACCTGTTTTGACCGACTGTAGGAGCGAGCTCGCTCGCGATGATCGTTAACGATGACGCTGGATGCCTGTATGCACGCAGCGCTCTAAGGTTTTTCGCGAGCAAGCTCGCTCCTACAGGGTTTGTGTACGGAATTAGCGCGAGGAATACTTCGAAACTTCGCTCACATGGGGTAATACCAGTATATCCCGTGTTAATAGCATTCAGTGTCTAACTTTACCAATTGAATGGTACAATGTGTATTTACGTGGTACGTACCACATAATCAAAACCCGGGAGATCTCATGGCACGCGGTGGTGTAAATAAAGCGGTGGTTCAAGCCGCTCGGTTGGCGATCCTCGCCCGCGGCGAAAACCCCAGCATCGATGCCGTACGCATCGAGATGGGCAATACCGGCTCGAAAACCACGATCCATCGTTATCTCAAGGAGCTCGATGACAGGTTTGAACCTGTCGAAGCGCCGTCCGAACCGATCGACGACGAACTGATGGCGCTGGTGGCGCGGCTCGCACAACGGCTCAAGGAGCAGGCGCAAGAACCAATCGATCAGGCGCGCACGCAGTACGAAGAACAACGCAAGACGCTGGAACACCAGCTCGGCGAAGCGCAAAAAGCCAACAGCGAACTGCACCAGCAATACGAATTTCAAAGCCTGGCGCTGACCCAGGAATCCGAAGCCCTGCACGAAACCCGCGCCATGCTGCAAACGGAGCAAACCCGCAACGCCGGGCTGAACCAGGCGCTGGCCGATTTCGAATTGCGCTTGAAGGACAAGGAAGAGCAGATCCGCTCCCTTGAAGAAAAACACCTGCACACTCGCGACGCGCTGGAGCACTACCGCAATGCGGTCAAGGAACAGCGCGAACAGGAAATCAGTCGCCACGAAGGCCAGGTGCAACAGCTACAGATGGAACTGCGCCAGGCCCAACAAAGCGCGCTGGTACGCCAGGATGAAATCACCCAGTTGCACCGCGACAATGAACGCCTGCTGACTGAGAACCGCGGCACACTGCGAGAGCTGAGCCTGCTGCAAGAACAGCTCAAGCAAAGCAATACCCGCCAGGATCAGTTGCTGGAACAGACCACTCGCGTCGACGGCGAGCGCACCCTCCTCCAGGAACGCCTGCGCGTCGCCCTGCTGGAAAGCCAGGCACTCAAACAGAACGTCGATGAGCAGTCGCAGCTCAACAGGTCACTGGAAATGGATCTGGCCAAGACCCGCACGGACCTGGAAGAACGCGTACGTCTGGCCGCGACCCTTGCGGCAGCGGCAGACGCAGCGAAGGACGATTAACCGGCGAGCGGCGTACGCATGGTGACGAACTCTTCGGCGGCCGTCGGGTGCACGCCGATGGTTTCGTCGAAGTGGCGCTTGGTGGCGCCGGCCTTCAAGGCAATCGCCAGGCCCTGGACGATTTCACCGGCGTCCGGGCCGACCATGTGGCAACCCAAGACCTTGTCGGTACTGGCGTCCACCACCAGCTTCATCAGCGTGCGCTCCTGGCATTCAGTCAGGGTCAGCTTCATCGGCCGGAAGCGGCTTTCGAAGACCTCCACGTCGTGGCCGGCTTCGCGGGCCTCTTCTTCCGTCAGACCGACGGTGCCGATGTTAGGCAGGCTGAACACCGCCGTCGGGATCATCTTGTAATCCACCGGACGATACTGCTCGGGCTTGAACAAGCGTCGCGCCACCGCCATGCCTTCAGCCAGGGCCACCGGTGTCAGCTGAACGCGGCCGATCACATCGCCCAGCGCCAGGATCGACGGCTCGGCGGTCTGATACTGCTCATCGACCTCAACGAAGCCTTTCCTGTCGAGTTTGACCCCGGTGTTTTCCAGCCCGAGATTGTCCAGCATCGGACGACGCCCCGTGGCGTAGAACACGCAATCGGCTTCCAGTTGGCGACCATCCTTGAGCGTGACTTTCAGACTGCCGTCGACCTGCTTGTCGATGCGCTCGATGTCCGCGTTGAATTGCAGATCCATGCCGCGCTTGGTCAACTCTTCCTGCAAATGTTTGCGCACGGAACCGTCGAAGCCGCGCAGGAACAATTCGCCGCGATACAACAGCGTGGTCTGCGCACCCAAACCGTGGAAGATCCCGGCAAACTCGACCGCAATGTAGCCACCGCCCACCACCAACACTCGCTTGGGCAGCGCTTTAAGGAAGAACGCCTGGTTGGAACTGATGGCATGCTCGTGCCCCGGGATCTCCGGAATCTGCGGCCAGCCGCCGGTAGCGATCAGGATATTTTTGGCAGTAAAGCGCTCGCCATTGATCTCGACCTGATGCGGATCGACGATCTTCGCATGACCTTCATGCAGGGTTACGCCGCTGTTGACCAGCAAGTTGCGATAAATGCCATTGAGGCGATTGATCTCGCGGTCCTTGTTGGCGATCAATGTCGGCCAGTCGAACTGCGCTTCATCCAGGCTCCAGCCAAAACCGGATGCCTGCTCGAAGTCTTCGGCAAAGTGCGCACCATAGACCAGCAATTTTTTCGGCACGCAGCCGACGTTTACACAGGTGCCGCCCAGGTAGCGGCTCTCGGCCACGGCCACTTTCGCGCCGAACCCGGCAGCAAACCGCGCCGCCCGCACACCGCCAGAACCGGCACCAATCACATAAAGGTCAAAATCGTAGGCCATTTTCAATCTCCTCGGCAGGTGACCAGCATACCCGCAGACATTTGCGGGGCAAGCGCTGCACACGATATGAGGCCGGAAAATGAAAAAGCCACCCGAAGGTGGCTTTTCAATACAAACAGGTTGCCGGCTATCAATAAGCCTTGCCCGTCTTGTAGAAGTTCTCGAAGCAGAAGTTGGTCGCGTCGATGTAGCCTTCGGCGCCACCGCAGTCGAAACGCTTGCCCTTGAACTTGTAGGCAATCACGCAACCATCCTGCGCCTGTTTCATCAGGGCGTCAGTGATCTGGATCTCGCCACCTTTGCCTGGGTCGGTTTGTTCGATCAGGCTGAAGATGTCCGGCGTCATGATGTAACGACCGATGATCGCCAGGTTCGACGGGGCATCTTCCGGCTTTGGCTTCTCGACCATGTTGCGCACGCGGTACAGGTCGTCACCAATCAGGTCGCCGGCAATCACACCGTACTTGCTGGTTTCTTGCGGGTCGACTTCCATGATCGCGACGATGGTGCAGCGATACTGCTTGTACAGCTTGACCATCTGCTTGAGTACGCCGTCACCTTCCAGGTTGACGCACAGGTCATCCGCCAGTACCACGGCGAACGGCTCGTCGCCGATCAGCGGACGACCGGTCAGGATCGCATGGCCCAAACCTTTCATTTCAGTCTGGCGAGTGTAGGAGAACGAGCACTCATCCAACAGGCGGCGGATGCCAACCAGGTATTTTTCCTTGTCGGTGCCCTTGATCTGGTTTTCCAGCTCGTAGCTGATGTCGAAGTGGTCTTCCAGGGCGCGTTTGCCGCGACCGGTGACGATGGAGATTTCGTTCAAGCCAGCGTCCAGTGCTTCTTCAACGCCGTACTGGATCAGTGGCTTGTTCACCACCGGCAGCATTTCTTTGGGCATGGCTTTAGTCGCTGGCAGGAAGCGAGTGCCGTAGCCGGCTGCTGGGAACAAGCATTTCTTGATCATATAAGTCCTTGTAAGGGCTGTGCGTGTACGAGTTTCGGCGCAGTCTAATCAGGCGGCGTGCACCTTACAATGCCCCCGCGCTGGCCAACCGATGCCAACATAGAGAAATAATCTTGCCGATAGTTCCCTGCGCAAGCCCTTATGCATAGCACAGACTTGCACAATTGCACGGCATTCAACCGCCCGCAACGAAGCACCATACGCCCATCGGCACCCGTTGAGTGCGTTTGGCGGTATCATGGCGCGATTGGACCAGACAACGAGGCAAATAGATGTCGGAAGCAAAAAGCGTCAACGGATTCCTGATCAATCAGGTGAAAGACGGTCAATGGTGGGTTGCCAGTGTCACCGGTGAAAATATCGCCGGACCTTTCCCTTCCGAAGCCCTGGCAATCGAAGTGGCCTCGGTGCTGGAGCTTGAGCACCCGGAGCCCAAGCGACGCGTCAAGGACAAGAACTGATCGACGTCCAAGGTGAAAGCCCTGCCATTGCGCAGGGCTTTTTTGTGAGCGCATGCGAAAGTCGTGGCCCTTGGCTATAACCTTTTGCGTATGACGCTGTCTCAGCGTTAGCCCACCCCCCTGACGACGACCACTCCATGAAGAAATTTTTGCCCCTGATTGCAATACTGGTCCTGAGCGGCTGCGCAACGTCGAAAGAAACCTACCTGGGCAACGGAGAAAAAGGCCTGTCGATTGATTGCTCCGGGGAAGCCAATTCCTGGGCTGCGTGCTACGAAAAGGCCGATGCGTCCTGTGCCGGCACCGGCTACAAGATTGTCGGAACCGATGGCACGCCCTCGCTCGATGAGAGCGACAAGACCCTCGGCGCCGACATCGGCAACTACAAGAGCCGCAATGTCGTAGTGATCTGCAAGTAAGGCGCCGCGCCCTACAGATGAATTTCAGCGAATTTGATGCCAAGCCCGCGCAGGGTATCGATCAGATCATCAAGGCGGCTGAAAGACTCGACTTCATCATTGTCATCCACCAGGAAATAGCTGCGCCCGGCGCTTTTCTTGAAAAACACGATCCATTCCCCCAGCTCCGCCGGATTCTGAATCACATGAGTGGCAGAGATCAAACCCTCTGCATGGCGCTCCCGGACCTGCTCTCGCTTCATGTTCGACTCCATAAATGACGATGCCGCCAAAGCAGGGCTTTGGCGGCATCGGTGCTGATCGTCGACAGTCTATCAGCCGGAAATGCACGCGTTGGCAGCATTCTGTACGTCCATTGGACGCACCGGGACATTGGACATGCTCTCGTGCAGCTTGATGCTGCTGCCACCCGAACGCTCTTCAATGTCGAATACGGCAGACGGGCCCGAGGAATACTTGAGTGGCACGATGACACGCACCCCATCCTTGTGCGGCTCGATTTGCAAGGCGCCACGACTGTCGGCCAGTTTTTCGCTCAGGCATTGCGCATATTCATGGGGCTTCTTGCCAGAAATCACGTTCATGGTCGGCAGCGACTCGTTGATTTCCGAGACGTTCGCACAACCACTCACCAATACCGCCAGCGAAAGAACCAAAAAACCCCACTTCATACAAAACCTCCGATAAAGAGGGTCGGACAGCGCAGATGCGTTTTTTCTCCGAGACAAACTGCTTTATCGCTCATCAAGCGTGAAATTAGCGTTTTTAATTGTCAAAGTGGCCGGATAATAAGGCCTTCGGGCTGATAAACTGCGCCAATCGCCCATGCTATCGTTTTGATTTTGTAGAAAAAGCCCTTCTGGAGGCGCCTCATGAAATATATCCATCAGCGCGAGCACCTCAATGAAGACGACATCGTCGTCATTCAATGCTCCCAAATGTGCAACATCCGCTTGATGAACGACGCCAACTTCCGCAGCTTCAAGAATGGCGGCCGTCACACCTATCACGGCGGCGCATTCGACACGTTCCCGGCCCGCATCACGGCCCCGAGCACCGGTTTCTGGAACATCACGATCGACACCGTCAACCGCCGCGCTATCAGCGTGACGCGCAAACCCACCCTGACCCACTCGATCAAAATCATTCGCCGTTCCAGCACGAAACTGAGCTGATCAGCGAACCCGAAACACCAGACAGGCAGAGACAACCGTGGCCCAAACGACCAAGTACGTCATCAAATACAAACTCAACGGTGAGCGCCGCTTCGAGTTTGCCCAGCTTGAAAACGGCACCCTGGAAGAAGCCAAAGCGGCGCTGGATGCCATTCATGGACAGGACGACGTCATCAGCGAAATCAGCGTCAGCAAAGCGCTGTAACGCGATCCGGAGCGACAATGGACGTCAGCTCCCACTCGCAATTCGACCGCAAGCAGCGGAGTGCCTGCTTCATCCTTGTCTTGCAGACTGGCGACCTCAACAACAAGAGGCCCGGCAATGAGCGAGCAATATCTGGACAGGCTGGACTGGCCCCGGCTGGAACAGCAACTTGATCAGGACGGTTGCGCCGTCATCCCCTCACTGTTGAGCCACAAGGCTTGTGATCAGGTCAGCGCCTTGTACCCTCGAACCGAGCCCTTCCGCTCGCACGTGGTGATGGCTCGCCATGGTTTCGGCCGAGGCGAATACAAGTATTTCAGCTACCCGTTACCGGAACTTGTGGCCCGTTTGCGCAGCGCGCTCTACCCGCGCCTGGTACCCATCGCCAATCGCTGGCAGGAACAATTGGGTTTGCCCGACCGTTTTCCCCAAACCCATCAAGCCTTCCTCGAACGCTGTCATGCCGCTGGTCAGAACCGTCCGACACCGTTATTGCTGCAATATGGTCCTCAGGACTACAACTGTTTGCATCAGGATTTATACGGTGAGCATGTTTTCCCACTGCAAGTAGCGATTCTGCTGTCGGAACCCGATGAAGACTTCACCGGTGGCGAGTTTGTCCTGACCGAACAGCGCCCGCGAATGCAGTCACGCCCGATGGTCATCAGCCTGAAGAAAGGCGACGGCTTGATCTTTGCCGTCAACCAGCGGCCGGTCAAAGGCGTTCGCGGTTACTATCGCGTGACCCTGCGTCACGGCGTGAGTCGCCTGCACAGCGGCAATCGGCATACCCTTGGAATCATCTTTCACGATGCGTCATGAGCCCATGAACCCGCTGACTTTCGATCTGTTTGCCAATGCAGAGCCCAAGCAACAGCCCAGGCGCGAGCAGATCGGTGAACAGTCCTACGTACTTAGAGGCTTCGCCCTGCCCTGGCTGGAACGCTTGCTGCCCGCCCTGGAGTCGGTGCTGGTAGCCGCGCCGTTTCGGCAGATGGTCACGCCCGGCGGCTTTACCATGTCGGTCGCCCTGAGCAGTTGTGGCCAATTCGGCTGGACCACTGACCGCAATGGTTATCGGTACACCCGAGATGATCCACAGACCGGCCGGCCCTGGCCAATGATGCCCGTGGTGTTTCTGCAACTGGCACAAGCGGCGGCACTGGCAGCGGGTTTCGCCGATTTTGCACCGGATTCCTGCCTGATCAACCGCTACGTCCCCGGAGCAAAAATGTCATTGCATCAGGATAAAGACGAACACTGCTACGCCGCCCCCATCGTTTCGGTATCCCTGGGCTTACCGGCGATGTTCCTGTTCGGTGGTTTTGCACGCGGCGACAAAAGCCAGCGCATCCCCCTGCTGCATGGCGACATCGTGGTCTGGGGTGGCGTGGATCGCCTGCGTTATCACGGCGTATTGCCGATCAAGGATGGCCATCATCCGAAACTGGGCGAGCAACGCATCAACTTCACCTTCCGTACCGCCGGATAAAGACTTCGAATTTGACCGCAAGCGTCGGAGTGTGTGGGAATTGCCCCATGGTTAATGTGCAGGCAACCCCCTCAATGGACGTGACGCCATGACTACCCAATCGACCAAGATCTCCATCGAAAACGATCCGCGCTGGGCCGCCGTGGTCGCGCGCGATCCCAAGGCTGACGGTCAGTTTGTCTATGCCGTGAAGACCACAGGCATCTATTGCAACCCCAGCAGCCTCGCGCGCTTGCCCAAGCCGCAGAACGTCGAATTCTTCGATAGCGCCGAACAGGCCCGGGCCGCGGGTTATCGTCCGAGCAAACGCGCGACAAAGGATCAGAGCGAACTCGCCGCGCAACATGCCGCCACCGTAGCCGCCGCTTGCCGCCGGATCGAAGCGGCCGAAACGCTACCTGCGCTGGGCGAATTGGCCGATGCGGCAGGGTTGAGCAGTTTCCATTTCCATCGTGTGTTCAAAGCCGTCACCGGCCTGACGCCCAAGGGTTACGCCGACGCTCATCGTTCACGCAAGGTTCGCGAGCGACTGGCAGACGGCGGCTCGGTGACCGATGCTCTGTATGACGCTGGCTTCAACTCCAACAGCCGTTTCTATGAAGCGGCAGACCAACTGCTCGGGATGAAACCCAGGGATTACCGCGCCGCCGGTCAAAACAACGACATTCGTTTTGCCGTTGGCCAGTGTTCGTTGGGCGCGATTCTGGTGGCGCAGAGTGAGCGCGGGGTCTGCGCAATCCTGCTCGGCGATGATCCGCACCAACTGGTGTGTGATCTGCAAGACAAGTTCCGGCGCGCCAACCTGATTGGTGCCGATCATGAGTTCGAGCAATTGATTGCCAGGGTCGTCGGCTTTATCGAGGCGCCGGCCATTGGCCTTGATTTGCCTCTGGACGTACGCGGCACGGCGTTTCAGGAGCGTGTCTGGCAAGCGCTGCGAGAGATTCCCGTTGGCAGCACTGCCAGCTACGCCGATGTCGCTCAACGCATCGGCTCGCCGAAAGCCGTTCGCGCCGTGGCTCAAGCCTGCGGGGCGAACAGCCTGGCCGTGGCGATCCCGTGCCATCGCGTGGTGCGCAGCGATGGCAACTTGTCGGGCTATCGCTGGGGTGTCGAGCGCAAACGCCAGTTGCTGGAGCGCGAGTCGCAGTGATCAGCGATTCACATCCACCACCACGCGCCCGCGCAACTGCCCGGCCAGCAAGCGCGGCGCGGCGTCGATGGCTTCGCTCAAGCCGATTTCGTGACTGATCAGCGGCAACAGGTTGAAATCCAGATCCCTGGCCAGGCGACTCCAGGCTTCCACCCGTTTGGCTTTGGGCTGGGTCACGCTGTTGATACCGGCCAGGGTCACACCGCGCAAAATGAACGGTGCAACGGATGCCGGAAAGTCCATGCCTTGCGCAAGACCGCATGCCGCGACCGTGCCATTGGCCTTGGTGCTGGCGCAAGCGTTGGCCAGGGTGTGGCTGCCGACCGAGTCGATGACTGCCGCCCAACGCTCCTTGGCCAACGGCTTGCCTGGTTCGGACAGCGTGACCCGGTCGATGATTTCGCCAGCGCCCAGTTGCTTCAGGTAATCATGCTCCGACGTCCGTCCGGTAGACGCGACCACCCGGTAGCCGAGCCTGCTCAGCAACGCGATGGCGAAACTGCCGACGCCACCGTTGGCACCAGTGACCAGGACTTCACCCTGTTCAGGCGTCACGCCATTGTGCTCAAGGGCCAGGATGCACAGCATGGCCGTGTAGCCCGCCGTACCGATGGCCATCGCCTGGGCAGCGGTGAATGCCTTGGGCAGCGGGATCAGCCAGTCACCGTTCAGGCGAGCCTTCTGCGCCAGTCCACCCCAATGCCCTTCACCCACGCCCCAGCCATTAAGCAGGACCTGGTCGCCGACCTTGTAGTCCGGATGCCCGCTGACTTCAACGACACCGGCCAGGTCGATGCCCGGCACCATCGGGAATTTACGCACCACCGGGCTGCTGCCGGTGATCGCCAGGCCATCCTTGAAGTTCAGCGTGCTGTAGGCAACACGCACCGTGACATCGCCTTCGGGTAACTGATCGTCCTGGATCTCTTGCAGCGTGGCCCGGTAACCGCTGTCGTCTTTGTCGATCAAAATACCTTTGAACATTACGGCCTCTCAATGGATTCAGTCTGGTGGTGGTGCAACTGAAATAACACATGGCAGCAGATTGGCGTACTCGACTTTAAGCCAATCTGCCAATTCCATAACGCTTCCCGAGTGATGAATCACTCCTTCGGTGGTGGGGGCTGGAGGCTTGCACCGACGCTGAAAGAAGGTTCTTCACGGAATTCCGGGGAACACCGATACCTGTAGAAACTGCGATGCGGCGATCCGACTTGCCAGCGATGGCGACCTTTCGGCCGAGCATTTTCTTCCTGGTGTACATATTCATTGCTGCGGTAACGGCCACTCAGGGTTCCGCCCTGACGGCGGGTCACTTGGAAGAGCCTGTAGGAGCGAGCTTGCTCGCGATGGAGGTCAACGATGACGCGGGGAGCCTGACACCCCGCGGTGCTCTCAGGTTTTTCGCGAGCAAGCTCGCTCCTACAGGGCCCGCCGCGATCGGCCATCCATGGCCGTGCGCGGCTAACCCGGCATCCATGCCGGGTTGCCCACTGCGCAGAACCTGCGCTCGGCCTCTCGAGGCGGCGTGCACCGCAACAGCACCGCGAGGCGAGCTAACGCTCGACCTCGTTGTTTGGTGGTGCACGCGTTCCCCTGTAGGAGCTGCCGAAGGTTCGGGCCGCGTTCGGACGATCTTTTGATCTTGCTTTTGCGATCTAGAGATTGCTGAAGATTAAGATCAAAAAGATCGCAGCCTTCGGCAGCCCCTACAGATATTTCGTTATATGTGTTCCCCCGGAATTCCGTGAAGAACCTGAAAAAAGCCTCACCCGCAGAAATGGCGACTGGCCTTGCGCCAGTCGTTGCGTTACAAATCCTGTTCTACCGTCCCTGCCCTGCTTCAACGTCGGAGAACACAGCACATGAACCAATGGCCAGATACCCGCATTCTTGACCTGCTCGGGATCGAACTGCCGATCATTCAGGGGCCAATGGCCGGTGCCACGAACTCGTCCATGGTGATTGCAGCCTGCAACGCCGGCGGCCTGGGTTCGATGCCGGCGGCGATGCTCAGCACGGATCAACTGCGCGAAGAACTGAAAACCATCCGCCAACACACCCAGCGCCCGATCAACGTCAACTTCTTCTGTCATCAGCCTCCAGCCCCTGATGAACAACGTGCGCAGGACTGGAAAAACCTGCTGCAACCCTACTACCAGGAACTCGGCGCCGATTTCGATGCGCCAACCCCGGTGTCCAACCGGGCACCGTTCGATAACTCGGCCTGCGAAGTGGTCGAAGAATTTCGCCCTGAAGTGGTGAGTTTTCACTTTGGCCTGCCGGAAAAATCCCTGCTCGACCGGGTGAAAGCCACCGGTGCGAAAGTGCTCTCCTCGGCCACCACCGTCGCAGAAGCCGTGTGGCTGGAGCAGCATGGTTGCGATGCAATCATTGCCATGGGCTACGAGGCCGGAGGCCATCGCGGGATGTTTCTCAGCGATGACCTGAGCAGTCAGGTGGGGACTTTCGCCCTGGTGCCACAAGTCGTCGATGCGGTGAAGGTGCCGGTGATTGCCGCCGGCGGCATCGCTGACGCACGAGGCGTCGCCGCCGCCTTCATGCTGGGCGCTTCGGCAGTGCAGGTGGGGACGGCGTACCTGTTCACGCCAGAGGCCAAGGTCAGCCCGTCCCATCACAACGCGTTGCGCACCGCCAAAGAAAGTGAGACGGCCATCACCAACGTGTTCACCGGTCGCCCGGCCCGGGGCATCCTCAATCGGGTGATGCGTGAACTGGGGCCCATGAGCGCCAAGGCACCGGCCTTCCCCCTTGCCGGTGGCGCGCTGATGCCTCTGCGGGCCAAAGGTGAAGCGGACTTCAGCAACCTCTGGGCCGGCCAGGCCTTTACCCTCGGGGTCGAATTGACCACCGCGGCACTGACTCGACAACTGGCTGAAGAAGGATTAGCGAGACTGCTACGTCACTCTTGAGCAGCACTTGCGATAAAATCGTATACAGTTTTGTGATGGCACATTCCGTTTAAAGGTAATTCGCTATATATTTTTGTACATAACGAATAACCTTCTGCAATTGCCTTTAACGGAGCCGTTTCATGGCCATTCGCGTCTCACGCGCTACCCCTGCCTGCCTCGCGAGTTTTCTCGCCATATTCGCCTTCGGCTCAGCCCAGGCGGACGAAGTCCAGGTGGCTGTCGCCGCCAACTTCACCGCGCCCATCCAGGCCATCGCCGCTGACTTCGAAAAAGACACCGGGCATAAGCTGGTCACCTCCTTTGGTGCCACCGGCCAGTTCTACACCCAGATCAAAAACGGCGCGCCGTTCGAAGTGTTCCTCTCGGCAGACGACAGCACCCCGCAAAAACTTGAAGCCGAAGGCGATTCCGTCAAGGGCTCGCGCTTCACCTATGCGGTCGGTACCCTGGCACTGTGGTCGGCCAAGGAAGGCTACGTCGATGCCAAGGGCGATGTGCTGAAAAAGAACGAATACCAGCACCTGTCCATCGCCAACCCGAAAGCTGCACCGTATGGCCTGGCGGCGACCCAGGTGTTGGCCAGGGAAGGTCTGACCGACAAGGTCAAAGACAAGATCGTTGAAGGCCAGAACATCACCCAGGCCTACCAGTTCGTCTCCACCGGCAACGCCGAGCTGGGTTTTGTCGCCCTGTCGCAGATCTACAAGGACGGCAAGATCACCAGCGGTTCGGCCTGGATCGTTCCAGCCACCCTGCACGACCCGATCAAACAAGACGCTGTGATTCTCAATAAGGGCAAGGACAACCCGGCCGCCAAGGCATTGGTTGACTACCTCAAGGGGCCGAAAGCGGCCGCTGTCATCAAGTCCTACGGTTACGAAATCTAAATGTCGCTATCGAGTGCCGATTATTCCGCCATTTGGCTGACCCTGAAACTCGCGTCCCTGACGACTGTCATCTTGCTGATTGTCGGCACTCCGATTGCGTTATGGCTCTCGCGCACCCGCTCCTGGTTGCGCGGCCCGGTCGGGGCGATTGTTGCCCTGCCCCTGGTGCTGCCGCCGACAGTGATTGGTTTTTATCTGTTGCTGGCGCTCGGCCCTCACGGGTACATCGGCCAGCTCAGCCAATCACTCGGCCTTGGCACCCTCACCTTCAGTTTTGCGGGGTTGGTCATCGGTTCTGTCCTGTATTCGATGCCGTTCGTGGTCCAGCCGCTGCAAAACGCTTTTTCCGCAATCGGCACGCGTCCGCTCGAAGTGGCCGCGACGCTGCGAGCCAATCCCTGGGACACCTTTTTCAGCGTGACGCTGCCCCTGGCCCGCCCCGGTTTCATTACCGCGGCCATTCTCGGCTTCGCCCACACCGTCGGCGAGTTCGGCGTGGTGCTGATGATCGGCGGCAACATTCCCGAGAAGACCCGCGTGGTCTCGGTGCAGATCTACGATCACGTCGAAGCCATGGAATATGCCCAGGCCCATTGGCTGGCCGGGGTGATGCTGGTGTTCTCGTTTGTCGTCTTGCTGGCGCTGTATTCCAGCCGAAAAACCAAAGCGGGCTGGAGCTGATCGATGATTCAAATGCGCCTGAAACTGGGTTACCCGGGCTTTGCCCTGGACGTCGACCTGCAACTGCCCGGGCGTGGCGTCACTGCGCTTTACGGTCACTCAGGCTCCGGCAAGACCACTTGCCTGCGCTGCATTGCCGGCCTGGAACGGGCCGATCAAGGCTTTATCCAGGTCAACGATGAAGTCTGGCAAGACAGCGAAAACAAGCTCTTCGTCGCGCCGCACAAACGCGCGCTCGGCTACGTGTTCCAGGAAGCCAGCCTGTTTCCTCATCTGTCGGTGCTGGCCAACCTGCAGTTCGGCCTCAAGCGCATTCCCAAGTCGCAACGTCGGGTCGATATGGCCCACGCCACCGAGTTGCTGGGCATCAGCCATCTGCTGGACCGGCGCCCACAACACCTTTCGGGTGGTGAGCGACAGCGCGTCGGCATGGCCCGTGCGCTGCTCACCAGCCCGAGATTGCTGTTGATGGACGAGCCTCTGGCCGCGCTGGATGCCCAGCGCAAAAGTGAAATCCTGCCCTACTTGCAACGTCTGCACGACGAACTCGACATCCCGGTGCTGTACGTCAGCCACTCCCAGGATGAAGTCGCGCGGCTGGCCGACCATATCGTGTTGCTTAACAACGGCAAGGTACTGGCCAGCGGCCCGATCGGCCAGACCCTGGCGCGCCTCGACTTGCCGCTGGCGATGGGGGACGACGCTGGTGTGGTAATCGTAGGTCGCGTGAGCGCCTACGACGCCGACTATCAACTGCTCAGCCTGCAATTGCCCGACACCACTCTCAACATTCGTGTGCCTCACACACCGATGGATACGGGTCAGACACTGCGCTGCAAGGTCCAGGCGCGAGATGTGAGCCTGAGCCTGCACAGCGCCGAGCAAAGCAGCATTCTCAATCGCCTGCCGGTCACGGTGGTCAGTGAAATGAATGCAGACAACGCCGCCCATGTGCTGATTCGCCTGGACGCCGCAGGCTCGCCGCTGCTCGCACGGATCACGCGTTATTCCCGCGACCAATTGAACGTCCATTCTGGTCAGCAACTCTGGGCGCAAATCAAAGCGGTCGCGGTGCTCGCGTAAATCCGGCGGCACCTGAGCCGACGAATTAACCTGCCTATTTTTTGCACGATCACCAATGGCTTCTATAGTTGATCTGTACACGAATCAGCGGCGGAGACGCCATGGAAGACATTTTCGTCGTGAAGCGCTGTAACAGGATCATCATCCATGGCCGTCGTGCGGGTGAATATGACCACCTGCCACCGGTTGCCGCGGTCTGGTACCGCATCGCCGATACCCGAACCCAAGGCTTCATCGGAGACGGCTACGATGTTGAAGAAGACGCCCAGCGCATTTGCCGGCAGTTGAACGCCAAATCACAAGTGACAGCCCGACAAAGTTGACGGCCTGTTACCATTTTTTAACGGGTCTATACTGAATGGGTTGAAGGATCAGCGACCCCAATGGCAGAAAACTCGATCCAGGCGGGCTTTTTGCTGCCACACCCAGGTTTCTTGAACGGAGGTGTCACCCATGTCCGAAAAAGAGTCCATCACCACCCTGCTCACCTTGCTGGACTCCCGTCAGGCCCGCTTGGCCGCGGCCTGCAAGGAAATTGCCGACTGGGTCGATCATCAAGGCGGACACCCCACCGCCCTCAGAATCCGTGATCGCCTGAACGACATCGAGAAGGACACGCCGCTGATTCGGCACACGCTGTCGTCGCTCAAACCTGTCGACCCGCCTCTGCCTCGGTTCAGATGATCCGTTACGGATTTGCGGTGCGAGGACAGGCCTGACTGGCCGCACGAACGGTGACGTTGACGTCGCCGTGTGTCTGGCTGCCTGATTGACTTTCATCCGCTTCCACGACCCGGCCTGGTGCCGGGATTTTTTGTTGCCCAAAACCAATCGACTCGCGCGAGGGCTCAATCGGGCACGGGCTCCATAATCTCGCGCAGGGACATACGCTTGAACGCCTCGACCAATGCTCGCCCTTCCTCGGGTGCACAAGTGACCGCAAGGCGAATGGTCGCCTCACCCAGGTGCCAGATCAAAAACGCCGATTCCTGAACCTGTTGTTCATCGATATCGGGATATACGCGAAGCATGGCCTGGGCCAGCAGTGCTCCGGCCACCCGACTCTCCTCCAGCTCCAGTCGCAACAACTGCTTGTCGGCCTGCATGCCGGACCAGATGTCACGCATCACCGGTGTCGCCATCACGATCTCGTAATACAGATCGAGCAACTGCGAATAGGCTGCCTGCAAGCCTCGGGCATCCTCGACAGCCTCCATCGCCTGCGTAATGCAACGACGACTTTCAGCGTTGTAGCGTTCGGCCAGCGTGCGGATGACGGAACACTTGTCGGGGAAATACTGATAAAGGGAACCGATCGAGATCCCGGAACGCTCGGCAATTTCACTCATCTTGAGTTGGTCGCAGCCCTTGTCCGCAATCAATTGAGTCGCCACGGTCAGAATCAGCTCTTGACGCTCGCGGCTGCGTTGTTGCGTGGGATTGCGTCGAACCGCTTGCGCAGCAGGCTGTTCGAGGGCTTCAGAGGGCTTTTTGCGCACGAGCGAATTCCCGATCAATAACGTGACGTGTACTCACCTTAGCATCGCCGCTCGCCGCGCCCAATAACGGATGCCACATGTCGGGGACTTCGAGCCGCTGGGTTGACGACAAAACATGAGCATCTATCATCTTTTAAACGTGAGTATCACTCACATTAACCGATGGAGATGAACGCGATGAAAACCGATCAACCAATCACACTGGTCCTTGGCGCCACGGGCAAAACCGGGCGGCGAATCACACAACGACTCGAGGCTGCCGGCCTGCCCGTTCGCCGAGGCTCCCGTGACGCGAATCCCCCTTTCGACTGGGAAGATCGGTCAACCTGGGACGCGGTGATAGATGGCGCTCATGCGGTCTACATTTCCTTCCAGCCTGATCTCGCCGTTCCAGGCGCCCTTGAAACCATTCAGGCGTTCACCGACCTGGCAGTGAAAAGCGGAGTCCGCAAACTGGTTTTGTTATCCGGGCGCGGTGAGATCGAAGCGGAACAGGCCGAACGTGTCGTACAAAACAGCGGGATTGACTGGACGATTCTGCGGGCCAGTTGGTTCTGCCAGAATTTCAGCGAGGCGCACTTTCTTGAACCCATTCTGCAAGGCGAACTCGCACTCCCCGTCGGCAATATCGCCGAGCCCTTTGTCGACGCAGAAGACATTGCCGAATGTGCCGTCGCCGCACTGACCCAACCCGGACACACCAACCAGCTCTATGAATTGACCGGCCCTCGGGCGCTGACCTTTGCCGAAGCCGTAACCGAGATCGCCCGCTCCACCCGTCGCAACATCGAATTCGTGGCTGTACCAGCGGATGCCTATCGACAAGCGTTGGAACAGGAACAACTTCCCCCGGAGTTGATCGATCTGGTGCTGTATCTGTTCACGACTGTGCTCGATGGCCGCAACACGCTCGTGACCGATGGCGTACAACGGGCACTGGATCGGCCGGCACGCGACTTTAGCGACTACGTACAGCGCACTGGCGCTACGGGCATCTGGGGAAATGGAAGTCCGACGTAAAGCAGTGGCAAGAACCCGCTTCGTCGACTAGGGTATTTTGCGTATCGAACTGCGGCGCCTTTATTGGCAGGAGCCTGATCAAGGAGGTACCCATGTCAACCAATCGTAGTGCTGAGCAAACCTATCGCCAATGGTCCAGCCCGATCCTGTTGGAACTCAAGGAGCGAGAACATCAAATGAACCCGTCAGACCGCCAGGCTTTGGAAAACGTACTGCTGGAAAGAAGGCTGATCGATACCGGCAACCCGACCGGCAGCGATCGCCGCAAGACAGACCCGGCGTCCTGAAAAGCATCAGACAATCACGACCAAGACCGATGTAATGAAGCAGAAACAAACAAGGGTTTGCGCAGCATTCGCTCGCAAACCCTTGGTTTCAGATAATACCGGGCAACGGAATCGATGGCTTTGCCGCTTTAAAACCACCCACTACGCTCGTCTTCCAACTCCTGGCGGCACTGCTTGAGTTGGGCGCTGTAAATCTCCGACTGTTTTTGTACTTTCTGGGCAACCTGCATCAGCCAGGGTTTACTGCGATAAGTATTGCGGCTATAGCCCCCACGCCCCTCATGGTAAGCCAGGTACTGATTGTAGGTGTCCCATTTGGAGATCCCCAGCTGACGCTGGGTGCCAGTGGTGTACCAACCGATAAACATGATCGCGTCGTCGAAGCTGTCACGCGAACCACCGTTGCCAGTATCGCCCCTGTACTCGCCCCACACCGGATCTTGAGCCTGCGCATAACCGTAAGCCGAGCTGACTCGCCCCCAAGGGATCACCCAAAGCAAATAGTCACGAGGCGGCAATGCATCTGCCACATAGCTGCTTTCCTGCTTCATGATCGCCATGGCCACATGCAGAGGCGTCCCATATTCACTCTGCATTTGCAGCGAATCCTCGTACCAATCGGGATACTCACGGTAAATACTGCAGAGATTGCTCTGATCTTTGGGTGGCATAGTCGTGCAACCGGTCAAAAACATAAACAACAAAGCCAACAGCAAAACTTGTCTTTGCTTCATCCAGCACCCTCAAAAAAAATAAGGTTCTTCACGCAATCCCGGGAAACTGTAGGAGCCAGCCATCATCCAAGGTGTGGGCTGGAGCTGATTTAGGTTAGGTCATCGTCCTTAAAAAGATGAAATCTCTTGGAGAAATCACCGATCACTTACGAAGAACTGCTTCGGCATGACGAGGTGATCGCTCAACTGCTCGATCTGGGTTGTAGCAAGTTGAGTGAGCTTCGCCAGTTCAAGCCGGATGCTGCGGGCTTGGTTGTAGCCAGCGACATCGAACATGCTCAACAAATTGCCCAGGCCCTGGACGCCCAAGGGGAAGGTTGCCGCATCGTGACAAACAAAACCCCGGACGCTCAACAGATGATCAATGCGTTCAGACAGAGTTCTAGTGTGCCGTCTCAGAAAAAACGTTTTCTTTAGACTGTGATGTCATCGCCTCTCGTGCATGCTGGATCTTGCGCAAGATGTCTTCACCTTTTGCACTCCAGACGTATCGGCTTGGCTGAGCATTGTGTAACGCTAAAAACGTGGTAATGGAGCTGGCCAACTCACGTGTCGAGCTGAAGCTGCCGTCACGCAAGAAAACGGTGATATCTCGGAAGAAGCGTTCAACCAGGTTCATCCATGAACTGGAGGTCGGGGTGAAGTGCATGTGAAATCGCGGATGTCGCTTGAGCCATTCCTTGACCACCGGATGCTTGTACGTGGCGTAATTGTCCACGATCAAGTGCAGTTACAGGCCCTTGGGTGTTTCCCGGTTGATCTTTTTCAGGAAGGCCAACCACCCCTGATGTCGGTGTTGAGTTTCAATGCTGCTGATCAGTCGGCCTTGTAGATAATCCATCGCCGCAAACAGTGTGAGCGTGCCGTGACGAACATAGTCATGGGTTTGTGTACGGATATGACCGATACCCACCGGCAATCCGGGTTGCGTGCGCTGCAAGGCTTGAACCTGGCTCTTCTCATCGCAACAGAGCACCAGAGCACCAGGGCTTTATCGGGAGGCGCCAGATACAGCCCGATGACGTCCCAGAATTTCTCTTCGAAGTTCGGGTCGTCGGACAGCTTGAAGGTGCGTGTCAGGTGCGGTTTTATGTCGTTGGCGGCCCATATCCGCTGGACGCTGGCCGGTGAAATGCCGGCGACTCGAGCCATGCTTCGACAGCTCCAGCGAGGCTGACCGATACGCGGCTGAGTGACTTGCTCAAGGGTTCGTTTCAACGCTTCAGCCGGCAAGGATGGCTTGCGACCTCGTCCGGGCAGATCCACCAGGCCTTGCAGACGCAGCTCTTGAAAACGCGTGCACCAGCGCGTGACTGACACAACGGAGAGACCGGTCAACTGGGCAATCTCGTTGCGCGAACGGCCTTGAGCCGCCAGTAAAATCACCCGCGCCCGACGACCGTCGCGCTGACTGATCGTGGCCGACCTTATGCGTCGACTCAGTTCAATTTGTTCGTCCTAACTGAGCACGATGTCCTGAGAGTTCATGTGATCACTCCAAGCACTGACTGACCACAGAAACATGGCTAAGGCTAGAAATTCATTTCTGAGACAGGACACTAGGCAAGGGAATCCCACACTTGCACCAGGCCGAACAGATGCACCAGCCCATAGACCAGGCAGACCGCCGAGCTGATCACGATGAAGCGAATACTACGCCCAGTGCCTGCCAGCGTGAACGGTCCCAACAGGCCGCGCAGCAGGTAGACCAGGGTGATCGCGCACAATGCCGGGCGCAGCAGGGGCAAGGGATCGATCACCCCGGCACCGGACAGTGCATACGCCGCCCATGCGGCGAGCACCAGGGCAATCCCCGTCGTGACCACCGCGGGAAACCAGCGACCGGCCTGGGCTGCACGCACAAAGCGGTCGCCAGCGCCAAACAAGCGATACCAGGAAGGCCCTCCCATGATCACCCCGACATGCATCAGGGCCGCCAGCAGGCTGAGCCCGGCGCCGATCACCAGCGCCATGTTGTATTCGTTTGCCATTCCATCGCTCCTTGATGCAAAAAGCGCCACGGTGAGCCCCATAGACGTCGTGGCGCGTCGGCAGGGCCCGCCTTGACCACGTACTCAGCTGGTTGCCGCTTCGGCGCGGGTGCCGACGTCCATCACCTGGTAGCGCACGTGACGACCGCAGACCGCAGCGGCCGCTTCCACCCCGCCAGTCATGGCGCCAAAAATACCATGCCCGGTACGGGTCGATGCGCCGCACAGGTACAGGTTGCGGATTTCAGTCTTGGCCCCTGGCCTGTTGTGCAGGAAGTACTCCGGGGTAAAGGCCAGACCGTAGGACGTGCCCCCTTCGGAGCCGATAAAGCGCGTCACTGAAAAAGGGGTCGAGACTTCCTGATACACGATGTGGTCCGACATTCCCGGAATCACCCGTTCAGCCAGGGCAATCAGCTGGCGGGCGTACCACTCTTTCTTCTCCAGGTACACAGGGTTGGTCCGGTAGCTACCATCCGTCAGTTCGGCCTGGGTCACGCCCCAGCTTTGCGGGGTGGAAGGCACCGCCGACATAAGCTGCAGGTTATAGATGCCGGGCGGGGCGATGGCCGGGTTATCCGGGTCTTTCATCGTTGCGTTACCGATGAACAGATGGGGCTCCTCGGGAAACTCTCCGGCGAACACCTCGCGGTAGGCCTTCTCATAATCGCAGCCAGGGTAGATGCGGTAGTTGGTGTTCTTCAGGCCCATGGCCTTGAGGTCCATGTCGATGCCGAGATAGACCACGCCCATGGCCGGTGACATCTCGAACTGTTCGGCACGACGCACGGTCTGTGGCTTGAGGTGTTCACGGCCAATCAGGCCAAGCAGGGCCTGCTTGATATCGGCGTTGCAGATCACCGCGTCCGCCTTGACCACCCGCTTGCCCAAGTGCTTGTTGCTGAACTCGACGCCCACGGCACGACCGTTCTCGATCAGGATACGTTCGACCTTGGATCGCAGGAGGATCTTGCCGCCCTTTCGCTCGACCACCTCGCCCAACTTGTCGGAGAACATCTGGCCGCCACCCGAGGGGTAATAGGAACCCTGCAGGAAGTGGTTGACCACCGCGGCATGGCCAGCCATGGTCGCGCGGCTCGGCGGCTGGTGATAGACCCCCAGCTGCCCGGTCAGGATGGCCCGAAGGCGTTGATTCTGCGTACAGGTGTCGAGGAACTGCGCCACCGTCGATTTGGCATGCCGCATCAGCATCCAAGAGCGTGGCAGCACCCACAGCGCGGTCAGCGGCCGCGAGTGGATGCCCATGAAATCCCAGACCTGCTGCAGCATCTTGAAGTAGCGGTTGATTCCCGCTCGCTCCTTGGGAAATGCCTCCAGCAGCTTCTCGCGAAAGCGTTCATAGCCACGGGGAACCGCGAACTGGAAGTCGGGAAAACACAGGGTTTCGAACCCCTCCGGGTCCTGTTCGATAAATTTGATTTCACCATCATTGATACCTGCACCCCGCAAAATCCGCGGAATCAGACCGTGCTTGCCACAGTCACCGATGTAGTGCAGGCCGACGTCGAACTCATAGTCCTTGCCCTTGCGGTGGAACACCGTGGCACAGCCGCCCATTTCATAGTGCATGTCGAGCACCAGTACCTGCTTGCCGCGATTGGCCAGGGTCGCGGCAGCCGTCAGGCCACCGATGCCGGCGCCAACTACGATCACGTCAAAGGTGTCGCTTTCGAGGGTCTTGAATCGATCAAAACTTTGCATGGATAAGGTTCCAGTCGCGCATCAGGCATGGGCCAGGTGGTGGTCGCGGGTCGGATCGACCGCCTCGGCCTCACGTATCAGGTGGGGCAGCTTGTTCGGCTTGCGGCTCCAGTGTTCATGGTTCGCCAATGGCGGAATCTGCTGCAGGATCACCGGCCAGTGCTTGACCAGCTCGGCGTTGAGTTCGATGAAATACCGGTTGCTGTCATCGAGCTGGTTCTCCGGCTGAATCGCTTCCTCCGGACACTCGGGCAGACACAGGCCACAGTCGACGCACTCCTGAGGGTTGATGGCGATAAAGTTGGGCCCCAGGTGGAAAGCATCCGCGGGGCAGATATCGACGCAGCTGGTGTGGCGGCATTGAATGCAGTTGTCAGTCACTACGTAGGTCATGGTGCGTCTCGTAAAAATCTGGTTTGACGGGGAAGTCGCCACTCAGAAGTAGCGGTCGACCAACAAACGCGCCGACAACATCGTCCCGATGAAACCTGCGCCCGGGAATGTCCAGGCCCCGACCTGGTACAGCCCCTTGACCGGGTATTTCTGCGGGAAACGGTTGAACAGGCCGGATTGTCGGGTGTTCTGCTCGAAGCCGTAGATCGCGCCCTCCGGGTTATGGGTGAACTTGGTCATGGTGCGTGGCGAGCCGCTCTCGCAGACCTCTATGTGCCGACTCAGGCCTGGAATGACTCGTTCGGCGTTGGCGATCAGCAGCTCGGTGAGTTCAAGCTTCTTGCGCCTGTAGTCGAGCTTGCCCAGCGAGTGCCACTCGCTGGCGCCCGTCAGCGTGAACAGGCCCAGGCTGGACTTTCCGGCCGGTACCATAGAAGCATCGACGTTGGAGAAGTAGTTGATCGACCAACTGGTGTTGTCGCCATGCAGCTCCCCGGCCTGGATATGCTCGAACTGTTCGCGCTGGGTTTTCTGCGGGGCGAAGAAGTGGATGTACTCCTCGGGGCCCACTCCCAACTCGCTCAGCGGGCAATCGAGCCCCAGGTAGACTTGAAACCCGGACACCGACAACTTGAGCCGGCGCAGTCGCGAGCGGTACCTGGCGTCGAAGTGCTGCTCGCCAGCCAGTGCCACGACCGCATGGGGCGAAATATTGGCCACAACATTGCGCGCCTTGACCCTGCCCGACTTGCGCGTTACCACGCCGCCGATTCGCCCGCGTTCAATCACGATCTGGTTGACCGCTGACTCCAGCTCGACCCGGCCGCCATGTTGCTCGATCACTTCGACCAGGGCATTGGACAATGCCTGGGAGCCGCCCTTGATCGAATAGCCGCCGTTCTCCAGATAGTCGATAAAGGGATAGGAAAAGTACCCGAACGCCAGGTCCTTGGCCGGTAGACCGTAGTAGCTCCATTGCGCCGACAGCACTTCCTTCAAGCGTTCGTTGGAGGTGAAACGCGAGAAGTAGTGATCCACCGTTTCATGGCCATACTTGAGCACCCGCGGATAGATCATGGGCGTCGCCACCAACCTCATCCAGAAAGGTTTGCGCGAATACAGAAAGCCGCACAAGTCCTTGTAGTTGCGCTGAGACTCGGCAAACAGGCGATTGATGTTGTCGACTTCCTCGGGAAAGAAACGGAACAATTCGCGTTTGTAACCTTCCAGGTCTCGGTGTCCAACCGTTATGTCGATGTCCTGAGAGCGATAGCGATACAGGGTCGGGTGATGAAGAAACTCGACTTTGTCCGCCACGCCACAGGCCTCGATGACATTGAACGACTCGGCGCCACGTACCACGCCGTCGAACGAATGCAGCGAAACATCGAAGTTGAAATCCTTGCGCCGAAAATTGCTGGCATAACCGCCGGGTACATTGTGCTTTTCCACCACCAGTACCTTCTGGCCTCGCTGCGCCATAAGGCTGGCACTCGCCAGCGCGCCAAGGCCCGCGCCGACGAAAACGGTATCGTATTCTTGACTCATTACATCTCCAGGCTCTGCGGCCTGATCCAGACAGCTAAATCAGACCGTCAGGCCGCCGTCGATTACGAATGTCTGACCGGTGATGTAGTCGGCCTGGGTCGACAGCAGAAAGCTGGCCAAGGCCGCCACTTCACGCACTTCACCGAAGCGCCTGAGGGGGATGGTGTCGGTGATCGACTTGCGCACCGGGTCGGCGATCTGCTCGACCATCTCCGTGGCAATGAAACCTGGGGCGATGGCGTTGACGTTGATCTTGAACCGCGCCAATTCCAGGGCCATGGTCTTGGTAATGCCGATCATCGCCGCCTTGGTCGCTGAATAACTCAACTGCCCCTTGTTACCCTTGAACCCACTGACGGAGGACATGTGCAAGATCTTGCCGCGACGCTCGGCGGCCATCGCCGGCGCCAGGCATTTACTGAAATACACCGCCGAATCGAGGTTGGTCGCGACCACATCGCGGTAACGCTCGATATCGAACTTCAGCAACAGCTGATCGCCGGTCACCCCCATGTTGTTGATCAAGCCATAGGGCTCGCCGAGGGTCTCCACCAACTGTGCACACACTGCCTCGACCGAACCGTGGTCCCGCCCGTCACAGGCATGCCCATGGGCCCAGCCACCGCTGGCCGCCACTTCCCGCTCCAGTTGCAAAGCCGCGTCGGCCGAGGACTGGTAGGTGAAAGCGACCTGATACCCTTCCCGTGCCAGGGCCGAGACCAGTGCGCGTCCAATGCCACGACTGCCGCCACTGACCAGCACCCATTTGCCGTTTGAAGACTGCTGAACATCCATGATCTACATCCTTTAGCCTGATGGTCCTTGCCGTTGTTACGCGGGCACGACAGGTGTTTGAGCTTCTGCACGATTGAAGAAATCGAAGATTTCCTCGAAGTAGCGGTCCCGATGCTTCTTGTGGTTTTCCAAGTGACGACAGCCCTCGAAACCGACCATATGTAGCGCCTCGCAATCCAGGCTGAGCCCCGCCACGCTGGCAGCCGGGATAAAGCGGTCGTTGAGCCCGTAGAAATAGGCGATCGGTAGATCGCGCACGCCCTGCAACGAGTGATCAATGGCACAGGTCCCCGTGGGGACCGCCAGACGGCTGCCGCTGATCCAGCGCATAGCGAGTCGCAGCGGTCCGCGGGTGAAGTAGCTGCGCACCGAAACCGGCACACTGTCCAGCACCGCCGAGGTAAAGGGCGTGGTATCGCGCGCCAGGGCATGGGACAGGTGATAGCCGCCAAACGAACAGCCCACCAGGTGGATGGGCAGGCCGGGGTTGTCCCGGATCACTCGCCGGGCAATCGCCAGCACATCGTCGGCAAACGCGTGGCCGCCGATGGTGCTGCGGCCGAAGCCTTTGAAGTTGAAGGCGACCACGTGATAACCCTGGTCGAGAAACGCCTGATCCAGTTTGTTCTCGAAAAAGTAATGCATGCCGTACTTGAGGAACGGATGGCACAAGAGCACCACGCCCCGAGGGTGCATGGCGGTGGTGCGCAGGGACGCCCCCTCGAGCCGGCTGCCGTCGCGTGCGACTTCGACAAAGCCTGCCGCACGACTTGGCACGTCGCGCTTCCAGCCTTGTACCTGGCGGAACATTGTCCGGATGAACAGCTTGGAAATGGCGACACCCAGCCAACCGGTCGATTGCTCGTTTTTGCTCATGCTCGCTTCCATTGTCTGGCCTTCATCTCGGCATAACCGAATGCCGCTTCGTAACTGGGACCCGCCACCCAGGCGCTGAGGAACTGCACGCCCTGCACCGGGAAGCCGTGATGGAATACATGGCCGCTGAGATCGGTACCCACCATCGCCCCATAACCCGAACCGTCGGTGTTGTTGGTGAAGCGCACATAGGTGTGGGGCGTGGCAACCTCGGTATGCAGCACATGTCCGCGCAGCCCCGGCACCTGGCTCAACAGACGCTCCACCAGGGTGTCGCTGGCCCGTTGTTTCTTGGCGCGGTATTGCGCTGTGCGGCGCTGCGGCCAATGGGCGATCGAGTCGAGCACGTTGATACACACCACCAGGCCCCCAGCCGGGTCCAGGGCGTGATAGTTGGTGACCTCGATCGGCGACATCTCCCAGAATGCCCGCTCACTGAGCGCCGCCTCATAACCGCTGCGTTCGGCGGCCATGCGCAGCTCGGCGCCTGCCGCCGGATCACCGGCGAACAGCATCGATTCGCTATGCAGCAGGCCAAGTTGCGCCGGTGGCAGGTCGGTCACCAGGTACACCGTGGTGGTCGAGCGTGCCGGTTTCAGCGCGGTGAGTTTCTCCCGAGTGGCCGCCAGCTCCACATCCGCCGCGAACAGTGACTGCACCGCGTAGTGCGGTGAAGCGTTGATGTACACCCGCGAAGAATGGAATACGCCACGATTGGTGCTGACGCCCGTGGCATTGCCTTGCCCATCGGTGAGCACCCCATCGACACCTGTGCTGAGCAGGATCTGCCCACCGGCCTGTTCAATCCGCTGCGCCAGTAGATTGGACAGGTGCTGGGAGGAGCCCATGACATAGGCGTTGCCACGGTTGAGCGTGGCGTACACCACATGCAGGTAGTACAGGTAGCCCAGGTCTTCCGAGTAGCCACCGACGTAGATTCCCGGTGCCGCCAGGATCTCGATCAGGTACGGATCGTCGAACAGCTCGTGCAGCGCCTGACGCACGGTCTTGTGCTTCAGGTTGCGATGCGCGAAACGCAACTGGGCCATGTCCGGCTCAAAGGTGCCGTCCAGCATCTGGAACTGGTAGTAGCCGTTGCGCCCGTAAGTTCGAACGTGCTCGAAGAAGGTCGCGATGGCCTCGGCCTGATGGGGAAAACGCTCGACCAACAGCTGTTGCACACCGTCCGCGTCATTGGCCAGCGGCAGCGCCATGCCGTCCTGGTAGGCGCAGAAGTAGTCCTGGGGATAGACCAGGTCCAGTGTCTCTTCCAGCTCCAGATTACGCAGGATACGGATCAGGTTGCCGCCCTCGGCCATGCCACTGAGCTTATGCAGACTGCAGTCGAACACCGCGTCCTGTTTCGGCCGACTGAACGTGGAGGCATACCCGCCGACAACAATATGCTTGTCGACTACCAGCAAGCGCACCCCGGGGTCACGTTTGACCAGCATGGCCGCACAGGCCAGGCTGGTGATCCCGGCACCGACGAAGATCGCGTCCCAGGACGGCTGGCTCATTGGCGCAGCCCCAACTTGTCGACCCAGGCGTAGATCTCGGCAAAGCGCATGGCATTGAGCCGGGCGTTGTGGGCCGAGCGCCAGACCTCCTCGATCTTCGCCTTGTCATCCACCGCGATCGGAAACTCGAACGAGGTGTGCCGGGCGATTTCCGGGTTATAGGTGAACATGTCGATCAACGCCGGAATGATTCTGCGACTCATGGCCTTCACCTGGGCGATAGACTCCAGGCTGGCCGTTTCAAAGAACGACTCGCTGATCCAGCGACCGAAGGCGATGTGCCGGGCCTCGTCATGATGATGCTCACGGAACATGGTACGGGTCATAGGTTCGATGCCTGGGCCCTGGGACGTGTGCATCGCACCCATTTCCGCGACCCACTCGATCAGCAGAGTGAACAGCACGCCTACCGCGGGCTCCATTTTCGGCAGTGTCTGGGTCAGCAATTCGTAGAGACCCACCGGCGGGTTCCACAATTGCAGGCCGGCCTTGCCCATGAAGCGCTTGAAGGTCAGGGTGTGAACGATCTCCTCCTTGGAGAAGATCATCAGGTACTCCTGCAGGTCCTGGGAGATGCGATCGTGGAATTGGGTGACATAACCCATGTACAGCGGCGGAATAGTCTGCTCCAGCCAGATGAACATGGAGATGTCACGGCCGGTTTCCAGCCAGGCCAGTTCCAGCTTCTGTGCCTCGCTCAGGCCTTCACAGAAACGAGTGCCGTTGATCCACAGATGATCGGGGTCCTTCGGGTACAGGCTGCGATCGACCTCCTGGTCCCAGGGCAATACGGTCGCGTGGTCCATGGTCTTGTGGTGCGAGACCTCGCTCAGCTTGCGGACCTTCGATTCCCTTGCTTCTGAAATGGTGAGCACACTATTGGTCTGCGTGGACATTCCCTTGCTCCTATCCGTAACGGTAGACCTGCCAGTCAGGCAGGGACGGCGGCCGATTCCTTGAACTCGACCACGAACTCGCACAGCTGGCGCAGCGTGGAAATCTTGCGGCTGGCGAACGAATCGGGATCCAGCGCCACGCCGATCTTCTTCTGCACCACTAGCTGCATCTCGACGAAGTCCAGGCTATCGAACGCCATCGATTCGATGTTGGTATCGAGGGTCACATCGTTTTCGTCGACATCCTTGAGTTCCAGAATGAGGTCGCGAACAACAGCAAATACTTTCTCTACAGTGGTCATTGCACAGCTCCTTGGTGGGTTGAAAGTGTCTTTGCCATCAGCCCGAGAGTGATGGTCATCACGTGGCGATCGCTGACATGCACCCCAAGATCGAGGGTGCCCACGGCCTTGCCAGGGCTTTCAATCAGGTGGATGTTGTCGATCTCACAGCGAATATCGGTCTGCAACTTGCCCAGCGAGCGCAGCGACGTGCAGAAGGTGATCTGGTGGCTGGTCTGCACCACCAGGTGATCTGACAGATCCTCAAGCCGGTCCGGCCGCTGTCGTTGACGGAACTGCGGGGACAGGCAATCGAAGATCACTCCCAGATGGTTACGAATGAAGTGGGAAAAGATCAGTGCATCGAGCGCGACCCAATCATCGACCCCCCGGCCCAGGTCATCACGAAACTGTGCGAGCCAGGCCGCGACCTCCTCGCGTGCCAGCAGGAAGCCCGGGGTTGTGGATAACCAGACCGGCGCTTCGACGATACGTACATGGCCGATCATGTGTTCACTGTCGCCGCCGCTCGAGTGCAACTTGAACCCCGTGCTGTCGCTGCGCTCGCGGGTCGACAGGGCTACCGGGCTGTCGCGCAGCACCGGAGCCTTGAGCAGCGCCTTGAACTGCATCCAGTCCTGGGGCAGCACCTGATTGACGCGCCCCATGCGATGCTTGACCGGCAGTAGCGCGAGCATGCCATGCACCACCACATCGGCTGCGTCCATGCGGCGCGCCGCCTCACGGTCGAAGTGGATCGGGTTGCGATCACCGGAGAGGCCGGCCCAGGCCTCGATCTGCTCGGCTCCGAATTGCAACTGCATGATCAGACCACCTTGCGCAGCATGATGCCGGCGTTGGCACCACCGAAGCCGAAGCTCAGGTTCAGCACGTTATTCAGGGTCTGCCCATGCAGATGCTCGTTGGGCACGTAGTTGAGGTCGCAGTCAGGATCGGCCTCATCCATGTGGATAGTCGCCGGGATGGTGCCACGGGCCATGGCCTTGAGGCAGAAGACCGCCTCCATGGAACCGGCGGCACCGATCAGGTGGCCGGTGTAGGACTTGGTGCTGGACATCGGAATGCCGTATGCGGCGTCCCCCAGGGCCAGCTTGATCGAGCGGGTTTCGTTGACATCGTTGAGCGGTGTCGAGGTGCCGTGCAGGTTGACGTAGTCGATCTGCGAAGCCTGCACGCCTGCCTGCTTGCAGACGTCATTGATCACCCGTACCCGGGCCTGCATGTCTTCGGCCGGGGCTGTCATGTCGTAGGCGTCCGAATAGTTAGCGTAGCCGGTGATCTCGCCGAGAATCTTCACGCCCCGTGCCCGGGCCGACTCATAGTCCTCCAGGCATAGCACAGCCGCGCCCTCGGAGAGCACGAAGCCGCTGCGTCCCTTGCTGAACGGGCAGCAGGCCAGACGCGTGTTTTCCTGTTCTTTGCTCAGGGCCTGGATGACATCCACCGACCAGACGTTGAACTGCTCTTTCAAGGACTCACTGCCACCAGCGATCATCACCTTGGCGCGGCCGCTGCGAATCGCCTCGTAAGCCTCACCAATGGCGATGGTGCCCGTGGCGCAGGCTGCAACCGGGCTGTTCTGGATACCACGCATGTTCCAGTTCATGGTGATACCGGCGGTCGCGGCATTGCACATCGACATGACGGTGGCGAAGGAAGTGGAGATGCCGTGCTTACGGTATTCGTTGTTATTGCAGTTGGCGGTGTCGAGCCCACCCCAACCGGTGCCCAGGATCACGCCGCGATCAAAGGGCGAGACGATCTCATCCAGGGGCGTATCACCGAACGCCATGCGGATCGCCTCGTGGGTGGCCACCAGGCTGTATTTGGCGAACAACGGCAACATCTTGGAGATTTTCTTCGAAAACGGACGCATCGCTTCACGACCGAAGTCATCGATAAAGCCAAAGTAACGCGCATGGATGCTCGGATCGTCGAACCTGTGCTGACGGTAACCGACCTGGTAATCCATCATTGCGTCCCAGATGGCGTCGACATTCTCGCCGAGCGAGCAGATGGCGCCATAACCGGTTACAACGACCCGGCGCGGTTCTGAAGAAGCGGACTTTTCCATGATCTTCCCTGTTTCGATGTCTTGACTGGAATGCCGCACAGCGTGAATAAGCCTGATCCAGACGCTCAGACTGTCATTGGCATGTTCGGCGATATAGGCAAGTGGAGCACTCGCAAGTACAAACCATGACGCCTTGGTTGGAACATTCGTCCAGCATTGAAAAGTTCAGCGCTGCGGCGTCATAGGGGGCTTAACCACTGCCCGGCATAAGTTGCCGTAGTTACCCAGAGAGAACAACTGTATCTAGGTGCAGATAGCGCGATGAAAATCAAACTATGCAACCTGCAACTGCACCTAAGTACAGGTTGCCGCTGGGCGGACATTGATAAACTAACAATGGTCGCGCGATTGATTTTTCGTACCCGGAAGTTCATTCCCCGCGACCTGTACGAGCCGCACCACTTAGTACTTAAGTACCAGTTCCCATGGAAGAACGTTAATAACATGAAAGCTATCGAGTTTCACGCGCTTGACTATAGTGCGACACCCCACGCCTGGGTCGCCGACTTGTATCGCCTGCGCAAGGAAGTATTCGCTGATCGTTTAAGTTGGAAGGTCAATATAAACAACGGCATCGAGTTCGATGAATACGACAGCGAGCGGACGACCTACCTGATCGGTACCTGGGAGGGTGTCCCCTTGGCCGGCCTGCGCCTGATCAGCACTCTGGATCCCTATATGGTCGAAGGGCCGTTCCGTGACTTTTTCCGCTGCGAGCCGCCCAAGCACGCGCTGATGGCCGAGTCCAGTCGCTTCTTCGTCGACAAGATCCGATCACGCCAATACGGCCTGGCCCAGGCACCGCTGACCGAAATGCTGCTCTTTTGCATGCACAACTATGCCGCAGGCAGTGGCCTGGAATCGATCATCACCGTGGTTAGCAATGCCATGGGACGGGTCGTACGCAACGCCGGCTGGCACTACGAAGTGCTGGATACCGGCGAAGCCTCTCCGGGGGAAAAGGTGCTGCTGCTGAACATGCCGGTAACCGAGTTCAATCGTCAGCGGCTGATGTCCAGTATTGCGCGCAAGCAACCCTTGTCATCCACGCAGGCAAGCCAGTGGCCGCATCGTCTGTACATCCGCGACACACCGCTCGGTTAGCCCAAGCGGATCAGCGCCTGAATCAGAGGATGCCTAGGCGTCGAGCCTCATAAACCGCCTGCTTGGCATTGCAGACCTGCAGTTTTCCGGAAATGTTGGACATGTGAAATTTGACCGTGCGCTCGGAAATCGCGCAGATCAGCGCGATTTCCCGGTAGGACTTGCCCATCATCACCCACTTGAGCACCCCCATCTCCTTGCCCGAAAGTGGCCCACTCTGAAGTTTGGAAAACAGTTCATCCACCGTCCGCAGGCTCAACAGTCGGCTATGAAAGCGGATCAGTGCCATCTGTATCTGCCCCTGCTGGTCGGCCATGCGGCGATCGAAGTCGGCTTGCTGCCCGCCGTTGCAAAGACTCAACGAACTGAACACTCCACAGGGGTCATGCAGGATAAAGGTGGCGCCGGAGCAGATCCGGTATTGGCTGGAACGTCGAAACAACTCCCGACTCTTGTCACAGGAAACAGCCTGGAGCGCATCACTCCAAGAAAATGGCGCGCAACTTTTAAGACCGTGATGAATGATCGGATCGATCAAATGATAGTTGGCTCCCTTATAGGCTTTCAGCCAGGGCGATGGATAATCTGAAATAATAAGAGGAGCCGTTTCACGATTTCGAGGAACAGCAAAGTAGGCATAGCTTAATCCCTGAAGGTCCCCCAACAGGTTTTCAAGTTCGGATTGTAAACAGACGCTTGAATGACTCTCGTCGGCCGGGACGAAATCAGAGTATTTGAATTGACTATCCATGTCATGAGCTCATTATCCTTCAGGATTACCTCAACTCTGCGGAAACGGCGAAGACAATGCAAGTTTTTTCATTATACCTGGCGCGTGAGTGCGTAGCACTGACATACAAGGCGGTTAATTCCGGTACGCTGGCGGGCTATATTCGACTATGACCTAAGGCAAACTCAGCGTTGAAGAACGCGTCGCCATCCAGCTCGGCCAAGCCCAAGGCTTTAGTCAGCGAAGGATCACCTGCTTGATCAACCGAGCGCCCTCGACGGTAAGCCGGGCGCTGCGCCGCAACCAAGAGGCCTGTAGCCGCTATTCGGTACGTACTTGGAGCTGTCGAAGCATGGCTCGAGTCGCCGGCATTTCACCGGCCAGCGTCCAGCGGATATGGGCCGCCAACGATATAAAACCGCACCTGACACGCACCTTCAAGCTGTCCGACGACCCGAACTTCGAAGAGAAATTCTGGGACGTCATCGGGCTGTATCTGGCGCCTCCCGATAAAGCCCTGGTAGAGAGAGCTTCTGGATCTCAATGCCGTCATAGTTGACCGCCTACCTAATGGATATGTGATCTGTCCCGTACAGCCATTTGTTTTCCTTTTCGCCCGTAGCCTCGGCAATCTCGCAGACGCGCCACCCCATCCAGTACAGAAACTTGGATTGGCGGCGGGGATCGATGGGCAGCAATTCGGTCATAGTCATGGCCGCGATGCTGCCGCCCGCGCTCGCGACTCAATAGCGCCGCCCTTTGTACCGCCCTTCCCTACAGTCCCACCTCGTTGCCGCCACTCGCGCGCGTCACGACCATGCCCTCATCGCAACGCACTGCTCACCCACCAGCAGGCGCCCCACGCAATGAGGATTCCCGGCATGAAGAAGTTTCGCAGCAACTGGTTCCGCGTCGCTGTCGAGGGCGCAACCTCGGACAAGCGCACCATCAAGCGCAACTGGCTGGAACAGGCCACGACGAACTTCAACCCGTCCACCTACGGCGCCCGCATCTGGCTGGAGCACTACCGCAGCGTGCTACCCGATGGCCCGGTCAAGGCCTATGGCGACGTGCTGGCGGTGAAGACCGAAGAAGTGGGCATCGGTGGCCAGAAGAAACTGGCCCTGTTCGCCCAGGTCGAGCCGGCCGCCGAACTGATCGCCCTGAACAAGGCCAAGCAGAAGGTCTACACCTCCATAGAGATCGACGACAGCTTCGCCGACACCGGCGAGGCCTACATCGTCGGCCTTGGCATCACCGATTCCCCGGCCAGCCTCGGCACCGACGTGCTGTCGTTCTCAGCCCAGAAACCTGACGCCAGCCCGTTCAAGGATCGCCACTACTCCGCGACCTCGATGTTCACTGAGGCACTGGAGACCGTGCTGACATTCGAGGCAATCGAAGACAAGCCCAGCCTCGGCGCCCAACTGTTCAGCAAGGTGCAAACCCTGCTCAAGGGCAAACAAGCCAAGGACGACAACGAATTCACCCAGATCAGCCAAGCCGTCGAAACCGTCGCCGAGCACGTCAAAGACCTGCCCGAACAACTGGTTGCCGGGAAGAAGTTTTCCGCTGGGCTAAAGACGCAAATCGAACAGGTCAGCACCGACCTGAAAGAGCTGAAAAACAGGCTCTCCACCACCCAGGACCACAACCAAACGAAGCGCCCTCCGGTCACCGGTGGCGACAACCAGGTCATGACCGACTGCTGACAGCCGGCCCACCCACAGCCCCGAATACCGAAGGACGACACCATGCGCAACGATACCCGCACCCACTTCAACGCCTACCTCGGTCAGTTGGCCAAGCTGCACGGCGTGCCGAACGTGGCCACCAAATTCGCAACCGCGCCAAGCGTCACCCAGACCCTGGAAACCCGCATGCAGGAACCCAGTCAATTCCTCAGCGCGATCAACATCTACGGCGTGACCGAACAGATGGGCGAAAAGATCGGCATGGGCATCGGCGGCCCGAACGCCGGCACCACTGACACCACCCTGAAAGACCGCGAAACCACCGACATCACCACCCTCGACCGGATGCGTAAGGGGATGAAAGTTACGCCTACGAAGTGATCAGCGGCAACGAGTTGCGGAGCAGAGGCTGGTTTTTGCGGAGCAAAGAAATAAGGGCCTGCATGAGGTATCTCACGCAAGCCCTTGATATATATGGTCGGAGTCGGAATCGAACCTTTCTCTTTGTTATTGAAAATAAAGGGAATTTTTGAGTTAAAAAATTTTCTACCTCTATGTGTACCCTCAGTCTGCGAGTAGCCTAGGTATTGAGCGTTGCTACCGGTTTCCACCGACAAGTAAAAACAACGAAGGTGCAAACGCTGACCGTCCAAGATCTGGCCAAGGCGTGGCTGTTGGATGGCGTGGCGCGCAAAGACGGTAATGCTGAATTGCAGCGCCGTTTTACCAAGGATCTCTTTCCGGCACTCGGCAAGACAGCGGTGAGCAATGTGTCCGAACACGATGTTCGGGCGCTGATCCGGGCCGTGGTCAACCGCGGCGCTCACCGGCAAGCCATCAGCTTCTTCGCCGACCTCACTCAGATGTTCAGCTGGGCCAGAAAGCGCCAACCTTGGCGGGCGTTACTGGTTGAGGGTGATCCGACTGAACTGGTTGACATCTCCCCCCTAACCCCTGGCGACTACGAGGCCCTCCCTGCCGGGCAAAAGTACGAGGGCATTCGACCACTGAAGAAGGAGACCCAACTCGCGCTCTGGATCAGCCTCGGCACCTTGTGCCGGATTGGCAAGTTACTGCAGGCCGAATGGAAGAACGTCGATCTGGACCAGCAGACCTGGTTACTTCCCTGTGAAAATGTCAAAGGCACTCGCGGCAAAAAACAGGACCACCATGTCTTCCTCTCCCCTTTCGCCCTGCATTTTTTCAGGAACTCAAGACCCTGACGGGACATTCCCAGTGGTGTTTCCCCAACAAGCAGGATGATGGGCATGTGGATGTGAAAGTGGTGAGTAAACAGGTCGGCGATCGTCAGGCCCGGTTCAAAAACCGCAAGGTCCTCTCACGACGGCGCCACGACGACACCCTGGTCCTGGCCGACGGCCAAAACGGCGACTGGACGCCGCATGACCTGCGCCGCACGACAGCGACCATGATGCAGGCGTCGGGGGTCGGCCTGGACGTTATCGACCGCTGTCAGAACCATGTGCTGGCCGGCTCCCAGGTGAGACGCCACTACCTGCATCACGATTATGCCGAAGAGAAGAAGAGTGCCTGGAACCTGCTAGGCGATCGGCTCGGTACGGTGTTGTCCTCAACTTGTGAGCATTCACCGGCCGAGTCGATGATGTTTTTTCCAGCGTACGCCGCGACAGGATCCCTACCGCTGTTGGCGCCGACGCCGAATTAACCCCATTGCCGAGATGTCACTTACACAGTCTAATCCTCGCGAACCGTTGCCTGTGCTGGATTTTTTCCGTTTTGGAGGTAGGTCAGTCTTGCGTCGGCACGTGGGTCAATTCGGCATCGGCGTCAACAAGCCTGGACGTCATCGATCGCTGTCAGAACCATGTGCTGGCCGGCTCCCAGGTGAGACGTCACTACCTGCATTACGACTATGCCGAAGAGAAGAAGAGTCCCTGGAACCTGCTAGGCCGATCGGCTCGGTGCGGTGTTGTCCTCAACTTATGAGCATTCACCGGCCGAGTCGATGATGTTTTTTCCAGCGTACGCCGCGACAGGATCCCTACCGCCTTCATAAGTCGGCGTCTTTAGTGCTGCGTCCTCATAGTTTCGCGGACATCGTCGAGCGCTTTCTTCAGATCGATTCCGGCCTGTTGACGCCGATGCCAAATTGACCCACGTGCCGACGCAAGACTAACCCATCTCAAAATCGGAACTAATCTAGAACAGGCATTGGTGCGAGGAATCAGGCTGGGTCTATATCGGCGTTGATTGAAAACCAACTCCCTTCTCACGAACCGCTCCCATACCGCCCCGCCAGCCTTCCGACAGAAACAGCAAAGATACTAACTTCAGAATAACCCACACGAGCAGTTAGCTTGCTATAACGAGCAAAACGCTCTATGCAACAAGCTATTTGCCAACTGGCACCTGTGTATTGGCAGTGTAGCATTGAGTGAACAACACGACACCAACTACCGCTACAAAAAATAACTCAAAGGATGAAATAATGAAAATAATATCCTCTCACTTTGTTGCTGTTGGCTTATTGACACTCGGCACTCAGGCTGTCGCTGCACCGCTGTTACAGGAATACAACTTCAAGCAGGATGTAAATGCAACAATAGCCCAAACAAACGCCTGGTTAGAGATCAGTAAATCTGCTTTCAAGCAAAATATAGAATTCGTAAAAAGCGGATTATCGAAAGGCAGTAGCTTGTGCGCCGTGATGAAAGCAGATGCTTATGGCCACGGTATCGCATTATTGATTCCGACGATCATGGAATCGGGCATTAATTGCATCGGCATTGCGAGTAATGAAGAAGCGCGAATTGCCAGAAAAGAGGGCTACACAGGAAAAATTATTCGCGTTCGGCAAGCCACGGAGGGAGAAATCGTCAGCGCATTGCCTTATGACATTGAAGAGCTTATCGGCAATGCACAGGTAGCCCGAGCCATCAGCACGCTGGCAGAACACCATGGCAAGCCGATCAAAATTCATCTCGTTACCAATGCGGGCGCCATGAGTAGGAATGGCTTGGAGCTTGCCACCGAGCAGGGCAAAAAAGACGTACTGGAAATCACCTCAATGAAGGGACTGAAGGTCACCGGGATCATGACGCACTTCGCCGTCGAGGATAAGGCCTTCGTCATGGAGGCCTATGACAAGTTCATGTCGGAGCAGGACTGGATCATCAAGACGGCCCACTTGAACCGTGACGAAATCACCGTTCATTGTGCCAACTCGTTCGCAACGCTTGACGTCCCGGCAACCCACTTGGACATGGTGCGCGTAGGCGGAGCACTTTACGGCGATTTGATCGGCCGCGCCGAGCTGAAACGCGTCATGTCACTCAAAAGCAAGGTTGCTGCAGTCAACACTTATCCTGCCGGAAACACGGTGGGATATGACCGCACCCTCACTCTGACTCGAGACTCCAGGCTCGCCAACATCCCAGTAGGTTACTCAGATGGCTACCGCCGAGTGTTTACCAACAAGTCTTTTGTCGTCATCAATGGCGTGAAAGTGCCCACAGTCGGAAAAATTTCGATGAACACAGTTATGGTAGATGTGACCGACGTAAAAAACGTCAAGCCCGGCGATACCGTAACGCTCTATGGCAAACAAGGCGATGCCGAGATTACACAGACTGAATTGGAAGACATCAATAACGGTGCACTGCTCGCCGATGTTTACACCATGTGGGGCACCTCAAACATTCGAATACTGGTCGACTAAAGCAAGAGGCCCGTAGCATGTGATGAAAAGCCACCTCATCCAGGGTGGCTTTTCATTGCGCAGTTGCACTGATCCGCCAGTTGGCTAAAAACCGCACCAGAGTTCAGTTGGCAACGGAGCTTCGGCCTGGGCAGCGGTCATGGTTTTTTCAGGACGTATGTTCCGTCTTTCTGCTGGCGGCATTTTTATCCGATGCACGCTGCCGCGTTACGGCATAAGCACCATCGCCACACAGCGCGATAGCAATCAGCACCGCCGTCCAGAATGCCGGGTACTCCCAGCCCCCGCCGGTACTGCTGAACAGCCACCCATTACCCGAGTGCGCCCAAGTGGCACCCAACAAAACAGGAATGGCCGCCAAGGCCGCATACCGAGTTTTAAAGCCCAGCACCAGCATTGCACCCGTGGTGACCTCAACTCCGAGAACCAGCCACGCCAACATACCCGGCAAGCCAATCGACTCAAAAAAACTTGAAGTACCTGACATTGTAAAAACGAAAACCTTTAAATACAGAGAGTGCGCCAGCAACGCAATACCAGCTGTCAGGCGAAGGAATAAAACACCATAGGAGACACCTTTATAATCGTCCATACAACTTCCAAAATAACACTGACAGCGCACAGTGCGCTGCCTTCCGAATATATTGTTGCGAGTAATCAGCAACCCTACAATCTGCAATTTAGCTATTACGGACTGCATATATGCACACTTGGGACTGGGACGATCTGCGCCTGATACTTGCCGTTGCCGAACACAAGTCTTTTGCCGCTGCCGGACGCGCACTTCATCTTAATCACACCACCGTGCTGCGGCGTATCAATGCGTTCGAAAAACTTCATGCATTTCGACTATTTGATCGCCTCTCGACCGGCTACACAATGACTGACGCAGGAGAAGAATTACTGCAGACAGCACAAACCATGAATATCGCCGTCAGCGAACTGTCCCGCAAACTCGAAGGCAAGGATCTGCGATTGGAGGGCATACTCCGCATTACCACCTGCGATACCTTAATGGCATCCATTTTACCGGGGGCACTTGGAGGATTCAGTGAACTCCATCCCGAGATATCACTTGAAGTCACCACCGGGAATTTCATCAGCGATCTGGCCCAACGTCATGCAGATGTAGCAATACGAACCAGTGACAGTCCTCCCGACGCATTGATCGGTAGGCGAATCGCCGATGTCGGGTTTGCCGTTTACGCTGCCAGGGGATTTTCTGAGCGTCATGGGAGCGTTGATCCAGCGCATTTCAATCGATGGCTGGCCCCGGATCTCGCGCTTGGTCAAATGGATATTGCAAAATGGCTGCGTGCCAGCGTTCCTGCAACGTCCATTGTTTTCAAGGCCGACTCTTTGGTCACCCTTAGGCAAGCAGCGCTGGGGGGCTTGGGAATAGCCGCACTTCCCTGCTATTTGGGAGATTCAACCCCCGGGCTAGAGCGGGTCCCGTTCGTAGGACTCGACGCCCTCAAAACGGGACTTTGGGTCCTCACTCATCAGGACCTGAGACATACCGCTCGGGTGCAGGCCTTCACCCGCTTTTTGAATGAAGCACTTCAACGTTCCTGGCCTGGACCGACAACCACATGACCTGAGCAGAGTGACGTACTTCAGATGGAACGTAACCTTGCGTACCATTCAATTGAGATTTTTTCCGGACAGTTACTTTCTTTTTTCATGGGGGTCTTGCCGGGGAGGCAATCCCTGGTTTTCACCAGTGCCGCAATCATTGCGCTGGTGACTGTGCTGCTCCTGTCTCTCACTCACAAATGGTACTGGATCGGGTAAGTACTGCACCTGATCTCAACCAGCTCAAACCAGAAACTGTTCAACTAACCGAACCCAGTAACTAGCCCCCGTCCCCAGGCAGTCATCGTTGAAGTCGTACCCAGGGTTATGCACCATGCACCCCCCCTCCCCATCACCATTACCGATAAAGAGATAGCTGCCAGGACAATGCTCAAGCATCACTGCAAAATCTTCACTGGCAGCAATAGGTGCCATGTCTTGAATCACCCCCTCTTCACCCAACCAATCAACAGCGACCTGTCGGGCAAACGCAGTAAGCTGAGGATCATTGATCAAGGGTGGCAATGATTCTTCCCTATCAACCTCCACACTGACACTGGCGCCGAAGCTAAGCGCCTGAGCTTGGGCGACCTGGACAATCCGCTTGAGAAGGTCGGCACGAACGTTAGGCTTCAAGGCGCGAACACATAGTTGGAGTACTGCATGCCCCGGAATGACATTGGGCGCCTCACCAGAATGAAAGGAGCCCACAGTGATCACCGCCGTCTCCAGAGGATCCGTATTACGCGACACAATACTCTGCAGCGCCATGACAATTGCCCCTCCAGTAAGTATGGGGTCAATGGCTTTATGTGGCATTCCGCCATGCCCGCCCGTACCATCAATTCGAATTTCAACAGTATCGGTGGAGGCCATGAACGGCCCGGCCCGAAAACCCAACTTCCCTACTGGCAACCCAGGCATGTTGTGCATACCGAACAACGCATTACAGGGAAATCGCTCCAGGAGACCATCATCCAGCATTTTCTGCGCCCCCCCATCGCTTTCTTCGGCAGGCTGAAAGATGACCACCAGCGTACCGTCGAACTGCCGGCTGTTGGCTAGGTGCTGCGCGGCAGCCAGCAGCATTGCAGTATGGCCGTCATGACCACAGGCATGCATGGCGCCTGGATGCTGGCTCGCATACGGCAATCCGGTCTGCTCCTGAATCGGCAGCGCATCCATATCTGCCCGAATACCAATGACCTTACTTCCACAACCCTGCTGCAAACGCCCTACAACACCAGTCCCCCCAAAGCCACGATGCACCTCAAATCCCCACGACTCGAGCTTGGCAGCAACCAGATCTGAGGTTTTGAACTCCTTAAGGCTGAGCTCCGGGTAAGCATGAAGCTGGCGGCGCAACTCAATCATTTCAGCTTCAATGGCACGGATACCCGGCAGCATGGGTCGAACGGTCATGGACTTCACCTGTTTCATGTAAGGGAGGCTCGCCTGCAAAGTGCGAGGATATAAAGCTCATCAACGCTAAGTGCTGCAAGCTCTGCTCAATCACAGGCAGGCAGCTGTATTGTCTAGGGAGTCGTGAACGCATCATGACGCGCCCACCTCGAGCGAGTTTGTAGCGCGCAATGGCAAATACCCACGCCGTCGCTGGTTGATCTGGGAGGTACGTTTCGCGCCTGCTATACACGGCCAACAATATTTCTTGCAGCAAGTCCTCGATTTCACTTGGTTGACGCCGAAGTCTATTACGCAGAAATCCACGCGCATGAACACTTAGCTCCGACAATAACGTGAGATAGGCTTTTACGTTTCCGCCCAGGCCTGCCAACGACAGGCGTTCAGGCCTTCACCGGCTCATCTCAGGCATAGCCTGCATCTTTTGATACTCTGCACCGCTAGTCGCAGTGTGTGGATGAATGCTTAACTACCGCCAGCTCAGGATAGGCAACCAGTTTGTCGATATACAGCTCCTCATTCTCCAACCAAACTTCCGTAAGTGCACGATAGTGCTTCATGTCTTTGCAGCGCATGCGTAGGCTATAGTCGAACGGGTCACCAATAAGCCGGCACTCCAGGACCTGAGGACAGTTTTCTACACATGCTTCGAAGGCTTTCTGCGCAGTGCGCCGGTTCTGGTTGGATATAGCGACCAATACCTGTAGGGACAATCCCGGTGAGACCTTTTGCACATCAATGAACGCACCATAACCGCGAATCACCCCCAGTCTCTCCAACTTTCGTACGCGTTGCTGGCAAGGGCTTGCGGTCAGGTGCACAAGCGTTGCTAGTTTTTGGTACGTGATGCGCCCGTTATGGCGCAATACGTCAATGATTGCCTCATCAATACGCCCCAATGTTCGTGAAGAATCGGGTGTTTTTTCCTTCCTGTTCATTGTGAGTTCTATTCACTTCAGCCCATTAGACAGAAACTGTTGAAGGCGCTCGCTGCGCGGATTATCCAGAATCTCTGCCCCACCCTGCTCCTCGACTCGGCCTTGATGCAGAAACAGTAACTGGCTCGACACCTTGCGGGCAAAGCTCATTTCGTGGGTCACCATGATCATGGTCCGGCCTTCTTCGGCCAGGCCCTGAATCACCTTTAGTACTTCGCCCACCAGTTCCGGATCCAGCGCCGACGTCGGTTCGTCGAACAGCAGAACCTCCGGCTCCATCGCTAATGCTCGTGCAATCGCCACTCGCTGTTGCTGACCGCCAGAGAGAAATGCTGGAAACTGCTCCGCAACACGCGCTGGCAGCCCCACCTTGTCCAGATAACGTCGGGCACGATCTTCAGCATCTTTTTTGCTGACACCCAGCACCCGGCGCGGGGCCATCGTGATGTTTTCCAGAACGGTCATGTGACCCCACAGATTGAAGTGCTGGAAGACCATGGCTAGACGGGTGCGCAGCCTTTGCAACTCAGCGGCATCGGCCACCTGCATGCCATGATGGTTTTTGACCATGCGAATCTGCTTGCCGTCCAGGCTCATGGCTCCGTCATTGGGTGTTTCGAGAAAGTTGATGCAGCGCAGGAAGGTACTTTTGCCTGACCCACTGGCGCCGATCAAACTGATCACATCACCAGTTTTGGCTTTCAGAGATACGCCCTTGAGTACTTCGTGGTTACCATAACTCTTGTGCAGCTCTTCAACAGTCAATTTGTACATGTGCGCAATCATCCTCTAAGGGAAAATGTGGCGTCGCTTTGCAGCTGTGACAGCCGGCGACAAAGCCCGAGGCCTAATGAGCGGCCATATGGAGTACCAAGCCCTAATGAGCCGGACCAAGGAAAGCCAACCAACGGCGCTCGGCGATGCGGAATAGTCCGACAAGCGCGAAGGTAACCATCAGGTAAATCAGCGCAGTAATACCGAACGATTGAAAGGTCAGAAAGGTCGCCGAGTTGGCATCGCGAGCAACTTTCAGAATGTCCGGGACGGTTGCAGTGAAGGCCACGGTGGTCGAATGCAGCATCAGAATTACTTCGTTGCTGTAGTACGGCAACGAGCGGCGTAGCGCCGATGGCATGATCACGTAGGCATAGAGCTTCCAACCCGTCAGGCCATAGGCCTTCGCAGCTTCGACTTCGCCATGGGCCATGTTGCGAATTGCTCCGGCGAAAATCTCCGTGGTGTAAGCGCAGGTGTTCAGCGCAAACGCAAGGATGGTGCAGTTCATCGCGTCGCGAAAGAATGCATCGAGCACCGGTTGTGCACGAACTGCAGCCAGGCTGTAGATCCCGGTGTAGCAGATCAGCAACTGGATATAGAGCGGCGTTCCCCGAAACAGGTAGGTGTAGAACTGTACGGGCCAGCGTAGGTAACACTTGGATGAAACCCGGGCAATGGACAACGGGATCGACACCAAAAAGCCGATGAAGATTGAGGCACTGAGCAACCACAAGGTCATGGCCAGCCCCGTGATCTGGTGGCCGTCACTATAGAGAAAAGGCTTCCAGTAATCTTGCAAGAGTTCGATCATCGTACAGCCTCCCGGGAACCTGCCGCATAACGCCGTTCCAACCAACGCAGGACATAGTTTGAAGTACTGGTAATCACCAAATAAATAAGCGCTGCCAAGACCAGAAAATAGAACAATTGATAGGTGCTTTTACCAGCGTCCTGGGCTGCCTTTACCAAGTCAGCAAGGCCTATGATCGACACCAGGGCAGTGGCTTTGAGGATGACCATCCAGTTATTGCCAATACCCGGTAAAGCAAAACGCATCATTTGCGGGAAGACCACAAAGCGAAAGCGCTGAGTGCGACTTAAGCCATAGGCGGTGGCCGCTTCCACCTGTCCACGGGGCACAGCTAGCATCGCCCCGCGAAAGGTCTCAGTGAAATAGGCCCCGTAGATAAACCCCAGCGTGATGATCCCGGCAACAAACGGATTGAGCTCTATGTATTCCCAATCCAGTGCCTGCGTGATCCCGGTCAACCAGGTTTGCAGGCTGTAAAAGATCAGTAGCATCAGCACTAGGTCCGGCACCCCGCGAATCAGGGTAGTGTAGAGCTGTGCTGGGATTCGCAGGAGTTTGACACTGGAAAGTTTGGCACTGGCCCCGATAAGACCAAGCAGTACGCTCAACAGCAGCGAGAGAATTGACAACTTGACGGTCATCCAGGCGCCCTCCAGCAACAGAGGACCGAACCCTTTCATGCTGTATGTGGAGAGCCCGAGGGCCTGCAACAGTATTTCGAACATAATTCAGGAACCTATCGCGATAATAAAGCGCCCGCCCCGGGGACGGGCACCGGGGCCTTACTTGCCGCTATAGAGATTCAGATCACCGAAGTGTTTTTTCTGGATTAAGTCATAGGTACCGTCATCGTGTAACGCTTGGATGCCCTTATCCAAAAAAGCCTTGAGGTCTTTGTTACCTTTAGAGATACCAATAGCTGTTTTGGCTGGCAGTAACTCGCTGTCAACGGGTTTGCTGACTTCATAACCAGTGCCTTGAGGGGAATTCAAAAAACCCAGCTGTGCTTGCAGCATGTCCTGGATCGCCGCATCGAGGCGACCGGAAACCAGGTCGTAATAAACCTGATCCTGGTTCTGATAGGCCTGAGTTTTGACACCAGCCTTATCCAGAACCGCTTTCGCATATGCTTCCTGGATACTTCCTTGCAAATAACCTACGGTCTTGCCCTTAAGGGAAGTAACCTCTTCGCTCAGACCAGAATTGTTCTTGAACACGTAAGAGGTTGCGCCGGAGAACAGCTCATTTGAGAAGTCGATGACTTTCTCGCGGGCTGGGGTCACCGTCATGGAAGAGAGAATGCCATCGAACTTGTTGGCCTTTAGGCCTGGAATCGTGCCGTCGAAATCGCTCTCGACCCATGTACACTTGACCTTCAATTTGGCACAGATTGCATTACCCAGATCGATATCAAACCCCGTAAGACTACCATCTGCGGCTTTAGACTCGAATGGTGCGTAAGAAGCATCCACGCCAAAACGCAGTTCTTTGTATTCCTTGGCCAGCGCGACATTCGCGCAAAGTGGGAAAAGTGCTAACACGAAAAGCTTACGAAGCGAAATCATATGAGAATCCCTAGATGTTGTAGTTTGATTAAGGGCAGTTAACGATTTGACGACTTTAACAATTTTTCTTTTGGCAACTACATTTCGGATATAAGCCCCGTAATAGTTGCATTGCTGCACGCCCATTTAAGAGCTGTGACAAGCGTTACTCAAACAACGGAAATAGAAATTTAGCTATACACCTCCATTTCTTAAAAAATCAAGCGAAGCAATTTTATACTCAGTCATAATCAAGACCTCATGTCCTTGTACTGGACACTGATAGTACGCCGATGGCTCGTTCATCCAAATATGGCAAACAGATCAATATTATGAGCAAACCGCTCGCAACAGAGAGCAATCTGCTTGACTGACAACCTGTTTTGCAAAGGTAAACAAAAAAGCAGCGCATGAAATTCCTCAGGAAATGCTGAGGCGTCACTCAAACTCTTATAATTTATTTTCTAACCGAAACAGAAAAAATCAAGCTGAAGCCAGCTTCATCATTACAAGACCGCTGACAATTAAGACAGCTGCGACAACTCGCATAAGGCTCGCAGGTTCGCCTAGAAGGATGATACCCACTGCAAACGCGCCAACAGCACCAATGCCAGTCCAAATTGTATAGGCAGTACCAAGTGGTAGACTTTTCATGGAAAATGATAGGAGAGCAAAACTTGCCATTACCATTACCAAGGTAACAACAGTCGGCCCAAGCTTGGTCATACCTTCAGATTGTTTCATGGAGAAAGCCCAAACAACTTCAAGTATCCCTGCAAAAATTAAACATATCCAAGCCATGATTCGCCTCCATTGAAAGATCCGTCACAACTCCGACGGACAAAACCTAATATGATTGGGAGATTTGGCCCTTGTAAAACTGGAACCATTGATAGGACCCAGTAAAAAAGCCCCCGCTGGTACGAGGGCAAAGGAGGGTTACCAACCAAACCATATATTTAGCAATATCGTACATCCAAAGCTAAAGTTGGCACGAGCCTTTAAGTTCTCAAATCACTTGAATGTCTCGTCCAACGCAGAGGAAATATCTTTGATCAAATCGTCGGGATCTTCGAGTCCAACCGAAAGACGGAGATGACCGTATGTACGGAACTCTTCAGGATACTTGTCAAAACCACCCCGGCCTTCTGCACCCACGTGAACAATAAGGGTCTCATCGTGACCTAGGGAAACTGCAGAAGTGATGATGCGCAGATTCGAAACAAACCGATTTTGAGTGTCCGGATTCCCTTTTACTGCAAAAGCCATCATCGCCCCATAGCCGCGCCCTGCGAACTGCCGACGAGCGAGTTCATGTTGTGGGTGGGATGGAAGCCCTGGGTAGTAGATGAAAGCTACACGATCATCTGCTTCGAGAAATGCAGCCAATTTTTCAGCAGATCTAAGATGCTGTTGCAGACGCAGAGGCAACGTTACAGAACCACGCATTATCAGCCAGGCATTGAACGGAGAGATGGTCGCGCCGAGATCAACAAGAGCATCGTGCTTGATTGTAGTGATCATCTGAGTGGAACCCAGAACCACCCCACCCATCGAATCGCCATGGCCATTGATGTACTTGGTCAGGGAGTGGACAACAAGGTCCACCCCATGTTGGCTGGCATGGAAGAACGGAGGTGGGGTGAAGGTTGCATCAACAGAAATCAGTGCCCCGTGCGCATGAGCAATCTCGGCCAACGCTGCAATATCCGCAACTTTGGTAGTTGGGTTGGCAATTGTCTCAGTATGAAAAAGTTTGGTATTAGGGCGGATTGCGCTCCGAACAGCCTCCAAATCGCCCATATCCACAAACGAGGCTTCAATGCCATAGCGCTCCGGCAGAAGCTCCGCGAACAGTCGCCATACGGCCTCGTAGGTGACGTCACTGACAATGACATGGTCGCCACTTTTCAAGAAGGCGAAAAATATCGAATGCAAAGCGGCTACACCGGTAGCAAATACAGCTGCTGCCTCACAACCTTCAAGCGCAGCAAGTTTCTTCTCCAGGCATACCTGGTTATGACCCTGGTTTCGTGTGTACACGAGGCCATCAGGGCTGGACCAGTCCATCGTCGACGGATCATCTGGCAGCAGATAAGAGTTGGCCATCACCAGCGGCGTGCGAATAGCACCAGTAGTGGTGTCGATGACATTCCCACCATGAACTGCCAGCGTAGCCGCCGAAAGTGTGGACAGATTCTTTTTGTCAGGACGCATGTCTATTTCCTCCAAAGTTTCTTTTTTCGTTTGGTGTCATTGATTCTGAAGGTGAATGAAAGAAGGATGATTGGTCTGATCTGCTCGGACCAATTCTTGATTTTCGTCAAAGACTAATTCACCAGTCTCAATTGCACGAACACGGCCACGAACCATGTACCAACCAACAACAAGAGCGGCGGCATAAAACGGCAGCGAAGCAATCGAGTACGTACCTACGGGATAATCGAATGCGATAAGAACCAGAACCAAACCGAAGAACACCAAAGTCGCGTAACCACTGTAAGGCGCAAACGGCATTCGAAACCCCGGGCGCTCCAGATCACCTTGCTGGGAGTATTTGAAGAGTTTGATCTGACACAGAACGATTGTTGACCACGAACCGATTAACATAACGGCAGTGAGTGTCAGCGCGATTTCAAAGGCTTCACCCGGAACAATTGCGTTAAGTACGACACCAATTAGTGAAGCAACGGTCGTCAGCATGATGCCAGCGAACGGGACACCTTGACGGTTCATCTTGGCCAGGAAGCTAGGGGCTGATCCGTTGATTGCCAGCGAGCGAAGCACCCGGCCAGTGGAGTAAATGCCAGCGTTCAGAGAAGACACGGCCGCGGTAATCAAGACCATGTTCATAATCGCGTCTGCACCCTTGATCCCCAGCGAGCCGAAGAAAGTCACAAACGGGCTTACCCCCGCCGAGTACGCGGTGTGGGGGAGCAGCATTGCCAACAGCAATACAGAACCAACGTAAAAAACAATAATGCGGAAAACAACTGCCCGAATTGCTTTCGGCATGACTGTAGCGACGTCTTGGGCTTCGCCAGCTGCAGTACCAACCAACTCCACACTGCCATACGCAAATATCACCCCCTGGATCATGATTACGGCGGGCAAAAGGCCTGATGGGAACCAACCGCCATTGTCAGAAATCAGTTTGAATCCGATCTCATGGCCTGGCAGCGGAGTGCCGAACAACACCATGTAAATGCCGATCCCAAGGAAAGTAGTTAATGCAGCCACCTTGATCAGGGCAAACCAGAATTCAAGCTCACCAAAAATCTTTACCGAGACAAGGTTAATCGCAGTAACAAAACCCAATGCTCCCAGTGCCAACGACCATTGAGGGATGTCACCCATGAACGGGACATAGGCTTTGAAGAAATTCAGGTAGAGCGCTGTAGCTGTGAGATCTGCAATGGCAACCATTACCCAATCAGTCCAGTACATCCATCCCACGGCAAAAGCCCATTTCTCACCGTAGAACTCTCGAGCATAGGAGACGAACGAGCCCGAGGATGGGCGATACATCACCAGTTCGCCCATAGCCCGAATGATGAACCACGCAAAAAAGCCACAGATTGCATAGACAAACACAAGCGAGGGTCCGGCTTCAGCGAGTCGTGCCCCTGCGCCCATGAATAGACCACTTCCGATTGCCCCCCCTATAGCAATCATCTGAACCTGGCGAGGCTTGAGCACCTTTTGATAGCCTGCATCTTCTGCGCTGAAGTCTCTTTTTCGAGTTGCACCAGACGATGGCACGCGTGTGGGATTAAGATCATTCACACTCATTTTGTTACCTTTTATTGTTGTATTGGGCAAGGCTCTACCGACCAGAAGAGCCTTGCCGAGGACCCGATTTAATCCTAGGGATTCACATCGACCCTTTAATCAACTTCCGCCAACATCGTTTAAGCAAATCACTTTTGGTTGCGTCATATCTTCATACGCAAAACGCACACCTTCACGCCCCATGCTGCCGTATTTGGAACCACCAAATGGCATTGCATCAAAACGATAGTCAGATGAGTCATTAATCATGACGCCGCCGGCTTCGAGTCGTTTAGCTGCTTTCATGGCGACATTCAAATTGCTAGTAAAAATACCCGCATGCAAACTGTACTCTGGCTCATTAGCCAGCGTCAGCGCCTCATCAAGCGAGGCCACGCTTTGAAGAATGACAACCGGACTGAATACTTCCTCACACCAAACTTTACAGCTTTGGCTAACATTCTCCAGGACCGTCGGTGAGTAAAGCGAACCTTGGCGTACATTACCAAATAACAGGTTAGCCCCTTTATCGACTGCCTCGACGACTACTTCTTCAGTGCGTTTTGCAGCAGCTTCGGTAATCATTGGCCCAACATCCGTGCTTTCGTCAGCAGGATTTCCCACGACTAAAGCACTTGTCTTCACAACGAATTTCTTTTTGAACTCTTCATATATTGTCGCTTCAACAAGAATTCGTTGGGTACCGATACAATTTTGCCCGGCAGCCCAAAAAGCGCCTGATACACAGGACTCAACGGCTTCATTCAGATCACAATCGCCCATGACGATAACCGGGGCATTGCCCCCCAAATCCATCGCCAGTTTTTTAAGGCCTGCATTGCGAGAGATCTGCTCACCGGTAACAAAACCACCCGTGAAGGAAACCATACGTACCGCTCGATGAGCGACCAGTGCCTTGCCCAGCGCGGCCCCTCCAGTTGCAATGGACACGACCGCAGGAGGGAGACCCGCAGCGTTCAGGCAGGCCACCAGCTTAATGGCAGATAACGGAGAGAGCTCAGAAGGTTTGAGTACAACAGCATTACCGCCAGCGATCGCAGGCCCCAACTTGTGAGCGACCAAGTTGAGTGGATCGTTGTATGGGGTAATTGCAACAATTACACCCAAAGGCTCCCGAGTAAACCATCCCTGACGAGACTCGGATCCGACATAGGAGTCAAACGGGATGACTTCACCTGCATTACGCTTGGCCTCCTCGGCGGACAGCTTCAACGTATTGACGCAGCGTAAAACCTCCTTCCTCGCCTGCTTGATCGTTTTTCCCGACTCGGCAACAATCAGACTGGCAAACGCCTCCTTGTCGCTCTCGACCAAAGCAGCGGTTTTTTCCAGTATGCGAGCACGCTCGTGTCGTGGGAGCTCTTTGGCGATCTGCGCACCAAGCTTCGCCGTATCAATGATTGCAGTAGCAAATGAAGCAGGTACGTCCGCCACCTCTCCAACTGAAGCGCCATCATACGGGCTCAAAACTGTTATGGTTTTATAATCAACAGCGAGCGAAAGACTCAAGCTATTCATGATCATTTACCTATCTTAGTTTTGTTCTTGTGAATGCTGACGATATCCGAGAGCAAGGCGAATGCTGTTTCAAACCGACCTGCACCCGCTCCGACAACCGTTACCGGACCAAGAATTTTTGTATTAAAGGTAATTGCATTTGTTGCGCCACTGACACCAGCCAGTGCGTCACCCAGAGGCAACAATTGAGGACTAACAGAGGCGGCGATGGAGCCATTGCTCAATTTTTCCGCGCTTCCAATCAGTTTCCACCGAGCATTGGCCTTCGTTGCTTTGGTGATGTCTTTTGACGTGATCTCCGAGATGCCTTTGCAAAGGACATCGCTCGGAGTCAACTTCGCCCCCAGAAGCTCATTCGCCAAAATGACTACTTTAAGACGAACATCATGCCCTTCCACATCCGTGGTGGGGTCAGCTTCTGCGTAACCGAGTTCCTGAGCCTTGGCGACTGCATCAGAGAAGTCGAGACCTTCTTCCATACTAGAAAGTACGAAATTGGACGTACCATTCAAGATGCCCTTAAACCCGCTGATTTCCGAGCCGGCCAGCGACTCTTTAGCCAGACGAATGACGGGGGTGCCGCTCATTACCGAGCCTTCAAACTCGAATTGGGCACCGGTGCTTCTGGCCAATGCTTTCAGGCTTTCAGCGTGCAACGCCACCGGCCCTTTGTTGGTGGTGACCACACTGATACCTTTTTCCAGAGCCCAGCGACAGAAAGTCGTAGCTGGCTCTCCATCTACAGGGTTGGTGAACGTCGCCTCGGCGATAAGATCGGCCCCCGAGAAACGGATAACCGTCTCATTGGCAGGCTCAGCACTGCCCGCTGGCAATGTTCTAAACCCCCCTTTTACAGCAGGAACTGCGGCCAATTCCTGGGCATCCAACCCGTTCTTGTTGATAATGGAGCCAAAGTAAAGATCACTGACACCAACAATTTTTAGCTTAAAACCAAATTCATTAGCCCAGTGCTCGTTCTTATCTGCAATGAGCTGCGTCAACGCACGGTTTACACCACCAAAACCAAGCAAAGCAATTTTATATTCAGTCACGACATGGGCCTCATTGTTATGTTTTCGGTACTGAAATATTAAACTGCAGCAGTGCTCATACGAATATGGCAAACCGATCATTGTTGCGAGCAAAATGCTCGCAGGAGAGAGCATTTTGATTTCCTAGCAACCTACTTCGTGCAAGACAATACAAATGACGTAACTGTATTCAGAACTCCTGGCAACGTGGATATCTCGCTCCAGACCCTATGAATACAATCCGAACTTGTCGCTTCAACTGTCACTACAATATCCAGGTCACCACTCATCACATTGCAGGACACGACCTCAGGCATTGAGACAATTGAACGCACCACATCAGCACCGCGCATTCGGTCTTTTCGATACACAAAAATAAGGGCATTAATTGGCGCAACCTCGGAAGGCGGCCCACCTTTGATGATGGTATAACCCCTGATATATCCGTCCCGCTCCAACCGTTCAATCCTGAGCCTGACAGCATTCCTAGATAAATTAACTTTCATGGCAATGTCGTTATGCGCAAGTCGAGCATTACGAGTAAGCTCTTCCAGTATTTTTTCATCCGTCTTATCTAAAACGCGTTTCATCTCTAACTCCAGGATTATAGCGAGCGAGACTTCGTGTCTTGGGATATCGCCTTGATGAGTTCCGTAAGGATGCCAACATCATTGGAAATTGAAATGCATTCGTCATTAGAGAAGGGGTGAGCACTCACCACACTCATTGGAGATTGAACATCGGCTTCAGCCAGAACTGAGGCAGAGCTTGAAGGATGCGTCGTGGCCAAGCAGATCATTGGTGTCAGTAAGCTACGCCTGTTAATTCGCGCAGCTCGTAATCCAATCGCGGTATTAGGACTGATCAAGTAACCACTTTTAACAAAGACTTCATGAATACAGGAAAATGCCTCTGCATCCTCTACCGCCAAAGAATCAAATAGCTTTCGCGCCTCTAACCACTCATCCTGTTCCAGTTGAATTTGGCCATCCGTCTCTAGTAGCTCCATATTTCTAGCCACTTTATCACTGCACCTATTGAGAATACTCCATTGCAGCCGCTCGAAATTAGAGGCTAACGACACATTCATGCAAGGCGTGTTGGTAGTACGAATCTCATTACGCCTATAGAGGTTAGACTGAAGAAAGTTATGCAACCCCGCGTTGGTATTCGTTGCTACAATTAGCTGCCTGATGGGCAACCCCATTTCCCTTGCAATATAGCCTGCATAGAGAGCACCAAAATTTCCGGTAGGCACACTGAACGCCACATCTCTTTTAGGCGCACCTAATTGAAGCGACGAGTAGAAGTAGAAGGACAGATGCGCGAGCACCCTCACCCAATTCACCGAATTGAAAGATATTAATTGTTGACCTGTTTCGTTAATGCCTCTGTGAAAGTTTTCGCACAGCTGATGACAATCGGCGTAATCACCCTCAACCAAAATATTTACAACATTTTCTTCGGCAGCGCCTAATAAGCGACGCCGATGCTCATCTGTTATTCCTCTGGAAGGATGCAGAACAATCACCGTCACACCTTCCATGCCATTGAAGGCTTTGATAGCCGCGACACCGGTGTCTCCACCAGTGCAGCCAACGACAAGCGCTTTCTTTCCGGACTTTAGTAAGGAGCACTCAACCAAACGAGACATCAATTGGAGACCGAAGTCTTGATAGACCCCTGCCGGACCATGGAATAGTTCTAATACCCACTCATTGGTAGCCGTCTGGTAGAGCGGCGCAACAGCGTTACTTTTAAAACGGTCAAATGTCTCCTCAAGAATTCGAGACAGTTCATCTTGAGGGATATAGCCACCTAGGAACGGCTCGATTACATGACGTGCCAGTTCGTGAAATGGTAGCCATTCAAGCTTCAGGAGATCTTCGCTTTTGAAGCGAGGAACGTTGCGAGGAACGAAAAGCCCACCATCCGGTGCGTACGCCCCCATGAGGACCTCGCTGAACTCGAATTCTTTACCAGGCGTCCGTGTGCTGACGTACTTCATGATTTGAGACACCCTCTCGCCATCTCTGAGCCTGCCACCCGTAAGGCGGCGCCCTGCTGAAATTCAGTGCTGCAGTGACCCTTTCCTGTGCAATGCAGGCCTTCTTCTGAGGCGTTGAGCGAGATCATCGTCATCTGCAAACGCAGATGGTGAGGGATCGCAAATCGCCCGCACCAGGCCAATCACCCTTCACTCGGCTACCACATGGCCACTTTCGTCGCTTGCCATTCAAACTATCAGCTATTGACTAAAAAAGTCAATATACTGACCATTCCACCTATCCGACCATGCATGGCTATCCCCCTGCGGGAAGGAGCCCTATCCGCACTCCCATCAGAAGGTCCAGGGCAGCCAGAAAATTAGAAAACCAGGAGAACACCATGAGTGCCACGAACCTTCTTCATTCGCTTTACAAATACAAGGCATGGTCTGAGGAGGAGCTGTTCAAGTGCTTGAAAGCCCCCGCGGCAAAAAAATTTCCAACGGAAATGGAGGAAGCACTCTACTGGCTCGCCCATATCAATATTGTTGACCAGCTGTTCATTGCCAGACTGCAGGGAAAACCGGATGAATTTGACTCCATCCTGACCGAACAGAAACAAGACCTAGGTCGACTGGAAGAGTACTTTTCTTCAGCGAATCAATGGTTTGTGAACTACACCCAGTCGATAACAGCAATCGAACTGTCTGATCCGGTTGCGTTTATTTTCAAGGATGGAAAACCAGGTAACATGACGAAAGAGCAAGTTCTTGCACACGTGCTATCACACGGATTGCAGCATCGAGGAAGTGTGGCGACTCTCTTGCCTCGTGAGATCCTGCTGGATCACAAGGACCATTTCACAACGTTTTTGAAGCTCTAGGCACTGATTGGCGGGCCCATGTATGGCGCGCGCTGGATGCACAAAAGGAACGTGAGAGAATTCTGCTCAGATGTCGTGCGAGGCTTCGGTGTGATTCAAACTGAGTAAGCCGAGCCCGCCGGCCCGAAGCAGCGATCTCAAAAAACGCCTCAGCAAACCACCTTCTGCTGAGGCGTCCTCACTGCAAAGACAATTCATAAGTGCCGATGATTTTTATGAGGCACTAATAGAGGCGCTCCTTTATTTCGGGAGGCACCTTTTTGTACGTGGGAAGGAAGATGCTAAATGTCTTTATTATCAGCGCACTCAAGCATGGCTAATCCAATTCCTCGCTCATTACGTGAGACCAAAGCATCGCCAGCACCTCGGATATCACGGGCTTCCTCATCCTGACCGAGCTTGAATTTCCCCACTAGCCTCGTGATTTCGATCTCGACCCCTACAATTTTTCTCAGCATGGCATCTATGTACTCCTTGGGACTATCGGCCATTTTCCAAGGTGCTGGCTGAGATGCTTCATTAGACTTGGTCAGCTTTGCCACGACACGACGCACATACTGAGCATCATCGTGAAACGTCACACGACCAAATGCGTGCACGACCCGGTAGTTCCAAGTGGGGACTTGCTGATGGAAATCCTGTTTGCTCGGATACCATTGCGGCGATATATACGCATCTTGAGCTCGAAATATCACCAACACCTCGCTGCCTTGGGCGACTTCATGCCATAGGGGATTATTGCGCGCCACATGCGCCTGCAGCACCCCAAGCGCCCCGTTGCGGAGCACAAGTTCAAAAGGGAGGTGATTGGCGTCAATCCCATCATCCGAACAAGTGACAAGTGACCCAAGCGGATTTCGCATTATGACTTCTTGCAAAACGCCAACACGAGACTCTTCAAACTGAGGGGGGATGTACATTCACTTTGCTCCTATAACTGATCTGCTCGCTCAACATTAGGGCCACAGCGCCGGTCAAAGCCGACTAAACATCGGCCCTACCGCGCCTGCTGAGCTGTATCATTGTAAAGATGCAGCTTGGCGTTTCGGATGCGTTCGCAGCACTTACTGCTCAGCTCAGTTCGAGTTCGTCGATCACCGCAGCAATTTGCTGACGCCCTGCTCCACTTATGGTTCTGAGTGGCAATGGCAAGCTCGGAGAGTGGGTGAATCCACGAAGCTCGGCCGCCGTTGCAACAACGCGGAAGCTTCCCCCAAATTGTGTGAAGAGGGCCCATAGGGGCTTCAAAGATTCGGAAAGGCGAGTCGCTTCTTCGGCGTTACCCGACAACGCAGCACGCGTGATTGCCAGGGCTGTTTTCGGGAACAAGCCCCCAATGACGGAGTACCAGACCTCACAGCCTGCGTTCAATCCAGTAACAGCAAATACATCCCCGCTTACCCCAATCGTTACGTGCTCCGGAATCAGTGCCCGAAGGCGATCGACTCGTGCCCTGGCCTGATCTGGTGCTTCGGGAACGCCAGGGATCTTGATCGAGTGCACATTCGGCAGGCGGGCAATTCGCCCGTGAAGCTCATCAGTAAATTCGAAATGGGTGGTGCCGGGGTTGTCATAGACGCATAGCGGGACGGAGATATTGGCGGTGACCGTTTCGTACAGCGAAAAAACATCTTCAGCTGATAGCTTCTGATAGGAAACGGGCGGCAGCAACAATGCTTTGACTCCCGCCTTTTGCGCATCTTCTGCCAACAACAGCACATCACGTGTACGCAGCGATCCTATGCTTACCATGACGGGAACATTCCCGGCTGCCTCTACTGCCAACTGCGTAACTCGTGAGCGTTCAGTCCGAGAAAGGTACGCATAGCTTCCTGTAGACCCGAGCGCACCGATAGAATCTACTTTCGCAGCCACCAGTTGCTCCACAAGGCGAGTAAATGCTCCTTCATCCACACCCTGCTCATTCATTGGCGTCAAAGGAAATGCGCTAAGACCGGTAAACATAGTTCATGACTCCATTGTGTGATTCTGCAATTAGATCACCACAGGACGGACTGACTCCGAAGCATACATCGCTCAATAATCGACACCATGCGCTATGGAGATTTCTTCGATTCAGCTGCAGGCTTTTCCAACGTGATGTGGTTGGGCATGATTGCCACCGATCAAAAAGGCTGCGTGCGAGGCAAGATTGGACATAACCCCGTATGCATCCCCACAAGCAGCCCGTGCCGTCTCGCTTATTTACTAATTGGCACCTGGACCGATAAGTACACTCTCAATCTGAGCGCCTGGCATCATCAGTTGCAGGCCTTCTATCAGCTTGTCACCCGCTTCAGTCAATGCCTCGAGCGGCATTGTCGGCAGACTTTCCAGAATGAACCACATGTGCTTCGCATCTGCACTGAGCCGTGTTCTGACGCCCTGGCGCCAATTCCAACGACGGCAAGTCACCCCCTTATCGTCCCGCCAAACAACCTCGCCAGAATCAGGATATTCGTGGGCTGGAGCACCTTCTTTCATGGTGTCGAAAGGTTCCGACCCATCAGCTACAGCGAGTCGCGGCGAGCCCACATAGGCTTCGACGTTCTCACCGCCGACAGGAACTGCGTACTCAATGCTGATGGCGTTATAGAGATCAACCACTGGATCGATACTCGGCAGACTACCGTCACGCAGGACTCGTTTGCGAAGAGCTTCAGCTGAGCAAGGGGTGCGCTGCGGCTTGGCACCGAATTTTCGGAAGAGATCCGCCCAAGCGGTCAGGTGAGCTTCCGCCCATAGAGCACCACCCGCCGTGACTGATTGACAGGCTCGAGACAAAGCGTCCTTGCCAATATCTGGATTGGCGATTGGTGCAGCTTCGACCACAATGCTGAGCGCTCTGAACTCAGGTGCCAAATTGATTACGTCTTGGTCGATTGACGGCAGTACGGACAGCATCAGAGAATCCCTTTAATCCTAAAATTCATTTCATACTAGCGACCAATGACCAAAATAGTCAATATACCGACCAACACCGGGGCCGACGTTCAAACCGTTAGCGAGGCAGTTTCCCGTAGGCTCAAAGAGGAACGAAAGAAGCGGAAAATCACTCTCGACGAGCTTTCCCGTCGCTCCGGTGTCAGCAAGGGCATGGTGGTCGAGATAGAGAAATGCACGGCTAACCCAAGCATCGCGATCCTTTGCAAAATCGCTGCTGCTTTGGGTCTTTCAGTTGCTGATGTCGTGAACGTGTCCGACGCCCCATCTGCCCACCTCATCGAAAGTAAGGATATCCCCACACTCTGGACAGGAAACTTGGGGGGGACGGCTCGGCTCCTGGCTGGAACCAGTGGTCCGAACATGATTGAGCTTTGGCGCTGGGAAATGTTTCCCGGCGAAACTTTTGCCTCCTCAGGGCATCCTCACGGCACTACTGAGCTATTTCACGTGGAGAAAGGGACACTTCACTTCACAGTAGGTGATACCGAGCTGAGCATTTCTGCGGGTTGCTCAGCCGTAGCAAAAACAGACGTACCTCATGCCTACTCAAATAACGGCAAATCAAAACTGATATTCACCATGTCTGTAACGGAGATCCACCAATCCGGGCGTGAAATATAGCGTTCAGACAGCATCGCACTGAAGCTTACAGAGGAGTCCGCGCGGGTCGGCTCTTGTGGTCGTCCATCATCGCCCCGTCATAGGGCTGCTAGCAACAGAGCCGCTGACTGGCATAGAACTTCGTTAAGGGGCTTTTAATGTCATTTGATTACCACCATCTCCTCCTCGTATTCACGGCCTATATTGTTGGAGCAGCGAGCCCTGGACCGAGCAACATGCGGATAATGGGCGTCGCGATGAACCAAGGCAGGCAGCCTGCGCTCCTGCTAGCAGCGGGTGTCATCAGTGGTTCGATTTTCTGGGGATCGATGGCAGCCACGGGCGTCTCAGCGATCCTGGCACAATATGCGCAAGCGCTGGGCGCCTTAAAAACGGTTGGCGGTGCTTACCTGCTCTTCCTTGCCATCAAAGCAGGCCGCTCTGCTCTAACGTCCAATGAGCGGCTCGAGAAAGAGATAGCGGCCGCGCCAAAAGTCTCGGGGTTCAGCCTGTATCAGCGCGGCTTGCTCATGCATCTCACAAACCCCAAGGCACTACTCGGTTGGATCGCTACCATGACCCTTGGCTTGGGGCCGCAAGCTTCGCCAAAAACAGTCGCGATTATTCTGGCCGGTTGCGCCGTGCTTAGCGTCACTATCTTCTGTGGCTATGCGATCGTCTTCTCCACCGCGCCTATGATTCGGGGATACCGCCGAGCGCGCCGATGGATCGAAGGCACCCTTGCGCTAGTTTTCGGAGCGGCTGGAGTAAAGCTGATGTTCTCCCACTCTTAGCCTTGGTCTCGGCTAGCTGTTGACGCTCGTCAATAAATAACGGAAGCACATTGGACGATCGCACCTTCTGCTGATTTTCCCCAATGAATCACGCGAATTACTTCTGGTTGACTGGACCGTCTTCGCCCCTCCATACAACGCTCCCAAGACCTCACAGATCGACGCCAACGGCTCACTTGGTGATTTACTCCGAACTCACCCGATTATTGGTCCTTTGCTGCGGCGGAACAGAAGAGCAAGGATGCAATTGTTCCCTCCCCCATGCAGACCTGCCACCGGACGACTGAAAGTCATGCTGTCAACGAAAATTTGGACATTCTGGACTCAGCATCACTTGCGGGACCGGCTTTACACGCATGACCGCAGAAGTCGCGCCCGGTCGCATCGGCATTGTTCTTAGACTCGAGATCTCTCGCCTGGCGTGTAATAACGCTAACGGCGGCCAACTGTTCGACCATGGCCACGCATGCCCACGCCGCCGAAGGCGATTACCGCCTGGGCACTCAGGGCGAAGTGCTCGATGGCCGAGTGATGTACACCATCGGTGGTGACTCCGCAGTGGGTAGGCGTACGCCAATCAGGGCGTGACCTTTTTCAAGTGTCGCCGAGATTTCCCAATCGATGTAATTCCGCTTTGAGCTTTCCGCGCCAACAAATACGATCGTACAAGACGTGCCGGTGATGTGATTTTCCCGAATACGGCGCATCACGTAATTGACGTCATCGCTATCGATGCTGCGCTCAAGGGAGTTGTCGTAGATCACATCGCAGGTAACATGAAATGCGTTTGAAAAAGCGTTGTAGCAAGCCTGGTCACTGTGGTGATGGTAGCTCACGAATACTTTGTGTTTCACCGGCGCCCGGGGGCGGTAAGCGCCACCGAAAATTCCATAACTCATCAGTGCTCCTTGGCATTTACCGTCGATGGTGAAATGCAATTTCGCACGTTATTCCCCCATGCCCATTCTAGAAGCAGCATTCGCAAAGTACCCCTACCGGCGGCAGACATCCTGTCCGCCGCCTGGCCCATGCTAGTGATCAGCTCCGCTTAATCACGAAGCTGCTCAGCATTGGCTGCCAGATATCCGAACCAATAGCGTGGCTTAGCGGGAATTGCAGCGCAGCTGATGGACGATGCCGATCAGTGCGACGAGGATCCCTGCACCACCTGTAGACACAACCAGGACTTGGTATTCAGGCATGCAAGCCATGATCACGATGCACGCCAGAATGAACACAATCACTGCCCAGGTAAGCCAAGGATAGAGCCACATTTTGAGCGGGATATCTTGGCTTTGGTCCTTGAGCTTGCGACGCATTTTAAGCTGCGAATACGCAATCACCAGATAAACCAGCAAAGCAATCATGCCGGTAGTGTTCATCAGCGTATCGAGCACATCTTTGGGGCGCAGAGTTTCGCTGAAGTTAATGAGCGCTAGAACCACGGAAATCGCGCAAGAACCGATGACGGCATAGATAGGCACACCGGTTTTTTGCCAGGTAATTTTGAAAATAGCCGGTGCGTCACCACGACTCGCGAGCGAAAACAGCATACGGGACGCCGTGTAGTGGGCAGAGATCATGCAACTGCTCACAGATGTCAGCACCACAACATTCATGATCAGCTCAGCCCCAGGGATGCCAAGCAGTTCGAGAGTACGGCGGTACGAGCCGTAGCCGGATTCGCCCAGCATCGGGTCATTCCACGGCACCAGGCATACGATCAGGAAGATGGAGCCGACATAGAACAGTGCGACACGCCAAATCACCGATTTAGTGGTCTTAACAATTTGACGCGACGGGTTGTCAGACTCCGATGCTGCGATAGTCGCGATTTCCGCACCAAGGAAGCCGAACATAACCCCGAGCATGGCACCTACTACGGGATCAAAGCCATTCGGCATAAACCCGTGTTCGGTTAAATTGCTGATTCCGCTAACAGGGCCGAAACTCCAGATATTGAGCACTGCAAGGCTGCCAATTGCCAGGAAGCTGAAGATGGCCACTACCTTGATCAGGGCAAACCAGAACTCAAATTCTCCGTAGTTTTTGACATTGAAGAAGTTGATGCTGATAAGCACCAGAGTCGTGGCCAGCACGAAGACGTTAACGCTTATGCCGGGTGCCCAGTTGTGCAGGATCTTTCCGGCCACGTAGGATTCCCAGGCCATGAGGATTACCCAGTAACCCCAATACAGCCAACCGATGGTGAATCCCGCCCAGCGCCCGATAGCGCGGTCGGCGTAGGTAGAGAACGATCCAGTATCGGGGGAAGAGGTTGCCATCTCACCGAGCATCCTCATGATGAGCATCATGAGAATCCCGCCAGCAAGATACGCTAGAACTGCCGCGGGGCCGGCACTATGAATGACGCTACCAGAACCCACGAACAGAGAACCGCCAATAACACCCGCGATAGACATCATCGTCAAATGTCGGGGTTTTAATCCCGCCTTCAGGCTGGTCTCCTGGCCCTGATCTTTACTTACAGCAAAACTTGTATCCATCGTACTACTACCTCTGATTGTTGTATTGGTAGGAGGTCAAGCCCATACATGTTTGGCACCGTTACCAAATTGAGTCAGGCAACTTTTAACCTCTACAAGGAATAACTAATACCCCTTGGAGAGACCGACTTGATTTGTAAGCGCTCGACCTTCAAGAGCAAGTTTTATGTTCTTTGCCATTTGCTGGGAGACACTGCTGGGCGTTGAAAGTCCGGCGACGTGCGGAGTGATCAAAATGTCGGATCCCAAAGGGGGCTTTCTATGGGTAAGGGTTCGACAGAAGCTAAGTCCAACATCGCCCCGGCAATCAGTCCTGCGTGCAGGTCAGACAGCAGGTCAGCTTCGACCAGGTGCGCACCACGCCCAATATTTATGAGCTGTACCGGACGTTTGAAGCACTCGAACAATCTGAAATTAAGAACTCCGTGTGTGGCTGGAGTCAGCGGCAGCACGTTGATCAGCATGTCAACATTTGCAGCCAACTCTTCGAGGTCGTTCACTCCAGATATAGGACGTGATATTTGGAAGAGATTTTGACGTAATGCTCCAACCCAGTACTTGGAATCCATCTCCGGCCAGGGCTTCGGCAATAGCCTTCCCGAGATTTACCAGGCCAAGGACTCCGATAGTGCGCTCGCGCGCACGAATCGGCGGCCTGAACTGCCAACGATGGAGCCGACTGTTTTTTTCCAAGAGATGGAGCTCACGGTGACTCGGTGCCACTGGTTACTTGCTGGCCCAGGACATGAAGCGTTGCTCCAGGGATTCGCCGTTATCGGTCCAGAATTCGACGTCCATTTGCAACGCGTTCTTCATGTTTTCCGGATGCGTCGGCAGCTCACTGGCGAGCTTCTTATCGAGCAGTGCCGCAACTGCAGTGTTGGTCGGGCCGTACGCCATTTTTTCGGTGTACAGCTTCTGTTGTTCCGGCCGCATGGCAAACGAAATGAATTTGTAAGCCGCGTCCAGATTGGGAGTCCCTTTCGGAATGGCCCATTCATCGAACTGGTAGAGGTTGCCGTCCCAGACGATCTTCAGATTGGCCCCGTTCTGCTGAGCGACGTGGATGCGGCCGTTATAGGACGAGCTCATCACTACGTCACCGGACATGAGGTACTGCGGCGGCTGAGCGCCAGCTTCCCACCACTGAATGTTCGGCTTGATCTCATCCAGCTTCTTGAAGGCACGATCGACGCCCACCGGCGTGGAGAGCACCTTGTAAATATCAGCCGGAGCTACGCCATCCGCCATGAGGGCGAATTCAAGGGCGCCGCGCGCAGACTTGCGCAAACTGCGCTTGCCAGGAAACTTCTTCAGGTCCCAGAAATCTTTCCACCCAGTGGGCGCGACCTTGAGCTTGTCAGCGTTGTACGCGAGCACATTCGACCAAACGAAAATACCTACGCCGCATTCGGTCTGCGCGCCGTTGACCAGAGGCTCCTTGATCCCTAGACGCTTGTAGTCGAGCTGCTCGAACAGCCCATCGCCACAACCCCGCGCGAGATCGTTGTCCTCCACGTCTAGGATGTCCCAGTTCACGCTCTTGGTGTCTACCATGGCTTTCACCTTGGCCATCTCACCGTTCCACTCACCGGCGATCACTTCCGTACTGGCTTCCTTCTCGAACGGCTTGTAGAAAGCCGTGATCTGAGCATCCTTACTCGCCCCGCCGTACGAGATAACGGTGACGCTCTCTGCCATCGCATTCCCCGCGATTGCCAACCCACTCAGTGCCACAAGACCCAGTACTTTTGCGTTCATTGCTGCGCTCCTATAAAGCTGCATGTAATTGTTTTAATTAGCAAAAAGTAGATTTGGAAGACAGGAAGATCTCTTGTTGTGAGTTGAAAACCTATTTTTCTCACGGCAGCTACGACAGAGATCTGGGTGGCACTGAAGCGAATAAAATTGCTTGCAGAAACCTAACTGTCCCGGTTGATCGTATTCAAATTATCTGGGGAGCAACCACGTACCTCCGTTACTAGACAGTGACCAAAATTTCCTAGGCGAAGTGGGAACATCTCGCGCCCCCACTCCGGCCTTGGCAGCGCTTACTTGAGATCGCCAAGTACGCTGTCGAGGGTTTCGATGAAGATGTCCGCCTGCGCTCGCTGGAAGATCAGCTGAGGACGAACCTTCAGAATGTTTTCCATCGGACCGGCAGAACTGATCAGCACGCCGCGCTCACGCAGCCCGTTGACCACCTGGCGCGTGGCGTCGGCATCGGGGGTTTTGGTGGAGCGATCGCTAACCAGCTCAACCCCTAGGAACAGGCCTGCGCCGCGAACGTCGCCGATGACTTCGTAACGCTTGGCAAGCTCCTCGATTCCAGCCTTCAGGTAAGCACCGACCGACGCGCAGTTGCGCAGCAGTCCTTCGTTCTGGATGACGTCCAACACGGCATTAGCCGCAGCACAGGACACCGGGTTGCCACCGAAGGTGTTGAAGTAGCGAGCGGTACGGCCGAACTCTTCGACGACATCAGAGCGCATGACCGCGGCGGCGATCGGCTGACCATTGCCCATGGGTTTACCCATGGTCACGATATCGGGCTCGACGCCGTGGCGCTGGAAGCCCCAGAGATGGGAGCCAGTGCGCCCGAAGCCGGATTGGACTTCGTCGGCGATGTACAGCAGGCCTTCCTGCTTCGCCAGGGCGATTGCATCCTTCGCAAAGCCGGCAGGGTCGGACAGTACGCCATCGCTGGCAAAAATGCCGTCGAAGAGAATGGCCGCAGGCTTGATGCCATTGGCGCGCATGTCATCGATGGCCGCGCGGACATCCTCCACGAAGACCCGCGCAACATTTTCGACGCCTAGGCGGTAGGCATCAGGTGCGCGGACTTTGCGGACGAACGTGCCCAGCTCGACGCCTGCTCCCAACGAGGGAGAGACAGCAGACACCAGGTCAGTGATGCCGTGGTAGGCGAGTTCGGTGACGATCACGCCAGTACCGCCGGTGTACTGCTTGGCGATTCGCAAGGCCAGGTCGTTCGCTTCGCTGCCGGTACAGGTGAACATCACGTGATTCAAGTACGAAGGGAACGTCGCCAGCAGTTTGTCTGCATAGTTCAGGATGCCCTCGTGCAGATAGCGCGTATGCGTGTTCAGCACCTTCACCTGCTCGCAGATCGCGTTGACCACGTGCGGGTTGCAGTGACCGATCGATGCGACGTTGTTGTAGGCGTCCAGGTAGCGCTTGCCGTCGGCGTCGTAGAGCCACACGCCCTCCCCCTTCACGATGTGCAGGGGACGCTCGTAGAAGAGGCGATATGCCGGGCCGAGGGTCTGGTCGCGGCGCGCGATGAGCCCGCGCTCTTCCTGGGAGAGATGTTCGGCGTCGGTCGCCGTGAAGCCATTAACCATTGTCATGCCACTGCCTCCTTCGAGCAGATGCGAGCGATTTGTTCTTGAGCGAGTCCACGGGGAATGTTTGAGAATCCACGGAGGCCGACCCACGCGGATGGGGCATTGCGCAGGATGTACGCTCGGTTTTCCGGATACATCGTCGCGCGCCAGTTCGTGATGGCGACGGTCATCACCATGCGTGCAGCAATGAGATCGAAGAGGATCTCCTGCTCAACCTCTTCCAGCGGGCATACGCTGTTGTACGCACCGATGAAGGGCAGCGCCTGGGATAGAACGTGCTCGCCAGCGCCCAACTGGTAGGAGGCGCCCACGGCCAGATCGTTTATCAGCGGCGCATGCACCATGTCGCCGAAGTCAAGGATATTGCGGATGTTCTCCGGACGATCACGTTCAACGATCACGTTGTGGAAGTTGAGGTCGTTGTGAATGACCTGACCACGGAGACCTTGAAGACGTGGGAGCGCGTAGGTTTCGAAGTTCTCGAGGAACCGGGCTACCAGGCTCCGGCCTTCGAGATCGGGAATCAGATCCAGCAAACTGCCCATGCGCGAACAGTGCTTGATGTCCCACAGAAGCTCATGGCCGGCAGCCGGATGGAAGAAGCCGCGCAGGGCAATGCCCAAGCGAGCCAGGTGTACGCCCAGGTTCTCACTCAGCACTTGGCTGGGAGCTTCGATCCTGTTGAGCGGTACACCCTCGACGAAGGAGAGCAGGCGCACCAAGACCTGTTGTCCACCCAGTTCGACCGGAATCTGATAGGTGCCGGACTGGTTCGGATAAACACGCGATACGGGCAGGGTGGGATCCGTGCGCTCGACGTGAAGAAGCGCCTTGTTCTGGAAGTCGGCTACGTTGACGTCCTCTGCTGAGTTGGAAACCTTCAGCAGGAACTGACGGCCATCCTGGCAGCGAAGATGGAAGTTCAGGTCACGTTCGCCGGCGAGCAGTTGTGCCTGGCAGTGCAGACCGAACTGCTCCAACGCCACGGCCTGCGCCTGCTCGTCAGAGGCCTGCGGAACAGCAGCGGTGAGGACATGATCATTCGGCGCATTGGTTTGAGTTTTCACGGATCGTCACTCTGAATAAACATCGGAATCAGCGGCTGCTCTGCGCAGCGGAAGTGACGATAATGCAGATTGGACAGAACGATTAGAGCCAGAGTTATCTAGTTTATAAGTCCACTTTTAGACCCCCTTCGAAAAGCGCCAGCACAGCCTCAAGACAGTTCAGGCTGAGGTCCGGCTACCGGGGCCAGGATGCGCATGAGCGTGGGTTCCGGGTCGATTTTGAAATACGGGCTGACATCGCTCGCTATTGGACTTATCTTTTACGCGCAAATACTTGCTGAGCTTGGGTCCAGTTTATGAGCGCGCGAATCCACGACTTTTTGGTTGGGAAGCTTGATAGGGAAGGCAGTGAAACGCTGCAGAGGCAGATCTATCAAATCATCCAAGACTCCATCCTTCGGGGGAGGTTGCCCGTGGATTTCAAAATGCCGTCCACGCGATCTCTGGCCGACCAATTACAAATTTCCCGTATCACCGTGTCACTGGCGTACGAGCGGCTCACCGAGGAGGGCTATCTGTATTCACGCCCCGGCAGCGGTACGTACGTAGCGGACACTCTTCCGCAAACCTATCTACCGAAGAAGGTTGAGGAAGCCGAGTACACAGCAGCTCTGCTTTCACGCCGCGGCTTGGCGATAACGTCCAGGGTCACTGGCCTCGCCAACGCCGGTGGCGCCTTCGTGCCTGGTGTAGCCGATGCAGACCTTTTCCCCTTCCACATCTGGAAGCGGCTGCAGAACAGGTACTTCCGGAAAAACCATATGGAGCTCACCGGGTACGTTGAGCACGGGGGATACCGCCGGCTTCGTGAGGCGCTCGCCTCCTACCTGTATGCATCCAGGGCGGTAAAGTGCAGATCCGAGCAGATCATCATCACGATGGGCACGCACCAGTCGTTGGATCTGGTGGCAAAATTGTTGAGTGATCCGGGTGACAGCGTATTGATCGAGACGCCTTGCCACTGGGGAGCTCCAGTCGTCTTTTCAGCCGCCGGCCTCGCTGCTCAACCCATTGCAATCGACTCGGATGGGGCCTGCCTTCCTGAGTTGGCCAACGAGGCTAATCCCCGCTTCGCGTTCATCACGCCATCGCATCAATACCCCACTGGCAACATCATGTCGCTGCAGCGCCGCCGGGAGTGGCTTGCGTTCAGCGATGCGCGGAACATCTGGATCCTCGAGGACGACTACGACAGCGAGTTTCGCTACGACACCGAGCCTCTGCCATCCCTGCAGGGGCTCGATACCAAGCACCGAGTTATCTATCTCGGGACCTTCAGCAAGGTGGCTTTCCCTGGTCTGCGCTTGAGCTACCTGGTGGTACCTGAGCCCCTGGCTGACGCCTTCAGCAAAGGGATGACCCAGCTGTATCGCCCAGGCCTCCTCCCCGTCCAGGCAGCTATGGCGGACTTCATCCAGGAGGGGCACTTCGCGAGCCACATTCGGAAGATGCGGACCGTGTACGCTGGAAGAAGAAATCTCTTGCAGAGAAGTCTGCTCCAGCAGTTTGGCTCTAAGATTCAGTTCTCCGCAGGCGCTGCGGGAATCCACCTCGCAGTCACCGTTACCCCCAAAGGCATTGCCCGGGAAATGATTCGTCGTGCACCGGAGTTTGGCCTGACCCTGAGGGGCTCCTACCAGCTTGATGCAACCGTCGATGATGATCTTCTGGTTCTGGGGTACGGAGGCATCAAGGAGCCGGATATCGCCCCGGCGGTTCAGCGCCTGAGGCAGCTCTACGACTCGATAACAGCAGGATAAGGTCATGGATTCAATCTTTAGTCGGCTTCGAACGGAGCGCAAACGCATAGGCGCCAGCCAGCAAACGCTAGCGGTGCTTCTGGACGTATCGAGACGAACCCAATGCAGTTACGAGTCCGATGCCAGCGACCTGACTTCAGCGAAGCCGGAATCGAACCGGCACGCCCTTACGAGCGGGGGATTTTAAGTCCAGGAATAATTATTTATAAATCAGCTGGTTATATAAAGACCCTCACCTCAAAATCACCTTACTGCTTGTCTTGCAGCCCAATAAATACTTGAGTTAAAAAACTTTGCGGCAAGAAATTCTCCCGCTGTTTTCCTAAATAACATCCCTTCGGCGAGAAGCCGCTACCGGCCGATTCTGTTGAAAAAGTCAGCCATGGTTTGCGCATCAGAAAAGTACGCGTCCGAGATTGAAATTTTTACATTTGGCAGAGGCATCCGGACTCGGATTTCACGTAGCAGCGTGCAAAAAAGGCATTTTAACCAGTCAATGATCAGGCAGTTTGGGCAGAGCGACTTTTTCAAAAGAATCGGCCATAAACGGTCATTCACGCTGGTGTACCCCCGAATGTCGAGGCCAATCACTGCGAAAGGGGCAAATCCTGAGGGTCCTTGCGCGAGTCGAGTCTATAATTTTCCAGATATCGACCCCATTGGTCAGTGAATGCAAATGCCCTCAGATGACGAGTCGCAACCCGGTTCTGACGTTCTCTCCGACGAAGCTGACGGAGGCTTACTGCTGACCGCAGAAAATGGCGAGATCGCACAGGTCAACCTCACGTTCTGCCGCTGGTTAGGCTACCGGCGAAAAGAGCTGCTCGGTCGTCACATCCAGGACTTGATGAAACACGAGGGAAGGACGTTCCACAAGATGTACTGGGCGCCCCTCATGCAGATACAGGGCGTCGTGGCTGATGTGAAGTTCGACCTCGTTCACTACAACGGACATTCCATTCCAATGATGCTCAGCGCCATCAGCTGTGAGCATTCTGCTGGCATTTTTCATGAAATGACCCTGTTCAAAGCCGCGGATAGCCAAAGGTACGAGCGCGAACTGCTCAATGCCCGAATGCTTGCCGAAAGGCATTTGGCGAAACACCTCAAGGACCAACGCGTACTGGATATGACCCAAGACAAGTTGCGTATCACGTACGCTGCGGCTGAAGACAGAGCCCTGTTCGCCGAGCAGCTTATCGGGATTGTCAGTCATGACCTGCGTAACCCATTGTCGGCGATAAAAATGGCGGCGGAACTGCTGGGCCGCAGGGAGATGGATGCTAAACAAGCACAAATACTTGGCCACATCACCCACTCGGTAGAGCGCGCACAGCGTCTGGTGGCCGATCTGCTGGATTTCACCTTGACGCAAGTCGGGCGAGGTATCTCGGTCCTGCCCAAACCCGTTGATCTACACGAACTGGTGGCCGATTGCCTGGACGAGTTGAGCCTGGCTTTTCCCGGGCATAAGTTGACCCATCTGCGGTATGGGCAAGGTGATTTTTCTGCAGACAGTGATCGGCTCTATCAGCTCATCGGCAACCTGGTCGCCAATGCAGTCGCCTACGGCGCCGCCGATAGAGAAGTCACCGTTTCTACACACGTTGAAGATCAAGCGGTCATTATTACTGTGCACAATTTTGGCACCCCAATACCTGAGGTGTTGCTTGGGGATTTGTTCGAACCGATGATCCGTGGCAGTCATGACAATGCCGAACTCAGAAGTGTCGGGTTGGGTCTGTTCATCGTTCGGGAGATTGTAAGGGCGCACTACGGCGAAGTGGCTGTAACGTCTACTCTCACCACCGGTACAACATTCACTGCAACCTTTCCTCGCACCTTAAATCAGCTTGGATTGCCCCCTCACTCAGCCCCATCGCCCGTCCATTACTAGCCGACGATAGCCTGGCGTGACTGGCCGCTGTAGTTCGGTTGCTGCCTGTTGCGAAGGGCAGCAACCGACCCAGGCTCGCCGTTCTGATGTTGAGCATGCATTCGGTCGAGGCCAATGCGTTACGCGCAATCAAGCACGGCGCAGCGGGATACCTCACCAAGGATATTTCCGCCGCCACCCCGGTGGCGGCAGTCCGCAAGGTGGCCTCAGGCGGCAAGCACGTCAGTCCTGAGCTGGCAGAAAAACTGGTCAGCGCTATCGGCAGAGGCGACGGGGCACCCCACGAAGCGCTATCCGACCGGTAACTTGAAGTGCTAAAGCTCCTTGCTTCAGGCGAGAGAATTGTCCGCATCGCGCAGATATTGCACTTGAGCCCGAGTACCGTCACGACGTACCGGGCACGTATCCTGGAAAAAACCGGGATGGACAGCAACGCGAAACTGACCCGCTATGCACTTGAAAACGGCCTGTTGACTTAGAACACCCTGCCATCCGACGCAGCCGAGTCACTCAATCGTTCTCAGCATCCTCCACGCTCTGCGGTAAACGCCCGGGCATCATTGAATCGTCCTGATTGAACGTCAGGTACGGTTTGACGAACTGTGCAGGAATGATGCGCAGCACATGCCCGGCTTCGCCGAAGCGTCGCCCGATCCAGCCTGCTTGTAGTGGAATCACTACAAGCGCTTGGCCGATATCGCCACAAAGAACTCCGGCTAACGCCGATGGTGGGGTCCGTTCCAATCAGGCACATTTACCTCTCGGAAAATTTCCGTCCGCTGAATGGAGTTGTCTTCGTCAGCGTCTTGTAACGCCATGTCAAAAGTCAGGTGAAATCATGCAGGTCACCCACACCGAACCATTGACTGCACTGATGCCAGCCAGAGATACAGGCCCGTTGCGCCTGTTTGTCGTTGAGGATTCGAACGTTGTGCCAGCGCTGCGGCGCACGGTGTTGCCGCAGATCGCGGGCCTGTCACTTGCCGGGGTGTTCCACCGCGCATCGACCGCCATCGCTGCCATCCGGCGTGAACCGCCCGATGTCGTCTTGCTGGACGTCAACCTCGGCGACGGTCAGGGCATGGAAGTATTGCGTGTGGTCGCGGCCGAGTATCCGCGGACAAAAGTCATCGTGGTCAGCAATTGCGCAGCTCCGACAGATTGGAGGTACTTCACAAAAGCGGGAGCCTACGCCTTCTACGACAAGAACCATGAACTGGCCATCATGCGCCGCATGTTGGAGCGTTTAGCCCAGTCCTTGTTATCAGAAGATTTTTTCTGCTGGCAATCATTCCCAAATGGGAGCGGTACCCCATGGAACCAATCAGCAAAGAACACGACTTTCTCGCCGTGCTGCGGCACGTCATGTCGCATGGCGTCATCACCTTGCTGGCAGTGGCCATAGCGTTTGCCACGCCGGATGCCGCACGGTTCATTCTCTATGTATGGTGGCCTCGCGTGGAGTTGGACGCCAATCAGCTGCTTGCGACAGAAATCGTGCTGGCCTCAACCTTGATAGTTCTGTTCCATCTGTGCAAACGCGCATGGGACACCGCTGGGAGTATGACTTCGACGCCGCCGACCTGGTCCAGCGGGATGCGACCACTGGCAACGAGACCGGGCGTGCTCCGCTCGGACTCCCCGTCCATGGCAGCCGCTTGAACCTTCTCGTCTGCTTCAGGATATGGATATGCATGTGAGCAAATTGCACGAGTCAGAAAAGACTCTGGAATCGATATTCGTAAGTTGAGCGCGGAGTGCGCGCTGCATTCATGTTGAACCAATGTTCTAACTGGAGGACATTATGATGATAGGTTATTGGTTGTGTGCGTTGCTGTGGGGTGTGGTGTTGCTGGAGGAGATCCAACTCATGCCCCTTCAAGAATGGAAAGACGAGGGTCTGAAAAAGGTTCTGTTGCTGCGCCGGACTAGAACCCGGACCGGCTACTTTATTGCGTTGATCGCGGGCGCCATGTGCCTTTATAGCGAAATACTGGTGGGGCCGGTCGATCAGGGCATTTTCAATCCGGAGCTCATACTTGCCCTGTGTGGTGTTCTTTGGGGTGCTTATCTTTCCGTAGTCTGTATGAAGGGGAAGCGATAAATGCCTGGCTCCATGACGACTGCCGGCCAGTGATATTTCACTATCGTCGGCCGGCTGGGAAACTCCGCCGGTCAGGCGCTCAACTCAGCATTTGAACAGCCGCAGACACGTAGGCAGCCACAGCATCCTTCACCCACACGCTGTTCGGGTTGTCGTGGGACACGTCCAACGTGAGCCGTTGGGCCGCCGGTTTGCCCTTGTTGAAGCGCTCACCGGTCCAGAACGTGTAGGCCTCGTGGGCCATGCTCGACGGCGTCGAAAAATAGGTGCGCAGGTATTGCTTCTGCATCGCCATGCCGCTGGCAACTTTGTTCAGTTCGTTGAACTTGAACGTCCAGAAGAATTCGTCGAAGTAGAAATTGCCGTGGTAGCCCTCGGCGGTGCGAGCGTTCGTGCCCAGAAAGTGCAGCCCGGCGTTAACCGGCAACATTCGAGAGGCGATAGACCAACTAGATCACACCACCGTCGTGATGACCAAGCATTACATCCGTAACCGAAAAGGTAAGAAAGTGACGTCAACAAAGTAGGAATTGCGGCAAGATTCAAAAATTGCGGCAATAAAAAACTAAGGGCCTGCATGAGGTATCTCACGCAAGCCCTTGATATTCATGGTGCCCGAAGCCGGAATCGAACCGGCACGCCCTTACGAGCGGGGGATTTTAAGTCCCAAGGGAAAATCAATCAAGCCGCACCTTTCAATAGTTTTTCCGGGTCGCAATCACGCCTTTTTAGCTGCCATCCGGGCCAATGTTTCCGCATACCTTTCAGAGATTGCGGACCGGAAAAATCACCCATTTCAGAGTCAAAGTATGTTCTCGCTCCGAAGCGACCTACACCACAGATATGCCGATCACGCATACCATAGCGTCTCGCTGTGAGGTTCTCGGCCCCTAGCACCCCATGCTTGAAAATGGGCGCATTCCCCACCGTTTGTTGAGTCTTCTACTGACGCTCGCTGCAAACAGTGCCCTACAGAGCTCAACCAAAAATAGCGAATCCCCGAAAAAGTCCCCAAACCTTTTCGGCTTTTCCCCACGTTTGACGACTGCTACGCTGAAATCTCCACGGAGGATTCGCGATGCCAAACTCTGACCTGCTCCCTTCCCTGCTGTTCAAGCTCAACGAAAACCAACTTGCCCTTGAAGCCGCAATCCTGGAACTTTCGAACTGGGTCGAGCAGCGAGGATCAGCCGATGTCGCCGACAACGTGCGCAGCGCCCTTGAAGCTATCGACAAGAACGAAGAGTTCATCAAAATGACGCTCGCGGTGATGATGGCGCCGGAGTGAAGGCAAACGACCAGATATAGATAGTCCGTCCCAGCAGGAAAAACTGCGCCGGAGCGTGGACATTAATCAGCTTAGTCCGTGGTTCCAATGCGCCGTCCCAATATGCTAAGAAACTGTCCCGCCGCGCCCATAGTCTCGTGCCCGAGATATCTACTATAGGACCAGTACCTCTGCCATCAGCGGTGGCCTGTTACCTATACCGGATGCACATCTTGCGCATCGCCGTACAAGCACGGATTGGAGACAACAATGACAAAAATCGCCGACATCCAAAACACTCCTTCACCAGCATCGCCCTCGGCACCGGCCATCATCCGGTCGTCGGTGCGCCAGCATTCGATCAAGGTAGAGCTTTGCACACCCGCCATCGGCGCCGAGCTCAGCAACGTCAGCCTTGTCGACGCTGCCCAAGATCCAGAACTGATCGCGCAAATCCGGGAGCTGTGGCTCAAGCACAAAGTGCTGTTCTTCCGCGATCAAGACATCACCCCGCTGGAGCAACAGCACTTCGCCATGCAATTCGCGGAACTGGAAAGCCATCCCCTGGCGCCCAGCCATCCGGAGGCGGACAAGCTGCTGACGCTGTATCGCAATCTCGAGCCGGGCAAGCCCAAGAGCTACGTCGAAAAGGCCAGCCGCGAAAACCTCTGGCATGCCGATGTCACCTTCAAGCAAGCTCCGCCGCGCGGCGCGGTGTTGCGTTGCGAACTGGGCCCGGAGACTGGCGGAGACACGCTGTTTTCCAACATGGTGATGGCCTACGACAATCTACCCGACACCATCAAGCAACGGATCGAGGGCTTGTATGCCAAGCACGGCGCCGAACAATCCTTTGGTGCCCAGTTGCCGCGTGAAGAACGTCTCGCGATGGCCGTGAAGACCCCCAGCGCTGAACACCCGGTGGTGCTTATCCATCCTGAGACGGGTGAAAAGGTGTTGTTCGTCAACTCGGCGTTCACCACCCATTTCTCGAATTTCTTCAACTTCGAGGACGTCCGTTACGGTCAGGACTTCATGCCGGAGGCTCATCATCTGATGAACTACCTGATCTCCCAGGCCGCCATTCCGGAATATCAGGTACGCCTGAAGTGGCGGACCAACACGGTTGCCATGTGGGACAACCTGCAAGTTCAGCACTACGCAGTGGCTGACTACGGCAATGCGCCAAGAAAGATGCTGCGTGCCACCCTCGTGGGTACCCCGCTCGTCTGATCCAAACGGTTCCCTCCGGGAAAATTCAGGACACCCGACCGACCATCTGAGTCAGTCGGGTAACCCTGGCCGCTCACAATTGTTCGATCTCAAACAAAACAATGGAGATACCTATGCTCTACGAACACGTCGACACCGCAGTCATCGATGGCGAATCCCTGCCGTGGATTCCCTTTACGCCTTATGCGGAAAACGTCCTGCTGAAGTACTTCAAGCTCGACCCGATCCGTGGTGAATGGATCGTCATGATGAAGGCGCCGCTGGACATGCAACTGCCCAAGCACCACCACACCGGGACGGTGATGGTCTACACGATCGAAGGCCAGTGGAAATACAAGGAGCATGACTGGATCGCCGGCCCCGGCAGCATCGTCTACGAGACGGCCGCGTCGACTCACACCCCTGAAGTCGTCAGCACAGGAAGCGCAGACGGGTATTCGCTCATGCTGGTTCAAGTCACTGGCGATCTGGCGTTCCTGGACGGCAACGACAACATTGTCGCGCTGGAAAACTGGAAGACGGGGTTGCAACGTTATCTAGCTTATTGCGAGCAGCATGACATCGCACCGAAAGACCTCACGGCATTCAACTGATCCGAGTTCCAGGAAAACGCCCGGCATCCCTCGATTCATAGGGGAGCCGGGACAGTAACCTGATCGCAAAAATCCAGGGGAGGAAAACAGGCTGTCCCGGTTCGCGGTTTTGACGCGGAGTCTGACAGAGGGCCTTGGCCGCCTGTCCGCTCCCCGATCAAAGACGTACGAACGGAGTGATGTCATGCATGGTTTGATGATGCACAAGCAGCTGTTGATCTCCTCGCTCATAGAGCACGCCGACCGCCATCATGGCGATACGCAGATCGTGTCCCACAGGGTGGAGGGCGATATCCATCGCTACACCTTTCGTGACTGCCACCGTCGCGCGCGCCAGATGGCCAGCGCGCTGACCAGCCTGGGTGTCCAGCCCGCCGACCGGATCGGTACGCTGGCCTGGAATGGCTATCGTCACCTGGAGTTGTACTATGGCGTGTCCGGTATGGGTGCCATTGTGCATACCATCAACCCTCGCCTGCATGAAGACCAGGTTGCCTACATCGCCAATCATGCCGAAGACCAGTACATTTTCTTCGACATGACCTTCCTGCCGTTGGTCAAGGCCATTGCTGGCCGCTGCAAGACGGTCAAGGCGTTCATCGCCATGACCGATCAGGCGCACATGCCCAAAGACGCCGGTATCGACAACCTGCTGTGCTATGAAGATCTGCTTCAACAGGGTTCCTCCGACTACGCCTGGCCGGATCTCGACGAGGATGCCGCGTGTACGCTCTGCTATACCTCCGGCACGACGGGCAACCCGAAAGGGGTCTTGTACAGTCATCGCTCATCGCTGCTGCACACTTATGCGGCTGCGCTGCCGGATGCCCTGAATTGTTCGGCGCGCGACGTCATCCTTCCGGTTGTGCCCATGTTCCATGTCAACGCCTGGGGACTTCCGTATATCGCTTGCATGGTCGGAGCCAAGCTTGTATTTCCGGGCCCTGCGCTGGACGGCAAATCGCTGTTTGAACTGCTCGAAGCGGAGCAGGTGACGCTGTCCGCCGGCGTACCGACGGTCTGGCAAGGGCTTCTTGGGCATCTGGAGGAAACAGGCCAGCGTTTCTCCAGCATGAAGCGCACCATCATTGGGGGCGCAGCCTGTCCAACGGCGATGCTGCACAAGTTTCAGGAAATCTACGGCGTAGCGGTGTTGCACGTGTGGGGCATGACTGAATTGAGCCCGATCGGAACCATTGGCACCCTGAAGGCCAGGCACCTTGAGATGTCCCCGGCAGAGCGTAATGCCGTGCAATCCAAACAAGGCCGGGCAGTGTTTGGCGTCGACATGAAGGTCGTCGGCGCGGATGGCATGGAGTTGCCTTGGGACGGTGCGACGTCGGGTGACCTGATGGTGCGTGGACCTTGGGTGGTGCGCGACTATTTCAGAAATGAAAGCGACTGTTCGCCGCTGCTCGAACACGCCGGCCAGACCTGGTTCCCCACCGGCGATGTGGCGACCATCGATGGCGATGGCTTCATGCAGATCACCGATCGCAGCAAGGATGTGATCAAGTCGGGTGGCGAGTGGATCGGCTCGATCGATCTGGAGAACATTGCCCTGAGCCATCCCTCAGTCGCCCAGGCGGCCTGCATCGCCGCGAAACACGCGAAGTGGGATGAACGGCCCTTGCTGATCATCGTCAGGAATGCACAGGCAACCCTGACCCGGGAAGATCTGCTGGCCTTTTATGACGGCAAGATTGCCAAGTGGTGGACGCCGGATGATGTGGTCTTCGTCGACACGATTCCACTGGGTGCTACGGGCAAGGTGTTGAAGAACCGCCTGCGCGAGCAGTTCGGCGATCATCTGCTGGTCAAGGCTGCCAGCTGAGTAGCAAGGAAAAAATCCAGCCCTGTCCATGTGCAAAGGCAGGGCGGACGTTACGGCAGATGCCGGTAGCGTTCGCCCTGCCTTTGCATTACCGCTATCAAGGGGTTTAGCCAGCCGCTGGCTCAGAGGCCGGGTCGCCGGACATCAACTGCTCGAGAAACTCCAGCAGCAATTCGTTGACCTGAGCCGGGCTTTCCTCTGCGGCGCTATGGCCTACACCGGGTAGCAGGACCTTTTTGCGCAGAGCGGGCAGGTAGGCGTCCATCTGATCGTAGAGGCTGCGGATTTCCACCGGCTCCAGGGAAGGGTCGGCAGCACCACCGATGAACAGGCTTGGCTGGCTGACCTTCGCGCCGTCGAGAAACGCGGTGATTTCCCAGTTGCGGTCGCGACAGCGGTAGTAGTTCAGGGCACCGGTAAACCCCGTGCGCGCGTACTCGGCGACGTAGTAGTCGAGCGACCGCGGGCTCAGCCAGGACGGGAACGCTCCCTTTGGCTCGGTAAAGGCATTGAGAATGGGTTCACCGGCCTCGACGAACAGACGCCAGCGTTCGGCACCGACGGCGCTACCGGAGATCGAGTAAAAGACGCTGCTCAAGGTCTTGCGCGGATCATTGGCCAACTCGCGATCCGGCTTGTCGAGTTGCTGGAAATACAGGTGGTGGTAGACCCTTCCTTTCGCCATGGCCTGCAGACCCACGGTTGGTTTGACCTTGCCGCGCGGCGGTACCGGGGTATTGAGCATCACCAGACCGTGGAACAAATCCGGTCGCAGCATGGCCGCCGCCTGGGCCACCCAGGCGCCCAGGTCATGTCCAATGATTACCGCGGACGTTTCGCCCAGGGCCGCCATCAAACCCACCATGTCGCCGACGGCCTGGCTCATGTCATAGGCTTCGATGGCATCGGGTCGGTCCGATTGCCCAAAGCCCCTTTGATCCGGGACGACGACTCGATAGCCGGCCTCGGCCAATACCACGATCTGGCGGCGCCACATGTACCAAAGGTAAGGGAAACCGTGCAGAAGGATGACGAGCGGGCCCTCTCCCTCGTCGATGTAATGCATGCGGATGCCGTTGAGTTCGGCAAAGCAGTGGTTGAATACATCAGGATCGTCGGCATCCACCTGCGCCATTGCAGCGAGCGGCTGACCGATACGCATTGAAGTGCGCGTATCCATTATCTACCTCCATCTTATCAGTTGTGGGCCTGAAGGTAGCTCTGACAGGGTGCTCCGCACTAAGCTTCACAGGACACAATCTTGTGAAATTGGGACATATCAAAAGCCAGTAGCGCTGTTTCTGCCGCCGCCAGTCGTGGCCCGCCGGCAGCGTCCCAATATGCTAAGAAATTATCCCACCATGCCCATGCCGCCGCGCTGGTGCTCCCTAAGATGGGACCGAGCTTCCTGCTCTGCAATGCGCCAGACCAGGTTGAAGATCGCTAGCGTTATCAGTACTTCCACACGCGCCGTCTTCTCGCTCAATACATCTTCGATGAAAAAAGAAACGCCGCCATCGGCCGAGGGAGATCCTACGCATGCCCAAGCTTGTTCGCGCCGCCGTTTTGACCAAATACCTGGAAGTCACCCAGGACTTGGGATTCAACCCGCGCGACGTCCTGGCAGTTGCCGGCCTGAGCAAGGCTCAGCTGCAAGCCTCCGAATACCGCATTCCGATCGACGCCGCCGTGCGCCTGCTGGAAGATTCGGCCGCCGCCAGCGGTTGCCAGACCTTCGGCTTGAGCATGGCAGAGTCGCGCCAGCTTTCGGACTTCGGCGTGGTCAGCCTGTTGCTCAGCCAACAACGCACCCTGCGCGACGCCTTGCAGGTGATGGAGCGCTACCGTCATCTGATGAACGATTCCCTGGGAATCTTCGTTGAAGAGGCCGGCAGGATGGTGATCATTCGTGCAGAGATGGTTACCGAATCCCTGCTGCCCATTCGTCAGGCCACGGAGTTGGTCATTGGCGTGCTGTTTCGCCTGTGCTCGACACTGCTCGGCTCCCAGTGGCGCCCCTACAGCGTCAACTTCATGCACCAGCCACCTGACAGTCTGAACCTGCATCGGCGCCTGTTCGGCTGCAATCTGGAGTTCGGCAGCGAGTTCAACGGCATCGTTTGCTCCGACGCCAGTCTCGACATGATCAACCCCAATGCCGATCCGGGCATGGCCCGTTATGCCCAAGACTACATCGACTCTCTACAGGGTGATGAAAGCACTTCGATGCTGTTCGAGGTGCGCAAGGCCATCTACCTGTTGTTGCCTATGGGGCGCGCCACCATCGAGCAGATCGCCCTGTCACAGGGCATGAACGTGCGCACCTTTCAGCGTCGTCTGCAGGACGACGGCTGTGCCTTCAACGACCTGATCAACGATGTGCGCCGTGACCTGGCGCTGCGTTATCTGGAAAACCCGAACCACTCGTTGAGCCGCATCGCCGACATGTTCGGTTTCTCCATGGCCAGCTCCTTTACCCGCTGGTTCATCAACCAGTTCGGCATGCCACCGGCGGCGTGGCGTAGCGCGCAGAAACAGTCTGGTCTTTGCGCAGTGAGTGCCGCCGCCCCCAAACTTTTCTGAGCCCACGGTTACAAAGGGTTTTCACGCGATCCCTGGAAACACAGAAACACCAACGCCGATTTGCCTGATGATGTTCGTGCGAACAAACACATCTGACAAATCGGCGTTCTTTTGCGTGGTCTGCGAATTGTTTTTCATGAAAACGAGGGCGTCTTTCCCGGTCATTTTTGTGATGTACAAAAAAAACGGCGACTGCTGGTACAGTCGCCGCAAAAACCGGTGCTTGTGACACCGGTGGTGAGCTTCACTGTAACGAGGAGCCAGCCCAGTGAAGCCCTGCCATAAACCTGTGTGAGGCCTGTTTTCAGAGGCCCCAACGCAATAACAACAGCACCAGCACGACCAGGAACACCGTCTCACCGACCATCAGCAGGATCGGTTTGATGCCGACCGCCGCCAACTCCTTGAGTCGGGTCTTCATGCCCAGGGCACTGATGGAAATCACCAGGCACCAGCGCGACAACTCATTGACCCCGCCTTGCACCGCCGGCGCGATCCAGCCTGTGCTGTTGATGCAGGCAAGGATCAGAAAGCCCACGGCGAACCATGGCAGCAGTGGCGGGCGCTTGCCGGTCGGGTCGGCACCTTGCATGCGGGTGATCATGGCCGCGGTGACGATCACTGGCAGCAACATGGCAACCCGCATCAGCTTGACCACGGTGGCGGTGTCACCGGTCTCGGTCGACATGCCGTAGCCGGCGCCGACCACTTGGGCGACGTCGTGGATGGTGGCCCCGAGGAATACCCCGGCCACTTGCGGTGAAAGCGATAACCAGTTGGCAATCATTGGATAGACGATCATTGCCAGAGTCGACAACGCTGAAACGCCGATCACCGTGAACAAGATCGCGCGCTCTTTCTGGGGATGGTTCGGCAACGCCGCCGCCAGCGCCAAGGCTGCCGAAGCGCCGCAGATCGCCGTGGCACCACCGGTGAGCATGCCGAACAGCCGCGAGAAACCCAGAAACTTCGCGGCGATCACCGAGACAGCGATGGTCACAACCACCAGGATCACCACCAGCGCGATCGGCTTCCAGCCCAGCGCCGCCATTTGTTCCAGGGTAATGCGCATGCCCAACAGGGCTACGCCGATGCGTAGTACCGTGCGGGCGGTGAACTCGACGCCGACTTTGCAGGGGCCGTCGTCGGCCAGAAAATTCAAGGCCATGCCCAGCAACAAAGCGAACAACATGACCGGTGCGCCGTAGTGCTCGGACAAAAACGACGCGGCGGCGGCCACGATCAGGCTGACAATAAAGCCCGGAGCCAATTCGCGCGTGCGGGTCTGGATACGGGTGAGAGCAATGGCGCTCATGGCGCGGACTCCTCGGAAAGGGTGGCAATGAACGCCTGGCCGTCGATGATCTCGACCGGGTAGTTATTGACTTTGAGTTGAGTGGAAGTGAGCAGATTGCCGCTCGATAAATCGCTCCCGGCCTGCGGTTTTTTTGCCGGCAGGCACAGGAATGTGTCGGGTTATGCCGGTTGCCGCTCGCGATCACTTTCGCGCAGTGCTTCGCTCATGGCGGCCAGCGGCGCTTCGGCGGACGTGAGCCCACCACCATCATCCTTCGGTCGAACTGCACACGCGGCACGTCGAAACTGTCCCTGCGCTTGTTCCCGTTGGCGCTTGCCGATCAGGCACCAGGGGCAAATGAAATCGAAAAACACATCTATACGTAAACAACGACTCACAACTTCACCTCTAATACAGCGCCGCTGACGGAGTTAGTGACCCTCTCACCGTGTAGCCGGGCAATATCTTTGTGGTAATGACACTTGGCATAAAAGAACACCGCCGCCGCCGCGAGGCTGACCAGTGGCACCAATTGAAACGCGGCATGCAGACCGATCAGGTCCGACACCCGGCCAGTGATGAACGGCCCCGGCGCCAACCCCAGCAGGTTGTTGGCCAGGGTCAGCGTGGCGAACGCCGTACCGTGCACCGAGTAATGGGTTAGGTTGGCCACCATTGCGCCGGCGGGGCCAGTGGTACCCGTGGCAATCAGCATGCCCAGGCAGATCAGCAGCAGTTGCACTGGCCCTGCCTGCAAGGCAAAGGCCGCCGACAGCAACAGGCAACTGCCCAGGCAAAAACCGATGGCCAGGCTGACTTTGCGCTCCGGTGAGTGGCGACACAGCCGATCGCTGAGCATGCCGCACAGAATCATCCCCACACCGCTGCACAACACGATGAGCGCCGCCATGCCGCCGGCCTTGTCCGTCGGCATGTCGTAGTAACGATTGAGGTAGCTGGGAATCCACACCATCACCGTGCCGCCGACAAACAGCTGCAATCCACTGCCGACATAGGTAGCCACCACCGAACGGCTGGACCAGAGCGTGCGCAACGGACGCTTGACCGCCGCAGCCGTCTTGTTCGCAATCTGCGCGGCACGTTGTGGCGCAATCCGTGCTTCCTTGACAATGAGCGGATACAACGCGGCAAGCACCAGACCAAACAATGCCATGCCGGCGAACGACCAGCGCCAGCCCAGCTTGGCGGCAATCGCGCCGCCCAGGGCCATGCCCAGTACAGCGCCGAACAAGCCGCCGGCCATGAAAGCACTGGCCAGGGTGGCGCGCATGTGTTTGGGGAACACCGAAATCACCACCGCAATGCCCACGCTGCCGTAGGCCGCTTCGCCGACGCCGACCATGAACCGGGCGATGAACATCTGCTGGTAGTCCTGCGCCAGGGCACAGCCCAGGGTGGCCACGCTCCACAGCAGCGCCATCAATGCCAGGCTCTTGACCCGGCCGAAGCGGTCAGCCATCAACGACAGGGGAAACGTCAGCAAACCGACCATCAGGGCGACGATGCCACTGAGCAGGCCGAGCTGGCCGTCGCTCAGTGTCCACTCGCTCTTGAGCAGCGGGAACACTGCGTTGAGCACTTGGCGTGACATGTAATCGGAAATCAACAGGCCGAACGTCAGCGCGAAGACAATCCAGGCATATTGGCGCGCAACGCCGACTCCACCGGAGTCGTCATCGTCTGCGGCGATTGGGTGAAAGGCCATGCAGCCTCCTCAATGTCTTAGTTTTATTGTTGTTATCAAGCGTGTAGCCGCTACGGCTTACGAAAGTGACTTCAATGCCCACACGCGTGAGCATCCCCATGACCAAGGGCCGTGCTGTTGAACCGCGGTAGGTTCTAGCGCGTATCCATTACCTTCCGCTCTCTATTTTTTTCGGAAGCCTGAAGGTAGCTCTGATGGGGCATCCTGCACTAAGCTTCGCAGGACTCAATCTTGCGAAATTGGGACACGAGGGAAATCATGTATACCCTGACGCGGAGTGCCAGCCTTACCAACTATGAACAGGTTGCCCGTTCAGAGGGGCTCGATCCTTTTCGTATACTGCGGATGGCCAAGCTGCCGGCCAGTGCCCTCGACGATCCGAACATCATGATCAGTAGCGATTCGGTCGGGTGGCTGCTGGAGGAGTCAGCCCGATTGTCCGGTCAGGAGGCTTTCGGTCTGCTGCTCGCCGAAAAGAGGCACCTTTCCAACTTTGGCATGCTGGCGCTGCTTATCCGTGAAGAGCCAACACTGCGCGCCGCCTTGCAATCTTGCTTTCGCTATACACGACTGCATAACGCCGGTGTGCAATTGTGGCTTGAGGATGTGGGCGATCTGACCCTGTTGCATGTGGGGGTGAACATGCAGGGCCATCATGGCGTCTGGCGCCAGGCGATTGAACAAGCAACCGGAATTATCCTGCGCACGTTGTGCATTCTGAGCGGCTATACCTTCCGGCCGGTAAGGGTCAGTTTTACTCACGCCCCCCCCTCCAGCCTTGAAGTACACCACCGTGTGTTGGGAACCGCGATCGAGTTCTCTCAGGAATTCAATGCCATCGTTTGCCGCGGGTGCGATTTGGATATGGCCATACCTGAGGCGGACCCGGCGCTGCATCGCGAAGTGAAGCGATTGCTGGACATGCAGTTGGCTAACCTGCGCGACGAGCCGACGCAGCGGGTACGTCAGATCGTCAAGATGCTGCTGCCAAGCGGACTGTGTTCTGTCGATGCGGTTGCCCAGCATCTTGGCATGCATCGACGCACCCTTAACCGCCACCTGGCAACTGAGGGTGAGAGTGTCACAACGATCATCAACGCTGTACGGTCTGAACTCGCCGAAGAGTATTTGGCCAACACCAAACGCCGATTATATGAGGTGGCCGAACTGCTCGGCTTTTCCACGGCCGGTGATTTTTCACGCTGGTTCCGCAGCCAGTTTGGCAAGACACCTTCGGATTGGGTCGCTTCCTATCGAGAGAGCAAGGCGCCCCCCGAGTCCCGCCGCCTGAAAAAATAGAAGGAGAAATTCAAGGACGACTCTCAAACCTGTTGGTCGACCGGTTGAATCCACAGTCGATAGCTGTCACGTCAAAACAGTCCTCCCAACGCCTCTGGCTCCCAGTTCATGATCACCAGTTCGCCACTGACCTCGGCCTTGCCCTGCCGCTGGTTGGTCGAGGTGTAGCGGATGTCCAGCCTCTCAAAGTGAAAGCCTTCGAACACCCGGCGAATGTCCGGGTGGTCGTTGATGCTGACCATCACCCTGCCCTTACAGCGGCGCATAAAATCGGCCATGCGTTCGTAATTTTCAAACGGAAAATCCACCCCATACCCTGCGGTCTGCCAGTACGGCGGGTCCATGTAGTGGAAGGTATGGGCGCGGTCATAGCGTTCGGCGCATTCAAGCCAGGGCAGGTTTTCCACGTAGGTGCCAGACAGACGCTGCCACGCGGCTGAGAGGTTTTCCTCGATACGGAGCAGGTTGATTGACGGGGTGGTGGTGGCGGTGCCAAAGGTCTGCCCGGACACCTTGCCGGCGAAGGCATGGTGCTGCAGGTAGAAGAATCGCGCGGCGCGCTGGATGTCGGTGAGGGTTTCGACGCGGGTCATCTTCTGCCACTCGAACACCTGGCGCGAGCTGAGCGCCCATTTGAACTGGCGCACGAATTCTTCGAGGTGGTTCTGTACCACGCGGTACAGCGTCACCAGGTCACCATTGATGTCGTTGAGCACTTCAACCGGCGCTGCCTGGGGTCGCATAAAGTACAACGCAGCGCCGCCGGCAAAAACTTCGACGTAGCATTCGTGGGGTGGAAACAGCGGGATAAGACGATCGGCCAGACGGCGTTTGCCGCCCATCCAAGGGATGATGGGTGAAGACATAGAGAGCAAGACCTTTACTGTATAAATAAACAGGTGCTAGGCTCGCTCTGCTTTGTGCACAGAGCAGGAGCCTCGGCGGGACTTGCAGGGACAATCTGCGGGGACGGTGACCAGGCTGAATGTTGACGCATCCAGACTGGCCGCTCCTTTTACGTTGATTTTTGAAACTTCTGACTCGGGCCGACTCATGCGCCCGGGCGATCAATCCGGCACTTCAAGCACGACTTTCTCAGGCTTGCCGGAGGCCTTGGCCTTGCCCTCCTTGCCGCCGTTGCATTCCACCGACACCGTCCAACCGGACGGGGTGAAGGTGTGATCCACCGACTCCACCAGGTATTCGCCATCGAGGCCACGCTTGAAGCCTCGCGCCTTGATCATGATTTCGGCAAACAGGTCGGTCCGGCCTGGCAGGTCGAGACGCACCGAGGCGGTCGAGCGATTGAACGCCGCCAGTCGCGCCTTGGCCGCCTCGTCGGCCGCCGTGCGGTCTGGGTAGAGGTGCCGATCGGTATGCACTGGCGGTAGGCCCTCGGGCACATTGGGGTTGTCCAGGTGCGAGACCAATAATTCCCCGCTGGCCTTGTCCTGGTACTGGGTGCTGACACCCTGATGAGCACTGCGGTCGCTCAAGCGAAATTGCCAGCGGGTCACGTCACTGCGCTGCAGGGTGATGATCGCCAAGGTCTTACCACTGGCGCTCTGTCCGCCCTGTCGCGGCAAGACCAGCAGCTTGCCGTCGGCCACCTTGGCGGTGCAGTCGTGCTTCTTGGCCACCCGGGTGATGAAATTGAAGTCCGACTCATTGAGCTGATCCATGCGCGGCACCCGGGTATCAACCGAGCACGACGGCTGCCAGCCATTGCGCGCGGCGACGTCGCCCACAATCTGCGCCAGGCTGACATCCTCCCAACTGCCACTGCGGGTGGTTTTACCGCTGCCGCGCATGTCGCTGGCCTTGCCGCTGATCACCAGGGTGTCCGGCGGGCCGGAGACGGCCACTTCGTCCACGGTGTAGCGGCCCATGCGCGTCAGATCGGCGCCGGCATAACCCAGGTAGACTTCGATACTTACGCCACGGACGGGCAGCGACACCGCGCCGTCACGGTCATCAATGCGCAGTTCGAACGAATCCGAGGCCATGCCGGGCCGATCGGATAGCTGCAGCGAGACCAGTCGATCATTGATCAAGGCCGTGATGTCGGCGCCGTCGGCGACGATGCGAAAAAGTGGTTGCATGTCGGCACCTCAGACAAAAAAAGGCCCGCACTCGGCGGGCTGGGTAACAGGATCAATCCCACAACGAAATGACGCTGTCAGTCTCGACCACCAGGTCCGGCAGCCTGATCAGCACACCGGCCCGGAACGGTTGTGGCTCATCGGCCAGGCCCTGATTGGCTGCCAGCACCGCCTCGACGCTGCGGTTCAGGTGGCCGTAATAGTGGTGACACAGGGTGTCGAGCAGATCCCCGTCAGCTGTTCTGCAGGTCATCGCCATAGCGGACAAACTCCAATGAAAAGCCCTGCTTGCGCGGGATCGCCCCGGGCAACAAAGCGCTTTGCTCTTCGTCAATATTGGTCAGGCACCAATTGCCCAACACCTCGCCATAACCCGTGGTCAGGTTCAGTGGCAGCAACTTTGAACCGATGCTGCGCAGCCTATCCAACTGCTTCAGCCCACCTTTGAAACTCGGGTAGATCGCGCCCTTGATGGTGATTTTTTCCTCACCCAGACCCACCGCCTGCTGTGCCGGGCGTCGGGTCAGGCGCTCCTGCGCGGCCCAGCGAAACGACGTCTGCCGCCGGAGTTCGTCAAACGCGGCGGTGTCCAGGTTGAAGTAATACGGCCGTTCATTGGCTTTCAGCGGGTAGAGGATCAGCAGGTGTGGGAACGGCTTCACCGCGTCGGGAATCGGCGACATGTCGCCGGCAAACCATTCGGTGGGGAAGATGTTGCCCAATGCGGCATTGGCCTTGCCGGCGACCTTGTTGAACGCCGCGCCAAAGCGGCCGATCTGTACGGCCAGCGCGGAAAAGTGCTCATCAAACTGTGACAGCGCGCGCTGGGTCTGGTTGTAGAAGCTGGCGACCTTGCCGATCTTGGCCTGGGCCGAGTTGATTGCACTTTGCAAACGCCGGGTCTTGTCGCTCAGGTCCTCGCTGATAAAGGGCAAACCTTCCAGCGCATCGGCCGCCCCGCTGATTTCGTTGAGCGCGCCATTCATAGGCCCGGTCATCGACTCCAGGTCAGTGCGGCCGGCTTCACCGGCATCGACCATGTACTTCAGCCCGCCCTGCAGGTGCTGCAGGTAAGTTTTTTCATCCGCCATTTCACGTCCTCAACCCACGTGGGGTGCATCAAACAACTGCCGGGCGCGCGCCTCCCGGGCGAAGTCTTCAAACTGACGGCGCAGGTACGGCATCAATTCTTGGACCAACTGTGCCGGGTCTTTCACATCGCCGTGCACCTGAAACACCGGGGCCGGGGCGAAGGTGAATTGCTGATCGACCTTCGGCCATTCGGGTGTCTTAGCCGCGGTGCTCGACATCAGTGCCGCCGCCGTGACCGGCGCGGTGGGGGCGTTGTCCATCGAGCGAACGACCGCGCCAACCCCCTGGCCGGCGGGCATGGGAAAGATGCCGAGCGCTGCTTTGGGTACGATTGGCGTGTCCGGCCCACCAAATAAAGCCTTGCCCATGGTCGCGCCGACGTCGCCGCCGCCCCACGCCCCGAGCCAGGCACCGATCATTCCGCCCACTGCGGTGCCCAACAACGGGATGACCGAACCGATGGCGGCACCGGCGGCGGCGCCAGCCAAGCCACCGGCAAGCCCACCCGCCGCCTCGCCGTAGCCTTCGGCCTTTTCATCGCGAGTGGTGGCGTTCTGGTAAGTGTCCAACACCTGAACGCCGGCACCGAGCGCCGCCAGCGCCCCGCCCACTTTCATGCCACGGGACGGCCGACTTGCGGGACCCTTTCCCTTTCGACCTGGATCGTGATCCAGCCCGTCATCATCGCCGTCATTCGCGTTGGTCACGAATACCCGCTGCACGATGTTGGACCGGTCGCCGGCCGAGCCGCGCGCGATGTTCACCAACCCCCGACCGATCTTCAGCGCGGCCCAGGCCTTGCCCGCCAGCAAGGCTCCGGCACTCAACGCCGCCAGGCCCAGCACCACCTTGGGCGTCTCCTCAGACAAGGCGGTCAAGCCACGCGCTGCTGCACCGATACCGCTGGCCAGCGCATCCGTCGCCGGCCGCAGGGCATCACCGATGGCCCGCAGCGAATCGTTGAACGCCTGACCGGTTTCGGCCCAACGTTGCGATGAGCTCTCGCGACGTTCGCTCAGGTTTTTGTCGAGAATGTCCTTGCGCGGGCCGTTGGGGTCCGAGGCGCTTTTTTTCAGCTCCGCGTAGAATTTTTTGTTCTGGGTGTACGCCATCAGGGCCGTCTTGACCTGCATGTCGGCAAACAGATCGCCGGTACGCAACGTGGCGGCCAAGGCATCGGCCATCGCTTGCGCCTTGGCCGGGTCCGTCTCTTGGCTGATCTGGGTCAGCCCCTGATTCAGCTGCTTGGCCTTTTTCGGGTCGGTCTTTTCCACATACCGGCGAGCCAGTTCAAAACTGGCTTCAAAGGTCGACAAGCCCTTGCCAATGGCGGCGTTCATCGAGCCCTGATAGTCGATCCCGGCATCGGCATAACCTTTGACGGTTTCCCCTGAACCGATTTTCGCGATCCAGTTTTTCAGGTTATTCGCCGCCTCATCGGCGCTGCCGGCGCTCTTGACCTGCACCTGCAGCATGGCGCCCAGCTGGGTCACCGCGTCCTGACCGGTGATGCCGCTGCTGGCCATCTGCGCCAACAATTCCGGAAACCACTTGGCCATGTCGGCCGCCTCGAAGCTGCCTTGCTGGCCCAGCAGGGCAACCGACGCCAGTGCCTGTTCCATTTTCTTCGGGTCGGTGATCTTGGCGTTGTTCTGCATCGCCAGAATCATTTTCGCCGTGTCGGTGCCTGACGCGCCCTGCCCGACCGCAAACTTGGCGGCCACCGGGGCGTACTTCAGCGCCTCAGCCAACTCCATGCCACCACCGACCAGCTGGTTCACCAGGTCGGCCACCTGAGTGTTGGCCATGCCGGTGTCTTTTGAGGTCTGGACGATGTCGCGGGCGGTGTCCACTTCCTGTTGGGTGTTGGCGGTACCGGACTTGATCGCGATGTCGCGGACGATCGCTTGAAAATCCGCGCTGACCTTGGTCGGTACCGCGGCCAACGTGGTACCGGCCACTGCCGTACCGAAACCGCTGCGCAGACTCTCCCGCCCCTCTTCGACCTGTCCCATACCCTTGGCTTTGAACTCGGCGCTGCGCACCACCTTGCCCAGCGCCAGGTACTCCTGACGCAGGCGCCCGACTTCGACACCCTGCTTGCGCAAGCTGTTGGTGTTGATTTCCAATTTACGCAGCAAGGCGTCGGCATTGGCCGCCCCGCTGTCGTGAGCTTTTTTCCACTCATCGCGCAGACGCATGGTCTCGCCGATGACTTTCTGCAAACCTTTGGCGCGGGTGGTTTGCGCCTCAAGCTTTTTCATTTCGCCGCTGACATTCTTGAAGGCGGCGCCCAAGGAGGAATCGACGGCGCCGCCAATCACCAGCCCGAGCGAGAGTTTGTTCGCCATGCGGAGTACCTATATACAACGGGGATGGGCTCAGTCCGTGAGCCACCAAACCATCTCGGAAAACGACAGGCCCTGAATCTCGGCCGCCGAAAAATTCAACTCGACGGCCAAGCGCTTGGCCAGGGCCTTTTGCAGCCGGGGGTTAAACCCCGTCGTCTGCTCCCAGACGAAAATAGGCGGTCTGCAAACGACGGTAATCGCGCATCAGCAGCCCCTCCAGATCGCCGCGACCGATGCTTGCCAGGCTGCAGAACAGGACCATCTCCTGCTCTTCTTCGTTGCTCCCGCCCTGCAAGGTGGCGGCGCGCATCTCACGCACCGTCGGTTCGCGCAGGGTCAGCTTGTCGACCTTGACGCCGTTGGCCTCGCTCGGTCGGGACAGGGCGACGGTGGCAATGCCATCGCCCAGTTGCAGCCACTTGGGCAGGACGTTGTCTTTCACGTTGCTCATGGTGTGGCTCCTTACATGCCCAGGGCAGACCGCACAGCGGCCAATTGGTCGACGCCGTCAATGACGCGAATCGAGTTGAGGGGATCGAGTTCAAACATCACACTGCCGTCGATTTCCAGCTTGTAGTAGGTCACCGCAACGGCGTACTTGAACTCGCCTTTTTCACCCGGTTTCCAGTCCCCCGGATCGACTTCCTTGAGGCTGCCACGCAGGGTGGCGACCACCGACTTGACCGACCCTTTCTGGCCTTTGAAGGCACCCCGAAACGAGGCGTTGAACGCGGTCAGGTCGGCCTGCCCAAAAAACTTCAGCACCTCGCGGCGCACGCCGTTGGTGATAAAGCTGGCTTCGAGTTTTTCGGTGCCCATGTCGATCTCGACCGGCGCGTCCATGCCGCCGGCACGATACTCGTCGGTCTTGAGGGTCAACTTGGGCAGGGTCAGGCTCGGCACGTCGCCTTGCAGGCTGATACCGTCCACGAACAGGTTGGTGTTGTAGAGCACTTCCGGAATCATAAAGCGGCCTCCTTAGGCGGCGGTGTCCAGCACTTCAGTGATCCACTGATCGGTCACCTCCACGCGAAAGTTCGGGTTTTCGGCCGGCGGTACGTCAGTGAACCGAATGTTCCAGTACACCTTGCCGTCGCTGAGTTCGCTGGAGGTGTTCAACTCTTCGTCGGCATAGACCTCAAAGTTGATGATCGCGCCCTGATTTTTCAGGTCGCGCATGAACGCCTGCAGGCCTTCGGTCACATCCTTGACGTAGGTCGCGGTGATCGAGCGGTCGACGGCCCACTTGTGCGCGTAGAGGATGGCGTCCATGACGATGTCCAGCGTGCGCACACGGGTGACGAACTTCCATTTCGGGTCACTGGACAGCGTGCGGTTGCCCCACAGGCGGTAGCCGTCATCACGGATGATCGTGGTGATGTTGGCGTTGTTCAGCAGGTTGGCCCGGCAGGAGGCATCGCCGTCGAGAAACTCGATCGGTCGCGTGGTGCCGGTGACGCCGACAAACTCCTTGTTCGACGGCGAGGCCCAGAAGCCGTAGGTGGCATCGGTCCAGGCAAACAGGCCAGCGGTCCAAGCCGAAGCCGGTGCATTGACCGTGGCACTGGTCCCGGTGTCCCAGAACTGCACGCCAGGGTCGACCATGTAGGCGTGTTTGCTGCCGAAATTTTCGGCATAAGCAATCGCCGCTTCGTCAGTGGTGTTCGGCCCGTCGAGGATGGCCATGGCCCGCATCTTGTCGCCCAACGCGACCAGCTCGGTCGCCACCGCCAGCGTCGCCGAGTGCCCCGGCGTCACCAACAGTCGCGGCTGGGCGTTGAACTTGCTTTTACCGTTGAGCAACGCCTGCATGCCGGTACGGCTGCCATCGGCCCAAACCCCGCCGATAATCGCGGACAGCTGCTCGGCCGGGTCTTCCAGCAGCGGCACGCCGACGGCGACAATCACCGCCTTGGACCGTTTGAAAATGGCTTTGCAGTCCTGGGTGATTGCGGCGTCCGGGCCCCAGGCCGCCACCGCTTCGCTTTCGCGGGTGATCAGCAGCAATTCGTTGGCCGCCGCAGTCGCCGGCAGCTCCACGGTGAAGGTGTTGCACAGGCCGATGATCGACGCGGACGGGGTGGCGATGTGTCGTGCCCCGGTGTCCACCAGGGTCACGGTAACGCCGTGAAAGAAACTCATAGAGTGATGCTCCAGAAACGAAAAAGCCCCGCATAAGCGAGGCTGTGAGTGACGTGACGCTTAACGGAAAAGAAAACGCCCCGGCAATGCGGGGCGTCAGGACGCGGTGTTGGTCGATCCGTCCGGCTTTAGCGGCCGTTTATCACTGGCCGGAAAGTCCGGCGATCCAGGCCAGGCTCGCAGCTCGTTACGGTAGGTGCGCCAGGCCAGCTCCGTGTTGAGCGCGGTCGGGTCCGCATCCAGATGCTTGTCGATCTCTCTGCCCGCCCAATGCAGTTCATTTTCGATCCATGACCGTTCTCGCTGGCTTTGAATCGCCAGATCGCGCGCGGCATCCAGTACCCAAACAAGACCATTCCAGACATAGGCCGCACTCGGTCGCGGCATGGTCGTCAGCTCGGCCGGTAACTCGCCAGGTATCGAATGCGTCACCTCGGCACCATCGGTGGTGCGGTAAGCCACGCCTCGGTAGTCGGGCACCACCAGCCACGTGCCATCCCTCCAGACCACCACCTCCCCGTCCCCGGCTTCGGGCGGTACTTCCAACGTGGCGCCCGCTGGCAGACCGCAGCCACAGCTGACATAGGTTTCGTGTTGGCCGAGGTATTCGGTGGTGGTTTCACTGAACGTGTAAACGTCGATACACCCACTCTCATCAAAAAAACCATTCACTAAAGTCGTCATCAATACATCCTGCAGATGTAGTTGTACGCCACGTTGCGCATACGGGTTTCCGTGCTCACACGGGCAACCGCCGATGGATTGAAAGTTACAGACATGTTGCCCGTTGTACTGACTCGTGGTGCAGCGGGTATATCACCCGTCATGTAACCAGTAGCCGTAAATACGCCGGTCGCGGTATTCACCAGCAACATCGAATCATCGTCCTGTAGCCTGAGTTCACCCGTCATGTTTTGTAGCGTGTCGAGTTGAAGGCTCAACACGGGCCGCCCAGAGTCGGGGTCTATTCCGCGCCCGCCATCCAAACCACGAATCGACTCGGCGCGCATGTCTGGCAGGAAGCCGCTGGGATACACGGCTGCCAATGCCGGGTACCACTCGACATTGAACGGCTGCCCCCCCATCAAAACGCATTTGTCGGGTGGTGTAGCGGTTGGCCATGGAAACGGCACGCCGACGGGAAGCGAAAATATGGAAGCAGGATCAAAATTGCTTTCGGTCCAGATCCCCCCGAAATCCTGCGCATCAACTTGTATTTTTATTTTGCCCGAGGCGTTTGCATAGCCAATGTAGATTTTATTGGCGTCCTGACCCGCCACTCCGCCTTGCTGTACGGGCGTGAAGCCCAACGCAGGTTGGTACGCAGCAGGGTCAAAGTTACTCGTGTCCCAACCCGTTACCCACGCACTGAATACGTATCCCTCTGGGGTCTGAACACCGCCACGAGTAAGCGTTGTACCGGTGTCATAGCCGATGATTTGTTGCCAGAGGGTGTCTTGACTGACCGCAACCAGCATGGGGGAGAATTGACCGCCCTCTGGAACGTTCGGGCCCGGGTTCACCCGGTAAATACCCACGGTGGTGACTGTATTTAGATCGGTGCCGTCGGGAAGGACAATCCCCCCGTGACCTATGCCATAAGCACCCGTGAGCAATACACGGCCTGGCGTGTCATCTTGGGGGTAGATTTGTTTAACCAGATTGCTGGAATCCCACAGGCTCTGCCAGTCACCCCAGGTTCCGGTGGCAAAGTCCCCGGTTCGGTAACGGTAGGCGCTCGCTCTGTTCGCCACCCGCGCCTCTTGATAGGCCAGGTTGCCAAACGATCGTTCGATGTGGACCACCAGCCCATGATCACTGCCGGAGATGTTCGGACGGTTCAGGGTGTCGGCCGTATAGGTATAGGTGCCACCAACCTGCGCGGCGTTGAAGTCATCGCCCGGTAAATTGGGGGCTACTCCTCCGACGCCAAATGCACCGTTGAGCAATACGCGTCCCGCCGTGGAGTCCCAGGCGTTCGACTGTTTAACCAGTGAGCCACTGTCCCACTGGGTTTTCCAGGCGGACCAGGTCGCGCCGGAAGCACTGCCACCGCGGGTGAACAACACCCCGGTGCTGTATTGAATGATCAACTGCAGCGTCACGTCGCGGCCCAACCCGACGATCATGACGGAGTTGGTTAGGCCTGTGGGACCATGTGTTGGAGAGCCTTCAATGCGATAAAAGCCGGCGGTGCGAATGGTGTTGAGGTCGGTACCGGCCACCAGGCTGATGCCCGCCCCGCCCAACCCGAAGGCCCCGACCTTCATCAACACATCCACCGTAACGTCATCCAGATCGGTCTGCACATCAGAGGTCGCGGCGGTTCCCAGCCCAAGGTTGTCGCGAGCCTCAGCCACATCCTCGACATCGGCGAGATTTTCACTCACTGCCAGGGCATCGGTGATGCCGTAGCCGTCCAGGGTGGTCGGGTTGGTGCCAGCGATCACACGCCCAAGGGCATCGACGGTGACACTGCGAAACGTGCCCACACCACCCCCACTGCCGCCCGCGATCATTTCAAACTGCAAACCGGTGGTGCCGAGGGTGATCGGCGCGTCGGTGACCAACTGCCAGAGGCTGTCGCCGTTGGTCGTGCCCTGCTCGACGTGGATAAACAACCCCGGTGTCACTTCCAGGCTGTTGTCGGCATCGGCGGCCCGCGTCCAGCCTTCGGCGCTGACCACATACAGGCCGTTGTCCTGGGCTTCTGTCTGGGCGGTCACCAGCACCCGGTCACCGACGACCACGGCCACGTCATCGATGGTCTGCACGTTGCTCAGGGTGATGGCGGCCGTGGCCGTCACCCGCGCTGACTGTTTGTGGTCCAGTTTGGCCAGTTCTTCCTGGATCTTAAGGTCCACGTATTCGCGCGTGGCCAGCACGACAGCCGGGTCGATCTTCAGCACGATGTTTGCCGAGCTGCTGACGATGAAATTCATCCGCACCACTTGGGTCTTGCCACTGCCTTGGTCCAGCAACGGTTTATAGCTCGGCGCGCAGTTGGCCACCGCCACCAGGTCGCCGTCGACATCGTAGAGGCCGATCTCGCGAATCCACTCACCACCCACCTCGGGCGGAATGATCTGTTCTGTGATCACGGTATTGGGATTGGCCGGATCGACGCGGATCTGGTTGATCGGCGCCCGACGCCATTCGTGGATCAGCTGGGTCTGCAGGCGATCGGGAATCGGGTCGGTGCCGTTGGCATCGCCCAGGCCCATCTCGGTGAACATCCAGTCCAGGCCCATGGCGATGGCATTGGCGTGTTTGGCTTCACCAACCGCTGTGAGAATGGCAAAAAACTGACTGGTTTTATCAATCATGGGGATAAACGTCCAAAGTATCGGTTTCATCGACGCAGAGCGTCGGGCCAAAAGTGCCGGTCACGTCGATGTCTTTCGGGGCCGGCGGGTACACGTCGATCTCTTCACCTTCTTGCACGCACACGGCAATGCCCAACACCCCCTCGGTCTGCAGGCTGAGCGCCAGATTGGTCATGTGCCGGCTGACCGGACGGGCGTCGTCGATCAACCACGCCAGTTCCTCGTACAGTTCCTCGGTGATGCCGGCGTCATTCAGCCCCACCTCCAGGGTGAACGTACCGGGCACGCCTTCCGGCACGGTGTCGAACCATTCCACAACGTCGATCAGGTAGCCCAAGGGCTCGACCACCCGACGCAGCGCACCGATGGTGCCTTTGCGTGCATGCACGTCGTACGCCGAACGGATCGCCGTGCGCTTGGCCTCCTGTGTCCAGTTGTTGTTCCAGCGGTCTACCGACCAGGCCGACGCCAGATACGGCAACAGGTGTTCCGGGCAGGTGTCGGCGTTGTACAAACTGCGCAGCGGAATGAGCGTGTTTTCATAGTTGGCCGCCTCGACGGCCAGCTCTAGCGGCGTGCTGTTGAGGGGCAGCTGACTGCTCATGTCAGACTGTCTCCCAATACCACGTTGTAGCTCGTGCAGTACGCCGCCTCGGCCTTGCTCGGTCTGACGTCCGTCCAGTCGAGCAGCTCAACCCGGGCGATGCCGGGAACGTGCAATTGCGCATCGATCCCCGAGCGCGCCACTTCCAGACCCAGGCGACGGCGCGGGTTGATCCACTCGCTCAGGCGTTTCTGGCTTTCGGCCAGATAGGCTTCGTTCTCCGGGCCGGGTGCCTGCGGATACAGCACCGCTTGAATGTTGTAGTCGATGACCACGGCACTCTGCACCGTAAGGCGGTCGGCCACCGGCCGCACGTCCTCGTCATTGAGGTGCAACCGGACCTGCTCCAGCAGTTCAGGCGAAGCCGCACCACTGCCTTCGAGGCTGAGCACGGTGACCATTACCACGGCCGGCGACGGGCTTTCCGCTGTGGCATCGGCCACCAAACCCGAGGCGTTACGTGCATGCAGGATGTAGCTATTGCGCGGCCCCGCGGTGGTCAGTCCCTCATACGACATCTGCACCCGCTCGCGCAGGGCATCGTCCTCTTCGAGCACCTGCGGCGTCGGCGGCACCGTGCTTGGATCTCCGGCCTGAATCACCAGGCGCTGCAGGTTGACGTTGGCGGCCAGGTGATCGAGGTCGGCCCGCTCGGCGTGCGCCAACAGCAAGGCCTTGCCCGCGTCGTTGACCCGCGCCCGGTTCTGTAAGGCACCATACGCCGCCTGCTCGATCAGCTTGAGCACCGGGTCGCTTTCCAGCTCCGCGCTCCAGTTGTCGCCCATGCTCAGGCGGAAGGCTTCCAGCTTCTCCTGGTAGACCGCTTCAAAGTTGAGGTCCTCCAGCACTTGCGGCGGCGGCAGGGCCGCCAGTTCCATGGTCATGCGGACACCTCCAAAGTCACGTCGCTGCCCAGGTACTGCCCGGTCAGCTCGAACGTGATACGCCCGTCGAGGATGGCCACGGCGCGCACCCGGCCCAGCTTCAGGCGTGGCTCCCAACGCCCCAGCGTGCTGGCCACCTCGGCCTGCACGGCGCTTTTCCAGCCGTCATTGACCGGCAGATCGACAAAGCGCCGCAGCTTGCTGCCGTACTCCGGGCGCATGCGTCGGCTGCCCAAGGGCGTGGACAAGATGTCCTCGATGGACTGGCGCAGGTGATCGAGGCCGGAAATGAGCTGGCCGGTGCGGCGATCCAGTCCGATCATCCCGATCATGGGATCAGCCCTCGACCGCGACAAAGTCCTTACGGCCGCGCAAATACTCGAGCGCGACCGTGTCATCCGAGGCCACCGCGACCTGGCCTTTTTCCACTTTCAAGGTGCGCTCGGCCTCCAGCAGAATCAGCACCCGCGAGGTATACAGCGTGTCGCGAAAGAGGCTCAGCGTGGCCGGCGCGGGCGCCTCACTGGCGGCTGATACTTCCTTGGTTTTGCTTGTCATGGATTTACTCCAGGTATAAAAAAACCCACACGCGGCGGGCTGAAGGTGAATGTTTCACTCAATGCGAGTGGTTGCTGCTGTTGCCCCCGGCGTCCATGATCGTGCCGGCGCCGGTAATGTCGCCGGATACACTCAGCGCACCGTCGATGCTCACCTCACCCGACAGCGTGATCTGGCTGGCCGTCACCCGGATTTGCTCCGGCGTCACTTCAAACTGCGAGCCACCGACCGTGATCGTCGCGCGGCTGCCGTCGGGTAACGCGATGCTGTAACTGCCGGCTTGCCAGTCGTAGACCATTGAGCCGCCATCGTCGAAGTACCAGGCCTCGACGTGATCGCGGTTGTCCGGCGGAGCCCCGGCATTGCCATACAGTCCCGGGATAAAGGTACCCATGGCCGGATCACCGCTCGGGCTGAACAGCGCGCCCTGCTCATTCAGGCTTGGCGCGCGCCAATGACGGGCCTTACCGGCTGCCAGACTGTGCCAACGCACCCAGGCACTGACCCAGGTTCCGGCCTTAACCCGCACCCGGCCGGCCATCAGATCGATGCCGACCACAACGCAAGGCATCAGCATCGCGGCAATCATCCGGTCGTGTTCGGCGCTGGCGTATCCCATGCCAGATCCTCCGGCTGAAAGTAGTGATCTTCATTGCCGGTACCGGTGCAGCCATCGACGTTCAGGTACAGGGTGCCCGGGGGCTCGACAGGCCAAAGCCACTCAACCTCACCGAGGTAGATCTGCTGGGTCCACTCCACCGTCCACACGGTGTAGCCATCCAGTTCCGGTTTGGTCCAATCCTGACGCGACGCCACAAACTGCGCCTGCTCCACGTTGTCCAGTCCCCAGGTTTGTGCCCGCAACAGAATGGCAAGTTGTGCGGCCAACTGGGCGCCGAGTTGCTGATGACGGGTCAACTCGGGCGCGACAATGACCCGCGCTTCAAAGCGCTGGATCAGCACGGTTTCACCGGTGCCGATATCGGGCCCGGGCTCAAACTCAACCGGCTCGAGAAATACCGCCGGCAACGCTATCCGGTCCTGAATGTCCGGACAGGTCGCCACAAACCGCACCGAGGGCAGTGCCTGGCGGATGTGGTCCTCGATGGCGGCGTACAACGCATCCAGCGAAAAGGCAGGATCAGACACTGGCGCTCCCCTTCAGGTATTTATGAAGTTCAAAGTTCATCTCTTGTTTGAACACGACCAGTAGTCGCTCATCGGCCTTGTTGGCCCAGGTGTAAAACGGACCTTCAACGTCTTCGAGCGAGACCTTGGCCTTGGCCAGCGGAAAGCGGTTGTCGTTTTCCGCGATCCAGCCCGAACTTGTGCCTCCACCCGCGGACGCGCTGCTGCCGGGATAGTCATCCGGGTTGAAATGTTTGCTGGAGGTGCGAATCCAGATATCCGCCTTGTTGCCATAGACGCGTTTATAAAACGCCCCCTGATAACGCCGCCCCGCCACTGAGACACCGGCCTTGCCCTGACGTGGATTCCCTATCCGGCTGGCCTCCATCGGGTTGGTGCCGAACCAGAGTTTGCCCAACTGCCCTTGGCCTTTGATGGGATAGCTGCGCAGGCGCTGGCGCACTGCCCGCACGGCAATCCGCTCCTGCTTGCTGACATCCCGCGCCATGTGCGTGGCCAGCCAGCCCAAGGTCTTGTTGATCGCCCGCCGTTGCGCCGCAGCAGCGGCCTTGGGCATCACCTTGGCCAGCTGTTTAAAAGCCTGCAAATCGTCTGCGGAAAACTGCAGCGAAACCGGCACGGCACTCATGCTTTTAACCTCAACGACAAGGCCACCAGACCATCACCCGCCGGTTCCAGGTGAATCAGGGTGTACTCGCCACCACCGTCCAGGACGGGCAACTCGATCTGTACCGTCTGCGTTTTTTCAACGCCCGCGGCGTCGGCCACCCGAATGTGAAAACACGGCTCGCGCAAGCCGGTGTTCAAGCGTCCGATTTTGGGCTGCAACCAAGGCGCCGAGAACATGCCCAGCACGCGCCGACCTTCAATGAAGCCAACATCGGCCAGGGTGTCGAACACCACGCTGTCGATCTCCGCGACCAGGTCTCGAAAGGCCATGGTCAGAGCGTCAGCAGGATCTGTGCCCGTGGACGCGTGCACAGGTGCAACGGGTTGGATTGGGCTTCACCGGCCATGCCCTTGTTGAACGGCAGTGGTTCCAGCTTGCTGTAATACGGCAGGCCTTGGGTGTTGGCCGTTTCCATGTAATCCGCCGGAGCAAAACAGGAGATGTACAATTCTGGTACGCCTTCCGGGATCAACAGGGCTGTATCGTCATGGATAAACGACACCCCGGCGATGCGCCCACGGTAACGCTCCCAGACGATGCCGCCCAGCTCGAAGCTGTCCCGCGCATCACCACGCAATTCCGCGGCCTGGATCGTATTAAGGTAGGTTTCTTCAACCGATTTGTGCGTGACCAGCTTGTTCCAGAAATTCTTGCCACAAAAGGCCCGCGCGCCCGAGCTGGTGACGCTACCCAGTTCATCGTCCTGCATGTCCAGCGCTTCGGCGCACTTGACCCGAACCTTGGTGGCTGAGTCATTCAGGCCCATGGACAAGCTTTGTTGTTCCACACCAAAAGCCTGATAGATATTCAGCAGGACCGTCGAGCCGTCCGCGTCCAGCACCAGGCCGTTGAGCGCGCCCATGCGCTGGAATTCATGGGTGGCGTCGAGCTGACGCTTGGCTTTGCTCAGACGGGTGTTCACTACGCTCTGTACAGCCTGCAGTTCGGTCGTTGTACCAAAGGCGCGAATGCCCTGAATCTCGTCGGCCTTGATGGTGAAACGCTGCGGCAGGTGCACGGTGTTGAACGGAATCATCTGTCGCTTGCTTGCACCCACGACCAGACCCGAGGTGCCGCGCTCACCCGCCGGCACTAGGGCCAGGGTGTTGCCGTCCTTTTCGATCTGCACGGTCAGGGTACTGATCCCTTCCTCGCGAAACAGGCCAAGGCTGCTGATGCGGCCCGGCAGGTATTCCTGCTCATTGATCGCCGCGGTCAGCGAAGATACGGAAAAAACATCGTCGGTAAAAATGCCAATGTCGGCCATGAAGGGACTCTCCAGAAAAGCAAAACCCCGCTCAAGGCGGGGTTGGGATATAGGGGACTGACTTAGCGGGCAATCACAAACTGAGCCGCCAAGGCACCCTCGGCCTCAACATCGAAACCGGTCAAATGCACCTCGCTGACCTCGGCCAGCCGCACCACGGCACTGGCGCGACGCTCTTCGGTCGATTCACCCAGTGGCCCGTAGAGGATGCAGGTCGCCACTTCGGTGCCGTCAGTAGCGGCGGGATCGTAGGGGGCAAACTCATTGGTCGCCGTGACCAGCCCCAGTACCTGACCAGCATTCAGTGCGGCACCAGCGGCCACCAGAATGGATTCACGAGAGATCTTCCCGGCCCCTTCGGAGAGCAGAAACTCGCCGGCGTGTAGCGTTTCGTACTTTACGGTCATGCTCGTGCTCCTTTTGCACTGTTGGATTGCCCCGCATGGACGGCCTGACGGGCTGCCCAGATCGAAGACGGATTCGGTTGTTTCGCCTGCACCTTCGGTGCTGGGTCCTCGTCGAGGGGCACGCTGTTGTCGATTTCGAAACCGTTGCCGCTACTGACGATCTTGTCGAACAGCCGCGCGCGTACCGCCGGCTCATCCAGCCCCGCTGCCACGTATTCGGCGCCCAGTTCTGGCAGCCTTGCCGCGACACACAGGTCATGCACCGCCTTGGCCCGGGTCAGTCCCGCCAAGACAATCTCTTCGCTTTCAAGTTGGGTCGAACTGAGCAACGGCGCGACCAGGTTGCTGATCCCCGCCTCCGCGCAACGTTGAGTTATCAGTAGCGCCAGCTTGGCCGAGTCGACCACGGGTGCGGGTGGATCGTTTGGCGCCGGCTCCGACTCCGGATCTGGGTCAGGCAACTCATCGAGCTGGGCCAGCAATTCAGCCGGGGTGTGCTGGTAACGCTGCATCACCCCGCCCTGCCCCAGACACGCTTTGACCTGCACCCCATCGCCCACCTCATCGGCCAGCCCCAAGGCAACCGCCTCACTGGCGGTCAACCATGTTTCGGCAGCCACCAAACCCCGTAACTCCACCTCATCAATGTTCGGTGCCTTGGCTTTGTAGGCCGCGATGATCGCCTCCATGGTTTGGTCGAGGACATCGGCCACTTTGCGAAAGCTATCGGCGTCGCCGGCCGCGTAGGTCCATGGGTTATGAATCATCAGCATGGCGTTGGACGCGATCACCACCTTGTGGGCACCACACACCGCGACACTGGCCGCGCTCGCGGCCAAGGCATCGATTCGTGCCGTGCAACGCTCGCCCAGCCGTGACAACGTGTTGTGCATGGCCAACCCGTCAAACAGGTCGCCGCCGATGCTGTTGAACGCCGCGATCACCGGCGACACGCCATCATCGACGGCGCGCAGATCCTGCATAAACTGACTGGCCGTAATGCCCCAGGTGCCGATCTCGCCGTACACAAAGACTTCAATCAGCCGCTCGGTGGCTTCACCGCTGGCATGCACGGCGTACCAGCTTTTGTCCTGCACCGGCACCCGCTGGCCGGCCTTGTTGTAAATGCGCGGCGGCGTTTTCTTGCTCATGTCTGCTCCTTGTCGTCGAACGCCTGGAGCAGTTCGACGAGCGTGCTGTAATTAAGACCTTTACCGCGAGCGCGCTCGGCATCGGCGGCGTTTTCTTCGTCCACCGTTTCGGCGTCATAACCGGTGCGCAGGACCATTTCGCTACGCGAGGCAAAGCCGGCGTTCACTTCCATCGTGCGTGACTGAACATCCTGAACCGGATGGATATACGCCCAGCCTTGTGGCACCCAGCGTGTACGCAGGTACTCACGGCGGCGTTTGGCGTAGTCCGGCAACAACACGGCGCCGCTGAGCACTGCCATGTCCATCCACGCGGCCCGCACCGGGCGACACAACTGGTGCACATACACACCAAATTGCAGCTGCTCCAGTCGACGCCGGAACTCAGTGAGCACCACCCGCAGCGCTCGGTCATTCACTTCGCGCATGTCGCCGGTGAGGATCTCGTACGGCATTCCGGCGCCGGCCGCCGCCGCCATCAATTGCTGACGCATGAAATCCGGGTAGTTGTTGCCGGCATCTGGCGGCGAGGAAAACTCGACCTCCTCGCCCGGCAGCAACTCCTGCATGGTCCCGGGTTCCAACGCCACCATGGGCGTGAAACCATCCGAAGCGAGGTTCAGCGGCGCACCGGTCACCGGGTCTACCGGGGTCTGGATGTCATCCGGTGAAGGTTTTTTAATAAAACCGGCGAACAGGTTGGCCACCTCCTGGCGGAACAACACCGCATCGTCATAGTTGTCCAGGCTGCGCAGGCGTTTGAGCACCGGTGATAAACGCGGCAGACCACGCAGCTGACCCGGTTCGACCGGCTCAAAAATGTGCAGCACTTGGCTGGCCGGTACGCGCACCAACTGGTTGTAGCCGCTGTTCAACGACGCGGCATCGCCGGGATGCGAGCGATACATCCAGTACGCCACCCGGCGACTGTCCGTGCTGAACTCAATGCCGGCGCGAATGACGTTGCCGTTACGGGCCATTTCGGATTTGTCGTGTGGCACAAACTCCGGTGCCAGCACCTGGAGTTGCAGCGGCACCACCAGCCCCTCATCGAGGCTGCGCGGGCGCAGGCGGACAAAACACTCACCGGCTGTTTCCACTGTCCGGGCAATCAGCGCCTGCTGTCCGTAAAAGTCGGTGAGACCATCGGCGTCGGATTCTTCGGTCCAGTCGGCCCAAAGTTCCTGCAGCAAATGCCGAAGCTCGTCATCCTGGGTTTTCGGCCGCGGCGTGATACCGGTGCCGATCAGGTTGCTGACCCGCTTGTCGATGATGTTGAAGGCGTACGGGTCGTTGCGCACCGCCGCGCGGGAACGTGAGCGCAGGTTGCGCAGCGCCGGAATGGCAATGCTGTTGAAGCCGGCGTCGGGCGCATCCCAGCTGGCGGAACGACGCCCTTCGGCCGCGCCTTCATAGCTGGCCTTGATGTTCGAGGGAATCAAGAATCCGCTGCGGCCCAAGGTGGGAAAGTGACGAGCCATTACAGTCCCTTGCCTCCATGGTAAAGCCGCACGATGCGCGAACGAGGTCCGGCCGCCGCGATCAACGAGCTACGAATTTCGTCGCGTGCCCTGAGCAATTCGTCGATGTCGCGGTACTCGACGTTGCGATCGGCGTAACGCACGATTTTTTCGCCACGCGCAATTGCCTTCTCGACCGCATCGAGTTGCTGTTGGGTAAAGGCCATGGGGATCGCTCTAAAGTAATAAGACAACGTGGGTTGCAACGGTGCGCCTTCACTCAGCGTCGTTTTTTGAGGTAGCCGCTGCTGGAGCTTCGACGCTGTGGCGGCCGTGCAATCGGCAGCGGTGCTATTACCGGCTTGGCCGGTGGAGACACGGGATCAGGCGGTTGCTGCGGAGATGGTGCCGGAGCGCGGACACGTTCGACTGCAATGACTTTTTCACCCGCAGGCGCCGCCTGCAACAGGGCGCTTCTCACTCGTTCCCAGTCGTGTTCCTTGTAGCGATTCAGGCCCAGGTAATGCGCCATCGCCAAGCTGTACACCATCAAGTCGAGGGCTTCGTTGCGCTCCGCCTTGCCCTTGACCCATTCGATTTTTTTGTAGCCTTTGATGTACCGAGTCACCTTGCGCTCGGCGACGCACTGGGCGAAGAAATCATCCGGCAGGTCGTTAGCAAAGTGCAGCGCACCGGGACCGTCCTCCACCGGATAGCGGTTGTAAATCCAGTCCTTGGCCGTGTCGGTACCGATGAACCACAGCTCGACACCTTTGCGTTCGGTCAAGCCTTTCCAGGTGACATCCATCATCGATGGCCGTTGTGCAATCACTGGCCGACCCGACTTGCTCGCGCCCTTGACGGCAAAGATGTTGCGCCAGCGCCGCAGCCGGCAGAACTGGTACACCTCGTCGGTGTGGTTGCCGCCGGAGTCAATGCCGGCTGCGCGGATTGTCAGGTCTGCGCCACACGGATGCGGATAACGCGCCTTGAGTTTGTCATCGAGCACCGACCAGGTGCGTTCGTCGGAAGGATCACCCCAAATCACCTGGTAATCGATGATCCAGCGCTCCATGCCGGCGCCCCAGCCCACCACCATGAACTCCAGCCGATTGGCTTGAACATCGACCGAGGCCGTGAGCATCAGCACGGCGAACGGCATCGAACCCAATCCATAAGTTTCCAGGCGGGCCCGAGCCATCAGCACATCGGCTTTGGTTTGCTCTTGGGCGCTGTCCCAAACCTTGGCCAGACGGGTGTTGTAGAACACCTGCATCGGCTCCAGATCACCGCGGGACATGGCGGTCTTGGCCTTCTCGAACTGTTTGGCCAGAGCGGCCCAACCGGTCCAGCCGGGCGGCGAGTACAACGCATTGAGGTTGAAGCCAACGGTTTCACCATCGCCCTGGGCATGGGCGCGCCATTCGCCCTTGGCCAACATCTCACCCTTGTGGTGTTCCTCGATCAGCACATCACAGTCAGACCCGGCGCACTCGTAGTGTGCCCGTTGGCAATCTGCCGAGTAATGCAGGCGTTCCCATTCCAGGACTTGCATGTGCCCGCAATTCGGGCACGGCACGTAGTAAAAACGCTGGTCGCTGGTCTCGAACAAATCGGCAATGCGCGAGGCACCCCGGATCGTCGGCGAACTGGAAAAGTAGAACTTGGCGTTGCGGCCAAACGTACTGCCCCGGGTTTCCGCCAGCTCAATCGGGTCACCCTCCTCGCCCACGTCCACCACCCAGCGATCCACTTCATCACCATAGATGTACCGGGCCGACAACTCCGACAGATTCGCTGCCGAACCGGCGGTGGTGACATACAGCGAACCACCTTCAAACTCTTTGGTGTCCATGGTGTTGCGCGCATCCCGCGAACGGTTCGCGGCCACTCGTTCGCGCAGCACCGGGGTGGCCTTGATGGTCTTGCCGATGCGCGACGAGACTCGTTTGGCCAACCCCAAGCTGGGCAACAGCGTGAGAATGTTGGACGGTGCCATATGGATCAGGCCGCCGATCCAGTTCAAGGCAATTTGGGTTTTCATTAACTGCGAGGCCACCATGGTCACCACGCGCTTACACGGATGTGCCGGCGACAGGCAACGCATGGGCTCGCGGGCATACGGTGTTCGTGCAGTGCGGTACTGTCCTGGCTCGGCAGCCCCTGCATCCCGCGGGATGCGCATGAACTCGTCAGCCCACTGATCGATCCAGACATCCGGCTCTGGCCTCAGCCCGCGGAAATAAGCCTCCCGGTACACCGCTGCACCGTCGGGCATTTCCGCTGACATGGATTAGCTCGCTGCAGTCAAAGAATGGATGAGATCTGTCGAGGACATCCGTTCGGCATCGTCCAACACCCGGCGCAATGCGGCAGTGAGGTGCTTCTCGATTTGCCAGTGATCACTCATGGCGGCCAATTCGGGAGCCAACTGTGGCGGCATACCCAGCAACAGATCCCGTAACATCCGCCCGGTCGTGTATGCCGCCGTTTTAACGGCCTCCAACTCGACGTGGGCGCCGCGATTTTTGTGAAATTCGCTCTCGGTCAGGCGTGACTCATAAAACTCGCGGTAGGCACGAGACTCCTGAAAGTCTGGAATACCCTCGATAGTCATTGGCGCCTGCTGCGAAAAAACGGCTGAAGGCTCGCATTCGATCTGGGGTGCCGGGGAATTTCCTTCCGGCCTACGCTGTAGTCGTTCGCGCTCGTGCCGCGCCGCCACGCTGGCTTTGCTCGGATCCGCGGTGCTGAACAGCAATCGGTCCGTGGCCTCGACATCCACCATGCCGTCTGCCAGCAAAACCAGGCGACCGCTCTTGGCCAACTTCGACACATAGGGTTTCGACCAGCCTTGGCGCGTGGCGAACTCCGCTTTGGTGAGTGCTGTCATGTCCATGCCTTTCGGTGAAGCCGAAGGAGCCGTGGGTTAACCCAGAGTTAACCAACTAAGTGACTCGGTTAACTCCGGGTTAACCGCTCTGCACGCCACGGTCTGCTTGGCTTTCAGGTTTTTTTACAACGACTGAAGGAGTTAACCAACGGTTTTACTTGGTTAACTCCTTAGTTAACCGCGCTGTAAGCCACGGCCCGCTTGGATTGCAGGCGAATCAGGGGAAAACCGAGTTAACCAGGTTAACTCCTTAGTTAACCGCCCTGTAAGCCGCAGTCCATAAGGCTTTCAGCCTGGTTAACCCAGCGAGTTAACCAGTTAACTAACGTTGGCGGGGTGCCGCTAACGCGTTTGCGCGAGTCTTATGCCCCGTGTTCCTTGGAAGTTGCCAGGGTCCCCGGTGGGTTTGGAAACCCTGATCCTGCGCTGATTGAAGATCGCGTTTGAAACGGAGGCAGTCGAGATTGCGGGTGTGATGCTCATGCTGGTAGCGCTGCAATCTGGCGGGCAATCTCGTCATGAATCAGTTTGGCTGACCAGGTATGCGCGACGAGGTCGGTACCGGCTTCCAGCATCGCGGCATCACCCTCGACTGGAATAGCTGGTTTGTCACTCAGGTCGTTGTAGCTGCCCGAGAAGTCCGAAGTCCCACTGCCTGTAGCGGCACGAGCAGCGGCGGCGTCGACACTCACCAATACGGCCTTACCGACATCCGAGGCGTCCGTGATGCTGTCCGAGGTGATGTCGCCTGGCGCACCACCGACATTGCTCGACCCCTTCACCACCGCCTGCAGCACTTGAAAGCCTTCAGTGATGGAGACAGGACTTCCGTATGGCTGCCAGCCATCGGCAATGGATTGTGCCAGCTTGGTCGTCAACTCCTCAGGAGTGTTGGCGACGACGCTTTCGTATTGGGTGTAGGCCATTCTCTAAATCTCACGATTGAATGATTGAGCGGCGAGCGGCTGACAGGGCGGCGAATCACCACAGTGGAGGTGGCCCGTGACGGCATAGGCCAGCAGGAGCACAAGAGGCAGCACCCAAGGGCAGCGTTTCATGGCGCCGAATCCGATTTAGGAAACTGGAAGTCCGCGAACCGATCGGCCAGATCGGCAATCTTCTTCACGCCAAGGAAACCGATGAACACCCCCGCCGCTGTGGCGAAGTTTTGCGGTAGACCGAAGTATTCCAATAGTGGAATCAAGCCAATGGTGATCAGCGTACACAGCGAAGCTTCAAGCAAGGCCTGTCGCCGCGTGCCACCGCCGTAAATGATCCGCAAGGCACCGACCACGAATGACAATGCTCCAGCGTAAATCGTCGGCGCATGCTGCCCCAGCCACGCGAGAACGAGCAGCCATATGTCTGGTTTGTCGGGCATGCTTGTCATCCGGTTTTGTCCCTTTCGGGAAGCTCAATAGATTGGTTCCAGCAGCACTTCCCAGCACGGAGCGAAGGGCGTGGCGGAACCAAAAACGAAAAAGCCCTGCTCGATGGCAGGGCTCATAAATGGGCACAAAAAAACCGACTCAATGGTCGGGTTCTTGGAAGGCGTCTCGCTGCGTTCACAGCAACACACGCTGCTATAAAAGCAGGTCTATTCCGCGCGGAAAAGGCTTTTCCGGAGCAAATGCGAAATTAGACCCGACTCGAGCATAGGCTTTGCATTTCGTGCCGGCCAACTGATGTAGGAAATTTTCCATCGAAGGGAACGAAGCTATGCAGTTAGTCGCCGAACGGACGGCCTTGAGGGCGCTGCAGGAGCATGGGAGGGGGATCTGTCGGCGAGTCGTAGGATTCAGGTTTAGCAATTCACATCTGAAGTAACAAGACTTAGAGAGCGCCAGTCACCCGGCAAAGGCCACCGCGCTTTGAGCGTAGTACTATCACTGTTCAAAGCAAGCCAGTAAACAAAAAGAATGACACTATTGCTAAATAACCCTTTGGTTGAGGCTCTGTCTTTTATCTTTCGAGCAATATATTTTTTTGAATTCAGAAGCTCGTTGATTTCCTTAGAAAGTCCAGGCTCTAATACATCACTGAATGCATCGATTATTAGGAGTGAAGTTTTACTGTCAGGAGCGATGTATTGCCCGCCTATATGATCTCTAAACATGTTTTCAAGATCTTTAGCAAATTCCGCTCTAGGCGCATTTGCATCATCAAGCAGTTTGATGGTGCGACTAAATAAATCATCGGTTGTTTCAATCAACGCCATGCTTCTAGCCACATGTCGCTCAGCGGAGGTGGTTACCAAGCCTTTTGGTTTGTAAATATTATCGTGAACCATCTCGGCATAAGCATGTTGCAACAAGGTTCTAATCTGAACCTCGCAGCATAAGTCTTTACTGACGTTAATGTCGTCAGTTACAAAGTCTTCTAGCGGTCGAATTTCATAATGCTTTGATTGGTAGTCGAAGCTCTTTGTATTGTTTTCAATCTCTAGAAGGAAATCTTTAGAAACTTCTGCCTTCCAAGAGGCTTCGGTAGAAATGATGTCGCATATGGTTTGTATGTCTTCAGTCAAGAGTACAACAAATCGAATCCCAACCAAATCTGTCATTTGCAAGATAGGGTTGTCATAACCCTTTCTGCCGATTTTGCCAACAGCCGAGGCCGTGTCTTTGACCCTAGGCAATACAGGGATTTTTATAAGTGCTGGGGAGTGGCCTGATTCAATAAGGCTTGATTGAATTCTGCTCGCAATAAACCGTCCCCACGCTTCAAGGGGAAAACGGTTTATTTCCAAGTATTCAATAAACGACTCAGCGCTCATTATTTCTGGCTTTCAAGTCTGCTGTTAATGGTCACAATTGTAGTACCTTTCTCATCAAGCGATTCAATTTTCAAAAGATTTTCATCACTATCCGACGGAGTGCTAAGCCATACCCCATTGGTGAAAACATATTTGCGTCGACGCTTAAGCTTGGCGTTTATATATTCGTTGTCTTTGATCACCGCATTCTTTGGAAAGCTTTTTGAGTCCATAAAGGATGAGTAGCTTTCTCTTAAACCGAGCGGAAGATGTTTTTCGGAAAAGTCAGTCACACTTATGGTTGCTGCTTGACTTTTTAAATCTGACCTAAGGGCTTCGTGCAAGTCGAGTTTTTGCTCCGTTGAAATAGGAGCAGTATCAATAAAAGTTCTCGTATGCTCAAAAAAGTCCTGCGTTAGTTTTTTTGACGAAGCTTGAATGCTCATGCCAAGAAAATTACCGTAAAAATATGCAGCAGCATTTCGGGTTTCTGTAGCTGTCATCAGATGATCAAAGAGAAATGCCCTATAATCTGAAGGTGAGTACAGATGATTAACGGGTGCTCGACTGTGCACAGGAGAAATCAAACCAATCTTGTACAGTCGTTGAGCCTCTGTTAATAGCAGTTCAGATATATATTCGACATTAACGTTATCATCGTCTTCGTTTGCTCTGAAACCATCCTGTATGTCTGCTTTTATTACAGCGAGAAAAGGATGATCCTTGTCTCCAACTCGACCTCGAATTACAGCTAGCATTCCGCCTGGAGCGTTTGTGCTTAATTGAGCTTTACTTAAGTCAAGTGCAAGACTCTGGGATTTCAGGATAAAATCTTGATCACTACATGCGAGCATGGTTGCTGACTTTTGGAAGAAGCTGTCAGCATCTTCAAGAGAAATGCTCATTTCTATGCCGTGTGATTTATTCCCTAAGGCTTTTTGAATTCGTAGTTGGAGTGTGTCGAGTGCTTCTTGAGGGAAAACGCTTAGTTTTTGGCTGGTTTTCGGCAGCACCAAATCCGACCCCGATCTAGGGTGGATTTTGTGAATTATTACTTTTTCAATAGACAGACCTTCAAAACTGAAAGCTGCTTGTTGCGGAGATTCGATTGACGTCATGATTTTGCGCTCCTTTGCTTTCATATGATCAGGTAGACACTTTTTTGCTTGACGCACTGCTCTTGTGACTACACGTCCATTGCATTGGATCGGGGGGCCTAGCCATTTGAGGAACGTCACTACCGTCCTCTATCATCAATCTTATCTGACGATTCGGTCTAGCCATCATCACGACATCATCTAAATCTCGTGAGGATATCAATCGGCCTTGGCGTGACCCCTTACAGAGTGCGTCGTGGCCTAAGATAAGGCAAAACGCCACCCTCGGAAAGCCATTCAGGCAATACGTGCAGTTGACGCCGATTGAGCGCAGTTTGTCGATCCTCTTCACATTTGCGGGCTCATTCTGAGATCTTCGGTCCAAAGCTCTTCGCATACCATGTGAGCTGGTCAGAATCTTGACGGTCTCCAGCCTCTCATCAATTTCTTCCGGTCTTACAGCGAATCTCAAGCTGTATGCACATACAGTACAGCAATATGTAAATTTGGGGATGCAAGGCGACGAGATGCATGTATACCCGACGCTCAGTCGAGCGTCGTGAGGACTGCTAGGGTGAGCTTGATGAACTCTTCATTCTGATCCTTGGTGTGCAGCGGACGTTCTCAACTACGTCGGCGGAGCGATTTAGCCAATCGGTTGCATCGACCTGGTGAATCCACAACCGATAGCAGCCCTTCACGATGGGCTGCTTTGGGTCTTATTTGCCGGGCGAAGCGTCGAAGCTTCGACGTCAAATCCGTTGCATACAGATGGTCGGGGCGACTACGCGGCTTGCCGCATATCATCGACAGCACAATCGATCCATGCCGCTCCTGATCTCGCCAGCTCCCGCGTTTTCCCTTCGCTTATGCCGTAGTACTTACCAACGCGGACCATGGCCCATTTAGCACCGTAGTACAGCCAAATAATATCGCCCATCTGTTGATCACGGTGCGCGAGTCTGGCCACAGCATGGTCGATGGCCATTGCCCAGTCGTCGGTGATGCAATAATTTTTACTTGGCGACACCTGCGACATCGCCTGACGCATCAACGCAAAGGTCGGTGAGGTGTAATGGGGTATCCCGGCACCATCCATTCGCCACAACCCCCACTGTTCCAACAAGTACTCGGTATCGCCCAATGGTCGGCCTGCCGGCTTACGAATCATCATGCGTTCAATCCCCTGTGTAATTTGATCCGCCGGCACCGCGACGGTTGCTCTGTTGGTAGTACTTGTCTAGGCCAGATGTCGACGGACCTCGCTGAAGCACTGCAATTTCGCGTTGCGCCTGCTGCAATTTAAAACTCAATTGAGTCACTAACTCGTCGGAAGACAGCACCAGCCTGCTTCCCAAGACTACCCAACCTGAGCCGTTGCAATCGGTGCAAATCCGCTCATATGAAATCCCCTGGACCACCGCCTTGCCTTTGCAGATCGGGCAGGGTTCCAGCTCGATCCGCTCTCTCTTAAAGCCAAGCCCCTGCCCTATCTGCATGTTTTAAATCCTCGCCTATGGTTGATTCTTGAGTGGCCGTGCAGCCCTTATTTTCTGTGGCTTCCAGCGCATTACCGGAATCTCCAGATCTAACGTTGGTCAACATATGAATCTGCTCAAATCCCTTCTGATCTAGATGCGCGTGCCACTGCTCCAGGGCATCACGCTTGCGCCCCATCACGTCCGACTGGATGTACACCTTCACGTTGTGGCCCATCGCGTGGTTGATCAGCAGCTCACCAATCAGGTGGTCAATGCCGAGGTCGGCCCAGCCGGTACGTGCCAACTTGCGCAAGTCGTGACTGGTCCACTCGCCCTGCCCCAGCCGAACGAATACGGCACTCGCCTGCCCTTCACTGAGTGCCTTGCCGTTACGAGACGGGAACAGGAATTGACCGTAATACCCTTTGGCCCGCTGAATCTCGCGATAGCTGATGAGCACCTTGCGCACCTGCTCAGTCAACGGCAGGCGATGCTCGACGCCGGTCTTGGTGTGCTCGGCAGGAATGAACCACTCGCGCTCGGCCAGGCTGATGTGTGACCAGCGTGCCTGCCGGGTTTCGCCGATCCGCGTGCCGTGGCAGAGCATCAGCAACGCCAACAGACCATCCCCCGGGTTGTTCGCCATCGCACCGAGCAAGCGCGTCATCAGGTCTTGCAGCTGGGTGCCGCGCAACCGAGACGGCTTGATGCCGACCTTGGCCTTGGAGAAGTCATTGAACTTGATGCCCGTCATCGGGTTTGACGAAATCAGACCCAGCTTGAACGCCTGCCGAAAGGACAGGGCCAGCAACTGGAACACCGAACGTACGTAGTCGATGGAAATGCTTTCTTGCAGCGGCCACATCAGGTCACTGTCGAGGGTGGCCTTGTCGATGTCGGTCAGTGGCAGATCACCGAGGCGCGGCATGAGGTGGCACTTGATCATCGAAGCGCCGGTCTTCTTGCGCTTCTCGGACAAGCTGCGATCACGTGCCATGCGCTCGGCGTACCAGGTCAGCAACTCACCGGTCGTGACCCACTTCGAAACGGTCGAACCTTCTTCGGCAGCAACTCGAAGACGGACAGTCGGCAGCGCCGCAACCACCTGCTTGGTACTCAGATCCGGGAATCCACCAATACGGTGCCAGGAGCGCTTGCTGAGCAAGTACCAAGAGCCACGAGAACGATTCTTTGCGAAGCGAAAATGCAACGCCGGATGACTCGCATCACGCAGATCGCGGACGTGCAATTTTTTGGCGTTTCGCTCGATCTCTGCGTCCGACAGCTTCACCGTCAGAGTCTTCACCACGGCCATCCGAATGCCCATTAGCCCCCCTTCAGCAGAGATTGTAGGAGCTTGAATTTGTCGAGTGCTTCAGCATTGACCTCGCGCTCTGCCTCAACGGACAACGCCACTTCCTCGATACGCGCGGCAAGCTTTTTCATGCGATTACCGACCTCCTCGGCAAAGCTGATGACCTCGCCAGACAGCGCCGCCAACGTATCCAGGGCGCTGGCATCGGCTTTTTTAATGGTCAATACGGCTGACTGGGTTTCCTTTGGCATGTTCTGCTCTCTCGGGGATTTGATGGTGACGGCGGTACGCTGAAAATGACCGTTAACGGGTTCGCGAATAAGACCTGCCTCCTTCAACTCACCTAAGCCGCGCCGGACAGCCGGGAACTGGGCTCCTGTGGCTTCGGAAACCATCAACGAATTGAAAATGTCGTGGACACTCCAACGCTCCTGGATTGGCACGACCTGGAACACCTTGCGGGCAAGTGAAGATTGCCCGGCGAGCATGTTTTGTTGCTTGGCTGCATTCATCAGAAGCCACCTGTGGGATGGATTGGATCAGGGAGGGAGTTCAAGCAGGTACCTGGAAGCGAGGCTTGTTGCTGCTCGCGCTTTCCCGGGCCATTGGCAAAACGAGCCAGCAACTGTGCACGGGCGACTTTGCCGTCAAGCGGGATCGACTGTTGCGACATGGTCATCAACAACCGCGCCTCGCCGTACTCTTCCGCAAGTTGCGTTTCGAGCTTTTGCGAGTCGTGGCCGATGCCAATGGCGATGTCTTCGAGCGGCTGTCGGCTGACCAACATCCGGATGGTGATGTCATAGGCGCGATCAAAGACCTTGCTGGCCTTCTCGGACACCAGGCTGTTTAGGTTATGCATCTCGCATTGAAGGGCGGCATGACGTACCGCCGGGTGCGACCACTCACGGGAAAATGCTCGGCTCGGGTCCAAATTGAGCAGAGCTTCACGAAAGGCCTTAGCGTGCGAAGGAATGCCCAGCATTTCAGGAGTTGGCTGACACCACTTCACAAACTTACCGACGCTCGGCGCGAAATCGCTGCCGTGCTGTCGGCAGTTCTGCAAGCCGTACCGAATCTGCTCGAGAGTATTGATCTCGGCGGCGACGAAAGCCTTGACCCAGCTGCGTTTTGCAGCGCGTAGGGCTTCATCATCGGGCCAAGCTTGCTTCCACGCGGGGAAGATCGCCTGTAATTCCTTGAACAGCGCGTTAACGACATCAGCGGTACCGGGCAGCAATTGTTTCCGCGGCTCCAGCGTCACGGGCGGCAGGTTGCTCATCTTGCTCAGCAGTCGGTTGGCGCTCTGAGGCACGCTTTTGGCTTGGGTCATCACAAATCACCAAGGTCATCAGACCAGGTCGTGTCGTTGAAATCTGGGCCATTGACCTGCTTCACGGGAAATTGCCGAATGTTTGAACTGGCCGTTTTGGCGACATCGCGCTTGATCCACTTCACGAGCAGGCTGACCCAGGCTGCTTGCGTCTCGAAACGACCACTGGCGGTGTAATGGCAAACGAAAGCAGCCGTGGCCTCCGCGGTGAACGTAGTTAACGGTAGGGCCATCCGTAGCGCGTAAGCCTGCAAGAGCTGTTGATCAGGCACCCACTCAAGCGACATCTCGACTGCCGCCGAACGATCGCTCGCGCCCAGAGTGTTGTGTTGATCTTTATTCTTCTCTACATCTTCTTTAGGTAACGCATTGCTAACGCTTGGAACGTTACCTTTGGCGTTAGCTGCTTTGTGGTTGGCTACCCTTTTTGCAGTGAGAAGCCTGTTTTTGGCGGTTTTCCCGTTATGACGCTCGAAATGCGGGAGGCTGATTACGCCATCCACTTCTTGCATCCATGCCACGGATTTCATGTGCTCGCAAAAACCGATAACGCCCACCAGCCGATCAAGTAACTTTTTGCTAACGCTCGGAGCGTTACCGCTCTCCGTCTGCTGGTCGAACCAACCCCATACCCGCATCAACTTGCCCACTACCGCGTCCGGATCGATGTCGGCAAGGTCAGCGATCTGGCAGACCTCTGGCTTATCTAGGGTAGTGAGTTCGAATTTGATCCAATCGCCGGCCATTACATGGTCTCCTGCAGAAGCTCAGCAAGGCGAACAAGGACTTTCGGGGAGACCATTGGGTCGAATGCAGCTCGCTGGATGCTGGCTTCCGGATCATGCTTCAGGGCTGTTACTTTGTAGGGGGTGTCATTTGAGGACGCGACTCCCTTGGTAGCCAGCGCTCGGACTGTCTTCCGGACATTGTCATGCGAACTGCCTATCAGCTCGGCAATATCGTGTGGCGACATGGTGAGGCATGAGATGTTTTGCGATTGACCGAAACGTGTCACGACATCGAGGGTATTGCTTGGGGCAATGTGGCTGTGCATAATCATCGCTCTCTAGTTTTGCGAATCAGCCGACCTTCTCCGTCGGCTTTTTTGTGTCTATAACTCAGGCGATCGACTTCAACGCTGGGCGAGACTTTTCAATCATCTCCTCGGCTTTCCGACCAAGCTCCCCTGCCCTTGCTTCAACTTGTCGACATTCCTTGGCGAACGCTGGTAGGTGCGGCATGTCCTTTTCGCTCATCACCTGATCGTCGAAAACTTCGCTTCCCGTGTCGATCACATCCCCCAAGGCGCGGATCAACGCACTGAAGCTTTTGTTCCCGCATTGTTCGGTCGCCATCTGGCGGGCACCAATCAAACCGTGACGGCTGGCCAGTTCATTCACGCAGTGATCACGGAACTCCGGCTCGAGTGCATTCACCCACGACTCTTCCAGCCAAGATGGCATCTCCTGCTCGCCCGACAGCCAGCGTTGAACGCGCTTGAGCCAGCGACCGGTTGCCTTCACGAACTCGCTGACATCGTTCAGCCGCGCCAACTCATCAAAATCAGGAACCTTCGCTAATTCAATCTTCGCGGCAGGGACGATTACGTAAATTTCCCGGCTCAGCGCCTGGGCGAAATCGTCCTGACTCAGGTTGGTGCGCGCGATCTGATTCGCCGCATGAGCGACTAGCACCTGATCCCGGGTTTGAATGCTGTGTCTTGGACTGGACGTTTCCATATGAACTGCTCTCTTCTAATCTGGCTTCAATGGAGCGCTAGATAATGTGTTGGTTAACCTGTGAAGCGCTGGGGTTGGCCGGGAAAGGGCTTCACCTCTTCCGCCTCGAAACGGCCGTCATCAAACACGGTCACATAAACCTCCCGCCCTGCCTTCAAGGCTTTGCTGATGCCGCCCTGGCTCATACGAAGCGCTGACGCCGCTTTTAGCTGACCAACTTTGGTCACAAAATCTTTGAGTGGTATGCGCTGCATACAGGACCTCTTTCACTGTGCATACACAAAAGTATTACCTGCGGTCTTTATTAAGTCAATATCGGCGGTCTTAGATTGATATTACCTGACGTAATACAGTGCGTTTATGAATAAACCTTTGAAAAAACGCCCCTTGAGCGACGTAGAGCAGCAGGAATGCGCCGCTCTGAACGCGCTCTATAAAGCGAAGAAAAAAGAACTCGGGCTTAGCCAAGAAAAAATTGCTATAGAAGGCCTCAAGGCCAATAGCCAGAGCGCTGCGAGCCATTATTTGACAGGGCGAAACGCCTTGAATATCGAGGCCGCTTCTGTTTTTGCGCGCTATTTGAAAGTCCCCGTTTCAGCCTTTAGCGAGCGCCTTGCTAAAGAAATCGACAAGCTTTCAAGCTCTGAGCCTTCAAATGTCGCTTCAACTCGACAACCTAATGAGTCATTCCGCTACCCAGTCATCAGCTGGGTTGCTGCTGGCGCCTGGGCGGAAGCAGTCGAACCCTTCCCTCCTGGGTTTTCAGATCGATACGAGTTATCGGACTACAACTCTAAAGGGCCGGCCTTCTGGCTTGAGGTTAAGGGCGACTCGATGACATCTCCGGTCGGGACAAGTATTACTGAAGGAACGCTGATCCTCGTTGATACCGAAGCTGACGTTCAGTCCGGAAAACTTGTTGTGGCCAAATTGGCTGACAGCGACCAAGCCACCTTCAAGAAGCTCGTAGATGACGGTGGTCGACGTTACTTAAGGCCCTTGAACCCTGCCTACCCTACTGAGATGTGTGCAGAGAACTGCCGAATCGTTGGAGTCGTGGTAAGGGCGCTGCAAAAGCTATAGGACATTGGTCTCCCATCTTGCCTGCCTTTAGAAAGCCCGCCATGCGCGGGCTTTTTCGTCTTTGGTCCTCACAAGTTCTTTCACTTTCGTAAGTTTTCGGCGTGTATTCCTCTTTTTTGTATAAAGATTTTTGCAGCTTGCCGAAATGGACTATCCCAAACCGTCAAATGTTTGACATTTTGTGGTGCCGCTTCCAAATGAAAAACTAAGGATCACCGTATGCATCGCCCACCTCCTGCAAACTCATCTGAGACTTCGTGTGCGATTCTGCGCCGACGAATCCAACGCCTGATCGCTGCGCCGCATGCGCAGAAGACCCAATCCGTTGTAGTCACCAAGTCAGAGAACGAATCTGCCGAAGCATGGCTCCAAGTTCTGGAGGAAATTGAAGAAACCGATGGGATCCGCATGGATCGGCTTGAGAGTGGTGCCATCAGGATCGGGTGGAGGGAGTACTGCGAAGCGTGAAGAGGACCCGCGATTGAGCGGGTTTTTTATTATCTGTCGTATTTTTTATTACCTGCGGTCTTGACTCATTTTATTATCGCTAGTAATTTGATTCTCAAGCCATCGGCTCAGCAGCGAAAGCTGCGCCACTCTTTAACAATCAGCGCAACAAACAACAGACCGCATTGCCTCTACCCGTGACCGGCGAACAGACAGGTCCAAAAGCCTACCAACGACAGGAACAACCTGGACGACTGATCGATGGTGAAACGCCAGAACCGCGTGAATGACCCGGCAAGCAATGCGCCCCGCCTCTCCGGCGGCAGTAAGACTGACAGCATCACTGCTGCACCTTGGTGACAGGGTGCAGTGGGATGTCACCCCACCCAGAGGAATCACCATGTTCGGAATGAAGAAGCTGTTCGGAAAACAAGTCGGCAACGCCCAAGCCGAGATGAAGAAAGTCGTTAACCGCGACTTGATGCAGGCCATTGTCGGTGGCGGCCTATTGGTCGCTGCGGCTGATGGTGAGATTGAAGCCAGCGAGGTTTCCAAGCTCGACGAACTGATTCGCTCCAACCCGAATTTGACGCACTTCGGCGGCGAGATCACCGAAACCATCAATCGTTTTACAGGCCAGTTGAACGCCAACTTTCAAGTAGGACGATTGGCGATCAAGCGGGAACTGGCCGACATCAAAAACGTTCCGGCCGACGCGGAGGAAGCCTTCGTCAACGTTCTTGCCGTTGCCCAGGCTGATGGTCAGATCGAGCCAGCAGAGTTGGTGGTGCTGAAGGAAATAGGCATGCACTTCGGTCTGCGCCTGGCTGACTACGGTATCGAGGCGTGAAGTACGCGACAAAGGTTCTGCTGATCCTGCTGACACTGATCGTGGGCTGCATGTTGCTGAGTGGTCTTGCCTCAAGGGCCACTTGCTCTTACTACGGCTTCCAGACTGACCGAGAGACCCGCTACGCCGCCTTTGTTGGCTGCATGGTTCTGGTAGACGGAGCGTGGTTCCCACGCAATGAAATCCGCGTAGTGCAGTGACGTTTCACTGATGCCGCTTCTTACAAGGCGGCATTGGGAAACCCACTCATGCAAGGAAATGGACAATGCTGATTTTGACTCGTAAAGCAGGTGAAAGCATCAACATAGGCAATGACATCACGATCACCGTACTGGGTGTGAGCGGTCAACAGGTACGCATCGGGACAAGCGCGCCCAAGGATGTCGCAGTGCATCGAGAAGAAATCACGCAGCGCATTCAGGCGGCTTTGTCGAAGTCCGCGATGCCAACACCTGCGCTCGCTTAAGCAGGTCTTCGTGACGCAAACAATGGCCCGGTTCCGATCGGGCTTTTTTACGCCTGCCTTTTATCAACTAGCACCCTTCTCTGCCCAATGGCCACCAGCAGGTGGTCGGAGTGCTGACGAATACACGCAACCAACTCCAAGGGATCAGCCATGCATCCATCATTTCAAGCGCGCGCCGATGAAGTCGCTGAACTGCTGCAACGAACAAAGGCCGCCCGCTCCGGGTTCTACAGTCGTACTGATCGACCAGCCCCAGCCAAACCGGTGCGCTACCAAGTCGTCGGCGGAAGCTTCGGCATGTATCAGGTTAAAGACCGCACCACCGGCAAGACTCGCGCCTTCCATAACGACTACAAGGCCACTCACGACCTTGCCATGCAGTTTGAAGCCAAGGTCAATCGCCAGATTACGGTGGCGCTATGAAAAAGCGAAAGCCCAACAACATGCGTACCCGGATAGAGCGAGCGAGTCGGGCACTGCTCAATGCCAATCACGTCGCGGTGGTCCACATCGACCCCAGCGGACGGCAAGGGATGATCAACAGGAAGAGCTGCAAGAGCATCCCGCCAGGACAACGCATGGCCGAAGCAGTCTGCGACGTTGCCCACCGCTGGACGATCTATCTCAGCGTCCAGTGTCGCGATCAACGAGGGCACCGCTACACTAAATCAGTAGAGGTTGCTCCCCAAGGCAACTATCTGGCCGTGCACCTCGAAAACGTGATCGAGGAAACCTACAAGGACTTGGTCGCCGAGAGCAATCCGAATCATCGGGTCGCTTCGGGCTGGATCGCCATTCCCGCCGAAATATCGCTGACTGAAGAACAGGCCGCCCGGGTGTTCGACGCCGTGGGTGTGTGGAATCAGCAGAGGGCTGCATGAGACTCATCAACAACCAGGTGCGTCAGCGCCGACGACAGACATGGCTGGATCTACCAGCTCACGGAATTGAAGAGACAGGCTATGGCCAAGAGCAACGCGGATACTCAGCGGAACAAGCGCGCCAAGGAGAAAGCCTTGCTGGACCGGATCGGTGCCGAGAAACGGTCGCCAATTGTGTCGAAGGCGCTGGCAGATGCGCTCCAAGTGCTGGGCGAGCGCCACGACTTCGAGGAATGGCAGGAGACGGTGTCAACCTTCATCCTTAACCTAGCAGCGGCTCCCACCGAGGAGTCCGCCCGATTCGCCAACATGTCGCGACACGAAATCACGATCAGCGAAAACGTGTCGCGAAAATTGGAACGGGCATACAGGCATGACGAGTTACGCGGCTGCAGCGATGACACCTGACGGTTATTCGGCATCGACTGGAGTGGGCGCCTCAATCACAGCGTGCATGATTGTGGTGAATATTTGGTAGCTGTAGTGATCATCTTGCGGATATACGAGAACCGAACCGTCGCTGCTTAAAATCGCTCCATCACGACGAACGCTAAATCGACCCAATTCCGATTTTGAACCTCCGACTTGGCGCAAGAACAATACAGCTTCTGCCAGCCCAGCTTTATCCAGGGAGATTGGGTTGATCTCGATGGAAAACTGTTTACCCAATACTTCTCCCTCGATGCTGCGCTCCTTCGCAGCTATTGAAGTCATACCTGTGAAATGCTTCATCGACAAGTCTTGCCAATGCTCAACGAGGTCGAGCAACTCAGAAGAAGCACGATCCCAGTCCCTTTTGACTGTGGTGATGTAACTGAGGAAATCGTTTGCGTCTCTTGTGAAATCCATTGCACATGCTCCGATTAAGTCCGTTATCGGACGAATTGAGACTATGTCTTTGTAGACCATGAACTATTATTTCGCCACTACGCTGCGCATCCGGTCACGGAGGGCGGCGCTGGTACCACGGCGGTAGTCGCCATGCAGGAGGGTCACAGGTCGATGCTGTGCGAACTCAACCCTGACGGCGGAACCTGGAACGATTGCATGCGTCGTGACATCGCCGCCCTGATGAACTGCGACACCGTGGCCATGCGCCCGGGTTGGGAGCATTCGAAAGGTGCACGACTGGAGGTGCTGATTGCCGACCTGTCGCGCCGCCATAGGATGAGCGCACGACGGTGATGAAGCCGGTCATCACCGCCGTGCGGTATGCACTTCGCCAGATCGAAGCAAGAACTTCTATCTAATCTGAAGTTACCGACTTTCTAGAACGATTCCGCAGGTTGGTAGATCTCTCTTCTGCATCCCGATGCAGTAAGGAAACGTTGTAATCGTAGGTCGATATCAATGGCACAGCCCCCTCATTCCGGGACATATCGAGCCATCGCCTTGTACGTTCGATATCGAAGCACTCCTTCTTGAACTTCATCTTCGCAACAAGGTTCGCTGAAACCCTGAAGTGTCCACAACCAGCTGAGCATTTGACCTCTGACCAGTCTCCAGGCGCTTGAACAATCCTGGCAGCAGCCTGACAGATTAAGCACTTCATATTCGATCTCCATATCAGTGACCTATCAACTGTAGCCGATCACCGGCGAAGGACACCCCGTGCCCACAGAAAACAAACCGACCGAACCGCTGAAGGTTGAGTGTTCGACAGTCACGAAGCTGGTGATCACTGGCGCACCGCTGCTTGGCCTGATCACCGTGCTCCTCGAAGACTTTGGCAGGCGCGACTGCCCTACCGAATCAAATCCGAACTACCAGACCGCCCAGGGCAAGATCACGATCAACTGCTGGGACAAGAGCTGGAACTCCTACTGGGGCGGCATGGGGCCGCGCAAAGTCGCGGAGTTCGTCACCGATTTCGGTTGGGATTACGTGCTGAACTGCTTGGACCGCGGTATCAGTTCCACCGTCTTCAGCCGTAACGCGCTGCACCCCCTTGCCAAGAAGTGCATCGTCCAGCGTCGTCGGCAACAGACCGGACGCCACGACTGGGAACTTGGCGAGCTGAGGAAAGGTGAAGCCTGCGAGCTTTGGCATGACATCGATGTTCTGCGCAGCATCGAGACACCCAACGAGACATGGCACCACGACAAGACCCTCAACGAGCTATTCGGTGATGAGTGGCACTACTTACTCAGTGACAAAGCCAACGAACCAAACCACGAATTCACGTACCTGCGCCGCGTTGTCGAGGCGGTTCAGCAAGCGCTGCGCCAGGAACAGCAACAGGTGGTCGCATGATCTTCCGACCGATAGCAGCGCCGCTCTACATGCTCTGGCTCGTCTACGAAAGACCACGGTGAAAGAAAGAGTTCACCCCGCCGGATGCCCGGGGGAAGGGAGCAGCATGCGAATATCGCCCCCCCCAGCGGGGTGAACTATTGGACATTAACTCACACGCCAAAATATTGCATCCCTGCTTCAAACTTCGCCGGTGCGGAGCCACGGCATTGAAGTAAGGGTCCACCCCACCAGTCACCTCAGGGAGAGAGCGTGTACGCAACTGGCGAGGTGAACCAATAAACCGTAGCTCACCTGTTGAGCTCGCCTGATGCCCCTCATCTGATTTCACAATTCACCTACCAGCCTGCCGATGAACGGCGGGCGAGGAGCTCTCATGCCTCTCGAAAACATGTCCGTCATGAAGTGCACCAACATCAAATCAATCCCCATGCGTTTGCTCATGCATTACGAAGAGCAGGCGCTACGCAATCACAGCCAATCTCTGCAGCGCCTTGCCGAGCGCGGCGGTATGGCCACCTGAGAAATTCTCGGGATCATTCGAGGATTACGTTGGAGCCAGCTAAAGGTCACACCGGACGACGAAGCAGAGCTGATCAAGTAGGTCGCCAGCAAATCCTAACCACCTTCTGCCGCCACGCGCGGCATGGAACGCTCATGAGCATCCAGTTTCTATCCCACGAGGAGGTTTGCGAGCTCACCGGCGCGCGGACCAAGGCAGGCCAGATCCTCAACCTGAAGAAGAACGGCATCAGGCACACCATCAAGGTGAATGGCTGGCCAAGCGTCACGGCGATGGCCGTGACCGCGGTCGGTATGTTTGAGCCAGAGAAACCCGCATGGACACCACGCAAGGCTAGCTGACATGGGACGACGACCAAGCAAACCCGGATCAATCGCCCGGCTGAGAGAACGCAAGAAAGCCAGCGGCCGGGTTTTCTACTACTACGACACCGGCGGCAAGGATCGCAAAGAAATTCCGCTGGGCAGCGATTACGGTCTGGCGATCATGGAGTACGCGAAACTCGAGCGTGATCGCACCGCCACCGACCTGGTGGCCAAGGTGATCACCTTCCGTTACGTGGCCGAGAAGTATTTGGTCGACGTGGTGCCATCAAAGAAACCAGCAACGCAAAAGGACAACGTCAGGGAGTTGAAAAACCTGATGTCATTCTTCGACGACCCGCCGGCCCCGCTCGAAACAATCCAGCCCCTGCACGTCCGCCAATACCTGACCTGGCGCAAGGCCGCGCCGGTGCGCGCCAACAGGGAGAAGGCCCTGCTCAGTGCAATCTGGAACTTCGCCCGGGATATCGGCTATACCGCGCTCGCCAACCCTTGCGCAGGAATCAAGGGAAACAAGGAGACGGGGCGGGACATCTACATCGAGGACGCACTGTTCAAGCGCGTGTACGAGAAAGCGGACGCCGGCCTACGGGATGCGATGGACCTTGCCTATTTGACTGGCCAACGGGTGACCGACACTCGATTGATGGATGAGCGCGACGTCCGAGAGGGTCAGATATGGGTGCTGCAGGGCAAGACAAACGCCAAGCGCCGAATCGAAATCACTGGGGAACTGAAGGTTTTGATTGATCGAATCATGTTCCGAAAGTCAGAACACAAGGTCCGCTCAACGCGGCTGATCGTTACAGAGGATGGCACACCAATGTCGGTGGCGATGTTGCGGGGAAGGTTTGACTTGGCCAGGGAAGCGGCCGGGGTCGCAAAGTCCGAGTTCCAAATGCGCGACTTGCGCGCTAAAGCCGGCACGGACAAGGCGGAGTCAAGCGGCGATATTTTGCAGGCCAGAGATCAACTTGGGCATACGACCGTCGTTATGACCGAGCAGTACATCCGCAATCGAAAGGGGAAAAAGGTCTCTCCAACGAAGTGAATTGCGGACCAGATCAATAATTGCGGACCAGAAACGAACAAGGGTTTGCTCAGCTTTCGCTCGCAAACCCTTGATATATATGGTGCCCGAAGCCGGAATCGAACCGGCACGCCCTTACGAGCGGGGGATTTTAAGTCCCATGCGTCTACCAGTTTCGCCATTCGGGCGGTAGCGCGGTGAAGCGTCCAGGTTCTGTCAAATAACGATCTGGCAGTCCTGACGCTTGTGCAGCAGAGGTGGAAATATATACATCCAGCCCCGGTGAAGCAAGTTCGCAAATACCCTTTTCAAGACTAAATCTTGCAGGCTACTGCAAATAAAAAAGCTCCGTAAATCATAGATCTACGGAGCTCGTTTATTAGTGGAGGCCGAGGTCGGAATCGAACCGGCGTAGGCGGATTTGCAATCCGCTGCATAACCATTTTGCTACTCGGCCTCAAAACATTTGTTGTCTAGTAGCGCGACATCAAATGCGTACAAACTTGGAGCGGGAAACGAGACTCGAACTCGCGACCCCGACCTTGGCAAGGTCGTGCTCTACCAACTGAGCTATTCCCGCGTCTTGGTGTGGCGCATTCTATAGATTCCAGAAGCCCCGTCAACCCTTTGATTCAAAAAAGTTTTATTTCTTTTCAACGTCGGTCTTCAGATGTGGCCAGGCAGCCCGCAAGTACTGGACCATCGACCACAAAGTCAGGCCAGCCGACACCATCAGCAACGTATAACCCAGCAAGACCCAGAAACTGAAATCCTTGGGATTGGCCAGCAGGATCACCAGCGCCAGCATTTGTGCGGCAGTTTTCCATTTGCCCAGGTTCGATACGGCGACGTGGGCACGAGCACCCAGTTCGGCCATCCATTCGCGCAGCGCCGAGACGACAATCTCGCGACCGATGATCACGGCGGCAGGCAGCGTGAGCCACAGGTTTCCGTGTTCCTGTACCAACAGTACCAGTGCAACCGCAACCATCAGCTTGTCGGCAACCGGATCGAGGAAAGCCCCGAATGGCGTGCTTTGCTCCAGACGGCGGGCCAGATACCCGTCCAGCCAGTCGGTGGCGGCAGCGAATGCGAAGACCGAGGCGGATGCCAGGTAGCTCCACTGGTAAGGCAGGTAGAACAGCAAAATGAAGATCGGTATGAGTAGAACGCGTAGAACGGTAATCAGATTAGGGATATTCATCGGCACAACTGGCTACGAGGTGAGGGGGCATTCTACTCGCTGTGCAGATTTGCATAAATCAACTCTGCGAGCTTTTTACTGATCCCGGGGGCTTTGGCAATTTCTTCGATGCTTGCACGAGACAGCTCCTGCAATCCACCAAAATGTTTCAACAAGTCACGCCGACGTGTAGGGCCGACGCCGGCGACGCCTTCCAGTGTAGACGTCCGACGGGTTTTTCCACGCCGGGCGCGGTGCCCGGTAATGGCAAACCGGTGGGCTTCGTCGCGAATCTGCTGGATCAGGTGCAACGCAGGAGAATCGCCGCGCAACGTGAACTCATGTGCAGCGTCGTTCAGGTACAGGGTTTCGAAACCGGCCTTGCGCGTCGCGCCTTTTGCCACGCCGAGCAGAATCAGGTCAGGCACGGCCAATTCATCGAGCACGTCGCGGGCCATGGACAACTGACCTTTACCGCCATCCACCAACAGGATATCCGGCAGCTTGCCCTCCCCGTCCTTCAGCCTGCTGAAGCGTCGGGTCAACGCCTGATGCATCGCCGCGTAGTCATCGCCGGCCGTAACGCCCTCGATGTTATACCGGCGGTAATCGGATTTGATCGGGCCTTCGGGGCCGAAGACCACGCAGGACGCCACCGTCGCCTCGCCACTGGAATGACTGATGTCATAGCACTCAAGTCGTTGAGGAGGCTCATCCAGCTTCAGTACTTGCGCCAGCGCATCGAAGCGTTCCGTAATGTGCTGACGATTCGCCAGCCGCGCACTCAGTGCCTGCTCGGCATTGGTCACCGCCAATTGTTGCCAGCGCGCCCGCGTACCCCGCACGCGATGGCTGATGGTCAGTTCACGACCGCGCAACTCGTCGATGGCGGCGATCAGCGTTGGAAAGTCGTCGTGGACCACATTGACGATCAGTTCACTTGGCAAGTCGCGCTCAGGACTGCTGATAAAGTACTGGCCGAGAAATGCAGCCATGACTTCGCTAACGTCTTCTTCAATACCCACCTGTGGGAAGAAGTTCTTGCTTCCCAGTACCCGCCCGCCCCGCACGCTGATCAAGTGAACACAGGCACCACCCGGGTTGACGAAGGCGGCAATCACATCGACGTCCCCGGTCCCGCCTTCCATGCTCTGCTGATCCTGAACCCGGCGCAGTAACGCAATCTGGTCCCGCAGCTCGGCTGCTCGTTCGAACTCGAGATTGATCGCCGCCTCTTCCATCCCGGCGGACAACTCGTCTGTCAGAGCATTGCTGCGCCCCTCAAGAAACATCACCGAGTGGCGCACATCTTCGGCATACACCTGGGGATCCACCAGCCCGACGCAGGGTGCCTTGCAGCGCTTGATCTGGTATTGCAGGCAAGGACGGGTGCGGTTCTTGTAAAAACTGTCTTCGCATTGCCGAACGAAAAAGGTCTTTTGCAGCAGGCTCAGGCTTTCGCGAATCGCGCCAGCGCTCGGGTAAGGACCGAAATATTTACCCTTGGCCTTTTTCGCACCGCGATGAATGCTCAGTCGCGGAAACTCTCCGTCGGAGAGAAAGACGTAGGGGTAGGATTTATCGTCGCGCAGCAGGATGTTGTAGGGCGGGCGCCATTCCTTGATCAGCGTCTGCTCAAGCAGCAAGGCTTCGGTTTCGTTGGCCGTGATCGTCGTTTCGATCTGGGCGATACGCGCTACCAGTGCGGCGGTCTTGGGGGCAAGCCCGGTCTTGCGAAAGTAACTCGACAGGCGATTCCTGAGGTTCTTCGCCTTGCCGACGTAGAGCAAACGCGCTTCGCTGTCGAACATGCGGTACACGCCGGGGCGCCCGCTAACGGTGGACAGAAAGGCGCTCGGATCAAAGGTGTCGTTCATTTTCAGAGGCTGGCGTCGACCATGCCATGACGAACCGCCAACAGCGTCAACTCGACATCACTGCTGATCGAAAGTTTTTCGAAGATGCGGTAACGGTAAGTGTTAACGGTTTTCGGGGACAGGCACAACTTATCGGAAATGATCTGCACTTTCTGGCAGCCGACGATCATCAACGCGATCTGGATTTCCCGCTCCGACAAGGCATCGAAAGGCGAATCGTTGGTGGGCTGGAAGGACTTGATCGCCAGCTGCTGGGCAATTTGCGGGCTGATGTAGCGTTGTCCGGCGAATACCAGGCGGATGGCCTGGACCATTTCCGGCAAACCTGCCCCTTTGGTCAGGTACCCTGCCGCCCCTGCTTGCAACAGCCGCGTAGGAAACGGGTCCTCTTCACACACGGTCACCGCGACGACTTTGATATCCGGATGACTGCGCAATAATTTGCGAGTGGCTTCAAGACCGCCGATACCCGGCATCTTGACGTCCATCAGCACCACATCGGGTTTCAGCTCACGCGCCTTGAGCAGGGATTCCTCTCCCGACTCGGCCTGGCCGACTACTTGCAGGCCATCGATGTCAGCCAGCATTCGTGTAATGCCTGTACGAACGAGATCATGGTCATCGACTACTAGCACCCTAATCAAGCAGACACCTCGCAATATGGTCTTATTGGAATGCCAGACACCTTAGCAAAAAGCATCTGGCAGACCTAGCGGAAAGCGTCAGATTAAAAGTTTCAATTCATCTTGAAAGGCTTGTTGCAAGCGTGTTGCAGCAATCCCGATCGGAGATATCCAGCTGCATCCTCAAGAAACATTCGTCCTTGCCCACCACCCTTAATCCCTTGCGCCTGTACAACGCTTGCGCCGGGTTGTTTTCGAAAACCGTCAGGCGCAACGCCGGACGCCGCTCCTTGCACGCCAGAGCCAGCACCTGATCGATCGCCCAGGTTCCAGCGCCCTGCCCACGAAACGCTTCGACAATATGCAATTCGCGGATGTACAAGGCTCTGGCATCACGGCTCAGACTGACATAACCCAGGACATTTTCGCCGCATACGATCAACCGGTTGTCGCGCCCGGCCCAGGCCACGTCAAACGCCTCGTCCTGCCACAAAAGATCATGCTGAATATAGTAGCGCAACATGCCTCTACAGGTCAGTTCGCGGGCGAATTCGAGGTCGTCCGGTGTTGCCGGACGCCATTGGCGTTCCATCATTCCAGCTCCACGGCGAGGGGCAGTACCGTCATGAGGCGCCCTTGTGACGATGTGTTTTTTATAGACGTGCAAAGTGTGTCACAACCTTCGAGGCGCTCAAGCGATAGAAAGTGACGTCGCTGGCCAATAGCATTTTCTGATTGAATCTGCGTGCCGGCCTCTAGTAAGCTCGGTCCATCCATCGGAGACAGACCATGTTCAACGCCCTCTTGCAGCTTCGTACCGCCAGCGCCCCGCGCTCGGTTGCGGCTGCCCGGGTAATCGACGGTTGTGCTCCGGTCAGCTTTTATTTTGGGTATTGGTTTAGCCACTGGCGCGCCTGATACCCACACGGCGCCCACTTTAAACGGGTCGCCACCAGAGAACTCTCAACCCCCGGTCGGCCTCCCGACCGGGGGTTTTGTTTTTTCAGTCCCAACACTTTTAGCGACACACCAGACATTTAGAGGATTCAGTACATGAACTACGCCACTTATTACCGTTACGACAGTTTTACCACCTGGCGATTTACCACCCTCCGCTCGGGACAGCCTGCCGCCTCCGATCGGTCACCCACAGGTGGCAAGCACACACACGCAGCCAATCTGGCCAATTGTCGAACACCCCAGTAGGGCCGAGCGCGCGGGCACGAACCCGCCGCCAGCCCAGGAAGCCTTGAATATGAACTCGTCCGTCTCTGCACTGCCGCTGTCCACCTTGAGCCCTGCCAATGAAGCGCTAACCCTGCGTCTGCCCAGCTCATTGCAACTCAAACAGCAATTGCCCCTCAGCAATGCCCTGTCCCGGCAAGTCACCACCCACCGCCAGGCGGTTCGCGCGATCCTCAACGGTGAAGACTCCCGTTTGCTGGTCATCGTCGGCCCCTGCTCGATACACGACCCGAAATCAGCCTTCGAATACGCCGGCAATCTTGCCCGCCTCGCCGCCGAAGTCAGCGACCAGATGCTGCTGGTGATGCGCGCCTACGTCGAAAAACCCCGCACCACGGTTGGCTGGAAAGGCCTGGCCTACGACCCGCACCTCGATGGCAGCGATGACATGGCCGCCGGCCTGACGCTGTCCCGCGAGCTGATGCGCGAGATGCTTCGCCTGGGCTTGCCTGTGGCCACCGAACTGCTGCAGCCGATGGCCGCCGGTTACTTCGACGACCTGTTGAGCTGGGTGGCGATTGGCGCACGCACGACGGAGTCGCAGATCCATCGGGAAATGGCCAGCGGCCTGGGCATGCCTGTAGGGTTCAAGAACGGGACTGACGGTGGTGTCGGTGTCGCCAGCGACGCCATGCGTTCCGCCGCCCACCCCCATCGCCATTTCGGTGTCGATAGCCAAGGACATCCGGCGATCATTCAAACACCGGGCAATGCGGACACTCACCTGGTATTGCGCGGCGGCCATCGCGGGCCGAACTACGACAGCGCCAGCGTTGCCCAGGTGAACAGCGACTTGACCAGACTCAGGATTCCGGCTCGGATCATGGTCGATTGCAGTCACGCCAACAGCGGCAAGAACCCGTTGAACCAGCCAGCCGTGTTCAACGATGTACTTGAACAACGCCTGCAAGGTGATCGTTCGCTGATCGGCATGATGATCGAGAGCCATCTGTTCGAGGGCTGCCAGCCGTTGAGTTCGTCATTGCAATACGGTGTGTCAGTGACTGATGGCTGCCTCGGCTGGGCCGGGACAGAACAACTGTTGCTTGAAGCGGCAGATCGGCTGCGAGTGTCAAACAACGCCCGATAATCAGCATTATCCATGCGCCCTCCGGCCTTCATGCGAAGACTGGAGGGCAAACGGCAATCAATGCCCCATCAGGGACTGCACCTGAACCAGTGTCACTCCGGATTGTTGGCGGGTGCCGTCAAGGCGCTCGACTGAATAGAAAACACGGATCGCGGAATCTCGATGCTCCCTCCAGAACCGGTAGGGAACGATGAACACCAATGGCTCGCCCGCAGTGTCTCTGGTTATTTCGCGCTCGTTACAGTGATTGAATTTCTCCCCGTCGCATCTCAGGTAAATCAGTTCACCTCTATCAGCCCTGGCGTTTTCGATGACGACGGTCACGCCATCCTGCGCATCATGCAGATCCACCCAACCTTCGTCGGCCTCCAGCACAATGGGCCCTGGCAGTGGTCGCTGTTCCAGGATGTCAACCATCAGTGCCGTGACTTCAGAGTAACGAGGCCCCTGACCTGCTTGCTTGACGCAATAATCGATGGAAACGGAGGAGCCCAGATTCGACGCAATGCACTCCGGGCTGACCCAAAACGACAGTTCCTCCCCCACAGCAAAGGACTCGACCTTGAGTGCATCACTGAAACTTCCTTCGACCGAGACGCCAGCCCAGGTCAGCAAAACCCAGTCGCCCGCCGCCATGCGTGCATAGGGTTTGATCGTAACGATCGCCCCTTCTTTCACCCGATCCGGATCAAGCGTTCTACCCACCGCGTCGTTCACTGTCGCAGGCAACAGGTCGGATTGCACATCACCCACACTCAGTTGCAAACGATGGGAGTGCACGGGCTCGGCAAAACGGGTGCTCATGAGTGAGTAACTGATTTCGAGTGAACCACCGTCAAGCGTCGCAATATGTGCGCTAACCACGGCAAAGATCATGTCCTCGCCGACCCGGTCCTCAGTGACAAAGCGCGCGACCTGATGGTTGCAGGCGACGCCATCAGCATCCAGACCCGCCCAACTCAATAGCAATTTGTCGCCGCAGGTCATGCCCGGATAAGGCTGGACCCTGATGACGGCTTTTCTGTCAGAGGGGTTCAGAACGCCGTTTTCCGCCTGTTCAAGTATTGGAGGTGGCAATGGTTGCTGCGCGAGATTCAAGGTATCGGGTTCATAAACAGTCATTCATTCGCTCCAGTCCTTGGAATAAACACCGAACAGGTGGCCGGCTTTGGATGACGACTATTTAACCCCACGGCAAACAGCCGTGATGTCGGCCTCTTACCCCGGCTCGCTCGGAAAATCGATACATACGAAGTAGGTCTTTGATCAGCAGCAACCTGATTGCCGTGAAAAGTCATCAATTTATTCCGACTAAGGCCTCAGCCGCTCTAGAGCATTCGCACTTGTTCTATTCCGCTTTCCGCAAGCTTCGGCGGACATTTCATACATCGCGCCAACCTCGAGTGTTTTAGAGTGAAACGCCATGCAGTCCCAACGAACTTCTGTGCAAAGGTATGAACATGCAAAGGAATGCAAGCACTTGTTATCCAATACTGCTGGTCCACGGCCTTTTCGGCTTCGAAAGAATCGGCAAATTCGAACTCTTTCACGACATCAGGCAGGCATTGAGGAACGCCGGAGCAAGGGTGCTCGTCCCCTACTTGTCGGCCACCCATGACAACGAGGTACGCGGTGACCAATTGCTCTCGCAGATCGAGCGGGTACTGGAAGGAACCGGTGCACGCAAAGTCAACCTCATAGGCCATAGCCAAGGCGCACTGACCGCACGTTATGCCGCAGCGATTGCGCCACACAGTGTGGCGTCGGTGACCTCCGTCAGCGGGCCGAACCATGGCTCGGAACTGGCCGATTTCCTGCGCAAGGCATTGATACCAGGCAGTCTGCCGGAACAGGTGGCCGAGACGGTGGTGACCCTGTTCGCCGACTTCCTCGCGACTTTAAGCGACAACCAGTACCGACCGCAGAACGCCATTGCGGCCCTCAATGCGCTGACCACCGAAGGCGTAGGCGCATTCAACGACAAATACCCGCAAGGGCTGCCCACCCTCTGGGGTGGCAAGGGGCGCGAACGGGTCAACGGTGTGCATTACTACTCGTGGAGCGGCGTGTTGCAGTCAAGTGTTCTCGAGGCAGGGCTCAATGCCTTCGATCCGCTCAACGCATTCTGCCGGGCCCTTTCCGGGTATTTCGTCACGGAAAGCGAGCAGAACGACGGGTTGGTCGGCCGCTTCAGTTCCCATCTGGGTACGGTTATCCGCTCCGACTATGCGCTGGATCATCTGGACACCATTGGTCAACCGATCGGCCAGTTGCGCACAGGTGTCGACCCGATCGAACTGTATGTCCAGCATGCCGAACGCTTGAGAGACGCCGGCCTTTGAGCTGCCACCTGCCGTGGATCCCGCGTGGAACGGAACTTTGAGGAGAAATAGCTCACTGAATCCGGTAGGCTCAGCACTTTATCGAGTATTGAAAGGAGTATTTTCCCATGGCTAAAGCCACTGCCCGTCACATCCTTGTTGCCTCGCAAGACAAGTGCAATGAACTCAAGGCCCAAATCGAGACTGGCGCCGATTTCGCCGAAGTTGCCAAGGCAAACTCCACCTGCCCTTCCAGCCGTCAGGGCGGTGACCTGGGTTCGTTCGGCCCGGGCCAGATGGTCAAGGAATTCGACACCGTGGTTTTCAGCGCACCCATCAACGTGGTCCAGGGCCCGGTCAAGACCCAGTTTGGTTACCACCTGCTGGAAGTGACCAGCCGTCAGGACTGATCGACGCTTGAGCTACGCTCACAACGGCCCGCCTTTTGGTGGGCCGTTGTGTTTCAGGTGCGTAATTCGGCTGGCGAGGGACGCGCCGCTAGCGTACAAATTGTCGTTAACGACCACCCGGCTCCAAGGCTGACAATGCGACTGGCTTTCCCTACCTTATTATTCACTGCCGTGGCCCTGCTGATAGGTGCCGCGGGTGTGAATGCTGAACCGCAGCATGCGTTGACCGTTTATGGCGAGCCGGCGAAATACCCTGCCGGCTTCAGTCACTTCGCCTACACCAATCCGCTGGCCCCCAAGGGCGGCACGATGCGGCGCTCGGCGATCGAAATCGGTCAATTCGACCATGTCTTGCCTTACATCGACAAAGGCATCGGCGTCACGCAAATCGATGGCCTGCTCTATTCACCACTGGCGCAGCGCTCGCTGGACGAACCATACACCGTGTACGGCCTGGTGGCAGAAAAGATGGAGCGCGCCGAAGACGGACTGTCCCTGCGCTTTTACCTCAACCCCAAGGCGTGCTTTGCCGATGGCAAACCGATTACCGCCGAAGATGTGCGTTACACCTTCGACCTGCTGATGACTCAGGGCAGCCTGCGTTACCGCACCCAGTTCGCCGACATCAAAGGCGTCGAAGTGGAATCGCCGCTGACTATCCGCTTTGATTTCAAGAACAATGAAAATCGTACCCTGCCTCTGGATATCGCGACCTTGCCGGTGCTTCCCGAACACTGGTGGAAGAGCCGCGACTTCGCCAATGGCGGCGGCTATGAAGCGCCGCTGGGCAGCGGCCCCTATAAAGTCGGCAAGATCGACTCCGGACGCAGCATCACCTTCGAGCGCAATCCCGATTGGTGGGGCAAGGACCTGCCCGTCAGTCGTGGCCTGTACAACTTCGATCACTTCAGCATCGAATACTTCGGCGATACCGACGTAGCGCGCCAGGTGTTGCGCGGTGGCGCCTATGACTACAACCGGGAATTTTCCGCCACCGCTTACTCCATCGGCTACGATAGCCCGGCCCTGAGCGACGGTCGCCTGCAAAAGGCCCATCTCGCCACCGAGGCGCCGCAGCCGGCCCAGGGTTTTGTGTTCAATCTGCAAAAGCCCATGTTCCAGGACCGTCGCGTGCGCCAGGCGCTGGCGATGCTGTGGGACTTCGAGTGGACCAACCGGCAGATGATGCGCGACATGTACATCCGCCAGCAGAGCTTTTTCTCCAATACCGATCTTGCGGCCCGGCAACTGCCGGATGCGGGTGAGCTGGCGATTCTCGAACCGCTGCGTGGGCGGATTCCCGACGAAGTTTTCACCAAGGTGTTCGAAGCGCCGAAGACCGATGGCAGCGGCGTGATCCGCGACAAGCAACTGCAAGCCCTGGACTTGCTCGAACAGGCCGGCTGGAAACCCGATGGCGATCAACTGGTCAATGCCGACGGCGAGCCGTTGAGCTTCACGTTCCTGGTCAGTCAGAACGGCATGGACCGTCTGCTGCTGCCCTATAAACGCACATTGAAACAGATCGGTATCGACCTGAACATCCGCCGCATCGACTCGTCCCAGTACGTCAATCGCCTGATGAGCCGCGACTACGACATGATCGTCACCGGCTACCCGGTCACCACATCTCCGGGAAACGAACTGCTCAATTATTTCGGTTCTGCGGCGGCTACCGACCCAGGATCAAACAACTACATGGTGTTGAAGAACCCGGCAGTGGACACCCTGATCACCGGGCTGATCCGTGCCAATACCAAGGCTGACATGCTGTATTACGCTCATGCCCTGGACCGGGTGCTGCAATGGAATTACTACTGGATTCCCAACTATTACCCGCCGGGCACCTCGACTGTCTGGTGGAACCGCTTTGGCATCCCGAACGTGCAGGCGAGCAATGACGAAGCCATAGAGAGCTGGTGGGAGATGAGCACCACGCCATTGACCAACCAACAGATGACGGCCGAGCGTATCAGCCGTAGCAAACCCGGAGGGCCGCACTGATGTGGGCTTACATATTGCGGCGCCTGCTGCTGATCATTCCGACGCTGGTGATCATTCTTCTGGTCAACTTTGTCATCGTCCAGGCCGCGCCGGGCGGGCCGGTGGAACAGGCCATCGCACACCTGCAAGGCATTGGCGGCGCAGCGGTTGGCGGCGGTTCCGGCGAAGCCATGAGCGGCAAGTCCCGGGCCAGTCGCGGGCTCGATCCGCAGCTGATCAAGGACATTGAAAAACAGTACGGCTTCGATAAACCGGCACACGAACGCCTCTGGCTGATGCTCACCAGCTACGCACGCCTGGACTTTGGCAAGAGCTTCTTCCGCGGCGCCACCGTCACCGACCTGATCCTCGAAAAAATGCCCGTGACCATTTCCCTCGGGCTCTGGGCGACGCTGATCACCTACCTGGTGTCGATTCCCCTGGGCATCCGCAAGGCCGTGCACCATGGCAGCCAATTCGACATCTGGAGCAGTACCGCGATCATCATCGGCTATGCCATGCCGGCGTTCCTGTTTGCGATGTTCCTGATCGTGGTCTTTGCCGGTGGCACTTCGCTGAACTGGTTCCCGGTTCGCGGACTGGTCTCGGACAACTTCGACTCGCTATCGACCCTGGGCAAAGTGGCTGACTACTTCTGGCATCTGGTGTTGCCGGTGACCGCCCTGGTGATCGGCGGCTTCGCCACGCTGACCATCCTCACCAAGAACTCGTTCCTCAATGAAATCACCCGCCAGTACGTGGTCACCGCCAGGGCCAAGGGTTTGAGTGAACGGCGGGTACTGTATGGACACGTGTTCCGCAATGCCATGCTGTTGGTGGTGTCAGGCATTCCCCAAGCGTTTATCAGTGTATTTTTTGCCGGTTCCCTGCTGATCGAGGTGATCTTCTCCCTCGACGGCCTGGGCCGCATGAGTTACGAAGCGGCGGTATCCCGGGACTATCCGGTGGTGTTCGGCTCGCTGTTCATCTTCACCCTGTTCGGCCTTCTGATAAAACTGGTCGGCGACCTCTGCTACACCCTGGTCGACCCGCGTATCGACTTTGCCTCGAGGAACGCCTGATGTTCAAGCTTTCACCGTTGGCGCGCCGGCGCTTCGAGCGCTTCAAGAAAAACCGGCGGGGTTGGTGGTCACTCTGGCTGTTTGTCGGCCTGTTCTTGATGACCCTGGGCGGCGAACTGATCGCCAACGACAAACCGCTGATGGTCAGCTATCAAGGCCAGTGGTACTTTCCGGTCTTCAAGCGCCACACCGAACAGGAATTCGGCGGGCAGCTGCCATTCCAGGCCGACTACCGCAGCGACTACGTGCAGAAGCTCATCGAGAAAGACGGTGGCTGGTTGCTGTTTCCACCGGTTCCGTTCAGTGACGACACACCCAACTATGACCTGAACATACCCGCCCCCAGTCCGCCCTCCAGCGTCAATTGGCTGGGCACCGACGACCAGGCACGGGACGTTCTGGCCCGGGTGATCTTCGGTGCCCGGGTGTCGATCCTGTTTGCCTTGATGCTGACGTTTGTCAGTGCCCTGATCGGCATCGCGGCCGGGGCCCTGCAAGGTTATTACGGCGGCTGGGTGGATTTGCTCGGCCAGCGCCTGCTGGAGGTGTGGTCCGGGTTGCCGGTGCTGTACCTGCTGATCATCCTGTCGGGTTTCGTCGAGCCGAATTTCTGGTGGCTGCTGGGGATCATGGCGCTGTTTTCATGGCTGGCCCTGGTGGACGTGGTGCGTGCCGAGTTCCTGCGTGGGCGCAATCTGGAATACGTCAAGGCCGCGCGCGCGCTGGGCCTGACCGACCGCAAAGTTATCGTACGGCACATTCTGCCCAACGCCATGAACGCGACCTTGAGCTACTTGCCGTTCATTCTCACCGGGGCGATTTCCACCCTGACGGCGCTGGACTTCCTCGGCTTCGGCATGCCTGCCGGCAGCGCTTCGCTGGGCGAGCTGATCGGCCAGGGCAAGCAGAACCTGCAAGCACCGTGGCTAGGCCTGACGGCGTTTTTCACTTTGGCGCTGATTCTTTCTTTACTGGTGTTCATTGGCGAAGCGCTGCGCGACGCTTTTGATCCGCGATCTTGATCCGCGATCTTGATGCACGCTCTTGAAAACGGGATGTTGATATGACCAACCTGATCGAAATCCGTGACCTCAGCGTGGCCTTCAGCGGCCAGGCCGTGGTGCGCAATCTGTGCCTGGACATCCGCCCTGGCGAATGCCTGGCGCTGGTGGGCGAATCGGGCTCGGGCAAGTCGGTGACGGCCCACTCGATCCTGCAACTGCTGCCGCAAACCGAGTCCGAGACGACGGGCAGCATCCGCTATCGCGGCCAGGAACTGGTAGGCGCCGATGTCGGCAAGTTGCGACAACTGCGCGGCAATCGCATCGCGATGATCTTCCAGGAGCCGATGACCTCCCTCAACCCGCTGCACAGCATTGAAAAGCAGATCGGCGAAACGCTGCTGGTGCACAAAGGCCTGGCGGGCAAGGCGGCGCAAGAGCGGATTCTCGAATTGCTGCACCTGGTGGGCATCCAGAAACCCGAGGAACGCCTCAAGGCCTATCCCCATCAATTGTCCGGCGGGCAGCGCCAGCGGGTGATGATCGCCATGGCCCTGGCGTGCGAACCGGAACTGCTGATCGCCGACGAACCGACCACTGCGCTGGATGTGACGGTGCAGCGCAAGATCCTGCTGCTGCTCAAATCCCTGCAACAGCGACTGGGCATGTCACTGCTGCTGATCAGCCATGACCTCAATCTGGTGCGCAGTATCGCCCAGCGCGTGTGCGTGATGAAGGCCGGGGAAATCGTCGAGCAGGCGCCTTGCGAAATCCTGTTCACCGAACCCAAGCACCCTTACAGCTGCGTATTGCTGCACGCCGAACCCGAGGGCGAAGCCTTGCCCCGGGACGAGCGCGAAAACGTACTGGAGGTGGACAATCTGCAGGTGCGGTTTCCCGTCGGTGGTGGCCTGTTTCAACGCAAAACCTGGCTGCGCGCCGTCGATGGCATCAGCCTGAATATTCAGCGCGGCAAAACCCTGGGCATCGTCGGTGAGTCCGGTTCCGGCAAGTCCACCCTGGGTCAGGCGATTCTGCGTTTGCTCGACTCCGAAGGCGGTATCCGCTTTCAAGGCCAGGCGCTGGACGGTCTAACGCAAAAACAGCTGCGACCGTGGCGCAAGCAGATGCAGGTGGTGTTCCAGGACCCTTTCGGCAGCCTCAGCCCAAGGATGTCCGTGGCACAAATCATCAGCGAAGGCCTGGAAGTGCACAGCCAGTTGAGCTCTGAAGAGTGCAATGCCGAAGTGATCCGGGCACTGAGCGAAGTCGGCCTCGACCCGCAAAGTCGCCATCGTTATCCCCACGAGTTCTCCGGGGGGCAGCGCCAGCGCATCGCCATCGCCCGGGCGTTGGTGCTGAAGCCGGCGCTGATCCTGCTCGACGAACCGACCTCGGCGCTCGACCGCACGGTACAGAAACAAGTGGTCGCCCTGCTCCGCCAGCTTCAGGAAAAACACGGTTTGACCTACCTGTTCATCAGCCATGACCTGGCGGTGGTGCGCGCCCTGGCCCACGACATGATCGTGATCAAGGACGGCAAAGTGGTGGAACGCGGCGCCAGCCATGAGGTGTTTGATTCGCCGCAGCATCCGTACACCAAGGAGCTGTTGGCGGCGGCGTTGTTGGGGCAGGCATAATCCGTTGCATTCAGTTAGACCGAGCCGCGGCCTTCGCGAGCAGGCTCGCTCCCACAGGAGATTTGTGAACGACGCAGATCAACTGTAGGAGCGAGCCTGCTCGCGAAGAGGCCGGCACAGGCAATACACAACCAGGATCATGTACCCATGAACACCACCGAAAGCCTCAAGGACTACCAGCGCGTTCGCCTGCTGGCGATCCGCTCGTTGTTCGAGATCATCGAGCAGTCGAGCGAGGGCACGGTGATTGTCGACCGCGACGCCAACATCGTCTGGATGAATGAGCGTTATGCCCGGCGCTTTGGCCTGCAATCGGCGCAAGGCGCAATCGGCAAGCCCTGCGAAAGCGTGATCCCCGGCAGCCTGTTGCGTGAAGTGGTGCGCAGCGGCCGGCCGATTTTGCTGGATATGCAAGACACCCCCAAAGAGCCGCTGGTGGTCATGCGCCTGCCGATTCACGATGACGCCGGCGTGGTGATCGGTGCCATCGGTTTTGCCCTGTTCGACGAATTGCGCAGCCTGTCGCCGATGCTCAAGCGCTACATGAGCATGCAGGAAGAACTGGCTTCCACCCGCTCGCTGCTGCGGGCGCGGCAGACCAAATACAACTTCGCCCATTTCATCGGCACCAGCGCCGCCAGCCTGGAAGTCAAACGCCGCGCCCGGCGCAGTGCGAGTACCGAATCGCCGGTGCTGTTGCTTGGTGAAACCGGCACCGGCAAGGAGTTGCTGGCCCAGGCGATCCACAATGCCTCGCCCCGTGCACACAAGGCGTTTGTCAGTGTCAACAGCGCGGCGATTCCCGAATCGCTGTTGGAGGCCGAGTTCTTCGGCACAGCCCCTGGCGCATTTACCGGTGCCGATCGCAAGGGCCGCGCCGGCAAATTGCAGATTGCCCAGGGCGGCACGCTGTTCCTCGATGAAATCGGCGACATGCCGCTGCCCCTGCAAAGCAAACTGCTGCGAGTGTTGCAGGAAAAGGAATTCGAGCCGGTGGGCTCCAACGAAGTGATCCAGAGCGATGTGCGGGTGATCGCCGCGACCTCTACGGACCTGGAAGCGGCGATCAAACGCGGCGAATTCCGCGCCGATTTGTACTACCGCCTCAATGTGCTGCCGATCCAGGTTCCACCCCTGCGCGACCGCCTGGATGACGTGCCGGCGCTCAGTGAAGCCATTCTTGAGGAACTGCGCAGCCAGCATGAATTGCACCACGAGGCCCTGGAACTGTTGGGGCAACACGCCTGGCCGGGGAACATCCGGGAACTGCGCAATGTGCTGGAGCGGGCCGCGCTGCTCAGTGATGACTTGCGCCTGACGGCGGCGGACATCCGCGCAGCGATTGGTAAGTTCACCCAGGTGGAGCGCGTGGCGCCCTTGACCATCGAGCCGCTTGCCCATGAAACGTTCAGTGCGGCGCGAGAGCGATTTGACCGGCAATTGATTGAAACCACCCTTGCGCAATGCGGAGGCAAGGTGGTGGAAGCGGCAGAGCGGCTGGGGCTTGGCCGGTCGACGCTGTATAAGAAGATGGTGGCGTTGGGGATCGCCGAGTCTCAATAAAGAGACATGCATCTCCATTGTTAGACAGATCTTCGCGAGCAGGCTCGCTCCCACAGGGAGACAGAGTAGTTCGGGAGAACACGGTCTACTGTGGGAGCGAGCCTGCTCGCGATGAGGCCAGCACTATCGCCAAAAGTCTCCGATTAGAGACAAAGCATTCGAATCCAGCCCACAAAAGTCGAATATATCCTTATATTTCAACAACTTAACAAGATGGCACAAAACTCGCTATACGCCTCTCCTACCAGGCTTCACCCAACAAAAATAACAACCCAGGAGAGACACACCATGAGTGTGATCATTGCCTTGGCAGCCCTCGCGCTGCTGATGCTGGCTGCCTACCGTGGCTACAGCGTTATCCTCTTTGCCCCGATTGCCGCGCTCGGCGCCGTTCTGCTCACCGATCCTTCCGCTGTCGCCCCTGCTTTCACCGGGGTGTTCATGGAAAAAATGGTCGGTTTCATCAAACTGTATTTCCCGGTCTTCCTGCTCGGCGCGGTGTTCGGCAAGCTGATCGAACTGTCCGGTTTCTCGCGCTCCATCGTCGCGGCGGCGATTCACCTGCTGGGCACCCGCCAGGCGATGCTGGTGATCGTGCTGGTCTGCGCCTTGCTGACCTACGGCGGAGTGTCGCTGTTTGTGGTGGTGTTCGCGGTCTATCCGTTTGCCGCCGAGATGTTCCGTCAAAGCAACATCCCCAAGCGCCTGATTCCGGCGACCATTGCCCTCGGTGCGTTCTCATTCACCATGGACGCCCTGCCCGGTACGCCACAAATCCAGAACATCATCCCCAGCACATTCTTCAACACCACCGCGTGGGCGGCGCCGTGGCTGGGGTTGATCGGCACGATCTTCGTGTTCTGTGCCGGCATGCTGTTTCTCCAGCGTCAGCGCAACAAGGCCCAGCGTGCCGGTGAAGGCTATGGTTCTGACCTGCGCAACGAGCCGGAAACCGCCGCCGACCTCAAGCTGCCCAACCCGTGGCTTGCACTCTCGCCACTGCTGGCGGTGGGCATCATGAACCTGCTGTTCACCCACTGGATTCCGCAGGTGTATGGCAAGACCCACAGCCTCGCGCTGCCGGGCATGGCCGCGCCGGTGACCACGGACATCGCCAAGCTCACGGCGATCTGGGCGGTACAGGCAGCCTTGCTGGTCGGCATCCTCATGGTGCTGGTGTTTGGCTACAAGGCGATCAGCCGCAAGCTGGCCGAAGGCAGTAAAAGCGCGGTGAGCGGTGCCTTGCTGGCGGCGATGAACACCGCCTCGGAATACGGTTTCGGCGCGGTGATCGCATCCTTGCCGGGCTTTCTGGTGCTGGCCGACTGGCTCAAGAGCATCCCCAACCCACTGGTCAACGAAGCGATTACCGTGACCCTGCTGGCCGGCATCACCGGTTCCGCCTCGGGTGGCATGAGCATCGCGCTGGCGGCGATGTCCGAGCAGTTCATCAGCGCCGCCCATGCGGCGAACATTCCGCTGGAAGTGCTGCACCGGGTCGCCGCCATGGCCAGCGGTGGCATGGACACCCTGCCGCACAACGGCGCCGTCATTACCCTGCTGGCGGTCACCGGGCTGACCCACCGCGAAGCTTACAAAGACATTTTCTGTATTACGCTGATCAAGACCCTGGCGGTTTTCGTAGTGATCGGCACCTTCTACGCCACTGGCATTGTGTGAGGTATTCATGACGACTCTTTCGGGCAAGACCGCACTGGTCACCGGTTCCACCAGCGGCATCGGCCTGGGGATAGCCCTCAGCCTGGCCAAGGCCGGGGCCAATCTGATCCTCAACGGCTTTGGCGATGCATCCAGGGTGATTGCCGAAGTCGAACAGTTCGGCGGCAAGGTCGGCCATCACCCGGCCGATGTCAGCGATCCGGCACAAATTGCCGACATGATCGCCTACGCCGAGCGCGAGTTCGGCGGCGTCGACATTCTGGTCAACAACGCTGGCATTCAACACGTGGCAGCGGTGGATGAGTTTCCGGTAGAGCGCTGGGATTCGATCATCGCCATCAACCTGTCGTCGGTGTTCCATAGCACCCGTTTGAGCCTGCCAGGCATGCGAGCCAAGGGCTGGGGCCGGGTGATCAACATTGCTTCGGTGCATGGCCTGGTCGGCTCGGTGGGCAAGTCAGCCTATGTCGCGGCCAAGCACGGGGTGATCGGCTTGACCAAAGTGGTCGCGCTGGAAACCGCGACCACCCAGGTCACCTGCAACGCGATCTGCCCAGGCTGGGTATTGACGCCGCTGGTGCAAAAGCAGATTGATGATCGTGCCGCCAGTGGGGTTGATCCGCAGCAGGCACAGCATGATTTACTCGCTGAGAAACAGCCATCGCTGGAGTTCGTGACACCGCCGCAACTGGGTGAACTGGTGCTATTTCTGTGTAGCGAAGCCGGCAGCCAGGTGCGTGGCGCGGCGTGGAATGTTGATGGTGGTTGGTTGGCGCAGTGATCAGCCGCTAAACCGCGTTATCGTTCTTCGCGAGCAGGCTCGCTCCCACATGGAAATGCGATCCCCTGTAGGAGCGAGCCTGCTCGCGATCGAGTGCACAGCACTCGCCAACAAGAAGAGGCAAACCATGTCCGACATCCTCTGGCAACCTGACGCCAAACGCATTGGCAAGACCCGCATGGAGGCCTTCCGGCGTTTCATCAATCAGCGGCATCACCTCAAGATTGACGACTACCCTGCCCTGCACCAATGGTCCGTCGAGCAACGCCCGGACTTCTGGCAGGCCATCGTCGACTTCTTCGACATCCGCTTCCACGAGCAACCCGACGCGGTGCTGCTCGAAGGTCCGCAGATGCCCGGCGCCCAGTGGTTCCCCGGCGCAACGCTGAACTTTGCCGAACACCTGCTGCAGCGTCGCGATGATGCGATCGCCGTGATAGCCGTTGGTGAAAACGGTCTGCGTGAACATTTGACCTGGGCCGATCTCGCGGAACATGTCGCCGGCTTTCAAAACGGGCTGATAGCGACCGGTGTCAGGGTTGGCGACCGGGTCGCCGCGTGCATGCCCAACACCTGGCAAACCCTGGTGGCCATGCTCGCCACCACCAGCCTTGGCGCAATCTGGTCCTGCTCTTCGCCCGACTTCGGCACCCAAGGGGTGGTTGACCGTTTCGGCCAGATCGAACCGAAAGTGCTGGTGACCTGCGCCGGCTACCGCTATGCCGGCAAGGAGATCGACCAGACCGCCAAAGTCAACGAGATCCTCCAGCGCCTGCCTTCGCTGCAACAGTTGATCGTCGTGCCTTACGCACGTCCGCAGGCGCACATAGAAGAATTCCACACCCAGGCCAACGTAACGCTGTGGAACGATTTCTATGAACCTGGCGGCGAGCCGGATTTCGTCCCCGTGCCCTTCGCCCATCCGCTGTACATCCTCTACTCCAGCGGCACCACCGGCGTGCCCAAATGCATCATTCACAGCACCGGCGGCGTACTCCTGCAACACGTCAAGGAACACGGCCTGCACTGCGATCTCGGCCCCGGCGAGCGCCTGTTCTACTACACTACTTGCGGCTGGATGATGTGGAACTGGCTGGTGTCGGCATTGGCGGTCGGCAGTGCGGTGGTGCTGTACGACGGCTCGCCGTTCCACCCCGACCCGCAACGCTTGATCGACCTGATCGACGACGAGGGCATCAGTGTCTTTGGCACCAGCCCCAAATACCTTGCGACCCTGGAAAGCAGCGGTATCAAGCCCCGGGAAAGCCATGACCTGGGCAGCCTCAAGATGCTGCTATGCACCGGCTCGGCGCTGTCGCCGCACAGTTACGACTTCGTCTATCGCGACTTCAAGGCTGACGTGTGTCTGGCCTCGATGTCCGGTGGCACCGACATCGTTTCGTGCTTCGTCAATGGCAACCCTGTGTCGCCGGTCAGGCGCGGCGAAATCATGGGCAAGAGCCTGGGCATGGCCGTCGAAGTGTGGAACGACGCCGGCCAACCGGTGATCGGCGAAAAAGGCGAACTGGTCTGCACCCGGCACTTCCCGGCGATACCCGTTGGCCTGTGGAACGATCCCGATGGCGAGAAACTGCGCAAATCCTATTTCAGCCTGTTCCCCGGCGTCTGGGCCCAAGGTGATTACGCCGAACAACTGCCCCATGGCGCAATGATGATCCACGGTCGCTCCGATGCCGTGCTCAACCCTGGGGGCGTGCGCATCGGCACGGCGGAAATCTATCGTCAGGTGGAGAAAGTCCCCCAGGTGCTCGACAGCGTGGCCATCGGTCAGCAGTGGCAGGATGACGTGCGGGTGGTGCTATTCGTACAGTTGCGCGACGGGGTCGAACTGGACGAGGCGCTGCAACAGCAGATCCGCCAGACGATTCGCGACAACGCCACGCCACGCCATGTGCCGGCGAAGATTGTCGCAGTCACCGACATTCCCCGGACCATCAGCGGCAAAGTCGTTGAGTTGGCGGTACGCAATGTGGTGCACGGGCAGAAAGTGAAAAACACCGATGCCCTGGCCAATCCCGAAGCGCTGGAACAGTACCGAAACAGGCCCGAACTCCAGGATTGAAATAGGGTCACCTGTAGGAGCGAGCTTGCTCCGGGCGGCGATCCGACGATAAACCTGAGAGCGCCGCGGAGCACCTGCCAACCAGCGTTATCGTTTACGACCATCGCGAGCGAGCTCGCTCCTACAGGGCCCTGTGTCGCCTTCGAATCAACCTGTGTCTGCCACCTGTGCAAGAATAGACGCCTGCTATAGCGAATTGGCGCAGGACTCCCGGATGAACGCAACACCAACCGCCAGCGATGCCCAGGCCTTGATCGCCCGAATCGACTGGGCAAGCAGCCCGCTGGGCGCGGCCAGCACCTGGCCACAAAGCCTGCGAACCGCCGTGGATATCGTGATTCACTCACCGATGCCGATGTTGCTGCTATGGGGCCCGCAACTGACGCAGATCTACAACGACGGCTTCGCCCTGCTCAGCGGAAGCAAACATCCACACGCTTTCGGCCAACCGACACACCTGATCTGGCCAGAGTTGAAAGACTTTACCGACCCGATATACAGCGCCGTCCTGCAAGGTCAGGTGCGAACCTACAGCGAGCAGCGCTTCACCCTGCAACGTGAGGGCCGGGAGACTGACTTCTGGCTCGACCTGACCTACAGCCCGATCCGTGACGAAAGTGCCAAGGTGGCCGGGATCCTGGTCACCGCCATCGAAACCAACGAACGCCGGCGCATCGCCCTCGAACTCGAACAGCGCTCGGCGGCCAGCCTCAAGGCCCAGCGTGAAACCGAGGAGCGCCTGCAACTGGCCCTCGCCGCCACCGATGCGGTCGGCACCTGGGACTGGGACATCAGCGAGGACCGTTTCATCGCCGATGCGAATTTTGCCCAACTGCACGGCATCGATCCGGCCATGGCCAGCCAGTTGCCGATCAGCGAGTACCTGCAAGGCGTACACCCGCAAGACCGCGCCCTGATCGCCCGCAGCATCAAGCATTGCATCACCCACGGCACTGAGTACGCCGAGGAGTATCGCCTGCTGCAAACCGACGGCCAGATGCGCTGGGTGTTTGCCCGCGGTCGCTGCTACAAGGATCACCACGGCCGGCCGATGCGCTTCCTCGGCGCCGCCCTGGACCTGACCGAACGCAAACACACCGAACAGGCCCTGCGCCAGAGCCAGACCGAGCTGCAACTGATCATCAACGCCATGCCGGTCCTGATCAGCTACGTCGACCGCGAAGAACGCTTTCGCCTGAACAATGCGGCGTACCTCGACTGGTACGGCCTGACGCCGCAAGAGCTTTACGGGCTTACCATTCTTGAAGTGCTCGGCGAAGAAGCCTATGCGCTATGCGCCCCGTACATCACTGAGGCACTGTCCGGCCGGCCCTGCAGTTTCAGCATCAGCACGCCACACCGCGACGGCAGCATCCGCCAGGCCTTGATGAATTACCTGCCGCGCCACGGCGCAGACGGCGCGGTAAACGGTTTCTACATCTTCGTGATCGATGAAACCGAAAGCAAAAAGACCGAAGAAGCCCTGCGCAACCTGAACGAAACCCTTGAGGAACGGGTTGCCGCCCGCACCCGCCAACTGGCCGAGGCCAACGAGCGCCTGCAGAACGAGATGGTCGAACGTGAGCGTGCCGAAGACACCTTGCGCCATGCCCAGAAAATGGATGCGGTCGGCCAGCTTACCGGCGGCATCGCCCATGACTTCAACAACATGCTCACCGGCATCATCGGCAGCCTCGACCTGATGCAGCGCTACATCGCGGACGGTCGTATCAGCGAGATCGGCCGATTCACCGAAGCGGCAGTGTCCTCGGCCAACCGTGCCGCCGCCCTCACCCATCGCTTGCTGGCGTTCTCCCGGCGGCAGTCGCTCAACCGCAAGCCGCTGAACCCCAACGAGCTGATTCACTCGCTCGAAGACTTGTTCAGTCGAACCAAGGGCGACCACATCGAACTCAAACTGCAACTGGCCGAAGACATCTGGCGGATCAGCACGGATGTCAGTCAGTTGGAAAACGCCTTGCTCAACCTGGTGATCAACGCCCGGGACGCCATGCCCGATGGCGGCGTGCTGCAGATCGAAACCGCCAATGTGTACCTCGACGGCAGCGACATCACGACCCTGGAACCGGTCAAGGCCGGCGACTACGTGATGATTACCGTCAGCGACAACGGCGCCGGCATGACGCCCTTGGTGCTGGCCAAGGCATTCGACCCGTTCTTCACCACCAAGCCCATTGGCCAGGGCACCGGCTTGGGCTTGTCGATGATTTACGGTTTCGCCCAACAATCGGGGGGCCACGTCAGTCTGTTCAGCCTGCCCGAACGGGGCACCAGCGTGCGTTTGTACCTGCCGCGCCTGCATTCGGTCGAGCCGGAAAAAGCCCTGTCGCCCCCCATCGGTGAGGCACCGGCGGCAATTGCCGGCGAAACCGTGATGCTGGTCGAGGACGATGCGGCGGTGCGCATGCTGGTACTGGACCTGCTCAAAGAGCTCGGCTACCGCGCCCATGAAGCCGAAGATGCCAAGGGTGCCCTGCCGGTGCTGGAATCAGACCTGCGGGTGGACCTGCTGGTGACCGACGTCGGGTTGCCGGGCATGAACGGCCGGCAACTGGCAGAAATCGCCCGCCAGCACCGCCCCGAACTGAAAGTACTGTTCATGACCGGTTATGCGGAAATCGCCGCCGAGCGCCAGGGTTTCCTCGAAGAAGGCATGGACATGGTGGCCAAACCGTTTTCCATCGACCTGCTGGCCAACAAGATTCGCACGATGATCGGTCAACCGCACTGACTTGAGGCATAATCGCGCGCCCCCGCTGTCACCCACATAACCGCCCACATAGCCACCACCGTTGCAAGGTACCGCCCATGAAAGCTCAAGCCCGCCATATTCTGGTGAAAACCTCGGAAGAAGCCGAGCAGCTCAAACAACGCATTGCCAAGGGTGAAGCGTTCGATGTCCTGGCCAAGAAGTACTCGACCTGCCCCTCGGGCAAGCGCGGCGGTGACCTCGGTGAAGTGCGGCCGGGGCAGATGGTCGGCGTGATCGATGCGGTAATCTTCAAGAAACCGCTGCGGGTGGTGCATGGGCCGATCAAGAGCAAGTTCGGCTATCACCTGGTGCAGGTGTTTTACCGGGATTGATTGGGGTGGTCTGAGGGCCCTATCGCTGGCAAGCCAGCTCCTACAGGTATCGCGCAGGTCTTGTAGGAGCGGGCTTGCCCGCGAACCGATGGCGCAGCCAACGGCCATTCACCGCTTATTTCGGAATCAACGCCCCCGGCACCTGAATCACCCGGCTCGCCAACCGATGCCCTGCCTCGGCGGCGTCCACCGGGCTGCCGCCCGTGAGCCGCGAAGCCAGATACGCCGCACTGAATGAATCCCCCGCCGCCGTGGTGTCCACCACCCGCTCGACCTTCTGCGCCGGCACCTCGAATGACTCGCCATCACAACGAATCAGGCAGGCTTGGGCGCCACGCTTGAGCACCACTTCCGGCGTACCGATCTGCTCATACGCGGCAAACACTGCGTCACAATCGGCATAACCAAACAACGCCTGTTCGTCATCCACCGTCAGCAACGCCAGGTCGACATACGGCAGCACACGACGATACGCCGCCCGAGCCTCCTCGACCGACGCCCACAGCCGTGGCCGGTAGTTGTTGTCGAACACGATTCGCGCATCGCGCTGGCGGGCTTCGATCAGAGTGTCCAGCAACTTTTCCCGGCCTTGCATGCCGAGTACCGCCAGGGTGATGCCGCTGAAGTACAGCACGTCGTAATCCGGCAGCGCCGCAAGGATCGGCGCGGCGGTCGGGGTGGTGAAGCAATCGCGTACCGCCGCTTCATTGCGCCAGTACAGAAAGCGCCGCTCGCCGACCGCGTCGGTCTGGATGCAATACAAACCCGGCAGACGCCCCGGCAGGCGCTGAACCATTCCGAGCCCGATATTTTCCGCTGCCCAACTCTGGCACATCGCGTCGCTGAAACTGTCATCGCCCAAGGCGGTGACGTAATCCACGGTGCCGTTCTCTCCCAGTTCCCGGGACAGGTACACCGCCGTGTTCAAGGTGTCGCCACCGAAGCTCTGTTGCAGGCTGCCGTCGGCGCGATGCTGCAACTCGATCATGCATTCGCCGATCAGGGCGATGCGTGGAGTGTTGGGGCCCAGGGTGTTGATGGTGTTCATACGCGGATTTCTCTTTTGTCTGGTAGGGCCTCTTCGCGGGCAAGCCCGCTCCTGCAGCGAAGGCCGCGCCTCGGTCCTGAACCTTAGAAACAGGTTTCCATGGTCTCGATGACGTTCAGTTGCTCATCGACCAGACACCCGACACGCCACTTGTCGAACGTCAGGCACGGGTGCGATGTGCCGAACGAAATGATGTCGCCCACCCGCAGATCAACCCCTGGCGCCACGGTCATGAACGCATGCTGGTCCATCACCGCGGTCACCTTGCACGCACTCACATCATCGCCTTTGGCCGGCACCACGCCGGCCTTGTACCGCAACAACGGCACCGGCAAGCCGGCGTCGTAGGCCACGTCGCGCTTGCCCAGGGCTATCACCGCAAACCCCGGCTCCGGCAACGACTGCACGTGCGCCCACACTTCCAGCGCCGGACGCAGGCCTTCGTGCAGATCGCTGCGACGGTCGAGCACGCAGCACTGCGCTTCCTTGTAGATGCCATGGTCGTGAGCCACGTAACTGCCGGGACGCAGCACGCTGAGGAAACGTCCACCGGCGTTCTGCGCTTCGAAGGATTCGGCAATCAGGTCATACCAGGCCGAGCCCGACGCGGTGATGATCGGCTTGGCAATGGCGAAGGCGCCGCTGTCCTGCAACTGCACCGCCAGGCGCACCAGTGACGCGGCGAAATCGCGGATACCGGTCACGGCGTGATCACCATGGATCACGCCCTCGTAGCCTTCGATCCCGGTCAGAGCCAGGGCCGGTTGCGCGGCGATGGCCTTGGCCAAATCGAGCACTTGCTGCTCGCTACGGCAACCGCAACGCCCGCCAACTACGCCGTACTCGATCATCACGTTCAGGCGCACGCCACGGGAGGTGAAATAGGCGCCGAGGTCGGCGACGTTGTCCGGATGATCGACCATGCAATAGAAATCGAACGTCGGGTCGGCCAGCAGGTCGGCGATCAGCGCCATGTTCGGCGTGCCGACCAACTGGTTGGCCATCAGCACACGACGCACGCCATGGGCGTAGGCGGCACGGGTTTGCGTCGCGCTGGCCAGGGTGATGCCCCAGGCACCGGCGTCCAGTTGGCGACGGAACAGCGCCGGGGTCATGCTGGTTTTGCCGTGGGGCGCCAGTTCCGCGCCGCTGTTGCTGACGAAGTCCTGCATCCAGCGAATGTTGTGTTCCAGCGCCTCGCGGTGCAGTACCAGCGCGGGCAGGCTGACGTCACGCACCAGGCTGGCACCGATCGGGGCAGCGCCTTTGTCCACGTTGGCAGTATGGGGGGAAGAAGGCATGGTCGAACTCCTCGTTCACGCGGCCGCAGGCAGCCGCTGTTATTCGTTGATGCGACGGGCCAGGCTGTTGGCGCTGTCGATCAGCACCCGGCGGTAGTCATTGTAGTTTTTCTTGGCATCGGCTCGTGGAGCGACAATGCACAGGGTCGCGATGGCCACGCCGCCAGGGTCTTTGACGGGTGCGGCGAAGCAATGGGTAAAGGTGTCGGCGACGCTATCGAAAGAAAAAAATCCATCGATCCCGGCCTGACGGATTTCCTTGAGAAACTGTTCCAGCGGCAAGCGTTCGCCGTCGGGCAGGATGAAGTCGTCGTGGTCGATCAGGTCGACGATTGCCTGGTCGCTCAGGTGCGCCAGCAACAGCCGCCCGGAGGCGGTCCAGGGGATGGGCGCGTTTTCGCCAATGTCCGAGGAAATGCGGAAATGCCGTTCCCCCTCCTTCATCAACGCAACGGTGTATTTGCGCCCGTTGAGCAGACACATCTGCGCCGTTTCATGGGTCTGGCTGACGATTTCCTGCAAGGCGTGATCGGCTTCACGGGTCAGGTCGAAATGGCGCAAGTGGGCCTGGCCGAGAAAGTACAACTGACGACCGAGGTAGACATGACCGTCCTTGCCCACCGGCTCCAGGATCCGCCGCTCCAGCAGCGAAGCCACCAGTTCGTAGACCGTGGATTTTGGGCTGCCGATGCCGTTGGCAATGTCGTTCGGGCGCAGGGGCTGGCCGATCTCCTTGAGGAAGTCGAGGATATCGAACGCCCGGTCCAGACCACGTGCCCGACGCTTGATGGTGTCTTCGGTCATTTCAGTGGTTCCCATTCAAAGTCGCCGGGAGTTTAACCAGAGTGCTGCGTTGACCGTTAGGCCGCCATCGCGAGCAGGCTCGCTCCTACAGGGAACGCATTCCAAATGTAGGAGCGAGCCTGCTCGCGATGCAGTCACCGCGGACTCAAGCCTTTTTCTTGTACGCAATGCAGTCGATCTCGACCTTGCAGTCGACCATCATGTTGGCCTGCACGCAGGCCCGCGCCGGGGCATGTTCCGGTTTGAAGTATTCGGAGAACACCTTGTTGAAACTCGTGAAATCCCGCGGATCCTCCAGCCACACGCCAGCACGCACCACGTCTTCCAGGCCATAACCGGCCTCTTCGAGAATCGCGATCAGGTTTTTCATCGTCTGGTGGGTCTGTTCGACAATGCCGCCAGTAATGATCTCGCCGTCCAGCGCCGGCACCTGCCCGGAAACGTGCAGCCAGCCATCGGCTTCAACGGCACGGGCGAATGGGCGAGGCTGACCGCCAGCGGCGGTGCTTCCGGTGCCGTAACGAGTAATGCTCATGGGCGTTTCTCCTGCTTTGAAAATGACGTTAAAAGCGAGTGCTTTTGAGAAATTCCGCCAGTCGTGGCGATTGCGGGCGCTCGAACAGGTCCTTGGGCGGCCCCTGCTCTTCGATACGCCCCTGATTCATGAATACGATCTTGTCTGAAACCTCGAAGGCGAAGCGCATTTCGTGGGTCACCAGCAGCATGGTCATGCCGTCTTCGGCCAGGCCCTTGATCACGCTCAGCACTTCGCCGACCAGTTCCGGGTCCAGGGCCGAGGTCACTTCGTCGAACAGCATCAGGCTCGGGTTCATGGCGATTGCGCGGGCAATCGCCACGCGCTGCTGCTGACCGCCAGACAACTGACCGGGAAAGTGATCGCGACGTTCCAGCAGGCCGACGCGCTCCAGCCATTTCTCGGCCAGGACCACGGCCTCGTCCTTGTGCAGTTTCTTGACTTTGAGCAGACCCAGGGTGACGTTCTGCAATGCAGTCAGGTGCGGAAACAGGTTGAACTGCTGGAACGCCATGCCGGTCATGGCACGATGACGGGCAATGACTTTTTCCGGGTGGCGAATGCGTTTGCCGTTGACCTCGTCATAACCGATGGATTCGCCGTCGAGCAGGATCTGCCCGCCCTGGAACTCTTCGAGCATGTTCACGCAGCGCAGCAGCGTGGTCTTGCCCGAGCCGCTGGAACCGATCAACGTCACCACATTGCCGCGCTGCATCGTCAGATCGACGCCCTTGAGCACTTCGAGCTGGTCGTAACGCTTGTGCAGGCCGCGAATATCCAGCAGCGGTTGGCCGTTTTGTGCATGGGTTTGAGTCTGAGTCATGGCAAAGCCACCCGCTTTTCAATATGCCGGCCGAGTAACTCGATGCCGTAGTTGATGACGAAGAACAGGAATCCGGCGAACAGGTAAAACTCCAGGGTCATGAAGGTCCGGGCGATGATCTGCTGAGTACTGAGCAGCAACTCGGCGACGCCGATCACCGACAACAGGGTCGAGGCCTTGACGATCTCGGTCGACGAATTGACCCAGGTCGGCAGAATCTGCCGCAGCGCCTGGGGCAACAACACGTAACCGAGGGCCTGGTAGAACGTCAGGCCGATGGCCTTGCTTGCCTCCATCTGCCCAAGCGGCAGGGCCTGCAAGGCACCGCGCACGATTTCGGCAACATGGGAGCCGCAGAACAGCGTCAGTCCCAGCGCACCGGCCTGGAACGCACCGATCTGCCAGCCCAGCGCCGGCGCCATGTAAAAGCACGCCAGCACCAGCACGAACACGGGCGTGCCGCGAATCACATCGACATAAAAACGAAACGGTGCGCGCATCCAGAATTTACCGTAGGTCAGCACCAGCCCGGCGACGACGCCAACCAGCGTGCCGAGCAAAATCGCCAGCACCGACACCTGGACGCTGGTCAGAAAGCCTTGCCACAGCACTTCCCGCGCCACCCACAACTCATGCAACCAACTGGGGGATTCGTACATGGGGCCTCCTATCGGCGAATCGCCAGACGCTGTTCGAGGTAACGCAGCATCATGGCAATCAGGTAACAGGCCGCCACATAAAGCGCCGTGGTCACCAGCCAGGTTTCAATCACCCGGTAGCTTTCGACATTGATCTTGCGCGCGTAATAGGTCAGCTCCGGTACGGCAATCGCCGCCGCCAGCGAGGTGTCCTTGAACAGCGAAATGAAGTTGTTCGACAGGGCCGGCAACACATTGCGCAGCATCACCGGCACGGTGACGTAGGCCTTGACCTGCCACTCGCCCAGGCCAATGGCCAGCCCAGCTTCGCGCAGGCCCTTGGGAATGCTCAGCAAACCGCCGCGGAACACTTCGGTCAGGTAGGCCCCGGCGTACAGCGACAGGGTGATGATGAACGAGGGAATCTTGTCCAGGCGTATCCCCAGGCTCGGCAACGCAAAGTAGATCAACAGAATCAACACCAGGATCGGCGTGTTACGAATCACCGTGACATACACCGACGCCAGCACCCGCAATGCGCGATGCCTGGACAGCAAGGCAAACGCCATCATCAGGCCGATCACGCAGCCGATGGCGATCGACACCAGCGCCAGTTCAAGGCCCATACCGAGCCCCGCCAGCAAGGTGTCGAAATCGCGCCACACGGCGGCAAAGTTCAACTGATAGTTCATGGTCAGCAGTACCTTGAGCGGGGCGCATTGGCGCGCCCCACTCTCACGGGATCATTTGAATTCGACGGGGAAGCCAATCGCCGGCGTTGGCAGATCCACACCGAACCACTGTTTGAACGATGCCGCGTAAGTCGGGAACTCAACGCCGGTCATGGCCTCATGCAGGGTGGTGTTGACGAAATTCAGCCAGTCCTGATCGCCGCGCTTGACCGCGCACGCATAAGTCTGCGGGCTCCAGGCATAGGCCGGGCTGCGATAACGGCCGGTGTTCTGCACCATCAGGTATTTCACCGAAGACTGATCGGTGGCCGCCGCGTCGGCGCGGCCGGAGTTCACGGCCTGGTACATCAGGTCCACGCTGTCGTACTGATCGACCTTGGCCTTGGGCAGCGCCTGGTGCACCAGCTCTTCGGCATAGACGTTTTGCAGCACCGCCACGGTGAGACTGTCACCGGCGGCCTTCATGTCATCGATTTCCTTGTACTTGCTGTTCGCCGGCAGCAGCAGGCCGACACCTTCCCGGTAGTACGGCAGGGTGAACGCCACTTGCTGGGCACGGCTAGCGGTCACGGTGATGAACTGGCAGCTCATGTCGACCTTGTCGGTCAGCAGGTTGGGGATACGCGCGTCGGACGACTGCACCACGAACTCGACTTTGCTCGGGTCGTTGAACAACCCCTTGGCCACCATGCGCGCGATATCGATATCAAAGCCTTGCAACTTGCCATCGGCGCCCTGGAAGTGCCACGGCGCGTTGGTGCTGCCGGTGCCTACAATCAGTTTGCCGCGGGCCAGGACGCTGTCGAGCTTGCTGTCTGCCGCTTGAGCGATACCCACGACAGAGGCCGAAGCCGCGAACAGAAAAACACACGCTTTAAATAAGGAAGGTCGGCGATGCATGGCAAGCACTCCAAGGCTAGTTTATTCCGCTATACCGGAATACGGTGTGTAACAACGGAATAGACAGCAGAAAGTGTGCCATAAGATATGGGCGGAATCCTGGGGGAATTGAAAAGTGTTTTGAATCAGATGGATGCGTCAGGGGAGGAAAAACCGTTACCAAACGCACGGGCAGGCAGACGCTACCGTTGGCTACAGGAAGCGGGTATCCGGTTCACAACCGGGCGCACATGAACCCATTCGAAGCAAGACCTTCGAGTCAGGGCCATTCATTGGACACCTCCCCATCCGACTGCATTATTCTATGCCCAAGAAATTACCGGTTTTAGCAGCCGCGACGTATCCGGCGTGTGCGGTCCCAGGAGAGTTAATGACATTTAAAGTCATGATGGTTTTCGGTACGCGTCCGGAGGCCATCAAGATGGCCCCCCTGGCGCGGGTCCTGCGTAATTGGCCTGGTATCACGCTGAACATCTGCTCCACCGGCCAGCATCGGGAAATGCTCAAGCAGGTCCTCGACTCGTTCGAACTGACAGTCGATGAAGACTTGCAGGTGATGACCCTGGGCCAGACCCTCAACGGTCTCTCCGAACAATTGCTGGGGCATCTCGACAAAGCCTACGAGCGAGTGCAACCAGATATCGTGCTGGTGCACGGCGATACCACCACCAGCTTCATGGCCGCTCTCGCCGCCTTCAATCGCCAGTTGCCGATTGGCCACGTCGAGGCGGGGTTGCGTACCGGTAACTTGCGCGCCCCCTGGCCGGAGGAAGCCAACCGGCAACTGACCGGGGTCATTGCCGACCTGCATTTTGCGCCGACCATCAATGACGCAGGCAACCTGCTGCGCGAAGGTGTGTCCAAGACCAACATTGAGGTCACCGGTAATACAGTGATTGATGCGCTGGTATGGATGCGCAATCACCAGCGGGAAATCCACTGGCAACCGGCCGCCGACTCGCCGCTGGCCGTGCTCGACGACAACAGGCGCATGGTGCTGATCACCGGGCATCGCCGGGAGAACTTCGGCAGCGGCTTTCGCAACATCTGCCTGGCCCTGGCCACCCTCGCCGAACGTTATCCCGATGTGCAATTCGTCTACCCGGTGCACCTCAATCCGCAGGTGCAAAAGGCGGTCTACGGCGTTCTCGCGGACAAACCCAATATCTATCTGGTGGCACCGCAGGATTACCGGCATTTCGTCTGGCTGATGGGCCGCGCGTATTTCATTCTCACCGATTCCGGTGGCATCCAGGAGGAAGCCCCGGCCATTGGCAAACCGCTGTTGGTGTTGCGTGATGTCACGGAGCGGCCATTGGCGCTCGAAGGCGGAACGGTGGTGCTGGTGGGTACCGACACCGACCGTATCGTCAAGGAGTCGAGCCTGTTGTTCGATGATGACGCCACCTTCCAGCGCATGAGCCGGGTCCATAGTCCTTATGGCGACGGACACGCCAGCGAGCGCATCGCCAATCGCCTCGTCATCTGGCTCAAACACCGTACGGCTGGAAAAGCCGTATGAGCCTGGTGTTTGTCGACCTCTTTGCCTATGCGTTGTTCGGACTCAAATACCTCGCGATTACACTGGCCCTGCTGATGTTCATACTCGGGCTCGATGACCTGTTCATCGACCTGGTGTACTGGACCCGCAAATTGATCCGGCGCTGGCGGATCTATGAAAAATTCGAGCGCGCCGATGAGCAACGGCTGTACACCATCAGCGAAAAACCCCTGGCGATCATGGTGCCTGCGTGGAACGAAGTCGGCGTGGTCGGCGAGATGGCGCGCCTGGCCGCCTCGACCATCGACTACGAGAACTATCAGATTTTCGTCGGCACCTACCCCAACGACGCCGAGACCCAGGCCGACGTCGATGCGGTGTGCCTGCATTATCCCAACGTGCACAAAGTGGTGTGTGCACGCCCCGGCCCAACCAGCAAGGCCGACTGCCTGAACAACGTGATTGACGCCATCCTGCGTTTTGAAAACGATGCAAAGATCCAGTTCGCCGGCTTCATCCTGCACGATGCCGAGGACGTGATTTCGCCCATGGAGTTGCGCCTGTTCAACTACCTGCTGCCGGCCAAGGACTTGATCCAGATTCCGGTCTACCCCTACGCCCCCGAATGGAATGGCTTTACTGCCGGGCACTACGTCGACGAGTTCGCCGAAAACCATGGCAAGGACGTCATCGTGCGTGAAGCGCTGACCGGGCAAGTGCCCAGCGCCGGGGTCGGCACCTGTTTCAGTCGCAAGGCCATCAGTGCCCTGCTCGAGGACGGTGACGGTATCGCCTTCGACGTGCAGAGCCTCACCGAAGACTACGACATCGGTTTTCGCCTCAAGCAAAAAGGCATGAAGTGCATCTTTGCCCGGTATTCGGTGACCGACCCGAAACTGGCACTGGAGCAGCCATGGGTGTTGGGCATGGACCGCGCCTTCTCCCAGGTGATCTGCGTGCGCGAACACTTTCCCCGGGACTTGCAGCACGCGATCCGGCAGAAGTCGCGCTGGATCGTCGGCATTGTGTTCCAGGGCACCAAGAATCTGGGCTGGAGCCCCAAGGGCCTGCTCAATTATTTTCTGTGGCGCGACCGCCGTGGCCTGATTGCGTACCTGTTGAGCTTCCTGGTGAACATTCTGCTTCTGCTGTTGCTGACGATGTGGCTGGTCACAGTAATCGCGCCGAATGCCTGGCGGTTTCCATCGATCCTAGAAGACAGCGCATTGTTGGTGACCCTGCTGTGGCTCAACGGTTTCATGCTGCTCAATCGCCTGTTTCAGCGCGCTTGGTTTGTCACCCGTTATTACGGTCTGGGCGAAGGGCTGCTATCAGCCCCCCGGATGATGTGGAGCAATTTCGTCAATTTCTTCGCCAACCTTCGGGCGCTACGCCAGGTGATGGAAATGGGCGATTCACGTCGCGTCGCCTGGGACAAGACCACTCATGAGTTTCCGGCCCTGGCCCTGGCCCAGCGCACCCCGCTGGGCCATCGGCTGGTGGAAAAAGGCTTGCTCACTGAGGATCAACTCGAAGCCGCGATCACCAACCCGGTACGCCGGCGCCTGGGTCACGAACTGCTGCTGCGCGGACACATCGACACCACTCAACTGGTGCAGACCCTGGCCGAACAGCTGCACCTGGAATGGGCGCCACTCAATCCGTTCAAACTCGACAAACGCCTGATCGACGCCGTGCCACGCAAAATCGCCACACACTACGGCGTGCTGCCGGTCGCCGAGGAAAACGAAACCCTGGTGCTGGCCTCCGAGGGTCCAGTGAGCCAGGTGTCTCTGGGGGCCATCAGCCGTCAACTGAAACGCCCGGTGCATTGTCGCCTCGCACCACAGGGCCGGGTTACCCTGGGGATCCGCTACTGGTACGCCAGCCCTCGTCAAAACGAGGAAGTACATCAGATGCTTGGCGTGCTTGAGCAACATCAGGACGACGAAGACTTGATTGAGCGCGTCAGCCATCACCAAGTACTGCTGGGCAATCTGCTGCAAGTGCGCGGCATGGTACCGCCAACCCTGTTCAATCAGGCGCTGATCGATTTCGATGCGGAAAAAATGTCTCTGGGTGAACACTTGATAGACCGCGGCATGATCACCCAGGAAATCCTCGAACAGGCCCTGGCCGATCAGGCGAGCGAGCAGCACGCTGCCTACCGCATTGCCAGGGAGGTCGCATGAAGCCTGTCCATCGTCAAACCTTGATGGCTGGCAGCCTGTTGCTCTGTCTGAACACGACGGCGTGGGTGCAGGCCGAACCATTGACCGATTTCGATCAGTTCCGCAGTTATCCCTATATGGACCGCAGTTACCGCGAAGCGAAAAACGGCAACTGGAAAGAAGTCGAACGGCTGATGCGCCACCTGCTGAGTAAAGTGCCAGAAAACGATGAAGCGCGGGCGCTACTGGTGCAATCGCTGGTCAAGCAGCATCGCTACGAAGACGCCGTGCAAGCGCTACCGGATACCCCGGCCAACAGCGACACCCTGCTCAACCTGCGCCTGGCCTGGATCGAACAGGATCCGCCGGAAAGTGAAAAGGTGGAGCAGTGGATAGCCACCAGCAATCTGGACCAGCGCGTGCGCCTATGGCAGGCCTACAGCGCCAGCCTGGCCAAGCGCGGCGGCGCATCCGCGGCCCATGACTGGCTGGCGCAACTGCCACCCAAAGGTGATGAGCGCGTTCTGCAACTGGCCCGGGCCAATTGGTCCGAGCAGTTGCGCGATTGGGATGGCACCATCAAAGAACTGGCACCCCTGGCCGCGAACCAACAACTCGATGCCCAAAGCTGGCAACGCCTGGCCAACGCCTACGTGCAACGCCTCGACGAGCAACCTTTGCAGCAATTGCTGCAAACAGCACCAAGCCCGGAAGCCGCGCGCAAGACTCGACAGGCCATGGTCGATCGGACGATTGCCATGGGCCACATTCAGCAGGCGCAACGCTGGATGCAATCGCTGCCGCCCGCCGATCTGGCCGATCCGACCCAGCGTCAGCGCCTGTGGGAACTGGCGCGGCAAACCGGCGACAGCGCAACGGTGCAACGCTTGAGTGGCGAGTTGCAGCGTCCCTGCCTTGAGACGGCCGAGTGGCTGTCCCGCCACGCACCGCAAGCCGCACTCAGTCAGTTGCAAAGCTGCCCGCCCGACGCAGATCCGCAGACCTGGCTGATACTCGCCCAGCGCCTGCAAGCCACCGAACTGCTGCAAAACACTCGTTTGCCGGAACCGTGGGACACGCAACGCCGTGAACGTCTACTGGACGCCTGGCAGGATGAGGGCCGCAGCGACAAAATCATGGCCTATCTCGCCAGCCAGCAGCAAACCGCCGACGTGGTCAAACGCCGCGCTGAACTGCTCCAGGCATCGGATCACGATACCCAGGCGGCGGCATTCTGGGAGCGGCATTACCAGCAGACCGGCAACCTGAACTCACTCAACCAGGCTACCTACCTGGCGCTGAAAGCCGGCCAGCGGGAACATGCGCAGCAATTGCTCGAGAGCGCCTTCGACCGCCACGGCGGCGAGCTGCCGACGCCCCTGCTGCAACGATTGGCGGGGTTGTATGCCGCGTCGACACCGACCCCAACACAACAGCAACGTATCGTTTCGTTGCTCAACCGCGTCGACCCCGCCACTCGCGGGCAACTGCTGGCACAACTGGCGGAAAACAGCCAGTGCCGCGCGGTTCAACAGGCGATTGGCGATCACCCGCAAGCCGGGGGCGACTACCGCGCCCTCGGCCGTTGTGCAATGCCCGAGCGTCCCGGTGAAGCAGTGGTGTATTACCAGACCGCCGAAAAAATGGGTGACCAGAACACTCGCCTGCCACTCGCCTACGCCCTGGAGGCTGCCGGAGACTCGGCCGGTGCCCTGGCCATCTGGCGCAGCATTGCGGATGCCGAACTCAGCGACAATGCCCGCCTCACCGCCAGCCGCGGCGCCCTGAATATCGGCGCCACGCAAACAGCTGAACGCTACTGGCAACTAAGCCGCACCCGTGGTGCCAATGAGTGGACGTTGGGCGCGGCGATTGCCGATGCCCAGGGCGATCACACCCTCGCGCTGCAACGCCAGCGTTCCGCCCTGCAGCTGGTACCGGATGCCGAGCATTACTATGCGGCTTCGGTCACTGCGCAAAAGGCCGGCGACCTGCAACAAAGTACCGAATGGCTGGCCGAAGCGGCGCGGCGCGAACCGGACAATCCCCGTTATCGTGCCGATTACGGCGTGCGCCTGGCCGGTGCCGAGACCAAGGCGGAACGCGCCCGCTCCATCCCGTATCTGCAACGCGCCACCCAGGATTTCCCGGAAGACTATCGCCTCGGCGAAACCCTGGCCTGGCGTTACGACGAGGTCGAGGACAGCGCCTCGGCACGCAAGGAACTGGAGCGCGTGATCGACCTGGAGCAGAGCCCGGTGGCCGCCGATGACGAGGATGGCAGCATGGAAGCGCGGCGCTATCGCCAGCGTCGCGCTCACGAAAGCCTTTCTCGTCGCGACTCAGTCACCATCGCAAGTACCTGGTCGCCGGCCGGGATATCGACCAACGACATCCTGCGTCCCGACGACAGCATCGGCACACAGCGACGCTCCAGTTCACAGAACGTGCAACTGGCCATGTGGGACCACGCACTGGGCGATGAACCCAGCCGCGCCGGCAGCACGCTGTCGGTCTATGGCCGGGTGTTGCTTGGCAGCGTGGGCCGGTCGAGCTACGCCGAATCCCTCGGCACCGGCGTCGGCCTGCGCTACAAGCCCTGGGGCACTGCCAACATCAACTTCTACGGTGAGATCTACAAGCAAAGCCAGTTCGATGATCAGGACAACCACGGCCTGAGCCTCGGCCAGATGCTGGCCCCGGAAAAGGTGTCCGATCAGGCGGACGATCATCGTGACGATGGGCACACCACCACCGACTATCTCCTGCGCGCCACCGCGTCGTTCCTCGATCAGGGGCGATATCGCAATGACTGGCGCGTCGACGAAAGTGATTGGGAGGAACGTTTCCTCTATCTCGACGCAGCGTGGTGGACCAAGGCCGGTGACCATCAATGGTTATCGCGCTTCCAGCAAGGGCACACCTGGAAGCTGCCGTTCAACAGCGCGCAAACTCTTATGCCGTATGGTTTTCTCGAATTCGCCAGTCAGGATCCGAGCAACGACTGGCGCCAGGACCTGCGCACCGGTCTCGGCCTGCGTTGGCAATGGTGGTTCAACGACAATATCTACAACGCCTATCGCGCGCACCTGACGGTCCGCACCGAGTATCAACAATCGCTGGGCGGCAATCTGTATGAAGGCGGCAACGGCGTGCTGCTGGGCGTGGAGTTGAATTTCTGATGAGGCGACTTCTTTTGGCGTTGTACCTGTTGCTGGGCGGCGTGGCGACCCATGCTGACGAGCGGATTTTCTATCAGCCACTCAATGCCGATGCCAGTCTGAGCCAGGCGCAATGGCAGCGAATCTGGCAGGAAACTGCCCGCCAAGGCACGCACACGGTGATCGTGCAGTGGACGGCCTACGGTGACTCGGACTTCGGCGGCGCCAACGGCTGGCTCGCGACCAGCCTGAAACTGGCCCAGGCCCAAGGCCTGAAACTGGTGCTGGGCCTGCGCATGGACCCGGCCTATTACCAGCGCATCGATGAGCTGGACAGTGCCGGGCTGGCGACCTACTGGCAGGCGCAACTGGGGCTGTCGCTGGCCCGGCAGCAGACGTTGCGCAAGGACTGGAAACTCCCGGTCAGCGGCTGGTATTTACCCATGGAACTGGATGACTCGCACTTTCTACCGCTCGATCGTCGGCAAACCCTGCAACGCCAACTCAAGGATTTCGCTGGCAAGCTCGACGCGCCGCTGCACATCAGCGTGTTCAGCGTCGGCAAACTTGCGCCACAGGTGAATGGCCAGTGGCTGGGCGAAGTGGCCAACGCCGCAATCCAGGTGTGGTGGCAGGACGGAGCCGGCACTGGACGCTTGCCACCCGTGGTTCGCAACGGCTACGCCAATGCACTGCCCTGCTCCATCGGTATCGTCAGGGAAGCCTTCCGGCAAGTCAGTGCTGCCGGACAACCTTTCCGCGCTGAACCGATGGCCCCGCAATCAACAACGCCGGGCTGCCACCCGACGTCGGTTTTCTCCTTGCGCTACCGACCCTGGGGTAAGGTGATTCTCGACAACCAGTACAACAGCAAGGTCGGCGATGTACAAAACCATTGAAGACGACGTGTTGAAAAAATCGGCGCCGGCTGAGCTTATGAACCGATCCATCCAATCCGCGAGCAGGCCTGCTTCCATGTCCAAGGCTGATCTAGTGCTTGAATGACGTCATCACCCGTTCGGCATTTTCATCGCAGCTCATGCCTTCGGGTCGGGCCTGAATAGTGTCGATCCACCCCAGCAACTGCGCCTTGCTATGGGCCAGGTGCCGTTGCATCTCTTCGATCTGCTCGATCTTGCGATGCAGGCCGGCCATCAACTCACTGTGCTTGAACGCGCCCGTCACAGTATCCGGCAGCAATTGCTTGAGCTCTTCCAGGCTGAAACCGGCCTGTTGTGCGCACTGGATGAGTTGCAGGGTCTGCAGCGCCTGTTGCGAATAACGCCGATAACCATTGGCAGAGCGCTCGACCTGGCGGATCAAGCCCTGAGATTCGTAAAAGCGGATGCGCGATGCAGTCAACCCGCTCAACTGTGCCAGTTCACCAATTTTCATCAGGGCCTCATTTATTCGCTTGGCATTAAAGTTAACTTTAAGCTTGGCCACTGCTCATCACTACGAGGAGTCAAGCATGTCGCCCTTCCGAACGTTGAAATTGCCCAACGGCCAGACCATCGGCAATCGCATTGCCAAAGCCCCTATGGAAGAGAACCTCGCCATGACCGGCCCCGGCGGAATCGCGCGGGAAGACGAGCGCCACCTGGAACGCTTCCGCCAGTGGGCAAGTGTCGGCCGGGCCGGCGGTGCGCATTTCTGAGTGCAGCTCAACCTTCCTGGCTGCCAGACCATGGCCAACCTCGGCCAGCAAGCCTTGGCGCCATCGGCGGTTGCGCTGGATCTCGGCCAGTTTTCGAAGATATTCGCCGAACCCAAACCCATGAACGAGGACGATATCCAGGAGGTGATCCGACGCTTCGCCACCAGCGCCGCACTGGCGGAGAAAGCCGGCTTTACCGGTGTGCAGATCCACGCCGCTCACGGGTACCTGATCAGCCAATTCCTTTCGCCGCTCACCAATCGGCGCACCGATCAATGGGGCGATTCGCTGGAAAATCGTGCGCGCCTGCTGTTGTCCGTCGTCGCGGCGGTTCGCCACGCGGTGTCGCCGCAATTTTGTGTGTCGGTAAAGCTCAACTCAGCGGACTTCCAGCGCGGTAGTTTCAATGCCGATGATGCACGGCAGGTGATCCCGTGGCTCAACGAACAACCGATCGACCTGCTGGAACTCTCCGGCGGTAGTTAGGAAGCACCGGCCATGCAAGGCGAAGCGCGTGACGGCCGGACCCTGGCGCGGGAGGCGTACTTTCTGGAAATGCATGGCGGTGGTCAAATTCCAGCTGCATCACTTGAGCCGTGGACGCAAAACCCGACCCAAGGTTTCGGCGTTGTTGGCGTTGATTATTGATCAGTTATACATCGCCAAACGCACGCGTCAGTATCGCCGGGCCATGAGCGCGGACTGATGGATCGCTATTGGCCGGTAAACCGCAGTCGCGACAACATCCGTAGATCCCCCGCGCGGTAATAGTGATCAGTCCAGCTGTTATCCGTCGCCAACGGCTGGACCTGCTTGAGCGCAAGTTTTTTCGCGAAATAACGAAAGCGGTAATGCTCGTAGAACCGCAGCAACTCCAGGCCATAACGGTCTGCCAGATCGGTATCGCCGCGAATGATCAGATAGTTTTCGTCATTGCCGTTGCTGGCTGCGTCGCTGAGGTTGTGGCTACCGCTTATGATCGTCGGCGCATCACTGGTGAAGTCAGTGACGATGGCTTTGGTGTGCACCAGGATATTGCCCTTCTGACCCTCCCTGCTTTCCTGGAGCCAGCCTTCCAGCCCTTTGTCGAGCAGGGCAACGGTGGTGAATTCAGCGGTGCGGTCGGCGTGAAACCCGGTGATTTCGCTGGCGGTGTTTTGCAGGCCATAGCGCAGGATGTCGTCATGGGGCAAGCCGAGCAAGGCGTTGAGGATGGCGTCGGGTAAGGCGAACGCAGTGACGAACAGCACGTCCTTTTTCGCGGCATCGATGATCGAGACGAACTCATCCAGGTCACCCCCGCCCGAGCGCGGCGAGAACCCGGCGAAAAGTGCCTGCGTCGGATCCATCGGGTTGTGCTGCGTGATCCATTGCCGCGTGGCGCCGACATCCGCCGGCGTGCTCCAGACCTGCTCGAAGGTTTGCAGATAACGGGTACTGAGCCGCGTATCGTCCAGCACATGCACCACGTTGGCCTGACGGTAAACGCCGTTGGGGGTGAAGTTGGTACTGCCGCAGAGTACCGCTTCAGGCTGATGCTGCCCCGCTGCGTCTAGCCGACTCAAGACCATGAACTTGTTGTGAAAGATATTGTGGGTGACCCGCCCGCGTTTGTTCGCCTGGGGGATATTTTTCAGGCTGACCTCGTTCAAGGCGGTAGTGTCTTCGCCCGGCTGCGCGTGATAAAGGACGCGAACTTTCACGCCGCGTTCCAGCGCAGCCTCCACTGCGTCGACTATCACCTGTAACTGGTACTCATAGATGGCGATATCCAGCGCCCACTGGCCATCGACAGCACGCGCGATAAACCCCAACAAGCGCCCGAGCAAACCGTTCTCCAACCATCTACGCGGGGCATCGGGCCAGGCTTCGATGGGCAGCTTGTTCTTTTTGCCAATGAGTGCATCGAGATCGGGAAACTTGCGCTCGAACGCCTGACTGGCGGCTACTGCGCGGTTGAAGTTGACGCTTTGGTTGCCGGGATGGCCATCGTCGGAGGTGACCGTTACCTCCAGGCACTCACCCAGTTGTGGCGCATTGTGGCTGCCGTAGACCGGGTAGACCCGATAATGGATCGTCATCCCCGGATTGACCGCGTAATCGGCCCAGCGGAATTTCTGTAACGGTGCGATATCGCTGGGCGTGGCGTGAAACCGGGGGAAGGTATGGTCCTTGTCCGGGAACGTCAGGCTATTGAACAGAAACATCCAGGGTTTGCTGCCCTGCTGTTTTTCAATGGCAAAACCCAACAGGCCAATGCGACGGGATTCGGCCAGGTCGATGGCCAGCAGCACACCGTTGGTGCCAGCGTAGGCTTTGACGCGAAAATCGTCCTGATCATTGCGGGCTAGAACGCGCATGGGTCACTCCTGTGACGATCTTTTCGGCTACAAATCATCGATATGCTGATAATGCGTTTGCAATTGATCCGCCAACACTTTAGCCCGTCCGAGGCGAATCGGCCCGCGCTCGATGTCGATCAGCAGCCCCGGACAATCCAGCGCCGGCAACGTTGACCATTCCTTCATCCGTCCATCGGTCACCAACAATAGCCGTTGCTGTTCTGCCGGAAAGCGCTTTTGCCGTACCGCCAGCCAACGCCCCGCCTCACCCACCGCCGCCAACATCGGCGTACCGCCGCCGGCACCGAGCCCTTCGAGCCAGTCGCGCAAATCCGCAGAGGCTTTCAACCCTTGCACCTGCCACTTCGGCACATGACCGTTGGCCGTCAGTAAAGCCAAGCGCGCACGCTGTCGATAGGCATCGTCGAACAGTTGCGCCAGCAGGCCCTTGGCATCGCTCAATGCCTGATGACGCCGGGTCGAAGCCGAGGCGTCGACGATCACCAGCCATAATTCATGAGGGCTGCGGGTGCGCAGATGAAACCGCACATCGTCGCGCTGACGAGGTCGGCCATTGAGCAAGGTGCCGGGCCAATCGATCGATCCGCTCAGGGCTGCGTGACGCTTGCCCTGTTTACCGCTATCCAGCCGTCCTGCACGGGGTCTGGCATTCGCCCCCGCGTCTGATCGAGGGCGAATGCCTAGGGCTTTTTTGGCCAGCTCGGCACTTCACGTCGAGCGCCGACCGGCAGCGCTTGAGCGGGCATTTCGCCCCACTGGCCCTGACCTTCGCTCGGGTTGGGGTTCTGACTGGAAGGCGGCTGTGCTACGGGTGATTGGTGCGGCATCGGTGGCGAATGTTCGCGACGACGATGACGCAAGGCAAACTCGGCGACTGCGTCGATATCTTTTTCGCCAATGGCATTCGCTCCGCGCCAGGCCGCATGAGCCCGAGCTGCGCGTAGCCAGACCAGATCGGCCCGCAGACCATCGACGCCGGCAGCAAAGCAACGCTCGGTGATCTGCGCCAGCGCGGCATCGTCGAGGGGGATGCTCGCCAGTGCATTGCGAGCGTTCTGGCAACGTTCGCGCAGAGACGCCTGCGCCGACTCCCATTCGGCGCAGAAACCTTGCGGATCGCTGTCGAAATCCAGGCGACGACGGATGATCTGACCGCGCTCGACGGGAGCTGTGTGGCCTGCGAGAGCGACGTTCAAGCCGAAACGGTCCAGCAGTTGTGGACGCAGCTCACCCTCTTCCGGGTTCATGGTGCCAATCAGCACGAATTTCGCCGAGTGCCGATGGGAAATGCCATCACGCTCGACCAGATTGGTGCCGCTGGCAGCCACATCGAGCAGCAGGTCAACGAGGTGATCGGGCAACAGATTGACTTCATCGACATACAACACGCCGCCATCGGCTTTTGCCAGCACGCCGGGAGAAAATTGCGCGCGACCTTCGCTCAGGGCCGCATCGAGGTCGAGGGTGCCCACCAATCGTTCCTCGGTGGCACCCAATGGCAATGTGACGAACTGACCGCTGGCCAGCAGGTCCGCCAGACCACGGGCCAGGGTCGACTTGGCCATGCCCCGCGGGCCTTCGATCAGCACGCCGCCGATTTTCGGGTCGATGGCGGTCAGGCACAGGGCCAGCTTCAAATCGTCGGCGCCGACCACGGCGGAGAGCGGGAAATGCGGAGTGTCGGTCATTGTTCTATCTCGGTCATGGTCGGTGATCTCACAGGCGCCCCAATCCCTGTAGGAGCGAGCTTGCTCGCGAAGTGGCAATTACATTCAACATCATCGTTGGCTGACAAATTGCCTTCGCGGGCAAGCTCGCTCCTACAGGATTTGCGGTGATTAGCCGTCTTCTTCTATGTCCAGCAACAAATTCTCCAGTGCCTCGCGGTACTCGCCTGGTTCCTTCCACATCCCCCGTTGTTGCGCCTCGAGCATGCGCTCGGTCATGTCGCGCAAGGCATGGGGATTGTGTTCGCGAACAAAATCCCGGGTGTCCGGATCGAGCAAATAGGCATCGGCCAGCAACGCGTACTGGTGATCGTCGATCAGCTGCGTGGTGGCGTCGAAGGCGAACAGGTTATCGACCGTCGCGGCCATTTCGAACGCACCTTTGTAGCCGTGACGTTTAACGCCTTCGAGCCACTTTGGATTGGCCGCCCGGGAACGGATCACCCGGTTCAGCTCTTCCTTCAAGGTGCGAATCTTCGGCAGGTCCGGCTGGCTGTGGTCGCCATGATAGCTGGCCGCGGCCTCGCCTTTCAGGCTTTCCACCGCCGCCAGCATGCCGCCCTGGAACTGGTAGTAATCGTTGGAGTCGAGCAGATCGTGCTCGCGGTTATCCTGGTTTTGCAGCACCGCCTGTACCTGGCTCAGGCGCTGGGTGAACTGTTCACGAGCAGCGGTGCCCTCATCAGATCCACCGTAAGCGTAGCCGCCCCAGTTGAGGTAAACCTCGGCCAGGTCCTCGCGGGTTTGCCACAGCCGACCGTCGATGGCGCCCTGCACACCCGCGCCGTAGGCACCGGGTTTGGCCCCGAAAATCCTCCAGCCGGCCTGACGTCGCGCCGCGTCTTCATCAAGACCCGTCTGCAGCAAGGCTGCACGCTCGGCGCGCACCTTGGCCGCCAGTGGATTGAGGTCGTCCGGCTCATCGAGGTCGGCCACCGCTTGCACCGCCGCGTCGAACAAGCGAATCAGATTGGCAAAGGCATCGCGGAAGAACCCGGACACACGCAAGGTCACATCCACCCGCGGACGGTCAAGCAAACTCAACGGCAGAATCTCGAAATCGTCGACCCGCTGACTGCCGGTGGCCCAGACCGGACGCACGCCCATCAACGCCATCGCCTGGGCGATGTCATCACCGCCGGTGCGCATGGTCGCGGTACCCCACACCGACAGACCGAGCTGGCGCAAATGATCGCCGTGGTCTTGCAGGTGTCGCTCGAGAATCAGGTTGGCCGACTGGAACCCGATGCGCCACGCCGTGGTGGTCGGCAGGTTGCGCACGTCCACCGAATAAAAGTTGCGCCCGGTGGGCAGCACGTCCAGACGCCCACGGCTCGGCGCGCCGCTGGGACCGGCCGGAACGAAGCGACCGCTCAGGGCGTCGAGCAAGCCGCGCATTTCTGCGGGGCCGCAGGCGTCCAGGCGCGGGGCGACCACCTCGCGCAGGCTATCGATGATGGTGCTCACCTCTGCCCAGCCTGCCCCCTGTAGGAGCAAGCCTGCTCGCGATGGTGTATCAGTTGACATCAATGTGGCTGACACACCATCGCGAGCAGGCTCGCTCCTACAGGTGCTATTCAAAACGTCCGAAATCAACTGTGCGGCGAACAACTCCAGGCGTTCGCGGGTATCGCCCGCCGTGCGCCAGGTCTCTTCGCTGATGTTCTCAAGAGCCTCGGGGCGCGGCCCTGTCCACGGTTCGGCCAGCGCACAATCGAGCGGGTCGAAGCCCAACGCAAAGGCCTTGGCCAATGCACGCAGCAGGCTCGACTGCGCACCACGGCCATCGCCCCGTGGAATGCGCAACAACGCCAGCAGGGTATCGATACGCAAACGACCGGTGGGCGACTCGCCAAACACATGCAGGCCATCGCGGATCTGCGACTCTTTCAAGTCGCACAGGTAAGTGTCGAGTCGCGGCAACCAGATCGCCGCGTCGGCATCGCTGTTGAGCTGTTCGTCCAGCTGCAGTTCACGGTCGATGTGGGTGTCACGCACCAGTTGCAGGATGTCGCGCTGCAACTCGCGGGCGCGTCGCGGATCGAGCAGCTGCGCTTCGTAATACTCGTCGGCCAACAGTTCGAGGTTGCGCAGTGGGCCGTAGGTTTCGGCGCGGGTCAGCGGTGGCATCAAGTGATCGATGATCACCGCCTGGGTGCGCCGCTTGGCCTGGGCCCCCTCGCCCGGGTCATTGACGATGAACGGGTAGATGTTCGGCAGCGGCCCGAGCAGTGCATCCGGCCAGCAGTTTTCCGAGAGCCCCACGCCTTTGCCCGGCAGCCATTCGAGGTTGCCGTGCTTGCCGACGTGGATCACGCCGTGAGCGCCGTAGGTGTTGCGCAGCCAGAAGTAAAACGCCAGGTAACCGTGGGGCGGGACCAGGTCCGGGTCGTGATACACCGAGCTCGGGTCGACCTGGTAACCCCGCGCCGGTTGAATGCCGACGAAGGTCAGGCCAAATCGCAAGCCGGCGATCATCATCCGTCCGCTGCGGCACATGGGGTCGTTTTCCGGTGCGCCCCAACGTTCGAGCACCGCCGCGCGATTGACTTCGGGCAGTGCATTGAACATCGCCAGATAATCATCCATCCCCAGGCTTTGCTGGCACGGACGCAGGTCGAGGGTATCGAGATCGTTGCTGACACCGCCCAGCAACTGCTGGATCAGCGCGGTGCCGCTGTCCGGCAATTCGGCCGGCAATGGGTAACCTTCAGCATGCAGCGCCCGCAGAATGTTCAGCGCCGCCGCCGGAGTATCGAGGCCGACGCCGTTGCCGATGCGGCCGTCGCGGGTCGGGTAATTGGCGAGGATCAAGGCAATGCGTTTTTCAGTATTGGGCACCCGCGCCAGATCGACCCAGCGCCGCGCCAGTTCGGCAACGAAGTCCATACGCGCAGGTGCAGGCCGGTAGCAAACCACATCCGACTGACTGCGCTCACTGCGCCACGCCAGGTCCTTGAAACTGATCGGGCGGCTGATGATGCGCCCGTCCAGTTCCGGCAAGGCAATGTGCATCGCCAGGTCGCGAGGACCAAGCCCCTGTTCACTGGCACGCCAACCCGGTTCGTTGTCCTGGGCGCAAATCGCCTGGATCACCGGAATATTGCGACGGAACGGCCGCAGATGCGGCGCTTCGGGACTGGACTGGGCGAAACCGGTGGTGTTCAGGATCACCGAGACGCTGGCCTCGTCGAGCCAGTCCTCGACCATGGAAAGGCAAGCTGGCTCTTTCAGACTGGCCAGCGCAATCGGCAACGGATTCAACCCCGCCGCCTGCAAGCGCTGGCAAAAAACATCAATGAAAGCGGTGTTCGCCGCCTGCAAATGCGAGCGGTAAAACAGCACCGCCGCCACCGGTTGACCCGCGTGCCAGTCGGCTTGCCAGTCGCTCAGCGCGACAAAATGTTGGTGCGGATGGTAAATCGCCGTGCGTGGCAGGGTTTGTGGCTCGCCCCAGGTGTAATCACGGGCCAGCCAGCGGTTGGCCAGGCAGCGGAAAAAGTCCAGGGCGTTGCCCATGCCACCCTGACGCAAAAACTGCCAGAGCCGGTCACGATCCTCCGCGCCGATTGTGCTCAGGTCGCTGAGCTCCGGGTCCGGGCGATCATCGCCCGGCACCAGAATCACCTGCACACCGCGCTGCGACAGTTCAACCAGGCGTTCGATGCCGTAACGCCAATAGGCGATGCCGCCGTGCAGCGAAATCAGGATCACCTTGGCGTGACGCAGCACTTCATCGACGTACAAATCGACCGAAGCATGGTTCTGCACCTGCATCGGGTTGGCCAGGCGCACGCTCGGGTAATCGCCGGGCAATTGCTGCGCCGCTTCGGCGAGCAGCGCCAGGCTGGAATCGCCGCTGCACAGGATCACCAGCTCGGCGGGGGTTTGTCCAAGGTCGGCAATGTTGTCATCCGACACGAAACCGCCGGGCTGGGTCCTTAGCAGGTGCATGGCTTACACGCTGAGCGCGGCGCGCAATTGCGCTTCGAGAACCGTGGCGTCCAGTTCCTGGCCGATCAGCACCAGGCGGGTGACTCGCGCTTCTTCAGCACCCCACTGGCGGTCGAAGTGCTTGTCGAAACGTGTGCCCACGCCCTGGATCAGCAGGCGCATCGGTTTGTTCGGGACTGCCGCAAAACCCTTGACTCGCAAGATGCCGTGCTGGACCACCAGTTGGGTCAGCGCGTCCATCAGCAGGCTTTCGTCAGCTTGCGGCAATTGGATGGAGATCGAATCGAAGGCGTCGTGATCGTGGTCGTCATGATCGTCGTCGCCATCGTGATGATGGTCATGGTGACTATGACGGCTGTCGATGTGTTCTTCGGAGCCGGCACCCAGACCGATCAGCACGTCCAGCGGCAGGCGACCGCTGCTGGCTTCGACGATTTTCACCGCTGGCGGCAACTCTTCGGCGACTTCCAGGCGCACCCGGGCCAGGTCGGCCGGGTTGATCAGGTCGGTTTTGTTGAGGATTACCAGGTCAGCGCTGGCCAACTGGTCGGCGAACAGTTCGTGCAGCGGCGATTCATGGTCCAGGTTCGGGTCGAGTTTGCGCTGGGCGTCGACCTGATCCGGGAAGGCAGCGAAGGTGCCGGCGGCGACGGCCGGGCTGTCGACCACGGTGATTACCGCATCCACCGTGCAGGCGCTGCGGATTTCCGGCCACTGGAAGGCTTGCACCAGCGGTTTGGGCAGGGCCAGGCCGGACGTTTCAATGAGGATATGGTCAAGATCGCCGCGACGGGCCACCAGTTCGCGCATCACCGGGAAGAACTCTTCCTGGACGGTGCAGCACAGGCAGCCGTTGGCCAGCTCATAGACACGGCCGTTGGCTTCCTCTTCGGTGCAACCGATGGAGCATTGCTTGAGGATTTCGCCATCGATACCCAACTCACCGAATTCGTTGACGATCACCGCGATGCGGCGACCCTGGGCGTTGTCGAGCATGTGCCGCAGCAGCGTGGTTTTACCCGAGCCGAGAAAGCCGGTGACGATGGTGACGGGGAGTTTGGCCAGTGTTTTCATCGGATGCCCTATGGCTAAGGTGGCGGGCATACGGGACGACGACCGACAACGCGGACGCGCGTGCCTGAAGAGTTCGCCACCGGATCACCCCGCCCGGTTGAAAGTGAGAATCTGTGACGAGGCAGGTCTCCTGGCTGACGGTGTGCCGGTCTTGAGCCTGGCATTCGCTGCGCCTTCCCGCCGGCCTCATGGATTGAGTCAGCAGTGGCGTGGCAACGAACATCACCGTTCACAGTTGCGGGGGCAGCCGCGGCATCGACCGCGTTCCCTTCTTAGCTTCGACAAACGCCGAAGAACCTCGAAAGCGCAAGGCTACGCATGGTATTGGGGCGGGTCAATGTCTTGTAGCGCCGCCACCGGCCCCATCGCGAGCAGGCTCGCTCCCACAGTTGATCGCATTCCCCTGTAGGAGCGAGCCTGCTCGCGATGAAGTCACCTGGGTTTCGAGTTGAGAACCCTTGCCAATTGACGCCCAGCCCCCGCCCATGCTCTCCTACGCACCTTGTTACGGGTGCCCTTCACAGGGTGAAACGGGAAACCGGTGAATCATGTGCTTTACTCTTAAGCCATGTCAGTCCGGTGCTGCCCCCGCAACGGTAAGCGAGCGAAGCGTCAGATCCACTGTGCTACTACGGCATGGGAAGGTGGCGCTTGCAGGATCAGGCAAACGCCTGCCCCCTCGTGAGCCCGGAGACCGGCCCGCAACACAAAGTGACCAGTACGATCACTGAACCAACAAACCCGCGGTGGGCGGGCGCTGTTTGAACCTCTGCGTGCTGGTCGCGAGGGGGTTTGCATGCGCTCTTATTCCCCACTGACAGACCAGAGGGAAACGCCATGTCGATCATCAGCAGCGCCGAACACACAGCCGCGAGCACCACTTCAACCCTGACCCAACGTCTGACCGCCGCCGTCTGCGCGTCGATCCTGGGTGCGTGCCTTGTGTATTTCGCCGGCTTCTCGCACATCGAAGCGGTGCACAACGCCGCCCACGATACCCGTCACAGCTCCGCGTTCCCGTGCCACTGAGAGCTGTCGACATGATCAAGCGTATTGCGCAAACCGCAGGCTTCACCGGGCTGCTGGCCGCCCTGCTGCTGACCCTGCTGCAAAGCTTCTGGGTCGCTCCGCTGATATTGCAGGCCGAGACTTACGAACAAGCCGAACCGGCCGCTGTTGAAATGCATCAGCACGCCGACGGTGCGATGGCCGCCCACACTCACGATGCGCAAGCCTGGGAGCCGGAAGACGGCTGGCAGCGCGTGCTGTCGACCACCGGCGGCAATCTGGTGGTAGCGGTCGGTTTCGCCCTGATGCTCGCCGGCCTGTACACCTTGCGTGCGCCGACCAAAACCTCCCAGGGCCTGCTCTGGGGCCTGGCCGGTTATGCGACGTTCGTGCTCGCGCCGACGCTCGGCCTGCCACCTGAATTGCCCGGCACTGCCGCAGCCGATCTGGCACAACGGCAACTGTGGTGGATCGGCACCGCCGCCTCCACTGCCGTCGGTATCGCGCTGATCGTATTCAGCCGTCACTGGCTGATGAAAGTCCTCGGCGTGGCGATCCTCGCCGTTCCCCACGTGATTGGCGCCCCCCAGCCGGAAGTGCATTCGATGCTCGCTCCAGAGGCGCTGGAAACCCGGTTCAAAATCGCTTCGCAACTGACCAACGTGGCGTTCTGGCTGGCCCTGGGCCTGATCAGCGCCTGGTTGTTCCGTCGCAAAAGCGAAGGTCAATATCAGGCATGACTGACGTCAGCACAGCGCCGACCCTGGTGGTCGGCCTGGGCTGCCAACGGGGCTGCCCCGTCAGCACGTTGCTGGCGCTGCTCGATCAGGCACTGGAGGCGCACCAGATCGCTCGTCATGAAATCAAGGCTCTGGCGAGCATCGACTCGAAGCGCGACGAACCTGCGCTGATCGAACTGGCTCAGCAGCTTGGCCTGGAATTGATGTATTTCAGCAGTGAACAACTGGCCGCTTATGAACCGCAACTCAGTCATCAATCGCAAATAGCGTTTGAACGTACCGGCTGCTACGGCGTGGCGGAAAGCGCCGCCCTGGCCCTGGCGGAACAACTGGCCCAGGCCCCGGCAAAACTGCTGATTCCACGACAAAAATATGCTCAGGCGACCCTGGCGTTGGCCGGCGCGGCATAAAAACCCCGATAATCCCCACCGTTGATCATGAACACTCTTCATCTGAAGCCCTGTTCAGCCCCTTTTTTTCCCCACAGGAACCGACGATGACCGTCTACTTCATTGGCGCAGGTCCCGGCGACCCCGAACTGATTACCGTCAAGGGCCAGCGGCTGATTCGCAGCTGTCCGGTGATCATTTATGCCGGCTCCCTGGTGCCTGCCGCCGTACTGGAAGGTCATTGTGCCGAACAGGTGGTCAACAGCGCCGAACTGCACCTGGAACAGATCATAGACCTGATCAGGACCGCCCACGCGAACGGTCAGGATGTTGCCCGGGTGCACTCCGGCGATCCGAGCCTTTATGGCGCCATTGGCGAGCAGATTCGCTATCTGCGTGAACTGGACATTGCGTTCGAAATCGTCCCTGGCGTGACGGCCACAGCCGCTTGCGCTGCGCTCTTGGGCGCGGAACTGACGCTGCCGGACGTTTCCCAGAGCGTGATCCTGACTCGCTACGCCGACAAGACCGCCATGCCTCCCGGAGAGGAGTTCTCCAGCCTGGCGCAGCACGGCGCGACCATGGCGATCCATTTGGGGGTCAATCACCTGGCGAAGATCGTTGAGGAACTACTGCCGCATTACGGAGCCGATTGCCCGATTGCGGTGGTGCACCGCGCGAGCTGGCCGGATCAGGATTGGGTGGTGGGAACACTTGAGGATATTGCCGGGAAGGTTGAAGCCAAGGGCTTTCGCCGTACGGCGTTGATTCTGGTGGGTCGGGTGCTGGGCAGTGACCACTTCAGCGAGTCATCGCTGTATCGCGCGGGGCATGCGCATCTCTACAGGCCCTGAAGCAACTGTGGCGAGGGAGCTTGCTCCCGCTGGACCGCGAAGCGGTCCCAATATCAGCCAACGCATTCATCACGGGAAAATGCATTGACTGATTTTGTGATGGCTATGCCATCAAGCGGGAGCAAGCTCCCTCGCCACAGCGCCGCTTTTTGATTTCGCAGCGAACACCTTAGTAGTAGGCGTTTTCTTTCTGCGTGTGGTCGGTCACGTCGCGAACGCCCTTGAGCTCAGGGATGCGCTCGAGCAAGGTGCGCTCGATGCCTTCCTTCAGCGTCACGTCGGCCTGGCCGCAGCCCTGGCAACCACCGCCGAACTGCAGGACGGCGATGCCGTCTTCGACCACGTCGATCAGGCTGACCTGACCGCCGTGGCTGGCCAGCCCCGGGTTGATCTCGGTTTGCAGGTAGTAGTTGATGCGCTCGTTGACCGGGCTGTCGGCGTTGACCATCGGTACTTTGGCGTTTGGCGCCTTGATGGTCAGTTGGCCGCCCATGCGGTCGGTGGCGTAGTCGACAACCGCATCGTCCAGGAAGGCTTCGCTGAAGTGGTCGATGTACGCGGTGAAGCTTTTCAGCCCCAGCGCGGTGTCTTCGGGTTTTTCTTCGCCCGGCTTGCAGTAGGCAATACAGGTTTCGGCGTACTGGGTGCCAGGCTGGGTGATGAAGACGCGAATGCCGATGCCCGGGGTGTTCTGCTTGGACAGCAGATCAGCCAGATAATCGTGGGCGGCGTCAGTGATGGTAATAGCGGTCATGGAAACTCCTCGCAGGCTTGGACGCAGTTTACGCCAATCAACGCGCCGGACAAAGTCCTAGTATTTTTGTCGGGAAAGATTTTGATATCCCCCTGGTTTTCTGTAGGAGCGAGCTTGCTCGCGATGGTCGCCAACGATAACGCGCACTCCCGGGTTTGCGCGGCGGACTTGAGAGCATCGTCGGAACGCCGCCCGGACCAAGCTCGCTCCTACAGGGGATCGGCGATTATTCAGAGGTTCTCGTAGCGGTTCATGTCCAGCACGCCCTCTTCCACCGGATCGGTTTCGTGGATGTAGCGGCTCAGGTCATGGAAATAAACCCAGAATTGCGGATGACTGCGCCGTATTCCCCAACGTTCGACGATTTTCTCGAAGCTGTCGGTATCCTTGGCGCTTTCCATCGCATCCACAAACGCCGGCACTTGCCCGGCCGGGATGTTGAACATGAAGTTCGGGTAGCTGCTGAGCACACCCGGAAAAATCGTCAGGGTGTCGAGCCCCGGTTGGTAGCGCAGTGATTCACCGAGCAAAAACGCCACGTTGCTGTGGGCTCGGTTAAGCAGCAGGCTGTAGACCTCACGCTTGCCGCTGCTGGTTTCGATACGCAGCAGGGTGGCTTCAGGCAACTGATCGATGACCTTCAACCCGGCGGCCGGACGCGAAGTCAGGCGGCTTAGCGTCTGTTCGGCACTTTGCAGGTCCGGATCAATGTTCGGCCGCGAGCAGTAGGCGCCGTCGCAGCGATTGATCGGGTCGGGCCTGGCATTGAGATCGCCGTAACGGGCCAGCAATTGCCGGGCGAAATCCCGCTTGGGATCCTGCGAATCAAGGCTCAGCGCAGTCGGCTTGTCATCGTCGATGGACTCATAGTCCAGCCACATCTTGAATTTGCCACTGTTCTGATACCAGTCGTCGAGGTAGCCTTCCCGGGAATCGGCAGGCATCAGGCGCAGGAAATTCTGCTCGGCGCCGTTGCGGATCAGGTCGAAATACAGCCGCGTCTGGGCCTGGTGGGACACGTTGCCGAACACATCGAAGTTCACTGCCAGTTGATAGTAGGTGCGCTCCAGCAGCGGATAGTCGAACAGCCAAATGGTTTGCGGCACGTCGCCGATCAGGCCTTTGGTCACCGAAGCACTGTCGAAATGGCGGAAGATGCTCAGCAACGCATTGTCATTGCCCGCCCACAGGGTCGACCAGCTTGGCGCCGGCAGGTCGGCGTAGCTGTCCCGGCGCAAGGCTTCGTATTCATTACGTTTGTCGCGGTAGTCGTGCCACAGGCTGAGGACGCTGCCGACGTCGTCGTTCTGCCCCGGCATCGCCAGCAACGGCGTGGCCTGCCCGCGATAGTTCGGATCGGTGACATACAGGTCGTGCTCGGGCGCCTGGAACAGTGTCCAGAAATTATCGCGGATCACGTCGGTGGCGATCTGCCCGCGGCACACCGGGCCGCGGATAAACGTGCGTACAAAGTACTCGGCGTTATCGAGCATGAACTGATAGCGCGCCTGGGCCGGGATCGCTTCGAAGGTGGCAAACGGGTTGGCCCGGCTCTGCGGTCCGTAGCCCGGCAATGCGTCGACCTGCCAATTGCCGCTGTAGAACAGGCTCTTGACCCGCGCCAGCTTCGCCGCACTCAGCGGATAAGTGATGTGGGTCTTGTGCACGATCACGCCCTGCACCGGCCACAAGCGGTAGTAGAACTGCGTGCCCGGATCATCGTTCGGGCGACGGGTGTTGATCAGGTCAATCGGCTGGCCGGTCGGAGTGCGTGAGCGTACCCACTGGAAGAAATGCCCTGGCTCGCCATCCTTGAAGTAGAGATGGGCAAGGAACCAGTGCTCGAACAGCCAGCGTCCCACCAGACTTTCCCGGGCGCCCGCCGAATTGAGCAGGTTTTCCCATTGCACCACCTGCAAGGCTTCCCCGGTGCTGGGCGCCAGCGCCTGCTGATCAATCGGCGCGCCTGCCGCCAGCCAGCGTTGCAGTGTCTGGTACTGTTGGTCGGTCAGGCCGGTCACTGCCAGCGGCATACCTTCTTTCGGATGCTTGGCGGCGTAGCCGTCGAACTCCGCGGGCATGGCACACATGTTTTCCCGGTTCAGGCCCAGGACGATGTCTTCCGGCAGCCTGGCGTTGGGTTGCAACGGAGTCTTGTGGCCAAGCTCCAGCATCCGCGCCATCAATGCGGCCTGGCTGCCCTGGGCATCGAGCACCGAATAGAAGCCCTTTTGCTGCCAGGCCTGTTTGCCGGAGGCGTCATAGAATAGCCGGGTCGGCGCAACGGCCTGGCGGCGGTCTCCGTCGTAGACCGGGACTTTCGTCGCGCCCCGCGCCGCGCCCTCGCCGCTGCCCAGGTTGAGCTGACAGGCGGCGTCGTTACAAGCATGGCAGGCCACGCACTTTTCAGTGAAGATCGGTTGAATATCACGGCTGTAGGAAATGGCAGGGGAAATCGCCGGACTTTGCGCCACAGCGCCCCAGCTTGAAAACAACAGCAATGTACCGATGACGAAGCGATACGACATGTCCCTGGTCCTGAATCCTGAAAAAACGCCGCGATTCTACCGGTCTCTGTCATCCTTACCAACATGAACGATATTCATGCAAAAACCAGTCATGCTCCAAAAGCGCACAGGTTTGCTATCATCCCGGCCCTTCGTCATGGTCTTACCGAGTAGTCCAAATGTCCGATCGCAGCGTTCGCCTTCAAGCTCTCAAGCACGCCCTCAAAGAGCGCATCCTGATTCTCGATGGCGGTATGGGCACGATGATCCAGAGCTACAAGCTCGAAGAGCAGGATTACCGTGGCAAACGCTTCGCTGACTGGCCAAGCGATGTCAAAGGCAACAACGATCTGCTGGTACTGACTCGCCCGGACGTGATTGGCGGCATTGAAAAAGCCTACCTGGACGCCGGCGCCGACATTCTGGAAACCAACACCTTCAACGCCACCCAGATCTCCCTGGCTGACTATGGCATGCAAGGCCTGGCGTATGAGTTAAACGTAGAAGGCGCACGTCTGGCGCGCAAGGTCGCCGACGCCAAGACCCTGGAAACCCCGGACAAGCCGCGCTTCGTCGCCGGCGTGCTCGGTCCTACAAGTCGCACCTGCTCGTTGTCCCCGGATGTGAACAACCCCGGCTACCGCAACGTGACCTTCGATGAGCTGGTCGAAAACTACACCGAATCCACCAAGGGCCTGATCGAAGGCGGCGCCGACCTGATCCTGATCGAAACCATTTTCGACACCCTGAACGCCAAGGCTGCGATCTTCGCCGTCCAGGGCGTGTTCGAGGAATTGGGCATTGAGTTGCCGATCATGATTTCCGGCACCATCACCGACGCCTCGGGCCGCACCCTGTCGGGCCAGACCACCGAAGCCTTCTGGAACTCCGTGGCCCACGCCAAGCCGATTTCCGTTGGCCTTAACTGCGCCCTCGGCGCCCGCGAACTGCGCCCGTACCTCGAAGAGCTGTCGAACAAAGCCAACACCCACGTTTCCGCGCACCCGAACGCCGGCCTGCCGAACGAATTCGGCGAGTACGACGAACTGCCATCGGAAACCGCCAAGGTCATCGAAGAGTTCGCCCAGAGCGGCTTCCTCAACATCGTCGGCGGTTGCTGCGGCACCACGCCGGGCCACATCGAAGCCATCGCCAAGGCGGTGGCCGGTTATGCGCCGCGCGAGATTCCGGACATTCCCAAGGCGTGCCGCCTCTCGGGCCTTGAGCCGTTCACCATCGATCGCAGCTCGTTGTTCGTCAACGTCGGCGAGCGCACCAACATCACCGGTTCCGCCAAGTTCGCCCGCCTGATCCGTGAAGACAACTACACCGAAGCCCTGGAAGTCGCCCTGCAGCAGGTCGAAGCCGGTGCCCAGGTGATCGACATCAACATGGACGAAGGGATGCTCGATTCGAAGAAGGCCATGGTGACCTTCCTCAATCTGATTGCTGGCGAACCGGACATCTCCCGCGTCCCGATCATGATCGACTCCTCCAAGTGGGAAGTGATCGAAGCCGGCCTCAAGTGCATCCAGGGCAAGGGCATCGTCAACTCGATCAGCATGAAGGAAGGCGTCGAGCAGTTCATTCACCACGCCAAACTGTGCAAGCGCTACGGCGCCGCGGTGGTGGTGATGGCCTTCGACGAAGCCGGCCAGGCCGATACCGAAGCGCGCAAGAAAGAAATCTGCAAACGCTCCTACGACATTCTGGTCAACGAAGTGGGCTTCCCGCCGGAAGACATCATCTTCGACCCGAACATCTTCGCCGTGGCCACCGGTATCGAAGAACACAACAACTATGCTGTGGACTTCATCAACGCCTGTGCCTATATCCGCGACGAACTGCCGTACGCCCTGACCTCCGGCGGCGTGTCCAACGTGTCGTTCTCGTTCCGTGGCAACAACCCGGTGCGCGAGGCGATTCACTCGGTGTTCCTGCTGTATGCGATCCGTAACGGCCTGACCATGGGCATCGTCAACGCCGGCCAGCTGGAGATCTATGACCAGATCCCGGTGGAGCTGCGCGACGCCGTGGAAGACGTGATCCTCAACCGCACCCCGGAAGGCACCGACGCCCTCCTCGCCATCGCCGACAAGTACAAGGGCGACGGCAGCGTCAAGGAAGCCGAGACCGAAGAGTGGCGCAACTGGGACGTCAACAAGCGTCTGGAGCATGCGCTGGTCAAGGGCATCACCACTCACATCGTGGAAGACACCGAAGAGTCGCGCCTGTCCTTCGCTCGCCCGATCGAAGTGATCGAAGGCCCGCTGATGTCCGGCATGAACATCGTCGGCGACCTGTTCGGCGCCGGTAAAATGTTCCTGCCTCAGGTGGTGAAATCTGCCCGCGTGATGAAGCAGGCCGTTGCCCACTTGATCCCGTTCATCGAACTGGAAAAAGGCGACAAGCCGCAGGCCAAGGGCAAGATCCTCATGGCTACCGTGAAAGGCGACGTGCATGACATCGGCAAGAACATCGTCGGCGTGGTGCTGGGCTGTAACGGCTATGACATCGTCGACCTCGGCGTGATGGTGCCGGCGGAAAAAATCCTGCAAGTGGCCAAGGAACAGAAGTGCGACATCATCGGCCTGTCCGGCCTGATCACCCCGTCGCTGGATGAGATGGTCCACGTTGCCCGCGAAATGCAGCGTCAGGACTTCCACCTGCCGTTGATGATCGGTGGCGCGACCACCTCCAAGGCGCACACGGCGGTGAAGATCGAACCCAAGTACAGCAATGACGCGGTGATCTACGTCACCGACGCCTCCCGCGCCGTGGGCGTGGCAACCCAGTTGCTGTCCAAGGAACTCAAGGCCGGTTTCGTCGAGAAAACCCGCCAGGACTACATCGAGGTTCGCGAGCGCACTGCCAACCGCAGCGCCCGCACCGAACGCCTGAGCTACGGCGCGGCCGTCGCCAAGAAGCCGCAATTCGACTGGGCGAGCTACACGCCGGTCAAACCGACTTTCACCGGTACGCGGGTGCTGGACAACATCGACCTCAACGTTCTGGCTGAATACATCGACTGGACGCCGTTTTTCATATCCTGGGACCTGGCCGGCAAGTTCCCGCGCATCCTCCAGGACGAAGTGGTCGGTGAAGCCGCCACCTCGCTGTACAAAGATGCCCGGGAAATGCTCACCAAACTGATCGACGAGAAACTGATCAGCGCCCGCGCGGTGTTTGGCTTCTGGCCGGCCAACCAGGTGCATGACGACGACATCGAGCTCTATGGCGATGACGGCAAGCCAATGGCCAAGCTGCACCACTTGCGTCAACAAATCATCAAGACCGACGGCAAGCCGAACTTCTCCCTCGCCGACTTCGTTGCGCCCAAAGACAGTGAAGTGACCGACTACGTGGGTGGTTTCATCACCACCGCCGGGATCGGTGCCGAAGAGGTCGCCAAGGCCTATCAGGATGCGGGCGACGACTACAACTCGATCATGGTCAAGGCCCTGGCCGACCGCCTGGCCGAGGCCTGTGCCGAGTGGTTGCACCAGCAGGTGCGTAAAGACTACTGGGGTTACGCCAAGGACGAGACGCTGGACAACGAGGCGCTGATCAAAGAGCAATACACCGGCATCCGCCCTGCTCCGGGCTACCCGGCCTGCCCGGATCACACCGAGAAAGCCACGCTGTTCAAGCTGCTGGACCCGGAAGCGGAAGAACTCAAGGCCGGCCGCAGCGGCGTGTTCCTCACCGAGCACTACGCCATGTTCCCGGCGGCAGCGGTCAGCGGCTGGTACTTCGCTCACCCGCAGGCGCAGTATTTCGCCGTGGGCAAGATCGACAAGGATCAGGTGCAGAGTTACACCTCGCGTAAAGGTCAGGAGTTGAGCGTGACCGAGCGTTGGTTGGCGCCGAACCTGGGTTACGACAACTAAGATCAAAAGATCGCAGCCTGCGGCAGCTCCTACAGGTGTACACAAAACCCTGTAGGAGCTGCCGCAGGCTCGGGCCGCGTTCGGACGATCTTTTCTGTATTGTCTATGCTTACCTCTTACACATAAGTGACGGGGGATTTATGGACGATCCAGTCGACAACAACAAACCGCCGACCTTCTGGCAGATGCTGCACAGCGTGCTGGCTGCCGCGTTCGGGGTACAGAGCGGGAAGAACCGGGCGCGTGACTTCACTCACGGTAAGCCGAGTCATTTCGTGATTCTGGGGATTCTGTTCACCGCAGTGTTCGCGTTGACACTGTTTGGCATCGTCAAACTGGTGTTGCACCTGGCGGGTATCTGAACCGACTCAGTGCATCAGGGCTTGCAGGCTGAACGGGTAGCGCCAGGACGTCGGCCGCCCCTTGGCCGAGAGTTTCCGGAAATCCACACCGTAATCCTGAGTGGTGCTCAACGCCAGCAATCGCTTGGCTTGTGCGTGATCGATCAGCTGCAACAACGGAATCTGCCGGTCGCGTCCACCGTACTGGCTGACATCCACCCCCTGGTCGTAGTCATGCAGCTGCACCAGCGCCCAACCACCCAGAGTGAAGTGGCCGCCCAACAGCACACTCAACCGCCCATCCAACAGCGCCTGTAACGCGGCCGGTGAATTGTTGATGGCGCTGAACAGCACGTCCTTGCCGGGCTGGCCTCCGGTTTCGGCATAAGCCTGCATGGCGCCAAAGGCCATTTCATCGTTGGCCGACCAGACCAGCGACGTTTGCGGATAACGCTTGAACAATAACCTGGCCTGTTCATAGGCGCGCTCGCGGGTCCAGCTGCCATAGACCAACTGGCGCAACCGCACTTCAGGGTGTTCGGCCAATGCCCGCATCATGCCCTTCTCACGCTGTTGCGCGGCTGGCGTGATCTTCAGGCCGGAAAAGGCCACCAGATCAATGACCTGACCGGGCGCGACCGGGCGATGCAGGCGAATCAGCTGCTTGAGCATCAAGTAGCCGCCCTCCTCATTGTTGGGCACCAGGCTGCCTAGCCAGTTGGAATACTTGTCCGGTCGGGCGCCGAGCAAGCGCACCTGGTCTGCGGTCAGGCCGTTGTTGACCAAAAACAGCTTCACACCGCTGCCTTGAGCCAGACGCAGGATTTCGGGCGCAACGTACAGTTCGTTGACGAACACCAGATAGTCCGGTCGATTCGGCCCTTGCAGGGCTTCGCGGGCCTGCTTGAGTGTGGTTTCAGCGTTTCGCTCGGAATACTGGATGCGCAAATCCATGCCCAGGTCGTTGGCCGCGGCCTGCATGAATTGCGAGTAACTGACCCAGAACGTCTCCTGGGTGGTCCCTGGATTGAGGAACAATACGGACGCCGCCTGGACACACGATCCCCAGACCGTAGCCAGCGCCAGCACTGCACCACAGAAGAACTTCAACATTGATCGTCCGAGCCCCCGGAAATTCGCCGCGCATTATAGCCAGCGAACCTCCGTAAAACGGCGATTTTTCCGGTTTTTGTCAGACAATCCTCGGAACCGGGCCCGGACGGGGTCGTTTACTGATGGCTGACCCAGAAAACCGCCGTCCCCACGACCAGAATGATCAGGAATAAAATTGCCCAGGCATCAACGGTGCTATCGCTTTTCCGTGCTTTGGTTGGGTTGCTCATTGCATCGCCTCTTGTCGGTTTTATCGGTGATTGCATAAAGACTCGAGCAGAGTAAAGACGACGATTGCCCGCACCACAAACAGGGGCTTTGCAACAACAATTCTCATTAGGCGATTTGGTTCTTTACATATGCTCAAACATCACTTTTACGCATAACTGCAAACTGTTATCTTGCCCCGGCTCCTAATGGAGTGCGCGGCCGTGCGCGCAGAATTGCCGAGGTTTCATCGGACGCCAGCAAGCCAAAAAACGCCGCTGTTTCCGACCGGCCCAAGCCTGAGAACAGGACTTATATGTACGTATACGACGAATACGATCAGCGGATCATCGAGGACCGCGTCAAGCAGTTCCGTGATCAGACCCGACGCTATCTGGCAGGCGAGCTGAGCGAAGAAGAATTCCGCCCCCTGCGCCTGCAAAATGGCCTTTATATCCAGCGCTTCGCACCGATGTTGCGAGTCGCCGTGCCTTACGGCCAACTGACTTCGCGCCAAGTGCGAATGATGGCCAAAATTGCCCGCGACTACGACAAGGGCTACGCCCACATCAGTACCCGGCAGAACGTGCAGTTCAACTGGCCGGCCGTGGAAGACATTCCGGACATCCTGGCTGAACTGGCGACCGTGCAGATGCATGCGATCCAGACCAGTGGCAATTGCTTGCGCAACGTCACCACCGACCAGTTCGCCGGTGTCGCCTTCGATGAGCTGATCGACCCGCGCCCATGGTGCGAGATCGTGCGCCAGTGGACCACGTTCCACCCGGAATTCGCCTACCTGCCGCGCAAGTTCAAGATTGCCGTCAACGGTTCGACTTCCGACCGTGCCGCCATCGAAGTCCATGACATCGGTCTTGAGCCGGTGCACAACGCCGCCGGCGAACTGGGTTTCCGCGTGCTGGTCGGTGGTGGCCTGGGCCGTACGCCGGTCGTGGGCGCGTTCATCAATGAATTCCTGCCGTGGCAAGACCTGTTGAGCTACCTCGACGCCATCCTGCGGGTCTACAACCGCTATGGTCGTCGCGACAACAAGTACAAGGCGCGGATCAAGATTCTGGTAAAAGCGCTGACGCCTGAAGTCTTCGCGCAAAAAGTCGATGCGGAAATGGAACACTTGCGCGGTGGCCAGACCACGTTGACCGAAGCCGAAGTCCTGCGCGTCGCCAAACACTTCGTCGACCCGGACTACAAGGCACTGGACAACCAGACCGCCGCCCTGGCCGAGCTCGACCAGCAACACCCGGGCTTTGCCCGTTGGCGCGTGCGCAATACCCTGGCCCACAAGAAGCCGGGCTACGTGGCCGTGACCTTGTCCCTCAAGCCTACCGGCGTTGCACCGGGCGACATCACCGACAAACAGCTCGACGCCGTGGCCGACCTGGCCGACCGCTACAGCTTCGGTCAACTGCGCACCTCCCACGAGCAGAACATCATCCTGGCCGACGTCGAGCAGGACAAGCTGTTCGCCCTGTGGGGCGAGCTGCGCGAGCAAGGTTTCGCCACGCCGAACATCGGCCTGCTGACCGACATCATCTGCTGCCCGGGCGGCGACTTCTGCTCCCTGGCCAACGCCAAGTCAATCCCGATCGCCGAGTCGATCCAGCGCCGCTTCGACGACCTGGACTACCTGTTCGACATCGGCGAGCTGGACCTGAATATCTCCGGATGCATGAACGCCTGTGGTCACCACCACGTCGGCCACATCGGGATTCTCGGGGTGGACAAGAAAGGCGAGGAGTTCTACCAGGTGTCCCTGGGTGGCAGCGCCAGTCGCGATGCGAGCCTGGGCAAGATCCTCGGCCCGTCCTTTGCCCAGGAAGCCATGCCTGACGTGATCGAAAAGCTGATCGACGTGTACATCGAACAACGTACCGAAGACGAACGCTTCATCGACACCTATCAGCGTATTGGCATCGACCTCTTCAAGGAGCGTGTCTATGCAGCGAATCATTAAGAACAACGAGGTCGTCGACGAAACCTGGCACCTGCTGCCCAAGGATTTCAACATCGACGAGATCAGCAACTGTGACGACCTCATCGTGCCGTTGCAGCTGTGGCGCGAACACAGCCGTATGCTCAAGGCCCGTGACGGCGGCCTGGGCGTGTGGCTGGATGCCGATGAAGAAGCCGAGGAAATCGGTGAAGACGTGGCGCAGTTCCAGGTCATCGCCCTGAACTTCCCGGCCTTCACCGATGGCCGCAACTACTCCAACGCCCGCCTGCTGCGTGACCGTTACGGTTTCAAGGGCGAGTTGCGGGCCATTGGCGACGTACTGCGTGACCAGTTGTTCTACATGCATCGCTGTGGTTTCGACGCGTTTGCCATTCGCGCCGACAAAGACCCGCACGAAGCCCTTGAAGGTCTCAAGGATTTCTCGGTGACCTATCAGGCCGCCACCGACGAACCACTGCCGCTGTTCCGTCGCCGTTGATGCCCAGGCCTTGAACTCTTTGCGGGGTTCAAGGCCATCCTCTAGGCCTGTTCGGTGATCACCGGAAACGGCCGCCCCATCGTTACCCAATCGCGGTAAAGCCTGGCCCGATCTTCCAGCGCGGTGAAAATTCCCAGCGGATTTTCGACATCGGTCGCTGTGCCTTCGACAAACCGGTTCAGCCAGCCCCACAACTCATCCGACGCCTGCGCCTCGCTCAACAGTCGCCAGACCCTCGCTTGCAATTCCAGATAATCGACCTGAAAGTCCGCCGTCAGACTGAGCCCGTCGATGACCCTCAGGAAACGACCGCCTGACGGTTTGACCGCCAATTGCTGCCAAATCGTTCGCCTGGCTAGCCGCAGTGCTTCGTCACCCTCGCGCAACCACGCAACCGGATTGCCATAGTCGGCTCCTGGTGTACTCAACCACAGGTTGATCCCGGTGCGTTGCCGATGATCGATCAAGCGCCGCAACGTGCCCTCGTCCGTCAGCGGGTTGCCCCAGAGTTTCACCCGATCCGGGGCGACGGCCTGGCTCAGCACTGCTGGCGGAACCCGGGTGATTCGGTTATCGCTCAGGTCCAGCAGCATCAGGTAGGGATCGTCCCGAATTCCGATCGGGCATCTACTGATCCCTGTACTCCTCAGGTTCACCTGGCGCAGTTCGTTCATCCCTAGCAACACCGGCGAAACACCCAAGGGGTTTCCACTTAAATCCAGTGATTGCAAGTTGATCAAGTCACACAGTTGCGACGCCGTGTTCTCTCTGAATTGCAGAAACGTGGCTTTCAGATTCAGGGTCGTGAGATGGCGCATTCGCGCAATCGCCGGCGGCAGAACACCACCCTCCAGCCCCCCTATTGCATCAGGCAGCCGCAGATCGACTTTTTCCAGATTCAAGACGCGCAGATTAGGGAAAGACTCAAGGAAGCCGTTCAAGCTCTCACGTTCAATCAGATGGAATCCGCGCATCGACAATTCGATCACCTCGTTGAACCTGACGCTCATGAGCGGCAAGCGGTGGAAGTCCTCGAAGTCCAGATCCAGTTTGTATCCCGTTAACGTCTCCCCGGAATAAAGACGATTGGCCTGCGGCGGGCACTTTCGCCAGATTGACACCAACTCGTCAGCCAGTTCCATCCGGGTCTCGCGCTCGTACTCCATCGTGTGCTGCAGCAACGCGACGTTATGCGCCGCGATTTGTACATGATTCATGTCCGCGGCGTCCTCGTCGTCAGCGGCCAGAAAGTCGATGTCCATGTCATCGACATCCTGCAGGGCCTGGTCGATCCAACCCGTCAAATCCGTACTCAATTGCTCAATTTGTTGCTTCAATCCATCGAGCTGCGACTGAACGCTTTCTCCGGCCTGTTGCAGCCATTCATCGGCCTGTGCGTTGCCAAAGTCGGGATAGAGGTCCCTGACTTGCAGCCTCAGCATTTCGTGGGTCAACGCTGCGGCCTGCGGGGTCGTCGGGAAGCCGCCGCCCCTCAAGCCTTGCATTTCGAAGGGTAGCCCCCCGTCCATTCTGCCCAGGCCCAGGCTGAATTCGGAGCGTGATAGCGCACGGTCACGGAGATTGAGCTTCAGTTCATTGGCCGGGTTCAGCGACTGCAATTGCAGCGCCGCACGCTCGTCCTCGGACAATGCACCGATGACAGCCCCGTAAAAATCTGTATGCAAGAGGGTTTGGGTGGGTATGTCGAAGTATTGATAATGGTTGCCGACTTTGATCAAGCGTCGACAATAAGCGGCATCGAGGGAACCGCAACGATCCAGCACCCGTCCTTGCGGCGAGCCGTCGAGCACCTCGAGTCGCAGGTTTCTCGGCCATCCGGGCAGGTCCCTCAGTGAGTGCAATGCCAGCGTGTCTGAATCGGAATGGGCCACCGACCGCAGATAAAGGCCTTCGTAAGCACGAGTGAGGCGCACATGCCGCTGGTACTGGCGGGCTTTGCTATCCAATTGCCTGAATAGTTCCCTGGCCTGGATCTCATCCGGCGTCGCCGTCAGTTCTACTCCATAGCGATCGAGCATCTGCTCTACCGCACTTTTCGGCAGGCCGGGATATTGCTGTTGAAACAATCGGATCCATTCATGCTCCGAATACTGAAGTGCCTGATAACGACTGTCGAACAACTCCACTCGCCGGGCCTGCAACGCCTCGTGCATATCACTGCCTTCGACCGCAGGGGCCGCGCCAGCCTGGGTTTTATCGATGACTTGCACGACTTCCTGATCGATCCTGAACCGATTGATGGTGTCGGCCAACACTGGGGTGGGTCGACGACCGGCCTGGATCATCCGCAGCATGTCGTCATCGACGTCGCAGACCTTGCCGACCTGCATAAGGACCTCATCGCTGAAAGCGTCCACCGGGGCGCCTATCCCTCGCAGCAGGCTCAGACGGCTCGGTATCCGCGTGATCGGTTCCGGAGCAGCGATATGAGCGGACGGATCGCCAGCCGGTCTGCCGCCGGGTTGCACATCGGGCTCGCCAGTCTCGTGCCCGGTCCTGGTCAGCGCGGCGACCTCCGCGCCTTCGCGTTCTAACGAAGCGACAGCCCCGACCAGCGGCAATGCATTGAGCAAGCCGAACACAGTTCGCGTCACGCCTTCGGAACGCTCACTGGCTGTTTGCCCCTCGACGGCCTCATCCAGACCGTAACCGGCATCAATAAGCCCGGCCAGCACCAACAATCCCTCACCTCCAGGCACAAACAACGCCAGTGGCCCGAACCGGTTGATCCATTGCACGATCGGCTTGACGAAAGCACTCAGATTGTCACGGTTGACCTGAGCATCGTCGCGGATGGCCTTGGTGCTGCCCTGGGCAGCCTGCTTCATGGATTTCACCAACTGCGCAAAAGGGTCGGTTGCGCTGGGGGAACGATCAAACTCGATGTAGTCGCCCGGATCCCAATAGCCATCATCGTTGAAGAACCCTGCACTTTTCGTCAGCCTGTGTATTTTTGGATAAATCGCCATGCCCTCCAGCGCGGTCAGTACACCCGCATGAAAGGTGCCGTCCTCGCGATCCTGTTCGGTGAAGTGAGCCGCCAATGCATGTTTCGTATCGGCGCCCCTGCCCTGAGCCACGATCCATTGGCGCAACTGCCGACTGTCGGTGAATTCGTGCAATGGCGAAGAATTGCCGGGGATGTACAGCAACACCCTGGGCACTGATCGCTCTTGAAAGCACCAGATATCCGTCGCTGTATAACGGTACAGTTTCAACCGACTCGCCTCGACACCCGGGGGCATTTTTGTCGGCGCTTGCAGTTGCTGGATCGTCAGTGCTTCCCAGGTCTGCGCGGCGGGCAACCCGGCGGCTTGCATGGCAAGTTCCAGCCCCTTTCTGGACAGGCACCGTTCTTGATATTGCAGCCGGGCCGCCATGACGAAAGCGGCCTTGACCGATGTCCTCAGCGCATAAGGACCGGGCGCAGTGATGACCGCATCCGACGGCCAGGCCTGATCGAGATAAGCCTGGTATCGATCAGAAAGAAACACCCCCCAGACCCACTGCTTGAAATCGGCAGGCCGTAGATTGATTTGCGTGTGCGGGCCATAGGATTGCGGAACCGTTGCGCGGTAAATGCCTTCATAGGTGTCGTGGTTGCCGCTGCCCACATAAGCAAACTCATCGACCTTCTCGACAATGCGCACCGACGGCCCGATGTCGGGCGGTGTGTACAGACCAAACAGCGTTTCGCCGAAGCGCCCGTCGCCCACCGTCTGATAATTGCCAAGCAGGGCCTGGATCAGGGTGCGGGAACTCCCCACCTGCCCCTGATGGATACCGTTCTCTGGAGGATGCCCATGGTAGTTATAGTCAAGTGTTACCAGCAGGGCTGTCTGCGGATCAATGTCGGCGCCCCACTTTTCCTTGATCAAGCGCTCGCCAAACTGAGCGGGAGTTTGCGGCAGTGCGGTCTCCACCGCGGCCTTCAGCTCGTTGCGCATCAGGACATTGGGTGTTGGGGCATCGCCATGGGCGTGATCATTCATGTGCATTCCATTGCAAACTATTGGGAATCACCAGAATAACCAGCGGCGACTCAAGCGTAAGTCGGAAGGGTCGGCTCATCAGTTAGGACATTTCGCAGCGGCCACGGGAAAATGACAAATCTGGAATTTCGGGCGAAAAAAAACCGCGGAAAATCCGCGGTTTGATTTTTTTTGCAGACGCCCGCTAAAGGCTTACCAGAAGCGTTGCTGGGTCAAACGGCTCCACCAGCTCAGTAGCATGCGATCGACCGAGCCGCTGGCGGCCATGCCAATGCGCTCTGGCAGGCTTTTGCGTTCGGTGTAATGCAAGTGATAGAGCTCGGACTGCCTGGCGCGCTCGGCGAGGTATTCATCGCTGGTCTTGAGTTCGTCGACTAGGTGCTTTTCCAGCGCTGCGACGCCGAGCCAGATTTCGCCGGTGGCCACTTCATCGATTGCCAGCTGCGGGCGATAGCGCGACACGAAGTTCTTGAACAGTTGATGGGTGATGTCAAGATCCTGCTGGAACTTCTCCCGCCCCTTCTCGGTGTTTTCGCCAAACACGGTCAGGGTGCGCTTGTACTCACCGGCGGTCAGCACTTCGAAATCGATGTCGTGCTTTTTCAGCAGGCGATTGACGTTGGGCAACTGCGCCACCACGCCAATCGAGCCGAGGATCGCGAAGGGTGCGCTGATGATCTTCTGGCCGATGCACGCCATCATGTAGCCGCCACTGGCCGCGACCTTGTCGATGCACACGGTCAAGGGCACGCCAGCTTCGCGGATGCGCGCCAGTTGCGAAGAAGCCAGTCCGTAGCTGTGAACCATGCCGCCGCCGCTTTCCAGGCGCAGCACCACTTCGTCCTTCGGTGTGGCGAGGGTCAGCAAGGCCGTGATTTCGTGGCGCAGGCTTTCGGTGGCCGAAGCCTTGATATCGCCGTTGAAATCCAGCACGAACACCCGGGGTTTGGCCTCGGTTTTTTTCTTCTGTTTCTTGTCGGTTTTAGCCTGCGTCTTGCGCAGGGCCTTGAGCTGGTCCTTGTCGAGCAAGGTTTGCTCCAGGCGCTCGCGCAGCCCTTTGTAGAAATCATTGAGCTTGCTGACCTGCAACTGGCCGGCGGATTTGCGTCGACCTTTGCTGCGCAAGGCCGCAAAGCTGGCCAGGACCACCAGAATGGCGATCACCAGGGTCACGGTCTTGGCCAGGAAAACGGCGTACTCGGAAAAAAACTCCACAGGGACTCCTTAATCGTTGCGCGGCATGCAAGCGCGCGGGATACCACCAGCATACCCATGCGCCGCCCTTGCGACCAGCCGTGAAACCTCTGGCAACAGGCCTGTAACGGGCATTTCAAACAAGCGTATGTTTTTTCATTGACAGTACACCGCCATCCTCATAACCTCGCCAAACCTTCAACGCACCGGGATGACGCGGACGTGGGCAGCATCTATCTGATTCGACATGGCCAGGCCTCTTTTGGTGCAGACGACTACGACGTCCTGTCGCCGACCGGCATTCGACAGGCTGAAATCCTTGGCCGGCACCTGGCCGAACTCGGCATCAGCTTCGACCGTTGCCTGGCGGGCGACCTGCGCCGCCAGCAGCACACGGCCAGCAGCGCGCTGGAACAATTCGCCGCGGTAGGCCTGCCGGTGCCGCTCCTGGAAACCGACTGTGCCTTCAACGAGTTCGATGCCGATGCGGTGATCCGCGCGCTGTTGCCGGCCATGCTGCCGGACGAACCCGAAGCCCTGAACATCCTGCGCAACGCCGCGCAAAACCGTGGTGAGTTCCAGCGTATCTTCGCCCTGATCATCGAACGCTGGCTGGCCGGCACCTACGATACACCGGGCCTGGAAAGCTGGCTGGGCTTTGTCGAACGGGTCCAGGCCGGCTTGCACCGCATCCTCGACCAGGCCGACAACACCCAGAAAATCGCCGTGTTCACGTCCGGCGGCACCATCACCGCCCTGCTCCACCTGATTACGCAAATGCCTGCCCGGCAGGCCTTTGAATTGAACTGGCAAATCGTCAACACCTCGCTCAACCAGCTTAAGTTTCGCGGTCGCGAGGTGGCCCTGGCTTCCTTCAACGCTCATGCGCACCTGCAACTGTTGAAGGCCCCGGAACTCATCACGTTTCGCTGAGTCCGGACTATTGTGACCCTGGCTTTAATCACCCAGCTCTTATTACCCAAGAAAGGATCGAACCATGACCTCCGTAGCAGATGCCGTACAAGCAATGAAAGCCAAGTTCAACCCAGCCGCTGCTGCAGGTCTGGATCTGGTCTTCGGTTTCCGCATCGACGACACCAAGAGCTTCTCGCTGATCGTCAAAGACAGCACCTGCGAGCTGCAGGAAGGCGAGAACCCGGACGCCCAGGTGACCCTGGTGATGGACGGCGAAACCCTGGAAGGCATCGTCGACGGTTCGACTGACGGCATGCAAGCGTTCATGGGCGGCAAACTGCGCGCTGAAGGCGACATGATGCTGGCGATGAAACTGTCCGAGCTGTTCCCGTCGTAAGCACCTGGCTCCCGGGCTTCGGGAGCGTGCAAGGTCGCAAACGAATCCCGCCCTTAGTGGCGGGATTCGTCGTTTTTGCCCCCTCGCCACAGGTTCAGCGGTGCTCTTACAATGCGAGCACTTACACCACCGGCCGCCCCATGGACATCGACCTCGCCCGCACCTTCCTCGAAATCGTCCGCCATGGCAGCCTGGCTGCCGCCGCGGAAAAACTCCATGTCACCCAGACCGCGATCACCGCGCGGGTGCAGAAACTCGAAAGCCAACTGGGCAGCACCCTGTTCGTGCGCAACCGCGCCGGAGCCCGCCTGACACCCAACGGTGAAGCCTTCGTGGTGTATGCCAATCAACTGGTGCAAACCTGGGAAGCCGCGCGGCGTGATCTGCCATTGCCCGAGGGTTATCGCGATGTGCTGCACATCGGTGGCGAGGTGAGTCTGTGTAACCCGCTGATGCTCGGTTGGGCCGGCGAAATCCGTAACAACATCCCCAGCCACGCCTTGCGCATGGAAATCCGTGACGGTGAAAACCTGCTGCGTCAACTGGAGTTGGGCGTTCTGGATGCCGCGCTGGTGTATCAGCCCGAGTATTGGCCGCGTTTGCAGGTCGAGCAGATTCTCGAAGAAAAGCTGATTCTCGTGCGCCTGGCCGGCAAGCCAGATCCTTATGTGTACATCGATTGGGGCGCTGACTTCCGACGCCAGCACGACGCCGCCCTGCCGGAAAAAGCCAAGGCTGCGCTGAGTTTCAATCTTGGCCCGCTGGGCCTGCAGTACCTTCTCGAAAACGGCGGCAGCGGCTACTTCCGCACCCGCGTCGTGCAGAGCTATCTGGATAGTGGCGCCCTGGAACGGGTGCCCAAGGCGCCGGAATTCAACTACCCGACCTATCTGGTCTATTCGCGCGATCGTGACTCGCCGACACTGCAACGCGCCTTCGACCTGCTGCGCAAGGTTATCGATTCCGACGAAGACTGGTCGCAACGCTGGGACCCGCTGACTTGAGACCGGCTTGCACCGGATCATGGCCGTTGTGGCCTCAAGGTTCGGTCCGTCAAATCACCGGGATCGGCTAATCTGAAAGAGATAACAATAACGACAGGTGATTGCAGTGAGGCAGACCACCGAAGGATTCCGCAGCCGTTACCGCGCCGACATTCATCCGCTCTACAATCCCTGGCTGCACGGCGCGTTTGTCCTGGCGTTCGGGGCACTGGCGATCATCGTCTTCTGGAGCAACGTACATCAGGTGCGGCCAGCGGAATGGCTGGCGGTGCCCGTCACGCTGCTGTTGTTCAACCTCGGTGTGTACAGGGTGCATCGCCACCTGGGGCATCATAAAAAGACCTTCGCCCGGCTGTTTTATGCCCGTCACGCCGTCGACCACCACAGCTTTTTCACCCCCGGTCACATGACCTACGACAGCGCCAGCGACTGGCGGGTGATCCTGTTTCCGGCGTGGCTGATCGTGCTGCACACCTTCGCCGTCGCCCTGCCCCTCTGGTGGCTGCTCAAGCACATCAATACCAACGTCGCCGGATTGGTCGGCGGCCTGCTTGTCCTCGGTTACCTGGCTTATGAAGTGTTTCATGCCTGCGAGCACCTGCCGTCGCGCAACCCGGTCACACGACTGCCGTGGATCCGCCAGATGCGCCGGCTGCACGAGCTGCATCACCGCCGCGAACTGATGCAGGAGCGTAATTTCAACATCGTTTTCCCGCTGATGGACTACCTGTTCGGCACCCTCTATTGGGAGCCGGAACCTGCGCCGTTAAACACGACGAGAACGCCCATGACCCGCATGCAGCATCAGATTGTCATTGCCGGAAACCCGATCGATGTACTGGCCTACGCCAGCACCGTGACCCTTTGGCCGCAATGGCATCCGTCGTCGCTGCATATCGATGGGCCGAAAGGCCCGTTGCATGCCGGCGCACGTTTCGAAGAGGACATCCGCGCTGGTGGCCGTGACGGGCACTTGCGCTGGGAGGTGGCGGAGTACCTGCCCGGACGGCGCTGGAGTGCGTGCGCACAGGGGGATCATGGCCTGTCGCTGGTGGTGACCTATGAATGCGATGCCGAGGGCAACGACACACGTTTCGTCCGCACCCTGGAGTATCAATTCAGCGGTCTGGCGATGCGGATTGCCAACCGGTTGTTGCTCAAGCGGCGCATCGATCGGGAATCGGCGGCGTCGATGCGGGCATTGCGCGAAATGGCGCCGAAATACCTGACGGCGACAGGGGTCAGCGCGTGAGCAGAGCCTTCAAATGCCTGTTGCTGATCATCTTCGTCATCGGCGCCTTCCTGCTGCTGATGCCGACCAAGGTGCGACCGGTGGCCTGGGCTCCACAACTTGCGCCATCCCTCTCCAGCGGAATCTACGCGGACAATCAGCGGCTCAAGGGGGTGGAACGCGTCGGTGCCGCCGACATCGACGGGCCGGAAGCCTTGTTGCTGGAAAACGACACACTCATTACCGGTCTGCACGACGGTCGTCTGATCCTCACGAGCCTGGACGGCAAGACCACCAAAGTCCTGGCCGATACCGGAGGCCGGCCATTGGGTCTGGCCCGTCATCCCAATGGTCTGCTGGTGATCGCCGATGCCGTCAAAGGCTTGTTGGCCCTCGACGCCCAGGGGCGCCTGGTGGCCTTGAGCACAGAGGCCGACGGCGTTCCCTTCGGCTTTACCGACGATGTGACCATCGACAAACCCGGTCACTACGCCTATTTCAGCGATGCTTCGAACCGCTTTGGCTATGGCCACGACGGTGAGGCCGTAATCGAACATGGTGGTGGCGGTCGCCTGCTGCGTTACGACTTCCAGACCGGCAAAACGTCGGTTGTGCTGGATAAGCTGGAGTTTGCCAACGGCGTGACCCTGGGGCCGGACGATGCTTATGTACTGGTCAATGAAACCGGCGCCTACCGCATCAGCCGTTACTGGCTCAGCGGCCCCAAGGCCGGCACCCATGACCTGTTCATCGACAACCTGCCGGGGCTGCCGGACAACCTGTCGTTCAATGGCCGCGACCGGTTCTGGGTGGCGCTGTATGCCCCCCGAAACGCTTTGCTCGATGGCACGGCGGCCCATCCGTTCGTGCGCAAGATGATCGTGCGAGCCATGACCGTATTGCCCAGGCCCGTGGAAAAACGCGGGTTTGCCCTGGGCCTGGACCTTGAAGGCAAGGTGATCGCCAACCTGCAGGACGGCAGCAGCGACAACTACTCGCCCATCACCACGGTACGCGAGTATGGAGACTGGCTGTATTTCGGTTCGCTGAAAGCGCAGAACATGGTGCGGTTGCCTTTGAGCAAGGCATTGCAATAAGCAGCCTCTTTTTCTGAATTCACTGAAGAACTACTGTGGGAGCGAGCCTGCTCGCGAAGACGTCAGCACATTCAACATCGACATTGACTGTCAGGCCCTCTTCGCGAGCAGGCTCGCTCCTACAGGGGACGGTGTTCATTCTGAATCGACGTCGACACCTTCATCTCCCGGTCACTCATCAATACCAGGCTCTTCCTCGGGATTGACCGTGGTGTGTTCGGGGCTCAGCGGTTCGGGATGAGTGGGTATAGGGTCGTAGCCACCCGGTTGTTCTCCGGGGTATTCGGGCTGGGTCATGAGGCACCTCGTCGAGAGCCATGACATTGGTCTGCGAGCATTCGAGGTGCCGGTTCTGGTTGCCGTTCCAACGGTTCAGCCACCGGTCATTGGTGGCACTGGCGGGTCAGGACGACGAGCCCAACTGCCTGACGATCTTGTCCTTGACCTGAAGACGTACCTCCTTGAGTTTCCTTACGGTGTCATCGTTGGACTTGGCCTCCTCTGCTTTCACCACTTCGGCATCCGCCTGGGAATACTTGTTAAGCAGTGAATCCAGTAACGGATCCTTGGTGCGTTTCTGCTGGATTTCTTCCTTTGAGCGTTTCAGATCCTGATAAAGGTCATGGGGCACCGGCATGGAACACCTCCGTTTGTTGATCGGCAGCGAGACGCGATCAATTGCGTTCACCAACTATCAGAATGGCCTCGGTTAGCCTGTTCTGTCGACCACCTGTCAGACCAGCGGTGTCCGTTCGTCGTCCTGTCGCAAGCGCGATAAAACCTTTGCCTGCACCCGCGCCGTCACCGGTTTCAGCCGTTAAGCACCATGCGCACCATTTGCCTGAGTGCTTCGGGATTGTAGGGTTTGCTCAGCAGGTGGGTGTCGGGGCTGAGCTGGTGATTGCGCGAGATGATGTCGCGGGTATGCCCCGAGGTGAACAGCACGGCCACCGGTGGTTCCTGCACTTTCGCCCAGGCCGCCAGGTCCGAACTCTTGATCAGGCCGGGCATGATCACGTCGGTGAATATCAAGTCCACCACTAACCCTTCCAGCAACATTTGCATGGCGACGTCACCATTGGTGGCCGTGAGGATCTGATAGCCCTCTTCGCGCAACAACTCCACCACCGACACCCGCACGGCCTCATTGTCTTCGACCACCAGGATGCGTTCGTGCCCGCCCCGTTGCGGCACATCAGGGCTCAGCGTTTCACTGGGTGGCACGCGCAGGGTGCGCGGGAAATACAACTGCACCCGAGTCCCCTGCCCCAGACTGCTGGAGATTTCGATATGACCGCCACTCTGTTTGACGAAACCAAACACCATGCTCAAGCCCAATCCGGTGCCCTGACCGTCGGCCTTGGTGGTGAAGAACGGCTCGAACGCCTGGGCCAGCACCTGCGGCGGCATGCCGACGCCGGTATCCGCTACGGACACCCGCACATAGTCCCCGGCGGCAATGCCTTTTCCCGCACAAAATTCGCGATCAAGGACGATGTTTTCTGCACAAATGTCAATCCTGCCCTCGCCTTGAAGGGCGTCACGGGCATTGATTGCCAGATTGAGAATGGCGTTTTCCAGCTGGTTGCGATCGACAAACACGCTCCACGAATCTTCGGGCGCCGACATGTGAACCTGGAGCGTTTCACCCAAGGCGCGCAGCAACAGTTCCGCCAGGCCATCGAAAATCTGCCGCAACGTGAAGACCGCGGGCGACAAAGGTTGGCGCCGGGAGAATGCAAGCAATTGCGAGGACAGCTTGGCACCGCGCTCGACTGCGGCAATCGACGCCGATACCCGGCGCTGCACATTGGCGTTTTTCGGCTCATGGCGTGCCAACAGGTGCAGGTTGCCGGCGATCACTTGCAACAGGTTGTTGAAGTCGTGGGCCACACCGCCGGTGAGGCCACCGATGGCTTCGAGTTTCTGTGACTGGCGCAGTTGTTCTTCCGCCACCAACCGCGCCTCGACCTCATCAGCCACCCGCTGCTCCAGGTTGCGGGTGAACTTGAGCAGGGATTCTTCGGCGGTCTTGCGTTCGTGAATATCGATCAGCACGCCGGGGAAACGAAATGCCTCCCCTTGCTCATCGAATTCGCAACAACCGCTGGCGAGCACCCAGAAGTAACTGCCGTCGGGACGCTGGATCCGGTACTCGACGTTGTAGGGTTCGCCCGTCTCGACCGACAGTTTGACTCGTTCCTGGACCCAGCTGCGGTCGTCCGGATGGATCCGCCCTTTGGCGATTTCCTGTGACAGGTGGCTCAGGTCATGCCCGGGTGGATAAGAGAGCGTGCGAGCGAATCGCTCATCACCCGACAACACGTTGGTCTTGATGTCCCAGACAAAGGACCCGAGCAAGGCACCGGCGTTCAATGCCAGGCGCACCCGCTCGTTATCCGCACGATAAGCGTCTTCAGCCACTTGTCGCCGGCGCTCGGATATCACCCGCTCCGTGGTTTCCACAACCATGGACATGACCCCGGCCGGACGTCCGTCATCGTCAGCCACCGGGCTGTAGTAGAGGTCCATCCAGACATCTTCCGGAACCCCGTCACGCAGCAGCACCATTTCTTTGTTGCGATAGGACAAGGTGCCGCCCGCCAGGCAGGTATCCACCACGTGGCGATTGAAATCGGCGACTTCGGGCCAGCCCAGCTCCACCGTGGACCCCAGCAGATAGGGATGACGCCCACCGGCGAATTTCGAGTAGGCGTCATTGTAAATCATGTACCCGGACTGGCCCCAGTGCATCACCATCGGCAGCGGCGACGCAAGCATCAGCTGCACCGCACTGCTCAGGCTCTTGGACCATGAGTCGAGTGGGCCAAGTTCGGTCTGGCTCCAGTCGAACGCACGAATGCGCCCGGCCATTTCGCCGTTCCACCCGGCACACCCGTGGCTATCCGCTAGAAACTGCATCGGCTGGCTCTATCCCGGTAAATTGCACCCGTTTGTTTCGAGCATTCTGGACGCTATTCGTTTCATAGAGGTATAGCTGATTCTTGCGAGCCACTGCAGATCCCTTGTGGGAGCGAGCCGGCTCCGGGCGGCGTTCCGACGAAAGCGGTGGCACAGTCAACATCAATGTCTTCTGACACACCGCCTTCGCGAGCAGGCTCGCTCCCACAATTTGTGTCCTCAGCACGAGGGACCGTGCACTACACCTCAATCAAGTGCTTTAGCGGGTTGTAACTGCTTTTCAGGGTGGCCGCGACATCCAGGATCGCCTTCTCTATCCCATTCAAATGCATGCAGGTCAGCTCGATGGCTGCGCTCTGGTTGCCCGCTTCGATGTACTCGATCAGCCGCAGGTGTTCGTCGTCGCGGCAGACTTCGTGGCTGTCGTCATCCAGTGCGGCGGCATACAGCGACGCCCGGGAAATCAGCTTCTGGAACCAGTCGAGCAACACCGGGTTGTTCAGGCTGCGGGCCAGCTTGATGTGGAACTCGCCGAGCAGGTGAATCAGCCGTTCGTGATCACCACTCTGATGCGCTTCATCTTCCAGCAACAAATGATCGCGCAGGTCCTGTGTCACCGTCGTATCGCGACGACGGCACAGTTCGCTGACGATACCGATCTCGACCAGACGCCGGGTTTCGAACAACGAGCGAATCTCTTCGTCACTCGGCAACGACACCGATGCACCTTTATTGGGCTCGGTGGTGACCAGTCCATCGGCTTCCAATTGCTTGAGCGCGGCCCGAACGGACGTGCGGCTGACATTGAATAGCTCGGCCAGTGAGGCTTCGCCGAGCTTCATGCCCGGACGCAACGAGCGTTTGCTGATCGCCTCGTAAACCCCTTGGTAGACGCGGTCGACCGTGGTTTCCAGTTTCTTTTCCGTCATTCATCAACTCCTCGCGCCCTGTGCAACCAACCCTGGCGAATGAAGCCTTTGAAAAAGGGGCTTGCACGGGCAGATTAATCCGGGCATTTCTAAATTGCATCCAGATTTTGCATACAGTAATTATAGAAATGCACCATAATGGCCCGCGTGCGTGATGAACTGATCGATCCGAAAACCCTGTACATCGATCAGTTGGGGCTGGATGCGATCGGACGCATGGGCGGGCATGGCTATGCGCGCACGCGGGATTATTTCGAATTGCCGACGCGATCGTTACAGGCGTGGACGGATGCACCGGGGGGGTGGCGAGCGGTTTGGGCCTGTCATCAAATGACGCCTGTTTACACATGACCTGTAGGAGCTGGCTTGCCAGCGAAGGCGGCCTTGAGACGTGCAGCGCCATCAAAAACGCCTTCGCCGGCAAGCCGGCTCCTACAGGGGGATGGGTGACGGCTGGCGTCAGTGAAAATCCCGGCTGCGCACATTGATGCCATCGAGCAACGCACTCAGATCACTCAAGCGCCCGGCAATCAGATGCCGCACCTCGCCCTCCTTCTCCCAGCGGCCATCGACCTTGAGCAACTGCGAGCCGACCAACACCTGGCGCTGCCGCTCGGCCAGGTCGCGCCACACCACCACGTTGACGTTGCCGAACTCGTCCTCAAGGGTGACGAAGGTCACGCCGCTGGCGGTGGCCGGGCGTTGTCGGCCCGTGACCAGCCCGGCGATGCTGACCGGCCGACCGTGTTCGACGTCCAGCAACTCCTTCGAACTGCGGCAGCGCCGCGCCTTCAATTCACCGCGTAACAGGGCCAACGGATGCGGCCCGAGGGTGGTGCCGACACTGGCGTAATCGGCTTGCAGGTCCTCGCCCACGGTGGGCTTGGGCAACGCCACCGCGTCCTCCTCCTGGCTCGGCAGGCCGGCGAACAAACCCAGCTGCTTATGTACCCCGGCCACTTCCCAGTGCGCTCGATGGCGATCACCGGCCAGCCCGCGCAGCGCACCGGCATCGGCCAGTTGCTCCTGGGCGCGGGCATCGAGTCGCGCCCGCTCGCCCAGATCGGCGATGTCGGCAAACGCGACTTGGGAGCGGGCCGCCTCGATGCGTCGGGCATCGTCCTCGCGAAAGCCCTTGATCATGCGCAGGCCCAGGCGAATCGCCGGTTGCGCACCGGCGATCGGCTCCAGGCTGCAATCCCAGTCACTGGCGCGCACGTCCACCGGGCGAACCTGCAAATGATGACGCCGAACGTCCTGCAGAATCTGGTCCGGGCTGTAGAACCCCATCGGCCAACTGTTGATCAGCGCACAGGCGAAGGCCGCCGGTTCGTGGCATTTCAACCAGCAACTGGCGTAGGTCAGCAAAGCAAAACTGGCCGCGTGAGACTCGGGAAAACCGTAGCTGCCAAAGCCCTTGATCTGCTCGAAGATCTGCGCGGCGAATTCGGCGGTGTAGCCGTTTTTCTTCATCCCGGCGGCCAGCCTTTCCTTGTGCGGTTCGAGCCCGCCGTGGCGTTTCCACGCGGCCATGGAGCGACGTAGCTGGTCGGCCTCGCCGGGGCTGTAGTCGGCGGCGACGATGGCGATCTGCATCACCTGTTCCTGAAACAGCGGCACACCGAGGGTGCGCTTGAGCACCACTTCCAGTTCCGGCGACGGATAGGCCTCCGGTTCTTCCTTGTTCCGTCGCCGCAGGTACGGGTGCACCATGCCGCCCTGGATCGGCCCCGGCCGAACGATGGCGACCTCGATCACCAGGTCGTAGAACGTCTTCGGCCTGAGCCTGGGCAGCATCGACATCTGCGCCCGGGATTCGATCTGGAACACGCCGATGGTGTCGGCCCGACCGATCATTTCGTAGGTGGCCGCATCTTCGGACGGGATGCTCGCCAGGCTCAGGTCCAGACCCCGGTGCCGACGCAGCAGATCGAAACATCGGCGAATCGCGCTGAGCATGCCCAGCGCCAGGATATCGACCTTGAGCAAACCGACCGCATCGAGGTCATCCTTGTCCCACTGGATAATGGTGCGCTCGGCCATGGCGGCGTTTTCCACCGGCACCAGACTGTCCAGCGGCTGCTCGGAAATCACGAAACCGCCGGGGTGCTGGGACAAATGCCGGGGGAAGCCGATCAGTTGCCCCGTCAGGCTCAACACCCGGCGCAGCACCGGGCTTTCAGGGTCGAAACCGCCTTCACGCAGGCGTTCAACGGGGGGCGTTTCATCGCTCCAGTGACCGCAACAATCGGCCAAGGCGTTGATCTGGTCCGGCGGCAAGCCCAGTGCCTTGGCTACATCCCGTACCGCACCGGCCGCATGATAGGTGCTGACCACTGCCGTCAGCGCGGCGCGGGCCCGGCCGTAACGCTGGAACACGTACTGCAAGACTTCCTCGCGGCGTTCATGCTCGAAATCGACGTCGATGTCCGGTGGTTCGTTGCGTTCTTTGGATAAAAAGCGCTCGAACAGCAACGTGGTGCGATCCGGATCGATTTCGGTGATGCCCAGGGCGAAGCACACTGCCGAGTTGGCGGCAGAACCACGCCCCTGACAAAGAATCCGTTGCTGGCGGGCAAAGCGGACGATGTCGTGGACCGTCAGGAAATAGCTTTCATAGCCCAGCTCCGCGATCAGTTGCAGCTCCCTGTCGATCTGCACCAGCACTTCGCTTTTCGGCCCTTTTGGCCAGCGCCACTCGATGCCCTCCTCGGTCAAATGACGCAGCCACGAGGTGGCCGAGTGCCCTTGCGGCACCAGTTCGCGGGGGTACTGGTAACGCAACTGACCAAGATCAAAGGTGCAGCGCCGGGCGATGTTCAGCGTTTCTGCCAGCAAGGCTGGCGGGTACAGCGCCTGCAGCACATCGAGGCTGCGCAGATGGCGTTCGCCGTTGGGGTGCAGGCGCAACCCGGCATCGGCCACCGGCAGGTGATGACGGATCGCGGTCATGGTGTCCTGCAAGGCGCGCCGGCCGCGAGCGTGCATGTGCACATCGCCGCAAGCGACTGCAGGAATACGCAACTCCCTGGCCAGAGTCAGCAGATCGTCCAGGCGCCGGGCATCGTCCTGACCGCGATGCAACTGCACGGCCAGCCACAGGCGCTCGGCGAAGACCTGCTTGAGCCAGTGGCCCTGTGCAAAGGCATCGACAGCGTCCGGAACCCACAACGCCAGCAATCCCGGCAACGGTTCGCTGAAGTCTTCGCGCAGCACCTGATACTGGCCTTTCTGCGTGCGGCGCCGGGCGCGGGTGATCAATCGGCACAGCGCCTGATAGCCCTCGAGGTTCTCCACCAGCAGCACCAGTTTCGGACCGTTCTCGATGCGTATCTCGCTGCCGATGATCAGCGGCAACTCCACGGACTTCGCCGCTTGCCAGGCGCGAACGATGCCCGCCAGGGTGCATTCGTCGGTGATCGCCAGGGCTTGATAACCCTGATTTTTTGCGCGCTGGAACAGCTCGAGGGCACTGGAGGCACCGCGCTGGAAGCTGAAGTTCGACAGGCAGTGCAATTCGGCATAGTCGATGCTCATGCGAACCACCCCTGCAACCACAACGGGCCGTCCTCACCGACCGCCCGGTAGGCCCAGCCCTGTTGGCCGGCACGGGTTTCGATCAGGTAATAGTCGCGGCGTACGTCGTCGCCGTCCCACCAGCCAGACTCGATACGTTCCGGCCCCATGAGGATGCGCGCCGTGCCCTGATGCACGGCCAGCGGTTCAGCCAGTAGCCAGCCCGGCCGTTTCACCGCCGCCGGCACTGCACAGGGCTGGCTGTCGGCACTGGCCTGCCACGCACACTCGGGGCGGTGATCAGCCTGGAAGCGCAGGCCATGCACCGCGTCATCCCCCAGCCGTGCACGCAGGCGCTCGCGCAGTTGCTCCCAAGGCAAGGACTGCTGCGGACGGTCGTCGAACAGCTCCTGATGCTGGGGCACGAAGGTCGGCAGGTCTTCGGCACGCAGGCGAAAGCCGCGCACCGGCGCCTCGACCTGGACCTGCTCCAGCCGCCCCCGGGCCAGTTCGAAAAGCATCGCCGCATCCCGCTCGGCGCTGAGCAGGCCGACCTTGATGAGCGTGTCCGGCAACCCGGCGTGTTCCAGATGCAGGTCGAAACGTTGTACGCCGCTGTCGCGACCGCAGAGGAACGCTGACAGGTCGCCGGTCAACCGGCGCAACGGAAACAGCAAGGCCTGATGGGACTGCACATCGAAATTGAGCTCGATGCGCACATCGAAGCGGTCCGGCGGCAGGTAAAACGCCAGCGCCAACCGCCGCAAACCCAAGAGGGCATCCAGATGCTTGAGCACCTGGGCCTCGAAACGCCGGGCCAGGCTATGCCGGGGCAGCGCCTGCACCTGGCTCAAGGTGCGCAGGCCCATGCGCGACAAGGCCGTGGCGACCGAGGCTTCGAGGCCGATCCGGTCGACGGGCATTTGCCCCAGGTGATGCTGCAAGGCTTGATCGTCCGGGACCACCAGACCGTCATAGGCGTTGGCCAGCACCCGCGCCGCCACCGGGTTTGGCGCGGCCACGATGCGGTGCCGAAACCCCAGTTCGCCGAGTTCACGGCGCAAAAGCGCTTCGAATTGCGGCCAGGCGCCGAACAGGCCGAGGCTGGATTCGATCTCGAACACCAGGGTCCGGGGGTAATGCACGCTGACCTGGGAACTGAAGCGATAGGCCCAGGCGGCGAGAAACTGCTGCCAGTGTTCGATTTCAGCGGCGTCGTATTCGGCCGTGACAAAACCTTTGCTCAAGGCCTGTGCCGCACTCATGGACTGGCCGGGACGCAAACCCAGCGCCCGCGCCGCACCGTTGACGGCCTGCAGCACCCGGCGCTGGGCCGGGCCGGTCAGCAACGCCAGGGGTTCATCGGGATCGGCGCGCTGACGCAGTACCGCGTCCAGCGCCAATTGCGGGAAAACAATGCAGACCCAGCGCATGGCAACCTCAATGCCCCACGACGAAGGCAATCGGCGCCGAACGGGCCAGGCCGCCGCGGCACTTGAGCACGCGCAGTTGTGCCGGCCGGGCATCGATGGCAATGCGCAGGGCCGCTGGCGAAGGGTTGATCGCTTCGCCAAGGGGGCGATAGGCGAAGGCCAGGGTCTGGCCGGTTTCCGCTGCCACCTGCAAGCGGCGCAAGGCGCGGTCATCGGCCTTGTGCGGCCAGCACAGCACCGCGCCGCAACTGCCCGAGCGCAAGCATTGTTCCGCGGCCCACAGCGCATCACGCTCGCCGGCCTGGATGATCGACAATTGACGCAGATCGACCCCGGCGCCCTGCCACGCCTGGGGGTACGGCACATAAGGCGGCGCCACCAGCACGATGCGCTCGCCCGCCGCCGACAGCCGTGCCAGCGTCGGCCACACCAGTTGCAATTCGCCCACGCCCTGCCCGGCCAACAGGATTTCCGTCAGCGCCGCCTCCGGCCAGCCACCGCTGGGCAACGCGGCGTCCAGCGCGGCATGCCCGGTGGGCTGCGGGCTGGCGGCCGGTGGCGCAGGCCGGCCCCTCCAGACCTGGCCGCCATTGAACAGCGTATCCAGCGCAACGACGGCACCCATCAGCCTTGCCTCACCAGGCCACAGAACACGCCTTCGATGGCCAGGTCCCGGTCGGCCTCGACAATGATCGGCTGGTAGGCCGGGTTGCGCGGCAGCAGGCGAACCACATCGCCGACCCGCTCGAAGCGCTTGATGGTGACTTCACCGTCGAGCCGCGCCACGACGATCTGGCCGTTGAGCGCCTCGGGGCTGCGGTGCACGCCCACCAGGTCGCCGTCGAGAATGCCGTCCTCGATCATCGAATCACCCCGTACCCGCAACATGTAGTCCGGCACTCGCGAAAAGATCGACGGATCGAGCAGCAAGCGGCTGTGTACCTCGGCATCGGCACCGATCGGCGCACCGGCCGCCACCCGGCCGAGCACAGGGATGTCCAGCAACTCGGGACGCGGCGGCTGCCCGAGCAGGCGAATGCCCCGGGCCTGATTCGGGTTGACCTCGATAAACCCGGCTTCGGTCAGCGCCAGCACATGCTTGCGCGCCACGCTGCGGGAGGCGAAACCGAACGCCTCGCTAATCTCGGCGAGGCTCGGAGGCTGACCGTGCTCGGCGATGCGATCGCGGATAAAGGTCAGGATGGCGGTACGGCGGGGAGTCAGAGTCGTCATGGAGTACATTTGTACTCTTTTGGCTTTTTCCTGGCAAGGACTTGTAGGAGCTGTCGAGTGAAACGAGGCTGCGATCTCTTGAGACCAGAGCAAAAAGATCGCAGCCTGCGGCAGCTCCTACAGGAGGCCGGTTCAAACGTAACGTCCAGCGCTCCTTACTCGAACAAAACGAGCGATCAAAAAACAAGGTCTACCGTTCGTCGCATTTCTAAAAAAATCGGCATCTAAAGAAAATAAAAATTCATAAAAAAGTACGAAACGCACATTTACTCTTATCAAACAAAAAATAACCCATTGTTTTTGCTCTAAAAATTATCCAGCCATCACCAACTGCATGCCCAGCTTGCGCGCCTTGTGTTCCAAG
>NZ_QAOV01000005.1 GCF_003050925.1 Pseudomonas sp. GV085 | reverse complement strand
AATGACGGTCTCTGCCCCGCGCACGCTCTTCAACTCTAGCTCCCTCAGTTTGCTGCGCGACAGCGCGGCGTCGAAGACGAGGCGGCCCCTCCTACAGGGATCACATTAACCCGTGTAGGAGCTGCCGCAGGCTGCGATCTTTTGATCTGCTGCTTTTTACCGCCGACGCTTTTCCAGCGAATAAACAAACGGTGCAACGATTTCGATGGAGCCATTGGTCAGCATGTCGGCCGGTGGCTTGGGCAGCGGTTGAGCGCGGCGGATCATCTCCAGGGTGGCCCGGTCCAGATCGGCAGTGCCCGAGGCGCCTATCAGCTCAAACGACAACACATTGCCTTCGGCATCCACGACAAAACGCAGACGGTTCATGCCTTCCTTGCCCCGCGCCTGTGCACTGGCCGGGTACTTCTTGTACTTCTGCAGGTGCGCCAGCAAGGTGCCTTGCCAACTGGCCTTGGCCGCCAGTTGAGCCGGCGAAGGGCCGGGCGCAGGTTGGGCGGACTTCACCGTTGGCGCCTGAGTCTGTTGCGATTCGGCCGGTTTCTCTTCCGCCGGTTTTTCCTTCGGCGGCTCAGGTTTCTTCTCTATCGGCTTGGGCGGCTGCGGCTTGGGCTTTGGCTTGACGGGCTTGGGCACGGCAATTTCAGCTTTCGGCGCTTCGGCGAGCTTGGGTATCGGCAGTTCTTCAACCGGAGCTGGTGGCTGCGGCGGGGTGACGACCTTCGGCGGAGCAGGCGGTGGCGGGGCAGGAACCGGTGCCAGCTCGACCATCATTGCCTGAGGGGGCAATTCGATAGGCGGACGAGCGGACCAGTTCAGCGCCAGCGCGATGGCCAGCGCGTGAACACCCAGCACCACGGCCAGGCTACCGCTGTAACGCGTCAGCTTATGGCGCGTCGTGATCATTTTTTGGCTGCCGACTCGAGACCGACAAGACCCACCTTCAGGTAGCCGGCAGAGCGCAGGTTATCCATCACGCTCATCAGGTCGCCGTAATCCACGCCTTTGTCGGCCTGGAAGAAGATTGTCGTGTCTTTCTTGCCCTGGGTTTTGGCGTCGAGCGTGGCGCCGAGTGCTTCGGCCTTCACTTCATCTTCGCCGAGGAACAGGCGCTGGTCAGCCTTGACGCTGAGGAACACCGGTTTCTCTGGCCGCGGCGCCGGCTTGGCGGTCGAGGCGGGCAGGTCGACCTTGATGTCCACGGTGGCCAGAGGGGCCGCCACCATGAAGATGATCAACAGCACCAGCATCACGTCGATGAACGGCGTGACATTGATTTCGTGGTTTTCGGACAGATCGTCGTCTGCCCCTTCCTTCAAATGCAGGCCCATGGCCGATTACCCCACTTTCACCATGTGCGGTTGCGAGCTGCGCTCAGGCTGGTGGTCGAGGTCACGGCTGACCAGCAGCAGGACCTGTGCCGAGGCGTCGGACACCTGGGCCTTGTAGCCGGCAATGGAGCGGGCAAAGACGTTGTAGATCACGACTGCAGGGATCGCTGCAACCAGGCCCAGCGCGGTAGCCAGCAGGGCTTCGGCGATGCCTGGCGCGACGACGGCGAGGTTGGTGGTCTGGGTTTTGGCAATCCCGATGAAGCTGTTCATGATGCCCCACACGGTGCCGAACAGGCCGACGAACGGCGCAGTCGAGCCGATGGTCGCCAGTACGCCGGTACCGCTGCTCATGTTGCGACCGCAGGCCGCAACCAGGCGCTCAAGGCGGAAGCTGACGCGTTCCTTGATGCCTTCTTTCTCGCGGCTGTTGACCGACAGGCGCATCTCTTCGAGGGCGTCATGCACCAGCAGGTTGGCCAGGGTGCCTTCCTTCGCCGCAGTGGCGCTGGCTTCCTTGAGGGAGGCGGATTTTTTCAGTTGGGCGATTTCACCGCGCAGCCGACGTTTGGCGCCCATCAACTCAAGGCCCTTGGCGATCCAGATGGTCCAGGTGATGATCGAGGCAATGGCCAGGCCGATCATCACGATTTTCACGATGATGTCGGCATTCTTGTACATGCCCCACGGCGACAGGTCATGGGCCATGCCCAGGGTGTTGTCGGCTTCGAGGACTTCAGGAACGTCTTCACCCAAGGTTTCTGCCGGTGCTGCCTGGGCAGGATCGGTCGCGGCCTGTGCAGGTGCTGTAGCGGCGGCCGGAGTAACGGATACCTGGGCATCGGCGAAAGCGGTGACTGGTGCGAGCATCAGGCTGAGGAGCAGGGCGGCCACCGCGCTCCAGGCGCGAGGTCGTTTGGTTGGCGAAGCGGGGAATTGATTGCGTGTCATGCTGGCCGGACCTGAGAGAAAAAACGGGTGATGTTCTTCCAGGCCTCGAAAGGCCGAGAACAAAAGTGGGGTGCATTATTGCAAGTAATTCTTGTTAACAGAAGTAATAGCGTCTCTTTTTTTCCTGCATTGCTAGCCGCCTGTCTATTGCCGGCGCTAGTCTGTGGCTTTGCGATGGGAGTTTTCTGATGTCTGCGCCTACTGTTTTGATCGCCGGCTGTGGTGATGTCGGCAGCCGCCTGGCCACACAACTGCTGACGGCTGGGTGGGAGGTTCACGGCCTGCGACGCGACGTTTCACGCCTGCCCAAGGGCGTCATCGGTGTTGCCGGTGACCTGTTCAACAAAGAATGCCCAGCCACTTGGCCAATCGGTGCCGTGGATTACCTGGTGTATTGCGCGGCGGCCACCGATCACGACGAAGCCGGTTACCGCGCTGCGTATGTCCAGGGCCTGGAGCATGTGCTGGAGTGGCTGAACGACTACGGGCAGATGCCCAATCGCCTGTTGTTTGTTTCCAGTAGCAGTGTTTACGGGCAACAGGAGGGCGAGTGGGTCGACGAGACTTCGCCAGCCGTGGCGGCAGGTTATTCCGGACGTGTGATGCTCGAAGCCGAGCAACTTGCCCTTAAAAGCGGCATTCCGGCCAGTATCGTGCGCTTGACCGGCATTTACGGCCCCGGCCGTGAATGGCTGCTGACGCAGGTGCGCCGAGGTTATCGCGTGGCGGTCGAACCACCGTTGTACGCCAACCGGATTCATGCGGACGATGCCGCGGGGTTGATGGCGTGCCTGCTTGAGGCGGATCGACGTGGTGTGGCGCTGGATGATATCTACATCGGCGTCGATGACGCACCGGCAGCGCTGGCGGATGTGGTGGGCTGGTTGCGCGAGTATCTGGGTGTGACCGAATGGGCTGATGACGACAGCGTGCGACGCACTGGCAGCAAACGGTGCAGTAATGCGCGGGCTAAAGCCTTGGGCTGGTCGCCGAAGTACCCGAGTTTTCGCGAGGGGTATGCGGCGATCATTGAAGGGCGCTGTTAGCTGCTAATGGCAAAAAATCGCAGCCTTCGGCAGCTCCTGCAAAGTTACATGTACACCTGTAGGAGCTGCCGAAGGCTGCGATCTTTTCAGGGATTTATTGCTTTTCCAGCAGCCACTTGCGCTCACCCGGGGTGAACGAGGGCATTTCATCCGCCTGCGCCGTGTTCACGGTCTGGAAAATCTCCAGCTCTTTGCCCTTGCGCGCAAAGATCCAGGCGTTGCCCTGGCCATTTTGTTGCAGCCACATATTGTCGTTGCCGCCGCTCATGGATGCGCAATCGCCGGCCAGGCACAACGCATAGCGGTCGCTGCCTGGCAGGCCGGTCACCTGGCCATCGGCCTGGAATTGCACGGTGCTGCCTTCGCCGGGACCGCTGACGATTGTCCAGCCGCCGCCCATGTAGGCTGAATACAGTGCACGCTCGAAACTGGCGCCGATCGGAGCGCCCTCCGGCACCGGGATCTGGGCGCGGTCGAAGACCTGTTCGGGCTCGTTGTCGCTGGCAGACTGGCTCAGTTGCTTGCCGTCACGCGTCAGCTCACTGGCCGAACTGCCATAAAAGTCGACTTTCCAGGCACCGGACTCTTCACCCAGCAGTTTGCCTTCGACGTTTTCAAAGCCGTTGGTGTAGCGGGCCTGACTGGCCTTGGTGTTGATGTCCCATTCCAGATTCGGGCCATAGGCCTGGAGCGCTTCACGCAGGGGGACACCTTTGGCTGCAGCATCGATCGCCACCTGGTTGATCCAGGTGCCGCTGACATCACGATCGGCAGGGTTGCTGGCACATCCGCCCAGGAACAGGGCGAGCAGCGAGAGAGCAAGCGCGTTGCGCATGGTGGAATCCTTTCAAGCTTTCTTTACAGCAGAGCAGTCGGCGCAGCCTTGGGCTGCGCCGCACGCATTACTCGATGACCAGGATGGCATCCATTTCAACCTGCGAACCCTTTGGCAGGGCTGCTACACCGATGGCGGCGCGGGCAGGGTAAGGCTGGTCGAAGTACTTGCCCATGATCTCGTTGACCTTGGCGAAGTGGCTCAGGTCGGTGAGGAAGATGTTCAGCTTGACGATGTCCTTGAACGAACCGCCAGCGGCTTGCGCCACGGCCTTGAGGTTCTCGAACACCTGGACGGTCTGGGCTTCGAAGCCTTCAACCAGTTCCATGGTTTTTGGGTCCAGAGGAATCTGACCCGACATGTAAACGGTGTTGCCAGCCTTGATCGCCTGGGAGTAAGTACCGATGGCGGCCGGGGCCTTGTCGCTGGTGATAACAGTCTTGGTCATGTATGACTCCTTGTAATGTGTTGGCGAGCTATGCACGCATGCGGGTGATGCGAGTCACCCCGGACAAGGCGCGCAGTTTCTTGATCACGCGGGCCAGGTGCACGCGGTCGTGCACGCTGACCACCAACTGGACCACGCTGATGCGACCATCGCGTTCGTCCATGCTGATTTTCTCGATATTGCCGTCGGCTGCGTTGACGCTGCTGGCCAGCAGGGCGATCAGGCCGCGCTGGTGCTCCAGCTCGACGCGCAGCTCGACGTTGAATTCGCCGGTGACATCCTTGGCCCACGAGAGCTGGATGCATTTTTCCGGGTTGTGCCGGATTTCGCTGATGTTGCGGCAATTATCCAGGTGCACGACCATGCCTTTGCCGGCGGACAGGTGGCCGACAATCGGGTCGCCCGGGATCGGCGTGCAGCACTTGGCGTAGCTGAGCACCAGGCCTTCGGTGCCGCGAATCGCCAGCGGGCCTTCCGGACTTGGCAAATGTTCGCCTTCGCCCAGCAGTCGGCGGGCCACCACATAGGCCATGCGATTGCCCAGACCGATGTCTTCGAGCAAATCTTCGATCAGTTCGAGACGGTACTCGACCAGCATGGCCTTGACGCGTTCGGCCGGGATTTTCTCCAGCGCGCTGTCGAAACCGTTGAGGACCTTGTTCAGCAGGCGTTCGCCGAGGCTGATGGATTCGGAGCGGCGTTGCAGTTTCAGTGCGTGGCGGATGTGCGTGCGCGCCTTGCCGGTGACCACGAAGTTAAGCCAGGCCGGGTTCGGGCGGGCGCCGGGAGCGCTGACAATCTCGACCGTGGAGCCGCTTTGCAGCGGTTCGGACAGCGGCGCGAGGCGACGATTGATTCGGCAGGCAATACAGCTGTTGCCGACGTCAGTGTGCACCGCGTAAGCGAAGTCGACTGCCGTGGAGCCCTTGGGCAGCTCCATGATCCGGCCTTTGGGCGTGAACACGTAGACCTCGTCCGGGAACAGGTCGATCTTCACGCTTTCAATGAATTCCAGCGAGTTGCCGGCGCGTTGCTGCATTTCCAGAACGCCTTTGACCCACTGGCGGGCGCGGGCATGGGTGCCTTTGGGCTGCTCGTCGCCGCTGGATTTGTACAGCCAATGGGCAGCAATGCCGTTGTTGGCCATCTCTTCCATTTCGCGGGTGCGGATCTGGATCTCGATCGGTACGCCGTGCATGCCGAAAAGCGTGGTGTGCAGCGACTGATAGCCGTTGGCTTTGGGGATCGCGATGTAATCCTTGAAGCGTCCCGGCAGAGGCTTGTACAAATTATGTACAGCGCCCAGCACGCGGTAGCAGGTATCGACCTTGTCGACGATGATCCGGAACGCGTAGACGTCCATGATCTCGTTGAAGGCCCGACGCTTGCCGCGCATTTTCTTGTAGATGCCGTAGAGGTGTTTCTGCCGGCCGCTGACCTCGCCCTGGATGCCATCAATGGCCAGGCAGTGGCTCAAGGACTCCTCGATCTTGTTGACGATTTCCTTGCGGTTGCCCCGGGCGCGTTTGACCGCCTGGTTGATCCGCGCGGAACGCATCGGGTGCATGGCCTTGAAGCCGAGGTCTTCGAACTCTATGCGGATGGCGTGCATGCCCAGCCGGTTGGCGATGGGCGCATAGATTTCCAGGGTTTCCTTGGCGATGCGTCGGCGTTTTTCGCCGGACAACACTTCCAGGGTGCGCATGTTGTGCAGGCGGTCGGCCAGCTTGACCAGGATCACGCGAATGTCGCGGGCCATGGCCATGGCCATTTTCTGGAAGTTTTCAGCCTGGGCTTCCGCCTTGGTCTCGAAATTCATCTGGGTCAGTTTGCTGACCCCGTCGACCAGTTCGGCCACGGTTTCGCCGAACTGCGCTTGCAGCGCTTCCTTGGCAATACCGGTGTCTTCGATCACGTCATGCAGCATTGCAGCCATCAGGCTCTGATGGTCCATGTGCATGTCGGCAAGAATATTCGCAACCGCGAGCGGGTGCGTGACGTACGCCTCGCCGCTACGGCGGCGTTGGCCGTCGTGGGCTTGTTCGGCGTAGAAATACGCTCGGCGGACCAGGTTGACCTGGTCGTTGCCGAGGTAGGTCGATAAGCGATCGGCGAGGGCGTCTATGCTCGGCATGATATCTCCTGCCGCAAGCTGTGATCCCGCGCCGTGCTACGTCGACCAGGCATAGGCTTAGACGGCCTCGTTGGACTCGTCCTCGAATGCAGCAAAAAGCGGTTCATCTTCAACAATTTCGGCTTCAGCGATAGCTGCGTAGTCGATCAGGCCTTCAGCGATTTCGCGCAGGGCGACGACGGTAGGCTTGTCATTTTCCCATGCTACTTTCGGCTCTTTGCCGCCGGTGGCCAGTTGACGGGCACGCTTGGTAGAGAGCATGACCAGCTCAAAGCGGTTATCCACGTGTTCTAGGCAGTCTTCAACGGTTACGCGGGCCATGGTCTTCCTCGTAGCAAATGCAATATGCGCGCTGCCCGGATGGGCGAGCGGACTCAACAGTTTAAAAAATCACCAGCGATTAGGGAAGCGCTGATTTTTTGACCAAGCCCTTCAACGCGCTGCAAGTACCAATGTAAAGCCCTTGCAGCGGTTTTGGGAAGAGCTGATTAACCGAGCAATTCAGCCAGCAATTTGCCGTGACGCTGCTGCTGACGCTTCTGAATCAGCTGATTGGCGCGGAAAATCGCCTTCAGATCGTGCAGCGCGTGGGCGAAATCGTCGTTGATGATCAGGTAGTCGTAGTCGACATAGTGGCTCATTTCGCTGACGGCTTCGCGCATCCGGCCGTCAATGATCTCGTCACTGTCCTGGCCGCGATTGGTCAGGCGCTGGTGCAGGGCCTGCAATGACGGCGGCAAAATGAAGATCGAGCGGGCCTGAGGCATCAGCTTGCGCACTTGCTCGGCACCTTGCCAGTCGATTTCCAGGATCAGGTCGTGACCTTCGTCCAGGGTCTGCTGCAGGTGGCTTTGCGAGGTGCCGTAGAGGTTGCCGAACACTTCGGCGCGCTCGAGGAAATCCCCGTGCTCGATCATCTTCACGAACTCGCTGCGGTCGACGAAGTGATAGTTCACGCCATTCACTTCACCGGGGCGCATGGCGCGGGTGGTGTGGGAAACCGAGACGCGGATCTCCGGATCGGCGTCGGTCAGGGCTTTGACCAGACTGCTCTTGCCCGCGCCCGAAGGGGCGGAAATGATGTACAGGGTGCCGGTGCTGTGTGTCATGTCGGGGTAGCCTTACTCAATATTCTGCACTTGTTCGCGCATTTGCTCGATCAACACCTTGAGGTTGACCGCAGCCTGGGTGCTGCGCGGGTCGAAGGCTTTGGAGCCCAGTGTGTTGGCTTCGCGGTTGAGTTCCTGCATCAGGAAGTCCAGGCGCCGACCGGCAGCGCCGCCGGATTTGAGCACCCGGCGAACTTCGATGATGTGGGTGCTCAGGCGATCCAGTTCTTCGGCGACGTCGCTTTTTTGCGCGAGCATGACCATTTCCTGCTCCAGGCGCTGCGGGTCCATCTCGGCCTTCATGTCGGCGAAGCGGTCGAGGACTTTCTGGCGTTGGGTGGCGAGCATTTGCGGGACCAGTTCGCGCAAAGTCACCACGTCGTCTTCGATGGAGGTCAGCCGCTCGTTGATCAGCCGCGCCAACTCCGCGCCTTCGCGCTCGCGGCCGGCCTTGAGTTCCTTGAGGCCCTGATTGAACAGTGCCAGCGCTTCGGCGTTCAAGGCTTGCGGGTCGATGGCGTCGCCTACCAGTACGCCGGGCCAGGCCAGGACTTCCAGCGGGTTCAGCGCGGCCGGGTTCTTGATCAGGCTGGCGATGGTCTCGGCGGCGGCGACCAGTTGCGTGGCACGCTCCTGATCAATTTGCAGCGCTTTGCCGGTGTTTTCTTCGGTGAAGCGCAGGGTGCATTCGAGCTTGCCCCGCGATATACCCTGGCGCAGGGCTTCACGAACAGCGCCCTCGAGGTCGCGAAAGGACTCCGGCAGGCGCAGGTGGGGTTCCAGGTAGCGGCTGTTGACCGACCGCAGCTCCCAGCTCAGGGTGCCCTGGACGCCGGCGTTTTCGACGCGGGCGAAGGCGGTCATGCTGTGCACCATGGCGGTACCTCGCAATGCAGATCGGCACCGAACCGAGGTTCCGGGAATCCGATATCAATGAATTAAAGCCGACTGGCAGCAAAGGCGCAGGATTGTAGCGCAGTGACGCGGATGCGCCCAAACACACGGTGTGACAAAGAGCGGCAGGCCTTCGCCGACGTGCGGTGCAGAGCCCTCGGTCGTCGGCGGAATTTTTTAGACGTGCCCAGTGGCGGCCGGCGGCTCTATAATGCTCCGCAGTTTTCCGTCCCCAGTACAGGTACTCCCTATGATACGTCCAAGTGGTCGCGCTGCCGATCAGCTCCGCTCGATCCGCATCACCCGCAACTACACCAAACACGCCGAGGGTTCTGTGCTGGTCGAGTTCGGTGATACCAAGGTCATCTGCACCGTCAGCGTTGAACCGGGCGTACCGCGTTTCCTGAAAGGCCAGGGCCAGGGTTGGTTGACAGCCGAGTACGGCATGCTGCCGCGCGCTACCGGCGAGCGTAACCAGCGTGAAGCCAGCCGTGGCAAGCAAGGCGGTCGCACCCTGGAAATCCAGCGTCTGATCGGTCGCTCCCTGCGCGCTGCACTGGACATGTCCAAGCTGGGCGACGTCACCCTGTACGTCGACTGCGATGTGATCCAGGCCGATGGCGGCACCCGCACGGCTTCGATCACCGGCTCCATGGTTGCGCTGATCGATGCCTTGAAAGTCATCAAGAAGCGTGGCGGTCTGAAGGGTGGTGACCCGGTCAAGCAGATGATCGCTGCTGTTTCCGTGGGCATGTACAAGGGGGAGCCTGTGCTTGACCTCGACTACCTGGAAGACTCGGCCGCCGAGACGGACCTGAACGTTGTGATGACCAGCGCTGGTGGTTTCATCGAAGTCCAGGGCACTGCCGAAGGCGCGCCGTTCCAGCCTGAAGAGTTGAACGCCATGCTCGAGTTGGCGAAGAAAGGCATGAACGAGATCTTCGAACTGCAAAAGGCCGCATTGGCCGACTGACCGGACTGCTCCAGGCAAGGAGGACGCCATGAGTGACGAGCAACTGCCACTGCCCACGCCGAGCCAAGAGGTGCGTCAGTGGGCCATGTTTTGCCACTTGTCCGCCTTGCTGGGGATCTGGATTCCGTTTGGCACGATCATCGGCCCGCTGATTCTCTGGCAGATGAAGCGCGAGATGGACCCGTTCATCGATGCCCAGGGCAAGGAAGCGCTGAACTTTCAGATCTCCGTCGCCATTGCCTCGGCCATTTGCTTCTTGCTGATGGTGGTGATTATCGGGTTCTTCCTGTTTGGCCTGATCGCGATCGGTGCGCTGGTGCTGACGATCATTGCCGGGGTGAAGGCCAATGAAGGGCAGCCTTATCGGTATCCGTTCACCTGGCGGTTGATCAAGTAAGCCAGGACGCTGATGCTGTTTTAAGCGCAGTTCAATACAAATGCCCCGACATGTCGGGGCATTTGTTTTTTTGCAATCAGATTAATCTCTAATGTTGCGTACTTGGTCGCTCGCTATTCAAACGAAATTCATTCGTGCAAATAAAATTTCTTACACGTTTAGTCACAAACTGCAAGGCTCAGTGCAGCTTGTATGCTTGGCAATGAGACTTGGCGATTGATAAAGTTGCCGCAAGTAATATTTATAAAGAAATATTTCGATATATTCGGACCATTGACGGCCTCTGAATCCAATACTAGTCAGTGTTGAGATGGATCAACCTGTTCAAGAGGCGTGTCCAGGTAAAAAGTTCGCCCCTGAATGTAAAAGCAAGAATATCCCAAATGCTTCAGCTCGATTTTTATGGAACGCTTGTCGCCGCCTCTTTAGTACTTTTGCTGGGGCGCGCTCTTGTCTCACGTATCGGTTTTTTACGTACTTATAATATCCCGGAGCCTGTAGCAGGCGGCTTGGTGGTTGCCTTGGGTCTTCTGGCTTTGAGAACCCTCGATTTTGAAATCCGATTTGATACCTCGCTGCAAACTCCCTTGATGTTGGCGTTTTTTGCCACCATCGGCTTGAGTGCAGACTTCGCCAGTCTGAAGAAGGGTGGGCGCGTCGTGGGGGGATTTTTGCTGGCGGTTGTCGGACTTCTGGTGATCCAGAATGCGATGGGCATCGGGCTTGCAACGGCGCTGGGGCTCGACCCCTTGATGGGCTTGCTGACAGGCTCGATTACCTTGGCAGGCGGCCACGGTACAGGTGCTGCGTGGGGGGGCGACGTTCAGCGAGAAGTTCGGTCTGGCGTCTGCCTCTGAACTGGCCATGGCCTCCGCGACGTTTGGCCTGGTGCTGGGCGGTTTGATTGGTGGGCCTGTTGCCCGCCTGCTCATCAGCCGTGTCCAAGTGCCCGGCCTCGAGCAGGAAAAGCCACGGCTGCCCAAGGGTTTTGAGCAGCCGAACAAAGAGCGCTCAATCACGTCATTTTCGCTTGTCGAGACACTGGCTTTGATCGCTGTCAGCCTGCTGACGGGCTCACTCCTGAATGGGTGGCTTCAAGGAACCGCATTTGAGTTGCCGACATTCGTTTGCGTGTTGTTCGTGGGCGTGGTTTTACGAAACGGGCTTTCGGCGCTTGGCGTGTATCAGGTGTTTGAGCGTGAAGTCTCAGTGCTGGGGAACGTCAGCTTGTCGCTGTTTCTGGCGATCGCTCTGATGTCACTCAAATTGTGGGATCTGGCTTCACTGGCATTGCCGATCTTCATCATCCTGGCTGTACAAACGCTGGTCATGGCACTGTTCGCGATTTTTGTGACGTTCAGGATGATGGGCAGTAACTACGATGCCGCAGTACTGGCGGCAGGGCACTGCGGTTTTGGACTGGGAGCCACGCCAACGGCCATCGCTAACATGCAAGCGGTGACACAGCGCTACGGACCTTCGCAGATAGCGTTCCTGGTGGTGCCGATGGTGGGTGCTTTCTTCATCGACATCATTAATGTGATCGTGATCAAGTTGTACCTTGCACTGCCGTTTTTCGCCGCGGCTTGAGAGTCAGATCACTGGGCGCTCTTGGATGGAGCGCATAAAAAATGCCCGTATCTTGCGATACGGGCATTTTTTCGACTGTCTGTCAGACTGCTCAGTGAAGAATCACTTAGATCGTCAGCGTCCAGTCGTAGTCCACGATCAGTGGCGCGTGTTGCGAGAACCGCGGCTGGCGTGGCAGGCGTGCGCTGCGCACGAAGCGGCGCAGGCCCGGGGTCAGTAGCTGATAGTCGAAGCGCCAACCGAGGTTGAGCATCTCCGCCTGTTCGTTATCCGGCCACCAGCTGTACTGGTCGCCTTCACGGCTGACTTCGCGCAGGGCGTCGACATAACCCATGTTGCCGACAATCTCGTCCATCCAGGCACGTTCAGGTGCCAGGAAGCCCGGAGATTGCTGGCTGTCGCGCCAGTTCTTGATATCCAGCTTCTGTTGCGCCACGTACAGCGAGCCACAATAAATGTACTCGCGACGTTTGCGTCGCTGTTTATCCAGATAACGGGCGAAGTCGTCCATTAGCTTGAACTTCTGGTTCAAGTCTTCATCGCCGTTCTGCCCCGAAGGGAGCAGCAAGGTCGCGATGCTGACCTTGTCGAAATCTGCTTGCAGGTAGCGCCCGTAGCGGTCGGCCGTCTCGAAACCGAGACCGCTGATGACAGCCTTCGGTTGCAACCGCGAATACAAAGCCACGCCGCCTTGGGCAGGGACTTCAGCATCGCAGGCATAAAGGAAGTAGCCATCCAGTTGGAAGGCTGGGTCATCCAGTTCAAAGGCGGAGGCACGGGTGTCCTGCAGGCAGATGACGTCGGCATTCTGTGCTTGCAGCCAACTGAGCAAACCACGCTCGACTGCAGCCTGAATACCATTGACGTTCACACTGATGATCCGCATAAATGGCCCCAAAAATCGCGTGCGTGTATGATACACGGCGTCAAGCTAATTAGCTAAATCCGTGGTATTTGGGGTTTTTTTCATGCAAGCGTATCAGCGCGATTTCATCCGTTTTGCCATCGATCGCGGCGTTTTGCGCTTCGGTGAGTTCACCCTGAAGTCCGGGCGCACCAGTCCATACTTCTTCAATGCGGGCCTGTTCAACTCAGGGCAGGCCCTGGCGCAGCTCGGTCGTTTCTATGCCGCTGCCATTGCCGAGAGTGGCATTGCGTTCGACGTGCTGTTTGGACCGGCCTACAAAGGCATCCCGTTGGCCGCGACCACCGCCGTGGCACTGGCCGAGCATCACAACCGTGACCTGCCATGGTGCTTCAACCGCAAGGAAGCCAAGGCCCATGGCGAAGGCGGCAGCCTGGTCGGCGCACCGTTGACCGGCGATGTGCTGATCATCGACGACGTAATCACCGCTGGCACCGCGATCCGTGAGGTGATGCAGATCATCGCCTCCCAGGATGGCGCCAAGGCCGCTGGCGTACTGATCGCCCTGAACCGTCAGGAGCGTGGCAATGGCGAGTTGTCGGCGATCCAGGAGGTCGAGCGTGACTTCGGCATCCCGGTGATCAGCATCGTTTCGCTGAACCAGGTGCTGGAATTCCTGGCGGATGACCCGCAGCTCAAGCAGCATCTGCCGGCCGTGGAAGCGTACCGCGCCCAGTTCGGCGTCTGACCGCAAAGCACTTGTAGGAGCGAGCTTGCTCGCGATGGACGCCAGGGCGACGCTTTTCGTCAGGCACCCCGCGTTATTGTTGACGTTTTTCGCGAGCGAGCTCGCTCCTACAGGGATCTGCCGGCAAAAAAAGACCCCGCTCAGCCAGGCCGAGCGGGGTCTTCTTGTTTGCGCTATCGCTTAAGGACGCTTGCGATTGCTGATCAGGGTGCCCACGCCGGTATCGGTGAAGATTTCCAGCAGGATCGCGTTCGGCACGCGTCCGTCGATGATCAGCGAGCTGCCCACGCCGCCCTGGACCGCTTCCAGTGCGCAACGGATCTTCGGCAGCATGCCGCCGTAGATGGTGCCGTCGGCGATCAGGTCGTCGACTTGCTGGGTTGTCAGGCCGGTCAGGACCGTGCCCGACTTGTCCATCAGGCCGGCGATGTTGGTCAGCAGCATCAGCTTCTCGGCTTTCAACGCTTCGGCGACTTTACCGGCCACCAGGTCAGCGTTGATGTTGTACGACTCGCCGTTGGCACCGACACCGATTGGCGCGATCACCGGGATGAAATCGCCCTTGACCAGCAGGTTCAGCAGGTCGGTGTTGATCCCGACCACTTCGCCCACGTGGCCAATGTCGATGATTTCCGGGGTGGTCATCTCCGGCGTCTGACGGGTAACAGTGAGCTTCTTCGCGCGAATCAGCTCGGCGTCTTTACCGGTCAGGCCGATGGCGCTGCCGCCATGACGGTTGATCAGGTTGACGATGTCCTTGTTGACCTGGCCGCCGAGGACCATTTCCACCACGTCCATGGTCGCGGCGTCGGTGACGCGCATGCCGTCGACGAAATGGCTCTCGATCGACAGGCGCTTGAGCAGGTCACCGATTTGCGGGCCGCCACCGTGAACCACCACCGGGTTGATGCCCACGGCCTTCATCAGCACGATGTCGCGGGCGAAGCCGGTTTTCAGCTCCTCGCTTTCCATCGCGTTGCCGCCGTATTTGATCACCAGTGTCTTGCCGACATAACGGCGGATGTAAGGCAACGCTTCGGACAGGACCTTGGCGGTGTTGGCGGCGGCTTCGCGTTCGAGGGTCATTCAGGGCTCCGGGTGAATCAGAACGGTAGTTGGAGATCAGGTGCAACGCGCTTGAGCTGGATGTGGAACACATCCTTGATACGTTGCAGTTCAGCCTCGTCATCGGCCTCGAAACGCAGCACCAGCACCGGTGTGGTGTTGGATGCGCGTACCAGGCCCCAGCCTTTGGCATAGTCGACTCGCACGCCGTCAATGGTGGTCAGGTCAGCGCCTTCGCCCCACTGCGCATCGTGCAATGCATCAATGATGCTGAATTTGCTCTCTTCGGTCACATGGATATTGATTTCCGGCGTAGAAATATCGTTGGGGAAGGTCGCGAACAACTCTTCGGCCGAGGATTTTTCCTTGCTGAGGATCTCCAGCAAGCGTGCGGCGCTGTAGATGCCGTCGTCGAAACCGAACCAGCGCTCCTTGAAAAAGATGTGCCCGCTCATTTCGCCAGCCAACAGGGCGCCGGATTGTTTCATTTTCTTTTTGATCAACGAGTGACCGGTCTTCCACATTAACGAACGGCCACCGTATTCCTTGATCAGCGGAATCAGGCGACGGGTGCATTTGACGTCGAAGATGATTTCGGCGCCCGGGTTACGCGCTACAACGTCGCGGGCAAACAGCATCAACAGACGGTCCGGGTAGACGATGCTGCCGGTGTTGGTCACCACGCCGACGCGGTCGCCATCGCCGTCGAAGGCCAGGCCGATGTCAGCGTTGGTTTCCTTGACCTTGGCGATCAGGTCCACGAGGTTTTCAGGCTTGCCCGGGTCCGGGTGGTGGTTCGGGAAGTTGCCGTCCACTTCGCAGAACAGCGGGATGACTTCGCAGTTCAGCGCTTCGATTAGCTGCGGGGCGATCACGCCGGCCGCGCCGTTGCCGCAGTCGACAACCACTTTCAGGCGACGGGCCAGCTTGATGTCCTGGACGATTTCGGTGGTGTAGCGGTCGAGGATCTCGACCTGGGTGATGCTGCCCTGGCCGCTGCTCAGGTTGTTGGTCTTGAGGCGGTCGTGCAGGGCCTGGATCTGTTCGTTGGCCAGTGTGTCGCCGGCAATGACGATCTTGAAGCCGTTGTAGTTCGACGGGTTGTGGCTGCCGGTGAGCATCACGCCGGATTTTCCGGCCAGTACGTTGGCGGCGTAGTAGAGCGCCGGAGTCGGGACCAGGCCGACATCACTGACGTGGCAGCCGCTGTCGGCGATGCCTTTGATCAGTTGCGCGACCAGTTCCGGGCCGGACAAGCGGCCATCGCGACCGACGGATACGTTTGGCTCGCCCTGGGCCAGGCTTTGGGAGCCGACGGCACGGCCGATCCAGTAAGCGGTTTCGGCGTTCAGGAATTCCGGAACGGTGCCGCGAATGTCGTAGGCGCGGAAGATGCTGTCAGGGAATTTGGGTGCGACTTTGGCCGGGGTGTTCATCTGTGGAAATGCTCCATCTCGAAAGTGGCTGGACAGGCCGCCGATTCATTCGGTGGCAGGTTCAAACTGAAGGGTATGACGGCGTTTTCCACAGAGAGTTCGTGGTATGAAAGGGCCATGACGCCCCTGACGGCACGGGTTTGACCAGGCAATGCCTTGATTTTCGGTGCTAAACCTTGCAGATGACAATTTGAATTTTGTGGCGAGGGAGTCTGTTCCCCCACCACAAAAGAGCGTGTCCGGATCAGCGGGTACCGGTATGGCCGAAACCGCCAGTGCCGCGCTCGGTTTCAACAAACTCTTCAACCATTTCGAAGTGAGCCTGCACCACTGGCACCAGCACCAACTGTGCCAGGCGCTCGCCAACCGGCATGGTGAATTCGGTCTGGCCACGGTTCCAGCAGGAAACCATCAATGGGCCTTGGTAGTCGGAGTCGATCAGGCCGACCAGATTGCCCAGCACGATGCCGTGCTTATGGCCCATCCCCGAGCGCGGCAGAATCAGCGCCGCCAGGTTCGGGTCGCCGATATAGACCGACAGGCCCGTGGGGATCAGCACGGTTTCACCCGGCTTGATCACGGTGTCCTGTTCCAGCATGGCGCGCAGGTCGAGGCCGGCGGAGCCCGGTGTAGCGTATTGCGGCAGCGGGAATTCGGTACCGATGCGGGGGTCGAGGATCTTGGCTTGCAAAGCGTGCATGTAAATTAAACCTGGTTCAGACGTTCGGCTATAAAAGTGATCAGCTGGCGAGCAATCTTGCTCTTGCTGGTCTGGGCGAAGAGTGTGGCGTGTAGCTCGCGGTCGATGACGCTGCAGGCGTTTTCTTCGCTGTTGAAGCCAATGCTCGGGTTGGCGACGTCGTTGGCGACGATCAAATCGAGGTTCTTGTCTTTCAACTTGCGTGCAGCGTAATCGAGCAGGTGTTCGGTCTCGGCGGCGAAACCGACACTGAACGGGCGGTCGGGGCGGGTGGCGATGGTGGCCAGGATGTCCGGGTTGCGCACCATCTGTAGCAACAAGCCGTCGCCGTTCGTAGGATCTTTCTTGAGTTTCTGTGGGGCGACGACTTCCGGGCGGTAGTCCGCAACGGCTGCCGAGGCGATGAACAGGTCGCAAGGGATCGCGGCTTCGCAGGCAGCGAGCATGTCGCGGGCGCTGACCACGTCGATGCGGGTGACGCGATCCGGTGTCGGCAGGTGCACCGGGCCGGTAATCAGGGTTACGCGGGCGCCGGCCTCCACGGCAGCTTCGGCCAGGGCAAAGCCCATTTTCCCGGAGCTGTGGTTGGTGATGTAGCGCACCGGGTCGATGTTTTCCTGGGTCGGGCCGGCGGTGATCAATACGTGTTTACCGGTCAGGGCCTGACGCTGGAAGCAGTCGGCGGCGCACTGGGCCAGTTCAAGGGCTTCGAGCATGCGCCCCAGGCCCACGTCGCCGCAGGCCTGGCTGCCGGAGGCCGGACCAAAGACCTTGATGTCGCGACTTTCGAGGGTTTGCAGGTTGGCCTGGGTCGCCGGATCGCGCCACATCGCCTGGTTCATTGCTGGCGCAACGGCGACCACCGCGTCGGTGGCCAGCACCAGCGTGGTCAGCAGGTCGTCGGCAATGCCTTGGGCCAGACGGGCAATCAGGTCTGCCGTGGCGGGGGCGATCAGTACCAGGTCGGCCCATTTGGCCAGTTCGATGTGGCCCATGGCCGCTTCGGCCGCCGGGTCCAGCAGGTCCAGGTGGACCGGGTGCCCGGACAGGGCCTGCATGGTCAGCGGGGTGATGAACTCTGCGCCGCCACGGGTCATGACCACGCGCACTTCGGCGCCCTGATCGATCAGGCGGCGAACCAGGTCGGCGCTCTTGTAGGCAGCGATGCCGCCGCCGACGCCCAGAACAATGCGTTTCCGATACAGCCGCTGCATAGGCCTGCCTTTCAATTCGTTGGTGACATACGTGGCGAAACCCCCTCCCCAGGGTGAATTCGCCCGCAAAAAAGATGGGCTACGATATCACAGCGACCGCTACGGAACAGCGGTGCCCACAGACAGGGAGGTGCTATGAGTATTCGCGATTGGCCGGCGGCGGAACGGCCGCGGGAGAGGTTGCTTGAACAGGGCGCGGGAAGCCTTTCGGATGCCGAACTGCTGGCGATCTTTTTACGCACGGGCGTGGTGGGTAAAAGTGCAGTGGATTTGGCGCGACACCTGTTGAATCAGTTTGGCAGCCTGCGATTGCTGCTTGAGGCCGATCAGGAAACGTTCAGCAAGCAGTTGGGGCTTGGGCCGGCGAAATTTGCACAGTTGCAGGCTTCGCAAGAAATGAGCAGGCGCCATCTGGCCGAGCGTGCGCGCCAAAAATCGGCACTGGAGAATCCGCATGCGGTTCGCGAGTACCTGAAATCGATGTTGCGCCACGAGCCACACGAGGTGTTCGGTTGCCTGTTTCTCGACTCCAAGCATCAGGTGCTGACGTTTGAGACGTTGTTTCGCGGCTCCATCGACAACACCAGTGTTCATCCGCGAGAGGTGGTCAAACGCGCCTTGGCCAACAACGCAGCGGCATTGATCCTCTGCCACAACCATCCTTCGGGTAACACCGACCCCAGTCAGTCCGACCGGGTGCTGACCAAGCGCCTGCAAAAGGCGCTGGAGCTGATTGACGTGCGGGTGCTTGACCATTTCATCATCGGCGACGGCGATCCGTTGTCGATGGCGGAGTATGGGTGGATGTAGTGCATGGCCCCTGTAGGAGCGAGCTTGCTCGCGATGGTCGTGAACGATAACGCGGGTAGTCAGGCACCCTGCAGCGTTCTCGGGTTTATCGCGAGCAAGCTCGCTCCTACAGGGTTTTGTGTATAGCGGATTACTTGATGTTGACCTTGGAGTAGTCCTGCCGCCCAAACGGGCTGACCGAGTACCCCTCGACATCCTTGCGCGTCAGCGCGAAAGCAGTCGGGTGGGCCAGGGGCAGCCACAACGCCTGTTGCTGGATCTGCGCCTGCGCCTGTTCGTAGAGTTTGCTACGCACACCTTGCTCGCCAGTGGTCTTGCCGGCGCTGATCAGCTTGTCCAGATCCTGGTTGCAGTAACGGGCGAAGTTGGTCCCGGATTTGACCGCAGCGCAGGAAAACTGCGGCGTGAGGAAGTTGTCCGGGTCACCGTTGTCGCCAGCCCACCCCATGAACAGCAAGTCGTGTTCACCGGCCTTGGCGCGGCGGATCAACTCGCCCCATTCGATCACGCGTATTTCTGCCTGAATGCCTATTTCGGCCAGATCGGACTGCAGCAGTTGTGCACCTAGGCTCGGGTTGGGGTTGAGCAGGCTGCCGGAAGGGCGGGTCCAGATGGTGGTCTGGAAGCCTTCCTTGAGCCCGGCCTTGGCCATCAATACTTTGGCCTTTTCGATGTCGTGAGGGTAGCCCGGCAGGTTTTTCGCGTAGCTCCAGGTGTTGGGCGGGTACGGACCGTTGGCCGCCTCGGCAGTGTCCTCGAACACGGCTTTGACATAGCTGGCCTTGTCGAAGGCAAGGTTGATAGCCTGACGCACCTCTGGCTTGTCCAGCGGCGGGTGCTGGCTGTTGATGCCGACGAATGCGGTCATGAACGCGTCAGTCTTTTCGACTTTCAGGGTCGGCTCTTTCAGCGCTTCCTGTACGTCCAGAGGCTTGGGCGACAGGGCGATCTGGCATTCGTTACGGCGCAATTTCTGCAGGCGCACGTTGGCATCCGGCGTGATGGCGAAGATAAGCGGATCTACAGAGGGCTTGCCGCCGAAGTATTCGGGGTTGGCTTTGTAGCGAACCGAGGCGTCCTTCTGGAAGCGCGTGAATACGAACGGCCCCGTGCCGATCGGTTGGCTGTTGAGCTTCTCCGGTGTACCTGCCTTCATCAGTTTGTCGGCGTATTCGGCCGAATAGATCGAGGCGAAGCCCATGCTCAGGGTCGCCAGGAAGGTCGAATCCGGGTGGTCGAGGGTGAAGCGCACGGTCTGCGGATCGAGGGCGTCGATCTTCTTGATCAGTGCAGGCAACTGCATCGATTGCGCATGCGGGAAGCCGCTCTGGGCGACTTTGTGCCACTCATTGGCCGGATCGAGCATGCGGTCGAAGCTGAAAATCACGTCTTCGGCGCTCAGGTCACGCGTTGGGGTGAAGTACTCCGTTCGATGGAATTTCACCTGCGGGTGCAACTTGAAGACGTAGGTCAGGCCGTCGGTGCTGACTTCCCAGCTGTCGGCGAGGCTGGCGACCACTTTGCCACTGGCTGTGTCGAAGTCCACCAGGCGGTTCATCAGCACATCGGCCGAGGCGTTGGTGGTGGTCAGCGAGTTGTACTGCACCACGTCGAACCCTTCAGGGCTGGCCTCGGTGCAGACGCTCAGGGCGGCGGCAAAGGCCTGTGGGCTCAGCAGAAGCGGGGCGAGCAATAGCGGTAGGGCAGCGAGGCGCATGGTCGGCTTCCTTTACAGATCGAAGGCCCATCTGCAAGTGCAGTCTGGAAAAGGCTTACCCTAGTGGGCTCTTTTGTAAATGACTATCCCCTTTTTCATTTTAAGGGGACTATAGGCACCAGATTTTGCTGTGCAGCGGTTGAGCAAAACTCCAGGTTGGCTCGATGAACGACTCTCTGCGACGAGCGGTCGCCATCGACGATAGCCTTTATCCAAGGCGCTCGGAGCCAGGAAAACGGGGTTTTTGTGAATTCTACGCACACTGAATGTTGTTGCTCTCCAGTCTTTCTGGTATAAAGCAGCGCTCTTTTCTAGGGGCCCGGTTCCTTCACTGTAGGTGTAGCCGGTAAGACCTCTAAAGAAACGCGGCGCCTGGCGCCAAATGACTGAGAGATTAAGCGGCCAACCCATGCCGGGTTGGGCATGTGGTTTTAGAGGGCTGAGGCATGTCTAGAGTATGTCAAGTTACCGGTAAGGGTCCGGTGACTGGGAATAACATTTCCCACGCAAACAACAAAACCCGTCGTCGTTTCCTGCCGAACCTGCAGCATCACCGCTTCTGGGTTGAAGAAGAGAAACGTTTTGTGCGTCTGCGCGTATCTGCCAAAGGCATGCGTATCATCGACAAGCGTGGCATCACTGTCGTGCTGGCCGAACTTCGCCGCGATGGCAAGGTTTAAGGGAGCTAATCATGCGTGAATTGATTCGTTTGATTTCGAGCGCCGGTACTGGTCACTTCTACACTACCGACAAGAACAAGCGTACTACCCCGGACAAAATCGAGATCAAGAAATATGATCCGGTTGTTCGCAAGCACGTGATCTACAAAGAAGGCAAAATCAAGTAATTGATTTTACCCTCTTACAAAAAAGGCCCGTATCGCGAGATACGGGCCTTTTTTGTTACGCGGGAATCAAGTTGTTTCGTCAGTGCCGAAACGGATCAGCCGCAGTTGATGCTGACGATGATTCTGTCGGCGTTGGTATGCAGGTTGATGCGTTGTGGGCGCAGGTCCAAGCTCGAAGGGTACTTCGGTCCAGTGGCTCGCACTGGCGCGCCATTGGCCAGGGCGCGAACTTCTTCAAGCAGTTCCGGGGTGCATTCGCGGCCGATGGTGTATTGGGCGATGGCGAGATCGCATTGATCGGGTAAGACTGGCATGTTGCCTCCTTGCATGATTGTTGGTTGGGGTGCCTGCGTTGTCGGGTGGGCGCACGTCCTGTGCGTTACCGTCCCGACGATGAAATGCGTGGCACCTGTCAGCAAGTCTTACCCGGAGTCGCTGTCCCGGGCCAGCGGTAAAATGTCAGCGACTGTTTCGATGTGGGTTCAAGCCTTCTGTTCAAACGCCACGTAGATCTTGCGGCATGGCTCCAGCACTTCCCAGGTGCCTTTGAACCCGGCCGGAATGACGAAGCGGTCACCGGCACGCAAGGTCTTGGCGTTGCCGTCGCTGTCGCGCAGCACCGAAACACCCTGAACGATTTCGCAGTATTCGTGTTCGGTGAAGTTCACCGTCCACTGGCCGACGGCACCTTCCCACACACCGGCGTTCAACTGGCCACAAGGGCTATTGTAGTGGTTGTAAACCGCTTGCTCCGGGTCGCCCTTGAGCACTTTGGTCGGGTCCGGACGGTAGCGTTCGGCGGCGGTGGTAGCCTGGCTGAAGTCGACGACGTTCTGGATGTTCATTGTTGTTATCCCTCCGTGATTACGGCGCGTGTGGTTGGTCAGCCCAAAGTCTATGTTTATTAAAATGAACATCGCAAGGCCGTTTAATAGCGTTATGTCAAATATATTGAAACTTCATGGGTGGCTGGTTTAGGGTGGTGGATGCCTTGGGCCGATAAGCATGCTGGCCGGGCAGAATTCCTGACAGCGCCCGCGAAGAACGCGGGTGTCGTATCAATAAGAGGAGGACACTCGCATGACCACCCTGACCCGTGCCGACTGGGAGCAACGTGCCCGCGACCTGAAAATCGAAGGCCGCGCTTATATCAATGGCGAATACACCGACGCCGTCTCCGGCGAGACTTTCGAGTGCATCAGCCCGGTCGATGGCCGTCTGCTGGGCAAGATTGCCAGCTGTGACGCCGCCGACGCCCAGCGCGCCGTGGAAAACGCCCGCGCCACCTTCAATTCCGGTGTCTGGTCGCGCCTGGCGCCGACCAAACGCAAATCCACCATGATCCGTTTCGCCGGCCTGCTCAAGCAGCACGCCGAAGAGCTGGCCCTGCTTGAAACTCTGGACATGGGCAAGCCAATCAGCGATTCCCTGTACATCGACGTTCCCGGCGCGGCGCAAGCCCTGAGCTGGAGCGGCGAAGCCATCGACAAGATCTACGACGAAGTCGCTGCAACCCCGCACGATCAACTGGGCCTGGTGACCCGTGAGCCGGTTGGCGTGGTCGGCGCCATCGTGCCGTGGAACTTCCCGCTGATGATGGCGTGCTGGAAGCTGGGGCCTGCGCTGTCCACCGGTAACTCGGTGATCCTCAAGCCGTCGGAAAAATCGCCGCTGACGGCGATTCGCATCGCTGAACTGGCTGTCGAAGCCGGCATCCCGAAAGGCGTGCTGAACGTATTGCCGGGTTACGGTCACACCGTCGGCAAGGCCTTGGCCCTGCACAACGACGTCGACACCCTGGTGTTCACCGGTTCGACCAAGATCGCCAAGCAGCTGTTGATCTACTCCGGCGAGTCGAACATGAAGCGCGTCTGGCTCGAAGCGGGCGGCAAGAGCCCGAACATCGTGTTCGCCGATGCTCCGAACCTGCAAGACGCTGCCGAGGCGGCTGCCGGTGCCATCGCCTTTAACCAGGGCGAGGTTTGCACCGCCGGTTCGCGCCTGCTGGTGGAGCGTTCGATCAAGGATAAATTCCTGCCGCTGGTGATCGAAGCGCTGAAAACCTGGAAGCCGGGCAACCCGCTGGACCCGGCGACCAATGTTGGCGCGCTGGTCGATACCCAGCAGATGAACACCGTGCTGTCTTACATCGAGTCCGGTCATGGCGACGGCGCCAAGCTGGTGGCCGGTGGCAAGCGTACGCTCCAGGAAACCGGCGGCACTTACGTTGAGCCGACGATTTTCGACGGTGTGAGCAACGCGATGAAAATCGCCCGGGAAGAAATCTTCGGCCCGGTACTGTCGGTCATTGCATTCGACAGCGCCGAAGAAGCCATCGCGATCGCCAACGACACGCCGTACGGCCTGGCCGCTGCGGTCTGGACGGCCGACATTTCCAAGGCCCACCTCACTGCCCGCGCACTGCGTGCCGGTAGCGTGTGGGTCAACCAGTACGATGGCGGCGACATGACCGCTCCGTTCGGTGGCTTCAAGCAGTCCGGCAACGGTCGCGACAAGTCCCTGCATGCTTTCGACAAGTACACCGAGCTGAAGGCGACCTGGATCAAGTTGTAAGCCGTTAAGGGAGGCCTGTTTTTACAGCAGGCCTCCCGAACGACGCAGATCCCTTGTGGGAGCGAGCCTGCTCGCGATAGCGGTGTAACAGTCGACTTCAATGTTGAATGTTGTACCGCTATCGCGAGCAAGCTCGCTCCCACAGTGTTTTGTGTTGTAAATAAAAATATCCACAGGAGTGTGGAACATGCGTTGGGCGACTTATTTCGCCGTTTTGGCATCTGTCTTGAGTGTCGGCCTGGCCCTGGGTGTCAGCATGCCGCTGGTGTCGTTTCGTCTGGAGAGCTGGGGCTACGGCTCGTTTGCCATTGGTGTGATGGCGGCGATGCCGGCCATCGGCGTCCTGTTGGGGGCGAAAATCTCCAGCCATCTGGCGGCGCGATTCGGTACGGCCAACCTCATGCGTCTGTGCCTGTGGGCCGGGGCGGTCTCCATCGGTTTGCTGGCGCTGTTGCCGAGCTATCCGATCTGGTTGGTGCTGCGGCTGATGATCGGGGTGATCCTGACCCTCGTATTCATCATCGGTGAAAGCTGGATCAATCAACTGGTGGTCGAGCAATGGCGGGGGCGGCTGGTGGCGCTGTATGGCAGCAGCTACGCACTGAGTCAGCTGGCCGGGCCGGTGTTGCTGGGCTTGCTTGGCACTGAGCACGATTATGGTTTTTGGGTTGGCGTCGGTTTGCTGATGGCTGCTCCGTTTCTGCTGCTGGGGCGCAGTGGTGCGCCGAGCAGCGAGGCCAGCAGCGTGACCCTGCGTGATTTGCTTGAGTTCTGCCGTGGCCTGCCGGCGATTGCCTGGGCGGTGTCGTTGTTCGCCGCGTTCGAGGCGATGATTCTGACGCTGTTGCCGGTCTATTGCCTGCGCCAGGGCTTCACCACGGAGATCGCCCTGGCGATGGTCAGTACGGTGGTGGTTGGCGATGCGGTGCTGCAATTGCCGATTGGTGCGTTGGCCGATCGCTTGTCACGCCGGGCGTTGTTTACCGGCTGCGCAGTCGTCTTGCTGCTGTCGAGTCTGGCGATCCCAATGCTGATCGACACGCTGCTGATCTGGCCGCTGTGGGTGTTGTTCGGCGCCAGCGCTGGCGGGTTATTCACCTTGTCGTTGATCCTGATCGGCGAGCGTTATCGCGACGATGCGCTGGTGCGGGCTAACGCCCATATCGCCCAGCTGTGGGGGATTGGTTGTCTGGTCGGGCCGCTGTTGGCGGGCGCCGGCAGCCAGTGGATCAGCGGTCATGCGTTGCCGTTGCTGATGGCGGTGGGGGCCTTGGGGGTATTGATCGTGGTGTCGCGGCAAGGTGCGTTTGGTACCGCGCAACCGGCATAGCTCAAAAAATCTTTTGAGGGTTCTACAACATCCGCTCCAGCCCAACCGTGTTGCTCAGCCACGCATTGAATCTCCGCCACGAACTCCCTGGCTCCTTGGTCAGGGTGTGCATTTTTCCATCGTCTTCGGTGGTCCAGACGATCTGATCGTTTTCCAGTTCCACCTGATAACTCAGGGCCGGTGCCATGCCCTGCAACGCCAGTTCACGGACCCGTACGGCCAACTCCGGACTGTCCACCAGCACGCCGACTTCGGTGTTCCACAGCACCGAGCGCGGATCGAAATTGAACGAGCCGATAAAGGATTTCTGCTGGTCGAAGATCATCGCCTTGCTGTGCAGACTGGATTCAGAGCCGTAATAGGCGTTGCTGGAAAACAGATGCGACCCGCTACTGCTGCCGCCTCCCTCGCCCGGCTGGCGACGCAATTCGTACAGCTTCACGCCGTGCTCCAGCAGCGCCCTGCGATAGGGCGCGTAACCACCGTGTACTGCGGGTACGTCCGTGGCTTGCAGTGAATTGGTCAGCAAACTTACTGAAACGCCAGCGTCGGCGCGCCCGGTCAGGTACACCAGCCCCGGTTGGCCGGGAACGAAGTAGGCCGAGATCATGATCAGCTCTTTGCTGACGTTATTGAGTTCAGGTGCGAGTTGCGTGGTCAGCAGCAGCCGCGGATCGGGCTCGCCCTTGGCCAGTACCTTGCTCGGTGCGTCCCACAATGCCTGGCTCCAGGCCCAGATCAGTTCGCGGCGCCAGATGTCCAGGCGCGGGTGCGTGGTGAAGGTCATCAAGTGTTTGTACAGCGCGTGATTCTGTTTGCGTGTTTGCGCCAGGGACTCTTCCAGTCGGGCGCGAGTGTTTTCCAGGTCCTGGGGAGTAGGTTTGCTCGACAGGAATTCGTCGATCGGTTTACTCAGGGCGCTGTTCCAGTACTGGTCGAAACTGTGCCCGAGTTGCTCGGCGACCGGGCCGACACCGAGCATGTCGATGTCAGTGAAATTCATGTTGGGCTTGGCATCGTAATACTCGTCCCCCAGATTGCGTCCGCCGACGATGGCCATGCTGTTGTCCGCCAGCAACAGCTTGTTGTGCATGCGTCGATGTTGTTGCGACAGATTGAACAGCCGGCCCACGGTGCGCGTCACGTCGGTGCTGCGACCAAGATTCAGCGGATTGAACACGCGGATCTGGATTTTCGGGTGCGCGGCGAGAGTGGCGATGACGCGGTCCAGGCCGTCGCTGGCGGTGTCGTCGAGCAGTACCCGCACCCGCACGCCCCGGTCGGCGGCCTTTAGCAATTCTTCGATCAACATGCGCGTGCTGATGCCGTCGTGCACGATGTAGTACTGCAAGTCGAGGCTGCTTTGGGCGTTGCGGATCAGTTCGGCACGGGCGGTGAAGGCCTCGGTGCTGTCCGATAGCAGGCGAAAGCCCGATTGTCCGTTGTAGGGTGCGGCTTGCGCCTGGACCGAGCGGCCGAATGCGGAGTCTGAAGCCGGCAGCGCCTGGCTCGGCACACGCTGAACGTCGAAGCTGGAGCAACCGCCCAGGAACGCGGCGAGTAGCAGAAGAGCAAGCAGGGGCTGTCTGACTCTCACGTAGGATCGTTCCGTTTGGCGGCGCAGATAGGCATATGGACGCTGATTCCCGAATAAAAGTCAGTCGCTGAGCTGATCGGTTTCCGCCAGCAGTTTGATCGCTGTCGCACCGACCTTGCGCACCGCGTCTTCGATCTGCGGTGTTGGTTTGGCAGCGTAGTTCATGCGCAGGCAATTGCGGTACTTGCCCGAGGCGGAAAAAATACTGCCCACGGCAATCTGTACGCCTTGGTCGTGCAGTGCACGATTCAGTTTCAGGGTGTCGAAACCTTCCGGTAGTTCGACCCACAGCATGAAGCTGCCTTGTGGGCGACTGGCGCGGGTGCCGGTCGGGAAATAGCGGGTCACCCAGTCGATCATCATGTCGCGATTACGCTGGTATTGCGTGCGCATCCGCCGCAAATGCGGCTCGAAATGGCCGCCCTTGAGAAATTCGGCGATGGCAATCTGCGGCTGTGGCGCGGTGGATCCGGTGCTGATGTATTTCATGTGCAGCACCCGTTCCAGATAGCGACCGGGCGCGACCCAACCGATGCGCAGGCCCGGCGCCAGGGTCTTGGAAAACGAACTGCACAACAGGACACGACCGTCCTCGTCAAAGGATTTGATCGTGCGCGGGCGTGGATAGGTATAGGCCAGTTCGCCATACACATCGTCCTCGATGATCGCCACGTCAAACCGTTGTGCAAGCGTCAACAACGCGCGTTTGCGCGACTCCGGCATGATGTAGCCCAGCGGGTTGTTGCAGTTGGGGGTCAACTGTATGACCTTGATCGGCCACTGCTCCAGGGCCAGTTCCAGCGCTTCGAGGCTGATGCCGGTCAGCGGGTCGGTGGGGATTTCCAGGGCTTTCAGGCCCAGGCCCTTGAGGGTCTGCATCGCGCCGTGAAAGCTCGGCGAGTCCACCGCGACAATGTCGCCGGGTTCGCAAATCGCGCGAACGCTGGTGGACAGCGCTTCATGGCATCCAGTGGTGACCACCAGTTCGCTGGCGCTCAGTTGGCAGCCGGAATCGAGCATCAGGCGAGCGATCTGTTCGCGCAGCTCGAGGTTGCCGTGGATGTTGTCGTAATACAGGCCGGGCATGTCCTGCCGCCGGCTGATTCGCGCCAGGTCACGCAACAGAGGCTTCATGGTCGCACTGGTGATATCCGGCATGCCGCGGCCCAGTTGCACCACGTCTTTGCGCGGCACGGCGCGGATCAATTCCAGCACCTGATCCCATTGAGAGATGTCCACCGGGCGCTGGGCCGGGCGACCGACCGCCGGCAAATCCGGCAATTGGCGACTGGCAGGAACGAAGTACCCGGACTTGGGCCGTGGCATGGCCAGCCCGCTGTCTTCCAGCACCCGATAGGCCTGCTGCACCGTGCTCAGGCTGACGCCGTGCTCGACGCTCAGCGCCCGTACCGAAGGCAGTCGGTCACCGGGGCGATAGAAGCCCTGTTCGATACGCGTGCCGAGCAACTCGGCGAGGTTGACGTATAGGGTCATGGTGCAGCCTCGATGAGGGTGATTCGGATAACCGGTACAGATCGGGGAAAAAATCAGGATTCAGTGGCGGAATCGGCAAAGCTGTATGGAGTTAATACAGTGGCTTTGAATCTGTAATGCTTTTTGCCGCCCGCGCATCATGGAACCTCTGGCTACCCAAGTAAACAGGAGCATCCAAGATGAACGGTTTGAGCGATGTGCGGCTGACGTTACGCAGTCAGGAACTGGCGGCAGAGCAGAACAACGGCATGCGGGAGGCGGGCATGCGCAATGCCTTGTCCGGCCAGAGTCGTTGGGACCGGTTCTGGCGTCGGCTGCATACGCGCAAGGCGTTGCTGGCGCTGACGGCCGACCAGCTCAAGGATATCGGGCTGACGCGGGAGAGGGCGCAAGAGGAGGGGCTGAAGCCTTTCTGGCGCCTGTAAGATGAACTGCGCTCCCTACAGGCGAATGGAATTCAGCGAAGCTCTTTCAATCGATGCCACAACATCCCCAACGCCAGTAACGGCGAACGCAAATGCTTGCCGCCGGGGAAGGTGATATGCGGCACCTTGGCAAACAGATCGAAGCCGCCGCTGTGCTGGCCGCTGATAGCTTCGGCCAGTAGCTTGCCAGCCAGGTGCGTGGCATTCACGCCATGGCCGGAATAGGCCTGGGCGTAGTACACGTTCGGCTGGTCCTTGAGTCGTCCGATCTGCGGCAGGCGATTGGCGCCGATGCCGATCATGCCGCCCCATTGGTAATCGATCTTCACTGCGCTCAGCTGCGGAAAGACTTCGAGCATTTTCGGGCGCATGTACGCGGCGATGTCTTTCGGGTCGCGGCCCGAGTAATGGCAGGCGCCGCCAAACAGCAGGCGCCGGTCCGCCGAGAGCCGGTAGTAGTCCAGCGCCACCCGCTGGTCACAGACCGCCATGTTCTGCGGTAGCAGGGCGTGAGCCTGTTCTTCGCTCAGTGGTTCGGTGGCGATGATGTAGCTGCCGGCGGGCAGGATTTTGCCGCTGAGTTCCGGGTTGAGGTTATTGAGGTAGGCATTGCAACCCAGCACCAGGGTCTTGGCGCGCACCGAGCCCTCGGCGGCATGGACCTTGACCTCGGGGCCATAGTCGATGCGGGTCACGGCCGAGTGCTCGAACAGCCGGACCCCCAGTCGCTGTGCCGCTGCGGCTTCGCCCAGAGCCAGGTTCAGTGGATGCAGGTGCCCCGAACCCATGTCGATCAGGCCACCCACATAGCGCGTGGATCCGACAACGGTGTGCATCTCGTTGGCTTGCAGCAAACGGGTTTCGTAGCGGTAGCCGAGGCTGCGAAGTTCTTCGGCATCCTCGGCGAAGCCTTCAAGGTCACGGGGCTTGTTGGCGAGGTCGCAGTAACCCCAAGTCAGGTCGCAGGGGATCTGGAAGCGCTCGACCCGTTGCCGGACGATTTCCACGGCTTCCAGGCCCATGAGTTTCATCTGCCGCACGCCTTCGACGCCGATAATGTTGGTGAATTGATCGAGGCCGTGGCCGACGCCGCGAATCAACTGCCCGCCATTGCGTCCGCTGGCACCCCAACCAATTTTATGGGCTTCAAGCAACACCACGCTGAGGCCACGCTCGGCCAGCTCAAGCGCCGTGTTCAACCCCGAAAACCCGCCGCCCACCACACAGACATCGGCCAGCACTTCGCCTTTGAGCGCCGCAAGTTCGGGCTGCGGCAGGCTGCTGGCGGCGTAGTAGGAAGCGGTGTGGTTCAGAGCAGGCTGGTGAGCACGGGCATTCATGTGCGTGATCCTGGTTCTTGCGTTTAGAAAACTTGACGGAGCATAAGCCGGACCTTTCCGGGCGGGCAACATTGGTCGGCTAGTGCTGTCTGGATCGGAGCTTTTGCGGCAGAATCGCGCTCTATTCCGCTATCGGTCACCGCTTCAATGAGCTGCAACAGCCAGACAATCCGTACCCTGCGCCAGCAGATTCCCACATTCGAGTGCGTGCCCGGCTGCCATGACTGCTGCGGGCCGGTGACCACCTCGCCGGAAGAAATGTCTCGTCTGCCACGCAAGACCCGCGCCGAGCAGGATGCCGCCATGGAAGCGCTCAACTGTGTGCATCTGGGGCCGAATGGTTGCACCGTGTATGACGAGCGGCCGCTGATCTGCCGGTTGTTCGGCACCACCAAGACCTTGCCGTGCCCCAATGGGCGGGGGCCGGTGGAGCTGATTCATCCACGGGTGGAGAAACAGGTGTTTGAGTACATGGCATCGAACCGGCAGGTGTTGGTTTAAGAGAGACCGAGTCGCCTGTCTTCGCGAGCAGGCGCGCCGCCATCTTCAATCCGGAATCGGCAAGGTCAGGCTCTCTTTCACCTCTTCCATCACGATATAGCTCTTGGACTCGCGCACATGGGGCAGCTTGAGCAGGATGTCGCCCAGCAATTTGCGGTACGAGGCCATCTCGGAGATCCGCGCTTTCACCAGGTAGTCGAAATCCCCTGACACCAGATGGCACTCCAACACATGGGGCAATTTCAGCACCGCGCGTCGGAACTCTTCGAAAGTATCGCCGGATTTGTAGTCCAGGCTGATCTCGACGAACACCAGCAGACTACCCTTCAGGTGCTGCGGATTGAGCCTGGCGTTGTAGCCCATGATGATCCCTTCGCGCTCCAGACGCCGGACCCGCTCAGTACAGGGCGTGGTCGAGAGCCCGACCTTTTCTCCAAGCTCCGTAAAGGAAATCCGCCCGTCCGCTTGCAGGATCCGCAGGATGTTGCGGTCGATCTTGTCCAGCTCACGTTTGGTCTGAGTGTTGGTACGCATAGGGGATGCGCCTCCGTGAAAAGGGTTTTTGCCGAGAATTGTCGCCAAATATAGGCGCTTATATAGTGAAAAGCACTGGCAGATCTTTTTTACACTGCGCGCATCTAAAGCTCTGAATAACAAACGTCAGCGGTTAGCCGCGATGAGGGATATGAAAATGCGCGTCATGGTCTTGGGTAGCGGCGTCATCGGTACCACCAGTGCTTATTATCTGGCCCGTGCCGGGTTCGAAGTGGTGGTGGTCGACCGGCAGCCGGCTGCTGCCATGGAGACCAGTTTCGCCAACGCCGGGCAGGTCTCGCCGGGTTATGCCTCGCCGTGGGCCGCGCCGGGTGTGCCGCTCAAGGCCATCAAGTGGCTGTTGCAGCGCCATGCGCCGCTGGCGATCAAGGCCACTGCCGACATCGACCAGTACCTGTGGATGGCACAGATGCTGCGCAACTGCACCGCCAGCCGTTACGCGGTGAACAAGGAACGCATGGTTCGCCTGTCCGAGTACAGCCGTGACTGCCTCGATGAACTGCGTGCCGAAACCGGCATCGCCTACGAAGGCCGCAGCCTCGGTACTACCCAGTTGTTCCGCACTCAGGCCCAGCTCGACGGCGCGGCGAAAGACATCGCCGTGCTGAAAGAGTCCGGCGTGCCGTTCGAGCTGCTCGACCGCGACGGTATTGCCCGCGTCGAGCCGGCGCTGGCCAGCGTCACGGACATCCTCGCCGGTGCCCTGCGCCTGCCGAACGACCAGACTGGCGACTGCCAGATGTTCACCACCAAGCTTGCAGAAATGGCCGCAAACCTCGGTGTGCAATTCCGTTTCGACCAGGACATTCAGCGCCTCGACTTCGCCGGTGATCGCATCAACGGCGTGTGGATCGACGGCAAGCTGGAAACCGCCGACCGCTACGTGCTGGCCCTCGGCAGCTACTCGCCGCAACTGCTCAAGCCGCTGGGGATCAAGGCGCCGGTGTACCCGCTCAAGGGCTATTCCCTGACCGTGCCGATCACCAACCCGGCGATGGCCCCGACTTCGACCATTCTCGACGAGACCTACAAGGTCGCGATCACCCGTTTCGACAACCGCATCCGCGTCGGCGGCATGGCTGAAATTGCCGGTTTTGACCTGTCGCTGAACCCGCGCCGGCGCGAAACCCTGGAGATGATCGTCAACGACCTTTATCCTCAGGGCGGCAATCTGGCCGAGGCCAGCTTCTGGACCGGCCTGCGTCCGACCACTCCGGACGGCACGCCGATTGTCGGCGGAACAAAGTTCAAGAACCTGTTCCTGAACACTGGTCACGGCACGCTGGGTTGGACCATGGCCTGTGGCTCCGGTCGCTTGCTGGCTGACCTGATGGCGAAGAAAAAGCCACAGATCAGCGCCGAAGGCCTCGATATTTCCCGTTATGACAACAAAACCCAGGAGCCTGCAAAGCATGTCAGTCCAGCGCCAGCTCACCAATGAGCGCATGAGTCAGATCGTCACCCATAACGGCACGGTTTACCTGGCCGGACAGGTCGGCGATGACATGAACGCCGGGATTGAACAGCAGACCCGTGAAGCCCTCGCCAACATTGAGCGTTTGCTCGATCTGGCGGGCACCGACAAGCACAATCTGTTGTCGGTGACGATTTACCTGAAAGACATCGACGCGCATTTCGAAGGCATGAACGCGGTGTGGGACAAGTGGCTGCCAAAAGGCGTCGCCCCGGCTCGTGCCACGGTTGAATCGAAATTGTGCGAACCGCAAATTCTGGTCGAGCTGTCGGTTGTAGCCGCTCTGCCATAAGCTTTCAGACAGATCCCTCTCCCGGTGCTGCTGGCGGTTCACGCCGTCAGCCAGCGCCGGTTTTTCTTCCCGATAACCCGACCAGAAGTCTGCCGCCATGCGTCCTGCCCGTGCCCTGATCGACCTTCAAGCCCTGCGTCACAACTACCAAATCGCCCGTGAACTCACGGGGGCCAAAGCTCTCGCGGTGATCAAGGCCGATGCCTATGGCCATGGCGCGGTGCGTTGCGCCCAGGCGCTGGAAGCCGAGGCGGACGGGTTTGCCGTGGCCTGCATCGAAGAGGCGTTGGAGCTGCGGGCGGCGGGCATTCGTGCGCCGATCCTGCTACTGGAAGGTTTTTTCGAAGCCGACGAGCTGGCACTGATCGTCGAGCATGATTTCTGGTGCGTGGTGCATTCGCTGTGGCAACTCGAAGCCATCGAGAAAGCGGTGTTGAGCAAGCCGATCACGGTGTGGCTCAAGCTTGACTCGGGCATGCACCGGGTTGGCCTGCATCCGGCGGATTATCAGGCTGCCTATCAACGGCTGCTGGCCAGCGGCAAGGTCGCGAAAGTGGTGTTGATGAGCCACTTTGCGCGTGCCGATGAACTGCACGAGCAATCCAGCGCCGACCAGGTTGCGGTGTTCGAGGCCGCGCGCAATGGCCTGGACGCCGAGATCAGCCTGCGCAATTCGCCGGCGGTGCTCGGTTGGCCGCAGATTCCAAGCGATTGGGTGCGCCCGGGCATCATGCTCTATGGCGCCACGCCCTTCGAAGAAGCCAATGAAGTGGCTGCGCGCCTGCAACCGGTCATGACCCTGGAATCGAAAGTGATCAGCGTGCGTGAACTGCCGGCCGGCGAGCCCGTCGGTTACGGCGCCAGATTCATCACCCCCAAACCGATGCGCATTGGCGTCGTGGCCATGGGGTACGCCGATGGCTACCCGCGTTCGGCACCGACCGGCACGCCGGTGTTGGTGGCTGGTCAGCGTGGCCAGCTGATTGGCCGGGTATCGATGGACATGCTCTGCATCGACCTGACCGATGTGCCGCAGGCCGGCCTCGGTTCGACCGTCGAATTGTGGGGCAAAAACATCCTCGCCAGTGATGTGGCCATGGCTGCCGGCACGATTCCATACCAGATATTCTGCAACCTGCGCCGAGTGCCACTGCTCTATTCCGGGGCTTAGTGCCCGAAGCTCCAGACCGGAAGTCGCCTCGCTGAACAGGATTCAGGTCAAAGTGTTGTAAATACTGAACGCTGTCGCCATGATAACGCTCACTATTCCAACAATTTTGAATCCTGGAGGCGCAAGCTTTGGACGTCGGTGAACGACTGCAATCCATCCGTAGGCTCAAAGGCCTTTCCCAGCGTGAGCTCGCCAAACGGGCAGGGGTCACCAACAGCACGATTTCGATGATCGAAAAGAACAGCGTGAGCCCTTCGATCAGTTCGCTGCGCAAGGTGCTGGGCGGGATTCCCATGTCCATGGTCGAGTTCTTTTCCGAAGAAATCCTGCAGGAAAAACCGACTCAGATCGTCTACAAGGCCAACGAGCTGATCGATATTTCCGATGGCGCGGTGACCATGAAACTGGTCGGGCGTGCCCATCCGAGCCGGGCGATCGCATTCCTCAATGAAATCTATCCGCCAGGCGCCGACACCGGTGACGAGATGCTCACCCATGAGGGTGAGGAAACCGGCATCCTGGTCGAAGGAAGACTGGAACTGGTGGTCGGTCTCGAAACTTTTGTCCTCGAAGCCGGCGATAGCTACTACTTTGAAAGTACCAAGCCACACCGTTTCCGTAATCCGTTCGATGTGCCAGCGCGACTAATCAGCGCAGCCACGCCGGCGAACTTCTAAGAAAAGAGGCGTCCTGCCAGCATCGCAGAGGCGCCCGGGCTGTTTTTCCGTCGCGGCCTAAGACCCCTCCGACTTTGGGGTTGTTTCAGTGCGACGGGCTTACCGCTATACTTGCGCCCGCCTGCGAACCGTGGCCGTAGGCGTGACTAGCCACCATTGAGGGTGAACGCGTGAACCTAATTATGAAAATGCTGGCTGCACCAGCAACCGTACTGGCCCTATGGGCTGTCAGTGTCAGCGCTCAAGCTGCGACCAACGACGAAATCGCCAAACGCCTTGAGCCAGTCGGCCAGGTTTGTGTTCAGGGTAAAGAGTGCAAAGGGATGGAAGTGGCCACTGCCGCTGGCGGCGGTGGCGGTGCGAAAACCCCGGATGAAGTGATTGCAAAACATTGCAACGCTTGCCACGGTTCAGGCCTGTTGGGCGCACCGAAAATCGGTGATGCCGCCGCCTGGAAAGAACGTGCCGATCACCAGGGCGGCCTCGACGGCATCCTGGCCAAAGCCATTACCGGTATTAACTCGATGCCGCCTAAAGGCACCTGCGCCGATTGCTCCGACGCCGAGCTCAAAGGCGCCATCCAGAAGATGTCCGGCCTGAAATAAGCCTGGGTCTTGCTGCTGGAAAGCCGCTTTCGAGCGGCTTTTTTGTGCCTGCAATCTCGATAAACGCCGCTGATCCCTGTAGGAGCGAGCTTGCTCGCGATGGTCGCCAACGATAATGCGGCAAACCTGATACCCCGCGGCGTCTGTGAATCCTTCGCGAGCGAGCTCGCTCCTACAGGGCTGTTCATTGCGGCAAAGACCCGGCAAGCTCGGACCAACCCCAATCCATGGAACGTGAGGGAGGACCCGATGGTTCAGTTGTGCTCTATCGAACAGGCAGTCGATGACGTCTTGGCACGGTTGCCGGCGCATATCCACATGGGCCTGCCTCTGGGGTTGGGCAAACCCAATCACTTCGTCAACGCGCTGTATCGGCGAATCGCACAGTCACCCGAACGACGGCTGACGATCTACACCGCGTTGTGCCTGGGGCGCCCGCCCTTGGGCGATGGATTGCAAAAGCGCTTTCTCGAACCCTTTGTCGAACGGGTCTTCGGCGACTATCCGGAGCTGGAATTTCTCGCCGACCTGCGCCGCGATGGTCTGCCGGGCAACATCCACATCCAGCAGTTCTTCATGCAGCCTGGCAGCCTGCTCAACAGTGCCACGGCGCAACAGGATTACGTCAGCAGCAATTACAGCCATGCGGCGCGGGACATCAATGCCGCCGGGTTGAATCTGGTGGCGCAATTGGTGGCCAGCCATGCCGAGCATTCCGACCGCTTGAGCCTGAGCTGCAACCCGGACATCACCCTCGACCTGTTGCCGATGATCGCCAAGCGCCGCGCTACGGGAGAAACCATCCTGATGGTCGGGCAGGTGCACGACGATCTGCCCTACATGCCCGGCGATGCGGAACTCGGCATCGACACTTTTGACCTGTTGATCGATGAGAAGGACAACACCACACTGTTTTCCACGCCGAACATGCCGGTGGGGTGTCAGGACCACTTCATCGGCCTGCACGCCAGCACTCTGGTGCGTGACGGCGGCACCTTGCAGATTGGCATCGGTTCCATGGGTGATGCGCTGACGGCGGCGCTGCTGGTACGGCAAGCCGACAATGACGAATACAGGGCTTTGCTGGCAGACGTAGAGCTCAGCCATTGGGCACAACTGATCGAGCGCGAAGGCGGCATCGGCCCCTTCGCCAAAGGCCTGTATGGCTGCAGCGAAATGTTCGTCAACGGTTTGCTGGTGCTGGCGGATGCCGGGATCGTGCGGCGCAAGGTCTACCCGGACGTGGCGACCCAACAGCAGGCGAATGCCGGCACCCTCGACGAGGCGGCACAAACCGATGGTATCTCGGTGCACGGCGGTTTCTTCCTCGGTCCGCGCAGCTACTACGAACGCTTGCGCGAATTGCCGCAAAACAAGCGGCTCGAATTCAACATGACCCGCATCAGCTACATCAACGAGCTGTACGGCCAGGAAGAACTCAAACGCTTGCAGCGCCTCGATGCGAGGTTCATCAACACGGCCTTCACCGTGACGTTGCTGGGGGCCGCCGTGGCGGATCAGCTCGAAGACGGACGTGTGCTCAGCGGCGTAGGCGGGCAGTACAACTTCGTGGTTCAGGGCCATGCGCTGCAAGGCGCGCGATCGGTGTTGCTGCTGCGCAGCTGGCGCGAGTCCGGCGGCGAGGTCAGCTCGAACATCGTCTGGGAGTATGGTCACTGCACGATTCCCCGGCACTTGCGGGACATCGTGGTCACCGAATACGGCATCGCCGATCTTCGCGGCAAAACCGACGCGGCAGTGATCGAGGCCTTGCTCAATATCAGCGACTCGCGTTTTCAATCGGGATTGATCGAGCAGGCGCAGAAAGTCGGCAAATTGCCCAGGGACTTCCGTCTCGATCCGCGCTTTACCGATAACAGTCCGCAGCGTTTGCAGGCGATTCAGGCGCGGCATCCGCAGCTGTTTCCGGAGTATCCGCTGGGCTGCGATTTCACCGAGGTCGAGCGCGATCTGTTGCGGGCGCTGAACTGGCTCAAGAGCAAATTCAAGCTGAGCGAGGTGCTGGAGTTGGGCAAGGCAGCGTTGGATGCGCCGCAAGCCTCAACATTCCCCGAACACCTGGCGCGGATGCAGCTTACAAACCCGGAAGGCCTGAAAGAAGACCTGTTCCAACGCCTGCTACTCACCGGCCTGAAAGCCACTGCACGCGCTCCCTTGTAGGAGCTGGCTTGCCAGCGAAGGCGATGTGACAAACAACAAAGATGTTGGATGTGATGGCCTCTTCGCTGGCAAGCCAGCTCCTACAGGGGGATTGCGGTGTGGGGTTATTCGATGAAGGTCACAAGGCCGCCAGCCAGCGATTTCACCCGAGCCAGGGACTCTACGCGATAACCCTGCGAGTCCAGTTCCGCACGGCCACCCTGGAATGACTTCTCGATCACGATCCCCAAACCGGCAACGGTAGCGCCGGCCTGTTTGATGATCGAAATCAGCGCCTGGGACGCCTTACCGTTGGCCAGGAAGTCATCGATGATCAGCACGCGGTCGCTGCTGGTCAGGTGGCGCGGGGATATCGCGACGGTGCTTTCGGTCTGCTTGGTGAACGAGTACACGGTTGCCGACAACAGGTTTTCGGTCAGGGTCAGGGACTGGTGCTTGCGCGCGAAAATCACCGGCACGCCGAGGTTCAGGCCGGTCATGATCGCCGGCGCGATGCCCGAGGCTTCGATGGTGACGATCTTGGTGATGCCCGAATCCTTGAACAGCGTGGCGAATTCGTCGCCGATCAGCTTCATCAGGGCCGGGTCGATCTGGTGGTTCAGAAAGGCGTCGACTTTCAGGACCTGGTCGGAAAGCACGATGCCTTCTTCGCGAATTTTCTTGTGCAGGGCTTCCATGAAGCGGTCCTCTTTTGGCGCCTGTGCGCCGAAGGTCATGTAAAAGTGGTCAATTCTAGCGCTTTAACATCGCGCGTATATCCGCCAATGCGTTGTTGCCGCGCACGGCTTTGACTTCGGTCGGTGTGTCGTCGTTACCTTCCCAGGCCAGATCGTCCGGCGGCAGCTCATCGAGGAAACGGCTCGGCGCGCAATCGATGATCTCGCCGTACTGCTTGCGCTTGGCGGCGAAGGTGAAGGCCAGGGTCTGGCGCGCGCGGGTAATGCCCACGTAGGCCAGACGACGTTCTTCTTCGATGGTGTCAGCTTCGATGCTGGAGCGGTGCGGGAGGATTTCCTCTTCCATGCCCATGATGAACACGTAGGGGAATTCCAGGCCCTTGGAGGCATGCAAGGTCATCATCTGCACGCCTTCGGCGCCGTCTTCCTCTTCCTGCTGACGCTCCAGCATGTCGCGCAGCACGAGTTTGCCGATGGCGTCCTCGACGGTCATCTCGCCTTCTTCGTCTTTCTCCAGGGTGTTCTTCAACGCTTCGATCAGGAACCAGACGTTACCCATGCGGTAGTCGGCGGCCTTGTCGCTGGAGCTGTTGGTGCGCAGCCAGTTTTCATAGTCGATGTCCATGACCATGCTGCGCAGGGCCGAGATCGGGTCTTCGCCGGCGCACTGCTCGCGCACCCTGTCCATGAAGCGTTTGAAGCGCGACAGACGATCGGTGAAGCGCGAGTCCAGATGCTCGCCCAAACCCATTTCGTCGGTGGCGGCGTACATCGATATCTTGCGCTCGGTGGCGTAGTTGCCCAGCTTCTCCAGCGTGGTCGAGCCGATCTCGCGGCGCGGAACGTTGATCACCCGCAGGAAGGCGTTGTCGTCGTCCGGGTTCACGATCAGGCGGAAGTAGGCCATCAGGTCTTTTACTTCCTGACGTCCGAAAAAGCTGTTGCCGCCAGACAGGCGATACGGCACCTGATGATGCTGCAACTTCAGCTCGATCAGCTTGGCCTGGTAGTTGCCGCGATAGAGGATCGCGAAATCGCTGTACGGACGGTCGGTGCGCAAGTGCAGGCTGAGGATTTCCATGGCCACGCGCTCGGCCTCGGCGTCCTCGTTGCGGCAGCGGATCACGCGGATCTCGTCGCCGTGACCCATTTCACTCCATAGCTGCTTTTCGAACTCGTGGGGGTTGTTCGAAATCAGCACGTTGGCGCAACGCAGGATGCGGCTGGTGGAGCGGTAATTCTGCTCCAGCATCACCACTTTCAAGGACGGGTAATCTTCCTTGAGCAACATCAGGTTTTCCGGGCGGGCACCACGCCAGGCGTAGATCGACTGGTCGTCGTCACCTACTACGGTGAACTGGTTGCGTTTGCCGATGAGCATTTTCACCAGCAGGTACTGGCTGGCGTTGGTGTCCTGGTATTCATCGACCAGCAGGTAGCGCACCTTGTTCTGCCACTTTTCCAGGATGTCGGCGTGCTCTTCGAACAGCTTCACCGGCAGCAGGATCAGGTCGTCGAAGTCCACTGCGTTGAACGCCTTGAGCGTGCGCTGATAGTGGGTGTAGACGATGGCGGCAGTCTGCTCCTTGGGATTACGCGCGTTTTCCAGGGCCTGGGCCGGCAGGATCAGGTCGTTTTTCCAGGCGCCAATCATGTTCTTGATCTCGTCGACGCCGTCGTCGCCCGAGTATTCCTTCTGCATGATGTCGGTCATCAGGGCTTTGACGTCAGTCTCGTCGAAGATCGAGAAGCCCGGTTTGTAGCCCAGCCGCACGTGTTCCTTGCGGATGATGTTCAGGCCCAGGTTGTGGAACGTGCAGACCGTCAACCCACGACCTTCACCGGCACGCAGCAGAGTGCCAACCCGTTCCTTCATCTCGCGGGCAGCCTTGTTGGTAAAGGTCATGGCGACGATGTACTGGGCGCGAATGCCGCAGTTCTGGATCAGGTGCGCGATTTTGCGCGTGATCACGCTGGTCTTGCCGGAGCCGGCGCCGGCGAGCACCAAAAGAGGGCCGCCGACGTAGCTCACGGCTTCTTGCTGCCGGGGATTGAGTCGGGACATAGGTAAATTCAGGAGTCAGTCACAAAATGGGCCGGCATTTTAACAGGCTCAGCGAATTGTGCTGCTCTGTCCGACTTGTGACGTACCACGCTATCTGTAATTGCCGGTTTTGTTACTTTCACGCAGGATGCGTAATGAATTTGCGGCTAATGTTCGTAATTCCAGATGCAAAGGGCCCGATTTGATAACTGATGTCATTGTCATTAGTCATCGGAACGGCATAATGCCCGTCGCCTACATCTTTGCAGAGTCTAGGGAGCTAGCTTGTCTACGCCTGTCGAACCCTTGCGTTTGCTGCTACTGGCTGAAGAGCCAGCGTGGGCAGCGTTGTTGCGCGAGTGTCTGGCTCCTATGGGGAACTCGGCCGTGCTCATCAGTGCGCCGAGTTGGGAGTCGGTCAGCAGCCTGTTCGATGACAACCGCAGCGCGGTGTTATTGACCATCCCGCAACTTCAACCGGCGCCGGGCCGTTGCAGCCTGCCGACGGTGTTGCTGCTCGACCATGAGCCGCTGACCCCGCCCGACGGTGTGAGTGACTGGCTGGTGCGCGATATGCTCGATACCGGCATGTTGCGCCGCTGCCTGCGTCATGTGCGCGAGCGTGGCGTCCTGGAAAACACTCTGCAACGCCTGGCCGAGCAAGATCCGCTCACGGGTATCGCCAATCGCCAGGGCTTCCAGACCCTGCTGACCGCGCGGCTGGCGGAAAACGACGGGCGCGGCCTGGCCCTCGGTCATCTCGACCTCGACAACTTTCGTTATGCCAACGATGCCCTTGGCCATCAGGCCGGTGACCGTTTGATTCTGCAAGTGGTGGCGCGGCTCAAGAACCAGCTCGAGGCCGGCGATCAACTGGCACGCCTGGGCAGCGATGAATTCGCTTTGCTGATCGACACCCGTCGCGCTCCCCAGCGTGCCGAGTGGATGGCCGAACGCATCAGCGAAGCATTGGCCGAGCCTTATTGGGTCGACGGCGAAAGCCTGCTGATCGGTTCCAGCCTGGGCATAGCCTACGCCCGGGCCCAGACCGATGCGGATCCGCTGATGTGGCATGCACATATCGCCATGCAGCAGGCCAAAAGCACCCAGGGCTGCACCTTTCACATTTTCAACGAACGCATCAACCGCAATGCCCGCAGCATCGCCGACCTCGAAACCGAGCTGCGCCGGGCACTGCGCCGCGATGAGCTGGAGCTGCACTACCAGCCACGGCTGAACCTCGCAGACGGGCAAATCGTCGGCCTCGAAGCCCTGGTGCGCTGGCGCCATGCCGAGCGCGGCTTGCTAGCACCGAGCGAATTCGTTCCGCTGGCTGAGCAAAGCGGTCTGATCGTGCCGCTGGGCTACTGGGTGATTTCCCGGGCCTTGCGCGACATGCAGGCGCTGCTTGAGCTGGGTTTGCCGCCGTTGCACATGGCAATCAACCTGTCGTTCCGGCAGTTCCAGGACAGTCAGTTGCTTTCGACCCTGAGTCGCCTGATTGCCGAGCGTGGCGTCGAGGCGCAGTGGCTGGAATTCGAACTGACCGAAACCGCGGTGATGCGCCGCAGCGATCTGGTCAAGCAGACCATGGACGCTCTAGGGCGTCTCGGTGTGCGCTTCTCCCTCGACGACTTCGGCACCGGTTTCTCGTCCTTCGTGCACCTCAACAGCCTGCCGATCACCTTGCTGAAGATCGACAAGAGCTTTGTCGGCGGCATGGAACAGCGTGAGGAAAACCGCAAGCTGGTCCACGCGATGATCAACCTGGCGCACAACCTCAACCTTGAGGTGGTCGCCGAAGGTGTGGAAACGCCGGAGCAACTGGATCTGCTGCGCGGGTTTGAATGCGATCAAGTGCAGGGATATTTGATCAGCAAGCCATTGCCGTTGGCTGAGCTGGTGGAGTATCTGATGTTTGGCAGCAATCAGCAGTCGATGCTGGAAATCGTGAGTTAAAAACCCCACGACCCCCTGTAGGAGTGAGCCTGCTCGCGATGAGGCCAGGTCAGTCAACATTCATGTCGGCTGATAGTTCGCTATCGCGAGCAGGCTCACTCCTACAAGGGATATGAGTCTGTCTGAGCGACCTCGAAGCGCTGCTCTGACGTCGTGTCCCGCTTGATCATCCGCTTCATCTTCCATTCAAACCCCAGCGTCAGGCTCACCGCCGCGCACGCCAGCCCCAGCGCCAGGCCCCACCAGACACCCGTTGGCCCCCAGTCCAGGTGGAACGCCATCCACCACGCTGCCGGTGCGCCAATCAACCAATAGCAACCCAGGCCGACGAGGAAAGTGGTCTTGGCATCCTTGAGTCCGCGAATGCAGCCCATGGCAATGGTTTGCACGCCGTCGAACAGCTCGAACCAGGCGGCCACCGCCAACAGGCTCACGGCAAGGTTGATGACATCGCGAAACGCCGGGTCGTTGTGGTCGAGAAACAAACCGACCAACTGGTTTGGCAGCAACCAGAAGACCATGGCGAAACACAGCATCGCCGCCGCCCCGAACGCAATGCCGACTCGCCCGGCCAGCCGCGCCCCCAGCAGTTGCCCGGCGCCGTAGTGCTGGCCGATGCGCATGGTGATGGCATAAGAAATACCCGCCGGGACCATGAACGCCACCGAGACGATTTGCAGGGCGATCTGGTGCGCGCCCAGTTGTGTGCTGCCCATGGTGCCCATGCACAACGCGGCGAAGGCAAACAACCCGACTTCCACCGCGTAAGTGCCGCCAATCGGCAGGCCCAGGCGCCACAGTTCCTTCAGGTACTGGCGGTTCAGTCGCGACAGGCCCTGACGCAGCGGATAGGCCTCATAAGCCGGATGCCGCCGAATGTGCCACGCCAGCGCAAGTGCCATCAGGTTGGCGACAATAGCCGTGACCAGGCCAATGCCGACCAGCCCCAGTTTCGGCAGACCAAACATGCCGGTGATCAGCGCGTAATTGAGCACAAAGTTAGCCACCGTCCCGCCCAGGCTAATGACCATCACCGGCGTCGCACGGCCAATGGCGCTGGTGAACCCGCGCAGGGCCATGAAGCTCAGGTAGCCGGGCAGGGCGAACGGCAGGAAGATCAAAAACTGCCCGGCCATCTGGACGTTGCTTTCGGTCTGGCCGAACAGCAGCAGCACTGGTTTGAGGTTCCACAGCAGCAAACCGGCGGCCAGCGCCATCAGCCATGCCAGCCACAACCCGGCCTGGGTCAGCCGGGTAGCCCCGACAATATCGCCGGCACCCTGACGGATCGCCACCAGTGTGCCGACCGCCGCGATCACGCCGATGCAGAAGATCGACACGAACGAATAGGTCGCCGCACCGAGCCCACCACCGGCCAGCGCCTCGGGACTCAGGCGCGCCATCATCAGTGTGTCGGTGAGGACCATCAGCATGTGCGCCAACTGCGAGGCAATCAGCGGCCCCGCCAGCCGCAGAATGGCCCGGAGTTCAGTACGTGCTGGATGCTGCATGATCATCACGCTCGATTGTCAGAGAAAACAGGAAGCGTCGATTCTCGGCGCTCTGCGGGGTTTGCACAAAGGGATAAAAAGGATGGGTGGCATGATTAAAACTCATGTGAGAGAGTTTCCGATAAGTTGAAGCAATCGCGCTGTAGGAGCTTTCCTGATGTCCCGTCGTCTTCCTCCCTTGTATGCCCTTCGAGCATTCGAAGCGGCGGCACGGCATAGCTCGTTTACTCGCGCCGCCGAAGAACTGTCGATCACTCAAAGTGCAGTCAGCCGACACATTCGTACGCTCGAAGAGCATTTCGCCTGTCGGTTGTTTCATCGCAGCGGGCGCAACCTGCAACTGACCGAGTCGGCGCGGCTGATCCTGCCCGGCATACGCGAAGGCTTCACTGCCCTTGAGCGTGCCTGCAATACCTTGCGCGCCGAGGACGACATCCTGCGCATGAAAGCCCCGTCGACCCTGACCATGCGTTGGCTGTTGGCGCGGCTCAGTCGTTTCCGGCACCTGCGACCGGGGAACGAAGTGCAATTGACCAGCGCCTGGATGGACATCGATACGGTGGACTTCAACCACGAACCCTTTGACTGCGCTGTCATCCTCAGCAATGGGCATTTTCCACCGGACTGGGAGTCAACTTTCCTGTTCCCCGAAGAGCTGATTCCGGTGGGCGCGCCGAATCTTCTGAAGGATCAACCGTGGGACGTTGCGCGTCTGGCCAGTGCCGAGCTGTTGCATCCGACACCGGACCGCCGTGACTGGCGCAACTGGCTGGAGCGCATGGGCCTGACCGATCGAGTCTCGCTCAAGGGCGGGCAAGTGTTCGATACGCTGGAGCTGGGCATGATCGCTGCCGCTCGAGGTTACGGCGTGTCCATGGGCGATTTGCTGATGGTGGCGGAGGATGTTGCGCAGGGACGTCTGAGTTTGCCGTGGCCGACCGCCGTCGCCAGTGGTGAGAGTTATTACCTGGTCTGGCCGAAAACCCGCCCCGGCGGTGAGCGTTTGCGTCGCCTCAGCGATTTCCTGCAAGGCGAGGTCCGGGCCATGGAGTTACCGGATGTCGAGCGCCTGGGCTGAATTGATGGGGTCGACTCAAATCCCGTTTGTCCCACATCTGCGGGTCAATTGTCTTTCTTGGCATTTGCCACCGGTGTCTCGACTTTTCTGCTTGCTGAAACGTTTCTTCAGGTCTATAAAAATGGCACAACTCCAAGAAAGGCTATTGCCATGACCCCACTCAAACTCTTCGTTGCCCTCAGCGCACTGTCCGCTGCCTCCCAAGCCCTGGCCTGGGATTACGTCCTGCTCGACACCGACAAAGCCGCCCAGAACTGGCAAATCACCAGCCAGCAGCTCGGCGTAAAAACCGGCAAACCTTTCAGCGTGACCCTGCGCACCTTGCACGGCGGTCGGCAGGAAGGTGTCAGCATCGTCGACATCGATAACGGCACGATGAAACTTTCGGTAGTTCCAACTCGCGGCATGAACGTCCTGCAGGCCTCGGTCGGTAACGTGCGCATGGGTTGGGATTCGCCAGTCAAGGAAGTGGTCAATCCGTCCTTCATCGAGCTCAACGGCCGTGGTGGCCTGGGCTGGCTGGAAGGCTTCAATGAACTGGTCACCCGCTGCGGCTACGAATGGGTCGGCCACCCCGGCATCGACAATGGCGAACTGCTGACCCTGCACGGTCGCGCTGCCAATATCCCGGCCAACAAAGTCACCCTGCACATCGATGAAAAACCGCCGTATGCCATTAGCCTGCGCGGCGAGCTGAAAGAGCAGGCTTTCAAGAAAGTCGACTTCTCGGTCGCGACCGAACTGGTCACCGAGCCCGGCAGCGTAGCGTTCGCCCTCAACGACACCCTGACCAACAACGGCGACTATCCGAAGGAATACCAGGCGCTGTATCACAGCAACTTCAGCACCCCATTCCTGGAGCAGGGCGCCCGCTTCGCCGCGCCGGTGAAACAGGTGTCGCCGTTCAACGATAAAGCCAAAAGCGATTTGCCAGACTGGCAAACCTATCGCGCACCGACCAAGGACTACGACGAAACGGTTTACAACGTAGTGCCGTACGCCGATGCCAAGGGCGATACATTGACCGTCCTGCATAACAAGGCCGGCAGCCTGGGCGTCTCGGTCGGTTTCAACACTCAAACACTGCCAGTGTTCTCCCTGTGGAAAAACACCGATACCCAAGGGCAGGGCTATGTCACGGGGCTGGAGCCAGGCACGAGTTTTTCCTACAACCGCCGGTATCAGCGGCCACTGAACCTGGTGCCGACGATTGCGCCCAAGGAGCAGAAGCAGTTCCGTATCAGCTACAGCTTGCTGGCGGATAAGGCGGCTGTGGATAAGGCTTTGAAGCAGGTGAGCGAGATTCAAGGTGGGCGGGAGACTGAGGTGCGGCAGACACCGTTGGTTGACCTTACCAAGGGTTGATTTTCGCCATCTTTTCGAAAAGCCGCTTATTGGTCGAAAAAAACTTACAAATTTGAGCTACTGGCTTGTTGGCCGATATTGCAGCGCTTCGGCCAAGTGCTCGCGTCTGATCTCATCGACTTGTTCAAGGTCCGCAAGAGTGCGCGCTACTTTGAGCAGTCGATGGGCCGCTCGCAGTGACAAGGTCAGTCGTTCACACGCCGTCTCCAGCCAGGTTTCGTCTGTTGTGGATAACTTGCAGTGTCTGCGCAGGCTCGGCAAGTCGAGAAAGGCATTGGCACAGCCTTGGCGCTTTTGTTGCCGTTCTCGTGCATTGGCAACCAACTCGGCGGCGGTGGCAGTGTCGTCACCGGGTTTTAACGCAGGATTTAACGCCGTGGCTTCGCGAGCAACCGTCAGGTGCAGATCAATACGATCCAGCAGTGGCCCCGACAATTTGTTGCGATAGCGCTGAACCATGTCCGGTGTGCAGGAGCAACGGCCGCTCGGTTCACCAAGATATCCACAGGGGCAGGGATTCATCGCGGCGACCAGTTGAAAGCGCGCCGGGAAGCGTACGCGGTCCTTGGCGCGGGAAATCACGATGTGACCGGATTCGAGTGGCTCTCTCAGTACCTCCAGTACCTTGCGATCAAATTCCGGGAGTTCATCAAGGAACAGCACGCCATGGTGAGCGAGGGTGATTTCACCGGGTTGCGGTTTCGAACCGCCGCCCACCAGTGCCGGTCCTGAGGCGGAATGGTGTGGTTGTCGGAAGGGGCGCTGTGGCCAATGGCTCAGTGGCACACAACTGGCGACGGATTGAATCGCTGCGACTTCCAGTGCTTCGTTCTCGGCCAGGGGTGGCAGCAGCCCTGGCAATCGGCTCGCCAATAGCGTCTTGCCTGTGCCCGGTGGCCCGCTGAACAGCAGGTTATGTGCACCCGCTGCCGCAATCAGCAGTGCGCGTTTGGCTGCCATTTGCCCCTGAACTTCGTTCAAGTCGGGATAGGGTTTGCTGGCGTGGAGCAAACCATTGGAAACGTAAGGCTCGATGGGTGTGTGCCCATTGAAATGCGCCACTGCCTGCAGCAGATGGTCCACTGCGATGACCTTCAACCCCGACGCCAGGCAGGCCTCCTCGGCATTCGCCTGCGGCACCATCAACCAGCGCCTGGCCTTGCGCGCCGCCAATGCCGCCGGCAGCACCCCGCGGACCGGTCGCACTGCACCGGAAAGCGCCAGCTCCCCCAGGCACTCCACGTCATCCAGTGTCAGCGTCGGCACCTGTACGCTGGCCGAGAGAATCCCCAGGGCAATCGCCAGGTCGAACCGCCCGCCATCCTTGGGCAAATCCGCCGGGGCCAGATTCAAGGTGATGCGTCGCGCCGGAAATTGCAGCCCGGAATTGATGATCGCACTGCGCACCCGGTCCTTGCTTTCCTTCACTGCCGCCTCGGGCAGGCCGACCATGGTCAGCGATGGCAAACCATTGGCCAAGTGGACTTCAACGGTGACGGCTGGCGCCTCCACGCCGACCTGGGCGCGGCTGTGTACGATGGAGAGGGACATGGTCGTTCCTTGAGCTAAACGGGGGCCGCTTCCTGCGGGTTTTTGAAGGGTAGACGGGGATAGGGAATTGATGGAGTGGTTATGCGGGCAAACTTTCACGGGATATTACGGTTACGAACCAGGGCGCCACCGGCCAACCAACCACTTGGCTCAAGTTCTTTACCACACGCGAAGCCGACTTCAATAAAACGTCGTTGATTGGCCGATAAATTTCCAGCCAAACGACGTGCTTCCGCGTGAAACTCAGCAATTTGTAATAGCTTCGCCATTCGCTTTTTTGGGCTCATGCACACCTTATCTATCGAAGATCAAGGAAAGAAGCGTAGAGGAACGGGTGCGAGTCAATAAATCAGGCCGGAGCGCCGCTTTTTGTAGGACCCTGCCGAGAAAGATGAAGGACGTCTGTGAAAGAGCGTGGATGGTCTTGCCGGATGAAGGTTGCTGCTTATGATCTCGCTGAATGCAGCCTTGGGAGGCGTGAATGAACAGGAATGGGATGCGCCCGATTCATCCTGGCGAAATTCTCCGCGAGGAGTTTTTGAAGCCGCTGGGCGTTACAACCGATGCTCTGGCTCGCTCGTTGAACGAGCCGGAGGCGGAAATAAGCGATGTTGTGAATCGGCGGAGCGGTGTCAGTGTTGGTCTGGCGCAAAAGCTATCCATCAACCTGAACACCACGCCCGAGTTCTGGCTGAATCTGCAATCGACCTACGAGTTGCGCTCAGCCCAGATCGAGCGTGGTTGAACACTAAATATTCAAAGCGACTGCAAGACGAGTGAAGCCCGCTTCCACCACGGTTTTACCGGGCGTCTTGTCTGCTCCCGCTCTGTCATCATCTGCGGCACATCCTGCAACCGAATCCACGGCTGGTTGTTCCAGTGCAGCAGGCTCAACGACATTTCCGGCCAGTTCAGCAGGCTCAGAATCGGGCGTTCGGTTGTGGTTGGTAGCTGGGAATCTCTGAGGGCGGGGACGACTTCGTGGGTGAGCCATTCACGCAGGGCTCTGTATTCGGGGCAGTAGTGATAGACCAGCAAGGCGTAGACACCGGATTCGCTGATCAGCAGGGTGTTTTCGATGTGTCCGTGGAATAGGGTTTTAGCGGTTTGGTATTGGTCGGGGTCGAGTTTTCGGACTTGGCGGTCGTTGAGGTAGATGCGTAGCAGTCGCCCTAGGTCGCGGGCGCTGAACCAGGGTTGGTTTTGTATTAGGAGAGCGTGGAGGTGGAGTTTGTGGCGGGTGAAGACGTGAGGTATTAGATAATTTTTGTCCATCGAGCAGTACCCAAATTCGCATGAAGGAAACTGCCGCTGATCGTCGCCAAACGAAAAGGGTGGCAGCTGTGCGCGGGTTGGCGAACCGGTGCATGCGAAAACCGGCAGACCCGAAGGTCTCCCACGCCCAGCCGCCATAATTCGAGAAGGGAATAATGCCCAGTATCGAACGTGGTTGCGATGCGTCACATGCTATCCGGGTCGCCAAACCCAGTGCTGAATATTCAGCCGAGATGAGCTTAGGAACCGGGGCTTAGCGACGCAATCGGACGGCGGTGTGATGTTTGTAGGACGTTGCCGGGATTGTTGCGGGGCTGAAGATCAAAAGATCGCAGCCTTCGGCAGCTCCTACAGGTGAAGTGCAAGGTCGTTCCGACCTTCAATCGCGAGCAGGCTCGCTCCCACAGGGGGACTGCATTTCACATCAGAATTTATTCGGTCGGTGGATTGAGCTTCGCTTCCAGCTCGGCGACTTTCGCTTCAAGGCTCTCCAGCCGAGCCCGGGTGCGCGCCAACACAACCATCTGACTATCGAATTCTTCCCGGCTCACCAGGTCCAGTTTGCTGAAGCCGCTCTGCAGCAGCATTTTGAACTGGCTTTCTATTTCAGCTTTCGGCAGAGGCGTGTCGCCGCTGAAAAGGCGGGAGGCGGTGCCGGTGAGGGCGTCGAGGAAGTCTTTTGGCGCGAGCATGGGCAATGTCCTGGAAACAATGCCGGGCAGTGTATCACGCAGTGTCTATAGTCATTTGCGCGGGCAAGGGATGCACGCTTTTCGCGCATGGGGACGGACGGTGTCGCACCGTTGTTGTGCGTATCGCGTCGAGTGTTGTTGCGAAGTAGCAGTCATCTGCGGGTAAAGGCTTGAAAACGATAGTTTTTGTGGAGATGGCAAGCTTTCTGCTTAGACCCTGATGACCCATGCACTGATGCAGTCCCTGTGACGAACGCAGTGCGCCAAGCGAAGCGGGGGAGTGTTTCGTGAGGGGCGTCGGACGGGCAGGTAAGGGCCGACGATGCGTTACAAAGACAGGCACTGCGCTTAGACTTGAGTCGGGTTTGTTTTCCTGGGGCAAGTCCACCAATTCGGGAGAGAGTTTTCATGAAGCTAGTCACTGCCATCATCAAGCCGTTCAAGCTGGACGACGTACGCGAGTCGCTGTCCGAGATCGGCGTGCAGGGCATTACCGTCACTGAAGTCAAAGGCTTTGGTCGGCAGAAGGGTCACACCGAGCTGTATCGCGGCGCGGAATACGTGGTCGATTTCCTGCCCAAGGTGAAGATCGATGTGGCCATCGACGACAAGGATCTGGACCGGGTAATCGAGGCCATCACCAAGGCTGCCAACACCGGCAAGATCGGTGACGGCAAGATCTTCGTGGTCAATCTGGAACAGGCGATTCGCATCCGTACCGGCGAAACCGATACCGACGCTATCTAAGCCGCCACAAACCCAACGCCCCAGGAGAAAACAATATGACTCTGCGTAAATTCGCAGGGCTAGGAGCCCTGTTGTCCATCGTAATGCCCAGCCTTGCCTTGGCGGCAGACGAAGTGGCGGCACCCGTCCTCAACTCCGGCGATACCGCCTGGATGATGACCTCTACAGCCTTGGTGCTGTTCATGACCATTCCTGGCCTCGCGCTGTTCTACGGCGGCATGGTTCGGTCGAAAAACATTCTTTCCGTGATGATGCAGTGCTTCGCCATTACCGGTCTGATCAGCATCCTGTGGGTCATTTATGGCTACAGCATCGCGTTCGACACCACGGGCATGGAGCAGGGCGTCGTCAACTTCAACTCGTTCGTCGGCGGCATGGGCAAGGCATTCCTCGCCGGCATCACGCCAGCCAGCCTGACCGGGCCTGCGGCGCTGTTCCCTGAGGCGGTGTTCGTCACCTTCCAGATGACTTTCGCGATCATCACCCCGGCATTGATCGTCGGCGCTTTCGCCGAGCGGATGAAGTTCTCCGCGATGCTGGTTTTCATGGGCGTGTGGTTCACCCTGGTTTACGCGCCAATTGCGCACATGGTCTGGTCCGGTAACGGCGGCCTGTTGTGGGACTGGGGTGTTCTGGACTTCGCCGGTGGCACGGTGGTGCACATCAACGCCGGTGTGGCCGGTCTGGTTGCCTGCCTGGTGCTGGGCAAGCGTAAAGGTTTTCCGACCACGCCGATGGCGCCGCACAACCTCGGTTACACCTTGATGGGCGCGGCCATGCTGTGGGTCGGCTGGTTCGGTTTCAACGCCGGTTCCGCCGCTGCGGCCAACGGCACCGCCGGCATGGCAATGCTGGTGACGCAAATCGCTACCGCCGCTGCGGCGCTGGGCTGGATGTTTGCCGAGTGGGTCACCCACGGCAAACCTAGCGCACTGGGTATCGCTTCGGGCGTGGTTGCCGGTCTGGTGGCAATCACCCCGGCTGCTGGCACCGTTGGCCCGATGGGCGCGCTGGTGATCGGTCTGGCGGCTGGCGTGGTGTGCTTCTTCTGCGCGACAACCCTGAAACGCAAACTCGGCTACGACGACTCCCTGGATGCCTTCGGCGTACACGGTATTGGCGGTATCCTCGGCGCAATCCTGACTGGTGTGTTCGCTGCGCCGTCCCTGGGCGGCTTCGGCACCGTCACCGACATCGCCGCACAAGTGTGGATTCAGTGCAAAGGCGTGGGCTTCACGGTGATCTACACCGCGATCGCTACATTCATCATCCTCAAGGTGCTGGATGCGGTCATGGGCCTGCGCATCAGTGAAGAAGAAGAAGCGGTCGGCATCGATCTGGCGCTTCACAACGAACGCGGCTACAACTTGTAAGCAAGCGCATAAAAAACCTGCCCGGCTTGCCGGGCATTTTTTTGTCTGGAATTTGTCATTGAAAGCTGAGCTGAAAGGTTTTTTCCTACAGGTTTTGCGATGTTTGCACCGGGTGTTTTTGTGCGGTCGAAGGCTTACAGGATTGAAGGAGTATTAGGGCCTTTGTTTTTTCCCAGAGCGCGCTAGAATGCGCCCCGAACGTGCGGAGAACTGTATGTGGCAACAGACTCTGATTACCTTGCGGGCGAGGCCCCGGGGCTTTCATCTGGTAACGGACGAGTTACTCGCCGGCCTTCCTGAACTCAAGGCGTGTCGTGTCGGTCTGTTGCATTTGTGGCTGCAGCATACCTCGGCGTCGTTGACCATCAACGAGAACGCCGATCCGGCGGTACGTCGCGACTTCGAACGATTTTTCAATCGTCTGATCCCACAAGGAAAAGACGGCTATGAGCATAACGACGAAGGCCTGGACGACCTCCCGGCGCACTTCAAGGCCAGCGTGCTTGGCTGTCAGCTCAGTTTGCCGATTTCGGCAGGCCGGCTGGCGTTGGGGACCTGGCAAGGCGTTTACCTGGGCGAGCACCGTGATCATGGCGGTGCCCGTAAAGTCCTCGCCACCGTGCACGGTGAAGAGGCATAGCCGCTGGTCAGCAGCGGCTGTTGATTTTTTTCCGGCAGCCTTCGACAGAGGGCAAAGCTGGGCTATAACTAATCTGCTTTTCGCAAGTCATGAGGTAGAACATGAGCGACGATGATCTGGAAAACGACGACCTCGAAGTAGGCGACGACGAAACCGAAGAAGGTCTGGAAGCAGCGGCGGAAGACGTCGCTGAAGACGACGGCGGTGATGCGCCGGTTCCGACCGCCAAAGGCAAAGCCAAGGCAGCGGTATCGGTCGATGAACTACCGAGTGTCGAAGCCAAGAACAAGGAACGCGATGCTCTCGCGCGGGCCATGGAGGAGTTTTTGGCCAAGGGCGGCAAGGTGCAGGAAGTGGAGGCCAATGTGGTCGCCGATCCGCCCAAGAAGCCTGATAACAAGTACGGCAGCCGGCCTATCTGAGCCTGCTACCCGCTTGCTGGAAAAGCCCGCCGTCGCCGCGGGCTTTTTCATGCCTCATGGAAAAGCAAAAGATCGCAGCCTTCGGCAGCTCCTACAGGTATACGCAAATTTCTGTAGGAGCTGCCGAAGGTTGCGATCTTTGTGAAATCACCTCGAAACTAAAGGGTATTCCACCGCGCCAGCAATGCCGGCAAATCAGTCAGGCTGCGAATCTCCGCATCCGGCAAGCGATCGGCTTCCCAGACCTTGCCCGCCGGATTGAACCAGATCGCCCGCATTCCCGCCTGTTGCGCACCGGCAATGTCATCGCCCGGATGATCGCCAATGTGCACCGCCGTTTCAGCGGTCGCGCCACCGCGCTGCAAGGCCTCCTGGAACAGTCGCGCATCGGGTTTTGCGATGCCGATGTCTTCGGCACACAACGCAAACTTGAAGTAGTCCGCCAGCCCCAGCCGACGCACATCGGCATTGCCATTGGTGACCACGCCGAGGGCGTAATGGTTGGCGAGGATTTCCAGGGTCGGTTCGACCTCCGGAAACACATCGATCTGATGGCGAGCATGCAGAAACACTTCAAAACTCTTGTCCGCCAGATCCGACGCCTCGTCATGCCCGTAACCGGACTCTTCCAGCGCATGGAACAGCACCCGCCGACGCAGGGCGCTGATACGGTGCTTGAGGCTTGGCTCGTTGCTTAATATACGCTCGCGAATAGCCCACAGATGCTCCACCGGCACTGCCCCAAGGTTGGGCGCGTGCTCGGTCAGCCATTCACGCAAAACGGTTTCGGCGCTGGCGATCACGGGGGCGGTGTCCCACAGGGTGTCGTCGAGGTCGAAGGTGATCAATTGAATACTCATGAATCGTCGCCTTTCATGCGTTTGGCCCGTGGGTGGGCGCTGTCGTAGACCGCTGCAAGATGCTGGAAGTCCAGGTGGGTGTAGATCTGCGTGGTCTTGATGTCCGAGTGGCCGAGCAGTTCCTGCACCGCGCGCAGGTCCTGGGAGGACTCCAGTAAATGGCTGGCGAAGGAGTGCCGCAGCATGTGCGGATGCAGGTTTTGCCCCAATTCGCGTTCGCCGGCAGCCTTGACCCGCACCTGGATCGCCCGCGGACCGAGACGGCGACCTTGTTGGCTGACAAACACCGCATCGTCCGCCGGATTGGCCATGGCCCGCAATGGCAGCCACTGTTCCAAGGCTTCGCGGGCCTTTTTTCCTACCGGCAGCAGACGGGTCTTGCTGCCTTTGCCGAGTACCTGGACCATACCGTCAGCCAGGTCGAGCTGGTCGAGATTGAGCCCCGTCAGCTCCGACAGACGCAGCCCGGAGGAGTAGAACAACTCCAGAATCGCCTGGTCCCGACGTGCCAGAAAGTCATCTTCAACCCCGCCTTCAAGCAGTTGCAGGGCGCGGTCGGTGTCGAGGGTTTTCGGCAGGCGGCGTTCGCCTTTCGGCGGCGCAAGACCATTGGCCGGATCGTGGTCGCACAGACCTTCGCGGTTCAGGTAATGATAGAGCCCGCGAACGGCAGACAGCAATCGCGCCAGGCTGCGGGACGATTGGCCCTGGGCGTGCAAGCGGGCAATCAGGCTGCGCAGGCGCTGGATGTCCAGCGCCGCCCAGCTGCCGATGTTCTGTTTGACGCACCAGCCCAGCACTTTATCGAGGTCGCGGCGGTAGGCCGATAGCGTGTGCGGCGACACCTGCCGCTCACTGCGCAGGTGTTCGCAGTAAGCGTCCAGTTGCCGTTCCATGTTCAGCGTACCGAGCGCAGGGAGTTGTTGACCCGTGGCAGCACGCGACCCATGACTTCAGCGATGTAGCTCAGGAACAGGGTGCCCACCGAGCTTTTGTAGTGCTGCGGATCACGGCTGGCGATGGCCAGGATGCCGTGGATACCTTGGTGACTGATGACAACGACCGCGGTGGAGCCAATCTGCTTGCGCTGTTCTTCACCGAACAGGAAATCCAGTTCGTGCTCGCGCAGGCTGCCGCTGACGCTTTTGTCTTCCGAGAGCAGGCCGCCAATGGCCACTTGTGCTTCGACGTGGGTGACCCAGCGGCCGACCGGCATGGCGTTGTCGCCAAGCAGGATGAGGCTGACGAAGGGCACCTGGAACTCCTGACGCAGGCTGTCTTCGACGCACATCACCACGTCTTCCAGGCTGGCGGCATCCATCAACGCCAGGATCAGGCGACGGGTCTTGTCGAACAGCCGGTCGTTGTCCCGGGCCACGTCCATCAAATGCGACAGGCGATGACGCAGTTCAATGTTGCGGTCGCGCAGGATCGTCATCTGACGTTCCACCAGCGACACGGTATCGCCGCGTCGATGGGGAATACGCAGGGACGGGAGCAGTTCTTCGTGCTCGACGAAGAAGTCCGGATGAGCCTCCAGGTACGCGGCAACAGCCGCCGCCTCCAGGCTTTCGGACGGTGATTCGTCAGCTTGTCGTGCGGGTACCTGGGGCTTGTCGGTCATGGATTTCGCTCACTCAAAGACGCACTTGTCCTTCATATACGCGCACTGCCGGGCCGGTCATCATCACCGGTTGGCCAGGGCCTGCCCATTCGATGGACAAGCGCCCGCCAGGCAGATCGATCAATAGCGGCGAATCCATCCACCCCTGGCTGATCGCGGCCACTGCGGCGGCACAGGCGCCGGTTCCGCAGGCCTGGGTTTCCCCGGCTCCACGCTCCCAGACGCGCAACTGCGCGCGGCTCCGGTCGATGACCTGGAGAAAACCGACATTGACCCGTGCCGGGAAGCGCGGGTGATGTTCGATTTTCGGCCCCAGTTCATGCACCGGCGCATTGTTGATATCGCTGACCCGCAGCACGGCATGGGGGTTGCCCATGGACACGGCAGCCAGATCAACCGGGGTGCCGTCGACATCGACCTGATAACTCTTGGCCTGCTCCGGCGCATGGAACGGAATATCCGCAGGCACCAGGCGCGGGGCGCCCATGTTGACGCTGATCTGGCCGTCGTTTCGCACGTCCAGTTCGATGACGCCGCTTTTGGTCTCGACGCGGATCTGCCGTTTTGCGGTCAGGCGCTTGTCCAGTACGAAGCGAGCGAAGCAGCGCGCACCGTTACCGCACTGTTCCACTTCGGAACCGTCGGAGTTGAAGATCCGATAGCGGAAGTCCACGTCCGGGTTACTCGGCGCCTCGACGATCAGCAACTGGTCGAAACCGATGCCGGTGTGCCGGTCACCCCATTGTTTGGCGTGCTTGGGCAGAATATGTGCGTGCTGGCTGACCAGGTCGAGGACCATGAAGTCATTGCCCAGGCCGTGCATCTTGGTAAAACGCAGCAGCATGGTTTTACTCCGGCAGCAGGCTTTCGCCAGCAAACAACTCGGCTACCGTCTCACGGCGACGCACTTCAAATGCCTGATCACCGTCCACCAACACTTCAGCGGTACGGCCGCGGGTGTTGTAGTTGGAGCTCATGACAAACCCGTAGGCACCGGCCGAATGCACGGCCAGCAGGTCGCCTTCTTCCAGTGCAAGTTGACGATCCTTGGCCAGGAAGTCGCCGGTCTCGCAGATCGGGCCGACGATGTCGTAGGCACGAGCAGCAGAGGCGCGCGGGCGCACGGCAGTGACGTCCATCCAGGCTTGATACAGCGCCGGGCGGATCAGGTCGTTCATGGCGGCGTCGACGATGGCGAAGTCTTTGTGCTCGGTGTGCTTGAGGTACTCGACCTGGGTCAGCAGCACGCCAGCGTTGGCCACGATGAAGCGGCCCGGCTCGAACACCAGCGCCAGGTCACGACCGTCGAGACGCTCGCGCACGGCCTTGATGTAGTCGGCAGCCAGTGGCGGCTCCTCGTCCTTGTATCGCACGCCCAGGCCACCACCGAGATCGATGTGGCGCAGGTAGATGCCACAATCGCCGAGGCGGTCGACCAGGCCCAGCAGGCGGTCGAGAGCGTCGATGAACGGAGGCAGGGTGGTCAGTTGCGAGCCGATGTGGCAATCGACGCCGACCACTTCCAGGTTCGGCAGTTGCGCGGCACGTACGTACACGTCTTCGGCGTCGGCGATGGCGATGCCGAACTTGTTCTCTTTGAGACCGGTGGAAATGTACGGGTGGGTGCCGGCATCGACGTCCGGGTTCACGCGCAGCGAAATCGGCGCGCGAACGCCCAGTTCGGCGGCGACCACTTGCAGGCGTTCCAGCTCGTCGGTGGATTCGACGTTGAAGCAGTGCACGCCGACTTCCAGGGCGCGACGCATGTCGTCACGGGTCTTGCCGACACCGGAGAACACGATCTTGTCGGCGCTGCCGCCAGCGGCCAGTACGCGTTCCAGTTCGCCACGGGAGACGATGTCGAAACCTGCGCCCAGACGCGCCAGGACATTCAGTACGCCCAGGTTGGAGTTGGCCTTTACAGCAAAGCACACCAGGTGCGGCATGCCGGCCAGTGCATCGGCGTAAGCCAGGTATTGGGCTTCGATGTGTGCACGGGAGTAAACGTAGGTCGGTGTACCAAAGCGCTCGGCGATGGCAGACAGGGCAACACCTTCCGCGAACAGTTCACCGTCACGGTAGTTAAAAGCGTCCATGAGGTTCCCTTATTATTGGTAGACGTCGTGCTTGTGTGCTTTGGAAGCAGGCTGCTGCTGCGACGACTTGGCTTGCTCGACAGGGTCCTGGTCTTCATCGGGCAGGTACAGCGGGCCTTTTTGACCGCAGGCCGACACAAGACAGGCAACCGCGAGGAGCGCAGCAAGGGAAGAGATCAGGCGCTTCATGGCGAAATCCTTGAAAATGCATTAATTGCGCCGGAGTATACCGGCCACCCGGCAGCTTGCCTATGCAACGGACCGCCCGTCCGGCGGGGCTTGTCCCTCCTCCTCCCTTCAAGTCCTACCATACAAACGAGCCTGCTCGCGAAGGCGTCGTGTCAGTCGACATCAATGTTGAATGTCAGTCCGCATTCGCGAGCAGGCTCGCTCCCACAGATGGCCACTTGGTCGTTATCCTTTGCAATCGACAGGGCTCGGTCGTATCTTGCGGCGCTTGAGCCTGATCAGACACTTTTTGAGGTTGCCGTAATGAGTTTGTCCGAAGCGCGTTTCCATGACCTGGTCGATGCCACCCAGCAAACCCTGGAGGACATCTTTGACGACAGCGACCTGGACATCGACCTCGAAAGCTCGGCCGGTGTGCTGACCGTCAAGTTCGAAAACGGTAGCCAGTTGATCTTCAGTCGCCAGGAGCCGCTGCGTCAACTGTGGCTGGCAGCGGTTTCCGGCGGTTTCCACTTCGACTACGACGAAGAAAGCGAGCGCTGGATGTGCGACAAGAGTGAAGAGCAGTTGGGTGAAATGCTCGAGCGTATCGTCAAGCAACAGGCCAGTGTCGAGCTCGATTTCGAAGGCCTGTGAGATCGTGACCCAGCCTGCGCCTGTCCGTGCGCCCAAGCCGCTCTACAGCAATGTCAGCCCGGCAGTGCCGTCGCCGTGCAGCGGAGTTTGCCGGCTGGATGAGCAGAAAGTCTGTCTGGGCTGCTTCCGCCATGTCGAAGATATTCGTGAGTGGCGTTCGGCCGATGACGATCGTCGGCGCGTGATTTGCGCGCAGGCTTCGAATCGCAAGGCTGGCGCTCTGTAGGAGCTGCCGAAGGCTGCGATCTTTTGGCAGCTCTGAAGATTGCCGAAGAGCAAGATCAAAAGATCGCAGCCAGCGGCAGCTCCTACGCCGCCGTGTGGCGGCTTGTATATTTTTTGAGCTGTGATAGTGTCCAGAAACACCTCATCCCACCGAGGCTTGTGAAAACCCCGCCTTTTTCTGGCGGGGTTTTGCTTTTTTCGTGCAGAAGAAAGGAGTCTGCCCAGATCATGACCGCACCTTCCATCACCCTTACTCGTCTGGACGTCCAGCGTCTGGAGCGTCTGATCGATAGCCTGGACGAGACGCTGCCGGGCGTTATTGCGCTGCAAACCGAACTGGATCGCGCCGATACCGTGGTCGGCCACGATGAAGTGCCGGCGGATGTCGTGACGATGAATTCTCGTGTGCATTGCCGTGAAGAAGGCAGTGGCAAGGACTATCACCTGACACTGGTGTACCCCAAGGATGCGAACGCCGACGAAGGCAAGGTCTCGATCCTGGCGCCGGTGGGCAGCGCGCTGCTCGGCCTGAAGGTTGGCCAGCATATCGATTGGCCGGCTCCGGGCGGCAAGACCCTGAAACTGACGCTGCTGGAAGTCGAATCGCAGCCGGCCAATGGCGGCGCGTTCCCGGAGTGACTTCCCTCAGACCTGATCGAGCGCCTCATTCAATGCGTGCTCCAGGTCAGCCTTATAGCGCAGGTACAGATGGGTGGAACTCTGACCTTCGCCCAGCAGGCCTGACAGGTCGAGGTCTGTGATGTAGCAGCGGTAGCGTTCGGTCTCACGGCGCTGCCCGACGATTTCCCGGGCGACCACGCTGAACAGCTGGTCGCCATGCTCCAACTCGGAAAACTCCCGTTGATTGCAATACAGCGTGACCTGCACCTGACCCGGTGCGGCTTTGCCGATGATCGCCTGCACGTCGTAGAACGCCTTGTTCACCGGTGTCTGCGGTGCCGGCCGGGCTTCGATACGGCGCGCCCGGCCAGGGCCTGACGGCAGCAACTGGCAATACAGGGTGTCGAGGTTCAAGGGGCGGGCAGCATCCATTGGCAACAGGGTATCGCGACGGTACTGGATCGATTGCAGGAAACGCTGTAGCGGCACCAGCAGGCTTTGCTCGTCGTGCCAGGGCAGGCGTTGCTGCCACAGGGCATTGAGTTCATCGAGCACGTACAGATCGGCCTGATTTTCGTTGACCCGATAGAACACTTGTATGCAGTCCGGCTGGCCCGTCGGCAGGAACAGCGCGAGGTCGTGGTCTTCCAGTGCCTTCGGGTCCAGGTGCAACGGGCTGTAGCTGGCCATTTCCTCGCCCAGGTAATCGACCAGCGCCGGTAGAGTGGCCAGTGCGACGTGCTGGACCTGGCCCGGCACCAACTCCAGCACGTGGTAGTGCTGCTGGACCTGGATCAGGTAGCGATGATTGAGCCGGCTCAACAGCAGGTTCTGCGCGGTATCGAGGATTTCTTCCACTCGTTGGGCGATGAACTGCGCGCGGTTATGGCAGAAGCAACGTACCCGCAGCTTCGGCTGATGTGGCCCGGCCGGCAGGTTGTTGAGGTAATCGCGGATGCACTCGAGCAGGGCGTGGGGGCCGTCGTAGCGACCGACCAGCACTTCATTCCAGCTGTTGAGCGTGACCTGGTCCAGGGTCAGCACCAGGTTTTCCCGGACGCCGGCGTAGCTCAGGGAATCGGTGCGCTCGGTCGTCATCAGGATGTTCAGGTCGCGATGGTGCTTGAGCGGATCGATGCCGACATTCACCAGAATCAGCACTTCACTCGGCACGCTGGCGCGCAGCAGCGGTTCTTCGGCGACGGTGGGCAAGGGCAGGGCGATGGTCTGTTGCAGGCTGCCAAGCAAGTTGAACAGTTCGAATTCGCTCAAGTCGCTGGTACCGGGGTGCAGGGCCAGGCGGGTACTGCTGTCGATCACTCCGTTACGGTGACACCAGGTCAGCAGTTCCAGCAAGTGGCGGCTGCGTTTGATCGGCGCGAAATGTTCCCACTCCAGCGCCGTCAGGTTGCCGTTGTACAGGCGCCACTGGCTTTGCCCCGGTTCTTTCCTGTTCGGTGCGTGCACCAGCGTCAGGGTGTCTTCAGCCAGGTCCGGGGCGATACCGGGGTTGATGAGCTCGACTTTGCCGGCCTTGCGCTCGAACGCGGCGTACAGGCGACGGCCGAGGACACTCAGGTCGCGTTTGTTGATGCGGCTGACCGTTTGTTCGTGACGGGCAAACTGGGTGAGGAAGCGGTAGCTGTAGTTCAGCTCATTGACCAGCGCCCGCCGCTCGGAGCTGACCTGGCGGACTTTCCACTGACTGCGGCTATCGAGCAGGGCCAGTTGGCGCTGGTCCCAGTGCCATTCGCGGGCCAGGCGCTCGAGCAAAGAGCGTTGCCAGCTGTGGGTGCGGCTGCTGCCGGTGAGTTTGCGATTGACCTTCAGGTACAGCGCGCGACGCACCAGCTCCAGCCGTTCCGGTTCGTTGCGGGCGACCAGGTATTCCTCGATGCGCCGGTACACCACGACATACGGGTCCAGTTCGTCGAGGTCGAGCCGGTTGGCGAATACCGCTTGTTTGAAGCGCAGGCTCAGGCAATGAACCCTTGGGTGTTCACTGGCGTAAACCTCAGTCAGCAACAGCTTGAGTACCGACTTGTAGGGTGACTCGATGCCCTTGAACAACTGCCAGAGCCCGGCGCCGATAAATTCACCGGGCGGGATGAAGGCCAGATTGCCGAGGTCGAGGGTTTCATCGGTGCGGATGAAGCGTTTGGAGATCAAGGTATGGGTGTAGCGGTCGTAGCTCGACTCTTCGTAGACCGGCACCAGCCACCAGATCGGTGTACGTCCGGCCAGCCAGATCGCAGTGCGGTAAAACTCGTCCAGCAACAGGTAGTGCTGGGTGGTGCCACAATCTTCCGAACTCAGCTGGGTATCGCGCTCGCCCCGGACGAAACGGGTCGGGTCGATCAGAAAGAAGTGCGCCTCGGCACCCTGGCTGGCGGCCCAGATTTCCAGCAACTGGCATTTTTTGTGCAGTTCGGCGAGTTCGTTCTCGGTCAGGTCCGGCCCATGGCAGACCCACACATCCATGTCGCTCTGGTCGGCCTGAGCCAGGGTGCCGAGGCTGCCCATCAGGAACAGTCCGTGAATCGGCCGGGGCGGGTTGCTGCCGTGGCGCGGTTTGTAGGAAAACGATCGGGTCAGGCGCTGGGCTTCAGCGAGGACATTGGCATCCGGTTCGAAATTCGACAGCCCGGCCGGCGTACTGCCGCATACGTAGCCGGGCAACAGCGGATGGTTCACGTGGAAAAACAACGGCAGCAAGGTCAGGACCCCTTGCTGGCGGGTCGACAACCCTTCCATGGCACGAGCCATGCGTCCTTCGTTGAGTTTCAGAAAGCGTGCGCGCAACTGGCTGAGAACCTTGCGGTCGATTCCCTCGTCCAGATCGGGGCGGATTTCATGGTTGCGGGTCATTTCAGCTCAAACCGGCTCGCAGGGCTCGGACGTGGGGCTCTTCGGATGAGGGGCAGTTTAGCGCCTTGAGGCGAGGGCCTTTAAGCGGATTTTTTTCTGGCGTCAGATTTCTATCGGATGGAGACAGAAATCAGGGGAGTGTGCCCGCGGAAATCCCTGGATCGGGGTCTCCGTGGGCGATGCGGCAGAATTCAGGCTGTTACTTCGGCGTTAAGAATGGTCAGCACGGATTGCACATTTTGCGCGGCGTCACGACCCAGGCTGGTCAGGTAACCGCCATCAGGCTGGTCGGTCAGTTCTTTTTCAAAGAGGCGTTTGGCGGCGGCAATGTGTTTCGGGGCAGCGGTCTGATGAATTTTCAGGCCTTCCTGGGAACTGTCCAGGTTGAAGAGTGCGAGGACTTCCAGTTCGGCAACCAACTCAGGGGTAAGCGACATAAGGACTCCAGACTTTCTAGGAATTGGACGACAGCGCCCCTAAGGTGAACCCGCTTGTCCGGCATGTCCAGTGCCCGCGACAGGGTTTTTTTCTCTGTAGGAGCGAGCTTGCTCGCGAAGGTCGTCAACGATGACGCTGGAAACCTGATACCCCGTGGCGCTCTCGGGTTTTTCGCGAGCAATCGAGCGTCGACCGGCTGCTCCTACAGGGAGGGCGTGGGCTTACTGCTTTTCCGGCGGCAACTCAGGCAATGCGCGCAGCGCGGCTTCGTACCATTGGGTGTCGAACGGGCGGTCTTCTTCGAGGATCGCGTCGATTTCTACCGCCAGAACGTGAGCCATCAAGTTGAGGATTTCTTCCCGCTCGTAACCCACCAGTGTCAGCTTGTTGAACGTCGCCTTGGCCGCTGGCGGGTTGTCGCTTTCGATCTGGTTTTCGATGGCCTGGATCAGGGTGCTTTCGGCGAACTCTTCTTCGTCGTTGTCGATATCGTTCAGCTCGCTCATGGCAGGCTCCTCAGGGAAAGGTGGTCAGTTTACCTGCATTTATCTGCATGATGCTGCTGGCAGGAACGCCTTGAGCGTTCTATAAACAGACACCGCCCACCCCACACGGCTTGGAGGCTTTGTGATTTTTAAACTTTATGGATTTTGTGTCAGCAACTACTACAACATGGTCAAACTGGCGTTGCTGGAAAAAGGCCTGCCGTTCGAGGAGGTCATGTTCGTCCCGACCCAGACCCCGGAGTCATTGGCGATCAGCCCGCGGGGCAAGGTTCCGGTGCTGGGTGTCGAGCAGGGCTACATCAACGAAACCAGTGTGATTCTCGAGTACATCGAACAAGCCCAAAAGGGCAAGCCGCTGCTGCCGAATGAGCCGTTCGAGCGCGCGCAGGTGCTGGCGTTGGCCAAGGAAATCGAGCTTTACATCGAACTGCCGGCGCGTGCCTGCTTCCCGGAGGCATTTTTTGGCATGACGGTGCCGGAGGCGATTAAGGAAAAGAGCAAGGCTGAGTTGCTACAGGGGTTTGCCTCCCTGGCAAGGCACGGCAAATTCGCCCCTTATGTGGCGGGTGACAGTCTGAGTGTGGCTGATCTGTATTTCTTGTACGGCGTGCCACTGGCCTGTGCCGTGGCACAGAAGCTGTTCGATATTGATCTGCTGGCTGAGATGCCGGCAGCCAGGGCGCTGTTGGAGCGTCTGGAGCAGAATCCGCATGTGCAGCGGATCGCAAAGGACAAGGACGTGGCGATGCCCGCGTTTCTGGAGATGATCGCGTCCAAAAAGTAGGTTTTGTAGTGTTTTGAAGTCAGTCATCGCGAGCAGGCTCGCTCCCACATAAGATCGTGTTCATACACCGAGCCCTGTGGGAGCGAGCCTGCTCGCGAAGCTTTTAGCGGCTGGCGAGCAACGCCTGACCGCGAACCACGGCAGCCTTCACCTGCGCCGGCGCGGTACCGCCGATGTGGTTACGGGCATTGACCGAGCCTTCGAGGGTCAGCACGGCGAACACGTCCTGATCGATCTGGTCGCTGAACTTGCGCAGCTCTTCCAGGCTCATTTCCGCCAGGTCCTTGCCGCTGTCCACACCGTACTTCACGGCATGACCGACGATTTCGTGGCAGTCACGGAATGGCAGGCCGCGACGCACCAGATAGTCGGCCAGGTCGGTGGCGGTGGAGAACCCGCGCAGCGCCGCTTCGCGCATCATCGCGTGCTTGGGCTTGATCGCCGGCACCATGTCGGCAAAGGCCCGCAGCGAGTCGCGCAGGGTGTCGGCGGCGTCGAACAGCGGTTCCTTGTCTTCCTGGTTGTCCTTGTTGTAGGCCAGAGGCTGGCCTTTCATCAGGGTCAGCAGGCCCATCAGCGCACCGAATACGCGCCCGGTCTTGCCACGCACGAGCTCCGGCACGTCCGGGTTTTTCTTTTGCGGCATGATCGAGCTGCCAGTGCAGAAACGGTCGGGCAGATCGATGAACTGGAACTGTGCGCTGGTCCACAGCACCAGCTCTTCGGAGAAGCGCGACAGGTGCATCATCGCGATGCTGGCGGCCGAACAGAATTCGATGGCGAAATCGCGATCGGAGACGTTATCCAGCGAATTGCCGCCAACCGCGTCGAAACCCAGCAGTTGGGCGGTGTACTCGCGATCAATCGGGTAGGTGGTGCCGGCCAGTGCGGCGCTGCCCAGCGGCATGCGGTTGGTGCGCTTGCGGCAGTCGACCAGGCGTTCGTAGTCGCGGCTGAGCATCTCGAACCAGGCCAGCATGTGGTGCCCGAACGTCACTGGCTGTGCAGTCTGCAGGTGGGTGAACCCCGGCATGATGCTGGCGGCTTCGCGCTCGGCCTGCTCCAGCAGGCCTTTTTGCAGGCGGGTGATTTCGGCCAGGATCAGGTCGATCTCGTCACGCAGCCACAGACGGATGTCGGTGGCGACCTGATCGTTACGGCTGCGACCGGTGTGCAGTTTTTTACCGGTCACGCCGATGCGGTCGGTCAGCCGCGCCTCGATGTTCATGTGGACGTCTTCAAGGTCGATGCGCCAGTCGAACTGGCCGGCCTCGATTTCACCCTGGATGGTCTTCAGGCCATCGATGATGCTGTCGCGCTCGGCATCGGTCAGCACGCCGACCTTGGCCAGCATGGTGGCGTGGGCAATCGAGCCCATGATGTCGTGGCGATACAGGCGCTGGTCGAAGGTGACGGAGGCGGTGAAGCGGGCGACGAAGGCGTCGACGGGTTCACTGAAGCGGCCGCCCCAGGACTGATTGGTCTTGTCAGTGCTCATGAATTCGCTCGTATCGGCTTGAAGTAGGAAGGCGTGGAACGCTGGCGCGGATAATAACAGGGTTGCCAATCCTGTCGCTGACGCTGGTCGACAGGTTTTTTTGGGGATGAGTGCAGGCTTGGGTAAGCCTCGCACATTTTTGCGGAAGGATATTTTCCAATTGAGCTGTATCGTCCCGGCAACCGTCTACAGTTGGACAGTAGGATCAGCGCACTTTTCGTTGCAGCCGCTGATTATAAAAAGAGAGGGGTGTTCAGATTGCGTAACAGCAAACCCTGTGGCGATGTATCGCCAATGCGGGCCTGGGCCGCCAATCGCCCGGCAGATGAAAATTTAGCCGCCGGACCAACGGCACTTTTTGACGCTCGCGCTAGTCTTAGCGTGGATCGCGGTGACGGACGTCACTTCACCTGTCTACGCTATCCTTGTGCGAGACTCACGCAGGAATCCAGCGCAATATGAATGTCCTGATCGTTGATGACGAACCCTTGGCCCGCGAGCGCCTGAGCCGAATGGTTGGCGAACTCGAGGGATACAGTGTCATGGAGCCTAGTGCCACGAATGGCGAAGAGGCGTTGGCACTGATCGACAGCCACAAACCGGATATCGTGCTGCTTGATATCCGCATGCCCGGCCTCGATGGCCTGCAAGTGGCTGCGCGATTGTGCGAGCGTGAAACCCCTCCCGCCGTGGTGTTCTGCGCCGGGCCCGATGAATTTACCGTGGAAGCCTTACAGGCCAGCGCCGTAGGCTATCTGGTGAAACCTGTGAGAACTGAACAATTACATGACGCATTAAAGAGAGCCGAGCGCCCCAATCGTTCCCAGCTCGCCGCCCTGACCCGTCCTGCTGCCGAAAGCGGCAGCGGCCCGCGTAGCCATATCAGCGCCCGGACCCGTAAAGGGATTGAGCTGATTCCGCTGGATCAGGTGGTGTACTTCATTGCCGACCACAAATACGTGACCTTGCGCCACGAAGGCGGCGAAGTGCTGCTCGATGAGCCGCTCAAGGCCCTCGAGGACGAATTCGGTGACCGCTTCGTGCGCATCCATCGCAATGCACTGGTCGCCCGCGAGCGTATCGAGCGACTGCAGCGCACCCCCTTGGGACATTTTCAGCTGTTTCTCAAAGGTCTCAACGGTGATGCGCTGATCGTCAGTCGACGCCATGTGGCTGGCGTGCGCAAAATGATGCAACAGCTTTAAACAGCTGTTTGCAGGCGAATTTCACACCCGATTGCCGGACATCCGGGGCCAGGGAGGCCGAGTAGTATCTGATACAAGTCAAAGTGAATTTGGCTGAGATGTTATTATCCGCCGTATCTATTCAGTACGGATTGATCCATGTCCTCTCGTCAGATCCGCATCGCCACCCGCAAAAGCGCTCTCGCCCTGTGGCAGGCCGAATACGTCAAAGCCCGTCTTGAAGCGGCGCATCCGGGCCTGCTGGTCACTCTCGTCCCCATGGTCAGTCGTGGTGACAAGCTGCTTGACTCACCGCTGTCGAAAATCGGTGGCAAGGGCCTGTTCGTCAAGGAACTCGAAACCGCGTTGCTGGACAATGAAGCCGACATCGCCGTGCACTCCATGAAGGACGTGCCGATGGACTTCCCCGAAGACCTTGGCCTGTTCTGCATCTGCGAGCGGGAAGACCCGCGCGATGCGTTCGTTTCCAACACCTATGCCAGCCTGGATGAGTTGCCCCAGGGCAGCATCGTCGGCACCTCCAGCCTGCGCCGCCAGGCTCAATTGCTGACCCGTCGCCCGGACCTGGAAATCCGTTTCCTGCGCGGCAACGTCAATACGCGCCTGGCCAAGCTCGATGCCGGCGAATACGACGCCATCATCCTCGCCTCTGCCGGCCTGATACGCCTGGGATTTGAAGATCGCATCACCTCGGCCATCAGTGTCGACGACAGCCTTCCAGCCGGTGGTCAGGGCGCGGTGGGTATCGAATGCCGCAGCGCCGACCGTGAAATCCATGCTCTGCTGGCGCCCCTGCATCATCAGGACACCGCCACCCGCGTGACCGCCGAACGTTCTCTCAACAAGCACCTCAATGGCGGCTGCCAGGTGCCGATTGCCTGCTACGCCGTACTGGAAGGTGAGCAGCTGTGGTTGCGCGGTCTGGTGGGCGATCCAAAGGGTGGTCTGCTGCTCAGCGCAGAGGCCCGCGCTCCTCGCGGCGATGCCGAAGCGCTGGGGGTGCAGGTGGCCGAAGACCTTCTCAGCCAGGGTGCCGACGCCATTCTCAAAGCGGTCTATGGCGAGGCTGGTCACGAGTGATCGGCTGGCGCTTGCTGCTGACGCGTCCCGCCGATGAGTCGGCGGCGCTGAGCAGTCTTTTGGCTGAGCAGGGGATATTCAGTAACAGTCTGCCGCTTTTGGACATCATGCCGATTGCGGTCACTGACACAATGCGCCAGGTGATTCTGGCGCTGGATCAGTTCTGCGCGGTCATTGTGATCAGCAAGCCGGCCGCCCGGATCGGCGTCGATCTGCTCGAGCGGTATTGGCCAACGCCGCCCGGTGTGAAGTGGTTCAGCGTCGGCGCGGCGACTGCGCAGATCCTCGAGAATCACGGATTGGACGTGAGCTTCCCGGCAGAAGGCGATGACAGTGAAGCCTTGCTCGAATTATCCCGACTACGCGAGGCAATCGCACATCCCGATGCACGAGTGTTGATCCTGCGCGGGGAGGGCGGGCGCGAGTTGCTGGCGGAGCGTTTGCGTGAGCTTGGTGCTAGTGTCGAGTATCTGGAACTGTACCGCCGGGCATTGCCGATTTACCCGCCGACAGCGCTGCCGGAACGGATCCAGGCGGAACGCCTGAACGGGCTGGTGGTCAGCAGTGGACAAGGTTTTGAGCACCTGCATCAATTGGCCGGCGACGCCTGGCCGCAGTTGGCGCAGTTGCCGTTGTTTGTACCAAGCCCCAGGGTTGCCGAGCTGGCGCGTGCCGCCGGGGCCAAAACAGTTGTGGATTGTCGCGGCGCGAGTGCCGCGGCCTTGCTGACGGCGTTACGGGAGCATCCCGTACCCGTTTTCTAATGCAAAGGATGGATACGTGAGCGAAACAGCCTTGCCTAAAGATGACTCGCGACGGGTGCTCGATGCACCTGTTGATGCTCCTGTTGATGAAATGCCGACGCCACCGCCGCCACCTGCTGCCGGGCAGCGTCGAGGCAATGGTCTGGCAATCATTGCGCTGCTGTTGGGTGCGGCCGGTGTCGCGGTGGGCGGTTGGGGTGTCTGGCAGGTGCGTCACCTGCAAGCCAATAATCAGCAGCAACTGAGCCAGATGCAGGCGCTGAATGACCAGACGCAAAACCTCAAGCTCAATGAGGAGCGCCTGAGTGCACGCCTGGCGCAATTACCTCCCGCCGATGAACTGGAAGCACGTAGCCGTCTGGTGATTCAGTTGCAAGGTGATCAGCAGCGGTTGAACCAGCGCCTGGAAACCATACTCGGCGCCAGTCGCAAGGACTGGCGTCTGGCCGAGGCCGAGCATCTGCTGCGTCTGGCCAGCCTGCGACTGTCTGCCTTGCAGGACATCAGCAGCGCCCAGGCACTGGTTCAGGGTGCCGACGAGATTCTGCGCGAGCAGAACGACCCGGGCGCCTTTGCCGCTCGCGAGCAGGTGGCCAGGACCCTGATTGCCTTGCGCAGTACCGAGCAACCGGATCGCACCGGGCTGTTTCTGCGTCTGGGCGCGTTGCGCGATCAAGTGGCCAGTCTCACCGAGCTGGCGCCGGAGTACAAGGACCGTGGGGATTCGTTGCTGGGCCTGACCGCCGATGGCGACGGTGCCAGTCGCTGGGCGCAATGGTGGGATCAGATTTCGCGCTACATCCGTATCGACTTCAATGCTGACAAAAACGTTCGTCCATTGCTGGCCGGCCAGAGCCTGAGTCAGGTACGCCTGGCCCTGAGCCTGGCGCTGGAGCAAGCGCAGTGGGCCGCACTCAATGGCCAGGCGGCGGTTTACTCCCAAGTGCTGGACGAAGCGCGGGACATCCTCAAGGGCAACTTCAACCCGGACAATGCACAAAGCAAAGTGATGCTTGAGCAGGTGGCCGAGTTGAGCAAGCAACCTGTCACCGTAGTCACGCCAGATATGACCGGCACCCTGAGCGCGGTGCAGGGGTATCTGGAACGGCGCAACGTCAACGCCGAGGATTCGGTCAAGCCAATGGCCAGGCCTGCCGCGAACGCCGCGCCGGAGGCTACGCCATGAGACGCCTCTATGTGATCGTGTTCCTCGTGATCGCCGCTGCCGCTGCGCTCGGGCTGGCAATTGCCGAACACTCCGGCTATGTGCTGATTGCCTACAAGACCTTCCGCTATGAGTCGAGCCTGTGGGCTACCTTGGCGCTGGTGGCTGTGCTCTGGCTGGTGATCTGGGGCATCAGGTCGCTGGTCGAGCTGGTGATGGCTTCCAGTGGCGTGGTCAATCCGTGGTCGCGGCGTAACCGCAGTCGTCGGGTGCAGGTGGCGATCGAGCACGGTCAACTGGACCTGGCCGAGGGTCGCTGGGCCAGTGCCCAACGTCACTTGCATCGGGCCGCCGAAGCCGAGCGCCAGCCGCTGCTTTACTACCTCGGTGCGGCCCGTGCCGCGAACGAACAAGGCCATTACGAAGAAAGCGACAACTTGCTGGAGCGCGCCCTGGAGCGTCAGCCTCAGGCCGAGTTGGCAATCGCCTTGAACCACGCCCAGTTGCAGACCGATCGCGGTGATACCGAAGGCGCCCTCACCACCCTGCAAGCGATGCGTGAACGCCATCCTCATAACGCACAGACCCTGCGCCAGTTGCAGCGCCTGCTTCAGCAGCGAGGTGACTGGTCGGCATTGATTCGCCTGCTGCCAGAGCTGCGCAAAGACAAAATCCTGCCGGCGGCCGAGCTCGCCGAGCTGGAGCGTCGGGCCTGGGGGGCGAACCTGTCCCTGGCAGCGCAACGGGAAGAAGACGGAACGGTGGGGCAGCAATCGCTTGAACGTGCCTGGCAACAACTGACCTCGGCACAGCGTCAGGAGCCGCAACTGGTGCTCGCGTATGCCGAACAACTGCGGCAATTGGGGGCTCAGGTCGAGGCCGAAGAAGTGCTGCGTACTGCCCTAAAACGCAGCTACGACAGTCATCTGGCACGACTCTACGGACTGGTTCGCGGCAATGATCCGGCCCGCCAGTTGCAGACCGCCGAAGGCTGGCTCAAGGACCATCCGGCCGATCCTGGCCTGCTACTGACACTGGGTCGTCTATGTCTGCAAAACAGTTTGTGGGGCAAGGCCCGGGACTATCTGGAAAGCAGCCTGCGTGTACAACGCAATCCGGAAGCCTGTGCGGAACTGGCACGCTTGCTGGCGCAGATGGGCGATACCGAACGCAGCAACCAGCTGTTTCAGGAAGGCCTGGGGTTATTGGATGAACGCTTGCTCGCGGCCCCTCTGCCAGTGCCAGTCCGCGCTTGACTCGTTCGCTGGCGCCAGGTTTCGGCGTCTGAGCGATGACCTGCGGCGAAGGAGTGATCGCCCTCGCTGCAGTGCGATGATCAGTTGAAATTCAGTTGCCGCATCTCGTCGCAGGAAAAATCCTACAGAGGACTACATTTTATCCTCTCGCCTGCGTCGGGATTTCCCTACACTCGTGCTGAAGTCTCTGTGGGCACTTGCCTTGTAAGGCTGTCGCGCTTTCCTCTACCGTAATGGTCTGTCACTACTTTTACGGAAAAGCCATGTCTTTGGCCTGCTCACGCTCCTTGTTTTTCATGGCTTTCATTGCGGGCGCTCTGGCGATGGGCGTTTCCTACTACCTGGAATATGCAGTCGGCCTGCGGCCTTGTGGATTGTGTCTGTTGCAACGGTTTTGCATGGCGCTCTTTGCCGGTGTCTGCCTGTTGGCTTCGGTCCATGGCCCCGGTCGCATCGGAAACGTTCTGTATTGGCTGCTCAGTCTTTGTTGCAGCCTCGCCGGCACTGTCACGGCGTGGCGACAGGTCCTGCTGCAAAGCATTCCGATGGAACAGGCAGCGGCGTGCTCGACCGATCTGGCGGACGTGTTGGCCAGTTCTCCGTGGCTATCCGTCGTACAGCAAATGTTCAAGGGCGCTGCCGATTGTGTGGAAATTTCCTGGACACTGTTCGATCTGAGTCTCACCGAGTGGAGCCTGCTGTTCTTCGTCGCGATGATGATTCTGGCCGTTTACCAGTCGTTGCGACTGGTCTGGACCCGCTATCAGCGACCACTCAGCGGCGAGTCGTCGCACCGGGCCTTTGCGGGCGATTAAACACTTGTATGAACTTTATCGCCTGCGTACCTTGAAGCCAGTGTCGCGCGGGCATAATCTGGCCCGCACGTGTCATTGGAATTATGTTGCTCGATGACGCTCTGCCTGAAATCGCCCCCGACGTAACAAGAGGGCGACGGGCATTGAGCAGCTGACCCACAAGGGAAGAGAGATCACCATGCTCGAAAGTTGTCAGAATGCTCAGGAACGCTGGGGTGGAGTGCACCTGCTGATCGATCGCTGGTTGCAGGAGCGCAAAGAGCTGATCGATGCATACGACAAGCTCGGTGCCGATCCAGAGGCACTGTCCACGAATCGCAAGCCATTGCAGGAGTTCTGCGGCGTGCTGGTCGATTATGTATCGGCCGGGCATTTCGAGATCTACGAACAGCTGACGGGGGAGGCCAAGGCCTTCAACGACAAGCGTGGACTGGAGCTCGCCGAGACCATCTACCCGCGCATCGATGTCATCACTGAAAAGCTGCTTGCGTTCAATGACCTTTGCGACGAAGGCAAATGCGTTGCGCAGAAGTTCAAGGAACTGGGTGGCCTGTTGCACGAACGCTTCGAACTGGAAGACTGCCTGATCGAAGTGCTGCACACAGCCCACAAGGAAGTCGATTCGGTTCAGGCCTGAAGCACTTCCTGCAAGACCCCGAAACGGCGTGCCAAGGCACGCCGTTTTTCATTTCCACTGTCAGTTGGTTGCGCCACGCAATTCAACCTCGAACACCAATGGGGTGAACGGTGCGATCACGTCGCCGGCACCGTCGGCGCCATAGGCTTGGGCCGATGGAATCACCAGTCGCCATTTCGCCCCGACCGGCATGTTTTGCATTGCGCTGCGCCATCCGGCGATCACGCTGTCGAGACTGAACCATTGTGGCTGGCTGTTCTGATCGAACACCGTGCCATCGGGCAAGCGACCGATGTACAGCACCTGCACTTTGCCGTTCGGTCCGGCCTTGGCACCAGTGCCTGGCGTCAACTCCTTCAGCAGCACGCCATCAGCCAGTTCGCGCACGCCGGGCCTGGCTTTTTCTGTGGCGAGAAAACGCTGTTCCTTTTCCAGCGCCATTTCGCTTTGCGGCTCGGCTGACTGCATGGCGATCCGGGCTTCATGCTCGGTCAATATCTGCTGGATCTGCTCGTCCTTCAGCGCCAGCGGTTTGCCCTGATAGGCCTGCTGCAATCCTTCGACCAGTGCCTTAAGTTGCAGGTCGGGAGCCTCCTGGTGCAAGCGTTCGCCAAGGCTTGCGCCCAGGCTGTAAGCGAGATCACGGGCTTCATTTTCCTGCGTTTTTTCGGCGGACTGGGCCACCGAAAAAAACACGCACAGCGATAAAAAAAGGTAGCGCGACATGGGCACTCTCCGACCTGAATTGCGGGCGATTATGCCAGTGAGAATGCACGCAACGGTGAGCTGCTTTTGCGTCGAGGCAGAAGTTTTTCGATCCTTTGCAACGCGGGGCTTTCGATAGTGTCAACATGCCCTAGCGGCGGTTGCAGCAGAGGTCTAGTATGAGCCGCACTCACTTCAGCCAGGAGGTAAACCATGTCGGCCACCAAGAAGCCAGTAAACACTCCATTGCACCTGCTCCAACAACTCTCGAGCAGCCTGCTCGAGCATCTGGAAACCGCTTGTTCCGAAGCCTTGGCTGATGCTGAAAAACTGCTCGCCAAACTGGAAAAGCAGCGCGGAAAAGCGCAAGAAAAACTGCACAAATCCCGCACCAAATTGCAGGACGCTGCGGCAGCCGGAAAAGCCAAGGCACAAGCCAAGGCCAAGGACGCAGTGGTCGACCTTGAAGAGCTGCTCGATGCCCTCAAGGATCGTCAATCGGAAACCCGCGGCTACATTCTGCAACTCAAGCGCGATGCTCAGGAAAGCCTGAAACTGGCCCAGGGCGTCGGTCGTGTACAAGAGGCTGTCGGCAAGGCGTTGTCCCTGCGTGCAGCCAAACCTGCTGCGGCACCTGCGAAGAAAGCCGCTGCCAAACCGGCTGCTGCAAAAGCACCGGCCAGGCCTGCTGCTGCAAAACCGGCAGCTGCCAAACCAGTAGCGAAAACTGCCGCAGCCAAACCGGCTGCGAGAAAACCGGCTGCTGCCAGCGCCGCAAAACCTGCAGCTAAAACCACGGCTGCCAAACCAGCCGCTGCACGACCTGCCGCTGCAAAAGCCGCTGCTGCCAAACCAGCGGTGACTAGAACCGCCGCTGCAAAACCGGCTGCAAAACCAGCCGCTAAACCCGCTGCCCGTACCGCTGCTGCGAAACCTGCTGCCAAGCCGGCTGCAAAACCTGTCGCTGCAAAACCAGCAGCCAAAACAGCAGCCAAAACAGCAGCCAAGCCGGCTGCAAAACCTGCGGTAAAAGCGGCTGCAAAACCAGCCGCAAAACCAGCTACCGCAAAACCAGCCGCTGCCAAACCGGCAGCTGCCAAACCGGCAGCTGCAAAACCAGCGGCCAAACCTGCGGTGAAAAAACCGGTTGCCGCCAAGCCAGCCACAGCATCGGTTGCCAAGCCAGTCGCTCCGGCTGCTCCAGCAGCACCTCCCTCGACAACCGCGCCAGCGCCAACGCCTGCCGCAACTTCGAGCGCTGTAACCACCCCAACCAGCGCTTCCTAAGTGCCGGTTACCGCGACGCGCAGCTGATGCAGCGCGTCGCGGTGCAGGTGGGCGGCCTCAGCCGCCGCACCTTCCAGCCAGGCCGGTAGATCGGTCTCGGCATTTTGCGGCCAACTCTGCGCCGCTCTCTCCAGCCGCAACAACAGATGCCGTTCGGCTTCCAGCTCCAGTGCCTTCACTTGTTCACGCAGGGTATGCAATCCGGCGTCTTCCGAGGCTGCGGTTTTCCATTGCGTACGCAAGGCCCGTAACGGCCGCACGACATCGGCTTCCCAGGCGACGGCCACGCTACGCAGTTGCTGCAAGCGCTGTTCATCGCAGGCCACACCTCGCTGTCCCAGCCACGCACAGCACAGCAACAGGCACACATTGACTCCCGCCGACTGCAATTGCAGGCATGCCTGCTCAACGCCCGGGCGGGCGTAAATGGTCAGGGAAAAGCTCCACAGGTCAGAGGACATAGTGCTACTCGCGCCAGTTGCGAGCGAAGCTGGTAGACTCCGCCGCCATTATGATTCGACTTCAGAACCTGACTTTACAGCGTGGCCCGCAACGTCTGCTAGAAGACGCCGAGCTGACGCTGCACGCCGGCCAGAAAGCCGGCCTCATCGGTGCCAATGGCGCCGGCAAATCGAGCCTGTTCGCCTTGCTTCGGGGCGAACTGCACCCGGACTCGGGTGATTGCTTCCTGCCGGCCGACTGGCGTATCGCCCACATGCGCCAGGAGGTCGACACCCTCGAACGCCTGGCGGTCGACTACGTGCTCGATGGCGACCTGCGCCTGCGCCAGGTGCAACGCGACCTGGCGGCAGCCGAAGCGACCCATGACGGTGCCGCACAGGCCCGCCTGCACTCCGAACTCGACAGCGCCGACGGTTACACCGCCGATGCCCGGGCGCGCAAGTTGCTGGCCGGTCTCGGGTTCACCAATGAGCAGATGGATCGTCAGGTCGGGGATTTCTCCGGTGGCTGGCGGATGCGTCTGAACCTGGCGCAGGCCTTGATGTGCCCATCGGACCTGCTGCTGCTCGACGAACCGACCAACCACCTGGACCTCGACGCCATCATCTGGCTTGAGGAATGGCTCAAGAGCTATCCGGGCACCCTGATGCTGATCTCCCACGACCGCGACTTCCTCGATGCCGTGGTCGATCACGTGGCCCACGTCGATCAGCGCAAGATCACCCTGTACCGCGGTGGCTACAGCGCCTTCGAGCGCGCCCGTGCCGAACGTCTGGCCCAGCAACAGCAGGCCTACGAGAAGCAGCAGGTGCAACGTGCGCACATGGAAAGCTACATCGCCCGCTTCAAGGCCCAGGCCACCAAGGCCCGTCAGGCCCAGAGCCGGATCAAGGCACTGGAGCGGATGGAAGAGCTGACCGCGGCCCACGTCGACTCGCCGTTCGATTTTGTCTTCCGTGAATCACAGAAAATCTCCAGCCCGCTGATCGACCTGTCCGATGCCCGTCTGGGTTACGGCGACAAAGCCGTGTTGGAGAAGGTCAAGCTGCAACTGACCCCGGGTGCGCGGATCGGTCTGCTCGGACCTAACGGCGCTGGTAAATCGACTTTAATCAAGAACCTCGCCGGTGAGCTCTCGCCATTGGCCGGGCGCTTGACCCGTGGCGAGAACACCGTGGTCGGTTACTTCGCCCAGCATCAACTCGATTCTCTGGATTCCAAGGCCAGCCCGTTGCTGCACTTGCAGCGTCTGGCACCGACCGAGCGCGAGCAGACCTTGCGCGACTTCCTCGGCGGCTTCGACTTCCGCGGCGCACGAATCGACGAGCCGGTGTTGAATTTCTCTGGTGGCGAGAAGGCGCGCCTGGCTTTGGCATTGATTGCCTGGGACCGGCCGAACCTGCTGCTGCTCGACGAACCGACCAACCACCTGGACCTGGAAATGCGTCTGGCGCTGACCATGGCCCTGCAGGAATTCAGTGGTGCGGTACTGGTGGTCTCCCACGACCGGCATTTGCTCAAAAGCACCACCGACAATTTCTATCTGGTGGCGGACGGCAAGGTCGAAGAGTTCGATGGCGACCTGGAGGACTACACCCGTTGGCTGGTGGACTACCGTCAGCGCAATGCACCGGTCAGCAACACCCCAGTCAACCCGGACAAGACCGACAAGAAAGCCCAGCGTCAGGCCGCTGCTGCGTTGCGCCAGCAACTGGCACCGCACAAGCGTGAAGCTGACAAGCTTGAAACCGAGCTGGGCAAGCTCCACGAGAAGCTGGCGAAAATCGATGCCAGCCTCGGCGACAGTGAAATCTACGAACCGGCACGCAAGAACGACTTGCGTGATCTGCTGGCCGAACAGGCCAAACTGAAGGTGCGTGAGGCGCAACTGGAAGAAGCGTGGATGGAAGCCCTGGAATTGCTGGAAAGCATGCAGGCGGAGCTGGAGGCGCTGTCCTGATGGACGCCTTCAAGCTGCCGTTGCCGGCGGTGTGGGTCGAGCCGATCTGGCTTGGCGTGCAAATCCTGCTGATCCTGCTCGCCGGTTACTTCGCCCAGCGCTTTGTTGCCAAATGCCTGACTCGTCTCGGTGAGCGCTACCCGTTTCCGCCGCAGTTGCTGATGCCGCTGCGCGGGGGCCTGCGCTGGCTGATCATGGGCAGTGCGTTGATTTTCGTGCTGGAGCGCCTCGGGGTTTCGGCCACGGTGCTCTGGACCGCGTTATCCGGTTTTGTCGCGGTCGCGGCGGTGGCGTTTTTCGCCATGTGGAGCGTGCTGTCGAACCTGCTGTGCGCGATCCTGATCTTTACCGTCGGCCCGTTCCGCATCGGTGACGTGGTCGAGCTGGTGGACACCACTGACAAGCCCGGTGTCAAAGGTCGGGTGGTGGCGATCAATCTGCTTTACACCACGCTGATCGAGGCCGAAGAACTCGGCACTGGCAGCGCCATGGTGCAAGTGCCTAATAGTCTGTTCTTCCAGCGTTCTGTTCGGCGCTGGCGCGGCACGGATGTGTTTCCTTCCAGCGGGTTTGAAAAGTAGTAAGCCAGTTCAAGATCTTTGCTTTTGGCTGTTGGCAGTCGCCATGTCCTGTAAAAAATCGGTAGTCATCCAATCAAAGCCGCATTAGCTTAGACATCTGTCATGAGTCTGAGTCGAGGTGTGAAATGGAGCTTCAAACATGGCTGGCTTTTTTTGCCGCCTGCTGGGTGATCAGCCTGTCCCCCGGTGCCGGCGCCATTGCGTCGATGTCCAGCGGTCTGCAATACGGATTCTGGCGCGGCTACTGGAACGCCCTGGGTCTGCAATTGGGCCTTGCAGTGCAGATCGCCATTGTCGGCGCCGGTGTGGGCGCGATTCTGACGGCGTCGGCCACAGCCTTCTATGCGATCAAATGGTTCGGCGTGGCGTACCTGGTCTACCTCGCGATCAAGCAATGGCGTGCGCTGCCCAGCGATATGAGCGATGACGCGGCTGTGCGTCAGATCGGCAAGCCTCTGGCCCTAGTGTTCCGTGGTTTTCTGGTGAACATCAGTAACCCCAAGGCGCTGGTGTTCATGCTGGCGGTGTTGCCGCAGTTCATCGACCCCCATGCTCCACTGCTGATTCAGTATCTGGTGATCGGCGTGACCATGATCTGCGTCGACTTGATCGTCATGGCTGGCTACACCGGTCTGGCGTCCAGGGTGCTGCGTCTGCTGCGCACACCGAAACAGCAAAAACGCATGAATCGGACCTTTGCCGGACTGTTCATCGGTGCGGCAGCATTCATGGCGACGCTGCGCAAAGCTGCGATCTAAGCTCGCGGAAATCCAGGAGGGCGACCCATGAGGTCGCCTTTTTCATTGGTGTATCAATACCTTGGAGAACCCGTGATTTCACCGGAAGTCCCGACAATGCTTGAGCGAAACCCGTTGGGCGTTAACAATATGTAACTTCGTTTTTCCAACTGAGATTCATTCATGATTGCCCCCTCCCGTTTGCTGGCTTGGTTGCTGCTGCCGCTGTTCGCGGCGTGCAGCGTTCAACTGCTGGCCGCCCCTGCCGAAGGTGCGCCGCAGGCGCTGCACTTGCTCGATTACATCGGCGCGGATTACCCGGACACGGTGCAGGCGGGCAGCATCACGGACCAGGCCGGATTTCGCGCGCAGCAAGAGTCGGTCAAGACGCTGGGAAGCCTGATGGCGGCCATGCCGGCCAATCCGGAAAAAGCCGCGCTGGAGCAAAGCCTGACCGCGCTGGGCAATTCCATCGGCGCCCGTCAGGACGGTGCTGATGTCACTCGCCAGGCCCGGCAACTCGGTGCAAAGCTGGCCGTGGCCTATGAAGTCAGCCAGGCCCCGGTCATTACGCCGGACCCGGCGCGTGGCGCGCCGCTGTACGCTCAGCATTGCTCGGTCTGCCATGGCGATACAGGGGCCGGCGAGGGCCCGGCGGGCGTCGGCATGACGCCACCGCCTTCCAATCTGCGTGACACCACACGACTGGATCGACTGAGCCTCTACGCGATCTACAGTACCTTGGGCTTGGGCGTCGAAGGGACTGACATGCCGGCCTTTGCCGATCAACTGGATGATCGTCAGCGTTGGGACTTGGCCACCTATATCGCCAGCTTCAGTGTTGACCCGACGACGGCCAAGGCTGAAAAGACCTACGGCATCGCCGACCTGGCTCGTCAGACCCCGGCTGAAGTGCTGGCCGCCGAAGGTCCGCAAGCCGCCGCGACCTTCCGTGCCCAGCGGGCGCAACCGCCGCAGGTCAAGCGTGGCCCGGCGCAACTGCTCGACTACACCGCAGCCACTCTGGACAAGAGCATCGCGGCGTATCGTGCCGGTGAGCATGATCAGGCTTATGACTTATCCGTAGCGGCGTATCTGGAAGGCTTCGAGCTGGTTGAGAGCTCGCTGGATAACATTGACGCCAACGTACGTAAAGACACTGAAAAATCCCTGATGGCCTACCGTCAGTCGTTGCAAGATGGCCTGCCGGTGAGCGAGGTCGAGCAGCGCCTGAACGTCGCCAAGGCCAAGTTGAAGGCATCGGCCGGCCTGTTGGGCAACGAGGGTTTGAGCTGGTCGCTGAGTTACATTTCCGGCCTGCTGATTCTGCTGCGTGAAGGTCTGGAAGCGATTCTGGTGCTGGCGGCGATCCTGGCTTTCCTGCGCAACACGGGTCAACAGGCGGCGGTGCGCAGTGTCAACGCCGGTTGGGGGTTGGCGTTTCTGGCGGGGCTGGGTACCTGGGCGCTGGCAGCCTATGTGATCGATGTCAGCGGTTCGCAGCGCGAATTGCTGGAAGGCGCGACGGCGTTGTTTGCCAGTGTCATGGTGTTGTGGCTGGGTGTGTGGATGCATGACCGTCGTCACGCGGCGGCCTGGCAGGATTACATCAAGACCAGCCTGGTGGGTGGCGGTGGGCGTTTCGGCTTTGCGACCCTGGCGTTTTTCTCGGTGTATCGCGAACTGTTCGAAGTGATTCTGTTCTACGAAACCCTGTGGTTGCAGGCAGGTCCGGCGGGGCATAACGCGGTGCTGGCCGGTGGGGCCACGGCGCTGGTGCTGCTGGTCGGCCTGGCCTGGGTGATTTTGCGCGGTTCGGCGAAGCTGCCGCTGGCGCTGTTCTTCAGCATCAACGCCGGTCTTTTGTGCGCCTTGTCGGTGGTGTTTGCCGGGCATGGCGTGAAAGCGCTGCAAGAAGCCGGGATCTTCGGCACTCGACCGGTGCCGTTCTTTGACTTTGAATGGTTGGGGATCCATGCCGATGCGTATTCGCTGAGTGCCCAGGCTGTGGCGATCATTGCGATTGTCGTGTTGTATGGCCGTAGCCGGGTGGTTGAGAAGCAGCGGGTGCAGGTTTCTTAAAAGGCATTCGCTTCGCTCACTTTCGCGGGCAAGCCACGCTCCCACAGGTTTAGCGTTAACCTGTGGGAGCGTGGCTTGCCCGCGATTCTTTTTGGAAGAGGAAAAACCGATGCGTGTGTGGATCGATGCCGATGCCTGTCCGCGGGCAGCCAAGGATCTGGTGGTGAAGTTCGCCCTCAAGCGCCAGTTCGAAGTGGTGCTGGTGGCCGGACAGCCGCAGACCAAGCCGGGGCTGGCACTGGTCAAGTTGATCGTGGTGCCGAGCGGTCCGGATGCGGCGGACGATTATCTGGTGGAACACGCGGTGCCCGGTGAGCTGGTGATTTGCAGCGATGTGCCGCTGGCCGATCGTCTGGTGAAGAAGGGCGTGGCGGCGCTCGATCCGCGGGGCAAGGAGTTTGATGCGCAGAACATGGGAGAACGGCTGGCGGTGCGCAACCTGTTCACCGATTTGCGCGAACAGGGGCAAATGGGTGGGGGGCCAGCGCCGTTCGGCGACCGTGAGAAGCAGGCGTTTGCCAATGCGCTGGACCGGATTTTGACCAGGTTATCCCGCAACGTCTGAACAGATCGCAGCCTGCGGCAGCTCCTACAGGTATACACCGCCCCCTTGTAGGAGCTGCCGCAGGCTGCGATCTTTTGATCTTGTTTTTACGCGTCGTCTTCGTGGGTCAGTTCCAATACCCGGTCGACCAGCTTGTTGATCCCCGACGCCGCTTCACTGATCGATTGCGCCAGCATGTAAGCCGGTGTGCTCACCAGTTTGCGTGCCTTGTCCTCGACGATGTCACTGACCGCGCAATCGGCATGGGTGGCGCCCATTTTGTTCATCGCGGCAGCGGTGTCGGTGTCATTGCCGATGGTGCAGGTGACGCCGGGGCCGTAGATCTTTGCCGCCAGGGCAGGTGAGATACACATCAACCCCACCGGCTTGCCGGCCTCGGCAAAGGCTTCGGTCAGTGCCAGGACATCCGGTTGAACGGTGCAGCCAGCGCCTTCGATGGCGAAGTTGGACAGGTTCTTGGCCGAGCCGAAGCCGCCGGGCACGATCAGCGCATCGAACTCATCGACGTTCGCGTCACGGATATCCTTGATGTTGCCCCGGGCTATCCGTGCCGATTCCACCAGCACGTTGCGCGATTCAGGCATTTCTTCGCCAGTCAGGTGATTGATCACATGCAACTGCGCGATGTTCGGTGCGAAACACTGCACCTGGGCACCGCGCTGGTCCAGGCGCAGCAGGGTGATGACGCTCTCGTGGAGCTCGGCGCCGTCGTACACGCCACAACCGGAAAGGATCACTGCAACTTTTTTGCTCATGGGCTTTTCTCCAGATTCATGGCGTTAAATGTCCACTAATTTGTCACTCGTTGCCATAGGGTTAATTCACGGCTACACATAGCATCTGTCCTCAAGATTCCGGTCAGGGCGCGTCATGGACTTCATTCTGTATGCGGTGCCGTTTTTCTTTGTGCTGATCGCCGTCGAACTGCTGGCCGACCGTTGGCGCGGGGTCAGTAATTATCGGGTGGCGGACGCGATCAACAGCATCAGCACCGGCGTGCTGTCGACCACCACGGGGCTGCTGACCAAAGGCGTGGGGCTGGTGACCTACGCGTTCGCCCTCAAGTACCTGGCGCTGTTCGAACTGTCGGTCGACAGTGTGTGGGTCTGGGTGTTCGCTTTTGTCTTCTATGACTTCTGCTACTACTGGCTGCACCGCATGGGCCACGAGCGCAACATCCTCTGGGCCGCCCATTCGGTGCATCACCAGAGTGAGGACTACAACCTGTCCACGGCGTTGCGCCAGACCAGTACCGGATTCCTGCTGAGCTGGATCTTCTATCTGCCGATGGCGGTATTCGGCGTGCCGCTGCTGATGTTCGTCAGCGTCGCGGCGCTGAACCTGCTCTACCAGTTCTGGGTGCACACCCGGCACATTCCCAAGCTTGGCTGGTTCGAATGGTTCTTTGTCACGCCGTCCAATCATCGGGCTCACCATGCACAGAATGCTCTCTACATGGATCGCAACTACGGCGGCGTGTTCATTATTTGGGACCGTCTGTTCGGCTCGTTCCAGGAAGAAGACGACAACGAGCCAGTGATTTTCGGTGTGACCACGCCGCTGGCGAGCTGGAATCCTGTGTGGGCAAACGTGCAGTTCTACGCGCAGTTGTGGGCAGATGCACGGCGTACCGAAAGCACCTGGGACAAGCTGCGGATCTGGTTCATGCGCACCGGCTGGCGCCCGGCGGACGTGGCGGCCAAATACCCGATGAACAAGCCGGACCTGAACCAGTTCCGCAAATTCGAGGTGCCGCTGGACGGACGTCAGCAGCTCTACGTCTTGTTGCAGTTCTGCGCCTACGTCGCGCTGGGCAGCTACTTGATGAATCTTGAGCCGAAGCTGCCGGTCGCCGCCCTGATGTTGGGTTGGGGGGCGGTGGCGTTCGGTCTGTTTGTGCTGGGCGTGGCCCTGGAGAGTCGCCCGTGGGCGTTGAAGCTGGAGTGGGCGCGGCTGGCGTCGAATCTGCCATTGGTATGGCTGGCCCCGATGGTGGGGTTGTGGCCGGCCAGCGCGGTGGGCTGGGTCGGCCTGCTCAGTTACAGCCTGTTGAGCGGCATCGGTCTCTACTGTTGCAGAAACCGCATTACTCGATTGGCGTCGTAGGGCCTTCGATTTTTGTTCGTTCGGCCTTCATGGCTTGCTCGTCGGCGTAGACCTGCTTGGCCAGGCGGGCATTCTTGAAGCGCCGGCGCAGCCATAGCACGAAGCCCAGGACCAGCAGGGCGCCGAGTACCCAGAGTTCGTACTTCTTCACACTGCCGAGCATGCCTTCGAGCACCGCGCCGAAATGGTACGCGGCCGCCGCCAATGCGGCGGCCCAGATCGCCGCGCCAATGCCGTTGAGCAGCAGGTAGCGGCCCGGCGGATAGCCCGACAACCCGATGGCCACCGGCATGACCGTGCGCAAGCCGTAGACGAAGCGGAAGCTCAATACCCAGATGTCCGGGTGCCTGCGAATGTGTTCCAGCGCCCGGTCACCCATCATCTGCCAGCGCGGTTTGCGCGCCAGCAGCTTGCGACCGTGCTTGCGTCCCAGGAAGTACCACAGTTGGTCGCCGGCATAGCTGCCGAAGAAGGCCACGACCACCACCAGGTTGATGTCCATGTATCCACGGAACGCGAGGAAGCCTGCGAGTACCAGAATGGTTTCGCCTTCGAAGAACGTGCCTAGAAAAAGGGCAAAGTAGCCGAAGTCATGCAGAAATTGTTGGAGCATTGTCTGGGTGCTGGCGAAATGAACGCGCAGCCTAACCCTTCGGACACATTCAGGAAAGTGTCCAAATGTGTCTCGACGTGAACATTTCCTACAACGACAATGGAATGCGGCTACCTGTCGCAGCGTGCACATAACTGTCACACGTTCGTCATAATGGCCGCTTATAACTGTCACGCTCGCACGTCTGCGGGCTCAGGAGTCTGCCGTGAGCTTTACCCCCGCCAATCGTTTGTTCCCCGCAACCCGCCTGCGCCGCAACCGTCGTGATGACTTCTCGCGTCGTTTGGTCCGTGAAAATGTCCTGACCGTCGATGACCTGATCCTGCCGGTATTCGTGCTGGACGGTGAAAACCGTCGCGAAGCGGTGGCCTCGATGCCGGGTGTCGAACGCCTGACCATCGACCTGTTGCTGGAAGAGGCGGCCAAGTGGGTCGAGCTGGGGATTCCGGCGCTGGCGCTGTTCCCGGTAACACCCTCGCAGCTCAAGTCGCTGGACGCCGCCGAAGCGTGGAACCCAGAAGGCATCGCCCAACGCGCGACCCGTGCGCTGCGTGCGCAATTCCCTGAGCTGGGCGTGATCACCGACGTCGCCCTGGACCCGTTCACCACCCACGGCCAGGACGGCATTCTTGATGAAGAAGGCTACGTGCAGAACGACATCACCGTCGACGCACTGGTCAGGCAAGCCCTGTCCCACGCCGAAGCCGGCGCCCAGGTCGTGGCGCCATCGGACATGATGGACGGCCGCATCCAGGCGATCCGCGAAGCCCTCGAGGTGGCCGGTCACGTCAACGTGCGGATCATGGCCTACTCGGCCAAGTACGCCAGCGCCTATTACGGCCCGTTCCGCGATGCAGTCGGTTCGGCGCTGAACCTGGGCAAGGCCAACAAGGCCTCCTATCAGATGGACCCGGCCAACAGCAACGAAGCCCTGCACGAAGTGGCGGCGGACTTGTCAGAAGGTGCAGACATGGTCATGGTCAAGCCAGGCATGCCGTACCTGGACATCCTGTGCCGGGTAAAAGAAGAATTCAAAGTGCCGACGTTTGTTTATCAAGTCAGCGGCGAATACGCCATGCACATGGCGGCGATCCAGAATGGCTGGTTGAGCGAAGGGGTTATCCTCGAGTCCCTGACCGCTTTCAAACGTGCAGGGGCTGATGGCATCCTGACGTACTTTGCCGTTCGTGCCGCTCAATTGTTACGAGAGCAAAAATAGCCCTCCCAGGAACATTCGATGAATACCGAAGTGCTCACTGAAGTTGCCGTAAAAGACGCTCAACCTGTGGTGGAGCAAGTCGACGAGACCCCGCCGGAGCTGGAGCCAGCTCCGCCCGCAGCGGTCGTCGAAACCGCTACGCCAGCGCCAGCGCCAGCGGTGGCCATTCCCGGTCTGGATGACAGCAGCCTGTACATCCACCGCGAGCTCTCGCAACTGCAGTTCAATATCCGCGTGCTGGAGCAGGCGCTGGACGAGTCCTACCCGTTGCTGGAGCGGCTGAAGTTTCTGCTGATCTTCTCCAGCAACCTGGACGAGTTCTTCGAAATTCGTGTCGCCGGCCTGAAGAAGCAGATCACTTTCGCCCGTGAACAGGCTGGCGCCGATGGTCTGCAGCCGCACCAGGCCCTGGCGCGCATCAGTGAGCTGGTTCACGGTCACGTCGATCGTCAGTACGCAATCCTCAATGACATTCTGTTGCCGGAGCTGGAAAAGCATCAGGTCCGCTTCATCCGTCGCCGCAATTGGACGACCAAGCTCAAAACCTGGGTCCGCCGCTATTTCCGCGACGAGATCGCCCCGATCATCACCCCGATCGGCCTCGACCCGACGCACCCGTTCCCGTTGCTGGTGAACAAGAGTCTGAACTTCATCGTCGAACTCGAAGGTATCGATGCGTTCGGTCGCGACTCCGGCCTTGCGATTATCCCGGCACCGCGTCTGCTGCCGCGCATCATCAAGGTGCCGGAAGAAGTCGGCGGCGCAGGCGACAACTATGTGTTCCTGTCGTCGATGATCCACGCCCATGCCGATGACCTGTTCCAGGGCATGAAGGTCAAGGGCTGCTACCAGTTCCGCCTGACCCGGAACGCCGACCTGGCGCTGGACTCCGAAGATGTAGAAGACCTGGCCCGTGCCTTGCGCGGCGAGCTGTTCTCCCGGCGCTATGGCGATGCGGTACGTCTGGAAGTGGCTGATACCTGCCCGAAACACCTGTCCGACTACCTGCTCAAGCAATTCAACCTGAGCGAGTCGGAGTTGTATCAGGTCAACGGTCCGGTGAACCTGACGCGGCTGTTCAGCATCACCGGCCTGGACAGTCAGCGCGAGCTGCAATACCTGCCGTTCACCCCGCAGATCCCGAAACTGCTGCAGAACAGCGAGAACATTTTCAGCGTGATCAGCAAGCAGGACATCCTGCTGCTGCACCCGTTCGAGTCGTTCACCCCGGTGGTCGACCTGCTGCGTCAGGCTGCCAAGGATCCGCACGTGTTGGCGGTGCGCCAGACGCTGTATCGCTCCGGCGCCAACTCGGAAATCGTCGATGCGCTGGTGGATGCTGCGCGTAACGGCAAGGAGGTCACCGCGGTGATCGAACTGCGTGCGCGGTTCGACGAAGAATCCAACCTGCAACTGGCCAGCCGTCTGCAAGCGGCCGGTGCGGTGGTGATCTATGGCGTGGTCGGCTTCAAGACTCATGCCAAGATGATGCTGATCCTGCGTCGAGAGGCGGGCGAAATCGTGCGTTACGCGCACCTCGGCACGGGCAACTACCACGCCGGCAACGCCCGCCTGTACACCGACTACAGCCTGCTGACTTCCGACGACGCTTTGTGCGAAGACGTCGGCAAACTGTTCAGTCAGTTGATCGGCATGGGCAAGACGCTGCGCATGAAGAAATTGCTGCACGCGCCGTTTACCCTGAAAAAGGGCATGCTCGACATGATTGCCCGCGAAACCCAGTTCGCCCTCGACGGCAAACCGGCGCATATCATCGCCAAATTCAACTCGCTGACCGATCCGAAGATCATCCGCGCGCTGTACAAGGCCAGCCAGTCAGGCGTGCGCATCGATCTGGTGGTGCGTGGCATGTGCTGCCTGCGGCCGGGTATCACTGGGGTTTCCCACAACATCCACGTGCGTTCGATCATTGGCCGCTTCCTGGAACACACCCGGGTCTTCTACTTCCTCAACGGCGGCGACGAGCAGATGTTCCTGTCCAGTGCAGACTGGATGGAGCGCAACCTCGACAAGCGCGTCGAGACTTGCTTCCCGGTGGAAGGCAAGAAGCTGATCATGCGGGTCAAGAAAGAGCTGGAGATGTATCTGACCGATAACACCCACAGCTGGAGCCTGCAGTCGGACGGTCGTTACGTCCGTAACACACCGACCGGCAACCAGAACCCGCGCAGTGCCCAGGCGACATTGCTGGAGCGTTTGGGCAGCCCGATCCTGGCTGTTCGTTAACGCAGCGACCCTAAAAAGGGCGATCCATATGGATCGCCCTTTTTTTTGTATCAACGCGGTCCCCTGTAGGAGCGAGCTTGCTCCGGGCGGCGCTCCGACGAAAAACGTGAGGGCAACGCGTATCCAGATAACACGCGTTATCGTTAGCCTCCATCGCGAGCAAGCTCGCTCCTACAGGGGGGAATCAGCGTGCGTTCAGCACAATATCGACGCGAGTGAGCCATTCCGCTTCGATGGCGAAGTCGGCCTGGGTCAGCTGGTTTTCGTCCAGCCAGTTCTCCGGGAACACCACTTCCAGGCTATTGCCATAGGCGTTCAGTACCACCTGGGGCATTTGCTGGGTGCCACGGATGTGGTGGAACAGGATCGCAAAGCGCAGCAGCACGCACAGGCGAATCAGCTTGATGCCGTCGTCGCCGAAATCGGCGAACTTGTCTTTGGGAATATTGCGGCGGTGGCCGCGCACCAGTAGCGCGAGCATCAACTGGTCTTCGCGGGAGAACCCGGCGAGGTCGGAGTGCTCGATCAGGTAGGCGCCGTGCTTGTGGTACTGATAGTGAGCAATGTCCAGGCCCACTTCATGGACCTTGGCCGCCCAGCCGAGCAGTTCGCGCCAGACGCCGTCTTCCAGATCCCAGTCCGCGGCCACCTGATCGAACGCATGCAGCGCCTTGCGCTCGACCCGTACCGCTTGCTCTTGATCGACGTGGTAGCGCTCCATCAGCGAAGTGAGGGTGCGCTCGCGCACGTCCTCGTGATGATGGCGGCCCAGCAGGTCATAGAGTACGCCTTCGCGCAGGGCGCCTTCGCAGTGATCCATGCGTTGCAGCTCGAGGGCGTCGAAGATCGCTTCGAGGATCGCCAGGCCGGCGGGGAAAATCGCCCGGCGATCCGGTTTGATTCCTTCGAAATCGATTTTCTCGACGTCACCGAGCTTGATCAGTTTGCGCTTGAGCCAGGCCAGGCCTTCGGCATTGACCTCGCCGGTGCCGTGACCGCCAGCCTTCAACGCCAGACCGATGGCGCGGATGGTGCCCGAGGAGCCGATGGCTTCATCCCAGGTCAGGCGGTGCAAGGCGTGCTCGATGCTCATGATCTCCAGCCGCGCCGCGGTGTACGCCTGGGCGTAACGGGCCGGGGTGATCTTGCCGTCCTTGAAATAGCGCTGGGTGTAACTGACGCAACCCATCTGCAGGCTTTCGCGCAGCAGCGGTTCGAAGCGCTGGCCAATGATGAACTCAGTACTGCCGCCGCCGATGTCGGCCACCAGGCGCTTGCCCGGGGTATCGGCGAGGGTGTGGGACACGCCGAGGTAGATCAGGCGCGCTTCTTCACGACCGGAAATGACTTCCACCGGGTGGCCGAGGATTTCTTCAGCGCGACGGATGAATTCGGCGCGGTTGCGAGCTTCACGCAAGGCGTTGGTGCCGACGATGCGAACGGCGCCGGTGGGCATACCGCTGATCAGTTGGGCGAAGCGCTTGAGGCAGTCGAGCCCGCGCTGCATCGATTCTTCGTTGAGATGGCGCTCTTCGTCGATGCCGGCGGCCAGCTGAACCTTCTCCCCGAGACGTTCGAGAATACGGATCTCGCCGTTCTGGGCCTTGGCCACGACCATGTGAAAGCTGTTGGAGCCCAGGTCGATTGCGGCGATCAGGGACAGATTCTTGGCTTGGGATTGCGGCATGGTCAGGGGTCTCGGTCGATAACCTCGACATCGTGCCACGATCAAAGGCTGCCGCCAACGCGTAGGTGACCGCTTCGCGGTCAATCGCGAGCAGGCTCGCTCCCACAGGGGCCCAGGTTGCCTCTAATCCCACGACCGACACACAACCAATGTAGGAGCGAGCCTGCTCGCGATGACGGCCTGAGCGGCGCCGAAAATCTTTCAGGCCACAGACTCAACCGTCCCGATGAAATTCGCCAGCTCCGCCGTCTGCGGATTGGCGAACAACACCTTCGGATCGCCTGTTTCATGCACCTTGCCCTGGTGCATGAACACCAACTTGTCCCCAACCTCCCGTGCGAAGCGCATTTCGTGGGTGACCATGATCAGCGTCATGCCTTCCCTGGCCAGTTGCCGAACCACGCTCAGCACTTCATTGACCAGCTCCGGGTCCAGGGCTGAGGTGATTTCATCGCACAGCAGCACTTTCGGCGACATCGCCAGGGCACGGGCAATCGCCACCCGCTGTTGCTGCCCGCCGGACAGTCGATCCGGGAAGGCATCGAATTTCTCCCCCAGCCCGACCCGCTCCAGCATCTGCCGCGCCAGTTCGGCGGCCTTGGCTTTTGGTGCTTTCTGCACCACTTGCGGCGCGAGCATGACGTTCTCGCCCACGGTCAGGTGCGGGAACAGGTTGAACTGTTGGAACACCATGCCGACTTTCTGCCGCAGGCTGCGCAGGTCGGCGCGGGCGGCGTCCAGGTACTCGCCGTCGACTTCGATCACGCCGTCGTTGATCGACTCCAGGCCGTTGAGGGTGCGCAGCAAGGTCGATTTGCCCGAACCGCTGCGGCCGATGATCGCCACCACCTGGCCTTCCTCGACACTCAGGTCGATGCCTTTGAGCACATGGTGATCGCCGTAGTATTTATGCAGGGCGGAAATTCTAAGCAGAGGCATGCAGTCTCCTTTCCAGGTAGCGCGCACTGAGCGACAAGGGATAACAGAGCAGGAAATAGCCGAGAGCGACGAGGCCGTAGACCATGAAGGGTTCGAAGGTGGCGTTGGCGAGCATGCCGCCAGTCTTGGTCAATTCGGTGAAACCGATGATCGAGGTAACGGCGGTGCCTTTGACCACTTGCACGGAGAAGCCCACAGTCGGCGCCACGGCGATACGCAGGGCTTGTGGCAGGATCACGTAGCGCAGTTGCTCCAGCGGGTTCAGCGCCAGGCTCGATGAGGCTTCCCACTGGCCGTTGGGAATCGACTCGACGCAACCGCGCCAGATCTCCGCCAGGTAAGCGCTGGTGAACAGCGTCAGAGCGATCGCCGCCGCCATCCACGGCGAAATCTCCACACCGGCCAGCGCCACGCCAAAAAACACCAGGAACAGCTGCATCAACAGCGGCGTGCCCTGGAACAGTTCGATGTAAGTACGAGCGAAACTGCGCGGCAGGGATTTATCCGAGATGCGCATGACCATGATCAGCAAGCCGATCAATCCGCCGCCAATGAACGCCACCAGCGACAGCGCCAGCGTCCATTGCAGGCCGGTGAGCAGGTTGCGCACGATGTCCCAGAAGGTGAAATCGCTCATTGGCTGTTCCTCGCGATAAACCGATGCCCGATCCAGTTCAGCAATTGGCGGATCAGCAGCGCCATGCACAGATAGAGCAGCGTGGTCAGGGCATAGGTTTCAAAGGCCCGGAAGTTGCGCGATTGAATGAAGTTGGCCGCGAAGCTCAGCTCTTCAGTGGCAATCTGTGAACACACCGCCGAGCCGAGCATCACGATGATGATCTGGCTGCTCAGGGCTGGCCAGACCTTACCCAGCGCCGGCAGCAGCACCACGTGACGAAAGGCTTCGAAACGTGTCATCGCCAACGCCGCCGCGGCTTCCAACTGACCCCGGGGGATCGCCTGGATGCCAGCACGGATAATCTCGGTCGAATAGGCGCCGAGGTTGATGACCATCGCCAGCACCGCCGCCTGCCATTCGGAAATCTGCATGCCCAGGGACGGCAAACCGAAGAAGATGAAAAACAACTGCACCAGAAATGGTGTGTTGCGGATCGACTCGACATAGACCGCGAAAATCCCCGCGAAAGGCCGGATGTTCCACGCTCGCACCAGCGCCCCGACGATGCCCAGGCCCACCCCAAGCACCGCGCCGATGGCTGTCAGCTCAAGGGTGAACAATGCACCGCGCAGCAACAGGTCGGTGTTGTTCACCACCGGCAGGAAATCGAACTGATAAGCCATAAAACGTCTCCAGCGCGCCGAATCAGAGATCGGCCGGCAGCGGTTCTTTCAGCCAGGTGAGGGCGTTTTTCTCCAGTGCGCCGTCGCTCTTGGCGGTGACGAGGATCTGGTTGACCTTATCCAGCAGCGCCGGCTCGTTCTTGTTAACACCGATGTAGACCGGCGAATCCTTGAGCTTCACCTTCAGCGCCGGTACGCGTTTCGGACTTTTCTCGCTGATCGCCACCATCACCACGTTACCGCTGGCGATCAGGTCGACCTGGCCCGCCAGATACGCGGCGATGGTCGAGTTGTTGTCTTCGAAGCGCTTGATGGTCACACCTTCGGGGGCGACCTTGGTCAGCTCGATGTCTTCGATGGCACCGCGGGTGACGCTGATGGTCTTGCCCTTGAGATCGTCCAGACCTTTGATGCTGGCGTCTGGCGGACCGAATACAGCGAGGTAAAACGGCGCGTAGGCGCGGGAGAAGTCGATGACTTTTTCGCGCTCCGGGTTCTTGCCGAGGCTGGAGATCACCAGGTCGACCTTGCCGGTGGTGAGGAACGGGATGCGGTTGGTGCTGTTGACCGGCGTCAGTTCGAGTTTGACCTTGAGCTGGTCGGCCAGCAGTTTCGCGGTGTCGATGTCGAGTCCCCGGGGTTGCATGTCCGGGCCGACCGAGCCGAAGGGCGGGAAGTCCTGGGGCACGGCGACCTTGAGGACTCCGCGCTTGACCACATCGTCCAGACCGTCGGCGTGGGCGGGGACCTGGCTCAGCAGCAGGCTGGCAAACAGGATAGCGAGGAGGGCGCGGTAACGCTGGGTCATGGCAAATCTCCGGATCGGTGAGCAGTGATTTCTGCGGATCGACAGAGCATGGGCCATGCCAACTTAGGGTTTTGAGGGCGCCAGGGCGCGGTTTTGCTGGTGTCGAACGGTCTTACTGGTCTGAACAGTCAGGTTGTATTTCGCACCCCGATAGCGCAGCCAGGAAAATTGCCGAACCCCCATGGGGCACGACTTGCCGGGCGTCGTGAATAGCTTTACAACTGGGCGCACATTGTCCTGGTTCGTTTGGAAAACCATGAATTCGATCTCCCGTGCCGTACCTGAAGTGGCGCTGCAGGCCATCCGCAAACTGATTACCGAGCAGGGCTTCGGGCCGGGGGATGCCTTGCCCTCGCAACGGGAACTGGCGGTGCAATTGGGGGTTAGTCGGGCATCGTTGCGCGAGGCGTTGTCATCATTGAGTGCGCTGGGCGTGATCAGCATCCAGCCGGGCAAAGGCGTGTTCGTGCAGGCGCCGGTGGAGCTGCCGCGAGGCGAGGCAGCGCCAGGCTGGCCGTTCGCGGCGCAGGCTTCGCCGCTGGATATCTTCCAGTTGCGCTACGCGCTGGAGGGGTTTGCCGCGGGGCTGGCGGCCGTGACCTTGAGCACCGATGAACTCGATGCGCTGGAGGACAATGTCGCCGCCATGCGCAACGAACTGAAAGCAGCCGATTTCGAAGCGGCGGCGCGGCTGGACTTTGAATTCCACCGACGCATCCTGCTGGCCAGCGGCAATCAGGCGATGCTGAGTATCCTGACTGCCAGTGCCGACATCTTCCTGGAGAGTCAGAAGCTACCGTTCATCCGGGCCGAGCGGGCCATGGAAACCTGGCAGGAACACCGCAAGATCCTTCGTGCGCTGGCTCGCCGAGCCTCTGGCGCCGCGCAGAAAGCCATGCGCGAGCATGTGCGTAACGCGGCGTTGCGCACTGGAATCGCCTTCGTCGCTCCCGCCACGGCGTGACCTGGGCTATACCCAAACTCATGGAACACCATAGCGAGACTCAATCAACTGCACCTTCCTGAACGAGGTAAGGACCGCTATGATGGGCCACGTTTTTTTGCTTACAACCCTGGAGAATTCCATGAGCAGCGATCTTATCAAACACGTTAGCGACGCTAGCTTCGAGGCCGAAGTACTCAAGGCTGAAGGCGCTGTACTGGTCGATTACTGGGCTGAATGGTGCGGCCCTTGCAAAATGATCGCTCCTGTTCTGGACGAAATTGCCGAGACCTACAAAGGCAAGCTGACCGTTGCCAAGCTGAACATCGACGAAAACCAGGAAACCCCGGCCAAGCATGGCGTGCGCGGTATCCCGACCCTGATGCTGTTCAAGAACGGCAACGTTGAAGCGACCAAGGTCGGCGCACTGTCGAAATCGCAACTGGCTGCCTTCCTCGACGCCAACATCTAAGCGTCGCAGCAAAGTGTCCTGAAAAAGCCCCGCAAATAGCGGGGCTTTTTGCGTATTCAGGGCTAGACGCTCCTAAACTCAGGTGGTACATTCGGCCCCGCACTGGTTTCTCCATTGCCCCCTGCTAGCCGTCGCCGACGCACTCCTTTTCGAATAAGTACGCGATCCTGTCGCCTTCTCTGCGGCGCGGCCTCATTAAGCCAAAAGCTTAATTTCCCCCCTCCATAAATGATTACGTCATTCCTATATGAATCTGACTGAACTCAAGCAAAAGCCGATTACCGAACTGCTCGAATTGGCCGAACAGATGGGCATAGAAAATATGGCCCGTTCGCGCAAGCAGGACGTGATTTTCTCCCTGCTCAAGAAGCACGCGAAAAGCGGTGAGGAAATCTCCGGTGATGGCGTGCTGGAGATCCTCCAGGACGGCTTCGGCTTCCTGCGCTCCGCTGACGCTTCCTATCTCGCCGGTCCAGACGATATCTATGTCTCGCCGAGCCAGATCCGTCGTTTCAACTTGCGCACCGGTGACACCATCGTTGGCAAGATCCGCCCTCCAAAGGAAGGCGAGCGTTATTTCGCGCTGCTCAAGGTCGACACCATCAACTTCGACCGTCCGGAAAACGCGAAAAACAAGATTCTCTTCGAGAACCTGACCCCGCTGTTCCCGACCGTGCGCATGAAGATGGAAGCCGGCAACGGTTCCACCGAAGACTTGACCGGTCGTGTCATCGACCTGTGCGCCCCGATCGGCAAAGGCCAGCGCGGTCTGATCGTTGCACCGCCGAAAGCCGGCAAGACGATCATGCTGCAGAACATTGCCGCGAACATCGCGCGTAACAATCCTGAAGTTCATCTGATCGTGCTGCTGATCGATGAGCGTCCGGAAGAAGTAACCGAAATGCAGCGCACCGTGCGCGGCGAAGTGGTTGCCTCGACGTTCGACGAGCCGCCAACCCGCCACGTGCAGGTTGCCGAAATGGTGATCGAGAAGGCCAAGCGCCTGGTCGAGCACAAGAAGGACGTGGTGATCCTGCTCGACTCCATCACTCGTCTGGCTCGCGCCTACAACACCGTGATCCCGAGCTCCGGCAAAGTGCTCACCGGTGGTGTCGATGCCCACGCCCTGGAGAAACCGAAACGTTTCTTCGGCGCTGCGCGGAACATCGAAGAAGGCGGCTCGCTGACCATCATCGCCACCGCGCTGGTAGAAACCGGCTCGAAGATGGACGAAGTGATCTACGAAGAATTCAAAGGCACCGGCAACATGGAACTGCCGCTGGATCGTCGTATCGCTGAAAAGCGCGTGTTCCCGGCCATCAACATCAACCGTTCCGGCACCCGCCGCGAAGAGTTGCTGACCGCCGACGACGAGCTGCAGCGCATGTGGATTCTGCGCAAGCTACTGCATCCGATGGATGAAATCGCTGCCATCGAGTTCCTGGTCGACAAGCTGAAAACGACCAAGACCAACGATGAGTTCTTCCTGTCGATGAAGCGCAAGTAAGTCGAGCAGGCACAAAAAGCCGGGGAAACCCGGCTTTTTGCTATCCGATTTTTGATCAGGTGGCAGTTCGTGGTTCTGAACCGAAGGGTTCGGCGCTAAACTGCCTGCCCCGAACGCCACGGCCAACACGAGGCTCACGCATGCAGTATCGCGACTTGCGCGACTTTATCAGCGGCCTGGAACAGCGCGGTGAACTCAAGCGCATCCAGGTTCCGGTGTCCCCAGTACTGGAAATGACCGAGGTCTGTGACCGCACTTTGCGCGCCAAGGGGCCAGCCCTGCTTTTCGAAAAACCCACCGGTTACGACATTCCCGTGCTCGGCAACCTGTTTGGCACCCCCGAGCGCGTGGCGCTGGGCATGGGCGCCGAGGCGGTCAGCGAACTGCGCGAAATCGGCAAGCTGCTGGCGTTCCTCAAGGAACCCGAGCCACCGAAAGGTCTGAAGGATGCCTGGTCCAAGCTGCCGATTTTCCGCAAGATCATTTCGATGGCGCCGAAAGTCGTCAAGGACGCGGTGTGCCAGGAAGTGGTCATCGAAGGCGACGACGTCGACCTGGCCATGTTGCCGGTGCAGACCTGCTGGCCGGGCGACGTTGGCCCGTTGATCACCTGGGGCCTGACCGTCACCAAAGGCCCGAACAAGGATCGCCAGAACCTCGGCATCTATCGTCAGCAAGTGATCGGTCGCAACAAGGTCATCATGCGCTGGCTGAGCCACCGTGGCGGCGCGCTGGATTACCGCGAATGGTGCGAGAAGCATCCCGGCCAGCCGTTCCCGGTATCCGTGGCATTGGGCGCGGACCCAGCGACCATCCTTGGTGCCGTGACCCCGGTTCCCGACAGCCTTTCCGAATACGCTTTCGCCGGCCTGTTGCGCGGTAACCGCACCGAGCTGGTGAAATGCCGCGGCAATGACCTGCAAGTGCCGGCCACCGCCGAAATCATCCTCGAAGGCGTGATCCATCCGGGCGAAATGGCCGATGAAGGCCCGTACGGCGACCACACCGGTTACTACAACGAGGTCGACAGCTTCCCGGTGTTCACTGTCGAGCGCATCACTCACCGGATCAAACCGATCTACCACAGCACCTACACCGGCCGTCCACCGGACGAGCCGGCGATTCTCGGCGTTGCGCTGAACGAGGTGTTCGTGCCGATCCTGCAGAAGCAGTTCCCGGAGATCACCGATTTCTACTTGCCGCCCGAAGGCTGCTCGTACCGCATGGCCATCGTGACCATGAAGAAGTCGTATCCGGGCCACGCCAAGCGGGTAATGCTGGGTGTCTGGTCGTTTTTACGACAGTTCATGTACACCAAGTTCGTTATCGTCACCGACGACGATATCAACGCCCGGGACTGGAACGACGTGATCTGGGCCATCACCACGCGCATGGACCCCAAGCGCGACACGGTGATGATCGACAACACGCCGATCGACTACCTGGACTTCGCTTCGCCGGTGTCCGGCCTGGGTTCGAAAATGGGCCTCGATGCCACACATAAATGGCCGGGCGAAACCACCCGCGAGTGGGGCAGGGTCATCGTCAAGGACGATGCCGTGACCCAGCGGATCGATGCCATCTGGAATCAGTTAGGAATAGATTGATGCGTGTAACCTTGCAGCCCTCCGGAGCAGTGCTTGAGATATTGCCCGGCGAGCGGATTCTCGATGGCGCACGCCGTCTGGGCTACGAATGCCCGCAAAGCTGCCGCAACGGCAATTGCCACGTGTGCGCCGCGCTGCTGGTGGAAGGGCGGGTCGAGCAGGCCGGCAATGTGCGTGATCATGGCGAGTTCTACACTTGCATAGCGGAGCCGCTGGAAGACTGCATCGTGCTGTGGGATGGCGTGCTCGCCTTGGGAGAACTGCCGGTGCGCAGCGTGTCGTGTCAGGTCATTGAGTGCAAGGACGTGGGCGGCGACACCTGGCGCGTGCGTCTGCGGGCTCCGGCCGGTAAACCGCCGCGCTACCACGCCGGTCAGTACCTGATGATCGAACGCGAGAGCGGCGAAAAGTCCGCCTTCTCCCTCGCCTCGGCACCGCATGCGGGACGCGACCTGGAAATCCACGTACTGGCGCGTGAATCCAGTGCGCTGGGTCTGATCGAACAGCTTCAGCGCAACAGCATGGTGCGGGTCGAGTTGCCGTTTGGCGATACCCATCTGGAAGAGTTGCCGGACGGTCCTCTCGTGCTGATCGCCGCTGGCACCGGCATGGGCCAGATCCATGGCCTGATCGAACATTGCCGGGCCTCGGGTTTCAAACATCCGGTGCACCTGTATTGGGGCGTGCGTCGTCCAGAAGACTTTTATCAAGTCGAGCATTGGGACGAATGGCTGAAGCTGCCCAATCTGTTCCTGCACAAGGTCGTCAGCGATCAATGCAACTGGGAAGGGCGTTGCGGCATGTTGCATGAAGCGGTCTGTGAAGACTTCCCTGACCTCAAGCCGCTGCACGTGTACGCCAGCGGCTCTCCGGCCATGGTCTACGGCACGCTGGATGCGCTGGTGGAAGCGGGAATGGATGCGCATCAGATGCGTGCCGACGTTTTTGCCTACGCGCCACGCTCGTAGGTCAGCGCGGGATCAGAAGCGCACGCCAGTGGTCACCATGGCGGCGTTGAAGCCGAGCAACACCAGCTCGGCTGCCACCGGACCGTAATGTGCGCCCAGTGAGGGGATGATCACCGGTGCGACCCCGAAGCGATTCAGGGGGATCTTGTCCTTATGTTTGCCACGGTAGCCTTCCAGCAGGCCGCCCGTGAATTTGATATACACGGGATAGGAGGCGCTTTCGTAGCGTTTACCCGCGTAGGCATAGTGTGAGCGTTGACTGTACGAATTGCGAAAAGTGGCAGCGCCAAACAGCCGGTCGGACGCGTCGATACGTTCAAGACCAATCAGATCCTGATTGTTGTTGTGCCTGGGGTCGGGCGAATAGTGCTTCGTATAAACACTGGTCTGCAAATACCAGGAGCCGGTGTCCTTTGAGTTTGCGGGCTGTGCCAGCGCCAATGGCGCCAAGGCCATCGACAGCACTGCGTAAAACCATGGTTTTTTCATTGGCGGCCCCCTGTAAAGGCAGTCTGGCTTGCGCCTGTGTGGCCGTTATACGCGACGCTCGATGGGGGCCAGAAGGCGGTAAATCTGAAGGGGGAGTAGGACGTTTCTGATAAGCGGCTTTATTCCCGGAGGGACTCAATGCTTATGCATATTTCATTCTGGTATTTAAGATATTTGCAAAATGACATTAGGGTATATAAACAGTCAGGCAAACGTCCTTTATCACTTTTCGTTTTACCTTTACTGCTATATGTTCTATTACATTAATAGTGCATTACATTTTGTAATGCTTGCGGGGCCGAACAACTGTTGCCATGAGCGCCATTGAATCTGCTTTTTTGAATCTGGCTTACCCTCCGCGGCTCGATCTGGGGCCGCAGCTCACTCACGAACAACTGCTCAGCTCGATGCAATTGACCATGGCGCGCCACAAGGGCGGGCCGGTCTGGTTGTTTGCGTATGGTTCGCTGATCTGGCGCCCTGAATGCACGGCGGTTGAGCGGGTTCGCGGCCGGGTGCATGGTTACCATCGCGGGTTGTACCTGTGGTCCCACGAACATCGCGGCACACCGGAAATGCCCGGCCTGGTGTTTGGCCTGGATCGCGGCGGTTCTTGCAGCGGTTTCGCCTATCGCTTGCCCGAAGAGCAACTCGAAGCATCGCTTTACGCACTTTGGCAGCGCGAGATGCCATTCCCTTCCTACCGCCCGCACTGGCTCAACTGCCGTCTCGAAGATGGCAGCCAGGTACAGGCATTGGGCTTTGTGCTGGAGCGACACCTGCCCAGCTATGCCGGCAACTTGCCGGACCATGTGCTGAGCCATGTGTTTGAAAACGCCTGCGGGCGCTACGGCAGCACTCGCGATTATGTCGAGCAGACCGCGCACGCCCTGCGCAGCCACGCCATGCCAGACCGGAATCTGGAGGCGCGGCTCAAGCGCTGTAAGTCAAAGGCCGATCAAGCGAGCGCTTCGCGGCCCTGACTGGCGATCTGTTTGTGTCGTAGCGTCGGGGCCAGGAAGGCCATCGCCAACAGGCAGGCGCCGACCAGTAACACGAAACCGCCGTCCCAACCGAAATGGTCCACGGTGTAGCCCATCGCTGCACTGGCCGCGACCGAACCGCCCAAGTAACCGAACAGCCCGGTAAAGCCTGCCGCCGTACCGGCAGCTTTCTTCGGAGCCAGTTCCAGCGCCTGCAGGCCGATCAGCATCACCGGGCCGTAGATCAGGAAGCCAATGGAAAGCAGCGCGATCATGTCGACCATCGGATTGCCGGCCGGGTTGAGCCAGTAAACCAGCGTCGCGACCGTCACCAGCGCCATGAACACCATGCCGGTCAGGCCACGGTTGCCACGGAAGATCTTGTCCGACATCCAGCCGCACAGCAGCGTGCCCGGGATACCTGCCCACTCGTAGAAGAAATACGCCCACGAAGTTTTGTCTACGGTGAAACCCTTGGCTTCCTTGAGGTAGGTCGGTGCCCAGTCCAGCACGCCGTAGCGCAGCAGATAGACAAAGACGTTGGCCATGGCGATGTACCAGAGCATTTTGTTGCGCAGCACGTATTTGACGAAGATTTCCTTGGCGCTGAATTCCTCTTCGTGGCTGGCGTCGTAGCCTTCCGGGTAGTCGTTCTTGTACTGCTCGATCGGCGGCAGGCCAACCGATTGCGGGGTGTCGCGCATGGTCACAAAGGCAAACACCGCCACTGCCAGCGCCACTGCAGCCGGCACGTAGAACGCGGCGTGCCAGTCATTGAACAGGCCCATGCCGATCAGGAACAACGGACCGATCAGGCCACCGCCGACGTTGTGTGCCACGTTCCACACGGACACCACGCCGCCACGTTCCTTCTGTGACCACCAGTGCACCATGGTCCGGCCGCTCGGTGGCCAACCCATGCCCTGCGCCCAGCCGTTGATGAACAGCAGAATGAACATCATGGTCACGCTGGACGTTGCCCAGGGCGCGAAACCGAAAATGAACATCACCCCGGCCGACACCAGCAGGCCGAACGGCAGGAAGAAGCGCGGGTTAGAGCGGTCGGACACCAGGCCCATGAGGAACTTCGACAGGCCGTAGGCAATCGCGATGGCGGACATCGCCAGACCCAGCTGACCACGGGAGTAGCCCTCATCGATCAGGTACGGCATGGCCAGGGAGAAGTTTTTGCGCAGCAGGTAGTAACCGGCATAGCCAAAGAAGATGCCGGCGAAAATCTGCCAGCGCAGGCGTCGGTAGGTGCTGTCTATTTTGTCTTCAGGCAATGGAGCCTGATGTACGGCAGGACGAAAGAAAGCAAACATTCAAGAGCTCCAGATTTCTTGTTTTGACTGCGGATACGAATATTACAGTTTCGTTACCGAAAATATCATCGGTTCTCATCGGCAAAACAGCGGAAATGTTGGAAGTCGCGTGTTCCTTTATGAACATGTCGCTCAGATGTAAGTGAAGGACGCTGTAGGAAACGTTACTTTCGCGGCTTCCTACGGGTTTTCGGGGGGTTGTAAGGCGGGTTTTGGGAAAGTTCTTTCGTGAATAGCAGAGCAAGCTGATTTTGATAGTTTCAGTGGTTCTTTAAAGTCCTGTGAGTGGCCGGCGAGGCCAATCTCGTCAGGATGGGTGACTCAATGAAATCTGTAATAGCGCTTTTTTTGCTTTTAGCCCCCGCGATTATTTTTGCCGACTTCAAACTTGAGCCGGACTATTCCCCGCACGCAGATTTTCCAATTGAGCATTTCGATGGTCAAAGGAAGGTTTTGGCCAAGGTTTCTTATACCGTCAGTAATGACGGTTCGGTCAGCGAGGTGGAGATTGAGAACGCTACGAACCCAAAGTTCGGTGAGTCAGTCAGGAAGGCAATGATGCAATGGCGGTTCAAGCCTTGGCCTCTTGAGGGCAATCCTGAAACCGTTCGCTACGAAAGCGTTTTCGTTCGAACGCTCGATATGGGCTTGTATCAAGCCTACAAGAAGAAAGTCGGTGGGCTGCGTTGCAGTCAGTTGAATGAAGAAGTCGCAAAATTTCGAATTCAACACCCAAGGAAGGCATTGAGAGAAATGCCGTTGTTTACCGAAACACTCGTTGCGTTAGGTCTGGTTTCAAGCATACCGGCGCAGGAATTCACACATGAGCAGTCTATGCGATGGAGCACGGTTCTGGGCGGTGCCTTTCCGCGAGCAATCGGTGCTTGTCAGAAGAATCCTGATGGCACGTACTTGGACGCACTTCCCGAGTCGTTGAGTAGTCGATTCAAAGCTTGACCTTGTTGCGCTGTATTGCGGAATGAATCTGCTATCGATTCACTCCGCAATAGAAGTTCTCAGCGAACCTGCACCACCACTTTCCCGACCGCTTTACGCTGACCAAGATCATTGATCGCCTGCGCCGCATTGCTCAGCGGATACACCTGCGACACCAGCGGCGTCAATTTGCCTTCGGCAAACCAGCCGAACAGTTGCTGGAAGTTCGCCGCGTTGTCTTGCGGCTGACGTTGGGCGAACGAGCCCCAGAACACGCCGAGCACCGCCGCGCCCTTGAGCAGTGCCAGGTTCACCGGCAATTCGGGAATGCGCCCGCTGGCGAAGCCGACCACCAGCAGACGGCCGTTCCAGGCGATGGCGCGGATGGCCTGGTCGAACAGGTCGCCGCCGACTGGATCGTAGATCACGTCAGCGCCCTGGCCGTCGGTCAGGCGCTTGATTTCGTCTTTCAGGCTGGTTTCGCTGTAGTTGATCAGTTCGTCGGCGCCGGCGGCCTTGGCCACGGCGAGTTTCTCTGCGCTGCTGGCTGCGGCGATCACCCGGGCGCCCATGGCTTTGCCGATTTCCACCGCGGCCAGGCCGACACCGCCGGAGGCGCCAAGCACCAGCAGGGTTTCGCCCTGTTGCAGGTTGCCGCGCTGCTTCAGGGCGTGCATCGAGGTGCCGTAGGTCATGCTGAAGGCGGCGGCAGTGTTGAAGTCCATGGACGGCGGGATCGGCAACACGTTGTAGCCCGGCACGGCGACCTGTTCGGCAAAGCTGCCCCAGCCGGTCAGGGCCATGACCCGATCACCGACTTTCAAGTGGCTGACCTTTTCGCCCACGGCGCTGACCACACCGGACGCTTCGCCACCCGGAGAGAACGGGAAGGGCGGCTTGAACTGGTATTTGCCCTCGATGATCAACGTGTCGGGGAAGTTGACCCCGGCGGCGTGCACGTCCAGCAGGATTTCATTCTTCTTCGCGACAGGACTGGCGACGTCTTCCAGCACCAGCGATTCGGCAGGGCCGAAGGCTTTGCACAGCACGGCTTTCATCAGGGCTATTCCTTTGGGAGTGATGGCCGATAAGTGTAGGTGTGTGAGTTGATGGGTCAACGAGCATGCCTGGCCCTGATAGTCAGCCATAAGCTTGTGCTGGCGTGACGGGTCGTTATGCCAGGCCGCAAACCGGATAAGGAGCGAATTTTGAAAGCGTGGATCATTTTGATGCTGGCCCTGTCTTTGCCTGTGACAGCAGTGGCCGAAGAAGCCAAAGAGGATGCAGCCCCGAAGGTCAGTTACATCACCCTGAGCCCGCCGTTCGTGGGTAACTACGGGCTGGACGGCACGCCGAAACTGAAGGTCTACAAGGCCGATGTGGCGTTGCGGGTGACCGGTGACGAGGCGGCCAAAGCGGTGAAGGCCAATGAGCCTTTGATCCGCAATCAATTGGTCGCGCTGTTCGCCCAGCAGACTACCGAGACGATGAACAACGTCGAGGCCAAGGAAAAGCTGCGTCAGGAAGCGCTGAAGCAGACCCAGCAAGTGATGAACGACGAAACCGGTAAGCCGGTGGTTGAGGATCTGTTGTTCAACAACCTGATCATCCAGTAATGCTGGATTCTGTAGGAGCTGGCTTGTCGGGTCGCCGCATCGCAGCGATAGCGCCCTCAAGACCGCCATCGCCGGCAAGCCGGCTCCTACAGAGGCATCTCAACGCAGTGCAATCACCGCCGCCCACTGCTCCGGGGTCACCGGCATCACCGACAGCCGCGAACCTTTCTGCACCAGCGGCAACTCGGCCAGCGCCGTCTGCTGCTTCAGGTAATCCAGTTTCAGCACCCGGGCAAAGGTCTCGACATGCGCGACATCGATCGCGCTCCAGGCATTTTTGTCCGGGGTGGCCTTCGGGTCAAAATAATGGCTCTGCGGCTCCAGTGCCGTCGGGTCCGAATACGCGGCTTCGACAATTTTTCCGATTCCGGCAATACCAGGCTCGGGGCAGCTGGAATGATAGAAAAAGAACTCGTCCCCCACGGCCATAGCCCGCAGGAAATTGCGTGCCTGATAGTTGCGAACCCCGTCCCAGCGCGCTTTGCCGAGCTTTTCCAGTCCTTTGATCGAGAGTTCGTCGGGCTCGGATTTCATCAGCCAATAGGCCATGTCTGTTGCTCCTTGCGAGGTGATTGAGCAGCTTGTCGGCGATTTTATGACAAACCGACAGTCGGTTGACGTCAGCATTTGCGCAGCGGTTCACGTTGTCGCAAAATGCCGGCCTTTAAAGCTTGACGCTGCTGCACGGCCTACAAACGGAAACCGCTGCTGTCATCGTGTAGATATGCCTTTGGGGGGTAATCGATGAAACGCAAACCGGATTTACTATGGATTCTGGTCATTTTGTTTGGCCTTGGCGTCGTGACCACTGGCTATGCCCAAAGCCTGTGGGCCAGCAAGACCGATGCACCAGTCGAGCTCGCCCAATTGCAGCAACAGTCGACAGCCTTCAAACGCTGATCCTGTTGCCTCGGCGTCGCTGATCGAAGTGGCGCCTACCCTGCGTAATACCAGGCCTTGTCCGTCACCGTTCCTTGCAGCGGCACATCCCAGCTTGCCTGAGCCAATCGCTCCACCTTCTGACATTCATGGGCAAGCCCCAACAGCGTCGGCTTGCGCCAGTCGTTTCGTCGCGCCAGATAGGCCAGGCTCCGATCATAGAAACCGCCGCCCATCCCCAGGCGTCCGCCGACATCGTCAAACCCCACCAAGGGCAACAACACCAGGTCCAGTGCCCAGATCTTGCGTTGCCGGGCGAGGTTGGCCCGTGGCTCGAGAATACGAAAGCGGTTGGGTTTGAGCTTTTCCCCGGGCCGGATGCGCTGGAACACCATTTTGGTTCGCGGCCAGGCGCTCAGGACCGGCAGATAGGTGGCCTTGCCTCGACGCTGTGCGGCACGCAGCAACAGGCGCGGATCGATTTCACCGTCGGTCGGCAGGTAGAGCGAGATGTGTTTGGCGCGGCGGAACAGCGGTTGCTGGGCCAATTGCTTGTACAGCCCGCGAGCGGCCTGGCGCTGCTGGCTGGGGGTCAGTGCGCGGCGGGCCTTGCGCAGCATGCGTCGAAGTTGCGGGCGGGGGAGCAGCGCAGGTTCGGTCATGTATTCGGGCTTCAACAATGCGGATACGTGAAGCGTACCCGTAAAAACGCCAATGCCGGTATCAAAACCGGCATTGGACTGGAAATCAGGCTCCCCGAATGTGCCGCTGTCGACTTAGCCCTTGAACCCGAAAGTTCAAGGTGGAAGATGCAGTAGGCTTTAAGGCTTTCCGTCTAGCGGACATGCACACCAGCCCAACGTGCAACCTCCAGGGTATAGCAAATCGGCTCAGGGACATCGCCAACTGGCAAGCACCCCAGGGAGTGAGGGGATTATACCGCAAGCGGCGGCGCGAATCAGCCCTTGGTGACGTCCGGATCGGTGGCGAGCACCAGATCGACGCGATCGAGCAGGTCACGCACCTGTTCGCGGGTCGAGCCGCTGGCCTGGATATCCGGGCGTTCTTCCTTGTGCAGCAGGTCGTGGGTGATGTTCAGCGCTGCCATCACGGCGATACGGTCGGCGCCGATGACTTTGCCGCTGCTGCGGATCTCGCGCATTTTGCCGTCCAGATAACGGGCTGCGCTGATCAGATTACTGCGCTCTTCCTGAGGGCAGATGATCGAATACTCTTTGTCGAGGATCTGCACGGTGACGCTATTGCTTGAACTCATGAGTCTTGCTCCAGGGCCTTGAGGCGCGAAATCATCGATTCGACCTTACGCCGGGCGATTTCGTTTTTTTCAATGAGGTGCGCGCGTTCTTCGCGCCAGGTCTTTTCCTGAGCTAGTAAGAGTCCGTTTTGACTCTTTAGTTGCTCGACTCGGGTAATCAGCAGCTCGAGTCTGGCCATCAGCGCTTGCAGGTCGGTGTCTTCCATTGTCTTCACTGTCTGATGGGTGTTGGACTGTAGGAGCGAGCTTGCTCGCGATGAACATGAGAACGCCGCGGGGTGTCAGGTACCCAGCGTTATCGTTGACGACCATCGCGAGCGAGCTCGCTCCTACAGGGGTAGTCGATGTAGGATACAAGGCCTTCATTCTAGACATAGCGCCGTCTGGCGCCTAGCTGCCCATGACCATTCAGAATTCCCCGTACCAAGCCTTCGCCACCCTGCTGACTTCCAGCGGTCACAACGTCTCGCCAGCTGAGCTGCACGGCCTGTTGCTCGGCCGCAGCTGCGCCGGCGCCGGTTTCGACGCCGAAGGCTGGCTGATCGACGCCGCCGAACTGCTCGAAACCGAGCCGCAGGACAACGTTCGCAACGCCCTGATCGGCCTGCAAGAGATGGTCAAGGGCGAGCTCACCGGCGATGACGTGACCGTCGTTCTGTTGCTGCCGACCGACGACGCCCCACTCACCGAGCGTGCCGCCGCACTGGGCCAGTGGTGCCAGGGTTTCCTCAGCGGTTTCGGCCTGAATTGCCGTGACAGCAGCATGCTGAGCACCGAGGCCACCGAAGTGCTGCAGGATCTGGCGGCCATTTCCCAGGTGCAAGACGCGCTGGAAGAGTCCGAAGACGGCGAGAGCGACTATATGGAAGTCATGGAGTACCTGCGCGTCGCACCGCTGCTGCTGTTCTCCGAGACCAAAAAAGACGTGCCGGCCGCCGCCAAACCGTCTCTGCACTAATCGTTTGCCAGGGAACGCCATCTGCCCATGATCCACATCCCGAAATCGGAATACAGCCGTCGCCGCAAGGCCCTGATGGCGCAGATGGAACCCAACAGCATCGCCATCCTGCCCGCCGCCGCGGTGGCCATTCGCAACCGCGACGTCGAGCACGTTTACCGTCAGGACAGCGACTTCCAGTACCTCAGCGGTTTTCCCGAGCCGCAGGCGGTGCTGGTGTTGATGCCGGGGCGTGTGCATGGCGAATACATTCTGTTCTGTCGTGAACGCAACGCCGAGCGCGAGCTGTGGGATGGCCTGCGTGCCGGGCAGGAAGGCGCGATCCGCGATTTCGGCGCCGACGACGCCTTTCCGATCACCGATATCGACGACATCCTGCCGGGCCTGATCGAAGGCCGTGACCGGGTGTATTCGGCCATGGGCAGCAACCCTGAGTTCGACCGCCACCTGATGGAGTGGATCAATGTGATCCGCTCCAAGGCCAACCTCGGTGCCCAGCCGCCGAACGAATTCGTTGCCCTGGATCATCTGCTGCACGACATGCGCCTGTATAAATCGGCGGCAGAAGTGAAAGTGATGCGCGAGGCGGCGCGGATTTCCGCCCAGGCGCACGTGCGGGCAATGCAGGCCTGTCGCGCCGGGTTGCACGAATTCAGCCTGGAAGCCGAGCTCGATTACGAATTCCGCAAGGGCGGGGCGAAGATGCCGGCCTATGGGTCGATCGTCGCGGCGGGGCGCAACAGTTGCATCCTGCATTACCAGCAGAATGACGCGCTGCTCAAGGACGGTGATCTGGTGCTGATCGACGCCGGTTGCGAGATCGACTGCTACGCCAGCGACATCACCCGGACCTTTCCGGTCAGCGGCAAGTATTCAGCGGAACAGAAAGCGATTTACGAATTGGTGCTGGCTTCCCAGGAGGCTGCCTTTGCCGAAATCGCCCCGAACAAACACTGGAATCAGGCGCATGAGGCCACGGTCCGGGTCATCACGGCCGGGCTGGTCAAGCTGGGGCTGCTGCGGGGCGACGTCGAAGAACTGATCGCCAGCGAAGCCTACAAAGCGTTTTACATGCACCGCGCCGGCCATTGGCTGGGCCTGGATGTGCATGACGTCGGCGAATACAAGGTCGGCGGCGAATGGCGCGTGCTGGAAGTCGGCATGGCGCTGACCGTGGAGCCGGGGATCTATATCGCTGCGGACAATCAGAGCGTGGCGAAGAAATGGCGCGGCATTGGCGTGCGCATCGAGGACGACGTAGTGGTCACCAAAACCGGCTGTGAAATATTGACGAACGGCGTGCCGAAAACCGTCGCCGAGATCGAGGCCCTGATGGCCGCCGCGCGGACACAAGCGGCATGAGTCGAGTCAATCTGGCAATCATCGGTGGCGGGCTGGTCGGTGCGAGTCTGGCGCTGGCCCTGCAAGCTGGAGCCAAGGCCCGGGGCTGGAAGATCGTGCTGATCGAACCGTTCGCCCCCGGCGACACGTATCAACCGAGTTACGACGCCCGTTCTTCGGCGTTGTCCTTCGGCTCCCGGCAAATTTATCAACGGCTGGGCGTCTGGCAGGAAGTCTCCCGCCGCGCCGAGCCGATCAAGCAGATTCATGTTTCCGACCGTGGGCGCTTCTCGACGGCGCGGTTGTCGGCGATGGAAGAGGGCGTTCCTGCGCTGGGTTATGTCGTTGAAAACGCCTGGCTCGGCCAATGCCTGTGGCAAGGCCTGGACAAGGACGTGATCAGTTGGCGCTGCCCGGCGGAAGTCACTCGCATGGAGCCGCTGACCGACGGCTACCGCCTGACCCTCAATGATGAAACCACCCTGGAATGCGACCTCGCGGTGCTCGCCGATGGTGGCCGCTCCGGCCTGCGCGAGCAATTGGGGATCGGCATCCGCAAGCGTCCGTACAACCAGAGCGCGCTGATCGCCAACATCACCCCGAGCGAAGCCCACAACGGCATGGCTTTCGAGCGTTTCACCGACGAAGGCCCGATGGCGTTGCTGCCACTGCCGGAAAACCGCTGCGCACTGGTCTGGACCCGCCTGGGCATGGACGCGCAACGCCTGGCGGCCCTCGATGAGCGCAGCTTCCTCAGTGAATTGCAGGGCGTATTCGGTTATCGCCTCGGCGCGTTGAAGCAGGTCGGTGCGCGGCATCTGTATCCGCTGACACTGGTTGAGGCTGAAGAACAGGTGCGCTCGCATTTGGCGATTCTCGGCAACGCGGCACACAGCCTGCATCCGATTGCCGGCCAAGGGTTCAATCTGTCCTTGCGCGATGCCCAGGCCCTGGCCGATGCCTTGCTCGCCAGCGAAAAACCGTTGGGCGACTTCGCCACGTTGCAGGCCTATCGCGAACACCAGCGTCTCGATCAGGACCTCACCGTGGGTTTCTCCGATCAGGTCACGCGCCTGTTCGGCAGTACCCAGCCGCTGGTATCCCTGGGGCGCAACATCGGACTGCTCGGCCTCGACCTGTTGCCACCGGCCAAACGCTGGTTTGCCCGACAGGCGATGGGTCTGGGTACGCGACCGGATGCGTAACGGGTCGATCCGCCGGTTCGGCAAGGCGCGATTGATAAAAATACCTGCCGCAATTGCAGGTCGACATTCATGACGACGCCGGCCACTTGGTGGCGCGGGTCGGGAAAACCCTTTACGTGCGGCTCAAGCCGCAAGAGAGACAGGCTTAAAGCATGGAAATGCGCGCAGATCTGCTGATTGTCGGGGCCGGAATGGTCGGCAGCGCCCTGGCGCTGGCGTTGCAGGACAGCGGGCTGGAAGTCCTGCTGCTGGACGGCAGCCCCATGAGTGTCAAACCGTTCAACGCTCAGGCTGCTTTTGAGCCGCGGGTGAGCGCCCTGTCGGCCGCGAGCCAGCGGATTCTCGAACGCCTGGGCGTCTGGGATGGCATCGCCGGGCGGCGCAGCAGCCCCTACACCGACATGCAGGTCTGGGATGGCAGTGGCACTGGGCAAATCCATTTTTCGGCGGCCAGCGTGCATGCCGAGGTGCTGGGGCATATCGTCGAAAACCGCGTGGTCCAGGATGCCTTGCTCGAGCGCCTGCACGACTGCGACCTGGGGTTGCTGGCCAATGCGCGACTGGAACAGATGCGCCACTCCGGCGATGACTGGCTGCTGACCCTGGCCGATGGCCGCACCCTGCGTGCTCCACTGGTGATCGCAGCGGATGGCGCCAACTCGGCGGTGCGGCGCCTGGCCGGGGTCGCGACCCGCGAATGGGATTATCTGCACCATGCCATCGTCACCAGCGTACGTTGCACCAAACCGCATCAAATGACGGCCTGGCAGCGCTTCACCGACAACGGTCCGTTGGCGTTTCTGCCCCTTGAGCGCGATGGCCAACAGGATTGGTGTTCGATCGTCTGGTCGACCACGCCCGGCGAAGCCGAACGCCTGATGGCGATGGATGACCAGGGTTTCTGCAAGGAACTGGAGCGCGCCTTTGAAGGTCGACTCGGCGAAGTACTGAGCGCCGACCCGCGCCTGTGTGTGCCCCTGCGCCAGCGACATGCCAAGCGTTATGTGGCGCAAGGCCTGGCGTTGATCGGCGACGCGGCCCACACCATTCACCCGTTGGCCGGGCAGGGGGTGAATCTCGGGTTCCTCGATGCCGCCGTGCTGGCCGAAGTGTTGCTGCAAGCGGCAACACGAGGCGAACGTCTGGCGGATGTGAAAGTCCTCAGTCGTTACGAGCGTCGGCGCATGCCTCACAACCTGGCACTTATGGCGGCGATGGAAGGCTTCGAGCGCTTGTTCCAGGCCGATCCGTTGCCGGTGCGCTGGTTGCGTAATACCGGGTTGAAAATGGTTGAGAAGATGCCGGAAGCCAAGGCTTTGTTCGTGCGTGAAGCGCTGGGGTTGACCGGAGATTTGCCGGCGCTCGCCAAGGCCTGATTTTTGTTGAGGCTGCCGGCGAGGTTCCCGTGTAGGAGCTGCCGCAGGCTGCGATCTTTTGATCTTACTCTTCAACATCAAAAGATCGCAGCCTGCGGCAGCTCCTACATGGAATGCGGTAAATTTTAACGCCTGTGCAACATCCGGTAACTCCTCCACAGCCAGGTTCGATTGAGAAGCTAAATGTGAGTCCTTATCATTTGTCCTCATTTTCAATCGAGGGACCGCTCCCATGTTGGCACCAAAGCGTCTACTGACCGCACTGGCCCTGACCCTGATCGGCAGCACCGCCGCCCAGGCTGCTGACGAGGTGGTGGTCTACTCCTCGCGTATCGACGAGCTGATCAAGCCAGTCTTCGATGCCTACACCGCCAAGACCGGCGTGAAGGTGAAGTTCATCACTGACAAGGAAGCGCCACTGATGCAGCGGCTCAAGGCCGAGGGTGCGAATACGCCGGCCGACCTGCTGCTGACCGTCGATGCCGGCAACCTCTGGCAAGCCGAGCAGATGGGCATCCTCCAGCCGTTCACCTCGAAAACCATCGACACCAACATTCCGCTGCAGTACCGGGCAGCCTCTCATGCCTGGACTGGCCTGAGCCTGCGAGCGCGGACCATCGCCTACTCCACTGACCGGGTGAAGCCGGGCGAACTGACCACCTACGAAGCGCTGGCCGACAAGCAATGGGAAGGCCGCCTGTGCCTGCGCACGGCGAAGAAGGTCTACAACCAGTCCCTGACCGCGACCATGATCGAAGTGCACGGCGCCGAGAAGACCGAGGAAATCCTCAAGGGCTGGGTCAGGAACCTGTCCACTGACGTGTTCTCCGACGACACCGCCGTGCTGGAAGCGATCAACGCCGGCCAGTGCGACGTTGGTATCGTCAACACCTACTACTACGGCCGCCTGCACAAGCAGAAGCCAGATCTGCCGGTGAAACTGTTCTGGCCGAACCAGGCTGACCGTGGCGTACACGTCAACCTGTCTGGTATCGGCCTGACACAACACGCGCCGCACCCGGAAGCGGCCAAGGCCCTGGTGGAGTGGATGACCACCCCTGAAGCGCAGAAAATCTTTGCCGACGTGAACCAGGAGTTCCCGGCGAACCCTGCGGTTGCTCCTTCTGAGGAAGTGGCGGCCTGGGGCAAGTTCATTGCCGATACCTTGCCGGTGGAAATTGCCGGCAAGCGCCAGGCTGAGGCGATTCGTATGATGGATCGGGCTGGCTGGAACTGAGCCTGCTGTTTTAAAGGTCAAAAGATCGCAGCCTTCGGCAGCTCCTACAGGTTGATCACCAACCCAATGTAGGAGCTGCCGAAGGCTGCGATCTTTTTGTGCTTTCTCTACACTTCAAAATTTCGCGAGAGCTTTTCCTTGGCCCATCCCGCCCAACGCCGCTGGTATCCCGTCGTCTTCGCCATTGCTGCGCTGGTCCTGTTGCCCCTGAGCGTCCTGCTGCTTTCCTGGCAAACCATCGACACTCAAATCTGGTCCCACTTGTGGGACACGCAGATGCCGCGCCTGCTGGGCAATACCCTGACGCTGGTGCTCGGTGTCGGTGCGGGTGTCACCCTGCTGGGCGTCAGCCTCGCCTGGCTGACCAGCCTCTGTGAATTCCCCGGCAGGCGCTGGCTCGATTGGGCGCTGATGCTGCCCTTCGCGATACCGGCCTACGTGCTGGCGTTCGTGTTTGTCGGCCTGCTGGATTTCGCCGGGCCCGTGCAAAGCCTGCTGCGCGAATGGTTCGGTAGTGGTCTGCGACTGCCGCGCGTGCGCTCCACGGGCGGGGTGATTGTGGTGCTGGTACTGGTTTTCTATCCCTATGTATATCTGCTGGCCCGCACGGCCTTCCTCGCCCAGGGCAAAGGCTTGATGGAAGCCGCGCGGGTCCTTGGCCAATCGCCCTGGCAAGCGTTCTGGCGGGTGGCAATGCCCATGGCGCGGCCGGCCATCGGTGCGGGCGTGGCATTGGCGTTGATGGAAACCCTGGCGGACTTCGGCGCAGTGTCGGTGTTCAACTTCGATACCTTCACCACCGCCATCTACAAGACCTGGTACGGTTTCTTCAGCCTGTCTTCCGCCGCGCAACTGGCCAGCCTGTTGCTGCTGGTGGTAATGCTCCTGCTCTACGGCGAGCGGCGTGCCCGTGGGGCGAACCGGGCGAGCAACGAACGACCACGGGTCAAGGCGCTATACCACCTGCGAGGTGTCAAGGCACTGGCAGCCGTGACATGGTGCGGGCTGGTATTTGCCTGTGCCTTTGTCATTCCAATGCTGCAACTGATGGTGTGGTTCTGGCAGCGTGGGCGCTTCGATCTCGACGAGCGCTACACCGGGTTGATCGTTCATACCTTGTATTTGGGGGCGATGGCGGCGTTGATCACCGTCAGCGTTGCCTTGTTACTGGCATTTGCCCGACGACTGGCGCCCACCCGGGTCATTCGCTCCGGGGTCAGTCTGGCCAACCTGGGTTACGCCTTGCCCGGTTCGGTGCTGGCGGTGTCGATCATGCTGGCGTTCAGTTACCTGGATCGCGAACTGGTGATCCCGCTTTCGAGCTGGCTCGGTGGCGTGGGCAAGCCGCTGCTGCTGGGCAGTCTGTCAGCGTTGTTGCTGGCCTATCTGGTGCGCTTCATTGCGGTGGCCTACGGGCCTCTGGAAAGCAGCCTGGCACGTATACGGCCATCTTTGCCCGAAGCGGCACGTAGCCTGGGCGTCAGTGGGCCACGACTGTTTTTCAAAGTGTATCTACCGTTGTTGTTACCCGGCACGCTGAGCGCCGCGCTGCTGGTGTTCGTCGATGTGCTCAAGGAAATGCCCGCAACCTTGCTGATGCGCCCGTTTGGCTGGGACACGCTGGCGGTGCGAATCTTCGAAATGACCAGCGAAGGCGAATGGGCGCGGGCGTCTTTGCCGGCATTGACCCTGGTGTTGGTCGGGCTGTTACCGGTCATCGGATTGATTCGGCGTTCAGCACATCGAAACAGCTAGGTGTCAGTCCTACACCTTGCGGCTACAATGCGCGGCATTCGGTGCGGTCCGTCTGACAGACCAGGCAGCTGAAATCGGCTGAAGGCCCTTGTTTCAAGGCATTCAGTCCGTGCAGCACCTGCCCGCACCTTCGCCACGCCCGGAAGGAGAAACCCATGGGACAGCGTACGCCTCTGTATGACCTTCATCTCGCACTTGGCGCGAAGATGGTCGATTTTGGCGGTTGGGACATGCCTCTGCATTATGGATCGCAGGTCGAGGAGCACCACCAGGTACGCCGCGATTGCGGTGTCTTCGATGTATCCCACATGACCGTGATCGACGTCGGCGGCGCCCAGGCCAAAGCCTGGCTCCAGCATTTGCTGGCCAATGATGTCGAACGCCTGCACAGCCCCGGCCGTGCGTTGTACAGCACCATGCTCAACGAGCAAGGCGGGATCGTCGACGACATGATCGTCTACCGTCTCGATGCGGGTTATCGCCTGGTGGTCAACGCCTCCACCCGCGATCAGGACATAGCCTGGATGCAAGCGCATCTCGACGGTTTCGACGTACAACTCAGCGAACGTTCCGAGTTGGCGATGCTGGCCATCCAGGGCCCTCATGCCCGGCAAAAAATTGCCGAGCTGGTCAACCAGTCCCGCGGCAACCTGATCCAGCTCCTCAAGCCCTTCGAAGGCCTGTCCGATGGTGACTGGTTCATCGCGCGTACCGGTTATACCGGCGAAGACGGCCTGGAAATCATTCTGCCGGCCGATCAGGCGCCAGGCTTTTTCAACGATCTGGTCGGTGCCGGGATTTCTCCCATAGGCCTTGGCGCGCGGGATACCTTGCGGGTCGAAGCCGGCATGAACCTTTACGGTCAGGACATCCAGCAAGATGTTTCACCATTGGCCTCCAATATGACCTGGACCATCGCCTGGGAGCCTGCCACTCGGCAGTTCATCGGGCGCAAGGCCCTGGAAGCCGAAAAGGCCGCCGGTGTGCAGTACAAACTGGTCGGTCTGGTCCTTGAGGAGCGCGGGGTTTTGCGTGCTCATCAGGTGGTCCGTATCGCCGATGTTGGCGAAGGGGAGATCACCAGTGGTAGTTTCTCTCCTACGCTAAGCAAGTCGATTGCACTGGCGCGCGTGCCGATGGCTACTGCCGACCGCGCTGAAGTGGAAATCCGTGGCAAGTGGTACCCGGTCCGGGTGGTCAAACCGACCTTCGTACGTCACGGCAAAACCTTGATCTAACCTTTTCTGGCGGGCATGCCCGCCGACCCTTTTCCTGAGGACACAGAACATGAGCGATATCCCTGCCGAACTGCGTTTTGCCGAAAGTCACGAATGGGCACGTCTGGAAGCCGATGGCACCGTCACCGTGGGCATCAGCGATCACGCGCAGGAAGCGCTGGGTGATGTGGTGTTCGTCGAGCTGACTGAAGTCGGCAACGTGTTTGCTGCCGGTGATCAGTCGGGTGTCGTTGAATCGGTCAAAGCCGCTTCCGACATCTACTCCCCGATTGCCGGTGAAGTGATCGCGGTCAACGAAGAACTGAGCGCTTCACCGGAACTGCTCAACAGCGACCCGTACGGCGCGTGGATCTTCAAGCTCAAGCCAGGCAACGCTGCAGACCTGGAAAAACTGCTGGATGCCGCCGGCTACAAGGCTGCCATCGGCGAGTAATGCTCGCCCCGTAGGAGGGGCCGAAGGCTGCGATCTTTTGATCTTGTTTTTAAAATCAAAAGATCGCAGCCTTCGGCAGCTCCTACAAAGGCCGAATCAAGGCTGAGTCAAGATCGCAAGACGGCCTTCACGGCCGCCACCGAACGCTCGACATCGGCTTTGCTCATCGCCGTGAACATCGGCAGCGAGACAATCAGCCGACCGACCCGTTCGGCGACCGGGAACATGCCTGCCTTGAATCCGCGCTCGCGGTAAAGGCTCAACAGGTGAATCGGCGGGTAGTGATAGCCGATCCCGACACCCAATGCCTGCATCTGCTCCATGAAAGTCGCCCGCGCCGGTTTGCCGTCCGTTCGTTCCGGTAATACCAGCTGGAACAAATGCCAATTGCTTTGGGTGAAGTCCGCCGGAGGCAATTGCGCACCGTACTGCGCTTCGAAATCCTCGCCAAAGCAGGCGAAATAGTGCCGGGCGAGGTCACGGCGATGAGCGGTAATGGTTTCGATATGAGCAAATTGCCCCAGGCCAATGGCCGCGGCGACGTCGGTCATGTTGAATTTGCCACCCAGCACGTCGACGTCCAGGCCATCGAAGCCGTTGCGGGTAACGCCCTGCAGCCGGTACTTCTCTGCCAGCCGTACTTCTTCGGCCGTATTGAGCACCAGGCAACCGCCCTCTGAGGAGGTGACGTTTTTGTTCGCCTGGAAGCTGAAGGACACGAAATCACCGGTCGAGCCAATACGCTGGCCGTTCCAGCTGGAGCCCAGCGCCTGGGCTGCATCTTCGACGATCCGCAGGCCGTGCTTTTTCGCCAGGGCGTACAACCGCGTCATGTCCACCGGCAACCCGGCGAGGTACACCGGGATGATGGCTTTGGTGCGGGGGGTAATTGCCGCTTCCAGTTGATCCAGATCGATGTTGCGGGTCACCGGGTCGATGTCGGCAAACACCGGGGTGGCGCCGACTTCCAGGATGACGTTGGCGGTGGCCACCCAGGAAATCGGCGTAGTGATCACTTCATCGCCCGGCCCGACCCCGGCAATGCGCAAGGCGATTTCCATGGTGCAGGTGCCGGAATTGAAGGTGCGTACCGGGCGCCCGCCGAAATACTCCGAAAGTTGCGCTTCGAAGGCCTGGACCTTGGGGCCGCTGGTGATCCAGCCTGAGCGCAATACGTCGCCGACAGCGGCAATCGTGGCTTCATCGATGGTGGGTTTGGAAAACGGCAGGAAAGGCAGTTGGCTCATGGATACAGTCACCCGATCAGCGGACATTAGGTAGGCGTCGGACATGATGATCCGGATTGGCTGACGGCGCCACGTCATCCACGCGGATATCGACTGCTATGCTGGTTTGACCGTGTTGCATCGACGTTGAGCGCCAGTCAAGAGAGAGCCCGTCATGTCCAAGATGCCGTCCCTGAGCCAGTTACGCGACCCCAATACCTTTCTGCGCCGCCACCTCGGACCCGATGCCGCCGAGCAACAGGCAATGCTCGACAGCCTCGGTCTGGGCAGCCGGGTTGAATTGATCGAGCAAACGGTGCCGCCGGGCATCCGCCTCAACCGGGCGCTGGACCTGCCCCCGGCACTCGATGAGGAGGCCGCACTGGCCAAGCTGCGAGGTTATGCCGAGCAGAATCAGGTCTGGACCAGCCTGATCGGCATGGGCTACCACGGCACCCTCACACCAGCGGTCATTGTGCGTAACGTGCTGGAAAATCCCGGTTGGTACACCGCGTATACACCCTATCAACCGGAGATCGCCCAAGGGCGGCTCGAGGCGCTGCTGAACTTCCAGCAACTGACCATCGATCTGACCGGTCTGGAACTGGCCAACGCCTCACTGCTCGATGAAGCCACCGCCGCGGCGGAGGCCATGGCTCTGGCCAAGCGGGTCGCCAAGTCCAAAAGCAACCTGTTCTTTGTCGACGAAAACTGCCACCCGCAAACCATTTCCGTGGTGCAGACCCGCGCTGAAGGTTTCGGCTTCGAGTTGATCGTCGATGCTGTGGATAACTTGAAGCAACACCAGGTGTTCGGCGCGCTGCTGCAATACCCCGACACCCACGGCGAGATCCACGACCTGCGGCCGATGATCGATCACCTGCACGCGCAACAGGCCCTGGCCTGTGTCGCCACGGATTTGCTGAGCCTGTTGTTGCTGACCCCGCCAGGTGAACTGGGCGCCGATGTGGTGTTCGGCTCGTCCCAGCGATTTGGCGTGCCTATGGGTTATGGCGGGCCGCACGCGGCATTTTTTGCCAGCCGCGACGAATACAAGCGAGCGATTCCCGGGCGGATCATCGGTGTTTCAAAAGATGCGCGGGGCAACACCGCCCTGCGCATGGCCCTGCAAACCCGCGAGCAACACATCCGCCGGGAGAAGGCCAACTCCAATATCTGCACGGCCCAGGTGCTGCTGGCCAATATCGCCAGTTTCTATGCGGTCTACCACGGCCCGGAAGGGCTCAAGCGGATCGCCCAGCGGGTTCATCGGCTGACCTGCATCCTTGCCGCCGGGCTTGAGCGCAACGGTATCACCCGGCTCAACCGGCACTTCTTCGACACCCTGACACTGGAGGTTGGCGGAGCCCAGACCGCGATCATCGAAAGTGCCCGGGCCGCACAGATCAACCTGCGCATTCTCGGGCGCGGCCAACTGGGCTTGAGCCTCGACGAGGCCTGTGACGAAGGCACCGTGGCGAAGCTGTTCGACGTGTTCCTGGGGGCCGATCACGGGCTCAGCATCGAGGACCTGGATGCCGAAGTCTTGCCTGGCGGAATTCCCGAAGGGCTGGCGCGAACCTCGCCTTATCTGCGCCATCCGGTGTTCAGCGCCCATCACAGCGAAACCGAGATGCTGCGCTACCTCAAGCAACTGGAAAACAAGGACCTGGCGCTCAACCAATCGATGATCCCGCTGGGCTCCTGCACCATGAAGCTCAACGCTACCAGCGAGATGATCCCGATCACCTGGCCGCAGTTCGCCAACCTGCACCCGTTCGTGCCCAAGGAACAGGCCGCCGGTTACGGGCTGATGATCGAAGAACTGGAACGCTGGCTGTGCGCGATCACCGGTTTCGATGCGGTCTGCATGCAGCCCAACTCCGGCGCCCAGGGCGAATACGCCGGGCTGCTGGCGATCCGCAAATATCATGAGAGCCGTCAACAGGGTGAGCGCGACATTTGCCTGATTCCTTCGTCGGCTCACGGCACCAATCCTGCGTCGGCGCAAATGGCCGGGATGCGCGTGGTGATCGTCGAGTGTGACGAGGCGGGCAACGTCGACCTCGATGACCTCAAGGAAAAAGCCGCGCAGGCGGCAGATAAACTTGCCTGCCTGATGGCGACCTATCCTTCGACCCATGGTGTGTATGAGGAAGGTATCAGCGAAATCTGTGAAGTGATCCACCAGCACGGCGGTCAGGTGTACATGGATGGCGCCAACCTCAACGCTCAGGTCGGGCTGGCGCGGCCGGCCGATATTGGCGCCGATGTCTCGCACATGAACCTGCACAAGACCTTCTGTATTCCCCATGGTGGCGGTGGGCCGGGCATGGGGCCGATCGGGGTACGGGCGCATCTGGCGCCGTTCGTGGCCAACCATCCGGTGGTGCTGATCGATGGACCGCACCCGCAAAATGGCGCCGTCAGTGCAGCGCCCTGGGGCAGCGCAAGCATTCTGCCGATCAGTTGGATGTACATCGCCATGATGGGGCCGCAATTGGCGGATGCCAGCGAAGTGGCGATCCTGGCTGCGAATTACCTGGCGCGGCATTTGTCCGGTGCCTTCCCGGTGCTCTACACCGGGCGCAACGAGCGAGTGGCGCACGAATGTATTCTCGACCTGCGGCCGCTCAAGGTGTTGACCGGTATCACCGAAGAGGACGTCGCCAAGCGCCTGATGGACTACGGCTTCCATGCCCCGACCATGTCGTTTCCGGTACCGGGGACGCTGATGGTCGAGCCGACCGAAAGTGAATCGAAGGCGGAACTGGACCGGTTCATCGGGGCGATGCTGAGCATCCGCGCGGAAATCAACGAGGTGCAGAACGGTAACTGGCCGGCTGAAGAAAACCCGTTGAAAGGTGCGCCGCATACGTTGGCCGATATTACTGGCGTGTGGGAGCGGCCGTACAGCATTGTGCAAGCGGTGACGCCGGACGCGCACACCAAGGCTCACAAGTATTGGCCGGTAGTGAACCGGGTGGACAATGTGTATGGGGACCGGAACCTGTTTTGTGCGTGTGTGCCGGTGGATGAATACCGCTGACATTTCAGGGTGCACATAACCCCCTGTGGGAGCGAGCCTGCTCGCTCCCACAGGGGTATCAGTGAGCATGGGATTTGTGTTCGCAAGGCAAAAAAATGCCGCCCCGTTGAGCGGCATTTTTCATTCGCTACGCTTACTCCGAAGCCAGGGCATTCTTCGCCAGGATGGCGTTCGCCAGTTCCATGTCCGTGGCTTGCAGGCCAGGGTTTTCAGCGCGGACTTTCTGCATGGCCGCTTCCAGGTACGGACCGCGGATACCGCCATCACTGGCGACGAAGCTGCTGGCATCGTCCTGGGCCGCGACGACCAGCTTGTTATCCTTGGATGTCAGATAGCTCGAACCGGTGGTTGCACCGGACGTAAGAATGTTACGCCAAAAAGTATCGGCCATCGCCGAACCGACAGGCAGGGACAACAGCGCGACGGTAGCGACAGCAAGTTTGAAACGCATGACAGGGTGACTCCACTGGGTTGACTACGCCGTTGGATTGCCAACCCCCCTATCGAGTTCCGTGGCTGCCTATTCCGCTGCTTCGACCAGCAGGATCGCGCCTTGCTGGCCGACCACCCGCACGCGGCTGCCAATGGCAGTGTCCGGCCCGCGGGCCATCCACACGCCGTCGGCTACCTTGATTTTGCCGCGACCGTTGACAATCGCTTCATGCACCACGAAGGTTTTGCCGATCAGTTCCTGGCCGCGCAGATTCAGGTGCGGCTGATCGCTCGGGCGCGCCGCCGTGCGCTGACGCCGCCACCAGTAAAACGCGGTGGCGATCGACAGCAGGCCGAACAATAGAAACTGCCATTCCCAGGACAGGCCCGGCAGGAAGAAGGTCAAGACGCCCACGATCGCTGCCGCCATGCCGATCCACAACAGGTAGCCGCCGGCGCCGAACACTTCAAGAATCAACAGCACCGTGCCCAGCGCCAACCAGTCCCAGAACGAAAGGTGCTGCAAAAATGCCCACATGGCGCGCCTCAGGCTTTCTTGTTATCGAAAGTGGCCTTGACGATTTCGCCAATGCCGCCCACCGCACCGATCATCGAACTGGCCTCTAGCGGCATCAGGATCACTTTGCTGTTGTTGGCCGAAGACAACTTGCCCAGCGCATCGATGTACTTCTGCGCCACGAAATAGTTGATCGCCTGCACGTTGCCGCTGGCGATGGCTTCGGACACCACTTTGGTCGCCTGGGCTTCTGCCGCGGCTTGCCGCTCGCGGGCTTCGGCCTCCAGGAAGGCGGCCTGGCGACTGCCTTCGGCTTCGAGAATCTGCGCCTGCTTCTTGCCTTCGGCGGTCAGGATCGCTGCGGCACGCAGGCCTTCGGCCTCGAGGATCTGGGCACGCTTGATCCGTTCGGCTTTCATCTGCCCCGACATCGCCGCCATCAGGTCGGCGGGCGGGCTGATGTCCTTGATCTCGATCCGGGTGATCTTGATGCCCCACGGCGCGGTTGCTTCATCGACGGTGCGCAGCAGTTTTTCGTTGATGCCGTCACGCTGGCTGAGCATGGCGTCGAGTTCCATCGAGCCGAGCACCGTACGGATGTTGGTTTGCAGCAGGTTGCGGATGGCATGTTCGAGGTTGTTCACCTCGTAGGCCGCCTGGGCCGTATTGACCACCTGGAAGAAACACACGGCGTCGATTTGCACCGTGGCGTTGTCGGAGGTGATGACTTCCTGCGGCGGAATATCCAGCACGCTTTCCATCACATTCATCTTGCGGCCGATGCGGTCCATGACCGGAATGATGACGTTCAACCCCGGCTTGAGCGTGTTGGTGTAGCGCCCGAAACGTTCGACGGTCCATTCAAAGCCCTGGGGCACGACCTTGAAACCCATGAACAGAATGGCGACCACCAGGCCGACAAAAAGCAAAAGCACACTACCGATCTGCATAACGATTCCTTGTTGATGTGTGGATCTGTGGAGTTGCAATGGCTGGAGTGTAGCGGTGCCGATGCCGGATAAGTACAGCCGGGCTCAGCTCTGCTCGCTCTGGGGTGTTACGCGCAGAACCTCCTCGATGGTCGTCAACCCGGCGGCGACCTTTTGCGCCCCCGACAGGCGCAGGCTGCGCATGCCTTCCTTGAACGCCTGGCGCCGAACGGCCAGCAGATCGGTGTCGGGACTGATCAGCGCTTTGAGGCTGTCGCTGAGCTGCATGATTTCGTAGACCCCGGCGCGACCGTGATAACCGGTGTCGCGGCATTCCACGCAACCGATGGCACGCTGGGCATTGGCCGGCAATGGTGCTTGCCAGGGCCGGGTCAGGGTTTGCCAGTCGTCTTCGCCCAGCGTCAGCGGCGCCTTGCAGTGCGGGCACAGAGTTCGCACCAGGCGCTGGGCCATGATGCCGAGCACCGTGGCCTTGATCAGGTAGTGCGGTACGCCGAGCTCCAGCAGGCGGCTGATGGCGCTGGGCGCATCGTTGGTGTGCAGGGTCGACAGCACCAGGTGCCCGGTGAGTGCAGCCTGGATCGCCATCTCCGCGGTTTCGAGGTCGCGGATCTCGCCAATCATGATGATGTCCGGGTCTTGCCGCATCAGCGCGCGCACGCCGGCGGCAAAGGTCAGGTCGATGTTGTGCTGGACCTGCATCTGGTTGAACGCCGGCTCGACCATTTCAATCGGGTCTTCGATGGTGCAGAGGTTGACCTCCGACGTCGCCAGTTTTTTCAGGGTGGTGTAGAGGGTAGTGGTCTTGCCCGAACCCGTCGGCCCGGTGACGAGGATGATGCCGTGGGGCTGGCGGGTCATGTCCTGCCAGCGGCGCAGGTCGTCGGCGGAAAAACCAAGCTGGTCGAAGTCCTTTAGCAGGACTTCCGGGTCGAAGATCCGCATGACCATTTTTTCGCCGAAGGCCGTGGGCAGTGTCGATAAACGCAGTTCGACTTCGCCGCCGTCCGGGGTCTTGGTTTTCACTCGGCCGTCCTGGGGTTTGCGTTTCTCCGCGACGTTCATGCGCCCCAGGGTTTTCAGGCGACTGACGATGGCCACGGTGACCTGGGGCGGGAATTGATAGACGTTGTGCAGCACGCCGTCGATGCGAAAGCGCACTGTGCCTTGCTCGCGCCGGGGTTCGATGTGGATGTCGCTGGCGCGTTGCTGGAACGCGTACTGGAACAACCAGTCGACGATGTTGACGATGTGTGCGTCGTTGGCGTCCGGCTCCTGGTCGCTGGCGCCGAGGTTGAGCAGTTGTTCGAAATTGCCGAGGGTACTGACTTGCGGATCGGCGCTGTTCGCCCCGGTGACCGACTTGGCCAGGCGGAAGAATTCGACGCTCAAGCGCTGGATGTCCACCGGGTTGGCCACCACGCGCTTGATCGGCAATTTGAGCACGTGGGTCAAGTCAGCCTCCCAGCCGCTGACATAAGGCTGGGCGCTGGCCACGGTCACCGCATCGCGGTCGATCGCTACCGCGAGGATCTTGTGGCGCTGGGCGAAGGCATAGGACATCAGCGGGGTCACGGCCGCGACGTTGATTTTCAACGGATCGATGCGCAGGTAAGGTTGACCGGCCTGCCGGGACAGCCACAGGGTCAGGCTTTCGAGGTCCAGCGTTTTGCCGGGGCGGCTGAGATCGTCCAGCTGTTGGCTGGCGATGAACTCCAGCGGATGCATCTGGCCATGGGTGGCGTTGCGGCGGCGGGCATTGAGCGCGTGTTCGGCCGAATCCTGGCTGATAAAGCCTTGGGCGACGAGTTCGCGCAGCACATCATTGAGATCCAGCCAGCGGTCCTGAAGGGCGATATGTACGGACATGCGGGCTCCTTTTGAACGACAGTGCGCAAAGGATAGCCGTGGCCCGGCTGACCGCTGGGCCACTACCCGACGAAGCCGTTTCGGAGTTTTTCAACCCGCCGCTTGAACCGCTTCGGTCCAGGCAGAATCAGCTTCTTGCAGCTTCACCGAGCAGACGCTGATCAGGTTACGAAGTTTTTCCGCAATCACTTGCGCACGGTGCCAGCTCAAACCGTCGATGACGATCTCGATGGCCAGCCAGTCGTCCTGGCGCTGCGCGTTGACCTGTTCCGGGGTGAGCAATTGCAAGGCGAACAAATTGAGGGCGCGACACAGCAGGTCCGGCTCTGCTTCGGCCTGCATTTGATAGCGAACCCGGCGGTGGGCGTTGCCGACGTTCCAGACATCGGCGCGGGCAGGTGGGGTGTTCACGGCTTCGAGATACGGCATGGTCTGGCTCCAAAATCATTGGAGAAATGTTTACATCCTATGCCGGGTATTTCTTCTCTATGATTGGCTTTATTACAGAAATGAAGAATCAATCAATTCACTTGTTACTCGGTTAATGGATTTTTTATGCAAAGCGAGCTGGACAGCTACGACCGCAAGATCCTCGCCTTGCTGCAAGAGGATGCCTCGCTTTCCAGCGCACAGATCGCCGAGCAGGTGGGGCTCTCGCAGTCGCCGTGCTGGCGGCGGATTCAGCGGATGAAAGAGGAGGGCATCATTCGCGGCCAGGTAACCTTGCTCGACCGCAAGAAAATCGGCCTGAACACGCAGATCTTCGCGCAGGTGAAACTCAATGCCCACGGGCGTTCGAACTTCACCGAATTCACCGAGGCGATTCGCGGCTTTCCGGAGGTGCTGGAGTGTCATGTGCTGATGGGGGCAGTGGATTTCTTGTTGCGGATTGTCACGGCGGACATCGAGGCCTACGAGCGCTTCTTCTTTGAGAAGCTGTCGATGGTGCCGGGGATTCAGGAGGTCAATTCGATCGTGGCGTTGTCGGAAATCAAGTCGACGACCAGTTTGCCGGTGGTGCGATAAAGCAAAAAAGATCGCAGCCTGCGGCAGCTCCTACATTCGGATGGAGTACACCCGTAGGAGCTGGCGAAGCCTGCGATCTTTTCAGGATTACAAACGCAACAGCATCTTCCAGGCACGGTTCTGATACACCGCAATCGCCTGCTGCTTGCGCGCATCCAGGACTTCGTCGGTGATCGATTCGTTGGCCAGTTGCGCCAGTTTGTTCAGCTCGCCGTACAGGCGATCCATTTCCGGGATCTCCAGCACGTTACGCGCATGGTGCAGCCAGACCTGGATGCGTTCGATGCGCGGCAGTTGTTCGGCCAGGTCTTCCGGTTGTTGCTGGTAGCGCTGCAATTGCAACGAAGTGGCTTCCTCGCCCAGCAGGCGCGGCAACCAGCTGCCCAGTTGCGCAGCGCCCTGGCGATTGCCACGGGTGTTGCGGTCGGCGGCCCAGGTGCGGGCCAGCAGCCAGCGCGAGGTGGTCAGGGAGAACAGGCCCCAGCGCGGGTCTTCGAGTTCTTCGAGGAACTGCTCGGGTGCGGCTTTGCGCACGTCTTCATCTTCCAGGCCGGCCTGGACCAGCGGGCGCCAGTCTTCCAGCAAGGCATCGAGGGCGATACGCAGGTCGTGGGTCGACTGACGCGGAGCGGCCTGGCCCAGGCTACTGATCAGCGCGCGCATTTCCGCGAGGTTTTCGACCCAGTCCTGCAACAGGCGCCAGTGACCATTGAAGCGATACTGTTCGGCCAAACGCTGGCTGCTGCCCAGCAAATGCCAGCTCAGCGCGGCGAACGCGTCGTCCAGCGGCGTTTCGGCGGTGATCTGCGGCGCCGGCAGGCTCAACGAGTAACTGTGGGCGTCGTACAGGCGATAACCGCGCTCGGCCTTGCTGATGTCGCACGGCATCAAAGCCAGTTTCTCGGCCAGCTCGGCGGCCAGTTCCAGCAACGCAGCCGGCTCGCCTTCGCGCAGTTCCAGTTCCAGCTCGCAGATTTCTTCTTTCTGCTTGCCGACCACGACGTGACCCAGGTCCAGCGCGGCTTCGATGACCACTTTGGTCTTGCCGCGGCCCCAGGCGATTTCCGCCCGTTCGCGGACGAAGTCGGTGGTGAAGATCGGCTTCAGGGTTTTCTTGTCAAGCTCGGCCAGTTCCTCGGGCCAGCATTCGCCGTCGAGTTTCTTCAGGTCGAGCTTGGCTTTGGGCAGGTTCCAGTCGTACTCGTTACGTACCGACAAACCGGCGACGCTCTGGCCGCGGGTCTTGAGGGTCTGAATCACGTCGTCGCCATCCTTGCGCAGGCGCAGTGCGACTTTGGCCTGGGCCAGGTCGCGCTCGGGCGTGTCGAAGTACTGGTTCATCAACTCACGGCGTTCCCAGCCACTTTTGTTGCGTTTTTTCAGTAATGGGTGCTCGCGCAGAGCGGCGAGGGTTTCGCGGCTGACGCGGAGTTTGATTTCGGTTTCTTTCTGCATGGCCGGAAAATCCAGGATCGGGAGCGCAGCCGGGGGAATGTGTGGCTGCCAAGGTCGTGCAGTGTACAGGACTCAAGGTTAGTGCGCGCCGAGACGGTTTATTCCTGTCATCGGTTGGTTCTATGATGGACTTCAATTCGGGTGCCGGGAGTCAGCGATGCCATTGCCGTCGATGAAAGAACAATTCGCTGCGTTGATCGCTGCACCGTCGGTCAGTTGTACCCAACCCAGTCTCGATCAAAGCAACGGCCCGGTCATCGACCTGCTGGCGGCGTGGCTCGGTGAGCTGGGTTTTACCTGCGAGATCCAGCAAGTCAGCCCGGGCAAGTTCAACCTGCTGGCCAGTTTCGGTTCCGGTCCCGGCGGTCTGGTGCTGGCCGGGCACAGCGACACCGTGCCGTTCGACGGTGCGCTGTGGCAAACCGACCCGTTGAAGCTGACTGAAGTCGACGGTCGCTGGGTCGGCCTGGGCAGTTGCGACATGAAGGGTTTTTTCGCCCTGGCGATCGAGGCGGTCAAACCGCTGCTCGACCAACCGTTCAAACAACCGTTGCTGATTCTCGCCACCTGCGATGAAGAAAGCTCGATGTCCGGCGCCCGCGCGCTGGCCGAAGCGGGGCGACCGCTGGGGCGGGCGGCGGTGATTGGCGAGCCGACCGGGCTCAAGCCGATCCGCATGCACAAAGGCATCATGATGGAGCGCATCGACATCCTCGGGCAGAGCGGTCATTCCTCTGACCCGCGCCTGGGCCATAGCGCTCTGGAAGCCATGCACGATGCCATCGGTGAATTGCGTGGCCTGCGCTTGTTATGGCAGCGCGAATTCCGCAATCCTCAATTCGGCGTGCCGACACCAACGATGAATTTCGGCTGTATCCATGGCGGCGACAACCCCAACCGCATCTGCGGCCAGTGTTCGCTGGAATTCGATTTGCGGCCGTTACCCGGCATGGACCCCAAAGTCCTGCGCGCCGAGATCCTGCAGAAGCTCAAGCCGGTTGCCGAGCGGCATCAGGTCAAGATCGATTACGCGCCGCTGTTCCCCGAAGTGCCGCCGTTCGAGCAGGCAGAGGACGCCGAGTTGGTGCGCCTTGCCGAAAAGCTCACCGGTCACAGCGCCGAAGCAGTGGCGTTCGGCACCGAAGCACCTTATCTTCAGCGCCTTGGCTGTGAAACGCTGGTGCTTGGCCCGGGTGATATCGCCTGCGCCCATCAGCCGGGGGAATACCTCGAAATGTCACGTTTGCAGCCTACGGTGCATCTATTAAGGCAACTGATCGAACACTATTGCCTGACCCCGGCCCAAACTGCGCAAGACCTGTAGGAGCGAGCTTGCTCGCGATGGACTTCAACGATTACGCGATCTTTCTGAATGGACGCGTCGTCCTTGGGTTCATCGCGAGCAAGCTCGCTCCTGCACAGGGTCTGTGATTTGCCTGACAAGCCGTATAAATTGCCGGTACCCAAACCCGTATTCATGAGGAGAGCGCGCGTGTTGCCAAGCCTGTTCCGACGATAACCATCAGCCCGCTGTGCGTTTTCAGTTTCGCCCTTTTTTCGGCTGCTATTTATTACAGGCCCAGGTTCATGCCCGAATACGTCAATTGGCTTCGTCACGCTTCGCCTTACATCAACGCCCACCGCGATTGTACTTTTGTCGTCATGCTGCCCGGCGACGGCGTTGAACACCCGAACTTCGGCAATATCGTCCACGACCTGGTGCTGTTGCACAGCCTGGGTGTGCGTCTGGTGCTGGTTCACGGTTCCCGCCCGCAAATCGAAGCGCGCCTCGCTGCCCGTGGCCTGACCCCGCATTACCACCACGGCCTGCGCATTACCGATGCCGCGACCCTGGAGTGCGTGATCGACGCGGTCGGCCAGTTGCGCATTGCCATTGAGGCTCGCCTGTCGATGGACATGGCTTCGTCACCGATGCAGGGCTCACGCCTGCGGGTGGCCAGCGGCAACCTGGTGACGGCACGCCCGATCGGCGTGCTCGAAGGCGTCGACTATCACCACACCGGCGAAGTGCGCCGGGTCGACCGCAAGGGCATCAACCGTCTGCTGGACGAGCGCTCCATCGTGTTGCTGTCGCCGCTGGGCTATTCGCCGACCGGGGAGATTTTCAACCTCGCTTGCGAAGACGTCGCCACGCGCGCGGCCATCGATCTGGGCGCGGACAAGCTGCTGCTGTTCGGCGCTGACCTGGGCCTGATCGACGAACACGGGCGCCTGGTGCGTGAACTGCGTCCGCAGCAAGTGCCAGCGCATCTGCAACGGCTGGGCAGCAACTATCAGGCAGAATTGCTCGATGCCGCGGCCGAAGCTTGCCGTGGCGGCGTGGCTCGTAGCCATATCGTCAGTTACGCCGAAGACGGTGCACTTTTGACCGAGCTGTTCACCCGCGACGGTGGCGGCACCCTGGTCGCCCAGGAACAGTTCGAAGTGGTGCGCGAAGCGGCCATTGAAGACGTCGGTGGTTTGCTGGACTTGATCAGTCCGCTGGAAGAGCAGGGCATCCTGGTGCGCCGTTCCCGTGAGGTGCTGGAGCGCGAAATCGAGCAGTTCAGTGTGGTTGAACGCGAAGGCATGATCATCGCCTGTGCGGCGCTGTACCAAATCGCCGATTCGGACGCGGGCGAGCTGGCGTGCCTGGCGGTGAATCCGGAGTACCGCCATGGCGGTCGCGGCGATGAACTGCTGGAACGCATTGAAAACCGCGCGCGGGCTCAGGGGTTGAAAACCTTGTTCGTCCTCACCACCCGCACCGCGCACTGGTTCCGCGAACGTGGTTTCGAACCCAGCAGCGTCGACCGGCTACCGTCGGCGCGGGCGTCGCTGTACAACTATCAGCGTAATTCGAAAATCTTCGAAAAAGCCCTGTAACGCTCTGGCTTTTGTGGCGAGGGAGCTTGCTCCCGCTGGGTCGCGTAGCGGCCCCAACTGGGAGTCCTTCGGACTCCAACGGGAGCAAGCTCCCTCGCCACAGAGTTCGCGTTACTGCTGCACCAACCTCGCACTGACATGCGGCGAATACTCCGGCAGCACCGTCTCGACCTTCCCTTGTTCCTTCAAGAATTTCGCTGTCTCGCCAATCTCCTTGGCCGTGCCGCCATTCAGCAGCGCAGTACTCTGTTGCACCCTGGCATCCGGAAAAGCGGAACCGGCCACGACCTGCGGATGTTTGTCGACGTAATCCTTGCGCGTGACCCAGACCTCAAAGTGAAAGAAAACGCGAACGATACACAAACTGTAACAATTGATCCGGATAGTGCGCGTTTGGACGTCATGGGACCGCCTTTCGGTAAAAGATTTGTTTCCGAATTGCGTAAGAAACTAATCGATCTAAAAAAGCAAAAATAAATACCGTTTAGGAATTGGCTTGTGAGCCAAACCCTCTATTCTGTGGTAGTTGGGGAGTGGGGAGCTAAATTCCTAAACGGTATTAGAAAAGAAGTAGTCAATTCTTTTCAGGTTTATGACGAATTCATGACCCTGCAAGGACCAAAAAACCGGGGATTAGACTATGGTCGTAGACACACATGGTTACGATTGACTTGTAGGTCACGCTTTGGCGCTAATCGCGCATCTTAGGATTTCGGGCATCGACTCGAGACCAGGAACACAAGAATTAGAATCGAGAGGAGCTACACAATGAACAAGTCCACCTTGGCTCTGGCCGTGACCGTTGGGGTATTGGCGCAGCAAGCAGGCGCCGCCGGTTTCCTGGAAGACAGCAAGGCTTCCATCAGCTCTCGCACCATGTATTACGACGCCGATATGCGTGAAGGTGCGAGCACTCCTGCCAACCGTCAGCGAGAAACCGCTGAGGGTCTCAAATTCGATTACCTGTCCGGTTTTACCCAGGGTACTGTCGGCTTCGGTATCGATGCCCAGGCACTCGTCGGCATCCACCTGGATGGTGGCAAGGGGCATCACCCGACCGGTAACAGCAACTCGTTCTTCCCTAGCGATGGCAATGAGGCGGCCGACGAGTGGAGCCGTCTGGATGGCAACGTCAAGGCGCGCTTCTCGAAGACCGAAGCTCACCTGGGTGGCGCCCTGGCACCTAACCTGCCGATCCTGATCGCGAACGACAGCCGTCTGCTGCCGCAGACCTTTGAAGGTGGCACCATCACCTCCAAAGAAATCGACAATGTGACCTTTAACTTTGGTCAACTGGAGCACGCGTCGGGTCGCGCCTCCTCGAACTCCACTGGCCTGTCTGTGGCTGGCGCTACTGAGGACAGCAACAAATTCCTCTACGGCGGTGCTGACTGGAAGGTCACCAAAGACCTCATGCTGCAGTACTACTATGCGAACCTGGAAGACTTCTACAAGCAGAACTTCCTCGGTCTGGTGCACGTCTACCCGATCGCGGCCAATCAGTCGTTCAAGACCGATATCCGTTATTTCGACAGCAGCTCCGACGGCAAGAACGGTGATCCGGGCTTCCAGTTCAACAACAACAATGGCTTCGCCAAGGAAAAGGGCGTGGTCGATAACAAGACCTGGAGCGCCATGTTCACCTATACCCTGGGTGGCAACGCATTCCTGATCGGGCATCAGCGTGTCAACGATGACGGCGGCTTCGTTTTCTTGAACCAAGGCAACCTTGTCGATAACAACGGTAATCCTGAAGGTGCCGGCGGCGCGAGCTTCTACTCGTTTACCGACGCCACGGTTGGTAGCTTCATCCGTGCCGGTGAAAACACCACGTTCGGTCAGTACTCCTATGACTTCGCCTCCCTGGGTGTACCAGGCTTGAAAGCTTCGATTGCTTACTTGAATGGCCAGGACATCAAGGCTACCAACGGTGTTGGTAAAGACCTGAGTGAACACGAGACCGACGCGCGCATTGATTACGTGATTCAAACGGGCGCACTCAAAGGGTTTGGTACGACGCTGCGTCACGGTACCTACCGTGGTAACACCAGCACCCTTGACCAAGACCAGACCCGTCTGATCTTCAACTACACCTACAGCTTCATGTAATAGCCGTAAGAAAAGAGCCCCGTCGATTGGCGGGGTTTTTTTTCGCGTTGAATTTTATATTCCATAATCAAAGGTTGTATTTATTTTTTATTCTTTTTGGTTTTTTAATCCGCGCCTTAAAGTGCACCTGTCCGACACTCATCCATGAGCTCGGATTTGGCATTTTCCTCCCTCGACAATTGATCAGTTACAGGAATTGGCCTCGCTGCCGATACCTCGGATCTGTTGTGGGAAGTCATATTCCAAAACGGAATTAAAAAATATTAAAAACTCTTATTGGCTTTAAGGCCATGTATCCCGCGGCCCGCCAAATGACCGGTCTAGACGGTTTACCGCGAATTTATGCATTCAGGATCCCGGGCAATCGATTCGGGACCAGGAACATCAGAATTAGAAACGAGAGGAGCGAAACATGAACAAGTCCACCCTGGCCATGGCTGTGGCCGTCGGGGTATTGACCCAGCAGGCAAGCGCCGCGGGTTTTATCGAAGACAGCAAGGCAACATTGGGGCTGCGTAACTTCTACATCAACACCGATTACCGTGACGGCACCGGCCCGAACAAAAACGAAGAATGGGGCCAAGGCTTCGATCTGCGCTTCATCTCGGGTTACACCCAGGGTACCGTCGGCTTCGGTATCGATGCGATCGGCCTGTTGGGCGTCAAGCTGGATTCGGGCGGCGGTACCAACGGCGCCACGGCGACCTCTTACGGCGGTACGGTTTTCCCGAGCAAATCCAACGGCGAGGCAGTTGATGATTTTTCCAGCCTGGGCCTGACCGCCAAAGCCAAGGTTTCCCAGACCGAACTGAAGCTGGGCACCCTGCAGCCGAAAAATCCGGTGATCGTGACCAACGATGGTCGTTTGCTGCCGCAAACCTGGCAGGGTGGCCAGATCGCTTCCGCCGAGATCAAGGACCTGTCGCTGGTCGGTGGCCAGATCGAAGCCGTCAAAGGCCGTAACTCCAGCAACAATGAGCAGATGTCGATTTCGGGCGCGAACACTCGCGGCACCAAATTCCGCGACAGCAACAAGTTCATCTATGCCGGTGGCGACTACAAGATCACCAAGGACCTGACGGCCCAGTACTACTACGGCAATCTGGAAGAGTTCTACAAGCAACACTTCCTGGGTCTGGTGCACAACTGGGCTATCGGCCCTGGCGTGTTGAAGTCGGACTTGCGTTACTTCAACAGTTCCGACGACGGTGCCAACGGCCACGACCCTCTGTTCTTCACCACTGGCAACTACAGCGGTGCAGCCAACGGTAAAGGCAAGGTCGACAACAACCTGTACAGCGGCTTGTTCCTGTACTCCGTTGCCGGTCACACCTTCGGCGCCGGTTACCAGGTCAGCAACGGCAGTAGCGACTTCCCTTGGCTGAACCAGGGTGACGGTTCGTCGAACTACACCATCACCGATTCGCAAATCCAGAAGTTCGCCCGTGCCGGCGAGAAAACCTGGCTAGCACGCTACTCGTTCGACTTCGCCAGGGTCGGTGTACCTGGCCTGACGGCGGGCCTGGTGTATCTGCATGGCGACAATATCGATACCGTTAACGCCAAGGGTGGCGAGGCTGCCAATGGTGCTTCCGAGTGGGAGCGCGATCTGAACGTGGCTTACGTCGTTCAGGAAGGTCCGCTGAAAAACCTGGGCCTGACATGGAAAAACGCTACCTGGCGCACCGACCTGCCGAACACGCGTTCGCAGGACGAAAACCGCGTGATCCTCAGCTACTCGATTCCGCTGTTGTAATAGCGCTCGCGTAACCGAGACAAAAAAAGCCCCGCCCGGTATTGCACCGGGCGGGGCTTTTACATGTTCAAGACGGGTTCACCCCCGTAATCCCGCCTTGAAGTTCCCTCTTTGCAGCAACTCAAGGCCTTCTCGAACCTTGTGGACGATGTTCGGCGGCTTGTGCGTGCACGTCCAGTGAACAGATTTTTAATATTTCTTTATGATCTAAATAAATCGATATTTATTCTTTTTAATAGATAAAAAACACAGGCACAGTTGAGCCCATCAAGCATTCACAAGGAGCAGCACCATGGGCCTCAGACTTGGCGATATCGCCCCCGATTTCGAACAGAACTCCAGCGCCGGCATCATCCGTTTTCATCAGTGGCTGGGCGATAGCTGGGGCGTGCTGTTTTCCCATCCGGCGGATTTCACGCCAGTGTGCACCACCGAATTGGGCTTCACCGCCAGACTCAAGGATGAATTCGCGGGGCGCGGCGTCAAGGCGATCGCACTGTCCGTTGACCCTGTCGAGTCGCATCACAAGTGGATCGAGGACATCAACGAGACGCAGAACACCGTGGTCAACTTTCCGATCCTGGATGACGCCGACCGCAAGGTCTCGGACCTCTACGACCTGATCCATCCCAACGCCAACGACACCCTGACCGTGCGCTCGCTGTTCGTGATCGACCCGAACAAAAAGGTCCGGTTGACCATCACCTACCCGGCGAGCACCGGGCGCAATTTCAACGAAATCCTGCGGGTGATCGATTCGTTGCAACTCACCGACAACTACAAGGTGGCCACGCCGGCCAACTGGCAGGACGGTGATGAGGTAGTGATCGTGCCGTCGCTCAAGGATGAGGATGAAATCAAGCAGCGTTTTCCCAAGGGCTATCGGGCGGTCAAGCCTTACTTGCGCCTGACGCCGCAGCCGAACCGTTGAAGGTCAGAAGATCGCAGCCTGCGGCAGCTCCTACGTGCATACGCCGATCCCTGTAGGAGCTGCCGCAGGCTGCGATCTTTTCAAGGTACCCACAAAACAGGGGATTTCAGGCCGTTTCGACGGCCTTTTTTTTGTCTGGAGGAATCTGCTCTGCATATTTCTTTAATGCATAACCAAATGAATAAATATGATTTATGGATATATAAATCAGCTGTTAAGGTCACTCCATCGAAGCGAGGTCGCAAACCGCGAATCGCCAGCACCGTGCAAGGAATCGTCTGAATGTTGGTTGTCTCACTCGGTGGCAGTCCCAGCCAGCGCTCTCGTTCCGGGGTGCTGCTGGATCGCTCCCGGCAATGGTTACAAGAGCAGGGCGTGGAAGTGGTGAGTTACCAGGTACGGGACTTCCCGGCCGAAGACCTGCTGCACGCACGCTTCGACAGCCCCAAGGTGATCGACCTGCTGCAACAGATTGAAAACGCCGATGGCCTGCTGATTGCCACACCGGTTTACAAGGCATCGTTTTCCGGTGCGCTGAAAGTCGTGCTGGACCTGCTGCCCGAACGCGCCTTGAGCCACAAGGTGGTTTTGCCAATGGCCACTGGCGGCAGCATCGCCCACATGCTGGTGGTGGATTACGCGCTCAAGCCGGTGCTGTCGGCCTTGAAGGCCCAGGAAATGCTGCAGGGGATTTTCGCCGTCGACAGCCAGATCGCTTACGGTGAAGGCAGCGCGCTGGCGCAACTGGCGCCGGAGCTGGAGCAACGTTTGTATGAAGCGCTGGAGCAATTTTCCGGAGCCATGGCGCGACGGCCCAGGCCGCTCGATCCAGGTCTGTTGAATGAACGTTTGTTGAGTGCTCGCTGGAGCATTTAAGCCTCACCGAAACAACTGAAGTACTGGCCTTACTCGCCCGCCAACGGGCAAGCAGGTGCAGCCAAAACCCAACTGCAAAAAGGAGAGCGCCATGCGCCCTGTCATTTTGCGTCGTGGTCTGGTCGCTCTGTTTGCTGCGGCTGTCACCTTCGGCGCCATTACTCAAGCTCAGGCCGAGACCCTGCGAATCGGCTATCAGAAATACGGCACCCTGGTGCTGCTCAAAGCCAAAGGCACCCTGGAAAAACGCCTCGCCGCCCAAGGCGTGGACGTGCAATGGACTGAATTCCCCGGTGGCCCGCAGTTGCTCGAAGGCCTGAACGTCGGTTCCATCGATTTCGGCGTGACCGGCGAAACGCCTCCGGTGTTTGCCCAGGCAGCGGGTGCCGATCTGCTCTACGTCGCCTATGAACCACCAGCGCCGCACAGTGAGGCGATCCTGGTGCCGAAGGACTCGCCGGTCAAATCGGTGGCGGATCTCAAGGGCAAGAAAGTCGTGCTCAACAAGGGCTCCAACGTGCACTACCTGCTGGTGCGTGCACTGGAAGACGCCGGCCTCAAATACACCGACATCCAGACCGTATTCCTGCCGCCGGCCGATGCCCGCGCCGCGTTCGAGCGTGGCAGCGTCGACGCCTGGGTGATCTGGGACCCGTACCAGGCCGCCGCCGAACAACAGCTGCAAGCGCGCACCCTGCGCGATGGCCAGGGCATCGTCGACAACCATCAGTTCTACCTGGCGACCAAACCTTATGCGCAGAAGAATCCCGAGGTGATCAAGACCCTGGTCGAAGAAGTGCGTGCGATCGGCGAGTGGTCCAAGGCTAACCCGCAAGAGGTGACCCAACAGGTTTCACCGCTGCTCGGCCTGCCAGCGGACATCACCCTGACCTCGGTGAAACGCCAGGGCTATGGCGCGCTGTTCCTCACCCCGGAAGTGGTCGCGGCGCAACAGAAAATTGCCGACAGCTTCTACCAGCTCAAGCTGATCCCCAAGCCGTTGAGCATCAAAGACGTGATCTGGACGCCGCCGGCTGTCGTGGCCCAAAGCTCGGTAACCAAAGCCCAATAATTCGATTCCCCAAGGAGACCACTCCATGAGCCTCAATATTTTCTGGTTCCTGCCTACCCACGGCGACGGCCATTACCTAGGCACCGCTGAAGGCGCACGTGCCGTCGATCACGGTTACTTGCAACAAGTCGCACAGGCAGCGGATCGCCTGGGGTTCGGCGGGGTACTGATCCCTACCGGCCGCTCGTGCGAAGACTCGTGGCTGGTGGCGGCATCGCTGATTCCGGTGACCCAGCGCTTGAAGTTTCTTGTCGCCCTGCGCCCCGGGATCATTTCCCCGACGGTGGCGGCGCGTCAGGCCGCGACCCTGGATCGACTGTCCGGCGGTCGTGCGTTGTTCAACCTGGTGACCGGCGGTGATCCGGAAGAGTTGGCGGGCGATGGTCTGTTTCTCAGCCACGAAGAACGCTATCAGGCCTCGGTGGAATTCACCCGCATCTGGCGTCGGGTGCTGGAAGGCGAAACCGTCGATTACGACGGCCAGCACATCAGCGTGAAAGGCGCGAAATTGCTCTATCCACCGGTCCAGCAGCCACGTCCGCCACTGTACTTCGGCGGCTCTTCGGATGCCGCGCAAGACCTGGCCGCCGAACAGGTGGAAATGGTCTTGACCTGGGGCGAGCCACCGGCCGCCGTGGCGGAAAAGATCGAACAGGTCCGCGCCAAGGCCGCCAAGCTTGGACGCACCGTGCGCTTCGGCATTCGCCTGCATGTGATCGTGCGTGAAAACAACGATGAAGCCTGGAAAGCCGCGGATCGGCTGATCTCCCATCTCGACGACGAGACTATCGCTCGTGCCCAGGCTTCGCTGGCGCGTTTCGATTCGGTCGGTCAGCAACGCATGGCCGCATTGCATGGCGGCAACCGCGACAACCTGGAAGTCAGTCCTAACCTGTGGGCCGGCGTCGGCCTGGTGCGCGGCGGTGCCGGTACGGCGCTGGTAGGCGATGGTCCGACCGTGGCGGCTCGTGTGAAGGAGTACGCGGACCTGGGCATCGACACCTTTATATTTTCCGGATACCCACACCTGGAAGAGTCGTACCGGGTGGCCGAGTTGCTGTTCCCGCACCTCGATGTCGAGCGTCCTGAACTGCCAAAAAGTGCCGGCTACGTCAGCCCGTTCGGCGAGATGGTCGCCAACGACATTCTGCCCAAAGCCGCGTCCCAGAGCTGAGGCGCGGTCATGAAGAAAATCATCCACCGCCTGGCGCCCTGGGCGTTGCCGTTGTTACTGCTGGCGGTCTGGCAGTTGAGTGTGTCGGCGGGTTGGTTGTCGACACGGATTCTGCCGGCGCCGATTGCCGTCATCGAAGCCGGCGTGAGCCTGGTGCGCAGCGGCGAAATCTGGACGCACCTGGCCATCAGCGGCTGGCGTGCCGCGCTGGGTTTTACCATCGGCGGCGGCATCGGTTTGACCCTGGGCTTTATCACCGGCCTGTCGAAGTGGGGCGAGCGCCTGCTCGACAGTTCGGTGCAGATGATCCGCAATGTGCCGCACCTGGCGCTGATTCCGCTGGTGATCCTGTGGTTCGGCATCGACGAGTCGGCGAAGATTTTCCTGGTGGCGCTGGGCACGTTGTTCCCGATTTACCTCAATACCTATCACGGCATCCGCAATGTCGATCCGGCGCTGGTGGAGATGTCGCGCAGTTATGGCTTGTCTGGTTTCGGTCTGTTCTGGCAGGTGATTCTGCCGGGGGCGCTGCCTTCGATTCTGGTCGGTGTGCGCTTCGCCCTGGGCTTCATGTGGTTGACGTTGATCGTGGCGGAAACCATCTCCGCGAGTTCCGGCATCGGCTATCTGGCCATGAATGCCCGGGAATTCTTGCAGACTGACGTGGTGGTGCTGGCGATTCTGTTGTACGCGGTGCTCGGCAAGCTGGCCGACCTCGCGGCCCGTGGACTTGAGCGTGTGTGGCTGCGCTGGCACCCGGCGTATCAGGTTACCAAGGGAGGTGCGGCATGATCGCGGAGCAACCTCCACGCCTGCTGCGCGGCATTCCGCTGGCAGTGCGCAAGCTGCAAAAAACCTTTGGCTCGCGGCAGGTGCTGCGCGAGATCGACCTGCACATTCCGGCGGGCCAGTTTGTCGCCGTGGTCGGTCGCAGCGGCTGCGGCAAAAGTACCTTGCTGCGCTTGCTCGCCGGCCTCGATAAACCCTCGGGCGGTGAGCTGCTCGCCGGTGCCGCGCCATTGAGCGACGCGCGGGAAGACACGCGGCTGATGTTCCAGGAGGCGCGTTTGCTGCCCTGGAAAAAGATCATCGACAACGTCGGTCTGGGCCTCAAGGGCAACTGGCGGCCGCAAGCGCTTGAAGCTTTGGATGCGGTGGGCCTGGCCGATCGCGCCAATGAGTGGCCGGCAGCGTTGTCCGGTGGGCAGAAGCAACGCGTGGCTTTGGCCCGTGCGTTGATTCATCAGCCGCGCCTGCTGTTGCTCGACGAACCCTTGGGGGCGCTGGATGCCCTGACCCGAATTGAAATGCAGCAACTGATCGAACGGCTCTGGCAGCAGCACGGTTTCACGGTGTTGCTGGTGACCCATGACGTCAGCGAAGCCGTGGCGATTGCCGATCGGGTGATCCTGATCGAAGACGGTGAAGTCGGCCACGACTTGCACGTGGACCTGCCGCGCCCCCGGGTCCGTGGATCCCATCGGCTGGCGGCGCTGGAAACCGAAGTCCTCAATCGCGTGCTGGCGCTGCCCGGCCAGCCGCCGGAACCCGAACCTGTTTCACCCTTGCCCACGCAATTGCGCTGGGCTCAATAACTCAAGTTTTATCCAACGACAGGAATCAACATCATGACAATCAAGGCCATCAACGTTCGCAACCAGTTCAAAGGCTCCATCAAGGAAATCGTCCTCGGTGACGTACTGTCGGAAATCGACGTGCAGACCGCGTCCGGCATCGTCACTTCGGTGATCACCACGCGCTCGGTGAAAGAGCTGGAACTGGCGGTCGGCAGTGAAGTGATCGCGTTTGTGAAATCCACCGAGGTGTCGATCGCCAAGTTGTAAGCCGTATGCGTAAACAACAACCCCGGAGGGTTTTAGCCCTTCGGGGTTGTTGTTGGCCTTGCTGGCGGTGGTAGAGTCCGGTGTGGATTTTTTTCGCAGCAAGGTTTGGCGCCAGGGAGATCAAAGATGACAGTCAGGATTTCGGATTACATTCATGGTATGGCCCTCTCGAAGCTTGCCCGATGGGCCGACCTGACGCCCTGGGAGCTGGTGAGCAATGCCCCCGAGCGTGTGCGCGAGCTACTCAAGCAGTTGCCGGATGATGATTACCTGGTATTGGATGATATTGCCGTCCACCGCACGGCGCAGGTCGAAGAGGGCGCCATTCTCAAGGCGCCGCTGATCATTGGCGCTGGCTGTTTTATCGCCGCCGGTGCTTATCTGCGTGGTGGTTGTTGGCTGGATGAGCATTGCATCATCGGCCCCGGCGCCGAGCTCAAGTCTTCCTTCGTGTTTGGCGGCAGCAAACTGGCGCACTTCAATTTTGTCGGTGATTCGGTATTGGGTGCCGGAGTCAATCTGGAAGCGGGCAGCATCGTTGCCAACTATCGCAACGAGCGTGCTGACAAAGCTGTGAACGTGCAGGTCGATGGCGTGCTGGTGCCGACCGGTTGCGACAAGTTTGGCGCGCTGCTGGGCGACGGATCGCGGCTCGGTGCCAACGCGGTCGTCGCTCCAGGCGGGTTGTTGCGACCAGGAACAGTGATTCGACGCCTGGCACTTTACGATTGCGAAGTGATTTAGTGCATCAGTCGCCGAGGGTGCGCTTGGGCAGGTAAGGCGGCAGGTACAACCCCAGGTAAGCATCAAACACCCGCATTCCTTCCTCCGCCATGCGCGGCGTGATCTGCCCGTGCTGTTGCACCGAGCGCGCATACACCCGGTCGCCCAGCTCCATGGCCAGGGCGAACACATCGACATCACTGGGTAATGTCGGCAGCTCGAAGTGATGGTCGAACAGCTTGTGCATCAGGTCGCCCAGTTCAATGTCGTGCTGGCGGTCGGCCTGGGTGACTTCGGTCAGGCCATGTTGGGTCAGAATAAGTTGGCGAGCGGCGGCGTCCTCTGCGTAGATGTCGAGCATGCGTTGTTCCACCAGTCGCGACAGATCGCGCCAGCCATTCAAGGCCAGGTGATCGATGGGGGCTTGCAGGCAGGCGCGGAAGGCCGCATGGACATCGGCGGTCAAGGCTTCGAGCAGGGCAGGCACGCTGGCGAAGAAGTGGTAGACCGAGGAGGGCGGGATCTCCGCGCGCTCGGCGACGCTGTAGATCGACAGGCTGGCCACGCCCTCGGTGGCCAACAGCGTGCGGGCCGCATCGAGAATCGAATCGATCCGGGCCTGGCTGCGTGCGCGGGGTTTGCGGGGGGTGGCTACGCGTGTCATTGAAGTCTCCTGCGGGGCAGTGGGCATTGTACGAGTCGGGTTGTGTGTTGTCTGCCCAGACGCCTTCGCTGGCAAGCCAGCTCCTACAATTGAATGCATTCCTCCTGTAGGAGCTGGCTTGCCAGCGAACCGCCGCAGGCGGCCATAAAAAAACGCCGCAGGCTATGAGGCCGGCGGCGTTTTTTTACTACTGCAACCGATTAAACGGTATGCAGGTACCAGTTGTACTCGAGGTCGGAGATGGAGTGTTCGAACTCCTCCAGCTCGCTCTCTTTACAGGCCACGAAAATATCGATGTATTTCGGATCGATGTACTTGGCCATGACTTCGCTGTCGTCCAGCTCGCGCAGTGCATCACGCAGGTTGTTCGGCAGGCTCTGCTCGTTCTGCTCGTAGCTGTTGCCTTCGACCGGAGCGCCAGGCTCGATCTGGTTGACCAGACCGTGGTGCACGCCTGCCAGGACCGACGCCATCAGCAGGTACGGGTTGGCATCGGCGCCGGCTACACGGTGTTCGATGCGCACCGAGTCTGGCGAACCGGTCGGTACGCGAATCGCCACGGTACGGTTATCCAGACCCCAGCACGGCGAGTTCGGCACGTAGAACTGTGCGCCGAAACGGCGGTACGAGTTGACGTTCGGGCAGAGGAAGGCCATCTGCGCCGGTAGGGTCTCGAGCACACCGCCGATCGCGTGACGCAGTGCGGCGTTCTGCTCGGGATCCTCACTGGCAAAAATATTCTTGCCGTCTTTGTCGAGAATCGAAATGTGGACGTGCAGACCATTGCCCGCCTGGCCCGGATACGGCTTGGCCATGAAGGTGGTGTCCATTTCATGGTCGTAGGCGATGTTCTTGATCAGGCGCTTGAGCAGGACCGCGTAGTCGCAGGCCTTGATCGGGTCGGCCACGTGGTGCAGGTTCACTTCGAACTGCGCCGGGGCACTTTCCTTGACGATGGCGTCGGCCGGGATGCCTTGCTCCTTGGCACCTTCGAGGATGTCCTGGAGGCAGTCGACGTATTCGTCGAGGTCGTCGATCAGGTAGACCTGTGTCGAGTGCGGACGTTTGCCGGAAACCGGCGAGCGAGGGGGTTGCGGACGACCGTTCACGTTCTCCTGGTCGATCAGGTAGAACTCCAGTTCGAACGCGGCGCAGATGGTCAGGCCCATTTCGTCGAACTTGCGTACCACATTGGCCAGCACTTCACGCGGGTCGGCGAAGAATGGCTCGCCTTCGAGTTCGTGCATGGTCATCAACAGTTGCGCGGTCGGGCGCTTCTGCCATGGCTCGTTGCATAGGGTATCGGGGATTGGATAGCAGATTCGGTCAGCATCACCGATGTCCAGGCCCAGACCAGTGCTTTCCACCGTCGAGCCATTGATATCCAGAGCAAATAGAGAGGCCGGCAGGTTGATGCCTTTCTCGTAAACCTTGTGGAGGCTGGTGCGTTCGATGCGCTTGCCGCGCACCACACCATTCATATCCGCAATCAGAAGGTCAACGTACAGAACCTCAGGATGTTCCTTAAGGAACGCGTTCGCTTCGTTAAGCTGAACGGCACGCGGGGGTACCGACATGATGCAACACCTTTGTTGTTAAAAATATCAATCATTGATCTTTTCAGATTCCAGTCAACCCGAACGGCATGCCGAAGTCAAGCGAGGCCTTTTTTGCCCTAAAAAAGCGCTCGCGTGGCTTTTTTGAGGCGATTTGGGGCGTTTTTATGCCCTTGGCCCCTGTGGCGCCCGCAGGCTTGAGCGGGCCGTGTTGTATTTTTTACGGGGGTGTTGTGTAAAAAAATGAACAAGGCTAAGCTCGAATCAAACCCATAACAGCAATAATACCGGGGTGCTTCATGTCTCGCCTGCCGATAATCGGCGTCACCGACTGCTCAAGACAGGTCGGTCGGCATGTTTATCACATCAGTGATGACACGCCCGTCCGTTCCGTGGCCTCAGCGGTTCCGGTGATCCTTGCGTCCCTGACGGTTCGACCGTCCCCGTCCGATATTCTGGACGGTCGCGATGGCACCCCCATTACGGTTACTCCATTCAATATAGAACCGATTCACACTAGCGGCCTGACCATCGTTCAGGGCACCGCTCGTGATTCTGCACGCCCGGCTTCTGCAGCCGAGTCGGCAGGCACGATAATCTGCCGCGCAAACGCTCTACAACGCGACGCCGATGCGTCAAACAATGCCTGACCTTAAAAGGGTCAGACAACTCAAGCCTAGAGGCATTTATGAGTAACAACCTCGACCAGCTCACCGATTGGTTGAAAAACCACAAGATCACAGAAGTCGAATGCATGATCGCCGACTTGACCGGGATTACCCGGGGCAAGATTTCGCCGACCAACAAATTCATCGCCGAAAAAGGCATGCGTCTGCCGGAAAGCGTGCTGTTGCAGACAGTGACCGGCGATTACGTCGAAGACGACATCTATTACGAACTGCTCGACCCGGCCGACATCGACATGATCTGCCGTCCCGACCAGAACGCGGTGTACCTGGTGCCGTGGGCGATCGAGCCGACTGCCATCGTCATCCACGATACCTACGACAAGCAAGGCAACCCGATCGAGCTGTCGCCGCGCAACGTGCTCAAGAAAGTCCTGAAACTCTATACCGACAAAGGCTGGCAGCCGATCGTGGCGCCGGAAATGGAGTTTTACCTGACCAAGCGCAGTGACGACCCGGACTACCCGCTGCAGCCGCCGGTCGGTCGCTCTGGTCGTCCGGAAATCGGTCGTCAGTCGTTCTCCATTGAAGCGGCGAACGAATTCGATCCGCTGTTCGAAGACGTCTACGACTGGTGTGAACTGCAGGACCTTGACCTCGATACGCTGATCCACGAGGACGGCACGGCGCAGATGGAAATCAACTTCCGTCACGGCGATGCCCTGTCACTGGCCGACCAGATCCTGGTGTTCAAGCGCACCATGCGCGAGGCCGCGCTCAAGCACAACGTCGCAGCGACCTTCATGGCCAAGCCGATGACCGGCGAGCCGGGCAGTGCCATGCACTTGCACCAGAGCATCATCGACATCGAGACCGGCAAGAACATCTTCTCTAATGAAGACGGGACCATGAGCCAGCTGTTCCTGCACCACATCGGTGGTCTGCAGAAACTCATTCCCGAGCTGTTGCCGCTGTTCGCCCCCAACGTCAACTCGTTCCGTCGCTTCCTGCCGGACACTTCGGCGCCAGTGAACGTGGAGTGGGGCGAAGAGAACCGCACCGTGGGTCTGCGGGTGCCGGATGCCGGACCGCAGAACCGTCGGGTGGAAAACCGCCTGCCGGGCGCCGATGCCAACCCGTACCTGGCGATTGCCGCGAGCCTGCTCTGCGGTTACATCGGCATGGTCGAAGGCCTGAACCCGAGTGCGCCGGTGGTGGGTCGTGGTTATGAACGCCGCAACCTGCGCCTGCCGCTGACCATCGAAGACGCGCTGGAACGCATGGAAAACAGCGCGACCATCGAGCGTTACCTGGGCAAAAATTTCATCACTGGCTACGTCGCGGTCAAGCGGGCCGAGCATGAAAACTTCAAGCGCGTGATCAGTTCGTGGGAAAGGGAATTCCTGCTCTTTGCCGTCTGATACGCCGGGCGTCGCCGCTGCCTGGCGGCGCCTTCACCTGATTTTTTTAGGAGATTCACATGACCAGCAACAATCCGCAAACCCGTGAATGGCAAACCCTGAGCAATGACCACCACCTTGCTCCGTTCAGCGACTTCAAGCAGCTGAAAGAGAAAGGCCCGCGGATCATCACCAATGCCAAGGGCGTTTACCTCTGGGACAGTGAAGGCAACAAGATCCTCGACGGTATGGCCGGCCTGTGGTGTGTCGCGATTGGTTATGGTCGTGATGAACTGGCCGATGCCGCCAGTAAACAGATGCGCGAACTGCCTTACTACAACCTGTTCTTCCAGACCGCGCATCCGCCGGTACTGGAGCTGGCCAAGGCTATCGCCGACATCGCGCCGCAAGGCATGAACCATGTGTTCTTCACCGGTTCCGGCTCTGAAGGCAACGACACCATGTTGCGTATGGTTCGTCACTACTGGGCGATCAAGGGCCAGCCGAAAAAGAAAGTCATCATCAGCCGCAAGAACGGCTATCACGGTTCCACCGTGGCTGGCGCGAGCCTGGGTGGCATGACGTACATGCACGAACAGGGCGACTTGCCGATCCCGGGCATCGTCCACATTGCCCAGCCGTACTGGTTCGCCGAAGGCGGCGACATGACTCCGGAAGAATTCGGTATCTGGGCGGCCAACCAGCTGGAAGAAAAGATTCTGGAAGTCGGCGTCGACAACGTCGGTGCCTTTATTGCCGAGCCGATCCAGGGCGCCGGTGGCGTGATCATTCCGCCAGCGACTTACTGGCCGCGCATCAAGGAAATCCTCGCCAAGTACGACATCCTGTTCGTGGCGGACGAAGTGATTTGCGGTTTCGGTCGTACCGGCGAGTGGTTCGGCAGCGATTTCTACGGCCTCAAGCCAGACATGATGACCATCGCCAAGGGCCTGACCTCGGGCTACATCCCGATGGGCGGCTTGATCGTGCGTGACGAAGTGGTGGACGTGCTCAACGAGGGCGGTGACTTCAACCACGGTTTCACCTACTCCGGGCACCCGGTGGCGGCGGCTGTGGGGCTGGAAAACATCCGTATCCTGCGCGACGAAAAAATTGTCGAGCGCGTGAAGTCAGAAACGGCACCGTATTTGCAAAAGCGTCTGCGGGAACTGAACGATCACCCGCTGGTGGGTGAAGTTCGTGGGGTCGGGCTGTTGGGGGCCATCGAACTGGTCCAGGACAAGGCCACTCGCAAGCGATACGAGGGCAAGGGCGTCGGCATGATCTGCCGTCAGTTCTGCTTCGACAACGGCCTGATCATGCGCGCAGTCGGCGACACCATGATCATCGCTCCGCCACTGGTGATCACGCCGGCGGAAATCGATGAACTGGTAACCAAGGCTCGCAAGTGCCTTGACCTGACCCTGAGTGCATTGCAGGGCTAAGTGCTAGGCTCTGAGCGAGGGAGCTGCGGCGCTCTCGCTCAAAGCTGTCACAAAGGCCGGTCTTTTCTTGAAAGACCGCCTCGGATCTTGCCAGACTAGCCGCAGTTCCAGTTGTCAGGGTTCTGCCGCTGAACAAAGTGGTTCAAAAAAGAAAAATTTGGAGCATGACGCATGAAGGCATTAGGTAAAAAGCTTGCTGGCAAGACACTTCTCGCCCTGTCCGTCGCGGGCATGATGGCGGGTGCGGTTCAGGCGGACGACAAGGTGTTGCACGTCTACAACTGGTCCGACTACATCGCTGCGGACACCATCGCGAACTTCGAGAAAGAGTCTGGGATCAAGGTCGTTTACGACGTATTCGACAGCAACGAGACCCTGGAAGCCAAACTGCTGGCGGGCAAGTCCGGCTACGACGTGGTCGTGCCATCGAACAACTTCCTGGCCAAGCAGATCAAGGCCGGCGTATATCAAGAGCTGGACCGGTCCAAGCTGCCTAACTGGAAAAACCTGAACCAGGATCTGCTCAAGGCCGTATCGGTCAGTGACCCTGGTAACAAGCACGCCTTCCCGTACATGTGGGGCTCGATCGGCATCGGTTACAACCCGGAGAAGGTCAAGGCCGCGTTGGGCGTCGATACCATCGACTCCTGGGACGTGCTGCTCAAACCGGAAAACATTGCCAAGCTCAAGGGTTGCGGTGTGAGTTTCCTCGATTCGCCGACCGAAATGATCCCGGTCGCGCTGCACTACCTGGGCCTGCCAACCGACAGCCAGAAGAAAGAAGACATCAAGAAAGCCGAGGATCTGTTCCTCAAGATTCGTCCTTCGATCACCTACTTCCACTCGTCCAAGTACATCTCGGACCTGGCCAACGGCAACATCTGTGTAGCGGTTGGCTACTCGGGTGACGTTCAGCAGGCCAAGTCCCGTGCCGCAGAGGCGGGTGACAAGGTCAAAGTCAGCTACGCCATTCCGAAAGAAGGCGCTGGCACCTTCTACGACATGGTCGCGATTCCCAAGGATGCCGAGAACGTTCAGGGCGCCTACAAGTTCATGACGTTCCTGCAGAAGCCTGAAGTCATGGCCGGTATCACCAACGCCGTACGCTTCCCGAACGGTAACGCCGCTGCAACAGCTCTGGTCGACAAAGACATCACCAGCGATCCAGGCATCTACCCGCCAGCCGATGTGCTGGCCAAGTTGTATGCCATCGCCGACCTGCCAGCGGCGACTCAGCGGGAATTGACCCGCAGCTGGACCAAGATCAAATCCGGTAAATAAGTAATTAGCCTGTAGGAGCGAGCCTGCTCGCGATGAACCTGAGAGCGCCGCGGGGTGTCAGGCACCCATCGTTATCGTTGACGACCATCGCGAGCAGGCTCGCTCCCACAGGTGCAACTGTATAAAAATTTTGCTGGAACGGTTTTTCGAGGGTAAGTTGCGCGCCGGTTTTGTTGCCGGGCAACCACGGTTGTCATGTAGCGCGGGGCAACTTGGGCCCAACTAATTTCAGAGGACCTCCACTTGCCTGTTTTTTCTTTCTTGCGCAAAGCCATGCTGGTCGGCGCCGGGCTGACGATTGCTGTCAGTGTCCAGGCCGCCGGCACCGTGCATATTTATAACTGGTCGGACTACATCGGTGAGACCACCCTGGCCGACTTCCAGAAAGAGACCGGTATCAAGCCGGTTTATGACGTCTTCGATTCCAACGAAACCCTGGAAGGCAAGTTGTTGGCCGGGCGTACCGGTTATGACGTGGTCGTGCCGTCGAACCACTTCCTCGGCAAACAGATCAAGGCCGGGGCATTCCAGAAGCTCGACAGGTCGCAGCTGCCGAATTATTCGAACCTCGACCCGGTGCTGCTCAAGCGCCTGGAACAGAACGATCCGGGCAATCTGTACGCCGTGCCGTACCTGTGGGGCACCAATGGCATTGGCTACAACGTCGACAAGGTCAAGGCTGTGCTGGGCGTCGACACCATTGATTCCTGGGGCGTGCTGTTCGAGCCGCAGAACATCAAGAAGCTGCAAAGCTGTGGTGTAGCCTTCCTCGACTCCGCCGATGAAATGATGCCGACAGTGCTCAACTACATGGGCCTGAATGCCAACAGCACCGATCCCAAGGACTACGAAAAGGCCACCGCCAAGTTGCTTGCAGTGCGACCTTACGTGACCTACTTCCACTCTTCGAAATACATCGCGGATCTGGCCAACGGCGATATCTGCGTGGCGATCGGTTTCTCCGGCGACATCTTCCAGGCGAAGAATCGCGCCGAAGAAGCCAAGAAAGGCGTGAACATCGCCTATTCGATCCCGAAAGAGGGCGGCGCGCTCTGGTTCGACATGCTGGCGATTCCGAAGGACTCGGCCAACGTGAAGCAGGCCAATGCCTTCATCAACTATTTGCTCAAGCCTGAGGTGATTGCCCAGGTCAGTGATTACGTCGGCTATGCCAACCCAAACCCTAAGTCGGACAAACTGATGGAACAGTCCATTCGCACCGACGAAGCGGTTTATCCACCGCAAGCGGTGCTCGACAAGACCTACGTGTCCATCGAGCTGCCGCCGAATATTCAACGTTTGATGACCCGCAGCTGGACCAAGGTCAAGTCGGGTAAATAGTTTCAAGGCTCACCTTGAGCGAACTGAAAATTTTGTTGGGAGTTTCGTAAATGGCAGTTGCCTCCGGCGCCTATAAGAAAGCCCTCGAGGGCGACCAGTCACCTAAACAGGTACTGGTCAAAATCGACCGGGTCACGAAGAAGTTCGACGAGACGATTGCCGTGGACGATGTGTCCCTGGAAATCAAGAAAGGCGAAATTTTCGCTCTGCTCGGCGGCTCGGGATCGGGCAAATCCACGTTGCTGCGCATGCTCGCAGGTTTCGAACGGCCCACGGAGGGGCGCATTTTCCTCGATGGCGTAGACATCACTGACATGCCGCCCTACGAGCGGCCGATCAACATGATGTTCCAGTCCTACGCCTTGTTTCCGCACATGACGGTGGCGCAGAACATCGCCTTCGGCCTCAAGCAGGACAAGTTGCCGGCCGCTGAAGTCGATGCGCGGGTGGCCGACATGCTCAAGCTGGTACAGATGAGCCAGTACGCCAAGCGCAAGCCGCATCAGTTGTCCGGCGGCCAGCGTCAGCGTGTGGCCCTGGCCCGTTCCCTGGCCAAGCGTCCGAAATTGCTGCTGCTCGACGAACCGATGGGCGCACTGGACAAAAAGCTGCGTTCGCAGATGCAGCTGGAGCTGGTCGAGATCATCGAGCGCGTCGGCGTGACCTGCGTCATGGTGACCCACGACCAGGAAGAGGCCATGACCATGGCCGAGCGCATCGCGATCATGCACCTGGGCTGGATCGCCCAGATCGGCAGCCCGATCGACATCTACGAAACCCCGACCAGCCGCCTGGTCTGCGAATTCATCGGTAACGTGAACATCTTCGAAGGCGAAGTGATCGACGATGCCGAGGGCCACGCGATCATTACCTGCAAGGACATGGACCACCAGATCTACGTGGGCCACGGCATCAGCACCTCGGTGCAGGACAAGTCGGTCACCTACGCGATCCGTCCGGAAAAACTGCTGGTCACCGCCGAAAAGCCGACCTGCGAGTACAACTGGTCGAGCGGCAAGGTGCATGACATCGCCTACCTCGGTGGCCACTCGGTGTTCTACGTCGAACTGCCAAGCGGTAAGCTGGTGCAGTCGTTCGTGGCCAACGCCGAACGTCGCGGGCAGCGTCCGACCTGGGGTGATCAGGTCTACGTGTACTGGGAAGACGACAGCGGCGTGGTGCTTCGCTCATGAACATGCGCAAATTCAAACGCCGTCTCAATCGAATAATTCCCGGTGGCCGTCAGGTGGTCATCGGCATCCCATTCATCTGGCTGTTCCTGTTCTTCATGCTGCCGTTCTTCATCGTCCTGAAGATCAGTTTCGCCGAAGCAGACGTGGCCATTCCGCCGTACACCGAAATCTACAGCTACGCCGAGCAGAAGCTGCAGTTGCTGCTTAACCTGGGCAACTACTCGATGCTGGCCGGTGACGAGCTGTACATCGCCGCTTACCTCGGCTCGTTGAAGATGGCATTGTTCAGCACCATCCTCTGCCTGTTGATCGGCTACCCGATGGCCTATGGCATCTCCGTCGCCCGCAAGGAAATGCAAACGGTGCTGGTGCTGCTGATCATGATGCCGACCTGGACCGCGATCCTGATCCGCGTTTATGCGTGGATGGGCATCCTCAGCAACAACGGCCTGCTCAACGGTTTCCTGATGAGCATGGGCTGGATCAACGAACCGCTACAGATCCTCAACACCAACCTGGCGGTCTACATCGGCGTGGTTTACTCCTACCTGCCGTTCATGATCCTGCCGCTGTACGCCAACCTGGTGAAGCACGACCAGAGCCTGCTGGAAGCCGCATCCGACCTGGGTTCGAGCACCTTCAACAGTTTCTGGAAAATCACCGTGCCGCTGTCCAAGAACGGCATCATCGCAGGCTGCATGCTGGTGTTCATCCCGGTGGTGGGCGAATTCGTGATCCCGGAACTGCTGGGCGGTCCGGAAACACTGATGATCGGTAAAGTGCTCTGGCAGGAGTTCTTCAACAACCGTGACTGGCCGGTGGCGTCTGCCCTGGCGGTGGTGATGCTGGCGATCCTGATTGTTCCGATCATTCTGTTCAACCGTAGTCAGGCCAAAGAAATGGAGGGCAAGGAATGAAGCGCTTCCGTTTCTCAAGTTTCATGCTGATAGCGGGTTTGCTATTCATCTACGCGCCGATGCTGATCCTGGTGATCTACTCGTTCAACGCCTCCAAACTGGTAACGGTGTGGGGTGGCTGGTCGATCAAGTGGTACGTCGGCCTGCTCGACAACAGCCAGTTGATGGGCTCGGTGGTGCGCTCGCTGGAAATCGCCTGCTACACGGCGGTGGCGGCGGTGGCACTGGGTACATTGGCGGCGTTCGTCCTGACGCGCATTACGCGCTTCAAGGGCCGCACCCTGTTCGGTGGCCTGGTCACCGCGCCACTGGTCATGCCTGAGGTGATCACCGGTCTGTCGCTGTTGCTGCTGTTCGTGGCCATGGCGCAGATGATCGGCTGGCCGCAGGAGCGCGGCATCGTCACCATCTGGATCGCCCACACCACGTTCTGCGCGGCTTATGTGGCGGTGGTGGTCTCGGCGCGTTTGCGCGAGCTGGACCTGTCCATCGAAGAGGCGGCCATGGACCTGGGCGCGAAGCCGTGGAAGGTGTTCTTCCTGATCACCATCCCGATGATCGCCCCATCGCTGGCAGCGGGCGGCATGATGTCGTTCGCGCTGTCACTGGATGACCTGGTGCTGGCGAGCTTCGTGTCGGGTCCGGGTTCCACGACCCTGCCGATGGAAGTGTTCTCGGCGGTGCGTCTGGGGGTGAAGCCAGAGATCAACGCCGTGGCCAGCTTGATCCTGCTGGCAGTGTCGATCGTGACCTTCATGGTCTGGTTCTTCAGCCGTCGTGCCGAAGAAAGCCGCAAGCGTGCGATCCAGCAAGCGATCGAAGAAGCGGCAGCCGATTCGTGGAAGCAGCCGGACGTGCGTCGCGCACAGGCACCGGAAGCGGCTTGAGCCTGAAGTCGGGTTGGCCCTTGTGGCCAACCCGATCCCTCCTACGCGGTTTTTATGCAGTCCAGGGTGATTGGCGGATGACCTCGACGAAGTTCATCGGCTTGAACCCCGGCTCCTGATCCGCCAGCACATCGGTCTTCACATTACCGAACGTGGTCTGTGGACGATGGCGCAAACCATCGGCAAACGCGCAGATGATGCACTCCTTGAATCCCTCGCCCCGTGGATGCGCATGCACCACCGCTTCGCGCTGCACGCTGGAAAACGCCGCGTAGTCCATGCCCAGCACGTCCATCTCGACGCCCGCCGTGACCAGCGCCACAGTAGGCCGCAAGTGCTGAGGCACGCCCGGTGTGGTGTGCAGGGCAATCGAGAGCCAGACCTGTTCGATGTCGTCATCGTTCAATCCGTAAGGCTTGAGAAATGCGGCTGCCGCATTGGCTCCATCGACTTCGAAGCGTTCATTGTCACTGCGATGACCCTGCACCAGGCCCAGGTCATGGAACATCGCGCCGACGTACAGCAACTCCGGGTTGTAGGCCAATCGCTTGCGCTCACCGCTCAGTGCGCCGAACAGGAACACCCGGCGTGAGTGGTGGTAGAGCAGGTCGGACTCGATGTCGCGGATGTATTCGGTGGTGGCCTTGGCCAGCGCGCTGTCCGGGATCCTGATGCCGGCGATGGTGGTGCTCATGGAGTTTTCCTCTTCGTGATGAGGGTTTCAGTCTGTTCCGGCCCCCGAAACCGGACAATCGATCCATGGCTGCGATCCCGGCCAATGAGCGTGCATATCGCGCCAACCTCGCTTGTTGCTTGTGGATTGGCTAGGGTGCACGCAGTCTCTGTAGGAGCGAGCCTGCTCGCGATGGACGTCAACGATGGCGGGGGCTGCCTGGATGAGCGCGGCGCTCTTGTGTACATCGCGAGCAAGCTCGCTCCTACAGGGGATGGTGCAATCAGATCCCTGGAGGGCGATTCACGTCATGAGTAAAACCGTAGCTATCGTGGTGTTCGCCGGCGTCCAGTCACTGGATGTCACCGGGCCCATGGATGTGTTTTCCGAGGCCAATCGTTTCCTTGCCCCGCAGGATCACTATCGTCTTGAGGTGATCGGCGTCGAGCGCGGAATGATGGCGTGCTCCAACGGTTTGGCACTCAATGCCCATCGGCATTTCAGCGAAGCGCTGGAGGCTTATGACCTGCTGCTGGTGGCTGGGGGGCCGCAGTTGCCGTTCATGAGTTTCGGCGCGGCATTCGACACCTGGCTACGCGATGCCTGCGCGCGGGCCAAGCGCTTTGGCTCGATCTGCAATGGCGCGTTTATACTCGCTCGGGCGGGGTTGCTGGAGGGGCGCACGGTCACCACGCACTGGCAGGACACATCGGATCTGGCGGCGCTGTGCCCCTCGTCCCGGGTGGAAGCGGATCGACTGTATGTTGAGGACGGGGAGCTGTTCACCTCGGCCGGGGTCACTGCGGGCATCGATCTGTCCCTGTACCTGCTGGGCCGGGATCACGGGCCGGAAGTGGCGTTGAATGTCGCCAAGCGGTTGGTGGTGTTCACCCAGCGTTCGGGCGGGCAATCGCAATTCAGCCCGTTCCTTGTGCCCCACGCCGAACCGGATTCGGCGGTGGCGATGGTCCAGCATTACGTGCTGGCCAACCTGACGGGAGATTTGACCATCGCCGACCTGGCCAATGCCGCCAATATGAGTGCACGCAACTTCTCCCGGGTGTTCGCCAGGGAAGCGAAAATCACCCCGGCCGAGTTTGTCGAGCGTGCACGGGTCGATGCGGCGCGGGTGATGCTCGAAAGCACCCGCGCGCCGCTCAAGACCGTGGCCTATCAATGCGGTTTCCGCGATGCCCAGCATATGCGCAGTGTGTTCAATCGCAGGCTGGGGGTAACGCCGCAGCAGTTCAGACTGAATTTTGCGGCGATGGTTTGAGCAGAGATTGTTGTTGTCTGTCAGGGCCCCATCGCGAGCAGGCTCGCTCCCACAGGTTTTTCTGGTGTTCACAAAATTTGTGTTCGACAGAGATCCCTGTGGGAGCGAGCCTGCTCGCGATGGGGCCAGCCCTGTCAGTAAAGTTCTACTGCGCAACTCGCGCCGGCAACAGCTTCAAGGTGCTGCGGGTATTGGCCGTGACTTCTTCGTCATTGAGATGTGCCTGGAAGTACATCCCCTCGATGTAGGCCTCGGCCTGATCCTCATAGTGACTGTCGAACAGTACGCCGCTCTGGCCGACCGGGTTGACGGTCAGGCTGTGGGCCGGGTCGGCGAAGTCGATCAGGCGCCGGGTCGAAGGGCCGTAGGTGACAGGCCACGGAGCCGGGCCGATCTTCGCCGAGAGGTTGTTCGGCACTTCATGGGTGCCGGGTGCGGCGAAGGGGCCGACGTTGAAGACCAGGTCCAGCGGCTTTTGCTGCCCCAGTGGATGGCTATGGGTCAGCGTGTGCGCGTTGCCCCACTGCCATTGCGCGGAGTCTGCACCGAGGGCGGTCTTGAGGTGCGCGAGGCTGGCTTGCCAGGCCGCCTTGACCGTGTCGGCACGGGTTTCCTTGCCGAGTGTGCCGCGGTTGTCCCACCACGGTGAATCGGCGCTGGCGGCCAGGCGGGGTAACGCGGCGTCGATCACCCGGGTCGAGAGCAGCGTTTCGAAGAAGTCGTTGCCCAGCTCATCGTGCATCGTCGCGTCAGCCAGGTTGAACAGGAACTGGTTGAACAGCGTGGCGCTGATCGAGTCGAGCGGGTAATCGCCTTTCCACTGGACGAGTTGCTCCACCAGTTTGAGTTCGGCGGGATCGCTCACCACTTCACGCAACACCGGCAACAGCGGTGCCAACAGGCGCGGGCCATAGGCGGTGGTGGTGCCCAGTTGCAGCTGCTGGCTGTTTTCCAGGTTCCATTTGAGCGCTTTGTCGCTGAGCTGACGATTGAGTTGCTGACCTCGATCGGCAAGGTTGTAGTAGCCGGGAATCTCCATGCCGGTCGGTGACACCGGCTGGAAGTTGGCCGAGACGATGTAGCCCCGCGCCGGGTTTTCTTCCTGGGGGTTGGCGCTGAACGGGTAGAAGCCATCCTTGTCCGCCTCGGCGGTGCTGCCGTCGAGGATGAACCACGGGCGAACCCCCACCGGGCGCTTGGGCAATTGCGCCGCCGCCCACCAGCCGATGTCACCCTTGGCATTGGCCCAGACAACGTTCAGGCCCGGGGCCTGGATTTTCGCCGCGGCACCGCGGGCCTTGGCCAGGGTGTCGGCACGATTGAGCTGATAGAAACCCTCGAGTATCGGGTTCTGGCTTTCGAGAAACGCCCACCACATCGCAATCGGTGTCTTGCCGACGCCGCTGCCCAGAGCATCGTTGACGATCGGGCCGTGGGGCGATTGACGCAACACCAGGGTGACTGGCGCCTGGCCCTTGACCGCGATCTGCTGCTCGCTGGTCGTCATGTCCACCCACTTGCCGCGATACCAGACCTGATTGGGGTTGTCCGGGTTGACCTTCTCGGCGATCAGGTCGAGGTCATCGTTCTGGAACATGGTGATGCTCCAGCCGAAGTCGTGGTTCATGCCCAGGGAGGCGAACGGCATCAGGGCCTGATAGTGGCCGTAGAGTTCAAAGCCCGGCGCCGAGAGCTGCGCTTCGTACCACACCGACGGCGCGGAAAAACGGATATGCGGATCACCCGCCAGCAGCGGCTTGCCGCTTTGGGTCCGGCTGCCCGCGACGACCCAGGCGTTGCTGCCCTCGAACTGTGGCAGGCCGTTGTCGGCCAGGGCTTGTTCGCTCAGGCGGGCGAGGGCGTTGAGGTCTTTCCAGTCGGCGCTGGCCAATGAGGGGGCGGTCCCGTTGAGCATGCCTTTTGGCTGCCAGTCGAGATCGAAGATGTTCAGGTATTCAGGCCCCAGTTGATCGCGCACGAATGTCAGCAAGGGTTCGGTACGAAATGCCGCGGCAAAACTGTAGGCCATGTACCCGGCAATGCTGATGGTGTCCTGGGCCGTGAATGGGCGTTTTGGAATGCCCAGCACGTCGAACTCCACGGGTTTTGCGTGGCTGTCCTGATACTGGTTGATGCCGTCCAGATAGGCTTGCATGGCGATGAAGGAGGGCGACTGCTTGTCGAGGTTCGCGAAGTAGGTTTCGGCGCGTTCGCGAATGCGCAGGCTGCGCATCAGTTTGTCGGTGTCGAGCAGTTTCGGCCCGAGCACTTCAGCCAGTTCGCCACGGGCCAGGCGACGCAAGACCTCCATCTGGAACAGGCGGTCCTGGGCATGGACGTAGCCGAGGGCACGGTACAGGTCGGTTTCGTTGTCGGCACGGATATGCGGGACGCCGCGCTCGTCGTAGCGCACGGTGACAGAGCCTTGCAGATGTTGCAGTTCCACCATGCCCTGGCGTGACGGCTGCTTGCTGTATAGGTACCAGCCGGCCCCGGCGGCCAGCATGACGATCAGCAGAGCGAGAGCGGTCAGGCTGCGTTTCATGGTGACTCCTTGTTGTTATTGTGATTCCTGGTGCCACTGTGTAGCACGACGCGCCAGTCTGACGCATCGCCCGTAGGAGGGATTCGTATTACCAGGTCTTTGCCTACTTCGCGGGATCGACAGGCCACGGGCAGTAACACCCCACAGCCAATGTGTGCGTGGCACTCACCGCACGGCCTTCATCGAGCGCCTGCAGAATCGGCTCGATAAAGCTGTTGCTGGAATTACAGGTCAGGCCTTCGCTGTAGGGGCCGAAGTACGCCAGTTTGCCGCTGCGATCCCAGATCGCCACGGCCGGGCTGGCGGGGACTTGTTCGGAGCCGGGCAGGATGTCGATGGATTTGAGGCTGCTCAAGGTACCCGGCAATTGGCCGTGGCTACCGGGTTTTTGCACGACATAGAATTCCACGCCATGGGGTACATAGCGCTCGACCAGTTCGGTCAGGTGTTGCTGATTGCCGACATTGCACGGGCAGGCCGGGTCCCAGAAATGCACCAGGCGGATGGCGCCAGGGCCGGCGAGGGATTCGGGAAGGCGCAGCGGATCCCCCGAAAACATCGCGGTGTGCTCGCTGAACGTGCGCAGGTAACGCCCCTGGAACCAGTCGTAGGCCGCCCACAACACGCCGGCACACACCACGGCGAGCAGGCAGGCAAACAGGGTGGCGCGAAAGGGCGGGCGCATCGGTTCAATCCTCGAAGGTCGGCTAGCTTGCCATGCTTGCCGCGACAGATGAATATCGCAGGCCTATAAAGTCCGTTTCACGTTCTGGAATCGTCCATGCCGGCTACTTTCGACCCTGATCTTCTACGCGCCAGCTTGCTGCCTCTGGCAGCCGGGCAGCCGTTGTCAGCACAGGCGCAAGCTTACCAACGATTCTACGGGCTGGATTTTGCGCAGCGTCAGGTGCGCAGTGGCCTTGGGCGGTTCGAGGTCGATGGTTATGAGCTGGTCAGCCAGTTCTGGTGGCCCGAGCGGGCGAAGGCGACGCTGTTTGTCATCCACGGCTTCTACGATCACACCGGGCTCTACCGGCATGTGATCGAGTGGGCGCTGGACCAGGGCTTTGCGGTGATTGCCTGCGACTTGCCGGGGCACGGCTTGTCCAGTGGCGAACGGGCGAGCATCAAGGATTTCGCCGAGTATCAGGACGCGTTGCAAGGGTTGTTCGGCGAGGCGCAATCCCTCGACTTGCCGCAACCGTGGCACCTGTGCGGGCAGAGTACCGGCGGGGCGATCGTGATCGATCATGTGTTGAATGCGGGGGTGAGCAGCCCGGCACAGGGTCAGGTGATTCTGCTGTCGCCGCTGGTGCGGCCGCGGGCGTGGGGTTGGTCGCAACTGAGTTACTACCTGCTCAAGCCTTTCGTCAAAGCCATCGCCCGGCGTTTCAGCGAGAACTCCAACGACCCGGCGTTTTTGCCGTTCCTGCAAGCAGATCCGTTGCAGCCGCTTCGCCTGCCGACAGCCTGGGTGGGCGCACTGGCACGCTGGATCAAGCGTATCGAAGCCGCACCCACGAGCACGCGACGGCCGCTGATCGTGCAGGGCCAAGCCGACATGACAGTGGATTGGGAGCACAACCTGGACGTTTTGCGGGGCAAGTTTGATCGGCCGCAGGTGCTGATGCTGCCCGAGGCACGGCATCATCTGGCGAATGAAACGTTGGTGATGCGGCAGGAGTATTTCGGGTTTTTGACCCGGCGGATAAAAGGCCGGAACTCCTAGCGACAGTGAGGGCCTGCTCGCTAAAGCGATCTATCTGGCACCGAAATTCATTGGGTCAGGTTCGAATTGCTCTGCCCCACCGCCAACCCCGCCCGAATCGCAGCCAATGCGGCCTGATAATAAGCCTGGCCTTCCGCCGATTCGGCAAAGGTCGCGAACTCTTCCAGCTCGTCGTCCGACAGGTCGCGATAGACATACAACAGCGTGTTGTTGATATCGCTGCCGATCTGGTCCATAAGGCGCTGACGTTGTCCGTTCAGCATGCCCTGTGCCTGACCGGCACCGAGCAGCCCGGGAATCATCGAGCTCAAGCTATCGGCGGCGACGCCAGCAATCGCCAGGCTGACTTCCGCGCCGGCCTCGCGGGCGGGCAGGGCTTGTGCCAAATGGCCGATGATCAGCAGACGGCTGTCGCTGGCCTGCATTTTCGGTAGACCCTTGGCGTTTTTTGCCAGTTGGTCGCGACGGGTCGCCAGCAGCTCGGCGGCGACGATTTTCTTGCCCAGGGGCGATTGGAAAAACGTCAGCGCGGGTTTGGGGTTGGCGAGCTTATTGCGCAATTGCGCTTCGGCACGCTGGTCCACGGCCTGGGCGGAAAAACGCTGATTGCTGTTATTGACCAGTGCCTGAAACACCGCTGGAGGCAGGCTGCCCTGATAGCGTTGCTGAGCAGCCGAGAGGGCGTCGTTGAAATGCGCGCGTTGTTCCGGCCAGCCGGCGACCTTGTACAACTGGTCGTGACCGTCTGCCCAGGCGGGCAATACGCAGAACATCAGCAGTGATAAAAGCAAACGGCGCATAGGGACTCCACTCAGCAGGCGACTATTCTCCGTGCGGCATCCGTACTTGTCGAGAATTCGTATCAGCCCGCTGCGCGGCTCTGTCGGATTTGCGGGTACAGGAATACTATGCGCGGCATGCAAATATCCTCTGATCACCCACTGCTGTTACGAATCGTCGACGATCTGGCCGAGCACGGTTGGTCGCAGCAGAATATTTTCCTGCCTCTGGATCTGACCCAGGCGCTGGCGGCCGAGTGTCGCAAGCGTGCTGTCGAGGGTGAGCTGGCTCCGGCCGCCGTGGGTCGTGGGCCGTCATCGGAGATCCGCGAAGGGATTCGTGGCGACCATATCCAGTGGATTGACCCCGGCCAGGCCGAGGCTTGCGACAGCTACCTGAGATTGATGGGCAGCCTGCGCGAGGCGATCAATCGCGGTCTGTTTCTCGGCCTGGAGGATTTCGAAAGCCATTTTGCGATGTACCCGCCCGGTGCCTTTTACTTGAAGCATGTCGACCGCTTTCGCGATGACGACCGGCGCATGGTTTCGGCGGTGGTTTACCTCAATGACGGCTGGCTTCCCGAGCACGGCGGCCAATTGCGCATGTACCTCGACAATGATCGCGTCCAAGACGTGCAGCCTATCGGCGGCTGCCTGGTGGTGTTTCTCTCCGCAGAGGTGCCCCACGAAGTCCTGCCCGCGACCCGGGATCGCCTGTCGCTGACCGGCTGGTTCCGCCGGCGCGGTAACGAGCCGTTCTGATCATGCAGAAAATTCTCGTCAGCCGCTGCCTGTTGGGCCACCGGGTTCGTTACGACGGCGGGGCCAGCGGGCCGTTCGATCAGCTTGCGCAGTGGCTTGATGAAGGTCGGGTCGTACCCTTGTGCCCAGAGGTCGCCGGCGGCTTGCCGACGCCACGGGCGGCGGCGGAAATTCCGGGCGGGCAGGGCGGGCAAGTTCTCGACGGCCAGGCGCTGGTGATCACTACCGAGGGCGAGGATGTCAGTGCGCAGTTTTTGTCGGGGGCGTATCAGGCTCTGGAACTGGTGCAAAAGCATGGCATCCGCATCGCCATCCTCAAGGCCAACAGCCCGTCCTGCGGCAATCTGCTGACCTATGACGGGACATTCAGTGGTGTGAAGGTCAGTGGCGAGGGCGTGACGGCGGCGTTGCTCAGGCGCCATGGGGTGCAGGTGTTCAGCGAGCTGGAGTTGCTGCAGGCGGCGCAGGCATTGGCAACACTCGATTAACGAGCGACACAAGACACTGTGGGAGCGAGCTTGGTCCCACAGATTCTGCATTTATTTCAGTTCTGCAGCTTCGGTACCACACCCGCATCCGCCCCCAGCCACTTCTGCTCCAGCGCTTGCAGTCGCCCATCATCCTTGATCCGCTGCAACGCGTTTTCCAGGCTGGCGTGGAACGCCGGATTACCCTTCTGAAACGGAATCGCCAGGCTCACGGCCGGGTTGGTTTCAGGTTTCTCTTCCGTCAGCGACTGCACCAGCAGAATGGAGCGCGGCTGTTCTTTTTGCGCGATCAATTGCGCATGGGTTTGAACGTAAGGCTCGCTGAAGTCGAAACGATCCTGGAGGTCTGGGGTCACTGCTATGTGGTTGATGGCGATGTCGTATTTGCCACTTTCGACGCCAGTCAGCAGATCGCTGCCGTCGGTGACGACAAAGTCGGCCCGGACATCGAGTTCACTTGCCAGCAGTTGGCCCAGTTCGACTTCGAACCCCGTGAGTTTGTCGTCATCCCTGAAATTGAATGGGGGTGTGTTGGCTTCAACGGCAATACGCAATTCGCCTCGGTCGTTGACGTCATCTATCAGTTCGGCGTGAGCCAAAGGGCTCAAAAGGGGTAGCAGGCAGATCAGGCCAGGCAGAAAGCGCATGGTCACTCCTTTGAATTTTTATCGCGGACCCTCTGATTCAGGCTCGCTTTGCTATGGTTGTCGAGTGCCTTCGACAACGAATGGCCATGAAGTTGTCATGGTCACGCGAATTTTACGGAAAAACTGGAGAAGAGAATGAAAACCTTTATGTCACGTGCTGCTTTGGCTGGCCTGTTGATGGGTGTTTCGGTGCTGGCCAGTGCAACGCCGGCTCCGAAAGGCGCCGAAGTGTCCATTGTTTCTCCCGAGGACGGTGCGACGATTCCACAGACCGTCGTCGTCAAGTTCGCGGTCGAGAACATTGCCTTGGCACCGGCGGGCGATACCACCAAGAACACCGGTCATCACCACGTGCTGATCGACGTCGATCAGCTGCCAGCCGCCGGTACGCCGATCCCCAAGGATGCCAACCACCTGCATTTCGGCGGTGCGCAGACCCAGGCTGAAATAACGCTCACGCCGGGCAAACACACCCTGCAGCTGGAACTGGGCGATAGCAACCACATACCGTTCGAGCCGCCGATCGTTTCCGAGAAGATCACCGTCAATGTGAAATAAAAAAAGGGAGCCCCCTTCGCAGGGGCTCCCTTTTTATTACACGCAAGCTCGCCGCTGTTCTTTAGAACAGCACGCGGCTACGGATGGTGCCGTTGACGTGTTGCAGCTTCTCTTGCGCCAGGTCCGAGTACTCGGCGTCGACGTCGATCACCACGTAGCCGACCTTCTCGTTGGTCTGCAGGAACTGACCGGAGATGTTGATGCCGTTTTCGGCGAAGACCTTGTTGATCTCGCTCATCACGCCCGGGATGTTCTCGTGGATGTGCAGCAGGCGGTGCTTGCCAGGGTGAGCCGGCAAGGCCACTTCCGGGAAGTTCACGGACGATACCGAAGTACCGTTGTCGCTGTACTTGACCAGTTTTTCCGCCACTTCCAGACCGATGTTGGCCTGGGCTTCAGCGGTGGAACCACCGATGTGCGGGGTCAGGATCACGTTGTCCAGGCCACGCAGCGGGCTTTCGAACTCTTCCTCGTTGGAGCGTGGCTCCACCGGGAATACGTCGATGGCTGCGCCGATCAGGTGCTTGTCCTTGATCGCGTCCGCCAGGGCGTCCAGTTCGACCACGGTGCCGCGGGCGGCGTTGATCAGGATGCCGCCTTTCTTGATCGCGCGGATTTCTTTCTCGCCCATCATCCACTGGGTGGCGGCGGTTTCCGGTACGTGCAGCGAAACGATGTCGGACATCGCCAACAGCTCGTGCAGCTTGCCTACCTGAGTAGCGTTACCCAATGGCAGCTTGGTGATGGTGTCGTAGAAGTACACCTGCATCCCCAGGCCTTCAGCCAGGACCGACAGTTGAGTACCGATCGAACCGTAACCGACGATGCCCAGCTTCTTGCCGCGGATCTCGAAGGAGTTGGCCGCGCTCTTGATCCAGCCGCCACGGTGGCAGGAAGCGTTCTTCTCAGGGATGCCGCGCAACAGCAGGATCGCTTCGGCCAGCACCAGCTCCGCTACGGAACGGGTGTTGGAGTACGGCGCGTTGAACACGGCGATACCGCGCTCACGGGCCGCGTCCAGGTCGACCTGGTTGGTGCCGATGCAGAAACACCCTACGGCCACGAGCTTCTTCGCGTGATCGAAGATTTCTTCGGTCAGTTGAGTGCGGGAGCGAATGCCGATGAAGTGAGCATCAGCGATCTTTTCCTTGAGCTGGGCTTCCGGCAGAGAACCGGTGAGGTACTCGATGCTGGTGTAGCCCGCCGCCTTGAGGACGTCGACAGCCGATTGGTGGACGCCTTCGAGAAGAAGGAACTTGATCTTGCTCTTATCGAGAGAAGTCTTGCTCATCTGCGTAAACCTGTATCCCGGAGAAAAATGGCAGGAAATGGTCAACAGACGCTGACCCGAGCGGCAGGAAAGCCGTCACCGCAGAACAGCCCTTGGGCACTATCCTGCGGGGTCGGTATGCTAGCATATGCGCCCCGCTAAACACTCATTCCTGCGACGTGAAGCGTTCTCAGGATGACCATGAATTGTTCGAGAGTTCTGTCGATGACCAATCCTGCCCTGATTGATGAGCTGAAGACCCTGGTTGAGCCTGGCAAGGTGCTGACCGATGCCGACTCTCTGAATGCTTACGGAAAGGATTGGACCAAGCATTTCGCCCCGGCCCCGACCGCCATCGTGTTCCCCAAGACCACCGAGCAGGTCCAGGCCATTGTCCTGTGGGCCAATAAACACAAGGTGGCACTGGTGCCGTCCGGCGGTCGTACCGGGTTGTCCGCTGCTGCCGTGGCGGCCAATGGCGAAGTGGTCGTGTCGTTCGACTATATGAACCAGATCCTCGACGTGAACCTCACGGACCGCACCGCGGTTTGTCAGCCGGGCGTGGTCACCGAGCATTTGCAGAACGTGGCCGAAGAAAAAGGCCTGTACTACCCGGTGGACTTCGCTTCGGCAGGATCGAGCCAGATTGGCGGCAATATCGGCACCAATGCCGGCGGGATCAAGGTGATTCGCTACGGCATGACCCGTAACTGGGTCGCCGGCATGAAAGTGGTCACCGGCAAGGGCGACGTGCTGGAACTGAACCGCGACCTGATCAAGAACGCTACCGGCTACGACATGCGTCAGCTGTTCATCGGCGCCGAAGGCACCCTCGGCTTCGTGGTCGAAGCGACCATGCGCCTGGATCGCGCGCCGAAAAACCTCACCGCAATGGTCCTCGGTACCGCCGATTTCGACTCGATCATGCCGGTGCTGCACGCCTTCCAGAGCAAGCTTGACCTGACCGCCTTCGAATTCTTTTCCGACAAGGCCCTGGCCAAAGTCATGGGCCGTGGCGATGTCCCGGCGCCGTTCGAAACCGACTGCCCGTTCTACGCGCTGCTGGAATTCGAAGCGACCACCGAAGATGTAGCCAACCACGCCCTGGAAACCTTCGAGCACTGCGTCGAGCAGGGCTGGGTACTGGACGGCGTGATGAGCCAGAGCGAAACCCAGCTGCAAAACCTGTGGAAACTGCGCGAATACATCTCCGAAACCATTTCCCACTGGACGCCGTACAAAAACGACATCTCGGTCACCGTGTCGAAAGTCCCGGCGTTCCTGAAGGAAATCGACGCGATCGTCGGCGAACACTACCCGGACTTCGAAATCGTCTGGTTCGGCCACATCGGCGACGGCAACCTGCACTTGAACATCCTCAAGCCGGATAACCTGAGCAAGGACGAGTTCTTCGCCAAGTGCGCCACCGTCAACAAGTGGGTGTTCGAAACCGTCGAGAAGTACAACGGTTCGATTTCCGCCGAGCACGGCGTGGGGATGACCAAGCGTGACTACTTGACCTACAGCCGCTCCCCGGTCGAGATCGAGTACATGAAAGCGGTCAAGGCAGTGTTCGATCCGAACGGCATCATGAACCCGGGCAAGATCTTCGCGGTTTGATCTGCAATCTTTAAGCATCCATGAAGGCAGGAATCGGTAATGAGCTATCAGCACCAGTATGTCGACGGTACGCGTATTCATTTCCCGCTGGGGAAAGTGGTGTGCATCGGCCGTAACTACGCCGAACACGCCAAGGAACTGGATAACCCGGTACCGACCGAGCCACTTCTGTTCATCAAGCCGGGCAGTTGTGTTGTGCCGCTGGAAGGCGGTTTCAGCATTCCGACCGAGCGCGGCTCGGTGCATTATGAAGCGGAAATCGCGGTCTTGATCGGCAAGCCGTTGTCGACCAGGCCGAGCCGCGAAGAAGTGCTCGACGCCATCTCCGGTTTCGCCCCGGCCCTTGACCTGACTCTGCGCGACAAGCAGGCCGAGCTGAAATCCAAGGGTTTGCCCTGGGAAATCGCCAAGTCCTTCGACGGTGCGGCAGTGATTGCTCCGTTCGTGTCCGGCAGCACGTTTGCCGATCTGACCGACATCGGTATCCGCCTGACCATCAACGGTGAGGTACGCCAGGACGGCAACAGCAGTGCAATGCTCAACCCGATCGTGCCGATGATCCAGCACATGGCCGGCTGCTTCTCGCTGCAGGCCGGTGATGTGATTCTGACTGGCACACCAGTGGGCGTCGGTCCGCTGAATGTTGGTGACGAGATCGTTCTGGAACTGCCGGGCGCGAGCCGCTTCACCAGCAGCGTTCGCTAATCACGCCACGCCCAATGCAGGAGCTGGCTTGCCAGCGAAGAGGCCGCAACATTCAACATCCATGTTGTTTGTTACACCGCTTTCGCTGGCAAGCCAGCCCCTACAGCAATTACCCCTAGCCTGAATTTCTGGAACGCATCCCTGATGGCCACTTCTCCGCTTTCCACGCTTGAACCTGCCCGCCGCTCACGCTTCGCCCTGCGTTGGCAAATATGGCTACTGCTGGTGGTCGTTGTCGCCTACGGCGTTGCGTTTGCCATGCATTGGGATGCGCGGGGCGTGCTCTGGGTGAAAGAGCAATTCAAGAGCCCGGCCGAGCGTCAGGCCAGTATCTGGCTTCCCGACTATCGGGCGGTGATCGATGCCAAGCCGTTGCCGGGCATGGAGAAGGACGAAGCATCGGACTTGGCCTACGACCCCCAGACCAAGACCCTGTTTTCGGTCATGGGCAAGAACCCGTTTCTGGTCGAATTGAACTTGCAGGGCGATGTGCTGCGCAAAATCCCGTTGGTCGGCTGGAGCAACCCAGAGGGTGTCACCGTGCTGGGCGACGGCCGACTGGCTATTGTCGATGAGCGCGACCACCTGATCGCCATCGTCAAGGTCGATGCCGACACTCGCGAGCTGAACATCACTGATTTCCCGACATACGACCTCGGGCCTTCCAAAGACCAGAACAAGGCTTTCGAGGGTGTCACCTGGGATCCGCGCAATCAGCAGCTGCTGCTGGGCGAAGAGCGCCCGCCGGCATTGTTTGTCTGGAAAGGTGATAGCAAAGTCCTTACCGGCGCCAAGCTGAAGCTGGCCAGTCATGCGCTGGACATGCGCAACCTGTCGGCACTGGCCATCGACCCGCGGACCGGCCACATGCTGGTGTTGTCCGCCGAATCGCACCTGTTGCTGGAGCTGGACAATAAGGGTGAACAGGTCAGTTTCATTGCTTTGCTGCGTGGCTTCAACGGCCTGAAAAATACCATTCCGCGTGCCGAAGGCGTGGCCGTGGATGAAGCGGGCACGCTGTATATGGTGAGTGAGCCGAACCTGTTCTATCGCTTCGAAAAACAGAGGTAGTGCCTCTGTGCAGGAGCTGCCGAAGGCTGCGATCTCTTGACTCTGGCATCAACCAGATCGCTAAAGATCGCAGCCTGCGGCAGCTCCTACGCTGATTGCGTATGCGTAAAAGGCTCACGGCCATTAAGCTTCAGTTCAGACGGGCGTGATATTTCATCCGCCTGTATTGACCCTGAGCCCACCCGAATGCGTCGATTTGCCCGCCTCAAATCCCTGATTCTGATTCTGTCGGCGGTCTCGCTGATCGCGTTGATCGGGATCGCCCAGCACATGCGCCTGTTCGAGCGTGCCTGGTTCAATCTGCATACGCTGTGGCAGCCGGTGAGTCCCGGGTCCATCGGCCTGGGCCAATATCGGGTCGTGACCGAGGCCCAGGTGATCGATGGCCAGGTTGACAACGTTTCAGCATTGACCTACGACCCGGTGCGCAAAAGCCTGTTCACTGTTACCAACAAGCGAAGCGAGTTGATCGAGTTGTCCCTCGACGGCAGGATCTTGCGCCGTGTGGCACTGGTCGGTTTCGGCGATCCCGAGGCGGTGGAATTCATCAGCGAGAACACCTACGTGGTCACCGATGAAAGCCAGCAGCGGCTGATCAAAATTCATCTGGAGCAGGACACGACCTTCATCGACGCGGCAGACACCGAACAGATGACCATTGGCGTGCACATGGGCAGCAACAAAGGCTTCGAGGGGTTGGCTTACGATTCAGTGGGCAAGCGCCTGTTCGTGGCCAAGGAGCGCGACCCGATGCTGATCTACGAGGTGTACGGTTTTCCGCGATTCAATCCTGAAGAATCCTGGTCAGTGCACGTGGTCAACGACCCCAAGCGTGATGCCGGGATGTTTGTGCGGGACCTGTCGGGTTTGCAATACGACGAGCGTAGCGGGCATTTGCTGGCGCTGTCGGATGAGTCGCGATTGATTCTGGAGCTGGATGTGGATGGGCGTCCGCTGAGCACAATGTCATTGAGCAAGTGGCAGCACGGCTTGCAGAAAAGCGTACCGCAAGCGGAAGGGGTTGCCATGGATGACGACGGTACGCTGTACCTCGTCAGTGAGCCAAACCTTTTTTACGTTTTCAGGAAACCAGGACAGCCCTGAAGCTTGCCCGGCTCGTGTAGGAACTGGCTTGCCAGCGAAAGCGATGTAACGGCCAACATTGATGTTGAATGTTACGGCCTCTTCGCTGGCAAGCCAGCTCCTACAGAGTGCAAAGGTGGTGTGTGGCTTACTGCGCGCGCAGGGTTTTTACACCTTCGCTGGTACCCAGCAGCAGCAGGTCCGCCGGGCGCGCCGCGAACAAACCATTGGTGACCACGCCGACGATCGCATTGATCTGCGTCTCCAGCTCCACCGGATTGGTGATCTGCATGTTGAACACGTCAAGGATGATGTTGCCGTTGTCGGTCAGTACGCCTTCGCGGTAAACCGGGTCGCCGCCGAGCTTCACCAGCTCGCGGGCCACGTGACTGCGGGCCATCGGGATCACTTCCACCGGCAGTGGGAAAGTACCGAGGACCGGCACCAGTTTGCTGGCGTCGGCGATGCAGATGAAGGTCTTGGCCACGGCCGCGACAATCTTCTCGCGGGTCAGGGCGGCGCCACCGCCCTTGATCAGGTTCAGGTGTTCGTCGCTTTCATCGGCTCCGTCGACGTAGAACTCCAGGTCGCTGACGGTGTTCAGTTCGTACACCGGAATGCCGTGGCCCTTGAGGCGCGCGGCGGTGGCTTCGGAACTGGCGACCGCGCCGTCGAACGCACCTTTGTGCTGGGCCAGGGCATCGATGAAGCAGTTGGCGGTGGAGCCGGTGCCGACCCCGACGATGCTCTTGTCGTCGAGTTTCGGAAGGATGAAGTCGACGGCGGCCTGAGCCACTGCCTGTTTGAGTTGATCCTGGTTCATGCGGGCTCCGGGGTGCCGAGGAGGGAACGAAAGGCCGGCATTATAGGCCCCGCGGTGGTGCAGGGGGAAACACCTGTGGCGAGGGGGCTTGCCCCCGTTGGAGTGCGAAGCGCTCCCCTGCATCTGTTCAGACAGATCGCATGCACAGGTTTTACGACTGCTGCGCAGCCGAACGGGGGCAGGCCCCCTCGCCACAATGGAACTCCACACCCTAAAACCACCGGTTTAGTGTGGTCGTGTGGCTGAAAGCCGGGTTAGACTCCGTGGTCCCGCCCAACCCGCTCAGTGATGCTTTCCGATGCTTGAACAGTACGTCAAAAAGATCCTCACCTCGCGCGTTTATGACGTTGCCGTAGAAACCCCGTTGCAGTCTGCCCGCCAGCTCTCCGAGCGGCTGGGTAACAGCATTTGGCTCAAGCGCGAAGACTTGCAGCCGGTGTTCTCGTTCAAGATTCGCGGCGCCTACAACAAGTTGACCCAGTTGAGCGAAGAAGAACGCGCTCGCGGTGTGGTCACCGCGTCGGCGGGCAACCATGCCCAAGGCCTGGCCCTGGCGGCGAAGGTGTTGGGCGTGAAAGCGACCATCGTCATGCCCAAGACCACCCCGGAGATCAAGGTCGAAGGCGTGCGCTCCCGTGGCGGCAAGGTGGTGCTGCACGGCGATTCGTTCCCGGAAGCTCTGGCTTACTCGCTGAAACTGGTCGACGAAAAGGGCTATGTCTACATTCATCCTTACGACGATCCTCACACCATTGCCGGGCAGGGCACCGTGGCGATGGAAATTCTGCGCCAGCACCCGCAGCCACTGGACGCGATTTTCGTCCCGGTGGGCGGCGGCGGCCTGATCGCCGGCATCGCGGCGTACGTGAAGTACCTGCGCCCGGACATCAAGGTCATCGGCGTCGAACCGGATGACTCCAATTGCCTGCAAGCGGCCATGGCGGCCGGCGAGCGTGTGGTGTTGCCGACCGTGGGCCTCTTCGCCGACGGCGTTGCGGTGGCCCAGATCGGTCAGCACACCTTTGACATCTGCAAAGACCATGTCGATGAAGTGATCACCGTCAGCACCGACGAAATCTGTGCCGCCATCAAGGATATCTACGACGATACCCGCTCGATCACCGAACCTGCCGGCGCCTTGGGCGTGGCCGGGATCAAGAAATATGTCGAGCAGCGCGGCGTCAGCGGTCAGACCTTCGTGGCCATCGACTCCGGGGCCAACGTCAACTTCGATCGCCTGCGCCACGTTGCCGAGCGTGCGGAGCTGGGCGAGGGCCGCGAAGCCATCATCGCCGTGACCATTCCCGAAAAGCCGGGCAGCTTCAAGGCGTTCTGCGAGGCCATCGGCAAACGCCAGATCACCGAATTCAACTACCGCTACAACACCGGCAGCGAAGCGCACATCTTTGTCGGTGTGCAGACACACCCGGAAAACGACCCGCGCAGCGCGTTGCTCGCCAGCCTGAGCGAGCAGGGTTTCCCGGTGCTGGACCTGACCGACAACGAACTGGCCAAGCTGCACATCCGCCACATGGTCGGTGGGCGTGCGGCGCATGTGGTCGATGAAGTGATTCTGCGCTTCGAATTCCCGGAGCGTCCGGGCGCGCTGTTCAACTTCCTCAACAAGCTTGGCGGGCGCTGGAACATCTCGATGTTTCACTACCGCAACCATGGCGCTGCGGATGGCCGGGTCGTCGCAGGCCTGCAAGTGCCCCACGACGAGCGCCACCTGGTGCCAGCGGCGCTCGAAGCAATCGGTTACCCGTACTGGGACGAAAGCGACAACCCGGCCTATCAGCTGTTTCTTGGCTGAACGGCTACGCTGACGGGCAGGTTATAAGGAAATCTGACAATGGAAACGTTAACTGCCCTGAAAATGGCGCACATGGTGGCAACGGTTGTACTGCTGGCTTGTGCGTCGGGTCTGGGCGTCTGGGTTTTGCTTGCGCGGCGCAAGGGTGATGCGACGGCGGGAAGCCGCACCCTGCAACGGCCACGTGTATTTGTCTGGCTGTTGATGGGGTTGGCGCTGCTGAGCATGCCGTTTACCGGCTGGTGGATGGTGCATCTGGTGGGCTGGCCATTGGGGCAGACCTGGTTGCTGGCGTCCAGTGTGCTGTACACCGTGGCGGCGCTTGCGTGGTTCTGGTTGCTGGTGCGGCTGAACAAGCTGCGCAAGACGCCAGGTGGCGGGGGGAAATTCACCTTTGCCTTGGCGTCGTTCAGTTTTGTCTGTCTTGTGGCCATTGCCGGGTTGATGGGTGCCAAGCCTGTTTAAGGCTGAAGACTGTATCGACCCAATCGCGAGCAGGCTCACTCCTACAGGGGAACGCATTCCAATGTAGGAGTGAGCCTGCTCGCGATAGCAATTTTAGTCGCGCAACGAAATCACCGGCCAACCCCGCTTCTCGGCCTCGGCCCGCAGATTCGGGTCCGGATCGACCGCCACCGGATGGGCCACCTGCTCCAGCAACGGAAAATCATTCATCGAGTCGCTGTAGAAGTAGCTGTCTTGCAGCGTATACCCGGTTTCTTCCAGCCACCGATTCAAGCGCGTCACCTTGCCTTCGCGAAAGCACGGCACATCGGTGCTGCGCCCGGTGTAGCGGCCGTCGACCATTTCGCATTCGGTGGCGATCAGGGTTTCGACGCCCAGGCGCACGGCAATCGGCCCGGTGACGAAGCGGTTGGTCGCAGTGATGATCACCAGTTTGTCGCCGGCTGCGCGGTGTTTGGCCAAAAGGTCGATGGCCTTGGGCAGCACGATCGGTTCGATGCAGTCACGCATGTAATCGCTGTGCCACTGATCCAGCGTGGCCATTTCGGTGCGGCCGAGGACTTCCAGGCAGAAGTTCAGGTAAGCGGCATTATCGAGTTTGCCGGCCAGGTAATCCTGGTAGAACTCATCGTTGCGAGCCTTGTAGGCGACGGCGTCGAGAAAGCCGCGCTCGCACAGGTAATCGCCCCAAGCGTGATCGCTGTCACCGCCCAGAAGGGTGTTGTCCAAATCGAATAAAGCCAGGCGCATCGCAGTTACCCGCTGAAAAGTCAGTAAAAAGGCGACAAGAATACGGTCTTTTCACAAGAGTGCACATAAGGTAGGAACCTTCGTTGCCGCCTTCACAACCTTTGTGGAACAATGCGGCGACATGCGTTTGCGAGGTTGTTGCCGTGATCGACCCCGATGGTTTTCGCCCCAATGTCGGGATCATTCTGACGAATGACGCCGGCCAGGTGCTATGGGCTCGCCGAATCAATCAAGATGCCTGGCAATTTCCGCAGGGGGGAATCAACCCCGAAGAGACGCCGGAAGACGCCTTGTACCGCGAGCTGAACGAAGAAGTTGGCCTTGAGCGCGAAGATGTTGAAATTCTTGCCTGCACCCGGGGCTGGTTGCGCTATCGTTTGCCGCAACGTCTGGTGCGTACCCACAGCCAACCGCTGTGCATCGGCCAGAAACAGAAATGGTTTCTCCTGCGCCTGATCTCCAACGAGCAGCGGGTGCGGATGGATTTGACCGGTAAACCGGAATTCGATGGCTGGCGCTGGGTCAGCTATTGGTATCCGTTAGGCCAGGTGGTGACATTCAAGCGCGAGGTGTATCGACGCGCTCTCAAAGAGCTTGCCCCGCGCCTTTTAGCGCGCGACTGACGACGGAGTTCGACCCCGAGCCATGCTCAATACGCTGCGCAAGATCGTCCAGGAAGTTAACTCCGCCAAGGATCTCAAGGCGGCGTTGGGGATTATTGTGTTGCGCGTCAAAGAGGCCATGGGCAGCCAGGTCTGCTCGGTCTACCTGCTTGACCCCGAGACCAACCGCTTCGTGCTGATGGCCACCGAAGGCTTGAACAAGCGCTCGATCGGTAAAGTCAGCATGGCACCCAACGAAGGTCTGGTTGGCCTGGTCGGTACGCGCGAAGAACCCCTGAACCTCGAAAACGCTGCGGATCACCCGCGCTACCGCTACTTCGCCGAGACCGGTGAAGAGCGCTTTGCCTCATTCCTCGGGGCACCGATCATTCACCACCGCCGCGTTGTCGGCGTGTTGGTCATCCAGCAAAAAGAACGTCGCCAGTTCGATGAAGGTGAAGAGGCCTTCCTCGTGACCATGAGCGCGCAGCTCGCCGGTGTTATCGCCCACGCCGAGGCCACCGGTTCGATCCGCGGCCTGGGCCGTCAGGGTAAAGGCATTCAGGAGGCCAAGTTCATCGGCGTTCCGGGTTCGCCGGGTGCGGCAGTCGGTACGGCGGTGGTCATGTTGCCGCCCGCCGATCTGGACGTGGTGCCGGACAAGAACATCACCGACATCGATGCCGAACTCGGTTTGTTCAAGACCGCCATCGAAGGCGTGCGGGCCGACATGCGCACCTTGTCCGCCAAACTCGCCACCCAACTGCGCCCGGAAGAGCGGGCCTTGTTCGACGTCTACCTGATGATGCTCGACGATGCCGCGCTGGGCAGCGAAGTCACCACTGTGATCAAGACCGGGCAGTGGGCCCAGGGCGCTTTGCGCCAGGTGGTCACCGATCACGTCAACCGTTTCGAATTGATGGACGACGCCTACCTGCGCGAGCGGGCCTCGGACGTCAAGGACCTTGGTCGGCGATTGCTGGCTTACTTGCAGGAAGAGCGTCAGCAAACCCTGGTCTACCCCGACAACACCATTCTGGTCAGCGAAGAACTGACGCCGGCGATGCTCGGCGAGGTGCCGGAAGGCAAGCTGGTCGGCCTGGTGTCGGTACTCGGTTCCGGCAACTCCCACGTTGCCATCCTGGCCCGCGCCATGGGCATTCCGACCGTGATGGGCCTGGTCGACTTGCCGTACTCCAAGGTCGACGGCATCCAGATGATCGTCGATGGCTTCCACGGCGAGGTCTACACCAACCCGAGTGAAGTGCTGCGCAAGCAGTTCGCCGAGGTGGTCGAGGAAGAGAAACAACTGGCCCTCGGGCTGGATGCGCTGCGCGATCTGCCGTGCGTGACGGTCGATGGCCACCGCATGCCGCTGTGGGTCAACACCGGCCTGCTGGCGGACGTGGCGCGCGCGCAAAAACGCGGTGCCGAAGGCGTGGGCCTGTACCGCACCGAAGTACCGTTCATGATCAACCAGCGTTTCCCGAGCGAAAAGGAACAACTGGCGATCTACCGCGAGCAGCTCGCCGCGTTTCATCCGCAACCGGTGACCATGCGCACCCTGGACATCGGCGGCGACAAATCGCTGTCGTACTTCCCGATCAAGGAAGACAACCCGTTCCTCGGCTGGCGCGGCATTCGCGTCACCCTCGACCACCCGGAAATCTTCCTGGTGCAGACCCGCGCCATGCTCAAGGCCAGCGAAGGCCTGAACAATTTGCGCATCCTGCTGCCGATGATTTCTGGCATCCACGAGCTGGAGGAAGCCCTGCATCTGATCCACCGTGCCTGGGGTGAAGTCCGCGACGAAGGCTGCGACGTGCCGATGCCGCCGGTTGGCGTGATGATCGAGATTCCGGCCGCTGTTTATCAGACCAAGGAACTGGCGCGGCAAGTGGACTTCCTGTCAGTCGGTTCCAATGACCTGACCCAGTACCTGCTGGCCGTGGACCGCAACAACCCGCGGGTGGCCGATCTTTACGACTACCTGCACCCGGCGGTGCTGCAAGCCCTGCAAACTGTGGTGCGCGATGCCCATGCCGAAGGCAAGCCGGTGAGCATCTGCGGCGAAATGGCCGGTGACCCGGCGGCGGCGGTGCTATTGATGGCGATGGGTTTCGACAGCCTGTCGATGAACGCCACCAACTTGCCGAAAGTGAAGTGGATGCTGCGCCAGATCAACCTGAGCAAGGCCAAGGAATTGCTGGCCGAACTGATGACCATCGACAACCCGCAAGTGATTCACAGCTCGTTGCAACTGGCGCTGAAGAACCTCGGGCTGGCGCGGATGATCAATCCGGCGGCGATCAAGCCCCTCTAAAGGGCGGATGGCCTCTTCGCTGGCAAGCCAGCTCCTACAAAATTGAGTCGTTCGCGTATTTTGTGAGCGTCACGAAAACTGTAGGAGCGGGCTTGCCCGCGAAGGGGCCGGTCCTGACGACAAATATCTAAAGCCTGATCTCTACTTCCCCAAGATGCCCACCAAACGGTCCGAAACTCCTTTCGACCATATGCAACGTCCCATCCGCCTGCACAATCAACGCCGTACTCGCCCGCGTTCCATAACTCTGACTGGCAATGAACACGCTCGACAGCAACGTCTCGGTGGCCAGTCCCACGCCGGTATCCGGCAACTCGGCAAGCGGAGCGGTCTGCGCATCGCTCAATAATGCCAGCAACGCCTGAGGCTGCGGATCATCCAGCACCTCGCTCAATGCCGCCTTGGCCTTGAGCAACTTCGGCCAGGGTGTATCCAGCCCTGCATTGGATAACCCGTAGATCCCCGGGGCCAACATTACCGCTGCCGGTTCCCGGGCATTGAAGTGCCAGAGTTCATTGGCATTGCCGACCAACAGGTTAAAGCCACCATATTCCTGCGAACGGTCGACAACGTCGGCTAAATAGTCGTCAATTGGCATTTCCCCGGTTAGAAAGCGCGCGACCAACTCCCCACGAGACTTGCTCCCTGGCGGTCGATTGGGATCTCGGATATTGGTCAGCGCCGCAAAACGTCCGTTGGCACCGACACCGAGCCAGGTGCCACCGGCCTCGAGGTCGCGCCCCGCATGTACGTGCGGCGCTTCGGGCCATGGCGCCAGAGGCAGGCTGGGGCGGGCGTAGAACTCATCGCGATTGGCCGCCACGACCAGCGGTTGGGCATGACCCGGTCGCCAGGCAAAAACAATCAGGCACATCAGGCTGTCCTTGTGTGTTTTTTGCTCACTCTACTCAGACATCGCTCATCGATCCATCGCCTTGCGCAGTGGAGCTTGAGGCCATGCATCCGTTACCATGCCGCTCCGGTTTTGGGATGCGGGCGAGACAACCATGGAATTTCTGCTCTATCTGGCGCTCGGCGCCTGTGCAGGTGTACTCGCCGGGCTGTTTGGCGTGGGCGGCGGGATCATCATCGTGCCGGTGCTGGTGTTCAGCTTCAAGGCTCAAGGGTTCGATCCGTCGATCCTCACGCACCTGGCAGTGGGTACCTCCCTGGCGACGATCATCTTTACCTCGGTCAACGCGGTACGAGAGCATCACCGCCGTGGCGCCGTGCGTTGGCCGATCTTCATGTGGATGACCGTCGGCATTCTGGTCGGTGCCGGATTCGGCGCGCTGACGGCGGAAGCGATTTCCGGCCCCAACCTGCAGAAACTCATTGGTGTATTTGCCTTGGTGATCGCCGCTCAGCTGGCGCTGGAAGTCAAACCCAAGGCCAGCCGAACCGTGCCGGGCAAACTCGGTCTGACCGTGGCCGGCAGCGCAATTGGCTGGGCTTCGGCGATTTTCGGCATCGGTGGAGGTTCGCTGACCGTACCATTCCTGACCTGGCGCAGCGTGCCGATGCAGCAAGCCGTGGCTACTTCGTCGGCCTGCGGTCTGCCGATTGCCCTGGCCAGTGCATTAAGTTTCATGATTCTGGGCTGGCACGATCCGTTGCTCCCGGCCCATAGTCTCGGTTTCATTTATTTGCCGGCGTTGCTGGGCATTGCCCTGACCAGCATGGTGTTCGCCCGCTTGGGCGCGCGATTGGCCCACAGGTTGTCACCGAAGTTGCTGAAAAGGCTGTTTGCCGCTTTGCTGTTCTGCGTCGGTCTGAACTTTCTAGTCTGAAGCATCTGCTCTGACCAGCAGCGCAATCCTGGCTTAATCCTGAGGTGGCAGCGTCGCCCGGGAATTTTTAAGATTTGAACTCTAACGAGGAGTCGCAATGCTGCCTTACCCGCAGATCGACCCGGTGGCCCTGGCCATCGGTCCGCTGAAAATCCACTGGTACGGTCTGATGTACCTGATCGGCATCGGCGGCGCCTGGCTGCTGGCGTCCCGCCGCTTGAACCGCTTCGACTCGACCTGGACCAGGGAGAAACTCTCCGACATGGTGTTCTGGATGTCGATGGGGGTGATCGTTGGCGGGCGACTGGGTTACGTGCTGTTCTACGATCTGAGTGCTTATCTGGCCAACCCGACGCTGATTTTCGAAGTGTGGAAGGGCGGCATGTCATTCCACGGCGGTTTCATCGGCGTGATGCTGGCGGCGTTGTGGTTCGGTAAAAAGAACAACAAGTCGTTCTTCCAGCTGATGGATTTCGTTGCGCCGATGGTACCGATTGGCCTGGGCGCCGGGCGCATCGGTAACTTCATCAACGCCGAGTTGTGGGGCAAGGCGACTGACGTGCCTTGGGCGATGATCTTCCCGACCGATCCGGCGCAACTGGCGCGTCACCCGTCGCAGCTGTACCAGTTCGCGCTGGAAGGCGTGGCACTGTTCGCCATCCTCTGGTTGTTCTCGCGCAAGCCGCGGCCGACCATGGCGGTATCGGGGATGTTCGCGCTGTTCTATGGCATCTTCCGTTTCATCGTCGAGTTCGTCCGTGTGCCGGACGCGCAACTGGGCTACCTGGCCTGGAACTGGCTGACCATGGGGCAGGTGCTGTGCGTGCCAATGATCGTCGGTGGGCTGCTCTTGATCTGGCTGGCGTATCACCGCGCTCCGTCGGCTCCAGCGGCAGCTGTATAAAATTCGAATCCCGGGGCTTCGGTCCCGGGTTCAAGGACACAGGTAACTCATGAAGCAATATCTCGAACTGGTCGCCCACGTCATCAAGAACGGCACCAAGCAGGCCAACCGTACCGGCGTGAACACCATCAGTTTTCCCGGTGCGATGCTGCGTTATGACCTGCAGGAAGGCTTCCCGGCGATCACCACGCGCAAGATGGCGTTCAAATCGGCCATCGGCGAAATGTGCGGATTCCTGCGTGGCGTGAACAACGCTGCCGAGTTCCGTGCCCTGGGCTGCAAGGTCTGGGACCAGAACGCCAACGAAAACGCCCAGTGGCTGGCCAACCCGTTCCGTCAGGGCGAAGACGACCTTGGCGAAATCTACGGCGTGCAATGGCGTAAGTGGCCGGCGTACAAGCAGATTCCGCTCAGCAACCCGGCCGCCATCGAGCAGACCCTGAGCCAAGGCTATCGTCAGATCGCCGAAGGCGAAGAGGATGGCCGGGCTTATGTGGTGCTGTACAAGGCGATCGACCAGATCCGCCAGTGCGTCGACACCATCATCAAGGACCCGGGCAGCCGTCGCATCCTCTTTCACGGCTGGAACGTCGCCCAGCTCGACGAAATGGCCCTGCCGCCGTGCCACTTGCTATACCAGTTCCACCCGAATGTCGAGACTAGGGAGATTTCCTTGACCCTCTACATCCGCTCCAACGACCTGGGCCTGGGCACGCCGTTCAACCTCACCGAAGGCGCCGCGCTGCTGAGCCTGATCGGTCGCCTGACCGGGTACACGCCGCGCTGGTTCACCTATTTCATCGGTGATGCCCACGTCTACGAAAACCACCTGGACATGCTCAACGAACAGCTCAAGCGCGAGCCGTTCCCGATGCCGAAACTGGTGATTTCCGAGCGTGTGCCGGAGTTTGCCAAGACGGGTGTGTATCAGCCGGAGTGGCTGGAGCTGGTGGAACCGGGCGATTTCTCCCTGGAAGGCTACGAGCACCACGCACCGATGACCGCGCCGATGGCGGTTTAACGCCTCACGCCGTCCCCCTGTAGGAGCGAGCCTGCTCGCGATGGACGTGAACGATGACGCGTACTGTCTGGAAAAATGCGTTGCCGTCGAATTCATCGCGAGCAAGCTCGCTCCTACAGGGGTTAGGTGGTGTGCTTAGTGGCCGTGACTGCGGCCGACATGGGAATGCTCCACCTCCGTCGTCACAACCCCGCCATTCACTTCCAGCCGCTGCAAAATCCCGCATTGATCGATACCTGGCCCCTCGTCGCAGCGTTGGCGCAGGTCGAGCAGTTGTGTCTGCAAGGCCAGCAAGCCGTCGATCCGCGCCCTGACGTGATGGATGTGCTCGTCGATCAACGCGTTGACGCTTTCGCACTGGTCCTGCGGACTGTCGCGAAAGGCCAGCAGGCTGCGGATTTCCTCAAGCGTCATGTCGAGGGTGCGACAGTTACGGATGAAGGTCAGGCGCTCGGCGTGGGCCTGGGTGTAGAGGCGATAATTGCCATCACTGCGTGCCGGTTCCGGCAGAAGGCTCTCGCGCTCGTAGTAGCGGATCGTTTCCACGGCGCAGTCCGTGAGTTTCGCCAATTCTCCAATTTTCATGACGCCAATCTCCAAAACTCCAGAAAGGGTGCTTGACCCTATAGTGGCTACAGGGTCTTTACTTGGCAACAGGCACTCTTATGGACGCAACCAATGAGCGATTCCCTGCATTCACACAAACCCGGGCCTGAACACGGGCACAACCACAAGCTCAAGCCCGTGCAAAAACATGACCACGGCGGTCACGGCGATTCCTGCTGTTCATCCAGGGCGGCGGCGCCCGCGTTGATAAGACTGAGCGAATCGTCGACGCCCGGAGCCCGACTGAGCAGTTTTCGCATCGAGGCGATGGACTGTCCAACCGAACAGACGCTTATCCAGAACAAGCTAAGCAAACTGACCGGTGTGCAGCAGCTGGAGTTCAATCTGATTAATCGGGTGCTTGGCGTGACCCACGATTTGCCCGGTATCGAGCCGATCGTCGAAGCCATCAAATCCTTGGGAATGCAGGCCGAGCCGATGGACCAGGGTGCTGAAACCCCGACACCGGTGCCCCGGCAAAAGCCATGGTGGCCCTTGACACTGTCCGGTGTTGGTGCATTGCTGGCAGAAGTTATCCACTTCACCGGTTCCGCGCCGAACTGGGTGGTGGCGGTTATTGCGCTTGTTTCGATCCTCTGCGGTGGCCTCGGTACCTACAAAAAAGGCTGGATTGCCCTCAAGAACCGCAACCTGAACATCAATGCGCTGATGAGCATTGCCGTGACCGGCGCGGTGCTGATCGGCCAGTGGCCGGAAGCGGCAATGGTGATGTTCCTGTTCACTGTGGCCGAGTTGATCGAAGCCAGGTCCCTCGATCGCGCGCGCAATGCCATCGGTGGCCTGATGCAGATGACCCCGGACACGGCAACGGTGTTGCAGGCTGACGGGAGCTGGCTTGAGCAGGATGCCAAATCCATTGGGCTCGGCGCGCGGGTGCGGGTCCGCCCCGGTGAGCGCATCGGCCTGGACGGCGAAGTGCTGTCCGGTCGCTCGACCATCGATCAGGCGCCAATCACTGGTGAAAGCATGCCGGTGGAGAAAACCGTCGGCGACAAAGTATTCGCCGGCACCATCAATCAGGCCGGATCCCTGGAATATGAAGTAACCGCTGCGGCCGACAACTCGACCCTGGCCCGCATCATTCACGCGGTCGAACAAGCGCAGGGCGCGCGGGCGCCGACCCAGCGTTTCGTCGACAGCTTCTCGAAAATCTACACCCCGGTGGTGTTCGTTCTGGCTCTGGTCGTGGCGGTGATCCCGCCTTTGTTCATGGGCGCGTTGTGGTTCGACTGGATTTATCGGGCGCTGGTGCTGCTGGTGGTGGCCTGCCCCTGTGCGCTGGTGATTTCCACGCCGGTGACCATCGTCAGTGGCCTCGCGGCGGCAGCGCGCAAAGGCATCCTGGTCAAGGGCGGCGTCTATCTGGAGGGCGGTTACAAGCTCGACTACCTGGCCCTGGACAAGACTGGCACCATCACCCACGGCAAACCGGTGCAGACCGATTACCTGTCGCTGGATCCGACCGCCGACGATTCGGCGCCTGCCATTGCCGCCGCGCTGGCCAGGCGCTCGGATCACCCGGTTTCCCAGGCCATTGCCAAAGCGGCTGTGGATAACCCAACCGCGACGCTTATTGTGGATAACTTCGAAGCGCTGGGCGGGCGCGGTGTGCGCGGCGAAATCAACGGCCAGCTCTACCATTTGGGCAACCATCGACTGGTGGAGGATCTGGGGCTGTGCTCGCCGGCGCTGGAAGAGAAACTGTTCGCCCTGGAAAAACAGGGCAAGTCGGTGGTGCTGCTGCTTGATCAGTCCGGGCCATTGGCACTGTTCGCCGTCGCCGATACGGTAAAAGCGTCCAGCCGCGAAGCCATCCGGCAACTGCATGACCTGGGCATCAAAACCCTGATGCTCACGGGCGATAACGTCCACACTGCGCAAGCCATTGCCGCGCAAGTCGGCATCGACGAGGCCAGGGGCGACCTGTTGCCGGGTGACAAATTGCAGGCCATCGATGCCCTTTATGCCCAAGGGCATCGGGTCGGTATGGTCGGCGATGGCATCAATGACGCTCCGGCACTGGCGCGCTCCGAGATCGGTTTCGCCATGGCCGCCGCAGGCACCGATACCGCGATCGAAACCGCCGATGTCGCCCTGATGGACGACGATCTGCGCAAAGTCCCGGCATTCATTCGCCTGTCGCGCCAGACATCGAGCATCCTCAAGCAGAACATCGTCCTGGCTTTGGTCATCAAGGCGATCTTTCTTGGGGTAACCTTCGCCGGGCTCGCTACCATGTGGATGGCCGTGTTCGCCGACATGGGCGTGAGTTTGCTGGTGGTGTTCAACGGTTTGCGCCTGCTGCGCAAGTAAAGGATGAGGGACGGTTGTGCTGAGTGCCGAGCTGAAGGCGTTTTACATGGTGGCCCGCCTGGGCAGCATTACCCAGGCTGCAAAAAAGCTCGGCCTGAGCCAGCCGACGGTGACGACGCAGATCCGCAACCTCGAAAGTCAGTATTCGGTCGAGCTGTTCTACCGTGGTGGCCGGCGTCTCAGTGTCAGCGAAGAGGGCGCGCGGCTGCTACCGATGGTCAAGGTGCTGATGCAACAGGCGGCCGACATCGAGTTTTTCCTGCGTAACTGCGGCCAGGTCCAGGGCTCATTGCGCATTGCCGCTACGGCGCCATATTACATCCTCGACCTGGTGAAAACATTCCGCGAACGTCTGCCGCAAGTGGAGGTGTCGGTGGAAATCGGCAACTCCCAACAGGTGCTTGAAGCGCTGGAGGATTATCGGGTCGATGTCGCGGCGTCGTCGCAATTGCTCGATGACGCGCGGTTGATTCGCCGGGTGCTCGGCAGTGATCCGCTGGTGCTGGCGGTGCATCGCAATCATCCGCTGGCGGTTCACGATCGCATTTCGCTCAGTGCATTGGCCGGGCATACCCTGCTGATGCGCGAACCGGGTTCGACCACCCGTCGTTTGACCGAAGAGTTGCTGGCCAGCGCCAGCGTGTGTTTCGGCCCGCGGCTGGAAATCGGCAGCCGCGAATCGATTCGCGAAGCGGTGCTGCGCAATATCGGTATCAGCATCATTGCCCGCCAGGAAGTGCCCCATGATCCGCAGTTGCGGGTGCTGACCATCGAGAATGCGCCGCAGATTCCCGAGTATCTGTACTGCCTCAAGGAGCGCAAAGGCGCGCGGCTACCGGCGGCGTTTCTGGGGTTGGCGCAGGAAATGGCGCCGGCCTAAAGGTCTTTATCGCCTGTCCCGGCCTCATCGCGAGCAGGCTCGCTCCTACAGTTGACCGCATTCCCCTGTAGGAGCGAGCCTGCTCGCGATGGCGGTAGATCAGCCAGCACAGGAATAACCAAAAATCCTGAATACCACTATCGGCGGTTTTTGCCTTACTGCCACATGACGGACTCATTACAACTCTAGGATGGCCCATCTGCCAGATGAGGTCCGTCCATGAACAACCCTATCGCAACTGCCCTGACCAACCCCGGCGCACCGATGAAAGTGTGCGGCGTACAGAAGCGTTTTGGCGCCTTCACGGCGCTGGATAACGTTTCCCTCGACGTGGCGGCCGGTGAGCTGGTGTGTCTGCTCGGTCCTTCGGGCTGTGGCAAGACCACCTTGCTGCGCTGCATCGCCGGTCTGGAAAAGCAGGACAGCGGCGAGTTGTACCTGGGTGATCGCAACGTTTCCCACCTCGCACCCCAGGCGCGGGACTACGGCATTCTGTTCCAGTCCTACGCGTTGTTTCCCAATCTCACCGTCGAAGCGAACATTGCCTACGGCCTCGCCAGCAATGGCCGCGACCAGATTCGCCAACGTGTCGGTCAGATGCTGGAACTGGTCGGCCTGACCGGCAGCGAGAAAAAATACCCGGGCCAGCTGTCTGGCGGTCAGCAGCAACGTGTGGCACTGGCCCGCGCTCTGGCGCCTGCGCCTTCGTTGTTGTTGCTGGACGAACCGATGTCGGCCCTCGATGCCCGGGTACGCGAGCATCTGTGCACCGAACTGCGCCAGCTGCAACGCAACCTCGGCATCACCACCCTGATGGTCACCCACAATCAGGACGAGGCCATGCTGATGGCCGACCGTATCGCCGTGATGAACAACGGCAAGGTCGAGCAGTACGCCACGCCGCTGGAAATCTACAATCGCCCGGCCACGCCATTCGTGGCGGAGTTCGTCGGCCAGGGTAACTGGTTGCCGTTCCAGCGCAGCAGCGACAGCCACGCTCAGGTCGGTGCAATGAGCATGCGACTGGCCGATGGCGGCGCCAAGGCCGCGTCGGGCCGTTTGTTCTGCCGTCCGGAAGCGATCAACGTCAACCCGCTGGTGCATGAGGAAAACCTGTTCCCGGCCAAGGTTCGTGAAATCACCTTCCTCGGCAACCGCTGCCGCATGAGCTTCGAACTCGATCAATTGCCGGGCCACGCGCTGTTGGCGGAACTGGCGCCGGAAGCCATGCCGCGCCTTGGCGCCCAGCAGATCATGGTCGCCTTGCCGCCGCGCAGCCTGCAGGTGTTTGCCTGATGAGCGCGAACATCGCGCTGCCGCTGCCGCAAAAGCAGGTTCGGCAGACCACCCGCGCCGAGATCGGTGACCGGTTGTTCGTGCTCGGTGGCAAAGTCCTCATGCTGGTGTTGTTGGGGGTTGCCGTATTGATGCCGTTGCTGGCGATCTTCTGGCAGGGTTTCAGCACTGAGGCTGGGCAGGGCGGTGGCTGGGTCGCAGCGAAAGAGCTGGTGACCAGCGAGAACTTCCACTGGTTGCTCGGTAACAGTCTGAAAGTTTCCCTCAGCGTCGCAGCCATCGTCGTACCGTTGGCCTACCTGTTTGCCTACGCCCTGCAACGCACCTTGATTCCGGCCAAAGGCATCTGGCGTGGCATTTCGCTGCTGCCATTGATGGCACCATCGATGCTGCCCGGCATCGCGCTGGTTTATCTGTTCGGCAACCAGGGCATGCTGCGTGGCCTGCTCTCGGACAACATCTACGGCTTCTGGGGCATTGTGCTCGGCGAAGTCATCTACACCTTCCCCCACGCCTTGATGATTCTGCTGTCGGCCCTGTCCCTGGCCGATGCGCGGCTGTTCGATGCCGCCTCCAGTATGGGCGCAAGTCCTGCGAAAGCTTTCCGCAGCATCACCTGGCCGGTGACCCGTCAGGCTGTGTTCGCCGCGTTCTGCCTGGTGTTCACCCTGACCATCACCGATTTCGGTGTGCCGGTGGTGGTCGGTGGCGACTATCAAGTGCTGGCGCTGGAAGCCTACAAAGCCGTGGTCGGCCAGCAACAGTTCGGTCGCGGTGCGTTGATCGGCATGGTGTTGCTGCTGCCGGCGCTATTCAGTTTCGGCGTCGATGCCTGGTTGCGTCGGCGCCACGGCGACTCCATGAGCGGTCGCGCCCAAGTGTTCAAGCCCGCGCCGTCGAAGCTGCGCGACGGCTGCTACCTGGCCATCGTCCTGCTGATCTGCACCGCGTTGCTGCTGGTATTCGGCATGGCGGTGTTCTCGTCCCTGGTGAAGTTCTGGCCGTACAACCTGTCGCTGTCGCTCAACCATTACCAGTTCAATGAAACCGCCGGCGGTGGCTGGCTGGCCTATGGCAACAGCCTGGAGATGGCCTTGGGCACCGCACTGATCGGCTCCATGCTGATCTTCACTGGCGCCTACCTGATGGAAAAAACCAGGGGCCAGCGTGGTCTTAACCTGACCTTGCGCATGCTCAGTTTCGTACCGATGGCGGTGCCAGGCCTGGTGTTGGGGTTGGGTTACGTCTTCTTTTTCAACCTGACCGGCAACCCGCTGCACGTGCTTTACGGCAGCATGACGCTGCTGATCGTCTGCACCATTGCGCACTATTTGACCACCGCGCAAATGACCGCCACCACCGCGCTGCGTCAACTCGATGCCGAGTTCGAAGCCGCCGCGCTGTCGCTCAAGGCGCCGCTGTACCGCCACTACCTGCGAGTCACCGTGCCGATCTGCCTGCCGGCGTTGCTGGACATCGTGCGCTACCTGTTCGTCTCGGCCATGACCACCGTTTCGGCGGCGATCTTCCTCTACAGCCCCGACACCATCCTTGCGGCAGTGGCGGTGCTGAACATGGACGACGCCGGCAACGTCGGCGGCGCGGCGGCGATGTCGACCCTGATTCTGTTCACCTCGGCGGGCGTGTCCCTGCTGCTGGCCTGGGCCTCGCGCGGTTTGCTGCGCCGCTCCCAGGCCTGGCGGCAGACCGCGCCCGGTCATTGAATCTGCACAACCCCTCAACTCAAAAAACAGGAAAAGATCATGTTCAAGCCTATGGCCCTGGCCGCTGCTGTTCTCACCGCTTTCAGCCTGAACGCCTTCGCGGCGAAAACCGAGTTGACGGTGTACACCGCCCTCGAAGCCGAACAACTGAAGACCTATAAAGAAGCTTTTGAAAAGGCCAACCCGGACGTCGAAATCAAATGGGTGCGTGATTCCACCGGCATCATCACCGCCAAACTGCTGGCCGAAAAAGCCCGTCCACAGGCGGACGCTGTGTGGGGCCTGGCCGCTTCCAGTCTGGCTATTCTCGATCAGCAAGGCATGCTGCAAAGCTACGCACCGAAAGACCTGGCCAAGATCGGCGCCAACTACCGCGACGCCACCAACCCGCCAGCCTGGGTCGGCATGGACGTCTGGGCCGCGACTATTTGCTTCAACACCGTCGAAGCCGAAAAGCAGGGCCTGACCAAACCCGTGAGCTGGCAGGACCTGACCAAGCCTGAGTACAAAGGCAAGATCGTCATGCCGAACCCGGCATCGTCTGGCACCGGTTTCCTCGACGTCAGCGCCTGGCTGCAAACCTTCGGCGAGAAGCAGGGCTGGGCCTACATGGACGGCCTGCACCAGAACATCGGCCAGTACGTTCACTCCGGTTCCAAACCTTGCAAACTGGCCGCCGCCGGTGAATTCCCGATCGGTATTTCCTTCGAATACCCGGCCGTTCAACTGAAGCGCCAGGGCGCACCGCTGGACATCATCCTGCCGAAGGAAGGCCTGGGCTGGGAGATCGAAGCGACTGCCGTGATCAAGGGCACTGCCCACGAAGACGCGGCGAAGAAACTGGCTGATTACTCCGCGAGCCCTGAGGCAATGGAGCTCTATAAAGAAAACTTTGCCGTACTCGCCCAGCCTGGCATCGCCAAGCCACAGACTGAACTGCCAGCCGACTACGAACAGCGCCTGATCAAGAACGACTTCGCCTGGGCTTCGAAGAACCGCGACGAAATCCTGACCGAATGGCGCAAGCGCTATGACGGCAAATCCGAGAAAGTGGCGGCCAAGTAAGATCTTTATCGACTGACAGGGCCTCTTCGGGGGCCTTGAGTTCAGGGCACCTTTAGATGACGCAACACAACGACATGCTGATCAGCCCGACGCCCTATGGCGAGCTGATCATTGGCGATTCGCACCATTACGGTAGCGATCCGTCGCTACGGTACTGGAGGAAATCTGATGGAGCGCAATAAGCAAGTGATTGCCGAGGCGTTCGGTTTGTACGAGCGCTTTGGCGACAGCGACTACATCGGTGAGCCGGTGTCGCAGATCGAGCACATGTCCCAGGCGGCGCAATTGGCCATGGCCGAAGGCTTCGACGATGAAGTGGTGCTGGCGGCGTTCTTTCATGACATCGGGCATATCTGCACTGAAAGCGCGGAGAACATGGGCGGCTTCGGTGTGGTCAGTCATGAGCGCCTGGGCGCGGATTATCTGCGCCGCGCCGGATTCAGCGAGCGTATGGCGCGGCTGGTCGAACACCACGTACAGGCCAAGCGTTATCTGACGCTCAAGGAGACGGGATACTACGAGTGCCTGAGCGAAGCCAGCCGCCGGACCCTGGAATATCAGGGCGGGGTGATGACGGCTGAAGAGGCCGAGGCGTTCGAGCAGGACCCGCTGTGTGCCGTGAGTTTGCGCATGCGCCAGTGGGATGAGCTGGCGAAAGAGATGCATGTGCCGGTGATTGATCTGGCGGTGTTGAAGGACAAGGCGGTGCGGTTGTTGGCTGCATAAAGCCTGTGATACCGAGTTGCTGCCATCGCGAGCAGGCTCACTCCCACATTGGATCTGTGGTCGACACAAATCCCCTGTAGGAGCGAGCCTGCTCGCGATGGCGTCAGTCCGGCCAAAGCAAGTGTTCTGTCTCTACAGCTGCTGTGCCAGAGCCTCGATCTGCTCCTGCCGCTCCGCCTGATTCAATTTGGAATGAGGATTGAGCGACGACCACTGCGGATGCGCCCGCGCCTTGTTCAGCGCTTCGGGCAGTTTGCCTTCGCGCCAACTCTTGTCCTGTGGCGTGGCGACCTGGATGCTGTCCATCGCCGCGTGCCCGCGGGCATTGAGCGCTTGCAGCAATTGCCGCTGACGCAGCGCCAACAGCCGCAGCACGTTGTCGTCCATCGTCAGTTCGCGTTGGCCCTTCACCTTGCCGAACAAGCGGCTGCCGTAACTGCGTGCGGTTTGCAGTGCGCCGCCGGCGATGGCACCGGCCAGAGCGGCAGCGCCGAGGGTAATGCCGCCCACCAGCAAATCGACCCCAGCCCCTGCAGCAGCCCCCGCCGCGATCCCGCCACCGACGCGCACGCCCAGTTGCTTGAGGGTTTCCGGGTTGAACAGGTCATCGCCCCAACGGCCGTCGAGCAACGGCAACTCACTGGCCGCGGCATCCTGTGGGCGGAAAGCGTAGAGCTTGAGCAGGGCCTCGACGCAACGCTGCTCCCGTTGCCGCACGGCCTTGCGCAGTTCGCTGATCGCCTGTCGTTCCTGTTCGTCATCACTGACCACGCTGCGTCGGCAGGCCGCGCAATCGATCAATAATTCGGCAATCAACCGCACCGCACTTTGCTGGCGGGCCAAACGCTGGGCTTGCTGATCGCAAATCAGGCGTTCCAGTTGTGGCCGGGCAGACTCCAGCAACAGGGCGAGACTTTCATAGAGCCGACGCTCGCCATCCTCCGGCGGCGCGACGCTGTCGAAGCGCACCAACGCATGCAATCCCAGCCGCGCCAGCGCTTCACGCCATGCCGGCTCGCGGTGGTTGGCGCTGCTGACGAAGTTCAGCACCGGCAGCAAGGGTTTGCCGCAATTGGCCAGTACTTCCAGCTCGTCGCGATACTTGGCCAGCACCGGCTCCCGGGCGTCGATCACATAGAGCCCGGCGTCCGACGCCAGCAACTGGCGCAGCACCTTGGCCTCCTGTTCGAAGCGTTGCCGGGCTTCGCTACCATCGAGGAAGCGCGCCAGGCGTGCCGGGCCGTCGAGGCGTTCACCGGGACGCTCCAGGCGTTCGAGGTAATCGAGCAGGGCGATGGCGTCTTCCAGTCCGGGGGTGTCATAGAGGTCGAGCAGTGGCTCGCCGTCCACCGACAACCGTGCGCCCTCGACATGCCGCGTGGTGCTGGGGCGATGGGACACTTCACCGAAGCCGACGTCGCGAGTCAGGGTACGCAGCAACGAGGTTTTGCCGACATTGGTGTGGCCGACCACGGCGAGTTTCAGAGGCTGTTTCCAGGTGTCAGTCATGACCTGTCTCCAGCCAGTTCATCGGTGCACAATCGGCAAACGGCAGCTCAAGCTGTTGCAGCGCCACGTGCCAGTCGCCCAGGCGTTCGGCGTCCAGCGCTTCACCGGGGGGCGCCTGCAACAACCACACGCGGGTGGCGCTGGCGCTGCGGGCCAGTTCGGCAACCAAGGCCAGACTGCCGCGATCCGGTGAGCGCCGTGGATCGCAGGCGATGGCCAGGCGCGCCGGGGGGAAACGGCTCAATTGTTCGAGGAGTTTGTGTCGCGATTCGCGGCTGTCGAGGATGCCGGCGTTGCTCACGTTTTTCGGCAATTGCGGTGGCCACGGGCGCTGGTCGTCCAGCTCGATGGCGACCAGTAACGCACCGTCGCTTTGCTGTTCAGTCACGCCGCTTTCCACGCGATGCAGCTGCGCGGGTGCGATATCGCTGACGCCGAGGCGCTCGCTGGTGGGCATCAAGCGTTCGCGCAGTTGTGCGTAACCGGGCAGGTTCAAATCCAGACGCAGCGCCGTTTGCCCGGTATTCCAGCGCCACAGGCAAAACAGCGCCAGCAGCAGGCGCGGCACAACACCGTAGACCAGCAAGACGCCGACCAGCCACGCGGCCCAGGCCTGACGGGCACTTTCGATGTTCAGAGCGGCATCGCCACTGGCGCGGATCATTTCCTCGGTCGGCACGCTGAAGCCAAACAGGGCCGGCAATGTACCAAGCGCCTGGGTCACGGCAATAAAGGTGTCGGCACTGAGGATCGTGGTTTCCCAGACGAAGCCGTAGCGCCGGGTCGCCATCAACATCAGCAGGATCACCAAAGCGCTGAGCATCGCCAGCAACCACAGGCTGTTGACCAGCACACCGATGGCCAAGCGATTGAGTTTCCGGCGTTGCAGCAACAGAAGCAGGGCCGGTGCCAGTTGTGCGGCTTTGGCGTCCCGCGCGAGCTTTTCGCTAAGCCACAGCCACAGGCGTGCGAGGCTGGCGCCTTGTTCACCGGCGAACACCAGGCCCAAGGCCCAGCTCAGCAGCAGGATCAGATTGAGCCCGAGCAGGCTGCCCAAGGCCCAGAACACATTCACCGGGTGCAGGCCGTCGCCCAGTGCAGCAAAGGCCAGGCCGGCGCCGCTGATCACGGCCAGCACCGCCATGACGATCAGCGCCAGTCGTGCGCTTTGCAGCCAGTGTTTGAGGGCCGCAGCCAGGCCATCGCGTTCAGCCAGCCACAGGGCCCGGCGTTGAATGCGCGACGGCAAATCGCCGCCGGCGCTGCGGGCCAGTCGGTTGGCTTCAAGGTCTTCCAGGGGACCTGCGTGTTCTTCGCGCAGTCGAATGGTTTCTGTCAGCCAGAGGGTATTGAGTTCAGTCACGCGGCATCCCGTCGCTTAATTGAGCTGTGAGCATAACCGCTGTGGCGCTTATCGGCGAAAGCCCGGCTCTGCTATCCTCGCCGGCATGACTAAATCACTCCCCCTCAGCCTGATCGCAGCCCTCGGTGAAAACCGCGTGATCGGCGTCGACAACAGCATGCCCTGGCACCTGCCGGGGGACTTCAAATACTTCAAGGCCACCACCCTCGGCAAGCCGATCATCATGGGGCGCAAGACCTGGGATTCCCTGGGTCGCCCATTGCCCGGCCGCTTGAACATCGTGGTCAGCCGTCAGGCGGATCTGGTGCTGGAAGGCGCGGAGGTTTATCCGTCGCTGGAAGCCGCCGTCGTTCGCGCCGAAGCATGGGCGAAGGAGCAGGGCGTTGATGAGCTGATGCTGATTGGTGGTGCGCAGTTGTATGCGCAAGGGTTGGCGCAGGCCGATCGCTTGTACCTGACCCGCGTGGCGCTGAGCCCGGAAGGGGATGCGTGGTTTCCGGAGTTTGATTTGGGCCAGTGGAAACTGGTGTCCAACATCGAAAATCCGGCGGCGGAAGACAAGCCCGCATACAACTTCGAAGTCTGGGAAAAAATCTAAAAGCATCGCGAGCAGGCTCACTCCTACAGGGGATTTGTGTCGATCACAGATCCAATGTAGGAGCGAGCCTGCTCGCGATAGCGGTCTGTCAGACGCTACTCAAGCCTGCGCCAACGCCGAATGCTCATCCGCATCCAACAACGCCTTATCGGTCTGCTGCATCACCTGACTGGTAATCGCCCCCGCCGTCATCGAACCACTGACGTTCGACGCCGTACGCCCCATATCAATCAGCGGCTCGACCGAAATCAGCAACGCCACCAGTGACACCGGCAAGCCCATCGCCGGCAGCACGATCAACGCCGCAAACGTCGCACCGCCGCCAACCCCGGCCACACCGGCCGAACTCAGCGTGACAATCGCCACCAGCGTTGCGATCCACAGCGGGTCCAGCGGATTGATGCCCACGGTTGGCGCCACCATTACCGCCAACATCGCCGGGTACAGGCCGGCACAACCGTTCTGGCCAATGGTCGCGCCGAACGAAGCGGCGAAGCTGGCGATGGACTGCGGGATACCCAAACGACTGGTCTGCGCCTCGATGCTCAGCGGAATCGTCGCAGCGCTCGAACGGCTGGTGAAAGCAAACGTCAGCACCGGCCAGATCTTACGGAAGAAGCGCAGTGGATTGATCCCGGCAGCCGACACCAGCACGCCATGCACCACGAACATCAGGCCCAGGCCGATGTAGGACACCACGACAAAACTGCCGAGCTTGATGATGTCTTGCAGGTTGGAGCCGGCGACCACTTTGGTCATCAGCGCCAGCACGCCGTACGGGGTCAGCTTCATCACCAGACGCACCAGTCGCATGACCCAGGCTTGCAGGGTGTCGATGGCGTTGATCACTTTCTGACCTTTCTCGGCATCATCCTTGAGCAATTGCAGGGCCGCGACACCCAGGAACGCGGCGAAGATCACCACGCTGATGATCGAGGTCGGCTTGGCCCGTGCCAGATCAGCAAACGGGTTCTGCGGGATGAAGGACAGCAGCAACTGCGGCACGTTAAGGTCGGCGACTTTGCCTGCGTAATCGGTCTGAATGGTTTGCAGGCGCGCCATTTCCTGGGTGCCGGCCACCAGGCCTTCAGCGGTCAGACCGAACAGGTTGGTCAGGCCGATGCCGATCAGCGCTGCAATGGCGGTGGTGAACAGCAGCGTGCCGATGGTCAGGAAGCTGATCTTGCCCAGAGACGAAGCGTTGTGCAGACGGGCCACGGCGCTGAGGATCGAGGCGAATACCAGCGGGATCACGATCATTTGCAGCAGTTGCACATAACCGTTGCCTACCAGATCGAACCAGCCGATCGAGGCTTTCAGCACCGGGTTGCCAGCACCGTAGACAGTGTGCAGGACCACGCCGAACGCTACGCCCAGCACCAGTGCGAGCAGGACTTTTTTCGCCAGGCTCCAAGTGGTGTGGCGGGTTTGCGCCAGGCCCAGGAGCAGGGCGAGGAACACCAGCAGATTGAGGATCAGCGGCAGATTCATTGGAACTCCCATTAGACTTTTGCCAACTGCCTTCCGGGGCAGCTGCGAACGGGCAAGCCTAACAGCTTGAAAAATAATGAATTAATATCAAAAACGCATGGTATTCGTCGCTTTTGGAATAAGCGGATGTCGCTGTCAGAAATGCAACTGGCGCGAAAGGGACGTGGGCGGTCGCTGACAGACGAGGACTGTCACACTTATTTGTTAGCGTCGATCTCTTTCATTCAGGGAGAAACGCAGATGAAATTAGCACCGAAACTACTGGCCGCAGCACTTTGCCTCGGCCTCGCCGGCCAGGTTCTCGCAACGGATCTGAAACACTGGCCGGCCGATCAGGCCAAGGCGCTGGACGCGATGATCGCCGCCAACGCCAACAAGGGTAACTACGCGGTGTTCGACATGGACAACACCAGTTACCGCTACGACCTGGAAGAGTCGTTGCTGCCGTTCATGGAGAACAAGGGCCTGATCACCCGCGACAAGCTCGACCCCTCCCTGAAGCTGATGCCGTTCAAGGACACCGCCGACCACAAGGAAAGCCTGTTCAGCTACTACTACCGCCTCTGCGAAGTCGACGACATGGTTTGCTATCCATGGGTCGCCCAAGTGTTCTCCGGCTTCACGCTCAAGGAACTCAAGGGCTATGTCGACGAGATGATGGCGTCTGGCAAACCGGTGCCGGCCACTTATTACGAAGGCGATGTGGTCAAGAAACTCGACGTCAATCCGCCGAAAATCTTCACCGGCCAGCAAGAGCTGTACAACAAACTGATGGAGAACGGCATCGAGGTCTACGTGATGACCGCCGCCTCCGAAGAACTGGTGCGCATGGTCGCGGCCGATCCCAAGTACGGCTACAACGTCAAACCGCAAAACGTGATCGGCGTGTCGCTGCTGCTCAAGGACCCGAAGACTGGCGAACTGACCACCGCGCGCAAGCAGGTCACCGCCGGCAAATATGACGAGAAGGCCAACCTCGGCCTGGAACTGACCCCGTACCTGTGGACCCCGGCGACCTGGATGGCCGGCAAGCAGGCGGCGATCCTGACCTACATCGACGAGTGGAAAAAACCGGTGCTGGTGGGCGGCGATACTCCGAGCAGCGACGGCTACATGCTGTTCCACAGTGTTGACGTGGCCAAGGGCGGCATCCACCTGTGGGTCAACCGCAAGGACAAGTACATGACCCAGATCAACGGCATGATGGCCAAGAATGCCGCGGCCCAGACCAAGGAAGGCTTGACCGTGACTGCCGACAAGAACTGGGTGATCGTCAAGCCTGAAGAAATCCAGTAAACCGGGTTGCAATTACTGTAGGAGCGAGCTTGCTCGCGATGGTCGTTAACGATGACGCGTGCTTTCTGGTGCAGCGCGTCGTCCTTGCATCCATCGCGAGCAAGCTCGCTCCTACAAAGATCTCGGGTAAAGCACAAATTGTGTGAGCACTCAGGACCCCTGTGGGAGCGGGCTTGCCCGCGATGGGGCCAATCGGTGCAATGAAAGCCTCCGCTTGAACGACATCTCCTTACAGTCGCAACCTACGCATTCTTGCGTAAGGGACTACGACTGCGCCAGAATCCGCCGGCTTGTGCACCTTACTCCCGGACTCTACCGTCTACCTGTCGCTGAACATCAGTGATCGGGTTTGGTAGCCCGGCTGTGTAGGGTGCAAAGCATCATGATTTGCAGACGTTCTTACGTCTCTGCTTTTTATGGTGGTCATGCACAGGGCGTTTTCGGGCGCGCCGGTTTCCTTACACCCCGGTCTACCAACCTGCGCATGGCCGCCACCTTTCGTTTGGTAGCGAGGGTGATGGCTCCTTGTCTTATGGTGTAAGGAGTTTTATCTATGCTGAAAATTACCCCCGATCCCCCAAATACCGACAACCTCTGCGCCCACATCAACACCAGCCCGCGCAAACCCAGCCGAACATTCTTGATCGCACCCGGCCTCGACACCGAAACCCTGTTGGCCCACGCCTGCGAATCACTCGCCTCGGCCAATGTCATGGCCAGCGATTTCGCCGGCCTGCTGGAAGGCTCGCAACGCAGCACAATGCTGGGGATTGCGCAGGTCATCATGCTGGGCGAGCTGGCGGTGAATCAGGCACTGGATAACCTCGACCCGCAGGATTAACGCTCGCAAAAAATGCCCCGCACTTGGCGGGGCATTTTCATGTTCGACGGTTAACGCCAGCACACCGACGTCCATATCCAGTCTCATTTCAGAATTAACCTACATCAATCAAGGAAGCGTCTGATTTTTCCTCCACTTCGCATCTTCTAGCGTGCGTCCTTTCGATCTGACAAGGACACATTTCGCATGAAGCGCTATCACATCACTGTCGGTGCTAGAACCACCGTCGGTGGCACCGTGCGTACGGGCTATCAGTACAGCACCATCGAAGACCAGGCCATGGCCCGCGAAGGTGATGAAGTCTATTGCCCGAAGTGCGACGGCATCGGTGTGATTGTCCTCGACGGCCCGCACTTGGTGGATGAGATGGACGGCCGCCAGGCTGCCTTGGACAACGATCTCTGCAGATGCAAATGCGACCCGCCACCCAGGTTGATTGCTAACCAGACACTCCGTTCTCAACAGTTCGACGATGTGCAGGTCGCCTCGGGGACAAGAGCCGCCGCCCAATCTGCCGCGCCGTCTGCAACCAGTCCCGCGCGAGCGGCACCGGGTCCCTCTGGTCTTGCACCTGCCGCAAGCCCCGCGACACCGTCTTTCGGCGATTTACCGGGGCCGGTTTGCGAGAACTTGTGGCGCGGCTACCAGCAAAGAGCCGAGGCCATCGTGGCACCGGGTGGCATCTTGATTGCCGACCCAAAGGCGCGTAATCGCGCGATCAATGCGGCGTACGCCCGATGGTGGCTGGAGGATCAGCGCTTTCAATGGGCCGGTCTTGCGGCGTTCGCTTCCAAGCAGGTGGGCTGTGGGTTGTTGCATGCTGCGGAATCGATCGAAAAGATCGATGCGGAAAAGGAGGCAAAACAACGACGGGTGGAGGCGCACAGGAAAAAGCCCGCTGGCTTGTTCGGCTGGTTCAGCAAGAGTGAAAGGCAGGCCACAGCACGGGACCTTGAGCAGGCAGAACGGGATTACGAGCAGGCCCGCCGCAACAATCCGACGTGGTGGCTCGACGTGCGGAGCCCGAACGAACCGTTGTCGCTCGTGCAGAAGCAACTTCAGTACGTTCACGACATGCTGGCGATGGGGAATACCACGCTGTTTCTGGATGTGTTTCCGCTGCATGCGTTTTACAAGGAGCGTGGGTTGTTCGCGCTCAAAACCTGCCTGGAATCACGTCAAAAAATTTATGGCCACGATCAGTATCCAGTCCTGTGGCCGATTGAGCAGGAGAGGTTGAGATTCGGTGTTGATCACAAGGAAATCCTGCAAGCCTTCGAAGCCATGGATGCAGGCAATATCGTCGAAAGCGTTGTGTTTCTTGCCGAGCATGAACAGAAGAACATCCTGCAACCAGCGATGTACAGCAACGAGCAATTGGTACGTTTGCTACGTAGTAACCATTTCTTCTATGTCACGAATGTCCCCTCCGGTGCTGCGGCAGCGGTCGAGCTGACTCTGGCCAGCCAGTGTCATCCAAGCGAAGACGGGCGCACCGTGGGCTTCAGCAATGATTACTTTGCCAACCTGGCCGATATCCATCAGCGCATGCCTTTCGTACTCAAGGCCGCGGCGCAATTTGATGAGCTGCTACGACGCTCTGATCGCCACCTGATCGAACAGGCGATCCTGGACATTGCCGCAGGCCGGGGCGTGCGATGAGTCTGCTACGACGAATAGATTGGCAACGCAAGGTTTTGGCAATCGTAGTCGCGGTTCTGTTGATCGTGGCGATGGTTCGAGCGCTTTCGGACGAGCCTGTGATCGCGCTGATGATTGGCGAGCCTTGGGAAGCCATGCGTCAGCGCTCCAGCGCGGTTATCGCTCCGGCTTTTCCTGGATACTCTTGGTTCAACATGCCCAAGTCTGATGCGCGCCTACGTTTTATCGACCCTCAACTCGGATTTGAGACCCCGCTAGCTCGCTTTTTCACGGTTAGTTTCGATAAGGATGGGTTAGTCAGCAGTGTCCGTATGTCCCCGCAGATAGAGCCGCTATTGCTCGACGACACGCTCAAAGTCCTGTTGGGTCTGCAGGAGCAATGGCGTCAAGGCGGTTGGACACCAATCCGGCTCAATGACTTTCCGTCATTCGCCGATACTCCTCAATGGCGTGCCCGATTACGAGATGTAAACACTGGCGGCACTGCTTACTGGCGAGCTGACGACAAATATCAGGTACTGCTGGCGGTTAATCGCTTCAGGGACGATAAGCGTCCCACAGAAGAGCGCTATCTCATCACGTTGCAGCTTGCCACGCCCTGGGGAAGCCCATGACCCAATGGTCGCGACAATGGTTCGGACCCAGCCATAGTTAACGGCTTGTGAAATTTAAAACATCTGTAAGCCCGAGAGTTTATTCAGTTCAACGAATTAATTTAATGGAGTAGGTATATATGGATGCATGCATTTTTCGGTCACTTATATATGTAGTTGGAGGTGTCTTGCCTGCCTCGGGATTGGCGCTACTCAGTCTGGTTTTTATGGGGTCCGGTAAAGCTTTTTTCATGCTGCTCAGCACGCTCGCATGGCTAGGGACCTGCGGACTTATTTTGGCGGCATCAAACAAACCCACTGATACTGAGCCACGACGTAGGCTGGTTATAACAGCAATGTTAACGATGGGATTGCTCGCTATGTCTCCTCTGCTGTTTTTTTTGTTCACAGCGTACAGCGACGAAATATGGATTAATTGGGCAATTCTGGGGCCAACACTTCTGGCACTTCACTACATGTGGCAAGTTGTGCGGATTCACTGCTCCGGAAAATGCCGATTTTTTGCCTATGGCTCGTTAGAGCTCACAAGGAGGTCATCGGTTGATAAATGATCCCAAAAAAATACCCCGCACTTGGCGGGGCATTTTCATGTTCGACGCTTAAGTCTTACAGCCCGTCAAGCATCGCCTTGTTACGTACAGCACCCTTATCGGCACTGGTGGCCAGCAGGGCGTAAGCCTTCAACGCGGTGGTCACTTTACGTGGCCGCACTTCCACCGGCTTCCAACCTTTCTTGTCCTGCTCGACCCGGCGTGCCGCCAGTTCTTCATCGCTGACCAATAGGTTGATCGAGCGGTTCGGAATGTCGATCAGCACCTTATCGCCGTCCTGTACCAGGCCGATCGCGCCGCCAGCAGCGGCTTCAGGCGAAGCGTGGCCGATGGACAGACCGGACGTACCGCCGGAGAAACGGCCGTCGGTGAGCAGGGCGCAGGCTTTGCCCAGGCCTTTGGATTTCAGGTACGAAGTCGGGTAGAGCATTTCCTGCATGCCCGGGCCGCCTTTCGGGCCTTCGTAGCGAATGATGACGATGTCGCCTTCTTTCACTTCGTCAGCAAGGATGCCACGCACGGCGCTGTCCTGGCTTTCGAAGATCTTCGCATTGCCTTCGAACACGTGGATCGACTCGTCGACGCCAGCGGTTTTCACCACGCAGCCGTCCAGGGCGATGTTGCCGTAGAGCACGGCCAGGCCGCCTTCTTGCGAGTAAGCGTGCTCGACACTGCGGATGCAGCCGTTTTCACGGTCGTCGTCCAGGGTTTCCCAACGGGTCGACTGGCTGAACGCGGTTTGCGTCGGGATGCCCGCCGGACCGGCTTTGAAGAAGTGGTGCACCGCTTCGTCGTTGGTCTGGGTGATGTCCCACTTGGCGATGGCTTCTTCCATGCTGCGGCTGTGCACGGTCGGCAACTGGGTGTGCAGCAAGCCGCCACGGGCCAGCGAACCGAGGATGCTGAAGATCCCGCCGGCACGGTGCACGTCTTCCATGTGGTACTTCTGGATGTTCGGCGCGACCTTGCACAGCTGCGGCACGTGACGGGACAGGCGGTCGATGTCGCGCAGGTCGAAATCGATCTCGGCTTCCTGGGCAGCGGCCAGCAAGTGCAGGATGGTGTTGGTGGAACCGCCCATGGCGATGTCCAGGGTCATGGCGTTTTCGAACGCTTCGAAGTTGGCGATATTGCGTGGCAACACCGACTCGTCGTTCTCGCCGTAGTAACGCTTGCACAGCTCGACGATGGTGCGGCCGGCCTGCAGGAACAGCTGTTCGCGGTCGCTGTGGGTAGCCAGGGTCGAACCGTTGCCCGGCAATGCCAGACCCAGGGCTTCGACCAGGCAGTTCATCGAGTTGGCGGTGAACATGCCGGAGCACGAACCGCAGGTCGGGCAGGCGCTACGCTCGTACTCGGCGACCTTCTCGTCAGAAGCGCTGGAGTCGGCGGCGATCACCATGGCGTCGACCAGGTCGAGGCCGTGGGAAGCGAGTTTGGTCTTGCCGGCTTCCATCGGACCGCCGGAGACGAAGATCACCGGGATGTTCAGGCGCAGGGACGCCATCAGCATGCCAGGGGTGATCTTGTCGCAGTTGGAAATGCACACGATGGCGTCGGCGCAGTGGGCGTTGACCATGTACTCGACGGAGTCGGCGATGATCTCGCGGCTCGGCAGCGAATAGAGCATGCCGTCGTGGCCCATGGCGATGCCGTCGTCGACAGCGATGGTGTTGAATTCCTTTGCCACGCCGCCAGCGCGTTCGATTTCGCGGGCAACCAGCTGGCCCAGGTCCTTGAGGTGGACATGGCCCGGTACGAACTGGGTGAACGAGTTGGCAATGGCGATGATCGGCTTCTTGAAGTCGTCATCTTTCATCCCCGTGGCGCGCCACAGTGCGCGGGCACCGGCCATGTTGCGGCCGTGGGTGGATGTTTTCGAGCGGTAATCAGGCATGAAGCACTCCGGGCGGCTAATCAGGTATCAAAAGGGAAGTGAGCTTCTATTGACGTCTGGAACACTCAGAAATGGCCGCGTGTCCGGAAGTTGCCGATAACTTTGCGGGATCGCCGCGCGCTTCAGCTTGAGCTCATAAACCCGCCGGGGATGACTGGCGATGAATGTTCGCGATTCTACACGGCTGGCGGCTGGAGGGAATGCCTGCAAGCGGGGAGGCAGCATTCACAAGACGTGCGGGCAGGCCTGCGGAACTTAATGGAACGATTTTCTGTAGGAGCGAGCTTGCTCGCGATGAACCTGAGGGGAACGCATTCATCCAGGGTGAGCGGGTTATCTTTGACGACCATCGCGAGCGAGCTCGCTCCTACAGGGAGATTTGTTCGATACATCCAGATCCACTGTCATGGCGACAAACCCGTTCGCCCCACCTACCGTTTATCTTCCATTCGCCAAGGAGGACAACGGAATGTCCAACCCGAACCATGGTTATCGCTTACGCACAGGTCGACAGTCAGAGTCTGGTCGTATCTATCTGCTGACTGCTGTCACACACGGACGGCAACAATTCTTTAAGGATTGGAGGATGGGTCGTTTGGTGGTGCACGAATTCAGAAGAGCTCAGGAGTCTGGCAATGCCACTTCGATAGCCTGGGTGGTCATGCCGGATCATTTTCACTGGCTGGTTGAGTTGCACAACGGTGATTTACCGAAGTTGATGCAAACGACGAAGTCTCGAAGTGCTCGTGCCATTAACAAGGAGAGAGGTTGCCACGAGACGCTATGGCAAAAAGGTTATTTCGACCGGGTGCTACGCCGAGAGGAAGACCTGAAAGCCGCTGCCCGATACATTATTGCCAACCCATTGCGAGCCGGACTTGTTACCAGTGTTCGTGACTACTCACTGTGGGATGCCATTTGGCTCTGATCTGTAGGAGCGAGCTTGCTCGCGATGAACCCGAGAACACCGCTGGGTGTCAGGCACCCAGCGTTATCGTTGACGACCATCGCGAGCGTGCTCGCTCCTACAGGAGCAGGGGTTTAGCTATTCGGCAACAACCGGCAAGTAATGCTCTTGATATACCGCGTCTCTGCAATGGCCGGATGCACCGGGTGATCCGGGCCCTGGCCACCGCGTTCGAGCATCTGGATGTTGCGATCCAGGTGACGGGCGCTGGTCAGCAGGATGTTCTGCAGGTCGTCTTCCGGCAGGTGCATCGAGCACGATGCGCTGACCAGGATGCCGTCCTTGGTGAGCAGGCGCATGGCTTGCTCGTTCAGGCGGCGGTAGGCGCCTTCGCCGTTTTTCATGTCTTTCTTGCGTTTGATGAACGCCGGCGGGTCGGCCACGATCACGTCGAAACGCTCTTCGCTGGCTTTCAGCTCTTTGAGGGCTTCGAACACGTCGCCTTCGATGCAGGTCATTTTTTCGGCGAAGCCGTTCAGTGCGGCGTTGCGCTCGACACCGTCGAGGGCGAAGGCCGACGCATCGACGCAGAACACTTCACTGGCGCCGAACGCGGCAGCCTGTACGCCCCAACCGCCGATGTAGCTGTACAGGTCCAGCACGCGTTTGCCCTTGGCGTACGGCGCCAGGCGGGCGCGGTTCATGCGGTGGTCGTAGAACCAGCCGGTTTTCTGGCCTTGAATGACTGGCGCTTCGAATTTCACACCGTTCTCTTCGAGGGCAACCCACTCCGGCACCAGGCCGAATACGGTTTCGACGTAGCGGGTGAGGCCTTCGGCGTCACGGGCAGCGGAGTCGTTCTTGAACAGGATGCCGCTTGGCTTGAGCACTTGGGTCAGCGCCGCGATCACGTCGTCTTTATGGGCTTCCATGGTCGCCGAAGCGATCTGTACTACGAGGATGTCGCCGAAACGGTCGACCACCAGGCCCGGCAGCAGGTCGGAGTCGCCGTAGACCAGGCGATAGAACGGCTTGTCGAACAGACGATCGCGCAGGGACAGGGCCACATTCAGGCGGTGCACCAGCAGCGATTTGTCCAGCGGCAGCTTGATGTCGCGCGACAGCACTCGGGCGCAGATCAGGTTGTTCGGGCTCATGGCAACGATGCCCAGCGGCTTGCCGCCGGCGGCTTCGAGGATCGCCTGGTCGCCGGCCTTGAAACCGTGCAAAGGCGTAGCGGCTACATCGATTTCGTTGCTGTAGACCCACAAGTGACCGTTGCGCAGACGACGGTCGGCGTTGGCTTTGAGGCGCAGGCTAGGCAGGGACATGTCGTCGCTCCGGAAAAAAGAGCGGGAGTATAGCGTGTTGAGCCCCCGGATTGGCCTGCGAATGGACATGTGGCGAGGGTTGTCTTGCGATTTGGTATGTCGGATCCAACTTCATAAAGGTTAGAATCGGCGTCTGACCAAGAGTGTGCACAAATGTCCCAAGAGCTGACCTCCGAACAGATCCAGCAAGCCCTGCAGGGCATCAGCGTACCGGCCCAGCCGCAAATCATGGTGGATTTGCAGATGGAGCAGTACATGCCCGACCCGGATCTGGAAGTCATCGCCAAACTGATTTCCCAGGACCCGGGTCTTTCCGGGTCCCTGCTGAAGATCGTCAATTCGCCGTATTACGGCCTGAGCAACAAGATTGCCTCGATCCAGCGCGCGGTGAATCTGCTGGGCAGTCGCTCGGTCATCAACCTGATCAACGCGCAGTCGATCAAGGGCGAAATGAATGACGACACCATTGTCATCCTGAACCGTTTCTGGGACACCGCCCAGGACGTGGCCATGACCTGCCTGACCCTGGCCAAGCGCATCGGCGTTGAAAATGGCGACGAAGCATATGCCCTGGGCTTGTTCCACGACTGCGGCGTACCCTTGATGCTCCAGCGTTTTCCCGACTACATGGGCGTTCTGGAGCAGGCCTATGCCAGCGCCAGTGCCGAATGCCGGGTGGTGGATACGGAGAACCAGGTGTTCAATACCAACCACTCGGTGGTCGGGTATTACACGGCAAAGTCCTGGCGCCTGCCGGAGCACGTGAGCGCGGCGATCGCCAATCACCACAATGCCCTGGCGATCTTCAGCGATGAGTCGTCGCGCAACAGTTCGCTGAAGAACCTGCTGGCGATACTGAAAATGGCCGAGCATATTTGTGCTTCTTATCGGGTACTGGGCAACCAGACCGAAGATCACGAGTGGAACAGCATCGCGCCGCTGGTGCTCGATTATGTCGGCCTCTCGGACTACGACTTCGAGACCCTCAAGCAGACGATCCGCGACCTCGGCACTCATCGCTGAGTGTCGGAACCTTCCAGGCCATGCACCTGATCCGAGAGCACCATGCCTGAATTGCCAGAAGTCGAAACCACCCGTCGCGGCATCGCTCCGTACCTGGAAGGCCAGCGTGTCAGCCGGGTGATCGTGCGTGATCGTCGCTTGCGCTGGCCGATTCCCGAGGACCTCGATGTGCGCCTGTCCGGGCAGCGCATCGTATTGGTGGAGCGGCGCGCCAAGTACCTGCTGATCAACGCCGAAGTCGGTACCTTGATCAGTCATTTGGGCATGTCAGGCAATTTGCGCCTGGTGGAGGCCGGGCTGCCGGCGGCCAAGCATGAGCATGTGGACATCGAACTGGAGTCGGGCCTGGCACTGCGTTACACCGACCCGCGGCGCTTCGGCGCGATGCTCTGGAGCCTCGATCCGCTCAATCACGAATTGCTGATTCGCCTGGGGCCGGAACCGCTGACCGACCTGTTCGACGGCGAGCGTCTGTTCCAGCTGTCCCGTAGCCGTTCGATGGCGGTCAAGCCATTCATCATGGATAACGCGGTGGTGGTGGGCGTCGGCAATATCTACGCGACCGAAGCGTTGTTCGCCGCCGGGATCGACCCGCGCCGCGAAGCCAGGAGCATTTCCCGTGCGCGTTACTTGAAGCTGGCCATCGAGATCAAGCGCATCCTGGCGGCTGCCATCGAGTGTGGCGGTACGACGCTGCGGGACTTTATCGGTGGCGACGGTCAGCCCGGTTATTTCCAGCAGGAACTGTTCGTGTACGGCCGTGGCGGTGAACACTGCAAGGTCTGTGGCACGGGGCTGCGGGAAGTGAAGCTCGGGCAGCGCGCCAGCGTTTTTTGCCCGCGTTGTCAGAGCTGATACGTCAAGCAAGATCAAAAGATCGCAGCCTTCGGCAGCTCCTACCGGGTTTTTGTGTACACCCGTAGGAGCTGCCGAAGGCTGCGATCTTTTAAGCTAATCAGGCCTTGCCGGTAATTTTCCGGTACTTCTCCATCAACTGTTCTTCAGTCTCCGGATGAGCTTCGTCCAGTGGAATGCAATCCACCGGGCAGACCTGCTGGCACTGCGGTTCGTCGTAGTGGCCGACGCACTGGGTGCACAGGTTCGGGTCGATCACGTAGATCTCTTCACCTTGGGAAATGGCGGCGTTCGGGCACTCGGGTTCGCAGACGTCGCAGTTGATGCAATCGTCGGTGATGATCAGGGACATGCTAACTCCAGCCGGGGCGGCAAGCCCGGGCGCAATAAACCAATGCGCATAATTGTGCCGCATTGGCGCCTGCGTTGCACGCAGGTGCGACGTACTGTAGGAGCCAGCCTGCTGGCGAAGAACCCGAGAACGCCGCGGGGTGTCAGGTTTCCCGCGTTATTGTTGACGTCCATCGCGAGCAGGCTCGCTCCTACAGTTTGCGGGGGTTATTTCTTCTTGAAGCGCTCGGTCAGGGCGTCCGCCACCACAGGGTGGACGAACTTGGTGATATCGCCGCCCAGGGCTGCGATTTCACGGACCAGCGTCGAGGAAATGAACGAGTAACGCTCGGAAGGGGTCAGGAACAGGCTTTCCACGTCCGGCGCCAACTGGCGATTCATGTTGGCCAGCTGGAACTCGTATTCGAAGTCTGACACCGCGCGTAAACCACGCAGGAACACGTTGGCATTCTGCTCTTTGGCGAAGTGCGCGAGCAGCGTCGAGAAGCCGACGACTTCAACGTTCGGCAGATGTTTGGTGACCTCGCGCGCCAGTTCCACGCGCTGTTCCATTGGAAACAGCGGGTTTTTCTTGGGGCTCGCGGCAACGGCAATGATCACGTGGTCGAACAGGCGCGAGGCGCGTTCGACCAGATCGCCATGGCCCTTGGTAATAGGGTCGAAGGTACCTGGGTACAACACTCGGTTCATCGCGTCGTCCTGGCGGGAATCCGTTGGGGAGTCGGATGGTATCGCAGCCTTCCCGGTCGGCCAAGTCGCCTGTTGGGTAAGAAAGCACTATAGACGATGGGAATAATCGTCATTTTCATGGATTTTTTAAACGTTCGGCCAGGGATGTCGCCAGTTGCGCCGTCAGTCCGTAGACCGACAGCTGCGGATTGGCGCCAATGCTGGTGGGGAACAGCGAACCGTCGTGGATCGACAGATTGCCCAGTTGATGATGCCGGCCGAGACTGTCGGTCACCGCGTTTGTCGGGTCTTCACCCATGGCGCAACCACCCATCACATGGGCACTGCCCAGGCGTGTGCGATACAACTCCAGGCTCAGGCCATCGATCAGCGTGCGGGCTTGGGCGAGTGTCTTCACGTAACTGGCATCGGCGTGCATCGGCATAACGGCCTTGGCGCCACCGGCAAACTGAATTTCGGCCATGGTATGGAATGCCCGGCGCAATCCATCCCAGGCGTAAGGCGAGAGCTGATAATCCAGCACCGGCGTGTCATCGCTGCGCAATTCAACGCTGCCACCGGGGCTGTCCGGGTGAAACCCGTCCCGCAGTAACGCCAGCATGGCGTGGGTATGCGGCAGATTGGCCATGTGCTGCGAGTTTTCCTGGCCGAAACCACCGAGCAACGTCGTGGCCAGCGCCGGGTGCAGGGGCGGGACTTCCAGTTTGAAGGACATCTTGCCGGTGGTGCCGTCCTGCCATTGGAAATGGTCGGAGTAAATCGACTGCGGCGCGCCGTAGAACGGGTTGACCACTTCGTCGAACAGCGCGGCGGACATGTTCACCGGGTGCAGGAAGGTGCGTTTGCCCAGGCGTTTGTGCGGGTCGGGTGCCCCGGAGCGCATCAGCAAGGCCGGGCTGTTGATGCCGCCACCGGACAGCACGAAATGCCGCGCCTTGACCGTGATGGTGCGCCCGGTCGGTGCGACGCAGCGTTCATCCATCGCCGAACATTGCAGGCCGGTGACTTTGTCACCGCTGATGTTAAGTTTTTCGGCGCGGGCCAGGTAAAGCAGCTCGCCACCTTTTTCCAGGGTCGCCGGAATGGTCGTAACCATCATCGATTGCTTGGCGTTGGTCGGGCAGCCCATGCCGCAGTAGCCGAGGTTCCAGCAGCCGCGAACGTTGCGCGGGATGACATGCCATGAGTAATTCAGTGCTTCGCAGCCCTTGCGGATCACATCATTGTTGGCGTTGGGTGGCACCATCCACGGCGCGACGCCCAGGCGTTGCTCCATTTTTTCGAACCATGGCGCCATTTCCGCCGGGCTATGGCCCTTGACGTTGTGCTCTTTGGCCCAGTGTTCCAGGGTCGGTTCCGGAGTGCGGAAACTGGAGGTCCAGTTGATCAGCGTGGTGCCGCCCACCGCCCGGCCCTGGAGGATGGTGATCGCGCCGTCCTTGCTCATGCGGCCGATGCCTTCCTGATAAAGGCTGCTGTAGGCCTGGTCTTCGAGCAGCTTGAAGTCGCTGCTGGTCTTGAGTGGGCCTTCTTCGATCAGCAGCACTTTGTAGCCGGCCGCGCTGAGGATTTCGGCGGTGGTGCCGCCGCCGGCTCCGCTGCCGATGATCGCCACGTCCGCTTCGAGTGTCAGGTCCTGGGTCAGTTGCGAGCCGTTGTAGGTTTTCCAGCCTCGGGCCATGCCTTCGCGGAACGGATCGGGTACGGGCATCTTCGGGTTCTCTTTTTATTATTGAGGTACACGGTCAAGTGTGGGAGCGAGCCCGCTCGCGATAGGGGCGACTCGGTTTCAGACGGTAGGCGGCCCGGGATACCCGCAATGCGCCCACGATTCCTTGCGGCCGTACCAGGCCATCATCACCAGTTGCAGCAAAGAACTGTGACCCATGCGCAACAGGCTCAACGAGCTGTTTTCCCAGCGGTTCAGAAACAGCCGGATATCGTCGGCGCTGGCGTTTTCCCAGCTGCCCCAGATTCCGGTTAGCGGTCCACGGGTCACGGCCATGCCCAGCACATCGAACAGTTGCCGGATCAACTTGAGCATTTCCGGTGACAAGTGAGCGAGGTTGTAATCAAGGCTTTTCAGTGTGCCCTCGACAGCCTCGGGCATCCGTTCGGAGGTTACGGCTCCATCGAGCATGACTGGAATCAACGCCCGTAAAAACAGCAGGTCGCCGCTGCGTAACGTGACGAAACCACTGGCCGGAACACTCGGCGAACAGCCGCTGAGGCTGGCGCCCAATCCGGCAGTGGCGAGAAAGGCGCTGGCGCCGAGGCTGAATTTAAGTAGCCCGCGGCGTGACAGCGCGGGTGTATCACAAAGGCTGGGGTTCATTATTGTTATTACCCGACGGAGAGATCGTTAGCGGATGAACAGCTTCTGGATCAGCTTCTGGATCGATTTGCCATACGGCGGGTAAATCAGTTTCGCCGCGTTGAAGCGCTGCTTGATCAGCACGCCCTTGGCCTTGCTGAAGGTCAGGAACCCTTCATGGCCATGATAATGACCCATGCCCGAGGCACCGATACCGCCGAACGGCATGTCGTCCTGGGCGACGTGCAGCAGCGTGTCGTTCAGGCACACGCCACCGGAATGGGTTTCGTGCAGCACGCGCTGTTGTTCGCGCTTGTCGTAACCGAAGTAATACAGCGCCAGTGGGCGAGGGCGCTGGTTGATGTAGGCAAATGCCTGGTCCAGATCCTTGTACGGCACGATCGGCAGCAGCGGCCCGAAGATTTCGTCCTGCATCACCGTCATCTCGTCCGTAACATTGAGCAGCAGGCTATGGCCCATGCGGCGGCCCTGGCCCTGGTCGAACAGCGGCATCAGCAGTGCACCCTTGCTGGTGGCGTCGCTGACGTAACCGTTGAGACGGGCCAGTTGTCGCTCATTGATGATCGCGGTGTAGTCCGGGTTGTCGGTCAGCGTCGGATAAAACCCACGGACAGCTGTGCGATAGGCTTCGATGAAACCTCCGACGCGATTCTCCGGCACCAGTACGTAGTCAGGGGCCACGCAGGTCTGGCCGGCGTTCAGGGTCTTGCCGAAGGCGATGCGCTCGGCGGCGTCCTTGAGCGGCACGTCGCGCGAAACAATGGCCGGGGACTTGCCGCCCAGTTCCAGGGTTACCGGGGTCAGGTTTTCCGCGGCGGCGCGCATGACGTGTTTGCCGATGCTGGTGGCGCCGGTGAACAGCAGGTGATCGAACGGCAGGCGTGAAAACGCCACGCCCATATCAGCCTCCCCCAGGACCACGCAAACCAGGTCTTCGGGGAAGATTCGCGCCAGCAGTTGCTTCATCAGCAGGCCGGTCGCGGGGGTCGACTCACTGAGCTTGAGCATCACCCGATTGCCCGCCGACAGCGCGCCGACCAGCGGGCCGATGGCCAGGTACAGCGGGTAGTTCCACGGCACGATGACCCCGACCACGCCCAGCGGTTGGTAAACCACTTTGGCCGAAGCCGGCTGGAAAGCGGCACCGACCTTGCGCCGCGACGCTTTCATCCAGCCCTTGAGGTGTTTGCTGGCGTAATGGATGCCGTGCAGGCTGGGCATCAGTTCGGCGAGCAGGGTTTCATCGGCGCTACGATGGCTGAAGTCCTGGCTGATCGCATCGATCAGGGCCTGACGTTCATTGTTCAACAAATCCTTCAGCGCCTTGAGCCATTGTTGGCGCTGCGCGGCGGGTGGCATCGGGTTGGCGGTGTAGGCGGCACGCTGGGCGTCGAACAGGGCCTGAAGCTCTTCCAGCGGCTGCTGTAGTTTCTGCAGGTAGGAAATTTCAGCAGTCATGGTCGGCTCCGGATTTATTGTAATGAGGAGCTTTTTAGAGTCTATACTCTAAAAAGTCAAATGACATCCTGTAACAGCTTTGTTTTATCCACTCGCGGATAGATCTAAGATGCCCGCCAACGCACTCTGAATTAAAGCTCAAGCCATGGCCCCACGGATCAAAACCAGCGAGCGCATCGTGCAGAACAGCCTGGAGCTGTTCAATCAACAGGGCGAGCGCAGCATCAGTACCAACCACATTGCTGCCCATATGGAAATTTCCCCGGGCAACCTGTACTACCACTTCCCTAACAAGCAGGCGATCATCGCTGTGCTGTTCAGCGAGTACGAAAGCCTGGTGGACAGCTTCCTGCACCCGCCCCAGGGCCGTGCTGCCACGGTGGAAGACAAACGCTTCTACCTCAAGGAGCTGCTGGCGGCGATGTGGCGTTACCGGTTTCTGCATCGCGATCTCGAACATTTGCTCGACAGCGATCCGGACCTGGCCGACCGCTATCGACGCTTTTCCCAGCGCTGCCTGATCCAGGGTTCGGCGATCTACGAAGGCTTCGTCGCCGCCGGCATTCTGAAGATGGACAAGGTGCAGATCGAATCCCTGACCCTCAATGCCTGGATTATCCTCACGTCCTGGGTGCGCTTCCTGTGCACCACGCGGGAGAATTCCAGCCACCTCAGCGAGCAGGCCATTAAACGCGGGGTGTATCAGGTGCTGGTGCTGGAGGCCGGGTTCGTCACGGATGAGGCCCGCGATGCGGTCAACGCCTTGTTCGAAGAGTTTTACGTGCCCCTGGCCCAGGCGCTTGAGGAAGTGTCGTAGGATCGAAGTCCGATAAAAATCACAGGAGCCCGTTATGCCCATTGCGCAACTGATCAGCCCGCAAGCACTGGACCTGAAAAAGGACCAGCCGGGGCTGGTGATTCTGGATTGTCGTTTTGCCCTCGAAGACCCGGATTACGGTCAGCGCAGCTATGCCGAAGGGCACATTGCCGGTTCGAGCTATGCCGACCTCGAGCGTGACCTGAGTGGCGCCGTGGTGAAGGGTGTGACCGGACGTCATCCGTTACCCGAACCCGCGCAACTGATCGAGCGCCTGCAAGCCTGGGGCATCAATGCCGATAGCGAAGTGGTGTTGTACGACGACGGCCCGGGTGCCTATGCGGCGCGGGCCTGGTGGTTGCTGGCCTGGCTGGGCAAGCGCGATGGCGTATTCATCCTCGATGGCGGGCTCAAGGCCTGGCATGCGGCGGGGTTGCCGTTGAGCCTGGATACGCCGGCGATCACCCGTGGTTCCTTCACCGGCAGTCCTGACACGGCGTTGCTGATCAGTGCCGAGCAGTTGCAAAAGCGCCTCGCCCGGCCGGAACTGACCCTGCTCGATGCCCGAGCACTGCCGCGTTTCAAGGGTGAAGTGGAGCCGATCGATCCGATTGCCGGGCACATTCCTGGCGCCCAGTGTGCGGCGTTTACCGACAACCTGGGCGCAGACGGGCGCTTCCTGCCGGCCGATCGGCTCAGGCAGCGTTTCGCCGCGAAACTGGGTGATCGCTCGCCAACCGATCTGGTGGCGTACTGCGGTTCCGGCGTGACGGCGTGCCACAATCTGTTTGCGTTGTGTCTGGCCGGTTATCCGTTGGGTTCGTTGTATGCCGGGTCGTGGAGCGAATGGATCAACGAGCCTGCGCGGGGCATTGCCACCGGCGAATGAGACAAAAGAAAAATCAAAAGATCGTCCGAACGCGGCCCGAGCCTTCGGCAGCTCCTACAGATGTACTCATGCCATGTAGGAGCTGCCGAAGGTTGCGATCTTTTTGTGTCTAAAGCCGCGCACTGCGATACGCCCCCGGCCCGACCCCATACACCTGCTTGAACTGCCGGCTCAGATGGCTCTGGTCGGCAAACCCAAGTTGCATCGCGACTTCCAGCGGCAGACAACCACTTTGCAGCAACGCCCGCGCCCGGGCGATGCGCTGTTGCATCAGCCAGGTGTGCGGCGGCATGCCGGTGGCCCGGCGGAACACCCGGGCGAAATGGAATGGCGAGAGATTGACCGCCGCCGCCAGCGCCTCCAGTGAGGGCGGTTCTGCCAGTTGCGCCTGCAGCAATTCCTTGGCCAGGCTCACGGCCCGGTGTTCCTTGCCGGGTTTGCCGGCATCGGGCACCGCCGCATGCCGCTGCAACAGCGACAGCACCAGTTCGCGCCAGACCGTTTGTTGCTGCAATGCCGTGGCGGGGCTTTCCAGCAGACGGTGGAGTTGGCAGAAGCCGTTCACCAGATCCTGATCGCGATACAGCGTGGCACCGAAGGCCGGCAAGTGGCGGGTCGGCAATTCGAGTTCGGCCAGCAGCGAGGTTATCTGTCCGCTGTCCGGATAAAACGCCCGGTAAAGCCAGCCATCCTCGGTACCTTTATGACCGGTGTGCAATTCATCGGGATTGATCAGCACCAGTGTGCCGCTGCCCGCCAAGTGTTCGGCACCGCGATAGCGATAACGCTGGGCACCGGCCATGATCATGCCGATCACATAGCCGTCATGCACATGGGGCGCGAAACGATGATCGATGTAGCGGGCGGACAATAACTCGACCCCGGCCAGTGGTGCGGTTTGCCAGAAATGAATCGACTCGCCCTGATCGCTGACCATGGCTTTACTCGCGAGCCACGGCGACCAGCCACTCGGGGATGCGCCGTTCCAGGTAATAACCCGGTTGCCTGAGCGTGCCGTCTACGAAACCGACGTGCCCGCCCTTGGCTTGCAGTTCAAGTTGCGTACAGGCGGACAATTCATCGACGTGCGGCAGGCTGTGGGGAAATACGAAGGGGTCGTCGGCCGCCTGAATCATCAGGGTCGGCGTGCGAATTTCGCCGAGGAAGTAGCGGCTCGATGCGCGACGATAGTAATCCTCGGCATCGACAAAGCCGTTCAGCGGTGCGGTAACCCGGCCATCGAAATCCCAGAACGTGCGCATGTTTTCCAGCGAGCCAAGCGCGGCCAATGCGGCCAGGCCATCCTCGCGTCCGTCATGCTGGAACTGCCGCTGTTTGTTCTTGATGTAGGCGAGCATCTCGCGCATGAAATGCGCCTGATAGACCTTTGAGAAACCCTGGTCGATACGGTCGGCGCACTGGTCCAGGCGGAACGGCACCGACACCGCCACGGCGCCCATCAAGTCGCTGTCGCTGCCGGTTTCGCCCAAATGCTTGAGCAGGATATTACCGCCCAGGGAGTACCCCACCGCATACAGTGGCGCGAGAGGCCGTTTGGCCCGCAAGTGCCTGATGGTTTCGGCCAGGTCTTCGCTGGCGCCGGAATGGTAGCTGCGCGGCAACAGGTTGGGTTCGCCCGAACAACCGCGCCAATTCAGCGCAACGCTGGCCCAGCCTCGGTCGCCCAAGGCTTTTTGCATGCCGGCGACATAAGGCGAATTCGAGGAGCCGGTGAGCCCGTGCAGCACGAGCACCAAGGGTGCGTCGGCGCTGTGCGGGCCATGCCAGTCGAGATCGAGAAAATCGCCGTCTTCAAGCCAAAGACGTTCGCGTTCGCGGTCGATGTGCACGGTTTTACGCCACAGAGGCCCCCACAAGGTTTGCAAGTGCGGATTGCCGATGCCAAAGGCGGGGGTAAAGGACGGCGGTGAGGCCGGTGCGGGGTGCGATTGCACAGTCATTCTCGGTGGAAGTGTTCATGAGTCTGCCCGAAGACGCGGCGCGGCAGCGCCGCGACCGCGTCATCATGGCTGTCTAACTTGCCACAATCTTGTCAGGTACGCGACACATGCTATCGGTCGCGCTTTCACTCGGAGCCGGCAGCGGTTGTTGATCTGTCTTCGGCCCCAGGATGACAACGCGCCATTGGTCGGCGTGGTAATGCCGGTTGAGTGCGCTTTTGATTGATACAAGGTTCAGCTTCAAGGCGGCTTGCGTGGCAAAGTCGAGGTCTAGCGGCAGATTGTGGGCGCTGATGGCGTGTAACTGTCTCAGAATCTGCACATTGGTAGCGCTGTTCAACGGCGCGCTACCGGCCAGTTGCTGTTGGCTGTCTTCGAGTTCCTGTTGGGTCGGCCCTTGGGCGAGAAAGTCGGTGAACATCGTCTTGATATGGGTCAGCACGGCATCGGTGTGCTCTGGTCGGGTCTGCAATTTGATAGTCAGCAACCCTTGTGCCTGAAAGGCTGAGAGGTCGGCTTCAACGTGATAGGTCAGACCTCGGCGTTCACGCAGTTCATTGGTCAGTCGGTTGGTGAAAATCCGCATGGCCACCTGTAGCGCGACGTAGTCCGGGCTGTTTCGCAGGACACTTGGCTGGGCAAGGCGCAGGTAAGCCTGGGTCGATGGCCGCTCAATGCGCAGCAGACTTGGAGCGGCTGGGCTTTTAACTGGCTGGATCGCGGTAGTGGCCGGTCCCAGGGGCAAGGCCGCGGATATCTGCGCACCAATATGTTGGGCTTCTTCCTCGGTGAGGTCACCGACCAGTGTGATCTGGGCATTGCCCGCGGAATAAGCCTTGCGATGAAAGTCTTGCGCCTGGGTGCGGGTGATAGAGGCAAGCCCGGCCCGGGTTCCGTAGAAGGACTGAGCATAACCGTGGTCGGGAAACAGCTGGCCGAAATTGGCTTTTTGGGCTTGAGCGGCGTGGGACTGATCTTCAAGGTCCAGAAAGTACTGCAATTGGGATTTCAACTTAGGCAGGGACCCTTGCGGCAACAGCGGTTTGCCGAGTACCTGGGCAAGCAGTTCCAGGGCTGGAGTGCGCCGTGATTCGTCACTCAAGCTACGCAGGGAAATCCAAGTCCGGTCATGGCTGATACCCATATCTATCCTGGCACCCAGATTATCGAACGTCGCCAGTATGGCATTGATGTCTTTGCCAGCCACACCCTCATTCAAAAGGCTAAAGGTCATCGCTGCCAGGCCGGGTTGGTGCGGGGTGTGGGCGCTGCCGGCAGCAAAACTCACCTGGGCATCGAGCATCGGCAGGCCAGGGGTGCGGATGAACAGGATCTTCGTTCCGCTGAGCGTTTTGTAACCCTTGATCGACAGCGCGCGGTGGATCGTCGGAGACTGTGGTTCGTTGAGCGATTGCAGCACTGGTTTCTGGGGCGCCGTGGTTGCAGCGGCAGGGGTCTGTGCACTCAACAGCATGCCGGCCAGGATCAATCCATTGATGAGGCCTTTGAGCTTATCCATTGTTTTTCTCCGGCAGGACTGTCGCGGTACTCAAGCGCTCACGCGTCAGGTACGTCTTTGCGACTTGTTGAATATCCAGGGGAGTGACCTTGTTCAGCTCATCCGTATCCTGATCGGCCAGCCGCCAGTCGAGGCCGATGGTTTCCAGCATCCCCAAGGTGCTGGCCTGCCCTTCCAGATTATCCTGCGCATAAACCGTGTTGGCGATCAGGAGGTTTTTCGCGCGCGCCAGTTCTGTCGGTTCCGGTGCCTTGCTCTTCAGTGATTCGATCACTTGCCACAGACGGGCGAGGGCTTCGTCAGCGTCATTGAGCTTGTCCGGGTTGAGCTGGGTGCTGATGGTCAGTAACGAATCGCCGCGATTGAAGGCGTCGTACTCTGAGTCGGCCGCGGTGAATATCGCCTCGCTCAGTTGCAGTTGCTGTTTGATCCGCGCGCTGTTAGACCCGGCCAGTAACCTATCGAGCAGGCGCAGGGCATGGGCAGTCCGACGATCCGGTGCCGTGGTCAGGCTGGGCGCGTTGAAACTCATGATCAGGCGCGGGGATGCTATCGGTGCATACAGGGTCAGTGACCGTTCTCCGGCAGAAGCCAGCTCGACGGGTGTAGGCGCCACAGGTGTCGCTCGCCGCTCAAGGTGGCCGAAGTGCTGCTGTGCCAGGGCCTTGATCCGTTCAGGTGCAACATCGCCAACGACCACCAGCGTCGCATTGTCCGGCGAATACCAGGCCTGATACCACCGCTGCAATTGCACGGCGTTCATGCGTTGCAGATCGTGCATCCAGCCAATCGTCGGGGTGCGGTAGCCGCTGGCCGGGTGGGCGATGCTGTTCAGTCGTTCGTGAGCCAGCACGGTGATGTCATCGTCAACAAGCATCCGACGCTCTTCCTGAATGACCTTGAGCTCGGGTGTGAAATCCTGTGCATCCAGCTTGGCCGTACTCATCAGGTCGGCCAGTATTTCGAACGCGACGCCAGTGCGGCCGGAAGGCAGGGTCTGGTAAAAAACCGTGAAGTCGGTGCCGGTGAATGCGTTTTGCCTGGCGCCAAGCTTATCCAGTATCGCCTCGAACTCTGCGGCGCAGGCCTTGCTGCTGCCTTTGTAAACCATGTGTTCGAGGGCATGGGACAGGCCCGACTGGCCGGGCGGTTCATAGCTTGAGCCGACCTTGATCCAGAGTTGGGCTGTGACGATGGGGGAGCGATGGTCCTCGCGCACGACAACCTTGAGGCCGTTATCCAGTACGAAGTCTTGTGTTGCAGGGGGTGTCGCCGCGCTGGCCATGAGCGGCAGACAGGCGATAAAGGGCAGCATGAATAGGCTGCGGGAGATGTTCATCCGTGTTCATCCTCAGTGGTTTGCAGGTTATTGCGCAAGCCACTGTGGATGATCCGTAAGGATGTCAGGCGGTAACTATGTAGTGCACTTCACAACCAGGTTGGGGGCAGTCGTCTCGCCGAAACGTCAGGCGCTGCGCTGCCACAACGAGTAATACACGCGTCCGGATTTCTGCTCCCGGTGCAGTCGCCAGTTCTCCGGCAGGCCCAGGGTCGACGGCGCGGACTCGCTTTCGGTGTACACCCAGGCGTCTTCGGCCAGCCATTGGCGCTCTTCGAGCAACTTGCAAACAGCGGGCAGCAGGTTCTGGTTGAACGGCGGGTCGAGGAATACCAGGTCGTAGGCCGTCGCGGTCTGGGTTTCCAGGTAGCGCAGGGCATCGGCGGTCTGGACCTGGCCATTGGTGCACCGCAATGTGCCCAGGTGCTCTTTCAGGCTGGACACCGCGATACTGCTGGCGTCCAGCGCCTGACCCATGGCCGCGCCACGGGACAGGGCTTCGAGGAACAGCGCGCCACTGCCGGTGAACGGGTCGAGCACCTTGGCGCCCGGCACGTAAGGCGCGAGCCAGTTGAACAGGGTTTCACGCACGCGATCCGGCGTCGGGCGCAGGCCCGGGGCGTCAGGGAAGTTCAGCTTGCGGCTGCGCCATTCGCCGCCGATGATGCGCAGCTGGTTCACGCCGTTGTGGACGTTTTTGGCGGGTTTTTTTGGGCTTGCCATTAATGCTCCGGAACCCCGAGCGGTTGCTCGGAAGGTTTGTCAGTAGGGGCCGGTAACGGCTTTTGCGGCACGGTCGGGCCAACGCTGACGATGACCATTTTGTCCGTGTCCAGGTGTTTGTTCATGGCGGCTTTGACCTGCTCGATGGTCAAGGCCTGGGACTGTTGCATGAAGTCTTCCAGATGACTCAACGGCAGGTTGTAGAAACCGATCGCGCCCAGTTGGCCGACGATATCGGCGTTGCTCGCGGTGGACAGCGGGAAACTGCCGGCCAGCTCGCGCTTGGCGTCGTCGAGCTCTTTTTCAGTCGGGCCGGTTTCAAGGTAGTCGGCCAGTACATCCTGCACCAGTTTCAGGGTGCCTTCGCTCATCTCGGCGCGGGTCTGCAGGTTGATCATGAACGGGCCACGCGCCTGCATCGGCGTGAAGCCCGAATACACGCCGTAAGTCAGGCCACGCTTCTCGCGCACTTCGCTCATCAAGCGGGTGCCGAAGCCGCCGCCACCAAGAATCTGGTTGCCCATGGACAATGCCGCGTAGTCCGGGTCATCACGGTCGATGCCCAGTTGCGCGAGCATCAGGTTGGTCTGCTTGGACGGGAACTCGATATGGCCGACGCTGGCCTTGGGCTCGACCGGTTGCGCGATTTTCGGCAAGGCCGGGCCTCTGGGCAGGGCGCTGGACACCTGGGCGGCAATCGCTTCGGCTTGCGCGCGGGACAGGTCGCCGACCAGCGCGATTACCACGTTACCGGCTGCGTAGGCTTTCTCGTGAAAAGCACGCAGTTGGGCCACGGTGATCGCCGGGACGGTTTTCGCCGTGCCGTCGCTGGCGTGTGCGTACGGGTGATCACCGTACAAGCGGTTCATCAGTTCCAGGCTCGCCAGTTTGCCCGGGTTCTGTTTCTGGTATTCAAAACCGGCGAGCATCTGGTTCTTGATGCGGGCAAACGAGTCGGCGGGGAAAGTCGGTTTGCCGACGACTTCGGCGAACAGCTTCAGGGCCGACTCGCGCTTGTCCTTGTCACTGAGGCTGCGCAGCGACGCGATGGCCATGTCCTTGTAAGCGCCATTGCCGAAATCGGCGCCCAGGCCTTCGAAGCCCTGGGCAATGGCACCGACGTCTTTGCCGGCCACGCCTTCGTTGAGCATGGCGTTGGTCAACACCGCCACACCCGGTGCGTCACCGTCCTGGCTACTGCCGGCGGCGAAGATCAGGCGCATGTCGAACATCGGCAACTCATGGGCTTCGACGAACACCACTTTCGCACCTTCGGCAGTGCTCCAGGTTTGTACGTCCAGCTTGCGGTGGTCCGGCGCCTTACCGTCGAGCTCGGTCAGCGACTGCAGTTTCTGGCTGGCCTTGGCCTTGTCCAGGGCTTCGCTGGCATTGGTTTCGCCAGGGCGCGACAAATAGAACGCGGTGGAGCCGATAACGGCGACGGCGACCAGGCCGATCAGGGCCAGGCGGGAGGGTTTACGCTCACTCATGAGTCGTCTCCAGAGGCAGTACATGGGCGACGCTGAGACGTTCGCGGGTGAAATACAGCTTGGCGGCTTTCTGGATGTCTTGCGGCGTGACGCTTTCCAGATCGGCCAGTTCGGTGTCCATCAGCTTCCATGACAGGCCGACGGTTTCCAGTTGGCCGATGGCGGTGGCCTGGCTGGTGATCGAGTCACGCTCGAAGACCAGGCCGGCGATGACTTGTGCGCGTACGCGTTCCAGCTCTTCAGCGGTTGGCGCCGTGGTTTTAAGCTGGTCGAGCAGCTTCCACAAACCGGCTTGCGCCTGGGCGATGGTCTTGTGTTTCTGTGAGTTTGGCGATGCCGACAGGGTGAAGAGGCTGTCGCCACGGGTGTAGGCGTCGTAACTCGACGAGCCGCCGGACACCAGTTCTTCTCCGCGCTCCAGTTGTGTCGGGATGCGTCCGCTGTAGCCGCCGTCGAGCAGCGCCGACATCAGGCGCAGCGCATTGACCAGGCGTTTGTCGTCGGTGGTGGCGATGCTTGGCACGTTGAAGGCCAGCATCAGGCTAGGCAGTTGGGTCTGCACATGCAGGGTGATCTGGCGCTCGCCCGGCTCGGCCAATTCCAGCGGTTTTTTCGCGGCGGGCACTTCACGCTTGGCGATCGGGCCGAAGTAGCGTTGGGCCAGGGTTTTGACTTCGTCCGGCGTGACATCGCCAACCACCACCAGCGTGGCGTTGTTGGGCACGTACCAGGTTTCGTACCAGTGGCGCAGTTCTTCGACGTTCATCCGTTCAAGGTCGGCCATCCAGCCGATGGTCGGCGTGTGGTAGCCGCTAGCCGGGTAGGCCATGGCCTTGAAGCGCTCGTAGGCCTTGGACATCGGCTTGTCGTCGGTGCGCAGGCGACGCTCTTCCTTGATGACTTCGATTTCCTTGGCGAACTCGTCGGGCGGCAGGCGCAGGCTGGCCATGCGGTCGGCTTCAAGCTCGAAGGCTACGCCCAGGCGATCCCGGGCCAGCACCTGGTAGTACGCGGTGAAGTCGTCGCTGGTGAATGCATTCTCTTCGGCGCCGAGGTCGCGCAGGATCAGCGAGGCTTCGCCGGGGCCAACCTTCTCGCTACCCTTGAACATCATGTGTTCCAGAGCGTGGGACAGGCCGGTATTGCCCGGCGTCTCGTAGCTGGAGCCGACCTTGTACCAGACCTGGGAAACCACCACGGGCGCACGGTGGTCCTCACGCACGACCACCTTCAGGCCATTGTCGAGGGTGAATTCGTGGGTGGGTTGCGGGTCGGCGGCCAAGGCCGAGAGAGGCAGGCAAACTGTGCTGAGCAGCAGGCCTGCGGCGCGGCGGGCAAGAGCATTCATTCGTTTTTAAACCTTTGGGGCTGCCCGCTTGTTCTTAGCGTCAGCGGGCGAGAGGGTGCTAGGATACTGATCCGTTTTAGCGGCGGCCACGCCTATCAGGCCTTTATGCTTGATCAGGTTGTATGGGTTTGCGACGGAAGGTGGATATTTATCAACCGAGTTCCGCTTTTTCGCCGATTTTGCTGCTTTAGTCCTATGAGAAATCGATTGCTTGAGGTGCCGCTGAGCACTTCGACAAAATGTTGCGCGTGAACAAGCTGGGTCAATCGCAGTCTGTTCTGCATCGAATATTTATTTGCCGGGGCGCCATTGGCGCGTCGCTACCGTGAGATAGCCGTCCTCCATGTTTGGTTCCAACGACGACAAGAAGACCCCAGCTGCGGCTGGCGAGAAAAAAAGCCTGTTCGGATGGCTGCGCAAAAAGCCGCAGGAACCCGTCGTCGAACAGCCACAAGCCATTCCTGAACCAGCGCAGACGCCTGTCCCGGTAATAGAAGAAGCGCCTGCACCGGTTGCTCTGCCGATTGCCGAGCCAGTGCTGCAGACGCAGGCCGAAGTCGTCGCCGAACCTGCCCGTGAAATCATCGAGCAACCGCTGACCACCGCCACCGAGCCATGGCTGACATTGCCCGTGGCGGAAGAGCCGGTGGCACTGGTCGAGAATGACCAGGCCCCCCACATGACACCGCCGATTCCGGCCCCGGCTGAGTTTGCGCCGGCCCCGGTTCATGCGCCTGTGGTCGAGCCGGTGGTGGCGCCAGTCGCTGTGGCTGAGCCTGCACCTGCACCGGTTGTAATCGAACCGGCAGCGCCGATTGTTGCAGCACCCGCTCCCGCTCCCGCCCCCGCTCCCGCTCCCGTCGAAACCCCAGTCCAGCCAGTGCGCACCGAAGAAACCAAAGCCGGTTTCTTCGCCCGTCTCAAGCAGGGCCTGTCCAAGACCAGCGCCAGTATCGGCGAAGGCATGGCCAGCCTGTTTCTGGGCAAGAAGGTCATCGATGACGAACTGCTGGAAGACCTCGAAACCCGCTTGCTGACCGCCGACGTCGGTGTCGAAGCCACTTCGGTGATCATCCAGCGCCTGACGCAGAAGGTCGCACGCAAAGAGCTGGCCGACGCCGATGCCCTGTACAAATCCCTGCAGGCTGAGCTGGCGGCCATGCTCAAACCTGTAGAGCAACCGCTGAAAGTCACCTCGCAGAACAAGCCGTTCGTGATTCTGGTCGTTGGCGTCAACGGTGCCGGCAAGACCACCACCATCGGCAAGCTGGCGAAGAAACTGCAGCTGGAAGGCAAGAAAGTCATGCTTGCCGCCGGCGACACCTTCCGCGCCGCGGCGGTGGAGCAATTGCAGGTCTGGGGCGAGCGCAACAAGATCCCGGTGATCGCGCAGCACACTGGCGCCGACTCGGCTTCGGTGATCTTCGACGCCGTACAGGCCGCCAAGGCTCGTGGCATCGATGTGCTGATCGCCGACACCGCCGGTCGCCTGCACACCAAAGACAACCTGATGGAAGAGCTGAAAAAGGTTCGCCGGGTGATCGGCAAGCTCGACGCCGACGCACCTCACGAAGTGCTGTTGGTGCTTGACGCCGGCACTGGCCAGAACGCCATCAACCAGGCCAAGCAATTCAACCAGACCGTCGAGCTGACTGGCCTGGCGCTGACCAAGCTCGACGGCACCGCCAAGGGCGGGGTGATTTTTGCCCTGGCCAAGCAATTCGGCCTGCCGATCCGCTACATTGGCGTCGGCGAAGGCATCGACGATTTGCGTACCTTTGAAGCAGAACCCTTTGTCCAGGCATTGTTTGCCGAGCGGGAGCGTTCATGATTCGTTTCGAACAGGTCGGTAAGCGCTACCCGAACGGTCACGTCGGCTTGCATGAGCTGAGCTTTCGAGTCCGTCGTGGCGAGTTTCTGTTTGTCACCGGCCATTCCGGCGCCGGTAAATCCACGCTGTTGCGCCTGTTGCTGGCGATGGAGCGCCCGACCAGCGGCAAGTTGCTGCTCGCCGGGCAAGACCTGAGCACCATCAGTAACGCACAGATTCCTTTCTTGCGCCGGCAGATCGGTGTGGTGTTCCAGAATCACCAGTTGCTGTTCGATCGCACGGTGTTCAACAACGTTGCGTTGCCATTGCAGATCCTGGGTCTGTCCAAGGCCGAGATCGCCAAGCGCGTGGACTCGGCGCTGGAGCGCGTGGCGCTGTCGGATAAAACCGATCTGTACCCGGGTGATCTATCCACCGGTCAGCAGCAGCGCGTCGGCATCGCCCGCGCTATCGTCCACCGTCCGGCCTTGCTGCTGGCGGACGAGCCGACCGGCAACCTCGACCCGCGTCTGGCCGCCGAGATCATGGGTGTGTTCGAAGACATCAATCGCCTGGGTACCAGCGTGCTGATCGCCAGTCACGACCTGGCCCTGATCGCCCGCATGCGCCATCGCATGCTGACGCTGCAACGCGGTCGATTGATCGGTGACGGGGAGGCGGCAGTATGAGCGCAACACGTAGCCCCAAGGTTTCCGAGCGCGTGGCCCCGAAGGCCGCCGATCCGCAGCCGCAAAAGAAAAAACGCGACGATGACGACGGGCCGGACTTCGCCACGTTGTTCCGTGCCTGGATCGAAAGCCATCGCGCCAGCCTGGTGGACAGCCTGCGCCGCCTGGGCAAGCAGCCCATCGGCAGTTTTTTCACCTGCATGGTGATGGCGGTGGCCCTGAGTTTGCCCATGGGGCTGTCACTTTTGCTAAGTAATGTCGAGCGTCTGGGCGGTTCCTGGCAGCGCGCGGCGCAGATTTCCCTGTATCTGGACCTTGAGGCCAAGCCGGCGGAAGGTGAATCGCTGCGCGATCAGATCAAGGGCATGCCTGGCGTCGCCGATGCCGAATATGTTGGCCGGGAGCAGGCGCTGGAAGAATTCCAGCAGCAGTCCGGTCTGGGCGAGGCGCTCAAGGAGTTGCCGGAGAACCCGCTGCCGGGCGTGGTACTGGTGACGCCGACCGAAGTCGACAAGCCGGCCCTTGAAGCATTAAGACAAAAATTATCCGAGCTGCCGAAGGTACAACAGGCTCAACTTGATTTAGTCTGGGTCGAGCGTCTGGCAGCCATCCTCAAGCTGGGTGATCGATTTGTCTTCGGTCTGACCGTGCTTCTGGTTTCTGCATTACTTTTGGTGATAGGCAATACCATTCGTCTTCATATTGAAAACCGCCGCACAGAGATAGAAGTGATTAAACTGGTCGGCGGCACTGACAGCTATGTACGCAGGCCCTTTCTGTATATGGGCGCGCTGTATGGCTTCGGTGCGGGGATTCTGTCCTGGGGTGTACTGGCGTTCGGCCTTGATTGGCTGAACGACGCAGTGGTAGGGCTGGCCGGCTTGTACGGCAGTGATTTTGCGCTGGCTGGAGTGCCAGTTGCCGACGGTCTGTCTCTCTTGCTTGGCGCGGTGCTGTTGGGGTATATCGGTGCATGGATTGCAGTCGCACGCCACCTGAGGGAGCTTGCGCCTAAGTAGTATCATTTTGCTCGTATTGACCTTTCAGCGTTTTTGGGTTTTGGGAACTTGTCTTTCGGTTTCCGGTCAATTTTCGCAGTGCTGAACTGCACGAGTTTGTAAGTCGGAGGTTTTTTCGTATGACCAATTCTTTGCAACCTGCATATGCTCTGGTCCCGGGTGCGAACCTGGAGGCCTATGTGCACACCGTCAACAGCATTCCATTGCTGTCGCCGGAGCGGGAGCGTGAACTGGCCGAGAGTCTCTATTATGAGCAGGATTTGGGGGCGGCTCGGCAGATGGTGCTCGCCCACCTGCGTTTTGTCGTACATATCGCCCGTAGCTATTCCGGCTACGGCCTGGCTCAGGCCGACCTGATCCAGGAAGGCAACGTCGGCCTGATGAAGGCCGTGAAGCGCTTCAACCCGGAAATGGGCGTGCGCCTGGTGTCCTTTGCCGTGCACTGGATCAAGGCGGAAATCCACGAATTCATCCTGCGTAACTGGCGTATCGTGAAGGTTGCGACCACCAAGGCCCAGCGCAAGCTGTTCTTCAACCTGCGCAGCCAGAAGAAACGTCTGGCCTGGTTGAATAACGAGGAAGTCCACCGCGTGGCGGAAAGCCTCGGCGTTGAGCCTCGGGAAGTGCGCGAGATGGAAAGTCGCCTGACCGGCCATGACATGGCCTTCGACCCGGCTGCCGAAGCGGACGACGACAGTGCTTTCCAGTCGCCAGCCAATTATCTGGAAGACCACCGGTACGACCCGGCCCGTCAACTGGAAGACGCTGACTGGAGCGACAACTCCAACCACAACCTGCACGAAGCGCTGGAAGTGCTGGACGACCGCAGCCGTGACATCCTCTACCAGCGCTGGCTGGCGGAAGAAAAGGCCACGCTGCACGACCTGGCGCAGAAGTACAACGTGTCGGCGGAGCGTATTCGTCAGCTTGAGAAGAGCGCGATGAACAAACTCAAATTGTCGATCGCTGCTTAACTGGCGACCTGGCAATGCAAAACGCCCCGATCATTGATCGGGGCGTTTTGTTTGTGTTCAAAAATCTCGTAAGCGGCGCTGCTTCCTGTAGGAGCTGGCTTGCCAGCGAAACAGGCGACTCGGTGTGTCAGACTGTCGCTTTCGCTGGCAAGCCAGCTCCTACAAAAGCCTCGTTAGTCCCTCCAAGGCGCCCGGCGCGAATCGTTCAGCCCCACCAGATAGCTGTCCCCGCCCAACTGACTCATCTGCTGTCGAATCCAGCCAGCCCGGCGCGAAACGTAAGAAGTCGGATGGCCGGCACTCCAGACCCTCGGGTTGGGCAGGACGGCGGCGAGCAGGCTCGATTGCTGACGGCTGAGGTTCTTGGCGCTCACGCCAAAATGATGTCTGGCCGCCGCTTCGGCGCCAAACACGCCGTCATCCCACTCGACACTGTTGAGGTACACCTCAAGAATCCGCTGCTTGGGCCAGAGCACTTCGATCAGCCCGGTGAACCAGGCTTCCAGGCCTTTGCGCAGCCAGCTGCGGCCGGACCACAAGAACAGGTTTTTCGAGACCTGCTGGCTCAGGGTGCTGGCGCCACGGATCGAACCGCCGCGCTCGTTATGGGCAAACGCCGCCTGAATCGCGCCGATATCGAAGCCCCAGTGCTCCGGAAATTTCTGGTCTTCGCCGGCAATCACCGCGACTTTCAGGTCATCGGAGATCTCGTCCCAGGGTTTCCAGGTCCGTTGCAGGTCGATGGGTTCGCCGTCAAACCAGGATTCGATCTTGCGCTCGACCATCAGCGCTGTTCCCGGTGGTGGTACCACGCGAAAGATCAGCACCAGCAATACGCTGCCACCCATGAACCAGAGCGCGGCCTTGGTGAAATGACGGAAATAGATACGCAGCATAGAGATGGCTTGGCCGAACCCGTTGAGCGGGCCATTATACAGACCCTTGGGATCGAAACTGACTGGAGTTCTGCATGCTGCGTGGCTTTCTGATGCTGGCCGCTTTTTTCGGCTTCACCGGTGTCGGCCTCGGCGCCTTTGCCGCCCATGGCCTGAAGAGTCGCCTGAGTGCCGAGTACATGGCGATTTTCCACACGGGCGTCACCTATCAACTGGTGCACGCCTTGGCGTTGCTGGGTGTCGCATTCCTGGCCACGCAGATTCCCGGCCGCCTGATCAGTTGGGCCGGCGCATCGTTTGCCATCGGTATCCTGCTGTTCTCCGGCAGCCTGTACATCTTGACGCTGACCGGCATCAGCAAGCTCGGCATCATCACCCCGTTCGGTGGCCTGGCCTTCCTGGTGGGTTGGTTTTGCCTCGGACTTGCCGCCTGGCGCCTGAGCTGACCTTGTAGGAGCTGCCGCAGGCTGCGATCTTTTGATCTTAAAAAATCAAAGTCAAAAGATCGCAGCCTGCGGCAGCTCCTACAGGATCGAGTTTCAAGACGAATGGCTTGGGTCGGCCTGACTGATCGGGCTAGAATGCCAGCCCCTAAAAATGATGGCGGCATCCGGCATGCGCATTCAGTTGAACGGCGAATCCTTTGAACTGCCCGACGGTGAAACCGTTGCGGCCCTGCTGACCCGTCTGGACCTGACCGGACGTCGGGTGGCGGTCGAACTCAATCTGGATATCGTCCCGCGCAGTCAGCACGCAGACACCACGTTGAACGACGGCGACAACGTCGAAGTGGTGCACGCCATCGGCGGCGGCTAGCAGCCTCGGCCGAGTGGCCACAGAATTCTGCAAGAACCTCACCCCTACAGAGGATTTCCCATGAGCATCGTTCGTAGCGACAAGCCCTTCGTCCTGGCCGGTCGTACTTACCAGTCGCGTTTGCTGGTCGGTACCGGCAAGTACCGTGACATGGAAGAAACCCGCCAGGCCATCGAAGCCTCGGGTGCCGAGATCGTCACTTTCGCTGTGCGCCGCACCAACCTCGGGCAGATCGAGGGTGAGCCGAACCTGCTCGAAGTGCTGTCGCCGGATCGCTACACCTTCCTGCCAAACACCGCTGGTTGCTACGACGCTATCGAGGCCGTGCGCACTTGCCGCCTGGCCCGTGAGCTGCTCGACGGTCACAACTTGGTGAAGCTGGAAGTGTTGGCCGATCAGAAAACCCTGTTCCCCAACGTGATCGAAACCCTCAAGGCCGCCGAAACGCTGGTCAAGGAAGGCTTCGACGTGATGGTCTACACCAGCGATGACCCGATTATCGCCCGTCAATTGGCGGAAATCGGCTGCATCGCCGTCATGCCGCTCGCTGGTTTGATTGGTTCGGGTCTGGGGATCTGCAATCCGTACAACCTGCAGATCATCCTTGAAGAAGCCAAGATCCCGGTGCTGGTGGATGCTGGTGTCGGTACCGCTTCCGACGCCACTATTGCCATGGAACTGGGGTGTGATGCGGTGCTGATGAACTCGGCCATCGCCCACGCCCAGCAGCCTGTCATGATGGCTGAAGCCATGAAACATGCGATCGTCGCAGGCCGCCTGGCCTACCTCGCCGGCCGCATGCCGAAAAAACTCTATGCCAGCGCCTCTTCGCCGCTGGATGGTCTGATCAAGTAAGAGCCATTGATGACTGAATCGAACGACACGCCTATCCAGACGGAAGAAGGCGACGAGCGCCAACACCGCCGTATCAAGAGTTTCGTGATGCGTGCCGGGCGCATGACCGAAGGCCAGCAAAAGGGCCTGGAGCAGGGTACTCCGCTGTTCGTGCTGCCGCTGGCTGATGCGCCGGTGGACTTCGACCAGGTGTTCGGTCGCTCGGCACCGCGCTCGCTGGAAATCGGTTTCGGCATGGGTCATTCGCTGCTGGAAATGGCCGCGGCCGCGCCGGATCAGGATTTCATCGGCGTCGAGGTTCACCGTCCGGGTGTCGGCGCGCTGCTCAATGGCGTGCTGACGCAAGGCCTGACCAACCTGCGGGTCTACGATTGCGATGCCATCGAAGTGCTCAACCGCTGCGTGGCCGATAACAGCCTCGATCGCCTGATGCTGTTTTTCCCGGACCCGTGGCACAAGAGCCGTCACCACAAGCGTCGTATTGTTCAGGCGTCCTTCGCTGAGCTGGTGCGCAGCAAGTTGAAGGTCGGCGGCATTCTGCACATGGCCACTGACTGGGAACCATACGCCGAATACATGCTGGAAGTGATGAACGTGGCGCCGGGTTATCGCAACCTGGCCGAAGACGGCAAGTGCGTGCCGCGTCCGGCCGAACGGCCGATCACCAAGTTCGAACGCCGTGGCGAACGTCTTGGGCATGGCGTGTGGGATTTGAAGTTCGAAAAGCAATTGTAGGAGCAGCCGGTCGACGCTCGATTGCTCGCGAAAAACTACAAAACAACGCGGGGCTTCAGATGCCCCGCGTTTTCGTTTGCGACCATCGCGAGCAAGCTCGCTCCTACAGTGGTCTTGTGGGTATTTGAGATCAGCGACGATCAGCGACTACGCCAATCAACACCAGCAACACCGGCGCCAGGCTGTAGTTGTTGAACTGGCTCAAGCCGCGCACGACCCATGGCGTGGCGTAGATCAACGCCGCGCCGCTGCCAATCATGCACAGCAGGGACATCAGCGGCACGCGCAACGCGCCGGCGATGCTGCCCAGGCGCTGCTCGACCCAGCCTTTGAAATCCGCACCGAACAGCACCAGCAGGCAACCCACCAGGGCCAGGGCGATTTCCGAGAGGTTGCTGCGGCTCCAGCGGGACACGGTGGCAAGCAGGTCGAGTACCAAATCCATTCGATTTCCTTATGTCAGAAATTTCTGCAGCAAGTCGTTGAGGAAGAGTTGTCCGCGCGTCGTGGCTACCAGACGTGACGGTTCGACCTGCAACAGGCCGCTTTGTTCGGCTTCACAGCGGCCTTCAGCAAGGCTTTCCAGCGTCATGCCGGTACGTTCCGGGTACAGTCGCGATTCGACGCCTTCAGTCAGGCGCAGCGCGTTCATCAGGAACTCGAACGGCATTTCATCATTGGTCAGCGCTTTCTCGCCAGCCTGGAAGCTTTTCGCCGGATTCAGGTAGTCCTTCGGCAGGCGGGTCTTCCAGGTGCGAATGATGCGCCCGTCCGGATGGCTGAGCTTGCCATGGGCGCCCGCGCCAATGCCGATGAAATCGCCAAAACTCCAGTAATTGAGATTGTGGCGTGCCGGGCGATCGGGCAGGGCGTAGGCCGAGACTTCGTATTGCACGTAACCGTGTTCGGCCAGCAACGCTTGCCCCGCCTCCTGGATGTCCCACAGCGTGTCGTCTTCCGGCAGCGTCGGCGGCTGGTTCCAGAACACTGTGTTCGGTTCCAGGGTCAGTTGATACCACGACAGGTGCGTCGGTTTCAGGGCGATGGCTGTGCGCAGGTCCGCCAAGGCATCGTCCAGGGACTGATTCGGCAAGCCATGCATCAAGTCCAGGTTGAAGTTGTCGAACCCGGCCTGCCGTGCCATGCCGGCGGCGCGTACGGCTTCGTCACCGTTGTGAATCCGCCCAAGGGCTTCGAGCTTTTCTTGCTGAAAACTCTGGATGCCGATCGACAGGCGGTTGATGCCCAGTTTCCGGTACGCCACGAATTTGTCTTGCTCGAACGTCCCCGGATTGGCTTCCAGCGTGATTTCGATGTCGCTGGCAAACGGAATGCGCTGTTCGACGCCTTTGAGCAAGCGCCCCAGCGAATCAGCGCTGAACAGGCTTGGCGTGCCGCCACCAAAGAAAATCGAGCTCAGCTCACGGCCATAGACGGCGTGCAGGTCCTGATCGAGATCGGCCAGCAAGGCATCGACGTACTCTTCTTCCGGCAGCACAGGGCTGGCAGTGTGGGAGTTGAAGTCGCAATAAGGGCATTTGCGCACGCACCACGGGATGTGGATATACAGCGCCAGCGGCGGCAGCACAGGCAGGGTTGCCCGAGGCGATTGAGCGTCGCCGCCGAAGATCAGCGGTGACGCGGATGATTCGCGGGTCATTTCAAGCCCAGACGCTGGCGCAGCAGTTCCATTGCACGGGCGCGGTGGCTGATCTGGTTTTTGTCGCCCGGGCTCAGTTCGGCGCTGGAGCACTCGCGCTCCGGCACCCAGAACAGCGGGTCGTAGCCGAAACCGTGTAAACCGCTGGCCTGGGTCAGGATTCGCCCGTGCCACAAACCTTCGCAGAGGATCGGCAACGGATCATCGGCATGACGAACCAGTGCCAGCACGCAGACGAACTGCGCACCGCGTTCGGCTTCAGGCACATCTTTCAACACGTCGAGCAGTTTGGCGTTGTTCGCCGCATCGCCCTTGCCGTCTGCATAACGCGCCGAGTAGATGCCTGGCGCGCCGCCCAGGAAATCCACCGCCAGCCCGGAATCGTCGGCCAGCGCCGGCAGGCCGGAAATGCGCGCGGCATTGCGGGCTTTCAGGATGGCGTTCTCGACGAACGACAGGCCGGTTTCTTCAGGCTCCACACTGCTGAACTCGCCGATCGAGCGCAGATGCACCGACTCGCCGAGCATGGCCTGGAGTTCCTTGAGTTTGCCGGCGTTATGGCTGGCCAATACGAGTTGCGTGAAGTTGATCATTGGCCGGGGAAGAGCTCTTGGTTGAAATTGATGGTGTTGATTTTGTCACCGGTCTGCACCTTGATGTCGAAGGTGCGGGTTTCCTGCTGCGGTACCGGGAATTGGGCGATGTAGTAGATCGCACCTTGTTCAGTGATCTGGCGGAACTTCAGGTCCACACTTTGGCTGGTCAGGTCTTTGACCGTACCGCTGACCTGTGCCATCTGCGGTTTGCCGTCCTTGAGCACCGCAATGTTGATCACACCCTGGTTCTTGCTGCGGGTGAGTTCGGCGGACTTGGCAATGTCCGGGGTCAGGTAGGTGGAGTTGAAGGTGTTGTAGTGCACCGTCACGTCGCCGAAGGTTTCCTTGCGTTCGCCCTTGATGGCGTCGGCGGCCATGGCGGTGACGCTCAGGCAGGCAGTGAGTAGAAACAACGCTAGACGACCCATGATCGTTCTCCTTGAAATAGGGTGGATCAGACTGCGACCTTGTGGTCGGAAAGTCCCGGGCTGCTGACCCGGTAGATGCCGATCTCACCTAACAGATTAGGCCATAGCTTGCTGGCCCACCCGTGCCGATGCTGTTGATCCACGGCAAGTCGATCAATGACCTTCGCCTCACGTTCGCGACACAAGGCTTCAAAGTCCGCGAAGGTGCAGAAGTGAATGTTCGGCGTGTTGTACCAGGTGTACGGCAGGAACTCGGAAACCGGCATCCGGCCCTTGCTCGCCAGGTACCAGCGGCAGCGCCAGTGACCGAAGTTTGGGAAGGTGATGATGCACTGCCGGCCCACGCGCAGCATTTCTTCGAGGATCCTGTCCGGGTAGTGCACCGCTTGCAGCGCCTGGGTCATGACCACGACATCGAAACTGTTGCTGGCAAAGTTGCCCAGGCCCTTGTCCAGATCCTGTTCGATGACGTTGATGCCCTTGGCCACGCACTCGGCAATGTTGTCGGCGTCGTTTTCCAGGCCATAACCGGTGACTTGCTTGTTATCGCGCAGCCAGGTCAGCAGTTCGCCATCGCCGCACCCGAGGTCGAGCACGCGGCTGCCGGCGGGGATCCATTCCTGGATGATTTCCAGATCAGCTCTCATGGCTTTCTCACAACGTAATGCGGTTCATGTAATTGCCGAAAGCCTGCAGATAGCGCGGGATCGGAATCAGGAAGGCGTCGTGGCCTTGCGGTGCGTCGATCTCGAGGTAGCAGACGTCCTTGCGCGCGGCCATCAGCGCATCCACCAGTTCCCGCGAGCGGGCAGGGGAGAAGCGCCAGTCGGTGGTGAACGACATCACGCAGAACCTGGCCTTGGCGCCTTCAAAGGTTCTCGCCAGGTTATCGCCGAAGTCCGCCGCCGGATCGAAGTAATCGAGCGCTTTGGTCATCAACAGATACGTATTGGCATCGAAGCGCCCGGAGAACTCCTCGCCCTGATAGCGCAGGTAGCTTTCGACCTGGAACTCGACGCTGTGGAAGTCGTAGTTGAGCTTTTCGCTCTTGAGCCCTCGGCCGAATTTCTCGCCCATGGAGTCGTCGGACAGGTAAGTGATGTGCCCGACCATCCGCGCCAGCATCAGGCCGCGCTTGGGGATCACACCGTGTTCCTGAAAAGAACCGCCGTGGAATTCCGGGTCGGTGAGGATCGCCTGACGCGCCACTTCGTTGAACGCGATGTTCTGTGCCGACAGCTTGGGCGCCGAGGCGATGGCCAGGCAATGACGGATGCGGTCAGGGTAGGTGATGCTCCATTGCATCGCCTGCATGCCGCCGAGGCTGCCGCCGATCACGGCCGCGAACTGGGCGATACCGAGGCGATCCGCCAGGCGCGCTTGACTGTGCACCCAATCCTCGACGGTCAACACCGGGAAGTCGGCGCCGAACGGCTTGCCGGTGTCCGGGTTGATGCTGCTCGGGCCGGTGGAACCGTTGCAGCCGCCGAGGTTATTCAGGCTGACCACGAAGAACTTGCTGGTATCGATCGGCTTGCCGGGGCCGATGCAGCTGTCCCACCAACCGGGTTTGCGGTCGTCGGCGCTGTGGTAGCCAGCGGCGTGGTGGTGACCGGACAGGGCGTGGCAGATCAGCACGGCGTTGCTCGCCATGGCGTTGAGTGTGCCGTAGGTTTCGTAAATCAGGTCATAGGCCGGGAGCGAACGTCCACAGGCCAACGCCAGGGGTTCGCTGAAGTGCGCCACTTGCGGCGTCACCAGACCAACAGAATCGGGGGGAAAGGCAGCTGGCATCGACCCTGCTCTCGTTGAAATGAGGCGTAAGTCTAAAGACCGCTGCCCCTAGCAGCAAGCTAACCCTTGCCCACTGTAGGAGCCGGCTTGCCGGCGAACCAGATGTCACGGTGTGTCAATCACGCCGCCTTCGCTGGCAAGCCAGCTCCTACAGTAGGTTCAGCGTTCCAGTCCGGGCAAATCCGGCAGTTTTTTCGGCGAACAGATTCGCACCCGCTTCTGCCGGTTCAACTCGCCACTGATCAAACTGACCTGGCTCTTGGACACGCCAAAGGCCTTGGCCAGAAACGCCATCAGATACGCGTTGGCCTTGCCCTCGACCGGCGGCGCGGTCAGGCGGATCTTCAGGCGATCGCCGTGCAGCCCGCAGAAGTCATCGCTACGGGCTGCCGGTTGCAGGTGACACTCCAGAATCAGGTCGTCGCCGTCCCAGCGAAAGTAGCTCACCGGGTCAGATCAACACGCGGAGGATTTCCGGCATCATGGTCATGGCTGCGAGGTTGTTGATCACCAGCATGTCGACCAGTTTGATGGCCAGGAACGCAAAGATCGGCGACAGATCCAGGCCGCCGAGACTCGGCAGGAACTTGCGGAATGGCGCCAGGGCCGGTTCGCAGACGTCGTTCACCAGTTCGGCGCCCGGGTTATGGCTGCCCGGAGCGACCCAGGACAGGATCACGCTGATGATGAGGGCGAAGAAGAAAATCTTCATGAACAGCGCGGTCACGCCGATGATCGACCAGATCAGCAGTGTTAGCGGGTTGCCGGTGGTGCCGTAGGTCAGCAACAGGGTCAGGGCCATCAGCGCCAGTTGCACCAGGATCGCCAGCACCAGCGAGGACATGTCCAGGCCGAACACGCTCGGGATGATCCGGCGCAGTGGCTTGAGCAGTGGCTGAGTGGCCTTGACGATGAACTGGCAGATCGGGTTGTAGAAGTTCGCCCGTACCAGTTGCAGTACGAAGCGCATCAGCACGATCAGCAGATACAGGCTGCCGAGGGTTTGCAGCACGTAGACCGCTGCGGTATTCAATCCAATCATGAAAGGCTCCTTATTGACCCAGTTGTTCGGCCATCTCGGCCGAGCGATGCGCGGCAGCGCCGAGTGCTTTTTCGACCAGGGCTTCGAAGCCATTGGCCTGGAACGACTTGATTGCAGCTTCTGTGGTGCCCGCGGGCGAGGTGACACGGCGGCGCAGCTCGGCCGCGTCGACATCGCTGGAGACGGCCATGTGGGCGGCGCCCAGTGCGGTTTGCAAGGTCAGTTGCGCGGCGATGTCCGCCGGCAGGCCGAGTTTCACGCCGGCGGCGGTCATGGCTTCGATCAGCAGGAAGAAATACGCCGGGCCCGAGCCTGAAACGGCGGTGACGGCGTCCAGTTGCTGCTCTTCATCCAGCCATAAGGCGATGCCGACTGCGGACAGCAGCTCCTGGGCCTGCTGACGCTGTTCGGCGGTCACTTCGGCTGTCGCGAACAGGCCGCTCGCGCCCTGACGCACCAGCGCCGGGGTGTTGGGCATGCAGCGCACGATCGGCTGGGCGCCGAGCCAGTTGTTCATGCTGGCGCAGGTGATGCCCGCGGCAATCGAAACCACCAGTTGATTGGGCTTGAGGCTTGGGCGAAGCGCTTCGCACACGGCTTTCATCGCCTGGGGCTTGACCGCCAGGACGACGACGTCGGCGGCATCAACGGCTTGGGCGTTGTCGGCGAAGGTTTCGATGCCATGCTCGGTACTCACGCGGGCGCGGGTTTCTTCGCCCGGATCGCTGGCGCGAATCTGTGCGGCTTCCAGACCCTTGGCCCGCAGGCCGCCAATCAAACTGGCGGCCATGTTGCCGGCACCGATAAAGGCAATACGTGTCTTGCTCATGTCAGGTCCTTATTCAGAAGTGTGTCAGCCATGTTTACGGCTGGCTGTAGTCGCGGGCGCCAAACAGGGCCGTACCGATGCGGACCCAAGTGGCGCCCTGGGCAATGGCCGACTCGAGGTCGTGGCTCATGCCCATGGATAGTGTGTCGAGTGGCAGGTTCAGGCTGGCTTGCAGGCTTTGCACGGCAGCGAAAGCGGCGTCCTGGGTGGCGCGATCTTCAGTCGGTTCAGGGATAGCCATCAACCCGCGCAACTTCAAGCGCGGGAGGGCGCTGATGGCGTTGGCCAGGGCCGGCAGGTCGGCCGGGGTGCAGCCGGATTTGCTGGCTTCACCGCTGACGTTGACCTGGATGCAGATATTCAGTGGCGGCAGATCGGCAGGACGTTGTTCGGACAGGCGTTGTGCGATTTTCAGGCGATCCACGGAATGCACCCAGTCGAAGTGCTCGGCGATAGCACGAGTCTTGTTCGATTGAATGGGGCCGATGAAGTGCCAGATCAAGGGCAGGTCGGCCAGTTCGAGCTGCTTGCCCAACGCTTCCTGCAGGTAGTTCTCGCCAAAGTCGCGCAGGCCGGCGGCGTAGGCTTCACGTAGGTCTGGCGCGGGTTTGGTCTTGCTCACGGCCAGCAGCTGGACGCTGTTCTCGGCGCGGTTGGCGGCGAGTGTTGCGGCATGGATGCGCGAACTAACTTCGAGAATGTTGTCTGCTATGGTGGACATCAAGAGGCGCCAGCGGTCTGAAGGTTCGCGGCATTCTACTGGAATTGAGGGACGCTATGGATATCACCGAACTGCTGGCATTCAGCGCCAAACAGGGGGCGTCCGACCTGCACTTGTCTGCTGGCCTGCCGCCGATGATCCGGGTGGATGGCGATGTGCGGCGCATCAACCTGCCGGCCCTGGATCACCAGCAGGTGCAGGCGCTGATCCATGCCATCATGAATGACACTCAGCGGGCGGACTTCGAGAAACACCTGGAAACCGATTTTTCCTTTGAGGTGCCCGGTGTGGCGCGCTTTCGGGTCAATGCGTTCAATCAGAACCGTGGCGCGGGCGCTGTGTTTCGTACCATACCGTCGAAAGTGCGGGGCATGGACGAACTGGGCATGGGGGACGTGTTCCACAAAATGACCGACGCGCCCCGTGGCCTGGTGCTGGTGACTGGCCCGACCGGTTCCGGCAAGTCCACCACGCTGGCGGCGATGATCGATTACCTCAATACCCATCGCCATCACCACATCCTCACCATCGAAGACCCTATCGAGTTTGTCCACGAGCCGCGCAAGTGCCTGATCAACCAGCGTGAAGTTCATCGCGATACCCGCAGCTTCGCCACCGCCTTGCGATCGGCACTGCGGGAAGATCCGGATGTGATTCTGGTGGGCGAGATGCGCGATCTGGAGACTATTCGCCTGGCATTGACTGCCGCCGAAACCGGCCATCTGGTGTTCGGCACGCTGCACACCACGTCGGCGGCGAAAACCATCGACCGTGTGGTGGACGTGTTTCCGGGGGACGAGAAGTCGATGGTGCGTTCGATGCTCTCCGAGTCGCTGCTGGCGGTGGTGTCCCAGACCCTGGTGAAGAAGATCGGCGGCGGACGCATCGCGGCCCACGAGATCATGCTGGGGACATCGGCGATCCGGAACCTGATCCGCGAGGACAAGGTGGCGCAGATGTATTCGGCGATTCAGTCGGGAGGGTCGTTGGGGATGCAGACGCTGGATATGAGTTTGAAGGATCTGGTGACCAAGGGGTTGGTCAGTCGTGATCATGCGCGGGAGAAGGCGCGGTCACCGGATGGCTTTTAAAAGCAAAAGATCGTCCGAACGCGGCCCGAGCCTTCGGACGATCTTTTGATCTTGCTTCAATCAGCGCTGAACAACCCGCAACTGATTCGGCTCTTTCGGCAGAACCCGCTTGGCAACCACATAGTGGTTTTCCCAGTACGGTTTATTCAGGGTGTCGATGGACACCGACTTGCCGCGACGTGGCGCGTGGATGAAGCGATCGTTGCCCAGGTAAATGGCGACGTGATTGACCCGACGGCTCTTGATGTTGAAGAAAATCAGGTCGCCGGGTTTCAGGTCATTGCGATCGACTTTTTCCCCATGACCGCTGGCCATGGCATTGGAGGTGCGTGGCAGGTCGAACGTGGCGTCGTTGAACGCGTACTTCACCAGGCCGCTGCAATCGAAGCCTTTGCTTGGGCTGCTGCCGCCCCAGCGATAGGGAGTGCCAAGGACGTTCACGGCGCGGCTCAGCACGTCGCTGCTTTCCTTGGTGCCCATCGGTGGAACCAGGCCGCTTTTGCTGCTGGCCAGGCTTGGAGCATATTTGGCGAATTTTTTGTCTTTGCTCGAAGGAGCAGAGGCATGGGATTTTGGGGTGTAACCATTGACGTTAGGAAGACGTTGCTCACGATTGGTGGCGTGGGCGGCCAGTGGCATCAAAAGGCAAATGGTTAGCCATGTCTTGAAAAATGAACGCATTAGGCAAGGCTCTTAATAGGTCAGCGCGCAACTTTATAACAGCTTTTTTGCCGCTTCCGAGGCCGTTGGTCGATTCAATCTGGAGGGCAATGGTGGCAAAAAAGCGGCAAAATGACGCAATTGTCGGACAGAAGTCCGGTGTTACAAGGCTTTGACGGGGGTGGAGGTAGCATTTGCCATACGTCGGATGCCTGTAAAAAAGTCACAAAGAATTCAAGAATATTTATCTATCGTGTGAATCGAGGTCATTCATGAACCCCTATCAACAGGCTGTCCAGCAGCAAGACACTCACAGCAAAGTGATCGGTTACCTGCTGTGGATTTTCGGTTTTACCGGCGCTCACCGCTTCTATTACGGCAAGCCGGTGACCGGGACGATCTGGTTCTTCACCTTTGGCTTGCTGGGGATCGGTTGGCTGATCGACCTTTTCCTGATCCCGGCGATGGATCGCGAGGCTGACCTGCGGTTTACCGCGGGTCCCATCGAATACAACGTGGCGTGGATCCTGCTGACGTTTCTCGGGGTGTTCGGCGTGCACCGGATGTATCAGGGGAAATGGATCAGTGGGTTGCTGTACCTGGTGACGGGTGGTCTGTTCTTTATTGGCGTGCTGTATGACTTCTGGACGTTGAATGACCAGGTGTCCGTGCGTAATGCGCAGAGTCGTTGATTTCTGCGGCGAGAGAGCAAACCCTCTCGCCGCAGGGTTTTACGTCTGGTGACTGATCCAGCTATCTGCCTGCTTGAGTTACAGCCTATGAGTGGTTACTGAAATGCTTTCAGTAATTGAAGTTGAAGCGTTAAAAATGCCATTGTGCTGAAGCTGTAGAAGATTGAAATGATGAAGTGGTTTGGGGTGGCCCAGTAATTTATGCTGTCGGCGAGAATCGCAAGCGATGCAATTGCAATTATTAATGCTGATATTTTTATCAAGGTTGAATTGGTGTGGCGGGCTTTTTTGTATAAAAATATTTGCATTAGGTGAAATATGAATAACACTAAGCCCGCAATCAGGATTGCACCTATTGGTATTCCGATTGAGTCTCGATCTATGTCGTAAATGCCTGTGCTCAAATTTTTTTCTATGGTAAATATTGCTACGCTGGAAGTGATCGCTAAAAGTAAAGGGTAGATGTAGTTCAGGTGTTTGTAGAGGGGCTTCACGTTGGCTCTTCCTGAATGCAGAAGCTCATAAGTAAAGGCTTTTATACCGCTTTTCATTCTAGCCAATCTGTAATCCCATAGGCCCCCAGCTGAATCCAGGATTTACTGTAAAACCGTCTGAGTTTCCCGTTGTTCCTTTCCTAACGATAGGAGGTAGGGTAAGTCAACTTTTCACGTCTTGCTCCTTGCTTGCACTTTGTATTCATGGTGTTTGTAGTGATGTTTCCTTGCGCTGTTTTTATGCTAGAGGATAGGCGTTGAATCGGCACTCAATAACTTTGTAGGATGTTTCTGTGTGTTGCGAAGCTCCTTTCGCACAGGTGATGATGAGTCAGAAATTTCTGTTCATTGGATAGGTTTATTCGCCATCGCTTGTAGAGATGCTCTTGATGCGGATGTGCTGTTAGGGGAGAGGCAGTGGATGACGGAGGGGGGAAGAGGGCTGTATGACTTCTGGACGTTGAATGACCAGGTGTCGCTGCGTAATGCGCAGAGTCGATAAGCGAAGATCAAAAGTTCGCAGCCTGCGGCAGCTCCTACACGGGAATATGCATTTCCCCGTAGGAGTTGCCGCAGGCTGCGAACTTTTGTTTTTAAGCCTGGTGGCTGATCCGCCCATCCACCAGGGTGTAACGCACCACACCCGGCAGGCTGTGGCCAATGAACGGGCAGTTTTCGCCCTTGGACAGCCAGGTTTCACCGGCGACGGTGGAGGCCGCTGGGTCGAACAGTACGATGTCCGCCGCACCACCCACTGCCAGTTTGCCTGCCGGCAGGCGCAAGGCGTCGGCAGGGCCAGCGCTCAGGCGCGCCAGCAACGTCGGCAGGTCCAGCAAGCCATCTTCGACCAGGGTCATCGCCAGCGGCAACAGCAGTTCGACGCTGCTGATGCCCGGCTCGGTTGCGCCGAACGGTGCCAGTTTGGCGTCACGCTCATGGGGTTGGTGATGGCTGGAGATGGCCGAGATCACCCCCGATTTCACCGCTGCGCGCAGGCCTTCGCGGTCGGCGCGGGTGCGTAGCGGCGGCTGGACGTGATACAGGCTGCTGAAGTCGATCAGCGCTTCGTCGGTCAGGATCAGCTGGTACAGGGCGACGTCCGCGGTCACCTTCAGGCCCCGGGCCTGGGCCTGGGCGATCAATTCAACGCCGCGGGCACTGGTGAGCTGGCTGAAGTGCGCGCGCACGCCGGTCTGTTCAACCAGCAGCAGATCCCGGGCCAGGGCGACGGTCTCGGCACTTTCCGGGATGCCCGGCAAGCCCAGGAAGCTGGCGGTCGGACCTTCGTGAGCCAGGCCACCCTCGGCCAGGTCGTGATCCTGGGAGTTGAAAATCACCGTCAGGTCGAAAGTCGCTGCGTAGTCCAGTGCCCGGCACAGGGTACGGGTGTTGCGGAAACTCTCAAGGCCGTTGCCGAAGGCCACGCAACCGGCATCGCGCAGTGCCACGAGCTCTGCCAGCTGTTCGCCGTCCAGGCCTTTGCTCAGGGCGCCAATCGGGAAGACTTTGGTGTTGCCGGCCTCACGGGCGCGGTCGAGGATCAGTTCGGCCACTGCCGAGGTGTCCAGCACCGGTTTGGTTTTTGGCGGGCAGCACAGGCTGGTCACGCCGCCAGCCGCCGCCGCGCGGGTTTCGCTGACAATCGAGCCTTTGCGGCTGTAACCTGGCTCGCGCAGGGCAACGTTGAGGTCGACCAGGCCGGGAGCGGCCACCAGGCCTTTGGCGTCGATCGTGTCGACGGCGACAAAGCCGGCTGGCGCTGCGCCAAGGGCGACGACTTTGCAGGCTTCAATGTGGATATCGGTCACTTGATCCAGGCCACTGGCCGGATCGATCACGCGGGCACCGAGAATGCTGAGCTTCACTGGGCGTTCTCCTGCTCGAATTGGCGCTGGGCTGTTTGCCCGCTCATGGCCATGGACAACACGGCCATACGAATTGCGATGCCATAGGTCACCTGGTTGAGGATCACCGAGTGCGGGCCGTCGGCCACCGCCGACTCGATTTCCACGCCACGGTTGATCGGCCCCGGGTGCATCACGATGGCATCGGGCTTGGCGCCGGCCAGGCGCGCGGTGGTCAGGCCGAACAGGCGGTAGAACTCGCCTTCGCTCGGCAGCAGGCCGCCGGTCATGCGTTCACGCTGCAGGCGCAACATGATCACTACGTCGACATCTTTCAGGCCTTCGGTCATGTCGGTGTAGACCTTCACGCCGTATTGCTCGATGCCGATCGGCAGCAGGGTTTTCGGTGCGATCACGCGGATGTCCGGGCAACCGAGGGTTTTCAGCGCCAGCATGTTCGAGCGTGCGACCCGCGAGTGCAGGATGTCGCCGACGATAGCTACCGAAAGGTTTTCGAAGCCGCCCTTGTGCCGACGAATAGTGAGCATGTCGAGCATGCCCTGAGTCGGGTGCGCGTGACGGCCGTCGCCGCCGTTGATGATCGCCACCTGTGGGCAAACATGCTCGGCGATGAAGTGAGCGGCACCGGAATCACCGTGGCGCACGACGAACATGTCGGCGGCCATGGCTTCCAGGTTACGCAGGGTGTCGAGCAGGGTTTCGCCCTTGCTCGCCGACGACGTGGACACGTTGAGGGTGATCACGTCCGCCGAGAGCCGCTGGGCCGCCAGTTCGAAGGTGGTGCGGGTACGGGTCGAGTTCTCGAAGAACACGTTGCACACGGTCTTGCCGCGCAGCAACGGGACTTTCTTCACGGCCCGGGCGCCGACTTCGAGGAAGGAGTCGGCGGTGTCGAGGATTTCCGTCAACAGCTCGCGGCGCAAACCGTCGAGCGAGAGGAAATGGCGCAGCTGGCCCTGATCATTGAGCTGCAGCGGGCGCTTGGTTTCTAGAGGCGTCATCGCGAGGGGGACTCTCAATAGGGCAAATTAAAGGGCGAGGTCTTGCAGTTCGAGCGCGAGCTCCGGGCCAGACAGCTTCACCCGTTCGTGGGCCGCCAGGGACAGGGTCGCGCCCACCACGTTCGGGCGGATTGGCAGCTCGCCGGCGTCCAGATCCAGCAGGCACACCAGCGTCACGCTGGCCGGGCGGCCGTAGTCGAACAGTTCGTTCATGGCGGCGCGGATGGTCCGGCCGCTCATCAGCACGTCGTCGATCAGCACCAGGTGCTGGCCTTCGATCTCGAACGGCAGCGCCGAAGGGCGAACCTGCGGGTGCAGGCCGCTCTGGCTGAAATCGTCGCGGTAGAAGGACACGTCGAGAGTGCCGAGGGGCTCATGGCTGCCCAGTTCCTTGAGCAGGGCCTGGGCCACCCAGACGCCGCCGGTACGGATGCCAATGAAACGCGGGTCGCTGATGCCTCGTTTGGCCAGATAAGCGTCAAGTCGGGTTGCCATCTGGCTGACCAGTTCGGCGGGATTGGGCAGGCTCATGGTTGCTCCTTCTTGGGTTCGAGCCAGCTTGTGCGCAAAATGGCTCGGGTTGTAGCTAATGGAGACGCACAACGGCTCTTCAGGACTCGAACAGTGCGCCATTTTCGTCGAGCCAGCCTTGCAGCAGCAGGGCGGCGGCGATGGCATCGACCGGGTTGTCGCGGTAACTGCCTTTCTGGCCGCCCCGGGCCAGGCGTTCGCCCTTGGCCTCAAAGGTGGTCAGGCGTTCATCGTGGGTATAAAAGGGCAGGTTGAAGCGGCCGTTCAGGCGCCGGGCGAACTTTTCCGCGCGGGCGCACATGTCACTGGGGGTGCCGTCCATATTCAACGGCAGGCCGACCACCACGGCATCGGGTTTCCACTCTTTGATGAGGGCTTCGACCTGGTTCCAGTCAGGAATGCCGTTCTGCGCTTTCAGGGTGCACAGCTCGCGGGCCTGGCCGGTCACCACCTGGCCGACCGCAACGCCGATCTGTTTGGTGCCGTAGTCGAATCCGAGAATCAGCCGCAGGGCCATCAGGCGTGCCCCGCCTGACTGGTCAGCAGGCTGAGGTTGATGCCCAGGTGCTTGGCCGCCGCCTCCAGGCGCAGTTCGCTGCTGGTGTTGAACAGGATGTCGGCGTCAAACGGGCAGGTCAGCCAGGCGTTCTGCGCCAGTTCGGCCTCCAGCTGCCCGGCTTCCCAACCGGCATAGCCGAGGGCAATCAGGCTTTTTGCCGGGCCGACGCCGTCAGCGATGGCGAACAGTATGTCCTGGGTGGTCGACAGGGATAATTCGTCTTCCAGATCAACGGTTGCCTGGAAGCTCAGCCCCTTGGGGTGAAGGACGAAGCCGCGATCTGTCTGCACCGGGCCGCCGATAAAGATCGGCACATGCTGGCAGAGCGCTGGCGGTTCGATATCCGGGCGCAATTGCTCAAGGATATCGGCCAGGCTCAACTCTTGCGGACGGTTGATCACCAGCCCCATGGCGCCATTGGCCGTGTGCTCGACGATGTAGGTCAAGGTGTGCGCAAAGTTCGGGTCGGCCATGTGCGGCATGGCGATCAGGAATTGATGCTTGAGGTAGCTGGGGCTGACGTTTTTCATGAACGCTAGTGTGGCGTTCGAGGGGCGAACTGACAAGCTGGGGATGCACAGGAAATAGCGCAAATCTGTAGGAGCGAGCTTGCTCGCGATAAACCTGAGAGCACCGTGGGGTGTCAACCTGGCAGCGTTATCCTTGACGACCATCGCGAGCAAGCTCGCTCCTACAGGTGGGGCGTGTGGTCAATTACTGGAGAGTCGATCCCCGCGGGCAAACTTCCAGGTGCGGATGATCTCCAGCCGGTCAACATCCGACAGATCCCCGGTAAACGGTGCAAACGGTGCCGCCAGCCGCACGATCCGCTGCGCCGCCTGGTCCAGCAGCGGCTGGCCTGAGGATTCCAGCACCAGCACTTCATACAGCGAACCGTCGCGATTGATCGACACCATCAAGCGCAAGTTGCCGTAGATCTGTTTGCGCCGCGCTTCGTCGGGGTAATTGAGGTTGCCGATGCGCTCGACTTTCTTGCGCCATTCGTCCTTGTACCAGGCGCCCTTGTCGCGCATGGTCGAGGCCGCGCTCAAGCGGTGAATGCGCGGGCGCTTGGCGTACAGCTGTTGCTCGGCGGCCAGTTCCGCTTCCAGGCTGGCGATGTCGCTGGACAGCTGCTCGCTGTCGAACGTCGGTGCCTGGACCTGGGATTTGACCTGGGTCTTGGGCTCCTCGGTCTTGGCGGGGGCTTTTTTCGGTTTCGGTGCCACGGTGGTCACGGCAGCCTTGGGCGGGGCTTCCTGCGTTTCAGGCTTGGCGGCCGGCGGTGGCGTGACCTTTTGCACCTTGTTGTCCTGGAACGGCGCGACCTCGGTGGTCTTGGGAATCGCCTTTTTATCCAGGGTGCCGCTGCCTTGCTGATTCTCCTGGGCGAGGAAGTCGGCTTTTTCAGGCTTCTTTTCGCTTTTGAAGGTGGCGAGGGTGATTTCCAGGGTTTTACTGATCTGCTTGGGTTCGACCACTGCAAACCCGACACCCAACAGCAAGGCAAGGTGGATCAGCGCCGCCAGAAACAGGGTAAAACCGAGGCGATCGGCCGGGCGCACGCCACGGTGGGCGAGTTCGACAGGCAGATCGGACGGGAGGGTCATGACAAGGAAACCAACATCGCGTTTTCACAGGCCGCGCATGATAACGCAATGTTGGTTTGGCTAATCAACGTGCCTTGAGCTTCTGATCGATGGCATCCATCAGCAAGCCGCCGATGTCGGTACCAAACGCATTATCAATCTCGCGAATGCAGGTCGGGCTGGTGACGTTGATCTCGGTCAGGTGCTCGCCGATCACGTCCAGGCCAACGAACAACAGGCCTTTTTCACGCAGGGTCGGGCCGACTTGCGCGGCGATCCAGCGGTCTTTGTCGGTCAGCGGGCGGGCTTCGCCACGGCCGCCGGCGGCGAGGTTGCCACGGGTTTCGCCCAGGGCCGGAATCCGCGCCAGGCAATAATCCACCGGCTCGCCATCGATCATCAGGATGCGCTTGTCGCCATCGACGATGGCCGGCAAGTAGCCCTGGATCATGATTTGCTGCTGGCCATGCAAGGTCAGTGTTTCGAGGATCACCGACAGGTTCGGGTGGCCGGCGGTGTGGCGGAATATCGAAGAACCGCCCATGCCGTCCAGCGGCTTCAGGATCACATCGCCATGGTGGTCGGCGAATTCGCGCAGGACGTCCGGGCGACGGCTGACGATGGTCGGCGGCGTGCATTGCGGGAACAGTGTGGCGAACAGCTTTTCGTTGCAGTCGCGCAGGCTTTGCGGCTTGTTGACCACCAGCACCCCGGCGCGCTCGGCTTGTTCCAGCAGATAAGTGGAGTAGACGAACTCCATGTCGAACGGCGGATCCTTGCGCATCAGGATCACGTCCAGGTCGCTCAGCAGCGCGTCGCTTTCAGCGCCCAGTTCGAACCATTTTTCCGGGTTGGCGAACACCTGCAGCGGACGCATCCGCGCCCGCGCCTGGCCTTCGCCCTGATACAGGTCGCGCTGTTCCATGTAGAACAGCTCCCAGCCACGCTTCTGCGCGGCCAGCAGCATGGCCAGCGAGCTATCCTTTTTATAGGAAATGCTGGCGATAGGGTCCATGACAATCCCGACGCGAACGCTCATTGGGTTTTCCTCGAAATTTTGGGGGCTTGTGCCGATCTGTAGGAGCGAGCCTGCTCGCGATGGATGTCAGAACACCGCGTTCATCCAGCCTGCACGCGTCATCGTTAGCGATCATCGCGAGCAGGCTCGCTCCTACAAAGAGCCGTATAAAAGTGGCGTCAGAGTGGCGCTGAGTGTGTTCCCGGTCAAGGAAAAACCACCTTGCAGGTCGGCCGATAGATTGGTTTTGGAGACTGTGCTAAAAAGACTGCCATGTCGTGCCGGCCCTTGAACATCAAGGGTTTCGAGCCGCGTTAACCGGCAAACGGACAATTTGTTTCGCAAAGGCGACGGTAGAGCATTTTATGGAACGGTACCCCAGCGCCTTGAAGGTCATGGTGATCGACGATTCGAAGACGATTCGTCGCACCGCCGAAACGTTGCTCAAGAACGTGGGTTGTGAGGTCATCACGGCCATCGACGGCTTCGATGCCCTGGCCAAGATTGCCGACAACCACCCCAGTATCATCTTTGTCGACATCATGATGCCGCGCCTGGATGGCTACCAGACCTGCGCCCTGATCAAGAACAACAGCGCGTTCAAGTCCACGCCGGTGATTATGCTGTCGTCCAAGGACGGGCTGTTCGACAAGGCCAAGGGGCGCATCGTCGGCTCTGACCAGTTTTTGACCAAGCCTTTCAGCAAGGAAGAATTGCTTGATGCGATCCAGGCCCATGTACCTGGTTTTGCCGCCGTTTTGCCGCAGTAGGACACGCACAGTGACGCTCGGCCATCGGGCCCGGTGTCGACAAGAATGGGGAAGACCATGGCACGTATTCTGATCGTCGATGATTCGCCGACCGAAATGTACAAACTGACCGGCATGCTGGAAAAGCACGGTCATGAAGTGTTGAAAGCCGAAAACGGCGCCGACGGTGTGGCCCTGGCCCGCCAGGAAAAGCCCGACGCGGTGCTGATGGACATTGTCATGCCCGGCCTCAACGGCTTCCAGGCGACCCGCCAGCTGACCAAGGACCCGGAAACCGGACACATCCCGGTGATCATCATCACCACCAAGGACCAGGAAACCGACAAGGTCTGGGGCACGCGCCAGGGCGCCAAGGATTACCTGACCAAACCGGTCGATGAAGAGACCCTGATCAAAACCCTGAACAACGTGCTGGCCGGTTGATCATCAGGTCATGAACGAGTCGCTGACGGCTTTTGAACTGCTGCTGCAAATCGACCGGCGCTGTCGATTGCTGGCGGCGGACTTGCCGTCCCAGCCACCCCGGCGGGACAGCTGGAGCGGCATCGGATTTCGCCTGGGCGAGCACTGGTATGTCGCGCCCATGAGCGAAGTCAGCGAAGTCCTGCACGAACCGCGTTTCACTCAGCTACCGGGGGTCAAACCCTGGGTCAAGGGGGTTGCCAACCTGCGCGGGCGTTTGCTGCCGGTCATGGATCTGTGCGGCTTCTTCGGGCATGAGCTTTCGGCGATGCGCGGGCAGCGGCGGGTGTTGGTGGTGGAACATGACGAGGTGTTTGCCGGGTTGTTGGTCGACGAAGTCTTCGGCCTCCAGCACTTTGCCCAGGACAGCCTGGAACCGGTGCCGGCAGAGGAGTTGAAGGGGCCGATGGCGGCGTTTGTCAAAGGCCGGTTTCAGCGCGAGCAGTGCTGGCAGGTGTTCAGCCCGTTTGCGTTGACGCAGTCCCAAAGCTTCATGCATGTGGCGGTGTAACCGGGCAACAGAGAACCCTGTGGGAGCGAGCCTGCTCGCGATTGAACGATAACGCGGTATTCCTGAAACACCGCGGCGCCTGAATCGCGAGCAGGCTCGCTCCCACAAGGGGCTTGGTATGCTTTACAGGGTGTTGGTTAACAGGCGAGGACCGATGATAAAAGCAAAAGCAGGCAAGCCAATGGAAGGGTCGCGCAGCCGGTCGCAGATTATCGTGCTGTTCATCGCGCTGATCGTCTTCATCATGCTGCTGTTCGCCAACTTCGCGTACCTCAACACCCAGGCTACCTACGACAAACAGTACATCGGCCACGCGGGCGAGCTGCGTGTGCTGTCCCAGCGTATCGCCAAGAACGCCACCGAAGCCGCCGCCGGCAAGGCTGCCGCGTTCAAGTTGCTCAGCGATGCGCGCAACGATTTTGCCCTGCGCTGGGGTTACCTGAAGAAAGGCGACCCGGCCACCGGCCTGCCACCGGCCCCTGCTACCGTGCGTCCGGAGATGCGCGCGGTGCAACAGGATTGGGAGCGTCTGCTGAAAAACACTGATGCGATTCTTTCCAGCGAGCAAACCGTACTATCGCTGCATCAGGTCGCCGCGACCCTGGCCGAAACCGTGCCGCAGTTGCAGGTCGAGTACGAAAAAGTCGTCGAGATCCTGCTGCAACGGGGCGCCCCGGCAGCCCAGGTGGCCATGGCCCAGCGTCAGTCGCTGCTGGCCGAGCGCATCCTCGGCGCGGTGAACACGGTATTGGCCGGCGACGAAAACTCACAGCAGGCCGCCGACGCGTTCGGACGCGACGCGACGCAGTTCGGCAAGGTGCTCAACGGCATGCTCCAGGGCGACCCGGCGCTCAAGGTCAGCCAGGTCGAAGATCGCGACGCCCGTGCGCGTCTCGCGGAAATCTCCGAGCTGTTCGAATTCGTGTCGGGTTCGGTGGACGAGATCCTCGAAACCTCGCCAGAGCTGTTCAAGGTCCGCGAATCGGCCTCGAACATTTTCAGCCTGTCGCAAACCCTGCTCGACGAAGCCTCACACCTGGCCAGCGGGTTCGAAAACATGGTCGGCGGGCGCACCACCGACACCATCGGCGGTTATGTGCTGGGCTTGCTGGCGCTGGCTTCGATCATCCTGATCGGCATGGTGATGGTGCGCGAAACCAATCGTCAGTTGCACGAAACCGCCGAGAAAAACGAGCGTAACCAGAACGCGATCATGCGCTTGCTCGACGAGATCGAAGACCTGGCCGACGGTGACCTCACGGTGACCGCCTCGGTGACCGAAGACTTTACCGGCACCATCGCCGATTCGATCAATTACTCCGTCGACCAACTGCGTGATCTGGTCGCGACCATCAACCTCACCGCTGGTCAGATCGCCGCCGCCGTACAGGAAACCCAGGCCACCGCCATGCACCTGGCCCAGGCTTCGGAACATCAGGCCCAGCAGATTTCCGAGGCCTCCATGGCGATCAACGACATGGCCGAGTCCATCGACCAGGTGTCGGCCAACGCGGCTGAATCTTCGGCGGTTGCCGAACGTTCGGTGGAAATCGCCAACAAGGGCAATGAGGTGGTGCACAACACCATCCACGGCATGGACAACATTCGCGAGCAGATTCAGGACACCGCCAAACGCATCAAGCGCCTGGGTGAGTCGTCCCAGGAAATCGGCGACATTGTCAGCCTGATCGATGACATTGCCGACCAGACCAATATCCTTGCCCTCAACGCGGCCATCCAGGCGTCCATGGCCGGTGACGCCGGCCGCGGTTTCGCCGTGGTCGCCGATGAAGTGCAGCGCCTGGCCGAGCGCTCATCCGCTGCCACCCGGCAGATCGAAACCCTGGTGCGGGCGATCCAGACCGACACCAACGAAGCGGTCATCTCCATGGAGCAGACGACGACCGAAGTGGTACGCGGCGCCCGTCTGGCGCAGGATGCAGGTGTGGCCCTGGAAGAAATCGAAGGCGTGTCCAAGACGCTTGCGGCGCTGATCCAGAGCATTTCCAATGCGGCGCAACAGCAGACGTCGTCGGCCGGTCAGATTTCCCTGACGATGAACGTGATCCAGCAGATCACCTCGCAGACGTCGTCGGGCTCCACTGCTACGGCCGAGAGCATCGGTAACCTGGCGAAAATGGCCAGTCAGTTGCGTCGCTCGGTGTCCGGTTTCACCTTACCGGCAGCCAAGGCGCAGGCTGTGGACAAAGCGTGAATCGCCCGCGGGTAGAACTATGGTGACTGAAGTGGTTATGGGGGATCGGCACGACTATGTGGCCCTCGAATGGGTCAAGGGCGAGATTGCCGAAACGCTGAAACAGGCTCATCACGCGATTGAAAACCTGCTCGATGACCCGCAGGCGACGCAAGCGCTGGATGATTGCCTTTCGTGCATTCATCAGGTCCACGGCAGTTTGCAGATGGTCGAGTTCTACGGCGCGGCGTTGCTCGCCGAAGAAATGGAACAACTGGCCATGGCCTTGCAGGACAACCGTGTCAGCCATCGCGACGAGGCGTTGCACCTGTTGATGCAGGCCCTCGGGCAGCTGCCGATCTACCTCGACCGGGTGCAAGGCGCGCGTCGCGACTTGCCTCTGGTGGTGTTGCCACTGATCAACGACCTGCGCAGTGCCCGCGGCGAAAGCCTGCTGTCGGAAACCAGCCTGTTCAGCCCGCAATTGCCCGAGTTACTGGCGCTGGACGCAGATACGCTGGCGCAGCTGGAGCCGGCCGAATTGCCCAATGTGCTGCGCAAGCTGCGGCAGATGCTGCAAATGGCGCTGGTCGGTTTCCTGCGTGAACAGGACAACGACACCAATCTCGATTACCTGGCCAAGGTCTTCACCCGCCTCGAAGCACTGTGCGCCAATGCACCCCTGAGCCCGTTATGGCAGGTGGCATCGGCGCTGGTCGAAGGCATGCAGGGCGGTGCGATCGCCAACAGCCCGGCTTTGCGCAGCCTGTTCAAGGATGCCGACAAGGAACTCAAGCGCCTGCTCGAACAAGGCATGCCCGGCATCAACCAGCCGGCCCCGCCGGAGCTGCTCAAGAGTTTGCTGTTTTACATTGCAAAGGCCGAACATCCCACCGGGCAGATGCTGACCATGAAAGAACGCTACTCACTGGACGACGCGCTGCCCGACAGCGCGATGGTCGATGAAGAACGCGCGCGGCTGGCCGGTCCCGACCGTGACGCCATGCGCTCGGTGCTGGCAGCGCTGTGCGAAGAGCTGGTGCGGGTCAAGGAACGTCTGGATCTGTTCGTGCGCAGTGACCGCCAGCACACCTCTGACCTCGAGAGCCTGCTGGCACCGCTGCGGCAAATCGCCGACACCCTGGCGGTGCTGGGCTTCGGCCAGCCGCGCAAGGTGATCATCGATCAATTGGCGGTGGTGCTCAGCCTCGCCCAGGGTCAGCGCGAACCCAACGATGCGATCCTCATGGACGTTGCCGGGGCCTTGTTGTACGTCGAAGCGACGCTGGCCGGCATGGTCGGTACCGTGGAACCGGAGAGCCAGGATGACAATCGCCTGCCGACCACCGACCTGACGCAGATCCATCAGATCGTGATCAAGGAGGCCCGCATCTGTTTGCAGCAGGCCAAGGACATGATCGTCGACTACATCGACGCCGATTGGGACCGCCAGTATTTGCAGGCGCTGCCGGCCTTGCTGACCCAGGTGCGCGGCGCGCTGGCGATGATTCCGCTGGGCCGGGCGGCGAGCCTGGTCGAAACCTGCAATCACTTTATCCGCGAGCACCTGATGCTCGAACCGGGTCAACCGGGTTGGCAGGAACTGGACAGCCTGGCCGACGTGATCACCAGCATCGAGTACTACCTCGAGCGCCTCAGCGATGACCCGCAAACGCAGGGTGAAAACCTGCTCGATGTCGCGGAAAAAAGCCTGGCCAGCCTCGGGTTTTTCCCCAGTGAGCAGCATGTGCCAGTGCTTGATGATGCGCTCAACCCGACCGAAGCGCAGGTGATGCAAATGATGCAGGAGCTGGATGATCCGCAGACCGTCCAGACCCTGGCCGATGTGCTTGCCAGCCCGGTTTCGAGCCTGAATCCACCCGCCCTGAACATTCCGGGCAGCCTGCTGCCGCCGCCAGCAGGCGAAGAGCCGGTGGACGAGGAACTGCGTGAGGTGTTCCTCGAAGAAACCGACGAAGTCCTGGAGATCCTGCGCGAGTACTTGCCGGGCTGGTCGGTCAACCCTGAAAACCGCTCGGCCCTGAGTGAGCTGCGCCGTGCCTTCCATACCCTCAAGGGCAGTGGTCGCATGGTGCGCGCTCTGGTGCTGGGCGAGCTGGCCTGGGCCGTGGAAAACCTGCTCAATCGCGTACTGGAAGGCAGCGTGGAACCGGGCGCTGCGGTGCAGCAACTGATCGGCGATGTGCTGCAGCTGCTTCCGGAGCTGGTGGCTGAATACGCCGCCAATGCCCAGCGCCAGCGCAACGATGTCGATCAGTTGGCCGCCTCCGCCCATGCCCTGGCCAAGGGCGATGAGCAGGTGTCCGATGAGGATACGCAGGATGTCGCGGCCCTCGACCCGCTGTTGCTGGAGATCTTCCGCAAAGAGGCTGAAACCCACTTGGGCAGCCTCAATCGCTTCCTTGATAAGGCCGCCGAACATGTGCCGTTGCCGGCCAGCGACGAATTGCAGCGCGCCTTGCACACCCTCAAGGGCAGTGCCTCCATGGCCGGTGTGTTGCCGATTGCCGAGCTGGCCGCACCGCTGGATCAACTGGCCCGGGAGTACAAGGCGCATCTGATCGCGCTGGATCTGGATGAAGTCGAATTGCTGCTGGAAGCTGAAGGATTGTTTCGCCTCGGCTTGCGCCAGCTCAAGACTGATCCGCTGGCGGAAATTCCCGGCGCCCGGGATTTGACCGAGCGAGCCAGGGCGCTGCTGGCCGAGCGTCTGGAAAACCTTCTGAACACGCCGAACACCGGGCTGCGGATCAAGCGCGATCCGCAACTGATCAACAACTTCCTCGCCCAGGGCATGGACATCCTGCTGGACGCCGAAAGCCTGTTGCAGCGTTGGCAGCAACACCCCGGCGAACGTCAGGAACTCAGCGCACTGCTGGACGAATTGACCACCCTCGGCGAAGGCGCCCATCTGGCCGACCTGCACCCGGTGGATGAGCTGTGCGAAGCGTTGCTCGACCTGTACGGGGCCGTGGAAGAAAGCAGCCTGGCGGTCAGCGAGCGGTTTTTCCATGAGGCACAGGGTGCCCACGAAGCGCTGATCAACATGCTCGACGAACTGGCTGCCGGTCAGGAAGTCAGCCCGCAGCCACAACGGATCAGGGCCTTGCGCAAACTGCTCGACGAGAGCCTCGACCCGTCGGCCATGGGCCTGATCCGCAGCGATGGCAGCCGTAGCCTGAGCATCCGTGACCTGTCCGATGCCACCGCCGAACTTGAGCGCACGCTACCCCCCGCCCCTGTAGGAGCGAGCTCGCTCGCGATGGACGTTAACGATGACGCGTTGTCATTGGATAAACGCGGCGCCGGTGAGCCCATCGCGAGCGAGCTCGCTCCTACAGGAGAGGGGCGCGAGCTGGATGCGGAAATCGTTGCGATCTTCCTTGAAGAAGCGGTGGATATCCTCGACAGCGCCGGTCAGGCCTTGCAGCGTTGGTTGCGCGACCCGGACAACGCCGCGCCGCTGTCGTCCCTGCAACGGGATTTGCACACCCTCAAGGGCGGCGCACGCATGGCCGAGATCGGGCCGGTCGGCGATCTGGCCCATGAACTGGAAAGCCTTTACCAGGGCTTGGTGGACCGTCGTTATGCCTTCAGTGATTCACTGGCGGTGCTGCTCAAACAGAGCCATGAGCGATTGGCGTTGTACCTTGAACAGTTGCAGCCCAACCAGCCACTGGACGACTCCCGTGAGCTGATCGAAGCCATGCGTGCCTACCGTCAGAGCTACGCGGGCGGCACCGAGACGGCCCGGCAGGCGACCGGCAACGACTCGGCTGCGCATGATCCGCAATTGCTGGAAATATTCCTCGAGGAAGGTTTCGACATCATCGAAAGCTCCGGGGCGGCGCTGGAGCGCTGGCAGGCCCAGCCTTCGAATCGGCAGGAAGTGGAAACCCTGCTGCGCGACCTGCACACCCTCAAGGGCGGCGCGCGCATGGTGGAAATCGCCGCGATTGGTGATCTGGCCCATGAACTGGAGTTCCTCTACGAAGGCCTGTCCACCGGCGAGTTGCAACCGACGGAGCCGTTGTTCGCGCTGTTGCAGCGCAGCCATGACCGCTTGGCGCAGATGCTCGACGCGGCCCGCGCCGGTGAACCGATGCCGCCCGCCGACCGTTTGATCGATGCGATCAGGAACTTCAGCCACCCGGCCGTGCTTGAAGCCCCCGCGCCGATTGCTCCGCCGGCCACGCCCAAGGCGGAGCCGCTGGCGCCGCCGTCCGATGCCGGCACCGACATGGTCAAGGTCTCGGCGGAGCTGCTCGACGATCTGGTCAACCTGGCCGGTGAAACATCGATCTTCCGTGGCCGGATCGAACAGCAGGTCAACGATGCGCACATCGCCCTGAATGAGATGGAGACCACCATCGAGCGCATGCGCGACCAGTTGCGCCGCCTCGATACCGAAACCCAGGGACGGATCCTCAGCCGCCAGCAAGTCGACGCCGAACGCCTGGGGTACGAGGAATTCGACCCGCTGGAAATGGACCGCCATTCGCAGTTGCAGCAGTTGTCCCGGGCGCTGTTCGAATCGGCCTCTGACTTGCTCGACCTCAAGGAAACCCTCGAGCGACGCAATCAGGACACGGAAAACCTGCTGCAACAGCAGGGCCGCATCAACACAGAATTGCAGGAAGGCCTGATGCGCACGCGCATGGTGCCGTTCGAACGCATGCTCCCGCGTTTGCAGCGCATCGTCCGGCAGGTGTCCAGTGAACTGGGCAAGGACGTGGATTTCATCGTCGATAACGCCGAAGGCGAGATGGATCGCAACGTTCTCGAACGCATGGCCGCACCGCTGGAACACATGCTGCGCAACGCCGTCGACCACGGCCTGGAGTCCGTCGAAGCACGGCTGGCGGCGGGGAAACCGGCCAAGGGCAAAATCACCCTCGATCTGCTGCGCGAAGGGGGCGACATCATTTTCGACATCCGCGACGACGGCGCCGGTGTGCCGCTGGACGCGGTGCGGCGCAAGGCGATCAAGCGCGGCCTGCTCGCCCCGGACAGTGTCATCAGTGATCACGACGTGTTGCAGTTCATCCTGCAACCGGGGTTTTCCACCGCCGAAAAAATCACCCAGATCTCCGGGCGCGGCGTCGGCATGGACGTGGTGCACGAAGAGGTGCGGCAACTGGGCGGCACCATGAGCATCGACTCGGTGCCCGGGCAGGGCGTGCATTTCCGCATTCGCCTGCCGTTCACCGTCTCGGTCAACCGGGCGTTGATGGTGCAGTGCGGAGAGGACCAATACGCGATCCCGCTCAATACCATCGATAGCATCGTTCGTGTCCTGCCCAATGAACTCGAAGGGTATTTCCGTTTCGATTCGCCGACCTACGAATACGCCGGACAACGTTACGAGCTGTGCTACCTGGGTGAGTTGCTGAAAACCAGCCCGCGCCCGAAGCTGTTGGGCCAGAGCCTGCCACTTCCGGTGTTGCTGGTGCAGTGCAATGAGCGGCACATCGCGGTGCTGGTGGACGCCATGGCCGGCACTCGCGAAATCGTGGTCAAGAGCCTGGGGCCGCAGTTCGCGGCGGTGCAAGGGGTATCCGGGGCGACGATTCTCGGGGACGGCCGGGTGGTGCTGATTCTGGATTTGCTGGCGCCGATCCGCGCCATGCAGGCCCGTGTGCCCCAGCGTCCGCCAGGACAAGAGGTCGAGGCCGAGCCGCATCGGCCGCTGCTGGTGATGGTGGTCGACGACTCGGTCACCGTGCGCAAGGTCACCAGCCGCTTGCTCGAACGCCACGGCATGAGCGTGCTGACTGCCAAGGATGGAGTCGATGCCATGCTGCTGCTGGAAGAACACGTGCCCGACCTGATGCTGCTGGACATCGAGATGCCGCGCATGGATGGCTTCGAAGTCGCGACCCAGGTGCGCAATGACGAACGTCTGCGACACCTGCCGATCATCATGATCACCTCCCGCACCGGACAGAAACACCGCGACCGCGCCATGGCCATCGGCGTCAACGACTACCTTGGCAAGCCGTACCAGGAATCGGTGCTGCTCGAAAGCATCGCCTTGTGGAGCAAGACCCATGCTTGAGCACCGCACCAGCAACCTCACTGGCCTGCTGCTGCCATTGGCCGACCGCAACCTGATCCTGCCCAACGTCGCCGTAGCCGAGCTGATCGACTACCAGCAGCCGGGGACCTTCGACCTGGACACACCGCCGTGGTACCTGGGCCTGGTGGCGTGGCGCGACCGGCAGATTCCGCTGCTGAGTTTTGAGTCGGCCTGCGGACAGAAAATCGTCATCGGTTTACGCGCGCGGATCGTCATTCTCAACGCCCTCGGCGGGCGCCCCGAGCTGAAGTTCATCGCGCTATTGGTGCAGGGCATTCCGCGCTCCTGCAAGCTCGACAGCCAGTTGAGTTATGTGGATGTGCCGTTGTGCGCGCTGGAGCAGGCGGCGGTGCAGGTGGGTGAGCAGGTGGCCAAGGTGCCGGATCTGTTGGCGCTGGAGGGGTTGTTGGTGGATGCCGGGTTAGTCAACTGATCCCGACTCAGCGGTGAACTGACCGGCCCCTTCGCGGGCAAGCCCGCACCTACAAGGTTTTGTGTGCACCGCCGACCCACTGTAGGAGCGGGCTTGCCCGCGAAGGCGTCAGTTCTGACAACCATTACCCTGAGCGTAACGATCCGCCACTCTGCTTGATTGATACGCTACGACCAACACTCCTAAGGTAGCTCCACGACAGCGAACCCGTGGAGTGGTCATGACAACAACAATATCCCCCGACTCGCGATGGACGCGGCGGCGCAGCGAAAAGCAGCGGCGCCTCGAGCTGGTGCGAGGGCTTGCCGACGGCGTGGTGTTGCCCACCGACAACATCGTCGCGGCGCTGGAGGCCTTGATCCTGCCTGGCGACCGCGTGGTGCTCGAAGGCAATAACCAGAAGCAGGCGGATTTCCTTTCCCGTTCCCTGGCCAAGGCCGATCCCGCAAAGCTGCATGACCTGCACATGATCATGCCCAGCGTCGGGCGCACCGAGCACCTGGATCTGTTCGAGCGCGGCATCGCGCGCAAGCTCGACTTCTCTTTCGCCGGCACTCAAAGCCTGCGCATCAGCCAGTTGCTCGAAGACGGCCTGCTGGAAATCGGCGCGATCCACACCTACATCGAACTTTACGCACGGCTGGTGGTGGACCTGATTCCCAACGTCGTGCTGTCGGCCGGGTTCATGGCCGACCGCGCGGGCAACATCTACACCGGGCCGAGCACCGAAGACACCCCGGCCCTGATCGAGCCGGCGGCCTTCAGCGACGGCATCGTCATCGTTCAGGTCAACCAATTGGTGGACGACGTCAGCGACCTGCCGCGTGTAGACATTCCCGCCTCCTGGGTCGACTTCGTGGTGGTGGCGGACAAGCCGTTCTATATCGAACCGCTGTTCACCCGCGATCCACGGCACATCAAGCCGGTGCACGTGCTAATGGCGATGATGGCGATCCGCGGCATCTACGAAAAACACAATGTGCAGTCCCTCAACCACGGCATCGGTTTCAACACGGCCGCCATCGAACTGATCCTGCCGACCTACGGCGAATCCCTCGGCCTCAAAGGCAAGATTTGCCGCAACTGGACGCTCAACCCGCATCCAACGCTGATCCCGGCGATTGAAAGCGGTTGGGTCGAAAGCGTGCATTGCTTCGGCACTGAGTTGGGGATGGAGAACTACATTGCGGCACGGCCGGACGTGTTCTTTACCGGGCGCGACGGCTCCCTGCGTTCCAATCGGATGTTCAGCCAACTGGCTGGGCAATACGCGGTGGACCTGTTCATCGGCGCGACTTTGCAAGTCGATGGCGACGGTCATTCTTCCACCGTGACGCGCGGACGCCTGGCCGGTTTCGGCGGCGCACCGAACATGGGCCATGACCCGCGCGGTCGTCGTCACGGTACGCCGGCCTGGCTCGACATGCGCAACACCGATGTGGCCGAGCCCATGCTCGAACGCGGTAAGAAACTCGTGGTGCAGATGGTCGAAACCTTCCAGGAGGGTGGCAAACCGACTTTTGTTGAAACCCTCGATGCGGTCGATGTGGCGAAGAAAAGCGGCATGCCACTGGCGCCGATCATGGTCTATGGCGACGACGTCACCCACCTGCTGACAGAAGAAGGTATCGCCTACCTGTACAAGGCGCGCTCGCTGGAAGAGCGCCAGGCGATGATCGCCGCCGTCGCCGGGGTAACCGCCATCGGCCTGCGCCACAACCCCAAAGACACCGCACGCATGCGTCGCGAAGGCCTGATCGCCTTGCCCGAAGACCTCGGCATCCGCCGCACCGATGCCACTCGCGAATTGCTCGCGGCGAAAAGCGTGGCCGATCTGGTGGAATGGTCCGGTGGCCTCTACAACCCGCCCGCCAAGTTCAGGAGCTGGTAATGCACGCACTTAACCTGCAACCCAAAAGCCTGAGCCTGGCCGAACGGCTGGCGGACCTGGCGGTGGACGCACTGATCGACGAAGCTGATCTGTCGCCGAAACCGGCACTGGTCGACCGTCGCGGCAATGGCGCCCACACCGATTTACACCTGGGGCTGATGCACGCTTCGGCGTTGTCGTTGTGGCCGGCTTTTAAAGAAATGGCTGAAGCAGCCATCGAGTTCGGCGAAGTCGGCTCGCCCCTGCGCGAAGCCGTGGGCCGCATTGGTCGCGAAGGCGAGCAAGCGATGCTCGACACCACCGGCGGCGTGAACACCCATCGCGGGGCGATCTGGGCCTTGGGCCTGTTGGTCACTGCCGCTGCACTGGAACCTCAATCCTGCAGCGCCAATAGCGTGGCGATACGTGCTGCGCGGTTGGCCTTGCTCGACGACCGTTTTGCACCACGTCCGCTCAGTCACGGTGCGCAAGTCGCCCAACGCTATGGCGCTCGCGGTGCTCGTGAAGAAGCGCAACTCGGTTTTCCGGCTGTGACCCAACGTGCTCTGCCACAACTGCTGCGCAGCCGCGCCGCCGGTCATGGCGAACACAACGCCCGGCTCGATGCGCTGCTGGCGATCATGACGAATCTGGCCGACACCTGTGTGCTTTACCGCGCCGGTGAAGAAGGCCTGAACACCATGCAACTGGGTGCCCGGGCGGTGCTCGATGCCGGTGGCAGTGCCAGCCTCGGCGGACGTCGCCGCCTGCATGAGCTGGACCAACAACTCATCGCGTTGAATGCCTCGCCCGGCGGTGCTGCCGACCTGCTCGCAGCCTGCCTGTTCATCGACCGTATCGCGTCTGGCGACGGCCTCATCCAGGGAGTGTTTTGATGGAAACCTTATCTTTTGAATTCCCCGCCGGGCAGCCACCACGCGGCCGCACCCTGGTGGGCTGTGTCGGCTCGGGTGATCTGGAAGTGCTGATCGAACCGGGTCAGGCCGGCAAGCTGACGATCAACGTGCAGACCTCGGTCAATGGCAGCGAGCAACGCTGGCAGCATCTGTTCGCACGGATGTTCGACGGCCAGACGCCACCGGCCATGGATATCGATATCCACGATTTCGGCGCGACGCCCGGTGTGGTGCGCCTGCGTCTGGAACAAGGCTTCGAGGAGATTGGCCATGACTGACAGCGCATCTCTGCTCAACAAGCACAGTTTCGTCGAACTCGGTGCGCGGCAACGGGCCAAGGCGTTGCTCGACGTCGGCACCTTCCGCGAACTGCTCGATCCCTTTCAACGGATCATGTCGCCGTGGCTGTCGCGCCAGGGTGTGGTGCCGCAAGCCGACGACGGCGTGGTGATCGCCAAGGGTAATCTCGATGGTTTGCCGGTGGTGATCGCGGCCATCGAAGGCGCATTCCAGGGCGGCAGCCTCGGTGAAGTCGGCGGAGCAAAAATCGCCGGTGCACTGGAACTGGCCGCCGAAGACAACCGCAACGGCATTCCGACCCGCGCCGTGCTGCTGCTGGAAACCGGCGGCGTGCGCTTGCAGGAAGCCAACCTCGGCCTGGCAGCCATTGCCGACATCCACGCGGCGATTGTCGACTTGCAGCAGCACCAACCCGTGGTCGGTGTGGTGGCGGGCAGCGTCGGCTGCTTTGGCGGCATGTCGATTGCCGCCGGCTTGTGCAGCTACCTGTTGGTGACCCAGGAAGCGCGGCTTGGCCTGAATGGTCCGCAAGTGATCGAGCAAGAAGCCGGACTCGAAGAATACGATTCCCGCGACAGGCCCTTCATCTGGAGCCTGACCGGTGGTGAACAGCGTTTCGCCAGTGGTCTGGTGGATCGTTACGTGGATGACGATGTGGCACAGATTCGCCAACAGGTGGCTGAGTTGCTCCATCAGGGTTTGCCTGCACAGCCGCGCAGCCGGCAGGCCGAGTTGTTCCTGCAACGCCTGGCGCGTCTGGACGCCGAATCGCAAATCGAGCCGTCCGTGGTTCGCGATCTGTACCAAGGAGAACGCCCATGAGTCCGTATTCCCTGCGTGGTTTGAACTGGTTCAACGCCTTGAGTGCCGGGGCGAAAGCAGTCGAGGGCTTGCCGGCTTCGCTGAAGGTCGCGGACGGAGCGCTTGGCGATCAGCCTGTGCGTTTCATCGCGGTGGTGGCTGACCCGGAAAACCGCTTCGTCCGTGCCCGTAACGGCGAAGTGGGTTTGCTCGAAGGCTGGGGCCTGGCCAAGGCTGTGGATGAAGTCATTGCCGCCGATCAGAACAAAGCACACAAACGCGCCCTTTTCGCCATCGTCGACGTGCCGAGCCAGGCTTACGGTCGACGCGAGGAAGCCCTCGGCATTCATCAGGCGCTGGCCGCCGCGGCGGACAGTTATGCCCGTGCCCGTCTCGCTGGTCATGCGGTGATTGGTCTGCTGGTGGGCAAGGCGATGTCCGGGGCATTTCTGGCCCACGGCTATCAGGCCAATCGCTTGATCGCCCTGCGCGATCCGGGGGTGATGGTGCATGCCATGGGCAAGGCGTCGGCGGCGCGGGTGACCTTGCGTAGCGTCGAAGAACTCGAAGCCCTGGCCGCCAGCGTACCACCGATGGCCTATGACATCGACAGCTATGCCAGCCTCGGGCTGCTGTGGGAAACCTTGTCAGTGGAACAGATCGAGCAGCCGACTGCGGCGGATCTGGCGCGGGTGACTGAGTGCCTGGGTCAGGCGATGGGCGATATCGCTGAAAAGGGTACAGATCTCAGTGGTCGTCTCGGTGCGGCCAACCGTGCGGCATCGAGCAAGGTTCGCCAATTGCTGAGAGCGCAGTGGTGAACACGCTACTGGCCCATGACCTGCTGTGGGGCATGACCCCGCAGCAGTTGCCGACGGATGCGCCTGCGTGGGTAACCGAGTCGATTAGTGCTGGTCAACCGGTGGTGGTCCGTCGCGCCTTGAGCGCGGCGGGGCAGGTGGCGGTGGGCGTGCGCGGGCCGCTGCGCGAACAGCGATTTGCGGCGGTGATGGAAGTCGCTGCCATTACGCGGCAGGTGCGGCCGGAAGAACTCTGCCATGTTCAAGGGCAGCGCGATTTCCCGGCGCTGCGGGCCTTGGAGCAGCTGCGCTCGTACCTCGATGACAGTGGTTGGGTCTGGGGTGTCAGCGGAAGCGCCGGGTTCGAGTTGGCCAGTGGATTTGCCGCTTTGCACACGGGCAGCGATCTCGATCTGATCCTGCGTACGCCACGTCCGATGAGTCGTGTCGGCGCCCAGGCGTTGGCGGCCGTTCTCGACGCCGCCGTGTGCCGCGTGGACCTGCAATTGCAGACACCGTCGGGCGCCGTTGCCTTGCGCGAATGGGCCGGTGCTTCGTCGCGGGTCCTGTTGAAAAGTGCCACTCAGGCCAGCCTGATCACTGATCCGTGGAATCTACAGGAGCAAGCAGCATGAGCAGCTTGCTGGTGTTCCCCGGCCAGGGTGCGCAACAACCCGGAATGCTGGCGCGTTTGCCTCGGGAAACGTTGATCGAGGCGAGCGACCTGCTCGGCGAAGATGTCACGCAGCTGGATTCTGCCGAGGCGTTGCAGTCGACGAGGGCGGTTCAGCTTTGCCTGCTGATTGCTGGAGTCGCCGCTTCACGTCAGCTGGCCATGGCCCCGGACTACGTGGCTGGCTTGTCGATCGGCGCTTATCCGGCAGCGGTGGTGGCTGGTGCCTTGGGTTTCAGCGATGCGTTGCATCTGGTCAGCCTGCGCGGCGAACTGATGCAGCACGCTTATCCACAGGGCTACGGCATGACCGCGATCATCGGTCTGGACCTGGCCACGGTGGAAGGATTGCTGGCCCGGGTGTACTGCGTAGAAATGCCGGTTTATCTGGCCAATATCAACGCCGATAACCAGGTGGTGATTGCCGGTAGCGACGCGGCGATGAAAGCGGTGGCGGAGTTGGCGAAAGGTTACGGAGCAGGCTTGGCCAAGCGTCTGGCAGTGAGCGTGCCGTCCCATTGCCCATTGCTTGAGGCCCCTGCGCAACGGTTGGCCGAAGCCTTCGCCAAGGTGCCGCTGCAAACCCCGAAGATCGGCTACCTGAGCAGCAGTCGTGCGCGTCCGCTGATCAAGCCTGAAGCCTTGCGTGACGACCTGGCCTTCAACATGTGCCGCATCGTTGACTGGCGCGGCACGGTACAAAGCGCCTACGAGCGCGGCGTACGTCTACAGATCGAACTGCCGCCCGGTGCGGTGCTGACCGGGCTGGCGCGCCGGGTGTTCGAGCAGGGCACCGTGATTGCCTTCGACGGTGCACGGCTCGATACCTTGCAGGCGCTGATGCGTGAGGAGGGAAGCCGCCACTCTTAAATCACCCGGCTTAAGGCTTCGAACAACAAAAACAACATTCGAAATGCACTTTGAGGACTACAACAATGATTATTTACGGTGTGGCGCTGTTGGCGATCTGTACGCTGGCAGGGGTGATCATGGGTGACATGCTCGGTGTGTTGCTGGGAGTGAAGTCAAACGTCGGCGGTGTCGGGATCGCGATGATCCTGCTGATCTGCGCGCGGTTGTGGATGCACAAGCGTGGCGGCATGACCAAGGATTGCGAGCTGGGTGTCGGCTTCTGGGGCGCCATGTACATTCCGGTGGTGGTGGCGATGGCGGCGCAACAAAACGTGGTCACGGCGCTGCATGGTGGTCCGGTGGCGGTGTTGGCGGCGATCGGCTCGGTGGTGGTCTGCGGCTGCACCATTGCCCTGATCAGCCGGACCCACAAAGGCGAACCCTTGCCCGATGAACCGGCGGATGTAACGCCGGTTGGCGCACCGGCAGGAGGTCGCTGATATGTGGGAACTCATCGAGAAAGGCCTGGCCACGAACAGCCTGGTCACAGCATTCGCTTTCGTCGGCATCATCATGTGGGTGTCGGTCATTCTTTCCAAACGCCTGACTTTCGGACGCATCCACGGTTCGGCGATTGCTATCGTCATCGGCCTGGTGCTGGCCTGGGTCGGCGGCACATTGACTGGCGGACAAAAAGGCCTGGCGGATTTGACGCTGTTTTCCGGCATCGGGCTGATGGGCGGCGCCATGCTGCGGGACTTCGCCATCGTTGCCACGGCATTCGAGGTGCAGGCCACGGAAGCGAAAAAGGCCGGCTTGATCGGCGTGATCGCGCTGTTGTTGGGCACGGTGCTGCCATTTATTGTCGGCGCGTGCATGGCCTGGGCCTTCGGTTATCGCGATGCGGTGAGCATGACCACCATTGGCGCCGGTGCGGTGACTTACATCGTCGGGCCGGTGACCGGTGCGGCAATCGGTGCGACTTCGGATGTGATGGCGCTGTCGATTGCCACCGGCCTGATCAAGGCGATTCTGGTGATGGTCGGCACGCCAATGGCGGCGCGCTGGATGGGCCTGGATAACCCGCGTTCGGCGATGGTGTTCGGCGGGCTGGCCGGCACCGTGAGCGGCGTGACCGCCGGTTTGGCGGCGACGGATCGGCGCCTGGTGCCTTATGGCGCGCTGACCGCGACCTTCCACACCGGGCTGGGCTGTCTGCTGGGGCCTTCGCTGCTGTTCTTCATTGTTCGCGGGATTGTCGGGTAGCCGCAAATCCTGAGTTGTCTGATCTGACGTCTTCGCCGGCAAGCCGGCTCCTACAAGGACAGCGCAGTTCCTGTAGGAGCGAGCTTGCTCGCGATGGCCGCGACACGGTCTCAAACCTGCCGATTGGCATACATCCGACACTCCGCCAGCAACGCCAGCAGATTCGGATCACGCTCCTTGGCCTTCAGGAACACCACGCCAATGTGCTGCTGCAAGCGGTACTTTTCCTGCAGCGGGATCAGCTTCACCCGGTTCTCGTACACCGCCGCAATCCGCCCCGGCAGCAATGCATAACCCACGCCCGAACTGACCATGCTCAGCAGGGTGAAGATGTCGTTGACCTGCATCGCCACCTTCGGCTCGAACCCTGCCTGCTCGAATACCCGCTTGCCGTCCTGATGGGTGGCGAAGCCCTGGGTCAGGGTGATGAAGGTTTCGTCGCGGACTTCGGCCAGGTCGACTTCGGTTCGCTGGGCAAACTTGGAATCGGCGGGGGTGGCGAGGAAGATGTCGTCGGAAAACAGCGGGATCTGCTCGCAATCCGGATCGTTGACGCTGTCGTCCAGCGACACCAGGGCCGCATCGACTTCCATGTTCTTGAGCTTGTAGAGCAGGTCGATATTGGAACCCAGAATCAGGTCGATGTTGAGCTCGCTGCGGCGGATCTTCAGGCCCATGATCAGTTGCGGCACGGTCTTCACTGTCAGCGAATAGAGTGAACCCAACTTGAAGCGCTCGGCGGAGAAACCGGCGGCCTCGCGGGTCAGGCGCACGCTTTCGACCACGTCCTGAATCAGCTTCTGTGCCCGCTCTTCCAGCACATAAGCGCTTTCCAGCGGCGTCAGGCTGCGGCCTTCGTGCTTGAACAACGGGCAGCGCAGGGCGCTTTCCAGGGAATGGATCGCCCGATGCACGCTGACATTGCTGGTCTGCAATTCGGCAGCGGCCCGCGCCAGGTTGCCGGTGCGCATGAAAGCCAGGAACACCTCGAGTTTTTTCAGGGTCAACTCTTCATCGATCAGCATGGGGCGGACTCTTTTTGGTATCGGTCAATTGTGCCCGGTAAACACGGAGCGTTGTAGGAGCTGCCGAAGGCTGCGATCTTTTGATCTTGAAAAATCCAAATCAAGAGATCGCAGCCTTCGGCAGCTCCTACAGGGATCATGACGTACGGAAACATTGCGCTTTTACGCTTGAAGCCTGAGCCTTGCGCGTTGCGGTGATGAAATTCGAGGTGAGTAACGCATGTATCACGGGGAAAGACTGAACGCCTGGACGCATCTGGTCGGGGCAGTGGCGGCGTTTGTCGGCGGGGTGTGGCTGATTGTGCTGGCCAGTCTCGACGGCAGCCCGTGGAAGATTGTCAGCATGGCAATCTACGCCTTTACCTTGCTGGTGCTATACAGCGCATCGACCGTGTACCACAGCGTGCGCGGGCGCAAGAAAGCGATCATGCAGAAGGTCGATCACTTTTCGATCTACCTGTTGATCGCCGGCAGCTACACGCCGTTCTGCCTTGTGACCCTGCGCGGGCCGTGGGGCTGGACGTTGTTCGGGACTGTCTGGGGACTGGCGCTGATCGGCATCCTGCAGGAGATCAAGCCGCGTTCGGAAGCACGCATTCTGTCGATCGTGATTTATGCGGTGATGGGCTGGATCGTGCTGGTGGCGGTCAAGCCGCTGCTCGCGGCGCTGGGTGTCGTCGGGTTTGCGTGGCTGGCATCGGGCGGGGTGCTGTACACCGTCGGGATTATCTTTTTTGCCCTCGATCATCGACTGCGCCATGCCCACGGCATCTGGCATCTGTTCGTGATCGCCGGGAGCCTGCTGCACTTTGTGGCGATTTTCTTTTATGTCCTTTAAGGCTGTACCGGGACCAGGCGATCCAGCTGCTCCCGGGCTCGACGGCTGAACACCTGCAACAGGTCGTTCAAGGTGTGGGGCGGTGGTTCGGCGGCGCGGGTCACTGCGTACAGGGTGATGGGTAGCGGCGGTGCCAGAGGGCGGATGGTTGTGCTGGCGCAAGAGGCGCCAAGGGCGGTGAACGGATCGATCACCGCCAGGCCCGCGCCGGATTCCACCATCGCCCGTGCCAGTGAGTAGGTTTGCACGGCGATGCGTACCCGCGGCGGCGGTTCGACCGCTTCCAGGTAACTGTCGAGTCGCGCGGCCAGCGGATCAGCGCTGGATAAACCGATCAGTGGTGCATCCGCCAGCGCCATCAGCGGCAACGGTTTACCCGCCTCTTCCTGAGGCCAGTAACCACTCGGCGCCAGCGCCACCAGCACGCCGGACGCCAGCGCCTGGGCCTTGAGCCCCGGGTGATCTGGGCGTTGCAGGGTCAGGGCGACATCCACTTCGCGCATCAACAGGTTCTGCACCAGTTCGCGACTGTGGGCGCTGGAGAGTTCGCAAACGATGTCCGGGTAACGCCCGGTCCACTCGTGTATGGCCGGCGGCAGCAATGACAGGGCCAGTGCCGGGGTGGCACCGATGCGCAGGCTGTGGCCGGGTTCACGGCGCAGGCTCTGCGCCAGGCGTCGCACGCCTTGCAGGCTTTCACTGACCTTGTCCACCTCGCGCTCCAGCTCCAGCGCTTCCGGCGTCGCCTGCAACTTGCCGCGTACCCGCAGGAACAACGGGAAGCCCAATTGCTGCTCGGCGTGCTGCAACACCTTGCTCACCGCTGGTTGCGAGACGTGCAGCAATTGCGCGGCAGCGCTGATCGATCCGGTCTGGCGGATGGCCTGGAAAATTTCGATATGGCGAAGGCGCATGGCAAGTCCATAACCTTTGTTTATGGGGTTGCCATCTTTATGCATTGTTCAACGTCTGTCACCTGGCTCTAACCTTGGCCTTGTCTTCACAACGTATTTAGGGACCGACATGGCTCAGCGTGTGTGCATCATCGGTGGCGGCGTGATTGGCCTGGCAACGGCCTATGCGCTGGTGCGCGACGGCTTCGAGGTGACGGTGGTCGAGGCACGGGACTCGCTGGGCAGCGAAACCAGCTTCGCCAACGGCGGCCAGTTGTCCTATCGCTATGTCGCGCCCCTGGCCGACGCCGGTGTGCCTTGGCAAGCCATCGGCTGGATGCTGCGCGGCGATTCACCGCTGAAGCTGCGCCCGCGCTTCGACCCGGCCCAGTGGCGCTGGATGGCGTCGTTCCTCGGCGCCTGCCGCCGCTCGGTCAACCGCGAGAACGCCGCGCACTTGCTGCGCCTGGCGCTGTTCAGCCAGGACACCTTGAAGTCCTGGCGCGAGGACGACGGATTGGCGGGATTCCAGTGGCGGCGCAATGGCAAACTGGTGACTTTCCGCCAGAACAGCAGCTTCGAACATGCGCGTCAGGGCCTGGCCGACCCGCAGCAACAGCAGGTGTTGTCGCCGGCCGAATGCGCGCAGCTGGAACCGGCGCTGACCGATGCGCCCTTTGTCGGGGCGATCTACACCCCGGACGAAGAGGTCGGCGATTGCCACGGTTTCTGCCAGCAACTGGCCGCACGACTGAAGGCGTCCGGCCGTTGCGAGTTTCTCCTCGGGCAAGCGGTGACCGGCATTCGCCACAGCAACGGCAGCGTCAACGCCATCGAACTGGGCGAACACGTGCTGCCGGTCGAGCAACTGGTGATCGCCGCCGGCCACCGCAGCCCGCTGTTGGCGTTGCCGGGGCTGCAACTGCCGCTTTATCCGCTCAAGGGCTACAGCCTGACCGTGCCGATTCGCGCCGGTCACCGGGCGCCGGACGTGAGCATTACCGACTACGACCGCAAGATCGTCTGCGCCCGCATCGGCGAGCAATTGCGCGTGGCGGCGATGGTCGACATCGTCGGCTTCGACCCTGCGCTGGACCCCAAACGCCTGGCACTGATCAAGCGCCAGGCCCATGACACCTTTCCAAATGCCGGCGCCTACGACGAAGCCGTCGAGTGGGCCGGCATGCGCCCGGCCACCCCCAGCGGCGTGCCGTTGCTCGGTGCGACGGCGTATCGCAATCTGTGGCTCAACCTCGGCCACGGTGCGCTGGGCTTCACCCTGGCATGCGGCAGCGGGCGCTTGCTCAGCGAGCTGATCGGCGAGCGCGAGCCTTCCATCGACCTGCTCGGTTTCAACCACCGGGCCGCCTGAACGCCGACTTCTGAAGAGGACATTGCAATGACCATTACCCGACTGCACAGCAACCCGCGCCTGTCCGGCGCCGTGACCTTTGGCGACCTGGTGTTTCTCTCCGGGCAGGTGCCGGGCGATACCCTGGATGCCAGCGGCCAGACCCGCGAAGTGCTGGCGAAAATCGATACCTTGCTGGCCGAGGCGGGCAGCGACAAGGATCATCTGCTCAGCGCGACCATTTACCTGAAGAACATCACCACGGATTTCGCCGCGATGAACGAGGTCTGGTCGGCCTGGCTGTCGCCGGGGCAGGCGCCGAGCCGCACCACCGTGCAGGCCGAACTGGCCCGCCCGCAGGTGCTGGTGGAAATCACCGTCATCGCTGCACGCGTCTGATAAACCAACACCCACAACGGAGAATAACAATGCAAAAAATCACGTTGCTCGCTTGTACGCTTGGCCTGTTGCTCGGCAGTCAGGTTCAGGCCAATGAAGCGCCGCTGACCGGCACCCTGAGCAAGATCGCCAGCGCCAACAGCATCACCCTGGGCTATCGCGATGCTTCGGTGCCTTTCTCCTACGTGGGCGATCACACCGGTAAGCCGATGGGTTACTCGGTGGATCTGGCAGGCAAGATCGTCGAGCGCATCCAGCAGCAACTGGCGCTGCCGGACTTGCAGGTGAAGTACAACCTGGTGACCTCGCAGACCCGTATTCCACTGGTGCAGAACGGCACCGTGGACCTGGAGTGCGGCTCCACCGGCGTAACCGCCGAACGGCAGAAGCAGGTGGCGTTCTCCTACGGTTTCATCTACGTCAAAGGCCAGTTGCTGACGGCCAGTGACAGTGGGATCAAGAGCTTCGCCGACCTGCGCGGCAAGAACGTGGTGACCACCGCCGGCACCACCAACGAGCGCTTCCTGAAAAGCTACAACGTCGATCACAAGATCGACATGTTCGTGATCAGCGCCAAGGACCACGGCGAAGCCTTCCAGATGCTGCAGTCAGGCCGGGCGGCGGCGTTCTACATGGACGATGCGCTGCTCTACGGCGAGCGCGCCAAGGCCCATGACCCACACAAGTGGGTGGTGGTCGGGGAGGAGCAATCGCGTGAGATCTACAGTTGCATGGTGCGCAAGGACGACCCGCAGTTCCTGGCGCTGGTCAACGGCGCGTTGGCGGATCTGTACAGCTCGGGCGAGATCAACGGCATCTACAAACGCTGGTTCGAGCAACCGATCCCGCCGAAGGGTTTGAACCTCGAGTTCCCGATGACCAGCGAACTCAAGGCGATCATTGCCAAACCGGTGAGTGATCCGGTGCAGTAAAATGCAAAAGATCGCAGCCTGCGGCAGCCTGTAGGAGCTGCCGCAGGCTGCGATCTTTTTACTTTTTAGAAATCACCCCAAAGCTGCTGGGCCACCGCCAGCGCTACTACCGGCGCGGTTTCGGTACGCAGCACCCGCGGACCGAGGCGGGCAGCATGAAAGCCGCCGGCCTTGGCCTGATCGACTTCGGCATCGGACAAACCACCCTCCGGACCGATCAGGAATGCCAGGCTTGAAGGCTTGGCATGGCTCACCAGCGGTTCGGCCACTGGATGCAGCACCAGTTTCAACTCGGTTTGCGTTTGCTTCAGCCAGTCGGCCAACAACAGCGGCGGATGAATCACCGGCACTCGCGAGCGCCCGCATTGCTCGCATGCGCTGATCGCCACCTGGCGCCAGTGCAGCAGGCGTTTGTCGGCGCGCTCGTCCTTGAGCCGGACTTCGCAGCGTTCGGTGAAGATCGGGGTGATTTCAGTGACGCCCAGTTCCGTGGCTTTCTGAATTGCCCAGTCCATGCGCTCGCCTCGGGACAGGCCCTGGCCGAGATGGATGTGCAGCGACGATTCGACCTGCCCGGCGAAGCTTTCATCGATCTGCACCACCACGCGCTTTTTGCCGACGTCGACCAGCCTGGCGCGAAATTCCTGGCCCGAACCGTCGAACAACTGCAACGCATCGCCCTCGGCCATGCGCAGCACACGGCTGATGTAATGGGCCTGGGCTTCGGGCAACTCGTGCTCGCCGATGCTCAGGGGGGCGTCGATAAAGAAGCGGGACAGTCTCATGCTGGGTCTCTAAAAATTGGATCGGAATCGCATTTGTGGCGAGGGAGCAAGCTCCCTCGCCACAGGTAACTGCATCGGGTATCAACCCGGATCACGGAACCCCGGATGGAAGTCCTTCGGCACCGCCACGCTGACGCTGTCACGGGTCGCAATGTCGATCCCTTCGCTGGCCACTTCGGCAAGGAAGTCGATCTGCTCCGGGGTGATCACATACGGCGGCAGGAAATACACCACGCTACCCAGTGGACGCAGTAAGGCACCGCGCTCCAGGGCGTGCTGGAACACCTTCAGGCCACGACGTTCCTGCCATGGATAAGCTTCCTTGCTGGCCTTGTCCTTGACCATTTCGATGGCCAGCACCATGCCGGTCTGGCGCACTTCGGACACGTTCGGGTGGTCGACCAGATGCGCCGTCGACGAAGCCATGCGCTGCGCCAGCGCCTTGTTGTTCTCGATGACGTTGTCTTCTTCGAAAATATCCAGGGTCGCCAGGGCCGCCGCGCACGCCAGCGGGTTGCCGGTGTAGCTGTGGGAGTGCAGGAAGGCGCGCAGGGTCGGGTAGTCGTCGTAGAACGCGCTGTAGACTTCGTCGGTGGTCATGCACGCCGCCAGGGGCAAGTAACCGCCGGTCAGGGCTTTGGACAGGCACAGGAAATCCGGGCGGATGCCGGCCTGTTCGCAGGCGAACATCGTCCCGGTGCGGCCGAAGCCAACGGCGATTTCGTCGTGGATCAGGTGCACGCCGTAGCGGTCGCAGGCTTCTCGCAGCAGCTTGAGGTACACCGGGTGGTACATGCGCATGCCACCGGCGCCCTGGATCAGCGGCTCGACAATGACTGCAGCCACGCTGTCATGGTTCTGCGCGAGGGTCTGCTCCATCGCGGCGAACATGTTGCGCGAGTGCTCTTCCCAGCTCATGCCCTCGGGACGCAGGTAGCAATCCGGGCTCGGCACCTTGATGGTGTCCATCAACAGCGCTTTGTAGGTCTCGGTGAACAGCGGCACGTCGCCCACCGACATCGCCGCCATGGTCTCGCCGTGGTAGCTGTTGGTCAGGGTGACGAAGCGCTTCTTGGCAGGCATGCCGCGATTGAGCCAGTAGTGAAAGCTCATTTTCAGCGCGACTTCGATGCAGGACGAACCGTTATCGGCGTAGAAGCACCGGGTCAGGCCTTCCGGCGTCATCTTCACCAGGCGCTCGGACAGTTCGATCACCGGTTGATGGCTGAAGCCGGCAAGGATCACGTGTTCGAGCTGATCGACCTGGTCCTTGATGCGCTGGTTGATCCGCGGGTTGGCGTGGCCGAACACATTGACCCACCAGGAGCTGACCGCATCGAGGTAGCGTTTACCTTCGAAGTCTTCCAGCCACACGCCTTCCCCGCGCTTGATCGGGATCAGCGGCAGTTGTTCGTGATCTTTCATCTGGGTGCAGGGATGCCACAACACGGCGAGATCGCGTTGCATCCACTGATTATTCAGGCCCATTTTCACTCTCCTGGAGGCGGTCCGTGACCAGCGCGGACAAACAATCGCGCAAGCCTATGCAATGCGTGCCACGGGGACAACCCATTGTGTCGAATCAGCTACTTTATCCAGGTCGATAGACGTTGCTGGCGGGTGTTGGAAGGCTGACGTATCCTTCGCGGTTCTTGAGCCGTCTGGCTCGCAAAAACTGCTGTTTTCCTCGTGTGATTCCGGAGTTCGCTGAATGTCTGTCGGTTGGCTGCGCGCCTGTGCGCTGGTGTTGTTGGGGCTGTTCAGCGTGTCTGCGCTGGCCAAGGATAAAACCGCGATCGTGATCGGCGGCGGCCTGTCGGGCCTGACTGCTGCGTTCGAGCTGCAGAACAAGGGTTGGCAGGTCACCCTGCTGGAAGCCAAGTCGAGCCTGGGCGGCCGTTCCGGCATGGCCACCAGCGAGTGGATCGGCAACGACAAGGCCCAACCGGTGCTGAACAAATACGTATCGAACTTCAAGCTGAGCACCACGGCGGCCCCTGAGTTCGTGCGGACCCCAGGCTATCTGATCGATGGTGAGTATTTCTCTGCCGCCGACCTGGCGACCAAGCAGCCGGCCACCGCCGAGGCGCTCAAGCGCTTCGACAAGACTGTGGACGATCTGGCGCGCTCGATCGACGACCCGCAGAACCCGGCCGCCAACAACACGCTGTACGCGCTGGATCAGATCAACGTGTCGAGCTGGCTCGACAAGCAGAACCTGCCGGCCACCGCCCGCCAGCTGATCAACCAACAGATCCGTACCCGCTACGACGAACCTTCGCGCTTGTCGCTGCTGTACTTCGCGCAGCAGAGCCGCGTTTACCGCGGAGTCTCCGATCGTGACCTGCGGGCTTCGCGCCTGGTCGGTGGCAGTCCGGTGCTGGCCCAGGCCCTGGTCAAGCAGCTGAAAACCATCAAGACCAATTCCCGGGTCTCGTCAATCACTCAGGACAAGGACGGCGTGACCGTCAAAGTCGATAGCGTCAGCTATCAGGCTGACTATGTCGTGCTGGCGGTGCCACTGCGCGCCCTGAACAAGATCCAGATGATCCCGGCGCTGGACGCCCAGCACCTGGCGGCGATCAAGGGCACCAACTACGGATGGCGCGACCAGATCATGCTGAAGTTCAAGACGCCGGTGTGGGAATCCAAGGCGCGCATGTCTGGCGAGATCTACAGCAACACCGGCCTGGGCATGTTGTGGATCGAGCCTGCCCTGAAGGGCGGTGCCAATGTGGTGATCAACCTGTCCGGCGACAATGCACGAGTGATGCAGGCGTTCGGCGACAAGCAGATGGTCGATCAGGTGTTGATTCGCCTGCATGCGTTCTATCCACAGGCTCGCGGTTCGTTCACCGGTTATGAAATCCGTCGCTACAGCACCGACCCGTCGACTGGCGGCGCCTACCTGGCCTTCGGCCCGGGCCAGATCAGCAAGTTCTGGCGCCTGTGGGAACGCCCGATTCAGCGCGTAACCTTCGCTGGCGAACACACCGACACCCTGTATCCGGGCACCCTGGAAGGCGCGCTGCGCACTGGTCAGCGTGCGGCCAGCCAGGTTGAAGACCTGGCGGCGGGCAAGTCGTTCGAACCGGCGAAAGTGGTCCCGGCCGCCGCGGCGGCGGGCGCTGGTGCGGTGGCGGCGAAGAAAGGCAATTTCTTCAGCAACCTGTTCGGCGGCTCCGATGACGAGAAGAAGCCAGAGCTGGTCAAGGCACCTGAGCCGGTTGCACCGCCAGTGCCTGCTCCGGCGCCAGCCCCGGCAGTCGCACCGGCCCCGGTGGAAGCACCGAAGCCTGCGACCCCGGTAAAAACCGAGCCGGCCAAAAAGGCTCCGGCAAAACCGGCTGCCAAGACTGAGGCGAAAAAAGCCCCGGTCAAGGCACCGGCCAAGAAAACCGAGCCGGTGAAGAAGCCAGCAGCTAAACCTGCGGCGACTCCGGCGATGGATGCCAAGGCGTAGTAAGCCCTGGGACAAAAAGAACGCGGCGTAAATGCCGCGTTTTTTTTGCCTGAAGAAAGCCGGGGTCTAAAATCGAATAAAACATTTGGTACAGGTGTTCTTCGGTTTGTATTCATTTTTTCTAACACTTTCGACTTTAATCTTTCCTTAACTCGCCTGTTTCAGACTCTTGATCGTATTTCTCGATATTTCAAAGCGAAATTTTCGGCTTTAATTCGATAGATAACCCGATAGTCTTGGGCCAGCACTTACAGGGATCTAGGCAATGCAGCTACGTAACTCGACCTCCCGCTACGGCTGGGTCAGCATCATCATGCACTGGGGCGTGGCGCTGGCCGTGTTCGGTTTGTTCGCCCTCGGGCTGTGGATGGTCGGTCTCGGCTATTACGACCCGTGGCGCAAGGACGGGCCGGATCTGCACAAGAGCATTGGTTTGATCTTGCTGGGGGTCATGGTGCTGCGGGTGTTGTGGCGTTTCATCAGCCCGCCACCACCGGCATTGGCCAGTTACAGCCGCATGACGCGCCTGGGTGCCATGTTCGGTCATGCCTTTCTGTATTTCTGTCTGTTCGCCGTGATGGTTGCCGGTTACCTGATTTCCACCGCAGAAGGTGCCGGGATTCCGGTGTTTGACTGGTTTGAAGTGCCTGCCCTGGTTTCGGGACTGCCGGACCAGGCAGATAACGCCGGTGCGATTCACCTCTATCTGGCGTGGGTGCTGGTAATTTTTTCCGGCCTCCATGCGTTGGCAGCATTGAAGCACCACTTTATCGATCGTGATGCGACCCTCAAGCGAATGCTGGGTCGCAAAGCCTGAAGTTCAACCTCGACTCCCAAGGAAAACAAAGCATGTTGAAAAAGACCCTCGCCGCTCTGGCAATCGGTTCCGCTCTGCTGTCCGCCAACGTGATGGCGGCTGACTACGTTGTGGACACAACAGGCCAGCACGCCTTCGTCAACTTCAAGATCAGCCACCTGGGCTACAGCTTCATCACCGGTACCTTCAAGACCATGGACGGCAAGTTCAGCTTCGACGCTGCCAAGCCTGAAGACAGCAAGATCGAGTTCAACGTGAACACTGCCAGCGTCTTCACCAACAACGCCGAACGTGACAAGCACGTCTCCAGCAAAGACTTCCTGAAAGTGGCTGATTTCCCTAAGGCCACGTTCGTGTCCACCAGCGTCAAGGCCACCGGTAAAAACGCCGCTGGCAAAGACACGGCCGACGTGGCCGGCGACCTGACTATTGCTGGCGTAACCAAGCCAGTCGTGATCAAGGCCACTTTCCTGGGTGAAGGCAAGGATCCATGGGGCGGCTACCGTGCAGGCTTCGAGGGCACTACCAGCATCAAGCGTTCCGATTTCGGCAAGATGATGGACCTGGGCCCACAGTCCGACGCGGTTGATCTGTACATTTCGTTTGAAGGTGTTAAAGCGAAGTAATGCTGAGACGGTAGGAGCGAGCCTGCTCGCGAAAAACCTGAGAGCGCCGCAGAGCATCAAGCTTGCAGCGTTATCGTTGACGACCATCGCGAGCAGGCTCGCTCCTACAGGATTTCATCAGCCATAAAAAAATGCCCCTGATCTCGCGATCAGGGGCATTTTTTATTGCAGCGATAACTCAGCGATTGCGGGTCAGCAGCGCTGGTTTCTCACCACGAGGACGGCTCGGCAGTTGATCCAGTTGCTCAGGTGTCGGGAAGCGGTCGGCCTTCGATTCCTTGTGCATGATCTTCGGCGCCGGGCCACGCGGGTTCTGCACGGCCGGCTCGGATAGCGGCTGGTCGTCACGGGCCGGGCGGCGGTTGCGCGAGTCTTCGCGGCGGGCCTGGCCGTCGCGCGGTGCGCCACTGCGAGGGCCGCTACGCTTGGCCGGTGGGGTGCCGGTGCTGGCGCCATCGCTGTTGCGCGGACCGCTCTGGCGACCTTGTGGTTTGCCGGAGCGTGGAGCGCCCGAACTGGCGGCGGTGCCTTGTGCCGGAGCACCCGGACGGCGCCCACGGCCTTGGGCCGGTTTCTGCTGCGGCACGTAGTCGACGCGGTTACCGAAGTTATCGATATCGTCGTCCAGGAACTCGTCCGGGGCACGGTCAGCGGCGACGCGTGGTGCTTGGCTCGGCTGACGCTGTTCACGGGCCGGAGTACCTTCGCGGGGCTTTTGCTGACGGGCAGGGCGCTCGCCGCGTTCGCCGGCCGGTTTTTCCTTGCCCTTGTCCTTGCCTTTGTCCTTGCGACCGCCGCCGCCACCGCTGCCGTTCGGACCGTCGCCGCGTGGGCCACGTGGATTGCGCGGGTTACGCATGTCCGGACGCTCGCGCACTTCTGGTTTCTCGGCTTCCACGGCGCTGGCATCGAAGCCCATCAGGTCGCCGTCGGCGATTTTCTGACGGGTCATGCGTTCGATGCTTTTCAGCAGTTTTTCTTCGTCCGGGGCTACCAGCGAAATCGCCTCGCCCGAACGACCGGCGCGGCCAGTACGGCCGATACGGTGCACGTAGTCTTCATCCACATTTGGCAACTCGAAGTTGACCACGTGGGGCAACTGGTCGATGTCCAGGCCGCGGGCGGCGATGTCGGTGGCGACCAGGATGCGCACTTCGCCGGCCTTGAAGTCGGCCAGGGCTTTGGTGCGGGCGTTCTGGCTCTTGTTGCCGTGGATCGCGACGGCGCTCAGGCCGTGTTTGTCCAGGTACTCGGCCAGGCGGTTGGCGCCGTGCTTGGTGCGGGTGAACACCAGCACCTGTTCCCAGGCGCCGGCGGTGATCAGGTGCGCCAGCAGCGAACGCTTGTGGCTGGCGGCCAGGCGGAACACACGCTGTTCGATACGCTCGACCGTGGTGTTCGGCGGCGTGACTTCGATGCGCTCCGGGTTGTGCAGCAGCTTGCCGGCGAGGTCGGTGATGTCCTTGGAGAAGGTCGCCGAGAACAGCAGGTTCTGGCGCTTGGCTGGCAGACGTGCCAGCACTTTCTTCACGTCATGGACGAAACCCATGTCGAGCATGCGGTCGGCTTCGTCCAGCACGAGGATTTCCACGTGGGACAGGTCGACGCTGCCTTGGCCGGCCAGGTCGAGCAGGCGGCCAGGGCAGGCCACCAGCACATCCACGCCACGGGCCATGGCCTGAACCTGCGGGTTCATGCCGACACCGCCGAAGATGCAGGCGCTGACGAACTTCAGGTCACGGGCATAGACCTTGAAGCTTTCATGCACTTGTGCGGCGAGTTCGCGAGTCGGGGTCAGGACCAGTACGCGCGGCTGGCGCGGGCCGTGACGCTGGGATTTGTCCGGGTGACCGTTGGGGAACAACCGCTCCAGGATCGGAAGGGCGAAACCGCCGGTTTTACCAGTACCTGTCTGTGCCGCGACCATCAGGTCGCGACCTTGCAACACGGCGGGAATGGCCCGCTGTTGCACCGGAGTAGGCTCGGTATAGCCCGCTGCCTCGATGGCGCGGACTAAAGCCTCGGAGAGACCGAGGGAAGCAAAGGACATGAGTAATCCTGTTTTAAGTTAGGGCTTGGCCCAATGGGAGTCTTGCCTGGCGCGAATGGCGTTTAAGAGGACGCAATCCCGTCCGGTCCTGCTGGGTCTCGAAGGCTCGTCTGCAAACGCTCGCGCGGGCTGCAAAGCTGCGCAGTAGCGGGGTTGAGATGCCTTTAACGATTCCGGGCGTCCGGGCGTGAGCCTGGCGGGAAGGCCGGAGTATAACAGAGCTATCACTGCGCGCTGCTTTCCTGCTGCTCAACGGTTTTTTCCGTGGTAGCCGTGGCCTTTTCAGCCTTCACGCTGGCCGCCGGTTGCGCGCCATAGCGGGCGCTCAGTTCAGCGTAGGCAGGTTCGCGCTTGAAGCGTTTGAGTTCGGCGCCGAAACGCTGCACCAGCAGATCCATGCCCGCATTGCGCCGCACCGCGAGAAACTGGCTTTGCTGGCTGATGACCGTGGGGTTTTCGGTGATCTTGCCGCGGATGCCCAGTTCATCGAGCAAATGCTGGCCGACCCGGCGGTCGGTAATCAGCAGGTCAATGCGCCCGCGCACCAGTTTGCCGAAGTTGGCTTCATGGGTGGGAGCCGGCTCGCGGGTGAACAGCGTCGAATCGCTGAAGTCCTTGCTGTACAGGTACCCCGGCGAAGTGCCGATGGTCAGGCCGCGCAAGTCATCGAGGGTGCGAAACGGATGGGGCCGGTCATTGGCGTAGAACATCACGAACTGGACTTCAGACAGTGGTTCGCTGGGGTAGAGCAGGGTCGCATCGCGTTCGTCGCTGTGAAAGATGTCCAGCGCGCCGTCGGCCTGCCCGGTTTCAAGCATCGACAGGCAGCGTTTCCATGGCAGGAACTGCCATTCCACTTCGATGCCCAGGCGCTTGAAGACAATGGCGGTGGTTTCGTAGTCCAGACCTAGCGATTTGCCGTTGACTTCATACACATAAGGCGCCCACGGCTCCGTGACAATGCGCAGCTTCTCGCCCCGAGCGGCGAAGCTCAGGCAAGCGAAGACAAGCATGGCGATTAATTGCGTGATCAAAGGCATGGGTTTGAGATTACGACGAGAAACCGGAAAGAGCCAGAAACTGACCGCAGATGCTCTAACTCCGTGGATTGCTGCACATTAATAGTGCGCTGAAAGCAAAAGATCGCAGCCTGCGGCAGCTACTACAGGGAATACACATTCCGGGGATAGGAGCTGCCGCAGGCTGCGATCTTTTGATCTTGCTTGTAGCTTTCAACTTGCAGCTTGTAGCTGCCTCAACGCGGCAATTTCAGGTTTCTCCACACCGCCAGGCTCGCTTCAGCCTGGTTCAGTGTGTAGAAGTGCAGCCCTGGAGCGCCGCCCTGCAGCAATTGTTCGCACATTTCGGTGATGACCTGTTCACCAAAGCGCTGAATGCTCTGGGTGTCGTCGCCGTAGGCTTCCAGTTGCTTGCGGATCCAGCGCGGGATTTCCGCACCGCAGGCATCGGAGAAGCGCGCCAGCTTGCTGTAGTTGGTGATCGGCATGATGCCCGGCACGATCGGGATGTTCACACCCAGCGCCCGCACACGTTCCACGAAGTAGAAGTAGCAGTCGGCGTTGAAGAAGTACTGGGTGATCGCACTGTCGGCGCCAGCGTTGGCCTTGCGCACGAAGTTGGCAACATCGTCTTCGAAATTGCGCGCTTGCGGATGCATTTCCGGGTAAGCGGCGACTTCGATGTGGAAGTGATCACCGGTTTCTTCACGAATGAATTCAACCAGGTCGTTGGCGTGGCGCAATTCACCGCTGGCCATGCCCATGCCCGAAGGCAGGTCACCGCGCAGAGCGACGATACGCTTGATGCCGGCGGCCTTGTACTCGGCCAGCAGGCCGCGCAGGTCAGCTTTGCTATCGCCCACGCAGGACAGATGCGGAGCGGCAGGGATTTTGACTTCGCTTTCGAGCTGCAACACGGTGTTCAGCGTGCGATCACGGGTCGAACCGCCGGCGCCGTAGGTGCAGGAGAAGAAATCGGGGTTGTAGGTGGCCAACTGGCGAGCAGTGGCGAGCAGCTTTTCTTGCCCGGCATCGGTCTTCGTAGGGAAGAACTCGAAGCTGTAGCGACGATCTTGGGACATGGTCATATCCTTGGAAACTCATAAGGCGGACGCTGGCCCCCTGTAGGAGCGAGCTTGCTCGCGATGGACGTCAACGATAACGCGCGCTGTCTGGATAAACGCGTTGCCTTGACGTCTTTCGCGAGCAAGCTCGCTCCTACACAGGAAGATCCGGCCGATCAGTAGCGGTAAGCGTGCGGCTTGAACGGGCCTTCGACGGTCACGCCGATGTAGTCGGCCTGGGTCTTGGTCAGTTGAGTCACGACGCCGCCGAAGCCACGGACCATTTCCAGGGCCACTTCTTCGTCGAGTTTCTTGGGCAGTACTTCAACGGTCAGGCGCTCGGCCTGCTGGGCGGGCGACAGGTCGGCGTACTTCTGGCCGAACAGGAAGATCTGCGCCAGAACCTGGTTGGCGAACGAGCCGTCCATGATGCGGCTCGGGTGGCCGGTTGCGTTGCCCAGGTTAACCAGACGGCCTTCGGCCAGCAGGATCAGGTAGTCGTCGTTCTGCGGATCGAAATCGCCAGCGCCGGTACGGTGGATCTTGTGAACCTGCGGCTTCACTTCTTCCCATGCCCAGTTCTTGCGCATGAAAGCGGTGTCGATTTCGTTGTCGAAGTGACCGATGTTGCAGACAACGGCACGCTTCTTCAGGGCTTTGAGCATGTTCGAATCGCAAACATTGACGTTGCCGGTGGTGGTCACGATCAGGTCGATCTTGCCCAGCAGTGCCTTGTCGATGCTTGCTTCAGTACCGTTGTTGATACCGTCGATGAATGGCGAAACCAGTTCGAAACCGTCCATGCAGGCTTGCATGGCGCAGATCGGGTCGACTTCGGAAACCTTGACGATCATGCCTTCCTGACGCAGGGACTGAGCGGAACCCTTGCCCACGTCGCCGTAGCCGATGACCAGCGCTTGCTTGCCGGACAGCAGGTGGTCGGTGCCGCGCTTGATGGCATCGTTCAGGCTGTGACGGCAGCCGTACTTGTTGTCGTTCTTGCTCTTGGTCACCGAGTCGTTGACGTTGATGGCCGGGATTTTCAGCTCGCCCTTGGCCAGCATGTCCAGCAGGCGGTGAACGCCGGTGGTGGTTTCTTCGGTCACGCCGTGGACGCGGTCCAGAACCTGTGGGTACTTCTTGTGCAGCAGCTCGGTCAGGTCGCCGCCGTCGTCGAGGATCATGTTGGCGTCCCATGGCTGGCCATCTTTGAGGATGGTCTGCTCAAGGCACCACTCGTACTCTTGCTCGGTTTCACCTTTCCAGGCGAAAACCGGGATGCCGGCAGCGGCGATGGACGCGGCGGCCTGGTCCTGAGTCGAGAAAATGTTGCAGGACGACCAGCGTACTTCGGCACCCAGGGCAACCAGGGTTTCGATCAGCACGGCAGTCTGAATGGTCATGTGGATGCAGCCGAGAATCTTCGCGCCCTTGAGCGGTTGCTCTTCGGAGTACTTGCGACGCAGACCCATCAGGGCTGGCATTTCGGATTCAGCGATGATGGTTTCGCGACGGCCCCAGGCAGCCAGGGACATGTCGGCGACTTTGTAATCGGTAAAATCTGCAGGCGTGATAACAGCGCTCATGAAGAGCCTCCATTCGTAATGTATGCGAATGGGCGCCGTTGTGCGTTTAGTGTCTGGCTTAAGGCCAGGCAACGCCCCATCCGAGCCTGACAGGAAGAACCTGCTGCAGCGCCCCTCGGACAGGTGGCGGGAAAACGGTATCAAGCGATGATGACCGTTTTGAAACGGTGGCGATTATAGCGGGCTATGCTGATCTTCCAAAGCGTTTCTGTTGGTCAATGTCCGAACGGTAATCGAGACCATAGTCAAAGCTCGATAGAGCTCTAGCCCGGGCTCTGCCATGATGCCAGGCATCAATCGGCAAGATGGTCAGGAGTGAATATGAATTTCCACACCCGCAAATGGGTAAAACCCGAAGACCTCAACCCTAACGGCACTTTGTTCGGCGGTAGCCTGCTGCGCTGGATCGACGAAGAGGCGGCGATCTACGCCATCGTCCAGTTGGGGAACCAGCGTGTAGTGACCAAGTACATTTCCGAAATCAACTTCGTCAGCGCCTCGCGCCAGGGCGACATCATCGAACTGGGCATCACGGCAACCGAATTCGGCCGCACCTCGATCACCCTGACATGCGAAGTGCGCAACAAGATCACCCGCAAGAGCATCCTGACCGTGGAGAAGATGGTCTTCGTCAACCTGGGTGAAGACGGCTTGCCCGCGCCCCATGGCCGAACCGAGATCAAGTACGTCAAAGACCAGTTCAAGGATGATGATGCCGCTCAGTGAGATTAGTGGCGCGCCCTTCGCGAGCATACGATCAATTTGATGCTCAGCCCGCCACATCAAGCGCAGCCGCAACGCGACGCTGGCGATAGATGAAGAACAATGCAGTCAACACGGTCAGCCCGCTGACCAGCGCACCGGTCCACGGCAAGTCCGCCAGATCCGCGCCGCTGGCCACCACCAGGCCGCCGATCCAGGCTCCGGCGGCGTTGCCGAGGTTGAAGGCGCTCTGGTTCAAGGTAGAACCCAGGTTTGGCGCCTCAATAGCCTGATCGATGATCAGCAGTTGCAGGATCGGGCACAGCGCAAAGGCGAACGTACCCCACAGCACCAGCGTGATCGCTGCCGGAATGGCCGAATGGCTGGTTTGCGTGAACGCCGCCAGCACCACCAGTACCGCCAGCGCCATGCCCACCAGTGAAGGCAGCAAGCGGCTGTCCGCCAGACGACCGCCGAGCATGCTGCCGGCGGTCAAGCCAACGCCGAACAACAGCAGCATGATGGTGACGCCGTGCGGGCTGACGCCAGTGATGTCCTGCAGGATCGGCGCAATGTAGGTGAACACACTGAACAGGCTGGTCGAAGCCAGCACACTCATGCCCAGTGCCAGCAGTACGTTGGCCTTGCCCAGCACCTTGAACTCGCTGGCCAGGTTGGCTTTATCCATCGCGATGTTCTTCGGCAACCAGACCCATTGTGCAATCGCCGCCAGTACACCGATCACCGACACCGCCCAGAAGGTCGAGCGCCAACCTGCGTATTGCCCGAGTGCGGTGCCCAGCGGCACGCCGAGCACGTTGGCCAGGGTCAGGCCGGTGAACATCATGGCAATCGCCTGGGCCCGTTTGTTGGGTGCCACCAGCCCGGCGGCGACCACCGAACCGATGCCGAAAAATGCGCCATGGCACAGTGCGGTGATCACTCGCGCGGCCATCAGCGTGGCGTAATTCGGCGCCAGCGCGCAGAGCATGTTGCCGAGGATGAACATCAGCGTCATGCCCAGCAGGGTAGCTTTGCGCGGCATGTTGGCGGTGCCGACGGCGAGGATCGGTGCGCCGAACACCACACCCAGGGCATAGCCGGTGATCAGCAGTCCGGCATCGGGAATGCTCACGCCGAGATCGCGGGCGACGTCGGGCAACAGGCCCATGATGACGAATTCGGTGGTGCCGATGCCGAAGGCGGCAACAGCGAGGGCAAGCAAAGCGAGTGGCATGCGCAAGGTCTCTGTCGGTAGTCTTGACGCTGTGATCAGGCATACGCAGGCCGACGACCGTCCTCGACGAGAGCGGGCCGGGCAGAATTTTTATTGGAATTAGTCTGTGCGCAACTGAGTGCGGCGTGGTCGCTTGCAGTATAAACAGCCACTGGTATATGGCGAATCAATTCTCTGCCGAACACTGTAGGAGCGAGCTTGCTCGCGAAGGACGTCAACGATGACGCGTGTTTGCTGGCTAACCGCGTTGCCCTTGCTTTTTTCGCGAGCAAGCTCGCTCCTACAAGGATCGTGGAGACAACAAAAGGAGTAGGCCGTGCTTGCGACGGCGTTGGTGTTGATGGCGGCGCTGTTGCACGCGGCGTGGAATACCCTGATCAAGTTCAGTGCGGAGCGGCTGTTGGTGGTGGCCTGCATGGACAGTGTGGCGCTGCTCTTTGTCGCGCTGATGTTGCCATTCCTGAGCGTGCCGCCGCTGGAGATCTGGCCGTGGATCCTGGCATCGGCGGCGTTCGAGTTGCTCTATCGCTATTTGTTGATCCAGGCCTATCGGGTCGGTGACCTCGGGCTGGTTTACCCGTTGATGCGAGGCCTGTCGCCGTTGGTGGTGCTGGCGCTGACGCTGATCTTTGCCGGGGAAGAGCTGACCCACCAACAGATTTTCGGAATCCTGCTGATCCCGTTCGGCATGCTGTGCCTGCTCTGGCAGGGCGGCGGCGGAGCGCGCCTTCCATGGTCGATGCTACCGGTGGTGGCGCTGATCGGCCTGTGCATCGGTTGCTACACCTACATCGACGGGCAGGCATTGCGGCGCTGGTCCCATCCACTGGATTACCTGGTCTGGGTCACTCTGCTCAGCGCCTGGCCGTTTCCTCTATTGGCGTTGGTGCGTAAACGACCCGCGTTCATGCTGTTCTGGCGCGAGCAGTGGCGGCTGGGCCTGGCGGTCGGGTTCTGCGTGTTGTTCAGCTACGCTTTGGTGCTGTGGGCGATGCAGTTGGGTTCGATTGCCGAGGCCGCAGCGTTGCGCGAGATCAGCGTGATTCTGGTGGTGCTGTTTGGCATGCGTTACCTGAAAGAACCGTTTGGCGGGCCACGGTTGCTCGCCTGTAGCCTTGTGATGATCGGCATACTGGTGATGAAATTTTAATCGCGCGGATGGAGTTCAACTCTCCACAACTAGAAGAAAGGACGACGTTATGACGGTGGCTCTGTGGTGCATTTTGATTGCGATTTTACTGCCGTATGTGTGTACGTGGGTCGCCAAGATCAGTGGCGGGTTCAGGCTGAAAGACAATCATGACCCTCGGGATTTTCTCGACTCTCTGGAAGGTTTGGGCAGGCGGGCACACTCGGCGCAGTTGAACAGTTACGAAGTGACGCCGGCGTTCGCGGCGGCGGTGATCGTGGCGCACCTGGTCGGCAATGCCGAACTGGTGACGATCAATGTGCTGTCGGTGTTGTTCATTACCAGCCGCCTGCTCTACATCATCTGCTACCTGGCGGACTGGGCGACGCTGCGGTCGCTGGTGTGGTTCGTGGGGATGGCGTTGATCGTGAGTTTCTTTGTGGTGTCGGTCTGACAGATCTTCGCTGACACTATTGACCTGTAGGAGCCGGCTTGCCGGCTCCTACAGTAATCAGTTGCTCAAGGATTGGCTTTAACCGCATCCGCCACCTGCGGCACTTGCGGTAGCGCCGCACCTTTGGGCCAGAGCATCCAGATTTGCCCCTGCTGCTTCATGTCTCCGGCCAATTGCCCGGCCGCATCGCCGGTGCCCCAAAACAGATCCGCCCGGACCTCGCCGGCAATGGCGCCGCCGGTGTCCTGCGCTGCCACCGGGCGAACCAGCGCGGTGCCGTCCGGTTTGGTGGTGGACAGCCACAACAGGCTGCCCAGCGGGATGACCTTGCGATCCACTGCCGCGCTGTAACCGGCGGTCAGCGGTACGTTCAGCGAGCCGCGCGGGCCTTCGTTGCTGTCCGGGTTACGGGTGAAGAACACGTAGCTGGGGTTGCTGCCGAGCAGTTCGGGAATCCGTGACGGATTGGCCTTGGCCCAGGTACTGATGGCGCCCATGGTCACGTCTTCTTTTTTCAACTCGCCCTGTTCCACCAGCCAGCGGCCAATCGGTCGATACGGATGGCCGTTCTGATCGGCGTAAGCAATGCGCAACTGGCGGCCATTGTCGAGCTGGATACGACCCGAGCCCTGGATTTGCAGGAACTGCAGGTTCATCGGATCGGTCAGCCAGGCCACGACCGGCGCCTTGACCCCTTTGCTATCAATGGTTGCCGCATCGTCGTACGGCTTGAGCACGCGACCTTCGAGCCGACCGCGCAGGCGTTTGCCCTTGAGTTCCGGGTAAATGCTGTCGAGGGCGACGATGATCATGTCTTCGGGGACGCCATAGACCGGGACATTGGCAGCGCCGGTCTGGGTCAGGCTCCCGGGATAGACCGGTTCGTAGTAGCCGGTGATCAGACCGCTGGGGTTGTCGTTGGCAGCGCGCAGGCCATAGACATCGAGGTTCTGTTTGAGAAAACCGCGAATGTCGCTGGCGGTTTGCGGCACGTTGGCAGCCGCTGCGCAGGTGCCACCCCAGACCGGGTCGGCCTTGAGTCGGGTGCAGGCGCTACGCCATGAGCCGAAGCCGGCGACCAGGTCGATGTCGGACACCGTCGGCAGCGCTTCCCATGTGGCACTGGAATAGGTCGCCAGAGCATGGGTCTTCGGTTGTTGGTTGTCGCCACCGGTGCAGCCTGCGAGCAGGGCCACCATCGGCAGGGTCCAGGCCAGACTGTGACGCCATGCCTTGATACGGCTGTTCATGGAGTGATTCCTTTGCCGGTTACCTGAGTGCTCCATGCGCTCAAGCAACCCTTATTGATAATAGGGCTATTGGTCTTTGCCGATGACGCGAGGATACTGGCCGCCGTTTCCCGTGACCTGAAGCCACCATGACTCTTAAAAGACTTTCTGTTGTATTGCTGGCCTGCCTGACGTTGTCCGCTTGTGGCGGAGTCGACCCCAACTCGCCGCTCGGCCAGCGCAAGGCCATTTTCAAGCAGATGCTCAAGACTGGCGAAGACCTGGGCGGCATGCTGCGTGGGCGCATTGCGTTCGATGGCCCGAAGTTCGCCGAGGGCTCGGTGAAACTCGATGCGCTGTCCCGTGAGCCGTGGCAACACTTTCCGCAGGTCCGCGAAGAAGATCACACCAGCGCCAAGAGCGATGTCTGGGAGCAGCAGGCGCGCTTCCAGGCCATGGCCCGTGACCTTGAATCCGCCACCGGTGAATTGGTGATCGCCAGCCAGGTTCAACCCTACAAGGCCAGTAACCTGGGGCCGTCGGTGCAGAAAGTCGAAGATGCTTGCAGTGCTTGTCATAAGGCGTTTCGGGATCATTGATTCTCGGCTGCGACGGTCTGCTGTTGTGGCGAGGGAGCTTGCTTATTTATCCAGCTCATCGAGTGCGTCCTGCAATTCCTTGCGGGCATCGGCGAGTTTGTCTTTGCGCTTGTTGATCTTGTCAGAGTCGCCTTTGCTCATGGCCTTGTCGAGGTCCGCCTGACGCTTGCTGACCTCGTGCCTGGCGTCAAGCACCTTGTTTTCCCGCTCCTTCTTCAGCGAGGCGTCGGTGCAGTTCGCCTCGACTTCGCTCAGGGCTTTTTCCAGACCGGCCTGCTGGTCGGCGTTGCCGTGGACCTTGGCCAATTCGATCTGGTTGACGATACCTTGCTTCCTGGCCGCGCAACCGGTCAGCCCCGGCGCTTCCTCGTCCGCCATCAACGGGGTGGCCAGCACACTGCAAAGGGCCAACAGGACGAGCGGTGAAAGAAATTTCATAAAAGCTCCATGTAAGAAGACAAGCGGGCCGGTGTGGCAACGGCTTGTTGGAGCCCGGCGGTCCCCTGGGGTTCCCGCTGGGCGCAAGGCTGACCGCTAAAAGCCGTCAATCCCCGCATCACGTAACGTTTCACTCAAGGCCAGGACCTGCGGATCGCTGAAAAAGGCGTTCAGTTGCGCCGCGCGTCCTGGTCCGATACCGGTCTCGGCCCGCCATTGTTCAATGTCTCGCTGCGCCAGTGCCTGCCATGAGTTGCCGAGGTGCACCTGACCTGTCGGCGGTAATCCCAAGGCTTTCAGCCAGTGCGCGAACGGGCGTTGCCGGGCTCGGTTGAAGCTGTCTGCGAGGCGAACCGCGCTGCGCTCGCCGAAACCGTCAATGGTAGCAAGCTCTTGAGCATCGAGGGCCAACCAATCCAGCAGGCCGTTCAGGCGACCTGTTGCAAGAAGTTTTTCCCAAGTGCCCGGACCCACATTGGGCAGCGCCAGCCCCTGTTTGCTGCTGAGCCAGGTCAGGCGCGCGAGGAACTGGCTCTCACAGCCCGGAGTCGGTCGCCAGCAACTCAATGAATGAAAGTCCGCTGCCAGCGGCGCGTTCAATTCGGCGCGTTCGCTGTTGCGCGATACAACGCTATCGAGCCTGGGAATGGTCAGCCCGGCCAGGCTGATGGCGACCCGGTCACCCGGACGTATGTCCAGCGCCTGCCAGCGTTGCAACGAACCGACGCTGACGTGTTTGATCTGCCGGTCATCGAGCTTCACCGGGGTCAGTTCAAGTACCGGAGTGATCCGCCCGGTCCGGCCGATTTTGAAGTGAACCTGGCGGACTTCGGCCAGTGCCTGGGCGAAGGGGTATTTCCAGGCGATGGCCCAGTAAGGTGACCTGGCCTGCCAGCGTTCGGCGGCCGGGCGCTGGTTCTGGCGCAGGACAATGCCGTCGCTGGCAAAGGGCAGGGGGGAGCGATACCAGTGTTCGCGCCAGCGTTCGGCATCGATGACGGAGGCGATCGGCTGGCTGTATGCCGTGGTACTCGGGAAGCCCAGCGCAGTCAGCGCCGCGGCACGTTCGGGCACGCTCGCCGGTCCCTGGGGCCAATCCCAGACAAACAGGTCGATGCCGGCGGCCTGTTCGGCGCTCAAGACCTTGCGCGCCATCAGGCCGGCCACCGAGGCGCGAGCATTGAGGCTGCCGGCCTGGGCCTGCACGTGATCGGTCAGGCGCCAATACAGTTCGCCTTGCACGATCACGTCCCGGGCCTGCGACAGCCGATGCGGGATGGCCGGAATCTGCCGTGCCGGAGCCGTCCAGTCCTGACCGCTTTCGCCGTCGCCACGGCTGATTGCCTGGGCCAACAGGCCGTTACGGTAAACCAGGGTCACCGCCACACCATCGATTTTAGGCTGGACCCAGACGTCCACCCGGTCACGCAGCCATTTTTCCACTGCGGGACGATCATGCAGTTTGTCCAGGCCGGTGTGGGCGATAGGGTGGGGGAGCGTGCCGCGTGCAGTGCGCAAGGGGTCTGCGGACAGGCTCAGGTTGAAGCAGTGGCGCCATTGGGTGAGTTGCGAGCGGGACTGGTCGTAGAGTTCATCGGCGACCAGTGAGCGTCCCTGGCGGTGATAGCTGTCGTCCCAGAGGTCGATTTGCTGTTGCAGTTTGTTGACTTCGTTCAGGGCGCGTTCGGATGGCCAGTCCGGGCACTCTGTGGCATTGGCGGTCAGGTGGGCAAAGGTCAGTAGAACGGCGAAAAACAGGCGCAGGTCGGAAAGCATCTTGAGCGTCCTTGCTCGGTGAGGTGCGTGAAGGCTAGGTCAGTATGGGGTGGCGCGGAGAGGGGGTATTTTGCCGGGTATTTCCGGTGGCTGTGCTGGCCTCTTCGCGAGCAGGCTCGCTCCCACAGGGATTTGCGCTTGCCCACAGATATCAGTCACGCCAAAGATCAACTGTGGGAGCGAGCCTGCTCGCGAAGGCCGCCATACGGTCTCAAGCGCAAGGCAATAAAAAGCCCCGCAAGGCGCGAACCGTGCGGGGCTTCGGGTGTTGCGGGGAAATCTTACAGGCCGGCAGCAGAACGCAGAGCGTCGGCGCGGTCGGTTTTTTCCCAGGTGAACGTGGTGAAGGTGTCGTCACCAACGGTCTTGGTTGCCGGGGTGCGACCGAAGTGGCCGTACGCAGCGGTTTCCTGATACATCGGGTGCAGCAGGTCGAGCATGGTGGTGATCGCGTATGGACGCAGGTCGAACACTTCGCGGACCAGTTTGACGATCTTGTCATCGCTGATCTTGCCGGTGCCGAAGGTGTTCAGCGAGATCGAAGTCGGCTGGGCAACGCCGATGGCGTAGGACACCTGAATTTCGCAACGCTCGGCCAGGCCGGCGGCAACGATGTTCTTGGCCACGTAACGACCGGCGTAGGCTGCCGAACGGTCAACCTTCGATGGATCTTTACCGGAGAACGCGCCGCCACCGTGACGGGCCATGCCGCCGTAGCTGTCGACGATGATCTTGCGACCGGTCAGGCCGCAGTCACCCACCGGGCCGCCGATGATGAACTGGCCGGTCGGGTTGATGTGGAACTGGGTGTCCTTGCTCAGCAGTTCGGCAGGCAGCACGTGCTTGACGATCAGCTCCATCACGCCTTCGCGCAGGTCGTTGTACGACACTTCCGGGTTGTGCTGGGTCGACAGGACAACGGCGTCGATGCCGACAACCTTGCCGTTTTCGTAGCGGCAGGTCACTTGCGACTTGGCGTCCGGACGCAGCCAAGGCAGCAGGCCGGATTTGCGGGCTTCGGCCTGGCGCTGCACCAGTTGGTGCGAGAAGGTGATCGGCGCTGGCATCAGCACGTCGGTTTCGTTGCTGGCGTAGCCGAACATCAGGCCCTGGTCGCCGGCACCCTGATCTTCAGGCTTGGCACGGTCGACACCCTGGTTGATGTCAGGGGACTGCTTGCCGATGATGTTCATCACGCCGCAGGTCGCACCGTCGAAGCCGACGTTGGAGCTGTTGTAGCCAATGCCCAGGATCACGTCACGAACGATCTGTTCCAGGTCGACCCAGGCCGAGGTGGTGACTTCGCCGGCGATGATCGCCACGCCCGTTTTCACCAGAGTCTCGCACGCCACACGGGCGAACTTGTCTTCAGCAATGATGGCGTCCAGCACCGCATCAGAAATCTGGTCGGCGATTTTGTCCGGATGCCCTTCAGACACGGACTCGGAGGTGAAAAGGGAGTATTCGCTCATCTCGATGTTTTCCTGAATTTACCGATGGTGAGTGTCGCCAGCCGGTCGCTGAAAATGGCGGACCTGGATCTGGAAACCATTGCGTAAGCCTACATAGAGGCTTTCCCCGGGAGCGAGTCCCGCAGCGGTGGCCCAACGGGCCAAATCGTCCTGTTCAAACCCCAGCCAGAGATCACCGCAGGCCTCCTTGGCCCAACTCTGGTTGTGGCTACATAACTCTGTCACTAACAGGCTACCGCCTGGTTGCAGCAAGTGGGCCATGTGCTTGAGCGCATCGGCCGGCGCGGCAAAGTGGTGCAGCACCATGTTCAGTACCACGCAATCGGCCTTGAGGCTGACGCCGTTCAATGCATCGGCCAGTTGCAGGCTAACGTTAGTCAGTTTGTCGCGTTCACAGACCTGGCGCGCCAGTTCGAGCATCGCGCTGCTGTTATCCAGCGCCGTGACCTGCGCGAAGCGGCGCGCCAGTTCCGGCAGGAATGCGCCATCGCCGGGGCCGACTTCAATGGCCGTGGCGTCTTTGTCGAAGCTCAGCTTGTCGAGCAGGGCCACCACGCTTTCGCGGTATTGCGGCAGGCCGGCGATCAAGTCTTGCTGGGCGCGAAACTTCTCCGCCACCCGTGAAAAAAAGTCCTGGCTGGCGGCCGCCCGTTGCCCATGGACCTGGGTGATGCGCGACTGTACGTCGGTCGGCAGCGTCAGGTTGTCCACTTCTTCGAGCAGGGCTGCGTGCAGTTTGCCGCCCAGCAGTTCGGTGTGGGGCAGGGCGCGACGGTAGAAGATCGCGTTGCCTTCGCGGCGCGTCGCCACCAGGCCGGCCTGGGCCAGTACCTTGAGGTGGTGGCTCATGCCTGACTGGCCGATGCCGAAGATCTGCGCCAGTTCCAGCACACCGAACGAGTCGTTGGCCAGTGCGCGCAAAACATTCAACCGCAGGGGATCGCCGCCAGCCTTGCACAAGGCCGCCAGCTCATCGCAATCGTCATGTTGAATGGAGGGCACGCGTAAATTCATAGGGCCGGCAGTCTAGTCACGGGCCGAAGGCATCGCAAGAGCAATATCAAAAAGTTTTGATATTGCTCGATAGATGGCACTTCTTGACGTTAGGTTCAGTCAACAAAGCCAGAGCAGAAAGGTTTCATCACGTTAATACGTCGTTATCCATTGGAAAAACGCCTCCAGATGACTATCTGTCATTGCCCCGAGGCGGCCCGGTGAGGGAAAATGCTCGCCTTTTTTCCGTTTCGATTTACTCACTCTTGTTTCAGAATCCCAGGAGAACAGCGATGCCTAGCCGTCGTGAGCGTGCCAACGCCATTCGTGCCCTCAGCATGGATGCCGTGCAAAAAGCCAACAGCGGCCATCCCGGTGCCCCTATGGGTATGGCAGATATCGCCGAGGTACTTTGGCGCGACTACCTCAAACACAACCCGAGCAATCCATCGTTCGCCGACCGTGACCGCTTCGTACTGTCCAACGGCCACGGCTCGATGCTGATCTACTCGCTGCTGCACCTGACCGGCTATGACCTGTCGATCGATGACCTGAAGCAGTTCCGCCAGCTGCACAGCCGCACCCCGGGCCACCCGGAGCTCGGCTACACCCCGGGCGTAGAAACCACCACCGGTCCACTGGGCCAGGGCCTGGCCAACGCCGTGGGTTTTGCCCTGGCTGAAAAAGTCATGGCAGCGCAGTTCAACCGTCCTGGCCACAACATTATCGACCACCACACCTACGTATTCCTGGGTGATGGCTGCATGATGGAAGGCATTTCCCACGAAGTCGCTTCCCTTGCCGGTACCCTGGGCCTGGGCAAACTGATCGCCTTCTACGATGACAACGGCATCTCCATCGATGGCGAAGTCGAAGGCTGGTTCACCGACGACACGCCGAAGCGCTTTGAGTCCTATAACTGGCAAGTGATCCGTAATGTCGACGGTCACGACCCGGAAGAGATCAAGACTGCGATCGACACTGCACGCAAAAGCGAGCAGCCAACCCTTATCTGCTGCAAGACCACCATCGGTTTCGGTTCGCCGAACAAGCAAGGCAAGGAAGATTGCCACGGCGCCCCGCTGGGTGACGCGGAAATCGCCCTGACCCGTGCGGCGCTGAAATGGAATCACGGCCCGTTCGAAATCCCGGCCGACATCTACGCCGAGTGGGACGCCAAGGAAACCGGTCGCGCCGTGGAAGCCGAGTGGGATCAGCGTTTCGCTGCCTACTCTGCCGCTTTCCCGACCGAAGCCAATGAATTGGTGCGTCGTCTGAGCGGTGACCTGCCAGCCGATTTCGCCGAGAAGGCCGATGCCTATATCGCCGAAGTGGCGGCCAAGGGCGAAACCATCGCCAGCCGTAAAGCCAGCCAGAACGCCCTGAACGCGTTCGGCCCGCTGCTGCCCGAGTTCCTTGGCGGCTCGGCTGACCTGGCCGGTTCCAACCTGACCCTGTGGAAAGGTTGTAAAGGCGTCACCGCCGAAGACGCCAGCGGCAACTACATGTACTACGGCGTTCGCGAATTCGGCATGACTGCGATCATGAACGGCGTAGCCCTGCACGGCGGCCTGGTGCCTTACGGCGCGACCTTCCTGATGTTCATGGAATACGCCCGTAACGCGGTACGCATGTCGGCCCTGATGAAGCAGCGCGTGATCCATGTCTACACCCACGACTCCATCGGTCTGGGCGAAGACGGCCCGACTCACCAGCCAATCGAGCAACTGGCCAGCCTGCGCTGCACGCCGAACCTCGATACCTGGCGTCCAGCCGATGCCGTTGAATCGGCGGTGAGCTGGAAGTACGCACTGGAGCGCAAGGACGGTCCTTCGGCTCTGATCTTCTCCCGTCAGAACCTGCAGCACCAGACCCGCAGCGCCCTGCAGATCGCCGACATCAGCCGTGGCGGCTACGTATTGAAGGACTGCTCAGGCGAGCCTGAGCTGATCCTGATCGCCACCGGTTCGGAAGTCGGTCTGGCCGTACAGGCCTTCGACAAACTGACCGAGCAGGGCCGCAAGGTGCGCGTGGTTTCCATGCCTTGCACCAGCGTGTTCGATGCCCAGGATGCCGGCTATAAGCAAGCGGTCCTGCCGTTGCAGGTCAGCGCGCGTATCGCCATCGAGGCTTCCCATGCCGACTACTGGTACAAGTACGTGGGCCTGGAAGGCCGCGTGATCGGCATGACCACCTACGGCGAGTCGGCGCCTGCGCCGGCTTTGTTCGAAGAGTTCGGCTTCACCCTGGAAAACATCCTGGGTCAGGCTGAAGAGCTGCTGGAAGACTAAGCACGACGCGGTGGTTTCACGACCACCGCGGTCCCCTGTAGGAGCGAGCTTGCTCGCGATGGTCGTTAACGATAACGCTGGCTGTCTGGATAAACGCGTTGTTCTGAAGTCCATCGCGAGCAAGCTCGCTCCTACAAGGGTTGTGTTGTACTTGCGCATAATCGAGAACCCCATGCCTCAACCGCGTCCCTACAAAGTTGCACTCAACGGCTACGGCCGGATTGGTCGTTGCGTCTTGCGTGCGTTGTTCGAGCGAGGCTCGACGGCTGGGTTCGAGATTGTCGCGATCAACGATCTGGCCGACATGGCCAGCATCGAATACCTGACACGCTTCGACTCCACCCACGGGCGTTTTCCCGGCGAAGTGAAGGTCGACGGCGATTGTCTGCATATCAATGGCGACTGCGTGAAGGTCCTGCGCAGTGCCACCCCCGAAGGCATCGATTGGGCGTCCCTGGACGTCGATCTGGTGCTGGAGTGCTCCGGCGCTTATCACACTCGCGAAGACGGCCAGCGTTTCCTCGACGCCGGCGCACCGCGCGTGCTGTTTTCCCAGCCGATGGCCAGCGAGACCGATGTCGACGCCACCGTCGTCTACGGCGTGAATCAGGATTGCCTGACCGGCGACGAACTGCTGGTGTCCAACGCGTCCTGCACCACCAACTGCGGCGTGCCGCTGTTGCGCCTGCTGAATCAGGCCATTGGCCTGGATTACGTATCGATCACTACCATTCACTCGGCCATGAACGATCAGCCGGTCATCGATGCCTATCACCACGAAGACCTGCGCCGCACCCGTTCGGCGTTCCAGTCGGTGATTCCGGTGTCCACCGGTCTGGCGCGTGGCATCGAACGCCTGTTGCCGGAACTTGCCGGACGAATTCAGGCCAAAGCCGTGCGGGTGCCAACGGTCAACGTGTCCTGCCTCGATATCACGATGCAGACCGCTACCGCGACCGATGCCACCGAGGTTAACCGGATCCTGCGCGAAGCCGCCACCAGCGGCCCGCTCAAAGGCCTGCTGGCCTACACCGAGCTACCCCACGCAAGCTGTGATTTCAACCATGACCCACATTCGGCGATCGTCGATGCCAGTCAGACCCGCGTTTCCGGCCCTCGGCTGGTGAACATCCTGGCCTGGTTCGACAACGAATGGGGTTTTGCCAACCGAATGCTGGACGTTGCAGAGCACTATCTGCAAACAGCGACTTCAAAAAAACCTGCTCTCTAAGATCAGCTACTCAGGAAATGCGACCCATGACCGTGTTGAAGATGTCCGACCTCGATCTGCAAGGTAAGCGCGTATTGATCCGCGAAGACCTCAACGTCCCAGTCAAGGACGGTGTTGTCACCAGCGATGCGCGTATCCTGGCCTCGCTGCCGACCATCAAGCTGGCCCTGGAAAAAGGCGCGGCCGTGATGGTCTGCTCGCACCTTGGCCGTCCGACCGAAGGCGAGTTCTCGGCCGAGAACAGCCTCAAGCCAGTCGCCGACTACCTGAGCGAGGCTCTGGGCCGTGAAGTGCCGCTGGTGGCCGACTACCTGGGCGGCGTCGACGTCAAGGCCGGCGACATCGTGCTGTTCGAAAACGTGCGCTTCAACAAGGGCGAGAAAAAGAACGCCGACGAACTGGCCCGGCAGTACGCCGCCCTGTGCGATGTGTTCGTGATGGACGCCTTCGGCACCGCTCACCGTGCCGAGGGTTCGACCCACGGCGTGGCCAAGTTCGCCAAGGTTGCCGCTGCCGGCCCGTTGCTGGCTGCTGAGCTGGATGCACTGGGCAAGGCCCTGGGCGCTCCGGCCCAGCCAATGGCGGCCATTGTTGCCGGCTCCAAGGTGTCGACCAAACTCGACGTGCTGAACAGCCTGAGCCAGATCTGCAACCAGTTGATCGTCGGCGGCGGCATTGCCAACACCTTCCTGGCCGCTGCCGGTCACCCGGTCGGCAAATCCCTGTACGAGCCGGACCTGCTCGACACCGCTCGCGCCATTGCCGCCAAGGTCAGCGTGCCGCTGCCAGTGGACGTGGTGGTTGCCAAGGAGTTCGCTGAAAGCGCCGCTGCGACCGTCAAGCTGATCGCTGACGTCGCTGCCGACGACATGATCCTGGACATCGGCCCGCAGACTGCGGCGAATTTCGCCGAGCTGCTGAAGTCGTCCAGGACTATCCTGTGGAACGGCCCGGTCGGCGTGTTCGAGTTCGATCAGTTCGGTAATGGCACCAAAGTGCTGGCCCAGGCCATCGCAGACAGCGCGGCATTCTCCATTGCCGGCGGTGGCGATACCCTGGCTGCCATCGACAAGTATGGCGTGGCCGAGCAGATCTCCTACATTTCTACCGGTGGTGGCGCGTTCCTCGAATTCGTCGAAGGCAAGGTTCTGCCAGCCGTTGAAGTCCTGGAAAGCCGGGCCAAGGCCTGAGGGTCGCCCGTTTGACCAGGCAAGGGAGTGTTTACATGGTCAAGACGTTAGCGCTGTTGATCGTCGCGGGTTCGCTGGTGGCGTGCGGGAGTAACCCGAAGGCCACACCGGAACCTGCGCCGTCCGAGTCGGACAAAGGCTGCTACCAGGCTGACTGGCAGGCCGAAACCAACCCGGTGCTCAACAAGCGCGCAGGTCCCGAGGGTCTGGACAAATACGAGACCCAGGCACCCGCCAAGGAACATGGCTGCCCTTGACGGGTCTGACTCTTTACTCAGGGCTGGCAGCGTGCGCTGTCAGCCGAGGGACACGGATGAAAGGTTTTATCGCAGTTGCGGCATTGGCGTTGTTGGCCGGTTGTGCTCAGTTGAACCTGTTCCATTCGTCCGCGCCTGTGGATAACTGGACCACCTGGACCTGCGACAGCCAGGCCAAAGTACTGTGGCGTTACACCGACGACAGCCGTGGAGAAGTCGACGTGCGCCTGGGCGGTGCCGATCAGGTCTACCGCTTGAAGCAGGAACCGGGTGCATCGGGCTCGCTGTACAGCAATGACATGCTGGCGTTTCACATAAAAGGTGAGGAAGGCCTGGTTTACTGGGTCGCCACCAATGATTTGATCGGCCGTGGTTGTCACCTGTAGGAGCGAGCATGCTCGCGATGGTCGTTAACGATAACGCTGGGGACCTGAATGCCCGCGTTGTCTGGGCCATCATCGCGAGCAAGCTCGCTCCTACAAGGGGCAGCGTTCGGCACTGATGCAACACCAAATCCGCAGCCCGGGCTCAACCCCCGATCTGCAATAACTTGAATAGCCGCCGCCGCTACGGCAGGCTGGCACGATTAACGACCCTCAACCGGGAGAGATATACAAAATGGCACTTATCAGCATGCGCCAGATGCTGGACCACGCAGCCGAGTTCGGCTACGGCGTTCCAGCCTTCAACGTCAACAACCTTGAGCAGATGCGCGCCATCATGGAAGCCGCTGACAAGACTGACTCCCCGGTGATCGTCCAGGCTTCGGCCGGTGCTCGCAAATACGCCGGCGCGCCGTTCCTGCGTCACCTGATCCTGGCAGCCATCGAAGAGTTCCCGCACATCCCGGTGTGCATGCACCAGGACCACGGCACCAGCCCTGACGTCTGCCAGCGCTCCATTCAACTGGGCTTCAGCTCGGTGATGATGGACGGTTCCCTGGGCGAAGACGGCAAGACCCCGACCGACTACGACTACAACGTGCGTGTGACCCAACAAACCGTGGCCATGGCTCACGCCTGCGGCGTTTCGGTAGAAGGCGAGCTGGGCTGCCTGGGTTCGCTGGAAACCGGCATGGCCGGTGAAGAAGACGGTATCGGCGCCGAAGGCGTTCTGGATCACAGCCAGATGCTGACCGACCCGGAAGAAGCCGCTGACTTCGTAAAACGCACTCAGGTCGATGCCCTGGCCATCGCCATCGGCACCAGCCACGGCGCCTACAAGTTCACCAAGCCACCTACTGGCGACGTGCTGGCCATCGACCGCATCAAGGAAATCCACAAGCGCATTCCGAACACTCACCTGGTGATGCACGGTTCGTCTTCGGTTCCGCAAGAGTGGCTGGCGATCATCAACCAGTACGGCGGCGACATGAAGGAAACCTACGGCGTACCGGTTGAAGAAATCGTCGAAGGCATCAAGCACGGCGTGCGCAAGGTCAACATCGACACCGACCTGCGCCTGGCATCCACTGGCGCAATGCGTCGCCTGATGGCCACCAACCCGAGCGAGTTCGACCCGCGTAAATTCTTCGGCGCCACCGTGACCGCCATGCGCGATGTGTGCATCGCTCGCTACGAAGCCTTCGGTACTGCCGGCAACGCTTCGAAGATCAAGGCGATCTCCCTGGAAGGGATGTACCAGCGTTACCTGAAAGGTGAGTTGAACGCCAAGGTCAACTAAGACTGAGCGTTAAGCTGCCTTGATGAAAAACCCGCCGAGAGGCGGGTTTTTTGTGGGCGACACGATCATTGTAGGAGCGAGCTCGCTCCTACAGTTTGTGTGTTTATTGATTGTGATCAATATCCAGCTTGCTGAACGTCACTTCCCCGCCTTCGCTTGTGTACCCCGTATTGTCCTGCACATAGACGCCGGCCTTGAAGTACAGGGGCTTATCACGCCACATCGTGCTGATATCGGTATTCCACTGATAGCCCGCCGCACTGATGCCCAAGGCACCGCCGGGGCTGAGGTGGATGAGGTAGGAGAATTCCTGATTGAGTTTCACGCCGGTGGCGATGGTGATGACTCGGGGGGTGTCGTCGGGGTGCATACGGACTTTGGCGACGATATTGCCGGTCGAGCTGTCGGTTTTGTATTGATACTCGACCTTCACCATGGGCTTCTGGCTGTTATAGGCGTGGATCTGGCCAATGACGATCTTGCCCGAGCTGGGTACCTGGCTGACCGAAAGGGTCGCATGCAGGGAGTTGTCAGCGTCGGGGTAGTACCAGTTTTTCAACGTGCCGTTGCTGTAGGTTTCACGCAATTCGGTGCGTGGGTAAATCGCGTTTTCGGTACGTGAACCGGTCACGGGCGCCCAGAAAAACAATGTGCCGGTGTCGGAGTGGAAGTATTGATCCTTGAAGCCATCCACCAGTTTGGCGGTTTCGACGGTGTACGGCGGGTTGCCAACGGGAACGCTGAGGTTCCAGCTTGCGAGATCGATCATGTCGGTTCTTCCACTCGATTCATGCTGCACAGGTGTGCCAGAAGCTCTAGACCGCACCTTTAGGGGGTGCCTTTATAAGCGTAGCGGGATATTTTGTTAACGCTCGTCTGACGGGTGGTTGACGTCAACATCCTGTCGAAATGCCAGCTTCCCGGTTTTCATGGAGCTGAACCATCGACCGTTAGTCGGTAAAAAGACACAATGATTATATGATGGCTTACTGACACCTTCTGCTTTTGCAGAACCGGGTCTAGAGTGATGGCACCGTATTTGTCCGGTTTTCACGAGAAGCCGGCCTGACACCCCGCAATTAGAGAGGCAGCATGGAATGCGCGCAACCCACGCCAGTAGAAGGCGGCTCAACCCTTTTAGTCGTCGATGATTACCCTGAAAACCTGATCAGCATGCGCGCGTTGTTACAGCGCCAGGACTGGCGGGTCATGACTGCCGCCTCGGGTTTCGAGGCCCTCGGCTTGTTGCTTGAACACGATATCGACCTGGTGCTGCTGGACGTGCAGATGCCGGGCATGGACGGCTATGAAGTGGCGCGCCTGATGCGCGGCAGCCAGCGGACCCGTCTCACGCCGATCATTTTCCTGACCGCCAACGAACAGTCCCAGGACGCGGTGATCAAGGGCTATGCCAGTGGTGCGGTGGATTACCTGTTCAAGCCGTTCGACCCCCGGATCTTCACGCCCAAGGTCCAGGCGTTGCTCGAACACCAGCGTAACCGCCGGGCCTTGCAGCGCCTGAGTCATGATCTGGAATCCGCTCGTGCCTTTAATGCGTCGGTGCTGGATAACGCTGCCGAAGGCATTCTGGTATTGGGTGAGGACGGTCTGATTCGTTTTGCCAATCCGGCGATGTCACGGCTGCTCAATGCCACGGTGCAGGAACTGCAAGGCAAGGAGTTTCTGGACTACCTGCAAAAACCGCATATCCCGATCTGGGCCGATTCCGAGTTGCTGGCCGGATACAAACGCGGCGAAACCCTGCGCCTGCACGATGCCCTGCTACGAACGGCGCCCGGCCAGCAGGTGCCGGTGGCCTTGTCCTGCGCGCCATTGCCTGCCGAGCAACATGCGATGGTAGTGACCGTGCTGGACATGTCGGTGGTGCGCCATCTGCATCAGCAACTGGAGTTTCAGGCGGTCACCGATCCGCTGACCGGATTGCTCAACCGCCGGGGTTTCTACCAGACCGTGGAGAACCTGCTGTTGCGCGGTGAGCGCTCCGACAGTTGCTGGGTCTTGATGTACCTGGACCTCGACGGCTTCAAGCGCGTCAATGATTCGCTCGGGCACGATGCCGGCGATCGGGTGCTGCGCTGGGTCTGCGAACAGTTGAAGGCCTGCCTGCGGCCCTTCGACATTCTGGCGCGGATGGGCGGCGACGAATTCACCGCGCTGCTGGATCTGGAGTTCCCCGAGCAGGCGGCGAAGATTGCCGAGAAGCTCATCGAGCGAGTGTCGATCTGTCAGCAGATCGATGGCCTCGATATCGTGCTGGGTGCCAGCATCGGCATCGCTACGTTCCCTGATTGTGGCGCCAATCTCGACGGGATGCTGCGGGCGGCCGACATTGCCATGTACGAAGCCAAGCGTGCCGGTCGCCAGCAATATCGCTTCTACGATCACGAAATGAACGGCCGGGCGCGCTCGCGGCTGATGCTGGAAGAAAGTGTGCGAACCGCCATTGAGAATCGGGATTTCAATCTGGTGTATCAGCCTCAGGTGGCGATTGCCGACGGGCGGATTCGTGGCTTCGAGGCCTTGTTGCGCTGGCAGCATCCGAGCGTTGGCGATGTACCCCCGGGGCTGTTTTTGCCATTACTGGAGGAGGCGCGGCTGATCAGTCGCCTGGGCAGCTGGATCTACCATCGCTGCGCCGGGCAACGCAAAGCCTGGGAGTCCCTGTTTACCGAGGACCTGGTGCTCGGCGTCAGTTTGAGCAGTACGCAGTTCGGCATGCCCAACCTGGTCACCGAGTTGCGCCAGGTGCTTGAGCGTAATGACTTGCAACCGCGTCATCTGGAAGTCGAGGTCACGGAAGAGGCCTTGATGCACAACCCCGAAGAAACCCGCAAGCAATTGCGCCTGCTGCACAATCTGGGCGTACGAGTGGCACTGGATGACTTCGGGGCCGGCCCCTGCTCCCTGACGCACTTGCGCGACCTGGAGCTGGATACCCTCAAGATCGATCGCCATTTGATCGCCCGGTTGCCAGAGTCGGTACGGGATGCGGCGCTGGTGCGCAGTGTGATCGACCTGTGCAAACAGTTCGGGATGCTGGTGATTGCCGAAGGGGTCGAAACCGCCGCGCAGTTTGAATGGCTGCAAGCCAATGGCTGTGAATATGTGCAAGGTTTTCTGGTGGCCCGGCCGATGATGGCCGAAGACACCGGGGTCTTTGCCCAGCCATTTGACTGGAGCGCGCTGGCCCGCTGAATTCGCTACACTGGCGACCTTTCAGTGACCTGTATTGCCGCCCCGATGACCGTGTTGAAATATCTCCAGGCCTATCCCGCCACATTGCAGGATTCGGTGCGCCAGCTGATCGCCGACGGTCGGCTGGGCGATTACCTGAGCCAGCGTTACCCGCAAAAGCACGGGGTGCAGAGCGACAAGGCGCTGTACACCTATGCCCTGGACCTCAAGCAGGAATACCTGCGTAATGCCCCGGCCATCGACAAGGTGCTGTTCGACAACCGCTTGGACCTGACCCACCGTGCCCTTGGCCTGCACACCACGATTTCCCGGGTGCAGGGCGGCAAGCTCAAGTCCAAGAAAGAAATCCGCATCGCGTCGCTGTTCAAGGAAGCGCCTTGCGAGTTCCTGAAAATGATCGTGGTGCATGAGCTGGCGCACTTCAAGGAGTCGGACCACAACAAGGCCTTCTACAAACTGTGCGAGCACATGCTGCCGGGTTATCACCAGGTGGAATTTGATGTGCGGGTGTACCTGACGTGGCGGGATCTGTAGGAGCTGCCGCAGGCTGCGATCTTTTAAGGAGCAATGAATGGACGTGAGCAAGACCAAGAGCAGCTTCTACCGCCGGTTGTACGTGGCGTACCTGATCGACAGCGGGCTGGCCAGCAGTGTTCCGGCGCTGACCGAGGTCACCGGCATGCCCCGGCGCACGGCACAGGACACCATCGCGGCGCTGGCGGATCTGGATATTGTCTGTGAATTCGAGCAGGAAGAGGGTGCGCGCAACCATGCGGGGCGCTATCGGATTCGCGAGTGGGGTGCGATCGATCGCGGGTGGATCGAGCGTAATCTGCGGCAGATCAAGGCGGTGCTGGAGTATCCCTGAGTATTGGCGGCATCTGTGCTGACGCCTTCGCTGGCAAGCCAGCTCCTACAGGATTCACATAAACCCTGGAGGAGCTGGCTTGCCAGCGAAGGGGCCTTCAGGAGCGACGCATGCCAATGTGCGGAATGCCATCCTCGACAAACTCCTCGCCCGTCACGACAAAACCGTACCGCCCGTAATACCCCTGCAAATGCGTCTGGGCCGAGAGGTAGATCGGCGTTTGCGGCCAGCGCTCTTCAATCTGCTCCAGCGCCTGGTCCATCAACGCGTGTCCAAGCCCGGCGCCTCGTGCATGTGGAGCAATGACCACCCGACCGATCACTACGTCCCCGCCTTGCAGTTCCGGGTCGAGTAGCCGCAGATAGGCCACCAGTTGATTGCCGTCCCAGGCCATCAAGTGACAAGTGTCACCTTCCAGGTCCTGGCCATCCACGTCTTGATAGGCGCATTGCTGCTCGACGACGAACACTTCTGCACGCAGCTGCAAAATGGCGTACAGCTGCTCCTTGCCCAGGTCGCTGTGGTGTTTGCAGATCCAATCGACTGTCATGTTTTGATTCCCTGAAAACGTCGTTCCGATACTAAGCGCAGTCACGCCAGATGTCTTTATGGCGGAAGAATCTGTGACATAGGCCAAAATGCCATCATTCATTTCTCGCGCGGATGTCTTCTTTGTGTAATCTGGATCGAAGCGCTGTGCTGTGGCTTCGATGAGCTAATGTTGAGTACCCGGGCTTGTCAGTACGAGGCCTTGGGGTTTGGCTGAGAACACGTTGGGCAATCCGCCCGCTAAGGATTTTCTGGCATGCCGCGATTGCATCGAGCTTTTGCTTTGATTGGATTGCTGTTGCTGGTTCAGGGAGCAGCGGCAGAAAAACTGCGGTTGGTCGCTGATGCCTGGCCCCCTTTTACCGATTCCACGCTCCTCAACGGTGGTTTGGCCACGGATATTGTCAGTACCGCGCTCGCCAGGGCCGGCTATGCCAGTGAGTTTGAACAAGTGCCCTGGGCGCGGGCCTTGATGGGTGTGGGCGAGGGCCGCTACGACGTGCTGGTCAACGCCTGGTACAACGACGAGCGTACAAAATTCGGCCAGTTCTCCGGCGAATACCTGCTCAATCGCGTACGGTTTCTCAAGCGTAAAGACGTGCCCATCGAGTTCAACGACCTGCAGCAATTGCACACGTATCCAATTGCCATCGTGCGCGGTTACGCCTATTCGCCCGCGTTCGACAACGACGACTCATTGCAGAAAATCCCGGTGCACAGCTTCGCCATGGCAGTGCGCATGGTCGCGGCCGACCGGGTCAAACTGACACTGGAAGATGAGTACGTCGCCCGCTACTACCTGTCCCGTGAGTCACCCAAGGTACGAAACGCCGTGGAATTCCTGCCCAAGGCATTGAGTGAGAACAGCCTGCACATTCTGGTCAGCCTGAAGAATCCGCAGCATGAGCAGATCGTCGCCAGTTTCGACCGGGAGATTGCGGCGATGAAGGTGGACGGCAGTTATGACAATTTGGTGAAGCAGCATGGGATGTGAGTGGGTTGAGCCAGTTTCTGTGTTGTCTGAGCGGGCCTCTTCGCGAGCAGGCTCGCTCCCACACTAGATCTGCGTCGTTCACAAAACCAATGTGGGAGCGGGCTTGCCCGCGAAGAGGCTCGCCCAGACACAAGAGATCTCAATCCTCACTGGTGTCCTTGATCAGATGCGCCGCCAACGTCCGCAACGGCCCGAGTTGACGACAAATCAGCGCCAGTTGCGTCTGCACCAACCGCTGCCCCTCATCGATTTCATCGGGCATCTGTTCCAGTCCATAGGCAAGTGCTTCTTCCTCATCGCTTTGAATCGCAATTGAGGATTTGCTCGCCAGCCCATGAGCGATTTCGTCGATGCTCGCAGCCAGTTTCACCCCGGCCCCGTCGATCAAATGTTCATGCACGTCCGCTGGCAGTTGGGTTTCCCGGTGTGCGCCCAGGCCTGACAGGTAGCTGAGTAGCGTGTGCGACAGCACCAGGAAGCGGAATCCGACATCCGCTTCCTTACGGAAATGCCCAGGCTCCATCAGCATATTGGCCAGTGTGGTCGACAGCGCTGCGTCGGCGTTGTGCGCGTTGCGGCGGGCCAGGCGGTAAGCCAGGTCGTCGCTTTTGCCGGCCGCGTATTGCTGCATGATCTGGCGCAAGTAAATGCTGTTGCAGGCCAAGGTGTTGGCCAGCACTTTGTTCAGGCGTCGGCCCTGCCAGTCCGGCAGGAACAGGAACACCGCGAGCCCGGCGATCAGGCTGCCGAGCAAGGTATCGAACAGCCGTGGCAGGAACAGCCCGTAACCGTCACCCACCTGGTTGAAGCAGAACAGCACCATCAGGGTGATCGCCGCCGTCGCCAGGGTGTAGCGGGTGGTGCGGTTGGTAAAGAACACCACCCCGGCGGCAATAGCGAAACACGACTGGATCAGCGGGTTCGGGAACAGGTCGAACAACGCCCAGGCCAGGGTCAGGCCGATGGCGGTGCCGATGATCCGTTGACCGAGTTTGCGGCGGGTGGCGCCGTAGTTCGGTTGGCAAACGAACAGCGTGGTGAGGATGATCCAGTAGCCTTGGGACGGGTGAATCAAATGCACCATGGCGTAGCCAATGCTCAAGGCCAGGGGCAATCGCAGGGCATGGCGGAACAGCAGCGAGGTCGGCGTCAGCTGCGTGCGCAAGCGCAGCCACACGTCCTTGAGGCTGCGCGGCGAACGGTCGAGCAAGCTGCTGTCGGTGGCGTCGGCCAGGGCGTCGGGGTTGCTGGCATCGCTGAGCAAGCGGTCGAGAGTGCCAAGGTTGGCCGCCAGTGCCCGCAGTGAACGCAGCAAGCCGCGCCAGGCCGGGTTGCTCTGGATGCGCAGATGTTCCAGGGAGGCATCCAGGTCGCTCAGGGCCTCGGCGAAACTGGCGTCATAGGTGAACGGCTGGCGCATCTGGATCGATTCGGCCAGGGCTCGGCAAGCTTTGCCTTGCTGACGCAACAGGCGCTGACAGCGGAACATTACGTCGCTGTGGAAGAAGGCGTCGGCCAGGGCGTTGTATGGATAGTGCGATGAGCTGGCGCGTTCGTGGATGTCCTGCGCGAGGAAGTACAGTTTCAGGTAGCGGCTGACTTTCGACCCCGGGCGACCGTTGCCGACCCGGTGCAGGATGATTTCCTTGGCAGCGTTCAATGCCGCCACCACCCGACCGTTCTGCTGGGCCAGTTCCAGGCGCCGCGCCTCCACGTCCATCTGCCGGATCGGCTCGAACAGCGAGGATTTGAGCTTCAGGTAAAAGCCCAGCTCGCGGAACAGGCGCGCGAGGCTCTGCTGCACCGGCTGATTGGAAAACAGCGCCTGCCACAACACCGAGAGCAGGCCGTACCAGGCGGCACCGGCCACCAGCAGCACCGGCTCGTGCCAGACATCGATGACCGCGCCGCCGCGCTGGTCCACGCCGATCATGGTGTAGACCGAAAGGATCAACGTCGCCGAGGCAATCGCGCCATAGCGCTCGCCCAAGGCGCCGAGCATGGTCAGGCAGAACGCGGCCAGGGCGAAGGCGATGATAAACAGCGAGGGGTAGGGGAAGAGCAGCTCGACGGACAGGGCGGCAACCGCGAAACACACCAGCGTCACCGCCAGCGCGTTGAGACGGCCCTGCCAGCTGTCGTCGGTTTCGGCCAGGGCACTGGCGATAATCCCCAGGAACAACGGGATCAGCAGGCCCATTTCATCCTGATACCAACACAGCGCCATGGTGCCGGTCAGGGCAATGAATACCCGCACGCTGTAGCTGAATTTATCCAGCGCCCAGAGGCGACGCAGAGACTGGCGGAACGAAGTCGATGACATGAAATGCGAAGGCCTTCCGAGGCAATGACGCTAAATTGAGCCACTAATGACGCCGACGCAATGGCGTCGATCACATCAGACAGCAAAATCTGTTCCTTCCTTGGCGATATACCGCCTCTGTAGGAGCTGCCGAAGGCTGCGATCTTTTGACTTTGCTTTTCAAGATCAAAAGATCGCAGCCTCGTTTCACTCGGCAGCTCCTACAGGGGTGGTGCGATCAGACGTACTGCGCGGCGGCATACCCGGATGCCCAGGCCCACTGGAAGTTGAACCCGCCCAGGTGCCCGGTCACGTCCAGCACTTCGCCGATGAAGTACAGCCCCGGGCTTTTCAGCGATTCCATGGTCTTGGACGACACTTCATTGGTGTTGACGCCACCCAGGGTCACCTCGGCGGTGCGATAGCCTTCGGTGCCCGCCGGCACGACTTTCCAGCTCGCCAGTTTTTCCGCGATATCGGCCAGTTCCGCGTGGGTGTACTGCTTCATCGGTTTGGACACGAACCAGTTGTCCGCCAGCAGGTTGGCCATCTTCTTGGTGAAGATTTCCCCGAGCAGGGTTTTCAGCTCGCTATTGGGGCGTTCGGCCTGTTGCTGTTGCAGCCAGTCCGGTACGTCGTGATCCGGCAGCAGGTTGATCTCGACGGTATCGCCGGATTCCCAGAACGACGAGATCTGCAAAATCGCCGGGCCGCTGAGGCCGCGGTGGGTGAACAGGATGTTCTCGCGAAAGCTCTGGTCATTGCAGCTCACCAGGCAATCCACCGACGTGCCAGACAACTCGGTGCACAAGGCCTTGAGCTGATCGGTGATGGTGAACGGCACCAGGCCGGCGCGGGTTGGCAGCAGTTCGTGGCCAAACTGTTTGGCCACCTGGTAACCGAAGCCGGTGGCGCCCAGGGTCGGGATCGACAGGCCGCCGGTGGCGATCACCAGGGATTCGCACGTTATCTGGTCGAGCGTCGTGTCCAGCAAATAGCCCTTTTCGAGCTTCTCGATGGTCTGGATCGACGTGTCCAGGTGCAGGCTGACGCCGACCTGGTCGCACTCATTCAGGAGCATTTCCAGGATGTCGCTGGATTTGTTATCGCAGAACAACTGGCCGAGTTTTTTCTCGTGATACGGCACGCCATGCTTGGCCACCATGCCGATGAAATCCCACTGTGTGTAGCGGGCCAGGGCGGATTTGCAGAAGTGTGCATTCTGCGAGAGGAAATTGCCAGGTTCCGTGTACATGTTGGTGAAATTGCAGCGGCCACCGCCCGACATCAGGATTTTCTTGCCGGCCTTGTTGGCATGGTCCAGCAGCAACACCTTGCGCCCGCGCCCGGCGGCGGTCAGCGCACACATCAACCCTGCGGCGCCAGCGCCAATGATCACGACTTCGGTAGAGCGCAAAACGGTGTCCTCACAAATCTCACAGAGGTTACGGTCCCTGTAGGAGCGAGCTTGCTCGCGATGGGCGTCAACGATAACGCTGGCAGCCTGGCTCCACGCGGTGGGCTCAGGTTTTTCGCGAGCAAGCTCGCTCCTACAAGAGGAGGGCGGTGCGTTTTTACAAGATGCGCACGCGCAACGAACGGCCCTTGATCTTGCCGTCGTTCAAGCGCTGCAAGGCCTGCTTGGCGACGCCACGCTCCACGGCCACATAGGCCTGGAAGTCGAAAATCGCGATTTTGCCGACCTGGGCACCGGGGATGCCGGCATCACCGGTCAGTGCGCCGAGAATGTCGCCCGGGCGAACCTTGTCCTTACGGCCGGCAGCGATGCACAGCGTGCTCATCTGCGGCAACAGCGGACCACCACCCTTGGAGGTGAGGTTGTCGACCTGATCCCAGGTCAATGGCGTCTGCTGCAATTGCTCGATGGCTTGTGCGCGCTGTGCTTCGGACGGCGCGACAAGGCTGATCGCGAGGCCTTTCTCACCGGCGCGACCGGTACGGCCGACACGGTGGATGTGGATTTCCGAATCACGGGCCAGTTCGACGTTGATCACCATGTCCAGGGAATCGATGTCGAGACCGCGGGCGGCAACGTCGGTGGCGACCAGCACCGAAGTGCTGCGGTTGGCGAACATCGCCAATACCTGGTCGCGGTCACGCTGTTCCAGATCGCCGTGCAGGCCGACGGCGGAAATGCCTTTGGCGGTCAGGTGGTCGACGGTTTCCTGAACCTGCTGCTTGGTGTAGCAGAAAGCTACGCAAGAGGCCGGGCGGAAGTGGCCAAGCACCTTGGTCACCGCACTCATGCGGTCGTCCGGGGAAATCTCGTAGAAGCGCTGCTCGATCTGCGTGTCGTCGTGGAACGCTTCGGCCTTCACCTGCTGCGGGTTACGCATGAACTTCGAGGCCAACTGCTTGATGCCTGTCGGGTAGGTGGCGGAGAACAGCAGTGTCTGGCGACGCTCCGGGGCCTGCATGATGATTTCTTCGATGGAATCGTAGAAACCCATGTCGAGCATGCGGTCGGCTTCGTCGAGGATCAGGGTGTTGAGGCCGTGGAGTACCAGCGAGCCCTTGCGCAGGTGCTGCTGAATACGCCCCGGGGTGCCGACGATGATGTGCGCGCCATGTTCCAGCGAAGCGATCTGCGGGCCGAGGGACACGCCGCCGCACAGGGTCAGGACCTTGATGTTGTCTTCGGCACGGGCCAGGCGGCGGATTTCCTTGGCGACCTGGTCAGCCAGCTCGCGGGTCGGGCACAGGATCAGCGCCTGGCAACCGAAGTAGCGCGGATTGATCGGGTTCAGCAGGCCGATGCCGAACGCGGCGGTCTTGCCGCTGCCGGTCTTGGCCTGGGCGATCAGGTCCATCCCCTTGAGGATCACCGGCAAGCTTTGCGCCTGGATCGGCGTCATCTGGGCATAACCGAGGGAGTCGAGGTTAGCCAGCATGGCGGCGGACAGCGGCAAAGTATTAAATTCGGTGGCGATGGTGGTCACGGGACTGGCCTGCAAAACAAAATGTCGCGCAGTGTACCAGCCCGGTGGCCATTCGCCCGTAGTTTCCGGACGAGAAGTAGCCGAGCGATGACCAGGCAAGGCGAAAACAGGCGAGAAAGCGGAGTTGGCTTTAGCCAATGAGCATTTCGAGTCTGTTTTCAACGCAGCATGGTCGAGCGCAGGCACTTATCGTCCGGAAACTAAGGCTCTATGTGTTGTTCCGGACGCTTAACACGCCGTCCGTCATTCCGTGACAGCTGGGAAAAGATCGTCGCGGCCAGCATTGCCATGATTCCCACCGTCACAAACGTCAGTTGAAACGCGCCCAGAACTGTCTGCACGCCGTCGTTTCCAATCTCCGCGGTAAAGCCACCGAGCAACGCACCGGCGCACGCAACGCCCAGGCTCAGGGACAACTGTGCGACCACCGACAACAAACTGTTGCCGCTGCTGGCGCTGGCGTCGTCGAGGTCGATCAGGGTCACGGTGTTCATCGCGGTGAACTGCAAGGAGTTGATCGCCCCGAGGATCGCCAGCAGGCACAGCAGCAGCCAGTACGGCGTCTGCTCGCTGACCAGGCCCATGCTCGCCAGCATGATCCCCAGCGCCAGGGTGTTGCCGGTGAGCACGATGCGATAACCCAAACGCTCGATCAGCGGCCGCGCGACCCACTTGGCGATCATCGCCGCCGCCGCAAGCGGCAGCATGCTCATCCCGGCCTGGGACGGCGAATAGCCCAGCGCCACTTGCAGCAGCAATGGCACCAGAAAGGGCAGGGCGCCGCTGCCGAGACGGGCGAACAGGTTGCCGATAATGCCCACGGCAAAGGTCCGGGTCTTGAACAGCGACGGCGCGAACAGCGGGTTCTCGATGTGCCCGGCACGCAGCCAATACGCTGCCAGGCAAGCCATGCCGCCGAACAGCAGCAACATTACCCGCAAATGCGGCAGGTGCAGCTCGCCCAGGCCTTCCATGGCGATGGTGATCAAAATCATCGCCGCGCCGAACAGCACGAAACCCAGGCTATCGAAACGGGTGCGCTCGGTACCGCGAAGGTCGGGGATGAATTTCCACACGGCGTAGCAACCGACGACGCCGACGGGCAGGTTGATCAGGAAGATCCAGTGCCAGGTCAGGTATTGCACCATCCAGCCGCCCATGGTCGGACCGATCAAGGGGCCGAGCAACCCGGGAATGGTGATGAAACCCATGATCCGCACCAGTTCCGAACGCGGGTAGGCGCGCAACACTACCAGCCGCCCGACCGGCAACATCAACGCGCCACCCAGGCCCTGGATCACCCGGGCACCGATCAGCATGCTCAAGCTGCTCGACAGCGCGCAGAGCAGCGAACCGAAGCTGAACAACAGAATCGCGCTGAAGAAGATCTTTCGGGTGCCGAAGCGATCGGCGATCCAGCCCGAAGCCGGGATCAGCAACGCGACCGTGAGCATGTAGGCGATGATCACGCCCTGCATGCGCAATGGGTCTTCGGCCAAGTCGCGGGCCATGGCTGGCAGGGCAGTGTTGAGAATCGTCCCGTCGAGGGACTGCATGAAGAAGGCGATGGCGACGACCCACGGCACCCAGCGGGCGGTGACAGCGTCGAGAGGTGGGCGGTTGGGCATGGGACCTCTTGTCAGTGTGAGCTTTACTCCGTTCCTGCAGGAGCGAGCCTGCTCGCGATGAATGTGAAGGCGCTGCGTTTTTCCAGGCAGCACGCGTCATCGTTCACGACCATCGCGAGCAGGCTCGCTCCTACAGGGGTAGGCGTGTTTACAGTGTCAAAGTTAGTCGGCTGACCAGCGCCCCAGGCAACAACGCCGAAGCCGTCGCCCGCTGGCTGTAGGTACTGGCCGATAGCAACAACTCCCGCTCTTCGGTCAATGCTTCCAGCTGCGAACCGAGCAGGCTGAAAGCGCTGTCATCAAAACGCATGGTGCTGACCGGTGCCTGGATCTCGCCGTTCTCGACCCAGAACGTGGCAAAGCGGGTCATGCCGGTCAGGCGTGCAGCTGGTTGATCCGAGAAGTTCAGGTACCACAGGTTGCTGATGTACAACCCCGTGCCCAATTGCTTGAGGATGTCCGCGTCAGGCAATGCCCCGGCTTTCATGTTCAGTGCGCTCGGTGATTCACCGCCGCTGGCGCCATTGGCAGTCAAACCGTATTCAGCGGCGCTGCGCGAGCCGACCAGTTGCGCCCCGGTCTTGCCGTCGACGATCAACTTAAGGTCGCTGCGCGGATAACCCTCATCGGAAAACGCCGGGCTCAGCGAGCCGCTGACTTTTTCATCCAGCGAGACCAGCGGGCTGAACGCGCTGTCACCCCCGTAGAGCTTTTGCAGCGGGCTGCTTTTGCTGGCAATCGACTGTGCCGAGAAACCACCCCAGCACAGCATGCCCATGATTTCTTCCAGCGCCGCCGGTGCCAGGTAGGCGCGGTACTGGCCGGGCGCCAGGGTGCGCAGCGGCCGACCCAGAAACTCAAGCTGCTCGCGGGCTTGCTGGAAGCGTTTGGTAAAGCCTTCGCTGCTCCAGTCGTGCCCGGCGTAGCTGGCTTTCACGGCCTGGCCATTCTCGTGGAACAGGCTGAAGTCGAAATTGAAACTGTTGGCCTGATGCCAGCCGAAGGCGCCCGAAGAACTGGCAAAGCCACGACTGATAGGCCCTGCAGCATAGAATCCGACCAGATCCAGGCCTTCGGCGGCCTGGGTGATTTGCGCGACGACCTGCTCGGTGTCCGGCAGCGGGTGCGACTGCACGTTGTCGCTCTGCCAGCCGTTGTGGTTGAGCAGCAAGTAAGGGTCCGCAGGCAACAGTGGCAGGGTTTCACGCAACTGTTGCAGACCTTCGCTCAGGCGCTGCGCATCCACCTGCGGATCGCCGGCCAGGGTGATGTGCAGGTCGGCATGGCGGCCTTCGTTGATCAGCTTCAGTCCGATACTCGCCTGCTGCACCTGACCGGCCTGACGCACCTTGGCGTGGTTGAAACGTACGAAGGCCGACGACTCGGCGGCGTAGCTGAGGGTGAACTGCTCAGGCTCGTGAAGCGCTTCACGCAGGCTGTTGACCAGTGCCTTGAACGACGCGGACTGGCTGTTTGAAGGATTCATCAGGCGTCTCCTCCGAATACATCAACGTTGCTGAACACGCAGGCCGGTGATGCGTGACCGACGCGGATCACCTGGTTCGGTTCACCCTTGCCGCAGTTCGGTGTGCCGAGGACCTTGAAGGTACTGGCATCGCCGACGGCGCTGAGGCTCTTCCAGAATTGCGCGGAGATGCCCCGGTAATTGGGGTTCTTGACCACGCCCTTGAGTTCGCCGTATTCGATAATTTGGCCCCATTCGCAACCGAACTGGAATTTGTTGCGCGCATCGTCGATCGACCATGAACGGTTGGTCGACATCAGCACGCCGTGTTCGATACCGCCGATCAGCCGTTCGATGGACTGATCGCCAGGCTCGATGTTGAGGTTGGCCATGCGGTCGATGGGCGGGCGGTTCCAGCCGCAGGCACGGCTGTTGGCGACGCCGTCCATGCCGGCACGGAATTGTGACAACGCACCACCCAGCGGGCGCAGCAACAGGCCTTCACGGATCAGGAACTGTTTACTGGCGGGCGTGCCGTCGTCGTCATGGCCGTAACTGGCGAGCTCCTCGGGGATGTCCGGGTCGAAGGTCACGTTGAGCAGGCCGGAACCGTATTGCAGGCGGCCGAAATCACTGGCTTTGACGAAACTGGTGCCGGCGTAATTGCGCTCGTCGCCGAGGATGCGGTCCAGCTCCAGCGGGTGGCCGATGGACTCGTGGATTTGCAGCATCATCTGATCGGGCATCAGCAGCAGGTCGCGCTTGCCTTGCGGGGTGTTCGGCGCCAGGAGCAATTGCAGGGCCTGATCGGCCACCTGGGCACCGGCACCGATCAGGCCGCAGCGGCTGATGACGTCCGCCGCGCCTTGCTGGCCGAAATTCTCGCGGCCAAGGCTGCGGGTCTGGCTGTCGTTGCCGTCGTAGGCCGTGACGTCCAGGCCAGGGTAGACAAAGCGTTGGGCCTGGCGCAGTTCGGCACCGGCGCTGTTGAGGTAAATCTGCTCGACGTGGGTGATGCCGAGGCTGACCTGCCAGTTTACCAAGCGTTCGTCCTTGGGCACGGCAGCCGACTCGGTACCGAGCAGTTGGTAGCAGTCGCTCAGGGACGGGAAGGCCTGGTCGAGGTTGGGCGAAAAGTAATCGGCGCGGTCGCTGGAAACAGCCTGTTCACGCAGGTCCAGCAAGGCGTGGGGCTTGAGTCGGCGGGCCTGGAGTTCGGCGCGTTCGAGGGCGGCTTGCAGGCCTTGTTGCGACAGGTCGTTGGTCGCCGCATAGGCCTCGACGCCATTGACCCGCACGGTCAGCATCGCCCCTTCGTCACGGCTCAGGCTCGGCGGTTCGGCGACGTTCTTGCGCACCGACAGGTACTGCCCGGATTCGCGCACATAACGCAGGGAAAAGAATTCGGCACCCGTGCGCAAGGCGGCGAAGCGCTGCTTGAGCTGGGGATGGAAATCGAACATTCGTGAACCTCCTGGGTATGGAGTGGCGATGGAGCGGTGCTGCGAGGGGGGGAACGATTGCGTGGCGCTAGATTAGGCCTGCGAGGGGGGAGGATCAAGTTTGGATCTGTGGAAGGGGGATTACTGGGAGCTGTGTGTTGTTTGATCGGGTGCCATCGCGAGCAAGCTCGCTCCCACAGGTCCACGGTTGGATCACAAATCTGCAATCCAACCGTGGACCTGTGGGAGCGAGCTTGCTCGCGATGGGTTCGACGCGGTCTGCCGCCTTACGCCGTCTGGCTCACTTCCCGCACCGGCTTGCCCTTCACCGGTGCTTCACCCGCCACGTAGTAAGTGGCGGTGCTGCGCGGCAACGGCTTGCGGCCACGGATCTTGTCGGCGATTTTCTCGGCCATCATGATCGTGGGTGCGTTGAGGTTACCGGTGGTGATGATCGGCATGATCGAGGCATCGACCACACGCAGGCCTTGCATGCCATGCACGCGACCTTCGCTATCGACCACGGCCATCTCGTCGGTGCCCATCTTGCACGAGCAGGACGGGTGGAACGCGGTTTCGGCGTGCTCGCGGATGAACTTGTCCAGCTGCTCGTCGCTTTGCACGTCGATGCCCGGGCTGATCTCGCGGCCACGGAAGGCGTCCAGCGCAGGCTGCTGCATGATTTCACGGGTCAGGCGGATGCCGTCGCGGAATTCCTGCCAGTCCTGCTCGGTGGCCATGTAGTTGAACAGGATGCTCGGGTACTGGCGCGGGTCCTTGGACTTGGCCTGGATGCGACCACGGCTTGGCGAACGCATGGAGCCCATGTGCGCCTGGAAACCGTGCTCTTTCACACCGTTGCTGCCGTTGTAGTTAATCGCCACCGGCAGGAAGTGGTACTGGATGTTCGGCCATTCGAATTCCGGACGGGTGCGGATGAAACCGCCGGCTTCGAACTGGTTGCTGGCGCCGATGCCGGTGCCGTTGAACAGCCATTCGGCACCGATGGCTGGCTGGTTGTGCAGGAGCAGCGACGGGTACAGCGAAACCGGTTGGGTGCAAGCGTATTGCAGGTACAACTCAAGGTGATCCTGCAGGTTTTCACCGACACCCGGCAGGTCGTGGACCACTGGAATGTCGAGCTTGTTCAGCAACTCGGCCGGGCCGACGCCGGAGCGTTGCAGGATCTGCGGCGAAGCGATGGCGCCGGAGCACAGCAGCACTTCCTTGCGCGCTTTGACTTCAACTCGCTCTTCAGCGGCGCCGACCAGGTAACGCACGCCGACCGCACGCTTGCCTTCGAACAGGATCTTGTCGGTCAGGGCGTGGGTGACGATGGTCAGGGTCGAACGCTTCTTGGCGACGTCCAGGTAGCCGCGGGCGGTGGAGGCACGACGACCCTTGGGCGTCACGGTGCGGTCCATCGGGCCGAAGCCTTCCTGTTGGTAGCCGTTGAGGTCTTCGGTACGCGGGTAACCGGCCTGCACGCCCGCTTCCACCATGGCGTGGAACAGCGGGTTGTTGCCGGCTTTAGGCGTGGTCACGCTGACCGGGCCGTCGCCACCGTGGTAGTCGTTCGGGCCGATGTCACGGGTTTCCGCTTTACGGAAATACGGCAGGCAGTCCAGGTACGACCAGTCTTCCAGGCCTGGCAGTTTCGCCCAGCCGTCGTAGTCCATGGCGTTGCCGCGGATGTAGCACATGCCGTTGATCAGCGAGGAACCGCCCAGACCCTTGCCGCGACCGCATTCCATGCGGCGACCGTCCATGTGCGGCTCAGGATCGGTTTCGTAGGCCCAGTTGTAGCGACGGCCTTGCAGCGGGAACGCCAGGGCGGCCGGCATCTGCGTGCGGAAATCCATGCGGTAGTCCGGGCCGCCCGCTTCGAGCAGCAGGACGGTGACGCCGGCGTCTTCGGTCAGACGGGTCGCCAGGGTGTTACCGGCCGAGCCGGCACCGATGATGATGTAGTCGAATTCTTGGGACATTGAATGCACCCTCTTTGAAGTTGGTCAGGTCAGGCCTGACGAGTGCTGCGCACTCGATTCGCTGGCAAGCCAGTTCCTACAGGTCATGCGCTGCCCTTTGTAGGAGCGGGCTTGCCCGCGAAGGGGGCCTCGCAGGCAATACAAGACTCGGGGTTAGAACACCGAGACGTAATCGCCCAGCTCGACCTGTACCGATTTGATGCGGGTGAAGTTGTTCAGCGAGCTGATGCCGTTCTCACGGCCGACACCCGACTGCTTGTAGCCGCCAACCGGCATCTTCGCGTCGGACTCGCCCCAGGCGTTGATCCAGCAGATACCGGCTTCCAGTTGATGAATCACGCGGTGCGCGCGGTTCAGGTCGCGGGTGACGATACCGGCGGCCAGGCCGAAGTCGGTGTCGTTGGCGCGACGGATCACTTCTTCTTCGGTTTCGTAGGTGAGGATCGCCATCACCGGGCCAAAGATTTCTTCACGCACGATGGTCATGTCGTCGGTGCAGTCGGTGAACACGGTCGGGGCCACGAACGCACCCTTGGCGAATTCGCCGTCGGTCAGGCGTTCGCCGCCGCACAGGACGCGGGCGCCTTCTTCCTTGCCCTTGGCGATGTAGCCCAGCACGCTTTCCATGTGGGCGAAGCTGACCAGTGGGCCGAAGTTGGTGTTTTCGTCTTCCGGGTTGCCGACGCGGATGCGCGCAACGCGCTCAACGATTTTGGCTTCGAAAGCGGTTTTCAGGTGAGCCGGTACGAACACGCGAGTGCCGTTGGTGCAGACCTGGCCGGAGCTGTAGAAGTTGGCCATCATCGCGGTGTCGGCAGCGCGATCGAGGTCGGCGTCGTCGCAGATGATCAGCGGGGATTTGCCGCCCAGTTCCATGGTCACGTCCTTGAGCGACGAAGCCGAAGCGCTGGCCATGACTTTCTTGCCGGTATCGGTGCCGCCGGTGAAGGAGACTTTCTCGATGCGCGGGTGCTCGGTCAGCCAGGTGCCGACTTCGCGGCCGCTGCCGGTCAGGACGTTGAACACGCCGTTTGGCACGCCGGCTTCGGTGTAGATCTCGGCCAGTTTCAGGGTGGTCAGCGAGGTGACTTCACTTGGCTTGAAGATCATCGCGTTACCGGCCGCCAGGGCAGGTGCGGATTTCCACAGGGCGATCTGGATCGGGTAGTTCCACGCGCCGATACCGGCCACGATGCCCAGCGGCTCGCGACGGGTGTAGACGAACGAAGTGGTGCGCAGCGGGATCTGCTCGCCTTCGATGGCCGGTACCAGGCCAGCGTAGTACTCCAGCACGTCAGCACCGGTGACGATGTCGACGTAGCGGGTTTCGGAGTAGGCCTTGCCGGTGTCCAGGGTTTCCAGGGCGGCCAGTTCGTCGTTGCGCTCGCGCAGGATTTCCACGGCACGACGCAGGATGCGCGAACGCTCCATCGCGGTCATTGCAGCCCAGATTTTCTGGCCCTTTTCGGCACTGACCACAGCGCGCTCGACGTCTTCCTTGGTCGCACGTTGTACTGTTGCGAGGACTTCACCGTTAGCCGGGTTGATGGCTTCGAAAGTGGCGTCGCTGCTGGCGTCACTGTAAGCGCCATCGATGTAGAGTTTTTGCAGTTCGAAACGGGCCATAGAGTCCTCGCAAGAGCATTAAGTGGTTGGCACGGTCCGGTGGTTGAGCGTTTATGTGTGCTCTAACTCACCCGCTTGGCCAGTTGTGTATCCATGTATTCGTAAGCGATCCGTTGCGCCTGCTCAGTGTCGAAAGCATCTCCCGACAGCGCGCCGCGCAACCACAAACCGTCGATCAACGCTGCCAGGCCCCGGGCGGCACTGCGCGCATCATTGAGCGGCAGCACACGGCGGAACTGGCAGCACAGGTTGGAATACAGACGGTGATCGTTGATCCGCTGCAACCTGTGCAAAGACGGCTGGTGCATGCTGGTGGCCCAGAAGGCCAGCCAGGTTTTCATTGCCGGGCCATTGACCTGGCTGGCGTCGAAGTTGCCTTCGATGATCACCTGCAGATGCGCCCGGGGGCTGTCATCTTTCAGCGCCTGTCGGCGCGCGGTGACGCTCTCGCTCAGGACCGTCATCAGGTGCCCCATGGTGGCGGCGATCAGGCCATTCTTGTCCTGAAAGTAGTGACTGATGATGCCGTTCGAGACACCGGCCAAGCGGGCGATCAGCGCAATGCTGGCGTCCCCCATTCCGACCCGATCGACGGCCTGCAAAGTGGCTTCGATCAATTGCTGGCGGCGGATGGGTTGCATACCGACCTTGGGCATCTTGCACATCTCCTTAGGCCTTCCGGTGGACGCAGGACGGCTACCGGGTTGAAGGCCAGTCTATTTTGTTTTGATTGAACGTTCAATCAACAAAGAATAAGATCTGCGACAAATCGTCGCTGTCTACAGAATTTTCCTACATGTAGCGACGGAAAAAACGACTTCCGAAACTGCTCGAAACCTACGCGCTGCGGCGCTCCAGGGGTTTCGGGCTTTTTTCGGGCTGTCTTTATATCACCCGCCGGTCGGCTGCCCACTAACCGATTGGTCGGGTACCCGTTTGTCTTGCGTTCTTCTCTCGCACTGCCCGGAGCATCTGCGCCATGAGTTCTGCCTCACTAATAAAGACCCCACCCGAGAAGGTGACGGTCAACGGTTGGGTGTTCTACACCTCTACCGCGTTGATTCTGTTGTTGACCGCCATTCTGATCATCGCCCCGCAAGAGGCCGGCAGAATGCTCGGCATTGCCCAGGCCTGGTTGTCCCGCAGCTTCGGCTGGTACTACATGGTGGTGATCGCCGCTTATCTGGTTTTTGTGGTTGGCCTGGCGTTTTCGTCCTACGGCAAACTCAAGCTCGGCAGCAAGGACGACACCCCGGACTTCAGCTATGGCGCCTGGGCGGGGATGCTGTTTTCGTCGGGTATCGGCATCTCGTTGCTGTACTTCGGTGCTTCCGAGCCGCTGGACCACTACTTCAACCCACCGGAAGGTGTGGCCGGCAGCAACCTTGCCGCCCGTCAGGCCGTTCAGCTGACATTCCTGCACTGGGGCCTGCACGGCTGGGCGATTTACGCACTGGTCGGTCTGGCCGTTGCCTATTTTGCTTACCGTCATAACCAGCCGTTGGCGTTGCGTTCGGCGCTGTATCCGCTGGTGGGCGAGCGTTGGGTCAAGGGCGCGGCCGGGCATGCGGTGGACGGTTTTGGCATGTTCGTGACCCTGCTGGGTCTGGTGACCAATCTGGGGATTGGTTCGCTGCAAGTGTCGTCGGGGCTGGAAAACCTGTTCGGCATGGAGCACAGCAACACCAACCTGCTGATCGTGATCATCGTGATGAGCACCGTGGCGACCATCGCTGCCGTGTCGGGCGTGGAAAACGGCATCCGTCGTCTGTCCAACCTCAACATCGTGCTGTTCAGCGGCCTGCTGATTTTCGTCCTGTTGTTTGGCCCGACCCTGCATCTGCTCAACGGCTTCGTGCAGAACGTCGGTGACTACCTGAACGGCGTGGTGCTGAAGACTTTCGACCTCTATGTGTACGAAGGCGACAGTGAGAAGTCCGACCGCTGGCTGGGCCTGTGGACCCTGTTCTACTGGGCCTGGTGGATTTCCTGGGCGCCATTCGTGGGCATGTTCATCGCGCGTATTTCCCGTGGTCGCACGGTGCGCGAGCTGGTCGCCGGCGTGCTGCTGATTCCGCTGGGCTTCACTCTGGCGTGGCTGTCGATCTTCGGCAACTCGGCCCTGGACCTGGTGATGAACCACGGGGCGGTAGAGCTCGGGAAGACGGCGCTGGAACAGCCGTCCATGGCGATCTACCAGTTGCTTGAGCATTACCCGGCGTCGAAAGTGGTGATCGGCGTGTCGATCTTTGTCGGTTTTGTGCTGTTCCTGACCCCGGCGGATTCCGGCGCGGTGATGATGGCCAACCTGTCCTGCAAGGGCGGCAATGTCGACGAAGACGCACCGCACTGGCTGCGGATCTTCTGGTCGGCGGTGATCACCCTGGTGACCATCGGCCTGCTGTTCGCCGGCAACTTCGAAGCCATGCAAACCATGGTGGTGCTGGCCGGTCTGCCGTTCTCGGTGGTGCTGGTGTTCTTCATGTTTGGCTTGCACAAGGCCATGCGCCAGGATGTGCAGATCGAACAGGAACAAGCCGAGTTGGCGGCACGCGGTCGTCGTGGCTTCAGCGAGCGGTTGACCCAACTGGACCTGCAACCGAACCAGTCGGTCGTGCAGCGTTTCATGGACAAGCACGTTAGCCCGGCGCTGGAAGATGCGACGGTGCAAATGCGTGCTCGAGGTCTGCAAGTGCAGACGCTGCTGGGCAAGTCCAAGCGCTGCATGGGCGTGCGGGTCGAGATGGAAGAGGGCAATCCTTTCGTCTACGAAGTCAGCCTGGACGGGTACCTGGCCACACCGACCGAATCGGCTCAGTCCGATGAGGCGCGTCAGCGTTACTACCGTGCCGAGGTGTATCTGCATAACGGCAGCCAGGACTACGACTTGATGGGCTTCACCCAGGATCAGATCACCCGTGATGTGCTCGATCAGTTTGAAAGCCATCGGCAGCTCCTTGGCCGCGTCTATAGCTGAGTGAACGAAACCTGTTGCAGCGCATAGCTTGTAGGAGCTGGCTTGCCAGCGAAGGATCCACCGCGGTGTGTCTGACGCGCCGCCTTCGCTGGCAAGCCAGCTCCTACAGAGGTGGCGGTGATTCAAGCAATGGGTTCAAACAAAAACGCCGCGATCTCTCGCGGCGTTTTCGTTTCTGTTGCCTTACCCCAGGTTCTTGCCGAGCAGCGCGTGATACAGCTCGCTGTCGCCGAGAATCCCCACCACCTTGTTGTTGTTGTCGTGCAGCACCAGTTTGTTGCCGGTCTGATAACGAATCTGCAGCGCATCGCGCATGCCGATGTTCGAGTCCACCAGGGTTGGTCGACGACCCAGGCCTTCAACGGCCTGACCCGGTACCCAGTTCTGCAAGTCCAGGGCAGACCCGTTCTGGCGAGCGCCCTTGATGGTGTTGCCCTCGGCCAGGTCCAGCCACGAATCGCCGCCCGGATCCAGGCATACCGAACCGTTGATACGTTTGCAGTTGTCCAGGGTGCGCATCAGGCTGCGACCGCACAGTACGTTCAGCGGGTTGGTGTGAGCCACGAAGGTCCGCACGTAGTCGTCCGCAGGGTTGAGGACGATTTCTTCCGGCTTGCTGTACTGGATGATCCGGCCGTCTTTCATGATCGCGATACGGCTGCCGAGTTTCAGCGCTTCATCAAGGTCGTGGCTCACGAAGACGATGGTCTTGTGCAGCTTGCGTTGCAGTTCCAGCAGTTCGTCTTGCAGGCCCTGACGGATCAGCGGGTCGAGTGCCGAGAACGGTTCGTCCATCAGCAGAATGTCAGCGTCCATCGCCAGGGCACGGGCCAGGCCCACGCGTTGCTGCATACCACCGGACAACTCATCGGGTTTCTTGTTGCGCCACTGGGCCAGGCCCACCAGCTCAAGCTTTTCGTCCACCAGTTTGCGTCGTTCTTTCTCGGGACGACCCTGCATTTCCAGGCCGAAGCTGATGTTTTCGCGAACGGTCAGCCAGGGCATCAGGGCGAACTTCTGGAACACCATCGCAATGCGCTTGGTGCGCATCATTTTCAGTTCGGCGGGGCTGCAGGACGCGATGTCGATCTGCTTGCCTTCGTGCTCGACGAACAACTTGCCACGGCTGACAGTGTTGAGGCCGTTGATGCAGCGCAGCAGGCTGGACTTGCCGGAGCCGGACAGGCCCATCAGTACGCAGATTTCACCTTTTTCGATATCCAGGCTGGCTTTTTCAACGCCGACAATCTGCCCGGTCTTTTTCAGGATCTCGTTACGGGTCATGCCCTGATCCAGCAGCTTGAGCGCCTCGCGTGGATCCTTGGAGAAGATAACGTCAACGTTATCGAAGCGAATAATGCTCATGCGTCACCCCCTACTTTGGCGTCGGGTTGTTTGCAGATACGGTCGAGCATGATCGCCAGCAGTACGATCGCCAGGCCTGCTTCGAAGCCCAGGGCGATATCAGCAGTGTTCAGTGCGTTGACCACCGGTTTGCCCAGGCCATCGGCGCCCACCAGTGCGGCGATCACCACCATCGAAAGGGACAGCATGATGCACTGGGTGATGCCTGCCGCAATGCTTGGCATGGCGTGGGGCAGTTCGATCCGCGAGAGCAGCTGACGGCGCGAGCAGCCAAAGGCCTTGCCGGCGTCCATCAATTCTTCCGGTACATCGCGGATACCCAGGTAAGTCAGGCGGATGGGCGCGGCAATCGCGAACACCACCGTGGAGATCAGGCCCGGGACCACACCCAGCCCGAAGAGGGTGAGGGTAGGAATGAGGTACACGAAAGTCGGTACGGTCTGCATCAGATCGAGTACCGGACGCATTAAAGTATAGAACATCGGCTTGTGCGCGGCGACGATGCCCAGCGGCACGCCGATGACCACGCAGACCAGGGTGGCGAACATCACCTGGGCGAGGGTTTCCATGGTTTCCTGCCAGTACCCCAGATTGAGGATCAGCAGAAAGGAGGCAACGACAAACGCGGTCAGACCCCATTTACGTTGAATGAAATGTGCCAGTAGTGCGATTAGGCCGATCAGTGCCAGCGGGTTGAACCAGGTCAGCGCAAAGGTCACGCCGTGGATCATCGTTTCCAGAGACACGGCGATTGCGTCGAAGGTGCTGGCGCCGTGTTGCGTCAACCATTCAACAAAGCCCGCGATGTACTGGCCTAGGGGTATTTTCTGATCAATCAGCATGGTAGTGAACGTCCGCATGCAAGGTAATTAACAGCCCGGACGGTGTGGGCCGTCCGGCATAAGCGATGCTCCCTAATTCAAGGCGTCACTTTGGCTTTCACGGCCTCCAGGCCAGGTTTACCGTCAATGGTGGTCACGCCAGCGAGCCAGGTATCGAGCACCTGTGGATTCTTTTTCAGCCAGGCCTTGGCGGCCGCGTCAGGCTTCATCTTGTCGTCCAGGATGTTGCCCATCAGTTCACTTTCCATGTCGACGGTGAACTCCAGGTTCTTCAGCAACTGGCCGACGTTGCTGCACTCCTGCGCATAACCCTTGCGGGTGTTGGTCGCCACGGTGGCGGCACCGAAGTCCGGGCCGAAGAAGTCATCACCACCGGTCAGGTATTGAATCTTGAAACGCTTGTTCATCGGGTGCGGCGCCCAGCCGAGGAACACCACGGCGGTGTCGCGTTTCTGCGCGCGGTCGACCTGCGACAGCATGCCGGCTTCGCTGGACTCGACGACCTTGAAGCCGGCGTCCTTGAGGCCGAAGGCGTTCTTGTCGATCATCGACTGGATCAGGCGGTTGCCGTCGTTGCCAGGCTCGATGCCGTAGATCTTGCCATCGAGTTCCTTCTTGAATTTGGCGATGTCGGCGAAGTCATGCAGGCCCTTGTCGTACAGCGCCTGGGGGACGGCGAGGGTGTACTTGGCGCCCTTGAGGTTGGTACGCACGGTCTCCACGGTGCCGGCATCGCGGTAAGCCTTGATGTCGTTTTCCATGGTCGGCATCCAGTTGCCCAGGAACACGTCCATGTTCTTGCCGTCGGCCAGGGACTTGTAGGTCACGGGCACGGAAATCATGGTGGTCTTGGTCTTGTAGCCAAGGGCATTGAGCACGACGCTGGTGGTCGCGGTAGTCGCGGTGATGTCGGTCCAGCCGACATCGGAGAAGTTTACGGTACTGCACTGCGCCGGTTCTGCAGCTTGCGCCAGAACCGGCAGACTAAGCATGGCGGCCAACAACAACGACGGGGAACCTTTCATGGATGGACTCCTTGGTGTTTTTTTTGGCAGTGTTCCGACTGGACCACCGCACTTATAGGTTGCGGTTGGGTGGCGTTCTGGAGACAGCTCTACCACGTCGCCTTGCAATCGAGTCGATATGATCATGTACCAGTGAAAATCTGACGCCTACAGGGTGCGTCGTATCCAGTACAGGGATGGTCGCATCCAGTGTCGGTGACGTCGTTTACAGATTTTTTCCGCCCGATTTTCCCCTCTGAACCGCAAAAAAACGGCGAAAACACGGCGTAAAAGACACGCGGCGCTGGTGGGCATGAGTGCGTCGGTTAGAGACGTCGAACAACTGGATAAAAGCTTGATGATGCGCTCATCTCGGCGGATTGCAGCTTGAGCGTAGCAGCTCCGTCAGCGTGCGCTTTTGCGTGCGCAGTGGGCCCATCCAGGAGTTCGGCAGTAATGGCTATCAGTGTTTTCGACCTGTTCAAAATCGGCATCGGCCCTTCCAGTTCACATACCGTGGGGCCCATGCGGGCGGCGGCTTTGTTTGTGCAGGGCCTGCGCGAGCGCGGGCTGCTCGAGCAGGTACGGCGTGTCGAAGTCCAGCTGTTCGGCTCTTTGTCGGCCACCGGTATCGGCCACGGCAGCGACAATGCCGTGATCATGGGCCTGATGGGCGAGTGGCCGGATGCGATCGATCCGTCGCAAATCGGCATCCGCATCGCCACCCTGCGCGAGAGCGATACGCTGCTGCTCGACAATCGCTTGCCGGTGCCCTTCATCTGGGCCCGGGACATGCGCCTGATCGACGAGAACCTGCCATTCCATCCCAACGCCATGACCTTGATAGTCGAGGGTGATGATGGCGAGTTGCATCGCGACACCTACTATTCGGTTGGCGGCGGTTTTGTCGTCGATGAGGCTCAGGCCTCCAGCGGTGTCGTCGACCTCGACCGCACTGTGTTGCCTTATGACTTTTCCAGTGCGGCCGAGCTGCTGGAACTGTGCAAAAAGCACAAGCTGCGCGTGGCTGAGTTAATGATGGCTAACGAGAGGGTGTGGCGCAGCGAGGACGAAATCCGCAGCGGCCTGATGAAGCTCTGGCGCGCCATGCAGGATTGCGTCGAACAAGGCCTGAAGCACGAAGGCATCCTGCCCGGCGGGCTGAACGTGCGCCGTCGTGCGGCCAAGCTGCACCGTAGCCTGCAGGAACTGAACAAACCCAACGTGATCGGCTCGACCTTGAGCGCCATGGAGTGGGTCAACCTGTTCGCCCTGGCGGTCAATGAAGAAAACGCCGCCGGCGGGCGCATGGTCACGGCACCGACCAACGGCGCGGCGGGGATCATTCCGGCGGTACTGCACTACTTCATGAAGTTCAGCGAAGCGGTGACCGACGCCAATGTCGTGGATTACTTCCTCAGTGCGGCGGCAGTGGGAATCCTGTGCAAGAAGAACGCCTCGATCTCCGGTGCCGAAGTCGGCTGTCAGGGCGAAGTCGGTTCGGCCTGCGCCATGGCGGCGGCCGGGCTGGCGGAAATTCTTGGCGCCACACCAGAGCAACTGTGCAACGCGGCGGAGATCGGTCTGGAGCACAACCTCGGCCTGACCTGCGACCCGGTGGGTGGACTGGTCCAGGTGCCGTGCATCGAGCGCAACGCGATTGCCGCGGTGAAGGCGATCAATGCGGCGCAAATGGCATTGCGCGGTGATGGCCAGCACTTTATTTCGCTGGACCGGGTGATCCGCACCATGCGCGATACCGGTGCCGATATGCATGACAAATATAAAGAGACATCGCGGGGTGGGTTGGCGGTTAGCGCGGTGGAGTGCTGAGACCGAGTCGCCTTCATCGCGAGCAAGCTCGCTCCCACAGGTTTTGCGTCGGTCACAAAAATTGTGATCACCTCGATCCCTGTGGGAGCGAGCTTGCTCGCGATAGCGCCAGACCAGTCAAAACTGCGCGCTAAGTGAACACCCGCTCGAAAACGCGCCACCTTTTAGCGCGTCGCTCACAGATAAATCGGCTTGCCACTGATCGAGGGCCAACCGGCCTTCGACCGCTTGTCACCCGTGCCTGCGGTGACACTCCTTTCCATCACGGCGCAACGCCGTTCCCACAAGTGCTACCGAATTGCTCACAGCTTGTGGGCCGGGGCGCTTGCCAGTCCTGATGGCCATTTAAATCCCCCTGCCTTGCAAGACATATATAGACACATTCCGACGTCGTTTTCAGGAGTTATTGAACGCGCATTCAAAAATAGGCATGGCAATTGCTCTGTCATTACAAAGCCCGTCTCCCAAGCGAGAACGATGGCCATAAAAAGAGCCTCCGCCTGAGGCCATCACCCGCTTTGTGTGAGGAGATACCGCGATGACGACGTTCAACTCCGGGGCCCAACCCCAGAACCGTGCGCCTCAATCCATCGGCTTTCTGCTGCTGGACAATTTCACGCTGATTTCCCTGGCGTCCGCAGTGGAACCCCTGCGCATGGCTAACCAGTTGTCCGGTCGCGAGCTGTATCGCTGGACCACCCTCACCGTCGATGGCGGTCAGGTCTGGGCGAGTGACGGCTTGCAGATCACCCCCGACGCCTCAATGCACAAAGCCCCGCCAATGGACACCGTGATTGTTTGCGGTGGCATCGGCATCCAGCGCACGGTGACCCGCGAACACGTGTCGTGGCTGCAAAGCCAGGCCCGCCAGTCCCGCCGCCTCGGCGCGGTGTGCACCGGCAGCTGGGCCCTGGCCTGCGCCGGCCTGCTCGACGGTTTCGATTGCAGCGTGCACTGGGAATGCCTGGCGGCGATGCAGGAAGCTTTCCCACGGGTAGCCATGAGCACCCGTCTGTTCACCCTCGACCGTAACCGTTTCACCAGCTCGGGCGGCACCGCGCCGCTGGACATGATGCTGCACCTGATCAGCCGTGATCACGGGCGTGAACTGTCCGCCGCGATCTCGGAAATGTTTGTCTACGAGCGCATTCGTAACGAGCAGGATCACCAGCGTGTGCCGCTCAAGCACATGCTCGGCACCAACCAGCCGAAGTTGCAGGAAATCGTCGCGTTGATGGAAGCCAACCTCGAAGAGCCGATCGACCTCGACGAACTGGCGGTTTATGTCGCGGTGTCCCGTCGTCAGCTCGAGCGGTTATTCCAGAAATACCTGCACTGTTCGCCGTCGCGTTACTACCTGAAGCTGCGTTTGATCCGCGCGCGGCAATTGCTCAAGCAAACGCCGATGTCGATCATCGAAGTGGCGTCGGTCTGTGGTTTCGTGTCCACGCCGCACTTCTCCAAGTGCTACCGCGAATACTTCGGCATTCCACCGCGTGACGAGCGCGTAGGGTCCAACACCACACAACAAGTGGCGATGATGCCGCTGCCGCAAGCGCTGGTGCTGTCGCCGTTGTCCGGGCCGTTGTCGGCACTGAGCCAGGCGCGCAATGAGTCGACGTTTGCCAGTGTAAGGCTCTAGACCGGGTCGACTTCATTCGCGAGCAGGCTCGCTCCCACATTTGATCTGTGTTGTTCACAGAACCAATGTGGGAGCGAGCCAGCTCGCGAAGGCGTTTTATCGGGCGGTGTGGCTCTGCTGGTACTCCGACAACGCCGGCAGCAATTGTTTGTCGATGGCCTGGCGCACTGCCGGCAGGATCGTCGCGCTGCTGGTGTACATCTCCTTGACCATCTTGCGAAGCTCATACGCCCGAGTATCGTCCAGGCCCCTTACCACGCACTCGCAAGCCTGCTCGGCGGTGGCTCCACTGGGTACGTTGAATCCCAACGACTTGAGCTGGCCCAACAGGTCTTCCTGGTCTATCAAATCGGCGTGCATCATGACGCAATCCTTCTTCAGGGAACGGTGTCGTAGTTCGATTCTGGTGGGGGTGCCGGGTGTCGGCAAGGGCGAATTGTCGCAATGGCTCAATTGGTTATGAACATGTCGTTTTCGGCTAACCTGGCTCGCGGGGTAGTGGGCACACTGGACTCAGCTCGCTTCACGAAGGTTTGGTCACCCTCGCACGGCAGCTCCTCAACAGTACCCTCTGCCTCGATCCTGTCACGGCTTGATCGGGGCTTTTTTTCGCCTGCGGATCGGTGTTGGCAGGCCCCATGCCTTCGCTGGCAAGCCAGCTCCTACAGGGACGGTGTGATCTCTGTAGGCGCGGGCTTGCCAGCGAAGAACGATGACGCGGACTAGCGTTGCAACACGAGGATGCGCGACAACAACTCATCCCGGTCGACATAGCAACCCTGGAAATGCCGCGCCCCGGTGGCCGGGTCGAAGGCATTGCGGGCATGCAGGGTGCGGCGGTTGTCGAAGCACCACAGCTCGCCGGGATTGAGCCGCTGCATCAACCTGAATCGAGGCTCGCGGGTCATCGCGATAAAGCGCCGGTAGGCGCGATAGAGCCTGGGCATCTGTTCCACCGACGCATCGAACGGCCCGCGCAGAAAGTTTGCCATGCGGATTTCCGACACCTGTCCCAACGCATCCAGGGCAATGATCGGCGCCAGGCAGCGGTAGTCGCTGTGACGGTCCTTGTTGCGAAACTCCACGGGAATTTCACACAGGCTACTGAAGGATTCGGGGTCTTCCCGGCGCAAGGCGTCGGCGATGGCGAAACCATCGACAAAAATGCTCTCGCCACCCTCGGCGTCATTGACCAGGCAATGCAGGAACTGCAGCCCCGGTTGCAACTCACGGGTTGGTAAATCGCTGTGCAGCGGCAGGTTGAAGGCGGTGTAGGCATTGCTGTCGGCGTCGGCCCTGGATTGCACGTTGAACAGCACGCCGAAATTACTCTCGCGGATGAAGGAAATCCGTTGGGCGATCAGTTTCAGTGAGCCGAGCTCGGTGGGCACGCCACGGACCTGGGTCAATCCTACGTCCCGTACCGCCAACAACCATTGCAACAAGGCGTCGGAGTCGTTCATCAGCGCTTGATACTCGAACACCGGCAACTGCAAATCGCTGTGCCAGAGCCTGGCTTTCGGCTTGCGCTGCTGACGCTCGGCGCGGGAATCATCGTCATAGGCGTGGGCACGCAGCCAGCCGGGGTCGAAGCGGCTGCAGTGGCCGTCCTGCCAATCCACCGCCAGGCAGCCATCGCTGTCTATACGGGCGTTATCGGGCATCAGGTCTTGAGCCACATCGACGATTTCCAGCACTTGCTCGCGGGTCACCGTGTAGACGCATTGCGGGCACGGGCAGTTGTCCCGCAGCCATTGATGGTGGAAAGGGCTGACACGGTTATCGGCCCACTTCACCAGAACATGGTCCGCCAGAGTCTGCACACCAGTCAGCGCGCTGATCAACGGATAGGTACGAAAGTCGGCAAATGCAGCGGCGGTGTTCATGGCGATCTCCTTGTTATTTTTTTTGGGGTAATGCGATCACTCGGCCAATGTACTTGGGTGTTGGCAGGTCTACCTGTTCGGCGACGATGGCTTGCAGACGGCTCAAGGACTGTTCGCTGAACGGGGCCGAACGCGGCCCGGCGAGATTCACGTGCAGCAGCATCTGTTCGTTGCCTGCCAGTTCCTGGGCGTCATCGACCAGATGCAGGCTGTGATAGAGGTGCACGCGCTTGCTGTCGTGGGCAATGATTTGAGTGTGCACTTCGACTTGGGCGTCGAGCTTCACTTCGTGCAGGTAGTTGAGGTGCAGTTCGAGGGTGAACAGCGAGTTGCCGGTGGCTTCGCGGCTGCTGCTGTCCAGGCCCAGGCGATCCATCAGCGCGTCGGTGGCGTAGCTGAATATCAGCAGGTAGAAAGCGTCGCGAAGGTGGCCGTTGTAGTCGACCCAGTCGGGGATGATGGTGGTTTGGTAGGTGGTGAGGGTGGGCATGATGACTGATCCAGAACAGATTGTGATTGGAATGCCGTCATCGCCAGCAGGCTGGCTCCCACATTGGAATGCGTTCTCCTGTGGGAGCCAGCCTGCTGGCGATGGGGCCGGGCCTGCGGTTTGGTTACTCGCTGAACGCCATTCCATGCTTCTCTTTGGTGGTCCTCACCGCCTCCAGCACCGCCAGCAGGCAGTCATCACGATAGCGCTCCAGCGCTGAAATGCTGTGTTTGCCCAGTTGATCGCTGGTGCCATCGACCACATCGTCGATCAGCTTGTCGGTCAGCTCCGGTGCCGGCAGGTAGGTCCACGGCAATTGCAACGCCGGGCCAAACTGGGCCATGAAGTGACGCATGCCGGCATCGCCACCGGCCAGGGTGTAGGTCAGGAAGGTGCCCATGAACGACCAGCGCAAACCGGCGCCGAAACGGATTGCATCGTCGATTTCACCGGTAGTCGCCACACCGTCGTTGACCAGGTGCAGTGCCTCACGCCACAGCGCCTCGAGCAGACGGTCGGCGATGAAGCCCGGCACTTCCTTGCGCACGTGCAGCGGGCGCATCCCCAGGGATTCATAGACTTTCATCGCGGCTTGCACCGCTTCAGGGGCGGTGTTTTTGCCGCCGACCACTTCCACCAACGGCAGCAGGTAAACCGGGTTGAACGGGTGACCGACCACGCAGCGCTCCGGGTGCGTGGCACTCTCGTAGAACTCGCTTGGCAGCAAGCCAGAGGTGCTGGAACCGATCAATGCATTGGGCTTGGCTGCCGCGCTGATTTTGCTGTGCAGGTCCAGTTTCAGCTCCAGTCGCTCCGGGGCGCTTTCCTGGATGAAATCGGCATCGCGCACGCACTCTTCGATGGTCGCGACAAAGCGCAGGCGATCCTGCGATGCACCCGGCGCCAGGCCTTGTTTCTCCAGCGCGCCCCAGGCATTGGCGACGCGTTTGCGCAAGGCGGCTTCGGCGCCGGGGGCCGGGTCCCAGGCCACTACATCCAGACCATGGGCGAGGGCACGGGACACCCAGCCGCTGCCGATGACACCGCTGCCTAACGCTGCGAAGGTTTTGATTTCGGTGATAAAGCTCATGGTCGATTCCTGAAGAGTTCGGTGATCCTTGTAGGAGCGAGCTTGCTCGCGATGGTATTCCAGGCGCGGAGTGGCGTCGGCTGTACCTTTTTCGCGAGCAAGCTCGCTCCTACAGGGGAAAAGTGTGTGGGGTTAACCGCGCTTGGTCAGGCCCATTTTTGCCCGGCCTTCCGCCGGGGTCAGGACGCGGGCGCCGAGGCGGCTGAGGATTTCGCCGGCGCGCTCGACCAGTTGGCCGTTGGTCGCCAGCACGCCTTTGTCCAGCCACAGGTTGTCTTCCAGGCCGACGCGCACGTTGCCGCCGAGCAACACCGCTTGCGCCGCCATCGGCATCTGCATGCGACCGATACCGAAGCCGGCCCAGACTGCGTCGGCCGGCAGGTTGTCGACCATGGCTTTCATGGTGGTGGTGTCCGCCGGCGCGCCCCAAGGGATGCCCAGGCATAGCTGAAACAACGGGTTGTCGAGCAGACCTTCCTTGATCATCTGCTTGGCGAACCACAGGTGACCGGTGTCGAAGATTTCCAGCTCGGCTTTAACGCCCAGCTCTTGAATGCGTTTAGCGCCAGCGCGCAGTTGCGCCGGGGTGGACACGTAAATGGTGTCGCCGTCGCCGAAGTTCAGGGTGCCGCAATCGAGGGTGCAGATTTCCGGCAGCAGTTCTTCGACGTGGGCCAGGCGGGTCAGCGGGCCGACCAGATCGGTGTTCGGGCCGAATTCCATCGGGTTCTCGCCGCCGCCGATTTCCAGGTCGCCGCCCATGCCGGCAGTGAGGTTGACGATGATGTCCACGTCCGCCTCGCGGATGCGCTCCATCACTTCGCGGTACAGCGCCACGTCACGGCTGAACTTGCCGGTTTGCGGGTCGCGCACATGGCAGTGAACCACGGTGGCGCCGGCCTTGGCGGCTTCCACGGCGGCAGCGGCGATTTGTTTCGGGGTGACCGGCACGTGGGGGCTTTTGCTGGTCGTGTCGCCAGCACCGGTGAGTGCGCAGGTGATGATGACGTCGTGGTTCATGAGGCGGTTCCTTACAGGCGAGTTTTTGGTTTTGGCCAGGCGTGGTGGTCCCGTTCGCAGCCTGTTGGGGCTGCGACTCGGTGGTTCTATCGAGTTTATTTACTGGTCAGTTGCAGGTTTTCAGCGGCCGGTTTGCCATCGAAGGTGGTGACACCTTCAAGCCAGCGCTTTTTGTCCTGCGGGTGATCCTTGATCCATTGTTTGGCCGACTCGAAAGCGTCCTTGTGATCCAGCAGCGGCTGCATCATCCGGCTTTCGTCTTCGGCGGTGAACGTCAGGTTGCTCAGCAGGCGACCGATGTTCGGGCATTGTTCGGTGTATGTCGGTGCGGTGACGGTCCACACGGTGGCCTTGCCTTCGTTCGGGCCGAGGGCGTCGTCGCTGCCGGTGAGGTAGGTCATCTTGACGTTGACGTTCATCGGGTGCGGCGCCCAGCCGAAGAACACCACGGCTTCGTTGCGACGTACGGCGCGATCCACGGCGGCGAGCATGCCGGCTTCGCTGGATTCGACCAGCTGGAACTTGCCAAGGCCGAACTGGTTTTTGGAGATCATGGCCTTGATCTGGGTGTTGGCGCCCGAGCCAGGCTCGATGCCGTAGATCTTGCCGCCCAGTTCCTTTTCGAATTTGGCGATGTCAGCGAAGGTTTTCAGGCCCTTGTCGGCGAGGTAGGTCGGCACGGCGAGGGTCGCGCGGGCGTCCTGCAGGCTTGGCGCTTCAAGCACCTTGACCTGTTTGGCGTCGACGAACGGGGTGATGGTCTGGGTCATCAGCGGGTTCCAGTAGCCGAGGAACAGGTCCAGACGCTGGTCGCGGATCCCGGCAAAGATGATTTGCTGGGAGGCGCTGGTTTGTTTGGTGCTGTAGCCGAGGCCATCGAGCAATACCTGGGTCATGGCACTGGTGGCGATCACGTCGGTCCAGTTCACTACACCCATGCGCACGTTCTGGCACGCGGCGGGTTCGGCGGCCATGACACTGGCGCTCAGCAAAGCGGTACCACTGAGTGCAAGAACACAGCTGCTGATCAGTCGTTTCATCTCAGGTTCCTCGGCAGTTCGTTTATTGTGAGTTCCGGTGTCTGATGCGCCGGTGATGCCAAGTTACGCAGCAAAGCACCGATGAAAGCGCACTGCGGCGACCAGCTCTTGCACTGCAGCGACCTGTGCTCTTGAATGCCGCTTGCAACTGGCGTATCAACATCCCTACGCTGCCCGCCCTCTCGTTACCTGGCCTCTTGTTACCTGCTCAGCGAGTGCGCTCCATGTCCCAGGATTTCTACTTCTTGTTGATGCCGGGTTTCTCGGCCATCGGATTTATCTCGGCCATCGAGCCGTTGCGGGTCGCCAATCGCTTTCGCGGCGAGCTGTATCGCTGGCATGTGCTGAGCGCGGATGGCGGGGCGGTGCTGGCGAGCAACGGCATGTCGGTCAACGCCGATGCGGCGCTGGAGCCGCTGAAGAAAGGCGCGACACTGCTGGTGGTCGCCGGTTTCGAACCGCTGAAGTTCACTACCCCGGCGCTGGAACATTGGTTGCGCCGCCTGGACAACGAAGGCGTGACCCTCGGCGCCATCGACACCGGCAGCTTCATCCTCGCCGAAGCCGGTCTGCTCGACGGCCATCGCCTGACCTTGCACTGGGAAGCGATCGATGCGTTCAAGGAGTCTTATCCACAGCTCAGCGTCACCCAGGAACTGTTCGAGATCGACCGTCGGCGCATCACCTCCGCTGGTGGCACGGCTTCCATCGATTTGATGCTGGATCTGATCGCCCAGGCCCACGGTCCCGGCCTGGCGATCCAGGTCAGCGAACAATTCGTACTCGGCCGTATCCGCCCGCGCCAAGACCACCAGCGCATGGAAGTCGCCACGCGCTACGGCATCAGCAACAAGAAACTGGTGCATGTGATTGGCGAGATGGAGCAGCACAGCGAACCGCCGCTAAGCACGCTGGAACTGGCGGAATCGATCAAGGTGACGCGGCGCCAGCTGGAGCGCCTGTTTCGCCTGCACCTGAATGATACGCCTAGCAATTTCTACTTGCGGTTACGGTTGGAAAAAGCACGGCAGTTGCTCCGTCAGACCGACATGAGCGTGCTGGAAGTGAGCATTGCCTGCGGGTTTGAATCGCCGTCGTACTTCACCCGCAGTTATCGGGCGAAATATGAGCGGTGCCCGCGGGAGGATCGGCGTACCGCCAAGGCATAGGATCTTTTATTTTTTCACCAACGCCGAACACGCTGCCTTATAGGCCTCATGCTGATACTTGTTCAGCGTTCCCGGCAGTTCGAAGTTGTGCTTCTTGGCCTGGGCATTGATGGTCTGCGGCGACAGCAGGGCTACCTCGCAACTCTCCAGCAACTGGAAAACCCCCTCGATCTTGAACGTGGTCGGCCCGCCAGCGAACTCGCCTTTCTTGCTGCGCTTCTTGATCGCGATGCGGTCGATGGAGTTCTCACGGACAAACGAGGCGACCTGAGCGGCGAATACTTTGACGTTGGCGGCTTCATCGTCATCGTCCAGGGCAATTTTCTTGGTGGCGAGCGCGACATGGCCCAGCGCCTGACCGTCCAGGGTGGCCACGGCGATGATCGCTTCGCTGCCTTTGATTTCGATGCCGCAGACTTTCATGTTCAATCTCATTAGTGACAGAGGGTGTGCAGCTTACAGTTCAAGCTGGCTGGCCGTGATGCCGAATGCCAAAGCGATTTTTTCGCGAGTGGCTTTACGGGGCTTGGCGACGGTTTCCTGTTGGGCAAAGGCAGGCTGGGTTATGCCCATGCGTTTGGCCACTTCTTCCTGGGTAAGGTTCAAGTGTTCGCGCCAGGCGCGGATAGGGGTAGCGCCATCGACGATACGGCTCACCACTTCATGGGGGATCAAGTCAGGCTCAATTTTCTGTGCCACGTATTGTGCATAGGGAATGACCACGAAGGCTGGATTGCCTTCGGCGTCGTTGATGATTTGAATGTCAGTAGGTGCGTTCATCGCGTTTTTTGACCTCTTGAATACTGACCACTTTGATCGCGCCATCCCAATCAAACATGACCCGGTAATTACCGACACGCAGCCGATAGGCGTAGTCATGACCGACCAGTGCTTTGACATTGCCTGTCTCAGGCATGCCAGCGAGCGCCGTGATGGCATCACGAACCTGAATCTGGTGAACGGAATGCAATCTCAAGAGTTGCTTTACGGCCTTTCGAGTCCAGTGAATGCTGTTCATGGAAGAATATAAGTCTTTTATAAGATTTGCGAATCTTTACTTATATTTTTGTGATGGGCCATCAACAACATTTGTCGGCATGTTGCGTGAAAAGTCCGCAGAACAGCGGCTTTGGACGGAAGCTGTAGGTCAGATCAGAGTGCGTTGTGGGAAAAGGGTTTTTTGGCGATTGAAAGCTGGTGGTAGTGCCAGCTTTCAGTGGGACATTCAGGACTATTCCTGCCCGATCGACTCCAAAAACTCCGACCGCTCGTCGCTCATCCGCGCAATGCAATCGTTCTGGGCAATGGTGAACGCCTTGCTGCCACCGGTGGCCGGGAAGGCTTCGACGGCGCAGTCGGCGTCGCGGGTCTTCAGCCATTGCTGTTGGGCGGCTTTGATCTTGGCGGTGATGTCGGCCAGTTGCGACGGGTTTTTGCCGTACTGCGACTGCATGCGGTCGTTCAGGCCCTGGAGGTTTTCCTTGAGCAAGTCTTCGGCGGTGGTTTTGCTGAAGGCCGAGCACTCGAGGGTCTGGACGTCGTTTTCGACTTTGTCGCACGGGTTGTCGTCGGCCACCTCGGCTGCGTGTACGCCGGTTGCAATCAGTGCCAAAGCCAGAAGGATGGATTTCATTCAGGTCGCCGCTCTATTCCAGTGATGCGGCGAATTCTGGCCCAAGCCGAAGGCCTTGAACAGGTCGGTGATAGTGCCTGACGGCGACCCTTTGTCGCGGATTGACGCTTTCGGCAATTCCCCTGTCGTTTTTGCACCCGGCTGCTTAGGCACCGAGGCATATGCTGGCCCCAAAGCGCCGGCAGACGATTCGGCGCATGAATCGCTAACAAGGGGACAGCCTGATGAGCCCAGCCGAATTGCACGCCGACAGCATCGTTATCGACGGGCTGATTATTGCCAAGTGGAACCGTGAACTGTTCGAAGACATGCGCAAGGGCGGCTTGACCGCGGCCAACTGCACCGTGTCGGTGTGGGAGGGCTTTCAGGCCACCGTCAACAACATCGCCGCCAGCCAGAAGCTGATCCGCGAGAACAGCGACCTGGTGATTCCAGTGCGCACCACCGCCGATATCCGCAAGGCCAAGGAACAGGGCAAGACCGGCATCCTCTTTGGCTTCCAGAATGCTCACGCGTTTGAAGACCAGATCGGCTACGTCGAGGTCTTCAAGCAGCTCGGCGTCGGTATTGTGCAGATGTGCTACAACACCCAGAACCTGGTCGGTACCGGTTGCTACGAGCGTGACGGCGGCCTGTCGGGCTTCGGTCGCGAAATCGTCGCCGAGATGAACCGGGTCGGCGTGATGTGCGACCTGTCCCACGTCGGCTCGAAAACCTCCGAAGAAGTCATCCTCGAATCCAAGAAGCCGGTCTGCTACTCCCACTGCCTGCCGTCGGGGCTCAAGGAGCACCCGCGCAACAAGTCCGATGAAGAACTGAAGTTCATTGCCGACCACGGCGGTTTCGTCGGGGTGACCATGTTCGCGCCGTTCCTGGCCAAGGGTATCGATTCGACCATCGACGACTACGCCGAAGCGATCGAATACACCATGAACCTGGTTGGCGAAGATGCCATCGGCATCGGCACCGACTTCACCCAGGGCCATGGCCAGGACTTCTTCGAATACCTGACCCATGACAAGGGCTATGCCCGCCGTCTGACCAGCTTCGGCAAGATCATCAACCCGCTGGGCATCCGCACCGTGGGCGAGTTCCCGAACCTGACCGAGACCCTGCTCAAGCGCGGCCACTCCGAGCGCGTGGTGCGCAAGATCATGGGTGAGAACTGGGTGAATGTCCTCAAGGACGTTTGGGGCGAATAAGCCGCCGCATCTCTGAATCCTTTCCCGCTGCCGTCCGTGCAGCGGGCAACGCAACGAATTTTCTGGAGTCAAGTTTCCATGGCCAAAATCGCCCCGCAATTGCCAATCGAAGTCGACAGCGAAACCGGTGTCTGGACCTCCGACGCCCTGCCGATGCTGTATGTACCGCGTCACTTCTTCGTCAACAACCACATGGGCATCGAGGAAGTGCTGGGCGCTGACGCTTATGCCGAAATCCTCTACAAGGCCGGCTACAAGTCCGCCTGGCACTGGTGTGAAAAAGAAGCCGAATGCCACGGCCTGGAAGGCGTTGCGGTATTCGAACACTACATGAAGCGCCTGTCGCAGCGCGGCTGGGGCCTGTTCAAGATTCAGGACATCGATCTCGACAAAGGCACTGCCAGCGTCAAGCTCGAACACTCGGCATTCGTCTATGTGTACGGCAAGGTCGGACGTAAGGTCGACTACATGTTCACTGGCTGGTTTGCAGGGGCCATGGACCAGATCCTGGCCGCTCGCGGCAGCAAGATCCGCACCGTGGCCGAGCAAGTCTACGGTGGCTCCGAAGAGGGCCACGAAGACGGTTTGTTCACCGTCAAGCCGTTGTAAGTCGAGGAACCCGCCATGGCTTTCGAAGCAATGTTCCAACCGATCCAGATCGGTAAACTGACCATCCGCAACCGCGTGCTCAGCACCGCGCACGCCGAGGTTTATGCCACCGACGGCGGCATGACCACCGACCGGTACGTCAAGTATTACGAAGAGAAAGCCAAGGGCGGGATCGGCCTGGCGATTTGTGGTGGCTCGTCCGTCGTGGCGATCGACAGCCCGCAGGAGTGGTGGAGCTCGGTGAACCTGTCCACCGACCGCATCATTCCGCACTTCCAGAATCTGGCCGATGCCATGCACAAGCACGGCGCCAAGATCATGATCCAGATTACCCATATGGGTCGTCGCTCGCGTTGGGACGGCTTTAACTGGCCAACGTTGATGTCGCCGTCGGGCGTGCGTGAGCCGGTGCACCGTGCCACTTGCAAGACCATCGAGCCGGAAGAAATCTGGCGGGTGATCGGCAACTATGCGCAGGCTGCGCGTCGTGCCAAGGCCGGTGGCCTGGACGGCGTGGAATTGTCGGCCGTGCACCAGCACATGATCGACCAGTTCTGGAGCCCGCGCGTCAACAAGCGTACCGACGAATGGGGCGGCACCTTCGAAGGCCGCATGAAGTTCGGCCTGGAAGTCTTGAAAGCCGTGCGCGCCGAGGTCGGTGACGACTTCTGCGTGGGCATGCGCATCTGCGGTGATGAGTTCCACCCGGACGGCCTGTCCCACGAAGACATGAAGCAGATCGCCAAGTATTACGACGACACCGGCATGCTCGATTTCATCGGCGTCGTCGGCTCGGGTTGCGACACTCACAACACCCTGGCCAACGTGATTCCGAACATGAGTTACCCGCCCGAGCCGTTCCTGCACCTGGCGGCCGGGATCAAGGAAGTGGTCAAGGTTCCGGTGCTGCACGCGCAGAACATCAAGGACCCGAACCAGGCCACGCGCATTCTGGAGGGCGGTTACGTCGACATGGTCGGCATGACCCGCGCCCACATCGCCGACCCGCACCTGATCGCCAAGATCAAGATGGGCCAGATCGACCAGATCAAGCAGTGCGTCGGGGCCAACTACTGCATCGACCGTCAATACCAAGGCCTGGATGTGTTGTGCATCCAGAACGCCGCAACTTCCCGTGAATACATGGGCCTGCCGCACATCATCGAAAAAACCACCGGCGTGAAACGCAAAGTGGTGGTCGTTGGCGCCGGCCCTGCGGGGATGGAAGCCGCTCGCGTTGCCGCCGAACGTGGCCACAACGTGACCCTGTTCGAGAAGAAAGAATTCATCGGCGGCCAAATCACCACCGCTTCGAAAGCACCGCAACGGGACCAGATCGCCGGTATCACCCGCTGGTACCAGCTGGAACTGGCTCGGTTGAAAGTCGATCTGCGCCTGGGCACTGCGGCGGATGCGCCGACCATCATGGACCTGCGTCCAGACGTGGTGGTGCTGGCTGTCGGTGGACATCCGTTCATCGAGCAGAACGAACACTGGGGTGCGGCTGAAGGCCTGGTGGTCAGCAGCTGGGATGTGCTCGACGGCAAGGTTCTGCCTGGCAAGAACGTGCTGGTTTACGACACCATTTGCGAGTTCACCGGCATGTCTACCGCCGACTTCATTGCGGACAAGGGCAGCCAGGTCGAAATCGTCACCGACGACATCAAGCCAGGCGTGGCGATTGGCGGCACGTCGTTCCCGACGTACTACCGCAGCATGTACCCGAAAGAAGTGATCATGACCGGCGACATGATGCTGGAGAAGGTTTACCGCGAAGGCGACAAGCTGGTGGCAGTGCTGGAAAACGAATACACCGGTGCCAAAGAGGAGCGGGTGGTGGACCAGGTGGTCATCGAAAACGGTGTGCGCCCGGACGAGGAAATCTACTACGCCTTGAAGGAAGGCTCGCGCAACAAAGGCCAGATCGACGTCGAAGCCTTGTTCGCGATCAAGCCGCAACCTTGCCTGGAGCAGAGCGGCGACGGCTACCTGCTGTTCCGCATCGGTGACTGCGTGGCACAGCGCAACGTGCATGCCGCGATCTACGACGCGCTGCGGTTGTGCAAGGATTTCTAAGAGCTTGTGGATAACCCTTGTAGGAGCGAGCTTGCTCGCGATGGACGTGAACGATGACGCGGGGAGTCTGATTTAACGCGACGTTCTCAGGTTTTTCGCGAGCAAGCTCGCTCCTACAAGGAATCGGGCAAGGCATCCAGGTAGTTTGGCCTGCAAGACCCTGCGGTCTTTGGGAGCTTCACCTATGTTGAACACCCTTCTTCCAATCCTGCTGTTCGCTGCCCTGGGCCTTGGTGTCCTCGGTGCTTTGCGGCGGGTGAATATGTGGCGCCGGGGCCGGGCTTCGAAAGTCGACCTGATCGGCGGCCTGTTCGCCATGCCCAAGCGCTACATGGTCGACTTGCACCATGTGGTCGCGCGGGACAAATACATTGCCAACACCCACGTCGCCACGGCTGGCGGTGCGGTAGCGTCCATCGTGCTGGCGATTCTGGTGCACGGTTTCGGCCTGCATAACCGCTTCCTCGGCTATGCGTTGCTGCTGATGACGGCTGTGATGTTCGTCGGTGCGATCTTTGTTTACCTGCGCCGGCGCAACCCTCCATCGCGCCTGTCGAAAGGCCCGTGGATGCGCCTGCCGAAAAGCCTGCTGGCGTTCTCGGCCTCGTTCTTCCTGTTGACCCTGCCGGTGGCGGGCATCCTCCCGGAAAACTTCGGTGGCTGGCTGTTGGCGGCGATTCTCGGCGTTGGCGTGCTGTGGGGCGTGTCGGAACTGTTCTTCGGCATGACCTGGGGCGGGCCGATGAAGCACGCCTTCGCCGGTGCCTTGCACCTGGCCTGGCACCGTCGCGCCGAGCGCTTTGGTGGCGGTCGCTCCACCGGTTTGAAACCGCTGGATCTCAACGACCCGAGCGCGCCGCTGGGCGTGGAAAAACCCAAGGATTTCACCTGGAACCAGTTGCTCGGCTTCGACGCCTGCGTGCAGTGCGGTAAATGCGAAGCGGCATGCCCGGCGTTCGCCGCCGGCCAGCCACTGAACCCGAAAAAACTGATTCAGGACATGGTCGTCGGCCTGGCCGGCGGCACCGATGCCAAGTTTGCCGGCAGTCCGTATCCGGGCAAGGCCATCGGTGAGCACGCAGGCAATCCGCATCAACCGATCGTCAACGGTCTGGTGGACGCCGAAACCCTGTGGTCGTGCACCACCTGCCGTGCCTGTGTCGAGGAATGCCCGATGATGATCGAGCACGTCGATGCCATCGTCGACATGCGTCGCCATCTGACCCTGGAAAAAGGCGCAACCCCGAACAAGGGCGCCGAAGTCCTGGAAAACCTGATCGCCACTGACAACCCGGGCGGTTTCGCGCCGGGCGGGCGGATGAACTGGGCGGCGGATTTGAACCTCAATCTGCTCAGCGAAAAGAAATCCACCGACGTGCTGTTCTGGGTCGGCGACGGCGCCTTCGACATGCGCAACCAGCGCACCCTGCGCGCGTTCGTCAAAGTGCTCAAGGCGGCGAAAATCGACTTCGCCGTGCTCGGCCTCGAAGAACGTGACAGCGGTGACGTGGCCCGGCGCCTGGGCGACGAAGCGACCTTCCAGCTGTTGGCCAAACGCAACATCCAGACCCTGGCCAAGTACAGTTTCAACCGCATCGTCACCTGTGATCCGCACAGCTTCCACGTGCTGAAAAACGAGTACGGCGCCTTCGATGGCAACTATCTGGTGCAGCACCACAGCACCTACATGGCGGAAATCATCGATGCTGGCGCGCTCAATCTCGGTCAGCACAAAGGCGACAGCGTGACCTATCACGACCCGTGCTACCTCGGCCGCTACAACGGTGAGTACGAGGCGCCGCGTCAGGTGTTGCGCGCCCTCGGGATCGAAGTGAAAGAGATGCAACGTTCCGGCTTCCGTTCGCGCTGCTGCGGCGGTGGTGGCGGTGCGCCGATCACCGACATTCCCGGCAAGCAACGTATTCCCGACATGCGCATGGAAGACATCCGCGAAACCGGCGCCGAACTGGTGGCCGTGGGTTGCCCACAATGCACGGCGATGCTCGAAGGCGTAGTCGAACCCCGTCCCCTGATCAAGGACATTGCCGAACTGGTGGCCGACGCGCTGCTGGAAGACGACGCGGCAAAGCCGGCCGCGCCGGCCAAACGTGAACCTGCGGAGGTGCACTGATGAGCGACATTATCCGCCGCGACCCGCGGGCCGAATGGATCGCCCGCAACCGGCTGCACCCGCTACACGCGGCCATGCAACCGGCGCAACACAGCTGGATGGGGCCGAATGGCGTCATCCGCAAGAATCCCCACGGCATTGGCTTTATCGGTCCGAACGGCATCAAGCGTATCGACCGTAGCGGCGCCCAGCAGGGTGGGGCGACTAAACGTTCAGCCGCTGTTGAAGTGCAGTTGCCATTGCATCAGGTGGCCGCGCCGGCGTTTTACATCAGCGTGGTGCCGGACATGGTCGGTGGTCGCTTGAGCAGCCACGACCGCGACTTGCTGGGCCTGGCCCATCAACTGGCCGGCAAGGACGGTGCAGTGCTGGCCGTGGTGTTCGGCGAGCACAAGGAAAACGCTTTCGCCACGGCGGGCGTCGACCGCCTGCTGGTGCTGGAAGGTGAAGAATTCAGCGGTTATGCACCAGAGCAACGGGTCCAGGGCCTGCGGGCTGTGGATAACCAGTTCAACCCGCGTCACTGGTTGCTGCCGGACAGCCGCAGTGGCGGCGGCGAACTCGGTCGGCGTTTTGCCGCGGCACTGGGCGAGCGCCCGGCCACGCGGATCTGGCAGGTCAAGGATCAGGAGTGCATTGGTCGAGCCGGCGCAGGTCTGCAAGACCTTGCCCGTCCGCTGGCGCGATTGATTCTGGCGGCTGCCGAGTGCGCCGAACCGGTCAGCGAAACCCGTCACGAAGCCTTGCCAGTGGAGTTATCCACAACCGTGGCACGCAGCCTGTCACGGATCGAAGATCTGGGCGCGGTGGCAGTCGATCCGGCGGCAATCCCCATGGCCGAAGCCGAGTTCATTTTCTCCGGTGGCAACGGGGTCAAGGACTGGGGACTTTTCCACAGGACCGCCGAAGCCCTCGGCGCGACCGAAGGCGCCTCGCGGGTGGCGGTGGACGACGGCTTCATGGCCCGCGATCGTCAGGTCGGGGCATCCGGCACCTGGGTCACCGCACGGGTCTATGTGGCAGTGGGGATTTCCGGGGCGATCCAGCATCTGCAAGGCATTGGTGCCTGCGACAAGGTGGTGGCGATCAACCTTGACCCTGGCTGCGACATGATCAAGCGTGCCGACCTCTCGGTGATCGGTGAGAGCGCGGAGATTCTTCAAGCCTTGATCGAGGCGGTAGAGGCTTACCGCAACGACGCCAAGCGCGATGCGGCTTAAGGGAAGGAAAGGGTTATGAGCACGAAAATCATCAGCCTGGTGTCCATCGGCGCCCACCCGACGTCCGGTCGGCCACGTCGCGCGGAGCAGGATGCGCGGGCGGTAGAACTGGGCCTGCAACTGGCTGGGGATAACCTGCAAGTGCTGCATGCCGGCGACATCGCCGAGCCTGCATTGCGCGCTTACCTGGGCATGGGGCTGGAGCAACTGCATGTGTTGGAGCAACCGCAAGGCGCCGATGCGCTACCGGCGCTGACCGAGTATCTGCGCGATGCAGGTGCTCAGGTGGTGTTGACCGGCAGTCAGGCGGAAACCGGCGAAGGCTCGGGCATGTTGCCGTTCCTGCTCGCCGAGAGCCTGGGCTGGCCGCTGGTGGTGGGGCTGGCGCAGGTCGAGTCCATTGACGGCGGTTCGGCGCTGGTGCTGCAGGCCTTGCCGCGCGGTCAACGTCGGCGGCTGAAGGTACGCCTGCCGTTTCTGGCAACGGTGGATAACGCCGCGCCCAAGCCTCGCCAGAGCGCTTACGGCCCGGCCCGACGCGGCGTGCTGCAAGCGCAGGAAGTTGAAGTCATCGATGATCAATTGCTTGCGGTCGCCAGCCTGCAACCGGCCAAGCCACGCCCCAAGCGCCTGAAGGTAATCAAGGCCAAGAGCGGCGCCGATCGTATGAAAGCCGCAACGGCGAAAGCCAGTGGCGGTGGCGGACAAGTGCTCAAAGGCGTTACGGCGCAAGCTGGGGCTGAGGCGATACTCAAGTTGTTGATTGAAGAAGGCGTGGTCCGCTAGCGTTTTTTGCAGGAGCTGCCGCAGGCTGCGATCTGTTGATCTTGTTTTTAATAATCAAGGTCAAAAGATCGCAGCCTGCGGCAGTTCTTACATGTGGACTGGATAAATCTGGCAGAGAAAAAACAATGGCAGTTGAATTTCGTTCGGCAGTGCGTGCAGACGCGCGCGCGATTGCGCGTCTGTTCCAGATTTCCTCAGAGGGCGCTTCGGATTACATCTGGAGCCAGTTAGCCGAGCCCGGTCAGGACTTGCTGGATGTAGGTGCCATTCGATACGCCCGGGACGACGTGGATTTCTCCTACCAGAACTGCCTGATTGCCGAGGCCGGTGGTCAGGTCATTGGCATGATGCACAGCTACGTGATGCGCCACGATCCACTGGCGGTGCCGACGACTGATCCGGTACTGGCGCCTTACGCCGACATGGAAGTGCCCGATACCCTGTACATCTCCAGCCTGGCCCTGCATGAAGGCTGGCGTAACCGGGGGCTGGGCGTGCAGTTTCTCGCCCATGCTCAAGAACGCGCCAACCAACTGGGGCTCAATGGCCTGAGCCTGATCGACTACGCCGCCAACACTGGCGCCCGGCGTTTTTACGAACGGCACGGTTTCGGGATCATCAAGACCTGCCAGGTCACCCCTCATCCCATGATCCGCGTCACCGGTGATGCCTATCTAATGCACAGGCCTTGAGCTTGCTCGAGGGGTCGACCGGCGACGGTTATCCACAGCGTCACGAACCCTCGCGCTCGTCCCACACCGACGAGTGCGGTGAGCTACAGTTTTCTATGCGCTGATCAAAGGTGCGGCACGCTTTCGGGAGCCTTCAGACATTCAGCGCTGACTCATAAAACCCGGTTTTTATGATTGGCCTGAATATGAAGACTATCGCTCTTCTGGCGCTCTTTGCATCGGCCATGTGGTTATCCACAGACTTGATCTCTGCCGCCCAGACAAACGCATCGGTGGCTGATCAGGATTTTTATCGGTGGATAGACTCCGAACAGGGGCGCAACGCGTCCGTGGCGCAACTGCGGCAACAGTGCGACAAGGTGTTGGATGCCGATAGACACCTCAGCTGTTCTGTGACGGTCTTCGCCAGATTGCTCGAAGCCAAGGCCGCCAACCAACTCCCCGAATACTACCTGGCGATAAAAGCCAGGCATGCCCGGGCGATTGCCGCCAGCGCCGATCTGAAGCCCCTGTTCTCCACGTTTGGCAGCAAATCACTGGCTGTCCTGGCGGCGACCGGCGATTTCATGGTCAAGGGTTCGACGCGGCATGAGGTGCTGCCGCTCCATCCGTATGCCAACGACTTTTACATCGCTGAACAAGTACTGCCATTTATCGAGGTCGGTGCGGCCAATGGGGTCTCGGCGCGTTTTGTGCTGGACACGGGTGCACCGCAAACCCGGGTCAACATCGACACGGCGAAACAGATGGGCATCAGGTTGCTGCCCGATGCTTTTTATCGCTACAGCACGTTTTATGGCGAAAAGGGCTTGGCCGCGAGGCTGGGAATTCTCGGGTCGCTGAAAGTCGGCACCCGCGAGTTCAGGAACGTCCTGGTCTTTGTCAGCGACCGGGACAATCTGTTGGGGCTGGATCTGATCAGCAAGCTGGGGCGCTTGAAGATCACCAACAGAACACTGGAGCTGAATCCACCGCCGGCCAAACGCTGTGATGCGTCGATTGTCGTCAGCCGCCTGGATCTCAATCAACGGCTGGTGGTGGCCGCACAGCTGGATCGCAGGGCAACGCAGGCCATCATCGATACCGGAAATGTCGACTACCTGACGGCCTCGTCGCCCGGCAGGCAGCTCAGTGTTGCGCAAGCGCTGACACCGGGACGCTCGAGCGTTACCGCCAACGACAGCAAGCGCTTCCAACGCTTCGACGGCGTATTGGCCCTGCAAGGCAATACCATGGCGGTCACCTACAAATACTACCCGGGCTTTACCATCCCGCCTTCGCTGATCGGCGGGCAATATGTCCCGTCGATATTGCTCGGATGGCGCGCCTTCAAAGACTTTGAATTGAACCTGGACCTGGATTCAGGTCGCTCATGCCTCAATAAAGTTTGAACAACTTCGGTGTTTACCCACAATCCCTGTTGGTGGTTCTGTGGATAACATGTTCGCCCCTCGCTACACCCCATATAAATAAAGCCCTGCAAGCCGTTGCTCAAAAAGCAACCAGCCTTGCTCCTGGTTTTTCCAAGCTTTTTCAAGGGGATAAGTGCTGCTGGGGATGCAGACTTGCCCCCAATCTCTGTTGGCGCTTCTGTGGATAAGATGTTTGCTATCGGCTGCAGGCCTTATAAACAGCGGCTTTCATGGTTGCGATCAAAAAATGATCAATTGATGGTTGTGAGCTGGAGAATTCCGCGAAAACACCGGTTTCTTGCGGGTCATAGCGGTTTTCCACAGCGTCTTCGAAGTTAACCCCAAAGTCTGTTGGCGCTTCTGTGGATAAGGTGTTTGCCATCCTCTGGAGGCCTTGTATTCCGTGCCTTTCAGGTTGATGATCAAAAAATGATCAGTCCGATCGTGGAAGCATGCTTCTGGATAAGTCACGGTTTTTCTTTGGTTTTTTTAGAGAAATTTTGCAGTCTTTCCACAGTTGTCCCCAATAGCTGTGGGTGGAGATGTGGATAACTTGTTTGCGGAAGGCTGGGAGGTGCGGCGGGCATAGGCCTGAACGAGATAGGTCATATTTCGTACAGTTCTAATGCGCTGAGAGAAAACCTGTCGCGGGCAAGCCCCTTGTAGGAGCGAGCTTGCTCGCGAAGGTCGTGAACGATAACGCGTAAAACCAGATGCCCAGCGGTGGCCTCGAGTTTTTCGTCGGAACGCCGCCCGGAGCAAGCCCGTTCCTACAGGGGAGAGCTTCAGCCGCTGACCGGAACCCCTTTGAGGTACGGCGCAGGCTCGGCCCCAAGGTTGTTCAGCAACCGCTCGCTGTACCAGTCCACGAAGTTCACCACGCCGAACTCATAGGTCTTGGAGTACGGGCCAGGCTGGTAGGCGGTGGAGTTGATGCCGCGCTGGTTCTCTTCGGCCAGGCGACGGTCCTGGTCGTTGGTGGCGTCCCAGACCTGGCGCATGCGCTCCACGTCGTAGTCCACGCCTTCGACCGCGTCCTTGTGCACGATCCACTTGGTGGTGACCATGGTTTCCTGGGCGCTGATCGGCCACACGGTGAACACGATGATGTGGTCGCCCATGCAGTGGTTCCACGAGTGCGGCAGGTGCAGGATGCGCATCGAGCCCAGATCCGGGTTCTGGATCCGGCCCATGAGTTTTTTGCAGCCTTGCTTGCCGTCGATCGTCATCGACACGGTGCCCTTGAGCAGCGGCATGCGCACGATACGGTTACGCAGGCCGAAACTGGCGTGGGCGTAAGGGATCTTCTCGGCTTCCCAGGCAGCGGCCGAAGCAGCGACGTGGTCCTTGAAGGCCTGATCCGCGCGCGGGTCGGTGACGTCGTCCCATTCCAGCAGGGTTTTCAACAGTTCCGGGTGCGACGCGTTGCAGTGGTAGCACTCGCGGTTGTTTTCCAGCACCAGTTTCCAGTTGGCTTTTTCGAACAAGGTGGTCTGGATCGCCACCTTGGTGTTCTCCATATCGTACGGTTCCATGTAATGGTTCAGCGTCGACAGGAAGTCATCGATGGCCGGCGGGTTTTCCGACAGGCTGATGAAGATGTAACCGCCAGCAGTTTTGACGTTTACTGGCTTGAGGCCGTACTGCTTCATGTCGAAGTCGGCGCCCATTTCGGTGCCGGCGAACAGCAGGCGACCGTCCAGCTCATACGTCCACTGGTGGTAGTGGCAGACCAGTTTGGCGACTTTGCCTTTTTCACTGGTGCACAGCCGAGAACCGCGGTGACGGCAGACGTTGTGGAACGCATGGACCACGCCGTCGGCACCACGAATCACAATGATCGGGTTCTTGCCGACTTGCAGGGTCAGGTAGTTGCCCTTGGTCGGGATTTCGCAGGTCATGCCGGCGATCAACCACTCTTTCTGGAAGATTTCCTGCATATCGATATCAAACAGCCGCTCGTCAGAGTAAAACGGCTGCGGCAGCGAGAAGGTGCGCTCGCGCTCTTGCAGCATCTGTGCGGTGGCCTTGCGTGCGGGTTCCAGCGGATCGCCCAGGCTCAGGGTAGTGGTGACGTCCATCATTTAATCCTCAAGGCCATTCTGTGTGGCCGGCGAATAGTGGCTACGGTTGTGCGACGCAAGACAAAAAACAGCAGTTATCTGTTGAGGCGAGTGTGGGGCCGGCGCTGCCCGGAACCTTATCCATGGGCGACATGGCCCAATCTGTTCCCGACGCGCAACCCCCGGTAATTGGGGGCTGGTCGCGATAAGTATGTGAATGTCGCAGATAGGTAAATGGGAGGTTCGCGCTATACGCAGAATCCCCAACATGAAGGCCGACAGTCGGCCGTGGAGATCAGCATGTCCAACAGCTTCCTGAACCCGGTAACCACCCAGACCTGGGCCAATGGCCGACACATTGTCCGTTGCGTCAAAGTCATCCAGGAAACCTGGGATGTGCGCACCTTCTGTTTCATGGCCGACCAGCCGATTCTGTTCTTTTTCAAGCCCGGGCAATTCGTCACCCTGGAGCTGGAAATCGACGGCGTACAGATCATGCGCTCCTACACCATTTCCAGTTCGCCGTCGGTGCCGTACAGCTTTTCGGTGACCATCAAGCGTGTGCCGGGGGGCAAGGTGTCCAACTGGCTGCACGACACTCTGCATGAAGGCCAGGAGCTGGCGGTGCACGGGCCGGTCGGACTGTTCAATGCCATGGACTTCCCTGCGCCGAAAGTACTCTACCTCAGCGGCGGCGTCGGCATCACGCCGTGCATGTCCATGGCGCGCTGGTTCTACGACACCAACGGCAACGTCGACATGACGTTTATCCACAGCGCCCGCTCGCCCAAAGACATCATTTACCACCGCGAACTGGAACACATGGCTTCGCGGATCGAGAACTTCAGCCTGCACCTGATCTGCGAGAAACATGGCATGGGTGAGCCTTGGGCCGGTTATCGCGGTTACCTGAACCACAGAATGCTTGAATTGATGGCGCCGGATTTCCTTGAGCGCGAAGTGTTCTGCTGCGGCCCGACACCGTATATGAGCGCGGTCAAGCGCTTGCTGGAAGGCGCTGGCTTCGACATGTCGCGCTACCACGAAGAGTCCTTCGGCGCGACTCCGCCAGAAGCCCGCGCCGACGCCGTGGAACACGCTGAACAAGCGGCCGAGGCAGCGGAAGTGGACGAGGCGGATCTGCATCAGGTGGAATTCATCGCATCCGGCAAGAGCATTCGTGTGGCCCCGGGCGAGACCGTGCATGCGGCGGCGGCCAAGGTCGGCCTGATGATCCCGAAAGCGTGCGGCATGGGCATCTGCGGCACCTGCAAGGTGTTGAAGCTGGGTGGTGAAGTGGAAATGGAACACAACGGCGGGATCACCGAGGAAGACGAAGCCGAAGGGTATATCCTGTCGTGCTGCAGCGTGCCGAAAGGGGACGTGCGGATCGAGTATTGATCAACGCCGATCCTCTGTAGGAGCGAGCTTGCTCGCGATGGGCTTGAAAGCGCTGCGTTTATTCAGAAAGCACGCGTTATCGTTAGCGTCCATCGCGAGCGAGCTCGCTCCTACAGAGGCGGACTCGATCCACTCAGTCGACGAACAGGTCAGGCATTAGTGTGTCGCTGCTGTCCGGTGCAAAGCGATAGTGATTGAACTCGGTCGCACCGTTCTCCCGCAAAATTTCCTCATCAATCAACAGTCGCCCGGTCAGGCTGCGGTTGGTACTGCTCAAAATGACGTGCGCCGCATCGGCCATGATCGCAGGCAGGCGCGCATGCTTGAACGACTCCCTCGACCCCAGCTGAAACTCGATGGCAGCGGTGGCGATCATTGTCTGTGGCCACAGCGAGTTGACGCTGATCCCGTAATTCCTGAATTCCTCACTCATGCCCAAGGTCAGCATGCTCATGCCGTATTTGGTCACGGTGTACGGGCTGTACTGGGCAAACCACTTGGTGGCCAGGTTCAGGGGTGGGGACAGGTTGAGGATGTGGCCACCGGGCTTCTTCAAATAGGGCAGGGCGGCCTGGCTGCACAGCAGCACGGCACGGGTGTTGATCTGATGCATCAAGTCGAAGCGTTTGAGTTCGAGGTGCTGGACCCCGGTCAATTTGATCGCCCCGGCGTTATTGATCAGCGCATCGATGCTGCCGAAATGTTCGTTGGCCTGGGCCAGCGCTTCGCGTACGGCGTCTTCCTCACGCACATCCACCTGCAGAGCCAAGGCTTTCCCGCCAGCGGCTTCCACTTCCCGGGCCACACTGAAAATCGTGCCCGGCAACTTGGGGTGGGGTTCGGCACTTTTGGCGGCGATCACAATGTTGGCCCCATCGCGTGCGGCCCGCAGCGCAATCTCGCGGCCGATGCCGCGGCTGGCACCGGTGATGAACAGGGTTTTGCCTTGCAACGACATGCTGACGCTCCTGATTGTTGTTATGTGAGCGGATCGGCTCGACAAACAATGTAGACGATGTCTTCAGGTGCGGACTGTCAGGGGATACGGATGGCTTTTGTAGGAGTGAGCCTGCTCGCGATAGCGGTCTTTCATCCAACAGATCTGGTGAATGATCGGGCCTCATCGCGAGCAGGCTCGCTCCTGCAGGGGGCTGGGTTAACCAAAGTTTTAGTGGGACATCACTTCACGGATATCCCGCGCCAACTCACGTACGCGCTCTTCCTCGGTGTCCCACGAGCACATGAACCGTGCGCCGCCGTTGCCGATGAAGGTGTAGAAGCGCCAGCCCTTGGCGGTCAGCGCGGCGATGGCCGGTTCCGACAGTTGCAGGAACACGCCGTTGGCCTGTACCGGGAACATCAGCTCCACGCCCGGAATGTCGCTGACCAGTTCGGCCAGCAATTGCGCGCAGTGGTTGGCGTGGTTGGCGTATTTGAGCCAGGCGTCGTTTTCCAGGATTCCGACCCATGGTGCCGAGAGGAAGCGCATTTTCGACGCCAGTTGCCCGGCCTGTTTGCAGCGGTAATCGAAGTCTTCGGCGAGTTTGTGGTTGAAGAACAGAATCGCCTCGCCCACCGCCATGCCGTTTTTCGTACCGCCGAAGCACAGCACGTCGACGCCGGCCTTCCAGGTCAGGTCGGCCGGGGTGCAGCCGAGGAATGCGCAGGCGTTGGAGAAGCGCGCGCCATCCATGTGCAGGTTCAGGCCCAGTTCCTTGCAGGTGGCGCTGATGGCGCGGATTTCGTCCGGGGTGTAGACGCTGCCGACTTCGGTGGCCTGGGTCAGGGTCACCACACGAGGTTTCGGGTAGTGGATATCCTGGCGCTTGAGCGCGACCTCGCGGATCGAATCCGGGGTCAATTTGCCGTTTTCGGTGCGGGCGATCAGCAGTTTGGAGCCGTTGGAGAAGAATTCCGGGGCGCCGCATTCGTCGGTTTCGACGTGGGCGGTTTCCGAGCAGATCACGCTGTGGTAACTCTGGCACAGCGACGACAGCGCCAGCGAGTTGGCGGCGGTGCCGTTGAAGGCGAAAAACACTTCGCAGTCGGTTGCAAACAGTTTGCGGAAATCGTCGGACGCGCGGGCGGTCCACTCGTCGTCGCCGTATGCGCGTTGGTGGCCGTGGTTGGCCAGTTCCATGGCCGCCCAGGCTTCAGGGCAGATACCGGAATAGTTGTCGCTGGCGAATTGTTGGCTCTTGTCGGTCATGGCCTGCTTCCGTGGTCGAGATGCCTATGGTGAAGCGTCCCGTGGTCAATGAGGGTGCGCATTGCACCCAAGATCGTCAGGTGCGGCGCACAGGATGTCGCTGTCGGGAAAATACACGGTCGAAGGGCAATTATGCACGTGACTATGCACAAGAACATGCACAAGGCCATGCACTTAAAGCAGCGCGACGGGGCACTGGATCTGCTCAAGTGGCTGGCGCTTTTGAGCATGGTGCTCGATCACCTGCGATATGTCGGTTATTCCGCCGATTTGCTGTATGTGCCGGGACGCTTGGCGTTTCCATGGTTCTGCCTGGCGATGGCGGCCAATCTGGCGCGCGTGCGGACTGCGACGATCGGTGGCCAGTGGCACTATCTGGGGTGGTTGCTGCTGTTTAGCGCGGTGAGTGAAATTCCTTACCGAATGTTCATTCCCGATCCCGACACCTTGAATGTGCTGCCCACCCTTGCCCTGGGCTTGCTGGTGGTTCGTGGATGGCAGCAACCGGTGCTTGCATCGCGACTGCTGGCGGTCGGCGCGGTACTGCTGGCAGTGTTTTTCTCCCAGCGCTTGATGTTCGGTTTCTATGGCGTTCTGTTGCCGCTGGCGATGCTGCTGGTACTGCAACGGCCTTGGTATTTCGCACTGTTGCCGGGGATGGTGTGCCTGGCGGCCAATCAATGGCAGGTGCTGTATTACTCTGTTCGATTGGGCAATCACGTGGCGATGGCGGCAGTCGCCACTTGTCTGATTGCGCCATGGCTCGGGCTGTTCTTGTTGCGACATGCCGAGGGCGTAAAACCACCGCCCATGCGACGTTGGGCGTATGCGCTGTATCCCGTGCATTTTCTGCTGTTACTCGCAGTACGACAGGCTATCGCATAACCCCCGTAGGAGGTATGCAAGACTCCGCGCGCGATCCCATGTCGTAAACGCACCTTTGCGTGGCGCCCGTAGGCATTTGACGACTCCAAGCCAGTCATACCATCGCTACCAAAGGGCACTGCCGAAAAGCCAGTGCCTCACCGAGACGAATGGCGCACCGCCGCCGCTGGGAGAGACGCGATGTTCAGCAAGCAAGACCAGATCCAGGGTTACGACGATGCACTGCTGGCGGCGATGAATGCCGAGGAGCAACGTCAGGAAGATCACATCGAGCTGATCGCGTCGGAGAACTACACCAGCAAGCGCGTGATGGAAGCGCAAGGCAGCGGCCTGACCAACAAATACGCCGAAGGCTATCCGGGCAAGCGCTACTACGGTGGCTGCGAGCACGTCGACAAAGTTGAGGCGCTGGCCATCGAGCGCGCCAAGCAACTGTTCGGTGCCGATTACGCCAACGTCCAGCCGCACTCCGGTTCCTCGGCCAACAGCGCCGTGTACCTGGCCCTGCTGCAAGCCGGCGACACCATCCTCGGCATGAGCCTGGCCCACGGCGGTCACCTGACCCACGGCGCCAAAGTGTCGTCCTCGGGCAAACTGTACAACGCCGTGCAGTACGGCATCGACACCAAGACCGGCCTGATCGATTACGACGAAGTCGAGCGCCTGGCCGTCGAGTGCAAGCCGAAGATGATCGTTGCCGGCTTCTCGGCCTACTCCAAGACCCTCGACTTCCCGCGCTTCCGCCAGATCGCCGACAAGGTCGGTGCACTGCTGTTCGTCGACATGGCTCACGTCGCCGGTCTGGTCGCTGCCGGTCTGTACCCGAACCCGCTGCCTTACGCCGATGTGGTCACCACCACTACCCACAAGACCCTGCGCGGTCCACGTGGCGGCCTGATCCTGGCCAAGTCCAACGAAGAAATCGAGAAGAAGCTCAACGCGGCAGTTTTTCCGGGTGCCCAGGGCGGCCCGCTGATGCACGTGATCGCCGGTAAGGCAGTGTGCTTCAAGGAAGCGCTGGAGCCTGGCTTCAAGGTTTACCAGCAACAAGTGATCGACAACGCCCAGGCCATGGCCGGCGTGTTTATCAAACGCGGCTACGATGTAGTGTCCGGCGGCACCGACAACCACCTGTTCCTGGTCAGCCTGATCCGTCAGGGCCTTACCGGCAAAGAGGCGGATGCAGCACTCGGTCGCGCCCACATCACTGTGAACAAGAACGCTGTCCCGAACGATCCACAGTCGCCGTTCGTGACCTCCGGCCTGCGTATCGGCACCCCGGCAGTCACCACTCGCGGCTTCAAGGTGACCCAGTGCGTCACACTGGCCGGCTGGATCTGCGACATCCTCGACAACCTCGGCGATGCCGATGTCGAAGCGAATGTTGCGCAGCAAGTGGCGGCCCTGTGCGCGGACTTCCCGGTTTATCGCTGAGTGCGGTTTTGGAGTAAATGACTATGCAACGCTACTCGGGCTTCGGCCTCTTCAAACACTCTCTCAGCCATCATGAAAACTGGCAGAAAATGTGGCGCACGCCGACCCCTAAAAAGGTCTACGACGTGGTCATCGTCGGCGGTGGCGGGCATGGTCTGGCGACCGCCTACTACCTGGCCAAGGAACACGGCATCACCAACGTGGCCGTGGTCGAGAAAGGCTGGCTGGGCGGCGGTAACACCGCGCGCAACACCACCATCGTTCGTTCCAACTACCTGTGGGACGAGTCGGCGCACCTGTACGAACACGCGATGAAATTGTGGGAAGGCCTGTCCCAGGACCTGAACTACAACGTGATGTTCTCCCAGCGTGGCGTCTACAACCTGTGCCACACCCTGCAGGACATTCGTGATTCCGAGCGTCGGGTCAGCGCCAACCGCCTCAATGGCGTGGACGGTGAACTGCTCGATGCCAAACAGGTTGCCGACGAGATTCCGTACCTCGACTGCTCCAAGAACACTCGCTACCCGGTGATGGGCGCAACCGTCCAGCGTCGCGGCGGCGTGGCCCGTCACGATGCCGTGGCCTGGGGCTTTGCCCGTGCTGCTGACGCCTTGGGCGTGGACCTGATCCAGCAGACCGAAGTGATCGGTTTCCGTAAGGAAAACGGCGTGTGCATCGGTGTTGAAACCAACAAGGGCTTCATCGGCGCCAAGCGCGTCGGTGTGGTCACCGCCGGTAACTCCGGGCACATGGCCAAACTCGCCGGTTTCCGTCTGCCGATCGAATCGCACCCGCTGCAAGCGCTGGTGTCCGAGCCGATCAAGCCGATTATCGACAGCGTGATCATGTCCAACGCCGTACACGGTTACATCAGCCAGTCCGACAAGGGCGACCTGGTGATCGGCGCCGGTATCGACGGTTACAACGGCTACGGCCAGCGCGGTTCTTACCCGGTGATCGAACACACCGTCCAGGCCATCGTCGAGATGTTCCCGGTGCTGTCGCGCGTACGCATGAACCGTCAGTGGGGCGGCATCGTCGACACCACGCCGGATGCCTGCCCGATCATTTCGAAAACCCCGGTACCGAACATGTTCTTCAACTGCGGTTGGGGTACCGGTGGCTTCAAGGCCACACCTGGCTCGGGCAACGTATTTGCCGCCAGCCTGGCCAAGGGTGAAATGCACCCATTGGCTGCACCTTTCTCCATCGACCGTTTCCACAACGGTGCGTTGATCGACGAACACGGCGCTGCAGCAGTCGCCCACTAACAGGAGAAATCCCTATGTTGCATATCTTCTGTCCTCACTGTGGCGAACTGCGCTCCGAAGAGGAATTCCATGCATCCGGCCAGGCGCACATCCCGCGCCCACTGGATCCGAACACCTGCACCGACGAGGAGTGGGGCGACTACATGTTTTTCCGCGATAACCCGCGCGGTCTGCATCACGAGCTGTGGGATCACGTCGCCGGTTGCCGCCAGTACTTCAACGTCACCCGCGACACCGTGACCTACGAGATTCTCGAAACCTACAAGATCGGCACCAAGCCACAATTCACCGACAAGACCGATAGCCCGAAAGCGGCCAGCACGGCTCTGGGAGAGAAGGTATGAGCCAGATCAATCGCCTGTCCAACGGCGGACGGATCGACCGCAACAAAGTCTTGACCTTCACCTTCAACGGCCAGAACTACAAAGGCTTCGAAGGCGATTCCCTGGCCGCTGCACTGCTGGCCAACGGCGTCGACATCATCGGTCGCAGCTTCAAGTATTCCCGTCCGCGCGGCATCTTCGCCGCCGGTGCCGAAGAGCCGAACGCGGTGTTGCAGATCGGCGCCACCGAAGCCACGCAGATCCCTAACGTGCGCGCCACGCAACAGGCGCTGTATCAAGGCCTGGTCGCCACCAGCACCAACGGCTGGCCGAGCGTGAACAACGACATGATGGGGATTCTCGGCAAGGTCGGCGGCAAGCTGATGCCACCGGGCTTCTACTACAAAACCTTCATGTACCCGCAATCGTTCTGGATGACTTACGAGAAGTACATCCGCAAGGCCGCCGGCCTGGGTCGCTCGCCGACCGAGAACGATCCGGACACCTACGACTACATGAACCAGCACTGCGACGTGCTGATCGTCGGTGCCGGCCCTGCCGGCCTGGCGGCTGCCCTGGCGGCTGCGCGCAGCGGTGCCCGCGTGATCCTCGCCGATGAGCAGGAAGAGTTCGGCGGCAGCCTGCTAGATTCCCGCGAAAGCCTCGACGGCAAGCCTGCGACCGAATGGGTCGCCAGCGTCATCGACGAACTGAAGAACACCCCGGACGTGCTGCTGTTGCCGCGCGCCACCGTCAATGGCTACCACGACCATAACTTCCTGACCATTCACGAGCGCCTCACCGATCACCTCGGCGACCGCGCACCGATTGGCCAGGTGCGTCAGCGCATTCACCGGGTCCGTGCCAAGCGTGTAGTGCTGGCGACCGGCGCTCACGAGCGTCCACTGGTCTACGGCAACAACGACGTGCCGGGCAACATGCTCGCCGGCGCCATCTCGACCTACGTGCGTCGTTACGGCGTGGCACCGGGCAAGAAGCTGGTGCTGTCGACCAACAACGACCACGCCTACCGCGTTGCCCTGGATTGGCTCGATGCCAGCCTGCAAGTGGTGGCCATCGCCGATGCCCGCAGCAACCCGCGTGGTGCGCTGGTGGAAGAAGCGCGTGCCAAAGGTATCCGCATTCTCACCGGCAGCGCCGTGATCGAGGCCCGTGGCAGCAAGCGCGTGACCGCTGCCCGTGTGGCCGCCATCGATGTCAAAGCCCACACCGTGACCAGCCCAGGCGAATGGCTCGACTGCGACGTGGTAGCCAGCTCCGGTGGTTACAGCCCGGTGGTTCACCTGGCTTCGCACCTGGGTGGCAAGCCGATCTGGCGCGAAGACATCCTCGGTTTCGTACCGGGCGAAGCACCGCAGAAACGCGTGTGTGTCGGTGGCATCAACGGCGTCTACGGCCTTGGCGATTCTCTGGCCGACGGTTTTGAAGGGGGCGCTCGCGCCGCCGCTGAAGCCGGGTTCCAGACCGTCGAAGGCGTACTGCCGAAAGCCCTGAGCCGTCTCGAAGAGCCGACCCTGGCGCTGTTCCAGGTGCCGCATGAAAAGAACACCGCACGGGCGCCGAAGCAATTCGTCGACCTGCAAAACGACGTCACCGCCGCCGCCATCGAACTGGCGACCCGCGAAGGCTTCGAGTCGGTCGAGCACGTCAAGCGCTACACCGCGCTGGGCTTCGGCACCGATCAGGGCAAGCTCGGCAACGTCAACGGCCTGGCCATCGCTGCCCGCTCGCTGAACGTGACCATCCCGCAGATGGGCACCACCATGTTCCGTCCGAACTACACGCCGGTGACTTTTGGCGCCGTGGCCGGTCGTCACTGTGGGCACATCTTCGAGCCGGTGCGCTACACCGCACTGCATCAATGGCACCTGAAGAGCGGCGCCGAGTTCGAAGACGTCGGCCAGTGGAAACGTCCGTGGTACTTCCCGAAATCCGGTGAAGACCTGCACGCGGCAGTCAAGCGCGAGTGCAAAGCCGTGCGCGACAGCGTCGGCCTGCTCGACGCTTCGACCCTGGGCAAGATCGACATCCAGGGCCCGGATACGCGCGAGTTCCTCAACCGCGTCTACACCAACGCCTGGACCAAGCTCGATGTGGGCAAGGCCCGTTACGGCCTGATGTGCAAAGAAGACGGCATGGTGTTCGACGACGGCGTGACGGCTTGCCTGGCCGACAACCATTTCGTCATGACCACCACCACCGGCGGCGCAGCTCGTGTGCTGCAGTGGCTGGAGCTGTACCACCAGACCGAATGGCCGGACATGAAGGTGTACTTCACCTCCGTCACCGACCACTGGGCAACCATGACCTTGTCCGGGCCGAACAGCCGCAAGCTGCTCAGCGAAGTCACCGACATCGACCTGAGCAACGAAGCCTTCCCGTTCATGACCTGGAAAGAAGGTCTGGTCGGTGGTGTGCCGGCGCGGGTATTCCGGATTTCGTTTACCGGTGAGCTGTCGTACGAAGTCAACGTGCAGGCCGACTACGCGATGGGCGTGCTGGAAAAAATCGTCGACGCCGGCAAGAAGTACAACCTGACCCCATACGGCACCGAAACCATGCACGTGCTGCGGGCCGAGAAGGGTTTCATCATCGTCGGTCAGGACACTGACAGCTCGATGACCCCGGACGACCTGAACATGGGCTGGTGTGTCGGTCGCACCAAACCGTTCTCGTGGATCGGCTGGCGTGGCATGAACCGCGAAGACTGCGTGCGTGATCAGCGCAAGCAACTGGTTGGCCTCAAGCCGATCGATCCGAACAAATGGCTGCCGGAAGGCGCGCAACTGGTGTTCAACACCAAGCAGGCGATCCCGATGACCATGGTGGGTCACGTGACCTCCAGTTACCTGCACAACTCCCTGGGCTATTCGTTCGCCATGGGCGTGGTCAAGGGCGGCCTGAACCGCATGGGCGAGCGCGTGTTCGCACCGCTGGCCGACGGCAGCGTGATCGAGGCGGAAATCGTTCCTTCGGTGTTCTTCGATCCGAAGGGCGAACGCCAGAACGTTTGATGGTTCGGATCCTGTGGGGTGCAGCTGCACCGTGGTGAATTCATCGCGAGCAGGCTCACTCCTACAGGTGACCGCGTAACCCTTGTAGGAGCGAGCCTGCTCGCGATGGCGACAGTGCAGCCACCACAGGAACCAACAGAATTCAGAACAGGTGCTTTATGACCGCAGCCAATGTTTACCAACAACGCCCAACCTCCGGGGCCAAGGCCGAGTCGTCGCTGCATCACGCCGACCTCGCCAGCCTGGTGGGCAAGGGCCGCAAGAACGCCGGTGTGACCGTGCGTGAGAAGAAACTCCTCGGCCACCTGACCATCCGTGGCAATGGCCACGACGCCGCATTCGCTGCTGGCGTGCATAAGGCCCTCGGTATCGAGTTGCCGGGTGCACTGACGGTCATCGTCAAAGGCGAAACCAGCCTGCAATGGATGGGGCCGGATGAGTGGCTGCTGATCGTGCCGAGCGGTGAAGAGCTTGCCGCCGAGCAGAAACTGCGCAAAGCGCTGGGCGATCTGCACATTGCAATCGTCAACGTCAGCGGTGGCCAGCAACTCCTCGAACTGAGCGGCCCGAACGTGCGCCAGGTGCTGATGAAGTCCACCAGCTACGACGTGCACCCGAACAACTTCCCGGTGGGCAAAGCTGTCGGCACGGTATTCGCCAAGTCGCAACTGATGATCCGTCACACCGCTGAAGACACTTGGGAACTGTTGATTCGTCGCAGCTTCTCGGATTACTGGTGGCTGTGGTTGCAGGATGCTTCTGCCGAGTTCGGCCTCAGCGTCCAGGCTTGATCACCGCCGTCACTGTAGGAGCGAGCCTGCTCGCGATGGACTTCAAGGCAACGCGTTGAATCAGAAAGTACGCGTCATCGTTGGCCTCCATCGCGAGCAGGGCTCGCTCCTACAGGAGGCATCCACCGATTTCTCAGGAGTCACCGCACCATGAGCCGCGCCCCAGACACATGGATTCTGACCGCCGACTGCCCAAGCCTGCTCGGCACGGTGGACGTGGTGACCCGCTTTCTGTTCGAGCAGGGCTGCTATGTCACCGAGCACCATTCGTTCGATGACCGGCTCTCGGGCCGTTTCTTCATTCGTGTGGAATTCCGCCAACCCGATGGCTTCGACGAACAGTCGTTCCGCGCGGGCCTGGCCGAGCGTGGCGACGCTTTTGGCATGATCTTCGAACTGGTCGCGCCGAACTATCGGCCGAAAGTGGTGATCATGGTCTCCAAGGCCGATCACTGCCTCAACGACTTGCTCTATCGCCAACGCATCGGCCAGTTATCGATGGACGTCGCTGCCGTGGTCTCCAACCACCCGGACCTCAAGCCGTTGGCCGACTGGCACCAGATTCCGTACTACCACTTCCCGCTGGATCCGAACGACAAGCCGTCCCAAGAGCGTCAGGTGTGGCAGGTCATCGAAGAGTCGGGTGCGGAGCTGGTGATCCTTGCGCGCTACATGCAAGTGCTGTCGCCGGAGCTGTGCCGCAAGCTCGATGGCAAGGCGATCAACATCCACCACTCCCTGCTGCCCGGGTTCAAGGGCGCCAAGCCTTATCACCAGGCCTACAACAAGGGCGTGAAACTGGTGGGCGCCACGGCGCATTACATCAACAACGACCTCGATGAAGGCCCGATCATCGCCCAGGGAGTGGAGGCCGTGGACCACAGCCATTACCCGGAAGATTTGATCGCCAAGGGGCGGGATATCGAAGGGCTGACGCTGGCGAGAGCCGTTGGCTATCACATCGAGAGAAGAGTGTTTTTGAACGCCAATCGTACGGTCGTTCTTTAGATCGCCTTCGCTGGCAAGTCGGAACGCCGCATCGCAGCTCCTACAGCTGATCGCGTTTCCCCTGTAGGAGCTGGCTTGCCAGCGAAGAGGCCTTAACAGACAACACAAGACACAAAGGCAATAACCCGAGCACTTAACGCGCTGCCTGCCTGGGTAACGCGGTTTCATAAAAACAACATCGAGGTGAAAGCATGTCTGGTAATCGTGGAGTGGTGTATCTCGGCGCTGGCAAGGTCGAAGTGCAGAGTATTGACTATCCGAAAATGCAGGACCCGCGCGGCAGGAAGATTGAACACGCTGTCATCCTGCGTGTGGTGTCCACCAACATCTGTGGTTCCGACCAGCACATGGTGCGCGGTCGTACCACGGCGCAAACCGGCCTGGTGCTGGGTCATGAGATCACCGGTGAAGTGATCGAGAAGGGCAGCGACGTCGAGAACCTGAATATCGGCGACCTGGTGTCCGTACCGTTCAACGTGGCTTGCGGGCGCTGCCGCTCCTGCAAAGAGATGCATACCGGCGTGTGCCTGAGCGTCAACCCGGCGCGTCCCGGTGGCGCTTATGGTTATGTCGACATGGGCGACTGGACCGGTGGTCAGGCCGAATACGCCATGGTGCCGTACGCCGACTTCAACCTGCTGAAACTGCCGGATCGCGATCGGGCGATGGAAAAAATCCGCGACCTGACCTGCCTCTCCGACATCCTGCCGACTGGCTATCACGGTGCCGTGACCGCTGGCGTTGGCCCGGGCAGCACCGTGTACATCGCTGGTGCCGGTCCGGTTGGCCTGGCTGCAGCCGCTTCGGCCCGTCTGTTGGGTGCGGCGGTGGTGATCGTCGGCGACGTCAACACCGTTCGCCTGGCTCACGCCAAGGCCCAGGGCTTCGAAATCGCCGACCTGTCCCTGGAAACGCCGCTGCACGAACAGATCGCCGCACTGCTCGGCGAGCCGGAAGTGGATTGCGCCGTCGACGCCGTTGGCTTCGAAGCCCGTGGCCATGGCCATGCCGGCGTGAAACACGAAGCCCCGGCCACTGTGCTCAACTCGCTGATGGGCGTGGTGCGTGTGGCAGGCAAGATCGGCATCCCCGGCCTCTACGTGACCGAAGACCCGGGCGCTGTCGACGCTGCCGCGAAAATGGGCAGCCTGAGCATCCGTTTCGGTCTGGGCTGGGCCAAGTCCCACAGCTTCCATACCGGCCAGACCCCGGTAATGAAGTACAACCGCCAACTGATGCAGGCGATCATGTGGGACCGTATCAACATCGCCGAAGTGGTAGGCGTTCAGGTGATCAGCCTGGATCAGGCTCCACAGGGTTATGGCGAGTTCGATGCGGGCGTGCCGAAGAAGTTTGTGATCGATCCGCACAAGATGTTCAGCGCGGCGTAAGTCTTCAGGCCAAACAAATCGGCGACCTTCGGGTCGCCGTTTTTGTTTGGATATCTTTTTCAAACGGCTGCCAGGGTTCCTGATTCAATACCGGCCCCGCCGGCTGCTCAGTGGTGCCATTCATCGCGTGGCATCCAGGGATTCACGTTTCTTATACGTGACCCGTGTAAAAACGGATGCGCGGCAAGGAACATGATTGAGGATGCCCGGTCAAATCGTCAGTTTTACCGCCGGTTTTCGGATGGTTTCATGGCACAAGAGGATGTCTGGATGAAGATTTCACGCGGTATTGCACTCGCTTCGCTGTTGGCACTGTCCGCCAGCCCGGCCTTTGCGCAGTTCAGTCTGAACGACGCGGCCAATGCGATTTCGGGCATGAACGGCGGTGACGCGACCGCGACTGCCGCACCAACACCGCAGACAGCTGACCTGCTAAGCACCCTCACTCAATTGAACATCACCCCACAGCAAGCCATCGGCGGTGCCGGGGCGATGCTGGGGCTGGCGAAGAACCAGTTGAGTTCGACCGACTACTCGGAACTGGCCAAAAGCGTGCCGGGCATCAACATGCTCTCGGGCGGCGGCGAGTTGGGTGCGCTGGCCGGTCTGCTCGGCTCCAGCGGCAAAGCGGCAGGGCTGGACAATGCCCTGGGTAACGTCAAGGACACCAACGACCTGAACAACGCCTTCAGCGCTCTGGGCATGGACAGCGGCATGATTGGCCAGTTTGCCCCGGTGCTCCTGCAGTACTTCGGTCAGCAGGGCGTCGGCGGTACGCTGCTGAGTAGCCTGGGCAGCATCTGGGGCGCCGGCACCGGAATCTGATTCAGCGGCGCTCGGCGCGCAAGGCGTCGATGCGCTGATCCTTCTCGATCCAGAGCTGGTTGACCCAGTTCTGGATCTTCTCGCGAAACGCAGGATCGTTTTCGTAGTCGCCCTGCCACAGCGCCGGGTCGAGTTCGCGGGTCTGGATATCGATGATGACCCTTGGCACATCGCCGCTGATCAAGTCCCGGAATCCCGGAATCTTCTGCTGCGGGTAAACCACCGTCACATCGAGAATCGCATCCAGCTGTTCGCCCATCGCCGCCAGTACAAACGCCACGCCGCCAGCCTTGGGCTTGAGCAGGTGGTTGAACGGTGATTGCTGTTGAGCGCGTTTGGCCGACGTGAACCGCGTGCCTTCCAGATAATTGACCACGGTTACCGGCTGGCGCTTGAACAGCTCGCAGGCCTGTTTGGTGATCTGCAGATCCTTGCCCGTCAGTTCTGGGTGTTTGGCCAGGAACGCCTTGCTGTAGCGCTTCATGAACGGGTAATCCAGCGCCCACCACGCCAGGCCCAGGAAGGGCACCCAGATCAGTTCTTTCTTGAGGAAGAATTTGAAGAATGGCGTGCGCCGGTTCAGCGTCTGGATCAGCGCCGGGATGTCGACCCAGGATTGATGGTTGCTGATCACCAGATACGAAGTATCGCGGCGCAGATCGTCACCGCCGCGGATGTCCCATTGGGTGGGGATGCACAGGCGGAAAATCAGCTTGTCGATCTCGGACCAGGTCTCGGCGATCCACATCACCACCCATGAGGCGTAATCGCGAAAACGACCGGGCAGGACCAGCTTGAGCAGGGCAAACATCAGCAGTGGCCCGATCAGGACCAGGGTGTTGAGCGCAAGCAGCAGGGTCACGAAACAGCCGGTGAGCAGGCGGCGCATAAGTCACTCGTGGAGGCGGTTGGGCGCGCCATGATAAGCAGCTTCGGGCAACAGGCCAAATCAGGTGTGACGAATGTTTCACTTTTGGGTCGGTAACCTTGTGGGAACGATCAAGCGAACGACGGTCTAAAATCCGACCGCACACTCTCATGGAAACCCATTACGTGAAATCCCTCCTTGCAGTGTTCTCCCTCATCGCCCTGCCGGTCATGGCCGCCGAGCCGACCCTGTACGGGCGTTACGAATACATTGCCCTGCCGGAAATCGGCGGGCAGGTCCTCAAGGCCAAAATGGACACCGGCGCCCTGACCGCGTCGCTGTCGGCCAAGGACATCGAAACCTTCAAGCGTGACGGTGAAGACTGGGTGCGCTTCCGCCTCGGCACCAAGGGTGCGGGTAACCAGGTCTACGAACACAAGATAGCGCGCATCAGCAAGATCAAGACCCGTTCTGAAGAGGAGGAAGATGACAGCGAAGCAGTCGCGCCCACGAAGCGTCCAGTGGTCGATCTGGAGCTGTGCCTGGGTAACGTCAAGCGCACCGTGGAGGTCAACCTCACCGACCGCAGCAGCTTCAACTACCCGTTGCTGATCGGCGCCAAGGCGTTGCGTGAGTTCGGGGCAGCGGTGAATCCGGCTCGGCGGTTTACGGCGGACAAGCCGGATTGCTGATTTTTTGAAGGCTTAAACCTTCGGCATCGTCGCAATCATCGAAGGCCGCTGGCTCACCTCGAAATACCACGCTGCGAGTTGCGGATTGGCTTCGCGCCAATCCAGATCCGGATGGCGCAAGTCCAGGTAACCCAGTGCACAGGCCACGCTGATCGAGGCCACGTCGAAATGGCAGGTCAGCTCGGCAATCGCATCTTTCTCCAGCAATGCCAGGGCTCGGCGGATTTTGTCGCGCTGGCCATCGAGCCATTCGTCCCAGTGTTTTTCCGGGGCGCGCAGGGCGACTTCGTAGCGCACCAGCACGGCCGCGTCCATGATGCCATCGGCCAGCGAAGCGAGCGTCAGGCGCCGCCAGCGGGCCGAGCCTTCGCGGGGGATCAGCGGGTTGCCGACGTGCTGCTGATCGAGGTAGTCGAGGATGACCCGGCTGTCATGGATGACATTGCCATCGGCCAGGCGCAGCGCCGGGATTTTGCCCAGGGGGTTGTCGTCGATCAGAGTCAGGTCCGGGTTGACCGGGGTGAGCACACTGGTCTGCAGTGCCACGCGGTCCTGTTGACCGGTTTCATGCAGCAGCACCGTGACTTTGCGAACGAAGGGAGAGAGCGGGTTGTGGTACAGGGTCATGCTCGGGGCGGACATGGCAGCGTCTCGATCGGTGGCAGTGTCGGGCAGCATAGCGCGTCGGAGTGATAGCTCAAGATGGCAAACACCCTTGTAGGAGCGAGCCTGCTCGCGATAGCGGTCTGTCAGCCAGCATTGATGTTGAATGTCAGGCCGCCATCGCGAGCAGGCTCGCTCCTACAGGGTTTGGGTCTTAGTTGGCTGGCACTGCCGCTTGCAGGCTTGGGGCGGGCTGTTGAGGCTTGATCTCACGGGCAACCGTCCAGACGATGAACGCGGCGACGATGTCGAAAATCGCCAGCACCACGAACAGTGGGCTGTAACCGATCTTTGTCACCATCACGCCAAACACCAGGGTGAACGCGGCTGCGCCCAGGTAGCCGAACATGCCGCCCATGCCGGTGGCGGTGGCCACTTCGTTTTTGCCGAAGGAGTCAGAGGTGATCGCATACAGCGCACCGGACAAGGTCTGGTGAGCGAAGCCGCCGATGCACAGCAGCGCAATCGCAGTGTAGGGGCTGGCCACCAGGCCGATGCAGGCCGGGCCGATCATGCACGAGGCGCCGAACAGCAGGACCATTTTGCGCGAGGTGAACAACGACACGTTGCAGTACTTGTGGAAGAACGGGCTCAGGTAACCGCCGAGCACGCAGCCCAGGTCGGCGGCCAGGAACGGCAGCCAGGCGAACATCGCGATCTCTTTGATGTTCATGTGCCGTTCGGTCATCAGGTACAGCGGAATCCACGCGTTGAAGGTTTGCCACGCCGGTTCCGAGAGCATGCGCGCGCTGGCGATGGCGTAGAAGTTGCGGTTGCCGATGATCTTTTTCCAGCTGCCTTTTTTCGTCGCTGGGTCTTTGAAGTGTTCTTCCTGACCGCTGAGGATGTAGTCGCGTTCTTCGTCGCTCAGGCGTTTCTGATCCCGCGGATGTTTGTAGAGCACCATCCACAGGAAGGTCCAGGCCACGCCCAGGCCGCCGACGATCAGGAACGCCAGTTCCCAGCCGCTGTGCAGAATCGCCCAGACCACCAGCGGCGGCGCCAGTACGGCACCAATCGACGAACCGATGTTGAACCAGCCGATGGCCACTGAGCGTTCTTTGGCCGGGAACCATTCTGTGGAAGTCTTGACCGCCGCCGGTAACCCTGCGGCTTCGGTCAGGCCAAGCAGGCCGCGGACAAAGGCCAGGCCCTGCCAACCGGTCGCCAGCGCGGCCAGTGCACAGGCAATCGACCAGGCGAAGGCGAAAATGGCGAAGCCCATTTTGGTGCCGATGGCATCGATGATATAGCCGGCTACCGGTTGCATCAGCGCATAGCACACCTGCCACGCGACCACGATGTGCGAGTACTGCTCGGTGGAGATGTTCATTTCGCTCATCAGGGTCGGAGCCGCCACTGACAGGGTATTGCGAGCCAGGTAGTTGACCATCAGGCCGGCCGTCACCAGGCCGACCATCCACCAGCGGATGCCTTTGACTTTCATCACGTCACCATCATTTTTTGGATTTATTTTTGGTGCTGCAGTTGTTGTAGGTTGTCGTACAACATGCGCCTTTATAGGAGCGCAAGGGTAAAACTGTCAACAGATATGTCAGTGGATTTGCAGGGGGAGGCGACGGGTGGGTGGGGGTGTCGTCGTATGACTAGCGAGTGCTTGAGACTTGCCGCCGAACCTGTAGGAGCGAGCCTGCTCGCGATGGCGATGTGTCAGGCAATTCAATGTCGACTGATACGGCCTCATCGCGAGCAGGCTCGCTCCTACAGGGATCAGCGGCGTTGCAGGAGGCCGCGCAGGGCAAGAGCGGCGGGGACACCCAGCCCCACCCAGCTCAACGAGTCCCAAACACCATCCCCGAGCAACGCGGCAAACAACCCTGCCGCGCTGAGCACCGCAATGACGGTCGGAATGACGAAGACTTTCCAGAAGTTCGACTGCCGGGGCTTCATGCCACGCTCTCCGCTTTTTCCAGCACAGGCCTTGCAGCCTTGCGCCGCACCACCCACAGGTAGACCCCGCTGCCGAGCACGATGATGGTCAGCACATCGAGGGTCGCCCAGAGGATCTTCATCGGCATGCCGCCGTAGTCACCGAAGTGCAGCGGCTGCGACATGCCCATGGCGTCCATGTACCACGGTCGTTCGGCCACGGCGGTGACTTGCAGGGTGCTGGCGTCGATCAGTACCGGCGTCAACAGGTGCGAGGTCAGGTGCGTGCTGCCTTTCATGAACACCGCGTAATGGTGCTCGCTGGAGAATCGTGTGCCGGGAAAGGCGATGAAGTCCGGCTGCATGCCCGGCGCGACATCCTTGGCGATATCGAGCAAGCGGGTGGCCGGCGCGCGTTGCGTCAGCGGTGGCGCATCGCGGTACGGCGCGACCATCGCGCTGAGGCTGTCGTTGCGCCAGGCGGCAATGATCAGGTCGGCACAGGCACTGATCACGCCGGTCACGCCGACCACCAGGGCCCAGGTCAACGTCACCACACCGATCAGGTTATGCAGGTCGAGCCAGCGCAGGCGCGTGGATTTGTCCTGGCGCACGGTGGCGAATTTCAAGCGGCGCATGAACGGCAAGTACAACACCGTGCCGGAAACGATCGCCACCACGAACAGAATCCCCATGAACGCCAGCAACAACTTGCCCGGTAGCCCGGCGAACATGTCTACATGCAGGCGCAGCATGGTCATCATGAAACCGCCGTTGGCCGATGGCGTCTCCAGCGCTTCGCCGGTACGGGCGTCGAGCAAGAAGGTGTGGGACGAGTTCGGCTCGGTGCCCGCGGTCGCGGCCATGATGGTCAGCACCGCGTTGGGCTCATCGTCCTCGAAGCCGAAATACTGCATGACTTCACCGGGGCGATGCTTCTCGGCGGCTTCCACCAATTGCTGCAAATCCAGGTGCGGGGTGTCCGCCGGCATTTCCTTCACTTCAGGCGCATCGCCCAGCAAGTGGTCGATCTCGTGGTGGAAGATCAACGGCAGGCCGGTCAGTGCCAGCAGCAACAGGAACACCGTACAAATCAGGCTGGTCCAGGTGTGGATCGCGGACCAGCGGCGAATTGTTTTACTTTTCATTTCATAGCCTTCAGAAAAACCAAAGCCGTCCACGACGGACGGCCTGGTCATAGGGCGTGTCAGCTCAAAGCGTTACCACTTGTAGGTTGCACTTGCGACGACACTGCGCTGGTCGCCGTAGTAGCAGTAGAAGCTGTCGCAAGTCGAGATGTAGTCCTTGTCGAACAGGTTGGTCGCGTTAACAGCCAGCGAAGCGCCTTTGAGGCTGTTGTCCAGGCGACCGAGGTCGTAGTGAACCACCGCGTCGAACACCGTGTAGGCGCCGGCCTTGCCCAGCCAGGTATTGGCCTGGTCGCCGTAGGTGTTGCCGGTGTAGCGCGCGCCAGCGCCGATGCCGAAGCCATTCAGCACGCCGTTGTGCCAGGTGTAGTCGCCCCACACCGACGCTTGCTGGTTAGGCATCAATTGCAGGCGATTGCCCTTGTAAATGCCTTCTTGCACTTCGGATTTGGCCAGGGTGTAAGCAGCAGTGACCTTGAGGTTTTCGGTCACGTCGGAAACGGCTTCCAGCTCCAGGCCTTTGACTTTCACTTCGCCGGTCTGGCTGGTGACCGTCACGTTGCCCACGTTGTTGGTAACGGAAACGTTTTTCTGGGTCAGGTCATACACAGCCGCGGTCAACAGCGTGTTGCTGCCCGGTGGCTGGTACTTGATACCCAGTTCCCATTGCTTGCCTTCGGTCGGCTTGAACGACTCGGTCGGCGAGGCGACTGCATTGCTGGTCGGCTGGAACGATTCGGCATAAGACAGGTAAGGCACGAAGCCCGAATCGAACACGTAGCTGATCGCTACGTTGCCGCTGAAGTTCTTGTCGCGTTCGGTGTTGGTGGCATCGCCCTTGTTGAAGAACGTGGTGCCGGTGTGGACCCAGTCTTCACGACCGCCGAGGGTCAGGCGCCATTGGTCGAGGGCCATCTGGTCCTGGATGTACAGGCCGGTCTGCCGGGTCTTCTGTTCGTAGTCATAAAAGGCCGTAGAGCGTGGCGGACGGGTGATCGGCAAGCCATAGACCGGGTCGTTGACGTTGATGCCCGGTGCGGTGCCGAAGATCGAGAGGTAGTTGGTGGTGTTGCGCTGGTGGTCCAGGCCGATCAGCAAGGTGTGACTGACGTCGCCGGTGACGAAGTCGCCCTGGAAGTTGTTGTCCACGGCGAATTGGGCGATGTCTTCGTCGACGTTGGTGGTGCCACGTCCGGTGTTACCTTGATCGTCGACGACAAAGCCGAGGTTGGCAAAGTCAGGGTTGTAGCTGTTGACGGTCACTGCCTGGAACGACAGCTCCGACTTGGTGTAGCGCAGGTTCTGCCGGAACTGCCAGATATCGTTCAGGCGATGTTCGAAGGCATAACCCAGTGCGTAGTAGGTGCGGTCGTAGAAGTCGTAGTTCGGATCACCGAGGTTCTTGTGGTGGGAGATCTCGCCGAATGGCATGTCGATCTTGGTGCCCTGGATCGGATAGAACTGACTGGTGATACCGGTATCGTCACGGGTGAACTGTGTGAGCAAGGTGAATCTGGTGTCTTCGTCGATGTTCCAGGTCAGGCTCGGCGCGATGTTGTAGCGCTTGTCATCGATGTGGTCGATGGGCGTGCCGCCGTCGCGCAGTACGCCGCTGAGGCTGTACAGGAACTGGCCTTCGTCGTCGATCTTGCCGGTGCTGGCGAAGTTGATCTGGCGATGATTGTCGCTGCCGTACTGCAGTTGGACTTCGCTGCTGGCTTCGGCGCTTGGGCGACGGCTGACCATGTCCAGCAGGCCGCCCGGCGGGGTCTGGCCGTATACGGACGAGGCCGGGCCGCGCAGCAGCGCCAGGCGGTCGAGGTTCCAGGTTTCCTGTTTCGGGTTGGCGTACACACCTTTTGGCAGTGGCAGGCCGTCGAGGAATTGAGTCGGCTCGAAACCCCGCACGCGTAACCAGTCGGCGCGGGTGTCGCTGCCGAAGCTGCTGGAGGTGATGCCCGGCAAGTAGCGCACGGCATCGTCGAGGGTGTGCGCGTTGCGGTCGTCCATCTGCTCACGAGTGACGACCGAAATCGAACGCGGCGCCTCGACCAGCGCGGTGTCGGTCTTGGAGCCGGCGGCGGTGCGCTTGGCCAGGTAGCCCTGTACCGGCCCCCAGGCGCTTTCAGTGTCTTGCACGCCGATTACGCTGGTCGCCGGCAAGTCCATCACACCCTCGGGCACGGCCACCAGGCTGTAGGTGCCCGCACTGCTCTGCTCCAGTTGCAGGCCAGTGCCACGCAAGGCTTCGCGTAGGGCGCCGGTTGCGTCGAACTGGCCTTTGACTGGCGCCGAGGTCTTGCCCGCCGCCAAGGATGGATTCAACGACAGGGCCAAACCGGCCTGGCTGGCGATCTGGTTCAGGGTGCTGGCCAGTGGTGCAACCGGCAGGTTGTAGGCGCGGACGCTGAACACCTGTTCCGCGGCGACCAGTTGGCTGCTGGCCAAAGGGGTGCAAAGGGCAATGGCGACCGCCAGCAAACTGCGGCGCAACAGGGAGTCTAGCGAACGAGGCATACAGCGGCTCCTGAATGGAAATATTTCTCAATTGCCTGTGTGCCGAACGAAAATCAAAAAGTGATAGAGCTGGATGGAAATAATTTCGATTCAGAAGTCGGTTGCGGCGGGTATTGGGTCAATCCGGTTTTTGTGGGGAGTCGAACGCCGCCATCGCGAGCAGGCTCGCTCCCACAATGGAATGCATTTCAAAATGTGGGAGCGAGCCTGCTCGCGATAGCGACGGATCAGACACAAAGCTTTTCAGGGATTGGCATCGGCCTTGGCCACGACCTTCACCCACCATTGCGTGTGCTGTTCGATCTGCACCGGCAGGGTCGGCAGCAGGGCATTGAGTGCCAGGTCGGTGTCGCGCAGCGGGAAGCTGCCGGTGATGCGCAGGTCGGCCACCTCCGGTGCGACCCCGACGTAACCGTTTCGATAGCGGCCGATTTCATGCACCAGATCTTCCAGCCGCGTGTTGTCCACCACCAGCATGCCGCGGGTCCAGGCATCCGCGCCGAGGTTGACCGCCTGAACCGGGCCCAGGCCGTTGTTGCGGATCAGCACCTGCTGGCCTTCGCGCAGGATCTGTTCGTCCGGGGTGGATTCAGGGTGAACCGCCACCGCCGACTGCAACACACTCAGGCGCGTTCCGTCTTCTTCGCGCTTGACCAGAAACCGCGTACCCAGCGCGCGCATGCTGCCTTCACGGGTTTCGACGATGAACGGCCGGGGATCGCCATGGCCGGTTTCCACCAGGATTTCGCCCTCCTGCAGCACGATGCGTCGCTGCTTTTCATCGAAGCGCACATCCAGGGCACTGTGGGTGTTGAGATTGATCAGCGTGCCATCAGTCAGGCGCAGGGTGCGCTGTTCGCCAACGGCGGTGCGCTGGTCGGCCAGCCAATAGTCGATCGGCAGGTAACGCTCCCCGGCGAACAGCCCCAGGCCGATCACCGCAACCATACTCGCTACACCATTGCCGAGCTTGCGGACCCGCCGGCGGATGCCTTCGCGCGATTGCAGCAGGGCGGTGCGGGCCGGGCCGCTGGCCACGCCGAAACGCTGGTCGAGCATGCCCAACTGGCGCCAGGCGCGGGCGTGCTCTTCGTGGGCCGCGTGCCACTTGGCGAACTCGTCGCGTTCTACCGGGTTGGCGCAGTCCATGGACAACTGCCAGGCAATCGCCGCGTCCAGCACGTTGGCCGATACCGGTTTGGAACTGAGCGGATTCAAGTCGGCTCACCATACAGCGCGATGTAACACTGGCGAATGCCTTGGGCCAGGTACTGGCGCACCCGCGGCACCGACACCCCCAGGCGCTCGGCGATGTCTGCGTGGCCGAGGCCGTCGAGACGGTTGTAGAGGAACGCCGCCCGGGCCTTGCTGGAAAGCTTGCCGAGCAACCGGTCGATGTTTTTCAGGTCTTCGAGGATCATTTGCTGTTCTTGCGCCGACGGTTGCTCGGCTTCGGGAACCAGCATCAACTCGGTGAGGTAGGCCTGTTCCAGCGCGGCGCGGCGGAAATAATCGAACAGCAGGCCCTTGGCGATCGCCACCAGGAATGCCCGGGGCTCGCGCGGGACCTTCAGTTCCTCGCGGCCCAGCAAGCGCACGAACGTGTCCTGGCTCAGGTCCTCGGCCCGTTGCGGGCAGGCGACGTTGCGTCGAAGCCAGGCCAATAGCCAACTGCGGTGGTCGCGATATAACGCACCGACGAGCTCATTTTGAGGGCTTGGAACTGACGACACGCCGCACACCGATTGGGAAATATTAACTAACGAGAACTGTTCGCGATTGTGACAGGGGCGAGGGAGGTAAGCAATTGGCGTTGGTCAGGTGGGAATTTGGCGACGGCCCCTGTAGGAGCGAGCTTGCTCGCGAAAAATCATCTGACACTTCGGTCTTGCCAGAAAAACGTGTCACCGTTGACGATTTTCGCGAGCAGGCTCGCTCCTACAGGGATTGCGTATAGGTCAGAAGGACGGAGCCTGCTGCCGGCGCTTCCACTGACTCAAGCGCTGTTGCAGATTCAACGGGCTATGAATCTGCTGCTGCCGCGCGCGGCTGAACAGAATCAGCGCCAGTTCAGCGGTGGCCAGGGCGTCGGCGCTGGCGTGGTGGCGTTCGAAGACTTCGAGCTTGAACCAGTCGATCCAGTCGTCCAGCCCGGCCTCGCGAATGTGCGCTTGCGGGCACAGCAGCGGTGCAATGTCCGCCACGTCCAGAAACGGATGCTGCAACTTGAAGCCCAGATGATCTTTCAGCGCGCGGCCGAGCATGTGCTGGTCAAACGGCGCATGGAAGGCCAGCACCGGACTGTCTGCGAGGTACTCCATCAGATCGAGCAGCGCTTCTGCCGGGTCGCTGCCCGCCGCAATGGCGCTGGGGCCAATGCCGTGGATCAGCACACTGGGGCCGAGTTTGACTTGCGGATATTGCAGGGTGCGTTCGAACTGCTGGCGAAAGTCGATGGCCCCGTCCTCGATCACCACCGCGCCGATGGACAATACGTGGTCCTTGTTCAGGTTCAAGCCGGTGGTTTCCAGATCGAGCACCACCCAGCGTTGCTCGCGCAGGCTGCACTCAGACAGATCGGCAGCCGTCGGTAATTGGTCCAGCCGATGTTGCAGATGGGCTGGGAGGGTGGGACTCGCCGGGCGCAGCCATGAAAACAGGCTCATAACTGATACCGCAAGGTCAGGCTGCTTTGCAGGCGTTGTGCCTGGCGCAGGGACTCACGCAGGATGCGTCGGTCCAGATGATTGAGGCTGTCGGGGTCGACCCGATTAGAGTAAGGAAAATTCTCCCGGGTCTGTAGTTGATGTTGCTGCATGCGGGTTTGCTGGATGAAGTGATACGCCTCTTCGTACGCGGCGCCGTCCAGGGGATCGATGACCTCCTTGGCAACCAACTGGCGAAAACGCTCCAGCGTGTTGTTCGCTTCGATACCGTGGGCCAGGGCCAGCAACCGGGCGCCGTCGACGAACGGTGCCAGGCCCTGAATCTTCAGGTCCAGGGTGGCCTTCTCGCCATTTTTGCGCGCCAGCACGAACTCGCGGAAACGCCCTACGGGCGGGCGATTGCGCAGCGCATTCTCGGCCATCATGCGCTGGAACAAACGGTTGTCGCCGACCTGATCGAGAATGCCCCGGCGCAACTGCTCACAACCGTGCTCGCTGCCCCAGACCACGCGCAAATCGAAATAGATGCTCGAACTCAGCAGGTTCTCCGGGGTTGCCTCGCGGATAAACGCCGCAAAGCGCCGCGCCCATTCGGCCCGGGACAGGCACAGTTCGGGATTGCCGGCCATGATATTGCCTTTGCACAAGGTGAAGCCGCACAGCGCCAGGCTCTGGTTGATCTGCAGGGCGATGGGCAGCAGCTTGCCGCGAATCTCGGCGGCATGGGCCGCGTCCCTGGCTTCGAACAGAATGCCGTTGTCCTGATCGGTGTGCAGGGTCTGCTCGCGACGGCCTTCACTGCCGAAACACAGCCAGCTGAACGGCACGCCGGGGTCACCTTTTTCGGCGAGGGTCAGCTCGATCACCCGGCACACGGTGTGGTCGTTGAGCAAGGTGATGATATGGGTGATCTGCGTCGAAGACGCACCGTGGGCCAGCATGCGCTCGACCAGTTGACCGATTTCGCCCCGTAGCGCCACCAGGTTTTCCACCTTTTGGGCATTGCGGATAGTGCGCGCCAGGTGCACCAGGTCGACCCGCTGCAGGGAAAACAGATCGCGCTCGGAAACCACGCCGCACAAGCGTTGGTCCTTGACCAGGCAGACATGGGCGATGTGACGCTCGGTCATGGCAATCGCCGCGTCGAATGCACTGTGATCCGGCGACAGGAAGAACGGCGCCCGGGTCATGTGCCCTTCGATGGCTTCGCTGAAATCACAGCTGCCGTTAGCCACGGTCTGACGCAGGTCGCGCAGGGTGAAAATCCCCAGTGGCGCCTTGAGTTCATCGACCACCACGATGCTGCCGACCTGTTGTTCGTGCATCAACGTCACGGCCTCGCGCAACGGCGTGCGCGGGGCGCATGTCACCGGGTGGCGCATGGCCAATTCGCCCAGCCGGGTATTGAGCGAATACTGGGTGCCGAGGGTTTCCACGGCTTTTTGCTGCACTTGCTGGTTGACCTGATCCAGCAGGCTGCTGACGCAGCGCAGGGCGAAGTTGCGGAAAGTGTCCGATAGCGAAAACAGGCGGATGAACGCCGGTTTGTTCAATTGCAGGCAAAAGGTGTCCTCGCCAGCCAGGTGCTCGGTGCGGGTCGCCCGCTCACCCAGCAATGCCGCGAGGGGGAAGCATTCGCCGGTGGTGATCTCGAAGACCGTCTCGGTGCCACCTGTTGCCGTGTGCGGACGCTCGCCCACGACCCGGCCTTGCTTGACGATATAGAAGTGCTCGACCGGGCCATCGGCGGGTTTGATGATGCTCTCGCCGGGGGCGTAAAAACGCAGCTGACATTGCTCGACCAGATACGCCAGGTGAGCGTGTTCCATCTGGTTGAAAGGCGGGAAGCGCTGAAGGAATTGCAACGTACCCTGGATGTTCTGCAACACCGCGGTTTTCCCTGCCTGTGTGAAGGCGTCCGCTTTACTCATAACCATTACCGCAGTCTTTTTTGAATTGTTGTAGTCGGATGACCAGGACATGGTCGACCCCTGCGGTCGGGGTGCCCATTGGACGTAAGTCTAGGTAGGCAATCAGGGTGATGGAATGTCGGAAAAACCTTACGCAACTGTGAGAAAAACCTCTCTATCCTGCTATTGGAAAAATATCCGACGGGGTGCACATTAATAGTTCGCTGAGCGATGTCTCACCGCTGTGCCAGGGAATTGTATTGAACATATAGGGAAAGCCATGCCTGACCACGACATTTTGAGTGACGCCGAGCGCGAAGCGCTAAGCGCCGTCATGCTGGAACCTGACCTGCCGTCGCAACGGGTGCTGATCGTCGATGACGATAAAGACGCCCGCGAGCTGCTGTCAGATATCCTCGCGTCGGAGGGTATTCGCTGCAAGACAGCAGCCAGTGGCGAATCGGCACTCAAGATCCTGGTGGCCGAGGCAGAGATCAAAAAGCCCACGATCGGTTTACTGATCACCGACCTGCGAATGGGCCACGTTGACGGTTTGGATCTGATCCGTCAGGTACGTGAATCGCAAAGGGCGGCATTGCCGATCATCATTGTCTCGGGTGACGCCGACGTGAAGGATGCAATCGCCGCGATGCATTTGAGCGTGGTGGATTTTCTGCTCAAGCCGATTGAAGTCGGGCATTTGCTTGAGTTGGTCAAGCGTGAGCTTGGGATAAAGCCTTAGTTCAAAGGTGTCGGCCCTTGCACAATCTCTGTGGGAGCGAGCCGGCTCGCTCCCACCAGGGGTCGCGGGCAGCCCAAAAAGAAAAAGCCCTGAGCTTTCGATCAGGGCTTTTTCATGTCCGGCGTAAACGCTCAGTTACAGGCCATTGGCAGCCTTGAACTCGCGACGACGACGGTGCAGGACCGGCTCGGTGTAGCCGTTCGGCTGTTTGGTGCCTTCGACCACCAGTTCGACGGCTGCCTGGAAGGCAATGTTGCTGTCGAAGTTCGGGGCCAGCGGACGGTACAGCGCGTCGCCGGCGTTCTGGCGGTCAACCACTGGCGCCATGCGCTTGAGGCTTTCCATGACCTGGTCTTCGGTGACGATGCCATGGCGCAGCCAGTTGGCGATGTGCTGGCTGGAAATACGCAGCGTTGCACGGTCTTCCATCAGGCCGACGTCGTTGATGTCCGGTACTTTCGAACAGCCGACGCCCTGGTCGATCCAGCGCACCACGTAACCGAGAATGCCCTGGCTGTTGTTGTCCAGTTCGTTCTTGATCTGCTCAAAGGTCCACTGCGGGTTTACCGCCAGGGGGATGGTCAGGATGTCGTCTACCGAGGCATGCGCACGTTTGGCCAGCTCGGCCTGACGGGCGAACACGTCAACCTTGTGGTAGTGCAGCGCGTGCAACACAGCAGCAGTCGGCGACGGTACCCAGGCGGTGTTGGCACCGGCCAGCGGGTGGGCGATTTTCTGTTCGAGCATCGCCGCCATCAGGTCAGGCATGGCCCACATGCCTTTACCGATCTGTGCGCGACCTTGCAGGCCGGTGCTCAGACCGATATCGACGTTGGAGTTCTCGTAGGCGCCGATCCATTTTTCCGCCTTCATGTCTGCCTTGCGCACCATCGGGCCGGCTTCCATGGAGGTGTGGATTTCATCGCCCGTGCGGTCGAGGAAACCGGTGTTGATGAACACTACGCGCTCGCTCGCCGCCTTGATGCAGGCCTTGAGGTTGATCGTGGTACGACGCTCCTCGTCCATGATCCCGACTTTGAGGGTGTTGCGCGGCAGGCCCAGCACGTCTTCGATGCGACCGAACAGCTCATTGGTGAACGCGGCTTCTTCAGGGCCGTGCATCTTCGGCTTCACGATGTAGATCGAGCCGGTGCGGGTGTTTTTGCGCGAGGTGTTGCCGTTCAGGTTGTGCATCGATGCCAGGCAAGTCACCAGGCCATCGAGAATGCCTTCCGGCACTTCGTTACCGTCTTTGTCGAGGATCGCGTCGATGGTCATCAGGTGACCGACGTTACGCACGAACAGCAACGAACGACCGTGCAGGCTCAGTTCACTGCCATCGACAGCGGTATAGGTGCGGTCGGCGTTCATGGTGCGGGTAAAGGTCTGACCGCCCTTGGCGACGCTTTCCGACAGATCGCCCTTCATCAGGCCGAGCCAGTTGCGGTAGATCACCACTTTGTCATCGGCATCGACAGCGGCAACGGAGTCTTCGCAGTCCATGATGGTGGTCAGCGCGGCCTCCATCAGGATGTCTTTGACACCGGCTGCGTCGGTCTGGCCAATCGGGGTGCTGGCATCGACCTGGATTTCGAAATGCAGGCCGTTGTTTTTCAGCAGGATAGCGCTCGGTGCAGCGGCATCGCCCTGGAAGCCGATCAGTTGGGCGTCGTTGCGCAGGCCGGTGTTGCTGCCGCCTTTAAGGGCGACCACCAGTTTGCCGTCGACGATCTTGTAGCCGGTGGAGTCGACGTGGGAGCCGGCTGCCAAAGGCGCCGATTCGTCGAGGAAGGCACGGGCGAAAGCGATGACCTTGTCACCGCGCACCTTGTTGTAGCCTTTGCCTTTTTCCGCGCCATCGGCTTCGCTGATGGCGTCAGTGCCGTAGAGCGCATCGTACAGCGAGCCCCAGCGGGCGTTCGAGGCATTGAGCGCGAAGCGGGCGTTCATGACCGGCACCACGAGCTGTGGGCCGGCCATGCGGGCGATTTCGTCATCGACGTTTTGCGTCGTTGCCTGGAAATCGGCCGCTTCTGGCAGCAGATAACCGATGTCTTGCAGGAAGGCTTTATAGGCCACGGCGTCGTGTGGCAGACCGGCACGGGATTGGTGCCAGCCATCGATACGAGCCTGGAAATCATCGCGTTTGGCGAGTAGGGCTTTGTTCTTCGGCGCCAGGTCATGGATGACCTTGTCGGCACCGGCCCAGAACTTATCGGCGGTGAGGCCGGTACCGGGAATGGCTTCGTTGTTCACGAAGTCGAACAGGACTTTGGCGACCTGCAGGCCACCGACTTGAACGTGTTCAGTCATTGCTTGCCTCACTCTGCTCAGCTTATTTCGCTTTTCAGCTCTTCAATTTAACAATGAAGCCTTTGGCCATTTAAACCACAAACCCCTCTACCAGTACATGCCCATTACGGGCGGCTGGGCTGGGACCGATCAACGGCTTGGGGCCTTGCTGACAGGGCTTTCAGGGTTGTGGACGTGCCTGCGGCAGACATCGATCCAACGTTATGTAGTGCGCGCTGCGGCATACTACATGATGAATTGCGGTTGTGAAAATCAGACTAATTACGTCGTTCTGCGACCCCATGACGCATTGCGGTCACGGCGCGGAGCGGGATGTTCTCAAAAAACCAGTAGATTGTTCCAGTTAAATATCGAAAGTTGTACACGATTTGCTTTTCATTTCGATCGGCGGTGCCTTCATTCGCGAGCAGGCTCGCTCCCACAAAGGCCCGCGCAACTCCTGTGGGAGCGAGCCTGCTCGCGAAGGCGCCGGACCTGTCAGCACAGGTTCAACCCTTGCCTATACTTGGTTCTCTATAACAAAAGTCATGACCAGAGGGCTGCGCCATGGACCACCTCGTACTCACCGTATTCGCACCGGACAAGCCAGGGCAAGTCGAGCGCATTGCCCAATGCATCGCCGAACACGGCGGTAACTGGCTGGAAAGCCGCATGTCGCGCATGGCGGGACAATTCGCCGGGATTCTTCGAGTGGGTGTGCCGGCCGAGGCCTACGACGAATTGGTCGATGCCCTGCAGGGCTTGTCCGCCCAGGGCATTCGCGTGTTGATCGCCGAAAGTAGCATCGAACAATCCTGCACCTGGAAGCCGATCGCCATGGAACTGGTGGGCAATGATCGTCCGGGGATCGTGCGTGACATCACACGCTTGTTGAGCGAGCAGGGGGTGAACCTGGAGCGGCTGGTCACCGAAGTGCGCCCGGCACCGATGAGCAGCGAGCCGTTGTTCCATGCCGAAGCGATTCTTGCCGTCCCGGTGACGTTGTCGCTGGACGTACTGCAATCGCGCCTGGAAACCCTGGCGGACGACCTGATGGTCGAGCTGGTGCTGCGCAGTGAACCCTGATCGGGTTATCCAAGTTAAACGTGCACCCGCCTGTGGATAACCTGTAGAGACACCCCGCCAGGCCACACCGGCCGGGGTTCTTCAGGATCTGATCAAAAAACCAGCAGTTTCAGCCACTTGCGCACAAACGGCGGGGATCACGCTGTGGATAACCTTGGGAAGGAATGATGCAGGCCACGGAAGACGTGGCCTGTAGAGTTTTGTGTGTTTTTTGATCAGCTGCGGCGGCGCAAACTTATCCACGCATCGACGCTGTAAACCGCCAGGCCGGCCCAGATGAACATGAACGCTACCAGGGTGCTGGACGACAGGTGCTCGCCAAACAGCAGGACCGCTTGCAGCAGCACCAGTGTCGGTGCCAGATACTGGAGAAAGCCCAGTGTCGTGTAGGGCAAATGCCGGGCAGCCGCGTTGAAGCAGACCAGCGGTACCAGCGTGATCGGGCCGGCGGCCACCAGCCACCAGGCCTGGGAGGTGGTCCAGAATTCGGCTTGGGCGCTGCTGGCCGCCGGATTGAGCAGCAACCAGCCGAGGGCGATCGGCACCAGCATCCAGGTTTCCACCACCAGCCCCGGCAGCGCCTTGACCGGTGCCTGTTTGCGAATCAGGCCATAGAAACCGAAGGTCAGTGCCAGCGCCAGCGACACCCACGGCAGGCTGCCCACTTGCCAGACCTGCTGCGCCACACCCACGGCCGCCAGACCGACGGCAATCCATTGCATGCGCCGCAGCCGTTCGCCGAGGATCAGCATGCCCAGCAACACGTTCACCAATGGGTTGATGTAGTAACCAAGGCTGGCCTCCAGCATGCGGCCGTTGTTCACCGACCAGACGTATGTCAGCCAGTTGGCCGCAATCAGTGCACCGCTCAGGGCCAGGGTCGCCATCCTTCGCGGGTTCTCCCGCAGTTCGCGCCACCAGCCGGGATGCTTCCAGACCATCAGCAACAAGGCGCCGAACAGCGCCGACCACAGTACCCGGTGGATGATGATTTCCACGGCGGGCACGCTGGCGATGGCTTTGAAATAGAGGGGGAAAAGTCCCCAGATGATGTAGGCACTCAGGCCCAGAATGTACCCGCGACGCGGGTTGGCGGCTTGCATGCAGAATCCTTGCTTAGGCAGCTAACAAAGAGAAGGATTGTAAGGAGATTTGTCCGCGAATGTCCTGACTGAATAGGTAGGTCATTTGTGAACATCGGTCTCTGTAGGAGCGAGCCTGCTCGCGAAGAACGCAAGGGCAACGCGTCTATCCAGACAGCACGCGTTATCGTTGACGTCCATCGCGAGCAGGCTCGCTCCTACAGGGGGGCGGGTGAGTCAGAAGAGTTTCAGTGGCTCTTCTTGGAGCGCCGCCAGCTGTTCGCGCAACGCCAACACCTGATCACCCCAATAACGCTCGGTGCCGAACCACGGGAAACTGCGGGGGAAGGCCGGATCGTCCCAGCGGCGGGCAAGCCAGGCGCTGTAATGCATCAGGCGCAGGGCGCGCAACGGTTCGATCAAGGCCAGTTCACGGGGGTTGAAGTCGTGGAATTCGTTGTAGCCGTCCATCAGTTCCGACAACTGGCTCAGGCAATCCTGACGATCGCCGGCCAGCATCATCCAGATGTCTTGCACCGCCGGACCCATGCGGCAGTCGTCGAGGTCGACGATATGGAACATCTCGTCGCGGCACATCATGTTGCCGGGGTGGCAGTCACCGTGCATGCGGATGTTCTGGTGCGGCGTGTTGTTATAGGCATCTTCCACACGTTTGAGCAGATCGCGGGCTACCGATTCGTAGGCCGGCAGCAGGCTGCGGGGGATGAAATTGCCGTCGAGCAACGTGGTCAGCGAATCATGGCCGAAATTTTTCACCGCCAGTGCTTCACGGTGCTCGAATGGCCGGGTCGAGCCGACCGCATGCAGGCGCCCGAGCAACTGGCCCAGGCGATACAGTTGATCGAGGTTGCCCGGTTCCGGCGCGCGGCCACCACGGCGGGGGAACAGGGTGAAACGGAAACCGTTGTGCTCGTGCAGGGTTTCACCGTTATGGATCAACGGCGCCACGACCGGCACCTCGCAGTCGGCGAGTTCGGCGGTGAACTGGTGCTCTTCCAGAATCGCTTCGTTGCTCCAGCGTTGCGGCCGGTAGAACTTGGCGATCAGTGGCTCGGCGTCTTCGATACCGACCTGATAGACGCGGTTCTCGTAGCTGTTGAGCGCCAGGATGCGCGCGTCGCTAAGAAAGCCGATGCTTTCGACGGCGTCGAGTACGAGGTCTGGCGTAAGGGTTTCAAACGGGTGGGCCATGCTGACTCCTGCGCGCAGCAGGCTGCTGCGTCCGGCCAGGCATGGTAGCGCAGACGGGCGCTCTTTAGGGGCAGGGTTGAGAGATGTGTTGCTCGGGCTGGCGCCTTCGCGAGCAGGCTCGCTCCCACAAGTGATCTCCTGTGTGTCACAGATCGTGTTCACTCGGAAAACCCCATGTGGGAGCGAGCCTGCTCGCGATGAGGGCCTGTCAGGCGCCGACGATCCCGCCATCTTCCCGCGAAATCGCCATCACCGAAGACCGCGGCTTGCCATTGGGCAGATGCTCGGGGAAGGTCGAACCACCGTTTTCACCCGGGTGCTGGATCCCGACAAACAGGGTTTTCTGATCCGGCGAGAAGCTGATGCCGGTCACTTCACATCCTACCGGGCCAACCATGAAGCGGCGAATCTCGCCGGTTACCGGGTCGGCACAGAGCATCTGGTTGTTGCCCATGCCGGCAAAGTCTCCGGCGTTGCTCGAATCGCCGTCGGTGAGAATCCACAAGCGTCCGGCCTTGTCGAAGCCCAGGCCGTCCGGGCTGTTGAACATGTTCTGCGGCGTGATGTTCGACGATCCGCCTTTGGGTGTGCCGGCGTGAACCCCCGGATTACCGGCGACGACGAACAGGTCCCAGGCAAAGGTTTTCGAGCCGTGATCGTCACGCTCGGTGCGCCAGCGCAGGATCTGCCCGTAGACGTTCTTCTCGCGCGGGTTCGGTCCGCCCGCCGGTTGCCCGTCTTCGCCACGTTTGGCGTTGTTGGTCAGCGTGCAGTAGACCTGGCCATCCTTGGGGCTGACCACGATCCATTCCGGGCGATCCATGCGCGTGGCTTTCACCACGCTGGCGGCGAGACGGGCGTGGATCAGCACTTCGGCCTGATCGGCAAAGCCGCTGCTGGCGTCGATACCGTTTTTGCCGTGGGTCAGCTCGATCCATTCACCCTGGCCTTTCGGGTGATCGGCGTTGCCGTCGCCGGCATCGAAACGCGCCACGTACAGGGTGCCGTGATCGAGAATGTCGCGGTTGGCCTTGGGATTCTTGTGGTCGATCTTGTCGCGGCTGACAAATTTGTAGATGAACTCACCGCGTTCATCGTCGCCCATGTACACCACGGCATGACCGTTGCCGGTTTCGGCCAGGGCGGCGTTTTCGTGTTTGAAGCGGCCCAGGGCCGTGCGTTTGACCGGCGTCGATTTCGGATCGAACGGATCGATCTCCACCACCCAGCCGTGACGGTTGAGTTCGTTGGGGTTCTTGGCCATGTCGAAGCGCTCGTCGTGCGGGTGCCAGTTGATCTCTTTGCTGGTGGCCACCACGCCGTAGCGTTTTTGCGCCGGGTCGAATTTCTGCTCGGCGTTGCTGCTGCCGAAGCAGTCGGTGAAGTTCTCTTCACAGGTCAGATAGGTGCCCCACGGTGTCTTGCCGTTGGCGCAGTTCTGGAACGTGCCCAGAACGTTCTTGCCGTGGGGATCGGCACTGGTTTTCAGCAGGGCATGCCCGGCGGCCGGGCCGCTCAGGCTGATCGGTGCATTGCCGTGAATGCGGCGGTTGTAGCGTGAGCCCTGGACGAATTGCCATTGGCCGTTCTTGCGCTGCACTTCAATCACCGACACACCTTCGCAGGCCAGCGCCTTGCGCACTTCTTGTGCCGATTGCGGCATGCCGCCGTGGGCGTAGAGGTAGCGGTAGTTGGTGTATTCGTTGTTGATCGCCATCAGCGCCCGGTCTTTTTCCCCGGGAAACTCGAACAGGCTCATGCCGTCGTTGTTGTCGCCGAATTGGGCTTCCTGATGTTCGGCGCTGCCGTTGCCGCTCGGGTCGAACGCTGGGCCGTCCTTGTGCAAAGGCTGGCCCCAGCTGATCAGTACCGAGGACTTGTAGCCCGGTGGCAGGGTGATGGAGTCAGTGGTGGCGGCGGCAATGCTGTCAAAGCCCAGCAACTGGCTGTTACCGGCGCTGACGCTGGCAGCCATCACGCTGCGGCTCAGCAGGTTGCCGCCGAGGAACATCGCGGCGCCGCACAAGGCACCTGCGCTGATGAAGCCACGACGACTGAGGCCGACCATGGTTTCGAGGTCGGTGGACTGGTTTTCTTCTAATAGGCTCATTTCAGGCTCCCTGCGGATTTTGCAAACACCTTAATGGTGAGTAATGAACCTTTTGTTGCAGTTTTGCTTATAGCGGTGTGCCCAGCAGAACCCTGGACGGCGAAAACTCGACGCGCACCGGTTTGCCGCAGGTCAACCGCGATGCTTGCAGATGACTCGGTTCGGCCAGGGCGCATAGGGTCAGACCGTTGGGCAGGGTGATGCGCACTTCGCTGGGGCCGTCGTCGGCATCGAGAATTTTTTCGATGATGCCGCTGAGACAATTGTTTCCAGGCGTTTCGACAGAGTCTATTTGCAGCACGTCGAGCCAACCGGCCTTGATCAATGCCACGACGTCGGTGCCGATTTGCAGTTCCAGGCGCTCGGTGCTGTCGTGGGTGATTTGCGCGTCGACGATCAAGCCTTTGGCGACCTCAAGGCGAATCAGGTCGTTGCGCCCTTGAGGTTCAATCGCGATCACCTTGCCGTGCAACTGATTGCGCGCGCTGGTGCGCAGCATCAGGCGCCCGAGCAGGTCGAGGTCGCTCGCGTCTTCAGCGGCTTCCAGCACCTGGGCCTGCAAGGCTTGCAACTTCTGGTACAGGCGCAACACTCGCTCGCCTTCGTTGGACAGGCGCGCACCGCCACCGCCCTTACCGCCGACAATCCGTTCCACCAGCGGTTTCTGCGCCAGGTTGTTCAGCTCATCGATCGCATCCCAGGCGGCCTTGTAGCTCAGGCCTGCGCTTTTTGCCGCGCGGGTGATCGAGCCTTGTTCGGCGATGTGCTGCAGCAGGGCGATGCGCTGCGGACGGCGGACAATGTGCTGGGACAACAAGGTAGGCAAGGACATGACAAGTCGCTTTGGGTGGTGACGATGGTGAGGACGTTGGTCGCTTGGGTCGCGCGAGTCAAGTCAGGGTGTCTCACCGGGTTTGGGCGTGCGGGCCAGGCAATAGACGTCGACCCTCGCCGCACCGGTGTCCATCAGCAGGCGAGCCAGGGCCTGGGCCGTGGCACCCGTGGTCAGGACGTCGTCGACCAGGGCCAGGTGTTGGCCTTTGACGACGGCGCCGGGCGCCAGGGCGAAAGCGTTGCGCAGGTTCTTTCGGCGGGCTTCGGCGTTCAAGGCCTGTTGGGCATCGGTGTCCTGGGTTCGTAGCAGCAGCCGTTCGTCGCAAGGGATATCGAGACTCGTACCCAGCCACTGAGCCAGCATCGCCGCCTGATTGAACCCGCGCTGGCGCAGGCGTCGGTTGGCCAGTGGCACCGGGATCAGCAAATCGGGTCGCTCCAGGTCGTCTTCGAAGCGATGTTGCAGGTATTGAGCGAGAAGTTCGGCGAGCAGGCGGCCAAACGGCCATTTTGCGTTGTGTTTGAAACGGGTGATCAGGCTGTCTACCGGGAAGCTGTAGGTCCAGGGGGTAATCACTTGTTCGAAGGCCGGTGGCTGCTTCAAGCAATGGCCGCAGGTCAGTCCCGCGGCCGGGAGCGGAAGGGCGCAGGTCTGGCAGTGATCACCGAGCCAGGGCAACTCGGTTTCGCAGGCCGTGCAGACAGGGGAGATGCCGTCGGCCGTTTCATCGCACAAAAGACATGGCTGTTTGTTTTTTGACCAGATGTAAACCGGTCCTTTGTATCGCGGTTGACAGCGCATCGCTCTTCCTTAAATATGCCGAAACATCTGTGAAGCGACTGTGACATTCCATTACCCAGCCGCATGCCAAAGCATAATTCAAAGGAAACGCCCATGAGCGCCAGCACCACTGCAACCCTGCGTCATGACTGGACTTTGGCCGAAGTCAAAGCACTCTTCGTTCAGCCATTCAACGACCTGTTGTTCCAGGCGCAGACGGTGCACCGTGCGCATTTCGACGCCAACCGTGTCCAGGTGTCGACCCTGTTGTCGATCAAAACCGGCGCTTGCCCGGAAGATTGCAAATATTGTCCGCAGTCCGGTCACTACAACACCGGCCTGGAAAAAGAAAAGCTGATGGAAGTGCAGAAGGTCCTCGAAGAGGCCGCGCGCGCCAAGGCTATCGGGTCGACTCGTTTCTGCATGGGCGCGGCGTGGAAGCATCCGTCGGCCAAGGACATGCCATACGTGCTGAAGATGGTCGAAGGCGTGAAAGCCCTGGGCCTGGAAACCTGCATGACCCTCGGCCGCCTGGATCAGGACCAGACCGAAGCGCTGGCCAAGGCTGGCCTCGACTACTACAACCACAACCTCGATACCTCGCCGGAGTTCTACGGCAGCATCATCACCACCCGCACCTACGGCGAGCGCCTGCAAACCCTGGCGTATGTGCGTGAATCGGGGATGAAGATCTGCTCCGGCGGCATTCTTGGCATGGGCGAGTCGCTGGATGACCGCGCCAACCTGCTGATCCAGCTGGCCAACCTGCCGGAGCACCCGGAGTCGGTGCCGATCAACATGCTGGTGAAAGTCGCCGGCACGCCACTGGAAAATGCCGACGACGTCGACCCGTTCGACTTCATCCGCATGCTCGCCGTCGCGCGCATCCTGATGCCGCAATCCCACGTGCGCCTGTCCGCCGGCCGCGAAGCCATGAACGAACAGATGCAGGCCCTGGCGTTCTTCGCCGGCGCCAACTCGATTTTCTACGGCGAAAAACTGCTGACCACCGCCAACCCGCAGGCCGACAAGGACATGCAACTGTTCTCGCGCCTGGGCATCCTGCCGGAAGCGCGTGAAGAGCACTCGGATGAAGTGCATCAGGCCGCCATCGAGCAGGCGTTGGTGGAGCAGAAGAGCAGCGAGCAGTTCTATAACGCCGCGGTTTGAGTCGAGCATTCATTCCCCTGAAGGAATGCAAAACCCCTGTAGGAGCGAGCCTGCTCGCGATGGCGTCATGTCAGTCGACATCCATGTCGATTGTCAGTCCGCATCGCGAGCAGGCTCGCTCCCACAGAGGACATGTGTCATTTGATAGTCGAGGCCTGCATGTCTTTCGATCTCGCCGCACGCCTTGCTGCCCGTCGTGCCGAAAACCTCTATCGCCAGCGCCCGTTGCTCGAAAGCCCGCAGGGGCCGCAAGTGGTGGTCGATGGCCAGCCGTTGCTGGCGTTCTGTAGCAACGACTACCTGGGCCTGGCCAATCATCCGCAAGTGATCGAAGCCTGGCGAGCCGGCGCTTTGAAGTGGGGTGTGGGCGGAGGGGCGTCACATCTGGTCATCGGCCATAGCGCCCCGCACCATGCCCTGGAAGAAGCATTGGCCGACTTGACCGGTCGCCCTCGCGCGTTGCTGTTCACCACCGGTTACATGGCCAACCTCGGCGCGGTCACGGCGCTGGTGGGGCAGGGCGATACGGTGCTCGAAGACCGGCTCAATCATGCGTCGCTGCTCGACGCGGGGCTGCTGTCCGGCGCGCGGTTCAATCGTTACCTGCACAACGATCCGGTAAGCCTGGCCAAGCGCCTGGAAAAAGCCACCGGTAATACGCTGGTGGTCACCGACGGCGTGTTCAGCATGGACGGCGATATCGCCGACTTGCCAGCGCTGGCCCGAGAAGCCAAGGCCAAAGGCGCCTGGCTGATGGTCGACGATGCCCATGGTTTCGGACCGCTGGGTGCCAACGGTGGCGGCATCGTCGAACATTTCGGTTTGAGCCAGGATGACGTTCCGGTGCTGGTCGGCACCCTCGGCAAAGCGTTCGGTACGGCGGGTGCCTTTGTGGCTGGCAGCGAAGAGTTGATCGAAAGTCTGATCCAGTTCGCCCGCCCCTACATCTACACCACCAGCCAGCCACCGGCGCTGGCCTGTGCCACGTTGAAAAGCCTGGAACTGCTGCGCAGCGAGCACTGGCGTCGCGAGCATTTGCAGGCGCTGATCCGCCAGTTCCGCCACGGTGCCGAACAGATTGGCCTGGAACTCATGGACAGTTCCACGCCGATCCAGCCGATCATGATCGGCGACGCCGGGCGCGCGGTGCGCCTTTCGCAAATGCTGCGCGAACGCGGGTTGATGGTGACCGCAATTCGCCCGCCGACCGTACCTGCCGGCAGCGCCCGACTGCGGGTCACGCTGACGGCTGCCCACAGCGAGGCCCAAGTACGGCTATTGTTAAACGGACTGGCCGATTGTTTTCAACAGCTGCAGCCGGAGCCAAGCCATGCGTGATCGTCTGATTCTGCTACCCGGCTGGGGCCTTGGCGTTTCACCGCTGGAGCCTTTGGCGGCGGCCTTGCGCGGTCTGGATGAGCATCTGCTCGTTGAGATCGAGCCGTTGCCGGAGCTGGAGTCGAGCGATCCTGAAGAGTGGCTCGATGAGCTTGATTCGACCTTGCCGCAAGACGCCTGGCTGGGCGGTTGGTCTTTGGGCGGCATGCTCGCCTGCGAGTTGGCGGCCCGGCGTGGCGATCGTTGTTGTGGTGTGTTCACCCTGGCCAGCAACGCTTCTTTTGTCGCTCATGAACAATGGTCAAGCGCCATGCCCGGGGAAACCTTCGATGCGTTTCTGGCGGGATGTGCAGCCGATCCACGCGCGACATTGAAACGCTTTTCACTGCTCTGCGCCCAAGGCGCCGAAGACCCGCGCGGATTGTCGCGGTTGTTGCTCGGTGGCGCACCGAACACCGCCGCGCCGGTGCTGCTCAGTGGCCTGCAAGTGCTCGCGCAATTGGATACACGGCAGGCATTGCAATCGTTCCGCGGTCCGCAACTGCATCTGTTCGCCGGCCTCGACGGGTTGGTGCCGGTGGAAGCGGCGGGCGAGTTGTTGGCATTGCTGCCGGATGTCGAAATCGGTCTGATTGAACAGGCCGGTCACGCGTTTCTTCTGGAGGATCCCCACGGTGTGGCGGGGGCGATCCAGGCCTTTTTGCATGAGTCCGGCGATGACTGATTTATCCCTTCCCAACCTGCCCGGCGGCTTGCCTGACAAGCGCCAGGTAGCAGCATCATTCTCCCGCGCGGCGGCAAGCTACGACAGCGTGGCCGAGTTGCAGCGTGATGTCGGCAGCCAATTGCTCGGGCGCTTGCCGCAGGACTTCGTACCGCAACGTTGGCTGGATCTGGGCTGTGGCACCGGGCATTTCAGTCGTGCGCTGGGTGATCAATTTGCAGGCAGTCACGGCGTGGCGCTGGACATTGCCGAAGGCATGCTCGACCACGCCCGGCCATTGGGCGGTGCCACGCACTTCGTGGCCGGCGATGCCGAGCGTTTGCCGTTGCAGGATTCGACCTGCGACCTGATCTTTTCCAGCCTGGCGGTGCAGTGGTGCGCGGACTTCGACTCGGTGCTCGGTGAAGCCTTTCGGGTGCTGAAACCGGGCGGCATCTTCGCGTTTGCCAGTCTTTGTGCAGGGACGTTGTTTGAACTGCGCGACAGCTGGCGGCAGGTCGATGGCATGGTGCACGTCAACCGCTTCCGGGAGTTTGGTGTTTATCAGCACTTGTGTGCGGCCAGTGGGTTACGTGTCGTCAGTCTGCAAAACCAGCCGCATGTGCTGCATTACCCGGATGTGCGCAGCCTGACCCATGAACTCAAAGCGCTGGGCGCACACAACCTCAATCCCGGTCGACCGGGTGGCTTGACCGGCCGGGCGCGGATTTTGGGTCTGATTGAGGCTTATGAGCAGTTTCGTCAGGCCCAGGGACTGCCGGCGACTTATCAAGTGGTGTACGCCGTATTGGAGAAACCCTTATGAGCGCAGCCTATTTCATCGCCGGCACGGATACCGATGTCGGTAAAACCACGGTCGCTGCCGGGCTGCTGCATGCGGCGCGTTCGGCGGGATTGAGCACGGCGGCGGGCAAGCCGGTCGCTTCCGGTTGCGATGTGACGCCCAAAGGCCTGCGCAACGCCGATGCGCTGGCCTTGCTGGCGGAGTGTTCGCTGCCGCTGACGTATGCACAGGTCAACCCGGTGGCCTTTGAACCTGCGATTGCACCGCACCTGGCGGCGCGAGAGGCGGGCGTGGCGCTGACGGTGCAGTCGTTGCTGGCACCGATGCGGCAGATTCTGGGCATGCAGGCGGACTTCACCCTGATCGAAGGCGCCGGCGGCTGGCGCGTGCCGTTGGCGGATCAGGACAATCTGTCGGATCTCGCCATCGCGTTGCAGTTGCCGGTGATCCTGGTGGTCGGCGTGCGACTGGGGTGTATCAGCCATGCCTTGTTGACCGCCGAAGCGATTGCCCGGGACGGTTTGCAACTGGCGGGATGGGTGGCCAACATCATCGACCCGAAGACCTCGCGGCTGGAAGAAAACCTGGCCACCCTTGCCGAGCGCATCCCGGCGCCGTGCCTGGGGCGTGTGCCTAAACTCAAGGCCGTCACGGCCGAGGCAGTGGCCGAGCACTTGCAACTGGACCTGTTGGACTGACGTTTTTGCAATGCAGGTTTTGCCTATGATAAGGCACTGTGCCATTAGTGTTTTTGTCGGGTGTTTTGCCGGCCACTCTGCTTCAATGGCCGCTGTTGATCCTTTGAAAGGACGAGTTTTCCCATGGAGATCTCAGGAAACAGTGCATTTTATGCAGGTTGGAGCACCCCTCAGGCAGGGCAGAACCGTGTCGATCAAGCCGCCGGGCAGATCGCCAACATGACGATCGAGCGATCGGTCACCAGCCAGTCCTCCGAGGCGCAGGTCGATCGTCTGCGATCGGTTGATCGCAGCCAGCAATCGGACCTGGTCAGCAACGTGGTCGAAATGGCCCAAGGCAAGATTCAGGCAGAACTGGGCGTGAAAGTCGCCAAGGCAGCCGATGAAGTGCTTGGAACGTTGATCGATACCTTCGCTTGATTCTTTAAAGAATCCGCACCCTCCAGCGCCGCGCCTGTTCGCGGCGTTTTTCTGCGTAAGTCTTTCTTGCTCAACTAATCTTTTCAGTGTTGCGGGCTGCTTCGAAAGCGCGGCTGCGCTGTTGTGTGCCTGTGTGTCCAAGCCTGCGATGACGAACGGCAAAAGATCGACGCTTGACAAGATTTGGGCGTAAACGTATGTTTCAAACAACTGTTTGATCGCAACAACGAATCAATGCGGTCGTTCATTCCCGGTTACATCAGCAGAGGTTTATCGCTATGCCTGACTACAAGGCCCCCTTGCGTGATATTCGCTTCGTTCGTGACGAACTGCTCGGCTACGAAGCGCACTATCAGAGCCTTCCGGCTTGTGCCGACGCAACTCCGGACATGGTTGACGCCATTCTTGAGGAGGGTGCCAAGTTTTGTGAACAGGTACTGGCTCCGCTGAACCGTGTGGGCGACATCGAGGGTTGTACCTGGAGCGAGTCCGGCGTCAAGACCCCGACTGGCTTCAAGGAAGCCTACAAGCAATTCGTCGAAGGCGGCTGGCCAAGCCTGGCCCACGACGTTGCGCACGGCGGCCAAGGCCTGCCGGAGTCCCTGGGTCTGGCGGTCAGCGAAATGGTTGGCGAGGCCAACTGGTCGTGGGGCATGTACCCGGGCCTGTCGCACGGTGCGATGAACACCATCTCCGAGCACGGTACCCCTGAGCAGCAAGAGGCTTACCTGACCAAGCTGGTATCCGGCGAGTGGACCGGCACCATGTGCCTGACCGAGCCGCACTGCGGCACTGACCTTGGCATGTTGCGCACCAAGGCCGAGCCTCAGGCCGACGGTTCCTACAAAGTCTCCGGCACCAAGATCTTCATCTCGGCCGGTGAACACGACATGGCCGACAACATCGTCCACATCGTACTGGCCCGCCTGCCGGATGCACCGGCTGGCACCAAAGGCATCTCCCTGTTCATCGTGCCGAAGTTCATGCCGAACGCTGATGGTTCGGTTGGCGCGCGTAACGCCGTGTCCTGCGGTTCCCTGGAACACAAGATGGGCATCCATGGCAACGCCACTTGCGTGATGAACTTCGACGGCGCCACCGGTTTCCTGATCGGCCCGGCGAACAAAGGCCTGAACTGCATGTTCACCTTCATGAACACCGCACGTCTGGGTACCGCGTTGCAAGGCCTGGCCCACGCCGAAGTCGGTTTCCAGGGCGGCCTGAAATACGCTCGTGACCGTCTGCAAATGCGCTCGCTGACTGGCCCGAAAGCGCCGGACAAAGCCGCTGACCCGATCATCGTGCACCCTGACGTACGCCGCATGCTGTTGACCATGAAGGCATTCGCCGAAGGCAACCGTGCGATGGTTTACTTCACTGCCAAGCAGGTCGACATCGTCAAGTACGGCGTAGATGAAGAAGAGAAGAAGAAAGCCGACGCGCTGCTGGCCTTCATGACGCCAATCGCCAAGGCCTTCATGACCGAAGTCGGTTTCGAATCGGCCAACCACGGGGTGCAGATCTACGGCGGCCACGGCTTCATCGCCGAGTGGGGCATGGAGCAGAACGTTCGCGACAGCCGCATCTCGATGCTGTACGAAGGCACCACCGGTATCCAGGCACTCGACCTGCTGGGCCGTAAAGTGCTGATGACCCAGGGCGAAGCTCTGAAAGGCTTCACCAAGATTGTCCACAAATTCTGCCAGACCAACGAAGGCAACGAAGCGGTTCAAGAGTTCGTCGCTCCGCTGGCGGCACTGAACAAGGAATGGGGCGAGCTGACCATGAAGGTCGGTATGGCCGCCATGAAGGATCGCGAAGAAGTCGGCGCGGCCTCCGTGGACTACCTGATGTACTCCGGTTACGCCTGCCTGGCCTACTTCTGGGCTGACATGGCGCGTCTGGCTGCCGAGAAACTGGCTGCCGGCACTTCCGAAGAGGCGTTCTACACCGCCAAGCTGCAGACTGCGCGCTTCTACTTCCAGCGCATCCTGCCGCGTACCCGCACTCACGTTGTCACCATGCTGTCGGGCGCCAACAACCTGATGGACATGAAAGAAGAGAACTTCGATCTGGGCTACTAAACCTTAACGAAGCACTTGAAAAAGCCGCTGCTCCTTCGGGAACAGCGGCTTTTTTTGCTTTAGAAGGTTGCCAATGGAATAAATGTTTGTGACGCCCTTTAAAGCGTGGGCACGCTCCTTTTGTAGGAGCTGGCTTGTCGGGTCGCCGCATCGCAGCGATGGTCGATAACGATAACGCGTGTGAACCGGATAAACGCGGCGTACTTGAGTTCATCGCCAGCAAGCTGGCTCCTACAGTTTCCCGGGATTGCGCGAAGAACCTTTAAAAAGTACCTCAGTAATTCACTCAACAACTCGGACGACCTGCCGTTACAGTGGTTGGCACATTGCCATCTATTGATCTGACCGGTCGGAGCTTTACCCTTGCCGCGCTCTTCCGCTGTGCGTTTCAGTCATTTCCTGCCCTCATTGCTGCTGTTGCTGGCGGGGCTTGCGGCTGCATACATCAAGGATCTGAACGTCTTCTTCACCTCGCTGTTCAACGTCCTGCCGACCCTGGTGTTATTGCTCGGTGGCGCCTATTGCGCGGTTTACCGACGCCAGCGTGAACTGTTTCTGATGGTCACGGTGTACATCGCCTACTTCCTGCTCGACACCCAGACCGACTATTACCGCGACAACGGCAAGGTGCGTGACGATGCCGCCGTGGTCTTTCATCTGTGTTGCCTGCTGCTGCCACTGCTGTTTGGTGTGTTCGCGGCGTGGCAGGAACGCACCCACCTGTTCCAGGACATGGTGGCGCGTTTCGCGGTATTGCTGGCGGTTGGCAGCGTGGCGCTGGGGCTTGAGCAAAGCTATCCGCACGCGCTGCTGGTCTGGCTGTCGGAGATTCGCTGGCCCGCCTTGCATGGCGCCTGGATGAGCCTGATCCAGTTGTCCTATCCGGTGTTCATTGCTGCGTTTGTGCTGCTGGCGTGGCAATACTGGCGCAACCCGCGACCGCTGCATGCCGCGCAACTGGTGGGGCTGCTCGGGCTGTTCTGGATGTTGCCGAAAACCTTCATTCTGCCGTTCACGCTGAACATCATGTGCAGCCAGGTGATGCTGATGATCGCCACCGCCGTTGCCCACGAAGCCTATCAAATGGCCTTCCGCGACGAACTGACCGGACTGCCTGGCCGTCGTGCATTGAATGAACGCATGCAGCGGCTGGGGCGCAACTACGTGCTGGCGATGAGCGACGTCGACCACTTCAAGAAATTCAACGACACCCACGGCCACGATGTCGGCGATCAGGTGCTGCGGCTGGTGGCCAGCAAACTGTCGAAAATCGGCGGTGGCGGCAAGGCGTATCGCTATGGCGGCGAGGAATTTGCCCTGGTGTTTGCAGGCAAGACCCTCGAAGAGTGCCTGCCGCACCTGGAAGTCATCCGCGAGTCCATCGCCACTTACAACATTCAGCTGCGCAATCAGGAAAATCGCCCGCAGGACGATAATCAGGGGCGCCAGCGGCGTGCTGGTTCCGGGGCGTCGAGTGTGTCGGTGACGGTCAGTATCGGCGTTGCCGAACGGATCGATCAACGCAGCCCCGAAGAGGTGCTCAAGTCCGCTGACCAGGCGCTCTACAGCGCCAAGGGTGCCGGGCGTAACTGCGTGATGGCATTCGGGCAGAACCGCCGTGGAGCCGTACGCATGGACACCGCTACGGTTGAGTGATGATGACGCATTCAGCGAGCGCAAAGTGATTGTGAGGCGTGGTTGGCAGCAGTAGGTTGAAGAAATCTGCCGACGGAGAATGACCATGCCCGAGTACAAAGCTCCCTTGCGCGACATGCGCTTTCTGATCGACCACGTCTTCGACTTTCACGCTAACTACGCCGTGCTGGGGGCCACCGATGTCAGCCCGGACATGGTCAATGCAATCCTTGAGGAAGGCGCAAAGTTCTGCGAAAACGTGCTGTCGCCGCTCAACCGCAGCGGCGATGAAGAAGGCTGTCATTTCGACAATGGCGTGGTCACCACGCCGGCGGGCTTCAAGCAGGCATTCGCCCAATATGTCGAGGGTGGCTGGCATGGCCTGGCGGCGGATCCGGTTTACGGCGGTCAGGGGCTGCCGATCTCTCTGGGCCTGGTGATCAGCGAGATGGTGGGCTCCAGCAATACCTCATGGGGCATGTACCCCGGCCTGACCCACGGAGCCATGTCGGCGATCCACGCCCATGGCACCGAGGCGCAGAAGCAGACCTATTTGAAGAAGCTTACCGCTGGCCAATGGACCGGCACCATGTGCCTGACCGAAGCCCATTGCGGCACTGACCTGGGCATCATCAAGACCCGCGCCGTGCCTGCAGCTGATGGCAGCTACGCGATCTCCGGCAGCAAGATCTTCATCTCGGCCGGTGAGCACGACATGAGCGCCAACATCATTCACCTGGTGCTGGCCAAATTGCCGGACGCTCCGGCCGGGACCAAGGGCATTTCGCTGTTCATCGTGCCCAAGTTCCTGCCCGATGCGATGGGCGAAGCGGGCGAGCGCAACGGTGTGTCCTGCGGCTCGATCGAACACAAAATGGGCATCAAGGCCTCGGCCACCTGCGTGCTGAATTTCGACGAGGCCAAGGGCTTCCTGATCGGCGAGCCGAACAAGGGCCTCAACTGTATGTTCACCATGATGAACCACGCTCGGCTGGGCACTGGCATGCAAGGGCTGTGTCTGGGGGAGGCGAGCTTCCAGGGCGCGATCAAATACGCCAACGACCGTTTGCAGATGCGCGCGCTGACCGGCCCGAAAGCCCCGGAAAAAGTCGCCGACCCGATCATCGTGCACCCGGATGTGCGGCGGATGTTGCTGACCATGAAGGCCTTCAACGAGGGCAACCGCGCGCTGACCTACTTCACCGCGCAGTTGCTCGACGTTGCGCACCTGAGCGCGGACGAAACGGCGCGTCAGGATGCCGAAGACCTGCTGGCGTTCCTCACGCCGATCTGCAAAGCCTTCATGACCGACACCGGGCTGGAGGTGACCAACCACGGCATGCAGGTGTTTGGGGGCCACGGGTTCATTCGCGAATGGGGCATGGAGCAACTGGTTCGCGACTGCCGGATCGCACCGATCTATGAGGGCACCAACGGCATTCAGGCGCTGGACCTGCTCGGGCGCAAGGTCCTCGGCAGCCAGGGCAAGCTGTTGCGCGGTTTCACCAAAATCGTCCACAAGTTCTGTGCGGCGAACGCCGGGCATCCACAACTGGCCGGGTGTGTGGCGCAGCTCAATCAACTGAACCAGCAGTGGGGTGAGTTGACCACCCGGGTCGGCATGGCGGCGATGAAAAACCCGGACGAAGTCGGTGCCGCGTCGGTGGATTACCTGATGTACAGCGGTTACATCATCCTTGGCTACCTGTGGTTGCGCATGGCGCTGGTGGCTCAGGCGCAGCTCGATGCGGGCAGCGGCGATGGCGACTTCTGCAGGGGCAAGCTGGCGACCAACGAGTTTTACTTCAAGCGTCTGTTGCCACGCACAGCCGCTCATCGGGCAGCCATAGAGGCGGGTAGTGATTGCCTGATGCAACTGCCGGCGGAGTTGTTCGCGCTTTAATTAATTTTCAATCCTTAAAAGATCGCAGCCTTCGCCAGCTCCTACCTTAATTGGCGTAGGAGCTGGCGGAGGCTGCGATCTTTTTGCTGTGACTAAAAATAACAAAAACGTCACATGCTGACCCTATGTGTCGCAAAAGTTGTTGAGGTACACTCCGAACCAACGAAAACACTCTTCCTGTGAATCACCTGTATAGATCTTGCGAGGTTTGCCATGGCTGACTACAAAGCGCCCCTGCGCGATATGCGCTTCGTCCTCAATGAAGTTTTCGAGGTCGCCAGACTCTGGGCCGAGCTGCCTGCACTGGCCGAGACTGTGGATGCCGAAACGGTAGAAGCCATCCTGGAAGAAGCCGGCAAAGTCACCAGCAAAAGCATCGCACCGCTGAGCCGTGCCGCTGACGAAGAAGGTTGCCATTGGGCGGACGGTGCTGTCACCACGCCAGCAGGTTTCCCACAGGCCTATCAGACATACGCTGAAGGCGGCTGGGTCGGTGTCGGTGGCGATCCGGCCTATGGCGGCATGGGCATGCCCAAAGCCGTTTCGGCCCAGGTTGAAGAAATGGTCAACTCTGCCAGCTTGTCGTTCGGTCTATACCCGATGCTGACCGCTGGCGCCTGCCTGTCGATCAACGCCCACGCCAGCGAAGAGCTGAAAGCCGCGTACCTGCCGAACATGTACGCCGGCGTCTGGGCCGGTTCCATGTGCCTGACCGAGCCACACGCCGGTACGGACCTGGGGATCATTCGCACCAAGGCCGAGCCTCAGGCCGACGGTTCCTACAAGGTCAGCGGCACCAAGATCTTCATCACCGGTGGCGAACACGACCTCACCGAAAACATCATCCACCTGGTGCTGGCCAAGCTGCCGGACGCACCGGCGGGGCCGAAAGGCATTTCGCTGTTCCTGGTGCCGAAGTTCATGGTCAATGCCGATGGCAGCCTGGGCGCGCGCAACCCTTTGAGCTGCGGTTCGATCGAACACAAGATGGGTATCCAGGCGTCCGCGACCTGCGTGATGAACTTCGATGAGGCCGTGGGTTACCTGGTCGGCGAGCCGAACAAAGGCCTGGCGGCGATGTTCACCATGATGAACTACGAGCGTCTGGGCGTCGGTATCCAGGGCCTGGCCACGGGCGAGCGCTCGTACCAGAACGCCGTGGAATACGCCCGCGACCGTCTGCAAAGCCGTTCGCCAACCGGCGCGCAGAACAAGGACAAAGTGGCTGACCCGATCATCGTCCACCCGGACGTGCGTCGCATGCTGCTGACCATGAAAGCCTCGAACGAAGGTGGTCGTGCATTTTCCACCTACGTGGCGATGCAACTGGACACCGCCAAGTTCAGCGAAGATGCAACCACCCGCAAGCGTGCGGAAGACCTGGTGGCGTTGCTGACCCCGGTGGCCAAGGCGTTCCTGACCGACCTCGGCCTGGAAACCACTGTTCACGGCCAACAGGTTTTCGGCGGCCACGGCTACATCCGTGAATGGGGCCAGGAGCAACTGGTGCGTGACGTGCGCATCACCCAGATCTACGAAGGCACCAACGGCATTCAGGCACTGGACCTGGTCGGGCGCAAGATCGTGGGTAGTGGCGGGGCGTTCTACAACCTGTTTGCCGACGAAATTCGTCACTTCACGGCGACCGCCAGCACGGACCTCGCCGAGTTCACCCAACCGCTGAACGACGCGGTGACCACCCTTGATGAACTGACCGCGTGGTTGCTGGACCGTGCGAAGAGCAATCCGAACGAAATCGGCGCGGCGTCTGTCGAGTATCTACAGGTGTTCGGCTACGTGGCGTACGCCTACATGTGGGCCCTGATGGCCAAGGCTGCTTTCGGCAAGGAAGCGCAAGACGATTTCTATGCCAGCAAACTGGGCACGGCGCGCTTCTATTTTGCCCGCCTGCTGCCGCGCATTCACTCGTTGAGCGCGTCGGTGAAGGCCGGTAGTGAATCGTTGTTCCTGCTGGATGCAGGACAATTCTGAGCAAGTAGTATTCTGTAAGCATTCTCTTACATAACGTGCTGCTGTTCTCCCATAGATGCAAATTGGATCCAGAGCTAATCTACTTCTCATGGACGTAGCGCAGGAAGCGCAAAGCAACAACAGGGACACGTAGGATTCTGCCAGGACGGCGGAGTGAAATGGATGTCAGGGAAACAGTCTGCAAAGCCCCGCTTCGGCGGGGTTTTCTTTTACCCAAAGAAAAGTTTCTAGCCCAACCCATCCAGAGCCTGCGCGCTGTTCAAGCGTCCATCCGGGCCGTTTATCACTTCTTCCAGCAATGTCCGCAGCAATGCCAGCGAGGCCTGCTGCCGTTGCACATCCCGACATACCAAACCGACTTTCAGCGGTACGCGTGGTTCGCTCAGGGGTTTCCACAGCAGTTCGTGATTGCCATGGGTCTTTTGCGAACGCCCAGGCAGGACCGTCGCCAGGCGCGTGTGCGGCAGGCTGTCGAGGATGCCGGCCATGTTGTTCAGTTCGGCTTGCACCTGTGGGCGACGTCCGAGGTTTGTCAGCTGTGCCTGCCAGATCTGCCTGATCTGAAATTCCTCGCCCAGCAGCAACATCGGCAGTTCGGCGGCCTGACTCATGGACACTTTCTTGAATTCACGCAGCGGATGCTCTGCCGGGATGACCAGGGTCAGTTCATCTTCGTACAGCATCACGCCATGCAAGCCAGGCTGGCGGGGCGGTAGATAGCCGATGCCGATATCCAGAGAACCGTTGAGCAGTCGCCGCTCGATTTCCAGCCCGGTCAGTTCATAGATCTGCACCACCAGATGCGGCTGCGCCTTGCGCACCCGCTCGAGCATTTGCGGAACGAGGCTGGTATGTACGGTCTGCAATACACCGATGGCCAGGGTGCGCAGTGCCTGACCCTTGAAGTTGCCGAGCGCTTCCCGTGCCCGTTGCAGGCCATCGAGCAGAGGCAGGGCGTGGTTGTACAGCGTGTGGGCCGCGAGGGTCGGCAGCAGGCGTTTGCTGCTGCGCTCAAACAGACTCACATCGAGGTTTTGTTCGAGGTGGCGGATTTGCTGGGACAGCGCTGGCTGGGAGATGGACAGGCGCTCGGCGGCCCGGCCCACGTGGCCTTCTTCATAGACCGCGACGAAATAACGCAGCTGCTTGAAATCCATAAGTATTACTTATCAAAAATGCTGGGAAATCGAAATGGCTGAACGCCTCGCCTGAGCCTAGTCTAACCGCATTCACAGGGCTTACAGGGCCACAGAGTGCGATGAATATCCTTTGCTTCGATGGTGTTTACATAGGTAAGTCAAAAAACCTCAAAAGGGTGTTTTTCGAATGAATCTGTTCAGTCTGCGCCGCAGCCCTCCCTGTCTTGATGATCTGGTCATGGACGCCTCCCTGCCACCCCAAGGCGATAACATTTCCAGCGAGTACTTGATGCCCAGTGTCGAGCGGCCCAAACAGGTGTTTGTGCGTGGCCAGGGTTCATGGTTGTGGGACAGCGATGACCGTGCGTACCTGGATTTTTCCCAAGGCGGCGGGGCCAACAGTCTCGGTCATAGCCCTTCGGTAATTATCAACGCAATCACTGCCCAGGCTCAGTCGTTGATCAATCCGGGTTTCGGCCTGCATAACCGCGCAATGCTCAGCCTCGCCGAACACTTGTGTGCCAGCACCGGCAGTGATCAGGCCTACCTGCTCAATACCGGCAGCGAAGCCTGTGAGGCGGCGATCAAACTGGCGCGCAAGTGGGGTCAACAGCATCGCGGCGGTGCGTCGCGAATCATTGTGGCCAACAACGGTTGCCATGGCCGCAGCCTGGCGACGATTTCGGCGTCGGACAGTTCGACATTGATCAACCGATTCGAGCCGCAATTGCCAGGCTTCAGTCGCGTTCCTTTCAATGACCTGCCAGCGTTGCATGCGGCCGTGGATGAACGGACCGTAGCGATCATGCTCGAGCCAATCCAGAGCGAAGCCGGCGTGATCCCGGCCACCGCGCATTATCTCAAGGGTGTCGAACGCTTGTGTCGTGAACTCGGCATTTTGCTGATCTTCGATGAAGTGCAAACCGGTATCGGCCGTTGTGGCACCTTGCTCGCGGAACAGTCCTGCGGCGTCACGGCGGATATCGTCGTGCTTGGCAAAGGGTTAGGCGGTGGTGTGCCATTGGCCGCGCTGCTGGCGCGGGGCAAGGCTTGCTGTTTCGACATTGGCGAGGTGACAGGTACTCATCACGGTAATGCGTTGATGACCGCGGCAGGACTTTCGGTGCTCGATACCGTGCAGGACAAGGCTTTCCTCAAACACGTCGCACAAGCCGGTCAACACCTGCGTGAAGGGTTGGAGCGGTTGGCCCATCGTTACGATCAGGGCGAGTTGCGCGGACAAGGGCTGCTTTGGGGGCTGACGCTGTCGGACGATTCCGCTGACGCGGTGGTCAAGGCCGCGCTCTACGAAGGCTTGCTGCTCAATGCCCCACAACCCGACTGCCTGCGCTTTACCCCGGCGCTGAATGTCAGCAACGCCAACATCGATGAAATGCTCCTGCGCCTGGCGCGCACCTTCTCCCGAGTACGCACCGCGCAATTGCAGTGCCGTAAAGGGATTGCCGTCTGATCAGACGCGCCCTGCACACATTCCAGAACCGTCTCGCGGTAATACGCACGCCCCACGCCCGATATTTTTGGCGTGGGGCGTTTTTTTGTGGCCGGGTTTTTCCAAAGGCAATTTCGGCTTGAGCGGTTAGTACATCAATGGCTTTCTAGCGTGCATCGGCAGGGAGTGCCAGTGCTAGCAAAACGGTATCACTGTCGCGTTGGTTTTGATTTATATACCACTGGGTGGTAGTTTTATGGAAGGGATGCCAATGTCACCAAGGCTGTTCAAGACAAAGCGCTTCGCAATGCAGGCTGCCAAGGCCTGGATCGGTGACGACGAGCTCCGGGAGGCATTCACCGAAATGCTCAATGGTCAGGCTGACAATTTGGGAGGCGGGGTTTGGAAGAAGCGTTTGAATGCCAACCGCCATCGTTCGATTATCCTGGCCAAAGGCGGTGCTTACTGGATTTATCAGTTCCTGTATGCGAAGAAGGATCAGAGCAACATCAATCAGGCCGAACTGATCGGATTTCGGAAGATGGCTAAGACCTATTGTGGGCTGACAGAAGTGCAAGTCCAGTACTTGCTGGATACGAAGGAGTTTGTGGAGATATCTGATGAGTAAGAAATTCAAAAGTGAAGCGTTTGAGTCGATACATGAGTCTGCCAGCGCCTTGTACGCCATTGGTGCAATCAGCAAGGCGACCATGCGTGAATTCGATGAATCCTGTCTTGCAAGGGTGCCGGATGCGATTCCCGCGCAGGAGATCAAGGCATTGCGCGAGCGCAACAATGTCAGTCAACCGGTGTTTGCGCGCTACCTGAACACCAGTGCTTCCACGGTCAAGCAATGGGAAGCAGGGGATAAGCACCCCAGTGGCATGGCGTTGAAGTTGTTGAGTATCGTGCAGAAACACGGTCTGGAGATACTGGCCTGAGGAATTGGGCTGAACCCTGACAAACGGTACAGGTCGATTAGCTGTAGGGCTCGAACGAGTCCACCCCAATCAGGAGCTGTCCCATGGACTTTATTCGCATCATCATCGCCATCCTGTTGCCGCCACTGGGTGTGTTTCTGCAAGTAGGATTTGGCGGGGCGTTCTGGCTGAATATTCTGCTGACGTTGTGCGGTTACATTCCGGGGATCGTGCATGCGGTTTACATCATCGCCAAGCGCTAAGACTTTGCGGCGTTAGATAGATCGCTTTCGCTGGCAAGCCAGCTCCTACGGGAGATCACGGTTCTGTAGGAGCCGGCTTGCCAGCGATTGGAATACCGCCGATTTCAGCTGGCGTGCTCCATCACCCGCCGATAAAACAACCACTCCTGCTCCAGCGCATGGGCCTGATTGCCGGCCTTGCGGAAACCGTGGCGTTCGTCCGCGTAGTAGTGCGCTTCGACCAGGATGCCGTTGTCCTGAAGCGCCGAGACCATGTCGCGGGTCTGCTGCGGGATGACCACGGCGTCCAGTTCCCCTTGAAAGAAGATCATCGGCACGCGGATGTTGCCCGCATGCAGCAGAGGCGTGCGGGCCGCGTAGCGTTCGGCATCCCGCAGAGCATCGCCGATCAACCAATCCAGATAATCGCTTTCGAATTTGTGGGTCGTGCGCCCCAGCGCCACCGGATCGCTGACCCCATACAGGCTGGCGCCGGCGCGGAACACGTTGTGAAATGCCAAGGCGCAAAGAGTGGTGTAACCGCCAGCACTGCCGCCGCGGATGAACGCTTTGTCGCCATCGATCAAGCCACGTTCGGCGAGATGGCTGACCACCGCGCAAGCGTCTTCGACATCCACATCACCCCAGCTCAAATGCAGCGCCTGACGATAGGCCCGGCCATAACCGCTGCTGCCGCGATAGTTGAGGTCGGCCACGGCGAAGCCCCGCTGTGCCCAGTACTGGATACGCGGATCGAGTATCGGGTAGCACGCCGACGTCGGTCCGCCATGGATGAATACCACCAGTGGAGGTTTCGTCTCGCCGGTCATCGCCGGGTAGAAGAAGCCGTGTGCTTCGCCTGAGCCACTCGGGTAGCGCAAGGTTTGCGGGCGGCTGATCTGGTCGGGAGGAAGTGGTGCAATGCCGCCGGCCAATACTTTCACTTGCCGGCTCTGGCGGTCGATGGCGATGACGGCGGTTGAACTGACGGGCGACGCCGCGATGCAATAGATGAACTGCTCATCCACGGCGAGATGGCGGAAGCGGCTGTAGTCACCGGTGAAGTCGGCGCTGGAGCTGCCGCCTATGCCCAATCGGCCAAACCCGCCCTCGGTCCAACTGGCCAGGTAGCTGTTTTCGTTCAGCGGCACCCAGGTGCAGCCGCCAAGTTGCCAGGGTGCGGGACCATGGTCCGCGGTGTTACATGGCAACGGATTCAGACCATTTGCAGATTCAACGAATGGCTGCCAGTAACCCGCGCGATCCGTCAGGCAATACAGGCGACCGCCAGCATCAAACCGCGGTTGTTGCACCGACTCTTCAGCGCCGTCGCCCGCCACACAACGGGCCTCGGCAAAGCCGCCGTTGGCGAGGCGTTCGGCAACCATCAAGCGGGTCGCTGTCCATGGCTGATTCGGGCGACTCCACTCGATCCAGGCCAGGCGTCGGGTATCGGGACTCAGTGTCGGTGCCGCGTAGAAATCAGCACCCTCGGCCAGCAGGTGACGAGCGCCATCGAGCAGATCGATCGCCACCAGTCGATGTTGATCGCGATGCTCCTCGACCGCCAGCACTTGCCCGTTGGCGAACTGCAGATCGCCATAGCGACACGCACTGGATGTCAGCCTTTCGGGCGCTTCGCCTTGCAGTGATTGCCGATACAGTTGCTGGTCTGCTTCGTTGACGAAAACGATACCGTCATCCGTCAGACAAAACGCTCCGCCGCCATATTCGTACACGCGACTGCGTACGCTGAACCCCAGTGGCGTCAGACATTTCGCTGCACCGTTATGCCAATGCCAGATCCGGCACGCCGCGTCTTCGGGTCGGTACTCGTTCCAGAACAGGCCCTGCCGACCGACTTGCAGTTCGGCAAAGTCGATACCGGCGGCCACGGCTTTGGCGGCGCTCAAAGGTTCAGCTTTTGGCGATGAGGCGTGAGTTTCGTTCATTGCGAAAGGCCAGTTGGTCGATGGTCTGGGTAGCGTGCCCGGCTTCTTCGCGAGCCTTGAGGATCACGCCGTGTTGTGGCGACTTGCTGCACACCGGGTCGGCGTTGCTGGCATCACCGGTGAGCATGAACGCCTGGCAGCGGCAGCCGCCGAAGTCTTTTTCTTTCTCGTCGCAGGAGCGGCACGGCTCGGGCATCCAGTCGTAGCCACGAAAGCGGTTGAAGCCGAACGAGTCATACCAGATGTGCTGCATGCTGTGGTCGCGCACGTTGGGAAACTGCACCGGCATCTGTCGGGCACCGTGACAGGGCAGGGCGGTTCCGTCTGGCGTGACCGTCAGAAAAATACTGCCCCAGCCGTTCATACAGGCTTTCGGGCGTTCTTCGTAGTAGTCCGGGGTGACGAAAATCAACTTGCACGGGTGCCCTTCGGCTTCCAGCTTGGCGCGGTACTCATTGGTGATGCGTTCGGCGCGCACCAGTTGCTCTTTGGTCGGCAATAACCCAACGCGATTGAGCTGCGCCCAGCCGTAGAACTGGCATGTGGCGAGTTCGACGAAGTCCGCTTCCAGGGCGATGCACAGTTCAATGATGCGGTCGATCTGGTCGATATTGTGCCGATGGGTGACGAAGTTCAGTACCATCGGATAACCGTGGGCCTTCACCGCCCGGGCCATTTCCAGTTTCTGCGCAAAGGCCTTTTTCGACCCGGCCAGCAGATTGTTCACCTGTTCGTCGCTGGCCTGGAAGCTGATCTGGATGTGATCGAGACCGGCCTTCTTGAAGTCGCTGATTTTCTGCTCGGTCAGGCCGATGCCGGAGGTGATCAGGTTGGTGTAGAAACCCAGTTTGCGGGCTTCGCCAATCAACTCGGCGAGGTCCTGGCGCACCAGCGGCTCGCCACCGGAAAAGCCCAGTTGCGCGGCGCCCATTTCCCGCGCTTCGCGGAACACCTTGATCCACTGTTCGGTGTTCAGCTCCTTGCCTTGTTCGGCGAAATCCAACGGATTGGAGCAGTACGGGCATTGCAGCGGGCAGCGGTACGTCAGCTCGGCCAGCAGCCACAGCGGCAGGCCGATTTCAGGTTTGGGCGGCACTTGCACCGATGAATCAGGCAAGGGTGATCCAGTGCTGCGCACGGGCAACCTCCATGAATTGCTCGATGTCGTCACCGAGCTCGGGCACGCCGGGGAACTGTTGGTCGAGCTCATTGATGATTGCCGCGACATCCCGTTCACCGTCAATCAAACCACCGATCAGCGCGGCACTTTCGTTGAGCTTGATCATGCCTTCCGGGTATAGCAGCACATGGCCTTTTTGCGCCGGTTCGTACTGGAATCGGTAGCCGGGGCGCCAGGTCGGGGTCTTGTTGCGATCGAAACTCATAAGGTGATTCCTTTGTGCCAGACCCGTTCCCCGGTCACGCTGTGATACGGCGGGCGTTTCAGTTCGTAGGCCATGCTCATGGCATCGAGCATGCTCCAAAGAATGTCCAGTTTGAACTGGAGAATTTCCAGCATGCGCTCCTGGCCTTCACGGGTGGTGTAGTGCTGCAACGTGATCGCCAGGCCGTGCTCGACATCCCGCCGTGCCTGACCCAGGCGTGTGCGGAAATACTCGTAGCCGGCCGGGTCGATCCATGGGTAATGCTGAGGCCAGCTGTCCAGGCGCGACTGGTGGATTTGCGGGGCGAACAGTTCGGTCAGCGAGCTGCTCGCGGCCTCTTGCCAACTGGCACGGCGGGCGAAGTTGACGTAAGCGTCCACGGCGAAACGTACGCCGGGCAGCACCAGCTCCTGGGAACGCAGCTGGTCCGGGTCGAGGCCCACGGCCTGGCCTAGACGCAGCCAGGCTTCGATACCGCCGTCTTCACCGGGCGCGCCGTCGTGGTCGAGCAGGCGCTGAATCCATTCGCGGCGGATCTCGCGGTCCGGGCAGTTAGCGAGGATCGCCGCGTCCTTCAGGGGGATGTTCACCTGATAGTAGAAACGGTTGGCGACCCAGCCCTGGATCTGTTCGCGGCTCGCCCGGCCTTCGTACATCGCCACGTGATAGGGGTGATGGATGTGGTAATAGGCGCCCTTGGCGCGCAGGGCGGCCTCGAACTCGGCGGGGGACATTGGGGTGTCGGTCATTGCGGTTCTCCGGGTAGGACCGGTGGATTCTTTGGTGCCTGAGCTGGCCTCTTCGCGAGCAGGCTCGCTCCCACAGTTGATCGCGTACCCCTGTGGGAGCGAGCCTGCTCGCGATAGACCGCGCAGCGGTCTCGGCTACTTACAACACAATACTCATGCCGTCATACGCCACTTCCACCTGGCGCCGATCCAGCTCAGCCCGCTGCGGCGAATTCTCATCGAGAATCGGGTTGGTGTTGTTGATGTGGATAAGTACTTTGCGCTGGTTGGGCAATTGCTCAAGCACTTCGAGCATGCCGCCAGGGCCGTTCTGCGCCAGGTGCCCCATCTCGCGACCGGTGCGGGTGCCTACGCCACGACGCTGCATTTCATCGTCGTCCCACAACGTTCCGTCAACCAACAGGCAATTGCTATCGGCCATGATTTCCAGAAGCGGTGGGTCGACCTTGCCCAGCCCCGGCGCGTAGAACAGTTTGCCGCCGGTGTTGAGGTCTTCGACGATCAGGCCGATGTTGTCGCCCGGATGCGGGTCAAAGCGGTGCGGCGAGTACGGCGGTGCGGCACTGCGCAAAGGCAGCGGGGTGAAGCGCAGGTTCGGGCAGGCGGGGATGGTGAAGCTTTGATCGAGTTCGATACGATTCCAGTTCAGCCCGCCGTTCCAGTGAGTCAGCATGTTGAACAGTGGGAAACCAGTGCTCAGGTCCTCGTGGACCATGTCGGTACACCAGACCTGATGCGGGCAACCCTCGCGCAGCATGAGCAGGCCGGTGGTGTGGTCGATCTGGCTGTCCATCAGGATGATCGCGCCGATCCCGGTATCGCGCAGGGCGCGGCCCGGCTGCATCGGGGCGAAGCTCTGGAGTTGGGCGCGGATGTCCGGGGAGGTGTTGCACAGCACCCAGTTCACGCCATCATCGGAAATCGCGATGGACGATTGCGTCCGCGCCTTGGCCCGCAGGCTGCCGTCACGAAAGCCTGCGCAGTTCAAGCAGTTGCAGTTCCACTGGGGGAAGCCGCCGCCGGCAGCGGAACCTAGAATCTGGACAAACATGGGCGCTCCATCATTTCAACGCTGAAAATAAAACGCCTCGGGATAACCGAGGCGTTAGCTGCAGTCCGCCAAGGCAGATTAGCGGCTGGCGAAGTACATGGTGACTTCAAAGCCGATACGCAGGTCGGTGTAGGCAGGTTTGGTCCAGGCCATAAGTTGAACTCCTTCAGGTGGGGGTGAGACAGCGCTGTCTATAGGCATAGTCCACCTCAAATCAGAGATGTTCCAGACAGTTAGGTGACTATGTTACTCAAAATTTCGAAGGGATTGTCCGTGAAACTTTGAGAAAGCTCCTTGCAGCCCTGGTAATGATCATTTTGTCGTTTGCCATGGGGCGCCTGGTGCCGCGCTGTTGGCAAGGCACAGCCAGCCGCCTTCGGCCTGATTCAGGCGTTGGGCCGCAGCCAGTAGAGCGGTCCGGTCAATGCGCACAATGGCCTCGGGCAAGTGCGTCAGATATTCCGACGAACGGCCGGCCAGTTTACCCTGCCAGAGCAATTCGGCCGCTTGACCCGTGGTGAGCGCAGCGCTGCAAGACTGATCCGCCAGGGCTTGGCGTTGAGCGTTGAAGGTGGTGTCGTCGAGCGCGTGGATCAGCTCCGGTAATCGATTCAGGAATTGCTCGATGTGTTGCAGCAGCTCCGCCGGCGCAACGCTTGGCGATTGCACGCCGAACAGCAGCCCGGTTTGCCCGTGAATCTGTCGCAGGGCGCTGAACACTGCATAGCCGAGTTGCAACTCTACTCGCAAGCGTTGGTAGAAGGGTGTCTGGCAGACATGCGCGAGCAAACGCCACGCGGCTTCGTCGGCTATTTCCTGGCTGGCTGTCGGACAGAACAGCAGCAACGCGTGCTCGCTGGAGGCGGTATCGACAGTGCTCCACAGATGCTGTGCAAGGCTCGAAGAGGGCGGCGTCGGTTGATTGTCCGGCGTGCCGGGTATGCGGCTCAAGGCCAGGCCCATGGCCGCTTGAGTCTGAGCCGATAACCCGATGGCCAGCCCATCCCATCGCGCACTCGACCAGAGTTGCTGCAGGTCATCCGAGCTCGCGCTGTGCTCGAGGCAGTGTTCGGGCAATACCTTGAGCAGTTGTCGAATCGGTATTGGCGCAATGCTGGTCGATTCGGATTGTGAGACAGCGGCATCAGGTTTTGTCAGTTCTTTCAGCACATGCTCCAGGACGCTGGGCATCGGCTCCTGTAGCCCGGTCATTTTCAGCAGCCATTCGTTGCCCGACGCGCTGAAGGAAAAATCCACACCGGCCTGGTGCGCGTCTTCGCGCAACGGTTGCAGGTGGTTTTCCTGTCGTGATTGAAGATTGCTGCCGGGAGCCGAGTCCAGGCGCCAGCGCAGATAAATCGCACCTTCCGCGCCATTGTCCGGCCATGCCTGGCTGAATTGCATCGGCGAACGTTCACGACGGCTGCGCGAGCGATCCTGGGCAAAGGTGCGCAGGCCGCGGTGGGCGCTGGTCTGGCCGCGAATCAATCCGGCGTTGGCTGCCGGTGCTTCGCAGCGCAAGAACGGGTTGGGTGCTGGCAATCGCCAGGGGCCACTGAAGTTATCCACAGCGCCGATTTGTTTGAGGACTTGCTTGAGGGCTGTAACGCCTTGGTCAGATAACCCGCCTTCGCGTTGCTCGCTGTCCAGTCGGGCCAGTTGCAAGGCGCTGCTGATTTGCTGTTGGCGCTGGAGCAGGGTTGCGTATTCTTCGCGCAATCGGCTCCAGTCTTGCCTGGCGAAGAAGCCCAGCCAATCCATCAGCCGCTCGCGAATCCCGGTTGCCAAAGAGTTGGCGCACAATGTGAGCTCAAAGTGCAGCAAGGCTTGCGCAGCGAATTGATACAGCGACTCGGCCTTCAGCTTTTCGGCCAATCCGCGCTCACGCAAATCCGCCAGCAAACCGCCCGGTTTCTCGGCATTCAGCCAATGACACAGAAAGCCCAGTGCTTCGGCGGCGGAGTCGGGTAGCGCTTCGAGGGCAAACAGCAAATCCAGTCGTCGTTCGTCAGCCTGTTGATAACTGGCGTTTGAAGTCGCCATCAGCCGTGTCGGGGATTGTTGCGTGGCCTTTTCACCGCCGGCAATGACGCTGGCAAATGTCTCGGCCAAACCTCTTAGTTCATCGAAGCTCTGCGGCCCGGCCAGGCTCAAGGTCATCTGCCCGGTCTGGTAAAACCGCTGATAAAAATCCTGCAATGCCTGCTGAAATTCGGGTTGCGACACCGGGAGGCTGTCGCGATTGCCGGCATGGAAACCTCTCAGCGGATGCGCCTCGCAAAGCCCATCGAACAATGCCTGCCGTTGTTGCGCCACCGGATCCTGCGACCAGGCGACAAATTCCGCCTGCAGCACTTCCCGTTCCCGCTGTTGATCGTCCGGATTCATACGTGGATGGGCGAGCATGTCTGACAGACGCTCCAGCCCACCGGCAAACGCCTGGGGTGGCAGTTCGAAAAAGTAGTCCGTGGTGCGTTCGCTGGTCCGCGCGTTTACTTGGCCGCCATGACTCTGGACGTAGGCCATCAACCCTTGCCCTGCAGGAAAACGCTCAGTCCCAAGAAACAGCAGATGCTCAAGAAAATGCGCAAGGCCAGGCCACGCCAGCGGCACATCATGGCTGCCCGCGGCGACCCGCAGCGCTGCTGCGCAGCGCTTCAAATCAGGGGCATGACGCAGCGTCACCCGCAGGCCGTTGGCCAGGGTTTCAGTGTGGGGGCGAAGGGGATTCAGCGCGGGCATGGGCACTTCCAGAACAGTGAAGTGCCAATGCTAGCGGATTAGGGGGCGTTCTCAATTAGTTTCCGCGCCGCGCCGGGTCTGCTGTTGTGCAGGGCAAGGCGCGAGAAGCGTGGTTTGGTCATTCCAAATAAGCTTCGAGCAACGCGGCCCTGCACAACAGCAGGCCCGGCCCTTCGGGTTGTGCCTTAAAGCGGGCCAGGCTGCGTTGCAGGCCTTGGAAAGGGAACAACCATTCCCAGCGGCCTGCGCCTTGCCTGGCCCGCTTTAAGGCGACAACGCGGCGGGGAAACTAATTGAGAACGCCCCCTAGGACTAGCGCTTGTTCAGGTCGCCGTAAAGCTCGGGACGACGATCGATCAGGTAGCGATTGGCGGCGCGGGAGTCGACCATCAACTGACGATCCAACTCACCGACAATCAATGCTTCATCAAGGCCTGCCTGAGCGATGCGGCTGCCATCCGGTGCGGCGATGCTGCTTTGACCGCAATAGTGGATGTCGCCTTCGTGGCCGCAGTAGTTGGCATAAGCCACATAGCACTGGTTTTCGAAGGCGCGGGAGCGCACGGTGACATCGGCGACGAAATCGAACGGAATCATGTTCGCAGTCGGCACCAGAATCAGCTCTGCACCAGCCAAGGCCAGGCGTCGGGCATTTTCCGGAAACTCCAGGTCGTAGCAGATCAGGAAACCGAGCTTCCAGCCGTTGAGTTCAACGATGGGAAACTCGTCTGAGCCGGCGCTGAACATCGAGTGATCCAGATCGCCGAACAGATGGGTCTTGCGGTAGTTGCACAGGCGCTCGCCATTGGCGTCGATCAACTGCACAGCGTTGTAGATCTGCCCGTCGGCGGTGCGCTCGGGATAGCCATACAAAATGGCGATCCCGGCAGCCTTGGCAATGCGCGCAATTTGCTGCGCCGATTCACCGTTATGCACTTCCGCCAGCACACTGACGGCATCGACGCCGATGTTGTAGCCGGTCAGGAACATCTCCGGCAACACCAGCAGATCGGCGCCTTTTGCCTCCAGCGCAAGCTGCTGCACGCGTTGCAGGTTGCCGGCGACATCCAGCGGCAGTGGTGGACATTGGTAAAGGGCTACGCGCATTTCGGAATCCTCTTACTCGGGCAGGGCGATCGGTCCGATCTCGTTGAACACATCTCCTGGACCCGGATTCTCGGCGTGAGTTGCACCGCCGAAGTGTTTCATGATGCCCCACACTGCGTTGAGCGAGGTCTGCACCGCGCCTTCGACCCAGGCCGGCGTCCACGAAACATCGTCGCCGGCAATGAAAATTCCGCGTTGTTCGGCGGGCATGTCGTCCTGCATGAAGTGTGCGTACATACGCTGGTTGTAGCGGTAATGGCCGGGCAGGGCGCCTTTGAAGGCGCCGAGGAAATGCGGGTCGGCTTCCCACGAAACGGTGATCGGGTCGCCGATGATCCGCGCGGCGATGTCGACTTTCGGGTAGATCTTCTTCAACGCATCCAGCGCCAGCTTCACGCGTTTCTCCACCGGCTGCGGCAGCATTTTCAGCGCGTCGCTCATCCATGAGTACGACAGGCAAATCACCCCGGGCTTGTCGTCGCCGTTGTCGAACAGGTAAGTGCCGCGGGTCAGGCGATCGGTGAGGGTCATGCTCATCAGGTCGCGGCCGGTTTCCGGATCCTTGTCCTTCCAGAACGGACGGTCGACCATCACGAAAGTCTTCGACGATTGCATGTAGCGAGTGCGGTCCAGGGCCATCCACATCTTTTGCGAGAACAGGGTTTCGTCGCATTCGATCTGGGTGGTCAGCAGCCAGCTCTGGCAGGTGGTCAGCACTGCGGCGTATTCGCGGGTGTCGCCCCAGTTGTCGGTGACGGCGAAACGGCCGCCCGGCGCGTGGGCGATTTTCTTCACGCCGGTACGCGGTGCGCCGTTGTGCAGGGAGCTGAGGCTGGTGCCCGCCGGCCAGTGCGCGCAACGCTCCGGCACATGGCGCCAGATGCCCAGGGGCACCTGCTCCACGCCGCCGACCACCAGGTGCTGGTGATCGTCGCAGTTGGTCATGACCACGCGGAAGATTTCCAGCATCGAGTTCGGGAAGTCCGAATCCCAGCCGCCGGTGCCGAAACCGACCTGGCCGAACACTTCGCGGTGATGGAAGGAGAGCTTGGCGAACGCCTTGGAAGTGGCGACGAAGTCGTAGAAGGTGCGGTCGTCCCACAACGGCACCAAGGTGTTCCACAGCTCTTTCAGGCGTGGCACATCACGATCACGGATGGCTTGCTGGATATCGGAGAACTGCGAACCGGCTTCCAGGGCATCGGCCCAGGCGTCAGCCACTTCCTGGAACAGTGCAGGAAGGTCCGACAGCTTCTGTGCGTAATGAGTCTGGCCTTCGAGGTCGATCACCGTGCTGCCCGAAGCCGGCGTCAGCGGGTTCGGAAACGGTTTGGTTTCCAGGCCGAGCTTGTCGACGTAGTGATAAAACGCGGTGGACGACACCGGGAAGCGCATCCCGCCCAGTTCGGCAATGATGCCTTCGGCGCCATTGAACGCCTGAGAGCGCAAGCGGCCGCCCATTTTCGAGGCTTCGTAGACGACCGGTTTCAGGCCCAGCTTCATCAGCTCATACGCCGCCACCAGGCCGGCGATCCCGCCGCCGACAATCGCCACTTCGGCACCGTGACTATGCTCGGGAATACTGCCCAGCCCGGCCGGGTGTTCGATCCAGTCGTCGAAGGCGAAAGGAAAGTCCGGGCCGAAAATGGTGACTGGTTTCTTACCGTCTGCAGGATGGCGATTGTTCTTGTTCATGGCTGACCTTACTGGCGACTCGACGCGGAATGCGCATCTGAGTATAGGAAAAGATGCCAGCCATTCTAGAGAGCGCGGAGCACGTTAATAAGACGCAAAGTGTCGTCGTTTTGCCAGTTAGATGATCAATATGACGATCTATTGATGCACACTGCCCACTGTAGGAGCGAGCCTGCTCGCGATGGCGTCAGCTCAGACACCCATGAAAGCTGAATTGGAATGTCAAACCGGCTGCCCCCGATCAATCTTGCTGCTCAAGATGATCGAGGTCGTGGTCTTCTCCACCCCATCCACACTGCCAATCTGATCCAGCAACTGATCCAGCTGCTCCGGTGAATCGGTGCGCAACCACGCCACATAATCAAACTCGCCACTCACCGCACACAACTGCTGCACCTGCGCCATTGCGCTCAGACGTCGCAACACCTCCTTGCCGGAGCGCGGTTGCACAGTGATCCCGACATACGCCTGCAACCCGCCATCCACCACCCGCTGACCGAGGCGCACACCGTAGCCGGTGATCACTTTAGCCTTTTCCAGCCGCGCCAGACGCGAGGTGACCGTGGTGCGGGCGATGCCCAACTGCCGGGCAAGCATGGCCACGCTCTCGCGGGCGTTGATCTGCAGGGCTGCGATCAGTTGGCGATCGATTTCGTCGAGAACAGGGGGGCGAGTGTCGGGCAACGGCGTGGCTCCAGAGGCGTGAATCAATGGTCCAGCATGTTACAGGCTCGTTCGACGCGACGCTTGTGGCCGAAAGAGAGTGGGCAATCGACTAAGATTGATGCAGTCGAGGGTGAGAGGCCAAGGACATGACAACAAAGCTACCTGCTGCTGTACGGGACCGTGCATTGCAGATCGCCCATCACGAAATGGGGCACTACGTGGTAGCCCGCGCCCTGGGATTTGAAACGGGCGGCGTGACCCTGACAGTGACCAAGGACTTGCGCCACCAGGGAGGGGCCTCCATTACGTTGGTGCGCCCCATTTCGTCGATGGAAGCCATGAAGGAACATCTGGAAGCCCGGATGATGGTGCTCCTGGCGGGCGCAATGGCGCAGACACTGCCTTTAAAGCCTTCAGCCGTAAAACGCGTCGATAAACCCAAAGCCGCCGCCATCCTCAAAGGCGAGCAGGGGGCGGAACAGGATTACGCAAAAATCAGGGAGCTTCAGCATCTGCTGCGTAATATCGCCTATCCCGATACCGATCCAGCGTCGTCTGAACGCATAACGGCGCAGCTCAAGGCGATGACTGATCGGCTGTGGGCTCGGACGCAAAAAATCATCGAGGATCAGGCCGGGACGATTGCCGAATTGGCCGGGGCGCTGGTGGACGCAATGGCCATCGTGGAGCAGTGGGGAAGGGCGGCGGATACGTATGAGGTTGTGTTGACGGGGCAGATGCTGGAACGGCTGCGGGCGGTGCAGGCCATACCTTCGTTACGTGTTTGGACTGACAGCTGCAGCGATGTCGTTCAGCACTGGAGGTAGCGAAGGGCGAAAAGTCTGGTGCTATCAGTCCCAAAAAGGGAACGCTTGGTCCCTTTTTGGGACTTTTCAGGCGGCGTGATTACGCGTTGTTCTATCGATCTGCTCCATCTCTCGTTTGAACAGACCGCCGCGTCAGCACTTTCACCACATCATCAATCACCGCTTTGCTCATCGTCGTCAGGTAATGCGCGGCCCAGGCGTGGCGGTCGGAGTCTTGGGCGTAGGCGGCGTCCACGGTGAGGGACTTGGCGAGGAACAGCAGGTCGGAGGCTTGGGCCAGGGCGTCGGCGATGGGGACGTCGCGGCAGACGTGGAACAGGGGTTGATTCGAGAGATACAGGAAGGGGGTGAAGCCGATGGTTTTGAGTTCTGAAGGTGTGGATGTGCTCATGTTCAAACTCCTAATTTTTTAAGGAGCTGTCACATTCGTTTCCAAGCGAATGGGTGGCAGCTGCGCGCAGGTTGGAAAACCGGGAAACTAGGAAACCGGCACGTCCATGGACGTCCCACGCACAGCCGCCATAACTCGAGATTGAGATGGGCAAACTGTTGCGTCTAATTTCGTCGGGTTTCCAAGCCCGATCACTGATTGGTCAGCGACGTCCGGAGACTATCCCGTCGAAGAAAAGCGCAACAAGGCGGCAAAGTGCCCAAATGCAAGATTCGGAGTTTGCCTACAAGGTCCTAAGGCGTCATCCGATAAAGCGAGTCCATAAGTAAACAAAACTAAACGTCAGACACGAAAAAGCCGCGCATTGCGCGGGTTTCATGTTTGGCTGCCTCTCCCCGAAAACAGATCTGCCTCAGGGCGATTGAGCAACATCTTTTTCGGAAATGCCTGACATACACGGCAGCGGTCTCTTGTCGATCATTCGTTCTTTTTCGTGACGTCGGACCTTGGTTCGAAGTTGGCGGAGTGGAGACGGAAGTGACCGCCTATTTTCCAGCACTGACCATTGGCGATCAGACCTACGATTTTGCTCACCTTGAACCATTCAACTTCACGATTTCGAGTCAGTTGGCCAAGCGTGACTTGCGGGTGCATGTCACTTTTTCGAATCACTGTTTCAGCCAGGGTTACGACGCAGAGACGCATCCAGTCGCAGAGCCAATCATTCTTGATAGTGCCGGACGACCGCGCACCTTCTGTTCAATCCGTTATCGGCTGTCATTAGCGCTGCCGGCAGTGATACATCGGTTAAATCATCCCCAGTCCAAGGTCCGTGAGACTGCGACGCGGCGCAATTGGGCTTTCTCTATGATGATTCTGGACCCGGCCGGGCCTTATCACGTGTTTTTTGAACTGCGTCGGGCCGCGGAGGAAAAACCGCAGGATCTGAATCTGGTGGTTGAAAGTGCATATCACCAAACCAGGCAACCGCCGAGGTTGCTGGGGAAGATCGGCTTTATGTTGCTGTGCGGTAAGGTTTATTTACGGCAACCGAGTTCGACCAAACGCTAGGGACAGAAACGAAAAAAGACGCCGCAGGCGTCTTCTTCGATTCGGTAAAACAGATCCGGACACCACTTGCGAACCGCCTTGCACGGTTACGGCTTTCGCCGCTGGGAAGCGCTCAATCTCATCCGGTCAGTCGCTTCGATGGGGCAAATCTAATGAAAGTTGCTACCCGCGTCAATCATCAGATCTGGCGAAAGCCGCGCAATGCGCGGCTTTCTTGTTTGGTGGGCCCACACGGACTTGAACCGTGGACCAAAGGATTATGAGTCCTCTGCTCTAACCAACTGAGCTATAGGCCCTCAGTAGGCCGCGGATTATAACGACGGTTTCGCGGCTGTGCTATCTGAAAAAGCCATTACGGTTGTACGAAGAAATGTCGCGGCAAATTCGTCCGCTGTCAGGGGCAGGCTGACGATGTAGCCCTGGATTTGCTCGCAGCCCTCGGCGGCGAGGAATTGTTGTTGCGCCAGGGTCTCGACCCCTTCGGCAATCACGGTGAATGGCATGCTGCGTCCGAGCGCAATGATGGCCCGTACGATCGCCGCATCATGGGGATCGTCCGGCAGGCCGCGGACGAAGGACTGATCGATCTTGAGGATGTCTAGCGGCAGGCGCTTGAGGTAACTCAGGGACGAGTAACCGGTGCCGAAGTCATCGATGGCCAGTTGCACGCCCAGATGTTTGAGTTGGTGCAGCACCGCCAGCGCTTCTTCGGCCTGGCTCATGATGAAGTTTTCGGTGATTTCCAGTTGCAGGAAGCCGGGGTTGAGGCCGTTGTCCTTGAGCAACTGCTCGATACGGCCCAGAAGGTTGGGTTGGCGCAATTGGGCACCGGCAAGGTTGACCGACAGCGGGCCGGGACTTCCGTACAGCCGGTGCCATTCGGCCATCTGCCGGCAGGCGGTTTCCAGGACCCAGTCGCCGATTTGCAGGATCATGCCGTTTTCTTCAGCCAGCGGGATGAAGTGTTCTCGCGGCACGTCGCCAAAGGTCGGATGGCGCCAACGGATCAGTGCTTCGGCACCGACCAGGCTGTAGTCTTCGAGGCTGATTTTCGGTTGGTAGCACAGGTGCAGCTCATTGCGTTCGATGGCGCGGCGCAGTTCGTGTTCCAGCGCCACGCGTTCACTGGCCTGAGCGGTGAGGTCGCGGGTGTAGCTTTCGACACGGTTGCGGCCCTTGGCCTTGGAGCGGTACATCGCGGCGTCGGCGTTCTTGATCAGTGTGGCAACGTCGCAACCATCCTTCGGATAGAGGCTGGTGCCGATGCTGGCGCTGATGAAAAACTCGTGTTCGCCAGCCTGGAACGGCGCGCCGAAACAGTTGAGCAACTTGGTGGCGATGTGGTCGGCATCGCTGGATTGTTGCAGGCCCGGCAACAGAATGATGAACTCGTCGCCACCCAGGCGCGCAACGGTGTCGATGTCACGCAGCTGCTCCTTGAGGCGTACGGCAATGCCCTTGAGCAGCAGGTCGCCGACCGGGTGGCCGAGGCTGTCGTTGATGTGCTTGAAGCGGTCAAGGTCGAGGAACAGCACGGCACCCTGGCCGCCGTTTTCCTGCTGGTTGTTGAGCGCCGTCAACAAGCGGCTTTCGAATAACGTGCGGTTCGGCAGGCCGGTCAGCGGGTCGTGGTGTGCCTGATAGTCGAGTTTGGCCTGGGCATGCTTGAGGCTGGAAATGTCGGCGAATACTGCGACAAAGTGGGTGATGAACTTGTCGTGGTTGCGCACGGCACTGATGGTCAGCCAGCTCGGGTACAGCTCGCCATTCTTGCGTCGATTGGAAATCTCGCCTTGCCAATGACCTTCGGCGGTCAATTGATGCCACATGGCCGCATAGAATGCGCTGTCATGCAGGCCCGAGGCGAGCAGGCGCGGCGTGTGGCCCAGCGCTTCGCTTTCGCTGTAACCGGTGATTTCGGAAAACGCACGGTTGACTGCGCTGATGTGCTGCTGGGTATCGGTGATCAACACGCCTTCGGCGGTGCTTTCGAACACGGTGGCGGCCTGTTGCAGTTTTTCCTGCATCAGGTGTCGCTCGGTGATGTCCCGGGCGATGGTCAGCATGCAGTCTTCATCGCCAATCGGCAGCGGACGGCTGGACACTTCACAAAGGCGGATCTGCCCGTCGCTGCGGCGGATATGGCAACTGTAGTCGCGGACAAAACCGTCCCGGTGCAGCAGATCGAGCATTTGCTTGCGTTCATTGAGGTTGACCCAGATCCCCAGGTCCAGCGCCGAACGATCCACCGACATGGCGCTGTTGAACCCGGTGATGCGGCTAAAACCCTCGTTGACTTCCAACAGCAGGCCATCGCTTTGCCGCGACAGCAGCAAGCCGTCGGGGGAGGCATGGAAAGCCTTGGCGAATTTTTCTTCGGAAGTTTGCAGCTGTTGCTGGGTTTCCTTGAGTTGGGTGATGTCCCGCACCACGACCACCAGCGCCTGTGTCATGTCGAGGTTGAACGGTTCGGCGGAGATCAGTCCGGTAAACACCTGGCCGTTGCTGCGACGAAAGGGCATTTCCAGGTTGCGGATGCTGCCGGCCTGCAAGCGTTGCAACAGACCCGGCCCAACACCGGGAATCCCCCAGATGTTCAGGTTGGTGGCTGTCTGGCCAATGACGTCCTCGGCCTTGAGGCCGATCTGTTCTTCGAACGCTTCGTTGACTTCCAGCAGACAACCGTCGCTCAGGCGCGCGATCACCAGAATGTCCGGGCATTGCTGGAACACGGAAGCGAATTTCTGTTCCGACAGGCGCAGCGCTTCCTCGGTGCGCTTGGCGTCGGTGATATCGATCATCAACCCGCGCAGCACCGGCTCATGCCCGTGTTCGATCAGGCTGACGATATCGCGCACCCACAGGCAGCGGCCGTCGGCGGTGATCACCCGGTAGTCGAGGCGGTGATCGCGCCCGGCCAGTACTTCGTGATCGCAGAAGGTCTGGGCGCGGGTCAGGTCGGCGGGGTGAATGATGTTGCGCCAGAAGCCCGGAATCAGCCAATGGGACAGGGGATAACCGAGAAGGTCTTCGGCGTGGGGCGATACATAGCTGTAGGTGAAGTCGGTGACTTTTGCTTCCCAGGCGATGGCCGACAGGCTCTCCACCAGGCCTCGGTAGTGGTATTCGCTGCTGCGCAGTTCCTGTTCAAGGTCGACCCGGCGGGCGATTTCCGAGCTCAAGCGGCGGTTGATGCGGATAACCACCGCCAGCACGGTAGAAAGCAGCAGCAATCCGGGCAGGCCATACACCAGCAGGTCATTCCAGAAAGTTCGATGATCGAGGACGTTGCCGACCCAATGTTCCTGAATAGCGCTGATTTCAGCGGGGCTCATGTCCGCCAGGACTTTGTCGAGAATGCCGACCAGCATCTTGTTGTCGCGGGGTACAGCCATGGCCAGTTGATAGCGATAGGGGGTTTCACCGCTGACATACAACCCATCGAGCTTGAGTTGGCGCAGGCTCCAGACGCTGGAAGCCAGATCGCCCACCACGGCGTCCACTTCGTCGGTGGCCAGCGCCTGTAGCGTCGAGCTGACGTTGGGCATCGCCACCAGGTTCAAGTCGGGATGGTGGGTGCGCAGCAGTTCGTGGGGAGCGTAGTTTTCCACTACAGCGATTTTCAGGCCGTACAGGTCTTGCAGGTTATGTGGCTGGGGGCCCCCGACATGGGCCAGGATGACAATCGGAAAATCCAGATAGGGGCGGGTGAACGACAGGTATTTCTGGCGTTCAGGGGTCGACATGATGCCCGGCAGCAAGTCCAGTTTGCCCTTTTTGGCCTGTTCCAGGACGGCGGTCCAGCTCACCGGCTCGATGGGTGTGAGCCGGGTTGCCAGCCTTTTGCGGATGACCTCGATGTAATCCGCGGCAAGGCCCTGGTAGCGGCCCTCATCGTCACGAAACTCGAAGGGCGGCCACGAGGCATCGACACCCAGGCGCAATTCCGGGTGACCCGCCAGCCAGCTACGTTCTTCGTCGGTTAGAGTCAGCGCGCCAGCCGTTGCGGTCCAGGTCATCAGCGACAGCAAAAAAAGCACGGTCGGCAGTCTGGGCATAACGGTCTCGTTATGGCTCGGGGGAATGTTTCGAGTGTAGACGGCTACAGGGCGGAGGGGGGGAGCGGGGGGATTTAATCTGTACAAAGCAAAACCCCCGGCCTAGGCCGGGGGTTCTGTGATCACTCGTCGAGGAAGGAGCGCAGATGCTCGCTTCTCGTCGGGTGGCGCAGCTTGCGCAGCGCCTTGGCTTCGATCTGACGAATCCGCTCACGGGTCACGTCGAACTGCTTACCAACCTCTTCGAGGGTGTGGTCGGTATTCATGTCGATACCGAAGCGCATGCGCAGTACCTTGGCTTCACGGGCAGTGAGGCCGGACAGCACTTCGCGAGTCGCTTCCTTAAGGCTCTCAACGGTTGCAACATCGATTGGCGACTGCATGGTCGAGTCTTCGATGAAGTCACCCAGGTGGGAGTCTTCGTCATCACCGATCGGGGTTTCCATGGAGATCGGCTCTTTTGCGATCTTCAATACCTTGCGGATCTTGTCCTCAGGCATTTCCATGCGTTCGCCCAGCTCTTCCGGGGTCGGTTCGCGACCCATTTCCTGCAACATCTGCCGGGAAATGCGGTTGAGCTTGTTGATCGTCTCGATCATGTGCACCGGAATACGGATGGTGCGGGCCTGGTCGGCGATCGAGCGAGTGATCGCCTGACGGATCCACCAGGTGGCATAAGTCGAGAATTTGTAGCCGCGGCGGTATTCGAACTTGTCTACCGCTTTCATCAAGCCAATGTTGCCTTCCTGGATCAGATCGAGGAATTGCAGGCCACGGTTGGTGTACTTCTTGGCGATGGAGATCACCAGGCGCAAGTTGGCTTCAACCATCTCTTTCTTCGCGCGGCGGGCCTTGGCCTCACCGATCGACATGCGACGGTTGATGTCCTTGATCTCGGCGATGGTCAAACCGGTTTCGGCTTCCAGCGCGGTCAGCTTCTGCTGGCAACGGATAATGTCCGGCTGCAGACGACCAATGGCTTCAGCGTATTTGCCTTTGCCTTTGGCCAGGGCATCACTCCAGCTTTCGTCGACTTCGTTGCCCGGGAACTGGCGCAGGAAGTCGGCACGCGGCATGCGTGCATCACGAACGCAGAGCTGCATGATTGCGCGCTCTTGCTGACGCAGGCGATCGAGGGCACTGCGAACACGCTCGACCAGGCCTTCGAATTGCTTCGGCACCAGTTTGATCGGCATGAACAGCTCGGCCAGGGCCAACAGCTCGGCAATTGCTGCCTTGTTGTTGCGACCGTGCTTTTTCAGCGCCTTGCGGGTGATTTCCATCTGATCGGCCACAGCGCCGAAGCGCTGTGCAGCGATGACTGGATCCGGACCGCTTTCGGCTTCTTCCTCGTCATCCGAGGCCTCACCGTCTTCGTCGTCGGAATCGTCATCCGCCTTGACGGCTTTCGCGTCAATCGGCGGCGGCACTTCTGCCGCAGGCGGCGCGATGCCGTCGTCCGGGTCGATATAACCGCTCAGGACGTCAGACAGGCGACCACCTTCGGTGGTGACGCGGGTGTACTCGGAGAGAATATGATCAACCGTGCCGGGGAAGTGCGCGATTGCGCTCATCACCTCACGGATGCCCTCTTCAATACGCTTGGCGATTTCGATTTCGCCTTCACGTGTGAGGAGCTCCACCGTACCCATTTCGCGCATGTACATGCGCACCGGGTCGGTAGTGCGACCAATGTCGGTCTCGACCGCAGCCAACGCTGCAGCGGCCTCTTCGGCTGCGGCTTCGTCGGTATCGGCGTCGGCCAGCATAAGGGAATCCTTATCTGGCGCAACCTCGAATACGTTGATCCCCATGTCATTGATCATGCGGATGATGTCTTCCACCTGTTCCGGATCTGAAATATCCTCCGGCAGGTGGTCGTTGACCTCCGCGTAAGTCAGGTAGCCCTGCTCACGACCAAGGGTGATCAACTCTTTGATACGAGACTGCTGTTGCGCTTTTCCGGACATAACACCCTATCCACTGAAGGTCTTGGCGGGCAAAAAACAAGCCGAGGATTATACCTGAGCAATGACCTCACGCGCCAGTTGAGGTCGGGTTTGATGCGGAAACATTGCGACTCAAGAGGTCGCGCAGTTGATTTTTCTCTTCGCTGGTCAATTCGCTTTGACGTGCTTTTCTAAGAAGTTGTTCCAGGTTTCGCTCGCGTTGGCGGGCCGACAAGCTAGTAATGGTGTCGAAAAACTGTTGTTCAAGGTTGTCTCCATCAATCAGCCATTCCTTTTCCGCCAGGGCTTTGAGCAGGCGGCCTTGTTCTGTGCCGTGCCAACGGGCAATCAGCTGAATTGAGTTTAGCTTGGGATTCTTCTGCACGGCTTCGAGCAGCGCCACCAGCAATTGTGTGTTGGTGTGATCTTCGGCGGCGAAGTGCCCGGCATCCTCGACTTTTTCGGCCAATTGCGGGTGATGCAGCAGCGTGCGCAAGGCGGCGAGGGTTGGCGGTTCTACGGCGGCGGGCACCCGTGGCGCGCGGGGTTGATCGCGATCACCGCCTCGCTTGCCATTCTTGTCCCATGGTTTCTTGTCCCATTTCTTGCCTCCTGCACCCGGTTTCTTCGGCGTCCATTCCTGCTGCGGCACATACATTTCCTGTGCCTGCGGCTGATGATAGTCGCTGTAATCGGGCATTGCGTCGTAATCGATGCCCGGGTCGTAGGCCGGCGGTGCTTCTTGCGGGGCGCTTTGTGCCAGCTGGCTCACTGCTTCGCCGCTAAGACCGGTGATTTCGCTCAGGCGCTGACGCATCAAGGTGCGCAGGTTGGCGCCGGGGACTTTGTCGATCAGTGGCGCGGCGAGGGTGGCCATGTGGGCCTTGCCCTCGAGCGAGCGCGGGTCGGCTTCTTCCGTCAGCTGCTGGAAGAAATAATCGGCCAGAGGCTGCGCGTGCTGGTTGATCCGTGCGCGGAAGGCATCGGTGCCTTCGGAGCGGACCAGGGTGTCCGGGTCTTCGCCTTCGGGCAGGAACAGAAAACGTGCGCGACGACCGTCCTGCAGGCTCGAAAGTGTCGCTTCCAGCGCCCGCCATGCCGCATTGCGACCGGCCTGATCGCCGTCGAAGCAGAACAGCACGCTGGGCACGACGCGAAACAGTCGCTTGAGGTGTTCCTCGCTGGTAGCGGTGCCCAGGGTCGCAACGGCATTGCGCAGGCCTTGCTGGGCCAGGGCTATGACGTCCATGTAACCCTCGACGACGATGATCTCGTCGAGATTGCGGTTGGTCTTGCGCGCTTCGTACAGGCCGTAGAGTTCCTGGCCTTTATGGAAAACCGGAGTTTCCGGGGAATTCAGGTACTTCGGCTTGTCGTCGCCCAATACCCGGCCGCCAAAGGCGATGACGCGCCCGCGACTGTCGCGGATCGGGAACATCACGCGGTCGCGGAAGCGGTCGTAACGTTTGCCGCTTTCGGCGTTTTCGATCAGCAGGCCGGCATCGATCATGGCTTTTTGTTGCAGGGTATCGCTGCTCAAGTGCTTGAACAGGTTGTCCCAGCCAGGCGGAGCAAAACCCAGGCCGAAGTCCCTGGCAATTTCGCCGGTCAGCCCGCGCCCTTTCAGGTAGTCCACGGCGGCCTTGCGCGATGGATGACTTTTCAGGGCCTGGCGATAAAAGTCGGCGGCGGCGCTGAGTAGCGGATACAGCGGCGAATCGGTTGGCTGTCGCGGTTTATGCGGGCGGCCGCTTTCTTCGCGGGGGATTTCCATGCCGGCGGCTTTGGCCAGCTCTTCGACGGCCTGGACGAAATCCAGGTTGTCGTGGTCCATGATGAAGCCGAGGGCGTTGCCGCCAGCGCCGCAACCGAAGCAGTAATAGAACTGCTTGTCGGGGCTGACACTGAACGATGGAGTCTTTTCCTTGTGGAACGGGCAGCAGGCGGTGTGGTTCTTGCCGGCCTTTTTCAATTGCAGGCGCGAGCTGACCACATCGACGATGTCGGTGCGGTTCAGAAGGTCGTCAATGAAGCTCTGGGGAATTAACCCGGCCATGGCGTTCTCGTCATCTGCGCTGAAAGGAACCCGAAACGTGCGGCGATCGAACGCGGTCATTGTTTGAGGCGCGCAAAGTGTGCGGCTCGACCAGTGTCGTCTGCGTAATCGCTGTCGGGAAGTGTATCTGCCGAAAATCCACTGACGTTAATGCCAATCAGTATTCGACTGTTTGAATGTGTTGCGCTGAATCCGCTGTGGCCAATCATAGGCCCCGGATAGCTCATCATCTGGCACGCAAGCAGGTGCCTTGGGCTGATCGTCGTGAGAGGAATCAGTGGGTGTGCTCGTCAGTAGCCTTGAAAGGCTCGTCAGAAAAGACGTGCACCGCTGGCAAAAGAGCCAGGTCTGACGTGGTGAAGCAGATTTGTCTCGGTCGCGTCTGCGGCTTTGACGGTGAAGCATCAAGCGTTTTACGCAAATGCCATAAGCCCGGCTGAGGGCCGGGCTTGGCAGAAGCTTGCTACGATCGTCTGTGTATTAGTACAGACGAACGGCGCGGCGCTGTTCGCGCTGAACTTTCTTGGCGTGACGCTTAACAGCGGCTGCTGCTTTGCGCTTACGCTCAGAAGTTGGCTTCTCGTAAAATTCGCGGCTACGAACTTCAGCCAGTACACCGGCTTTTTCGCAGGAGCGCTTGAAACGACGCAGAGCTACGTCGAAGGGTTCGTTCTCTTTTACTTTGACGGCTGGCATCCAGAGCTACCTTCATTCATTACCGGGGTCAACATCCTCGCGGCAAAAGAGCACTTGAAGACGTCGGTTTTTAAGGGTTGCGGATGTTAACCCCTCATCGCTCGGAATGCAAAGCCTCTGATCGAAAACCGCTGGTCGGGGCATCACGCGACGACTATTATGCGCGCCTTCGAATTCAGCCTAAACAAGGCGCAAACCCATGCTAGTACTGGGATTAGAAACCTCCTGCGACGAAACCGGTGTCGCACTTTACGACAGTGAGCGCGGCCTGCTGGCCGATGCGCTGTTCAGTCAGATCGACCTGCACCGCGCCTATGGCGGCGTGGTACCGGAGCTGGCTTCGCGCGATCACGTCAAGCGCATGCTGCCCTTGATTCGTCAGGTGTTGGCCGAGGCCGACTGCGTGCCGACCGAGATCAATGCGATCGCCTACACCGCGGGTCCTGGCCTGGTGGGCGCGTTGCTGGTAGGGGCTTCCTGTGCTCAGGCGCTGGCCTTTGCCTGGGGCATTCCGGCCCTTGGCGTGCATCACATGGAAGGCCACTTGCTGGCACCGATGCTGGAGTCGCAACCGCCGGAATTCCCGTTCGTCGCTTTGTTGGTCTCGGGTGGCCATACGCAACTGGTTCAGGTCGACGGAATTGGTCAGTACACGCTCCTGGGCGAGACCCTGGATGACGCTGCCGGCGAAGCCTTCGACAAGACGGCCAAGATGATGGGCCTCAATTATCCGGGCGGACCGGAGATCGCTCGCCTTGCAGAGCAGGGTGTTGCAGGACGTTTCGTCTTCCCGCGTCCGATGTGCGACCGCCCGGGCCTGGATTTCAGCTTCAGCGGCCTGAAAACCTTTGCATTGAACACTTGGCAGCAGTGCGTCAGCGCCGGGGACGACGGCCAGCAAGCCCAATGCGACATCGCGCTGGCGTTCCAGCAGGCCGTGGTGGAGACTTTGACCATCAAGTGTAAGCGCGCCCTGAAAGCCGCCGGCATGAAACGCCTGGTGATCGCTGGGGGCGTCAGTGCCAACAAGGCGTTACGCACTTCCCTGGAAAAAATGCTCGGGGACATGAAGGGTGATGTGTTTTATGCCCGTCCGCAGTTCTGCACCGATAACGGCGCGATGATCGCCTTTGCCGGTTGCCAGCGCTTGCAGGCCGGTCAGCAGGAAAGCCTGGCGATCAGTGTGCAGGCGCGTTGGCCGATGGAGCAGTTGTCGGCGTTGTGATGAGCGGCGCTCATGCCCGGCAACTAAAAGTGCCGTTCGCGCCCGGCAAACAGGTCGCGTAGATTGCCGCGATGGCGCCAGACGATCAGCCCGGTGAGCGTGCTCATGGGCAGCAGGGCTGCAGGCTCTTGCCAGGCCAGCAACGGCAGGGTCAGCGGCGTGGCGATCAGGGCGGCCAGGGAGCTGGTACGGGTCAGGTAGAACGTCAGGAGCCAGGTACAGACCGCCAGAAGGGCTGCGGGCGGGTACAGTCCCAGTAACATGCCGGCAGCGGTGGCGACACCTTTGCCACCGCGAAAGCGGAAGTACAACGGAAACAGATGACCGATGACGGCATAGACGCCGATCCAGGCTTGCTCCTGCTGCGAAAGGCCCGCAAGACGCGCAATCAGTACCGGCAGCAGGCCTTTGCAAAGGTCGCCGAGCAGGGTCAGGGTGGCGAGCTTCTTGCCGGCCAGGCGCAACATGTTGGTGGCACCGGCATTGCCAGAACCACTCATTCGCGGATCCGGGTTACCGGTCAGGCGGCTGAGCAAAATGGCAAAGGACAGAGAGCCGAGCAGGTAGGCGAGGATCGCCAATAACCAAAACATGCTAACTATTCCGGGCGAGGAAGCCCTGATTCTAACGGCGCATTGCGCCCTTGTCGTGTAGCGGAGAGAAGTGCTTGGACAGAGTGTTTATCGAGGGCCTGGAAGTCGACACGGTGATTGGTGCCTACGACTGGGAACGAAGCATCCGACAGTGCTTGCGTCTTGATCTGAGCTTCGCCTGGGATAATCGCCCGGCCGCAGTCGGTGATGACCTGACCCTGGCGCTCGACTACGCCAGTGTTTCCTCGCGCATCCAGGTGTTTGCCGAGCAGGCGCAGTTCCAGCTGGTTGAAACCTTTGCCGAGCGCCTGGTTGAAGTGCTGATGAGCGAATTCAAGATCACCTGGATGCGCCTCAAGCTGACCAAGCCAGGTGCGATTCCTGCCGCCACCGGCGGCGTGGGTGTGGAGATCGAGCGCGGATGTCGCTGACTCAGGTGTACCTCGGGCTCGGTAGCAATATCGAGCGTGAAACCCATTTGCGGGCAGGGCTCGATGCATTGGCTGAGTTCCTGGTGGATATCCGCTGTTCGGCGGTGTTCGAAAGCCAGCCGGTGGGTATCAAGAGCGGGCCGTTCTTCAATTTCGTGGTGTCGGCGTATACCGATCTGCCATTGATGGAGCTGGATCGGCGGCTGAAATTCATCGAGGCAGATAACGGTCGTTATGCACCGGATCGCCGAGGTTTGCCGCTGGATATCGACGTGTTGCTGTTTGGTGATCTGGTGGGCAACTTCGATGGCTTGATCTTGCCGCGGGCAGAAATTCTGAAAAATGCGTTCGTTCTGTGGCCGTTGTCGTTGATAGCGCCGGATCGCGTGCACTTGGGTGTAGGCAAGAGCTTTGCGACCTTGTGGAGTGAAGCGCAGATTGATCAAGTGTTGGCGCCAGTGGCTTTCGAGTGGCGTGGTGAACAGCTGACACCCTCTGATTTACTGTAAGGCAAAAAGATCGCAGCCTTCGGCAGCTCCTAAAGGTAAAAAGATCGCAGCCTTTGGCAGCTCCTACAAGGATTGATGCGTCCTGTAGGAGCTGCCAAAGGCTGCGATCTTTTATCCTGTTCAGGCTTTTTCTTTGTAGGTCTTCAGCGCCTTCAGCCGCTCACGCTTGATTGCCTCCCCCAGCTCCGGTCCCTTGAAGCCTTGCTCCAGCAACGGCTGAACTGCCACGTTGCGAGCAGCGGTTGCTGCGCCGCGCAAATAATCCGCCTGTGGATAACTTTTTTCTTCCAGCCCTTTGCGCCCACGCGCATCCATTTCACATGCTGCGATGAACTCCTCGAACCGCTGTGGTCGACGGAAAACGTCGAAGCTTTGCAGCAGTTCCAGCAATGTCGATGGCTTCAGCTCATGGGCGCGATGCCCGTGGGTGTGATACTCGCCCACCAGCAGAGCCAGTTCCTGGCAGTCTCTCGGCACCTTGAAGCGCTCATTGACCGCTTTGATCAGCTTCAGCCCCTTGAACTCGTGGGCAATGTGTCGCGGCCATTCCTGCTCTGGCGTCAGGCCTTTGCCCAGGTCGTGCAGCAGGCAGGCCCAGCGTACGGTCAGTGGTTGTTTGTGTATGGCGGCTTGCTGCAAAACGCTGAGGGTGTGCGCGCCGGTATCGATTTCCGGGTGATGGGCCGGGGGTTGTGGTACGCCGAACAGCGCGTCGACCTCGGGCATCAGTACCTTGAGTGCGCCGCATGCGCGCAATACCTCAACAAACACCTGTGGCTGATCTTCCATCAGCGCGCGGGAAATTTCCTTCCAGCTGCGCTCCGGGGTCAGCGCCTCAAGTTCGTTTGACTCGCTGAGTTGGCGCATCAGCTCCAGGGTTTCCGGGGCAACGGTAAAGCCCAGCGTCGCGTAGCGCGCCGCAAAGCGGGCAACACGCAGGACCCGGAGCGGATCTTCGGCAAATGCCGGGGAAACATGGCGAAGCAGGCGTGCTTCGAGATCTCGCTGGCCGTGGTACGGGTCAGTCAGGTTTTGCTGATCGTCTTCGGCCATGGCGTTGATGGTCAGGTCGCGACGGATCAAGTCTTCTTCGAGGGTGACTTCAGGGCTGGCGTGAAAAGTGAACCCGCCGTAACCGCGCCCGCTTTTGCGCTCGGTGCGGGCGAGGGCATACTCCTCACCACTTTTTGGATGAAGGAAAACCGGGAAGTCCACGCCCACCGGGCGAAAGCCCTTGGCGAGCATTTCTTCGGTGGTGGCGCCGACCACGACCCAGTCGATATCGGTAACCGGTTTGCCCAGCAGGCGATCACGAACTGCGCCGCCGACTTTATAAATACGCATAAAAAACCTCCGTTAGCTCGACAGGATAACCGTTGCATCGAGCTTTCGGAGGCGTAAAGCGGATCAAAGATGGATGACGGCCAGGTCCAGTCGGCCGTAATCACCTTCGCTGTGCTCGCTTCTGGGTGGAACATGGTGGGTTTTCATCACCTGATCGCCTTGCAGGGTTTCCAGGTGAATATCGAAGCCCCAGAGGCGGTGCAGGTGTTTGAGTACTTCTTCGGTGGAATCACCCAGCGGTTTGCGGTCGTGTTGCTGGTGCCGCAGGGTCAGGGAGCGGTCGCCACGGCGGTCGATGCTGTAAATCTGCACGTTGGGCTCGCGATTGCCCAGATTGTATTGCGCCGCCAGGGTTTCACGGATGATGCGGTAGCCTTCTTCATCGTGGATCGCTGGCACCAGCAGATCGTCCTTTTGGTCGTCATCGAGAATGCTGAACAACTTCAGGTCTCGGATCACCTTCGGCGACAGGTACTGCAGGATGAAGCTTTCATCCTTGAAGCTGCTCATGGCGAACTTGATGGACGATAGCCAGTCGGTGCCGGCAATTTCCGGGAACCAGTGGCGATCTTCCTCGGTGGGCTCTTCGCACATGCGCCGGATGTCCCGGTACATGGCAAACCCGAGAGTGTAGGGGTTGATGCCGCTGTAGTAAGGGCTGTCGAAGCCCGGCTGAAAGACCACGCTGGTGTGGGATGTCAGGAACTCCATCATGAAGCCGTCGGTGACCAGGCCTTCGTCGTACAGGTCATTCATCAAAGTGTAGTGCCAGAACGTTGCCCAGCCTTCGTTCATCACCTGGGTCTGACGTTGAGGGTAAAAATATTGAGCGATCTTGCGCACGATCCGCACGATTTCCCGTTGCCATGGTTCCAGTAGCGGAGCGTGTTTTTCGATGAAGTACAGGATGTTTTCCTGAGGTTCGGCGGGGAAGCGTGCGTTGTCCTTGTCGCTGAACTTGTCCGCGCCCTTGGGAATGGTTCGCCACAGATCGTTGATCTGCTTCTGCAAATGCTCTTCCCGATCCTTTTGCCGGCGCCGTTCTTCCTCAGCGGAAATCGGGTAGGGGCGTTTGTAGCGGTCGACACCATAGTTCATCAGTGCGTGGCAGGAGTCGAGCAGGTCCTCGACCGCGTCGATACCGTGGCGCTCTTCGCATTGCATGATGTACTGCTTGGCAAACACCAGGTAATCGATGATCGAACTGGCGTCGGTCCAGGTGCGGAACAGGTAATTGCCTTTGAAAAAGCTGTTGTGCCCGTAGCAGGCATGGGCCACCACCAGCGCCTGCATGCAGATGGTGTTTTCTTCCATCAGGTAGGCGATACACGGGTCGGAGTTGATCACGATCTCGTACGCCAGGCCCATCTGGCCGCGGGTGTAGGATTTTTCAGTACTGAGGAAATGTTTGCCGTAGGACCAGTGGTGATAGCCCAGTGGCATGCCAACGGAGGCGTAGGCATCCATCATCTGTTCGGCGGTGATCACTTCGATCTGGTTGGGGTATGTGTCGAGGGCGTAACCCGCCGCAATACGACTGATTTCGCGGTCGTACGCCTGGATCAGCTCGAACGTCCATTCGGAGCCGGTGGAAATGGGTTGGCGCTTCTGCTCTTTGGCGGTCATGTCACTAACCTGCGCTGGAAGAGTTCACGGAAGACCGGATAGATATCCCCGGCCGAGACCAGTTGTTGCTGGGCAAAAGTGTCGGAAAAGGCTTCGGCGATGCGTTCGTACTCGAACCACAGGGCCTGGTGTTCGCGCGGGGTGATCTCAACGTAAGTGTAGTACTGCACGAATGGCATGATCTGGTTGATCAGGATGTCGCGGCAGATCGGAGAGTCATCGTTCCAGTTGTCACCGTCGGAGGCCTGGGCGGCGTAGATGTTCCACTCGTTGCTCGGATAACGCTCGGCCATGATCTCCTGCATCAGTTTCAGGGCGCTGGAGACGATGGTGCCGCCGGTTTCCCGGGAGTAGAAAAACTCCTCTTCATCCACTTCGCGGGCACTGGTGTGATGGCGGATGAACACTACGTCGATCTTTTCGTAGTTCCGCTTGAGAAACAGGTACAGCAGGATAAAGAAGCGCTTGGCGATGTCCTTGGTCGCCTGGGTCATCGAGCCGGACACGTCCATCAGGCAGAACATCACAGCCTTGGAGCTGGGGTTGGGTTGCTTGATGAGCAGGTTGTACTTGAGGTCGAATGTGTCGAGAAACGGTATGCGGTGAATGCGCGCGCTGAGTTTTTCTATTTCAGCTTCTATTTCCTGAATATCGCCGAAGTTGTCTGGTTCTTCCTGCTTGATTCGCAGAAGTTCTTCCTTGGCTTCGCGCAGTTTTGCCCGGCTGCTGCCGGACAGGGCGATTCGCCGGGCGTGGGCTGAACGCAGGGTGCGGATGATGTTGATCCGCGACGGGTTGCCCTCGTTGCTGATCCCGGCCCGCACGGTCTTGAAGGTATCTGTGCCGGTCAGGTTGCGCTTGACCAGGTTGGGCAGTTCGAGATCCTCGAACATGAATTCGAGGAATTCTTCCTGGGTGATCTGGAAGACGAATTCGTCCATCCCTTCACCGGAATTGCCGGCCTTGCCGGGGCCTCGGCCGCCACCGCCTCCCGGTGGACGGGCGATATGTTCGCCACTGGTGAATTCCTTGTTGCCCGGGTGCACGACCGTCTGCTTGCCGCCGCGACCGTGGTGGAGCACCGGCTCGTCGATGTCGCGGCCGGGAATGCTGATTTGTTCGCCGTGTTCCATATCGGTAATGGAGCGCCGGCTGACCGCCTCTTCGACAGCCTTTTTGATGTGGTCACGGTAACGCCGCAGAAACCGCTGACGGTTCACCGTGCTCTTGTTCTTGCCATTGAGACGTCGGTCGATCACATAGCTCATGACTGCTCCTTAGAAGCTGTCCTGAAAGGGGCGAGCGGTGATACAGCATCGAACCGAGAGCCGAGGGATATTGAACGCTCCCCCAAGCGCTTTGGATGCTGCCTGAACTCGCTACCGACTTTCGAACACCTCCCAGAGGCCTGTGTAACAGAAAAGCCCACACAGGTCTCTGGCTGACGACAACCGGTCTGACCGGCAGCGGGTTATTGTGATTTTCTGACTCGCAGGTACCACTCGGACAGCAGTCGTACCTGTTTGTCGGTGTAACCGCGCTCGACCATCCGTGTGACGAAGTCGTTGTGTTTTTGCTGGTCCTCTTTGCTGGCCTTGGCATTGAAGCTGATGACTGGCAGCAGGTCCTCGGTGTTGGAGAACATTTTCTTCTCGATGACCACCCGCAGTTTTTCGTAGCTGAGCCAGGTCGGGTTCTTGCCGTTGTTGTTGGCCCGGGCACGCAGGACGAAGTTGACGATTTCGTTGCGGAAATCCTTCGGATTGCTGATGCCGGCCGGTTTCTCGATTTTCTCCAGTTCTTCGTTCAACGCTACGCGGTTGAGGATCTCGCCGGTTTCCGGGTCGCGGTATTCCTGGTCCTGGATCCAGAAGTCGGCGTACAGCACATAGCGATCGAAGATGTTCTGGCCGTACTCGCTGTAGGACTCGAGGTAGGCGGTCTGGATCTCCTTGCCGATGAATTCGATATAGCGCGGTGCCAGGTACTCCTTGAGGAAGCGCAGATAGCGTTCACGGGTCTCCGCCTGGAACTGTTCCTGTTCGATCTGTTGTTCCAGCACGTAGAGCAAATGTACCGGGTTGGCGGCAATTTCGTGCGGATCGAAGTTGAACACCTTCGACAGGATCTTGAACGCGAAACGGGTGGAAAGACCGTTCATGCCTTCGTCGACACCGGCGTTGTCGCGGTATTCCTGGATCGACTTGGCTTTCGGATCGGTGTCCTTGAGGTTCTCGCCGTCGTACACGCGCATCTTCGAGTAGATGTTGGAGTTTTCCGGCTCCTTGAGGCGCGAGAGCACGGTGAACTGAGCCAGCATCTTCAGGGTGTCCGGCGCGCAATGAGCCTTGGCCAGCGAGCTGTTGAACAGCAGCTTGTCGTAGATCTTCACTTCGTCACTGACCCGCAGGCAGTACGGCACTTTGACGATGTAGATCCGGTCGATGAAGGCTTCGTTGTTCTTGTTGTTGCGGAAGGTATGCCATTCCGATTCGTTGGAGTGGGCCAGCAGGATCCCGGTGAACGGAATCGCGCCAAGACCTTCGGTGCTGTTGTAGTTGCCTTCCTGGGTAGCCGTAAGCAATGGGTGCAGCACCTTGATCGGTGCCTTGAACATTTCGACGAATTCCATCAGGCCCTGGTTGGACCGGCACAGTGCGCCCGAGTAGCTGTAGGCATCGGCGTCGTTCTGTGGGAATTCCTCCAGTTTGCGGATATCGACCTTACCCACCAGTGCCGAGATGTCCTGATTGTTTTCATCGCCCGGTTCGGTCTTGGCTACGGCGATCTGGTTGAGGATCGACGGATAGAGTTTGACCACACGGAACTGGCTGATGTCGCCGCCGAATTCGGCCAGGCGTTTGGTGGCCCATGGCGACATGATGGTATTGAGATAGCGCCGTGGAATGCCGAAGTCTTCCTCGAGGATCGCGCCATCTTCGGTGGCGTTGAACAGACCCAGGGGTGACTCGAAAACCGGCGAGCCCTTGATCGCATAGAAGGGTATTTTTTCCATCAGTTGCTTGAGCTTCTCGGCCAGGGACGATTTACCGCCACCGACGGGGCCAAGCAGGTAGAGGATCTGTTTCTTCTCTTCCAGGCCCTGAGCGGCGTGGCGGAAATACGACACGATCTGGTCAATGCATTCTTCCATCCCGTGGAAGTCTTCAAAGGCCGGATAGCGGCGGATCACCTTGTTGGAAAAGATTCGCGACAGTCTCGAGTTGGTCGAGGTGTCGAGCAGCTCCGGTTCTCCGATGGCCAGCAGCAGACGCTCGGCGGCGGAAACATAGGCGCTGCGGTCTTTTTTGCACAGCTCCAGGTACTCTTGCAGAGAGAGTTCTTCCTGGCGCGTGGACTCGAAGCGTTGTTGGAAGTGGCTAAAGATACTCATGACGTCACCTCGCTCGATACGTGGAGCCGACGCCGGATCACTCAGTCGATGCTGGCAGCAACCGAACAGGCGGTTGCTGTTTACCCCCCAGAACTCCCTCAAGGCTTACCGCCCCGAAAGCTACTCCCGATGATCCGTGCGCCGGTGTACCGGCTCTCCCCTGTTTTGGATGGCCTGCGCTTAAGGATAGTTGGGAATTCGGCAGGGAAAGGCAAGATGCGTAATTGTTTGTGGCAGACCGTTCGTCTGCCACCGCGCCAGCCCGCGGGAGCCGGGGCCTGCAACGTTACAAAAAAATTATTCGGAGGTGCCTTGCGCGGTTTCTGCTGGATAGGTCGTACGCCACAACTCGAATCCGCCATCCATGCTGTAGACGTCGGAGAAACCCTGGCTGATCAGGTAGGCGGCCGCGCCCTGGCTGGAATTGCCGTGATAGCAGACCACCACGGTCGGTGCGTCGAGGTCGGCACCCTGGATGAAAGCGTGCAGGGAATGATTGTCCAGATGCCTGGAGCCTGCGATGTGCAGGGCGGCAAAAGTGGCCGGGTCGCGGACGTCGACCACCACCGCGCCTTGTTCGCGCAGGGCCTGGGCCTGTTCCGGGGGGATACGTTTGAATTCGCTCATGGCGGGCTCCTGTGGCTCGGCTGATTGGGCAGTCTAGCGCGGGGCGCCGGCTGACGATATTTGGGGTATGGATAAGGCGACTGGCGGCACGGCATGACCGTGTTCGTCGCATTTGCACGAAAGGCGCTCACCGCTGTCGACGTTCATCAGGGTCAGTGCGCCGCCCCAGACGCAACCGGTGTCGAGCGCCGAGATGCCCGGCTCGTCGCACTTGCCTTCCAGTGCTGCCCAGTGACCGAAGATGATTTTCACATCCCTGGTCTTGCGCTCCTTGTGCTGGAACCAGGGCTTGTAGCCGGCGGGCGCGGTATCGAGGCCTTCCTTGCTCTTGAGGTCGAGTTTGCCGTCGGCGGTGCAAAAACGCATGCGCGTGAAATAGTTGGTGATCACCCGCAGACGCGGCACGCCTTTGAGGTCGTTGTCCCATTTCGCCGGATCGTTGCCGTACATGCCATCGAGGTAAGGCGGCAACAGGTTGTCGTCACGCAAGGCAGTCTCGACTTCGGCAGCGCACTTCAAGGCTTTGCGCAGCGACCACTGGGGTGGAATGCCGGCATGGACCAGCGCAATGTTGCGCTGTTCGTCATAGTGCATGAGCTTTTGCTGGCGCAGCCATTCGAGCAGTTCGGCGCAATCCGCCGCTTCAACGATCTCGCGCAGGGTATCGGCCTTCTTCAGGCGTTCGATGTTGCGTCCGGCCGCCAGCAGGTGCAGGTCGTGGTTGCCGAGCACGCACACCAGCGATTCGCGAATGCTGTAGAGGAAGCGCAAGGTTTCCAGAGACTGCGGGCCGCGGTTGACCAGATCTCCCACCAGCCACAGACGATCCCGTTGTGGGTCGAACGCCACTTGTTTGAGCAGGCATTGCAGGGCTTGAAGGCAGCCTTGCAGGTCACCAACCGCGTATGTCGCCATCAGTGCAGGGCTCCGGGCACCGCCAGGCGGAAGGGCGCGATGATGGCATCGAAATGTTTGCCGTCGTCGGAAAGCATCTGATAGGTGCCTTGCATGGTGCCGACCTTGGTGGTCAGGACCGTGCCGCTGCTGTAGGTGTGGCTCTCGCCAGGCTCGATCAACGGCTGCTGACCTACCACGCCAGCGCCGCGCACTTCTTCGACATGCCCGTTGCCATCGGTGATGACCCAGTGCCGTGAAAGCAGTTTGGCGGGTATCTGGCCATTGTTTTGCACGGTGATGGTGTAGGCGAAGGCAAAGCGGTCGTGCTCGGGTTGCGATTGGTCTGCCAGATAGCGGGTGACGACGCTGACGTCGACCTGATAACGAGGATCGGACATGCAAGGGGCCTTAAAAACGAAGCGGGACGCGGGGCGTAGCTGATGGGTTCAGTCTAGGCCAAGTATCGGGTAGTAGACCAGAGTGGTGTCCTACCCGATAGCGCTCATCGCCTGTCAGACTGCAACAGGTGTTTGTGGTGCCTGCTCGCTGAGCTTGTCGGCCAGACGCACGAAGGCGGCCAGGTCGAGTTGCTCGGGGCGCAGGCTGCCGTCGACGCCGGCGGCTTCGATTTCGGCATTGCTCAGCAGCAGCTTGAGGGTGTTGCGCAGGGTTTTGCGGCGCTGGTTGAACGCTTCGCGCACGACGCGCTCCAGCAAGCGGTGATCCTTGGCCGGGTGCGGCAGCACTGCGTGGGGTACCAGGCGCACGATGGCCGAGTCGACTTTCGGCGGCGGGTTGAATGCCCCCGGGCCAACGTTGAAAAGGTGCTCGACCCGGCAGTGGTACTGAACCATGATCGACAGGCGGCCCCAGTCACCTCCACCAGGACCGGCAGCCAGGCGCTCGACCACTTCCTTTTGCAGCATGAAGTGCATGTCGCGGATCAGGTGCGAGTTGTGCAGTAGGTGAAAAATCAGTGGCGTGGAGATGTTGTACGGCAGGTTGCCGACCACGCGCAGGCTACCTGGCGCGGCATTCAGGCTGTTGAAGTCGAACTTCAGTGCATCGCCCTGATGCAGATTGAAGTTGCTCTTGCTGGCAAACTGCTGGTTGAGGATCGGGATCAGGTCCTTGTCCAGTTCCACCACGTCGAGTTGCGCGCCGCTGCTGAGCAGGCCTTGGGTCAGTGCGCCCTGGCCCGGTCCGATTTCCAGCAGGCGGTCGTCGCTCTTGGCATGAATGGAGCGCAGGATACGGTCGATAACGCCAGCATCGTGCAGGAAGTTCTGGCCAAAGCGTTTGCGCGCCTTGTGTTGGTAGTGCTCGGTCATAAACGGGTCTCGGCCATCTGGTAGGCTGTTTCCAGGGCGACTTGCAGGCTGCCGGTGTCGATCTTGCCGCTGCCGGCCAGGTCCAGGGCTGTGCCGTGGTCGACCGAGGTGCGGATGATCGGCAAGCCGAGGGTCACGTTGACTGCTGCGCCGAAGCCTTTGTACTTCAGCACCGGCAGGCCCTGGTCGTGGTACATCGCCAGCACCGCATCGCAGTGCTCCAGATATTTGGGGGTAAACAGAGTGTCGGCGGGCAGGGGGCCGCGAAGGTCCATGCCCTCGCCGCGCAAGCGCTCTAATGTGGGTTCGATGATATCGATTTCTTCATGGCCCAGGTGTCCGCCTTCGCCGGCATGGGGGTTGAGCCCGCAGACCAGGATACGTGGCTGGGCGATGCCGAATTTGTTTTGCAGGTCGGCGTGCAGGATTCGCGTGACGCGTTCCAGGCGCTCCGGCGTGATTGCATCGGCAATCTCGCGAAGGGGCAGGTGAGTAGTCACCAGAGCCACGCGCAAGCCGCGTGTGGCCAGCATCATCACCACTTGCGCGGTGTGGGTCAGGTCGGCGAGGAATTCCGTGTGCCCGGAAAAGGCGATACCGGATTCGTTGATCACGCCTTTGTGCACCGGTGCGGTGATCATGCCGGCAAAATCCCCGCTCAGGCAGCCCTGGCCGGCCCGAGTCAGGGTTTCCAGAACGAAGGCAGCGTTGGCCTTGTCCAGTTGCCCGGTGACGACCTTGGCATTGAGCGGTGTATCCCAGACATACAGGCTGTTGGCGGGCGCGGGTGCATCCGGCCAGTTGTCCGGTTTTACCGGCAGCAAGTCGACAGCCACGCCCAGTTGCGCGGCCCGCTCAGTGAGCAGGTCGCGGCTGGTAATGGCAATCAGGGGGTAGGGCTGGGCTTGCGAGGCGAGCAGCAGGCACAGGTCGGGACCTATGCCGGCTGGTTCACCGGGTGTCAGCGCGAAACGTTGGGGTTTCACTGCGCTGCCTGGTCGGCGCCAGGGAGTTTGATTTCCACGTATGCTTCGTCACGGATCTGACGCAGCCAGGTTTGCAGCTCTTCGTCGTATTTGCGGTTACGCAAAACGGTCATTGCTTGCTGCTCGCGAGCCTGTGTGGTGCTGTCGGTGGCGCGACGGCCAAGGACTTCCAGGACGTGCCAGCCGTATTGAGTCTGGAACGGCCTGGACAGTTGACCTTGCGGGGTCTTGGCCATCACCGCGCGGAACTCGGGCACCAGCGCGTTCGGGTCGACCCAGCTCAGGTCGCCACCGTTGAGGGCAGAACCCGGGTCTTCCGAGTAGTTTTTCGCCAGCTCGCCGAAGTCTTCGCCAGACTCGATACGGCTGTAGAGCGACTCGGCCAGGGCCTTGGTCTTCGCTTCGTCGCGGATTGGGCTCGGTTTGACCAGGATGTGGCGCACATGCACTTCATCGCGCATCTGGGTCTCGCCGCCACGCTTGCCGAGAATCTTCAGGATGATGAAACCGCCTGGCGTGCGCATTGGCTGGGTGACATCACCTACCGGCATGGTGCTCAGCAGGCGATCGAACGGCGGAGGCAATTGAGCGGCTTTACGCCAGCCCATGTCGCCACCTTCCAGTGCGGTTTCGCTGGCAGACTTGGCGATGGCCAACTGACCGAAGTCAGCGCCCTGCTTGAGCTGCTGGTAAATCGCATCGGCCTGTTTGGCTGCATTCTGAATCGCATCGGAGTTGGCGCTTTCCGGCGTAGGAATCAGGATATTGGCCAGGTGGAACTCTTCGGACAGCTGCATTTTGCCCAGGTCTGACGCCAGGAAGTTCTTCACTTCCTGCTCGGAGACCTGAATGCGCTCGGCAACCCGACGTTGGCGCACACGGCTGATGACCATTTCGCGGCGGATCTGCTCACGTGCGTCGTCATAGGACAGGCCGTCGCGAGTCAGGGCGGCGCGGAACTGCTCGACCGACATGTTGTTGCGCTGGGCAATGGTGCCGACTGCCTGGTTCAACTCTTCATCGGTAATGCGGATGCCGGAACGATCGCCGATCTGCAATTGCAGGTTTTCGACGATCAGGCGCTCAAGTACCTGCTGCTCCAGCACGCTGGCCGGCGGCACGGCAGAACCACGCTTGGCAATGGTTTGCTGAACGTCATGAACGCGCTGGTCCAGTTGGCTCTGCATGACCACGTCGTTGTCGACGATGGCCACCACCTTGTCGATGGACTGTACGGCGGCGCTGGCCGCCGTACTCAGGAGCAGCGCGCCCAGCATCAGCGGGCGCAGACAATCAGAAAGCTTGGTCTTCACGTTCACGATAACCTTGAATGCCTTTGTCGAGGAAACTCTCTGCCTTGGCGCCGGTAAGGCCGCCGAGTCCCTTCAGAACAATTTGGAGGAAGACGCCATGGTCGCCTTTTTCGTTTTGCGGTGCTTGCTGGCTGAACTCGTCATAATCAACGAAGTAACGGTTGATCAGGCGCAGTTTCCAGCAGCAGTTGTCGTACTCGAAACCACCGAATGCATCCAGGGTACGGTTGCGATTGTAGTCATACTGCCAACGGCTGATAGCGCTCCATTGCGGCACGATCGGCCAGATCACCGAGAAGTCGTGCTGTTCGATCTTGTAGTAATCCTTCACGAAGCCAGGCTGGCCAGGGGTGCCGTAGTCGCCACCGCCCACAGTCCATTTACCGGTGTTCTGGTCGTAACGGACCTGGTCATTGCGATAGCGGTAGCCGAAGTTGACGATCTTGTTCGGATTGTCTTCAGGCTGGTAGTGGAACATCGCGCTGCCCGAGCGAGGGCTGCGGCTGTCCGGGTCCCAGTTGTAGTCGGCTGTGGTGCGCCAGTCGCGGTTCCAGCGATATTCGTATTCCAGTGCGTACGGCGAAACGCTGGCATGGGCATCGGCGCGGGTTTTTGCATCGATACCCGGCAACTGAACTTCGCGGTCCTTGAAGTATAAGGCCTGGCCGACACTGATGCGTTGACGCTCGAAACCGTTGTCTTCGATCCAGCGGCTGGTCACGCCCAGGGACAGTTTGTTCTCGTCGCCGACACGGTCGGAGCCGGAGAAACGGTTGTCACGGAACAGCGACGCATAATTGAAGGTGTATTCGGTGGTATCGAATACCGGGATGTCTTCCTGGTCGACCTCAGGTACGTACAGGTAGAACAGGCGCGGTTCGAGGGTCTGGCGATAGTTCTTGCCGAAATACTGGGTATTGCGATCGAAGTACAGGCCGCTGTCGATGCTGGCGATCGGCACGCCGCGATTCTGGTTGCTGTCAAACGTTCCCAGGAGCTTGTCCTGTTCTGCGGTCTGACTGGCAATCTGACCTTTGCCAGTGCTGTCCAGATCCAGTTGGTACTGGGTGTACTGGTACTTGAGCTTCGGTGTCAGGAAACCGTACGTCGTGTTCATCGGCAGGCTCATGGCAGGCGCGAGATTCAGGCGGTCGCCATTGGCGCGAGCCAGACCTTGAACGTTGGTATCGAGACGGGGAGAGCCAACACCGTCTTCATCGAAGTATGTTCCGTTCTGCAGATCCCGGTCAAACCGCACGAGTTCAGTGTTGTACGTGAAGTCCAGGCCTTCCGGATGATAAGGCAGCATGCCGTCGAGCGTGAGCTGCGGCAGGCGGTCGTACGGCGTAATGTTCGACACGCTCGCCAGTTCGTATGCCTGGGCGTTCACGCGAGCGGAATAGCTGTCGCCACGATAGGTCACGGAACCCTGTTGGTTCACGTAGTCACTGCTTTTCACGCCAATCTGGTCGGTCTGCAGATCCTGGAAGTAATACGGATCGCTGATCTTGGTGTAGTCGACTTGCGTGAGCACTCGGGAGTCGAGACCGCCCTTGTGCTGCCAGTTGTACATGTAGCGGGTTTTTTCGGCGTCTGACTGCTTGTCGCGCTCGTCGCTTTCGTCGTTGAGGTACGCCGCACCGAACTGGCCTTCGCTGGACTTGGTCAGGTAGCGGAATTCGCCTTCCATCAACAAGCCGTGCTTCTCCATGTAGCGCGGGTACAACGTGGCATCGTAGTTCGGCGCCAGGTTGAAGTAGTACGGGGTGACCAGCATGAAGCCGGTATCGCTGCCGGTGCCAATGGTCGGCGGCAGGAAACCGGACTGGCGACGGTCGTCGATCGGGAAATAGATGTACGGCGTGTACAGGACCGGAATGTCCTTGACCCGCAGCGTCACGTTGGTCGCTGTCCCGAAACCGGTGGCCGGGTTCAGGGTGATGTTGTTGCCCTTGAGTTGCCAGGCGTTGCTGTTCGGTTCGCACGTGGTGTACGTACCATCCTTGAGGCGGATGATCGCGTTCTCGGCACGCTTGGCGTACAGCGCATTACCGCGGATGCGGGATTTGTGCATCACGTATTCGGCGTTGTCGACCTTGGCTTCACCGGTGTCGAGCTGCACGTCGGCATGGTCGCCGACGATCAGCGCGCCGTTGTCGCGAATGCGCACGTTGCCGTTCAGGTCGCCACGGCTTTCGGCCTGGTACAGGTTGGCTTCGTCGGCTTCGACCTGCATGCTGCCCTGGCGCATGACAACGTCGCCGGCCAGGGTCGCGACCTGCTCATCCTGCTTATAGCGGGAGGCTTTTGCGCCGATAAAGGTTGGAGCGTCACTTTTATTCGTCTTGTCATCCATGCCAGGACGAATCGGTTCGATATAGGAACCAGAGCAATAAGGACCGGTTTCGGCCAATTGTGCGGCGGTGAGCTGCTCGCGGGGAACCCAGTCGAGGTGACTGTAGTCTGCGCTACGTGACTTCAGGCCACGGCCTTTGGATTCGGTGACCAGCACCGGCTTGGCGCCAGCGTCTTCGCTGGAGCCGCTCTCGGCCGGGGCTTCGCCGGTGGCGGAAACTGCGCTGCCGTCATGAACGGGACGCGGTGGCAAAGCCGCCGCCGGCGCCTTTGGCGCACAGTCCCAGGAACCCGAAGCAGAGACTGAACAGTCAAACTGTTCCGCGGCGACCACGTAGGAAGTGGCAAGGGGTTGCAGCGCCAGCAAACTGCCGGTAACCAACAACGGAAATTTTTTACGAAACGCGGGGGATTTCAATGCCATCTTATTAGTCCGGGCTTCCTGCGTGCCATCTGCCCGCGGTGTGGGCCGCACGCCTCTCGATGGTCTGAAAAAGATGCTGGATAATAAAGCATGACCCGCTTGACGGCTAGCGCCGTCGGAGACCCTTGCAATGCCTGATCAAGATGTACGCTTGCAACACCTGAAAGTTTGGCTCGATGAACAATTGGCGACCTTTTTTGCCGAGCAACGTTGGGGCGCCGTCCCCCCGTCCACGTTGACTGCGGCCAGCAGCGACGCGAGTTTTCGGCGGTATTTTCGCTGGGAAGGCGGTGGCAAAAGTTTCATCGTGATGGACGCGCCGCCACCCCAGGAAAACTGTAAACCCTTCGTGGATATCGCCTTTTTGCTGGCGAAATCCGGAATAAATGTGCCGAAAATTTATGCCGAAGATCTCGAGCGCGGTTTTCTTTTGCTCAATGACCTGGGCAACAAGACCTATCTGGACGTCATCGACAGCGAAAACGCCGACAATTTGTTCAACGATGCCCTGCGAGCATTGCTGGCTTTCCAGCAGTTGCCGATGATTGCGCCATTGCCGAGCTATGACGTGGCCTTGCTGCGTCGTGAGCTGGAACTGTTCCCCGAGTGGTACGTGAAGCGCGAATTGGGCATTGAATTCGACGCGGCGCAGCAAGTGCTCTGGCAGCAGGTCAGCGAACTGTTGATCGACAGCGCCCTGGCACAGCCAAAAGTCCTGGTGCATCGCGACTACATGCCGCGCAACCTGATGCTCAGCGAGCCCAATCCCGGTGTGCTGGATTTCCAGGATGCGGTGTATGGCCCGGTGACCTACGACGTGACCTGCCTGTTCAAGGATGCATTTCTCAGCTGGCCGCAAGAACGCGTTCACGGCTGGCTCGAAAGCTACTGGCAGCAAGCGGGCGCCCTCGGAATACCGGTTCAGCCCGACTTCGAGGACTTCCTGCGGGCCAGCGATTTGATGGGTGTGCAACGCCATCTGAAAGTCATCGGCATTTTTGCGCGCATCTGCCATCGCGACGGCAAACCGCGTTACCTGGGTGATGTGCCGCGTTTCTTTGCGTACATAGAAGCAGTGATCGCTCGCCGCCCTGAACTGGCCGAGCTGGATGTGTTGCTGGCCAGTCTGCGCGCCGGAGTGAAAGCATGAAGGCAATGATTCTGGCTGCGGGAAAAGGCGAGCGCATGCGCCCGCTGACCCTGACCACGCCAAAACCGCTGGTTCGTGCAGGCGGTGTGCCGCTGATCGAATATCACCTGCGAGCACTGGCCGCGGCCGGGTTCACCGACATCGTGATCAATCACGCCTGGCTTGGTCGGCAGATCGAAGACTACCTGGGCGATGGATCGCGCTATGGCGTGAGCATTCAGTACTCGGCGGAGGGTGAGCCCCTGGAAACCGGCGGCGGGATTTTCCGCGCCTTGCCGTTGCTGGGGGATGAAGCGTTTGTGGTGGTCAATGGCGACATCTGGACCGATTACGACTTCAGTGTGCTGCATCAACCCATCAGCGGCCTGGCGCACCTAGTACTGGCCAGCAACCCGCCCCATCATCCGGCCGGGGACTTCAGCCTGGTCGGAACCCGGGTGACCGACGGGCAGCCGCAAGCCGACACTCTGACCTACAGCGGCATCGCCGTGTTGCATCCGCAGCTGTTCGACGGTTGCACCGCGGGGGCCTTCAAGCTCGCGCCGCTGTTGCGCAAAGCCATGGCTGAGGGGCAGGTGACCGGCGAGCAATTGAGGGGGCACTGGGTCGATGTCGGCACTCACGAGCGTCTGGCCGAAGTTGAAACATTAATAGAAGCGAGCCGCTGACATGCTATGGCCAGGGACTCTGATCGGAGCCGGAGCGGGTTTTGCCATAGCCAGCTTTCCGGGGGCCATGCTCGGCGCATTGTTGGGGCAGGCGCTGGACCGGCGCTTGCACCTGCAGAGCTGGGGGCACTTGCGGGAAAAACTGGGCGGTCGCCCGGTGTTGCGTAACGATGAATTACTGTTTGTCCTGTTGGGGCGCCTGGCCAAGTGCGACGGCCAGGTGATGGCCGGGCACATCGATCAGGCCCGAGCGGAAATGCGTGCGCTGGACATGTCCGAGCCGGCCCAGCGTCGTGCGATTGCTGCGTTCAATCGCGGCAAATCGGGCCGCGACCGGCTACGCGGTTATCTGCGTCGCCTGAGTGCCCAGCCCCATGCGGCGGAGGGCGTGTTGCGCGCCTGCTGGCGAATGGTCTGGGCCGATGGTCGTGCCGGCAGCAGCGAGCGTGAATTGATCGGCCAATGGGGCCAGTGGCTGGGCTGGACGCCACACCAGGTGCAGGCGCTGGCCCACGACTATGAGCCGCAGAAGCGGCCATTGGCCAACAGCGTGCCAAGTTATCAGGACGCCTTGAGGCTCTTGGGGGTGTCGGCCACTACTGAACCGGCGCAGATCAAGCGTGCCTATCGGCGTCTGCTCAGTCGCCATCATCCGGACAAGATTGCCGGCAGTGGCGCGACGGCGTTGCAGGTGCGTGAGGCTACCGAGCGAACGCGTGAGCTGCATAACGCCTACACACTGATTCGGGAGCGGCGGGATTTTCGCTAGTAAGGAAGGTTCGCGTTGTTTGTGGCTGCCCCATCGCGAGCAGGCTCGCTCCCACAGGGGATCTTCTAACGCTGGAGATCTGATGTGGGAGCGAGCCTGCTCGCGATGAAGGCGCCTCGGTCTGTCAATTAGCCAGGTTCTGCGGATTCAACCAGCCCCGCACCCGCCGGAACAGTTGCTCCTGTTCGGCCTTGGTATCGGGCAACGCCTTGAGCGCGACCTGGCTGAATGCCGATGACTTCAAGCGCTTGCTGGCCTGCAGGCGTTCCAGTGCTGCGTTGCGATCTGGCGCTTTGTCCTTGTAGTAAATATCCGCGGTCGGCAGTTTCAGGGTCGGGGTCAGCTCCGCCAGCCCGGGCTTCGCTGCCACCGGTGTCCGGGCGGCGACCATCACCAGCTTTTCGACTTGCGACGGTTGCTTCTCGCTCAGGTAACGCGTGGCCCAATAGGCGCCGGAACCATGCCCCAACACCACGATACTGCGGGCGCTTTGCTGTTCGGCGAAGGCGAGTGCGGCGTCGATCCGGGCGAAGATGCGCTCGGCATCGGCCTTGGACTGCTCCTCAGTGGTTTCGGCGATGACTTTGTCGGCCACATCGGCCTCGCCTCCGGCTACCTGTTCGATGGGGGCCGCAGTGGTCGAGTCTTTGCTGCCGGTTTCGGGGGCCTTGGGAGCTGGCGCTGCTTCTACGATACGTGGCGCAATGGCATCGCTTTGCAGGTCCGGCAAGGTGATACTCAGGCTGCTCCACTCGGCGTCCGGCAGTTTGCGCCGCAAAGGACCGACCGCTTGCGGCCAGTCAACGGTTTCGCCGGCGCCGGGGATGATAATCACCGCGCCTTTGGGGTCGGCGGTATTGGCCGGTTTCCACAAGGCCAGAAACGTGTCGGTGCCCGCTTGCAGTTGTTGCTGTTCCTGAGCCGGAATTTTTCGCTCAAGTGCAGTCGCTTCTTCCTGACTACGCTCAGGCAACGGCTGACGTTCGAGTGGTTTTTCTTCGGCGGTTTTTTCTGCTGCTGCAGGCGCCGGGTCGGCCGCCTCGACGGAAAAAGCGCATGGCAGGATCAGCGACAGGCACAATGCTGGCAGTGCCAGGCGGTAGACAGGGGGCATCGGATATTCCAGGCCAGAAGTTGTTCCGGCAGCCTAATGGGTTGGTCAGTATTTGTCAGTGTGTGAGAGTTCAATGATGCGTTTACGCTGCCTGTGGGTTATCGGCTGTTTGTGGTTTCCCTTGATGGGTTGGGCGGCGGCCATGCCCCCGGAGCGCGTTGCCCAACTGACTCCGAAACAACAGCACTGGCTGGCGCAGCAGGACGAGTTGCGGGTCGGCGTGGTGTTGCAGGCGCCCTATGCGCAATATGATCGCCGCTTGCAGCGCCTGTCCGGGGTGAATGTCGACTTGATGAAGTGGCTGGCAAAGACCCTCAACGTCGAACTGAGCTGGCGCAACTTTCCCGACCTTGAGCAACTGGAGGCGGCTGCACGCGAGGGCGAAATCGACATCGCCCCGGGGCTGACCCAAACCCCTGGCGGATTGCGCCTCTGGCAGTTTTCCGACCCTTACATGCGAGTGCCGCAACTGGTGGTCAGCGACCAGAAAAGCGCGGGCGCTGTCGAGCTGGAAAAGCTCGACAGCCAGACCCGCGTTGCCGTGCGCATGCCCAGCGCCATCGCCGATTACCTGCGTAGCAACTATCCGCACCTGAATCTGCAAGGCGTCCCGATGGAGCGTCAGGCATTGCAATTGCTGACTGGCCAGCAGGCGGGTTATGCGGTGGTTGATGAGGCGCAATTAGGGCGCCTGTCCGTCGAGCCGGAGTTCGCCGGGTTGGTGGTGGTCGGGGATGTCGGCTTGCCGCAGCTGCTGCGAGTGGCCACGCGCCGCGACAAGCCGGAACTGGCGGGCATCGTCGAAAGTGCATTGCGGGCTATCCCGGCCAAGGACCTGGAGCAATTGCACAATCAATGGCTGCAACCCAAGTACCCGCGGCTCACCGAGTCCCCGGGTTTCTGGCAAAACCTCTGTTTATTGCTGGCCGTGCTGGCGTTGAGCTGCATGGCCATCGTGTTCTGGCAGCGTCGCCAGCAGCACAGCCTGGAACAACGCTTGATGGCCGCGCAGGAAGACATTGCCTTGCGCGCCGCCAGCGAAGAGGCATTGCGGCTCACCCAGTTTTCCATCGATCAAAGCACCGTCGGTATCCTCTGGGTCAACTGGGACAGCCACGTGCGCTACGCCAACCGCGCGGCGGAAAGCATGCTTGGCTATCCGGCTGGTGGGATCATCGATCGGCCCTTGATCGATTTCGAACCCAGCCTGCACATGGACCGCTGGCTGAACCTGTGGAAGCGCGCCCGGGCCAGTGAAGAAGGCCCGCAAAGCTTCGAAACCAATTGCGTGCGCGCCGACGGCAGCATTCTGCCGACCGATGTCTCGTTGAGCTTTCTGCGCTTTCGCGATGGCGAATACCTGGTGGTTTACCTCAACGACGTCACCGAGCGGCGCCGCGCCCTGGCCGCCTTGCAGGAAAGCGAGGCGCGGCTGCAAGGCATCGCCGCCAATGTTCCGGGGCTGGTATTCCGCCTGGAGCGAGCGCCGGTGACCGGTCAGATCGACTTTGCCTACATCAGCGAAGGCAGCGAAAGCCTGGTGGGTTATTCGCCGGCCACGCTGGCGCATCGCGACAAAGGTCTGCGCAGCCTCGTGCATCCGGATGACAGGGCCAGCTATCACCAGACCCAGGATCATGCGCTGGATACCGACAGCGACTGGTCGTGGCAGGGGCGAATTCTCACGCGCCAAGGCGAGCAGCGCTGGGCGGAAATCAAGGCCATCACCCGTCGGCTGGAAGACGGAGCCTATGTCTGGGACGGGATCGTCTGGGACATCAGCGAGAGCAAGCGCATCGAACTGGAATTAGCCAGCTCCCGGGAACAACTGCGTGAGTTGTCCGCGCACCTGGAAAGCGTGCGCGAGGAAGAAAAAGCGCGCATTGCCCGGGAAGTTCACGACGAGTTGGGTCAGATGCTCACAGTGTTGAAGCTGGAAACGTCCATGTGCGAACTGGCTTACGCGCAGCTTGATCCGGGTCTGAACGAGCGCTTGAACAGCATGAAGCGCTTGATCGCTCAGTTGTTTCAGTTGGTCCGTGATGTGGCCACGGCATTGCGACCGCCGATTCTCGACGCTGGCATCGCCTCGGCCATAGAGTGGCAGGCCCGCCGATTCGAGGCGCGCACGCAGATCCCGTGTCTGGTGCAGGTGCCGGACAATTTGCCAGTGCTCAGCGACGCCAAGGCTATCGGCCTGTTCCGGATCCTTCAGGAAGCGCTGACCAATGTCATGCGCCACGCCCAGGCGCATACTGTTGAACTGACGCTGGCGCTGGAAGGTGACGAGTTGTGTCTGACAGTCAGCGATGATGGCGTGGGATTTGTCGCCGCGCCAGGCAGGCCAACATCCTTTGGGATCGTCGGCATGCGCGAGCGGGTGTTGATCCTGGGCGGCGAGTTGTCGCTGGAGAGTGAACCGGGTGAGGGCACGACATTAGAAGTGCGCGTGCCTTTGGACGAAGCCTGAAGATTTTTTGGTGTCTGTGCCGACGCTTTTGCGAGCAGGCTCGCTCCCACAGGGGGAACGCATTCCAAATGTGGGGGCGAGCCTGCTCGCGATAGATCTTGAATCTGGAGAAGTCTGTGATCCGTGTACTGGTAGCCGAAGACCACACCATCGTCCGTGAAGGCATCAAGCAGCTGATTGGCCTGGCCAAGGACCTGCTGGTGGTGGGGGAGGCGAGCAATGGCGAGCAGTTGCTCGACACCTTGCGTCATGTGCCCTGCGAAGTGGTGTTGCTGGACATCTCCATGCCGGGCGTCAACGGTCTGGAAGCGATTCCGCGGATTCGCGCGCTGAACAATCCGCCGGCGATCCTGGTGTTGTCGATGCACGACGAAGCGCAGATGGCCGCCCGGGCGCTCAAGGTTGGAGCGGCGGGTTATGCGACCAAGGACAGCGATCCGGCACTGTTGCTGACAGCCATTCGCAAAGTGGCGTCTGGCGGGCGTTATATCGACCCGGAACTGGCCGACCGCATGGTCTTCGAGGTCGGCCTGACCGACTCGCGTCCATTGCATTCGCTGCTCTCCGAGCGCGAATTTTCAGTGTTCGAACGCCTGGCCCAGGGCGCCAACGTCAACGACATCGCCCAGCAACTGGCGCTGAGCAGCAAAACCATCAGCACGCACAAGGCGCGGCTGATGCAGAAGCTCAACATCACCTCGTTGGCGGAACTGGTGAAGTACGCGATGGAGCACAAGCTCCTCTAAACAACACCGCCTTACACTGTGGGAGCGAGCCTGCTCGCGAAGGGGCCCGATCAGTCAATATTGATACCGACTGACAGTCCGCCTTCGCGAGCAGGCTCGCTCCCACAGGGATCTCCATCAGTCATTGAATTGTGCACATATCCAATAGCGACGTGCCTGACGAGCTGCTTTTGCCGTGACTTGTGGCTTGCAGCCAACCACTCGCCGCTGCATTTGCCAAAACACGCCATCCTTGTAGGGCAATCCCTACCCACAACCTTCCATCCGGCTGAGGCGAATCTCTCTTACCCCCCGATTTGCGCGGTCCCCAGCGTCCACTAGGCTTAATCCCACAGCAGTCATCAATAACAAAGGTGTGGGTATGAGCCAGGTCGATTCAAGTGCAGGGGCCAATGATGTTCTGGTCAGCTTTCGTGGAGTGCAGAAGAGCTACGACGGCGAGAACCTGATCGTCAAAGACCTCAACCTGGACATTCGCAAAGGCGAATTCCTCACCTTGCTCGGACCGTCCGGCTCCGGCAAGACCACCAGCCTGATGATGCTCGCCGGCTTCGAAACGCCGACCGCGGGCGAAATCCTGTTGGCGGGGCGCGCCATCAACAACGTGCCACCGCACAAGCGCGACATCGGCATGGTGTTCCAGAACTACGCATTGTTCCCGCACATGACGGTGGCCGAGAATCTGGCGTTTCCGCTGACCGTGCGCGGCATGAACAAGAGCGACGTCAGTGCCCGGGTCAAGCGGGTGCTGAGCATGGTCCAGCTCGATGCCTTCGCCCAGCGCTACCCGGCGCAGCTTTCCGGCGGTCAGCAACAGCGTGTGGCATTGGCCCGTGCGCTGGTGTTCGAGCCGCAACTGGTGCTGATGGACGAGCCCCTCGGCGCACTCGACAAACAACTGCGTGAACACATGCAGATGGAGATCAAGCACCTGCACCAGCGCCTGGGCGTCACCGTGGTCTACGTGACCCACGATCAGGGCGAAGCCTTGACCATGTCCGACCGTGTGGCGGTGTTCCATCAGGGCGAAATCCAGCAGATCGCGCCGCCGCGCACCCTCTACGAAGAGCCAAAGAACACCTTCGTCGCCAACTTCATCGGCGAGAACAACCGCCTCAATGGCCGCCTGCACAGCCAAACCGGCGACCGTTGCATTGTCGAGCTCGGACGCGGTGAAAAGGTGGAAGCCCTGGCGGTTAACGTCGGCCAGACCGGTGAGCCGGTGACCCTGTCCATTCGTCCGGAGCGAGTGAGCCTCAATGGCTCCAGCGACCAATGCGTCAACCGCTTCTCCGGGCGAGTCGAGGAATTCATCTATCTGGGCGACCACGTCCGGGTTCGCATGGAAGTCTGCGGCAAGACCGACTTCTTCGTGAAACAACCGATTGCCGAGCTTGATCCCTCGCTCGCCGTCGGCGACGTGGTACCGCTTGGCTGGGAGGTCGAACACGTTCGCGCGCTCGACCCTCTTCTAGAGGCGAACTGATCGCCCCGCAATACCAACACCAACCCTGCACGTGGAGAGAACAATAAATGTTGAGATCCCTGAAATTCACCGCTTTGGCACTGGGCATGATGGGCGCGACACATGCAATGGCGGCCGGCCCGGACCTGACCGTGGTGTCCTTTGGCGGGGCGAACAAGGCGGCTCAGGTCAAAGCCTTCTACGCACCGTGGGAAGCGGCAGGTAACGGCAAGATCGTGGCCGGTGAGTACAACGGCGAAATGGCCAAGGTCAAGGCCATGGTCGACACCAAAAGCGTGTCCTGGGATCTGGTAGAGGTTGAGTCGCCGGAACTGTCCCGTGGTTGCGACGAAGACATGTTCGAGCAGCTCGATCCGAAGTTGTTCGGCAAGAACGAAGACTACGTCAAGGGCGCCATCCAGCCTTGCGGCGTGGGTTTCTTCGTGTGGTCGACTGTACTGGCCTACAACGCCGACAAGCTGAAAAGCGCGCCGACCAGTTGGGTGGATTTCTGGGATACCAAGCAGTTCCCGGGCAAGCGTGGCCTGCGTAAAGGTGCCAAGTACACCCTTGAATTCGCACTGATGGCCGACGGCGTTGCGCCGAAAGACGTCTACAAAGTGCTGGCCGGTAAAGACGGTCAGGACCGCGCATTCAAGAAGCTCGATGAGCTCAAGCCGAACATCCAGTGGTGGGAAGCCGGCGCACAACCGCCGCAATATCTCGCTTCCGGCGACGTGGTCATGAGCTCGGCCTACAACGGTCGTATCGCTGCCGTGCAGAAAGAAAGCAACCTGAAAGTCGTGTGGAACGGCGGTATCTACGACTTCGACGCATGGGCCATTCCGAAAGGTCTGGACAAGGCACGGGCCGAAGCGGCGAAGAAGTTCATCGCTTACTCGGTGATGCCACAACAGCAGAAGACCTACTCGGAAAACATCGCCTACGGCCCGGCCAACACCCAAGCCGTACCGTTGCTGTCCAAGGATGTCCTGAAAGACATGCCGACCACCCCGGAAAACATCGCCAACCAGGTGCAGATCGACGTCAGCTTCTGGGCTGACAACGGCGAGCAACTGGAGCAGCGCTTCAATTCCTGGGCTGCCAAGTAAGACCGCACCGCGGGCTTACGCTGTAGGAGCGAGCTTGCTCGCGAAAGCGGTGGGTCAATCAACACAGATGTTGAATGTGCTGGCCTCTTCGCGAGCAAGCTCGCTCCTACAGGTTGCGGTGTTTCAACACAACAGGGGCGGTTCGCCGCCTCTGTAACGATCAAAGATTCCCGGAGTACGTCATGGCTATCGCCGTTCCCCTGAACGAGGGCACCAGCCCCACCTTGAAGCAGCGGCTCAAGCACGCCGAGCGGGTCAACCGCTGGAAGGCCCAGGCGTTGATCGCGCCGCTGGTGCTGTTTCTGTTGCTGGTGTTCCTGGTGCCGATCGTGGCGCTGCTCTACAAAAGCGTTGGCAACCCGGAAGTGGTCGGCGGAATGCCGCGCACCGTGACCGCCATCGCCAGTTGGGACGGCCGCGGCCTGCCCGCTGAACCGGTTTACAAAGCGGCGGCCGAAGACCTCGCCGACGCTCGCAAGAACCAGACCCTGGGCGATCTGTCCAAGCGCTTGAACATGGAGCTGGCCGGCTACCGCAGCCTGCTGACCAAAACCGCCCGCGCCTTGCCGCTCGCCACTGAGCCGGCCTCTTATAAAGAAGCGCTGGAAGGCCTCGATGAGCGTTGGGGCGACCCGGCCTACTGGCAAGCGGTACGCCGCAACACCAGCAGCATCACTCCGTATTACCTGCTGGCGGCCGTCGATCATCGCATCGACGACCTCGGCGAAATCGCTCCCGCCACCCCGGATCAGGCGATCTACCTCGACATCTTCGCCCGCACCTTCTGGATGGGCCTGATCATCACCGTGATCTGCCTGGTGCTGGCGTATCCACTGGCTTACCTGTTGGCGAACCTGCCGTCGCGCCAAAGCAACCTGCTGATGATTCTGGTGCTGTTGCCGTTCTGGACGTCGATTCTGGTACGGGTCGCGGCGTGGATCGTGTTGCTGCAATCGGGTGGCTTGATCAACAGCGGCCTGATGGCCATGGGCATCATCGATAAGCCGATCGAGCTGGTGTTCAACCGCGTCGGTGTCTACATCTCGATGGTGCACATCCTGCTGCCGTTCATGATCCTGCCGATCTACAGCGTGATGAAAGGCATCTCGCCGACCTACATGCGCGCCGCGATTTCCCTCGGCTGCCATCCGTTTGCCAGTTTCTGGCGGGTGTACTTCCCGCAGACCTATGCCGGTGTCGGCGCCGGTTGCCTGTTGGTGTTCATCCTCGCCATCGGCTACTACATCACCCCGGCATTGCTGGGCAGCCCGAACGATCAAATGGTCAGCTACTTCGTCGCCTTCTACACCAACACCAGCATCAACTGGGGCATGGCGACCGCACTCGGTGGATTGTTGCTGCTGGCGACTGTGGTGCTTTATCTGATTTACAGCTGGCTGGTGGGCGCGAGCCGCCTGCGCCTGAGCTAAGGGGAGAACGAAATGCTGAGTCCTTATATGTCGCCCATCGAACGGGTGTGGTTCTACAGCTTGCGGATTCTCTGCGGCTTGATTCTGTTGTTCCTGATCCTGCCGGTACTGGTGATCATTCCGCTATCGTTCAACTCCGGCAGTTTTCTGGTCTATCCGCTGCAAGGCTTTTCGCTGCACTGGTACCAGGACTTCTTTGCCTCGGCGGAATGGATGCGTTCGTTGAAGAACAGCATCATCGTGGCCCCGGCGGCGACGGTACTGGCCATGATCTTCGGCACGCTGGCGGCGATCGGCCTGACCCGAGGCGATTTTCCAGGCAAGCCGCTGGTGATGGCGCTGGTGATTTCGCCGATGGTGGTGCCGGTGGTGATCATTGGTGTGGCCAGTTACCTGACCTTCGCTCCACTGGGATTCGGCAACAGCTATACCTCGCTGATCGTCGTGCATGCGGTGTTGGGTGTGCCGTTTGTGATCATTACCGTGTCGGCGACGTTGCAGGGGTTCAATCACAACCTGGTGCGGGCCGCTGCGAGCCTGGGCGCTTCACCGTTGACCACGTTCCGCCGTGTGACCTTGCCACTGATCGCGCCGGGCGTGATCTCGGGGGCGTTGTTCGCCTTCGCGACTTCGTTCGATGAAGTGGTGGTGACGCTGTTCCTCGCAGGCCCTGAACAAGCGACCCTGCCACGGCAGATGTTCAGCGGCATCCGCGAAAACCTCAGCCCGACCATCGCTGCAGCCGCGACGCTGCTGATTGCCTTCTCGGTGATCCTGCTGCTGACCCTGGAATGGCTGCGCGGGCGAAGCGAGAAACTGCGTACTGCGCAGGTCTGACGGATCACCCGATCAACTGTAGGAGCGAGCCTGCTCGCGATGAACTTCAACGACAACGCGGGAAATCTGACACCCCGCGGCGCTCTCAGGTTCATCGCGAGCAGGCTCGCTCCTACAGGTGTTTTTGGTGGTTTTGGGCAGGGCCGGTCATTCACGAGCTGAATGGAAGACAACCCGCAATCCCCAGCTACGATTGTGCCCAGCTCCCCTACCTACAAGAGACTGCGCACATGAGTCTTTCCTCTTTCAAAATCGCTCACAAACTGATCACCGGCGCAGGTGCCATCGAGTAATTGTCTGCCGAGCTGGCGCGTCTGGACATCGACAACCCACTGATCGTCACTGATGTCGCATTGGTGAAATCCGGCACAGTAGAACTGGCACAGGTGCAGATTGGCGAACGCAGATCGAGCGTTTGATTCCTAACAATCCTCGTAAGTTGAGTGCCGTCGATATCGAAAAGATCTATCGCGCGGCGTACCAGGGCTTCTGCCGTTGATGGGTGATGGCAAGGTCCAATCATCGCGCTCACGGTGCGCGCGTCAAAGCATGAGGTATACAATGCGCGCCATCGTGATTCTGCTCAGAAAAGGTGCGTCATGCAGCCCTTCGTAATTGCTCCGTCGATTCTCTCCGCCGACTTCGCCCGACTGGGTGAAGAAGTGGATAACGTCCTGGCCGCCGGCGCCGACTTCGTGCACTTCGATGTCATGGACAATCACTATGTGCCGAACCTGACCATCGGCCCGATGGTCTGCTCGGCGCTGCGCAAGTACGGCGTGACCGCGCCGATCGACGCGCACCTGATGGTCAGCCCGGTGGACCGCATCGTGGGCGACTTCATCGAAGCTGGGGCGACTTACATCACCTTCCACCCGGAAGCCACCCAGCACGTCGACCGCTCTCTGCAATTGATCCGCGAAGGCGGCTGCAAGTCGGGCCTGGTGTTCAACCCGGCGACCCCGCTGGACGTACTCAAGTACGTGATGGACAAGGTCGACATGATTCTGCTGATGAGCGTCAACCCGGGTTTCGGCGGGCAGAAGTTCATCCCCGGCACCCTCGACAAACTGCGTGAAGCGCGGGCGTTGATCGATGCCTCCGGCCGTGACATTCGCCTGGAAATCGACGGTGGCGTGAACGTGAACAACATTCGCGAAATCGCGGCGGCCGGTGCCGACACCTTCGTCGCCGGCTCGGCCATCTTCAATGCGCCGAACTATCAGGAAGTCATCGACAAGATGCGTACCGAACTGGCGCTGGCTCGCCCATGAGTGGCTTTGAGCAGCTGTTCCCGGGGAAACTGCCGCGGCTGGTGATGTTCGATCTGGACGGTACGTTGATCGACTCGGTCCCGGATCTGGCAGTGGCTGTGGACAAGATGCTGCTCAAACTCGGTCGTAAGCCCGCCGGTCTGGACGCGGTACGCGAATGGGTCGGAAACGGCGCGCCAGTGCTGGTGCGTCGTGCGCTGGCTGGTGCTATCGATCATTCGGCGGTCGATGACCATGAGGCCGAACGGGCGCTGGAGTATTTCATGCAGGCTTATGGCGAGGGCCATGAGTTGACCGTGGTTTACCCCGGTGTGCGCGACACGCTCAAATGGCTGAAAAAGCAGGGCGTCGAGATGGCGCTGATCACTAACAAGCCAGAGCGCTTCGTCGCACCGCTGCTGGACCAGATGAAAATTGGTCGTTACTTCCGCTGGATTATTGGCGGCGACACCCTGCCACAGAAAAAACCCGACCCGGCCGCGCTGTTTTTCGTGATGAAAATGGCCAACATTCCGGCTTCGCAGTCGTTGTTCGTCGGCGATTCGCGCAGCGATGTGCTGGCGGCGAAAGCGGCGGGGGTCAAATGCGTGGCCTTGAGCTACGGCTATAACCACGGCCGGCCGATTGCCGAAGAATCGCCGGCACTGGTGATCGACGACCTGCGCAAGCTAATTCCCGGTTGCCTCGCTACGGCCGCTGAGATAACGTTGCCCGACGCTTCTCAATTCCTTTCTGGAAACGCCATCGTGGTGGTCACTCGCAAACTCTGGATGAAAGTCATGAAGGCCCTGGCCCGCTGGCGTTGGCGCGCCTGACTTGATTCTGGCCGATTATCCGGCGCGTTTGCATACCTGACTGTTCGACCCTCAAGCCACGAGGCACCTCATGATCCGCGAAGAATTCCTGCGTTTGGCCGCTGCCGGCTACAACCGCATCCCGCTTGCCTGTGAAACCCTGGCCGACTTCGACACGCCGCTGTCGATCTACCTGAAACTGGCCGACGAGCCCAATTCCTACTTGCTGGAGTCCGTACAGGGCGGCGAGAAGTGGGGCCGTTACTCGATCATCGGCCTGCCGTGCCGCACCGTACTGCGGGTTCACGATCATCACGTCAGCGTGACCGTCGATGGAGTCGAGACCGAAAGCCACGACGTGGAAGACCCGCTGGCCTTCGTCGAAGCTTTCAAGGCTCGCTACAACGTGCCGACCATTGCCGGCCTGCCGCGTTTCAATGGCGGCCTGGTGGGTTACTTTGGTTATGACTGCGTGCGTTATGTGGAGAAGCGTCTGGGCAAGTGCCCGAACCCGGATCCGCTGGGCGTGCCTGACATTCTGCTGATGGTCTCCGACGCCGTGGTGGTGTTTGATAACCTGGCCGGCAAGATGCACGCAATCGTCCTGGCCGACCCGGCGCAGGAAGACGCCTTCGAACAAGGTCGCGCACGCCTGGAAGATCTGCTGGAAAAACTCCGTCAGCCGATCACCCCACGCCGTGGCCTGGACTTCAGCAAGCAACAATCGGCTGACCCGGTGTTCCGCTCCAGCTTCACCCAGGACGATTACGAAAAAGCCGTCGACACGATCAAGGAATACATCCTGGCCGGTGACTGCATGCAAGTCGTGCCGTCTCAGCGCATGTCGATCGACTTCAAGGCGGCGCCGATCGATCTGTATCGCGCGCTGCGCTGCTTCAACCCTACGCCTTACATGTACTTCTTCAACTTCGGCGACTTCCACGTCGTCGGCAGTTCGCCGGAAGTGCTGGTGCGGGTCGAAGATAACCTGATCACCGTGCGCCCGATTGCCGGCACCCGTCCGCGGGGCGCCAACGAAGAGGCTGACCTGGCGCTGGAAAAAGACCTGCTGTCCGACGACAAGGAAATCGCCGAACACTTGATGCTGATCGACCTCGGTCGCAACGACACCGGTCGCGTATCGGAAATCGGCTCGGTGAAACTCACCGAGAAAATGGTCATCGAGCGTTACTCCAACGTGATGCACATCGTGTCCAACGTCACCGGGCAACTGAAATCCGGGTTGACGGCCATGGATGCACTGCGAGCGATTCTGCCGGCGGGCACCTTGTCCGGCGCACCGAAGATTCGCGCGATGGAAATCATCGACGAACTGGAGCCGGTCAAGCGTGGCGTCTACGGCGGTGCGGTCGGTTACTTTGCCTGGAACGGCAACATGGACACCGCCATTGCGATCCGCACGGCGGTGATCAAGAACGGCGAACTGCACGTGCAGGCCGGTGGTGGCATCGTCGCCGACTCGGTGCCGGCGCTGGAATGGGAAGAAACCCTGAACAAGCGCCGCGCGATGTTCCGCGCCGTTGCCCTGGCGGAACAAACCCCGAATACCTGATCCACGCAAAACCTACTGTAGGAGCTAGCTTGCTAGCGAAGGAGTGTCAGCAACACAGTGTCGACTGACATACCTTCGCTAGCAAGCTAGCTCCTACAGGGGATTTGCGTACACCAAAAAAACGCGGCGCCTGTGAGGGCGCCGCGTTTTTTATTGGCTGCACATCAGAAGTCCAGCGCAACACCTACGTTGATGCCCTGTTGGGTGAAATCGTCGTCCTTGCGGATGTTGTAGCTGGCGCGCAATGCCAGGTCCTGGGTGAGGTTGTGGCTCACGCCCAGATTCACACGTTGCAAATGACTTTGCGGGGTGTAGCCTTCCAGCGTGAACTGGTTGTTTGGCAGGCTGTTGAGGTTGATGCTCACGTCCTGGGTATCATCGTTGTACTCACGTTCGACTGCTGCTTCGCCAAAAACCTGGGTTTGCGGGGTGATCTGGTATTTGCCCTGCAGGCCAGCGCCAAGACGCCGGGAAATACGCTCCTGATCGGCGAAGGTCAGTGCCGTGGAGTTGTTGCCGTCCTCCGAGTAACCGTCGACTTGCACCTTGGCGAAATCGGCGCTGACAAACGGCGACAGGTGCCAGGGGCTGCTGGCTTGTTGCGCAATGTCGTAACCCAGGCGAGCGCTGAAGGCCTCGACGTAGCCGCTGGTATCGCCTTTTTCGCTGCGTTCGTTGGCGCCCAACTGGAATTTACGCTTGAGGCTGTCGTAATCCAGATGCCCGGCCGTCAACGCCGCGTCGGCCCACACACGGTTTTGCTGGTACTGGGCGAATACCGTGCCCAGGTAAGTGTTGAGCTTGTAGTCGGAATCGTTGCTGCCGGCTTCGAGTTTCTGGTTATAGAAACCGGCCACCAAACCGACGCGCCATGCATCGTCAAGGCGATAGCTGCCACCGATGTTCAGGTTGGCTCCGTTGCCGTCGGCGCTTGCCACGCTGTCCTGACCGTCAAAGTCCTGATGCTGTCCGCCGCCGGAAACAATGGCTCGCCATTGGCCGACACCTTGCCAGTTTTCCCAATCGGCCAGCCACTGGTTGCGCAATTCATCCTGATGCGCGCGCACGGTGCCTTGGGCCATTTCCGGCAGTAATGTCAGCTCCCACGGCGCTGCCAGCAGGGAATACGCGTAATCGGCAATCAGGCGCTGCCCGGCTTCGGTGGGATGCACGGAGTCGTTGTAGATCAGCTTGGTCGGGTCTGGTGTGGCGCTGTTGATGCCGTAACGGGCGTTTTCGGTGCAGCCGCTGCCGCTGAAGCATGTGGCGATGAGATTCTGGTCGGTGGCCAGGCCAAACTGCACCGGATTGGCGAACGTCTCTTTGAGCAGTACCGGAATGTTGAGCGGGATAATTTCTGCATTGATGTTCTGCAGTCGACTTACCAGTTCAGTATTGAACTGGGCGCTGAGTTGGGACGTGAACGCTTGCAGCGGGGTGCCATTGAACGCCGGGGTAAAGCCGATATCGGGCAGCAACCAGACCATGACGTATTTGGCACCGGCGGTTTGCAGCGTCTGCACGCTGTCGGCCAGGCGGTCGGCGGCGGCACTGGCCTGTGGCAGGCTGGTGACGCGTCCTTGCAGGAAGTCGTTGCCGCCACCCGACAGGTAATACAGTGCGTTCGGGTCGGCACGGAAGTTATTGGATGGAAGATAGCCGGCCCGGGTGCGTTCGCCGGTGGCGGAGATGCTGGTAATCGAATCAAGAATCTGGTCGGTACGGTAGCCGCCTACAGCCCAGTTGTTACCATCAGGCAGGCCTTCGTTGGCGCGAACGGCTGAAGCAGAGGATGCCGTCTGGTCCGCTGAAAACCCCAGTTTTCCGCCCAGAATCTGTGTGGAGTTGAGCGAGCGGACTTCGCCGCTGCCATCCAGGTACACCGGCCCCGTCCGGTTGGTGAAGCGCTGTGTCGCCCCGGCTGGCCCGCCCGTGTCGGCAAAGGTCCCTGCATCGTTGAGGCTGTCCCCGAAGACAACGAAATTTGTATAAGGATTGGGTGCGGCGTTCGCCTGGGCGCATGCGATCGCGAGCAAGCATCCTGCGAGCGGTACAAACAACGACTGTTTGATCATGAGCAAGTCCGTTTATTTATTGTTTTAGTGAACGAAACGACAGTACCAAAAACTCCCGGCCTTTTGCCATCTGTCGCGAAGCCTTTGATAGTTTCGCGGGCAGTGCCCCCGGCGATATTGCGCGCTCTGCCCAGCTAAGTTACTGTGCCGGGACGTACGAACGAGACCTTCCCCGTGTTGATCATCAGTAAACTCCTGGATCAAGTCATCAAGGCACACGCCCGCTGGCGTTGGCGCGCCTGAATTCTTTTGCCGGCCTCGCCGGACCTGTATCGCTTTGCCTTCTTTACCTGTTTGAAATGCCGCTTTGCTGGCGCTACTCCGGCACCTGACAAAGCGCAGCGCTCTGCGGGTAAATCATTCGAAGGCCATCTTTAAAGTCAGTGAATTCAAGAGGTTCTATACGCCATGTTGCTGATGATCGATAACTACGACTCCTTTACCTACAACGTTGTGCAGTACCTGGGCGAGCTCGGCTCCCTGGTCAAAGTCGTGCGCAACGATGAACTGACCATCGCTGAAATCGAAGCCCTCAACCCAGAGCGCATTGTTGTGTCCCCCGGTCCTTGCACCCCGACCGAAGCCGGCATCTCGATTGAAGCGATCAAGCATTTCGCCGGCAAACTGCCGATTCTTGGCGTCTGCCTCGGTCACCAATCCATCGGCCAGGCCTTTGGCGGTGATGTGGTGCGCGCCCGCCAAGTGATGCACGGTAAGACTAGCCCGGTATTTCACGAGGACAAGGGTGTATTCGAAGGCTTGAATCGTCCGCTGACGGTGACCCGCTATCATTCATTGATCGTCAAGCGCGAAACCCTGCCCGATTGTCTGGAGCTGACCGCCTGGACCCAGCTCGAAGACGGCTCGGTCGACGAGATCATGGGCCTGCGTCACAAGACTCTGAACATCGAAGGCGTGCAGTTTCACCCTGAGTCGATCCTCACCGAACAGGGCCACGAACTGTTCGCCAACTTCCTCAAACAAACCGGCGGCACGCGCTAAGGACTTATCATGAACATCAAGACAGCCCTGGGCCGTATCGTCGATCACCTCGACCTCAGCACCGATGAAATGCGCGATGTCATGCGCGAAATCATGACCGGGCAATGCTCGGACGCGCAGATTGGCGCGTTCATGATGGCCATGCGCATGAAGAGCGAAAGCATCGACGAAATCGTCGGCGCGGTGTCGGTGATGCGTGAGCTGGCGGACAAGGTCGAGCTCAAGACCCTCGACGGTGTGGTCGATGTGGTGGGCACCGGCGGTGACGGTGCGAATATCTTCAACGTGTCGACCGCTGCTGCGTTCGTGGTTTCCGCTGCTGGCTGCACCGTGGCCAAGCATGGCAACCGTGCAGTCTCGGGCAAGAGCGGCAGTGCTGATCTGCTGGAGGCGGCCGGTATCTACCTGAACCTGACCCCAGTGCAAGTGGCGCGTTGCATTGACAACGTTGGTATTGGTTTCATGTTTGCCCAGACTCATCACTCTGCGATGAAATACGCCGCCAGCCCGCGCCGTGAACTGGGTCTGCGGACCTTGTTCAACATGCTCGGTCCGCTTACGAATCCGGCCGGTGTGAAGCATCAGGTGGTCGGCGTATTCACCCAGGCCCTGTGCCGGCCGTTGGCGGAAGTGCTGCAGCGTTTGGGCAGCAAGCACGTGCTGGTGGTGCATTCGAAGGATGGTCTGGACGAGTTCAGCCTGGCTGCGCCGACGTTTGTCGCTGAGCTGAAGAATGGCCAGATCACCGAGTATTGGGTCGAGCCGGAAGACCTTGGCATGAAGAGCCAGAGCCTGCATGGCCTGGCGGTGGATAGCCCGGCGGCGTCCCTGGAGCTGATTCGCGATGCCCTGGGCAAGCGCAAGACTGAGAACGGTCAGAAAGCGGCCGAGATGATCATGCTCAATGCCGGTGCCGCGCTGTACGCAGCCGACCATGCCAGCAGTTTGAAAGAGGGCGTTGCACTTGCGCACGATGCGCTGCACACCGGTCTAGCTCGAGAGAAGCTCGAGGAACTGGGTGCGTTCACCGCGGTATTCAAAGTGGAGAATGAGGGATGAGTGTACCGACGGTTCTGGAAAAGATTCTGGCGCGCAAAGTCGAGGAAGTCGCCGAGCGCAGCGCTCGCGTCAGCCTCGCTGAGCTGGAAAGCCTGGCCAAGACGGCCGATGCACCCCGTGGTTTTGCCAAGGCCTTGCTGGCTCAGGCCAAGCTGAAGCAACCGGCAGTCATTGCCGAAATCAAGAAAGCCTCGCCGAGCAAAGGTGTGATCCGCGAGAACTTCGTTCCCGCCGACATCGCCAGAAGCTACGAGAAGGGCGGCGCGACCTGTCTGTCGGTACTCACCGATATCGATTATTTCCAGGGCGCTGACGCCTACCTGCAGCAGGCCCGCGCGGCGTGCCAGCTGCCGGTGATCCGCAAGGACTTCATGATCGATCCGTACCAGATCGTCGAGGCCCGGGCCCTGGGTGCCGATTGTGTGCTGTTGATCGTTTCCGCGCTGGATGACGTGAAAATGGCCGAACTGGCAGCCGTGGCCAAAAGCGTCAACCTCGATGTACTGGTGGAAGTCCACGACGGCGACGAGCTGGAGCGGGCCTTGAAAACCCTCGACACTCCGCTGGTTGGTGTGAACAACCGCAACCTGCATACCTTCGATGTCAGCCTGGAAACCACCCTCGACCTGTTGCCGCGTATTCCTCGCGATCGTCTGGTCATCACCGAGAGCGGCATTCTCAACCGCGCCGATGTCGAACTGATGGAAATCAGCGATGTCTACGCGTTCCTGGTCGGCGAAGCGTTCATGCGCGCCGAAAGCCCGGGTACCGAGTTGCAGCGTCTGTTTTTCCCTGAGCGCGGTGTGCCTGTCAGCGGCTCTACACTCGACTGATTATTTGCAGACCGAATCGACCCCATCCGAGCAGGCTCGCTCCCACAAGGAATTGGCTAATGCCAAAGATCCAATGTGGGAGCGACGGTGCGGCGATCCGACCTGCTCGCGATGGCAGCATAAGATGCACCACAGACTGACCGTCCTATGGAAGACCTTATGATCTCACCTGTTTCCCTGACTATCGAAGCCGGCCTGCAAGCCGAACAGGATCTGTTGGCCTCGGTCTGTGCCGGCAACGCGGACTTCGGTCTGTTGTTCTGGCAACCGAGTGACCAGGCATTAGTGATGCCGCGTCGCTTGAATCGCTTGCCAGGCTTTGAATCCGCATGTGAAATCTCGGCAGCGGCAGGCTGGCCAGTGTTGTTGCGCGATACCGGCGGAGAGCCCGTTCCGCAATCCGACACCACGATCAACATCGCTCTGGTCTATGCACCGCCGCGCAGCGAAGGTGACCTTAACCGCATCGAATCCGGCTACCGGCGTCTATGCGATCCAATCTGTCGGTTGCTGGATGAGTTGGGTGGCACTTCGTCCCTGGGTGAAATCGAAGGCGCTTTCTGTGACGGTCGCTTCAACGTCAACCTCGATGGTCGCAAGATGGTCGGCACCGCCCAGCGCTGGCGCCAGAGTCAGGGTGGGCAGCGTCCGGTAGGACTGGTGCACGGAGCCATGCTGATCGATAACGAGCGAGCGTCAATGGTCGCCGCGGTCAATCGTTTCAACGAGGCCTGCGGTCTGGAACAACGAGTACGCGCCGAAAGCCACATCGCGCTGCATGAGAAGTTCGCCGCACCCGATGCACTGGCGCGCCTCGACGAACTCTACCGGCTGATGCTGGCGCAGATGTTCAGCGGCTAGGTTTTCGAGCTTATCGCGTACCGAAAACCACCATGGTCTTGCCTTTGACGTTCACCAGTTCGCGTTCTTCCAGATCCTTGAGGACGCGACCGACCATCTCCCGGGAACAACCGACTATCCGCCCGATTTCCTGACGGGTCACCTTGATTTGCATGCCATCGGGGTGAGTCATGGCGTCTGGCTGTTTGCACAGCTCCAGCAGGCAGCGGGCAACGCGGCCGGTCACGTCAAAAAATGCCAGGTCACCGACCTTGCGCGTGGTGTTGCGCAGGCGCTGTGCGATTTGTCCGCTGAGGACGTAAAGAATTTCCGGATCCAGCAGAGATAACTCGCGGAATTTTGCGTAGCTGATTTCCGCGACTTCGCATTCAACCTTGGCCCGCACCCAGGCGCTGCGCTCCTGCTCCAGGCCGGCTTGCTCAAACAGGCCCAACTCGCCGAAAAAGTCTCCGGCGTTCAGATAGGAAATGATCATTTCCCGGCCGTCGTCATCTTCGATCAGGATGGTGACTGAGCCTTTGATGATGAAGAACAGCGTTTCCGAGCGGTCGCCGGCACAAATGATGCTGCTCTTGGCCTGATAACGGCGGCGCTGGCAATGCATCAACAGCTTGTCGAGGTTCTTGATCTTGGGGTTGGGGGCAATCGCAACCATGGTTGTATCCCGAAAAGACTGCACGGTGTGTTTGGTTTTTTATGAATAGCGAACGCTGGGGAAAAGCTGGCAATGCGCCATTGAATTGGCGTCAGCTTAACAGACACTTCCTGCAATATTCGAGCATTTACCTACAAGGCAGTGGGATATGTCCTAAGACGCCGGGCGCCGTCAATCACAGGGCCTGTGCTAAGCTGGCGACCCTTTTTTATACAGTGGAGTCTTGGCGATGAAGGCACGCATCCAATGGGCTGGCGAAGCCATGTTCCTCGGCGAATCCGGTAGCGGTCATGTCGTGGTCATGGACGGTCCGCCCGATGCCGGCGGACGTAACCTGGGTGTCCGGCCGATGGAAATGCTGCTGCTGGGTGTCGGCGGTTGCAGCAATTTCGATGTGGTCAGTATCCTCAAGAAGTCCCGCCAGGCGGTCGAAAGCTGTGAAGCTTTCCTTGAAGCCGAGCGTGCGACCGAAGATCCAAAGGTTTTCACCAGGATCCACATGCACTTCGTGGTCAAGGGCCGTGGGCTGAAAGAAGCCCAGGTCAAGCGCGCCATCGAATTGTCTGCCGAGAAGTATTGCTCGGCCTCGATCATGCTCGGCGCGGCAGGCGTGGCAATTACCCACGACTACGAGATCATCGAACTCGGTTGAATCGACATTCAACTATCATAAAAGCAGTGCAGACTCTGGCGAACACAAGCTGACGTCTGCATAATGCGCCACTTTTTTCAGGGTAGTGGCCCGTCAGCCGACAGGCCTCGCACCCGAGCAGACAACCAAAATCGCCATCGCGAAGAGGTGTTAACCGTCCTACGCAGGTGCGTTGTTCGCATTTGACGGGCATGCTTGATCACGCGGCCGGGCCGCAAACACATAGAGAGTTTTTAACGGTGAAAAGCAAACTCAAGCTCCACGGGTTCAATAACCTGACAAAGACCTTGAGCTTCAACATCTATGACATCTGCTACGCGGAAACCCCGCAAGACCAACAGGCTTACGTCGAGTACATCAATAAAGAGTACAACGCGAAACGCCTGACGCAGATCCTCACGGAAGTTGTCGATATCATTGGTGCCAACATCCTGAACATTGCCAGTCAGGACTATGAGCCGCAGGGCGCCAGCGTCACGATCCTGATCTCGGAAGAGCCGGTAACCCCGACCGACAGTCAGATCGAAGAATCCCCGGGCCCGCTGCCTGAAATCATTCTTGCTCACCTCGACAAGAGCCACATCACGGTGCACACCTACCCGGAAATCCATCCGGTCAGCGGTATTGCAACCTTCCGTGTGGACATCGACGTATCGACTTGCGGGGTCATTTCACCGCTTAAAGCGCTCAACTTCCTGATTCACCAGTTCGATTCGGACATCGTGACTGTGGATTACCGTGTGCGCGGCTTCACCCGTGACGTTGAAGGCAAAAAGCACTTCATCGACCATGAGATCAATTCGATCCAGAACTACCTCTCCGAAGACACTTACGACGCGTACCAGATGACCGACGTGAACGTGTACCAGGAAAACCTGTTCCACACCAAGATGCTGCTGAAGAACTTCGAACTGGATAACTACCTGTTCGGCGACGCCACCAGCAACTTGTCCTCTGAGCAACGCGCCCAGGTGACCGAGCGGGTGAAACACGAAATGCTCGAAATCTTCTACGCGCGCAATATGGCGTAAGATTCTCGGACACAAAAAAGGCGACTCCCTCACGGTAGTCGCCTTTTTTATTGCCGGAATGCATTCACTGTGGGCGTTGGCTTGCCCGCGAAGAGGCCCTGCCAGGCAACCGAAAGATCAGATCCGATAAGTACTCTTGGTCATCACCTTGGCCATCAGGCTCATCCCGAATTTCACCGGTGCCGGAAACCGGAAACCGCCAGCCTCCAGCGCACTTTCGGCATGCTGTTCTTCATCGATGCGCATCTGCTCAAGAATCGCCCGGGATTTTTCATCCTCGGCCGGCAATTGCTCCAGATGTTCGTTCAGGTGTTTGCACACCTGGTCTTCCGTTGCCGCCACGAACCCCAGGCTGACTTTATCGCTGATCAGGCCGGCCACCGCGCCAATCCCGAAAGACATGCCATAAAACAGCGGATTGAGGATGCTGGTGTGGCTACCCAGTTGATGGATGCGTTGTTCGCACCAGACCAGGTGATCGATCTCTTCTTCGGCGGCATGCTCCATCGCGGCACGCACTTGCGGCAGCTTGGCGGTCAGCGCTTGCCCCTGATACAGCGCCTGGGCGCAGACTTCGCCGGTGTGGTTGATGCGCATCAGGCCGGCAACATGGCGCGTGTCTTCATCGCTCATTTTCGCATCCGGCTGCACGATGGCGGGCGACGGACGGTACGGCTGGCCGCTGAAGGGCAGCAAGGTGCGCATCGCGGCATCGGCTTGCAGCAGAAGGCGGTCGATTGGCGAGTAGTGACGTTGGGTAGTCATGCTGACCTCCGGAGGAATCTCGGCGGCCAGTTTAACCCAATCGGCCAGGGAAGGTTTGCGCTGGGTCAAGATCAAAAGATCGCAGCCTTCGGCAGCTCCTACAGAGGTTCGCGATACACATAGGAGCTGCCGAAGGCTGCGATCTTTTGAGAACCTATGCTCAGCCCGGCGGCCAGTGCATCTGGCGCTGACCCAGCACGTGCATATGAATGTGATAGACGGTTTGCCCGCCTTCTTCATTGCAGTTCATGACGACGCGGAAACCTTTTTCGCAGCCCAGTTCCAGAGCCAGACGCTGCGCGGTGAACAGAATATGCCCGGCCAGCGCCTTGTCGTCCTCGGTCAGGTCGTTCAAGGTGCGAACCGGTTTCTTCGGGACCACCAGAAAATGTACCGGTGCCTGTGGGGCAATGTCGTGGAAGGCCAGTACCTGGTCGTCCTCGTAAATGATCTTCGCCGGGATTTCCCGGTTGATAATCTTGGTGAACAGAGTATCCACAGCTGTTTTCTCCGTTGTTTGGGCTGGGCTGAGTGTACTCATGGCGTATGCCTGCGCCCAGCCTTTTACCTTGAGTTGGATCAGCGCGGGCAGTACGCCTTGTTGATCATGCCGGCGATGGTGCGAGTCAGCCAGCGCGAGCCGAGCCGCGGCAGGAAGACGAACCAGCGGTTGCGCCGCCCGGGAATAATGATCGCTTTATTCTTTTCCAGTGCGCGCACGGTGTAGAGCGCCACTTCCTCGGAGCTCATCAGCAGTTTGCTGTTGGCCAGTTTGTCGCTATCGAGTTGTGCGGTACGGAAAAACGCCGTGCGGGTCGGTCCGGGGCAGAGCACCGAAACCTTGATCGCACACTTTTTCAGCTCGACGCGCAATCCTTCGGAAAAGTGCAGCACATACGCCTTGCTGGCGTAATAGGTGCTCATCCACGGCCCCGGCTGAAACGCTGCCACCGAGGCCACATTCAGAATCTGCCCGCCGCCTTGCAGGGCCATGCTGTTGCCGATGGCGTGGCACAGGCGGGTAAGGGCGAGGATGTTCACTTCAATCAGGTCTTGCTCGGTCATCCAGTCCTGGGCCAGAAACGGGCCGCAGGTGCCGATACCGGCGCAGTTGACCAGCAGATCGATCTGCCTGTCGCCTTCTTCCAGCTCCAGCAGGAACCCGGACAAGCGTAGCGGTTCGCCCAGGTCACAGGCACGGAACAACACTTCCACGCCGAACCTTTGGGTCAGTTCAATCGCAATACTTTCCAGCTGATCACGTTGGCGGGCCACCAGAATCAGGCTGCGGCCGCGCCGGGCCAGCGCTTCGGCCATTGCCAGGCCGATGCCGCTGGAGGCGCCAGTGATCAGAGCGTAACGGGTCATGCAGTTCTCCATCGCAACAGCTCCGCGCCGCGACGCAGGTGTCACGGGCCAGGAGCGCTGTTCATTCTTTCGCAGAGTCTACAGGGGGCTGGGCCTCTTCGGCTGCATCGTTGGTGGAATTTGGCACCGGTTCGACCTCGACGTCGATTTCATCGGTGGTGACCGAACTGCTTTCGTAGCTGCTCTGCGCGGCGTTTTCGTATCCTTCCCGTATCGCCGTGAGACCACCGGCCAGCGAGCCGAACAGAACCAGCGCGATAACGATCAGCCACAGCGAAGACAATACCTTGACCGCGGTACTGTTCGGCGGAGGCGGCGGGCCGTAGCGGTTGGCAGTGTCGTTGCCCGGTACGACCATGATCACGAACGGAAAGAAACTGCCAACAAATGGCACCAGGTTCAGCAGCCACAGCCAGCCGGACCAGCCGACATCGTGCAAGCGTTGAACGGTGATCTGGATGCTGACGAATACAAATCCGGCGAAGAGGATCAAGGCCAGCAAGCTGCCCAATATCAGGCCGGCGGTCGAATTCGCGCCGATGAGAGCCAAGGCGACTAAGGCAAACACCCCGCAAACGGCCAGGAGCACAGTTGACAGCACCAGCGTCCAGGCGAGGTAACGCAAGCGCCCGATACGGCCATCGAAACTGAATGGCTTGAGCGTGGCGAATTCCGCCACGGCTTCGCCGACGGGGGCGCGAGGCGGCGCGTAAGGGAACTGCGGATCTGCCTGGGCAGCCTGGCTACTGGCCGAGGTGTGGTCGTGAACGTCGGCGAGGTTCAGCACGATCGGCGTCTCGGCTTCGATGCGGGCGTCGATACCGGTTTTGCTCAGCGCCTGGAGATAGGTCTGGGCATCGGCTTGCGACAGGTTGCGTTTGAGCGCTACCGGACGCCCGGTGAACAGGCGCTCGATGGCCGTGACATCGCTTTTGAACAACTCAGCGAGATTGAGCTTTGCCGTGGTGATGTCGACACCGGGCAGCAAGGCGCCCTCGAATACGATCTTGAAATGATTTTCGCCCATGTGCGAAGCATCCTTGTCGCGAGAGGTTGAAAGAAGAATGTTGTGCCCGGGCGAGAGTAAGGCCAGCCGGGCAAGACTGGCCAAGGTTTGCTGTCAGCTCGGCCAGCGTTTGGTCAACTGGGCAGCCTGTTCCAGGGCTTTGCGGTACTCCGAGTCGAGACGTGCAATCAACTGCTCGACGCTCGGCAAGTCCTCGATTTCTCCCACTCCCTGGCCTGCAGACCAAACGGTTTTCCAGGCTTTGGCCTCATCGCTCACGGGTTTGAGCTTGGAGCCGAAGTTGATCTCGCCCTTGCCTTGCAAGGCGGCCATGTCGAAACCGGCTGCTTCCAGACTCTGGCGCATGAAGCTCGCGGGGACACCTGATACGGCTGGAGTATGGATGATGTCTGCCGCTTTGGATGTCAGCAGCATTTCTTTGTAGGCGTCAGGTGCGTGACTTTCGGTTGTGCCGATAAATCGTGTACCAAAGTAGGCCAAATCCGCGCCGAGCAGTTGGGCGGCAAGAATTTCGTGGCCGTGGTTCAAGCAGCCGGCCAGCAACAAGGTCTTGTCGAAAAACTGGCGGATTTCGGCAATCAGCGAGAACGGGCTCCAGGTCCCTGCGTGGCCACCGGCCCCGGCAGCCACAGCGATCAAACCATCCACGCCGGCTTCGGCCGCTTTCTCGGCATGACGACGAGTTGTCACGTCATGGAACACCAGGCCGCCGTAGCTGTGCACCGCGTCGACCAGTTCTTTTACGGCACCGAGGCTGGTGATCACGATCGGTACTTTGTGTTCGACGCAGATCTGTAGATCCGCCTGTAAACGAGGATTGCTGTTATGGACGATCAGGTTTACGGCATAAGGCGCGGGGTTTTCCAGTGTCGCCAGCCCGGCTTCGATTTCTTCCAGCCAGGCCTTGAAACCGCTGCTTTCGCGCTGGTTCAGCGCCGGGAAGCTGCCGACCACGCCCTGGCGACAACAGGCGAGTACCAATTGCGGATTGGAAATCAGGAACATCGGCGCCACCACCACGGGCAGACGCAAACGTTGTTCAAGCAGAGCGGGCAGCGACATTGGAAGTACCCCGGTGAGTTGTGCCTGTTGGATTTAGAACGGTCGAACGACGACCAGAATTACGATAGCCAGCAATATCAGAACCGGCACTTCATTGAACCAGCGATAAAAGACATGGCTGCGGGTGTTCTCGCCACGGGCAAAACGTTTTACCTGCGCGCCACACATGTGGTGGTAGCCGATCAGAATCACCACCAGTGTCAGCTTGGCGTGCATCCAGCCACCCTGAGTGAAGTAGGCGCTGGGGTTGAGGCTGATCAACCAGCCGCCGAAGATCAGCGTAGCGATCATTGCTGGCCCCATGATGCCGCGGTACAGCTTGCGTTCCATGACGCTGAAGCGTTCCTTGCTGATCGTGTCTTCACTTTGTGCGTGATAAACGAACAGTCGTGGCAGGTAGAACAGGCCGGCAAACCAGCACACGACGCTGATGATGTGAAGCGCTTTGAGCCACAGATAGAGCATTTTTAGTTATTCCCCAATTCACGGTACTGGGAATATAGAGGCTTGAGCGTCCGCACGTCACCTTGGCGGTTGTCGCAGGCGCGCGCGGCCCCTATTATCGACGGCTTTCCAGTGGGTTCGTTGAGGGCAGGTTTATGGTCAAGGTCGGTATCGTCGGCGGCACGGGTTACACTGGTGTCGAACTGCTGCGTCTGTTGGCGCAACATCCGCAGGCTGAGGTGGTTGTCATCACTTCCCGATCCGAGGCTGGCCTGGCCGTGGCCGACATGTACCCGAACCTGCGAGGGCACTACGACGGCCTGGCGTTCAGCGTTCCGGACATCAAGACCCTGGGTGCCTGCGATGTGGTGTTCTTCGCCACACCGCACGGTGTTGCCCATGCCCTGGCGGGCGAACTGCTGGCGGCCGGGACCAAGGTCATCGACCTGTCGGCCGACTTCCGATTGCAAGACGCGGATGAATGGGCCAAGTGGTACGGTCAGCCGCACGGTGCACCGCAGTTGCTGGATGAGGCGGTCTATGGCTTGCCGGAAGTCAATCGCGAGCAGATCAAGAAAGCGCGACTGATTGCCGTGCCGGGCTGCTACCCGACTGCAACGCAATTGGGTTTCCTGCCATTGCTCGAAGCCGGCCTTGCCGATACTGCGCATCTGATTGCTGACTGCAAATCCGGTGTCAGCGGCGCCGGTCGTGGTGCTTCCGTAGGCTCGCTGTACTCCGAGACATCGGAAAGCATGAAGGCCTATGCGGTCAAAGGGCACCGTCATTTGCCGGAAATCCGCCAGGGCCTGCGTCGTGCAGCAGGCAAGGACGTCGGCCTGACCTTCGTTCCGCACCTGACTCCGATGATTCGTGGCATTCATTCCACGCTCTATGCAACCGTTGTTGATCGCTCGGTGGATCTGCAGGCGCTGTTTGAAAAGCGTTATGCCAACGAACCGTTCGTCGATGTGATGCCTGCCGGCAGCCACCCGGAGACGCGTAGCGTGCGTGGTGCCAATGTTTGCCGTATCGCGGTGCATCGTCCGCAAGACGGCGACCTGGTGGTTGTGTTGTCGGTGATCGACAACCTGGTCAAGGGAGCGTCGGGTCAGGCCGTGCAGAACATGAACATTCTGTTCGGGCTGGATGAGCGTCTGGGCCTGTCCCACGCAGGCATGCTGCCGTAAGGTTTATCGCGTACAGCAAAAGGCCCGTCTGACGGGCCTTTTTGCATTTCGGGCCGGCGATTGGAGTGGTTGATATACCATAACAATAGTTGACCGCTTTTCTAGGAGAAGCGGATAATGCGCGTCATCACGCAATATGACGGCGTTACGCCGGGAGATAGTCAGCATGAGCGTCGAATCCTTCACCCCCACGGCTTTGCAATTCACCCACGGTGCCGCGCACAAGGTGAAGAGCCTGGTCGATGAAGAGGGGAATGATCGCTTGAAGCTGCGCGTATTCGTTACGGGCGGCGGTTGTTCAGGTTTTCAGTACGGCTTCACCTTCGATGAAGAAGTGGCCGATGACGACACCATCGTCGAGCGCGAAGGTGTGAGTCTGGTGGTCGATCCGATGAGCTTCCAGTACCTGGCGGGTGCCGAGGTGGACTACCAGGAAGGTCTGGAAGGTTCGCGTTTCGTCATCAAGAACCCGAATGCGACCACCACCTGTGGCTGCGGTTCTTCGTTTTCGATCTGATCAGCGCACCTGTTTCACAGAACGCCGCACGACCCCAGGGTCTTGCGGCGTTTTGCTGTGTGGAGGATTTATGCGGGGTAGATGGCGCCCAGTACGCGCAAGCCGCGGGCACCGGTAACGCTCGGACGGTTGGCTGCGATGCCTTCGAGGCAGCAATGAGCCAGCCACGCGAAGGCCATGGCTTCGACCCAGTCGGGGTCTACGCCGTAAGTGGCAGTGCTGCTGACACTGGCGTTTGGCAGTAGGCTTGCCAGGCGGTTCATCAACGCGGTGTTGTGGGCGCCACCGCCGCAGACCAGTAGTTCCTGCGTGTCTGCCTGGGCGCTTTGCAGTGATTCGATGATGGTCAGCGCGGTCAGCTCAAGCAGCGTCGCCTGAACATCTTCGGCGGCGTAGGCTGGCAGTTGTGCCAGGTGCTGTGTCAGCCAAGGCAGGTTGAATACTTCCCGTCCGGTACTCTTCGGGCCTTTGGTTACGAAGAACGGATCGCTGAGCAGCTCATTCAATAGAGCCGGTTCAACCTTGCCGCTGGCGGCCCATTGGCCGTCGCGGTCATAGTTGTCGCCACGTTGCTGATGAATCCAGGCGTCCAGCAGGACATTGCCCGGGCCGCAGTCGAAACCGGCAACAGGCTTACCGGGTTCGATCAGGCTCAGGTTGCTGAATCCACCGATGTTCAGCACGGCACGATTGCCGGGACGCTCTTCAAACAAGGCTTCGTGAAAGGCGGGAACCAGCGGTGCGCCTTGTCCGCCGGCAGCGACGTCGCGGCTGCGGAAGTCGCTGACCACGGTGATGCCGGTCAGCTCCGCCAGCAGGGCCGGGTTGCCAATCTGCACGGTAAAACCGCGTGCCGGTTCGTGGCGGATGGTCTGGCCATGGCTGCCAATCGCACGAATGTCGTCAGGCTTCAGTTGCTGCTGAGCGAGAAGGGCATGAATCCCTTGGGCTGCCAGTTTCACCCAGCTCTGCTGGGCGATGGCGGAGCGGGCAATTTCGTCCGGGCCGCTGGCGCACAAGCCGAGCAGCTCGGCGCGCAGGGGATCGGGCATCGGGATGTAGTGGGAGGCGATCAGTCGGATCGCCGGGGCTTGCTCGATCAGTGCGATGTCCAGGCCATCAAGGCTGGTTCCGGACATCACACCTATATAGAACGCCATGACTTAGCGCTTGCTCGAAGCCAGCAGAGTGGCTTTTTCCTGTTCCATGCGCGCCATCAGTGGCTGGCTTTGGGCGAGGAAGCGTGGGCGTTCCGCCTTGGCAATCGGATCGGCCATTGGCAGTTTCTGGCCCAACGGGTCGACGTGCACACCATTGACCTGGAACTCATAGTGCAGGTGCGGCCCGGTGGAGAGACCGGTGGTGCCGATATAGCCAATCACCTGGCCCTGTTTCACCGTGCCGCCAGTCTTCACGCCTTTGGCGAAGCCTTGCATGTGGCCATAGAGCGTAGTGTAGGTATTGCCGTGCTGGAGGACCACGGTATTGCCGTAGCCACCACGGCGACCGGCCAGCAAGACCTTGCCATCACCGGCTGCCTTGATCGGCGTGCCGCGCGGTGCTGCGTAGTCGACGCCTTTATGGGCGCGGATCTTGTTCAGGATCGGGTGTTTGCGGCCCATGGAAAATTTCGAGCTGATACGGGCGAAGTCCACCGGTGTGCGGATGAACGCCTTGCGCATGCTGTTGCCGTCAGCGGTGTAGTAGCTGCTGTTGCCTTGTTTGTTGGTGTAGCGCACGGCGGTGTAGGTCTTGCCGCGGTTGGTGAAACGCGCCGACAGGATCGGGCCAGTGCCGACGGCCTTGCCGTTGACCACCTTCTGCTCGTAGATCACGTCGAACTCGTCGCCCTGGCGAATATCCTGGGCGAAGTCCACGTCGTAGCCAAACACACTGGCCATGTCCATGGTCAGGCTGTGAGACAGGCCCGCTCGGGCCGCGGACTGCGACAGTGAGCTGTTGATCACGCCATGAACGTAAGCCGAGCGCACGATCGGTTTGGCGGTAATGCGATTGAAGGTGTAGCCCTTGTCGTTCCTGGTCAGGCTGATGCTTTCGAGATCGTTGAGCTTGCTGTGCAGGTTGGTCAACTGGCCGTCAGGACTCAGTTCGAATTCGAGTTTTTGCCCGTGCTTGAGCTGGCTGAACTGCTTGGCCTGCTTGTCGCTGGCCAGTATTTCACGCACCGAGGTGGCTGGGAGGCCGACCTTCTCGAACAGTGTAGAGAGGGTGTCACCCTTGGTGACGATCACTTCCCTGTGGCTGGCCGGCTTCTTTTCTTCGACGACCGGCGCAGGTGCAGGTGCAGGCGCAGGTTCGGCTTGAGCGGTTTCCTGGGTGTCTTCGGCGCTGTTGTCGATCTGCGCGAAGGGGGAGGTTGCTGGTTCATTTGTGGCTTGAACGGCGTCAGCAGCGTCTTGATCTTGTGTCAGTTGTTCAGCAGGACTTTCCAGTTCAAGACTCAGGGTTGTCTTTTTGGCTTCGACATCGCTGGAAGGGAATACCAGAAGCGCCAGGCTGAGAAGGGCGGCGATGCCACTTGCGGCAAGCAAGTGGGTCTTCGGGTAAAGCGGCGGCGCTTTAGACGATTCTGTGGTCATAAGTGGTTTTGACTTTGAAAAAGATGAATTGGAAAAGATGAATGACATGATGAAGATGAAATAACTGTATAAAATATAACCAAATCATCTCTGAAGCAAGTCCGCAGGCACTCTGTCTGCGGATTGGCGTCCGTGCGCCGGGCAAACCTTGTATTTGACGCGCGATCTTGTATGGTTGGTTCCCTTTGAATCTGAGCCTTGCGGGTCTGTTATGAAGTCGGTTGAAGAGCAGCTAGCGCTGATCAAACGTGGTGCGGAAGAACTGTTGGTCGAGTCCGAGCTGATTGAAAAGCTCAAGCGTGGCCAACCGCTACGTATTAAGGCGGGCTTCGATCCAACGGCTCCGGATCTGCACTTGGGTCACACCGTGCTTATCAATAAGCTGCGCCAGTTCCAGGAGCTGGGGCATCAGGTGATCTTCCTTATAGGCGACTTCACCGGGATGATCGGCGATCCGAGCGGTAAGAGTGCCACGCGCCCGCCGCTCACTCGTGAGCAGGTCCTCGAGAATGCCGAGACCTACAAGACTCAGGTCTTCAAGATTCTGGACCCGGCAAAGACCGAAGTGGCATTCAACTCCACCTGGATGGATCAGATGGGGCCGGCCGACTTCATTCGCCTGACTTCGCAGTACACCGTGGCTCGCATGCTCGAGCGCGATGACTTCGACAAGCGCTACACAACCAATCAGCCAATCGCCATTCATGAGTTCCTTTATCCGCTGGTTCAGGGTTACGACTCGGTAGCTCTGCGCGCAGATGTCGAGCTCGGTGGTACTGATCAGAAGTTCAACTTGCTGATGGGGCGTGAGCTGCAGCGTGGTTATGGTCAGGAAGCCCAGTGCATTTTGACCATGCCGCTGCTTGAAGGTCTGGACGGCGTTAAGAAAATGTCCAAATCCCTGGGCAACTACGTCGGTATCCAGGAAGCGCCGGGTGTGATGTACGGCAAGCTGGTTTCCATTCCGGATGTGCTGATGTGGCGCTACTTCGAGTTGCTCAGCTTCCGCTCCATGGATGAGATCAATGCGTTCCGCGCTGATGTAGAGGCGGGTGCCAATCCGCGCGATATCAAGATCAAGCTGGCTGAAGAGATCGTTGCGCGTTTCCATGGTGAGGAGGCTGCGGCCAGTGCTCATCGTGCTGCCGGTAACCGCATGAAAGATGGCGAGCTGCCGGAAGATCTGCCGGAAATCGAATTGACTGCTGTCGAGGATATGCCGATCGCTGCTGTCCTTAATAAAGCAGGGCTGGTTAAGAACTCGGCGGTGGCGCGGGATCTCCTGGGTTCCGGTGGTGTGCGTATAGACGGTGAGGTTGTCGATCGCACCTTTATATATGCACTGGGCGCGACCCATGTTTGCCAGGCCGGGAAGAAGGCATTTGCGCGTATTACGCTCAAATCCGAATAAGGCTGAAATAAAGGGTTGACGGCGAATTTTAGAAGCCTATAATTCGCCCCACTTCCGGCGCAGTCGAAGCGGAAAACTCCTTGGTAAACAATGAGTTACGCAGTTTTCGGCAGCAGGTTGCTTCAGGTTATCGAAGCCAAAAGGGAGTTGAAAAAGAGGTGTTGACAGCAGCGTGTAACGCTGTAGAATTCGCCTCCCGCTGACGAGAGATCTGAAGCGCAAGT
>NZ_QAOV01000004.1 GCF_003050925.1 Pseudomonas sp. GV085 | reverse complement strand
GCGCTTGGCCAGCCTGGACGCGGCCTGTTCGTTGGAGTCCAGCCAGTTGTAACCACAGGCATGCACCGGCATGCGGTAGCCGCCACGCGCTATCAGCTCGTCCGAAAGTATCGACGGCAACTGGCTGGCAAGGTTGGCGCCCAATCCCGGCATGGCGATGGGGATTTCAGGTTTTAACCGGGTGATGTGCGTAGGCCCAGGCTCGACGGCGACGGTGTGCAAATGCTCCGGCCGGATGTCGAATTGCGGCCATTGGTGGGGCAGGAATTGGCTGTTCAGGGTGTCTTCCAGCCAAAGCAGAAAAGCGTGATAACTGGTTTCGCTGACTTCGCCCCAGCCACGTTCTTCGTAGCGTTTGGTCAGGGCCGAGAGGGTCTTTTTTCTGTCCAATCCTGGCAGAGCGATCACCGAGCCGGCGGGGCGTTTAGGTACCGCGCCTTTGTTATCAACAGCAGTCCTTAGCGGGTGCAGCTTTTTTTGTCTAACACCCGCTGACTTTCTAATCCAGTTTGTAGCCAGCCACATATTCTTACCGAGAAATCCAGCATCCAACCTCCAGACAGGGACGCCCTCAACCTCCAGATTTTCAGTCTTACTCTTCAAATTCGACCCCATGATCCCCGGCACGAAAATCACCGGCAGCACCCCATCCGGCGGCAATATGCAGTGCACCGGGTCGGTGATATGGCTGGGCGTCAGGGTCCAGGTATGCACAGGGTTACCCCGGGCGTTGTAGGTCATCGGGGCGACGCGCGGTGTCGACGGGTTATCAGTCATCAAAGGTCTCCTTGCTCGAGCCATTCCAGTACAAGCCCTTCAAGCGTCATGCCCTGTTGCAGGGTGACGAAGCCATCACCATCGGTACGGCCTTCGAAACGTGCGCCGTCTTTGCGCACCAGAGCGTAGGCACGGTTGCGGATGGGTTGACCGTCCGGGAAAAAGGTTTGAAAGCGTTCGTTGAACGATGTGCTGGGCCAGCTATTGAGTTCCGTTGCGGCATTGCTTGGGTCAATGAAGTACTTGTTCGCAGCCTTCACCGTGAAATTGCCTGGCATTCCCAACTCGATATTGCCGCCCTGCATCTTGATATAAGCCCCACCGCACAACAGGGTGATGTGCTTGTCTGCCGCCACCAGCACGTGTTGCTGGCTGGCGCTGATTTCCACGCTTTGATCCGCTTGCACATGGATGCTGTTGTGCTGGGCCTGCAACAGCAGCTGGCCGTTATGGGCGATATGGCGCATGTCGCCACCCTGGGCAAACAGTCCGAGCTCATCGCCTGCATTGATCACCACTTTCCTGCCGGCGGTGAGTTGCTGATTTTGTTGCGCCACGCTATCGATGTGCTCGCCTGCACCCATGGCAATACTGCGGGACGTCGCGGCAGCGATGCCGGCAGGCCCACTTAACGCGATGATGGGTTGCGTGCTATTGCCGGAACCATTGGCCTGATCATTGGCACCATGGCCCAACGCATTCACGGCATCAGTCAGGGACTGTTGCGGCTGCGAATCCTGGGCAATTCCTTGGGCATTTTCGGCAGATGCTCCCAGCTGTTTGGCCAATGTCAGGGCGGCTTGCAACACCTCGATCACCTGCTGGCGTTCCAGTTGACCCGCACCGGCCTTCAGTTGAGCTTCAGCGGTCAGCAATAAACCTTTTGCTGCGCGCAATGCGCCGTGACCATCCGTACGCAACTCAAAACCTTCCCCTCTAGGTTTACCGCCGCCATAGTGGCGTGGATGAGTGAGGTAACCCAGATGCAGCGCGCTATGTTCGTGATCACTCATTAGCGCCGCGCTGATTTGCGCAGTGGTGTCGTCAATGCGCAACTCGTTGGCTCGTGTACCCTTGAACTCGCGACTTTTGGTCGTCGCTACGGCGTTGAGCTTAGGCAGTTCATAGGGCGGCAGATTGGTCTCGCGGTAGGCGCGGCCCGTGGCAATGGGCTGATCCGGATCGCCATCCAGGAAGCTGATGATCAGTTCCTGATTGACCCGAGGCACGGCCATGGCGCCCCAGGTCGCACCGGCCCAGCCCTGAGCCACACGAATCCAGCACGAACTCTGATCGTTGTTCTTGTCCGAGCGATCCCACGGGAACTGCACCTTGACCCGGCCCCATTCGTCGCAATAAATCTCTTCCCCTGGCGGGCCGACCACCGTGGCGATCTGCGGGCCGTCGATGCAGGGTTTGTCACGCAATGGGGCTTTCCAGTCCGAGGTCCAGCGAATGGCTGTGGCCTGCATCTCGTAGGACGTGCCGCTGCCGCTGCCGAACGCTTCTTCCTCCAGGCTGCTGTGTTGTTTGCCTGCGTGGGTGATGGCGATGGTGCGCCAGCGGTCGTTGAAGTCTTCGCGGGGATGGTCGTTCAGGTCGAAGGCCAACCCCGGTTGCAGGCGCGCATCGTCGCCTGCCAGATGGGCCAGCTTGGCGTCGTTGCGCAGGGCGGCCAGGCGGGTTTTGGTAAAGGGCTTGCCGGCGATGTCGCGTTTGTAGCGGCCGGGATAGTCGTAACGTTCGTAGTCCTGGTGCTGGTTGTTCAGGTCCTGGTCGCCGGTGGCGGTGTGCTGCTGGTTGTAGTACGGGTGGGTGAAGGTGTAGTCGCGCTGCACCTGGCGCGCAGTACGGATTTGCTCGGTGTAGTGGAAGCGGGTCAACGCCGGTTCCATGGAGTCGCCGCCACCCATGGGCTGGTAGAGCACCGGACAATCGGTGTGGGTGCCAATGGTGCCCAGTCCGCCGACGCGGTCGGTGAGGACCAGGGTGTGGCCGTCGGCACGGTGTTCGAAGCTGTAGAGCAGGCCTTCTTCGGCGGCGAGGCGGGCGATGAAATCGAGGTCGGTTTCGCCGGCCTGTACGCAGTACTCGCGGGGTTGGTGTTCGAAGCAGATTTCAGTGCGGATGTCGGTGAGCTGTTGCTCGGTGAGCACGCTGGTGATGATGTCGGGCACGGTCTGGCCCTGGAAGATGCGCCAGTTGGAACGCAGGTCGAAACGCGCCAAGGTCGGTTCGACCACGGCCGTGTAGCGGGTGCGGCGAAAGCCGGTGTCGCCCTGGGTGAACAGGCTCACCAGGCCATGGACGTAACGCACCGGCGTCTCGCCACGCCAGAGGGTGAACAGCCCCGCCAGGTCGAGCACCCGATTGAAGTCGATGGCGGCGTTGTGGCTGGCCAATTGCAGTTCAAGTGTGAACGGCTGGGACAGGCCCTCTTCAAGCGTGAATGAAACCACGTCGAAGGCGTCGCCCTTCAAAGGCTCGAAGGTGAAACGCAAGTCAATTTGGCGGGGCATCGTAGCTAGTCCTTACTGTCACTGATAACGGTTGCAACCTTCCGGTACAACTCCGGCTCCCACCCCTGCGCCGTGGTCTCGCGCATCAACCGCGCAACGCTCGCGTACAGGTCATCCGCCAGCCACGACAGGCCACGCGAGGCCAGCAAGTCGGCGGCAATCACCGTGGCATAGCTGCGCTGGCGTGGGGCGTCATGGGTGGCGTGCAGTTCTTGCAGACGCAGCAACACCACTTCCACGCCTTCGGTATTGAGCTGCGCGGCCAGTTCGTCGCGCAGGCCGGCGTATTCCTGCACCGGGCTGCCGGTGGTTTGCGCCTGGTCGGCACCGCTGATCCAGGCCTGGGTTTGCGCATCCACGAACGGCGTGCCATCGCTGAAACACAACTCCAGTAGCGCCGGCAAACGGCAGACAAAACGCTCACAGGTCTGACGAATGGCTGCGGCCACTTCCTCCATCGCCAGGCGCGAGGCGACGTGGGCGGCCAAGTAACTGCCGCGCAGCCAATACGGCGAGGCGCAGACGCTTTTTTCGATACGCAGCAGCAGGTTCGGGTCAATGGCGTTGTGGTTCAGCGCGTCCTGGTAGCCGTCGACGATGTCCTTGGGCACGGCGGTCAATTCGGTGCGACGGTCGCGGGTGATGGGCGGCGCGGTGCGCAAATGCGACCACAGGCCGAAGCGTCGCAATTGGTAGCCGGTAGGGTCGTAAGGGTCTTGCTGGTTGATCTGCTCGGCCATGTTCAACACGGCGCTGCGTTGTTCGCGCTCATTGCTCGGCGCTTGCGGTTTGGGGCTGGAAAAAAAGGCTGAATCCAGAACGCTGCCGGAGGTGGCCGCACGAGTGGGCTCAATGGCGACGACTGGCTCGCTGTATTTATCCAACTGGCGTTGCAACGCATCCAGTGGCGCGGGGTCGAGCTTGGCGCTTTCGGCACAGCGTTGCAGATTTGCCAGGGCCAGTTCCGCCGCAGCTTGATAGGCCGGTTCAAAACTGCTGCGCTCCAGGGTCGGCAACACCTGCACCATGTCGCTCAACAGACGCTGTACCTGTTTGCGTTTGTTCAGGTAGCCGGTGGGGCCGGGCTTGGGGTAGGCACTGTCCCAATACAGTTCCACCATGCCGGCCAACAAGCCCAAGGCATCGGCCCAACGTGCCCATTGCCGGGTGCGCAGCCAAACCACATGCAGATGGGCGACGATGCGCCAGTGCTTGCACTGGATCGCCAGGTATTGACGGGAGGCTTCGTCGATATACGGCCAGTCGATATCGCTCTCGCGCAAGCCGCCGAGCTTGACCATTTCCTGGTCGATGGCCTGGTAGGTTTCGTCCTCCACATCGAAATGGCCGGCGGGTTGCTCGGGCTCGATGGGTGTCAGCAACAGCTTGACGGTGTCCGCCGGCACGTCGATTACCAGCGACATACTTGACGCTCCTGCTCGATCAGTTCGCCCAGGCCTTCGGCGTCAAACACTAGGCCGTGCAGCCTGGGATAGTCGCTCTCGAGTCGAAGGCGCTGGCCGCCGCCCATGTTGCGCAATAGGGAAATAGCCTGTAGCCCGCGTCCGGCGTCGACCACCAGGCCGGCGTCGTCCAGCACCTGCCATTGATAGGCGTCGGAGACCGGGCGCTCATCCTTGAACAGCTGGATGCGAATTCTGTTGGGCTTGGCTGGCTCATCCAGCACCAGTTGCAAGCGGGAGATTTTCGATTCGCAACTGATGGCCAGGTAAGGCCGAGGCGGCAACGCGCCCAACGCCGGGGCTGAGATCACCATGCGTTGTTGCTGGTCGTTGTCCGGCTCTGGGAACGACGACAGCAGGAAACGCTGATCCTCGGGTGGACGCTTGGCTTCATTGCGTTGGACCAGATCGACAATCGGCAGTGCCCGGTCAAGCGCGCGTGGTGCCGCTGGTGCGTGATGGATGGGCGTACCAGCGGCCAAATCAAAACACTCCAGGCGCTTCAAGGGGGAGACGATGGAAGGGCAGTCTTGTGTCGCCGCCTGCGCGTCCATTACGGCCATAGCCGTCAGGCAGAGCCCCCATTTCCATCCTCGCCATCCGTTGCGCATCAACGCCTCCTGATATGCCTCGCCGAAATCAAAACCGGACAATCTTCTTAAGTTTTCGAACTAACGCTTTTTAACCTGCGAGTTCAACGATTAACTCTAAGAGCATTGCCTGAGTTCGACGGATAGGCAAGTAAAAGACGAATAACACACCACTAAAACCGAATAGGAAGATGCATCTATCAGATATTTCCACAGAGCCTGTAGGAATAGTGGAAGCAAGTACAGCTTCCTACACCCATAACCTACGAATCGCGTCCACGTCGTCCTACATGACAAATCTTGCAATAGCCGGTTCTAATACGCCGACCTTACGAAAAGGATTATTCCCATGTCGAAAACTCAGGGTTCTGTCGCCCCCAAAGAACGCGTCAACATCAAGTACGTCCCGGCCACGGGCGACCAACAGGCTGAAGTTGAGCTACCTCTGAAGTTGTTAATCACCGGCGACTTCAAAGGCCACGGCGAACTAACCGCCCTGGAAGACCGGCAATCCGTTCGAATAGATAAAGACACGTTCAATGAAGTACTGACCAAAGCCGAAGTTTCTCTGGTCATGGCGGTTCCGTCTGTTCTCAACAACGACCAAGACACCGACTTGAACGTGCAACTCCAATTCAAAAACATCAATGACTTCGGCCCCGACGCGCTCGCCCGCCAAGTACCGGAGTTGAACAAGTTACTGGAACTGCGTGAAGCCTTAGTTGCGCTCAAAGGCCCTATGGGCAACGTCCCCGCCTTTCGCAAACACCTGCAGAACATGCTGACCGATGAAACCGCTCGCCAACGCCTGGCCAGCGAGTTGAACCTGGTGCTCGAAGCGCCAACAAATTGACTTGAACGCCCTTCTCAACGGAGTACTCCCCATGCCTATGGAAAGCGCCGTCGCCCAAGTATTGGTGGCTGACGAACCAACGTCGTTGCTCGACCAACTGCTGGCCAATACCACCATTCGCCCCTCCCAGGAAGGCTACGCAGTCGCCCGCCAAGGCGTGGCTGTGTTCATCAGCGAAATCCTGCAATGCGGCGACCATCAGCAGCCGGTCAACAAGCACCGGGTTGACCAGATGATTGCCGAAATCGACCGTGCCTTGAGCAAGCAGATGGACGTGATTCTGCATCAGCCGCAGTTCCAGCGACTTGAATCCGCATGGCGCGGCCTGAAGCTGCTGGTGGATCGCACGGATTTTCGCGAGAACATCAAACTGGAAGTGCTGCATGTCACCAAAGAAGAGCTGCTTGACGACTTCGACAACGCCGGCGACATCACCCGCAGCGGCCTGTACAAGCACGCCTACACCTCCGGTTACGGCCAGTTCGGTGGCGAGCCGATCGCGACGATGATTGGCAACTACACCTTCGGCCCGTCGTCCCCGGACATGAAGCTGTTGAGCTACGTCGCTTCCGTGGGCGCCATGGCCCATGCCCCTTTCGTGATGGCGGCAGGTCCTGAGTTCTTCAACCTCAAGAGCTATCAGGACCTGCCGTCGGTCAAGGAAGTCAGCGACATTTTTGAAGGGCCCGGCCATACCAAATGGCGCAGCCTGCGTGAGATGGAAGACTCCAAATACATCGCCGCGACGCTGCCGCGCTTCCTGCTGCGCTCGCCCTACGACGGGCTGGAGAACCCGATTCGCAGCTTCTGCTACAACGAAACCGTCGACGGCAACCACGACAATTACTTGTGGGGCAACACCGCGTTCCTGATGGCCTCGCGCATCACCGACAGCTTCGCCCGCTACCGCTGGTGCCCGAACATCATCGGCCCGCAGTCCGGCGGCGCGGTGGACGATTTGCCGGTGCACCTGTACGAATCCCTCGGCCAATTGCAGGCGAAGATTCCTACCGAAGTGCTGATTTCCGATCGCAAGGAATTCGAGCTGGCCGAAGCCGGTTTTATTCCCCTGACCATGCGCAAGGACAGCGACAACGCCGCGTTCTTCTCCGCCAATTCAATACAGAAACCGAAAAACTTCCCCAAGACCCGCGAAGGCCAGGAAGCCCAGACCAACTACAAGCTCGGCACCCAGTTGCCCTACCTGTTTATCGTCAATCGCCTGGCCCACTACATCAAGGTGCTGCAACGCGAGCAGATCGGCAGTTGGAAGGAACGCCAGGACCTGGAACGTGAGTTGAACACCTGGCTCAAACAGTACATCGCCGATCAGGAAAACCCGTCGTCCGATGTGCGCAGCCGTCGCCCCTTGCGCGCCGCGCAAATCGTCGTGCAGGACGTGGCGGGCGATCCAGGCTGGTACCAGGTGTCGTTGGCGGTGCGCCCGCACTTCAAGTACATGGGCGCCAACTTCGAGATCTCCCTGGTCGGTCGGCTGGACACCCAATAGGTGCGCGGCACCAGCCTGTTCGAGCGCCTGGAAGCCGACGCACCGCGCTACCGCCCCGGCAGTGCGGATGAACAAGCGCGCCAGCGTGTCGAGGCGATCAAACGCCACCTGGAACAGGTGCTCAATTCACGCCAGGGCTGCTCGCAAAGCAGCCCTGAACTGGGCCTGCGCGATTTCAATGGGGTTACCCAGGCCAGCAGTGATCTGGTGGTGGCCATCAGCGCCGATATCCGGCGCTCGGTGGAGGCGTTTGAACCGCGCATCAAGGTCACGGGCGTGCGTTATCAGCCCGACCCGGATTTGCCGCTGGAGCTGAACTTTCGCCTGGATTGCCAGGTGCAGGTCAACCACAAGGAAGAGCAGGTGCAGATCGAGGTGGCCATGCATGGCCGCGACGGCTACACCCGGGTGAAATGAGGATGCCATGGACTTGAAACAACGTTTTGCCGAGGAGTTGCGCTACCTGCGCGAGCTCGGTCGCGAGTTTGCCGAGGACAATCCACAGTTGGCGCAGTTTCTCGGCGACGAGGCCGGCGACCCGGACGTGGAGCGATTGCTGGAAGGCTTTGCCTTCCTCACGGCCAAGCTCGGCATGAAGATCGACGACGACTTGCCGGAGCTGACCCATCCGCTGCTGCAGATGCTCTGGCCCAACTACCTGCGGCCCTTGCCCAGCGCAACCATCATCCGCTTCGAGCCACGGCCCAATGCGATCAGTCAACGCAAGGTGATTCCCAAAGGGACGCGGCTGTTTGCCAAACCCGTGGACGGCATCTCCTGCGAGTTTCGCACGTGCACCGATGTCAATCTGTACCCGTTGGCGTTGCAGGCAGTCAGCGATGCCCACAGCCGCGAAGCTTCGACACTGCGCATCGACCTCAACGTGTTGACCCCACAACCGCTCGACAGCCTCGAGTGCGATCAGTTGGATTTTCACCTCGGCGGCGACAATGCCACCGCACTGACCCTGTACCTGTGGCTGGCCCATTACCTCAAAAGCGTCACGCTGTACGTCAACAACACCCCTTATCGTCTGAACCCCAGCGAGTTGGGCTTCCCCGGTTTCACCGCCGAAGAAGCACTGCTGCCCTACCCGCGCAACGTGTTCGATGGCTACCGGATCCTGCAGGAATACTTTGTGTTCCCCCAGCGGTTCCACTTTTTCAGCCTGACCCGACTAGCCAAGGTCTGGCCGGCCGTCAGCACTGGACAGATTCGCTTCGAATTTCAGTTTTCCCGGCCGATGCCGGTCAATACGCATTTGCGCACCTCAGACCTTCACCTGTTCTGTGCGCCGGCGGTCAATCTGTTCCGCCACGATGCCGAGCCCATCGCGCTGGACGGACGCAGCCAGGAACGGCGTATCAGCCCCAGTGGCAACCGCCACGATGCCTTTGAGATTTTCAGTGTCGACCAGGTGGCCGGCTGGGACGCCGCCGACAAGGAGCGCAAGGGCGATCCGTTACGGCGCTTTACTCCGTTCGAGTCGTTCCAGCATGAGATCGAACATGCCCGGGGCCGCACCGCGCTGTACTTCCGCACGCATATCGAGGAATCCCACGGACGTGAGGGATTGCGCCATCGCATCGCCTTCGTGCGTGGCGATGAAAGCCTGTACATCGGCGAGCATGAAGCGGCGTCCATCGAACTGACCTGCACCAACCGCGATCTGCCATTGGCCCTGGGGGTCGGCGATGTGTCGCTGTCCACCGAGGTCACGCCGTCGTTTGCCATCTATACCAATCTGATTGCGCCGACCCGGTCTTATCGGCCGGTGTTGGACGCGAGCCTGCACTGGACGCTGATTTCCAATCTGTCGCTGAACTACCTGTCGTTGCTGTCGGCCGAGCCGCTCAAGGCAGTGATCCGCGCCTATGACTTTGCCGCCCTGCACGACCTGCAACAGGCCCGCGCCACACGCAAGCGCCTCAACGGTATCCAGGATGCCGTGACCACTCCCATCGACTGGCTGATGAAAGGCCTGCCCGTGCGCGGCGTGCAGACCCGTTTGCAATTGGACCAGAACGCCTTCCTCTGCGAGGGCGAGCTGTACCTGTTCGCTAGCGTGCTTTCGCACTTCTTCGCCCTGTACGCCAGCATCAACTCCTTCCACCGTTTGGAAGTGATCAATACCACCAACAACGAGTGCTATGAATGGCCACTGTTGACCGGCAGACAACCCTTGATCTAGCCGACCGGCTGCTGGCTGACGCGCGAAACTATTCGTTTCACCGTTTGCTGGAGCATTTGCACGCCTTGCATGGCGATGACCTGGAAGCGCGGCCCCTGAGTGCGGCGGCGCGCCGTCGCGTGCGCCTGCAAAGCCATGCAGGGCTGGGCTTTCCGGCCTCCGACGTGGTGTTGGCTGGCCGCGTAGAGGATGGGGGCGACGAAGCGCGCTACCGCTTGCAGACCAGCTTCTTTGGCCTGCACGGTACCGACTCGCCTTTGCCCGGTTATTACCTGGACCGCCTGGCTTACGAACAATCTCAAGAGCGCGGCATTCGTCCGGCGTTCATGGACTTTTTCAACCATCGCTTGCTGACCCTGCTGCACACCAGTTGGCGCAAGTACCGCTACTACATTCGCTACCAGGCCGAGGCGAACGACCGTTTTTCGCGTTACGTATTCTCCATGGTCGGGCTGAACGACAACGACCTTCGCGGTACGACGCCGCTGCCGTGGGGCCGCCTGCTGAGCTTTGCCGGCTTGATCGCCAACCGCAGCCGCTCCCCCTCGGTGGTGTCCGGCATCGTCGAGCATTGCTTCGACCTGCACGGCATACATATCCGTGAGTTCGAGGCTCGCTCAGTGAGTTTTCCGCAACGCCAGCGCCTGGCGTTGGGCAAGGCCAACGGCACCCTGGGCAGTAACTTTGTGGTGGGTGATCGCAGCAAGACCCGCGCCAGCAAGTTCACCCTGGTGATTCCTAACTTGACTCAAGCGCGCTTTCGTCAGTTCTTGCCCAGCGACGATCAGTTCGGGCGATTGCGCCAGTTGATGCATTTTCTGCTGCGCGATGCCACCGCCTACGACCTGGAACTGGGGCTGCGCGAAGAAGACGTACCGCCGTTCAACCTGCAACGCGCCGGCGGCACCCACCTGGGCTGGACCAGTTTCATCGAGCATCAGCAACATCGTAATCCCGCCGTGGTGCGGATTCGGGGGCGCGCATGAAGCTGAGCCTGGTTGTCAGCAATCCTGCGCAGCTGTTGCACGGCTATCTGCCCGGTCACCAATTTGGCCCACAGGGCGGCAGCATCGGCAGTGCCGCGGTGGACTGGCGCCTGGAAGATCGCACCAACAGCGTGCGACCCAACCACTGCGACATCCGCGTCATCGAAGGGCGGTTCTGCGTGATCGACCGCAGCGGTAGAACCTACGTCAACGGTCACGACCTGCCGCTTGAGCGTCATGTGGCGATAAGCCTCAACGACGGTGATCGGTTGCAGATTGGTGCGTATCAGGTCGCGGTGCAATTGGGCGAGCACGCCCCAGGGCAGCGTTCGCTGGATGAACTGCTCGGCGGCCACCCTGAAGGCATGCACGTGTGGCACCAGGAAGATGCGCCGAGTAGGCCACCGGCGGATAGGCGACCTGCCACTTGCCCGGAATTCGAGCGCCTTTGCCGGCCCTTGGATTTAGCCGAGCAAGGCGACCCGCTGCGAGCGATGAATGAAGCGCCGCCACCAAAGCCGCTGGCTGATATTTGCGCGACCGCACCCGAGCGCACCGTTTGCCTGTTCAGCAACCTGCGTCTGGCCACCTTGTTGCTCGCCTGCCTGACCCTGGGCGGCTGCACCATGCTCGGCAAGATCGGCCAAGTGATCTGGACTCCATCGATTTCGGTCGGCGGCCCCGACGATCAGCCCAGCCGCTACTCCCTGAGCCTGTACGCCAGCCACGACGTCAACCCGCGCCTGATCAGTACCGGCACGGCACCGGACGAGGACGCGAGCCGTTCGCCTTACACCCTCAATGTGCAGGCCACCAGCCCGCAGGCCCTGACGGACAAAGTACAAACGCTACTCAGCCACCTTTACGAAAGCGTGCCGGCCCAGTCGCCACTGAGTTTGGAGCCAGCGCCCGTCGTGCCGATGTCGCCCATCGAAGACGCGCTGCTGGGTGACTACGACGCTCAGGGGGTCAGCCTGACCACCCCGTGGGGCAACCCGGCCATGCAGCACGTCGCCACGCCGATCGCTTTCAAGGTGTTGCAACTGACCGACGACTCGCTGCTGATCAACGCCAGCCCTCAGGCCCTGGCCGACGACCTGAAAAAGACCCTGGGCAGCACCTATATCCGCGCCGACGACTACCTGCTCAACCCAGGCCAATTCAAATTCATCGATCTGCGCGCGCTTGATGAAGACACCCGTTTCATCGCGGTGATCGCCAACTACCACAGCAGCGATATCGGACAGTGGAAACAGCGCCTGCGCGTCGAGCCCAGGGGCCGGCAGTACGCGGTGCTGGTGCAGCTGGACGCCGCGCAGGTCAGCCTCAAAGGAGAAACCCGATGACGCCCTTTTCAGCCGCTTTTGCCCCGAGTAATTACCGATGAGTTCACGCAACCCCGTCATCTGGCATGAAGGTTTGTTCGTCAAGCCCCAGCACTTCCAGCAACAGGCCCGCGCCGCCGAGGCCGCCGTGCATCAGCGCCTGCACAGCCTCAACGACGCGCTCTATGGCTTCAGCGAGCTGACGCTGAACAGCGAATACCTGAGCTTCGGCAAGGTCGCCATTACCCAAGCGCGGGGGATCATGCCCGATGGCAGCGTCTTCGATATCCCCCACGACCTGGCGCCGCCCTCCCCGCTGGAAATCGCCGACAGCAGCGCAGTCAACCAGATCGTCTACCTGGCCCTGCCGCTGCGCTCCAACGGCGCTCTCGAAGTGCGCTGGCCCGACCAGTACGGCAACAGCCGCTACATCGCCCGCCGTGAAGAAATCCGCGATACCCACAGCGATGACGGCGATCAGGTCGGCATGGACCTGGCCGTGCCCAACCTGCAACTGATGCTCGAACGCAGCGACCGCAGTGCCTTCACCGGCATCGCCTTGGGCAGGATCAAAGACAAGCGCCCGGACGGCAGCCTGGTAATGGACGAGCATTTCTATCCCACCATCCTGTCCCTGCAAGCGGTGCCGGCGCTGCACCGCTACCTCGGTGAGGTGGCCGGGCTGATGCGTGAGCGGGCCAAAAACCTGGCCCAGCGTATCGGTTCACCGGGGCAGTCGGGGGTGGCAGATGTCACCGACTTCAACCTGCTGCAAACCCTCAACCGCTTGTTCCCGCTGTTCCAACACCTGGCTCGCCAGCGCCAAGTCCACCCGGAACGGCTGTACATCGCCCTGGCCCAGGCCTGCGGCGAACTGGTGACTTTTACCGATGAAGGCCACCTGCCCCAGGAATACCCGGCCTACCAGCACGACAACCTGCGCGAGTCGTTCCAGATTCTGGAGCACACCTTGCGCCGCGCCTTGGGCACGGTGCTGCAACCGCGTGCGGTGTCGTTGCCGATTGTCGAGCAGCGGTACGGCGTGCGCAGCGCCGCATTGAACGACAAACGCCTGCTGGACAACGCTGAATTCATCCTCGCCGTGCGCGCCGAACTGCCCGCGGAAACCCTGCGTCAGCAACTCCCCAAACAGATCAAGATCACCTCCACCGAAGGGCTGGAGCAACTGGTCAGCCTGCAACTGCCGGGTATTCCACTGCGGCCGCTGCCGGTGGCGCCGCGACACCTGCCGTTCCATGCCGGTTTCAGCTACTTCGAACTCGACCGCCATCACCCCGCCTGGCAAAGCCTGAGCAGTGGCAGCGGGTTTGGTTTCCATATTGCCGGTGAATTCCCGAAGCTGGAATTGCAGTTCTGGGCGATCAGGAGTGAAAAAGATGATTAAAACGACACCCGACTCATGGCGTCACGAGGAGATCTCCGGCGCCATCGACTTTGACGGCGAAACGATCACTGCCAGCGGCCAAAAACACTTGGCCGACCCTGAATTCGACATGCGCGGCCTGGCCTGGAACCCGCTGTGCGATGCCGCCACGCCGCTGATCGGCCTGGTCATCCGCCTGCGGCGTCTGGACCAGCACGACGACGTACCTGCGCTGTACCTGAGCGTCAGCAACCAGATCACCACGATCATGGAAGAAGTCAGCCAGCTCGACTACGACGCAGGCATGCTCAAGGCCTACTCCTACAGCCTGTGTTTGTTGCTGGACGAAGTGGTCATGAGCACTTCCTGGGGCAAGTCTTCCACATGGAGCGCACGCTCGCTGCTAAGCAAGTTTCATCAAGAAACCTGGGGCGGCGAAAAATTCTTCACCGTGATGAACAACATGATCCCCGAAGCGGCCAGGTACCAGCATGTGCTGGAGTTCATGTACCAGTGCCTGATCTCCGGTCTCAAAGGCAAATACGGCGCCCATATCAAGGGCGATGACGAAATACAGAAGATCATCACCCAACTGCACGGCCTGTTGCGACCCTTGCGCGGCGAGACACCCAAGCGCCTGACCGACCCGCTGAAAAACGTCGCCCCGCGCAACTACCGGATCAAACGCGCCTGGCCGTTGTGGACTCCGTGGGCCATGGCCGCCGTCGTGCTGACGGTCGCCTACACGATCTACTCGATCCGCCTGAACGCCATCACCCAGCAAGTGCTGGAGTCCCTGGAGCGGGTGCTGCACCTGTAACCGATTTTCAGCGCGCTCATCCCGAGCGCCTGCAAAGCCATGGCCGTGTCGGCCATAACCTGCGGCCCCCAGGGGCCGTTCACTTGATCGCGACAAGGAGCTTGTCATGCCAACACCTGCGTACATCAGCATCCACGGCAAAACCCAGGGCCACATCACCAAGGGCGCGTTCACTGCTGACTCGGTGGGCAACGTTTATGTGGAAGGCCACGAAGACGAAATCCTCGTCCAGGAAATCGACCACGCAATCGGTACGCCCACCGACCCACAGAGTGGCCAACCGTCCGGGCAACGGGTGCACAAGCCGCTGATATTCACCAGCGCCTTGAACAAAGCCTCACCGATGCTCTATCAGGCCCTGGCCACCGGCGAAATGCTGCCGACCGTTGAAGTGAAGTGGTTCCGCACCTCGGGGGACGGCAAGCAAGAGCACTTCTTCACCACCAAACTGGAAGACGCCACGGTCGTCGACATTCACACCGTGCTGCCCCACGCACAAAACAGTAGCAACGAAAACTACACCCAACTGATCAAGACCAGCCTGGCGTATCGCAAGGTCAGCTGGACCCATGTGGTGGCCGGCACCGAAGCCTCGGACGACTGGCGCAAGCCGGCTTAATCGCCAACCGGCACGTTCCGCCGCTCAGGCGGCGGAATATTCACTGACTCGATAATTTTCAGGAGGTTCTATGCCAGCCGTCGTTCTGGTCGGACACGACCATGATTGCCCTTTGTGTGGCCCCACCACCGTCGACAGCGGTACGCGCAACGTGACCGTCAACGGCCGCGCCGTCGCCCGTGTCGGCGACACCCTTGGATGCGGCGCCGTCATCACCAGCGGCTCGCCCTCGATGACCGTCAATGGACAGCCAGTAGCCCGTGTCGGCGATACCACCGATCACGATGGAAAATTGGAAAACGGTGATAGCAGCTGGTTGATCGACTGACATTCACACTCTCGACAAGGAGGCCCCATGCCCCGCCAAAGCGACCTGTGTTTCACCTTCGAGCCCTTGAAAGGCGATCCCTTCGAGGTGGTCTCGTTCACCCTCGAAGAAGGCCTGTCCCAGCCGTTCAAACTCGAACTGGAACTGGCCAGCCACAATGCCGCTATCGACTTCAATCGGGTGCTCGATCTGGCGGGGCTGTTCACCCTCTGGCGTGGCGACACCCCTGTGCGCTACGTCCACGGTTTGGTCAGCCTGTTCTGTCAGGGTGACACCGGCTTTCGCCGCACCCGCTACACCGCCGTGGTCGAACCGACCCTGGCGCGTTTCGACCTGCGTTCCAACTGGCGGATTTTCCAGGGCCAGACCGTGCCCGACATCATCACCAGCGTGCTCACCGAGCAACAGCTCACTGACATCCGCACTGAAATCTGCTTCGAGCACCAAGCCCGCGAGTACTGCGTACAGGCCGGCGAAACCGACCTCGACTTCATCGCCCGCCTGGCCGCCGAAGAAGGCCTGCTCTACACCTTCGAACACCGCGCCGACGGCCACACCCTCGTCCTTACCGACCGCGTCGGTGGCCTCGGCACCATTGGCACCCACACCGATTGCCCGGTGATCTACCAGCCCATGGGGGGTGGCGATTCCATGGAACCGGCATTGACCCGCTTCCACTACACCGAACAAGTGCGCACCGCACGCCAGGTACAGCGCGACTACACCTTCACCCATCCGTACTACAACCAGCAGCACACCGCCACCGGCGATCAGGACCTGAACAACCAGCACCAGGACTACGAACGCTTCGACTATCCCGGCCGCTACAAACGCGACATCGCCGGCAAGCCCTTTACCAAGACCCGCCTGGCCGCCCTGCGCAACGACGCCAAACTGGCCCATCTGGCAGGTGATGATGCGCGCCTGCAACCGGGGTTGGCCTTCGACCTGAACGACCATCCCCGCGAAGACTTCAACGACCGCTGGCGCACCATCGCTATCCAGCACGAAGGCAAACAGCACACCAGTTTGCAGGAAGAAGCCTTCGGCAGTGACAGCGGCACGTCTTACGAGATGCAGGCCACAGCCATTCGCTGGACCTCGGACTGGAAAGCTCCGCTGTGCGACAAACCCTGCATCGACGGCCCGCAGATCGCCACGGTGGTCGGCCCGCCAGGGGAAGAGATTTATTGCGACGAATGGGGCCGGGTCAAGGTGCAGTTCCCGTGGGATCGTTCGGACAAGAACAACGATCAAAGTTCGTGCTGGATCCGTGTGGCCCAAGGCTGGGCCGGTGCGACCTGGGGCGCCATGGCCGTGCCGCGGGTCAATCAGGAACTGATCATCAGCTTCCTGGATGGCGACCCTGACCAGCCCATTGCCACGGGCCGCACCTACCGCGAGACCAATCTGCCGCCCTACGAGCTGCCCAAGCACAAGACGCGAATGACCATCAAGAGCCGTACCCATAAGGGAGAGGGCTTCAACGAGCTGCGTTTTGAGGATGAGCTGGGGCAGGAAGAGGTGTACATCCACGCCGAAAAGGACAAGAACGAACACATCAAACACGACAACAGTATCTTCGTCGGCAATGACCGAAAAGAAGAAGTCGGTAACGACGAGCACGTATCGATCGACAACGACCAGTCCCACGAGATCGGGCGGGACCACACGCTCTCCACCGGACGTGACCATGAGACAACTATCGGCCGGGATCGCAGTGTGCGGGTCGGCAATAATCGCTACGACACCACCACGGCCAACCACCAAAGCGAAGTGGGCGGTCACTGCCAGCAAACGATCTCAGGGCAACATCGTCTAACTGCCGGCCAAGGCATGCACCACACCACCACGGTCTACCAACTGCAAGCCAGTGAGCGTGTGGTCTTTCAAAGCCCCGGCGGCAGCCTCACGCTGGACGCGCAAGGCATCCACCTCAATGGCGTAGCGATAACCCTACATGGCCCGGTAACCTCCACGACCCCAGGCGCCGGTCAAGCCCTGACCCTGCAGCTGCAACCCGAGGCAGGGCAGACCTGCGTGGAGAAAAACCGATGACCCCGGCTAGCGTCCAGGCGTTCGTCGCCGAACAGCATGCACCCGATGCTACGCTGTACTTGTTGCTCGACCTCTTGGCCGACTGCGCCGCAGATGACCCATTACACATTGAGGCGCTACGTCAAACGCTTGGCAATGACGCCGTCACGCCTCTGCATCGGCCCGATCTAATTCATACGCCATCGGCCTGCCCAGTGCTGGTGACCCTCGCTACGCCCGGCGTCTCGCCGTCGCAAGAACTACTAACGCTATCTGCCTTACGCGCGCATGAGGATCTGGATCGTCACAAACGTTATGTGTGCGGCTGGCTCAGCAGCAGCGCAGCAGCCCGGCATCTCAGTGCCCACATCGTTTCACTCGGACAATTTCCTCTGGAGCAGGGGCGAGTTTTTTTCCCGATCCATGAGCCCCTTCGCCTAGAGTTGCTCGCGGGCACCTTCCGCCGCAACGATGAGGGTCCTTGGTGGCCGATCCAACACTGGCTGCTGCCCACCAGCAGCGGTGTCGGCAGTGTGTTGGTGGGCGCCCCCGAACGTCGCACCGCTCTGGATATCCGCACGACCGCCGTACAGCGGGACGCCCTCATGGTGTCCGCCTTGCTGAGCAGTTGGCGACGCGCCCTTCGCTTGCCGCTGACGTATGCCCCCGCCCGCTGGAACGGCCCTACTGCACTCCCGCCTCAAGCGGCAGCACAGGCCTATATCCAGATCCAGCAAGCCCGCCAGCTCGGCCTTAGCCACCAGGACGACATCCTGACATTGGCCTTGCTCCGCCTGATGCTGCACCCGCGCCTGCATCAGCACACTGGCGTTCGCGCCCTGATCGAGCAAGCGGCCCAAGGGCAAGCGCCGCTCAGCCACTTGTTGACCCCCTACAACGACAACGCCTGGCAGCGGGCCGTGTCGGATCTGACTTCTGCCGGAGCACTTCAATGACCTTGGGCACACAACTGGGCATCGCCATAGCCGAAACCGCGGTTTCAACAGATCAATGCAAGGCCTGTCAACGTAAAGGGCTGCCCATCCTGCCATTGCGTCACGCGCTGGTGCCACGCTCACCCAATGAACCTGTGCGGCCGGATACCGTGCAGATCCATACACGCCTGGGCTTACGCACGTTGCGCGCGGGTTACCTGTATGTATTGCTGGATCGCAAGATCTGGCAGGCCTATCAGGTCAGCCCGGACGGTTATCTACGTCAATTCAACCCCTACGCACCTGCGCCTGCCAACGAGACTCCGCTGTCCGATGCTTGCGTCTCGGCCAATCACGACTGCCCGGCATCGTTCCTCAACATCGACACCGACAAACACACCCAAGCGTGGCTGGCCTTTGCCAATGACCCGTGGCCGGCCAGCGTGCTGGACGCCTACAAGGCCGGTCATGCTTCAGAGCGTTTCCACAAGCTCGACCTCGCCAGCGCACGCGACAACCCCGCCAGCGTTGGCCTGGCCATGACGGATGAAAACCTGCAGGTGGACAAGCAGGTTTACGAATACCAGCAGCACCAGACGACCCAATTGCCCATCACGACCGAACCCGACTGGCCCTTTTATGAGCATCCGCCGCAGGAGTCAACGCCAGGATTCGACAGCGTGCATGGCTTCCATAGCCGTGCCCATCGCCTGAACGCGCTGAAGGGTTTCCTGCGCAACGCCATCCCACAGCATCAGCTCCAACAAGGCGTCCTGGCGTTTGTACTGGATGACATCATCGGCCTGGTGCAGGAGCTCAACGACACCCGCAACCGCTGGATCCAGCAGCGACAGACCTGGATGAACGACCCGGACCGGGCTTATCAGTACCAGACCTCTCAGCTACTGCTGGCCATTCGCGAAATCCATCGCGAACGGGCAGAAGGCCAAACGCCCCTACCGACGTCTGTCGAGCCCATGACCGGCGATGGCCCGCCGGTATTTTCCAGCCCCGAGCAGCAGCGCGAGCGGATCGTCCAGAAGCGCACCCTTGCTGCCAACCAGAACCTGGAGGAACGCTACGATGAACAGAGCCGTGCCCTGTTTCATCAACTGTATGAGCAAGAATGGGCGAGCTATCAGCGTTACATCGACCAAAGCGCACACGCCTACGCGGCAGCGTGTCGCTCCCGACAGTTTGCCTGTGTCGAGCAAAATGACTACGACGGCGATGATCGCCCGTCAGGACGGGCCTACAGCCAGACCATGGCGCTGTGCCTGGAGGGTGGCATCAGTGAGGCGCCATCGAGACAAGAGGAACACCCGCAGGAAACAAACAACGTTGAAGACACAGGTCCTACTGCCTCCCTATGGAGCGACTGGCTGAACGACCCAAAGAGCCCGGTCTACCGCGCCCTTCTCTTGCGTGACAAACGCTTGCTGACCGACCTGTTGCCCAGTTTCAATGCGACAGGCGATACCGACTGGAACGACAGTGAAAAGCTCTATTCCGCCATTACCAAGCTCATCGACAACGACGACTTCAAGCACCATGTCCGCCCCCGTTTACAGCACGCCATGGCACAACTCCTCGGTGCCCTCAACGCCGCTGCCGTCCGCTTGCAACCGTCGCTCGGCCCTGGCGTGGGGCGAGTGGTTTCGTGTCTCAACAGTGCCAGTCAACTGCTCTACAACGGCATTCATCTGACCGAACTCAAGGTGAAGATGAAGCTGGGTGAATACTACGCCCTGCAATGCGAGCACCTGCGCAACCTGCAACGCAAGACCGCTGATGCCATCGACCGCACCTGGAAAGGCCTTAAGGACGAGCTGGGCAAAATCGACGATGAGGCCCGCAAGGCGCGGAAACAGGTGCGCCCGCTGATTCAGGGCGGCCTGCTCAGCCTGGCGGTGCTGGACCCCAAAATAGCCAACCTCAGCGTGACTATTAGTATCTGGGTCGAAAGCCAGGTCACCGAACTACAGGACGCCCTGATGCGCCAGGCCAACCTCGGCGTGGATCAGCTGGGCAAAGGTGCCCACGCTACGCTGGTCGAAATCGCCGTCGGGGTTGGCACGCTGGACCCGCAAGCGCGCAAGGTGCTGCAAGGCGTCAAGGTGTCCTCGTACCTGGCGGCGAAATGGGTGCGCAGCGGCTTTACCGGGCTGCGTGGCGCGGTCGGCAGTAGCGAGCTGTTGCTGGCGATGGGCGGGATGTACCTGCTAAGCGACTCACTGAACAAAAGTCTCAAGGATGTAGAACAGGCGATGGGAGAGAAGGCTGTTGAGGCGAGGTTGGCGTTGTATGGCAGTAGCTTGGGGGTGTTGGGTGGGGGGGTGGAAATCGTAGGCATCGCACTGGAGAAAGGGGCGGTGCAGGTGCAGAAGGTCAGCAGTTTGTCGACCCAGGCGATGACTGCTGCAACAGCGACTGCTCGCGTAGGCAACGTATTTGTACGGGTCGGGGGGAGTATTGGTGCTGTGGCGGGACTGTACGATGCGACGCGAGCGGGATTCGCTGCTAACCGTACCTCCAAAGCGGGTGATGCTTCTGCTGCAGGTTTATATACGCTTTCTACGGGATTTTCGGGCGCTGGAGCGATCTTTGGCATAGCTGCCGCAGCCTATGGAAGCACAGCTCTGCTTGGCCCACTCGGAATAGCCATATTTCTCGGATTAGCAGGATATGGTTTGTACAAGTGGGCCGAAAGCGAAGAATCGACACCTCTCGACCGCTGGGCTCGCCGTTGTTTTTTTGGTATGCACAACGAAGTCCCCCCCATTCACTGGAACAAACCAGAACACGCCCACATCGCCATTGCCGAGCTGAATGCCGCGACCCTGGGCGTTGAAGCTGGCATCAATTTTCGCTTACGAATCGTCAATAGCGGCTCGCAAGGCTGGGGTGGTCCCATGGGCAGCGTAGGCGCGCCGATCTATGAACAGCACCTCGAATATCACCTGGTTCTGCCGCTCTTCGACGCCAACCGGTCGGCCTATCGCTGGTCACTAACGGTTCATCGTCACGGCGATGGCTCGGCCAACCAGTACACCAGCGGCGAAGTGCTGGCCGAAGGCGAGTTGAATTCCCCCTCCCTGGCAACCGCAGCCAGCGAACGCCGAGCGGCGCTGGCCGTACCCAAACTCCCGAACAAGCCCGATTACCGAGCCGACAGCACCCTACCTAAGCAGGAAGTACGCACCGTCTCGTTGGCCGACGCCCGTACCTTACAAGTCAAGGACATCAAAGGCGCCATCGTGCTGTTGCCCGACACCCGCCGGCACAACATTGAAGCGGCGACCTTGTCGGTAACCTACTGGCCCGATCGCGACATTCACGATGCCTATGCACAGCTCATCTTGATGGACAGTTTGTAAGCCATGGGCGCCCGCGCAAATGGTCTGCTCATTTTTACTCAGGGCCGACCATCGCTGACGCTCATAAACAATGTCCTTGCCCGTTGGTTACCCTGCTCGCTTCGTCACAGGCCTGGGTAGCAAGCGGCTCTCCCAAAGAATCGGAACTGCTAATCATGCTATTTAAAACACCGTTACTCGATAAACCCGCTCCTGGCTGGAAGCGCGACCTGCCGGGGCCTAACGAGTCGCCCTCCACTGAACCGTACCCCCCCGTACTCTCGAATCCCCCCAACCATATTGACGATATATGCCTTGAACTGGCGCGTACCACAGTTAGGACTCGTGGGATTGGAGTCTGGATGGCTCCTTGTATGTTCCTGTTTGCTCTCATTCCTCCCGTCGCTTGGATCGTTATCCTTATAGCGACTGGAGATATACCCTCGTTTGTATTTCATTTCTTCGGTCTCATCGGATTTATCATCCCCCTATGGGGAAGCGTGTTCATCTGGCGGATGGACGTCGAAGCCCCCCGCGACGAACCCATTCGCTTCAACCGCGTCCGACGCAAAGTCTATGTCTATCGTTTCCACCACGACGGGCTCAGACCCTTCAGCCGCACCGCCTGGGGCGTACGGACCGAAGTCTATGACTGGGATGACCTGCGCGCCGAAGCCTGCAGCGTGTACGGCCCCATGGGCAGTGGCGGCCTCATCGAAACCGTCACCCTCGCCGTGGTGAAACCTGGCACCCACCACGTGATCGATCGTTTTCATTTCGCCCACGAAATTCAACAAGGCGAAATGTACTGGGCCATGGCCCAACTGTTCATGCAACAAGGCCCGCAAGCCCTGCCCACCTTCCCCCGCCCACCTCGCGACTGGAACAACGAAGGCGTGAACTTCAATCTCGCACGCCGCCTGGCTCCCAAAGTGCGGTGGCCTGCGGAAATAGACCTGGAGTCACGCACCGCGCCCTGAATAGGCTCTCTCAACGCGAAGCCTCGACACGACGCTTGCCCTTCGTCCAACGCCCCCACTGCGACAGGCTAAATTTTACAAGCGGCGCTCACCTCCGAACTGGAACTGCTCATCATGGTATTTAAAGCTCCTTTACTCGACAAACCTGCTCCTGGCTGGAAGCGCGACTTGCCAGGACCGAACGAGACGCCATCCACTGAACCTCATCCTCCAGTACTCTCGAATTCCCCCAATTATTTTGACGATGTATGCCTTGAACTGGCACGCGCCACGATGAGAATGCGTGGGGTTGGTGTTTGGTTAACTCCTTTTATGTTCTTGCTTTCCCTGATCGCCCCCTTCACTTTGATCGCATACATATTGAAGGAGGACACGCCCCCTCTCATTCCAAGCATTTTTTTACTCTTGGCGTTTATTGTTGCCCTGTGGGCAGGCATCTATTTCTGGCGAATGGACGTCGAAGCCCCCCGCGACGAACCCATTCGCTTCAACCGCGTCCGACGCAAAGTTTATGTCTACCTTTTCCACCACGACGGGCTCAGACCCTTCAGCCGCACCGCCTGGGGCATACGGACCGAAGTCTATGACTGGGATGATCTGCGCGCCGAAGCTTGCAGCGTGTACGGCCCCATGGGGAGCGGCGGCCTCATCGAAACTGTGACCTTGGCCGTTGTAAAAACCGGTACCAACCAGGTCATTGATCGCTTTCATTTCGCCCATGAAATCCAACAAGGCGAAATGTACTGGGTCATGGCCCAACTGTTCATGCAACAAGGCCCGCAAGCCCTGCCCACCTTCCCCCGCCCGCCCCGCGACTGGAACAACGAAGACGCGACCTTCAACCTCGCGCGCCGTTTGGCTCCCAAAGTGCGGTGGCCTGCGGAAATAGACCTGGAGTCACGCACCGCACCCTGAATAGGCCCCCTCAACGCGGAGCCTCGAAACGACGCTTGCCCTTCGTCTAACGCCCCTATGCGACAGGCTAAAGATTACAAGCGGCGTTCACCCCGAACTGGAACTGCTCATCATGGTATTTAAAGCTCCTTTACTCGACAAACCTGCTCCTGGCTGGAAGCGCGATCTGCCGGGGCCAAATGAGTCGCCCTCTATTGAACCGTACCCTCCCGTACTCTCGAATCCGCCCAATCATGTTGGCAACGTGTATCTCGAGTTGGCGCGCGCCACAGTGAGAATGAGTGGCGTAGGCATTTGGTGTGCCGCATTCATGTTTGCAATGGCATTGTCCTTAGCAATTTTCCTGATAATGATCCACGCCAGTTCTCCAACCCCTTCTTCTTTGTTATCCAAAATATTGGAGCTCGTCCCGATAGGTATCGGCATATGGCTGGGGATTTACTTCTGGCGAATGGACGTTGCCCCTCCACGTGACGAACCCATTCGCTTCAACCGCTTTCGACGCAAAGTCTATGTCTATCGCTTTCACCGTGACGGACTCAGGCCCTTCAGCCGCACCGCTTGGGGCGTGCGAGTCGAAGTCTATGACTGGGATGATCTGCGCGCCGAAGCTTGCAGCGTGTACGGCCCCATGGGCAGCGGGGGCCTCATCGAAACCGTCACCCTCGCCGTGGTGAAACCTGGCACCCACCACGTGATCGATCGTTTTCATTTCGCCCACGAGATTCAACAAGGCGAGATGTACTGGGCCATGGCCCAACTGTTCATGCAACAAGGCCCGCAAGCCCTGCCCACCTTCCCCCGCCCGCCCCGCGACTGGAACAACGAAGATGCGACCTTCAACCTCGCGCGCCGTTTGGCGCCCAAGGTGCGGTGGCCGACGGAAATAGACCTGGAGTCACGCTCCGCACCCTAATGTCGCCGTAGCTGGGCGGACAAGGCGGACTTGTGATCAGTTCCGAGTCTTCCCGAAAGGGAATAGCTGCCATGATGCGCCGCTCGTGGGAAAAAACGCCCCGTCCACCGACAGCCCCGGACAAGCATGAACGTCCATTGAATGGCGCACATCGTTTGATGGTCGATTTGATAGTCGCGTGACTTTTCAGCAGGCAAAAAAAATCCCGCAGAGCGTCTAACTCGCGGGATTTCTTTGGTATTTATGGCGGAGAGATAGGGATTCGAACCCTAGGTACCGGTGAAGGTACAACGGATTTCGAATCCGTCCCATTCGGCCACTCTGGCATCTCTCCAACGGCGCGCATCATAACAACACTTTCGCAGGAAGCGAACCCCCTAAGCGAAATATTTCTGTGCTATCAGATGCTTGCGTCGGTTAAAGCGGTACGCCAAGACGATTGGCGACTTCTTCGTAGGCTTCGATGACGTCACCGAGGCCCTGACGGAAGCGGTCCTTGTCCATTTTCTTGCCAGTCGCCTTGTCCCACAGGCGGCAGCCGTCCGGGCTGAATTCGTCGCCCAGCACGATGGAGCCATCGTGGTACACGCCGAATTCTAGCTTGAAGTCGACCAGCAGCAGGCCGGCGTCGTCGAACAGTTTGCTCAGGACTTCGTTGACCTTGAGCGACAGTTCTTTCATGCGAACCAGTTGCTCGGCGGTGCCCCAACCAAAGGCCACAACGTGGGATTCGTTGATGAACGGGTCGCCCTTGGCGTCGTCCTTCAGGAACAGCTCGAAGGTGTAAGGGTTGAGCTTCATGCCCTCTTCGACACCCAGACGCTTGACCAGGCTGCCGGCGGCGTAGTTACGCACGACGCACTCGACCGGGATCATGTCGAGTTTTTTCACCAGGCATTCGTTGTCGCCCAGCAGCTTATCGAATTGGGTCGGCACGCCAGCAGCTTCGAGCTTCTGCATGATGAAGGCGTTGAACTTGTTGTTCACCATGCCTTTGCGGTCGAGCTGTTCGATACGCTTGCCATCGAAAGCCGAGGTGTCGTTGCGAAACAGCAGGATCAAACGGTTAGCGTCGTCGGTCTTGTAAACCGACTTTGCTTTGCCGCGGTAGAGTTCTTCACGTTTTTCCATGATGGGCTCCGCTTGCTAAGTAGATGGGCTAGGCGATGTGGCGCCAGTCGAGCCCTGAATCTTGATCGGCCAGTTGCAGCCAGTCCGGGTCGCACCCGAGGGTGTCGACAAAACATTGCCGGGCCAGCCGCGGCAGGTTGTTCTTGCTGCTCAGATGGGCCAGGACCAGGTGTTGCAGGTCTTTCCAGCCCAACTCGGCCACCAGGAATGCCGCCTGATGGTTATTCAAATGTCCCAGTTCACCGCCCACCCGTTGCTTGAGAAAGTACGGGTAATGACCGCGAGCCAGCATGTCACGGCAGTGATTGGACTCGATCATCAACGCATCGAGGTCCCGATAGCCGTCCAGCACCTTGTCGCAATACGAGCCCAGGTCGGTCAACAGGCCGAAGCGCCGCTCACCGTCACTGAAGACATACTGCGTCGGCTCTTGTGCATCGTGGGCCACGGCAATGACACCGATGCTCAAGTTGCCGATTTGCAGTTGCTCGCCGCCAGCCAGAAAGCCTGCGGGTTCAATCGGTTTGCGCATCCCGCGCAAGGTCCCGCGACTGAGGTAGACAGGCAGATTGTAGCGCCGAGACAGCAAACCCACGCCATGCACGTGGTCGGCATGTTCGTGGGTCACGAGTATCGCGCTCAGCTGCGCAGGGTTCACACCCAGGCGCAGCAGGCGTTTTTCGGTTTCCCGCAGGGAAAAACCACAATCCACCAACACGTACGTATCAGCGCTGGCTATCAGCGTGCCATTCCCTTGACTGCCGCTGCCGAGAACGGCAAAACGCATAAGATCAGCCCAGGTTGTCCTGAATCTTGCTCAACACTTTACGCGCTACCTCTGGCGGCGCCACGGTGTTGATGTTTTTCTCGACGGTGACCTGGACGTTCTCGCCAACCTTGCTCAGGCGAACCTGATAACGCTCGGCGCGGGCATCCAGCTCTTCCTTGCTCGGCGCACTGCCGAACAGGCTGCTGAGGAAGCCAGGCTTGTCGTCTTTCTTCTCGGCTTTTTCGGCCAGGTTGATGTAGTACAGGCCCAGGCTGCGGTTGATGTCTTCAACACGCCATTCACCTTGTTCCAGCGCACGACCGACGCTCGACCAGGCACGATCCAGGTCGGTACCGACGTTGAGCACAGGGTTGCCGCTGCCGTCTTCGCTCAGGCTGACACGGCTAGGCGCGTCGAAATCACGTGAAGCCAACATGGAAACCGAACCGCCCTTCTCCGAGATACGGCTCATGCTCGCAAGCATGTCGTCGACCAGTGCCGCGTCCAGGCCAGTGTTGACCGAACGGTTGGTGAAAGCCACGTCAGCGGTGCTGCCGGCAGGACGCTCGGCGCTGACCACATAGACTTCACTGGTGTTGCGCTGCACACCCGGCTCGATGCGCACCCGCACGCGGGTTTCGCTGTCCGTGCTGACGCCGGCCGCGCTCAGGCGTTTGCCCATGGCGGCGGACAGTTCATCGGAGTGCTGCCAGGTCGTGGTGAACTCACCGGTTTGCGGACGCTGTTCATGCAGACGGAAACCGTTGTCCTGAAAGAACTGAACGGCCACTGGCCAGATTTCAGCCGGCGGATTCTGCGCCAGGATGGAGCTGGAGCCGCCGCTCTTCTGCAGGGAATAGGGGCTGGCGTCCGCAGCCGCCGTCAGTGGTTGCGGACGAGGCACGATGTACTCGCCCTTCTCAGTGTCATCAGCCACGTTGCGCGGGATCGGCAACAGCGGATCCAGACGCTTGGCGTCATGGATATCCTGCGGTATTTGCATCGGCGCAGTCTGTTGCGCTTGCAGGTAATCGCTACCACGGTCACGGAAATAACCTTCCGGGCCCCAGACCCATCCACAGCCACTGGTGCTGGAGATAATCAAGGCAAGTGCGGAAAGTCCGGCCATTCGCTTCATGCGTTGTACTTCCTCAATTAAACCAGGACGCCGCATTGGCGCAGGGCCGTGCGCAGCGTTTCGTGACAAGGTGTGCTCAGCCAGGTCAACGGCAGGCGAATGCCTTCGTGCATCAGGCCCATTTCAACCAAAGCCCACTTCACCGGAATCGGGTTGGCTTCGATGAACAGGTCCTTGTGCAGCGGCATCAGTTTTTCGTTGATTGCCCGTGCGGTCTCGGCATCCCCCTTGAGGGCGGCCTCGCACAGATCGGCCATTTCACGTGGCGCGACGTTGGCAGTGACGGAGATATTGCCCTTGCCGCCCATCAGGATCAGCTCGACCGCGGTCGGATCATCGCCGGAAAGGACGATGAAGTCCTTGCTAACGCCGTCAAGGATGGCCTTGGCGCGCTTGAGGTCGCCGGTCGCTTCCTTGATGCCGATGATGTTCGGCACGGTGGACAGGCGGATCACGGTCTCGGCCTGCATGTCGCAGGAGGTGCGGCCGGGAACGTTGTAGAGAATCTGCGGGATGTCGACCGCTTCGGCGATGTGCTTGAAGTGCAGGTACAGGCCTTCCTGGGTCGGCTTGTTATAGTACGGCACGACCAGCAGGCAGGCATCGGCGCCGGCTTCCTTGGCATTGCGGGTCAATTCGACGGCTTCGCGGGTCGAATTGGCGCCGGTACCGGCGATCACCGGAATGCGACCGTTGACCTGCTTGACCACGGCGCGGATGACTGCGATGTGCTCGTTGACGTCGAGGGTTGCCGATTCGCCGGTGGTACCGACGGCGACAATGGCATGGGTGCCGTTTTCAAGGTGGAAGTCCACGAGTTTGCTGAGGCTGTCCCAGTCAAGACGCCCCTGTGCATCCATGGGTGTGACCAGTGCCACCATACTGCCCGCAATCATGAAACCGCTCCTGCCGGAAAAAGAGAGCCGTAATGGTACTGGCGCCAAGATGCTTGCACAAGCGAAGTACTGTGCTGCCGCCATTCCCCTTGGCGCCGGTTTTCGCTACCCTTCAGACTTTGATCGGTACAGACAAGCTCGTCCGTCGGGTTTCAGCCTCCATTTTCGGCATCACAAGCCCTGATCCAGCGTTGCCACGCCTCGCTCCCGCCCTGCCGGAGCACGTCGCAACCTGTCACTCGGGGCTTTCTGAGTTCGCATCCGCAGGCTCGCTCCCGGTAAATCGGCCCTTTGACGTATCGACCGCTCATCGCTTTAGGAATGCTGCATGTCCACCCCCACAGTTCGCGAACAATTCCTTGTCATCAGTGCCCTCGGCGCCAACCCCATGGAGCTGACCAACGTCCTGTGCCGCGCCAGCCATGAAAACCGCTGCGCCGTGGTCACTTCTCGCCTGACCCGTCATGGCGAATGCAGTGCGCTGGTGCTGGAAATCTCCGGCAGCTGGGATGCTCTGGCACGCCTGGAAGGCAGCCTGCCAGTACTGGCCAAGCGGCATGCGTTCACGGTCAACGTGGTGCGCAGCGCCGCCCTGGAAAACCGCCCCCAGGCCCTGCCGTACGTCGCTTATGTCAGCTCGGCCTACCGCTCGGACATCATCAACGAGCTGTGCCAGTTTTTCATGGATCACAATGTCGAGCTGGAAAACCTGACCTGCGACACTTATCAGGCTCCGCAGACCGGCGGCACCATGCTCAACGCCACGTTTACCGTGACATTGCCGGCCGGCGTGCAAATCAGCTGGCTGCGCGATCAGTTCCTGGATTTTGCCGACGCGCTGAACCTCGATGCCCTGATCGAACCCTGGCGCCCACAGAACCCAATGTAAGGAAGCTTTCATGGCCGTTGCCATCGACCAACCGGTTGCCGATTTCCAAGCCCCCGCCACCAGCGGGCACACCGTCAGCCTCGCTGATCTGAAAGGCAAGCAGGTGGTGATCTACTTCTACCCCAAGGACAGCACGCCGGGTTGCACCACCGAGGGGCAAGGCTTTCGTGATCAGTATGCAGCGTTCAAGGCTGCCAATACCGAAGTGTTCGGCGTATCTCGCGACAGCCTGAAATCCCACGAGAACTTCAAGTGCAAGCAGGAATTCCCCTTTGAGCTGATCAGCGACAAGGACGAAGCCATCTGCCAGCTGTTCGACGTGATCAAGCTGAAAAAGCTCTACGGCAAGGAATACATGGGCGTGGATCGCAGCACCTTCCTGATCGACGCCAAAGGCGTGTTGCGCCAGGAATGGCGCGGCGTGAAGGTGCCGGGGCATGTCGATGCGGTATTGACGGCGGCTCAGGCCCTGAACAAGGCCTGATACAAAAAAGATCGCAGCCTTCGGCAGCTCCTACGCCGATCGAGGTGCTCCTGTAGGAGCTGCCACAGGCTGCGATCTTTTTGCATCTCCACCGATTTAAAGCAGAGGCGCCACCACCGGCTCCTTGCGCGGCCACGCATCCAGCACCGCCTTGAACAGCGTCGCCAGGGGAATCGCAAAGAACACCCCCCAGAAGCCCCACAACCCGCCAAACAGCAGCACAGCGCAGATGATCGCCACCGGGTGCAGGTTGACCGCCTCCGAAAACAGCAATGGCACCAGCACGTTGCCATCCAGCGTCTGGATGATCCCGTAGACCGCCATCAAGTAAATGAACTGATCGCTCCAGCCCCACTGGAACAGCGCAATCAGAAACACGGGAACAGTCACCACCACGGCACCGACATAAGGCACCACCACCGAGATCCCCACCAGCAGTGCCAGCAGCGCCGCGTAATTGAGCTCAAGAACAACAAAGGCGATGTAGGTCACGCCACCGCAAATGAAGATTTCGATGACCTTGCCGCGAATGTAGTTGGCAATCTGCCGGTTCATGTCATGGGCGACCCGGGTGATCAACGCCCGCTCACGGGGCAGGTAACCACGGACCCACTGGCCGATCATGGCCCGATCCTTGAGAAAGAAGAACACCAGAATCGGCACCAGCACCAGGTAGATCATGATGTTCACAAGCAGTGGCAGGCTCGACAGCGAGAACGTCAGTGCCCACTGACCAAATTTGCCGATCTCGCCCCGCGCCACTTCGATGGCCCGCAACACTTGTTCATCGGATACCAGGTGCGGATAACGCTCTGGCAGCAGCAGCAACAGCGACTGCCACTTGGCAAGCATGCCGGGCAACTCGTTGAACAACGTGATCAGTTGGTGCCACAACAACGGCACGACAACCACGATGAATACCAGCAACAGCCCCATGAACAACGCAAAGACCAGCCCCACCGCGGCCCAACCCGGCACGCGCAGGCGCTCGAGGGCCACCACCAGCCCCTGCATCAGGTACGCCAGCACCATCCCGGCGAGTACCGGCGCCAGCATACCGCCCAAGGTCAGTACGACGGTGAATGCCAGAAACAGCAGGACAGCCAGCACCACCGCTTCTTCATCGGAGAAATAGCGCTGAATCCAGTCGCGTAACACTTTGAACATCAATAATCCTTAGGAGCAAACGCAGCCGAATTCAGGCTTTTTTCAACCAGTAGCGGTAAACACCCGCCTCTTCTTCTTCACGAAGCAGGGTATGACCGGCCAATCGGGCAAAGGTGCGAAAGTCACGTTGCGAACCTGCATCGGTGGCGATGACCTTGAGCACCGCACCACTGGCCAGCCGGTTGAGTTCCATCTTGGCCTTGAGCAACGGCAACGGGCAATTCAGGCCGCTGGCGTCCAGTTCAACGTCATGCTCTACAGCGTCGGTCATTGCATCACTCCGGGTCAGGCAGTTGGGCTGCCTAGAATATCTGGTCGCAACGCCGGTGTCCGGCTACAGTAAGGTCTTTGTCGACTAAGGCTTTGTGCATGACATTTTTGCGCCCTACCCTGCTGACGCTCGCTTGCCTGCTCGCCTCACCGGGCTTCGCCGACGACCTGCCGTCACTCGGCGACGCCAGTTCTGCCATTGTCTCACCGCAACAGGAATACCAGCTCGGCCGCGCCTGGCTGGCCATGTTGCGCAGTCAGGTTTCACAGCTCAACGATCCGCAACTCAAGAATTACGTGGAATCCAGCGTCTACCGACTGGTGGAGACCAGCCAGGTCACTGACCGGCGCCTGGAGTTCATCCTGATCAACAGCCCGCAGCTCAACGCCTTTGCGGCACCCGGCGGGATCGTCGGGGTCAACGGTGGCCTGTTCCTCTACGCCCAGACCGAAGGCGAATACGCTTCGGTACTGGCGCACGAACTGGCTCACTTGTCGCAACGCCACTTTGCCCGGGGCGTCGAAGCGCAACAACGCATGCAAGTACCGATGATGGCTGCATTGCTGGCCGGCATCGTGGTTGCAGCCGCAGGTGGCGGTAACGCCGGGATTGCAGCCATTGCCGGCACACAGGCCGCAGCCATCCAGGAACAGCGGCGATTCTCCCGTCAGAACGAGCAGGAAGCCGACCGTATCGGCATCCTCAATCTGGAAAAGGCCGGTTACGATCCCCGCTCGATGCCCAGCATGTTCGAGCGCCTGGGGCGTCAGTACCGCTACGATGCCAAGCCACCGGAATTTCTGCTGACTCACCCGGTCACCGAATCGCGTATCGCCGACACCCGCAACCGCGCCGAACAGTTTCCAAAGGGAGGTATCGAAGACAGCATGCGCTACCAACTGATCCGCGCACGCGTTCAACTGATCTATGAAGAAACCCCGGGACTTGGCGCCAAGCGCTTCCGCGCCCAGCTCGACGAGAACCCGAAAAACGACGTAGCACGCTACGGCCTGGCGATCGCCCAGATCAAGGGCGGCCAACTGAACGAAGCACGGGAAAACCTCAAGCAGTTGCTGGCCAAGGCACCCAACGAAATCATCTACAACCTAGCTCAGGTGGATCTGGACATCACCAACAATCGCCTGCCCGATGCCCAGTCCCGGGTTGACCGGTTGATGGGCCAATACGCTGGCAACTACCCGCTGAACCAGATTCGAGTCGACCTGCTGCTCAAGCAGAACCGTACTGCGGATGCGGAGAAAGCCCTCGAAGGCCTGCTCAAGTCCCGCCCGGATGATCCGGACGTGTGGTATCAGGTTGCCGAGACACGCGGCCTGTCGGGCAATATCATCGGCTTGCATCAGGCTCGCGCCGAATACTTTGCACTGGTCGGGGACTATAAACAGGCCATTCAGCAACTGGACTTCGCCAAACGCAAGGCCGGCACGAACTTCCCGCTGTCTTCGCGGATCGACGCACGGCAACGTGAGCTGATGGAACAAGAGCGCATGATCAAGGACATGATGGGCTGACACCCCCCGGAGACAAAAAGTCCGGACATAAAAAAACCGCCCCTTATGAGGCGGTTTTTTATTCAGCGGGCTACCGGATTACTCAGCCAGCTTGAAGGTGATGAAGCTCGCTCGCCCCTGACGCAGTACCCGCATCGACACCGAACGGTTCTTTGGCAGCGCCTTGGCGATGTCTGCGAACTCCTTGGTGGAACCGATGGCCTGGTTGTTCAGGTGGGTGATCACATCACCCGGCTGCAAGCCGATCATGGCGGCAGGACCGTCCTGCACTTCCTTGATCATCACACCGCCTTTGAGGTCATAGGTTTTCTTCTGGTCGTCAGTCAACTCGACCACAGAAACACCGAGGCGATTGCTACTGCGCTCGATGCTGGATTTTGGCTCGGCATCCAGCTCTTTAGCTTCTTCCGGAATTGCACCGACGGTCAGCTCGACTTTCTTGCGCTTGCCGTCACGAATCACTTCCAGATTGGCTTTTGCGCCAGCCTTCAACGCACCAACGAGATGCGGCAGGTCGGCCGACATGACGATTGGCTGACCGTTCATGCTCAGGATCACGTCGCCGACTTGCAGGCCACCTTTGGCAGCCGGGCCATCATCCTGAATCTGAGCAACCAGCGCACCCGCCGGCTTCTCCAGACCGAACGACTCGGCCAGGTCCTTGCTGACTTCCTGAATCACGACACCCAGCCAGCCTCGGCTGACTTTTCCACCGGATTTCAGCTGATTGGAAACATCCATGGCCACGTCGATCGGGATCGCAAACGACACACCCATGAAGCCACCGGAGCGGGTGTAGATCTGCGAGTTGATCCCGACCACCTCACCGTTCAGGTTGAACAGCGGGCCGCCCGAGTTACCCGGGTTGATCGGTACGTCGGTCTGGATGAACGGTACATAGTTTTCGTTCGGCAGGCTGCGACCGACGGCACTGACGATGCCCTGGGTCACCGTGTGGTCAAAGCCGAATGGCGAACCAATCGCGACAACCCATTGGCCAGCCTTCAGGTCCTGGGATTTACCGAGCTTCAGCACCGGCAGGTCCTTGCCTTCGATTTTCAGCAGCGCCACGTCGGAACGTGGATCGGTACCGATCAGCTTGGCTTTCATTTCGCTGCGATCAGCCAGGCGGACGAGGATTTCGTCAGCATCGGCGATCACGTGGTTGTTGGTCAGGATATAGCCATCAGTAGAGATGATGAAACCCGACCCCAGGGAAGTTGCCTCGCGCTGACGGTCGCGAGGTGAACGCGATTGCGGCGGCATGCCTCGCTCGAAGAATTCGCGCAGCATAGGCGGCAAGCCTTCGAGGTCGGGCATTTGCTGGCTGACTTGGCGATCCGGCAGCTTTTGCGTGGTACTGATGTTCACGACCGCAGGCGAGGCCTGTTCGACCAGTTGCGTAAAGTCAGGCAATTCGACCGCTTGGGCGGTGACCGCCTGACCAAGCACCAGTACGGTGGCAATAATGGAAAGGTAGGACTTCAAGCGTGGTATCGACATACGGCTCCCGTTACGACGAGCATGGTTAAGCGATATGGAGCAAGAAACACCGGGAACAATACGCCGGTATTTTTGTTCCGGGAACAACAAACAAGGCCAGAGCCGAGGGACTCTGACCTATATGAAATTTACGGGATTTTAGCAAATTGAAATGCTCACGAAACATTTCGAATTCAGCTCACTGCTTGGTCGCAGCGGCGTCGGTACGCATCGAAAGCGCTATCCGCTCAGCGGTACCGACTGGTATTTCACCGACGACGGTTACCATCATCTCACCCTGTGCCGTGGTCAAGCGCCGGGAAACCGCAACGGTCGGCCCCAACTGAGTGCGGGTATCGGTGACTGTTGCGCCATTCAGCGGCTCGAGGAATACCGAAAAGCGCGTCAGACCATCGTCATACATCAGGCTATTGACCTGGGTTTTGGTCTCCGGATCCTTGCGAGCGGTGCTGCTGGTCAGCTCGAAGCCGGGCGGCAACCAGTCGGAGCGCCAGACCTGAGCAGACTTGACGGCAGAAGCCTTGTCACTTTCGAGATTGACGGGCTTGCAATCATTGCTGGCCTGCAGGTCTTTTTCGGAAGGAGCGTCAGCGGTATCCAGTCGCGTAAACTGGAAGCGCTCCAACAACCGTCCCTTGTCGTCCAATAACAAAGACTTCAGAGGCAGGCCGGTTTCTTTATCCAGATGCAGTTCAAAACCGTAGCGGTGTTGATCGCGGGGTGTCAGCGATACGATCACCGCGGAACGCCCGGCGACACGCGACTTGCCGACAACAGCGAGGTCATACCAATTCTTGAGCTTTTGAGGATCGAGTGCACGGGCGGCGGAGTTCGGGGAGTCCCCAAGCCCTGCTATCAGTGTGCCGCTTACGCATTGAGTTTGCCCATCAATGCGAACGACTTCTTGAGCGGAGCCGTCGAGCTGGATCAATCGCTCACGGACTTTTCCATCCTGGACACGGTGCCAGATGTTATGGGTAGAAAAACTACCGTTACGCTCGTAGACGAAAGTACCCTGAAAGCTTTGCTGTTGCTCTGCCTGGCCCAGGCGGGTCAACCAGTCCTGGGCATCATCGGCTTGGGCTGGAACGATGAACCAGCCGCTGAGCAGAAGCGAAAGTAGAGGTATGGCGCGCATGGTCCTCCTTAACGGTTTTCCAGACTTGCGGCACGAGCGTACGGCAGAGCGCTCTCAGTGCCTTTCAGTGCAGCCTGTTGAGCATGCTGGCGCAAATAGCCTGGCAGACGCTGATCGTGCCAGCCTGGCTGACCTTGCAATACACCGCTGGCCATGGGGCCAGTAGCTTCCGAACTCTCATTGTAGCCTGCCAGAACAGCAGGGCCTTTTACTTGAGGAGCGGCCAGTGCGGGTTGGCTGGATTGCTGGGCCAGTTCGACACCGGCGATCTCATCCTGGTTGTACAGACGCACACCGGCCAGCACCGCCAGGGTCACGGAAGCTGCGACCGCCAGACGACCCAGGCTACGCCATGGACCACGGGAAGGCTTTGCCGGTACGGCTTCGTCGGCCAGGGCAGCAGAAACAGCCGCCGCGATGTCCAGACGTGGAAGCAGCAGATCCTTGTGCATCACTGCCCGAGCGATCTGATAACGAGCCCAGGTTTCACGGGTTTCAACATCGTCGCAGGCGTTCAATACCCGACGCAATTCCAATTCGTCCGCTTCGTTATCCATCACTGCGGACAGCGATTCCTGCAGGGCTTCACGACTCATGGCGTTCCTCTCTTGGCTGTCGCCGCTGTCTTTAGTTTTCCTGCAACAACGGCTGCAGGGCTTTGTCGATGGCCTCCCGGGCGCGGAAGATCCGGGAGCGCACGGTGCCTACCGGACATTGCATGACGCTCGCAATGTCCTCGTAACTCAGACCATCAAATTCACGTAAAGTTAAAGCCGTACGTAAATCTTCCGGCAGTTGCTGAATGGTTCGATGGACGGTGCCTTCAATCTCATCCCGCAGCAAAGCCCGCTCTGGCGACTCGAGATCCTTGAGGCCATGATCGCCATCGTAGAACTCTGCATCCTCGGAACTGACATCGCTATCCGGCGGCCGACGGCCGCGTGAAACCAGATAATTTTTCGCCGTGTTGATGGCGATGCGGTAAAGCCACGTATAAAACGCGCTGTCTCCGCGAAAATTTCCAAGTGCACGGTACGCCTTGATAAAGGCTTCTTGTGCCACATCCTGGGCTTCATGGGTGTCGTGCACGAAACGCACGATCAACCCGAGAATTTTGTGCTGGTATTTCAGCACTAGCAGATCGAAAGCACGCTTGTCGCCGCGCTGAACGCGCTCGACCAGTTGCTGATCCTCTTCCTGGGTTAGCATGAACACTCCTCGATGAGCTCGGAGGAGGCTTGCAGAAGTAAATCACCAGACTTGCAAACATAGACTCGGGCTTTTCGCAAAAGTTCTCCCCCTCCAGGCAAGTTTCCTGCGGGCTCTGATTTGGCACGCACGAAAAGCGCAGCACGAGTTGACCCGGCCGCGCGGATAATCTTGTCATCGGACTCTTCGGCAAGGATCGCACTGCAATCTCGCACTGAAGCCGACACTGTCCCTTGTTTCAGACAACCGTCTATTGATCTTGGCCCTTTGGCAAAAGTTCCAAATATTTATAGCCGCGCCGACCTGACATTGTGCAACCGTGAAGGGAAAAAGACGGTTAAATCGGCGATACAGTCATTCTCGCGCCCAACGGGCAGAAAAACATCCGACGAAGCGACCGATGTTTTGCGTCACAGTAGTTTCACAATGCCATGCCAGCTCGGGTATTGTGCCGCTCCCCCCCTCTATATACTAGAGGGCAGTGCGGCTGCTTTGACTCGCCAGTCCAGCTGTGCCAACCCCCGACCCGGGTCGCTTTGAGCGGAATCCTGAAATGAGCCAACAGTTTCAACACGATGTTCTGGTAATTGGCAGCGGTGCTGCCGGCTTGAGCCTTGCGCTGACCTTGCCCGGTCATTTGCGCATTGCCGTACTGAGCAAGGGCAACCTCGCCAATGGCTCGACGTTCTGGGCCCAAGGCGGCGTTGCGGCCGTTCTGGATGATACCGATACCGTTGAATCCCATGTCGATGACACGCTCAATGCCGGTGGCGGCCTGTGCCATGAGGACGCTGTGCGCTTTACCGTCGAGCACAGCAAGGAAGCCATTCAGTGGCTGATCGACCAGGGCGTGCCCTTTACCCGCGATGAACAGTCGGGCAACGAAGATGGCGGCTTCGAGTTCCACCTGACCCGCGAGGGCGGCCACAGCCATCGGCGCATCATCCACGCCGCCGATGCCACGGGTGCAGCCATTTTCACAACCCTGCTCGACCAGGCCAGGAAACGGCCGAACATCGAACTGCTGGAACAGCGGGTGGCGGTTGACCTGATCACGGAGAAACGCCTGGGCCTGGAAGGTGATCGCTGCCTCGGTGCTTATGTGCTCAATCGCGGCACCGGCGAAGTCGACACCTACGGCGCCCGCTTTGTGATCCTCGCCTCCGGTGGTGCGGCCAAGGTTTACCTGTACACCAGTAACCCCGACGGCGCCTGCGGCGATGGTATCGCCATGGCCTGGCGCTCGGGCTGCCGGGTGGCGAACCTGGAGTTCAATCAGTTCCACCCCACTTGCCTGTATCACCCGCAAGCCAAGAGCTTCCTGATCACCGAAGCCCTGCGAGGCGAAGGCGCCCACCTGAAGCTGCCCAACGGTGAGCGCTTCATGCAGCGCTTCGATCCACGGGCCGAATTGGCACCACGGGACATCGTCGCCCGGGCCATCGACCATGAAATGAAGCGCCTGGGCGTCGATTGCGTCTATCTGGACATCAGCCACAAGCCCGAAGCTTTCATCAAGACGCACTTCCCGACGGTGTACGAACGCTGCCTGGAATTTTCCATCGACATCACCAGGCAACCGATTCCGGTGGTCCCGGCTGCGCACTACACCTGCGGTGGTGTGATGGTCGATCAACAGGGCCGCACCGACGTGCCGGGTCTGTACGCCATTGGCGAAACCAGTTTCACCGGCCTGCACGGCGCCAACCGCATGGCCAGCAACTCGCTGCTGGAATGTTTCGTTTATGCCCGCTCGGCGGCCGCAGACATTCTCGAACAGCTGCCCCGGATTCCGATGCCAGCCCCCCTTCCCGCCTGGGATGCGAGCCAGGTCACCGATTCCGATGAAGACGTGATCATTGCGCACAACTGGGATGAGCTGCGGCGATTCATGTGGGACTACGTCGGCATCGTGCGCACCAACAAGCGCCTGCAACGGGCGCAACACCGCGTGCAATTGCTGCTGGATGAAATCGACGAGTTCTACAGTAACTACAAGGTCAGCCGGGATTTGATCGAGCTGCGCAACCTGGCTCAAGTGGCCGAGCTGATGATTCTGTCAGCCATGGAGCGCAAGGAAAGCCGTGGCCTGCATTACACCCTCGACTACCCGAACCTGTTGCCGGTCGCGCTGGACACTATTCTGGTGCCGCCCACCTACGTCGGCTGAATTTGAGCCGGACCCGCAGGCGTCGGTGCACATCCGCCGCCTGCGCATCCCGGGGCACGCAAATAGCCCGGACCCGGCGCTCACCACGTAGTCGAAAACGCAGTACCACCACCAACGGCAGCGCCAGGCTGTCCGGCCTTAGCTGCACGGGCTGCCAACCCTTGGCCCGACTCCACAACTGCCAGCCATCGGCATCGCGCCGCAAGCCGCAAAAGGCCTGCGGGTGCGTCAACAAGATTTGCCGGGGCAACAGCCAGACTCCGTGAGCCACGCACAGCACAACGCCAAGCGAGCTGGCCCAGAGCGGAATCGACAGTAAAAACAACGAACCCAACGCGAGCAGCTGGGCCAGAAGATACGCCGCCAGCAACTGCCGAGAGGCATGCCAGCGGCATTCGAACGAATTACTTGGGCTGGACACGATCCAGGATCATGCGAACCATGCGTTGCAGCTCAGGATCTTCGGATTCGTTGCGTTCCATGAACCAACCGAACATGTCCTGATCTTCGCATTCGAGCAACCTGACGTAGCAGGCGCGATCAACCTCGTTGAGGTGCTGGTAAACCTCTTTCACAAACGGCACCAGCAGCACGTCAAGCTCAAGCATGCCGCGGCGGCTGTGCCAGTAGAGGCGGTTCAGTTCAACATCTTCGACCATGGAGCGCTCCTCAAATAGGCCGCAAGTATACAGGCCCGCGCTCCGTCGAACAGTCGGCTTTGGTCGGGCACCGGTGATCCTTTGTGAACTACCCATTTCGAAGGCGCCCCCTTATGATGTCCGCCAGACTCTTTACCCTGCGATGACCCATGGCCGATTCTGCTTTTTTCTGCACGCTTTCTCATGAAGGTGTTCTCGCGGTCCGCGGCGCGGACGCCAGCAAATTCCTGCAAGGCCAACTGACCTGCAATCTCAACTACCTGAGCGATTCCCGGGCCAGCCTCGGTGCGCGCTGCACCCAGAAAGGCCGGATGCAATCGAGTTTCCGCATCCTGCTCGAGAGTGACGGCGTAGTCCTGGCCATGGCCACCGAATTGCTCGAACCGCAATTGACGGACCTGAAAAAATACGCGGTGTTTTCCAAGTCGAAACTGACCGATGAAAGTGCCGCCTGGGTTCGCTTCGGCGTTGACCATGGCGACGCTGCACTGGTCAGCCTCGGTCTGGACCTGCCGGCAGAAACCGACAGCGTCGTGCGCAACGATGGGCTGATTGCCATCCGTGTCTCGCCGCAACGCGCCGAGTTTTGGGTTGCCGCCGGTCAAGCCGATGCGGTCAAAGGCAAGCTATCGGCGGTGCTGAGCGAAGGCGACCTCAATCAATGGCTGCTGGGCCAGGTCCGCGCAGGGATCGGCCAGGTCATGCCCGGCACCCGCGAGTTGTTCATCCCGCAGATGCTCAACCTGCAAGCGGTCGGTGGCGTGAGTTTCAAGAAAGGTTGCTACACCGGGCAGGAAATCGTCGCGCGCATGCAATACCTGGGCAAACTCAAGCGCCGTTTGTATCACCTGCAACTGACGGCCAGCGAACGGCCTGAACCGGGTACCGCGCTGTTTTCCCCGACCCATGGCAGTTCCATTGGCGAAGTGGTGCTGGCTGCCCACGCCGGGCAGAACATTGAGCTCCTGGCTGTGTTGCAAGCCGAAGCAGCAGACAGTGGAGACATCCACCTGGGCGAGCTCGAAGGGCCGTCCCTGCAGCTGCTCGACCTGCCTTATGAACTGGACCGCGATCGCGAAATCCAGCAATAACGGCAGCATTTGGCGCAACACCTAGAGAGACTAAATGAGCGAACTGGCGGAAAAGGTCCAAAAGGATTTGGTTGAGGCCATCAATAACGATGACCTGGTTCTGCCAACGTTACCGGAAGTGGCCCTGCAGATTCGCAAGGCCGCAGAAAACCCGGAAGTCAGCGTCAGTACCCTGAGCAAAGTGATCGGCCGCGATACCGCGCTGTCGGCACGCCTGATCAAAGTGGTCAACAGCCCACTGTTGCGCGCGACCCAGGAAGTGACCGATCTGCATACCGCGATCACCCGCCTGGGCATCAACTACAGCTGCAATCTGGCGATCGGCCTGGTCATGGAGCAGATTTTCCATGCCCGCTCCGACGTGGTTGAACAGAAGATGCGCGATGTCTGGCGTAAAAGCCTGGAAATCGCCGGCGTCAGCTACGCCTTGTGCCGCCGCCATACCCGACTCAAGCCCGATCAGGCAGCCCTTGGCGGGCTGGTGCATCAGATCGGCGTGCTGCCGATCCTGACCTACGCCGAAGATCACTATGAGCTGCTGTCCGACCCGGTCAGCCTCAACCATGTGATCGACCAGATTCATCCGCTGATCGGCGAAAAACTGCTCAGGGTCTGGGAATTTCCCGACATGCTGGTGCAAGTGCCGCAGCTGTACCTGAACTTCAAACGCCAGTCTGCGCAGGTCGATTATGTGGATCTGGTGCAGGTGGCCAGCCTGTATTGCCTGCAGGACACCGATCACCCGCTCGCCCGTGCCGATGCATTGAATGTACCGGCCTACAAGGCACTTGGAATCGACTTTGACGACAAGGCGATATGCGCCGACCTGGAAGAAACACGCACGATGTTTTACTGATCATTGTGGCGAGGGGGCTTGCCCCCTCGCCACAGATGTTGTGTTACTCCCCGGAGATAAAACTCACCCGCACCTTCAACCCTGCGTGCTCACCATCATGCAGGCTGATTTGCGCCAGATGCGCGCGGCAGATCTCACCGACAATCGCCAACCCCAACCCTGAACCGGCCACTTGCTGGTTGCGTCGGTAAAACCGCTCGAATACCCGATCGCGTTCCTCAAGAGGAATGCCGGGGCCATCATCTTCGACTTCCAGCACTGCGGGCGCCGAGACGCGCAATATCACGTTGCCACCCGGTGGCGTGTGAGCCAGTGCGTTATCCACCAGATTGCTCAGCAGTTCGTTCAATAATGTCGGCTCGCCCCGCAACCAGACGGGTTCATCCGCTTCCAGCGCCAGCGCGATGCCGCGCTTGTGGGCCAGCGGCGCCATGGCCATGCCCAGGTCCCGAGCCAACTGACTGAGGTCGAGTAACTGCGCACCGCCCTCGGCAATCGCCCGGGCGCCATTTTCGACCCGCGCCATGGAAAGCAACTGATTGGCCAGATGGGTCAAGCGATCAGTGCCTTGGGCGGCGGTTTCCAGCGTGCTGCGCCAGGTTTCGGGCTCGACTGAGCGCATGCCCAGTTCCAGTCGTGCCTTGAGCGCCGCCAGCGGCGTGCGCAGTTCGTGGGCGGCATCGGCGATGAATTGCGCCTGCTTCTCGAACTGCCCGCGCAAGCGCTCGGTAAAGTGATTGAGGGCGCGCACCAGCGGCCACAATTCGCGCTGCACTTCCACCAATGGCAAGGGCCGCAGATCGTCCGGCTGACGCTCCTCCACGGCCGTGCGCAAGCGCTCCAGCGGGCGCAACGCGGCACTCACCGCGAACCACACCAACATCAAGGCCCCACCCGCCAGCATGCCCAGGCGCAGCAACGTATCTGTCGCCAGACTGCGGGCCATGCTCACCCGCGCCTCATCGGTTTCCGCCACGCGGATTTCCGCCATGCCGTTCATGTTCGGCTCGCTCACGGGCTTGAGCAGGCTCACCACGCGCACGTTCTGCCCGCGGTACTGGGCGTTGTAGAAACGTGCCAGCGCTGGATAGTCATCGGTGCGCGGCGTTCCCGGCGGCGGCGCGGGCAGGTTTTCGTAACCGGAAATCAGCTTCTGATTGATGTCGTTGACCAGGTAGAAAATCCGCCCGGCGCTGTCGTAGGCGAAGGTATCGAGGGCGACATAAGGCACGTCGAGGCTGAGGCTCCCATCGTGCTCGGACAGGCCTGCGGCGATGGTCCGCGCCGAGGCGAGCAAAGTCCGGTCATAGGCCGTGTCGGCCGCTTCACGACCGTTCCAGTAGGCGCTCAATCCACTGGCCAGCATCAACACCACCAGCAACAGCGCCAGGTTCCACAACAACCTCCAGCGCAGGCTGCTGGGCTTATGCATCGCGGCTTTCCAGCAAGTAACCGAGGCCGCGGAAGGTCACGATGGCAACCGGCTGGCCATCGAGTTTCTTGCGCAGCCGGTGCACGTAGATTTCGATCGCATCGGGGCTGGCCTCTTCATCGAGACCGAACACTTGCGACGCCAGTTGCTCCTTGCTCATCACCCGACCGGGGCGTGCGATCAGGGCTTCGAGTACGGCTTGCTCGCGGGAAGTCAGGGTCAGCAATTCTTCGCCGAGGGTGAAGCGCCGGGTTTCCAGGTCATAGGCCAGCACACCGCAACGCTGAATGCGTTCACCGCCCAGCACGCTGCGGCGCAACAAGGCTTTGACCCGGGCTTCGAGCTCGGTCAGTTCGAACGGCTTGGCCAGGTAGTCGTCGGCGCCGAGGTTCAGGCCATGGACCCGGTCCTTGACGTCGCTGCGGGCGGTCAGCATCAACACCGGCAGGTTCTTGCCCCGCGCCCGCAAACGCGCCAGCACTTCGAAACCATCCATGCGCGGCAAGCCGACGTCGAGGATCGCCATGGCGTATTCCTCGCTGCCCAGCGCCAGGTCGGCTGCCACGCCATCGTGCAGAACGTCCACGGTCAGCCCGGTGCTCTTGAGCGCCTGGGCGACACTTTCGGCGAGCTGCAGATGGTCTTCGACGAGCAGGACACGCATGGATCTTTACCTCGTTCAGGGATGGTCGACGCCATTCTTTGGCGCGGAGTTTACAGCGGCATCCGTCGCTGTGAAGCCCGAAAAATCGTGAAAGTCTTCTGAAAGGTTAGCGAAAGGTTAGCCCGTTAGAGTCGGACCACGGACAGTTTCGACTGCCGTCGCTGCAGCCACACAGCGATACGAAAAACGCCTCGAAGCGTTTTCGACAAATAAGAACAATAAACGGAGTAAGTCATCCATGCAGTCCCTGCAGACCCAGGCTATCGCGCCTGCCCGCCTCTCCCGTTTCAGCCACACTGCGCTTGCCAGCGCTGCCGCCCTTGCCGGTTTTTCACCGTTGAGCCAGGCCGCATTCTTCGACGACAGCTCGGCCACTTTCGAAACCCGCAACATGTACTTCAATCGCGATTATCGCGACGGCACCAGTGCCCAACAGTCCAAGCGTGACGAGTGGGCCCAGGGTTTCATGCTCAATCTTAAATCAGGCTACACCGACGGCACCGTGGGGTTCGGTGTCGATGCGCTGGGCATGTTGGGGGTCAAGCTCGATTCGAGCCCGGACCGTACCGGTACCGGCCTGCTGCCGACCGACGATGGGCGAGCCGTGGACGAATACTCCAAACTCGGCCTGACCGGTAAAGTGAAAATCTCCGCCAGCGAGCTGAAAATCGGCACCCTGATTCCGGAACTGCCGATCCTCAAGCCCAACGACGGACGCATCCTGCCGCAGACCTTTGAAGGCGGCATGCTGACCTCCAAAGAGATCAAGAACCTGACCTTCACCGGCGGGCGTCTGGACAAGGCCAAGGATCGCGACAGCACCGACTTCGAGGACATTGCCCTCAACAACAAGAACGGTCGTTTCGCTGGCACCGTGGCCGGCAAGCACTTCGACTTTGGCGGCGTGGACTACAAGCTCACCGACAAGATCACCGGCAGCTACCACTTCGCGCAACTCGATGAAGTCTACAACCAGCACTATCTCGGGCTGGTTGCTTCGCAGCCGTTCGGCCCTGGCACCTTTGCCAGCGACCTGCGATTTGCCATCAGTGATGACCAGGGCGAGGCCCGTGGCGGCCCGATCGACAACAAGTCCCTCAATGGCCTGGTGAGTTACGCCTTGAGCGGGCACAAGTTCAGCGCGGGCTACCAGCACATGTCCGGCGACAGCGCGTTCCCCTATGTGGATGGCAGCGACCCGTACCTGGTGAACTTCGTGCAGATCAACGACTTTGCCGGCGCCCAGGAGCGCTCCTGGCAAGCGCGTTATGACTTCGACTTCGTCACTCTCGGCGTCCCCGGCCTGACCTTCATGAGCCGTTACGTGAGCGGTGACAACATCAAGCTCAAGAACGGTGACGAAGGCAAAGAGTGGGAACGCGACAGCGAAATTAAATATGTTGTACAAAGCGGCGCGCTCAAGGATGTCGCCGTGCGCCTGCGCAATGCCACCTACCGTTCCAACTACTCCGCTCGCGATGCCGATGAAGTGCGTCTGCTGGTGAGCTATAGCGTTGCCCTTTGGTAATTCAGTACGTCAATAACAACAACTCCCAAGGAGACTTGAATGAACCTGTCAATGCGTAAACTAGCCCTCGCCGCCAGCGTCCTGCTGCTCACCGGCCAGGCGCTCGCCGAACCCAAACGCCCGGAATGCATCGCCCCGGCCTCGCCCGGCGGTGGTTTCGACCTGACCTGCAAACTGGCGCAAAGCGCGCTGGTCAACGAAAAACTGCTGACCAAACCGATGCGCGTGACCTACATGCCCGGCGGTGTCGGCGCCGTGGCGTACAACGCGGTGGTCGCCCAGCGTCCGGCCGATGCCGGCACCCTGGTGGCCTGGTCCAGTGGTTCGCTGCTGAACCTGGCGCAAGGCAAGTTCGGTCGTTTCGATGAAAGCAACGTGCGCTGGCTGGCCGCCGTTGGCACCAGCTATGGCGCCATCGCGGTTAAAAGCGATTCGCCTTACAAGACTCTGGACGATCTGGTCCAGGCACTGAAGAAAGATCCGAGCAAAGTGGTGATCGGTTCCGGCGGCACCGTCGGCAGCCAGGACTGGATGCAGACCGCGCTGATCGCCAAGGCTGCCGGGATCAACCCGCGTGACCTGCGTTACGTCGCCCTCGAAGGCGGCGGTGAAATCGCCACCGCCCTGCTCGGTGGGCACATCCAGGTCGGCAGCACCGACATCTCCGACTCCATGCCGCACATCCAGAGCGGTGACATGCGATTGTTGGCAGTGTTCTCCGACAAGCGTCTGGACGAGCCGGAAATGAAGGACATCCCGACAGCGCGTGAGCAAGGCTACGACATCGTCTGGCCGGTGGTGCGCGGCTTCTACCTCGGGCCAAAAGTCAGCGACGAAGACTACGCCTGGTGGAAAGCGGCCTTCGACAAATTGCTGGCTTCCGAAGACTTCGCCAAATTGCGTGATCAGCGCGAGCTCTTCCCGTTCGCCATGACCGGCCCGGAACTGGACACCTACGTGAAGAAGCAGGTTGCGGACTACAAAGTGCTGGCCAAAGAGTTCGGCCTGATCCAGTGATCGTCTCTGTCTAGCGGTTGCGGCTCCGTTTTGGCGGGGCCGCAGCCCAGGAGTTCCCCATGCTCTTACAACGCATTTTCGCCTCGGTACTATTGCTGGCCTGTATCGGCCTGGCACTGATGGCGTGGCCGTATCAAGCGGCTTTCTCCTACGAACCGGTGGGACCGCGGGCCTTCCCGTTGTTGATGCTCGGCCTGATGGGCTCGGCACTGTTGTACATGGTATTTCGTCCTGCACCGATCAAGCACAGCGATGACGAGCCGCCGCTGGATCGCGAAACCCTGACCAAGATCGGCATCTGCGTGGTGCTGTTACTGGTGTTCGCCGGCACCTTCGAACCGCTGGGTTTCATCGTCGCCAGCATCCTGATCGGCGTGCCCATGGCCCGTCTGTATGGCGGTCGCTGGGTACCCAGCATCGTGATCATCAGCCTGATGGCCGTCGGTCTCTATCTGCTGTTCGACCGCGTGATGGACGTACCGCTGCCCCTCGGCCTGCTCGACGTTCTGGAGAACTGATATGGATACTCTTGGCTATTTGGGTCAGGGCTTCGGCGTCGCGCTGAGCCCGTACAACCTGGTGACCGCACTGTGCGGCACCCTGATCGGCACTGTGGTCGGCCTGTTACCGGGCCTGGGGCCGATCAACGGCGTCGCACTGTTGATCCCGATCGCATTCGCCCTCGGCTTGCCACCGGAGTCGGCACTGATCCTGCTGGCAGCCGTGTATCTGGGTTGTGAATACGGTGGCCGGATCAGCTCGATCCTGCTGAACATTCCGGGCGAAGCGTCTACCGTGATGACTACCCTCGATGGCTACCCGATGGCTCGCCAGGGCCTGGCCGGTGTCGCGCTGTCGCTGTCGGCATGGAGCTCGTTCATCGGTGCCTTCATCGCGACTTGCGGCATGGTGCTGTTCGCCCCGCTGCTGGCGAAATGGGCGATTGCCTTCGGGCCGGCGGAATACTTCGTACTGATGGTGTTTGCGATTGTCTGCCTCGGCGGCATGGCCGGTGACCGCCCGTTGAAAACGTTCATCGCGGCGCTGATCGGCCTGTTCCTGTCGACCGTCGGCATCGACGCCAACAGCGGTGTGTATCGCTTCACCGGGGACAACATCCACCTGACCGACGGCATCCAGTTCGTCGTGCTGGTGCTCGGCCTGTTCTCCATCAGCGAAATCCTTCTGCTGCTGGAAAAAACCCATCACGGCCAGGAAGCAGTGAAAGCCACCGGGCGCATGATGTTCAACTTCAAGGAAGCGGCGTCGGTGTTCACGGTGAACATTCGTTGCGGCGTACTGGGCTTCATCATGGGCGTGTTGCCGGGTGCCGGCGCGACCCTGGCCAGTGCCGTGGCCTACATGACCGAAAAACGCATCGCCGGTGCCAGCGGTAAATTCGGTCAAGGTGACAAGCGCGGCCTCGCCGCCCCGGAAACCGCCATCGGTGGCGCGGCTTGCGGTGCGCTGGTGCCGATGCTGACCCTCGGTGTTCCAGGCTCCGGCACCACGGCCGTGATGATCGGCGCCCTGTCGCTGTACAACATCACCCCGGGCCCGTTGCTGTTCCAGGAACAACCCGACATCGTCTGGGGCCTGATCGCTTCGTTGTTCGTCGCCAACGTGATGCTGGTGATCCTCAACATCCCGATGATCCGCGTGTTCACCCGCATCCTCGCGGTGCCGAACTGGGCACTGGTGCCGGTGATTGCGATCATTACCGGGATCGGTGTCTACGCGGTGCACGCCACCACCTTCGACCTGTTCCTGATGATCGGCATCGGCATCTTCGGCTACATCCTGCGCAAGCTGGACTTCCCGTTGTCGCCGCTGCTGCTGGGCTTCATCCTCGGCGGCCTGATGGAACAGAACCTGCGCCGCGCCCTGTCGATTTCCAACGGTGCGCTGGAAATCCTCTGGTCGAGCCCGATCACCTTCGGTGTCTGGGTACTGACGGCGATCATGCTGTTGATGCCGATCCTGCGCATCTGGCGCAAACGTTCGGCCACGCAGCGCGCTATCGCCGATGTCTGATCGGCCCCCCTTCAGAAGCTGGTGGGGAACCCCGCTGGTCGGCCTGCTTGGCGGTTACCTCGCCAGCCAGGTCGGCTGGCCTTTGCCGTGGATGGTCGGCTCGTTGCTGGCGATCATCCTCGTGCGCTGCCTGACACCCTGGCAATTGGCCGAAATCCCTGGCGGTCGCAAGTGCGGCCAGTGGATCGTCGGTATCGGTATCGGCCTGCACTTCACCCCGTTGGTGATGGAGCAGGTGCTGAGTCATTTCGGTCTGATCTTCTTCGGTGCGTTGGTCACCAGCCTGTCTGCAGTGGTCGGCGTGTGGCTGATGCGCCGCACCGGTGAAGATCGCGCCACGGCGTTCTTTTCCAGCATGCCAGGTGGTTCCGGGGAGATGGTCAACCTCGGCGCCCGCAATGGTGCGGTGCTCAGCCGTGTGGCGGCGGGGCAGAGTTTGCGGGTGTTGGTGGTGGTGTTGTGCGTACCGGCTGCCTTCAAGTATCTGTTGGGCGACGGTGCGCCGATTTCCCATGTTGGCAGCATCGATTGGCGCTGGTTGGCGGTGTTGTTTCCCGTCGGTGCATTGGCCGCCTGGATCTGGGAGCGCCTGCGTCAACCCAACCCCTGGCTGTTCGGGCCATTGCTGGTCAGTGCGGCAGTCAGCATCGGCGGGGATCTGCACATCGGTTTGCCCAACGGCGGTAGCCAGATCGGCCAATGGTTGATCGGCAGCGGTCTGGGCTGTCACTTCAACCGGCAGTTTTTCCGGCGTGCGCCATCGTTCATGGGCCGCACCTTGATTGGCACGGCGTTGACCATGCTGATTGCAACTGCAGCGGCCTTGGGTTTGAGTGCGCTGACCCATCTGGACCTGCGTTCCCTGACCTTGGGCATGATGCCGGGCGGTATTGCCGAGATGAGCCTGACGGCGGAAACCCTGCAGCTGTCGGTGCCGCTGGTGACGGCGATGCAGGTGATGCGGCTGTTGTTTGTGTTGTTTCTGGCGGAGCCGTTGTTCAAGTATTGGAACCGGAATCCGGAGTAAGACCGAGTCGACTTCATCGCGAGCAGGCTCACTCCTACATTGGATTTGCGGTGCTCACAAAACCTGTGGGAGCAGCCGGTCGACGCTCGATTGCTCGCGATGGGGCCAGTCAGGTCAACCCATCAACCCGGCGGCAACCGCCACTCGATAGGCGTCTCGCCGTTCTGTTCCAGAAACTTGTTGGTCCGGCTGAAGTGCCCGCAACCGAGGAAGCCGCGATAGGCCGACAGCGGTGACGGGTGCACCGAGGTCAGCACCAGATGCTTGGTGGCATCGATCAGCTTCTGCTTGCTCTGGGCATGGGCGCCCCACAGCATGAACACCAGGTGCGGTTGCTGCTGGCTGACCACTTCAATGATTCGATCGGTAAAAATCTGCCAGCCCTTGTCCTTGTGCGCATTGGCGTTGGCGCGCTCGACGGTCATGGTGGTGTTGAGCATCAGCACGCCCTGATCGGCCCAGCTCTGCAGGTAGCCATGGTTGGGGATGTCGATGTTCAGGTCGCGCTTGAGCTCTTTGTAGATGTTCACCAGCGACGGCGGCGCCGGCACGCCGGGTTGCACCGAAAAGCACAAACCATGGGCCTGGCCCGGGCCGTGATAAGGATCCTGGCCGAGGATCACTACCTTGACCTTGTCCAGCGGCGTGGAATTGAGCGCATTGAAGATCATCGGCCCCGGCGGATAGATCTCCTTGCCGGCCGCCCGCTCCTGTTGCAGGAAGTTTCGCAATTCTGCCATGTAGGGCTGGTCGAACTCGGCACGCAGTGCCTCCTTCCAGCCCGGTTCGAGTTTGATACGGTCGTCAGCAGTCATGGTTACATCCGGCAAAAACAATTGGGGCGAACCCTAGGAAAGCTCACCACACTTGTCAATTGATCTGACGCAGTTCCGGCACTTTCCCATACAGCGATCATACTTAACCTTCAAATTCCCGATCGAGGTCACGATGAATCTGCACTTCGAAGAACTCACCGGCACGGACGGCGCCCGCATCGGCATCGCCAGTCTGGATGCCGAAAATTCCCTCAACGCCCTGTCCCTGCCGATGATCAACGCCCTGCGCGACCGCATGGAGGCCTGGGCCAAGGACTCGCAGATCGTCTGCGTCCTGTTGCGCGGCAATGGCGCCAAGGCTTTTTGCGCCGGCGGTGAAGTGCGCAGCCTGGTGCAAGCCTGTCGCGTCCATCCGGGTGAAGTACCGCCACTGGCTGCGCAGTTTTTTGCGGCGGAGTATCGCCTGGACTTCAAACTGCACACCTACCCCAAGCCGTTGATCTGTTGGGGCCATGGCTATGTGCTCGGCGGCGGCATGGGACTGTTGCAAGGGGCAGGCATCCGTATTGTCACGCCGAGCAGCCGGTTGGCCATGCCGGAAATCAGCATCGGCCTGTACCCGGACGTTGGTGCCAGTTGGTTTCTGTCGCGCCTGCCCGGCAAGCTCGGGTTGTTCCTGGGCCTGACCGGTGCGCACATGAACGGCCGCGATGCCATCGACCTGGACCTGGCGGATCGTTTCCTGCTCGATGAGCAGCAGCCGAAGTTGATCGAAGGTCTGCTGCAATTGAACTGGCAGGAACAGACACCGATGCAGCTCAACAGCCTGCTCAAGGCCCTGCAACAGGAAGCCGTGGCGCAGATGCCCGAAGCCCAGTGGCTGCCGCGCCGTCAGCAGATCGACGAACTGCTGGATGTCAGCGACGTGCGTTGCGCCTGGAAGGCCATCAGCGCCTTGCGCGATCACAGGGATCTGTTGCTGAACCGCGCGGCCAGAACCCTGAGCGAAGGCGCACCGCTGACCGCTCATCTGGTGTGGGAGCAGATCATCCGTGCCCGGCACCTGTCGCTGGCCGAAGTCTTTCAGATGGAATACACCCTGAGCCTCAACTGCTGTCGTCATCCGGAATTCAGCGAAGGCGTACGTGCCCGGTTGATCGACAAGGATCAGAAGCCGCACTGGCACTGGCCGGACATCAACAACGTGCCGAACGCGGTGGTAGAGGCGCATTTTCACAAGGCGTGGGAAGGTCGGCATCCGTTGGCGGATTTATCCGAGTACTGAAATCCGGGTATAAAAAATGTGGGAGCGAGCAGGCTCGCTCCCACAGGTTTTGTATTCAGTTTAATGATTAGCGGTGATTACCCCGGCCGCTGTGATCGCCACGCCCGCTGCGATAGCCGCGCCCGTCGTGACTGCGATAGTCGTTGTTCCAGTTCCCGCCGCTACGGCCGTCCCAGCCATGGTTCTGATGCATGCGGTAGTCGCCCCGCGACGGCTGATAGTAACGAGGGGCCGACTGGTAATGGCGCGACGGTTGATAGATCCGCGGCTGCGAGTAATAGCGCGGTGTCGGCTGGTAATACCGCGCTGGCGGCACGTAATACCGGGGTGGCGGTGTGTAATAACCATTGGAATAGTAAGAACGCCCCCCGGTGTAATAGGTTGGCGCAGGCGAGGTATAGACCTCGGAACTGTAGTAACTGCCTCCTTCGTCGTAGTAAGGCGCGCACCCACCAAGGGATAATCCCAACACAGCTAGCAGAAGTATTCGACAGAGCATGGCGGCCTCCTGGACCGCGGGTAAGCCACACCAGCGACGCTGGCAGGCGACAATCAAATGTTCGATGACTGTCGAAATATCAGACATCGAATTCGGAATCTGGTGCGCGCCTGAAACAAGTGGAAACATCTGGCCGATGAAAGGTTTTTCATCCCTTCACGCCCTGGTTAATGGTGGCCACCGCGATATCCACCGCCGTGATAGCCGTGGCCACGGTAATAACCATGCCCACCGTAGTAATAGGAGCGATAACCACCGTAATAACGTGGGCCGTAATAGCCGCCGTGGTAATAAGGCGAGTAGTAACCGGGATAGTAATAAGGTGCCGCGTAAACATCGGCAGGACCGTCGTAGTAGTAGTAGCAGCCAGACAATCCAAAACCGAGCACTGCACCAAACAACAATCGACGCAACATGACGGCCTCCGTAAAGACCTGTGACAGCAGTCGGCACACACCGGCTGACATCTGTTTTGACTGGCAAAACTCTGCCAAGTGCAACGCCGCGAGTACCTTCTGATCAGCGGCGGATACGTTCCAATGCGGTGCACTTGCGCACCATCACAAGGCAGTCCGCCCTCCCGATCAAACCCGCCGATCACCCTGCCCCCCACGCTAGAGCGCTCGGCCCGACTTGGCACGCCTCTCGCTTTAGCGCACTTGTTCCAAAAAAAGTGCAGGCGTCATCACAGGTTCGCGGCACCACAATTTGCAAATGGCTGACTAGGGTTCCGGCTCGCAATCGCGAGTGACTGGTCCGAGAGTTGGCGACCTCCAGTTGAGGTTACACGGCGGGATAAAAGCCCGGGAGACAAGCCACCGTTAGCGGTGCCGCTGCCGTCCTGTCCGTCCTTGATCAACTGGAGAACCACCATGTCCCAGCTTCGTTTACCCGCCCTGCTCGCCGCTGCGTTCGCAGCCCTCGTGAGCTTCTCGTCCCAGGCTGCCCAGAAAGACCACTTCAGCGTGTGCTGGACGATCTACGCCGGCTGGATGCCGTGGGAATACGCCGGCAGCCAGGGCATCGTCGACAAATGGGCGAAAAAGTACGGCATCAAGATTGATGTGGTGCAGCTCAACGACTACGTCGAATCCATCAACCAATACACCGCCGGCCAGTTCGACGGCTGCACCATGACCAACATGGACGCGCTGACCATCCCGGCCGCCGGCGGCGTCGACAGCACTGCGCTGATCGTCAGCGATTTCTCCAATGGCAACGACGGCATCGTGCTCAAGGGCGAAGGCAAAAAAGTCGCCGACCTCAAGGGCATGGACGTCAACCTGGTGGAGCTGTCGGTGTCCCATTACCTGCTGGCCCGGGCTCTGGATTCGGTGGACCTCACCGAGAAAGAACTGAAAGTGGTCAACACTTCCGACGCCGATATCTCGGCCGCCTTCAACACCGATCAGGTCAACGCCGTTACCACCTGGAACCCGATGCTGTCGGACATCAAGGCCAAGCCTGCGGTGACTGAAGTGTTCAACTCCAGCCAGATCCCCGGCGAAATCATGGACATGATGGTGGTCAACAGCGCCACCCTCAAAGACAACCCGGCCCTCGGCAAAGCGCTGACTGGCGCCTGGTTCGAAGTGGTCGAGTTGATGAGCGCGAAAAACGCCGCCAGTAAAGCCGCCCTGGAGCACATGGCCAAGGCCTCCGGCACTGACCTGGCGGGTTTCCAGGCGCAACTGGACACCACCAAATTGTTCGCCACCCCGAAAGAAGCCCTGGCGTTCAGTACCAGCAAGCAATTGCCGGAAACCATGCGCAAGGTCGCCGAGTTCTCCTTCCAGCACGGCCTGCTGGGTGAAGGCGCCAAGGACACCAGCGCAGTCGGCATGGCCTTCGCCAACGGTGTGACCAGCGGCGACAAAGGCAACCTCAAGCTGCGCTTCGACCCGAGTTACGTGCAGATGGCCGCCGACGCCAAGCTGTAATCAGGAGAACTGTCCATGCGCCTGATCAACCGTCACCCGGACCGTCCGAGTCGCCTGTTGCTGGTGATCCTGCCGTTCGCCCTGGTGCTGTTCGCCTACTTCATGGGCTCGGCCGAGCGACTGGCGGACAACTCCAACGACAAGCTGCTGCCCAGTGCCGTGCAGATGACCGACGCGGTGAAACGCCTGGCGTTCGTGGCCGACAGCCGCACCGGCGAATTCCTGCTCTGGCAGGACACAGTGTCCAGCCTGCGGCGTCTGGCCATCGGCCTGGGCATCAGCGCCCTGGCCGGGCTATGCCTGGGCATCGCCGCCGGTACCCTGCCGCTGTTCGGTGCGCCGTTGTCACCCTTGCTGACGGTGCTGTCGATGGTGCCACCGCTGGCGATCCTGCCGATCCTGTTCATCGTGTTCGGGCTGGGGGAGTTGTCGAAAGTGATGCTGATCGTGATCGGTATCACCCCGTGCCTGGCCCGGGATCTGGAACAGCGCGCCCGGGAAATTCCCGTCGAGTTACTGATCAAGGCGCAGACGCTTGGCGCTTCGACCTGGACCTTGATGCTGCGCGTGGTGCTGCCGCAATTGTTGCCGCGCCTGTTGATATCGCTGCGACTGATGCTGGGTTCAGCGTGGCTGTTCCTGATCGCCGCCGAAGCCATCGCCTCCACCGACGGCCTCGGCTACCGGATTTTCCTGATGCGCCGTTACCTGGCGATGGACGTGATTTTGCCCTACGTGGTGTGGATCACCCTGCTCGCCTGGCTGATGGATTGGGGCCTCAAGTACCTCACCTGTCGTGCCTTTCCCTGGTATGAAGGGGCCGCCAAATGAGCTTCATCACCGTTAAGAACGTCTGGCAGCAATACGCCGATCAGGTGGTGCTCGAAGGCCTCAACCTGAACGTCAACGAAGGTGAGTTCTGCACCCTCGTGGGTGCCTCCGGATGCGGCAAATCGACCTTCCTGCGCCTGCTGCTCGGCCAGGAACGCGCCAGTCGCGGCGAGATCCTGCTCGACGGCCAGCCCTTGGCCATTGAGCCGGATGCCAGCCGTGGCGTGGTGTTCCAGCGCTACTCGGTGTTCCCGCACTTGAGCGTGCTGGACAACGTCGCCCTTGGCCTTGAACTGCCCCGCTCGCCGCTACTCGGACGCCTGTTCGGCAGCGCGAAAAAAGCGGCCCGCGAACAGGCGTCGGTGTTGCTGCACAAAGTCGGCCTCGGCCACTCGCTGGACAAGTACCCGGCGCAGCTCTCCGGCGGTATGCAACAGCGGCTGGCCATTGCCCAGGCGCTGATCATGAAGCCTCGGGTGTTGCTGCTCGACGAACCGTTCGGCGCCCTCGACCCGGGCATCCGCAAAGACATGCACGCCTTGCTCCTGGAGCTGTGGCGCGAGACCCGACTGACGGTGTTCATGGTCACCCATGACCTGTCCGAAGGCTTCAGCCTCGGCACACGCCTGCTGGTGTTCGACAAGGTCCGTCTCGACCCGCATGCACCTGGCCGCTATGGCGCACGCATCACCTACGACATCCCTTTGAACAGCGACCGGCGCGCCCATCGTGCCGCCGTCGACGCCTTGCCGGCTCCTTTGGCAGGCACGCTTCGTATCGCTTAGAGGAATTTTGCAAATGACTGATTCGACCCAACTGTTCCCGCCCTTCGCCGAAGAAATGCTCCCCGGCGGCGGCCATCGTTCCTTCGTCTTGAAACGCGGACAACTGCTGCGCCTGACCGACCTGCGCGGCGGCGCCAACGTCAGCCTGACAATGCTCAACGCCAATGAAAAAACCGAGCGCCTGAACCTGCCCGACAGCCTCAAATGCCAACACACCGCCAAACTCACCGCCGGCCATTGCCTGTACTCGGACATGGGCCGCGTGCTGGCTGCCATCACCGCCGACACCTGCGGCTGGAGCGACAGCCTCGGCGGCGTGCTCTGCGCTGAAGAAGTGGCAGAAAAATACGGCGCCGGCCGCTATCAGGAATTGCGCAACGGCTTCTTGCGCAACGGCACCGACAACCTGTTGGTGGAACTGGGCAAGTGGGGGCTGGGCCTGTCCGACCTGCTGATGACCCTCAACCTGTTCAGCCGCGTGAACGTCGATGACGGCGGGCGTTTCCACTTTGTCGAAGGCAACTCCAAGCCCGGCGACTACATCGAGTTGTACGCGCCGATGGACACGTTGGTGGTGCTCACCGCCCTGCAACATCCCATGGACCCGTCGCCGCAATACGCGCCGCAACCACTCAAGCTCAGCTGGATGAACGCCGATGCCAGCGTCGCCGAACACTGCCGCACCTCGCGCCCGGAAAACGAGCGTGGCTTCATCAACACCGACCGTTTGTTCGCCTGAGGATCGCTGCCATGTCACTCGCAATCGCCACCGCTCCACAGTCGCCTGAAACGGCCGTCTACCGCGCCACCATCCCCGCCGGCGAGCCCTGGCTGATGGAGGTCAAGGCCGGTCAGACTTTGCGCATCCTTGACCTGGAGGGTAACCAGGCTGTCGACACCCTGTTCTACAGCGTTGCCAACCCGAAGGAACGCTACGACGTGCAGCGCACCCTGCGCCGGCAGAACAGCGTGTACCTGAGCACCGGCAGCGTACTGTATTCCAACCTCGGCAAGCCGATGCTGACCATCGTCGCCGACACCTGCGGGCGTCACGACACCCTCGGCGGTGCCTGCGCGCAAGAGAGCAACACCGTGCGCTACGCCCTGGAAAAACGCTACATGCACAGCTGCCGCGACAACTACCTGCGCGCCTGTGCTCACGATGGCCGGTTGGGCAAGGGCGACATCGGACCAAACATCAACTTTTTCATGAACGTGCCGGTCACCGCTGATGGCGGGCTGACCTTCGAAGACGGCATCTCGGCACCGGGCAAGTACGTCGACCTGCGGGCAGAAATGGACGTGATCGTGCTGATCTCCAATTGCCCGCAACTGAACAACCCGTGCAATGCCTACAACCCTACGCCTGCGGAGCTTCTGGTATGGAACTGAAGTTCACGAGACTGCGCCGCTGGTTGTTTGCCTTGTGCCAGGCCCGATCAGGGCAGTGCCTGAAAAAGTAAAAACCACCACCCCCTGTAGGAGCGAGCTTGCTCGCGAAAAACCCAAGAGCACCACTGGGTATCTGGTTTTACGCGTAATCGTTCACGACCATCGCGAGCAAGCTCGCTCCTACAAGAGGCCAATGGTGTTTTGGAACGAATTGATTATTCCACCGGGGACGACCCCGATGCCTTTCAAAAAACTGCGGGACGGCCCGCATCCCCATCAGGGGTTATGCCATGTTCGAAAAAGTCCTGATTGCCAACCGTGGCGCCATTGCCTGCCGCATCCTGCGGACCCTGCGTGAACTACAAGTGCAGGGCGTTGCCGTGTACTCCGAAGCGGATGCCGCCAGCCTGCACATCCTGCAAGCCGATGAGGCCCATAGCCTCGGTGAGGGTGCAGCGGCTGGAACTTACCTGGCTGTCGATAAGATCCTCGCCATCGCCAAGTCCACCGGCGCCACCGCGATCCATCCCGGCTACGGCTTTCTCTCGGAAAACGCCGCGTTCGCCGAAGCCTGCGAGGCCGCCAACATCGCCTTCATCGGCCCGACGCCCGAACAACTGCGGGTGTTCGGCCTCAAGCACACCGCCCGCGCCCTGGCCAAACAACACGGCGTGCCCATGCTCGAAGGCACCGAACTGCTCGACAGCCTCGACGCCGCATTGATCGCCGGCGAACAGGTCGGCTACCCGCTGATGCTCAAAAGCACCGCCGGCGGTGGCGGCATCGGCATGCGCGTGTGCCGCAGCGCGACCGAGTTGAACGAGTCCTTCGAAGCGGTCAAACGCCTGGGTCAGAACAATTTCAGCGACGCCGGGGTGTTCATCGAGAAGTACATCCAGCGTGCCCGTCATCTGGAAGTACAGGTGTTCGGCGACGGTCGCGGCGAGGTGATCGCCCTCGGCGTGCGTGATTGCTCGGTGCAGCGCCGCAACCAGAAAGTCCTCGAGGAAACCCCGGCGCCGAACCTGCCCGACGGCATGGCCGAGGGGCTGTGCGCCGCCGCGATCAAATTGGCCAAGGCAGTGAATTACCGCAGCGCCGGCACTGTGGAGTTTGTGTTCGACAGCGAGGCCCAACGCTTCTACTTCCTGGAAGTGAACACCCGTTTGCAGGTGGAACACGGTGTCACCGAACAGGTGTGGGGCGTCGATCTGGTGCGCTGGATGGTGCAACTGGCGGCCGGTGACCTGCCGCCGCTGAGCGATCTGGTACAAGGTTTGAAACCGCAGGGTCATGCGATTCAGGCGCGGTTATACGCGGAGGATCCGGGTCGGGATTTTCAACCGAGCCCCGGTTTGCTCACCGCGGTGAATTTCCCCGCCACCGATGGCAAACAGCTGCGCATCGACACCTGGGTCGAGGCTGGCTGCGAGATCCCGCCCTACTTCGACCCGATGATCGCCAAGGTCATCAGTTGGGCGCCGACTCGCGAAGAAGCCACTGCAGACCTGCATCAGGCGCTGGGTGCCAGCCTGCTCTACGGCGTGGAAACCAACCGCGACTACCTGCGGCAGATTCTGCTCGATGCGCCTTTCGCCAGCGGCCAGCCATGGACCCGTTGCCTGGAAAGCCTGGTGTATCAGGCCAGCACGTTCGAGGTGCTCAGCGCTGGCACCCAGACCAGCGTGCAGGACTATCCCGGTCGCCTCGGTTACTGGGCGGTGGGTGTACCGCCGTCGGGGCCGATGGACAGTCGCGCGCTGCGTTTGGGCAACCGTTTGCTGGGCAACGAAGAAGGCACCGCGGCGCTGGAAATCACCATGAGCGGGCCGTTGCTGCGCTTCAATTGCGAGGCGGTAGTAGCCGTGACCGGCGCGGCGATTCCATTGCTGCTCAACGGCGAAAGCGTACCGATGAACACTGCGTTGATGGTTCCGGCAGGCGCCACCCTGAGCCTCGGCACCATTGCCGGAGCCGGTGCCCGCAGCTATCTGTGCCTGCATGGCGGCCTGCAAGTGCCGGATTACCTGGGCAGCAAAAGCACCTTCACCCTGGGTCAGTTTGGTGGACACGGTGGCCGCGCGTTACGAGCCGGTGATGTATTGCACCTGCCAGCCCTGAATGACCACCGCGCCGGTCAGCAACTGGCTGAAGATCAGCTCACCGAACTGCCTGCGGTTCGGCGAATTCGAGTGATCTACGGCCCCCATGGCGCCCCGGAGTACTTCACGGAAAACTACATCGGCACCTTCTTCGCCACGCAGTGGGAAGTGCACTTCAACTCCAGCCGTACGGGCGTGCGCCTGATCGGGCCAAAGCCGGAATGGGTGCGCGCCGACGGTGGTGAAGCCGGTTTGCATCCGTCGAACATCCACGACAATCCGTACGCGATCGGTGCGGTGGATTTTACCGGTGACATGCCGGTGATCCTCGGCCCGGATGGCCCGAGCCTCGGCGGGTTCGTGTGCCCGGTGACGGTGATCGAGGCGGATCTTTGGCAACTGGGGCAGCTCAAGGCGGGGGACAAGGTGCAGTTCTCCCCTGTCGACCTCATGACCGCCCGCACCCTGGCCTTGAAATGGACTCCCTCCTGTAGGAGTGAGCCTGCTCGCGATGACGGCATCACATCCGACATCTCTGTGACTGAAACACCGCAATCGCGAGCAGGCTCACTCCTACAGGGAATTGTGTCGCCTGTGGTATTGGATTTGGGGCAGGATGACACGCGGCTGGTGGCGAGGCTCTCGGGCGACACCCACCTGCTACTGGAAATCGGCGCCCCGGAACTGGACCTGGTTCTGCGCTTCCGCGCCCACGCCCTCATGCAGGCGCTGGAAAGCAAACACCTGCACGGCGTGATCGACCTGACGCCAGGCATCCGTTCGCTGCAGGTCCATTACCAACCCGAACAACTGCCGCTGTCCGACCTGCTCGGCATCGTTGCCGGCGAATGGGACGCCGTGTGCGCCGCCAAAGACCTGCAAGTACCGTCGCGCATCGTTCATCTGCCGCTGTCCTGGGATGACCCGGCGTGCCAGTTGGCCATCGAGAAATACATGACCACCGTGCGCAAGGACGCGCCATGGTGCCCGAGCAACCTGGAGTTCATCCGCCGCATCAACGACCTGCCGAACCTCGATGACGTGCAAAGCACGGTGTTCGACGCCAGCTACCTGGTGATGGGGCTTGGTGACGTCTACCTCGGCGCACCGGTCGCCACCCCGCTCGACCCGCGTCATCGCCTGGTCACCACCAAGTACAACCCGGCGCGCACCTGGACCGCGGAAAACTCGGTGGGCATCGGTGGCGCCTACATGTGCGTCTACGGCATGGAAGGCCCCGGCGGCTATCAGTTTGTCGGGCGCACGTTGCAGATGTGGAACCGCTACCGTGAGGTCGCCGCGTTCGATGGCAAACCGTGGTTGCTGCGGTTTTTCGACCAGATCCGTTTCTACCCGGTCAGCGCCGACGAACTGCTGCGCATTCGCCGGGATTTCCCCCTCGGGCGCTTCGACCTGAACATCGAGCACAGTCAATTGAACCTGGCGGATTACCAGGCCTTCCTGGCCCGGGAAGCCGAGACCATCGACGCGTTTCGCGATCAGCAAAAAGGCGCATTCAATGCCGAGCGCGAACGCTGGATCGCCAGCGGCCAGGCCCATTTCGACAGCGAAGAACCGGCCCCGGAGACGACCGAAGAGGCGCCGCTGGCCAGCGGCCAACAGAGCGTCGACAGCCACATCGCCGGCAACCTCTGGCAGGTTCAGGTCGAGGCCGGCAGCCGTGTCGAGGCCGGTGACGTGCTGGTGATCCTGGAGTCGATGAAGATGGAAATCCCCCTGCTCGCACCGATGGCCGGCGTGGTGCGCGAGATTCGCGTGCAACCGGGTTCGGCGGTGCGCGCCGGACAGCGCGTCGTGGTGCTGGAACTCGACTGAACCCATTTTGCCAAGGACTCATGCCATGAACATCAATCTGCAACTCGACGCCCTGCGCAGCGCCTACCGCGACGGCAGCCTCACCCCTCGGCAACTGTTGCCGAGCCTGCGGGAAAAAGCCGCAGCACTGAACCCGGACTATCACCTGTTCATCCACTTGCTCAGCGCCGAGGAGCTGGAACCTTACCTCGCCGCCCTCGACGGTCGCGCTCCCGACAGCCTGCCGCTGTATGGCGTGCCGTTCGCGATCAAGGACAACATCGACCTGGCGGGCATTCCGACCACGGCGGCGTGCCCGGCATTTGCCTATGTGCCGCAGCGTTCGGCGACCATCGTCGAGCAACTGCTGGCCCTCGGTGCGATCCCGCTGGGCAAGACCAATCTCGACCAATTCGCCACGGGGCTCAACGGCAGCCGCTCACCGTACGGCGCATGCCCCAACAGCGTGTTGCCGGAGTACCCGTCGGGCGGATCCAGTGCCGGTTCGTCGCTGGCGGTGGCGCTCGGGGTTGCGAGTTTTTCCCTTGGCACCGACACCGCCGGCTCCGGACGCGTGCCGGCGGCGTTGAACAATCTGGTCGGCCTGAAAGCCACCAAGGGCCTGATCTCGACGGCTGGCGTGGTACCGGCCTGTCGTACACTGGATTGCGTCACCACGTTCACCACCACCGCGCGGGAGGCCAGTCAGTTGCTGGCGCTCACTGCGCGCCTCGATCCACGGGACGAATACAGCCGCAGCAACCCGCTGTGGAACGACGGCTCGGCGTTCGGCACACCGCGGCCGTTCCGTTTCGGCGTGCCGCGCGCGCAGGACCTGCAATTTTTCGGTTGCCCTGAAGGCCCGCTATTGTTCGGTGATGCCATCGACCGCCTCAAGGCCTTGGGCGGCGAAGCGGTGGAACTGGATCTGTCGCCGTTTCTGGAGGCCGCCCGCTTGCTCTATGAAGGCCCGTGGGTAGCCGAGCGCTACAGCGTGGCCGGTGAGTTGATGGCGCAAAACCCCGAGGCGGTGTTGCCCGTGATTCGCGCTGTATTGGCCAAGGCACCCGCCGTCGACGGCGTGCAAACCTTCCGCGCCCAATACCGACTGCAAGCGCTCAAAGCCCTGTGCGACAACGCGCTGGAAGGCCTCGACTGTGTCGTCACGCCGACCATCGGCCGCCCGGTGACGCTGGCTGAACTCGAGGCCGAACCGGTGCTGCGCAATTCGGAACTGGGTTACTACACCAACTTCATGAACCTGCTCGACTACGCCGCTGTCGCCGTGCCCAGCGCCTTCATGGACAACGGCATGCCTTGGGGCGTGACGCTGTTCGGGCGGGCCTTCACCGATCAGTATCTGCTGAGCGTGGCGGACGCCTTACAGCGTCAGCAAGGCCTGGCCGCACCTGCCCCGGCGCCGGTTGCACGCCATGATCGGGCGCGGCTGGTGGTCTGCGGCGCGCACCTGGACGGGCTGGCGCTGAACTGGCAGCTCAAGCAGCGCGGCGCCCGCCTGGTGGAAACGACTTTCAGCTCGCCGGACTACCAATTCTATGCCCTTGCCGGCGGCCCGCCGTTTCGTCCGGGCATGGTCCGCGTGAAGGATGGCGGCGTGGCGATTGCGGTGGAAGTCTGGGAGTTGCCAAGCAGCGAGCTGGGTTCGTTCCTGACCGGGATTGCGGCGCCGCTGGGATTGGGCAAGGTACAACTGGCGGATGGTCGCTGGGAGAGCGGGTTTATCTGTGAGGCCTATGGACTGGAGGGCGCGGTGAATATCAGCCACTTTGGCGGCTGGCGGATGTACCTGAAAACACTGCTGTGATCTTTCGATTCGCTGGCAAGCCAGCTCCTACAGGGTCAGCGCAGAACTTGTAGGAGCTGCGGTGCGGCGATCCGACTTGCCAGCGAAGGCATCAGCTCAGGCACCGCCGCACCTGATCCCTGCCGATTTACCCTATGAATCCAGCGGTTATTTACCGGCAGCCCGATGACACCTTGCACAGCCTGCTGTCGCGGGCGGATCATGCGATGTATCGGGCCAAACAAAGTGGCCACAACCGAACCTGCGTAGAGAAGTCTCACTCCGTCCATGAACCAGCCTGATCTCTGCCCCGCCTGCGGCGCCCCCAACGACTGCACCCTGGCCGACCCGCGAACCGCTGACCGCGCCTGCTGGTGCTACGGCGTCAGTATCGACCCGGCGGTGCTCCAGGCGCTGCCGACGGAGCTGCGCGACGCCTCGTGCCTGTGCCCGCGTTGCGCCGAAGTCGAAGCGCAGCTGCAAGCAGCGCCCGAATCGTTCTAGTAAGATGCGCGCCCCTTTCTTTACCGATCCTTAAGTCATGCGCGTCGACCGTTTCCTCAGCAACCTGCCGTGCTTCAACCGCAAGCAGGTGCGCCTGTTGCTGGTGGAAAAACGCGTCAGGGTTGACGGAGAAGTCGTCAGCGACCCGCACAGCGAAGTCCGCGAATTCAGCTGCGTCGAAGTCGACAACGACGTGCTGCAAGTCGGTAAACCCCTGCGCCACTTCATGCTGCACAAACCTGCCGGTTGCGTCAGCGCTACCAAGGACCCGCAGCACCCGACCGTGCTCGACCTGATTCATGAACCGGACAAGGAAGAACTGCACATCGCCGGACGCCTGGATTTCAATACCACCGGTCTGATGCTGATCACCAACGACGGCAGCTGGTCGCGACGCTTGACCCAACCACAGACCAAACTGCCCAAGGTCTATTACGTCGAAACCGAACAGGACATCGGTCCCGAATACGCGATCAAGTTCAGCCAAGGGCTGTACTTCGCTTTCGAAGACCTCACCACGCAACCGGCCGGGTTAGAGCTGCTCGGGGCAAAATGCGCACGCCTGAGCATCGTCGAAGGCCGCTATCACCAGGTCAAGCGCATGTTCGGCCACTTCAACAACAAGGTGATGCGCCTGCACCGCGAACGCATGGGGCCGCTGGTGCTCGACGACGCGTTGAAACCGGGCGAATACCGCTCACTGAGCGATGCAGAGATCGGATTGATCTAAGCAGGCGACCGCCGAGCAGAAAGTTGTCGAACAATTTACCAATGGCACTTGCGCGATGACGTGACCCCTGCTTGAATCAGGACGTCGGCCGAAATGTGACCGACTAGTCACCACATACTTCTAAGAAACTTTTTGCCGGTAGGAACCCAAGGGTTCCGGCCTCATCCGGCAGACTGCCCGCCAATAACAATACCCGTCGACCGGACTGCAGTGGATCGACATGGGCCTCTCAAATTCCAGGCGTATGCCTACCTGTCACAAAGCTCGTGCAATCTCATTTGCGCGCATACCCGCTTGCCAGGAGTCTTATGACATGAGGCCAGAAATCGCTGTGTTGGATATACAGGGTCAGTATCGGGTTTACACGGAGTTCTATCGCGCAGACGCCGCAGAGAAGACCATTATCCTGGTCAACGGCTCGATGGCCACGACTGCGTCGTTTGCACAAACCGTGAAAAACCTCCATCCGCAGTTCAACGTCGTCTGCTACGACCAGCCCTACGCGGGCCGGTCAAAAGCCCACAACCTGCATGAGAAAATGCTCACCAAGGAAATCGAAGGACAGATCCTGCTTGAGCTGATCGACCACTTCGCCGCCGAACACGTGCTGTCGTTTTCCTGGGGCGGTGCCGCGACCATGATGGCGTTGTCGCAACGACCACGGCGCATCGAAAAAGCCGTGATCAGCTCGTTCTCCCCGGTGATCAACGCGCATATGCTCGACTACCTCGAGCGCGGCGTCGAACACCTCGGCAACCTGGACCGCGACCGGGTCGGGCACCTGGTGAACGACACCATCGGCAAACACCTGCCGTCGTTGTTCAAGCGTTTCAACTATCGCCACGTCAGCTCCCTGGCCGAACATGAGTACGGGCAGATGCACTTCCACATCAACGAGGTGTTGCACAGCGACCGTCAGTGCTACCTGCACGCGGCGAAGAAAATCGACGTACCGGTGCTGTTCCTCAACGGCGAATGGGACGAATACACCGCCGCCGACGACGCCCGGTTGTTCGAAAGCCACGTGCAACACAGCACGTTCAGTACCCTTCAGGCCACCGGCCACTTTCTCGACATGGAGCACAAAGCCGCCTGCCGAGACAGCCGCAACGCACTGATGGGTTTCCTGAAACCAGCGCAACACGAAAGCCGACCGCGTTACCACAAAGTCCAGGAACATCATGCATTGGCAATCTGAAGTAGCGTCATCGCGAGCAAGCCCCGCCCTGCTGCGTTAAACGTATTCTGCAGGCGCGAGGTTTGCCCGCGATCGACCGTCAGGCGGTCCGGGCTTTTTTGTTACATCTGCGTTAAACCCGCCCCACATAAAGAAAAACTTCAAATCCGCGGCCGTATCTGGTACAAAGTCAGCGCTCTGAGCGGGTGTCGTATAATGGCATTACTCCAGCTTCCCAAGCTGATAACGAGGGTTCGATTCCCTTCACCCGCTCCAATCGAATTTTGATCTCACGTCAGGGTGGTTTTGACGGGGGATGTAGAGACAGAAAAAACCGGCCTTGATGGCCGGTTTTTTGTGTCCGCGATTTGGGGGACTCGCAGGTATAGGGGCTCCCCTCATCCGAACCTTCCGCAACTTTTTCGTTTAGAAGGCTTACCTGGCGCCCATCCATACGCAAAATGCTCCTGCGCAGAAGCGACTACTATAAAAGTCCCGTTAGCGTTTTTTTCGCAGGATGGGGATTTGTTAGCGAATTTCGGTGACCGTTAGCCTTTTCACGCCCGCGAAAATTAACGTTTTCGCGTAGGATCAGGTATTCGTTAGCGTTTTTTTCGCCCCAGTAAAGGATTTCGTCAATGCAGGTCGGTCTAAAGGCACTCGCAAACCAGTACGACATCGTTCTGGCACAGCCACTGCGCGTCGAGTCGACGGTTGGCACGACACGTGTCAGTCGCGAAAGTAGCGGGCATACGCAGAATCAGTATCCCCCGAGCTACCGGCCTGCCGACGATTTCTCAGGGCATTTCGAATTCGGCCTCAAGTACGAAGAGATTCATCTCGAATTCTTTGCCCGTCTGTTTGCGAAGACCGGCCCCGACCCTATCGTAGCCTGGTGCCAGCGGGAGCCTTTCGGCCAATACGCTCGCCGCACGGGGTTTCTCTACGAATGGCTGACAGGGCAAAGGCTGGATGTGCCGGACGTAACCAACGGCGGCTATGTCGATGCACTTTCTGCGCAGGACTACCTCACCCGTAGCGAACCACCACGAGTTCGACGTTGGCGAGTCAAAAACAACCTGCCCGGTACACCCGGGTTTTGCCCTTTGGTTCGTCGTACGGCGGCAGTCAGAGAGGCTCTGCAATTCGATCTCGGCGCTGCGTTGAAGGAGTTGGATCGAACATTTGGTGCCGATATCTTGATGCGTACGGCCAGTTGGTTGACGTTCAAGGAGTCGCGAGCCAGCTTTCTCATCGAAAAAGAGGCCGACCAGGCTGATCGTATCCAGCGGTTCGCGCATGTCATTGCCCAGCACTGCGGCCATATCGAAGCCCCATTAAGCAATGACAGCCTACGTTCCCTGCAAGCCGGCATTCTGGGGCGAGATGCCATCGGGCTCGGGTTGCGGCGCTCCCCGGTATTTGTAGGTCAGGCCACAATGCGCGAAGACATCGTGCATTACATTGCCCCGCCCTTCGAAAATCTCGCCCAGTTACTGGACGGCCTCAACGAGTTCGAGATAGCTACACGTGGAGCGGAGTCAGTAGCACGTGCCGCAGTGCTTGCATTCGGCTTCGTGTACATCCATCCCATGCGTGACGGCAACGGCCGGATTCATCGCTTCCTGATCAACGATACCTTGATCCGGGACAAGGCAGTGCCCGACGGAGTGATCCTGCCCGTGTCAGCCACGATCACCAGCTCGATCGACTTCAGGGCTGGCTACGACCGTACGCTCGAGGTGTTCTCCCGACCGTTCATGCGACGTTATGCTGCAGCCTATCGATTTGACGAACTCGTGACCTACGAGGACGGAACTCCCAGCAACTTCATCTTCGATGAATACGAGGATGCGTGCTTTGCCTGGCGATACCCTGATCTCACGGAACATGTCCTGTACACAGCCCGCGTCGTCGAGCACACGATTCGTACGGAGATGGCGGATGAAGCCCGAGTCTTGGTGATCTTTCAGCGAGCACAGGAACATCTCAAAGAAGTGATCGAAATGCCGGATCAGGATGCGAACCGCATCATCCGTTCGATCAAGGAGAATGGCTGGATGGTGTCCGGAAAGCTGAAGAAAGGATACCCGCAGCTTGAAGATGAAGGCATGGCGCAACGTGTTGTGGATGCCGTGCGTTCCGCGTTTGAGGATCGAGTGATGGGGGCTGGTGAAGAGTGATCTTCGGTAGAACTGGATAGCGTGCAACTGCTACTCAGGAGAAAACCGGTCCGGGTGACCGGTTTTTTTGTACGCGGGATTTGGTGATGGGCCTGCCGAACTCAGTGCTAAGACCTGATTTTTAAAGGCCCAACGGAGATCAACGCTAGAAAAAGCAACGTCCTACACGACACTGGGAAATGTCCGTACACTTGCGCATTGCTGTGCCTTTGTCATGAGACCTATAGTCTGACCGCGCCCAAATGGCGTATCGGGTTTGGCGACTCGGTAACAACGGTACAGAAGGCTCCGAGGATTTCTCGGAGCACTTTTGATCACGCTTGGCTGCTTTTTCGGTAGCTGTGCGTGGGAGACCTTCGGGTCTGCCGGTTTTACCATTGTCCGGTTCGCCAACCCGCGTACAGCTACCACCCTATTGTTTGGCGACGATTGAGTGGTAGGTCTTCCACCTACAATTGGTACTCACTCATGAATGAATACATGGCTTTAACCAGCAACGCCGACGACCTCCCCTCCCTCTACGTCAATACCACCCAACCCCTGCATTCCCTGCTCAGCACCGCCAGCTATAGAATTCGAGCCGTAACTCAGCTTCTTGAAAACCTCGCAATGCGCGGCGACCTGACCTCTGACTCAGTTGTACTCAGTGACTTCGCATTGCTCTGCTGCGTGCCGTTGCGTGATGGTTGCGATGTGCTGGATGTAATCGCTCGACGCATGGATGCAGAACCATCGTGACGAACCATAAGGCGCCTTTCCAGGCGCCTATTGAGTTTCATACCCATCCGCCTTTTCTATGGAGGACGATGAACATGTTTTACCCGATTGCGATTTCCATGGGCGACGACGAACATGCGTGGGGCGTGGAAGTGCCGGATGTTCCGGGTTGTTTTTCCGCCGGTAAAAATCTGGACCATGCAATTGCTATGGTGCGCGAAGCTATCGAGGGGCATTTCGAGATTCTTGCCGAGAACGATGCACTCATCCCCACAGCCAACGACGTTACCCTGCATTCGACGAATCCTAAGTACGCAGATTGTATTTGGGCACTGGTGGAAATCGACGCGATCAAGTGAACTGAGTAGAGCCCTGACATGACTCAAAACATCTACGACGACCCTGAATTTTTCCAGAGCTACAGCCAGATGGCCCGCTCCATCGGCGGTCTCGATGCCGCGCCGGAATGGCCTGCACTGAAGGCCATGCTGCCGCCCATGCAGGGTTTGAAGGTGGTGGATCTGGGTTGCGGCTACGGTTGGTTTTGCCGCTGGGCCAGTGAGCAAGGCGCCGAATGCGTGCTCGGTCTGGATGTTTCGGAAAAGATGCTGGAACAGGCACGCAAGTCCACATCCGCATCCAACATCCGTTATGAGCGCGCCGACCTGGAACAGCTCGATCTGCCCGCCGCCACGTTCGATCTGGCCTACAGCTCCCTGGCACTGCATTACATCAAGGACTTGCCTGGACTGTTCACGCATGTCTACGCAGCCCTCAAACCCGGATCGCATTTCGTGTTCTCCATCGAGCACCCGATCTTCATGGCACCGCGCAATCCTGGCTGGACCATCGATGCCGAGGGCCGCAAAAGTTGGCCCGTGGACGGTTATCAGATGGAAGGCGAGCGCGTGACCAACTGGCTGGCGGACGGCGTGATCAAGCAGCATCGAACCATCGGGACGTTGTTCAACTCGCTGATAGCGGCGGGTTTCAGCATCCGCCATGTCAACGAATGGGGGCCGAGCGATGCCGAGGTGGCGGCGCAACCGGCCCTTGCCGAAGAGCGGGAACGGCCAATGATGATGTTGGTCGGCGTTCAGCGTTGATGGATAAAAAAGGGACAGATAAGCCTGTCCCTTTTTCCCATCAGCGGGTCGCAACGATAAACAGTCGCGGAAACGGCAACAGCACCGAACCATCGGCCAATACCGGATGCGCCCGCTCGATAGCAACCTGATACTGCTTCAGATACTGAGCCCGTTCCGTCTCATCCAGCGGATCGAGAAACGGCCGCAGTGCGCTGCCCTTGAACCACTCCACCACGCCAGACGCGCCGCCCGCCAAAGGATGGTGGTAAGTGGTGCGCCACACATCGACGCGGGTGCAGCAGGCTTTGAGTATCGAGTAGTAACCGCTGGCATCGGCCATTTCAGCCCTCTGCCCAGCGGCGCCTGCCAGTTTGCCGACCCAAGGGCCATCAGCGGCGACTTCACGCATCAAGCGGTGCGAGTGTTCATTCAGGTTGTCAGGCATCTGCACGGCCAGGCTGCCACCCGGCGCCAGTTTGCTCACCAGCGACGGTAGCAACGTGGCGTGATCAGGCACCCACTGCAACACCGCGTTGGCGAAAATCACATCGAACGGGCCACTGTCATTCCAGGTGTCGATGTCGGCGATGTCGAACTGCACCTGCGGCAAGCGCTTGCGAGCGGCGTCGATCATGTCGCTGGAACTGTCCAGCCCACGCACCGTGGCATCGGCAAAACGCTCCACCAGCAACTCGGTGGAGTTGCCGGGCCCGCAACCGATATCGATGGCCAAGCGCACGTCCCCGGCGGGGATGGCCGCCAGCAGGTCGCGGGCGGGACGGGTGCGTTCATCTTCAAAAGCGACGTACTGTTTGGCGGACCAACTCATTGCGTTCTCCTGTCGGTGCGATGTCGTGATCTGGGCAGACCACCAGTTCACTACGATACATCGGCCAATAGGCTCTGCTCTATTCCACCTTTGTTGCGAAAACTTCTGTGGGAGCGAGCTTGCTCGCGATGGCGATTGCACAGTCAACATCGTCGTCGACTGACATGGCGCTATCGCGAGCAAGCTCGCTCCCACAGTTTTTCACCTTAACTGACCGGCCTAGGCTCGATTAACCAATTTTTTCGTCGCTAGACAGCAATCTTAATCGTAGTACCCGACAGTCTTCTTCAAATGATCCGAGTACTCGTAAATGTCATCAATGGAGTTGATTGCATGCCGGGTTTCATTCTTCTCTTCGTCAAATATGCCGATGTATTTCTGTGATCGATTGAAGTGCAGTCGGCAGATCGGTTTGCGGTTGTTGTCGTCGAGCAGGATGCCGAAGTAACTCTGTGTATCGCGCTGAACAATCCGCTTGGCATCAACAACCGACCGAACCACGGCCCGGACGATGTGATAGCCCTCCAGCTCTTCCAATGTCGTCAGAACCTTGTCCTCTGACTCGTCTCGAACATCTGAATGCTCAGTGCCACCGGTAGCGACCGGTACAGAGGCGAGCGCAGGCTGGATGGAGCCACTCATAGCCGACTTGAGCCGGTCATTGATTTGGTCGTTGAGAAACTGCACTACAGCCTTTCTCGTCAATTCATGAAACTGCTCGCGGACCTTCTGAGTAATCACCCCGTCGTAAACCCGAGAAGCAAATACTTTGACGAAGTCGTCATCAGGCTTGCTGACCTGAGAAGCAATCACCTTTTTGATTTGGCTGACATACTTCAACTCACCTGCGGCGCTGATGATCGAATCCACATCGAATGCAGATTTGGTGAGCTTCACCAATTCTGGGACGGAATACTCGTCGATATCCAGCAGGTCGAGTTCTAGGAATGGCTTCTCGTCCATCTTGTTCGGTGCATCCAGATCAGTGAAAAACTTATAGACCTGACCGTTAGTGAGAATGGAAATTCGAGCACTGGTGACATGGAAATAGCGAAACAGTTGGGAGGCATGATTGATGTGCAGTGGCTCGCCTATTTTCTTGCACTCGATGAGGATCTGTACCTCTCCTGCCTTCATGATTGCGTAGTCAATTTTCTCCCCTTTCTTCGTTCCAATATCGCAAACGAATTCAGGTGTCACTTCCGTCGGATCGAAAACATCGTAGCCCAGCACCGTGCTGATAAAGGGCATGACAAAAGCATTCTTGGTCGCTTCTTCCGTTTGAATGGCAGCGCCCTGCAAACGAACTTTGGCAGCGAGACTTGCTAACTTTTCGAAGAATTCCATGAGTAGCCTCTTTTCCGGTTTCGATCCGTGTGAATACATGCTGGCAAATTGACTGCTATTGATACTAGACACAAACCGGCACAAAGGAAGAATCCCACCAAGAATTAAGATCTTGCCCACCGCCTTGCTTCATTGGGTCGCAACCCTAGCCGCATTATCATCTCGCCACCTATGTCTGAACTTCAGGTTCATCCCCTACAAGGAGCAAGGTCATGAAACTCGCAAAAAACGCGCAGACACTCGCCCACTGGGCCGGTAGCCCCGGACATTCCTGAAGGCACTGCGCAGGCATTACCGCGCCATGGGCGAGAACGAGGTGTTCGACCTCAATAGTCCGAATCCAACGCATAACCCCAAACCGCCTCTGGATCAGTGAAAATAAAAACGGCGCGTGACCGAAGTCCCGCGCCGTGTGCGTTCAATCCTTATGCTCAACTTTTAGCCTGCAACGCCTTGGCCATTTGCAGATGATTTTGCAATTTCGGCAGGGTTTCTTCGGCGAACGCCTTGATTTCCGGCAGGTCGGTGGTCTGTGCTTCCCGTTGCAACTGATCGATGGCTTCCTGGGTGGTCTTCACCTGACTGGCTGTATAGGCCTCATCGAAAGTCACCCCATCCATGACTTGTGGCATCAGGGCTTTGGCCTTTTCGACAACCTCTTCGCGTGGAGCGACCGGTAAGTCGAGTTTCTTGGCGATTTTCGCCAGGTGCTGGTTCGCAGTGGTGCGGTCGTTGATGACGACGATGGTGTAGTCCTTGACCTCTTTGGACTCGGATTTCTGGTGCGCCAGGCGGCTCGCTTCGATATCGGCGATACCTTTTGCCGAGGCCTCGTCGATGAATTCGGCGGGCGACTGGGCAAAGGCGCTGCTGGCAATCAGGCCCAGTAACGTGGCAAAACTGGCATTACATAATCGGGTGGCCATCCGGTTCATGGTCGCGCCCTCCTTGAAAAGTTCAAACGGGAGCGTTCGCCCCCGCCTCTCAATCAAAACCACCTGCATCCTTTAGCGGGTTTTCTGACCGCCCTTGCGGCTCATGTCGGGTTTCGCCGGGTCTTTATCGACGGTCGTGGTGGTGGTTTTCCCACCCTTGCGACCGGCTTCAGAGGCCTTCGTTCGATCGTTAGCGAAATTCCCCGAGTTCGAGTTTCTTGAATTAGGCATGATTCTCTTCCTCCTGGTGATGATCGCGGCGAGCTGTAGCCCCCATAGAATCTGAAGTTGCGCGTCCCAAAAGGTTTAGAAAATTGCATGGATACCACGACGAACGGTGCCCGGTTTTCAGACCAGTCGCAGGTGATGCTCGCGTTTGGCGCAGTACATTGCCTCGTCGGCATGCCGGAACAATTGCTTCTCTTCGGTGCCGTGATCGGGGTATCGGGCGACGCCGATACTTGGCTGGATGTTCACGCTGTGCCCGTCCAGGCGCAGGGGCTGGACCAGGACCTGACGGATTTTCTCGACCACGATGTCGGTATCGCCCGCAGCGCGAATGCTGTGCAACAACACCACGAATTCATCGCCGCCGATGCGGGCCACGGTATCGGTTTCCCGCACGCAGCCCTTGAGCCGGTTGGCCACCGCTTGCAGCAGCATGTCGCCGACCGCGTGGCCATGGGTGTCGTTGACTTGCTTGAAGCGGTCGAGGTCGACGTACAACAGCGCCATGCGCCCGCGGTCCTCCCGGGCCGCTTGCAGTGATGCCTTGAGCCGGTCGCGCAGCAATTCGCGATTGGGTAACTGGGTCAATTGGTCGTACTGGGCCATGTATTGCAGGCGGGCATGCAGTTGCTTGCGCTCGATGGCGGTTGCGACCTGGGCGCAGACGTATTGCAGCAGTTCCTTGTCTTGCTCGGTGTAGCGCTCGCCGCCCGGAATGCTTTTGACGATCAACGCGCCAATGGTGCCGTTTTGCGAGTTCAGCGGCACCCCCAGCCAACACGGGGCGTTCTGCCCGGTCAACAGCACTTCGAAGCCGGCAGGCGGTGTGTTCTGGTCCGGGGTCAACAGGATCGGCTGCCCCGTGCGGATCACTTCGGTGCACAGGCGCCCGGTCATGGTTCCGGGCTGTTCGGGCTGTGGCTCGTGGTCATCGACGTGATAAGGGAAATTCAACTGCGCGCAGCGCTCGTCGTACAGCGCCACGGAAAAATTCAGTGCCGGCAGCCATTCGCCGATGATCATGTGGATGCGCTTGAACAACGCCAGCAGATCCTCCGCCGCGTGGGCCGCTTCGGAAATCGCATACAGCGCGGCCTGCCGGGATTCGGCCTGCTTGCGTTCGGTGATGTCGCGGGCCACCGCGATGCGCAATTGATCGTCCTCGGACCAACGTGCCGACCAGAGGATGTGCACCACGCGACCATCCTTGCGCAGGTAGCGGTTTTCGAAGTTGAGCTTGGGTTCGCCGCCCATGATTTCCCGGGCGGCGTCGAGGGTGCGCTGGCGATCGGCCGGGTGCACCATATCGATCATCGTCTCTCCGATCATTTCATCGGCGCTGTAGCCGAAAATGCGCTCGCACGCCGCACTGACAAAGACGAAACGGCCTTGTTTATCCACCGCGCAGACGGCGTCCAGCAACAGATCGATATAGCTCGCCAGCGGCGCGGAGTTTCGGTTTTCCATGGTTCAGCGTGGGTGTCCCGATTATGCAGTGCTCATCAATCATCCCTGCCCTGTCGGCCTTGCGTCCTTGTGATCACATTCAAGCCTTGTTCGGCATCAGCCCCGGCAACGCATGGACCAGCGCGTTGATGGCAAACCCGATGAACATCACCCCGCACAACCGGGTAATTGCCAGTTCATGACGCTGGTACAGGCTGCGCACTCGCCGCGCACCGACAACGCCAATGAGAATAGCGTAGGCGAGCAACCCGCCGACGAAACTCAGAGCGATCAGCGCCGGCAGCATTGACCAGTGGAGCAGTTCCGCGCGGCTCGACAACAGTGCCGTGAACGTCGCCACCGCCACCGGATAGGCCTTCGGATTGGTCAAACCGAACAGAATGCCGTGCCAGAACGGTTGCCGCGCCGGCCCCTGTGGCGCATCAACGCTGCTGCGCCGGGCGCGCACCGCACGCCAGCCGAGCCAGAACAGGTACAGGCCGCTGAGCACACCGAGCACGTCGAACGCGGTACTGCCGATCTCCCGCGCACCGACAATCGCGATCAGCGCCGTGCTGCACCAGAGCACATCGCCGAGCAAATGCCCGCACAGAAACCCCGCCCCGGCCCGTCGCCCATGGGCCGCACCAATGCCGAACACCGCCAGCACACCCGGCCCCGGGGTGATGCCGTAGATAAAACCCGAGGCAAGCACGGCCATTAGCAACGATGGGGTCATGGGGAATCCTTTTGAACGGCTTGGTAAATGGTGGCCAGTCTATATCAGGTCATTGCCTGTCGACTGAAACATCTCGACAGACGAACGGGCTGGCCCCGCCCCACAGATGACGGTGTAGTATGTTGTATTACAAACCACTACATCGAGACCACCATGTCAGTTATGTCCCTGCGCATACCAGACGATATCGCCGATACCCTCGCGAGTCTTTCCAAAGCAACGGGCCGCAGTAAATCATTTCTGGCCGTGGATGCGCTGCGTGAATACCTGGCCCGTGAAGCGTGGCAAATCGAGGAAATTCAGAAAGCCTTGAAAGAAGCCGATGAAGGTGACTTCGCGACACAAGAAGAAGTGAACGCAATGGCTGACAAGTGGACGGCGAATGCGCGTTGAGTGGTTGCGTACGGCGTTAAAGAATCTGGATGACGAAGCCGCGTACATCGCCATCGAGAACCCAAAAGCTGCTGCAGATTTTGTCCAGGCAATTCTCGCCAGTGTCGATCACCGTGCCCGATTTCCAGCGACAGGTCGTGAAGGACGCTTACCCGGTACCCGGGAATGGATCATGCCTGATCGCCCCTATTTGATTCCCTACCGGGTTCGCCAAGGTCGGCTTCAGGTACTACGAATTTTTCATACGCGTCGCCTGCCACCTTCCAATTGGTAAAGGCCATTTTAGAAAAGCCTCTAGCGATCGCTCCCCCTCCTCAATCCTGCGATTCAACCAGTTCAACGCCTGATCCCCGCCCCGCCGCTTGTGCCAGACCAGTACAAAGGTGAACGACGGAATCTGAAAGGGTGGCGGCACAACGACCAATGTCGACTCATGGATATCGCGCAGACCTCGAGAAGCGCAACTCGTGACGCTGCGGAAAAAGCGATGACAGCGACTTCTTGAAGATCAAAAGATCGCAGCCTCCGGCAGCTCCTACGGGGATGCGTGGTCCGAGTAGGAGCTGCCGAAGGCTGCGATCTTTTAAAACTTGTCGAGTGTGCGCAACTTCTGCGGCAACCCCCACAGCAGCAACGCCACCGCGATCAGCGCACAGACACCAATGACATACAGCGCCGGCGTGGTGCTGCCGGTCAGGTCCTTGATCCGGCCGACCATCACCGGGCTGACGATGCCGCCGAACTGGCCCAGGGTGTTGATCACCGCAATCCCGCCGGCAGCGCCCGCGCCGGCACCGGCCAGCAGTTTCGGCGGCAGGGTCCAGAAGCTCGGGATAGAGGCGATGATCCCGGCACCGAGCAGGCCCAACGCGACAATCAGGAAGGTCGTGTGGTTGGCGAAAATCCCTGCACAGAAGAAACCGATCGCGCCGACCGCCACCAGACCGGCGACAAACTTGCGCCGCTCGCCAGAAGCATCGGACAGGCGTCCGATCACCACCATGCTGATGGCACCGCAGATGTACGGGATGGCCGTGAGCAAGCCGATCATCACCGGACTTTCGGTGCCGGCGCTGCGGATCAGTTGCGGCGCCCAGAAATTCAAGCCGTAGGACGCCACCTGAATCAGGAAATAGATCAGGCCCAAGGTCAGGAAACCTGGAATCCGCAGCGCGGCGAGCAGCGACCCACCGCTCTTGTGCGGCTCATGCCGGGCGATGCGGCTAGCCAGCAGGGTCTTCTCCGAAGACGTCAGCCAATGGGCGTCTTCGATGCGGTCCTTGAGCAGGGTCAGCACCAGCAAACCAAGGCCGATGCACGGCACGCCACCGAGCAGGAACAGCCAGTGCCAGCCACGCATTTGCAGGAAGCCGTCGAGGTGTTGCAGCACCAGCCCGGAGAACGGCGCGCCCACCAGGCCGGCAAATGCCGACGACAGGAACAGCATCGAGGTGATGCGCCCGCGGTAGTGCTGCGGGAACCACAGTGTCAGGTAATACAGCACGCCCGGGGCGAAACCCGCCTCCATCGCACCGATCACGAAGCGCAGCACGTAGAACTGCCATTCGCTGTTGACGAACACCATGGCCGCCGTGGCCAGGCCCCAGGACATCATGATCCGGGCGATCCAGCGGCGGGCGCCGACCTTGTACAGCATCATGTTGCTCGGCACTTCGAAAATCACATAACCGACCACGAACAACCCGGCGCCGAGGCCGTAAGCGGTGTCGCTCAGGCTCAGGTCGGTCTGCAGCTGAAACTTGGCGAAGCTGATGTTGATGCGGTCGAAAAAGGCGAACAGGTAGCAGACCATGATCAGCGGCATCAGACGCCAGGCGACTTTGCTGACCAAGGCTTTTTCGGTGTCGTGGCTAACGGCCGGGCTCGCGCCCGCCTCCAGTGCATTAAGGCTCATTGCGGTTCTCCAGGCGGACTTCCCGTGGGTGTCCGATTGTTTTTGTTGTCTGGTTGAGGTGCTTTTTACTGTAGGAGCGAGCCTGCTCGCGATGGCTGAGTCACATCCAACATTGATGTTGACTGACCCACCGCTATCGCGAGCAGGCTCGCTCCTACAAGGGATTGGTGTCAGGTGGGGATCGGGTGCAGATCGCAATTGCGCCCGGCCTTGACCAGTTGCCCCGGTACTTCGTGGCCGAGCAGCGCCGGAAGTCCTCGGGACAGTTTCAGCAGCAGCGGCAGATCGATACCGGTATGAATGCCGACTTCATCGCACAGGTTTACCAGATCCTCGGTGCAGATGTTTCCCGATGCCCCCGGTGCAAACGGACAGCCACCGAGGCCGCCGAGGGCCGCGTCGAAGCGTCGGGCACCGGCCTCGTAGGCCGCCAGCACGTTGCACAGGCCAAGGCCGCGGGTGTTGTGAAAATGCAGGGTCAGGTCCGCCGGGGAGACCCGTTGCAGCACCCGACGCACCAGCCGGTCGACCTGACGCGGGTTGGCCATGCCCGTGGTATCGGCCAGGGTGATGCCCTGGATGCCGAGTTCCTGATACGCCTCGACGATTTGCAGTACACGGTCCTCATCGATCTTGCCTTCGAACGGACAGCCGAAGGTGGTGGCGATGCTGCCGTTGAGTCGCACGGGACCGTCGTCAACGAACTGCACAATCTCGCCGAACGCGGCCAACGAATCCTCACAACGCATGCGCATGTTCGCCAGGTTGTGGGTCTGGCTAGCGGACATCACCAGGTTCAGCTCATCGGCACGGCACGCCAGTGCCCGTTGCGCGCCTTTGAGGTTGGGGATTAGCGCAACGTAGATCACCCCCGGTTGCCGGGCGATGCCCTTGAATACCAGTTCACCGTCGCGCAGCGCAGGAATGGCCTTGGGTGACACGAACGAACCGGCTTCGATGCGGCTGAATCCGGCCTGCGACAATTGATCGATCAGGGCAATCTTGTCGTTGGTTTCAACCCAGGTCGGCTCGATTTGCAAGCCGTCGCGCGGGGAGACTTCCTGCACGATAAGGCTATCGGAATAGTCGGTGATCATTGCACCACTCCTTCGACTTTCAGGCGCTCTATGTCGGCAACGGTAAGACCCAGTTGCGCGAGGATGCCATCGGTGTGCTGGCCCAGCCCGGGGCCGGACCAGTTCACGCCGCCGGGTGTCTCGGAGAGTTTCGGCACGATGCCCGGCATCTTCACCGTGGCGCCACCGGGCAGCTCGGCATTGAGCAGCATGTCCCGCGCCTGATAGTGCGGATCGGCGACGATGTCGGCCACCGAATAGATGCGTCCGGCCGGGACTTCAGCAGCCTCCAGCGCGGCCAGTACCTCGTCGATGGGCAGGCTGCTGGTCCAGTGGGTGATGGCGGCGTCTAGCACATTGCTTTTGGCTGCACGCCCGTCGTTATGGGCGAACTCCGGGGCTTCGGCCAAATCAGGGCGGCCGATGGTTTGCATCAGGCGCTTGTAGATCGGATCGCTGTTGCCGGCAATCACCACGTAGGCGCCATCGGCGGTCAGATAGGTGTTGGACGGCGCGATTCCCGGCAAGGCGCCGCCGCTGCGTTCACGCACATGGCCCAGCATGTCGTATTCCGGCACCAGGCTTTCCATGACGTTGAACACGCTTTCGGCCAAGGACACATCAACGATTTGCCCGCCACCCTGCCCGGTCTTGACCCGCAGCAGCGACATCAGCGCACCGATCACCGCATGCAGCGAAGCCAGGGAATCGCCAAGGCTCACGCCGACCCGCGCCGGCGGCGAACCGGGCGTGCCAGTGGTGTAGCGGATGCCGCCCATGGCCTCGCCGATGGCGCCAAAACCCGGACGATCGCGGTACGGGCCGGTCTGGCCGTAACCGGAAATCCGCACCAGCGTCAGGTTGGGATTGAGCGCGTGCAATACCTCCCAACCGAGGCCCAGTTTCTCCAGGGCGCCGGGGCGCAGGTTTTCGATCAGTACATCGGCGCTGGTTGCCAGTTGCTTGACCAGTTCGATGCCTTCGGGGGATTTGAGGTTCAGCGCCAGGGACTTCTTGTTGCGCGATTGCAGGTACCACCACAGCGAGGTGCCTTCGTGCAGCTTGCGCCATTTGCGCAGGGGATCGCCCTGGCCCATGGCTTCGATCTTGATCACCTCGGCGCCGAACTCGGCCAGCATGCGCGCCGCAAACGGCGCGGCGATCAGCGTACCGATCTCGATCACTTTGATCGCACTCAAGGGGGCAGTCATCGCGGGGTACCTCTTGTTCTTGGAATATGTGCCAAGGCTAGAGGACAGGGGGCTCGGGAATCCAACCTTCAGTTGGCAACGGGCGTTCGCCAAACGCGAACGCTCGACAAGAGGATTATCGCGACCTTCAGTCCGCCATCGCGAGCAGGCTCACTCCTACAGTTGATTCGTGGCGATCACACATCCCCTGTAGGAGCGAGCCTGCTCGCGATGAGGCCCGCCCATTCAGCCGAGAACTATCAGGCTGAACCCCGCAAATGCTCAAACAACATCCGGCTCACCGGCGACAGCAACGCCTCATCGCGCACCACCAGAATCAACGCCCGATCGGACCATTCGTCCGTCAATGGCACCGCGTGCAAACCCAGCGCCCGGCCAAACAATTCATAGGCCCGCTGCGGAAGGATGCCGATCCCCATGTTGGCCTGGATCATCCGGCACATCGCATCGAACCCCGGAACATGAATACGCACCCGCAACACCTTGCCGGCCTCACGGGCTGCGGCATGGGTACGCATGTTGATCGAACTGGCGGCATGCAAGCCGACGTAATCGCTGTCCAGCGTATCGGCGAACGCCACGCTCGAGCGGCTCGCCAATGGATGGTGCGGCGGCATCAACACCACCAGTTTGTCCTGGCGATACAGCTCGCTGTGCAGGCCCTTGATGTCACTGTCGATGGAACAGATCCCGAGGTCGGCCACCCCGTCGAGCACGCCCTGAATCACCCCGGCGCTGGGCCGTTCTTCGAGGTCGGTCTTGACCTGTGGATGACGTTCGGAAAAATCCCGCAGGTCCTCGGGCAAAAACTGAATGATCGCCGACAGGTTGGCGAGCATCCGCACATAGCCGCGCACACCGTGGCTGTGCTCGCCCAGTTCAAGCCCGATTTTCTCGACGTTGAACAGCATCTGCCGGGCATGGTGCAGCAAGGTTTCACCGGCCGGCGTCAGGGACATGCCCTTGGCCTGGCGCACGAACAGGCTGATGCCCAACGCCTCCTCCAGCTCCATCAAGCGCTTGCTCGCCGCCGAGACGGCAATCGCTTCGCGCGAGGCTGCACGGGTCAGCGTGCCCTCTTCATGCACGGCGACGAACAGTTGCAGAGTGATCAGGTCGAGACGGCGGATCAGGCTTTTTTGCAGCATCGGGTACTCGGCGAAGTCGGCTCAGGCGAAGTCGCAGCATAGCGTTCTTCACCCGCGTCGTGCCGTGGTCCGGGCACCGGTCGTGATAAAGTCGCCGCCCACAGACCTTTTGCCGTGAGACGAAGACCGCAATGACCGATTTCCAGGATGTCGATGCCCAACTTGAAGACTGGAACGTCTTGCGCAGCACCACTTCGTTCAGTGGCTTGCTGGTGGGCAACGGCGCCAGTCGCGCGGTGTGGGACGATTTCGGCTACGAGTCGCTGTTCGAAAACGCCCGCACCGTTGAAGAGAAACCCCTGAGCCCGTCCGAGCTGAGTGTGTTCGATGCGCTGCAGACCCGCAGTTTCGAGCAGGTACTGAGCGCCCTGAAAACCACCAGCCGGGTCAACAAGGCCCTGGCTGTCAGCTCCGCCGCCCCGCGCAATCGCTACTACGCGATCAAGGAAGCGCTGATCAACACCGTGCATGCGGTGCATATCCCGTGGCGGCTGGTGGTGCCTTCGACGCTGGTTACCATCAATCAGGAACTGGCCAGCTACCGCACGGTGTTCACCACCAACTACGACTTGCTCAACTACTGGGCGGTGCAACACCAGCCAGAGGCGATCACCGACCTGTTCCAGGGCGCCGAACCCGGTTTCGACCTGAGCGACACGGCCACCGACAAAACCCGTTTGCTGTACCTGCACGGCGGTCTGCACCTGGTGCGCAACCAGGACGGCACGGCGCGCAAGCTGATGTCGACCGAGGGCACGTTGCTGGGCAGTTTCGCCATCAACAACACGATCAAGACCCTCGACGACGTGCCGCTGTTCGTCAACGAAGGGCCGAGTGCGGACAAGCTCAAGACCATCCGCAGTTCGGACTATCTGTCGTTCTGCTACGAGCAACTACTCGGTCACGGCCAGGCGCTGTGCATCTTCGGCCATGCGTTGGGGGAGCAGGACAGCCACATCATCCACGCCCTGCGCCTGGCAAAACCGCAGGTGGTGGCGATCTCGATTTACCCACGCAGCAAGGCATTCATCCAGCACCAGAAGCGGCATTACGCGAAGGTGTTTGAGGGGACGGGGGTTGAGTTGCGGTTTTTTGATTCCAAGAGCCATGCGTTGGGTGGCCCGAAGCTGGCGGTTCCGGTCGAGGTTTAGCGGCGACTGATCTGACGCTTTCGCGAGCAGGCTCGCTCCCACAGGGATATCGGTGAAGTTGAAACGTTGATTCAAAGCACCGGCAACGTCTTGTCCTTGACCACCTTGGACGGGCCATTAGCCTTCACGCTGGCGATACCTTTCTCCATGGCTGCAGCGGAGGAAAAGGCCTCGCTGCTGCCGATGATCTCGTGGTTGCCCGCCTTGAGGTTGAAATACGGGTGGCCATCCTTGGTGGTTTTCTTCTCGTAACGCTCATCCAGCGGGCTGTTGGCCTGGACCGAGGCGATGCCGTTGTCGGCGGCGGCGTGGGTGGTGTACAGCTCGCTGGTCAGAATGGTCTCGGCGTTGGCTGCCTTGAGGACAAACCTGAACTGGCCATTGCTGCTTTTGCTCACTTCATACCATCCGGACATGCTCTTTCTCCTGGGCGATTGAGAGGTTGCGCGCTTCACAGTAAAGACCAGCCTGGTGTTTCTGTCGCCTGTACCGGCCCCATCGCGAGCAGGCTCGCTCCCACAGGTTCAGCGTGATCCCTGTGGGAGCGAGCCTGCTCGCGATGGAGTCGACACAATCTTCCTTACTTGGCCGCAGCCCGCACCACCGACAACTCCGGCGCCGACGCCCGCCGCTGGCTCAGATACCGCGTACAACTGACCCGCAGGAACGAAGCGAAATTGACCACCTCGCCACGATAATCCATCACCTCATCATACAGCTTGGCGATCAATTGGTTGGTGGTCATGCCGTCGACCTCGGCGATTTCACTGAGGATGTCCCAGAACTGATTCTCCAGCCGCAAGGTGGTGACCACCCCGCAGATGCGCAGCGAGCGGGAGCGCGATTCGTAGAGTATCGGGTCGGCTTTGACGTACAGCTCGCACATGGATATGTCCCTCGTTACAGCGTGATTTGGGTGCCCAGCAACCCCAGGAAACCGGCCAGCCAGTTCGGGTGCGCAGGCCAGGCCGGAGCCGTGGCCAGATTGCCTTGAACGTGGCCGTCCGTCACCGGAATGTCGATATACGTACCGCCCGCCAGGCGCACTTCCGGGGCGCAGGCCGGATAAGCGCTGCATTCGCGACCTTCGAGAACACCCGCTGCCGCCAGCAACTGCGCACCATGGCACACGGCGGCGATAGGTTTGCCGGCCTTGTCGAATGCGCGTACCAGTTCCAGGACTTTTTCGTTCAGGCGCAGATACTCCGGCGCACGGCCGCCCGGAATCAGCACGGCGTCATAATCGGCGGCGTTGACCTTGGCGAAATCAAAGTTCAGGGCAAACAGGTGACCGGGTTTTTCACTGTAGGTCTGGTCGCCTTCAAAGTCATGGATCGCCGTGCGCACAGTCTGGCCGGCGGCCTTGTCCGGGCAAACGGCGTGCACCGTGTGGCCGACCATCAGCAGCGCCTGGAACGGCACCATCACTTCATAGTCTTCGACGTAATCACCAACCAGCATCAGGATTTTTTTCGCAGCCATGGGGAGGACTCCTCTGGAAGTGGGCGTGCAAGAGTATTCAAGGTAGTCCGATTCCGGCGGGTCGGGTAACAACCGGCTACTACGAATGCACAGAACCACTGTAGGAGCTGCCGAAGGCTGCGATCTTTTGATCTCGATCTTGATCTTTGGATTTATTGGATTTGTTGGATTTGTGGCGCGACGGGTAAAAGATCGCAGCCTTCGGCAGCTCCTACGCGTTGCTCGCATTACTCGCAACTGTACGGATAACTCTGCACCCAGCTGTAACAGCGGCTTGCACCCGGTTTATGGCTAGATAACACCACCTCCCATCACCCACGATTCTGGTTGCCATCATGTCCTCGCGCGAAAACACCGGCATGGCCCTGGGCCTGCTCGGCGTTGTGATCTTCAGCCTCACCCTGCCCTTCACGCGGATCGTCGTGCAGGAGCTGCACCCGCTGCTCAATGGCCTGGGCCGGGCACTGTTTGCAGCGGTACCGGCGGCGTTGCTGTTGCTGTGGCACCGGGAAAAATGGCCGACCTGGAAGCAGGTCAAAGGCCTGACGCTGGTGATGGCCGGGGTGATCCTCGGTTTCCCGGTATTGTCGGCCTGGGCCATGCAAACCTTGCCGGCGTCCCACGGTGCGCTGGTCAACGGTTTGCAGCCGCTGTGCGTGGCGCTGTATGCCGCGTGGTTGTCCCATGAACGGCCGTCGAAAGCCTTCTGGGCCTGCGCCGCATTGGGCAGCGCGTTGGTGCTCGGTTATGCACTGATCAGCGGTGCCGGCAGCATTCAGGCCGGTGATTGGCTGATGCTTGGTGCCATTGCAGTGGGCGGATTGGGCTACGCCGAGGGAGGCCGACTGGCCAGGGAGATGGGCGGCTGGCAGGTGATCTGCTGGGCACTGGTGCTATCGACGCCCCTGCTGATCGGGCCTGTGGTGTATCTGGCGCTGCAGCATCAGGGCGAGATCTCGGCCAAGACTTGGTGGGCCTTCGGTTATGTCTCGCTATTTTCGCAGTTCATCGGCTTCTTCGCCTGGTACGCCGGGCTGGCCATGGGCGGCATTGCCCGGGTCAGTCAGATCCAGTTGCTGCAGATTTTCTTCACCATCGCCTTCTCGGCGCTGTTCTTTGGTGAACATGTGGAGCCGATTACCTGGCTGTTTGCGGGCGGGGTGATCGTGACGGTGATGCTGGGACGCAAGACCGCGATCAGCCGCCCTGTAGGAGCGAGCTCGCTCGCGAAGGACTTGAAACCGACGCGTTGATTCAGAAAGTACGCGTTGTTGTTGACGTCCCTCGCGAGCTAGCTCGCTCCAACAACAGGATTAGAGGTAACCGTCAGCGCGCAGCAACGTTTCCAGGCAATGCTCGCTGATGTGATAGAAGTCCTTCAGCTCCTGAATCTTCGCCAACAACCGGGCCGGGGCCACCGGCTCGGCGCGTTTGACCGCCAGGATCATCTTGTTCTTGTTGGTGTGGTCCAGGGAGATGAACTCGAACACCTTGGTCTCGTAGCCGCAGGCCTCAAGGAACAACGCGCGTAAACTGTCGGTGACCATTTCCGCCTGCTGGCCAAGGTGCAAGCCGTATTGCAGCATCGGCTTGAGCAGCGCCGGGCTCTGGATTTGCAGGCGGATCTGTTTGTGGCAGCACGGCGAGCACATGATGATCGCCGCACCGGAGCGGATGCCGGTGTGGATCGCATAGTCGGTGGCGATGTCGCAGGCATGCAGGGCAATCATCACGTCCAGCTCGCTCGGCGCCACGCTGCGCACGTCACCGCACTTGAACACCAGGCCTGGGTGCTCAAGCTTGGCGGCCGCTGCGTTGCACAGGGTGACCATGTCTTCACGCAGCTCGACGCCAGTCACTTCGCCTTCGGCCTTCAAGGTGTTGCGCAGATAGTCGTGGATGGCGAAGGTCAGGTAACCCTTGCCCGATCCGAAGTCCGCCACACGCACCGGTTTGTCCAGCGCCAGGGGCGACGAGGTCAGCGCATGGCTGAACACTTCGATGAACTTGTTGATCTGCTTCCACTTGCGCGACATCGCCGGGATCAGTTCATGCTGCTTGTTGGTCACACCCAGGTCGGCGAGAAACGGCCGGCTCAGGTCCAGAAAACGGTTTTTTTCACGGTTGTGCTCGGTCGACGGCACTTCGCGCAATTGTTGAGGTTTGCTCTTGAACAGCGATGACTTGCCCTTTTTGCTGTATTCGAGCTGGGCTTCGTCGGTCAACGCCAACAAATGCGCATTTTTGAACGACGCGGGCAGCAGCTCGGCAATGCTCGCCACGCCTTCGGCCAGCGGCAGGTTCTTGGTGATGTCGCGGGTCTTGTAGCGGTAGACGAAGGATAGGCAAGGCAGCGTCTTGACCGTCACCGGTTTGATGATGATCCGCTGCAGGTCCGTTTCATCGCCCACGTACTTGGCCAGCACCAGTTTGATGAACGCATTGTGCTCGAGGCTGGTTTGCACCAGGTCGATGAACTGGGCGTGATGATCCGGCGCGAGGCTGGCGGGAGTGGCGGTGACGGACATGGAAAAACGGCCTCAGGCGATGCAAATCGGAGAATGCCGGTATTTTAAGGGGGACGAAGACTTTGGGCACGGGGTTATTTTGCGGCAGGTCCCAGTCATGGTGCCCAGGACCTCAATACCACCGCTGAAAACTCAGGGTTCCACCAGGCGAAGCCTGCGGTTGTTCGGCGAGTTGATGATGTGTTTGACGATCAGCCCCACTGGCACCGCCCACGTCAGGCCATTGGCAGGGTCAGTCACCACGGCGACCGTTTCGGAACTTGCCTCGATATCCAGGCGCCGCCGGTCGTCGCACGACTTGAGTACGCCGTAGGCACGGCTAACCAGCCTTTCCGCCAGGTACATCGGTACATCCAGATTCTGCAGATGCTTCACCGCGCGACAAAACAGGACTTGATCATCGTTCCCCCCTTCACTTTCATGGCGTCCCAGAAACGCCTGGGCTATAGCCAATAGTTCCTCATTCATATCTGCATTTTCATCGATGACCTTCATGCTCACGTCTCCTGCGGCACGTCTGTGGTGGCAGGACTGACTGCTACGGGCCGGGCGGCACGACGCAAATCGGGGCCGGCGCAAGGCAGGCGTACGGCCGGATTGGGCATGCCACTGGGCGAAAGTTCATGGGTCATTTCAAATTCGGCACGCACGGACCAACCGCAAGCTTCCGACGTGCATTGCAGATACGCCACCCGCAGGAAAATATGTCGGCCTTCGCTGGTGCGGATGCGCATCCTGTTCAAGCAGTGCGGGCACACCATTTTATAGGTACTCATGCTTGATTCCCGACGGTCATTGGGTGGCAATCAACCTGATCAAACGCAATACTGCTTGAGAGTTTCATCGCGGCGCTCCGGTCTTGCGAACAGTGTCTGCCAGACATAAGGAAGTGCATCGGGCAGACGCGTAATGGGTTCGAGCCATGCTCGTAGGAAATCACCCTGATAGCATTAGGAAGTTTCGACATCGTATTCTTCTGACTCATCTTTGATGATTGATTAGTTACAAGAAAAAAAGTACTCATTACGCATAAATTAGGCACTCAAAAAGCATATGTCAAAAGGAAGAGGCTCAAATTGCGTAGCAAAAAATCACAAGCTGTTCTGGCTCGTTTAAAGCAAGTTACAGGTACTAAAACCGATATTTCTTTATCTTCGGCGCTAAAGATCAGCCCGCAAACCCTTAGTAGCTGGAAAGGCCGTGACAGCACGCCGTACTCATTATGCGTAGAAATTGCTCAAACTCGGGGTATCTCCCTTGACTGGTTGCTGCTGGGCGAAGGTCCGATTTTGAGACAAACAGTTACTAATTCTTCGGAAGCCAATCAGGAAAGCACAACACGGGAAAACACCATTCTCACGCTCTGGCGATTGCTCGACGAAGATGATCGCTGCGCGATACAAAACGCACTCGTGGAAAAGCAGCGACTGCGTGATATGGAACTCAGGCTTTGCGAAATGGCCTCCATTCTGGCAACACTTAAACCTTCGAATGAAACTTGATGACCCATGTAATCCGAAGTTTCATTGCTTCAAGACATGCCGCGCCCGCCACCCACACCAGAGCAACCCATTCACGGACCCTCATCTTCGCCCTCGCAGGTGTCGAATGATTTCGCCGATACCGACGCTATCGATCCATTGCATGAGCTTGATGCTGATAGGAATAACAACCAGTGCGCAAAGAAAGGCTGTCACGCCTGCGGTCAGAAAAGGCACCAGCGGATGTGCGACAGGCGTGAAGAGGTAACCGACACCTGCAGACAGCAACCAGGAACCGATGCGCTGCCAGGCCTTGAAGTCAGTGCGAGTGGTTGTGACCAGCCACGCGCCGAGCATTGCACCGAACAGTACCTCGCCATCAACCACTGGCAGCGATGCAATCCCCATTCCCAACATGAGCCCACTGATACCGTTGTAGGTCGAATCAGTCAGGCTCATGCGCACCTCGCGCAACGACCGAATCCACGATGATCGCTCCCGACTCGATCGCCTTGAGCAGGGCGGAACTGCGAGAGCTGACGTCGAACTTTCGGCGAATATTGGCGAAGTGAAAATTGACGGTAGATTCCGCGCAATTCTCGATCCTGGCGATTTCCCAGGAAGTCTTGCCCTTGAAACACCACATCAGGATTTGTGTTTCTTTCGCCGTCAGCTTCGCCGTTGGTGTACTTGCCTCTGCGCCGGGCGCCACCCGTGCCAAAGAGTCATTCGATTGTTGGGTTGTCATAAGAATCCCTCTTCGCGGGAACACCCGTCGCTGGGCGTCCACTGTTAGAGAGAAATACTGACGATCAGGCCGAACCCGGACAATCGACGGGAGTTGTAGCGATGGGCGCTACACAACGCCATGGCAAGACTTAGCCGAGCACCACCAACCGGTTCGGCAACTCATTGCGTACATGGGTCACTGGCACATGCACCTTGAGTAGCTCGCCGCAGGCTTCGATGCAGCTGACAAACCCTTGCAGCGTCTGCCCCTGCTTCACCTGCTGGGTGAATGTGGCGACGATGGCGTCCCAGTTCTTGTTGTCCAGGCGACTGGAAATCCCTTCATCCACCAGGATCTCCACGTAACGCTCGGCTTCGGAAACGAAAATCAGCACGCCAGTGCTGCCCTCGGTGTGGTGCAGGTTCTGCTCCAGGAATTGCCGGCGCGCCAGGTTCGAGGCGCGCCAGTGGCGCACCGAGCGCGGGATCAGATGGGTGGTGACTTTCGGCAGACGGAACACCAGGCACAGCACAATGAAGAGCGCCCATTGCACCATCAGCAGGCTGTGCAGGGTCAGCCAACCGGTGAGGTAATGCACGATGCCCGGCACCAGCAGCGCCAGCAGGCTGGCCCACAGCAACGGGATGTACACATAGTCATCGGCGCGGGCCGCGAGCACGGTCACCAGTTCCGCGTCAGTATCGCGCTCGACCCGGGCAATGGCCTCGGCGACTTTGCGTTGTTCGTGTTCAGTCAGTAATGCCATGTCGTGAATTGCCTGCTCGTTATTATTATCACCAGCCGCCGGACGAACCGCCCCCGCCGAAACTGCCCCCGCCGCCGCTGAAGCCTCCACCTCCACCGCCGCCGCCAAATCCACCACCGCCGAAGCCGCCCCCGGATCCACCGGAGCCGCCCCGGCCGACAGGAAGGATACCGAGCATCTGGCACACAAAAACAGTCAGGATGAACAACATCAGCAAAAACACGAACAACCCGGGGTGGCGCGAAACGAAATCGTCCCCCGGATCGCCTCTGGATTCATACGCCGTGGAGGGTTCGTCCAAGGGGTTGCCGCCCAACACCAGCAGCATCGCCGCCACGCCGTCACTGATGCCCTTGCTGAAGTTGCCGGTCTTGAACGCCGGGGTGATGACCTGGTTGATGATCACCGAACTCTGGGCATCGGTCAGGCGATCCTCCAGGCCGTAGCCGACTTCGATGCGAAGTTTACGCTCGTCACGGGCGACGATCAGCAAGGCGCCGTTGTTCTTGTCCTTCTGTCCGATGCCCCAGTGGCGGCCGAGCCGGTAACCGAAGTCGGCGATGTCGGTGCCTTGCAAATCCGGCAAAGTCACTACCACAAGCTGCTCGCCGGTGGCTTGCTCATGGGCCTGAAGTTGCCGGGTGAGTTGCTCGCGCACCGATGGCTCGATCATCTGCGCGTTGTCGACCACCCGTCCGGTCAGCGCCGGGAAACTCAGCTCGGCCCGGGCCGTGATCGCCACCACCCACAACAACAGCAACAGGCCTGCTTTCAACACATGCATTGGCAACCTCTTGCGTAGTGACGCCGATGACCGCTGTTCAGAATTTGACCTCGGGAGCCTTTTCCGACCCCGGTGTGGCTTCGAAGGTCTCGCGCACCGGCAGGTTGCTGTACATCACGCTGTGCCACAGGCGACCAGGGAACGTGCGGATCTCGGTGTTGTATTTCTGCACCGCCAGGATGAAATCGCGCCGGGCCACGCTGATCCGGTTTTCGGTACCTTCCAGCTGCGATTGCAGGGCGAGGAAGTTCTGGTTGGCCTTCAGGTCCGGATATCGCTCGGAGACCACCATCAAACGACTCAAGGCGCCACTGAGCTGATCCTGAGCCTGCTGGTACTGCTTGAGTTTTTCCGGGTTGTCGAGGGTCGAGGCATCCACCTGGATCGACGTGGCCTTGGCTCGCGCTTCAATCACCGCGGTCAGGGTCTGTTCCTCATGTTTGGCGTACCCCTTGACGGTTTCCACCAGATTGGGAATCAGGTCGGCACGGCGCTGATACTGGTTCTGCACCTGGCCCCAGGCGGCCTTGGCCTGTTCGTCGAGGGTCGGGATATTGTTGATACCGCAGGCGGTCAGCAGCGTGGCCAGCATCAGTAGCGTGGCGACCTGCAGGCGCGAACGGTAGGTTGGACTTACATTCATCAGGTTGACGCTCCCTTGTACATGTCATGAAAAGACCGACCGTAAAACCTACTGAGCCGGCTTTGGGGCATAATCGCCCGCGCCTCTGGATTGCAACGGGCCGATGGGCTAAAAAGAGGCCCTGCGCGAAACCGCATCCGCCATCTTGCGGTCGTATCCTGGCTCTGGTTTTTTGAGCCGGCGCCCGAACAACAATAGACGCTCCCTAAATTTTGGCTGGCCGGCGTGTACATCGCCGTTTGGGCCCTTGAGAAAACTATTCATGAAGAAGCTGTGTTTGCTGGGCCTGTTCGTCAGCCTGGCCAGTCATAACGTATTGGCCGCCACGACCCCCGCACCCTTGGAGAACAAGGAAGCCTTCGTCAGCAACCTGATGAAGCAAATGACCCTCGATGAAAAAATCGGCCAGTTGCGCCTGATCAGCATCGGCCCGGAAATGCCGCGCGAAATGATCCGCAAGGAAATCGCGGCGGGCAACATCGGCGGTACGTTCAACTCGATCACCCGTCCGGAAAACCGGCCGATGCAGGACGCGGCCATGCGCAGCCGTCTGAAGATCCCGATGTTCTTCGCCTACGACGTGATCCACGGCCACCGCACCATTTTCCCGATCCCGCTAGCCCTGGCCTCGAGCTGGGACATGGACGCCATCGGCCTGTCCGGGCGCATTGCCGCCAAGGAAGCCGCGGCTGACAGCCTCGACATCACCTTCGCGCCGATGGTCGACATCTCTCGCGACCCGCGCTGGGGCCGTACTTCCGAAGGCTTCGGCGAAGACACCTACCTGGTGTCGCGCATTGCCGGCGTGATGGTCAAGGCGTTCCAGGGCACGGGTGCCAACGCGGCCGACAGCATCATGGCCAGCGTCAAGCACTTCGCCCTGTATGGCGCGGTCGAGGGTGGCCGCGACTACAACATCGTCGACATGAGCCCGGTCAAGATGTACCAGGACTATCTGCCACCGTACCGCGCAGCCATCGATGCCGGCGCTGGCGGGGTCATGGTCGCGCTGAACTCGATCAACGGCGTGCCGGCCACCGCCAACACCTGGCTGATGAACGACCTGCTGCGCAAGCAGTGGGGCTTCAAGGGCCTGGCGGTCAGCGACCACGGGGCGATCTTCGAGCTGATCAAGCACGGCGTTGCCGCCGACGGTCGCGAAGCGGCGAAGCTGGCGATCAAGGCCGGCATCCACATGAGCATGAACGACACCCTCTACGGCAAAGAGCTGCCAGGGCTGCTGAAGGCCGGCGAGATCCAGCAGAGCGACATCGACAACGCCGTGCGTGCGGTGCTCGGCGCCAAGTACGACATGGGCCTGTTCAAGGACCCGTACCTGCGCATCGGCAAGGCCGAGGACGATCCGGTCGACACCTACGCCGACAGCCGCCTGCACCGCGCCGAGGCCCGTGATGTGGCACGCCGCGGCCAGGTGCTGTTGAAAAACCGCAACGCAACCCTGCCACTGAAGAAGACCGCGAAAATCGCCCTGGTCGGCCCGCTGGCCAAGGCGCCCATCGACATGATGGGCAGTTGGGCTGCCGCCGGTAAGCCGGCGCAGTCGGTGACCCTGTTCGACGGCATGACCAACGCCCTGGGCGACAAATCGACACTGATCTACGCCCGTGGCGCCAACATCACCAGCGACCCGAAAATCCTCGGTTACCTGAACTTCCTCAACTTCGACGCCCCGGAAGTGGTGGATGACCCTCGCCCGGCGAACGTGCTGATCGACGAAGCGGTGAAAGCCGCCAAGGACGCTGACGTAGTGGTTGCTGCCGTCGGAGAGTCCCGTGGCATGTCCCACGAATCGTCGAGCCGCACCGATCTGAACATCCCGGAAAACCAGCGCGAGTTGATCCGAGCCCTGAAAGCCACCGGCAAGCCGCTGGTACTGGTGTTGATGAACGGCCGTCCACTGACGATCCTCGAAGAGAAAGAACAGGCGGACGCGATCCTGGAAACCTGGTTCACCGGCACCGAGGGCGGCAACGCCATCGCCGACGTGCTGTTCGGCGACTACAACCCGTCGGGCAAACTGCCGATCAGTATCCCGCGCTCGGTCGGCCAGATTCCGACCTACTACAACCACCTGACCATTGGCCGGCCGTTCACCCCGGGCAAACCGGGCAACTACACCTCGCAATATTTCGATGACACCACCGGTCCCCTGTACCCGTTCGGCTATGGCCTGAGCTACACCGAGTTCAGCCTGAGCGACATGGCCCTGTCGTCGACCACGCTGAACAAGACCGGCAAGCTCGACGCCAGCGTCACGGTGAAGAACACCGGCAAGCGAGATGGCGAAACCGTGGTGCAGTTGTACATCCAGGACGTGGCCGGCTCGATGATCCGCCCGATCAAGGAGCTGAGAAACTTCCAGAAAGTGATGATCAAGGCCGGCGAACAGAAGGTCGTGCACTTCACCATCACCGAGGACGACCTGAAGTTCTACAACTCCCAGCTCAAATACGCGGCGGAGCCAGGCAAGTTCAACGTGCAGATTGGCCTGGATTCCCAGGACGTGACGCAGCAGAGTTTTGAGTTGCTCTAAACCCCACTCCCCCCTGTAGGAGCTGGCTTGCCAGCGAAAGCGGTCTGTCATTCGACACAGTGTCGACTGACCCGACGCCTTCGCTGGCAAGCCAGCTCCTACAGGGGTTTCAGGGTGTTCGGAAGATCGGGTTCAACCCCTTCGATCCAGCAGATTCACCACCACCCGATCCACCCATCCCCACACCCGCTGCTTGACCCGACGCCACAATGGCCGACGCTTCCACTCCTCCAGACTGACTTGCTGGCTCAGGGCGAAATCGTGCTCGAAACTCGCAGCCACCGACCGGGTCAACCCGGGGTCCAGCGCTTCCAGATTGGCTTCCAGGTTGAAGCGCAGATTCCAGTGATCGAAGTTGCACGAGCCGATGCTCACCCAGTCATCGATCAAGACCATTTTCAAGTGCAGGAAACACGGCTGGTACTCGAAGATCTTCACCCCGGCCCTGAGCAGTCGCGGGTAGTAACGATGCCCGGCGTAGCGCACGGACGGGTGATCGGTACGGGGGCCGGTCAGCAGCAACCGCACATCGATGCCCCGGGCAGCCGCCCGGCGCAGGGAACGGCGGACTTTCCAGGTCGGCAAAAAGTACGGCGTGGCCAGCCAGATTCGTCGCTGGCCGCTGTTCAACGCGCGCACCAGCGATTGCAGAATGTCCCGGTGTTGGCGGGCGTCGGCATAGGCCACCCGGCCCATGCCCTCGCCCATCGATGGCACCCGCGGCAGGCGCGGCAAGCCAAAATGCGAGGCCGGTCGCCAGGCGCGGCGATGGCGGTTGGCAATCCACTGACGATCGAACAGCAACTGCCAGTCGAGCACCAGTGGCCCGGTGATTTCCACCATCACCTCATGCCATTCGCTGACATCTTCCCCCGGGGTCCAGAACTCATCAGTGACACCGGTGCCGCCGACGACCGCCAGGCTCTGATCCACCAGCAACAATTTGCGGTGATCGCGATAGAAGTTGCCGACCCAACGCCGCCAGCTCAGGCGATTGTAAAAACGCAGCTCCACGCCGGCAGCCGTCAGCCGCTGACGCGAGGTCAGGGTGAAGGCGAGGCTGCCATAGTCATCGAACAGGCAGCGCACTCGCACACCGCGCTCGGCGGCCTGCACCAATGCCTGGACCATGGCTTCGGCACAGGCGCCCGCTTCCACCAGATACAGCTCCAGCTCGACCTGTTCTTCGGCGCGGGCAATCGCCACCAGCATGCGCGGGAAAAACTGCGGACCATCGACCAGCAGTTCGAAGTGGTTGCCTTCACGCCAGGGAAAAATCGCTCCGGCCATGTCAGCGCGCCGTGAAAATCAGCACCGCACCCACCGGCACCGACAGACTGATCGCCGAGAGGCCGGCCATTTTGCGTAACGTTTCCAACCCTGGAGCCAAATCAAAATCCTCGGCGTTGATCACCAACGGTTCGAGGGTCACCACCTGAAAGCGCCGGTCATCGAGACGGGTTGCCAGCAACTGTGCGTTGTATTCGTGTTGCTTGCCATGCAGGTCGACGGTCAGTGGCAGGCGCAATTCCAGCTGTGCGCCGGGAGCGAGATCGTTGATCGGGCGCAGATCGATTTTCGTGGTGATCATGGCGTCGGGAAACCTGTCGATCTGGAACAGTTCCTTGCGCATGCGCTCATCACGCAACGGGATGCCGCTGTTGATCGACTCCAGCTCGACTTCGACCTGCGCCAGTCCTTCGGGATCGACCTTGCCGTGCAGCACCAGAAAGCGCTGCACTTCGCAGACATTGGCATTTTTGGTGCTGACGAATGACAGACGCGAGGACTCGCCATCCAGGTACCAATCGGCACGGGCCGACAACGCGGCACCGGCCAACAACAGGAAAGCCAGGGATTGAAGGGTGGAGCGCTTGAACATAGAGACTCGTGGGGCAGATAAACCTGTGCTGAACCTTAACCGGCCTTCAGCGCATTGCAAGCTATCCGTTACACCCCCGCTACAAAAGCCCTCCCCTCACCCAGGCACTTCATCGTACTCACGGCTGCAAGCGACAGCCCTGGCGCTCGCCGGTCCACACGGCGCTGTTGCTGCGGCCCATGCCGCTGACCGTTACGCGCTTGTCGGTAGCGTCATCGGTAAAGCCGCTGGCGGGCAGCCACTGCTTCACATAACCGTGGCAGTACTCGGCGTCGTTGTTCATCACGTAGCGGCACGAACAGTATTCCTTGGCGGTGTAGGCGCTGATGATGTCGGGGAACGCCCACAGCGCCACCCGCTCGTGCCAGATCCAGCCGAGCAAGGCGATCAACAGGATCAGCAATAGAGAACCGAGCGGTCGACGACGAATGAAACCGGTCATGGCTGCACCTTCCCGGCAAAGGCCTTGAGCGCGAGCTGGAGCAATTGGTTGTGCCGGTAGCTGCCGTCGCGGTCATCGCCATAGCGGACGATCACCAGGTGTTCGCTGGGGATCACATACATTGCCTGCCCCCAATGACCCAATGCGGCGAAGGTGTCGGCGGGGGCATCGGGCCAGGGTCGTGCCGCGCCCTCGACGGCTCGATTGAGCCACCATTGGCCGCCGGGGACGGCATCGTCTTCGTGTGCGTGATAGTGAGCGAACGGCTCGCGGTTGAACGCCACCCAATCCTTGGGCAATAGCTGCTTGTCTCCCCAACGACCTTCGCGAGCCATCAACAGACCGACCCGGGCCAGGTCCCGTGCAGTGAGGTAGGCATAGGACGACGCGACGAAAGTGCCCGTGGCATCGGTTTCCCAGATCGCGTGGCGAATGCCCAGCGGTTCGAACAATGCAGTCCACGGAAAGTCGGGATAACGGCCGGGACCGACGATGGTTTTCAGCGCGGCGGACAGCAGGTTGCTGTCACCGCTGGAGTAGCGGAACGCCTGGCCTGGCGCCGCATAAGCATCATGGGCCGCAGTGAACGCGGCCATGTCGTGGTGACCACGGGTGTAGAGCATGGCCACCACCGAAGACTTCAGCGGTGCGTATTCGTAGTCTTCTTGCCAATCCAGGCCCGAGGCCCAGTGCAGCAGGTCGGCCATGGTCATGTCGGGGTGTTTTTGCAGGGGCGGATAAAACTTCGCCACTGGGTCGCCGAGCTTGAACAAGCCTTCGCCGTAGGCCACGCCGAGGATCGTGGCCATCAGGCTCTTGCTGATCGACCAGATCAGGTGCGGCGTCTCGGCCGTCGTCGGACCGGCGTAGCGTTCGTAGAGCAACTGGCCGTCGCGAATGACCAACAAGGCATCGGTGCGAATGCCCTGGCGGGTGGTGTCATCACGGGATGGGAAAGCGTAGGCCTCCAAGGCTTGAAGCGCCGGGCCCGTCGGCGTCGGGGTGGTCGGCCATTGCTCGGCGGGCCAGTTTTCGGCTTGGGCCGTGAAGCTGAGCAACAGCAGGAAAATCAGGAACAAGCCTTTGGGCATGGCGGGGGCTCACAGGGAATAACCGGGTCAGCCTAGTCCAGTTAAATGACACTCACGCGACCCTTACCCTTGGAGCTGCCGAAGGCTAGGGCCGCGTTCGGACGATCTTTTGATTTTGCTCTTTGGCCATACCGAAAAGAACAGGATCAAAAGATCGCAGCCTTCGGCAGCTCCTACCCGGAATCGTCAGAGGTCTGCCAATGCCTTGGCCAACCGCTTGCCCCGCGCCCCGGCCGCCAAATCCATCACCGCCTGATCCCGCTGCCACATCGTCGCCCACTCCGCAGGCCCTCCGGCCAACGCCTCATTGACCTCAGCCTTGAGCCCTTCGAACTGTGCAAACAACCCGCCAAGCAACACATGCCCGGCCGGATGGGTCGGTGGCTGGCGGCTGGTTTCCGCGCACCCCGCCAACAACCCCAGCAAGCGCAATTGCAAGCCTTGCGGCCAATCGCATTCCTGGCTAATGCCATACAACCACGCCGACATGGCGCTCAGCACATAGATGTCTTCCAGGGTGCGGAATGGTTTGACATAGGCATCCCAGCCGTCCCCGGCGAGCAATTCGCACAAGGCATTGTCCAGAAACAATCGGCCATGACTGATGTCCGGCATCAACGGGATCGGCGCCAGTTTTTCCACCCGCACGCCCGGCTCATCACGATAGATCACCGCCAGGCTCAAGCGCGGATCGGAGCCAGGCTCCTCGCTGCGCGCTGCCACCAGCAGCCAGTCGGCGGCATCGCCTGCGGTGACGAAATCCTTGCGTCCGCTCAGACGCAAACCGCTCAGTCGGGTTTGCATGTCGGCCGGGCGCAGGCTGCGCTTTTCGGTGGCGCACAGCGCACCGAGGCTCAGCGGCGCACTCGGCCAAAGCATGCGCAATGCCGCTTGATACCCCACCAGAAACGCCAGCCCCGGCGTCGCCATCAACCGCCCGCCAAGCACGGCCAATTCGAACGGCGAGACCGTGCCCAACTGCTGCAACAAGGTCGCGAAACCTTCAGCCAGATCCGGGTTGGCGGGCAAGCGATCACGGCGGTTCAACAGGGTTTGCCAGGGCATAAGAGGCTCCTCGAGGGCTGTCATATAAGCATCACCAAAGCTTAATGGCGATGACACCGGGGCTACATAGCCTGACTTTGCACAACACGGCTAGACAAAGAAAGTCGATTCGCTGTAGCCCAAAGACGGGTGAGCAGCCCGCACGGAGATTCGCCATGACTCAGATCGCCCGCATCAGCGACACCGGCAACGAACGCCGCCTGCAAGCCGAACGCCTGGTGGGCGCCGAGGCGTTGCAGCAAGCCCAGGCCTTGCGCTTCAACGTGTTCAGCGGCGAATTCAACGCCAGGCTCAAGGGTGCTGAACTGGGTCTGGACATGGACGACTACGACGTTCACTGCGCCCACATCGGCGTGCGCGACCTGAACACCGGGCGTCTGGTGGCGACCACACGTTTGCTCGACCACACGGCTGCCAGCAGCCTGGGCAAGTTCTACAGCGAAGAAGAATTCAGCCTCCACGGCCTGGTGCACCTGCAAGGCCCGATCCTGGAAATCGGTCGCACCTGCGTCGACCCGGCCTACCGCAACGGCGGCACCATCGCCGTGCTCTGGGGCGAACTGGCCGAAGTCCTGAACCAGGGCGGCTATAGCTATCTGATGGGTTGCGCGAGCATTCCAATGCAGGATGGTGGCGTGCAGGCCCACGCCATCATGCAGCGTCTGCGCGAACGCTACCTGTGCACCGAACACCTGCGCGCCGAGCCGAAAAACCCGCTGCCAAGCCTGGACATCCCGTCGAACGTGATCGCCGAAATGCCACCGCTGCTCAAGGCCTACATGCGCCTGGGCGCGAAGATCTGCGGCGAGCCATGCTGGGACGAAGACTTCCAGGTCGCCGACGTGTTCATTCTGCTCAAGCGCGACGAACTCTGCCCGCGCTACGCCAAACACTTCAAGGCGGCTGTCTGATGAGCCGGTTGCGGGTGTACGCGCGAATCGCGCGAGTGCTGTTGGTGGTGATGCTGGGCCTGGGCATGGCCAGCGTGTTCGGGGTGTTCGAGCGCCTGGGCATGGCCCATTCGATGGCGCGTCGCCAGCGCTGGTCGCGTTTTTTCATGGCCCGCCTGAGCAACGCCCTGCCCTTTGACGTGACCGTCCACGGCGAGCTGCCGAAGGCCCCGATGCTCTGGGTCAGCAACCACGTGTCCTGGACCGACATCCCGCTGCTGGGCATGCTCACGCCGCTGTCGTTCCTGTCCAAGGCCGAAGTCCGCACCTGGCCAGTAGCCGGCTGGTTGGCGGCCAAGGCCGGCAGCCTGTTTATCCGCCGTGGCTCGGGTGACAGCCAGTTGATCCGCAAGCAGATGACCCGTCACCTGGAACAGGCACACCCACTGCTGATGTTCCCGGAAGGCACCACCACCGATGGCCGTTCGCTGCGTACCTTCCATGGTCGCCTGCTGTCCGCCGCCATCGATTCCGAAGTGGCGATGCAGCCGGTAGCGATTCGTTATGTGCGTGACGGCGAGCCTTGCGCGCTGGCGCCGTTCATTGGCGACGATGATCTGCTCTCGCACTTGATGCGTCTGTTCACCAACGACCGTGGCGGTGTGGAGATCCATCTGCTCAAGCCAATCGCTTGCGAAGGTCGGGAACGCGCGGCGCTGGCGTTCGAGGCGCAGCAGGCGGTGCAGAAGGTTTTGTTTGGTGAGATTGTCGAACCGCAACGAGCACCAATGCGCCCCGCTATCGCAGCGTAAACACACATCCCCTGTGGGAGCGAGCCTGCTCGCGAATGCGGTGCGACAGCCAACGATAATGTTGGATGTGATGGCCCCTTCGCGAGCAGGCTCGCTCCCACATTTGGGTTTTATGGTGTTGGATAGTTCCGGGCAAAATCCTGCAGCTGCGGATAGAACAACCTGAAGTCCTCGCTCAACGGTTCATACAACCGCCGCAATTCCTGCATCGCCGGCGCCAGCTCTTCCGGCCGGGTCAAGCGCCGCGAGATCCCGCGCAACACTTGCTCCAGCACTTCGAATTCCTGATACGAGCCCAACCAGTCATTGGCCACCATGTGCGGCGCTATCTTCGCCAGCCGCTCCGGCAATTGCCGTTCGCTGGACAGCACCCGGTAAACGTCCGAGGTGAACAACGCCAGGGGCCGGTCGGCATACAACGTCCAGTCCCGGGCCAGGCAGTGGTCGAAAAACACGTCGAGCACGATCCCCGCATAGCGACGACGGGTCAGGGAAAAACGCGACAACGCGACGTCCACCAGCGGATGGCGATCGGTGAACACGTCGATGCTGCGGTGCAGCTGGATAGCCCCCTCGATTTCCGGAGCGAACTGCCCTTGCAGCCGTCCCTTGACGAAATCGCCATACAGACTGCCGAGCAATTGACCGGGACGCTGACCACCGAGGTGAAGATGTGCGAGATAGTTCATGGGCGCAGCTTAGCACTGCCCTCTTGTCTTGTTACACTCACCATATCGCTATAACTCGATATACCGAAATGTGAGCGGGTCAGAGCCAAATCATATTTGTATATCGCGAAATACCGATTTAAAGTTCGCCTCATCGCGATATAGCGTTTTACACATCACGAGCCCACATCATGACCATGAATTTCGACGAAATAATAAAAGCCTTGGCGCACCCGGTACGGCGAGACATTCTGCGCTGGCTCAAGGACCCGACCGTCGAATTCCCTGACCAGTCCCATAGCAACGAGCACGGCGTTTGCGCCGGGCAGATCGATCAACGTTGCGGCCTGTCGCAGTCCACGGTGTCCGCACACCTGGCGACCCTGCAACGCGCCGGCCTGATCAGCAGCCGCAAAGTCGGCCAGTGGCATTTCTTCAAACGCAATGAGGAAACCATCCAGGAGTTCCTCAAAACCTTCAGTAAAGAGCTCTGACCCTGAGAACGCCCCCAACGTCAGCCAGCCGAAAAGGAATTGAACAATGCCCCTCTCGCTACTCATCCTGGCCTTGAGCGCCTTCGCCATCGGCACCACCGAGTTCGTCATCATGGGCCTGCTGCCCAACGTGGCGGCTGACCTCGGTGTGTCGATTCCCGGTGCCGGCTGGCTGGTGACCGGTTACGCCCTGGGCGTGGCCATCGGCGCACCATTCATGGCGCTGGCCACCGCCCGACTGCCGCGCAAGGCCGCCCTGGTGGCGTTGATGGGCATCTTCATTGTCGGCAACCTGCTCTGCGCAGTGGCCGGCGACTACAACGTGCTGATGTTCGCCCGTGTGGTCACCGCCCTGTGCCATGGCGCCTTCTTCGGTATCGGTTCAGTCGTAGCCGCCGGCCTGGTGCCTGCGAACAAACGCGCTTCGGCCGTGGCCCTGATGTTCACCGGCCTGACCCTGGCCAACGTCCTCGGCGTACCGCTGGGCACCGCCCTCGGTCAGGCAGCCGGCTGGCGTTCGACCTTCTGGGCCGTGACCGTGATCGGTGTGATCGCACTGATCGGTTTGATCCGCTTCCTGCCGGCCAAGCGCGATGAAGAAAAACTCGACATGCGCGCCGAACTGGCCGCACTCAAGGGCGGCGGTATCTGGCTGTCCCTGAGCATGACCGCGCTGTTCGCCGCCTCGGTGTTCACCCTGTTCACCTACATTGCGCCGCTGCTGGGCGAAGTCACCGGCGTCTCGCCCCGTGGCGTGACCTGGACCCTGATGCTCATCGGCCTGGGCCTGACGGTCGGCAACATCATCGGCGGCAAGCTGGCCGACAAAGGCATGGCCGCGACGCTGATCGGCGTGTTCATCACCATGGCCGTGGTGTCCACCGTGCTGACCTGGACCAGCGTCGCGCTGATCCCGACCGAAATCACCCTGTTCCTCTGGGCCACCGCGTGCTTCGCCGCGGTACCGGCGCTGCAAGTGAACGTGGTGACCTTCGGCAACGCCGCACCGAACCTGGTGTCGACCCTGAATATCGGCGCTTTCAACATCGGCAACGCCCTGGGTGCCTGGGTCGGCGGTAGCGTGATCGCACACGGCTTCGGCCTGACCAGCGTGCCGCTCGCCGCAGCCGCACTGGCGGTACTCGCCCTGCTGGTGACCCTGATTACTTTCCGTCAGAGCGGCAATCCCGATCTGGCTCCCGTTACTAATTGATCTTCAAAAGAGAGCTACTAAATGACGACTATTTTCGATCCGATCAAACTGGGCGACCTCGAGTTGGCCAACCGCATCATCATGGCGCCACTGACCCGCTGCCGCGCCGACGAAGGTCGCGTACCCAACGCGCTGATGGCCGAGTACTACGTACAGCGCGCTTCGGCAGGCCTGATCCTCAGCGAGGCCACCTCGGTGACGCCGATGGGCGTCGGCTACCCGGACACCCCGGGCATCTGGTCCAATGATCAGGTGCGTGGCTGGTCCAACGTGACCAAGGCGATCCATGGCGCGGGCGGCAAGATCTTCCTGCAACTGTGGCACGTGGGTCGCATTTCCCACGGTTTGTACCTGAACGATGAAGCCCCGGTCGCCCCGAGTGCCATCCAGCCCAAAGGCCACGTCAGCCTCGTTCGTCCGTTGGCCGACTTCCCGGTGCCGCGCGCCCTGGAAACCGCTGAAATCGCCGATATCGTCGACGCTTACCGTGTCGGCGCCGAGAACGCCAAGGCGGCCGGCTTCGACGGTGTGGAAATCCATGCCGCCAACGGTTACCTGCTCGACCAGTTCCTGCAAAGCAGCACCAACCAGCGCACCGACAACTACGGCGGCGCCCTGGAAAACCGTGCTCGCCTGCTACTGGAAGTGACTGACGCGGCGATCGAAATCTGGGGTGCCGGCCGTGTGGGCGTACACCTGTCGCCACGCGCCGACCTGCATGACATGGGCGACGACAACCTGGCCGAAACCTTCACCTACGTCGCTCGCGAACTGGGCAAGCGTGGCATCGCCTTCATCTGCTCGCGGGAGAAAGAAGGTGCCGACAGCCTCGGCCCTCAACTCAAGGAAGCCTTCGGCGGCCCTTACATTGCCAACGAGCGTTTCACCAAGGACAGCGCCAACGCGTTGCTCGCCAGTGGCAAGGCCGATGCAGTCGCCTTCGGCGTACCTTTCATTGCCAACCCTGACCTGCCAGCGCGTTTGCAGGCTGACGCGCCGCTGAACGACGCGCGCCCGGAACTGTTCTACGCCAAGGGCCCGGCCGGTTACATCGACTACCCGACGCTGTAATCAGCAACCGTTGAAACGCAAAAGCCCCGACTTGAAAGAGCCGGGGCTTTTTGTTATCTGGACGGTTAACACTATCCACACTGTAGGAGCGAGCTTGCTCGCGATGGTCGTTAACGATAACGCGTGGTTACTGGTTAAACGCGACGCTATCGAGTCCATCGCGAGCAAGCTCGCTCCTACAGGGGCAATAGGTGGCCTTCTCACAGACTCGACACAAAATTCCTACAAATTACTGAGCTTGCTACCTGTCCACCTGCCGAGTGTAAGTATATAAAAGCACCCCATTGTCGGAGGGCGCGTGAAGAACTGTTCATCTTCGGTTTCAATGGTTGACACACAAGGCGCCAATTACGCATTTTGCTTTATTTACGCAGGCTGGGGCTGAAGCGCAACAGATCCAGCCCGGTGTCGACCCAACGCTCGGCTTCGGCGTGCAATTGAAAACTGTCCGGGGCCAGCAACCACTGGTACAGGATGCCATCAATAAAAGCGTGCAAGCTGATGGCGGCGCGGGCGGTGTCGAGGTTTTCCGGCAACTGGCCGCGATTCACCGCATTACTCAGGGCCAGGCCGATCCGCACATTGCATTCGAGGCTGGCTGACACCCGTTGTTGGCGCAGGTCGCACATTTCATCGGTGAATTCACACTTATGAAAAAGAATCTCATTGATGCGGCGGGTTTTCGGGTCCAGCGCAATTTGATGAAACAAATGAATCAACAGTTTGCGCATGCAGCCCAGGGGATCGAGTTCGTCTTCGCTCTCGCTGGCCTTGGCCATTTCTTCCAGCGGCTCATGCAAGGTGTCGAGCATGGCCTGCACCAGGTCCGCCTTGTTGCTGAAGTGCCAGTAAATGGCCCCTCGAGTGACACCGGCCAGGGTCGCGATGTCCGCCAGGGTCGTGCGCGCCACGCCTCGCTCGAAAAAGGCCTTTTCGGCCGCCTCGAGAATTTGTGCGCGGGTTTCCTGAGCTTCCTCTTTGGTACGACGGACCATGGCAGTACAACCTCAATCGGGGTGCTTCAGCGATGTCTGAATATCAGCTGAATAAAAAGTGGGGCGAACGTTCTGGGGGGGCGTCCCCAGCCTGCATTTCCAACCGTTCAACGGCTTGTGTAACGACGTTGATACGCAGCCTGGGTATTTACAAACAGCCATGTACGTAAGTATATTCATTAGCAAGCTACTTATCCACTCGGTAACCATTTTTCAACCTTCCACCTTTCTAGTGCGCTCCTTGCGCGCCTGACCCGAGGATTTTCATGCAATTCAAGCCAGCTGTTACCGCTCTGGTCGCCGCCGTCGCCCTGGCATCGCTGCTCAGCGGATGCAAAAAGGAAGAGGCAGCACCGGCCGCCCCACCGCCTCAGGTCGGCGTCGTGACTCTGCAACCGCAAGCTTTCACCCTGACGTCCGATCTGCCTGGTCGGACCAGTGCGTACCGCATTGCCGAAGTCCGTCCTCAGGTCAACGGCATCATTCTCAAGCGCTTGTTCAAGGAGGGTAGCGACGTCAAGGCCGGCCAGCAGCTCTATCAGATCGATCCGTCAATCTATGAAGCCACGCTCGCCAGCGCCGAAGCCAACCTGCGTTCGACCAAATCGATTTCCGACCGCTACAAGCAACTGGTCGACGAACAAGCGGTAAGCCGTCAGGAATACGACACCGCCTTGGCCAACCGCCTGCAATCGGAAGCCGCACTGCAAACTGCCCAGATCAATGTGCGCTACACCAAGGTCAATGCCCCGCTGACCGGCCGCATCGGCCGCTCCTCGGTGACCGAAGGCGCACTGGTGAGCAATGCTCAGGTCGATGCGATGGCGGTGATTCAGCAAATCGACCCGATCTACGTCGACGTGACGCAGTCCTCGGTCGAGCTGTTGCAACTGCGCCGTGAGCTGGAAAGCGGTCGCCTGCAAAAGGCTGGCGATAACGCAGCCTCGGTCAAGCTGACCCTCGAAGACGGCAGCGAGTACAAGCTGGATGGCAAGCTGGAGTTCTCCGAAATCTCGGTTGACCAGACCACCGGCTCCGTCACCCTGCGCGCGATTTTCCCGAACCCTGATCACACCCTTCTGCCAGGCATGTTCGTGCACGCCAAATTGCTGACCGGAGTGAACAGCGCGGCGATCCTGGCCCCGCAGCAAGGCGTGACTCGTGACCTCAAAGGCACCCCGACCGCTCTGGTCGTCGGCCCGGACAACAAGGTCGAACTGCGTCAACTCAAGGCCAACCGCACTGTCGGTAACCAATGGCTGATCGAAGATGGCCTGAAGGCCGGCGATCGCCTGATTACCGAAGGTCTGCAATTCGTCAAACCTGGCATCGAAGTCAAGACCAGTGAAGCGACCAACGTAGCCGTAAGGAACCCGGCCCCCGCCCAGGTAGCTGATAAAGCCTCCGGCGGCGAAGGGGAGTAAACCATGTCGAAATTTTTTATCGACCGTCCGATTTTCGCCTGGGTAATTGCCTTGGTGATCATGTTGGTCGGGGCACTATCGATCCTCAGACTGCCGATCAACCAGTACCCGAGCATTGCGCCTCCAGCGATCGCCATCTCCGTGGCCTACCCGGGTGCTTCGGCGCAAACGGTACAGGACACCGTGGTTCAGGTGATCGAGCAACAGCTCAACGGTATCGACCACCTGCGTTATGTCTCGTCGGAAAGTAACTCCGACGGCACCATGACCATTACCGCGACCTTCGAGCAAGGCACCAACTCCGATACCGCGCAGGTTCAGGTCCAGAACAAGCTGAACCTGGCCACCCCACTGCTGCCGCAAGAAGTGCAACAGCAGGGTATCCGCGTCACCAAGGCGGTGAAGAACTTCCTGTTGGTGATCGGCGTGGTGTCGCGTGACGGCAGCATGACCAAGGACGACCTGTCCAACTACATCGTGTCGAACATGCAGGACCCGATCTCGCGGACCGCCGGTGTCGGCGACTTCCAGGTGTTCGGTTCCCAGTACGCCATGCGTATCTGGCTCGACCCGGCCAAGTTGAACAACTACAACCTGACGCCGATCGACGTCAGAACCGCCATCGCTGCGCAAAACGTCCAGGTGTCGTCCGGCCAGCTCGGCGGCCTGCCGGCCCTGCCCGGCACCCAGTTGAACGCGACGATCATCGGCAAGACCCGCCTGCAGACCGCGGAGCAATTCGACAAGATCCTGCTCAAGGTCAACAAGGACGGTTCCCAGGTTCGCTTGAAAGATGTTGCCGAAGTCGGTCTGGGGGGTGAGAACTACAGCATCAACGCCCAGTTCAACGGCGCCCCGGCTTCCGGTCTGGCGGTGAAACTGGCCACCGGTGCCAACGCTCTGGATACCGCCAAAGCCCTGCGCACGACCATCGACAGCCTCAAACCGTTCTTCCCGCAAGGGATGGAAGTGGTGTTCCCGTATGACACCACGCCGGTAGTAACGGAATCGATCAAGGGCGTGGTTCACACCCTGGTCGAAGCGGTCGCCCTGGTGTTCCTGGTGATGTTCCTGTTCCTGCAGAACTTCCGTGCCACCATCATCACCACGATGACCGTGCCGGTGGTATTGCTCGGTACGTTCGGGATCCTCGCGGCAGCCGGTTTCAGCATCAACACCCTGACCATGTTCGGTATGGTGCTGGCCATCGGCTTGCTGGTGGACGACGCCATCGTCGTGGTGGAAAACGTCGAACGGGTGATGAGCGAAGAAGGCCTGTCACCCAAGGAAGCCACCAAGAAATCCATGGGCCAGATCCAGGGCGCACTGGTCGGTATCGCCCTGGTGCTGTCGGCGGTGCTGCTGCCAATGGCGTTCTTCAGCGGTTCCACCGGTGTGATCTACAAGCAGTTCTCGATCACCATCGTCTCGGCCATGGCCCTGTCGGTTCTGGTTGCGCTGATCTTCACCCCGGCGCTTTGCGCGACCATGCTCAAGCCGATCCGCAAAGGCGAGCACGGCGTACCGAAGCGCGGTTTCTTTGGCTGGTTCAACCGCAACTTCGACCGCGGCGTACGCAGCTACGAGCGTGGCGTGGGCAACATGCTTGCGCAAAAGGCCCCGTACCTGCTGGCCTACCTGATCATCGTCGTCGGCATGATCTGGCTGTTCACCCGTATTCCAACGGCGTTCCTGCCTGAAGAGGACCAGGGTGTCCTGTTCGCCCAGGTGCAAACCCCGGCCGGTTCGACATCCCAGCGTACCCAGGTGGTCGTGGACGAAATGCGTGAATTCCTGCTGCGTCCGGGCAAGGATGGCGGCGAAGGCGATGCGGTGAACTCGGTGTTTACCGTGACCGGCTTCAACTTCGCCGGCCGTGGCCAGAGTTCGGGCATGGCGTTCATCATGCTCAGACCGTGGGATGAGCGTAACGCCGACAACAACGTGTTCAAGGTGGCGGCCCGTGCCCAGCAGCACTTCTTCACCTTCCGCGATGCCATGGTGTTCGCCTTCGCGCCACCGGCGGTACTGGAACTGGGTAACGCCACCGGTTTCGACGTGTTCCTGCAGGACCGCGCCGGTATCGGCCACGAAAAACTGATGGCCGCGCGTAACCAGTTCCTCGGTATGGCCGCACAAAGCAAGATTCTGGCTCAGGTGCGACCGAACGGCCTGAACGACGAACCGCAATACCAGCTGGAAATCGATGACGAGAAGGCCAGTGCCCTGGGCATTACCATCGCCGACATCAACAACACCCTGTCGATTGCCTTGGGCAGTAGCTACGTCAACGACTTCATCGACCGTGGTCGGGTGAAAAAGGTGTACGTGCAAGGCCAGCCAGGCGCTCGAATGGGCCCTGAAGACCTGCAGAAGTGGTACGTGCGCAATCGCGTCGGCACCATGGTTCCGTTCTCGGCGTTCGCCAAGGGCGAGTGGATCTACGGCTCGCCGAAACTGGCCCGTTACAACGGCGTGGAAGCGATGGAAATCCTCGGTGCCCCGGCGCCAGGCTATTCCACCGGTGAAGCCATGGCCGAAGTCGAAGCCATTGCCAAGAAACTGCCGGCGGGTGTCGGTATTTCCTGGACCGGCCTGTCGTACGAAGAACGTCTGTCCGGTTCGCAAGCACCAGCGCTGTATGCCCTGTCGCTGCTGATGGTGTTCCTGTGCCTGGCGGCGTTGTATGAAAGCTGGTCGATTCCGATCGCGGTGATGTTGGTGGTGCCGCTGGGGATCATCGGTGCATTGATGGCCACCAGCCTGCGCGGTTTGTCCAACGACGTGTACTTCCAGGTAGGTCTGTTGACGACTATCGGTCTGGCGGCAAAAAACGCCATCCTGATTGTCGAATTTGCCAAGGAGCTGCACGAACAAGGGCGTAGCCTGCGCGATGCGGCAATCGAAGCCAGTCGCATGCGTCTGCGACCGATCATCATGACCTCGCTCGCCTTCGTTCTGGGTGTGGTACCACTGGCGATATCCACCGGCGCGGGCTCCGGTAGCCAGCATGCAATCGGCACCGGTGTGATTGGCGGTATGATCACGGCCACTGTGCTGGCGATTTTCTGGGTCCCGCTGTTCTTCGTCACCGTGTCGTCCATAGGCCAGCGTAAAATCGCCGACCAGGATGACGCCATTGAAACTCCTCAAGAGGCTGGCTAATGAGCAAGTCGCTACTCTCCCTGGCAGTCGCCGCCTTCGTGCTCGGTGGCTGCTCGCTGATACCTGATTATCAGCAGCCCGAAGCGCCGGTGGCGGGCCAATACCCGCAGGGCCCGGCGTACTCGCCGGCCCAGGCACCGGCGCAAGCGGCTGCCGAGCAAGGCTGGAAGCAGTTTTTCCATGATCCGGCGCTGCAACAGCTGATTCAGGTTGCCCTGGAAAACAACCGTGACCTGCGTGTCGCAGCCCTGAACATCGACGCGTTTGCGGCTCAATACCGCATCTCCCGTGCCGATCTGTTCCCGGCCGTCTCGGCCAACGGCACCGGCAGCCGTCAGCGCGTTCCGGCTGACGCTTCGCAGACCGGCCAGACCGGCATCGTCAGTTCCAACTCGGCCACGGTCGGGGTCAGCGCCTACGAACTCGACCTGTTCGGTCGGGTCCGCAGCCTGAACGAAGAAGCGTTGCAGAAGTACTTCGCCACTGAAGAAGGTCGCCGCAGCACGCAGATCAGCCTGGTGGCCAGTGTGGCCAACGCCTACCTGACCTGGCAGGCGGACAAGGAACTGTACAAGCTGACCCAGGACACCCTGGCCACCTTCGAGGAGAGCTATAAGCTCACCGCTCGCAGCAACGAAGTCGGGGTCGCCTCGGCCCTGGACCTGGCACAGTCGCGCACCTCGGTGGAAAACGCCCGGGCGCAACTGGCCAAGTACACCCGTCAGGTCGCCCAGGACGAGAACAGCCTGGTGCTGCTGCTCGGCACCGGTATCCCGGCCAACCTGCAAGCGGCCAAACCACTTGACGACGACCTGCTGAGCGACGTGCCGCCCGGCCTGCCGTCGGACTTGCTGCAACGTCGTCCGGACATCCTTCAGGCCGAGTACAACCTGAAGGCCGCCAACGCCAACATCGGCGCGGCGCGGGCTGCGTTCTTCCCGAGCATCAGCCTCACGGCCAATGCCGGCACCTTGAGCACGGACCTGTCAGGCCTGTTCAAGGGTGGTTCGGGCACCTGGCTGTTCCAGCCGCAGATCAATCTGCCGATCTTCAACGCCGGCAGCCTGCGCGCCAGTCTGGACTTATCGAAAATCCAGAAAGACATCGGCGTGGCGAACTACGAGAAGTCCATTCAAACGGCCTTCCAGGAAGTCGCCGACGGCCTGGCCGCGCGCCAGACCTATGTCCAGCAGTTGCAGGCACAGAAAGATTTCGTCAGTGCCAACCAGGTCTACTACCGCCTGGCCGAGCGTCGTTACCTCATCGGTGTCGACAGCAACCTGACCTTCCTCGATGCCCAGCGTCAGCTGTTCAGTGCGCAGCAGGTGTTGATCACCGATCGCCTGGCGCAGCTGGTCAGCCAGGTCAACCTGTACAAGGCCCTGGGTGGTGGCTGGAACGAACAGACGGCGAAGAACGAGCCGTTGAAAGAAGAAGCGCCGAAGATGAAGTACTTCTGATAGTGCTGTGAAAACACGAAGCCCACCGATTGGTGGGCTTTTTGTTGCCTAAAATCAAAAGATCGCAGCCTTCGGCAGCTCCTACGCGGAAATTCGCGTTCCCTTGTAGGAGCTGCCGAAGGCTGCGATCTTTTGCCGTTCGATAATCGCCCAAAACCCGATTTTTACGATTGAACCATCCAGTACATTCCACGCACCATCCGAACCACAAAACCAATAACAACAGGTTCGACACTATGCCCCCGCGCCTTGCCCTCTCCGGCTGATTCGCTTCGTTTGTACTGATTTCGAAAATTCGTCTGCAACCCCGGGTTGCGGCATCACCCCGCTTCATCCCCAAGAATTAGAGAGACCCGAGCTCATGACGCCTTCCACCGCGCAGTATTTCGTTCCCAGCCTGATTGCCATTGCCCTGGCCAGCGCGGCCCTGCCCGCCAGCGCCGAAGAGTCGGGCTTCGTCGATGGGGCCAAGGTCAACCTGAACCTGCGTAACTTCTACATCAACCGCAACTTCACCAACCCGACCAAGGCCCAGGGCAAGGCTGAAGAGTGGACGCAAAGTTTCATCCTCGACGCCAAATCCGGGTTCACCCAGGGCACCGTCGGGTTCGGCATGGATGTGCTCGGTTTGTATTCACTGAAGCTTGATGGCGGCAAAGGCACCGGCGGCACGCAACTGCTGCCGCTGGATCACGACGGTCGCCCGGCGGACAATTTCGGACGCACCAACGTGGCGTTCAAAGCCAAGCTGTCGCAGACCGAAGTGAAAGTCGGCGAGTGGATGCCGGTGCTGCCAATCCTGCGTTCGGACGACGGTCGCTCGCTGCCGCAAACCTTCCGCGGCGGGCAGATCACCTCGAAGGAAATCAATGGCCTGACGATCTACGGCGGCCAGTTCCGCCAGAACAGCCCGCGCGACGACAGCAGCATGAACGACATGTCGATGACCGGCAAAGCGGCGTTCACCTCTGACCGTTTCAACTTCGAGGGCGGCGAGTACCTGTTCAATGACAAGCGCACCCAGATCGGTCTGTGGAACGCCGAGCTCAAGGACATCTACAGCCAGCAATTCGTCAACTTGACCCACAGCCAACCGCTTGGCGACTGGACCCTGGGCGCCAACCTGGGTTTCTTCTACGGCAAGGATGACGGCAGCGCCCGGGCTGGCGAGCTGGACAACAAAACCCTGTACGGCTTGTTCTCGGCCAAGTACGGCGGCAACACGTTCTATGTCGGCCTGCAGAAACTCACTGGCGACAACGCCTGGATGCGGGTCAACGGCACCAGCGGCGGCACCCTGGCCAACGACAGCTACAACTCCAGCTACGACAATGCCCAGGAACGCTCCTGGCAGGTACGCCACGACTACAACTTCGTTGCCCTCGGCGTACCGGGCCTGACCCTGATGAACCGCTATATCAGCGGCGACAATGTGCACACCGGTAGCATCACCGATGGCAAGGAATGGGGGCGTGAAAGTGAACTGGGCTACACCGTGCAGAGCGGTGCACTGAAAGACCTGAACCTGAAATGGCGCAACTCGACCATGCGCCGGGATTACAGCAATAACGAGTTCGACGAGAACCGCTTGATCATCAGCTATCCGATCAGCTTGCTGTAAACCTCACCACCGCCATCGCGAGCAGGCTCGCGATGGCGTCAGCAAAGACACCGCAAATCGCCAGATCTACTCCCGCGACTCGATCCCCAACTCATCCCACACCGACTCGGCCAGGTGGAACGTCGCATTGGCCGCCGGGATCCCGCAGTAGATGGCGCTCTGCATGATCACTTCCTTGATCTCGCCACGGCTCACGCCGTTGTTGGCGGCAGCGCGCAGGTGCAGTTTCAATTCTTCGTTGCGATTCATACCGATCAACATGGCGATGGTGATCAGGCTGCGGGTATGGCGCGGCAGGCCCGGGCGGGTCCAGATGTCGCCCCAGGCGTGACGGGTGATCATCTCCTGAAACTCCGAGTTGAACTCGGTCAAGGCATTCAGGCTGCGGTCGACGTGGGCATCGCCCAAGACCGCGCGACGGACCTTCAGGCCCTCGTCATAACGTTGTTTCTCGTCCACGAAAACCCCCTCAATCAGCCGACAGAAACGCCAGCACACGCTCGCTGAACGCATTGCCTGCCTGGACGTTGGACAAGTGCGCCGCATAGAACTCGGCGTACTCGGCCCCGTGCACATGCTCCTGGATGAAATGCCCACCGGACGGTGGCGTCACCGCATCTTCACTTCCAGCGATCACCAATAGCGGCGCCTTGATCGAGGACAGTTGATCGCGGAAATCGGCATCGCGCACCGCTGCGCAATTGGCTGCATAGCCTTCGGGCGAAGTGGCCGCGAGCATGTCGGTGATTTGCTTGGCTGCTGCCGGGTTGGCGGCGGAGAAGTCCGGGGTGAACCAGCGGGCAATCGACGCATCGCGCAGGGCAACCATGGCCGCCTGACCATCACGCAGCACCATTTCGATACGCGGGTTCCACACCGACGGATCGCCGATTTTCGCCGCGGTGTTGCACACGATCAGCTTGTTCAGTCGCTCGCCGGCGTTGATACCCAGCCACTGGCCGATCAACCCGCCCATGGACAATCCACAGAAATGCGCGCGTTCGATGTGCAAGGCATCCAGCAGTGCAAGCACGTCGCGGCCCAGTTGCTCGATGCTGTATGGCCCCGGCGTCACCAATGACTGGCCATGGCCACGGGTGTCGAAACGCAACACGCGGAAATGCCCGGAGAACGCCGGGATTTGCGCGTCCCACATATGCAGGTCGGTGCCCAGGGAGTTGGACAGCACCAGTACCGGCGCATCGACCGGTCCATCGAGTTGGTAATGCAGTTCGCCCTCGGCGAGTTGTACAAAAGCCACAGCAGTCTCCTTCAGGCAGTCAATGCAGAATGTTCAGCCACCGCCCGCTCGACCCAGGTTTTGGCCTGACCGAGGTAATGGGCGGGGTCCAGCAGATGATCGAGTTCAGCCGCCGACAGCTCGACGGTCACTTGCGGTTCGTCGCCCAGGATCGCACGCAGGTGACGCTGTTCGGCCACCGCGCGCTTGCAGCATTGCTCCAGCAGATGATGCGCGGCATCGCGCCCTACCCGTTGCGCGAGGACGATGCTCACCGCTTCGGCAAGCACCAGGCCCTGGGTCAAATCGAGGTTGCGCGCCATGCGCTTGGCATCCACTTCCAGGTCGTCGGCGATCAACAACGCCTGCTGCAGGCTGCCCGACACCAGGCAGCAAATTTCCGGCAGGGTTTCCCACTCGGCATGCCACAGACCGAGGCTGCGTTCGTGTTCCTGGGGCATGGCGCTGAACAGCGTCGAGAGCAAACCGGGTACGCGAGTCGCCGCGCCGATCAGCACCGCCGCGCCCACCGGATTGCGCTTGTGCGGCATGGTCGAAGAACCGCCCTTGCCCGGCGCTGAAGGTTCGAACACTTCGCCAGCCTCGGTTTGCATCAGCAGGCTGATGTCGCGGCCGAGTTTGCCGAGACTGCCGGCGATCAGGCCGAGTGCGGCACCGAACTCCACCACGCGATCGCGCTGGGTATGCCACGGCTGATCGGGCAAGGTCAGTTGCAGTTCTTCGGCCAGCGCCTGGGCAATCGGCATGGCCTGCTCACCCAGGGCTGCAAGGGTTCCGGACGCGCCGCCGAATTGCAGCACCAGCAGGCGCGGCTTGAGTTCGGCCAAGCGTTGGCGACTGCGCGTCACCGCCCCCAGCCAACCGGCGATTTTCATGCCGAGGGTGACCGGCGTCGCATGCTGCAGCCAGGTGCGTCCGGCCAATGGCGTGGTCGCGTAGCGCTGGGCCTGGGACGCGAGCGTCTGCCCCAGTTGCGCCAGATGGTTTTCGATCAGTTCCAGTGCGCGGCGCAGTTGCAGCACCAGGCCGCTGTCCATCACGTCCTGACTGGTCGCGCCCAGATGCACATAGCGCTCGGCTTCGGCATCGGTGGCCGCGATCTGTTTGCCCAGTGCCTTGACCAACGGAATCGCCGAGTTACCCGCCGTGGCAATCGCCTCGCCCAACGCCGCGAAGTCATAAAGTCCGGCGCGGCAAGCCGCTTCAATTGGCGCGACAGCACTCGGCGGAATCAACCCGACCCGCGCTTCGGCCCGGGCCAGTGCCGCTTCGAAATCGAGCATGGCCTGGACCCGGCCCTGATCGCAGAACACCTCACGCATTTCGCGGGCAGTGAAATAGGCATCGAACAATTGATTGCCCGGTCGCTGGTTCATAAAAAATTCCTGGAGGCGCGGGCCTGCGGTCCGCGCGTGAAGATCAAAGATCGTGATGCAGATACTTCGCCTGTTTCGGCAGACGCAGGCTGAACAGGAACGCTATCGCCATCATCACCGTCACGTACCAGTAGAAGGAGTTTTCCATGCCCACGGCCTTGAGGCTCAAGGCCACGTATTCCGCCGAACCACCGAAGATCGCATTCGCCACCGCATACGCCAGGCCGACACCCAGCGCACGCACTTCCGGCGGGAACATCTCGGCTTTTACCAGACCGCTGATCGAGGTGTAGAAACTGACGATCGAGAGCGCCAGGGTAATCAGCACGAAGGCCAGAAACGGACTTGTCACGCTTTTCAGGCTCAACAGGATCGGCACGGTGAACAGCGTGCCGAGGGCGCCGAACCAGAGCATCGAGTTACGCCGGCCGATCTTGTCGGCGAGCATGCCGAAAATCGGCTGCATGCACATATAGAGGAACAGCGCGCCGGTCATGATGTAGCTGGCGGTCTTGGCCGGCATGCCGGCGGTATTCACCAGGTACTTCTGCATGTACGTGGTGAAAGTGTAGAAAATCAGCGAACCACCGGCGGTGTAACCCAGTACGGTGATGAACGCGGCTTTGTGGTCGCGAAATAGCGCGCCGATGCTGCCGGCGTCCTTGTTTTCGCGCATTTCCTTGCTGGAAGTTTCTTTAAGCGAACGACGCAAATACAGCGAAACCAACGCCGCCATGGCACCGACCACAAAGGGGATCCGCCAGCCGTAGGCACGCAGGTCGTCCTCGGTGAGGAACTGTTGCAGGATCACCACCAATGACACCGCGAGCAACTGGCCGCCAATCAGGGTCACGTACTGGAACGAGGCGAAGAAACCGCGCTGGCCCTTGAGCGCCACTTCGCTCATGTAAGTCGCGGTGGTGCCGTACTCACCGCCCACCGACAAGCCTTGCAGCAAACGGGCGAACAGCAGCAGGATCGGCGCCCAGACCCCGATACTGTTGTAGGTCGGCAAGCAGGCAATCAGCAAAGAGCCGAAGCACATCATCAGAATCGAGATCAGCATCGAGTTCTTGCGCCCGTGCTTGTCCGCCAAGCGCCCGAAAATCCAGCCACCAATCGGGCGCATCAGGAAGCCGGCGGCAAACACGCCTGCGGTGTTGACCAACTGCACCGTGGGGTTGTCGGACGGAAAAAAGGCCGGCGCGAAATAGATCGCACAGAAGGCATAGACATAGAAGTCGAACCATTCGACCAGGTTGCCGGACGAAGCACCGACAATGGCGAAGATCCGCTTGTTGCGTTCTTCGCCCGTATAAAGAGCTATAGGAGCCGTGGGTGTTGTCATTGTTTTTTCACTCTGTGGGGACAGTGAGAGTCTAGACACGCTTTGAAACAATCCCGTTCCGCAGATGCATCAGCGATACGCAACCCCTGTAGGAGCGAGCCTGCTCGCGATAGCAGTGTGTCAGACGACATCGACAGTGAATGTACCGACGCCATCGCGAGCAGGCTCGCTCCTACAGGTGAACGGTGTTCACTCAATAGTCGAAGAATACCGTCTCGGCATCAGTGCCCTGCAAAATCACGTTCCACTGGTACACGCCCGACGCATCCTGCTTCGCCATCAGCGTATTACGACGCTCGGCCGGCACGCACTCCAGCAATGGATCATTCACGTTAGCCGCCTCGCCATCAAAATAAATCCGCGTCAGCAAGTGCTTCACCAGGCCACGGGCAAACACCAGCACCACCAGGTGCGGCGCCTGGGTCGTACCTTTGAGCCCCTCAACCGTGCCCGGCTTGATGGTGGTGAAGCGAAACCGTCCTTCGGCATCCACCGGCACCCGGCCAAAACCTTCGAAGTTCGGGTCCAGGGGTTTGTCCTGGTCATCTTCCGGGTGATCGTATTTGCCGGCCGCGTTGGCCTGCCAGACTTCCAGCATTGCGTCGTTGACGACATCACCGTTGCCATCGACCACTTGCCCGGTGATCGCCACGCGTTCGCCCAGGGTTTGTTCGACAGTCAGGTTTTCGCGGTTCAGCCAGGTCAGGCCGATGTGGTAGTACGGCCCGACGGTGTGGGACGTGGTTGCAGTCAGCGTCATCTTATTTCTCCATCGGCGTGGCGTCGCGGCCGCGCAAAACGATGTCCCAGCGATAACCGAGGGCATAGGAAGGAATGGTTTTTTCCAGATCGAAGGTGGCGATCAAACGCTCTTTGGCGCTGGTATCGGGCACGCAGTTGTAGATCGGGTCGTACGCCAGCAGCGGGTCACCCGGAAAATACATCTGCGTCACCAGGCGCGTCAGGATGCTCGGCCCGAACAGCGAAAAGTGGATGTGCGCCGGGCGCCAGGCGTTGTGGTGGTTGCCCCATGGATAGGCGCCGGGCTTGATGGTCTGGAACTGATACCAGCCATCGGCGTCGGTCACGGTACGGCCGGTACCGGTGAAGTTCGGGTCCAGCGGCGCGTCGTGCAGGTCGCGAGCATGGGCGTAGCGACCGGCGGCGTTGGCCTGCCAGATCTCCACCAGAATCCCCGGCACCGGCAGACCGTTTTCATCCAGTACACGACCGTGAATGATGATGCGCTCACCCTGTGGCTGCCCCTCATGCTGGGCGGTCAGGTCGTTGTCCTTCTCGTTGACGCGCTCGGCGCCGATGGTCGGCCCGGTGATTTCCGACAACGAATGGGGCAGAAACACCAACGGCTTGGACGGCGAGCGCAGGTTGGTGGATTGATAGGTCGGGTGCAGGTATTCCGGCTGAGTGCCCGCCTGCGGGCGACGGTATCCAGGCTTGTCAGTCATGAAGCATTCCTCAGTTCTTATAAGTCTTCAGAGCGCGTCAGACGCGCTCGATCGCCAGGGCCAGACCCTGACCGACGCCGACGCACATGGTCGCCAGAGCTTTCTTCCCACCGGTTTTTTCCAGCTGATGCAACGCGGTCAACACCAGTCGCGCGCCGCTCATGCCCAACGGGTGACCCAAGGCAATCGCGCCACCGTTGGGGTTGACCTGGGCCGCATCGTCGGCGATCCCCAGTTCACGCAGCACTGCCAAACCCTGGCTGGCGAAGGCTTCGTTGAGTTCGATCACGTCGAAATCGCTGACCGCCACACCAAGGCGTTCGGTCAGTTTACGTACCGCAGGCACCGGGCCAATGCCCATCACCCGCGGCGCAACACCGGCGCTGGCCATGCCCAGCACTTTGGCGCGAGCGGTCAGGCCGTGTTTCTTCACGGCTTCGGCCGAGGCCAGGATCAACGCTGCCGCGCCATCGTTCACTCCGGAGGCGTTGCCGGCAGTGACAGTTTTGTCGGGGCCGTTGACCGGTTTGAGTTTGGTCAGGGCTTGCAGGGTGGTGTCGGCGCGAGGATGCTCGTCCTGGCTGACCACGGTTTCACCCTTCTTGTGGGCAATGCGCACTTCGACGATTTCTTCCGCGAAAAAACCTGCGGCTTGCGCGGCGGCCGTACGCTGCTGGCTGCGCAAGGCAAAGGCGTCCTGATCGGCTCGGGACACTTTGTAATCATCGGCGACGTTGTCAGCGGTCTGCGGCATCGCATCCACACCGTACTGGGCTTTCATCAATGGGTTGATAAAACGCCAGCCAATGGTGGTGTCTTCCAGTTTCATGTTGCGCGAGAACGCGGCATCCGCTTTGCCCATCACGAACGGCGCACGGGACATCGACTCGACGCCACCGGCAATCGCCAGCTCCATCTCGCCGCTGGCGATGGCGCGGAACGCGGTGCCGATGGCGTCCATGCCCGAAGCGCAGAGGCGATTGAGGGTCACGCCGGGAATGGTTTGCGGCAACCCGGCCAGCAACAGCGCCATGCGCGCGACGTTGCGGTTGTCTTCACCGGCTTGGTTGGCGCAGCCGAGGAACACTTCGTCCACGGCGTTCCAGTCCACCGACGGGTTGCGCGCCATCAAGGCTTTGATCGGCACGGCAGCCAGATCGTCGGCACGCACCGTCGACAGACCGCCGCCGAAACGGCCGATGGGGGTACGAATCGCGTCGCAGATATAAACGTCACGCATCAGGCTTCTCCGGGGGCTTGGCCGTGGGCGGCGGCGGTGCGGGCTTCAAGATCACGCAGCGCGGTCAACTCCACGATGGTTGGCTGCGCGGTGGTCGCAACACTGTCGGCAAAGCGAATCGGCCAACCGGTGGCGGCGATCACTTGCTCGCGGGTCACGCCTGGATGCAGTGCGGTGACCACGAACTCGTGGGTGCCCTCCTCTGGCTCCATGGTGCACAGGTCAGTGATGATCCCGACCGGACCGGCGCCCGGCAGACCGAGACGCTTGCGCGAATCACCGCCCTCGCCATGGCCGACCGAAGTAATGAAGTCGAGCTTGTCGACAAAGGAGCGCGCCGACTGCTTGAGGATGATCAGTACGCTCTTGGCGGAACCTGCAATCTCCGGCGCGCCACCGGCACCTGGCAGGCGCACTTTCGGCGCGTGGTAATCGCCGACCACCGTGGTGTTGATGTTGCCGAAACGGTCGACCTGTGCCGCACCAAGGAAGCCGACGTCGATGCGTCCGCCCTGCAGCCAGTAACGGAAAATCTCGCCGGTCGGGACCACGGTGTCGGCAGTTTCCGCCAGTTCACCGTCGCCGATCGACAACGGCAGTACGCTCGGCTTGGCACCGATCGGACCCGATTCGTAGATCAGAACGACATCAGGCGAGGAAGTCAGGCGCGCCAGGTTGGCCGCTTTCGACGGCAGGCCGATGCCGACGAAGCACACCGAACCGTTCTTCAGACGGCGAGCGGCGGCGACGGTCATCATTTCATTGGTGGTGTAAGTCATTACTTCGCCTCCGAAGCGGCGGCCAGTTTGGCCTGAAACTCGCTGAAGTCAGCGCTGCCGTGGATGTATTCGTTGATCCACGCGGTGAAGGTTTCACGGTCGCGGGCAATCGGGTCCCAGGCCTGGTAGAAGCGGTTGTCGCGCTCGTTGTAACCGTGGGCGTAGGACGGATGCGCACCGCCAGGTACGTGGCAAACCGCGCTCAAGGCCCAGGTTGGCAATACACAGGAATTCATCGGTGCATTGAGGTCGTCGACGATTTCCTCAACGGTGACGATGCAGCGCTTGGCGGCCAGTGCGGCTTCTTTCTGCACGCCGAGGATGCCCCAGAGCAGCACGTTGCCCTTGCGGTCGGCTTTCTGCGCGTGAATCACGGTAATGTCCGGACGTACCGAAGGCACGGCGGCCAACACTTCGCCAGTGAACGGGCAGGTGACGGATTTGATCAGCGGGTTGACCTTCGGCAAGTCGGAACCGGCGTAGGCACGCAGGACCGCGAACGGCAGGCCGGAAGCGCCGGCAACGTAGGCATTGGCCAGGTCAGCGTGGCTGTGCTCTTCGATTTCCAGCGGGTGCGGCCACTGCTTCTCAACGGCGTCACGCAGGCGATGCAGAGAGCCGACACCCGGGTTGCCGCCCCAGGAGAAAATCAGCTTGCGGGCACAACCGGCACCGATCAACTGGTCGTAGATCAAGTCAGGGGTCATCCGCACCAGGGTCAGATCTTTCTTGCCCTGGCGAATGATTTCGTGACCCGCCGCCGTCGGGATCAGGTGGGTAAAGCCTTCGAGCGCGACCGTATCGCCGTCGTTTACGAATTGCTTCACCGCGTCGTGCAGCGAAAGGATTTCAGCCATTGGGGCAGGCTCCCATTTATTGTTAACCGACAGTGGAAGAAGGCGCCGATGCGCAGCGCCTGGATGACTGAAGATTAAGCCCGTGCAAAACGCCAAACAATCCGATAATCGACTAACCGTTCGATTATCGAACATATTGTTGCTTGGCTACCGATCTCTGTAGGAGCGGGCTTGCCCGCGAAGAGGCCCGATAACTCACCGTAAAACTCGGCAACCAACCTCAGGTCGCATCCGCATGACTGACCATGCCCTTGATCACCACTGCCGTGGTCGCCACGGCCGCCGGAATCACCAGCGCTGTCAGCACTTGCTCGAAATTCCAGCCCAGCCCTAACAGCGTTGCACCCATCCACGCCCCGAGAATGGCGCCGAAGCGGCCGATGCCAAGCATCCACGACACGCCAGTGGCCCGCCCCTGAGTCGGATAGAACCGCGCCGCCAGTGACGGCATCGCCGATTGCGCACCGTTGACACACATCCCGGCCACCAGCACCAGGGTCGCCAGGATTGTGATGTTGCCCAGGCTCTGCCCTACCGCGTAGGCAAACACCCCGGCCAGCAGGTAAAAAATGCCGATGACCTTGTGCGGATTGAACCGGTCCATTGCCCAGCCCACGCCCACCGCACTCAGTACGCCACCGAACTGGAACAGCGCGCCGATAAAAGCGGCTTGCTCCATGCTCGCGCCACTGTCACGCATCAGCGTCGGAAGCCAGCTGGTCAGCAGGTAAACGATCACCAGGCCCATGAAGTAGGTCAGCCACAGCAGCAAGGTGCCGGTGCTATAGGTGCCGGAGAAGATCACCGCAAACACATTGCGCGCCTTCACGGTTTTCTGTTCCGGCACGCTGAAACTGGACGCCTGGGCCACCACCGTCGGATCAATCGGCGCCAGTGCCTTGCGCACTTTGTCCGTACCGCGATTGCGTACCACCAGGTAACGCGCCGACTCCGGCAACCAGAACAGCAAAACGACGGCGAGGATCAGCGGCAGAATCCCGCCGATCAGCAGCAGGCTGTGCCAGCCAAAGGCCGGAATCAGCTTGGCCGAGATGAATCCGCCGCCAGCCATGCCCAGGTTGAAACCGCAGAACATGCTGGTCACCAGCAGTGACTTCTTGCGCTCCGGTGTGTACTCCGACAGCAGCGTGGTGGCATTCGGCATGCCGGCGCCCAGACCCAGGCCGGTCAGGAAGCGCAACACCAGCAACTGATCGACATTGCTGCTGTAGGCCGAGGCCAGGCTGAAGGCACCGAACAACAGCACCGCACCGACCAGTACGACTTTTCGTCCGAAGCGGTCAGCCAATGGCCCTGAACCGAGTGCGCCGAATACCATGCCGATCAAGGCGGCACTCATCACCGGGCCAAGGCTGGCACGATCGATCCCCCAATCCTGAGACAGCGCCGGCGCAATGAACCCCATGGCCGCGGTATCGAGGCCATCGAGGAAGACAATCAGGAAACACAGGATCACCACCCGCCATTGGTAGCGCGAAATGGGTTGAGCATTGATGAAGGACTGCACGTCGAGGCAGTTACCTACAGCAGACTGAGGCTGGTTCATTATTTTTATTCCATGGATCGCAGTCGAACGGTGTCAGCAGATGCTGACGAAGCCGCGACAGTAATGATCCGCAGGAAACAGCGTCAATTCGATAAACGCGACTCTGTGCGTTTATCGAACAGCTTAGGCAAACAGCTGAGCGCTGAGGTCGCGACTGGCACTCAGCAGGCCAGGCAGAAATCGTTGTTGCAGCTCATTACGGCTGACTCGCCCGGCGTGAGTGCTGACGTTGAGGGCCGCAACTACCTGGCCGGAGGCGTCATACACAGGAACGGCAATTGAACGCAGCCCTTGCTCAAGTTCCTGGTCAACGATGCACCAGCCTTGCTGTCGCACCTCTTGCAGGCATTCGAGCAATGCCTCGGGGGTGTGAATCGTACGGCTGGTCTTGGCTTGCAATTCGGCGTGATCGAGGTATTCGCCCAGCGACGTGTCATCCAGCGCGGCCAGCAGAATCCGCCCCATCGACGTGCAATAGGCCGGCAGGCGCCCGCCCACCGACAGGTCCACCGAAATCAGGCGCTGGGTGGTTGCGGAGCGGGCGATGTACAAAATGTCGTCACCTTCCAGCGTGGCCATGTTGCAGGCCTCGTGCAGTTGCTCGCTCATGCGGTCCAGATAAGGCTGGGCGGACACCGCCAGTGGCGTCGATGACACGTAGGCATGGCCGAGGGTCAGCACTTTGGGCAGCAACGAATAGGTGCGGCCGTCGGTGGTGGCGTAGCCGAGTTTGATCAGGGTGTGCAGGCAACGGCGCACGGCGGCGCGGGGAATTTCCGTTCGGTGACTGATTTGGGCGATGGTCAGGTGTCGTTTGCGCTCCTGGAACGCTTGCACCACGGCCAGACCACGGGCCAGGGACGTCATGAAGTCCGGGTCGCCGGTCAGTGCCTGGATCCGTTTGGCCGGTGAAGCAACGATGGGGGGAGCCACTGAAGTGAAGGAATTACGCATTTGATCGTTCATACAAGGTCCTTTTACCCACTCGGATCAGCGACTATTACAAAGGGCTACCGCCTGGCGCTCAAGCCTGGATCGCCATCTTCGGGCGATTATCGAACACTCGACCGATAATCGCAATCCACCGTCCCAATCACCCGATTCGCGGGTGTCCGGCTTTTCGCTGACTCACGAACCGCTGCTTACATCGACTCGACACAGGACTTTATGGGGCAATCCAAATACCGTAACTTGTTCGAACTAAATGGCGTCAGGCAGGCATCGCTGCAATGTGGTACCCGTCGGCGTTCCAGTTAATCGTAAAGTTTCGAGCAACAAAACGGTTACACACCGGGATCCGCTTTTAACTCTTTGGAGATAGTGTTCTTCAAATCGGCCGCTATAATACAATTCAGTAGCGCTTCGGTTTTTTACTTGCCGAACCCGCTGCCCGGCAATGCGATGTTCCATCGCCGTTGCCCGTTGCAAGCGCCAGGCTCGCATTCAACCGCCTTGCCAGTGCGCTTGCCGATACAGGAAACTGAAGCTACGTCAGCTGTTTATATCTGGTGCCGTGGCCGCCTGTGACATGGAAGTATTGATCACCCTGTTGCCAAAACGATGCCTTGACGGCATTGCCCATTCGACGAACGTGATCAATCGATTTGATGCAGCGCGTGTTCACCAGAATTTATCCCAACTCAATCAGGTAGCACTGTGACGAAAGACGAACTGCGCGCGGAACTAGAGCGCCAGGAACAACGCTACAAGGAAGTTTACGGCGGAGAAGTCACCACTTACGCCGCTCAACCCGAACCGGAACGCAAACCCTGGCGTAAACGCGCCACCGTTCAGGACCAGGTTTTCCAGCAAGAACTTCAAAAAATGGAAAAGGAACTCAAAGCCGAAGAGCCGTGACTGCTTTGGCCTGATCCTTACAAAGGCCTGCCTCTGCACCCGTTAAAAGCGGGGGTGTATTGATGTTGCCTTTCGCGCCCGCCATGAGCGGGCAGCGGCCATCACCGTCGTCGAATCCGGCAGATTTTCGGTATCTGACCTATTTCTCAGATTTTTCTCACAACCATTCAAGCACCCCTTACCGGGTCGCAAAGGTTTTGTGATGGTATCTTTTTTCTATAAAATCAATGACTTATAAAACACAGCAAAACCGTGGGTTTTCAGGTGCTGCGGCAAAAAAAATCGTTGAAGTATGTTACCGATGAGCAGCTAGTGCATTGATTAGCAGTCTTTTCTGGCATAATCGCGCCCCCTTATGACCGGGTCAGAAAACCTTCATGATCGATTTATTCAGCGGACTGGATGCTTGGGTGCTTGTGAGCCTCTTGCTCGCCCTGGCCTTTGTCCTCGCCTTCGAGTTCATCAACGGCTTTCATGACACCGCTAACGCGGTGGCGACCGTTATCTACACCAAAGCCATGCCGCCTCACCTGGCGGTGTTTTTCTCCGGTGTGTTCAACTTCCTCGGCGTGCTGCTGGGCGGGGTCGGCGTGGCGTATGCCATCGTCCACCTGCTACCGGTAGAACTGCTGATCAATGTGAACACCGGGCACGGACTGGCCATGGTGTTCTCGTTGCTCGCCGCCGCCATCACCTGGAACCTGGGCACCTGGTACTTCGGTATTCCCGCTTCCAGCTCCCACACGCTGATCGGTTCGATCCTCGGTGTCGGCCTGGCCAACGCCCTGATCAACGATATTCCGCTGGCTGACGGTGTGAACTGGCAGAAAGCGATCGATATCGGCGCTTCCCTGGTGTTCTCGCCAATGGCCGGTTTCCTGATCGCCGCGCTGATCCTGATCGGTCTTAAATGGTGGCGTCCGCTGTCGAAGATGCACAAGACGCCGGAACAGCGCCGCAAGATCGATGACAAGAAACACCCGCCGTTCTGGAATCGCCTGGTACTGGTGATCTCGGCCATGGCCGTGAGTTTCGTGCACGGCTCCAACGATGGCCAGAAAGGTATCGGCCTGATCATGCTGGTCCTGATCGGTATCGTGCCGGCCCAGTTCGTCCTCGACCTGAACAGCACGACCTACCAGATCGAGCGGACTCGCGACGCCACGCTGCACCTGAGCCAGTTCTACCAGCGTAATTCCGAAACCCTGGGCGAGTTCCTGGCCCTGGGCAAGAGCCTGGATGGCGATCTGCCGGAGAAATTCCGTTGCAACCCGCAACAGACCGAACCGACCATCGCCGCCCTGCTCGGCACTCTAAAGGGTGTAGCCGACTACCACTCGCTGCCGTCGGAAAGCCGCATCGAAGTACGTCGTTACCTGCTCTGCCTGGACGACACGGCGAAGAAAGTCAGCAAGTTGCCAACGCTCGGTGCCCGTGAAAAGGCTGACCTGGACAAGCTGCGCAAGGACCTGACCACCACCACTGAATACGCTCCGTTCTGGGTGATCCTGGCGGTTGCACTGGCCTTGGGCCTGGGCACCATGGTCGGCTGGAAACGCGTGGTACTGACCATTGGCGAGAAGATCGGCAAGCAAGGCATGACCTACTCCCAAGGCATGTCGGCGCAGATCACCACTGCCAGCCTGATCGGCATGGCGAACATCTTCAGCCTGCCGGTTTCCACCACCCACGTGCTGTCCTCGGGCGTGGCGGGCACCATGGTTGCCAACAAAAGCGGCCTGCAAAGCGGCACCGTCAGAACCATCCTGCTGGCCTGGGTATTGACCCTGCCAGCCACCGTGGCCCTGTCGGCCGGGTTGTTCTGGCTGGCTTCGAAGGCTCTTGGCAGCTGATAGGCAGCCAAACGAAAAAAGGCGCGCTCCGCAAGGACCGCGCCTTTTTTATTGCTGCCAATCGCAAAAAATCACTGTAGGAGCGAGCTCTGCTCGCGATGACCGCAAGGACAACGCGTACATTCAGGCAGCCCGCGTCATCGTTGGCGTCCATCGCGAGCAGAGCTTGCTCCTACAGGGTTACGTGTTTACCGATAGTTTTTCGCAGACAAAAAAAAGGGCAACCGAAGTTGCCCAAAATGCCTTGCGTGCTCATTACATCCAGAAAGAACTACGGTTTTTTCCGCTTGTGCGAATCCTTCCAGATAAAAAGTCCGAATCCTGCAAAAAACACAAACATGAGGCCGACAGTCAGCACTCCGGCGATCACCACGTTGTCGAAAAACATGACGCGTCTCCTGCACTTGGCCTGTTGCGATAGGGCTAAGTTAACCAAACGGGCAGGAGAGAACATTGACCAGGATCAATGTCGCCCGAGACTGGGCAAGAGGAAGGGGAAAGCTTGACCCGCATCAATGAATGCGGGGGGATTTCAGCGCTTTTTCGGTTTGTTTTTCGGCTTTTTCCTGGCCTTGCCCAACGGCATGGCCTGCTCGAACGCCTGGCGAACTTCATTGAGTCGCTTGTCGTTGAGGTCATGGATACGTTTGGCGCGTTCAGCGTTGAGGTCAATCAGTTTTTCGTCTTGGCTCATGGCAGTCAGTGCATCGCTTGAAATGAATTTCAGCCACCGTAGCGTTCGGCAACCCTGCGCCAATAATGCGGCCTGAAGGGCGCGCTGACCAGCCTGCGCTCAAATCTCGATATCGACCCACAGCCCCTGCCGCGGCTGATCTTCCATCAGCGGCGCCACCGGCACGGTGTTGTCGGCATTGAGTTCATCACCGGGAATCGCCAAGTGCGCCTCGGGGTCATGATCAGCCTCGCGGCGACGTCTTTGCTGCTCCTGCTTGCGGCGCTGTTCCTCGCGCAGCACTAACCCGTCCTCTTCAGGATTGCGCTTTTGCAGGTCAATGGTGCTTTCACTGGAGCTTTCCTGCACCGGCACCACCGGTGGAATGTCCGGACGCTGGCGGATCGGGTCGGTTTGCGAAGTGATCGGCACGGCACTCAGGGGGAGCATCGGTGGCAGCATGGTTTCGGTCTCCTGTCAGCAGGCTGTCGGCTGCGGGGATGGCGACTTGAGCCATCGGTCGCAAACTGTGACCCGATTGGCACTCATTAGTGCACCGGGCGGCGCGCCATGCACAGGTGGGCTAACGTATGACTGTGAGTTTTTCTGAGAGTCCTTTGGCCCTGAAGCCCTCATTCCGTTAAGATAGCCGGCTTTTTCAGGTGGGAGTCAGGCAGCATGGCGCAGCAGTATCAACCGGGGCAACGCTGGATCAGTGACAGCGAAGCCGAGCTGGGTTTAGGCACCGTTCTGGCACAGGACGGTCGCTTGTTGACCGTGCTCTACCCGGCCACTGGCGACACCCGCCAGTACGCGCTACGGAATGCGCCTCTGACCCGCGTGCGGTTTTCGCCGGGCGACTCCATCACTCACTTCGAAGGCTGGAAGCTGACCGTCCGCGAAGTCGACGACATTGATGGCCTGCTGGTTTACCACGGCCTCAACGGGCAGAACGAAGTGGTCACCCTGCCGGAAACCCAACTGTCGAACTTCATCCAGTTCCGCCTGGCCAGCGACCGTCTGTTCGCCGGCCAGATCGACCCGCTGGCCTGGTTCTCCCTGCGTTATCACACTCTGGAACACACCAGCCGCCAGTTGCAGTCCTCCCTTTGGGGTTTGGGCGGCGTGCGTGCGCAACCGATCGCGCACCAGTTGCACATTGCCCGCGAAGTCGCCGACCGCATTGCGCCACGGGTTCTGCTGGCCGATGAAGTGGGCCTGGGCAAAACCATCGAAGCCGGCCTGGTGATCCATCGCCAATTGCTCTCGGGCCGCGCCAGCCGTGTGCTGATCCTGGTTCCGGAAAACCTGCAGCACCAATGGCTGGTCGAGATGCGCCGCCGTTTCAACCTGCAGGTCGCGCTGTTCGACGAAGAGCGCTTCATCGAAAGCGATGCCAGCAACCCGTTCGAAGATACCCAGCTCGCGCTGGTCGCGCTCGAGTGGCTGGTGGACGACGAGAAAGCCCAGGACGCGCTGTTCGCGGCCGGCTGGGACTTGCTGGTGGTCGACGAAGCTCACCACCTGGTGTGGCACGAAGATCAGGTCAGCCCTGAATACTCGCTGGTCGAGCAACTTGCCGAAACCATTCCCGGCGTGCTGCTGTTGACCGCCACCCCGGAACAACTGGGCCAGGACAGCCACTTCGCTCGTCTGCGCCTGCTCGACCCGAACCGTTTCCATGACCTGCAAGCCTTCCGCGCCGAGAGCGAAAACTATCGCCCGGTGGCTGAAGCCGTTCAGGAGTTGCTGGACAAGGGAAGCCTGTCGCCGCAAGCCCACAAGACCATCCACGGTTTCCTCGGCAACGAAGGCGAAGCCCTGCTGGCCGCCGTCAATGATGGCGACACCGAAGCCAGCGCCCGCCTCGTGCGTGAGCTGCTCGACCGCCACGGCACCGGCCGTGTGCTGTTTCGCAACACCCGCGCCGCCGTCCAGGGTTTCCCGGAGCGCAAGCTGCACCCGTACCCGCTGCCGTGCCCGGATCAATACCTCGAACTGCCGTTGGGCGATCACGCCGAGTTGTACCCGGAAGTCAGCTTCCAGGCCCAGCCGGACACCAGCGAAGAAGAACGCTGGTGGAAATTCGACCCTCGCGTCGAGTGGCTGATCGATCAGCTGAAGATGCTCAAGCGCACCAAAGTGTTGGTGATCTGCGCCCACGCCGAAACCGCCATGGATCTGGAAGACGCCCTGCGCGTGCGTTCCGGCATCCCGGCCACGGTGTTCCACGAAGGCATGAACATCCTCGAGCGTGACCGCGCCGCCGCCTACTTCGCCGATGAAGAATTTGGCGCGCAAGTGCTGATCTGCTCGGAAATCGGCAGTGAAGGTCGCAACTTCCAGTTCTCCCATCACCTGGTGCTGTTCGACCTGCCGTCCCACCCGGACCTGCTGGAGCAACGCATCGGTCGTCTGGACCGGATCGGCCAGAAGCACATCATCGAACTGCACGTGCCGTATCTGGAAACCAGCCCGCAAGAGCGTCTGTTCCAGTGGTACCACGAAGCACTGAACGCATTCCTCAACACCTGCCCGACCGGCAACGCCTTGCAGCATCAGTTCGGCCCGCGCCTGCTGCCGCTGCTGGAAGAGGCCGACGACGGCGAGTGGCAAGCGCTGATCGACGAAGCCCGCGCCGAGCGTGAGCGTCTGGAAGACGAGCTGCACACCGGCCGTGACCGTTTGCTGGAGCTGAACTCCGGTGGCGCGGGAGAAGGCGATGCGCTGGTGGAGGATATCCTTGAGCAAGACGATCAGTTCGCCCTGCCGATCTACATGGAAACCCTGTTCGACGCCTTCGGCATCGACAGCGAAGACCACTCGGAAAACGCGCTGATCCTCAAGCCCAGCGAAAAAATGCTCGACGCCAGCTTCCCGCTGGGCGACGACGAAGGCGTGACCATCACCTACGACCGCAACCAGGCGCTGTCTCGCGAAGACATGCAGTTCATCACCTGGGAACACCCGATGGTTCAGGGTGGCATGGACCTGGTCCTGTCCGGCTCGATGGGCAACACCGCCGTGGCGCTGATCAAGAACAAGGCACTCAAGCCGGGCACCGTGTTGCTGGAATTGCTGTATGTCAGCGAAGTGGTTGCCCCGCGCTCACTGCAACTGGGCCGCTACCTGCCGCCGGCCGCCCTGCGCTGCCTGCTCGATACCAATGGCAACGACCTGTCGGCCCGCGTTTCGTTCGAAACCTTGAACGATCAGCTTGAAAGCGTGCCACGTGCCAGCGCCAACAAGTTCATCCAGGCCCAGCGTGACCAGTTGACGCCACGGATCAACGCCGGTGAAGCGAAGATCCTGCCCCGTCACACTGAACGTGTCGCCGAGGCGCAGCGTCGCCTGGCCGCCGATACCGAAGAAGAACTGGCGCGCCTCACCGCGCTGCAAGCGGTCAACCCGACCGTACGCGACAGCGAACTGGTTGCCCTGCGCAAACAACGCGAGCAAGGCCTGGCCATGCTCGACAAGGCTGCGCTGCGACTGGAAGCGATTCGGGTGTTGGTGGCGGGTTAACTCCCTGCTCCACCCTGCTGAAAAAGAAGGCCCGCAGCGATGCGGGCCTTTTGTTTTAGAACATCAAAAGATCTTAAGCAGTCACCGCAGAACCCTCAGGCTCAACCACCGCCACCAACCCTTCCTTCATCCGCATTGCATCGCGCACAAAACACCGCGAAGCCAGCACCAGAAACACCACGGTGAACAACAGCGCCACCGGAATCAGGTACATCGCATCGTGCAGGCCGACCGCCTTGAAAGCTTCGGTCATCTGCCCGGCACCAACCGCCAGCATCGCCGAGTGGGCAAAGTGATCCGACAAGGCCCCGACCACCACCGGCCCCAAACCGCCGCCCAACAGATACAGCCCGGCAAAGAACAGCGCCATGGCCGTCGCTCGCAACCGAGGCTCGACCACATCCTGAATCGCCGTGTACACGCAGGTGTAGAAGTTGTAGGCGAACAGCCAGCCCACACTGAATACGGCGATAAACACACCGATCTCGATGCGCCCGGAATGCAGCGCCCACGCGGTGCAGACCGTCGAAATCACCAGGCTGAAGGCCGCAAACAACAGCCGCCCGTTGGCAATCCGCTGGTGAACCTTGTCCGCGATCCAGCCACCGAGGGTCAGGCCGACCAACCCGGTCACGCCGACAATAACCCCGGTGGCGACCGCCGCTTCCTGCAACGGCATGAGGAAGTAGCGTTGCAGCATCGGCACCAGAAACGAGTTGCAGGCATAAGTGGCGAAGTTGAAACACAGGCCGGCCATCACCAGCCACAGGAAAGTCGGCACAGCCAGTACCCGCCGGATCGGCCGATCGATCTTTTCCTGCGACACCTGAACGCTCTCGGCGGCGCCGCGTTTCGGTTCCTTGATGAAAAACATGAAGATCGCGAGGACCAGCCCGGGCACCGCTGCGATAAAGAACGGCGCGCGCCAGCTATCGAAGGCCTTGACCATCGCGCCGATGGTGAAGAACGCCAGCAACAGCCCCAACGGCAGCCCGAGCATGAAGATGCCCATGGCGCGGGCCCGGCGGTGAGCCGGGAACAAGTCGCCGATCAGCGAGTTGGCGGCTGGCGCGTAACTGGCCTCGCCGATACCGATGCCCATGCGCACGATCAGGAAGCTCCAGAAACTGCCCACCATACCGTTGACGGCGGTCAAACCGCTCCACACCGCCAGCCCCCAACCCATCAGCTTGCTGCGCGAGCCGGTATCGGCCATGCGCCCCAATGGCAAGCCGGCAATGGCGTAGACGATGGTGAATGCCGTACCGATGATCCCCAGCTGGAAATCGCTGAGGTGCCATTCCATGCGAATGGGTTCGATGATGATGGCCGGAATGGTGCGGTCGAAAAAATTGAACAGATTGGCCAGGAACAACAGGAACAGGATGCGCCAGGCATTGGCCGCTTGGGTCGAGTTCTGCATGGGTCCGTCTCTTTTATTGTTTTTGGGGCGTCACTGCCCCCGGACTTTGCAATCTAGACAGAGCGGCCACACCTGTCTTTCATTATTCGCCAGGCTGATACCAACCCATGGGACGCAACCTGTAGGAGCTTTCGCAGGGCGGGTATTTCGCAGTCCGTCCGGTCGTTGAAAAATACCTTTCTCCCCCCCTTCCCAAGCCGTTGGCGAAGCCTAGAATAGCGGCCTTGATTCCCCCCTGTGTTTCCACCCCTCCTTACGATAATCGCCCATGTCCGAAGCCAGTCCGTGTCTGAATTGCGGTGCCTGCTGTTCTCATTTTCGCGTGTCATTTTTCTGGGGTGAATGCGCCTCATCCGGAGGGACGGTACCCGATGAGCTTGTCGAGCAGATCAGCCCCAGTCGGGTCGCGATGCTCGGCACCGGCTGCAAACCCGTGCGCTGCACCAGCCTGGTGGGAGACGTGGGCAGTACGGTGCAGTGCTCGATTTACGAAAAACGCTCCAGCACCTGCCGGGAGTTCGACGCTTCGTGGGTCGATGGCCTGGCCAATCCCGATTGCGACGCGGCCCGTGCCGCTTTCGGCTTGCCGGCCCTGCAACCCGCATTCGAGACGCCCCAGAAGCACATCGCCTGAGTGTTAGCACTAATCGCTATTAAGCTAATATCAAAATGTTTGGCATCAATATGCCACTATCGCTTGCGCTCCATCCACGCCCTCTATACTCCAGGACATTCGCTGGCGCTCCTTGCGCCGGCCTGAAGGATAACGATGGGGCGTGCTATGGAGTGGCCTGGTTTGCATTTCCTTACCGAGCTACCAGAGAGTGGGCAGGTCGTACTTAATTGCACACATGACCCTTTTCTGGTGCTGCTGGCTTATCTGGTCGCCTGTGTCGGCAGCTTCGCGACACTGGACATGGCCGAACGGGTTGCTCACGCTGAAAAATCCGCTTCCCAAACGCTCTGGCGCTGGGTTGGCAGCGGATGCCTGGCCGGCAGTATCTGGGCCATGCACTTCGTCGGGATGCTGGCATTCCAGGCGCCTATCGCTCTTCACTACCAACTGCCTGTCACGGTGTTCTCACTAACCATCGCGCTGCTCGCCGCGTGGCTGGCCATGCATACCCTCAGCCTTCCCGAGCTGAGTTTGCGACGGTGCCTCACGGCATCGATCGGGATCGGCATGGGTATCGCGACCATGCATTACGTGGGCATGACGGCCATGCACGCCAATGCCTCGGTCTATTACCATCCGGGCCTGTTTGCCCTTTCCATTGCAATCGCGATCGGTGCCGCACTGGCAGCCTTGTTACTGGCATGGTATCTGCGCGACGGCGCCGGCATGCTGCATCAGCTCATCAAATACTGCGCCAGCCTGTTGCTCGGGGCTGGCATCCTCAGTATGCACCTCACGGCCATGGCCGCCTTCAACCTGGTGCTGCCCGAAGGCAGCCTGCCAGCGCAAACCGGCGATCACAGCCAACTGCAGCTGGCACTGACCGTGGCGGTCATGACCCTGCTGATCATCGGCAGCAGCATCAGCGCGGCGCTGGCGGACAAGAAACTGCAACGCAAGGACCACGATCTGCAACGGGTCAACTCCCTGCTCAGCCAGTTGGACCAGGCGCGCAGGTCGCTGCAACAGGTGGCGCACTACGACCCGCTGACCAACCTGATCAACCGCCGCGGATTCAACCAGGTCTTCGCCGAAAAACTCATCGAGAAAACCAACAAAGGCGGGATGCTGGCGGTCATGTTCCTGGACATCGACCATTTCAAGCGGATCAACGACAGCCTTGGCCACGATGCCGGTGACGAACTGCTCAAAGTGCTTGCCGGGCACATCAAGAGTTCGGTTCGCAGTCACGAAGATGTGGTCGCACGCTTTGGCGGCGACGAGTTCTGCCTGCTCATCGACCTGCATGATCGTGAAGAGGCGCGGCATATGGCCCAACGCATCATGTTGAAAATGAAGGAGCCTATCGAACTGGCCGGCAGGCGCATGGTCATGACCACCAGCATCGGCATCAGCCTGTTTCCGGAGGATGGCAAGACGTGTGAAGAACTGCTGAAGAACGCCGACCTTGCGCTGTATCAGTCCAAGGGCGGTGGCCGCAACGGCCTGAGCTTTTTCAGCGCCAAACTGAAAACCCGCGCCACACTGGAACTGCAACTGGAAGAAGAACTGCGCCATGCCCTGCGTGAAGACAATGGCCTGATGCTCTATTACCAGCCGATCTATGACCTCAAGACCGGTCAGGTCAGCAAGCTCGAAGCCTTGATCCGCTGGCAGCACCCGGTCCACGGGTTCCTCGTGCCGGATCGTTTTATCGCGATCGCCGAGGCCAACGGCCTGATCGCCGAACTGGACAACTGGGTGCTGCGCAAGGCCTGCGAGGATCTGGGTGAGTTGTCGCGCCAGGGTTATGCAGACCTCAAGATCGCCGTGAACTGCTCGCCCCTGAGCCTGGCACGCGTAGAACTGGCCGATGAAATCGAGTACGCATTGCGAGCCGCCGGTGTGAAGCCCCAACAGCTGGAACTGGAAGTCACGGAAAACGCCTTGATGGGCAATATCGCCAACACACTGATGTTGCTGCGACAGATTCGTGCCCTCGGCGTGTCCCTGTCGATCGACGACTTCGGCACCGGCTATTCATCCCTGGCCTACCTCAAGCGCTTGCCGCTCAACACATTGAAAATCGACCGTTCGTTCATCCAGGACATCCCCAAGGCCACCCAGGACATGGAGATTGTCCAGGCGATCATCGTCATGGCCCATACCCTGCACCTGCAAGTGGTCACCGAAGGGGTCGAAACCTTCGAGCAATATCAGTTCCTGGAAAACCATGGCTGTGATTTCGTTCAGGGCTATTTACTCAGTCGGCCGGTGCCGCTGGCCGAACTGCATCCGGTGCTGAACGAAATCAATCAGCGCGAGCACGCCTGTACCGTCACGACGCTGAGCCTGGCTCACGGTACATCTGCACTAATGTAGAGGGGTCCTTTTCAAGGGACCCCTGACTCCCATGCAGGCGCATCAACTGCGCGGCCAGGCCGCTGATCGGTGTCGCCGAGCCTTGCTCTCGCGAAAACTTTACCGCCGTATCCAGATCCTTGAGCAACGTGCGCACGTGCCACTTGATCGGTTCGAAACGGTTTTCAGCCATTTGCGGGGCGAGGATCTGCAACGGTTTCGAATCGGCAAAGCCGCCGGCCAGCGCTTCGGCGATCAGGCTTGCATCAACCCCGGAACGTTCCGCCAACGCGACCACTTCGGCAATCACCAAGGCATTGCAGGCGACGATCATCTGGTTGCACGCCTTGGTCACCTGCCCTGCCCCGACGCCGCCCATGTGCGTCACACGTTGCCCCAGGTTCAGCAGAACGGGACGAACCCGATCCAGATCCTCCGACTCGCCACCCACCATGATCGCCAGGCTCCCGGCTTCGGCCCCGACCACACCGCCGGACACCGGTGTGTCGAGCCAGCCCATGCCGGTTTTACCGGCGAGTTCTGCGGCCATTTCCCGTGTGGCGTTAGGCTCCAGGCTGGAAAAGTCCACCAGTAACTGGCCTTTCTTTGCCCCCTCGATAATGCCTGCCGGACCAAACACTACCTCGCGTACGACCGACGTATCTGCCAGGCACAACATCACCACGTCCGCGTGCTGGCACAGTTCTGCCGGGCTGGCGACCTGGCGTGCGCCGGCCTCCACCAGCGGCTTGCACTTGTCCGGATTGCGATTCCATACCGCCAGCGGATAACCCGCCGCCAACAGGCGCCGGCACATCGGCAACCCCATCAGGCCGATCCCGGCAAACCCCAGCGCAGGTAGCATTGACATCATTTTGCCTCCTTTAGATTAAAGATCACCGAATATTGGCCGATCCATCATGACTCAGGAAAGGATTCACGCCGAGTGATGCTCAGGCCAAGGACCAAGGCATGGTCCAGGTACGCGCTGAAAAAAAGACGCGATTGTATTCCGTGACGGTTCGACGACTGCGAGTCGGCCAACCAATCAGCCCAGGTAGATGGCGAACAATGACTTCTAAAAACAACCCGGCCACTGCGGTAACCGATCTGACGTTGAGCCCCGCGGCCAACAGCCCGTCATCACCGAAGCCATTGATTCAATCGCGCCCGTTGGCAACCCAGCAATACCTGTACTTCACCGAAACCAACACCGACCGCATCCTCGACAACCTCGACGGCCTGCGCGACATGGTGTTCCCGCGCGCAGCGCATCTGGAGGGCGACAGCGAACAGCACAACGATCAGGAATTCCCGTCGGTGTGCCTGATCGGCCTGGGCCGCTGCGGCTCGAACATAGCGCTGGACGTGGCGGAGCTGGTGTACAACGCCCGCAAGTTCTACCTCAACGAATTCAATAACGAAGATCGCCTGTCGCCGGACAAGCGTTTTGCCGAAAAGGGCTACAGCCCGGCCCAGTGGATCCGCAACAACCTGCGCCTGGGCCAGAACAAAAACACCAAGCCGGTGTTTCTGGTCGAGCCACTGGTGATGCTCGGCGACCTGGACAAGGACATCGCCGGACGCATCCGTTTCTCGCGCAAGGGCGAAAAAAGCGGGTTCCTGCGCGACTACAGCAAGATGAAAATCATGGACTTGTCGGAAGTCCACGCCGGTGGCGCCGGTAACGCGCCGATCCTCGGCCAGTACCTGGCCAAGATCATCCTGAACAAGGACACCCAGCGTTTCTCCAGCCCTGACTGGAAGATGATCCACTCGTACCTGATCGACAGCTGCGGCATCAAGGCCAACCAGTCGCGCCTGTATTTCTCGATCTTCAGTGCCGGTGGCGGTACCGGTTCGGGCATGGCCTCGGAATTCGGCCTGGCCCAACAGCACTCGTACATGAACAAGACGTTCGACACCAAACCGATGGACGAGCACGACAGCAAGAGCGGCCACGCCTTCGTCTTCGAACCGATCTTCACCAGTGGCATCTGCGTACTGCCGAACATTTCCGATCACCGCAGTGAAATGTCCGAGGCGCTGCACATCAACGCCGGCCGCCTGCTGTGCAAATACCTGTCGGAAGAGTGGGACTTCTCCTACAACTTCGCCAACGAAGACAGCAGCGAAGCCAGCGTCATGGGCCGCATCCGCCCATGGAACGCGATGATGTTGATCTCCAACGACATCATGCGTTACGCCGAAGAGAACGATGACGGCAATATCCAGAACATTGATGTCAATGCCATGGAAAAGCATGCCAACCAATACATCTCACAGCAGATCTTCAACATTCTCACGGCCCAGGCGGTGACCACCGACTACGACCAGAACTATTTCCGTCGCGCCGGCATCGACATCGGCGAAACCATCCGCCTGGACGCCAACGACCTGTTCATGAGCCTGGCCGGCCCGGTGGCGATTGCCTACGCAGAGTCCGTGGTGCCGGAAACCCCGCCGCCGAGCAGCGACAAATTCAAGGTGTTCGAGAAAGAGCCGCAGCGCCTGAACATCGACGACCTGTTCTTCCGTTCGATCGACCTGCCGCACTTCAACAAGGTCACCCAGGCCATCGAAGGCATCAGCCTGTTGCCGATCGAATCCAAGCGCTATCGCGCGTCGCTGGAGCAGTACAAGAACTCGGGGTACGACGCGGCGGCCCTGCACGACCTGCACTTCTTCAAGAACTGCTCGTCGGTGGTGTCGATCGTTTCCTTGCCGAAGGACTACAAGCTCTCCTACATGGATTTGAACCGGTTGAAGACTCACCTCAACAGCCTGTTCCCCAACACCACGCTCAAGCGCTACGCGCTGGTGATCGGTGCCTCGGCCAACCTGTCGCTGACCACCCTGATCGCCAAGAGCCCGTGCCTGTCGGACGACTTCCTGACACTGATCGTGGCGTTCATCAAGCGTTGCTTTGCGAAAAACCCGTACCGCTTCGACGAGACCCTGGACAACTCGATCCTCGACTTCATCATCAACGAACAGTTCGACGAAGACCGGATCGACGAGTTGCTCAACGAATTCGAGAACCCGGCGAAGATCCTCGATACCAACTGGTACGCGATCAAGCCGATGTACGAGAAGAAGTACCGAGAGCTGATCAATGACAAGGACAAGTTCGTCTCGATCAACGACATCCGCCTGTCGCGCGATTGCGTGAAGAAATCGATCAAATACCTGCGCGAGATCTACCGTCACCGCATTGGCAAGACCAAGGTCATTTCGTTGAATAACCATACGGGCAAGACGGCTTGATGAGGTATGCCTGAAAAGATCGCAGCCTTCGGCAGCTCCTACGGGCTGCGGTTCACATGACACCGCAGCGCGCCTTTGTAGGAGCTGCCGAAGGCTGCGATCTTTTGATCTGATCTTTTGATCTTTTATCCAACATCCAGAAACAATTGAGCAGCCGTTCAGTTGTCCTCTCAACTGTTCCCGTTACGTTTACGTCACCGTGAAGCTGTGGCCTTTCTCCACGGCAACATGCCATCACGCTACCCGGCTACACACTTTCCCCTCTGAAAAGAACGCACCAAACAAGTGCAACCTTTCAAGCCTGCGCCCTTTCCTGGACCAGAATCCACGGCGAAACAACCACGGCCCACAACTGCGGATCACGTTCAAAAAGATCCAGCGCCCGCGTTTCAGACAGCTTGCCGAGCTTGTCGCCGGCCAGCCAGGCAGCCACTTTCACCCCTTCATCCTGGGCCACGGCCTCGGCGGCGGCGATCAAATCCAGGCCAGGATCGACCCACAATAGGGCACCCTTGGCGAAGAACGGCTCCAGCTCTTTCCAGGTAATAGATGCGGTTTCACCAAGCAGCTTGGCATAGAGGGTGCTAGGTTCTTGATTCATGGGACTGTCCGGAAAAAGAAATCGACGCGAATGATAACGTCGCTGGTCTGGCAGAAAAACCCGGATGCAATTGAGTGACCGAAATGAAAAGCGCAGTAGAGCCAGGGAATGCACTGAATCCGGCTATAAGCCCTTCAACACCCCCGCCGCAATTCTGTCTTTTTCTTTCAATAAAGCGACACTTGCAGGTTTTGCCCCCCGGCGCCGCCTTCCCAGGCTGACAATCGGCGCTCTACACTGTACCGGTACAGTTGCCGGGGGGCATTTCCGGGGGGATGTCGTGGATATCTGACCCGGTTCTGCTGCCATCGGCGCCAGGACTATAAAAACTACAACAGTAAGAGTGGAGCACTATGACTAAGGCTACTAAGCAGATTTCCAAACTGTTTGCCGCTATGGTTCTGGCCGGGGTTGCCAGCCATTCGTTCGCAGCTGACACCATCAAGATCGGCATCGCCGGCCCTAAAACCGGTCCTGTAGCCCAATACGGCGACATGCAGTTCAGTGGCGCCAAAATGGCCATCGAGCAGATCAACGCCAAGGGCGGCGTAGACGGCAAGAAACTCGAAGCCGTTGAATACGATGACGCCTGTGATCCAAAACAAGCGGTAGCAGTCGCGAACAAAGTCGTCAACGATGGCGTCAAGTTCGTGGTCGGTCACCTGTGCTCCAGCTCCACTCAACCGGCTTCGGACATCTACGAAGACGAAGGCGTGATCATGATCACCCCGGCTGCCACCAGCCCGGACATCACCAGCCGTGGTTACAAAATGGTGTTCCGCACCATCGGCCTGGACAGCGCCCAGGGCCCTGCCGCCGGTAACTACATTGCCGATTTCGTAAAACCGAAAATCGTTGCCGTCCTGCACGACAAACAGCAATACGGTGAAGGCATCGCCACCGCCGTGAAGAAAACCCTGGAAGGCAAAGGCGTGAAAGTTGCCGTGTTCGAAGGCATCAACGCCGGCGACAAAGACTTCTCGTCGATGATCTCCAAGCTCAAGCAAGCCAACGTCGACTTCGTCTACTACGGCGGCTACCACCCGGAGCTGGGTCTGATCCTGCGTCAATCCCAGGAAAAAGGCCTGAAAGCCAAATTCATGGGTCCGGAAGGCGTGGGTAACGACTCCATTTCGCAGATCGCCAAGGACGCTTCCGAAGGTCTGCTGGTGACCCTGCCGAAATCCTTCGACCAGGATCCGGCCAACGTCGCCCTGGCTGACGCGTTCAAAGCCAAGAAAGAAGACCCGAGCGGTCCGTTCGTGTTCCCGGCCTACTCGGCTGTGACCGTGATCGCCGACGGCATCAAGGCCGCCAAGTCCGAAGACGCCGCCAAAGTGGCTGAAGCCATCCACGCCGGCACCTTCAAGACCCCGACTGGCGACCTGAGCTTCGACGCCAAGGGTGACCTGAAAGACTTCAAATTTGTGGTTTACGAGTGGCACTTCGGCAAACCTAAAACTGAAGCCAAGCCTCAGTAAGGCGTTGCCTGACTGACTGCCAATAAAGCCCACGGCGTGCCGTGGGCTTTATTTTACGAACGTATTGGGCCGCGCTGGCGTGATCCGCCAGTCTCCCCACCTGAAAATCTCAAAACCGTCATCAGCGGTTCGCTGGCAAACCCCGAATTCGAAGTGGATGCAGATCCACGGGGCTCGGGCGGGAAAATGACTCCACCAGTGAAATGCGTATCAGGTTTTTAGGAGCGCTGTAATGCCTGACATCTATCACTTTTTCCAACAGCTGGTTAATGGTCTGACCATTGGCAGCACGTATGCCCTGATCGCCATCGGCTATACGATGGTTTACGGCATCATTGGAATGATCAACTTCGCCCACGGCGAGGTGTACATGATCGGCTCCTACGTGGCGTTCATCGCCATCGCCGGGCTGGCCATGCTGGGACTCGACAGCGTTCCGCTGTTGATGACCGCTGCTTTTCTGGCAACCATTGTCGTCACCAGTGCCTACGGCTACAGCATCGAACGGATCGCCTACCGCCCCTTGCGCGGCAGCAACCGTCTGATCCCGCTGATTTCCGCCATCGGCATGTCGATCTTCCTGCAGAACACGGTTCTGCTGGCGCAAGACTCCAAGGACAAATCCATTCCCAACCTGATTCCGGGCAACTTTGCCATCGGCCCAGGTGGCGCACATGAAGTGCTGATTTCCTACATGCAAATCGTGGTGTTCGTGGTGACCTTTGTCGCCATGCTCGGCCTGACGCTATTCATCTCCCGCTCTCGCTTGGGTCGCGCCTGCCGCGCCTGTGCCGAAGACATCAAGATGGCCAATCTTCTGGGTATCAACACCAACAACATCATTGCCCTGACCTTCGTCGTCGGTGCCGCACTGGCGGCCATCGCGGCCGTGCTGCTGAGCATGCAATACGGTGTGATCAACCCGAACGCCGGTTTCCTGGTCGGCCTCAAGGCCTTCACCGCCGCGGTACTGGGTGGTATCGGCAGCATCCCCGGCGCCATGCTCGGGGGGATCGTGCTGGGGGTGGCGGAAGCCTTTGGTGCCGATATCTTCGGCGACCAGTACAAGGACGTCGTGGCGTTCGGTCTATTGGTTCTGGTGTTGTTGTTCCGGCCAACCGGCCTGTTGGGACGTCCGGAGGTTGAGAAAGTATGACTAGGAATCTTAAACAGGCACTGTTCAGTGCCTTGCTGGTGTGGGCCGTTGCCTACCCGGTACTCGGTCTGAAGCTGACCATCGTCGGCATCGACCTCGAAGTCCATGGCACCAGCACTACAACGCTGATCACCATCGCCGTGTGCTCGGTGCTGATGTTCCTTCGTGTACTGTTCGACCAGCAGATCAGCTCGGCCTGGCGCTCCTCGCCCAGCATGCCTCTGATTCCGGCCAAGGCCAGCAACTTCCTGACCCTGCCGACCACCCAACGCTGGATCATCATCGCGCTGATCGCCGGTGCGCTGATCTGGCCGTTCTTCGGCTCTCGCGGCGCGGTAGACATCGCCACGCTGGTGCTGATCTACGTGATGCTCGGCCTCGGCCTGAACATCGTGGTCGGCCTGGCCGGCCTGCTCGACCTCGGTTATGTCGGCTTCTATGCCGTCGGCGCCTACAGTTATGCGCTGCTGTCGCACTACTACGGTTTGAGCTTCTGGATCTGCCTGCCGATTGCCGGGATGATGGCGGCCACCTTCGGCTTCCTGCTGGGCTTCCCGGTCCTGCGTCTGCGTGGTGACTATCTGGCGATCGTGACGCTGGGCTTCGGTGAAATCATCCGGCTGTTCCTGCGTAACCTGACTGGCCTTACGGGGGGGCCGAACGGCATCAGCAACATCGAGAAACCGACGTTCTTCGGCCTGACCTTCGAACGTAAAGCGGCTGAAGGCCTGCAGACGTTCCACGAGTACTTCGGCCTGGAATACAACTCGATCAACAAGGTGATCTTCCTCTACCTGGTGGCGTTGTTTCTCGCGCTGTTCGCCCTGTTCGTCATCAACCGCTTGCTGCGCATGCCTCTGGGCCGTGCCTGGGAAGCCCTGCGTGAAGACGAAATCGCCTGCCGTGCGCTGGGTCTGAACCCGACGATCATCAAGCTTTCAGCCTTCACCCTGGGTGCCTGCTTTGCTGGTTTCGCCGGCAGCTTCTTCGCCGCGCGTCAGGGCCTGGTGACACCAGAGTCCTTCACCTTCATCGAGTCGGCGACCATCCTCGCCATCGTGGTGTTGGGCGGCATGGGCTCGCAACTGGGTGTCGTACTCGCGGCCACGGTAATGATCCTGTTGCCGGAAATGATGCGTGAGTTCAGTGAATACCGCATGTTGATGTTCGGCGCCTTGATGGTGCTGATGATGATCTGGCGTCCTCAAGGTCTGCTGCCCATGCAACGTCCTCACATGGAGCTGCGCAAATGAGCCGCGAGATCCTCAAAGTAGAAAACCTGAGCATGCGCTTCGGCGGCTTGCTGGCGGTCAACGGCGTGGCCTTGAGCGTGAAGGAAAAACAGGTGGTGGCATTGATCGGCCCTAACGGCGCCGGCAAGACCACCGTGTTCAACTGCCTGACCGGCTTCTACAAGCCAAGCGGCGGCAGCATCCTGCTGGACGGCGAGTCGATCGAGGGCCTGCCCGGCCACAAGATCGCCCTCAAGGGCGTGGTGCGCACCTTCCAGAACGTGCGGTTGTTCAAGGACATGACCGCGGTCGAGAACCTCTTGATCGCCCAGCACCGTCACCTGAACACCAACTTCCTGTCCGGTCTGTTCAAGACGCCGTCGTTCCGCAAAAGCGAGCGCGAGGCCATGGAATTCGCCGAGTACTGGCTGGACAAGGTCAACCTCAAGGCGTTTGCCAACCGTCCTGCTGGCACCCTGGCCTACGGTCAGCAACGTCGTCTGGAAATCGCTCGCTGCATGATGACCCGTCCGCGGATCCTCATGCTCGACGAACCGGCCGCGGGCCTGAACCCGAAGGAAACCGAAGACCTCAAGGCGCTGATCAGCATGCTGCGTGAAGAGCACAACGTCACCGTGCTGCTGATCGAACACGACATGAAACTGGTCATGAGCATTTCCGACCACATCGTCGTGATCAACCAGGGTACCCCCCTGGCCAACGGCACGCCGGAACAGATCCGCGACAATCCTGAAGTGATCAAAGCCTACCTGGGGGAAGCGTAAATGCTGCAGTTCGAAAACGTTTCCACCTTCTACGGCAAGATCCAGGCCCTGCACAGCGTCAACGTCGAAGTCCGCCAGGGCGAGATCGTGACCCTGATCGGCGCCAACGGTGCCGGCAAGTCGACCCTGCTGATGACGCTCTGCGGTTCGCCGCAGGCCCACAGCGGCAGCATCCGCTACATGGGTGAGGAACTGGTCGGCCAGGACTCCTCGCAGATCATGCGCAAGAGCATCGCCGTGGTACCGGAAGGTCGTCGGGTGTTTTCCCGCCTGACCGTGGAAGAAAACCTCTCCATGGGTGGTTTCTTCACCGCCAAGGGCGACTATGAGGAACAGATGGACAAGGTCCTCGGACTTTTCCCACGCCTGAAGGAACGCTTCGCCCAGCGTGGTGGCACCATGTCCGGTGGCGAACAGCAAATGCTCGCCATCGGCCGTGCGCTGATGAGCAAGCCCAAGCTGTTGCTGCTCGACGAGCCTTCCCTGGGCCTGGCACCGATCATCATCCAGCAGATCTTCGACATCATCGAACAGCTGCGCAAGGACGGTGTAACGGTGTTCCTGGTCGAGCAGAACGCCAACCAGGCGCTGAAAATCGCTGACCGCGCCTACGTGCTGGAGAACGGCCGGGTCGTGATGCAAGGCACCGGCGAAGCATTGCTGACCGACCCGAAAGTGCGCGAAGCGTACCTCGGCGGCTAAGCCATTGCGGTAAACAGAAAACGGCCTTCGGGCCGTTTTTTTATGCCCACCATGAGATCCCTTGTAGGAGCGAGCTCGCTCGCGATGGACGTTAACGATGACGGTGGCTGGCTGGATGAACGTGGTGTCTATACGTTCTTCGCGAGCAAGCTCGCTCCTACAGGGGGTCGCTACAGTCGATCCAGCGCCTCCCCACTGCGCTTGAACCACCCGATCAAATAATCCGCCAGCACCTGCGTGCGCTTGGGCAATCCGCCCTGATAAGGATGCACCAGATACATCGGCATGCTGCGGGTCTGATAATCGCGCAGGAGCCATCGCAAACGCCCGTCGGCCAGTTCTGTTGGCAAACAGTAGGATGGCAGGCGCGCAATACCGGCACCGACCAGTGCGGCTTTCTTCAACAGGTTGTAGTGGTTGCTGGCGAACGGCCCCGACACCCGCACCCGCAACAATTCATGCTGCTGGTGATACAGCCATTCTTCGCGGCCGCTGTAATGGCTGTTGAGCAGGCAACGATGTTCGGCCAGCGCCTGGGGCGTTTGCGGTTCACCGTATTGCTCCAGGTAAGCCGGGCTGGCGCAGGTCAGTTCTTGCCAAGCCAGCAACGGACGCGCCACCAGTCGCTGGTCAATCGCCACGTCAGAACGAATCGCCAGATCGAAGCCGTCGCGGGACAGTTCGCGGTAGCTGTTGTTGAGCTCCAGTTCGATCTGCACCTGGGGATACCTGGCGGAGAACTCCAGCAACAAGCCATCGAAGAAGGTTTCCCCGAGCGATACCGGAACTGTCATCCGTACCGGGCCGGCCATGTCGTCCTTCAGCCGCGCCAGCGCCTGACGCGCCCGCTCGACTTGCACCACCAGCGCCTGAGCCTGTGGCAACAACGCAGCGCCGGCTGCCGTCAGGCTCAAACGGCGAGTGGTGCGCTGCAACAGCACCACGCAAAACTGCGCCTCCAACTGGCTGATGCGCTTGGACAGCTGGCCTTTGCTGCAACCGAGCTGCTGCGCCGCCAGGGTGAAACTTCCCGCTTCGATCAATACGGCGAACGCGGCCAGGTCATCCATCTCACTCATGGATTGTTTCCATTTGAAAACCAAAGGTTGCCTATTAGTGCGCTTATCTAGAGAAAAAACCACTCTAAACTGATGCCTTGTTCAACCCATAACGAGGATCAGCTTCCATGAAAATTCTTTTGATCGGCGCAGGCGGTACCATCGGATCGGCTATCGACAAAGAACTATCGCAACGCCACGAAATCATCCGCATCGGTCGCACCAGCGGCGACTTCCGGGTGGACATCAGTGACAGCGCCTCGATTCGCAAACTATTCGCGCAGACCGGCAAATTCGACGCGCTGGTGTGCGCCGCGGGCAACGTGACCTTTGCCCCGCTCAATGAGATGACCGAAGAGAGCTTTGCCCTGGGCCTGAAAGACAAACTCATGGGCCAGGTCAACCTGTTGCTGATCGGTCGCGAGTTCGCCAACGACGGCGCTTCGTTCACCTTCACCACTGGCGTACTCAGTCACGATCCGATTTACAGTGGTGCCTCGGCAGCCTTGGTCAACGGTGCACTGGACAGCTTCGTCCGGGCCGCCGCCATCGAACTGCCCCGCGGCTTGCGTGTGAATTCGATCAGCCCGAACGTCCTGGTCGAGGCCATGGGCAAATACGCGCCGTACTTCCGTGGCTTCAAGCCGGTTCCTGCGGCGGATGTGGCCTTGGCCTACGCCAAAAGCGTGGAAGGCCTGCAAACGGGTCAGACCTTTCAGGTAGGCTGAGCCGGTTCAAGCTCAATCAACCAACGTGGGCAAGAGGTCTTTGGCGATGGCTTTCGGGATGGACACTCTGAACTGCGATCCCAGGACCGATTGCACTGTCGTCTCAGAAACCTTCCAGCCATTGATCGATAGCGTCAATTTCTGGCCTACCGACTCGAGGCTAATGCGCTGCATGCGCTCAGTTGCTTCAGGACTGAGCGTGACATTCATTTCAAACACCGAATGAAGTCTGTCGTTGTCCTTCAATAGCAAATCCATTCGGGTGAAGTCGGTTGCCGAAGACAAATTGATCTCGGCAGCCTGACTGCCCGTGGCCCCCGTCATCACAATTAAAAACAACCAGCTCTTCCAGCCCATAGCGTTCTTCATATCCGCCCCCTGTAAAACCGCGGCAGCTTACCTTTGGCACCCTGAAACTCGGCATCGGAATAATTCACAAGATGTTGCCGCAAATCACCCTCTACTTTGCCAGAGAGCAACTCCAGCCTTGTGATGAACGGTCAGCCTGAGTAACGTGGCGGCACTTGTCAGGAGACCCCAAGATGCGTGTTGCCCGTTCCCTAGTCCTCATAGCCCTGCTTCCGCTGTTCGCCGCTTGCCAGTTGTTCGAGGGCGAACGGCAGAACGCCTCCCACGTCGGCCAGACACGCATGCAAGGCCAGTTGACCGCGGCGGACGGCAAGCTGCTGTTCCAGCCGTGCAACCAGGCAAACCGCTACGTGGTCAACGACACGGGCGGTACCAGCGTCCTGCAGCAGGCCGCAAACCTGGCGGACAAGCAGGGCAAACTGTTTGCCGACGTGCGTGGGCGCGTTGTGGCCGGCAGCGGTGGTGACGGCCAGCTCGATCTGGAGCAGTTGTACCGCGTCGAGCGCTCGGGCACCGCGTGCGACGATCCGAATTTCAAGCTGCTGACCCTGCGCGCCGCCGGCCATACGCCGGAGTGGGACGTCAAGGTCAGCGGCAAAGGCATGGTCATTGACAGCGCCGGCCAGCCGCCCCTCGCCGTGCCCTACGTGGAAGAGCAACTGGGCGACGGCCGTTTCAACCTCAGCACCGAAGTCAATAACCAACACATAGAACTGTGGGTTGCACCGCAACGTTGCGTCGACAGCAGAACTGGCAGCATCCAGCACATGAGTGCCGAGCTGCGCGTTGACGGCCAGGTCCAGCGTGGATGCGGGTATTTCGGCGGCTCGCGCGACGACTGATTCGACGAGAGGCGGTTTTTGCCTCACTGGACGCTGTCTTTGGGGCTTATAATCGCCGGCTTCAAACGCCCTGGCGCAGTTGTGCGCCCCGCGAACCGGATCCCGCCATGTTACGAATCACCGAACTCAAGTTGCCGATCGACCATCCCGATGAAGACCTGCGCCCTGCCATCGTGCAGCGCTTAGGGCTTGCCAGCGATGACCTGCTCGATTTCACCTTGTTCAAGCGCAGCTACGATGCGCGTAAAAAGTCCTCCGAGCTGTGCTTCATCTACACCATCGACCTTGAAGTTCGCGACGAGGCGGCGGTACTGCACAAGTTCGCCGATGACCGTAACGTCAACGTGGCTCCGGATGTCAGTTACAAAGCGGTAGGCCAGGCACCGGCCGACCTGAGCGCACGTCCGATCGTCGTCGGCTTCGGTCCGTGCGGGATTTTCGCCGGGCTGCTGCTGGCGCAAATGGGCTTCAAGCCAATCATCCTCGAGCGCGGCACCGAAGTACGCCAGCGCACCAAGGATACCTGGGGCCTGTGGCGCAAAAGCGTGCTCAACCCCGAGTCCAACGTGCAATTTGGTGAAGGCGGCGCGGGGACTTTCTCCGACGGCAAGCTCTACAGCCAGATCAAGGATCCGAAATTCCTCGGTCGCAAAGTCCTGCACGAATTCGTCAAGGCCGGCGCGCCGGAAGAGATCCTCTACGTCAGCAAACCGCACATCGGTACATTCCGCCTGACCGGCGTCGTGGAAAACATGCGTGAGCAGATTCGCGCCCTCGGCGGCGAAGTGCGCTTCCAGCAGCGGGTCACCGACGTATTGATCGAAGACGGCCAACTGGTCGGCGTCGAGCTCAATGGTGGCGAGCAGATACATTCCAGGCACGTGATCCTCGCCCTCGGCCACAGTGCCCGCGACACCTTCCGCATGCTTCACGGGCGAGGCGTGTTCATGGAAGCCAAGCCGTTTTCGGTGGGTTTCCGCATCGAGCACCCGCAATCGCTGATCGACCGTGCCCGCCTGGGCAAATACGCCGGCCACCCGAAACTGGGCGCCGCCGACTACAAACTGGTGCACCACGCCAAGAACGGCCGTTCGGTCTACAGCTTCTGCATGTGCCCGGGCGGTACGGTGGTGGCGGCGACTTCCGAGCCGAACCGCGTGGTCACCAATGGCATGAGCCAGTACTCGCGTAACGAGCGCAATGCCAACTCCGGGATCGTCGTCGGCATTACCCCGGAAGTCGACTATCCGGGCGGCCCGCTGGCCGGTATCGAGCTGCAGGAACGCCTGGAATCCCACGCCTTTGTGCTGGGCGGCAGCAACTACGAAGCCCCGGCGCAACTGGTCGGCGATTTTATCGCGGGTAAACCGTCCACCGAACTGGGCAGCGTCGAACCGTCCTACAAGCCGGGTATTGCCCTGGGTGATCTGGCGTTGGCACTGCCGGCGTTCGCCATCGAAGCGATTCGCGAAGCCTTGCCGGCGTTCGAAAAGCAGATTCGTGGTTACTCGCTGCACGATGCGGTGTTGACCGGCATCGAGACCCGTACCTCCTCACCGCTGCGCATTACCCGCAACGAGTCGTTGCAGAGCCTGAACGTGAAAGGTCTGTTCCCGGCCGGTGAGGGTGCCGGTTATGCAGGTGGGATTCTGTCGGCGGGTGTTGACGGGATTCGCATTGCCGAGGCTGTGGCTCGGGATATCCTCGGCCTCGAGGCTTAAGCCTTAAAGCAAAAGATCGCAGCCTTCGGCAGCTCCTACAGGATTTACACCATTCCCTGTAGGAGCTGCCGAAGGCTGCGATCTTTTCATTTGTGTCAGATATTGGCGCGCAACACGCTAGCCGGCAGTGCCTCACCCCGCTCCACCGTCGCTGCCACTGCAGCCATCAAACCACTCAATTCATACCCCTGAGCCTTGAGCCAGTCCTGATCGTAATAGGTCGTGGCGTAGCGCTCGCCACTGTCGCACAGAATCGCCACCATCGACCCCGTCTCCCCCTGCGCCTTCATGTGTTGAGCGGCCATCAGTGCGCCGATCAGGTTGGTCCCGCTCGACCCGCCCACATGGCGTCCCAAACGCTCCGCCAGGTAGTGCATGGCCGCCAGTGACAGGGCATCCGGCACCTTGACCATCGCGTCGATCACCTTGGGCAAAAACGACGCCTCCACACGCGGCCGACCGATACCTTCGATCCGCGAGCCGTGGTCCAGTCGCAGGCTGGCATCGCCGGTCTGGTAGTAATCGAAGAACACCGAACGCTCGGCATCGGCACACAGCACGCGGGTGCAATGCTGGCGATAACGCACGTATCGGCCCAGGGTGGCCGTGGTGCCCCCGGTACCGGGGCTGGAAATCAGCCAGCTCGGCTCGGGGTGCTGCTCGAAACGCATCTGATGAAAGATCGACTCGGCAATGTTGTTGTTCGCCCGCCAGTCGGTGGCGCGCTCGGCGTAGGTGAACTGGTCAATGAAGTGCCCGTCGTGCTCGCGGGCCAGGCGCTCGGACTCTGCATAGATCTGGGTCGGATCGTCCACCAGGTGGCTTTGGCCGCCATAGAAGGCGATTTGCGCGATCTTTTCTTTCGAGGTAGTCGCCGGCATCACCGCAATGAATGGCAAGCCCAGCATACGCGCGAAGTACGCTTCGGAAATCGCCGTGGAACCGCTGGAAGCCTCAATGACCGGCGCCCCTGGCTTGAGCCAGCCATTACACAGCGCGTACAGGAACAGCGAACGGGCCAGTCGGTGCTTGAGACTGCCCGTGGGGTGGCTGGATTCATCCTTGAAGTACAACTCGATGCCAGGAAAACCCGGCAGCGGCAAGGGGATCAGGTGGGTGTCGGCGCTGCGCTGGAAATCGGCTTCGATGATCCGGATCGCTTCGCGGGACCACTGTCGGTTGTCGCTCATGATGGATTTCTCGTTGAATCGGGCAGGAGTCGGCCTTTTATCAAGGCTCATCCAACAAGCTTAGGAAAAAACCTACATCCAGCACAGATACAGCTGAGGTCCAATACGCCCGACAACTGCTAGGCTCAGCTTGGTACTAGCGGCTCACTCTGTAACGGCATATAACAAAAAAGAATATAACTTTTGTTTTAACAACTAACAGTACTTGTTAGGGTGTAACACCTTTTGAACTCACGGATGGAGAGCGACCTTGCCTCTGCGTAGCACTTTCACGCGTTTCTTTCAGTTGGAAGCTGCCAGCGGTCTGTTACTGATCGCCGCTGCCGTTCTGGCTCTAATCATCAACAACTCGCCGCTGGCGTGGTTGTACAACGGCCTGCTGGACACCCCCGTGGTGGCGCAGATCGGCGCGCTTAACATCGCCAAGCCGTTGCTGCTGTGGATCAACGACGGCCTGATGGCGCTGTTTTTCCTGCTGATCGGCCTGGAAGTGAAGCGCGAAGTCCTCGACGGCCAGTTGTCCAAACCGTCGCAAATCGTCCTGCCTGGCGCGGCGGCGATTGGTGGCATGGTGGTGCCGGCGCTGATCTACTGGTACCTCAATCGCGACACGCCACCGGCCCTCAACGGCTGGGCAATCCCGACCGCTACCGACATCGCCTTCGCCCTTGGCGTGCTGGCGCTGCTGGGCAAACGCGTTCCGGTCTCGCTGAAACTGTTCCTGATGACCCTGGCGATCATCGACGACCTCGGCGCGATCATCATTATCGCAATCTTCTATTCCGGCGCCCTGTCGACCCTGTCCCTGGCGCTGGCCGCGGCCTGTATTGCAGCGCTGATCGGGATGAACCGGCTCGGCGTGGTCAAGCTCGGGCCCTACATGATCATTGGCTTGATACTCTGGGTTTGCGTGCTCAAGAGCGGTGTCCACGCCACGCTGGCCGGTGTGACCCTGGCTTTCTGCATTCCGCTGCGCACGAAAAATGCCGAGCCCTCGCCATTGCTGACCCTGGAACACGCCCTGCACCCGTGGGTCGCCTACGGCATTCTGCCGCTGTTCGCGTTTGCCAATGCCGGCCTGTCCCTGAGCGGTGTCACCGTCGAAAGCTTCACTCACCACGTCCCCATGGGCATCGCCATCGGGTTGTTGCTGGGCAAGACCGTCGGTGTCTTCGGCCTGACCTGGCTGGCCGTGAAAACCGGTATCGCCGCCCTGCCCCAAGGCGCCAATTGGGGCCAGATACTAGGTGTGGCGATTCTCTGCGGCATAGGTTTTACGATGAGCCTGTTTGTCGGCTCGCTGGCCTTTGAGCCGGGGGTGAGTGATTTCGCCGGGATGGATCGCATGGGAATCCTGACCGGTTCGATTCTGGCCGCGCTGATCGGTTATGGGGTGACGGCCATGGCGAGTCGCAAGGGTTCCAGCCTGGCATCCTGATAAACCGCGATAACGCTTGGTGCCAATCAAGACTCGCCTCAGCCAAAAACAAAAAACCCGATCAGTCACCTGATCGGGTTTTTTGTTTATCCGGTGTTTACGCTTAGTGCGAAACGCGGCTGGTGCCACCCACACTGGCGATACGCACACGCTCACCAACACGGAACACTTCGTTTGGCTGAACTTCCTGAACGTAGGCGCGCATGCTGCCATCATCTTCGCGCACGGTGATTTCCACGCCCTGGGTGCGGGTCAAGCCTTCTTCAGCGGCCGAGCCGATCAGGCCGCCAGCGACTGCGCCGATGACCGCAGCAACAACACTACCTTTACCACCACCGATCGAGCTGCCACCCACGCCGCCGACCACTGCGCCTGCAGCGCCGCCGATCGGGGTTTTGGTGCCTTCGATTTTCACCGGACGCAATGCTTCGATGGTGCCCATGCGAACGGTCTGCACGCGACGTGCTTCGTCACGGGAGTAGGAGTCACCGGTCAGGCTCGATTGGCAACCAGTGAGCAACATTGCCATCGTGGAAAAGGAAGCAACCAGTAGAACAGACTTACGCATAGCATCAACTCCAAAGAAACAGATATTCATTAAACTCCGCAGCTTGACGCCTGTCACGGCACCGCCCGGATAAAATTGGTTTGATTCAGGCTCCGTTAAGGCGCCTCCGCGAACTCACACAGTAGCGGCAAAATCGGAAAACTGCCCACTGGCCAAGGACTCTCATGGACTATTTTATCATCGTCGTCACGACTGTTGCCGGTTTGTACTTCCATTGGTGGCTGTACGTGCGGATCAAACGCTGGATGGACCGCGACCTGGCACTAGCGCTGGCGGGCAAGGATGAGCAGAAAAAAGCCTTCATGCTCGAACGGTTGGCGAGTGCTCAGGCGCAGAAGATCAAGCGTCGAGACCTGCCGAAGTGGCTGGAGGCCGCTGCGGCAGACTATCCCGGTGGGTAAACTGCTCAGGGGGCCAGACGTTCAAGAATCCAGTCGGCGCCCTGCTGGCGGTAATTGAGGCGGTCGTGCAGGCGGCTTGGGCGGCCCTGCCAGAATTCGATGCGCTCCGGCAGCAGGCGATAACCACCCCAGTGTTCCGGGCAATGCGGCTGGGTGTCGCTGAAACGTTGCTCGGTGTCCTTGAGCAGCGCTTCCAACTCGCCACGACCGGCGATCACGCGGCTCTGCGGCGATGCCCAGGCCCCCAGGCGACTGCCCAGTGGACGGACCTGATAATAGGCATCGGACTCTTCAGGCGTGACCTTCACCACCCGCCCTTCGATGCGCACCTGGCGCTCCAGCGCCGGCCAGAAAAACGTCATGGCCGCGAACGGATTCGTGGCCAGGTGTTGGCCCTTGGCGCTTTCGTAGTTGGTGAAAAAGGTGAAGCCCTGCTCGTCCAGGCCCTTGAGCAACAGTATGCGACAGTGCGGTCGACCGTCCTGGTCGACGGTGGCCAGGGTCATGGCATTGGCTTCCACCGGCGCCTGTTCGGTTTTCACCGCGTCGGCGAACCACTGGTGGAACAGCGCAAACGGCTCGGCCGGGGCTTGTGCCTCGGTCAGGCCATCACGGGTGTAGTCACGACGCATATCAGCCAGGCCCTGGGTCATGGCGCATTCCTTTTGGTTAACCTATCACTGCTTTGCAGTATCGGTGGTGGCGACTTTCTTGTCAGCCGTCGAGGCTTTGGCTGGCGTGGTCTTTTTTGCCGGCGTTGCGGTTTTCGCAGGTGTTTTCTTGGCCGACGCTTTTTTCGCCGGGGCTTTTTTCGTCGCTGGAACAGCAGCCTTTTTAGTCGCTGGGGCCGGTGTCACAGGCTTGGCAACCGGTTTGACGTCAGCGGCAGCGACCATGGTCACCGGGGCTGGCGCCGGCATGTTGTACTTGCTCAGCAGCGCGACCATGGTGTTTTGCGGAGTCACCAGCAATTCCACGCGGCGGTTCAACGCACGCCCTTGCACGCTGTCGTTGGCGGCACGCGGCGCATCACCGCCCAGGCCACGCAGCATCAAGCGATCACGCTGCAAACCACTGAGACGGAAAATCGCCGCAACGGACTGGGCGCGCTCCTGGCTCAGTTTGACGTTGGCAGGCGCAGCGCCGGACGTATCGCTGTGGCCGAGGATCAAGACAGAGGTCTTTGGATCGGCTTCAAGGATTTTCGCAACCCGGGTAAACGGACCGAGTGTGACCGGCAGCAGCATGGCCGGACGATCAGGATTGAACGAGCCTTCGACCGGCGCAGTCACCACCAGCACGTTTTCGCGGCGTTCGAGTTGCATGTTGCTGCCCTTGACCGCCTCGCGCAGGCGCGGTTCGTAGTCGTCAAGCCAGGCCTGGGTGACTTTCGGGTCGGGCATCGGCACAGCCTTGGCGGTGCTCTGCTCGCTGCCGCCGAACGGCCAGTACCACTTGCTGCCGCTAGCGGTTTCGGCCTTGGCCACCGCAACGGGTTTGACTTCAGGTTTTACCTGCGGCTTGACCGCGGGCTTGTCGGCGCTGTCGTCCGAACCGAATGGCCAGTACCAGTGGCTGCTGCTTTCAGTCTTGGCAACGGGGGCCGCCGCGTCTTTCTGTGGAGTCTGTGCGCAACCGGTAATAGCGAAGCACAGGGCCAAGGCGAGGGTTTTATTGGATGACATTGGATATCCACAAAAATGAAGTCAAAAAAATCAGGCCACATCGGCCCGTATAAACAGACGCTTTGAAACTGGAAAGGCAATCGGGTTCCAGCACTGGAACCCGATGACCGCTTTTACAGACAAGTGGCCAGAACCCGCACCAGCTTTTGCGCGCGCGGATCCATCAAGACGTACGGCCCCAGGGTATTTGTCACAAATCCGAAGGCCACATCGTGCTCCGGGTCAGCAAAGCCAACGGAACCGCCGGCGCCGGGATGACCAAACGCCCGCGGACCAAGGCCGAAGGTGGCGTTGGCAACATCCGGTTGATCGAGCATGCAACCCAGGCCGAAACGGGTCCGGGTCAGTAAAGTCTTGTCCTCGCCGAGACTGTGCTCGCGGGTTAGTTCATCGAGCATTTCGCTTTCCAGCAGGCTGCCGTCGAGCAGGCCTGCATAGAAGCCGGCCAGGCTGCGGGCATTGCCGTGGCCATTGGCGGCCGGTTGCTGCATGCGTCGCCACTCGGATTTGTTGGTGCTGGTCATGATCGACGGCGGGTTGGTGAACGCCCGGGTCGTCATGGCCGTTGGCTCACGCATGGTCACTTGCAGCAGGCGCTGGGCGGCGGCATCGCCGACATTGCCCTTGCCCCGCGCAATGTGGGCCACACGATAGAACTCTTCGTCGGCCAGGCCGACATGAAAGTCCAGGCCCAACGGTTTGGCGACCCGCGCGACGATGGATTCCCCCGGTCCACGACCGTCGGCACGGCGCAGCAATTCACCGACCAGCCAGCCATAGGTGATCGCCGCGTAACCGTGACCCTCGCCCGGCGTCCACCACGGCGCTTCGGCGGCCAGGGCGTCGACCATGGTTTGCCAGTCGTAAAGGGCTTCGGGGGCCAGTAACTCGCGCAATGCCGGCAGGCCGGCCTGATGGCAAAGCAGTTGACGCAGGGTAACGGACTCTTTGCCGGCAGCGGCAAATTCGGGCCAGTAGCGCGCAACCGGGGCATCCAGTTGCAGCTTGCCTTCGGCCACCAATTGCAGCGCGGTGACGGCGGTAAAGGTCTTGGTGCAGGAGAACAGGTTGGCGATGGTGTCGCTGTGCCAAGCCTCGGCCCCGTCCTTGTCCGCAGTGCCGGCCCACAGATCGAGGACGGTTTCGCCACCGACCTGGATGCACAACGCTGCGCCACGCTCCTGAGGATCGTCGAACAGCGCCGCGAACGCCTCTCGCACCGCTTCGAACTTAAGCTCGTAATGACCCTGAATCTGCACCCGCAACTCCCCGGATTAACGCTCTACAAAGTGGTCGGCATTGTTCCAGCCCTTGAGGGTTTTGGGAACAGGGTTGAGCTGGATGGTTGTGGCGAGGGGGCTTGCCCCCGTTGGAGCGCGCAGCGCTCCCAAATTATTCAGCCGTTGCCGAGATTTTAGGGTTGCTACGCAACCCAACGGGGGCAAGCCCCCTCGCCACAGGGTTTCGGGTCTTAGTGACCTTTGCCGGAATGCCCGCCAGCGCCCTTCCCCGGCCCCTTGCCGGCCTCGGCCTTGCGGCCGCCCTCGGCGTCGTGACTGGCTTTGTCGGCGGCGGCCGCAGACTTCTCGGCCTCCTTGCCCAATTGCTCGACCGTCGTCAGGTTGCTCTTGCGCACGCTGTCGACAAAGCCCTGGAACGGCAGATCAGTAATGCCCACCAACCCGAAGTGACCGTTTTCACCGTCAAGCAGGCGCCCGGTGACCGGTTGATCGAGGTACTGAAACCAATGCACACCAACAATCGACGGCTCGCTCAAGGCCTGCTTGAGGAAGTTGGCATACGCCGCGCCGCGGTCCTCCTCCTTCGCCAACGGCGTGACGCCGCCCCAGAACGGGCCACGATCGGTCGAGCCAAAATTGAACTCGGTGATCAGCACGGGTTTGTCGAGACTGCGCAGTTTGGCGAAGTCGTAACCATCCTGAGGTTGCAAGGTATACATGTTGAAACTCAACACGTCGCAATACTGGGCGCAGGACTCCACGGCCTCCGGCGTGCTGATGGCGAAACGGCCGCCGAGCAGCAGCTGGTTCGGCGCGTGCCACTTGAGGGAGTCGGAGAGGGTCTTGAAATAAGTGTCGGCAAGGACCTTCTGGAAGTATTTGAAGTCAGCTTCGATTTCCGGGTGCTCGGCGCTTGGCAGTGGCGGTACGAACCCCGGGTCTTCCATCAGCTCCCAGGCCGGCAGATCAATGCCCCAGGCCTTCGACAAGCCAGCCTGATTACGGTACTTGTCGCGCAGTTGCTTGAGGAACGCGCGCTTGGCCGGCACGTCGGTGGTCATTTTCAAGGTGCCGTACGCCAGGGCATAACGGGCTTTCGGGTCATCGCCGGGACCGGCCCAGGCCAGTTCATTGTCCGCGTAGTAACCGATCAGCCACGGATCGTCACGATGGTCGCGGGCGGCGATGGCCACGGCACGTTCGGTGGCCATGGCGAAACGCGGGTCGAACGGGTCGGGCATGCCGCCCCACCAGTCGGTACCGGTGCTGATGCTGGCGTAGTCGCCGACGATCGACAGCGGCAAGGTGTACGGCACGCGATCAGCGTTGCCCAGTACCGGAGCACTCCAGTTGCCAATGGTGTTGAAGCCCCAGGCCTGCAAGCGATCAAGAGTGTGACTGGCCCAGCGTTGCTCGTCGAACAGCGCCTTGCACGGTTCGACAGATTTCGGCTCTGCCACTTTCGCTACCCTCGCTTCGGCGACGCCGGCCTTGGTTTCGCTGCCCAACGCGCAAGGATCACCATACAGACGCTGCAGGTTGGCAGCGTAGAAGTCGTACCAGCGTCCGGCATTATAGCCGCGTCCTTGATCGGACCCGTTGCCGCTACGGTTGTCGCCATCGCCATAGTGGTTGGCCAGCGCCTCGTCGGTCTTGGGCAGGGATTCGAACATCCACTCGCGACCGGCAACATAGGTCTGGTTGACATCCGGAGCCACGGTATTGACCCCGAGGGAATAGAACGGGTGGCCTTCAGGCGTCACCAGATACCAGCGACCGTCATGCTTCTCTGTGCGGAAAAAACCGCTGGCCTTGAAGGACGGGCCTTTGGTCAAACCACCGAATTTGTCCAGGGAGGACTTTTCGCGCTCGGCCAGCCAGGTTTTCAGTTGCTGCTGCTCTTTGCCGGCAGCGCCCTTGAGTTGTTCGTCGCTGCTGATTTTTTCCGGCCATTTAGCCCGGGTCGACTGGCCGTATGCATCCACCAATCCGCCATACACGGCTTGGGTGACCGACTCGCCGTCCTGCACACCAAAGCGTTCCAGCAGGATGCTTTGCGCGACCTTCGGCTGGTCCATCGACAAGCTCACCGACACCACTTGGCTGCGATCCAGGTCACCGGCGCTACTGGCCAGCAACACACGCTGCCCCTCGACAGTCACAGGCATCGGTGGGCCAGCCTTCATGCCCTGGCTCAGTGGTGAAGTCGCTTGCAAAGGCACCAACAGGGTTTGCGCAGGCCCCGCCGGCAAATCGACGCGGCTGACCAGCGTCTTGCCGTCGTTGCTCTGGATGGTCACGTACAGGGTCAGGGCCCAGTTCATCGCGCTCTGGATCCGCAGACTCATGACGCCCGACTGCGACCAGTCCCAAGCGCCGGTTTGCGGGGTCAGGCGCAATGTCGGCCGGGCGGCCGGGTTGAACGTCACCCGGCGCAGCACTTCGCCCTCGGGGGTTTGCTCGCCGTTGGATTGCGGCAGGCTGGCGTCCTGAGTCGCCACCTGGACCACGTCGGCGGGGCGTACAAAGTTGAACAGCGTCTGCGGGCTGGCGGGAGCGGCCAGCAGAGGTGTTGCGAACAGCAGGGCAAAAACGGCAGGTAACGAACGGCGCAGCGAACGGCAAATCATGAGAACGAAAATCTCCCTAACGACCCGGATGGGCCAGTGGAAAAGCGATGGCAGAGAGATAGACAACGCGGTGGGCAAAACCGCCCACCGGTGTTTCAGGAAATTTCTCGACGGAACGGCGGCAACGCGTTGAGGATGGCTTTGCCATAGCGCTGGGTCACCAGGCGCCGGTCGAGCAAGGTGATGGTGCCGCGGTCTTCTTCGGTGCGCAGCAAGCGACCACAGGCCTGGACCAGTTTTAGCGAGGCGTCCGGCACGGAGATTTCCATGAACGGATTGCCGCCCCGGGCTTCGATCCACTCGGCCAGCGCCGCTTCGACCGGATCATCGGGTACCGAGAAAGGAATCTTGGCAATGACCACGTGCTCGCAATAGGCACCGGGCAAGTCGACCCCTTCGGCGAAGCTCGCCAGGCCGAACAGCACGCTGGAGTCGCCGCCATCGACTCGCGCCTTGTGCTTGTTGAGGGTTTCCTGTTTCGACAGGTTGCCCTGGATGAACACTTGCTTGCGCCAGTCGCGGTCCAGGCCATCGAACACGTCCTGCATCTGTTTACGCGAGGAAAACAGCACCAGCGTGCCCCGCGAGCCTTCGACCAATTCAGGCAGATCACGAATGATCGCGGCGGTATGCGCTGCTGCATCACGGGGGTCGGCGTTCAGGTTCGGCACCCGCAACACACCGGCGTCGGCATGATGGAACGGGCTTGGCACCACCGCCGTCACGGCTTTTTTCGGCAGGCCGGCGCGCATGCGGAAGCGGTCGAAGGTGCCGAGTGCGGTCAAGGTCGCCGAGGTGACCAGACAGCCATACGCCACATTCCACAAATTGCGCCGGAGCATTTCCGCCGCGAGGATGGGACTTGCGTTGACCTCGATATCGAACAGCGAACCGCTCTCGGCCAGAGTCAGCCAGCGCGCCATGGGCGGGTTGTCTTCCGGGTCTTCGACGGTGAAGGCGGTCCACAGCTCCCAGTTGCCGGAAGAACGCGACAGCAGGCTGCCGAACAGCGGATACCACTCTTCGGCCTGGTTGCTGGCGATGCCAATGTTGACCTCGCCGTCCATGCCTTCCTTGAGCAGTTCGGTCAGGCGGGTGAACAGGTCCGTCAGGCGCGCGAAGCCTTTCTTCAGTTCAATGCCCATCTCGCGCATGTGCTCGGGAATCACACCGCCGACGAATCGGTGACGCGGGCGCTCGCGGCCTTCAACGTCTTCGCCGGGTTTGAAATCGGCAATCTGCTCGCAGGCGGTGAACATGAACTGCTGCTGGGTCTTGATCTCCCGCGCCAGCTCCGGCACCTGCTCGATCAACTTGCCCAAGTCGCCCGGCAACGGGTGCTGGGCCAACAGTTTGGTGAGGTTCTTGGCGGTGGTTTCCAGCCAGTCGGCGGTGGAGCGCAGGCGCGTGTAATGGGCGAAGTGGCCGATGGCCTTGTCCGGCAGGTGATGGCCTTCGTCGAACACGTAGATGGTGTCGCGCGGGTCAGGCAGCACCGCGCCGCCGCCCAGGGCCAGGTCGGCCAGAACCATGTCGTGGTTGGTGACGATCACGTCAACCTTGCCCATGCCTTCGCGGGCCTTGTAGAAGGCGCACTGGCCGAAGTTCGGGCAATGACGGTTGGTGCACTGGCTGTGGTCGGTGGTCAAGCGCGCCCAGTCGGCGTCTTCCAGGGCGGTTGACCAACTGTCGCGGTCACCGTCCCATTTATTGCCGGCGAGCTTCTCGATCATGCTGGTGAACAGCTTCTGGCTGGCCTCGTCGACCTCGATCTTGAAACCTTCTTCTTCGAACAACTGCGCCGTGGCGGTCTGCGCGTGGCCTTCCTGAAGCAACATGTCGAGCTTGGACAGGCACATGTAGCGCCCGCGCCCCTTGGCCAGGGCGAAGCTGAAGTTCAGCCCGCTGTTGCGCATCAGGTCGGGCAAGTCCTTGTAGACGATCTGCTCTTGCAGGGCCACGGTGGCCGTGGCGATCACCAGGCGCTTGCCGGCGGCCTTCGCCGTGGGAATCGCCGCCAGGCTGTAGGCCACGGTCTTGCCGGTACCGGTGCCGGCTTCCACCGCGACAATCGCGGGGTCGCCACTGCGCCGGCCTTCGTCGTCGGTGTCGATGTCACCCAGGACCTTGGCGACTTCGGCGATCATCAGGCGTTGGCCATAACGCGGCTTGAGGCTCTTGGCTTCGAGAAAACGCGAGTAGGCGCCCTGGATCGTGGTTTTGAGTTCGGTGCTGATCATGGATTGTCGGGCGCAAAAAACGCTGGATAAATTTTCAGTGGTTCGGTTTGGTCGCTATCATACCCCGCTAATGAATACCGCGCAGAACGGAGTAACCCAATGACACCTTTTAGCCTCATCTATAGCCTGCATGTACTGGCGGCCCTGGTCTGGGTCGGCGGCATGTTTTTCGCCTGGATGGTCCTGCGCCCCGCGGCGATCACGGCGCTGGAGGGCCCTGCCCGGCTGAAGCTGTGGGTAGAAGTGTTTCAAGGTTTTTTCCGCTGGGTCTGGGTGGCGGTGGTGCTGTTGCCGGTCAGCGGCGTGGGCATGCTGAATTTGCACTTCAACGGTTTTGAAACCGCACCGCGCTATGTACAGGTGATGATGGGTTTGTATGTGGTGATGACGGCGCTGTTTATCCGCATTCAGGCGCTGATGCTGCCGGAACTGCGCACCGCCGTGACCGGGCAGGACTGGCCCGCGGGGGCCAGTGTACTTGGACGGATTCGCCGCTTGGTGGGTATCAATTTGTTAGTGGGGTTGGCGGTGGTGGCGATAGCGGCGGCTCGGCCGATGTTTTGAAGTAACTCTGGCCTGAGAGGTGGTTGTGGCGAGGGAGCTTGTCGGAGCGCCGCATCGTCCCGCTGGGTTGCGAAGCGACCCTAAAACTGGCGACCACGTTTTTTCAGAAAATAAGTGGTGACCGTTTTTACGACTGCTTCGCAGTCGAACGGGACGGTGCGGCGACCCGACAAGCTCCCTCGCCACTGGAAATCAATTGCCACATACTTCCTGGCGAGATTTACAACCGCTGCACCGTCACCGAACCCGCCGCACCTTCAGCTCCCGGCTGTCCATCGGTGCCAGGTTTACCGCTCTTGCCGCCATCGGCCTTGTAAATCAGGCAGCCCTTGGCCTTGCCACCCGCGCCCGGCTTGCCGCCCGGGCCGGCCAGGCCACCGGCACCGCCGGCCACCTGAACCTTGATCCGGTCTGTCGGGTAGTCGTGCGGCACTGCCAGTTTAACCAGAGCCCCCGGAGCCCCTGGCTGGCCGTTGCTGCCGTCACTGCCATCGGCACCGCGACCGGCTTGACCCCAGGTGCAGCCCGGTTCCTCGCCGTTGGCCCCATCGAGACCAATAAACCCCGGTGCGCCCGCACCACCACGAGCATCAACGATCAATTGCGGTGCGTTCAGGGCCTTGATCTGCAAATCAAGATTGCGTCCGGATCGGGCGGCCTTCTGATAGGTTCCGGGTGCGCCACGGGCGGTGATCTGACTGCCTTCGGACAAATCAGCGCGACGGACCTTCAGGGCCAGCGCCTGCTCCCCCGGCACGATGGCAATGCGCGCTTCACGCCCCAGATGCAATTCACCCACGGTGACTTCGGTCACGTTCGAGGGAATCAGCAAGGTGCCGTAATCGGCCACTTCCAGGCGTTCCAGTTGCAGAGTGCTGGCGGTGTTGGGCAAGCGCATCAGCGAGTTGGGTTCGACACTCACCACCTGCGCGCTGGCCAATGGGCTGATGAGTGCGGCGAGCAGACAGAGTTTACGCATGGGAAGCCTTCGAAGCGGTGGGGGCTGGAATGGTTTGCAGATGGAATACGCCGAAAATGACGATCTTCAGACGGTCAAGCCAGGGATGGGCGCGACCCCGGAGGCTGCGATAGCACAGCAACGCTTCCAGAAGATGGATGAACCCCAACAGGCCGCCGGCCAGATTGACCAACGGGTGCAGCGGAAAGACGAACGGTGTGAGCAGATTGACCAGCACTACTGACCAGAACAGCAAGGTCAGTAACCGCCCCAGTCCCCATAAGACTTTCATACGCGCCCCCAATGAGAATTATTGTTTGCGCGAACAGTAACGGCTTCCACGCGGGATAAGCCAGAGGGCAACGGAAAAATCTTCATGCAGGCCGCCGAACGGCCGTCGCACCGCTCACAAATGTCGCCCGACGGCTCTATCTCATGGCTCAGCGGTTTATATGCAGATCCACGCGACGGTTTTTCGCACGGCCTTCTTCTGTTTTGTTGTCGGCAATCGGTTGGCTCGCGCCGTTGCCTTCGCTGGTGACTTTGTTCGGCGCCACACCCTGGCTTAACAAGTATTCCGCCACGCTGCTGGCACGTCGCTCCGACAAGGTCTGGTTATAGGCATCCGAACCGACGCTGTCGGTATGGCCGACCACTTTGATGCTGACCACATCGGCATCCTCGAACTTGCTCATCAACGCGTCCAGTTGACTCTTCGCCGTCGGGGTCAGGTCGGATTGATTGAAGGCAAACAGTACGTCATCGCTCAGGGTGATGACTTCGGATTGCGCAGGCTCGGCCTGGACGCTGTCCGGGTACTGCGGCGCCGGGCAACCGCGATGGTCGACCGGGGTATTGGCGGGAGTATCAGCGCAACGGTCACGTCGGTCGAAAACGCCGTCGCCGTCTTCGTCGCCATCCTGGGCATAGCAGATCAAGCCGCCAGACAAGATACCCAGCGCCGCCCCACCCGCGGCCCAAGCGCCACTCTCGATTGCGCCCAGGCCACCACCGACCAGGCCGCCGATCACGCTGCAAATTGGCCAGGTACGTTGATTGAGGGGGGCAGTGCCATCGCTGTGGGTGGCGCAACCGGTCAAGAGGCTGCCAAGTAGCAGAACCGGCAAGACGGTCCTTGTGAGAACGATCATGTTGAAAGCTCCTGTGTCACCGGCCAATACCGGTCACACAGGAGTAAAGACCCGCATCCGCGACTGCACAAGGCGCGGACCCGGGGGGGCTTAACGCTGGATTTTGATTTCGGTACGACGGTTCTGTGCACGGCCGTCAGCGGTTTTGTTGTCCGCAACTGGCTGGCTTTCACCGGCACCGACAACCGACACGAAGTTGCTGCGAGGTACGCCTTGCCCGATGAGGTATTCAACCACCGAGTGGGCGCGTTTATCCGACAGTTTCTGGTTATAGGTGTCACTGCCCACGCTGTCGGTATGGCCGGTTACGGTCAGTTGAGCAGTAGGGGCCTCGGCTTTCAAGCGAGTGGCAATCTTGTCGAGTACCTGTTTATCGGACGAGGTAAGCGTGGCTTTATTAAACTGGAAGTGAACATCGCGGATGACGATGGTTTCTTCCTGGACTACAGCCACTTCTTCGACCACAGGTGCAGGTGCAGGTGGTGGGCAACCGTTGGCATCGACCTTAACGCCTTTTGGCGTGCCTGGGCACTTGTCGCGACTGTCTGGCACACCATCGCCGTCTTCGTCGCCATCACCATGAACCCAGCAATAAGCCGCCGCCGTACCGCCGACGAGCAGAGCACCATACCCTGCCCATGCCGAGCTTTCGGTCGCACCGAGGCCCGCACCCACGACACCACCGACCGCCGCACAGGTCGGCCAGTCGGTTTTCTGCAAACCTGCGCAACCAGTCAAGACACTGGTTAGCAGAACCAAGGGTAATGCTGTCCGTACTATGCTCATCTAGTTTTCTCCTGAGGGATCGGCTTAAAACCGATTCAGGTAGTAAAGACCCGAGTTTTAATCTCCGCCAGCAATAGGCCATGCTGTTTATTCGTGTATTAACGACAGGTTGATGCTTTTGTCGCCCGGCCGCTCTAGGCCCGAACGTTCGGTCAGGCTAGTCTTGGCAGATCTGATTGAGGATCTTCGATGATTGCAGGTATTTCTTCACGCACGCCGCAGCAGGCACTGGCCGCTTTGCTTGACCGATATGCCCCCGCGCGCCTGTTGTTGATCGGCGCCAGCGAGTTCCCGGCGCTGGAGGCTTTCAAGCTCGCTCACCCGGACAGCAGCGTCGCTTTCGCTGCCCCCGGGCCGTTGCCCGACGAGTTGGCGGCCCGCCGATTCGACCTGGCCCTGGTGGTCGATTGCCTGGAGCATTTGCCCAAGCGCAACGGCCTGAATCTGCTGGGCGGCATTCGCAACCTCAACGCCAGCCGCATCGCCGTGTTGGCGGATCTGTCAGCGTGTGGTTGGCAGGAAACCGACTTTTTCTCCCTGGCCCTGCAAGCCAGCGAACGCTTTCAACGGGACGAACAGGTCTTGACCCTGTTCACCTACGATCTGCTTGAATACAAACAAGTCCCTGACTGGCTCAATTCGCGCTTCTGGGCCAATCCGGAAAACTTCGGGAAATACTGGTGGTAATGCAATGAGTACACCCATTTGCCCTTGCGGCAGCGGCACCCTGCTCGACGCCTGCTGCGGTCACTACCATGCCGGGCACCCGGCGCCGTGCGCCGAAGCCTTGATGCGCTCGCGCTACAGCGCCTACGTGCTGGGGTTGGTCGACTATCTGGTGGCCACCACCCTGCCCGCCCAACAGGCCGGCCTGGACCGTCAATCGATCAGCGACTGGAGCGCGCAAAGTACGTGGCTGGGCCTTGAGGTGGAAAGCTCCGAAGTGCTGGGCGGCCAGCCTGAACACGCTTTCGTGACCTTCACTGCACGCTGGCACGACAGTAATGGCGAGCACAGCCACCGCGAGCGTTCGTCATTTGTGCAAAACACCGGGCGCTGGTATTTCATCGACCCCACCGTGCCGCTCAAGCCCGGACGCAATGACACCTGCCCATGCGCGAGTGGGCAGAAGTTCAAGAAGTGTTGCGCAGGCTATTTCAGCAGTTAGGACATGGAATGTCTGTTCACCCCCGCAGGAGCTGCCGAAGGCTGCGATCTTTTGGGTCTGGACCGGGGCTCAAGGGAGAAACACCACGATGATCATCCGCCACGGCGCACTCTATCTGCTGATGTTGTTCCTGACACTCGGACTCGGCGGCTGTACATCGTGGTTCGACGACGACTTGCCGGACCCCGAGGTCCATCTGGTGAAGATCGAGGTGGTCAGCGCCAAACTGCTGGAACAGAAATTCCTCCTGCACTTTCGCATCGACAACCCCAACGACAGCGACCTGACGGTGCGCAGTCTGGAGTATCGCGTTCACCTGGGTGACATACTGCTGGCCGACGGCGAGTACGAACACTGGTTCACCATCGGCCCCAGGCACAGCGCTTACTTCAAGGTGCCGATCCGCACCAACCTGTGGTCCAAGGTCCGTGATCTGGCCAAACTGCTGAAAAAATCCGATCAACCCATTCCCTATCGTCTGGATGGTGAACTGGAAACCGGTATATTCATCGCCCACTACGTGCACCTGGCGCGCAATGGCGTGATAATCGCCGCCGATTTAATTCCGGAGCAACACCGATGACCCAGCAACCCCACGTCCACGGCCCTGACTGCAACCACGATCATGATCATGACCATCACCACCATGATCACGACCACGGCCATGTCCACGGTCCGAACTGCGGCCACGCTCACCAGGAACCGGCGCGCAATGCCCTGAAAGACGTCGGCCGCAACGATCCGTGCCCATGCGGCAACGGCAAGAAATTCAAGAAGTGCCACGGCGCTTGATGCTTCGGGCGAAGGCTTGCTTCGCCTGTTGAATCGCCTTCGCGAGCAGACCTGTGCTGTGGATGCAGTTCCCTTGCACGCGATGGACTGTCAGTCGACATCTGTGTAGCTGACACACCATCGCGAGCAATCGAGCGTCGACCGGCTGCTCCTACAGGTTTTTCAGTCCGCCTTTAATACACATGCGGTGCTGACCACCGTCGCATACTCCCCCTGCAAATTCCCCAGCGACATCGCATGCACCTCTTCGGCGCTATGGACATGGCCGAAAAAGTCAGCCTTGTCGAAGGTAAAGCACGCATCCTCGGCCACCCAGGTATCAAAACCCAGGTTGCCTGCGCTACGCGCCGTGGATTCCACCGAGTTGTGGGTCGCGACACCCACGATGATCAATTGCCCGATCCCCGCCTCGCGCAACTCAGTCTCCAGCCCCGTCGAACAAAACGCATCAGGCACCTGTTTCTGGATCAAGCGTTCACCGGCCATGGGCTGAAACCGCTCCTGAAACTCCACCCCCGACTGCTGCGGCCAGAACACTGAGTCCTCCGAGCGGGACAGGTGCTGCACATGGATCACCGGCCGAACCGTGCGCCGCCAATGGTCGAGCAATTCCAGCATGCGCGCTTCAGCCTGAGGATTATTCCGGCGGCCGAGTCTGGGATGCAGGATGCCTTTTTGTTGATCAATGATGATCAGTGCCGCGTTTGTCTTGAGCTCCATGCCGGCTTTTCTCCAGGATTGTCGAGCGTGTCGCACTTCAATACCACCAGTTACGGCTGGCAAGCCACTGTTGAGTGTCAAAAGATCGCAGCCTTCGGCAGCTCCTGCGCGAGATCGGCGTATCTCTACAGGAGCTGCCGAAGGCTGCGATCTTTGACAAATCCTGAAATAACCTCTTACCCCGCTTGCGCGGCCATCACCTGCTCACTAACGTAGCGCCTTTATTGCGCCACCACCCCCGCAGGAGCTTTGCCATGGCCTCGCCAGCCCTTACTCATTTTCTACCCCGGTTCGGCGTTGCCGCAGCAGTGGCCGGTGCCTTGAGCCTGACCGGTTGTCAGAACTTCAACGCCCAGGACACCCTCCCGCCGACCTCCGGCGTGCAACCGCTCAAGGGCCTGGCGCAGAACGTTTCGGTGCGCCGCAATGCCATGGGCATGCCGCTGATCGAAAGCAACAGCTTCCACGACGCGCTCTTCACCCTCGGCTACGTGCATGCCAGCGACCGCATCACGCAGATGGTCACCCTGCGCCTGCTGGCCCAGGGCCGTTTGGCCGAGATGCACGGCGCCGACCTGCTGGATGCCGACCGTTACATGCGGGCGGTCAACCTGAAGAAAAGTGCTGGCGAGTTGTACAAGGCCTCTTCGCCGCGTCTCAAGCGCTTCTTCGAGGTCTATGCGCGCGGCGTCAACGCCTACCTTTTCCGCTACCGCGACAAACTGCCGGCGGACCTCGCGGCCTCCGGGTACCAGCCTGAATACTGGCAACCGGAAGATTCGGCGCTGATTTTCTGCCTGTTGAACTTCAGCCAGTCGACCAACCTGCCGGAAGAAATTTCCACACTGGTACTGGCCCAGACCGTCACCACCGACAAACTGGCGTGGCTGACGCCGTCAGCTCCCGACGAAAAACTGCCGGTCGGCGAAAGCGAAAAACTGCAAGGCATCAAACTCAACGGGCAAGTGCCGGGGCTGGCCGAACTCGGCAAGGCCACCGGGCAACTGTCGGACCTGAACCTGCTCGGCGCCACCTCGTCGAACAACTGGGCCATCGCCCCGCAACGCAGCCGCAGCGGCAAGAGCCTGCTGGCCAGTGACAGTCACGGCCCGCTGGGCGTGCCTTCGCTGTTCAGTTACGTGCAGATTCGCGCGCCGAAATATCAGGCATCCGGCGTGACCATCGCCGGTCTGCCAATGGTGCTCGGTGGTTTCAACGGCAAGGTAGCGTGGAGCGTGACGTCCGTGACGGGTGACAACCAGGACCTGTTCCTGGAGAAGATCAAACGCCAGGGCAACGGGCTCACCTACGAAAACGCCGGGAAGTGGCAGCCGGCGATCGTGCGCAACGAAACCTATTTCGTCAAAGGCCAGCGGTCGATTCGCGAAGCGGTGTACGAAACCCGCCATGGCCCGCTGCTCAATAGCGCCCAGGGCACCACGCTGGCCAATGGTTTCGGCCTGGCCTTGCAGGCACCGAACTTCACCGATGACAAGACCCTGGACGCGTTCTTTGACCTGTCCCGCGCCCAGAGCGTCGAGAAAGCCTCGGATGCCAGCCGAGAAATCCGCGCCATCGCGCTGAACCTGGTGTTTGCCGACGCAAGCCACATCGGCTGGCAAGTCACCGGTCGTTACCCGAACCGCCGCGAAGGCGAAGGCCTGTTGCCCTCGCCGGGCTGGGAAGGTCGATACGATTGGGACGGTTACGCCGACCCGATGCTGCACCCGTACGATCAGGACCCTGCCCAGGGCTGGCTCGGCACCGCCAACCAGCGGGTCATTCCCCATGGCTACGGCATGCAGCTGTCAAATTCCTGGGCCGCTCCGGAGCGCGGCGAGCGCCTGGCCGAACTGGCCGGCGCAGGCAAACACGACAGCCGCAGCCTGATCGCCATGCAATACGACCAGACCACTACCTTCGCTGCCAAGCTGAAGAAAATGTTTGAAGCGCCGGGCATGACCCAGCCGCTCAAACAAGCCATGGACGCCTTGCCGGCGGCAGATCGTGCCAAGGCACACGAGGCCTACAGCCGCCTGATGGCGTTCGACGGCAAGCTCGGCCCGACCTCCACCGATGCGGCAATCTACGAACTGTTCCTGCAGGAAAGCACCCGGCAGATCTTCCTCGATGAACTGGGCCCGGAAAGCAGCCCGGCATGGAAGGCCTTTGTCGCCAACGGCAAGCTTTCCTACGCGGCCCAGGCCGATCACTTGCTCGGGCGTGAAGACAGCCCGTTCTGGGATGACGTGCGCACCGCGCAGAAAGAAGACAAACCGGTGATCCTCGCTCGCAGCCTCGCCGCGGCGATCAGCGCAGGCGACAGCCAATTGGGCAGTGATCACAAGGCCTGGCAGTGGGGCAAACTGCACCGCTATGAATGGAAGAACAGCAGCGGCCAGACCGTACGCGGACCGCTGCCGGCCGGTGGCGATCACACCACGCTCAATACCGCCGCCTTCGCCTGGGGCCAGGACTTCAACACTACGCTGGCGCCAGCCATGCGGTTTATCGTCGACTTCGGCCAGTCCGAACCGCTGATGGCGCAAAACGGCACCGGCCAATCCGGCAACCCGGTCAGCCCTAACTACCTCAACGGCATCGAACCGTGGCTCAAGGGCCAGTACATGAGCCTGCCGATGCAGCCGCAGAACTTCGACAACGCCTATGGCAAGGCACGGTTGACGCTGACGCCCGGCAAATAACCACGCCCCCTATCTGTGGGAGATTCTATGGTTGAGGGCTTTCCCTCAACCATAGAATCTCCCACAGGGGATGTTATTAATCCCCCCAAAAACAAATAGAACTTCTCGCCACACGCCAACCTCATAGCTGACAAGCCCCTCCACTCCGGTAACGAAATGGACCTTGTTATCTCGCGCCCCGAAGGTTTGTACTGCCCCGCCGGCGACTTCTACATCGACCCGTGGCGGCCGGTCGAACGCGCCGTGATCACCCACGCCCACGACGATCATGCCCGCGCCGGCAATCAGCATTACCTGGCGGCAGCGCCCGGCGAGGCCATCCTGCGCACGCGACTGGGCCAGAACATCAACCTGCAGACCCTGCGCTATGGCGAGCGCCTGCTGCATCGAGGCGTGCGCCTCAGTTTTCATCCCGCCGGCCATGTGCTCGGCTCGGCGCAAGTACGCCTGGAATACGGCGCACAAGTCTGGGTCGCATCCGGGGACTACAAGATCGAGCCCGACGGCACTTGCGCGCCGTTTGAACCGGTACGCTGCGACACCTTCATCACCGGCTCGACCTTTGGCCTGCCGATCTACCGCTGGCAACCCCAGGCACAGGTGTTTGCCGAGATCGATCAATGGTGGCAGGCCAATGCGGCTGTCGAAAAAGCCAGCGTGCTGTTCTGTTATTCCCTCGGCAAGGCCCAGCGCATTCTCCATGGCATCGACGCACGACTCGGTCCCATTCTGGTGCATGGCGCCGTCGAATCCATCAACGAGATCTACCGCGAAGCGGGGGTTTATCTGCCGCCCACGACTCATGCCGCCGACGTAAAAAAGAGCGACCCGCTGATGCGCAAGGCGCTGGTGCTCGCCCCCCCTTCAACGGCGAACAGCAGCTGGATGCGTCGCTTCGGCGATTACAGCGATGGCTTCGCCAGTGGCTGGATGCGCTTGCGTGGCATGCGTCGGCAGCGCGGTGTGGACCGTGGCTTCGTGCTGTCCGACCACGCCGACTGGCCCGGCCTGCTCTGGGCCATCGAACAGACTGGCGCTGAGCGGATCATGGTGACCGATGGATCGGCCGGCGCACTGGTACGCCATCTGCGCGAGCAGGGGCTCGAGGCCATGGCGTTCAATACCCAATACGGTGATCACGAAGAGGATGTGGTCATCGCCGAAGCCGAGCCTGCCGAGCCTGCCGAGCCTGCCGAGATGCTGCCATGAAGGCGTTCGCCGAACTGTATACCGAACTGGACACGTGCACCTCGAACAACGCCAGACTGGCGGCATTGCAAAACTACTTCGCCCAGGCCAGGCCGGAAGATGCTGCCTGGGCGTTGTACTTTCTGTCAGGGGGACGCCCCCGGCAATTGGTGCCGGTACGGGTCCTGCGCGAATTGGCCGTGGCGTTTTCCGGTTTGCCGCAATGGCTGTTCGAAGAGAGTTACCAGGCAGTCGGTGATCTCGCGGAAACCATTTCGCTGGTTGTACCGCAAGCGTCGCATCATTCGACCGACGGGCTGGCCGCGTGGATCGAGGACAAATTGCTGCCACTGCGCGGCGAAACAGAGCAGTCCCTCGCTCGACGATTACCGGCGCTGTGGACGCAACTGGACGGTCCGAGCCTGATGGTCTGCATCAAACTGATCACCGGCAGCTTGCGCGTCGTGGTGTCCAGGTTATTGGTGACCCGTGCCCTGGCAGCCATGGCTCACCTGGACTGCAAACGTGTGGCCCAGCGCATGGTGGGTTACACCGACCAGACCCATCGCCCCAGTGCCACCCGCTACTTAAAATTGATCGCCGCCGAATCCCGGGATGAACGCGCCCAGCGTGGTGGCCAGCCCTACCCGTTTTTCCTCGCCCACGTCTTGTCGCCACCCGTGGAGCAATTCGAAGCCCTGCTCGGCCCTGCCCAGCACTGGCAAGCGGAATGGAAATGGGATGGTATCCGCGCCCAGGTGATCAAGCGCGAAGGGCGACTGTGGATCTGGTCGCGGGGTGAAGGGCTGGTGACCGAACGCTTCCCTGAACTGGACAGCTTATTTCTGAGCCTTCCCGACGGAACGGTGATCGACGGCGAGATCGTCGCCTGGAAATCTGCAGCAACCGCCATCGACAAGGTGTTTCAACCCGCGGCGCAACCTTTCGCCCTCCTGCAACAACGCATCGTTCGCAAAACCCTGGACCGGAAAATCCTCGAAGAAGTGCCAGTCGTGTTAATCGCCTTCGATTTGCTCGAATGGCAGGGTGAAGACTGGCGCAACCGGCGTCAGGCCGAGCGACGCGCGCAACTGGAACGGGTGACCAGTGACTGTGCCAATCCGCGGTTGCGCCTCTCGCCATTGGTGACCGGCGACACGTGGCTCGACCTCGCCCGCCAGCGCGAGACATCCCGCGCCCTCGGTGTCGAAGGCCTGATGCTCAAGCCACGCGATGCCCTGTACGGCGTCGGCCGGACCAAGGACCTGGGTGCGTGGTGGAAATGGAAAGTCGACCCTTTCAGCGTTGACGCCGTGCTGATCCATGCGCAACGGGGGCAAGGACGCCGGGCCAGCCTCTACAGCGATTACACGTTCGCCGTGTGGGACGGCCCGCCAGACGCCAGCGAACGTTCCCTGGTGCCGTTCGCCAAAGCGCATTCAGGGTTGAGCGATGACGAAATCCGCCAGGTCGACAGCATCGTGCGCAAGACCACGGTGGAAAAAATCGGCCCAGTGAGCAGCGTCCAGCCGAGCCTGGTGTTTGAATTGGGTTTCGAGGGGATCGCCCTCTCCCACCGTCACGAAAGTGGCATTGCCGTGCGTTTTCCGCGCATCTTGCGCTGGCGCAAGGACAAGTCGGTCGACGAAGCCGACAGTTTGACGACCCTGCAAAATCTGCTCGGCTGAGCCTTCTTTTTATCCTCAAAATTTTTTCTTTTTGAGTCGAACGGGTGCGGCCATTTCCCTGCGCCCGTTTTCGTGCATAAATCTGTCTCCGGCTATTTCCAGACACCTTTTAAAACGCTTGTTCGGCACTCTGGTTCGGAAATTGCTACTTTCAACAGGTCTTACGCTTTCCAGTAACAATAATTCTGCGCCACAAGCGCTCATATTGGTTTTAGGGATTGAATAATGAAAAAAGCATTGCTGACCCTTTCTGCACTGGCGTTGTGCATGGCCGCTGGCTCCGCCATGGCGAAGGAGTACAAAGAACTGCGTTTCGGCGTTGACCCTTCTTACGCACCGTTCGAGTCAAAAGCGGCCGACGGCAGCCTGGTAGGCTTCGACATCGATCTGGGGAACGCGATCTGCGCCGAACTGAAGGTCAAGTGCAAGTGGGTCGAAAGTGACTTCGATGGCATGATTCCCGGTCTCAAAGCCAATAAATTCGACGGTGTGATCTCGTCGATGACCGTAACCCCGGCCCGTGAAAAAGTCATCGACTTCTCCAGCGAGCTGTTTTCCGGCCCAACCGCTTACGTGTCCAAGAAAGGTTCCGGCGTGACCGCAGACGTCGCGTCCCTCAAGGGCAAAACCGTCGGCTACGAACAAGGCACCATTCAGGAAGCCTATGCCAAAGCCATTCTGGACAAGGCCGGCGTAAAAACCCAGGCCTACGCCAACCAGGATCAGGTCTACGCTGACTTGACTTCCGGTCGTCTCGATGCAGGGATCCAGGACATGCTGCAAGCCGAACTGGGCTTCCTGAAGTCGCCACAGGGTGCCGACTACGAAGTCAGCAAGCCGGTCGACAATGAACTGCTGCCGGCCAAAACAGCGGTCGGTATTAAGAAAGGTAACACCGAGCTGAAAGCACTTTTGGATAAAGGTATCAAAGCGTTACACGATGATGGCACCTACGCCACCATTCAGAAGAAACACTTTGGCGATCTGAATCTGTACAGCGGCAAATAATGCCCGGCGCCCATCTCTGGATGGGCGCTTTTTTCATCCGATCAGGCTGCTGATTTATGTTTGAAAACCTACTGGAAAATCTGGGGCTCTCTGCCTTCAGCCTCAAGGGCTTCGGTCCGCTGCTGATGCAAGGCACCTGGATGACGATCAAATTGTCGGCGTTATCGCTGTTGGTAGCCGTGTTGCTCGGGCTGCTTGGCGCCAGTGCCAAGTTGTCAAAAGTCAAACTGATGCGCGTGCCTGCCCAGCTTTACACCACACTTATTCGCGGCGTTCCGGACCTGGTCCTGATGCTGCTGATTTTCTACAGCCTGCAAACCTGGCTGACCTCGTTTACCGATTTCATGGAATGGGAATACATCGAAATCAACCCGTTCAGCGCCGGGGTCATTACCCTGGGCTTCATCTACGGTGCGTATTTCACCGAAACCTTCCGTGGCGCGATTCTCGCGGTTCCGCGGGGCCAGGTCGAAGCGGCTACCGCTTATGGCCTCAAGCGCGGCCAGCGTTTCTGGATCGTGGTGTTCCCACAGATGATGCGTTATGCCCTGCCAGGTATCGGTAACAACTGGATGGTAATGCTCAAGGCCACCGCCCTGGTGTCGATCATCGGCCTGGCCGATCTGGTCAAGGCTGCCCAGGACGCCGGCAAAAGCAGCTATCAGCTGTTTTACTTCCTGGTACTTGCCGCGCTGATCTATCTGGTGATCACCAGCGCGTCCAACTTCATTCTGCGCTGGCTCGAACGTCGTTACTCCGCCGGTACCCGGGAGGCCGTACGATGATCGAACTCCTGCAGGAATACTGGAAACCCTTCCTTTACAGCGACGGCAACAACATCACCGGTCTGGCCATGACCATGTGGTTGCTCAGCGCATCGATATTCTTCGGTTTCATCGTCTCGATTCCGCTGTCTATCGCCCGGGTTTCACCGCGCCTCTACATTCGCTGGCCGGTGCAGTTCTACACCTACCTGTTCCGTGGCACGCCGCTGTATATCCAGCTTCTGATCTGCTACACCGGGATCTACAGCCTGGCCGCCGTGCGCGCACAACCGCTGCTCGACAGCTTCTTCCGCGATGCGATGAACTGCACCATCCTGGCCTTTGCCCTGAACACCTGCGCCTACACCACCGAGATTTTCGCCGGGGCAATCCGCAGCATGGCCCACGGTGAAGTGGAAGCGGCCAAGGCTTACGGACTGACCGGCTGGAAACTGTACGCCTATGTGATCATGCCGTCGGCCCTGCGTCGTTCGTTGCCGTATTACAGCAACGAAGTGATCCTGATGCTGCACTCGACCACCGTGGCCTTCACCGCGACTATCCCGGACATCCTGAAAGTCGCGCGGGACGCCAACTCGGCGACCTTCCTGACCTTCCAGTCGTTCGGTATCGCCGCGCTGATCTACCTGACCGTCACTTTTGCGCTGGTCGGCCTGTTCCGCCTTGCCGAACGCCGATGGCTGGCCTTCCTCGGGCCGACCCACTAGGACTCCGTTTTCAGGAAACAAAAATCCATGCGCCACCAGACTCATGACCTGCTGGCCCCGCTACCGGGGACTGCACGACAGATCCACAGTTTTCACTTCGGCCCACAACCCGCCAACGGCAAGATCTACATCCAGGCCTCCCTGCACGCCGACGAAATGCCCGGCATGCTGGTGGCCTGGCACCTCAAGCAACGCCTGGCGGAGCTGGAAGCCGCTGGCCGTTTGCGCAGCGAAATCGTCCTGGTCCCGGTCGCCAACCCGATTGGCCTGGAACAAGTACTGATGGACGTGCCGCTGGGCCGCTTCGAGCTGGAAACCGGGCAGAACTTCAATCGCTGGTTCGTCGACCTGAGTGAAGAAGTCGGCAACGAGATCGAAGGCCAACTCGGCAACGACCCGCAGCACAACCTCGAATTGATTCGTAACAGCCTGCGCAATGCGCTGGCCCGGCAAACCGCCAGCACCCAGCTGCAATCCCAGCGCCTGACCCTGCAACGGCTGGCCTGCGATGCCGACATGGTGCTCGACCTGCATTGTGATTTCGAAGCGGTCGCACACCTGTACACCACGCCGGAGGCTTGGCCACAGGTCGAGCCACTGGCCCGCTACATCGGTGCCGAGGCCAGCCTGTTGGCGACCGATTCCGGGGGCCAGTCGTTCGACGAATGCTTCACCCTGCTCTGGTGGCAGTTGAAGGAACGCTTCGGCGAACACTTCGACATTCCACCAGGCAGTTTTTCGGTGACCGTCGAATTGCGCGGCCAGGGCGACGTCAATCACCCGCTGGCGAGCCTCGACTGTCAGGCGTTGATCGACTATCTGATCCATTTCGGCGCGATCGCCGGCGAACCCGCGCCCCTGCCCGACCTGCCCTATCCGGCGACACCGCTGGCCGGTGTAGAGCCGGTGGCCACACCGGTGGGCGGGCTGCTGGTGTTCACCGCATTGCCGGGGGAATACCTTGAGGCCGGGCAACTGATCGCCGAGATCATTGATCCCGTCAACGATCTGGTCACTCCCGTTCATTGCGCCACAGCCGGGTTGATGTACGCCCGCTCGCTGCGCCGCATGGCCACTGCCGGCATGGTGATTGCCCACGTCGCAGGCACCGAAGCCTATCGCAGCGGCTATCTACTTTCGCCTTGAGGATGCACGCCCCATGTACAAATTGACCATCGAAGGCCTGCATAAGAGTTATGGCGATCATGAAGTCCTCAAAGGTGTTTCACTCAAGGCCAGGACCGGCGACGTCATCAGCCTGATCGGCGCCAGCGGCTCGGGCAAAAGCACCTTTCTGCGTTGCATCAACTTCCTGGAACAACCCAACGACGGCGCCATGAGCCTCGACGGGCAGAACATCCGCATGATCAAGGACCGTCACGGCATACACGTGGCCGATGCCAATGAACTGCAGCGCATTCGCACCCGCCTGGCCATGGTGTTCCAGCACTTCAACCTGTGGAGCCACATGACGGTGCTGGAAAACATCACCATGGCCCCGCGCCGGGTGCTGGGGTGTGACCGGAAAGAAGCCGAGGACCGCGCCCGGCGCTACCTCGACAAGGTGGGGCTGGCCTCCCGTGTGGCGGACCAATACCCGGCCTTCCTGTCCGGCGGTCAGCAACAACGGGTAGCGATTGCCCGCGCACTGGCCATGGAGCCGGAAGTCATGCTGTTCGACGAACCGACCTCGGCGCTGGACCCGGAACTGGTGGGTGAAGTGCTGAAGGTGATCCAGGGCCTGGCCGAGGAAGGCCGGACCATGATCATGGTGACCCACGAAATGAGCTTCGCCCGCAAAGTGTCGAGCCAAGTGCTGTTTCTGCACAAGGGCCTGGTTGAGGAAGAAGGCGCGCCAGACAACGTGCTGGGCAATCCGAAAAGCGAGCGGTTGAAGCAGTTCCTCAGCGGCAACCTGAAGTAACGCCTGACAAAAAAACTGTGGGAGCGAGCCTGCTCGCGAATGCGGTCTGACATTCAACATTTGTGTTGTCTGACACACCGATTTCGCGAGCAGGTCGGATCGCCGCACCGTCGCTCCCACATTTTTTGATCTGTAGTGTCTGAACTGTCAGACCATAGGCGCAGGCGGCGGCTCATCCGGCAGCGTAGGCTCGCCCGGTTCGTTAGGCTGTTCGTTCGGGGTATCAGGATCAGGCTGGCCGGGGATACCCCCTGCCATGCTGACGGGCGGATGTGCCAACAAGGACCAGGCCAGAACGCCAACCTGATTGGGTTCCAGCCTTGCCAGTTCAGCACTGATTCGCGGATCGATCTTCATTCGGCACTCCTAGGCGATGACCCGACCCGCCTTGCGCGGATCGGAACAGTACACCCCATAGAGTGTACGCCCGCTCAGGAATTCCCGGCACTTGTCGGACGGTTGACTCAGGTGCGAGGCAGGGTCACGCCACGCTGCCCCTGGTACTTGCCGCCACGGTCCTTGTAGGACACTTCACATTCTTCGTCAGATTCGAGGAACAGCATCTGCGCCACGCCTTCGTTCGCGTAGATTTTCGCCGGCAAATTGGTGGTATTGGAGAACTCAAGGGTCACGTGACCTTCCCACTCAGGCTCGAGCGGCGTGACGTTGACGATGATGCCGCAGCGCGCGTAGGTGCTTTTACCCAGGCAAATGGTCAAGACATTACGCGGAATGCGGAAGTATTCGACGGTGCTGGCCAGGGCGAAGGAATTAGGCGGAATGATGCACACGTCGCTGTGGATGTCGACGAAGCTGCCGGCATCGAAGTTTTTCGGATCGACGATGGCCGAATTGATGTTGGTGAACACCTTGAAATGACTGGTGCAACGCACATCGTAGCCGTAGCTCGACACGCCATAGGAGATCACACGGCTATCGTCGCTGCCGCGCATCTGGCGCTCGACGAAAGGCTCGATCATGCCGTGTTCCTGCGCCATGCGGCGAATCCACTTGTCCGATTTGATGCTCATGGCGGGTGTCCTGAATAGCGAGGTCGAAAAATTCTGTCCGGCATCTTACCGGGCGCGCCGCCGGGTTCAAAGTCCGCGGTGCAATTCTCGCCGAACAGGCAGGAATTACCTGTGCTGGCGACGAACCGTCGCACCGCCGATCCTTAAATCAGAGAAACCTTCGCAAGAAGCATTGGCACGTCCCGGAAAAAGGGTTAAGGTGGCGCCACTGTGCTGCTTGTGTCACTGAGAATCTCTACACGATATGTTGAATTTCGATCCAACCATCTACAAGAATTTTTCCTGCTCTTTGCACTCAGTCTCGGCCAGGGTTCTTCCTGAGTCGCAGTTATCTTTGTTCAAGGAGTTACACCATGTCTAATCGCCAAACCGGTACCGTTAAGTGGTTCAACGATGAAAAAGGCTTCGGCTTCATCACTCCACAATCCGGTGACGACCTGTTCGTTCACTTCAAAGCTATCCAATCCGACGGCTTCAAAAGCCTGAAAGAAGGCCAACAGGTTTCTTTCATCGCTACCCGCGGTCAGAAAGGCATGCAAGCTGAAGAAGTTCAAGTTATCTAACTTGTACTTGCTTTAGTAAAAAAGCCCCGCCCTCAACAGCGGGGCTTTTTTGTGCCTGTGTGTTTTTCACAGGTAAAAAAGATCGCAGCCTGCGGCAGCTCCTACAGGGTGAACATAACCCCCCTGTAGGAGCTGCCGCAGGCTGCGATCTTTTAGCGTATTACCAAGTCACGCCAAATCCTGCGGTGTAGCGTGTCTTGTCCAGATCCGCATCATCGGTGCCGCTGATGATGTCCCGCTCCGCCTTCAGGTTCAGCGAAGCCCAGTCAGTCACCTTGTAGCGTAACCCCATCTCGGCATCGAGTGCGTAGTCGGCCACACCCGACAGCGGCTTGCCGACCTCACCACTGGTGAAGAACTCGACATGCTTGCCGATCAGGTAGCGGTTGTAATCCCACGTCATGGCCAGTGCGTAGAAATTGTCCTTGCTGCCATCGGAGAACTCATAGTCCGTGCGGTTGACCAGCGAGCCCAGGGAGAACGCCCCGAGCTCGTTATCCCAGAACTGATAGCCGGGACCGGTACCGACGGTGCGCTGACGGGATAGGTGTTCGACCTTGTCGCGCTTGTACTCCAGACGCCCCTGCCAGAACCATTGCTCGGTCAGGAATCGGTCAATGGAGTACTCGGCCCGCCAGTTGTCGGTGGTCACCACGTCATCCTGGAACTCGCGGTTGTATTCACCCTCGGCGGTGTGCCGCCAGCGACCGTGGCGCGCACTGGTCTTGAAATCGATGTCGTAGTCATCGGTGTCGTTTTCCGCCCGCTGATAATCCAGCGCGATATCGACGTTGCCTTTCCACACCAGATCCTCGACCACCGGTTTTGGCTTGAGAATCTGCTGAATGCTCGCCAGTTCGACCGTCCTCGGTGCGTCGCCATTGGCCAGCGTGACCTTACCGGCGTCCGCCGCTTTCAGCGACTTGGCTTTCTCGCCACTGTAGGCATCCTGCTTGACCAGCAATTGCTGATCGCTGTCCAGAGTCTTGACCTGTTTCCAGTCGATCGTCACCGCACCGGCGTACTCGGTCTGGATCAGCAGCTTGCCGCCATCGAACAGCGTGATCTTGCCGCTCAGCTTGTCACCGTTCTTCAACCACACGGTATCGGCTAACAAGGGAGTAGAAGCACTGAGGACAGCGAGGTACAGCAGGGATCTGGACAACATAAGCAAAATACGGGCTCGGGCTTGCGAGAAAAGTCGGCATTATCCGTAGGAATAATGTCCTGACAAGGACTGACCCGACTATTTCTGTTGAGTTCATTTCTCAACCGCCTGTACAGGATTTACTCTATAGATGGTAAAGCAGACTTCTTCAGGAATGACGGACGTGACCGATCCAACCGATGAACCCGAGAGTGCGGCGCAAATCCGACGCACGGCGCTGTATCTGACACTGGCGCAAGTTCCCGAGGGCAAAGTCGTCAGCTACGGTCAATTGGCCGAGCTTGCAGGACTGGGTCGCGCCGCCCGCTGGGTCGGCCGCACCCTCAGCGAATTGCCGAGCGACAGCAAATTACCCTGGCATCGCGTTCTGGGTGCAAACGGGCGTATCAGCCTGCCGGCGGGCAGCCCTTCGGGCGATGAGCAGCGCGTACGATTACGCATGGAGGGCATCAGCGTCCTGAATAATCGTGTTGATATTCAGCGCCATGGCTGGCGTCCGGTAGAGCACAGCGGTTAGAGTGCGCGCTTTGTTTCCGTATTTCTTGAGGCAGACTCCAGCCCATGCCCCGTAAAACCTGGCGCGCCGCGCTCGCCGCTTATGCCAGCCCTTCGACACTCGTGCTGTTGCTGCTTGGTTTCGCCGCCGGCCTGCCCTACATGCTGGTGTTTTCAACGCTTTCAGTCTGGCTGCGTGAGGCTGGCGTGGCGCGTGAAACCATTGGCTATGCAAGCCTGATTGGCCTGGCATATGCCTTCAAATGGGTCTGGTCACCGTTGCTCGACCAATGGCGACTGCCATTGCTTGGCAAACTCGGTCGACGACGATCCTGGCTCGTGCTGTCCCAGGCACTGGTCATCCTTGGCCTGATCGGGATGGGTTTCTGCGATCCGCAAAAGCATTTGTCCTGGCTGATCGCCATTGCCGTGGTCGTCGCTTTCGCATCAGCGACGCAGGATATTGCGGTAGACGCCTATCGCCTGGAAATCGCCGAAGACAATCGTCAGGCCGCCCTGGCCGCCAGCTACATGTCCGGCTACCGGGTCGCCGCGCTGCTGGCGACTGCAGGCGCGCTGTACTTCGCCGAAGGCTTTGGCTCCACCGGCTTCAACTACAAGCATTCGGCCTGGGCCGGCACTTACATTCTGTTCGGGGTGCTGATGGTCCCGGCACTGCTGACTTCCACGTTCATGCGCGAACCACCCGTGCCGTTGCGCACGCAACTGCAGGCCGGTCGCTACAGCTTCGTGCATCAACTGGCCTCGGTGTTCGTGCTGATCATTTTGCTGGTGTCCGTGCCGGCCATGTTCACCCAGCTCTACTACACCGACTTCGCCAGCGTACTGTTCGAAGGCGTGAGCGTGCTCGACCTGCTGCTCGAAGACCGCGCGTTCCTGCGGGCCATCCTCTATATCACGCTCACCGCCCTGTGCCTCTCGGCCATGGGCCGTCGCGGCCTGGCACCCGTGCTGACTCCGATCAACGACTTCATCCTGCGATACCGCTGGCAAGCGTTGCTACTACTCGGCTTGATTGCCACCTATCGGATGTCCGATACGGTCATGGGCGTGATGGCCAACGTGTTCTACATCGACCAGGGCTTCACCAAGGACCAGATCGCCAGCGTCAGCAAAATCTTCGGCCTGATCATGACCCTGGTGGGTGCCGGCATGGGCGGCCTGCTGATCGTGCGTTTCGGCATCTTGCCGATCCTGTTTATCGGCGGCGTCGCATCCGCGGCGACCAACATCCTGTTCCTGATACTCGCCGATATGGGCCCCAACCTGAACATGCTGGTGCTGACCATCTCCCTGGACAACTTCAGTTCAGGCCTGGCCACCTCGGCGTTCGTCGCCTACCTGTCGAGCCTGACCAACCTCAAGTTCTCCGCCACCCAATACGCCCTGCTCAGCTCGATCATGCTGTTGCTGCCGCGCCTGATCGGTGGCTATTCCGGGGTCATGGTGGAAAAATTCGGTTACCACAATTTCTTTCTGATCACCGCCCTGCTGGGCGTCCCGACCCTGCTGTTGATCGCCTTGCACTGGTTCCAGGAGAACCGCCGCGCAGGTCCGACACCGACACCGGAACCGGTGCAGACCCCGGTCACCGAAGAATCGTAGGATCTTTACTCAGGAACAATCGCGGAGGGCCGAGTGAATCGTGCCCTCCTGCCACACCACTGACCGCGCGCCTGTACGCCAGCGGATCTCGCCCGTACAATGCTCCGTCACTTCTCGTCATCAGCAATCGATAACGGCCAACCATGCGCACCAGTCAATTTTTGCTCGCCACACAAAAAGAAACGCCTTCCGACGCGGTCGTGATCAGCCACCAGCTGATGCTGCGCGCCGGCATGATCCGCAAACTCGCCTCGGGCCTGTATACCTGGCTGCCGATGGGCTTGCGGGTAATGCGCAAGGTCGAAGCTGTCGTTCGTGAAGAAATGAACGCCGCCGGCTCTCTCGAAGTGTTGATGCCGAGCACGCAACCGGCTGAGCTGTGGCAGGAATCCGGGCGCTGGGAAGAGTACGGCCCTGAATTGCTGCGCTTCAAGGATCGCCACGGTCGCGACTTCTGCGCAGGTCCCACCCACGAAGAAGTCATCACCGATCTGATGCGCAACGAATTGAGCAGCTACAAGCAGCTGCCGATCAACCTGTACCAGATCCAGACCAAATTCCGTGACGAAACCCGCCCACGCTTCGGCTTGATGCGTGGCCGCGAATTCATCATGAAGGACGCCTACTCCTTCCACGCCGACCAGCCTTCGCTGCAGGTCACCTACGACCGCATGCACCAGGCTTACTGCAACGTGTTCACCCGTCTGGGCCTGAGATTCCGCCCTGTTGAAGCCGACAACGGCTCCATCGGCGGCGCCGGCTCCCACGAGTTCCACGTTCTGGCCGAATCGGGCGAAGACGACATCGTCTTCAGTAACGGTTCCGACTACGCGGCGAACATCGAGAAAGCCGAGGCTGTGCCACGGGAATCCTCGCGCGCCGCTCCGAGCGAAGAACTGCGCCTGGTCGACACGCCGAATGCCAAGACCATTGCGCAACTGGTCGAAAGCTTCAACCTGCCGATCGAGAAAACCATCAAGACCCTCGTGGTGCACGCCGAAGAGAAAGGCAAGCTGATTGCCCTGATCATCCGTGGCGACCATGAGCTGAACGAAATCAAGGCGGCCAACCAGCCAGGCGTTGCCAGCCCGCTGGTCATGGCTTCGGAAAGCGAACTGCGCGACGCCATTGGCGCCGGTGCCGGTTCCCTGGGTCCGTTGAACCTGCCGCTGCCGATCATCATCGACCGTTCGGTCGAACTGATGAGCGACTTCGGCATCGGCGCCAACATCGACGACAAACACTACTTCGGCGTGAACTGGGAGCGCGACTTGCCTGTTCCGACCGTTGCCGACCTGCGCAACGTTGTGGCCGGCGACCCGAGCCCGGACGGCAAAGGCACCCTGGAAATCAAGCGCGGCATCGAAGTCGGGCACATCTTCCAGCTGGGCAACAAGTACAGCAAAGCGATGAAGTGCGAAGTGCTGGGCGAAAACGGCAAGCCGGTCACCCTGGAAATGGGCTGCTACGGCATCGGCGTGTCCCGCGTGGTAGCGGCTGCCATCGAGCAGAACAACGACGAAAACGGGATCATCTGGAGCGACACCCTCGCGCCCTTCCAGATCGCCCTGGTGCCGCTGCGCTACGAAACCGAACAGGTTCGTGAAGCCACCGACAAGCTGTACGCGCAACTCACCGCTGCCGGCTTCGAAGTGCTGCTCGACGACCGCGACAAGAAAACCAGCCCGGGCATCAAGTTCGCGGACATGGAGCTGATCGGAATTCCACACCGGATCGTGGTCAGCGACCGCGGCCTGGCCGAAGGCAACCTGGAATACAAGAGCCGCACCGAGGCCGATGCGCAAGCGCTGCCGGTCGACGACGTACTGTCGTTCCTTCAGGCCCGCATCCGCCGCTGATACCAGACATAGAGGCGTCATGTTCAAGCGAAACACCTTAGGCCTCGGTGGTGCCGCCTTGTGCGGCACCCTGCTGGTCAGCGGCTGTGCCAACCACATGTCACAACGCAGCGAGCAAGAGGAACGTGTCGAGCGCAAACTGCTCGATCACAGCCTGCAGATCGATGTCGGTGAGCCCAAGGTGCTTGAGCTGCCGCAACGGCGGGTGAAAATTCACGAGCAGAAGACTTTCGAAGTCACCGAGTACGAAGTCACGCGTCACTACGACCGCTATACGCCGTACCAACCCTGGCGGGAGATTTACGAAATCCCGCTGGGCGCGGTGGCCGTGGTGGCGGGTGTCGGTGCCAACGTGGTCAATGTGTTCGCCCTCGGCAATCTGCCGGACAGCGTGACCAAGGATTGGCTGAGCTACGGTTTCGCCGGGCTCAACCCGTTCATGAACGTGCAGTCCCACGGGCGCGCGCAGCAGAACCTGGCCGGCATTGATGAAGTCCAGCACGACAAGCGTACGGAATATTCAAGCCTGCCCTGGAGCGAGCGCCCGGTCGAGGTCAAGGCCGGCAAGGAAACCTTCGAGCTGACCACCGACAAAAACGGCGTGTTACGCCTGAATCTGTTGGACAACCCGTTCGCCGAACATGACATCAATCATCTGAGCCGCTTGCTGATCCGTGTTGAGGATGCCCAGGGCAACGTGCACAACGATTCCACCCTGGTCATCAGCAGCAACTTGCGCAGCAAGCTCTATGAGGCCCACGGGTTGATTTATGACGATCTCGAAGGTGACGAAGTCAGCCAATGGGTCCACCGGGTCAAACGCCTGTCGGAGCTGGGTCTTGAAGAGGAAGCCAGTGAGCTGGAACAGAGCCTGATCGAACTGACGCGCAATGATCCTGAATTGCAGACCGAATTCCTCAAGTCACTGGCCCGCAATGGCGAGCGACTGGTGGCTAATCCGGGGCTGAACTAAACCCCAAAAAAAGATCGCAGCCTGCGGCAGCTCCTACAACAGATCGCGTTCTTCTGTAGGAGCTGCCGCAGGCTGCGATCTTTTGTGTTTCAGAATTTACCGCTCAAACAACTCCATCTGCTCGAACCCGCCCCGCAAGTCCTCCAGCCGCACGCCGACGCCCAACAACCGCACGGGTTTACCGCCGCGATTGAAGGCCTGGGTCAGCATCAACTGATAACTGCCCAGATCCCGCCCTGCCCCGGCCTGCTCCAATGTCGTCTGGGTGAAGTCGTGGAACTTCACTTTGACGAATGGCTTGCCCGGACGATAGCTGCTGTCAATTCGCGCCATGCGGCCAGCCAGGGTCTCCAGCAGCTCGGGCAATTTATCCAGGCAACTCTTCAGATCTGGCAGATCGACGTCGTAGGTGTTTTCGACACTGATCGACTGACGACGACTGTCGTTGTGCACCACGCGGTCATCGATCCCACGGGCCAGGCTCCAGAGTCGCTCGCCAAAGCTGCCGAATTCACGCACCAGCGCCAACTTGTCCCACTCGCGCAATTGCAGGCAATCGGTGATCCCCAGCTTGCCGAGTTTGTCGGCGGTGACTCTTCCGACCCCGTGCAATTTGCTCACCGGCAAGCCACTGACAAAATCCTCGACCTGGTCCGGCGTGATGACGAACAGGCCATTGGGCTTTTTCCAGTCACTGGCGATCTTGGCCAGAAACTTGTTCGGCGCCACACCCGCCGACACGGTGATATGCAACTGGTTGGAGACCCGGCGCCGGATGTCCTGGGCGATGCGCGTTGCGCTACCACCGAAATGCGCACTGTCCGACACATCGAGGTACGCCTCATCGAGCGAGAGCGGCTCGATGATCTCGGTGTAATCGCGAAAGATCGTGTGGATTTCCCTGGAAGCTTCTCTATAGGCGTCCATGCGTGGCTTGACGATGGTCAGGTCCGGGCACAGTTTCAAGGCATGCCCGGAGGACATCGCCGAACGCACCCCGTACGCTCGCGCCTCATAATTGCAGGTGGCGATCACCCCGCGCCGGTCCGCCGCCCCACCTACCGCCAGTGGTTTACCGGCCAGGCGTGGGTCGTCGCGCATTTCGATGGCTGCATAGAAGCAGTCACAATCGACGTGGATGATCTTGCGTTGAGTCATAGCAAAGCCGTGTTCATGGCAAAGAAAAGGCGTCATGGCGTGCCGGACAAACAGTATCTCACCGACACCTGTATATAGCACCAGTAGTCTGAATGTTCTTTTCCAATCGTAGGAAGAGTCGATTGTGAATTTATTTTTTCAATCGAAAAATTACTTTCAATAGACGCGCAGGCCTTGTCCTGCCTGCCTCACAGACCGGTCGACCTCCCCTTTTGAACGCTAACCGATTGAACAGGAAGAGGTTTTATCGGAATTGGAGGTTGACACCCGAGCGCATCTCTATAGAATGAGCCACACAGACGCGGGATGGAGCAGTCTGGTAGCTCGTCGGGCTCATAACCCGAAGGTCGTCGGTTCAAATCCGGCTCCCGCAACCAAACATCAAAAAAGGCTACTCGAAAGAGTGGCCTTTTTTGTGCGTGCTCGTTTTGTAGCATCGAACACCGAAACAAGGCCTGGACACTCAACGACACCGAAACCGGAAATCGTTCTGATTCCGAAACTTAGGCCATCGCTGCGACCGTTTGCCGCGATTCAACATTTATTTGACCTGCTTCAGGATTAACGGTTGACACCTCGGCGTATCTCTATAGAATGCCGCCACACAGACGCGGGATGGAGCAGTCTGGTAGCTCGTCGGGCTCATAACCCGAAGGTCGTCGGTTCAAATCCGGCTCCCGCAACCAAACATCAAAAAAGGCTACTCGAAAGAGTGGCCTTTTTTGTATCTGTTGAAAAAGTCCTTTCGCAACAATGACCTGTCACTGTGAAGCAAGCCGTTTGGGGAGCACCCATGCGCCGGGTTCAGACTATGCTCTATCGCAGGCTGAAGCCTTCACGACTGATGACGCGCCGTCCCCGTTGCCCGGTGATAGGCGTTAATATTTGTGATTATTTTTTTCTGCAGGGATTGGTAACTTGGCTGGATACCCCCATCCTGTCGCGCACAATCCAAGAGGTGATTGATGCGCGCCAACTCGTCTGACTCACAAGACACTGTCACAGCGACACAACCGATCAAGGCTGAGCGTCTGCGCCTGCTCGATCGTTTGAGCAAATACCGTCAACCCATTGGCCTGGCGGTCACCCTGCTGTTGTTCGCGATCGCGCTGATTGCCTGTCGCCACCTGTTGAGCGAACTCGATCTTTACGCGCTGCACGATTCGATCCTCGAAGTCCCGAAACCTGCATTGCTGGGCGCACTGGGCGCAACCGTGGTGGGCTTCATCATTTTGCTCGGCTACGAATGGTCGGCCAGCCGCTATGCCGGGGTAAGCCTGGCACCGCGCGAGTTGGCGCTGGGTGGTTTCACGGCCTTTGCCATTGGCAACGCCATCGGTCTTTCAATGTTGTCGGGCGGTTCGGTGCGCTATCGCCTCTATGCCCGTCATGGTCTGGGAGCGGCTGAAGTCGCCCGCATGACATTGTTCGCCAGCCTCTCGCTGGGTTGCGCCCTGCCGCCGCTGGCTGCCCTGGCGACGCTCAGCGACCTGCCGGCGGCGTCCACCGCCCTGGGACTCTCCGAGACGTTGCTGGGTGTGGTGGCAGGTGCCGTGCTCGTACTGTTTTCGGTGCTGGCTATCGGTATCTACCGTCGGCGGCTGCCGGAACAGCCTTACCCAGACAACCTGCTGGTCAAGGTCGGGCGCCGCACCTTGCGCCTGCCCGGGCGTCGCCTGACGTTCCTGCAATTGATCATCACAGCCCTGGACGTAGCAGCCGCCGCGACCGTGCTCTATCTGCTGCTGCCGGAAACACCGCCCTTCGGTGCGTTCCTGCTGGTTTACCTGCTGGCGCTGGCCGCCGGCGTGCTCAGCCATGTGCCGGGTGGTGTCGGGGTGTTCGAGGCGATTTTGCTGGCGGCGTTTTCCGATACCCTTGGCGCTGCGCCACTGGCGGCCGCCCTGCTGCTCTATCGCTTGATCTACGTGGTCCTGCCCTTGCTGGTGGCCTGCCTGCTGTTGCTGATCAACGAAGGTCAGCGCCTGTTCCAGACACGCCAGACATTGCGCGCGGCCTCAGGCCTGGCGGCTCCGATACTGGCGGTGCTGGTATTCCTGTCCGGTGTTGTCCTGCTGTTCTCCGGCGCCACCCCGGAAATCGATACCCGCCTGGAACACATCGGTTTTCTGATCCCCCATCGACTGGTCGATGCTTCGCACTTTGGTGCCAGCCTGGTCGGCGTTCTTTGCCTGTTGCTGGCCCAGGGGCTGCGTCGCCGGCTGTCGGCCGCATGGATGCTGACCACCATTCTGTTGCTGGTCGGCGCCCTGCTCTCACTGCTCAAAGGCTTTGACTGGGAGGAAGCCAGCCTGATGGTGCTGACGGCGAGCCTGCTCGGGGTATTCCGTCGCTCGTTCTATCGCCCCAGCCGCCTGACCGAAGTACCGTTCTCGCCGCTGTACCTGGTGGCCAGCCTGTGCGTGCTCGGTGCGTCGATCTGGTTGCTGCTGTTCGCCTATCAGGACGTTCCATACAGCCACCAGCTCTGGTGGCAGTTCACTCTGGACGCCGATGCCCCTCGCGGCCTGCGTTCATTGCTCGGGGCTGCCGTGCTGCTGATGGTGGTGTCGCTGACCTGGCTGCTGCGCACCGCGCGTCCGGTGATCCACCTGCCGACGCCCGACGAACTGGAGCGCGCCAGCAAGATCCTCATGGCATCGGCCCAACCGGATGGCGGCCTGGCCCTGACCGGTGACAAGGCGCTGCTGTTTCACCCCAACGACGAGGCGTTCCTGATGTACGCCCGCCGTGGCCGCAGCCTGGTAGCGTTGTATGACCCGATCGGCCCGGGCCAGCAACGGGCAGAAATGATCTGGCAGTTCCGCGACCTGTGCGACATCCACCACGCCCGTCCCGTGTTCTATCAAGTGCGCGCCGAGAACCTGCCGTACTACATGGACATCGGCCTGACCGCGATCAAGCTCGGCGAAGAAGCCCGGGTCGACCTCAAGCGCTTTGATCTCGAAGCCAAGGGCAAAGAGATGAAGGACCTGCGCTACACCTGGAACCGAGGCACCCGCGATGGTCTGTCCCTGGAAATCCATGAACCGGGCCACGCGCCAATGGATGAGCTCAAGGTGATATCCGATGCCTGGCTGACCGGCAAGAACGTGCGCGAGAAAGGCTTCTCTCTCGGCCGCTTCAGTGATGACTACCTCAAGTATTTCCGCATCGCGGTGATTCGTTTCGAAGGACGCCCGGTAGCGTTCGCCAACCTGCTCGAGACCTACGGCCATGACCTGGCCAGCCTCGACCTGATGCGTGCGCACCCGGATGCCCCGAAGCTGACCATGGAGTTCATGATGGTCGGCCTGATTCAACATTATAAAAACCATGGGTACGCGCGTTTCAGCCTGGGCATGGTGCCGTTGTCGGGGTTGCAACCCCGTCGCGGCGCGCCATTGACCCAGCGCCTGGGCTCGATGGTATTCCGCCGTGGTGAGCAGCTGTACAACTTCCAGGGCTTGCGCCGTTTCAAAGACAAGTTCCAGCCTGATTGGGAACCCCGTTATATGGCCGTGCCCGCCGGACTCGATCCGCTGGTTGCGCTGGCCGACACTGCCGCCCTGATCGCGGGCGGCTTGACCGGATTGGTGAAACGCTGATGATTCAACGCTCCTTGCGGTATGTATTGGGCACACTGGTGATAGTGGCCCTGGTTCTCGGTGGCGGTTACTGGTACCTGAAACGCCCGGCACCGGAACCGACCCTCCAATTGCTGACCCCGGCCGACGGTGCGGCGATGACCCGCGTCATCCCCGGCACCACGCCACGCGCCCAGGTGCTGGTAGCGGTCAACGAAGACCAGAAACTCAGCGACAAGCAATTGATGACCCTCAGCCGTAGCGGCGCGGCGCAGATTGTCCAGGTGATCCTGCCCAAGGACTGCCTGCTGCAAAGCCGTGCCCTGCAATCGGGCCTGAGAGAGCTCAAAGGCCCTGCGACCCTGGTCAGCGGTATCGGCCCGGGTGCCGTGCTGGCCTGGCGCTGGTTGTCCGAGCAGAAGAACGACAAGGCTCAGGCCGTTTCGGTCGACCTGGCCCTGGAAAAACCTGGCTGCACGCACCTGCTGCCGAAAAGCGCGGCCCACGGCCACTGGCTGGTGGCATGGAACGACAACCCGGACGACACCAGCGCCGGCTTCGTGCGCGATCAACCGAACGCCGAAACCAGCATCAGCGACTACGACATCAACCTGCCACAAGTGCTGAACAACGAGCTGCGCAAGATCCTCGTCGGTGGTGACAAGGCTGCTGGCGGCCTACAGATCCCGGTGGTCGAAGTGCCAGCAGGCCAGGCCAGGGACACCGTCACCCTGTTCCTGTCCGGTGATGGCGGCTGGCGCGACCTCGACCGCGACGTGGCGGGCGAGATGGCCAAGATCGGCTATCCGGTAGTCGGCATCGACACCCTGCGCTACTACTGGCAGCACAAGAGCCCGGAGCAAAGCGCACTGGACCTGGCGGAACTGATGCAACACTACCGACAGAAATGGGGCACCAAGCGCTTCATCCTGACCGGTTACTCGTTCGGCGCAGATGTTCTGCCAGCGATCTACAACCGCCTGGCCGAGTCGGAGCAGCAACGCGTCGACGCGATCATCCTGCTGGCCTTCGCCCGTACCGGCAGCTTCGAGATCGAAGTCGAAGGCTGGCTCGGCAACGCCGGCAAGGAAGCCGCCACCGGTCCGGAAATGGCCAAACTGCCAGCCGCCAAAGTGGTGTGCATCTACGGTGAAGAAGAAACCGACGAAAGCGGCTGCACCGACAAGACGGCGGTGGGCGAAGCCATCAAGCTGCCTGGCGGCCATCACTTCGACGAGAACTATCCGGCGCTGGCACAGCGTCTGGTGGATGTGATCGAGAAGCGGCAAGCCAAAGAAGCAGAAGCTCAAGAGTGATCTGAGCCTCGCTGAAGAAAAGCCCCCGCCATCTCACGATAGCGGGGGCTTTTTCATTCAACGCCACAAATCCCTGTAGGAGCGAGCCTGCTCGCGACGGTCTTCAACGATAACGCTGAACACCTGACACCCAGTGGTGATCTCAGGTTCATCGCGAGCAAGCTCGCTCCTACATCTCCACCTGCGTCCCCAACTCAATCACCCGGTTCAACGGCAGATTGAAGAAGCGCAAATTGCCGTTGGCGTTCTGCAACATGAACGCAAACAGCGCCTCACGCCAGCGCGACATGCCTTCGAGCTTGGAGGCAATGACCGTTTCGCGGCTGAGGAAGTAGGTGGTGCGCATCGGGCTGAAGTCCAGTTCTTCGAGATGACACAGTTTCAACGCCTTCGGTACGTCCGGCTCGTCGGTAAAGCCGAAGTGCAGAATCACCCGGTAGAAACCTTCGCCATAGGCATCGACCTCGAACCGTCGTGTTGGCGGCACCCGCGGGATGTCTTCGTACACCACCGTCAGCAACACCACTCGCTCGTGCAGTACCTGGTTGTGCAGCAGGTTGTGCAATAGCGCGTGGGGCACGGCATCCGGCCGTGCCGTCAGGAACACAGCGGTGCCCTGAACCCGATGGGGCGGTTGTACGGCAATGCTGCTGATGAAGATCGGCAGCGGCAATCCACCCTCATCGATACGCTCGACCAGCAACTGCTTGCCGCGCTTCCAGGTGGTCATCAGCACAAACAGCGCGAAACCGGCGATCACCGGGAATGCACCGCCCTGAACGATTTTCGGCACGTTGGCGGCGAAGTACACACCGTCTACCAACAGGAAACCCAACAGGATCGGCACCACAAGGACCGGCGGCCACTTCCACAGCAACAGGATTACCGCGGACACCAGAATGCTGGTCATCAGCATGGTCCCGGTCACCGCCACACCGTAGGCCGAGGCCAGGGCACCGGAGGATTCGAAACCCAGCACCAACAGCACCACGCCGACCATCAGCGCCCAGTTCACCGCGCCGATGTAGATCTGGCCCTGTTCAGCACTGGAGGTGTGCTGGATGTGCATGCGCGGAATGTAACCGAGCTGGATCGCCTGACGGGTCAGGGAGAACGCACCGGAAATTACCGCTTGTGAGGCAATCACCGTGGCCAGTGTCGACAGGCCGACCAGCGGGAGCAATGCCCAACTCGGTGCCAGCAGGTAGAACGGGTTGCGGGCCGCCTCCGGGTCGCCTAGCAGCAAGGCACCCTGACCAAAATAGTTCAGTACCAACGCCGGCAGCACGAGGATGAACCAAGCACGAGCGATCGGCTTGCGGCCGAAGTGGCCCATGTCCGCGTACAGTGCTTCGGCACCGGTCAGTGCGAGCACCACGGCACCGAGAATCGACACGCCCATGCCCGGATGGACCACGAAGAAACGTACGCCCCATACCGGGTTCATCGCTTGCAGGACTTCCGGATGCTGGCTGATGCCATAGACGCCGAGTGCCCCCAGCACGAGGAACCAGGTGACCATGATCGGCCCGAACAGAATGCCGATGCGTGCCGTACCGTGACGCTGGATCAGAAACAGCGCGACCAGCACTACCAGCGACAGCGGCACCACCCAATGGTCGATGCCTTCGAAGGCCAGCCCCAGGCCTTCAATCGCCGACAACACGGAGATCGCCGGGGTAATCATGCTGTCGCCATAAAACAACGCCGCGCCGATCAGCCCGCAGACCACCAGCAACATGCGCAATTTCGCGTGCCCCGCCGCCGCCCGCCGGGCCAGTGCGGTCAAGGCCATGATCCCGCCTTCGCCCTGGTTGTCGGCGCGCAGCACAAACATCATGTACTTGATCGACACGACCCAGATCAGCGACCAGAAAATGAGTGCCAGAATCCCCAGCACCCCGTCATGGTTGACCGGCACGCCATAGCCTCCGGAAAACACTTCTTTGAGGGTGTACAACGGACTGGTGCCGATATCGCCATAAACCACCCCGACTGCCGCGACCAGCATGCCGATCGGCTTCACCGCCGAATGTTCGGCACCTGCAGCCTGACTACTTGCCTGCCCCATCCACCACTCCTACTTCTCAGACCCGGGCTTCTTTGAAAGAAGCACTATGCTTTGTCGTGCAGCATGCGCTGTTTTACTTCACGTTACAGACGTTTTGTTGACAGTAAAAAATCAGTAAAGCGTAACGGCACGAAGCATAGCGCAGCACTCGTCGTATTTCCCTGCATAAAGCTGGTCAAGTGAACGACTGATCGCTAGAATTGCGCACTTTTTGATCAGAGGCGCCGTTCAAGCGCCCGTCCGTCGGTTTTGCCCTACCCGGCAAGCGGCGTCACAAAATACCGAGGTTAGACATGTCCACCACTCCTGCGCCGGCCAATCCAAAGGTTGGCTTCGTATCCCTGGGTTGCCCCAAAGCACTGGTCGACTCCGAGCGCATCCTTACCCAGCTGCGCATGGAAGGCTATGACGTGGTGTCCACCTACCAGGACGCCGACGTCGTGGTAGTCAACACTTGCGGCTTCATCGATTCGGCCAAGGCCGAGTCCCTGGAAGTGATTGGCGAAGCCATCAAGGAAAACGGCAAGGTTATCGTGACCGGCTGCATGGGCGTCGATGAAGGCAACATTCGCAACGTACATCCGAGCGTGCTGGCCGTGACCGGTCCGCAGCAGTACGAGCAAGTGGTCAACGCCGTGCACGAAGTCGTGCCGCCGCGCCAGGACCACAACCCGCTGATCGACCTGGTGCCGCCGCAAGGCATCAAACTGACCCCGCGCCACTACGCCTACCTGAAGATCTCCGAAGGCTGCAACCACAGCTGCAGCTTCTGCATCATCCCGTCGATGCGCGGCAAGCTGGTCAGCCGTCCGGTCGGTGACGTGCTCGACGAGGCTCAGCGCCTGGTCAAGTCCGGCGTCAAGGAACTGCTGGTGATCTCCCAAGACACCAGCGCCTATGGCGTCGACGTGAAATACCGCACCGGTTTCTGGAACGGCGCGCCGGTGAAAACCCGCATGACCGAACTCTGCGAAGCCCTCAGCACCCTCGGTGTCTGGGTGCGCCTGCACTACGTTTACCCGTACCCGCACGTTGACGAGCTGATCCCGCTGATGGCCGCCGGCAAGATCCTGCCGTACCTGGACATCCCGTTCCAGCACGCCAGCCCGAAAGTGCTCAAGTCAATGAAACGCCCAGCCTTCGAAGACAAGACCCTGGCACGGATCAAGAACTGGCGCGAAATCTGTCCGGACCTGATCATTCGTTCGACCTTCATCGTCGGCTTCCCGGGCGAAACCGAAGAAGACTTCCAGTACCTGCTGAACTGGCTGACCGAAGCCCAGCTCGACCGTGTCGGCTGCTTCCAGTACTCGCCGGTAGAAGGCGCACCGGCCAATGACCTGGACCTGGAAGTCGTCCCGGACGACGTCAAGCAGGACCGTTGGGAGCGCTTCATGGCGCACCAGCAGGCCATCAGCTCGGCGCGCCTGCAAATGCGCATTGGCCGCGAGATCGAAGTGCTGGTCGATGAAGTCGACGAGCAAGGCGCGGTGGGTCGCTGCTTCTTCGACGCCCCGGAAATCGACGGCAACGTATTCATCGACAACGGCAGCAACCTCAAGCCGGGCGACAAGGTCTGGTGCAAAGTGACCGACGCCGACGAATACGATCTGTGGGCTGAACAGATCTAAACGCAAAAAATACACAAAGCCCCGCACTCTTGACGAGATGCGGGGCTTTTTTACGGCTATCGTTTGAGATTGAACGGACTCACATCACTCACGCATCAGGGGCAGACAGGCATGCGTCAGCATTCGGTCATCCACACGCCGAAACTCGGCGACTACGAAGAACTGACCCGGGTCTGGGAGGCCTCGGTACGCGCTACCCACGACTTTCTACCGGACAGCTACATCAAACTGCTGAAAAACCTGGTGCTGACCCGCTACCTCGACTCGGTGATGCTGATCTGCACCAAAGATTCGAACCAACGCATCACCGGGTTCGCCGGCGTCGCGGCCGGCAAGATCGAAATGCTCTTCATCGACCCCGACCATCGCGGCCAAGGCCTGGGCAAGAAATTGTTGCGCTATGCCCTGGAACACCTGAACGCAGACGAACTGGACGTCAACGAACAGAACCCGCAGGCCCTGGGCTTTTACTTCAAGCAGGGCTTCGAGGTGATCGGTCGCTCGGAAGTCGATGGCATGGGGCAGCCGTATCCGTTGCTGCACATGCGTTTGCGTCAGGATCAACAATATTCACGCCATGGCTGAGCCAACACCGATACCGATGTAGGAGCTGCCGAAGGCTGCGATCTTTGCTTTTAAGATCAAAAGATCGCAGCCTTCGGCAGCTCCTGCAAATGGAACCGGGATTAACCGGCGCCAGGCAGGTACAATGCCCACCCCCTTTTTGTTACGGCCCTGACATGACTGACCCGATTCGTCTCTCCAAACGCCTCATCGAACTCGTCGGCTGTTCCCGTCGGGAGGCTGAGCTGTTCATCGAGGGCGGCTGGGTCACCGTCGACGGCGTGGTCATCGACGAGCCGCAATTCAAGGTCGACACCCAGAAAGTCGAGCTTGATCCAGAGGCCAAGGCCACCGCTCCGGAACCGGTGACCCTGCTGCTCAATGTGCCCGCCGGCATGGACGCAGACACCGCCATGGCCACCCTCGGCGCCGAAACCCTGAGCGAAGAACACCGCTACGGCAAGCGCCCGTTGCGCGGGCACTTCCTGCGCCTGACCGCCAGCACTGACCTGCAGGCCAACGCCAGCGGTCTGCTGGTGTTCACCCAGGACTGGAAAATCCTGCGCAAACTCACCGCCGACTCCAGCAAGATCGAGCAAGAGTATGTGGTCGAGGTTGAAGGCGAGATGGTGGCTCACGGCCTCAACCGTCTGAACCACGGCCTGACCTACAAGGGCAAGGAGCTGCCGGCGGTCAAGGCCAGCTGGCAGAACGAAAACCGCCTGCGCTTTGCCATGAAGAACCCGCAACCGGGCATCATCGCCCAGCTGTGCCAAGCCGTCGGCCTGAAGGTCGTCGCCATCCGTCGCATCCGCATCGGTGGCGTGTCCATCGGCAAAGTGCCCGTGGGGCAATGGCGCTACCTGTCCGGCAAAGAGAAGTTCTAAGGCTCCCCGCGCCACCACACCTTTCGGCGCTGCTGTTTTCGGCGGCGCCCATAGCCGAATTATCAGGACTGCACACATGATTCATAACGACGTACTGCGCAGCGTGCGCTACATGCTCGACATCAGCGACAAAAAAGTCATCGAGATCATCAAGCTCGGCGGCATGAACGTGACCCTGCCGGACCTGCTGACGTACCTCGACAAGAAAGAAGAAGACGAGGAAGGTTTCGTACGCTGCCCGGACGAAGTCATGGCGCACTTCCTCGACGGCCTGGTGATCTTCAAGCGCGGCAAGGACGAAAGCCGTCCGCCGCAGCCGATCGAAGTGCCGGTGACCAACAACATCATCCTGAAAAAGCTGCGGGTCGCGTTCGAGCTGAAAGAAGACGACATGCACGCGATCCTCAAGGCCGCCGAGTTCCCGGTGTCCAAGCCTGAGCTGAGCGCACTGTTTCGCAAGTTCGGCCACACCAACTATCGCCCGTGCGGCGACCAGCTGCTGCGCAATTTCCTCAAGGGCCTGACCCTGCGCGTTCGCCCGCAATAAACCTCCAGGCTGATTGCTACTGAACTGGCCTAATAATTCCGGACACCTCTTAAGGGCGATATGATTTCGCCAACTTGGAGGTTCCATGAACGAAAGAAAGGTCTATACCCGCGAGTACCGCAGGGGTCTACATGACAGGGAATATCATTCCCCTGGATGGCGGGTTCAGTCTTTAAAAGATCGCAGCCTGCGGCAGCTCCTACGCCGAACGAATTCCTCTGTAGGAGCTGCCGCAGGCTGCGATCTTTTGATCTTTGCGGCATCATGCCCTATCTAAATCCACCTCGACCCCAAACCATGACCTACAGCGTTTCCCCCATCGGCTTCGTGCGCTCCTGCTTCAAGGAGAAGTTCGCCATTCCGCGCCAGCCGCAACTGGCCCCGGCCGCCCGTGGCGTGCTGGAACTGGTGGCACCGTTCGATCAAGGGGACGCCGTACAGGGCCTGGAGCAGGTCAGCCATGTATGGCTGTTGTTCCTGTTCCACCAGGCCCTGGAAGAAAAGCCTCGCTTGAAAGTCCGCCCTCCTCGCCTGGGCGGCAACAAATCCATGGGCGTGTTCGCCACCCGCGCCACCCACCGCCCCAATGGCATCGGGCAGTCTGTGGTGAAACTGGACAAGGTCGAAGCCAACCGCTTGTGGATCTCGGGCATCGATCTGCTGGATGGCACGCCGATACTCGATATCAAACCCTACGTGCCCTACGCCGATATCATCGACACAGCCTCCAACAGCATCGCCAGCGCCGCGCCGCAGCTGATCCCCGTACAGTGGACGGATACAGCGCTGCAACAGGCTCACGGGCATGCCCAGCGCCTTGCAGAGCCTTTGATTGAGCTGATCGAGCAATGCCTGGCGCAGGATCCGCGCCCGGCCTATCAAACGCCTGCACCGGAGCGGGAATACGGCGCGCAGTTCTGGGATCTGGATGTGCGTTGGCATTACCCGACACCGGAGCTGATCCGCGTACTGGAAGTCATTCCCGCAAAGGGCTGAACGCCGGAAACGAATAAGCCCGCATGACCTTCCCAAGTCATGCGGGCTTTTCAGATGCGCTGCAAATCTACTGTAGGAGCGAGCCTGCTCGCGAAAAACCTGAGGACGCCGCTGGGTATCAAGCTTCCCGCGTTATCGTTGACCTCCATCGCGAGCAGGCTCGCTCCTACAAGTGACCTACGGTCACTTCTCGACGAACGCACGCTCGATCAGGTAATCACCCGGCTCGCGCATCCGCGGCGAAACCTTCAGGCCGAAGCTGTTCAGCACTTCGCTGGTCTCGTCGAGCATGCTCGGGCTGCCGCACAGCATGGCGCGGTCGTCCTGCGGGTTGATCGGTGGCAGGCCGATGTCGCTGAACAGCTTGCCGCTGCGCATCAGGTCGGTCAGGCGACCTTCGTTCTCGAACGGCTCGCGGGTCACGGTCGGGTAGTAGATCAACTTGTCACGCAATGCTTCGCCAAAGAATTCGTTCTGCGGCAGGTGCTCGGTGATGAACTCGCGGTAAGCGACTTCGTTGACGTAACGCACGCCGTGGCACAGGATCACTTTTTCGAAACGCTCGTAGGTTTCCGGGTCCTGGATGACGCTCATGAACGGCGCCAGACCGGTACCGGTGCTGAGCAGGTACAAATGTTTGCCAGGCTTCAAGTCATCCAGTACCAGCGTGCCGGTAGGCTTCTTGCTGATGATGATCTCGTCGCCTTCCTTCAGATGCTGCAACTGCGAAGTCAGCGGACCATCAGGCACCTTGATGCTGAAGAACTCGAGATGCTCTTCCCAGTTCGGGCTGGCAATCGAGTAAGCGCGCATAAGCGGGCGGCCGTTGGGCTGTTGCAGGCCGATCATCACGAACTGACCGTTCTCGAAGCGCAGGCCCGGATCACGGGTGCACTTGAAGCTGAACAGAGTGTCGTTCCAGTGGTGAACACTGAGGACACGCTCGTGGTTCATGTTGCTCATGTACGTGGGACTCCTGGAGATTTGGTCTGCGCATGCGCTGCTCTAAAGAAGCGGTGCGCAATTGCATCGCATTCTAATAGCAGTAACAATATCTGTTAAATGGATTATTAAGATAAGGGTTATCGGTTATATCGATATGCGATTTACTCTCCGTCAACTTCAAGTATTCGTCGCCGTCGCCCAGCAGGAAAGCGTATCCCGTGCTGCGGGTCTGCTCAACCTCTCGCAATCGGCGGCGAGCACCTCGATCACCGAGCTGGAGCGCCAGTGCAGCTGCCAGTTGTTCGACCGCGCCGGCAAACGGTTGAGCCTCAACGCGCTCGGCAAACAGCTGCTGCCCCAGGCTGTGGCCTTGCTGGACCAGGCCAAGGAAATCGAAGACTTGCTCAACGGCAAGTCCGGCTTCGGCTCGCTGGCTGTCGGCGCGACCCTGACCATCGGCAATTACCTGGCCACCCTGCTGATCGGCAGTTTCATGCAGCGCCATCCGGAAAGCCAGGTGAAGCTGCATGTGCAGAACACTGCCAATATCGTGCAGCAAGTGGCCCACTATGAAATTGATCTGGGTCTAATCGAAGGCGACTGCAGTCACCCGGACATCGAAGTACAAAGCTGGGTCGAGGACGAACTGGTGGTGTTTTGCGCCCCTCAGCATCCGCTGGCCAGGCGCGGTACGGCGACCATGGACGAGTTGAGCCACGAAGCGTGGATCTTGCGCGAACAAGGCTCCGGCACGCGGTTGACCTTCGATCAAGCCATGCGCCATCACCGCACTTCGTTAAATATCCGCCTGGAGCTTGAGCACACCGAAGCGATCAAGCGCGCGGTGGAGTCAGGCTTGGGGATTGGCTGCATTTCCAGGCTGGCTTTGCGCGACGCATTCCGCCGCGGCAGCCTGGTGCCTGTCGAGACGCCGGATCTGGATCTGGCGCGACAGTTTTATTTCATCTGGCATAAACAGAAATATCAGACCTCGGCGATGCGCGAGTTCCTCGATCTGTGCCGCGCCTTCACCGCCGGGGTCCGGCGCAGCGACGAGATCGTGCTGCCGACGATCGCCTAGAGCAGAATTACCGCCCACACCAGGGCAATCATGCTCAATGCCACGAACTGGGCGGCACTGCCCATGTCCTTGGCATTCTTGGACAGCGGGTGCCGCTCAAGGGAAATGCGGTCGATGGCCGCTTCCACTGCCGAGTTGAGCAACTCGACGATCAACGCCAACAGGCATACCGCGATCAACAACGCCCGTTCGACCCGGCTGACATTCAGGAAGAACGACAGGGGAATCAGGATGACGTTGAGCAATACCAATTGCCGAAAGGCGGCTTCACCGGTGAAGGCTGCGCGCAGGCCGTCCAGCGAATAACCGGAGGCATTGAGAATACGTTTCAGGCCGGTCTGGCCTTTGAAAGGTGACATAGAGTGGGCAACTGACAAAAAAGAAGTGGGAAAGCTAGATCAACCAAAGTCAAAAAAGCGTGAAGTCGCCAGCCTTTAATGGCTGGAAATTGACTCAAGTTGTTGCAAGAGCAGCGCAGCCTGGGTCCGGGTCCGCACATTCAGTTTACGGAAAATCGCGGTCACGTGCGCCTTGATCGTCGCCTCGGAAACACTCAGCTCGTAGGCGATCTGCTTGTTCAGCAAGCCTTCGCAGACCATGGTCAGCACCCGGAATTGCTGCGGCGTCAGGCTGGCAAGACCTTCGCTGGCCGCCTTGGCCTCTTCCGAGACGCTGACCGCTTCGAACGCCTGCGGCGGCCAGAACACGTCACCATCGAGGACCGCACGCACGGCTTTCTGGATCACACTCAAGTCGCTGGATTTAGGAATGAAGCCACTGGCGCCGAATTCACGAGACTTGACCATGATGGTCGGCTCTTCCTGGGCCGAAACCATGACCACCGGAATCTGCGGATACTGACCGCGCAGCAGGACCAGTCCGGAAAAACCGTAGGCTCCCGGCATGTTCAGGTCCAGCAGTACCAGATCCCAATCGGATTTTTCCGTCAGGCGCACTTCCAGTTCGGCGATGCTCGCCACTTCCACCAGACGGACATCCGGGCCAAGGCCCAGGGTCAGCGCTTGGTGCAAGGCACTACGAAAAAGTGGGTGGTCATCGGCAATCAGGATTTCGTATGTGGCCATTTTTCAAATGATCCTGTTTTTTTTTCATGGGACGCCCGATGCATTCGGACCTCGCCAAAGCACCTCAAGGCACAGCCACGGAGCTGCACCGACAAGGCACGTTCAACGCAAAAAAACGCGTTGCAAATTCAGGCCGCGCCCTAATCGGCGCCAAGCATGCCCAGCGAAGCCGGGGTGGTCAAGCAGCATGGCCGGTACAGGTTATTGCAGTATGCGCAACAATCAGCCCATCAACGGAGTGACCGGCTGAACATAGGGCATCAACTCGGCGTGCGCCGGGGTCGAAACGTTCATGTCCAACTGATGTTTGGCGTCGAGGTAATGCTGGCTGAACACATCGAAGTAGGCATCCAGCGCCGAGGCTGCGGTTACATCGCCTGCAAGGTCGAGGCACAGCGCCGCCACTTCCGCCGTGCACAGATGCTCGCTGCGAGTCGAGCGGCGCAACCGGTAGCGGGAGAGTTTCTCCGGCAGCAGGCTGAGGATCGGCAGTCGGTCGAAATAGGGGCTCTTGCGAAAGATCTTCCGTGCTTCGGTCCAGGTCGCATCCAACAGAATGAACAGCGGGCGCTTCGTGCCATCGACGTCCACAGTGTTTGTCACGCGTTCAGGTTCGACGTACTCCCCCGGAAACACCAGGTAAGGCTGCCATTGCGGGTCGGACAACAGCGCCAGCAACTTCGGATCGACCTCGGTACGGGACCAGATGAAGGCATGGTTGTCAGGTACCACGTCGGCGATCAGCCAACCGGTGTTGCTCGGTTTGAACACTTCCTTGTTGGTCATGATCAGGCACACGCCGGAGCGGGTAGCGACCTGCGGACGCCATGCGCACAGGCAGTGGCTCTCGATCACCCGACAGTCACGGCAACGCGGCGCACGCCAGCCGCGGGCCTGAATCGGCTTGATGCCCTCCTCCTCACGCTGATCGCGCAAGCGGGCTACGGCATTCAAGGCAAATCGCGCGGGGGTATGGCTCATAGCGGGCAACGCCCACAGAGAAGGGAAATCGACACGAAAAACACTCGACAGGGTAAAAAGTGCCAGCAGTTTACCAGACCGCCCGGCGCAAGCCTGTACCGTCCAGCCCACCTCCCCTATAATTCGCCGCCACTGAACGCACAGTCACGTGACGGGTCAAAGCCCCATCACTGAACCAGGAGAGTTTCATGCTGCGCCTTATCGTTCCTACCGCGGCCATTTTGCTGGCGTCGTCCTTCAACGCTCAGGCTGCGTCCCTGAAAGACACGGAACTGAACAAAATGCTGCAAAACGTCGCCACCCAGAGCAGCGTCGGCACTCCGCGAGCGATCAACGAAGACATACTCGATCAAGGCTACACCGTTGAAGGCAAGCAGTTGATCAACCATCTGAGCGTGCAGAGCAGCCACGCCGACAAGATGCGTGCAGACCCGAAAGCGGTGTACTTCCAGTTGGGAGCTTCTGTCTGCAGAAACGAAGGGTTTCGCAAGCTGATGGCCAAGGGCGCGATCATGCGTTACGACTTCACCGAAGTGAAGACCAACCGTCCGGTCGGCTCCGCAAGTTTCCAGGAATCGGATTGCCTGCAATCGGCCGGGAAGAAAAAGTAATCACTGGGAATTGGCGCGCCGCTGTTCATCTTCGGCGCGCAGTTCTGCCAGCAGCGCCTGCAAGTAATGTGAACGGCGTTCGCCACCGCGCAAACGTCGGCAGCACTCCTCTTCGAGACTCAAATGATGGGTCTCGGCTGATGACTTCAGCAATCGATACAGCTGCGTATCGATCTCCAGAACGACTCTGGTCATGGTTACCGCCTCCCTGCACCTCACTCATGATTGAGCGATAAATCCTTAAGCCGCTTGTACCGTGCGCCCTGCCGTTGACGCAAAGTTGTCGTGTGACGCTTGTAACTTAGTAAATCAGAGCGCCGCACATGCGACGCACGTTCAGACGAGCGGTGAATACACCTTGCAAATCGTCAATAAGCGGTTGCCAGGAAAAACTTTGTGGCGCAATGATCAAGGCAGCGCAAATCACTGTGAAGGTCTAGATTTCAGGGTACCCACGTTTACTTTTTCAGGGCTCGAAAGGGGCTGGCCGTCGCTTGTCGTGTTGTGCGAACGTTTCTTTCATCCAAGGGAAAAACAGAACCTGTTTGGATGATCCGATGCTTTCGGATCAAGTAGATCGCCCAGGCATGGGCCAGGGCAGACAGCGACACATGGAGTGTCGTGGCACCGACGTACGTTCTCGGGCCGAGGGTTCTGTGCAGAAGGAGAAGTTGAATGCCTTACCAACCGAATGACCTCCTGAGCCGTCATTTTGAAGAAAGCGGCCACGACCTCATCAGCAAGGTCGAAGAACAACTCAAGCTGATTTCACCCAACAGTCCGAACACCCCGATCTACCGCGACATGATCCTGACCGTGCTGCGCATGGCCCAGGAAGACCACAACCGCTGGAATGCCAAAATCACCCTGCAAGCCCTTCGCGAACTGGAACAGGCTTTCCGCGTGCTTGAACAGTTCAAGGGGCGACGCAAAGTCACTGTTTTCGGCTCGGCCCGTACTCCCATGGAACATCCGCTCTACAGCATGGCCCGGGAGCTCGGCGCTGCGCTGGCGCGCTCGGACATGATGGTCATTACCGGCGCTGGCGGCGGCATCATGGCCGCCGCCCATGATGGCGCCGGCCTGACACACAGCCTGGGGTTCAACATCACGCTGCCCTTCGAGCAACATGCCAACCCCACTGTCGACGGCACGACCAACCTGCTGCCCTTCCACTTCTTCTTCACTCGCAAGCTGTTCTTCGTCAAGGAAGCCGATGCCCTGGTGCTGTGCCCGGGCGGCTTCGGTACGCTGGATGAAGCGCTGGAAGTGCTGACGCTGATCCAGACCGGCAAGAGCCCATTGGTGCCAGTGGTGCTACTGGACACGCCGGGCGGCAAATTCTGGCAAGGCGCACTGGACTTCATTCACCAGCAACTGGAGGAAAACCACTACATCCTGTCCACTGACATGAAGCTGGTGAAACTGGTCTACAACGTCGAAGAAGCGGTAGAGCACATCAACCAGTTCTACAGCAACTTCCACTCCAGTCGCTGGCTCAAGCATCAGTTCCTGATTCGCATGAATCACGCACTCAGCGACCACGCACTCGAACACATACAGGAGGCTTTCGCCGACCTGTGTCTGAGCGATCATTTCCATCAGCAAACTTACAGCGGCGAAGAACACGACGAAGCCGAATTCAGCCATCTGACGCGGTTGGTCTTCAACTTCAACGCCCGCAATCATGGCCGCCTGCGCGAGCTTGTGGACCACATCAACCTGCCGGAAAACTGGGCACAATCAAAACCCCAAGTGCAGCAACGCACGCGGGAGCCCTCAAAGGTTACGTGAGGCATAAAAAACGGCCCGTTATCGAAATAGCGGGCCGTTTCAGTTCAATCGTCCATTCCTCGACCGCTGAACAGGCGGTTGATCATTTCCATGGAGTATCCCCGATACGCCAGGAACCGGCCTTGTTTGGCTCGCTCCCGGGCGTCTGCCGGCAATTGCCCGGAGAACTTGCGCCGCCAGGTATCGGCCAGTTGCTCCTGCCAGTCGATACCGCTCTCACGCAGGGCGAGTTCAATATCGCTGCGCTGCAGGCCGCGCTGGCTCAACTCCTCACGGATGCGTAAAGGGCCATAACCGGAGCGGGCGCGGTAGGAAACGAAACTTTCGAGGTAACGGGCCTCGGACAACAACCCCTCTTCCGTCAACCGGTCGAGTGCTGTTTCGATCATGTCAGGGAGGGCGCCGCGCTGACGCAGTTTACGCGTCAGCTCGACACGACCGTGCTCGCGTCGTGCGAGCAGGTCCATTGCGGTTCGTCGCACCGCGACGAGTGTATCGAGTACGGCGGTCATTGCTTCGATCAGATATCAGCGTCAGCCAGGTCGTCTTCGGTCTCTTTGACCGCAGAAGCTTTGGCATCTGCTACCGATGCCGGGGACAGCAGCTTGTCACGCAGTTGCTTCTCCAGCTTTGCCGCGACTTCCGGGTTGTCTGCCAGGAACTTGGCCGAGTTGGCCTTGCCCTGACCGATCTTGGTGCCTTCATAGGCATACCAGGCGCCGGACTTCTCAACGAAACCGTGCAGAACCCCCAGGTCGATCATCTCGCCGTTGAGGTAGATGCCCTTGCCGTAAAGAATCTGGAACTCGGCCTGACGGAACGGCGAAGCCACCTTGTTCTTTACAACCTTGACGCGGGTTTCGCTACCGACGACTTCATCACCTTCTTTCACCGCGCCGGTACGACGGATGTCCAGACGAACCGATGCGTAGAACTTCAGTGCGTTACCACCGGTGGTGGTTTCCGGGCTACCGAACATCACGCCGATTTTCATACGGATCTGGTTGATGAAGATCACCAGGCAGTTGGCGTTCTTGATGTTACCGGTGATTTTACGCAGCGCCTGGGACATCAAACGGGCTTGCAGGCCCACGTGCATGTCACCCATTTCGCCTTCGATTTCAGCCTTTGGCACCAGCGCGGCCACGGAGTCGACGATGATCACGTCAACCGCGTTGGAACGCACCAGCATGTCGGTGATTTCCAGGGCCTGCTCGCCGGTGTCCGGCTGGGAAACCAGCAGGTCGTCGACGTTGACGCCCAGCTTGCCGGCGTACTCAGGGTCGAGGGCGTGTTCGGCGTCGACGAATGCGCAGGTCGCGCCGGCTTTTTGAGCCTGGGCGATCACGGACAAGGTCAGCGTGGTTTTACCGGAAGATTCGGGACCGTAGATTTCAACAATACGGCCTTTTGGCAGACCGCCGATACCAAGAGCGATGTCCAGACCCAGAGAGCCAGTGGAGATGGCCGGGATCGCCTGACGGTCCTGATCGCCCATACGCATTACGGCACCCTTGCCGAATTGACGTTCGATCTGACCCAGGGCCGCAGCCAAGGCTTTCTTCTTGTTGTCGTCCATTAAAGTCCTCACGTAATCAATAAGGCCTGACGGCCAACACCTGTATAAGTAGCCAGTATTATTCCACAGCGATTCCGGATCGCCTACCCCTGATTTGAGATTTCTGCCGCGGCATACCGCAGCAGCCCCTCTAGCGCGGCCTTCACCGTTTGTCGGCGGACGTCGTCGCGATTACCCGGGAAGTGCTTCCGCTCGCAGAACACCTGATCTCCGACACCCCAGGCCAGCCAAACCGTGCCAACCGGCTTGCTCGCCGTTCCACCATCCGGCCCGGCGATGCCACTGACCGCCACGGAGAAATACGCGCTGTTTTTCTTCTGTGCCCCCCGGACCATGGCCTCGACCACCTCGCGGCTGACCGCCCCCACGGTGGTGAACAACTCCACCGGGACATCCAGTTGCAGGGTTTTCTGCCGGTTGGAGTAGGTGACATAACCGGCCTCGAACCAGGCCGAGCTGCCTGGAATCCGGGTGATGGCCTCGGCGATGCCACCGCCGGTGCAGGACTCCGCCGTAGTGACGTGGGCATTGAGAACCTGCAGGCGTCTGCCAAGTTCGGCGGCGAGCTGGGTGATTTCGTTCACGGTCATCTCCTGATCGGGCGGGATGAGGTTAACCGTACACGAGCAGACCGCACTTGCAAGCGACAGGACCGATCAAAATGTAAGGAATCAGAGGCTCTGGAAAAGGCCTGTCGGGGGAATCAATCTTCCACGTCGCCGGACGGAGCATGACCGATACCCATGCGCTTGACCGCCCAACGCTCATACAGCCCTAAAACTACGTCTGTCCCGGCCATCGCCGCCAGGCAACCACCCGCACAAGCGGCCCAAATGGAAACATTGGCGGCGTGCAGCAACATGATGACCGAGGCGCCACAGATCATGCTGGAGCCAGACCGCAGGCTCAGGCGCCAGACAAGGGGCCAGCCACGAACGCCCTCTTTATCGGCACGCCACATTTCACCGGCAACGCCACCGAGTATTGGCAGACTGATGACCAGCCACAGAGGCATGTCCAGCAACGCATATTGCTCAGCGGCCATTTCATGCCTCCTTGAGTGAACGGTCACACCGCATTCTTGAATAGATAGGCAAGCAGATTATGCATTGATGCATATTCAGTCAATGCATTAACGCATTGAAAGATGATTCAATGTTTTCAGCACGCGAAAAAAAACCCGCTCGGGAAGCAGGTTTTATCTGAACGCACGGGCGTTAGCGGGCGTACATACCCCACCAGAAGACATGACCGAGGATAACAATCGGCTCCTCCTGGATTTCCTGAAAGGTGTAATCTTCATCCGGATGCTCGTCACGGTTGAAGCTGCGCAGGCGAATCCCGGTCGGCAGGCGATACAGTTGCTTCACCCGCAATTGGCCGTTGTGGTTGATTGCGTAAAGGTCGCCATCAACGATATCGCCGATACCGCACTTGCCGGCATTGACCCCGACCGTGGCGCCGTCACGCAGTACCGGCAACATGCTGTTGCCCCGCACTGTCACGCATTTGGCCTGGTCGAACTGCACGCCGTTATGGCGCAGGCTACGCTTTCCAAAGCGCAAGCTAGAGCGCTCGCTTTCTTCGATGACGAATCTTCCTGATCCTGCAGCCAATTCAACCTCGCGAAGAAAGGGGACCGACACCTCGTCGTCATCGACGGGGGTATCGTCATCCCACAGACTTATATCCTTGAGTTCCGAATGCACGGGAGCGCGCCCGGCATTAGCGGCAGACGAGACGTCCGCGCGGCCGCGCAACTGATCGGTGCTCAAGGAGAAATACTCGGCAATCTTCGAAATATGTTTATCCGAGGGATCGACGATCTTCCCGCTGAGAATGCGCGAGAGCGTGGATTGAGGCACGCCGGTTCGACGGTGAAGCTCCGTGGGGGAGATCCCGTGCTGATCGAGCAATGCTCTTAATACGGTAGATACGTTGCGTTTTTGCATAACGCGCATAGTGCTTGCTCTACTCAAAGAAGACAATGCCGATTTGCATAAGTCATGCATATCCAGATTTCAAATGGCAAAGGAGTCCCGGCCGTGATGCCTGCGTCGGGTAGACCGCCCATGGTAACCTTGCGCCCATCGCGGAAAAGCCCGGCCGTTGCCCCGCTTTTGCCCCACCTCTTTCAACGAGCTTCCTGACAATCCGATGAATAAAGCCGTCTCCGACCTGTCCTCCCACACCCCGATGATGCAACAGTACTGGCGCCTGAAAAACCAGCACCCGGACCAGCTGATGTTCTACCGCATGGGCGACTTCTACGAGATCTTCTATGAAGACGCGAAGAAGGCCGCCAAGTTGCTGGACATCACCCTGACGGCCCGTGGGCAGTCGGCCGGGCAGGCGATTCCGATGTGCGGGATTCCCTACCATGCCGCCGAGGGTTACCTGGCAAAACTGGTGAAGCTTGGCGAATCGGTGGTGATCTGCGAGCAGATCGGCGACCCGGCCACCAGCAAAGGGCCGGTGGAGCGGCAGGTCGTGCGCATCATCACGCCGGGGACGGTGAGTGACGAAGCGCTGCTCGACGAGCGCCGCGATAACCTGATCGCCGCTGTTCTGGGTGATGAACGCCTGTTCGGCCTGGCGGTGCTGGACATCACCAGTGGCAATTTCAGCGTGCTGGAAATCAAGGGTTGGGAAAATCTGCTGGCGGAGCTGGAGCGAGTCAACCCGGTAGAGCTGCTGATCCCGGATGACTGGCCGAAGGATTTGCCGGCGGAAAAACGTCGCGGTGTGCGTCGCCGTGCGCCGTGGGATTTCGAGCGCGATTCGGCGCTCAAAAGCCTGTGCCAGCAATTCTCGACCCAGGATCTCAAGGGCTTTGGCTGCGAAAACCTGACCCTGGCCATCGGCGCCGCCGGTTGCCTGCTGGCCTACGCCAAGGAAACCCAGCGTACCGCCCTGCCCCATTTGCGCAGCCTGCGGCATGAACGCCTGGACGACACCGTGGTGCTCGATGGCGCCAGCCGTCGTAACCTGGAGCTCGACACCAACCTGGCCGGGGGGCGCGACAACACCCTGCAATCGGTGGTCGACCGCTGCCAGACCGCCATGGGCAGCCGCCTGCTGACCCGCTGGCTGAATCGGCCGTTGCGCGATTTGACGGTGCTGCTGGCGCGTCAGACCTCGATCACTTGCCTGCTCGACGGTTACCGCTTCGAAAGACTGCAACCGCAGCTCAAGGAGATCGGCGACATCGAGCGGATTCTTGCGCGAATCGGTCTGCGCAATGCCCGCCCGCGCGACCTCGCCCGCTTGCGTGACGCCCTCGGCGCACTGCCGGAGCTGCAAGTGGCGATGACGGAGCTCGAAGCCCCGCATCTCCAGCAACTCGCCACCATCACCAGCACCTACCCGGAACTGGCGGCACTCCTGGAAAAAGCCATCATCGACAACCCGCCCGCGGTCATTCGTGACGGCGGCGTACTGAAAACCGGCTACGACAGCGAACTCGACGAACTGCAGTCGCTGAGCGAAAACGCCGGACAGTTCCTGATCGACCTCGAGGCGCGGGAAAAGGCTCGCACCGGCCTGTCGCACCTGAAGGTCGGTTACAACCGCATCCACGGCTACTTCATCGAACTGCCAAGCAAGCAGGCGGAATCGGCACCGGCCGACTACATTCGCCGCCAGACGCTCAAAGGTGCCGAGCGCTTCATTACACCGGAACTCAAAGCGTTCGAAGACAAGGCATTGTCGGCCAAGAGCCGTGCCCTGGCCCGCGAGAAGATGCTTTACGAAGCGCTGCTCGAAGATCTGATCGCCCAGCTGCCGCCATTGCAGGACACCGCCGGCGCCCTGGCCGAGCTGGACGTTTTGAGCAACCTGGCCGAGCGTGCGCTGAACCTCGACCTGAACTGCCCGCGCTTCGTCAGCGAACCGTGCATGCGCATCAGCCAGGGTCGTCACCCGGTGGTCGAACAAGTGCTGACCACGCCGTTCGTGGCCAACGACCTGAGCCTGGACGACAACACCCGCATGCTGGTGATCACCGGTCCGAACATGGGCGGTAAATCCACCTACATGCGTCAGACCGCATTGATTGTGCTGCTGGCGCACATCGGCAGCTTCGTGCCAGCGGCCAGTTGCGAATTGTCGCTGGTCGACCGCATCTTCACCCGGATCGGCTCCAGTGATGACCTGGCCGGCGGGCGTTCCACCTTTATGGTGGAAATGAGTGAAACCGCGAACATTCTGCACAACGCCACCGAGCGCAGCCTGGTACTGATGGACGAAGTCGGACGCGGCACCAGCACGTTCGACGGTCTGTCCCTGGCATGGGCGGCGGCCGAGCGCCTGGCGCATCTGCGTGCCTACACGCTGTTCGCCACCCACTACTTTGAACTGACCGTCCTGCCGGAAGCCCAGCCACTGGTGGCCAACGTGCACCTCAATGCCACCGAGCACAACGAACGCATCGTATTCCTGCACCACGTGCTGCCTGGACCTGCCAGCCAGAGTTATGGCCTGGCCGTTGCGCAACTGGCGGGCGTACCGAGTGATGTCATCACCCGTGCTCGTGAGCATTTGAGCCGTCTGGAAGACACCGCCCTGCCCCACGAAACACCGGCACCGGCCAAAGGCAAACCGGCTGCGCCGCTGCAAAGCGATCTGTTTGCCAGCTTGCCGCACCCGGTACTGGATGACCTGGCCAAGCTCGACCTGGACGACATGACGCCACGTCGTGCTCTCGAAATGCTCTATACACTAAAGACACGGATCTAACGCTGCGGCTTGCAAGCTGTTAGAATCTCGCGCGGTTTGGGATGCTGCTGGCTAATAGCCTGGCCAGCAGACTATCGCTCCCGAACCTGGCGACCCCTACGAGAAGGGGCGCAGCAAGCCGCGCCTGAGGAGAAAATTAGAAATGACCTTCGTCGTCACCGACAACTGCATCAAGTGCAAGTACACCGACTGCGTAGAAGTCTGTCCGGTGGACTGCTTTTACGAAGGCCCGAATTTCCTGGTGATCCACCCGGATGAGTGCATCGATTGCGCGCTGTGCGAACCTGAATGCCCTGCCGTGGCTATCTTCTCCGAAGATGAAGTTCCAGCCGGCATGGAAAACTTTATTCAGCTGAACGCTGAGTTGGCCGATATCTGGCCTAACATCACCGAGAAGAAAGAATCGTTGCCTGATGCAGAAAAGTTTGATCGCATCATTAACAAATCTGTAGGCAGCAAGCTCAAAGACCTCGAACGCTGATTACCCCCGCGTTCCTGTAAAAGGCCCCAAAAGGGCCTTTTTGCTTTTCTGCAGGCAAAAAAAGGGGCGGTTTGACCCGCCCACATTTTTTCCCTATTCCCTGTGTTCCTTTTCATCGTCCTGATGAATCGCGTCCTGCGATGTCCATTTCCTTCATCCATGAAGGACGTGTCTATCCGTCGACACAACCTGAATATTAGAGTTTTCCCCTCGAAGATCAACCGCCCCCTTGGCGCGAATTCTAACTATCACACTTCATCAACAATAAAAAATAGCCATATAAATCATAAAGATATAGGAAAATAGAGTTCAGTATGGACGATTGCCAGGGTGTAAAAATAACGAACACTTACGCAAGTGTAAGCCTGGACTTACAGCACGAAACCAAAATCCCGAGTGGACTCGTTCTTCTGCTCAGACAATAAAAAACCCCGATCCGGTCGGGGTTTTTTATGCCATCGCAGTGAGCGCCTTATTGGAACAGCGACTCGCTCGACAGACCATTTTTTTCCAGGATCTCGCGCAGCCGCTTCAAGCCTTCGACCTGAATCTGTCTGACCCGCTCACGGGTCAGGCCGATTTCCAGGCCTACGTCTTCAAGGGTGCTGCTTTCATGACCGCGCAGGCCGAAGCGGCGTACTACCACTTCGCGTTGCTTGTCGGTCAGCTCCGAGAGCCATTGATCGATGCTCTGGGACAGGTCGTCGTCCTGCAGCAGTTCGCATGGATCGGTTGGACGGTCGTCAGTCAGGGTATCAAGCAGGGTTTTATCCGAGTCCGGACCCAACGAGACGTCGACCGAAGAAACCCGCTCGTTCAGGCCGAGCATACGCTTGACCTCTCCAACCGGCTTTTCCAGCAGGTTGGCGATTTCTTCGGGTGAGGGTTCATGGTCGAGTTTTTGCGTCAACTCCCGCGCAGCCCGCAGGTACACATTCAGCTCTTTGACCACATGGATCGGCAACCGGATGGTCCGGGTCTGATTCATGATTGCGCGTTCGATGGTCTGGCGAATCCACCAGGTCGCGTAGGTCGAGAAGCGGAAACCGCGTTCCGGATCGAACTTCTCCACCGCCCGGATCAAGCCGAGGTTGCCCTCTTCGATCAGGTCCAGCAGCGACAACCCACGATTGACGTAGCGTCGGGCGATTTTCACCACCAGCCGCAGGTTACTTTCAATCATGCGTTTGCGCCCGGCCGGATCGCCACTTTGCGACAGGCGCGCAAAATGAACTTCTTCTTCGGGTGACAGCAGGGGAGAGAAACCAATTTCATTGAGATACAGCTGCGTGGCATCAAGTGCCCGCGTGTAGTCAATGTACTTGTGTTGTTTCAACGATGCGGAGTGTTTGGATTTGGCACGAACGGAAGGTGGAGCCGCCCCTTCATCATTCGACATCGAATCCATATCGATGCTGCTCTCCATCAGGAGAACCTCATCGTCGATGTCAAACTCCGGCACTTCTTTACTGAGAGCCATTGTTATAGTCCTTTGGTGAGTTCGACCTCAAGCTCAAGCGGCGCCTTTCTCCCTGGCAACGCTGGAGCCTGTTCCCCTCTACGCGACGGAACAGGCTGGTAAGCGATCAACGACGTGGCAGGAATTGCAGCGGATCTACAGGTTTACCCTGGCGGCGAATCTCAAAATGCAGTTTCACCCGGTCTGTACCCGTTGACCCCATTTCGGCAATTGTCTGTCCGACCTTGACCTGCTGCCCCTCCCGAACCAAAAGCCTGCGGTTATGTCCGTAGGCACTGACGTAGGTTTCACTGTGTTTGATGATCACTAATTCGCCGTAGCCCCTTAAGCCACTCCCGGCATACACCACCGTCCCATCAGACGCAGCTAAAACAGGCTGTCCCAAATCTCCGGCGATATCAATTCCTTTATTCAAACTACCGTTTGAAGAGAATTTCCCGATAAGAATGCCATTAGATGGCCATCCCCAGCCGGTCGGGGCTGGCCCGGGAGGGGGCAATGGAGCCGGGGCAGGCTTGTTCGCGACGGACGGTACAATCGTTGTCGTGCTGGTGGTCGCACCGTTTACCGGACGACGGATGACCGTTGTTTTACTCGACGACGAAGGTGTTGAACTGGACGAACTGACCACCGTCGTCGACGTTGAATCGGTGCGACCATCAAAGCGAATCGTCTGACCCGGACGAATGGTGTAAGGCGCAGGAATGTTATTGCGTGCCGCCAGGGCCTTGTAGTCCCAGCCGTAACGAAAGGCGATGGAGAACAGGGTGTCCTTGGGCCGAACGACGTATTGTCCCGTGGTCACGACCGGGCGCTGAGGCGCGGCATTGTTGCTGTCCACGACACGAACATCGCTGGATTTGTTGCTGGAACAACCGACCAGCAAGGTGCTCAAGACAAGGCCAGTCACCAGGCGCTGAAAACTCGTTTTACTCATTCGCTGCGCAATGACTGTGAGACTCACCCGCCGCTCCCTCTGTGGTGGCTGAAAATGTGAAATGCCGGATTTCGGCAATGAACTGTCGCAAGTATAACGGGCCGTGCACGCTGTACCTTTAATGTAGCGAATCGGTGTCGCGCACACGTTTGCTGCCTGACGATGAATCCCGTTTAACCGCACGATGCCGCTGTAAGACAAAGGCAATCGCAGAGAATTCAGCGTGCCGAAACAAATGCTCAGGCCAGTGGCCCATTGAGCAATGGCACGAAGCGTACAGCCCCCAGAACATGCCTGGAAAAACCCTGTTCCTCGCGAATGATCAGCATCAATTGCTGGACTTCTCCGGACCCGACAGGGATCACCATTCGGCCTCCCGGTGCCAACTGGTCAAGCAATGCCTGGGGCACATCGGTCGCCACTGCAGTGACGATAATCCCGTTGTACGGCGCCAGTGCCGGCCAGCCCTCCCAGCCATCGCCCCAGCGGAACACCACGTTGCGCAGGTTCAGTTCGACCAGACGTTCCTTCGCACGATCCTGCAAAACCTTGATGCGCTCGACCGAGAACACACGCTCGACGAGTTGCGACAGCACCGCCGTCTGATAACCCGAGCCGGTGCCGATCTCCAGCACCTTGTCGAGGGGACCTGCCTCCAGCAGCAGCTCGCTCATGCGCGCCACCATATATGGCTGGGAGATAGTCTGGTTATTGCCGATCGGCAGCGCTGTGTCTTCATAAGCACGATGCGCCAGCGCTTCGTCGACGAACAGGTGGCGCGGGGTCCGGCGAATGACCTCCAGCACCCTGGCGTTGGAGATACCTTCTTCGTACAGGCGCTGGATGAGCCGCTCCCGGGTTCGCTGGGAGGTCATGCCAATGCCGCGACGCAGCATATCGTCTTGTTCGCGACCCATCAGCGCAGTCCCTCCAGCCAGCCGTCCAGACTTCTGAAGGCATCATTGAAGGTGCGATCCAGTTGCAACGGCGTGATCGAAACATAACCCTGCATCACTGCATGGAAATCGGTACCCGGGCCACCGTCTTCGGCATCCCCGGCCGCCGCGATCCAGTAACCGGACTTGCCCCGCGGATCCACCACTTTCATCGGTGCCGCGGCACGGGCGCGATGACCCAGGCGGGTCAGCTGGATACCGCGGATATGGTCCAGCGGCAAATTGGGAATGTTCACGTTCAGTACCGTACGCGGCGGCAGATCCAGGTCAGCATGGGCTTCGACCAGTTTGCGCGCGAAATAGGCAGCTGTGGGAAGGTTCTCTACCTGACGTGAGACCAGCGAAAAGGCAAATGAAGGGTGTTTCAGGAAACGCCCCTCAAGGGCCGCCGCCACCGTACCGGAATACAGGACATCGTCCCCCAGGTTCGCGCCCAGGTTGATACCGGAAACCACCATGTCCGCTTCGCGCTCCAGCAGGCCGTTGAGGCCCAGGTGCACGCAATCGGTGGGTGTGCCGTTGAGGCTGATAAAGCCGTTGGCCAGGGTTTGCGGGTGCAACGGACGGTCGAGCGTCAGCGAACTGCTGGCGCCGCTTTTGTCCTGGTCCGGGGCGATAACCACGCATTCGGTGTAATCCGCCAGCGCAGCATAAAGCGCGGCGAGACCGGGTGCGGTTACCCCATCGTCGTTAGAAATCAGAATACGCATGGGCTGTCCGTCTGCCCCACCGGCACCAGATCAACAAGCTCACGCACCAATACGGTGGCGAAGCATCCGGCCGGCAGGATGAATTCCAGTTGCAGAATGTCAGGCTCGGGATAATGCCACGTCAGCCCGCCAATGGGCAGCCGCAGGATGCGACGTTCGTGGCTCATACCGGCGTTGATCAACCAGTCACGCAAATCTGCTTCGCGTGCGGCGATGGCCTGCTCCAGTTCATGGACAACGCCCGTGGCCGGCGAGTCACCTTCGCCCCACTGCGGACCGGTCGGGTGCAGATCGAGAATCGCCAGGCGCGGGTCGCTGCACTCGGCTTCGCCTGCCGGGAAAAAGCTGCGACTGTCGGTGAACGCCAGCAGATCGCCCACCAAGGCACGCTGCCAGGTGCCATCGGCGACACGCGCGGCCAGCACCTGATTGAACAGAAAACTGCGCGCAGTGGAAAGCAGACGCGAGCGCACATTGCGCTGCTCCGGCAAAGCCTTGCGCGCGGCCCAGGCGCGTGCGTCGACGACGTTGCCGCCGTCATGGCCGAAACGCTGGGCGCCGAAATAATTGGGGATACCTTGTTTGGCAATCAGTTGCAGACGCTCTTCAAGCGCAGGCTTGTCGCCGGCGAATTGCGTCAGGCGCAAGGTGAAGCCGTTGGCCGAGTGCGCACCGCGTTGCAACTTGCGCTTGTGGCGGGCGGTCTTGAGAATCTTCAGCGTATCGTTTTGCGCGGCCGACAGATCAGGGTCGGCCTTGCCCGGCAGTTGCACGCTGAACCACTGGCGAGTCAACGCCTGACGATCCTTGAGCCCGGCATAGCTGACGGTGCGCAATGGCACACCTGCTGCCTTGGCAATCCGTCGTGCCGCTTCTTCTGTGTTCAGACCGCGCTTTTCCACCCAGATCCACAAGTGTTCGCCTTCGCCACTCAGGGGGATGTCGAGGACTTCGTCGACCTGGAAATCTTCCGCGATGGCTTTCAGTACCGCGGTGCCGAGGGGCTCACCATAGGCCCGCGGGCCGAGCAGTTGCGCCTCGTTCATGCGCGCAGCAACAAGGCAACGGAGTGCACGGCAATGCCCTCTTCGCGACCGACAAAGCCGAGCTTTTCGGTGGTGGTAGCTTTCACGTTCACTTGATCCAACTCTACTTGAAGATCCGCGGCAATCAGCGCGCGCATCGATTCGATATGCGGGGCCATTTTCGGCGTCTGGGCGACAATGGTGTTATCGACGTTGCCGACTTTCCAGCCCTTGGCATGGACCAGCGCGACGACGTGACGCAACAGCGCACGGCTGTCGGCGCCCTTGAATTGCGGGTCGGTATCCGGGAAATGCTTGCCGATGTCTCCCAGCGCCGCGGCGCCGAGCAAGGCATCGCTCAAGGCGTGCAAGAGGACGTCACCGTCAGAGTGAGCGAGCAGCCCGAAGCTGTGTGCAATGCGCACGCCGCCCAGAGTGATGAAGTCGCCTTCAGTGAAACGGTGCACATCATAGCCGTGGCCAATACGCATAAAAAAACGCCCCGATTTTTGTCAGGGCGTGATTCTACCTGCATTAGGCACCTAGAGCATGCGCGTGATGCCGCAAGTGGTCGTCAATGAAACTGGCGATGAAGAAATAGCTGTGGTCATAGCCGGGTTGCAGGCGCAACGTCAACGGGTGACCCGCCAGTTTGGCCGCCTGCTGCAAGGCGTCCGGCTTGAGCTGGTTGGCGAGGAAATCATCGCGATCACCTTGGTCGACCAACAGCGACAGCTTTTCATCAGCCTCGGCAATCAACGCGCAGGCATCCCATTCGCGCCATTTCGAACGGTCCTCTCCCAGATAGCGGGAGAAGGCTTTCTGCCCCCACGGGCAATCCATCGGATTGTTGATGGGCGAGAACGCCGATACCGACAGATAGCGCCCCGGATTGCGCAATGCGCAGACCAGCGCACCGTGGCCGCCCATGGAATGGCCACTGATGCCGCGTTTGTCCGACGCAGGGAAATGGGCTTCGACCAATGTCGGCAATTCCTGCACGACATAGTCATGCATCCGATAGTGGCGCGACCAGGGTTCCTGGGTTGCATTCAGATAAAACCCGGCGCCAAGGCCGAAGTCCCAGGTGCCATCCGGATCGCCCGGCACATCAGGACCGCGAGGGCTGGTGTCCGGTGCGACGATGATCAGCCCCAACTCGGCGGCCATGCGCATGGCGCCGGCCTTTTGCATGAAGTTCTCGTCGGTGCAGGTCAGGCCGGACAACCAGTACAACACCGGCAATTTGCCGCCCTGCTCCGCCTGCGGTGGCAGGTAGACGGCGAACACCATGTCGCAGCCGAGCACTTCCGAGCGATGGCGATAGCGCTTGTGCCAGCCGCCGAAGCTTTTCTGGCAGGAGATATTTTCCAGGCTCATGACAGACCTCAGAAATGGATGACGGAGCGAATGCTTTTTCCTTCATGCATCAGGTCAAACGCCTTGTTGATATCTTCAAGGCCCATGGTGTGGGTGATGAAGGTATCCAGCGGAATCTCACCGGACTCGGCCATTTCCACATAGCTTGGCAATTCGGTACGGCCGCGCACGCCACCAAACGCCGAACCGCGCCAGACACGACCGGTGACCAACTGGAACGGACGGGTCGAGATTTCCTGCCCGGCACCGGCAACGCCGATGATGACCGATTCGCCCCAGCCCTTGTGGCAGCACTCCAGCGCCGCGCGCATCAGTTGCACGTTGCCGATGCACTCGAATGAAAAATCGACGCCACCATCGGTCATGTCGACGATGACTTCCTGGATCGGGCGATCGAAGTCCTTCGGATTCACGCAGTCGGTTGCACCCAACTGTTTGGCGATTTCGAATTTCGCCGGATTGATGTCGATCGCGATGATACGGGCAGCCTTGGCTTTGACAGCGCCAATGACAGCCGACAGACCGATGCCGCCGAGGCCGAAAATGGCTACGGTGTCACCCGGTTTCACCTTCGCGGTGTTGAGTACCGCACCGATGCCGGTGGTGACACCGCAGCCCAACAGGCAGACTTTTTCCAGCGGTGCTTCTTTAGGAATCTTGGCGACGGAGATTTCTGGCAGCACGGTGTACTCGGAAAAAGTCGAGGTGCCCATGTAATGAAAAATCGTTTCGCCCTTGTAGGAAAAACGCGAAGTGCCATCCGGCATCAGGCCTTTACCCTGGGTCGCTCGAATCGCCTGGCAGAGGTTGGTTTTGCCCGACAGACAGAATTTGCACTTGCCGCATTCCGGGGTGTACAGCGGGATCACATGGTCGCCGACCGCAAGGGAAGTCACGCCCTCGCCAATCGCTTCCACGATCGCCCCACCCTCATGGCCGAGGATCGACGGGAAGATGCCTTCCGGATCAGCGCCGGACAAGGTGTAGGCATCGGTATGGCAGACACCGGAAGCCACCACGCGCAGCAAGACTTCGCCGGCCTTGGGCATAGCGACATCGACTTCAACGATTTCGAGGGGTTTCTTGGCCTCGAAGGCAACGGCGGCGCGCGACTTGATCATGATGACTCTCCAGTGAAGAAAACGAGACAGGGAGTGTAATACAGCGCCTTACAGTGAATAATCCGGACAAAAGCAAAACATTATTGCTGCACAGGGATAATCATCCATGTCCGAAAACCGCTGGGAAGGAATCGACGAATTTGTCGCCGTGGCTGAATGCAGCCAGTTTACCGCTGCCGCGGAACGCCTCGGGGTTTCTTCTTCCCATATCAGTCGACAAATCGTACGCCTCGAAGAGCGCCTGCAAACCCGTCTGCTCTATCGCAGTACTCGCCGGGTCACGCTGACCGAAGCCGGGCAAACCTTCCTGCAGCACTGCCAGCGTTTGCAGGACGGCCGCGAAGAGGCCTTGCGGGCGGTGGGCGACCTGACCAGCGAACCCAAGGGCATGCTGCGCATGACCTGCGCCGTGGCGTACGGCGAGCGCTTCATTGTGCCGCTGGTGACCCGCTTCATGGGGCTGTATCCGCAACTGCGCATCGACATTGAACTGACCAATCGCCAGCTTGACCTGGTGCACGAAGGCCTCGACCTGGCGATTCGCCTCGGGCGTTTGCAGGACTCACGGCTGGTCGCCACCCGCCTCGCGCCACGGCGTATGTTTCTCTGCGCATCGCCTTCTTACATTGAGCATTACGGTCGGCCGCACAGCCTGTCGGAACTCAGTCGCCACAACTGCCTAATCGGCAGCTCGGACTTATGGCAACTGGAACAGAACGGGCGGGAGTTTTCGCAAAGGGTGCAGGGAAACTGGCGTTGCAACAGTGGGCAAGCCGTACTGGATGCCGCGCTGCAAGGCGTAGGACTGTGTCAGTTGCCGGACTATTACGTGCTGGAACATTTGAATAGCGGCGCGTTGATTTCATTGCTGGAAGCACATCAACCACCGAACACGGCGGTTTGGGCGCTGTATCCGCAGCAGCGGCATTTGTCTCCGAAGGTGCGCAAGTTGGTGGATTTTTTGAAGGAGGGATTGGCAGAAAGGCAGGAGTACAGGATTTAAGATCAAAAGATCGCAGCCTGCGGCAGCTCCTACAGAGAACGGGTACGACATCCATTTGCGGATCACCTGAAATCCTGTAGGAGCTGCCGCAGGCTGCGATCTTTTAGCGACGATTGGCCCAACGCTGCCTCAACCATTCAAGGTCTTCAGGACGCGTGACCTTGAGGTTGTCGGACCGTCCTTCGATCAGACGTGGGGCCGAACCGGCCCACTCCATCGCCGAAGCTTCGTCAGTAATAACGGCATCGGCCACCAGACTGTCCGCCAAAGCCCGATGCAACGCCCCAAGGCGAAACATCTGCGGTGTGTAGGCCTGCCAGATCACGCTGCGATCCACGGTTTCGACCACGCGACCGTGCTTGTCGACTCGCTTGAGCGTATCCCGAGCCGGAACCGCCAGCAGTCCGCCGACAGGATCGTCTGCCAGCTCAGCCAGCAGCTTGTCCAGATCGCCACGACTGAGGTTCGGCCGTGCGGCATCGTGAACCAGTACCCAATCCTCATCGTCGGCACCTTGCGCATGCAGGTGCAGCAACGCATTGAGCACCGACCCGGAACGTTCGGAGCCACCCTCGACCCGGGCAATACGCGGATCACTGGCACACGCCAGGTTCGGCCAATAAGGATCGTCAACAGCAAGACTGACCACCAGACCTTTCAGGCCTGGATGACCAAGGAAACAGCCGAGGCTGTGTTCGAGAATAGTGCGCCCGCCCAGTTGCAAGTATTGCTTGGGACGGTCTGCAGCCATACGGGCACCGACGCCCGCGGCAGGAATCACGGCCCAGAAGGCCGGCAAGGTCTGGTTCATTGCGCGAGCTGGTAAAGGGTTTCACCGTCCTTGACCATGCCCAACTCATGGCGAGCCCGCTCTTCAACGGTCTCCATGCCCTTTTTCAACTCACTGACTTCAGCGTCCATCACCCGATTGCGTTCCAGCAATGTCTGGTTCTCAGCTTGCTGATCGGCAATCTGCTGAGTCAACTCGGCCACTTGCGCCAGGCTGCCATTACCCACCCACAAGCGGTACTGCAGGCCAGCCAGCAGCAGGAGCAAGACGAGGAACAACCAATTGGGACTGCGCATCGAATATCAGGTATCCAGTGAAAAAAGACAGCCATGCCAAACGTGAAGCTTCTGATAGCACGAAGCCTGGAAGAACCAGGCTTGTGCTTATAAGGCATCAGATTAGTGGCAAAAACGTCGCTGTAGCGATTTTTCCGACACAATCCGGTGTCTTTTTACCAGTTACCGCTTAACCGCGGAACTCGCTGCGACCGTTGTACTTGGCTTTGCCGTTCAACTGCTCTTCGATACGCAGCAGTTGGTTGTACTTGGAAACGCGGTCGGAACGGCACAGGGAACCGGTCTTGATCTGGCCAGCCGAGGTGCCCACGGCCAGGTCGGCAATGGTCGAGTCTTCGGTTTCGCCGGAGCGGTGCGAGATCACGGCGGTGTAACCGGCAGCCTTGGCCATCTGGATGGCTTCCAGGGTTTCGGTCAGGGTGCCGATCTGGTTGAACTTGATCAGGATCGAGTTGGCGATCTTCTTGTCGATGCCTTCTTTCAGGATCTTGGTGTTGGTGACGAACAGGTCGTCGCCTACCAGTTGGGTTTTCTCGCCGATCTTGTCGGTGAGGATCTTCCAGCCAGCCCAGTCGGACTCGTCCAGGCCATCTTCGATGGAGATGATCGGGTAGCGCTCGGTCAGGCCTTTGAGGTAGTCAGCGAAACCTTCGGCGGTGAACACCTGGCCTTCGCCGGACAGGTTGTACTTGCCGTCTTCGTAGAATTCGCTGGCTGCGCAGTCCAGAGCCAGGGTCACGTCGGTGCCCAGCTTGTAACCGGCGTTGGCCACGGCTTCGGAGATCACTTTCAAAGCGTCTTCGTTGGAAGCCAGGTTCGGCGCGAAACCACCTTCGTCACCCACGGCAGTGCTCAGGCCACGGGCCTTCAGCACAGCTTTGAGGTGGTGGAAAATCTCGGTGCCCATGCGCAGACCTTCCGAGAAAGACTTGGCGCCAACCGGCTGAACCATGAATTCCTGGATGTCGACGTTGTTATCGGCGTGCTCGCCGCCGTTGATGATGTTCATCATCGGAACCGGCATCGAGTAGACACCCGGGGTGCCGTTCAGGTTGGCGATGTGAGCGTACAGCGGCAGGTCCTGGTCCTGTGCTGCTGCCTTGGCCGCGGCCAGGGAAACGGCGAGGATCGCGTTGGCGCCCAGGGAGCCTTTGTTTTCAGTACCGTCGAGCTTGATCATTGCCAGATCGAGCGCTTTCTGGTCGCTTGGGTCCATGCCTTTCAACAGGTCGCGGATCGGACCGTTGATGTTGGCTACTGCCTTCAGAACGCCCTTGCCCAGGTAACGGCTCTTGTCGCCATCACGCAGCTCGAGCGCTTCACGCGAGCCAGTGGAAGCACCGGACGGCGCGCAGGCACTGCCGATGATGCCGTTGTCGAGAAGCACGTCCGCTTCCACGGTGGGATTGCCACGGGAGTCGAGAACTTCACGACCTTTGATGTCGACGATTTTAGCCATTGTTGTAAACACTCCAAAGTTGACGAAAACGACGCAGCTGTAGGAAATCTTCAATCGTCGGCAAGTGAGGTGCAGCGGGCTGTCTTGCAGACGACAAGGCTCAGGCCCGAGGGCCTGAGCGTTAAATCGTGCGGTACTTTACCGGAGAATTGAGAATTACGCGGTTTCTACCGTCGGAAAACTCTTCACCAGTTCGTCCAAAGCCTTGAGCTGGGCCAGGAATGGCTCCAGTTTGTCCAGGCGCAAGGCGCAAGGACCGTCGCATTTGGCGTTGTCCGGATCCGGGTGGGCTTCCAGGAACAGGCCGGCCAGGGACTGGCTCATGCCGGCTTTTGCCAGATCGAGGACCTGGGCGCGACGACCACCGGCGGAATCGGAACGACCGCCAGGCATTTGCAGCGCATGGGTCACGTCGAAGAACACCGGGTATTCAAACTGCTTCATGATGCCGAAGCCGAGCATGTCGACGACCAGGTTGTTGTAGCCGAAGCTCGAACCACGCTCGCAGAGGATCAACTGATCGTTACCGGCTTCTACGCATTTGTTCAGGATGTGTTTCATTTCCTGAGGCGCGAGGAACTGGGCTTTCTTGATGTTGATCACTGCACCGGTCTTGGCCATCGCGACCACGAGGTCGGTCTGGCGTGACAGGAAGGCTGGCAACTGGATGATGTCGCAGACTTCAGCGACGACCGCGGCCTGCTCAGGTTCGTGGACGTCGGTGATGATCGGCACGCCGAAGGCTTGCTTGATGTCCTGGAAGATGCGCATGCCCTCTTCCAGGCCAGGACCACGATAGGAGGTCACAGAAGACCGGTTGGCCTTATCGAAACTGGCCTTGAACACGTAAGGGATACCGAGCTTTTCGGTGACCTTCACATACTCTTCGCAAACCTGCATTGCCATGTCACGGCTTTCCAGCACATTCATGCCGCCGAACAGCACCATGGGTTTGTCGTTGGCAATCTCGATGTCGCCGACGCGGATGATCTTCTGTGCCATCGGGGTTACGCCTTCTTCTGGTGTTGAGTCAACGCTGCCTTGACGAAACCGCTGAACAGCGGGTGACCGTCGCGTGGCGTCGAGGTGAACTCTGGGTGGAACTGGCAAGCGACGAACCATGGGTGATCCGGAGCTTCAACCACTTCAACCAGTGCGCCATCCCCGGAGCGACCGGAGATTTTCAAACCAGCCTCCATGATTTGCGGCAGCAGGTTGTTGTTCACTTCGTAGCGATGACGATGACGCTCGACAATCACATCCTTGCCGTAGCAACCGTGGACCAGGGAGCCCGGCTCCAGCAGGCAATCCTGCGCACCCAGGCGCATGGTGCCGCCCAGATCGGAAGTTTCGGTACGGGTTTCGACAGCGCCGGTGGCATCTTCCCACTCGGTGATCAGGCCCACGACCGGGTGACCGCTTGCACGATCGAACTCGGTGGAGTTGGCGTCTTTCCAGCCCATCACGTTACGGGCGAACTCGATAACGGCCACTTGCATGCCTAGGCAGATGCCCAGGTACGGAACCTTGTTTTCGCGAGCGTATTGAACGGCAGTGATCTTGCCTTCAACGCCACGCAGACCGAAGCCGCCAGGTACCAGGATGGCATCGACGCCTTCCAGCAACGCAGTGCCCTGGTTCTCGATGTCTTCGGAATCGATGTAGCGCAGGTTGACCTTGGTACGGTTGCTGATGCCGGCATGACTCATCGCTTCGATCAGCGACTTGTAGGCGTCCAGCAGTTCCATGTACTTGCCGACCATGGCGATGGTGACTTCGTGCTCAGGGTTGAGCTTGGCGTCGACCACGGCTTCCCACTCGGACAGATCGGCACCGCCGCATTGCAGGCCGAAACGCTCGACGACGAAATCGTCCAGGCCCTGGGAATGCAGGATGCCCGGGATCTTGTAGATGGTGTCAGCGTCTTCCAGGCCGATCACCGCACGCTCTTCAACGTTGGTGAATTGCGCGATCTTGCGACGCGAGGAAATATCGATCGGGTGGTCGGAGCGGCAGACCAGCACGTCAGGTTGCAGGCCGATGGAACGCAGTTCCTTCACCGAGTGCTGGGTTGGCTTGGTCTTGGTTTCGCCGGCAGTGGCGATGTACGGCACCAGTGTCAGGTGCATCAGCATCGCGCGCTTGGCGCCGACTTCGAAACGCAGTTGGCGGATCGCCTCGAGGAACGGTTGCGACTCGATGTCACCCACGGTGCCGCCGATCTCGACCATAGCCACGTCAGCGTCGCCCGCACCCTTGATGATGCGGCGCTTGATTTCGTCGGTGATGTGCGGGATCACCTGGATGGTTGCACCCAGGTAGTCACCACGGCGCTCTTTGCGCAGGACGTGTTCGTAGACACGGCCGGTGGTGAAGTTGTTGTTCTGGGTCATGGTCGTGCGGATGAACCGCTCGTAGTGGCCCAGGTCCAGGTCGGTCTCGGCGCCGTCGTGAGTGACGAACACTTCACCGTGCTGGAACGGGCTCATGGTGCCCGGGTCGACGTTGATGTACGGGTCCAGCTTCAGCATGGTGACCTTAAGTCCCCGCGCCTCCAGGATGGCCGCCAATGATGCCGATGCAATGCCTTTCCCCAATGAAGAAACAACACCGCCCGTGACGAATATGTAGCGCGTCATGAAAAACCCTAGAAGTCTGCGTTAAAGCGGTCCGAGCCGCCGGGGAAAGCGAAGGAAGGCCGAAGCCCCCGATCACCTGCATTAATCACAGTGCACCTTTCAAAAAAACCGCCGCGTTGGGACAGACCGGAAAATGAAACACCGGTTCGTTGCTCGCTACACATTTTTTGGAATCGCCCAGCAAAGACTGCCTGGTAATCGGCAACTCCTGCAATTCAGGCGAATCCACAGAAGTTGTATCAAGAAGGGAGCGTAGTCTACCGGAAAGCCCCTTTCATCTCAAACCCAGATCCTCGCCTGGTGGCTGCCAATGTAAATTCCAGCCTCCGCTCACACTACCGTCGAGTCCTTTCAGGTTCGCCACTGCCAGCAATTGGTCGTTTTTGTAGAGCAGCGGCAATCTGCCGCGTACGAAGGACGGTACACCGTTTTCATTGAGCAAACGTTTCAGGTCCCGATGGCCGCGGCCAGGCAAAATCATGACCTCTCCCCCTTCACGATAGCGGATCTGTAACGGGCCATCGGGTATTTGCCCGGTGAGCGAAAGCACGCCGTTGTCCGGGATAGCCAGCGGTGACGCCGGATCCTGCCACGCTCCGGCGACGGGCAGTGGACGCAACCAGCAACCGGACAGCCACCAGATCCGCCCGCCTGCACGGTGCAGTTCACCGTCCGCCAGCCGCCACACCGGACAGGCATCGCCGTTGGCGTCGCGCAAATCCTCCCAACCCGACCAATGGTCGGTGTCCGGCAGACGGGTCAACGGTTCGAGCCAATGACTCAAGGCATTGCGCTGCCGGGCAACAGACAATTGCGCAAGCGGCGCCAGTTCAAGGGATCGCAACCCCAGCCAGTCGAACTCACTGGCAGCGCTGGCCTCACGCAAATCCATGTCGGCCAGCTCTTCGAGCAACCCCTGCGCTTCAGTCAAATGCGCCGCGCTGCGGGCCATGGTCGCCACCGCTTGCGGCCAGCGCTGGATCAGCACGGGGAAGACTTGATGCCTAAGGTAATTGCGCGAGTACTGCCGATCCTGGTTCGAGGGATCTTCAATCCAGCTCAAGCCGTGCGCACCGGCATAAGCCTCCAGTTCAGCCCGCGTGACATCAAGCAATGGCCGCAGCAGATGCCCTCTACCCAACGGGCGTTGACGCGGCATACCGGACAATCCGCGCACGCCCGCTCCGCGCAACAGACGAAACAACAGGGTTTCCGCCTGATCGTCGCGGTGCTGGGCTGTCAGCAGCACTTCACCGGGCCGAGTCACTTCGATGAATGCGTGATAACGCGCGTCCCGGGCTGCACGCTCCAGGCTGGCGCCTGGCTTCACCTGTACGCAAACGATCTGCAACGGGACGCCCAGCGCAGCGCACACAGAACGACAATGCTCCGGCCACGCATCGGCCACGGCTTGAAGGCCGTGATGAACGTGGATGGCACTCAGCGCCGGCAGGGATTCGGTTCTTGCGAGGTGTGCAAGAAGGTGCAGCAGGACGGTGGAGTCCAGGCCACCGGAGAAGGCGATGCGCCAGGCTGTGGCGTTGCGCCAAGGCTGCAGACTCAGCAGAAGCCTGGCAGGCCAATCAAGATCGGAAGGATTCATCAGGATCGATCGCCTCACATAAATACCCTGTAGGAGCTGCCGCAGGCTGCGATCTTTTGACTTCGATTTTAAAAAACAAGATCAAAAGATCGCAGCCTGCGGCAGCTCCTACAAGGGTACCGCGAGGTCAGTTAGAGACCGTAGCTCATCAGACGCTCATAACGACGGGCCAGCAGCGCGTCGTTATCGAACTTCTTCAGCATCGCCAGTTGCGAGCTCAACTCGGCGCGGATCGATGCCGCTGCGGTGGCCGGATCACGGTGCGCACCGCCCAATGGCTCGCCAATCACCTTGTCCACGATACCAAGACCCTTGAGGCGCTCGGCGGTGATGCCCATCGCTTCTGCGGCATCCGGTGCTTTCTCGGCGGTTTTCCACAGAATCGAAGCGCAACCTTCCGGCGAGATCACCGCGTAGGTCGAGTACTGCAGCATGTTCAACTGGTCGCAGACACCGATCGCCAGTGCACCACCGGAACCACCCTCACCGATCACGGTGGCGATGATTGGGGTTTTCAGACGAGCCATGACACGCAGGTTCCAGGCGATCGCTTCGCTCTGGTTACGCTCTTCGGCGTCGATGCCAGGGTAGGCGCCGGGAGTGTCAATGAAGGTCAGGATCGGCATTTTGAAACGCTCGGCCATTTCCATCAGGCGGCAAGCCTTGCGGTAGCCTTCCGGACGTGGCATGCCGAAGTTGCGGCGAACTTTCTCGCGTACTTCACGGCCCTTCTGGTGACCGATGATCATCACCGGCTGGTCGTCCAGACGGGCAATACCGCCAACGATGGCAGCGTCGTCGGAGAAGTGACGGTCACCGTGCAACTCATCGAACTCGGTGAAGATGTGTTCGATGTAGTCCAGGGTATAGGGACGTTTCGGGTGACGCGCCAGACGTGCGATCTGCCAGCTGGTCAGCTTGCCGAAAATGTCTTCGGTCAGCGTTTTGCTCTTGTCCTGCAGGCGGGAGATCTCATCGCCGATATTCAGCGAATTGTCATTACCGACCAAGCGCAACTCTTCGATCTTGGCTTGCAGGTCGGCGATCGGCTGTTCGAAATCTAGAAAATTCGGGTTCATAGGCGTCCGTCTTGGGTCGAGTCCCAAGGGATCTTGGGCCGGCCGGTTGTCTATTCGCGCCCTACCTTAAGGGAGAGGCGCGTTGAGGTCGAGATTAAAAATTCAGGTTGCGGGCAGGCGCTCTGATATCACCTGCCGGTCAACGGTATTGGAGGAAGACGTTGTCTCGCCCGAACTGGTCACGCAGGGCTTGAATCAACGCATCCGCCGGATCGATCCGCCAGCCTTCGCCGAACTGCAACAAGGCCTTCGCATCAGGGCTGGTGTAATCCATGGTGATCGGACAAGCACCGCGGTGACGCTTCAACAGTTCACCCAGCCAGCGTAGCTGATCGCCCTTGAGGTCCTTGGCGTGCAACTTCAGGCGCAGGCTTTCGGCCAGGTTGGTGCGCGCATCTTCCATGCTCATCACCCGCTTGACCCGCAACTTCAGGCCACCGGAGAAGTCGTCATTGCTGACCTCGCCTTCGACCACCACCATCGCGTCGGTCTGCAACAGCGACTGCGCGGAGTGGAATGCTTCGGAAAACAGCGAGGCCTCGATCCGTCCTGAGCGGTCGTCGAGGGTGATGAACCCCATCTTGTCGCCCTTTTTGTTCTTCATCACCCGCAAGGCGATGATCATCCCAGCGACCGTCTGGGTATCGCGCGCCGGTTTCAGGTCGATGATGCGCTGACGGGCAAAGCGACGGATTTCACCTTCGTACTCGTCGATCGGGTGACCGGTCAGGTACAGGCCGAGGGTATCTTTCTCCCCTTTCAGGCGCTCCTTGAGGGTCAGCTCCTTGGCCTTGCGGTGATTGGCGTAGACGTCGGCGTCTTCTTCGACAAACAGACCGCCGAACAGGTCGGAGTGACCGCTGTCCTGGGTGCGTGCAGTTTGTTCGGCCGCCTTGATCGCTTCTTCCATGGCCGTCAGCAGCACCGCTCGATTGCGGTCGATGTTGGCCTGGTAGGCTTTCTGCTCATCGTGGAAATACGGCCCGAGGCGATCCAGCGCGCCGCTGCGGATCAAGCCATCAAGGGTGCGCTTGTTGATGCGTTTGAGGTCGACCCGGGCGCAGAAATCGAACAGGTCCTTGAACGGACCGGCCAGACGCGCTTCGGTGATCGCCTCGACCGGGCCCTCACCCACACCCTTGATGGCACCCAGACCGTAAATGATCCGGCCTTCGTCGTTCACCGTGAACTTGAATTCGGACGTGTTCACGTCCGGCGCGTCGAGACGCAGCTTCATGGTCCGCACTTCTTCGATCAAGGTCACGACCTTGTCGGTGTTGTGCATATCCGCCGAAAGTACCGCGGCCATGAACGGCGCCGGGTAATGCGCTTTCAGCCATGCGGTCTGGTACGACACCAGACCATAAGCGGCGGAGTGGGACTTGTTGAAGCCGTAACCGGCGAATTTTTCCACCAGGTCGAAGATGTTACCGGCGAGGTCCGCATCGATATTGTTGGTGGCGCAACCTTCAATGAAACCGCCGCGCTGCTTGGCCATTTCCTCGGGTTTTTTCTTACCCATGGCGCGACGCAGCATGTCCGCGCCACCGAGGGTGTAACCGGCCATGACCTGGGCAATCTGCATCACCTGTTCCTGATACAGGATGATGCCGTAAGTCGGTGCCAGTACAGGCTTGAGGCCTTCGTACTGGTAGTCCGAGTGCGGGTACGCCAGCTCGGCGCGGCCGTGCTTACGGTTGATGAAGTCGTCCACCATGCCCGATTGCAGCGGGCCCGGACGGAACAACGCCACCAGTGCGATCAAGTCTTCCAGGCAGTCGGGCTTGAGCTTCTTGATCAGCTCTTTCATGCCCCGGGATTCAAGCTGGAACACCGCCGTGGTTTCGGCTTTTTGCAGCAGGGTGTAGGTCGGCTTGTCGTCCAGCGGGATGAACGCGATATCCAGTGGCGGCTCGTTGACCTTGGCGCGGTCGCGGTTGATGGTTTTCAGCGCCCAGTCGATGATCGTCAGGGTTCGCAGGCCGAGGAAGTCGAACTTCACCAGACCGGCCGCTTCGACGTCGTCCTTGTCGAACTGGGTTACCAGGCCGTCACCGGCTTCGTCGCAATAGATCGGCGAGAAGTCGGTCAGCTTGGTTGGCGCGATCACCACACCGCCGGCGTGCTTGCCGACGTTACGCACAACGCCTTCGAGCTTGCGGGCCATTTCCCAGATTTCCGCAGCCTCTTCATCGACCTTGATGAAATCGCGCAGGATCTCTTCCTGCTCGTAGGCTTTTTCCAGGGTCATGCCGACTTCGAACGGAATCATCTTCGACAGGCGATCCGCCAGGCCATAGGACTTGCCCTGCACCCGCGCCACGTCGCGGACCACAGCCTTGGCGGCCATGGAACCGAAGGTGATGATCTGGCTTACCGCATTGCGGCCGTACTTCTCGGCCACGTAGTCGATCACCCGGTCACGACCATCCATGCAGAAGTCGACGTCGAAGTCGGGCATGGAAACCCGTTCCGGGTTGAGGAATCGTTCGAACAGCAGGTCGTATTCCAGCGGGTCGAGGTCGGTGATCTTCTGCACATAGGCCACCAGCGACCCGGCACCCGATCCACGGCCAGGACCTACCGGTACGCCGTTGTTCTTGGCCCACTGGATAAAGTCCATCACGATCAGGAAGTACCCGGGGAACCCCATCTGGATAATGATATCCAGCTCGAAATTCAGCCGGTCGACATAGACCTGGCGCTTGGCTTCGTAGTCTTCGGTGGTGTCCCTGGGCAGCAGAACGCTAAGCCGCTCCTCCAGACCGTCGAAGGACACCTTGCGGAAGTACTCGTCGATGGTCATGCCATCGGGGATCGGGAAGTTGGGCAGGAAGTGCGTGCCCAGCTTCACTTCGATGTTGCAGCGCTTGGCGATCTCGACGGTGTTTTCCAGCGCCTCGGGAATGTCGCTGAACAGCTCGGCCATTTCCTCGGCGCTTTTGAGGTACTGCTGATCGCTGTAATTCTTCGAACGCCGTGGATCGTCGAGGGCGCGGCCTTCACCGATGCAAACGCGGGTTTCGTGGGCGGCGAAGTCTTCCTGCTTGATGAAGCGTACGTCATTGGTCGCCACCAGCGGCGCACCGAGCTTCTCGGCCAGGGCCACGGCGCCGTGCAGCTGTTCTTCATCGTTCGGGCGATTGGTGCGCTGGATTTCCAGGTAGAAACGATCCGGAAACACGTCCATCCATTCGCGGGCAAGGGTTTCGGCCTCGGCGGGATTGCCGCTGAGCATGGCCTGGCCGATCTCGCCTTCTTTGGCCGCCGAGAGCATGATCAGGCCCGCATTGGCTTCAGCGACCCATTCGCGCTCGATGATGATCGAGCCGTTGCGCTGACCATCTATATAGCCGCGGGAAATCAGTTCTGTGAGGTTGCGATAGCCTTCGGCATTCATCACCAGCAGGCTGATCCGGCTCAGCGGGTTGTCCGGATCCTTGTTCGACAGCCACAGGTCGGCACCGCAGATCGGCTTGATCCCGGCACCCATGGCGTTTTTATAGAATTTGACCAGGGAACACATGTTGTTCTGGTCAGTGACCGCTACGGCAGGCATGTTCATGCCGACCAGGGTCTTGACCAGCGGCTTGATCCGCACCAGACCGTCGACCAGGGAGTATTCAGTGTGCAGGCGTAGGTGAACGAATGAAGCCGGCATAGTGATCCTGTCTGAGAACGTAAAGACAACAAGGCCCGGATTGTACCGGGCCTTGAGTAAAACATCAGCCTCGCGACTAACTCTCGATGAGACCTTCCCGCGCCTCATACGCCAGCCGCACCGGGGCAAACGAACGCCGGTGAATCGGGGTCGGACCAAGACGGGCGAGCGCTTCCAGATGAACGGGGGTCGGGTAGCCCTTGTGGCCGCCAATGCCGTAACCCGGGTAGATCAATTCGAACGCGGCCATTTCCCGGTCGCGACTGACCTTGGCCAGAATCGATGCGGCGGCGATAGCTGGAACCTTGCTATCGCCCTTGACCACGGCTTCGGAGCGCATCGGCAGTTTCGGGCAACGGTTGCCGTCGATCATCGCCAGCTTCGGCTGGATATGCAGCCCGGCGACCGCACGCTGCATGGCCAGCATGGTGGCGTGCAGGATATTGAGTTCGTCGATTTCTTCGACTTCGGCGCGAGCGATACACCAGCTCAGGGCTTTTTCGCAGATTTCGTCGTAGAGCTTTTCGCGGCGGGCTTCGGTGAGTTTCTTCGAATCGTTCAGGCCGAGGATCGGGCGGTTCGGATCGAGGATCACCGCTGCTGTCACTACCGCACCACAGAGCGGGCCGCGACCGACTTCATCGACACCGGCAACCAATTCTTCGACTTGCGCGACCAAGGTGAAATCCAGCCCCATCTGCATGCTTGTTTTACTCATTTAACTTGGCCGATCAGGTTCAAAACTGCGTCCGCAGCCTGGTTGGAGGCATCCAGACGCAGGGTCCGGTGAATCTCATCAAAGCCACGGGTCTGCTCTTCACCGCCTTCGATCAGCGGTGACAAGGTCTGGGCCAGCGCTTCGACCGTGGCATCGTCCTGCAGCAACTCGGGCACCAACAGACGCTGGGCCAGCAAGTTCGGCAATGAAATGTAGGGGCTTTTCACCATGCGCTTGAGAATCCAGAACGTCAGCGGTGCCAGACGGTAGGCAACCACCATCGGCCGCTTGTACAGCAATGCTTCAAGCGTTGCGGTTCCGGAGGCAATCAGCACGGCGTCGCAGGCTGCCAGGGCCAGATGTGAGTTGCCATCGAGCAAGGTCAGCGGCAGATCACGGCCGGCCAGCAACTCCTCCAGTTGAGCCCGGCGCTGCGGACTGGCGCAAGGCATGACAAACCGCACGCCCGGGTGCAGCGTACGCAAGCGCTGGGCCGTATCGAGGAACAACGCGCCGAGTCGACCAACTTCACCACCGCGGCTGCCGGGCATCAACGCCACCAGCGGCCCGTCAGGCAAACCAAGTTCGGCCCGCGCTGCGCTGCGATTGGCTTCGAGTGGAATGGCGTCGGCCAGGGTATGACCGACGAACCGCACCGGTACGCCCTTCTCTTCGTAGAATCTGGCTTCGAACGGGAACAGAGTGAGCATCAGGTCGCAACCTTCGCGAATCTTCAGCACCCGCTTCTGCCGCCAGGCCCAGACCGACGGGCTGACGTAATGCACGGTCTTGATCCCGGCCTGGCGCAGCTTGAGTTCGATATTGAGGTTGAAGTCTGGCGCGTCGATACCGATGAACACATCGGGTTTCGCGTCGATCAGGTCGGTGACCAGCTTCTTGCGCCGTGCCAGCAACTCGCGTAACCGGCCCAGCACTTCCACCAGACCCATGACGGACAGACGTTCCATCGGGAAGTACGGGGTCAGGCCTTCGGCCTGCATCAGCGGACCACCGACGCCAATGAATTCGACCATCGGGTGACGAGCCTTGAGTGCGCGCATGAGGCCCGCGCCCAGAATGTCGCCGGAAGCCTCGCCCGCTACCAGCGCAATACGCAGATTGGCCATGATTAGCGGGTGATGCCGCGGGTCGAAGACTGGATGGAGTCGCGGAACACCGCTACTTCCGGGAACTGCGCAGAAGGCTCGGACAGTTCGACGAGCGCCTGCTCCACGGTCAGACCCTGGCGGTAAACCACCTTATAGGCACGACGCAGGGCGTGAATCGCATCTTCGCTGAAACCGCGACGGCGCATGCCCTCGAAGTTCATGCTGCGGGCTTCGGCCGGGTTACCGAACACAGTGACATACGCAGGAACATCCTTGCCGATTGCAGTACCCATGCCTGAAAAGCTGTGGGCGCCAATATGGCAATACTGGTGAACCAGGGTAAAACCGGAAAGGATCGCCCAGTCTTCCACATGCACATGGCCCGCCAGTGCGGTGTTGTTCACCAGGATGCAGTGGTTGCCGATAACGCTGTCGTGGCCGATGTGGGCATAGGCCATGATCAGGTTGTGATCGCCCAGGGTCGTTTCCGAACGGTCCTGGATGGTGCCACGGTGAATCGTCACGCCTTCGCGGATGATGTTGTGATCACCAATCACCAGGCGGGTTTCCTCGCCCTTGTACTTCAGGTCAGGTGTGTCTTCGCCCACCGAGGAAAACTGGTAGATGCGATTGTGCTTACCGATTCGCGTCGGACCCTTGAGGATCACGTGCGGCCCGATGACTGTCCCCTCGCCGATTTCCACACCTGCGCCGACGATCGACCACGGGCCGACCTCGACGCCGTCAGCCAGAACGGCTGTCGGATCGATGATTGCACGAGGGTCAATCAAACTCATAGCTTGCGTTCCGCGCAGATGATTTCAGCGGAGCAGACAGGCTTGCCGTCGACCGAAGCCTGGCATTCGAACTTCCAGATTTGACGCTTGCAGCTAATGAACTTGGCTTCAAGGATCAGCTGATCGCCCGGCAGAACCGGCTGGCGGAAGCGCAGCTTGTCGGAACCGACGAAGTAATAAAGAGTGCCGTCGGCCGGTTTCACGTCGAGCATTTTGAAACCAAGGATCCCGGCAGCCTGAGCCATTGCTTCGATGATCAATACGCCAGGCATGATTGGATGCGCAGGGAAGTGACCATTGAAGAACGGTTCGTTGATGCTGACATTCTTGTAGGCGCGAATGCGCTTGCCTTCAACATCCAGCTCCACTACCCGGTCCACCAGCAGGAACGGGTAACGGTGAGGCAGGTATTCGCGAATCTCGTTGATGTCCATCATTTCGGGGGGAAGCCTATGTAAAGATTGGGAGCGCGCGACTGACGCACGTTCCGCTAGCAAATCAAGGAGGCAGTCTAGCGGCTGTGCACACTTGATATGGAAATGGTATCAGCCATCTGATGAAGCATTACCGTCAGGGGTCACTTCCCCTACTTGCTTTTCCAGCTGGCGCAGACGCCGCGCGATGTCATCGAGCTGACGAATGCGTGCTGCGCTTTTGCGCCACTCGGCCGCCGGCTGCATGGCCGTACCCGAAGAATAGGCACCCGGCTCGGTAATCGAGTGGGTCACCATGGTCATCCCGGTAATGAAAACGTTGTCACAAATGTCGATGTGCCCCACCAGCCCTACGCCACCGGCGAGCATGCAGTGCTTGCCGATCCTGGTGCTGCCGGAGATCCCGACGCACGCCGCCATGGCGGTGTGATCACCGACCTGAACGTTGTGGGCAATCTGAATCTGGTTGTCGAGCTTCACACCGTTGCCGATGATGGTATCGGCCAGCGCACCGCGATCTATAGCTGTATTCACGCCGATTTCAACGTCATCGCCGATCAACACGCCACCGATCTGGGCGATTTTCTGCCAGATACCTTTTTCATTGGCAAAACCAAAGCCTTCGCCTCCGAGCACCGCTCCGGACTGAATGACGACCCGTTTGCCGACGCGAACGTCGTGATACAGGGTCACACGCGGCGCGAGCCAGCCACCCTCACCCACCACGCTGCGAGCACCGATGAAGCAATGCGCACCGACAGTCGTACCGGCTGCAACCTGCGCACCGCTTTCGATCACCACAAAAGCACCGATACTCGCCGCAGGATCGACGACCGCATCCGCAGCGATCACTGCCGTGGGATGTATGCCGGCAGCGGCCTTGGGCTTGGGATCGAACAGGTGGGAAACACGTGCGTAGGCCGCATACGGATCCGGCACCACCAGTACATCCCCGCAATGACCTTCGGCGTCAGCGGCTTTCAGCAACAAGGCTGCAGCCTGGCTGCCTGCCAGGTACTTACGGTATTGGGGGTTTGCGAGAAAGCTCAACTGAGCTGGGCCAGCCTCCTGCAAGGTGGCTAGCCCAGTAATTGCTTTCTCGGGATCGCCACGTAGCGTGGCGCCGAGGAACTCGGCCAACTGGCCGAGCTTAATGGTCACGGTCATGGATTACTTCAGCTGATTCATGCGCTCGATAACCTGGCGCGTGATGTCGTACTGAGGCTTGACATCAATCACTGCGCCACGCTCGAAGACCAGGTCAAAAGCACCTTTCTTGATGACTTCTTCCACAGCGCTGTCCAGTTTCGGCTTGAGCTGCTTCAGCATTTCACGGTCGGCAACGGCCTTGGCTTCGTTCAGTTCCTTGGACTGGAACTGGAAGTCACGGGCCTTTTGCTTGAATTCAAGCTCCAGACGCTCGCGCTCGCCCTGCTGCATTTTGTCGCCACCGGACATCAGGCGGTCCTGAATGCCCTTGGCGCTGGTTTCCAGAGTCTTGAGCTTGGTCAGCTGAGGACCGAATTTTTTCTCGGCATCCACGGCGTACTTCTTGGCCGCGTCGGACTCCAGCAGAGCCATCTGATAGTTCAGAACAGCAATTTTCATGTCGGCAAATGCCGGACCAGCGACCAGTACGCTGGCCAGGAGAACCAATTGAGTCAACTTACGCACGATGCACTCCTACAAAATTCATTGTCGTTATCTTGGGTCAGACGCTTAGAACGTCTGGCCGAGGGAAAATTGGAACACTTGAGTCTCAGCGTTATCCGGTTTCTTGACCGGCATGGCCAATGCGAAACTCAGAGGACCCAGTGCGGTGACCCAGGTCACACCCACACCGACAGAACTGGCCATATCGCTCAAGCTTATGTCGTTGCACTGCGTGTTGGACTTCGACGCAGGGTTGGTATTGGTCGTCTGCTCGCACTTGGAGTCGAATACATTACCCACATCCCAGAATACCGAAGTACGCAGGGATCGCTGATCCTTGACGAAAGGCATAGGGAACAGTACTTCAACACCGCCCTGGATCAGGACGTTACCACCAAACGGCAGTGGATCATCGTCCGGATCAGCCGCCGTTCCGGCATTACCCGTTACACCTACGCCACGACTCGGCGTACTACGAGGACCCAGAGTGCTGTCCTTGAAGCCACGAACCGAATTGAAACCACCAGCATAGTAGTTTTCATAGAATGGCAAGCCATCGGTAGAGCCGTAACCGTCGCCATAACCCAATTCGGTGTGCAGGCGCATGGTGTAATTGTCGCTCAGTGGCTGGAACAACTGGCCACGGTAATCGAGCTTGAAGAACGACAGGTCGCTACCCGGTATGGTGGCTTCCGCCGTCAAGCTTTGAGAATGACCACGGGTCGCCAATACACCCTTGTTCAGGGTGGATTCGGACCAGCCGGCCGAAGCCTTGAAGTTCAGGTACTGATCACCTTCACGGTTAACGAAGTCGAAAATCTCGTCGACGGTGAATTGACCGGTCTTGATCTTGTCCTGTTGCGCATTCAGACCGAAGGTCAGACGCGAAGTCTCGCTGATTGGATAACCGACACTCACACCGGCACCCAGGCTGTCTACGGCGTAGCTGGCGACATCGGTATCGAGCTCATCGTAGTCAGTCGTGCGGTAGAACGCGTTGTAACCCAGGCTCACGCCGTCGGCGGTCCAGTAGGGGTCTACAAAGCCGAAGTTATAGCGGGTCTGGTATTGGCTTTTGGTCAAACCGATGCTGACCTTGTTACCCGTACCCAGGAAGTTGTTCTGGGTGATCGAGCCACCAAGGATCAGACCGGCACTCTGGGCGAAACCGACGCTGGCGGTAATCGAACCGGAGGCTTGCTCTTCAACGCTGTAGTTGACGTCCACCTGGTCATCGACACCCGGCACGGCCGGGGTTTCAACGTTGACTTCCTTGAAGAAACCCAGACGTTCCAGACGGGTCTTGGACTGGTCGATCAGGTAGGTCGAAGCCCAGCCGCCTTCCATCTGGCGCATTTCACGACGCAGCACTTCGTCTTCGGACTTGGTGTTGCCACGGAAGTTGATGCGGTTCACGTAGGCACGCTTGCCCGGATCGACCGCGAACAGGATGTCTACGGTGTGATCTTCATCGTGCGGTTGAGGCACGCCGTTGACGTTGGCGAAGGTATAACCCTCGTTACCCAGACGGCGGGTGATCAGTTCGGAGGTGGTGGTCATCAGCTTGCGCGAGAACACCTGGCCTTTTTGCACCAGCAGCAGGGACTTGACCTGGTCTTCAGGGACTTTCAGGTCGCCGCTGAGCTTGACGTCACGAACGGTGTATTTCTCGCCTTCGTTGACGTTGACGGTGATGTAGACGTGTTTCTTGTCCGGCGTAATGGAGACCTGGGTCGAAGCGATATCCATGTTGATATAGCCACGGTCCAGGTAGTAGGAACGCAGACGCTCCAGGTCACCGGACAGTTTTTCACGGGCGTACTTGTCGTCGTTCTTGAAGAACGACAACCAGTTGGTGGTCTTGAGTTCGAACAGGTCGATCAGGTCTTCATCGGGGAAAACCGTGTTGCCCACCACGTTGATGTGCTGGATAGCGGCAACCGTACCTTCGTTGATGTTGACCTTCAGGCCGACGCGGTTACGCGGTTGCGGCACCACTTCGGTATCGACGGTAGCCGAGTAGCGACCCTGGGCGACGTACTGGCGCTGCAGTTCGTTACGAACACCTTCGAGGGTGGCACGCTGGAATATCTCGCCTTCGGCCAGACCGGATTGCTTGAGGCCTTTCATCAGGTCTTCGGTAGAGATCGCCTTGTTACCTTCGATCTCGATACTGGCAACAGACGGGCGCTCGACTACCGTGATGACCAGGACGTTGCCATCGCGGCCCAGCTGGATATCTTGAAAGAAACCGGTTTTGAACAACGCACGAGTGGATTCCACCAGGCGACGATCATCCGCCTGTTCACCGACGTTCAGCGGCAAAGCACCAAAGACGCTCCCCGCGGAGACCCGCTGGAGGCCATTGACGCGAATATCAGAGATAGTGAAGGACTCGGCGTGAACTTCGGCGATCATCAATACGGTGAGAACCGCAGTTAGCAGCAGACGTTTCATGAAGTCCTTTCTTATTCCAACTGGCAATAAACAAACTGCCGCAAAATGCGGCAGATTCGCAATTCAGCGAAGCGTTACAATCGACCCAGATCATTGACCAGAGCAAGCAACATCACCCCGATCACCAAACTGATACCGATCTGTACCCCCCAACCTTGCACCCGATCCGACAAGGGACGACCACGCGCCCACTCGATCAGATAAAACAACAAATGCCCCCCATCCAGTACCGGAATGGGCAACAAATTCAGAACGCCCAGGCTAATACTCAGATAAGCAAGGAAATTCAGGAAATCAGCAACGCCCGACTGGGCCGAAGCGCCCGCCACTTTAGCAATGGTTATCGGTCCACTCAAGTTTTTTACCGAGAGCTCGCCGAACAACATTTTCTTCAGAGAATCAAGGGTCAGCACGCTCATGGTCCAGGTGCGTCGAGCCCCCTCGCCAATCGCTGCCAATGGCCCGTAACTGACCTCGCGGATCATTTCCGGTGGCCAATCGACCGCCTTCACCCCAGCCCCCAGGTAACCGCTGGGTGACTTGCTCTCGCCGCGAGCGGCCAGCGTCACCGGGACGTCGATTTGAGCACCGTCGCGCTCGACCCGCAGCATGATTTTGGTATCAGGATGCATACGGACGGTATCGACGACCTGCTGCCAGTCATCCAGCGTATGACCATCAAGCTCCAGTAACCGGTCACCCGTCTTCAGGCCGGCAGCCTGAGCTGGCCCCTTTGGATCGAGCTCAGCCAGGACAGGCGGCAATGCCGGGCGCCACGGGCGAATCCCCAATGAGTGGATAGGATCGGGTTCGTCAGCCCCTTTGAGCCACTTGTTCAGCGCAAGCTCACGAGGAGAATCAGCCGTGGAGCCCTGTTCGCGAACCATTATCTGCAACGAGCCGCTTTCACCCAGGCGACGAACCAATCGCAGATTCACCTCCGCCCAGCCAGAAGTCGCCTCACCATCAATGGCCACGATTTCCTGGCCGGGACTCAAACCCGCCTTGGCCGCAATACTGCCGGACTCGACAGCCCCGATGACTGGACGCACCTGCTCGCTGCCGAGCATTGCCAAACCCCAGAAGAACACCAATGCCAGCAGGAAATTGGCTATCGGCCCTGCAGCTACGATGGCAATGCGCTGACGAACGGATTTGCGATTGAAGGTCTGGCCGAGCTGATCGAGGGGCACTTCACCCTCGCGTTCGTCGAGCATTTTGACGTAGCCGCCCAATGGGATCGCGGCGACGACGAATTCGGTGCCTTGCTTGTCGTGCCAGCGCAACAAAGGCATGCCGAAGCCTACGGAGAAGCGCAGCACTTTGACCCCACAACGACGCGCGACCCAAAAATGGCCGAACTCGTGGAAGGTAACCAGCACACCCAGAGCAACCAGGGTGCCGACAATCATATAGAGCGCGCTCATCTACTTTCTCCGCAATCCGATCCGCTGCTGCCTGGGCCAACTGTCCGCAGCATTTACCGCCCGTGACGACTCAACCATTGTCCAGCCAGCAATCGCGCCTTCGCGTCTGCCGTGAACACTGCCTCGAGATCACCCACTGCCACTACGGGCTCCAGATTCAATACTTCTTCGATGATACTCGCGATTTCCGGGTAACGAACCCGTTCGTCGAGAAATGCCGCCACCGCCACTTCGTTCGCCGCATTGAGCATTGCCGGCGCACTGTTACCCGCCTCGGCTGCCTGACGGGCCAGACGCAGGCAAGGGAAACGCTCTTCATCCGGTGCCTGGAAGTCCAGCCGTGCAATGGCAAACAGATCCAGCGGTGCCACACCCGAGTCAATCCGTTCCGGCCAGGCCAGGGCATTGGCGATGGGCGTGCGCATGTCCGGATTACCCAATTGCGCCAGAACGGAACCATCGACGTAGTCGACCAGCGAATGGATCACACTTTGCGGGTGAACCACCACCTCGACCTGGGATGGCCTGGCATCGAACAGCCAGCAGGCTTCGATCAACTCAAGCCCCTTGTTCATCATGCTGGCCGAGTCAACGGAGATTTTTCGCCCCATGGACCAGTTCGGGTGCGCACACGCCTGATCGGGAGAAACATGCGCCAGCTCAGCCATTGGCGTCTGCCGGAACGGACCGCCGGAAGCTGTCAGCAGAATCCGACGCACACCGACCGCCTCAAGGCCACGGGCATAATCCAGCGGCATGCACTGAAAAATCGCGTTGTGCTCGCTATCGATCGGCAGCAACACCGAACCGCTCTGGCGCACCGCCTGCATAAACAGCGCGCCGGACATGACCAGTGCTTCTTTATTGGCCAGGAGGATCTTCTTGCCAGCCTCCACCGCCGCCAGTGTCGGGCGCAATCCCGCTGCACCGACGATGGCCGCCATGACCGTATCGACTTCCGGATCGGAAGCGACCTGACACAAACCTTCCTCACCCACCAGAACACGGGTCGAAAGACCTGCCGCGCGCAAATCATCCTGCAAGGTGCGGGCAGCCGCGACCTCAGGCACGACAGCAAATCGCGGCACATGGCGCACGCAGAGCGCCAGCAATTCACTCAAGCGGGTGAAGCCACTCAAGGCAAAGACCTGATAACGGTCAGGATGGCGAGCGATGACGTCGAGCGTACTCAGGCCAATCGAGCCGGTCGCACCCAGCACGGTAATCTGTTGCGAGCGGCTCATGGGGCCGCCATCCACAGCAGCACGGCAAATACCGGAATCGCTGCCGTCAGGCTGTCGATGCGATCCAGCACGCCGCCGTGCCCCGGAAGCAGATTGCTGCTGTCCTTGATCCCGGACTGGCGCTTGAACATGCTCTCAGTGAGGTCGCCCACCACCGAAATGAACACGATCAGCGCAGCACCGATCAGCCCTTTAAGCAGCTCGGCCACCGTCCAGTCGCGCACCAGGGCAACCATTGCGGTAATCGCCAGACTCAGCGCCAGACCACCGTACACGCCCTCCCAGCTCTTGCCCGGACTGACTTGCGGTGCGAGCTTGCGCTTGCCGAAAGCACGACCAGAGAAGTAGGCGCCAACATCGGCCCCCCAGACCAACACCATCACCGCCATGATCAGCCAGTTACCCAGCGGGTATTGCTTGATCTGCACCAGGCCTTGCCAGGCCGGCAGGAGAATCAACAGGCCGATCACCAACCTGGTCGCCGCATTGGACCAATGCTCGCTCGAACGCGGATAGGTCAGCACCAGATACGTCGCCACCGCCCACCACAACACCGAAGCCCCCAATACCCAAGGCGCGAGGCCGGGCAGGATGTACATGAGGAACAGCATCAATGCGACCACAACGGCATAGCCGACGCGGAACGCCTGAGCGGCGAAACCCGCCAGGCGCGCCCACTCCCAGGCACCAAGGGTTACGACCAGACCGATGAACAGTGCAAAACCGGAACCTTCAAGCAGGAAAAACCCGCACAAGGCAATCGGCAGCAGGATCAGCGCGGTGATGATTCGTTGTTTAAGCATTAAACCCGGGCTCCAGCCTCGACCTGCTCGCTCGTTTTACCGAAGCGGCGCTGGCGGGAAGCGAAATCGGCCAGCGCATTGCGCATGGCATCGTGTTTGAAGTCCGGCCAGAACAGGTCGGAAAAATACAACTCGGCATAGGCCAGTTGCCAGAGCAGGAAGTTGCTGATGCGGTGCTCGCCACCGGTACGGATACACAGGTCCGGCAACGGCAGGTCGCCCGTGACCAGGCAGGTCTGCAGCAGTCCAGGCGTGATGTCTTCCGGACGCAAGTGCCCGGCCTGAACTTCTCGCGCCAGTCGTTGCGCAGCTTGCGCGATATCCCACTGACCACCGTAATTGGCGGCGATCTGCAGGATAAAACGATTGGCGCCAACCGTCATGGCCTCGGCTTCACGCATGGCAGCCTGCAGCTCCGGATGAAAACGCGAGCGGTCACCAATGATGCGCAGACTGATGTTGTTGTCGTTGAGGCGCTTGGCCTCACGACGCAACGCCCTGAAGAACAGATCCATCAAGGCGCTGACCTCATCGGCCGGACGCTGCCAGTTCTCGCTGGAAAAGGCGAACAGGGTCAACACTTCGACCTTGGCCTCAGCACAAACCTCAATGACCGCACGTACCGCATCCACGCCCGCTTTATGCCCGGCGACACCCGGCATAAAGCGCTTCTTCGCCCAGCGATTGTTACCATCCATGATAATCGCGACATGGCGCGGCACCGCGGACGGTGCAGTCTGCTTGGTCTTTTCCATGAAAACGCGACCCTTATACGGCCATCAGGTCTTTTTCTTTCTCTGCCAGCTTCGCGTCGATTTCGGCCACGAACTTCTTGGTCAGATCGTCAATCTCGCCAGTGGCACGACGCTCTTCGTCTTCGCTGATTTCTTTTTCCTTGACCAGATCCTTGAGCTGGCTGTTGGCATCACGACGGATGTTGCGCACCGCTACACGGGCATCCTCAGCAACGTCGCGAGCCTGCTTGGTGAAGCCACGACGGGTTTCTTCAGTCAGTGCAGGCATGGAGATCAGCAGCAGCTCGCCTAGGTTGGTCGGGTTCAGGTTCAGACCCGCGCTACCGATCGCCTTGTCGACAGCACCCAGCATGTTGCGCTCGAAGGCGACGACTTGCAGGGTACGGGCGTCCTTGACGGTGATGTTGGCCACTTGCTTGATCGGGGTGTCGGCGCCGTAGTACGGCACCATCACGCCTTCCAGGATGCTCGGGTGCGCCTGGCCGGTACGAATGCGACCGAAATTGTGCGCCAGCGATTCCACGGACTTCTGCATGCGCTCTTTAGCGTCTTTCTTGATTTCGTTGATCATTGTTCGCCTTCCTCGATCAGGGTTCCTTCAGCGCCGCCATGCACGATGTTCAGCAGGGCGCCGGGCTTGTTCATGTTAAATACGCGTAGCGGCATCTTGTGGTCGCGGCACAGGCAAATCGCCGTCAGATCCATCACACCCAGCTTGCGATCCAGCACTTCATCGTACGTCAGATGATCGAACTTCTCGGCATGCGGGTCTTTGAACGGGTCTGCGGTGTAGACGCCATCGACCTTGGTCGCCTTGAGCACGACATCGGCATCGATTTCGATTGCACGCAGGCAGGCAGCCGAATCCGTCGTAAAGAACGGGTTACCCGTACCGGCCGCGAAAATCACCACGTCCTTGGAGTTCAAGTGGCGCATGGCCTTGCGGCGATCGTAGTGATCGGTCACGCCTACCATGGAAATGGCCGACATCACGATGGCCGAGATATTGGCACGTTCCAGCGCGTCGCGCATTGCCAGGGCGTTCATCACAGTGGCCAGCATGCCCATGTGGTCGCCGGTAACCCGATCCATGCCCGCCGCGCTGAGCGCCGCGCCGCGGAACAGGTTGCCACCACCGATGACCAGACCGACCTGAACACCGATGCCGACCAGTTGGCCAACTTCCAATGCCATGCGATCCAGAACTTTCGGGTCGATCCCGAACTCTTCCGAGCCCATCAGGGCCTCGCCGCTAAGCTTGAGTAGAATGCGTTTATAGCGAGCCTGATAACCACTGCCCTGCTGAGCCATTGCGAATCTCTCCTGCGGCGTATTTTAAAAATTCTTTGCGAGCTGTTTACAGCTGGCGTTCAATCTAGCTTGGCGCTGCTTCAGCGCCATCGGAACATGGCTTTGTAAGTCAGTTCCAAACGGAAACCAATTAAAAATTGGTGCCCCATCTGAAAAGAGGCTGCGCGCGTGAGCGGGCAGCCTCTTCTGGGCGACAGTTAAAAAACCGTCTTATTGCTTGGCGGCAGCCAGCTGGGCAGCAACTTCTTCTGCGAAGTTGTCCACTGGCTTCTCGATGCCTTCGCCTACTTTGAAGTAAGTGAAGGAAACGATTTCAGCGCCGGCTTTCTTGGCCAGTTCGCCGACCTTGATTTCAGGGTTCTTGACGAACGCCTGCTCAACCAGGCTGGCTTCGGCCAGGAACTTGCTGATACGGCCTTTGACCATGTTTTCAACGATGTTTTCCGGCTTGCCGGCGATCTTGTCAGCGTTCAGCGTCAGGAACACGCCTTTCTCGCGCTCGATCGCTTCAGCGGAAACTTCCGATGGCAGCAGGAATTCAGGATTGGTAGCCGCTACGTGCATAGCGATGTCCTTGGCCAGCTCAACACTGCCGCCTTTCAGGACAACTGCAACACCGATCTTGTTGCCGTGCAGGTAGCCACCGACAACGTCACCTTCAACGCGTGCCAGACGACGGATGTTGACGTTTTCGCCAACCTTGCCGACCAGTACCAGGCGAGCAGTTTCTTGAGCTTCGATCAGCGGAGCAACATCAGTCAACTTGTCGGCGAACGCTTTTTCAACGCTTGCTGCAACAAATTCCTTGAAGTCGTCCTGCAGGGCCAGGAAGTCGGTCTGCGAGTTCACTTCCAGCAGAACGGCGGATTTACCGTCTTCCTTCAGCGCGATTGCGCCTTCAGCGGCAACGTTGCCGGCTTTCTTGGCAGCCTTGATGGCGCCCGAAGCACGCATGTCATCAATGGCTTTCTCGATGTCGCCGCCAGCCTTGGTCAAGGCCTTTTTGCAATCCATCATGCCTTCGCCGGTACGCTCGCGCAGTTCTTTGACCAACGCTGCAGTAATCTCTGCCATTTCAAAATCCTCTTGGATAGGTTTTCAACCATTCCACCCGATCGAACGGGCGATCAATTCTTCCCGAACCACCCTTGTTAGCTGCCGCACGTTACAGATAGAGCAGTGGGCGCCGACAAATGGTTTTCGAGGTGGCAAAAAGGGGGCCAAGCCCCCTTTTTGCTTACTGAGTCAACGCCAGGGCGTCAATTACTCAGCTGCAGCCTGAGTTTCTTCAGCTGCGAACTCAACGGTGCCGCCGGCAACATTGTTGCGACCGCGGATGACAGCGTCAGCCATCGAACCCATGTACAGCTGGATAGCGCGGATTGCGTCATCGTTGCCTGGGATGATGTAGTCAACGCCTTCCGGGCTGCTGTTGGTATCGACTACGCCGATAACCGGGATGCCCAGCTTGTTGGCTTCGGTGATCGCGATACGCTCGTGATCAACGTCGATAACGAACAGAGCGTCTGGCAGACCGCCCATGTCCTTGATACCACCCAGGGAACGATCCAGCTTTTCCAGGTCACGAGTGCGCATCAGCGCTTCTTTCTTGGTCAGCTTGGCGAAAGTACCGTCTTCTGCTTGAACTTCAAGGTCACGCAGACGCTTGATGGAAGCACGAATGGTCTTGAAGTTGGTCAGCATGCCGCCCAACCAGCGGTGATCGACGTACGGCGAACCGCAACGTGCTGCTTCTTCAGCAACGATCTTGCCAGCGGAACGCTTGGTGCCGACGAACAGAATCTTGTTTTTGCCCTGGGCCAGACGCTCTACGAAAGTCAGAGCTTCGTTGAACATTGGCAGGGTTTTTTCAAGGTTGATGATGTGGATCTTGTTACGCGCGCCGAAAATGTACTTGCCCATTTTCGGGTTCCAGTAACGGGTCTGGTGACCGAAGTGCACACCGGCCTTCAGCATATCGCGCATGTTGACTTGGGACATGATAGTTCCTTAATAAGTCGGGTTTGGCCTCCACGTATCCCAATGACCAACCAGCAGCATCAGCTGAAGGCACCCAGGTCATCGTGTCGACACGTGTGTGGATTTAGGCTTTTCGGGACATCCCCGGAAAGCGGCGCATTTTATATCACAAGGCAGGGCAAAACGAAACCCGGATTCTGAAATCCTGGCGGGCGCTTTGTTCCATCCCTTGGAATCCGCCAAGAATGCACCATTCTATAGAGAGAAGCGATGCACACAGGCGCGGATTTGCGCTGATCGTCTGGTAGAATCGCATTTTCAGGGCTGCGAAGATCGATCGCGCAATGCCCTTTCCGTTTAGAAAGCGCCGCCTGGCGCAGAGAGAGCCTGTATGACCGTCACCCTCAAAACCCCCGAGGATATTGCCAAAATGCGTATCGCCGGCAAACTGGCCGCCGATGTGCTGGAAATGATTGCCGAATATGTCAAGCCGGGCGTTACCACCGACCAACTGGACCAGATCTGCCACGACTACATCGTCAACGAGCAGAAAGCCATCCCTGCCCCGCTCAACTACAAGGGTTATCCGAAGTCGATCTGCACGTCGATCAACCACGTAGTCTGCCACGGCATCCCGAACGACAAGCCGCTGAAAGATGGCGATACCCTGAACATCGACGTCACCGTCATCAAGGACGGTTACCACGGCGACACCAGCCGCATGTTCCACGTCGGCACCGTGCCGGTCTGGGCCGAGCGCCTGTCCAAGGTGACTCAGGAGTGCATGTACAAGGCGATTGAAATCGTCAAACCCGGCTGCCGCCTGGGCGACATCGGTGAAATCATCCAGAAGCACGCTGAAAAAAACGGATTCTCGGTGGTTCGCGAGTTCTGCGGCCACGGTATCGGCAAGGTGTTCCACGAAGAGCCGCAGATTTTGCACTACGGCCGCGCGGGCACCGGCATGGAACTCAAGGCCGGCATGACCTTCACCATCGAGCCGATGATCAACCAGGGCCGTGCCGACACCAAGGTACTGGGCGACGGCTGGACCGCGATCACCAAGGACCGCAAGCTCTCGGCACAGTGGGAGCACACCCTGCTGGTGACCGAAACCGGTTACGAGATCTTCACCCTGCGCAGCGATGACACCATCCCTCGCGTTTCGGCCTGATCCCGTTACCGTACATCGCCTACAGAAAGGAAAGCCAATCGATGCCGCAGGTGGATCCCGAACTCTTCGACCGCGGCCAGTTCCAGGCTGAACTGGCCCTGAAGGCTAGCCCGATCGCGGCCTTCAAGAAGGCGATCCGCCAGGCCCGCGAGGTGCTTGACGCGCGCTTTCGTAGCGGCCGCGACATTCGCCGGCTGATCGAGGATCGCGCCTGGTTCGTCGACAACATCCTGCAGAAAGCCTGGGATCAGTTCAGCTGGAGCGAGGACGCCGACATCGCACTGGTTGCGGTCGGCGGCTACGGCCGTGGTGAATTGCATCCTTACTCCGATATCGATTTGCTGATCCTGCTGGACAGCGCCGACCATGAAGTTTTCCGCGATTCCATCGAGCGTTTTCTGACGCTGCTGTGGGACATCGGCCTGGAGGTCGGTCAGAGCGTTCGCTCGGTCGACGAGTGCGCCATCGAAGCCCGCGCCGACCTGACGGTCGTCACCAACCTGATGGAAAGCCGCACCATCGCCGGCCCCGAGCATTTGCGCCAGCGCATGCTGGACGCCACCAGCACCGCGCACATGTGGCCGAGCAAGGACTTCTTCCTGGCCAAGCGTGCCGAACAAAAGGCCCGCCACCACAAGTACAACGACACCGAATACAACCTGGAACCCAACGTCAAAGGCTCGCCCGGCGGCCTGCGGGATATCCAGACGATCTTGTGGGTGGCCCGTCGCGAGTACGGCACCCTGAACTTGCGGGCACTGGCGGGCGAAGGATTCCTGGTCGAGAGTGAAAATGCCCTGCTCGCCTCTTCCCAGGAGTTCCTGTGGAAGGTTCGCTATGCCCTGCACATGCTCGCCGGCCGCTCCGAAGACCGCCTGCTGTTCGATCACCAGCGCACCATTGCCGGACTGCTGGGCTTCAAAGGCGACGACGCCAAACAAGCCATCGAAAATTTCATGCAGCAGTATTACCGGGTGGTGATGAGCATCGCCCAGCTCAGCGACCTGATCATCCAGCACTTCGAGGAAGTCATCCTCGCACCGGAAGACCAAGCGCCGCCGCAGCCGATCAACTCGCGCTTCCAGCTGCATGACGGCTACATCGAAGCACGCCACGACAACGTCTTCCGCCGCACGCCGTTCGCCATGCTCGAAATCTTCGTGCTGATGGCCCAGCAGCCGGAAATCAAGGGCGTGCGCGCCGACACCATTCGTCTGCTGCGGGAGCACCGTCACCTGATCGACGACGACTTCCGCAACGATATTCGCAATACCAGCCTGTTTATCGAATTGTTCAAATGCAAGATCGGCATCCACCGCAACCTGCGGCGAATGAACCGTTACGGCATCCTGGGGCGCTATCTACCCGAATTCGGTTTTATCGTCGGGCAGATGCAACACGACCTGTTCCACATCTATACGGTCGACGCGCACACCCTGAACCTGATCAAACACCTGCGTAAGTTGCAGTACACCCAGGTGTCGGAAAAATTCCCGCTGGCCAGCAAGCTCATGGGCAAGCTGCCCAAACCCGAGCTGATCTACATGGCCGGCCTGTACCACGACATCGGCAAAGGCCGGCATGGCGATCACTCGGACATCGGCGCCGTGGATGCCGAGGCCTTTTGCCAGCGCCACCATCTGCCAGTGTGGGACAGCCGCCTGATCGTGTGGCTGGTGCAAAACCACCTGGTGATGTCGACCACCGCCCAGCGCAAGGACTTGTCCGACCCGCAGGTGATCCACGATTTCGCACAGATCGTCGGCGACGAAACCCGCCTCAACTATCTGTATGTGCTGACCGTCGCCGACATCAACGCCACCAACCCGACCCTGTGGAACTCCTGGCGCGCCAGCCTGCTGCGCCAGCTCTATACCGAGACCAAGCGCGCCCTGCGTCGTGGCCTGGAGAACCCGGTGGACCGCGAAGAACAGATCCGTCAGACCCAGAGCGCCGCCCTGGATATCCTGGTGCGCGGCGGCACCGACCCGGACGATGTCGAGCAACTGTGGGCGCAGTTGGGTGATGACTATTTCCTGCGCCACACCGCCGGCGACGTGGCCTGGCACAGCGACGCGATCCTCCAGCAACCGGCCGACGGCGGGCCGTTGGTACTGATCAAGGAAACCACCCAGCGCGAATTTGAAGGTGGTACGCAAATCTTCATCTACGCCCCCGACCAGCACGACTTCTTTGCCGTGACCGTGGCCGCGATGGACCAGCTCAACCTGAACATTCACGACGCCCGGGTCATCACCTCCACCAGCCAGTTCACCCTCGACACCTACATCGTGCTCGACACCGACGGCGACTCGATCGGCGATAACCCGGCGCGGATCAAGCAAATCCGTGACGGTCTGACCGAAGCCCTGCGCAACCCGGACGACTACCCGACCATCATCCAGCGCCGGGTTCCACGCCAGCTCAAGCATTTCGCCTTTGCGCCGCAGGTAACGATCCACAACGACGCCCAGCGCCAGGTGACGGTACTGGAGCTCACGGCGCCCGACCGCCCGGGCCTGCTGGCGCGGATTGGCACGATTTTCCTGGAGTTCGATCTGTCGCTGCAAAACGCCAAGATCGCCACCCTCGGTGAGCGCGTGGAAGACGTGTTTTTCATCACCGACGCCAACAACCAGCCGCTGTCCGACCCGCTGCTGTGCAGCCGCCTGCAGGATGCGATCGTCGAACAACTGAGCGTCAACCAGGAACCCGATATCAAACTGACGCGCATCAGCATCTGAATCAACCGACCCCTATCCGGGGGGCGAACCTGCCCCTTGTAGGAGCTGGCTTGCCAGCGAAGGAATCAAAAGCGCCACGCTTACCCAGTAAGCACGCGTTATCGTTGACGACCATCGCTGGCAAGCCAGCTCCTACAGGAAACAGGGCTTGCCCGTTCCCACACCGAACGAGATACATTGATGAACAACGCTCTGTCCCAGCTCCAGCCCTACCCGTTCGAGAAACTCCGCGCCCTGCTCGGCAGCGTGACGCCCAACCCGGACAAGCGCCCGATCGCGCTGTCCATCGGCGAGCCGAAACACCGTTCGCCAAGCTTTGTCGCCGAGGCCCTGGCCAACAATCTGGAAAAAATGGCCGTGTACCCGACCACCCTCGGTATCCCGGAGCTGCGCGAAGCCATCGCGGCATGGTGCGAACGTCGCTTCGATGTCCCCAAAGGCTGGATCGACCCGGCGCGCAACGTACTGCCGGTCAACGGCACCCGCGAAGCGCTGTTCGCCTTCACGCAGACCGTGGTCAACCGTGGCGATGACGCGCTGGTGGTCAGCCCGAACCCGTTCTATCAGATCTACGAAGGCGCGGCGTTCCTCGCCGGGGCCAAGCCGCATTACCTGCCGTGCCTGGACGAAAACGGCTTCAACCCGGATTTCGACGCCGTGTCGCCAGACATCTGGAAACGCTGCCAAATCCTGTTCCTGTGCTCGCCAGGCAACCCGACCGGTGCTTTGATTCCGGTGCAAACCCTGAAAAAGCTGATCGCCCTGGCCGACGAATATGACTTCGTGATTGCCGCCGATGAGTGCTACAGCGAGCTGTACTTCGACGAACAAACCCCGCCGCCAGGCCTGCTCAGCGCTTGCACAGAACTGGGTCGCAAGGACTTCAAGCGTTGCGTGGTGTTCCACAGCCTGTCCAAGCGTTCGAACCTGCCGGGACTGCGTTCGGGCTTTGTCACCGGTGACGCCGACATTCTCAAGGGCTTCCTGCTCTATCGCACCTACCACGGCTGCGCGATGCCGGTTCAAACACAACTGGCCAGTGTTGCCGCGTGGAATGACGAGGTGCATGTGCGCGCCAACCGTGCGCTGTATCGCGAGAAGTTCGATGCAGTTCTGGAAATCCTCAGCCCGGTCATGGACGTACAGCGGCCAGATGGCAGCTTCTACCTGTGGCCGAATGTAGCCGGTGACGACGCCGCCTTCTGCCGCGACCTGTTCGAGCAGGAGCACGTGACCGTGGTGCCGGGTTCTTACCTGTCGCGAGATGTGGATGGCGTCAACCCGGGTGCCGGGCGTGTACGCTTGGCTCTGGTTGCGCCGCTTGCCGAGTGTGTCGAAGCTGCCGAGCGGATTCGCGCGTTCATCCAGCGCCGCAAATAACCGCGCCGCCGCTCAGGGCCAGGTGTTACTTCACCTGGCCGGGTTCGGGCTCACTCAAATCCAGCTCCCCCAACACCTCACGCAACACGTCATCGCCAATCCGGTGATGACGACTGCGGCTGTACAACTCCGGGCGCTGCGCCCGCCCTGAAACACCGCTCCCACAGGTTTTGTGTTGACAGGACAACCAGCCGCCGCGAAACCGTTCGGCCATGGCATAATCCCAGACCATTTATTTCCAGCACCTGTAAAGGGGGCAATTCCTTGACCGTTTCAAGCAAAACGTTGCACCTTTTCGGCATCAAAGCCTGCGACACCATGAAAAAGGCGCGCACCTGGCTCGATGAACACGCTGTCAGCTATGACTTTCATGATTACAAAGCGGTCGGTATCGACCGTGAACACCTCACCCAATGGTGCAGCGAGCACGGCTGGGAAGTGGTGTTGAACCGTGCAGGCACGACCTTTCGCAAGCTCGACGACGAACGTAAAGCCGATCTCGACCAGACGAAAGCCATCGAACTGATGCTCGCACAACCCTCGATGATCAAGCGCCCGGTGCTCGATCTCGGTGACCGAACCCTGATTGGCTTCAAGCCAGATATCTACGCGGCCGCGCTCAAGTAAGCAGCCCGTTCCATTTTGTTAGAGGTATCAACATGTCTACTACCCTGTTCAGCCTGGCCTTCGGCGTCGGCACTCAAAACCGTCAAGGCGCATGGCTGGAAGTGTTCTACGCCGCCCCGGTACTCAAGCCATCGGCTGAAGTCGTCGCCGTTATCGCACCGATCCTGGGCTACACCGAAGGCAATCAGGCCATCGCATTCAGCACCGCCCAGGCCTCGCAACTGGCCGAAGCCCTCAAAGGCGTCGACGCTGCCCAGGCTGCCCTGCTGACCCGTCTGGCCGAGAGCCACAAGCCGCTGGTTGCCACCTTGCTGGCTGAAGACACCCAGCTGTCGTCCACCCCGGAGGCCTACCTCAAGCTGCACCTGCTGAGCCATCGCCTGGTCAAGCCACACGGCCTGAACCTGGCCGGGATCTTCCCGTTGCTGCCAAACGTGGCCTGGACCAGCCAGGGCGCGGTCGACCTGAGCGAACTGGCCGAACTGCAACTCGAAGCCCGCCTGCGCGGCGAGCTGCTGGAAGTGTTCTCGGTGGACAAGTTCCCGAAAATGACCGACTACGTGGTTCCGGCCGGCGTGCGTATCGCTGACGCTGCACGTCTGCGCCTGGGCGCTTACGTGGGCGAAGGCACCACCGTGATGCACGAAGGTTTCATCAACTTCAATGCCGGCACCGAAGGCCCGGGCATGATCGAAGGCCGCGTTTCCGCTGGCGTATTCGTCGGCAAGGGTTCGGACCTGGGCGGGGGCTGCTCGACCATGGGCACCCTGTCGGGCGGCGGCAACATCGTGATCAAGGTCGGCGAAGGCTGCCTGATCGGCGCCAACGCCGGTATCGGTATCCCGCTGGGCGACCGCAACACCGTCGAGTCGGGCCTGTACGTGACCGCCGGCACCAAAGTCGCGCTGCTGGACGAGAACAATCAGCTGGTCAAAGTCGTGAAGGCCCGTGAACTGGCCGGCCAGACCGACCTGCTGTTCCGTCGCAATTCGCAAACCGGTGCCGTGGAGTGCAAAACCCACAAATCGGCCATCGAACTGAACGAAGCGCTGCACGCTCATAACTAAGCGTCACGCATTCACCTGTGTAGGAGCGAGCTTGCTCGCGATGGACGTCAACGATAACGCGCTGCACCAGACACCCCGCGTCATCCTTGCATTCTTCGCGAGCAAGCTCGCTCCTACACGGGTCAGGCGTAAACCCTCCAGGGCCCGATAGCATGATGATTCTCTCTCCCTGGCGCGCCGATTTTCCGGCCATCGCCGCCCTGCAACGGCAAGGCCAGACCTATCTGGACAACGCCGCGACCACGCAAAAACCCCAAACCCTGCTGGATGCCCTGGCGCATTACTACGCCAACGGCGCGGCCAACGTGCATCGGGCGCAGCATTTGCCTGGCGCCCACGCCACCCAGGCGTTCGAGGACAGCCGCCGCAAAGTCGCGCAATGGCTCAATGCCGGCGACTGCGGGCAGATCATCTTTACCCACGGCGCGACGTCCGCGCTGAATCTCCTGGCCTATGGCCTGGAACATCTTTTCAATCCGGGCGACGAGATTGTCATCAGCGCCCTGGAACATCACGCCAACTTGTTGCCGTGGCAGCAACTGGCGCACCGTCGCGACCTGAAACTGGTGATCCTGCCGCTGGATGCCGACGGCGTGATCGACCTCGAAGCCGCCACCGGTTTGATCGGTTCGCGCACACGTCTGTTGGCCGTCAGTCAACTGTCCAACGTGATTGGCGCGTGGCAACCGCTACCTCAATTGCTGGCACTGGCCAAGGCGCACAACGCCCTGACCGTGATCGATGGCGCCCAGGGCGTGGTCCATGGCCGCCACGACGTGCAAGCACTGGGCTGCGACTTCTATGTGTTTTCCAGTCACAAGCTCTACGGCCCTGATGGCCTGGGCGTGCTGTTCGGGCGCAATGCAGCTCTGCAACAGCTGCGTCCCTGGCAGTTCGGCGGTGAAATGGTGCTCGATGCCAATTATCACGACGCACGCTTTCGCCCGGCACCTCTGGGTTTCGAGGCCGGGACGCCGCCGATTGCCAGTGTGATCGGCCTGGGAGCGACCCTGGATTATCTCGCAGGGCTCGATCAGGAGGCCGTGTCCGCCCATGAAGCGGCGTTGCATGCCTGTCTGCTCAAGGGCCTGGAGGCACGTCACGGCATCCGCCTGCTGGGCAAACCGCAAGTGGCACTGGCCAGTTTTACCGTCGAGGGTGTGCATAACTCCGATCTCGCGCATTTGCTGACCGAACAAGGGATCGCGGTCCGTGCCGGCCATCACTGCGCCATGCCGCTGCTCAAAAGTTTTGAACTGGCCGGGGCAATTCGGGTGTCGTTGGCGCTGTACAACGATTCCGAAGACCTGGAGCGGTTCTTTGAAGCCCTGGATCGGGCGCTGGAGCTATTGCGATGAACTTGCCTGCCGATGCCGTGACAGCACTCGAGACCTTCCAGAAAGCGGCCGGCTGGGAACAGCGCGCACGCCTGCTGATGCAATGGGGCGAGCGTCTGCCGGCCTTGAGTGATGCGCAGATGTGCGATGCCAACCGGGTGCACGGCTGTGAAAGCCAGGTGTGGCTGGTGGGCGAATTGCGCGATGATCATTGGCTGTTCAGCGCCAACAGCGACGCGCGCTTGATTCGCGGGTTGGTGGCGTTGCTGCTGGCGCGGGTCAATGGATTATCGACGGCCGAGTTGCAGCAGGTGGATTTGCCGGACTGGTTCAATCAGTTGGGGTTGGGGCGGCAGTTGTCCGAGTCGCGCAGTAATGGCTTGAATGCGGTGCTTCAGCGAATGCGGGAGTTAGCTCAATAAGGGGCTGCTTCGCAGCCCATCGCGAGCAGGCTCGCTCCCACAGGGGGAACGCATTCCAATGTGGGAGCGAGCCTGCTCGCGAAGAGGCCATCAGCCATACCGATCAGGCCTCAGGCTTGACCCGATCCGCCGGCCGCCGCACACCCGCCACGATCTTGTCCACGGCCTTGGTCGCCGCGACCATGCCGAAGGTCGCCGTCACCATCATCACTGCGCCAAACCCGCCGGCGCAGTCGAGCTTCACGCCATCACCGACAAAGCTTTTCTGCAGGCAAATGCTGCCATCCGGTTTCGGATAACGCAGTTGTTCGGTGGAAAACACGCACGGCACGCTGTAATGGCGGGTCACGGTGCGTGAGAAGCCGTAGTCGCGGCGCAGTGTCGAGCGCACTTTCGAGGCCAGCGGATCATTGAACGTGCGATTCAGGTCGCAGACCTGGATCAATGTCGGGTCAATCTGCCCACCCGCGCCGCCGGTGGTGATGATCTGGATCTTGCGGCGCTTGCACCAGGCGATCAGCGCGGCCTTGGCGTTGACGCTGTCGATGCAGTCGATCACACAGTCGATGTTCGGCGTGATGTACTCGGCCATGGTGTCGCGGGTAACGAAGTCAGGCACCGCGTGCACTGTGCAGTCCGGGTTGATCCCGCGCAGACGCTCGGCCATCACCTCGACCTTGGGCTTGCCCACCGTGCTGTCCAGCGCATGCAGCTGGCGGTTGGCATTGCTGACGCAGACGTCGTCCAGGTCGAACAGCGAAATCTCGCCGACACCACAACGGGCCATGGCTTCCGCCGCCCAGGAACCTACTCCACCGACACCGACGATCGCCACATGGGCCGCGCGCAGGCGCTCAAGGCCTTCGATGCCATACAAACGGGCAATGCCTGCAAACCGCGGATCTTCTGTACTCATAACCATTACCCCAAAAACCGGCGGGCATTATATGGCGAGTTGAAGACAAAATCAGTTATAGGAAAAAGCGAAAGAACTTTAGCGAAGCCAGATTGCCCAATGTCTGGCAATTCCCTGTCCGCTGTACGACCAGAGAATGCCCGGTGTAGGATGCGCGCCCCTTGGCGACCGCCAACCGTTCCTTCGTTCCACAGTCTTTGGAACCCGAAATAACTATGTCATCGCGTAAATTTGGACTCAACCTGGTCGTGGTGCTCGCCATCGCTGCCTTGTTTACCGGCTTCTGGGCGCTGATCAACCGCCCGGTCACCGCCCCCAACTGGCCTGAACAGATCTCCGGTTTCTCGTACTCGCCTTTCCAGCAGGGCCAGTTCCCGCAGAAAGACCAGTACCCGACCGACGATCAAATGCGTCGCGACCTGGAGATCATGAGCAAGCTGACGGACAACATCCGCATCTACTCGGTCGATGGCACCCTGCAAAACATCCCGAAACTGGCGGAAGAGTTCGGCTTGCGGGTGACCCTGGGGATCTGGATCAGTCCGGATCAGGAACGCAACGAACGGGAAATCACCCGCGCCATTGAAATCGCCAACGCCTCGCGCAGCGTGGTTCGTGTGGTGGTCGGCAACGAAGCGATTTTCCGCAAGGAAATCACTGCCAAGGAACTCAGCGTCATGCTCGATCGCGTGCGTGCCGCCGTGAAGGTGCCGGTAACCACGTCCGAGCAGTGGCACGTGTGGGAAGAACACCCGGAACTGGCCAAACACGTCGACCTGATCGCCGCGCACATCCTGCCTTACTGGGAATTCATCCCGATGGACAAGGCCGGGCAGTTCGTCCTCGACCGCGCCCGCGACCTGAAGAAGATGTTCCCGAAAAAGCCGCTGCTGCTGTCCGAAGTGGGCTGGCCGAGCAACGGCCGCATGCGCGGTGGCGCCGATGCCTCCCCGGCGGACCAGGCGATCTACCTGCGAACCCTGGTCAACAAACTCAACCGTCAGGGCTTCAACTACTTCGTGATCGAAGCGTTTGACCAGCCGTGGAAAGCCAGCGACGAAGGTTCCGTCGGCGCCTATTGGGGCGTGTTCAACGCCGCGCGCCAGCAGAAGTTCAACTTCGAAGGCCCGGTGGTGGCGATTCCGCAATGGCGTGTGTTGGCCATTGGTTCGGTGGTATTGGCGCTGTTGTCGCTGACCCTGCTGATGATCGACGGCTCGGCCCTGCGCCAGCGTGGCCGTACCTTCCTGACCTTCGTTGCCTTCCTCTGTGGTTCGGTGCTGGTGTGGATCGGTTACGACTACAGCCAGCAATACAGCACCTGGTTCAGCCTGACAGTGGGCTTTTTGCTCGCCCTCGGTGCGCTAGGGGTGTTTATCGTACTGCTGACCGAAGCCCATGAACTGGCCGAAGCGGTGTGGGTGCACAAGCGCCGGCGCGAGTTCCTGCCGGTGGAAGGCGACTCCAGCTACCGCCCGAAAGTGTCGATTCACGTGCCCTGCTACAACGAGCCGCCGGAGATGGTCAAACAGACCCTCAACGCCTTGGCCAACCTCGACTATCCGGACTTCGAAGTCCTGATCATCGACAACAACACCAAGGACCCGGCGGTCTGGGAACCGGTGCGCGATTATTGCGAAACCCTCGGCCCGCGCTTCAAGTTCTTCCACGTGGCACCGCTGGCCGGCTTCAAGGGCGGCGCGCTGAACTACCTGATTCCGCACACTGCCAAGGATGCCGAAGTCATTGCCGTGATCGACTCGGACTACTGCGTCGACCGCAACTGGCTCAAGCACATGGTGCCGCACTTCGCCGACCCGAAAATCGCCGTGGTGCAGTCGCCGCAAGATTACCGCGACCAGAACGAAAGCACTTTCAAGAAGCTCTGCTACGCGGAATACAAAGGTTTCTTCCACATCGGCATGGTCACCCGCAACGACCGTGACGCGATCATCCAGCACGGCACCATGACCATGACCCGTCGCTCGGTGCTCGAAGAGCTGGGCTGGGCCGACTGGTGCATCTGTGAAGACGCCGAGCTTGGCCTGCGGGTATTCGAGAAAGGCCTGTCGGCGGCGTATTACCACACCAGCTACGGCAAAGGCCTGATGCCCGATACCTTCATCGACTTCAAGAAGCAGCGTTTCCGCTGGGCCTACGGAGCGATTCAGATCATCAAGCGTCACACCGCCAGCCTGCTGCGCGGCAAAGACACCGAACTGACCCGTGGCCAGCGCTACCACTTCCTCGCGGGCTGGTTGCCGTGGGTGGCGGACGGCATGAACATCTTCTTCACCGTCGGTGCGCTGTTGTGGTCGGCGGCGATGATCATCGTGCCGCACCGGGTCGATCCGCCGCTGCTGATTTTCGCGATCCCGCCATTGGCGCTGTTCGTGTTCAAGGTCGCCAAGATCATCTTCCTCTACCGCCGAGCGGTCGGGGTCAACTTGAAGGATGCCTTCTGCGCGGCGCTGGCCGGTCTGGCGTTGTCCCACACTATCGCCAAAGCGGTGCTGTACGGTTTCTTCACCAGCAGCATTCCGTTCTTCCGTACGCCGAAAAATGCCGACAACCATGGCTTCTGGGTGGCGATTTCGGAAGCCCGGGAAGAGATGTTCATCATGCTGCTGTTGTGGGCTGCGGCCTTGGGAATCTTCCTGGTGCAAGGCCTGCCGAGCAATGACATGCGCTTCTGGGTGACCATGCTGCTGGTGCAGTCGCTGCCGTACGTCGCGGCGCTGATCATGGCGTTCCTGTCGTCGCTGCCCAAACCGACCGCCGAGCCTGAAACGGCACCTGTCGTCTAAATCTTTGCAGATGCACTAAACGGCGGCCAATGGTCGCCGTTTTGCTTTAAGATAACCGCCATTTTGCGGGGCTTGAGCCCAATGGCCTGACCCAATACCTGTAGGAGCGAGCTTGCTCGCGAGAAACGCAAGGGCAACGCGGTTGTTCAGATCGCACGCGTTATCGTTAACGTCCATCGCAAGCAAGCTCGCTCCTACACATTTACAGCATCCGGAGTTTTCCATGACGGCCCACGCCGACCTTTCGCCGACCCTCCAACTCGCCATCGACCTGATCCGCCGTCCGTCCGTGACGCCGATCGACGCCGATTGCCAGAAGCAGATGATGCAGCGCCTGGGCGATGCCGGTTTCACCCTGGAACCGATGCGCATCGAAGATGTGGATAACTTCTGGGCCACCCACGGCCAGGACGACGGTCCGGTGCTGTGCTTCGCCGGCCACACCGACGTGGTCCCGACCGGCCCGGTGGCGGCCTGGCAGATCGAACCGTTCAACGCGCTGATCGACGAACACGGCATGCTCTGCGGCCGTGGCGCCGCCGACATGAAAGGCAGCCTCGCCGCCATGACCGTCGCGTCCGAGCGTTTTGTCGCCGACTACCCGAATCACAAGGGCAAAGTCGCGTTCCTGATCACCAGCGACGAAGAAGGCCCGGCGCACCACGGCACCAAGGCCGTGATCGAACGCCTGGCCGCGCGCAAGGAACGTCTGGACTGGTGCATCGTCGGCGAACCGTCGAGCACCACCCTGGTGGGTGACGTGGTCAAGAACGGCCGTCGCGGCTCCCTCGGCGCCAAGCTGACCGTGCGCGGTGTGCAGGGCCACGTGGCCTATCCGCACCTGGCGAAGAACCCGATCCACCTCGCCGCCCCGGCCTTGGCGGAACTTGCCGCCGAGCATTGGGACCACGGCAACGACTTCTTCCCGCCGACCAGTTTCCAGATCTCCAACGTCAACTCCGGCACCGGTGCGACCAACGTGATCCCGGGTGACCTGGTGGCGGTGTTCAACTTCCGCTTCTCCACCGAGTCCACCGTCGAAGGCCTGCAAAAACGCGTGGCCGACATCCTCGACAAGCATGGCCTGGACTGGCACGTCGATTGGGCCCTGTCCGGCCTGCCGTTCCTCACCGAGCCGGGCGCGCTGCTGGACGCGGTATCGTCGAGCATCAAGGACATCACCGGTCGCGAAACAAAAGCCTCCACCAGCGGTGGCACCTCAGACGGGCGCTTCATCGCAACCATGGGCACCCAAGTGGTTGAGCTGGGCCCGGTCAACGCGACCATCCACCAGGTCAACGAGCGTGTGCTGGCAGCGGATCTCGACGTGCTGACCGAAATCTACTACCAGACCCTGATCAAGTTGCTCGCCTGATGCTCACGTGCCCGATCTGCAGTGAACCGCTGAACGCGGTGGAAAACGGCGTGGCCTGCCCCGCCGGGCATCGTTTCGACCGTGCGCGCCAGGGTTACTTGAACCTGTTGCCGGTGCAGCACAAGAACAGCCGCGACCCTGGGGATAACCAGGCCATGGTCGAAGCCCGCCGCGACTTCCTGAATGCCGGGCACTACGCCCCGGTGGCCAGGCGTCTGGCGCAGCTGGCGGCCGGTTACGCGCCGGCCCGCTGGGTCGATATCGGTTGCGGCGAGGGTTACTACACCGCGCAGATCGCCGAGGCCTTGCCGGACGCTGATGGCTACGCGCTGGACATCTCCCGCGAAGCCGTCAAACGCGCCTGCAAACGCAACCCCAAGCTCACCTGGTTGATCGCCAGCATGGCGCGCGTGCCATTGGCTGCCGGCAGTTGCCAGTTCCTGGCGAGCGTCTTCAGCCCGCTGGATTGGGAGGAAGCCAAACGCCTGCTCAGCGTCGGCGGCGGTCTGATGAAAGTCGGGCCGACCAGCGGCCACCTGATGGAACTGCGCGAGCGGCTGTACGACGAAGTCCGTGAATACATTGACGACAAACACCTGGACCTGATGCCGGAAGGCATGGCGCTGGCGCACAGCGAGACGCTGACGTTCAAGCTGACGCTGAACAAGCCGCAGGACCGCGCCAACCTGCTGGCCATGACCCCCCACGGTTGGCGCGCCAGTGCCGAGCGCCGGGCAGCGGTCATCGAACAGGCGGAACCGTTCGAGCTCACCGTATCGATGCGCTACGATTATTTCGTACTTCAATAACTTCAAACATTTTTGGTCTTGAGCAACAGCTCAAGACCGGCTAAATCCGCGAATGGATTTTTCAGACCCGCAGTGAGGACATCCATGCGCCAACCCGATATCGAGATTTACCTGAAAGACGCCGACGTCGACCACAAGGCCATTTCCGCCTGGCTCGGTGCGGCATTGGGCCCGTGCACGGATTGGGTCCAGAAGGGCCAGACCTACAAGTGCAAGGCCGGCAACGTGCCAGTGACCTGGTTGCCAAAAGCCGTCGGCAAATGGAACAGCCTGTACCTGGAAAGCGACCAGACCCCATGGGACGACGACATCGCCTGCGCCCGCGCCGCGTTTGCCGCGCTGAACGTCGAAGTGCGTTGCGCACCGGGTAGCTGGGTCGAGGAGGAAGGTGAGGAGACGGCGGATCGCTGGCTTCGCATCAGCGCCGATGGTGAAGAAGAGATCACCTGGAAAACTGCATAAAGCCTGAACACCGCCCCTGTAGGAGCGAGCTTGCTCGCGATGGTCGTCAACGATAACGCGTCAATTCAGCAAAAGCGCGGAGTCCTTGAGTTCCTCGCGAGCAAGCTCGCTCCTACAGTGGTTTTTGCGTGTGGTTTACAGACCTACAACATCCTCAGCCTGCAACCCCTTCTGCCCTTCCACCACCGCATATTCAACCTGCTGGCCCTCGGTCAGGGAACGGTGGCCTTCGCCGCGAATCGCGCGGTAGTGCACGAACACGTCCACCCCGTCCTCGCGCTGAATGAAGCCGTAGCCCTTGGCGTCGTTGAACCACTTCACGTTGCCGGTTTCGCGTGTTGCCATTTGTTCATACTCCCTTTTTATTATTGATCGGGCTTTTCGCAGGAAAGCCTCGGGAACGTCAGCCTGCGCATACCGGTCCCATGAGGGCAACGGCGACAGAGCGCCGAGTATATGACAGACGTTAAAACTCTCAACAGGAGTTTACTTTCGCGCTTTTTTGCCGATTTTCGATGAATCCGGCACACTATCGCCCTCCCAAGCAAACGCTCGGTTTTATTCACTCACGCAGAAGCCGTATGACCCGCTCCCCGTTTCGCCGTCTTGTGTTTGGCACCCTGCGCCGCCTGTTGTACCTCTGGGTTCGCTCCGAGACGATCAACCAGTCGTCGCTCACCCTCAACCTCGACCGCAGTCGTCCGGTGTTCTACGTCCTGCAAAACCCTTCGCTGACCGACCTCGCCGTGGTCGACACCGAGTGCAGCAAGGCCGGCCTGCCACGCCCGGTGCTGCCGGTATCGGTGGGCAACCTGCTGGAACCCGCTGCGTTCTTCTACCTGACGCCGGACCCGGACTGGCTCGGCCGACAGGACAAGCGCGGTGCACCGCCGACGTTGACTCGCCTGGTCAGCGCCCTGAGCCAGAACGCCGCCGAAGATGCGCAGATCATCCCGGTCAGCGTGTTCTGGGGCCAGTCGCCGGACAGCGAAAACAGCCCGTGGAAACTCCTGTTCGCCGACAGCTGGGCCGTTACCGGGCGCCTGCGTCGCTTGCTGAGCATCATCGTGCTGGGACGCAAGACCCGCGTGCAGTTCTCCGCGCCGATCCACCTGCGCGAACTGATCGAGCACGACAAGGGCCACGAGCGCACCGTGCGCATGGCCCAGCGCATCCTGCGGGTGCATTTCCGCAACCTGAAGGCCGCAGTGATCGGCCCGGACATTTCCCACCGGCGCAACCTGGTCAAAGGCCTGCTCAACCAGCCACAGGTCAAACAAGCGATCCTCGACGAAGCCGAACGCGAGAACATTTCACCGGAGAAAGCCAAAGCTCAAGCGCTGCGCTATGGCAACGAAATAGCCTCGGACTACACCTACACTGCGATCCGTTTTATGGAAGTGGTGCTGAGCTGGTTCTGGAACAAGATCTACGACGGCATCAAGGTCAACCACATCGAAGGCGTGCAGAAGGTCGCCCAGGGTCACGAAGTGATCTACGTGCCGTGCCACCGCAGCCACATCGACTATCTGCTGCTGTCATATCTGCTGTTCCGCAACGGCCTGACCCCACCGCACATCGCCGCCGGCATCAACCTGAACATGCCGGTGATCGGCGGCCTGCTGCGTCGCGGCGGTGCGTTTTTCATGCGCCGCACCTTCAAGGGCAATCCGCTGTACACCTCGGTGTTCAACGAATACCTGCACACCCTGTTCACCAAGGGCTTCCCGGTGGAGTACTTCGTCGAGGGCGGCCGTTCGCGCACCGGGCGCATGCTGCAACCGAAGACCGGGATGCTGGCGATCACCCTGCGCAGTTTCCTGCGTTCGTCGCGCATGCCCATCGTCTTCGTGCCGGTGTACATCGGCTACGAGCGCGTGCTGGAAGGCCGGACCTACCTCGGCGAGTTGCGCGGTGCGGCCAAGAAAAAAGAATCGATCTTCGATATTTTCAAAGTCATTGGCGCACTCAAGCAGCGCTTCGGCCAAGTGGCGGTGAACTTCGGCGAGCCGATCAAACTGGCGGAATTCCTCGACAGCGAACAGCCGGACTGGCGCCAACAGGACCTCGGCCCGCAGTTCAGACCCGCCTGGCTCAACGAAACCACCAACCGCCTCGGTGAGAAAGTCGCCCGGCATTTGAACGAAGCGGCGGCGATCAACCCGGTCAACCTGGTGGCACTGGCGTTGCTGTCCACCAGCCGCCTGGCCCTGGACGACCGCGCCATGGCACGGGTGCTCGACCTGTATCTGGCACTGTTGCGCAAGGTCCCGTACTCGCCACACACCACCCTGCCGGACGGCGATGGTCGCGCCCTGATCGAGCACGTGAAGGACATGGACCTGCTGTCCGAGCAGAGTGATGCCCTGGGCAAGATTCTCTATCTGGACGAGCAGAACGCCGTCCTGATGACCTACTACCGCAACAACGTGCTGCACATCTTCGCCTTGCCGGCGCTGCTGGCGAGCTTCTTCCAGAGTGCATCGCGCATGAACCGCGAACAGATCCTGCGCTACACCCGCGCGTTGTATCCCTACCTGCAGGCGGAGCTGTTTATTCGCTGGTCGCTGGACGAACTGGACGCAGTAATCGATCAATGGCTGGAAGCCTTCGTCGAACAAGGCCTGCTGCGTTTCGAAAACGACGTGTACCTGCGCCCGGCGCCAAGCTCGCGGCATTTCGTGCTGTTGACGCTACTGTCGAAAAGCATTGCCCAGACCCTGCAGCGCTTCTACATGACCGTGTCCCTGCTGCTCAACAGCGGCCAGAACAGCATCAGCGCCGAAGAACTGGAAGACCTGTGCACGGTCATGGCCCAGCGCCTGTCGATCCTGCATGGCCTGAACGCCCCCGAATTCTTCGACAAGAGCCTGTTCCGTCACTTCATCCAGACCATGCTCGACCTCGACGTGCTCAAGCGCGATGAAGCGGGCAAGTTGAGCTATCACGAACTGCTCGGCGAACTGGCCGAAGGCGCGGCCAAACGGGTGTTGCCGGCGGAGATTCGTTTGTCGATCCGTCAGGTGGCGTTGCATCGCAGTGAAGATGCGGCGGAGCTGGTAACACCGCTCTGATTGCATCGGATCACTGCACGCAGGTTTATGGCTGAAGCAAGGACGCTTCTGACCCATGCCACTCTCTCTTCGCCCCTGCCTGCAGGAATTCCCCTACATAGAAATCGCTGCCTCGACCCTATGCTGGGCGCTCGTCAATACCGACGATCAATCGATAAGGAAATCAATATGAGCAACGAACCCGTAAAGACCATTGGTGGCAAAGTGCATTACCTGGAAAAGATTGCGCTGATGCCTGACTCGACTCTTCATGTCCGCCTGCTGGATGTCAGCCTGCAAGAGGTCGCCGCTAAGGAACTGGCCGTACAGATCACTCCCAATGCAGAAAATGTCGGGCTGAACTTCAACCTGACGTACAAGCTTGCCGATGTCCTGCCCGGCCATACCTATGCAATCAACGCGAGCATCACCCACGAAGACCGTCTGGTCTTCACCACCACTCAACAACACCGGGTGGAATTGGGTGTCGATTATGTAAAGGGGCAGGAAGTGCTGGTCAGCCGCGTCTGAGAACGCCCCGAGGCAAGTTCGGCGATATCCCTGGCACCATATTGCAACATGTTACCGGGGTTATCGCCGGTAAAATCCGCTAAATTGTCGTTGGCGCCGGTTTTCTTCAGGCGCCAACGACAAGGATCCGCTTCATGAAAAAACTCTCTCTCCTCGGGCTTACGGTTTTGCTCGGCGCCTGCCAATCCATGCAATCTGCCCCGAAGGCCAGCCTCGACGGCGAAGTCTTTTACCTGCAACGCAGCACCCTGCCGCCCACCGCCACCCTGAGCGTGAGCTTGCAGGACGTGTCCCTGGCCGACGCACCGGCCATTGTCCTCGACGAACAGAAAGGTCAGGTCAAAGGTCAGGTGCCACTGCCGTTTCATCTGAGTTACGATCCGGCGCAGGTCAAACCAGGCCATCGCTACTCGGTCAGCGCGCGCATCGAAGTCGACGGCAAACTGATGTTCATCACCACCGAAAACCATGCCGTGCAGCTTGATGGCAAAGACCCGCAACCGCTGAAAATCCGCGTCGACGCCGTTCGCTAATTCTCTTTTTTGAACAAGGAAGCTGCCATGCTCCGCCCTACCCTCCGTTTTGCCGGCCTGTGCGCAGGTTTGATGTTCTGCGCCAGCGCGATGGCGCTGTCGCTCAGCGATCTGTCGCAAAAAGACGCCACCGGTGGTCTCAAGGACGCCCTGACCCAAGGTGCGCAACTGGCCGTGAAACAGCTCGGCACTCCCGGGGGCTTCAGCAACAACCCCGAAGTAAAAATCGAACTGCCGGGCAAACTGGGCAAAGTCGCCAGCAAGATGAAACAGTTCGGCATGGGTGATCAGGTCGATGAACTGGAAGCCAGCATGAACAAGGCGGCGGAAAGCGCCGTGACCCAGGCCCAGCCAATCCTTGTCGATGCCGTGAAGAAAATGACCGTTGAAGACGCCAAGGGCATCCTCAGCGGCGGCAACGAGTCGGCCACCCAATACCTGAACAAGACCAGCCGCGAACAGATCCGCGCCAAGTTCCTGCCGATCGTCAAGCAAGCCACCGACAAGGTTGGCCTGGCCCAACAGTACAACTCGTTCGCCGGGCAAGCGGCGACCATGGGCGTAGTGGATGCGAAGAATGCCAACGTCGAAAACTACGTCACCGAGCAGGCCTTGAATGGCTTGTTCGAAATGATCGGCAAACAGGAAGAGACCATCCGCAAGAACCCCGCGGCGGCGGCCACCAGTTTGGCGAAGAAGGTGTTTGGTACGCTCTAGGCCACGCGCAACCCTTGTAGGAGCGAACTTGCTCGCGATGAGGTCGTCTCAGTCGGCATCGATGCTGGCTGATATTGCGCAATCGCGAGCAAGCTCGCTCCTGCAAGGAATCAGGTTGCCGAGACCGGTCGTAGAAAGAACACCCACTCGCGCCCCATCTTGCGTTTCTCGAACAACTTCAACGCGACCAGCCCATTTAGCGTGGCTGACGCTGTGTTGTAGGAACAACCCAGATTCTCCTTCACGTTGACCGCCGTGAACTCCTTGGCCATTCCACTCCTGGCCACTTGAAACAATGCCCGCTGTTTCTCGGTGAGCTGGTCGAGAAAACCACTTTCACGCAACCAGCAATCGAATTGCTGCGCATCCTCCAGACTTTTCCGATACGCCTCGGTAAAACTGCCCACAGCCCGCAACACCACCGAACACTGGAAATCGACGAAATACGTCAGATCCAGGTCATCCGCCTCGGTATTCAAATACGACCGCCCGTACTTCAACGGCGCATTGCGCAACAAGACACTGATAGCGATGTAGCGAAACGCCGAGTAGTCATTTTTGAACATGAACCAGTAAAACAACGCGCGCGCTACCCGACCGTTGCCGTCGCGAAAAGGATGCTCGTAACCCAGGACGAAATGCAGCGCGATGGCTTTGATCAATGGATGAAGGTAGTCCGCTTGATGAGGGTTGTTATAGGGTTGGTTGATCCACTTGGCCAGCACCTGCAAACGTGACACGAGCCCTGCTGCAGGCGGTGGCGAATGCACGGTGTTGCCCTCGCCATCCTGGACTACGACATCATCGTTGGTCCTGAATGCGCCAGGCGAATACCGCGAATCGTCGATACCCTCGACGCCAACTCGATGCATGGCTGCAATCAGCTCAACGCTCAGCGGCTCGTAACGCTGCTCCCAGGCGAAGTTCATCATCTTGAAGTTACCGATGACCATTCGCTCATCCGGCGTGCGCGGCGAACGATGGCGCTTAAGCATGTCCTTGGCCACCCGCGTCGTGGTGGCCGCACCTTCGAGCTGGCTACTGCTGATGGCCTCGTCTTCGATCAGATCATTGAGCAAATAGCTGAAATGAGCGCGCTCGCCAATCTGGCCGGTCATGTATTCCAGCACTGCGGTTGTCGCCTGACGATCCACTACGGAAATGGCTTTTTGCGCCTGCGGCGTCAGCATGAATTTCAGCCAGCACGCCGGTTCACCCAATGGCAAAAGATTCAAATACTGTGCGGTCCGCGCTTTCTTGACCAAGGCCCAGCACAGATTCGAATCCAGCCCGGGCGCCCAGCGATAGCGCAATGCATCGAACGGCAGGTAACGCCCCTGATCGTCCAGGGGCTTGAGCAAGGCGAGGTATTGCGAAAGGCGTTCCTTGTGGGGCGACTGCCCCAGCCGCTCAAATACCGGATCGAACCGGCCTCTCAAGGTGGGTGGGTTTTTCATGGCACTGTCTCAAACATGCGTGAAACCGGACGCTGAGTACAACACCTGACCTTTTTAGCCTCAATATCAGACGGGTCCGAGATAGATGTAGGAACAATGAATGCCCGCTGGCCGGTACAGGTTCAGCAGGCTTTTTCCTTTTGCTATTGCTGCGGATCCAGCTGATCGAGGACGCGATTCACTGATAGCTGCGCCAGGACAATCATCTGCTGAATGCCGAGTGCCAGATTGCAGGTGGGGCCGCTCAGGATGGACGACAGTTCGGTTGCCATCACATTCGCTGAGGCAAGGGTTTCGTAGGCATGGACGAGGAGGGTTTCGGAATTGACGTCTGGACGGATGGTGAAAATTGGGCAGGGACGACTTGAAGTGCCGATATGCTCTTCAGACTCTGAAGCCGGGGGGTTTGGGCTAGGTTTGATCATCATAAAGCTCCTAACGAAAGTCGGAGCAGCCAGCATCACTTGCAGATGATGGGTGGCAGCTGTGTGCAGGTCTGCAAGACCGAGTCGTTAGGCAACCTCGGCAGACCCGAAGATCTCCCGCACACAGCCACCATAAATCGGTGGTCGCTAAAAAAGCGCCACGATTATAGGTGCGCCAGTGGGCGCCTAACAAACTATTGGCGGGCTTGCAGTCCCGGTCGCTGAATTGGCAGCGACCGTCAGAGGCTAGAGATCGTGCTTCCGACAGGCAACCTGAAAGTCTTGTGGGAATGGTCTGAATTGTTGGCTTGGGCGATAAACATTGTTGACTGTCGGGCAGCCATCGCGAGCAGGCTCACTCCTACAGGTGCTGAGTACATCTGTGAGAGATTGGTCGGCTGGCGGGCCGCCTTCGCTGGCAAGCCAGCTCCTACAGGGATTGGGGACATCTGCAAGAAATTGGTCGGCTGGCAGGCCTGGTTATTCATGCGTACGCATTTCCCTGTAGGAGCTGTCGAGTGCAACGAGGCTGCGATCTTCTGGCTTTATTCCTTACAAACAAGATCAAAAGATCGCAGCCTTCGGCAGCTCCTACAGTTGGGCTGGGTACATTCGAAAGAAATTGGTCGGCTGGCAGGCCGCCTTCGCTGGCAAGCCAGCTCCTACAGAAAAGCAAAGGCAGATCGGCGTACACCCGCCGCTTTTCACCACTCAACAGGCCGAGCGTTAGCTCGCCTGCAGCTTTTGATCTTGATCCACCCGCCCCCTCGGCAGGCTGAGTGGAGGTGTTCATCCGGGGATGGGCGCGCAGCGCCGTTCGACGCAGTCGAACTCATTGCATGTAGGTCGAAGCGAAGCCGACCGGAGGGCAATGCCCCCGGATGAATGCCGGAACGAAGGAACCCCGAGCCTAAGCGAGGGGCCGTACGTTCGGGGCGAGACCTTTTGGTTCCTTTTGGGGCGTTTGCCAAAAGGGACTCGCCGTAAGGGCGAAACCGCCAGCCGCCGTTACCGCAGCAACGGATATGTACCCGGTCAAACGGTCTCCTTCCTGACCCGGAACCAGGCCGCATACAACGCCGGCAAAAACAAAAGCGTCAACGCCGTCGCAACGATCAACCCCCCCATGATCGCCACCGCCATCGGTCCGAAAAACACACTGCGCGACAACGGAATCATGGCAAGCACCGCCGCCAGCGCCGTCAACACAATCGGCCGAAACCGCCGAACCGTCGCCTCGATAATCGCCTGCCAAGGCTTAAGCCCAGCAGAAATATCCTGCTCGATCTGATCCACCAGAATCACCGAGTTACGCATGATCATCCCCGACAAGGCGATGGTCCCCAGCATGGCCACGAAACCGAACGGCTGGCGGAACACCAACAGAAACAGCGTCACCCCGATCAACCCCAGCGGCGCCGTCAGAAACACCATCGCCGTGCGCGAGAAACTGCGCAGTTGCAGCATCAGCAAGGTCAACACCACCACGATGAACAACGGCACGCCGGCCTTCACCGAATTCTGTCCGCGCGCGGAGTCTTCCACCGTACCGCCGACATCCAGCAAGTACCCATCGGGCAGTTCGGCGCGGATCGGATCGAGGGTCGGCATGATCTGCTGCACCAGCGTCGCCGGTTGCTGCTTGTCATAGATGTCGGCACGAACGGTCACGTTGGGCAAGCGGTTGCGGTGCCAGATGACGCCCTCTTCGAAGCCGTACTCCAGGGTCGCGATCTGCGACAGCGCGACGCTGCGACTGTTATCGGTCGGTACCGCCAGGCTCGGCAGCAACGACAGTTCGGTGCGCTCACGCAAGGTGCCGCGCAGCAGGATCTCGATCAACTCGTTGTCTTCGCGGTACTGGCTGACGCTGGAACCGGTCAGGGAGCTTTGCAGGAACCCGGACAGGTTCGCCGTGCTCACGCCCAGCGCCCGTGCGCGGTCCTGATCGATGTTCAGGTACACCACCTTGCTCGGTTCTTCCCAGTCCAGGTGGACGTTGACCACATGCGGGTTCTCGCGAACCTTGGCCGCGACTTTGCGCGCCAGCGCCCGCACCTCCTCGATGTGCTCCCCGGTCACACGGAACTGCACCGGGTAACCAACCGGCGGACCGTTTTCCAGGCGCGTAACCCGTGAGCGCAAGGCCGGGAATTGCTCATTGAGTGTTGCGATCAACCAGGTACGCAGGGTTTCTCGTTCCTCGATGGTTTTCGCCAGGACGACAAACTGGGCGAAGCTCGCCGCCGGCAGTTGCTGATCCAGCGGCAGGTAAAAACGCGGCGAACCGGTGCCGACGTAGGCCACGTAATTGTCGATCCCCGCCTTGTCCTTGAGCAGCGCCTCAAGGCGCTTGACCTCGTCGGCGGTGTTGCTCAGCGAAGCGCCTTCGGCCAGTTTCAGGTCGACCATCAACTCCAGGCGACCCGATGCCGGGAAGAACTGCTGCGGCACAAACTTGAACAGCACGATGGAGACGATGAACAGCATCACGGTCGCTGTGATCACGGTTTTACGCCAGCGCACGCACCACTCCACCAGACGCCGGACGCGCTGATAAAACGGCGTGGCATACGGATCCGGCTGGCCGGCACCGTGCTTGGCGGCGTGAATCTTCGCCAGGTCCGGCAGGAGTTTTTCCCCCAGATACGGCACGAAGACCACCGCAGCCACCCACGACGCCAACAGCGCGATCGTGACCACCTCGAAGATCGAACGGGTGTATTCGCCCGTGCCCGATTGAGCCGTGGCGATCGGCAGGAAGCCGGCCGCGGTGATCAGCGTACCGGTGAGCATCGGGAATGCGGTACTGGTCCAGGCATAACTCGCCGCTTTGACCCGGTCGAAACCCTGCTCCATTTTGATCGCCATCATTTCCACGGCGATGATCGCATCGTCCACCAGCAAACCCAGGGCCAGTACCAGCGCGCCGAGGGAAATCTTGTGCAGGCCGATGCCGAGGTAATACATGCACGCGAACGTCATCGCCAGCACCAGCGGAATCGCCAGGGCCACCACCATGCCGGTGCGCACACCCAGGGAGAAGAAGCTCACCAGCAACACAATGGCCAGCGCCTCGACCAGTACTTGCACGAACTCGCCGACACCGGTTTTCACCGCGGCCGGTTGGTCGGAGACTTTGCGCAGCTCCATACCGGCCGGGAGGTTTTTCTGGATACGGGCGAACTCGATTTCCAGCGCCTTGCCCAACACCAGAATGTCACCGCCGTCCTTCATTGCCACCGCAAGGCCGATGGCGTCTTGTGCCATAAAGCGCATGCGCGGTGCCGGTGGATCATTGAAACCACGCCGCACATTGGCCACATCGGAGATGTGGAAGGTGCGATCACCGACGCGGATCGGGAAGTTCTTGATCTCGTCGACCGTCTGAAAATTCCCCGTTACCCGTAGTTGCAATCGCTCGCTGCTGGTCTCGAAGAAACCTGCCGTGGACACCGCGTTCTGTTCTTCAAGGGCTTGCTGGACAGCTGCCAGCGGCAAGCCGAGGGTGGCGAGCTTGACGTTGGAGAGTTCGATCCAGATTTTCTCGTCCTGCAAGCCCAGCAGTTCGACCTTGCCCACATCCTTGACCCGTTGCAGCTGGATCTGGATGCGGTCGGCGTAATCCTTGAGCACGGCGTAGTCGAAGCCCTCGCCGGTCAGGGCGTAGATATTGCCGAACGTGGTGCCGAATTCATCGTTGAAAAACGGCCCCTGAATCCCCGGCGGCAGGGTATGACGGATGTCACTGATCTTCTTGCGCACCTGATACCAGAGCTCCGGGATCTCCACCGAATGCATGGAGTCGCGAGCGATGAAGGTGACCTGGGATTCGCCCGGACGGGAGAACGACACAATGCGCTCGTACTCGCCGGTTTCCATCAGTTTCTTTTCGATGCGTTCGGTGACCTGGCGCGAGACTTCCTCAGCGGTCGCTCCCGGCCAGTTGGTGCGAATCACCATGGCCTTGAAGGTGAACGGCGGGTCTTCACTCTGGCCGAGCTTGGTGTAGGAAAGTGCGCCGACGATGGCCAGCAACAGCATCAGGAACAGGACGATCTGGCGATTACGCAGCGCCCATTCGGAAACGTTGAAGCGCATCGGGGCTTACTCCTTGTCCGCCAGATTGACCACACGATTGGAGCGATCCACCGGGCGTACCTGCTGCCCTTCGAGAAGCACATGAACACCGGCGGCCACGACCCAGTCGCTGGCGTTGAGTCCCTCAAACACCGGTACGGTTTTCTCGCCGAAGGCACCGACCCGCACCGGGGCTTTTTTCAAAGTATTGTTGGCGCTGACGACCCAGACATAGGTCACGCCGTTTTCCGCCGTCAGCGCAGACAGCGGAACGGACAGAGGAACCACGTCTGCGGCCTGCACAAACACTCGGGCGCTCTGGCCCAGTTCGACAGGAACCTTGCCGGAACTGAAGGCAATGCGGGCCGCGAAGGTGCGCGATTTTGGATCAGCCGACGGCGACAGTTCACGGATACGCCCTTCGAATCGCTGATCGGGCTGGGTCCAGAGTTCCACCGACACCGGCTCACCGACCTTGAAGCGACCGAAGTTCTGCTCCGGCAGGCTGATCAAGACTTCACGCTCGCCATCGGTGGCCAGTGTGAACACCGTTTGCCCGGCGGCCACGACTTGCCCGACTTCCACCAGACGCTTGGCCACGACACCGTCCTGCGGCGCACGCAACACGGCGTAACTGGCCTGGTTATTGGAGACGTTGAATTCGGCTTTGATTTGCTTGAGGCGCGCTTCGCCGGAACGGTAGAGGTTTTCGGCGTTGTCGTACTGCGAGCGGCTGACCAGTTGGCGCTCCATCAGGGTCTTGTAGCGATCACGCTCGGAACGCACCAGGTTCAGGTTGGCCTCGGCGGCGGCAACCTGGGCGCGAGTGGCCTCCAGTTGCAGGCGCACGTCCTGAGGGTCGAGCTCCGCCAAGGGCTGATCGGCCTTGACCCGCTGCCCCTCTTCTACCAGTCGTCGGCTTACCTTGCCGCCGATTCGGAACGCCAGGTCCGGCTCATAACGCGCGCGAACTTCACCGGGATAGCTTTCCATGGACTGCGCCGAAGGCTCTGGCTGGACCACCATGGCCGGGCGCACGCTGACTGTCGGTGCCTCTTCGTGACCACACGCAGACAATAAAAAAGCCAGGGTGACTGGCAACGCGAGGGGCAAGGCATAGCGGAACATGGTAAAGGACCTTTCGCTAATGGTACTTTGAATAATTATACTGAGCAGTATGTTATTAATAGCAAACTCACGAGTCCAGTAATAAAAACGAATATGCCAAACAATCTTTCAGCACCCAATGGCCCAGGCAGACCCAAGGACATGGTCAAGCGCCAGGCGATTCTCGATGCAGCCAAAGCGCTGTTTCTGAGTAAGGGTTATGCCAATACCAGCATGGATGCCGTCGCAGCCGAGGCCGGTGTGTCGAAGCTGACGGTCTACAGCCACTTCAACGACAAGGAGACGCTGTTCTCCGCCGCCGTGATGGCCAAGTGCGAGGAGCAGTTGCCACCGCTGTTTTTCGAATTGCCGGAAGGCGTGGCGGTGGAAACCGTGTTGCTGAACATCGCGCGCGGTTTTCATCAACTGATCAACAGTGATGAATCAGTGAACCTGCATCGCTTGATGATGACCCTGGGCAGCCAGGACCCAAAGCTGTCACAGATATTCTTCGAAGCCGGGCCGGAGCGCATGCTGCATGGCATGGAGCGCCTGCTGAGCAAGATCGATGAAAGCGGTGTGCTGCGCATCGACAAGCCGCACAACGCCGCCGAGCACTTCTTCTGCCTGCTCAAGGGCGCCGGGAATTTCCGCTTGCTGTATGGCTGCGGCGAGCCGCTGGTTGGCGAGGCGGCGGAGAGCCATGTGCGGGAGGTGGTGGGGTTGTTTATGCGGGCTTATCGGCCTGAGCAGGCCTGATGGATTTGCGGTGTCAGGGGTAAAGCTATCGCGAGCAGGCTCGCTCCTACACTGGCTCTATGCAACACCGTAGATCCCTGTAGGAGCGAGCCTGCTCGCGATGGAGGCGACTCGGTCTCAGGGTTTGAGCGCCTTCTTCGGATAAATGTCATACCGACTGGACTTGCCATCCAGCGCATGGCTCGGCTTCGGCCCGTCGATGCACGGTGCCTTGCGCGGGCGCTTGACCACCACCCGGTGGCTGGCCAGGGCCAAGGCGGCTTCGAGCAATGCCGGCGCATCCGGGTCATCGCCCACCAATGGCCGGAACAGGCGCATTTCCTTCTTCACCAGCGCAGTTTTCTCACGATGCGGGAACATCGGGTCGAGATAGATCACCTGCGGCGGCTCGCCTTCCCAGTTGCGCATCACTTCGATCGAGTTGCCCTTGAGCAAGCGCATACGCGCCACGATCGGCGCCACATCGAAATCTTCCGCGCCACGGGCCAGGCCGTCTTCCAGCAAGGCGCCGATCAGCGGCTGACGCTCGATCAGGCTCATCTCGCAACCGAGACTGGCCAGCACGAACGCGTCTTTACCCAGCCCCGCCGTGGCATCCAGCACCCGCGGACGCACGCCTTGGGCGACGCCAACGGCCTTGGCGATCATCTGCCCGCTGCCGCCGCCGTACAGCCGGCGATGGGCCGCACCGCCCTCGACGAAGTCCACCCGCACCGGCCCCGGTGCATCCGGCCCCAGCTGTTGCAGCTGCAAGCCCTGGTCGCCCACCTGCAAGGCAAACTCGCCATCCGCCACTTGCATTGGCAAGCCCAGGCGCTCGGCCCATTGCTCGGCTTGTGGCTCGAAAGCCGCGTCCAGGGCCTGGACATGGATGCGGCAGGCCGCAGGTTGATCAATCATCGGAAAACACGCTCAAAAAATTAATGATCGGCAAAAACGGCCGATAACAAAACTATCGAGCATTTTGCCAGAGCTGAGCGTCGACCGAGAGAAATGTCAGACATTCAACCCACAATCACAGGTTTTATCTCGCCCTACGGCGACTACAACCTGCGAAACACCCAGGCACTGAGCGGCGTCAGCCACATCTGGCAGGATTTCTTTGCCCGGGCGCTGGCCGAACAGTCGGGTGAAGTGCTGCCGCAATCGCTGAACTTTCCACCGGTCGATCTCCAAAGTCCCGTCGAGCCGACCGTCGGCAGCGAGCTGCTGGAGCACATCGTGGCCCAGCGCGAATGCGAGGTGAAAGACAAGGTAATCCGCCCGCCCGAGCCACTGTTCCTGCCGATTGCCGAATTCGAAATGGACCTGGCCGACAAACCACGCCCACCGTTCCCGGCGGATGAAATCGTCGCCCAGCAAAAACAGCAGGACTTCGAAAGCGGCTGGGTTCGCCCGATCGTGCTGAAAGCCGGTCAACCGATATACGAAGCAGGCCCTGCCCCGCAACCGCGCCCGCTGCACTTGCCTATTGCCGAATTCGAACTCGACCTTCTCGACAAGCCGTTCCCGCCGTTCTCACCGCAAGAACGGGTGGAGCAGCAGAAACAGCTCGATTTCGATAATGGCTGGGCCCGCCCGATCATCTTGCAGAACCTGCGTATCGCCGCCTGATCCTCAGCCTTTAAAAAACTGATTGGCCTTCTGGTACGGCATCGACCGGGACGTGAAACCGAACGTACCTGACGTCTGGATCTCTTCGGCGGCGCGAAAGAATTCGCCATAGGCCGCCAGTGCGAGCGCCGAACCGACGCTGATGCGTTTGACGCCCATCTCACCCAACTGCGCGACCGTCAGCTTCAAGCCCCCCGACATCAACACATTCACCGGTTTCGGCGCCACGGCGCGCACCACCGCCAGCACATCCTCGGCGCTGCGCAGACCCGGTGCGTAGAGCACATCGGCACCGGCCTCGGCGAATGCCTGCAAGCGGCGGATGGTGTCGGCCAGATCGGGATTGCCGTGCAGGAAGTTTTCCGCCCGGGCAGTCAACGTAAAGTGGAACGGCAGACTGCGAGCGGCAGCCACAGCGGCCTCGATTCGCGCCACGGCATGTTCGAAACAGTAGATCGGGCCTTCTTCGCGGCCGGTGGCATCTTCGATTGAACCACCGACGGCTCCGGCCCCTGCTGCGCGCAAGATACTTTTCGCGCAGTCGGCCGGGTTGTCGGCAAAGCCGTTTTCCAGGTCCACGGCAACCGGCAGGTCGGTGGCGGCGACAATCGCCTTAACGTTCAGCAGGGTATCGTCGAGGGTCAATCCGCCATCGGCACGGCCCTGGGAAAAGGCATAACCGGCACTGGTGGTCGCCAGCGCCTCGAAGCCGAGGCTGGCGAGCATTTTCGCCGAGCCGGCATCCCACGGATTGGGAATCACAAAAGCCCCGGGGCGTTCATGAAGGGCTTTGAACGCTTGGGCTCGAAGGGTTTGCGCGTCCATTGGTCAGGCTCCTGAAGGGGGAAAGAATCCGCCTCAGAGCAGGCCAAGTTGCTCGATGGCGGGCTCTCTGTATAGCTCAGGTAGCGCCGGCAAGCCAGGCAAACGCAGCATCAGCCTGGCGTGAAAGCGCTGCGCCAGCTTCGCCGCCAGTACGTTGTCGGCGGTGTGCAGGAAGATGTACGGCGTGCGACCTTCTTCGATCCACACCGCGATCTTTTCGACCCACGGTTCCAGGAACGTATCGTTGGCCTCAAGCGTCGGATGGCCAATAAAACGCACCTGCGGGCATTGCGTGAATGCCGCCGGACGCGGTGGCACACGGGGTTTCTTCGATTGAGCGTGGAGCACCGAAGGTTCGGTCGAGGTGCAACTGAACAGCGCACGGGGATCGAGACAGATGCGTTCGACTCCACGATCCAGCAGCAGACGGTTGAGCATTCGCTCGCTGTCACCCTTGGCAAAAAACTCGTCATGCCGCACTTCCACGGCCAGCGGCCGCTGCAGGGCATCGATAAATCCGGCCAGTTCGGGCAATCGTTGGGGCGTGAAGCTTTTCGGCAGCTGCAACCACAGTGGCGACACCCGCTCACCGAGAGGGCTGAGCAATTGCACGAAGGTTTCGGCGTCGGTCAGCTGCTCGCGCAGGTCTCCACCGTGGCTGATCTCGCCGGGAAACTTGGCGGTGAAGCGAAAGTGCTCGGGCATGTTGTCGGCCCAACGCTGCACGGTGCTGGCAGCCGGGCTCGCGTAGAAAGTCGTGTTGCCTTCTACGGCATTGAATACCTGGGAATAGAGATCAAGAAAATTGGCGGGTTTGGCGTCCGGCGGATACAGGTAATCGCGCCAGGCGTTCTCGCTCCAGGACGGACAACCAAGGTAATACGGCAGCAACATCAGATGTACAGGTCGAGACCCAGCACATCCGCTTCCCAATCGACGAAACCGGCGGTGCTCAGGTAGCTGGCCAGGGCCATCGCCACGCTTTTGCTCATGGCACGGTGGTAAATCAGGTCTTGCTGACGGGCGGGGAGATTGCTCAGTTTTTGCGCAGAGGCTTTGGCAGCGCGGGCAGCCAATTGCTCTTCAGTCGGGAACTCCAGCTCGCCTTCGATATCAATGGCGTCATCTTCCAGCACGCGGCCTTGGCGAGGTTTGCGCTTGATGGGGTAGGACTGAGAGGAGGCGCCGTCTATACGCATGCGTGCATACTCGGAATCAGTGATGGCAGTTTAGTGGCGCATTTCCCACATCGCAAACCGCCGAGTGATAACTAGAACACATAAAAGGCAAAAGGTTTAAAAGCCGAGGCTAAAAATGACGATTGGTGGTGCCTGGAAAAAATCGCAGCCTGCGGCAGCGCCTACAGGGAAATGCGAGCGTCTGTAGGAGCTGCCGCAGGCTGCGATCTGTTAAGGCTTAACGCGCCTTGGGCGTCGCCACTTTATCGCGCAGATAAACCGGCTGCGCCTCATCAGCCACGATCGCCTCGCCGCGCTCCCAGGCAAATCGCGCCAGGGTCAGCAGGTCTTCGGCGTGGGGCAACATGCCCGCGTCCTGCCCGCTCAGGCTGACAGCGATACGCTCGGCATATCCCCAACCAGTGCCCGCGCCGAACCATTCGCCGCTGGCATCGGCCGGCAATGCAGCAGACTCCGGCGACAGTACCGCTTCAGCACCCACCAGGCGCATCTCCCCGGCCGTTTCGCGGTAGCAACCCCAATACACTTCATCCATGCGTGCATCGATGGCAGCAGCCACCTGGCTGGCGCCGTGTTCGCGCAACGCACGTTGCGCCAGCACGGCCAGGTTCGACACCGGCAACACCGGGCGATCCAGGGCAAACGCCAGGCCTTGCACCACGCCGATGGCGATGCGTACGCCCGTGAAGGCGCCCGGGCCACGGCCAAACGCGATGGCATCGACCGCTTGCAGTGTGGTCCCGGCATCGGCCAGTAACTGCTGGATCATCGGCAACAGCTTCTGCGCGTGCAGGCGCGGGATCACCTCGTAATGGCTCGTGACCTTGCCGTCATGCAGCAAGGCAACGGAGCAAGCTTCAGTCGCGGTGTCCAGGGCCAGCAAGGTGCTCATCGATGTTTCCGTAAAAGAGGTCAGAAAAAAGTGCGTCAGTATAAACAACTACGGCCCGCAAGCGGGCCGTGGATGATGCAGCGGATCAGGTTTTTCAGCTCAGGGCTGCAAGCACCTTGGCGGTGATCGCTTCAACCGAACCGACGCCTTCGATATGGCTGTACTGCGGCTTGCCATTGGCAGCCGCCAGCTTCTGGTAGAAATCCACCAGCGGCTTGGTCTGGGAGTGGTAGACCGACAGGCGATGACGCACGGTTTCTTCGGTGTCGTCCTTGCGCTGTACCAGCTCTTCACCGGTGACGTCGTCTTTGCCAGCCACTTTCGGCGGGTTGTAGACGATGTGGTACACGCGGCCGCTGGCCTCGTGAACACGGCGACCGGCGATACGCTGGACGATTTCTTCGTCTTCGACGGCGATTTCAACCACTGCATCCAGCTCGACGCCGGCCGTCACCAGGGCTTCAGCCTGGGGAATGGTGCGCGGGAAGCCGTCGAACAGGAAACCGTTGGCGCAGTCGGACTGGGCGATGCGGTCCTTGACCAGTGCGATGATCAGGTCATCGGACACCAGGCCACCGGCATCCATGATGCTTTTAGCCTTGATGCCCAACTCGGTGCCGGCCTTGACCGCTGCACGCAGCATGTCGCCGGTGGAGATTTGTGGAATGCCGAATTTTTCGGTGATGAACTTAGCCTGAGTACCTTTACCGGCCCCGGGAGCTCCCAGCAGAATGACGCGCATCGATGTGCTCCTCAATTTTTTATATGGATAACGTCAGATTCGCCTCATTGGGCCAATCTCAAAAATAGGGTCGTGACCGCCCAAACGGCCAAAGGCTGCTCAAGATACACAGCAGGGTGCGCCCACACAAGACGCCAAAAGTCGGAGAAACCGCTGCCTCTTGCGACCATTGCGCGCGGTTTGCCAAGTCGCAACCCCATCATTAACTGTCGCCTGACAGCACTTTTCAACCCGTCATACGGCGGCATCCGGCTCACCTGCCGGATGCCTGACCCCACGGCAAAAATCTTAGCCGGTGTTACGCAAACCGGCGGCAATCCCCGCCACAGACACCAGCAAAGCCTGTTCTACCGGGCTGCCCTGCGCCACGTCCTGCACTCTTGAACGGGCCAGCAACTCGGCCTGCAATAGATGAAGCGGGTCGAGGTAAGTGTTGCGCAAGCGGATGAACTCAAGGGTCGCCGGGCTATGTGCCAGCAGCTGCGACTGCCCGGTCAGGCCGAGAACGATGGTGCACGCCTGCGACAATAGGTCGCGTAAATGCGCACCCAATGGCAACAGATTCGGCTCCACCAGACGCTCATCGTAGGACTGGGCAATGTCGGCATCTGCCTTGGCCAGGACCATTTCCAGCATGTCGATGCGGGTGCGGAAGAACGGCCACTGCTCACGCATCTGCCCCAGCAGTTCGCCTTCGCCGCGCTCCAGGGCCTTGCTCAGGGCCGCTTCCCAACCCAGCCAGGCCGGCAGCATCAGGCGCGTTTGGGTCCAGCCGAAAATCCACGGAATCGCCCGCAGGCTTTCGATCCCCCCGGCGCGACGCTTGGCCGGACGACTGCCCAGTGGCAAACGACCGAGCTCCTGTTCCGGCGTGGACTGGCGGAAATACTCCACGAACTGCGGATTTTCCCGCACCACGGCGCGGTAAGCGCTGACACCGTCTGCGGCCAGTTCGTCCATCAGATGGCGCCACTCGGGCGTAGGTGGCGGCGGAGGCAGCAAGGTCGCCTCGAGCACGGCGGCCAGGTACAGGTTGAGGTTCTGTTCGGCGATGTCCGGCAGGCCGAATTTGAATCGAATCATTTCGCCCTGTTCAGTGGTGCGGAAACGACCCGCCACCGAACCCGGTGGCTGCGACAGGATCGCCGCGTGGGCCGGGCCGCCGCCTCGCCCCACGGTGCCGCCACGACCGTGGAACAACAGCAGTTCCACTTGCTGCGCACGACAGATGTCCACCAAACGCTCCTGTGCCCGGTACTGCGCCCAGGCCGCCGCCGTGGTGCCGGCGTCCTTGGCCGAGTCGGAGTAGCCGATCATCACTTCCTGCGGCCCTTGCAGGCGCGCGCGATAGCCCGGCAACAGCAGCAGCTTTTCGATCACCGGGCCGGCATTGTCGAGGTCGGCGAGAGTTTCAAACAGCGGCACCACGCGCATCGGCCGCAACACGCCGGACTCTTTGAGCAACAACTGCACGGCGAGTACATCGGAAGCCGCACCGGCCATGGAAATCACATAGGAACCGAGGGATGCCTCAGGCGCAGCGGCGATTTCCCGGCAGGTCGCCAGCACCTCGGCGGTGTCTGCCGAAGGCTTGAAGTACGCCGGCAACAAGGGACGACGATTGCTCAATTCGCGCATCAGAAAGGCGATGCGCTCTTCCTCGCTCCAGTCCTCGTAGCTTCCCAGGCCAAGGTAGTCGGTGATTTCGGTCATCGCCGCGGTGTGCCGTGACGAGTCCTGGCGCACATCCAGACGAACAAGGAACAGTCCGAACGTCACGGCCCGACGCAGGCAGTCGAGCAACGGCCCGTCGGCGATCACGCCCATGCCGCACTCGTGCAAAGAGTGGTAGCAAAGTTCCAGCGGATCGAGCAGTTCGCGGTTGTTTTGCAGCACTTCGGCCGGTGCCGGCGTTGGCGTCGACAAGGCGGCGTGTGCCCAGTTGCGCGTCGCCCGCAGACGTTCGCGTAGCTGTTTGAGCACGGCCCGGTAAGGTTCGGCGCTGTCACCGGCCTTGGCCCTCAATTCATCGTTGGCCTGCTGCATCGATAGTTCAGCGGCGAGGCGATCGACATCCCGAAGGTACAAATCGGCCGCCATCCAGCGCGCCAACAGTAAAACCTCACGGGTGACCGCAGCGGTCACGTTGGGGTTGCCGTCGCGGTCGCCGCCCATCCACGAGGCGAAACGAATCGGTGCCGCCTCCAGTGGCAAGTGCAAGCCGGTGGCGGTGTGCAGGGCCTGATCGGCCTTGCGCAGATAATTGGGAATGGCCTGCCACAGTGAATGCTCGATCACCGCGAAGCCCCACTTGGCTTCATCCACCGGCGTCGGACGCGTGCGGCGAATTTCTTCGGTGTGCCAGGCTTCGGCGATCAGACGCTGCAAGGTGGTCTTGATCTGCTCGCGCTCGGCACTGGTCAGGTCACGGTGATCCTGAGCCGCCAGTTGCGCGGCGATGGCGTCGTACTTCTGGATCAGCGTGCGGCGTGCTACTTCGGTGGGATGCGCCGTGAGTACCAACTCGATCTCCAGCCGGCCCAGTTGCCGGGCCAGCGCGTCGGCGCCATGCCCCTCGGCACCAAGGCGCGCAAGCAACTCCGGCAACACCCGGGCTTCGAACGGCGCCTCCTGGGATTCCTCGCGGCGGTGAATCAACTGATATTGCTCTGCGATATTGGCCAGGTTGAGAAACTGGTTGAACGCCCGCGCCACCGGCAGCAACTCGTCTTCGGTCAACTGGTTGAGGCTGGCACTGAGTTCGGCGTCCATGGAGCCGCGCCGGTCAGCCTTGGCGCCCTTGCGGATCTGCTCGATCTTGTCGAGAAAACCCTCGCCATATTGCTCACGAATGGTGTTGCCCAACAGCTCACCCAGCAGGTGAACGTCCTCGCGCAAGCGTGCATCAATATCGGTCATCAGCAGGTCTCCAGCAAAAATCCGGGCGGCTAAGAACCTAAAGAGTGCCGCCCCAGACGGGTTCTTACAAGCAAGACGACGAAGGGCCTTCAAACCTTGCCTGTTGAAGCTAGTCTGAAGATAAGCTGCACAATGGCTGTCGCCGGCCAATGCCGGACACTCACCCTGCCTGCCACGAGCGGGAGCGCAATGAGGTCAATATGAAAATCCGCGAGCTTGCCCACCACTGGGAAGAAAACGCCAAGGGTCGCCTGACCGACACCGGCTACTCGATTCATCTGGACGTGGAGTCTGCCGCACGGCTGGCCGCGCTCGTCGAGATGTACCCCAAGCGGCATCCCGAAGAACTGCTCGGCGACCTGATCGGCGCCGCGCTGGAAGAGCTGGAAAGAAGTTTCCCGTATGTCAAAGGTTCGACCGTGGTCGCCACCGATGAAGAAGGCGATCCGCTGTACGAAGACATCGGGCCGACCCCGCGCTTTCTGGCGCTGTCCCGTCGGCATTTGCACGATTTGTCGATGCCTGACGACAAACAGAAACACTGATTTTCCGCAGAACCTGTGGGAGCGGGCTTGCTCGCGAAAGCGTTCTGTCAGTTGGAATTGATGTTGACTGACACGACGCTTTCGCGAGCAGGCTCGCTCCCACATTGCCCCGTATTCCCCTTCAAAAGCCGCGTTTCGTCGGGCCGACCAAAGGCCTGGAAACACGGCTGCGCATGGCGCAAATCCCCGTCCCAGAGCCCGGTCGATTCGATCACGGCTTTTTCAATAGCTGACTAAATTCTCTGAACTTTCAAAAAAAGCCTCGGGTCAACCCAAGTAACCACGCCTGGGACGAGCGTTTCAAAATACCCCGCAATCGATGGTTTCAGTGCCTTGCCCAGGGTGGACTTCGACGTTTTTCAGGAATTGGCCCAATGGAGTTGAAGACCATGAAAACCCGAACCAGCACGTCCTCATTTACCTGTTCGCAAAACCTCAGACTGGCGGCGTTGGCCCTGGGCAGCTGCCTGGTCCTGGCCGGCTGCGCCGGTAACCCGCCGACCGAGCAGTACGCAGTCACCCAATCGGCCGTCAACGATGCCGTGAGCGCCGGCGGCACCGAGTTCGCCGCCGTGGAAATGAAGTCGGCCCAGGACAAGCTCAAGCAAGCCGAAATCGCCATGCACGACAAGAAATACGACCAGGCGCGGATGCTCGCTGAACAGGCCGAGTGGGACGCTCGCGTGGCCGAGCGCAAGGCCCAGGCGATGAAGGCCGAACAATCAGTGAAGGACGCGCAGAAAGGCGTCCAGGAATTGCGTCAGGAAAGCCAGCGCAGCGTTCAGTAAGCGGCGCGGCACCCCCGCATTCCCACTCGACTAAAAGGACGAAATCATGAAACCTGATCAATTGATGATCCCTGCCCTGCTGGCTGTCACCGTCGCCCTGACAGCCTGCTCCACACCACCCAACGCCAACCTCGAACAGGCCCGCAGCAACTACACCGGCCTGCAAACCGATCCGCAAGCGGCCAAGGTTGCGGCCCTGGAAACCAAGGAGGCCAGCGATTACCTGGACATGGCCGATAAGGCCTACATGGACAAGGAGGACGCGGCCAAGGTCGACCAGCTTGCCTATTTGACCAATCAACGCGTCGAAGTGGCCAAGCAGACCATCGCCCTGCGCACCGCCGAGGCCAGTCTGAAAGATGCCTCGGCGCAACGGGCTCAGGCCCGCCTCGACGCCCGTGATCAGCAGATAAAACAGTTGAAGGACAGCCTCAACGCCAGGCAGACCGATCGCGGGACGCTGGTGACCTTCGGGGATGTGCTGTTCGCCACCGACAAGGCCGAGCTGAAAGCCAACGGCCTGGCGAACATCAATAAACTGGCGCAGTACCTCCAGGAAAACCCCGAGCGCAAAGTGATCGTCGAGGGCTATACCGACAGCACCGGTACGGCGTCGCACAATCAGTCGCTGTCGGAGCGTCGCGCGGGTTCCGTACGTGCTGCACTGGTGAAGATGGGCGTTGATCCGGCGCGTATCGTCACCCAGGGTTACGGCAAGGAGTATCCGGTGGCAGATAACAGCAGCACCTCGGGCCGGGCGATGAACCGCCGGGTGGAGGTGACCATTTCCAATGACAATCAGCCGGTGATGCCGCGTTCGGCGGTGAGTTCATACACCCAATAATCAAGTTACTGCGCGAAACCAATGTGGGAGCGGGCTTGCTCGCGAAAGCGGTGGATCAGCCAACACATATGTTGGATGTGAAACCGTCTTCGCGAGCAAGCCCGCTCCCACATTTGATCTCTATTGCCAACAAATACCGGTTTACGGCTCCAGCTTCTGCGGGGTTTCCTGCCCCATGCAGCGCACGGCTTTTTTCTTGCTGTCGACCAGCACGCCGGTCAGGCCTTTCTGTTCCATGTCGAACAGCACCAGCACGCCATCGATGCACTGCGCGACTTGCGCGGCCGGTTCCAGAGAGACTTTGTAGTCTTCGCCCGGAATGGTCTTGAGCATGGTGAATTCGTTGAGCAGCAACGCATCCTCGGGCTTGGCGAAGTGCAGGTAGCCGTACCACCACAGGGCACCGACGGTGCCGAGGATGCTGCAGATACCGGTGATGATCAGCGGGATGGCGTTACGTTCTTCACTCATTGCGGACTCTCTGGTGGTTCATCTTCGGAATTCGGGGGTGCCGGGTAATTGGGGATTTCACCCAGGCGGCGCAGGCCGTTGAAATGTTGCGGGTCATCGAGAAAACGCAGCATGACTTTACGCCAGACCGGGTTGGCGAACGTCTGCACATGACCGCCACGGGTCAGTTGCAGCACCCGCGGCGGCGGCGCAGCTTGATACAACCGGATGCCATTGGAAAGTGGCACGATCGGATCGTCGATGCTGTGGTAGAGCAGTTTCGGCACATCCTTGAGTTGCGCCATGGAGTTGATCGCGCTGTCACCATCCGGTACCAGCCAGGACAACGGCACCTGGAATGGCCAGGTCAACCACGAGTTGCTCAGGGCAAACCGGCCCACGCTGCGGTAACTGGCGGGGGCACCATCGAGGACGATGGCCTTGAGTTGTTTCTGCCGTTGCGGGTGCTGCACCAGGTAATGCACGGCCATCGAGCCACCAAGGCTCTGGCCGAGCAGGATCAACGGCTTGCCCTTGACCTCCGGCGCCTTGTCCAGCCAGGCGAATGCGGCGTCGATGTCCTGATACATCGCCGGCAGGCTTGGCTCACCTTCGGACAAGCCATATCCGCGATAGTCCACAAGCAACACCTGGTAACCATTTTTCGGCAACCAAAAGCTCCCGCCGAGGTGCATGGGCAGGTTTCCGCCGTTGCCGTGCAGGTGCAGCACCGTGCCTTTGACCTCGACACCCTTCTTCGCCGGCAGCCACCAGGCGTTCAGCTTGAGGCCATCGGCGGTGATCAGGGTGACGGTGCGGTATTCAAGCCCAGCCTTTTCCGGAGTGAACAACTGGCCGGGTTCGGGGTAGAACAGCAGTGAACTGCAGCCGTTCAAGACCAGGAGAAGGCAGAGGATGCCGAGGGTTCTCATCCGTTGAAACCTCGCAGTATGGAGTTGAAACACGGAGCTCGCTCCTACAATGGTCCGCGTCATCGTTACAGGATGTTGGAGTAATCCGCCTCGATCCGGTCCAGGCTCAGGTGGTTGAGGAAGTTGGAGAAGCACATCCACGCCGATAGTGCGTTCATGTCGCGGAACTGTTCCGGCAGGTACTTGGGCGGCACTACCAGGCCTTCGTCCACCAACTGGCGCAAGGTGCGCATGTCTTCCAGCGTGGTCTTGCCGCAGAACAACAGCGGTATCTGCTCCAGCTTGCCTTTGCGCACGGCCAGTTGAATGTAGTTGTAAATCATGATGAAGCCCTTGAGGTAGGACAAGTCTTTGGTAAATGGCAGACCTGTCGGCACCGAGCCACGGAACACGCGACTGGCGTTGCTATAGCTCTCGGGCATCTCGAAACCTTGCTCGCGGAAGAACTCGAACACCTGCAGGAAGTCCGCGCCCTCCTCCACCATGTGAATCGCACGGGTGCGGTTGGTGAGTTTGCGCAGGCGACTCGGGTACGAGGCGAAAGTGATGATTTCCATCAGGATCGCCAGGCCTTCCTGGGTCACCGTCGACGAGGGCGGTCCCTTGGAGAGGAAGGTGCAGATCGGCTGGTTCAGGCCGTTGAGCGTAGTGCCGACGTGCACCAGCCCTTCGTGGACTTCCAGTGCACGCACATCGCGGTCGTTGAACATCGCGTCGGCGCGGATCTTGATGTAGTCGGCGCCCGCCGCCGCATCGGCGACGATGCCGTCGGACTCGAACACCCGGATGGTTTCCTCGGCCTCGCCAAACACCTTGTTCAAGCGATGCTGCAACAGGTCGACCGCATCCTTGGCAGTCAGCGTCTTCGGTTCATCCTTCAGATCGCCGCGGCCATCGATGTTATTCAGGTATTCGGACAGCATCATGCCCAGGTCGGACAGCGTCGGGTCGCCGGCGTGGAACGCGTCGGACGCGGCGCCGTACAACTCCTGGGAAATCAGGCCGAAATCCTCGGTGCCACGCGCTTCGAGCATGCGCACCACCATGCGGTATTCCTTGCACATGCGCCGCATGATCTGGCCGACCGGGTTGAACTGGCCGAGCTGGCGGGTGATGTCGCGCTCGATGTTCTGGAACTCCAGCTTCACTTTGCTGGAATCGAACGCCAGCGGCCGGTTGAGGTAGTAGTCGCGGTCCACCGCCGGCATTTCCTTGCCATCGGCCTTGAGGAAGCCCTTGCGAATGTTGTCGTCCCATTTGACCGCATCGAGGACGCGGATCGGCGTCTGCGCCAACACGATGCGATCGGACAAAATGCGTATCGACTGTTGGTAATCGTCCACGCGAAACTCCTGTAGAAACCCGTTGGTGCCGGTTATTTGGCTTTGGCCTGACGCTGATAGCGCACCGCTTCGACGAACACATCGGTATTGGCCGGGTCGTCGAGGTAGGCGGCGACTTGATCCATGTTGCTGTCGATCAATACGCCATCGCCGTCGTCGGTCTGCAAGCGTTCGCCGTTCAGGGCTTTTTGCTTCATGGCCTGGTTGATCTGGTCGAGGTCGAGGTTGTACACCACCAGCTCATGCTTGTCGGTCAGTTCAAACCCGCCAATGGTGAAATGCCCGCCGAATTGCGCCGGCACCTTCGCCGACAGATACCAGCGGTTGCCATGGCGCGACAGGGTGAACGGGTAGGCTTCACGTTCCCTGGGCCTGGCCCGGTAGTAGCTGACGGCCTGATAACGGTTGTCGCCGATGCGGGTCAGTTCGAGGTTGAGCGGCTCGCCCCAGGCATTGGTGCTGGTCCATTTGCCGAGTAATCCTTTGGGCGCGGGTTCGCTTGTGGGCAGCGGTTCCTTGAAGGTCACCAGACAGCCACCGAGCAGCAGGAACGACAAGGCGATCACAACGACACGCCAGGCTTTCATTCAAAACTCCCTATGAACACACCGCTGACCTACAGGGGATCGCGTCACACCGACGCCAGCACCAGGTGCATGTAGCGCGTCAGAATACCGAGCATTTCCTGTTCGGCGGCAGGCTCGTCTACATTGAGCAGCCCTTGATATTCCATCCGGCCGATAATCGCCGTCAACACCTTGGCATCCTGATGCGGCTCGCGCGAGCCCAGCACCTGGAACAGCTGGCAAGAGCCCTGCAACAGGATTTGCTGATGCGAGCGCACCAGCTCGGCCAGACGCGGGTTGAGCAATGCTTCCTGGCGAAACGCCTGCTCGGCCATCAAATGTTCACGGCGATTGACCAGTTGCCGATGAACGTAATCGGTCATCAGCCGGGCAATATCGTCCGCCAGTTTCGAACGCGCCTGCGGGCTACCATCGCCACTGGCGATCATGTCGCGCAGCAGGCCTTCGTTGTTCACCCACAGCTTGCCCATGTACGCCGCACTGCGTTCCACGTATTGGGCGAAGGTATCGGTGAGCAAGTCATCGATATCCTTGAAATAGTAAGTGGTCGCCGACAACGGCACTTGCGCCTCGGCGGCCACCGCGCGGTGTCGTACGGCGCGCACGCCATCGCGCACGACAATGCGCATGGCAGCATCCAGGATTTCCTGTCGTCGCTGCTCGCTGCCCTGTCGGCTGGCCTTGCGGCCCTGGTACTGAACACTTTCAGCGACCGCAGTGGCGACACCCGCTGCACCTTCTTGAGCTATTGCACGAATCACGACAGGTATTTCCTCTCAGATGAAAGTAACAAGTTGATACGTTTGTACCAGACAGGCAATAAAAAACCGCCTGAAAAGGCGGTTTTTTAATTGAAACACTTACGCTTGCGGCCGCATGTGCGGGAACAGGATCACGTCGCGGATCGATGGGGAGTTGGTCAGCAACATCACCAGACGGTCGATACCGATACCTTCACCCGCCGTTGGCGGCATGCCGTACTCCAGCGCACGAACGAAGTCGGCGTCGTAGTGCATGGCTTCGTCGTCGCCGGCGTCCTTGTCGGCCACCTGTGCCATGAAGCGCTCGGCCTGGTCTTCCGCGTCGTTCAACTCGGAGTAGGCGTTGGCGATTTCACGACCACCGATGAACAGCTCGAAACGGTCGGTGACGTTCGGGTTCTCGTCGTTACGACGGGCCAGCGGCGACACTTCGAACGGGTACTGGGTAATGAAGTGCGGCTGCTCCAGCTTGTGCTCGACCAGTTCTTCGAAAATCATCACTTGCAGCTTGCCCAGACCTTCGAAGCCCAGCACCTTGGCCCCGGCTTTCTTGGCGATGGCGCGAGCCTTGTCGATGTCGTTCAGGTCGTCAGCGGTCAGCTCAGGGTTGTACTTGAGGATCGAGTCGAACACCGACAGACGCACGAACGGCTCGCCGAAGTGGAACACCTTGTCGCCGTACGGCACGTCGGTGCTGCCCAGAACCAGCTGAGCCAGTTCGCGGAACAGTTCTTCGGTCAGGTCCATGTTGTCTTCGTAGTCGGCGTAGGCCTGGTAGAACTCCAACATGGTGAATTCAGGGTTGTGACGAGTCGAAACGCCTTCGTTACGGAAGTTGCGGTTGATCTCGAACACTTTCTCGAACCCGCCAACAACCAGGCGCTTGAGGTACAGCTCCGGCGCGATACGCAGGAACATGCCCATGTCCAGCGCATTGTGGTGGGTTTCGAACGGCTTGGCTGCCGCGCCGCCAGGAATGGTCTGCAGCATCGGCGTTTCCACTTCCAGGAAGTCACGCTTCATCAGGAAGCTGCGGATGTGGGCGATGACTTGCGAACGCACGCGGAAAGTCTGGCGCACGTCTTCGTTGACGATCAAGTCAACGTAGCGCTGGCGGTAACGCTGTTCGGTGTCGGTCAGGCCGTGGTGCTTGTCCGGCAGCGGACGCAGGGATTTGGTCAGCAGGCGCACGCTGGTCATTTCAACGTACAGGTCGCCCTTGCCGGAACGGGCCAGGGTGCCTTCGGCTGCGATGATGTCGCCCATGTCCCAGGTTTTCACCGCGGCCAGGGTTTCTTCGGACAGGGTCTTGCGGTTGACGTAGACCTGGATTCGCCCGGTCATGTCCTGGATCACCATGAACGAGCCACGGTTGAGCATGATACGACCGGCAACCTTGACCGGGATCGCCGCTTCTGCCAGCTCTTCCTTGGTCTTGTCCGCGTACTGTTTCTGCAGTTGCTCGCAGTAGTTTTCGCGGCGGAAGTCGTTGGGGAAGGCATTGCCCTTGGCGCGCTCGGCAGCAAGCTTTTCCTTGCGCAGGGCGATCAGGGAGTTTTCTTCCTGTTGCAGGGCTTGCGGGTCGAGTTCTAGGTCGCTCATGTCTTTAAATATTCCATCTGGTTCGTTGTCCCCGGCCTGCGGCCGGGGATCGCCGGCAAGCCGGCTCCTACAGGGGGGCGCGGTGTGTCAGTGTATTACAGCCCCGATTTCAGGCTCGCTTCCAGGTATTCGTCGATGTCGCCATCGAGCACCTTGTCACAGTCGCTGCGTTCGATGTTGGTGCGCAGATCCTTGATCCGCGAGGCATCGAGCACGTACGAACGGATCTGGTGACCCCAGCCGATATCGGACTTGGTGTCTTCCAGCGCCTGGGACGCCGCGTTGCGTTTCTGTATTTCCTGCTCGTACAAGCGCGCCCGCAACATTTTCATCGCGGTGTCTTTGTTGGCGTGCTGGGAACGTTCGTTCTGGCAGCTGACCACGGTATTGGTCGGTACGTGGGTGATACGTACGGCCGAGTCGGTGGTGTTTACGTGCTGACCACCGGCACCGGAGGAACGATAGGTGTCGATCCGCAGGTCTGCCGGGTTGATTTCGATTTCCACCTTGTCGTCGATCTCTGGGGAGACGAACACTGCGGAGAACGAGGTGTGGCGACGGTTGCCGGAGTCGAACGGGCTCTTGCGCACCAGACGGTGCACGCCGATCTCGGTCCGCAACCAGCCAAACGCGTATTCGCCCTTGATGTGCACGGTCGCGCCCTTGATCCCGGCGACTTCACCGGCCGACAGCTCCATGATGGTCGCGTCGAAACCGCGCTTGTCGGCCCAGCGCAGGTACATGCGCAGCAGGATGTTGGCCCAGTCCTGGGCTTCGGTGCCGCCGGAACCGGCCTGGATGTCCAGGTAGGCGTTGTTCGGATCCATTTCATGGCTGAACATGCGGCGGAATTCAAGCTTGGCGAGGTTTTCCTCGAGACGGGCCAGCTCGGCGACGACATCGCCCACTGCGCCTTCGTCGTTCTCTTCAACGGCCATGTCCAGCAGGTCACGGCAATCGGCCAGACCGGTGTTCAATTCGTCCAGGGTATCGACGATCTGCGCCAGCGCAGCGCGCTCGCGGCCCAGTTCCTGGGCGTATTCAGGTTTGTTCCAGACAGCCGGATCTTCAAGCTCGCGATTGACTTCGGTCAGACGCTCATGCTTTTGATCGTAGTCAAAGATACCCCCGAATAGTTTCGGAGCGCTCGGACAGGTCCTTGATGGTGTTCAGGATCGGGTTGATTTCCATGACGGGCAGCACTCGTTGGCGAACTTTTGAAAGCCGGCGAGTATACCGTAATCAAGCGGTCCCGGCAGCCCGCATGGCGGGTTTACCGGCGAATGGTTTCAGTCAGCGGCCACCTGCCACATGTTGCCAATGGCTTACCGCCGATTACGCCACATCCAATGCTCCTTCCATGCAGACCGAATGCTCTCCGGCCATTTTACCGCGCCCAATTACCGCGAGCGTCTCCAGTTGTCCGCCGCCGACCGAGTAAATCGCCCGAGCTGTAGGAAATTAATGTCATAAATAACAGACCCTTCCTACTTGAATAGCAATTGCGCAATCCACCTACCCCCCCTATAACTAGGCAGCACACACAGCCGAATAGCATCTCATAAAAAATACAACTTCAAAGCTCACAACAATTAAAAGGCCAACAATGAAAAACCACTATTATATGGCCGCTGCGTTAATACTTATGATTTTTGGTGAGATACTAACGATTTATAGCGAAGTCTACGCCTCAAAGCTTCCGGATCATCCACTGGAAACCCCATTAGCATTCCTAAAGCCCATAGCATTAATCAGCCTTGCCGGAATAAGCCTGATTTTTGCCTACTGGCTTGGGTATCAGGCTACTGGAAACATATGGATAGTGACCGTAGCCTCCCTGACACTTCTACTAATCCTTGAGCCCATAGTGATATATGCAATGATGAGGGAGCTACCAGAAAGAGGGGCTCTAATTGGTTTCATCCTTGGCGCCACTGGACTGATTGCCACTGTCACTCTTTAATCAGATCCAGAAAAGACATTATGCCAACCAAGGACACCACCCATAAACTGCTGACAAACATACCTTAAAACCCAAAAAAAACAAACCTGCCAACTAACAATTACATGAAGCGACTATCCGTACAAAAATATTCGTAAATCATGCAACAAGCTTCTTTAGTCAAACTTCATGCACAAGGTTTGCGAGGACTTCGTCTTCGGACGCAGCCTCGCGGGCTCCGCAGCTGCTACAGCGCTACGGAGCGTTGTACCGTCACCCTACCCCCACCTGATTACGCCCATTGTTCTTCGCCGAATACAGCCCCTTGTCCGCCGCCAGGATCAGGTCGCGGCAATTGCTGCCTGTTTTCGGGGTGATGGTCGACAGGCCGATACTGATGGTCAGGCTCGAACCTTCGGTGGGCGAGTTATGTGGGATCTTCAGGGCGGCCACGGTCATGCGCAGCTTTTCCGCCACCAGCCGTGCACCGCCCTGGGAGGTGTTGGGCAGCACCAGGGCGAACTCTTCGCCGCCGTAGCGGGCCGGCAGGTCCGAAGGCCGGGCACTGGCGTCCTTGATCGCCGCGGCGACCTTGCGCAGGGCTTCATCGCCTTCCAGGTGGCCGAAGCTGTCGTTATAAGCCTTGAAGTAATCCACATCGATCATCAGCAACGACAACTGGCTCTGCTCACGCAGCGAACGGCGCCATTCCAGTTCCATGTATTCATCGAAATGCCGACGGTTCGACAACCCGGTCAGGCCATCGGAATTCATCAGGCGTTGCAGCACCAGGTTGGTGTCGAGCAGTTGCTGCTGGCTGACCCGCAACGCGCGGTACGCCGCGTCCCGTTGCAGCAGGGTCATGTAGGAGCGCGAGTGATAGCGGATGCGCGCAACCAGCTCGATGTTGTCCGGCAGCTTGACCAGGTAATCGTTGGCCCCGGCCGCGAAAGCCGCGCTCTTGATCAACGGGTCTTCCTTGGTCGACAGGACGATGATCGGAATGTCCTTGGTCGCCGGGTGATTGCGGTATTCACGTACCAGGCTCAGACCGTCCAGCCCCGGCATCACCAGGTCTTGAAGAATCACCGTCGGCTTGATGCGCACCGCGTGGGCGATGGCCTGGTGCGGGTCGGCGCAGAAGTGGAAATCGATATTCTCTTCGTTCGCCAAACCGCGGCGCACGGCTTCGCCGATCATGGCCTGATCGTCCACCAGCAACACCATGGCGGCGTTTTCGTCGGTCTTGAAGTCGTCGAGCTGTAATTCAGTCATGTGCGGTCACCTGAGTACTACCTGAGCCAGGAATGAGGGCAAAAGTGCTCATTTGGCGAAAATCTCCAGCAATCGTGGCGCTATCTTGTCCAGCGGGCGAATCTCCACGGCAGCGTCGATGGCCGCGGCCGCCTTCGGCATGCCGTACACCGCACTGCTGCCTTGGTCTTGTGCGATGGTCAGGAAGCCCTGTTGGCGCATGAGTTTAAGCCCCTGGGCGCCATCACGCCCCATGCCGGTGAGCAAAACCCCTATGGCGTCACCGTTCCAGTAACTGGCCACGCTCTCGAAGAACACATCGATGGAGGGCCGGTAGATCTCGTTGACCGGCTCGGCGGTGTAGGCCAGCGTGCCGTTTTTCAGCAAGCGAATATGGTGATTGGTGCCGGCCAGCATTACCGTGCCGCTTTGCGGCGGCTCGCCGTTCTCGGCCAGGCGCACATTGAGGCCGCTGGCGCTGCTGAGCCATTCAGCCATACCGGCGGCAAACACCTGGTCAACGTGCTGCACCAGCACGATGGCCGGAGAGAAATCACGCGGCAGCCCTTTGAGCAAGACTTCCAGCGCTGCCGGCCCACCGGCGGATGAGCCAATGGCGATCAGGCGCTGGCGTGAGCCCGAACTGCGCAACGGTGCCGGCGTCGGTCGCGGAAGGTTGCCCTTGTCGCCGATCAGCCAGCTGATGTTGAGGATCTTGCGCAACAACGGCGCGGCCGCTTCCTGGGCATTGCCGGTGCCGATGGCCGGGGTGTCGACCACGTCCAGCGCACCGTGGCCCATGGCCTCGAACACACGGTGCACGTTCTGCTGGCGATCCACGGTGACGATGACGATGGCACACGGGGTCTCGGCCATGATCCGCCGCGTGGCCTCGACGCCATCCATCACCGGCATGATCAGGTCCATCAGAATCAGGTCCGGCGTGTCCTGCGCACACTGGCGCACCGCCTCGGCACCATTGCCGGCGACCCAGACCACCTCGTGGGCCGGCTCGAATGCCAGAGCGCGGCGCAGGGCCTCCACCGCCATGGGCATGTCATTGACGATTGCGATCCTCATGCTCGTGCTCCTCCGATGAGCTCGACCACTGCATCGAGCAAGGCGTCGTCATGAAAACTGGCCTTGGCTAGATAATAGTCGGCCCCGGCATCCAGTCCACGGCGCCGGTCCTCTTCACGATCCTTGTAGGACACCACCATCACCGGCAGCGATTGCAGGCGATTGTCCCGACGCAGCAGCGTGACCAGTTCGATGCCGTCCATGCGCGGCATATCGATGTCGGTGATCAGCAGATCGAAATCCTCCGAACGCAGCGCGTTCCAGCCGTCCATGCCGTCCACCGCAACCGTCACGTCGTAGCCGCGATTGAGCAACAGCTTGCGCTGCAACTCTCGCACGGTCAGGGAATCATCCACCACCAGAATTCGTTTGCGGGCCGCCTCGACCACCTGATCGCTGCGACGGGCAATGCGCTCCAGACGCCCGGTGTTGAGCAATTTATCCACCGAACGCAGCATGTCTTCGACATCGATGATCAGCACCACCGAACCGTCGTCGAGCAAGGCCCCGGCGGAAATGTCCTGCACCTTGCCCAGACGCTCATCCAGCGGCAACACCACCAATGTCCGCTCACCGATAAACCGCTCCACTGCCACGCCGTAGATCGCATCGCGCTCGCGAATCACCACGACGCTCAGGGTTTGCCCGTTGTTCTGGCTGGCCGGGCGTTGCAACAATTGGCTGGCCGCCACCAGGCCGACATGCCGGCCTTCGTGCCAGAAATGCTGGCGACCTTCGACCTGCACGATATCCGCCGGCTCCAGGTCGCACATGCGCTCGATATGCGCCAGCGGAAAGGCATAGGCTTCGTCGCCGACTTCCACCACGAGGCTGCGCACCACCGACAGGGTCAGCGGCACCTCGAGGTGGAAACGACTGCCCTCGCCCGCCGTCTGCTCCAGCACCACCGCGCCGCGCAACTGCCGGACCATGTGCTGCACCGCATCCAGGCCAACGCCGCGACCGGACACCTCGGTGACCGTGTCGCGCAGACTGAAACCGGGCAGGAACAGGAATGTCAGCAACTCCTCTTCGCTCAACTGAGCAGCGGTTTGCGCGGGCGACAAACTTCGTTCAACGATGCTGCGACGGACCTTTTCCAGGTCCACGCCATTGCCGTCATCGCTCAATTCAAGCACCAGCAAACCGGCCTGATGGGACGCACGCAGGCGAATCAAACCTTCAGCCGGCTTGCCCGCCAGCAGGCGTTGTTCCGGGGTTTCAATGCCGTGGTCGACCGCATTGCGCAACAAGTGAGTCAGCGGCGCTTCAAGTTTTTCCAGCACGTCGCGATCAACCTGAGTCTTCTCACCCTCAATCTCCAGTCGCACCTGCTTGCCCAGATCGCGCCCCAGATCACGGACCATACGCACCTGACCGGTCAGCACATCGGCAAACGGCCGCATGCGACAGGCCAGCGCCGTGTCGTATAACACCTGTGCCCGCTGGCTGGCATGCCAAGCGAACTCATCGAGTTCGGTGTTCTTTTCCATGAGCAATTGCTGGGATTGCGCGAGCAAGCGGCGCGCATCCTCAAGGGCTTCCCGGGCCTCCAGGCTCAAGGCGTGATCCTTGAGATGCACGTTGAGACTTTCCAGTGCACGCAGGCTGTTGCTCTGCATGCGCTTGAGGCGCTGCATGGTCGCAAGGTGCGGTTTGAGCCGCAGGGTTTCCACCAGGGATTTGCTCGACAGATCGAGCAGGCTGTTCAGGCGCTCGGCGGTGACACGCAGCACACGTTCGCCGTTTTCGGTGGTGCGTGTGGTCTTGCGCGGGGCTGGCGCCGATGGCGGCTCGTCGGCAGACGCCGGCGACTCGACCTTGGGCGCGGGTGCTTCGAGTTGAAGTTCGGCCATCAGCGGTTCTGCTGGCGCGATCAACGGCGCCGTCGGGTCCAGTAACCGCGCCATCAATGCCACATAGGCGTCGATGTCCGCGTCCCCCGGCGTGCTGCCTGGCGTGGCAATGCGCATCAGCAAATCGGTGCCTTGCAACAACGCATCGATGTGCCCCGGACGCAGCACCAGGCGCCCTTCCTGGGCACTGACCAGGCAATCTTCCATCACATGGGCAACGCTGACCCCGGCATCGACGCCAACGATCCGCGCCGCTCCCTTGAGCGAGTGCGCCGCGCGCATGCACGATTCAAGTTGATCGGCCAGGGTCGGGTCGCGCTCAAGCGCCAGCAGGCCGACACTCAAGACCAGGGTCTGGGCTTCGGCCTCCAGGCTGAACAGCTCCAGCAAAGAGGCGTCGCGCATTTGCTCGGGGGTCATGAGAGGCTCCGGGTCACGGCGGACAGCAGCTGTTCTTCATCCAGCCAACGCAGGCTGCGACCTTTGAATTGCAAGACGCCACGGGTGTATTTGGCGCTGGCTTGCGCACCCGAACGCGATGCGGTATCGAGGACGTGCTCGTCGATGGCGTGAATCCCGTCGACTTCGTCCACCGGCACCACCACTGGTCCGCCGTGGGCCGCGATGATCAGCATGCGCGGCATGACCCGCGTGCCGGGTGCGACGTTGCTGGTGCCGTCGAGGCCGAGCAGTTCCACCAGTGACAGGCAGGCGACCAACGCGCCGCGCACATTCGCCACGCCGAGCAAGGCTCGGGAGCGCTGGTGCGGCAAGGAGTGAATCGCCTGCAGCGGCGCCACCTCGACCAGACTGCGCGTGACCAGGCCCAGCCATTCTTCACCCAGACGGAACATCAACAACGAGCGGGTTTTCACCTCGCTCTCGACCGTGACGGACACTGGCCCGCGATCCTCCTGCTGCAACGCATAGCGATCGAGCAAGCGTGTGGCGGCCGCCGAATACACCGCACAATTGCGGCAATGAATATGCTCGACCAGCAATGGGCAGGACTTGTCACCGTGGATACCGATGCGGTTCCAGCAGTCGTCGATGGCCTGGGCATCCCGTGTGACGCTAAAGGTGTCGGAGGCGATCATCGTTTACGCTCACTGTCGGTGGTGCGTGCGCTACGGGCGGCACGTACCTGCAATCGCCTGGCTCCCGCCACGTCGCCCTGGGCCTGCAGCAATGCAGCCAGGTGCATCAACGCTTCGGGATGTTGCGGTTCGAGGTACAACGCCTTGCGATAAAAGCCCTGGGCTTCGAGGACGTTTCCGGCTACATCGCTGAGCAGTCCCAGCCAATAGAACACCTGGGCTACCGGCTCATGACTGCGCAAATAGCTTTCACAAGCAGCCCTCGCCTCGGCACTTTTGCCTGCATTGGCCTGCGCGGCGATGTTCGCCAGCAGCACGGCCGTATCGGTGCCAGACGTTTTCGGCGCAGAAGCCAGCGGCACAACACTGGCGAATGGACGGCTGCGCACTGGCATTGGCACAGGCGATGGATTGCGCAACGGTTGCAGCACTGGCAATGGCGCTGGAACGAATGCCGGCAAGGGATCAGGGTCCGGCGTCCCCTGTCGACTGAACGCGAAGGACTGCGCGATACCGATCGAGCGCATTCCCAAACGCCCCAGCAGACCGCCTTCGGCCGGACCGATAAACAGCACGCCGTCAACGTGGGTCAGGCGCTTGAGCACTTCGAAGACTTGCTTCTGGGTCGGCTGGTCGAAATAGATCAGCAGGTTGCGACAAAACACGAAATCGAATGGCGGCTCACCGGCCAGCAAGGCCGGATCCAGCAGATTGCCGACCTGCAAACGCACTTGCTCAAGCACCCTCTGATCGAGGCGATAGCTCTCGCCTTCATCGATGAAATGACGGTCGCGAAACGCAATGTCATCACCCCGAAAGGAGTTCTTGCCATACAAAGCCCGCCGGGCTTTTTCCACTGACAATGGGCTGACGTCCATGCCGTCGACCTTGAACTGGTGTGGCTTGAGCCCGGCATCGAGCAACGCCATGGCGATGGAATAGGGTTCTTCACCGGTAGAGCACGGCAGACTGAGAATCCGCAGTGCGCGCAAGTTATTGATCTCGGCCAGACGTTTGCTCGCCAGCTTCGCCAGGGTGGCGAAGGATTCCGGATAACGGAAGAACCAGGTTTCCGGAACGATCACCGCTTCGATCAACGCCTGCTGTTCGTCCCGCGAGTCCTGCAAGATGCGCCAGTATTCATCGGCCGAGGGTGCTTGCGCCGCAATGCTGCGCTGGCGTACCGCTCGTTCGATGATTGCCGGACCCACCGAGGTCACGTCGAGTCCGATACGCTCTTTGAGGAAGTCGAAAAAGCGCTGATCGCTGCTCATGACCGCTCCTCCAGCAGTGCCGGATCCAGTGGCGGCGAGGGAAACAGCAAGGCGCGGACCTGTTCGTCCAGTAGATCGCTGACCCGTACCCATTGCAGCAAGCCCTGCTCGTCCTTGCGCACCGGCCCCAGGTAAGGCGCGTGCCGATTTTCCAGGCCGTAGGGCTGAAAATCCGCTGGATCGCAGCGCAAGGTGTCGGTCGCCTGTTCCAGAATCAATCCGAGCAACTGTGCTTCGGTAGTTTCATCCGGGCGATAGTTGACCAGCACCAGTCGCGTGCTGGTACGGGCCTGTGCAGGCGTACCGAACGTCAGTGCGCTCAAGTCGATCACCGGCACCACGGCGCCCCGATAGGCGAACACCCCGGCGACCCAGGCGGGGACATGGGGAATGGGCTTCAAGGGCAGGCGCGGCAGCACTTCCGCCACCTCGACGGCTTGCAACGCATAGCGCTCGCTGCCGATGCGGAACACCAGAAACAATGCATGCAGCGCCCGTTTCACGGCAGAGCGTTTGGCCGTGATTTCGCTCATCAGACTTTGAATCGCGAAACGCCGCTGCGCAGCCCGACGGCCACCTGGCTCAGCTCATCGATGGCGAAACTGGCCTGACGCAGAGACTCGACGGTCTGGCTGCTGGCATCGCCCAACTGCACCAGCGCATGGTTGATCTGCTCGGCGCCGGTAGCCTGGGCCTGCATGCCTTCGTTGACCATCAGCACCCGCGGCGCCAGCGCCTGAACCTGATGGATGATCTGCGACAACTGCTCGCCGACCTGCTGCACCTCGGACATGCCGCGACGCACTTCCTCGGAGAACTTGTCCATGCCCATGACCCCGGCCGATACCGCCGACTGGATCTCGCGCACCATTTGTTCGATGTCGTAAGTGGCCACCGCCGTCTGGTCCGCCAGGCGCCGCACTTCGGTGGCGACCACGGCAAACCCGCGCCCGTACTCACCGGCCTTCTCGGCTTCGATGGCGGCGTTGAGCGACAACAGGTTGGTCTGGTCGGCGACCTTGACGATGGTCACCACCACCTGATTGATGTTGCCGGCCTTCTCGTTGAGGATCGCCAGTTTGGCGTTGACCAGATCGGCCGCGCCCATCACCGAGTGCATGGTTTCCTCCATGCGCGCCAGGCCCTGTTGCCCGGAGCCGGCGGCCACGGAAGCCTGATCGGCGGCGGTGGAGACCTCGGTCATGGTGCGCACCAGATCCCGGGAAGTGGCGGCGATCTCACGGGAGGTCGCACCGATTTCCGTGGTGGTGGCGGCGGTTTCAGTGGCGGTCGCTTGCTGCTGCTTGGAGGTGGCGGCAATTTCAGTGACCGACGTGGTCACCTGCACCGACGAACGCTGGGCCTGGGACACCAGGGACGTGAGCTCGGTCATCATGTCGTTGAAGCCGGTCTCTACCGCGCCGAACTCGTCCTTGCGCTCCAGATTCAGGCGGCTGCTGAGGTCGCCAGTGCGCATGATTTCGAGGATTTTCACGATGCGGTTCATCGGCGCCATGATGGCGCGCATCAACAACAGGCCGCAGAGGGCGGCGGCCAGCACCGCGATCACCAGGGAAATGCCCATGATGACTTTGGCGGTGACCACCGCATCATCAATGGCCGCGATTTCTGTGTCCGCCACGCTCTTGTTATGATGCAGGATGTCATTGATCTTCATTCGACCTGCTATCCAGGTCGGGGTCAGTTCACCGCTGAACATTTTGACGGCCTCGGCGTTTTGGTTGCGTTTATGCAACTCGATCACCGCGGCCAGAATCCGGTGGTAGTCCTCATGAAGTTTTTCGAACGCTGCGAAATCGACCCTGTCTTCTTCGTCGCCCATCGTTGCACGGTAGAGCTCCATTTGCTCTTTCAACCGCTCAGCGAAGCCCTTGAAGTTCGCAGCATCCTCGGCATCGAAGCCCTGCCCTTCCTCCAGGCCGAGCATGGCCTGAATGCGTACATAGCTGTCGGACCACGCGCCACGAATCATCGAACTGTAATACAACCCTGGCAGAGCGTCCTCACGCACGCTGGCCTCGCTGTTTTCGATCGTCAACAGCCGGGAATACGAGACGACCACCATCAGCAACATGATGGTGATAATTACCGCAAAGCTCGCCAAAATGCGTTGGCGCAACGTCCAGTTCTTCACAGTCATTCCTCGGGGTTGATACGAAATGCGGGGGAGTATAGCTGAGGGCGGTGTTTCATAAATAAGACGGTTACGCCCCCCTTCCCGGATCGGGTCAGGGACTCTCTATCAGATCGGGTAGAAGTAGCCAGTGACGTAAGTGCAGAAGCCGACCGTGGATTGGCCGTGCGAGGTGTCGGGTGGCTGCAATGACCAGCGTCGTACACAAATCCCGAGATTGGCGAGTCGAGTAAACCTGTAGGAGCTGGCTTGCCAGCTCCTACGATATTTATGTGCTTACCGGGAAGCCTGGCGAACCTGCTTCTCAAGCTCGGCTTTCAACCCCGGCTCCAGCTCGAGCTGCCGCGCCAGCTCATCGAGGTAGGCCTTCTCCATGAAGTTTTCCTCGTCCACCATCATCACGCTGGCGATGTACATTTCGGCGGCGATTTCCGGGGAGTGGGCGGCGCGGGCGACATCGCTCGGGTCCAGCGGCTTGTTGAGCTCGGCGTGCAGCCAGCGTTGCAGTTCCTGGTCGCTGTCGAGCCGGCTGAACTCGCCTTCGATCAAGGCTCGCTCACGCTCATCGACATGACCGTCAGCCTTGGCCGCAGCCACCAGCGCCTTGAGAATCGCCTGACTGTGCGACTCCACTTGCGCGGCCGGTACGCGGTTCAGGGTTTGCGGCTCCGTACCGGCCGCAACGCCCTGCTGCGCCTGCCAGTTGCCGTAGGCTTTATAGGCCAGCACGCCCAACGCGGCGAGACCGCCGTAGACCGCGACCTTGCCCCCGACTTTACGGGCCTTTTTGCTGCCGAGCAGCAAACCCATGGCGCCTGCCGCCAATGCCCCGCCACTCGCGCCGCTGAGCAAACCGCCGAGGGCACCGGTGCCACCGCTCGCGCCCTTTTGCGGTGAGCTACCGGCCTTGTTCTGCAACAGGTCCTGGCCGGACTTGAGTAGTTGATCGAGCAATCCACGGGTGTTCATTTGCCACCTCCACAAGACGTTTAACCTGAAACCAAGGCCACCAGCCTAAAATGAAAGTGCCCACGCCCCGGGGGCGAGAGTGCTTCCAGATGTTGCATTGCCTCGATCCGCGCATTGCCGCCTGGCCCGGCCCATCAGAAAAAAAGATATACACTCTGGCCAATCGATAAAAACAGCCCACCGGGTGCTTTCCCATGATGACCTTGCGTCAGATCCGTCATTTCATCGCCGTGGCCGAGACCGGCTCGATCTCGGCCGCCGCGCAAACCGCGTTCATTTCCCAGTCGACCCTGACCCTGGCGATCCAGCAACTGGAAGAGGAAATCGGCGTCAGCCTGTTCAGTCGGCACGCCAAGGGCATGACCCTGACCCACCAGGGGCATCAATTCCTGCGTCAGGCGCACTTGATCCTGGCCACCGTGGATAACGCCAAGCGCAGCCTGCAACAGAGCACCGACCAGGTCGCCGGGCAGTTGATCGTCGGAGTGACCAGTCTGGTCGCCGGTTATTACCTGGCGGATTTGCTCACCCGTTTCCAGCGGGCCTACCCCAACGTGGAAATCCGCGTGATGGAGGACGAACGCCCGTATATCGAGCATTTGCTGGTCAGCGGCGAGATCGATGTCGGCGTGCTGGTCCTGTCCAACCTCGAAGACCGCCATGCCCTGCAGACCGAAGTGCTGACCCACTCGCCGCACCGTCTATGGCTGCCGGCCCAGCACCCGCTGCTGGAGCACGACAGCATCAACCTCGCCGACGTGGCCCTCGAGCCATTGATTCAGCTGAACGTCGATGAAATGGACCGCAATGCCCAGCGCATGTGGTCGGCAGCCTCGCTGCAACCGCGCATCACCCTGCGCACGGCCTCGACCGAAGCGGTGCGCAGCCTGGTGGCCGCCGGGCTGGGCGTTTCGATCCAGCCCGACATGACGTATCGCCCGTGGTCACTGGAGGGCGACATCATTGAAGCCCGCCCGATTGCCGACCTCAGCCAGACCCTGGATGTCGGCCTGGCCTGGCGTCGCGGCACCGCGCGGCCGGCGCTGGTCGACCCGTTCCTCACAGTCGCCCGCGAACAACCCCACGGCGGGCGCAAGCCATCTATTTAATCGAACGCCACCTTCAGTATTTAGAATTTGTCGACCTCGGGTCCGCGCTCTAGTCTTGTTGCATCCAATAAAGACGGCCGGGCCCCAGTCACAGGGAGCGCTGCCATGTCTACACAACAAGCCACACAAAGAACGAGAACACGAAAAATGGCTGGCGCGCAGACCCCGTTGTTCACCGCATTATTGATCGATGGTGAATTAGTCGCCGGTCAAGGCTGCGTCGAGCCGATTCTCAACCCTGCCACCGGGGAAGTCCTGACCCGGATCGCCGAAGCCAGCACCGAGCAAGTCGAAGCCGCCATCCTCGCTGCCCACCGAGCCTTTGCCGGGTGGTCGCGCACCACGCCACAGCAACGCTCGAACCTGCTGCTGGAAATCGCCAACTCCATCGAAAAAAACGCCGACCTGCTGGCCCGCCTCGAATCCATGAACTGCGGCAAACCGTTGCACCTGGCCCGTCAGGATGACCTGAATGCCACGGTCGACGTTTTCCGCTTCTTCGCCGGTGCCGTGCGTTGCCAGACCGGCCAGCTCAGCGGCGAATACCTGCCGGGCTACACCAGCATGGTCCGTCGCGATCCTATCGGGGTCGTGGCGTCGATTGCGCCGTGGAACTACCCGATCATGATGGCCGCGTGGAAAATCGCCCCGGCCCTCGCCGCCGGCAACACCCTGGTGTTCAAGCCGTCGGAACACACGCCGCTGTCGATCCTGGCCCTGGCGCCAGCGCTGGCCGAGATCCTGCCACGGGGTGTGATCAACATCGTTTGTGGTGGTGGTGAAGGCGTCGGCAGCCACCTGGTGAGCCACCCTAAAGTGCGCATGGTGTCGCTGACCGGCGATATCGTCACTGGCCAGAAAATTCTTCAAGCCGCCGCCAAAACCCTCAAACGCACCCACCTCGAACTCGGCGGCAAGGCCCCGGTGATCGTCTGCAACGATGCCGACATTCAGGCCGTGGTCGAAGGCGTGCGCACTTACGGCTATTACAACGCTGGCCAGGATTGCACCGCCGCTTGCCGGATTTACGCCCAGGCCGGGATTCATGACCGTTTGGTGGCCGAGCTCGGCGCGGCCGTCAGCAGCCTGCGCTTCGCCGGCAAACGCGACGCCGACAACGAAATCGGCCCGCTGATCAGCACCCGCCAGCGCGACCGCGTGGCCAGTTTTGTCGAGCGCGCACTCGGCCAGCAGCACATCGAGCGGGTGACCGGCGCAGCCGTGCATTCCGGCGCCGGATTCTATTACCAGCCGACCCTGTTGGCCGGCTGCAGACAAGGCGATGAAATCGTCCAGCGCGAGGTGTTCGGGCCGGTAGTTACCGTGACTCGCTTCGATGAGCTGGAACAAGCGGTGGACTGGGCCAACGATTCGGAATACGGCCTGGCTTCGTCGGTCTGGACCCAGAACCTCGACAAGGCCATGCAGGTCGCGGCGCGCTTGCAGTACGGCTGCACCTGGATCAACAGCCATTTCATGCTGGTCAGCGAAATGCCCCATGGCGGCCTGAAGCGCTCGGGCTATGGCAAGGACCTGTCCAGCGATTCGCTTCAGGACTACAGCGTGGTGCGGCACATCATGGCCCGCCATGGCGAGCATTTATAAAAGAGCACTACGCTAACAATTAGCCGTAAAGGCATTGATGTTGAAACGTCACAACACCGTGCCCCTTGTAGGAGCTGGCTTGCCAGCGAAGGCGCCAGTGAAGGCACCGCACGGCTCCTACAGGACTGTGTTTACAACGTTGAAACCACGTTCAAAAACTGCCCCGACCATAATTAAAGAAGAGGGAATTCCCATGTTCGTGCACAAGACCGCACTGTTCAGTGCAATCACCACCGCACTGCTCGCCAGCGCCAGCGTCCAGGCCGCCGAGCCGCTCAAAGCTGTCGGGGCGGGCGAAGGCCAACTGGATATTGTGGCCTGGCCTGGCTACATCGAACGTGGCGAGAGCGACAAGGCCTACGACTGGGTCACCGGTTTCGAGAAGGAAACCGGCTGCAAGGTCAACGTCAAGACCGCCGCCACCTCCGATGAAATGGTCAGCCTGATGGCCAAGGGCGGTTACGACCTGGTGACGGCGTCCGGAGATGCCTCCCTGCGCCTGATCGTCGGCAAGCGTGTGCAGCCGATCAACACCGCGTTGATCCCGAACTGGAAAAACCTCGACCCGCGCCTCAAGGATGGCCCCTGGTACGTGGTCAACAAGCAGACCTACGGCGCCCCGTATCAGTGGGGCCCGAACGTGTTGATGTACAACACCAACGTATTCAAGACCGCGCCCACCAGCTGGGGCGTGCTGTTCAATGCGCAAGACCTGCCGGACGGCAAGCCGAACAAGGGCCGCGTGCAGGCCTATGACGGCCCGATCTACATCGCCGACGCGGCGCTGTACCTGAAGACCGCCAAGCCGGAACTGGGTATCCAGAACCCCTACGAACTGACCGAGGCCCAGTACAAAGCCGTGCTCGACCTGCTGCGCGCCCAGCAGCCGTTGATACACCGCTACTGGCACGACACCACGGTACAGATGAGCGACTTCAAGAACGAAGGCGTGGTCGCCTCCGGCGCGTGGCCGTATCAGGTCAACGGCCTGATGAACGAGAAGCAGCCGATCGCCTCGACCATCCCGAAAGAAGGCGCCACCGGTTGGGCCGACACCACCATGATGCATGCCGAGGCCAAGCACCCGAACTGCGCCTACAAGTGGATGGACTGGTCGCTGCAACCGAAAGTCCAGGGCGACGTAGCGGCGTGGTTCGGCTCGCTGCCAGCGGTTCCGGCGGCGTGCCAGGGCAGTGAACTGCTCGGCGCCGAAGGCTGCAAGACCAACGGTTTCGATCAGTTCGACAAGATCGCCTTCTGGAAAACCCCGCAGGCTGAAGGCGGCAAGTTCGTGCCGTACAGCCGCTGGACCCAGGATTACATCGCAATCATGGGCGGTCGTTAAAGCAGACCTCCCTGTAGGAGCGAGCTTGCTCGCGAAGGTCGTTAACGATCACGCGGGCATCCTCAATGAACGTGTCGACCAGGCGTTTTTCGCGAGCAAGCTCGCTCCTACAACAGAATCCCCGTTTTTCAGAAGTCCAGGCAGGGCCGCTGCGACGGCCGTCGCCTTTTTGGAGCACCGCACCATGACGCTTGCAGTCCAGTTCACCAACGTCTCCCGTCAGTTCGGCGAAGTGAAAGCCGTAGACCGGGTTTCCATCGACATCCAGGACGGCGAGTTCTTCTCCATGCTGGGGCCTTCCGGCTCGGGCAAGACCACCTGTTTGCGCCTGATCGCCGGTTTTGAACAACCGAGCGCAGGTTCCATCCGCATTCATGGCGAAGAGGCCGCCGGCCTGCCGCCGTACCAGCGCGACGTGAACACCGTGTTCCAGGATTACGCGCTGTTCCCGCACATGAACGTGCGCGACAACGTCGCCTACGGCTTGAAAGTCAAAGGCATCGGCAAGGCCGAGCGCCTCAGGCGCGCCGAAGAATCCCTGGAGATGGTCGCCCTCGGCGGCTACGGCGACCGCAAGCCTGTGCAGCTCTCCGGTGGCCAGCGCCAGCGTGTGGCCCTGGCCCGCGCCCTGGTCAACCGTCCACGGGTGCTGCTGCTCGACGAACCCCTCGGTGCCCTCGACCTGAAACTGCGCGAGCAAATGCAGGGCGAGCTGAAGAAGCTGCAACGCCAGCTCGGCATCACGTTCATTTTCGTCACCCACGACCAGACCGAAGCACTGTCGATGTCCGACCGCGTGGCCGTGTTCAACAAAGGCCGCATCGAACAAGTCGACAGCCCGCGCAACCTGTACATGAAACCGGTCACCACCTTCGTGGCGGAATTCGTTGGCACCTCCAACGTGATTCGTGGCGACCTGGCCAGGCAGTTGAGTGGCAACCCGCAGCCGTTTTCGATTCGCCCGGAGCATGTGCGTTTCGCCGAAGGCCCGCTGGCCAGCCACGAAATCGAAGTCACTGGCTTGCTCCACGATATCCAGTACCAGGGCAGTGCCACCCGCTACGAACTGAAACTGGAAAACGGCCAGACCCTGAACATCAGCAAGGCCAACAACCAATGGCTGGACACCAGCGCACAACACCAGACCGGCCAGCGCATCAGTGCTCGTTGGGCGCGTGAAGCCATGATCACATTACACGACACCGTTGCGGGCGGGGTGTGAGATGAACACCCTGGCTATCTCCCAAACCCGGTCGGGCAGCTCGCCGTTGCGCCGGTTCTCAAGCCTGCTGTATCGCCGGCCAAACCTGTACCTGTCGATGCTGCTGGTGCCACCGCTGCTGTGGTTCGGCGCGATCTACCTGGGCTCATTGCTGGTGCTGCTGTGGCAGGGTTTCTACACCTTCGATGACTTCACCATGGCGGTTACCCCCGACCTGACCCTGGCCAACTTCACCGCGCTGTTCCAGCCATCGAACTTCGACATCATCCTGCGCACTCTGGGCATGGCCGTCGTCGTGTCGATGGCCAGCGCCATCGTCGCGTTCCCGATTGCCTACTACATGGCGCGCTACACCACGGGCAAGACCAAGGCGTTTTTCTACATCGCGGTGATGATGCCGATGTGGGCCAGTTACATCGTCAAGGCCTACGCCTGGACGCTGCTGCTGGCCAAGGGTGGCGTGGCGCAGTGGTTCGTGCAGCACCTGGGGCTGGAACCGGTCCTGCAGTTCGTGCTGGGTATTCCGGGGGTTGGCGGCAGTACCTTGTCGACCTCGCACCTGGGGCGCTTCATGGTGTTCGTCTACATCTGGCTGCCGTTCATGATCCTGCCGATCCAGGCCTCGCTGGAGCGCCTGCCGCCGTCGCTGCTGCAAGCCTCCGCCGACCTGGGCGCCAGGCCAAGCCAGACCTTCATGCAAGTGATCCTGCCGCTGTCGATCCCGGGCATTGCCGCAGGTTCCATCTTCACCTTCTCGCTGACCCTGGGCGACTTCATCGTGCCGCAACTGGTGGGCCCGCCCGGCTACTTCGTCGGCAGCATGGTGTATGCCCAGCAAGGCGCGATCGGCAACATGCCGATGGCCGCCGCCTTCACCCTGGTGCCGATCGTGCTGATCGCCATCTACCTGTCCATCGTCAAACGACTGGGGGCCTTCGATGCACTCTAATTCAGAAAAGCAGGGGGACAAAGCCTCTCTCGGCCTGCGCATTGCCGCATGGGGCGGGTTGCTGTTCCTGCACTTCCCGATCCTGATCATCTTCCTGTACGCCTTCAACACCGAAGACGCGGCGTTCAGCTTTCCGCCCAAGGGTTTCACCTGGAAGTGGATCGGCGTGGCGTTCTCGCGGCCGGACGTGCTGGAAGCGATCAAGCTGTCGTTGCAGATCGCCTCGATTGCCACTCTGATCGCCATGGTCCTCGGCACATTGGCCTCGGCCGCGCTGTACCGCCGGGATTTCTTCGGCAAGCAAGGCATCTCGCTGATGCTGATACTGCCGATTGCCCTGCCGGGGATCATCACCGGGATCGCGCTGCTGGCGACCTTCAAGACGCTGGGAATCGAACCGGGGATGTTCACCATCATCGTCGGCCACGCGACCTTCTGTGTGGTGATCGTCTACAACAACGTCATCGCCCGCTTGCGTCGTACCTCCCACAGCTTGATCGAAGCCTCGATGGACCTTGGCGCCGACGGCTGGCAGACCTTCCGCTACATCATCCTGCCGAACCTCGGCTCGGCGTTACTGGCCGGCGGCATGCTGGCATTTGCCCTGTCGTTCGACGAAATCATCGTCACCACCTTCACCGCCGGCCATGAACGCACCCTGCCGTTGTGGCTGCTCAACCAGCTCAGCCGCCCACGGGACGTGCCGGTAACCAACGTCGTGGCGATGCTGGTGATGATCGTGACCATGCTGCCGATTCTTGGTGCCTATTACCTGACGCGGGGTGGTGAGAGCGTTGCGGGCAGTGGCGGTAAGTAACTGACAACCAACATCTCCTGTAGGAGCGAGCCTGCTCGAGAAAAACGTTAACGATGACGAGGGCAGCCTGGATAAGCGCGGCGCTCTGACGTTCTTCGCGAGCAAGCTCGCTCCTACAGTGATCCGGTTTCTACAGAACAATAAAAGCGCCAAAGAGGACATGAACATGCAAACCAAATTACTGATCAACGGCCAACTGCTCGACGGCGAAGGCCCCGCCCAACCGGTGTTCAACCCGGCGCTGGGGCGCGTGCTGGTGGAAATCAACGAAGCCAGCGAAGCCCAGGTCGATGCCGCCGTACGCGCTGCCGACGCCGCGTTCGACAGCTGGTCGCAAACCCCGCCGAAAGCGCGTTCGCTGCTGCTGCTCAAACTCGCCGATGCCATCGAAGCCCATGGCGAAGAGCTGGCCAAACTGGAATCGGACAACTGCGGCAAGCCCTACAGCGCCGCGCTGAACGACGAGATCCCGGCAATTGCCGACGTGTTCCGTTTCTTCGCCGGTGCCAGCCGCTGCATGAGCGGATCGGCCGGTGGCGAGTACCTGCCGGGTCACACCTCGATGATCCGCCGCGACCCGGTGGGCGTGATCGCCTCCATCGCGCCGTGGAACTACCCGCTGATGATGGTCGCCTGGAAAATCGCCCCGGCCCTGGCCGCCGGCAATACCGTGGTGCTCAAGCCGTCGGAACAGACTCCACTGACGGCCCTGCGCCTGGCCGAACTGGCGTCGGATATCTTCCCGGCCGGCGTGCTCAACCTGGTATTTGGCCGTGGTCCTACCGTTGGCAGCCCGCTGGTGACCCACCCGAAAGTGCGCATGGTGTCGCTGACCGGTTCGATCGCCACCGGCTCGAACATCATTTCCAGCACCGCCGACAGCGTCAAACGCATGCACATGGAACTGGGCGGCAAGGCCCCGGTGATCATCTTCGACGATGCCGATATCGACGCCGCCGTCGAAGGCATCCGTACCTTCGGTTTCTACAACGCAGGGCAAGACTGCACCGCCGCCTGCCGCATCTATGCCCAGGCAGGCATCTACGACAAGTTCGTGGAGAAACTCGGCGCGGCAGTCAGCAGCATCAAGTATGGCTTGCAGGACGATCCGTCGACCGAACTCGGCCCGCTGATCACCGCGCAACACCGCGACCGCGTGACCGGTTTCGTCGAGCGCGCCATCGCCCAGCCACACATTCGTTTGATCACTGGTGGTAAAGCTGTCGAAGGCGACGGTTACTTCTTCGAACCGACCGTGCTGGCCGATGCACAACAGGACGACGAAATCGTGCGTCGCGAAGTGTTCGGGCCAGTGGTGTCGGTGACCAGATTCAGCGATGAAGCACAGGTGCTGGGCTGGGCCAACGATTCGGACTACGGCCTCGCCTCTTCCGTGTGGACCGCCGACGTCGGCCGCGCCCATCGCCTGTCGGCCCGCTTGCAGTACGGCTGCACCTGGGTCAACACGCACTTCATGCTGGTCAGCGAAATGCCCCACGGCGGTCAGAAACTGTCCGGCTATGGCAAGGACATGTCCATGTACGGGCTGGAGGACTACACCGTCGTACGGCATGTGATGTTCAAGCATTAAGAAAAGCATCGCGAGCAGGCTCGCTCCTACAGTTGATCGCATTCCCCTGTAGGAGCGAGCCTGCTCGCGATGGCGTCACCACAACACTCAAGGAAGAAACCGGCACCAACACCACCAGGCTCCACCCCAAAGAAGACAAAACAATAACCACCGAACCGGGCGGTGCCCTCAAGGCCCCGTCACGGTTTCGGACATCCGAAATCTGCCGATTTTCCGGAGCAAACACACATGAGTGCATTACCCGAACTCTCTGCAGCCCTTGCCGACAGCGATGCCGAGCAACTACGCAAACTGGGTTACACCTCCAACTTCAATCGCAGCATGAGCCTGTGGGAAAACTTCGCCCTGGGCTTCACCTACCTGTCCCCGGTCGTCGGGGTCTATACCCTGTTCGGCCTGTGCCTGGCCGCGGGCGGGCCACCGATGTTCTGGGCTTACTTGCTGGTCGGTTGCGGCCAGTTGCTGGTGTGCCTGATCTTCGGCGAAGTGGTTTCGCAGTTCCCGATTTCCGGCGGCGTGTACCCATGGGCCCGTCGTCTGGTGGGCAAGCGCTGGGCGTGGATGGTCGGCTGGATCTACTCCATCGCCCTGTGCGTGACCATCGCTGCCGTGGCGGTGGGTGCCGGTCCGTACCTCGCCGCCATGATGGGCTTTGAACCGAGCAACAACACCAACATCATCATCGCCCTGTTCCTGACGCTGTTCGCCACCCTGGTCAACCTCAGCGGCACCAAAGTGCTGGCACGGATCGCCATGTTCGGCTTCCTCTGCGAGCTGGTCGGCGCAGTCATCGTTGGCGTTTACCTGCTGATTTTCGAACGTCATCAACCGATCAGCGTGCTGTTCAACACCTTTGATATCAGTGTCGACGGCTCGTACCTGCCGGCGTTCCTCACCGCTTCGCTGGCGGGGATGTTCCTGTACTACGGCTTCGAGGCCTGCGGCGACGTGGCCGAAGAAACCCCGAACCCGAGCAAGCAGATCCCGGTGGCCATGCGCATGACCATCTACATCGGCGGCATCGCGGCGATGTTCGCCTGCCTGGCGCTGATCCTGGCCGTGCCGGACATGCAGGCCGTGATCAACGGTACCGACAAGGACCCGGTCACCACCATCCTCAACAACGCATTCGGCCCGGTGGGTTCGAAAGTGGTGATGGGCGTGGTGATGATTTCCTTCATCTCCTGCGTGATCAGCCTGCAAGCGGCAGCCAGTCGTCTGCTGTATTCCTACGCCCGTGATGAAATGGTCATCGGCAGCCGACTGCTGAAAAAGATTTCCCCTACGACTCAGGTACCCGTTGCCGCACTGTTCGTGTCCGGCGTCCTGCCGGCACTGATCATCATCCTCGGCTTCTTCCTGCAAGACGCGGTGGCCACCATCGTCAGCTTCGCGGCCATCGGCATCTACCTGGCGTTTCAGATGATCGTGCTCGCGGCCCTGTACGCCCGCATGAAGGGCTGGAAACCGAGCGGCAAATTCACCCTCGGCGCCTGGGGCTGGGCGGTGAACATCGGCGCGCTGGTCTACGGCGTCGGCGCCATCATCAACATGGCCTGGCCACGTACGCCGGACGCCGCCTGGTACATCAATTACGCGATGGTGCTGAGTACCGCCATCGTGATTGGTCTGGGCCTGCTCTACATGTGGATCGCCAAGCCGTATGACCACGGGAAGGCGCCTGCGGGGGATGCGTGGAAGGTTGGTCGGTAATAGTTCTTTGATCGGACGCGCTGCCCGCAGCGATGCGGGCAGGATTGAGGTTGCTAAAACATATTGAGCATTTGAACAGACATAAAAAAACCGCCCCTAAAGGCGGTTTTACTTTCACAGAAGAGGGTATTAACCCTGTCGCCTGGGTAGAGTTCTGCTCTCTTTGCCAGACCATGTGAGCCAATGGTATTAACCGATGAAGGCGGTGTCAATTCGTTTTGCTTGTTAAAAAACAGTGGCCGCGACTTCATTTTCAGCATCCAGATTTCGTTGAAATTCGAGCTCATCCTCATACTCAAGCCCCATTTCCGCCGCCCACCTTTTGGCTAGCTTCTGGACAGCAACAAGCTGCCTCAATGCGGTATTGCGAATGTCCAACTCTGTATTGAGTTGGTCGACGACCTCCTGCAGCTTTTGAGCTTTAAGCTGAGCCTGAAGTAAATCGTTGTACGGAACATAACCGGAGGCTCCCACGGCGTGAATCAGCGCTGACCTCAGCAACTTGCTCTCGGTGACACTCAGCGCAACAGGGTACTTAACGCTCCTCCCTGTATCCCTCCCGTCGCCGAAATAGCTGATTGGAGGCAAAATTCGTTGGGTCGAAACGCACTCAAGCATGCTGCAAAGCACATAGCTTTCTTTTCCGCTGTTTTGGTAGCGAGGCATTTTGTCCAAGGTAGCCTGTTCCAGCTTGAAGGCTGACCTGTCTTCGACGGCAATAGCTCTTGATGTCACAGGGGCAACCTGAACAAGATTTTTTGATATCACCTTCACAACGACAGCAAGCCTGCGCTTATGCATCTCGGCCTCAAGCAGCGTGTCCATGTACCGCTTGTTGGACTTGCTCGACGCATCTGTGCGTGCGCTTCGCTGCACGAACCCATAGTCCACTTCGACCAGTTTCCCTTGGCGCCCCAGAAGTTTCTGTAGCTTCAAGCTTTTGTCTTTTTTCAGCGTCTGATTCAGAAAAATCTCTTTAGAAACATCCTGTCTTTGAATCAGCACCGAAAAAACAGCGGGCCGCGTAGCCGTGGCGGCGGTCGACTTTATCGATTCGAGTCGCCAAAGGTGATTGCTGTCATTGATGAAGCATTTGGTCAGGAAAACCGGGTGTGGGGCTGTCCCCGGCTTGGAGCGCGGCATCCCTGGAATCAGTGTTTCACGGATATCTTCGTAAATTTCCGTTCCCAGAACGACTTGGCTGGATCCGCCGGTAGTTTTATTGATCACCGTTTCGAGATAACGGACAACGATCGTCTGCATTTGCTTCCCTGACTTGTAGAAAGAACGTTTTTTTCGCTGGACTCTTCTGAAAAAACTCGCGCCTCCCACAAGCGATTTATAGAAGAAGCACTAGCTGGAAACTCGATCAATGCAGAAAAATCTGCAGTCCAATCTTGAACCCGGAAAAGTTATAGGAAAAATCAGGGGCGCACGCTATGTCACCTCGGTAGATGCAAAAACAGAAAATTCCTACAGATACAGCCTTCCTGAAAAACCCTCGATTCCTACAACACGCGTCGCCAGAGTAGACTTGGCGCCGCGAGCGCCTGACCGATAGGCTTTGTTCCGTCGCTGCCAAATCAGCGGCCCGGAGTCGAAGCCGGAACATATCAACATGGCGCATCCGCGCCCCCATATGAGCTGGGGCATTTTTTTGCCTTTCAGTTTCGCGTTATGGCGGGCCGTGTGGCGCGGGCCTCTCGGCTTCCATGTTGATCGAGAATGTTCCGACTTCGAACGCCCCACGGTCCGCCACCCAAATCTGTCGAAGGATTATTGGCGGCTCCTTTCTTCAACATGGAGTCGAAAAATGCATAAGCACACAACCCATCCGACTGAAATTCCTTCCTGCTTCATCCCTAAAGTCTTCACCCGCCACAACCGCTTCCTCCATGCCTTCATGCAAGACAACCAAGCCTGGTTCTGCGCACAGGATCTGGGTCGTCTGATGGGCAAACCACTCAACGAACGCCTGACCCTGAAACTCGACCCCGACCAACGTCGCACTGTCTGGCTGCTCAAGGACGGCAAAACAGTCGAAACCCTGATGGTCAGCGAATCAGGCATGTACGCCTTGCTGGTTCATCATTTCGTCCCGGAAAACCGCAACCTGCGCCAATGGTTGAGCAACGAAGTCATACCCTCGCTGCGTGATGCGAAATCAGAGCCTGTGGAAAACCTGCCAAGCCTGAGTTCCTTGAATTGGGCTGGAATCTCCGTGCCCTTGCTGCATTACCAACATCACGCCTGGATCAAGTGGCGAGACATGCCTGAGTTGATGCAGGTGCAGCGACCCTTCCCAATCGCTGGCACTTGCCGTTGAAGGGATAAATCGAGCTGAAAAAAGGGACAGACTTCACGGTCCGTCCCTTTGGTTTGAGTCCTCTCAATTAATTGTCCTGCTGAATGAGTTATTTCCACATGAACAAGACTCACAGCGTCAAACGAACCCTCATCGAAATGATTCCATGTGATAGCTCGTTTGCAGAGGCGTATCTCCATAAGCACGACCAGCAATCTGTCCGACAGCAAGCAATAGACGCTGGCATAGCCGACGCTGATGCAGGCAGGTTAACCAGCCTGGCCACCGTGAAGGCCAAATGGCTCTCACGGTAACCAGCCCTGCTCAAAACCTCGAAACACTCCTCATCGCATCCACCAGATACCTCATCGCGATCCTGTCGCTCTCCGACAGCTCCCGATAGCGTTCCACCAGTTTCATTTCCTCGCTGTTGAGCCGGCGTCTTCGCCGCCCGGTGGCCAGGCAAGGAAAGATTCCCAACAATTCAGTGATGTTCTGTACTTTCGACATGGACGATGTCCTTCTCTAGACGTCAAAGAAACTGCAAAAAACCGCATCGCCCTATCCCTTTTTCAGCAGCCGCTGGGTGCCCACTGAACCGCACCGGTCCGAAGGGCATAAACCGGTCATGTGCACAGAATAGAAATATTCCGGGCGCTGAAAAGCAATTTTTAGAGTAACTAGTCGAAAAAAGCAGAAATGCCCTTTAAATCAGAAACCACTGTCGGAATTGTTTCCCGACATGTCTTGTTTCATTGCTGGGCCAGCGCAGTGCCATCAATCAATTTTGCTCTTCAATCGAACGCTTTAAGCTATCGGGCATCTGTGTAAAAGTCCGTTGCGTTTGGCCGAAGGCATGTCCGAACCGATATTTCTGATCCAGCACGTGCCAGGAACGGCGCGGGATTGTTCACGACAGGTTGTATTTATGCACCGCAGGAACTTGCTCAAAGCCTCCATGGCCATCGCGGCCTACACTGGTTTGTCCGCCACGGGCCTGATGGCGGCCCAGGCCTGGGCCGCCAGCGGCGGCACCGCTGATGGCGAGGCCACCGCGTTCGATTTCGAAGCGCTGAAACTCCAGGCCAAACAGCTCGCCAGCCGTCGCTACCAGGACACCAAGCAACAATTGCCGCCGACCCTGGCGAGCATGACGCCGCAGAACTTCAATGCGATCCGCTACGACGCCAGGCACTCTTTGTGGAATGACCTGAACGGTCAGCTGGATGTGCAGTTTTTCCACGTCGGCATGGGGTTCAAGCAGCCGGTGCGCATGTACAGCGTCGACCCCAAGACCCGTCAGGCGCGCGAGGTGCATTTCCGCCCGTCGCTGTTCAACTATGAAAACACCACGGTCGACACCGCACAGCTCAAGGCCGATTTGGGTTTCTCCGGCTTCAAGTTGTTCAAGGCCCCGGAACTGGACAAACACGACGTCGTGTCTTTCCTCGGCGCCAGTTACTTCCGTGCGGTGGACGCCACCGGCCAGTACGGTTTGTCGGCCCGCGGGCTGGCCATCGACACCTACGCCAAAAAGCGCGAAGAATTCCCCGACTTCACCAAGTTCTGGTTCGAGACGCCGGACAAGGACAGCACCCGCTTCGTGGTCTACGCCCTGCTCGACTCGCCGAGTGCCACCGGTGCCTACCGCTTCGATATCGACTGCCAGGCCGAGCGCGTGGTGATGGAGATCGATGCCTACGTCAACGCACGCACCGCCATCGACCAACTGGGCATCGCGCCGATGACCAGCATGTTCAGTTGCGGCACCCACGAACGCCGGATGTGCGACACCATTCACCCGCAAATCCACGACTCCGATCGCCTGGCCATGTGGCGCGGCAACGGCGAGTGGATCTGCCGCCCGCTGAATAACCCGGCGACCTTGCAATTCAATGCCTTCGCCGACAAGGACCCGAAAGGTTTCGGCCTGGTACAGACCGACCACGAGTTCGCCAGCTATCAGGACACCGTAGACTGGTACAGCCGCCGCCCGAGCCTGTGGGTCGAGCCGACCACCCCATGGGGCGAAGGCTCGATCGATCTGCTGGAAATCCCGACCACCGGCGAAACCATGGACAACATCGTCGCCTTCTGGACCCCGAAGAAACCAGTGGCTGCGGGGGACTCGTTGAACTACGGCTACAAACTCTACTGGAGCGCACTGCCACCGGTCGGCACTCCGCTGGCGCGAGTCAATGCGACCCGTTCAGGCATGGGCGGATTCACCGAAGGCTGGGCGCCGGGCGAGCATTACCCGCCAGTCTGGGCCCGTCGTTTTGCCGTGGACTTCACCGGCGGCGGCCTGGACCGCTTGCCTGAAGGCGCGGGCATCGAGCCGGTGGTCACTTGCTCGAACGGCGAGGTCAAGGATTTCAGCGTGCTCAAGCTCGATGACATCAAGGGCTACCGCATCCTGTTTGACTGGTACCCGACCAATGACAGCGTGGAACCGGTCGAGCTGCGCCTGTTCATCCGCACCAACGACCGCACGCTGAGCGAAACCTGGTTGTATCAGTACTTCCCGCCAGCCCCGGACAAGCGCAAATATCCGTGATGACCAAGTAGCACCCAACCACCATTCGGTTTTCCGAACGCGACCTGCGGGTCAGTTCGGTTAACCGGATCATCCAGCCTCAATATTCGCGCCATAAATATTTAATTTCCTTATAAATCAATAACATGACCTATTGGCACTGGTCTGGCACGAGTCATGCTCTACACTTCTTCGACGAATGTCCTTTGCGCCCTCTCTCAGTAGCGCTCAGGTGATTTGCAGCACAAAAGGGCCGATGAACTGGCTCCATAAAAAAAACAATGTCGAGGAAAATTTGATGCGCATCGTTCCCCACATCCTGGGCGCAGCCATTGCTGCCGCTCTGATCAGCACGCCAGTTTTCGCCGCCGAACTCACCGGCACCCTGAAGAAGATCAAAGAGTCCGGTGTCATCACCCTCGGGCATCGTGACGCTTCCATTCCGTTCTCCTACATCGCGGATGCTTCCGGCAAACCGGTCGGCTACTCCCACGACATCCAGCTGAAAGTCGTCGAAGCGCTGAAAAAAGACCTCGACATGCCAAACCTGCAGGTCAAGTACAACCTGGTGACTTCGCAAACCCGTATCCCGCTGGTGCAGAACGGCACCGTGGACCTGGAGTGCGGCTCCACCACCAACAACGTCGAGCGTCAGCAGCAAGTTGACTTCTCCGTTGGCATCTTCGAAATCGGTACTCGCCTGCTGTCCAAGGCAGACTCCAAGTACAAGGATTTCCCTGACCTGGCCGGCAAAAACGTCGTGACCACCGCCGGCACCACGTCCGAGCGCATCCTCAAGTCGATGAACGCCGACAAGCAGATGGGCATGAACGTCATCTCCGCCAAAGACCATGGCGAGTCCTTCCAGATGCTGGAAACCGGCCGTGCCGTGGCTTTCATGATGGACGACGCCCTGCTGGCAGGTGAAGCAGCCAAGGCCAAGAATGCGAAAGACTGGGCAGTGACCGGTACTCCGCAGTCCTACGAAATCTACGGTTGCATGGTGCGCAAAGGCGACGAGCCGTTCAAAAAGGCTGTGGATGACGCCATCAAGGCCACCTACGCATCGGGCGAGATCAACAAGATCTACGAAAAATGGTTCATGCAGCCAATCCCGCCAAAAGGCCTGAACCTGAATTTCCCGATGAGCAACGAGCTCAAGGCCCTGATCGCCAATCCGACCGATAAAGCGGCTGACGACAAGAAATCCTGATTTCTGACTAACCTTATCTCCTGACAGGGCGCATGCCCTTTCAGGAGGTGGTCACTTCCTGCTGGCATTTTCTGGAAACACTCGAACCGGTGGCTGTCGAGCCGGACGCGTGTGCCTGTCCCTCAAGGACAGGCGGGAACGGAGCTTCCCCCAAGCGGGCACTTGCACATCGATCGAACTGAGGGGAGACCCTAATGAATTACAACTGGGACTGGGGCGTGTTCTTCAAGTCCACCGGCGTGGGCAGCGAGACCTATTTCGACTGGTACGTGACCGGTTTGGGCTGGACCATCGGCATCGCCATCGCGGCCTGGATCATTGCCCTGACACTGGGCTCGATCCTGGGCGTCATGCGTACCGTGCCGAACCGCATCGTATCGGGCATCGCCACCTGCTACGTCGAACTCTTCCGTAACGTGCCGCTGCTGGTGCAGCTGTTCATCTGGTACTTCCTGGTACCCGACCTGCTGCCGGCAGACCTGCAAGAGTGGTACAAGCAGGATCTGAACCCGACCACCTCGGCCTTCCTCAGCGTCGTGGTGTGCCTGGGCCTGTTCACTACCGCCCGGGTTTGCGAACAGGTGCGCACCGGTATCCAGGCCCTGCCCAAGGGCCAGGAATCCGCGGCCCGCGCCATGGGTTTCAAGCTGCCGCAGATCTACTGGAACGTGCTGCTGCCCCAGGCCTACCGGATCATCATTCCGCCGCTTACCTCGGAATTTCTCAACGTCTTCAAGAACACGTCCGTGGCCTCGCTGATCGGCCTGATGGAACTGCTGGCGCAGACCAAACAGACTGCCGAGTTTTCCGCCAACCTGTTCGAAGCCTTCACCCTGGCGACGCTGATCTACTTCACCCTGAACATGAGCCTGATGCTGCTGATGCGCATGGTCGAGAAGAAAGTCGCCGTGCCGGGCCTGATTTCCGTAGGGGGTAAATGATGGAATTCGACTTCTCGGGCATCATCCCGTCCCTGCCGGGCCTGTGGAACGGCATGATCATGACCCTCAAGCTGATGGCCATGGGCGTGGTCGGCGGGATCATCCTCGGCACCATCCTGGCATTGATGCGTCTGTCCCACAGCAAAGTGCTGTCGAACATCGCGGGCGCCTACGTCAACTATTTCCGTTCGATCCCGTTGCTGCTGGTCATCACCTGGTTCTACCTGGCGGTGCCATTCGTGTTGCGCTGGATCACCGGCGAAGACACGCCGATCGGCGCGTTCGCCTCCTGCATCGTGGCCTTCATGATGTTCGAAGCGGCATACTTCTGTGAAATCGTCCGCGCCGGTGTGCAGTCGATTCCCAAGGGCCAGATGGGCGCTGCCCAGGCGCTGGGCATGACTTATGGCCAGATGATGCGCCTGATCATCCTGCCGCAGGCATTCCGCAAGATGACCCCACTGTTGCTACAACAGAGCATCATCCTGTTTCAGGACACCTCGCTGGTCTACGCCGTCGGCCTGGTGGACTTCCTCAATGCTTCGCGCGCCAGTGGCGACATCATTGGCCGCTCCAATGAGTTCCTGGTTTTCGCCGGCCTCGTGTACTTCATCATCAGCTTTGCCGCCTCGCGGCTGGTCAAGCGTCTGCAAAAAAGGTTCGCCGTATGATCTCTATCAAAAGCATCAACAAGTGGTATGGGGACTTCCAGGTACTGACTGATTGCAGCACCGAGGTCAAAAAAGGCGAAGTGATCGTGGTGTGCGGGCCATCCGGTTCCGGCAAATCGACCCTGATCAAGTGCGTCAACGCCCTGGAACCGTTCCAGAAAGGCGACATCGTGGTCGACGGCACCTCCATCGCCGACCCGAAGACCAACCTGCCGAAACTGCGTTCGCGCGTGGGCATGGTGTTCCAGCACTTCGAGCTGTTCCCGCACCTGACCATCACCGAAAACCTGACCATCGCGCAGATCAAGGTGCTGGGCCGCAGCAAGGAAGAAGCCACCAAGAAAGGCCTGCAATTGCTCGAGCGCGTCGGCCTGTCGGCTCACGCCCACAAACACCCGGGCCAGCTCTCCGGCGGTCAGCAGCAGCGTGTGGCGATTGCCCGTGCGCTGGCGATGGACCCGATCGTCATGCTGTTCGACGAACCGACCTCGGCGCTGGACCCGGAAATGGTCAACGAAGTGCTCGACGTGATGGTGCAACTGGCCCACGAAGGCATGACCATGATGTGCGTGACCCACGAAATGGGCTTCGCCCGTAAAGTGGCGGACCGGGTGATCTTCATGGACGCCGGCAAGATCATCGAAGACTGCAAGAAAGAGGAGTTCTTCGGCGACATCAACGCCCGTGCGGATCGTACGCAGCACTTCCTGAACAAGATTCTGCAGCACTAATACCAACGTAGCTCGCCCCTACCCTGTAGGAGCGAGCTTGCTCGCGATGGTCGTTAACGATGACGCGTTCATCCTGAATGCACGCGTTGTCCTTGAGTTCTTCGCGAGCAAGCTCGCTCCTACAGTTGGAGTAGGCAGGCAATCGCTGGTTGACCCAAGGCATCTGTGATGAAATGCGACTCCAATCTTTATCGCGCAGCAATGCCATCACTCGCCGTGAAACCCCGTCTGATTCGCCATTTGTTCCTGCCACCGCTGATCATCGCCATGATGATCGGCCTGGGCTATATCGGCTTCTGGGTCAGTGAGCACTATGGTATTCACAGCCTTGGCGAGAACGGCCAGCGACAGCTGGAACTGCACGCCCGTGCCGTCGAAAGCGAAATCAGCAAATACACCTACCTGCCCAGCCTGCTGGAGCTCGAAACCAGCGTTTCGCAGTTGCTGGCCGACCCGACCCCGGAACACCGGCAAACGGTCAACGATTACCTCGAAGGCCTGAACCGGCGCAGCCGCAGTCGGGCCATCTACGTGATGGACACCACCGGCCGCGTCATGGCTACCAGCAACTGGCGCGATGTCGACAGTTACCTGGGTGAAGACCTGTCCTTTCGCGCCTATTTCCAGAACGCCGTGCGTGGTCAGCCCGGGCGCTTCTACGGCATCGGCAGTACCAACGGCGAACCCGGCTACTACCTGGCCCATGGCCTGGAAGAACACGGCAAGATCATCGGCGTCGCGGTGGTCAAGGTACGCCTGGAAGCCATGGAAGAACGCTGGCAGCGGGCACGCCTGGAAGCCTTCGTCAGCGACGAGAACGGCATCATCATTCTCTCCAGCGATCCGGCTCGGCGTTTGAAATCGGTGGTGCCGCTGAGCGAAGAAACCAAGGAAAAACTCGCCCGCAGCCTGCAGTACTACTGGTTCCCGCTCAACGAACTGCAACCGCTGGCCCGGGAAATTCTGTCCGAAGGCGTGGAAAAACTCACGTTCCCGGCCAACAGCGAACTGGCGTCCGACGATGAAAACATCAGTTACCTGGCGCAAACCCGGCCGCTCGGCGATACGCCGTGGAATTTCACCCTGCTCACGCCGCTCCAGGACCTGCGCCGCGAAGCGATCAATCAGGGGATTCTGGTGGCCGTGGCGTTTGCCCTCTGTGCCTTTCTGTTGATTGCCTGGAACGAGCGGCGCAAGGTGATCGCCACACGTCTGGCGGCTCGGGAAGCCTTGCAGGAAGCCAACAATCAGCTGGAGCGTCGGATTACCGAACGCACCACCGACCTGCGCGCCAGCAACGAACGGCTCAAGGGCCAGATCCGCGAGCGCCGGCTCGCCGAAGAGACCTTGCGCCGTGCCCAGGATGAACTGGTGCAGGCCGGAAAACTCGCGGCCATCGGCCAGATGTCCACCAGCATCGCCCACGAACTGAACCAGCCGCTGGCGGCGCTGCGCACCTTGTCCGGCAATACCGTGCGCTTCCTCGAACGTGGCCAGCTCGATGTGGCCAGCACCAACCTCAAGACCATCAACGAACTGATCGACCGCATGGGCCGCATCACCGCCAGCCTGCGCTCGTTCGCCCGGCGCGGTGACGACAAGGGCCAGGCCTGTCTCGGCAAAGCGGTGGACGCGGCCCTGCAATTGCACGGTGCACGGGTGGAAAACACCCCTCTGCAATTGCACCGCCATTTCGAAGCTGTGCAGGTGCAGATCGACCAGACCCGCCTGGAGCAGATTCTGGTCAACCTCATCGGCAACGCCCTCGACGCCATGCAAGCGCAGCCGCAACCCGAGCTGTGGCTCGAAGGCGAAGCGTTCGATGGTAAATACCGCCTGCGCGTGCGCGACAACGGCCATGGCATCGACGCCGAAGCGCGCAAGCACCTGTTCGAACCCTTCTTCACCACAAAACCCGGCGAACAGGGCCTGGGCCTTGGCCTGACCCTTTCCGCCAGCCTGGCCGCCGCCACCGGCGGTCACCTGGGTGTCGAGCACCCGTCCAGCGGTGGTACCGCATTCGTCCTCAGTTTACCGTTGGTAAGCCCCACTCCCGCCGAGCCAATATGAACAACGACCTTAGTGTATTGATCGTCGAAGACGACCCCCATGTGCTGCTCGGCTGCCAACAGGCGCTGACCCTGGAAGACATTCCCTGCATTGGCGTGGGCAGCGCCGAAGAAGCCCTGGAGCGGGTCGGCGACGATTTCGCCGGCATCGTCGTCAGCGACATTCGCCTGCCGGGTATCGATGGCCTGGAATTGCTGACCCGGCTCAAGGCCCGCGACCGCAGCCTGCCGGTGGTGCTGATCACCGGGCACGGCGACATCTCCATGGCCGTCGGCGCGATGCAGAAAGGCGCCTACGACTTCATGGAAAAGCCGTTCTCTCCGGAGCGCCTGGTGGACGTGGCCCGCCGCGCCCTGGAGCAACGCAGCCTGGCACGGGAAGTGTCGTCGCTGCGCCGGCAACTGGCCGAGCGCGACTCCCTCGAAGGGCGGATCATCGGACGCTCGCCGGCCATGCAGAACCTGCGGGAACTGATTGCCAACGTCGCCGATACCTCGGCCAATGTGCTGATCGAAGGCGAGACCGGCACCGGCAAGGAGTTGGTCGCACGCTGCCTGCATGATTTCAGCCGACGGCACACCAAGCAGTTCGTCGCCTTGAACTGCGGCGGCCTGCCGGAGAACCTCTTCGAAAGCGAAATCTTCGGCCACGAAGCCAACGCCTTTACCGGCGCGGGCAAACGGCGGATCGGCAAGATCGAACACGCTGACGGCGGCACGCTGTTCCTCGACGAAGTGGAAAGCATGCCTCTGCCCTTGCAGATCAAACTGCTGCGGGTGTTGCAGGAACGCACCCTCGAACGCCTCGGTTCGAACCAGAGCGTGGCGGTGGATTGCCGGGTGATCGCGGCGACCAAATCCGACCTCGTCGAGTCGAGCAAGGCTGGCGAATTCCGCAGCGACCTGTACTACCGCCTCAACGTGGTGACCCTGGAATTGCCGCCGCTGCGCGAACGCCGTGAGGACATCCTGCAACTGTTCGAGCACTTTTTGCAGCTGTCGTCCCTGCGCTTCGACCGCGCGGTGCCGGAGCTGGACAACCAGACCGTTTCGAACTTGATGAGCCACGACTGGCCGGGCAACGTGCGTGAACTGCGCAACGTTGCCGAGCGCTTTGCCCTGGGCCTGCCGGCGTTCAAGAAAACCGGTGCCGGCGGTGGCAATCAGGGCCTGGCCTTTGCCGAAGCGGTGGAAGCGTTCGAGCGCAACCTGCTCAGCGATGCCTTGCAACGCAGCGGCGGCAACCTGACCCAGGCCAGCCAGGAACTGGGCATGGCCAAGACCACGCTGTTCGACAAAGTGAAAAAATACGGGCTAAGCCATTGAGGGTCCTGAAGTCGGCGGTAGCATTCATGTAGGAGCTGGCTTGTCAGCGAAGGGGCCCTTGAATTATGTATCGCCCTTAAGGACGCCTTCGCTGGCAAGCCAGCTCCTACAGGGGCCCCGGGTGTTACAAAAGATTCGGCGCCAGCGCCGGATCAATCTGCGCCCAGTGCGAAGTGTCCTCACGGTGCTCGCGCAAATACGGCAACACCGCCGCCAGCAACGGCGCCTTGAACGCCTCCTGGAAGCGATGGGCCAGGCCCGGAATCAGGATCAATTGGCTGCCTCGCAGATGCGCCGCCAGATGCACCCCGTGCATCACCGGCAACAACGGGTCGGCCGTGCCATGCACCACCAGCGCCGGCACCCGCAACTGATTGAGCAGGGTCACCCGGCTCGGTTCGGCGAGAATGGCCATGATCTGGCGTTTCACGCCCTCGGGATTGAACGCCCGGTCATAGGACAGCGCCGCCTGATGCAGCAGCACCTGCCGATCATCAGTGACCATCGGGCTGCCCAGCGCCGCCAGCAAGTCGGCCTGTTGCTCCAGGGCCACTTCGCGGCTCGGTGCACCGCGCCGGGACAACAACTGCACCAGCGCCGCACTCGGTGCTGGCAAGCCTTCGGCGCCGGAGGTGGTCATGATCAGGGTCAGGCTCTCGATCCGTTGCGGTGCCATGGCCGCCATGTGCTGGGCGATCATCCCGCCCATGCTGGCGCCCAACACGTGGAATTGATCGATGTGCAAGGCGTCCATCAGCCCCAGGCCATCATCGGCCATGTCAGTCAGCGAATACGGCGACGACACCGGCAATCCGAGTTTGTAGCGCAGCACTTCGAAGGTCAGGTTGGCTTCGGCCGGTGCTTGCCGCCAGGTCGACAGGCCGACATCGCGATTGTCATAACGGATCACCCGGAACCCCTGCTGGCACAGGGCGACCACCACCTCGTCCGGCCAGTGAATCAACTGCCCGCCCAGGCCCATCACCAGCAGCAAGGCCGGGTCCGACGCACGGCCGATGCTCTGGTACGCCAGGCTTACCTGGGCCAGATCCACCCGTTCGGTCGCAACATCGACGTCACAACGCGAAGCCGCCAGGGACGGCAGGCCGAACAACAGCGCGGCCAACAATACGATTCGTGAAAAGAATGAAGCACCCATGAAAAACACCAAAACGCAGAACCCCAGTAGAGCGCGAGTCTGATGAAGTTTGTTCAAGCGCGCTGCCACAGTTCCATGACAGTTTGATGAAGAGTGCCGGGCGGTCGTCTTCAGGACCGCGTTATCGTTCACCGCGAGCAGGCTCCTGTGTAAAAGAGGGCACTCCTGTCGACAGCCAACCCAACATGAGACAAACTCAACCTTTTCGATTTATCGACAAGTTTTCCTCATGGAGCCCCCCCGGTGCTTGAAATCCGTCACCTCAAGACCCTGCACGCCTTGCGCGAAGCCGACAGCCTGGTGGATGCGGCCGACCGCCTGCACCTGACCCAGTCGGCCCTGTCTCACCAGTTCAAAGAACTGGAAGAGCGCATGGGCATGCCACTGTTCGTGCGCAAGACCAAACCGGTGCGTTTCACCAGCGCCGGTCTGCGCCTGCTGCAATTGGCCGACGCCACCCTGCCGCTGCTGCGCGCCGCCGAACGAGACATCAGTCGCCTGGCCGGTGGCACCGCCGGTCGCTTGCACATGGCCATCGAATGCCACAGTTGCTTCCAGTGGCTGATGCCGACCATCGACCAGTTCCGCGACGCCTGGCCGGAAGTCGAGCTGGACCTGGCCTCTGGCTTCTCCTTCGCTCCGCTCCCGGCCCTGGCCCGTGGCGATCTGGACCTGGTGGTGACCTCCGACCCGGTGGATCTGGCGGGGATCACCTATGTACCGCTGTTCACTTATGAAGCGATGCTCGCGGTGGCCAACCAGCACCGCCTGGCCAGCAAGGCCTACATCGTCCCGGAAGACTTGCTCCCGGAAACCTTGATCACCTACCCGGTGGAACGGGACCGGCTGGACATCTTCACCCGCTTCCTCGAACCCGCCGACATCGAACCGGCCCAGGTCCGCACCTCGGAACTGACGGTGATGATGATGCAACTGGTGGCCAGCGGTCGTGGCGTATGCGGCATGCCCCATTGGGCTCTGCATGAATACAGCTCACGGGGTTATGTGAAGGCCAAGCGGCTGGGGGAGAAGGGTTTGTTCGCAACGTTGTATGCGGCGATCCGCACCGACATGCTGGATGCGCCGTACATGCGCGACTTCCTGCTGACGGCCAAGGACACGTCGTTTTCGACGCTCGACGGTGTGAGTGCCGTTCGGTAGAAACACATCCCCTGTAGGAGCGAGCTTGCTCGCGATGGAGTGTCAGGCACTGCTGCATCAACTGACACACCATCGCGAGCAAGCTCGCTCCTACAAGGAATTGTGGTGGCTTCAGAGTTCGCGCCACATGTGGATCTTGTCGAAATAATCCTCCCCTACCCGCACAGCCATCGGTTCCAGGCCGAACTGGATGAAACCGCAGCGCTGGTAGAGGTTGAACGCGGCATCGTTGCCAGCTGTGACGGTCAACTGGATCAGGCGCAAACCCGCATGGCTCTGCGCCTCGGCCAAGGCCGCCTGAACCAGCTGATAGCCGAGCCCACGCTGGCGGACTGTCGGTGAAACATACATGCCAAACAGCGTCACCTTGTGCCGGGCCTTTTCCCGAGCCTCGAGAGCGAGGCCGACGATGCCCGCCAATTTGCCTTCTTCGAACGCCCCGAGCACCAGGTCCAGCTTGCCCGTCAGGCGCAACTCCCACCAGTCCAGCGGCATCGCCGCCCGTTCGCGCACGCTCGAAGTGAAGGCCTGCGGATGCAGGTCGTAGGCTTCGAGCATCAATGCCCGATAGTCCAGGGAGTGGCTGGCATCCAGTCGTTCGATCCACATGTTCAAGCCATCCGTTTTTGCTCAAGCATCAGCCGCAGTGCCAGCCCGGACAACACGAAGCCCATGAAATAGCGCTGCATCGCCAGCCAGGTCGGGTTGTTGACGAACCAGGATGCAACGCGGCAGCGGCAAAAATCAGCAGGTCCTGAAGGCAGGATCATGGACGAGGTCCTTTGCGTAATGATCAGGCGATCGCGGTCAGCGATGCCCGATAAAACGGCAGGATCAGGTCCCGTGTCAATGGCGCCAGGCTGATACCGCCATCGGTGGCCGGGTCGATCCAGATCACTTCTTCGATCTCCGCCTCCGGGGTTACGTTTGAATCAATATTCAGCTGAAATAGCTCGGCGTGGACGACAAAACCCGGCTCGTTGGCGGCCGGTGCCGAGAAGTGACCGAGGTAAACGGCCTGCGCCGGGTCGATGTCCAGACCCAGCTCTTCTTCCAGCTCACGAGCCAGGGCGTGAACCGGCAATTCATGGGGCTCGATCTTGCCACCCGGCTGCATGAACGCGGTGGTGCCGCGCTTGCGTACCAACAGTGTGCGGCCATCAGGGCCGATCAGCAGGGCGGCGGCGATATGGATAATACGCGGTGAAACAGCGGATGCAGATGTCATGTGTCAGCCATGGACCCTGATGGAAATCACAAGGATCCCATGTCCGACCGTCCGCCGTCATGCCTTGGCCTGAAGCAGCTGCGGGGCCGGTCGGGGAAACCGCTGCCGTCGCAGCGTTCCTGGTGGTGCAGGATCAACCGCGCCGCATCCTTCATCGGGGCCTTCATCAGGGCCAGGGTCATCAGTAGCGATTCGCTCTGCTTCGGATAGCCACGATAGCGGGCGCGGGCCTACGTCCTTTCTTGCCCATGCCTGAATGACAGGCTGGATGAATCTTCCGCCACGGGCGCAAATCATCGCCTTGAACCCGACAGGCGAAGTGACGAACTGACAACTATGCTCACACACTGGATGATACAACCGGCCCGCAAGCAGGTCTGTGGAGGGGAAAAGGATGCTCCCGAAGTTGAACGTGCGCACCCCGGTGGGTGCCGATCAATGATTTTCCGGCTACCGCAAATCAATCGCCGCATACTCATCGTCGACGACACCGCGTCGATTCATGCCGATTTCGCCAAAATACTCAGCCCCACCACTGTCGAGGATGACAGTCTGGGCCAAACCGAAAACCTCCTGTTCGGCACTCAGTCCACCACGCCGACTCAACACTTTGAGCTGGACTCGGCGTTCCAGGGTCGCGAAGCCCTGGACAAACTCGAAGCCGCCCTCGCGAACGATCGCCCCTACGCCATGGCTTTCATCGACATGCGAATGCCGCCAGGCTGGGATGGCCTGGAGACCATCGAACGGTTGTGGCAGGTCGATCCCAAACTGCAGGTGGCGCTGTGCACCGCCTACTCCGACTACTCCTGGGAGGACATCGACCAACGACTGGCGCTGAACGACCGCCTGCTGATTCTGAAGAAACCCTTCGACGCGATTGAAATACGCCAGATGGCCAGCGCCCTCACGGTCAAATGGCAGATGACCGAAGACGCCGCGCTCAAGATGAACCTGCTGGAACAAGCGGTCCAGGAACGCACCCGGGAACTGTCCGATGCCAATATCATCGTGCAGAACAGCCCGACCATCCTTTACCGGTTACGTGGCGAGCCGTCGTTTCCGCTGATGTACATTTCCCATAACATCACCCGCTACGGTCACCTCGCCGCCGATCTGGTGAGCTCGGCCAACTGGGCCCAGCAGTTGATCCACCCGGAAGATCAGGCCAGTGTCGATGCGGCCATGGCCCGGGTGCTGGACCGCCATGCGTTGGGCGCCTCGATTGAATTTCGCCTGCGCACCGGCCAGGGTGCATGGCGCTGGGTGGAGAACCGCTACATTCCCGTACGCGACCTTGACGGTCGCCTGCTGGAAGTCGAGGGGATCATTCTCGACATTACCGAACGCCGGTTGGCCGAAGAAAAAATGGCCTTGCTTGCCCGCACGGACGGGCTCACCGGCCTGGCCAACCGCGCCACCCTGATCGAACGCCTGCATCAGGCCTTTGCTGCCGCACGTCGAGGCGCAGAGGCATTCGCGGTTTTTTATCTGGACCTGGATCACTTCAAACGGATCAACGACACCTTCGGCCACCCGGTGGGTGATCTGCTGTTACAGGAAGTGGCCCGGCGCATCAAATACGGCGTGCGGGAAAACGATGTGGTGGCACGCCTGGGCGGAGACGAGTTCGCGATCCTGCAACTGGACGTCAGCGATCCGACCCAGTCCGCCGCCATGGCGGCCAATATCCGTGATGCGCTGCTGACGCCGTACAACCTCGCCGGCAATGCCCTGCACCTTTCAGTCAGCATCGGCATCAGTACCTACAGCGTCGCCTGCCTCGACGCCGACAGCCTGCTGAGCCAGGCGGACATGGCGCTGTACCGTTCCAAGGAAATGGGCCGCAACCAATATCACTTCCACTCGCAGGAGATCACTCAGGAGGTGGCCGAACGCATGGCCATCGCCAAGGACTTGATGACGGCCATCGAAAGCGATGAACTGGCGCTGCATTACGTTCCGGAAGTGGATATGCACAGCGGCAGGATCCTGGGCATGGAAGCGCAAGTGCGCTGGTGCCATCCCCGGCGCGGCGAGCTGCCGGCCTCGGCTTTCGTGCCCGCGGCGGAAAAGACCGGTGCCATCATCCCTCTCGGACGCTGGGTGCTGGATCAGGCCTGCCGGCAGATGAGCCTGTGGCGTAACGAGGGAATGGCACCCCCAGTGATGGCGATCAAACTGTCCCTGGCGCAGCTAAAGAGTGGTCCGGAACTCATTTACGACGTGCTGCGCACCACTGCACGATGGGAGCTCGCCCCCTGGGACCTGCGTTTTGACGTGACCGAAGCGACTCTGGCACAAACCAAGTGGACCCAAAACGATGTACTGCCACGCCTGCGTGAGCTGGGGGTAAAAATCGCCATCGATGATTTCGGCACCGAATATTCATCATTCGATTACCTGAAAACCTACCGGGTCAATCACCTGAAGCTCAACCAATCCTTTATCGACGGCGCGACCCAGGATGCGGCTGGCGCCAACGGCCTGCGGGCAATCGTCAACTTCGCCCGGGACCTGGGTATCGGCATCATTACCGAAGGCGTCCAGCCATCGGATCGGCCCCGCACGCCAGAGTCAGCCGCCCCGCTATCAAGCGCGCAAGGCCTCTACTTCAGCGAGGCCGTGAATCCTGAACAAGCGACCCGACTGCTCAAGGACGGGAGCATAGGTCCCCCGTCCTCCAGGGAGGATGAGGGATGAAAACACTTTTCCCCCAGACCAACCGACGTATTCTCATCATTGACGATGCACCGGCGATCCATGCCGATTTTCGCAAGATCCTCACCCCGGGCACCGGCGACGAGGTGGATCTGGACAGTCTCGAACACTCACTGTTCGGGACTCGGCAATCACCACGTCTCACCTTCCAGCTCGACTCTGCCTACCAGGGCAAGGAAGCCCTGGAGCTGGTCGAACGTGCACTGGCCGATAGCCGCCCCTATGCCCTGGCATTTATCGACATGCGTATGCCGCCCGGCTGGGACGGCCTGGAAACCATTGAACACCTGTGGAATGCCGACCCGAACCTGCAAATTGCCTTGTGCACCGCCTATACCGACTACAGCTGGGAGGCCATGGCCGAACGACTGGAGTTCGGTGACCAGTTACTGATTCTGAAAAAGCCTTTCGACACCCTGGAAATCCGCCAGATGGCCAATGCCCTGACCTGGAAATGGCAGCTGGCACAGGACGCGGCGCTGAAGTTGTTGAGCCTTGAGCAGACTATCGAGGCACGGGTCCACGAACTGCTCAAGGTGTCGCACCTGCTACAGTACGACGCCCTCACAGGGCTGCCCAACAGCACATTGCTGGGTGATCGACTGAGCCAGTCGCTGGCCACTTGCCGACGCCATGACAAGCATCTGGTGGTGATGTTTCTCGGGCTGGACCGGTTCAAGCGCATCAACAACGCTCTGGGCCACCCGGCCGGGGACGAAATGCTCAAACGGGTCGGGCAACAACTGCTCAAGTACGTGCGAGAGACCGACTCGGTCTTTCGCTATGGCGCCGACGAATTCGTGGTGATCCTCAGCGACATCAACCACCCCCAGCAGACCCGTGGCATCGCCGAAAAACTGCTGAGTGCCGTGCGCAGCCCACAGTCGATCGCCGGCAAGGAGATCAGCATCACCGCCAGCCTGGGCATCAGCATTTATCCCGATGACGGGTTAGAGGCCATTGACCTGATCAAAAAAGCCGAATCCGCCATGCGTAACATCAAGGAAAGCGGCCCGAACGACATCGGTTTCTTCATCGAAGCCATGAACCAGCGTGCCCGGGAGCAGCAGAGCATCGAATCGGGCATTCGTCAGGCCCTGCAAAAGCACGAATTCGTCCTGCACTACCAACCGAAAATCGAACTGCACAGCGGACGGGTGGTCGGTGCCGAGGCGCTGGTGCGCTGGCAAAAACCCGGGAATGGCTGGATCTATCCTTCCGAATTCATCCCCGTGGCCGAAGACAGCGGCCTGATCGTGCCACTGAGCAAGTGGGTATTGGCCGAAGCCTGTCGCCAGACTCGACGCTGGCAAGCAGCCGGATTGCCGGAGATCCGCATGTCGGTCAACACATCGGCCATCGACTTTCGTCAACGTGATTTCGTCGAAGGCATCGAACAGATACTCCAACAGACGGGAATGCCCCCCTACCTGCTGGAACTGGAGATCACCGAAGGTGTACTGATGCAGAACGTCGAGGCGACCATGACCGCGTTGCACCGGCTCAAGACGCTGGGAGTGTGGCTGGCCATCGATGACTTCGGCACCGGCTATTCCAGCTTGAGCTATCTGCGCCGGTTCCCCATCGATGTGCTGAAAATCGATCAGTCGTTCATTCGTGGCCTGAGCAATGACAGCAACGACGCCGCCCTGGTCGGCGCGATCATCAGCCTGGGCCGGAGCCTGGAACTGAATGTCGTCGCCGAAGGCATCGAGACCGAGGAACAACTGGCGTTTCTCAAGGCCCATCAATGTGAGGAAGGCCAAGGTCACTACTTTAGCAAGGCCTTGCCGGCAGACGCTTTTGCGCAGCTGCTGGCCTTCGGGTGGGCAGAACAACGAGACGACTCATGAACAGCCGGAAACTGCAGCCCGGCGTCGAGTTCGCCAGGCAATCGCCAGTGCCCCTTGCGCATCGAGCGTTTGCGCTCCTGCTTTACGGGTTCTGTGCAGTCGCCAGTGCCGCGCCGCTGGACGAACCGCTCAAACCGTTGCCCGAGATACCGAAACAGAACCCCAATCAGGTCGAACTCGGTCGCAGGCTCTTCAGTGATCCGCGCCTGTCGGTCAACAACACCCTGTCCTGCGCCAGTTGTCATCAACTGGACAAGAGCGGGGCCGACACCCGCGCGTTTTCCCTCGGCTTCGATGGACGACCGGTATCGATCAACACGCCGACGGTGTTCAACGCCAGCCTCAACTTTCGCCAGTTCTGGGACGGTCGCGTCGAAACACTCGAGGCGCAGAGCAACGTCGTCATTACCAGTCCCCACGAAATGGGCAGCGACTGGAACACCATCGTCCAGCGGATCAATGAGGATGCAGACTACCGCGCAGGCTTCAGCGCGGCGTACCCGAATGCAGTGACCAAGGCCAACATACAGAGCGCCCTGGCCGCCTACGAGCGCACCTTGCTCACGCCCGGATCCCGTTTCGATCAATACCTGCTGGGCAATACGGACATCCTGACCCTCGAGGAGAAATACGGCTATCAGCGTTTCAAGGACTACGGCTGCATTGCGTGTCATCAGGGCGTGAACATCGGTGGCAACATGTTCCAGAAGTTCGGGGTGTTCGGTGATTACATCGCCGATCGCGGCAACCCGACCGTGACCGACCAGGGACGGTTCAACATCACTGGTGACGAAGCGGACCGCTCGGTGTTCAAGGTCCCGAGCCTGCGCAATGTCGCGCTGACCGCCCCCTACTTTCACGACGGCTCGGCGCCCACCCTCGAAAAAGCCGTGGACGTCATGTTCCAGTATCAGTTGGGGCGCATGCCGAGCGTGGAAGACAAAGCGTTGATCATCAAGTTCCTCAAGACCCTGAGCGGAAAAAGGGAGGGGCAGCCATGAGAAAAATTTCTCGTCGCGCCAGCCTGCTGTTTCTCGGGATCATCGCCGTGACCCTGGCTTCCGCACTGGTCTTTCTCTACCTCAAATCCAGCTCGGCACGGACCGTGGCATACACCGAGTCCCGGGATCTGGTACGCCAGATCAAACAGCAGGACTCACGGTGGGAAACCGAGATCCTCAAATCCAGGGTGGCGATTTCGCATAACTACGACCCTCTGGTTTCACCCATGAACGAGATGAACCGGCTATGGGAACGCTTCGACACCATGGAGTCCGGTCATGGCCGCAACAACTCACGGCAATGGGACGATGCCCACGAAGGTTTTCTGCAGGCGATGCAGGAAAAGACCCGTCTGGTGGAGCGGTTCAAGTCGCACAACGCCTTGTTGCGCAACTCCCTGGCCTTCCTGCCCACCGCCGAGGACGACATCCAGGCGCAACTGTCCAACCTGCCTGACCTCGACAAGCTGCAAGTGCAGAGCATCGCCACCGACACCTATGACCTGTTGCTCAGTGCCCTGGAGTTCGCCCAGGTCACCTCCGCCGACAAAGCCGCCGACATCCAGGTGGGGCTGAGCAAACTGGCGGTGAACATGCAACGCCTGCCCATGAAGTTTCATGCCCCGATCAGGATCCTGAGCAACCACGTTGCCTTGATTTTGCGTGAGCAGCCGATCGTCAACAGCTTGCTCGAAGAGATCGAAGCGGTCCCTGTGGCCGATCGTCTGGACAACATCACCAGCATGCTCGACCGTGATCAGCAACAAGCCGAGAAGACCGACAAGAAGTACCATTTCTACCTATTGCTGCTTTCCGTCTTGCTGGTGCTGGTATTGATCTGGCTGACCATCCGCCTGATCCGCAGCTTCGCCGAGATCAATCGGGTCAATACGGCCTTGCAGACCGCCAATGACGTGCTCGAACAACGGGTCGAGGAGCGTACCCGCGAGCTCAGGAATGCCCAGAGCGCACTGCTCGACGCCGCACGCCAGGCCGGCATGGCCGAAATCGCGACCAATGTGCTGCACAACGTCGGCAACGTGCTCAATAGCGTGAATATTTCTTCCGACCTGATTGCGCGAAAGCTTCGCAGCAGCAAGACCCAGGGCCTGGGCAAGGCAATGCAACTGATTAACGAACACCCGCAAGACCTTGGGCATTTCCTGACTCAGGACGACAAGGGCAAGCTGCTGCCCGGTTATCTCAATAAACTGGTCGACGCCATCGCTCACGAACAGCAGGAAGTGGCCGACGAACTGGGGCAGATGAGCAAGAGCGTCGACCACATCAAGGACATCGTTGCCACCCAACAATCCTATACCGGGGCCCACAGCATCACCGAACCGCTGTACATCAGCGAACTGCTCGAGGACGCCCTGCACATGAATGCCGGCGCGCTGACCCGGCACCACGTCACAGTGATCAGGGAATACAGCGAGGTGCCTCAGGTGATGGTTGACAAACACCGCTTGCTGCTGATCCTGATCAACCTGATCAGCAATGCCAAATACGCAATGTCCGACCTCAACAACCGGCCCAGGGAAATGACCCTCGGTGTGCGAATCATCGACGACACTTTCCTGGAAATCAGCGTCAAGGATGACGGCGAAGGTATCGCTGCGGAAAACATGACGCGGATTTTTGCCCACGGTTTCACCACCCGCAAGGAAGGTCATGGTTTCGGCCTGCACAGCTGCGCGCTGGCGGCCATCGAGATGAACGGCCACCTCACCGCCCACAGCGACGGTCCGGGCCTGGGCGCGCTGTTTACCTTGCAGATACCGCTGATCACCGTAACGGAGAACGCATAAGCGGGGGCCGGTACTACATTTCGCGTACAACTGCCGCTACGCCAATCCCGGCCGGCCGCCTGACGACGCCTCAGAGCGCTTCCTGGAAATCCATCTCCGGCGGCTGCCGACGGAAACCGCCGGTCAACACCGCCAGGTACACCACGCCAATCGCCAGCCAGCTCAACCCCAGGTAAACCGCCAGGTGATCGAGGCTGACCATCAGCCACAAGTCCGCCGCCAGGCCGATGAACGGGAACAGCAGGAACAGCACGAATTCGCGCAGGCCTTTTTTCTCGCCACCGATCCAGTAATGGAAGATCACCGACAGGTTGACCAGGCTGAACGCCAGGAACGCGCCGAAATTGATGAACGAGGTCGAGGTGGTAACGTCCAGTTTCAGTGCCAGCAACGCCACCACCGCGCACAGCAGAATGCTGTTGATCGGCGTGCCGAAGCGTTCGTGCAAGGTGCCGAAAAACGCTTTCGGCAACACGCCGTCGCGCCCCATGGCATACAGCAGCCGTGAACCGCTGGCCTGGGCCGACAGCCCCGAGGCGAACTGGCCGACGATCAGGCCGATCAGGAAGATCGAGACGAACAGGTCGCCACCGATGTTGCGGGCAATTTCGTAGGCCGCCGAGTCGACGCTGTCGAACTGGAACGACGGATGGGCGATCTGCACGAAGTACGACACGCCGACGAAAGTCAGCCCGCCGATCAGGGTGATCAGCATGATCGCCCGGGGAATGGTACGGCGTGGATCGCGGGTTTCTTCGGTCAGGGTGCTGACCGCGTCGAAACCGAGGAACGAGTAACAGGCGATGGCCGCGCCGCTCATGATCAGCGGCATCTGCATGTCGCCGTTGAAAAACGGTTTGATCGACCACAACGGCGTGCTCGCATCACCGCCGACGTAATGCACGCACAACGCGACGAAGGCGATCAGCACCAGGAACTGCACCAGCATCAGCAAGGCATTGATGCCGTTGGCCAGTTTCAGGCCGACGATATTGATCGCGCTGGTGATGCCGATGAACGCCAGCACCCAGATCCACTGCGGCACGGCCGGGAATGCGGAGTTGAGGTAGGCCGCGCCGATCAGCCAGATCGCCATTGGCAGGAACAGGTAATCGAGCAGCACCGCCCAACCGGCAATGAACCCGAGTTTCGGGCTGATGGCCTTGCGCACATAGCTGTAGGCCGAGCCGGCCACCGGGAACGCCGAGGCCATGCGCCCGTAGCTCATGGCGGTGAAGAACATCGCCACCAGCGCCGCGAGGTACGCGGCCGGCACCATGCCGACGGTGGATTGGGCGAGGATGCCAAAGGTGCCGAGTACAATGATCGGCGTCATGTAGGCGATGCCAAACAGCACCACCGACCCCAGTGACAGGGTGCGTTGCAAACGAGCCATGAGCGACTACTCCGAATTTTATTGGATTTATGGCAGAGCCGAGTTCGGCGCAAATTACGGGTGTTGTGTTGTTGTTCTTCGACGTTGAGTCAGATAAATCGTAAAAAGATCGCAGCCTGCGGCAGCTCCTACAGGGGGACCGCGATCAATGTAGGAGCTGCCGCAGGCTGCGATCTTTTGATCTTCAGCCCTTGGGAATCAGCAGCTCCCGTAACCCGGACGCATGCTCAACCCTCTCCCCCGGCAACTTCAGCCGCTGATCATCCAGATACCGATAATCCTGGCGCGCCGCCGTCAACTGGTTCAGGTCCAGTTCAACCGCAAACTGCCCTTCCTCGCGCCCGGCTTCGAACAACAATGTGCCCAACGGATCGACCAATGCGCTGCCACCGGCAAACAACAAGCCACCGTCACCCTCTTGCACCCGGTTGACCATCAGCGCAAACGCCTGGTTTTCCTGGGCGCGGGCCATGATCGCGGTGCGGTGGGTCGGGCCGTACGGGTCCATGTTGCCGTTGGTGACGATCAACAGTTCGGCCCCCAGTTGCGCCAGGGCGCGGGCGCTTTCGGGGAATTCGATGTCGTAGCAAATCAGCAGGCCCACGCGCACGCCGTTGAACAGGCAGGTGGCGTAGCGATCGCCCGCCTCGTAGACCCCGCGATCCGAAGCCCACAAGTGCGTCTTGCGGTATTTCAGCGCGATGCCTTCAGGAGTGATCAACAGCGTGGTGTTGTAGAAACGGCCGTTGTCGTTCTCGGCCATGCCGATGGCCACGGCGATATTGCGCTGGCGGGCGGCGGCGATCACCGCACTGACGGACGGTCCGTCCAGCGCCTCGGCCACCTCGGCTACGGACTGCGCCGAAGGGAAGCCCATCAAGTGGCCTTCAGGGAACAGGATCAGTTGCGTATCGGCAGCGCACGCAGCCATCGCCGCCAGGGTGCGTTCGAGGTTGTAGGCCGTGTCGTTGTCACGGCCTGCCAATTGGGCGAGTTCGACCTTCATGGGTATTCCTTGTCATGGGCCGGGCGGCAGAAAGATTGCCCGGTCGGTGTCTGTGCGCCAGTATGCGCAGCAAGCAACCGGGCGGGGAATTACGCCGCAGGGGTAACACGATAGGGGTAGATGCATGGCACTCTCGTTGGACGACATCGCCTGGCACCGCTCGGTGGGGCAACTGATCGACGCTCTGGACAAGCCCAATTTCTGGACCCAGCTCGTCCGGTTGCTGGACCAGTACGTGTCCTTCGACAGCTGGGTGGCCCTGCTTTTCAGCGCCGACCAGCGCCCGCAGGTGTTCGCCGAGTGCCCCGGCGAGGATGGCAGCCCCGACCAGTTGTTCCAGGATTACCTGCGCGGGCTGTACCTGCTCGACCCGTTCTACATCGCCTGCCGCGAGCAATCGCGCACCGGGCTGTATCGCCTGTCGGAAGTGGCTCCGGAGCACTTCGAGCTGACCGAGTATTACCAGCGCTACTTTCGTCTGAATGTGGTGGCCGATGAAATCCAGTTCAATTGTCAGCTCGAGGGCGAGCGCACGCTGTGCCTGTCGCTGGGTAGCACGCAGCGCTTCAGCGGCCAGCAGATCGCCTTGTTGTCGTTGATCCAGCCGTGGGTGCTCGGCCTGCTGCGCCAGCGTCTACCCTATGAAATCAACGAAGTCGTGGCCCTGGCCCCCGCACCACCGCAAGCCGATTGGCGCGTACAGCTGGAGGCCTCGGTGCAGCAACTCAAAGGCGCGCAGTTGACGGCCCGGGAACTGGATGTCGGGCGTTTGATGCTCAGCGGTTGCTCCAGTAAAGAAATCGCCCGTAAGCTGGAAATCTCGGTCGAAATCGTGAAAGTCCACAAGAAACACATGTACAGCAAGCTGGGGATCAAGTCCCAGTCCGAGCTGTTTTCGATTTTTCTGCAGGCACAAAATGCCTGACGGCTTTTCTGTAGGAGCGAGCTTGCTCGCGATGGATTCAAAGGCACCGCGTTTATCCAGGATCAACGCGTCATCGTTAACGTCCATCGCGAGCAGGCTCGCTCCTACAGTGTTTTGTGTTTTAGCCAAAATATTGAGTCCGAACCCAAGGAAACCGTATGAGCCTGTCACTCCTGAGCCGCTACGCCTTCTTTGCCGTCTGCGTGATCTTCACCCTCGCCAGCCTGCCGTTTCTTGAATACGACTGGCTCTGGCCGATAACCGCCGTCACCGCTGTCCTCAGCCTGATCGGCCTGTTCGATCTGCTGCAAAGTCCCCACGCGGTGCGCCGCAATTACCCGATCCTCGGCAATATCCGCTATCTGGTCGAAGGCATCCGCCCGGAAATCCGCCAGTACCTGCTCGAATCCGACAGCGACGCCCTGCCCTTCTCCCGGGCCCAGCGCTCGCTGGTCTACTCCCGGGCCAAGAACGAAACCGCCGACAAACCCTTCGGTACGCTGATTGACGTGTACCAGTCGGGTTTCGAATTCATCGGCCACTCCATGCGCCCCGCGCCCTTGAGCGACCCGAGCAGTTTCCGCGTCACCGTCGGCGGCCCGCAGTGCACCCAGCCGTATTCGGCGTCGGTGTTCAATATCTCGGCCATGAGTTTCGGCTCCCTCAGCGCCAACGCCATCCGCGCGTTGAACCAGGGCGCCAAGCTCGGCAACTTCGCCCATGACACCGGCGAAGGCAGCATCAGCCCCTATCACCGGGAAAACGGTGGTGACCTGACCTGGGAACTGGGTAGCGGTTACTTTGGCTGTCGCACCAGCGACGGTCGCTTTGACCCCGAACGCTTCGCGGCGCAAGCCCGGACGCCGCAGGTGCGGATGATCGAAATCAAGATGAGCCAGGGCGCCAAGCCCGGCCATGGCGGCATCCTGCCCAAGCACAAGGTCACCAGAGAAATCGCCGAAACCCGCGGCATCCTGATGGGAGAAGACTGCGTGTCACCGTCACGCCACAGCGCGTTTTCCACCCCCATCGAAATGATGCATTTCATCGCACAGCTGCGTGAACTGTCTGGTGGCAAACCGGTGGGCTTCAAGTTCTGCCTCGGCCATCCATGGGAGTTCATGGGCATCGCCAAAGCCATGCTGGAGACTGGCATCCTCCCGGACTTCATCGTGGTCGATGGCAAGGAAGGCGGCACCGGCGCCGCGCCCGTGGAGTTCACCGATCACATCGGCGTGCCGATGCGCGAAGGCCTGCTGTTTGTGCACAACACCCTGGTGGGCCTGAACCTGCGGGACAAGATCAAACTCGGCGCCAGCGGCAAGATCGTCAGCGCCTTCGACATCGCCAGTGTGCTGGCTATCGGTGCCGACTGGGCCAACTCGGCGCGCGGCTTCATGTTCGCCATCGGTTGCATCCAGTCGCAGAGCTGCCACACCAATAAATGCCCGACCGGCGTCGCCACCCAGGACACCTTGCGCCAGCGCGCGCTGGTGGTGCCGGACAAGGCCCAGCGGGTTTACAACTTCCACCGCAACACCCTCAAGGCCCTGGCGGAAATGCTCGCCGCCGCCGGCCTCGAACACCCGTCGCAGTTGTCCGCCAAGCACCTGGTGCGACGCATGTCGGCGACCGAGATCAAGCTGTTCTCGCAGTTGCACGTGTTCCTCAAGCCGGGCGAGTTGCTGACCGGCGAAGTGAACGGCGAGTTCTACTCGCGGATGTGGCAGATGGCTCGGGCCGACAGTTTCGAGCCTCATGAAATAGAAGCTGCATGACCTCGCCGCCCCGGTCGAAATCGCACGTCACCAACGCAGCGTTTTGCTCGGGGCCGGCTCCTTCATCACGATAAAACCGTAATCACCGATCAGGTAAATCCGGTAGAACTGGCTATCCACCAGCGGCACATAGCCCTGATAGCCAACCCGCGTCGCGTTGCGCCGCTCCCGCTCCGCCACCACGTTGGTGATACCCGCTTTCGGCAGATTCTCGGCCAGCATGTAAAAGTCGGTATTGAGCAGGTAGTGCAGCACCGGCATCTGCTTGAATGAGCCTGCCGCCGCCGTCAACCAGTAGTCGGAATAAGTCACCGACATATAGATCCGCTTGGCCTCGCGCAGTGCCTGACGGCTGGCGATGTCGTAATCAAGGCTGGCCAGCGCCGTGGACGCGAAGGTTTTCTGCACGGTCAGCACCCGGCCAAAGGCAAACGACAGCGACAACATCGCCAGCAGCGCAATGATCAGCAACAGTGGCAATCGTTCATGGATCGACGCCAACGCCAGATGGCTCAAATAGCACAGCAACACCAACAGCACGGCGAAGCCCATCAAGGTGCGGGCGCCTTCGTTGAAGTCACGGAAAAACAACGTGACACCGGACACCAGCAGCGTCACCACCGGCAATGTCAGCAAACACATCACGCCGATCAACAGCTTCTTCGGTCCGCCGTCCTGACGCGCCGCTACGTTCAGTCCCAGCCGCACCGCCCCTGCCATCGCCAACAGCAACAACCCACCGAATACCCAGAGCCATCCACCATTGAACAGCAGCACGACTTTTTCCAGGACCCGGGCAATGTTGATCTGGATCTGCAATAGAGGATGCGCCGTCCAATCGAGCAACGCTGTGCGATTGGAGTCCATGAACGGACCAGCACTGACGCTGTAGATCAACCCGCCGAGGATGAGCTGGGCGGCTTTCCAGCCCAGCAGTTCGCCCCATGGCACCGGGGCGGTTTTATCGTTGGCGGCCCTGAGCAACTCCAGGCAACACAGGCCCAGGAACACATTCAGGCTGACCTGGTACAACCCCAGCGCCAGTGCTATCAGGAACGACTGCACCAGCCATTGCACGCTGCGCAAAGGGTGACGAAAGGTGATCGCGTAGATCACCGCCACCAGGCTCAGGGACGTGGTGGGACCGTCGTATTGATAAGACAGGTTCTGCAGGAAGAACGGGTTGTACCAGAGCGGCAACAGCACCAGGCAACAAGCGACGGTGGGTTGGCGGAAGTAATGGAACGTCAGGCTGGTCAGCGCCGACGCCATGGCCAGCGTGGCGATCAGCAAGGGCAAGGGAAAGATGTTCGGCGCGGCATGGCTGAAAGTCAGGGCGTTGTAGAACAACTGGGCGAACAGTCGCCCCTGTTCAGCCCAGGCCATGCCCGCCGCCAGCGAGCGCCAGTTGTCATCGATGTAGGGGAAGTCCGCGAGGATCAACGGCAGGACATATAAGAAGGTTGCGAACAGAAAAAACCGCCAGACCTGATGCCGGCTGAGCTCGCGAACGAGGAAGTCGTTGAACCGCCCCATGCTAACGCCCGCCCCTGTCTTTACCGCCGACGATGTCCTTGATCACGTAGCGCGGCCGGTGCTTGGCCTCGATATAGATGCGACCGATGTATTCGCCGAGGATGCCGATGCCGATCAGTTGCACGCCGCCGAGAAACAGGATCGCCGTCATCAGCGACGGATAACCGGGGACGCTGTTGCCGAAGAGAATCTTGTCCAGCACCATGTACACCGCGTAAAGCACCGCGAAAATGGAAATGCCGCCACCGACGTAAGTCCACAAGCGCAGCGGCACGGTGCTGAACGAGGTCACGCCTTCCAGCGCCAGGTTCCACAGCTTCCAGCCATTGAACTTGCTGCTCCCCGCCACCCGCCCGGCCCGCTCATACTCCACCACCGCCGTGTTGAACCCGGCCCACGACAACACGCCTTTCATGAACAACTGGTGCTCGGGCAAGGAACGGATCACGTCGACCACCTTGCGATCCATCAGCCGGAAGTCCCCGACATTTTCCTCGATTCGGGTGTAGGCGATGCGATTGAGCACATGGTAGAAAATCGACGCGCTGTGGCGCCTGAGGTAGCCGTCGACGTCGCGATTACGGCGCTTGGCGAGTACCACATCGGCGCCCTTTTGCCATTGTTCGACCAACAACGGGATGACACTGATCGGGTCCTGCAGGTCGACATCCATGGGAATCACGGCATCGCCGCCGGCATGTTCCAGACCGGCAAACAGTGCCGGTTCCTTACCGAAGTTGCGCGAAAAATTGATCAGCATGACCTGATCATCCGCCTGGGCCAGTGCCGTAGCCTGTTCGGCCGTGCGGTCGCAGCTGCCATCGTTGATGAACACGATTTCGACCTCGGCATCGCGCAGGTGCAACTCGCGTCTCACCGCCTGATAAAACAGGTTGATCGCCTGCTCTTCATTGAACACCGGGACAATGAGCGAGATTTTCATCGATCACGCTCGCGAAACACCACGTATTTGGAATACAGGAAGCCGAACACCAGGCTCAACGCCGAAAACAGGGTCACGGTGAGCAAACCGTGCAATCGCCAGACGTCGCCCAGATGGCCGACACCCAGACTCAACGCCCCCATGCCCAAAAGAAATAGCAGATAACCTGCGACCGTGGCACTGGCGGCGAAGGTAAATTGCGCGTTCATGTAGAAGGAAAACGAGGCAGCCACGCAGAAGGCTGCCAGGTTGCTGAGCGCCTGACTGAGGCCGGCTGCCACGCTCAACAGGAAAAATACCTGCCAGTGAATCAGGGTGTTGGCGACCCCGATCACCGTGTAACTGGACAGCCCCTTCCACAACAGTCTCATGTGAGGCTCCCATTTTAAGAGCGTTGCGCTCATTAATATTGGAGCCTGTCTACTGTCAGAAAGCGCAGGTTAACGGACCTTTCAGACCAGCGGTTGAGCCTCGGGGCAATGCCCGAGACATCCGGTAATATCCCGGTTTTGCAATTGCTCGTGAATCAGTCCACCCTGCGCGCCGCCGCTTGGGCGCGGGGCCTTTTGCGCCCACGCGCCGATCCCATTTTTACCTGCTGTTACGAGCCTGCTGTCATGACGTTAGCGCGCGATCACCGGATCGACTTTTTTCGTGGTCTGGCACTGATCTTCATCTTTTGGGATCACGTGCCCCACAACCCGTTGGGGCAAATCACCCTGCGTAACTTCGGTTTCAGCGATGCGGCCGAGGTTTTCGTGTTTCTGGCAGGTTTCGCGGCCGTGCTGGCGTACGGCAAAGTCCTGGCGCGCGAAGGCGTTCTGATCACCTGCGTGAAAATCCTGCGTCGGGTGTGGGTGCTCTACGTGGTGCATATCTTCCTGCTGGCGATGCTGATGGGCATTGTGTTTTTCGCCAACAGCCATGTGGAAACACGGGACCTGGTGGAGGAAATGGGCATGCATCACTTCATCAGCAACCCGCAGCAGGCCCTGATCGATGAACTGCTGTTGCGCTTCAAGCCGAACCTGATGGACCCGTTGCCCCTGTACATCGTGCTGTTGGCGGGTTTGCCCCTGGTGCTGCCCGTACTGGTGCGCAAGGCCTGGGTGGTGGTCGCGATGTCATTGGCGCTGTATCTGATGGTGCCACTGGCGGGCTGGAACCTGGCGGCCATCAAGGACGGCGTGTGGTATTTCAACCCGGTTGCCTGGCAGTTGCTGTTCGTACTCGGCGGTGCCGCTGCGATTCACAGCCAGCGCCCGCGCCTGCCCGACACTCGCCCGTTGCTATGCCAGCCGCTGTTTGTCAGTGCAGCGCTGTATGTGGTGGCCGCGGGTGTGTTGACGGTCCTGTGGCGTTGGCCAGATCTACACGACGCCGTGGTGCCGGCGAGCCTGAAAAACCTGCTGTACCCGATCAGCAAGACCGACCTGTCCCCCGTGCGCCTGCTGCATTTCCTCGCATTGGCCTACGTCACGGCGAAGTTGATTCCCGACAGCGGATGGACGCAAAACTGGCTCGCGCAGCAAAGTTGCCGCATGGGCCGTTTCTCGCTGGAGATTTTCTGCCTGGGCGTGCTGCTGGCGCCCCTGGCGGACATGGTCAATGCGTTGACCGACGATGCGTTTGCCATGCAGATTTTCACGGCGCTGGTGGGCGCCGGATTGATGGCGTTACTGGCGACCTGGCTTGAGTTCAACAAGCGTTTGAACCATACCGCTCAGGCAGCCCAAGGATCGACCGCAATATTGTAGGAGCGAGCTTGCTCGCGATGGACTCAAGAGCGCTGCGTTTATCCTGTAAACACGCGTTATCGTTGACGATCATCGCGAGCAAGCTCGCTCCTACAAGTTTCAGCGATACAACTTACGAAGCCGAACGCACCGCACCTTGCGAAACATTCGTCGGTTGCAGCTTGAACATATAGAACAGCACCGTCAGCAGCACCAGGAACGCAGGTCCCACATACAACGCCACGCGGGTGTCCGGGAAGTACGCCATCAGGCCGACCACCAGCACCAGGAACGCCAGCGCCAGATAAGAGCTGACGGGGTACAGCCACATACGGTATTTCAGGCCGGCCGCTTCGTTGGCGCTCAGGCCTTTGCGGAATTTGAGCTGGGCCAACAGGATCATCACCCAGGTCCAGATCGCGCCGAAGGTGGCGATGGACGTCACCCAGACAAAGACCTTCTCCGGTACCAGGTAGTTCAGCAGCACGCCCAGCAGCAAGGCGAAGATCGACAGCAGCAGCGCACGCCGCGGTACGCCGTTGTTCGAGGTCTTGGCGAAACCCGCCGGGGCCTGGCCGTTCTGCGCCAGGCTGTAGAGCATGCGCCCGGTGCTGAAGATGCCGCCGTTGCAGGACGACAGTGCCGCGGTGATCACCACGAAATTGATGATGCCGGCGGCGGTCTTGATGCCCAGACGCTCGAAGGTCATTACGAACGGACTGCCCTGGGTACCGATTTCGTTCCACGGGTAGATCGACAGGATCACGAACAACGCACCGACATAGAACAGCAGAATCCGCCAGAACACCGAGCCGATCGCATTGGGGATGGTTTTCTGCGGGTTCTTCGCTTCACCGGCGGTCAGGCCGATCATCTCCACACCCAGGTAGGCGAACATCACCATCTGCAGCGACATCAGCACGCCAGTTACACCGTTGGGCATGAAACCGCCGTGGCTCCACAGATTGGAGATGCCCAGGGCCACGCCATCGTTGCCGAAACCGAAGGCGATGATGCCGATGCCTCCGAACACCATCGCAACGATAGTGACGATCTTGATCAGGGCAAACCAGAACTCGAACTCACCGAAGGCCTTGACTGCGATCAGGTTGATCGAGCCCATGCTGATCAACGCCGCAAGCGCCCAGATCCAGCGCGGCACGTCGGGGAACCAGATGCCCATGTACACCGCCACGGCAGTGATTTCCGCGACGCAGGTCACCAGCCACAGGAACCAGTAGTTCCAGCCGGTCAGGAAGCCCGCCAGCGGGCCGAGGTAGTCCTGGGCGTAACGGCTGAACGAGCCGGCGACCGGGTTGTGCACGGCCATTTCGCCGAGGGCACGCATGATCACCAGGATCGCCAGACCGCCGATGATGTAGGACAGCATGATCGCGGGGCCGGCCATTTGGATGGCCTTGGCTGAACCGAGGAACAGACCGACGCCGATACAGGCACCGAGTGCCATCAGGCGAATATGCCGCTCGCCGAGTTCACGTTTAAGCGGACCGCCCTGAGCGGTCTCGCCGTTAGGCTGGTGATTGCCTACGGGCATAAGGGGCACCTCATCTTGTTGTTGGATATGACCACCGAGCGTTGAAGCCCCCGACCGATAAGCCAGTTGCTTCGAGTAACCGGGCCTGCCTTGTAAGCAGAACCATCCTGTAGGACAAAACCTGCAAGATCAGCGGGTCGGGCAGTATAAAAAGCTGACGACAGAGATATTCACTATATAAACCACTAAATTCAGCCATAAACCCCGGCAATAACGCGACTTTTGGAGAGGCATCACCTGGATATTGTAGGAATTTTCGCCATTTAAACGGCGCGGAGTATTGCACAACAATGGTGCATCGTCATGCCCCTGCCAAAGCCGTATTTCCCCCTTCGACATGTCTAAAACAAGCATTCCAGCCGACTGCTTTTGTGGCGAGGGTGCTTGCTCCCGCTCGCCTGTGTAGCAGGCGCAATCCGGCTGATCCCATTTATCAGACGAAGCGCAATTACCGGTATTGGGGCCGTTACGCAGCCCAGCGGGAGCAAGCTCCCTCGCCACAGGCTAATCAGCGCTGGTCGCCCCCTTAGCTGACTGGCATTAGGCCATTGCCCGACATTTTACCCTTCAGATTTTTTTTCACCCTCGCCAACCACCGTCTAAGCTTGAGTCAAGTCCGATCAATCTGCGTAAATGGATCAGTCGACTATGGGCGCTTTGTGGCAAACCGATTCGAGTAAAACCGTGGTTCCGACTGAACGTGAGGATGAAGCGCCGCCACCTGAAAAACCCCGCCGTTCCAAACACGGATGGGGAGCGTTCTGGCTATTGCTGCTGATCATCGCGATTGTCGTGGGGCTGGCGGCTGCGAGGGAAATGCGTACCTCGAAATTCCAGGCCCGGGAAGTCAGCAAATACGCAGCGTCCCTGAGCTTTGAGCTCAAGCCCGGCCCTAGCGATGCGATTCGCTATCCGGGCGACGGTCCGTTCGATCGGCGTCTGGGCTACAGCTCGCTGGATGAATTCCTGCCGCGCCTGATCAAGCGCAATTTCGTCGTTGAGGCGCAAACCCGCTTTTCTCCGGCGCTGTTGAAGTACAGCGACAAAGGCCTGTTCGTGCCTTATGCCGAGAAAATCCAGGCCGGGCTGTCGATCACCGATTGCCGCGCAGCGCCGCTGTACCAGTACAACTATCCGCAGCAGCTTTATTCAACCTTTGCCGCGATCCCGCCGGTAGTGGTCAATAGCCTGCTGTTCATCGAGAACCGCTTTCTGCTGGACCCCAGGCAACCGCTGGCCAACCCGGCGGTGGACTGGCCGCGGTTCGGCATGGCGGCGTGGTCACAGGTGGCCAAGCTGTTTCACGTACCCGGCCAATCCGCCGGCGGCAGCACCCTGGCCACGCAACTGGAAAAGTACCGGCACTCCCCCGATGGCTTGACGGTCAATGGCGCGGAAAAAATTCGCCAGATGATCTCCGCCACCGTACGCGCCTATCAGGCCGGGCCACAAACCCTCGAAGCCAGGCAGAACGTGGTTCGCGACTACCTCAACAGCGTGCCGCTGTCGGCCGTACCGGGCCACGGCGAAGTGCATGGCATGGCTGAGGGCTTGCGTGTGTGGTATGGCTCCGACTTCAACAAGGCCAACGAAGTCCTGACCAGCACAGCAACGGACCCAAAAACCATGGCGGAAAAAGGCCTGGCCCTGCGTGAAATGCTGTCGCTGATGATTGCCCAGCGCCGCCCGTCGCATTACCTGACCAAGGGTCACGATGAACTCGCCGACCTCACCGACAGCCATATTCGCCTGCTGGCGCAAAACAATGTGATCGACGCTCAGTTCGCCGCCGCCGCCCTGGCCAGCAAATTGACCTACCGCGACTGGGCCACCCAGCCGACCATTCAACCGATCGAAGCCAACAAGGGCATCAGTGTCGCGCGCAGCCGCCTGGCCGGCATGCTCAATCGCCCGCTGTATGACCTCGACCGCCTCGACCTGTCCGCCACCAGCACCCTGCAAGGCGAGTTGCAAGCCGAGGCCACCGAGTACCTGAAAAAACTGGCCGACCCCGCTTTTGCCACGCAAATCGGCCTGATCGGCGAGCGCCTTCTGACCCCCACCAGCACCACCCAGGTTCGTTACAGCTTCACCCTGTTCGAACTGACCCCGGACGGCTCGCGGGTACGGGTGCAGACCGACAGCACCGACCAGCCATTCGACATCAACGAAGGCAGCAAACTGGAGCTGGGCTCCACCGCAAAAATGCGCGTGCTGACCACCTACCTGCAAATCATCTCCGAGCTGCACGACAAATACGCCGGCATGGCCGTCCCGGAACTGAAGAAAGTCGACGTGCCGGAGCAAGACCGCCTGAGCCGCTGGGCGGTCGATTACCTGATCGAGAACAAGGACCGCGACCTGAAAAAAATGCTCGGCGCAGCCCTGGACCGCAAATACTCCGCCAGCCCCGGCGAGGCGTTCTTCACCGGTGGCGGCCTGCACGTGTTCAACAACTTCCGCAAGGAAGACAACGACCGCATACCGACCCTGCGCGACGCCCTGCGCGAGTCGATCAACCTGCCGTTCATTCGCCTGATGCGTGACCTGGTGCGCTACACCACCTACTCCGGCCCGAACAGCAGTGCCGTAATGCTCAAGGACGACCGCGACCCGCGGCGCCAGGAATACCTGGCTGAATTCGCCGACCGCGAGGGCACTTCCTTCCTGCTCAAGTTCTGGAAGAAGTACAAGAACAAAGACACCCAGGACCGGCTCGAGACCTTCCTCGACAGCATGCGCCCGACCCCGATCCGCCTGGCCGCCGTGCACCGCTACCTGCTGCCACAGGCCAGTCAGGCAAGCTTCAACGCCTTCGTGCGCTCGCACCTCACCGGTGCCAAGCTCACTGAAAAGCTCACTGACGAGCGTCTCGTGCGGCTCTACGAGGCCTACGCTCCCGGCTCCTACGACTTGCCGGACCAGGGCTTCATCGCCAAGGTTCACCCGCTGGACCTGTGGCTGATGGGCTACCTGCTCAATCACCCCGACGCCAAGTGGGGCGACATTGTCAAAGCCAGCCAGTTCGAACGCCAGGAAGTCTACAGCTGGCTGTTCAAAAGCAGACACAAGGGTGCCCGCGACAGTCGCATCCGCACCATGCTGGAGATCGAGGCATTCCTCGACATTCACCAGCGCTGGCAGAAAGTCGGCTATCCGTTCGATCACCTGGTGCCCTCACTGGCCACCGCCATCGGCAGTTCCGGCGACCGTCCGGCTGCATTGGCGGAACTGATCGGCACCATCCTCAACGACGGTGTGCGCATGCCGACCCTGCGTATCGACAGCCTGCACTTCGCGGCCAACACACCGTATGAAACCAAATTGATCAATGATCCGGACGTCGGCAAACGAGTCATGCCGTCCGAAGTCGCCACGGCCATGCGCGAAGCCTTGTCGCAAGTGGTGGATGCCGGTACGGCGAAACGGGTGTCCGGCAGTTTTGTAACCCCGGATGGCAAACCGTTGGCCATGGGCGGCAAAACGGGTACAGGGGACAACCGCATTGAAGCGATTGGTTCAGGCGGGAGGATTCTGAGCTCCAAATCCATCAACCGGACGGCGACGTTTGTCTTCTACATTGGCGATTCACACTTCGGCACCTTGACCGCATTCGTGCCCGGGCAAACAGCCGAAGCCTACAAGTTCACCTCGGCGTTGCCGGTGCAGGTGCTCAAAGGCATGGCACCGATTCTCATGCCGTACCTGCAACCCGGCAGCAAAACAGGTTGCTTGCCGACTGATGTCGCGCGGCGTTAACGGAACCATTACGTTGTGCGGTGGTAATTAATTATTTTCGGCATGGATAATTCCAATGCGTTGGGAGCAAGAACACTGTTCAAGCAACAATAATTCAGGCTTTTACTTTGAGCCTTGGGCGTTAGGCTGATGACTCCCATCAACACTCAAGGTTTATTAACAACATGCCTGACTTACAAGGAAGTACGTCGACTACCGATCATAAAGGCCGGCACTACGAACTGATCAAAAACCGGATTCATCCAGTCTTTCAAAGCACTTCATTGCGAAATGTCCGGGAACTGGGCCGCGCCGAAAAAGCGCCCGCGCCCTGGATCAGGACAGCCACCGCACTTGATCAATCCCGCTTACAAAAAGCCGGCCTCGAACTCTGGTCTTCCCGCAACAAGGTGGATCGTTTTCTCGACCGGTTGCAAAACGTTTATGAATTTGCCGAGCCCCTACTCACCGATGCACTGAAAAAACTGGATATCGATGTCGACGTTAAAAAAACGTATCTGCATCTTTACCTGCCCAAAGAGCAGCCCTGGTATGTTATCGATACGTCCAGGGGGGTCGTCACCCGTACTGTTTCGCTGATCGACGCCGCACTGCACAACTTCGCGCTAAGTGAATCCTGCGAACCGGACTCGGACTTCATCAGTCAGCCCGATGATCGTGATCATTTCGATGTCTTGCCCATCAAACACAAGCTCTCCATCGCAAGGTTTCAGGCCTTGTGCCGTGAGCTGGACATCGGCGCCCGCTACACCCGATACCTGGAAGAACAGTTACTGCCCCGCGATGGCGTCGCAAAATATTGGCTCCAAAGCCGTATCGTTGAAAGCGAGAAAGCCGCTTTCAGAGCCGCCGCGGAACAGGCGAAGATGGCCGGCGAGATCGACGCCGATGCCCGCGACATGGTCATTGAAATGCTGGAGGGCCAGCGCAACACCACCTGGAAAGGCAAGCCGGTGCAATTTGCCGACCTGTCCATTCTCGACAACCGCTTGACCGGGATCGTGCTGATCACTGCGGACCTGGGGCCATCGCACGAGGTGATGCCGGTGATCGCCTATGTGCCGCAGGATCCGCAGCACCCGATCAAGCAATACCCCTCGACTGTCGCGTTCATGAACGAATTGACGCGGCAGTTGCGCGACGACGCGCTTATCGCTTCCACCGGGATAACGTACCGCCAGTTCTTCAGCCGGTTCATCGACCATTCGCAACGCGGGCATTTCTTCGGAGGGCTGCAACAACGCCTGTTCGAGGTCAAATGGCATCGAAAGGAAGCCTTGGATCCACGCCCGAGCTGGCGGGATGTGCCGATCGATAACCCGCGATTGAGTTTCGACATTGCGCCGATCACAGGCGACCTCTGGGTACATCTTTATCAAAACAAACTGAACAAGATTCTCAATGACGCTCGGGACATCGCCGTGTCGACCGCCGATTCCGATCGCAAGGCGCGGTGGGCCTGGTGGGACAATTTCAAGAAAATAGTCTCCGATATTTTTAATGTCGCGCTGTTGATCGCCACGCCGTTCGCTCCGGGGCTGGGCGAACTCATGCTGACCTACACGGCGTATCAACTGACCAATGATGTCATTGAAGGCGCCTTGGACCTGGCCGAGGGACTATGGGCAGAAGCGGCGGATCACGTTGTGGGGGTCGTGACGGACGTGGTTCAACTGGCCGCGTTTGCCGCCGGGGCGAGCATCGCCGACGCGTTCCGGCTCAAGGTTTCTACATGGGTCGAGGGCCTGCAACCGGTGAGCTTGCCCACCGGTGAAACCCGCTTGTGGCACCCGGACATCGAGCCCTACGCCCATCCAGACCTGTCGCTGCCAACAGATTCCAGCCCCGACCGACTGGGCCTGCATCGCCATCAAGGCCGGGACATTCTTCCTTTGGAGGGCCGCCACTATGTGACTCGAAAGGATCCGCAAACCGCGCAGTATCGACTTGAACACCCCACCCGTCCCGAAGCCTATGCACCGAAATTGGCCCATAACGGTCGCGGCGCCTGGCGCCATGAAGGTGAAAACCCCTTGACCTGGGAGCACCCGAAGCTGATGCAACGGCTGGGGCACATGACCGATGGCTTAAACTCACGGCAACTGGAAAACATCCGCTTGATCAGCGGCACCGAAGAAGACGCACTGCGGCGCATGCACGTCGAAAACGCCGAGCCGCCACTGTTGCTGGAAGACACGGTGAACCGCTTCAGGGCGATGGAAGATGTTGCCGCCACGACTACGCAGATTCGTTCGGGAAGCCCGATAGACCCGTCATCGCACTGGTTCGAGCAACTGATCACCGAACTGCCGGGCTGGCCGTCCGACCATGCCTTGAGGGTGTATGAACGCTCCGACCTGCTCGGCGCCTCCCGCCTGTACGGCAACGCCAGTGCCCGGCCGGAACGGACGCTGGAGATCGGGCTGACGGACGTGATGGCCGGCAGGTTGCCGGAGCGGGTCGTCAGGTTTCTCGATGAGCAACAACTGGAAGCGTTGGTCGGACCGGGATTGTCCAGGCAAGCGAAGGTACAGCGCCTGCGTGATCGCCTGGCCGAGCAGGTCGAAGGGCGCAAGACCGACATCGCGGATTACATCTATCGCTCTCGCACACGCAGTACCGATCGACGCGTTCAAGTCTTGCAGCGGCAATACCCTGAACTGCCGACGATCATCGCCGAACGCCTGGTGGCCCATGCCCGGCAAGACGATCTGCGCATCGTCGACACACAGCAGCGCCTCCCACTGGATCTCAAGAGCCACGCCCGTGAGTGTGCCTTTGAAACCCGCGCGACACGGTCCAGTGAAGGCTTCTACCAGAACGAACGACTGACCGCCGATACCGAGCGCCTGGCGCTCAACGCGCTGCGACTCAACAGCGATGCCTTGGGCGATCTGCGCGTGGAAATACGTGACAGCACCGCCGATGGTTCTTTGCGTTGCGGCGTCGGTCCTGACGATGCCACTCAAGTACGACTGCTCTTACGGGTGGGAGACGATCGTTATGAAGTTGTCGACGGTCAACATCGTCCGCTTTCCGATGCTGTCGACTTTCATGAAGCGCTGCTGCGTGCCTTGCCGGAGCAGGCACGCCGGTCAATAGGTTATGGATTGGGCCAGGGACAAGCCCTCAAGCAATGGATAATGGTCAAGACCATGGCACCGGCCGAACGCCGCACGCTCTTGCTGGAGCCTTCCATCCGGCCGGTGGCGGAGTTGGACACGAGCCTGCTTTTACGCGGCCCTGCTTTCTCCAGACAGCCAGTCACCCTCGAGCAACGGGTGAAAAATCTGTATCCGCACCTGCGTGAACATGAAGTCGACAACTTCATTCGTTCCATGCCTTCGGGCAGCGATCCTGTTCAGTTGCTGAACAAACTGAAGCAAGAACTCACAGAACTGGAAAACATCCTTGATACCTGGAAGAAAAAAAACACGCCATTCGAGCCCGACAATACGCTCCTTGCGCCCAGGGAAATCACGTTCATCGCTGATCGCCTGATGGAATGCTTCCAGCGCAAACCCCTTTTGTTTGGCGAACGCAGTACGCACTTCGACAAGGGTTATGCACTGGACTTATCCACTGAACTCCTGAGTTTCAACCTGGAGCCCTGGTGGAAAATTCTGCCGGACATCCGACCGTATCTTGAGCAGATCAGCACTTTGAGTCTGGATGGGCTGGAGTTCTCGCCGGGCGCCACGGGGCTTTTGAAAGACTTTGCCCGACTACGCCACCTCAGTGCACGTCGCTGTCACCTGACCCGTTTGCCGGAAAACGTGGCCAGCATGCACCTGCTCGAAACCCTGCGTCTGAGCCACAATCTTTTTACGCTGGATACAGAGGCGCTCGAGCGATTGAAGCACCTGACACGCCTGCAGACCCTGCGGCTCGATCACAACCCGCTGCGCCGCCCCCCCAATGTCGAGCGCATGCCACGCCTGAAAGTGCTCTACCTTTCAAACACCGGGATCGATACCTGGCCAGATGGATTGCTGAGTAAAGACGGATTGCTGAACAGGCATCGTCCCAAGGGATTCTTCCTTGACCTGCGGGATAACCCGATCAAGACCGTACCCACTGTCGTCAACGGGTCAAGGCAAGCATTGGTGGTAGCACGCACGCGGCTGGACATCGACTCATTGCACGATACCCAACGCCAGCTCCTGTTCCAATACCGCGATTCATCAGGCTTGCCGCGCCAGAACACCTACGCCCCTCTGGCCGCCAATGCGCGCGCCAAATGGCCGGTCGATGATGACTCATCGCTCTGGGGGGCGAACTCGCCTGGACTGGGGACTTACCGAGCAGAGGCCTGGGACAACCTGATGAACGAGCCGAACAGCGAAGGCTTCTTCAGAATCATCGACAACCTGACCCATTCGGCCGATTTCAGAGCCGGTGGCGCTACCCGCAAAGCCCTGTCCCGTCGCGTCTGGGAACTGATCGACGCGGTGGACCTGGATACGCCACTGCGCGAAAGACTGTTTCAGACCGCCGAGCAACCCACCACCTGTGCCGACGCCAGCTCCGAAGTTTTCAACAACATGGGCGTGCAGGCGCTTGCGTCCCAGGCGTATGCCTATTCGACCAATGCCGCCGAACTGGAAACCCGGATGGTGAGCTTGAGCAAGGGTGCCGCGCGCTTGCAACGGGTCAATGACATCGCCCGGGCCGATGCGCTGTCACGCCCGAGCAGGGTCGAAGAAGTGGAAATCTACCTGGCGTTTCAGACCCGTCTGGCATCGCGCCTTGAGTTGCCCTGGCAATCGGAGGGCATGCTTTACCGGCAGATCGCCGCCGTGAGCGACAACGCCATCGAGCAGGCGTACGTCACCGTTCTAGCGCTGGAGCAAGGGGACGGCTTGCTTGACGTCATGCTCGCACAGCCGTTCTGGGACCAGTACCTGCGCGAGACCCATGACCTGAGATTCCGTTCGAATGATCGGGCGTTCGATGAGAAGTTACGACTTCTCGAGCAACGCAGGGAGGCTGGCGAAATCAATGAGCAGGCCTACTCGGACAGCCTCAACACGCTGGCCGATGAAAAACTGCAACTGGGACGAAGCCTGACCCGGATGCTGCTGGACAAACACGCGTTGTAAACGAGTAACCAACTCCTGGAGTCCAGGCGTCGCCTTGACTTCAGGAGTCTTGCTGCAATTTTTACCGGAGCGTCACACATCCGAGTCCCAGATAACGGTGATGTTGCCGCTGAACGTGTCATTGAATCCGGTACCCACTACTACATCGATGGAGGGCTTATAGACCTCGAAATGCAATTTCCCCGCTTTTCGATCCACATAAAACCCTGGCTGAAAGGGTCCATACCAAACGCCGTTTTTCAGCCAGAGGTCCTTGACCGGCCCGTTGTTGCCCTCGATTCCGTCGGGCAGACTGAGTCTTGTGTCCACAAGGGCGAATTTCGTCCTTCCCCACAAAGGGCAACTGTTCCCGCTCGGCTGACTGCACTGCATCATGACTCTGAAGCGCGACGACGCCGAGATGTAAAACAATTGGTCACGGTAGATGCGGGTCGGCTTGCGACCACTCTCGATCCAGGGTCGCCAGCCGCCCTCCGGCTCCAGCGTCACCTTGTTCCCACCCGGTGGCAGGTCGACCTTGAGCGTGTGTTGAACATCCAGTACAAAATCGAGGCTCAGCAAACTGTCGTCCGGCACCATCATCGGCCCCACGTCGAAATCCGCGGCTGGCCCGACGGAATAAACCATCGATCCGGTGTAAAGCCCGGATGACATACCCAAGGGATTGGGGGTGCGCAGCTCATAGGCAAAATCCATATTCTCGAACGACATGCTCGGGATGGTAAAGGCGGGCAACTTGGTACACGCCGCTTGCACGGGCGTCTTCCAGAAAAAACGATAAGCCGAATCGTTGTAGCTTCCCACACCGCTGTATAGACAAGGCGGTGCTGCGTAAACCCAACTACGGTCGGTCCAAAGCTTTTGATGGCCTTCGAGCATGTCTGTTACCCCCACCAGGTTGGCGGCTGTATCGCTCAGCACATATCTTGAACCCATGCCAATGATGCGTATTTCAACGGTCTCCGTTTCCTGGGTGTCGCGATTGGTGACAGTCAGCTGCCGCCAATTGGCGGGCGCTTTCACCCCCACACCACCACCGCCGGGCACGACGGCGCGAGTGGAATTGAAACGAATCGGCACCTGAATGCTGAACGTTTGGTTGGCCGCACATTCGGAAGGATAGATCGCGCAATAACCACTGTTGGGCGTCTTGTTGATAAACACATTCCTGTTCGGTTGCGCTGGATCGGGCGTGAACAATGCGCGGATCTCTTGATTCGCCGCCTCTGCCGAAGGCACGCACAGCGTCATCAGCAACGCCAGTTTGCCGGTCAGTTTTTTCAAAAAGCCCATTAGTGTCATCCCCGATAGATTCGTCGCTCGATATTTCATTCTCCCGGCGCCCTGGCGTTGAACAACAGCAAGACGTTGCCGGCGTAATCACCCGCGCGGTATCCCCCGACCGGTTTTACCGGGTCGATCTCCAGCGCCACCCGCTTGCCCGTCGCGGCTTCTTCCCGAGACACGACCTGGCCCATGACAGTACTCAGTTCAACGCCGTTGAATCTGACCCGTAGCGCGATGTCATCGTCCGGCCTGCCGTTCGACAGGTAGGGCGTACTTTCCAGGCGCGCTTCAATCGCGCTGGTGTCGTGGCGCACGTCGAAGTTCTTGCGCAGGCTGCCCAAGGTTGATGTGGGGTAGCTCCAGAGCAGTGGCTGTGGCCGGTGAATCCAGTTCGGTTCGGACGGAATGATGTAGAAAGCCCGACTCGGAACCGTCAGCGATACTTCGAAGGTGTGCTCCTCGCGAGCGGCCCAACTCATGGTGCTCATCAGTCCAGTGATTGCCATCAATACGACGACGGCGCATTGCTTGCTCATATTCATTACCTACCCCCCATGGAAGCAGCCGTTAACGGCTCACTACCTTCAAGTCCTGTTTACGTTCGCCTTCGATCAACTTGAAACGGTATTCACGGCCCTTTTCCTTGTCGAAGCCGAATGACTTGCCCGCCAGAACATGGTGTTTGAGGGTGGCTCCACAATCGCTCTCCTTGCTCAATGAACAGCTTTTGAACTCATCGACGACGAGCACCGAGTTGCCGTTGTTGCGCAGCTCGTAACGGCTGTCGGTTTCAGTGATGGCTGTCTCGAAACGGACGTCTTTGGGTCGCACGAAGAAAATCGTGCCGAATCCGGTCATGACGTTGACGCCGGCGCTCAGGGTCTTTTTGTAGTCCTCGCGCTCTTCGCCGCTGACCACGAATTCGTCCTCCTTCTCCGGCACCACCGGCACGAAACGCACGCGAAAATAACGCTCGCGGTCACGTTCGCCCATGTACAGCAGGCGAGTGCCCTGCATACCCTGCGCCGGCACGATCAGCCGCGCGGGGCTGGCCATCAGGCCATTGCGCGACGCCTTGTCAGCCGCGGTTTCGACCGGGATTTCCCGAGACGTGCCGTCAGCCTCATAAACGATCTCCAATACGTTGACCTTGACGAACGCGGTGCTGTCACCGCTGTTGAAGACCCGCTTCAGGTAAGTACTTTTGTCGCCATCCAGATAGTCATAAACAGTGCCGACATTGATTTGCGGCCCGGCGTTGGCCGCCATGCAAAACACACTGAGCATCGACAGCAAAAACAGACGTGTCATGTTTTCAATCCCAAAAATTAAAAAAATGGAGGGGCCGGACGCTCAAACTTCCGAATCCCAGATGACGGTGATATTGCCCTTGAGCGTGCCGCTGAAGCCGGGACGCAGCAGAAAATCGATCGCGTCCCGAGGCATCTCGAAACGCAGCGAACCTGGCTTGCGATCCAGATAATGACCAGGCTGAAACGGGCCTACCCAAACGTTATTCGTCAGCGAGACATGATTGATCGGGCCATTGCCGGGGCCGGTGATGCCCGCGGGCAGGCTGAGCCGGGTCTCCACCTGTGTGCTGCTGCCGTTCTCGCCGCGCAGATCGCATCGAGTACCGCCCGGCGATTCGCACTGCATCATCACGCTGAAGCGCGAAGACGCTGAGATGAAAAAGGCCTGATCGCGGTAAACCCGCGTCGGCTGGCGACCGCTTTCGATCCAGCGGTTCCAGCCGCCTTCGGGTTCCAGCGCCACCTTGTTCCCACCCGGTGGCAGGTCGACTTTCAGGGTGTGTTCTACATCCAGGTTGAAACTGAGCGTCAGTACCGAGTCATCCGGCTGCATGATGTCCCCCATGTCAAAGTCCATTCCGGGCCCGACGGTGTAGGTCAAATCACCGTAGTACTGGCCCGAAGACATTTTCAGCGGGTCGGGTGTACGCAGTTCGTAGCCAATCTGCATCCGTTCATAGGTAAAACCCGGGATGCGGTAATTGGCCTGAGCGGCGCACACGTTCGTTCCGGACGTCAGCCAGAAGAACGTTCTGGCGTCTGGCCACGCATACATGCCTCCGGTACTTCTGCACGGCGATGGCGGTGCCCAGGTCCAGTCGCCCAACAGGCGTGTGTGCCAGCCGGGCCATGTCGTGGGCTCACCTTCGCCCACCAGGTTTTCCGCCGTATCGGAAAGAATGTAGCGGCCACCGATCGAGACGATCCGCACTTCCACCTCGGCCTCCTCCTGCGTGTCGGCATGCCGCACGCTCAGTCTTCGCCAGTCGCCTGGGACCCGAAACATCGGCGCCCGACGCGGGTCGTTATGCCCGGCCTCGATCGCACTGACAGACTGGAAGCCGATTGGTATCAGCAGAGAAAACAGGTCTCTCTCCTTGCAGAACGCAGGTTGACTCTGGCAATGCCCAGTGACGGGGGTCACGTTGATAAATTCGTTGTGCATCGGTTTTGCCGGGTCGGGGCGAAACACCGCACGGATATCCATGGTTGCGCCCGACGCCGATTCACCTGCCAGGCTCAACATCAGTAATACCGTCAGGCCCCCCAGCGAACGTACTGACCTTTTCATCACTCAACCCGCCTTCTGCTCGGTAAAGGTGATATCGGCCAGGGTGTCCGGCGTACACCGCAGGTCACCGATCATCAGCACGTTGTTTTCGCTGCGATGGCGGTCGGCCTCGAGACGGAACTGGCACAGCAACTGGTTGCCTTGACGCACTTCCAGCGTTGGCGAACCGGCGTTCATTTCCATCGAGAAGAAACCATCGACCTCTGTCACGCCACGACTGGCGTGGTTGATCACGTGATGACCCTTGAGCGGCTGCCCTTGCGAATCGACCAGCCGGCCCAGCACGGTCAGGGTTTTCATCACCCGCACCTTGCGGTACTCGACCCCACCCTTGTTCAGGTGATAACGGGTGCGTGCCGGTTCGATGGTGGCCGCCGGTACATGGTTGCCTTCGAAATCGAAACTCACCGAGCTGTTCTGGTACGCGGTGATGGGAATGAAGTTGCGTCCCGGCTTCAGCGCCGCGCTGCCGCCGCTGTAATCGTCGGCGCGCAGGGCAATGTCGTCGATGTCCGACTCGACATCGACAATCAGCCCGGCACCGCGCATCTCATGCTGGCTGGTCAACACCATCTGCTGGCCGCCGAGGACCAGGGTACTGTCCAGGTTGAGGCCGCCGGTAAAATTGCCGTTGAAGGACGAACGCTGAACGAAACCATCACCATTGATCGCGTCGGTACGAAAGTTGGCGAGGCTGGAAACGCCGACGCCGTAGGTATCGGTGAGCGCCGTCACCGAGACGTTTTGCAGTACGTGATCTTTCAGGTCTTTGCGCCAGCCAATGGAGGCGTTATTGTCGCGACCGCCGTCCCGTGCCGTGCGCGAACCGATGCTGCCGCTGATCTGCTGTCCAGGTGCGCCGAGTGCCAGGTTGACGCTAAGGTCGACGCCGCGATTGCGATCGTTGCCACTGCTGAAACTGCCCGGGCGATCGAACAGCGACAGCCGCCAGTTGCCGTCGCTGCCAAACAGATTGGTGCGCTGGTTCCAGCCCAGATCGACGCCGACGCCTTCGACGTTGCCCTCGCTGTGGGATACCCGGGCATTGATCGTGCTTTTGCTGCTGAGTCGATGATTGAGTGCCAGTGAGGAGTTGCTGGTCTCACCGACGAACACATTGCGTTGGCGCACACGGGTGCCATCCGGCAGGGTTTCGTAAAGGTTGGTGGTGTCCAGCCAGCTGCGGTTGTGGCTGATCACCACGCTGCCGGCGCCATAGTTATAGAGGCTTTGCAGGTCCAGACCGGTGCCGTGGTCCTGCGTCTGATAGACGTTGGCGTACAGGCTGATGTGATTGGCCAGGGTCCAGTCGACGGAACTGCCGTATTGCAGTTTTTCGCGAACCTGCCGCGCCGACAGCCCCAGAATGACCCGTGGGTGCGCCAGGTAATTGACCGAGGCCCCGGCCGTGGCGCTGCCGCTGGACTGCTGATTCCAGTTGCTCCACAGTTTGCTTTCTTCCCCGGCAAACAGGTTGTAGCGCCAGCGCTCGTCGAGGTTGCGCCAGTTGTTGGGCTTGTACACCAACTCTTGAGTGCTCGAGGTGATCTGACCGTCCTCGATCAGGCGCACTTCGACTTCATAGATGCCTCCCGGCAGCGGTCGGGTGTCGAGGGTCTGCAAGCCGGCGGGCACCGACTGGGTATTGATCAACAGACCGTCGCGATAGATTTCCACCGAGCCCTGGCGGTTGGCCGTGACATAGATCGGATAGACGCTGGGCATCGGACTGTTGATGGCGAGGCTGTCGGAGCTGCCATACATGACGCCGACAGCCGTGTCGGGACTGGTGCCGAACGTGCGCGGCTGGCGGGTCAGTCCTTCGGAATTGGGGGTGAAATAGCCCAGACGAAAGAAGCTGCCTTGCAATTCGCGCTGGGTGTAAAGCTCATGGACTGCGTGATAAAGCTTGTCATCCGGACCGCCAAGGCGGGCCAGCTGTGTGTTGAATGTCTGGCTCCAGTTGCCCAGGCTGGCGCTGGCTTCAAGACCGAAGCGTCCGCCCAGATCCTGTTGCTGCCCTCCATTGAGATTGAGCTGGTTGCGTACCATCAGACCGCTGCTGCCGCCATCGGGCTGCTCGTAATAACGCTTGGCCTCGACGTCTCGCTCAGCATTTTCGGTGAGGATCGAGACGAGGGAGTTCTCCAGGTTGTAATGCACGGCCAGCACCTGATCCGGACACGAACCGGTGCACGCGCCCAACAGTACGCCTGGCTTGAGATAACTGGCCCACTTTTCCCGCTCGGCGGCGCCGAAGCGGTTTTCGCTGGTGTCGGTGAATTCAAGCAACGTGATGCGATCATCGCGAGACAACACCACCATGGCCTCCCCCAGCGGTTGCTGATCGAGCTCCACCCGAACAGCCAGAGGCACATCAAAGAAATGCTCCTCGAAATCTGCCGGCAGGCCTTTGGCCTGAGCCAACAGACTTCGCGGTGTCGTACCGACGGAAGAAACGGGAGCCGCCGCAGCACTGGCACAAAACAACAGCGCAAGCGCAGCCGCGATGGGTGTCATCGGGAACATGAACTCTTACTCTGGTTACGAACGGGTTGGAATCCGGCGGACAGGCCGGTTGGCTTGTCCGCCGGTTAACGCCACTTGAGCAGTTAGCGTTTGTTGCCTTGAAGTTCGATCAACGCGTGGCGACCGGAGCAACGGCGTCGAAGGTCATTGCGACCACACCGGTGTAGTCGCCCGGCTGGAAGGTTGTGCCCTTGGCGGTGATTTTCAGCGGCGCGCGGTAGTTCGCGTCGGACTCGGATTCACCCACGACCAGTTGTGGAGTGAGCGTCAGTTCCTTGTTATTGAACTCGACTTTCAAATCGATCGACTGAGCACCAGAGATCAATTTAGGTGCACTTTCCAGACTGGCGTGAACCGAGCCGTTATTGTTGCGCACGTCGAAGAATCCATTGACTTCTCCCATCTTGCCAGTGGCTGGCTGGAAGCTCATGTCCTGATCCTTGTTGACCAGATCAGGGTCGGTTGGCACTACGTAGAAGCCATTGGTTGGCACGTGAGCGATGAGATTGATCGAGTGAGCAGCCTCGCCCGCAGCGAAAGCCATGGAGGATTGGAGAGCCAGAACAGCCAGTGGGGCAGCGATTGCGAATTTCTTGAACATCATTCAGTACCTGTTTTCTTTTAAGGGTTCGGTTCATTGAAAGTTCAGAGACAGCTCATACCGGTAAAGGCCGCTTGCCGTGCTCTTTCAACGCCGAGGCATGATCGACTTATCGCTCTGGAAAGTAAGCAGGCAACTTCCTATGAGCTCGTAGTTAAACTACCTCATGACCAGAAAGACAAAACCGCAAAAAATCGAAATATCAAACAGTGACTGTAAGTTACGCCCTACATACAGTTTTATTGAAAAAACCAGACAGCAGTTCCAGCCAATATACATAGGGACTTTTACGACTTTAGAATATAAGCTCAAAAAACTTTAGAGTAATAACTTTAAGATTCTTGAATAGCCGGGTGTTCGTAGGAAGAGAGGCCGGCGGTAGGTTTTTTCGATGAATTCCACACATTCTACTGCGTCACCGCTCGTCGGCATGAGGTCGCCTCGCATGGAAAACGCCTTGATCGAGATAAAAGATATATCTTAAGTTGTATCTAAACACGACGAGAGAAGACGAAATGAGAGACCATCATTCCCCCCATCGCGAACACGGTGACGGCCGCGACGGCTTCGAGAAGCGCCCCGGCCGCGAACGCGGTGGCCGCGGCCCACGGGTATTTGCCCCCGGCGATCTGAAACTGCTGCTACTGGCGCTGATTGCCGAACAGCCGTGCCACGGCTACGACCTGATCCGCCAGATCGAAGGGATGTTCGATGGCGCCTACAGTCCCAGTCCCGGTGTGATTTACCCGACGCTGACGTTCCTTGAAGAAAGCGAACTGATCCAGGGTGACGCCGAAGGCGGAAAAAAACGCTACACAATCACCGACGCCGGACGTCTGTCTTTAAGTGAACAAGCGATTGCCCTGGACGGCGTGCGCATGCGCATCGAAGTCAGCAAGCGCTCATTGCGCGGCCATGACCGTCCCGCCGAAATTCACGAAGCGGTGCACAACCTGCGCCACGCCCTGCAAATGCATCATGGCCGCTGGAGCCCCGAAGAAATCCTGCGGGTACGCGACTTGCTCAACAACACCGCCAAAGCCATCGTCGACGGCCCTGCCGTTGAACCGGTTCAGGAGAACGCCGAATGACTGAAGTGATCACCGCCATTGCCCGTGTCATGCACGACATCAAACGCCGTCGTCTGGAAGTGTTGCGCGTGGTCGACCTGACCCCGCGCATGCGCCGGATTACCCTGGGTGGCCCTGAGCTGGCAGGTTTCGTCAGCCTGGGTACGGACGACCACGTCAAACTGCTGTTCCCGCAAAACGCCGAGCAAGCTGCGGCCCTGGAAACCCTGGTGCCGGGCGCCGGCAAGGACAACGGTCCGCAGCCTGAAATGCGCGACTACACGCCGCGTCGCTACGACCTGAACACCCTGGAGCTGGACATCGACTTCGTGCTGCACAGCGACGGCCCTGCCTCGACCTGGGCCGAGCAGGCCAAACCCGGCCAATTCCTGCACATCGCAGGGCCGCGGGGTTCGATGATCGTGCCGGACATCTTCGACAGTTACCTGCTGATCGGCGACGAAACCGCCCTGCCCGCCATCGCCCGACGCCTGGAAGGCCTGGCGGCCAACCGTCGTGCGTTGGTGATCGTGGAAGTGGAAAACGGCAAGGAACAGCAAGTGCTGCACAGCGCGGCCGAGGTCAATGTGATCTGGGTGCTGCGTGAAGGTGGCAAGGACAATCTGCTGACCACCGTGCGCCAGATCCAGGTGCCAGCCGGCAGCCTGTACGCGTGGGTGGCGACCGAGAGCAAGGTGTCGCGGCAGATTCGTCGGGTGTTGCTCGATGAGCATGGGCTGGACGAGCAGTTCGTCAAGGCGGTTGGTTACTGGAAACTGGCTGGCAGTGACGAGGAATAAAGATCATCCATAGTCAGCCGAATATTCTGTGGCGAGGGCGCTTGCCCTAATGCCAGTCAGTTAAGCGTTTGAACACCGCAAACCTTGTGAGAGCGAGCTTGCTCGCGATGACGATTAGACAGTCACACAAGGGGCGCCTGACGGTCCGCTATCGCGAGCAAGCTCGCTCCCACAATGTCCGGGCTTAACTGACAGACATTAGGGCTTGCCCGCGATGACGGCGGCACATCCGGTATTGATGTGACTGACAGGACGCTATCGTCGGAACGCCGCCCGGACCAAGCTCGCTCCCACAATGTCTGGGGCTTAACTGACTGGCATCAGGGCCAGCCCGGCAACTTGATCATCGGCCCGTTGCGCTGGCTGTGTCCGGCCTGAAAGAGGCGTCGATATTGATCGCGGCAGCATTCGTTACGGCAGAGAACCAACCCAGTGCCGTCATCAGCACGAACCTGAGGCCCATTGCCGCTCCATTATATTTTTTCCAGGAAACATGATTCCCACCTAACCATACGGAGTTATTGAGCGCCCGGTACAAGTCATGGAAAGCGATTCACACTTCCGAATCCCAGATCACCGACACCGTGCCCGACCAGGTATCGCCCTCGCGCTTGAGCATTTCTTCCACACCTTCCCTTTGCACTTCGAAGTGCAAGGTGCCAGGCCGTCGGTCGACATAGAAGGAAGGTTGAAACAGCTCGGTCCCCGCGCCGCTGACCCGCAGCGGCAGGCGGTTGACCGCACCACCATCGATGTTCGTCAGGCCGTTGGGCAAGCTCACCAGTACCTCCAGCGGCACCTGGCTACCGGCAGCGTTTTGCACGGCGCAGGTATCGCCAATCTGGCCCGTGCCACACTCGAGCTGCATCTTGAAACGTGAACTGGCCGAGAGGTTGAAGGTCTGGTCGCGGAACAACTTTGCGGGTTTGCGGCCCTGATTGAGCCAGGCTTGCCAGCCGCCCTGGGGCTCCAATTGGATACGGTTGCCACCGGGCGGGATTTCGACCTTGAGGGTGTGCTCCACCGTCAGGGTGAAGTTGAAGACGATGTTGTCGTCGCCGGGCAGCATTACATCGCCCATATCGAAGTCTTTGAACGGCCCCACGCTATAGGAAATACTGCCCGTGTAAATGCCGGCGTCCATTTCCAGAGGCTTAGGAGTGCGCAGCTCATACGCCACATCAAGGTACTGATACACCATTCCAGGTATCGGGTACCGGGCCAACTTCGAACAGAACCCTTCAACGGGTGTTTTCCAGAAGAACGCATAACCTCTGGCCCCATACAGTGCCAGGCCGGTGCCTAAGCAAGGCCCGGGCGCATAGAGCCAGTCGCTCCCCCATAATTTTCTGTGTGCATCAAGTACGCTGACCGCCCCCGGAACAAGCTCCACGGCGCTGTGACTCAGAAGGTAAGCACTGCCGATTCCCGAAATGCGCAGCTCCACCTCGGTTTCATCACCCGTTGCAGGGTTGACCACCGTCAACGTCCGCCAATCGGCGGGCGCCTTGAGGGTGGCGCCCTGACGATGGTCACTATGATTGGCCTCAATGGTCGTACGGGAATTAAACGTCAACGGCAGTCGAAAACTGAGCTTGCATCGGGTCGGATAGTTGGCGCAGTAACCGCTCGACGGCGTGGTGTTGGTGAACTCGTTTTTCAGTGGATCACCCGCATCCGGGCGAAACGAAGCCTTGAACTCGACCTCGACCGCATGGGCCGATAAAGAAAACAGCACCGCTGGGAAGGCCAGCCAGAGTCGGCGGCATACCTGCCTGAACATGCGATCCACATTGCCGCTCACAAACTTCATCATTGATGCCCTCTGGTGTTTCACGGGCTCATCGCCTCGAAAATCATATGCACGTTGCCGTGGTAGTCGCCGGCCTTGAAGCCGTCCGGGCCTTCCAGCGCAGCGATTTCCAGAATCACCCGGCGGCCCGGCCGGGCGTCGTCCACCACCGGCTGGCTGTCCAGCGTCAGGGGGACTTTGTTGAAGGCCACGTTCAAGTCGATCTCGTCCTGGCCATTGGACAAGTACGCCCGCTCACTCAGGCGCGCCGATATCCCGCCATTGATATTCTTCACATCAAAGTTGGCGCGCAGCGGGCTGAGCGTTGAAGTGACCGGGTTCCAACTCAGGCGCTGTTCGCGCTCAAGCAGCTGCGGATCGACAGGCAGTACATAAAAGCTCGCAGTCGGAATGGTGACCGACACTTCAAACTGCTCGACGAAGCGTGCGGCCAATGCCACAGGTCCCAACGCCGATGTCATCACCAACACGGTCGTCATGACTAATTTACGAAGCATTTTTTTCACCGTTACTTGCAGGCCATTGGGTTGAGGTCAAGAGCGCCTTCATTGTTAGTTCCCTGCCACGCGCAGGCTCTTGGTCTGTGTGCCCTCAACCAGATTGAAGCGATACTCACGGCCTGGCTGTTTATCGAACTGGAAAGTCCGACCGGCAAGAATGTGATGTTTGGTAGTGGGTTGACACTCCTGCTCGCTTTTCACTGAACAGTCCTTGAACTCATCGATCACCACCACCGTGTTGCCGTTGTTGCGGATCTGATAGCTGGCCGTGCCGTTATCGATCACGCTGTCAAAGCGTGTTTCCTTGGGGCGCACGAAAAACACTGTGCCGTAGCCAGCCAGTACGTTAACGCCGGCCGACAGGCCTTTTTTGTAGTCTTCGCGTTCTTCGGTGGACACCGCGAACTCATCTTCTTTCTCCGGTACTACCGGAACGAAGCGCACCCGGAAGTAACGCTCTTTATCGCGCTCGCCCATGTACAACAACCGCGTACCCTGCATGCCATTGGCCGGCACGATCAACCTGGCCGGACTGGCCATCAAACCATCACGGGCGCTGGCGTCGGCCTGAGAGGTCAGCGGGATTTCCCGTGCCTTCCCATCGGCGTCATAGACGATCTCGAGGATATTGACCTTGACGAAGGCGGTGCTGTCGCCACCGTTGAAGACCCGTTTCAGGTAGGTGCTTTTATCGCCATCGAGGTAGTCGTACACCACCCCGACATTGATCTGCGGCCCGGCTTGAGCCGCCTGAGAAAGCAGATAAAAACCGAATAATGCCAACAGGTGTTTCATAACGTTAAACCTCAATTAATAAACACAACCGAACCGGGCCGTTATGGCCCGAACGCCGCTTAAACTTCCGAATCCCAGATCACCGTGACGTTGCCCGAATATTGCTTTGCAGCACCATCGTTCAACATTTGTTCGACCTGATCCCTGGTGATCTCGAAGTGCAAGGTTCCCGGTTTGCGATCGACATAGAAACCAGGTTGAAACAGCTCGGTACCACTGCCGTCGAGCCGCAATGGACGAAGTTTGACCGGTTGCCCGTTGGCGTCTGTCAGGCCGTTGGGCAAACTCACACTGATATTGAGTGGCACAATATGATCGGATTCGGGATCGCGCACAGCGCAGGTATTGCTATCGGAGTATTGGCACTCCAACTGCATCTTGAAGCGGTTCGACGAAGAGATATTAAATGTCTGGTCACGGAACAGCCGCGTGGGTCTACGCCCCTGATTCAGCCATGCCTGCCAGCCGCCTTGAGGCACCAATTCAACCTTGTTACCGCCGGGAGGTATTTCGACTTTGAGGGTGTGTTCGACGGTCAGGGTGAAGTCGAGCTGGATGACCGCGTCTGAAGGAACGACGATGTCGCCAAGATCGAAATCGCCGTTAGGTCCGATCGAGTAGACCTGTGTACCCTCATAGATCCCCGTGGACATCTTCAGCGGATTGGGCGTACGCAGTTCATAGACGAAGTCCAGGCCCCGATAGCCAAAGCCGGGAATCAGGAACTTGGCCTGCTTGTTACACACCGCTTCCTCAGGGGTCAGCCAGAAGAACGCGTAGTGGTCAGGACCGTAATAGGCGCTGACGATGGAAATACAAGGACTCGGCGGATTGTCCCAACGCTCCCCCCACAACGCTCTATGACCCCTATAGTTATCAGGGTTGCCGGTGAGCTCCTGCACTGTGTGACTCAGTTCATAGCGACCGGCTATCCCGGCAATACGTACTTCCACCGTGGTCTCTTCGCCGGATTGGCGCTCCTTGACCGTCAAGGTGCGCCAGCCCGCCGGCGTCTTGATCATCGCCCCCTTTCGTACGTCTGCGTGGTTGGGCTCGATAGGGCCGTTGAGCGCAATTACCTCGTGAGAGCGCAGACTGAATACATTGTGGGCCTTGCAGTGCTGCTGCAGCGTCTGGCAGACCCCTTCATTGGGTGTCGTGTTCTTGAATTCGTTTTTCAGCGGATTCCCCGGATCCGGGTTGAAGGTGGCTGTAACCTGCTTAACGACCGCCCCAGCCTCCATGGCCGAGACCGACAGACAGCAGCCGACCAGGATCACCCTTAGCGTGTGCCATTGATAAATAGTCCAAAAGCTCATCGTTTTACGCGCTCCAAATAGTAGGTAACCTTCATCAGCCGGCTCTCTGTACGGCATTGGTGGTATCCGCCAACGTATCCGGCGTACAACGCAAATCCCCGATCATCAACACATCGTTCTCATTGCGCGCACTGCTCGGATCAAGTCGGAACTGGCACAACAACTGGTTGCCGTAACGCACTTCCAGGGTCGGCGAACCGGCCTTCATTTCCATGGAGAAGAACCCGTCCACTTCACTCACGCCACGGCTGGCGTGGTTGATGATGTGGTGGCCCTTGAGCGGTTTGCCCTGGGGGTCGACCAGGCGGCCGAGCACGGTCAGGGTTTTGCTGATGGTGATCTTGCGGTAGTCCACGCCGCCCTTGTTCAGGTGATAACTGGTGCGGGCCGGCTGGATACTGGCCGCTGGCGGGTGGTTGCCTTCAAAGTCGAAGCTCACCGAACTGCTCTTGTAGGCAGTGATCGGGATGAAGTTGCGCCCGGGACGCAAGGCGGTGCTGCCACCGGTCAAGTCGTCGGCGCGCAGGGCGATTTCATCGAGGTCGGATTCGACGTCGATGATCATCCCGGCACCGCTGCCTTGATGCTGGCTCGTCATGACGACGTGCTGGCCGCCCACGGCAACGGTGCTGTCCAGGTTCAACCCGCCGGTGTAGTTGCCATTGAACGACGAACGCTGGACGAAGGCATCGCCGTTGATGGCTTCGGTCTGGAAGTTCGTCAGGCCGGACAGCCCGACCCCGTAGGTATCGGTAATCGCGGTGGCCGACACGTTTTGCAGCACATGGTCCTGCAGGTCTTTGCGGTAGGTCAGCGAGGCGTTGTTATCGCGGCCCCCATCACGGGAAGTGCGCGAACCGATGCTGCCGGACCATTGCTCACCCGGTCCGCCCAGCGCGAGGCTGACGGTCAGGTCGAAGCCACGGTTGCGTTGGTCACCGCTGCTGAAAGTGCCGGGCCGGTCAAATACCGAGAATCGCCAGTTGCCATCGCTGCCGAACAGCTGGGTGCGCTGGGTCCAGCCCAGATCCAGGCCTACGCCTTCACTGTTGCCGTCGGTGTGAGAGATTCGGCCGTTGAGCGAGCTTCTGCTGCTGATCCGATGATTCACCGACAACGACGAAGTGCTGGTCTGGCCGACAAACACATTGCGCTGCCGCACCCGAGTGCCATCGGGCAGGGTTTCGTAGATTTTGGTGGTGTCCAGCCAACTGCGGTTATGGGTGGCGAATACACTTCCGGTGCCATAGTTGTACATCGCTTGCACATCAAGACCGGTGCCATGGTCCTGGGTCTGATACACGTTGGCAAAGAGGCTGGTGTTGTCAGCCAGGGTCCAATCGACCGACGAGCCATATTGCAGTGCGTCCCGAACCTGGCGCCCCGAGACGCCGAGAATGAGCCGTGGATGCAGCAGGTAGTTGAAGGCGGCGCCGGCGGTCATGTCGCCGTAAGCCTGCTCATCCCAGTTGCTCAACAACTTGCTTTCCTGCCCGGCGAACAGGTTGTAGCGCCAGCGCTCATCGTAATTGCGCCAGTTGCTCGGTTTGTACACCAGTTCCTGGGTAGTGGAGGTGATTTGACCGTCTTCGATCAAGCGCACTTCCACTTCGTAGATCCCGCCGGGCAAGGGCCGCGTATCCAGGGTTTGCAAGCCGGCATCGACCGGTTGGGTATTGATCAGCAAGCCATTGCGAAAAATCTCCACCGAGGCCTGACGGTTGGCGGTGACATAGATCGGGTAAACGCTGGGCTTGGGGCTGTTGATCGCCAGGCTGTCGGAGCTTCCGTACATGAGGCCCACGGCCGTGTCGGGGCTGGCACCAAACGAACGTGGCTGGCGGCTCAGGCCTTCGGAGTTGGGGGTGAAATAACCCAGGCGCATAAAATTGCCCTCCAACTCACGTTGGCTGTAAAGCTCATGTATCGCGTGATAAAGCTTGTCATCCGGGCCGCCCAGACGGGCTAGCTGCATATTCAGATTCTGGGTCCAGTTGCCCAGGCTGCTGCTGGCCTCCAGCCCATATCGCCCACCCAGGTCCTGATCCTGGCCACCGTTGAGGTTCAGCTGGTTGCGCAAGATCAACCCTGTGCTGCCGCCTTCCGGCTGCTGGTAATAACGCTTGGTTTGAGTGTCGCGCTCGGCATTTTCAGTGAGAATCGACACCAATGAATTCTGAAGGTTGTAATGCACGGCCAGCATCTGCTCCGGGCAACTGCCTTCGCAGGCGCCAAGGGCCACGCCTTTTTGCAGGTAAGCCGCCCAGGTTTCACGCTCACTGGCGAGAATGTTGCTATCGCTGACATCGGCAAACTCAAGCAGGGTGATGCGATCATCGCGGGACAATACGATCATCGCCTCACCCAGAAATTGTTGATCAAGTTCCACCCGAACCGCCAAAGGCACATCGAAGAAGTGCTCTTCGAACTCGGACGGCAAACCTTTGGCCTGAGCGAGCAAACTGCGGGGTGTCGTGCCATTGTCAGTTGGCGCGGCCAGTGCACTTGCGCAAAAAAAAAGTGCGAGCGCAGCCGCGATGGGAGTCATCGGGAACATGAACGGAATACTCTGAGAATGAACGGTTAACGCTGTAAAAAGCCCGGCCGACAGGGGAGACTGCCGACCGGTTTTTGATGCCTTGTGAGCTTTGCGCTCACAAGCATTCAAGACATCAAGGCGTCACTGTTGGCACTGCATCAAAGATCATGGTGACCGCACCGGTGTAGTCACCCGGCTTATAGCCAGCACCTGGCTTGGTGGGAGCAATGACCAGTTCGACACGCTTGCCCGGAGTGGACTCGGTCTCGCTGACGACTTCCTCAGCCGCCGTATGTTTCAGCGTTTTACCATTGAACGTCACCGTCAAGGGAACCTTATCCGCGTCTGCACCGTTGAACAGGAACGCTTCACTTTCAAGGCTGGCGGCAATCGAGCCATTGGTGTTTTTGGTGTCGAATTGCGCACGCAAAGTGCTCAGATCACCGGAAACCGGGTTGTAGCTCAATCGTTGATCTTTAGTGATCAGATCCGGATCCACCGGCAGTACGTGGAACTCCTCGGTTGGAACCGATGCAACCAGATTAATGGAATGACGCGCTTCACCTGCTGCAAAAGCCATGGAAGAACTCAGTGCCAGAACGGCCAGAGGAGTAGCGATTGCGATTTTTTTGAACATGGTAAATACCTGTTACTTCAAATGGGCCGGACAATTGAAAGCTCGAACAAAGCCGAGACTTCCCTTTTTATTAACGAATAGACGCTGACAAGTCATCACTATGGGCTGGAGCCAAAATAGCTATTTGTCTGGGCTTTCAACGCCGGGGCATACTCGACTAAATCCTAGGAAAAGTAAGTAGGATTTTTCACCAGTCAACGTAGGAAAAATGAAACCTGAATATTGCAAAAACACAAATAAAACCAACAAGTTAACCTTCCGCATGTAAGAACTCACCTACAAACAGATTGACTTAGACTCTTTACGAAAAGTAATGTCGTAAACACCGCATGGCACATACCAGCGAGACCATCGCCGCATAACTTTTCGCGAGTTTGTCGAAGTGCGTAACGATGCGGCGGTTTTCTTTCAGCCAGCCGAACATACGCTCAATGAAGTTGTGCTGCCGGCACTTGGGACAATCAAACAGACTCGGCAAACCCGACTCAGGTTTACGCTTCATGCTGCGCAGAGCAATCACCGGCTGCACGAGCAGTGCGTCAAGGCGGTTGGGTACTGGAAGCTGGATAACAGCACCGAGGAGTGACTGGCGTCACAATGTGGCGAGGGAGCTTGCTCCCGCTGCGCTGCGCAGCAGTGCCAAAACCTGCAACTTGGTTTTTCTGAAAAACCCAATAAGCAGATTTAACGGCTGCTTCGCAGCCGATCGGGAGCAAGCTCCCTCGCCACAAAGGGGATCAACATACCCATGGCACTCACCTTCGAGCCCGCCACCGATCCAGCCCGATCACCAGCAACGCAATCACTACAAACCCCGCCAACAACCCGCCGGCATTGATGAACACCTGTGGATAACCCAGCTTCTCGACATCGATGAACGGATACGGATAAACCGCCAGCAGATGCCCGCGCAGCAGTGCATAGCCAAAATAAACCAGCGGATAAATCACCCACAGCGCGATGTGCCACACGCGCAATGTGCCCTTGGGCACATAACGCCACCAATACCCCAGAAACAGCACTGGCATGATGTCATGCAACAACTCATCGGCCAGCCATTGCCAGCCCTCGGGATGCCACAAGTGGCGCAGCAGCAGGTTGTAGGCCAGGCTCACCACGGCGATGCTCACGGCAATCGCACTGCTGACCCAAGGCTGCAGGAACCAGCGACGCGCGGCTGACTCGCGGGTTGTCCATTCACAGGACAGCACGGTCGCCACCAGGGTGTTGCTCAGCACGGTGAAATAGCTGAAAAAACTCATCAGCCCGCCGATAAGGCTGGCGCCCAGCGTCCAGCGTGAATGGAAAATCAGGTACATCTGGATGCTCAATCCCGCCCAGCCGAGCGTGGCAGCCACAGCCACAAAACGGCGGCGAAACCCGGACGGATTGACCCTGTTCACAGCGGTCGTTTGGTGCGCATCAACTTCACATACAGGCGTTCGACCTTTTCTCGCGCCCATGGGGTTTTACGCAGGAACGTCAGGCTCGACTTGATGCTCGGGTCGCTCTTGAAGCAGCGGATATCGATGCGTTCGGCCAGCCCCGACCACTCGTAGTGTTCAACCAGCGCGTTGAGGATCTGTTCCAGCGTCACGCCGTGCAGCGGGTCAGGGTTGTGTTCGGTCATGCCGGGCCTTCGAGCAGAATGGGAATTGGAAGCCGCGCACCTTACGTTAAATGTAGGTGAAACGGAAAAGATCGCGGCCTGCGGCAGCTCCTGCGTTGGAATCCGTATCCTGTAGGAGCTGCCGCAGGCTGCGATCTTTTGTCACTGTTACCGAATCCGAAAGGATGCATGTCAGTAAAAGCCCTTTCTCTATTTGTAACGGAACATTATCCTTGCGCCCGCTGCCTGCTGAAACGCTTCTGCTTTCGCTTCACGCCTGCTGCTTTCCGTTTATCCCCCAGAAAAAGATCAAGAACTCCGTCTCTATGCCTGACTTTAAAACTTTTCGAGACAGCGCTGTCTTTGCAACTGCTGCCCACCGAAGCATCCTGCCCCTGATTGGTGGCCTCACCGCGCTGGGCCTTGCCTCCTGCGTTCAGGCGGCGCCTGCCTTCGACAGCGATTCACCGTGGATGCTCGGTGACTGGAACGGCACTCGCACAGAACTCGCGGAAAAAGGCTACGACTTCAAAGTCGATTACACCGGTGAAATGGGCAGCAATCTGCACGGCGGCTACGACCACGACCGCACCGCGCGCTACAGCGACCAGTTCGCCCTGGGTACCCACCTGGACTTGCAGAAGATCCTCGGCTGGGATGACGCCGAGTTCCAGTTGACCATCACTGAACGCAGCGGTAACAACATCAGCAACGACCGCATCAACGACCCGCGTGTCGGCGGCTTCACCTCGGCCCAGGAAGTCTGGGGCCGCGGCCAGACCTGGCGCCTGACGCAGATGTGGTATCAGCAGAAATTCCTCGATGAAAAACTCGACATCAAGGTCGGCCGTTTCGGTGAGGGCGAAGACTTCAACAGCTTCCCCTGCGACTTCCAGAACCTGGCGTTCTGCGGATCCCAGGTCGGCAACTGGGCGGGCGACATCTGGTACAACTGGCCGGTCAGCCAGTGGGCGATGCGGGTCAAATATCACCTGACGCCGCAGTTGTACGCGCAGATCGGCGCGTTTGAGCAGAACACGTCGAACCTGGATCGCGGCAATGGCTTCAAGCTGAGCGGCAGCGGTACCCAGGGCGCGGTCCTGCCGGTGGAACTGGTGTGGACGCCGAAGCTCAACGGCCTGCCGGGCGAATACCGCGCCGGTTACTACTACAGCAGCGCCAACGCCACCGACGTCTATAAGGACAGCAATGGCCAGCCTGCTGCCCTGACTGGCGAAGCCTACCGCAGCGCCTCGAGCAAACACGGTATGTGGCTGGGCCTTCAGCAGCAGGTCACCAGCCTCGCCAGCGATCACTCCCGGGGCCTGAGCCTGTTCGCCAACGGCACCATGCACGACAAGAAGACCAACGCCATCGACAACTACGTCCAGGCCGGCCTCGTCTACAAAGGCCCGTTCGACGCGCGCGCCCGGGACGACATCGGTTTCGCCCTGGCCCGCGTCCACGTCAACCCGGCCTTTCGCAAGAATGCCGAGGCGACCAACCAGGCCAACGCAGTCTTCGATTTCGACAATCCGACCTTCCTGCCGCCTCAGGACACCGAATACAGCGCCGAACTCTATTACGGCGTGCACGTGACCAACTGGCTGACCGTGCGCCCGAACCTGCAATACATCCGCCATCCCGGTGGCGTGAACGAGGTCGATGACGCGCTGATCGGCGGGATCAAGGTCCAGTCCTCGTTCTGAAAAACACCACAAAACCTCTGTAGGAGCGAGCTTGCTCGCGATGGACGCCAACGATAACGCTTCGAGCCTGACACCCCGTGGCGTTCTCAGGTTTCTCGCGAGCAAGCTCGCTCCTACAGGGACTGCATCAGCTGAACCAGTTTTATCTGAACCCTGCCCGCGCCGGATCGTCATCTACAGTGAACTGGCGCGGGACTACTTGAAACGTCACGGAGAATCACACTATGAGCACTGATGGTGCCTTGAGTCGAAGCCGTCTGTTGCCGACCCTGCTCGGCATTCTGCTTCTACTGATGGGCCTGGCCATGCTGGCCGGGGGGATCAAGCTGAGCATGCTCGGCGGCTCGCTGTATTACCTGCTGGCCGGTATCGGCATCGCGCTGAGCGGCGTGTTGCTGATCGCCGCCCGCCGCGCCGCGCTGGGCCTGTACGCGCTGGTGCTGTTCGCCAGCACCCTGTGGGCGCTGTGGGAAGTCGGCCTGGACTGGTGGCAACTGGTGCCACGCCTGGCGCTGTGGTTCGCCCTCGGTGTGGTGATGTTGCTGCCGTGGTTCCGTCGTCCATTGCTGATCAACGGCCCTGCCCCTATGGGCACTGGCGCCTTGAGCGTGGCCGTGGCCCTGGCCGGTGTCACTGCCGTGGCCAGCCAGTTCACCCATCCGGGCGAGACCTTCGGCGAGTTGGGTCGTGACTCGGCTGACATGACCAGCACTGCGCCACAAATGCCCGAAGGCGACTGGCAGGCCTATGGCCGCAGCGAATTCGGTGACCGCTACTCGCCGCTCAAGCAGATCACCCCGGCCAACGTCGGCAAGCTGCAAGAAGCCTGGCGTATCCAGACCGGCGATCTGCCAACCGCCGGTGACCCGGTGGAACTGACCAACGAAAACACCCCGCTCAAGGCCAACGGCATGCTCTATGCCTGCACCGCCCATAGCAGGGTGCTGGCGCTGGACCCGGACACCGGCAAGGAACTGTGGCGTTTCGACCCGCAGATCAAGAGCCCGGTAGGCTTCAAGGGCTTCGCCCACATGACCTGCCGTGGCGTGTCGTACTACGACGAAGCGGCGAATGCAAAAGCTGAAAATGCTGCGTCCGCCGTCATCTCTGAAGCCGGCAAGGCCGTCGCCCAGGCATGCCCGCGTCGTCTGTACCTGCCAACCGCCGATGCACGCCTGATCGCACTCAACGCCGACACCGGCAAGGTTTGCGAAGGTTTCGGTAAAAACGGTGTGGTTGACCTAACTCAAGGCATCGGACCGTTCACCCCCGGCGGCTACTACTCCACCTCGCCAGCAGCGATCACTCGTGACCTGGTGATCATGGGCGGCCACGTCACCGACAACGAGTCGACCAACGAGCCATCCGGCGTGATTCGTGCCTTTGACGTACACGACGGTCATCTGGTGTGGAACTGGGACAGCAACAATCCCGACGCGACCGAACCGCTGCCAGAGGGCGAACACTACAGCCGCAACTCGGCGAACATGTGGTCGCTGGCCAGCGTCGACGAAAAACTCGGCATGGTCTACCTGCCACTGGGTAACCAGACCCCTGACCAGTGGGGCGCAGACCGCACCCCGGGCGCCGAGAAGTTCAGTGCCGGCCTGGTCGCGCTGGACCTGGCCACCGGCAAGGTGCGCTGGAACTACCAGTTCACTCACCACGACCTGTGGGACATGGACGTCGGCAGCCAGCCAACCCTGCTGGACATGAAAACCGCCGACGGCATCAAGCCGGCTGTGATCCAGCCGACCAAGCAAGGCAGCCTGTACGTCCTCGACCGTCGCGACGGCACGCCGATCATCCCGATCAAGGAAATCCCGGCTCCGCAAGGCGCCGTGAAAGGCGACCACACCGCACCGACCCAGGCCCGTTCGGACCTGAACCTGCTGGCCCCGGAACTGACCGAAAAAGCCATGTGGGGCGCCAGCCCGTTTGACCAGATGCTGTGCCGCATCCAGTTCAAGGAGCTGCGTTACGACGGTCAGTACACCCCACCGTCGGAACAGGGCAGCCTGATCTATCCGGGTAACGTCGGCGTCTTCAACTGGGGCGGAGTTTCGGTCGACCCGGTTCGCCAGATGCTGTTCACCAGCCCGAACTACATGGCCTTCGTCTCGAAAATGGTGCCTCGCGCCGAAGTCGCGGCCGGCAGCAAGCGCGAGAGCGAAACAGCGGGCGTGCAACCGAACACGGGCGCACCTTACGCGGTGATCATGCACCCGCTCATGTCGCCGTTCGGTGTACCGTGCCAGGCTCCGGCCTGGGGCTACGTGGCCGGCATCGACCTGACCACAAACAAAGTCGTGTGGAAACGCAAGAACGGCACCAGCCGCGACAGCTCGCCATTGCCTATCGGCCTGCCACTCGGCGTGCCAAGCATGGGCGGCTCGATAGTCACCGCCGGCGGCGTCGGCTTCCTCAGCGGCACGCTGGATCAATACCTGCGCGCCTATGACGTCAACACCGGCAACGAGCTTTGGAAATCGCGCCTGCCGGCTGGCGGTCAGGCTACGCCGATGACCTACACCGGCAAGGACGGTAAGCAGTACGTGCTGCTGGTCGTCGGTGGCCACGGCTCACTGGGCACCAAAATGGGTGACTATGTGATCGCGTACAAACTGTCCGAGTAAGCTTTAGCGGCAGTCAAAACAAAGGCGACGCCCTCACAGGCATCGCCTTTTTTATTGCCACCACCGCCTTCCCCTGTAGGAGCGAGCCTGCTCGCGATGGTGTGTCAGCCAAATTGATGCCGACTGACACACCATCGCGAGCAGGCTCGCTCCTACAGTGGGCCGGTGTCGAGCCGAATCCCAGCTAACCTGTCTGTGCGCTGAACACGCCTTCGAAACACCGCGTTGCAGAAAATGACCGTTGAAACCACCGCCAACCTGCCCCATCTAAGACCCATACCCATTGCGCAGGTGCCCCCATGAGCGACCAGCAGGAATTCCCCGAAGACCCGAGCGAATACGCCGCCCCGGAAAACGCCCCGCACCACGTCCCCGGCAAAGGCCTGGCCCTGCCTGGCCAGAACCTGCCGGACAAGGTCTACGTCATCCCGATTCACAACCGACCGTTCTTCCCGGCCCAGGTCCTGCCGGTCATCGTCAACGAAGAGCCGTGGGCCGAGACCCTGGACCTGGTGGCCAAGTCCGAACACCACTCCCTGGCCCTGTTCTACATGGACAGGCCCCAGGATGACCCGCGCCACTTCGACACCTCGGCCCTGCCGCTGTACGGCACGTTGGTCAAGGTGCACCACGCCAGCCGCGAAAACGGCAAACTGCAGTTCGTCGCCCAGGGCCTGACTCGCGTACGCCTCAAGACCTGGCTCAAGCATCACCGCCCACCGTACCTGGTGGAAGTCGAATACCCGCACCAGCCCACCGAGCCGACCGACGAGGTCAAGGCCTACGGCATGGCGCTGATCAATGCGATCAAGGAATTGCTGCCGCTCAACCCGCTGTACAGCGAAGAGCTGAAGAACTACCTCAACCGCTTCAGCCCCAACGACCCGTCGCCGCTGACCGACTTCGCCGCCGCCCTCACTTCGGCCACTGGCAGTGAGCTGCAGGAAGTCCTCGACTGCGTGCCCATGCTCAAGCGCATGGAAAAAGTCCTGCCGATGCTGCGCAAGGAAGTCGAAGTCGCGCGCTTGCAAAAGGAGATTTCTGCCGAGGTTAATCGCAAGATCGGTGAACATCAGCGCGAGTTCTTCCTCAAGGAGCAACTCAAGGTCATCCAGCAGGAGCTGGGACTGACCAAGGATGACCGCAGTGCCGATCTCGAACAGTTCGAACAGCGGCTGACCGGCAAAGTGCTGTCGCCACAAGCGCAGAAACGCATCGAAGAGGAAATGAACAAACTGTCGGTGCTCGAAACCGGCTCGCCCGAGTATGCGGTCACCCGCAACTACCTCGACTGGGCAACCTCGGTGCCGTGGGGCATCTATGGCGAGGACAAACTCGACCTCAAGCACGCGCGCAAGGTGCTGGACAAACATCACGCCGGTCTCGACGACATCAAGGACCGCATCCTCGAATTTCTCGCGGTCGGCGCCTATAAAGGCGAGATCAGCGGCTCCATCGTATTGCTGGTCGGTCCGCCGGGCGTGGGCAAGACCAGCGTCGGCAAATCCATCGCCGAATCCCTGGGCCGGCCGTTCTATCGCTTCAGCCTTGGCGGCATGCGTGACGAAGCCGAGATCAAGGGCCATCGCCGCACCTACATCGGCGCACAGCCGGGCAAGCTGGTGCAGGCGTTGAAGGACGTCGAAGTGATGAACCCGGTGATCATGCTCGACGAGATCGACAAGATGGGCCAGAGCTACCAGGGCGACCCGGCCTCGGCGCTGCTGGAAACCCTCGATCCTGAGCAGAACGTCGAATTCCTCGACCACTATCTCGACCTGCGCATGGACCTGTCGAAAGTCCTGTTCATCTGCACCGCCAACACCCTCGATTCGATCCCCGTCCCGTTGCTGGACCGGATGGAAGTGATTCGCCTGTCGGGTTACATCACCGAAGAAAAAGTCGCCATCGCCAAGCGTCACCTGTGGCCCAAGCAGCTTGAGAAAGCCGGCGTGTCCAAGGGCAGCCTGAGCATCAGCGACAGCGCGCTCAAGGCCCTGATCGACGGTTATGCCCGTGAAGCAGGCGTGCGTCAGCTGGAAAAAAACCTCGGCAAACTGGTGAGAAAAGCGGTGATGAAACTGCTCGACGAGCCGAACTCGGTGATCAAGCTCGGGCCGAAAGACCTCGAAACCTCACTCGGCAAACCGGTGTTCCGCAACGAGCAGGTGCTGTCGGGTGTCGGCGTGATCACTGGCCTTGCCTGGACCAGCATGGGCGGTGCGACCCTGCCAATCGAAGCCACACGCATCCACACCCTCAACCGTGGGTTCAAGCTGACCGGGCAACTGGGTGACGTGATGAAAGAATCGGCGGAAATCGCCTACAGCTACGTCAGCTCGCACCTGAAGTCGTATGGCGGCGATCCGAAGTTCTTCGACGAAGCCTTCGTCCACCTGCACGTGCCGGAAGGCGCCACGCCGAAGGACGGCCCGAGCGCCGGCGTGACCATGGCCAGTGCCCTGCTGTCGCTGGCGCGCAACCAACCGCCGAAAAAAGGCGTGGCCATGACCGGTGAGTTGACGTTGACCGGGCATGTCCTGCCGATTGGCGGGGTGCGGGAAAAGGTGATTGCGGCGCGGCGGCAGAAGATATTCGAGCTGATTCTGCCGGAGGCGAACCGGGGGAATTTCGAGGAGCTGCCGGAGTATCTGAAGGAAGGCATTACCGTGCACTTCGCCAAGCGGTTTGCGGATGTGGCGAAGGTGTTGTTCTGAAAGTGATGTAGTGCCTGCTCCATCGCTATCGCGAGCAGGCTCGCTCCTACAGGGTGTTGTGATGAACACACAATTTGTGAACACCGCCAACCACTGTAGGAGTGAGCCTGCTCGCGATGGCGTCAGCCCTGCCACCGCCTCCTTCCGCGGCTGTCACACTTTGTCCCATCTTAAGTTATGCTCGCCGTTCGTCGTGAACGCCGGAGCCCCTGAGCCTATGTCCCCCATTCGCCTGTTTGTCCCCCTCGCCCTCGCCCTGCTGGCCGCGTGTACCACGCAACCTGCGCATAACGTGACCGTGGAAAAACAAAGCGAATGCCCGGTGCAGCTCAACAACGGGCAAAACCTGATCCTGACCCTGCCGAGCAACCCGACCACGGGTTATCGCTGGGCGATCCAGGATTCGGCTGGTGGCGTACTACACGCCCTGGGGCCAGAGGTTTATCGAAACCCGGAAGATGCCGGCATCGTCGGCGCGGCCGGGGTCTCGACCTGGCGTTTTCAAGCCTTCGCGACCGGCACCGGGCGCTTGCGCCTGACCTCGCAACAGCCGTGGGCACCGGAAGTGCTGCCGGTGGATTCGTTCGACTGCGCAATCTCGGTCAACTGACCGTGGGCTGGCTGATTCTGGCGCTGATGGGCGCGGTGACCTTTCTTTACGGCCTGAGCGTGCATGCCTCGCTGCTGTGCCTGCTGGTCAAGCCGCTGCCGATACTGGCCCTGCTCGGCTGGCTGCATGACGCACCACCCGGCGAATATCGGCGCTGGATCAGCCTCGGCTTGATTTTCTCCCTGGTCGGCGATGTACTGCTGGCGTGGCCGGGGGATCTGTTCGTGTTTGGCCTTGGCGCGTTTCTGGTTGCGCATCTGGCTTATCTCAAGGCTTATCTGAGCGATTGCCGACGCCTGGCCGCGCTGCCGCTGGTGTTGGCCCTCGGTGTCGGCGCCGTCCTGCTGGGGATTTTGATTGCCAACGGCCTAGGGCCATTGCTGGTGCCGGTGATTGTCTATGGCACGGCGATCAGCGCCATGCTCTGGCGCGCCCTGGCCCGACTCGGGACCGGTGTGTCCAAGCGTTCGGCGCTGCTGGCGGCGGCGGGCGCAGTGGCATTCGTATTCTCCGACAGCGTGATCGGCATCAGTCGGTTTGTGGTGCCGTTCGATGCGGCGCCATATGTGATTATCCTCAGCTACTGGCTTGGGCAATGGGGGATCACGGCCTCGGCTTTCAGCAAAAAAACGCAACCGGCATGAGAAAAGATCGCAGCCTGCGGCAGCTCCTACAGGGATCGCGTTCCAATGTAGGAGCTGCCGCAGGCTGCGATCTTTTGATTTGGCGCTTTATCAGACAACCCGCGCATCCCCGCGCCAACTTGGCTAAAATGCCGGCCTTTTCCACCTACACCGCTGGAACCGCCGTGAGCAAAGAATCCGATCGCCTTTTCGCCCAGCCTTTGGCCCAGGTGCCTGACTTCGCCTTTAACGAGGACGTGGTGCGGGTGTTCCCGGACATGATCAAGCGCTCGGTGCCGGGTTATCCGACCATCGTGGAAAACCTCGGCGTGCTTGCCGCGCAGTTCGCCCAGCGGGACAGCGTGCTTTACGACCTGGGCTCTTCGCTGGGTGCCGTGACCCAGGCCCTGCGCCGGCACGTGCGCACCGAGGGTTGCCGGGTGATCGCTGTGGATAACTCGGCGGCGATGGTCGAACGCTGCCGCGAGTACCTCAACGGTCAGGATTCAATGTTCCAGGAGTTGCTGCCGGTTGAAGTGATCGAGGGCGACATCCTCGCCCTTCAATTTCAGCCAGCCTCGGTGGTGGCGCTGAACTTCACCCTGCAATTCATCGCCCCGGACCAGCGCGCGGCGTTGCTGTCGCGCATCCGCCAATCACTGCTGCCCGGCGGTGCTCTGATTCTCTCGGAGAAACTGCGCTTCAACGATGCCGAAGAACACGCGCTGCTGACCGATCTGCACGTGGCCTTCAAACGCGCCAACGGCTACAGCGAACTGGAAATCGCCCAGAAACGCAGCGCCATCGAAAACGTCATGAAGCCCGACAGCCTCGAAGAACACCGCGAACGCCTGCTGGCCGCCGGGTTCTCGAAAGTCGTGCCGTGGTTCCAGTGTCTTAACTTTGCCTCGTTGATTGCCTTGCCATGATTGATCTGTCCCCCCTCGCCCGCCGTCTGGCCGGCACCCCGCTGGCCGACTGGGCCAACACCCTGCAGGCACAACTCGACAAGAAAATGGAAAAGGGTCATGGCGATCTGGAGCGCTGGCAAAGCGCACTGGACGCCCTGCCGAAGATCCAGCCGAGCGAAGTCGATTTGCTCAATGGCCTGAAGCTGGACACCGATTGCGACGATGAAACCCGCGCGCAAATGCGCACCGCGTTGATGGGCCTGTCGCCATGGCGCAAGGGACCGTTCGACCTGTTCGGCGTGCACGTCGACACTGAATGGCGCTCGGACTGGAAATGGTCGCGGGTCGCCCCGCACCTGGACCTTGCGGGCAAGCGCATCCTCGATGTCGGCTGCGGCAACGGCTACTACATGTGGCGCATGCTCGGCGCCGGTGCCGACAGTGTGATCGGTGTCGATCCGAACTGGCTGTTCTTCTGTCAGTTCCAGGCGGTGCAGCGTTACCTGTCCGAGCCGAATGCCTGGCACCTGCCCTTCCCGTTCGAAGACCTGCCGCCAAACCTCGAAGGTTTCGACACAGTGTTTTCCATGGGCGTGTTCTACCACCGTCGTTCGCCCATCGAGCATTTGCTGGCGCTGAAGGATTGTCTGGTCAAGGGCGGCGAACTGGTGCTGGAAACGCTGGTAGTCGAAGGCGACAAACACCAGGTGCTGGTGCCGGAAGACCGCTACGCGCAGATGCGTAACGTGTGGTTCCTGCCATCGGTGCCGGCGCTGGAGTTGTGGTTGCGTCGCGCAGGGTTCACCGATGTGAAGTGCGTGGACGTGAGCACCACCACGGTCGAGGAGCAGCGCGGGACGGAGTGGATGAAGTATCAGTCGCTCAGTGACTTCCTCGATCCCGAGGATCACAGCAAGACCATCGAAGGTTTGCCGGCGCCGATGCGGGCCGTCATCGTCGCCCGAAAATAATTGTCCCGACGGAGATCCCTGTAGGAGCGAGCCTGCTCGCGATGGTGTGTCAGTCGGCATCAATGTAGCTGATACACCATCGCGAGCAGGCTCGCTCCTACAGGGGTTCGGTGTTCAGTCTGCGGGCCTCGCTCTTCGGGCCTTGAAGAACTCGCTCAGCACCGCCCCGCACTCCTGCGCCAACACCCCGCCTTCATACAACACCCGGTGATTCAAAAAGCCCTGGGTAAAAAACTGCCCCTGGCTCTGCACGATCCCGGCTTTCGGCTCTAGTGCGCCGTACACCACCCGCGCAATCCGCGAATGCACGATCAGGCCTGCGCACATGCTGCACGGTTCCAGCGTCACATACAGCGTGCTGCCCGGCAGGCGGTAGTTGCTCACGGCCTGGGCGGCGGCGCGGATGGCGACCATCTCGGCGTGAGCGCTCGGGTCACTGGCACTGATCGGGCAATTGAAACCGCGCCCGATGATTTCCCCGTCCTGTACCAGCACAGCGCCCACCGGCACTTCGCCAAGGGCCGCGCCTTGCGCCGCCAGTGCCAGGGCTTCGTGCATGAATTCGCGATCACGACTGCGGTCGATGATGGCAGCGGGACGAATCTGTCGCATCACGCCACCTCGATGGCGGCCATCAGGCCGGTTTCCATGTGATCGATCACATGGCAGTGGAACATCCACACGCCAGGATTATCCGCCACCAGCGCCACTTGCGCGCGCTCGTTCTTGCCCAGCAGGTAGGTGTCGGTGAAATACGGAATGACCTTGTGCCGGTTCGAGGCAATGACCTTGAAGCTCATGCCGTGCAGGTGAATCGGGTGTTGGTACTGAGTCATGTTCTTCAATTCGAAAATGTAGCTCTTGCCCTTCTCAAGCTTGGCAATCGGGCGGTCGGCGCAGGTCTTGTCGCTGATGTCCCAGGCCTTGCCGTTGATCTGCCACAGGCTCGGCGGCTTGCCGTTTTCGACGTTGACCGATACCGAGCCGACCCATTCGAAATTGAAGTTGAGTTTCTCGGCATTGGCCAGGTCCGGTTCGGCGATCGGATTGGCCGGCAGTGCCGGTGGCCACTCGGTCGGCGCATCGGTATTGGCCACCGAACGGAACGTGCCCAGGCGCACCGGACCGTTGCGTAACGACAGCTCTTCACCGGCCGGCGGGGCCTTGATCGCCAGGCAAATGCGCATGCCAGGACCCAGCCAGTATTCCTTGCCCAGTGGTCGTGGTTCAATCGGATTGCCGTCCAGCGCGTAGATCTGCGCTTCGACGCCTGGGATATTGAGACGATACGTCAGCGTATTGTCGAGGTTGAGCAGGCGTACGCGGGTGATCTGCCCGGCGGGCAAGTCGATCACCGCTTGTGAGACACCGTTGATGGTCGACAAGCCCCCCGCCGTGCCGCCACGGGCTGCTTCGCGAGGAATGCTGAACGCGACGAACGCGCCCTCTTCATCGACGTGCCAGCTCTTGAGGCTCAAGGTCTTTTCGTATTTGAAACCGGTGGGCTCGCGCTCCTCGATGATCAACGGGCCGACCAGTCCGCGACCGAGTTCTTCGCTGCTGTTCACGTGTGGGTGATACCAGTAGCTGCCGGCGTCGGGCACGCGGAATTTGTAGTCGAAGTACTCGCCCGGCAGCACCGGCAATTGCGAGACATACGGCACACCGTCCATTTCCAGCGGCAGACGAATGCCGTGCCAGTGAATGGTGGTCGCCACCGGCAGGTGGTTGATGAAGCGCACCCGCAGCCATTCGCCCTGACGCACGCGCAACTCAGTGCCCGGCGCCGATGGGCCGAACGCCCAGGCCTGAGTCTTGTGCCCGGCCACCAGTTCGACGTCCAGCGGGGCGGCGATCAGCTCATAGTCGTGGCCGGCGTCAGCGTCGGCCATTTTGCCCAGCCAGTAACGCGACGCGCCACCGGCTCCGACACCAACGACAACAAGACCGGCCAGGCCACCGAGGAATTGGCGACGGGTAAAGGACATGAACTCAACTACCTCACGTATCAACCACAGGCGAGGGGCCTGCAAAAGGCGAATACGATACACCTGCGGTTGAGAAACAGTAAGGGCAGAGCGGCGGATGGTCGCCACAAGAGCAAGATCAAAAGATCGTCCGAACGCGGCCCGAACCTTCGGCAGCTCCTACGGGGTGAGGGGCGGCCCCCCCTCATCACAAAGGTCCGGTTATGGCTGAAGGCCGGTGATCAGATGAACAACTCCACCCTCCAGCAGCATCACTCCCGGCACCCCCGCAGCCGTTAGCGCCTGCCGATCCATTTGCACCACATCCCGCAACTCCACCCGCACCCGGGTCAGCGCCACCGGCTGTTGCGACTTGAGGTTATCCACACCACCCAGCGCGGCCACGACATTCGGGGCCAAACCGCAAACAGGCTGAGCCACCACTTTCGGCTCATCCACCACCAGGTCCGGCGTCAACGCTTTCCAGAACGCCCGCTGCATTTTCTCGAACATGCTCAGTTCTCCAGAACCAGTGAAGTATTGACCGTTGTCTCGTGGTGCTGCCGCAATGCCTCGCGTACCTGCTCGGCACTTTCCAGCCCCAGCACCTGCTGGGCGATGGCCTGGCAATCCAGCAGGTCCACTTCACGAACCACCGCTTTGATCGCCGGAATCAACGGCACACTCACCGAAAGCTCATCCACCCCAAGCCCCAGCAACAGCGGCACCGCCAGTTTTTCCGAAGCCATGGCGCCGCACACACCGACCCATTTGCCATGGGCATGAGCGCCTTTCACGGTGCTGGCAATCAAGCGCAACACCGACGGATGAAAACTGTCGGCCTGACTGGCCAGCCGTGGGTGATCGCGGTCCATGGCCAGGGTGTATTGGGTCAGGTCGTTGGTGCCGATGGAGAAGAAATCCACCTCGGGCGCAAACAGGTCAGCCATCAACGCCGCCGCTGGTACTTCGATCATGATCCCCAGTTTCGGCAGTTCCGTGAGCCCCAATGCCAGCGCCTCTTCTGCAAGCAGCTGACGAGCCAGCCGCAACTCCGACAGCTGCGCGACCATCGGCAGCATGATGTGCAGGCGAGCCAGCCCGGCGCTGCTCAAAATCGCCTTGAACTGATCGCGCAACAGTTGCGGACGCTCCAGGCACAAACGAATCCCGCGCATGCCCAAAAACGGGTTGGTTTCGCGCTCCATCGGCACGTAGGCCAACGGCTTGTCACCGCCGACATCCAGGGTGCGCACCACCAGATTGCGCGCTGGCCCCAGGGTGCGGGCGATGGCGCTGTAGGTGGACGCTTGCTCGTCATGGCTTGGCGCATGATTGCGATCCAGATAAAGAAACTCCGAACGCAACAGACCGACGCCCTCGCCACCCAGCGCCATCGCCTGTTCGGCTTCGGCCAGCGAAGCGATATTGGCGGTGATTTCAACGTGATGCCCATCACGGGTACAGGCGGCCAGTCCTGCATTTTCAAGCTCGTATTGCTGGCGTTTCTTTTGCTGCTGACGATGGGTTTGCAACTGCTCGATGGCGGCCAGATCAGGATCCAGCTGCAACTCGCCCTTGTCGGCATCGAGCAACACCCGGGTGCCGTTGGCCAGTGCCAACACCTGAACCGGCAAGCCGCAGATCGCCGGCAAGCCGAAGGCCCGCGCGAGAATCGCCACATGGCTGGTAGCTCCACCGCCGACCGTGGCGAACCCCAGCACCTTGCGCGTGTCCAGACCAGCCGTTTGGGAGGGCGTCAGTTGCTCGGCAATCAGAATCGCCCCGTCCGGCAACTCCATCGCACGATCTTCTACACCGAGAATCAACTTGAGCACCCGTTGACCGACATCGGCCAGGTCTGCGGCCCGTTCGGCCAGCAAAGCATTGCCCAGGCTTTTGAACAAGGCTGCCGTCGACTCGGTGGCCGCACGCCAGGCGAAACCGGCGCTGTTGCCGGCGTTGATCAGTGCCAGGGCCTGATCCAGCAGGCCTGGGTCTTCGAGCAGTTCCTGATGCGCCTTGAAGATGTCTGCCTGGGCGTCACCTGTGGCGTTGTCACGCAACTGCTGCAGTGCCATAACCGCCGCCGCCAACGCCCGGGACAGGTGCTCGCGCTCTGCCTGCGGACTCTCGCCGAACTCGCTCACCTCAAGTGTCTGCTGCGCAATTTGCACCACTTGGCCAAACGCCGACCCCGCCGAGGCGCAGACGCCGCGCAGCACTTTCAGCGATGAGGTCTCGACCACAACTGTCTCGGCCTCTGCCACCACCGTCACGGTTTCTCCGCAACCGGCAGCCAGCAACTCGGCCAGCGTCTTGATCGCCGCTTCGGCATCCGCGCCCGCCGCGCTGACCTGCAGGACATCACCATGGGCGGTCTGCAAAGCCATGATCGCCACCAGGGATTTGGCGTTCGCGCTGGCCTGCTGTTTATGCAGGCAAATGCTCGCCGAAAAGCCTTTCGCCGCCTGGGCAAACACTGCCGCAGGGCGAGCGTGCAAGCCGTTGGCATTGGCCAGCGTCACCGGTTTGGAGAACAGCGCTTCGCCCTCCTGCGCAATCCGCTCATCGGCCGCCACTTCGGATGGATTCAGACTCAGCAGCGGCTGGCCACTTTCCACCACACCCGTTTCGGGCGCCAGCCAGGTGAACGGCTCACCGCTGACCACCAGCATCAAGGTCAACAAACTGCGGGCGTTCAAGGCAATGTAATCGGCATCGAACTCGATCAGCGCCTGCCCCACCACCACCCGCTGACCTTCTTCCACCAACCGGGTGAAACCCTTGCCGGCCAGGTTCACGGTGTCGAGGCCGATGTGCATCAATACCTGCACGCCATTGTCGTCAGTGATGCTGACCGCATGCCCACTGGCCTGCACGTTGCTGATCACTCCTGCCAGCGGTGCGCACAAGGTTTGCGAGGTCGGATCGATGCATAGACCGTCACCGATCACGCGGCTGGAAAACACCTGATCGGGCACCTGGTCCAGCGGCATCAGCACGCCGGACAAAGGTGCCAGCAGTTGCAATTGTTGGGGTGTGGCCATGACGTCACCTGCTGTTTTGTTCTTTATAAAAGACGCTGGGATATTGCGGTACCGGGTAGGCGCTGCCGAAGGTTCGGGCCGCGTTCGGACGATCTTTTGCGTCCGCAAGGACGTCAAGATCAAAAGATCGCAGCCTTCGGCAGCTCCTACGGGGGTCATGCTGCGTTTATTTCCACCAATACTCGACCTGCAATCCGACGTTCGCACCGTGTCGCGCCGTGCCGAAGGAACCGGTGTCGGACAACGCCGAACCCGCCGCCAGCTCGTTGGCCGCCCGTTTGGCCGCCTCGTTCCAGCTGGCATAGGTGTAGTACAAACGCACCTCGGGACGTTCCCAGAACCCCGGGCCTTTTGGCGACCAGGTTGGGACAAAGGAGAATTTACTCAACTTGCGCGTACCTCCCGAGGCCTTGACCTGATCGTGTCCCAGCTCAGTCACCAACTTGAATTGGTCGGTGATTGCGTAAGCCGGGCGAACACCCAGGGAAATCCAGTTCTGGCCGTTACCGTCCGGGCGGATATCCTTCTGATAGACCGCTTCGACCTGACCACCAAAACGCGGTGTCACTTGCCAGTCGAAGAATTCCACCAGCCGGTAGCTCTTGTTGCTGTCGTCCAGGCCCACATCGCCGGTGTAACCCAACCCGGTGCCAGGCCCTTCGCCGTATTGCAGCGCCAGTTTGTTCTTACCGCCGAGGAAGTCTTTCTGCACATGCTGGGCGGTGATTGCCCAACCTGCGTGCGCATCGCTGCGGCCAGGTTTTTCGATGTAACTGAGGCCAAACTCCAGCTCACCGCCGGGGTTGGTCTGAAAACCTGCGACGTTGAAATCCTGCCGGGTGACATAATCCTTCTGGTACAGGTTGTCCTTGCGCGAAAAGGCGTAGCTGTATTTCAGGTCGCCGATCTTCACATCCTCGATACCACCACCCGTGGCGCTCTGGTTCCAGTAGTAGAAGTCGGAAATGTGGATATCGTTGCGTTTGTAGTAACGCCGACCGGCCCACAGCGAACCGCCGTTGAGGCTGGGCATGTTCGACCATTGCACGTACATCTGGGGCATGCGCACCGAGCCGTTGTCACCGTTGAAAGTCAGGTCCTTGTCGTACTGGTTATACAGCGATGCCATGCCGTCGACGCTGAGTACCGAACCATCGTCCAGGGTGTACATATCCTGGCGCAGTTCAAGTTCAGCGTACTGCTCACATTCGTTACCCAAACGGTATTTGGACTGCGCTCCCTGCAACTGGAAACACTGCTGCTCACCGCTGTTAACCGAGGTCCCGACGCCGCTGCGCAAGTAACCGGAGAACTCCAGCGCCTGGGCCGACAGTGGTAATGCCAGGCACGCGCCCGCCGCTACAAGGCTGCGATTTATTGTTGTTTTCAAGAACCACCCCATTATTTTTATTGTGTGATGCAGCAAAAAACGGCGCGCAAAACTCCCCCGCGCAGTGTTCTGCGTGTTTTTTGAAACAGTGCTTTTATTGGTTAAGGGCTAGTGGTTAGTCAGGTGCAGCACGAACGACTCGAATGGCCGTAAAAACACCTGCTGACTACGCAGCGGACAGTCCGGGTAGTTGCTGATCACCAGCCGTTGCGCCATCGCTTCGCTGATCACCTCATCCGGCAGTTCGACTTCGCACGGCGTGCCGTAGAAGTTGTTCAGCACCAGCAAACGCTCGCCATGGCCTTCACGCACGTACGCCCATATTTGCGTGTGCTCAGGCAACAACTGCCGATACACACCGTCGGACATCAGCGTTTCACGGCGGCGCAGGGCGATCAGCTGACGGTAGTGATGCAGCACGGAATCCGGGTCGTCGAGTTGGTGGGCGACGTTGATCTGCGCCGCGTTGGCCGGCACCCCGATCCATGGTTCGGCAGCGCTGAAACCGGCGTTCGGCCCGGCGTTCCAGTGCATGGGCGTGCGACCGTTGTCCCGGGACTTCTGCATGATCGCCGCCATGTTGTCGGCATCGCTGCTACCGGCTTCGCGCTTGAGCCGGTAAATGTTCAGGGTTTCGACATCGCGGTACTGATCGATGTGATCGAACCCCGGATTGGTCATGCCCAGTTCTTCACCTTGATACACAAACGGCGTGCCCTGCAGGAAATGCAGCGCCGTACCGAGCATCTTCGCCGACTCCACCCGATGCTCACCGTCATGACCAAAACGCGAGACCACCCGTGGCTGATCGTGGTTACACCAGAACAGTGCGTTCCAGCCGCCGCCGGCCTGCATGCCGGTTTGCCAGTCGGAGAGGATGCGCTTGAGTGCGAGGAAGTCGAAATCGGCGCGAATCCACTTTTGCAGGTTCGGGTAATCCACCTTCAAGTGATGAAAGTTGAAGGTCATCGAGAGCTCTTTCGACTCTGGCCGCGAATAGCGAATGCAGTGTTCCAGGCTGGTGGATGACATCTCGCCGACGTTGATCAGGTCATGGCCTTCGAACACTTCACGGTGCATTTGCTGCAAGTAGTCGTGGACGTTCGGGCCGTCGGTGTAGAAACGTCGACCGTCGGTGTTGTCCTCGGGGAAATCCGCTGGTTTGGAAATCAGGTTGATCACGTCCAGACGGAAACCACCCACGCCTTTGTCGCGCCAGAAACGCATCATCTTGAAGACTTCGGCACGCACCTGGGGGTTGTCCCAGTTCAGGTCGGCCTGCGTGTGGTCGAACAAGTGCAGATAGTATTGACCGGTCTGGGCCTCGTACTCCCAGGCCGAACCGCCGAACTTGGATTCCCAGTTGTTCGGCTGGTCGCGCCAGATGTAGAAGTCGCGGTAAGGGTTATCGAGGCTGCTGCGGGCCTGCTGGAACCAGGTGTGTTCGATCGAGGTGTGATTGACCACGATGTCGAGCATCAATTTGATCCCGCGCTTACCGGCCTCGGCGATCAGCAACTCGCAGTCGGCCATGGTCCCGTAGCTCGGGTCGATGGCGTAGTAATCGCTGATGTCGTAACCGTTGTCGCGCTGGGGCGAACGCAGGAACGGCGTGATCCACAGGCAATCGACACCCAGCCAGTGCAGGTAATCGAGCTTGGCCACGACGCCGAGCAAATCCCCCGTGGGTTTGCCGGCGTGGCTGTGAAAACTCTTCGGGTAGATCTGGTAGATCACCGAACGTTGCCAGTCTTGCATGGCGCTATTCCTTCAGTAAGTTTTGTACTGGCCTTGCGGGCCTCTTCGCGAGCAGGCTCGCTCCCACATTTGGAATGCGGTCAACCTGTGGGAGCGAGCCTGCTCGCGAATGCGATCTGTCAGGCGACCCGATACCCTGGCCGGACAATCCTCATGCTCAACCCGCAGGTCAGAACAAACGGCACGACCATGGCAATCACCATCCCGATCACGAACATCGGAATGAACTGCGGAATGATCGAGATGAAACCGGGCAATCCGCCGACGCCGATCGCCGAGGCCTGGACCTTGTTCAGCGACAGGAAAACGCTGCCCAGCGCCGAACCGATCAGGGCCGCATAGAACGGAAACTTGTAGCGCAGGTTGACCCCGAACATGGCCGGTTCGGTGATGCCGAAGTAGGCAGAAATCGCCGAAGTCGAGGCCATGCTTTTGTCCCGCACACTGCGGGTCATGTAAAACACCGCCAGTGCCGCGCTGCCCTGGGCGAGGTTGGACATGACGATCATCGGCCAGATGAACGTGCCGCCCTGGGTGGAGATCAGTTGCAGGTCGACCGCGAGAAACATGTGGTGCATACCGGTGATCACCAGCGGTGCGTAGAGCAGCCCGAAAATCGCGCCGCCGACCATGGGCGCCAGGTCGAACAGGGTGACCACGCCTTCGGTGATGAGAATCCCCAGATGACGGGTTACCGGGCCAATCACCGCCAGCGCCAGCACACCGGTGACGACGATGGTAGTGATCGGCACCACCAGCAATTGCACCGCGTTAGGCACTCGCGCCCGCAGCCACTTTTCGATCACGCTCATCACGTAGGCCGCCAGCAGGATCGGCAGGATTTGTCCCTGATAACCGACTTTCTCGATCTGAAACATACCGAGGATGTCGAAGTACGGCAGGCTCTGCCCCTCCAGCCCCGCCACTGCTTTGCCGTAGTTCCAGGCATTGAGCAGATCCGGGTGCACCAGCATCAGGCCGAGCACAATGCCGAGGATTTCGCTGCCGCCAAAGCGCTTGGCCGCCGACCAGCCCACCAGCGCCGGGAGAAACACGAACGAGGTGTTGGCCATCAGGTTGATCAGGCTCCAGAGCCCGTCAAGCTTGGGGTAGGCATCGAGCAGGGTCTTGCCCTCGATGAACATGCCCTTGGCGCCGATCAGGTTGTTGATGCCCATCAGCAGGCCGGCAATGATCAGCGCCGGGAGAATCGGCATGAACACGTCGGAAAATACCCGCACCAATCGCTGCATCGGGTGGATCTTGTCGGCGCTTTTTTGTTTAACGTCGGCGATGGTCGAGGCGGCGAGACCGGTTTGCCGGCGCAGCTCGGCGTAGACCTTCTCCACTTCGCCGGGGCCGATGACCACCTGGAACAGGCCGCCGGTAAAGAACGAGCCTTTGACCAGATCGATCTGGTTCAACGTGGCGCTGTTGACCAGGCTCGGGTCCTTGAGGGCCAGGCGCAGCCGTGTGACGCAATGCGCGGCCTGCTCGAGGTTGTCGCTGCCACCGAGGCTGTGCAGCAGCTCAGTGACGATATTCGGATAGTCGTGGCTCATGCTTGTTCTTCCACTGTAGTTTTTTGTTATTGGCAGCACGCCGAAGCGAAAAGTACTCGTCTGTACGAGTTATTGCAACAACTCGTACAGACGAGTTTGATTTTGTTTATCCTGAACCCGGCAGGCAGCGATATTTCCTACCTCCGAAGTCAAAGAAACCCAAAGCCGCATAGACAAACCCCTACCCTGCCCTTAAGGTTCGAAACCTTGAGCACAGTGCGGCATAGAGCCATCCCCATGAGTAAATACAACCAGATCTACAGCGATCTGCTTGCCAGCATCACGACCGAGCGTCTGGAACGCGGCGCCCGATTGCCTTCCGAAACCGAACTGATGGACAGCTATCAAGCCAGTCGCGGCACCGTGCGCAAGGCCATCGAGCAATTGCAGGAACGCGGTTTTGCGCAGAAAGTCCATGGCAAAGGCACCTTCGTGCTGTCGACCAACCCGATCGAATTTCAGCTCGGCGGTATCGTCAGCTTCCAGGAAACCTACCCGCGACTGGGCAACGACGTCAGCACCGAGGTGGTCGAATTCACCCAGATTCCCCTCGAAGGCCCACTGCTCGAACACATCCAGGCTGAAGAAGGCAGCCTGATCACGCGGATCAAGCGCGTGCGGCGAATCGACGGCAAACGGGTGATCCTCGACATCAACCATTTCGTCAGCGACGTGATTCCCGGCCTGTCCCGCGACATCGCCGAACAATCGATCTACGCCTTCATCGAGCAGACCCTGCAACTGCAAATCGCCTACGCCCAGCGCACCATCGAAGCGGTGCCCTGCAGCAAGGACGACCAGCAACACCTGGACCTCGACGGCCAGAGCCATGTGATCGTGGTCAGCAACCAGACGTTTTTGCAGGATGGCCGGCAGTTCGAGTACACCGAGTCGCGGCATACGCTGGATAAATTCTACTTTTCGGATGTGGCCCGGCGCTGAAACGCAAAAGGCCGTGTGAACTCACGTTCACACGGCCTTTTTTAAGCGATCAAACCATCAAGGCTTGTGCAGGATCACTCCCACTCAATCGTCGCCGGCGGCTTGCTCGACACGTCGTAAGTGACGCGGGAGATGCCTTCGATTTCATTGATGATGCGGCCGCTGACGGTTTCCAGCAGTTCGTAAGGCAGGTGTGCCCAACGCGCAGTCATGAAGTCGATGGTTTCCACGGCACGCAGGGCCACGACCCAGGCGTAACGACGGCCATCGCCAACCACGCCTACCGATTTCACCGGCTGGAACACCACGAATGCCTGGCTGACCTTGTGGTACCAGTCGGCCTTGCGCAGCTCTTCGATGAAGATATGGTCGGCGCGACGCAGCAGGTCGGCGTATTCCTTCTTCACTTCACCAAGGATCCGCACACCCAGGCCCGGGCCCGGGAACGGGTGACGGTAGACCATGTCGTACGGCAGGCCCAGTTCCAGGCCCAGACGACGGACTTCGTCCTTGAACAGCTCGCGCAGCGGTTCAACCAGCTTGAGGTTCATTTCTTCCGGCAGGCCGCCCACGTTGTGGTGCGACTTGATCACGTGGGCCTTGCCGCTTTTCGCGCCAGCCGATTCGATCACGTCCGGGTAGATGGTGCCCTGGGCCAGGTACTTGATGTTGTCCAGCTTGCAGGATTCGGCATCGAACACGTCGATGAAGGTACGGCCGATGATCTTGCGTTTTTTCTCCGGGTCGGCTTCGCCGGCCAGGTTGCCCAGGAACTGCTCTTCGGCGTTGGCGCGGATCACCTTGACGCCCATGTTCTCGGCGAACATGGCCATCACTTGCTCGCCTTCGTGCAGACGCAGCAGGCCGTTGTCGACGAATACGCAGGTCAGCTGGTCGCCGATGGCCTTGTGCAACAGCGCGGCAACCACGGACGAGTCCACGCCGCCAGACAGGCCGAGCAGGACGTTGTCGGTGCCGACCTGGGCGCGAACCTGGGCGATGGCGTCTTCAGCGATCTTCGACGGAGTCCACAGGGCTTCACACTCGCAGATGTCGAGGATGAAGCGCGACAGGATGCGGCCGCCCTGCTTGGTGTGGGTCACTTCCGGGTGGAACTGCACGCCGTAGTAGCGACGTTCGTCGCTGAACATGCCGGCGATCGGGCAGCTCGGGGTGCTGGCCAGGATGTGGAAGTCTTCCGGCATGCGGGTGACCTTGTCACCGTGGCTCATCCACACGTCGAGGCCGAACAGGCCGTCGGCGTCGATGTGGTCTTCGATGCCGTCGAGCAGGCGGCTCTTGCCGACCACGTCTACGCGGGCATAGCCGAACTCACGCAGCTCGGAACCTTCAACCTTGCCACCCAGTTGCTCGGCCATGGTCTGCATGCCGTAGCAGATACCGAAGACCGGCACGCCCAGATCGAAAACGGCTTGCGGGCAGCGAGGGCTGTTGGCTTCGTGAACCGACTCCGGGCCGCCGGCGAGGATGACGCCTTTAGGAGCGAATTCGCGAATCGCTTCATCGTCCATGTCGAACGGATGCAGTTCGCAGTACACGCCGATTTCACGCACGCGGCGGGCGATCAGTTGGGTGTACTGGGAACCGAAGTCGAGGATCAGGATGCGGTGAGCGTGAATGTCGAGGGCCATGATTCAGTCTCGTCTAAAAAATTCGGAAACAGTCGTGATTCAGAAACAACTCGGGGCTGAATAAAACAGCCCCGGTTGCTTAGCTTGTTGCTTGAAGGCTCAACCTACGCGGTAGTTTGGCGCTTCCTTGGTGATCTGCACGTCGTGAACGTGGGATTCGGCCATGCCAGCGCCGGTGATCCGCACGAACTCAGGCTTGGTGCGCATTTCTTCGATGTCGGCACTGCCGGTGTAGCCCATCGAGGAACGCAGGCCGCCCATCAACTGGTGGATGATCGCGCTCAGGGTGCCCTTGTACGGAACACGGCCTTCGATGCCTTCCGGAACCAGCTTCTCGGCGCCTGCCGAGGAGTCCTGGAAGTAACGGTCGGAGGAACCCTGGGCCTGGGACATGGCGCCCAGCGAACCCATGCCGCGATAAGCCTTGTACGAACGGCCCTGGAACAGTTCGATCTCGCCCGGAGCCTCTTCGGTACCGGCGAACATCGAGCCCATCATCACGCAGGAAGCACCGGCCACGATGGCCTTGGACAGGTCACCGGAGAAACGGATGCCGCCGTCGGCGATCAACGGCACGCCGGTGCCTTCAAGGGCTGCGGCAACGTTGGCGATGGCACTGATTTGCGGCACGCCGACACCGGCGACGATACGGGTGGTGCAGATCGAGCCAGGGCCGATACCGACCTTGACTGCGTCAGCGCCGGCTTCGGCCAGGGCCTTGGCGGCAGCGCCGGTGGCGATGTTGCCGCCGATCACCTGCACTTCAGGGAAATTCTGTTTGACCCAGCGAACGCGGTCGATCACGCCCTTGGAGTGACCGTGGGCAGTGTCGACCACCACCACGTCAACGCCGGCAGCGACCAGCGCAGCAACGCGATCGCCAGTATCTTTACCGGTACCCACAGCTGCGCCGACACGCAGACGACCTTGATCGTCCTTGCTGGCCAACGGGTAAGCCTTGGCTTTTTCGATGTCGTTGACGGTCATCATGCCCTTGAGGGCAAATTTGTCGTCGACGATCAGCACGCGTTCGATGCGGTGCTTGTGCAGCAGCTCACGCACATCGTTCTTGTCGGCGCCTTCCTTGACCGTGACCAGACGCTCTTTAGGCGTCATCACTTCACGGACAGTGGCTTCCAGACGGTTCTCGAAACGCACGTCACGGGAGGTGACAATGCCGACCAGGTCGCCATTGTGCAGCACCGGAACGCCGGAGATGTTGTGCATGCGGGTCAGTTCGAACAACTCGCGCACGGTGGCGTCGGCGACGATGGTGATCGGGTCCTTGACCACACCGGCTTCGTAACGCTTGACCTTGCGCACTTCGGCAGCTTGCTGCTCGATGGTCATGTTCTTGTGGATGATGCCGATACCACCTTCCTGAGCCATGGCGATTGCCAGACGGGCTTCAGTGACGGTGTCCATGGCGGCGGAAACCAGTGGAATATTCAGCTCGATGCCACGGGTAAGGCGGGTCTTGAGACTGACTTCGTTAGGAAGCACCTCGGAATAACCGGGCACTAGGAGAATGTCGTCGAATGTCAGAGCTTCTTGGCTGATACGCAGCATCGCGGGGGCTCCCGAGCGGGAAAATGGAAGCGCGACATTATAGTCAGAGACCCCCTCGGGTTCAATGTAAAACTCTGTCTATTATCGATGTTACAGATATACGGGGATTCGGGCTTTTCGTAGGAGCTGCCGCAGGCTGCGATCTTTTGACTTTGATTTTCGGAAAACAAGATCAAAAGATCGCAGCCTGCGGCAGCTCCTACAGGGGAATACGGCGTTTAGAGTTCGACTTTCACCCAACTGACCGGTTGATCCAGCCAATCGGCGAATTCGTCGAGAAAGCTCTGCTTGAACCCGGCTTCGGCCCAGTTGTTGAAGATGAAACCGAGGTTGGAGAAGCCGCATTCCTGCAGGAACAGAAACCCGTTGATGTCGTCTTCATGCCCGCATTCCGGACAGGTGAAGTTGTCGGTGCGCCCCGGCATCCAGTCTTCCAGGCTTTCGAACAGGGCTTCGCCGATTTCCTTGCGGCACTCGGCGCAGCCCGCCTCTTCAAGGAAACCCTTGGCCGGCGTATAGATGCAGCGCTTGGTGATGATCTCCAGGCCATTGATCGGCTCACCGAACGGCAGGGCTTCGGGGTGCAGGACCACTGCGCGGGCACCGTCGGCGATGGCGTGGGCCATGCGATTGCCGGTGCGACCACAGGTGGTCAGCTCTTCCTCGATGATGTTCTTGCGCACCAGCCAGCGCACGACCGCCCGGGCCCGGGGTTCGTGTACCGGCAGGGTGGAGATTTTCGGGACGATGATGCTTTGCGAGTTCATGGGTACAGGCCTGAAGCATTGATAAATGACCTGTAGGAGCGAGCCTGCTCGCGATGGTCGTTAACGATAACGCGGGGAGTCTGGGTTCCCCGCGGTGTTCTTGAGTCCATCGCGAGCAGGCTCGCTCCTACAGGTAAAGCAATGGCGCGATGCCTATAGAAGGTATAGGCCCGCCATAGCTGTTTTTACAGCTCTACGACAACCGCCTGCGCAGCACGGGTCGCCTTGGCGCGGGCGGCTTCGATCGACTCGTCGCGCGCCAGGGCCACGCCCATGCGGCGCTGGCCGTTGACTTCAGGCTTGCCGAACAGGCGCAGCGCGGTATCCGGCTCGCTCAAGGCCGCTCCCAGGTTGGCGAATGCGGTCTGGGTCGACTGTCCTTCCACCAGGATCACCGCCGAGGCCGATGGCCCGAACTGACGGATCAACGGGATCGGCAGACCGAGAATGGCTCGCGCGTGCAGGGCGAACTGCGACAGGTCCTGAGAGATCAGGGTCACCAGGCCAGTGTCGTGCGGGCGCGGCGAGACTTCGCTGAACCACACCTGATCGCCCTTGATGAACAGCTCGACGCCGAACAGACCACGGCCACCCAAGGCTTCGGTCACCGCTTTGGCGACACGCTCGGACTCGGCCAGGGCAATCGGGCTCATGGCTTGCGGCTGCCAGGATTCCTGATAGTCGCCCTTTTCCTGACGGTGGCCGACCGGCGCGCAGAAGGTGGTGCCGCCGATGTGGCGCACGGTCAGCAGGGTGATTTCGTAGTCGAAATCGATGAAGCCTTCGATGATCACCCGACCTTTACCGGCACGGCCACCTTCCTGGGCGTAATCCCAGGCTTTCTGCACGTCATCGACGCTGCGCAGCAGGCTCTGGCCCTTGCCCGAGGAACTCATGACCGGCTTGACCACGCATGGGAAACCGAGGTCTTCGACGGCTTTGCTGTAGTCCTCGAAGGTATCGGCGAAGTGGTAGGGCGAGGTTGGCAGGTCCAGTTCTTCAGCGGCCAGGCGACGGATGCCTTCGCGGTTCATGGTCAATTGCGCGGCGCGGGCAGTCGGGATAACGTTGAAACCTTCGGCCTCCAGTTCCACCAGGGTGGCGGTGGCGATGGCTTCGATTTCCGGCACGATGAAGTGTGGCTTCTCGGCTTCGATCACGGCACGCAAGGCAGCGCCATCGAGCATGTTGATCACGTGACTGCGGTGCGCCACCTGCATGGCCGGCGCATTGGCGTAGCGGTCCACGGCAATCACTTCAACGCCCAGGCGTTGCAGCTCGATCACCACCTCCTTGCCCAACTCGCCACAGCCACACATCAATACGCGGGTCGCGGTGGGCGACAATGGGGTTCCGATACGGGTCATCTGAAGGTCCTCAAGGAGCGGATCATCGAGGGACGCGTCGCCATGCGCGCTTCCCATGGGGAGAAAGCGCGGCATTTTACATGAACTTCAGCTGACGACAGCCTGTTTGCGCAGGCGCCAGGCCATGATCAGCCACACGGCGGTGACCCCGGCGAACTTCGAACCCAGGGCGGTGAGGATCACCCCCGGCGTCAGGGCGTCGATCATGCCGAAAAAGATAAAGGTATCGAGGGGAATGCTCAGGGCCGAACTTATCCACAGGCGATCATGCAGCGGGCGTTTGGTGATGCTGAACACCAGCCAGTCGATGCACTCGGAAACCGCGAACGCCGTGGCGCTGGCCAGAGCGATGGACGGATCGGAGGTGACATAGGACAACACCAGCGCCACCAGCATCGCCGCGAGGGCGCCATGCCCGAACCGGGCTTGCACCATGTCGCGCAGGATAAACACCAGACCACCCCAGGCTGACCAGATGATGTCCAGGTGCGGAGCGGTGGAAAAGGCGTAGTTGATCAGCACGACGCTGCCGATGTAGGCGATCAGGAAGAGCATGGGCGGGAAAGTACCTGTCAATTTGCCGCACAGAATACTGTAGGAGCGAGCTTGCTCGCGATGGTCGTGAACGATAACGCGATAAAACCTGACACCCCGCGGCGTTCATAGGTCCATCGTCGGAACGCCGCCCGGAGCAAGCTCGCTCCTACAACCGCGGTTTTGCCCCGATCATCCAGACAAGCCCACTGGTCTTGGCCCGCTCATGACACAACCCCAGCACTTTGCGCCGCTCGTCGTTGGTCATGCGGCTCCAGCGGGTAATCTCCTCCACCGTGCGTTGGCAACCGGTGCAGATATCATCGTCGTCCAGCGCACAAATGTTCACGCAGGGCGATGCCACCGGGCGTTCGGTGGCGGTCATTGTTCCTGCTCGGCCAGATCGCGGGCATAACGCTGCGAGTTGTGCACGTAGTGAGCAGCGCTGGCCTCCAGCATCCTGATTTGTGGCTCGGTCAGTTCGCGCACCACTTTGCCGGGCGAACCCATGACCAGTGATCCGTCCGGAATCTCCTTGCCTTCGCCGATCAGCGCGTTGGCGCCGATGATGCAGTTCTTGCCGATCTTCGCGCCATTGAGAATCACCGCGTTGATCCCGATCAGGCTGTAGTCGCCGACGGTGCAGCCGTGGAGCATGGCGTTGTGGCCGATGGTCACGCCGGTGCCGATGGTCAGCGGGTAGCCCATGTCGGTGTGCATCACGGTGCCGTCCTGGACGTTGCTGTTCTTACCGATCAGGATCAATTCGTTGTCGCCGCGCAATACGGCGTTGAACCAGACGTTGGCGCCCTCTTCCAGCTTGACCCTGCCCACCAGCACGGCATTGGGTGCGACCCAGCTCTGTGGGTGGGTTTCGACGCGGGCGTCGCCCAGGCGGTATTTCATCGTGTTGTCCTCAAGGCTCAGGCAGGCAGGTTCAAACCATTCGAACGATGGCTTCAGGTATTGATAAAGCTTTTGGGAGGCTGGTGCAGGCTGATTTTGGCGTCATACAGCAGGTTGATCAACTCGACGATCATGATCGCCGTCAACCCCCAGATCTTGTATTCGCCATAGCGATAGCTCGGCACATACCAGCTGCGGCCCTGATAATCGATGCGATGGGTATGTTCGCGGGGGTCTTTGCGGAAGAACTCCAGAGGCACGCTGAACACCGCGGCGATCTCCGCATCGTTGGCCCGGTATTCGACAAAATCCGGGATCACTCCAACATAGGGCGTGACCTGGATGCCATGCAGGCTGATCAGCGGGCTGAGCGGGCCGATCACCTCGACCAGCCCCGGCGGCAGGCCGATCTCTTCTTCGGCTTCCCGCAGGGCGGTGAAAATCAGGTCCGGGTCATCAGGGTCACGACGCCCGCCGGGAAAGGCGACTTCGCCGCCATGGGTCGACAGGCCGCTGGCACGCAGGGTCAACACCAGCTCGGGCTCGTCACTGCGGGTGATGGGCACCAGCACCGCGGCCTCGGGAAAACGACGGTCGGTCTCCAATGTGCTTGGTGTGTGGTTGCTAACCCGATGCAGTAGCTCGTCCAGCATGAGTGTTCTCGATCTGTGCCCTACCCGGCATCATGCACCAATCGCTGCGGTCGCCCAACCCCCGCAACAGCCCCATGTCGCGAAACGACAACTTGCCGACAGACACTGCCGCACGCCAAGATAGGCGCAGCATTCAGGAACCCCAGCATGAAATTTTGCAGCCAGTGCGGTAACCCGGTGACCCAGCGCATTCCCGAAGGCGATTCGCGCCTGCGTTTTGTCTGCGACAGCTGTCAGGCCATTCACTACCAGAACCCCAACATCGTCGCCGGTTGCGTGGCGACCTGGGGCACCAAGGTGTTGTTGTGCCGACGGGCCATCGAGCCACGTCGCGGCTACTGGACCCTGCCTGCCGGTTTCATGGAAAACGGCGAGACCATCGAACAGGCCGCCATTCGCGAAACCGCCGAGGAAGCCTGCGCCCGGGTGCGCAACCTGAGCATCTATACCCTGATCGACGTGCCGCATATCAGCCAGGTACATGTGTTCTTCCGCGCCGAGCTGGCCGACCTGGACTTTTCTGCAGGCCCCGAGAGCCTGGAAGTGCAACTATTCGACGAAGCGGACATTCCATGGGATGAGCTGGCTTTCCGCACGGTGGGCCGTACCTTAGAATGCTTCTTCGCTGACCGGCGGACCGAGGTCTATCCCGTTCGGTCTGAATCGATCCCGCCACTTGCTCAGCCTGCCATTATCTGATGTCATATCGGCATCACTCAAAGGCGTCGAAAGACCGCCCGGACGCGGCACGAGCCTGCAAAAACTTCTATACATAAATAGTCGCGACACCTCCTGGGGAATCGTTTCAATGCGCTGGTTGCTTGCCCTGTTCTGTTTGTCGTTCGTCGCGTTGTCCGAGGCTTCTGCCGTGGAAACCCTGAATGGCAAGATCATCGAGAAAGTCCTGATTCTCAAGTCTTCCCATCAATTGCAATTGATCAATGACGGCAAGCCGCTCAAGACCTATCGCATTTCCCTGGGCAAGCGTCCCAAGGGGCCGAAGCTGATGGAAGGCGACAAGCGCACCCCGGAAGGCTTCTACTGGGTCGACTGGCGCAAGACCAGCGACCGCTTCAACCTGGCGATGCACGTTTCCTACCCGAACATCAGCGACTCGGCCCGCGCCCGTCGTGAAGGCGTCGAACCCGGCGGCATGATCATGATCCACGGCACCCCGGACAGTGAAGACACCCCGGAAGACCTGTTCCACACCCTGGACTGGACCGACGGCTGCATCGCCATGCGCAACATGGACATGCGCGAAGTCTGGAACCTGGTGCCCGACGGCACGATGATCGAAATCCGCCCGTAATCCCCACGACCATTGGTCGACATCAAAAAATAAATTCAAAAGATCGCAGCCTGCGGCAGCTCCTACAGAGGTGATACCAATCCCGACCGTAGGAGCTGCCGCAGGCTGCGATCCTTGCCTTCAAAATCCCCACCTCCAATACCACGTCAAACCAACCCCGAGTCTGTGACTGACAGGCCGTTTTCGCGAGCAGGCTCCCAGCCTGTATCGCGATACTCCCGCCAAATCGTGGCATACATATGTACCACCACCCCCTCCCTCTTCCTCGCCATGCTGCCGGCTCTTTCTACCGACTGGAGACCGCGTCCATGAGCACACCCACCCCCCCACCGTCTTTTGAAGAAATCAAAGGCTACCTCAATCAAATCGGCCATCACCTGCTCAACGCCCAAACCCCACTGCTGCCCGATCATAAACCCACAACCGAACAACGCTACCTGGAACGCCTGGACGGCATCCTCAAGCGCTACCGGGAACAGTTCCTGAGCAAGGCCAAAACCCACTATCAAGGATTAACCAACAGCGACCTGAAAACCTCGGAAGGCCAGACTCTGCTCACTACTCTCAAGAGCACCTTGAACACGCATCTGATGGACATGGACCTGCGTGAGCAGATCGATGGCAGCTCACTCAAATCCTACATGACCTTCGAAGCCGGGTTCACCGCCCTGGAGCATGAAGCCAGGCTCGCCGTCCAGGATCGCCTGCTGCACCCACAAGAAGGCACGATGCTCGAAAGCGTGGCGCTGCCCCCAAGCTTGCGCCCAGGCCTGTACGCCTTGCAGTTCAGTTACCAGGCGCAACAGGTCGAGCTGGCCGGTGCCTTTGTCGCCACAGAAAAAAACAGCGTCGTGGTCAACGACCTGATGAGCGCGCAGGACGTCGGCCAAGTGTTGCTGTTCACACCTGCGCGAGGGATCGAATCGTTCAACACCCTGGCCGAACTCGACACCCACTTGCGGCAAAACATGGAACACGCCAGCGGGCGCAGTGAGTTCATCGACAGGTTGCCCACGCGCTACCACGCCTTGAGCCCCGCCGGAATCTGGCCCCTGGAACTATCACCCATCGACGACCAGCCGTTGTTCGAACACACCGTCGGTGCCCTGATCGCCAAGCGCACCCAGGATATCGACCGGGCCCTGAGCCTGGTGGACAACCCGCAGCACGACCCCGCCCAATTGATCGCGGCCCTCGACCGCGCGATCCGTAGCGCCCTGCCCGACCTCAGCGCCCGCCTGGAACTGCGCGCCCAACGCCTGCTCGAACGGTTGCTGCGCTACAGCGCACCCGATTGGTATCGCAGCGCCAGCGAGGCACACCGAGCCACGCTGGCGGAACATCTGGCCAGTTACAACCAGGCACGCCAACACCTGCTCGATCTGTTGGGCCCCGCCGCGAACCCCCAAGCCCTGGCCCGTTTTCAATGGCTGGAGCGGTTGAGCGATGACCTGGAGATTCACGACCTGAACCCGGAGCACCTACAGGTCAAAACCCAACGGTTTGTGCCCGGCGTCGGCCACTATGAACACAATCGCAACCTGATCGACCTGGCCTTGCGGGGCCTGCATACCGGCGACGAACTGCCTGGCTCCGACTTTCTGACGAAGACCACCTTTACGTATAACGGAGCGCCCTTGCCCGATGCGTACCAAGACCTGACCCCAGCGTGGATCGTGCAACAGTTGATGACCCTGCAACCTCGGTTCGACTTTGCACAGGTGCAACAAGAACTGCACGCCCGGCCTGAGTTCAGCAGCGCCATCGAGCAGATGCTCGACCAGCGGATCAACGCCCTGGCCTACACGGCCTTCCTGCAAGGCCACATTCGCGAAGACGACTACCAGGCGATCCAGCGCCTGCGCCAGGGTACCGATGCGCGACTGAGCGCCGCCACCCTGGGCGCCAGCGTCCTATCGCTGCACGGTGCGCAACTTCAGGACCTCTGGGTGATGCGCCAGAGCGATGCCAACGGGACGGTCAACCGCGTACTGCTTTGCACCCCCGAGGCACCACAAGAGCACCAGTTCCAGGCGTTCGACAGCGAGCTTGCGTGCCGGCAACACATCCTCGGCTGGACCCAGGACAACGGCCTCAAGGCCCCACCCGGCACCATGACCGACTACTTGATCCGCCAGGTACCACTGCGCTTTCGCAACTCGATGAAGCACCTCTTGAACGGTCTGAGCCAGAAGTTCCATGCCCAGGATTACAACAATATCGCGTTCAACGCTGGCAACTATCGCCAGAGTCTGAAATCGATGGCTGATCATGTGCTCGCCACACGTATCGATAACTACGAATTCAATACGCCGAGTTGGTATCGCTCAGCCACCATTGATGTCAGGCGAAGACTCTCGACCCTGGCCGAGGATGCAGAAGGCAGCTTGCAGACCTACAACGACCATCCACAGTCCGAAGCCCGCTTCCAAAGCTTCGATGCCTACCTGCATGAAAAGGCCAGGGAGCGCTTGAACCAACTGCTGGGCCGCCGTCAGAACGATGTCGACCCGGACACCGTATGGGCCTATTCACCCTCCGCGCTCGGCACCCGGACACCGGCGCCCGTGACGTATACCCAGCTCTACCGTGACGGCTACGCCGATGGTGTCGGTTTTCTCGACGAAAAATTCTCCCGTTCGGCAAGGTACAGGGGCCCGCAAGGCATTGACCTGAGCACCCTGAACGCCAATCCGCAAGCCGTCGCACGCTCGGTCACCGGCATCTGGATTGGCCAGCGCTACGTCGACAAGGTCAAGGCCGAGTTGCTGGACCCGGGCAGCCCGGCGTTTACTTTCAGGCGCAATGCGGTGCTGGCCATTACTCAACGACAGATGCTCAGTGCCGCATTGGAGTGTCGCCTGCAAGGACACATCGCCGGCGTTGACCTGCAATGGCTTGAGCGCTGCATTGCCAGTATGGGTGACACGCCGCTGGAGACTCGCGGCAAATACGCCATCCATCGCCTGCTGGTCGACGGCGACTGGGTCATCGACACCTACCTGTTCAGCCACGCTGACAACCCGGTGCTGCTCTATACGCCCCATGCCCCCGACGGCATCACCTTTCGCGAGGCCAGGCAGTTCAATTACCTGCTGAAAAAACTGCCCGGATTCATCGGCTACCTCACCCAGCGTGTCGATGTTCGATCCCGGGGCCGGGTCCAGGCATTTCTGGAGGCCGCCAAACAAGGGCTGCCCGAGGGCCTGGATAAAACCACCCCCAGCCCCCCACGTTACGACTCGACCCGGGCACTGCCTCCGGTGCTTGACCTGCGCCGCTTGCTGTACAACATGAAGCTGCAACGCAAGATCGACGAAGTGACCGCCACCACCACTAACCGCACTCAGATGATCACCAGCATGCTCTGGACGTGCGTGGAGTTCACGGCCGCCATCGCCACTGCGCCTTTCCCGGTTCTGAGTCTGAGTGTTGGCCTGCTACTGGCCTTCAAGGACAGCATGCTCGCCCTGCATGCGTACAACCAGGGCGACACCTCGGCCGCCCTTGAGCACTTCGCCGGGTATCTGTTCAACAGCGCCGGCGCCCTCTTCACCGACCTGCGTCCGGCCCTGAAATCGTTCAAACCCATCGGCAAATCCGTGCGCCTGGCAGTTCCCAGCACCGAGCAAGGTCGGGCGATGAAGCTGATCAGCCAGCTGGAAACCGCCCCCCCGGCGCCTGCAGGCATGCAGCCGGTGCTGTTCAACGGCGAGGTGCTCTGGGCGCCGAATACCCCGGATGTGATCGGTCGCTACTTGCTATATCGCCATGACCCGGTCAGCGGCAAATGGGTCTCGACCACGCGCCTGGCCGCACCGAACGCCGAGGGCATCTGGACCCGCACCGGGGTTTCCGGCGGCGCGCCGAAATACGAAACAGTGCCCGAAACCCCCGGGCCGTCAAAAGACTATGGGATGCCACAGAAATACTGGAGCAGGCTTGAGCCAGTCATGGACCCGCAGATGCGGACGCTCATGATCAGCCAGGCAGCCGATATTGGCCAAGGTCTGGTCGACACCGTGCTGGGCCGTGCCGCCGATGAACTGCGTTCGTTACGCACGGTTTACCTGCAGCAGGTCGAACGCCTGACCAAGGACGCGGATAACTTCTTCCTCTTCCTCGACACGCTGCCCGCTCGCGCCAACGTGCCTGCCGTAGAGGCCAGTACCCCGCTATCCCAATTGATAGCCAACGACGCCTTTGCCGGTAACAAGAACCTGGTTATCGGCGCCGTGCCAGGCTCCATTGCCAGCAAACAGGCACTGATTACCAACATGAATGCCCTGGTCGAACGAGGTTTCAAGCGCCTGTATGTGGAGTTCCTGCCGGGGGAGGTTTTCAAGCTCAAGCTTGAAAAGTTCAACCAAGGGAAATCATGGCGGCACATCAAAAAACATTTGAAGGCCATAGACCAGTCCTTCGGCATCGCAAAAGACGCCGAGCACTCTTACTTGGCCCTCGTACACAAGGCCAGGGAAAAAGGCGTGCAAATCAAGGCGCTGGACGCCTCGACCTCCTATCGACTGGACGATGTACTGCTCATGGGCGATAGCTCGCCGACCACGCCCCAGCCCAACAGCCTGAGAAACTATTACTCGCACAAAGTCATTGAAGCCGACATGGCCGATACACCGAACGAACGCTGGATCGCCCTGGTCGATCACTCGCGCATGACCACATACAATGGCACACCTGGTCTGGCGGACTTGAACAATGCGGTCGCGCTGCGCATCGAAGACGTCGGTTTGAATCAACCGGTGGGCATCTGGTCAGACACCCCCGGCAAAATACCAGGTGATGCACTCGCCAAAGGCGACTACCACATGACCTTGCAAACACCGTACAAGACGCCCGAACCTATCTCACCGACTGCCTCTACATCCGTCGTCAGCACTGGCCATTTCAACGACTTCGATATTGCACCGTCGCTAAGAGATGAGATCGCCCGCATGAGCGACCAACCGCGCGGCCTGGATTCTCGCTACGCACCGTCCCAACTAACGCGAGCTGAAGCGTTCTCTGAATTCATCAAGTTACGCAGAAACTTGAATACCAATGCCAAGAGTTTCTTTGCCGACTATGTTCCACCTGCCAGGCCAGCGTTGCCAACGATCAGCAGCACCACCACGCCCGAGTCGTTCCTGAAACAAATCAGCGAAAGCCACCTGCCGGGGTTGGTGATTGGCGAGGCGCACTCGGCAGAATCGAGCAAGGCATTTCTGATAAAGCACATGAAGCAGTTGAAGCAGCAGGGCTACAAGACGCTCTACGTCGAACACCTGCTCACCGACCTGCACCAGGCTGAACTGGAGGTGTTCCATCTAACCCAGCGGTTTCCCGACAACCTCAAGGCCTACCTCAAAGCCCAGGATCGGGGACATATGCCGCTCTACACTGGCTCTGACAACTATTCGGAAGTCAGCCAGGCCGCCAACAAATATGGCATCCGCATCAGGGCGCTGGACTGTACCGTCAGCTATCACCTCAAGGGCTTGCCTGATCCGGAAAAGGCCCGCAACCAGATGTTCAACTACTTCGCCTCCCGGGTCATCCTGGCCGACCAGACGGCACACGGGCCCCATAAGTGGATTGCCTTCATCGGCAGCGCCCACACCAATAACTTCCTAGGCATATCGGGACTGGCCGAGATCCTGGGCACGGTCAGCCTGCATGTCAGAGAGTGCGCGCCGTCAATGGCCAGAGGCATTCACCTGGGGTTCTGGGAAACCGATCTCACGGGGCCTCGCTGGAGGGCGATACGCAGTGACTTCAAACTGGAAGTCAGCAACGCCCGGCAGCGAGCTCCTGCGCCCTTTGTACCTGTCGACAGGTCCAGACTGCGCCAGACGGGGCACTTCCTGATCGAACGCCCCTCGACTGCCGAGACCAACCTGCTGCACCGCTCCCGCAGCGGTGAAATTGTTTCCACGCCGATTCAGGTGGACCATAACGGGTTGTTCTTTATCGACCGCTGGGACATGACGGCACGACGTTTCGAGTACCAGGACATGCTGATCCAAGTACTCAAGGCAGAGGTTCAGCTGACGCCAGCGCCGTAATCGGCGCCAGTCACCCACTATCACGCCCAATAAAAAACCCGCTGAAATCGCTTTCAGCGGGTTTTTCATTTCAGCAGCAAGAGAGTCAGAAATCCTCCAGCCGCCACACCTCATAAGCCGGTGTCTCATAGGGATGGCTCTGTTTCAGAGCCGCCACCACCGAGCGAATCAACTCATCGGCCACCACCAGCTCGACCTTCCACTCCTCGACCTGTTCGACCTGCCCCGCTTGCCCAATGAACGGCTGGCTGCCGTCCAGTGGACGAAACTGACCCAGGCCCAACACCTGCCATGCGCAGTGATCGTAGGCACCGATCCGTCCGCCACCGGCGGCGAATACGGCGCTCTTCACGTCTTCGACGTGACTGGCTGGAACAAAAAAACTGAGCTTGTACACGGCGCTTGGTTCACCCGTTCTTAGTTCACCCACACGCGAGCATTACGGAACATGCGCATCAGCGGTGCATCTTCGTTCCAGTCATCCGAGCGCCACGAGTTCTGCACGGCACGGAATACACGCTCCGGGTGCGGCATCATGATGGTCACGCGACCGTCGCGGCTGGTCAGACCGGTGATCCCGCGCGGCGAGCCGTTCGGGTTGGCCGGGTAGCTTTCGGTGACCTTGCCGTGGTTGTCGACGAAACGCATCGCCACACAACCCGACAGATCGGCTTCCAGCAGTGCTTCTTCACTGGCGAATTCGGCATGACCTTCGCCGTGGGCGATGGCGATCGGCATGCGCGAACCGGCCATGCCTTGCAGGAAGATCGAGTTCGACTCCTGGATCTGCACCATCGCAACGCGGGCTTCGAACTGCTCGGAACGGTTACGCACAAAGTGCGGCCAGAACTCGCTGCCCGGGATCAGCTCGTGCAGGTTGGACATCATCTGGCAACCGTTGCACACGCCGAGGGTGAAGCTGTCGTTGCGTTCGAAGAAACCCTGGAACGCATCGCGGGCGCGGCTGTTGAACAGCGCCGATTTTGCCCAGCCTTCACCGGCACCCAGCACGTCGCCGTAAGAGAAGCCGCCGCAAGCGACCATGCCCTTGAACTCGTTCAGGTCGACACGGCCGGCCAGAATGTCGCTCATGTGCACGTCGATCGCGTTGAAACCGGCGCGGTCGAACGCAGCCGCCATTTCCACCTGACCGTTGACGCCCTGCTCACGCAGTACGGCAACCTGTGGGCGAATGCCTTTCTTGATGTAAGGCGCGGCGACGTCCTGGTTGATGTCGTAGCTCAGCTTGACGCTCAGGCCCGGGTTGTCTTCTTCCAGCAGCACGTCGAACTCTTGCTCGGCGCAGTCGGCGTTGTCGCGCAGACGCTGGATCTGGTAGCTGGTCTCGGCCCACTGACGTTGCAGCAGACGACGCTGGCCTTCGAACACGGTGTCGCCGTTGAAGGTGATGCTGATCTCGCCGTTGTTGATTGGCTGACCGATCACCGACACACAGTCGCCCAGGCCGGCAGCGCTGAACTGCGCGAGGATGTCCGGGGTAGCGTCCTGGCGAACCTGGATCACCGCACCCAGTTCTTCGTTGAACAGGATCGCGGCGATTTCGTCGGCGCTGTGGGCAACGCTGTCGAGGTTCAGGCTCAGGCCGCAGTGACCGGCGAAGGCCATTTCCACTACGGAGGTCAGCAGACCACCGTCGGAACGGTCGTGATAAGCCAGCAGGTGACCGTCGGCGTTGAGGCCCTGGATCACGGCGAAGAAGGCTTTCAGGTCTTCGGCGTCATCGACGTCCGGAGCGTGCTTGCCGAGCTTGCCGTGCACCTGTGCCAGGATCGACGCGCCCATGCGGTTCTGGCCGTGGCCCAGGTCGATCAGGATCAGGTCGGTGGTGCCCTTGTCCATGCGCAGTTGCGGGGTCAGGGTCTGACGGATGTCAGTCACTGGCGCGAAACCGGTCACGATCAGGGACATCGGCGAAGTGACGGACTTGTCCACGCCTTCATCGTTCCAGCGCGTGGCCATGGACATCGAGTCCTTGCCCACCGGAATGGTAATGCCCAGCTCTGGGCACAGTTCCATGCCGACCGCTTTCACGGTGTCGTACAGGCGTGCATCTTCACCCGGATGACCGGCGGCGGACATCCAGTTCGCCGACAGTTTGATGTCGGAGATCTTGCCGATGCGCGAGGCGGCGATGTTGGTCAGGGTTTCGCCGATGGCCATGCGGCCCGACGCAGGAGCGTCCAGCAGTGCCAGCGGAGTACGCTCGCCCATGGCCATGGCTTCACCGGTGTAGACGTCGAAGCTGGTGGCGGTGACGGCAACGTCGGCTACCGGAACCTGCCACGGGCCGACCATCTGGTCACGGGCCACGAGGCCGGTGATGGTGCGGTCGCCGATGGTGATCAGGAAGCTCTTGCTCGCCACGGCCGGGTGATGCAGGACGCGCTCGACGCAGTCGGCAATGTTCAGGGTCGACGGATCGAAGTCATCGCCCAGTTCGGCTTCACGCACTACCGAACGGTGCATGCGCGGGGCCTTGCCCAGCAGCACTTCGAGCGGCATGTCCACCGGGCTGTTGCCGAAGTGGCTGTCGGTGACAGTCAGCTGCGGTTCGGCAGTGGCTTCGCCGACCACTGCGAACGGGCAACGCTCGCGTTCGCAGATCGCCTTGAAGCGCTCGAAGTCAGCCGGGCCGACCGCCAGAACGTAACGTTCCTGGGATTCGTTGGACCAGATTTCGTGCGGGGCCATGCCCGGCTCGTCGTTTGGAATGTTGCGCAGTTCGAAACGGCCACCACGGTCGCCGTCGTTGACCAGTTCCGGGAAGGCGTTGGACAGACCGCCCGCACCCACGTCGTGGATGAAGCTGATCGGGTTCTTGTCGCCCAGTTGCCAGCAACGGTCGATGACTTCCTGGCAGCGACGTTCCATTTCCGGGTTTTCACGCTGTACCGAAGCGAAGTCCAGGTCTGCCGAGCTGGTGCCGGTGGCCATGGAGGAAGCGGCGCCGCCGCCCAGGCCGATCAGCATCGCCGGGCCGCCGAGCACGATCAGCTTGGAGCCGACCAGGATCTCGCCTTTCTTGACGTGTTCTTCACGGATGTTGCCCATGCCGCCAGCCAGCATGATCGGCTTGTGGTAACCGCGAACTTCGTCACCGTGCGGGGTGGTGATCGACTGTTCGAAGGTACGGAAGTAGCCGGTCAGGGCCGGACGACCGAATTCGTTGTTGAACGCAGCGCCGCCCAGAGGGCCTTCGATCATGATGTCCAGCGCGGTAACGATGCGCTCAGGCTTGCCGTACGGCACTTCCCACGGCTGTTCGAAGCCCGGGATCTGCAGGTTCGACACGGTGAAACCGGTCAGGCCAGCCTTTGGCTTGGCGCCACGGCCGGTCGCGCCTTCGTCGCGGATCTCGCCGCCGGAACCGGTGGATGCGCCCGGGAACGGGGCAATCGCGGTCGGGTGGTTGTGGGTTTCAACCTTCATCAGGATGTGCACCGGCTCCTGCACCGCGCCGTACTGGCGGGTCTCAGGGTCCGGGAAGAAACGACCGGCCACGGAGCCGACGATCACCGAAGCGTTGTCCTTATAAGCAGACAGAACGCCTTCGCTGTGCATCACATAGGTGTTCTTGATCATGCCGAACAGGCTTTTTTCCTGGCTCTGGCCGTCGATGTCCCAACTGGCGTTGAAGATCTTGTGACGGCAGTGCTCGGAGTTCGCCTGGGCGAACATCATCAGTTCGATGTCGTGCGGGTTGCGCGAAAGGCCCACGAAGGCGTTGACCAGATAGTCGATCTCGTCTTCGGCCAGGGCCAGGCCCAGCTCGGTGTTGGCTTTTTCCAGCGCGGCACGGCCGCCACCCAGCACGTCGATGGCGGTCAGGGGTTTCGGTTCGGCGTGGCTGAACAGGCCGGCGGCCTGTTCGAGGTTGCCCAGGACGATCTGGGTCATGCGGTCGTGCAGACCGTCGGCGATCAACCGGGCTTCAGCGTCGCTGAACTGGCCGGCCACGTAGAACGCGATGCCGCGCTCCAGGCGCTGGATTTTCGCCAGGCCACAGTTGCGAGCGATGTCGCTGGCCTTGCTTGACCACGGCGAGATGGTGCCGAAACGCGGTAGCACCAGAAACAGACGACCGGTCGGTTCTTGTACAGGAACGCTTGGACCGTACTTCAGAAGGCGCGCAAGCACCTGCTGTTCGTCGCCGGTCAGGACGCCGGTAACTTCGGCGAAGTGAGCGAATTCAGCATACAGGCCACTGACAGCCGGAACCTTCTGGCTCAGTTGCTCAAGGAGCTTGCTGTGGCGAAAGGCAGAAAGGGCAGGAGCGCCGCGCAGGATCAACATCTTCGGGACAGCCTCGGGAAGGGGTGTGCTTTGAGGCCGTGCATTCTAGCCTAAACAGCCCGCGACAGCACCCGAAACGCTACGCACGGTTGCACCCGGGCGTCGATCTGTGTTTCTGCCTCGAAAGTCAGGTTAATTGGGCGTGTGACGACAGCTTATTTTTACTGTAACAAAACGCAGACAAAGCCCATTCCTGCGGGGTTTCGGCCAGTTTTGCGATCTCTAGCAGACTAGCCCCTCGCTGTCGAGATATGGCGCCCGTGGTCCTTTGCGTATACTGCGCAGATGTTTTTCCCAACGGCTTTGCGTCCGCGGTACGCCAAATGGCTGATCGCAACCGGACTCTTCCTGATGCTCGGTGGCTGTGTTGATAAACCCAACACGCTCGAGCGCGTAAAGGAGGATGGTGTGCTGCGGGTGGTTACCCGAAACAGCCCTGCCACCTACTTTCAGGATCGCAACGGTGAAACCGGCTTCGAATACGAGCTGGTGAAGCGCTTCGCCGACGATCTGGGGGTCGAGCTCAAGATCGAGACCGCCGACAACCTCGACGACCTGTTCAACCAGGTCGGCAAGCCCAATGGCCCGGTGCTGGCGGCGGCCGGCCTGGTCAGCAGCGAAGAGCGCAAGAAGCAGGTGCGCTTCTCGCACTCCTATCTGGAAGTCACCCCGCAGATCATCTACCGCAACGGCCAGTCTCGGCCAACCGACGCGAAGGATCTGGTGGGCAAGAAGATCATGGTGCTCAAGGGCAGCACCCATGCCGAACAACTGGCACAGCTGAAACAGAAATTTCCCGGCATCGAATACGAAGAGTCTGACGCAGTCGAGGTCGTCGATCTCCTGCGCATGGTCGATGAAGGCCAGATCGACCTGACCCTGGTCGACTCCAACGAAGTGGCGATGAACCAGGTGTATTTCACCAACATCCGGGTCGCCTTCGACCTCGGTGACGCCAGCAACCAGAGCTGGGCCGTCGCGCCGGGCGATGACAACAGCCTGCTCAACGAAATCAACGAGTACCTCGACGAGGTCAAGAAAAACGGCACCCTGCAACGCCTCAAGGATCGTTACTACGGGCATGTCGACGTTCTCGGCTACATGGGCGCCACCACGTTTGCCCAACACTTGCAGCAACGCCTGCCCAAGTACGAACAGCACTTCAAGTCGTACGCCAAGAAAGAGAAAGTCGACTGGCGCCTGCTGGCGGCCATCGGGTACCAGGAGTCGTTGTGGCAACCGGCCGTCACGTCCAAGACCGGCGTGCGCGGCCTGATGATGCTGACCCAGAACACCGCGCAGGCCATGGGTGTGTCCAACCGCCTGGACCCCAAACAGAGCATCATGGGCGGCGCCAAGTACCTGGCCTACATGAAAGACCAGCTCGACGATTCGATTCAGGAACCGGACCGTACCTGGTTTGCCCTGGCGGCCTACAACATCGGCAGCGGCCACCTCGATGACGCACGCAAACTGGCGGCCAAGGAAGGGTTGAACCCGGACAAATGGCTGGATGTGAAGAAAATCCTGCCGCGCCTGTCGGAAAAGAAGTGGTACAGCAAAACCCGTTACGGCTACGCCCGTGGCGGCGAACCGGTGCATTTCGTGGCGAACATCCGTCGCTACTACGACATCCTCACCTGGGTCACGCAGCCGCAGCTTGAAGGCGATCAGGTCGCCGAGGGCAAACTGCTGGTGCCGGGGATCGACAAGACCAAGCCGGCGCAGGAGCCTGCACCGCTGTAGGAGCAGCCGGTCGACGCTCGATTGCTCGCGATGGGCGTCAACGATAACGCGAAAAACCTGATGCCCCGCGGCGCCCTCAGGTTTTTCGCGAGCAAGCTCGCTCCTACCGGGCAGCCGCCAGAATCAGCGCCTTCATTTCCGATACCGCCGACTTGAAGCCCACGAACAGCGCATGGGCCACCAGCGCATGGCCGATGTTCAGCTCGTTGACACCCTTGATCGCTGCCACGGCTTCAACGTTGTGATAGTGCAGGCCATGGCCGGCATTGACGATCAGTCCCTGGGCCAGGCCAAAGGCCACGCCATCGGCCACACGCTTGAGTTCTTCGGCGACTTCGGTCGGCGTCTCGGCATCGGCATAACGCCCGGTGTGCAGTTCGATGGCTGGCGCACCGACACGGCGTGAGGCTTCGATCTGCCGCTCATCGGCGTCGATGAACAGCGACACCTCGCAGCCGAGCCTCGACAGGCGCTCGACCGCCGCCTTGATCCGCGCTTCCTGACCTGCCACGTCCAGGCCACCTTCGGTGGTCAGTTCCTGACGGGTTTCCGGCACCAGGCAAATGTGCGCCGGGCGGATGCGTTCGGCGAACTGCATCATTTCTTCGGTGACGCCCATTTCGAAGTTCATGCGGGTTTGCAGCACATCCTTGAGCAGCAGAACGTCGCGCTCCTGAATGTGCCGACGGTCCTCGCGCAGGTGCACGGTGATGCCGTCCGCGCCCGCCTCTTCCGCGTCCAGTGCAGCCTTGACCGGGTCCGGGTAACGGGTGCCCCGGGCCTGACGCAGGGTGGCAACGTGGTCGATGTTCACGCCAAGAAGAATACGGGTGCTGGTGGTCACGGAAGCGCTCCAGAAGAAGAGAAAGTTCGGTGCACAGCATACACAAGGAATTTACGGCTTTCGAAACAACTCTCGGGAAACCAGCGGTCGACCGCCCAAGTGAACGGCCAGCGCCTGACGCATCAAGCGCTTGGCTGCCGACAAGGCACCCGGCGCGCTCCAGTCGGCATCGGCCATGGCCAGCAGTTCAGTGCCATTGAACAGACCGGGTTGCAGCAGGTAGACACGTTCAAGCCCCGCATCCACTTGCAAACGATAGAGGCCGTCGGGGGCGATGGCATCACCGTGGATATCCGTGGTCAGTGAAAATCCGTATCCGAGGTCATCGAGCAGGCGCCATTCAAAGGAACGCAGCAACGGCTCCAGCGCGCGGCCCTCGGCCAAGGCGAGCAAAGTGGCGGCGTAATGATCGAACACGGCGGGATGCGGGTCTTCGGCAGGTAACAGGCGAATCAACAGCTCATTGAGATACAGGCCACTGAACAGCGCCTCGCCATTGAGCCAGGTGGACACCCCGGCACTTTCCATGCGCCCGACGTTCTTCAGCTCGCCCCTGCCCCGGAACTCGACTTCCAATGGCACGAATGGCCGTGCCAACGTCCCGGCCTTGCCCCGCGCACTGCGCAACACCGCCCGCAGCCGCCCTTGTGGCGTGAGGAAATCCACCAGCGCACTGTTTTCGCGGTAGGCGCGGGAGTGCAGGACGTAGGCGGGTTGGGCGATGGGCGGGGTTGAGGACATGGGTTTCTCGCCGAACTGTAGGAGCGAGCTTGCTCGCGATGGAGGATAACGATAACGCGAGCTTTCAGAATGAACGCGGCGCTCTTGAGTCCATCGCGAGCAAGCTCGCTCCTACAAGGGGTCTTGCGGTGTGTTACAGATCGCCATAACCCAACGAACGCAACGCACGCTCGTCATCGGACCAGCCACCCTTAACCTTGACCCACAGGTTGAGCATGATCTTGGAATCGAACAGCAACTCCATGTCCTTGCGCGCTTCGGTGCCGATGCGCTTGATGCGCTCGCCCTTGTCGCCAATGATGATTTTCTTCTGGCCATCGCGCTCGACGAGGATCAAGGCATGGATGTGCAGGGTCTTGCCCTGCTGCTTGAACTCTTCGATTTCAACGGTGATCTGGTACGGCAGCTCGGCGCCCATCTGGCGCATGATTTTCTCACGCACAAGTTCAGCGGCGAGGAAACGGCTGCTGCGGTCGGTGATCTGGTCTTCCGGGAAAAAGTGATCGTTTTCCGGCAGGTGCGCGGCAATCACGCGCTCCAGTGCATCGAGGTTATGCCCGTGCTGCGCGGAAATCGGGATGATCTGCGCATTCGGCAACTGTTCCTGCAACCAGCTCAGGTGCGGCATCAGCTCGGCTTTGTCTTCGATGCGATCGGTCTTGTTCAGCGCCACGATCAGCGGGCCGGTCACGTACTGGACGCGCTCGAGAACCATCTGGTCCTCGTCGGTCCACTTGGTGCGGTCGACCACGAAGATCACCACGTCGACGTCTTTCAAAGCCGCGGAAGCGGTCTTGTTCATGTAGCGGTTCAGCGCCTTTTCGCCGCCCTTGTGCATGCCAGGGGTGTCGACGTAGATCGCCTGCACGTCGCCCTCGGTCTTGATGCCGAGCATGTTGTGACGGGTGGTTTGCGGTTTGCGCGAGGTGATCGCCAGCTTCTGACCCAGGATGTGGTTCAGCAGCGTGGACTTGCCCACGTTCGGACGGCCGACGATGGCAACATAGCCACAGCGAGTTGCGTTTGTATCAGTCATTGCCATTCTCCACACCCAGGGCAATCAGTGCTGCGGCGGCCGCTACCTGTTCGGCAATACGACGGCTCACACCCTGACCTCGGCTTTTTTCATTCAGTAAGATGATTTCGCATTCGACGAAGAACGTCCGGCAATGCGGCTCACCCTGGATATCCACCACTTCGTAACGCGGCAGCTCACAACCACGGGACTGCAGGAACTCTTGCAGGCGGGTCTTTGGATCTTTGTTGGTGTCGACCAGCGTCAGGCCTTCGAACTCGCCGGCCAGCCAGGCGAGCACACGCTCACGGGCCATTTCCATGCCGGCATCGAGGTAGATCGCACCGATCAGCGCTTCCAGTGCATCGGCCAGAATCGACTCGCGACGGAAACCGCCGCTTTTCAGCTCGCCCGAGCCCAGGCGCAGGTATTCGCCAAGATCGAAACCACGGGCCAGTACGGCCAGGGTCTCACCCTTGACCAGACGTGCGCGCAATCGCGACAACTGGCCTTCGCGGGCTAGCGGGAAGCGCTCGAACAACGCCTCGCCGGCGACGAAGTTGAGAATGGCGTCACCGAGAAACTCCAGGCGTTCGTTGTTACGCCCGGCAAAACTGCGGTGAGTCAGGGCCAGGACCATCAGTTCCTGATCCTTGAAGGTGTAGCCGAGCTGACGCTCTAGACGGCTTAAGGAGACGCTCACGGTTTACCCACGCTGAGTTCGTGGCTGGATTCCACCGCCATAGCCGCGAGGCGGCGCAGGCTTGGGACAATTAACGCTGTGTTCAAAAATAACGTCCTGAATATCATTGTTTTCATGCGACTGGCGCCCATTGTGCCGGCTCCAGAAATGCATTCGGCGCTGTGTTCAACAGCGCCGTGTCTGATTACTTGATCAGGCCAACCCGCGAGAAATTCGGCAGGTGGCTGAGTTTGGGTTCCGGCCAGCTCATCCAGACCGCAAAGGCCTTGCCGACGATATTCTTGTCGGGAACCATGCCCAGCAGATCCTTGGGAATGTTCGGATCATCCCAATAGCGACTGTCGTTCGAGTTGTCGCGGTTGTCGCCCATCATGAAGTAGTGCCCGGCCGGCACGGTCCACGAATGGTCCGGCATTGCGCGGTAGCGGCTCATTTCCTTGCGGATCATGTGCTCGGCCGCTCCGAGTTTTTCCTTGTAGAGCTCAGCGCTGCCCAGCGTGCCCGGCTCGGAGCCGACCAGTTGCTCGGCAATCGATTGACCGTTGACGAACAGGCGCTTGTCGGCGGTGTAGCGAACCGTGTCGCCCGGCAAACCAACTACACGCTTGATGTAGTTGACGTTCGGGTCGCTCGGGTAGCGGAACACCATCACATCGCCGCGCTGCGGATCACCGACTTCGATGACTTTCTTGTCGATCACCGGCAAGCGGATCCCGTAGGAAAACTTGCTCACCAGGATGAAGTCGCCGACATCCAGGGTTGGCTTCATCGAGCCGGAAGGAATCTGGAACGGTTCCACCAGGAACGAACGCAGCACCAGCACGATGAACAACACCGGGAAGAACGACTTGCCGTATTCAACCAGCAGCGGTTCTTTGTTCAGCTTCTCGACCACGACCATGTCAGGCTGGCTGACGCTGCCCTGATAGGAGGCGATGGCGGCACGCCGGCGCGGGGCCAGGATCAACAGATCGAGCAACGCCAACAGGCCGCAGACGAACACGGCGATGACCAGCAACAGCGGGAAATTTAGTGACATAGGACCTAACTATCCAACCTGAGCACTGCAAGGAAGGCTTCCTGTGGAATTTCCACGTTGCCGACTTGCTTCATGCGTTTTTTACCGGCCTTTTGCTTTTCCAGCAGTTTCTTCTTACGGCTGACGTCACCACCGTAGCATTTGGCCAATACGTTCTTTCTGAGCGCCTTGACAGTTGTCCGCGCCACAATCTGCCCGCCAATGGCGGCCTGGATTGCCACATCGAACATCTGCCGTGGAATCAGTTCTTTCATCTTCTCGGTCAACTGGCGACCTTTGTAGTGCGAGTTGTCACGGTGCACGATCAGCGCCAGTGCATCGACCTTGTCGCCGTTGATCAGTACGTCCAGTTTCACCAGGCTAGCCGATTGGTAACGATCGAAATGGTAGTCCAGAGAAGCATAGCCGCGGCTGGTGGATTTCAGGCGATCGAAGAAGTCCAGCACCACTTCGTTCATCGGCAGGTCGTAGGTCACTTGTACTTGCGAGCCGAGGAACAGCATGTCGACCTGCACACCACGTTTTTCGATGCACAGGGTAATGACGTTGCCCAGGTGCTCTTGCGGCACAAGAATATTGGCCCGCACGATCGGCTCGCGCATGTCTTCGATGGAAGACAGATCCGGCAGCTTCGACGGGTTATCGACGTAGATCGTCTCACCGGTCTTGAGCAACAGCTCGAAGATTACCGTCGGCGCCGTGGTGATCAGGTCCAGGTTGTACTCGCGCTCAAGGCGCTCCTGGATGATTTCCATGTGCAGCATGCCGAGGAAGCCGCATCGGAAGCCGAAGCCCAGGGCGTCCGAGCTTTCCGGCGTGTATTGCAGCGACGAATCGTTCAGGGTGAGCTTTTGCAGCGCCTCGCGGAAGTCTTCGAAGTCGTCGGAGCTGACCGGGAACAGACCGGCGTACACCTGCGGCTGGATGCGCTTGAACCCCGGCAGCACGTCGACGTCCGGCGTCGTGCTCAAGGTCAGGGTATCGCCCACTGGCGCACCGTGAATGTCCTTGATGCTGGCGATGATGAAGCCCACTTCACCGGCCTTCAGGTCGACGGTAGGGGTGTGTTTCGGGTTGAAAACACCGACGCTGTCCACCAGGTGGATCTTGCCGGTGGATTTGACCAGGATCTTGTCGCCCTTCTTCACGCGGCCGTGGCGCACGCGTACCAGAGAGACTACGCCCAGGTAGTTGTCGAACCAGGAGTCGATGATCAACGCTTGCAACGGATCTTCGATGTTGCCGGTCGGCGCTGGAATGGTGGCCACAAGGCGCTCGAGCACTTCATCGACGCCCAGACCGGTCTTGGCAGAGCAAGTGACCGCGTCGGTGGCATCGATGCCGATGATTTTTTCGATTTCTTCTTTGACGCGGTCCGGATCGGCCTGTGGCAGGTCGATCTTGTTCAGCACCGGCATCACTTCCAGGCCCTGTTCGATTGCGGTGTAGCAGTTGGCAACCGACTGTGCCTCGACGCCTTGACCGGCATCGACCACCAGCAGCGCGCCTTCACAGGCAGCCAGCGAACGGCTCACCTCATAGGTGAAGTCAACGTGGCCGGGGGTGTCAATGAAGTTGAGCTGGTACTTGATGCCGTCTTTGGCGGTGTAATAAAGAGTGACGCTGTGGGCCTTGATGGTGATCCCGCGTTCACGTTCCAGGTCCATGGAGTCCAGCACCTGGGCTTCCATTTCGCGCTCGGCCAGGCCGCCGCACATCTGGATGAAGCGATCGGCCAGCGTCGACTTGCCATGGTCAATGTGGGCGATGATGGAGAAATTGCGGATATGACTCAAATCACTCACGGATCAACACTCAAAAAGGCTGCAGGCATAGCCCGCCGAAAAATAGCCGGGAATTGTACCTGATCCACGGCGCAAGCGTCACGTTCGCAGGTCAGACGGTGCCCGCAAAAACGCCCCGGTCTTGCGACAAGGGCGTTTTTATCGTCAAAGCGGTTGGAAAATGCTGGCCATCAGCCTGCTCGACGCAACAGCCAGAGCCCCGCCACGGCACAAATACCTGCCGGCACCAGCACCGAAAGCAACGGCGGGAAGCCGAACACCTGGCTCGAAGGCCCCAGCAGATCCTGAACGATACGGAAGGTGAAGCCCACCAGCACACCGGTGAACACCCGTTGACCCAGGGTCACCGAACGCAACGGACCAAAGATGAAGGAAATCGCCATCAACACCAGGGCGGCAGTCACCAACGGCTGCAACACCTTGACCCAAAATGCCAGCCAATAGCGGCTATTGTTCAACCCCTGGTCCGCCAGGTAGTGGATATAACTCCACAGACCGCTGATCGACAGCGACTCGGGCACCATGACCACCGTACTCAGCAATTGCGGACTCAAGGCCACGCCCCAACGCTCGACCGGGTTCGACACCACTTCAGTGCTGCGCTCGTGGAACACCGTGGTCGTGACGTCCGTCAACTGCCAGTGATCCGTGTCGAAATCGGCACGCTTGGCGAAGCTCGCCGACAGCATGTGCCGTTCGCTGTCGAAACGATAGCGGGTCACGCCGTACAGGATGCCGTTAGGCTGCACCGAGTTGACGTGAATGAACTCATCGCCCTGGCGGTGCCACAAGCCGTGCTTGGCGCTTTGTGCATCGCCGCTGCCCTGGGCCAGCGAGCGATTGGCCTGCGCGGCGGTTTCAGTGGGCGGAGCGACGTACTCGCCGACCAGCACACCGGCGAGCATCAATACCAGCATTGGTTTCATGACCGCCCAGACGATCCGGCCGGTCGACACACCGGCGGCGCGCATGATGGTCAGCTCACTGTTGCTGGCCAGACTGCCCAGACCGATCAGGCAACCGATCAGCGCGGCCATCGGCAGCATTTCGTACATCCGGCGCGGAGCGGTCAACAACACATAACTCAGCGCATCGACCAGGGTGTAGGTATCGCTGACTTCACTCATCTCGTCGATGAAGGCAAACAGTGTCGCCAGACCAAGAATGATCCCGAGCACCGCCAGAATCGCCATCAACACGCTGCTACCAATGTAGCGATCCAGCTTAACCACGGGCCACCTCCAGCGCGCTGCGGCGACTCGCCCTCTTCAAACGCAGGGGCTCCCAATAAAGCAAGCCCAGGCCAATGGCCAGGAAAATCCCGTGCACCCACCACAAGCCCAGTACCGCCGGGATCTTGCCCTTGTCGAGGGCACCGCGAGCGGCAATCAGAATGGTCAGGTAAGCCATATAAAGAAGAATTGCCGGCAGTAATTTGAGGAATCGGCCCTGACGCGGGTTGACCCGCGACAACGGCACCGCCATCAAGGTCACGATGAACACCAGCAACGGCAGTGACATCCGCCATTGCAATTCGGCGCGCAGACGAATGTCTTCACTGCCGACCAACGTACGGGTCGGCATCGCATCGCGGTCGGTGACTTCGTCGCTGACGTCGGGTTTTGGCAGCAACACACCGTACTCGTCGTACTTGATCGCCCGGTAGTCGGCCTGCCCCGGATTACCGTCATAGCGATAGCCGTTATCAAGGATCAGGTAGCGGTTGCCGTCCGGGCGAATTTCCTGACGCCCCTTCTCTGCCACCAGGACAGAAATCCCGCGATCCTTGTTGTTGGAACTGATGTTCTTTTGCGAGATGAACACACCGCCCAGATTGACGCGGTCATCCGTCATGCGTTCGGTATAGGTGACCCGGGTACCGTCACGCAGGGCCTGGAAGCGCCCCGGCTCCAGGGTATCGAATTCGGTCAGGGCATCCTGCTTGTTCAGCAGCAGCTGAAACTGGTTGGCCCCTTGTGGCGCCAGGCTCAGGCTCAGCCACGCCACGACGAGTGCAACCAGGGTGGCCGGAAACATTGTCATGCAAACCAGCCGTTGCTGGCTCATGCCGGTGGCCGAGAGCACGGTCATTTCGCTTTCGAGGTACAGGCGTCCGTAGGACAACAGGATCCCGAGAAACAGCCCCAGCGGCAGGATCAGTTGGAGGAAGCCCGGCAGGCGATAACCCATGATCAGGAACAGCGACCCCGGATCCAGCAGGCCCGAGGCCGCCTGGGCGAGGTATTTGATGAAGCGCCCGCTCATGATGATGACCAGCAGTACGGCGCTGACGGCGCTCAAGGTCAACAGGACTTCGCGGGATAGGTAACGGAAGACGATCAAACCAGACACTCCAGGGTTGTCAGGCTAAGGCGGCCAAACAAGCAAACGTATCGGACAGCCCGCAAGGCAGGGCCGCCGAAAAAAGTTGGCGCATTATCCTGTGATTGGGTGCACCTGTCACTGCGCAATACATTGGGGCTGGTGTAGGAGCGAGCTCGCTCGCGATGGTCGTCAATGATGACGCGGGAAGCCTGAAAGCCTGCGGTGGTCTCAGGTTCTTCGCGAGCAAGCTCGCTCCTACAGGGGCCCACAAAACCGTGAACATCGTACAACCGAGGGTTGTCAGCCGCCGGTAGCGAGGTTCAAACTGCGGCCTTTGTGGCCGGTCGATACTGGCGCCTTTCTTTTGCTTTCTATTTAAATGCAGGCAATCGACGCACATAAGGTGTCGGGCGCATGCGTGATAACCATCAATTCAGGGACCCGGACATGGAACTGGTTGTAAAAAGCGTCAACCCCGAAACGTTGAAGACCGCCACTCTCGTGGTCTCCGTCGGCGAAGGCCGCAAGCTGGGCGCGGTTGCCAAACAACTCGACGAACTGAGCGGCGGCGCGATCAGCGCAGTGCTCAAGCGCGGCGATCTGGCCGGCAAGGTTGGCCAGAGCCTGTTGCTGCACAGCCTGCCGAACCTCAAGGCCGAGCGCGTGCTGCTGGTGGGCGTGGGCAAGGACGACGAACTGGGTGACCGCCCGTTCCGCAAAATCATCGCCGGCATCCTCAATACCCTCAAAGGCCTGGGCGGCAGTGATGCGGTGCTGGCCCTCGATGAAGTGGTCGTCAAAGGCCGCGACAGCTACGGCAAGACCCGCCTGCTGGCCGAAACCCTGGTGGACGGCGAATACCAGTTCGACCAGTTCAAGAGCCAGAAAGCCGAACCACGCGCCCTGAAGAAAATCACCCTGCTGACCATCAAGGCGGCTCAAGCTGAAGTGCAGCGCGCCGTGGCCCACGCCACTGCCATCGCCAACGGCATGGCCTTCACCCGCAACCTGGGCAACCTGCCGCCAAACATCTGCCACCCGACCTTCCTCGGTGAACAGGCGAAAGACCTGGGCAAAGAGTTCAAGGACCTGAAGGTCGAAGTCCTCGACGAGAAGAAGATCAAGGCCCTGGGCATGGGCTCGTTCTACGCCGTCGGCCAGGGCAGCGCCCAGCCACCGCGCCTGATCGTCATGCAATACAACGGCGGCAAGAAATCCGAGAAGCCGTACGCGCTGGTCGGCAAAGGCATCACTTTCGACACCGGCGGCATCAGCCTGAAGCCGGGCGCCGGCATGGATGAAATGAAGTACGACATGGGCGGCGCCGCCAGCGTGTTCGGCACCCTGCGTGCCGTGCTCGAACTGAAGCTGCCGATCAACCTGGTGTGCATCCTGGCCTGTGCCGAGAACATGCCGAGCGGCAACGCTTCGCGCCCGGGCGACATCGTCACCACCATGAGCGGCCAGACCGTGGAAATCCTCAACACCGACGCCGAAGGCCGCCTGGTGCTGTGCGACGCCCTGACCTACTCCGAGCGCTTCAAGCCGCAAGCGGTGATCGACATCGCCACCCTGACCGGTGCCTGCGTGGTCGCTTTGGGTTCCCACACGTCGGGCCTGCTGGGCAACAACGACGAACTGATCGGCCAACTGCTGAGCGCAGGCAAGGCTGCCGACGACCGCGCCTGGCAACTGCCGCTGTTCGATGAATACCAGGAGCAACTGGACAGCCCGTTCGCCGACATCGCCAACATTGGCGGCCCGAAAGCCGGCACCATCACCGCGGCCTGCTTTCTGTCGCGCTTCACCAAGAACCTGAACTGGGCGCACCTGGACATCGCCGGCACGGCCTGGACCAGCGGCGGCAAGGACAAGGGCGCCACTGGCCGTCCGGTTCCCCTGCTGACCCAGTACCTGCTGGACCGCGCCAAAGCCTGAAACCGATGATGGGCGGCGGCGTCACTTTCCGGTGACGCCGTTTGCCGCTCTGGAACCGCAATGACCAAAGTCGACTTCTATATCCTGCCCAGCGCCGATCCTTCGGCACGCCTGGACTTTGCCTGCAAGCTCACCGAGAAGGCCTGGCGCATGGGCCACCGCATCTACCTGCATTGCAGCGATGCGGCCCAGCGTGACGATCTCGATGCGCGGCTGTGGACGTTCAAGGGCGAAAGCTTCGTGCCCCACGGCCCTGCCGACAGCGAACCTGACGGTTTGATTGTTTTGGGGTTGGGCGATGACTGCGGCCAGCATCAGGATTTACTGGTCAATCTCGACCTGAAGGTCCCGGCCTTTGCCAACAAGTTCGCCAGAGTGGCGGAAGTGGTGGTGGAGGACCCGACGATCAGAGCGGCCGCGCGGGAGAGTTTCCGTTTCTACCGCGAACAGGGCTATCCTCTGCAAGATCACCGTTTACAGCGACTCTGAGCCTTTCAATGGACACTCCAAAACCGCTGCAACAGTCCGCGCACCTGCTGGACGACCTCGAGTCGATCCGCCAACTGCTCGGCGATGACAACCTGCAACCGCCCCTGCTGACCGACACGGTCGAGGACGGTGACCAGGAACAGATTCCCATGTTGTTCGACGCCGTGGGCGAGCCTTCGCAGCCCGTCGAACCAACTCCTGCGGCACCGGCCGTAGAACCGGCGCCGGCGCCAGTCGCCAGCAAGAACCCGGATGACTTGCTGCACCTGGACAGCGAATTGCGCGCCGCCGCGCAACTGATCATGCAAGACGTGATCGACGATTTCGCCCCGCACATCGAGACCGAAATCAAACGCCGCCTCAGTGCGCGGCTGGAGCGTTTGTTGAGCCAGTACAACGACTGAACAACTTGCAGGGAGCTTTTTGTGGGAGCGAGCAGGCTCGCTCCCACAAAAAGCCCCCCGCAACAGGTTTAATCTTCAGGTGCTCAAGTAACGCCCGATCAACGCGATCCCACTGGCCAGCACCAACCACGTCACCAGGCGCACGAATGCCTCGCGGGACAACCTCATGGTCAGCCGTCGTCCGAACCACAGCCCCAGCGCCATGGCCGGCAACAGACAAACCGCCAGCGCCAGCAAGGACAGGTCGGCATACACACCGGCGATGGCAAACAGGCTCAAACGCACCACCGTACTGCAACTGATCAGTGCACTCTGGGTGGCCCGGGCCGCCTCCTTGGGCAAACGGCTGTTCAAATAGATCGCATAGAGAAAGCCGCCGCTGCCAAACAACGCGCCAAACATTCCACCCACCGTCCCCATCGGCACCGCCCAAGCGGCGGACAACTGCGCCGGACGAGCTTTTATCCACAGGCTGTAAATCGCATAGGCGCTGATAAACAACCCCATCAACAGCAGCAACAGGTCAGACTTGAGGTTCAGCAGGAAAATCACGCCCAGCGTGCACCCCACCGCCATGCAGGGCAGTAACCGCAACAGCTCCGGCCTGGCGACATCGCGCCGCGAAGGCAACAGGTTGCCGAATGCCGCGACAAAATCGAGCAACACCAGCAACGGCACGATCTTCGACAGCGGCATGAACAGAATCAGGATCGGCCCCGCCACCAGCGCGGTGCCGAAGCCGGCGATGCCGAACACGATGTAGGCCAGGGCGATGCCCAAGCCGATTACCAGCCAGTCCAGCGGGCCGAAGGGCCATTGGTTTAACAAATCAACCAGCATTTCACTTAATCCCTGTAGGAGCTGCCGAAGGCTGCGATCTTTTGATCTTAAAAAGCAAAATCAAAAGATCGCAGCCTTCGGCAGCTCCTACAAGGGATCGTGCATTCAATAAGAGAATGCCTTTAAACTGCGCCCCATGATTAAAGATCCCTTTTCAAGACTCGGCCTGGACCGTGAGGTCCTGACCGTCAGCCAGCTCAATGGCCGCGCGCGGGTGTTGCTCGAAGACGTGTTCAGCAACATCTGGGTCGAAGGCGAAATCTCCAACCTCGCCCGTCCGGCGTCGGGCCATGTGTACTTCACCCTCAAGGACAGCGGCGCCCAGGTCCGTTGCGCACTGTTCCGGCAGAACGCGGCACGGGTTCGCCAGGCACTGAAGGACGGGCTCGCGGTCAGGGTGCGCGGCAAAGTCTCGCTGTTCGAAGGGCGCGGTGATTATCAGCTGATCCTCGATACCGTGGAGCCGGCCGGCGATGGCGCCTTGCGCCTGGCCTTCGATGCACTCAAGGAAAAGCTCAGCGCCGAAGGCCTGTTCAGTGCCGAGCGCAAGGTCCCGTTGCCGGCGCACCCGCAACGCATCGGCATCATCAGCTCGCCCACCGGGGCGGTGATCCGCGACATCATCAGCGTGTTCCGCCGTCGTGCACCGCAGATCCAACTGACGCTGATCCCCACTGCCGTGCAGGGCCGCGAAGCCACCGCACAGATTGTCCGCGCCCTGAAACTGGCAGATGCCCGGGGTTTTGACGCACTGATCCTTGCCCGAGGCGGCGGTTCGCTGGAAGATCTCTGGTGCTTCAACGAAGAAGCCGTGGCCCGCGCCGTAGACGCTTGCGTGACGCCAATCGTCAGCGCCGTCGGCCATGAAACCGACGTATCGATCAGCGACTTCGTGGCCGACGTTCGCGCACCCACCCCTTCCGCTGCCGCTGAACTGCTGGCTCCGGACTCCAGCGATCTGGTGCGCCGGGTCGAAAGCCTGCACCGACGGCTGGTGATGCGCATGCGTGACCGCTTGATACGCGATCGCCTGCGCCTGGAAGGCATTTCCCGGCGCCTGCGTCATCCCGGCGAGCGCTTGCGCCAGCAAGCACAACGCCTGGATGACCTGGACATGCGCATGCGCCGCGCGTTCGAGCGCAGCCTGAACACCCGTCGCGAACGCTTGATCCGCCTGGAAACCCGTTTGGCCGCACAACATCCGGGCCGGCAACTGACGATGCTTCGCCAGCGCCTCGACAGCCTGGCCGAACGCCTGCCCCGGGCCATGCGTGAAGGACTTAAGTCTCGTCGCCTGCAACTGCAAAGTCAGATGCAGACGCTGCACGTGGTCAGCCCCCTGGCCACCCTCGCGCGTGGTTACAGCATTCTGCTGGACGAGCGCGGCAACGCGATTCGCAGCGCCGCGCAAACCTATACCGGCCAGCGCCTGAAAGCCAAACTGGGTGAAGGCGAGCTGCAAGTGCGGGTCGAAGACAATCACCTGACGCCTGTCACCCTTTCTTTACTGGACTGATCCATGCCGCGTTTCCTCGCTCCGCTGCTCTTGCTGTGCCTGACCGCCAACGCCAACGCCGACAGCTACATCACCCGCCTGTTGAACAAACCGGTGCCGGGCGGCGTCGCGGTGGTGGATCTGGGCACGTCCACCCAGGCGCCAAAAGCCAGTTATCAAGGCAAACCGGTGCTGGTGGTCAAGGAACAGAGCAACTGGCTGGCCATCGTCGGCCTGCCACTGACGGTCGAGCCGGGGCCTCAATCGGTCAGCAGCGGCGATCATAATTTGAATTTTACGGTTGGCAGCAAGAAGTACCCGGAACAGCGCATCACCCTGAAGAACACCCAACAGGTCAATCCTGACCCGGAGAATCTCAAGCGCATCGAGCGTGAACTGGCCGAACAGATTGCGGCCTACCGCACGTTCAGCCCCAACACCCCGAGCAACCTGATGCTGGACAAACCGGTGAACGGGCCACTGTCGAGCAAGTTCGGCGTGCGCCGCTTTTTTAACGGCGAAGAGCGCAACCCTCACGCTGGCCTGGACTTCGCCGTGCCGGCCGGCACACCGATCAAGACCCCGGCTGCCGGCAAGGTGATCCTGATCGGCGACTACTTCTTCAATGGCAATACGGTGTTCGTCGACCACGGCCAGGGCTTTATCAGCATGTTCTGCCACATGTCGAAAATCGACGTGAAAGTCGGGCAGCAACTGGCCCGGGGCGATGTGGTTGGCAAAGTCGGGGCAACTGGCCGGGCGACTGGGCCGCATATGCACTGGAATGTCAGTCTGAACGATGCGCGGGTCGATCCGGCCATCTTCATTGGTGCGTTTCAGCCTTGACCCCCAAATAAGGCCACTGGCCTCATCGCGAGCAGGCTCGCTCCCACATTTTTCCGTATTCACATCGATCCAATGTGGGAGCGAGCCTGCTCGCGATAGCAATTTCACAGACGCCGAAAGTATCCCGGCAGTGTCACGCCAGCAATTGCGCGACGCTCAAACCTCGCGCAAACAACACAATCATCAAAACCATTTTAAGCAATAAAATCTCGATAAATACTCGCCCACGAGTATTCCTCTCAATTTTTTTCGACTGCTTGCCAACCTTCACCCCCGCGGTTAGGGTTGAAGGCATGAAAACCTCTCACACCCTCATTCAGCTCCGCCAGCACCGCAGCCTGTGCCTTGTCAGCGCACGACTGCCGGGCTGAATCGTGGTGCCTCGTCCCAAGCGTTACTCCAAGAACTTTTGATCCACCGGCAGGCCGCCTTTTTTCGGCCAACACAATAAGGATTTCCCGATGAGCATGCTCAAAGACCCGTCTTCGAAATACCGCGCGTTCCCGACCATCGACATCCCGGACCGCACCTGGCCATCGAAGACCATCACCGCCGCGCCGATCTGGTGCAGCTCCGACCTGCGTGATGGCAACCAGTCGCTGATCGAGCCGATGGACGCCGTCAAGAAGCTGCGCTTCTGGAAAACCCTGGTGCAAGTCGGTGTTAAAGAAATCGAAGCCTCGTTCCCGGCCGCTTCGCAAACCGACTTCGACTTCGTGCGCACCCTGATCGAAGGCAACCACATTCCTGACGACACCACCATCCAGGTGCTGACCCAGGGCCGTGAAGACCTGATCGAACGCACCTTCGAATCCCTGCGCGGGGCGAAGAAAGCCATCGTTCACCTGTACAACGCGACCTCCCCTTCCTTCCGCCGCATTGTCTTCAACCAGGACAAGGACGGGGTCAAGGCCATCGCCGTGAACGCCGCCAAGCTGTTCGTCAAATACGCAGCCATGCAGCCGGACACCGAGTGGACCTTCGAGTACTCGCCAGAAACCTTCAGCGCCACTGAACTGGAGTTCGCCAAGGAAGTCTGCGATGCGGTGATCGAAGTCTGGAACCCGACACCCGAGCACAAGATGATCCTCAACCTGCCGGCCACGGTGGAATGCGCGACCCCGAACATCTATGCCGACCAGATCGAATGGTTCGGCCGTCACATCAACCGTCGTGACAGCGTGATCATCAGCCTGCACACCCACAACGACCGTGGCACTGGCGTGGCTGCCACCGAACTGGGCCTGATGGCTGGCGCCGACCGCGTCGAAGGCTGCCTGTTCGGCAACGGCGAGCGCACCGGTAACGTCGACCTCGTGACCGTGGCCCTGAACCTCTACACCCAGGGCATCAACCCTGAGCTGGACTTCTCCGACATCGACGGCGTGCGCAAAGTCGTCGAAGAGTGCAACCAGATCCAGGTGCACCCGCGCCACCCGTACGTCGGCGACCTGGTTCACACCGCGTTCTCCGGCTCGCACCAGGATGCGATCCGCAAGGGCTTTGCCCAACAGAAACCGGACGAATTGTGGGAAGTACCGTACCTGCCGATCGACCCGGCCGATATCGGCCGCAGCTACGAGGCGGTCATCCGCGTCAACAGCCAGTCGGGCAAGGGTGGCATCGCCTACCTCCTGGAACAGGAATACGGCATCAGCCTGCCGCGTCGCATGCAGATCGAGTTCAGCCAGGTGGTGCAGCGTGAAACCGACCGCCTCGGCCTGGAAATGACCGCCCAGCAAATCCACGCGCTGCTGCACAGCGAGTACTTGCAAGCCAACGCTCCGTACGCGCTGGTCAGCCATCGCCTGCAGGAGGAAAACGGTCACAGCGCCGTTGAAGTGGAAGTGGCCAGCCAGGGCCAGGGCGAGACCAACCTGCACTGGCGCGGCAAGGGCAACGGCGCCCTGGAAGCGCTGGTGGCCGGCCTGCCGGTACCGGTGGAAATCATGGACTACAACGAGCACGCCATCGGCGCGGGCACCAATGCCAAGGCTGCGGCCTACATTGAACTGCGAGTGAACGGTGAACGCGCGGTGCATGGCGTCGGCATCGACGAAAACATCACCACCGCCAGCTTCAAGGCCCTGTTCAGTGCACTGAACCGCTCGCTGAGCCAGCCGGAAGCGAAAGCGGCGTAAGCGTCACCGAAAAGCAAAAGGCCTCAAGGTGCGAACCTTGGGGCCTTTTTTTGCCTGCTTGTTTTGTGTTGCCTGAACCGGCCCCTTCGCGGGCAGAGAAAATCTCAGGTGAATTCGAAGGTATCGGCATCCAGATTCGCCGGAAACCGCTGCCGATATGCCGCCAGCTCTGCCGCATCCAGCATCACCTTGAACACCCCGTCAGCCTCCCCCGCACTGAGCAACGTCTCACCCTGGAAATCCAGCACCTGGCTGTCACCGGTGTACGCGAAGCCTTTGCCATCCGTGCCAATGCGGTTCACTGCTGCCACATAGCACAGGTTCTCGATCGCCCGCGCCGGCAGCAAGCGGTTCCAGTGCTGGCGCCGTGCACCTGGCCAGCTGGCGGTGTACAGCAGCAGGTCGGTGTCCTGGGCGTCGCGGCTCCACACCGGAAAGCGCAGGTCGTAGCAAATCAGCGGTCGCACGCGCCAGCCCTTGAGCTCGAACTGCACCTGGCGCTCGCCGGGGGTGTAGTGGTTGTGCTCGCCGGCCATGCGGAACAGATGACGCTTGTCGTAATGCAGCACCTCACCGTCCGGTCGCGCCCACAACAGGCGATTGCGATGGCTGCCATCGGCCGCCTGAACGATCACGCTGCCGGTAATCACTGCATCAAGTTGCGCCGCCTGAGCACGCAGCCATTTGCTGGTCGGACCATTTTCCGCTTCAGCGAGCGTCCCGGACTCCATGGAAAAACCGGTAGTGAACATCTCCGGCAGGATGATCAGGTCAGCGCCACGAGCCTGCTCCAGCAATGGCTCGAAATGCTCCAGGTTGGCCTGACGGTCGTGCCAGGCCAGGGACGTCTGGATCAGCGCCACGTTCAGATTGGGCAATGCACTCAGATCACGCATAGTTTTTCCGCGGCTTCCCGCAGGGTCTCCTCACGCTTGGCAAAGCACAGCCGCACCAGGCGCTGGCCTTCTGGCGGCGTCTGGTAGAACACGGAAATCGGGATACTCGCCACGCCATGCTCGCGCGTCATCCACAGGGCCATCTCGACGTCATTGAGGTCCGGGCGGATCTGCGAGTAATCGACCAACTGGAAATAGGTACCGGTCACCCGGGTGAAACTGAAACGCGACGGCGCCAGCAGATCGCAGAACAAATCACGCTTGGCCTGATAGAAGGCCGGCAGCTCTTCGACGTGTTCAGGATGCTCGGCCATGAAATCGGCCAAGGCATACTGCAGCGGTGTCACGCCGCAGAAACTGACGTACTGGTGCACCTTGCGCAATTCCGCCGTCAGGGCCGGCGGCGCGACAACGTAGCCGGTTTTCCAGCCGGTGACGTGGTAGGTCTTGCCGAACGAACTGACCACGAATGCACGCTGATACAGCTCTTCATGGGCCAGCACGCTGACGTGGGGTACGCCGTCATACACCAGGTGCTCGTAGACTTCGTCGCTGATCACATAGATATCGCGATCGCGGATCAACGCTGCCAACTGGTCGAGTTCGGCACGGTTGATCAATGCGCCGCTGGGGTTGTGCGGGGTGTTGAGAATGATCATCCGCGTGCGCGGGCTCAGTGCCTCGGCGAGCTTCTGGAAGTCGATGCTGAAATCGTTCAGGCCCAGTTGCACGTGCACGCAACGACCGCCGGCCAGTTCTACCGAGGGCTCGTAGCTGTCGTAGGCCGGGTCAAACACTATGACTTCGTCACCGCTGTGGATAACTGCCTGGATGGCGCAAAAGATCGCTTGGGTCGCACCGGGGGTAACCGTCACTTCGTTATCGGCATCGACCTTGACACCATAGCTGCGGGCGATCTTCGTCGCGATCTGCTGACGCAACACCGGCAGCCCGGTCATTGGCGAATATTGGTTATGGCCGCTGGCGATATGCCGGCCGACCGCATCGCACAGGGCCTGCGGGGCCGCGAAATCGGGAAAGCCCTGAGACAGATTGAGCGCGCCGGTCTGTGCCGCGAGCTGAGACATCTGAGTGAAGATAGTGATGCCGACATTCGGCAGCTTGCTGGTGATCATCGGTGGTTCCCTGCTCTACACCCGGCTCTACGGCGGCGCGGGGGAGTCCGAGGATAGCCCAAACGGCGCCCATAAAAAAAGGGCGCTCTGGTGAGCACCCTTCTTATCGCCGAGCCCCTACATGAAGTGATGAATCACTTCTTGTCGCGACGCTTCTTGTCGGCTTTCTTGTGGTGCGACATCAAGCGACGCTTCTTGTTGACCTGACGGTCGGTGAGCGTGTTCTTGTTGCCTTCGTACGGGTTCTCGCCACCCTTGAACTCGATGCGGATCGGCGTACCGACCAGCTTCAGCACACGGCGGTACGTGTTTTCCAGATAACGCACATAGGACTTCGGCACCTTCTCGATCTGGTTGCCGTGAATCACGATGATCGGCGGGTTCGCACCACCCAAGTGGGCATAACGCAGCTTGATCCGGCGGTTGTTGACCATCGGAGGGGCGTGCTCACCGACCGCATCTTCGAGGATCTGGGTCAGGCGGTTGGTCGGCCAGCGGGTTACTGCGGATTTGAACGAGTTCTGTACCGAGGCGTAGAGGTTGCCCACGCCGGTGCCGTGCAGTGCCGAGATAAAGTGAATATCGGCAAACTCGACGAAGAACAGGCGACGCTGCAACTCGATCTTGACGAAGTCGCGCTCGCTCGGCGTCATGCCGTCCCACTTGTTGATCGCGATGACCAATGCACGACCGGCCTCGAGGGCAAAGCCCAGCAGGTTGAGGTCGTGGTCCACCACGCCTTCGCGGGCGTCCATCACGAAGATCACCACGTTGGCGTCTTTGATCGCTTGCAGGGTTTTGACCACGGAGAACTTTTCGACTTCTTCGTGGATCTTGCCGCGCTTGCGCACACCGGCGGTGTCGATCAGCGTGTACTTCTCGTCGTTACGCTCGAACGGGATGTAGATACTGTCGCGGGTGGTGCCGGGCTGGTCGTAGACGATGACCCGATCTTCGCCGAGCATGCGGTTGACCAGGGTCGACTTGCCGACGTTCGGACGGCCGATGATCGCGATCTTGATCCCGTCTTTTTCGCTTGGGCCAGGAATGCGCTTGGCTTCCTCGCCTTCGGCGACGTCTTCTTCCTCGCCTTCTTCCGGCTCTTCTTCGTCTTTCGGGAATTCGCTCAGGGCGATTTCCAGCATCTGAGTAATGCCACGACCATGAGCGCCAGCGATCGGGATCGCGTGTCCCATGCCCAACGGAGCGAATTCGGCGCGGGCCATTTCAGGGTCGATGTTGTCGACCTTGTTGGCAACCACATAGGAACGCTTGTTACGTTTGCGCAAATGCTCGGCGATCATCTGGTCGGCGGCGGTAAAACCGGCCTTGGCATCTACCAGGAACAGCACTACATCCGCTTCTTCAATGGCCAGCAGCGATTGCTCGGCCATTTTTTCGTCCATACCGTGCTCGTCACCGGAGATACCACCGGTGTCGACCAGAATGTAGGAACGCCCTTGCCACTTGGCCTCACCGTACTGGCGATCACGGGTCAGACCGGACAAGTCGCCGACGATGGCATCACGAGTCCTGGTCAGGCGGTTGAACAAGGTGGACTTGCCGACGTTTGGTCGGCCCACCAGGGCGATTACGGGAACCATGCGGCTCTCCACTTCGTTATTTCAGAAAATACAAAAGCCGCTGCGTGGCAGCGGCTGGTGCTCGGGGCAACACTGCGCGCTTGTCTGTGGGAGCGAGCCTGCTCGCGAAAAACGCCAGGACACCGCGTTTATTCAGGACGCAAACGTAATCGTTGACGTCCATCGCGAGCAGGCTCGCTCCCACATTCATAGCCACAAGTGAAGCAGCCTGGGGTGGTTAACCCCAAGCATAGTTGTTACTTGATGGTCAGGGCTTCCAGTTTGCCGCTGTTGCCATATACATAAATCGTGTCACCCATCACCAGCGGTCGGGCACGCAGGCCGTCGCTGTCGATGCGCTCGCGGCCGACGAAACGACCGTCCACCTGACTCAGCAGGTGCAGGTAACCTTCCAGGTCACCGACTGCAACGTAGCTGGAGAACACTTCCGGGGCCGACAGTTGACGACGGGCCAGCGAATCGTTGCTCCACAAGGCTGTGGTGGAACGCTCGTCGACGCCTTCAACGGTGCCCGAAGACAGGCTCACATAAACGGTGCCCAAACCCTGGGCGACACCGGCGTAGCTGGAAGCATCACGCTGCCAGAGCTGACGGCCGCTTTGCAGGTCCAGAGCGGCAACGCGCCCCTGATAGCTGGCGACATACAGCGTCTCGCCCGACAGCAGCAAGCCACCGTCGATATCGACCACACGCTCCAGCTCCGAACGACCTTGCGGGATCGCTACGCGCTGTTCCCACACCGGTACGCCGTTGGAGATATCCACGGCAACCACTTTACCGGTCGACAGGCCAGCCACCGCAAGGCGGTTGGTCACGATCGGCGCACTGGTACCGCGCAGGGTCAGTACCGCAGGGGTGCTGTCATAGATCCAGCGACGGTTACCGGTGGAGGCATCCAGGCCGATCAGGCGATCGTCCTGTGTCTGAACCACCACAACGTCACCGTTGTTGGCTGGCGGAGCCAGTACTTCGCTGGACACGCGAGCGCGCCACTTCTCTTCACCGTTGATAGCGTCCAGGGCAACGATTTCACCCTTGAGCGTACCGATGGTGACCAGACCGTAACCTACGCCAACGGCGCCGGAGACAGGCAGCTCGAGATCTTTCTTCCATTTGACGTCGCCCGTGTTGCGGTCCATCGCCATCAACACGCCAGTGACGTCGGCGGCATAGATGGTATCGCCATCGATGGCCGGAACCAGCATGTTGTAGGTTTCGCCCTGACCGTCACCGATCGAACGACTCCACTGCTTGTGCAGAACCACTTCTTCCTTGAAGTCGACCAGTTCGGCCGGAGGCAATTCTTTTTTGCTGTTGCTGCTGCAACCCGCGGCCAACAAGGCCAGGGCCAGCAATGCTGCATGTTTCCAACGAATCACGTCACGCATCCCCTTTGGCCAGGTCGTCCAGCTTGATTTGCAGGCCACCGACCGCCGCTTCATCCGACAGTGCCGCCTTGGCTTTTTGATACGCCGCGCTCGCCTCATCGGTACGACCCAACTGCACCAGCAGGTCGCCCTTGAGCTCTTCGCGAGTGGCCAGGAATGCCTTGTCGGTATCGCCTTCGAGCAGCTTCAGTGCTTCGTCGGCCTTGTTCTGCGCGCCGAGTACCTGGGCCAGACGCTGACGGGCGATTTCGCCCAGCGCCGGGTTGGCCGGTTTGTCGACAATGGCTTTGAGCTCGCTGGCCGCGTCGTCCAGCTTGCCGCTGTCGACCGCAACCTTGGCCACGAACAGGCTGCCGTACTGCGCGTAGGCGCTGCCGCCGAACTCGCTGTTGAGCTTGCGGGCCAGGTCCGAAACGCGGGCCGCATCAGGCTTGCCGTCAGGCGTCAGCGTGGTTTCGAGCAACTGCTGATAGAGCATCGAGGCGCCTTGCGACTGGTTGCTCTGATACTTGTGGAACGCCTGCCAGCCGAACACGATGACCAGCGCCAACAGGCCGCCAGTGACCAGGGGCTTACCGTTGCGTGACCACCATTCCTTCAATTCCGCCACATGTTCGTCTTCGGTACTCGACACCCCAATACTCCTTAATCGCTAATTCGGCTGTTTAGACAGCTTCAACCCTGCACGACGCAGGTGGCCAGGTGCGCGGCAAGCGCATCCCAGGCAATGCTTTGTTGTTCGCCCTGGCCTCGCAGGGGTTTGAAACCTACCACTTGCCGGTCCATTTCGTCGTCACCGAGGATCAGCGCATACAGCGCGCCGCTCTTGTCGGCTTTCTTGAACTGGCTTTTGAAACTGCCGGCACCGGCATTCACTTGCAGGCGCAGGTTGGGCAACTGATCACGTACGCGCTCCGCCAGGGTCAGGCCAGCCAGCTCGGCGGCTTCACCGAAGGCACAGAGGTAGACATCGACCTGACGAGAGATCTCCTGCGGGATCTGCTCCAGGGTTTCCAGCAGCAGCACCAGGCGTTCGATACCCATGGCAAAACCAACACCAGCGGTCGGCTTGCCGCCCATCTGCTCCACCAGGCCGTCGTAACGGCCACCGGCACATACGGTGCCCTGGGCGCCGAGCTTGTCAGTGACCCACTCGAAAACGGTCTTGCTGTAGTAATCCAGCCCGCGAACCAGCTTAGGGTTGATCACGTAAGGAATGCCGGCGGCGTCCAGGCGAGCCTTGAGGCCCTCGAAATGCACGCGGGACTCTTCGTCGAGGTAGTCGGCCATTTTCGGCGCATCGACCAATACCGCCTGGGTATCGGCGTTCTTGGTATCAAGAACCCGCAGCGGGTTGGTTTTCAGGCGACGCTGGCTGTCTTCGTCGAGCTTGTCCAGATGCCGGGACAGGAACTCGACCAGTGCCTCGCGATAACGGCCGCGGGATTCGCTGGTACCCAGGCTGTTGAGCTCGAGTTTTACCGCATCGCGAATACCCAGTTCACCCCACAGGCGCCAGGTCAGCACGATCAGCTCGGCGTCGATGTCCGGACCGTCGAGGTTGAACACTTCGACACCGATCTGGTGGAACTGGCGATAACGGCCTTTCTGCGGACGTTCGTGGCGGAACATCGGGCCGATGTACCAGAGTTTCTGAACCTGGCCACCACCGGTGATGCCGTGTTCCAGCACTGCGCGCACACAGGCCGCCGTGCCTTCAGGGCGCAGGGTCAGGGAGTCGCCGTTGCGGTCGTCGAAGGTGTACATCTCTTTTTCGACGATGTCGGTCACTTCACCGATGGAACGCTTGAACAGTTCGGTGAACTCGACGATCGGCATGCGGATCTGCTTGTAACCGTAGTTATCCAGCAGACGCGAAACGGTGCCTTCGAAATGACGCCACAGGGGAGTCTGTTCGGGCAGGATGTCATTCATGCCACGAATGGCTTGCAGAGACTTGCTCACTTAAATTCCTTAATTCGTTCGGCTCTTTTTAGCCAGGCTTAGCCGCGCGCAATAACGGCAGCGTCAGCTTCGACCTTTTCAGCCGCTTTCTGGCGGATCAAGCGTTCCAGCTCATCCACCAGATTGTCATTCGTCAGTTTCTGCGACGGCTTGCCGTCGATGTAAATCAGGTTCGGCGTACCGCCGGTCAAGCCGATATGGGCTTCCTTGGCTTCGCCCGGGCCGTTGACCACGCAACCGATGACCGCGACATCCAGCGGTACCAGCAAGTCTTCGAGGCGCCCTTCCAGCTCGTTCATGGTCTTGACCACATCGAAATTCTGCCGCGAGCAGCTCGGGCAGGCGATGAAGTTGATGCCACGGGACCGCAGGTGCAGCGATTTGAGAATGTCGTAGCCGACTTTCACTTCCTCGACCGGGTCGGCCGCCAACGAGATGCGGATAGTATCGCCAATCCCTTCGGCGAGCAGCATACCGAGGCCCACGGCGGATTTCACCGTGCCTGAACGCAAACCACCGGCTTCAGTGATGCCCAGGTGCAGCGGCTGGACGATTTCCTTGGCCAGCAGGCGGTAGGCTTCGACGGCCATGAACACGTCGGATGCTTTCACGCTGACCTTGAAATCCTGGAAGTTCAGGCGTTCAAGGTGCTCGACGTGACGCAAGGCAGACTCGACCAGTGCAGCCGGGGTCGGCTCGCCGTATTTCTTTTGCAGGTCCTTTTCCAGGGAACCGGCGTTCACGCCGATACGGATCGGGATCCCGCGGTCACGGGCGGCATCCACCACCGCACGCACGCGGTCTTCGCGGCCGATGTTGCCCGGGTTGATCCGCAGACAATCGACACCCAGTTCAGCTACGCGCAAAGCGATCCGGTAATCGAAGTGAATGTCGGCAACCAAGGGCACCTTGACCAGTTGCTTGATCTTGCCGAAGGCTTCGGCGGCGTCCATGTCCGGTACGGAGACCCGCACGATATCGACGCCGGCCGCTTCCAGACGATTGATTTGCGCGACAGTGGCCGCGACATCGTTGGTGTCGCTGTTGGTCATGCTCTGCACAGCGATAGGTGCATCGCCGCCAACAGGCACGTTACCGACCCAGATCTTGCGGGATTCGCGACGTTTGATTGGAGATTCGCCGTGCATGACTTATTGACCCAACTTCAGGCGAGCAGTCTCGCCACTGGTGAACGGAGCGACATCAACCGGCTGGCCGTTGTAGCTGACCTGAGCGCCGCGGGCAAAGCCCAGGCGCACGGTAAATGGTGGTTTACCATTGAATGCCAGGCTGGTGCCTTTGCGCTTGAGACCACTGAACAGTACCTTGCCGCTACCGTCGGTCACTTGTGTCCAGCAATCGGCGGTGAACTGCACTTGAACCTGGCCTTGACCGGCCACTGGCGCGGTTACCGCAGGAGCCTGCGCGCTCGGGGCTGCCGGAGCAGTCACGACCGGGGCCGAGACAGCAGGCACCGCCGGCGCTGGCGTTGCCGGCGTCACTGGCGCCGCGACAACTGGCGCCGGATTGTGAGCGGGTGCGGCTGGTGTTGCCGGCGCTGCAGGGACGGCCGGCGCAGTCGCCTGAGCATCCGCCGGCACTTGAGCTGCAGTGTCTGCCTGTGGCAGCACGAGGACGGTTCCGCCTTCGGTCTGACCTTCCACGACAGCCTGGTCTTCTGGCTCGTCCAGTGGATGAATCTGCGTAGTACCGTCGGCGCCTTCGACTTCAACGTGTTCCGGAACCAGCCCGATCAGGTCCTTGGTACGCATCGAGGTCTGATCCTGCCACCAGACGAAACCGCCACCGATCACCGCGATCAGCAACAGCAGGCTGACGATTCGCAGGATGGTGTGGGAGACCCGGACCGGTTCTTCGATACGACCCAGGCTGTGAACACTGCTGCCCTGGGAATCGGTACCGGTGGATTGGTCGAATTGCTGGACCAGTACGGCCTGGTCCATGCCGAGCAATTTGGCATAGGTACGAATATAACCACGGGCAAAAGTATGCCCGGGCAGCTTGTCGAAAGCGCCGGCTTCCAGATTGCTCAGGGAAGTGGTGGTGAGGTTGAGCTTGAGGGCCACTTCGGCCAGCGACCAGCCATTGCTTTCGCGGGCCTGGCGCAAAATCTCACCGGGGTTAACGCGATTCGCTGCTACAACTTCAGGATGCGCCGCTTTCATCATTGCTCCGACAGGTATTGCTGATATTCCGGCGTACCGGGATAGAGTCTTTTTAGTTGCAGGCCCTTACTTGCGGCCTTGTCGCGGTCTTCAAACACTTTTGCCAGCCGAATGCCGAGCAATAGACTACGTGCATTTTGTTCGGAGAGCTGGCTAAAACGGTCGTAATAGTCATGCGCGGGCACATAATGCCTGTCTTCGTAAGACAACTCAGCCATTTCCAGCAATGCGCGAGGTTGCTGACGGTTCAGGCGCAGGGCTTTTTCCAGTTGCTGGCGGGCCAGATCGCGCTGACCAAGCATCGCAGCGGTCATGCCGAGGTTTTCGAATACCCGTGAACGCTCAGGATACAGGGTATCGGCGGCGGCTTGCTCAAAGCGCTCGTAGGCTTCCTTGTAACGTTTCTGCTCGAACAAAAAACTGCCGTAGTTATTGAGGATTCGTGCATCGGCGGGACGGGAAGACAGTGCCTTGCGGAAATGTTCATCGGCAAGTTCCGGCTCCATCTCGGCCTGGAACACCAGCCCCAGCGCCGCGTTGGCATCAGGGTCGGAACTATCCAGCTCCAAGGCTTTTTTCAGCGGGACCTTGGCGCGCTCGGTCATCCCCTGCTGCAAATACCCGATACCCAACTGAACGTACGCCTCCCGCGCTTCATCACGGCCCTTGCTGGTCTTCATCGGGTTGTAGTCGCCCGAAAGCACGCAGCCAGCACACAGGCTGGCCAACAGCAAAAGCAGCGCAAAGCGCAGGGACATAGAGATCCTCTCTTAGTTGTTGTTCGCAGCGTTCGTCGCCAGATCGCTGTCGGCGTTCAACTCGCGCACGGCGATATAACGTTCGCTGCGACGGGTGCGATCCAGCACCTGCCCTACCAATTGACCACAGGCGGCGTCGATGTCTTCACCGCGGGTGGTGCGGACGGTGACGTTGAAACCGGCATGATGAAGCTGATCCTGGAAACGACGAATCGCGTTATTGCTCGGACGCTCGTACCCGGAATGCGGGAACGGGTTGAACGGGATCAGGTTGATCTTGCACGGGATGTTCTTCAGCAGCTCGATCATTTCCACCGCGTGCTCGACCTTGTCATTGATGTCTTTGAGCAAGGTGTACTCAATGGTCAGCACGCGCTTTTCGCCGAGGTTCGACATGTAGCGCTGGCACGACTCGAGCAGCATCTTAAGCGGATACTTCTTGTTGATCGGCACCAATTGGTTACGCAATGCGTCATTCGGTGCGTGCAGGGACAACGCCAGGGAGACGTCGATGTGCTTGGAGAGCTCATCGATCATCGGCACCACGCCGGAGGTCGACAGGGTCACACGGCGCTTGGAAATGCCGTAGCCCAGGTCGTCCATCATCAAATGCATGGCCGCGACGACGTTGTCGAAGTTCAGCAGCGGCTCACCCATGCCCATCATCACCACGTTGGTGATGGCACGGTCGACGGTTGCCGGGACGCTGCCAAAGGATTTGTTGGCAATCCACACCTGGCCGATGACTTCGGCGGCGGTGAGGTTGCTATTGAAGCCTTGCTTGCCGGTGGAGCAGAAACTGCAATCCAGGGCACAGCCTGCCTGGGACGAAACGCACAAGGTGCCGCGTTTGCCCTGGGGAATGTATACGGTCTCGACGCAACTGCCGGACGCCACGCGCACCACCCATTTACGGGTGCCGTCGCTGGAAATGTCCTCGCTGACCACTTCGGGACCACGGACCTCGGCAACAGCCTTGAGCTTTTCGCGCAAAACCTTGCTGACGTTCGTCATGGCATCGAAATCATCGACACCAAAGTGGTGAATCCATTTCATTACCTGACCGGCACGGAAACGCTTCTCCCCGATTGAGTCGAAGAATTTTTCCATTTCCAGCTGAGTCAGACCCAGCAGGTTAGTTTTTACAGTCGATGTAGTCATGGATTCACCTTCACTCTTAAGCCAATGCTTAGCGAGTGGTTACTTCAGTAGCTGCGAAGAAGTATGCGATTTCGCGAGCGGCAGCGGCTTCGGAGTCCGAACCGTGTACAGCGTTGGCGTCGATGGAGTCAGCGAAGTCAGCACGGATGGTGCCAGGAGCAGCTTCTTTAGGGTTGGTAGCGCCCATCAGCTCACGATTCAGAGCGATAGCGTTCTCGCCTTCCAGAACCTGAACGACAACCGGACCGGAGATCATGAAAGCAACCAGGTCGTTGAAGAAACCACGAGCGCTGTGCTCAGCGTAGAAGCCTTCAGCTTCGGCTTTGGACAGTTGCTTCAGTTTCGAAGCTACAACGCGCAGGCCAGCTTTTTCGAAACGAGTGGTGATCTCGCCGATCACGTTTTTTGCAACGGCGTCAGGCTTGATGATGGAGAAAGTACGTTGAACAGCCATGGTGTAACTCCAGAAACGGTAATTTACGAAAAATTAAACCCGCGAATTATACGCGGGTTCTCGGGTATTGCCTAACCTGCGGCGTGGCTCAGTCGCGTTCTTCGATCCAGTGGGCCTGAATGGCCTCCAGGATCTTCTCGCCACAATGCTCAGGCAGATCGTCGAAATCGGGCAATTCCATCACCCAATTACGCAGATCGACGAAGTTGACCGACACAGGGTCCACGTCGGGCTTGCTTTCAGCCAGCTGGATCGCGATCTCCAGCACATCAGTCCACTTGAGTTTCATGACAATTCCTTGAATCAGTGCGGCGCTTCGGCTGCATGGTTGACCGAGTACTTCGGAATTTCGACGGTCAGGTCTTCAGTCCCGACTTTCGCCTGACAGCCCAGACGCGACTGAGCCTCCAGCCCCCAGGCCCTGTCAAGATAGTCTTCCTCCAGCTCGTCAGCCTCTTCCAGCGAGTCGAAACCCTCGCGGATGATGCAGTGGCAGGTGGTGCAGGCGCAGACGCCGCCACAGGCACTTTCCATCTCGATATGGTGCTCATGGGCCAGCTCGAGAATGGAAATACCCGTCTCAGCCTCCACGACCATGCCTTCCGGGCAAAACTTTTCGTGTGGCAGAAAAATGACCTGCGGCATCGTTATTCCTCAATCTCATTCAGGTTGCGCCCCGCCAGTGCGGCTTTCACCGTCGAATCCAGGCGGCGGGCGGCAAAGGCATCGGTCACTTGCGACAGACGCTTGGTCTGCTGCTCGATGGCGTAACCATCGGTACCTTTCATCAATTCGCTCAGTTCCTGCATCTGCAACTCGATGACCATGCGCTCGTCGGCGTCGAGCAAACGCTCGCCATCCGCCTCCAGAGCCGCCTGTACCGCTTCGATCAGGCGCTGCGCATCGACCTGCTGCTCACGCAATACGCGGGCAACCTTGTCGTCGTTGGCGTGCTGGAACGAATCCTTGAGCATCTTGGCGATTTCGCCGTCGGTCAGGCCGTAGGACGGTTTGACCTGGATGCTGGCCTCGACGCCCGAACCCAGTTCGCGGGCGGAAACGCTGAGCAGACCGTCGGCATCGACCTGGAAGGTCACGCGAATCTTCGCCGCACCGGCCACCATCGCCGGAATCCCGCGCAGCTCGAAGCGTGCCAGGGAGCGACAGTCGCTGATCAGCTCGCGCTCGCCCTGCAACACGTGGATCGCCATGGCCGACTGGCCGTCTTTGTAAGTGGTGAAGTCCTGGGCGCGGGCGACGGGGATGGTGGTGTTGCGCGGAATCACCTTCTCCATCAGGCCGCCCATGGTTTCCAGCCCCAGGGACAACGGAATCACATCCAGCAGCAGCAATTCGCTGCCATCGCGCTTGTTACCGGCCAGGGTATCGGCCTGGATCGCAGCACCGATGGCCACCACTTGATCCGGATCGATTTCAGTCAGCGGCTGGCGACCGAAAGCTTCGGCGACGGCATCGCGAACGCGAGGAACGCGAGTCGAACCACCCACCATGACCACGGCATGCACGTCGTCCAGCTCGATACCGGAATCACGCACCGCACGACGGCAGGCTTTCAGGCTGCGAGCGACCATCGGCTCGATCAGCGCATTGAAGGCTTCACGGGTCAGCCCGGCCTTCCAGTCACCATAGGCAACTTCAACGACCGCTGCATTGGTCAGGGCTTCCTTGGCCGCACAGGCGATTTGCAGCAAGTTGCGCTGCGTACCCGGATCGAGGTCGGCGGACAGACCAGCGCTCTCGATGATCCAGCCAGCGATCGCGTGGTCGAAGTCATCGCCACCCAGGGCGCTGTCGCCGCCGGTGGCCAGGACTTCGAACACTCCGCCGGTCAGGCGCAGAATCGAAATGTCGAAGGTGCCGCCGCCCAGGTCGTAAATCGCGACCAGGCCTTCGGCGTGCTGGTCCAGACCGTAAGCCACCGCCGCCGCAGTCGGCTCATTGAGCAAACGCAGCACGTTCAATCCGGCCAGCTTGGCCGCATCCTTGGTGGCTTGACGCTGAGCATCATCGAAATAGGCCGGAACGGTAATCACCGCGCCAACCAATTCGCCACCCAAGGTCGCTTCAGCGCGCTGACGCAGGACCTTGAGGATATCGGCGGAGACTTCGACCGGGCTTTTCGGGCCCTGGATCGTGTCGATGAACGGCATGTGCGACTCGCCGTCGACAAAGCGGTACGGCAACTGATCGCCCAGTTGCTTGACGTCGGACAGACCACGACCCATCAAGCGCTTGACCGACAGCACAGTATTCAGGGGGTCGGTAGCGGCGGCCAGTTTGGCGGATTCGCCGACCTCGACGCGATCGGCGTGGTAGCGCACGGCAGACGGCAGGATGACCCGCCCTTCTGCGTCGGCAAGTGGCTCGGAAAGACCACTGCGCAATGCAGCGACCAGCGAATTGGTAGTGCCCAAGTCGATCCCCACAGCCAGACGACGCTGGTGCGGTTGAGGACTTTGGCCGGGTTCGGCGATCTGCAGTAGGGCCATCGTTATCAGGACTTATCTGTATATCAGGCGTGCGACCGGAGCGGCACTGGGTTAATCGTCGAGGCGCTCTTCTAACTGGCGCACTTCGTAGGTGAGCTTGTCGAGAAACTGCATGCGCCGCATCAGGCGCTCGGCCTGTTCACGTTGCGCTGCATCATTCCAGCAAGCCGCGAAGCTTTGGTTCAGTACATCCTGGGCAGCCTTCAGGCGACGCTTGAAGACGGCAACACCATTGAGGTCGGCGCTGTCCTGCAGGTCTTCGAGCTCTTCACGCAACTCCATCTGCTGCAGAAGGAACTCCGGATCATGCACCGTGACCTCCAGCGGCAGCTCGCCACCATTCAAGGCGAGCAGGTAACGCGCGCGCTTGGGTGGACTCTTGAGCGTCTGGTAGGCCTCGTTGAGGCTCGCGGAATGCTCCAGCGCCAACCGCTGCTCACGCTCGGAAGCATCAGCAAAGCGGTCCGGATGAACACTGCGCGCCAACTCACGGTAGCGCGTAGCCAGCTGATCGAGGTCCAGATCGAAACTCGGTTGCAGCTCGAATAAAGCGAAATGACAAGGAGTTCCCACGACAAGCCTCAGATGTTGAAGCTTTCGCCGCAGCCACATTCACCGCGTACGTTGGGGTTGTTGAACTTGAAGCCTTCGTTCAACCCTTCCTTGACGAAATCGAGCTCGGTGCCGTCCAGGTAGGCCAGGCTTTTCGGGTCGATAATCACTTTTTCACCGTGACTTTCGAACACTTGATCCTCTGCAACCACCTCGTCGACAAACTCCAGCACGTAGGCAAGACCGGAACAGCCTGTGGTGCGAACACCCAGACGAATCCCTTCACCTTTGCCGCGCCCGTCGAGGGAGCGCCGCACGTGTCGAGCAGCCGCTTCTGTCATGCTGATAGCCATCGGTGACTCCTTACTCGTCGCCAAAACTCGAAAATCAGATCAAGCCTTTCTTCTGCTTGTAATCGCGAACAGCCGCCTTGATGGCGTCTTCAGCGAGTACCGAGCAGTGGATTTTCACTGGCGGCAGGGCCAGTTCTTCAGCCAGCTGGGTGTTCTTGATGGTTTCCGCTTCGTCCAGGGTCTTGCCCTTCATCCACTCGGTGGCGAGGGAGCTGGAAGCGATGGCCGAACCGCAGCCGTAGGTCTTGAACTTGGCATCTTCGATGATGCCGGCGTCGTTGACCTTGATCTGCAGGCGCATGACGTCGCCGCAAGCCGGCGCGCCGACCATGCCGGTGCCGACATCAGGATCTTCCGCGTCCATCTTGCCGACGTTACGCGGGTTTTCGTAGTGGTCGATGACCTTTTCGCTGTAAGACATGATTCTCAATCCTCACTCATCAGGGCCGCTCTTGAAGCCCTGCAGTTACGCTGCGTCTATCGCCGCGTTGCTACAGGACCTGTATCCGGCGGCTTCTATAGTTAGTGTGCCGCCCACTCGATCTTCGAGATATCGACGCCGTCTTTGTACATATCCCACAGCGGCGACAGGGCGCGCAGCTTGATAACGGCCTCGCAGACTTTCTGCGCGGCGTAGTCGATTTCTTCTTCGGTGGTGAAACGGCCGAAGGTGAAACGGATCGAGCTGTGTGCCAGTTCGTCGTTGCGGCCCAGGGCACGCAGTACGTACGAAGGCTCAAGGGACGCCGAGGTGCAGGCCGAACCGGACGAAACCGCCAGGTCCTTGAGCGCCATGATCAGCGACTCGCCTTCAACGTAGTTGAAGCTCAGGTTCAGGTTGTGCGGAACGCGGGCGGTCATGCTGCCGTTGACGTACAGCTCTTCCAGGTGCTCGACCTGCTTGTAGAAACGGTCGCTCAACGCCTTGATGCGCGCGTTCTCGGCAGCCATGTCTTCCTTGGCTACGCGGAAAGCTTCGCCCATGCCGACGATCTGGTGGGTCGCCAGGGTGCCGGAACGCATGCCGCGCTCGTGGCCGCCACCGTGCATGGTCGCCTCGATACGTACGCGCGGCTTGCGGCTTACGTACAGGGCGCCGATGCCTTTAGGACCATAGGTCTTGTGGGCGGAGAAGGACATCAGGTCGACTTTCAGCTTCGAAAGGTCGATGTCGACCTTGCCGGTGGACTGAGCGGCGTCGACATGGAACAGGATGCCCCTGGAACGGGTCAGTTCGCCGATCGCTGCGATGTCGTTGATGGTGCCGATTTCGTTGTTCACGTGCATGACCGACACCAGGATCGTGTCGTCGCGCAGTTCGGCTTCGACCATCTCCGGGGTCACCAGGCCATCGGTGCGAGGCTCGATGTAGGTCACTTCGAAACCTTCACGCTCCAGTTGGCGCATGGTGTCGAGGACAGCCTTGTGCTCGATCTTGGTGGTGATCAGGTGTTTGCCCTTGGTGGCATAGAAATGCGCCGCACCCTTGATTGCCAGGTTGTCGGACTCGGTGGCACCGGAGGTCCAGACGATTTCACGCGGGTCGGCGTTGACCAGATCAGCGACCTGACGACGGGCGTTTTCGACGGACTCTTCGGCTTTCCAGCCGAACACGTGGGAACGGGACGCCGGGTTACCGAAGTTTCCGTCGACCAGCAGGCATTCACTCATTTTTTGCGCGACACGCGGATCAACCGGGGTGGTCGCAGAGTAATCAAGGTAAATCGGCAATTTCATGGACTATCTCCTAAATCAGGCTGGCTGGCGTGCCGCTAGCTCTTCGGCTGTCATTCGACGGCGGACGCTTCAATCTTGTCCAGGCGTGGCACCTTGCTGTTGCAACGGCGCTGGTCCTGACGCTGGGCTACTTCTTGCACCTCACGGCGAGTCACAAGATCAGCCAAGCTGATACCGCTCAAAAATTCGTGAATCTGCAGGCTCAGATCGCACCACAAGTGGTGAGTCAGGCAGGTGTCGCCTTGATGGCAATCGCCCTGGCCCTGGCACTTGGTGGCATCGACCGATTCGTTTACCGCATCGATCACCTGGGCGACCTGGATGCCCTGCATGTCGCGGGACAGCTGGTAGCCGCCGCCTGGGCCACGCACACTGGACACCAGATTGCTGCGACGCAGCTTGGCGAAAAGCTGTTCGAGGTAAGACAGGGAGATGCCTTGGCGCTCGGAGATATCGGCCAGGGACACGGGCCCGTGCTGCGCGTGCAACGCCAGGTCAAGCATGGCGGTCACGGCGTATCGGCCTTTTGTAGTCAGTCGCATGGACAATTACCACGGAGTTCGGAATGAGGCGAGTATGCAATTCCCGAGTAATTAAGTCAACTATAAGACCTAGTGCTTTAGTCGGGTTTAGTGGCAAAAGAGCGGCGGAATCATAGCAGGGTCTGCGGCTTAATGGCACACCGGTCAGCGCTCTGCCATTACCTGATTACGACCTGTGTAGGAGCTGCCGAAGGCCGCGATCTTTTGATCTTGCTCTTTTAAAGATCAAAAGATCGCGGCCTTCGGCAGCTCCTACGGGACATCAGCCGGCTTTACTTTCGTCTTTGTCCTTCACACAAGCGAAGTCTTCTTCGCGCAGCTCAGGCAGATCTTTCGCACAGTAATTACTGCCCAGATCCTTCAAGGCTCCGCACATCCCCTCCAGACGCCCATCGACCGCCTGCAGATGATCGAGCAACTGGTTAATGGCACGTGCCACCGGGTCCGGCATGTCTTCAGTCACGCCATAGGCATCAAAACCGATCTTCTCGGCCATGGCCTTGCGCTTGGCGTCCTGCTCTTCGTCGGGCTTGACGATGATCCGCCCCGGAATCCCCACCACAGTGGCGCCCGGCGGCACCTCTTTGGTCACCACGGCATTGGAACCGACCTTCGCACCCGCACCGACAGTGAACGGGCCGAGCACCTTGGCGCCGGCACCGACAACGACACCATCACCCAGCGTCGGGTGGCGCTTGCCTTTATTCCAGCTGGTACCACCGAGGGTCACGCCCTGATAAATGGTCACGTCATCGCCGATTTCCGCCGTTTCACCGATGACAATGCCCATGCCATGGTCAATGAAGAAACGACGACCGACCTTGGCCCCCGGATGAATCTCGATCCCGGTCAACCAGCGACCGAAGTTCGACACCAGCCGCGCCAGCCATTTCAGGTCCGCGCGCCACAGCATCGCCGACAAACGGTGAATCCAGATGGCATGCATGCCGGGGTAGCAAGTCAGGACTTCAAAAGCGTTACGCGCCGCCGGGTCTCGGTGGAATACGCTCTGGATATCTTCACGCAAACGCTCGAACATCATTAATCCTTCCGCTTAAGGAGCTCACCACGGGCCGCTTTCTGGGTTTCCGTGAGGATGCCACGCAAAATATTCATTTCCGCCCGGCTGACCGAGCTGCGTCCGTACAACCGGCGCAGGCGCGCCATCAAGTGCCGTGGCTTTTCCGGATCGAGGAATTCGATGGCCACCAGGGTCTGCTCCAGGTGCTCATAGAATCGCTCCAGCTCATCCATGGTCGCAAGCTCAGCGCTTTTGACCGAGGCCACTTCCTCCTTCTCGACCTTGCTCGGCTGACCTTGCGCGGCCAGCCAGGACATACGCACTTCATAACCCAACACCTGCACCGCCGCCCCCAGGTTCAGCGAGCTGAACTCAGGGTCCGATGGAATGTGCACGTGATAATGACATCGCTGCAGTTCTTCATTGGTCAGGCCGGAGTCTTCACGACCGAACACCAGAGCGATTTGGGCACCCTGCCCGGCTTCCTCGACCACTTTCGCTCCGCATTCGCGGGGGTCGAGCAGCGGCCAGGGAATCCGTCGGTCGCGGGCACTGGTACCCAGCACCAGATTGCAGCCGACCAAGGCATCTTCCAAGGTGGCGACGACTTGCGCATTTTCAAGGATGTCGCCGGCACCGGAAGCACGGGCATCGGCCTCGTGGTGCGGGAACAGCCGCGGTTCGACCAGCACCAGCCGCGACAGGCCCATGTTCTTCATGGCACGCGCAGCCCCGCCGATATTGCCCGGATGGCTGGTATTGACCAGGACGACACGAATGTTTTGCAGCAAGGGAGGCGCTCTCGAACACAATAATCGGGAGCCGAATCTTACAGCTGTAGCAACCGTTAAGCCATGAAAGCGAACGTCGTCCTTCTCCTGTAGAAACTTTCTGATAGAATGCCCGGCTTTCTTTAACAACCTTAGGTGACACATCCATGCAGCCCATGCTGAATATCGCGCTGCGCGCCGCCCGCAGCGCCAGTGAATTGATCTTCCGCTCCATCGAGCGCCTGGATACCATCAAGGTCGACGAAAAAGACGCCAAGGATTACGTATCCGAGGTGGATCGCGCCGCCGAACAGAAAATCATCGACGCCCTGCGCAAGGCCTACCCGAATCACTCGATCCTGGGTGAAGAGACCGGCATGCACGCCGGCACCGGCATCGAAGGCGAAGAGTACCTGTGGATCATCGATCCGCTGGACGGCACCACCAACTTCCTGCGCGGCATTCCTCATTTCGCTGTCAGCATCGCCTGCAAATACCGCGGTCGTCTTGAGCACGCTGTTGTCCTGGACCCGGTTCGCCAGGAAGAATTCACCGCCAGCCGTGGTCGCGGCGCTCAACTGAACGGTCGTCGCCTGCGCGTCAGCGGCCGCACCAGCCTGGACGGCGCCCTGCTGGGTACCGGCTTCCCGTTCCGTGACGACCAGATGGACAACCTCGACAACTACCTGGGCATGTTCCGCGCCCTGGTTGGCCAGACCGCCGGCATCCGCCGCGCAGGTTCGGCGAGCCTGGACCTGGCCTACGTGGCCGCCGGCCGTTTCGACGCCTTCTGGGAGTCGGGCCTGTCCGAGTGGGACATGGCTGCTGGTGCCCTGCTGATCCAGGAAGCTGGCGGCCTGGTGAGCGACTTCACCGGCGGTCACGACTTCCTTGAGAAAGGCCACGTCGTTGCCGGCAACACCAAATGCTTCAAGGCAGTTTTGACGGCGATCCAGCCGCACCTGCCAGCCTCGCTGAAGCGCTAAGCTTCCAGCGACAGAGAAAGCACCCTTCGGGGTGCTTTTTTATGCCCGCAATTCGATCCGAAATACTGTAGGAGCGAGCTCGCTCGCGATGGTCGTCAACGATAACGCGGGCATTCTGGATGAACGCGGTGCCTTTGGGTTCTTCGCGAGCAAGCTCGCTCCTACAGGGATTGGTGGCGGTGCAGAAATGGCAGGCACAAAAAAAAGCACCCCGCAGGGTGCTTCTTTTTAATCCGGCATCAGCAGATCACTGAGCCGCCTGATTCTCCGACAAGATCAGCTTGCCTTCCTTATCCACCGGAATCTGGTTGCCTGGATCACGATCCATGCGCACCTTGCCCTCCTTGCCATCCAGCGAATACTGCACGTCGTAACCTACAACCTTGTCACTGATGTCGTTAACGGTGTTACAGCGGGTCTGGGTGGTGGTGTAGGTATCACGCTCTTGCATGCCTTCCTGCACCTTGTTGCCGGCATAACCACCACCGACAGCGCCCGCGACCGTGGCGATCTTCTTGCCGGTACCACCACCAACCTGGTTACCCAGCAGACCACCTGCCAATGCACCGACCACCGTACCGGCGATCTGATGTTGATCTTTCACCGGCGCCTGCCGGGTGACCGTTACATCCTTGCACACTTCACGTGGAGTCTTGATTTGTGTCTTGACCGGCTCAACGGCGAGTACTTGTGCGTACTCCGGGCCGCTTTTAACCAGGCTGTAGGTGGCCACAGCACCCCCGGCAGTTACACCGACAGCACCCAGTACAGCACCAACCAGCATCGACTTGTTCACATGAACCTCCTGGACCATCACATGCGGAACGTGTCCGCGCTTCTCCCAGCCTTGGAGCACAAAAAAAGGCGCGAGTTCAACTCGCGCCTTTTTGGATGACACCGCTCAAGGAATGCTCCCTCAAGGACGGTCGTCGACTTCCTTCTCGGTATTGGCCGGAGGAATCAGGTCTTCAGTGCTCAGGTTCAGCCAGATCAGCACCACGTTCGCGATGTAGATCGACGAGTAAGTACCCGCCAGAACACCGATGAACAGGGCAATGGAGAAACCGAACAGGTTGTCGCCACCGAAGAACAGCAGGGCCGCGATCGCCAGCAAGGTGGAGATCGAAGTCGCCATGGTCCGCAGCAGGGTTTGCGTGGTCGAGATGTTGATGTTCTCGATCAGGCTGGCCTTGCGCAGTACACGGAAGTTCTCGCGAACCCGGTCGAATACCACGATGGTGTCGTTGAGCGAGTAACCGATGATCGCCAGTACCGCCGCCAGTACCGTCAGGTCGAAGGTGATCTGGAAGAACGACAGGATACCGACAGTCACGATCACGTCGTGGATCAAGGATACGATCGCACCGACCGCAAACTTCCACTGAAAGCGGAACGCCAGGTAGATCAGGATACCGCCCAGCGCCATCAGCATGCCGAGGCCGCCCTGGTCGCGCAGCTCTTCACCCACCTGCGGGCCGACGAACTCGACTCGCTTGACCGTCGCCGGGTTTTCGCCACCCACCTTCTGCAAGGCTTCGGCGACCTGGTGACCCAGTTGCGGGTCTTCGCCAGGCATGCGCACCAGCAAATCGGTGGTCGCACCGAAGTTCTGCACGATGGCTTCGTGATAACCCGCGGTCACCAGCTGCTCACGCACCTTGGTGACATCGGCTGGACGCTCGTAGGTCAGCTCGATGAGCGTACCGCCGGTGAAGTCCAGGCCCCAGTTCATGCCCTTATGGAAGACACTGAATATTGCCAGTGCAGTAAGGAACAATGTGACGCCGAACGCAAAGTTGCGAACGCCCATGAAGTTGATTGTACGTAACATGGCAGCCCCTTAAATCCACAACTTCTTGAAGTCACGACCGCCGAAGATCAGGTTGACCATCGCGCGGGTCACCATGATGGCCGTGAACATCGAGGTAAAGATCCCGAGGGACATGGTCACTGCGAAGCCCTTGACCGGGCCGGTGCCCATGGCAAAGAGGATGCCGCCGACCAGCAAGGTGGTCAGGTTGGCGTCGAGAATCGCGGTGAATGCCCGGCCGAAGCCTTCGTTGATTGCGCGCTGCACGGTCATGCCGGCGGCGATCTCTTCACGGATCCGCGAGAAGATCAGCACGTTGGCGTCGACCGCCATACCCATGGTCAACACGATACCGGCGATACCCGGCAGGGTCAGCGTTGCACCCAGCAGCGACATCAGGGCCAGCAGCATCACCATGTTCACCGCCAGAGCGACGGTGGCGATCAGGCCGAAGAAGCGGTAGATGGCCATGATGAACAGCGAGACGAACAGCATGCCCCACAGCGATGCATCGATACCCTTGGTGATGTTGTCGGCACCCAGGCTTGGGCCGATGGTGCGTTCTTCAGCGAAGTACATCGGTGCAGCCAGACCACCGGCACGCAGCAGCAGCGCCAGTTCGGACGATTCGCCCTGACCGTTCAGGCCGGTAATGCGGAACTGCGCACCCAGCGGCGACTGAATGGTCGCCAGGCTGATGATCTTCTTCTCTTCCTTGAAAGTCTGAACCGGTACGTCTTTCTCGACGCCGTTGACCATCTGCTTGGTGTAAGTGGTGATCGGACGTTGCTCGATGAAGATCACCGCCATGCTGCGACCGACGTTCGAACGGGTCGCACGGTTCATCAACTCGCCGCCGTGACCATCCAGACGGATGTTCACTTCCGGTGTGCCATGCTCGCCGAAGCCAGCCTTGGCGTCGGTCACCTGGTCACCGGTGATGATCAGGCCACGCTCGATCAGCGCAGGAGGACGCTTGCCCTCACGGAACTCGAATTCCTCGGAAGTGGCTTTCGAAGCACCCGGCTCAGCAGCCAGACGGAACTCCAGGTTGGCCGTCTTGCCGAGGATACGCTTGGCTTCGGCGGTGTCCTGCACGCCCGGCAGCTCAACCACGATGCGGTTGGCGCCCTGGCGCTGAACGATCGGTTCGGCAACACCCAGCTCGTTGACGCGGTTACGCACCGTGGTCAAGTTCTGCTTGATGGAGTATTCACGGATTTCCGCCAGCTTGGCCGGGGTCATCGCCAGACGCAGCACCGGTTGACCATTGAGGTCGGCCGGAACAATGTCGAAATCGTTGAAGTTCTTGCGGATGATCGAACGAGCCTGTTCGCGGCTGTCTTCATCAGCGAAGCCCAGCTGGATGGCACCGCCCAGTTGCGGCAGGCTGCGATAGCGCAGCTTCTCTTTACGCAGCAGGCTCTTGACGTCGCCTTCGTAGACTTTCAGGCGTGCATCGAGGGCTTTTTCCATGTCCACTTCCAGCAGGAAGTGCACACCACCGGACAAGTCCAGACCCAGCTTCATCGGGTGCGCAGCGAGGTTGCGCAGCCATTGCGGGGTGGTTTGTGCCAGGTTCAATGCAACGACGTAGTCATCACCCAATGCCTTGCGCACGACGTCCTTGGCCGGCAGCTGGTCTTCAGCCTTGGTCAGGCGAATCAGCCCGCCCTTGCCGCCGGCAGCCAGCGTGGCAGCCTTGACGTTGATCCCGGATTCCTTGAGCGCAGCGCTCACACGGTCCAGATCAGCCTGATTGACCTGCAGCGCCGTGCTGGCACCGCTGACCTGAATGGCCGGGTCATCAGGATAAAGATTGGGAGCGGAATAAATCAGACCGACCGCCAGCACCGCCAGGATCAGAATGTATTTCCACAGAGGATATTTGTTCAGCATCACGCCGCCCGTTTATGACGCGGGGCGCCTTGCGCGCCCCGTCGATTGAAGATGAAGTTGAAACTTAGATCGCTTTGAGCGTGCCTTTTGGCAGCGTGGCGGCAATGGCGCCTTTCTGGAATTTCATTTCGACGGTGTCGGAAACTTCCAGAACGACGAAATCGTCGGCCACTTTAGTGATCTTGCCGGCGATGCCGCCGGTGGTCACAACTTCGTCGCCCTTCTGCAGGCTGCTCAGCAGGTTTTTCTGCTCTTTGGCGCGCTTGGCCTGTGGACGCCAGATCATCAGGTAGAAGATGACCAGGAAACCGACCAGGAAAATCCACTCGAAACCGCCACCCATTGGGCCCGCAGCAGGTGCAGCGGCGTCAGCCATGGCATTAGAGATAAAAAAGCTCATTTAGCACTCCAGTTGCAAATGTTGAATCTTGGGGTCAGAAAACTCAGTCCAAAGGCGGCACGGGAAGCCCGCGTTTGGCGTAGAAGGCATCGACAAAGGCGGCCAATGTACCCTGTTGAATAGCCTCGCGCAAACCAGCCATAAGCACTTGATAATGGCGCAAGTTATGGATGGTATTGAGCATGCTTCCCAGCATTTCGCCGCACTTGTCCAGGTGATGCAGATAAGCGCGGGAGAAGTTCTGGCAGGTATAGCAATCGCAGGTCGGATCGAGCGGCGAATCATCATGGCGATGGAACGCGTTACGGATCTTCAGCACGCCGGTATCGATGAACAGATGCCCGTTGCGGGCATTACGGGTTGGCATCACGCAATCGAACATGTCCACACCGCGGCGCACACCCTCAACCAAGTCTTCCGGTTTGCCAACGCCCATAAGGTAACGAGGTTTGTCAGCCGGCATCATGCCCGGCAGATAATCCAGCACCTTGATCATTTCGTGCTTGGGCTCGCCCACCGACAGGCCGCCGATGGCCAGGCCGTCGAAGCCGATCTTGTCGAGGCCTTCCAGGGAGCGCATGCGCAGGTCCTGGTGCATGCCGCCCTGAACGATGCCGAACAGCGCCGCCGTGTTGTCGCCATGGGCTTCTTTCGAACGCTTGGCCCAACGCAGGGACAATTCCATCGATACGCGGGCAACGTCTTCGTCGGCCGGGTACGGGGTGCATTCGTCGAAAATCATCACGATGTCGGAGCCCAGGTCACGCTGGACCTGCATCGACTCTTCCGGACCCATGAACACCTTGGCGCCATCGACCGGGGAAGCGAAGGTCACACCCTCCTCCTTGATCTTGCGCATGGCGCCCAGGCTGAACACCTGGAATCCGCCGGAGTCGGTCAGGATCGGGCCTTTCCACTGCATGAAATCGTGCAGGTCGCCGTGCTTCTTGATCACTTCCGTGCCTGGGCGCAGCCACAGGTGGAAAGTGTTGCCCAGAATGATTTCAGCGCCAGTCGCCTCGATATCCCGTGGCAGCATGCCCTTGACCGTGCCGTAGGTGCCCACCGGCATGAAGGCCGGGGTCTCGACGGTACCGCGCGGGAAGGTCAAACGACCGCGACGAGCCTTGCCGTCAGTAGCAAGTAACTCAAACGACATACGACTGGTGCGACTCATTCTGTTTCCTCAGGGCCACGTGGTGCGGGGTTACGGGTGATAAACATCGCATCACCGTAGCTGAAAAAGCGGTATCCGTTGTCGACGGCGGCCTTGTAGGCAGCCATGGTTTCGGGATAACCGGCGAACGCCGAAACCAGCATCAACAGCGTGGATTCGGGCAAATGGAAGTTGGTGACCAGGGCATCGACCACATGAAACGGCCGGCCCGGGTAGATAAAGATGTCGGTATCGCCACTGAACGGCTTGAGCACGCCATCGCGCGCGGCGCTTTCCAGGGAACGCACGCTGGTGGTCCCCACGGCCACCACCCGACCACCGCGAGCGCGACAGGCGGCAACGGCATCGACCACGTCCTGGCCGACTTCCAGCCATTCGCTGTGCATGTGGTGGTCTTCGATCTTCTCCACGCGCACCGGCTGGAAAGTGCCAGCGCCGACGTGCAAGGTCACGAACGCAGTCTCGACGCCCTTGGCGGCAATCGCCTCCATCAACACCTGATCGAAATGCAGCCCCGCCGTCGGCGCCGCCACCGCGCCCAAACGCTCGGCGTAGACGGTCTGGTAACGCTCGCGGTCGGCGCCCTCATCCGGACGGTCTATATAAGGAGGCAACGGCATGTGCCCGACGCGGTCGAGCAGCGGCAACACCTCCTCGGCGAACTTAAGCTCGAACAACGCATCGTGACGCGCCAGCATCTCGGCCTCGCCACCGCCGTCGATGAGGATCTTCGACCCAGGCTTGGGCGACTTGCTGGAACGCACATGGGCCAACACGCGATGACTGTCGAGCACCCGCTCCACCAGGATTTCCAGCTTGCCGCCGGAAGCCTTCTGGCCAAACAGCCGCGCCGGAATCACCCGGGTATTGTTGAACACCATCAAATCGCCGGGGCGCAAATGCTCCAGCAAATCAGTGAATTGACGGTGTGCCAGGGCGCCGCTGACCCCATCCAGGGTCAACAGGCGACTATTGCGCCGCTCGGCCAGCGGATGGCGGGCGATCAGCGAATCAGGGAGCTCGAAGGTAAAGTCAGCAACGCGCATGATGGGGTGTCGTCTAGCAGGGCCGGGAAGTCTAGCGGAAATATCAAAAATTCTCCATGTACCTGATTGACCAGCGGTTATCTCATCTCTATACTTCGCCGCCATTGAGCCCTGATGGCGGAATTGGTAGACGCGGCGGATTCAAAATCCGTTTTCGAAAGGAGTGGGAGTTCGAGTCTCCCTCGGGGCACCATTTGCAGTACATAGACGACTACCAGCGTCTACGCAACACCCCTAGAGCCCGCTAATTGCGGGCTTTTTGGTCTCTGGGGTTCCACCCCCGCCCCTTGCAAGCCAGCCTCTTTTTGGTACATTTTCTGTACAGATTCCAGTTCGAGAACCGGAGGTGTACAGCCATGCCCCTCACTGCCTTGCAAGTCAAAGCGTCCAAGCCTGCCGACAAGCAATACACGCTGAGTGATAGTTCGGGTCTTGCCCTTCTAGTCCAGCCGAACGGCCACAAGTACTGGCATTTCCGCTATTCGTATCATGGTCGCCCGGCACGCATGTCATTGGGCGTCTACCCGAGCATCTCCTTGCAGGAAGCTCGCGAACGAGCTGCCGAATGCCGCAAGCTGCTCAAGGAAGGGACCAATCCTGGAGCCAAACGCCGAGATGACAAGCAGCAGCAACGGGAGGCTGGACTCAACACCTTCAGGCGAGCTACGGAGTACTGGTATCAGTTCAAGGCCGACTCCGGCCGCAGCCATGCGACGCTAAAGAAGATTCGCGACTACCTCGACAAGGATCTGCTACCGGCACTCGGCGAGATGCAGCTGGAGCACATTACTCGCGCCGACTGCGCGAAGTTGCAGGCCAGCATCGAAAAGCGCGGGGCGTTCAATGTGGCAGACAAGGCTCGGACCTGGCTCAAGCAGATTTTCAGTCAGGCGATTGCGCGGGGGTTGTGCGAACACAATCCGGCTTCAGAACTTCATGCCATCGCGTTAGCGCCACCTTCCCCTGAGCACTATCCGCATTTGCGTGAAAGCGAGCTGCCGGAATTTCTTCAGGCGCTGAGCAAGACCACCAGCCGGTTGCCGTCGAGGATTGCTTCGTGGATGGCAATACTGACGGCGAGCCGACCCGGCATGGTTCGGTATGCGACGTGGGATGAAATCGATTTTGAAGAAGGGACGTGGACCATACCGGCTGAACGTATGAAGATGCGCCGGGACTATGTCAGTCCCCTACCCCATCAACTGATCGCGATGCTGATCAAGCTGCACCAATGCACTGGACGCAGCAGCTACCTGTTTCCGGGTAGTGGTGAGAAACGGCCCGTCATCAGCGAGAACACGATCAATCTGGTGTTTGCCAAGATTGGCTATAAAGGGCGGATGGTGAGCCATGGCGTTCGCCACACCGCGAGCACGCTGCTGCGCGAACATGGGTGGCTGAAGGATCATGTTGAAAGTCAACTGGCGCATGTCGAGGGTGGCATTGCTGGGGAGTACAACCAGGCGCTGTACCTGACGCAACGGCGGATCATGATGCAGTGGTATGCCGATTATCTCGATGCGCTCAGGGTCGGGATTACGGCGAGCCTGCGGGATCAGTTTGATACGCGGGTTAATCAGTTTCTGTCGCGTAAGTCTTCGGAGCTTCTCGGGGTCAACGCGGTCGGTGGCGGCATCAGCGCCTTGGAAGATGAGCGTGGCGCATTCCAGCGCTAACACGTCAGTGAAATCTCCACAGCTTTGCCTTCCACGCGGGCCCTTCCAAGCAGGGCTGCAAAGCCGCCCTGCTTGGAAGGGCCTCACTTGAAAAATCTAAAAGTCAGCGTAACCGTCTTCTAGAAACCACGGATTTCCATAGACGGCTTACGCCATTCGCAGCCGCAGAATTCTCGAAAAATCGAGCCTTGACCCTGTCTATCGGCGAGTGTAGAAAAGATCGTGCTAGTGCTGTCGTTGACAGCAACCCAGGTAGCCAGAACCTTCAGGGCTACGCCACACCGTGGTGGTTCTCCCCTAAGTGCGATTAGCGTCCGGCGGCTCGCACAGTCACAGCGATGTGATGGATGCCTACTTCTCAGCTTTGCCTACTGCGGCAAAACCCACCCTACCCGGCTGCCCTGCAGCAACCTATCCGCTTGGCCATTCCACTGCGCCAACCTGCGTCCGTCTCTTACTTCCTGGAAGAGACGGACGCGCCTACCGCTGCTGCAGCCCAACTCGTACAAGGCTTTGCGGCATCTCCCCTCGTGACAATCGGCGTGACAAACACCGAAGTCACCAGCAACAGCGATGCAGATGATGGTGCCGCAGCCCACGGAATGGACTGCACCTGACTGACAGTCAGGCATGCCCCGGTCATCGCCTCACTGCCTTCACCCGACTCAGGATCTCGCGGCACTGGCCTCGTCAGCCAGCGCAGCCTCCACCCGCCCACTTCCTCGGAAGTGTTCAGGAGGCCAGATCATGAGATGCCCAAGCTCTTGGCCGTAAGGAGCCGACAGTCCCGCGTGAGTGGACAACCCTCACAGGTCGCAGGGGCCTTGATCCCTGATAGCACTCAACATCCATGGCGGGGTGACGTGGGGATGGTTTTAAAGGTTTGGCTTCGACAGGAGTTTGATCATGGCATTGGTAGGTAGACGGGATGGGCGCAATTTTGGATGGGGTCGGCAACTGAGCTATGCCGGGCCGCAGGCATTGCGCGATATGTTTGGCGGCGGGCATTACGGCACGGTCAAGGCACACAGTGATCGCTGGCAGGCGTTTGTGCGCTGGTGTCGGTCGGAGGATGGGCCAGGGTTTAACGATGCACGAAGAATTGATCGGCAGACCTTGCTGGACTACGCCGGGCATCTGCGGCAGCAAGTCGAACAAGGCGCTATCGGCATCGCCACCGCGCAAAATCGGTTGTCCAGTGTGAACAGAACCATGGCGGCGCTTCGCGGTGATCAGTATGTGAAAGTGCCGAGCCCGAGCAAGGCGTTGGGAATGCATCGCACCAGTGTTCGTCGCTCGGTGCCGCAAGGCCAAGACCGCGAACACGTGAAGCGGATCGTCGAAGTGCTCTGCGAACACCAAATGCCGCGCGCCGCGGCCATCGCGCAGCTGGCACGAGCCACCGGTATGCGCTTGCGCGAGGCCATTCTGGCCGACCTTCCACGCCTAAAACGTGAGGCCGAACACTACGGCAAGATCAACATCCAGGAGGGCACCAAAGGTGGTCGCTCAGGTGCGTCGGCACCTCGCTGGATTACGGTGGATGATCATATTCGTGACGCACTGAAGTTTGCCGAACGGGTCTCGCCTGACGATAGCCGCAACCTGCTTGCACCGGATGAACGCTACCTCGATTTCCAACGGGGAGTCGTTCGTCCCGCACGGGTCATCCTCCATCAGCACAAGCTCAAAGGCTTCCACGAGTTACGAGCCGCTTATGCGTGCGAGCGCTACGAGCACATCACTGGCCATCTCGCCCCCATCAATGGTGGCCGTTGCTATCACCTCGACCGACATCTCGATCGAAAGGCACGCTTACAAATCAGCTATGAGCTGGGACACGGTCGAATCGACGTGGTATCGGCGTACATCGGTGGTCGGTATGAATAAACTATTCGATATGGAGATCTTCTTGGCTGGAATACTGACTGGAGCACATACCTCACGCGAACGTCACATCCGCCAGGCCAAGGCTATTCAAACAGCCATTTCTGAACGCTGGAGCCGAGATAATCCATGGACATGGCAAAGAAAGCATCTCGCTTGGTTTTTGAACCACCACATGAACTCAAACTCAAAATCGACGCGCTACTACTACCTGCTGACCACAAGCCTGATCACTCTGCGCCTAGGAAAATCCTGGAATTTTCAACGTTAGCCGAATGCCAGCAACTGCGCGCTCTGTATCCCTCACCGGCAGATTGAGCCAGCCAACGATTTGATGGGGATTAGGGCGGACCTCTTGGGCCCCTGAACCTAACCTCTGTTGTTTGATAACCTCTATGTTTTACTGATGGACTGAGGGTTGTAGCTCGAGGCTACAGGCTTCACCTGAGACGTAGAGGCTGAAGGCAGTGATAAACACTAGTCTGGTGGCGAAGCTAAGGGCTGAGAATGCAAGATTGGTTGCCTTGCTGGATGCTCATGGCATCGAATGGCGCCCGCCTGCTGAGCCAGTCAAGATAGCGATTGTCCAAGCAGAACAATCACAGCAACTCGATACTGATGGAAAGCTTGCCCTATTCCGAAGCTTGTTTCGTGGTAGGACGGACGTTTATCCCATCCGCTGGGAAAGCAAGGCAGGCAAATCAGGATACGCACCCGCTTGCGCAAACGAATGGAGACCTGGCGTTTGTGAGAAGCCCCGAATTAAATGTGGCGACTGCGGTAACCGCCAGCTGCTTCCGCTGACTGATGAGGTGATCTATCGCCATCTGGCGGGCGAAGTGGTCGTTGGTATCTACCCCCTACTCTCTGATGACACTTGTTATTTTTTGGCGGTCGACTTCGATGAGGCCGAATGGCGTGATGATTCCAAAGCTTTTGTGCAGTCATGCCATGAGCTGAACGTCCCGGTGGCGCTGGAAATATCGCGCTCAGGCCAAGGAGCTCATGGCTGGATTTTCTTTGAGCGTAATGTTCCTGCCTGCGATGCGCGCCGCCTCGGTGCCGCAATCATCAGTCATGCCTGTGAGCGCACCCGCCAGTTGGCGCTCAGCTCCTATGATCGACTGTTTCCAAACCAGGACTATATGCCCAAAGGCGGCTTTGGAAATCTCATCGCGCTCCCTTTACAAAAGCGGGCCAGGGCCCAAAACAATAGCGTTTTTGTAGACGACTCGCTTGAGCCTCATCCTGATCAATGGGCCTTCCTGGCATCGATTCAGCGCATGAGTCCAGAAGATATCCAGCCCGTTATTATCCAGGCGATGGGTAATCGGGACCCTCTAGGGGTCGCCTATGTCGATGACGAAGGTGATGCAGAACCTTGGAAAGATCGTGAATCGAGATCACGTAAATTGACATGCCCGTTGCCTGCTGCTGTCAACATCACGCTGGCTAACTTAATTTACTTTGAAAAGTCGGAATTGCCACAGCCATTGGCAAACCAGCTTGTCCGGCTCGCTGCCTTTCAAAATCCTGAGTTCTACAAAGCTCAGGCCATGCGCATGTCAGTGTGGAACAAGCCAAGGATTATCGGCTGTGCCCAGAACTTCCCCAAACATATTGCGTTACCACGTGGCTGTTTGGATGCTGCGCTGGAGCTTTTAGAGGAAAACGGGGTTACCCCTATTCTTAAAGACGAACGCTTCGCGGGCGACCCCATCGACGTGAGCTTTCTCGGGACCCTGCGTTCTGACCAAGAGGCTGCTGTCAGCGCAATGCTAAGTCATGACACCGGTATCCTCTGCGCACCGACAGCTTTCGGTAAAACGGTGAGTGCTGCTGCGTTGATTGCCGCACGTGGCATTAACACGTTGGTGCTTGTGCATCGGACGGAACTGTTAAGGCAGTGGCAAGAGCGCTTGCAGGCGTTCTTGGGAGTCGGGAATGGTGTCGTTGGTACTCTTGGGGGCGGAAAAGCGAAGCTTACAGGCATCATCGACATTGCCGTAATGCAGTCGTTATCGCGAAAAGGTGAGATCAGCGATCAGGTAAAAAACTATGGCCAGATCATCGTTGATGAGTGTCATCACCTATCAGCAGTGTCATTCGAGGCACTACTGAGGAGCGCGACCGCGCGGTACGTACTGGGACTCACAGCAACCCCAGTGCGCCGAGATGGACAGCAGCCCATTATTTTCATGCAGTGCGGACCGATCCGACATTCTGCTGCTCGGCCAGCGAGTGCGCCCCATGACCTATCTGTCGTGCCTCGATTGCTGCCCAAACCAATAGTGGTCCCCGACGGCTTTGGGATTCAGGACGTTTTTCGGCGTCTAGCCGACGACTCTGAGCGGACAGCCAAAATCGTCTCGGAGATTGAGCTGGCGTACAACGAGGGTAGAAAAATTCTAGTGTTAACGGAGCGGACGGAACATGTGGATGCCCTTGAATTAGAATTGAAGCAGCGCGTGCATAACCTTTTCACTCTTCATGGGCGAGTGCCTAAGAAACAGCGAACTTCCCGTATGCATGAGCTTGAGTCCCTTCCCCCTGATGCTCCACGAGTGCTGCTGGCAACAGGAAAACTAGTAGGTGAAGGCTTCGATCATCCGCCGTTGGACACGCTGGTGCTGGCAATGCCCATCTCATGGAAGGGTATCCTTCAGCAATATGCGGGACGATTGCATCGATCGCATGCCGAAAAGGCCGACGTGAGAGTGATCGACTTCGTTGACGAGGGTAATGTCGCGCTGATGAGGATGTGGGATAAGCGCCAGGCGGGTTACAAAGCGATGGGCTACCGCATGGCTGATTCCATGGCCACCATGGACCTACTCTAACTCTAACGTGGTTGACAGTTGACATATCAACGACCCCACTTTCGTAGACGAATGACCGGCCGCTGTCGGTTGGCTGCAGCCCTTCGAGACAGGCTGAAATCGGCCAAAAGCAGCAGTTCAAGACTCCTAAAAACCCAGAGGTCATTCAGCTTTGTGCTGAGCCACGTGAGCGTTAAACCGCCCCAACAACGCTTACGGGTAGGCCGGGACTATCTTTGCCTGCTCGATCAGCCAATCGATGAGCAAAGCTATCTCAGGGATATCGCGACTCTCCTCGTTGCAGATGCAGAAATAATCCATCCCTGTCGGCACCTTCAGTGCAAAGGGTTGCACCAGGCGTCCCTCATCCAGGTCGCGTGACGAGTTGATCTCATCGCTGAGTGCAACACCATAGCCATCGCGAGCGGCCTGCAAGGCGATGCCGAGGTCTTCCAGATGGACATCGGCATCGCCCGGATAGGGCAGGCGAGCCTCAAGCAACCAGCGCCGCCATTGAGTGCCGTCATCTTCATGCAAAAGACGATGGTGAATCAGGTCAGAGGGTTGCTTGAGCGCGTGGGGGCCGCGCAGCAATTGCGGGCAGCAAACCGGAAACATGTGCAGGTTCTGCAATGGTCGCCACCAGAAACCTTCCCAGATCGGGGCGTCATAGAGCACGGCAACATCAGCCCTGCGCCAGTCCACCTCGCTGATGTCGTCGGCAGTAATGACGCGCAGATGAATATGCGGATGTTCTGCACGAAAGGTGAACAACTTCGGCATCAGCCAGGCCGCGCCAAAAACCGGCTCTGTCGAAATGGTCAAGACTTTCGCCGTCGGCTCTTGGAAGTCCGCCTCGCAGATCTGTCGCACCCCTTCAGTGATTTCGCCGATGCCTCGCGCTACCGAACGTTGTAATGCCAAACCACGCTCCGTCAGCACCAGGTGGCGCCCCTGCTTATAGAACAGTTTGATGCCAAGTGAACCTTGCAAGGCTCTGATTTGCTGGCTGACGGCGCCCGCAGTCACATGCAGTTCAGCGGCGGCAGCGCCGACATGGCCCAGCCTTGCAACACATTCAAATACGCGAAACGCATGGAGCGGAGGCAAGGGCATGCGGGTCTACCATTTAGTTTTTCTGCCTGTTTTGTTGGCAATTTATATAGGTTGATTGCGCCTTCAGCAACCGCAAAGATTCAGCGGAGGGAGGCTAAAGACAACAATTCAATAGGTGGCCCTACGAAGCGCAGGCAACAACAGGCGTGGCAAATAAGCGATGAGGGATGGGCTCGGTGCACCTCTACCTGTTTCGCTCGTGTGCCTTGGTAAATGAGATATCTGGCTGGATAACCTGGGGGACTCGTTACATGGATCAAGAACAAGACATTCAGTTGGCAACAGAGCCGTTGATGGCAGATCAAGCCGCAATGGAGGGGCCTACGAACCCGGGAAGGCGCCCGTTCAATATGGGCGCGTTGGTGGCTATTACTGCAACTGCCATCGGTACGTCAGGTCTTGGACGCCTGGCTCGAGCCGCGGAGCCCAACCCTACCTCCGATGGCTATCGGGTGCCCGCAGAGTGGGAGCCACACCAGAGCGTATTGATGGCGTACCCCTATGACAAGAGCTACAAGGACCAGCTGAAACCCATGCAGGATTCTGTCATCAACGTAGCGAATGCCATTGCGCAGTTCGAGCCGGTCTTGATGATGGCGATGACCGGCAATACCGAGGTTGTACGCAAGCGCTGCGGCCCTAACGTTACTGTCATCGAGTATCCATACAACGATTGCTGGACCCGTGATACCGCGCCAGTCTTCGCGCTGAGCCCATCAGGGCACGACATGCTGGGACGCGATTTCATTTTCAACGGCTGGGGCAACAGGTGGTCGGCCACCCTGGATGATCAATTGCCCGTCGGTGTGTGCGCCACCCTTAACGTGCCTAAATCACCAATCAATATGGTGTTTGAAGGTGGCGCGGTGATTACCGATGGGCAGGGCACGCTCATTACCACCGAACAGTGCCTGCTCAATCCCAATCGCAACCCGAGCATGACCAAGGCACAAATCGAGACCACGCTGCTGCGTGCCTATAACGCGAGCAAGATGATCTGGCTGCCGTATGGGGTGTACGGCGACGACGGCGCTGCCGCTACCGATGGGCATGTCGACCTGGTTGCTGCCTACGTCGAGCCAGCCCATCTGTTATTGAATTACCCGTCGGACCCAAGCAACCCCAACGTGCCCAGGATGGCGGCAAACCTGACAGTGCTGCAACAAAGCACCGATGCAAGGGGCCGCCCCTTCAAGATTACCAAGATGCCCGTTCAGCCAACATTCAAGGTGTCAGGCCTGACGGTGGAGAACTTCAGCTACATCAACTTCTACAAATCCAACGTCGGCATCGTGGTTCCTACTTCAAGCACTCCTGCAGATGAGATTGCCTTGAATCTCTTCCGGGAGATTTTTCCGGGACGGCCAGTCGTGGGTGTCGATGGCACCATCCTTGCCAACAATGGCGGTGGTGTGCATTGCATCACCCAACACATTCCTAGTGTCGGTTAGCGCTGAAAAGAATTGCCGCCTATGAGACGCAAGCAATAGCCAGACTGCTTTCCCTCGCAGGGTTGGGCCAGTTCGGCTGATCCAGCCCTGCGCGGGGAATCACCGCCTAACTCCAAAAGATGACGTGCCCGCGTTTGTGCATGCCGCTGCCTGGTGCATCCCGTCAGCGCCTGCACGAAGCGTAGGAGACTTCGGCGTCAGACCATATCGTTTAGTTTTTTTGCTTGAATTACTTGTAGTTTATATAGATTGATTGTGACTCAAGCAGCCGTAACAATTCATTTGGAGCTAGGCCAAAGACAATAATTCAAAAGGTGGTCCTATGAAGTACAAGCAGCAACAGCCGTGGCAAAAAATCGATATGGGAGCGGACTCGGTGTCCTGGCGCACCGCCCGCGTTGGAGTCGGTAGCCTGCGTGCCGTCCTGCTGAAAGCTCTGACGATGCTTGCTGGCCCGGCGCTGGCAGCCGAACGAGTGGGCACCATCTCCCAAAGCTGTGAGAAATGGATCAAGCATCAACTCCCCCGCTCGCTCCTCGCTACGATCTGCAGCCTGGGCCTGCTGACCGCTAACGCGAATGCGGAGGAGCGCACCCTGCGTGTCTACAACTGGTTCGACTACGTCGCCCCGCAGACCCTGGACAACTTCAAGAAGGAGAACGGCGCAAAACTGGTCTACGACATCTTCGACAGCAACGAAACCCTGGAGGCCAAACTGCTCACCGGCAACTCCGGCTATGACGTGGTGGTGCCGTCCGACAGTTTCCTCGCCAAGCAGATTCAGGCCAATGCGTTCCAGCCACTTGACCGCAGCAAGCTACCCAACTGGAAGCATCTGGACCCGCAACTGATGAAGCTGATCGAAGCCAACGATCCGGGTAACCGTTTCGCCGTGCCTTATTTGTACGGAACCGTACTGATCGGTTTCAACCCGGCCAAGGTCAAGGCTGCGCTCGGCGAAAACGCGCCGGTGGACAGCTGGGATCTGATCTTCAAGGAAGAGAACATTGCCAAGCTCAAGCAGTGCGGCGTGGCCCTTCTCGATTCGCCGACGGATATGATCCCCATCGCCCTCCACTACCTGGGCCTGCCGCCCAACAGCACTCAGGCCAAGGACTACGCGAAGGCCGAAGAACTGCTGAAAAAGATCCGCCCCAACGTCGCCTACTTCCACTCCTCAAAATACATGACCGATATCGCCAATGGTGACATCTGCGTGGCCGTGGGTTACTCCGGCAGTTTCTCCCAGGCGGCCAATCGCGCCAAGGAGGCCGGTAACGGCGTGGTGGTGGACATGCGCTTGCCCAAGGAAGGCGCACCGGTCTGGTTCGACGTGCTGGCCATCCCCAAGGATGCGAAGAACCCGGATGATGCCCATGCCTTGATCAACTACCTGCTGCAACCGCAGGTGATTGCTCCGATCAGCGACTTCGTCGGTTATCCCAACCCGAACAAGGACGCCACTGCCCTGGTCAGCCCGGAAATCCGCAACAACCCCAATCTCTACCCCGCCGCCGACATCCAGACTTCTCTATTCGCGCTGGTGCCTCTGCCGTCCAGTGCAGAACGCGCTCGCACCCGTGCATGGACCAAGCTCAAGTCGGGAACCTGACAGTAAATTGCGCTGCGCCAGTGAAACTCAACGGAACCAGGCGCATGGCCGATGCGGTTTCGCTGGCACGCGGCGCCAATCTAGTCACCTTGCAGACCCAGTAGCCATTGGTAAAAGCATGATTGAAGTAACCGAAGTTTCCATTGCCGAGCTGCGCGCAGCCCTCGAAGCTGGCCGAACCACGGCAGTTGAGCTGGTCCAGGCCTATCTCTCACGGATCGATGCCTACGACGGCCCCAACACGCCCACCGCCCTCAACGCAGTGGTGGTGCGCAACCCGAATGCGCTTGAAGAAGCGCAGGCCTCCGACGCCCGTCGTGCCCGTGGTGAGACCCTCGGCCCGCTCGATGGTATTCCCTATACAGCCAAGGACAGCTATCTGATCAAAGGCCTGAGCGCGGCGTCCGGCAGCCCGGCCTTCAAGGACCTGGTTGCCTATCGCGATGCGTTCACCATCGAGCGCTTGCGCGGCGCCGGTGCGATCTGCCTGGGCAAGACCAATATGCCGCCCATGGCCAATGGCGGTATGCAGCGCGGCGTGTATGGCCGTGCCGAGAGCCCGTACAACGCGGACTACCTCACTGCACCCTTCGCCTCGGGTTCCTCCAATGGCGCAGGCACGGCCACCGCTGCCAGTTTCGCCGCCTTCGGCCTTGCTGAGGAAACCTGGTCGAGCGGTCGCGGGCCGGCCTCAAACAATGGTCTGTGCGCCTATACACCGTCGCGCGGGGTGATCTCGGTGCGCGGCAACTGGCCACTGACGCCAACCATGGATGTGGTCGTGCCCTATGCCAGGACCATGGCCGACCTGCTCGAAGTGCTCGACGTGGTGGTGGCCGAAGACGCCGACAAACGTGGCGACCTATGGCGCTTGCAGCCTTGGGTGCCGATCCCCAGCGTCGCCTCGGTGCGCCCCGCTTCCTACCTGGAATTGGCTGCCAGGCCCGCCGCACTCGCCGGCAAGCGCTTGGGCGTACCGCGCATGTACATCAACGCCGACCCCGACGCGGGCACCAGCGAAGCGCCAGGTATCGGGTGGGCGACAGGCCAGCGGATCAACACTCGCCCCTCGGTGATTGCCCTCTGGGAAAACGCGCGAAAGACTCTTGAAGCGGCCGGTGCCGAAGTGGTCGAGACGGACTTCCCGCTGGTCTCCAATTGCGAGGGAGATCGACCTGGGGCGCCGACGGTGTTAACCCGCGGCCTGGTGTCCAAGGAATTCCTCCATCACGAACTGTGGGACCTGACCGCCTGGGCATTCGATGACTTCCTGCAGGCCAACGACGATCCCAAACTAAACCGTCTGGCTGACGTCGACGGCCCGCAGATTTTTCCGCACGCCCCAGGCGCTCTGCCTGACCGCGAAGATGGCCCGGCCATTGGCATGGACGAATACGTGCGCATAGCGGAGCGTGGCATCACCCCGTGGGATCAGATCGCCACGCTGTCTGATGGCCTACGCGGGCTGGAGCAGACCCGGCGTATCGATCTTGAGGAGTGGATGGATCGGCTGGGGCTCGACGCGGTGATTTTCCCGGCGGTCGCCGACGTGGGCCCGGCGAATGCCGATGTCGATCCGCAATCGGCGGATATCGCCTGGAGCAACGGCGTCTGGGTCGCCAACGGCAACCTCGTCATCCGTCACCTCGGCGTGCCAACGGTCACCGTGCCGATGGGTGTGGTGCCGGACATCGGCATGCCCGTCGGCCTGACGTTTGCCGGTCGCGCCTACGACGACTCAGCGCTGCTGCGCCTGGCGTCGGCATTTGAGGCCACCGGATCGAAGCGCTTGATCCCGGTGCGAACCCCACCCTTGCCAGGCGGCTGAAAACCGCAATGGGTCTGGCGCGATAAAGCGCCAATCCTGCCCATTCACGGCAAGCCCGAGCAACAGAAACCAACCTTTGCCCCAGCGAGCACTGCTTGAGCGTGCACATGTCTGGGTCAGCTTCAGTAACCCGCATTGAGAATCCCATGCTAAATGACAATTCGATAATCGATCAGGCGATGACGCGTGACAGCCTGTACGGCACCGAGGGTGAACCGACCTACGGTGGTATCACCAGCTTTATGCGGCGTCGATACACCCGCGATTTGCGTGGTGTGGATATCGCCATCAGCGGCATTCCGTTCGATACCGCGACCAGCAATCGACCGGGCAGCCGCTTCGGACCACGGGCTATACGTGAGGCATCGGTACAGTCCGCCTGGGCACGTCACTGGCCTTGGGAGTTTGACCCGTTCGACCTGCTGGCTTGTGTCGATTATGGCGATTGCTACTTCGATTACGGCACCCCGGAGCAGACCCCGGCGGCGATCAGGGCCCATGCCGAGCGGATCCTGGCGGCAGGTACTGCGATGCTGACCCTGGGCGGCGATCACTTCATCAGCTATCCGCTGCTGCAAGCTCACGCGGCCAAGTATGGTCCGCTGTCCCTGATCCATTTCGATGCACACCATGACCTGGAATCCGACGGCGAGGACAAGCGCATCGACCACGGCTCGATGTTCTATCACGCCGTCCGCGAAGGGCTGGTTGATCCTGCGCGGTCCATCCAGATTGGCCAGCGCACGACCAATGACGACGTCATGGGCTTTCAGGTGTTGAATGCCAGTGAGGTGCATGATCGCTCTACCAAGGAATTAGCGGAGATTATCCGGGCGCGCGTTGGCGACCATCCGGTCTATCTCACCTTCGATATCGACTGCCTCGACCCGGCATTTGCCCCGGGCACGGGGACGCCGGTCTGCGGTGGACTATCGAGCCATCAGGCCTTGGCGATTCTGCGAGGTCTGCGCGGTATCAACCTGATTGGCATGGACGTGGTGGAGGTAGCACCGCCCTATGACCACGCCGAGATTACTGCGCTTGCCGGGGCCGCGTTGGCGATGGAGATGATCTGCCTGTATGCCGCGCGGCATAAGCTGTAAACCAGTGGTCTGGACAACTACAGACATTTTTCGACCAGTTGCTCTCAAGACAGCAACTGGCCGGTTTCTGCCTGTCCCCACCGGCCGCTATATAGGGTCGTTTTTAGCCCTTCGCAACGGACAACAATCGACCAATAGCAGCCCTTGATGTTTGGCTGCTATTGGCAAAAAGGCAGCACAAGCCGACACCAACCTACGGCGAGTATCAGCAATGGGCCGCAAGATTTACTTCGTGACCACCAGCGCCGGTGGCTGCCAGCTGCCGTCGCCAGCGGGAAGAATCGAAGGCGGTGCGGTCTTCGGCCAGTAGAGGCGCATTACCAGAAAGACCGTGTCGTCAGGCGCGGGCAACCAGTTTGCCTCCTTAGCCTTGCCGGGGGAGTCTTTCTGGATGTACAGCGTCAGTGAACCATCCGTGTTTTTCTTCATCGCCGACAGCATCGGCGAATTGATCAGGTAACGGTTGAGCGGATTCTTGACCAGTAGCTGGCTCTTGCCGTCGTACATGGTCACCGACCAGAAGGCATTGACTGGCGGCAGTTTGCCGGCCGGGAAAGTCAGCGTGTACTTGCGCTTGCTGGTATCCAGCGTCTGGCCGGTGCCGTCGGTGCGCGTGTTGGGATACATCGCCTCGACGGCGTCGTTGCCGTAGAGGCCGCCTTTCGCGGCACCAGCACGTTTCAGCCAGTCGGCCTTGTAGAACGTTTGGTCGCCGAAGTACGCGCCTACGCTCCAGCCGTTGATTATCTTCGTCCCGCTCGCGAGGAACTTGTCGACCTTCTCGTCACCGGCCTTCATCCCGAGCAGGACCACGGCCTTGTGCTCGAGCGAGAGGTCTTTAAATTCGAAGCTGCGACCGGGTCCCACCCCAATGCTCGCCAGCTTGGCCCGGATCTCCTTGTCGTCAGCCGATGGCGGCACATACTCCATCGCGGCCGACAGGTACTCGAAGAAGTTGGCCTTGATGCCTTCCGTCGTAGCCGGCACGAAATCAATCTTCGGCGCAGTGGGCGGCGCGGGTTGATGGAGGAAGGCGGACAGCGGCTGGACCTTGTAGCCCGCTTGCACCTTCTCGACATTCGGCATGTCCTTGGCGTTGTAGAGCTGAGTCCGAATGGCGCTCACGGCGAAGGGAGTGGTCGAGGTGAAGACTTTTTTGATACCGGGAGGGGGCACGCCTTTCCAATCAGGACCGACCACCATGTAGTCGCCCGCTTCGTTGCCGGTGGCACGGCTGCCGATGTAACCGTAGTTGTAAGTGTTACCGTCGATCATCTGCACCGAGTAGTAACGCCGCTTGTCCACTGCCGGCACCGAGATCACCATCGGCTCCGCGCGCAGGTCCAGCCAGACAAACGAGTACGGGGTGTCGCTGTTCGGAGTGATGATGGCCGTGTCTTGGTAGGTGAAGACGCGAGGCTCGTTCTTGATCTGGTTGAACGGCGCCTTGAATTGCGGGCCGCCCTTGTCCACAGCATATTCGTTCATCACGGCGTAGTTCATGACCAGCGGTAAGCCGTAAATAAAGCCTTCCTCGGCGATCGCCTTGGTCTGCTCGAGACTCGGCGCGGGTACGCCCTTGGTCACATCCGTCTTGTCTGCCTGCGTGATCGGATCGTTCTTGCTCGCACACCCCGCAAAAAGCGTTGAACCCACGACGACGAGTGCCGCAGCCATTGTCCAGCCCCGGTTAGACTTCCTGTTCATTTCCACCTCGTTAGTTTTGAGCAAGCTGGCACCGTGAGCGTTCATGACCACGGTGAAATAATTTGAATGCTTGAAACCCTCCCGACTTTTTTCAGTAGTGCCAGGTCATGTGGGCGATCAGGGTTTCAATCCAGGCGTTGTCGAACTCGCCTGATACACGATTGCCAGACAAGTTTTTTTGCTGATCGACTGGCGTGCCCCCACACAGACCGCGACCCACTGAAATTCAGGTCTGTCTCTTTACTTAGCGACTGAGTAAATCCTGTGGCGAAGCGCCAACTCACACGCCCAGGGAGTGTAGATCACAATAAGCCAGCATCCCCTTGCGCAGCTGAGCAGCTCAGATTCAGTTCCGTAATATTTACGCGCGCCGTTATGGACCATTTGGCTTCGAGAACAGCCAATCGTGATCAGCAGCCAAAAAGCGGATAGTCAGAGATTAACTCTTGAGGTCCGCCAAAGACCGCTATGGGTCGACAGTTGCCTATAGCGGCAGGCCAGACTCCGCCAAACCTGATTGCTTTGTTAAAAACAATGACTCACACAACATGCATCTCGTCGGAAATTCAAAAGACGGAATCATAAACTTCCCCCGCCCACCTACTCGCATCAAAATACATGCCAAGTATAAATTCATGTACACAAAAAGATGTACATCCAATTTAATCTATACTAATCAAGTAATTAATGTTATTTTCGAGTCTCCCTCGGGCACCAAAATTAAGAAAGGTCTTGCTTTGCAAGGCCTTTTTTTTCGCCTATAGAAAAGCCACCACTGACACCCCGCTAACACTCTGCTGACAACGCGCCGACCTGTAGGAGCTGCCGAAGGCTGCGATCTTTTGATCCTGCTTCTCTTCTACCCTTCTCGCCGGAAGAACATTTCACAAGGATTCCCCCCATGGAATTGCACCTGGAAACCGTCGCCCTCTTCTCCCTCAAACTGGCTTACGAATCGGAAGATTCAAGCCCGATTTTGCGTGACGATCTGGTGATGGGTGACTACCAGCGGGATGTGTTTGAGTTGCTGGTGCGGCGGCGGGATGTTGAGGGGATTCAGTTGAAAGTGGATGAGTGTGTGGGGTTGGCGCTGGGGGCCATTGGGGGTGTGGATAAGCCGTTGGGGCGGGAGTTGCGGAGGTTGGCGGCTGAACTCGCCAGCATTCAGACGATGGAGCAGCTTGATGCCCCGCTCATCGCACTCAAGGATTATCTGAAAGATATTCAATGAATGCGCGCGAGCCACCTTAAAAAGCTGGTGCGCCTGATAATGGGACGCCCTCGCGCCCCTTATCCAAAGATCTATCCCCTTTTCCTCATTCCACGTTGCTTTCCCAGTTTTTTTACCGTCTACCTGGTTAGCCAAGTCCGCTTCCGGCCGATTCTGTTGAAAAAGTCGGTTTGCCCAAAACGCTCGAATACTGATGGGTAAAAACACCTCTTTTGCGTGCTGCTACTTGAAATCCGAGTCGTGAACCTTCTGCCCAAAGCACAGATTTCAATCTCAGGCGCGAACTTTTCTGCTGTGGAAACCGAAGCCGACTTTTTCAACAGAATCGGCCAAAAACGGACGATCGTAACCGTCGGCTTTCGGCTACATGCAGAGTCGTCTGATGAAGCGTCGGGGGGGTATCGATCCCCTGCGGATGTACATACCGCCGATTGAAATTTCGCGGACCAACGCATGCTTGAACCGTTCGGATTTGAGCCAGAGCCATTCCAGTTTTTTTCTGATGCCATTTAGCCACCGGCCTAGAAGTGCTATAAAAGGCTGAAGATCAACGGTAAAGCACCAAGGTCTACTGACTAGATCGTAAAAATCCGCATGGTCGATGGCCAAAATAGTTTCCAACCGTGCAGCTAAAATCCTCGAGAGGCATACAGGATGTTGACCGAATTTAGAGTAAAAAATTTACGTAGTCTAAAAGATACAGGCACGGTAAAACTTTCGCCACTAACTATTTTATTAGGCGAAAACAGTTCCGGGAAAAGCACTTTTCTACGGACTTTTCCTCTCCTCAAACAAAGCGCTGAAACAACGACTAGAAGCTCAATTCTTTGGTTCGGGAAATATGTTGATTTTGGAGATTTCGATCAGGCACTCATAAGGAAACAAGGAGAAAAAGAAATTGTCTTTTCGTTTGGACTGACAGTACCGGACCAAATTTATTACCGCCCAATAAGGGCCCCGAGAATATCTCGCGACAAGGGCGCTTCCAAAGTTACTGTAAATCTTCGCCTCGCATCCTTGGGAAAAGACGGCCTAACAAGAACTGCAGGAATCGATTTAGACATCGAAGGGAATTCGGTTAAAATCGACATCAGCGAGTCCAACAAAATTAGTTCAATATTCGTAAACGGGGTGAATTACAGCAAGTACTGCGAACTGTATTCATATAGCTCCGCGGTTAGATTACTTCCTTATATACGAGCTAAAAGCAACATAGAGAAAGACGATCTCTACAGGTCATGGTGGAGTGGGTTTTGGCCTGACGAGATCATGAACGACTTAGTAGATACGCTAAGAGCTTACTCAAACAAAAGAACTAGTTCAGAATCACTGACAACTGCAGCTTTCAAGGCCGTAATTGGCAGCAAACAAGACATGCTTATTCATTTTAAAAAAATGTTCACCACCAACACTTGGAAAAGCAAAACTCACGACGCAGAGCTCGATAACGAAGTCTTCGTGAAGTACAACAATCTATTGATTTTGGCCAGAACAGGAATAGCTATTTACAATCTAGATGAAATTTTGGACCAGACCTTTAGACGCGTATCTTATATAGAGCCTATTCGCGCCTCAGCACAACGTTATTACCGCTCGCAAGACATCGGAGTTAAAGAACTCGATTCTAAAGGTGAGAACTTGGCGATGTTTTTACGAAATCTAAGCGAGCGGGAAAAAAACGCCTTAGATGAGTGGTCCATGAAAGAATTTGGATTCAGAACGGTAGTGCAATTCAACGGAGGGCACGTGCATTTAGGAGTTGCATTTGACAAAAACAAAGACTCCTACAACCTTGCTGACATGGGGTTTGGCTATTCCCAAGTAATCCCCATTATGATACAGCTTTGGACTATACTTTATAAACCTACTCGAAACGGCATTGAGGGGCTTTCTTATACTTGCGTCATAGAGCAACCCGAACTTCATTTGCACCCACGCATGCAGTCGAAACTAGCAGAAATGCTAGTTTCTGTTGTAAACACAGCTAAAGAAGCCAATATAACCTTACATCTGATTATCGAGACGCATAGTGAAGTAATAGTCAATAAGATAGGCCTTATGACAGCCATGGGCGTACTAAGAAAAGACGATTCAACTATAGTTCTTTTCTCTAAAGAGCCGAACGCCCCACAAACCTCAGTTGAGTTTAGCGGATATCGTGAAAATGGGTCCCTTCACAACTGGCCATATGGCTTCTTTGACTACGAGGCCTAAATGATTATTTACATTAGCGACACTATCAAAGACTGCATCACAAGTGGAAGTTTAAGTCCTACAGAGATCGGCGCTCTCGAAGATATCGCATCAACAGTTCGATCAGGCGATCACTTAGTACTCGGTGACGCGCAATCATTATTCGCCCTTACCAAATTTGTAAAGCTAGGCACATCTGCAAGAACCGCATTTAAAAGTGTGTTTGTTAGAGTTCCACAACAAGAATCAATCCTTGAGAAGGTGGAAGTATATGTGAAAATAATTCCTGGCGACGGTATTCCGAGCCTAAGCACCATAGGGAATCAAAAAATTATTTGTATACCCTTGACTTTCTGTGCCGATATGAATTTTCGAACACCTCTCGAAATAATCTTTGAGGAAATTAATGATCGTTATATCTATGAAATAATCACTGAATGGTACGTCAGTCAAGCTTTGGATGTAAGAACGCTAAATCGTAAATATAGGCCTATCCATGGTGGAGGTAATCGGACGTATTCGGTATTCGAAAGAACTCAAAGCGAAAACAATTCATTTTGTTTGTGTATAACAGATTCCGATAAAAAATTTCCAACTGACGACAGTGGTGCAACCAGCACGAAAGTCCGCGAATCTAACGACGCAACCAAAGTCCTTGCGCACCACCTAGATCTCGACTTTCACGAAATAGAAAATCTCGTACCCCTATCTTTTATTGCAGATAAATCTAATTCGCGCCATACCGATGTAATGATCGCCGCATTGAAGACTGCAGAGCAAAATGGGCATCAAGAAGCTAAACTTTTTTACGACTACAAAAAAGGTTTGAAGTACAGCTTATTACACTCCTGCCCAGATGCGCGTAACTACTGGGGTACAGCATTACCCGCATTCGCTCAGAGCTGCACTAAAGGCTGCCCACCAGAAACCTGTAAATGCGACCTACTGAAACCACTGCAGAATCGAGCAGAGATGCGCTTACACATCGAGCAACTTACGCCGATATGCCCAAACGAATGCCCTATTCTGGAAGCTTTATGGAAAAGCATTGGGTCGACGCTGACCAGCTGGAGCGCCGCGGCTCCGGCAAGATTGGTTTGATATTGGAGAGAGATTAATAGGTTTCAGTCGTGCAAAAATTGAAACAAAGCCTGTTGAATTTAACGCTGCAGGCTCTAGATCGGCTAGGGTCAAAAGCGGTTTCTAATGACCGGCCGCTATTTGCCGATTCTGTTGAAAAAGTCGGTTTTTCAAATGGCCTGAACTCAGGCACGACCACCACCGGAGAACCTACTCACCACATTGAGTGGTTTTTCGG
>NZ_QAOV01000003.1 GCF_003050925.1 Pseudomonas sp. GV085 | reverse complement strand
ACTTGTGATGCTGATAATCTGTTGACTAGCAGTCTGACTCCACAAGCACCCACACGAATTGCTTGATTCAGTTGTTAAAGAGCGGTTGGTTAAGAGCTTTCGTCTCAACCGAGGCGCGCATTCTACAGCAGCCTCATTTGCTGTCAAGTGATTATTTTCTGAAGTTTTCCAAGTTTCCTTTTCAACTTCAACCACTTGCGCTTCAGATCTCTCGTCAGCGGGAGGCGAATTCTACAGCGTTACACGCTGCTGTCAACACCTCTTTTTCAACTCCCTTTTGGCTTCGATGAACTGAAGCAACCTGCTGCCGAAAACTGCGTAACTCATTGTTTACCAAAGAGTTTTCCGTTTCGACTGCGCCGGAAGTGGGGCGAATTATAGACACCTGGAATCTGCCGTCAACCACTATTTACGCCTTTTTGGCAGAAGAGCCCTTTTTAGCCATTAGACGCGGGATTCGACGAGCCAAAGGCGGTAGCCGCAGCACTAACAGCAACGCACCTATAGATGCATAGATCACCCACTCCTTGAGGTCGGCGCGCACAATCCAGAGCATATGCAGTAATCCAAGCCCGAGAATTACATAAGCAAGGCGATGCAACTTCTTCCAGCTCGCCCCCAATCGCCGCTGACTGTATCGATTGGAAGTCACCGCCAATGCCAGCAAACCAAGAAAGCCCAGCACCCCGACAATAATGTAAGGCCGCTTGCGCAACTCGACACCCAGCTGCGACCAGTCAAAACCAAGTATGAATGCGCAATAACTACCGAGATGGAGCAGCACATAGGCAAAACACCACAATCCCAACTGTCGCCGCACGGCATTCCACCCCGCCCAACCGGTAAGTTTCTGCAAAGGCGTCAAGCTCAAGATTACAAGCAGCAGAACAAGCGCCCCCAAACCCAGCCGGTCGACCAGTACCTTGCCCGGATCCGGCCCGAGGACATCCTCCCAGGCCTGGTACAACCACAACAGCGGCCACACCAGCACCACGACAAAGACACCGATACGCCAAAACGGATAGCGCATCAGTAGTTCTTCCTCAGGTCGAGCCCCGTATATAGAGAGGCGACTTCCTCTGAATAGCCGTTGAACATTTGCGTGTCGCGCACATTGGGCTTGAACAAGCCACTGGGCAGACGGCGTTCACGTGCCTGAGTCCAGCGAGGATGGTCAACCGCGGGATTCACGTTCGCATAAAAGCCATATTCATCCGCAGCAATGCTCTGCCAGGTGGTTTTCGGCTGCTCGCCGACCAGACTGATGCGCACGATGGACTTGATGCTCTTGAAGCCATACTTCCAGGGCACCACCAGACGCAACGGCGCGCCGTTTTGATTAGGCAACTCACGCCCGTACATGCCTACCGCAAGAATCGCCAACGGGCTCATCGCTTCATCCAGACGCAACCCTTCTATATACGGCCAGTCAATCAAGGCAAAACCGGAGCGCTGACCCGGCATGCTTTTGGGATCCTGCAGGGTTTCGAAGCGGATGAATCTGGCTTTCGAGGTCGGCTCGACTTCCTTGAGCAAAGCCGAGAGCGGAAAACCGATCCAGGGAATGACCATCGACCAGGCTTCCACGCAGCGCAGCCGGTAGATTCGTTCCTCCAGCTGATACGGTTTCATGAAGTCTTCCAGCGCATACCGACCGGGCTTGCCCACCTCCCCGTCCACGACCACCGACCACGGCTCCGTCTTCAGCGTGCCGGCGTTGGCGGCCGGATCACCTTTGTCGGTGCCGAACTCGTAGAAGTTGTTGTAGTGAGTCGCATCCTTGAACGGCGTGATCGCCTCATCCTTGACGTTGACCGCGCCCCACTGGGTAGCCGGAAGTTTTTCGCTGAACCAGGCAGGCGCCTTGCCGGGCTCGACATCCGGGTAACGCGGACCATCGCCAGCGCTGGCCCATGGCGGCAGGCTGCCCAGAGCGAAACCGGCAACCGTGGCACCCAGCACATTGCGTCGAGATAGATAGAGGGATTCTGGCGTGACGTCCGACTCATGGCAGTCGGACGCTTTGGAGACTTTGATCAGCATGGCTACTCCGCAGCTTTGGAGAACAGATGCACCAACAGACTGCGGAGTATGAGGGAAATTACATCACTCGGCGCTTTTGCGCCGACGAAGATGTAACAAGTACTGCACCGGGCCGGATGCTGCATAGGCGAGGAAAACCAGCAGCAGAATGCGCGGCGGATCACTGAATACCACTGCGAACACCAGCACTACCGCGAGGATCGCCACGAACGGCACACGGCCTTTCAAATCCAGTTCTTTGAAGCTGTTGTACTTGATGTTGCTGACCATCAGCATGCCGGCCGCAGCAACCATCAGCGCAACCAGAAAGGACATCTTCGACCCCTGGATACCGTAATCGCTGAACGCCCAGACGATGCCTGCAACCACACCCGCCGCCGCAGGGCTGGCCAGGCCGATGAAGTAGCGCTTGTCCGCCGTACCGACTTGAGTGTTGAAACGCGCGAGACGTAGCGCCGCACCCGCGACATAAAGGAAGGCAACCATCCAGCCAACCTTGCCCATGTCACCCAGGGCCCAGCCGAAGGCCAGCAATGCCGGCGCAACACCAAAGGCAACCATGTCCGACAGCGAGTCGTACTCGGCACCAAAGGCGCTCTGGGTATTGGTCATGCGGGCCACTCGCCCATCGAGGCCGTCGAGTACCATCGCGACGAAAATGGCGATGGCCGCAAACGCAAAGTACTTGCTCGCATTGGCCGAGTCACCAGCACTCAGGGCCGCCTGGGCACTCATCGAGTTGATGATGGAATAGAACCCTGCGAACAGGTTCGCAGTGGTGAACAGATTCGGCAGAAGATAGATACCACGATGCCGGACTTTACGACCTTCAGCGTCATGCCCTTCCTCGACATGTTCATCGATGGGCAGCAGGCTTTCGGCGTCAGAAGCCTGGTTTGGCTCTTCGGGGCGTTCGCTCATGGACATTACCTTGCAACGGGGTGGAAAGTCTGGACAGGTGTCTGGGACGACGGTTCGGCCGCAAACGATGCAGCTTTATACCAGAACCGGCCTCCCAAACGAAAAAACGCGGCCTAAGCCGCGTTTTTCGTACAAGGGCGTGACTTAGTTTTTGGCTTTGTCGACGATCTTGTTGGCACCGATCCACGGCATCATGGAGCGCAGTTGCTCGCCGATGATTTCGATACCGTGAGCGGCGTTGTTACGACGCTTGGCGGTCATCGAAGGATAGCCGGTAGCGCCTTCGCTGATGAACATCTTGGCGTATTCGCCGTCCTGAATACGTTTCAGGGCGTTGCGCATGGCCTGACGGGATTCGGCGTTGATGACTTCAGGGCCGGTCACGTACTCGCCGTATTCGGCGTTGTTGGAGATCGAGTAGTTCATGTTGGCGATACCGCCTTCGTACATGAGGTCAACGATCAGCTTCAGTTCGTGCAGGCACTCGAAGTAGGCCATTTCCGGCGCGTAGCCAGCTTCAACCAGGGTTTCGAAACCGGCTTTGACCAGTTCAACGGTACCGCCGCACAGAACGGCTTGTTCGCCGAACAGGTCGGTTTCGGTCTCGTCCTTGAAGGTGGTTTCGATGATGCCGGTACGACCGCCACCGACGCCGGCAGCGTAGGACAGAGCGACGTTCTTGGCGTTGCCCGAGGCGTCCTGGTAGATCGCGATCAGGTCAGGGATACCGCCGCCCTTCACGAACTCGGAACGTACGGTGTGGCCTGGAGCCTTCGGCGCGATCATGATCACGTCGAGGTCGGCGCGCGGCACAACCTGGTTGTAGTGGATCGCGAAGCCGTGGGAGAAGGCCAGGGTAGCGCCTTTCTTGATGTTCGGCTCGATTTCGTTCTTGTACAGGGAGGACTGGAATTCGTCCGGGGTCAGGATCATGACCAGGTCGGCAGCTGCAACAGCGGAAGCAACGTCGGTCACTTTCAGGCCGTGGGCTTCAGCCTTGGCAACGGTAGCCGAACCTTTACGCAGGCCGACAGTCACGTCAACGCCGGAATCTTTCAGGTTGCACGCTTGAGCGTGGCCCTGGGAACCGTAACCGATGATGGCTACTTTCTTGCCCTGGATGATCGACAGGTCGCAGTCTTTATCGTAGAAAACTTTCATGAATTTCCCCTATATCAGGCCGTTCAGGCCGTTCGCTAATTTGGTTTAGATGCTGAGTACTTTGTCGCCGCGGGCAATGCCGGTCACGCCACTACGGACGGTTTCCAGAATCGATGCGGTGCCAATGGACTGAATGAAGCTGTCGAGCTTGTCGCTGGTACCGGTCAGTTGAACGGTATACACGCTGGCGCTGACATCGACGATCTGTCCACGGTAAATATCGGTAGTGCGCTTGATCTCGGCGCGCTGGGCGCCGGTGGCCTTGACCTTGACCAGCATCAGTTCGCGCTCGATGTGAGCACTCTCCGACAGGTCGACCAGCTTTACCACTTCGATCAGCTTGTTCAGGTTCTTGGTGATCTGCTCGATGACCTCATCGTGACCAACAGTGGTCAGCGTCAGACGCGACAGGGTCGGGTCTTCGGTTGGGGCCACGGTCAGGCTTTCGATGTTGTAGTTGCGCTGCGAGAACAGGCCGACTACACGAGACAGGGCGCCGGGTTCGTTTTCCAGAAGCAAGGAAATAATGTGCCGCATGATTAGGTACGCTCCGTCTTGCTCAGCCACATATCGCGCATGGAGCCGTCTTTGATCTGCATCGGGTAGACGTGCTCGCTGGTATCGACCGAAATATCGATCACCACCAGGCGATCTTTCATGGCGAACGCTTCTTCCATCTTCGACTTCAAATCTTTCGAATCGGTGATGCGCACACCAACGTGACCATAAGCCTCCGCCAGCTTGACGAAGTCAGGCAGCGATTCCATGTAGGAATGAGAGTGACGGCTGCCGTAGCTCATGTCCTGCCACTGGCGAACCATGCCCAACACACCGTTGTTCAGGATGACGATTTTTACCGGCAAATCGTATTGCAGGCAGGTCGACAACTCCTGAATGTTCATCTGGATGCTGCCTTCGCCCGTAACGCAGACGACCTCATCATCCGGAAAGCTCAATTTGATGCCCATGGCCGCCGGGAAACCGAAGCCCATGGTGCCCAGACCACCGGAGTTGATCCAGCGGTTCGGCTTGTTGAACTTGTAGTATTGCGCCGCGAACATTTGATGCTGACCCACATCGGAAGCTACAAAAGCATCCCCCTTGGTCACTTCGCACAGGGTTTCGATCACGGTCTGCGGCTTGATGACGCTGCCGTCACCCTTGTCATAAGGGAACAGGCCGCGATCACCACGCCATTCATCAACCTGCTTCCACCAGCTGGCAACGGACTCCTTGTTCGGGGTCTCGCCGATTTCCTTGAGGATCGCGACCATTTCGGTCAGGACACTCTCGACCGGACCAACGATAGGCACATCGGCCTTGATGGTCTTGGAGATCGAAGCCGGGTCGATGTCGATGTGAATGATCTTGGCGTTCGGGCAGAACTTCGAGGCTCCGTTGATGACACGGTCGTCGAAACGCGCGCCGACAGCGAGGATCACGTCAGCATGGTGCATCGCCAGGTTGGCGGTGTAGCTGCCGTGCATGCCGAGCATGCCGATGAACTGACGGTCGGTGCCAGGGTAGCCACCGAGGCCCATCAGGGTATTGGTTACTGGCAGGTTGAGCATCTTCGCCAGTTCGGTCAGTGGAGCAGAACCACCGCCGAGGATCACGCCGCCGCCCGAGTACAAGACTGGGCGCTTGGCCGCCAGGAGCATTTCTGCCGCCTTGCGGATTTGACCGGAGTGACCACGAACAGCCGGGCTGTAGGAACGCAGCTTGGCTTTTTTCGGGAAGACGTATTCGAACTTCTCGGCCGGGTTGGTCATGTCTTTCGGAATATCGACAACGACCGGGCCAGGACGACCGGATTGCGCCAGGTAAAAGGCTTTCTTCATGACTTCCGGGATTTCCGACGCGTGCTTGATCATGAAGCTGTGTTTCACGATCGGCCGGGAGATACCGATCATGTCGGTTTCCTGGAATGCGTCAGTGCCAACCATATTGCTCGGCACCTGGCCGGAAATGACCACCATCGGAATGGAGTCCATGTACGCCGTGGCAATACCGGTGATGGCGTTTGTCGCGCCTGGCCCGGAAGTCACCAGTACCACACCGGCTTTACCGGTGGCACGGGCGTAGCCGTCAGCCATATGGGTAGCCGCTTGCTCGTGACGAACCAGGATGTGGGTCACTTCCGGTTCTTTGAACAGGGCATCGTAGACATGAAGAAGAGCACCACCCGGGTACCCGTAGATATATTTGACGCCTTCGTCACGCAAAAAGCGGACGAGCATCTCACCGCCAGATAAAAGCTCCACGTTGCTCACCTCTAAAACGCCAGAATACCGCCCACGAAAAATGGAACGGGTCTTAATAGGTTTACTTCTCGGCAGAGCATGAGCGACGGTGGTCGCCGACTACGTCAGCACTGACTGAGCAAGTATTGGGATCGTCCCAAGTGTTGCGGGCCTTTCCCACCCAGCGCGAGGTAACGCGTTGCGGGTGTAACAGGTCGACGCGGATAGGCGCCTCATGATCTGCCGAGAGGGTCTGCTTCTGGCAGTCCCTGTACAGCGGACTTTGGATTCTTCTGTTTCGCCCTTCGCAAGTCAAGTCGTCTATGTGCTTTATTCTAGTAAGCGCATGAGAACGCAAGAAAAAACCTGTAAATCAGCCGCGTGTTAGCTTCGATTGCGCAACTTTTGGCAAAAAATTGGCACCCGCATGCACTTGCCCAGCAGTTGCCGACAAAATAGAGAGAGATTGTGGACAACTGCCAGCGGACGCCGGCAGCTTCTGGCTCAGCGAGACGCTGTGATCAACTGATCAAACTGTTTGAGCAATACCTGCAACTGCCGATCCTTGCCCTGGACATTGCGTCCGGCAAAGACCATTTCAGCCATTTCCTGAATGCCCGAAGCATTGGGTAGCGGCAAATCCTGCTCAAGGATCATCTTCATGCGCGGCAGGAAGATCCATTGCAGCCATTGCTCGAAATCCAGTGTATCGACCGAAAACGGCTCGACACTGGAAAGCGCTTCGACAGATGGCGAGACTTCATCCCACCACCCTTGCACCCGCAACTCGCGCTCGATCAACAACAGTTGATCGGCGACTTTCAGAAAGCGCGCGTCCATCACAGCGTTACCTTGGCCTTCTGGCGTGCCAATGCCGCGCCCTGGGAGTCACCCTGTTTTTCACGCGCCTGGGAAATCAGCTCCCACAAGTTGGCCTGAAGGGCTGGACGGCCATTGGCAAGGGTCAGCCCACGGCGAGCGAACTGCTCGGCCTGGGCGGCATCGCCCTGAGCCATGCGCACCTGGGCCAGACGGTAAAGCACCTGCGGCTCGCGCGGTGCAACGCGCTGGGCGCGTTCGAGGCTGGAGGAGGCACCATTGAGATCACCGCCCGCCTGTTGCTGTTGAGCGGTGGTCAGCAAGGCCAGCACTGGGCCGTCCAGTTGCTCGTCGGCAGACAGTCCGCCCGCACTGGCCGACGGAATCCCGCTTGGCGACGACGGCATGCTGTAGTTGCCCTGATTGATCGGCGCCGACTGGACCGGCGACGTGTCAATCGGTCCCGGCGTGATCGGACCCGGGGTAATCGGCGTGGTGCTGATCGGCGTCGAAGTCGTTGCCGCGCCTGGCACCATCACCACTACCCCGCTGTCGCCTTGCGGAATTGCCTGGGTCTGCGACTGACCTTGCGCAGGGCGCTTGACGGTCGTCTGGCGGAAGCCGCCATTGGCCGAGATCCGCTCACTGTTGGACACGGCGGTGCCGGAATCCACGACCGGAATCGAGCCACGTTGTACGCTAGAGCAACCGCTGAGCAAAGCTACGGCGGCAACCGCTGGAATCAACCACTTGTTCACTTGAAACCCTCTTTGCTTAATTCATCCAGCCCTTGACCCAATCCATCACCGACTCGGCAGGGTTTTCACCACCGCAAGCGGCACCGGGAGGCGGTTCGCTGCCGCGAATATACGGCATCTGCACGGCACCCGGGCAACCAGCGTCAGAACCTTGCCCGGTTCGCGAATCAACCCAAGTCTGAACGATATTATCCGGCTGCGGCATGTCCAGCGGCAACGGGTCGGCCTTGCGCATGAAACTGGTCCAGACCTGCAAGGCCCCGGTGGCACCAGTGAATGGCGTCTTGCCGTTGTCGTCGCGACCCAGCCAGACCACCGCCAGCAAGTCCTGACTGAAACCGGCAAACCAACTGTCCCGCGAGTCGTTACTGGTGCCGGTTTTACCCGCCAGAGTCAGGGTCCTTGGCAACACGCTGTAAACCGAGCTGCCGGTACCTTCACGCATCACGCGCTGCATGGCGCTCTGGATCAGGTAAATGGAGGCCGGATCGAAACGTTGCTGAATCTGGAACGGATAACGCTTGAGCGGCTCGCCCTCGGCAGTCAGCACGCTACGAATCCCGCGCATCGGCGTATTGAAGCCGCCGTTGGCGAGGGTCTGGTACATGGTCGCCACTTCGATGGGCGTCATGCCGCCAGCGCCGAGCAACATCGACGGGAAAGCCGGGAACTCACGAGACACCCCCAGGCGCTCCACCGTCTTCAATACGTTCGGCACACCGACCGCCAAACCGAGACGCGCGGTCGACAGGTTGTAGGAATGCGCCAGGCCTTGATAGAGGAAGACCGTACCGTGGGAGCGACGATCGTAGTTCTGCGGCTTCCAGACCTGACCGTCCGCCCCCTTGACCGAGAAGGATTCATCCGACAGCCAACTGGTCAATGTGTACTGGCTTGGTTTCTCCAACGCGGTCAGGTAAACCGCCGGCTTGATCAGCGAGCCGATCGGCCGCACAGCGTCCAGCGCCCGGTTGAACCCGGCAAAACTGGCCTGGCGACTGCCGATCATGGCCTGCACCTCACCGGTCTCCGGGTTGGTCACGACCATTGCCGCTTCGACGTCATCGGAACCCTTGCGCCCCGCCAGACGCTTGAAGGTGTCGTTGACCGACGCTTCAGCCTTCATCTGCAGGATCGGGTCGAAACTGGTGAAGATCCGCAGACCTTCTTCGGTCAAGTCTTCGTCGCGATAGTCTTGGCGCAACTGACGCTTGACCAGATCGAGGAAGCCGGGGAACGAGCTGTCCGCCAGACTGCCGCGCTTGGTCACGCCCAGTGGCATTTTCTTCGCTGCCTCAACCTGCTCGGCAGTCGCGACGCCCTGCTCTTGCAGCACATCGAGCACCAGGTTGCGCCGTTCAAGGGCACGCTCCGGATAACGACGCGGGTTATAGGCAGAAGGCCCTTTGACCATGCCCACCAGCAGTGCGACTTGATGCAACTTGAGCTCGGCCAGCGGCTGGCTGAAGAAGAACTGGCTGGCCAGACCGAAACCGTGCACTGCGCGCTGGCCGTCCTGCCCGATAAATACTTCGTTGAGGTAAGCCTCAAGGATTTCGCGCTTGTCGTAATGCACCTCAAGCAGCAGCGCCATCATCGCTTCGGTGAGTTTGCGGTTCAGGCTGCGCTCGTTGGTCAGGTAGAAGTTCTTGACCAACTGCTGAGTCAGGGTACTGCCACCCTGGCGCATCCGACCGGACGAACCGTTGACCCAGATTGCACGGGCGATCGACTTCGGCGAAACACCAAAGTGATGATAAAAATCGCGATCCTCGACCGCCACCAGCGTTTCAAGCAAATACGGCGGCACCTGATCGATCTTGATCAGAATCCGGTCTTCGAGGTTTTTCGGGTACAGGCCGCCGATCAGCAGCGGCTCCAGGCGCACCACCGACAGTTTCGAGCCTTTTGCCCCCGCCAACTCGGCCACGTAATCGCCGGAGAAACGCACCCGTACCGGTTGCGCTTGTTCCATGCCTTCATAGAACTGGAAGCCACGGGTATTCAGATCAACGGTATTGCCGTTGACCGACGCCGCCCCCGGACCATTGGCCACGCTTTCACGGCGATAGCCCAGGGCATCGAGTTCGGTCAGAAAATCATCCCTGCTCAGCTTTTGTCCGACGAACAGCTCGAGCGGACGCGCGTAAACCTTGGCCGGAATGGTCCAGCGCTTGCCGGAGAACTTCTCCTGGACGATTGCATCAAGGTAAACAGCGAATCCGGCCAGCACTACCAGGCCGACCAGACTGAGTTTAATGGCCCAGCCCAGCCACGGGCGCAGGCCCCTGGAGGGTGGTTTCTTTGGGGTGCGGGGAGTTCGAGTACGAGTCATGGCGGCGGATTATACGCACTTTATTCATCCTCAACAGGAGCGCTCCGAGGTTTGCGTCAAGCGGACTTACCGCCATAATGGCCGCCTTGATTTTCCAGACTCTGAAGGATCGCCTGTGAGCCAGTCCCTGATCGCTGCCCTGCAAAACCCTGCCCTCTACCCGCATCCTGTAGAGGGATTCCAGGTCATCGAGACCCATATTTCCTGGGTACTGCTCACCGGCCCCTATGCCTATAAAGTGAAGAAGCCGGTCAATTTCGGTTTTCTCGACTTCACCAGCCTTGAGGCTCGCGAACACTTTTGCGCCGAAGAACTGCGCCTGAACCAGCGTCTGACCGACGATTTGTACCTCGAAGTGCTGCCCGTCACCGGCAGTGCCGAGGCTCCGCAACTGGGTGGTGAAGGCCCGGCCATCGAATATGTACTGAAGATGCGCCAGTTCCCGCAAAACGGCTTGCTCAGCACTCTTCAAGCCAATGGCGAACTGACCACCGCGCACATCGACGAGATGGCCGAGCAAATCGCCCGCTTCCACCTCAGCGCACCGAAAGTGCCAGCCGGGCACGAAGCCGGCACCCCGGACAGCGTCATGGCGCCGGTGCGACAGAACTTCGAACAGATCCGTCCGTTCCTCAGCGACAAAGCCGACCTGCTGCAACTCGACGCCCTGCAAGCCTGGGCCGAAAGCAGCTTTGAACGCCTCAAACCGCTGTTCGCCCAGCGCAAGGCCGAAGGCTTCATTCGTGAATGCCACGGTGATATCCACTTGGGTAACGCCACCGTGATCGACGGCAAGGTCGTGATCTTCGACTGCATCGAATTCAACGAACCGTTTCGCTTTACCGACGTTTATGCCGACACCGGCTTCCTGGCGATGGACCTGGAAGATCGCGGCCTGAAGTGCCTGGCGCGTCGTTTCATCAGCCAGTACCTGGAGTTGACCGGCGACTATCGTGGCCTCGAACTGCTGAACTTCTATAAAGCCTACCGCGCACTGGTTCGTGCCAAGGTTGCCCTGTTCAGCATGCCGGCCGAAGCCACTGCCGTGCAGCGCGCCACGACCCTGCGCCAATACCGCAACTATGCCAACCTGGCGGAAAGTTACAGCACCATTCCTTCGCGTTTCATGGCCATCACCCACGGTGTTTCCGCCGTCGGCAAGAGCCATGTCGCCATGCGTCTGGTCGAAGCCCTGGGCGCGATTCGCCTGCGCTCCGATGTCGAGCGCAAGCGCCTGTTCGGCGAGCAAACCGTCGAAAATGACGTACAGGCCGGCATCTATAGCGCCGACGCCAGCACGGCGACCTATGCCTGCCTGCACGAAATCGCCGACGTCATTCTGCGTGCGGGCTTCCCGGTGGTGGTCGACGCCACTTACCTCAAGCGTGATCAGCGTGACAGTGCCGCGAAGGTTGCCGAAGCCACAGGCACCCCCTTCCTGATCCTCGACTGCAATGCACCACAGGCCGTGATCGAAAGCTGGCTGGCCGTGCGCCAGGCAGACAAGAAAGACCCGTCCGACGCCACTCTGGCTGTTATCGCCGCCCAGCAAGCCAGCCGTGAAGCGCTGACACCTGCGGAAATCCTCTGCAGCAAGCGCGTCCAGACCAATGAAAGCGGGACGCTCGATACAGTCGTGGAACAGATTCGCCAGCGCCTGCCAGGCCTGTAAGAAACTATTTCAGTCGTGAGGCCCGCACAGGCTTCACGACTGCAAAATAGTAGCACTATACTGGCGTCATAAAAACATCAGGTGATGCGACATGAGCCAGCCGAAACTTCTCGATACACCGCTTTATGCCCTGCTGCACAAAGACGACATCCGAGGCTTCAACAGTGAACGCCCCAAGGATGGCCCCATCGACATGGCGGGTGGAGATTTCCGGGGGCTCGACCTGCGCGAACTGAATGCCGATGGTGTGGATTTCAGCAACGCCTACTTCCGTTCCGCCGACTTGCGCGGCATTGATTTCAGCAAAGCGAACCTGGAAGGCGCGAGCCTGGCCCACGCGCAAATCTCCGGAGCCTACTTTCCGGTGGAACTCAGCGCTGACGAAATCCTGATGTCGATGAACTTCGGCACGCGATTGCGCTATCGCACCCGCTGATCATCGTCGCTGACTGACACGTCCAGCGCCCCTCGCTGCGCTGGACTGAGGGTTTCTCACCCGTAACTCCTGATTATTCCCCACCTCTTCCTACTGCGTTCGCGGATTTTTCACGCTCTGCCAATACTCGTTTCTTAGAAGCATTTGCCTCGAAAACGAGCAAACAATCACGCGTTTCCTACTGATGGCTACACTCCTCAGAAGATTGCCCACGCTCTCCATTCGGCCATCGCAAGGAGGCTTGATGAATGATGAACTGCAACACCTGAAGAATCTTGGCAAGACGTCAGCGCAATGGCTGCATGCCGTGGGCATCCATAGCGCGTCGGACTTGCGTCGCCTCGGGGCGGTGGATGCTTATCGGGCCGTGCGCACGCGCGGTTTTCGGGCGTCCAAGGTGTTGTTGTACGCAATTGAAGGCGCCCTGATGGACGTTCACTGGAACGACATTCCTGCCGAGCGCAAGGAAGCACTGAACAAACAGCTGGAAGCCATCTCTACACGCCACAAGATTTGATCCGACCAATATTTCTGCAGCTTTGCAACCTGAAACCCAATGATTACGGGGCCTGCAGACGCAAATCCGGAAAATCGCAAAGAAATCAAAAAACAGCGGTTGACTTGGTAATGAGAATCGATATGATTATCACAACTGGTCGCGAGACTGGTCGATATTCTGAAAAGCCCTTGGTTCGGACTCTCGGATTATCTCCTCATCAGGCTAATCACGGTTATTTGACCCGGCTCTTGCCGGGTCTTTTTTTGTCTGTGGAAAAGTACCGACAGGGTCAGGCGCAGCTTCCTTCAAAGGATTCCACGGGCGAGGCAGCCATTTGATAGCATTCAACCCTCAAGCTCAGACATATCCGGTCACGAGCTGCGGGACTGAGGACAGACATGAAGTTGCTTTGCGCAGGTGCCGAGTTGGTCAACGACAGCAGCCGCGGTTTCGACATCGGTGGCCAAAAGTTTTTTGCGGTGCGCCGCAGCGGACAGGTTTATGTCTACATCAATCGCTGCCCGCACCGGGGTGTCGCCCTTGAGTGGCATCCCGACCAGTTTCTCGACCCCAGCAACAGCCTGATCCAGTGCGCCACCCATGGCGCACTGTTCCTGATCGAAGACGGTGAATGCGTCGCCGGCCCTTGCGCGGGGCAAGCCTTGACCGGCGTGGCCTGCCGCGAGGATGAACAGGGGGTCTGGATCAGCCTTTAACCACCCGGTAACACGTCCAGACGCCGATCGACCCGCATTTCTTCGTGGCTCAACCGCACACCGTAAGCCAATACCTCGACCCCGCAGGCGATAGCCTCACGCAAGGCCTGAGCATAAGCCGCATCGATTTCCTGTGCCGGGCGCACGGCCTCGATGTCGGTCAGGCAAACACAGTACAACTGCACCGCGCGAATACCATCCCTGGCCAAATGCGCCAGCTCCCGCAGATGCTTGGCGCCACGCTGGGTGACCGCATCGGGAAACGCTGCCACCGCCGTACCGTCGAAGCCCAGGGTCACGCTTTTGACTTCGACGTAGGCTGGCCCGTCGGGATAATCGAGGCGGAAATCGATACGACTGTTTTCCTGACCATAAGCCACTTCGCGCTTGAGTTCGGTAAAGCCGTTCAGTTCGGTGATGACGCCCGCTCGCAGCGCCTCTTCGATCAAACCATTGGCGCGGGCGGTGTTCACGCAAAACAGCCGCCCTTGCGGGGTTTCGCCAATCTCCCAAGTACCAGGCAACTTGCGTTTCGGGTCGTTGGAGCGGCTGAACCAGACCTGCCCGCCTTCGACCTGACAATTGAGCATCGAGCCGGTGTTCGGGCAGTGAATGGTCAGCAATTCGCCGCCAATGGTTTCGATATCGGCGAGAAAACGCTTGTAACGTCGGATCAGGCGCCCTTCTTCAAGGGGAGGATGAAAACGCATCAGCCTTGCCAGCTCCGCAAACCACGGGCAATGCGATCGACCGCCTCCTGCAAACGCTCGAGATTTTGCGTATAGGCGAACCGCACATGATGCCCGGCCTTATAACGCCCGAAATCCAGCCCCGGGGTGAATGCCACATGTTCGGTTTCGAGAAAATGCTTACAGAACGCGAAGGCATCGCCGCCGAACTTGCTGATATCGGCGTACAAGTAGAACGCCCCTTCCGGCTCCACGGCAATGCCGAAGCCCAATTCACGCAAGGCTGGCAGCAGGTAATCCCGACGCCGGCCAAATTCGGCGCGACGCTCTTCCAGAATGCTGATGGTTGCCGGTTCGAAACAGGCCAGTGCAGCGTACTGCGCCATGCTTGGAGCGCTGATGTAGAGATTCTGGGCGAGCTTTTCCAGCTCACCGACGGCCGCGTCGGGGGCCACCAGCCATCCGAGCCGCCAACCGGTCATCCCGAAGTACTTCGAAAAACTGTTCAGAACGAATGCACTGTCGTCGACTTCCAGCACGCTGGCCGCATCGGTGCCGTAGGTCAGGCCGTGATAAATCTCGTCGACCACCAGATGACCGTGGCGTGCCTTGATCGCGACAGACAGCTTCGCCAGCTCGTCGCGGGTCAGGATCGTGCCGGTCGGATTGGCCGGCGACGCGACCAATGCACCGACGCTGTCGTGGTCCCAATGACGCTCGATCAGGCCTGGCGTCAATTGATAACGCACATCCGGACCGACCGGCACCAGTTGTGCCGCGCCTTCGACCAGTCGCAGGAAATGCCGGTTACACGGGTAGCCCGGGTCCGCCAGCAGCCAGTGTTTACCGGGGTCGACCAGCAAAGCGCTGGCCAGCAGCAGCGCGCCGGAGCCGCCCGGCGTGATGAGGATGCGCCGAGGGTCGATGTTCAAGCCATAACGCTGGTGATAAAAGCCCGAAATGGCCTCACGCAGCTCCGGAATGCCGCGCGCGGCGGTGTAACGGGTTTTCCCCGCTGCCAGCGCAGCCTGGCCGGCCTGAATGATCGGTTCGGCGGTGGTGAAGTCCGGCTCACCGATTTCCAGGTGGATCACGTCATGGCCGGCTGCCTGCAATTCATTGGCCCGCGCCAACAACGCCATGACATGGAAAGGTTCGATCGCGCGACTGCGGGCACTGTAGGGCTGAGCCATTGGCCTTCCTTCAACGGAGAAAAAACCGATTCTACCCAAGCGCAGGAACGAGCGAGAACCTAAAGCGGTCAGAGGCCTTGTAACCCCGATCACAAACGACTCAAGCACGCGCGCAAGGTTTGACTAAAATCAATAATTGAGCAGGGTTCCAGAGCCACCAGACAACGGTTTGTCATGATCTGCAAGCAGTATGTGCCGCGAGCTCGACATCCGGGAGTAGCGCGGCCCGAGTTGATCTGGTAAGTTCGCCCGCTTGCAGCCGCAGGGCCGGCAGTTGTCGGTGATGGAGCAATCCTGCGCAGATGGATTACAAGAGTAGAGGCGGTCTATTTCATGTCCACCCAAGCAAAGCAGCAAAATCAGGCGATCAGCGGCTTCGAGCCCTATGTTCAGAAAGCCGGCGAAGAATACATGGGCGAGCCCATGCGCAAGCACTTCACCAAGGTCCTGAATCAGTGGAAAAAAGAGCTGATGGAAGGTGTCGACAAGACCGTGGACCACATGAAGGACGAAGCGGCCAACTTTCCTGATCCGGCAGACCGTGCCAGCCAGGAAGAGGAATTCGCCCTCGAACTGCGCGCTCGCGACCGTGAACGCAAGTTGATCAAGAAGATCGACAAGACACTTCAGCTGATCGAAGACGAAGAGTACGGCTGGTGTGAATCCTGCGGCATCGAGATCGGCGTCAAGCGCCTCGAAGCGCGTCCTACCGCCGACCTGTGCATCGACTGCAAGACTCTGGCGGAAATCAAGGAAAAGCAAGTCGGCAAATAATGGCGACTTGAACGAAGAGCGGAGCGTGCGAACGCTCCGTTTTTGTTTCCAAAATTCGCTGATGCCCGTTGCGATTAAAATCGCCATCACTGTAGGAGCGAGCTTGCTCGCGATGAACCTGAGAACGCCGCGGGGTACCAGGCTCCCAGCGTTATCGTTGACGGCAATCGTCGGAACGCCGCCCGGAGCAAGCTCGCTCCTACAGGAATCTGACGATAGCCTGGAATAAGTAGCCTTGCCCTGATGACCGCCACCACCTCCCCCACCTACATCGGGCGTTTCGCCCCGACGCCCAGCGGCCACCTGCATTTTGGTTCACTGGTCGCCGCGCTGGCCTCCTACCTTGACGCGCGCTCGGTGGGCGGACGCTGGCTGATGCGCATGGAAGACCTTGATCCGCCCCGTGAAGAACCCGGAGCCCAGGCGGCCATTCTCAAGGCTCTGGAAAGCTATGGCTTCGAGTGGGATGGCGACCTGGTTCGCCAAAGCGAGCGGCACGATGCCTACGCCGAGGTACTCAATCGCCTGTTCAATCACGGCCTGGCCTACGCCTGCACCTGTTCGCGAAAACAGCTGGAGCCGTATCACGGGATTTATCCGGGGCTGTGCCGCAATGCCGGCCATGGCACCGACGGGGCCGCCATCCGCCTGCGTGTTCCGGAGCTGGAGTACCACTTCATCGACCGGGTGCAAGGCGAATACCGCCAGCATCTGGGCCGGGAAGTCGGCGACTTCGTGATCCGTCGCCGCGACGGCCTCTACGCCTATCAATTGGCCGTGGTCCTGGACGATGCCTGGCAGGGTATCACCGATATCGTTCGAGGTGCCGACCTGCTGGACTCCACGCCCCGCCAGCTCTACCTGCAAGAGTTGCTCGGTCTGCCGCAGCCGCGTTATCTGCATATCCCGCTGATTACCCAGCCCGATGGCAATAAACTTGGTAAGTCCTACCGTTCGCCACCACTGACAGAGGATCAGGCAACCTCCCTGTTGCTGCGGGCGCTACGGGCGCTGGGACAGAACCCGGGAACCGAACTGGCTTACGCCACGCCACGGGAAGTGCTGAACTGGGGCATTGCCCACTGGGATGCCTCGTTGATCCCGCGCACACTGAGCCTGCCCGAGGCGCAGCTGTTGTGATCGCACTTGCAGTGGCGCGCCCATCCGTTACCATCGCCGCACGTTTTCGGGCACGCGCATAAAAAAGAGAGGCCGGGATGTACATCTATCGCTTGGTCCTGCTTTTGGTAGTGGGGATTTACCTGTTTTCCCCGGCCATCATGGATTGGTGGATCGACGCCACTGGCGCCTGGTATCGCCCGTATCTGCTTTGGCTGATTCTGATCGTCGTGACTTTCATCCTGCAGAGCCAAAAAGATGCCGATGAGCTTTAGCCTGACCCAGATGATCCTGATCAGCGCCGCGTACCTGGCGGTGCTGTTCGGTGTGGCCTGGATCAGCGAACGGGGCATGATCCCGCGGGCGATCATTCGCCACCCGCTGACTTACACCCTGTCACTGGGCGTCTACGCCAGCGCCTGGGCGTTTTATGGCACCGTGGGCCTGGCCTATCAGTACGGCTACGGTTTTCTGTCCAGCTACCTGGGCGTTTCCGGGGCATTCCTGCTGGCGCCGGTGCTGCTCTACCCGATCCTGAAGATCACCCGCACCTATCAACTGTCGTCGCTGGCGGACCTGTTTGCCTTCCGCTTCCGCAGTACCTGGGCCGGTGCACTGACCACGATTTTCATGCTGATCGGTGTATTGCCGTTGCTGGCCTTGCAGATTCAGGCGGTCGCCGACTCCATTGGTATCCTCACTCGCGAGCCGGTGCAGAATCGCGTGGCCCTGAGCTTCTGCGCATTGATTACGCTGTTCACGATTTTCTTCGGCTCCCGCCACATCGCCACCCGCGAAAAGCATGAAGGCCTGGTGTTCGCGATTGCGTTCGAATCGGTGATCAAGCTGATCGCCCTCGGCGGTGTCGGGCTGTATGCGCTTTACGGCGTGTTCGATGGCCCGCAACAGCTTGAGCTTTGGCTGCTGCAAAACCAGACCGCCCTCGCTGCCCTGCACACGCCTTTGCAGGAAGGCCCGTGGCGTACGCTGCTGCTGGTGTTCTTCGCCTCGGCGATCGTGATGCCGCACATGTATCACATGACCTTTACCGAGAACCTCAACCCGCGCTCGCTGGTCAGTGCGAGCTGGGGCCTGCCGCTGTTCCTGCTGCTGATGAGCCTGGCGGTGCCACTGATTCTCTGGGCCGGCCTGAAACTGGGCGCCACCACCAACCCGGAATACTTCACCCTGGGCATCGGTATCGCCGCCAACAACAAAGCGCTGGCGTTGCTGGCGTATGTCGGCGGGCTGTCCGCTGCCAGCGGCCTGATCATCGTCACCACGCTGGCGCTGTCCGGGATGGCCTTGAACCACCTGGTGCTGCCGCTGTATCAACCACCGGCCGAAGGCAACATCTACCGCTGGCTGAAGTGGACCCGCCGGGCGTTGATTGTCGCGATCATCATGGCCGGCTACGGCTTCTACCTGCTGCTCGGTGCCGAGCAGGACCTGGCCAACCTCGGCATTGTCGCGTTCGTCGCCACGTTGCAGTTCCTGCCGGGTGTGCTCTCGGTCCTGTATTGGCCGACCGCCAACCGTCGCGGCTTCATCGCCGGTTTGCTGGCGGGGATCCTGGTGTGGCTGGTGACCATGTTGTTGCCCCTGGTCGGCAACCTGCAAGGCTTCTACATTCCGCTGCTGAACATGATCTACGTGCTGGACGACACCAGTTGGCACATGGCGGCGATTGCCTCGCTGGCGGCCAACGTGCTGATGTTCACCCTGATCTCGCTGTTCACCAACGCCAGCACCGAAGAGGCCAGCGCTGCCGAAGCCTGCGCCGTGGATAACGTGCGCCGCCCGCAACGCCGGGAACTGCACGCCGCCTCGCCCCAGGAGTTCGCCACGCAACTGGCAAAACCCTTGGGTGCCAAGGCTGCGCAGAAAGAAGTCGAGCAAGCGCTGCGCGATCTCTACCTGCCTTTCGATGAACGCCGACCATACGCCCTGCGCCGCCTGCGCGACCGCATCGAAGCCAACCTCTCCGGCCTGATGGGCCCGAGTGTGGCCCAGGACATGGTCGAAACCTTCCTGCCCTACAAGGCCGGCGGCGAAAACTACGTCACCGAAGACATTCACTTCATCGAAAGTCGTCTCGAGGATTACCACTCGCGCCTGACCGGCCTGGCCGCCGAACTCGATGCCCTGCGCCGCTATCACCGCCAGACCTTGCAGGAATTGCCGATGGGCGTTTGCTCGCTGGCCAAGGACCAGGAAATCCTCATGTGGAACAAGGCCATGGAGGAACTCACCGGCATCACCGCGCAGCGCGTGGTCGGTTCGCGCCTGAGCACCATTGCCGATCCCTGGAAAGAACTGCTGCAAGGTTTCATCAACCTGCCGGACGAACACTTGCACAAGCAGCACCTGGCCCTCGACGGCCAGACACGCTGGTTGAACCTGCACAAAGCGGCGATCGACGAACCCCTCGCGCCGGGCAACAGTGGCCTGGTGTTGCTGGTGGAAGACTTGACCGAAACCCAGATGCTCGAGGACAAACTGGTGCATTCCGAGCGTCTGGCCAGCATCGGTCGACTGGCGGCCGGCGTGGCCCATGAAATCGGCAACCCGATCACCGGTATCGCGTGCCTGGCGCAGAACCTGCGCGAAGAACGTGAAGAAGACGGCGAACTGAAGGAAATCAGCGGCCAGATCCTCGAGCAGACCAAACGCGTGTCGCGCATCGTCCAGTCACTGATGAGCTTTGCCCATGCCGGCAGCCATCAGCACAGCGACGAGCCCGTCTGTCTGGCCGAAGTCGCTCAGGATGCCATCGGCCTGCTGGCCCTGAACCGACGCAACTTCGAAGTGCAGTTCTACAACCTGTGCGACCCCGAACACTGGGTCGAAGGCGACCCGCAACGGCTGGCCCAGGTATTGATCAATCTGCTTTCAAACGCCCGTGACGCCTCGCCTCCCGGCAGTGCGGTACGGGTCAAGAGCGAAGCTGGCGAACACACGGTCGATCTGATCGTGGAAGACGAAGGCAGTGGTATTCCGTCGAGCATCATGGACCGATTGTTCGAACCTTTCTTCACCACCAAGGACCCTGGCGAAGGCACCGGTCTGGGCCTTGCACTGGTCTATTCCATCGTTGAAGAGCATTATGGACAAATCACCATCGACAGCCCGGCTGATGTTCAAAGCCAACGCGGCACCCGAATCAGGGTTACTTTGCCGCGTCATGTCGAAGCGACGTCCGCTGTGAACTGAGACCGTCGAGAGTATCGAATCAATGCCGCACATTTTGATCGTCGAAGACGAAACCATTATCCGCTCCGCCTTGCGCCGCCTGCTGGAACGTAACCAGTACCAGGTCAGCGAAGCCGGATCAGTGCAGGAAGCACAAGAACGCTTCACCATTCCCTCGTTCGATCTGATCATCAGTGACCTGCGCCTGCCGGGCGCGCCCGGCACGGAGCTGATCAAGCTAGCCCAAGGCACGCCGGTGCTGATCATGACCAGCTATGCCAGCCTGCGCTCGGCAGTCGACTCGATGAAAATGGGTGCAGTGGATTACATTGCCAAGCCATTCGACCACGACGAAATGCTGCAAGCCGCCGCACGAATCCTGCGTGACCGACAAACGGTACAAACCGGTGGTGAGGCCGTTGCCGGCAAAGCAGCCAACGGCGCGGCAAAATCCGGTACCGACAACAGCAACGGTGAAATCGGCATTATTGGCTCGTGCCCACCGATGCAGGACCTGTACGGCAAGATCCGCAAAGTGGCACCAACCGACTCCAACGTTCTGATCCAGGGCGAATCGGGCACCGGTAAAGAGCTGGTGGCGCGCGCACTGCACAACCTGTCCAAACGCGCCAAGGCACCGATGATTTCGGTGAACTGCGCGGCTATTCCGGAAAGCCTGATCGAGTCCGAACTGTTCGGCCACGAGAAAGGCGCATTCACCGGCGCCAGCGCCGGACGCGCCGGCCTGGTGGAAGCGGCGGACGGCGGCACCTTGTTCCTCGACGAAATCGGCGAACTGCCACTGGAAGCCCAGGCTCGCCTGCTGCGCGTATTGCAGGAAGGCGAAATTCGTCGCGTGGGCTCGGTGCAGTCGCAAAAAGTCGATGTGCGCCTGATCGCCGCGACTCACCGCGACCTCAAGAGCCTGGCGAAGATCGGCCAGTTCCGCGAAGACTTGTATTACCGCCTCCACGTTATCGCGCTGAAGCTGCCAGCCCTTCGCGAACGCGGTGCGGACGTCAACGAAATCGCCAACGCCTTCCTGGCGCGGCAAAGTGCGCGAATCAACCGCACCGACCTGAAATTCGCCGCGGATGCCGAGCAAGCCATTCGTCACTACTCCTGGCCGGGCAACGTTCGCGAACTGGAAAATGCCGTCGAGCGTGCCGTTATCCTGTGCGAAAGCCCGGAAATTTCCGCCGAGCTGCTGGGCATCGACATCGAGCTGGGCGACCTGGAAGACGACGAATTCATTGGCCTGCCCCCACAACAGGGCAATGGCAATGCCAGTAACAGCAATCACGAGCCGACCGAAGACCTCTCCCTGGAAGACTACTTCCAGCATTTCGTCCTCGAGCACCAGGACCACATGACCGAAACCGAGCTGGCCCGCAAACTCGGGGTCAGCCGCAAATGCCTGTGGGAGCGCCGTCAGCGCCTGGGCATCCCGCGGCGCAAGACCGGGGTGGCCAGCGAAAGCTGAACCACACCTGTCTCATGTGCGGGTAACACGTGACTTTGTGGAAAAACTGTTACCTCAGTTTTTTCACGTAACAGAAGCCGGGGCTTACGGTAACGAAGCCCCGGTTTTTTTTGGCCTTCGAATTGCCTTGCAGCCGGCCTAACCCCTTGTTTTATTGGGTTTCGCAAAAGTTGGCACGCACCCTGCTATATGTTTGGTACAAGAACAATAACAAGCAATGCACAAGACAATAAAAATAAGACGAATCGACTCACGCACAATAAAAACAAGACGGCGAGAGGCGCAGCTAACTGATTCTTTTGGAGAGGCGTTGTATTTGGGGCTAGCCCCACGACCAGGCCGAGAACAACAAAAACTGTCTTAAGACAGAGCCTGTACTGGTTGGATCGCAAGATCACTGCAACACAGCGACCAAAGCAATCCGTTTGCTCTTGACTCCCGATTGGGAGGGTCATGAAGGAAAGCTTCATGGCGAGGGCACTCAACAAAAACAAGAAGCCCGAAACCAAAAATAAAAATAGAGCATGCAACTACTTCTTGGGGAGCTTCGGCTCCCCTTGTGGTTTCTGCGATTCCAGAATCTGCGCACCTGCTTACCGTAGGAGCGAGCTGGCTCGCGATGGTCGTGAACGATAACGCGTAAAACCAGACACCCCGCACCGCTCTTGCGCTTTTCGCGAGCAAGCTCGCTCCTACAGCGTGCGACCTACAGCTCATATCTGCTGTGTCCTACACCATCCCCCGACTAAATGCTAGAATCCCCGCCCATCATGCGGTCATTCTTCTGTTATGGCCGAATATTCCTTCAAACAGTGCATCCCATGCTGAAGAAGCTGTTCCAGTCATTCCGTTCTCCCAAGCGTCCTACGCAACACATTCGCAGCACGCCTGAAGTGCTCAACAGCGGCCAACACTCGCTGCAGAAGGCGCAATTCAGCCGCTACGCGGTGAATATCGTTGAACGCCTGCAGAGCGCCGGTTATCAGGCTTACCTGGTGGGCGGTTGCGTGCGCGACATGCTGCTGGGTATCACACCGAAAGATTTCGACGTTGCCACCAGCGCCACACCGGAGCAGGTACGGGCCGAATTCCGTAACGCGCGAATCATCGGGCGCCGGTTCAAACTGGTGCACATCCACTTCGGCCGCGAAATCATCGAAGTCGCGACCTTCCGCGCCAATCACCCGCAGAACGAAGACGAGGAAGACAGCAATCAGTCTTCGCGCAACGAAAGCGGGCGCATCTTGCGCGATAACGTCTATGGCACCCTGGAAGAGGACGCGCAACGTCGCGACTTCACCATCAATGCCTTGTATTACGATCCGGTCAGCGAACGCATCCTCGACTACGCCAACGGCGTACACGACATCCGCAACCACCTGATCCGCCTGATCGGCGATCCGACGCAACGCTACCAGGAAGACCCGGTACGGATGCTGCGGGCCGTGCGTTTCGCCGCCAAGCTGAACTTCGGCATCGAAAAACACAGCGCCCTGCCGATCCGCGGCCTGGCACCGATGCTGCGCGAGATCCCGTCGGCCCGCCTGTTCGAAGAGGTGCTCAAGCTATTCCTCTCCGGCCATGCCGCCGATACGTTTGAAATGCTGGTCGACCTGCAGTTGTTCGATCCACTGTTCCCGGCCAGCGCCGAAGCACTGGAATACAACCCGACGTACACCCACACCCTGATCAGCGAAGCCCTGATCAACACCGACCTGCGGATCAAGCAGAACAAACCGGTCACCCCGGCGTTCCTGTTTGCAGCCCTGCTCTGGCCTGCCCTGCCGGCCCGCGTCCTGCGCCTGCAGGAGCGTGGCATGCCACCGATTCCAGCGATGCAGGAAGCGGCACACGAGCTGATTGCCGAACAGTGCCAGCGGATCGCGATTCCGAAACGCTTCACCATGCCGATCCGCGAGATCTGGGACATGCAGGAACGCCTGCCGCGCCGCAGCGGCAAACGTGCCGATCTGTTGCTGGACAATCCGCGCTTCCGCGCCGGCTACGACTTCCTGTTGCTACGCGAAAGCGCCGGCGAGCAGACCGATGGCCTGGGCGAATGGTGGACGGACTACCAGGACGCCAACGAAAGCGAGCGCCGTGACATGATTCGCGACCTCAGCGGCAAGGACGAAGGCACCGGCGCCCCGCGCAAGCGTCGCCGCAGCGGTGGTTCCAAGCGCAAACGCGCCGCCGGCGCCTCGAGCACCACGGGCGAGTAATCCATGGAACGCATCTACATCGGCATGGGCAGCAATCTGGCTGCCCCCGCCGAACAATTGCGCAGCGCCATCGAGGCGCTGGCGCATTTGCCACAAACGGCGCTGGTCGGGGTTTCTGCGTTTTATCAAAGTGACTCTCTGCTACCCGGACAACCGCGCTACACCAATGCGGTGGCCGCTCTCGACAGCACGCTGGCGCCGCTGGACCTTCTGGATGCCTTGCAGGCCATCGAAAACGGCCAGGGTCGCGAGCGCCTTGAGCGCTGGGGGCCACGCACGCTGGACCTCGACATCTTGCTGTTCGGTAATCGCCTGATCGACGAACCGCGCCTCAAGGTTCCCCATTACCATATGCAGGAACGGGCCTTCGTGTTGTATCCGCTGGCGGAACTGGCCCCTGCGGATCTGCGCCTGGCCGATGGCCGGACCTTGGCCGAACTGCTCGAGGCATGCCCGTTCGTCGGCCTGGAACGCCTCCCCCGGAACTGACCCAAATCCCCTGTGGGAGCGAGCCTGCTCGCGAATGCAGTGTGTCATTTCGCATTGGCGTTGACTGGCACACCGCATTCGCGAGCAGGCTCGCTCCCACATCGGTTTTGCGTCGAGCGCGGCATCCGCTGCTGAATCGCATCAGTTACCCCGGTAACACCCCACCCGTAACAATGCGGTAACACACGCAATTGACTTCCCTCGTTCTCCTCACGACTATAGGCGTCCCGCTGCCGCTAACACGGCATTCAAGGGCGCAATCCAGGCCTTAAAAGCACGACTAAAGAACGTGCGCCTGTATTCAACGAAGAATCACGCGCGTTACTCGCAGTAGTTTCCACAGCGCCTGAATGAGGAAGTTTTTCATGCCAGCCATCACCCTGACCACTCTGCAAGGTCTGAAGCAAAAAGGTGAAAAGATCACCATGCTGACCTGCTACGACGCGACCTTCGCCCACGCCTGCAATCAGGCTGGCGTCGAAGTGCTGCTGGTGGGCGACTCCCTCGGCATGGTTTTGCAGGGCCATGACAGCACCTTGCCTGTCACCACCTCCGAAATGGCTTACCACGTGGCCGCCGTCAAACGCGGTAACAGCGACGCCTTGATCCTCGCCGACCTGCCTTTCATGGCCTACGCCACCACCGAGCAAGCCATGACCAACAGCGCCCTGTTGATGCAGGCCGGCGCGCATATGGTGAAGGTTGAAGGGGCGTTGTGGCTGGCCGATTCGATCCGCCTGCTGGCCGAACGCGGCATCCCTGTCTGCGCGCACATGGGCCTGACGCCGCAATCGGTGAACATCCTTGGCGGCTACAAGGTCCAGGGTCGCAATGAAAACCAGGCCCGGCAGATGCGTGCCGACGCGATTTCCCTGGAACAGGCCGGGGCGGCAATGTTGCTGCTCGAGTGCGTCCCGAGCGAACTGGCCGAAGAAATCACCCAGGCGGTGAAGATACCGGTGATTGGTATTGGCGCCGGCAATCGCACCGACGGCCAGGTGCTGGTTCTGCACGACATGCTGGGGCTGTCCATTACCGGCCGCTTGCCAAAATTCGTAAAAAACTTCATGACTGGCCAAACCAGCATTGAAGCAGCACTGAATGCCTACGTGACTGAAGTCAAAGCGGCGACCTTCCCTGGGATCGAACACGGATTCTCTGCATGAACACCGTAAAAACCGTACGCGAACTACGGGCCGCAGTGGCCCGTGCCCGTAGCGAAGGCAAGCGTATCGCCTTTGTGCCAACCATGGGCAACCTGCACAGCGGCCACGTGGCGCTGGTGACCAAAGCCTCCCAGCGGGCGGACTTCGTGGTTGCGAGCGTTTTCGTCAACCCGCTGCAATTCGGTGCTGGCGAAGACCTCGACAAGTACCCGCGCACCCTTGCCGCCGACCAGGAAAAACTGCTCCAGGCCGGTTGCCATTTGTTGTTTGCCCCCACTGTTGAAGAGATGTACCCCGACGGCATGACCGGCCAGACCCGCGTCAGCGTGCCGCAATTGTCCGAAGGCCTGTGCGGTGCCAGCCGGCCGGGGCATTTCGAAGGCGTGGCGACAGTGGTCTGCAAGCTGTTCAACATGGTCCAGCCGGACCTGGCGATTTTCGGCGAAAAAGATTTCCAGCAACTGGCGGTGATTCGTGCGCTGGTACATGACCTGAACATGCCGATCCAGATCATCGGTGAGCCGACCGTACGGGCGGCCGATGGCCTGGCACTGTCGTCGCGCAACGGCTTCCTCAACGAAGAGCAACGCGCTGTGGCACCGGTGGTCTACCGCACGCTGAAAGCGATCGGCGAGGCGATCAAGCAGGGCGAACGCGACTACCCGGCGCTGATCGACACCCAGATCAAACAGCTCGAAACGGCCGGCCTGCGTCCTGACTATCTGGAAGTCCGCCATGCCCTGACCTTGCGCCCAGCGACGGCGCAGGATCGTGACCTGGTGATTCTGGTGGCGGCGTTCCTCGGTACGACGCGGTTGATCGACAACCTGCACCTGAACCTCGACGCTGCGGTTTAAGCAGCAAGATCAAACAAACAAAACCAAAAGCAACGGCGAGATCAAAAGATCGCAGCCTGCGGCAGCTCCTACGCGCCTGTGGGCGCTGCCCGCCGTTCGATTCCGACCTGGGAAATACTCATGCACGCCATCATGCTCAAAGCCAAGCTGCATCGCGCCGAAGTCACCCACGCTGTACTCGATTACGAAGGCTCCTGCGCCATCGACGGTGAATGGCTGGACCTGTCCGGCATCCACGAGTACGAACAAATCCAGATCTACAACGTCGACAACGGCGAGCGCTTCACCACCTACGCCATCCGTGGTGAAGAAGGTTCGCGCATGATCTCGGTCAATGGCGCCGCGGCGCACAAGGCCAAGGTCGGCGATCGCGTGATCATCTGCGCTTACGCCCATTACAGCGAAGCCGAACTGCTCAACTTCAAGCCGCGCATGCTCTACATGGCGCCGGGCAATGAACTGAGCCACACCAGCAACGCCATTCCGGTCCAGGTCGCCTGATCCGAGTCCTGTCTCTTCCGTTTGTCGGACCGTTCCTAACTTTGGTGTTAAAAAAGTACCGGAAACAGGTCAGACAAAGGCAAGACAGATCATTGCGCGGGGTTTACTGTATTCGCCCTGCGCCATGAAATCGTGTCGACGCAGTTGACCGGAACGCCCACCCACAGCGCTCCGGGATTTTTAGTGTTCAAAAGGCCGTTCAAGTAATAAGGAAACCCGCAGCGATGGCGTATTACCGCACTCCTCACGACGTTACCGCTTTGCCCGCCTGGCAAGCGTTGAATGACCACCGCCAAGCCATGCAGGATTTCAGCATGCGCGAAGCCTTCAATGCCGATCCGCAGCGTTTTACTCAATTCACCCTCAGCAGCTGCGGCCTGTTTCTCGACTATTCGAAAAACCTGATCAACGCCGAAACCCGCAATTTGCTGGTGGGTCTGGCCAACGAAGTCGACCTCAAGGGCGCAATCAAATCGCTGTTCGACGGCGAAATCGTCAACTCTTCCGAAGGCCGTCCGGCCCTGCACACCGCCCTGCGCCGCCCGGTTGGCGACAAGCTGTCGGTCAACGGCGTCAACGTGATGCCCGAAGTGCACAAGGTGCTGAACCAGATCACCGACCTCGTCGGCCGTATCCACGACGGTCTGTGGCGTGGTTACACCGAGAAGCCGATCACCGACGTGGTCAACATCGGCATCGGCGGCTCCTTCCTCGGCCCTGAGCTGGTGTCCGAAGCGCTGCTGTCTTACGCCCAGAAAGGCGTGCGTTGCCATTACCTGGCGAACATCGACGGCAGCGAGTTCCACGAACTGACCATGAAGCTGCGTGCCGAAACCACGCTGTTCATCGTCTCGTCGAAATCCTTCAACACCCTCGAAACCCTGAAGAACGCCCAGGCCGCCCGTGCCTGGTACCTGGCTCAGGGTGGTTCGGAAGCCGAGTTGTATCGTCACTTCATCGCGGTATCGAGCAACAACGCCGCCGCGGTAGCGTTCGGCATCCGCGAAGAGAACATCTTCCCGATGTGGGACTGGGTCGGCGGGCGCTACTCGCTGTGGTCGGCCATCGGCTTGCCGATTGCCCTGGCCATCGGCATGTCCAACTTCAAGGAATTGCTGTCCGGTGCCTACACCATGGACCAGCACTTCCAGAGCGCGCCGTTCGAACAGAACATGCCGGTGCTGCTGGCCTTGCTCGGCGTGTGGTACGGCAACTTCTGGGGCGCCCAAAGCCACGCGATCCTGCCGTACGACCATTACCTGCGTAACATCACCAAGCACCTGCAACAGCTGGACATGGAATCCAACGGCAAGAGCGTACGCCAGGACGGCAAGCCTGTGTCCACTGACACCGGGCCGGTGATCTGGGGCGGCGTAGGTTGCAACGGTCAGCATGCCTATCACCAGTTGCTGCACCAGGGCACCCAGCTGATTCCGGCCGACTTTATCGTGCCAATCGTCAGCTTCAACCCGGTGTCCGACCACCACCAGTGGCTGTACGCCAACTGCCTGTCGCAGAGCCAGGCGCTGATGCTCGGCAAGACCCTTGGCGAGGCCGAAACCGAACTGCGCGAGAAAGGCATGAGTGAGGCCGAGGTGCACAAACTCGCGCCGCACAAGGTGATCCCGGGCAACCGCCCGAGCAACACCCTGGTGGTCGAGCGCATCAGCCCGCGTCGCCTCGGCGCACTGGTGGCGATGTACGAGCACAAAGTCTTCGTGCAAAGCGTGATCTGGGGCATCAACGCCTTCGACCAGTGGGGAGTGGAGCTGGGCAAGGAGCTGGGCAAAGGCGTCTACAACCGCCTGGTCGGCAGCGAAGAAACCGCGGCCGAGGACGCCTCGACCCAAGGGCTGATCAACTACTTCCGTGGTCGTCACCGCGGGTGATTTGACAGCACAGCCCACAGGCTTTGTGTAGAGCACAGAGTCTGTGGACGAAAGAAATTCCCTGTGGGAGCGAGCTTGCTCCGGGCGGCGATCCGACGATAGCGGTCTGACAGTCGACAACTATATTGACTGTCACGCCCCCATCGCGAGCAATCGAGCGTCGACCGGCTGCTCCCACAGTGGTTTATGGTGTTCTCTCATTCTGCAGTGAGCCTGTCTCCATACCGATTGGCGACTGACTTGAACCCTTTGACTACTCGGCGCATCTTTATCTTTGTCGCAAAACAAGAATAAGGAACCGTCATGTTCGATATCAGCACGTTCCCCAAAGCCGATGCCGTCCGCCGGGCTGCACAATTGAGTCAAGACGACTATCAGCGCCTGTACCGCGAGTCCGTTGAACACCCCAGTACGTTCTGGGCTGAACAGGCCACCCGCTTCCTCGACTGGAGCGCACCGTGGCAGACCGTCCAGCGCTACGACCTGAAGACCGGTGAGGCCAGCTGGTTTGCCGGTGCAAAGCTGAACGTCAGCTACAACTGCATCGACCGGCACCTGGAAAAACGCGGCGATCAGGTCGCCATCATCTGGGAAGGCGACGACCCTGCCGACTCCACCTCCATTACCTACAAAAATTTGCATGAAAACGTCTGCCGCCTGGCTAACGTGCTGAAAAGCCGTGGCGTGAAAAAAGGCGACCGCGTGTGCATCTACCTGCCGATGATTCCCGAGGCGGCCTACGCCATGCTGGCCTGTACCCGCATTGGCGCGGTGCATTCGGTGGTGTTCGGCGGCTTCTCCCCGGACTCGTTGCGCGATCGTATTCTCGACGCCGACTGTCGTACCGTGATTACCGCGGACGAAGGCGTGCGCGGCGGCAAGGTCGTGCCCCTCAAGCAGAACGTCGACAAGGCGCTGCAAAGCTGCCCGGACGTGAGCAGCGTGCTGGTGGTCGAGCGCACCAAGGGGCAGGTGAACTGGGTCGATGGACGGGACATCAAGTATCACCAGGCCCTGGACGATGCCAGCGCCGATTGCCTGCCCGAGCCGATGGACGCCGAAGACCCGTTGTTCATCCTCTACACCTCCGGCAGTACCGGCAAACCCAAAGGCGTGCTGCACACCACCGGCGGCTACCTGTTGCAAGCCGCGATGACCTTCAAGTACGTGCTGGACTACCGCGATGGCGAAGTCTTCTGGTGCACCGCCGACATCGGCTGGGTCACAGGCCACAGCTACATTGTGTACGGCCCGCTGGCCAACGGCGCGACCACGCTGATCTTCGAAGGTGTACCGAGCTACCCGAGTACCTCGCGCTTCTGGCAGGTGATCGACAAGCACAAGGTGAACATTTTCTACACCGCCCCGACGGCGCTGCGTGCGCTGATGCGCGAAGGCCCCGAACCGTTGAAACAAACATCCCGCGCCAGCGTCAGGCTGCTCGGTACGGTCGGCGAGCCGATCAACCCGGAAGCGTGGCAGTGGTACTTCCATGAGGTCGGCGAAGAGCGCTGCCCGATCGTCGATACCTGGTGGCAGACCGAAACCGGCGCCATCATGCTCAGCCCGCTGGTCAGTGCACAGCGGATCAAGCCCGGTTGCGCGACACAACCGATGTTCGGCGTACAGCCGGTATTGCTCGACGAGCAGGGCAAGGAAATCAAAGGCGCCGGCAGCGGCGTACTCGCCTTGAAGTCCAGCTGGCCGGCACAGATCCGCAGCGTCTATCGCGACCCGCAACGCATGGTCGACACCTATTTCAAACCTTACCCCGGCTACTACTTCACCGGTGACGGCGCACGACGCGATGAAGATGGTGATTACTGGATCACCGGGCGCATCGACGATGTGATCAACGTGTCCGGCCACCGCATCGGCACCGCCGAAGTGGAAAGCGCCCTGGTGCTGCACGAGAGCATCGCCGAAGCAGCTGCAGTCGGTTATCCCCACGACATCAAAGGCCAGGGCATCTATGTCTTCGTCACGCCCATGAAAGGCGTCGAAACCAGCGATGAACTGAAGAAAGAATTGCTGGCCCTCGTCAGCCAGGAAATCGGCAGTTTCGCCAAACCGGATTTGATCCAGTGGGCGCCGGCCCTGCCGAAAACCCGTTCAGGCAAGATCATGCGGCGCATTCTACGCAAGATCGCCTGCAATGAACTCGACAGCCTGGGCGACACTTCGACCCTGGCTGACCCGAGCGTGGTGCAAGACTTGATCGATAAACGCCTGAATCAATGACGTACTGTCTTCTGTAGGAGCAGCCGGTCGACGCTCGATCGCTCGCGATGAACTCCGACGCGCCGTGTACATTCAGGAAACACGCGTTATCGTTAACGTCCATCGCGAGCGAGCTCGCCCCTACAGAGTGGCAGAGTGGCCATGGAATTCATCCGCACCCGCATCGAAACCCAGATCATGAGCCTGAGCGGTTTGTCCCTGGGCAAACTCGACCTGGAAAACCCCAAGGGCGACCCCGGGCTGTTCGGGCCGGACTCGGTGAGCTGGCAAGTCCATGGCGATTTCAGCAGCATGCTGATCGGCGGCATCAGTGCCCTGATGCTGCAAGCCCTGCACCCGCTGGCGTTGGCCGGGGTTTGGGACCATTCAAACTTTCGTGAAGACATGCTCGGCCGCTTGCGCCGTACCGGGCAGTTCATTTCCGGCACTACGTTCGGCTCACGACAGGACGCAGACTGGTTGATCGAGAAGGTCCGTACCATCCACTTGCAGATTACCGGCACCGCGCCGGATGGGCGCCCCTACGCTGCCAGCGATCCCGATTTACTGACATGGGTGCACGTGGCGGAAGTCAGTAATTTCCTCGCTGCACACTTGCGCTATCGCAATCCGCACCTGTCCCCAGCCGATCAGGATCGCTATTACGCTGAAATTGCCCTGATCGCCGAGCGACTCGGGGCCAGGGATGTACCCCGTTCGCGGCGGGAAATTGCCGACTACCTTGAGCGCATCCGTCCAAAACTGCTGTGTGACGAGCGCAGTCGTGAAGTCCTGCACCTGTTGCTGAACGCCCCCTCCCCCAGTCGCCTGGCCAAGCCTTTCGGCGGTTTGATGATGCAGGCCGGGATCGATCTGCTGCCGGACTGGGCCAGTGACATGCTCGGCGTCAGCCAGAACCCGCTGCAACGCAAGCTGATCCGCGCCAGTGTCAATCGCAGTGCGCCGATGCTGCGCTGGGCGGTGCGTAATGGATCGGTGCAGCGGGCCAAACGGCGGATGGGGTTGCTGACCTGAGTACAGGTCCTTGAATGTGATCACTCTGTGGCGAGGGAGCTTGCTCCCGCTCGAGTGCGCAGCACTCGCATATAAATCGAAACGTACCAGGATTTTGGGGCCGCTTCGCAGCCCAGCGGGAGCAAGCTCCCTCGCCACGGGCAAGCCCCTCATCTCTGTTCCACAGTGTTAAACTCCCGCGCCCAATTCCCTCCTGCAAGGCGCCCAGCATGTCTTCCTTGAATCAGGCGCTGCGCGCCGCCCTCGAACGTCGCCAGGATCTGCTGACGGAGCTGCACAGCCAGGGCACCGATTGCTATCGCCTGTTCCACGGCAGCCAGGAAGGTGCCGGTGGCCTGACCATCGACCGCTACGGTCCGCAACTGATGGTGCAGAGCTTCCACCAATCGCTGGAACGCGAGGAACTGCTGCAACTGCACGAAACGATCAATCAGCACCTGGGTTTTGACACCCTGCTGGTCTACAACGACCGCTCCCGTGGCAACTCGCGCATCGATCGCGAAGACATCGTCTACCGCGCCGACGAAGCCGCTCTGCAAGACCTGGTTGGCCACGAATGGGGCCTGAACTATCGGGTGCGTGGTCGCCATTCCGGACAAGACCCGCTGCTGTTCCTCGACCTGCGCAACACCCGTGGCTGGGTCAAGGACCACAGCAAAAACAAAAGCGTGCTGAACCTGTTCGCCTACACCTGTGGTGTCGGCCTCAGTGCTGCCGCCGGTGGTGCGCGCGAGGTGTGCAACCTGGACTTCGCCGAAGGCAACCTGGCGGTCGGCCGAGAGAACGGTCAACTCAATCCGCAGTTGCCAACCATGGAATTTATCCAGTCCGACTACTTCCCGGCCATTCGCCAACTGGCCGGCCTGCCGATCAGCCAGCGCCGCGGGCAAAAACTGCCGAGCTATCAGCGCCTGGAACAGCGCCAGTACGATCTGGTGCTGCTCGACCCTCCGGCGTGGGCCAAGAGCGCATTCGGCACCGTCGACCTGCTGCGCGACTACCAGAGCCTGCTCAAACCGGCCCTGCTGACCACTGCCGACAACGGCGTGCTGATCTGCTGCAACAACCTGGCGAAAGTCAGCATGGACGACTGGCGCGAGCAGGTTTTGCGTTGCGCAGAGAAGGCCGGACGGCCGGTGCGTGAGTGGAGCGTGATGAAGCCGGGCGCCGACTTCCCGTCGATGGATCAGCAACCACCGCTGAAAACCCTGATCTTGCAGCTCTGATTACTGTGGGAGAAATCTGAAACTTACTGAACAGGGCGATCACTTGGGAACCGGAAACGCGTGCCATACTCCAAGGCACTCCGATCCAGACAGATGAAGCCGCACATGTACAAAGGATTGATTCGCGCCGTCGGCGCCTTGTTGACTGCTCTGGCCCTCTACAGCTTGCTGGGTTTTCTGATTTTACCGGGTGTCGCGCTGCGCGTTGCCAACCAGCAACTGGCCAACTACGCCACTACACCCGCCACGATCCAGCGGATCGAATTCAATCCGTTCAGCCTTGAACTGACCCTGTGGGGCTTGAACATCGGCGAGCCCGGCAAGGAGCAGGTCGGTTTCGAACGCCTGTACGCCAATCTGCAACTCGACAGCCTGTGGACCAAGGCGGTGCACCTGTCCGATGTCGAACTGGACAAGCCCAAGACCGAAATCCTGTTCGGCAAGGACGGCAAACTCAATCTGCTGGGGCTGTTCAAACTGCCAGCGAGCGAACCTACACCCGCCGACCCGGATGCCAAGCCGTTTCCGCTGCGCATCGAGCGGATCAAACTGGCCGGCGGCGCCGTGCACTTTGAAGATGCCCGGCCCAGCGAGCCCATCGAGTTTCTCTACGACACACTCGATTTCGAGTTGAAGAACCTCAGCACCCTGCCCGATGACAGCGCCGACATGACCTTGGTGGCCGTCGGCCCCAATGGCGGACAGATCGACTGGACCGGCAACTTCAGCCTGGTCCCGATCGCCTCCGAAGGTAAGCTGAAAATCACCGATGGCAAGATGAAAGCCTTCTGGCCCTATGTGCGCGACGCCGTGCCACTGGACCTCGAAAACGGCGTCATGAGCATCAGTACCGACTACAAATTCAGCCTGGCCAAGGAAACCGAGCTGCTGTTGAGCAATGTAGCGGTCAACATTGCACCCTTCGCGATCAAGGCCCCGGATGGTCGGCCGCTGGTGAAGCTCGAACGCCTGGACGTCAGCGAAACCACTGTAGACCTGGCCAAGCAGCAAGTGGTGGTCGGCAAGATCCGCAGCCATAAACTGGAAACCTGGGCCGCCCTGGAGTCCGACGGCCAACTCGACTGGCAGAAACTGTTCGCCAGCCAACCGTCAAAACCCGCAGCCAAAGCCAAGGCGGATGCCGAACCGGCCAGCGCCCCGGCGGCAGCTGACTCACCGAAACCTGAACCAGCCGCGCCAGACAAACCTTGGCAAGTGCTGCTCAAGGACGTGCAGTTGCGCGACTACCAGGTGCATCTGGCTGACCGCAAGGCACAACCCGCCGTCGCCCTGGATCTGAGCCCGCTGAACCTCGACCTGCAAAACTTCGACAGCCTCAACGGCTCGCCCTTTGCCCTCAAGCTCGATACCGGTGTGGGCAAGCAAGGCAGGATCATGGCCGAGGGCGAGGTCAACCTGGCCCCCGTCAGCGCCAGACTGAAGGTCCAGACCAGGGACATCGACCTGCGGGTCGCTCAGTCCTACATCACCCCGTTCATTCGCCTGGAACTGCGCAGCGGCATGCTCGGCAGCGATCTGGCGGTCGACCTGAAAAGCACCGAGCCCCTGGCCTTCAGCATCGCCGGCCGCGCCCAGGTCGATCAGTTGCATACCCTGGACACCCTGAAAACCCGCGACTTCCTCAAGTGGCAACAGGTCGTGGTCGAAGGCCTGAACTATCAGCATGGAGACAGCCTGTCTATCGACAAGATCAACCTGTTCCAGCCTTATGCGCGCTTCATGATCAACGATGATCGCACCACCAACATCGATGACCTGCTGATTCCGCAACCCGCGGACTCCGGGGCAAAACCGGCAGCGAGCAAGCCGGCCAGCAATGAAAAGCCGTTGGGCATCCACATCGGCGGCATTTTCATCAATGACGGTTCGGCCAACTTCGCCGACTTCAGCCTGACCCCGAACTTCGCCACCGCCATCCAGCAGCTCAACGGGCAGATCGGCACCATCGACAGCCGCCAGCCGAAACCGGCCGGTGTCGACGTCAAGGGCAAGGTCGATCGCTATGCGCCGGTGACCATCAAGGGCGCCGTCAATCCATTCGATCCGATGGCCAGCCTCGACATCGCCACCAGCTTCAAACGCGTGGAACTGACCACGCTGACGCCCTACTCCGGCAAGTTCGCCGGCTACCGTATCCGCAAGGGCCGGCTCAATCTCGATTTGCACTACCAGATCACCAAGGGCCAGCTCAAAGCTGATAACAAAGTGGTGGTCGAACAACTGCAACTGGGTGAAAAAGTCGACAGTCCGGACGCCGTGAGCCTGCCGCTGAAACTGGCGATTGCCTTGCTCAAGGACGTCGATGGCAAGATCTCCATCGAACTGCCGGTCAGCGGCGACCTGAACAACCCTCAGTTCAGCGTCATGCCGATTATCTGGCAGAGCCTGCGCAACCTGATCGTCAAAGCCGCGGCAGCACCGTTCAAACTCATTGGCGGGCTGGTCAACGGTGGTGGCTCGGAAGACCTGGGCAGCGTTTCATTCGCAGCCGGTTCCAGCGACTTGGGCAAGGACGCCGAAGGTGCCTTGGACAAACTGTCCAAAGCACTCAAGGAGCGCCCGGCCCTGCGCCTGGAAATCGAAGGCACCGCCGCCCAGAGCAGCGATGGCCCGCTGATCGCCGAACAACGCCTGGAGCGTGAATACCAGTACAACTACTACAAAATGCTCCAGCGCCGCGGCGACAAGGTCCCGGCCCAGGCTTCGTTGCTGGAAGTGCCGGACGACGAAAAAGGCCCGCTGCTTGAAGGTATCTACCGCATCCGCCTGAAAACCCAGCCCCCTGCCGAATGGAAGGACCTGGGCAAGGAAGAGCGCACCGCGAAAATGCGCGCCGAGGTGATCAAGTTCTGGAGCTCCAGTGACGTGCTGTTGCGTCAACTGGGCCAGGAACGCGCCAGCAGCATCAAGGATTACCTGGTCGACAAGGCGCAGCTGGAAGACGACCGGGTGTACTTTATCGACGCCAATCTGGGCGAGGCGCAAAGTGATGGTCGCGTGGTGACACCGATGCATCTGGATGCCGAGTGATGATTCGGTGGCTGCTGGCAGGCCTGGTTCTGGCGCTATCGATCAGTCAGGCCTGGGCGGCCGATACCCTGCGCTGTGGCAGCCAATTGATCAGCGTCGGTGATCGCTCGAGTGAGGTCTTGCACAAATGCGGAGAACCGGTCAGTCGCGACCTGCTGGGTTACAAGCGCAGTGCCGATCGGCGCGAGGAGTTTCAGGTCGAGGAATGGACCTACGGACCGAATGGCGGGATGTATCAATACTTGCGGTTCGAAGGTAATCGGCTGAAGCAGATCACCAGCAAACGCGGCAACTAATTTGCCACTATCCAATGTGGCAGCAAGCCCGCTCCCACAATTGATTTGGCCCCGGCAAAAATGCGCGGGGCCCGTGACGGCCACATCCTTATGGCCCTTCGCATGAACACTGAGGTTGCAACAGACATAAGACTCGGCCCGTCTGTCGCGCCTTCTCCCGGTCCAGGCGAGAAGCTTTGCCTTACTCGGCTTTCAGGCCGTCAGCGGAGACCGCCTTGACGCCTTTGATTTTCTTGGTGATGGCCACTGCCATTTCTTTTTGCGAATCGGTCACGGCGGTGGTCGACGACAGCGATACCACGCCTTCGTTGGTTTCAACCTTGATATCGCTACCTGGAATACCTTTTTCGGTCATCAGGTCGGCTTTGACTTTAGTGGTGATCCAGGTATCGGAAGTAGCTTCTTTCGCTTTGGCCATTTCACCGGCAGCCAGCACCATTGGCGACTGAGTTGCCTGGGTGGTTTGAGCAAACGCGACGTTGGCCATGGTCAGGGTCAGCGCGGTCGCAGCAGCGGCAGTGATAGCGAACTTTTTCATACGAGTAACTCCTGTTTTTCGGAAAAGTCTGCCGGGTGCCATGTCGGCAGGGTTACCTGGGATATTGCGAACGCTATGCCAACTTTAAAGCAGAGAACAAAACCTGATAAATCAACAAATTATAAAATCAGCCAATTTTCGGAATCATGCAAAATGCACGAGACGCAGAAACGCAGCATGCAAGTTGCGGGTTTCTGGAAAGTTCCTAAGATCCTGAATTTCCGAGCTTTCTCTGTAGCTTTTGACGACGGTTCGATAAACAGGAAAAACCCCGCAATGGCGGGGATTTGATTCAGCTATTCATGTCGCGGAACCGGAACACCCTTTGGGCAAGTAATCCGGGGAAACGCTGCTCTTACATGACCAGCCTTTGGTTTCGTCCCGTGTCAGGATAACGGTTTTGCCCTGGACCACCCCCGGGGCATTGTGCAACGTACATACGATTGATCCCGCCCCCTCCGCAGTTGAAGCCGTCACAGACAGGGCGCAGTGGTTGGTCGATGTCGCGCCGGCGGGCGCCACGTTGGCAATTGTCGGGGTTTCCCCCTGGCTGATCACATCCTCGAACGGCACTTTCATTGCAGTCAGTTCGGCCAGCGCCGCCGTGACTTTGGCCCGAGCCTGGTATTTGGAATACATCGGCAGTCCCAGAGTTGCCAGGATCCCGATGATCGCCACCACGACGAGCAACTCGATCAGGGTAAAACCTTTTTGTTTGTTCATGTACAGGCTCCATGCATGAGTCGAAAGCTCATGACCTGCCCCATGGCAGCACAGCCTGTGCCAAGGCCAAAAGCCCCTGTTGACAGGGGGCATGGTGGCGGTAAAGCCCTTACCTATTACCAGGATCGGCACTATCTGACGTTTTTTGTCACCTTACCCTTGCGGGTTTGGCCCCGCCCCTTGACTAGGCTATAAGAGCAATTCAATTGGAATACCCAGGACTGAACATGGCGGTCAAGGCAGCGAAAGTCAGCGTGTATGCATGGGAAGGCATCGACCGCAAAGGCACAAAAGTGACCGGCGAACTCAGCGCTCAAAACCCGGCGCTGATCAAGGCGAAACTGCGCAAGCAAGGCATCAGTCCGGGCAAGGTTCGCAAAAAAAATCCGTCGATTTTCGACATGGGCAAGCGCATCAAGGCCCATGACATTGCCCTGTTCACCCGGCAAATGGCGACGATGATGAAAGCCGGCGTGCCGTTGCTGCAGTCCTTCGACATCATCGGCGAGGGCTTCGACAATCCAGCCATGCGCAAGCTGGTGGACGAACTGAAACAGGAAGTTTCAGCAGGCAGCAGCTTCGCCGCCGCCCTGCGCAAGAAGCCCCGGTATTTCGACGAGCTGTATTGCAACCTGGTGGATGCCGGCGAGCAGGCCGGTGCCCTCGACACCCTTTTGGAGCGGGTCGCGACCTACAAGGAAAAAAGCGAAAGCCTCAAGGCCAGGATCAGGAAAGCCATGACCTACCCGCTGGTAGTGGTGTTCGTCGCGGCGATTGTCAGCGGGATTCTGCTGGTCAATGTCGTGCCGCAGTTCGAATCCGTGTTCAAAGGCTTTGGCGCCGAACTGCCGGCCTTCACCGTGATGGTCATTGGCCTGTCGCAATTCATGCAGGCCTGGTGGTGGGTGGTCCTTGGCACGCTGATCACCATGGCCTTCGGCGTGCGCCACGCCCTCAGGACATCCAAGGCATTGCGTGACCGGATGGACACCTGGCTGCTGAAACTGCCGCTGGTGGGCCCCCTGATGCACAAGTCCGCCGTGGCCCGGTTCGCCCGTACACTGTCGACCACGTTCGCTGCCGGTGTACCGCTGGTGGAGGCCCTGGAATCAGTGGCCGGTGCGACCGGCAATATCGTGTTCAAGCGCGCGGTGCTGCGCATCCGGCAGGACATCTCGACCGGCATGCAATTGAATTTCGCCATGCGTACCTGCGGTGTCTTCCCGAACATGGCGATACAGATGACTGCCATCGGCGAAGAGTCAGGCACCCTGGACGCCATGCTCGACAAAGTCGCGGGGTTCTATGAAGACAACGTCGATAACATGGTCGATAACCTCACCAGCCTGATGGAGCCGTTCATCATGGTGGTGCTGGGTGTTATCGTCGGTGGACTGGTAGTTGCCATGTACCTGCCCATCTTCCAACTTGGCTCAGCGATCTGACATGCCCTTGAATGAAATTCTGATTCACTCTGCGCTGGCCTTTGTCCTTCTCGCAGGCATCACCGGCCTGCTGGTCGGCAGTTTCCTCAATGTCGTGATCTGGCGCCTGCCGAAAATGCTCGAACGCGACTGGCGTGAGCAGGCCCATGACATTCTCGGGCTGCCTGGCGAAACACCGCTGCCGACCTACAACCTGTTGCTGCCCCATTCCCAGTGCCCGCACTGCGGTCACCGAATCCGCGCCTGGGAAAACATCCCGCTGCTCAGTTATGTATTTTTGCGCGGGCGCTGTTCGGCCTGTGCGGCGGCAATCAGCCCGCGCTATCCGTTGACCGAACTGGCCTGCGGGCTGTTGTCGGCGTTTGTTGCCTGGCACTTCGGCTTCGGTTGGCCGGCCGGCCTGGTGCTGGTCCTGAGCTGGGGCTTGCTGGCGATGAGCCTGATCGACGCCGAACATCAGATATTGCCGGACGTACTGGTGCTGCCGTTGATGTGGCTGGGGTTGATCGTCAACAGTTTCGGCCTGTTCGTGTCGTTGCACGAGGCGCTTTGGGGCGCGATTGCCGGCTACGGCCTGCTGTGGTCGGTGTTCTGGCTGTTCAAACTGATCACGGGCAAGGACGGCATGGGCTACGGAGATTTCAAGCTGCTGGCGATGCTGGGCGCCTGGGGTGGCTGGCAGATTCTGCCGCTGACCATCCTGCTGTCCTCGCTGGTGGGTGCCATTATCGGGCTGATGATGCTGCGCTTGCGCAACGCAAAAACCTCGACGCCAATCCCTTTCGGCCCCTATCTGGCCATTGCCGGCTGGATTGCGTTGCTCTGGGGTGGTCAAATAACCGACCTCTATTGGCAGTTTGTCGGTTTGAAATGAATAGCCCTGTGGAAAAACCCTGGATTCTCGGCCTGACCGGCGGCATCGGCAGCGGCAAAAGTGCGGCCGCCCAACACTTCATCGATCTGGGCGTGCATGTGGTCGACGCCGATCATGCCGCTCGCTGGGTAGTTGAACCTGGCCGCCCGGCACTGGCACAAATCGCCGAACACTTCGGTCCCGGCGTGTTACAGGCCGACGGGCAACTGGACCGCGCCGCGCTACGCAAATTGATCTTCGAAGTGCCTGAAGAGCGCCGCTGGCTGGAAGCCCTCCTGCATCCGTTGATCGGCGAGGAGATCGCTCACCACTTGGCGCTGGCAAAATCGCCTTATGCGATTCTGGTTTCGCCGCTGCTGATCGAGTCCGGGCAATACGCCATGACTCAACGGGTGCTGGTGATCGATGCCCCCGAACAATTGCAGATCGAACGCACCCTGCAACGTGACCAGACCAGCGAGCAGCAAGTCCAGGCGATCCTCAAGGCCCAGTCCTGCCGCCAGGATCGCGTGAGCCATGCCGACGACGTCGTGGTCAATGACCGCGACCTCGCCTGGCTGTACAGCGAGGTCGAACGCCTGCATCACTTTTATCTTTCTTTGCGTGGAGGCCAGTCATGAGCCAACCAACAACCGTCGAATGCCCAACCTGCGGCGCCCCCGTGGAATGGACCGCCGAGAGCAAATACCGGCCATTTTGCTCCGACCGCTGCAAACTGATCGACCTGGGCGCCTGGGCGTCAGAAGAGCACAAGATTCCAGTGCCTCCCGATGCCGAGGACGAGATGTTCAGCGGCGACTTCGACCCGCGCCACTGATCCATCGAGACGGCGATTCCAGGCTTTGCGTGGATCAGGACTTGGGATCGTCGTCCTTCCAGGGAGCCGAGAGATAGCGTGTGCGGTTGAACGTCTCCAGCCACTCCGGACAAAACACCACCAGCGCACTGACGATCATGCCGTTGATAAACGCTTCGGGAAAAATGATCAGCCACAGATATCCGACAAAATCTTCCAGCCAGTACGGCATGGCAAAACGCTCGTCGAACCATAACAACCAAAGCGCCAGCAGCAGACACAGCAACGCCGACAGCGCCGCCGCAAAGAAGCCGGACACGAAGATATACACGAAGGGATTTCGTGGCTGCGCACGCTCCACCAGAATGGCGCAGCACTCAGTGACCAGCACCGGCAATGCGATCAGCAGCGCACCATTGACCCCAACCGCCGCCAGATCCTGTCGACCGAGCAACACCAGCCCCGTTTGCGCCACCAGGCCGCCAACCAGCGCCAGCGGCCAGTCCAGCAACAGGGTCACCGCCGTCATGCCGATAAAGTGATAAGACACGCCGGTATCGAAGTCCCGCCGCACCAGCCACAACAGAAACAGCGCAAACACCGTTCCAAACAGCAGATGCTGACGACGGCTGTCGGTGAATAGCTCAACCCACGGCGCGCGACAGATGGCCCAGATCAACACCGGCACATAGATCAGCCAGCCGACCGCAAGGGTTTGCGATGACAGCAACTCTGCACCGATCATGGCTACGCGCGTCTCCCAGGCGAAGAACAACAGACACTTAGTCTACACCGACGCTCGCCTGCCCTTCGACTTCAAGCCCAATGCCGCAGATCGCTCATCACCGCGTCATGTTCGGCGAACAGCTTCGGGAGCTCGGACTTGAGAAAGTCCACCCAGGTGCGCACCTTGGCATCGAGAAAGCGTCGCGAAGGATACAGCGCATACACATTGCGTTCGCGCAGGCGCCATGCCGGTAACACGCGCAGCAAAGTGCCGTCGCTCAAGGGCCGCGTCGCGGTGTAGAACGGCAGCAGGCTGATGCCCATGCCCGCCTCCGAAGCCTTGACCATCGACTCGGCAACATTGCACTGAAAGGTCTTGGCCGGGCTGACGGCGTGCTCGCCGTGCTCATCCTGGAAAACCCATTGATCGCTGTACAACGGGTCGAGCATGCGCAGGCACTGATGATCGCTCAGCGCCTGCGGCTGCTGCGGCACGCCCCGGCGTTGCAAGTAAGCCGGGGAGGCACAGGGCACGCTGTAGATCTGCCCGATGGCCTGCGCAACCATTTGCGAGTCGGCCAGTTCCGCAGCGATAGAAATCACCACATCGTGCCCTTCCTCCAGCGGATCGGGATTGCGCTGCGACAAGGTCAGCTCGAACACCACATCGGGATAAAGCTCGCTGTAGCGGGCGATCAACGGCGTGAGCAGCACACCCAGACCGTTCATGCTGTGCACCCGCAGGCGTCCGGCCGGATTGATATGAGCGCCACGAGCCTCGGCCGTCGCCTCATCCATGGCTTCGACGATTTGCCGGCTGCGCAGCAGGAAGCGCTCGCCGGCGTCGGTCAGGCTCAAGCGTCGCGTGGTGCGTTGCAGCAGACGCGCCTGTACATGCTCCTCCAGATCCGCCACCAATCGGGATACCTGCGCGGTTGACAGATCCAACGCATCGGCAGCCCCGGTGAAACTGGCGCAGTCCACCACCCGGATGAACACGCGCAAGTTGTTAAGCACATCCATAAGCCCCCCTCGGGCGATGACTGTTACGTTTTATGTAAGGCTGCATCCGGCGTTCGCCCCTTTATCTGTCGGTGGCAAAGACTAAAATTCAAACATCAAAACCGACACGGAGCACGCCAACATGAAAGCGTTGATCAGCCTGCTGCTGAGCGTCATCGCCACCTCGGCCATAGCCGCCGACAACGAGCCCCTCGCAGTCCTGTACAACCCGGCGCAGCCACTGGACATCGCCAAGGTGGTTTCCGTCTCGGACACCGCGACCGCGTGCGGGGTTGTCCCGGCGACCATGGTGTATGTCGATCATCAGGGCCAGACCCGACGCGTCACCTACGAAGTCATCGGTGATTGCACCAGCAACCTGTGATCAGGCGCTCATAGCAGGGTCCACGTGTAGCTAAGGATCAGGCGGTTTTCATCGATATCACTGCGGTAGTTGGAACGCGCCATTGCATTGCGCACGCGAATCCCCAGGCCTTTGAGACTGCCGCTTTGCAGCACATAGCCAATATCCAGATCGCGTTCGCGGTCCCTGCCTTCAAACCCCTTGCCGGTATCGACGTTATTGCCGGTGATGTAACGCACGGTGCTGGTCAGCCCCGGCACGCCGAGCGCCGCGAAGTCGTAGTCGTAGCGCGCCTGCCAGGAGCGCTCATCGGTGAAGGCGAACTCGTAGGTCGGCACTTCGTTGCCCAGTGGTGAGATGTTGGCAAACACCCGTGGGAACGCGCTGTCACCGAACATGCCTTGATAGCCGACGTAAAACGTATGGCCGCCACGCTTGGCCGACAGCAACGAGAAGAACGCCTGGTTGTCGATATTGCCCAACAGCTTTTTGCCATCCTCGCGGGAATCGAAGTAACCGAGATTGGCGCCGAGGATCCAGTCGCCCACCGGTTCGCTGTGCTTGAGGCCCAGGAAGCGCTGGTTATAGATGTCTTCCAGTTGCCCGTACCAGGCGCTGACCGAGCTGCGTTTGTCGTTGAATGCATAATCGGCGCCGGCAAAATTGAAACCGTCACTGCTGACCTGGCGCTGCGGCACATGGCCGAGCATGGCTTGCATCTTTTCGTCGCCGGCCTCGTTGCGCAGGCTGGTCGAACTCAAGTGACCGCCCTGCAGGGTCAGGCCATTGATCTCGTTGGAGGTGATGCTTGCGCCCTGATAACTCGGCGGCAGCAGACGAATATCGCTGAACACCAGCACCGGCAAATTGGGTTGCAACTCACCAACTTTCAGCTCGGTCTTTGAGTAACGCATCTTCAACGCGCCTTCCAGACGGCTGTAATCGTTCGCCGCGCGGCCATCGTCCTGCACCGGTAGCAAACCGGTATTGACCCGGTCCGGGGCGCTGTCGAGCTTGAGGCCGAGCAGGCCGATGATATCCACCCCAAAACCGACGGTGCCCTGGGTGTATCCGGACTTCACGTTGAGGATGAAACCCTGGGCCCACTCTTCAGCCTTCGATTGCTGGTTGGCGCCGACGATGTCGGAATAGTCGCGGCTGAAGTAGTAATTACGTGCTTGCAAGGTGGCGGTGGTGTCTTCAATAAATCCACTTTCGGCGGCCATCGCGCAGCTGGAAAAACTCGAGACGACAGCCATGGACAACACCGAACCGGTTGTTGGGAGATTCTGTTTCATCGTTTTTCTCTTATTGTTATTGATCGACAGGTTGAAGTGCTTCAGCAGTAACGGATTCGGGGCGACGGGCGCTCAACAGCACATGGGTGACCATGCCGAAAATCAGCCCCCAAAATGCGGCGGACAATCCAAACAGCGACATGCCCGAAGCCGTGACCAGAAAGGTCACCAGTGCGGCTTCACGATCGCTCGGCACAGCCATCGCGCCCGTTAACGCGCCGGCAATGGCGGCGAACAAGGCCAGCCCGGCCAGTGCTGCGATCAACTCTTTGGGGAACGCGGAAAACAGCGAGACCAGCGTGGCGCCGAAGATCCCCAGCAGCAGGTAACACAGGCCGCCGACGACCCCGGCCACGTAGCGCTTGCGAGGATCTTCGTGGGATTCGCGACCCGTGCAGATCGCCGCGGTGATCGCCGCCAGATTCAGTCCATGGCAACCAAACGGCGCCAGCAATGCCGCGCACAGCGCGCTACTGGCGATGATCGGGCTCGCCTGCGTCGGATAACCGCTGGCGCGCAGCACCGCCATGCCGGGCACGAACTGACCGGTCAGCGCCACCATCACCAGCGGCAAGGCGATGTTCAGGATCGCGCCCAGGCTGAACTCGGGCGAGATCCACACCGGCGTGGCCAGGCCGATCACCAGTGCTTCACGATGCAAATCACCGGTGAACGCGGCAATCGAACAGCCCACCAGCAGCACCATCATCACTGCATAACGCGGCATCACACGCTTGCAGATCAGGTAGCAGGCAAACATCGCCAGGACCAGCAACGGCTTGTGCTGCATCGACACGAACAATCCGGTGCCGAAACTGAACAGGATCCCCGCCAGCATCGCCGCCGCGATGGCCGCGGGCAGCTTGCTGATGATCCGGTCGAAAGCCCCCGAGATGCCAACCGCGAAAATGATCAGGCTGCTGACCAGATAAGCCCCCACCGCCTCTGCCATGGAGATGTCCGGCAACAGCGTCACCAGCAACGCCGAGCCCGGCGCCGACCAGGCGATGATCACCGGAACGCGGTAGCGCAGGCTCAAACCGATACCGAGCACGGCGCTGCCAATGGAGATCGCCCAGATCCAGGACGACAACACTTCCCGCGAAAGATGTGCCGCTTCTGCTGCCTGAAAGATGATCACCAACGGGCCGGCATAGGAAATCACCGTGGCAATGAATCCGGCCACGGCGGCTGACACCGAGAAGTCCTGGAAAAACGCTTTCATGATTCAGGCACCGGTCGCTGACAGGGCAGGGTTGACTGCAGAGACGCTACGCCGGCTGCTGATGGCGAACACAGTCATGGCAAAGGCCGCCACCGCACCGGGCAAGGCAAACGCCATGAAGTTCAGTTGCAGCGGCAGGCTGATCCCGAGCAAGGCGCCGCCCAACAGAGGACCGACGATGGCCCCGTTGCGCCCAATGCCCGACGCCCAGCCCAGACCGGTTGAGCGAATCGTCATGGAATAAAACTGCGCGGCGCAGGCGTACAAGAGAATCTGCGAGCCAATGGTGGTGGCACCCGCAATGGCGATCAGCAGGTACAACACCGGCGTTGGGCTGTTGAAGCCCAACAGGGTTATCGACACCGCCGCCATGGCGAAAAACACCGCCAGCACTTTCGGCAGATTGAGTTTGTCGCCCAGCACCCCGCCACCGACCGCGCCGAAGATCGCCCCGAAGTTCAACACCAGCAGGAACGACAGGCTCGAACCCAGGCTGTAACCGGCGTTGGCCATCAGTTTCGGCAGCCAGGAACTCAACGCGTACACCATCAACAGGCAGCAGAAAAACGCCAGCCACAGCATCAGCGTGCGCAGCGCTCGGCCTTCACGGAACAGCTGCAACACCGGGGTGCCCGTGCCTTTCACTTCGGCCATGTGCATTTGATCGGACGTTTGCGCGACGTAGGCCGGATCGATGCGCTCAAGAATATTGCGCGCCTCTTCATTGCGCCCCTGACGCAACATGAAGCCCACCGATTCGGGCAGGAAATACATGATCAGCGGCAACAACATCAACGGCAGGACCGCCACGTAAAACACCGACTGCCAGCCGAAACTCGGGATCAACACAATGCCCAGTCCGGCGGACAGCATGCCGCCCACCGAGTAACCGCTGAACATGATCGCAACCAGCGTGCTGCGGATTTTTTTTGGCGCGTACTCGTTCATCAGTGCCACGACGTTAGGCATCACGCCGCCAATGCCGAGCCCGGCAATGAAGCGACAGAGGCCAAACTCGGTGGGGTTTCGGGCGAAACCATTGAGCACGGTGAAGCCACTGAAGAGCATCACGCAGATCGTGATGGCTTTTTTGCGGCCGATCCTGTCCGACAGCGGTCCGAAGAACAGCGCGCCGAACATCATGCCGAACAGCGCATAACTGCCCAGTGCACCGGCTTGCAAAGGACTGAGCCCCCACTCTTTCATCAGCATCGGCAAGACCACGCCGTAGATCACCAGATCGTAACCGTCGAAGATGATGATCAGGGCACACCAGAACAGCACCATCCAGTGAAAGTGGTTGAAACGAGCGTTGTCGATAACCTCATGTACGTCGATCTTGCGCATGGCATATATCTCTTGTTGTTGTTTTTTTAGAGCGTCGGTAACACGGCTTACGTCCGTACAGCCGAGGGTAGAGGCGCCCGATACGTGGCAATAGCCAGTGCGCGCAGATCACTATCCGTTTTGTGCAGGGCCCTGGAACGGGCATGGGAACGGAAGGCTATGAGCCTCTGCGACAAAATTGTCTTCTTTGCGATCACGTTTGAACGCTAAGCTTGGGCCTATGGATGACTCAGACTATTTACGCCTGCTGACCATCGCGGCCGAGCAAGCCAATGCGTTCCTGTCCAATGCCCGCAAATGGGAGCGTGAGCGTTGGGTGTGCCAGCGCCTGCTGCAAGGCTTGAACATTCCCTATCGTGCCGATGAATTCGCCCCCGCCGGGGAGCCGCCGGATGTGTTGTTTCGCGATGCCAGTTTCGAGGTGTTCTTCGTGCTCGACGAGGGCCGGCGCCTCAACGATGAATGGCGCGACGAACTGCAACGCCGGCGCAGCGCGTTTTCCCTGAGCCAACTGGTGCGCCGCGAGGCCAAGCCACGACGTATCCCTGCCAACGAGTTCTTGCTGCGATTGGCGCCGACTTTGCGCAAAAAAGCGCACAACTACAAAGAGCGCGGCATGGATCTGGGTGAGCTGGACATCATTGCCTTCGCCAGCCTCAAACGCGAAGTGCTGGACCTCAACAGCCATTTCCCGCCACCGACCGAATACCTGCGCCAGGGCTGGCGTTCGCTGTCGCTGGTCGGGCCGACCTTCGCCCGTGTGCTGTTCGCTCACCCGGATGCGCCGGATTTCCTGCGCAGCAACCTGGGGCGCAGCATTGTTTTTGATGTCGGGATCAGTCTGTGAGACTCGAGCCTTTCCCCGGTCAGCAGCTAAGCTTCGTTCACAGCTGAATGATTTCCCTGTAGCTTCCACACATTCAGCAACGTCTACCCCTGACGAGGCCCGATATGACCAGCCGCCTGAACCCCGACGACCAAAAGCATGTCGAAGAGTACCTGCAGTTGTCCCAGCACCAAGTCGAGCGCCGGCCTTTCCGGCCCTGGATGCTCCTTGTGCTGGTATTGGCAGTGACCATTGGTCTGGGCCTGTTGAGCCGACTTATCAGTTACCTGACGCTATGAGCTGCCTTGCGCTCGCGTGGGTAACGACGACAAAGATTTCTTTTAGCCTTGCGAGTTATCCCCATGTCCCATCGTATTGTCATTGTCGGCGGCGGCGCCGGCGGTCTGGAGTTGGCTACCCGTCTGGGTAAGACTCTGGGCAAGCGCGGCACGGCCAGCGTGATGCTGGTCGACACGAACCTGACCCACATCTGGAAACCGTTGTTGCACGAAGTGGCGGCCGGCTCCCTGAACTCTTCCGAAGACGAACTCAACTATGTCGCCCAGGCCAAATGGAACCACTTCGAGTTCCAGCTGGGGCGCATGAGCGGGGTCGATCGCGCGAAGAAGAAAATCCAGCTGGCCGCCACCTATGACGAAGCCGGCCTGGAACTGGTGCCGGCCCGCGAAGTGCCTTACGACTCGCTGGTGATCTCCGTCGGCAGTACCACCAACGATTTCGGCACCCAGGGCGCGGCGCAACACTGCCTGTTCCTCGACACTCGTAAACAGGCCGAGCGTTTCCACCAGCAACTGCTCAATCACTACCTGCGCGCCCATGCCGGGCAGACCGACAAAGTCGAGCAAATCAGCGTAGCCATCGTCGGCGCCGGTGCCACCGGGGTCGAGCTGGCCGCCGAACTGCACAACGCCGCCCATGAATTGGCGGCCTATGGCCTGGACCGGATCAAACCGGAAAACATGCACATCACCCTGATCGAAGCCGGACCACGAGTCCTGCCGGCGCTGCCAGAGCGGATTGGCGGACCTGTGCATAAAACCCTGGAGAAACTCGGGGTCAACGTCATGACCAATGCCGCTGTCAGCGAAGTGACGGCAGACGCCTTGATTACCGCCGACGGCAAAGTGATCAACGCTAGCCTGAAGGTCTGGGCTGCGGGGATTCGCGCACCGGGTTTCCTCAAGGACATCGATGGCCTGGAAACCAACCGCATCAATCAGCTGCAAGTGCTGCCGACCCTGCAAACCACTCGCGACGAGAACATCTTCGCCTTCGGTGACTGCGCCGCCTGCCCGCAACCGGGTAGCGACCGCAATGTGCCGCCACGTGCCCAGGCCGCTCACCAACAGGCTTCATTGCTGGCCAAATCGTTGAAACTGCGCATCGAAGGCAAGGCACTGCCGGAGTACAAGTACACCGACTACGGCTCGCTGATCTCGCTGTCGCGTTTTTCGGCTGTGGGTAACTTGATGGGCAACCTCACCGGCAGCGTGATGCTCGAAGGCTGGCTGGCGCGGATGTTCTACGTGTCGCTGTACCGCATGCACCAGATGGCGCTGTACGGGCCGTTCCGCACGGCGATGCTGATGCTGGGCAGCAAGATCGGTCGCGGGACTGAGCCGCGCCTTAAGTTGCACTAACACCTGTAGGAGCAGCCGGTCGACGCTCGATTGCTCGCGAAGAACCTGAGAGCGCCGCGTTAAACCAGAAACGCTGCGTTTTCGTTAACGATCTTCGCGAGCAATCGAGCGTCGACCGGCTGCTCCTACAATTGATTCGCGGCAAGCAATTAACAGACAAAAAAAATCCCCGTATCTTTCGATACGAGGATTTTTAATATGGTCGGGGTAAGGGGATTCGAACTCCTGACATCCTGCTCCCAAAGCAGGCGCGCTACCGGACTGCGCTATACCCCGGTAAAAAAAAGGCACCCTTGAAGGCGCCTTCTTCGATCAGCGCTTTTGGCCTCTGATCTTAAGATTCGATTCCAGCGTTAACTGGTTTCAAAAATGGTGGGTCGTGTGGGATTCGAACCTACGACCAATTGGTTAAAAGCCAACTGCTCTACCAACTGAGCTAACGACCCAAAAATGGTCGGGGTAAGGGGATTCGAACTCCTGACATCCTGCTCCCAAAGCAGGCGCGCTACCGGACTGCGCTATACCCCGGTTTGAAATTGGCTCCGTGACCAGGACTCGAACCTGGGACCCAATGATTAACAGTCATTTGCTCTACCGACTGAGCTATCACGGAACTACACATTTCAATTTACAACTTTGAAGCTTTACTGCGTTCTCTTCGACCCGTTCGCATCGCTGCGTTCGTGTGTCTGAGGCGCGCTATTCTACAATCTTCAGCACCTCTGTCAACCCCCTAAATTGCTTTCAAGTTAATGATTTGCAACTTATTTTGGATTCCTGCCTGGGGAGCGGAAACCCTGGCGGGTGACTGACTGCGGGGCGCACTTTACAAGCCTTTTCCTTTGAGTTCAACAGCCTAACGAAAAAAAGGCCTCACAATGCTAGGCCAGTTGTAGGAGCGAGCTTGCTCGCGAAGAATTCACGAGCGCCGCGTTGAGCCAGCCAACCCGCGTTATCGTTAACGACCTTCGCGAGCGAGCTCGCTCCTACAGGTGTGGTAGCGGGTCAGACGAAAACGATTTCGTCGTTTTCCACCACACCGTGAGCGGTATCGCCCGGCATGAATCGACCGGACAGGATCAGCTGCGCCAGCGGGTTCTCGATCCAGCGCTGGATAGCGCGCTTGAGCGGCCGTGCCCCATACACCGGGTCGTAACCGACCGCGATCAGCTTGTCCATGGCTTCAGGGCTGAGCTCAAGCTTCAGTTCCCGCTCGGTCAGGCGGCTGCGCAGACGACCCAACTGGATCTCGGTAATGCCAGCGATCTGATCTCGCGCCAACGGCTCGAAAATCACCACTTCGTCGACCCGGTTGATGAACTCCGGCCGGAAGTGGCTGGAAATCGCATCCATCACCGCTGCACGCTGCGCCTCACGATCACCGACCAGTTCCTGGATCTGCACCGACCCCAGGTTGGAGGTCATGACAATCACGGTGTTCTTGAAGTCCACCGTACGGCCATGGCTGTCGGTCAAACGACCATCCTCGAGCACTTGCAGCAAGATGTTGAACACATCCGGGTGCGCCTTCTCGACTTCGTCCATCAGGATCACCGAGTAAGGCTTGCGACGCACCGCCTCGGTCAGGTAACCGCCCTCTTCATAACCGACATATCCTGGTGGCGCACCGATCAAGCGAGCCACGGAATGTTTCTCCATGAACTCGGACATGTCGATCCGCACCATCGCCTCTTCAGTATCAAAGAGGAACTCGGCCAGCGCCTTGCACAGCTCGGTTTTACCGACACCGGTCGGGCCGAGGAACATGAACGAGCCGCTCGGGCGATTCGGGTCGGACAACCCGGCGCGGGAACGCCGCACCGCGTTGGAAACCGCCACAACCGCTTCGTCCTGGCCGATCACACGCTGGTGCAACAGGCTTTCCATCTTCATCAGTTTTTCGCGCTCGCCTTCGAGCATCTTCGACACCGGGATACCGGTCCACTTCGAAACGACTTCGGCGATCTCTTCTTCAGTCACCTTGCTGCGCAACAACTGGTTTTCGGGTTTGCCATGCTGGTCGACCATTTGCAGGCTGCGTTCCAGGTCCGGGATCACCCCGTACTGCAATTCCGCCATGCGGTTCAGGTCGCCTTTACGGCGAGCGGCTTCCAGTTCCTGACGGGACTGTTCGATCTTCTGCTGGATCTGCGCCGAACCCTGAACCTCGGCTTTTTCCGAGTTCCAGATTTCCTCGAGATCCGAGTACTCACGCTCATGACGAGCGATTTCTTCCTGCAATTTTTCCAGACGTTTCTTCGCCGCGTCGTCGCTTTCTTTCTTCAGCGCCTGGGATTCCACCTTCAGCTGAATCAGGCGGCGCTCCAGACGGTCCAGCACTTCCGGCTTGGAGTCGATTTCCATGCGGATGCGGCTGGCGGCCTCGTCGATCAGGTCGATGGCCTTGTCCGGCAACTGCCGGTCAGTGATGTAGCGATGGCTGAGCTTGGCTGCGGCAATGATCGCGCCGTCAGTGATCGCCACCTTGTGGTGAACCTCATACCGCTCCTTGAGGCCACGCAGGATGGCGATGGTGTCTTCTTCGCTCGGCTCGTCCACCAGCACTTTCTGGAAACGTCGCTCGAGGGCGGCGTCCTTCTCAATGTATTGGCGGTACTCGTTGAGCGTGGTGGCGCCTACGCAGTGCAGCTCACCGCGGGCCAGGGCCGGCTTGAGCATGTTGCCCGCATCCATCGAGCCTTCGCCCTTACCGGCGCCGACCATGGTGTGCAGTTCGTCGATGAACAGGATGATCTGCCCTTCCTGCTTCGACAGTTCATTGAGCAGGGATTTCAGGCGCTCTTCGAACTCACCGCGATACTTGGCACCGGCAATCAGCGCCCCCATGTCCAGGGACAACAGGCGCTTGCCCTTGAGGCCATCCGGCACTTCGCCATTGATGATGCGCTGGGCCAGGCCTTCGGCGATGGCGGTTTTACCCACGCCAGGCTCACCGATCAGCACCGGGTTGTTCTTGGTCCGACGTTGCAGCACCTGGATTGTGCGGCGAATTTCATCGTCACGGCCGATCACCGGATCGAGCTTGCCGTCTTCGGCGCGCTTGGTCAGGTCGACGGTGTATTTATCCAGGGCCTGGCGCGCCTCTTCGTGGTTCGGGTCGTTGACGGCCTCGCCACCGCGCAGGTTGTTGATTGCGTTCTCCAGGGCTTTCTTGCTCACGCCCTGACCGAGCAACAGTTTTCCGAGCTTGCTGTTCTCGTCCATGGCGGCGAGCAGCACCAGTTCGCTGGAGATGAACTGGTCGCCCTTCTGCTGGGCCAGACGATCGGCCTGATTGAGCAGGCGCGCCAGATCCTGCGACATGTTCACGTCACCGGTCGGGTTCTGGATTTTCGGTAGCTGGTCGAGCTCTTTGGTCAACTCTTTACGCAGGCTGTTGACGTCGAAGCCCACCTGCATCAGCAGGGGCTTGATCGAGCCGCCCTGCTGCTCGAGCAAGGCTTGCATCAAGTGCGCCGGTTCAATGGCCGGATGATCGTGACCGACAGCCAGGGATTGGGCATCGGACAACGCTAACTGCAATTTGCTGGTTAAACGGTCTATACGCATGGGTCACCTTCCTTTTGAGCAGGCCGGACCTATAAAACATCCTGAATGAAGAAACCTGCCAGATATCACAATAGATGTGGTCGATTCTGGGAGATTCAAGCGTCGGGACGTTGATGCAGGTCAGGGAAGCTTAGCGGGCGAGCCAGATCAGCGAGGCGAATCGACCGGTGCGGGACGCACGGCGATAAGAAAAGAAGCGAGGGTCGTTTACGGTGCAGAAACCACCACCATAGACAGCCGTTACACCACGAGCTGCCAGACGCAAGCGGGCCAGCATATAGATGTCGGCCATGAACTTGCCGGGGTTTTGGCTTGGCACGAAGGCTTCTGACGCTTGCGGCAACTGCTGCACGAAGGTTTCACGCACTTCCGGGCCGACTTCAAAGGCTTGCGGGCCGATCGCCGGGCCGAGCCAGACCAATACTTCGGCAGGCGGTACCGCCAGACTGTCGAGCGTGGCCTCCAGTACACCAGCAGCCAGCCCGCGCCAACCGGCATGGGCCGCCGCGACACGAGTACCGGCACGGTCACAAAACAACGCTGGCAGGCAATCGGCCGTCATCGCCGCACAGGCGATACCGGGTGTCGACGTCCAACTGGCATCGGCGGTGACCACCCGGCCTGGATCGGCATGGGCCACGACAATGCCGTGGACCTGCTGCAGCCAGGCCGGTTGAATGGAGAAATGATCGGTAAGACGACGGCGATTCTCGGCAACAGCTTCAGGGCTGTCTCCGACGTGATCGCCGAGGTTGAGGCTGTCGAACGGCGCCACACTGACGCCGCCCGCACGAGTGGTCACACAGGCCTTGACCCCGGCCGGCGCGGGCCAGTCAGGAATCAGCCAGTCACTCATCCGACGAACGCCTCGCGGTCTTGCTTGAGCAGGGTCAGCAGCCAGACGAAATCTTCCGGCAACGGCGATTCCCAGCTCATGCGCTTACCAGTGGTCGGATGATCCAGTTCCAGGAAACGCGCATGCAGCGCCTGACGCGGGAAGTTTTTCAGGGATTCGACCATGGTTGGGTTGGCGGCCGGCGGAATACGGAAACGACCACCGTAGGCGGGATCTCCGACCAACGGGTAGTTGATGTGCGCCATGTGTACGCGAATCTGGTGCGTACGACCGGTTTCCAGCTTCACCCGCACGTGGGTGTGGGAGCGGAAACGCTCGAGCACGCGGTAATGGCTGACGGCCTGCTTGCCACCTTCCATCACGGCCATGCGCTGGCGCTGCTGGCCGTGACGACCGATCGGCGCATTGATCTTGCCTCCGGCTGTCACCACACCGATCACGATGCACTCGTAGATCCGGCTGACGCTGCGGCTCTGCAACTGTGTCACCAACTGCGTCTGCGCTTGAATGGTCTTGGCCACCACCATCAGACCGGTGGTGTCCTTGTCCAGGCGATGCACGATACCGGCGCGGGGCACATTGATGATGTCCGGCACGTGGTGCAGCAAGGCGTTGAGCAGGGTGCCATCGGCATGACCGGCAGCCGGGTGCACCACCAGGCCCGCAGGCTTGTTGATCACCAGGATGTCGTCGTCTTCGTAGACGATGTCCAGGGCAATGTCTTGAGCGACCCATTCGCCCTGAGCTTCCTGCTCGGCAGTCAACTCAAGGATGGCGCCGCCATGGACGATGTCTCGCGGGCGGATAACCGCCCCATCCACAGTCAGGCGGCCGTCTTTGATCCAGGCGGAAAGGCGCGAGCGCGAGTGCTCAGCGAATAATTGTGCGGCGACTTGATCGAGGCGTTGGCCGCCCAATTCGGACGGCACCTCTGCGCGAAGTTCAATTTTATCGGACATGCTCAGACTAGGCGTCGGCACAGCCTTTGGTTTCGGCTGCGCGCTTGTGGTTAAATACGGCGTCTTTTGCCCCGAGGCTATTCAACGGGGCGTTCATCATAACAGGACGGCCACGCCCAAGACAGCGGCCGTCATAGGGACGCAAGCCGCCATGCAAGTGAAACACCTGCTGCTGATCGCCATCCTCGCATTGACCGCTGCTTGCTCATCGAAGGAAGTCGTAGACGAAAACCTCAGTGAAGTCGAGCTGTACCAACAGGCTCAAAACGACCTGGACAACAGTAGCTACACCAGTGCCATCGCCAAGCTCAAGGCTCTGGAATCGCGTTATCCGTTCGGTCGCTATGCCGATCAGGCGCAACTCGAACTCATCTACGCCAACTACAAGAACACCGAGCCAGAAGCGGCCAAGTCCGCTGCGGAACGCTTCATTCGTCTGCACCCACAGCATCCGAACGTCGATTACGCCTACTACCTCAAGGGCCTGACTTCTTTCGACCAGGACGTCGGCCTGCTGGCGCGCTTCCTGCCGCTGGATATGACCAAGCGTGACCCGGGCGCCGCCCGCGACTCCTATAACGAATTCGCCCAGCTGACCAGCCGCTTCCCGAACAGCCGCTACGCACCAGACGCCAAGCAGCGCATGATTTATCTGCGCAACCTGCTGGCGGCCTACGAAATTCACGTGGCCGACTACTACCTGACCCGCCAGGCTTATGTCGCCGCCGCGAACCGCGGTCGTTACGTGGTGGAAAACTTCCAGGAAACCCCTTCGGTCGGCGACGGCCTGGCGGTGATGACCGAGGCCTACCAGCGCATGCACCTGGACGAACTGGCTGCCACCAGCCTGGAAGCCCTGAAGCTCAACTACCCGAACCACCCGACCCTGGTCGACGGTCAGTTCGTGCCGACCGTAGCCGAAGCCGACAACCGTTCGTGGCTGAGCAAGGCGACCCTGGGCCTGATCGAGTCGCGTCCGCCGCTGCCACCGGGTGAAACCCGCGCCAACCAGGACGTCCAGAGGCAATTCCAGGACGCCAAAGACGCAATCCCGGCCGAGCTCAAGCCTAAAGACGACAATGGCGAAGCGGTCGAAGAAGAAAATCACGAAGCGCAAGGCAACGACAGCGACCGTTCGTGGTTCAGCCACATGACCTTCGGCGTGTTCGACTGACACCTCGGGTTGTGCAAAAAGGGAGACTTGTAGGAGCGAGCTTGCTCGCGATGGACGTCAACGTTAACGCGCTTTGTCTGAATAAACGCGTCGTCCTTGAGACCATCGCGAGCAAGCTCGCTCCTACATAAGCTATTAGGCTGTGCGCTGGCCATGTCCTTGGCTAAACTAGCTAATCACTAGTCAAAAAGCAGCACACCATGCTTCGTTTATTGTTCTGGATTGCCCTGATTGCCGCTGCAGTATGGTTCTGGCGCAAGTTCAAGGGGCAGGCATCCACCCCCAGGCCCCCTGCCGAACGGGAAGCGGCGCCCATGGTCCGCTGTGCCCATTGCGGCGTTCACCTGCCCCGTGACCGCGCGCTGAGCCACGACCAACAATGGTATTGCAGCCAGGCTCATCTCGAGCAAGACAAGGGTTCCAGAGGCCGCTGATACGCCACCCGAAATGACGGCCGATTGAGGACTATCGCACGCACTCAAGGAACTGAAAGGCGTCGATTGACGTCTGACGCAGATTATTCAAGATCACTCTCTGCGAATGAACCGGGTAATCGAAAACGTCCTCCACTTGTTGTGCCGCGAGCAAATGTCGCCGCCATGGCTCGACCTGAAATCACTGGAAATACTCGATAATGAAGCCCCAGCCCCCTATATCAAGGGCCTGGGGCTTTATCTGTCCGGCCAGCCGGACGAAAGCATTCTGTCCCGCCTAGACTTCAAGGCACGCCAGGAAAGCGGCTGCTTTTGTATCACCTATGCTCACGGACGGAGCCCACGTTGAACACGAGACCACGACAAAAAGTCTTGATCGTCGATGACGAGCCGGACATTCGCGAACTCCTGGAAATCACCCTGGGAAGGATGAGACTGGAGACGTTCAACGCCCGCAACGTTGGCGAAGCGCAATCCCTGCTACAACGCGAAACCTTCGATCTATGCCTGACCGACATGCAGTTGCCGGATGGTACTGGCCTGGAGTTGGTGCAGCACATCCAGCAATGCCACCCTCAGGTCCAGGTGGCGATGATCACCGCCTATGCCAGCCTCGAAACCGCGATCAACGTGCTCAAGGCCGGGGCATTCGACTTCCTGACCAAACCGGTGGACCTTGCGCGCCTGCGTGAACTGGTCGCCAGCGCCCTGCTGGTTCCTGCCCGCAGGATCGGCATCGATCGTCGCTTGCTGGGCGACTCATTGCCCATGCGCAACCTGCGCAAACAGATCATCAAACTGGCCAGCAGCCATGCGACGGTATACATCAGCGGAGAATCCGGCAGCGGCAAGGAGTTGGTCGCGCGCCTGATCCATGATCAAAGCCCTCGCACCAATCAGCCGTTCATTGCGATCAACTGCGCGGCAATTCCCTCGGAACTGTTGGAGAGTGAGTTTTTTGGCCATCGCAAAGGCAGTTTCAGCGGCGCCATCGAAGACAAACCCGGTCTGTTCCAGACAGCTCACGGCGGCACCCTGCTCCTCGACGAAGTGGCTGACCTGCCGTTGGCCATGCAAGTCAAACTGCTGCGCGCGATTCAGGAGAAAGCCGTACGCAGTGTCGGCGGGCAGCAGGAAGTGGCGGTGGATGTGCGCATTCTCTGCGCCACACACAAGGACCTTGGCGCCGAAGTCGCCGCCGGACGCTTTCGCCATGATCTTTACTACCGCTTGAACGTGATCGAACTCCGGGTGCCACCCTTGCGCGAGCGTCGCGATGACATCGAAATACTGGCCAGCCACATACTCAAGCGCCTGGCCGCCGATACCGGCCAACCTGCAGCGAGACTCCACCCCCAGGCCCTCGATGCACTGAAAAGCTATCGCTTCCCGGGCAATGTGCGGGAACTGGAGAACATGCTCGAACGGGCACACACACTGTGTGAGAACAAACAGATCGAAGCCGGCGACCTGCGCCTGGCTGAAGGCAACTGTGGAGCTGAAGGCGGCGTGCCGGACCTGACCCGGATCGACAACCTGGAAACCTACCTGGAAAACGTCGAACGCCAACTGCTGCTCCAGGCCCTGGAGGAAACCCGCTGGAACCGCACGGCGGCGGCTCAGCGGTTGAACCTGTCATTCAGGTCGATGCGTTACCGGCTCAAGAAGTTTGGACTGGATTGATGCTTTAAAAAGATCGCAGCCTGCGGCAGCTCCTACCTGGGAGCGTACATTCTGTAGGAGCTGCCGCAGGCTGCGATCTTGTCAAAGTCTTCCGGCAGGCGCATAAGGCGCCGGATCGATGATCGGCGCCCGGCCCAGCATCACATCGGCAAACAACTGGCATGACGCTGGCGCCAACACCAGCCCGTTACGGTAATGCCCGCAGTTGAGCCAGAGCCCGTCAAACCCCGGTACCGGGCCGATATAAGGAATGCCCTCGGGTGACCCCGGGCGCAATCCGGCCCAATGCCCCACTACTTCGGCCTCGGCCAGTGCCGGGATCAATTCCACCGCGGACGCCTTCAGGCTTTCCAGTGCCGACCCGGTCGGCGTCTTGTCAAAGCCTTCATGCTCCAGCGTACTGCCGATCAGTATGTGCCCGTCGCGCCGGGGAATCGCATAACGGCCCTTGGCCAGGACCATGCTCAGCAGGAAATCCGCCGCACACTTGTAGAGAATCATCTGCCCTTTCACCGGCTCGACCGGCAGCGTCAGATCAAGAAGCTTGAGCAAATCACCGCTCCAGGCCCCCGCCGTCAGGACGACTTGATCGCCCGCGACAGTACCTGTGGAAGTCTGCACGCCGACCACTTTATTACCGTCACGAACAAACCCGCTGACTTCGCACTGCTCATGAATCGTCACGTTCGACAGCGCCAGCAACGCGGCCTTGAGTGACTTCACCAATCGCGGATTACGCACGTTGGCGACGTCGGCCATGTAGATCGCCCGGGAAAAACCGTTGCCCAGCACCGGCACGGCGTCGTGGGCTGCCGAAATATCCACCGCACTCAATGGACGATTTTCCCGGGCGGCCCATGCCAGCGCTTCAGCCTCGTCATCCAGATCCAGCCAGTACAGACCGGTGGTGTGCACTTCAGGATCAACGCCGGTGGCGGCAAACAAGCGCTCGCCCAGTTGTGGATAGAAGTCCTGGGACCAGTGAGCCAACGCGGTGACCGCCGGGCTGTAGCGCCACGGGTAAAGCGGCGAAACGATGCCACCACCCGCCCAGGACGATTCCTGGCCTACGTTCGAGCGATCCAGCAGCACAACGCTTTGCACTTCGGACGCGAGATTGTAGGCCGTCAGCAAACCAATCACTCCACCGCCGACAATCACCACTTGCTGTTGCCTGGTCATGTTCTGATCCAATCGTTAAATAGACAGAGAGTGCAAAAGGCACCCGAAAAAAACTCAGCGCCCCCAGCAGTCTTTGCTGGTCAGGCCGGTTTTTGCGTTGACCATGCCGAGGACTCCGGTATTGGTGATGGTCAGATCACCACACTTGTCAGTGGCCATGCTCGAGTCAGCCTTGCGCACTGCCGTCAGCAGAAAGGTCTGGTCGGCCAGGGTCGGAGTGATGCTGTAGTAATCATTGCCGACACTGAGGCCCGGCGCATCGGTGTAGGTGTTTTTCTGCGAGTAGAAGCGCTCCAGGAGCTGCGCCTGCTCCGAGAGCAGACCGGCCACTTCTGCGCGACGGCCTTTGTTCAGGTATTCGGTGAAACTCGGGGCGGCAATGGTCATGACAATCCCGATGATCGCAATCACGATCATGATTTCGATCAGGGTAAAACCGCGGTTGGAACTACGCATGCCTCAACTCTCACTTACTGTATTTGTCGCCACATGATGCGACGGCCGCCGCCGGATTTTTCCATCCCCGGTGTATCGTCGCCAGTGGAATCGTTCACGGCCCCGTCCTGGGTCGAATGCTCTCCAACAAAGATCACGCCATCGGATAGCGTGTCGATGTTGTCGACCACTCCATCGCCGTTGCTGTCGAGCATCTTAACGCCGATCGCCTCGGGCAGCTTCAGGCAGACGGCTTTCAACCCCTGATTGCTGTGGTAAAAACCGTACCAGTTGCCATTCGCCAGACAGGTTGGCCGGTTCAGCGCTGGCGAATCCGCTGACGTGGCAGCGTGAGCCGACATCGACAGGTCAAGCGCGACTACGACACCGATCAGTTGTGACCATAACCTGACAGGTCGCTCAGTACTTCGCATAGATGCTCTCCACCACACTGCGCGAATGCCCCGCGATGCCGACCGCCGTTACCCGATACAAGGTCGCCGGGGTATTGATGGGCACATTCACCGCATTTTTGCTGACACCGATATTTTGCACGCCATAAAAGCCCTTGCCCGATGCAACCCAGGTCACGCCTGAAGAGGCGTTGAAACCGGCAGCGGTAATAGCCGAAGACTCGGACGGTGGTGCGCATTGAACGATGCCGCTACAAACAGGTAACGCATAACTGTTTCGCCACACGGCACTCTCGCCCACCCGCAATGCGGCCTCGGCACTCTGGAACGATTGATTGCGCAAGACGACGCTACCGGCCATTTTTTCCTGCAGGGTGGCGCTCTGCATCGATGAAAGACCAATTAGCGTCAGCAAGAGCAGGAACACCAGACTGACCAACAGTGCCATCCCGCGTTGGGAGCGATAAGTCAGGGGAGAACGATTCATCGGCACTCCCTCATGGCAAGCGGTTGCGTAGAGCGGCAACCACGTTGAAGGTTTGATCGCTCACCCGGTTGTGCGGATCGAATAGGGTCAGGGTCAGGCGAACGCTACGAATCAGCGCGGGATCCGTGGGGTTGCTGCTGTAGCGCGAAGCAGCCAGATCAGTGGCCGTACTGGCCAGGCCGAAGCTCACGTCGAAAGCGCTGACGTTATCCACCAATACTTGATCTGCTGCAGCCCCGCCTTTCATCAACAGTTGGTTGTTGCTGAAGCTGTAAATCAGCCGCCGGATCGGAAATGCCAGCTGCCCTGCCACTGGCGTCCGACCTTCACTGTAGGCCGTCGAATTGTTTCGACAATCGGAAAGCACGGTCCAGTCCGGCTTGCCGCCATTGCCGCCGACATCCGCTGTAACCAGCGTCAACTTGCGGCCGCCGTTGTCCCAACGGATCGGTGCTAACTGACTGGCATGGAAATCCCTTTTCTCACTTGAATCGGTGATCGTTTCCAGGCAACCGAACATCCCGACCATGCGGACTTCCTGAATCATTTTGCTCAACACGAAACGTGCGTCCTCCTGCATGCTCGCGGCCGCATTCTGGCTGAGATAGGTGTTCTTGGCTGCGATAAAAACCTGTACCACGCCCAGCACCACAACCAGGCTCAAAGCCATGGCGATCAGCAGCTCGACCAGGCCAAACCCCTTGCTGCAGCGACTCACGGGGTCACCACCGGATCAATGGCCGTGCGACTGCTCAGGATGAAGCTGCGCCGCGAGTCGTCGGCCTTCGCAGCCCGTGAGTCGTCCCAGGTAATCGTGATGGTGTACACCTGCTGATTGACGGTGACGCTGCCCGTCGCGGTAGCACCGAGCGAACTGACAATATTGGCGTTGAAGTCAAACAGGTCCTGATCCCGGGTAACGTCCGGATTGCCCGAAGCCGGCGGCGCGATGGTGTAGTCCGCAGCAGCGTTGGCGCGAATGCGGTCCATCATGTCGTAGGCGATAAAACTGGCCTGACTGGTCATGCGCGCGCTGTCCGTGTACTTCAACGCATTGAGCTGAAACGCCGCTGCCCCCAGCAATCCCACTCCCAGAATGACTAACGCCACCAGGACTTCGATCAGCGTCATGCCCTCCTGCGTACGCTTGCTCCCTGCTTTCATCCGCAATTTCCACCCAATAGAATTCGTCCGTTCAAACACACCGTCAGCGTCCTGCTTTGTGCGCCCCGACCATAGCTGATCACCACCTCTGAGGACGGTGATGACAATCCGCCCATACTGTTGAAATCGATGGCAGTGACGCCAGAGGTTAGCGCCAGAGTTGCGCTGCTGCTCATCGCCGGAACAACCCGCAATACATTGGCCAAAGCGCCCGTACCGTCGTAAACCGCCAGTTCCCCACTCCAGACATCACCACCGGTCGTCGGGCGCACCCGTATGGTATTGCCGTGATCGATGGCTTCGAGCCGGGCAAAATTCAGGGCTCGTTGCAGGTCAGCGATTTCGGTATCGGCCCTGGTTGTTTGCGTCGAACGGGTAAACGCCGGAACAGCCAGAGTCAGCAGAATCAGAAGGATCGCGATCGCAACCAGCATCTCGATCAGCGTGAAACCTTTTGTAGGATGATCCATCGAGGCCTTCTGTTTCCTTCAGCTATACCTGCCCTTGCGCGGCACAACATTCGAGCGATGCGGTGCGTTTGCGTTGCCATTTCTCGCGCAGGGATTGCGCGAGCCACAGCACGCCACGGAGGGAATTGTCATGCGGCAACAAGGCTTCAGCCTGATCGAACTGCTCATGGGACTGGCAATTACAGGAATTGTTCTGCATTTGGTCAGTCCGACATACGGAGCACTCATCGAGTCGAACCAAAGAGAGCAAGCGGCACAGGCTCTTTTCAGCGGTATTCGCACCGCCCGGACTGAAGCCATCGTCCGCAACCAGGCCGTGGTGATTCACGGCATCAATGGCGACTGGAGCCAGGGCTGGCGGATCATTCTGGATATCAGCGGCAAGGGGGATATGGACAGTAACAACCCACTGCTGGCCGAACGCCGGAGCGGCGCACGCGTGTCGATCGTGGGGAACGGCCCGGTCGAAAGATCTATACGATTCAGGGGTCAGGGCGAACCACTGATTGGTGGAACGTTACACATTTGCGCAATTCGCGAACCGGTGAGCCAACATCAAGTGGTGTTGGCTCGGACCGGTCGCGTCAGCCTGCGCAGCGACAAGGCTGAGCAGCCGTCATGCAAAGAAAGGAAAAAACTCAGAGCAACGAGCGAACGCGCAGTTCTTTAGGCATCGAGAACGTGATGTTCTCCTCGCGACCGGCCAGTTCATCGGCACCGGTAGCCCCCCAGGCCTGCAACTGCTGGATCACGCCGCGCACCAGGACTTCCGGGGCAGATGCGCCAGCGGTGATGCCAATACGCTCGACGCCGTCGAACCAGCTTTTTTGCAGGTCTTCGGCACCGTCGATCAGATAGGCCGGAGTGGACATGCGTTCAGCCAATTCGCGCAAGCGATTGGAGTTGGAGCTGTTCGGGCTACCGACTACCAGCACCACATCGCACTCTTCGGCCAGTTGCTTGACCGCATCCTGACGGTTTTGCGTGGCGTAGCAAATGTCGTCCTTGCGCGGTCCACCGATGGCCGGGAAGCGCGAACGCAGCGCATCGATAACACGGCTGGTGTCGTCCATCGACAAGGTGGTCTGAGTCACGAAGGCGAGCTTTTCAGGGTTGTTCACCTGCAACGCCGCAACGTCTTTCTCGTCTTCGACCAGATAGATCGCGCCACCACTGCCGGCATCGTACTGGCCCATGGTGCCTTCGACTTCCGGGTGACCGGCGTGGCCGATGAGAATGCATTCACGGCCGTCGCGGCTGTAACGCGCCACTTCGATGTGGACTTTGGTCACCAGCGGGCACGTTGCGTCGAACACTTTCAGCCCGCGGCCAGCCGCTTCGCTGCGCACGGCCTGGGAAACGCCGTGGGCACTGAAGATCACGATGACGTCGTCCGGCACCTGGTCCAGCTCTTCGACGAAGATCGCACCACGGGAGCGCAGGTCTTCGACGACAAATTTGTTGTGAACCACTTCGTGGCGCACATAGATCGGCGGCCCGAAGACTTCCAGGGCGCGGTTGACGATTTCGATCGCCCGGTCCACACCGGCGCAGAAGCCACGGGGGTTGGCGAGTTTGATTTGCATGCTGTGCCTCGTGTCTTGCCCTGTAGGAGCGAGCTTGCTCGCGAAGAAATCAAAGACACCGCGTTCATTCAGAATGATCGCGTAATCGTTGACGCCCATCGCGAGCAAGCTCGCTCCTACAAAAGGCCGAATTCGTCAGTTAGAGCGCTTTGACGGAAATGATTTCCACGTCAAAGGTCAACGTTTTGCCCGCCAGCGGGTGGTTGAAGTCGATGGTCACTTGCGTGTCATCGAACTCTTTCACCACGCCCGGCAATTCAGTATTGGCCGCATCGTTGAAGATCACCAGCAAGCCAGGCGACAGTTCCATGTCCTGGAACTGTGAGCGCGGGATGATCTGCACGTTTTGCGGGTTGGGCTGACCGAAGGCGTTTTCCGGCTCGATGCTCAGCGTACGCTTGTCACCGGCCTTGAAACCGAACAGGGCCGCTTCGAAACCTGGCAACAGGTTGCCGTCACCAACCTTGAAGGTCGCCGGGGCTTTGTCGAACGTGCTGTCCACGGTGTCGCCGTTCTCCAGGCGCAATGCGAAATGCAAGGTGACTTCCGTGTTCTGGCCGATGCGTTGCTCAGCCAATACCTGTTCAGTCATGAACGGTTTCTCCGGTCTTTTTACTTTTGAACATGTCCAGTGCCAGCATGACAGCACCAACCGTGATTGCACTGTCGGCAAAGTTGAACGCCGGGAAATACCAGCGGTTCTGCCAATGCACCAGAATGAAATCGATCACATGGCCCAGGGCAATGCGGTCATATAGATTGCCCAGCGCGCCGCCAAGCACCAGTGCCAGCGCAATCGCCAGCCAGGTCTCGTTGCGCCCCAGACGCTTGAGCCACACCACCAGCACCGCACTGACCACCACAGCGATCAACGCGAACAGCCAGCGCTGCCAGCCGGAGCTGTCAGCCAGAAAGCTGAACGCCGCACCGGTGTTATAGGCCAGGGTCCAGCTGAAGTAATCGGGGATCACCACGATTTGCTGGTACATCGCAAGCTTGCCTTCGAAGTAGAACTTGCTGGTCTGGTCGATGACCAGAACCAGCAAACTCAACCAGAGCCAGCTCAGCCGTCCGAAACGGCCAACGGCATTAGGCATAGTGACGGACCTCGCCAGCACCGCTGATGTTATCCACGCAACGGCCGCAGATTTCCGGATGCTCCGGGTTCACACCAACGTCTTCACGGCAGTGCCAGCAACGGGCGCACTTGGCGTGGCTGGACTTGACGATCTTCAGCTTCAGGCCGCTGACTTCGGTGACCACAGCGTCGGCCGGTGCCTGCACCAATGGTGCAACACTGGCGGTCGACGTGATCAGTACGAAGCGCAGTTCGTTGCTCAGCCTGGCCAGGTCGGCGGTTAGCGCGTCTTCGGCGTACAGCGTCACTTCGGCCTGCAGGTTGCCACCGACAGCCTTGGCTGCACGCTGGATTTCCATTTCCTTGTTGACCGCGACCTTGACCGCCATGATCCGGTCCCAATACGCGCGGTCCAGCTCGATGCCTTCCGGCAGTTCGCTCAGGCCTTCGTACCAGGTGTTGAGCATGACGGACTCGTTGCGCTCGCCCGGCAGGTACTGCCACAGTTCGTCGGCGGTGAACGCCAGGATCGGCGCGATCCAGCGTACCAACGCTTCGGAGATATGGAACAGCGCAGTCTGGCACGAACGACGGGCCTTGCTGTCGGCGCCAGTGGTGTACTGACGGTCCTTGATGATGTCGAGGTAGAAGCCGCCCAGTTCCTGCACGCAGAAGTTGTGGATCTTCGAGTACACGTTCCAGAAGCGGTATTCGCCGTAATGCTCTTGCAACTCGCGTTGCAGCAGCAGGGTACGGTCCACGGCCCAACGGTCCAGAGCCAGCATTTCTTCTGCAGGCAGGATGTCGGTGGCCGGGTTGAAGCCGGTCAGGTTCGAGAGCAGGAAACGCGCGGTGTTACGGATACGCCGGTAGGCATCCGCACTGCGTTGCAGGATCTGCTCGGAAACCGCCATTTCGCCCGAATAGTCGGTCGATGCAACCCACAGACGCATGATGTCGGCGCCCAGGGTGTCGTTGACTTTCTGTGGCGCGATCACGTTGCCCAGGGACTTGGACATTTTGCGGCCGGACTCGTCGACCGTGAAGCCGTGAGTCAGCAGTTCGCGATACGGTGCGTGGTTGTCGATGGCGCAACCGGTCAGCAGCGACGAGTGGAACCAGCCACGGTGCTGGTCCGAGCCTTCCAGGTACAGGTCTGCACGCGGGCCGGTTTCGTGACCCATCGGGTGCGAACCGCGCAGGACGTGCCAGTGCGTGGTGCCCGAGTCGAACCAGACGTCCAGGGTGTCGCTGATCTTGTCGTACTGCGGCGCTTCAGCGCCCAGCAGCTCGGCGGCGTCCAGTTTGAACCAGGCCTCGATGCCTTCGACTTCAACGCGTTTGGCGACCTCTTCCATCAACTCGACGGTACGCGGGTGCAGCTCGCCGCTTTCCTTGTTCAGGAAGAACGGGATCGGCACGCCCCAGTTGCGCTGGCGGGAAATGCACCAGTCCGGACGGTTGGCGATCATCGAGTGCAGGCGCGCCTGACCCCAGGCCGGAACGAACCGGGTCTCTTCAATGGCCTTGAGAGAGCGCTGGCGCAGGGTGTCGCCGGTGGTCGGCTGCTTGTCCATGCCGATGAACCACTGCGCGGTGGCGCGGTAGATCAGCGGGGTCTTGTGGCGCCAGCAGTGCATGTAGCTGTGTTCGATGATGGTGGTGTGCAGCAGCGCACCGACTTCAGTCAGCTTGTCGACGATGGCCGGGTTGGCCTTCCAGATGAACTGGCCGCCGAAGAATTCCAGCGAGGTCGCGTACACGCCGTTGCTTTGAACCGGATTGAGGATGTCATCGTTGACCATGCCGTACTTCTTGCAGGTCACGAAGTCGTCCACGCCGTAGGCCGGAGCGGAGTGAACCACACCGGTGCCGGCGCCCAGTTCAACGTAGTCGGCCAGGTAAACCGGCGACAGACGGTCGTAGAACGGGTGACGGAAGTTGATCAGCTCCAGCGCTTTACCGGTGGTGGTCGCAATGACCGATCCTTCCAGCGAGTAGCGCGCCAGGCACGACTCGACCAGCTCCTCGGCCAGTACCAGCAGCTTGTCGCCGACGTCGACCAGGGCGTAGTTGAATTCCGGGTGAACGTTCAGCGCCTGGTTGGCCGGGATGGTCCACGGGGTGGTGGTCCAGATCACGATCGAGGCAGGCTTGGCCAGGGTTGGCAGACCGAAGGCGGCAGCCAGTTGGGCTTCATCGGCAATCGGGAAGGCCACGTCGATGGTCGAGGACTTCTTGTTCTCGTACTCGACTTCCGCTTCGGCCAGGGCCGAACCGCAGTCGAAGCACCAATTCACAGGCTTGAGGCCCTTGAACACGAAACCGCCCTTGACGATTTCCGCCAGGGCACGGATTTCGCCGGCCTCGTTCTTGAAGTCCATGGTCTTGTACGGGTTGGCAAAGTCGCCCAGCACACCCAGACGGATGAACTCGGACTTCTGCCCTTCGATCTGCTCGGTGGCATAGGCCCGGCACAGTTCGCGGGTCTTGTCCGCGCCCAGGTTCTTGCCGTGGGTCACTTCGACCTTGTGCTCGATCGGCAGGCCGTGGCAGTCCCAGCCCGGAACATAAGGCGCGTCGAAGCCCGACAGGGTCTTCGAGCGGATGATCATGTCCTTGAGAATCTTGTTCAGCGCATGACCGATGTGAATCGAGCCGTTGGCGTACGGAGGGCCGTCGTGCAATACGAACTTCGGACGATCCTTGCCAATCTCGCGCAACTTTCCGTACAGGCCAATGCTGTCCCAGCGCTGCAGAATCTGCGGTTCGCGCTGAGGCAGGCCGGCCTTCATTGGGAAGGCGGTGTCCGGAAGGTTTAGCGTGGCTTTATAGTCGGTCATTTAAGGCTCTTCATTAGCGATGGGCGCTAGGTGCGGCTAGTGCACGGGCGGCGGCGACATCCGCGTTGATCGCCGTTTTCAACGCCTCCAGAGAGGCGAAACGCTGCTCTTCACGCAGCTTGTGGTGGAAAACCACCGTTAAACGCCGGTCATACAGATCGCCGGCAAAATCTAAAAGATGTATTTCGAGGTGGGCCTTGCCATCACCTTGTACCGTTGGCCGCACGCCGATATTGGCGACGCCTGGCCAGGTCTTGCCGTCGATGTCGACGTTGACCAGATAAACCCCGGTAAGCGGAACGCGACGGCGCTTGAGTTGTATGTTGGCCGTGGGCGTACCCAACTGGCGCGCCAGCTTCTGGCCGTGCAGCACCCGCCCGGTAATCTGGAACGGCCGACCTAGCAGTCGCTCGGCCAAGGCAAAATCAGCTGCGGCCAGGGCGTTGCGGACCTGAGTGCTGCTGACGCGAATACCGTCCAGCTCAACGGTTTGCGCCGCCTCGACGGAAAAGCCCTGAACGATGCCGGCTTGTTGCAGGAAATCGAAATCCCCTACGCGGTCGCAGCCGAACCGGAAGTCGTCACCAACTTCAAGGTGCTGTACGCCAAGGCCGTCCACCAGGATGGTATCAACGAATTCGCTGGCGCTGAGCTTGCTCAGCCGCTGGTTGAAGGCCAGGCACAGGACGCGGTCGACACCTTCGTCGGCCAGCAGCTGCAGTTTGTCGCGCAGCCGGGCCAGACGGGCCGGGGCCGTGTCCGGGGCAAAAAATTCTCGCGGCTGCGGCTCGAAAATCACCACGCAGCTGGGCACGCCCAACTCGAGCGCACGTTCACGCAGCCGCGCCAGGATAGCCTGGTGACCACGGTGAACACCGTCAAAGTTGCCAATAGTGGCGACACAGCCCCGATGCTGGGGGCGCAGATTGTGGAGGCCTCGAACCAGCTGCATAACGCGCTTCTTGCTCATAAAGTGGTCGATTATAACCACACCCGGCGGCCGACGACAGGCAACACCGTAACCCAAAGTGATCGAGCCGACAAAACTGTCGGCCCGCCCGTGTTTATCGAAGCCAGAACCTCTATTCCAGCGTCTTGCGATTGAAGTCGCGCAAACGGAAACCCATCAACACTAACATGCCGAAATAAGCCACCACACCCGCCGCCACCAACACCCCCAGACGCAAGAAGCGCTCGAGCATATGCCCTTGATCCCAGGCTGGCATGAAGTGCATCACACTCAACAGTACCGCGGACATCACCGCCACCGCGACCAGCAGTTTGAACGCGAACTTCGCCCAGCCCGGCTGCGGTTGGTACATCTGCTGTTTGCGCAGTTGATAGAACAGCAAGCCGGCATTGAGGCAGGCGCCGGCACTGATCGCCAAGGCCAGGCCTGCGTGAGCCAGCGGCCCGATCAGCATCAAGTTGAACAACTGGGTGACCACCAGGGTAAAAATCGCAATTTTTACCGGTGTGCGGATGTTTTGTTGCGCATAAAAGCCGGGGGCCAGCACTTTGATCACGATAATCCCGAGCAAGCCGACCGAATAAGCGATCAGGGCACGCTGGGTCATCGATGCATCAAACGCATTGAACTGGCCGTACTGGAACAAGGAAACCGTCAACGGCTCCGCCAGAATCCCCAATGCCAGCGAGCAAGGCAGTACCAATACGAAGCACAGGCGCAGACCCCAGTCGAGGATGCGCGAATACTCGTGACGATCCTTGTTGGCGTAGGTCTTGGCCAGGGTCGGCAGCAGAATCGTTCCCAGCGCGACGCCCAACACGCCGGACGGCAGCTCCATCAAACGGTCGGCGTAATACATCCAGGACACTGAACCGGCGACCAGGAACGAGGCAAAAATAGTGTTGATGATCAGCGAAATCTGACTCACCGACACCCCGAGAATGGCCGGCAACATCTGCTTCATGACACGCCAGACGCCAGTGTCGCGCAGGTTCAGGCGGGGCAGCACCAGCATGCCGATCTTTTTCAGGTGCGGCAGCTGATAAAGCAACTGCGCCAGGCCGCCGACCAGTACCGCCCAGCCGAGCGCCATTACGGGCGGATCGAAGTACGGCGTCAAAAACACCGAAAAGATGATCATGCTGACGTTAAGCAGGGTCGGCACGAAGGCCGGCACCGAAAAGCGGTTCCAGGTATTGAGGATCGCGCCTGCTAACGACGACAGGGAAATCAGCAGGATGTAGGGAAAGGTCACCCGCAGCAGACTGGAGGTCAGTTCGAATTTTTCCGGCGTGCTGGTGAAGCCCGGCGCGGTCACCCAGATGACCCACGGCGCGGCAATCATGCCCAGCACGGTGACCAGCGCCAGCACCAGCGTCAACAGGCCCGAGACGTAGGCAATGAAGGTTCGGGTCGCTTCCTCGCCCTTCTGGCTTTTGTATTCGGCAAGAATCGGCACGAACGCCTGGGAAAACGCCCCTTCGGCAAAGATCCGCCGCAGCAGATTGGGCAGTTTGAAGGCGATAAAGAAGGCGTCGGTCGCCATTCCCGCGCCAAATGCGCGCGCTATGAGGGTGTCACGAACAAACCCCAGAACACGGGAAAGCATTGTGATAGAGCTGACGGCGGCCAACGATTTGAGCAGATTCATGGAAAGAGTTTGTGCCTGTCGATAAACAGCAGGCGAACTACGCGCCTACTTATGCGATACTCCGCGCCGCAACAGCACAGAGCCAAAGCTCGCGAGTTTACAGGTCGCACGCTGGAAAGAAATCTCCAAGCTTGCTTCACCTACCACTTAGCGGAACGTCTCAACCGCCCTTGACAAGAACTCAACTCATCGGCATGATTCGCGGCCTATTTTGTTTGCTATTTCCTAAAAAGTCTTTCGAGGAGCTCGACGGTGGCCAACTCACCTTCCGCCAAAAAACGTGCAAAACAGGCTGAGAAGCGTCGCAGCCACAACGCCAGCCTGCGTTCCATGGTTCGTACCTACATCAAGAATGTAGTTAAGGCCATCGACGCAAAAGACGCTGCCAAAGCTCAAGCCGCTTACGTTCTGGCTGTGCCAGTTATCGACCGTATGGCCGATAAAGGCATCATCCACAAGAACAAGGCCGCTCGTCATAAGAGCCGCCTGAATGGCCACGTCAAGGCCCTGAACGTTGCCGCTGCCGCCTAAGCGACTCGTTCATTAAAAAACCGACCTCAGGGTCGGTTTTTTATTGCCTGCGATTTGGCGAATCCAACGTAATAAAAATGTGGGAGCGAGCCCGCTCGCGAAGAGGCAATGCCAGTCAACATTGATGCTGAATGACACACCGCGTTCGCGAGCAGGCTCGCTCCCACATTGTTGAATTGCGTCAGATTATTGGGCGTGTGCCCACGGCAAAATCGGAATCGCCGTCACCGCATTCTGCGGACTGCCCTCGATCAAGCGATCGCTGTACACCAGATACACCAGCGTATTGCGCTTCTTGTCGAGGAAGCGCACCACCTGCATGGTCTTGAACACCAGGGACGTGCGCTCCTTGAACACCTCGTCACCATCCTTGAGCTCGCCCTTGAAGCTGATTGGCCCAACCTGCCGGCAAGCGATAGACGCTTCGGCACGATCCTCGGCCAACCCCAGACCACCCTTCACGCCGCCAGTCTTGGCCCGCGACAGGTAGCAGGTCACACCATCGACCTTGGGGTCATCAAAGGCCTCGACCACGATCCGGTCATTCGGCCCGACAAACTTGAACACCGTCGACACCTGACCGATCTCTTCGGCCGAAGCCAGCAGGGGCATGGCCAACAACAACCCCAACAATCCTTTTGCCACGCGCATTCAGGTATTCCTTCAGACCAGAATCAGGTTATCGCGGTGAACCAGTTCCGGCTCCGCCATGTAACCCAACAGACCGACAATCGCCTCAGACGACTGACCAATGATTTTTTGCGCTTCCAGCGCACTGTAGTTGGCCAGGCCACGGGCAATTTCACGACCGTCCGGCGCCACGCAGACGACCATCTCGCCGCGACGGAAGCTACCCTGCACCAATTTGACCCCGACCGGCAGCAAGCTCTTGTTGCCCTGGGACAACGCGATCACCGCACCCGCATCCAGCACCAGGGTGCCACGGGTTTGCAGATGACCGGCCAGCCACTGCTTGCGCGCAGCCAGCATGCCGCGCTCCGGCGACAGCAAGGTGCCGATGCGCTCGCCCGCCTTGAGGCGATCCAGCACACGCTCGATGCGCCCACCCACGATGATCGTATGCGCACCAGAACGCGCCGCGAGACGCGCAGCGCGCAGCTTGGTCTGCATGCCGCCACGCCCCAGCGCCCCGCCCGTACCGCCCGCCACCGCATCGAGCGCCGGATCATCGGCGCGCGCCTCGTAAATCAGCTGGGCATCCGGATTGTTGCGCGGATCAGCGTCGAACATACCGTCGCGATCCGTCAGGATTACCAGCAAATCCGCCTCGACCAGGTTCGCCACCAGCGCTGCCAGGGTGTCGTTGTCGCCAAAACGGATTTCATCGGTGACCACGGTGTCGTTCTCGTTGATCACCGGAATGACTTTCAGCTCGACCAGCGCACGCAAGGTACTCCGGGCATTCAGGTAACGCTTGCGATCGGACAGGTCGTCATGGGTCAGGAGAATCTGCGCGGTATGCCGGCCATGCTTGGCAAAGCTCGACTCCCAGGCCTGCACCAGCCCCATCTGACCGATTGCAGCAGCGGCCTGAAGCTCGTGCATCGCACTGGGTCGCGAGGTCCAGCCCAGACGGCTCATACCGGCCGCCACTGCCCCGGAGGACACCAGTACCAGCTCGACGCCCGCCTCATGCAAGGCCACCATCTGTTCAACCCAGACACCCATTGCCGCGCGATCCAGGCCTTTACCGTCCGCCGTCAGCAAAGCGCTGCCGATCTTCACGACCCAACGCTGCGCACCTGTCACCTTGCTCCGCATCATCTTCAACCTTAGCTTGAGGACAGCGCGACCTGGCACTGCCCGTGACGTTATTCGTGGTTATTCGTGACCAACAATCGATTTCCAGATACCAAAACGCCGCTCGATTGAGCGGCGCTTAAGTTTATCGCAACGAATCAGTCACGCACGTAAATGATTTCCGGACCGTCTTCATCATCCACATCTTCTTCGTCCCAATCATCGTCGCCGATGTCGTGGACCGACTTCACGCCACTGCGACGCAGGGCACGCTTGTCATCCAGCGCCTGCAGTTGCGCGCGAGCTTCGTCTTCGATGCGCTGATCGAGATCAGCCAGCTCTTCCTTGTAAGCCGGGTCATTGGCCAGGCGATCAGCACGATCTTCCATGTAACGCATGATGTCGTGGCACAGACGCTCGGTACCGAGCTTGGAGATGGCCGAGATCACGTAGACCGGCCCCGTCCACTCCAGGCGATCAACGATTTCCTTGACGCGAGCATCGTGCTCTTCATCAAGGATCTGGTCGCACTTGTTCAGGACCAGCCAGCGATCACGCTCCGCCAGGGACGGGCTGAACTTGATCAGCTCGTTGACGATCACTTCAGCGGCATCCGGCGCACTGGCGTCATCCAGCGGCGCCATGTCCACGAGGTGCAGCAGCAGACGCGTACGCGCCAAGTGCTTGAGGAAGCGAATGCCCAGACCAGCACCTTCGGAAGCGCCTTCGATCAAACCCGGAATATCGGCAATGACGAAGCTCTTCCAGCGATCGACGCTGACCACGCCCAGGTTCGGCACCAGCGTGGTGAACGGGTAGTCGGCAACTTTCGGCTTGGCGGCCGATACCGAACGGATAAAGGTACTTTTACCGGCATTCGGCAAACCCAGCAGACCGACGTCAGCCAGTACTTTCATTTCCAGCTTCAGGTCGCGCTGCTCACCCGGCTTGCCCGGAGTGGTCTGGCGCGGCGCACGGTTGGTACTGGATTTGAAACGGGTGTTGCCCAGACCGTGCCAGCCGCCCTGCACTACCATCAATTTCTGACCAGCCTTGGTCAGGTCGCCGATGACTTCCTGAGTCGCGGAGTCGATCACCGTGGTGCCGACCGGAACGCGCAGGATCAGGTCTTCACCCTTCTTGCCGGTGCAGTCGGTGCTGCCGCCGTTGGAGCCGCGCTCGGCATCGAAGTGCCGGGTGTAACGGTAGTCCACCAGGGTATTGAGGTTTTCGTCGGCCATCATATAGATGGAACCGCCGTCACCGCCATCACCGCCGTTCGGGCCACCGTTCTCGATAAATTTTTCCCGACGGAAACTCATGGCGCCATTGCCGCCGTCACCAGCCTTTACGCGAATCGATACTTCATCAACAAACTTCATAACAAACGCCTCTCGCCATACGGACGAGCCGAAAAACAATCAAGACATAAGACTCTTGCAAAAATGAGCGCAGCGACCCTAAACCACGACACCTACATCGTACGCCAACAGCCCATACAAACAGCTTTGCAAGAGACTCACCCCACAAACGAAAAAGCCCCGTCGCAAGACAGGGCTTTTCCAGCGATCGCGCAATTAAGCCGCGACTACGCTCACGTAACGACGACCGAAGGCGCCTTTTACTTCGAACTTGATCACGCCTTCGACTTTAGCGAAGAGGGTGTGATCTTTACCCATGCCAACGCCGTAGCCAGCGTGGAATTGGGTGCCGCGCTGACGCACGATGATGTTGCCTGCTTTGATAGCCTGGCCGCCATACATCTTCACGCCAAGGCGTTTGGCTTCTGAGTCGCGACCGTTACGGGTACTACCACCAGCTTTTTTGTGTGCCATGAGTTCAATTCTCCTAGTGAGGAATTAGGCTGAAATTAAGCCTGAATACCGGTGATTTTGATCTCGGTGTACCACTGGCGGTGGCCCATACGCTTCATGTGGTGCTTACGACGACGGAACTTGATGATGCGGACTTTATCGTGACGACCTTGGGAGATCACTTCAGCCACAACGGTAGCGCCAGCAACAACTGGAGCGCCGATATTCACGTCGTCACCATTGGCAACCAACAGAACGCGATCAAAGGTAACGGATTCGCCGGTAGCGATTTCCAGTTTTTCGATCTTCAGGTATTCACCTGGGGCGACTTTGTACTGCTTGCCGCCAGTAACGATTACTGCATAAGACATGGTATTTCTCCGATAATCCTGCTCACCCAGCTCTTTATAAGAAGAGGTATTGGCTGGCATGGCTGCATGGGGCTGGAGGCCCGCTTGCAATTGCGTAAGGCAGGTGCTGCCCAGGAAGTTCAGGGTGCGCGATTGTACGCAAGCCACGAGTCCCTTGCAAGGGGCCGTCCATCGCGCCTTGACAGGCCCGGACGTGGGTCCTAGCATGCCGCGCAACCCTTCTGGAGCGACTGTCGCTGATGCAACCCCAAGCTTTCTACCGCGCGGTGGCGGACGATTTTAGCGCCGTCGACGGCATCATCAAGAAGCAGCTGACTTCGCGCGTGCCGCTTGTATCGAAAATCGGCGATTACATCACCTCGGCTGGCGGCAAACGCCTGCGTCCTTTATTGGTGCTGCTGTGTGGCAAGGCCCTGGGTCGCGAAGGCGATGACCTGCGCCTGCTGGCCGCGACCATCGAGTTTCTGCACACCGCCACCCTGCTGCATGACGATGTTGTCGACATGTCCGGCATGCGCCGTGGCCGCTCGACCGCCAACGCCATGTGGGGCAACGCGCCAAGCGTGCTGGTCGGTGACTTCCTGTATTCGCGCTCGTTCGAAATGATGGTCGAGCTGGGCTCGATGCCGGTGATGAAGATCCTTTCGCAGGCCACGCGCATCATCGCTGAAGGCGAAGTGTTGCAGCTTTCGAAGGTTCGTGACGCCAGCACCACCGAAGAAACCTACATGGAAGTCATCCGCGGCAAGACCGCGATGCTCTTCGAAGCCTCGACCCACAGTGCTGCCGCCCTGTGCGAAGCCACGCCGGAACAGGCCGAAGCCCTGCGTACATTCGGGGATCACCTGGGGGTGGCCTTCCAGCTGGTCGACGACCTGCTGGACTACAAAGGCGACGCCGAAACCCTGGGCAAGAACGTCGGTGACGATCTGGCCGAAGGCAAGCCGACCCTGCCGCTGATCTACACCATGCGTGAAGGGACACCAGAGCAGGCCGCCCTGGTGCGCAAGGCGATCCAGAAAGGCGGAATCGAAGATCTGGAAAGCATCCGCGAAGCCGTGGAAGCCTCGGGCTCGCTGGAGTACACCGCGCAACTGGCCCGCGATTATGTGGCCCGCGCGATCAAGTGCCTCGAAACGCTGCCTGCCAGCGAGTACCGCGATGCACTGGTTGAACTGAGTGAGTTCGCGGTCGCCCGCACGCACTGAGGAACAACTGTAGGAGCGAGCTTGCTCGCGAAGAACTCAATGACCCCGTGTCCATTCAGGAAGCACGCGTTATCGTTGACGACCTTCGCGAGCAAGCTCGCTCCTACAGGAGTTGCAGCACCCCCTCCCGCTTAAAACCCTATATAATGTGCGCTTTTTAGCGATCCTGAATCCAAGGAGCCTTAGTGAGCACGCTGCCACCCTGCCCAAAATGCAATTCCGAATACACCTATGAAGACGGCGCACAGCTGATCTGCCCCGAGTGCGCCCACGAATGGTCCGCCAGCGGTGAAACCGAAGCAGCGTCCGATGACGCCGTGAAAAAGGACTCGGTCGGCAATGTCCTGCAGGACGGTGACACCATCACCGTGATCAAGGACCTCAAGGTCAAGGGTACGTCTTTGGTGGTCAAGGTCGGCACCAAGGTCAAGAACATCCGCCTGTGCGACGGCGATCACGACATCGATTGCAAGATCGACGGCATCGGCCCGATGAAACTCAAGTCCGAGTTCGTCAGGAAAGTCTGAACCTGCTGTCTTCCATCCCGCGCCCGGCCGCGGGATGGCGCCTCACCCTCCCCCCGCTTCACCCAGTCAATCCTCGCAATAGCCAGACGCCAGTCGTTTTTGACCTGACGCAATCTTTACCTGGAAAAAAGCGCAAACCGCCAATAGGCTCTTGCTATTTGGTGAATAAGAATTATTCTCATAAAACCTTCAATGGAGATGAGAACCATGACTTATCTGATCGATGCCTGGCTGGACCGACCACACCCTTACCTCAGGATCCTGCATCGGGAAACCGGGGAAGTCTGTGCGGTGCTTGAAGAAGAAGCCTTGAACGAACTGCAAGACCAGGGTGATCTTGACCTCAATGGCCTGAGCTCCAGCGAGCCGGTGGTGCTCAAGGAACTGGTGCGTAACCTGTTTCTGTTCTGCTATGCCCGGGCGTTGCGCCCGACGACGGATCTCAATGACAAGTTTCATCCATGAGAGACACTGCAAAACACTGTAGGAGCGAGCTTGCTCGCGAAGAACTGGAAGACACCGCGTTCATTCAGGATGGCAGCGTTATCGTTAACGCCCATCGCGAGCAGGCTCGCTCCTACAAGGTAATCAGCGGGTATTACAGAACGTCGAGCAGTTCGACGTCGAATACCAGTACGCTGTGCGGCGGGATGCTGCCAACGCCTTGAGCGCCGTATGCCAGTTCGCTCGGCACGTACAGGCGCCATTTGCTGCCAGCGTTCATCAGTTGCAGGGCTTCGGTCCAGCCGGCGATCACGCCGCCAACCGGGAATTCTGCAGGCTCTCCACGATCGTAGGAACTGTCGAACACGGTGCCGTTGATCAAAGTGCCGTGGTAGTGAGTACGCACGGTGTCTTCACGGGATGGCTTGGCGCCTTCACCGGCAGTCAACACTTCGAACTGCAAGCCGGAAGCCAGAGTGGTGATGCCTTCACGCTTGGCGTTTTCAGCCAGGAAGGCCAGGCCTTCGCCAGCAGCCGCTTCAGCCTTGGCAGCAGCTTCGGCCTGCATGATTTCGCGGATGACTTTGAAGCTGGCGGACATTTCTTCCTGACCCACACGGCTTGGCTTGCCGGCGAATGCGTCGGTCAGGCCAGCCAGGATCGCGTCCAGGCTGACGCCCGGTGGCGGGTTGTCGCGCAGTTGGTCGCCCAACTGACGGCCAATACCGTAGCTGACGCGGGTTTCGTCGGTGGACAGATTTACTTCGGACATGACACTGCTCCGCTGTGCGGACGGCTCGGGAACTTGCCATGCGTGCACAGCGCGTCCCGGAGCGCCCGGAACCAAAAGGGCCAGCAGACTAGCACAGATGTCATGCCATTGATGAGGGGCGTCAGGCGATCGGCACCTTCAGGTTTTCTTCCACGTCGGCAACCAGCCCGCACATTTCGTCATGCACGACCGTGTGCACAAGGTTGAAGTGCAACTTGGGAAAGGAGCGCAGCACATCACGGGCATGCTCCACCGAACGCAGGCTCATCATATGGCCGTGCGTATCGCTCAGGGGGTACGCCGCGCCATGCATCCGTGCTTCCAGCAGGTAAATGCCCCCCTCCATGGAGATCAGGTTCAGCTCATCGACCTTTCCGGCGATGGCATACGCATTCAACTCATTCAGGGTCATGAACGCACCTCACGCAGTGGCGAGCCAACATACTTACATGGATAGGCCTCGGCGCATCAAAGCACAAGCCACTGGCCAGACCGTTTGTCTGTTATCGCAGGAAGTTGTGGCGAGGGAGCTTGCTCGCGCTGGATTGCGAAGCGATCCCGCTTTTTTGGGGCCGCTTCGCAGCCCAGCGCGAGCAAGCTCGCTCGCCACAAAGGGAGCCGGTGTGGATCAGTGCTTGGTGAGTTTATCCAGGTAACCCATGGCGAATGCCGAAACCACGAAGGTCATGTGGATGATCACGTACCACTGCAGATGTTCAGGATCGACGTTCTTGGCGTCCATGAAGATGCGCAGCAGGTGAATCGACGAAATGGCCACGATCGACGCCGCCACCTTCATTTTCAGCGACGAAGAGTCCATGGTGCCCAGCCAGTTGAGCTTTTCCTTGGAGTCGTCGATGTCCAGCTGCGAGACGAAGTTCTCGTAGCCGGAAATCATCACCATCACCAGCAAACCGCCCACCAGCGCCATGTCGATCAGCGACAACAGCACCAGGATCAAGTCCGATTCGGCCATCGAAAACACGTTCGGGATGACGTGGGAGACTTCCTGGAAGAATTTCAGCGCCAGCGCCAGCAACCCGAGGGACAGGCCGAAATAGATCGGCGCCAGCAGCCAGCGCGAGGCGTACATTGTATTTTCGATAAAGCGTTCCATTAAATCTCACATGTGGGCTGAAAATGGCGGCGAGTATACCAGCCGCCCGTCTATACCCAGAAGTAGCCAGAAACCGTCGAAAAATCCGCCACCTGCGCCTGTGTATCAAAGTTTTTCTGCTAGTGTCCAAATCATTGACCGCTCAGCGATATCGGACAGGAAGACTGGAAATGGATGTGCGATTGCCTTTGACGAGTGCCGGATTTTGCATGGCGCTGCTTCTAAGCGGCTGCTCGCCCAGCGATGAAAAACGCCAGGTCAGCCTCGAAGAAAAAACCGCGCAATTCGAAAAGTCGCTGGACGCCATCCAGGATCCAAAGCTCAAGGATGCCGTGTCGGAGCTGGGCGGCTCACTGCTGCTGCTCGAGCGCGCGCAACTCAAGCTCGACAGTAAACTGGTGGAAACCGAATACGGCGAAGACGCCCTCGCCATGCTCAAGCACTACCCGACCCCTCAGGCCCTGGTCGACACCTACATCAACGGGTTGTTCGTGCTGCAAAAGGACTCCAGTTCCGACTACCTGACCGATCTGCAACCGGTGTTCCCCTTCACTTTCAGCGTTCCTGCCGCGTTTCTGTTTCCCCATGGCCTGGAATGGCAGTCGGTCACACTAAGTAATAAACGAGTGATCCCATTCCAGCCGGAATGGTCAGAAACCGACCCCGGCATTCAACTCAGCCCATCGAGTTCCAACCTGACCAACCCCGATGACCTGACTGTGGCCTACCCCTTCATCGAAGGCCTCGACGTCGACAGAAAGCAGCAACCGCAACCGGTGAGCCTGCTGGGCAAAGTAGAGGTCATCGCGCCACGCCGTCTCTACAGCTTCGACCTGACGAAAAAGGACGTAGGCCAGACCCGCACCAATGACAATCTGAGCGTCACCCTGCTCACATTGACGAACAATTACGCGGAAATCGAATACAACAACAGCGCGCCGCTAGCCCCCGAAGTCAGAGAAACACCGCTGAACCCGCTGATCGTCCAGGCCACGGACAGCACCGGGCAATTCATCTCGCGCGCCGGCTCAATCAACGAAACCGCGGTACAGATTGCGTTCTATCAGCAGCAGCTGGCCAAGATGCAGCAGCAAAAAAGCTGGAGCGAGGCCCTGGAAAAACAGCTCGACGAAGAACAGCGCAACTTTGAGAAACAGCAGGCTCGACATTATTCGAAGGTGTACTTCAACGGGACGATCGAAACCCTCGAAGTCAGCATGCTGGATTTTTCCGCCGTCACGGTCACCCGCAAGAGCCTCGACCTGCCGGTCCGGCACTTCGATGCCCAGACCACGGACAAGACCATCCAGCCCTTGAACCTGCCCGTGGTGGTCTATGACGACCAGGCGCCCGGTTGGCTCAAAGGGGCAACGCTGAGCAAGGATCAACTGAAAAAGAACGTCAGCATCAGTCAGTCGGTCGACGACCCCAGTGCTGCGCGAATCGAATTCACGCATCTGCGCAGCTTCAACGATGAACTGCTCGGCACATCGTTCAACCCCGGTGAAAGTCCGGTGAGTTTCTTTACCGAAGACGCGAGTGGCAAACGCGACGAGCCGATCGAGTTGCCGCCCGAGGCCTACCAGATCGACCCCCTGCGCGGCACCATTACCTACGATCTGAATCTGTTTGCGCAAACGCCGGCCTATGCGGTGGGCTCGATGCCGCTGTTCCTGGCCACCGTCGAGCAAAAAACCGTCGATGCCCGCCAACTACCCAAAGGCCTCGAGCTTAAAGCCAATGCTCTGGTGGTTGACTTGAAGAAGTTTCCCGCCCAGGACTGGAGTTTTTTCGCCAAGGACGACACCGGCAATTACTTGAAGGAGATTCTATCGGTCAGCCATGGTTCGGGCGCACAAGGGCCGGCACAGTTTGTCGTGCATTACTTCTACGGACAGCCTACACGCCTGGAAACCTATCAGCGCACTGACCTCGCCACCGTGCAGTATGGTTTCGAGGTTAAACTCGACAAGGCCGACATGACGCGCCTTGATCAATAGTGCGAATCAGTGCTCGGGGTGAAACTCGAAGCCGCCCATGTTTCGGCAGCGACCACCGTTGATTTCCCGCAGTTGGGCTTGCAGGTGCAGGCACCAGATTTGCGGATCGTCGGCCAACTCGTAGCCGTGCAAGGTCAGGCTTTCAACGATGGTGTCGAGGATTGATTCAGCGACGAACGGACCGTGAAACGGGCCTTGGGCCTTGATGGCAGAAGGTTGTTCACCGGCCATTCCGGCGGCGAACAGCAGAGTCCACATGCCCGTATCTCCCGCCAACGGACGGATGGCACATTCGATACGGGTCTCAAGGCCCAGGCATTGACGGGTGAGGCAGAGGTTGCGCGACATGGCGGCGACCCTCGGTAGATCCGGTATTCAGCCCCCATGTGAAGGCTGTTTCGATCCTGTGATTACTGTCGACATCCCTGAGCTGAGAATAGAAGAAAAGTCTGGCTTGCAGGCCGAGGCAAGACCGAAAGGCGCCGAATGGTCACAGCACGAATATTGACGTCATTCTGACGACGCTTTTTTACCATTCACCCCAAACAAAATGTGGGAGCGAGCCTGCTCGCGATAGCGGACCTTCAGCCAACACATGAGTTGAATGTCAGTCCCTCTTCGCGAGCAGGCTCGCTCCCACAGTACCGAGGCGAGCCAGACTCAAACAGATATCAAGCCGGTTTGGTTTGCGCCAAAGCCTCTAGCGCCAACTCCTTCTCGGTCTCTTTCAGATCATCGTCACTGATCATTTCCGCGATAACCCGCAGACGCTCCACGACCCGCGCGTTCACGCTGCCTTCAGGGAATTCGCCATTCTCGTCCGGCTCGCCGGCTGGCTCGCCAACCAGCAAACTCAAGGCTTCGTCGGCCTGACGGACCGCGTAGACATGGAATTGCCCCGCACGTACCGCCGCCAGCACCTTCTCGTCGAGCATCAGCGTGGCGACGTTGGCGTGAGGAATGATTGCCCCCTGCTCGCCGGTCAACCCGCGGGCCTCGCACAGACGGAAGAAGCCCTCGATCTTCTCGTTGACTCCACCGACCGCCTGCACTTCGCCGAACTGGTTGATGGAACCTGTGATGGCAAAGCACTGCTTGAGCGGGGTTTTCGACAAAGCCGAGATCAGGGTGCAGGCCTCGCCCAGGGAAGCACTGTCGCCATCGACATAACCGTAGGATTGCTCCAGGGCGATACTCGCGGAAATCGCCAGCGGAAACTCCTGGGCGTAACGACTGCCCAGATAACCGGTAAGGATCATCACGCCTTTGGAGTGGATCGGCTGGCCGAGGTTGACCTCGCGCTCGATGTCGACAATGCCGCTGCCGCCCGGGTACACCGTAGCGGAAATCCGCGCCGGAATACCAAAGGCCGAATCGCCGACTTCCAGCACGGTCAGGCCGTTGCACTTGCCGACCGCCGCGCCCGCAGTGTCGATCAGGATGATCCCGGCCAGCATGTCGTCGAGAATCCGCGCCGAAACCCGCCCGGTCCGCGTGGCCTTGGCTTTGAGTGCCCGTTCAATGTGCCCGGCGTCGGTCATTTCATCGCCGGCCAGATGGCGGATGAAATCCGCCTCGCTGACCAGTTGGAACAAGTCACCGATACGCGCCGACAAGCGCCCCTGGTGCTCGGCCAGACGCGCACTGTAAGTCGCCAGGCGCGCCACCGCATCGGCGGTCAGCGGCGCCATGCCTTCTTCGGAAGTACGGGTTTTGAGCAACTGGGCGAACTGCTCCAGGCTCTCGTCGACCATCGGGATGTCTTCGTCGAAATCCACCAGGACGCGGAACATTTCCTGGAAGTCCGGATCGAGGTCTTGCAGCGTGTAATACAGCTGACGGGCACCGATGATGACGACCTTGACCTGCAACGGAATGTGTTGCGGTGTCAGGGTCACGGTGGCCAGACGGCCCAGCTCACCCAGCGGCGATTCCATTTTCAGCTTGCGCGATTGCAGGGCGCGTTTGAGCGCATCCCACACGAACGGTTCGCTGAGCATCTTGTCCGCTTCAAGGATCAGGAAACCGCCATTGGCCCGGTGCAAGGCACCCGGCCGCAGTTGGCGGTAGGTGGTGTACAGCGCGCCCTGATCGGTGCTGTATTCAATGCGACCGAAGAGGTTTTCGTAGGTCGGGTGCGGCTCGAACACCACCGGCGCACCGCCGCTGGCCGCATGACCGACCACCAGGCTCGGCGCGTATTGCTCTTCCAGCAACTTGCGGGCGACGGCATCGATTTTGCTGTCGTCTACCAGCTGTTCGACCACAGTCTTGAGCAAATACACCTGCATCGCTTGCAGATAACCGCACACCGCGGCGTTCTCGGCGTACTTCTCCGACAACGGCGACAACAACGGCTGCAAGGCCAGGGTGATGGTTTCTTCGTTGAGGTGACGCAGTTGATTACTCGACTCGCGCTTCCATTGCGGCAGGCTGGCGAGCTCTTCGTTCAGGCGCTCCTCCAGTACCGAAATATCCTCGTGGAAGCGCTCGCGTTCGGCTTCCGGCAACTGGGCGAATTCAGCTTCGTCCAACGCCTTGCCGTCGCCCATCGGGGTAAATGCAATATTGCTGGCGTCGCGGTACAGCGCGACGTCCTTTTCCAGCGCCAGACGCTCGATGATGTCCAGGGCCTTGTCATAGCGCTGGTTGAAGGCGCGGTCGATGCTGCTTTTTTTCTGCTGGTAGGACGGATGCTCGAAGACTGCCGGAAACGTCGCCAGCAGGTTGTCGATCAAGCCGTTGATGTCACCGATGAAGGCACCGGCGCTGCCCGATGGCAGCTCCAGTGCACGCGGCTCGCGCGGCTCATCGAAATTGTTGACGTAGACCCAGTCCGCCGGAGTCTGCAGGCGCTTGCCTTCGGCCTTGAGATAGCGTTTGACGAACGAAAACCGGCCAGTGCCGGGTTCGCCCATGACGAATACGTTGTAACCGGGGCGTGGCATGGCCACACCGAACTGCAAGGCTTCGACCGCACGTTCCTGGCCAAGCACACCGCGAAAGGGCTCCAGATCATTGGTGGTAGAGAAGCTGAACTGTTCAGCGGAAAACGGACGGGTCAGCGCTTCGGGCGCTAGACGCAAGCTGGCAGCAACAGGATCAGGCATCGGGCTTCCTTAACAATCAGGCGGGGCAGATGACAGCATTCTGGCGCCGCCCATGCCCGACTGGCAAGAAGCGCCGCAGGCCTGTGCATCGTCAATCCGCCAACCCCAGGCGGGCCGGGCTTGCGCCGCCGGTTCTCATGAATGTTTTGCAAAAAAAAACGGAACCCCGTGATCGTGCCTAAACTCCAGACTGCGCGGCTGGACTAATGACCGGCCCACTTGTCCATCGGTACGCACATAAAGAGAACAAAGCTATGAAACGGATTCTTCTCGGTACTCTCTTCACTGCTGTATCCATCAACGCCATGGCTCAGGCGCCAGGCGGCCCGGATTGCGGCTGGGGCAACATGCTGTTCGAAGGCCAGCGTGGTACTCCGGCTCACTTCCTGGCATCCACCACCAACGGCACCTCCGGCAACGCAACCTTCGGCATGACCTCCGGTACCAACGGTTGCGCAACCAACGCGTCGCTGACCTATGGCGGCAAATCCTGGTTTGCCATGAATGGCATGATGAACGAGCTGTCCGAAGACATGGCCAAAGGCCAGGGCGAAGCGCTGACCACCTATGCCGTGGTACTGGGCGTAGCGCCGGAAGACCGTGCGCACTTCGCCGCCGTCACTCACGAGCACTTCCAGCAGATCTTCAGCAAGGCTGACGTGACTGCCGAAGACGTGCATACCAATACCCTGGCCGTGCTCAAAGCCGACCCTCGTCTGGCCAAGTACGCGACTCAAGCTTAAGCTCGACCCGCCCCGCTTCTTTCGGGAAGCGGGTTTTGTTTTTTTCGAGTTAAGTTGCCATCTATGCTCAAACGCCTTGCCTGGCTGGCGCTGTGTACCTGCGCCCCGCTGTCCGCCGCGCCGCACATCGATCCTCAACGTTTGCAGCAACTGGCCAACGACCCTTTCTGGATATCCCTGGGCCATTACGAAACCGCCAAGCTCGGTGGTTGGCGCAGCTATGTCAGCGACCCGAAATTCTTCCTCGCCGCCGATGGCAATGAACACCCGGACCATGAATTGGCGGCTACCGTACAAGCCTTGTACGCCCCGGCCAGTACCGGTGAACAGCACGCACAATGCGTCTACCCGGCCCGCACCCGCTGGCTCAAAGAGCAGCTCGGCCTGACCGGCCTGCCGACACCGGATTGCGCCGGGTTCAAGCAATGGTTCAAGGACGTCTCGCCCGACAGTGCGGTGATGATCTTCCCGGCGGCGTACCTGAACAGTCCGTCCTCGATGTTTGGCCACACCCTGCTGCGCATCGACCAGGCCGAAGTGAAGAGCGACAAGACTTCGCTGCTCAGTTACGCGATCAACTTCGGCGCCTACATCGAGGGCTCGGACAACAGCATCCTCTATGCCTGGAAAGGCTTGATGGGCGGCTATCCCGGCCTGTTCGCGCTGGTGCCCTATCAGGAAAAGCTCTCGGAATACCGCAGTCTGGAAAACCGTGACCTGTGGGAATACCGGCTGAACCTGACCCAACAGGAAACCGCGCGCATGGTCGAGCACGTCTGGGAGCTGAAGCAGATCAAGTTCGACTATTTCTTCTTCGACGAAAACTGCTCATACCGTTTGCTGGAACTGCTGCAAGTGGCCCGCCCGAGCTTGCGCCTGACCGAACAATTCCCGCTCACGGCCATCCCCACCGACACTGTCAAAGCCGTGAAAAATGCCGGGCTGGTGGAATCCATTCAGTATCGTCCGTCCCGGGAACGCGAGTTGCTCAGTCGTGCCGAGCCCTTGAACCCTGAAGAGCAGCAATGGGTGCTGAAAGTCAGCGCCGATCAGAAACAATTGCAAGATCCGGCCTTCAAGGCTCAACCCCGCGACCGCCAGGCGCTGATCATCGATGCGGCCTATCGTCTGGAGCGTTACCGCGCCAATGGCCAGGAGCGCGACCCGGCGCGCGCCCAGCGTAGCTTCGAACTGCTGCGGGCAATCAACCAGAACCCGGCGCCTGAGCTGGATATCCCGCAACCCGGCCTGCCTGAAGACGGTCACGAGTCCCGTACCTGGCAGCTCGGCCTTGGCACCCGTGGCGATAAAGCCTTTGGTGAATACGGCTTGCGCATGGCTTATCACGACCTCAATGACAACAACGAAAGCTTCCCCCTTGGCGCGCAGATCGAAATCCTGCAACTGAAACTGCGCCAGTACGAAGGCAATGACTGGCAAGTGCAGCGACTGGACCTGGCGACCATTCGTTCCCTGACCCCGCGTAACGAGTTGCTGCAACCGCTGTCATGGCAAGTCACCGGTGGTCTGGAGCGGGTGCCGGGCAAGCATGATGACCAAACCCTGGTCAGCCACGTCAACGGTGGTGGCGGTGGCACCTGGCAACTGGGCGATGACCTGCTCGGCTTTGCCCTGGGCACCGCGCGTATCGAGCACAACAACGACTTCGCCACTTTCATTGCCCCGGCCGCTGGCTTCAACAGTGGTGTGCTGTGGAAAAACCCGCTGGGCAACTTGAGCCTGGAAGCCAAGGGCGATTTCTTCACCAATGGCGAAATGCGTCGTAGTCTGAGCCTGAATCAACAATGGGAAATATCCCGCAATCTCGGTCTGCGCTTGAGCGCCCAGCGTGAGTTCAGCCATTTGGCGACGGCCGAGAACGAAGTGATGCTTGAGCTGAAGTGGTATCACTACTGACCCGAACGCACCGCAATTCCCTGTGGGAGCGAGCCTGCTCGCGATAGCGGATCAACCGTCGACATCGATATTGACTGACACACCGCCATCGCGAGCAAGCTCGCTCCTACAGGAGTACGCGATGTTGAATGGATTTTTCACTGCCTGCGCACACCATCCTCGCGAGCCAGCTTCTAGACTTTCCTTATAGACCGTAGGGGGCCGGGGTTCCGAGATGCGGCGTTGCGTGGTCGTGGACCGCGGCGGATGAGCGCAACAGTCATCAGGAAGAATGGGACAAGGCCTGACAGCAACAGAAAATCAGGATGCCGCCCGGGCCTATCGCTCGCCGTAAGTCGCTTTCAGACATCCAGTGAAACCAGATGCCTGCGACCATGACCCAAACCCTATACCGGGAGAACTCCATGAGCCGTGCCTTCGTCAATGAAGATAACGCTACCGCGCAAGCCGATCAGCCCGTCGAACGGCAAGTCAGCGCGCAGCCCAATTACGTCACGCCGCAAGGCCTGAAGCTGTTGCAGGGCAAAGTCGCCGAACTGCAAACCCTGCATGCCGAGCAATCGGCAAAAGGTGAGCAGGCGGACAAACAGCGCCTGGCCGATCTCGAACGTGATCTGCGTTATTTCAAACAGCGCCTGGGCAGCGCTCAGGTGGTACCCGCCGCGACCTCGACCCAGAAAGTGCAAATCGGCAGTTGGGTGACCTACGCCGATGAACACGCCACCGAGCGCCGGGTACAACTGGTGGGCGAAGATCAGGCCGATGCCGCCCACGGCCTGATCAATTGGGGCTCACCGCTGGGCCGGGCACTGCTCGGCGCACAACTCAACGACGAAGTACTGTGGCAGCGCCCCGCCGGGGATCAAATGATTGAAGTGATTCGCATCGAACCGACTTAAACGACGCCTTGGGCCAGCATGGCATCGGCGACCTTCACAAAGCCGGCGATGTTCGCACCCTTGACGTAATTGACCCGACCGTCCTCTTCGCCGTAGTGCACGCAAGCGTGGTGAATCGACTGCATGATCGCGTGCAGCTTGCTGTCCACTTCGCCACCGGTCCACGCCAGGCGCATGGCGTTCTGCGACATTTCCAGCCCGCTCACCGCCACGCCGCCGGCGTTGGACGCCTTGCCCGGTGCGAACAGAATGTCGGCCTCGATGAACAGGTCCACCGCCTCGAGGGTGGTCGGCATGTTCGCGCCTTCGGCCACACAGATGCAGCCGTTGCGCAGCAAGGTGCGAGCGGCTTCGACATCCAGTTCGTTTTGCGTCGCGCACGGCAGCGCGATATCGCAGCTCAGGCTCCATGGCAACTGACCGGTGCGGAACTCCAGGCCAAAACGACCAGCCAGTTCACGGATGCGCCCGCGTTGTACGTTTTTCAGCTCCAGTACGGCCAGCCATTGCTCTTCGGTCAAACCGCTTTCGCAATACAACGTGCCTTCGGAGTCGGACAGCGAAATCACTTTGCCACCCAGATCCATGACCTTGCGCGCGGCGTACTGCGCGACGTTACCCGAACCGGAAATCGCCACGCGCTTGCCCTCGACCGCCAGGCCACGGCGCTTGAGCATTTCTTCGGCGAAGTACACGCAACCGAAACCGGTAGCTTGCGGGCGAATCAAGCTGCCTCCGTAGCTTGGGCCTTTGCCTGTCAGCACGCTGGTGAACTGGTTGCTCAAGCGCTTGTACTGGCCGAACAGGAAACCGATTTCCCGCGCACCGACGCCGATGTCCCCGGCTGGCACGTCAACGTCCGCACCAATGTGGCGATACAACTCGCTCATGAAGGCCTGGCAGAAGTGCATGACTTCCGCGTCGCTTTTGCCTTTGGGGTCGAAGTCCGAACCACCCTTGCCACCGCCCATGGGCAATGAAGTCAGGGAGTTTTTGAAGGTCTGTTCGAAGGCGAGGAATTTCAAGACGCCCATGTTCACCGACGGGTGGAAACGCAGACCGCCCTTGTACGGGCCGATCGCGCTGTTCATCTGGATGCGGAACCCGCGATTGACCTGGACTTTGCCCCGATCGTCGACCCACGACACGCGAAACACCAGCGCCCGCTCCGGCTCGCAGATGCGTTCCAGAATGCCCGAGGTCAGGTAATGCGGATTGGCCTCGAGAAACGGCCACAGACTGCGTAGTACTTCTTCCACGGCCTGGTGGAATTCGGGTTGATCCGGGTCGCGTTTTTTCAGGCGAGCAAGGAAGGATTCGACGGATTCGATCATGGAAAAGTCTCGGCAGATTGATTGTCGTTGTAGGAGATTGAGCCGGACTGTAACAAACGACTTGCGCACAAGAACAGAGCAAAATGTCGCATTTATGAAATTAAATGGTGCACAGGATATAAATTAATCTGGTTTTTTGAGTGTTTCTGCACCTGAATGGGGATTCACAATTCAAATCCTGCACCATCAGGAATACCGCTATCGCGAGCAAGCTCGCTCCCACAGTTTGAAATGCATTCCCCTGTGGGAGCGAGCCTGCTCGCGATGAATGCGCCACGGTATCACTGAAAAACATGCATAAAAAAACGGAGCCCGAGGGGCTCCGCTCTCTTATGCAACCAACCCGAAATCAGGCCAGTTTCTTGTGCCGTACACGATGCGGCTGGGCAGCTGCTTCGCCGAGACGCTTTTTACGATCGGCTTCGTATTCGCTGTAGTTGCCTTCGAAGAACACCGCTTGCGAGTCGTCTTCGTACGCCAGGATGTGAGTCGCGACGCGGTCAAGGAACCACCGATCGTGAGAGATCACAATGGCGGCGCCCGGGAAGTCCAGCAGGGCTTCTTCCAGGGAACGCAGGGTTTCGACGTCGAGGTCGTTGGACGGTTCGTCGAGCAGCAGGACGTTGCCGCCCTCTTTCAGGGTCAGGGCCAGGTGCAAGCGACCGCGCTCACCACCGGACAGGTCCTTGACGAATTTCTGCTGGTCGCCGCCCTTGAAGTTGAAGCGACCGACGTAGGTACGCGACGGGATCTCGTAGTTGCCGATGCGGATCTGGTCGGAACCGTCGGAGATCTGCTGGAACACGGTCTTGCTGCCGTCCAGATCCTCGCGGCTCTGATCCACACAAGCCAGCTGCACGGTTTCGCCGACTTCGATGCTGCCCGAATCCGGCGTTTCCTTGCCCATCAACATGCGGAACAGGGTCGACTTACCGGCACCGTTACCGCCGATCACACCGACGATGGCGCCTTTAGGCATAGAGAACGACAGGTTGTCGATCAGCACGCGATCGCCGTAGCCCTTGGTGACGTTCTTGAATTCGATGACCTTGTCGCCCAGGCGCGGACCGGCCGGGATGTAGATCTCGTTGGTTTCGCTGCGCTTCTGGAATTCCTGGGATTGCATTTCTTCGAAGCGTTGCAGACGTGCCTTGGATTTCGACTGGCGGGCCTTGGCGCCTTTGCGCACCCACTCCAGTTCTTCCTTCATGGCTTTTTCGTGGGCCGACTGCTGCTTGGATTCTGCAGCCAGACGATCGGACTTGGCTTCCAGCCAACCCGAATAGTTGCCCTCGTAAGGAATGCCCGCGCCGCGGTCCAGTTCCAGAATCCAGCCGGCAACGTTGTCCAGGAAGTAACGGTCGTGCGTGATCGCTACCACGGTGCCCGGGAAGTCGTGCAGGAAGTGCTCAAGCCAGGCGACGGAATCGGCGTCCAGGTGGTTGGTCGGTTCGTCGAGCAGCAGCATGTCCGGGGCGGACAGCAGCAGGCGGCACAGGGCTACACGACGCTTTTCACCACCGGACAGAACTTCGACCTTGGCATCCCAGGCCGGCAGACGCAACGCGTCGGCGGCGACTTCCAGCTGGCGCTCCAGGTTGTGACCGTCGCTGGCTTGCAGGATCGCTTCGAGCTTGGCCTGTTCGGCCGCCAGTTTGTCGAAGTCAGCGTCTTCTTCAGCGTAAGCCGCGTAGACCTCATCCAGGCGCGCCTGGGCATTCTTGATCACGCTGACCGCTTCCTCGACCACTTCACGCACGGTTTTGGTCGGGTCCAGGATCGGCTCTTGCGGCAGATAACCGATGTTCAGCTCCGGCATCGGACGGGCTTCACCCTCGAACTCGGTGTCGACGCCGGCCATGATTTTCAGCAGCGTGGACTTACCCGAACCGTTGAGACCGAGCACGCCGATCTTGGCGCCGGGGAAGAAAGACAGAGAAATGTTTTTCAGGATTTCCCGCTTCGGCGGAACAACTTTGCCCAGCCGATGCATGGTGAATACGTATTGAGCCATGGAGAACCTAGGGTCAGTGACTGATGAATGATTGGAGCGCAGGCAATGCCCGGCCAGACCGTGCGCGTCGCTCGCTTGAGGCTATCAATACGTGCGCGCTGAAAAAGTCTGAGTCTAGGAGCTGGAACGCTCCCGCGTAACCGGCAAAGCTACCTGAATGACAGATGGCAGTCCAGCCGACGGGCAGGGGCTGGCACTTCGCCACAACTCAAGGCATGCTAGCCGCCCTTCGGGCGTCCGGCTTATAGTGCACGTCGCGCCAGTCCAGCCAAACCGCAGGATTACAGCTTGTCCAAAGTCCCTCCGCCTCTGACTTCCAGCGCGTCGGCCACAGCGCCCGGCTCTCCCCTGCGCGGGACCTTGAAGGGCACCTTGGCGACACTCGCATTATTGCTGCTGGCCCTGCTGTTCTGGCAGTTGCTCGACCAGTTGCGGGAAACCCAGAAGAACCAGCGTCAGTACACCATCGACTACACCGCCGATCTGGCCGCACAGGTCAGCCTGAACATGGCGCTCAACGCGCAGATCGCCCTCAACCTGTTGCCGATCGTCGAGCAACCGCAAGGCGCCGATGAACTGCAAACCCTGCTGCGCAAGCTGCAACAGTCGCTGCCGGAACTGCGCAGCCTGGCGTTGCTCAGCCCCTCGGGAAGAGTCATCAGTGACAGCGCTCCCGACAGCGATGAAAGCGGCTACCTGGGTGAACTGATACGCCGCAGCCACGCCCAGACGCACTACTTCAGCAACGCCACCGACGGCTCCGTGGTGCATTTATTGTTGCATCAGGCCAGCGGAAGTTCCCGAGGCTATTGGGTCTTGCGCCTGCCCCCCACCTTCTTTTCGTCCTTGACCAAGCAAAGCGAGGCAGGCAGCCGCCCATTGTGGCTGGTGGAGAACCGCATCAATCATCAGATCATCAGCCGCGACGATGCGCTGCCCTCGGCCAATCCGGGCACGCTGACCGAGGACGATGTCGCCAATAGCGTGCTGACCGTTGCGCTGAGCAGCAGCGATTGGCAACTGCGCGGCTTGTTCGACCGCCAGCGCGTGCTGGAAGAGCTGCTGCCGGCGTTCATCGGCAAATGTCTGCTGGGCCTGGCGTTTTCCATGCTGCCGTTCATCGCCTTGCTGAACATGCGCCGGCGTCAGCGCCAATTGAGTGAAGGCCGCCGGCGTTATCAGGACATTTTCGAAGGCACCGGCGTGGCTTTGTGTGTCCTCGACATGTCCGGGCTCAAGGTCTTTTTCGACAAGGCACAACTGCAGGGCAGCGAGCAACTGCAAGCGTGGCTGGCGATCCCCGAACAACGCCGGCAACTGCTCAAGGAACTGCGGATCACCGAGGTCAACCAGGTCGCGCTGCAACTGCTTAATGTCGATAGCGCCGACAAAGCCTGGAAACTGCTGATCGACGGCCATCCGCAGGACGGCACCGCCATCGGCAACCAGGTGCTCGACGCGATGCTCAACCAGCAGCAACTGCTTGAGCTGGAAATCAAACTGCAGGATGCCAGCGGTCGCGACCAGCATCTATGGCTGGTGCTGCGTCTGCCGCAAACCCAGGACGACTATAACGCGGTGATCCTGAGCATCACCGACATCACCAGCCGCAAGCTCATCGAATTGTCACTGCAGGAGCGCGAAGGGTTTTGGTCGGACGTGGTGCGCACCGTACCGGATCACCTGTATGTGCAGCATGTTTTCAGCCAGCGCATGATCTACAGCAACCATCATCTGGGCCAGACACTGGGTTACAACCGCACCGAACTGCACCAGATGGGCGAATACTTCTGGGAAATCCTCCTGCACCCCGAAGACGCCGACTATTACCATCGCTCCCGCCAGGTCCAGCGCCAGGCCGGTTATCGCCAACTGATGCAGTGCCAGTTACGCTTCCGCCATCGGGACGGTCAGTGGCGACGCTTCGAGATTCGCGAGCAGGCACTGGCGCGGGACAAGGACGATCAGGTCACGCGGATCATCGGCGTGGCCAAGGACATCACCGACCAGCTTGAAGCCAGTGAATCCCTGCGCGACAGCGAACAGCGCTACCGGATGCTCGCCGAAAGCATCAGCGACGTGATCTTCTCCACCGACAGTCGTCTGAACCTCAATTACGTCAGCCCTTCGGTGCAAGCGGTGCTGGGTTACGACGCCGAGTGGATTTTCCAGAACGGCTGGCAATCGACCATCGCCAACCCGCAACAACTGACCGGCATCTACCACCTGATGGACCGGGTCAGCAAAGCGCTGGATCAGCCGGACCAACTGGCGCTGCTGCGCAGCCAGGTGCAAACCCAATTGTTCCTGTTCGATTGCCTGCGGGCCGACGGGCGCAAGATCCCGATCGAATTGCGCCTGGTATTGGTCTGGGACGAACACGGTACGTTCGAAGGCGTGCTCGGCGTCGGCCGCGACATCAGCCAGCAACGCCGGGCCGAAAAAGACTTGCGCATGGCCGCCACGGTATTCGAACACTCGACCTCGGCGATCCTGATCACCGACCCGGCCGGCTACATCGTCCAGGCCAACGAGGCCTTCAGCCGTGTCAGCGGTTATGCCGTGGAGCAGGTCCTCGACCAGTTGCCGAACATGCTGACCGTCGACGAGCAACAGGAATCCCATCTGCGTTACGTGCTCAAGCAATTGGGCCAGCACAGCACCTGGGAAGGCGAAGTCTGGCTCAAGCGTCGCAACGGCGAGCACTACCCGGCCTGGGTCGGGATTACCGCCGTACTTGACGACGAAGGCGACCTGGCCAGCTATGTGTGCTTCTTCAGCGACATCAGCGAGCGCAAGGCCAGCGAGCAGCGGATTCACCGCCTTGCCTACTACGACGCCCTGACCCACCTGCCCAACCGATCGCTGTTCCAGGATCGCCTGCACACGGCGTTGCAATCGGCCGATCGGCAGAAGTCGTGGGTGGTGCTGATGTTCCTCGATCTCGACCGTTTCAAGCCGATCAACGACTCCCTCGGCCACGCCGCTGGCGACCGCATGCTCAAGGAGATGGCCACGCGCCTGCTCGGTTGCGTCGACGATGATGACACCGTGGCACGCATGGGCGGCGACGAATTCACCCTGCTCCTGCAACCACGAGCCAACCGTGAAATCGCCCTGAACCGGGCGATTCATGTGGCCGAGCAGATTCTCGCCAGCCTGGTGAAACCGTTCGTGCTCGAAGGCCGCGAATTCTTCGTCACGGCCAGTATCGGCATCGCCCTGAGCCCGCAGGACGGCAACGAACTCAGCCAGCTGATGAAGAATGCCGACACGGCGATGTACCACGCCAAGGAGCGCGGCAAGAACAACTTCCAGTTCTATCAGGCGGACATGAATGCCAGCGCCCTTGAGCGACTGGAACTGGAAAGCGACTTGCGCCATGCCCTGGAACAGAACGAATTCGTGCTGTATTACCAGCCGCAATTCAGCGGTGACGGCAAGCGCCTGACCGGTGCCGAGGCGCTACTGCGCTGGCGCCATCCACGCCGCGGGCTGGTGCCGCCGGGGGATTTCATTCCAGTGCTCGAAGAACTCGGGCTGGTGGTGGATGTCGGCGACTGGGTGATCAGCGAAGCCTGCCGCCAACTCAATGCCTGGCATCGGGCCAGGGTACGGGTGCCAAAGGTGTCGGTGAACATCTCGGCGCGGCAGTTCTCCGATGGCCAGCTCGGCACGCGAATCGCCACCATCCTCAAGGAAACCGGCCTGCCACCGGCGTGCCTGGAGCTGGAACTGACCGAAAGTATCCTGATGCGCGAAGTCAGCGAGGCGATGCAGATCCTCGCCGGGCTGAAAAACCTTGGGCTGAGCATCGCGGTGGATGACTTTGGCACCGGTTACTCATCGCTCAACTACCTCAAACAGTTCCCGATCGACGTACTGAAGATCGACCGCACCTTCGTCGACGGCCTGCCGTCGGGTGAGCAGGATGCGCAGATCGCCCGGGCGATCATTGCCATGGCCCACAGCCTGAACCTGGCGGTGATCGCAGAAGGCGTGGAAACCCATGAGCAGTTGGACTTCCTGCGTGAGCATGGTTGCGATGAAGTGCAGGGCTATCTGTTCGGACGGCCGATGCCGGCGAGCCGGTTTGAGGCGCAGTTCAGCAACGACGCCCTCTTCATGTTCGACTGAAGTTTTGTGGTGTTGCCGAAAAGATCGCAGCCTGCGGCAGCTCCTACAGGGATTGATGTTGGTCACAGAATCTGGCGGCTACCCCGATCAGGGTAGGAGCTGCCGCAGGCTGCGATCTTTTGAGGCCGGCACAAACACCATCTATCCATGCATGAACACCACTTGTCTGCGACATGATGCCGTTTCATATGCCATCTAAAACCCATTGGGTTAGAATGCCCCCCTTTTCCGCCCCCGATCCTTGAGGACCGCCATGTTCAGCCGTGATTTGACTATTGCCAAGTACGACGCCGACCTTTTTGCCGCCATGGAGCAAGAAGCTCAGCGCCAGGAAGAACACATCGAGCTGATCGCTTCGGAAAACTACACCAGCCCAGCGGTGATGGAAGCTCAAGGCTCGGTACTGACCAACAAGTACGCCGAAGGCTACCCGGGCAAGCGCTACTACGGCGGTTGCGAGTACGTCGACGTGGTTGAGCAACTGGCCATCGACCGCGCCAAAGAGCTGTTCGGTGCCGACTACGCCAACGTTCAGCCGCACGCCGGTTCGCAAGCCAACAGCGCCGTTTACCTGGCCCTGCTGTCTGCTGGCGACACCATCCTGGGCATGAGCCTGGCCCACGGTGGTCACCTGACCCACGGTGCCAGCGTTTCGTCTTCCGGCAAGCTGTACAACGCCATCCAGTACGGCATCGATGCCAACGGCCTGATCGACTACGACGAAGTCGAGCGCCTGGCTGTCGAGCACAAGCCAAAAATGATCGTGGCCGGTTTCTCTGCCTACTCGCAGATCCTCGACTTCCCGCGTTTCCGTGCAATCGCTGACAAAGTCGGTGCCTACCTGTTCGTCGACATGGCTCACGTGGCTGGTCTGGTCGCTGCTGGCGTCTACCCGAACCCGGTTCCATTCGCTGACGTCGTGACCACCACCACCCACAAGACCCTGCGCGGTCCACGTGGCGGCCTGATTCTGGCTCGCGCCAACGCCGACATCGAGAAGAAGCTGAACTCCGCAGTATTCCCGGGCGCCCAGGGTGGCCCGCTGGAGCACGTGATCGCTGCCAAGGCGATCTGCTTCAAGGAAGCGCTGCAGCCTGAGTTCAAGGCCTACCAGCAACAAGTGGTGAAAAACGCCCAGGCCATGGCCGGCGTGTTCATCGAGCGCGGTTTCGACGTGGTGTCGGGCGGTACTCAGAACCACCTGTTCCTGCTGTCGCTGATCAAGCAGGAAATCTCCGGTAAAGACGCCGACGCCGCTCTGGGCAAAGCGTTCATCACCGTGAACAAGAACTCCGTGCCAAACGACCCACGCTCCCCGTTCGTCACCTCCGGCCTGCGCTTCGGCACTCCGGCTGTGACCACTCGCGGCTTCAAGGAAGCAGAGTGCAAGGAACTGGCCGGCTGGATCTGCGACATCCTGGCCGACCTGAACAACGAAGCGGTGATCGACGCCGTTCGTGAGAAGGTCAAGGCCATCTGCAAGAAGCTGCCGGTGTACGGCGCCTAATCAGCCCCGCTAAACCGCTGCAATAAAAAACCGGCCAAGTGATTGGCCGGTTTTTTTTCGCCCGAAAATTGACACCGTTTACCTGTAGGAGCTGCCGAAGGCTGAGATCTTTTGATCCTCAAAAAAGCAAAATCAAAAGATCGCAGCCTTCGGCAGCTCCTACGTGGCTTTGGCCACCGGTCAGACCGGTAATGCCAATTTTCTAATTTTTGCTTGCGAACACCCAAAAACAGCGCCTACACTGCGCCTGCACTGGACATACCGGTAAGACCACAATAATTAAGTCCTGAATCTGATGTGCCCCGCACACGGCAGCCAGGACACCGACCAGGATTCCTCCCATGCTCAGATGGTGCTCGCGTTCAATCTTCCTCCAAGTGGTTCTCGGACTGGTGCTCGGCATCGTCTGCGGGCTGACCCTTCCCGAATACTCCGCTCAGCTCAAACCGCTCGGTGACGGTTTTATCAAGCTGATCAAAATGCTCATCGGCCTGATTGTGTTTTGCGTAGTGGTCAGCGGCATCAGCGGTGCCGGCGACCTGAAGAAGGTCGGCCGTATCGGCCTCAAATCGGTGATCTACTTTGAAGTGCTGACCACGATCGCCCTGGTGATCGGCCTGGTGTTCGCCTTCAGCACCGGCATCGGTAGCGGTGCGAACATTCACCTGGAGCAGCTTTCCGCAGCCGACATGGGCGACATTGCCCAGCGCGGTCAGCACATGCACACCACCACACAGTTCCTGATGGATCTGATTCCGACATCGGTGATCGGTGCCTTTGCAGATAACAATATCCTGCAGGTCCTGCTGTTTTCAGTGTTGTTCGGCAGTGCACTGAATCTGGTGGGAGAAGCGGCATCGGGTATTTCGCGGCTGATCAATGAACTCAGCCACGTGATTTTCCGCATCATGGGCATGATCGTGCGCCTGGCGCCGATCGGTGTGTTCGGCGCGATCGCCTTCACCACCAGCAAATATGGCCTGGACTCGCTGCAACACCTGGGCAGCCTGGTCGGCCTGTTCTACCTGACCTGTACTGCCTTCGTGGCCCTGATTCTCGGCCTGGTGATGCGCCTCTCCGGCTTGAAGATGTGGCCGTTGCTCAAGTACCTGCGCGAAGAACTGTTGATCGTCATGGGCACCGCGTCCTCCGATGCCGTGCTGCCACAAATCATGCGCAAGCTTGAGCATCTGGGCATCGGCAGTTCGACGGTCGGGTTGGTGATACCGACCGGTTACTCGTTCAACCTCGACGGTTTCTCGATCTACCTGACCCTGGCCATTGTGTTCATCGCCAATGCCACCGGTACGCCGCTGGCGATGACCGACTTGCTGACCATTCTGTTGGTATCGTTGATCACCTCAAAAGGAGCACACGGCATTCCGGGCTCGGCGCTGGTGATCCTGGCGGCCACCCTGACAGCCATTCCGGCCATTCCGGTGGTGGGTCTGGTGCTGGTGCTGGCCGTGGACTGGTTCATGGGCATCGGCCGGGCGCTGACCAACCTGATCGGCAACTGTGTAGCGACCGTCGCCATCGCGCGGTGGGAAAAGGACATCGATGTACAGCGGGCGAACAAGGTACTTTCCGGCCAGGCGGGTTATACCTTCCAGCCGCGTAAACCGGTCGCACCGGCGCATCAGCAGGAATTCTGAATCAACGGTGTGCCGACCTCGCCTTGGCCGGCACACCTTCACCACTTTTAGATGCTCATGGAGCGAACAGTGATTACCTCGTCAACCGTCGTAACTTCAGTCGTGGAAAAACTTCGGGCCGCTTTGGCCCGCGGTCAGTGGCGCTCGGGCGAAATGCTGCCAGGGCAACGCGAACTGGCCGAACAACTGGGTATCAGCCGCCCGAGCCTGCGTGAGGCGGTCATCGTCCTGGAAACCCTTGGCCTGGTGCGCTCGATGCCGGGCAAAGGCGTAGTGGTACTCGAGGCCAGTCTCAGCGATGGCCAGTCCCACGAAAGCGCAGTGGCCGCAGCGAGCCTGGAGGACGTGCTGCAACTGCGTTACACCCTCGAACCGTTCATCGTCGGCCTCGTGGCGCAGTCCATCAGCAGCAAGGAAGTCGGGCAACTGCGCCTGACCCTGATGGACATGCGCGAAGCCCTGGAGGCCAATGACAGTGAAGCCGGCGTAAGCGCCTACATCGCCTTCCACGAAGAGCTGTTCACGCTGACGTCGAATCCGATCTTCCAGAGCGTGGTCCAGCAAACCAGCAATGCCCTCAAGCAAAGCGCCGAAGTGTTGCGCAACTCCCCGGAGCATCTGGCTGAACGCCTTGAAGAAAACGAAGCGGTGGTGCGGGCGATCCGCAGCAAGAACAGCGCCCAGGCCAGCGCCGAGATGCGTCGGCACATTTTGCGCGAAGGCCAGCGCATGGGCATCGAACTGAACATCCCGGAAGACAACCTCGGCAGTTGAAACCTCTTCGAACTGGAGATTGGCCATGAACAGCTACGCCTCGCCACAAACGCTCGCTACCTTGCCCGTCCGCCCTTCGGTGGATGATCTGTATTCGCGGGTCCTCGATGCGATTCTCGAACAGCGCATCCATTCGGCCAGTCGCTTTACGGAAGAAAGCCTGGCGCAGATGTTCGGTGCAAGGCGCAGCGACATGCGTGATGTGCTGACGCGACTGTCCCATCAGCAGATCATCACTCTTCGAGTCAACCATCGTCCCCGCATCGCCGAGTTTGATGCAGAGCATACCCGGCAGGCACTGCATGCCCGGCGTCTGGCCGAGATCATGCTGTTGCGGCTGGCCTGTCAGCGACCCTGCGCGCAAGACCTGAAGCAACTGCGGACGCTGGTCGATAGCGAGCGTCAATGCACTGAGCGTGGTCGGACGATCCGTTTGTCGGGAGAGTTTCACCTGCGATTGGCTGAAATGGCAGGTAATGCACCGTTATCGCATTTTCTAGACAGCCTGGTGCCGCTGACTTCGTTGGCACTTGCGCAGTTTGATCCGCAGTCGATGGATTATTGCGCGTGGCAGGTGCACATGGAGATCCTGGATGCACTGGAGCGAGGGGATGCTGCGAAGGCGGAAATTGTGCTCAACCGGCATCTGGATTATCTGGAACAGACTCTGTTCAATACAACCCGTGAACATTGTGCTGCCGGCTAGATCGCATCGCGGGCAAGCCCGCGATGGCGTCCTCACAAACGCCATAAAGCTTCAGACCGCCGCCACCCGTGCAAACCCCTCACGAATCTTCTCTTCCGGCAAATCATCAGCAATAAACACGATCACGCTTTCACGCGATTCATCTTCAGCCCACTCTGTATCCCAGTCGAAACCATAAAGCTTCAGTACACCCTGAAACACCATGCGACGCGATTCGCCGAGGATATTCAATACACCTTTGTAGCGCAGCAGTTGCTTGCCATGGTCTTCCAGCAGTTCGTTCATGAACTCGCTGAGCCTGTCGATATCCAGCGGCTTGTCGGTGCGCAGCACCAGGCTGGAAATGCGGTCGATGGACGGGGCCTGGCTGACCGGGCGCAAGCTCACGCCGCCGCCGAGATCGGCATTGAGGTTGAAGCCGCGCACATCGAGCAACTCGGCCAGGTCGATCTTGCCGTGGTCGACCACGCGGATCGGCGCACGACGGTTGATGCGGGCCAGGCGCTCGCTTAACGCGGTGAAGGTCGCCTCGTCTACCAGGTCGCGCTTGCTCACCAGCAAGCGGTCGGCGAAACCGATCTGCGCCTGGGCGATGGTCTGGGTCAGGTGCAAGTCGGCATGTGCCGCGTCGACCAGCGTGATGATGCCATCGAGGATATAGCGCTCGCGCAACTCTTCGTCGATGAAAAAGGTTTGCGCCACGGGCGCCGGATCGGCCAGGCCGGTGCATTCGATCACCAGGCGGTCGAAGGCGATATCGCCCTGATCCAGACGCTCCAGCAACAGATAAAGCGCTTTGGTCAGGTCCGTATGGATGGTGCAGCAGACGCAGCCGTTGGACAGCGTCATCACTTGCACCGGCTCATCACCCAACAACTGGGTATCGATGCCGGCATCGCTGAATTCGTTCTCGATGACGGCGATTTTCAGGCCGTGCTCGGCCTTGAGCAGATGGCGCAACAGGGTGGTCTTGCCGGCACCGAGGAAGCCGCTGAGGATTGTGACCGGGACGGGTGTGAGCAAAACAAAAATCTCCCCTACGTTTAAAAAACTGTAGGAGCGAGCTTGCTCGCGATGGACGTCAACGATAACGCGTGCTTTCTGAATACACGCGTCAACCTTACGTCCATCGCGAGCAAGCTCGCTCCTACAAGATCAACAGCACTTCGGTCCACCCTTGCCACCGTAACGGGCTTCCTGACGCTCGCGAAAGAACGCTTCGTAGTCCATCACCGGTTTGTCCGGGTGCTTGCTCTGCATATGCTCGACGTAGTTGTCGTAGTCGGGCATGCCGACCATCAGGCGCGCGGCCTGACCGAGGTATTTACCGAGGCGACTCAGGTCATTGAACATGGTGCAAATCCTCGATCACGCTTCCGGCAGCGCCTGGAATGGCGCTTCCTTATCCGTACGCCCCTTGCTGCCCCAGGCGGAAATACCGACCTTGAGCGCATAGAACAGGATGCTGAACACCACGAACAGGAACAGCGCGGTCAGCGTTGCGTTGGTGTAGGCGTTGAAGATCACGTGCTGCATCTGGGTGATGTCCTTGGCCGGGGCGAGGATCTGACCGTTGGCCAGCGCATCGCTGTATTTTTTGGCCAGCGACAGGAAGCCGATCGCCGGGTTGGCATCGAACAGCTTGATGAAGCCCGCCGTGGTGGTACAAATCAGCAGCCATGCCGCCGGCAGCAAGGTGACCCAGATGTAGCGCTGGCGTTTCATCTTGATCAGCACCACGGTGCCGAGCATCAGCGCGATACCGGCCAGCATCTGGTTGGAGATACCGAACAGCGGCCACAAGGTGTTGATGCCGCCCAGCGGATCGATCACGCCCTGATACAGCAACCAGCCCCACATGGTCACACAACCGGCGGTAGCGATCAGGTTGGCGGTCCAGGATTCGGTGCGGCGCAGGGCCGGCACGAACGAACCGAGCAAGTCCTGGAGCATGAAACGCCCGGCGCGGGTACCGGCGTCGACCGCAGTCAGGATGAACAGCGCTTCGAACAGGATCGCGAAGTGGTACCAGAACGCCATGGTGTTTTCACCCGGCAGAACACTGTGCAGGATTTGTGCGATACCGACCGCCAGGGTTGGTGCACCACCGGCGCGGGCCAGAATGGTAATTTCACCGATGTCATGGGCCACCGCTTGCAAGGCTTCCGGTGTGATGGCAAAGCCCCAGTTGCTGACCGCTGTTGCTACCGCCACCACATCCCCGCCGACAACCGCGGCCGGACTGTTCATGGCGAAGTACACGCCCGGTTCGATCACCGACGCGGCGACCATGGCCATGATGGCCACGAAGGATTCCATCAGCATGCCGCCGTAACCGATGTAGCGGGCGTTGGTTTCGTTATCCAGCAGTTTCGGCGTGGTCCCGGAGGCGATCAGCGCGTGGAAACCCGAGACCGCGCCACAGGCGATGGTGATGAACAGGAACGGGAACAGCCCGCCCTTCCACACCGGGCCGGTGCCGTCGATGAACTGGGTCAGGGCCGGCATTTTCAGCTCGGGCATGGTGATCAGAATGCCGATGGCCAGGGCGACGATGGTGCCGATTTTCAGGAAGGTCGACAGGTAGTCACGGGGCGCCAGGATCAACCACACCGGCAACACCGCCGCGACAAAACCATAGCCGATCAGCATCCAGGTGATTTGCACACCGGTGAAGCTGAACGCCTTGGCCCACACCGGATCCGCGGCAATCTGCCCGCCGAGCCAGATCGAGCCGAGCAGCAACAGCACGCCGATCACCGAGATCTCGCCGATGCGACCGGGGCGGATGTAGCGCATGTAGATGCCCATGAACATCGCGATCGGGATAGTCGCCATCACCGTGAAAATACCCCACGGGCTCTCGGCCAGGGCTTTGACCACGATCAGCGCCAGCACTGCGAGGATGATGATCATGATCAGGAAGCAGCCGAACAGCGCAATAGTGCCGGGGATGCGGCCCATTTCCTCGCGAACCATGTCGCCGAGGGAGCGGCCATTGCGGCGGGTGGACATGAACAGGACCATGAAGTCCTGAACGGCACCGGCCAGCACCACGCCGGCGATCAGCCACAGCGTGCCGGGCAAGTAGCCCATCTGCGCTGCCAAGACCGGGCCAACCAGCGGCCCCGCGCCGGCGATAGCCGCGAAGTGGTGACCGAAAAGAATGTGTTTGTTGGTCGGCACGTAGTCCAGACCGTCATTGTTGAGCACGGCAGGCGTGGCCCGTCGTGCATCGAGTTGCATGACATTGTTAGCGATGAACAGACTGTAGTAGCGATAGGCGACCAGATAAATGGCCACGGCAGCGACCACAATCCACAAGGCGTTGATTGCCTCGCCCCGGCGCAATGCCACGACACCCAGGGCGCACGCACCTGTGATTGCCAGCACCAGCCAAGGCAAATGGCGTAGCGGGCTATTGTTATTTTTCATTTTGATATTCCAGCCAGAGTGGACAAGAAAGACAACCATATCGAGTTTAGCTCTCCTGACGACAAAGACCATACCCCGACATTGGTCTGGACACCCGCACGCGCTGGCCGCCTTGAAGTATGCAGGTCTATAGTCAGCGTACATCTACGAGGATCGCGTCATGAGCGAACACCCTGCCGAACGTCGCCGCTTCAAACGTATTGCGTTCGATGCCCGAACCGAGCTGAGTCAGGGAGAGTCCACCTGGTCGGTGAAGCTGATTGATCTGTCGCTCAAGGGGTTGCTGATCGAGCGACCCGTTCCGTGGCTGGGCAATGCGCAGCAAGATTTTGTGGTCGACATTCATTTGGGCGAAGAGGCGGACATCATCATGGACGTGCAACTGACCCACGACGATCATGGCCAACTCGGCTTTGTCTGCCGGCACATCAGCCTGGAGTCCATCGAGTGCCTGCGGCGGTTGATCGAGCTCAACCTCGCCGATCCGCAGGAGCTGGAGCGAGAATTGGGTGCCCTGATCGAAATCTAGCCATCATCGAATTCCCCTGTAGGAGCGAGCCTGCTCGCGATTGTAATCTGACAGTCACATTGCTGCTGGCTGACACACCGAAATCGCGAGCAGGCTCACTCCTACAGGGTTTGTGTTTCGTCTGTTAGTTACTCGAACAGCGCGTCGAGTGCCTGTTCCAACCGGGTCACAGCAATGACCTGCAACCCCGCCGGCGCCTCCTTCGGCGCATTGCCCTTGGGCACGATGGCCCGTTTGAAGCCGTGCTTGGCCGCTTCTTTCAAACGCTCCTGACCGCTCGGCACCGGACGCACTTCACCGGAAAGCCCGACTTCACCGAACACCAGCAGATCGTGGGGCAACGGCCGGTTGCGCAAACTGGACATCACCGCTGCCATCAACGCCAGGTCGGACGCCGTTTCCAGCACCTTGACCCCGCCGACCACGTTGAGAAACACGTCCTGATCGTGGGTCGGAATGCCACCGTGACGGTGCAGCACCGCCAGCAACATCGCCAGCCGGTTTTGATCCAGCCCCAGCGTGACCCGACGCGGGTTGGCCAGGTGACTGTCGTCCACCAGCGCCTGAACCTCCACCAGCATCGGCCGTGTGCCTTCCCATGTTGCCATCACCACACTGCCCGGGACTTCTTCCTGGGCACGGGTCAGAAAAATCGCCGACGGGTTGGAGACTTCTTTCAGACCTTTGTCGGTCATGCCGAAAACGCCCAGTTCATTGACTGCACCGAAGCGGTTCTTCACCGCCCGCAGCAGACGCAGGCGCCCGTCGGACTCACCTTCGAAATACAGCACGGTGTCGACCATGTGCTCCAGCACCCGAGGGCCAGCCAGCGCGCCTTCCTTGGTGACGTGGCCCACCAGGAAAATCGCCGTGCCGCTCTGTTTGGCATAACGCACCAGCAACGCCGCGCTTTCGCGCACCTGGGATACACCGCCCGGTGCCGATTGCAATTGCTCGGTAAATATCGTCTGGATCGAGTCGATCACCATCACCTTGGGCTTTTCCTGACGGGCCGTGGCAATGATGGTTTCGATGCAGGTTTCGGTCATGACCCGCAATTGATCCTGAGGCAACCCCAGGCGCCGCGCACGCATGGCCACTTGCTGCTGGGATTCTTCACCGGTGACATACAGCGCCGGCATACTCTTGGCGAGGTTGCACAAGGTTTGCAACAGAATGGTCGACTTGCCGATGCCGGGGTCGCCACCGATCAGCACCACCGAGCCATCCACCAGACCACCACCCAGAACCCGGTCCAGCTCGCTGGATGCGGTGGAGAAGCGCGGAATTTCTTCGACACTGACTTCGGCCAGAGTCTTGATCTGCGCCTGCTGGCCGGTCCAGCCGGTACGACCGCTGGGGGCGGCTGCCCCGCCGCTTTCCACCATGGTTTCGGTAAGCGTGTTCCAGGCCCCGCACTCACCGCACTGGCCGGCCCATTTGGGGAAGGTTGAGCCGCACTCGGTGCAGCCGTACATGCGCTTGGCCTTGGCCATCGGAACTCCCGGAAAAAAACGCGATGATAGCTCAGCCAAGGCGCGCGAGTGCGGCCAGATATTTCGCAACCCTTTTGATGACTTCAAATAACCTTATTAAACACAGGTATATTGAGATACACCCACCCTACAAAACCTTGTATAAGTTTTTCGCTCAACTCGGCCAACAAACTCTAGGGACATGCCATACCACACACTTCGAAAACCTATACAGACTTTGTTCATTTACATACTTTTTGCACAACTTCGAAAACATTCACACAAAACGCAGCAGTGATTCAGAGAAACGTGCAACTTGTCAGACACACCAAACTAACGAAACAGTTCATATCACTTCACCTGCGTTTAATTTTCAATGCAGCCTTTTTGGCCACTAACTGCCCGATCATCTTGAGCGTCCCCATTCAGGAGTGGTCGCTCAACCTTGGCTCGCCCACACAAATGGCGCCATTTCGCTGAAAAAAGTCGTATGCGAACGCCTCAGAAGGCCTGACCGACCTCAGATGAGATCAATCGGTGAATTTTTCAACACCACCCGGGTCAATGGCTGGCAAGCACAGCAGGCAGTTGATTCGAGCAGGATGCGATTTGCTGATTTACACTGCGCACATCTACCTCATCTGTAACAAGGAATAACCTATGGGCGTGCTAAACGAGTTCAAGGCCTTCGCGGTCAAAGGCAACGTGGTCGACATGGCCGTCGGCATCATCATCGGTGCGGCCTTCGGCAAGATCGTTACGTCGTTTGTCGGTGACCTGATCATGCCGCCAATCGGGATGCTGATCGGTGGCGTGGACTTCAGTGATCTGGCCATAACGCTCAAGGCAGCAGACGGCGCCATTCCTGCGGTGGTGCTGGCCTATGGCAAGTTCATCCAGACCATCATCGACTTCGTCATCGTCGCCTTTGCGATCTTCATGGGCGTCAAGGCCATCAACCGCCTGAAGCGTGAGGAGTCCGTGGCCCCTAGCCTGCCGCCGGTTCCCACCAAGGAAGAAGAGTTGCTGGGCGAGATCCGCGACTTGCTCAAGGCCCAAAACAACCGGCCTTGACTGCACTGGCAAAGAACGGCGCCTTTGCGGCGCCGTTTTGCTTACCAGAAGTTTTCCACCGCCACTTGGCCGGGTCGCCGGCTGAGGCTCAAGTGCATGTCCCGCTGTTTAAGCAACTTGCGCGTATCATCGATCATCTGCGGGTTGCCGCACAGCATGACCCGTGAATGCTCAGGCGTCAGCGCAACTCCCGCGCTGCGCTCCAACTCGCCGCTTTCAATCAGTGTGGTGATCCGTCCGTTCAATGCGCCAGGATGCTGCTCACGAGTGACGGTGGCGATGAATTGCAATTTGTGTGCGTATTCAGCCAGATACTCAAGTTGCGCCAGCCCCGCGATCAGCTCCTGATAAGCCAGTTCCCGGGCTTCGCGAACGCTGTAGACCAGGATGATCCGCTCGAATCTCTCCCAGACTTCGAAATCCTGGAGTATCGACAGGAACGGCGCGATGCCCGTGCCTGTGGATAACAACCACAGATCGCGGCCATCGACAAAACGGTCCAGCGTCAAATAGCCGAAGGCCTGGCGGTCGACCAGCAATGTATCGTCAACGCCCAGGCGGCTCAGCTCACTGGTGAACTCACCGCCCGGTACGACAATGGAAAAGAACTCGAGGAACTCGTCAAAGGGCGAGGACACCATGGAGTAGGCGCGCCATACCGTGCTGCCGTCAGCCTTGGTGACGCCCAACCGGGCAAACTGCCCCGCACGAAAACGAAACCCGGCATCCCGCGTGGCGCGCAGGGTAAACAGGTTCGGGGTCAACGGATGAACCTCGAGCAAGGTCTGGCGCGTAAATTTTTCTTCACTGACGGACATGGAAGGCTCCAATCAACAGATACCCCAGTGTCCCGCAAAGGAAGCAGCGTAACCACCGACAATTTGTAGTGACATTAATGCGCACTAGTCGTCGATTACAGAATACGGATACAACCCTATATATAAAATGATATGTGGCATTTCATAACCACTTATTCCCTAAGAACCTTGAGCACACTTTTCCAACAGTCAAAAGAGCAAAATTGTCGAACCACTTCTGCAGGAAATGTCCTACACTTCGTGGCGTGCCGGATCCCGGATCCAATACGGCACCCAGAAGACACTCTAATGGAGATCACTGTATGGAGATCTGGAAGGAGTCACAGCTCAAACAATTGGCGCACACACAAGAGATCAATACCGCCTATCGAATCGCGCTCAGTTTCGCTAGAAACCTTGGATATAAATTTTGTGGCTTTTCAATTACTTCGAACTCATTCGGGGTCGACACCAGTACAGTGAACCTGAACAACTTCCCCCAAGAGTGGAATACTCAATATGAAAAAAGCAACGCCACGCAAATAGACCCGATAGTGGCACACTGCAATCATTCAATGTTGCCTGTTCTCTGGAGTGAAGAGCTTTTTTCCAGGACGCCATGGTTATGGCAGTTGCTGCGACAACAGGGCTTGCAGCATGGCTGGTCCCAGGCGATCTTTGATGAGGAAACCGGTCTGCGCAGCATTTTCAGCCTGGCCAGAAGCCATTGCCCGATTTCAGCCTATGAGTTGTACGAGCATCTTGGATACTCGGTGTTCATCAGCCGCCATTTGCACGCTCTGGCGAACGCAATGCAACCAAAAAAACCGGCTCGCCCCCAGGTTCCGCCCTTGTCACGGCGGGAACTCGAAGTATTGAAACTGTCGGCCGACGGCAAGACGGCCTATGAAATTGCCAGGATCCTCAATTTGAGTGAGCGCACCATCAACTTTCATGTGCACAGGGCTATCGAGAAGCTCGGCGTCAACAACAAGATTGCGGCAGTCATCGCCGCAGCCCGGTCCGGGGCCATCTGAAAGCGCCCGACTGCGGGAAAACCTGCGGGTAATCCAGGCAAAAAAAACGTACCATTTGCGGTCCCTCCTGAGTGATGGCGTGTAGACCTGCACGACGCAGTACACTCGGTCGGCCCCGCCCGCTCCAACGCCTTAGGCAGCGGGACATCCGTTGATTACCCAGAGCCCCACCCCATGCCTTTGCTCGAAACACCCTTCGCCAGCCTCGACCTGATCCGCCAGCCCGAACAGCAGAATGAACCGCTGCAAGCTTTCGATGCGGCCGATGAATACCTGCTCAATCATCTGGCCGAACAGCAGCCGGCGTCGGACACCCGGGTATTGGTGCTCAATGACAGTTTCGGCGCGTTGGCGGCCAGCCTGGCGGGCAAGGTGCGGGTGATCAGCAGCGGTGATTCGTTCCTGGCCTTGCAGGGGCTGGAAAAGAACCTGGTGCGCAACGGCCTGGCGTTTGATGCGGTGCCGAGCATACCCGCCAGCGAAACCTTTGCCGGACCGTTCGACTGCGTGCTGATCCGTGTACCGAAAACCCTGGCACTGCTGGAAGAACAACTGATCCGCCTGCAAGGTCAACTGGCACCCGGCGCCCAAGTGGTTGCCGCGGCCATGATCAAACATCTGCCCCGGGCCGCGGGCGACTTGCTGGAGCGTTACATCGGCCCGGTGCAAGCCTCATTGGCCGTGAAGAAGGCGCGGCTATTGATTGCCACGGCGCAAGACAAAACGCCAGTTGTATCGCCTTACCCAACGCGCTACAGACTAGACGACCCGGCTATCGAACTGCTCAACCACGCCAATGTGTTTTGCCGCGAAGGCCTGGACATCGGCACCCGGGCATTTTTGCCACACTTGCCGAAAAACCTCGGCTCGGCGCGGGTCGCCGATCTCGGCTGCGGCAACGGCGTCCTGGCCATCGCCAGCGCCCTGCAAAACCCCCAGGCCCACTATACGCTGGTGGACGAGTCGTTCATGGCCGTGCAATCGGCATCCGAGAACTGGCACGCAGCCTTGGGTGAACGGGAAGTGATCGTGCGTGCCGGTGATGGCCTGGCCGGCCAGGAACCGCAATCGCTTGATGTCGTGTTGTGCAATCCACCGTTTCACCAGCAACAGGTGGTGGGCGATTTCCTGGCCTGGCGGATGTTCCAGCAGGCGCGCGAAGCGCTGGTCGTAGGCGGCGCGCTGTACATCGTCGGCAATCGTCACCTGGGTTACCACAGCAAGCTCGCGCGATTGTTCCGCGGTGTCGAGCAAGTGGCAACCAATCCGAAATTCGTCATCCTCAAGGCGCGTAAGTAACAGGTAAAAAAAAACCCTCCGGTCGGAGGGTCGTAAATCCGTGCCCTGAGGCCACGGGGGAGATGTCAGTGCGTGGTCAGGCCGGCCGCGTTCATGAACAGACGCATCAGGCTGGCGACGATGAACAAGGCGCCGACGCTGCCGCCCCAGATCAGGGCCAACCAGCCTAGCCGCTGCCACAGCGGTTTTTTTTCGGCTTCTTCAATGTCGTGCAGGGTGTGTTTGCCGTTCATTGATAAATCCTCCGATGTAGATCGATGGCGTCTGTCAGGACGCCATCGTCGGAACGCCGCCCGGAGCAGGCTCGCTCCCACATTAGTTTCGTGGTGCACAGGGCTAGTGATAGCCGTCTTCATGGGTGACCTTGCCGCGGAACACGTAGTAGCTCCAGAAGGTGTAGCCCAGGATGAACGGAATGATGAACAGCGTGCCCACCAGCATGAAACCCTGACTTTGCGGCGGCGCGGCGGCATCCCAGATCGAGATCGACGGCGGGATGATGTTCGGCCACAAGCTGATGCCCAACCCGCTGTAACCGAGGAAGATCAGCACCAGGGTCAGCAGGAACGGCGTGTAGTGCGCGTTGCGGGCCACGGCGCGAATCAGTCCGTACATCGTCACCAGCACCAGAATCGGCACCGGCATGAACCAGAACAGATTCGGCATGGTGAACCAGCGTGCGGCGATTTCTGCGTGGGCCAACGGGGTCCAGATGCTGACGATGCCAATCACCGCCAGCAGCACGAAGGCCAATGGCCGGGCCAGGTCATGCATCTGTTCCTGCAACTTGCCTTCGGTCTTCATGATCAGCCAGGTGCAACCGAGCAGCGCATACGCCACCACCAGCGCCGCACCACAGAACATCGTGAACGGGGTCAGCCAGTCCAGTGAACCACCGGCGAACTGCCGATTGACCACTGGCAGCCCATCGATGAACGCGCCGAGCGCAACACCCTGGAAGAACGTTGCAGTGACCGAACCACCAATGAACGCCTTGTCCCACAGATGGCGCTTGTCGTCCCTGGCCTTGAAGCGGAACTCGAAGGCCACACCGCGGAAGATCAACCCGATCAACATCAGGATCAGCGGCAGGTACAACGCCGAGAGCACCACCGAATAGGCCAGCGGAAACGCGCCGAACAACGCCGCGCCCCCCAACACCAGCCAGGTCTCGTTGCCGTCCCAGACCGGGGCGACGGTGTTCATCATCACATCGCGATCCGTCTTGCCCGGAATGAACGGGAAGAGAATGCCGATGCCCAGGTCGAAACCGTCCATGACCACGTACATCATGATGCCGAAGATGATGATCACGGCCCAGATCAGCGGAAGATCAATACCCATGATTCAAATCTCCTTGGTCAGGCTGTGATCGGCGTCGATGTGGTCGCCGTCGGCTGCGGAAAACGGTCGGGCCGGTGTGCGTTTCCGGCCAGGGCCACCGTCGTTGGTTTCCTTGCCTTCGTCGATTTTCGGCCCCTTGCGCACCAGGCGCATCATGTAGCCAAGACCGGCACCAAACAGCGCGAAATAGACCACGACAAACAGGATCAGGGTGATGCTCATCTGCATGAAGCTATGGTTGGACGACGCATCCGCCGTGCGCATCAGGCCGTAAACCACCCATGGCTGGCGGCCGATTTCGGTGGTGAACCAGCCGGCGAGGAGAGCGATCAGACCGGACGGCCCCATCCACAGCGCCAGGTACAGGAACGGCCGCGAGGAGTAGAGGGTGTCACGCTTGCGCAGCCACAGGCTCCACAAACCGGTGAAGATCATCAGCATGCCCAGACCCACCATGATCCGGAATGACCAGAACACAATGGTCGAATTCGGCCGGTCTTCAGGCGGGAACTCCTTGAGCGCCGGGACTTGCTTGTCCAGCGAGTGAGTCAGGATCAGGCTACCCAGGTACGGAATTTCGACAGCAAACCTGGTTTTCTCTTCTTTCATGTCCGGCCAGCCGAACAGGATCAGCGGCGTCGCCTCGTTACCCTTGTTTTCCCAGTGGCCTTCGATCGCGGCGATTTTTGCCGGCTGATGCTCAAGCGTATTGAGACCGTGGAAATCGCCAATGACCGCCTGGATCGGCGCGACGATCAATGCCATCCACATGGCCATCGAGAGCATTTTGCGGATCGCCGGGTTGTCCCTGCCGCGCAGCAAATGCCAGGCCGCGGAGGAACCAACGAAGAAGGCCGTGGCGACGAACGCCGCCGTGGCCATGTGCATCAGGCGATACGGGAACGACGGATTGAAGATAACCGCCAGCCAGTCGGTGGGTATGACCTGACCGTTGACGATCTCGAAGCCCTGCGGGGTCTGCATCCAGCTATTGGAGGCAAGAATCCAGAACGTCGAGATCAGTGTACCGATGGCCACCATCACGGTGGCGAAGAAGTGCAGGCCACGTCCGACCTTGTTCCAGCCAAACAGCATGACGCCGAGGAACCCGGCCTCGAGGAAGAACGCCGTAAGCACTTCATAGGTCAGCAACGGCCCGGTAACCGAGCCGGCGAAGTCCGAGAAGCGGCTCCAGTTGGTGCCGAACTGATAGGCCATGACCAGGCCGGAAACCACCCCCATGCCGAAGTTGACGGCAAAGATTTTCGACCAGAAATGGTAGAGGTCACGGTAGGTGTCGTTATGGGTTTTCAGCCACAGGCCTTCGAGTACCGCCAGGTAACTCGCCAGGCCGATGGTGATGGCCGGAAACAGGATGTGGAACGAGATGGTGAACGCGAACTGAATTCGGGCGAGATCAAGTGCCTCTAAACCGAACATAAGTCTTCCTCTGTCAGGTAGTACGGCTGCTGGCTGGAAGCCTGCACCCACGGTCCCCACGGATATGGAGTGTGGCGAATCTCTGTTTGTTCTTTTTTTGCACGCATCACAACGCAGGGAATCTGGCCTTGCGGCCGCCGGATCAATTCCTTTTGTGGGTTTTGATCTGGATCAATCAACGTTGAAAGAGTAGTCCCATTTTCGGGGATAACCCGCGTGGCCTTTTGCCGCGTGACAAGTTGCCTCACGGCTTTTGTCATCGCCAGCAACACGCTACCAGTAGGAGCGGGCTTGCCCGCGAAAGCGGTTGGTGATGCACATCACTTTTGAATGTGCCGCCGTCTTCGCGGGCAAGCCCGCTCCTACAGTGCTTCCTGTGTTTCCAAGATCGGTATCTAGCTAACTATTTTTTTGTCATGACAACTTCCTGTTACAGGTTGGTGATAATCTCGCCGCTCCCCTCTCCCCCAGATTGTCCCGCCGATGCCCAGCCAAGAGCCCTTGCTGTTACGTCACCATCGCCCTTTTCTCGCGTTCTGGCTGGCCCGGGTCTTCACCGCCAGCGGCTTCCAGATGCTCACCGTGGCCATCGGCTGGAACCTGTATCGGTTGACCGGCAACGTGCTCGACCTGGGTCTGGTCGGCCTGGTCGAGTTCGCCCCGCGCGTGCTGTTCATGCTGCACACAGGACACGTCGCCGACCGCTATGACCGGCGCAAAGTCGCGGCGATCTGCCAGTCCGTGCAGGCATTGATCGCCCTGTCGCTGGCCATTGGCAGTGCCACCGACCAGGTCACCCGGGAAATGATCTTTATCCTGGCCTTCCTGCTCGGCGCCGCGCGTTCCTTTGAAATGCCGACCACCCAGGCCCTGTTGCCGAGCATCGTGCCCAGCGCGCTGTTTCCCCGTGCGGTCGCCGCCGCGCAATCGGCCCAGCAATCGGCCACCATCGTCGCCCCGGCCCTCGGCGGTTTGCTCTACGCCTTCGGCAGCGTCTGGGTGTATGGCCCGACGGTGCTTTTGTATGTCATCGCCTGTTCGCTGATGCTCAACCTGCCAGCCCGGCAAACCCCGCTGAACAAGGGCAAGGCCACTCTGGATTCACTGCTGGCGGGCATTCGCTTTATCCGCAGTCGTCCGGACATTCTCGGGGCGATCTCCCTCGATCTGTTCGCGGTGCTATTGGGTGGTGCGACGGCGTTGCTGCCGGTGTTCGCCAAGGACATCCTGCTGACCGGCCCGTGGGGGCTGGGCCTTTTGCGCTCGGCACCGGCAGTGGGTGCACTGCTGATGTCGCTGTTCCTGGCGCGGTTTGCCGTGGAGCGCAACGTCGGGCGGGTGATGTTCACCGCCGTGGGCGTCTTCGGCGTGGCAACCATCGCCTTTGGCCTGTCGACCTCGTTCTGGTTTTCCCTGGCGGTATTGGTGGTGCTGGGCGCGGCGGACATGATCAGCATGGTGATCCGTGCCTCGTTCGTGCAACTGGAAACCCCGGACGAAATGCGCGGTCGGGTCAGCGCCGTGAACGGTCTGTTCATCGGTGCCTCAAACCAGTTGGGCGAATTCGAATCGGGCCTGACTGCCCACTGGTTCGGTACCGTGCCAGCCGTGGTCATGGGCGGGATCGGCACGCTGGTGGTGACCGGGGTGTGGGTCAAACTGTTCCCGAGCCTGGCCAGCCGCGATCGCATGCACGTGGCTAAAGATGAAGAAAAGGAAGAAGCGAAAGTCCAGGCAGGCTAAACCAACAACTCCCCTGCCACCGCCGCACGTGTGGCTTTACCGCAGAGTTGCTCCACCAGCGCCAGGGCAAACGCCAAGGCGCCAGCCGAGCCCTGGGCGGTGATGCAATTGCCGTCGACCACCACCGGTTGATCGACGAAGTTACAGCCCAACAATTGATGGCTGGCCGAGGGCAGGCAGGTCATGCGCCGTTGACGCAATACGCCAAAGGCCTGCAGCGCCACGGCGGGCGCCTCGGCGATGCCGGCGAACAGGCGACCGGCTGCCGCCTGATCCTTGATCAATTGTTGCAGGGGTTGGTGGGCTGCCAAGTGCTGCGAACCCACCGCACCACCCGGCAAGGCGATCAGGTCGAAGGGCTGCGCCAGCAAATCCACCAGCATGGCATCGGACGTCAGGCGCGTGCCGCGGGCGCAGGTGAGCATGCGCCGCCCTTCGATACTGGCCACCACCACTTCTATTTTGGCTCGGCGCAGTACGTCGATCAGGGTGACGGTTTGCAGGTCATCGGTGCCCTCGGCGAGGGCAATCAAGGCTCTAATGGTCATCAGGTATTGTCCACAGAATGATCTTTTAAGCGTAGTCAGCTTTCCTGACCCTTGTTCGGGACCTGTGGTTACTTGATGTAAAGCTGCGTCGACATCGTGTTGCCGGGCGCGTTGATCGAGGTGTTGCTAAAGGTCAGTGTGCCTTCCTGCTTGCCCGCCAGATCGAGGGCATACAAATAGCCGACGGTTTTTTCGCCTGGGGTGCAACTGGTCAGGTTGCCGTTCTTGAACGCGCAGACCGGTGTGCGGGTGCCATTCACTTCGAAACCGTCCAGGGCGACATGGGCCTCGCGTCCATAACCCACTTCCAGCACGTACACCGTGATGTTCGGGCCATTGTGATCGCAGCGCGTCCGGGTTTGCCCTTCGTCGATGTTTTCAACGCCACAGGACGGCGACGCGACTTTGAGCACCTTCAATTGCGTCAGTGGCGCAGCCGAGGCCGCCACGGCCGTTTGAGCCCCGAGCAACAACGCCATCCATACGCCGAACACGCTAACCAGACGCCTTTTCATGCAGGACCTTTCCACCCCCAAAAAACCAGCGCGCAGTATGGCGCACTTGGTGTTGTCGCAAAACATCGACGACGATCACTGCCATAAGCAGCCATATCCCCAAGCTACTGGTATGATGCGCGGCTTTTTCCGGCCCACAGTAATTTCCAGGCGCGTTCTGCTGCCTGTGCTTTGCTGTTGAGGTCGATACATTCACGGCGCCCGGCGCGCCACGGGGAGCAGACATGCTGGAAAGGCTGTTTCAACTCAAGGCACACAACACCAACGTGCGGACCGAGATTCTGGCGGGCGTCACGACCTTTTTGGCCATGGCCTACATTCTGTTCGTCAATCCGAGCATTCTTGGCGAGACCGGCATGGACAAGGGCGCGGTGTTTGTCGCCACCTGTCTGGCAGCCGCCATCGGCTCGACGACCATGGGCCTGATCGCCAATTACCCGATCGCCCTGGCACCGGGCATGGGCCTGAACGCCTTCTTCACCTACACCGTGGTCCTGCACATGGGCCACACCTGGCAAGTGGCACTGGGCGCGGTGTTCATCTCGGCGGTGTGCTTTTTCCTGCTGTCGATCTTCCGCATCCGTGAATGGATCATCAACAGCATCCCGCTGCCGCTGCGCTCGGCGATTGCTGCCGGTATCGGCCTGTTCCTGGCACTGATCGCCCTGCACAACGCCGGTATCGTGGTCAGTAACCCGGCGACCATGGTCGGCCTCGGTGACCTGAAACAACCCGCGCCGATCCTCGCTACCCTCGGTTTTGCCCTGATCGTCGCCCTCGAAGCCCTTGCCGTGCGCGGTGCGGTGCTGATCGGCATTCTGGTGGTGACCATCGTTTCGATCGTGATGGGCTTCACCCCGTTCGGCGGTGTGATGTCGATGCCGCCGTCCCTGGCCCCGACCTTCTTGCAACTGGACATCAAGGGCGCACTGGACATCGGTCTGGTCAGCGTGATCTTCGCCTTCCTGTTCGTTGACCTGTTCGATAACTCCGGCACTCTGATCGGCGTCGCCAAGCGCGCCGGTCTGATGCGCAAAGACGGTCACATGCCGAAAATGGGTCGCGCGCTGATCGCCGACAGCACTGCAGCCATGGCCGGTTCCCTGCTGGGCACCTCGACCACCACCAGCTACATCGAATCCGCTGCCGGCGTGAGTGCCGGTGGCCGCACCGGCCTGACCGCCATCGTGGTGGCGATCCTGTTCCTGCTGGCGCTGTTCTTCTCGCCACTGGCCGCCAGCGTTCCGGCCTTCGCCACCGCACCAGCCCTGCTGTTCGTCGCCGTGCTGATGACATCCGGCCTGGCCGAAATAGACTGGGACGACATTACCGTCGCCGCGCCGGTGGTGATCACTGCGCTGGCGATGCCGTTCACTTATTCCATCGCCAATGGCATCGCTTTCGGTTTCATTTCCTGGACTGCCATCAAGCTGATGTCCGGTCGTGGCCGTGAGCTGAACCCGGCGCTGGTGATCCTGTCGATTCTATTCGTGATCAAGCTGGGTTGGTTCAACGCATGACTTTTGATTCTCAGGCCTATGCCGTTCAGCTCGAAGAAAAAGTCACGCGTTTGCGTGACCTGCTGGCCCCGTTCGATGCACCCGAGCCAGCCGTTTTCGATTCGCCGCTGCAAAACTTCCGCCTGCGCGCCGAGTTCCGCCTGTGGCGCGAGGCCGGCGAGCGTCATTACGCGATGTTTTCCCAGGAAGACAAACGCACGCCAATCCTGATCGAAGAGTTCCCGATTGCCAGCCTGCGCATCAACCAGTTGATGCCGCAGCTCAAGGCTGCGTGGCAAGCGAGTGCGCCCCTGAGCCACAAGCTGTTCCAGGTGGAGTTCCTGACCACCCTGGCCGGCGACGCAATGATCACCCTGTGCTATCACCGCCCGCTGGACGAGCACTGGCATGCGGCGGCGTCAAAACTGGCGGCGGACCTGAACGTCAGCATCATCGGCCGCTCCAAGGGCAAGCGCGAAGTCATTGGCCACGATTACGTGCTCGAGAAGCTGGAAGTCGGCGGCCGCACCTTCAGCTACCGCCAGCCGGAAGGCGCGTTCACCCAGCCCAACGGCACGGTGAACCAGAAGATGCTCAACTGGGCATACGATGCGCTTGGCGATCGCTCCGATGATTTGCTGGAGCTGTATTGCGGCAACGGCAACTTCACCCTGCCGCTCGCCACCCGCGTGCGCAAAGTGCTGGCCACCGAAATCAGCAAGACTTCGGTCAACGCGGCGCTGAGCAACCTCAGCGAAAACGCTGTGGATAACGTCACCCTGGTGCGCTTGTCCGCCGAAGAGCTGACCGAAGCCTTGAACGAAGTGCGTCCGTTCCGCCGCCTGCACGGCATCGACCTCAAGAGCTACGAGTTCGGCAGCGTGTTCGTCGACCCGCCCCGTGCCGGCATGGACCCGGACACCTGCGAACTGACCCGGCGCTTCGACAACATCCTGTACATCTCCTGCAACCCGGAGACCCTGGCGGCCAACATCGCCCAACTGCACGACACCCACCGCGTCACCCGGTGCGCGATGTTCGACCAGTTCCCGTGGACCCATCACATGGAATCCGGGGTGATGCTGACCCGGCGTTGATGGCTCCTGCCTGACACAAAAAGCCGTCTTCACGACGGCTTTTTTGTGGGCACTTACACGACAACATCGACCTTGCGCGGGCGCCCGCCTTTCCTGCCGTTGGCCCGCGCGGCTTCAGACTTTGCGGCGCTGCTCTGGCGACCATTGCGCGAAGCGACGACCGAGGCCGCCATGGCCATCAGCGGCTTGCTGGCAGAAATCATCCCGGCGATAGATACATGCAGGTCCTTGCCTTCATGACACAGGGCAGTACCCGCGTAGCCGACAGTCAGACTGGCGTAGTCCTCGACCTCAAGATCATCGAACTCCGGATAGTTGGCCACGGGCAGCAATACACCGCTGCCGTCTTCGAAGCTGACGGCCAGACAGGGGGCCAGGTAGGTAACCGCTGTCGCTTGCAGGCTATTTTTTCTACGTAACTCGCCACGTTCGATGGCTTTGTCCAGGCTACTTTCCGTTACGGGACTATCGGCCTGAACCTTGGCTTTTATCGTTTTCATAACTCGATCTCCACACTTTCCTGTGCGCCTATCAGGGATAGCAACGTCCTGTTCGATTCAGGTTCGTAGCAAGCCGATCCAATCATATTGGTGGTACTGACAACCCTTTTCACCATAACGACTTCGTTGCTTTGCCAGTCCCACAATTGATTATCAAGACAGGCCGTTTGCAATTTTCGCCACCAGATGCCCCGGGCGCGCCGCAAATGGGCAGGTTGCTGGAGCGATTGGCGCAATCCCTCAAGCACCGCCAACGGTGGCCGACGCGAAAGCGGAACGACATCCCAAAGCTCGACACCGTTGTGCCAAAAACTGAACCTGAATCTTGCACTCCACGTACCCGCCTCCACATGCGCATGAGGCGGACAATGCTCGTCTCGCAACATGATCACTACCGACAGTCCTTTGTAATTGCATACCTTCATGTTAACCCATCCGTTAGGTTAATGAATCCGAGAATCCGACATTCCCTGGAAAATTCTGACCATCGGTAATGACCGGTGAAATCATTTCTTCCGCCCTCAGGCTAGCGTCCTGGCGATTCCCGAACCTGCACAACACCACGCGAATTGGTAAGAAATCCTTTCTTTAAGGCACTGGCACCTGATAAATACTGGTCCAGCCTCTTCATTTGATCCCCGGTGTAATCAATCATGCAGCGACAATTCGACGATCTTCAGTTAGGCAGCATCGAGCTGTTTTGCCTGGCCGCCGAGGCCGGCAGTTTTACTGCCGCGGCGCTGGTGGCAGGTGTCACGCCCGCTGCCGTGAGCCGTTCGGTGTCGCGCATGGAAGAGCGCCTGGGTGTGCGCCTGTTTGCGCGCACCACCCGCAGCGTGAAGCTGACCGACAGCGGTCGCCGCTATTACGAGGAATGCCGCCAGGCCCTGGCGCAACTGGTCGAGGCCCAGCGTGAGGTCATGGGCCAACAGCAAGTGCCGTCCGGTACTTTGCGCATCAGTATCCCGACCACCTACGCGCATCATCGAATCCTGCCGCTGTTGCCCGAATTTCGGGCGCGCTATCCGGCGGTGAAGGTCGAGTCGCACATCAGCAATCGCAACATCGATTTCGTCGGCGAAGGCTACGACATGGCGATTCGTGTACGAGCCATCCCGGATTCCGGCCTGATCGCCCGGCAGCTGGAAGATGCCGCCCTGGTGATGATCGCCAGCCCTGATTACCTGAAACGGGCCGGCATTCCACAAACCCTCGACGACCTCGAAAACCACGAATGCATTCAGTACGAATTGCCCAGCAGTGGCCGGCGCATTGCCTGGTTGTTCAACGATGAAGGCGTGCCCCGGGAGATTCTGGCCGAGGGCAGCCTCAGCTGTTCCGACGATGTGCTGGGCGGTGTCACCTTGGCCAAACACGGAGCGGGGTTGTTTCAGACCTATCGTTTTATCGTGGAAAAGGAACTGGCCGACGGCTCGCTGGTGGAAGTACTCAAGCCCTATGGCGGGCGCTCGCGGCCATTCACGTTGCTTTACCCGCAAAGTCGGCATGTACCGCTGCGCTTGAGGGCGTTTATCGATTTTCTGGTGGAGCACTTGCCGCGCTGAACACCGAAAGTGTCCGATCATCGCCCACAAACCGTCAGCGTGCCTTCTCTTCAATTGACCGAATTAACTAGTTAGTACAATTTATCCCCACAGGTCGAAAACCTCGGCCGATTCCAAAAATAATAAGTGGAGAGATTCCGATGTCCCCTATCGTTCTGGTGCTCAACGGCCCGAACCTGAACCTGCTCGGCACCCGTGAACCGGCGACTTACGGCCACGAAACCCTGGCAGACATCTCGACCCTGTGCGCACGCGCCGCCGAAGAGTTCGGCCTGGCGGTGGAGTTTCGCCAGACCAACCATGAAGGCGAATTGCTCGACTGGATTCACGCCGCCCGTGGCCGCTGCGCCGGGATCGTCATCAATCCTGCCGCGTGGACCCACACCTCGGTCGCCATTCGCGACGCCCTGGTTGCCAGCGAACTGCCGGTGATCGAAGTCCACCTGTCCAACGTGCATGCACGCGAGCCCTTTCGCCATCACTCGTTCGTATCCGCCATTGCAACGGCGGTAATGGCCGGTTTTGGCAGTCATGGCTATCGCCTGGCCCTGGAACACTTCAGCCATCGTTTGAAGGGGTGATCGCCGTGACTCAGAACCACGTGATACTGGCCGGGCTGATTGGTGCCGGCATCCAGGCTTCCCGCACACCGGCCATGCACGAGCATGAAGGCGATGCCCAGGGGCTGCGCTACCTGTATCGCCTGATTGATCTTGATCAGTTGAAGCTCGACAGTAACGCCCTGCCCGACCTGTTGATGGCTGCCGAGCGCATGAATTTCACCGGGCTGAACATCACCTTCCCATGCAAGCAGGCGATCATCCCGCTGCTCGACGAACTCTCGCCGGAAGCCCGCGGTATAGGCGCGGTCAACACCGTGGTGCTCAAGGACGGCAAACGCATCGGCCACAATACTGACTGCCTGGGCTTTGCCGAGGGTTTTCGCCGGGGCTTGAAGGGCGTTGCCGTTGAACGTGTCGTACAAATGGGCGCTGGCGGCGCAGGTGCGGCGGTGGCCCACGCGTTATTGAATGAAGGCGTACAACAGCTGAGCATTTTTGACGTGGACATCCGCCGCGCCCAGGATCTGGCAGACAACCTCAATCAGCATTTCGGCGTCGGTCGGGCGGTGGCCGGGTATGACCTGTCGAGCGCCATGGCCCGGGCTGACGGCCTGGTGAACACCACGCCGATGGGCATGAAAAAACTGCCGGGCATGCCGGTGCCGGTCGCGTTGCTGCGGGCCGAATTGTGGGTGGCGGAGATCGTTTACTTCCCGTTGGAAACCGAACTGCTACACCACGCCCGCGCCCTCGGTTGCCGAACGCTGGACGGCGGCAACATGGCGGTGTTTCAGGCGGTGAAGGCGTTCGAACTGTTCAGCGGCGTGATGCCCGATGCCCAGCGGATGCTTGAGCATTTCCAGAGCATGAATGACTGAAAATCAAAAGATTGCCCGAGCGCGGACCGAGCCTTCGGCAGCTCCTGCAGATCAATGCGATTGACGTAGGAGCTGCCGAAGGCTGCGATCTTTTCAAGCCTGTAAATAACGCAGGACCGACTCGCAAATCATCTCCCGATGACGCAGCTTGATGCGTTCGTCCGGCAAGTCGATCTGGAAAATCTCACCCACGGTATGGCGGTTCGAAACGCGATAGAAGCAGAACGAACTGATCAGCAGATGCACATCCAGCGGCACCAAGCCGGTGCGGAAGACACCCTCTTCAACGCCACGACGCAGAATCACATCAAGGGAATCGAGAACAGTGTTGTTCATCGCCCTGATCGCCTCGGAACGCTTCACGTACTCGGCGTTGTGAATGTTCTCGATACTGACGATGCGCACGAAATCAACGTTGCGATCATGGTGGTCGAAGGTGAATTCAACCATCCGCCGAATGGCTTCCACCGGAGGCAGTTCGGTCAGGTGCAGGCGGCTTTCGGTGTTGCGGATATCGCCGTAAAGCTTCTCCAGCACTTCGACGTAGAGCTGTTCCTTACTGCCGAAGTAGTAATAGATCATGCGCTTGGAGGTGTGGATGCGCTCGGCGATGGCATCGACGCGAGCACCGGAAAGCCCCTGCTGGACGAATTCGACAATCGCCTCCTGCAGGATGTTTTCGCGGGTCTTTTCCGGATTGTTCTTGCGACTCTTGCGCGGCTCTGCACCCGGTTCTACGGAGGCTGCGGGGAGTTCTGAGGTCATTGTCATTGCGGGCTCACGGCCATCACTGCACAGGCTGGCGATTATGGGCCGCGCAACACAGTGAAGGAAGCTGCGCGGCCCATGTTTAATCCCGCGTTTACGAATTTTCTACAACTTCGCCTGGCGCAATGCGCCGCTACGGGATTTGGCCATGGCCGCCAGCCGCACCGCGACGTTGGCAGCGCCGTAGCCGGCATAACCGTTTTTACGCTGGATGATCTCGAAGAAGAATCGCCCCTCGAACGGCTCGGTGTACACATGAAACAGCTCACCGCCCTGGGCGTCGCGGTCGTACAGCACGTTGTAGTAGGCCAGTTCACTGAGGTACTCGTCGTCGAAATCGAACCGCGCCGCCAGGTCATCGTAGTAGTTGAGCGGGATATCCAGCAGCGGCACGCCCGCCTCTTTTGCACGGCTGACCTGGGCAAATATGTCATCACAATCAAACGCGATGTGATGCACACCGGAACCGCGATAACTCGACAGCGCGTGTGAGATCGCAGTGTTGCGGTTCTCGGAAATGTTCAGCGGCAGGCGGATCGAACTGTCGCGACTGCGCAAGGCACGGCTCTTCACCAGACCGTAAGGATCGGGCAACACAACTTCATCGTCCGCCTCGAAATCCAGCAGGCTCTTATAGAACAGCACCCAGCTGTCGAGGCTGTCGGCCGGCAGCGCCATAGCCATGTGGTCGATGCGCTTGAGGCCGCCGCTGGCCGGCGCATCCGCCAGCAGATTGAAGTCGATGCCGTAGACGTCGGCATCCTGGTCCACCAGATAGATCAGGCTGCCATCCGGCGCACGCACCGCCGCCAGTTCCAGTTCATTGGGGCCGACCAGTCCGCGATAGGGCTGACCCTTGTAGGCTACGGCACGGGCCAATGCGCTCGCACTGTCCTTGACCCGCACGGCGGTAGCGCACAACGAAGGGCCGTGGGCTTCGAAAAAGCTGTGGCCGAAAGAGTAAGGTTCGGAGTTGAGGATCAGGTTGATATCGCCCTGGTGCATCAAGCTGACGCTCTTGGAGCGATGCTGCCCGACCTTGGCGAACCCTAGCCGCTCCAGCCAATGGGAGAGTTTGGCGCCGAGGCTTTCGTCCACGGCAAACTCCAGAAACTCGATGCCGTTGTACTCGCTGGCCTTGGGTGTTTCGAACAGAATCTCGGAGTTGGCCGCAGGCTTGGCTTCCCGGGCCAGACGCTCGCGGGTTTTCTCCTCCAGGTACAACAACGAGCGCAAGCCGTCGGCGGCGTTGGCTCGTGGCGGCGCGGCGCGGAAACCGTCGTTGAAGATTTCCAGCGACAAAGGCCCGGTGTACCCGCTCTTGATGATCGGCGCGAGGAACCCCGGTAAATCGAATTCGCCCTGGCCCGGGAAGCAGCGAAAATGCCGGCTCCACTCCAGCACGTCCATGGCCAGGATCGGCGCGTCAGCCATTTGCACGAAGAAGATCTTGTCGCCCGGAATCTCGGCGATAGCGCTCGGATCGCCCTTGAGCGACAAGGTGTGAAAGCTGTCCAGCAACACGCCAAGGCTTGGGTGATCGGCCTGCCGCACGATGTTCCACACCTGTTGATACGTGTTCACATGCCGACCCCAGGCCAGCGCTTCGTAACCGATGCGCAGGCCGCGTGCCCCGGCGTGTTCGGCCAGCAGGCGCAAGTCATCGACCAGAATCCGTTCATCACCGATGGACTCGGCCGAGGCGTTGCTGCACACCAGCACCAGGTCAGTGCCCAACTCCTGCATCAGGTCGAACTTGCGCTCGGCGCGTTCCAGATTGCGCGACAGCCGATCTCGCCGACAGCCTTCGAAATCACGGAATGGTTGAAACAGGGTGATGGCGATCCCGAGATCGGCGCACATCTGTTTAATTTCCCGTGGACTACCGTCGTAGTAGAGAAGGTCGTTCTCGAAAATCTCGACGCCGTCGAAACCGGCGGCAGCAATGGCTTCGAGTTTTTCCGGCAGGGTACCGCTCAAGGATACGGTGGCAATGGAACGCTGCATATTTCGGCTCCCGGTGGAGGCAATCTTGTTAGGGGCGTTGCACGCGCTTACGTAGGAGCTGCCGAAGGCTCGGTCCGCGCTCGGGCGATCTTTTGATGTTGATTTCGGTTGATCGAGGAAGACCAAAGTCAACAGATCGCAGCCTTCGGCAGCTCCTACGTGGGTAGCGTTTGTCTTGCGAGAATTATTGGGCTGACAGACTTACACAGCAATTCAAAGTGTACTATCCAGTTAGTTTTGTGTGCGATTATCGAACAAAATGGCCGTAGGCGAATTGACGATTTTTTGTCCACTGCCCAACATCGCCCTCACATTAAGTCCGGACACGCAGCACCGGCCGCGATGCCCAAAAACACCAAATAACAAATTCAAAAAAACGGGTGGTACACATGATTCCTTCCCAAAGCTCACGCATGGCTGCGGCCATGAACGTCACTGCCGGTGGCATAGGCAACAAAATCCGCGGCGCCATGGCGGTCGGCAAAACCCGTTGGGGCATGCTGGCGCTGGTGTTTTTCGCCACCACCCTGAACTACATCGACCGCGCCGCCCTGGGCGTGATGCAGCCCATCCTGGCCAAGGAAATGAGTTGGACGGCGATGGATTACGCCAACATCAACTTCTGGTTCCAGGTGGGTTACGCCATCGGGTTCGTTCTGCAAGGCCGGTTGATCGACCGGGTCGGCGTCAAGCGCGTGTTCTTCTGCGCCGTACTGCTCTGGAGCCTGGCGACCGGCGCCCACGGCCTGGCCACTTCGGCGGTCGGCTTCATGGTTTGTCGCTTCATCCTCGGCCTGACTGAAGCTGCGAACTACCCGGCTTGCGTGAAAACCACGCGCCTGTGGTTCCCGGCCGGCGAGCGCGCCGTGGCCACCGGCATTTTCAACGCTGGCACCAACGTCGGCGCGATGTTCACACCGATGCTGCTGCCATTGATCCTGCACGTCTGGGGCTGGCAGGCCGCGTTCCTGTGCATGTCGGCACTGGGCGGGATCTGGCTGCTGTTCTGGGGCCTGAAGTACTTCAACCCGGAAGACCATCCGAGCGTCAAACAGTCGGAACTGGACTACATCCAGAACGAAGTCGAACCGGAACAAACCCGCGTGCCGTTCTCGAAAATCCTGCGCATGCGTGGCACCTGGGCCTTCGCCCTCGCCTACTCGATCACCGCACCGGTGTTCTGGTTCTACCTGTACTGGCTGCCGCCGTTCCTCAACCAGCAATACAACCTGGGCATCAACGTCACCCAGATGGGTATCCCGCTGATCATCATCTACCTCACTGCCGACTTCGGTAGCGTTGGCGGCGGCATCCTCTCCTCGTTCCTGATCGGTCGCGGAGTCAACCCGATCAAGGCGCGACTGATGTCCATGTTCCTGTTCGCCTGCTGCATCATCGGCGTGATCATGGCGGCCGGCTCCAGCAACCTGTGGGTCGCGGTGTTCGCCATCTCCCTGGCCATCGGCGCACACCAGGCCTGGACCGCGAACATCTGGAGCCTGGTGATGGACTACACGCCCAAGCACATGATGAGTACGGTGTTCGGCTTCGGCGGCATGTGTGCGGCGATTGGCGGGATGTTCATGACCCAGCTGGTCGGCCACATCCTGACCATCACCAACAACAACTACACCGTGCTGTTCACCATGATTCCGGCGATGTACTTCATTGCGCTGACCTGGATGTACTTCATGGCACCGCGCAAGATTCCTACCGTCACTGACTGAAGTTCGGCGCAATACCCCCTGTAGGAGCGAGCATGCTCGCGAAAAACCTGAGAGCGACGCGGGTATCCAGACAACCCGCGTCATCGTTAACGAACATCGCGAGCAGGCTCGCTCCTACAGGTCATTTTTCTTTGGGTTTTTAGCGGCGGCTTTGTTGCCAGGCTGCTGCCAACCCGCTGCAGCAGATAACGGCAATGCCGAGCACGGTGGTCAGTGTCGGCGTATGGGAAAACAGCAGCCAGCCCAGCAGGCCGGCGAAGATGATCTGGCAATAGCTGAACGGTGCCAGCAGTGCCGGTGCCGCGAGGCGGAAAGCCTGGGTCAGGAACAGGTGTGCCGTCATCCCGCAGGCCCCCAGCGCCAGCATCATCGCGCCATGCACCAGGTTCGGCGTCTGCCAGAAGAACGGCACCAGCGCACTCATCACCAGCGTGTTGCACAAGCCGGCGAAGAAATTGCTGGTGGTCGGGCTGTCGATCTCGCTGAGCTTGCGTGTCAGCAGTTGATAAAAGCAGAAAAACAGCGCAGAGCAGAACGGCAGCAACACCGCCGGAGTAAACAAATCTCCCCCGGGGTGAACGATGATCAACACCCCGATGAAACCGCAAATCACCGCCAGCCATTGCCCCCGTGTCACTCGCTCCTTCAGCAGCGGCACCGACAACGCGGTGACCAGCACCGGAGCGAGGAAATTGACCGACGTAGCCTCGGCCAGCGGGATGTACATCAAGCCTGTGGTGAAAAACAGACTGGTACCCAGCAGGCACAGCGCCCGGATCAGCTGAAGCAATGGCCGTTTGGTACGCAGCACTCGCAGCCCGGATTGCGGCAGGAAAATCCCGGCCATCAGCAAGGTGTGAACCACGTAACGCGCCCAGACCACCATGACAATGGGATAGAAACCCGAGAGATATTTGGAAAAGGCGTCGTGGCTGGAAAACAGGAAGGTCGCGACAACGATCAGCAGGATCCCTTTGAAGGGCTGATTGACGCCGGAAAGCGGGGTGCTGCTGGGCGACGTCAAGGCGAAGTCCTTTTATGGGTTGAGGCGAGACTTAAATAATTTAGAACCCGGTTCCATTTTATGACATCAATGACTCAAGAAAGTGTGCGAATACCGCACACTCTATTCAAGCAGACATCACGCTCAACTGAACAACGCTGACGCCTGGCTCGCCAGCGAAAGCTCTTCGGCGTACTTCAACAAGGTCGACGCCAACTCATGCAAGCGCGCACCGGGCATTCGCGCGCTTGGCCCGGCAATACTGAGCACACCGATCGCCCGGCCATCCAGTGGATGACGTACCACGGCGGCAATCGCCGAGGTGCCCACCGCCGAACTTTCCTCGACCCAGGCGTAGCCTTGCTCCCGCGCCAGACGCAAGCGCTCCAGCAGTTCAACATTCGAACGCGGTGCATTAGGCCCGATGTCCCGAGGCAATTCGGCCCCTTGCCGCTCGACCAGCGACAGTGCCTCGGCATCGCTCATGCACGCCAGCCACGCATGCCCGGAAGCCGTGTAGAACAATGGCGCATCACGCCCCATGTCCGGGTCGTAGCGCAGGCCCGAGCGGGCCCCCTGGGACTTGGCGATCCAGACGGGCCGTTCACCCTGAATCACCCCCAGACGCACCAGTTCACCGGTTTCCCCGGCCAGTCGATCAAGCACTGGCTGAACGATATCCGCACCGCTGCCGGACAGGTATCGAAAGCCCATGGCCACCAGCTTGGTCGACAGGTGATAGCGCAGGTTGTCCGGATTCTGCCGCACGTAACCCAGGCGAATCAGTTCGGCGAGCAACCGATGAGTCGCGCTTTTAGGGATTTCCAATTGCTCGGCCAACGTCTGCATCGGCAAACCCTGCGGTTCACTGGTCAGGCTTTCCAGCACGCTGAAGACACGTTCGATCTGACTGCCGGCCATGGTAGGTCCCAAACGAAATTTGGCTGATTCTAGAAGAGAAGCCCCACGAAGCATAATTTGGAACCTGTCGCACAACCGGCAGTCTGACGATCGGACTGGCGTCGCTCCCACTTGGCAGCAACACTCATCGCACGGAGCTTTACCCGGAACAGAAGAGGATTCCCACATGCTATGGAAAAAAGGCCGACGTAGCGACAACGTGGTCGATGCCCGTGGTGGTGATGTCGGCGGTGGCGGCGGTGGGATGCGCATAGGCGGTGGCAAGGGCCTGAGCCTGACGGCGATCCTGCTGATCGTCGGCATCGGTTGGATCACCGGCCAGGATCCGCTGCAAATCCTCGGACAACTGACCGGTCAAATTGGCCAGCAATCGGCGCCTGCTACCCACCAGAGTCGCAAGGCACCGCCGGTCAATGATGAAAGCGCGGAGTTCGTTCGTTCGATCCTCGGCGATACCGAGGATACCTGGGGTGCAATTTTCCAGCAGGCTGGCCGCCAATACAAAGACCCGACCCTGGTGCTGTTCAGCAACCGCGTGAGTTCGGCCTGCGGCCTGGCCAGCTCGGCGACCGGCCCGTTCTATTGCCCCGCGGACCAGAAAGTCTACCTGGACATGGCGTTCTTCCAGGAAATGTCCCAACGTTTTTCCGCCGCGGGTGACTTCGCCCAGGCCTACGTGATCGCTCACGAAGTCGGACACCATGTGCAGACCCTGCTTGGGGTGTCCGCAAAAATTCAGGCAGCACACCAACAAGGCCGGCAGATGGAAGGCGACGGCGGTTTGCTGGTTCGTCAGGAACTGCAAGCCGATTGCCTGGCCGGCGTCTGGGCCAACAATGCGCAGAAGCGCCTGAACTGGCTGGAACCAGGCGACATCGAAGAAGCACTGAACGCAGCGAACGCCATCGGTGACGATCGTTTGCAGCAACAGGGTCAGGGCCGCGTGGTCCCGGATTCGTTCACCCACGGTACGTCGGCGCAACGGGTGCGCTGGTTCAAAACCGGTTTCGCCCAAGGCCAGGTAAGCCAGTGCGATACCTTTGCGACGAAAAATCTTTAAATGAAGAAGTGGTTGTTGGTTGTTCTGTTTACTTGCGCAACGTCCCAGGCCGCCGAGCAGGGGGTCAAAGACCTCAGCTCAGGGCGCCTGCTGTTGAAATCAGGTGAAATAGCGGTGGGCATCAGCCCCGCCCCGGCAAAAATCGAACGGGTGCTGATCATCCTCCACGGTCGCTTGCGTAATGCGCAAACCTATCTGCAGAGCGGTGAGCACGCGGCCGAACTGGCCGGGCAAAGCGCAACGACCCTGGTGATCGCCCCTCAATTCCTCAATGAAACCGACGTTGCGGTCCATCCGGTGGCCGACACGGTTTTGCGCTGGCAAGGCAATGAGTGGATGGCCGGCGGCGAATCCACGGCGCCGTTTCGGCTGAGTTCCTACGCCGCGCTCGACGAAATCATCGCCCGCCTGGGTGACCGCCAGCAGTTTCCGGATGTGAAGCAAATCGTCATTGCCGGGCACTCCGGCGGCGCGCAGGTGGTTCAGCGCTATGCATTGCTCGGTCACGCGCAGTCCGGCCTCGATGCGGCTGGCGTGCAGGTGCGCTACGTGATCGCCAATCCGTCCTCCTACGCTTATTTCGATGAACGCCGGCCTGTGGCGTTCAGCCACGCCGGTTGCCCGAACTTCAATCGCTGGAAGTACGGCCTGGCGGATTTACCGGCCTACGCCGAAGGGCAAACCGCCGCGCAGCTGCAGGAAAATTACCTCAAGCGTGAAGTCGTTTATCTGCTGGGGCAGCAAGACATCGACCCGAATCATCCGGCGCTGGATAAAAGCTGTGAGGCCAAGGCGCAAGGGCCGTATCGATTGGCCCGCGGGCGTTTTTACTTCGATTATCTGAAGCGGCTGCAACCGCAGGGTTTGAAGCAGCAACTGATTGAAGTACCCGGAGTCGGGCATGATGGGGACGGGATGTTTACATCGCCGGAAGGGCAGAAGGCTTTGTTTGGGCAGTAGGTTTTGCAGTTCCTGATCTGACGCCTTCGCGAGCAGGCTCGCTCCCACAAGGATTTTGCGGTGAGCACATCATTTGTGAACACCAGAGATCACATGTGGGAGCGAGCCTGCTCGCGAAAGCGGTTGCCCAGGCAACCAAGCACTCAAGCCAACAGCATCTGCCGCAACTCGACACAATCCGCCGCATGCCAATCGGTCAATTCCGGCCATGGATTATCCGGCAGATTCACCAGCACCGTGCGCGCTCCCGCCGCTCGCCCGCAATCGAGATCGAAGCGGTAATCGCCGACCATCACCATCTCGCTCGCCGGCACCTTCCACGCTTCGGCCAGTTTCAGCAACCCGCCCGGATGCGGTTTGGGCGGTGCATCATCGCGGCCCAACACATCCTCCAGCGCAAAGCAGTCGGCCAGGCCAATGGCCTCCAGCGTGACATGCGCCAGCTCCCGGGCATTGCGCGTGAGAATGCCCAGGCGATAACCGCGCCCGGCCAGCTCGCGCACCAGCTCCACCGCGCCCGGTGCCGGTTGCGAACCGAGGGCCAGGTCCCGCTCATGCTCCAGCAGCCACGCATGTTTGGCTGCGGCTTCATCGGCCGGCAGTTCGGCGAGGTGAGTCAGGATGTCGTGTTCGGCAGGAATCGCCAACGCCACGCGAATCGCCGCGAAGTCGTGCACGGCGACCGTCAGGGTACCGTCCATGTCGAACACCCAGTGACGTACATCGGCCAGGCTCATGCCCAGTCCTTGCGATGGCGGATCAAGCCTTCCTGAGTGACCGAGGCCACCAGTTGTCCTGCGCGGTTGAACACGCTGCCACGGGAGAATCCCCGGGAGTTACCCGCCCACGGACTGTCCATCGCGTAGAGCAACCAGTCATCGGCACGCAGATTCTGGTGGAACCACAGCGCGTGATCGAGGCTGGCGACCTGCATATCCTTGTGCCACACCGATTTGCCGTGGGGCTGCATCGAGGTGGTCAACAAGCCAAAGTCCGATGCGTAGGCGAGCAAATACTTATGCAGCGCCGGCGAATCGGCCAATGCCCCGTCGGCGCGGAACCAGACGTACTTGACCGGGTCGGACGGCAGCGGGTTGTAGGGATCTTTCTCGGTCACCGGGCGGAATTCGATCGGCTTGGGGCACAACAGCTTTTCGCGCATTTTCTCGGGGATCAGGTGCGCGCGCTGCTGAGTGATTTCCAGTTCCGATGGCAGGTTTTCCGGACCGACCACTTGCGGCATTTCAGTCTGGTGCTGGAAGCCTTCCTCGTCGTACTGGAACGACGCGCTGCACGTGAAGATCGGGTGGCCCTTCTGGATCGCCGTCACCCGGCGCGTGCTGAAACTGCCACCGTCACGCACCCGGTCAACCTGATACACCACCGGCAGCCCGGCATCGCCCGGACGCAGGAAATAACCGTGCATCGAATGCACATGGCGCGCCTCTTCAACCGTCTGACTGGCCGCCGACAGCGACTGGCCGAGCACCTGCCCACCGAACAATTGGCGAAAACCCAGATCCTGGCTGCGGCCACGGAACAGGTTTTCTTCGATCGGCTCCAGGGTCAGCAGGTCGACCAGATCATCCAACACTTGGCTCATTCAGATGCTCCTCACGCAAAACATTGCCGCGCAGCCTTGGCTGCAACGGTCGATTCAGTTTCTGGACCGGGCCCATGAAGGCCATTGTAAACGTCCGTGCCAGGTTATCCATGCAAGGTTTGCAGCCATTGTTCGCGGCTGATGCGATACAGCACATGCCGACGCAACGGATGATCAGCCTCGAGTCGCGGGTGATCGAAATCATCCGCCGGATCATGGTGCATGCCGATGGCCTGCATGACTTTCTCTGACGGTAGATTGGTGTGCGTCGTGAAGGCCACGACCTCTTTGAGCGGCAAGCGGTCGAACCCACAACGCAGAGCGGTCCACGCCGCTTCACTGGCGTAACCGAGACCCCAGTGCTCGCGGGCCAGGCGCCAGCCGATTTCCGTGGCCGGGGTGAACGGCGCGTCGAATCCGACCACACTCAGCCCGGTAAACCCGATGAACTGGCCAGAGTCCTTTCGCTGCAAGGCCCAGAGACCATAACCATGCTCGGCGAAATGACCACGGATTCGTCCGATCAATGATGCGCTTTCCAGCCGGCTCAAGGTTGCCGGGAAATAGCGCATCACCTGGGGATCGGCACACATCGCTGCAAAGTCCGCTAAATCTTCATCGCGCCACTGGCGCAACAGCAGCCGAGCGCTTTCAAGCTCCAGTATTGGCTCCATCGTGCCCCGCCCCTCCATTTCAATGTCGCAAGTCTACAACGCTGGTAGGATCCTTCTCTCATTCCTACATGAAATGACCATGCCACTGCCGCTGATTTATCACGAAGACTACAGTCCCGAGTTTCCGGCGGACCACCGCTTCCCCATGGACAAGTTCCGACTGTTGCGCGACCACCTGGTGGACAGCGGCCTGACCTGCGACGCCGGCCTGCTGCGCCCGCAGCTGTGTCCCGCAGACATTCTCGCCCTCGCCCATGACCCTTCGTATATCGAACGCTACATGAGTGGCGACTTGTCCCGCGAAGACCAGCGCCGCCTCGGCCTGCCCTGGAGCGAAGCCCTGGCCCGGCGCACGGTGCGGGCGGTCGGCGGCTCGTTGCTGGCGGCCGAGCAGGCGCTTGAACATGGCCTGGCCTGTCACCTGGCGGGCGGCACCCACCACGCGCACTACGACTATCCGGCCGGATTTTGCATCTTCAATGACCTGGCGGTGATCAGCCATTACCTGCTGGAAAGTGGAAAGGTGAACCGGGTGCTGATCTTCGATTGCGACGTGCATCAGGGCGACGGGACTGCACGAATTCTGCACAACACCCCGCAAGCAGTGACCGTTTCCCTGCACTGCGAAAAGAACTTTCCCGCACGCAAGGCCGAAAGCGACTGGGACATTCCACTGCCCAACGGCATGGGCGATGCCGATTACCTGAAGGTCGTGGACGATGCACTCAACTACCTGCTGCCGCTCTACCAACCGGACCTGGTGCTGTATGACGCCGGGGTCGATGTGCATAAGGACGACGCCCTGGGTTATCTGCAGCTGACAGACGAAGGCGTCGCCGCACGCGATGAAAGCGTGATGCGCCATTGCCTGGGCCGCGACATTCCGCTGGTCGGGGTGATCGGCGGCGGCTACAGCAAGGACCGCCAGGCCCTGGCTCGCCGCCACGGCATCCTCCATCACAGCGCGCAACGCGTCTGGCAGTCATCAGGCTGTCACTGAGCTGTGGATGCTTTACCCACAATGCCTGTGGAACTGCCTGTGGATAACCTGAGTGAAAGGGCCTGCAGCCCATGCCGTCTATAGGCTACAGAGCATTGGTTGTTTTTTAACCACCTTCAAAAGCACCTATGATCTCTGTAGGAGCGAGCTTGCTCGCGAAAAACTCACCGTCGCCGCTGAGCAGTTGGTCATCCGCGTTATCGTTCAAGACCTTCGCGAGCAAGCTCGCTCCTACAGAAGGCAGGGCGGTAGAATGCCCGGCTTATTCCGGCAGACCGCAGCGCATCCCATGACCCAATCTTCGCCAGCCCTCCCCCCTCACGTCGCCATCATCGGCGGCGGCCCCGCCGGTCTGATGGCGGCTGAAGTGTTGAGCCGGGCCGGGATCAAGGTCGACCTGTACGACGGCATGCCTTCGGTCGGACGAAAATTCCTCCTGGCCGGCGTCGGCGGCATGAACATCACTCACTCTGAAGCCTACCCGGCGTTTCTCTCGCGCTACGCCGAACGCGCCCCGCAGATCGCCCCGCTGCTGCGCGGCTTCGGTGCCGATGCGCTGTGCCAATGGATTCACGAGCTAGGCATCGAAACCTTCGTCGGCAGTTCCGGCCGGGTATTCCCCACCGACATGAAAGCCGCGCCGCTGCTGCGCGCCTGGCTCAAGCGCCTGCGCGACGGCGGCGTAGTTATCCACACCCGCCACCGCTGGCTCGGCTGGAACGAGCACGGCGGTTTGCGCATCGACAGCCCGGAAGGCGAAAAAACCGTGAAAGCCGATGCCACCCTGCTCGCCCTCGGTGGCGGCAGTTGGTCGCGCCTGGGCTCGGACGGCGCGTGGATGTTGTCGCTGGAGCAACACGGCGTGGGACTGGCACCGTTGCAACCGAGCAATTGCGGCTTTGAGGTGCAGGCCTGGAGCGAATTGATGGTCAGTAAATTCGCCGGCGCGCCGCTGAAAAACATCGCCATCGGCCTTAACGACGACGTGCCACGGCTCGGCGAATGTGTGATTACCGCCACCGGGATCGAGGGCAGTTTGATCTACGCCCTGTCGGCACCGATCCGCGAGGCGATCAACCAGCACGGCTCGGCAACCCTTCATCTGGACCTGTTGCCGGGCCGGCCTGTGGATAAAGTTGCGGCGGCGTTGAGCAAACCCCGGGGATCGCGCTCCATGGCCAAGCACCTGCACAGTCAGTTGGGTATCGATGGGGTAAAAGCGGTGCTATTGCGTGAACTCACGCCTGCCGAAGCATTTACCGACCCGAGCCTGCTGGCCAAATCGATCAAGGCGTTGCCACTGACCCTGGTGAAAACCCGCCCACTGGACGAGGCCATCAGCAGTGCTGGCGGCGTTTTATTCGAAGCGATGGATGAGCGATTGATGCTCAAGCAGATGCCTGGCGTGTTTTGCGCCGGGGAAATGCTCGATTGGGAAGCGCCGACGGGCGGTTATCTGCTGACCGCGTGTTTCGCCAGCGGGCGGGCGGCCGGTCTTGGAATGATTGAGTGGTTGCAGCGCGAGGGCTGAAGACCGAGGCGCGTCCATCGCGAGCAGGCTCACTCCTACAGAAAAATGCATTCCAACTGTAGGAGCGAGCCGGCTCCGGGCGGCGTTCCGACGATGGCGGCTTAACAGACGTCGCAGTTAATCAAGGCTTGCGCTTACGCGGCCCGGTATTGAACACCGGCACCTTGCGTACAGGCTTGATCGACGGTTCCGCCGGCGCAACCTCTCCGCTATCAACCCACCGACCCAGATTGCGTTTACCACCGCCACCACCGGAAGCCTTGGGTTTCTTCGGTTTTTTCGGCTTCTTGACGACCTGGCCGCTGGCATCGGTGTCCGGCACGCGGTGCTCGGGTTCGAAGTCCGGTTCGTTCTGCCGTTTCAAGGTCTGGCGGGTCAGCATCTCGATGGCCGACAGCAGATTCACTTCATCGGCACACACCAGGGAAATCGCCTCGCCGGTCGAACCCGCGCGGCCGGTACGACCGATGCGGTGGATGTAGTCCTCAGCGACAATCGGCAAATCGAAGTTGACCACCATCGGCAGATCTTCGATGTCCAGGCCCCGAGCCGCCACGTCGGTAGCGACCAGAATCTGCACTTCACTCGCCTTGAACCGGTCCAGTGCGCGCTGACGGGTCGCCTGGGGTTTGTCGCCGTGGATACCGTCGGCATTGATGCCCAGGCCCTGAAGTTTTTCCACCAGCGCGTCCACGCCGTTGCGGGTCTTGGCGAACACCAGCACCTGCTTCCACTTGCCCTTGCGCATCAGGTGCACGAACAGTTCCGGCTTACGCTTCTTGTCCACCGTCACGATCCATTGCTTGACGGTATTGGCCGCGACGTTGCGCGGGCTGACTTCAATTGTCAGCGGGTCGTTGAGCATCTGCCCGGCCAGCAGGCGGATGTCATCGGAGAAGGTCGCGGAGAACAACAGCGTCTGACGTCTCGAAGGCAGCGCGCGGTAAATGTTCGCCAGCTCTTCGGAAAAGCCCAGGTCGAGCATGCGGTCGGCTTCGTCCAGCACCAGGGTTTGCAGCTGGTTGAACTTCAGCGCGTTCTGGCGGAACAGGTCGAGCAAGCGGCCCGGCGTCGCCACCAGCAGGTCGACACCGCTGCGCAGCTTCATCATTTGCGGGTTGATGCTGACGCCGCCGTACACCGCGTAAGTACGCAGCGGCAAGTTTTCGGCGTACTGGCGCACGGCTTCGTGAACCTGCTCGGCCAGCTCGCGGGTCGGCACCAGGATCAGCGCGCGGACCGAGTTGGCGGTGACTTTCGGCCCTTCCATGGCCAGCAGTTGCAACAGCGGCAGGGCGAAACCAGCGGTCTTGCCGGTGCCCGTCTGGGCCGCGGCCATCAGGTCACGACCGGCCAGCACCGCCGGAACGGCTTGCGCCTGAACCGGCGTCGGAGTCTGGTAGCCGAGCTTCTCAAGGGAGCGCAGCAAGGGTTCGATCAGGCCAAGGGTGGCGAAAGTCATGGGAGTACCGTAGGAAAATTCAGCGCGGGTTGTTCAAAACAAGTGTGCAAAACAAGATGCAATGGCGCGCAGTTTACCCTAATTCACACGGGATTCTGTCGGCACTGCCGTCGGCACCACTGGCCGCGCTGGCGTGCGACGCCACTGCGGCAAACCGATCAGCACCACGGCGCTGATGATCACTGCCATCGCCAGGGCTTCCTCGATACCGATAGTCTCGCCAACGAACACGATCCCCAGCAACACCGCCACCGCCGGGTTGACGTAGGCATAACTGGTGGCCGCCGCCGGACGCACGTGCTTTAACAGGTACATGTAGGCGTTGAAGGCGATGATCGAACCGAACACGGTCAGATACGCCAACGCGGCCCAACCTTCGAGCGGCGGCATCTTTTCCAGGTGTTCACCGCTTACCGCGCTGGCGATCAGCAACACGACGCCACCCACCAGCATTTCCACGGCACTGGCCATCGCGCCTTGAGGCAACGGCAAGTGTTTGCTCCATACCGAGCCGAAGGCCCAGGTCGCCGCCGCGAAAATCAGCAGGGCCGCACCCAGCGGGCTCGACTGCAGGTTGGAACCGAGGTTGAGCATGGCGATGCCGATCAAACCGAGCACAATCCCGGCCCATTCGAGACGGGTATTACGCGCGCCCCAGAAATATCCGCACAGCAAGGTAAACAGCGGCACCGTCGCTACTGCCAGAGCCGCCACCCCGGAAGCCACGCCCGTATGCTCGGCCACACTGACCGCACCGTTACCGCACGCCAGCAGCAAGACGCCAATCATCCCCGCGGCTTTCCATTGCGCCCAGGTCGGCGCCGGTGCCCCGCGCCAGCGCAGGAAGGCGTACATCAAGGTCCCGGCAATGACGAAGCGGATGCCGGCGAGCAGCAACGGCGGCCAATATTCCACGCCGATGCGGATCACCAGGTAGGTCGAGCCCCAAATCACGTACAACGCGAAAAAGGCAGCGATCAACGGCAAGGGAAAACGACGGAGGCCAGGCATGGGGAGCAGCTCGCAGGCAAGACAAGTGAACGGCTATTCTAGAAAGGCCAACGACGGAAAATAAGTTACAAAACCTGTTTATCGTACCGGTACACTTTTCAAAACACGGAGTTTTTTGCGATAAACCGTGTTTTCGAAAGTCAGTCATTTTCAGGAGCCGTTCCATGGACAAATACGACCGCATGCTGCTCAGCGCCCTGCTGGAAAACGGTCGCGCGTCCTACGCCGACCTGGCGCGCAAGGTCAACCTGTCCGCCCCGGCCGTGGCCGAGCGCGTGGCCAAGCTGGAAGCCAGCGGTGTGATCACCGGTTATCAGGCGAAGGTCGACATGGCCAAGCTTGGCCTGCCGATCCAGTGCGTGATCGAACTGCGCCTGAACCAGCACGGCAACCAGAAAGCCTACGACGACCTGATCAAAATCCCGCAATTGACCGAATGCCATCGGGTGACCGGCGACCCGTGCGTGATCATGCAAGCGGCTGTGGGCTCGATGCCGGAACTGGAAGAGCTGATCAACCGGATTGCCACGTTCGGGTTCAGCAAGACCTCGATTGTGCTGTCCAGCGCCATCGAGAAGCGGGTGCCGCTGGGGCATATCGAAGGCAACCTGTAGGAGCGAGCCTGCTCGCGATGGTCGCCAACGATAACGCGGGAAACCTGACACCCCGCACTGATCTCGGGCTCATCGCGAGCAGGCTCGCTCCTACAGGGGGTAGGCGGTGTTTTCAGAACCCGCGATAGCGCTTGAGATGCTCGCCCACTTTCGCCGCAGGGACCTTCTGCAACTTGCACAGCAAGTCATGGGACAGCTCGCGCAGACCATGCTTCTGGCGCAACTCTTCGGCCAAGTGCGCCGTCAGGTTAGCCGCCATCTCGGCATCGGCCATGGCCCGGTGCGCCTTGCCGGTGTGGGGCAGGTTGGCGAACGTGGTCAGGGTGCCGAGTTTGTGGTTCGGCGCGGCGGGCATCAGCCGGCGGGCCAGCAGCAGCGAGCAGGCAAAGTTCTGCAAGCGGGTGCGTTTGATCCGCCCCAGTTCGAAGTCCCAGAACTTCTGGTCGAACGCGGCATTGTGCGCGAGCAACGGGGTGCAGCCGACGAACTCATTCACTTCGTTCATCACCTGCTCCGCCGACGGCGCGCTGCGCAGCATGGCGTTGCTGATGCCGGTGAGTTGCTCGATGAAGGCCGGGACGCGCACGCCGGCGTTCATCAGGCTTTGGTAACGCTCGACGATGCGCCCCTGTTCAAGGATCACCACGGCGATTTCCGTGGCCCGGCAGCTGCTGCTCGGGGAGATCCCGGTGGTTTCAAAGTCGATGACTGCTATGCGTTCCAAACCTGGTTCAACTCCGTAAAAATCAATTCTTGAGCAACAACGCGCCTTCGATTGGCACGTAACGGCTGGCGGCGCGGATCAACGAGTTGGCGGTCAGGCCCGGTACACCGTAGGCCACCGCCTGTACCCCGTGTTTGCTGATGATGCGTTCGAGCAGCATGTCGAAATCACCGTCGCCGGAGGCCAGGACGATTTCATCGACATGGTCGGCGGCATCCATGATGTCGAGAGTAATGCCCACGTCCCAGTCGCCCTTGGCCGAACCATCGCTGCGCTGGATGTACGGCTTGAGCTTTACGGTGAAACCGAGGTTGCGCAGGATCTGCTGAAACTGCTGCTGTTTACTGTCACCGCGATCGATGGCGTAGGCGTAGGCCTCGACGATCTCGCCCTGTTTGCTGATGTCAGCCCACAGTGCGGCGTAGTTGAAGTGGCAACCATAAGCCTGACGCACGGTGTAGTAGAGGTTCTGGACATCGGCGAACACTGCGATTTTTTTCACCGGCTTTCCTCAAGGCTGAATCAGGCACCAGGCCCGAAAGGTCGCCCAGTATGCCAGCCCGAAGGATTGTTCCGCGAATAATCGGCTATGTGGCGAGGGAACTTGCTCCCTCGCCACATATGGGTCAGACGAAGGAATCGTCGTCGCCGCCGAAGAGCGATGAGTTGTCATCGCTGTAATCAGCGTCGCTGAACCCGCCCTGATCGTTGCTCCAGGAATCGTTACCGGCCACGCGCTGGTCATCGCCCCAGCCATTGTTTCCCTGGTCGTTGACCTGGGCCGGCTCTTCCTTGATGACTTCGACGACTTCCGGTTGCTGATTGTGATGGAACAGGCTGCTGATGCCTTGTGCCAGCATCACGCCACCCGCCACGCCGGCCGCGGTTTTCAGCGCTCCACCGAGGAAACTGCTGCCGGCCGCTGCCGGAGCCTGTTGCTGCGGTGCATAGCCCTGCTGTGGAAAGTTTTGCGGCGGCGCGCCGAAATTCTGCTGTGGTGGTTGCGCACCGAACGACGAGCGTCCCGGCTCACGCCAGCCACCGCTCGACGACGATGCGCTCTGGGTTGGCGCGGGTTGTGGCTCACGAGAGCCGCCGCCAAAGATGCTCGACAAAAAGCCACCGCTACCCGGAGCCGGAGCCGGGGTTGCCTGAGCCTTGGCCTGTTGCAGTTCGGCCTGCAACTGCTGGACTTGCCCGGTCAGTTGCCTGTTCTGTTCATCGAGGCTCTTGATCGCCGCCTCTTGCACCAGAATCGCCTGGGTCATGAAATAACCTGCCGCCGGCTGGCGCGTCAGGTGTTCCTTGATCCGCGCCTCGGCCTGGGCGTCGCGCGGGGCTGAGTCCGTTTCGGCCTGTTGCAGCCGGGAAAACAGTCCATCGATCAGGGTTTGTTCTTCGCTGTTCATGGCGACCTCGTAGATTGCCGGGGGAAATCGTTGCCCTTTTCCACTGAGGATAAGGTGCTCGACCTTAATGGAGGCTGAAACAAGATGTTTCAATGACCTTTACCGAACGTTTACGTTTGCGTCCCCGAGTACTTCATCGGTTAAAGTGAGCCACTGCTTCCAACCTGCGATACCCACTGATGAATCCGTTAGATGTCCTGCGTGACTCCCTGTATTTCTTCAAGCGCAATCTGGGCCAGATCGTGCAGCTGTGCCTGCCGCTGGTGATGCTTGAGGCGCTGCTGCAACAAGTGGTCGATCACTCCACGGAGCCGGACAGTTTCCCCGGCATCAGCGTGATCGTCGGCCTGCTGGTGTACCCGCTGTACACCGCCGCGCTGATTCTGTTTCTCGACGCCCGCAGCCGAGGCGAGTCGCCGCGCAACCGCGACCTGCTGACGATGGCGGCGAGCCTGTGGCCGCGCTTCGCCCTGCTGACGGCGCTCAATACCGTGCTGATTCTGCTGGGCCTGTCGCTGTATTTCCTGCCGGGCATCTACCTGATGGTGACCCTGGCGTTTGGCGAATACCTGCTGGTGTTGCGCGGCCTGGCGCCGCTGGCGGCCATGAAGGAAAGCCTGCGCCTGACCAGCGGTCACTTCCTGCGCATTCTGCTGTGCATTCTGTGTGTGATGGGACCGTTGTGGCTGCTCAAGGGGGCCACTCTGGCGGCGTATCCGGAACCGCAAAACCCGGTGATCTCGCTGCTGATCGACAGCGCCCACAGTTTCCTGCAGCTGTTTACCAGCGTGGTGCTGTTCCGGTTGTTCATGCTGATCAACCCGTTGCCTGAGAGAAATGACAGCTCGCTCTGATCTTGGGCGCGACCATCGCTCTCGGGTATGCTCGGGAACAATCCTGTAACGCTAATAAGCCGAGCCATGACCCGTCTACTGCGCTACACCCTGCTGGGCCTGCTGATCGTGACCGGCCTGATCACCGCGATGACCTACAGCCTGACCTGGCGCCCCGACGCCAAAGAAGTATTGCCAGTCAGTTGCAGCGCCCAGGCCCCCTCCCTGGTTCCGGGGCAGGCGCTGAAGGTGATGACCTGGAACGTCCAGTACCTGGCCGGCAAGCGCTACGTGTTCTGGAATGACCTGGCCGCCGGTACCGACGAACGTCCCACAGCGGAGGACATGGCTTTCAGCCTCGACGAAGTGGCGCGGGTGATTCGCGACGAACAACCGGACATCGTGCTGTTGCAGGAACTGGACGACGGCGCCAAGGCCAGCGATTACCAGCACCAGCTCAAACTGCTGCAAGAACGGCTCGCCGACTTGTATCCCTGTGGCACCAGCGCCTTCGACTGGAAGGCCGACTTCGTGCCGAACCCGCATATCTTCGGCAGTGTCGGACGGCAACTGGCGACGCTGAGCCGTTACCAGATCGAACATGCCGAACGCCTGCAACTGCCCATCACCTCGGGCAATTCGCTCAGCCGCCAGTTCAAACCCAAAAACGCTTTGCTGGTGAGCTACTTGCCGTTGAGTGATGGCGGGCAGTTGGCGGTGTTCAATACCCATCTGGAGCGTGCGACCCAAGCCGACAATACCTCGCAAAACCAGGTGACCGCCGTGGCCAGGACTCTCGATAAATTCGAAAGCCGTGGCACGCCGTGGCTGATCGGCGGGGATTTCAACCTGTTGCCGCTTGGCCAGTATCGACGCCTGCCCGATGCGCAACGCACGCCCTACTCCGTCGACAGTCCGTTGCACATCCTGTGGGACAAGTACCCGATGATCCCGACCAACAACGAAGCCAGTGGTATCGGCCGCGAACGCTGGCTGACCCATTACCCGAACGATCCCGGGCTGAACGGCCCGGACCGGACCGTCGACTACCTGTTCTACAGCCCGCGGATCAAACGGGTCGAGGCGATGGTGCGGCAGGACGATACGTTGCGCATCTCCGATCACTTGCCGGTGATTGCCCGGTTCCTGTTGCCGGCTGCGCCGTAGCACCTCACTCAAGTCAGATGCAAAACCTGTGGGAGCGAGCCTGCTCGCGATTGCGGTGTGTCAGACAGATCAATATTGACTGACACTACGCCTTCGCGAGCAGGCTCGCTCCCACAGGGATGGTGCACGGGCTGGAATCGGGATTAATGCACCTCCTCCAGATCGTCATGCAGCAGCCCGAAGATCTCGCGCTTCATCTCGATGAACGAGCGCTCCATGACCATGTCCAGGTTGCGCGGACGCTCGATCGGCACGTCCAGAATCTGCTTGATCCGCCCCGGTCTGGCGCCCATGACGTAGACCCGGTCGCCGAGCAGGATCGCCTCGTCAATGTCGTGGGTCACGAACAACACCGTCTTCTTGCTGTTGCCCCACACCCGCAACAACAACTGCTGCATTTGCAGGCGCGTCTGGCTGTCGAGGGCGCCGAAGGGCTCGTCCATCAGCAGGATCTGCGGGTCATTGGCCAGCGCGCGGGCAATGGCGACGCGCTGCATCATCCCGCCGGACAGCTGCTTGGCGTAGTTGTCGGCAAAGCCGCTCAGGCCCACCTCATTGACGTAGTAATCGACGATGTCCTTGCGTTGCGCCGCTGGCATGCCGCGCCGCTTGAGGCCGAACTCGACGTTCTGGCGCACCGTCAGCCACGGGAACAGCGTGTAGCTCTGGAACACCATGCCGCGATCCGCACCGGGGCCTTCCACCTGCTGGCCGCCGACGTAAATCTCGCCCGAGGTCGGTTCGGCCAGGCCGGCGGTGAGGTACAGCAGACTCGACTTGCCGCAACCCGAAGGCCCCACCAGTACCGCAAATTGCTGGTCCGGCACTTCGAACGACACCTCCTCCAACGCGGTGAACGTGCCGCCATCGGGTTTCTTGTAACGCAGGCTGACCTTGTCCACCTGCAGCCGAGGCGCGTTCACCGGGGCAGCCTGAGGGGCGACAAAACGATGAGTGGCGGCAGTTACTGAGCCCATGCGGTAATCCTCAGGCGTAGGAAACGGAACAGCTGATCGGTGACCAGGCCCAGCAGGCCGATGATCGCGATGGCGAGGAAAATCACATCCACCTGGAAGCCACGCATGGCCTTGAGGCTCAGGTAACCCAGGCCACTGGAAGCGGCGACCAGTTCAGCCACCACCAGGTAAGTCCAGGCCCAGCCCATGGTCACGCGCAGGGTGTCGAGCACGCCCGGCAGGGAAGCCGGGGCGATCACGTGCAGCACCGCATCGCGGCGATTGGAACCGAGGGTGTAAGAGGCGTTGATCAGATCCTTGGAGATGCCTTTGGACACGTCCGCGATCATCACCAGTTGCTGGAAGAACACGCCGAAAATGATCACCGACACCCGTTGCTCCAGACCGATGCCAATCCACAGGATGAACAGCGGCACGAACGAGGTCACCGGCAGGTAACGAATGAAATTCACCAGCGGCTCAAGAAAGGCCTGGACGATGCGGAAGCTGCCCATCAACAGTCCCAGCGGCACTGCCACCAGGGACGACACGATGAAGCCGACCATCACCACTTCGACGCTGGCCCACACATGCTGGCCGAGAGTGCCGTCGCGACCGAGGCGCACGGCGGCCTCGACCACCGCACCCGGCGTCGGCAGGAACATGCCCGGCACCACGCCACCGTAGGACAAGCCGGCCCACAGGCCGACCAACAGCACCCAGGCAAGACCGCTCGCGCTCCAGATCACCGAGACCGGCAGACCGGTCTTGGGCGTGATGCAGCGGCTCAGCCATGAATTGCGCTTGAACATGCAGCCTCCTAGAGCGGGGTGACGAAGCGGTTGTCGATCAGGTCGTCATTGCTGACGTTGTAGGGCTTGCCTTGCAGCTCGCTGGCGGTCTCGTTGGCCAGCTTGATCAGCGGCGCGCTGTCACCCGGTTTGCCCGGCGCACCCAGGAGTTTTTCGCTCATGGCCTGATCGTAGAAGCGCACGCCCTGGGCGGCGGCTTCCAGCGCCTTCGGATCGGCCAGGTAACCGCCAACGCCCTTGGCCATGATTTTGTAGGCTTCCTGTGGATGATCCTTGGTGTACTGCACGGCTTTATACAAACCGGCCACCAGTGCCTTGACGTCTTCCGGCTGCTTTTCGATGACCGTGCAGTTCAGTGCGACCACGTCGACGATCACCCCCGGCGTGCTGCTGCTGTCGATCAGCACCTTGCCCTGCTGCTTGTCGCGAACCATCGACAGGTGCGGTTCCCAGGTCACGGCGGCCGGTACGCGACCGGCGATGAACGCGGTGGCGGCGTCGTCGGCCGTCATGTTCTGCACGGTGATGTCGCTCATGCTCATACCGTGTTTTTTCAGCAGATACGACAGCCAGAACTGCGAGGTCGAACCTTCGTTGACCGCAACGGCCTTGCCCTTGAGTTCCTGCAGGCTCTTGACGTCCTTGCCGACCAGCACGCCGTCGCCACCATGGCTGTCGTCCAGCGCGGCCACGGCCTTGAAGCAGAATTGCGGACGGTACTTGAGCACCTCGTCGATGGTCGACGCCGAGCCGGACAACTCGCCGGAAGCCTGTGCGGCCATGTACATCGCCGCTTCCTCGACCACCGGCAACTCGACGGTCAAACCGTTTTCCTTGAAGTAGCCAAGGTCCTGGGCCAGGTACAGGGTGCCGTAGCCGACCCAGGTGGTATGACCGATGGACAGGGTGCCGGCCTGGGCGCTGGTGGCGACCGTCGCGGCGATGGCGGTGACCGCCAGTGGATGGGCAACGCGGGTAAGCAAGGACTTGATCATGGAGCACTCCCAAAGCTGTTGATTTGGTTTTGTCATGGGCAGTACGGCGAGCCCTGAATCGGCTGCAACCTGTGGTCTCTTGGGGACCCTTCGGCGGGCAGCATTGGGCGGGCTGGCGAGATCGATGTTGGCCCAAGGGCGGGATTAGGAAAATGAGGAAATATGTGGATGCGAACGATGAAAAAACTCGTTAGCGCGCACCGCGAAAGGGCGCTGTAGGCGGGGATGCCCGAGGTGGGTGCAAGACGTTGAAAATGTGTTGAGTCGGCCATAGCATTCGCGGGCAAGCCCGCTCCCACAGGTTATATGTCGTGCCCAAAACGTGCGGCCGACACAAATCCTGTGGGAGCGGGCTTGCCCGCGAAGAGGCCCGCAAGAACGCTACAAAGTCAGAGCCGACCGTACTCCTGCGCCGTGCGATCCATCGCTTTCAGGGTCTTGCTGATCAGCTCATCAATCTCCTCACGACTGGCAATCAACGCCGGCGCCATGATCATCCGGCCCAAGGTCGAGCGAATGATCACCCCCTCCTCAAAACCAATCGTACGGCAGCGCCAGGCGATGTCGTTCTCGTTGGCGAAACGCTTGCGAGTGGATTTGTCTTCGGCCAGTTGCAACGCCGCGACCATGCCGGTGCCCTGGATGTCCCCCACCAGCGGGTGCTTGCCGAACACTTCGCGCAGGCACTGTTGCAGGTACGGGCCGATGTCATCCTTGACCCGCGTCACCACGCCTTCATCGCGCAAGGCCTTGAGGTTGGCAATCGCCACCGCTGCCGCCACCGGGTGCCCGGAATAGGTCAGGCCGTGAGCAAACACACCGCCCTGCTCCACCAGCACCGAGGCCATTTTTTTCGACAGGATCAAGCCGCCCATGGGGATGTAGCCCGAGGTCAGCCCCTTGGCTATGGACAGGGTGTCCGGCTCGAAACCGAAGTACTCATGGGCAAACCATTCGCCGGTACGACCAAAGCCACCGATCACTTCATCGGCGCACAGCAGCACGTCGTACTTGCGGCAGATACGCTGGACTTCTGGCCAGTAGCTTTCAGGCGGGAAGATCATCCCGCCCGCGCCCTGGAACGGTTCGGCGATGAAGCCTGCGACCTTGCCGGCGCCCAGCTCGAGAATCTTCGCTTCCAGTTGCTGTGCTGCACGCAGACCGAATTCCGCCGGCGTCAGGTTGCCCTCATGAGCAAAGAAGTACGGCTCGTCGATGTGCTCGATGTCCGGAATCATGCCGCCCATTTCGTGCATGAACTTCATGCCACCCAGTGCCGTCGCGGCCAGGGTCGAACCGTGGTAACCGTTCCAGCGGCCGATCATGATTCTCTTCTCGGGCTTGCCGAGTACCTGCCAGTAACGCCGCACCGTGCGGATCAACACCTCGTTGGCTTCGGAGCCGGAGTTGGTATAGATCGCGTGGCTGTAGTGACCCGGCAGCAGGCTGAACAGCAACTCGGAGAGTTCGATCACCTGCGGGTGGGTGGTGTGGAAAAACATGTTGTAGTACGGCAGCTGTTCCAGCTGCCGGCTCGCAGCAAAGGCCAGGTCCTTGCGCCCGTAACCGAGGTTGGTGCACCACAGCCCGGACATGCCGTCGAGGTAACGCCGGCCATCGTTGTCCCACAGGTGCAGGCGCTCGCCACGGACCATCACCCGTGGCCCCTCGTCGTTGAGGGCTTTCTGATCGACGAACGCATGGATGTGGTGCGCAGCGTCGGCGGCCTGATAGTCGCGGGTGTCACGTGGTGTGGTCATCGCCAGTTCTCCGTTTTGTTATCAGCGCAATTGAAACCAGGTGGTCTTCAACTGGGTGTATTTATCGAATGAATGCAGGGACAGGTCGCGACCGAAACCCGACTGCTTGCCGCCGCCAAAAGGCACGGTCACGTCCAGCGCATCGACGCTGTTGACCGACACCGTACCGGCCCGCAATTGTCTCGCCACACGGTGAGCGCGATTGAGGTCGTCGGTCCACAGCGAAGCCGCCAGACCGTAGACGCTGTCGTTGGCCAGTTGCAAGGCGTGGGCCTCATCGTCGAACGCCGTGACGGCCAGTACCGGGCCGAACACTTCATCGCGAAACAGCGGCATGTCCGGGGTCACACCGGTAAAAATCGTCGGCTGGATGAAGTTGTCGGAGCCGTTGAAGATCGACTGTCGACCGCCACAGACTTTGCTCGCGCCTTGCTGCTCGGCCTGCTGGATGAACTTCATGATGCGCGCGGTCTGACGGCTGTCGACGATGGCCCCGGCGGCGCTCGACGGGTCCAGCGGATCCCCCGGCAACCAGCGTTCGGCCTGGGCCTTGAGGCGTTCGACGAATTCGTCATGGATCGAGCGCTGCACCAGCAACCGCGAGTTGGCCGAGCAGACTTCACCCTGATTGAAGAAGATGCCGAATGCGGCTTTCTCGGCCGCCAGATCCAGGTCCTGACAATCGGCAAACACCAGGTTCGCACTCTTGCCACCGCATTCCAGCCACACCTGCTTGAGGTTCGACTGGGCCGAGTACTGCATGAAATATTTGCCGACTTCGGTGGAGCCGGTGAACACCAGACAGTCGACGTCCGGGTGCAGGCCGAGGGCCTTGCCGGTCTGCTCGCCGAGGCCCGGCAGCACGTTCAACACACCCGCAGGTACACCGGCTTCCAGCGCCAGTTCAGCCAGGCGCAGGGCGGAAAACGGCGACTGCTCGGCCGGCTTGAGGATCACCGAGTTACCGGCGGCCAGGGCCGGGGCGAGTTTCCACGCCGCCATGTCCAGGGGGAAATTCCACGGCACCACGGCAGCCACCACGCCGAGGGCTTCGCGGGTAATGGTCGCCAGCACATTCTGCGCACTCGGCGCGACCTGATCGTAGAGTTTGTCGAGGCTTTCGGCGTACCAGCGGAACACTCCAGCGGCACCCGGCACGTCGATGTTGTAGGCATCGGCGACGGGTTTGCCCATGTTCAGCGAGTCGAGCAGCGCCAGCTCTTCACGGTTTTCGAGGATCAAGTCGGCCAGGCGCAACAGCACCTGCTTGCGTTCGGTCGGCGGGCGCGCCGCCCAGGTGCCCGCCTCGAAGACCTGCCGCGCATTACGCACCGCCGCGTTCACGTCTTCTTCGCCGCAAGCGGCAACGTTGGCCAGGCATTGCCCGGTAGCAGGGTTGATCGCGGCGAAAGTCTGCCCCGACTGCGCCGCGCGGTGCTGGCCGCCGATCACCGCCTGGTCGGGAAACCGCAGGGAAGCGGCCTTGCGTTGCCAATACTCAAGCTCGAACACGTTCAGATGCTCCAGAGGACATTCTTGTGTATTGGATAGTCGCTCAGGCCCAAGCGGTGGAAAACCAGTAAAAATGTGTTCGCAGGCCAAGAAAAAACTACGTAGCCAATCTCCCTTCTGGTGCCGCATGTGGTTATTGTTCAACCACAACAAATCGCTGCCCGAGCGGATAGGGGTGGCGCGCAAATTGCCCGGATGCCTGATCCGTTCTCCCCCGAGGTTTGCTGTGGCTGCCTACAATCTGCGTCAACTGAAATACTTCATCACCACCGTCGAATGCGGCAGCGTCGCCGAAGCCTCGCGCAAGCTGTACATCGCCCAGCCTTCGATCTCCACGGCCATCAAAGGGCTGGAAGACAGCTTCGGTGTGCAATTGCTGATCCGCCATCACGCCCAGGGTGTGTCGTTGACCCCCAGCGGTGCGCGCTTCTATCGCAAGGCCCAGGAACTGCTGCGCATGGCCAGGGAGTTCGAACAGAACGCCCTGGCCGACAACGATGTGGTGTCCGGGCAGATCGATATTGGCTGTTTCGAAACCGTCGCGCCGCTGTACCTGCCGCAACTGATGGCGGGGTTCTCGGCGTTGTATCCGGGCGTGGAAATCCGCATTCGCGACGGCGAGCAGCAGGAGTTGGTACAGGGCCTGACCTCCGGCGCCTTCGATCTGGCGATCCTTTACGAGCACGATCTGGACGGCACCATCGAAACCGAACCGCTGATGCCGGCGCAACGACCTTACGCATTACTACCGGCGGATCACCGCTTTGCCCAACAGGCACAAGTGTCGCTGCGGGATCTGTGCCTGGAGCCGATGATTCTTCTGGACGTACAGCCGAGCCGGACGTACTTCGTCAGCCTGTTCGATGAGCTGGGCCTGACCCCACGCATCGCCTTCAGCTCTCCATCCATCGAGATGGTGCGCGGCATGGTCGGCCAGGGCTTTGGTTTTTCGATACTGGTGACCAAGCCGCATTCGGAGTGCACCTACGACGGGCAGAAAGTGGTGTGCGTGGACATTGCCGAAAACGTCACCGGTTCAGGGTTGGTAGCGGCCTGGCTCAAGCGCGGGCAACTGACCAAACCGGCGCAGTTGTTCGCGGACTATTGCCGCGAACAACTCACGGCGAAATCCGAAAGATCGCAGTGATCCCCCTCGCCACAGAGTTCAGCGTTCAGCGTTCAGCGTTCAGCCGTTATTTACGGGGTTTGATCCGCGCGGTGGCTTCGGCCACCAGTGGATCATCCGGCCAGTAATGTTTGGGATAACGCCCCTTCAAATCCTTCTTCACTTCGGCGTAGGTACTGCGCCAGAAGTTCGCCAGGTCCTGGGTCACCTGCACCGGCCGCCGCGCCGGGGACAACAGATGCAGCTTGACTACCTGCCGCCCCCCGGCGATGCGCGGGGTTTCCGCCAGGCCGAACAACTCCTGCAAACGCACCGCCAGAATCGGCGGCTGCTCGCTGTAGTCCAGACGAATCGACGAGCCCGACGGCACGCTCAAATGATGCGGCGCCAGCTCGTCCAGCCGCTGCGGCAGCGGCCACGGCAGCAGGTTGTGGACGATGTTCGACAGGTCCAGATTGGCGAAGTGACTGAGCCGGGAAACCTTGCCCAGATACGGCATCAGCCACTGTTCCAGGCTTTTGAGCAGCGCCGCGTCGCTAACGTCCGGCCATTCGCTCTCGCCTTTGCCGGCGAGGTCCAGTTGCCGCAACAACGCGACCCGCGCCTGCCACTGACGCAGCTCCGGAGTCCACGGCAACAGCTCCAGGCCTTTGCGCCGCACCAGGTTTACCAGCGCCTGGCTGCGAGCAGTTTCGTCGAGGCCTGTCAGCGGCTCGCGGCTGAGGATCAGTTCACCAACCTTGCGCTGACGCTCGGCCCGCAGCACGCCTTCACGCTCGTCCCAATCCAGCTGATCGACGCAGCGCACCTGCTCTGCCAGCACTGAATCGAACAGCGCCGGATCGAAGTCCGTCGCCAGGTAAATCCGCTCCTCACGCTGCCCCTGACGACTGCCCAGATCGGCGATCACCAGCCACGGCTGCTTCATCAGGCTGTCGGCCTCGGCGAACAGTGCGGCACGTCCGTTGGCCAAGCGATATTCCGCACCACCGGCGCGCCGTTGTTGGGAGACCCGGTCGGGATAGGCCAGCGCCAGCAACGCGCCGAGCCAGCGCGGATGATCCGGATCGCTGACCGGCTCCGTCGCTTTGCCGCGCAGGTAACCACGATACTGCCGCGCCAGTTGCCGTGCGCGCTGCACGCCCCCCTGGGCACCGCGTGCGGCCCGCTCTTCACCAGACAGCAATACCAGTCGGCTGTGCAAGTCCGCCCCGCCGCCGCGCAAGATATCGCGCTCGCCGAGCAGCGCCGCGACATCGCAGGCCATGTCCGCCAGACCCAGTGCCTGGCCACGCAACAGCAAATGCGCGATGCGCGGATGCGCCGGCAGTTCGGCCATGGCCTGACCGTGACGGGTCAGCGCTTCACCCTCCAGTGCTCCCAGGCGTTCGAGCAGATCCTGGGCCTGTGCATAAGCAGCGGCTGGCGGTACGTCGAGCCACACCAGTTGCCCCGGTGTCACGCCCCAGCGCCCCAGTTGCAAGGCCAGCCCGGCGAGGTCCGCCGAAAGGATTTCTGCGCTGCCATAGGCCGCCAGTTGCTCGTGCTGGTCCTGGGACCACAGGCGATAACACACCCCGGGCTCCAGGCGCCCGGCCCGGCCAGCACGCTGGGTGGCGCTGGCCTTGGAAATGCGTTGGGTGTCGAGACGGGTCATGCCGCTGCCAGGGTCGAAACGCGGCACCCGCGCCAGCCCCGCATCGATCACCACGCGCACGCCGTCGATGGTCAAACTGGTTTCGGCGATGTTGGTGGCCAGCACCACTTTGCGCTTGCCCGGTGGCGCCGGATCGATTGCCGCCCGTTGTGCCGCCAGGTCCAGCTCACCGTGCAACGGACACAACAAAACTTGTGGGTTATCGCCCAGAGAATCGGCCAGTTGCTGATGCACGCGACGGATTTCCGCCTGCCCCGGCAGGAACACCAGCACGCTGCCGGTCTCGTCGTTCAAGGCTTCGAGGATGGTCTGCACCAGGCGCGGCTCGATGAATTCACCCGACTGGAACGGCCGCCCCCAGCGCATCGCCACCGGGTACATGCGCCCTTCGCTGCGCAAGATCGGCGCGTCGTCGAGCAACCCGGCCAAGCGTTCGCCTTCGAGCGTGGCGGACATCAAGAGGATTTTCAGCGGCTGATCGTCACGGAACAGTTCGCGGCCATTGAGGCTCAGGGCCAACGCCAGATCAGCGTCGAGACTGCGCTCGTGAAATTCATCGAAGATCAGCAGACCCACGCCTTCCAGCGCCGGGTCGTCCTGCAGGCGCCGGGTGAGGATGCCTTCGGTGACCACTTCGATACGAGTGTTGGGGCCGACCTTGCTGTCGAGGCGAATGCGATAACCCACGGTTTCGCCGACCTTCTCCCCCAGCTCACTGGCCAGCCGCTCCGCTGCTGCGCGTGCGGCCAACCGGCGGGGTTCGAGCATCAGGATGGTCTGCCCGGCCAGCCACGGTTCGTTGAGCAAGGCCAAAGGCACGCGGGTGGTTTTACCGGCACCGGGCGGCGCTTCGAGCACGGCTTCGTGGCGTGTAGCGAGGGCTTCACGCAGGGCGGGTAAAACTTCATCGATCGGCAAAGAAATCATGCTGGCTCCAAAACAGAGCGGCGAGTATAACGGCGAACTGTTTGGCGTAGTCTGGGCTCTAACCAGTAACGTTATTGGCGTTCTACTCAGGAGATTTCATATGCGTGCTCCCTTTCGCCTGATTGGCGGTGTTCTGGTCGCAACCTTGCTGACTCAAGTGACGGCCTGCGGTTCGATCTTCTACCCCGATCGCCGTGGCCAGATCGAAGGCAAGATCGACCCGGCCATCGCCGCGCTCGACGCCGTTGGCCTGCTGTTCTACATCATCCCCGGCCTGATCGCGTTTGCCGTGGACTTCGCCACCGGCGCGATTTACTTCGAACCGGGCAAGACCGCCCAGGTCGACCCGCAAAAACTCAAGGACGCCATCGGCCCCGACGGTAAAGTCGATAACCGCAAGTTACAGACTATTCTGGAAAGCGAACTGGGCCGAAGCTTCCCGCTGGACGATCCACGCCTGATCCAGAGCAAAGGCAGCACTCAGCAACTGGCGATGTTCGGCCTGCAACCCGCCGCATAATCCCTGCGCGCAAAAGGACTCTTCAAGTAACGATGGCCATTATGACCTCCAGCTCCGAACACGCCCGCCTGCTGCGGCTGGCGACCCGTGCCTCGGTGGCGGTGGCGTGCACCCTGATCGTCGCCAAAGCCATTGCCTGGTGGCTGAGCGGCTCGGTGAGCATGCTCGCCGGGCTCACCGACTCGGCACTCGACGGCGTCACCTCATTACTCAACCTGCTGGCGGTGCATTACGCCCTGCGTCCGGCCGACGACGATCATCGCTACGGCCACGGCAAGGCCGAGTCGTTGTCGGGCATGGCCCAGGCGTTGTTCATTGGCGGCAGTGCGGTACTGATTGCAATGCAGGCCTTTGATCGGCTGAAACATCCCGAACCGGTCGGCGCGCCGTGGATCAGCATCGGTGTGATTGTGTTCTCGCTCGCCCTGACCCTGGCCTTGCTGATGTTGCAACATCGGGTGGTCAAGGCTACCGGCTCCAACGCGGTGCGTGCCGACTCGCTGCATTACCGTTCGGACCTGTTGCTCAACGGCAGCATTCTGCTGGCGCTGGTACTGGCCGGGTTTGGCTGGGATCAGGTCGACGCCTGGTTTGGCCTGGGCATCGCCGCTTATATCTTTTGGAGCGCAGTGCGGATCGCCCGGGAGAGTTTTGCGGTGTTGATGGATGAAGAACTGCCGCCGGATGTCAGCCAGCACATGCTGGAATTGGCGTGCAGCGTACCCGGTGTGTTGGGTGCCCATGACTTGCGTACGCGGATCTCCGGCAACCAGTGGTTTGTGCAGTTACATCTGGAGTTGCCGGGGGAACTGACGCTGTCAGTCGCCCACGGCATCAGCGATCAGGCTGCCGCGGCCATTCACAACGCCTACCCACGCGCCGAAGTGCTGGTGCACGCCGACCCGCGGGAAGTGGTGAAAGCCGCCCGGGTTCAGTAATTCACCTGATAACCGCGACTGCTCAGGCAGTTGCCCTGGGCCTGTCGGTAGGCTTGCACCACCGACGGGTCTGGCTGGTAGGTAGCGGTTCGTGGATCGAAACCACTCTGCTGCACCGCGTATTGATAACACTCGTAGCCATCCCGACCGACCTGCTCCGTCGACTGACCGTTGGCCGGATACGCCTCCACGTCATAACCATTGCTGCCGGCCGGTGGTTCGCCAACCTGCGGCTCGACCACGACGTAGTCCTGAGTGCTTTCCTCATAGGCGTAATACGAACCGGCCGCAAGGAACAGCAGTGCCCCGCCGATGAACACTTGCTGGGCGTAATCGGGCAGGTATCTGACGCGAATCCCGCGCGGTGGCTTCACCACTTCATAGCGCGGGCCGAGCGGGCGATACCAGTAACCGCCGGAATAGTAGTAATCCATGCCACGGTAAGGCACGCGGAAGTGGCGTTCGGGGAAGCGGTCGATCATCTGGCCGGGGCGATACCTGGGGCCTGGCCCCCAGCCGTTACCGTATCCACTCGAGCGCCCCTGCATGTGATTGTCATAGGACGGTGCGACTGTGTAGCCATTCCAGCGCTGGTTGTAATTATTGCGACGCGGCTGGTCCTGGTAGTAACCGCGCTGCGGCGGCTGGGTCTGGTGCACGGTGTCGGGACGAGGCTGGATCGGCATGTCAGTGGCCGGTAACTGCGGCGCAGGCGGCGGCGAGCGAACCCGGCTGTTGAAATCCGGCGCTGGACGGTTCTGCCACTGGCCATTGTTCTGATGCTGATTCTGGCCGTTGTGCTCGTACTGGCGGTTGTCGTTGTTCTGCGCACGAGGCTCGCTCTGCGGCTGGCTGTTTTGCGGGCGCGGCGGGTTGTTGCCACCATGGCCCTGATTGTCACCCCGATGCCCGCCCTGGCCGTGTTGCCCGCCATCACGGTCATGGTTTTGTGGCTCATCGGCCATCGTTTGCGCCGTGACACTGACACACAGCAAACCAACGCCGGCCAAACGCCAGATGCGCGACTTCATGCTTTTCCTCATTGCGTGCTAGGGCCTGTACATAAGACTGGGAAAGCACGGGCCGGTTCTGCTACAGGTTATCTGTCACGCAACTTATTTATTGAGGGCCGCTCTTTTATTCACGGCAGCAAATTCCACGCAAGAAAAAGGGGAGACCCGTCGGCCTCCCCTTGGAGAACTTCGTCCTGGCTCGACGCTTGTGGCGCCGGCTCACCTCACGCCGTCTTCTGGACAGTGTGTAGCTCGGGGGCCGGCACATCCCCGGTGGGGGTGGCGACCGCGGCGGGCCTGATTGGGCGAGCCGCACTGGACTGTTTGTCCGAGCAGTGATTCTGGTGATAAGAATAGGCCGGGAGCGCCGGCAGAGGATTGCGAAGATTGCTTGATTAAACATCACTTGCGCAATTTTTAACCACGGATACATAATCCTCCGCAATAGTTACGACAAAGGACCGTTTGATGAGCAAGCTCGACCGTTACGACCTGAGTATTTTGGCGGAATTGCAGCGCGACGCGCGCATCTCCAACCAGGAGCTGGCCGAGCGCATCGGCCTGTCGCCTTCGCCGTGCTCGCGGCGGGTCAAGCAACTGGAAGACGACGGCTACATTTCCCGCCAGGTCGCCCTGCTCGACCGTAAAATGCTCGGCCTGAGCCTGACGGCCTATGTACTGATCGGCATGGACCGTCACACGCCGGAGCGTTTCGAAAACTTCGAAGCGGCCATCCGCACCCTGCCCCAAGTGCTCGAATGCAGCCTGGTGACCGGAATGGATGCCGACTATCAACTCAAGGTCGTGGTACCGGACATGGATCACTACCAGAAACTGCTGCTCGGGCATCTGACCCGGATTGAAGGGGTGACCAGTGTGCGGTCGAGTTTTGTGCTGAATCAGGTGCTCAATAGCACTGAACTGCCGTTGACTCATCTGCGTAGCTAAGTAGCACTTCTGTAGGCGCCTGTAGGAGCTGGTAGGAGCTGGTAGGAGCTGTCGAGTGAAACGAGGCTGCGATCTTTTGATCTTGTTTTTAAAAGGCAAGATCAAAAGATCGCAGCCTGCGGCAGCTCCTACAAGAGCAGGTCGGTTGTCAGGCCGGGCGACGAATGACTGCGACACACCGACGCAGGTCAATACAGCGCGAACCCGCGCGGGCGTATACTCCCCGCGCCCTTTTAGCCACGCCCGCGCTGGAGATGTTCGATGGATCCTGCCGTTTTCGAAGAGTGGATGATGACCGGACTGGTCAGCATCCTGATCATTTTCATGGGTTTCATCGTCTGGGATCTGGCGAAGAAGTCCAAGGCCGGGCGCTTTGGCTCGTTCATTCTGTTCTTCGTGCTGGGCCTGGGCGTGGCGGCGTTCGTCATCAAGAGCGTGGTGATCGGCCTGATCGAGTCCGGCGCCTTATAAGCGCGCCGACACTTCTTTCCACTGTCCCTGATCGAGCCCTTCGATCGTCCAGTCACCGATTCTGACCCGTACCAGGCGCAGCGTCGGCAAACCGACCGCTGCGGTCATGCGCCGCACCTGGCGGTTGCGTCCTTCGCGAATAACCAACTCCAGCCAACTGGTCGGCACGCTTTTACGAAAGCGCACCGGCGGATTGCGCGGCCACAACTCGGGTTCGTCCAGTTGCCGCGCCTCGGCGGGCAAGGTCATGCCGTCATTCAATTCGACGCCGTCACGCAAGCGCTGCAACTGCTCGGCGCTCGGTTCGCCCTCGACCTGCACCCAATAGGTCTTGGCCAGTTTGTGTTTCGGATCAGCGATCCGCGCCTGAAGCTGACCGTCGTTGGTCAGCAGCAACAAGCCTTCGCTGTCGCGGTCCAGTCGTCCGGCCGGATAGATTCCCGGTACATCGATGTAATCCTTGAGCGTCGCGCGTCCTTCGCCATCACTGAATTGCGTCAGCACATCGAACGGTTTGTTGAACAGGATCAGTTTCGGCTCGGCCGGCGGCGCCTTGGCGACACGGCGCGGGGCTGAAGGGGAGGGTTTCGCGCCAGGGCGGCGGGAAACGGGGCGTTGAGGACGGGACATGGCAAAGAGAACATCTAACGGTCAGGGCTCACTATGCTAGTGGCCTGACCGTCAAATGACCATGACAACGATCAGCGGAACGGCGGCTCGTCGAAACTGCGCAGTTTGCGCGAGTGCAGTGAGTTGAGCTCGGTGCGCAACAGATCCACCGCCTCGATACCGATCTTCAAGTGCTGGCTGACCGCGCGCTCATAGAAGGCGTTGGCCGAACCCGGCAGCTTGATTTCGCTGTGCAACGGCTTGTCCGAGACGCACAGCAACGTGCCGTATGGCACCCGCAAACGATAACCTTGCGCTGCAATGGTGCCGCTTTCCATGTCCACCGCCACGGCGCGGGACAGGTTGATCAGCGGCCGTTCCTGGGCCCAACGCAGTTCCCAGTTACGGTCGTCGTAGGTCAGCACGGTGCCGGTACGCAGGCGCTTCTTCAGTTCGTCGCCCTTCTCGCCGGTGACGTTGGCCGCCGCTTGCTGAAGCGCCAGCTGCACTTCGGCCAACGCCGGAATCGGAATGTTCGGCGGCACCACCCGGTCGAGAATGCCGTCGCGACGCATGTAAGCGTGGGCCAGCACGTAGTCGCCAATGGTCTGCGACTGACGCAAACCGCCGCAGTGACCGATCATCAACCAGCAATGCGGGCGCAGCACGGCCAAGTGGTCGGTGATGTTCTTGGCATTGGACGGGCCGACGCCGATGTTGACCAGCGTCACGCCGTGGCCGTCACTGGCGATCAGGTGATAGGCCGGCATCTGGTAGCGGTGCCAGACCACGCCGGCGGCAATCGCCGAGGCTTCGCCGTGATCCATGCCCTTCTCGATGATCACATTTCCCGGCAGCACCATGCGCACGAAGCGCGGATCTTTGCGCAGTTGCTCCAGACCATGGACGATGAACTGGTCGACGTAGCGGTGATAGTTGGTCAGCAGAATCCACGGCTGCACATGCCGCCAGTCGCTGCCGGTGTAATGCACCAGTCGGCGCAGGGAGAAATCCACCCGCGCGGCATCGAACAGGGCCAGGGGCAGCGGATCGGTGTTTTCCCAATCGTACAAACCGTCGGCAATGCCATCGGTCGCGGCCGACAGGTCGGTACTCGGGAACACCCGCGCCAGCACGGCAGCGGTGACGCCGGAACCCCCCAGTTCATCGCCCTGCTCGACCACATACGGATACGGGATGTTCTGCTCGCTGACACCGACTTCCACGGTCACGGTGAAGTCGTGCATCAGCGGAACCAGCTGTTCCAGCAGGTACTTACGGAATGCCGACGGATGGGTGACCGTGACGCTGTAGGTGCCCGGCAACTGGACTTTGGCGTAGGCACGGGTGGTCTGCGGGACTTCGCCCTGGCAAAGGTAGGTCAGGCGCAGCTCGGGATAACGGAACTGCGCTCGCTGCTCGGCATCAGGCTCGACGCGATCCTTGAGGTAACGCTTGAGCGCCTGGCTCAGCGCGGTGGTTGCACGATTGTGCAAGAGTGCAAGCCGATCCACGGCTTGCTCGGCGGTTTGAACGACAATAAAAGCTTCGGTCACGATCAGCATCCTGTGTTCTGACTTGCAGACCTTCATCTTGCCTGCATCGTCGCTTCACGGGAACAGCCAAAAAAGATCGCAGCCTGCGGCAGCTCCTACAAGGGCTCGTCGTGCACCCGTAGGAGCTGCCGCAGGCTGCGATTTTTTAACCAATCAGTACCCTTGCGGGGTCGAGCGGGCGACAATGGTTTCTACGTCCAGGCCTCGTGGCAATGCGCCATACACTCGGCCGCCACCCACCAGACGACTGGCGATGAAGGCATCACTGACCACCGCATTCCCGGCCTCCAGCAACAACTTGGCCTGCAACCCCAAGGCGATGTCTTCAGTCAGTTGGCGGGCGCGGTATTGGATGTCGCTGGTGTCCTTGAAGGCCGCCTGCAATTGATGGATGTGCGCAGCCAGGCGCTTGTCGCCATGGCCATCGCCCAACTCACTGAACAGCGCGTCGAGCACACCCGGTTCTTTCGACAGGGCACGCAGCACGTCGAGACATTGCACGTTGCCGGAGCCTTCCCACGTCGAATTCACTGGTGCCTCGCGGTAAAGCCGCGGCAGGATGCTCTCTTCGACATAACCCGCGCCGCCCATGCATTCGGCGGCTTCGTTGATCATGGCCGGCGCCCGCTTGCAGATCCAGTACTTGCCCACCGCCGTCACCAGTCGGGCGAATTTGGCTTCCTGCGAATCGTCCAGATGATCCAGTGCCCGCCCCATGCGCAGGCTCAAGGCCAGGGCGGCTTCACTTTCCAGCGCCAGATCCGCCAGCACGTTCTGCATCAACGGCTGTTTGCTGAGCAGTTTGCCGCCAACCGAGCGGTGAGCGCAGTGATGGCTGGCCTGAGTCAGCGCCTGACGCATCAGTGAACTGGAACCGACCATGCAATCGAAGCGGGTCATGGCGACCATTTCGATGATCGTTGGAACACCCCGGCCCTCTTCACCGACCATCCACGCCAGCGCACCACGGAACTCCACTTCACTGGAGGCGTTGGAGCAGTTGCCGAGCTTGTTCTTCAGGCGCTGGATGTAGAACTGATTGCGTGTGTCGTCCGGGCGGTGACGCGGCAACAGGAAACAGGTCAGGCCCTTGTCGGTCTGCGCCAGTGTCAGGAACGCGTCGCACATCGGCGCCGAGCAAAACCACTTGTGCCCCACCAGCTCATAGGCCTGGCCCGGACCGCTGGCACCGACCGGATACGCCTTGGTGGTATTGGCCCGCACATCGGTGCCGCCCTGCTTCTCGGTCATGGCCATGCCGATGGTGACCCCGGCCTTGTGGGCCATGCCGACGTTGCGCGGATCGTATTCGGTGGCGAGGATTTTCGGCAGCCATTTTTCAGCCAGGTCCGGTTGCAGACGCATGGCCGGAACGCTGGCGAAGGTCATGGTCAGCGGGCAGCCGCTGCCGGCCTCGGCCTGGCTGTGCAAGTAAGTCATGGAAGCGCGGGCCACGTGGGCGCCGGACTGCGGATGAGCCCAGGGCAATGAGGTCAAGCCATGCTCAACTGCCGTACGCATCAGTTCGTGATAGGCCGGGTGAAACTCCACCAGATCGATACGATTACCATACCGGTCATGGCTGTTGAACACCGGCTTGTTCTGATTGGCCAGGAACCCGGCTTCCATCAACGGGCCACCGGCCAGTGCGCCGTAGGCGTCGATCCGCGACTCGGCCCAACCGGCCCCGAAGCGCCGCGACCATTCCTGCAACGGCAAGTCGATGCGGTACAGGTTGACGCCGTCCAGTGACGGAGGCTGGTTGGTGACTTCGTGGGTTTCGGCGAACTGATGCAGGTTCATGACAGGGCTCCTTTGGTCGGCCAAGGGACTTCAGTTAAGCACCGCCCCTCGGCCGTTCAAAGTGTCATATCCGCCTAACTGTCGGCGCTTTCGCCCTGTTGCGAGCAGAGCACACGGCGGTAGAGGGCGGCCTGCAAGTCTTCGAATTTCACCGGCTTGTTCAAGTGATCAATCAACGCGCCGGTCGGGCAGCGTTCACGCTCGCCGCCCAGAGCGATCATGAACAACGGCAGCTCGGCATAACCCGGTAACGCGCGGATCTGGCAGCACACCGACTCACCGCCCTGCAGCGGCAACTGACAGTCGACCAGCACCGCGTCAAACACTTCGCGTTGCAAGAGATCGAGTGCGACATTGGCGCTATCAGCCGTACGCACGCGGAACCCCAGCTTGAGCAACATGCCGCGCATCACCAACTGGCTGATGCTGTTGTTATCCACCAACAGCACGGCACAATCCTGAGGCAAGCGCAGGCGCGGAAAATCCCGGGTCATCAACGGCATCACCGGACGTTCGGCCACCGGCAGCCCAACTTCGACATCCAGCTGAAACCGGCTGCCGCGTCCCGGCTCGGTGCGATGCGTCAGGCGTCCACCCAGCAATTCGACCAACTGTCGGCAAATCGCCAGGCCAACACCCAGGCCACCGTACTCACGAGTCATCGAGCCATCGAGCTGGAAGAACCGTTGATACATCGTGGCCTCCCCCAAATCAGTGAAGCCAATGCCCGTATCGATCACCGCGAAGGTCAACGCCAGCCGGTCGGGCTCAATGGCCTTGCCGGTCACCCGCAGGGCCAGGCCGCCGACCCTGGTGAACTTGATGGCATTATCCAGCAGACATTCCAGGCACTGCGCGATCTTGACGTTGTCGCCGTGCAAGCGATCCGGCACACCTGGGGCGATATCGACCTTGAAGTCCAGCGACTTACTCGATGCGTTGCCCTCGAACTGCATGCGCAGTGCCTCGACCATGCCGCGCAAGCTGAAGATGTCGGCCGAGGCCTTGAGTTTACCGGCCTGCAGTTCGGTGAGGGTGAGGATGCCGTTGACCATGCGCATCATGTCCCGCGCCGATCCCGCAGCCGTCTGCTGATACTGCTCGAGCTCCGGGTCCATTTCGACCGTCTGCATCAGCTCCAGCGAACCGATCACACCGTTCATAGGCGTGCGCAGTTCGTGGGTCAGGGTGGCAAGGAACTCGTCCTTGAGCTTGTTGCTGCGAGCCAGTTGCTGGTTGAGCGCTTCAAGCTTCTGGCTGGCGTCGAACAGGGTTTGTGCCTGCTGCTCGCGCATGTCGTTGATGCGGTCGGCCAGTGCCAGGGACAGCAACGCCACTTCGATGGCCGAGCCGATCTGGCTGGAATACATGGTCAGGAACACGTTCGGCAGGTAGCCCAGCACCATTAGCGTATTGACGATGCCGCCGAGCAAAAACGCCGACCAGGCAATAATGAAATACCGCGCCACCCGCAGGCCCCGCAGCCAGGCAAAGATCCCGGCGGCAAAAATCACCACGGTGAACGTCAGCGCCAGTGCCGTGGCCAGGCGCAGAGCCAGGGCGTAACTGCTCATCAACGACAGTCCGACCACCAGCGCACCGAAGGCAACCAGCGCCAGCAACAAGCGGTCGAGCCAGCGACTGTGGGTAGCCATTTGCAGGAAACTTCGGGCGAACTGACTGCCGAACAACCCCGCACAGCCGATGAAAAACGGAGTCGCGGCGTTGGCCCACCAAGGGTTGTCCGGCCAGAAATACTGCACAGCCGCACCGTTTACCGACAGCTGATACAAGCCGAACGAGGCGATATAGAAGATGTAGTAGAGGTAACTGGTGTCGCGCACGCTGAGGTAGATGAACAGGTTGTAGACCAGCATCCCCAGCAGCACGCCGTAGATCAGCCCCAATACGTAGAGGCGCGCAGGCTGATCTTCGAGGTAGGCGGTGCTCGACCACAAGGTTACCGGTGCCTGGATCGAGCCTTCGCTTTGCAATCGCAAGAATACGGTTTCGGCCTGGTCGGGCTTGAACGTCAGGTCGAACAAATAGTTGTTCTGACGAATCTCGCGGCCGGCGAACGGCAAGGCATCGCCGGTCTGCCTGACCAACTGATAGTTGCCGGCCGCATCGGGCAAATAGAGATCGAGATGATCGAGGGGCGGATAGGCCAATTCCAGCAGCCAGGTCCGTTGCGCCGCCGGATTGGCCGGACGGTAATGCAGGTCGATTTTCAGCCAGAATACCGAACGCGAGTACCCGGCGTTGAGCGTGTCTTTCTGGTGCGTTTTGAAGTTGCCAGCCGCCGCTTGCGCACGGATATCCGCGATGCTCGCCTGACCACCTGCATCCTCGTAGACCTGCAGGGTTCGGCCCAAGGGGAGGCTTTGAGTGAACTCATCGAACTCGACGGCGTTTGCCAGGAGGGGCAAACACAACAGCAACATCAGCAAATAGTGCATTGAAGCCCCAGCGTGGCCTGTCCGGTTCTGTCAGGAAGCCCCCCATTCCTTTTGAGCAGACGTAAAACCGGTATTACCTGTTATTGGTTTGGATCCACTCTAGCATAGCCGTTGATAGCCATTAAACACCATTGAAATTTTTCCTACAAAGGCTCTAGAACGGGCGTTACAGCGCCACGGATTGAGTTAGAGCTGTTGGCTTGGTCAGAAAGATCAAAAGATCGCAGCGCAATCGGCTCCGATGCGTGCGCACACCGAAAAAACATGTTTGGTGGTAAGCTCGCGCACCATGAATATCTACAGCTCTCGCCCCGTTGTCCTCTGTCTCTCCGGCCACGACCCAAGTGGTGGCGCCGGCTTGCAGGCAGATATCGAAGCCCTGCTCGCTCAGGGTTGCCATGCGGCTCCGGCCGTCACCGCCCTGACCGTGCAAGACACCGTCAATGTCACTGACTTCCGCGTCCTGGACCGTGAGTGGGTACTGGCCCAGGCCAATGCCGTGCTCAACGACTCCGAAGTCGCCGCGGTCAAACTGGGCATGCTCGGTTCCCTGGAAATGGTCGACACCGTGGTCGAACTGCTTTCGGCGCACCCGCACTTGCCGGTGGTCTGCGACCCGGTGCTGCGTGCCGGCGGCGGCGGACGCCTGGGCAAGGACGAAGTCGGCTACGCCATGCGCGAACGCCTGCTGCCCCTGTCGATCATTGCGACCCCTAACCTTCCCGAAGCCCGGATCCTCGCCGAACTGCCCGAAGGCACTGCGGACGAGTGCGCTGAAAAACTCCTGCCGTTCGTCAAACACCTGTTGATCACCGGTGGCCATGGCGACGAAACCGAAATCCACAATCGCCTGTACAGCCGCGACGGCCTGCGCGAAACCTTTACCTGCCAGCGCTTGCCGGGCAGTTATCACGGTTCCGGTTGCACCCTGGCCAGTGCGCTGGCCGGTCGTCTGGCCCAGGGCGAAAACCTCGCCAACGCCGTGCAGACCGCGCTTAACTACACATGGCGCACCCTGCGTGATGCCGAGCAGTTGGGTAAAGGCCAGTTTGTGCCGCGTCGTTTACCACTGGATTTCTGTTCGTAACTTCTATTTGCAATGCGCAGAGGCTTGTCCGATGAAACTACGTGGCCTGTACGCCATTACCGACAGTCAGTTACTGGCCGGTAAATTTCTTTCGTACGTGGAGGCGGCGCTTGAAGGCGGCGTCACTCTGCTGCAATACCGCGACAAAAGCAGCGACGAGGCCCGTCGTCTGCGTGAGGCCGAAGCCTTGCGCGGGCTGTGCGAACGCTATAAGACGCAGTTGATCATCAACGACGACGCCGAGTTGGCGGCCCGCCTGAACGTGGGCGTGCACCTGGGTCAGACCGATGGCCCACTGACTCCCGCCCGTGCTCTGCTCGGGCGTCAGGCGATCATCGGTTCAACCTGCCACGCGCAGCTCGAATTGGCCGAACAGGCTGCCAAAGAAGGTGCCAGCTATGTCGCCTTCGGCCGCTTCTTCAATTCGAACACCAAGCCCGGCGCGCCGACCTGCAGCCTCGAGCTGCTCGACCAGGCCCGCAAGCAGTTGCACCTGCCGATCTGCGCGATCGGCGGCATCACCCTGGATAACGCTGCCCCGCTGGTGGCCCACGGCGTCGATCTGCTGGCGGTGGTGCATGGCCTGTTTGGCGCCGAGAGCACGGCCGAGGTGACCCGCCGCGCCCGCGCCTTCAACGAATTGCTTTCTATTAAAGTCGCTTAAAATCTGATTTGAGAGCCCGATCATGTCTCGTTCCGAAACGCTGTTTGCCAATGCCCAAAAACACATTCCCGGTGGCGTGAACTCGCCGGTTCGCGCGTTCAAGAGCGTCGGCGGCACGCCGTTGTTCTTCAAGCACGCCGAAGGCGCCTACGTCACCGACGAAGACGACAAGCGCTATGTGGATTACGTCGGCTCCTGGGGCCCGATGATCCTCGGCCATAGCCACCCGGACGTGCTGGACGCCGTGCGCAAACAGCTTGAGCACGGTTTGTCCTACGGCGCCCCGACCGAGATGGAAACGCAGATGGCCGACCTGGTCTGCTCGCTCGTGCCGTCGATGGAAATGGTGCGCATGGTCAGCTCCGGCACCGAAGCGACCATGAGCGCCATTCGCCTGGCCCGTGGTTTCACCGGCCGCGACAGCATCATCAAATTCGAAGGCTGCTACCACGGTCACTCCGACAGCCTGCTGGTCAAGGCCGGCTCCGGCGCACTGACCCAGGGCGTACCGAGTTCGGCCGGTGTACCGGCGGCATTCGCCAAACACACCCTGACCCTGCCGTTCAACGACATCGACGCGGTAGCAACCATGCTCGCCGAAGTCGGCCAGGACGTGGCCTGCATCATCGTCGAGCCAGTGGCCGGCAACATGAACTGCGTGCCGCCGGCACCGGGTTTCCTCGAAGGCCTGCGGACCCTGTGCGACAAGCACGGCGTGGTGCTGATTTTCGACGAAGTGATGACCGGTTTCCGTGTCGCCCTCGGTGGCGCCCAGGCGTACTACGGCGTGACACCGGACCTGACCACCTTCGGCAAGATCATCGGTGGCGGCATGCCGGTCGGCTGCTTCGGCGGCAAGCGCGAAATCATGCAGCGCATCGCTCCGCTGGGCCCGGTCTACCAGGCCGGCACGCTGTCCGGCAACCCGCTGGCGATGGCTGCCGGCCTGACCACTCTGCGCCTGATCAGCCGCCCGGGCTTCCATGCCGAGCTGACCGACTACACCACTCGCCTGCTCGACGGCCTGCAACAGCGCGCCGATGCGGCCGGCATTCCGTTCGTGACCACCCAGGCCGGCGGCATGTTCGGCCTGTATTTCAGCGGCGCCGACGACATCGTCACCTTCGATGACGTGATGGCCAGCGACGCTGCTCTGTTCGGTCGCTTCTTCCATCTGATGCTGGAAGGGGGCGTCTACCTGGCACCGAGCGCCTTCGAAGCCGGTTTCACTTCGATCGCTCATGGCGAAGCCGAGCTGAAACTGACCCTGGATGCCGCCGAGCGCGCCTTCGCTGCCTTGAAATAACGCTGTGGCGCTGACGTTGGCCATTGCCGGCGTCAGCTTTCACCTACACGCCCGCCTGTATTCCTACAGTTTCAGCAAAAATCCCTCGCAAAACGGGTGATATATTTCCCGCGCAGCAGAAAAACGAGTAAAGACTTTGTAAGGTTGCCCCTGCTTATTTCATAATGCGCGCTTATTGGATCCCTCGATGGGTCCGCGCGCCCTTCAGAGGTAAGTCGATTCCCATGAACCGCACCGGCCGCACCCTTGCACTGGGCTGCCTGTTGCTTCTTCAGCCCCTGCTCGCGCACGCACAAGCAGGCGGCAACTCGTTGTTAATCCCAGCGATGGGTCGCTGCACCCTCAATACCCAGCCGCAAGACCTGGAACAGGCGCTCGCCGCCTGCCAGAAAGCGTCGGATGAAGGGGATGCACAAGCGCAATACGAGTTGGGTGAGTTCTACTACGAAGGTAAAAACGCGCAGCGCGACCTCAATCAAGCCCTGAGCTATTTCGAAAAAGCCTCGCTGCAAGGCCACGCCCAGGCACAATTCAAGCTCGGCACCATGTTCTTCCACGGCGAAGGCGTGCCGGCCAATAACGTTCAGGCGTACATCCTGCTGAAGATGGCGGCGGTCAACGGCGCCGAAGATGCCCTGGATACCGCCGACGAAGTCACCGAAAAGATGCCCCGCGAAGAACTCGAAGTCGCCACCCAGGTGCTCGGGCAAATTTTCCGCAAATATTTGATGGAATTGCAGAGCGCTGACGGGCGTACGCCTTTCGCGCCTCTTCCCTGAATACTGCAGACTTCGAGGTGGCTTGTTGTGGCGAGGGAGCTTGCTCCCGCTGGGGCGCGAAGCGGCCCTAAACCCTGCAATCGCACTCTGCCTGACACACCGCGCGTTTCGGTCTTGCGACTGCTTCGCAGCCGAGCGGGAGCAAGCTCCCTCGCCACAACAAGCCTCTCTAGCCGCTGCTACTTACTTCTCAGGCATTGGCATCGGAAACGGCATTACATTGCCGACCGCACCACGGGCTTCGCTGATTTTCGGTGTTCCCATACGCTCGACTTCGTCGATACGCACGATCGAATGCATCGGCACAAAGCTGCGCACCACGCCTTCGAACTGAGCCTTGAGCTTTTCTTCGCTCGGATCGACGACCACTTGCGTGCGCTCGCCAAAGACGAACTCTTCCACTTCCAGAAAGCCCCACAGATCACTTTGATAGATCTGCTTGGCGTACATTTCGAACACCTGGCCCTGGTTGAGGAAAATCACCTTGTAGATTGGAGCTTCACGTTTGGTCATGGCGGGCGAGCAACACATCGGGGGATAAAAATGAGGGCGCGAACTATAGCATAGCCATCGGACGCGCAGCGGTAGGAACCTGGGTACATGTTCCCTATAATGCGCGGTTCTTTGAATCAGATGATGACTCTATTCCATGGCCAAGAAGCTTTACATCGAAACCCACGGTTGCCAGATGAACGAGTACGACAGCTCGCGCATGGTCGATCTGCTGGGCGAACATCAGGCCCTGGAAGTCACCGCCCGCGCTGAAGACGCCGACGTGATCCTGCTCAACACCTGTTCGATCCGCGAACGTGCCCAGGATCGCGTCTACTCCCAGCTCGGCCGCTGGCGCGAACTGAAGCTGGCCAACCCGGACATGGTGATCGCGGTCGGCGGTTGCGTGGCCAGCCAGGAAGGCGCGGCCATCCGCGATCGCGCGCCGTACGTCGACGTGGTCTTCGGCCCACAGACCCTGCACCGCCTGCCGGAAATGATCGACGCCGCGCGCATCAGCAAGCTGCCGCAAGTCGACGTCTCGTTCCCGGAAATCGAAAAATTCGACCATCTGCCCGAACCGCGCATCGACGGCCCGAGCGCTTACGTGTCGGTGATGGAAGGTTGCAGCAAATACTGCACGTTCTGCGTGGTGCCCTACACCCGCGGTGAAGAGGTCAGCCGGCCGTTCGACGATGTGCTTGCCGAGATCATCCACCTGGCCGAAAACGGCGTGCGCGAAGTGACGTTGCTGGGGCAGAACGTCAACGGCTATCGCGGCCTCACCCATGACGGACGCCTGGCGGATCTGGCCGAACTGATCCGCGTGGTCGCCGCGGTCGACGGCATCGACCGCATCCGTTACACCACGTCGCATCCGCTGGAGTTCTCCGACAGCCTGATCCAGGCCCACGCCGACGTGCCGGAACTGGTCAAGCATCTGCACTTGCCGGTGCAGTCGGGCTCGGACCGCATCCTCGCCGCGATGAAGCGCAACCACACCGCACTGGAATACAAATCCAAACTGCGCAAACTGCGCGCCGCCGTGCCGGGGATCTGCATCAGCTCGGATTTCATCGTCGGCTTCCCGGGCGAGACCGAGAAAGACTTCGAGCAAACCATGAAGCTGATTGCCGACGTCGGCTTCGACTTTTCCTACTCGTTCATCTACAGCCAGCGCCCGGGCACACCGGCCGCCGACCTGGCCGATGACACTCCGGAAGAGTTGAAAAAAGAGCGCCTGAATGCCCTGCAACATCGCTTGAATCAGCAAGGCTTCGAGATCAGCCGACAAATGGTTGGTTCGATCCAGCGGATCCTGGTGACCGATTACTCGAAAAAAGACCCGGGCGAGCTGCAAGGCCGCACCGAGAATAACCGTATCGTCAACTTCCGCTGCGACAACCCGACCCTGATCGGCCAGTTCGCGGACGTGCACATCGATGCCGCGCAGCCGCATTCGCTGCGGGGTTCGCTGGTGTAGGAGCGAGCCCGCTCGCGATGGTCGTCAACGATGACGCGTGCATCCTGAATGAACGAGGGGCATTCAAGCCCTTCGCGAGCAAGCTCGCTCCTACAGAGTCCGCGCCAGAGGCAGGAATCAGGCTGCCTGATTTAAGAGCTTTCGCGCCCACGCCACTGGCGCTATCCTTGATTCATCCCAATTGCCCCAGGGCGGCTAAATACGACCTTGAACGCACCCATAGAACCACATCGTTTCATCCTCGAGCCTTTTGAAGCTCGTCGCTTCGCCAATCTGTGCGGGCAATTCGACGAGCACCTGCGCTTGATCGAACAGCGCCTGACCATCGAGATCCGCAATCGCGGAAACCAGTTCGAGCTGATCGGCGAACCCAAACACACCACCTCCGCGGAAAACCTCCTGCGCCGCCTGTACCGGGAAACCAAGGGTACCGAGCTGTCGCCGGACATGGTTCACCTGTTCCTGCAGGAATCGGCCGTCGAACAGCTGGACAACCACGCCCCCGCCGAACCGTCCGTGGCCCTGCGCACCAAGAAAGGCATGATTCGCCCCCGCGGCTTGAATCAGGTGCGCTACGTGAAGGAAATCCTCGGTAACGACATCAACTTCGGCATCGGTCCGGCCGGTACCGGCAAGACCTATCTGGCCGTGGCTTGCGCGGTCGATGCGCTGGAGCGCGAGCAGATCCGCCGCATCCTGCTGGTGCGTCCGGCGGTCGAAGCGGGTGAAAAACTCGGCTTCCTGCCCGGCGACCTCGCACAGAAAATCGACCCGTACCTGCGCCCGCTCTACGACGCGCTCTACGAAATGCTCGGCTTCGAATACGTCGCCAAGCTGATCGAACGCCAGGTGATCGAAGTCGCGCCGCTGGCCTACATGCGCGGCCGTACGTTGAACAACAGCTTCATCATTCTCGACGAAAGCCAGAACACCACGGTCGAGCAGATGAAGATGTTCCTGACCCGGATCGGCTTCGGCTCCACGGCCGTCATTACCGGGGACATCACCCAGGTCGACCTGCCACGCGGCACCAAATCCGGCCTGCACCATGTGATCGAAGTGCTCAAGGAAGTGCCGGGAATCAGCTTCACCCATTTCCAGCCCAAGGACGTCGTGCGCCATCCACTGGTGCAACGGATTGTCGAAGCCTACGAGCGCTTCGAAACCAAAGCGGCCGATGATGCCGCCGCCAAGGATAGCCGCCGCGATGCTTGAGCTTGACCTGCAAATCGCCACCCAAGCCCTCGCCCCCAGCGAAGCCGAATTCCGCCAGTGGTGCGAACTGGCTTTGCGCCAGCGCACCGCCGACTCGGAGATGACCATTCGACTGGTCGACGAAGCCGAAGGCCGCGAGCTGAACCACACCTGGCGGCAAAAGGATTACGCAACTAACGTCTTGTCATTCCCGGCCGATGTGCCGGATGAGTTCCTCGACATCCCGCTGCTGGGCGATCTGGTGATCTGCGTGGCCGTGGTCGAGCGCGAAGCCGCCGAACAGGGCAAGGAGCTCAAGGCCCATTGGGCACACCTGGTGATTCACGGCTGCTTGCATCTGCTCGGTTACGACCACATTGATGACGACGAAGCCGAAGAGATGGAAGCACTGGAACGAACGTTGCTTGCAGAACTGGGCTTTCCCGATCCGTACGCGGACGACGAAACCGACGCATCCCCTACCGAAACAACAAAGGATTCAGAGTAATCGCTATGAGCGAAGATCGATCGAGCAACGGGCAGAAGTCATGGCTGGGTAAGCTCACCCAGGCTTTTGCCCACGAGCCGAAAAACCGCCAGGAGCTGCTGGAGCTGCTGCGCGATGCACACCAGAACAAACTGCTGGACAGCGAAGCGCTGGCCATCGTCGAAGGCGCCATCCAGGTGGCTGACTTGCAGGTTCGGGACATCATGGTCCCGCGCTCGCAAATGGTCAGCATCAAGGCGACCCAGACACCCCGCGAGTTCCTGCCAGCCGTGGTCGACTCGGCCCACTCCCGCTACCCGGTGATCGGCGAAAGCCACGATGACGTGATGGGCGTGTTGCTGGCCAAGGACTTGTTGCCGTTGATCCTCAAGGAGAACGGCGACAATTTCAACATCAAGGACCTGCTGCGCCCGGCCACCTTCGTGCCGGAATCAAAGCGCCTTAACGTGCTGCTACGCGAATTCCGTGCCAACCACAATCACATGGCCATCGTCATCGACGAGTACGGCGGCGTGGCCGGTCTGGTGACCATCGAAGACGTGCTGGAGCAAATCGTCGGCGACATCGAAGACGAACACGACGTCGAAGAAGACAGCTACATCAAGCCGCTGCCCAGCGGTGATTTCCTGATCAAGGCCCTGACACCGATCGAGAACTTCAACGACTTTTTCGACAGCGAGTTCTCCGACGATGAATTCGACACCGTTGGCGGCCTGGTGATGAGCGCGTTCGGGCATTTGCCAAAACGTAACGAAATCACCGAAATCGGCCCGTACCGTTTCCGCATCCTGAACGCCGACAGCCGTCGGATTCACTTGCTTCGCCTGACGCCCATTGCTCGCTAAGGATTGAAATGCGCTGGACAACCCGCCCCGGCTGGCCCGGTAACCTGCTGGCCGTGGCGGCCGGTGCAATCACCACCCTGGCCCTGGCGCCGTTCGATATCTGGCCACTGGCACTGCTCGCCGTCGGCCTGTTCTATGCCGGTTTGCGCGAACTGAGCCCACGCCAGGCGTTGGGTCGCGGCTGGTGTTTCGGTTTCGGCCTGTTCGGTGCCGGCACCAGCTGGATCTACTACAGCATTCACCACTTCGGCGGCGCGTCGATGCTGCTGGCCGGCTTCCTGATGCTGATCTTCACCGCGGCGATTGCCTGGTTCTTTGCCCTGCCCGCCTGGATTTGGGCGCGCTGGCTGCGTCGCAATGAGGCACCGCTGGCCGACGCACTGGCCTTCGCTGCGCTGTGGGTTGGTCAGGAAGCTTTCCGTGGCTGGTTCCTGACAGGTTTCCCGTGGCTGTATTCCGGTTACAGCCAGCTCGATGGCCCGCTGGCCGGGCTTGCTCCCATCGGCGGGATGTGGCTGATTTCCTTTACCCTGGCCCTGACAGCTGCGCTGATCTACAACGGCTTGCGCCTGGTTCGCACGGGGCGTAAAGGCTTCATCGCTGCCGGTATATTGCTGCTGGTCGGCCCATGGCTGGTCGGTATGGCCCTCAAACATCATGCCTGGACCAGCCCGTCGGGGCCGCCACTGAGCGTCGCCGCCATTCAGGGCAACGTCGAACAAAGCATGAAGTGGGACCCGGCGCAGCTCAACGCGCAACTGGCTTTGTACCGCGACATGAGTTTCAGCTCCAGGCGAGCCGACCTTCTCATTTGGCCGGAAACGGCGATTCCGGTGCTCAAGGAGTCCGCCGAGGGCTACCTGAACATGATGGGCGGCTTCGCGGCCGAACGTAAATCGGCGTTCATTACCGGTGTCCCGGTGCGCATGGAAGTACGCCACGAGAAGCGTTTCTTCAATGGCATCACGGTTACCGGTGAAGGCGACGGCACTTACCTGAAGCAAAAACTGGTGCCGTTTGGTGAATATGTCCCCTTGCAGGACATGCTGCGCGGGCTGATCGCATTCTTCGACCTGCCAATGTCGGACTTCGCTCGCGGCCCGGCCGACCAGCCGCTGCTGCAAGCCAAGGGTTATCAGATCGCGCCGTTCATCTGCTACGAAGTGGTTTATCCGGAGTTCGCTGCCAGCCTTGCCGCCCGCAGCGACCTGCTGCTGACCATCAGCAACGACACCTGGTTCGGCACCTCCATCGGCCCCCTGCAACACCTGCAGATGGCGCAGATGCGTGCACTGGAGGCCGGCCGCTGGATGATCCGCGCCACCAACAACGGCGTATCCGGCCTGATCAACCCGTTTGGTCAGATTACCGATCAGATCCCGCAGTTCGAACGCGGCATCCTGTATGGCGAAGTGGTGCCGATGCATAACCTGACGCCGTACCTGGAATGGCGTTCGTGGCCATTGCTCATTGTCTGCGTGCTGTTGTTCGGCTGGGCGCTGATTGCGAGCCGGATGGCCAAGACCGTCTAGAAAAGATCGCAGCCTGCGGCAGCTCCTACAGGGATTGCATTCCAACTGTAGGAGCTGCCGCAGGCTGCGATCTTTTGATCTTTATCGGTAAAACAACGAATAACCGATCTGCCCCACCGCCTCGTTCATCAATTGCCCGTTCTGCCAGATCGCCTTGAACTCCGGCATCCAGCCACCCAGTGGCCGTGCGTTGTCGCCGCCCAGAAACCCTACCGGCGCCGGCACCACCTCAAACCCGGCCTTGCGAAAACTCCAGACCGCTCGTGGCATATGCGCGGCATGGGTCACGAGCACCACACGTTTGACGCCCTGTGGCAGCAGCACTTCGGCGCTGAACTGCGCATTTTCCCAGGTCGTGCGGCTGCGCCCTTCCTGCCAACGCACGTTCACGCCAAAATCATCGCCCAAGGAGTCAGCCATCATCTGCGCCTCGCTGGGTGGCGTGCCGTAATGCAAGCCGCCGCTGGTCAGCACCGGCAAGCCGGAAGCCTTGGCCAGCCGCGCGGCAAAGCGCTGGCGCTCCAGGCCGACGCCCGTGGGCTGGTCGGCGCCCCAGGCCACGTCACCGCGTTCGCGCCCCGAGCCGAGGACCACGATCGCATCCGCGCGCTGCCCCAGGACTGCCCATTCATCGCGGGCCAGCGGTGGCTCCCGCTCGAGCAGGCCGGCACTCCACTGCACCACCACCGGCAGGCTCATCAGCCAGAAGCCCCCCAGGCCCAGCGCAAAGCACGCACCGGCAAGCCTCGGCCTGGATCGGCGCAACCACCAGGCAAGCAAAAGCAGCAGCAATAGAATGCCGGGTGGCAAAAGAAGTTGTTTTACGAAATAACGAAAAGGCATTGAGCATCTCCCGGAGATGCCCGAAGCCTAAGTGGGTTGGAGCAATGCGACAATCATTACGCAAGGACTATATTTCAAAAATGCATGGAGCAAGGCTCTGTGCCCTATTTGAACTGGAAAGACCGGACCTTTACCGCGTCTCTGCCGGGAACCTTGTCCTTGAGCCAGATAATCTTGGCCGAACGTGGTACGTCGAGTTGCTTTACCGCCTCTGACAAGCATCCGTGCGTCTCACGCTCACTGCGATCCAGATACGCCTTGACCAGTGCAAACTCTGCGGGGCTCAGACCACGCAGTTCCAGTTCCAGAGGGTGTTCGTCGCGCAACCGGCCAGCGGTTCTTGCCGCGTCCAGGGCCAAGGCCAAACGATCGATCAGCCTTTCGTACAGCTCCGGTTTTGTAGCTTTTTGCTGAGACTCAACCATCCCTCACCTCATTGGAAGATAAGACCTACTCCCCAGTTAGAGCTTAGCTTCCATGAACAAACCGGCTGAACGCCGCGACCAACGGCCCTCGCAGCGGTTTTTGCTGGACGTGCGGCAGCAATCAGGGTTTCCCTCGGTAGAGCGCGGTCATGTATGCTACGGCGCTTCCTGTAACTCCACTTCCAGCTCGGCTGGGCCTCGAAAACGCCAATGTGGCGTGTTCACCGTCCAGCGTTGCATTGAAGAGGATTAGGCCACCCCTATTCAGTTCAAAAGTAGCCATGCACGAACAATATCAGCCCCGTGAAATCGAAGCCGCCGCCCAGTCGTTCTGGGACGAGCAAAAGTCCTTTGAAGTCAGTGAACAGCCAGGCAAGGAGACTTACTACTGCCTGTCGATGTTCCCTTACCCCAGCGGCAAGCTACACATGGGGCACGTGCGCAACTACACCATCGGCGACGTGATCTCCCGCTACCAGCGCATGCAAGGCAAGAACGTTCTGCAACCCATGGGTTGGGACGCCTTCGGCATGCCGGCGGAAAACGCCGCGATGAAGAACAACGTAGCGCCCGCCAAGTGGACCTACGAAAACATCGCCTACATGAAGACCCAGCTGCGCAGCCTGGGCCTGGCGGTGGACTGGTCGCGCGAAGTGACCACCTGCAAGCCCGATTACTACCGCTGGGAACAATGGCTGTTCACCCGCCTGTTCGAAAAAGGTGTGATTTACAAAAAAAGCGGCACCGTGAACTGGGACCCGATCGACCAGACCGTCCTGGCCAACGAGCAAGTGATCGACGGTCGCGGCTGGCGTTCCGGCGCGCTGATCGAAAAGCGCGAAATCCCGATGTACTACTTCAAGATCACCGCCTACGCGGATGAGCTGCTGGAGAGCCTCGACGACCTGCCGGGCTGGCCTGAACAGGTCAAGACCATGCAGCGCAACTGGATCGGCAAATCCCGCGGCATGGAAGTGCAGTTCCCATACAACGTCGATTCCATCGGCGAAGCGGGCGTGCTGAAAGTCTTCACCACCCGTCCGGACACTCTCATGGGAGCGACCTACGTCGCCGTGGCCGCCGAACACCACCTCGCCACCCTCGCTGCACAGAACAATCCTGAGCTGCAAGCGTTCATCGCTGAATGCAAGGGCGGCAGCGTGGCGGAAGCCGACGTCGCCACCCAGGAGAAAAAAGGCCTGCCGACCGGCCTGTTCGTCGAGCACCCGCTGACCGGCGAAAAACTGCCGGTATGGGTCGCCAACTATGTGCTGATGCACTACGGTGATGGCGCGGTGATGGCGGTTCCGGCCCACGATGAGCGCGATTTCGAGTTCGCCCACAAGTACAACCTGCCGGTTAAATCGGTCGTGCGCACCAGTTCTGGCGATAGCAACCCGCAGCCATGGCAAGACGCCTACGGCGAGTACGGCACGCTGATCAATTCCGGCGAGTTCGACGGCCTCGACTTCGCGGGTGCCTTCGACGCCATCGAAGTCGCTCTGATCAAGAAAGAACTGGGCGCCTCGCGCACCCAGTTCCGCCTGCGCGACTGGGGCATCAGCCGTCAGCGCTACTGGGGCTGCCCGATCCCGATCATCCACTGCAACACCTGCGGTGATGTGCCGGTACCGGAAGATCAATTGCCGGTCGTACTGCCGGAAGACGTGGTGCCGGACGGCGCCGGCTCGCCACTGGCGCGCATGCCTGAGTTCTACGAGTGCAGCTGCCCTAAATGCGGCCAGCCTGCCAAGCGTGAAACCGACACCATGGACACCTTCGTCGAGTCGTCGTGGTACTACGCCCGCTACGCCTCGCCGCACTTTGAAGGTGGCCTCGTGGAAAAATCCGCAGCCGACCACTGGCTGCCGGTGGATCAGTACATCGGCGGTATCGAACACGCGATCCTGCACCTGCTCTACGCGCGCTTCTTCCACAAATTGATGCGTGACGAAGGCCTGGTGAGCTCCAACGAGCCGTTCAAGAACCTGCTGACCCAGGGCATGGTAATCGCCGAGACTTACTATCGTCGCGAAGCCAATGGCGCTTACACCTGGTTCAACCCGGCGGACGTCGAGCTTGAGCGTGACAGCAAGGCCAAGGTTATCAGCGCCAAGTTGAAAGCTGACGGCTTGCCGGTGGAAATCGGCGGCACCGAGAAGATGGCCAAGTCGAAGAACAACGGTGTCGACCCACAGTCGATGATCGACCAGTTCGGTGCAGACACTTGCCGCCTGTTCATGATGTTCGCCTCGCCGCCTGACATGAGCGCGGAATGGTCTGACTCCGGCGTGGAAGGTTCGCACCGTTTCCTCAAGCGTGTCTGGCGTCTGGCTCAAGCCCACGTCACCCAGGGCCTGCCGGGCAAACTGGACGTCGCCAGCCTGAATGACGAGCAGAAAGCCGTTCGTCGTTCGATCCACCTGGCCATCAAGCAGGCCAGCCAGGACGTCGGCCAGAACCACAAATTCAACACCGCCATCGCCCAGGTGATGACGCTGATGAACGTGCTGGAAAAAGCCGCGCAAGGCACCGGGCAGGATCGCGCACTGATTCACGAAGGTCTGGAAACCGTGACTCTGCTGCTGGCTCCGATCACGCCGCACATCAGCCACGAACTGTGGAATCAACTGGGTCACGCTGATCCTGTGATCGACGCCGGTTGGCCGGTGCAGGACGACAGCGCACTGGTGCAGGACAGCCTGACGCTCGTCATCCAGGTCAACGGCAAGCTGCGTGGCCAGATCGAAATGCCCGCCAGTGCCAGCCGCGAAGAAGTCGAAGCAGCCGCCCGCGCCAACGAGAACGTCCTGCGCTTCGTCGACGGCCTGACCATCCGTAAAGTGATCGTAGTGCCCGGGAAACTGGTCAATATCGTCGCCAGCTAATTGGATCGGGCGCCAGGTGAGCCTGGCGCCGAGTAAAACCTTTCGGGCCGCTTGATCGGCCCACATGGTTTCAAGGGGAGCAACAAGATGATCAAACGCAATCTGCTGGTGATGGGCCTCGCGGTTCTGTTGAGCGCCTGCGGTTTCCAGCTGCGCGGCACCGGCACCGACGAACTGGCGATCAAGGAACTCGACCTGAGCGCCCGTAACGCCTATGGTCCAACCGTGACCCAGTTGCGTCAGACACTGGAAGGCAGCGGCGTCAAGGTCTTTAACGGCGCACCTTACAAACTGGTGCTGACCAATGAGCAGGAAAGCCAACGTATCCTCAGCTACGCTGGTGCCGGTCGTGCTGGCGAGTACCAGGTGACCACCGTATTGAACTACGACATCCTTGGTCGCGGTGACCTGCCACTGATGAGCGACAAGCTTGAAGTGCAGAAAATCTACATGCACGACGGCAACAACCTGGTGGGTTCCGACCAGGAAGCCGCAACGGCCCGGACAGAGGCCCGCCGCGAGCTGGTTCAGCGCATGATGCTGCGCCTGCAACAACTGAGCCCTGGCCAACTGGATCAGTTGCAGCAGACTGCCGAAGCCAAGGCCAAGGCTGATGCCGCAGCACTGGAAGCGGCAAAGAAGGCTGAAGCGGATACCCCGCGTCAGTCGCCTGTCGAACTGCCGCAGCAGTAAGACTTACGGGGTGCTCAGGCGCCCCGTTCGCCCTCTCTTATGAAGCTCGCCCCCGCCCAACTCGCCAAACACCTGCAAGGCGCCCTTGCGCCGGTCTACATCATCAGCGGCGATGACCCGTTGCTGTGCCAGGAGGCGGCCGACGCTGTTCGCACTACCGCCCGTCAGCAGGGATTCGATGAGCGCCAGGTGTTTGCCGCCGACGCCAGTTTCGACTGGGGGACGTTGCTGCAAGCCGGTGCCAGCATGTCACTGTTCGCCGAAAAGCGCCTGCTGGAACTGCGCTTGCCTTCCGGCAAACCCGGCGACAAAGGTGCCGCCGCACTGATCGAGTACTGCTCGCGCCCGGCTGACGACACCGTACTGCTGATCAGCCTGCCGAAACTCGATGGCAGCGCGCAGAAAACCAAGTGGGGCAAAGCGCTGGTCGAAGGACAACAGACCCAGTTCGTGCAGATCTGGCCAGTCGATGTCGCCCAGCTGCCAAGCTGGATCCGCCAACGTTTGTCCCAGGCCGGGCTTTCCGCCAGCCAGGACGCCGTTGAGCTGATCGCGGCGCGGGTCGAGGGCAATTTGCTGGCCGCCGCCCAGGAAATCGAAAAGCTCAAACTGATGGCCGAGGGGGGTCAGATCACCGTTGAAACTGTACAGGCAGCGGTGGCCGACAGTGCGCGCTTCGACGTTTTTGGCCTGACCGATGCGGTGCTCAATGGTGAAGCGGCCCATGCGTTGCGCATGCTCGAAGGCTTACGCGGTGAAGGCGTCGAGCCGCCGGTGATTCTCTGGGCCCTGGCCCGGGAGTTGCGCCTGCTGGCCAACATTTCGCTGCAATACAGCCAGGGGACGCCGCTGGACAAGGCCTTCAGCCAGGCCAAGCCTCCGGTCTGGGACAAACGCAAGCCGTTGGTGAGCAAAGCCCTGCAGCGCTACTCGGCACAACGCTGGGCGCAACTGCTGCTCGAAGCGCAACGCATTGATGCGCAGATCAAAGGCCAGGCGGCCGGTTCGCCGTGGATGAGTTTGAGCCGGTTGACGTTGCTGATGGCTGGGCAGCGCCTGACCCTGCCCGCTGAGTAACCCCGCACCTTGTAGGAGCGAGCTTGCTCGCGAAGGTCGTTAACGATAACGCAGACGTTCTGATTTAACGCGGCGCCCTCAAGTGCTTCGCGAGCAAGCTCGCTCCTACAAAGAGCGGCGCTTTTTCAGACAGACATCGGGACTGGACAGCCTTTCAACTTCGGCCGATGATTCGCCTCGCAAAATCCATTCACTTGCGAGAAGTCACCATGAGCAAAAAGCCATCGAAGCATGGCCCCAACAAGGCCAAATCCATCATCGCCCAGCCATTGTTCCGCAGCCGCCAGGAACGCCCCGCCAAGGGCAAAGGCAGCTACCGCCGCGAAGCCTTCCAGTCTGACAGCTGGGAGGCTTCTTACTTTCTGGCGGCCTGAAAGGCAAGCATCCGCTCAACATGTTAAGGTCTGCACCTGATCCGTATTCCCTGGACCCGTGCATGCCCTTTTGTCTTTCCCGTCGTTGGCACTTGCGCCAATTGATTGCTGCCTCCAGCCTCGTTTTGCTAGTCGCCTGCGCGGAAAAACCTACCGCCGCCGACGCCCAGCCGCTTCAGACCCTCCCTGTCGCCACCGCCCCGGCGGTTGTTCCGCCTGTGGTTGCGAACGGTGAAAACCTCGACATCCCGCCCACCCAGACCTTCGCCGAATGGCAGGCGGGTTTCCGCAAGGATGCCTTGGCCGCCGGTATCCGCGCCGATCTGTTCGATCGCGCTTTTGCCGATGTCAGCTTCGACCCCAGTGTGATTCGTGCCGATCGCAGCCAACCGGAATTCGCAAAACCGGTGTGGGAATACCTCGACGGCGCCTTGTCGCCGCTGCGGGTACGCAAAGGCCAGTCGCTGGTCAACCAATACGCCGACATCCTGCAAAGCATCGAGCAGCGTTACGGCGTTGATCGTCAGGCGCTGGTGGCCGTGTGGGGCATGGAAAGCAACTTTGGCCAGTTCCAGGGCAGCAAGTCGGTGATCAACTCGCTGGCGACCCTGGCCTACGAAGGCCGTCGCCCCGCTTTCGCCCACGCACAATTGATTGCCGCCCTGCAAATCCTGCAACAAGGCGATATCGAACCCGAGAAGATGCTCGGATCCTGGGCCGGCGCCATGGGCCAGACCCAGTTCATCCCGACCACCTACAACACCCATGCCGTGGACTTCGATGGCGACGGACGCCGCGATATCTGGGGCAGTTCGGCCGATGCCCTGGCCTCGACCGCACATTACCTGCAAAGCTCAGGCTGGCAGAAAGGCCAGCCATGGGGCTTCGAAGTGCAGTTGCCAGGCGGGTTCGACTACTTGCTGGCCGACGGCACGACTCGCAAGAGCGTCGCCGAATGGCGGCAACTGGGAATTACCCTGCCCAATGGTGGGCAGGTCCCGGCCGGCTCCGAGCAATTGTCCGCGGCCTTGCTGCTGCCGGCCGGTTACCGTGGACCGGCGTTCCTGGTGCTCGATAACTTCCGGGCGATCCTCAAGTACAACAACTCGTCGTCCTACGCCTTGGGGGTGAGCCTGTTGTCCGAACGCTTCAATGGCGCGGGACTGATCAGCGGCACGTGGCCAAAGGATGACCTGCCACTGAGCCGTACCGAGCGGATCGAGCTGCAAAACCTGCTGAGCACACAAAACTACGATGCCGGCACCGCCGACGGGATCATTGGCGCCAACACGCGCAAGGCGATCCGCAGCGCCCAACAGTCGTTTGGCTGGCCGGCGGATGGGTACCCGACGCACAAATTGCTGGAAGGTTTGCGTAACCGCTAAAAGCAAAAGATCGCAGCCTGCGGCAGCTCCTACGGGTGTACACAAAACCCCGTAGGAGCTGCCGCAGGCTGCGATCTTTTCAAGATATTCGCGACTTATCTGATTACCACATCCTGTTCCAAAACCAATTCCTTGTTCCCCGCATCCAGCCGCACCAACGCCCCCATCGGCAACGTCAGATTCGGGTTGCAATGCCCACTGCGCCAGCCGGACAGCACCGGAATCAGCAATGGCTCGAACGTCTGCTTGAGCAAGCGCTCCAGCGCGACCACCTCAACTCCCGCGATGTCCCCCACCAGCACCCCACGCAGCTTGTGCAGGGTCCCCGCAAGACGCAGATGGGTCAGCAACCGGTCGATGCGATACAGCGGCTCGTTGATATCTTCGATGAACAGAATGACGCCCTCGGCATCGATCTGGTAGGGCGTACCCATCGTCGCGGCAATCATCGACAGGTTGCCACCGAGCAGGCGCCCATGAGCGACACCCGGTACGATCGTCGTCAACGGGCGGCCAATCGGATGCATGAGCACACTACCGGCCCTGCATTGCCCACTGAGCATATTGAAAAAAGAGGTTTCGGTAGGTGGCAGCCGCTCACCCAGCAGATCGGCGTTGAGCAGCGGGCCATGGAAGGTCACAAAACCCGCATAACGGCTGATCGCCAAATGCAGCGCGGTGATGTCGCTGTAGCCGATGAATGGCTTGGCGTGGTGGCGCAGCAACTGAAAGTCGACGCGATCAAGCAACCGAGGCGTGCCGTAACCGCCACGCAGGCAAATGATGGCATCGACCTCCGGGTCGGTGAACGCCGCGTGCAGGTCATTGAGTCGTATATCGTCGCTGCCGGCGAGGTAGCCATCCTTCTCGAACACCCCCGGAAATATCCGCAGCGAATAACCACGTGCGCGCATCCAGGCGATGGCCTTGCCGGTGTCAAGCGCTGCAGGGCCGGCAGGCGCGATCACGGCGATCAACCCTTGCATCGGCAACGCCGGTACAGGCGTGTGAGGCATGAGCGTGGGGTCAGGTCTTGCGGTCATCCATGGATCTCCCAGCGTAGAAGCGTCAAGCACACATTAGTCAGGAACGGCGACAAACAGAAGGGGATCAATCGTCCCATCGTCCGCAGGAAAGGGCCGAAATCACTGTCAGACGGGCAAAAAAAGCCCGCAAGGTCGATTAAACCTTGCGGGCACTTTTCACAGCGCTGAATCAGGACGACATCAGCTCGGCCTTGACCAGCTTGGCCTGCTCGTCAGCGTGATACGAAGAACGTACCAACGGACCGGACGCCACGTTCTTGAAGCCCATCTTGTAGCCTTCCTCGGCAAACCAGGCGAAGGTGTCCGGGTGCACGAAGCGCTGCACCGGCAAGTGGCTGCGGGACGGTTGCAGGTACTGGCCGAGGGTCAGCATGTCGATGTCGTGTTCGCGCATGCGCTTCATGACCTCGATGACTTCTTCGTCGGTCTCGCCCAGGCCCAGCATCAAACCGGATTTGGTCGGAATGTGCGGCATCATCTGCTTGAAACGTTGCAGCAGGGTCAGCGACCACTGGTAGTCCGAGCCCGGACGCGCAGCCTTGTACAGGCGCGGCACGGTTTCCAGGTTGTGGTTGAACACATCCGGTGGCTCGGCAGCGGTGATTTCCAGGGCGATGTCCATGCGGCCACGGTAGTCCGGGACCAGGGTCTCGAGCTGGACGTTCGGCGACAGTTTGCGGATTTCGCGGATGCAGTCGGCAAAGTGCTGGGCACCGCCGTCACGCAGGTCATCACGGTCCACCGAGGTGATCACAACGTACTTGAGTTTCAGGTCGGCGATGGCGATGGCCAGGCTTTCCGGTTCGTTGACGTCCAGTGGCTTCGGACGGCCGTGGCCGACGTCGCAGAACGGGCAACGACGGGTGCAGATGTCGCCCATGATCATGAAGGTCGCGGTGCCGCCGGAGAAACACTCGCCCAGGTTCGGGCAGGAAGCCTCTTCGCACACGCTGTGCAGCTTGTGTTTGCGCAGCAAGGCCTTGATGCGGTCGACTTCCGGTGAAACCGGGATGCGGACACGAATCCAGTCCGGTTTTTTCGGCAATTCCGTAGTCGGAATGATCTTCACCGGGATGCGTGCAACCTTTTCGGCGCCGCGCAGCTTGACGCCGGCCTCTACCTTGGGACGCGGGGCCGGGCGCTCGGTGACATCGAGCGTCGGGATCATGGTTTGCACTGCATCAGTAGTCATATCAGTCGATTCCGCCCGTCAGGGTCGTCTGCTCAGCATAGTCGAGGTGTTTGACGAGCTGCGCGCGCAGCCGGGCACTTACCTCGGCAAATTCAATCGATCCTGCGTGATCGCTCAGCTGGGTCATCGCCAGCCCGGCATAGCCGCAGGGATTAATCCGTCGAAACGGTTCCAGGTTCATGTCCACGTTCAGGGCCAGGCCATGAAAGGAGCAGCCATGGCGGATCCGCAGACCCAGCGAGGCGATTTTCGCCCCGTCGACGTAGACACCCGGTGCATCGGGTTTGGCCACGGCGGTGACGCCGTAACTGGCCAGCAGCTCGATCAGGCACTGCTCCATCCGGTTGACCAGATCGCGCACGCCAAACCCGAGCTTGCGCACGTCCAGCAGCAGATAAGCCACCAACTGGCCAGGCCCGTGGTATGTCACCTGACCACCACGATCGACCTGCACTACTGGAATATCACCGGGGAGCAGCAAATGTTCAGCCTTGCCCGCCTGGCCCTGGGTGAACACCGGTGGATGCTCTACCAGCCAGATCTCGTCGGCGGCATCGCTGCCGCGTTCGTTGGTGAAGCGTTGCATGGCATGCCAGACCGGCTCGTAAGCCATCTGGCCGAGCTCGCGAAAGCCCAGCGTGCCAGACATCACAACACCATGTGCACGAAACCGGTGGCCCGCAGTTCGCTGTTGATGTTGTACAGCTGGTCCTGGTCGGTCGCGACGATGTGCAACTGGATGGTGGTGTATTTGCCGTTGCTGCTCTGGCGCTCGTCAACACGCTCATCGTTGATCGTTGCATGCTTGCGAACGATGTCGATGATCCTGTCCTTGTTGCCCACGCCGGTGTCGCTGATCACCTTAACCGGATAATCATTGGCAGGGAATTCGATCTTTGGCGCCTTTACTTCGGTATCGGTCATGGCGTAACGGCCTCGTAAGCGTAAGCCGTGGCGACGGGCATGGCTGCGCGCCAGATCAGCGCGGAGCCATGCAGGTGCACACTAAATTCAGTTGAACAAGCCGTAGAAGAATAGACGGATGCTATCCCACATGCGGCGGAAGATACCACCTTCCTCGACAGCGTCCAGAGCGATCAGATCAGCGCTGTGCACGACCTTGTCGTCCAGTTTCACTTCGACTTTACCGATCACGTCGCCCTTGGCGATTGGCGCGACCAGTTGCGGGGTCATGGTCATGCTGGCAGCGAGCTTTTTCAGCTGGCCTTTGGGCAGGGTCATGGTCAGGTCTTCAGCCAGGCCAGCCTTGACCTGGTTGGTGGAACCCTTCCAGACCGGCGCCTGGGCCAGTTCGGCGCCCTTCTGATAGAAGGTCTGGGTTTCGAAGAAGCGGAAACCGTAGGTCAGCAGCTTCTGGGTTTCTGCGGCACGAGCCACCTCGCTGTTGGTGCCGAACACCACGGCGATCAGGCGCATGCCATCACGTACGGCCGAAGACACCATGCAGTAGCCGGCTTCGTCGGTGTGACCGGTTTTCAGGCCGTCGACGGTCTTGTCGCGCCACAGCAGCAGGTTACGGTTCGGTTGCTTGATGCCGTTCCAGAAGAACTCTTTCTGCGAGTAGATCGCGTAGTGAGCCGGGTCTTCGTGGATGATCGCGCGGGCCAGCACAGCCATGTCGTGAGCCGACGAATAGTGCTCAGGGTTCGGCAGGCCGGTCGGGTTCATGAAGTGGGTGTTGGTCATGCCCAGGTCGGCGACGGTCTTGTTCATCAGGTCGGCGAAAGCGTCTTCGCTGCCGGCGATGTGCTCGGAGAGCGCGACGCTGGCGTCGTTGCCCGACTGGATGATGATGCCGTGCAGCAGGTCGCTGACGGTGACCTGCGAGCCCACTTTGATGAACATCCGCGAACCGCCGGTGCGCCAGGCGTTCTCGCTGACGGTCACCGGATCGTTTTCGCCGATCTGGCCGCGACGGATTTCCAGGGTCGCGATGTACGCGGTCATCAGCTTGGTCAAGCTGGCCGGCGGCAGACGCTGGTCACCATTGTTCTCGACCAGCACGTTGCCACTGCTGGCATCCATGAGCACGTAGGCCTTGGCAGCCAGTTGCGGTGGCGACGGCATCATCTCGACCGCGAACGCGGCAGGTGAGAGGAGCAGCGGGACTAACAGGAACAGGCGTTTGGCAAAGGTGGTGATGTTCATCCGTCTCTCGAAATCGCTAATGGAAACTGCCCAAGGGCAAAACTAATCAGATGACTTTCTAACGAGTCATCGCGTGTTCAGCTGCTCACTCTGTAACCCTTGCCGGGCTTTTGTTCTTCGACGAGCCAACAGCCTGATTCACCCCCCAATCGCTGGTGAATCGTCAATCAAGTCCTACGTATTACTCGGTGACCACACTTGGCGAACCAAGGTTGGCCAGGCGCACGCTGTTCTGCACCTGGGCAATCTCACCCGGCGAACCGATCGGCCCCAGGCGAACCCGGTGCAGGGTTTGCTGATTGCGCACGATCGAACTGATGAACACCGGAGCGCTCACCATCCCGCTGAGCTTCGATCTCAGGAGTTCTGCAGCGTCCGGGTTGGCGAACGCGCCCACCTGCAGATACTGGCCAGAGGCTGGTGCAGAAGCGTTTTTTTTTGCGTCAGCAAGTTGTACGGGCACAACGGCTGCGGCGTGTTGCTGCGGCGGGGGCGTCCATTGCTCGACGGTGCCGGCCGAGGCCGTGATCACCGGGGCGCTATTCTGCGCGACTTGCGGCTCGTTGAGCATTAAAGGCGCCGGACGGCCCTTGGCGGCCCACCACTGTTGTGGATCGATGCCCTCGACCTTGACCCGCGCGGTACCGGTCTCGGCATAACCGAGTTTCTTGGCGGCCGCGTATGACAGGTCGATGATCCGGTCCGAGTAGAACGGCCCACGATCGTTGACGCGCAGGATCACGCTCTTGTTGTTGTCCAGGTTGGTCACCCGAACGTAACTCGGCAGCGGTAAGGTCTTGTGTGCGGCACTCATGCCGTACAGGTCATAGACTTCGCCGTTGGCGGTGTTCTGACCATGGAACTTGGTGCCATACCAGGACGCCGTACCCGACTGCACGTACGTCTTGGATTCTTGCAACGGAAAATAGGTTTTGCCCAGTACTGAGTACGGGCTGGCCTTGTACGGGCCGGTATGCAGGGTCGGCGTGGCGTCCGGGATGCGCGAAACATCGACATCCCACCATGGCGCGCCATCCTTGTGGGCACGGTTGATGTCCAGCCCCGGCGTCGAGCGCACGGCGGTGGTGGACTTCTGGGCTGGCGCGCGGCTGGTCGAACAACTGGCGACCAGCACAGCCAACGCGGCGAATGCCATCAACTTCAGGGGTTTATTGATAGGCAATGCCCGCATTACTTGACGCCCCGTGCTTGGACCAGCTGTTCAGACAGTTGATGTACAGCCATGGCGTACATCACGCTGCGGTTATAACGCGTGATCGCGTAAAAATTCTTCAGGCCCATCCAGTACTCGGAGCCATTGTCGCCTTCCAGGCGGAAAGCGGTAACCGGCATATCATCGCGCAGCGCATCATGACTTGACCACCCCAGGGCTCGCAACTCCCCGACGGTTTTCGTCGGTTCGATGCCTGCGGTCAAACCCTCGTCGACCTGATCGCCACGGACATCGGCACGGCTGACCACCGGTTCGCCGGCGCCCCAGCCATGACGCTTGAAGTAACTGGCGACACTACCAATGGCATCGTCGGGGTTGGTCCAGATGTTGATATGGCCATCACCGTCGAAATCCACCGCATAGGCGCGGAAACTGCTCGGCATGAATTGCGGCAACCCCATTGCGCCGGCGTAAGAGCCTTTGAGCGTCATCGGATCGACCTGCTCTTCGCGGGCCAGCAGCAGGAACTCACGCAATTCCTTGCGGAAAAACTCGGCACGGGGAGGATAGTCGAAACCCAGGGTCGACAAGGCATCGATCACCCGGAAATTTCCGGTATTACGGCCGAAAAAGGTTTCAACGCCGATGATCGAGACTATCACCTGGGCCGGAACGCCGTATTCCTGCTCGGCACGGGCCAACACCGCTTCGTGCTGACGCCAGAAATCCACACCCCGGGCTATGCGCGCATCGGTGATGAACATCGGGCGATATTCGCTCCACTGCTTGACCCGTTCGGCGGGTTTCGAGATGGCGTCCAGAATCGACTGCTTGCGCTCGGCGTCGCGGAACACACCCATCAATTGTTCACCGGCGAAACCATAGTCGCGGGTCATTTCACCGACGAATTCGGCCACCTGGGGTGAGCCTTCGTAGTCGCCGGCCAACGCTTCCTGCACGGTGCCAAGGATGCTTACCAGGCCGACCCATGGCGCATACCGGGTCGCCCAGCCACGCATTACTTGCATTGAAAGTTTCACCTTATTCAAACCTGTGCGATCCACTTGCGATGGGTATGGATCGACATCAAAACCCCAAACGCTGACAGCAGCGTCACCAGCGAAGTTCCTCCGTAGCTAATGAACGGCAACGGCACCCCCACCACCGGCAACAGGCCACTGACCATACCGATATTGACGAAAACATAAACAAAAAACGTCATGGTCAGGCTGCCCGCGAGCAACTTGCCGAACAATGTCTGCGCCTGGGCGGTAATCACCAGTCCGCGGCCGATCAACAGCAGGTAGATCAGCAACAGCGCGCAGATCCCCACCAGGCCGAATTCTTCACCCATTACTGCAATGATGAAGTCGGTGTGGCTTTCCGGCAGGAAGTCCAGGTGCGACTGGGTGCCCAGCAACCAGCCCTTGCCGAACACACCGCCGGAACCGATGGCGGCCTTGGACTGGATGATGTTCCAGCCCGTACCGAGCGGATCGCTCTCCGGATCGAGGAACGTCAGGATCCGCTGCTTCTGGTAGTCGTGCATGATGAAGAACCACATGGCAACCGCCACGGGCACGGCGGCGGCCAGTACGCCGAGGATCCAGCGCCAGCGCAAGCCCCCCATGAACAATACGAAAGCGCCGCCGGCCAGGATCAGCAGCGAAGTGCCGAGGTCCGGTTGACGCACGATCAGAATGAACGGCACGCCGATCAGCATCAGGCTGACGCCCACATGCTTGAGCTGGGGCGGCAAGGTGCGTTTGGACAAGTACCAGGCGATCGTCGCCGGCATCAGGATTTTCATGAATTCCGAGGGCTGGAAGCGGATCACCCCGGGAATGTTGATCCAGCGGGTGGCGCCCATGGCGTTGTGGCCCATGATGTCCACCACCAGCAACAGCATTACCCCGACCACGTAGCCCAGCGGCACCCAGCGCGCCATGAAGCGCGGCTCGAACTGGGCGATGACGATCATCGACACCAGGCCAATGCCGAACGAAGTAGCTTGCTTGCCCAGCAGATCCCAGCTTTTGCCACTGGCCGAATACAGCACGAACAGGCTGCCGGCGGCGAGAGTCAGCAACAGGATCAATAATGGACCGTCGATGTGCAGGCGTTGCAGCAGCGTCGCACGGCGACGCATCACATCCTCGCTGGAGAGCATGCGATCGAAGTTATTCATCACGGGCGGTAGCCTCTGCACTGATAGGGCTGGCGTATTCGGGCTTCAACCGACCGTCCTGGTCCAGGAGCCAGGCATCCATGACTTGACGCACCACTGGCGCGGCGACGCCGGAGCCGGACTCGCCGTTCTCGACCATCACCGACACCACGATTTTCGGGTCGTCGGCCGGCGCGAAGCCGACGAACAAGGCGTGGTCACGGTGACGCTCCTGGACCTTGGAGCGGTCGTACTTTTCACCCTGCTTGATCGCGACCACCTGGGCCGTACCCGACTTGCCGGCGATTCGGTATTGCGCGCCGATCGAGGCTTTGCGCGCCGTACCCCGGGCACCATGCATAACCTGCTGCATGCCATGGTTGACCTTGGTCCAGTCCGACGGGTCGCGCAGGATGATGTCCGGCATCGGGTTAGGGTCCACCGGCTTCTCGCCTTCGATGGTCCTGGCCAGGTGCGGACGATTCCAGATGCCTTTGTTGGCCACCAGTGCAGTGGCCTGGGCCAGTTGCAACGGGGTCGATTGCATGTAGCCCTGACCGATCCCCAGAATCAGCGTTTCACCCGGGAACCACGCCTGCCGGCGCGTCGCACGCTTCCATTCGCGGGTCGGCATCAACCCCGGCGATTCTTCGAACATGTCCAGAGAGACCTTCTGACCGATACCGAACTTGCTCAAGTACGACGACAGCCTATCGATGCCCAGCTTGTGGGCCAGGTCATAGAAGTAGGTGTCGTTGGAGCGCATGATCGCGGTATCGAGATCGACGAAACCGTCGCCAGTCCGGTTCCAGTTGCGGTACTTGTGATCGTAGTTGGGCAGCATGTAGTAACCGGGGTCGAACACTCGGGTCGAAGCGGTCACCACGCCGGAATCCAGGCCGGCAATCGCCACCGCCGGCTTGATGGTCGAGCCCGGCGGGTACAGGCCACGCAGCACGCGGTTGAACAACGGCCGGTCGATGGAGTCGCGCAGCTCGGAATAGGCCCTGGAGCTGATGCCGGTGACGAACAGGTTCGGGTCGAAACTCGGCTGGCTGACCATCGCCAGCACTTCACCGGTTTTCGGGTCCAGCGCTACCACCGCACCACGACGACCACCGAGCGCAGCTTCGGCGGCTTCCTGCAATTTGATGTCCAGGCTCAGGACGATGTCCTTGCCGGGAATCGGATCGGTACGCTTGAGCACGCGCAGTACGCGGCCCCGGGCGTTGGTCTCGACTTCCTCGTAACCCACCTGGCCGTGTAATTCAGGCTCGTAGAAACGCTCGATGCCGGTTTTGCCAATTTGATGGGTGCCGCTGTAACTCACCGGATCCAGGATCTTCAGCTCTTTCTCGTTGATCCGCCCCATGTAACCCACCGAGTGCGCAAAATGCGCACCCTGCGGATAGTGACGGACCAGTTGCGCGACCACTTCTACGCCTGGCAGGCGGAACTGGTTCACGGCAATTCGCGCGATCTGCTCTTCGGTCAACTCGAACAGGATAGGCACCGGCTCGAACGGCCGACGCCCCTGGCGCATGCGTTTCTCGAAAATCACCCGATCTTCCGGGGTCAGCTCCAGCACCTGGACGATCACATCGAGCACTTGCTGCCAATCGCCAGAGCGCTCGCGGGTCATGCTCAGGCTGAAGCTGGGCCGGTTGTCGGCGATGACGACACCGTTGCGGTCGAAAATCAGTCCACGGGGCGGCGGAATCGGCTGCACATGGACGCGGTTGTTTTCCGACAGGGTCGAGTGGTACTCGTACTGGATCACCTGGAGGAAATACAGGCGCGCGATCAGCACGCCAATCAGCGCCACCACTGCAGTGGCCCCAAACACGACGCGGCCACGCACCAGACGGGCGTCTTTTTCGTGGTCCTTGATGCGGATCGGCTGGGACATGAGGGCAGAGCTACTTGTGGTAAGGGTGACCGGACAGCACGGTCCAGGCACGGTACAACTGTTCGCCGATCAGGATCCGCACCAGCGGGTGCGGCAAGGTCAGCGGTGACAACGACCAGCGCTGGTCAGCCCGCGCACAGACTTCCGGCGCCAGCCCTTCGGGGCCGCCGACCATGAAGTTGACCGTACGCGAGTCCAGCCGCCAGCGATCGAGCTCAACCGCCAGTTGCTCGGTGCTCCAGGGCTTGCCGTGGACTTCGAGAGTGACAATCCGCTCGTTCGGCCCGACCTTGGCCAGCATGGCTTCGCCTTCCTGACGGATGAAACGGGCCACGTCGGCGTTCTTGCCGCGGGTATTGAGCGGTATTTCCACCAGTTCCAGCGCCAGTTCGGACGGAAGACGCTTGGCATATTCATGCCAGCCTTCTTCCACCCATTTGGGCATGCGTGAACCGACGGCGATCAGTCGCAGTCGCACAGCAGTCCCTTATTCCTGGTCTTTGTTGAGCTTGTTGAAGTGCTCGTGACCAACTTCAGGGCTGTGGTGTTTGCCATCGGCTGCACGGCTCTGCTCGGCACCTTTCCACAGGCGCTCCAGGTCGTAGAACTGGCGTGCATTGGAAGTCATCATGTGGACGATCACGTCGTCCATGTCCAGCAGAACCCAGTCGCTGTCGCCCTTGCCTTCTTCACCCAGCGGCTTGATGCCCAAGGCTTTGACGGCCTCGCGGACCTTGTCCAGCATCGCGCCGATCTGGCGGTTGGACGTACCGGTGGCGATGATCATGTAGTCAGTGATGCTCTGCTTGTCGCGAACATCGATGACCAGCACGTCCTGGGCCTTGACGTCTTCCAGGGCGGCTACGGCGATCTTGACCAGTTCGTCGCCTTTAGGCGGCTCGGCAGCGAGTACCTTTTCCGGCAGCGGGGCACTCTTGAACGTGCCTTTGCGCTTAACTTTGCTTACGTCGTTGTTCGTCATATAAAACTCGTTTTGCTCGTATGTTCGGGCGCTTCAATACACGTTGTTGCTACGTGCCTTGAGGCACTCCTATTCAGTTCGACGCACGGTAGAGTCCGTGCGCATCGATGTAGGCCAGGACCGCGTCGGGCACCAGGAAACGTACCGACTTACCGCTGGCCAGCAGTTGACGGATCTGGGTGGCGGATACCGCGAGCGGTGTCTGCCAGACGAATGCAATCTGTCCGCTCGGCCCCTTGAGGGCCAGCGGGTCGCTCACCGAGCGCGCTGCCAGCAGGTTGCGCAAGGCATCCGGCGGTTCGCTGTCGGCATCCGGGCGTTGCAACACCAGGATATGGCAATGCTGGAGCAACTCTTCCCAGCGGTGCCAAGTGGGCAGGCCGCAAAAAGCGTCCCAGCCCAAAAGCAGAAAAACCTGGTCATCTGCGGCCAGTTCGGCGCGCATCAGCTCCAGGGTATCAATGGTGTAGGACGGTTTGTCCCGCTGCAATTCGCGGGCGTCCACCACCAACGGCGCCACACCGGCCACCGCGCACTCGACCATCGCCAGTCGGTCTTTGGCTGACACCTGCGGCGTATCCCGATGGGGCGGCCTGGCACTGGGTGTCAGTCGCAGTTCATCGAGCGCCAGTGTTTCGGCGACTTCCAGCGCACCGCGCAAATGGCCGATGTGCACCGGGTCGAACGTTCCGCCCAGCACGCCAATGCGGCGAGGGGCTGGCTCGCTGGCGGTGACCGGGGCTGACGGGTTTAGGTCGCCCAAGTCAGGCCGGCTCCTGTCCGCGCAACTGCCCGTCGCCAACCACGATGTACTTCTCGCAGGTCAGTCCTTCAAGGCCCACCGGGCCGCGGGCGTGCAGCTTATCAGTAGAAATGCCGATCTCGGCACCCAATCCGTATTCGAAGCCATCGGCGAAGCACGTCGGGGTATTGATCATCACCGACGAGGAGTCGACTTCGGCCACGAAACGCCGGGTGTCGCCCTGGTGTTCGCTGACAATCGAATCGGTGTGATGGGAACCGTAGTGGTTGATGTGCTCGATGGCCTGGTCCATTGCGTCGACTACACGGATCGACAGAATCGGCGCCAGGTACTCGGTGCTCCAGTCTTCTTCAGTAGCGACCACGGCATCGATGATTGCCCGGGTACGTTCACAACCGCGCAGTTCGACGCCTTTTTCGCGGAACTGGGCCGCCATCGCCGGCAGGAAAGCCCTGGCGACGGTTTGATCCACCAGCAGCGTTTCCATGGCACCGCAGATGCCGTAACGGTAAGTCTTGGCGTTGAACGCAATGCGCTGGGCCTTGGCCAGGTCGGCGTGTTCACTCACGTAAACGTGGCAAATGCCATCCAGGTGCTTGATCACCGGTACGCGGGCGTCACGGCTGACACGTTCGATCAGGCCACGGCCGCCGCGCGGCACGATGACATCGACGTATTCAGGCATGGTGATCAGCGCGCCGACGGCCGCGCGATCGGTGGTTTCGACCACTTGCACCACGGCGGCCGGCAGACCGGCCTCGGCCAGGCCACGCTGGATGCAGGCGGCGATGGCACGATTGGAATGAATCGCCTCGGAACCGCCACGCAGGATGGTCGCGTTACCGGACTTCAGGCACAGACTCGCGGCATCGATGGTCACGTTCGGCCGCGATTCGTAGATGATTCCAATCACGCCCAATGGCACGCGCATCTTGCCAACCTGAATACCGGACGGGCGGAAGCTCATGTCACGGATCGCGCCAACCGGGTCCGGCAGGGCTGCCACTTGCCGCAGGCCGACGATCATGCCGTCGATACGCTCCGGGGTCAGAGCCAGGCGCTCAAGCAGGGCCGGCTCAAGACCATTGGCGCGACCGGCGGCCAAATCCAGCTCATTGGCCGCCGTCAGCTCGGCGCGGGCAGCGTCCAGCGCATTGGCGGCGGCCTGCAGGGCGCGGTTTTTCTGCGCGGTGCTGGCGCGGCCGATCACGCGGGAAGCTTCGCGGGCTGCGCAACCCAGGCGGGTCATGTAGTCAAGAACGGACTCAGTCATGGTCTGGCGTGGTCTTTGATAAGGTCTTGGTAAAGAGTAAAGCGGCAGATTATAGCTGTCGCGTCCCGGGACTAACAGCGGTGACGGGCGGATGGTCGAAATGGAGGGCAATTTGCTGATGTTCAGCCGGGATTAAGCTGCAAATTGTTATCATCACGACTCAATCAGCCCTGACAAACGTCGTTCATCATGTCCAACCTGACTGTTCGAGCATCCGCTGCGAGCCTGCCCAAGGGCCTTCCGGACGCGTTTTTCGACCGCGACGCGCAAATTCTGGCTCGGGATTTACTGGGTAAAGTCATACGCCATCGGGTCGGCGACCTGTGGCTCAGCGCCCGGATCATCGAGACCGAAGCCTATTACTGCGCGGAAAAAGGCAGCCACGCATCCCTCGGCTACACAGAAAAGCGTAAGGCTTTGTTTCTGGATGGCGGCCACATCTATATGTATTACGCCCGGGGCGGCGATTCCCTTAATTTCAGCGCCCAAGGGCCCGGTAACGCCGTGCTGATCAAGTCCGCCTACCCGTGGGTCGATGAATTGAGCGGGCCGGCCAGCCTGGCACAGATGCTATTGAACAATCCCGACGCCCAGGGCCACCCTCGCCCGTCACAAAAACTCTGCGCCGGGCAAACCCTGCTCTGCAAGGCACTGGGCCTGAAAGTGCCGGTGTGGGACGCCAAACGCTTTGACCATGAAGTGTTGCTGGTAGAGCACGTCGGCCAGACGCCCGCCCACATCATCCAGACTACACGCCTGGGCATCCCCCACGGGCGCGATGAGCACCTGATGTACCGTTTCGTCGACGCTGCCTACGCGGCTTATTGCACGCGAAACCCGCTAAGACGGGGCCAGGTCGAGGATCGCGATTATTTTGTGCTGACCTGACTGACAACCTGTAGGAGCGGCGATGCGGCGGTCCGACTTGCCCGCGAAGGCGCCGTGTCAGGCGACACTAATATCGACTGGAAGGGCCCCTTGGCGGGCAAGCCCGCTCCTACAGGGGTCGATGGCGTATTCAAAGTTGCACGTACCCCCTGGAAGCAATTGAATATTTGATGGAGTGGTTTATATGGGCCAATGGCTCGATAGCGTGACCGGTTGGTTGACGGTCAACCCGCAATGGCTGGCGGCGGCGATATTTCTGGTGGCTTTTGTGGAATGCCTGGCGATCGCCGGGCTGATCGTGCCCGGAACGGTTTTACTGTTCACCGTTGCGGTGCTGGCCGGCAGCGGTGCATTGCCGCTGAGTGAAACCTTGCTGCTGGGTTTCTTCGCCGGTGTTCTGGGCGACGTGACTTCGTATTTCCTTGGACGACACTTCCATCAAAATATCCGGCGCCTGCCCGGTTTGCGCCATCACCCGGAATGGATTGCCGGAGCCGAGACCTATTTCCAGCGCTATGGCATCGCCAGCCTGCTGGTCGGGCGTTTTATCGGGCCATTGCGGCCGATGCTGCCCATGGTCGCCGGCATGTGCGACATGCCCTTCCCACGCTTCATCGCCGTCAGCCTGCTGGCCGGCGCGGGGTGGTCGGTGGCTTATTTGCTGCCTGGCTGGGCCACCGGTGCGGCGATTCGCTTGCCATTGCCTGAAGGTTTCTGGGCTCAGGCCGGAATCGTTGCCGGCAGCATTGCGGTCTTGGTGGGGTTGAGCGCCACCAGTAGCTTGCGCCAGCATCGCAGGGCTACAGGGTTAATCGCCGGCATGAGTTTTCTCATTCTGGCAGGGCTGTTCATCGGCTATCCGTACCTGAACGCCCTCGATCAAGGGCTGATGACCCTGGTGCAGGAACATCGCAGCCCGATGCTCGATGAGGTTGCAGTGGTCTTCACGCTGATCGGCGAATTCCGCAACATGCTGCTGCTCAGCGCACTGCTGACCGGGTTGCTGCTGCTGATGCGTCAATGGCGCCCGGCGACCTTCGCCGCAACCACCCTGCTCTGCACGGCATTGTCGAACACCGCGACCAAACAGTTCTTTGCCCGCGTGCGCCCCGATGTGCTGAGCGATCCGCTGACCAGTTACAGCATGCCCAGTGGCCATGCGTCGGGATCTTTTGCGCTGTTCCTGACCCTCGCCGTTCTGGCCGGCCGTGGACAACCGCCACGGATGCGCCTGACCTGGCTATTAGTGGGCTGCCTGCCAGCGATGGCAATTGCGCTGTCACGGGTGTACCTCGGCGCACATTGGCCGACGGATGTACTGGCCGGTGCGATGCTGGCAGCGTGTGTTTGTGCAGCGAGCCTGTGGCTGATCCAGCGCAAGGAACCGCTCAACGCCTTGCCACCCAAGGTCTGGTGGCTGGTATTGCCGGCGTTGCTGACATTGTTCGGCTTCTTCGTGTTGCAGCATTTGCCACATACGATGCTGCGGTATGCGTATTAGCAACAGCGCCCGTCAGGCAAACAACTCGCCCTGCAACTCATCCAGCAACGCCTGAATCGCATCCAGTCGTTGCTGCGGATCATCGAGTTGCAGCAGGTCGATCTTGTCCAGTTCAGCGAAGGGCAACAGGTACGCCAACTGATTGGCCAGTGACTGTTGCCCGGTCGCTTCAGTGCCCATGTTCAAGGCTTCAACCATCGGATGTTCCGCCAGGGCCTTGAGCAATGCCACCAGGTCGGCGTCCTCGTCCTGCAGTGGCTGCTCCGGTTCGTCTTCCAGCCACTCGACCTCGGCGACGGTCAACTGATCGCGCTGGATTTCCGATCGTAATACATGGAAACGCCGTCCGCCTCGGACCCGAATCCCCAACAGGCCGTTGTCCTGTTGATTGAAATCGGTGATCAGCGCTTCGCAACCCACCAGCGCGTAGCCGGCCGGGGCGATCCCGACCTCTTCACCCTCGAGGATGCACACCACGCCAAAACCACTGCCCTGTTTCATGCAGCGGCCGATCATGTCCAGGTAGCGCGCTTCGAAAATCTGCAGGTCGAGGATGCAGCCTGGAAACAGCACTGTGTTCAACGGAAAAAGCGGCAGACTCATAGACATTTCCTTACACCACCATCGACACCGCCAGCGGCAGGAAAACCGCCGTGGCCACACCCATCAGACTCATCGCCAGCGCCGCGAAGGCGCCACACTCTTCACTTTCCTGCATCGCCACCGCCGTGCCGACAGCGTGGGCCGTCATGCCCAGCGCCATACCCCTGGCTTCCGGGCTGTGCACGCCGAACCGGGTCAACAGGACCGGGCCGAAAATCGCCCCGATCACACCCGTAATCAAGACGAACACCGCTGCCAGCGCCGCGACACCACCGATCTGCTCAGCCACCAGCATGGCAATCGGCGAGGTTACCGACTTCGGCGCCATGGTCATCAGGATCATGTGTTCGGCACCGAACCACCAGCCCAGCAGCACGCCCATGCCCGTAGCTACGACACCACCTATCACCAGCGTAGTAAATATCGGCCAGAACAACTGCCGAATCCGTCGCAGGTTGAGGTAAAGCGGCACCGCCAGCGCGACAGTGGCCGGGCCGAGCAGGATGCTCAGGATCTCGGTGCTCTTGCGGTACTCGGCGTAGGTCAGACCGCAGCCCACCAGCACGCCGATCACCAGTAACATGGAGACCAGCACCGGCTGCAAAAAGATCCAACGGGTTTTTTCGAATGCCGCCAGGACGAGTTGATAGGCGCCAAGGGTAATGCCTATGCCGAACAATGGATGGTGAATCACCGACGTCCAGGCGCCGTGCCAGTCGAAGATCATTGGCTGTCCTCGGAGTGAGCGTGACGCCTGACCATGCGCTGCATCAGCACCCCGGCGAAGGCCATCGAAAGCAGCAGCGACAACACCAGCGCACCGACAATGGCCCAGAAGTCCGCCGCGATGTCAGCGGCATAGACCATCACGCCCACGGCCGGAGGCACCAGCAACAGCGGCAGGTAGCGCAACAGGCTGCTGGCCGCCAGGTTCAGTGGCTCGCCGACCTGTCCGCGACAGATGAGGTACACCAGTAACAGCAGCAACCCCACAATCGGCCCCGGCAGCACGGGCAAAAACAAATGATTGATCGCCGTGCCGAGCAATTGGAACAGCACCAGCCACGTCAGCCCTCGTAGCAACATTGTTGATCCCCCGCAAAATCCGTCACCCGCATTGGCCGGGCATTATAAGCATGCCCGCGCTATAGATCGGCATTCGCCAAAAGCATGGTCGGTTGACCGGAGCGTTTGGCCATGTTGATCTAAAGTGGTAAGCCGGGAAGTTAAATCCTCGCAAGCCAAATCTATAAAACCGATGAACCCAAGGAGAGTCTCAATGCCCTATGTTCCAGTTGCAGAGCTCAAAGATTATGTCGGCAAGGAACTTGGACGTTCCGAATGGCTCACTATCGATCAGGAGCGCATCAACCTGTTCGCCGAGGCCACAGGGGATTTTCAGTTCATCCACGTCGACCCGGTCAAGGCCGCGCAAACGCCATTTGGCAGCACCATCGCTCACGGCTTTCTGTCGCTGTCGCTAATCCCGAAACTGATGGAAGACATCCTCGTCATGCCCGAAGGCTTGAAGATGGTGGTCAACTACGGTCTCGACAGCGTGCGCTTCATTCAGCCGGTCAAGGTCAATTCGAAAGTGCGACTCAAGGTCGACCTGACCGAAGTCATCGAGAAAAAACCCGGCCAATGGCTGCTCAAGGCCACCACCACCCTGGAAATCGAAGGTTCGGACAAGCCGGCGTACATCGCCGAACCCCTGTCCCTGTGCTTCGTATAAACCTTCCCGGATGCGAAGCAGCTCATGCTGTTTCGCGCCTTCTCGCAATACCTCACCCTATATAAGGACACATAGCTGCGGCATACTCCCTCGCCTAATTGCCCGGAATCCGCTATGCGCCCACTTGCACTCCTTGCCTTGACCCTGATGCTCACCGCTTGCGGCGACGGCGAATCGCTTTTGGCCCCCGACGCCCGCCTGCCGGACGGCGGACGCTATCGCGGTGACCTGGTCAATGGCTTGCTGCAAGGCAAGGGACGCATCGACTACCCGAACGGCAGCTGGTACGCCGGCGAATTCGACAAAGGGCAGTGGCATGGCCAGGGCGAATGGCACGGCAGCAACGGCGAGGTCTATCGCGGGCAGTTCAATCAGGGACTGTTCGATGGCCAGGGGGCGCTGACCACCAACGCCAGCAGTTACAGCGGCGGCTTCAAGGCCGGCCGACGCGACGGCGAAGGCACCCTCAAAGAAAACGGCATGAGCTATCGCGGAGAGTTCAAGGCCGATCAATACGCCGGCCTGGGTCGCCTCGAACTTGAAGACGGCAGCGCCTATCAGGGCCAGTTCGCCCACGGCAAACCCAATGGCGAAGGCCAGCGCAGTGACGGCAACGGCAATCAGTTCACCGGGCACTTCGTCGACGGCCAACTGGAAGGCAACGGCACGTTCAACAGTGCCGATGGCGGCATCTATGTCGGCAGCTTCAAGAACAATCAACTGCACGGCAAAGGCCGCTACGAAAACGCCGACGGCGATGTCTGGCTGGGCCAGTTCAAGGAAGGCTCGCTGAACGGCAAGGGCGAGTTGATCGGCACTGACGGCAGCCACTACATCGGCCAGTTCAATGACTGGCGCTTTTCCGGCCAGGGCCGACTCAACCTGTCTGACGGCAGTTTTTACACCGGTCAGTTCGACAACGACAGTTATCAGGGGCGCGGCACATTGGTGCTGACCGACGGCACCGTGCTCAGCGGCACCTGGATCAACGGCCAGCGCGTGCGCGACGCCGAGGGCAAACTCTTGCCCGACACCCTGGAGCTCGGCCTGCTGGCCCAGGGGCGCTTGCTCGACGCAGCGCTGGCCAACATTGCGCCCTCGACCCCGGCGGTAGAACTGTATTCGTTGACCCTGGGCGGTGATGGCAAGCAAAGCGTGTTTCTGCGCGAATCCGACTACGTCGCCAATATGCTCACCAGCCGTTTCGGCGCTTTCGGCCAGATCCGCCTGGTGAACCATCGCGATCACCTCGCCGACCGCCCGATGGCGACTCGGGAAAACCTGCGCCGTGCCGCCCTGACGCTGGCCGAACGCAGCGGCCCGGAAGACTTGATTTTCATCTACCTGACCAGCCATGGCACCAGCGAACACGAGCTGGTGCTTGACCAGCCACGCATGGAGTTGGCCGACCTGCCAGCCGACGAAATGGCTGCTGTTCTCGCCCCGTTGAAAAACCGCGACAAGATCATCGTGATTTCGGCCTGCTACTCCGGCGGATTCCTCCCCGCCCTCAAGGATGAACGGACCCTGATCATGACAGCCTCGCGGGCCGACCGGGTGTCCTTCGGTTGCTCGGAGGAAGCCAACTTCACTTACTTCGGCGATGCACTGTTCGCCCAGGCCCTGAACCAGACCGATGATCTGGAGCAAGCCTTCAAACTGGCCAAGGCCACTGTCGCCGAACGTGAACTGGCGGACGGTTTCGAAGCCTCCGAACCACAGATCTGGGCACCGAAAACCGTCCTCTCGCATTGGCAACTACTGCGCAAACAGCAGGCTCGAAAAGCCCTGCAAAGTGCGTCTATCGAAAGCAAGGATGCAAACAGCAACTAAGCTGAACAGTATCAAGGGAGAAACACTATGTACTTGACGCCCCAGCACGTGCTGCTTGCCGGAGCCACCGGTTTGACGGGTGAACACCTGCTTGATCGCCTGCTTAACGAGCCAACGATTGCCCGGGTATTGGCCCCATCACGCCGGCCCCTGGCCAAGCACCCTCACCTTGAAAACCCGGTCGGCGACCCGGTGGAGCTTCTGCCGCAGTTGAACGGTCGTGTCGACATCGCCTACTGCTGCCTGGGCACCACCATCAAACAGGCGGGCTCGGAAGAGGCGTTCCGCGCGGTGGACCTGGACATGGTCGTGGCCTTTGCCAAACGCGCACGGGAGATGGGCGCAAGGCATTTGATCGTGATCAGTGCACTGGGAGCCGATCGCAGATCCTCGATTTTCTACAACCGGGTCAAAGGCGAGATGGAGTACGCACTGCGCGCGCAGGACTGGCCGCAGCTGACTATTTGCCGTCCTTCGCTGTTGCTGGGCGAACGCACCGAACCGCGACTGGGCGAGAAAGTCGCCGGCCCGTTGTCACGGCTGATCCCAGGCAAATACCATGGTATCGAGGCCTGCCAACTGGCCCGGGCAATGTGGCGCCTGGCGCTGGAAGAGCAGGACGGGGTCAGGATTGTCGAGTCGGATGAGCTGAGGAAGTTGGGCAAGTAGCCTGTGGTGCCTGAGTGGGTCTCATCGCGAGCAGGCTCACTCCTACAATTGATCTGCGTCGTTCACAAATCCAATGTGGGAGCGAGCCTGCTCGCGATAGAGCGCGAAGCGCTCTCTTACAACCCACCTGTCGCCTGAAAGCTGACCCCGATCACCGTCAGCAACGACAGCGGCAACAGCAGCGTGTCGAGCAACGCACTGGCCGGCAGATCGACGCCCGGATAGCTCGGTGCTTCAGCTCCGAAACGGTCCTTGGCGCAGCAACCGCCATTCATCGCGTACAAATCCAGACGAGTCCCCGAGTACACCACAGGTGCCCCCGGCTTTGCCGCATCGAGGGTGCGCGCCGTGGCGCACCCGACCAATTGCAGCGCCAGTACCATCACCAGCAGCTTATTCATCGCTGGTCAAATGATGCTCGCCCCAGCGCGGCAACATGTCCTGAGGAATATTCAGCAGGTTGAGAATCCGTGCCACGACGAAATCGATCAGATCGTCGATGGTTTGCGGCTGATGATAAAAGCCCGGTGATGCCGGCAGGATTGTCACGCCCATGTTCGACAACTTGAGCATGTTCTCAAGGTGAATACTCGAATACGGCGCCTCGCGAGGCACCAGAATCAGCTGGCGACGCTCTTTGAGCGTCACATCGGCGGCACGCTCGATCAGGTTGTTGCAGGCACCCGTGGCGATGGCCGACAAAGTACCCGTCGAACACGGCACCACCACCATCGCCGCTGGCGCGCCGGAGCCCGAAGCCACTGGCGACATCCAGTCTTCCTTGCCGTACACCCGAATCTGCCCGGCGGCAGCGCCCGTGTATTCGGTGAGGAATGCCTGCATCATCTGCGGCTTGTTCGGCAGCGTGACGTCAGTTTCGGTGGCCATCACCAACTGCGCGGCCTTGGAAATCATGAAGTGCACTTCACGATCCTCCCGCACCAGGCAGTCGAGCAGGCGCAAACCGTACTGGGCGCCGGAAGCGCCAGTCATCGCCAGCGTGATGCGGTCCGGGCCGTTGTTCACTTGAGTGCCTCGGCCAGCTTGCCGTGCAGGCCGCCAAAGCCGCCATTACTCATGATCACCACGTGGGTGCCCGGTTGCGCCTGGCTCTTCACGCGCTCGATGATGCCTTCCAGCGAATCGCTGACAATCGACGGCACCGTACACAGCGCCGCAGTACCGGCCAGGTCCCAGCCGAGGTTGGCCGGTGCATACCAGATCACCTGATCGGCATCGACCACGCTTTCCGGCAATCCGTCACGGTGCGCGCCAAGTTTCATGGAGTTGGAACGCGGCTCGATGATCGCAATCAGCGGTGCATCGCCGATGCGCTTGCGCAGACCGTCGAGTGTGGTGGCAATGGCGGTCGGGTGGTGAGCGAAGTCGTCATAGATGGTGATGCCACGGACTTGCGCGACTATCTCCATCCGGCGCTTCACGCTTTTGAAGGCGCTCAACGCGGCGATGCCCATGGACGGCACCACGCCGACGTGGCGTGCGGCAGCCAGGGTCGCCAAGGCGTTGGCGACGTTGTGCTGGCCAGTCATGTCCCACTCGACCACACCCTGGGCGACGCCATCGAACATCACTTCGAACTTCGAGCCATCTTCACTGAGCAGCTTGACCTGCCACTGACCGCCGGCACCGGTGGTTTGCACCGGCGTCCAGCAACCCATCTCGATAACGCGAAGCAAGGCTGGCTCAGTGGTCGGATGAATCACCAGGCCTTCGCTCGGGATGGTCCGCACCAAGTGATGGAACTGTCGCTCGATGGCCGGCAGATCCGGGAAGATGTCCGCGTGATCGAATTCGAGGTTGTTCAGGATTGCCGTGCGCGGACGGTAGTGCACGAACTTCGAGCGCTTGTCGAAGAACGCACTGTCATACTCGTCGGCTTCGATGACGAAGAATGGCGTATCGCCCAGGCGCGCCGACACCGAGAAATTTTGCGGCACACCGCCGATCAGGAAGCCCGGGGCCATGCCCGCGTGCTCCAGCACCCAGGCCAGCATGCTGCTGGTGGTGGTCTTGCCGTGCGTACCGGCAACGGCCAGTACCCAACGACCTTGCAGCACGTGATCGGCCAGCCATTGTGGGCCGGAGACGTAAGGCAGGCCTTTGTTCAGCACGTACTCCACAGCCGGATTGCCCCGGGACATGGCGTTGCCGATCACCACCAGATCGGGGGCGGGATCGAGTTGCGCCGGGTCGTAGCCTTGGGTCAATTCGATGCCCTGTGCTTGCAGCTGAGTGCTCATCGGCGGATAGACGTTGGCATCGGAGCCCGTCACGTGATGGCCCAGCTCTTTGGCCAGTACCGCCATTGACCCCATGAAAGTGCCGCAGATACCAAGAATATGAATGTGCATAGTCGACCTCGTAAAACTTGGTCGCAGGTTAGCTTAGGGAGGGGAAAATCGCACCTGATGTTTCAATGGCGCTCAGCGCAAAACCTGTAGGAGCCGGCTTGCCGGCGAAGACAATCTCCAGACCGCCTTCGCCGGCAAGCCGGCTCCTACAGGTCGACGTAGCAATTACCGAGCGATGCCATGTTTACGCAGCTTGCGATAAAGGGTATTTCGACTGACCCCCAACTGCTCCGCCGTATGCGTCATATGCCAGCGCGTCTGCTCCAGCGCCGCGAGCAACGCCAGCCGCTCGGCATCCTCCAGCGGATGCTCCGACGCCTCCTCAATCGTCGACACCACCGGCCGCGCCTGGCGAATCATCGCCGGCAAATCTTCCAGACCGATCCGCCCGTCCTCACACAGTGCTGCCAACGTACGCAGCACATTTCGCAACTGCCTTACGTTGCCCGGCCAGGCGAACCCCAACAAGGCCTCCCGCGCCGGCCCGTCGATCAACACGGTTTCTCCGCCCGCCTCCTCGGCCAGCAGAAAATCGAGCAGCCGGGACTTGTCGCTACGATCACGCAAGGCCGGCAGCGCGACTTCCAGCCCGTTGAGCCGGTAATACAAATCCTCACGGAAGCTGCCGTCCTGCACACGATCGAGCAAGTTACGGTGAGTGGCACTGATGATCCGCACATTCACCGATTCCGGTTCGCCGCCGATCGGCACCACTTGCCGGTCTTCGAGCACCCTCAGCAAGCGCGTCTGCATGGCCAGTGGCATGTCACCGATTTCATCGAGGAACAAGGTGCCGCCGTCGGCCTGTTGCAACTTGCCGCGCATGCCTTCCTTGCGCGCACCGGTGAAGCTGCCGCCGCGATAACCGAACAGCTCGCTTTCGATCAGGCTTTCGGGAATGGCCGCGCAGTTGAGGGCGACAAAGGCTTTGTCCGCCCGCTGGCTGGCGTGGTGCACGGCTTTGGCGAAAGCCTCCTTGCCGGAGCCGGTTTCGCCATTGATCAGCAGCGGCACGTCGCGCTCGTACACGCGCAGGGCCTTGCGGAAATCCGCCTGCAACGCCGCGTCGTCCAGGCAAATGCCCGACAGGCGCGGCGCCTGTGCAACCTTGGCAGCTGGCACCAATGGAGTCGGCAGCGGTCGCCGTGCCTCACCGCGCAATACCGCGAACAGCTTGCGACCATCACGGGTGCGCAACGGCCAACTGGCAGCAGCATTGGTGCTCGCGCGACCGAGCAACTCATCGAGCGAGCAATCGAAAAAAGCCTCCACCGGTTTACCCAGCAAGCCGCCGCGAATGTGTCCCAGCAGGTTCAGCGCACTCTGGTTCACCGCGCAAATGCGCCCTTCTCCGTCGAACGCCAGCAACCCTTCGCTGAACAAACCGACGGACTCGGCCTGCAAGTGAAAACGCAGCAACCATTGATTATCGAAGCAGCGCAGGAAGTAGCAGCTCTCGATCATCTTCGCCGACAGATTGACCAGCGCCATGGTGTGGAACTGACTTTGCCGTGAGGCATCACGCCGCGCCGACGACACGTCGAGCACCGCCAGCAGCTCGCCATGGGGATCGAAGACCGGGCTCGCCGAACAGGTCAGGCCGGTGTGGCGGCCGCGAAAGTGCTCGTCCTGATGGATGGTCAGCGACTGACGCTCCACCAGGCAGGTGCCGATGCCGTTGGTGCCTTCGCAGGCCTCGCTCCAGTCGGCGCCGAGCCAGAGCCCGGCACGCTCGAAAATCTGCCGTTCGGCAGGCGCGGTGACGCAATTGAGGATTACGCCGCGGGCGTCGGTCAGCAGCACTGCATGACCGGCACCGGAGAGCTGCTGGTGCAGGCTGGTCATTTCATTGCCGGCAATGCGCAGCACTTGCTGCAAGCGTTCGCGGCTTTCCAGGACTCGGCCATGCTCCAGCACCGTCGGCGCGATGCTCAGGGCCGGATCGAGGTGATAGTCCTCAAGGCAGCGCAGCCAGGAACGGGCGATGGACGGGTCGCTGCCAGGGCCGTGCAGGTGGGCCTTGCCCTGGGTCACGGTCAATACTTGCTGGGCATGGCGACTCAGATGGTTGTCGTGCATTTCTTATTATTCTCCCCGAAAGGTCCTACTCAACCCTGCAGGAGCTGCCGATGGCTGCGATCTTTTGCTTTGAAAGATCAAGATCAAAAGATCGCCCGAGCGCGGACCGAGCCTTCGGCAGCTCCTACAGGGTGTATCAGTAGCGCTCGCCGGAGCATCCTCCAGCCCGGCCCGCATTGCAATGCCTGCAAGACCGGGTGGTCACAGGTTGTGCCAGAATCGGTACAAAGTGTCACGCAGGCTGTACCGCAAGCGTCACAGGCATGCTCCATCCGTCCGACAAAAAATGCGCAAGGCCTTGATTTGCCTGAGTTGCAGCGCACTGGCCCGCCCCTTGCTCTACGCTTAAAGCAAGCGCACATGCGCGACTCCCTATAAGCACAAAAGCAAGGAGAAACCACTATGCGTTACGCTCACCCCGGTACTGAAGGCGCTATCGTTTCGTTCAAAGCCAAATACGGTAACTACATCGGCGGCGAGTTCGTCGCGCCTGTCAAAGGTCAGTACTTCACCAATACCTCGCCAGTGAATGGCCAACCGATTGCCGAATTCCCCCGTTCCACGGCCGAAGACATCGACAAGGCCCTGGACGCTGCCCACGCCGCTGCCGACGCTTGGGGTGCCACCTCTGCGCAAGCCCGTTCGCTGGTGCTGCTGAAAATCGCCGACCGCATCGAGCAGAATCTGGAAACCCTGGCGATCACCGAATCCTGGGACAACGGCAAAGCCGTGCGCGAAACCCTCAACGCCGACATCCCGCTGGCCGCCGACCACTTCCGCTACTTCGCCGGCTGCCTGCGCGCCCAGGAAGGCAGCGCTGCCGAAATCGACGGCAACACCGTGGCCTATCACATCCATGAACCGCTGGGCGTGGTCGGGCAGATCATCCCGTGGAACTTCCCGATCCTGATGGCCGCCTGGAAACTCGCCCCGGCCCTCGCCGCCGGCAACTGCGTGGTCCTTAAACCGGCCGAGCAAACCCCGCTGGGCATCACCGTGCTGATGGAGTTGATCGGCGACCTGCTGCCGCCCGGCGTACTCAACGTGGTGCAAGGCTTCGGCAAAGAAGCCGGCGAAGCGCTGGCCACCAGCAAGCGCATTGCCAAGATCGCCTTCACCGGCTCGACCCCGGTTGGCTCGCACATCATGAAATGCGCGGCGGAAAACATTATTCCGTCCACCGTGGAGCTGGGCGGCAAATCGCCGAACATCTTCTTCGAAGACATCATGCAGGCCGAACCGTCCTTCATCGAGAAAGCCGCCGAAGGCCTGGTGCTGGCGTTCTTCAACCAGGGCGAAGTCTGCACCTGCCCTTCCCGGGCGCTGGTGCAAGAGTCGATCTACGACGAGTTCATGAAAGTGGTCATGAACAAGGTCCTGCAAATCAAACGTGGCGACCCGCTGGACACCGACACCATGGTCGGCGCCCAGGCGTCCGAGCAGCAATTCGATAAAATCCTTTCGTACCTGGAAATCGCCAAGGGCGAAGGCGCCGAGCTGCTGACCGGCGGCAAGGTGGAAAAACTCGAGGGCAACCTGGCGAGCGGGTACTACATCCAGCCGACCCTGCTCAAGGGCACCAACAAAATGCGTGTGTTCCAGGAAGAAATCTTCGGCCCGGTGGTGAGCATCACCACCTTCAAGGACGAAGCCGAAGCCCTGGCCATCGCCAACGACACCGAGTTCGGCCTCGGTGCCGGCCTCTGGACCCGCGACATCAACCGCGCCTACCGCATGGGCCGCGCCATCAAGGCCGGTCGTGTGTGGACCAACTGCTACCACCTGTACCCGGCGCACGCCGCGTTCGGTGGTTACAAGAAGTCCGGCGTTGGCCGTGAAACCCACAAGATGATGCTCGACCACTATCAGCAGACCAAAAACCTGCTGGTGAGCTACGACATCAATCCGCTGGGCTTCTTCTAAAAACCGGGAGGTAGGAGCTGCCGCAGGCTGCGATCTTTTGATCTTTGCTTGTCGGTAGCTCCCATCACCCGATTGAAACGAGATCGCAGGCTTCGCCAGCTCCTACGGGAGCTGGCTTGCCAGCGAAGGCACACCCACTGACTCAATACACAAGGCCTGGCCGCCCTGGCACGGGCCTTGCCTACCCATCATTCAGGATTTGCACCCAACCCGTCTTAACCGAAAGTCCAAAAGATCGAACAATAAAAACTAGAGAGGACTTATGACTACTTCTTCCACACAGCTCAAACCCACACTCGGCACCCTGCATCTATGGGGCATTGCCGTCGGCCTGGTGATTTCCGGCGAGTACTTCGGCTGGAGTTACGGCTGGGGCACCGCAGGCACACTGGGTTTTCTCGTCACCGCACTGATGGTGGCGACGATGTACACCTGCTTCATTTTCAGCTTCACCGAACTGACGACTGCGATTCCCCACGCTGGCGGGCCATTTGCCTACAGCCGCCGGGCTTTTGGTGAGAAAGGCGGATTGATCGCCGGCATCGCCACCCTGATCGAATTCGTCTTTGCACCACCGGCCATCGCCATGGCCATCGGCGCCTACCTCAACGTGCAATACCCGGAACTGGACCCGAAGATCGCCGCCGTTGGCGCCTATTTCGTGTTCATGGGCCTGAACATCCTTGGCGTCAGCATCGCAGCCACCTTCGAGTTGGTGGTCACGGTGCTGGCGGTCGCTGAACTGCTGGTGTTCATGGGCGTGGTCGCACCGGGCTTCAGCTTCAGCAACTTTGTGCTCAATGGCTGGTCGGGCGCGAATGAATTCACGATGGGCTCGATTCCCGGCATTTTCGCCGCCATTCCCTTCGCGATCTGGTTCTTTCTCGCGATCGAAGGTGCAGCCATGGCCGCCGAAGAAGCCAAGGACCCGAAACGCACCATCCCCAAAGCCTACGTCAGCGGCATTTTGACCCTAGTGTTCCTGGCCATTGGCGTGATGGTGATGGCCGGAGGTGTCGGCGACTGGCGTCAACTGTCGAACATCAACGATCCGTTGCCTCAGGCGATGAAAGCCGTGGTCGGCAACAATTCGACCTGGATGCACATGCTGGTATGGATCGGCCTGTTCGGCTTGGTGGCGAGCTTTCACGGGATCATTCTTGGCTATTCACGGCAGTTCTTCGCCTTGGCTCGCGCCGGTTACCTGCCCAAAGGGCTGGCCAAGCTCTCGCGTTTCCAGACGCCCCATCGGGCGATTCTGGCCGGCGGCGTGATCGGCATCGCGGCGATCTACAGCGATGGCCTGGTCAATCTGCAAGGCATGACCCTGACAGCGGCGATGATCACCATGTCGGTATTCGGCGCCATCGTGATGTACATCATCAGTATGCTGAGCCTGTTCAAGCTGCGTAAGACCGAACCGAACCTGGAGCGTACCTTCCGCGCCCCGGGTTATCCGATCGTACCGGGGATCGCGCTGTTTCTGGCGGTGGTGTGCCTGGTGGCGATGGCCTGGTTCAACACCTTGATCGGCCTGGTTTTCCTCGGTTTCATGGCTGCCGGTTACCTGTACTTCCAGTTGACCGCCAAGCAACGCTCCGAGGCACCGGCAGACGCTATGCTCGAAGGCATATGAATGCACCGGCGCCGGGATTCTTTGCCGGTGCCTGCCTTATCAAAGTGCACACCGATTCCCTGTGGGAGCGAGCCTGCTCGCGATTGCATCACCGCAGAGTACATACCAGACCGAGTCGCCCGCATCGCGAGCAGGCTCGCTCCCACAAGGGTCGGTCGTGAACTGAAGACTTGTACATAACAGGAGGACACCGCCCCATGGCCGCATTCGCCCATACCGTCGGCGCCCAGACTTACCGCTTCGACAGCCTCAAGGAAGTGATGGCCAAGGCCAGCCCGGCACGCTCCGGAGATTTTCTGGCCGGCGTCGCAGCCCTTAATGACGGCGAGCGTGTCGCGGCACAGATGGCTTTGGCCGACACGCCGCTAAGCCACTTCCTGCAGGAAGCACTGATCCCCTACGAAGCCGATGAAGTCACCCGTCTGATCATCGACACCCACGACAAACAAGCCTTCGCCGTCGTCAGTCACCTGACCGTCGGCGGCTTTCGCGACTGGCTGCTCAGCGATGCCGCCGACGAGCAGGTCCTGCGCGCCCTGGCCCCCGGCCTGACTCCGGAAATGGTTGCCGCGGTATCGAAGATCATGCGTGTGCAGGATCTGGTGCTGGTGGCGCAAAAAATCCGCGTGGTTACACAGTTTCGCGGCACCCTGGGCCTGCGCGGTCGATTGTCCACACGCCTGCAACCGAACCACCCCACCGACGAACCGGCCGGCATCGCCGCAAGCATTCTCGACGGTCTGCTGCACGGTAATGGCGACGCAATGATCGGCATCAACCCCGCCACCGACAGCATCGCCTCGATTTGCGCCATGCTGGAGATGCTCGACGCGATCATCCAGCGCTACGAAATCCCGACCCAGGCTTGCGTGCTGACCCATGTCACCACGTCAATCGAAGCGGTCAATCGCGGCGTCCCGCTGGATCTGGTGTTCCAGTCGATCGCCGGCACCGAAGCGGCCAACGCCAGTTTCGGCATTAACCTGGGTATTTTGAGGGAAGGTTATGACGCCGGCTTGAGTCTGAATCGCGGTACGCTGGGCCAGAACCTGATGTACTTCGAAACCGGTCAGGGCAGCGCCCTGTCGGCCAACGCCCACCATGGCGTCGATCAACAAACCTGCGAAACCCGGGCCTACGCCGTCGCGCGGCATTTCAACCCGTTTCTGGTCAACACCGTCGTCGGTTTCATCGGCCCGGAATACCTGTACAACGGCAAACAGATCATCCGCGCCGGCCTGGAAGATCACTTCTGCGGCAAGCTTTTGGGCGTGCCCATGGGTTGCGACATCTGCTACACCAACCACGCCGAAGCCGACCAGGACGATATGGACACCCTGCTGACCCTGCTGGGCGTCGCCGGGATCAACTTCATCATGGGTATCCCCGGCTCCGACGACATCATGCTCAACTACCAGACCACCTCGTTCCACGATGCGCTCTACGCCCGGCAGACCCTGGGGTTGAAGCCCGCGCCTGAGTTCGAGCAGTGGCTGGCGAAAATGGGCATCTTCACCCAGGCGGACGGCCGGGTTCTGTTTGGCAACAGCCTGCCGCCGGCCTTTCGCCAGGCCTTGGCGCAACTGGGATGAGAACTGACATGGATAAACTACCCTTCGATCCCCACAACCCATGGCTGGAACTGCGACGCCTGACACCGGCGCGAATTGCCTTGGGCCGCACCGGCACCAGCATTCCCACCCGTGCACAACTGGACTTCCAATACGCCCACGCTCAGGCGCGGGATGCGGTGCACTTGCCGTTCGAACACGCGGCACTCAGCTCACAACTGGCCGAACGCGGACACGAAAGCCTTTTGCTGCACAGTGCAGCGATCGACCGCAACAGTTATCTGCAACGCCCGGACTTGGGTCGAAAATTGAGTGACGCATCGGCAACGACCTTGCGTGAATACGCCTCGGCGCATCCTGGCGGGGTCGATTTGGTGATCGTGATCGCCGACGGCCTGTCGGCACTGGCCGTTCATCGCCATACCCTGCCCTTTCTGGCACGCCTCGAAGAACAGATTACGGCGGAAGGCTGGACGGTAGCCCCGGTGATTTTGGTGGAACAGGGGCGTGTGGCGGTCGCTGACGAAATCGGTGAATTGCTCGGAGCGAAAATGACCGTGATCCTCATCGGCGAACGCCCTGGCCTCAGCTCCCCGGACAGCCTGGGTTTATATTTCACCTACAATCCCAAGGTCGGTCTTACCGATGCCTACCGTAATTGCATCTCCAATGTACGGCTCGAGGGCCTGAGTTACGGCATGGCGGCACACCGTTTGCTGTACTTGATGCGCGAAGCCTGCCGCCGGCAGTTGTCAGGGGTCAATCTGAAGGATGAAGCACAGGTTCAGACACTGGAGTCGGACGCGCAAGCCGACATGAAAGGTAATTTCCTGCTCGGCCCGCCGAATGCCTGAACCGCTTGCGCATTGCACATTCGTACCAGTTTCAGGCAGGATCGTGGCACGGCCGCCAAGGGTTTCCCATCGCCGTCAGAGACGTAAGACAGCCACTTGAAGACGAGACCTACCATGCGGATTATTCAAGCGACCCTCGAACACCTGGACCTGCTGACCCCGTTGTTCGTCAAATATCGCGAGTTTTATGGTTCCCTGCCGTATCCGGACTCGTCCCGAGCGTTCCTCGAAAAGCGCCTGCGTCGCAAGGAGTCGGTAATCTACCTCGCGCTGTCCGATGACGACAGCAACAGACTGATGGGTTTCTGCCAGCTATACCCGAGTTTCTCCTCGCTTTCGCTCAAACGCGTGTGGATCCTCAATGATATTTATGTCGTCGAGGACGCCCGCCGCCAGTTGGTGGCCGACAACCTGATCCGCACCGCAAAAAAAATGGCCAAGGAAACCAATGCCGTGCGCATGCGTGTTTCCACCAGCAGCAACAACGAAGTCGCGCAGAAAACCTACGAGTCCATCGGATTCAAGGAAGACACCGAATTCAAGAACTATGTGCTGCCGATCAGCGACGAACTCTGAATCACCTGAACCTGTGGGAGCGAGCCGGCTCGCTCCCACAGGTGCGGTATCAAACCATCGGTCTTGTCGTGACATTCCCCGCTACAATCTCGACGCGATTTTCACCTCTCGCCTCGTATAATCCCAAACTCCCCCGGCTTGTAAGAAAAACTACCCTTATCCGTAGTCTTACGCGAAGTCATCCGCACAGGCCTGCTGAGTCGGGCCATCACCACAGGTGCTTTCCATGGATTTCAACCCGATCGATATTGTCCTGCATCTCGACGTCTACCTCGACATGCTTGTAACCAACTACGGGGCATGGATCTACGCCATCCTGTTTATGGTGATCTTCTGTGAAACCGGTCTGGTGGTCATGCCCTTCCTGCCGGGCGACTCCCTGCTGTTCATCGCTGGCGCCGTGGCGGCCGGTGGCGGCATGGACCCGGTACTGCTCGGCGGCCTGCTGATGCTGGCAGCGATTCTGGGCGACAGCACCAACTACATCATCGGACGAACGGCGGGTGAAAAACTGTTCAGCAATCCGGACTCGAAGATCTTCCGCCGCGACTACCTGCAACAAACCCACGACTTCTACGACAAGCATGGCGGCAAAACCGTGACCCTGGCGCGTTTCCTGCCAATCATCCGCACCTTTGCACCGTTCGTCGCCGGTGTGGGGAAAATGCCTTATCCGCGCTTCTTCGCCTTCAGTGTCTTCGGCACTGTCCTGTGGGTCGGCGGGCTGGTGACCCTCGGTTACTTCTTCGGCAACGTGCCGTTCATCAAGAAGAATCTGTCGCTGCTGGTAGTCGGCATCATCCTGTTGTCGTTGGTGCCGATGATCATTGGCATGGTGCGTAACCGCCTTGCAGGTTCGAGTTCCAAAGCCGAATCGCGATGACACGATGTGGTCCCTGAGCGCCTGGCGTCGCCGACGCACCCTGGCAAAGCACCCGATTGCCGATGACATGTGGCAACGGGTGCGCCATCACCTGAGTTTTCTCGATGGCATCAGTGCCGCCGAAGACCAATGGCTGCGCGAAGCCTGCGTGCTGTTCCTCGAAGACAAGCATCTAACTGCCCTGCCCGGCGTCGAACTGCATCAGGAGCAACGCTTGCTGCTCGCTGCCCAGGCACAATTGCCGCTGCTGCACCTCGGCGACCTGAACTGGTATCAGGGCTTCCACGAAATCATTCTCTACCCCGACGACTTCCTCAGCCCCCAGCGCCATCGCGATGTCGGCGGCGTCGAGCACGAATGGGTGGGTGAGCACAGCGGTGAAGCGTGGCAGCAAGGCCCGATCATCCTTGCCTGGCCGGGCGTAATGGCCAGCGGAGGCTGGGAAGGCTACAACCTGGTCATCCACGAACTGGCGCACAAACTGGACATGCTCAACGGCGTCGCCAACGGCCTGCCGCCGTTGCACCCAGACATGCGGGTCAGCGACTGGGCCAGCGTCATGCAAAAGGCCTACGACGACCTCGACCGGCAACTGGATCGCAATCCCCATGCCGAAACGGCCATCGACCCGTATGCCGCCGAAAACCCTGCCGAGTTCTTCGCCGTCACCAGCGAATACTTCTTCAGCGCCCCGGATTTGCTGCACAAGGCTTATCCACAGGTGTACCAGCAACTGAAGTTGTTCTATCGCCAGGACCCGCTGGCGAGATTGAAGCAACTAAAGGCGCATGACCCTGTCTATCAGGCACACCAGTGAGCGCCATACGACTTCTGGTGCGTGGCGTCGATCCAGGAATATGCCTATAATCGCCGCCACTTTTTGGTCAATCCGGCCAAGTATTTCTGGTCAACTAACGGGGGCAACGCCCAATGAGCTACAGCAAGATTCCGGCTGGCAAAGACCTGCCGAACGACATCTACGTCGCGATCGAGATTCCGGCCAACCACGCGCCGATCAAATACGAAATCGACAAAGACAGCGATTGCCTGTTCGTTGACCGTTTCATGGCCACCCCAATGTTCTACCCGGCCAACTACGGTTACATCCCGAACACCCTGGCTGACGACGGTGATCCCCTCGACGTGCTGGTTGTAACCCCTTACCCGGTTGCTCCAGGTTCGGTGATCCGCGCTCGTCCGGTCGGCATCCTGAACATGACCGACGACGGCGGCGGCGATGCCAAAGTCATCGCAGTCCCACACGACAAGCTGTCCCAGCTGTACGTCGACGTGAAGGAATACACCGACCTGCCAGCACTGCTGATCCAGCAGATCGAGCACTTCTTCGCGAACTACAAAGATCTCGAAAAAGGCAAATGGGTGAAGATCGAAGGCTGGGCCGGCGCAGACGCCGCCCGCGAAGCGATCACCAAGTCGGTTGCTGCCTACAAAGGCTAAGCCCGGCTGCAGGCTTTCAGCTGCAAGCGGCAAGAAAAACCCCGGGAGATCCGGGGTTTTTTGTGGGCCCTTGATAAGCACGCCAAACACAACGTTTAACCCTGCTCGATCCTGGTTTTTACTTGTTTAAAATTCCCCAAGATCGTCTTACATCCCGTCGTAAATTTCCCGCGAAATTTGAACGAGGCGTTTATTCAAACCCTTACCAGCCGCCAGTAGACTCGCGTTCATGAAAAAGAACACTAGCGGCCCACGCTTTAAAGCACTCCTCGAAGCAGCGAGCATCACGACCACAGGATTTGCCGATTTCCTGGATACGGCTCCGCAAAATGTACATAACTGGTACACCCGCGGTGTGCCCGCCCATTGCATGGAAGAAGTCGCCAGAAAACTCTCCGTCAGCAGCGACTGGCTGAAAACCGGCGAAGGCTCGAAAGACGCCCCACACCTGCGCCTGCTCGAAGACTCCGGCAACACCTTCGATGCCCAGACCATCCGCGGTGTCTACACGGTTATCGAGCCTGTCGACGTCGAACTGCCATTCCTCAAAGAAGCTGTCACCGCCCCGGGCTCCAACAAAACCCACGTCATAGAAGACCCCGAGCAATCCATCCGCCTGCCCCGCAGCCACCTCGACTCCCTGGAAATCAACCACGCCGATGCCATCTGCGCCCTTATGAGCGGCAATAGCATGGGGGAAAAAATCGAAGACGGTTCGACCCTGGCGATTGACCGTGGCCTGACCCAAATTGTCGATGGCGAGATCTACGCCATCGAACATGACGGCATGCTGCGCATCAAGTACCTGCACCGACTACCGGGCAACTCCCTGCGACTGCGCAGCCACAACCGCGCCGAATACCCGGATGAAATCTTCAGATCCGCCCAAATCGAAGAGCAGAACATCAGGGTGCTGGGCTGGGTGTTCTGGTGGTCGACCCTGAACAAACGACGGCCGACGGTACCGTTTCTTTAAGCGCTCCAGAACGCCCATCGGCCGCCCACCCGGGCGGCCAAACGGCTCTGCCCGGCACTTCCCGCTGGGAATTCCCCTCAAACCTGCGTATGCTGCGCCCCACATTTACGCATCGACCCGCCCTGCGGCCCAGATGCACTGACCTGACAGATGACTTTCTCACCAGGTCCCACAGCCGGACGCAAGATCCGGGTGTACGTTTTGAAGGCTGGCGCGGTTTACCAAAAATGATCCAAGCCAGTCCCCGAGAAGCCGGCCACAAGCCGGCTTTTTAATGCCTGAAAGAAAGTGATTCACGACAAAAATCACCCAACCCCTTCGGTATTCAGCGCATAAAACTCCTGCAGCTTGGCTTGCAACAGTTTCTTATCCGGCAATTGCGTGTGGTACTCAGCGATCAATGCGGGCGACAGTGAGCGGTTCAGGGCGTACTCGACGATTTCGTCCTCTTTGCTTGCGCACAACAATACGCCGAGCGCCGGGTTTTCGTGTGGCTTGCGGACATTGCGGTCCAACGCTTCAAGATAAAAATCCATCTTCCCCAGGTATTCCGGCTCAAAGCGCCCGACCTTGAGTTCGATCGCCACCAGGCAGTTCAGCCCACGGTGAAAAAACAACAGATCCAGCGCAAAGTCACGCCCACCTACCTGCAACGGATATTGCGAACCCACAAAGCAGAAGTCCCTGCCCAGTTCAATCAGAAAGTCCCTGAGCTTATGCAATAGGCCTCCATGCAAATCTGTTTCTGCATGACCACGCTCCAGAGCCAGAAACTCAATCACGTAGGCATCCTTGAACACGTCCAGGGCCTGGGGATGAATTTGTCGCAGCAGTGCTGAGACTTTTGCCGGGCTGACCACTGAACGCTCAAACAGAGCCGCCTTGAACTGCCGCTCCAGTTCGCGGCTCGACCACTTCTCCTGGATTGCCATGCGCAGGTAAAACTCTCGTTCCTCCGGGCGTTTGCTCTGGTTGAGGATGATCAGATTCTGGGTCCAGGGCAAAAGTCGCAGCAGTGCTGCGACTTTTGCGTCATGCCTATAAGCCTCGTAAAACTTGCGCATGCGAAAAAGATTCGCACGGGTGAACCCCCGTAATCCAGGCTGCGTATAGGCCAGGTGCTGAGCCAGTTGTGCCACCACCCCATCACCCCACTCCGCCGCTTCAATTTTGCGACTGATATAGGCCCCAACCTGCCAGTGCAGCTCAATCAGCTCAGTGTTGACCGCCTGCATGGCGCGTTGTCGCGCGGTCACAATCAGTTGGGTGATTTCGCTGAAAGCAGAATCGAGCGAGGTATTGCCAGGAAGATCATTCACGTCAGGGCATTTCCATGTCGGTTGGAGGGCCCTCTCAATTACTCCTGATACTGACGCAGGAACAAACACAATGTATTTCTGCATGAAACAACACTAATAAGCCTCCACCTTGCCGTGTGCAAAGCCTGCGCAAGTTGCACCTCAACCTCACGGATAGCTGAACGACTTCACCATCGTCAACTCCCCCACCGCACGCATCGGCACCAGGAAAGTTTCCATCTTCTCGCTCGGCGTGCCTTCTTCGGTAATCACCGTCACTTGCGCGGTGGTCAACGCTTGCACCACGTCTTCCTGCCCCTCTTCATCACTGCTGTAGCCGCCGCCAAAGTAGTTCACGTAGACCAGATATTGCCCCTTGATCGGTGCGGGCATGGCGAAGATTTCCGGGCCGTAGCCGGTGGTGACATCGACGTCGAGCGCAGCGCCGTTGGAGGCGACGCGGTCGCCGTACCAGATGTGCGCGCCGTCGGGGGTGATCAGGTGCAAGTCGAGGTCGGTGTTGTCGCTGTCCCAGGACAGCAAAACGCGCAATTTGGCCGGGGTCGCACCGCCGCTGCTGTTGAGAAACTGCGTGCGGTGACGTTGTTGGCCATCAGGGCTGCGAACCTCGACGCTGTTGCTGCCGTTGGGGAACGAGAACGGGCGATCGAAGCGGCCGGCCGGGTCGATTTTCAGCGGCATGCTCACCCCGTTGACGATCAGCCGGCCAGGCTCTGGGGATTTGGATTTGGCTGTGGCTTTGATTTGCCCGCTGATGCGAGCGGTGTTGGCCTGCCCTGTCGAGGTATTCACCGACGAGGCCGGGTAGTTGACGGTCTGCCGGAAGTTTTCCCCTTCGCCCTCAGGCGCGCCGGTGCGCCAACCGCCGGCGGGGGTGTCGAGTTTGACGCTGTCAGCCGCCATCACTGATGGCAAGGCCACCAGCGAACAGAGCAACAGCAAGACCTGTGGATAACGGCGTGTCATGGTCTATTCCAGCAAGAGGTGGCGGGCAAGCCCTTCGATGTAGGTTTCATCCTGGCCGTTGGGGTGTGCTTCAAAAGCCAGGTGCAGGTATTCGTGGGTCAGGTCGAGACGGTCTTGTAGTGTCTGCGCGCCACGCACGTAGATGCGCTGGCGTTCGCGGTCGACATAGGGGCGGCCGAAGGCCAGACGGCATACGGCGAAGGTGCTGACTTCGCTGTACCCGGTTTCGCTTTCAAGCCTTGGGCGCCAGCCGCGCCGTTGTTTCTGCAGCCATGTTTGTGCGGCGGGCAACGCTTCGCAGGACGCGACCGGGTTGTCCCAGCGACTGAGACTGGCGCGAGGGTAGGCGTGCAGCAGGATGGCGTCGTAGCGCTGGCCGGCACGAGCCTGCTCGACGGCTTGCTGCCAGGACAGTTTGTCCGGGCCGGGCTGGTCGGAATGGTAGGTGACGGCGCTACCGGCCAGCACCAGGTCGCTGGTCCAGGCGGCGATGTCGCGAGACTCGGACGCCGCCGGACGCGGTGCGACCCGCTGACGGCTACTGCTGTCGTCGATGCTCAGGCAGTCACCGCTGCGCGTAGCGTTTTGCAGCAGGTAGGTGCGGATGGCCACGGTCAGGGCTTTGGCGGCTTCGACCGGTTCGGCACTGGCTTCGCGCTGGAGAACACGGGCGACGTATTCTTCGCGATCCAGCCGGGCGATGAGCTTGTCTTCCAGCAGAAACAGCTCGCCGTCGCTGTGAATATCCAGCGCATTGCCGTTGGCGAATTCGACGCGGTAGTCACCCTGCAACGCTCCGGAAGTCACCGCGGCGCCTCCTGACAGCACCCGCCGAAGTGGATAGCGGGAGAACAGGTCGACCTCTACGCATTTGCCTGCATCAGCAGGCCACGAAACGGGAATTACCGTAGACAATGCTTGCGCGTAATCACGCAGAACCCGCTGACTGGTGCCCCGTCCTCCAGCCCAGACCGGTGTGCCATCCGCCGTCCAACCGGCAAACCCGCCCTGACGCGATGTAGCATCCTGATCCGCCAACCAGCTCCAGGTCTTCACCCGCAAACGGCTGCCGAGTTCGCCGACGACATGGCCATCGGCGGCATTGAGTACCACATCGAGCAACACACGCCGCGCTTGATCCTGCGCCGGCAGCACGGCCAACACCTTCAACAGTTCCGCCACCGAAACCCGGGTAGCCGGTTGCAACGAAGGCAAATCCAGCAACCATTGCGGCGCCTGCCGCGCCTGCCAATAGGCTCGCCAGTCGGCATCGCCGATGCCCAACCGAGCGGGTTCGAAATACAGACCGCATGACTTCACCAACGCCTGATCTCGCTCGATCCTGCCGCCCGTCGTGCAGCAATACACCTCTTCTTTCGACTGGCCGCGGCATTCATAAGCCGGCTCACGCGCGCCGGTGTCCACTAGCCAGGCGTAGACGAACAACTTCCACACACTGCCCAGCGGTGTCTGCAAGGTCTGCGGCAACGGTTCGCGGGCGATCACCTGAGTTCGATTCAGCGACAACAAATCGCCCTTGAAGGCCAGGCGCAACGGTTCGTCCTGCGCCGTCGCCAGCGCAGGGATCAAACACAGCAAGCAACCTATCAGCAGCCTGTGCACGTCAGTGAACCGTGAGCTGGCCAAGAGCTGCTTTTTGCTCAAGCGCCTGATGCTGCGGCGCATAAACCTGGGTGAACCGCACCGGTGGCAAGTTGAACTGCCCCTTCTGCGAGAAACGCACCAAGTGCCGCAGGCGCAATTCGCCACTCAAGGCATCGACCGGAATGGCGTAGGCCATTTGTCCCGGTTCGAATCGCGCCTTTTCCAGTGACATCGGCTCAGTGCCGGCCTTGCCCATGAGTTTGATGCCCCAGGTCGTGCGTTCGACATCGGCACCCGGCGGCAGCGGCACTTCCAGCATGCCGTAACGCAACGGTCTGGCGGCTTTACTGGTGACGATCACTTCGTCGAGATAGAGGTTGTCGCTGGACAGCGGCGCGTTGCCGACCGCTTCAAGTTTGAAGGTGAAAGCCTCATCCCCCGGCACCAGTCGCGACAGGCGACGGGTGATGGTCACGGCCATCGGATCGACCACCGGCTGTTGGCTGCGGTAGCTCAATGCAGCGCGCAACGGACGCTCTTGCGCACCGGTCAGCGTCAATACCGCCGGCACGGGCGCAGCCCCCTGCCACGTCCAATACATCTCACCAGAAACTCCGTACTGCTTCTTCCAGCCTTCACCCGGCGCCAATGCAATGGTGGGCGATGCCTGCTCGATGCTGCGTTGCATCCAGGTAAGTGCCAATGCACGTTCCAGGGTCGATTGCTGTGGCAATAGACGTTGCAACAACGCTTGAGCGTGAGCCTGATCAAAGGGTTGCAGTGACAGGTTCAGCGCTTCGGCAAAGGGCTGGGAACTGACCGCCAGACGCTGCTGCGCGTCGGCCAGTTGCCGATTGAACGCGTCCGGCAAAGCGACCTTCGCTTGCCTGGCCAGCGATGCCGTCAGCACCCGTGCGGCCGCCAGCCCCAGGGCTGAATCCGGATCGCTCATGACGAGGCTGTCTTCGCCGCTGTCCATCAGGTTCGCGGCAGTGCCCTCGCCCGCTTTTGCCAGGTCATCCATCAGGCCACTGAGCAAGGTGTTGACCGGCAACTGCATCTGCCGGGCGAACGACAGGATCAGCGCCCGCTGCAACAGCGGCGTGTTCTTCGCCTGCTTGGCGTAGACCTCAAGCACCCGCTGCCAATGCTCCGGCGGCAGGCTCAGATCCAGCACCTGGCTGGCGTGCCAGTCGGCGTAATAGGCGTAGGCGGTGAGGAAGGCATCCGGCTCGCCGTCCATGCCCCACCAGGTGAAGCTCGCCGAAGGGCCGGCCATTTGCACCAGGCGCAAACGACTGTTTTGCATGATCAGGCGCAGGCGATCGCGGATCTGCGGATTCGCCGCCAGCGTCGGGTAGGCGATGCTCAACGGCAACAGGCGACTGGCCGTTTGCTCTACGCCACCGTAGGGGTAGCTCAGCAGGTCGTCGAGGGCGGAACGGAACAATGCTTGCGGGCTGTCATCCAGGCGCAGGCGGATATCACTGGCGTCTGTCGGCAGCGTCAGTGGCGTATCACCCTCACCCACATCAAGGCTCTGGGTTTGAGTCACCTGCCAGCCTTCGCCACTCGCGCTCAGGCGCACCGCCAGGGCATCTGCGGTTTTGCCGTCCTGCACCAGCTCGGCGCTCCACTCGCCATTGGCCAGTTCAAATGCTGGCAACGGGATGTAGTTGATGCCGCTGTTCAAGGTCACAGGCACGCGCTGGTCGTTGCCAGCGTAACGGGTCACCAGTTCGGCCTTGAGCGGTTTCTCGGCCTGGCTGAAGGCGAATACACCGAGGTCCGGTTTGTCGCCGGCGCGGAATCGGGTCGGCCCGCTCCACTTCAGGTACAAAGGTTTTTCCGAGCGCAGGAACTGCTTCTTCTGACCGACCTGACCACCATCAGCGATGGCCCTGGCGGTGATGCGCCAGCGGGTCAGGGAGTCGGGCATCTTGAAAGTGAAACGGGTTTTGCCGTTGGCATCGGTCAGCAACTCAGGTTGCCACGCCGCCGTGTCGACGTCCTCACGACGCGGTCGCTCCAGCACTTTCACGCCGCGCTCACTGCGATTGGCTTTGCCCGGTGCACCGGGGCTGCCCGGCAGGGCGACGTCATAACTGATGAACGACAAACTGGCGCTGGTGCGCACGTTGTTACGCCGTGGGTGATAGAAGAGCTGGTCGATGCTCGGCGCGACTTCCGGTTGCAGGGCGTAGACCATTTCATCGACCACGCTGACCGTCAGGTGTGCGGGAATCGCTTTGCCGGCGAACAGGGTGGTCAGGTCCACCGAGACGGTTTCACCCGGCTGATAGGTTTCCTTATCCGTGGTGATGGCCACGTCGATCTGTGGTGTCACCACCTTGATGCCGGCGTTCTGGAAGCTGTATTGGCCGCCCTTGGTGTACAGCACCGAGAAGGTCAGGTTCGGCGCGAAACCGTCCTTCACCGGGATGCGCGCGCGGTATTGGGTATCGCTGAGTTTTTCCAGTTTCAGCCAGTCACCGCCCCTGGATAGCAGCGCGGTCGCCTCGACCTTGTCGCGCTCCAGGGACAGCAGGGCATCGCTGACCGGTTCAGGGAGTGTGATCAACGCCAGCGCTTCATCGCCGGTAATGTACTCGGGCTTGTCGAGGACGATTTCCACGGTGCCGGGTACGGCTTTGACACCCTCGCCGGAAACCGAATGGCCGGTGGCACCGACCACCCGGCCATGATCATCCTTGAGTGTCAGGTTGTAGGTGCCCGGCCGGTCAAAGGCCAGGGTGAAACCCTTGTCCGTTGCTGCGAGTTTGCCTTCGCCGGTGCTCTGGTCCTCCAAACGCACCCAGCCAAAGCTACCCGGCGTAACGGCATCGGCCGGCTCGCCTTCGCGGGTGTAGCTGAACACAACCTTGTCACCCACCGAGCTGAAGCGTCGGGGTGCGCTCAAGCGGAAATTCGCCGCGCCACGGTCAATGAGGATTTCCTTGGTGGTCTTGACCCGATACGCCGCGCCGTCGCTGGCAAACACCGTGAGCATGTAGCGACTCGGTTTGTCGGCGGCCGGCAAATCGAGGGTCGCATTGCCCTTGGCGTCGGTGGCCAATTCGGTGCTGGTCAGCTCCACCGGGAATTGCCCGAGGTATTGCAGTTCGTTGTCGACCATCGACAGCTGTTGGGCGCGCAGGCTCAGGTTCAGTTTCGCATTGGCCACCGGCTTTCCGTCCGGGTACAGCAGCACCAGGTTGCCCTTGACCGGCTCGCCGGTGCGGTAATCCTGCTTGGCCAGATTGAGCGAAATTTCGAAGTGCGGCTTGATGTATTCAGCGACGCGGAAGGCGCTGCTGTAGGCCTGATCCTTGTAGTTGAAACGCAACTCGTAGCCACCGGCCACGGCGTTATCCGGCAGTTGGAACCGGCCCTGGGTGCCAGCCTTGGAATCGAGTTTCAACGCCAGACTTTGCAGTGCCGTTCCCGTCGCATCCAGCACGGTCACATTGACGTCGGCCGCGCTTGGCTGCACCGAGTCCCGTGCGTTCTTGAACTCCCGCCCGACGATTTTCAGCGACACCCAGTCCCCCGGCCGATACAGCGGCCGGTCGGTGAAGGCATAGAGTTTGGTGTCGTAGATTTCGCTGTCGTAGTAGAAATTCTCGGAGACAAACACCCCGCCCTCCTCGTCTTCGCCGATCACGAACGAACGCTCGGGGCTGACGTGTTTCAGGCGCAGCAGGCCGTCGGTATCGGTGGCACCGCTGCTCATCACGCCGAGGCCATCGGTCCACAGCACATTGACCTTCGGCACCGAGCTGCCTTCGTGTTTGCGCGCGGCCCACACCAGCAATTCGTCACCGGCGATCTTGCTCACCGCCACGGTGTTGGATACGAACACCATGGTGGTCGCGCGGTACTTGCCGATCAGCGCTTCCACCAGATACAGACCCGGTTTGAGATTGCCCAGCGGGATGTACACATTGCCCGGCGCGACGCTGACGAACTCGCTGGAAGACCCGGCCAGGTTCACCCCCTCAGGTGGCTGGATCGGCTTGGCCTGCCACAACGGATAGCGGAACTGGCTGACCACCGGCAAACCCGGTATCAGCGCGAATTGCGGCTGCGCATCGTAGGGCGTTGGCGCGGCCATCGCGTTGCCCATCTTCAGTTCCGGCACTTGCTCGGTGACTTGTTTACGCGACTCGTAGGAAAACGCCCGCTGCATCACCCGACGGGATTTGCGATACCAGTTGTCCCACAGGTAAGCGAGGGTATTGGACAGGCCTTCACCCTTGAACTGGCCATCGCTGACCACTCGATGCAGGTTCTTCTGGCGCTTGAGGAAGTCCAGCGGTTTGTCGATGCGGTACACCCGAATGTCGGCACCGCCGTAGGGTTCCATGCGAAACCGGCGATAGTCGCGTCCCGGTGCTTCGAGGCGCACCATCGCCTGTTCATCGCTGGCAAAACTGCTGTCGGCCAGCAGAAAAAAACTCTCGCCGGCCACCGGCACATAGCCGCTGGCCGGGACCGAATCTTCGGCGTCAACCGCCGAGAACGGCAGCAACAACACCAACATCAGAGACAGAAAACGCAGCATGCGGGCACCGGTCACGGGGAGAGAAAATTCAGTCGATAGACGCCGATGAAGTTGGGGTTGGCTGCGTCGGGTATCCATCGGGTGTCCTTCCATGTCATGAGTTGCTGCAGGCTTGCCGAACGCATGCCGTTGTCGGTGGGTGTGCTGGTGCCGGTGTGATAGGCGATGTAACGGCCCATCCAGATCATCAGGTGCTGGTCGTCGCCCTGATCGAAAAACATCAGGTCGCCAGGGCGCGCTTGAGCCACATCGCGGCTGACCAGATGGCTGTTGAACTGGATCAACTTGATCGCATTGACGTATGGCCCGACCTTGCCGCCGCCCTGCTGCCATTGCTGGGCAAGAGCGCGCTGGGCGTCGCTCAGTTGCAGCTCCGGCGGCAGGTAACGATTGGACAGGCCATTGCTGCGCAGCCATTTGTCGTCATGGACTTTCAGCGCCTCATTGGCAGCAAAGCGCACCAACCCGGCGCAGTCTTGCTGATACCAACGCGGGCTCGGGCCCTGGCTGAGTTGCTCCTGGGCGATGCGCACGAACCAGGCGCGAAACACCTGGGACTGCTGCGGGTCGAGCGACGGTGCCTCCACAGCGTGGGCACCCGCGATCAGCAACAGTGTCAGCAGGCCGAGACTTCGGATCAATGCCGTCACAGGGCTTTCCACTCCAGCGGCAGCCACTGCCAGTGGCCGTCGGGCTCGCTGCCTTCGGGCAAGGTCAGGGCGTATTTGCCGTAGCCGCCGAGCTTGCGCAGTTTCGGGATCAGGTAGGTTTGCGCGGCGTTGTAAAACACCGGTTCCATGTCCTGGGGCAGACTGTCGAGGGTTTCCTGCTGCATCAGTTGCGCCATGGAATCCGGACCGAAATAGACCGGCATCAGCAGGTCTTTCGGTACCACGTCGGCCATCGGCGGGAAGCGTTTGTCGAGGGTGCCGAGGGCCTTGTCCACCAGCTTGTCGTCGAGGGAAAACAGCAGCGTCGAACCGTGACGCGCCAGACGGACGTTCATGAACGCCTTGCCGGTGATGGCGTCGGGGTCTTCAGCGTCCTTGGCCGCATAGGGACCGAAACTGGAGCTGACCTGGCGTTGCCACTGATGGCTCTGGCCTTCCTGTTTTTCCACCACCGGGAAGGCGCCGTCTTCGACATTGGGCTCAAAGGCACCGACCATCGAGCCGAACAGGCTGCCCAAATCCCCATCCAGTTTGCCGCTGCCATCATCGTTGAGGCTGGCCACCAGCAAAGGCGTGTACAACCGCGAATCGGCATACCAGCACAGGCCCGCCGCGCCGGCCATGTGTTCGGTCAGCGCCTGGGCCACCTTCTCCTGCGCACCGAGTTTCACCAGCAGCGGCTTCTGTTGTTCGGCAGCCAGCGGCAACGCCACGCAAGCGCTGGCGCCCATGGGCATGGCTTGCCAGATCGGTTTGAAATCGAAGTCCGGCTGATTCTCCAGTTCATCCATGGCCAGAAAGCTGTGCCAGCCCTTGTCGTCCATGTCGAAACGCAGGCCGGCGAAGTTCGGAATGAAGCGCTGGTAACCCATCGCCAGCACGCTGGCATTGACTGACAGGCGTTGTTTCACCTGTGGCGTACGAGGCGGCAGGCCGAAGGCTTCGGGGAACAGTTTGTCGCCATTGAGCAACGCGGCAATGGCCGTGGTCGACACGCTGCCCGATTCTTCCGTTGCACCGCTTTGCGGATCGTAGAGTTTCGCCGGGTTGGACAGCACCACCAGTTTGTCGCCATGGGACGCAAACAGCAGCGCCTTGCTCGCGTTGTAGTTGAGTTGATAGAGCGCCACGTCGTCGGTACCGACCTTCAGTTCCGCGACCTTGCTCAGCTGCGAATCGTCCAGCGCCACTTTGGCCAGCGGCTCCAGCACCTTGGCCAGCCCGCCGCGATCCATCACCAGCAGGAAATCCTTGAGCCGCCCATCCGCCCCGCGCCACAACGCTACGTCGGCCGGTTGATCGAACAGCTGCTCGATCAAGGTGTCCTGCAGTTTCAGGTCATGTTCGTAGATGATCCGCCGCAAGCTGCCGATCAAGCCCAGGCGATCGGCGTGGCTTTCGTAATAGAAGACGAAATCTTCGGTCAGGGTTTCCTTGAGGAACGGCACTGCCAGCAAGTCCTTGGGCAACTGGCTCAGGGAATGGGTTTCCAGCAAGCCATCCGGGCGACTCATGCCCAGCTTGTCACTGGCCAACGCAGGCGCCGGGGCCTTGGGCTTGTGCATGAACCACCCCAACCCACCGGCCACAACGACGACCAGGCATAACCCGATCAGCAGCGTCGGCCAATGCAGGGAAGGTTTGGCCGCGGGTGCGCCAGCGGCCGGGGTAACAGTGCTATCACTCATGTTCACAAAACCCGATGTTCATCCGTGGAGCGGGGATGCTTAGTAGTTGAAAGTCTTGATCAGCAGCAGGTCGCCGATTGCGCGCAGGGGCACGACGAACGTCTCGCGTTTTTCATCGACGGTGTTTTCGTTGAGCACCAGGTTGATCTGCGAGGTAATCACCTCGTTCTGGTTGCTGGACTCATCGAAGTTATAGCCGTCGCTGCCGAAGTTGCCCCAATAGTTCACGTAAACCAGATAGGTGCCATGCAGCGGTGCGGTCATGGTGAACATTTCCGGACCCGGGCCATCGACGCCATCAGGGTCGAGGCCGCCGCCATTGGTCAAGGCCGGGTGCGCCCAGAAGGCATGCTGGCCATCGGGCGTGACGATGTGCAGGTCGAGTTCGGCCTTCGGATCGTCCCAACCCAACACCACGCGAATCCGCGCCGGTGTGCGCAGGTTGTTGGCTTCATAGAATTGAACACGCTTGAGGGACTGGCCTTCGGCACTGCGGATTTCGACGCTGTTGGAACCGGCACCAAACGCAAAGGGCCGGGCAAAACGCCCTTGCTCGTCGGTGTAGAGGTTCAGCGGATTGCCATTGACCGCCAACGTGTGCGGCCCGCGCTGGGTGCCGAGGGCCTTGAGGCGGCCTTCGATCATCGTGCGGTTGCGCCGCACGCCTCGGTCAATCGGTGGCGTGGGATAGGCGACTTGCGGGTTTTCGCTACGGTCCAGCAGACCGTTGTAACGCCAGCCACCCACCGGTTCCGATAACTCGGCATTCGGCGCAGCCAGAATCACGGGCGCGATAGTCAACCCGATCAGCAGCAAAAGAAATGAGCGCATGCGACGCCTCCTGCCATGCATGACGAAACCTTGCGCCCGATCCTCGGCGCGTTACAGATGTGGATACTGTGTTTCGTCTGAAAGACCCGTGACTATTGGGCCGTAGATGGCGCAAAGGTTAGCCAGTTGGTTGTTTCTTAACAATCGGATGGCTTCGAAATTGCGGTGGGAATCACGGTAACGGGTGGACGATGAGCCGAATACGCGTCATATTCGGCTCATTATGTGAGCCGAATAGCCCATCTAATCGGCTCACCCCTACTTAGAGCATCAAGTTCATGACACCTCAATGGATATGGCAGCAACCTGATTGGCCGGGTTTCACCTGGAGCGCCGAACGCTTGGCGCCCTTGTTACGCGAGTGCGTTCAAGCACAAGGTCGGCTAATGGGCATGGCCAGTTCCGTGGGCAGTTCGCTGAGCGCACAAAGTGAACTGGATGCATTGCTGCAGAACATCGTCACCTCGTCAGCGATTGAAGGCGAACAGCTGAATGTCGGTTCAGTTCGTTCTTCATTGGCGCGGCGATTGGGGTTGGAACTCAATGATGGCGACAACGTCAGCAAGCGCAGTGAAGGACTCGCGCAATTAATGCTCGATGCGACGCAGCGTTTTGCCGAGCCGCTGACACTTGAACGATTGCTGGATTGGCATGAGTGGCTGTTTCCAGAACAGGACATCGGCTTGGCCGCGCAAAGCATTCGTGTAGGTGCTTTGCGCGGCAATGGTCCAATACAAGTGGTTTCCGGTCGTCTCGACAGACCGACCGTGCACTTCGAAGCACCGCCTCGCCTGGGCCTTGAGCGCCAACTCGATGCCTTCCTCGACTGGTTTGAATCCAGCCGAAATCAGTCCGGGCTCGACCCTTTGCTGCGAGCTGGCATCGCACACTTCTGGTTTGTCACACTCCACCCGTTTAACGACGGCAACGGTCGCCTGACCAGGACGATCACCGACCTTGCATTGGCTCAAGGCGAGGCTCAGGCGATCCGTTTTTATGCCATGTCGGCGAGTATTCTCGATGATAGATCTGGCTATTACCGGGTGCTGGAAACCTGCCAGAAATCCAACACGGACATTACGGTTTGGCTCGAATGGTTCCTGCAAACTCTATTGTGCAGCCTGCAAGAAGCCATGGCACGGATCGAATCCGTGCTGGGCAAAGCGCGCTTCTGGCAGGCGCACCGGGAGTCCGAGCTGTCGACCGAGCAGACCAAAGTACTGAATCGTTTGCTGGACGGGGGGGAACATGGATTCGAAGGCGGGATCAGTGCGGCGCAGTATCAAGCCGTAGTGAAAGTCTCCAAAGCAACCGCGACCCGGCATCTGGCCGAACTTCTGGAAAAGGAATGCCTGCAACGCCTGCCGGGTGGCGGGCGTAGTACGCGGTATCAGATTCGCTATCCTGATAACTCGCCACTGTAGGAGAGTGCGTCGCTGTGAGTTTGCCCATGAACCCCCTATCTGCTAGTGTCGCGCCGGTTTAACGTCAACCGGAAATCGCCGCCATGGCCCGCAAAAAAGCTGCACTGGATTTCGAACAATCCCTCGCCGACCTGCAAACGCTGGTGGAGCGTCTGGAGAATGGCGAATTGTCGCTGGAGGAGTCGCTGGCCGCTTTCGAGCAGGGCATCGGTCTGACCCGCGATTGCCAGGCGGCGCTGGCCCAGGCCGAGCAAAAGGTTCAAGTGCTGCTCGAGCGTGATGGCGAGTTGGCCGAGGAACCCTTCGACGCGGATCAGCCAGAATGATTGCAGCGTACTCCGCCACCAGCCAGGCCCGCGTCAATGCGGCTCTGGAAACCCTGTTCATCGCGCCGAGCCCTGAGCTGGCGCGACTGTATGAGGCCATGCGCTACAGCGTGATGAATGGCGGCAAACGCGTGCGTCCACTGCTGGCCTACGCCGCGTGTGAAGCGTTGGGCGGCAAGGCCGAGCAAGCCAACGGCGCAGCCTGCGCGGTGGAGTTGATTCACGCCTATTCGCTGGTGCATGACGACTTGCCGGCCATGGACGATGACGATCTGCGTCGCGGCCAGCCCACTACCCACAAGAAATTCGATGAAGCCTGCGCGATCCTCGCCGGCGACGGTTTGCAGAGCCTGGCCTTCAGCGCCCTGCTCGATCCACGCCTGAGCACGTCGGATGCTGAAATCCGCTTGCAAATGGTCAGCGCCCTGGCACTGGCGGCAGGCCCGGCGGGCATGGTCGGCGGTCAGGCCATCGACCTCGGTTCGGTCGGCCTGAAGCTTGATCAGAAAGCCCTGGAATACATGCATCGGCACAAGACCGGGGCGCTGATCGAAGTCAGCGTCAAGCTCGGTGCACTGGCCAGCGGCCGTGCCGAGAAAGACGAACTCAAGTCCCTGCAGACTTATGCACAGGCCATCGGCCTGGCATTCCAGGTGCAGGACGACATTCTCGACGTCGAAAGCGATACCGAAACCCTCGGCAAACGCCAGGGCGCCGACATTGCCCGGGACAAACCGACCTACCCGGCCCTGCTCGGCCTCGACGCCGCCAAGGCCTATGCCCTGGAGCTGCGCGACCAGGCCCTGCATGCACTGCGACCGTTTGACGCGGCGGCCGAGCCGTTGCGCGATCTGGCCCGGTATATCGTCGATCGCCGCAGCTGACGGCGAATCCGCCAAAAAAAACCAACGCGTGGGCAGGGACCGATGCATCAGGTAAACTGCCGCATCTTTTATACCTATAACGATTCGCCTGATGCCCACGACGTTTCATGAGATTCCCCGCAAACGCCCGACCACGCCCCTGCTCGACCGCGCGAATACGCCGGACGGCCTGCGCCGGTTAGGCGAAGCCGAGCTGGAAACCCTGGCCGATGAGTTGCGCCTGGAATTGCTCTACACGGTCGGCCAGACCGGTGGGCATTTCGGTGCCGGGCTGGGCGTGATCGAGCTGACCATCGCGCTGCATTACGTCTTCGACACCCCGGACGACCGTCTGGTGTGGGACGTGGGTCATCAGGCTTATCCACACAAGATCCTCACCGGTCGTCGCGAGCGCATGGCCACCCTGCGCCAGAAGGACGGCGTCGCTGCGTTCCCGCGCCGCTCCGAGAGCGAATACGACACCTTTGGCGTCGGCCACTCCAGCACCTCGATCAGTGCCGCGCTGGGCATGGCGATTGCCGCCCGCCTGCAGAACAGCGAGCGCAAGGCGATCGCGGTGATCGGCGACGGCGCGTTGACTGCGGGCATGGCGTTCGAGGCGCTGAACCATGCGCCGGAAGTGGACGCCAACATGCTGGTGATCCTCAACGACAACGACATGTCGATCTCGCGCAACGTCGGTGGCTTGTCCAACTATCTGGCGAAAATCCTTTCCAGCCGCACCTACGCGAGCATGCGCGAAGGCAGCAAGAAAGTGTTGTCGCGCCTGCCCGGTGCCTGGGAAATCGCCCGTCGCACCGAAGAATATGCCAAAGGCATGCTGGTTCCCGGCACGCTGTTCGAAGAGCTGGGCTGGAACTACATCGGCCCGATCGATGGTCACGACCTGCCGACCCTGATCGCCACGCTGCGCAACATGCGCGATCTGAAAGGTCCGCAGTTCCTGCACGTCGTCACCAAGAAAGGCAAAGGCTTCGCCCCGGCGGAAGTCGACCCGATCGGTTACCACGCCATTACCAAACTCGAACCGCTGGACGCCCCGGCCGTTGCGCCGAAAAAGGCCAGCGGGCCGAAATATTCCGGTGTGTTCGGTGAATGGCTGTGCGACATGGCGGCTGCCGATCCGCGCCTGGTCGGGATTACCCCGGCGATGAAGGAAGGCTCGGATCTGGTCGCTTTCAGCGAACGATTCCCGCTGCGCTACTTCGACGTGGCCATTGCCGAGCAGCACGCCGTCACCTTCGCGGCCGGCATGGCCTGCGAGGGCGCCAAACCCGTGGTAGCCATTTATTCGACCTTCCTGCAGCGCGGCTACGACCAGTTGGTGCATGACGTCGCCGTACAGAACCTCGACGTACTGTTCGCCATCGACCGCGCAGGCCTGGTGGGCGAAGACGGTCCAACCCACGCCGGCAGTTTCGACCTTTCGTACCTGCGCTGCATCCCCGGCATGCTGGTGATGACCCCGAGCGATGAAAACGAGCTGCGCAAGATGCTCACCACGGGGCACCTGTATGAAGGCCCGGCGGCCGTGCGTTATCCACGCGGTAATGGCCCGAACGCGACCATCGAGAAAGACCTCGAACCAATCGAGATCGGCAAGGGCGTAGTCCGCCGCCAGGGCAGCAAAGTCGCCCTGCTGGTGTTCGGCGTGCAACTGGCCGAAGCCCTGAAAGTCGCCGAGACACTGGACGCGACCGTGGTCGACATGCGTTTCGTCAAGCCGCTGGATGAAGCGCTGGTTCGCGAAATCGCCGGCAGCCATGAATTGCTGGTGACCGTCGAAGAAAACGCGATCATGGGCGGCGCCGGTGGCGCGGTCAGCGAATTCCTCGCTCGCGAGAACATCCTCAAGTCGATGCTGCACCTGGGCTTGCCCGACATCTACGTCGAACACGCCAAGCCTGCGCAAATGCTGGCCGAGTGTGGTTTGGATGAAGCCGGGATCGAGGCTTCGATCCGCGAGCGCCTGCAACTGCTGAACATCTAAACGCAAAGCCCCGTGTAGGAGCTGCCGAAGGCTGCGATCTTTTGATCCAGGCCTTCGGCAACTCCATATCTGCAAAAATCAAAATCAAAAGATCGCAGCCTTCGGCAGCTCCCACGGGGAGTTGCGTCGCATCTGAAATCCCGGATCCTCCATGAAACTCTCTCCCTTCGCCCTGACGCTGACCCTGCTGCCGGCCGGTCAACTGCTGGCCGACACCTTCGAACGCGATCAGGCCCTGAAGCTGCCCGATGTGTTGATCAGCGCCAACCGCCAGGTCGAAGCGCGCAATGACAGCAGTGCCGCCAACACCGTGTTCACCCGCGCAGACATCGATCGCCTGCAACCCGATAGCGTCACCGACCTGCTGCGTCTCGTACCGGGCGTGCAAGTCGTGCAAACCGGCGGGCGCGGCAGCTTGCCGGGGGTTTACATTCGCGGCACCCAGTCGGCCCAGAGCCTGGTGCTGGTGGACGGTCAGCGCATCGGCAGTTCGACCTCCGGGGACAGCAACCTGCAACACATCAACATCGAGCAGGTCGAGCGCGTGGAAGTGCTGCGCGGCTCCCGCTCGGTGATTTATGGCAGCGATGCGATTGGCGGGGTGATCCAGATCTTCACCCGTCGTAGTGGCGAACAGGGCCTGCAACCTCGACTGCACATGGGCTTTGGCAGCAACCAGACTTGGGAGCGCAGCCTCGGCTTGTCCGGTGGCGATGCACACACCCGCTTCAACCTCGGCGCCAGCCTCGACGAAACCGCCGGGATCAATCGCACCCACGAGTCGTATCCCAGCGACGGCGACCATGACGAATACCGCAACAAATCCGTCAGCCTGAGCCTCAGCCATGCGCTGACCGATGACATCGAAATCGGCGCCAACGCGTTGGATAACCGCGGCAAAAGCGAGTTCGACAACCCGTTCGGGCGCTTCGACATGAATACGTTCGAGTCGGTCCAACAGCAGCCCTACAACGAATTCGATGTGAGCAGTGTCAGCAGTTACATAGACGCGCGCATCAATGATCTGTGGAAAACCCGCATCGAGTTCGGCCATAGCGAAAACCGCGAGAAGACCCTGGACAAGCTCAGCGATGAGCGCAGCGTGTTCAACACCTACCGCGATTCGGTGAACTGGCAGAACGACCTGACGCTCAACGAGCGCAACAGTTTGCTGCTCGGAGGTGACTGGTATGAAGACCGCATCAACAGCAGCACCGCATTCGATGAGGACAGTCGCTGGAACCGTGCGGCGTACATCCAGCACCGCTATCAGGCCGACAGCTTTTCCACGGAGTTGGGCCTGCGTCATGACGATAACCAGCAGTTCGGCAGCCAGAATACCTGGAGTGGCACCTTCACCCTGCCGCTGAACCCGGACAACGAAGTGCTGCTGACTTACAGCGAAGGCTTCCGCGCGCCGACGTTCAACGATCTGTATTACCCCGGCTTCAGCAACCCGGACCTGAAGCCTGAAACCTCAAAAAGCTATGAGCTGCAATGGCGCAGCCAATTGACTGAGGACAGTCGCCTGGAGACGTCGCTGTATCGCACCGACCTTGAAGACGCGATCATCTTCGGCAGCAACTTGCGCCCCGAGAACGTCGCCTCGGCGCGAATCAACGGCTTTGAAGCGGCATTGAAGCAGGAATGGTTCGGCTGGCAGAGCAACCTTGGCGTCGCGATCATCGACCCGAGGGATCGCGACACTGGCCATACCCTGGCCCGTCGCGCGCGGCGCACTTTGAGCTGGGATCTGGACCGTCAGTTCGATCGCCTGGGCCTCGGCGCCAGTTGGCAGGCAGTCAGCAGCAGCTATGACGACCTGAACAATCAACAGCCGCTGGACGGTTATGCCTTGTTGGGGCTGCGCAGCAGTTGGGCGCTCAATCGTGAAATCAGTCTGGAGCTGAAGGTCGATAACCTGCTGGACAAGGGTTACAGCCGGGCGTTGTACAGCCATCAAGGTAGCCAGTACGGGTATCGCGAGGAAGGTCGGGCGTGGATGTTCGGGGTGACCTGGACGCCTGAAATCCACTGAGATCAGTTGTAGGAGCTGCCGAAGGCAGCTCCTACAGAGGTAGTGTGTCGGTACGCCGTAATTCAGCGCTCAGGGTCGATAAGTTGACACAGCTTTGCAGTCGCCTCAATCATCTGCCCACTCGGCCGCTCCAGGCCTTTGTCCGTCACCATTCGTAACTGTCCTTGTGCCACGGCCACCACCTGCGGCCAGGCTTTCCACGCATCGAGTTGCGCCTGATCGCTGGCCAGAATCACCTCGGGATTACGCTGCAATACGGCTTCCACACTGACCTGCGGTGCCGGCAGTTTCAGGTCGGCAAACACGTTTTGGGCACCGCAGACTTCCAGCGCATCGCTGATGATCTGCTCGCCACCGACGGTGTACAACGGCCGATCCCAGACCTGATAGAACACCCGTAACGGCTTGTCCCGTCGATAGCGCTGACGCAACTCATCCAGCCGCTGGCGTAAATCGCTGGCCAATGAAGTTCCGCGTTCGGGCCGTCCAAGCTGAGCGGCAATGGACTCGATCTGTGCGGTGAGCTGGTCCAGGCTGTGGGGTTCGGCGACGAAGGTGGGAATATTCAGGCGCTTGAGCTGGTCACGCTGGGCCGGGCCGACACTACCGGGCCATAGCAGCAACAGGTCAGGTCTCAGGCTGAGCAGGCGCTCCATGTCCAACTGGCCATAGCGGCCAACGGAGGGCAGGTTCTTGAGTTCGGCAGGTCGTTCACCGGCGTCCAGCACACCGACCAGAAGGTCGGCGGAACCCAGTTCTACGACGATTTCAGAGAGCGATGGTGCAAGGCTGACAACCCGCTCGACTGCAATGGCCGTGCTGCTGGCGGCCAGCAGCGACACCGCCAGCCAGACCGCGCGCATCAACCGAGTTGACGCGGAATACGGTAGAGGTAGAACAGCACGGCGGTCGACAGCGCCAGCAGCATCAGCGGCACCGCTTCAAGACCGACGAACACCGCCAGGGCACCGATCCAGGCCGGCAGGCTGGCGGCAAGGAATGCCGTACGCCGCTTGGCCGACAGACTGATCCAGGCAGCAGGCTCATCCGGAGTGTCGAAGGCTTTCTGGGTGGCGATCAGCGCGTGTTTGTAGGCGCCGAAGAACCTCAGGCTGACAAACATCGAGGCGACTCCGGCGATGAACAACGGCATCGCCAGCACCGGCAGGATGGCTTCGCTCTGGCCGAACACCGCGTTGATCACAAACAGCGGCAACAAGGCCAGTGCCAGGTACTGCCACCAGTTGACAGACAGTCGCCGCCGCACCTGACCGCGGGTCACGCCCGGTCTACCTCGCCCTGATGCTCATTGCCCATCATGTGATCGAGCTTGCTGGCCTTGGTCGCCAGGTAGAGTCGGTTATGCGGGTTGTGGCCGGTGTGCAGCGGCACGCGCTCGGCGACCGCGATACCCATGTCGGTCAGGGCTTTGACCTTGCGCGGGTTGTTGGTCATCAGGCGCAATGACTTCACGCCCAGGTGCTCCAGCATCGGCAGGCACATGGCGTAGTCACGCTGATCGGCGGCAAAGCCAAGGCGCTCGTTGGCTTCGACGGTGTCGGCACCACCGTCCTGCAGCTCATAGGCGCGGATCTTGTTCAGCAGGCCAATGCCCCGGCCTTCCTGACGCAGGTAGAGCAAAACGCCGCGACCTTCACGGGCAATGGCCTGCAAGGCGGCCTCCAGTTGCGAGCCGCAGTCGCAACGCTGGCTGAACAAGGCATCGCCCGTCAGGCATTCGGAGTGCAGCCGGCCGAGTACCGGGGCACCGTCGGCGAATTCACCCAGGCTCAGCACAACGTGCTCGCGGCCGGTGGCTTCATCGAGAAAGCCGTGCATGGTGAATTGCGCAAAAGGCGTTGGCAGCTTGGAAGCGGCGACAAAAACGACAGGCACCGGTGTGCTCCTGATCTAAAGAGTCTGAAGATTCGCAGAGCCGGCATTGTAACAGCAGGTTCCGAGCGACGCTTAGGCTGAATTATCGGCGATAACTATCAAAAAGTTTGATATTCGCCCGCAAGACACTACCCCTGTGGGAGCGAGCTTGCTCGCGATAGCGGTGTATCGGCAGCGTATTCGTCAACTGAAAGTCCGCCATCGCGAGCAAGCTCGCTCCCACAGAGTGACGGCGGTGTCCCCCCGGTCAGGCGAAAAACCACACCAGTCCCTGCATCGCCAGCCAGGCGAACACCCCGGCCAGGACATCATCGAGCATGATCCCGACGCCGCCATGTACGTGCCGGTCAATCCAGCGAATCGGCCACGGCTTGAGGATGTCGAAGAAGCGGAACATCAAGAAACCCACGAGCAACCATTGCCAACCTTCCGGCACCAGCCACAGGGTGATCCACATCCCGACCATTTCGTCCCAGACGATGCCTTCATGGTCGTGTACCCGTAAATCGTCGGCCACTTTGCCGCACAGCCAGAAGCCGAACAACATGGTGATGCCCAGCATCAACCAGTACCCCCAGTCGGGCAGCATTTGCCACAACGGGATAAAAGGCAGCGCAACCAACGACCCCCAAGTGCCTGGCGCCTTTGGCAAGGTGCCCGAGCCGAAGCCGAACGCCAAAAAATGCCACGGATTACGCCAGACCGATGGCGGTACGTTTTCCGCCGGGACCTGATTGGGATGATCTGTCACGGTGACTCCCGAAAATGTTGATAACCCCGGGTTTGCGGGGTGATGTCTTTGCCGTCGGCGTCCAGCAACGTCACGCCCTGCCCCGTTACCACCCGCCCAATCACATGGATCGGCCAACCGTCGGCCAGCAATAGAGGCAACTCGACGGACGGTAAGGTGAAGGTCAGGACGTAATCGTCGCCGCCGCTCAGGGCCGCAACTTGTGCGCCCGCTTGACCGAGAAAGTCGAGCAGCGCTTTGGAGAGCGGCAGGCGATCTCGTTCGACTTGGATACCGACCTTTGAAGCCAGCGCGATATGCCCGCAATCAGCGAGCAAGCCATCGGAGATATCCATTGCCGAAGTGGCCTTGCCCCGCAGCGCCTGACCCAAGCCAAGCTGCGGTTGCGGCGACCAGTAATGCGCCAGCAATGGCTCGGCGATGCTCGCTTGGGCCGTGCGCTGGCCGAGCACCAATGGCAAGGCACCCGCAGCATTGCCCAGGTCGCCGCCGACACACAGCAGATCGCCCGGTTGCGCGCCACTGCGGGTTAGCGCCAGACCGGCCGGCACGCGCCCGAACACAGTCATGGTCATGCTTAACGGCCCACGGGTGGTATCGCCACCCACCAATGCCACACCGCAGCATTGCGCCATGGTGTTCAAACCACGGGCATAGGCCTGCAGCCAATCGGCAGTCACCGTCGGCAAGGTCAGGGCAAGGGTAAAGGCAACGGGGGTGGCGCCCATGGCCGCCAAGTCGCTGACGGCCACGGCCAGCGAGCGCTGACCGAGCAGAAACGGATCGCAGGGATCGGCGAAGTGCACGCCGGCCACCAACGTATCGGTAGAGATCGCCATCTGTTCCCCTGGGGGAACAGTCAGCAAGGCGCAGTCATCGCCAATCCCGAGGGCAACGCCTTCGCCGCCCTGCGCACAAGGCGCGGCGGCGAAGAAATTGCGGATCAGCTCAAACTCGCCCATGGCTTCGTGTCGACATTCCAAGCGCCAATCAGCGCTTGAACGCCTTCACTTCAGCTTCACGCAGACGCGGGGCCAGCTTGTCGAGCACACCGTTGACGAACTTGTGGCCGTCGGTGGAACCGAAGACCTTGGCCAGTTCGATACCCTCGTTGATCACAACGCGGTACGGCACGTCGGCGCGCTTGAGCAGTTCCCAGGTGGACAGGCGCAGAACCGCCAGTTCAACCGGGTCCAGCTCTTCGATGGTCAAGTCCAGGCATGGCGTGAGCGCGGTGTCGATTTCGCTCTTGAACTGCGGAACCCCGTGGAGGATTTCGCGGAAGTATGCGCCGTCGACATCGCTGAAATCGTTATCGACCCGGAACTGCGCTTCGATCTCGTTCAGCGACTGCTTGGCCATGTGCCATTGGTACAGCGCCTGGGTCGCGAGCTGACGGGCTTCGCGACGCTTGACGCTTTTCGATGGCTTGCCGGCATCCGCAGGCTTTGGATCGCGCGGGTTGAAACGATCGCTTTCGTCGCTAATCACTTGGCCTCCAACTGCGCCAGCAGGCTGACCATTTCCAGAGCGGACAGGGCAGCTTCAGCACCTTTGTTACCGGCCTTGGTGCCGGAACGTTCGATGGCTTGCTCGATGGAGTCAACGGTCAGCACGCCGAATGCGACCGGAACGCCGAACTCCATGGACACCTGGGCCAGGCCCTTGGTGCATTCGCCAGCCACGTATTCGAAGTGCGGAGTGCCGCCACGAATGACCGCGCCGAGGGCGATGATTGCCGCGAACTCGCCTTTCTGGGCGACTTTCTGCGCAACCAGCGGAATTTCGAAGGCGCCAGGTGCGCGGATGATGGTGATGTCGCTTTCGCTCACGCCGTGGCGAACCAGGGCATCGACTGCACCGCTGACCAGGCTTTCAACGACGAAGCTGTTGAAACGGCCCACTACCAAAGCGTAGCGGCCTTTAGGGGCGATGAAGGTACCTTCGATGGTCTTCAGGGTCATTCGATAGATCTCTTAAAGAGCCGGGACGCGTCTCGTACGCGCCCCTCGGTGATATTTGAACCGCGAATTCAAGGCCGGAAACAACCGGTCATTATTCGGAGGGCACGTATTCTACAACTTCCAGATCGAAACCGGATATCGCATTAAACTTCATCGGCGCCGACATCAGGCGCATTTTGCGTACACCCAAGTCACGCAGGATCTGCGAACCGGCACCGACAATGCTATAGGTGGTCGGTTTTTTCACGGCGGCGTGGTCGGCGGTTTCGCGGATGTGCGCCAGCAACACGTCGCCATCGAGCGGGTGACCCAGCAACAGCACCACACCACTGCCCGCCTCGGCAACCGCAGCCATGGCGGCGCGCAGGCTCCAGCGGCCCGGCTGCTTGACCATCAGCAGGTCGCGCAGCGGGTCCATGTTATGCACCCGAACCAGGGTCGGTTCTTCGGCACACACGTTGCCCAGGGTCAGTGCCATGTGCACGTCGCCTTCCACGGAATCACGGTAGGTCACCAGGTTGAATTGGCCCAACTCGCTGTCCAGTGGCTGCTCGGCAATCCGCTGAACGGTACGTTCGTGGATCATCCGGTAGTGAATCAGGTCCGCGATGGTGCCGATCTTGATGTCGTGTTCGGCGGCAAAAGCTTCCAACTCGGCGCGACGGGACATGGTGCCGTCGTCGTTCATCACTTCGCAGATCACGCCGCTCGGCTCGAAACCGGCCATGCGCGCCAGATCACAGGCGGCTTCGGTATGGCCGGCGCGGGCCAGGGTACCGCCGGCCTGGGCCATCAGCGGGAAGATGTGACCGGGGCTGACGATGTCTTCAGCCTTGGCATCACGGGCGGCGGCAGCCTGCACGGTGCGCGCGCGGTCGGCGGCGGAGATGCCGGTGGTCACACCGGTGGCTGCTTCGATCGATACGGTGAACTTGGTGCCGAAACCGGAACCGTTGCGCGGCGCCATCAACGGCAGCTTGAGCAGTTCGCAACGCTCGCGGCTCATCGGCATGCAGATCAGGCCACGGGCGTGCTTGGCCATGAAGTTGATGTGCTCGGGCTTGCAGCACTCGGCGGCCATGATCAGGTCGCCTTCGTTCTCGCGGTCTTCGTCATCCATGAGGATGACCATCTTGCCTTGGCGGATGTCTTCAACCAGTTCTTCGATGCTATTGAGCGCCACAAGGCACCCCCTTGAGTCAGGATTTGAGATAGCCGTTGGCGGCCAGAAAGCTTTCGGTGATGGTGCTGCCCGCAGTCGGTTCTGCAGCCTTGTCGCCCAGCAACAGACGCTCCAGATAACGGGCCAGCAAGTCGACTTCCAGATTCACCCGGCGACCCGGCTGGTACGACGCCATGATGGTTTCGCTCAGGGTGTGCGGAATGATGGTCAGCAGGAACTCGGCTCCATCGACCGCGTTCACAGTGAGGCTGGTACCGTCGACGGTGATCGAGCCTTTATGGGCGATGTACTTGGCAAGTTCTTTCGGCGCACGGATGCGGAATTCCACGGCGCGCGCGTTTTCGGTACGGGCAACCACTTCGCCCACGCCGTCGACGTGACCGCTGACCAGATGCCCGCCGAGGCGAGTGGTCGGGGTCAGGGCTTTCTCCAGGTTGACCGGGCTGCCGCTCTTCAGGTCGTTCATGGCAGTGCAGTCGAGAGTTTCGCGACTGACATCGGCTGCGAAGCCGTTGCCCGGCAACTCAACGGCGGTCAGGCACACGCCGTTGACCGCGATGCTGTCGCCCAGTTTGACGTCGCTCAGGTCGAGCTTGCCGGTTTCGACGTGTACCCGCACATCACCGCCCTTTGGGGTCAATGCACGAATACTGCCGATGGATTCGATGATGCCGGTAAACATGAGGTTCTCCTCGAGAACAAGGCCCGCGCTTGCGCGATGGCCGCAAATTATACGCTTGCTGCTGGCAAGGGAATGGCAGTGACTCGCCAATCATCGCCAACTGCACGAATTTCGGTGATTTTGAGTTCCGGCGCATCCTTCATTTGCGCGAGCGGCCAGTCCAGCAGCGGCCGCGCCGAGGAACCCAAAAACTTGCCGGCGATGAAAATCTGGAACTCGTCCACCAAACCCAACTGGGCAAAAGCACCCGCCAGACGCGGACCGGCTTCGACCAACACCTCGTTGACGCCACGGCTGGCGAGTTCGACCAGTAGCTGACGCAAATCGACCTGGCCGTCATAGCCCGGCACGATCAGGCATTCCGGACCATTGGCATATTGCTCTTCCACCGCCACGCAGGTGGCGACCAGCGCCGGGCCGACCTTGAAGAACGGTGCATCCAGCGGCACCCGCAGGCGACCGTCAACCAGGACTCGAAGCGGGGGACGACTCATGGCCAGTGCGGTTTGCTCGGCATCAAGCCCCAACTCATCGGCGCGCACCGTCAACCGCGCGTTGTCCGCCAGTACCGTATCGGCGCCGGTCAGTACCACGCTCGCCTGCGCGCGCAGACGCTGAACGGCCGAGCGCGCCGCCGGGCCAGTGATCCACTGGCTTTCGCCACTTTCCATCGCCGTACGGCCGTCCAGGCTCATGGCCAACTTGACCCGCACGAACGGCAAGCCTTGCTCCATGCGCTTGAGGAAACCTTGATTGAGCTTGCGCGCTTCACCTTCCAGCACACCGCTTTCGGTAGCGATGCCCGCTTGTTCCAGGCGCAGCAGACCTCGACCGGCGACTTCCGGATTCGGGTCCTGCATCGCCGCGACCACCCGCGCCACACCGGCATTTACCAGTGCATCGGCGCAAGGCGGTGTGCGGCCGTGGTGGCTGCAAGGTTCAAGGGTCACGTATGCGGTGGCGCCACGGGCCAACTCACCGGCCGCGCGCAGGGCGTGGACTTCGGCATGGGGTTCACCGGCGCGCTCGTGCCAGCCTTCGCCGACAATCTGCCCACCTTGCACGATCACGCAGCCGACCCGCGGATTGGGGTGCGTCGTGTAATGACCCTTGCGCGCCAGTTCCAGGGCGCGGGCCATGTAGTGGGCATCGAGGATGGCAAGCTCTGCGGGCGTGTTCATTCTTTCACCGGTTCACGGGCCAGGCGATCGATCTCTTCGCGGAACTCGTTGAGGTCCTGGAAGCGACGATATACCGAAGCGAAGCGGATGTAGGCGACTTCGTCGAGTTTCTGCAACTCGGCCATCACCAGCTCGCCGACCACGAGGGATTTGACCTCGCGTTCGCCGGTCGCGCGCAGTTTGTGTTTGATGTGCACCAGCGACGATTCGAGGCGCTCGACGCTCACCGGGCGCTTTTCCAGCGCACGCTGCATGCCGGCGCGGAGTTTTTCTTCGTCGAACGGCTGGCGACTGCCGTCGGTTTTAATCAGGCGCGGCAACACCAGTTCAGCCGTCTCGAACGTCGTGAAACGCTCGCCGCAGGCCAGGCATTCACGCCGGCGGCGCACCTGTTCGCCCTCGGCGACCAGACGCGAGTCGATGACCTTGGTGTCGTTGGCACCGCAGAAGGGACAGTGCATGGTGGCAGGCAACAAAAAAAGGGAGGGCCATGGTAGCGCATCCCGGTGGCAAGACAAGCCATAGGGTTTGCGGTATACAGACGGGATGATCACTTGATCCATGGAATTCAGCTTTATGGAGCCACCAATGTCGTTACGTCCGCTCATTTTGCTCAGTGTTTTCAGCCTGCTGGTGGCTTGCGGCAGCGATGCACCCAAACCCCAGCCGCCAACGCCAGGCCCGGCGCCGCAGCAAGCGCAGAAAAAGGCCCGGGAGGCCGCCGAACTTGGCCCGCTGCCCGCGTATCAGCGCGAATTGAGCGGCACGTTGCAAGGTGTGCCGGCCGGCGCCGAGGTCGAGCTGGCGCTGTTGGTGATCGACGATAAAGACCGTCCGCAACAATTACTCGCCAGTTCCAGCCTGATTGGCAACAACCAGGTGTTGCCATTTCACCTGCGCTTCAACCCGGATGCCTTTCCGGTCGGCGCCCGCGTTGAACTGCGAGGCCGCGCCAGCCAGTCCGGGCAGTTGATCCTGCACTTGCCGTCGCAGCTGATTACCCAGCCGACCACCCAGGCCCTGGGCCAACTGCAATTCGTCAAAGCCCCATGAGTGCACCGCTCGACCTGCAACGGGCCTTGGCTGAATTGCTTGGTGATGCGCAACTGGTAGCCTGTCCGTTGCCGGAAACCGACTTGCAGCTATGGCTGATCGACGGCGATAACATGGACCGCGCGTTCAGCCCGGAAGAAACCCGGCGCATCCTGCATGAGCCGCCGTATTGGAGTTTCTGCTGGGCCAGCGGCCTCGCCGTGGCCCGTTATCTGGCCGCAAACCCGCATTGGGTCGAAGGCAAGCGGGTACTGGATTTCGGTGCCGGTTCCGGGGTGGCAGGGATTGCCGCGGCCAAGGCCGGCGCGCTGGAAGTGCTGGCCTGCGACCTCGACCCGCTGGCGATTGCCGCGTGCCGGGCCAATGCCGAGCTCAATGACGTACAACTTGATTACTCGACGGATTTTTTCGCCGAGGCCGATCGCTTCGATCTGATCCTGGTAGCGGATGTGCTGTACGACCGGGCGAACCTGCCACTGCTCGACCAGTTCCTCAGCCGCGGCCGAGAGGCGCTGGTGGCGGATTCCCGAGTGCGGGATTTTCGCCATCCGTTGTACCGGCGCATCGAAATGCTCGAAGCCATGACCCTGCCGGATCTGGCCGAGCCCCACGAGTTTCGGCATGTGAGCCTCTACCATGCCGCCCGCGCCTGACCGTATAGTTGCCCCATTCACGCTTTTACGAGATCCCCCATGAGTCAGCAAACGCCGTACATCTTCGACGCCACGACTGCCGATTTCGACCAGTCGGTGATCGAGAACTCTTTCCACAAACCGGTGCTGGTGGATTTCTGGGCCGAATGGTGCGCGCCCTGCAAGGTGCTGATGCCCATGTTGCAGAGCATTGCCGAGAGCTACCAGGGCGAATTGCTGCTGGCCAAGGTCAACTGTGACATCGAGCAAGACATCGTCGCCCGCTTCGGCATCCGCAGCTTGCCGACCGTGGTCCTGTTCAAGGACGGCCAGCCTGTCGACGGCTTTGCCGGTGCCCAGCCGGAATCCGCCGTCCGCGCCTTGCTCGAACCCCATGTGCAAATGCCGCCACCGGCCGCTGCCGATCCGTTCGAACAGGCCCAGGCGCTGTTCGACGACAGCCGCTTTGCCGATGCCGAAGCCCTGCTCAAAGTACTGCTGGGTGAAGACAACACCAACGCCAAGGCACTGATCCTGTACGCCCGCTGCCTGACCGAGCGCGGTGAACTGGGCGAAGCGCAAACCGTGCTGGATGCGGTCAAGAGCGACGAGCACAAGGCTGCGCTGGCCGGCGCCAAGGCACAGATCAAGTTTCTTGGTTTAGCCAAGGACTTGCCGGATGCCGCCGACCTGAAGGCCCGACTGGCGAAAGACCCGCTGGACGATGAGGCGGTCTATCAACTGGCGATCCAGCAACTGGCCCGTCAGCAGTACGACGCCGCGCTGGACGCATTGCTCAAGTTGTTCATCCGCAACCGCAGCTACAGCGAAGGCTTGCCGCACAAAACCTTGCTGCAGGTGTTCGAGTTGCTGGGCAATGACCACCCGCTGGTCAGCACGTACCGCCGCAAATTGTTTGCCGCCCTGTACTGATCACGACCTTGTAGGAGCGAGCTTGCTCGCGATGGACGTCAACGATGACGAGGGCTGCCTGCATGGCCGAAGCGCCCTGACGCTTTTCGCGAGCAAGCTCGCTCCTACAACAACCAGCTGTAGAGCGGCGTATCCCCGCCGCTTTCCACCTTCACATCCGGACTGTGGCGCAAACGAACCAGCAGGCGCTTGCCCGCCGCCGCACTGCCGGTCAATCCTTCCAGCTGATCGAGCAGATCCGGTCCGCTGAGCTGCCCGGCCTTGCGCAGCAAATCCCTGGCGATCTGCCACAGCGCATCATCCTGATTCAGCGGTTTGGCCGCTGGCGCGCTGACCTCGGATTTTTCCACTTGCAACTGCGCTCCTAGTCGCGCCCAGTCCGCGTCGTCCATCTCCAGGGTCAGATCCACCGGCCAGTCGCCGATGCTTCCGCGAATTCGCAACATAGGTCTGCTCCCGCACTTTTCTTCCCTGCATGCTCCCATGGGACTTGTGCAACGCCAAGCAGGCAGTCAAACTCTCCGCGCTTACGTTATAAGATCACATAACATTTTCTTCATTTTACTTTTCGGAGACTCGCCATGCGTCGTCTGCTTCTCGCCCTGCCGTTTGCCATGTTGCCGCTGATTGTCGCCCATGCCGCCGACGAACACGATCATGAGCATGGCAGCCTGAGTGCCCACGAACATGGCGTTGGACGCCTGAACGCCGGGCTGGACGGGCAGACCCTGGAGCTGGAACTGGAAAGCCCGGCCATGAACCTGGTGGGTTTCGAGCACATCGCCACCAGCGATGCAGACAAGGCCAAAGTTGCCGCTGTCCGTGCTCGGCTTGAGCAACCACTGGGCTTGTTCAACCTGCCAAAAGCCGCCGGTTGCGTGGTGGAAAACCAGGAACTGGAAAGCCCGCTGTTCGGTGATAAGCCAGAAGCCGATGAAGATCACGATGAGGACGCCCAGGACGAGCACCACCACGACCACAGCGAAATCCACGCCCACTACCAATTCACCTGCGCCACACCGGGCGCGCTGAAGACCCTGGACCTGGCGAACATTTTCAACACATTCCCGGCGACCCTGAAAATTCAGGTACAACTGATCGGCCCGAGCGGGCAGCAAGGGGTTGAAGTGACGGCCAAGGCTGCTGCGCTGAAATTCTGAATTCACCCCAGATCCCTTGTAGGAGCTGTCGAGTGAAACGAGGCTGCGATCTTTTGAATTTCAAGATCAAAAGATCGCAGCCTGCGGCAGCTCCTACAGGTCATCAATATTCTTGAAATCGGCGCCATGACCCAAGCACTCATCGAACTGTCCGACCTGGGCTTCAGTTGGCCCGGTCACCCGCCACTGCTGGACATCCCGTCGTTCCGCCTGGAGCGCGGGGAAACCCTGTTCCTCAAAGGCCCCAGCGGCAGCGGCAAGACCACCCTGCTCGGCCTGCTCGGCGGCGTGCAAAAGCCTGATCGCGGCAGCATCCGCCTGCTCGGCCAGGAGCTGACCCAACTCTCGGCCGGTGCCCGCGACCACTTCCGTGTCGATCACACCGGCTACATCTTCCAGCAGTTCAACCTGCTGCCATTTCTGTCGGTGCGCGAAAACGTCGAACTGCCCTGCCACTTCTCGAAACTGCGCGCCGAACGGGCGAAACAACGTCACGGCAGCGTCGACAAAGCGGCTGCGACGCTGCTTGCCCACCTGGGGTTGAAGGATGCAAACATCCTCGGTCGCCGCGCCGATGCGCTGTCTATCGGCCAGCAGCAACGGGTCGCCGCTGCCCGCGCGCTGATCGGCCAACCGGAACTGGTGATCGCCGACGAGCCGACCTCGGCCCTCGACTACGATGCCCGCGAGAACTTCATTCGCCTGCTGTTCGCCGAGTGCCGCGAAGCCGGGTCGAGCCTGTTGTTCGTCAGCCATGACCAGAGCCTGGCGCCGCTGTTCGACCACAACCTGTCGCTGGCCGAACTCAATCGTGCCGCCACCCCGTCCGAGGTCTGAGATGTACTTGTTCCGTCTAGCCATGGCCAGCCTGGCTAACCGCCGCTTCACCGCGATCCTCACCGCGTTCGCCATCGCCTTGTCGGTGTGCCTGTTGCTGGCGGTAGAGCGTGTGCGCACCGAAGCCAAGGCCAGTTTCGCCAGCACCATCAGCGGCACCGACCTGATCGTCGGCGCCCGCTCCGGCTCGGTGAACCTGTTGCTGTACTCGGTGTTCCGCATCGGCAACGCCACCAACAACATCCGTTGGGACAGCTTCGAACACTTCGCCAGCAACCCGAAAGTGAAGTGGGCAATCCCGATGTCCCTCGGCGATTCCCATCGCGGCTACCGGGTGATGGGCACCACCGAAGCCTACTTCGAGCATTACCAGTACGGCCACCGGCAACACTTGGACCTGGCCGATGGCCGGGCGTTTGCAACCGACCCGTTCGAAGTGGTGCTCGGTGCCGAAGTGGCCGAGGCACTGCACTACAAACTCGGCGACAAACTGGTACTGGCCCACGGCGTGGCGGCGATCAGCCTGGTCAAGCACGACGACAAACCGTTCACCGTGGTCGGCATTCTCAAACGCACCGGCACGCCGGTAGACCGCACGCTGCACATCAGCCTTGGCGGCATGGAAGCGATTCACATCGACTGGCAAAACGGCGTGCCGGCCCGGGGCGAGGGTCGCATCACGGCCGACCAGGCGCGCAACATGGACCTCACGCCGCAAGCGATCACCGCGTTCATGCTCGGTCTCAACAACAAGATTTCGACTTTTACCCTGCAACGGGAAATCAACGAATTCCGTGGTGAGCCGATGCTGGCGATCCTGCCGGGCGTGGCGTTGCAAGAACTCTGGAGCCTGATGGGCACCGCGGAAAAAGCCTTGTTCGTGGTCTCGCTGTTTGTGGTGCTGACCGGATTGATCGGCATGCTCACGGCCATTCTCACCAGCCTCAACGAACGCCGCCGGGAAATGGCGATCCTGCGCTCGGTGGGTGCTCGGCCATGGCACATCGCAACGCTGTTGGTGCTCGAAGCCTTTGCCCTGGCGCTGTCGGGCGTGATCGCCGGCGTGGCGCTGCTGTATGTGTGCATCGCGGCGGCCCAGGGATATGTGCAAGCCAACTACGGCCTGTTCCTGCCGCTGTCCTGGCCGAGCGAGTATGAATGGACGCTGCTCGCTGGCATCCTGATCGCCGCGCTGCTGATGGGCAGCGTGCCGGCCTGGCGCGCCTATCGCCAATCCCTGGCCGATGGCCTGTCGATCCGTTTATGAGGACGTTGAAAATGCCCCGCGCCGTACTTGCGCTGTTGATGCTGGTCGCCCTGCCCCTATGGGCGGCCCAGCCAAAAGACCTGACCTGGTCGGAGATGATTCCGCCCGACGCGCCGAAAGAAGTGCCGAACATGACGCCGCTGCATGATCTGTCGCAAATGAGCAGCACGCTCTCGGCAGAGTCGGCGCCAGCAGCCAAACAGGACATGCCCAACGCACCGGTGGTCAAGACCCTCGACGGCCAGAACATTCGCCTGCCGGGCTACATCGTGCCGCTGGAAGTGAGCGAGGAAGGACGTACCACGGAGTTCCTGCTGGTGCCGTATTTCGGCGCCTGCATCCATGTGCCGCCACCGCCGTCGAACCAGATCGTGCACGTCAAAAGCGAAGTCGGCGTGAAGCTCGACGAGCTCTATCAGCCGTACTGGATCGAAGGCGCGTTGCAGGTCAAGGCGTCCACCAGCGAGCTGGCGGATGCGGGGTATCAGATGGAAGCGGAGAAGATTTACCTGTATGAACTGCCGGAGTGAATACCCGCCAGCCTGAAGTTGCAGGGTTGCCCTGCAACATGGAACCTCCCACCTGGCTAGTGATTATCTGAAAGGTATTGGGCACACTGACGGTCTGTTTATTTACAACCCAACCTGACTGAGAGGACTGATCATGGTTCTGCGCTCGGAAATCCTGGTGAACAAAAACGTGCTCCCGACTAAAGAACAAGCTCTGCCCGGCCGCGAAACCGCGATGACCCTGCCTGAAAAGCACTTTGTGTTTAAAGACACCCCCTTGCTCGGCCCGTTCTTCGAAGACGTCGACTTCGCGATCTTCGGCCTCGGCTGCTTCTGGGGCGCGGAACGCCGCTTCTGGCAACGTGAAGGCGTGGTCAGCACCGTGGTCGGCTACGCCGGCGGTTTCACGCCGAACCCGACCTACGAAGAAGTCTGCTCGGGCCTGACCGGCCACGCGGAAGTGGTGTTGGTGGTGTATGACAAGGCCAGGGTCAGCTACGAAGAACTGCTGGCGATGTTCTGGGAACTGCACAACCCGACGCAGGGCATGCGCCAGGGCAATGACATCGGCACCCAGTACCGTTCGGTAATCTACGCCACCAGCCAGGAACAACTGGACGCGGCGCTCAAGAGCAAGGAAACCTACCAGGCCGAGCTGACCAAGGCTGGTCTCGGTGAAATCAGCACCGAAGTCGACCAGGCCCCGACCGTCTACTTTGCCGAGGCGTATCACCAGCAGTACCTGGCGAAAAATCCGGAAGGCTATTGCGGGATTGGCGGTACCGGTGTGACCTGCCCGATCTGATCAACTGGATCGACTGTAGGAGCTGGCTTGCCAGCGAAGGCGACCGATAGGTCACCACAAGGCTCTCAGGCCTCTTCGCCGGCAAGCCGGCTCCTACAGGGTTGGTAGCTTGCAGCTACTACTCGGCAATCAACCAATCCATCCGCCACCCACCCTGGGTCTGCCCAAGCTTCTCGGACAACCACGGCAGCAACTCACGCAACTCTTCCTCCAGCCCCCACGGCGGATTGGCAATCGCCAGCCCCGAACCGTTCAGGCTGTTCGGCGTATCCAGCGGATGCACCAGCAACTCCACCCGCAACAACTTCGGCGCACCGGTACCGGCCAGGTCCTGGTAGAAGCGGCGCAGCGCACGCTGATCCTTCACCGGGTACCAGATCGCCGCCACGGTCTGACGCATCCGGCCAATCGCTTCCTTCAACGAAGCGGCACAGCGCTGCATCTCGTCGAGCTTCTCGAACGGCGGATCGATCAACATCACCGCGCGCTTCTCCGGCACCGGCAGCAAGGCCCGCGGCACATGCCAGCCTTCACCCAGGTGCACCTTGACCCGGCGATCACCAGCCATGTTGTCCTTGAGCAGCACGCCGTCTTCCGGGTGCTTCTCGTTGAGTAACACACGATCCTGCGGGCGAGTCAGGCGCCGCGCCAACTCCGGCGAACCCGGGTAATAGCGCAACTGGCCATCCGGGTTCATCTCGTGCAGCACCTGCATGTAATCAGCGGTCAGGATCGGCAGATCCGGCTGATCCCACAAACGCGCAATGCCTTCCAGGTACTCACCGGTACGGCTGGCCTGATCACCCTGAAGGTCATACAGACCGATGCCGGCGTGGGTGTCGAGATAGGCAAACGGCTGCTCCTTGCGCGACATCAGGGCGATGAGGCGGGTCAAGGTCAGGTGTTTGAACACATCGGCGTGATTGCCGGCATGGAAGGCGTGACGATAATTCATGGCTGCTCCTGCGAAGGCCGGGGAGTTTACCTTTTACCGGCCGGCAAGTCAGGGGTTGGCAGCCAAGCGGACACTTCGAGCACTCATAGCGGCGACAAGCACGCACCATCACTCGACAAATTCAGAAACGCCTCACAACAGGAAGATTCCCGAACCTGCAAACCGGCGTGATAGCGTTCTTTGTCGAAACAAGCAAAGGACGCACAAATGACCATTCGCTACGCAAAGATTGCAATGACCCTGGCGCTCGCCGCATTCGCCTTCATGACCGTGTTCAACAACATCACCGACTACGGTTCCAACTTCAACTTCGTCCGGCACGTGCTGAGCATGGACACCACCTTCCCTGACAACGCCGCCCGGTATCGCGCAATTGATCTGCCTTGGGTGTGGCATGGGGCCTACTGGCTGATCATCCTTGGCGAAGCCATTACCTGTGGACTTCTTGGCTACGGCACATTACAGCTCTGGCGCTCACGGTCAGCCGGTGGGCATGAGTTCAGACTGGCCAGGAAGTGGGCCGTAGCGGGTTTGACGACTGGGTTTTTCGTGTGGTTTTTTGGCTTCATGGTTGTTGGAGGTGAGTGGTTTCTGATGTGGCAATCCGACATCTGGAATGGTCAGGACGCAGCCTTCAGGTTCTACATGGCAATACTGGGCGTGCTGATCTTTCTGAATCAGCCCGATGCCGATCTTGACTGATCCCCAATAAAAAACGGCCCGCATCCATCGGATGCGAGCCGTCTCCTGCAATCAGGAAGCTAAAAGCCTCGCTGAAAGCCTCATTTGTTCAGCATGATGTCCTTTTCCGCCGTGGCGAATCGCTGCAGCATGCCGGCAGACAGCGCGCCCAATTTGCTGACGATGTAGATCGCCAGGCTGGCAAAGATGAAGCCCGGGATCTTTTGATCTTGTGGCGACGCCTACGCCGCCGCTGTAGGCCGCCCCCGCAACCGCCGCCCAACCACATCCAGCACATCACAGCCATCGCGCAACGAGATTGCGCAGAGCAAGGCAAAATCGCTGAGGATGAACGACTCACACTCGATCGAACCGCGCATCGACAGGTTCTCAAGCACTTGGGTTACTGCGCGGATTCTGTAGTTGGCGGCGTCGGTGAGGATGTCGAGTGGCACGTGGGTGTCGACGAACAGCGTAGGCATATCGGTGCAGTTGCTGGTCAATGCCATGAAGCGGTTGTCGGGATGGGGGGTTGGTTTTTCGTAGGGTGGGTCGGGATGAATGGATTTCATTTTTAACGCTCTAAGGAAGAAATGGACCTGCCATTAGCCTTCCTACGGGCCAGGGTGGCAGCTATGCACGGGGTAGGAATATCGAGACCCTTAGAGCAAAACTCGACCACGCCGAAGCGTGCCCGCGCATAGCCGCCGCAACTGATCTTACGGCCGCATGCAAACGGCCGCAAACCAGGCAGTGACGCCAATGTAGCTCTAACGGTCTTGAGAGGTTCCTACACCCCACCACTGAATTGTCAGTGACCGCCAAAGACTATCGACGGAACTCGCATCGCACCAGTTCATGAAAACCGATAGGTTTTGAAGGAAACGTCCTAGGACCTTGCCCAGAAAATTTACAACCTGCCTGACGGGTGAGGAGTGGCATGAAGAACGGGCACACCAACAAGATTGGGTAATGCCGATCAGTTAAGCGAAAGGGAATCACTGTAGGAGCGAGCTTGCTCCTACAGAGTCCTTAACTGATCGGTATTAACCAGATTGGGTGCCCATTTTTTATGGGTCAGTTACCTGAGTATCCCCGACATCACTATCAGGCCAAGTAGCACCATGCCGGATAGAACCCCTAGAAGAGTCCATTGCAGTACTACGAGCTTTTGCCTGAGGTCATGGGGAAAGTTGTCGAGATCTTCAGCAGTGACCATACCGTGCTTCAGAAAAAATTGGGGAAACGTAACGACGCTAGATATTGAATAAACCAGTCGAGTCTTACCTCTAAGCCCTGCGTCAATACGCGCGGAGACAGTTATAAGTGGAGAACTGTTTTGGAAATGCTCTGAAAGGGCATCTCCCTTGGTGTAGCCCAAGTGCAGCGCAACCCCAAAAACAACAAGTGCCCCACCGAAAACTATTAGTCCTGATGCCAGGAATAGTGCGTCTGCAACGCTAATGTTCATTGAGTGGCCTCGAAAATCCGCTCGCCCATTTTTTCACCAATAACGCTCCCAATAGCGCTGGAAGAAAAAGAGCCTGCCCCGACCACAACAATACTGCAGACCAGTAATCCCAAGCCGCCAGTTGGCACACCCAACCCAACACAAAGCCCGCCGACAGCTGAGGTTGATAGAGCAGCACCTACAATTCCGCCACCTACGATCCCCCCGGTAAAACTCCCCGTTTCAGTAAATTTAACCCGCTCGCACGTTTCAGTATTTCCCGCAGTACACACATCCTGAACCTTCACGGCAGATGCCCCGCCACCAATGGCAGTACCTAGCCAACCACCGTATTTGATGTATTTAGTTGCCTTTGCCACACTTTCTAGATGAGTGGCGTGACCCGGTATTTGCCCCGCAGGACTGGCATTGGTCCAGTGGTGAACCAGACTTTGGCTGGAGATGCCCAACATTTTTTTCAAATTGATGTGGTTTGGGAATCCAATACCCTTGCGGGTTAGGGTCGTCATATGGCTGTTGAGTTGTGCCAGTAAACGCTGTCGTTCTACGAAGAAGGCCGGCGAACGAAGGTGCCCATCTCTTTGGAGCGTCGTCTGTTGCAATACTTCAATTTCCCTCAAGGCATTACCGACGTTATCCAGATTATTCTTGAAAATGCTCGCGCCGACGCCCACAGCGTCTGAGCCATAGCCCAAGATCGTCTGAATGGCATCCCGGTGTTGCATCATGAAATCCGCCTCTTCCGGGCTAAGCGTCTCCAGTATTTGATTGGTCCGTGCCGCCACATCCATGAGCAGCGCTTCTTCACGGGTGCATTGGTAGTTGTTGGGGTCGCTCAGCACGATCATCGAGCCGGCCTTGACGTCGCGCAGGTTGGGATTGAGCAACTTGAATTTGCCCATCACCGCCGGGTCGCGCAGGGTGAACAGCGAGGCCTCGAGTTGTTCGCGGGTGGTGCTTTTGGGAACGACGTAAAAACCAGGCTCCTGGACCGATGTATTGAACGGTATCGGTTTCGGATTGCTCCGCGCGGTCGCGAGTGATGATGGCGATGCTACCGGGTTGCTCGTGGCTAGGGCAGACGGTTGTCTAACGGCCCGTGCGGCGTGCGGTGCAGCACTTCTGCTGGATCCATACGAGCCTGTGAAGTCCGATGCGATAAGAGTCGCCTTGCAAGGGCAACCGCTGAAACTGTCCAGCGTGCCGGCCACCAATCGCCCATGACTCACCATGTTGGAAATACCGCCCTCACTCCTGTAGGTTTGGCCGTCCACGCCGCAGGTGACCGGATCGCCTTCGCGCGCATGGGCGAGGCCATACATCATGACGCGTGTATCGGCGTCCTTTACCTTGCCTCCGCACGTGGTCTTGTCGCCCAAGCGGATAAAATGCCCTTCAGCCATTGATTGATCTCCCTTTCTACTGCCGCTCCAGTCATGGGCAGCGCACCACTGTTAACGATCGGTAAGCCGACTCGGGATGAGTGGCTTGACGCAAAGTACGTGGACAGAGATGAAACTCAAGATGGCCGAGAAAATCAGGAAATGTCTTACGACCAGCACTGAAAAGGACCACGGATATTGGAGGGCCAATGTCTGTTTTCGGACCTGGCTTGCAAAAAAAAACGGCCCGCAGCATAAAGCTGTGAGCCGTTCTTTTATCAGAGATGGGTAGAGTTCAACCCATCACTCATCACTTGTTCAAACGGTAATCACTCTCGGCAGCCGCAAAACGCTGGAACATGCCAGCAGTCGGCGTGCCCATTTTGCTGACGAAGTAGATCGCCAGGCTGGCGAAGATGAAACCAGGGATGATTTCGTACAGGCCCAGCAGTTCGAAGTGTTTCCAGACCACAACGGTGATCGCGCCGACCAGGATGCCGGCCAGTGCGCCGTTGCGGGTCATGTCTTTCCAGATCACGGAGATCAGTACGACCGGACCGAATGCGGCACCGAAACCGGCCCAGGCGTAGCTCACCAGACCCAGTACACGGTTTTCCGGGTTGGCCGCCAGCGCGATAGCAATCAGGGCAACCAACAGCACCATGGCACGGCCGACCCACACCAGTTCAACCTGGGAAGCGGATTTGCGCAGGAAGGTCTTGTAGAAGTCTTCGGTCAGGGCGCTCGAGCACACCAGCAACTGGCAGCTCAGGGTGCTCATGACGGCAGCCAGAATGGCCGACAGCAGGATACCGGCAATCCATGGATTGAAGAGGATCTTGGCCAGTTCGATGAACACACGCTCGTGGTTTTCACTCACTGGCATGGCCACAGCCGGGTTGGCCGAGAAGTAGGCGATACCGAAAAAGCCGACTGCCACGGTGCCGCCCAGGCACAGGATCATCCAGGTCATGGAGATACGACGGGCCTTGGCGATCGATTTAACCGAATCGGCAGCCATGAAACGCGCCAGGATGTGCGGCTGGCCGAAGTAGCCCAGACCCCAGCCCATCAGCGAGATGATGCCGATGAAAGTGGTGCCCTTGAGCATGTCGAAGTTGCTTGGATCTTGCGCTTCGATGGCCAGGAAAGTGGTGTCGACGCCGCCAGTGGCCAGCAGCACGATAACCGGCGTCAGGATCAACGCGAAGATCATCAGGGTGGCTTGTACGGTATCGGTCCAGCTCACGGCCAGGAATCCGCCGACGAAGGTGTAGGCAATGGTCGCCGCAGCACCGGCCCACAGCGCCGTCTCGTAGGACATGCCGAAGGTGCTTTCAAACAGACGGGCACCGGCCACGATGCCGGAAGCGCAGTAGATGGTGAAGAACACCAGGATCACGACCGCAGAGATGATCCGCAGCAGGCCGCTTTTGTCTTCGAAACGGCTGGCGAAGTAGTCCGGCAGGGTCAGTGCATCACCGTTGTGCTCGGTCTGTACACGCAGACGGCCGGCGACGAACAGCCAGTTCAGGTAGGCGCCGATGATCAGGCCGATGGCGATCCAGCTTTCGGAAAGACCGGACATGTAGATCGCGCCGGGCAAGCCCATCAACAACCAGCCACTCATGTCGGAGGCACCGGCGGACAGTGCGGTCACGACGCTGCCCAGGCTACGGCCGCCCAGGATGTAATCGGAAAGGTTGTTGGTGGAGCGATAGGCCATCAAGCCGATCAGCACCATTGCTGCGATGTAGATCACGAACGTGATCAGGGTTGGATTGCTTACGCTCATTGAGTTACGCCCTGGCTTTGTTTTTATGTAGCGGCGGCTGGTGAACCGTTCGCAAACGCATACGTTTGACAGACGATCCGGATTCCCGCGCATTTATGACTGATGTTTCCCCAGGAAAGCCATCAGCCGGAGCACCCGGATTTTGTCCGGGTTGCACCTTGGGCGCAAATGCTATTCAACAAAGCAAATAAGGTGCAACCAGTTTCTCTGAATTAAGTTGCACCTAGTCGGAAATAAACGTTAAAAATCGTTTTTTGCTCCTTTTCGGAGCAAAAACGAGTGTTAACTCTCTGGAAAAGCACCAAGCAAATGCAGCGCAGCCGTCCCAGAATTTATTTCCTGACGAGCTGCGTAATATTCCGACAAAAAAAGGGTTGCACCCGGTTGCACCTCAACAGTCTCACGGCTAATCTTGCCGTCAGCTGATGCCACGCAGTCGTGGCAAACATGAGGATAAAAACATGGCTACCACCACCCTTGGGGTCAAACTTGACGACCCGACCCGCGAACGCCTCAAGGCCGCCGCGACCTCGATTGATCGCACGCCGCACTGGCTGATCAAGCAGGCAATCTTCAATTACCTGGAAAAACTCGAGGGTGGTGCAACCCTGTCCGAGCTGAGCGGTTTGAACGGCAAGGAAGTTGACGAAGCGGGTGAGATCCACGTCGATCACGCCCACCAGTGCTTTCTTGAATTCGCCGAAAGCATCCTGCCGCAATCGGTACTGCGTGCTTCGATCACCGCCGCCTACCGTCGCCCTGAGCCGGAAGTGGTGCCGATGCTGATCGAGCAGGCGCGCCTGCCGGTACCGATGGCCGAAGCCACCAACAAACTCGCCGCGTCCATCGCGGAAAAACTGCGCAATCAGAAGAGCGCCGGCGGCCGCGCCGGCATCGTTCAGGGCCTGCTGCAGGAATTCTCCCTGTCGTCCCAGGAAGGCGTGGCGCTGATGTGCCTGGCCGAAGCGCTGCTGCGCATCCCGGACAAAGGCACCCGCGACGCCCTGATCCGCGACAAGATCAGCACCGGCAACTGGCAGCCGCACCTGGGCAACAGCCCGTCGTTGTTCGTCAACGCTGCCACCTGGGGCTTGCTGCTGACCGGCAAGCTGGTGTCCACGCACAACGAAGCCGGCCTGACCTCGTCCCTGAGCCGTATCATCGGCAAGAGCGGCGAGCCGATGATCCGCAAGGGCGTCGACATGGCCATGCGCCTGATGGGCGAGCAGTTCGTGACCGGCGAAACCATCGCCGAAGCCCTGGCCAACGCGAGCAAATTCGAAGCCAAAGGCTTCCGTTATTCCTACGACATGCTGGGTGAAGCCGCACTCACCGAGCACGACGCGCAGAAGTACCTGGCCTCGTACGAACAAGCCATCCACTCGATCGGCAAAGCCTCCCACGGTCGCGGGATTTATGAAGGCCCGGGCATTTCGATCAAGCTGTCCGCCCTGCACCCGCGCTACAGCCGCGCCCAGTACGAGCGTGTGATGGAAGAGCTGTACCCACGCCTGCTGTCGCTGACCCTGCTGGCCAAGCAATACGACATCGGCCTGAACATCGATGCCGAAGAAGCCGACCGCCTCGAGCTGTCGCTGGATCTGCTCGAACGCCTGTGCTTCGAGCCGCAACTGACGGGCTGGAACGGCATCGGTTTCGTGATCCAGGCTTACCAGAAGCGTTGCCCGTACGTGATCGACTACGTGATCGACCTGGCTCGCCGCAGCCGTCATCGCCTGATGATCCGCCTGGTGAAAGGCGCGTACTGGGACAGCGAAATCAAGCGCGCCCAGGTCGAAGGCCTGGAAGGCTACCCGGTCTACACCCGCAAGGTGTACACCGACGTGTCCTACATCGCCTGCGCCCGCAAACTGCTGTCGGTGCCGGAAGTCATCTACCCGCAGTTCGCCACACACAACGCCCACACCCTGTCGGCCATTTATCACATCGCCGGTCAGAACTATTACCCGGGCCAGTACGAGTTCCAGTGCCTGCACGGCATGGGTGAACCGCTGTACGAACAAGTTGTAGGCAAAGTTTCCGAAGGCAAGCTGAACCGTCCGTGCCGCGTGTACGCTCCGGTCGGCACCCACGAAACCCTGCTGGCTTACCTGGTGCGTCGCCTGCTGGAAAACGGCGCGAACACCTCGTTCGTCAACCGCATTGCCGACCAGTCGATTTCGATCCAGGAACTGGTAGCCGACCCGGTGGCCAGCATCGAGCAGATGGCGACCGTGGAAGGTGGTTTCGGTCTGCCGCACCCGCGCATTCCGCTGCCGCGTGATCTGTACGGCTCCGAGCGCGCCAACTCCAGCGGCATCGACCTGGCCAACGAACATCGTCTGGCGTCGCTGTCTTGCGCCCTGCTGGCTACCGCGCACAACCACTGGAAAGCCGCGCCGATGCTCGGTTGCGCTTCCAGCAACGAAGCTCCAGCCCCTGTGCTGAACCCGTCCGACCTGCGTGACGTGGTCGGCCATGTACAGGAAGCGACCGTCGAAGACGTCAACAACGCCATCCAGTGCGCCCTGAACGCTGCACCGATCTGGCAGGCCACGCCGCCCGCCGAACGCGCCGCGATCCTGGAACGCGCCGCCGATCTGATGGAAGCCGAGATCCAGCCGCTGATGGGCCTGCTGGCCCGCGAAGCCGGCAAGACCTTCGCCAACGCCATCGCCGAAGTGCGTGAAGCCGTGGACTTCCTGCGTTATTACGCAGTGCAGGCACGCAATGATTTCACCAATGACGCTCACCGCCCATTGGGCCCCGTTGTGTGCATCAGCCCGTGGAACTTCCCGCTGGCGATCTTCAGTGGCCAGGTGGCTGCCGCTCTGGCTGCCGGTAACCCGGTATTGGCCAAGCCTGCGGAACAGACGCCACTGGTTGCCGCTCAAGCCGTGCGCCTGCTGCTCGAAGCCGGGATTCCGGAAGGCGTGCTGCAATTGCTGCCGGGTCGCGGTGAAACCGTCGGTGCCGGCCTGGTCGGCGACGAACGCGTCAAAGGCGTGATGTTCACCGGCTCCACCGAAGTCGCGCGCTTGCTGCAACGCAACATCGCCGGCCGCCTGGACAGCCAGGGTCGTCCGATCCCGCTGATCGCCGAAACCGGTGGCCAGAACGCGATGATCGTCGACTCTTCGGCACTGACCGAACAGGTTGTGATCGACGTAGTGTCCTCGGCGTTCGACAGCGCCGGCCAGCGTTGCTCGGCCCTGCGCGTCTTGTGCCTGCAGGAAGACTCCGCTGATCGCGTCATTGAAATGCTCAAAGGTGCCATGGCCGAAAGCCGTCTCGGCAACCCTGAGCGCCTGTCCGTGGACATCGGCCCGGTGATCGACGCCGAAGCCAAGGCCGGCATCGAGAAGCACATCCAGGCCATGCGCGACAAAGGTCGCAGCGTGTACCAGGTGGCCATCGCCGACGCTGAAGAAGTCAAACGCGGCACCTTCGTGATGCCGACGCTGATCGAACTGGAAAGCTTCGACGAACTGCAGCGGGAGATCTTCGGCCCGGTGCTGCACGTGGTGCGCTACAAGCGCAAGGACATCGATCAACTGATCGGCCAGATCAACGCTTCGGGTTACGGCCTGACGCTGGGCGTGCACACTCGCATCGACGAGACCATCGCCAAGGTGATCGACAACGTCAATGCCGGTAACGTCTACGTCAACCGCAACATCGTCGGTGCCGTGGTCGGTGTGCAGCCGTTTGGCGGCGAAGGCCTGTCGGGTACCGGCCCGAAAGCCGGCGGCCCGCTGTACCTGTACCGCCTGTTGTCGACCCGCCCTGCGGATGCGATCGAACAATCCTTCGCACGCGGCGATGCTGCCGCAGCTCCGGACGTTCGTCTGCGCGACGCCATGAGCAAACCGCTGACCGCCCTGAAAGCCTGGGCTGACAGCCACAAGTTTGCCGACCTGAGCACCCTGTGCGTGCAGTTCGCCGCGCAATCGCAAAGCGGCATCACCCGCGTTCTGGCCGGCCCGACCGGCGAGCGCAACAGCTACGCGATCCTGCCACGTGAGCACGTGTTGTGCCTGGCGGAAGTGGAAGGCGATCTGCTGACTCAACTGGCGGCGGTATTGGCTGTCGGTGGTTCGGCGGTATGGCCGGAAGCTGACATGACCAAAGCCTTGTTCGCACGTCTGCCGAAGGATATTCAGGCGCGCATCAAGCTGGTTTCCGACTGGAACAAGGACGAAGTGGTGTTTGATGCGGTTGTGCATCACGGCCATTCCGACCAGTTGCGTGCGGTGTGCCAGCAGGTTGCCAAGCGTGCCGGCGCCATCGTTGGCGTGCAGGGTCTGTCGCAGGGCGAAACCAACATTGCGCTGGAGCGTTTGGTGATCGAGCGTGCGTTGAGCGTTAACACGGCTGCGGCGGGTGGTAATGCCAGTTTGATGACGATTGGCTAAGCCCGATAAGCCGGGCAGCCGCAATGGCTGCCTGGCAATCAAATCTCTGTAGGAGTGAGCCTGCTCGCGATAGCGGTCTGTCGGTCACATCTGTTTCGGATGTGCCGCCGTCATCGCGAGCAGGCTCACTCCTACAGTTGTTTTGTGGTGCCTGCAAAGTTGCTGCGCTGGCCCATTATCACGCTCATCAATCATCCTGTTCAGCCTTTATTCCCCCGCCTAGACTCGGCCTATTCTCATAAAAGGTAGGCCGCCATGTCCGAGACGTTGCTCAGTTCCCGCAATCTGGCTTTCGAGCTATATGAAGTCCTCGATGCCGAGGGCCTGACCCAGCGTGAGCGTTTCGCCGAGCACAACCGCGAAACCTTCGATGCGGCCATTGGTACGGCCCGCAGCATCGCCGAGAAGTTCTTCGCCCCACACAACCGCAAGGGCGACGAGAACGAGCCGCGCTATGAAAACGGTCAGGCGATTCTGATTCCGGAAGTGAAACCGGCGGTGGATGCCTTCCTCGAAGCCGGTTTCCTCAACGCCGCGCGCAGTTTCGAGGCGGGAGGCATGCAGCTTCCTACACTGCTTTCGCAGGCCTGCTTCGCACACTTCCAGTCGGCCAACGCCGCTTCGACCTCTTATCCGTTCCTGACCATGGGCGCGGCGAACCTGATCGAAAGCTTCGGCACCGATGAGCAGAAGCGCCGCTTCCTGCAACCGATGATCGACGGCCGTTTCTTCGGCACCATGGCCCTGACCGAATCCCACGCCGGCTCGTCGCTGTCGGATATTCGTACCCGCGCGGAACCTGCGTCCGACGGCACTTATCGCCTCAAGGGCAACAAGATCTTCATCTCCGGTGGCGATCATCCGCTGTCGGAAAACATCGTGCACATGGTGCTCGCCAAGCTGCCGGACGCACCGGCCGGGGTGAAGGGCATATCGCTGTTCATCGTGCCAAAGTTCCTGGTCAACGACGATGGCAGCCTCGGCCAACGCAACGATGTTTTACTGGCCGGGTTGTTCCACAAGATGGGCTGGCGCGGCACCACGTCCACCGCGCTGAATTTCGGCGATAACGGCGAGTGCGTCGGCTATCTGGTGGGCAAGCCGCACCTGGGCTTGAGCTACATGTTCCAGATGATGAACGAAGCGCGGATCGGCGTCGGCATGGGCGCGGTGATGCTCGGTTACGCCGGCTATCTGTACTCGCTGGAATATGCTCGCGAGCGTCCGCAAGGCCGCGTGCCGGACAGCAAGGACCCGAACACCGCGCCGGTGGCGATCATTGAGCACGCCGACGTCAAACGCATGTTGCTGACACAAAAGGCCTACGTCGAAGGCTCGTTCGACCTTGGCCTGTACGCGGCGCGGCTGTTCGATGACACCACCACCCTTGGGACCGAAGCCGAACGCAAACAAGCTCATGAACTGCTGGATTTGCTGACACCCATCGTCAAATCCTGGCCGTCGGAGTTCTGCCTGAAGGCCAACGAACTGGCGATCCAGATCCTCGGTGGCCACGGCTACACCCGCGAATACCCGGTGGAACAGTACTACCGCGATAACCGCCTGAACCCGATCCACGAAGGCACCCACGGCATTCAGTCACTGGACCTGCTGGGTCGTAAACTGGCGCAGAACGGCGGTGCGGGGCTCAAGCAACTGATCCGTCTGATCGCCGACACTGCCGAGCGCGCCCAAGCGTTTGATTCGCTGACGCTGCTGCGCGAACCGCTGGAGAAACTGGTGGCGCGCCTGCAAACCGTGACCATCGGCCTGCTGACTGATCTGGCCCAGGGCAAGGTCAACAGCAGCCTGGCGAATTCGGCGCTGTACCTGAAGGTGTTCGGGCACACGGTGATCGGCTGGCGCTGGCTGGAACAGGCGATCCGTGCCGAGGAAGGCCTGGCCAAGGGTAATGCGGCGGATGTGAGCTTCTATAAAGGCAAGCTGCAGGCGGCGCGCTACTTCCTGACGTGGGAAGTACCGGGGTGCCACCATGAGCTGGCGATTCTTGAGGCGCGGGATGATGTGTGCCTGGGGATGCAGGATGAGTGGTTCTGATCCCGACCTTGTGCTGCAGCTGAAATCCATTCGCTGGCAAGCCAGCTCCTACAGGGTTTGGTGTGAACGCACCGGCCTTGTAGGAGCTGGCTTGCCAGCGAAGGCGTCAGCATAGCCAACGCGCTTGTTCAGTTCAGCTTGAACCCACCCATCTGCCGCGCCAGATCATCCGCCAACCGCTGCAACGTCTGGCAATCTTCCAGGCAAGCCCTGACCTCCCCCGCCGTCGCCCGCGCCAGGTCGGAAATCCCCTGTACGTTCCGGTTGATTTCCTCGGTAACCGCCGATTGCTCTTCCGTCGCCGTTGCCACCTGATGATTCATGTCGCTGATGCGCTCAACCTGCCCGGTGATCGCGGTCAACGAGGTGCCGGTACGCTGGCTCGACTCGACACCCGTGCCCGTCGCGGCTTGCCCGGAATGCATCGATGACACCGCGTTTTCCGCGCCTTGCTTGAGGCTGCCGATCATTTGCTGGATTTCATCGGTGGAGGCTTGAGTACGTCGCGCCAGGGTCCGAACTTCATCGGCGACCACGGCAAACCCGCGCCCCATGTCCCCGGCCCGCGCCGCTTCAATGGCCGCATTGAGCGCTAGCAAATTGGTTTGCTCGGAAATCCCGCGAATCACCGCCAGCACCTGATCGATGGACGCCACTTGATGGGCCAGTTCACCCACCGCCGTGGCCGCGACGCCGATTTCCCGAGACATACTCTCAATGTGGCGGATCGAACTACCCACCACTTCCCGCGCCTGCATCGCTTCGTCACGGGCAGTTTGCGATGCGAACGCTGCATTGCCGGCGTTTTGGGCGATGTTCTGAACGGTCAGGCCCATTTCGTGAACCGCAGTGGCGACCATGTCGGTCATTTCCTGTTGGCGGCCGGAGCGTTCGGCGGTGTTGTCCACCACTCGCGCCACCTGCCCGACAGCGGTGCGCAAGCGTTCGCTGGTGGTCAGCACTTCGCCGATCATGTCGCGCTGGCTATCCAGGAACCGATTGAAGCCGCGAGCCAGATCACCCAGCTCATCGGCGCGACTGGAATCCAGCCGGTGGGTCAAATCGCCACCGCCGCTACCGATGGCCACCAGCGCGGCTGTTACCTGACGGATCGGTCGTACCAGCCCACGGGCCAGCAACACCACCAGCATCAGGCACACAATCGCCACCGCCAGGCCGATGCCGCTGCTCATCCACATGGCGCGGCGGGCTTCGGCGTAGATCTGCGATTGCGGCACTTCGGCCACCAAGGTCCAGCCGAGATCGCGCAATGGCAGGCTTAGCGCAAGAAAGTCCTCGCCGTCACGGGTAAAGCTGCTGTTTGTGGCAGTTTTTTGACCAATGACGGCTTGCGACGCTGGCTCGCCAATCTGCTCAGCCAACGTGCGCTTGCCACTCAATTGCGCCTCGGGATGGACCTGGATCAAACCGTCGGAACGCACGAGATAGACCTTGCCGCGCTCACCGAAGCTGAAGTTGTGAATCAGCTCCGACAGCTCTTTCATGCTCAGGCCAAGCCCGGCAACGCCCACGACTTTACCGGCCTGCTCGACTTTGAAGTCGATGAAAAGCGCCAATTCTCCGGTCGCCGTGTCATTGTCGATATTGAAGGTGCGCGGCTGGTTACTGTCGAGAAATGAGTAGAACCAGGCGTCTTTCGGATTGGATCGGCTGAGGGTCCGGTCCAGGCCTTTTTCGGTGAAGTAATGGTTGGACGCGGTGCCGACAATAATCGCGGTAAAAGCCTTGTGCTCGGCGCGGATGCCTTCGAGATAGGTAGTAAAGGTGCTGGCCCGGGCACTGTCTTCACCCCCAGCCAGCCAGTCGCGCACCATGCTGTTGCTGGCGATGTCCTTGGCGGCGGTGAGCGGTTGGACGAGGATGCGCTCGATGTCGTTGCGCATCGCTTCGATGCTCGACGGCAAGGCTTGCTCGACCAGATAGCTCTGGGCGAGACGATTGACCACCAGGGTATAAATGCCCACCACGATCAGAATACTGACCAGCAAGGCGCTGCCCATACTCAGGATCAACTGCCATTGAATACTGCGTCGCCAGAACTGCATGGAGCACCCCCAAAGAATAAGAGGCTGAAACACTGCAACAGCCGTGCCGATTGTATACAAGCCAACCGACAATTTATTCTTTGGTTGTGCGCAAAGCCGATCAGGCCTGATTGATCGTCTTGGAGATCACTTCAACCGTGGCGCTGACTTGCTCTTGGTAACGGTCGAGTTCGAGCTTGTGCTGCTTCTGCATTTCGATCTGCTGGGAGCACAGATTCATCGCCGCCAGCACCAGCAGTCGGTCACCGATCAGCGTCGGGTACTTCCTCTTGGTTTCGGCCAGGGCTGCCTTCAACATCAATGCGGCGTCCAGCAGGGTCTGCTCTTCCCCGGCCGGTGCCTTGATTGAATAGTCCTCTCCCAGGATCGAGACGACCTTTACCCCTGCGGCGTTGTAACTCATGCGCTGACAGGACCTGCGCTAACACGCTCAACCAGAGCCTGGATGCGAGCCGCCGTGGTGCCTTGTTTCTCTTCGTATTCCATCAGGCTCAGTTGCAGGCTTTCGTTTTCATCTTTGGCCTGGGCCAGTTCCGCGCTCAGGTTCTGGTTCTGTTGCACCAGGTCGCTGACCAGTTGTTCCAATTGGCTTAGGGATGCTTCCAACATTTTGATTTTCCGGGCTTTTTCAAAGGGCGCGTACGATAAAGAAAAGTCACCCTGGATGCCAGGGTTATACAGGCGCAAAGCCTTGATTTTGCTGACGGGCAACCTTCCTCGCGAGTTTTAAAGACTGTGATTGGCCAATCTGGTTCCTGCACTTCGTCGCCGTGGCGTTTGTACGACGCCCCGGCAGCGGATTTTCACCTCTCACCATTTGGCCTCCCTGACCCAGCAAAACTACGATGGTTGGGCGGTTTAGCCTTTAACCCTCTTTTGTAGGAGCGAGCTCGCTCGCGATGATCTCAATGACGGCGCACTGAATCAGACAGCACGCGTCATCGTTGACGCCCATCGCGAGCAAGCTCGCTCCTACAAGGGTTCCGGGATGACGCAAAAGCTTTTTGACAGCATCACATTTCAACAGGTTAGAATCGCTGGCACGCAGACTGCATGGTCAGTTTGCGCCCGCCTTTCAGCTTTCTGGAGTACTGCCTTTGAATGCGACGACCATCAACAGCCTGTTCTTGATCGGCGCGTTGCTGGTAGGTGCGAGCATTCTGGTGAGCTCACTTTCGTCCCGTCTCGGCATCCCGATTCTGGTCATCATCCTGGCCGTCGGCATGGCGGCCGGTGTCGATGGCGCCGGCATTCTTTTTGATAACTACCCCACGGCCTATCTGGTGGGCAACCTCGCGCTGGCGGTGATCCTGCTCGATGGTGGCTTGCGCACCCGGGTGTCGAGTTTCCGCGTGGCGTTATGGCCGGCGCTCTCGCTGGCCACGGTCGGGGTGCTGATTACCACCGGGCTGACCGGCATGGCGGCCGCCTGGCTGTTCAACCTGAACCTGATCCAGGGCCTGCTGATCGGCGCCATCGTCGGCTCCACCGACGCCGCGGCGGTGTTCTCGCTATTGGGTGGCAAAGGCCTGAACGAACGGGTAACCGCCAGCCTTGAAATCGAATCCGGCAGTAACGACCCGATGGCGGTGTTCCTCACCGTCACCCTGATCGACATGCTCGCCAGCGGCCAGACCGGCCTGCACTGGAGCCTGCTGACCCATCTGCTGCGCGAGTTCGGTATCGGTGGCGTCATTGGCCTGGGCGGTGGCTGGCTGATGCTGCAACTGGTCAACCGCATCAACCTGGCCACCGGCCTGTATCCGATTCTGGTCATCGCCGGTGGCCTGGTGGTGTTTGCCCTGACCAACGCCCTGCACGGCAGCGGCTTCCTGGCGGTGTACATCTGCGGCCTGGTGATCGGCAACCGCCCGGTGCGCAGCCGTCACGGCATCCTGCACATGCTCGACGGTATGGCCTGGCTGGCGCAGATCGGCATGTTCCTGGTGCTGGGGCTGCTGGTGACGCCTCACGATCTGCTGCCTATCGCCTTACCGGCACTGGCACTGGCGTTGTGGATGATTCTGTTTGCCCGGCCACTGTCGGTGCTGGTTGGCCTGCTGCCGTTCAAAGCCTTCCATGGTCGCGAGAAAGCGTTCATCTCCTGGGTCGGCCTGCGCGGCGCGGTCCCGATCATTCTGGCGGTGTTCCCGCTGATGGCCGGCCTGCCCAATGCCCAGCTCTACTTCAACCTCGCGTTCTTTATCGTGCTGGTGTCGCTGCTGGTTCAGGGCACCAGCCTGCCGTGGGTCGCCAAGCTGCTGAAGGTGACGGTGCCCCCGGAGCCTGCGCCCATTTCCCGCTCGGCCCTGGAGGTGCACGTCACCAGTGAGTGGGAGCTGTTCGTTTATCGCCTCGGCGCGGAAAAATGGTGCATCGGCTCGCCCCTGCGCGAGCTGAAAATGCCCGAAGGCACCCGTATCGCTGCCCTGTTTCGCGGTCAACAATTGCTCCATCCGTCGGGTAGTACGGTGCTCGAAGTCGATGACTTGCTGTGTGTCATCGGCCATGAACACAACCTGCCGGCCCTCGGAAAACTCTTCAGCCAGGCGCCACAACGGGGCCTCGATCTGCGCTTCTTCGGCGACTTCGTGCTCGAAGGAGACGCCCAGCTGGCTGCGGTTGCGGCCCTCTATGGCCTGAAAGTCGAAGGCATCGATCCGGACATGTCCCTGGGCCACTTCATTGCCCAGAAGGTCGGTGGCGCGCCGGTGGTGGGTGACCAGGTGGAATGGAACAACACCATCTGGACCGTGGCGGTCATGGAAGGGAACAAGATCGGCAAAGTGGGCGTCAGATTCCCCGAAGGAAGTCGCCCGGGTCCCGGACTCTTCCTCTAAACTGCTTCCACTATCACTTGCTTGACCGGTCTTTATGCCTAACCTGCGCTCCATTTTCGCCATTGCCCTTTTGGGCTTGAGTCTCTCTGTCGGCACCCTTGGTTTATCGCAAGTGGTGCAGGCGGCCGAACCACCCTCCAGCGAAGCCGTGCAGGCGAGCCTGGACAAGATCGCCGACCGCAAATTGCCGGAAGCCGATCAGAAGGCCCTGCAAACCGTTCTGCAAAACACGCTGAGCCAGCTCAACAACAAGCGTGACTACGAGCAGAAACTGACCGCGCTCAAGCAGCAATTGAACAATGCGCCCAAACAGACCGTCGAGAACCAGCGGGAACTGACCCGTCTCAAGGCCAGCACCGTAGTGCCGGTGGCGCAGCGTTTCGCCAAAGAACCGATCCAGCAGCTGGAACAATTGCTCACCGAGCGTTCCACCCAGCAAGGCGACCTGCAAAAAGCCCTGGCCGATGCCAACAGCCTGATCATCACCGCCCAGACCCGCCCCGAGCGTGCTCAAGCGGAGATTTCCAGCAGCCAGACGCGCATTCAGCAGATCAACACCCTCCTCAAGAACGGCAAGGACGGCGGCAAGGCCTTGAGCGCCGAGCAGCGTGACCAGCTCAATGCCGAGCTTGCAGCGCTGAACGCCCTGATCCCGCTACGGCGCCAGGAACTGGCCGGCAATACCCAATTGCAAGACCTCGGCAACAGCCAGCATGACCTGTTGTCGGAGCGGTCCGACCGCCTGGATCGGGAAATCCAGGAACTGCAAACCCTGATCAACCAGAAGCGTCTGGCGTTGTCCCAGGAAACGGTCACCCAGCAATCCATCGAAGCGCAGAAGGCCGGCGGCAGCAGCCTGCTGGCCACCGAAAGCGCGACCAACCTGAAGCTTTCGGACTACCTGCTCAAAAGCACCGACCGCCTCAACGAAGTCACCCAGCAAAACCTGCAAACCAAGCAACAGCTGGACAGCCTGACCCAGAGCGATGCAGCCCTGGACGAGCAAATCAACGTGCTCAAAGGCAGCCTGCTGCTCTCGAAGATTCTCTACAAACAGAAACAGGCGTTGCCGCGCCTGCGGCTCGACCGCAACCTGGCCGACCAGATCGCCGACATTCGCCTGTACCAATTCGAAGTCAGCCAGCAACGAGAGTTGCTGAGCAATCCGACCACCTACGTCGAAAACCTGCTGTCGACCCAGCCGCCCGAGCAAGTCACGCCGCAACTGCGCAAAAGCCTGATGGAGCTGGCCACCACCCGCGCCGACCTGCTGGAGCGACTGAACCGCGAACTGAGCGCGGTGCTCAATGAATCCATCACCCTGCAACTGAACCAGAAGCAATTGCTCAGCACTGCGCAAAGCCTGCGGGCGACGCTCGATGAGCAGATGTTCTGGATCCCGAGCAACAAGCCGCTGGACCTGGAGTGGATTCACAGCGTGCCGGACCGCCTCGAGCGGCAACTCGACTCGCTACCAGTACTTTCGAGCCTGAGCGAACTGACCGACGGCCTGACTCAGCGCCCGTTGCTGTTCCTGCCGCTGGCATTGCTGATCGGCGCATTGCTGTGGCGGCGCAAGAATCTGTACGCGCGACTGAACAAGGTTCACCAGGACATCGGTCACTTCAAACGCGATAGCCAGTGGCACACGCCGCAGGCGATTCTGATCAATATTCTGCTGGCGATGCCGGTTTCCCTGGGCCTCGCCTTGTGCGGGCTGGCCCTGCGAATCGACGCCCGTGGGCAGAACGCCAATATGGGCGCGGCGCTGCTGCAAATGGCCGGAGCCTGGCTGGTGTTCTACACCGCCTACCGGATCCTCGCGCCGGGCGGTGTGGCAGAACTGCATTTCCGTTGGGAAAAGCCTCAGGTGGAATTCCTGCGCAGCTGGGTCCGCCGCCTCGGCATAGTGGTGATGGCACTGGTGACCGTCGTCGCCGTTGCCGAGCTGCAACCGGCGGCGCTGGCCGATGACGTGATCGGCATGCCGGTGGTGCTCACCTGCTACGCCTTGATGACCTTGCTGCTCAGCCGCTTGCTCATCAGCAGCCCGACCCATGAGAACGCCTCGCTGTTCCGCAAGCTCGTAGGGATCCTGTTCACCGCCCTGCCCGTCGCGCTGTTCGTGGCGGTGTGCTTCGGCTACTACTACACCGCGCTGAAGCTCAGCGACCGCCTGATCAACACCCTGTACCTGCTGATGTTCTGGCTGGTGATCGAAGCCACCTTCGTGCGAGGCCTCAGCGTTGCGGCGCGTCGCCTGGCTTATCAGCGCGCCCTGGCCAAACGTAACGCAGCGAAAGAGACCGCCGACGGCGAAGCAATCATCGAAGAGCCGACGATGGACATCGAGAAGGTCAACGAACAGTCCCTGCGCCTGATCCGCCTGGCATTGCTCGGCGGCTTCATGGCGGCACTGTATTGGGTCTGGGCCGACCTGATCACGGTGTTCTCGTACCTGGACAATGTCACTCTCTACGAATACACCAGCGGCACCGGCGCCAACATGAGCATGGTGCCGATCAGCATCGGCGACATGCTCGGCGCGCTGATCATCATCGGTATCACCTTCGCCCTGGCGCGCAACCTGCCCGGTCTGCTGGAAGTGTTCGTGCTGTCCAAGCTCAACCTGGCCCAGGGCAGCGCCTACGCGACCACCACGTTGCTCTCGTACGTGATTGCCGGCGTCGGTTTCGTCTCGACGCTGTCGACCCTCGGCGTAAGCTGGGACAAGTTGCAATGGCTGGTGGCGGCACTGTCGGTCGGCCTCGGTTTCGGCATGCAGGAGATCTTCGCCAACTTCATTTCCGGCATCATGATCCTGTTCGAACGCCCGGTGCGGATCGGTGACACCATCACCATCGGCAACCTCTCGGGCACCGTGAGCAAGATTCGCATCCGTGCCACGACCATCACCGACTTCGATCGCAAGGACATCATCGTCCCGAACAAGACGTTCATTACCGGGCAACTGATCAACTGGTCGCTGACCGACACCATCACCCGGGTGACCCTCAAGCTCGGCGTCGACTACGGCTCGGACCTGGACCTGGTGAAAGAGCTGCTGCTCAAGGCCGCGCGCGATAACCCGCGCGTGCTGAAAGACCCGGAGCCGCACGTGTATTTCCTGAACTTCGGCGAAAGTACCCTCGACCACGAGTTGCGCATGCACGTGCGCGACCTCGGTGACCGCAACCCGGTACTCGATGAGGTCAACCGCTTCATCAACCGCGAGTTCAAGAAGCAGCACATCAACATCTCGTTCCGGCAGATGGAGGTCTACCTCAAGAACCTGCACGGCCAGGAATACAAGATGGTGCCAATCGAACCGGAAGCGAAAACCATCGTGCCGTTGGTCGACGGCAAGCCACCGAAAGAGCCGCCCGCCGCCGAACTCGACTAACCAGCCATTCCCCAGCAGAATGCTCGGACATTCTGCTGGAGCCGGCCCTTGAAAGCCCTCGACGAACTCACTTTCGATAATCGCTTCGACCGCCTGGGCGATGCGTTTTCCGCCCATGTGCTGCCCGAGCCCATCGATAATCCACGCCTGGTGGTGGCCAGCCCCGCCGCCATGGCGCTGCTGGACCTCGACCCGGCCGTGGCCGAAACCCCGGAGTTCGCCGAACTGTTCAGCGGCCACAAGCTCTGGGCCGACGCGATCCCAAGGGCGATGGTCTATTCCGGGCATCAGTTCGGTTCCTACAACCCGCAACTGGGCGACGGTCGCGGCCTGTTGCTCGGCGAGGTGTACAACGAGGCCGGCGAACACTGGGACCTGCACCTCAAGGGCGCCGGCCAGACACCGTTTTCACGCATGGGCGACGGCCGGGCGGTGCTGCGTTCATCGATCCGCGAATTCCTCGCGTCCGAAGCCCTGAATGCCCTGAACATCCCGACCACCCGCGCCCTGTGCGTGATCGGCTCCGACACCCCGGTGTGGCGCGAAAAGCAGGAGCGTGCGGCCATGATCCTGCGCCTGGCGCCGAGCCATGTACGCTTCGGCCACTTCGAATATTTCTACTACACAAAACGCCCCGAGCAGCAGAAAGCGCTGGGTGATCACGTGCTGGCCATGCACTTCCCGCAGTGCCTGGAGCAACCGGAGCCGTACCTGGCGATGTTCCGTGAAATCGTCGAACGCAACGCCGAACTGATCGCCAAATGGCAGGCCTATGGCTTCTGCCACGGGGTGATGAACACCGACAACATGTCGATCCTGGGGATTACTTTCGACTTCGGCCCGTTCGCCTTCCTCGACGACTTCGACGCCAACTTCATCTGCAATCACTCCGACGACCAGGGCCGTTACTCTTTCAGCAACCAGGTGCCGATTGGCCAGTGGAACCTCAGCGCGTTGGCCCAGGCCCTGACGCCGTTCATCAGCGTCGAAGCCCTGCGCGAAACCCTCGGCCTGTACCTGCCGCTGTTCCAGGCCCATTACCTGGACCTGATGCGCCGCCGCCTCGGCCTGACCACTGCCGAAGACGACGACCAGAAGTTGCTGGAGGGCCTGCTGCAACTGATGCAAAACAGCGGCGTCGACTACAGCCTGTTTTTCCGTCGCCTGGGTGATGAAGCACCGCAACAGGTCATCACCCGCTTGCGTGATGACTTCGTCGACCTCAAGGGTTTCGATGCCTGGGGCGAGCTCTACGTCGCCCGGGTGGCCCGTGAAGGCACCCTTGATCAACAGCAGCGCCGCCAGCGGATGCACGCGGTCAACCCGCTGTACATCCTGCGCAACTACCTGGCGCAAAAGGCCATCGATGCAGCAGAGAGCGGCGACTACTCGGAAGTCCGCCGGCTGCACGCAGTGCTGAGCAACCCGTTCGAGGAGCAGCCAGGGATGGAAAGTTATGCAGAGAGGCCGCCGGAATGGGGCAAGCATCTGGAGATCAGTTGTTCGTCGTGAGGCGGGTCAGATAAAGACCTCTGCCGACACACTAAAGCGCTCGGCCAGCCAGCGGATCTGTCGCAGGTTGAGCTGGCGCTTGCCGCTCAGGATCTCCGAAACGACCGACTGAGGGCCGACGCCAGGCAGGTCACTCTGACTCAGGCCGTGTTCACGCATCAAGTAGCCAAGAACCTCGACCCCGCTGGGTTTCGGCATCGGGTGATGCTTATGATCCCACTCCTCAATCCAGTCACCGATGATATCCACCAGACTCATCAGCGGGTGGGACTCATCATCGCCGGTCATCTCAAGCAACTCGTCCAGCGCATGCGCCAGCAGGTCATAGTCATCTTCGCTTTTCGGCTTTCGAAGCAGCGGTGAGACGAATTCCCAGTGCTCGGCAGCTCTTTTGATCAGGACACTCATGCTCTTTCCTCCTTCCATTTGCCACGGTCATATTCGCGGTGATCCAGCACATGCTTGATATAAAGCTTTTGCGATCGATATCTGACAAAAGCTATCAGCCGCAACTTGTTGCCACCAATATCGAAAACATGAAACTCACCTACCTTGTCGACAGCAGGGAATGTAGCTCTCATCGCCGCAAAATCCGGCGGTTTGCTTCCTTTGGCTAATTGATACCAATGATCCAGCGCGTTGGCCGCCATTGGCCATTTGGCCTTGGCTTCACGTACTCTTTTTTCGGTGAGAACATGCATGCAACATCCTTATCGCATTTTGCTATGGTGAGTTAATCATAGATCAAAAATATCGCAAGTTGCGATAATTCTTGGCAGACCAGCGGTATGGCTCGGCACGACTCAGCCTAGTTTCATCGGCGGGCACTGCGTGATTGAAAACATGAGCAAACGTCTCCAACTAGGTGTTATCAGCTTCCCATTGGATCTTGCTCATGACCGACCCACTCCACATCCCCTGCCCCCACTGCAACGGCCTCAACCGCATCCCTGCCGAGCGTCTCGACGATCATCCAAAATGCGGTCGCTGCAAGGCCGAAGTCCTGCTGAACAAGCCGTTTGAATTGAAGCAAGGCGACTACGCCAGCCAGATCAAGGGCGATCTGCCGCTGCTGGTGGATGTATGGGCGGACTGGTGCGGGCCGTGCAAGTCGTTTGCACCGGTGTTCGAGCAGGCCGCCGGGCAACTGGCGGGCAAGTGCCGATTGGCCAAACTGGACAGCGAGGCGAACCAGCAGTTGTCGGCGCAATTGGGGATTCGCTCGATTCCGAGCCTGATCCTGTTCAAGAATGGCCAGGAAGTCGCCCGACAGAGCGGGGCCTTCCCGTTACCGCAACTGATGAGCTGGTTGCGTAGCCAGGGGATCTGAGACAGCCGGGAAAGATCGCAGCCTGCGGCAGCTCCTACAGATCGGGCGCTGATGTCCTTGTAGGAGCCGCCGCAGGCTGCGATCTTTTGATCTTCAGGCGTTTTCCAGCAAGTTGTGCAGCTCGACGAACTGCTGGGTCAGCTTGTGCCGCGGATCGAGATGGATCAGCGGCGTGTTGGCCTGGTGGGATTCGCGCATGCGTACCGAGCTGGCCAGGTACACCGGCAACACCGGCAGGCCTTCGGCGATCAGTTCGTCGAGGATTTGCTGGGGCAGGCTGGCGCGGGCCTGGAACTGGTTGACGACGATGCCTTCGACTTCCAGGCCTTCGTTATGGTCGTCCTTCAACTCTTCTATTTCCGCCATCAGGCCGTACAGTGCCTGACGTGAAAAACTGTCGCAATCGAAGGGAATCAGCACACGATCGGCGGCAATCAACGCTGAAACCGCGTAGAAATTCAGCGCTGGCGGAGTATCGAGGTAAATCCGGTCGTAGTCTTCGCTCAGCTCTTCGAGCAACTTACGCAGCTTGTTGATCTTGTGCTTGGCCTCAAGCTTTGGCTGCAAGTCCGCCAGCTCGGCGGTGGCGGTAATGACATGGAGGTTATCGAACGGGGTTTCGTAGATGTCGACCTGATTCTTTTTGGAGAACGGCCCGGAAGACAGCGTCTGCTTGAAGAAATCGGCGATGCCCATCGGGATATCGCTACCGGTGAGCCCCGTCAGGTACTGAGTGGAGTTGGCCTGGGCATCGAGATCCACCAACAAGGTGCGAAAACCCTCGCTGGCACTGACCGCCGCCAGATTGCAGGCGATGCTGGATTTGCCAACGCCACCTTTCTGATTGAACACCACGCGCCGCATGTCAAAACCTCCGTGTATCAAAGAATGACCGAGTGTAGTGGTCCACCGCGTTGCTTCGCTACCTTGTCGGCACAGGGACTACACAGTCAGTTGCCTTCTCTTGCTTGAAAAGCCCTGAACGGCTCAGTGATTGGACGCCAGAACCGACAGACGGAGCAAAAACCTTGTGAATAATTACCAATCGTTCAATTTTTTCGAGTCAGCCGCTTCATCTTATTGAGCAAAATGTAACCAGCATTTGCTACACGTTCCCGGCACCGGGATAATGCGCGCCACTCGGCGCCAAACGCCACGCAGGGTGAGTCTCGGCTCTCGGCAACTCCCCCGCGTCAAGTAAGCCCGTGAGGGTGGGATGAATGTCTGTGATCAACTTCAACATCGCCCAATGGCGCGCCTGGGCCCCGGGGCTTGAAAGCGTGAGCGATTGGCAGGCCTGGAGCCGACAACCGGTCGTGCTGCCGGACAGCGATGCCGCTCCCGACGTTTCTTTTCTGCCGGCCATGCAGCGCCGCCGGCTCAGTCGCCTGGCGCGGATGGCCTTCAGTGTTGGCTGGCCATTGGCCGAAGGTCGGCAGGATCTGCCATTGGTCTTTGTTTCCCGTCACGGCGAAACGCCCCGCACCGTCGACATTCTCAGTGATCTGGCCGCCGATCAGCCGCTGTCACCGACCCGGTTCAGCTTGTCGGTGCATAACGCGATCATTGGCTTGTGGTCGATCATGCGCGGTGAAACCAGCGAAATGACCGCCCTGGCTGCCACAGGCGATGGCCTGGAACATGGCATGCTCGAAGCTGCCGCGCTGCTGGCGGAAGGCGCTGGCGCGGTACTGCTGGTGGTCACCGAAGAGCGGCCGCCCGAGGCTTACTCGACCTGGATCGACGACGTGCCGTTCCCTTATGCCGTCGGCCTGCTGATCACACCCGGTACCGACTGGCGGTTGTCCCTGAACAGCCCCTCGGATGCGTTGTCCAACCCCTGCTGGCCACACGCGCTGAATCTGTTGCGTATGCTGCTCGGCCAGCAAACCACCTGCCAACATGCCTGGAAAAATCGTGTATGGACCTGGCAACGCAACCCGTGACCGAGAAAAACCGCGACGCCTATTACTGGCGCTTGCTGGCCACCGCCGCGAGCTTTGCCCTGTTCGGGCTGGGCGGGCTGTGCCTGCGCCTGGTGATTTTCCCTGTGCTGAACTGCCTGCCGGGCGACGCCCGGACCCATCGGCTGCGGGCCCGGCAAACGGTCAGCCGCTGTTTCTGGATTTTCGTGCGTTTCATGGCCCGCACCGGCGTACTGACCTACAACATTGAAGGCGCGGAAAAACTCGGTCGTCCCGGGCAAATGATCATCGCCAATCACCCATCGCTGATCGACGTGGTGTTTTTGATCGGCCTGGTGCGTCACGCCAACTGCGTGGTCAAGCAAAGCCTCTGGGAAAACCCTTTCACCCGCGGACCGCTGCGCTGCACCGAATACATCAGCAACGACGGCAGCATGGACATGCTCGACGCGGCCGCCGACGCATTGAAAGACGGCCAGACCCTGATCATTTTCCCCGAAGGGACGCGCACCCGGCCCGGCCAGGCGCCGGCCTTTCATCGGGGAGGCGCGGCAATCGCCCTGCGGGGTGCGAAAATCCTCACCCCGGTCATTATCAAGGTCAACCCGACCACATTGACCAAGGCCGAGCCCTGGTATCGCATCCCCAAGCGGCGCGTGCACTTCAGTTTCCGGGTCGGGGCCGATATAGACCCACAGACTTTCGCCACGCAGGGGCCGGCTCCGCAAGCCTCGCGCAAGCTCAACGATTATCTACATTCTTACTTTATTAAGGAGCTCGCCGAAGATGAGCGATCTGCACCGTGATATCAAAATGCTTATCATCGACGCCCTTGGCCTGGAAGACATCAGTGCCGACGACATCGGTAATGAGCAAACCTTGTTCGGCGAAGGCCTGGGCCTGGACTCGGTGGACGCCCTGGAACTGGGCCTGGCCATCCAGAAAAAGTACGGCATCAAGATCGACGCCGATGCCAAGGACACACGTAATCACTTCAGTAACGTGGCGAGCCTTGCGGCGTTCGTCACCGCAAAACAGGCAGCTTGAGACCGGACCATGCAAACTCGTGACGACATTTTCAACACCCTGCGCGATGCCTTGGTTGAGCTTTTCGAGCTGGACCCTGAGCGTGTGAGCCTGGACTCCAACCTGTATCAGGACCTGGAAATCGACAGCATCGACGCGGTCGACCTGATTGATCACATCAAACGTCAGACCGGCAAGAAAATCGCCGCCGAAGAATTCAAATCGGTGCGAACCGTCAGTGACGTGGTCGAGGCGGTCTACCGTCTGGTTCAACCGGCCGCATGAATCGACTGATTGGCCTCGGCCTGCTGCTGGCAGGCCTTTTGTATCCCTTTGCGGTGTATTTCGGCATGGAACATTTCGCCCCGTGGCAGTTCGGCCTGCTGCTGGGCGGACTGTGGCTGGCCCGGGCGCTGACCGGCACACGACGGCCTGGCAGCCTGTGGATGGCCACGGTGGCCATTGTGTTCTGTCTGTTGCTGGCACTGTTCGACAGCCCGGCGCTGTTGCGCTGGTATCCGGTGTTGATCAGCAGCTTCATGCTGGTGCTGTTCGGATCGAGCCTGACATTCGGCCCACCGATCGTTGAACGCCTGGCCCGGGTACGCGAACCGCAATTGCCGGCCGAGGGCATTCGCTATACCCGTCAGGTAACCATCGCCTGGAGCGTTTTTTTTCTTTGCAACGGTGTGTGCGCCGCCGCCCTGACCCTCTGGGCGCCGCTGAGCTGGTGGACGCTGTACACCGGCCTGATTTCCTACGGATTGATAGGCCTGATGTTTGCCATTGAATGGCTCATACGACAAAGGGTACGAGGCCGCCCATGAATTGGATAAAACTTGAGCACCTGCTGCTCAAGGCTCAGCCGGAGCGCGCCATCACGACCGCTCCGGCACTGGACCACGCCCGGCTGAGCGAACAGGCGCTGCACCTGGCCGCCGGCCTGCAAGCCCGGGGTGTCCGGCAGATGGCCGTGCACCTGGAGGATGCCGCCGATCTGGCGATCGCGTTGCTTGGCGCCTGGCGTGCCGGGGTCAGTGTGTTGCTGCCGTCCGACCTGCAACCCCAGACCCGCCATCGCTGGTCAGGTGAAGTCGATCTGTGGTTGAGCGACCAGCCCGACGATGCGCACCTGAGCGAGTTCAGTCATCCGCCACTGGGTGCGGCGCCGCTGGACCTGGATAACTGTTGGCTGAGCCTGTGCACATCCGGCTCCAGTGGCGAACCCAAACGCATCGAAAAAAACCTGCGCCAACTGGCCAATGAAGTCGAAGCCCTGGAACAGCTGTGGGGCGCCGACCTGGGCCCGGCGTGCATCATTGGCAGCGTCGCCACCCAGCACATCTACGGTCTGCTGTTTCGGGTGCTGTGGCCGCTGTGCGCCGGGCGCCCGTTCGTACGTCGGCAGTTGGCCTTTCCAGAAGACCTGCAACGCGCCAGCCGCGAGTACCCGGCCTTCGCCTGGGTGGCCAGCCCGGCGTTGCTCAAGCGCATGGGCGACAACCTCGACTGGCCTGCCTTGAGTTCAGTGCGCCGGTTTTTTTCCTCCGGCGGTGCCTTGCCGGTCGAGGCCGCACAGAGCTTGCATGAGCGTCTGGGGCAATGGCCAACGGAGATCTTCGGCAGTTCGGAAACCGGCGGCATCGCCTGGCGTCAGGGCGCGCAACTCTGGCAGCCCTTTGCCGATGTCACGCTGACCCAGGACAGTGAGGGTGCGCTGCTGATCGCTTCGCCGTATTTGCCCAATGGCCATGTCGAACACACTGCCGATGCCGCGCGTATCTCTGTCGACGGTCGCTTCGAGTTGCTTGGGCGGCTGGACCGGATCGTCAAGCTGGAAGAAAAACGCATCTCGCTGCCGATGCTGGAACAGGCGCTGATGGCCCATGAATGGGTCGTCGAAGCGCGGCTCGGCGTCGTTCAGGAAAACCGCGCCTCCCTGGGGGCGTTGCTGGTGCTGAGCGAGGCCGGCTTGCATGTGCTGCGCAATCAGGGTCGACGCAGCCTCACCGAGCAATTGCGCGAACACCTGAGCCAACACTGCGAAGCCCTGGCCCTGCCAAGACGCTGGCGCCTGCTGCGACAACTGCCGCTGAACACTCAAGGCAAACTGCCCCAGGCCGACGTCGACGCCCTGCTGCTGACACCGCGCCCCAAAACCCCGGAGCTCCTGGAGCAAGTCGAAAGCAATGGCGAATGGAGCCTGCAACTGGCCGTGCCACCGGACCTGGCCTATTTCAGCGGTCATTTCCCCACGGCGCCGGTGTTGCCTGGCGTGGTGCAGGTGGACTGGGCGCTGAGTCTGGGCCAGCAACTGATGAACCTGCCGAAAAAATTCGCCGGCATGGAAGTCTTGAAGTTCCAGCAACTGGTGCGCCCGGGCGATGAAATCCAGCTGCACCTGCGCTTCGACCCGGTGCGCGGCAAATTGTATTTCGCCTATCGCAACGAAACCGCCACTTGCTCCAGCGGGCGGATCTTGCTGGAGGCTGCACATGCATAAGCTGGGTGAGTGCTGCGCACTCAATCGCGAGCAGGTCGAATCGTCGCACCGTCGCTCCCACACTGGATTTGTGAACGCCGCGAACCCCATGTGGGAGCGAGCCTGCTCGCGATGCAGACACCTCGGTCCCACAGAGGTGAACCAACATGCATAGCCCCTGCGCCATCGTCCCGGTGTACAACCACGAAGACGCAATCACCACGGTGGTCGATGCCCTGATCGCCAGCCAACTGCCGTGCATTCTGGTGGACGATGCCAGCAGTCCGCGCTGCGCCCGGGTGCTGGACCGCCTGGCCCAGCGCGAAATGGTTTACCTGATTCGCCTCGCCGAAAACCAGGGTAAGGGTGGCGCGGTCATGACCGGTTTGCGCGAAGCTTCGCGCCTGGGTTTCAGCCATGCCTTGCAGGTGGATGCCGATGGCCAGCACGATTTGCAGGACGTCCAACGCTTCATTGAACAATCCCGCCGTCACCCACAGGCGGTGATTTGCGGCTATCCGCAATATGACGCCAGCGTGCCGAAAGGCCGTTTGTATGCGCGCTACCTGACTCACGTCATGGTCTGGATCAACACCTTGTCGTTGCAGATTCGCGACTCCATGTGCGGTTTCCGGGTTTACCCGTTGCCACCGGTCCTGGCGTTGATCGAGTCAGCGAAAATCGGCAAGCGCATGGACTTCGACTCGGACATTCTGGTGCGCCTGGCCTGGCGCAATCAGCCGATGCAATGGCTGCAAACCAAAGTCCATTACCCGCTGGACGGCGTTTCGCATTTTCGGATGTTCCACGACAACGTGCTGATTTCCAGCATGCACACACGGCTGTTCTTCGGCATGTTGCTGCGCTCGCCCATGATCCTCTGGCAACGGTGGCGGGCATGAGCGCAGACAAACAACACTGGGCCGACCGCGAGGAGCGCGGCAGTTTCTGGCTGATGAAGCTCACCGCGTTCGGCGCCAAAGTGCTGGGGCGTCGAATACTGAGCCCGGTGTTGTACGGCATCGTCCTGTACTTTTTCCTGTTCGGTCGCAGCGCCCGACACAGTGCCTGGCAATACCAGCAACGCCTGACCGACTGGAGCGGTCGCAGCGAGCTGCGCCCGAGCCACTGGCGGGTATTCGGCCAATTCATGGCCTTCGCCGACTCCATGCTCGACAAACTCGACGTATGGAACGGCAAGCTGAGCATCGAACAAATCGAAATCATCGACCCGGCGCTGCTGCGTGACCAGCTGCGCGGTGCCCGCGGGCAAATGCTGGTGGGCGCACACCTGGGCAATCTGGAAGTCTGCCGCGCACTGGCGGAAATCGGCGAGAAGGTCACGATGAACGTGCTGGTGCACACCAAGCACGCCGAACAGTTCAACCGTTTGCTGGGCGAAGCCGGGGCGACCAATTTGCGCCTGATCCAGGTCAGCGAACTGGACCCCGGGATCATGCTGCAACTGAGCGAGCGCCTGGAGCGTGGCGAGTGGCTGGCGATTGCCGGCGACCGTGTGCCGTTGCATGGTGGGCGCAGCGTGACCGTGGACTTCCTCGGTCATCAGGCCAGGTTCCCCCAAGGCCCGTGGCTGCTGGCCGGTCTGCTGAAATGCCCGATCAACCTGCTGCTGTGCCTGAAAAAGCCCGACGGCGATTATCGACTGACCATTGAGCCCTTCGCTGACGCAATCACCTGGAAGCGCAGCGACCGCGAGCAGGTCATTCATCAGTGGGCCTCCCGCTACGCCGAACGCCTGGGTCACTATTGCCTCGAAGCCCCCCAACAATGGTTCAACTTTTACCCTTTCTGGAAGACCGATGACGACGCCAACGCTTGAGCCGGTAACCTTCGGCGAACGCCCTTTGCGCATTGAAGACGTGCTGGCCCTGGCCAACCGCAAGGTGCCAACGCAGTTGCAAAGTGATCCCGCCTACCGCGAGCGCATCGCCAAGGGCGCGCGTTTTCTCGACTCTCTGCTGGACAAGGAAGGCGTGATCTACGGCGTGACCACCGGTTATGGCGACTCCTGCGTGGTCGCGGTGCCGCTGCATCACGTCGAGGCGCTGCCCCGTCATCTGTTCACTTTCCACGGCTGCGGGCTGGGCAAACTGCTCGACGCCCAGGCCACCCGCGCGGTACTGGCGGCGCGTTTGCAGTCGTTGTGCCATGGTGTTTCCGGGGTGCGCGTGGAGCTGCTGGAGCGCCTGCAGGCGTTCCTTGAGCACGACATCCTGCCGCTGATTCCGGAAGAAGGTTCGGTGGGCGCCAGTGGTGACCTGACGCCGCTTTCGTACGTTGCCGCCACACTGTCCGGCGAACGCGAGGTGATGTTCCGCGGCGAGCGCCGGGAGGCTGCCGATGTGCACCGCGAACTCGGCTGGCAGCCACTGGTGTTGCGCCCGAAAGAAGCCCTGGCATTGATGAACGGCACTGCGGTGATGACTGGTCTGGCCTGCCTGGCTTACGCCCGGGCCGATTACCTGCTGCATCTGGCCACACGCATCACCGCGCTGAACGTGGTCGCCCTGCAAGGCAACCCGGAGCACTTCGACGAGCGCCTGTTCGCCGCCAAGCCACACCCGGGGCAGATGCAAGTCGCTGCGTGGTTGCGCAAGGATCTGGCCATTGATGCGCCGACCGCACCGCTGCATCGCCTGCAAGACCGCTATTCCCTGCGCTGTTCGCCTCATGTGCTGGGCGTGCTGGCCGACAGCCTGAACTGGCTGCGCTCGTTCATCGAGATCGAGCTCAATAGCGCCAACGACAACCCGATCATCGACGCCGAGGCCGAGCGCGTGCTGCACGGCGGGCACTTCTACGGCGGCCACATCGCGTTCGCCATGGACAGCCTGAAGAACCTCGTGGCCAACGTCGCCGACCTTCTGGATCGGCAGCTCGCGCTGCTGGTGGACGAGCGCTACAACCATGGTTTGCCGAGCAACCTGTCCGGCGCCACGGCTGACCGCGCCATGCTCAACCACGGTTTCAAGGCGGTGCAGATCGGCACCAGTGCCTGGACCGCCGAAGCGCTGAAGAACACCATGCCGGCCAGCGTCTTCTCGCGCTCCACCGAGTGCCACAACCAGGACAAGGTGAGCATGGGCACCATCGCCGCCCGCGATGCCATCCGCGTGCTGGAGCTCACCGAACAGGTGGCCGCCGCCACCTTGCTGGCGGCCAATCAGGGCGTCTGGCTGCGCGGTCAGGCCGAAGATGCACGCCCCCTGCCACCCGCTTTGGCCGTCATGCATGAAGCCTTGGCCAAGGATTTCCCGCCGGTCATCGAAGACCGCGCGCTGGAAGGCGAACTGCGCCTGTGCCTGCAACGCATTGCCGAACAACACTGGAGGCTGCATGCGTAGCAAGGGATTTCTCTACACCGACACGGAAATCGTCGTACCGTTCTTTGACGTCGACAGCATGCACGTGGTCTGGCACGGCCATTACGTCAAATACCTGGAAGTCGCCCGCTGTGCGCTGCTGGACAGGATCGGCCACAACTACACGGCGATGAACGAATCAGGCTATGCGTGGCCGGTGATCGACCTGCAATTGCGCTACGTGCGCGGTGCGGTGTTCGGCCAGACACTCAACGTGCGCGCCAACCTGGTGGAGTGGGAGAACCGCTTGAAGATCAACTACCTGATCAGCGACCTGCAAACCGGCGAACGCTTGACCCGGGCCCTGTCGATACAGGTCGCCGTCGACCTCGCCAGCCGCGAGATGCAACTGGCCTCGCCGAAGGTGCTCACCGACGCCGTAGAGAGAGCCCTGCGATGACTTTCTGCCATCCACGTTCCCCTGTGGGAGCGGGCTTGCTCGCGATGGTTGTTAACGATGACACTGGGCACCTGACACCCCGCGGCGCCCTCAGGATTTTCGCGAGCAAGCTCGCTCCTACAGTGTTCTGCGTGCTACTGGGTATTCCTGGACTGGCCCATGCCTTCGATCTGCAACAGCTCAGCGATCAGCTGGCCAGGCCCGAGGTGATCCACGGCAGTTTCACCCAGGAAAAACACCTGCGCGCCCTGTCCCAGCCGCTGGTCAGCAAGGGCACGTTCGTCCTGGCAAAAAACCACGGCTTGTTGTGGTTGTTGAAAACGCCACTGCAACAGGACTATCGCATCACCGCCAAAGGCATTGCCCGGCGTGACGGCATTGTCTGGCAAATGCTGCCGGGCAAAAGCGCCGGTGCCGAGCAGAACCGATTATTCCTGGCCGTGCTGCAAGGTGACAGCAGCGGCCTGCAACGGGATTTCGAATTGTCCCTGAGCGGCGATGCGCAGAACTGGAAGCTCACGCTGCTGCCACGTTCAATGCTGCTCAAGCAGGTGTTCAATCAGATCAACATAACCGGCGCAGAACTGGTGCACAGCATCGAACTGCTCGAAACCCAGGGCGACAGCACGTTGTTGCGCATGCAGGACAGCACCGGCACCCAACCCTTGAGCGATGCGGAGCAACATGACTTTGCCGAGTGAACGGTGGTTGCCACGGCTGTTTGTGATCCTGCTGCTGGCCGTACTGGCGCTCGCCGGTTGGCAATGGCGTGACGCCGCGCCGCTGTCGGCCAACCTGATGGAACTGGTACCCGGCACGGCGCCCGATGCTCTGGAACTGCGCGCAGAACAACGCATGCAGGAACCGCTGAACCGCGAAATGCTGGTGCTGGTCGGCCACACAGATCGCCAGCAGGCCGTCGCCATGGCGCAGACCCTCGGCGAGCAATGGCAGGCCAGCGGACTGTTCGAAAAGGTCCAATGGACCCTGCAAGCCGACTTGCCGGCGCTGCGCACGCAGTTACTGCAAGGTCGCCTGGCGATGCTCCAGGCGGCGGACCGACAACTGCTGATCGAGCACCCCGGCACCTTTATCCAGCAACGGGTGCAGGCCTTGTTCGACCCGTTCAACGGTTACAGCCTGGTGCCGAGCCAGGACGACTGGCTGGGCCTGACCGGGCGCATCCAGAACAGCCAGCCGCAACGCGGTTCGGTGCAACTGGACATCGGCAGCGGTGCACTGGTCGCCGATGCCGATGGCAAGAGCTGGGTGCTGCTGCGCGCGCGCACCACCGGCAACGCCTTCGACATGAACCTGCCGCTGCAAGTGGCCGACCTGCTCGAGCACAGTCGCGAAGTAGCCGCCCGGCACGACGTGCAACTGCTCGCCGCCAGCGGCTTGTTGTACGCAGCCAACGGGCAACAGCAGGCTGCCCGGGAGATGACCTGGGTCGGCGGCGGTGCCACCGTCGGGATTTTGCTGTTGCTGTTGTTGGCCTTCCGGCGCTGGCGCGTCTTGCTGGCGTTCGTGCCGGTGGTGGTCGGCATGCTCTTCGGTGCGGTGGCCTGCGTGGCGTTGTTCGGCCATATGCACGTGATGACCCTGGTGCTGGGTTCGAGCCTGATCGGCGTTGCCATCGATTACCCGCTGCATTACCTGTCCAAGAGCTGGAGCCTGAAGCCCTGGCACAGCTGGCCTGCCCTGCGCATGACCTTGCCCGGATTGACCCTGAGCCTGATCACCAGCGGTATCGGTTATCTGGCCCTGGCCTGGACCCCCTTCCCGGCGCTGACCCAGATTGCCGCCTTCTCTGCCGCCGGTTTGCTCGGCGCCTATTTGTCCGCCGTGTGCCTGCTGCCGGCATTGCTCAAGGGCGTAGACCTGCGCCCGGCGCAGTGGCCATTGCGCATGTGCGAGCTTTTGCTGGACTGTCGTGAAGCGCTGCTCAAACAGGCGAAAACGCCGGTCCTGCTGGCGCTGCTGATTGCCTTTTGCGTGGGCGGCCTGTTACAGCTCGGCAGCAAAAACGACATCCGCCAATGGATCAGCGCGCCGCAACAATTGACCGACGAAGCCCGGACCATTGCCCGGATTACCGGCTATCAACCCACCAGCCAGTTCTTCCTGATACGCGCCGCCAACCAGCAGCAACTGCTCGAACGCCAGACCGCCCTGAGAGAGCGACTGGATCAATTGATTGGCCTGGAAAAGCTCCAGGGTTATCTGTCGCTCAATCAACTGGTCAGCCCGCCGAACGAACAGCAACAGGTGCGCGCAGCATTGAGCAAACTGCCGTCGTTCTGGCAACCGTTGCTCGACATCGGCATACCGGTCGAGGCGCTGCAAGCGGAGCTGACGAAGCTACAGGCGTTGCCGATCATGGACATCGACGCAGCGCTCAGCGGCCCGTTGGCAGAGCCCTACCGTCCCCTGTGGCTGGGGCCGACCGATGACGGCGTGGCGGCGATAGTCAGCCTGCAAGGCATCAACAACCCGGCCCTGCTGCGGCTCCAGGGTGAGGACTTACCCGGCGTGACACTGGTGGATCGACTGGGTGAATTGAACAACGTCTTCGCGGCCACCCAAATCAGTGCCGCGGAACTGAAACTCGCCTCCTGCGTGCTGATCGTGCTGGTGCTGATCCTGCCCTTCGGCCTCGGCGGCGCGTTGCGTATCGTGTCCCTACCCCTGCTGGCGGCGTTGTGCAGCCTGGCCAGCCTCGGCTGGCTGGGGCAGCCGTTGACCCTGTTCAGTCTGTTCGGCCTGCTGCTGGTGACGGCGATCAGCGTCGATTACGCGATCCTGATGCGAGAACAGGTCGGCGGTGCGGCCGTGAGCCTGCTAGGCACCCTGCTGGCGGCATTGACCACCTGGCTGTCGTTCGGTTTGCTGGCGGTATCGAGCACCCCGGCGGTAAGCAACTTCGGGCTGTCGGTGAGCCTGGGCCTGATCTTCAGCTTCCTGCTCGCGCCGTGGGCCGGTCGACAGGCGCATGGGGCTGCGGCCGTGGAGCGGGCAACGTGATGGTCGTGCTGTTCTGGGCGATGGCGCTGGCATTGTTCGCGGTGGCGACCGGTGTCGGCCGGCATTTCGGCCTGATTCCCATCGTCAGCCAGTTGTTGCTGGCGACTCTCGGCTTGCCGTTGTTGATGTATTTCTGGATCGAGCCCCAATGGCAGTTAAGCGGCGCGCTGCTGGTGTCACCGGGCTGGCTGAAGAACCTCTACAGCCTGAGCTTTGCCCTGTTGCTGGGCTACATCCTCAGCGATGTGATCGACCTGCAACTGGATCGCCAGAGCCTGAAAATCGCCCTGCCCAGCTTTTGCATTCCGTTTGCCTGCGGCCTGGCCACGGCGGTCTGGTTATTGCCACCGCAGCCGTGGATCAGCTCGCTGGCCGTCGGCCTGTTGTTCGCCATCACCGCGATTCCGGTGTTGTACCTGTACCTGCGGCACATCGATTACCCACCCGCCGCCACCCGGCGACTGGTGCAAACCGCAATCCTCATCGACCTCGCCTGCTGGACCCTGTTCGGCATCGCCCAGGGTAGCCTGCACCTGAGCAGCCTGTTGCTGCCCCTGGCTGGCGCCTGCCTGCCGGTGCTGCTGCGGTTGCTCGGTTTGCGCCAGGCATGGCTTTACAGCCTGAGCTTTTTCGCCCTGCTGGTCGTCGCCGAGCACTACAAGCTCAATGCGCTGATTTTCGGCATCGGCTATGTGCTGATCATGGCCGCGCTGAAAGCACCGCTGGTGCTGCCGTTGCCGGCCGTGTGGATGAGCCGCTTGCAGACGTACATCGCCATCCCGCTGATCCTCACGTTCGGCATTGTGCAGATCAACGTGCACAGCGCGATCGACAGCCTCGGCTGGACGCAGTTGGCGGCCCTGCTGCTGTTGCCGATGCTGAGCAAGCTGCTGGGTAACTGGCTCGGCCTCGGCTGGGCCGGGGCATCGTTCCAGGGCGCCAGCCGCTGGCGGGAAAGTGTGCTGCTGAACATCCGCGGCTTGAGCGAGATCGTTTTTCTCAACCTGCTGCTGCAACAGCAACTCATCAGCCCGCCGCTGTACTTTGCCCTGATGCTGATGGGCCTGATCGCTACACTGCTGCCAGCCCTGACTGGCATGCACCGAATCCCCCTGAAAACCGCTGTCCCGGCAAGGAGCCCTCATGCCAACCGTTGAAATGGAATGCCGCCAGGTCGTGATCATCGGCGCCGGCCCTTCCGGTGCAATCGCCGCCGCGTTGCTCAAGCGCAAGGGACACGATGTGCTGGTGATCGAGCGTCAGAATTTTCCGCGGTTTTCCATCGGTGAGAGCCTGCTGGCCCATTGCCTGGACTTCGTCGAGGAAGCGGGCATGCTCGACGCCGTCAACGCGGCCGGATTTCAGGTGAAAACCGGTGCCGCGTTTGCCTGGGGCGAGCGCTACAGCGCGTTCGACTTCGGCGAGACGTTCAGCCACGGCAAATCGACGACTTTTCAGGTCCTGCGCGCCGATTTCGATAAGCTGCTGGCCGATCAGGCCGCGCTGCAAGGCGTGGAGATTCGCTATGGCGAAACCATCGTCAGCGTCGACATTGAGCCCGGAAAACCGCAGCTCGGCGTGCGCCGCGAGGACGGTAGCGAGTACCGCATCGAAGCCGGTTTCCTGCTCGATGCCAGTGGCTACGGCCGCGTGCTGCCGCGCTTGCTCGACCTTGAGGCACCGTCGAATTTTCCGGTGCGTCAGGCCGTGTTCACTCACGTCGAAGACCATATCGACCTTGCGTCTTTCGATCGCAGCAAGATCCTCGTGACCACTCATCCGACCCTGCGCGACGTGTGGTTCTGGACCATCCCGTTCAGCAACGGGCGCTGCTCGGTCGGCGTGGTCGCCGCCGAGGAACGTTTCGCCGGCCGCAGCGACAATCTGGACGAGTGTCTGCGCAGCTTTATCGCCGAGACGCCAAGCCTGGCCAGCGTGTTGCAAAATGCGCAGTGGGACACCGAGGCGCGGACCATCGGCGGTTACTCGGCCAACGTCAAAACCCTGCACGGCCCGGGCTTCGCGCTACTGGGCAATGCCGCGGAATTCCTCGACCCGGTGTTTTCCTCCGGCGTGACCATCGCCATGCGTTCGGCGAGCATGGCCGCCGGGGTGTTGCACCGTCAGCTGCTAGGCGAAGTCGTCGACTGGCAAACCGAGTTCGCCGAACCGCTCAAGCGCGGCGTCGACACGTTCCGTTGCTACGTCGAAGGCTGGTACGCCGGGACCTTCCAGGACGTGATTTTCCACGAGGGCAGCTCGCCGGAAATCCGCAGGATGATCAGCTCCATTCTTGCCGGGTACGCCTGGGACCGACGCAACCCGTTCGTCAGCGAAGCCAGGCGCCGGTTGAAGGTGATATCGGAGTTCTGTGCAAGGGATGCGTCATGAACTACTTGAGCGACAAATACGTCGAAGAAACCCGTTTCGGGTTGTGGTTCCTGCGCAGCCAGATCTGGCAACACTATGTGCTGCGCGAGGCGATCAACGATTTGCGCGGCTTGTTCAGCGACACCCCTCCTGCCGATCCGGTATTGCTGGATGCCGGTTGTGGCCAGGGTAAGTCATTCCCGCTGCTGCGCCAGGCCTTCGCGCCCGCTCGTCTGATTGGCGTCGATGCTGATCCCCACAGCCTGGACCAGAGCCGCGAAGAAGCGGCCCGCCAGGGCATGGCAGTGGAGTTGATCGGTGGCGACTGCGCCAGCCTCGACCTGCCGGACGCCAGTATCGACCTGCTGTTCTGTCACCAGACCTTCCATCATCTGGTGGAGCAGGAACAGGCGCTGGCCGAGTTCTATCGCGTGCTCAAACCCGGCGGTTATCTGCTGTTCGCAGAATCCACCGAGGCTTACATTGATACCTGGGTGATCCGCTGGTTGTTCCGCCACCCGATGCACGTGCAGAAAAGCGCGGCGCAGTACCTGCAAATGATTCGCCAGCAGGGCTTCGAATTTACCGAGAAAAACGTGTCTTATCCGTACCTGTGGTGGAGTCGCGCCAAGGATTTCGGCCTGCTCGAACTATTGGGTGTGTGCAAGCCAAAACCCTTTGGCCAACGGGAAGAAACCCTGGTCAATGTGGTGGCGCGCAAACCTTTTGAAGGAACTGTGTGATGTTGATTGCCAGTCGCTCGAAGCACCAAACCTGTGGGATGACCGATGCTCTGCGATTTCTGCTACTTGCTGCAACCCTGCTGCTGAGCGCCTGCGCCGGCCGGGCGCCGCTGCCCGTGCACAATCCGGATCTGCCGTTGCCGCTGCAATTGCACATCCAGCGTGGGCAGGCCGACGAACGCCAGGACTGGGTGCTGGTGATCCAGCGCGAAGAATCAGGTATTCGCTGGTCGATGATGGACTTGCTGGGCATTCCCCAGGCCCGCCAGAAACTGATCGACAAAACCTGGGAGTCCGATGGTTTTTTGCCGCCCAATCCGCAAGCCCGGGAACTGTTCGCGGCGCTGCTGTTTGCGCTGACGCCGCAAGATGAACTGGCGGCCAACTATCCCGGCGCCTGGCAGTACGGCAGACAACGGTCCCTGCCCGACCGCTGGGACATCCGCTACGCACAACCGCAGAATTTTCAATTGAAGCTTGCGCATGGTCCGGCCTATCAAGTCACGCCCCTGAGCGGTGAAACGCCATGACGGCTTACCTCAATGCCCTCGGATTGGTCTGCGCGCTGGGCCGTGACAAGCAGGAAGTTGCCCGCAACCTGTTTGCCGGCGACTGCGGCGGCATGCGCGAACAAACCGGGTGGGTGCCGCAACGCACGCTGCCGGTCGGTGCGGTCCAGGGCAAACTGGCAACCCTTCCAGCCGGGATGTCGCGCCATCACAGTCGCAACAATCAGTTGTTGCTGGAGGCCACGCTGCAAATCCGCCCGGACATCGACAGCGCAATCCAGACCTACGGCCGCGACCGCATCGGTGTCGTGCTGGGCACCAGCACCTCGGGTATCGACGAGGCGAGCCAGAGCCTGGCGCATTACCTGCGTGAAAAGCAGTTCCCTGCCGAGTACGACTATCAGCAACAGGAGCTCGGGGCGCCGGCGAACTTCCTCGCCGAATGGCTGCAATTGAGCGGGCCGGCCTATGTCATTTCCACGGCTTGCACCTCCAGCGCCCGAGCCTTGATGAGCGCCCAGCGCCTGTTGGACCTGGGCATTTGCGACGCGGTGCTGTGTGGCGGTGTCGACACCTTGTGCAAGCTGACCCTCAACGGTTTCTCGGCGCTGGAAGCGGTCTCGGAACAACGCTGCAATCCGTTTTCGGTGAACCGCAATGGCATCAACATTGGCGAAGCGGCGGTGCTGTTCCTGATGACCAGACGTGCAGGTGACGGCCAACCAATTGCCTTGCTCGGCAGCGGCGCCAGTTCCGATGCGCATCACATATCCGCCCCGGAGCCGACCGGTCGTGGCGCCCTGCAAGCGATGCGCAAAGCCTTGGGCCGCGCCAACCTGCAACCGGAGCAGATCGCGTATCTGAACCTGCACGGCACCGCCACCCAGCACAACGACGCCATGGAGAGCCAGGCCGTGGCGACGCTGTTCCCGGCCGGCGTGCCCAGTTCGTCGAGCAAACCCATGACCGGCCACACCCTCGGTGCCGCCGGGGCGCTGGAAGCGGCGTTCTGCTGGTTGAGCCTGAGCCCGGACAATCGCGAGCATGCCTTGCCACCGCACGTCTGGGACGGGCAGCCCGATCCCGAATTGCCACCGCTGCACTGGGTGACCCCGGCCACTCGCCTGACGTCCATTGCACCTCGCTACCTGATGAGCAATTCCTTTGCCTTCGGTGGCAACAACGTCAGCCTGATTATCGGAGACGCCCCATGATTGACTGGCCGCTCGCCGAATTGCTGCCCCACGCTGGCGACATGATCCTTATCGACCGGATCCTGGCGTTCGATGAAGAGCAGATTCACACGTGCCTGACCGTCAAGCCCGATGGCCTGTTCAATCTCCCCGACGGCAGCCTGCCGGCCTGGGTCGGCATCGAACTGATGGCCCAGAGCGTGGCCGCCTTCGCCGGTTGCCATGCGCGCCAGCGCGGTGATGCGGTGGAGTTGGGTTTCCTGCTCGGCAGCCGCAAATTCGAATGCAACGTCGAAAGTTTTCCGGCCGGTACCGAGTTGACCATCCACGGTATTCGCTCCCTGGAAGACGATAACGGCATGGGCGTGTTCGAATGTCACATCAACGCCCCCGGCATTCACGTCAGCGCCCGTCTGAATGTGTATCGCCCACCCCAGGCCGCTCAATATCTCCATGAACCCGAAGGAGTCCAGTCATGACTGAATCCGTACTGGTCACCGGTTCCAGCCGTGGCATCGGCCGTGCCATCGCCTTGCGTCTGGCCCAGGCCGGGCACGACATCGTGTTGCATTGCCGCAGCGGCCTGGCCGACGCTGAAGCCGTCAAGGGTGAAGTCGAGGCCTTGGGCCGTCGTGCGCGCATCCTGCAGTTCGACGTGGCCGACCGCGCCCGTTGCAAGGAAATTCTCGAAGCCGACGTGGAAACCCACGGCGCCTATTATGGCGTGGTGCTCAATGCCGGCCTGACCCGTGACGGTGCCTTTCCGGCCCTGAGCGAGGAGGATTGGGATGTGGTGATGCGCACCAATCTCGACGGTTTCTACAACGTGCTGCACCCGGTGATGATGCCGATGATTCGTCGTCGCGCCGCCGGGCGGATTGTCTGCATCACCTCGGTATCCGGCCTGATCGGCAACCGTGGCCAGGTCAACTACAGCGCCTCCAAGGCCGGGTTGATCGGCGCGGCCAAGGCATTGGCGATCGAACTGGGCAAGCGCAAAATCACCGTCAACTGTGTCGCCCCCGGCCTGATCGACACAGCCATGCTCGACGAAAACGTGCCGGTGGAAGAACTGATGAAAATGATCCCCGCACAACGCATGGGCACCCCTGAAGAGGTGGCCGGCGCAGTGAACTTCCTGATGTCGGCGGAAGCCTCGTACATTACCCGGCAGGTTCTGGCCGTCAACGGAGGCCTGTGCTGATGAAGCGCGTCGTCGTCACCGGCATGGCCGGCATTACCTCATTGGGCAGCGACTGGGGCACCATCTCCGGTAACTTCGCGGCCAACCGCAGCGGCATCCGCCGGATGGACGAGTGGGATCGTTTTACCGAACTCAACACGCGCCTGGCTGGCCCCATCGATGACTTCAAAGTGCCGAGCCACTGGACCCGCAAGCAACTGCGCAGCATGGGCCGGGTATCACGGCTGGCCGTCGGCGCGTCGGAACTGGCACTGGCCGACGCCGGATTATTGGGTGACGAATCGATCAAGGACGGGCGCATGGGCGTCGCCTGCGGCTCCTCGACCGGCAGCACCGACGAGATCAAGGCGTTCGGCAACATGCTGCTCAACTCGGTGGCCGAAGGCCTGAACGCCAATTCCTACGTGCGCATGATGCCGCACACCACCGCGGCGAACATCAGCATCTTCTTCGGCCTCACTGGCCGCCTGATCCCGACATCCAGCGCCTGCACCAGCGGCAGCCAGGGCATCGGCTATGCCTACGAGGCCATCAAGTTCGGGCGCCTGCCGCTGATGCTCGCCGGCGGCGCCGAAGAGCTGTGCCCGACCGAAGCAATGGTCTTCGACGCGCTTTACGCCACCAGCCTGAAAAACGACACCCCACAACGCAGCCCGCGCCCTTACGACTCCGCACGCGACGGCCTGGTGATCGGCGAAGGGGGCGGCATGCTGGTGCTCGAAGAACTGGAACACGCCCTGGCCCGTGGCGCCCACATCCATGCCGAGATCGTCGGTTTCGGCAGCAACGCCGACGGCCAGCACACCACCCGCCCGGAACAGATCACCATGCGCCGGGCCATGGAACTGGCCCTGGAAGACGCCGGGCTGAAACCGTCGGACATCGGCTACGTCAATGGCCACGGCACCGCCACCGAACAGGGCGACATCGCCGAAACCCTGGCCACCAGCAGCCTGTTCGGCGAACACATGCCGATCAGCTCGCAGAAGAGCTTCCTCGGCCACACCCTCGGTGCCTGCGGTGCGCTGGAATCATGGTTCAGCATTGAAATGATGAACCGCGACCTCTACGTGCACACCTTCAACCTCGACGAAGTCGACCCGCATTGCGGCAAGCTCGACTACCTGCGCGGCGAGTTTCGGCAGATGAACAACCAGTATGTGATGAACAATAATTTTGCGTTTGGCGGGGTGAATACTTCGCTGATTTTCAAGCGCTGGTCGTAAGGCCAAAAACGACAAAGGGCGCCTTTCGGCGCCCCTTCACAGACAGGTCGGCTTGTCATCGCCCTTCACCTGCCTGGCTCTGCGATGGCTGGTTGCCCAGGATCCTCAGAGTCTCACAAGCCCCTTTCGGGAACGCCGTCAGTATTGTCCAAAATCATTCTGCGAACAACAGCTGGCAACTGGCCTGCCTCAATCAAACTTGCTGCGATTACAGGCCCAAGGCCTTGCGCACCGCGACTTTGATCGCAAAAAACTCGTCTGTTTCAAGTTGTGAAATGACGTAAGTGCGCTTCCCTCGACGATCTCGGCTCTTGATCCGGTCGAGCCTGGAAAGACTGACGGTGGCAACCATATCGCATTTAGCCCAACACGTCGGACTTGCTACCTGCAGATGATTCGGCAGCTCCAGATGATGTTCAAGCATATGATCTGGAGCGGTTGTACTAAGCGGCACAACCGTCACCAACAAGTTGTTGGTTCTGTGTTTGCGAATCACGACAACAGGTCTGACCTTGATCATTTCGGGAACTTCGTAACCCCTGAAATCACAAATCAGTACGCTGCCTTCCTTGGGTTGATATAGAAGTGGCATCCATGGCACTCATCTAAAGAAATCGATTCTGCTCAATATCGGGTGAATCACGAAACCGGATCCGTTACGTGAAGTGTCCCAACGCTCCCTGGGTGATTCAGGGTGGATCGAGGTTATCCAACACCCGATTCACCGCCAGCTCCCCCAACATGATCGATTGCTGAATCCCCAGCAGTGTGTGGCTCTGCGCTCCGTTCAGATTCCTCGCGAAATCGCTCGCCATGACATTGGCTGATGCCAGTGACACGCAGGCGTATTCCAACAGGGTGTGGTTGTCGATTTCGGGGGCGATGAAGAAGATATTGCTGGCTTGGTGTGGAGTGTCCGGATCGGTATCCGGTGGGTTTGGTGTATGCGTCATGATTCAGCGTCCTGACAGTGGGGGCCACACCGAATCGCTACTGATCAAAGGGGTGGCAGCTGTACGCAGGTTAGTAGACCGGACGAAGCGAAACCGGTGCGCCCGAAGACGCCCTGCGCACAGCTACCGTCAAGGGCAGGTATGGACATACCTGCCTATCAGGAGCGCAAATGCGCTTTACTTCGATACGGGCTACTAAACCCGATCACTGACAATCAGTGACCCGATCAAGCTACCGGCGGCCCTCAAAGCGCACAAGCCGGCGGATTCTGGGGTAGTTGCAGGCAACGTCGCAAGGCGCTGTAGCCTGTTCTGGATAGTTCAGAAATGTCCCACGGGCAGCGGCGAAAACTCTGACCTGTAGGAGCGAGCCTGCTCGCGATGGTCGCCAACGATGGCGCGTGCTTCCTGGGTGAACGTGGCGTTTTTTAGTCCATCGCGAGCAGGCTCGCTCCTACAGGGAATATTGTGTTCATACCGTCACTGCTTCAGCGGTTCAACTCTGCGCGTCAGCAGTTCAACAAACGCCTTGGCCATCGCCGACTTCTGGTCCTTACGCTGCACCAACCACACCGCCGATACCGCCGCCGGATCGAGCAGCGGGCGGTAGACCACACCATCAATACGCATCCGCTGATAAGACGCCGGCAGCACCGACACACCGAGCCCTGCCGCTACCAGCCCGATGATGGTCATCGCCTCTCCGGCCTCCTGGGCGAAGTGTGGGCTGAAGCCGGAGTCCCGGGCCAGGCTGAGCAACTGCGCATACAGGCCACTGCCGTAGCTACGCGGAAAAAACACAAAGGGCTCAAGCGCCATGGCTGACAGAAACAAGCCCTCCTCGCTGCCCTCTACCAGCGGATGCTTGGAACTGAGCACCGCGACCAGCGGCTCGCGCATCAATTCGACCACGCTGAGGCAGTCCGGCAGCCCGAGCGGGCGCATGATGCCGACTTCAATCGACTCGTCCACCAGCGCATCAGCCACCTGGGTGCTGCTCATCTCCCGCAGGTTCAGATGCACCGCCGGGAAGCGCTGGCGGAAAGAGAAAATTGCCTGGGGAATGGTCGAGTTGAAGGGGGCCGACGAGGTGAAGCCGATTTTCAGCTCGCCCAACTCGCCCAGTTGCGCCCGTCGCGCGACATCCGCCGCTTTGTCGACCTGCGCCAGCACCAACCGTGCCTCTTGCAGAAACAGCCGACCGGCCTCGCTCAGCTCGACCCGACGATTGGTACGCTCGAACAGTCGTGCGCCGACTTCCTGTTCCAGCGCCTGAATTTGCTGGCTCAGCGGTGGCTGGGAAATACCCAGCACCTGTGCGGCGCGGCCGAAGTGCAGTTCTTCGGCGACGGCGATGAAGTAGCGCAGGTGACGCAATTCCATGGAAAACTCCATTAGGTCGTAAAAGCTATCAAACAGGTCGAACAATATATTGGATTGAATCATTAGCCAGCTATATGCTTTTTTCATTGCCTGACCGGCCGCGTCCTCCGAGGTCCAACGTGAAAACTGCTGTCGCCCCACTCGCCCATGAAGTTCCTCCCGCAGCAGCGGACGCTATCGCCGCTGAGCGGGCGGAAATCTACATCGAAAAAGGCACGCCAGCGTTCATGCGCACGGTGCTGGCATTGTTCTGCGGCGGCTTCGCGACGTTCGCCCTGCTCTACTGCGTGCAGCCGATGATGCCACTGCTGTCCGACGAATATTCCATCAACGCGGCGCAGAGCAGCCTGATCCTGTCGATCGCCACCGGCATGCTCGCCATCGGCCTGCTGATTACCGGCCCGATCTCCGACCGGGTCGGCCGCAAACAGGTAATGGTGGCGGCACTGTTCGCCGCCGCGCTGTGCACCATGGCCAGTGCGATGATGCCGAGCTGGCACGGTGTGCTGCTGATGCGTGCGCTGATTGGATTGTCGTTGAGCGGTCTGGCTGCTGTTGCGATGACTTACTTGAGCGAAGAGATCCACCCACAGCACATCGGCCTCGCCATGGGCTTGTACATCGCTGGCAACGCGATTGGCGGGATGAGCGGACGCTTGATCACCGGGGTATTGATCGACTTCGTCAGCTGGCACACGGCGATGCTGGTGATCGGTGGCCTGGCGCTGATTGCCGCGGCGGTGTTCTGGAAAATCCTCCCGGAATCGCGCAACTTCCGCGCCCGCTCGCTGCATCCGCGCAGCTTGCTCGACGGTTTCACCATGCACTTTCGCGACGCCGGCCTGCCGCTGCTGTTTCTTGAAGCCTTTGTGTTGATGGGCGCGTTCGTCACGCTGTTCAACTACATCGGCTATCGCCTGCTGGCCGCGCCGTACCACATGGAACAGACCTTTGTCGGGTTGTTGTCGGTGGTGTACCTGTCGGGCATCTACAGCTCAGCGAAAATCGGCTCGCTGGCCGACAAACTCGGCCGCCGCAAAATGCTCTGGAGCACCATCGCGCTGATGATCGCTGGTCTCGCCCTGACGATGTTCACGCCCTTGCCGCTGGTGATCATTGGCATGCTGATCTTTACCTTCGGCTTCTTTGGCGCCCACTCGGTGGCCAGCAGCTGGATCGGCCGCCGCGCCACCAGGGCCAAGGGGCAGGCATCGTCGCTGTACCTGTTCAGCTATTACGCCGGTGGGAGCATCGCCGGAACGGCAGGCGGCGTGTTCTGGCACCTAGGCGGCTGGAGCGGGATCGGGTTGTTCATCGGCACGCTGCTGGTGATTGCGCTGTTTGTGGCGTTGAAACTGGCGAAGTTGCCGCCATTGGACGACCACCCCCTGTAGGAGCGAGCTTGCTCGCGATGGACGCAAGAGTGCCGTGTTTAGCCAGTAAATACGCGTTATCGTTAACGACCATCGCGAGCAAGCTCGCTCCTACAGAAGATTACCGAGATACAAAAACGCCCGGCATATGCCGGGCGTTTTTTATTGGGTGCCGATCACACGTGATATTGCGCCGACAATTCATGCACAGCACGCAGGAATGCACCGGCGTGCTCCGGGTCGACTTCCGGCGTGATGCCATGGCCGAGGTTGAACACGTGGCCGCTGCCCTTGCCGTAGCTGGCCAGAATACGCCCGACTTCTGCGCGGATGGCTTCCGGTTTGGCGTAGAGCACGGTCGGGTCCATGTTGCCTTGCAGGGCAACCTTGTCGCCGACACGGGCGCGGGCGTTGCCAATATCGCAGGTCCAGTCCAGGCCCAGCGCATCTGCGCCAGCCTCGGCAATGCTTTCCAGCCACAGGCCACCGTTCTTGGTGAACAGGATGACCGGCACCTTGCGGCCTTCGTGCTCACGGATCAGGCCGCTGACGATTTTGCGCATGTAGGCCAGGGAGAATTCCTGGTACGCCGCCGCCGACAGGTTGCCGCCCCAGGTGTCGAAGATCTGCACGGCCTGTGCGCCGGCCATGATCTGGCCATTGAGGTAGCTGGTGACCGACTGCGCGAGTTTATCGAGCAGCAGGTGCATGGCTTGCGGGTTGTCGTAGAGCATGGCCTTGGTCTTGCGGAAGTCTTTCGACGAGCCGCCTTCGACCATGTAGGTCGCCAGGGTCCACGGGCTGCCGGAGAAACCGATCAACGGCACACGGCCGTTCAGTTCGCGGCGGATGGTGCTGACCGCGTCCATCACGTAGCCCAGGTCTTTCTGCGGGTCAGGAATCGGCAGGGCTTCGATGTCGGCCAGGGTGCTGATGACTTTCTTGAAGCGCGGACCTTCACCGGTTTCGAAGTACAAGCCCTGCCCCATGGCATCGGGGATGGTCAGGATGTCGGAGAAGAGGATCGCCGCATCCAGCTGTGGATAACGGTCGAGCGGCTGCATCGTGACTTCGCAAGCGAACGCCGGGTTCATGCACAGGCTCATGAAGTCGCCGGCTTTGCCACGGCTGGCGCGGTATTCAGGCAGGTAGCGACCGGCCTGACGCATCATCCACACAGGGGTGACGTCTACGGGTTGCTTGAGCAGGGCGCGCAGGAAACGGTCGTTCTTCAGGGCAGTCATGTCGGCATCCGGAAAAAAAGTGAGGGCATTTTCTCAGAGCCGGGCGCAAAAGGCACGGCAAGAGCGGAGGCTTTTGTCTTTCGGGTCAATTTGTCGCAATGAAATACAGAGTTTAGCAACACCGCGAAACAACTGTGGGAGCGGGCTTGCTCGCGAAGAGGCCGGCACAACCAACATTGAAGTTGGCTGACAGACCGCTTTCGCGAGCAGGCTCGCTCCCACAGGGTTACTGCATTTCAAGTCTGGATCGAGGCTCAGACGCCCAGGTAATCCAGGATCCCTTCCGCGGCATTACGGCCTTCGAAGATCGCCGTCACCACCAGGTCGGAACCGCGCACCATGTCGCCACCAGCAAAGATTTTCGGATTGCTGGTCTGATGCTTGTACTGACCTTGCTCAGGCGCCACTACACGGCCCTGGCTGTCGGTCTGGATCTCGAACTGCTCGAACCACGGCGCCGGGCTTGGACGGAAACCGAAGGCGATGACCACGGCGTCGGCCGGGATGATCTCTTCGGAGCCCGGGATCGGCTCGGGGCTGCGACGGCCACGGGCGTCCGGTTCGCCGAGACGGGTCTCGACCACCTTCACACCTTCGACCTTGTCTTCACCAACGATGGCGATCGGCTGGCGGTTGTAGAGGAATTTCACGCCTTCTTCCTTGGCGTTCTTCACCTCTTTGCGCGAGCCCGGCATGTTCGCTTCGTCACGACGATAGGCGCAGGTCACCGACTTGGCGCCCTGGCGGATCGACGTACGGTTGCAGTCCATCGCCGTGTCGCCACCACCGAGTACCACGACCTTCTTGCCTTTCATGTCGACGAAATCTTCCGGCGACTTTTCAAAGCCCAGGTTGCGGTTGACGTTGGCGATCAGGAAGTCGAGCGCGTCGTACACGCCTGGCAGGTCTTCCCCGGCAAAGCCGCCCTTCATGTAGGTGTAGGTGCCCATGCCCATGAAGACCGCATCGTATTCTTCGAGCAGTTGCTCCATGGTCACGTCCGTGCCTACCTCGGTGTTGAGGCGGAACTCGATACCCATGCCGGTGAAGACTTCGCGACGATTGCTCAACACGGTCTTTTCCAGCTTGAACTCGGGGATGCCGAAGGTCAGCAGACCGCCGATTTCCGGGTTCTTGTCGAACACCACCGGGGTCACGCCGCCGCGCACCAGTACGTCGGCACAGCCCAGGCCTGCAGGCCCGGCACCGATGATCGCAACACGCTTGCCGGTCGGCTTGACCTTGGACATGTCCGGGCGCCAACCCATGGCGAATGCGGTGTCGGTGATGTACTTCTCCACCGAACCGATGGTCACCGCGCCGAAGCCGTCGTTGAGGGTGCAGGCACCCTCGCACAGACGATCCTGCGGGCACACCCGGCCGCAGACTTCCGGCAGGGTGTTGGTCTGGTGCGACAGTTCGGCGGCCTGGAGGATGTTGCCCTCGGCCACCAGTTTCAGCCAGTTGGGAATGAAGTTGTGCACCGGGCACTTCCATTCGCAATACGGGTTACCGCAACCCAGGCAGCGGTGGGCCTGGTCGGCCGACTGCTGGGGTTTGAAGGGTTCGTAGATTTCCACGAACTCTTTCTTGCGTTGACGCAACAGTTTCTTCTTCGGATCCTTGCGCCCGACCTCGATGAACTGGAAGTCATTATTCAGACGTTCAGCCATTTTAAAACCTCATCAAACTCTTCAGGCGCATATCACTGCGGGTTGGCACGGGTGCTGGAAAGCAACGATTTCAGGTTGGCAGCCTTGGGCTTGACCAGCCAGAAACGGCGCAAGTAGTCATCGAGGTTTTCGGCGAGTTCACGCCCCCACTCGCTGTCGGTTTCCTCGACGTACTCGTTCAGCACGTTTTGCAGGTGGCTGCGATAGGCTTCCATCGCCTCGCCGCTGATCCGCTGAATTTCCACCAGTTCGTGGTTGACCCGGTCAACGAAGCTGTTGTCCTGGTCGAGCACGTAGGCGAAACCGCCGGTCATGCCAGAGCCGAAGTTGTAACCGGTCTTGCCCAATACGCAGACGAAACCACCAGTCATGTACTCGCAGCAGTGATCGCCAGTGCCTTCCACCACAGTGTGGGCACCAGAGTTACGCACGGCAAAACGCTCGCCCGCGGTGCCGGCGGCGAACAGCTTGCCGCCAGTGGCGCCATACAGGCAGGTGTTGCCGATGATGGCACTGTCCTGAGTGCGGTAGACGCTGCCTTTGGGCGGTACGATCACCAGCTTGCCGCCGGTCATGCCCTTGCCGACGTAGTCGTTGGCGTCGCCTTCCAGGTACATGTTCAGGCCGCCAGCGTTCCACACGCCGAAACTCTGCCCGGCCGTGCCTTTGAAGCGGAACGTGATAGGCGAATTGGCCATGCCCTGGTTGCCATGCTTGCGCGCGATTTCACCGGAGATCCGTGCACCGATGGAACGGTCGCAGTTGCAGATGTCCAGGGCGAACTCGGCGCCGCTCAGGTCGTTGATGGCCGAGGTGGCCATAGTGACCATTTTCTCAGCCAGCAAGCCCTTGTCGAACGGCGGGTTGCGCTCCACGCCACAGAACTGCGGCTTGTCTGCCGGCACGTGGTCGCTGCCCAGCAACGGGGTGAGGTCCAGGTGGTGCTGCTTGGCGGTCTGACCTTCGAGGACTTCCAGCAGATCGGTACGGCCGATCAGCTCTTCGAGGGAGCGCACGCCCAGCTTGGCCAGCCACTCACGGGTTTCTTCGGCGACATAGGTGAAGAAATTCACCACCATGTCGACGGTACCGATGTAGTGATCCTTGCGCAGCTTCTCGTTCTGAGTCGCGACGCCGGTGGCGCAGTTGTTCAGGTGGCAGATGCGCAGGTATTTGCAGCCCAGGGCGATCATTGGCGCGGTGCCGAAGCCGAAGCTTTCAGCGCCGAGGATCGCCGCCTTGATCACGTCGAGGCCGGTTTTCAGGCCGCCGTCGGTCTGTACCCGGACTTTGCCGCGCAGGTCGTTGCCACGCAGGGTCTGGTGGGTTTCGGCCAAGCCGAGTTCCCACGGAGCGCCCGCGTATTTGATCGAGGTCAGCGGCGATGCACCGGTACCGCCGTCGTAGCCGGAGATGGTGATCAAGTCCGCGTAGGCCTTGGCCACACCGGCGGCGATGGTGCCGACGCCAGCTTCTGCCACCAGCTTCACCGAGACCAGTGCCTTCGGGTTGACTTGTTTCAGGTCGAAAATCAGCTGCGACAAGTCTTCGATCGAATAGATGTCGTGGTGCGGCGGTGGCGAAATCAGGGTTACGCCCGGCACTGCGTAACGCAGCTTGGCGATCAGACCGTTGACCTTGCCGCCTGGCAACTGACCACCTTCGCCTGGCTTGGCGCCTTGGGCGACCTTGATCTGCAGCACTTCGGCGTTGACCAGGTATTCCGGGGTCACACCGAAACGGCCAGTGGCAACCTGCTTGATTTTCGAGCTCTTGATGGTGCCGTAGCGCGCAGGGTCTTCGCCGCCTTCGCCAGAGTTGGAACGCGCACCGAGGCGGTTCATGGCTTCGGCCAGGGCTTCGTGAGCTTCCGGCGACAGGGCGCCCAGCGAGATGCCGGCGGAGTCGAAGCGCTTGAGCACCGATTCCAGCGGCTCGATTTCACTCATATCCAATGGAGTGTCGAGGGTTTTGACTTTCAGCAGGTCGCGGATCATCGACACCGGGCGGTTGTCCACCAGCGACGTGTATTCCTTGAACTTGCTGTAGTCGCCCTGCTGCACAGCGGCCTGCAGGGTGTTGACCACGTCCGGGTTGTAGGCGTGATATTCGCCACCGTGGACGAACTTCAGCAAACCGCCTTGCTGGATCGGCTTGCGCGGGCTCCAGGCTTCGGTGGCCAGGGCTTTCTGCTCGGCTTCGATGTCGACGAAACGCGCGCCCTTGATGCGGCTCGGCACGCCACGGAAGCTCAGGTTGCAGACTTCCTCGGACAGGCCGATGGCCTCGAACAACTGCGCACCGCGGTACGAAGTGATGGTCGAGATGCCCATCTTCGACAGGATCTTGAGCAGGCCTTTGGTGATGCCTTTACGGTAGTTCTTGAACACCTCATAGAGGTCACCCAGCACTTCGCCGGTACGGATCAGGTCGCCGAGCACTTCGTAGGCCAGGAACGGATAAACGGCAGAGGCGCCGAAACCGATCAACACGGCGAAGTGATGCGGATCGCGGGCGGTGGCGGTTTCCACCAGGATGTTGGAGTCGCAACGCAGGCCCTTTTCGGTCAGGCGGTGGTGCACCGCGCCGGTAGCCAGGGACGCGTGGATCGGCAACTTGCCCGGGGCAATGTGACGGTCACTCAGAACGACCTGGGTACGACCGGAGCGCACGGCTTCTTCAGCCTGATCGGCAACATTGCGGATCGCAGCTTCCAGGCCGACGCTTTCGTCGTAGTTGAGGTCGATGATCGCGCGCTCGAAGCCCGGACGATCGAGGTTCATCAGCGAGCGCCACTTGGCCGGGGAAATGACCGGCGAGCTGAGGATCACGCGCGAAGCGTGTTCCGGCGACTCCTGGAAAATGTTGCGCTCGGCACCGAGGCAGATTTCCAGCGACATGACGATGGCCTCACGCAGCGGGTCGATCGGCGGGTTGGTGACCTGCGCGAACTGCTGGCGGAAATAGTCGTACGGCGTGCGCACGCGCTGGGACAGCACGGCCATCGGCGTATCGTCGCCCATCGAGCCCACGGCTTCGTAGCCCTGTTCGCCGAGCGGACGCAGCACCTGGTCGCGCTCTTCGAACGTGACCTGGTACATCTTCATGTATTGCTTGAGCTGATCGACGTCGTAGAACGCCGAACCGTGGTCGTTGTCTTCCATGGTCGCCTGGATGCGCAGGGCATTCTTGCGCAGCCATTGCTTGTACGGATGACGGGACTTCAAACGGTTGTCGATCGCATCGGTGTCGAGGATCTGACCGGTTTCGGTGTCCACGGCAAAGATCTGGCCCGGACCCACACGGCCCTTGGCGATCACGTCTTCAGGCTGGTAGTTCCAGACACCGATTTCCGAGGCCAGGGTGATGAAGCCGTTCTTGGTGGTGACCCAACGCGCCGGACGCAGACCGTTACGGTCGAGCAGGCACACCGCGTAACGACCGTCGGTCATTACCACGCCGGCCGGGCCGTCCCACGGTTCCATGTGCATCGAGTTGTATTCGTAGAACGCACGCAGATCCGGGTCCATGGTCTCGACGTTCTGCCACGCAGGCGGAATGATCATCCGCACGCCACGGAACAGGTCGATGCCACCGGTGACCATCAGCTCGAGCATGTTGTCCATGCTCGAGGAGTCGGAACCGACGCGGTTGACCAGCGGGCCGAGTTCTTCCAGGTCCATCAGATCGTTGGTGAACTTGGTGCGACGGGCCACGGCCCAGTTGCGGTTGCCGGTGATGGTGTTGATCTCGCCGTTGTGCGCCAGGAAGCGGAACGGTTGGGCCAGCGGCCATTTCGGCAGGGTGTTGGTGGAGAAGCGCTGGTGGAACACGCAGATCGAGGTTTGCAGGCGCTTGTCGCTGAGGTCTGGATAGAAGGCGGTCAAGTCCGCCGGCATCATCAGGCCTTTGTAAATGATGGTCTTGTGCGAAAAGCTGCAGACGTAGTGGTCGGTGTCAGCGGCGTTGGCCACGGACGAGCGACGACGGGAGGTGAACAGCTTGACGGCCATGTCCTGATCGCTCAAGCCTTCACCGCCGATGAACACTTGCTCGATCTGCGGCAGGCGCTCAAGCGCCAGGCGGCCGAGGACGCTGGTGTCGATCGGCACTTTGCGCCAGCCGACCAACTGCAAGCCGGCGGCCAGGATCTCACGGTTCATGTTCTCGCGAGCGGCTTGGGCTTTGACCGGGTCCTGGTTGAAGAAAACCATGCCCACGGCGTATTGCTTGGGCATTTCGACGCCGAAGGTTTCCTGGGCGATGGCTCGCAGGAACACGTCCGGCTTTTGAATCAGCAGACCGCAACCGTCACCGGTCTTGCCGTCGGCATTAATCCCACCGCGGTGGGTCATGCAGGTCAGGGCCTCGATGGCCGTTTGCAAAAGGGTATGACTGGGCTCGCCCTGCATATGAGCAATCAGGCCGAAACCGCAGTTATCCTTGAATTCATCTGGTTGGTACAGACCTGCTTTCATAGACACTTTCTCACCAGGCTGCCTCTGATCGAGGCAAATTTCTTTTCAATTCAACCACTTGCCATCCGCGCCGAACGCACGCCAGCTTTGCGGGGCAAAAGGGAGGTCATTGTACACACCGACACTTGGCCTCACAAATTTGACGACGAAATGTCGCAAATCTATGTCGCATTTGTGAAAGGTTTAAAGCGATCTGCTGTGCTAGTCAAAACTTTTTTTAATTTTGACCGCTACGACTCAAAAGCTACTATGACGCAGACACCACAAGGCACGCAGCCCGGAAGGCGGCGCGCACTTGTAGAAATTTTGAGGTGCTTGGAGAGGCGGCCTGGGTAAGGCCGCCGAATCTTCAGCGAGTTGTTGCCAGTTCCTGTTGGACGCTGGCGACAGTGCGAGGCCAAGGTTTACCAGCCTGAACCTTCGCTGGCAAGGCCTTGATGGCGGAAACAGCTGCATCACGATTGGCAAAGTTGCCGTAGGTGATCACGTAGAGCGGCTTGCCGTTGAGGACTTTCTTGAAGTAACGGTACTCGCCGCCCTGCTCCTTGACGAAGCTTTGCGCGCTCGCTTCGGAGCTGGTGCCGAGGATCTGTACCACGTAGTTGCCCGGTGCTTGCCCTGCGTACCAGGTGCCGCCAGCCGCCTTGGCCGCCGGAGCCGGAGCCGGTTTCTCGGCAGGCTTGGCTGCAGCAGCAACGACTGGCTTGGCCGGTGCTGGAGCAGGTTTGGCCACTGGAGCAGGCGCTGGCTTGGCACTGGCGACCTGAGTCGGCGCAGGCGTCGGCTTGGCGGCTGGCGTCGGCGCAGGGCCGGCAGGAACGCCCACAGGCGGTGCGGTTGTGGTCACCGTCGGCGGTGTGGCGCTGGAACCTTCGACCGGCACGCCGTCGTCGCCCTCGGTAATGCCACCCGCGGCTTCAGCCAGCGGACCGCGCATGACCGGCTGCGAGTTGCCGACCAACGGCAATGGCATCGGCTGCGTGTTGCCAGCGAATTCGACGGCCGGAGCACCACCATTCGCTGTTGGCTGACCCTGGCCAAGCGGCAGTTGCGCCTGTTCGTTGGCCGGTGCACCCGTGGTCGGTGCCTTGTTGCGACCCGGCATCAACCAGGCGGCAGCTACCGCGACCACGACCACGGCGGAAATCGCCAATACGTGTTTCTTCGGCATATTGAACCCCATTTTTGGACGCTTGACCGCTGAGCGGCTGGCGATCATGGCTTCGATCATTGCATCGCGGGCGACCTGATTGATGCTGCCAGGCCAGCCTTCGGAGCTTTCGTGAATATCAGAGATCTGATCTGCGGTGAAAAGTTCGATACCGCGACCAGCGCCTTCAAGCCGCTGCTCCAGATATTCGCGGGTTTCTTCCTCGGTGTAGGGTTGCAGCTCGATGACATGGAAACGTTCTTCCTCGAGATGCAAAGCCTCAAGCTGAGCAATCAGCGAGGTTTCACCGAACAGGAACACATGCGGGCGGCCCTCAGGCGCGCCGGCAGCGAGGATCATTAGCGCTTCAAGGGCGGACTCGTCCAGTTGTTCGGCGTCATCGACCAGCAGATAGACTTCCTGCCCGGTCAGTGCAAGCTGCACCACCTGGGCCAGAATAGCGTCCGCATCAGCCCGGGCAACGTTCAGCGCCTGGGCCACCTGACGCAACACTCCGGCCGCATCGCCGGCGCCACGGGCGGACACCACCAGACTTTGTACCGATTGCTTGTTGGTGCTGGCGACCAGGGCCTGACGCAACAGGGTCTTGCCACTGCCCTCGGGGCCGGTGACCACCAGCAGCAACTGGCTATAACGCGCCAGGTGATGCAGTTGTCCCAGCACGGGTTTGCGCTGGGCCGGGAAAAATTTGAAGCCAGGCACCCGAGGAGCAAAAGGGTCATGACTCAACTGGTAATGGCCGAGGAAAGCCTCGTCGGCATGCAAACTAGTCATTGTGTTCTTATTAACCTTTAAGCTGGGCCAGGGCGCGGTAGTCTGCCCCCAGCGTGGCCTGTAGAACCTCTTTCGGATAATCGTCGGTCACCACCGCTTCACCCATGTGGCGCAGCAGCACCAGGCGCAAACGACCGTCGATCACTTTTTTATCAATGGACATGTGTTCGAGGAAATCGGCTTCTGTCATCTCTTCCGGCGGTACGACCGGCAGCCCCGCACGCTGGAACAGGCGAATGCCGCGATCGCGCTCTTGCTCGCTGATCCAGCCCAGTCGCGCAGACATTTCCAGCGCCATTACGGTGCCAGCAGCCACTGCTTCACCATGAAGCCATACACCATAGCCCATGTGGGTTTCGATGGCGTGGCCAAAAGTGTGGCCCAGGTTCAACGTGGCACGAACACCGGTCTCTTTCTCATCGGCACCGACCACCGCTGCCTTGGCCGCGCAGGAGCGTTCGATGGCATAAGTCAGGGCTTGTTGATCCAGATTGCGCAGACGGTCGACGTTGTCTTCGAGCCAGGTCAGGAACGGCTCATCACAGATCAGCCCGTACTTGATGACTTCGGCCAATCCGGCGGACAGCTCGCGCGCCGGCAGGGTATTGAGGCTGGCGGTATCGATCAGCACCACGTTCGGCTGATAGAAGGCGCCGACCATGTTCTTGCCCAGCGGATGGTTGATCCCGGTCTTGCCACCCACCGAGGAGTCGACCTGAGACAGCAGCGTGGTCGGAACCTGGATGAAATCGACGCCGCGCTGGTAGCAGGCGGCGGCAAAGCCGGCCATGTCACCGATCACACCGCCACCGAGGGCGATCACTGTCGTGCGGCGGTCATGCCGGGCAGTCAGCAGGCCGTCGAAAATAAGTTGCAGGGTTTCCCAGGTCTTGAAGGCTTCGCCGTCGGGCAGCACCACGGAAATCACCGAGAACTGCGCCAGGCTGCGGGTCAGACGCTCGAGATAGAGCGGCGCAACAGTCTCGTTGGTAATGATCGCTACTTGCCGTCCGCGAATGTGCGGGGCCAGCAGCTCAGGCTGATCCAACAAACCTTCGCCAATATGAATCGGGTAGCTGCGCTCGCCTAGATCGACCTTGAGTGTCTGCATGTGTCCCCACAGTGAAGATGAATCAGGCATCCTGCCCTGAGTTTACGAATATCCACGGCCTCTGCTGGTGTGACGCCGTTCGGTGGCCATCCGCCACAACCTTGAGCGGTCATGGCGCGACGTCGAGGATAGCGCATTTCGCGCGGCGCTTTAACGGGGTGGCAACTGCTGCAAGCGCTCTAGAATGTCGAGTACGACCATTCGTGGCGGGCGCTCATCGGTTTCGACCACCAGGTCGGCAATTTCCCGATAAAGCGGATCGCGGATCGCCAGCAGATCCCGAAGGGTCTTGGCCGGATCGGCAGTACGCAATAATGGCCGATTGCGGTCGCGGGCCGTACGGCCGACCTGCTGCTCGACCGACGCATGCAGATAAACCACCCGCCCACCGGCATGCAGTGCCCGGCGATTGGCTTCGCGCATGACCGCGCCCCCGCCTGTCGCCAGCACCACACCGTCGTAATCGCACAGCTCGGCAATCATTGCCTGCTCGCGATCACGAAAGCCCGGTTCGCCTTCTTTATCGAAGATCCAAGGGATATTGGCGCCCGTGCGCAATTCAATTTCCTTATCGGAATCTTTGAATGGCAGGCGCAGCTCTTTGGCCAGCAACCGGCCGATGGTGCTTTTTCCAGCACCCATCGGTCCAACAAGAATCAAATTTCGCACAGAATCAATGACTCACAGCAATCGCCTGGTTATTCATGATACGCGGAGTGAGGAATACCAACAGCTCGGATTTTTTCTCCGAAACCACATCACGCCGGAAAAGGCGGCCAAGATACGGCACATCGCCAAGAAATGGCACCTTATCTACGACCTTGCTCTGAGTATTTGAGAAAACACCGCCAATGACGATGGTCTCGCCATCGTTGACCAGGACCTTGGCGTTGACTTCGTTTTTCTTGATGGGCGGCACATCCTGGACCTTGTTCAGGAAGTCCGGTTCGTCCTTGGTCACCTTGACCTCCATGATGATCCGGTTGTCGGGCGTGATCTGCGGCGTCACCTCCAGCGACAGCGACGCCTCCTTGAACGACACCGAAGTCGCGCCACTGGAACTGGCTTCCTGATAGGGAATCTCGGTGCCTTTGAGGATTTTTGCGGTTTCCTTGTCGGACGTGACCACCTTGGGTTGCGAGACGATTTCCCCGTTGCCGGTTTTCTCCATGGCTGTCAGTTCCAGGTCCAGCAAGACGTTATCGGTGATGAACGCTATGCCGATGCCCGAGGTGTTATTGACCGTGCCCATGTCGACGAACGGTGAATTGGTGCCGGTACTGCCGGGCGTGCCAATGGTCGACGACCCGTTGAGTCCGTTGCTGACACCGGAGGTGTTCCAGTTGCCCTTGTTCTGTATCGAACCGCCCCAGCGCACCCCGAGGCTTTTGTCATAGTCGACGTTGGCTTCGACAATGCGCGCCTCGATCATGACCTGACGCACAGGGATATCCAGCTGCGTAACAATCCTGCGCAGCTCATCAAGCCGGTCCTGGGTCTGGTAGGCAATGATATTGTTGGTGCGCTCATCGACGGTGATCGACCCCCGTTCGGCGGGTTTCGCTTCAGCACTGGTCACCGACTGGAAGAGCTTGGCGATGTCCGCCGCCTTGGCGTAGTTGACCTGCAACAGCTCCCGACGCAATGGCGCCAGATCGGCAATCTGCTTCTGTGATTCCAGCTCCTGGCGCTCACGAGCAGCAATTTCATCGGCCGGCGCAACAAGCAGAACATTGCCGACCTTGCGCTTATCCAGCCCCTTGGTTTTCAGCACCAGATCCAGCGCCTGATCCCACGGCACGTTCTGCAAGCGCAAAGTGATGCCACCCTGCACCGTGTCGCTGGCCACCAGATTGAGGTTGGTGAAATCGGCGATCAGTTGCAGTACCGAACGTACATCGATGTCCTGGAAATTCAGCGAAAGCTTCTCGCCGCTGTAGGCCTGTTGCCCGGCATTGCGCTTTTGCAGGTCGTCGACCGTCGCCGGGCGAACGCTGACCGTGAGCTTGCTGTCAGTCTGATAGGTCGAGTAATCGAACCTGCCACCGGGCTCAATGCTGATGGTCGCTCGATCGCCGCTGGCGCTGGCATTGACGAACTGCACTGGCGTGGCGAAATCCTTCACATCCAGACGCACGCGCAACGGCTCAGGCAATCGGGTTTTGGCGAAGCCTACGATGATCTTGCCCTCGCGCTCTTGTATGTCGGGCGCCATCGATGGATCCGACAAGTCGATCACCACGTTGCCTTCACCCTGGGTTCCCCGCTGGAAATCCACACCGCGGATGGCCTTGCCTGCCGGCGCAGCGGCTCGTGCCGGAGCCGGCATTGCTGCTGTAGCCGCCGGCCTGGATGTCGACGGTTTGACACCCTGCCCGACTACTACCAGCAAATTGTTGCCTTCAATTCGCGATTCGTACGGCGCTGGCTGAGTCAGATTGATGATCAATCGCGTACGGTCCCGGGCTTCCACCACCGTAGCACTACGGGCATTTCCACTGCCGAGATCGCGAGTCTTGCTGGCCAGCTGACTGGCGACACCCGGCAAATCCAGGGCAATCCGGGCCGGCGACTCCGTCGTATAGCCGTGGGGCACCGGGGGTGGCGCATCGAACGACAACTTCAACTCGACACGGTCTCCCGGCAGCGCAGCGACATCCAGCGCCTTGAGATTGGCCGCTTGTACCATCGGCGACAACAACGCTATCCATAGCGAAAGGCCGAAGGTGGAGAAAATCCTGTTCATTATTGGAGTTCCACTATGAGTGCTCTTTCAAAGGAATGGTCCGGGGACGCTCCAGCCACGCGCCCTGACCATCAGGGACAATTTCAACCACTTCGACTTGCGAGCCACTGATCGCAACGATCCGTCCGTCGTTGCGCCCCAGGTAATCGCCGACTTTCAACCGATGGACCCCACCCGCCCCGCGCAGCAAGGCATAGGAGCCCTTTGCATTGGAAAGGGTGCCGACCATTTCAAACTGCTCGATGTTGAAACCTTCGAGGTATTGCTTGACCCGACCAGGGTCGGGCTTGACGTTAGGTGAACCCCGCCGCCGGGCCGCCAGATCAGTGCTGATCTGCGGTGAAAACGGGCTACGCAGATTCGCCGCGTTGTAAGTGAATGTCGGGTAAGACCGGAATACCGGCGTTGGTTCAATCCTGCCCGGCCCACGCAGGCGCATTTCGTTCATGTATGCATCCAGATCGTCGTAGTCATCGCCGGCACCACAACCGGACAGAGCAGACAGCACCACCACTACCGAAAAACACTGCGCCGGTCTCATTGATGCCGTCCCTTGTCGTTGTAGCGGTAGGTCTTGGCGAGGATGCTCAAGCGCAGTTTCGGACCACCCTGGGGGCTGACGGGGGCAAGGTCGAAATCGTGCAAGGTGACGATTCGCGGCAACCCGGCCACACCACTGACGAAGGTGGCCAGGTCGTGGTAATCCCCAGTGACCGTGATCTGGATCGGCAGTTCGATGTAGAACGGCCGGGCGACCTCCGGCAGCAGCTTGATCTCTTCGAACTCCAGGCCACTGCCCAGACCAGTACGAGTGATGTCTTCCAGCAAGCCGGGCACTTCGGTGTCGCCGGGCAATTGTCGCAGCAGTACGACGAAGGCGTTCTCCATCTCCTTCAGTTGCCGGGTGTAGAGATCCAGATTCGCCGCCTTGCGGGTTTTGTCGGCGAACTGCTCCTTGAGTGTCGACTCCTCCTCACGCTTGAGATCGAGCTGGCTCTCAAGGTCGCGAGTGGAAAAGTTGTAGCCCAGGGCCAGCACCAGAAGCATGAGCAACCCGGCCACCAGAATCTTGATCGGCGGCGGCCAGGAACCCATGTTGCTGGTATCCAGCTCATTGATGTCGATCTTGCGCAGCCCTTCGAACCATTCGGATGGACTCATTTGCCCTCCTCCGGCGTTGCGGGCTGAGTCTGACGAACGGTCAACTGGAAGACGTTGGCCTGCTCCACCTGGCCGGCAGCTGTGGCCTTGACTTCGGTCAGGTTCGGCGCATCGAACCAGTCTGATGCCTCGAGGTTGCGCATCAAGTCTGAAACACGATTGTTCGATTGCGCAGCGCCGGTGATGGACAAGGTCTTTGCGGTCATTTTCACTTCGGTGAAATACACGCCGTCGGGCAGTGCTCGCGCCAACTGGTCAAATATTCGCCCGCTGATTTGGCGATTGCCTTGCAGGTCCTGGATGATGCGCATGCGCTCGACCAGTTGCTGACGGCGCGCCTTGAGATCATCGATCTGTTTGATCCGTTCATCGACCACGGCGACTTGCTTGCCGATGTAGTCGTTACGGGCGACTTGCCGGTCGATGGCACCGCTGATGGCCTGGTTCGCGACCAGCACCGCGCCCATCGTGCCCACCATCACGGCCACCAGGATCAGCAGCAAGCGCTTGCGACGGGCTTCACGCCGCTCCTCGCGCCAGGGTAAAAGATTGATCCGTGCCATCAGTCGAAGCTCCTGAGGGCCAGACCACAGGCGATCATCAACGCCGGGGCATCACTCGCCAGAGCAGCACCATTGACCTTGCTGCCCAGCGTCATTTCGAAAAAAGGATTCGCAACCTGGGTCGGCGTGCCCAATTGCCGCTCGATCAATCGGTCCAGCCCCGGGATCGACGCGGTACCGCCGGCCAACAGGACATGGTCGACGGCGCTGTACTGGCCTGAGGCGAAGAAGAACTGCAACGAGCGCGACACCTGCTGCACCAGCGCCTCTCGAAATGGCTGCAAGACCTCACTGGCATAGTCATCCGGCAGGCCGCCCTTCTTTTGCGCCAGCCCCGCCTGCTCCAGCGTCAGGCCATAGCGACGCTGGATTGCCTCGGTCAATTGCCGACCGCCGAACAATTGTTCTCGGGTGTAGATAATCCGCCCGCTGTGCAGCACGCTCAGTGTGGTCATGGTGGCACCGATATCCACCACTGCGACCGTCAAACGCTCCCCGGAAACCGCAAGCCGACTGGCCAGCAACGCAAATGAGCGCTCCAGCGCGTAGGCCTCGACATCGACCACGCGGGCGGTCAGCCCCGCCAGGGCCAGGGCTGCCTCGCGAACTTCGACGTTTTCCTTGCGGCAAGCGGCGAGCAGCACGTTGACGCGCTCGGAGTTGCGCTCAGAGGCGCCCTGAACTTCAAAGTCGATCGCGACTTCATCCAGGGGATATGGAATGTATTGATCAGCCTCAATCTTCAGCTGGCTTTCCATCTCGTCCTCGGAAAGACCGGCCTCCATCTCGATGGTCTTGGTGATCACCGCAGAACCCGCCATGGCCACGGCCACGTTCTTGAGGCCGGTTCTGGCCTTGGTCAGCGCGCGAGCGAGGGCCAACCCCACGCCTTCGAGCTCGGCGATATTCTTTTCGATCACCGCGCCGACCGGCAACGGCTCGACCGCATAGGCCTCGACCCGGAAGCGCTCGCCCTGACGGCTCAACTCCAGAAGCTTCACCGAGGTGGAGCTGATATCGATTCCCAGCAGCGTATTGGATTTTTTGTTGAAGAGTCCTGGCACTACCAATTCCCTATGACTTTCCGTGAGTTACGGACTCTGCAATGTCAATTGCGTTCAATCCACCCGTCTTGACAGCAGCGCCAAGCACGCTCCCGAGCAGAAAAATGCTTATAATGCCCAGCGCTTTTTTTCCGCATTTGCTCAATGCGCGGGTCGTTCTCATTTAGCCTGAACCCTGTTGCCCAATTCATTTTTTGCCCTGGATATCCAAAAGCCTTGATTCGTCTGCTGAAGTTTTTCGGTTGGTCCATCGTCGCGGTTTTCTGCGGACTCCTTCTGGGTCTGAGCGGGGCGTACCTCTACCTTAGTCCCGGGCTGCCGTCCGTGGAGGCACTGAGAAGCATCCAGTTGCAGATCCCTTTGCGGGTCTACAGCAGCGATAACAAGTTGATCGCAGAATTCGGCGAAATGCGCCGTACACCGATCCGTTTCGCCGACATTCCCCCCAATTTCATCAATGCGTTACTAAGTGCTGAAGACGACAATTTCGCCAACCACTACGGCGTCGATCCGAGCAGCCTGATGCGTGCCGCGACCCAGTTGGTCAAAAGCGGACACATCCAGTCCGGCGGCAGCACGATCACCATGCAGGTGGCGAAGAACTTCTTCCTGAGCAGCGAACGCAGCTTCTCGCGCAAGACCACCGAGATCCTGCTGGCCCTGCAGATCGAACGACAGTTGACCAAGGACGAGATCCTCGAGCTGTACGTCAACAAAATCTATCTGGGTAACCGTGCGTACGGCATCGAAGCGGCAGCGCAGGTCTATTACGGCAAATCGATCCGTGATGTCAGCCTGGCGCAGATGGCGATGATTGCCGGTCTGCCCAAGGCACCGTCGCGCTTCAACCCGCTGGCCAACCCGGCGCGCAGCAAAGAGCGTCGCGACTGGATCCTGGGGCGTATGTACAAGCTCGGGAAAATCAGCGAGGCCGACTACACCGCTGCGATCAACGAGCCGCTGAACGCCAGCTATCACGTGCCGACCCCGGAAGTGAACGCCCCGTACATCGCCGAAATGGCCCGTGCCGAAATGGTTGGGCGTTATGGCAGCGACGCGTATACCGAAGGCTTCCGCGTCACCACCACGGTGCCGAGCAACCTCCAGGAACTGGCCAACACCGCGGTCCACGAAGGTCTGATGACCTACGATCAGCGCCATGGCTATCGCGGACCCGAGTCGCGGCTGCCGGGCAAGACTCGCGAAGCCTGGGCCACCGAGCTGACCAAACAACGCACCATCAGCGGCCTGGAACCGGCCATCGTGACCCTGGTCGACAAGAACGGCCTGCAAGTGCTGACCCGCACCGGCCAGGAACACGTGAGCTGGGACACCATGAAATGGGCCCGCCCGTTCCTCAATACCAACAGCATGGGCGCCAATCCGAAGCAGCCTTCGGACGTGGCTCAAGTGGGCGATCTGATTCGCGTGCAGCGTCAGCCGGACAATTCGCTGAAATTCAGCCAGATCCCGCAGGCCCAGGGCGCGCTGGTGTCCCTGGACCCGCAGAACGGCGCCATTCGTTCGCTGGTCGGCGGTTTCGCCTTCGAACAGAGCAACTACAATCGCGCACTGCAAGCCAAGCGCCAGCCGGGTTCGAGCTTCAAACCGTTCGTCTACGCCGCCGCACTGGATAGCGGCTACACCGCCTCCAGCCTGGTGAACGACGCACCGATCGTGTTCGTCGACGAGTACCTGGACAAGGTCTGGCGTCCGAAGAACGACACCAATACCTTCCTCGGCCCGATTCGCCTGCGTGAAGCGCTGTACAAGTCGCGCAACCTGGTATCGATCCGCTTGCTGCAGGCGATGGGAGTAGGCAAGACCATCGACTACATCACTCGCTTCGGCTTCAACAAACAGGACCTGCCACCCAACCTGTCCCTGGCGCTGGGCACCGCGACCCTGACGCCTATGGAAATCGCCACCGGCTGGAGCGCCTTCGCCAACGGCGGCTACAAGATCACCCCTTACATCATCGACAAGATCGAAAGCCGCAACGGCGACACACTGTTCGTCGCCAACCCACCAAGCGTGCCTCTGGGCGGCGCAGCCAGCGATGGCATTGCCGCGCCAACCGCCCCTCAAGCCTTCACAGTCAACGCAACGGTGGGCGAAACCCCAGGTACTACGTCGACGCCACAAGCACCCGCCGTGGCTGAACGCATCATTGACGGGCGCACCACGTACATCCTCAACAGCATGCTTGAGGACGTGATCAAGCTCGGCACCGGTCGCCGCGCACTGGCCCTGGGCCGCCCGGACATTGCCGGCAAGACCGGTACGACCAACGAATCCAAGGACGCCTGGTTCTCCGGTTACAACGCCGATTACGTGACGACCGTGTGGACCGGTTTCGATCAACCGGAAAGCCTGGGCCGCAAGGAATTCGGCGGCACCGTCGCGCTGCCGATCTGGATGAACTACATGGGCCCCGCGCTCAAAGGCAAACCGCCGCATACGCAGCCGGAACCGGAAGGCATCCTCAGCCTGCGAGTCGATCCGGTCAGTGGCCGCGCAGCCACCCCGGGCACGCCAGGGGCCTATTTCGAGCTGTTCAAGGCCGAAGATACGCCGCCGTCGATCAACGAGATCAGCAATGGCATGGCACCGGGCAGCCCGCTGCCGGCGGATGAAGCGGCGCCGATCGATTTGTTCTGATCGCCGCAATACTGAAAAGCCCCGTCTTCGAAAGAAGTGCGGGGCTTTTTATTGCGCATCGATTTTTATGTTGCCTGACACGGCCTCTTCGCTGGCAAGCCAGCTCCTACAGGTACACGCAGTTCTTGTAGGAGCTGGCTTGCCAGCGAAGAGGCACCCACAGGCGACGCAAAACTGTCAGGCACAAAAAAACCCCGACTCTCACAAGCCGGGGCTTTTCGTTGAAGCGCTACAACGGCTTAGCCGTTGAACACATCATCCACGCTTTTCAGCGGGTAGTTCTTCGGATACGGCAGGGTTGCCACACCGGTCTCGATGGCGGCTTTGGCCACAGCATCGGAGATCAGGGTGATCAGGCGGGCATCCATTGGCTTCGGAATGATGTACTCACGACCGAATTCCAGCTTGATGCCGCCGTAGGCGTCGCACACTTCCTGAGGCACCGGCAGCTTGGCCAGTTCGCGCAGGGCGTTGGCCGCAGCCACTTTCATTTCTTCGTTGATGCGCTTGGCGCGAACGTCCAGGGCACCACGGAAGATGAACGGGAAGCCCAGTACGTTGTTAACCTGGTTCGGGTAGTCGGAACGACCGGTGGCCATGATCACGTCGTTACGGGTGGCGTGTGCCAGTTCCGGGGCGATTTCCGGATCAGGGTTGGAGCAGGCGAACACGATCGGGTTAGGCGCCATCGACAGCAGGCCTTCAGCGCTCAGCAGGTTCGGACCGGACAGGCCTACGAACACGTCAGCGCCTTGCAGGGCGTCAGCCAGGGTGCGCTTGTCGGTCGCGTGAGCGAACACAGCCTTGTACTGGTTCAGGTCGTCACGGCCGGAGTGGATCACGCCGGTACGGTCGACCATGTAGATGTTTTCGATGTTGGCGCCCATGCTCACCAGCAACTTCATGCAGGAGATGGCGGCAGCGCCGGCACCCAGGCAGACGATCTTGGCTTCCGGCAGGGTTTTGCCAGCGATTTCCAGGGCGTTGATCATGCCGGCGGCGGTCACGATAGCGGTGCCGTGCTGGTCATCGTGGAATACCGGGATATCGCACTGCTCGATCAGAGCACGTTCGATTTCAAAGCACTCTGGTGCCTTGATGTCTTCCAGATTGATGCCACCGAAGGTAATGGAGATACGCTTGACGGTGTCGATGAAGGCTTGCGGGCTTTCGGAGTCGACTTCGATGTCGAAAACGTCGATGCCGGCGAAGCGCTTGAACAGTACGCCTTTACCTTCCATCACTGGCTTGGAAGCCAATGGACCGAGGTTACCCAGGCCGAGAATCGCGGTGCCATCGGAAATAACTGCAACCAGGTTGCCTTTGCCGGTGTACTTGTAGGCGAGCTCAGGATCGCGGGCGATCTCGCGTACTGGTTCGGCTACGCCCGGGCTGTAGGCCAGCGACAGGTCGCGAGCGGTAGCAGTGGCCTTGGTGAGCTCGACACTCAGCTTCCCTGGACGAGGATTGGCGTGATATTCGAGAGCGGCAGTTTTCAGATCAGACATTTTGGCATTCCGCTTTTTACTGTTGGACAGACTGGTCAGCGAGGATACGCCCCTCGCAAAGTCCCCACAAGACTGACCGGTCACCCCTGTCAAGCGCCCGGCCCTACGACTTTGGGCCAAGAGCCACGGCACACAAGGGCCGGACTGTTCACAATTGACAGAAAAAATGTCTACAATTTTTTATCACTGCGCCGCTTGCAGCATCGCGGGATCGGTCAAGGGCAACATCCAGCGCGCCTGACCATCCTTGATACCGCCTTTGCGCGAGCGATCCAGCACCCAGCCGCGCGCCTCGACCTGCTTGCCCTTGAGGCTTTCCAGCGAGTTCACATCGAAACGCGTCAGCAGATTGGGCGCAACGCGTAATACAACCGAATCCTGCAACTCGATCCAAACGCCGCCGCGATTACGCTGCACTTTGCTCACACGACCGCTGAGCACAGCAAAGCCGGAAGCGCTGATCTGCTCCGCTTTCAGTACAGGTGACTGGCGCCACAACCCGAGCCCGGCCTGACGCGCACTGCGCTCGGCCGCTTGCTGACAGGCGACCAGATCGACATTCGGCGCCACGGCCACCAGAAAACCCAGGCCTTCGGCGAGCATCTGCGCTTCGAGGTTGGCGCCATTGGCACCGTAGACATGGGCCAGGGTGCGGCCGTAATGGTCCTCGCTTTCTTCGCCAGGCACCAACCCAACCCGCCCGTCACTCGCCGCCACCAGGGCTTCGAGGCGTTTGCGCGCGGCCACGGCGAATGGTTCATCGGAACGACCCTTCTTGCCCAGCTCCGGCGTGTTCAAGCCGATCATGCGCACGCTGCGGCCATCGCTCAGGCGCAGGGTGTCGCCGTCCACTACCCGCTGCACCGCGACGGACGTCAAGCCGCTGGGTGCCGGGCAAAACGCCTGGGCGCCAGACAGCCAAATCGCGGACACAAAAAAGGCGCCCGCAAGGGACGCCTTTTTTAACAGCAAGGAAAAGCCCATAAGGCTCTTTAACCTTACTCTGCAGCAGCTGGAGCTTTCTTGCCGAAAGCACCGAAACGGTCGGCGAAGCGCTGAACGCGGCCGCCAGTGTCCAGAGTCTTCTGCTTACCGGTGTAGAACGGGTGGCATTCGTTGCAAACGTCGATCGCCAGGGCTTTGCCGAAGGTCGAACGGGTTTCGAACTTGTTGCCGCAGCTGCAGGTAACAGCAACTGCCGGGTATTCTGGATGGATATCAGCTTTCATGGTGTCTTCCTCAGGCTAGCGTGCCGCCACCCAACACTATTGTTGAATACCGCACGTAATTAGGCCGCGGATTCTACCAGACAATCCTGATCACGCAAGCTGTCCCTGAAACCAGTCGTCTGCTAGGCTCCCGGCCCAATACGCGATCCCCTGTAGGAGTGAGCCTGCTCGCGATAGCGGTCTGCCAGTCGCCGCAATGTTGAATGCAAGACCGCTATCGCGAGCAGGCTCACTCCTACAGGTTATATGTCATGCCCACTATTGTTTGTTGATCGAGATCCCCCCGCGTGCCCAACGCCATTCTGCGCCTCGCCCTGCCTTCGCCGCTGCGCCGCCTGTTCGACTACCGCGCTCCGGCCGGCGTCCTGCGCGCCCAGTTGCACCCTGGCATGCGCCTGCGGGTACCGTTCGGCCGGCGCGAGATGATCGGGATTCTGGTGGAGGTCACCGATACCAGCGAAGTGCCGGCCGAGAAACTCAAGCCGGCCCTGGCCCTGCTCGACGCTACGCCACCACTGCCGCCTGCGCTGTTCAAGCTGTGCCTGTGGACCTCCCAGTATTATCAGCACAGCCTTGGCGACACACTGAGCTGGGCGCTGCCGGTTTTGCTGCGCCAGGGTGAACTGGCCGAAGCGCGCCAGGAGCGCTTCTGGTCCGCCGCGCCTGGCGCCAGCTTTGATGATCCGCGCATCGCCCGCGCCCCGCGCCAGCGCGAAGCCCTGGCCACGCTGGCCCAGCACCCCCACGGCGTCGCCCATCAGTTGCTGAGCAAACTGATGCTGAGCAAGGACAGTCTGGATTTGCTGCTGGCCAAGGAGCTGGTGCAGGTCGAGATCCGCCGCCACGCCCCGGGCGTACGCCACGAACACTGGCTGGCGCAACCGGAACTGCCGCTGAACCCCGAGCAACGCGCCGCCTATGAGGCGATTCGCGCCGGCTTCGACAGTTATCACGCGTTCCTGCTGGCCGGCGTCACCGGCAGCGGCAAGACCGAAGTCTATTTACAGTTGATCCGCGAAACTCTGGAGGCTGGCAAGCAAGCACTGGTGCTAATCCCGGAAATCAACCTCGGCCCACAGACCCTGGCGCGCTTTGAACAGCGGTTCAATGCCCGCATCGCGTTGATCCATTCGGCGGTCAATGACCGCGAACGCCTCGAGGCCTGGCTGGCCGCCCGGGACGGTGAGGCCGACATTATTATTGGCACCCGTTCGGCCCTGTTCACACCGATGAAGAACCCCGGCCTGATCATCATCGACGAAGAACACGACGGTTCCTATAAACAGCAGGAAGGCTTGCGCTATCACGCCCGCGATCTGGCGCTGGTGCGGGCGCGACAGGAAAACATCCCGATCGTCCTCGGCTCCGCCACCCCGTCGCTGGAAAGCCTGCACAACGCCTACACCGGCCGCTACGGGCTGCTGCGCTTGAACGAGCGCGCCGGCGGTGCCAAACAGCCGCGCTTCCTGCGCCTGGACGTCAAAAGCCGTCCGCTGGACAGCGGCATTTCCGGGCCGATGCAACAGGCCATTGGACAGACCCTGGCTGCCGGGCAGCAGGTACTGGTGTTCCTCAACCGCCGCGGCTTCGCCCCGACCCTGTTGTGCCATGACTGTGGTTGGATGTCCGAGTGCCAGCGTTGCGATGCGCGGATGACCGTGCACCAGCGTCACGGTGAATTGCGCTGCCACCATTGCGGCTACGCCGAGCGCGTGCCGCGCCAGTGCCCCAAGTGCAACAAGGTCGATCTGCGCCCCGTGGGCGCCGGCACCGAACGGGCCGAGGAGCGCCTGGCGATTCTGTTCCCGGACTATCCGGTGCTGCGGGTCGACCGCGACAGCACATCGCGCAAGGATGCGATGAACCAATTGTTCGCAACCATTCAAAAAGGTCAGCCGTGCATTTTGATCGGCACGCAGATGCTTGCCAAAGGTCACCACTTTCCACGGGTGACGCTGGTGTCGATCCTCGACGCCGACGGCGGCCTGTTCTCCGGCGACTTCCGCGCCAGCGAGCGCATGGCTCAGCTGATCGTGCAGGTCGCGGGCCGCGCAGGCCGCGCCGAAGAGCCGGGGAAAGTGATTATCCAGACGCACCTGGCCGACCATCCGTTGCTGGTGCAATTGACCGAGCAAGGCTATTTCGCCTTTGCCGAACAGGCCTTGAGCGAACGCCGTGCGGCCGGTTTGCCGCCGTTTGCGCACCTGGCGCTACTGCGGGCCGAGGCGCACAAACCGGGTCAGGCCGAAGGCTTCCTGGATGAGGCGTGCAGCGAGGCAGAACGCTTGCTGGCCGAGCAGAATCTGACGGGAATCGAGCTATTGGGACCGGTCCCGGCACCGATGGAGCGCCGGGCCGGGCGCTATCGTGCGCAGTTGTTGTTGCAGGCTACGGCGCGGGCACCGCTGCATCGGTTGCTGGCCAATTGGTTGCTGGTGCTGGAGCAGATGCCGAGCGGACGGGCGGTGCGCTGGTCTTTGGATGTAGATCCCGTAGATTTGTATTGACTGGAAGATTGCCTTCGCTGGCAAGCCAGCTCCTACAGTAGTCACGTCGGGTCTTTGTAGGAGTTGGCTTGCCAGCGAAGACCGCCAAATTGTCACCACACATCCACATCCTGCCTGCTAAGGTTGGCAAGCCCGTCTTCGCAACGGATAATGCCCAGTTTTTCCACCAGCGCATGATGCGCCGCCGCGCCTGCGGTCGAAAGAGAAGACCATGAAAGACACCATTCGCCAGCTGATCCAACAAGCCATCACCCAACTCGTCAACGAAGGTGTGTTGCCTGAAGGCCTGTCGCCGGCGATCCAGGTGGAAAACTCCCGCGACAAGAAGAACGGCGACTTCGCCAGCAACATCGCCATGATGCTGGCCAAGCCGGCCGGCATGAAGCCCCGCGATCTGGCGGAAAAAATCATCGCTGCGCTGCCGGCCGACGAAAACGTCGCCAAGACCGAAATCGCAGGTCCCGGCTTCCTGAACTTCTTCCAGAACACCGACGCCCTGGCGACCCGCCTGGACGCCGCCCTGGCCGACGCCCACATCGGCGTGCGCAAGGCTGGCCCGGTACAGCGCACCGTGGTCGATCTGTCGGCACCGAACCTGGCCAAAGAGATGCACGTCGGCCACTTGCGTTCGACCATCATCGGCGACGGCGTGGCCCGGGTACTCGAATTCCTCGGCGACACCGTGATCCGTCAGAACCACGTCGGCGACTGGGGCACCCAGTTCGGCATGCTGATGGCTTATCTGCAGGAAAACCCGTACACCCGCGACGAACTGTCGGACCTGGAAAACTTCTACCGCGCCGCCAAGCAACGCTTCGACGAATCCGCAGAGTTCGCCGACCGCGCCCGTGGCCTGGTGGTCAAGCTGCAGGCCGGCGACGCCGATTGCCTGGCACTGTGGACCAAGTTCAAGGACATCTCGCTGTCCCACTGCCAGAAGATCTACGAACTGCTCAACGTCAAACTGACCATGGCCGACGTGATGGGCGAAAGCGCCTACAACGACGACCTGATCAACGTGGTCAACGACTTGAAGGCGGCGGGCATGCTGGTCGAGAGCAACGGCGCCCAGTGCGTGTTCCTCGACGAATTCAAGAATGCCGATGGCGACCCGCTGCCGGTGATCATCGTCAAGGCTGACGGCGGCTACCTCTACGCCACCACCGACCTGGCGGCCGTGCGTTACCGCAGCGGCAAGCTCAAGGCCGATCGTGCGCTGTACTTCGTCGACCAGCGTCAGGCCCTGCACTTTCAGCAAGTGTTCGCCGTGGCGCGCAAGGCCGGCTTCGTGACCCATCCGATGGAAATGGAACACATGGGCTTCGGCACCATGAACGGCGCTGACGGCCGCCCGTTCAAGACCCGCGATGGCGGCACCGTGAAGCTGATCGACCTGCTGACCGAAGCCCAGGAACGCGCCTACACCCTGGTCAAGGACAAGAACCCGGAGCTTGCCGAAGCCGAACTGCGCAACATCGCCAAGGTCGTGGGCATTGGCGCGGTGAAATACGCCGACCTGTCCAAGCACCGCACCAGTGACTACAGCTTCAACTTCGACCTGATGCTCAATTTCGAAGGCAACACCGCGCCGTACCTGCTGTACGCCTACACCCGCGTGGCCGGCGTGTTCCGCAAACTCGGCAAGGACTTCAGCGAAGTCGACGGCCAGATCGTTCTGGAAGCGGCGCACGAACACGAGCTGGCGGCGAAGCTCGCGCAGTTCGGTGAAATCCTGAACAACGTGTCCGAAAAAGGCACCCCGCACATCCTTTGCACTTACCTGTACGACGTCGCGGGCCTGTTCTCCAGCTTCTACGAGAACTGCCCGATCCTCGCCGCCGATACCCCGGCACAAATGCAGAGCCGTCTGCGCCTCGCCGCACTGACCGGACGCACTCTCAAGCAAGGCCTGGAACTCTTGGGCCTGGAAACTCTGGAGCGTATGTAAGTTGGCTGCCAAGAAAAAACCTGCACCCAAGCGTGGCGCCAGCCGTTACCAAGCTCCTGCAAAGCAACCGATCCCGGGCTGGCTGTGGATGGCCATCGGCCTGACGGTCGGCGCCTTCATCGTATTTCTGATGAAGCTGGAGCCGGGCAAGGGCAGCGACACGGTCAAGCGCGAAAAGGTCGAACAACAGCAACAGCAGAAAGCCAGCAAGATCGCCGAGGCCAACAAGACCCCGCCGAGCCCGACGCAACCGGTGAAGCCAAAGTACGACTTCTACACCTTGCTTCCGGAATCGGAAGTCATCGTGCCGCCGGATGCCGTGCCGGAAAAAACCCTGCCGACGCCACAAGTGCCGGTCATCCCGACCACGCCGGTCACCCCGGCCGAAGCGGCGAAGATCGATACGGCTCGCGCCCAGGCAGCCCTGGCCGGGATCACGCCGCCACCCGCACCTGCGGTCAAGGCGGCGCCGGTGACGAAGTTTTTCCTGCAGGCTGGCTCGTTCCGCAAAGAGACTGATGCGGACAAGGTTCGGGCGCAGATCATCCTGCTGGGTCAGGCTGTAGCGGTTGAATCGGGCACGGTGAAGGATGAAACCTGGTATCGGGTGCTGGTCGGTCCGTTCAGTAACCGGGAACAACTGACCACGGCGCAGAAACAATTGGCCGGTGCGGGTTTCAGCAATCTGTTGTTACAACAACGCCAGAGCCGCTGATCCCGTCAGAACCACCGCGTCATCGTTCTTCGCTGGCAAGCCAGCTCCTACAGAATATTCGACAAACCCTGTAGGAGCTGGCTTGCCAGCGAATGCGCCTGAAAGGGCACTATATCCAGAACTCGATTCACACCATTCGTCCCTCGTCTCGCCCCGCAGTTGAAATCCACTCCAGCACCCCCATATGAATGGGCATAAGGCATTTTCGCCTCGCTGCGTGGAGACTCTTCCCTTGACCACCATCGTTTCAGTTCGCCGCCATGGCAAAGTCGTCATGGGCGGTGACGGCCAGGTTTCCCTTGGCAATACCGTGATGAAAGGCAACGCGAAAAAAGTTCGCCGCCTGTACCACGGCCAGGTCATCGCCGGTTTTGCCGGTGCCACCGCTGACGCCTTTACCCTCTTCGAACGCTTCGAAGGCCAACTTGAGAAACATCAGGGCCACCTGGTGCGCGCCGCCGTCGAACTTGCCAAAGAATGGCGCACCGACCGCTCCCTGAGCCGCCTCGAAGCCATGCTCGCCGTCGCCAACAAAGACGCCTCCCTGATCATCACCGGCAACGGCGACGTGGTCGAACCTGAGGAAGGCCTGATTGCCATGGGTTCCGGCGGCGGTTACGCCCAGGCCGCGGCCAGTGCGCTGCTGAAAAAGACTGATCTGTCGGCCCGGGAAATCGTCGAAACCGCCCTCGGCATCGCCGCCGACATCTGCGTATTCACCAATCACACTCAGACCATTGAGGAGCAGGACTGCGCCGAGTAAGCCCGTGCAGCCACCGCACCACGGCCCATTCTTGCTTGAGGTCCACCGAATATCATGCCCATGACTCCCCGTGAAATCGTCCACGAACTCAACCGCCACATCATCGGCCAGGATGATGCCAAGCGCGCCGTCGCCATTGCCCTGCGTAACCGCTGGCGCCGCATGCAGCTGCCTGAAGAGCTGCGCGTTGAAGTCACGCCAAAGAACATCCTGATGATCGGCCCGACCGGTGTCGGTAAAACCGAGATCGCCCGTCGCCTGGCAAAACTGGCCAACGCACCGTTCATCAAGGTCGAAGCGACCAAGTTCACCGAAGTCGGCTATGTCGGCCGCGACGTCGAATCGATCATTCGTGACCTGGCCGATGCCGCGATCAAGCTGCTGCGCGAGCAGGAAATCGTCAAGGTTCGCCACCGCGCCGAAGACGCTGCAGAAGAGCGCATCCTCGACGCACTGCTGCCACCGGCACGCATGGGCTTCAGTAGTGACGATGCCCCGACTGCCGACTCCAACACCCGTCAGTTGTTCCGCAAGCGCCTGCGCGAAGGTCAGCTGGACGACAAGGAGATCGAAATCGAAGTCGCCGAAATGGCTGGCGTCGATATCTCCGCGCCACCGGGCATGGAAGAGATGACCAACCAGCTGCAAAGCCTGTTCGCCAACATGGGCAAGGGCAAGCACAAGAGCCGCAAGCTCAAGGTCAAGGAAGCGCTCAAGCTGGTGCGCGATGAAGAGGCCAGCCGTCTGGTCAACGATGAAGAGTTGAAGGCCAAGGCGCTGGAAGCGGTCGAGCAGCACGGCATCGTGTTCATCGACGAAATCGACAAGGTCGCCAAGCGTGGCAATTCCGGTGGCATCGATGTGTCCCGCGAAGGCGTACAGCGCGACTTGCTGCCGCTGATCGAAGGCTGCACCGTCAATACCAAACTGGGCATGGTCAAGACCGACCACATCCTGTTCATTGCTTCCGGTGCGTTCCACCTGAGCAAGCCGAGCGACCTGGTACCAGAACTGCAAGGTCGTCTGCCGATTCGTGTTGAACTCAAGGCACTGAGCCCGGAAGACTTCGAACGCATCCTCAGCGAACCGCACGCCTCGCTCACCGAGCAATATTGCGCCCTGCTGAAAACCGAAGGCCTGGGCATCGAGTTCCTGCCGAGCGGCATCAAGCGCATCGCGGAGATCGCCTGGCAGGTCAACGAGAAAACCGAAAACATCGGTGCCCGTCGCCTGCACACCCTGCTCGAGCGCCTGCTCGAAGAGGTGTCGTTCAGCGCCGGCGACCTGGCCAGCGCCCATGACGACAAGGTGATCCAGATCGACGCCGACTACGTCAACAGCCACCTGGGCGAATTGGCGCAGAACGAAGACCTGTCTCGTTATATCCTGTAAGCCATACTTGTAGGAGCGAGCCTGCTCGCGATGGTCGGTCAGTTGCATTGATGTCGACTGACACACCATCGCGAGCAGGCTCGCTCCTACAGGGTTCCATCCACAACGGAACGGCGCTCATGACCCAACTCCCCACCGACATCAAGCTGCACAAAGCCTCGAAAACCCTGACGCTCAAATACGCGTCCGGCGAGGAATACACCCTGTCCGCGGAGTTCCTGCGCGTGCACTCTCCTTCCGCCGAGGTCCAGGGCCACGGCAAACCCATCCTGCAATTTGGCAAGATCAACGTAGGCCTGACCAAGGTAGAACCGGCCGGTCAGTACGCACTGAAACTGACCTTCGATGACGGTCACGACAGTGGCTTGTTCACCTGGGAATATCTGTACGAGCTGGGGCGACGTTATGACGCACTCTGGGATGATTATCTGGCCGAGCTCAAAGCCGCCGGAAAAACTCGCGACCCGAACGAATCCGTCGTCAAGCTGATGCTCTAATCCGAGCCTCTCGCTCTTTAGAGGGCATTTTCTAATTTCATCTGTTTGAATGCTCCGCTTCAGGGCCACCGACTGGCCTGCTTGCGAAAAAAATTAAACTCGGGTAACCAATGGAACTGGCAAGTTCCCTGCAGTGCTCTCTGCATTAAAAAAGCAGCGGTGCAGTATTAACGGTCACCCCGAGCAGTAGTACCTGGCATTGGCTGTGTGACTGCACAGCAGGACCCGGTACTCGTCTCAGGACAATGGAGCGTCGTAGATGAGTAAACAGAATAACGATGACTTGAAGTATCAGGCCTCGGAAAACACCTTGGGCCTGAATCCTGTCGTTGGGCTGCGTGGAAAGGATCTACTGGCATCTGCTCGCATGGTACTCAGGCAGGCCATCAGGCAACCCGTGCACAGTGCGAAGCATGTTGCGCATTTCGGCCTTGAACTCAAGAACGTACTGTTCGGCAAATCCGAGCTGCAACCGACCAGCGATGACCGTCGCTTCGCGGATCCGGCCTGGAGCCAGAACCCGCTCTACAAACGTTATCTGCAAACCTACCTGGCGTGGCGCAAGGAACTCCACGCCTGGATCGACGACAGTAACCTGCCAGCCAAGGATGTCAGTCGCGGGCACTTCGTGATCAACCTCATGACCGAAGCTTTCGCGCCGACCAACACAGCGGCCAACCCCGCGGCGGTCAAGCGTTTCTTCGAAACCGGCGGTAAAAGCCTGCTCGATGGTCTCTCGCACCTGGCCAAGGACCTTGTGCACAACGGCGGTATGCCGAGCCAGGTCAACATGGGCGCCTTCGAGGTCGGCAAGACCCTCGGCGTGACCGAGGGTGCGGTGGTCTTTCGCAACGACGTGCTGGAGCTGATCCAGTACAAGCCGATCACCGAGCAGGTGCATGAACGCCCACTGCTGGTGGTACCGCCGCAGATCAACAAGTTCTACGTCTTCGACCTGAGCCCGGACAAGAGCCTGGCGCGGTTCTGCCTGCGCAACAACGTGCAAACCTTCATCGTCAGCTGGCGCAACCCGACCAAGGAGCAGCGCGAGTGGGGTCTGTCGACCTACATCGAAGCGCTCAAGGAAGCGGTCGATGTGGTCACCGCCATTACCGGCAGCAAAGACGTGAACATGCTCGGCGCCTGCTCCGGCGGCATCACCTGCACCGCGCTGCTGGGCCACTACGCGGCAATCGGCGAGAGCAAGGTCAATGCCCTGACCCTGCTGGTCAGCGTGCTCGACACCACTCTGGACAGCGACGTGGCCCTGTTCGTCGACGAGCAAACCCTTGAAGCCGCCAAGCGTCACTCCTACCAGGCCGGCGTCCTCGAAGGCCGCGACATGGCGAAAGTCTTCGCCTGGATGCGCCCCAACGACCTGATCTGGAACTACTGGGTCAACAACTACCTGTTGGGCAATGAACCGCCGGTGTTCGACATTCTGTTCTGGAACAACGACACCACCCGATTACCCGCCGCGTTCCACGGCGACCTGATCGAGATGTTCAAAAGTAACCCGTTGACCCGGGCCGATGCACTGGAAGTGTGCGGCACGCCGATCGACCTGAAGAAAGTCACCGCCGACATCTTCTCGCTGGCCGGCACCAACGACCACATCACCCCGTGGCGTTCCTGCTACAAATCGGCGCAACTGTTCGGCGGCAACGTTGAATTCGTGCTGTCCAGCAGCGGGCACATCCAGAGCATTCTGAACCCGCCGGGCAATCCGAAATCGCGTTACATGACCAGCACCGAAATGCCCGCCAATGCCGATGAATGGCAGGAAGAGTCAACCAAGCATGCCGACTCCTGGTGGCTGCACTGGCAGGCATGGCAGGCACAACGTTCAGGCAACCTGAAAAAAGCTCCGCTGAAATTGGGCAACAAGGCCTATCCAGCGGGTGAGGCGGCGCCAGGCACCTATGTGCATGAGCGGTAACTGACACACCTCGCCCCTTGTAGGAGCGAGCTCGCTCGCGATGAACGTCAACGATAACGCGTGCTGTCTGGATAAATGCGTTGCCTTTGCGTTTTTCGCGAGCAATCGAGCGTCGACCGGCTGCCCCTACAGGAGGGACAGGGAAGAATTCGAGAAAGCGACCCACAGGGCCTGAAGCATGCCGCAACCCTTCATATTCCGTACCGTCGACCTGGATGGCCAGACGCTCCGCACGGCGGTACGCCCCGGCAAGCCTCACTTGACGCCCCTGCTGATTTTCAACGGCATCGGCGCCAACCTGGAGCTGGTGTTCCCGTTCATCGCGGCGCTGGATCCGGACCTGGAAGTCATCGCCTTCGACGTACCCGGTGTCGGTGGTTCGTCGACGCCGAACCGGCCGTATCGTTTTCCGAGCCTGGCGAAACTCACGGCGCGGATGCTCGACTATCTCGACTACGGGCAGGTCAACGTCATCGGTGTGTCCTGGGGTGGCGCCCTGGCCCAACAGTTCGCTTACGACTACCCGGAGCGCTGCAAGAAACTCGTGCTGGCGGCGACGGCGGCGGGAGCGGTGATGGTGCCGGGCAAGCCGAAAGTGCTGTGGATGATGGCCAGCCCGCGACGTTACATCCAGCCATCCCACGTGATCCGCATCGCGCCGATGATCTACGGCGGCTCTTTCCGTCGCGACCCGACGCTGGCCGCGAGCCATGCGGCCAAGGTGCGTTCAGCGGGCAAGCTCGGTTACTACTGGCAGCTGTTCGCCGGCCTCGGCTGGACCAGCATTCACTGGTTGCACAAGATCCGTCAGCCGACCCTGGTACTGGCCGGCGACGATGACCCACTGATCCCGTTGGTCAACATGCGCTTGCTGGCCTGGCGCATTCCCAACGCCCAGCTGCACATCATCGATGACGGGCATTTGTTCCTGATTACCCGAGCCGAAGCGGTGGCCCCGATCATCATGAAATTCCTGGAAGAGGAGCGCCAGCGTGCGGTGATGCATCCGCGTCCGGCGCCATTGGGCGGCTAAAGCGCTGCATCAGCGGTCGGCAGGACGCCGCGCCGCGCAACAACCCGTTACAGCGTCTATGGTGTTCTGGTTCGGTGAATTTGTTTTTTGGCTTGAAGACGAAGGAGTGTTGACTCATGCGCGAGAAACCAGCGAGGGATTCCCTACCGACTCCCGCCGCGTTCATCAATGCACAGAGTGCGATTACCGGACTGCGCGGCCGGGATCTGTTGTCGACCCTGCGCAGTGTGGCCGCCCATGGCTTGCGCAATCCGGTGCACAGCGCCCGACATGCCCTCAAGCTCGGTGGTCAGCTTGGCCGCGTGCTGCTGGGTGAAACCCTGCACCCGACCAACCCGCAGGACGCTCGCTTCGCCGACCCGGCGTGGAGCCTCAACCCGTTTTATCGCCGCAGCCTGCAGGCCTATTTAAGTTGGCAGAAGCAGGTCAAAAGCTGGATCGACGAGAGCAACATGAGCCCGGACGACCGTGCCCGCGCCCACTTCGCTTTCGCCTTGCTCAACGACGCCGTATCGCCCTCCAACACCCTGCTCAATCCACTGGCGGTCAAGGAACTTTTCAATTCCGGCGGTAACAGCCTGGTGCGTGGCATCAGCCATTTGGTGGACGATCTGCTGCACAACGATGGCCTGCCCCGACAAGTCACCAAGCAAGCGTTCGAGGTCGGCAAGACGGTCGCCACCACCACCGGTGCCGTGGTGTTTCGCAACGAACTGCTGGAGTTGATCCAGTACAAGCCGATGAGCGAAAAGCAGTATTCCAAGCCCTTGCTGGTGGTACCGCCGCAAATCAACAAGTACTACATTTTCGACCTCAGCCCCCACAACAGCTTCGTCCAGTTCGCCCTCAAAAACGGCCTGCAAACCTTCATCATCAGCTGGCGCAATCCGGATGTGCGTCACCGCGAATGGGGGCTCTCGACCTACGTGGAAGCCGTGGAAGAGGCCATGAATGTCTGCCGGGCGATCACCGGCGCACGCGAGGTCAACCTGATGGGCGCCTGCGCCGGCGGGCTGACCATTGCCGCATTGCAAGGCCACTTGCAGGCCAAACGGCAGCTGCGCAGGGTGTCCAGCGCGACCTATCTGGTGAGCCTGCTCGACAGCCAACTGGACGGCCCCGTTTCGCTGTTCGCCGACGAACAGACTCTGGAGGCAGCCAAGCGCCGCTCCTATCAGAAAGGTGTGCTGGATGGCCGCGACATGGCCAAGGTCTTCGCCTGGATGCGCCCCAATGATTTGATCTGGAGCTACTTCGTCAACAACTACCTGTTGGGCAAGGAGCCACCGGCGTTCGACATACTCTACTGGAACAACGACAACACGCGTTTGCCGGCCGCCCTGCACGGCGACCTGCTGGACTTCTTCAAGCACAACCCGCTGACCCACCCGGGCGGGCTGGAAGTGTGTGGCACGCCGATCGATTTGCAGAAGGTCACCGTCGACAGCTTCAGCGTCGCCGGCATCAACGATCACATCACACCGTGGGATGCGGTGTATCGCTCTACGCTGCTGCTCGGTGGTGAGCGCCGCTTCGTGCTGTCCAACAGCGGTCATGTGCAGAGCATCCTCAACCCGCCGAACAACCCGAAAGCCAACTACGTCGAGAACGGCAAACTGAGCAGCGACCCACGAGCCTGGTACTACGACGCCAAGCGTGTCGATGGCAGTTGGTGGACCCAATGGCTGGGCTGGATTCAGGAACGCTCCGGCGCGCAGAAGGAAACCCACATGGCGCTTGGCAACCAGAACTACCCACCGATGGAGGCAGCACCCGGTACTTACGTGCGCGTGCGCTGACGTTGAACGCGCCGCGGCCTCTGCCGGCCGTGGCAAGACCCGATCATTAAGAAGACTGGATGAAAACCCGCGACCGGATCCTCGAATGTGCCCTGCAGTTGTTCAATCAAAAGGGCGAACCGAATGTCTCCACCATGGAAGTTGCCAATGAAATGGGCATCAGCCCGGGCAACCTCTATTACCACTTCCACGGCAAGGAACCGCTGATTCTCGGGCTGTTCGAGCGCTTTCAGGGCGAACTGGCGCCCTTGCTCGATCCACCGGCCGATGTCGAACTGGCACCCGAAGATTACTGGCTGTTCCTGCACCTGATCGTCGAGCGCCTGTCCCACTACCGGTTCCTGTTCCAGGATCTGTCGAACCTCGCCGGACGCCTGCCGAAACTGGCCAAAGGCATTCGCAATCTGCTCAATGCACTCAAGCGCACACTGGCATCGCTGCTGGCACGATTACAGGCGCAAGGGCTGTTGGTCAGCGATACCCAGGCATTGGGGCAACTGGTGGAGCAGATCACCCTGACCCTGCTGTTCTCACTGGATTACCAGCGGATTCTCGATCGCGAAGGCGAGGTGCGGCTGGTGGTTTACCAGATCATGATGCTGGTGGCGCCACACTTGCTGCCGTCGATGAAGGCTGCGACCGAACAGATGGCGATGGAGTATCTGAAAGACCATGAATAACCCTGACCGCAACTAACCCTGTAGGAGCGAGCTTGCTCGCGATGGTATTGCAGGCGCCGAGTAGCGTCGGCTGTACCTTTTTCGCGAGCAAGCTCGCTCCTACAGTGGGTCTGTGGTGCTCTCAAATTCCGCACAAACAAAAACGCCCGACCTTCACAGGCCGGGCGTTTTCTTGAGCCCTGAAAATCAGGACTGACTGGTTGGCGTCGATGGAGTTGGCGCGGCAGTCGGGGTGACAGCAGGGGTTGGCGCGGCAGCGGAGTTCGATGCGCTGACCGGAGCTGCCGGGGTCGCCGGTTTGGCAGCCGCCACTGCTGGTTTTGGCGCGGCGGCTTTTGGAGCTGCCGGCTTTTTCACTGCAGGTTTTTTCGCCGCAGCGGGTTTGGCTGCTGGCTTGGCAGCAGCTGGTTTTGCCGCAGCCGTTTTAGCGGCTGGCTTGGTTGCTGGCTTCGCCGCTGCAGGTTTTGCAGCAGCGGTTTTAGCAGCAGGCTTGGCCGCCGCTTTTGCCAGTGGCTTGGCAGCAGTTTTGGCTGCTGGCTTGGCGGCGGCAGTCTTGGCAGCAGGTTTGGCCGCCGCGGTTTTCGCCGCAACAGGCGCAACCTTGGCACCGGTCAGTTTTTCGATTTGCTTGGTCAGTGTTTCGACCTTGCTGTGCAGTGCCTTGACTTCGTTGCGGCTCGGCACGCCCAGACGCGAAATGGCGCTGTTCAGACGCTTGTCAAAAGCGCCTTCCAGCTCATCCCACTTGCCCAGTGCGCGATCTTTCACGCCGCTGATGCGCGACTTGGCCGAGGAAGCCGAGTCCTTGGCGGCGTCGACAGTCTTGCCAACAGCGCTCTTGGTGAGCTTCTCGGCTTTCTCGCCGTCCTTAACCAATGTATCGAAGAGCTTGCTGCCGTCAGTGTCGATCTTCGAGTACACGCCTAAACCAGCCAGCCAGATTTTTCGGGAATATTCTTCAACCTTCCCGATCCACGAGCTGCCTTCTTTTTCGGTTTTCTTTTTAACAGCCATCCCGTTCTCCTTAAGATTTACGCGCGACACGTTCGAGCAATGCCGTCAGCTCATCGAGCTTAGCAGAGAGTGTCTCAACGTCATGTTTAGACGGAATGCCGATACGATTCAAGGCACTTGCGACACGCGTGTCGAACGCCTTCTCGACCTTGTCGAGTTGAACTTCGACACGGCCTTTGAAAGTGCTGACTTCACTCTTGGCTTCATCAATTTCGGCATTGGCCGCTTCCAGTTTCTCGGCAACTACCTTTTTGCCTTTCTTTTCAACAACCTGACCGGCCTTGATCAGTTCTTGAAAGTACTCGCTGCCCTCTTGGCCGATCTTGGCGTAGGCACCCAGGCCTGCCAGCCAGATCTTGCGGGCATAGGATTTGACGTCGCTCGGCGTGCCGGTCGACGGATCGATTTTTTTCTTCAATATAACTTTGGCCATGGTGCACCTCACGCGCAGAAGGTTTGAGGAACCGCCCGGACAAGTGTCGGGCACTGGCACAAAGTAGGGAGAAAAATTAGAAACGGCACCCTAACAAATGACATAAACCGTCGGGCGCGCCACATAAAAAATGTAGGAGTGAGCCTGCTCGCGATTGCGGTTAACCAGTCAACATTGATGTTGGCTGACATTCCGTCATCGCGAGCAGGCTCACTCCTACAAGGGATGTGATTTCAATCGGGAATCAGACCAGGACCTTATCCAGCGCCTTTTCGATTTCCGCTTTGATCATGCCGCTCATGGCCGACATCATCAGGCCCAGTTCCACTTCGACGCGAATCGAATCCTCGGCGACATGCACCGCGCCCTTCACACCCGAGCGTTTGAGGTTCAGGGTGTCGCCGGACCACTGCGGCTCCAGGCCATACTGATCGGAAAGTTTCTGCGCCAGCTTGTCGGCCTTCTCGCGAGCCGCTTCCTTACCCAGGCCATGGGCACGTTCAACACTAATACGGGCCATCGAATGACTCCTGCTTTATGAATGCTTTCCCGAGGCATCTTGACCCCTGCTGCGTCAAAACGTCCCGATGGTTACCCATCTTACCTTCAGCCTTGCCAAGACAAAGCATGCCTTGGGGATTAGAATGTCGCGCATTCTCTTTTGGTGACAGCGATATGACTGATCAGCGCAAAGGCAGCGATGCCGAACCCACCACTCACTTCGGCTTCAAAAACGTTCCGGAAAGCCAGAAAGCGGAAAAAGTCGCTGAGGTCTTCCATTCGGTAGCCGCCAAGTACGACCTGATGAACGACCTTCTGTCGGGCGGCATGCACCGTCTGTGGAAGCGTTTCGCGATCGAGCTGTCGGGCGTGCGCACCGGCAACCGCGTGCTGGATATCGCCGGCGGTACCGGCGACCTGACCCGCAAGTTCTCGCATCTGGTAGGCCCGACCGGCCAGGTCGTGTTGGCCGACATCAACGAATCCATGCTCAAGGTCGGTCGTGACCGCCTGCTGGACCTCGGTGTGTCCGGCAACGTTGAATTCGTCCAGGCCGATGCGGAAAAACTGCCGTTCCCGGACAACCATTTCGACTGCGTGACCATCGCCTTCGGCCTGCGCAACGTGACCCACAAGGAAGATGCGCTGCGCTCGATGCTGCGCGTGCTCAAGCCTGGCGGCCGCTTGTTGGTGCTGGAGTTCTCCAAGCCGACCAACGCGCTGATGTCCAAGGCCTACGACGCCTACTCGTTCGCCTTCATGCCGCTGATGGGCAAGCTGATCACCAACGACTCGGAAAGCTATCGCTACCTGGCCGAATCGATCCGCATGCACCCGAATCAGGAAACCCTGAAGTCGATGATGGTCGAGGCCGGTTTCGACCGCGTGACCTATCACAACATGACCGCAGGCATCGTCGCCCTGCACCGTGGCATCAAGCCCTGATGCTGCTCGCCGGCCTGCTCGCCAGCGTTGAACTCGGCCTGAACCGGGTGCTGCGTCTCGACAGCACGGCGCTGCCGCGGCTGGCGCATTTGACCGGCAAAGTGATTGCCGTCGATTGCCGCAGCCCGGCGCTGCAACTGTTCATCCTGCCCAGCGACGATGGCCTGATGCTCGCTTCCCAGTGGGAAACCGGCGCCGACTGCACCTTGCGTGCACCGGCTTCGAGCCTGCTGAAACTGGCCATGAGCAAGGACAAGACTTCTGTTCTGCACACCCCTGAAGTCGAACTCGACGGCGACAGCGGCGTGCTGCTGGAACTGGCGGCGATCCTCCAGGACCTGGAGCTGGACTGGGAGTACGAACTCGCACGCGTGCTGGGCCCTGTGGCCACGCAACTGGTCGGCGGTCACCTGCGCAGCCGCGCCCGCTGGTATCAGCAAGGCTTTGCCAGCCTGGGCCAGAACCTGGGCGAGTACCTGGCCGAAGAGTCGCGCACCCTGGTCGGTCAGCGCGAAGCCGAAGCCCGATTCAGTGAACTGGACCAGATCAAGCTTGATCTGGAACGTCTCGAGGCGCGTTTCGAGCGCCTTTCCCGATCCCTCGACCCAAGCGATAACGCATGAAGCTGCTTGCCGTCCGCCGTTTGTTGCGCATCCAGCGCGTCGTGATCCGCTACCGCCTCGATGACCTGCTGTTCGCCCTGCCACTGCCCTGGTTCCTGCGGGCGCTGCGTTATGTCCTGCCGTGGCGCTGGTTCCCGCGCAAGACCCTGGACCTGAGCCGTGGCGCGCGCTTGCGCCTGGCGTTGCAGGACCTGGGGCCGATTTTCATCAAGTTCGGACAGATCCTGTCCACCCGCCGCGACCTGTTGCCCGAAGACATCGCCGACGAACTGATGAAGCTGCAGGACCGCGTTCCGCCGTTCGACTCGCAAGTGTCGGTGAAGCTGATCGAAGAACAACTCGGCAAGAAAATCAGCGAAGTGTTCAGCCGTTTCGATGTCGAACCGCTGGCCTCGGCCTCAGTGGCGCAGGTGCATGCCGCGCAACTGAAAACCGGTGAAGAAGTCGTGGTCAAGGTGATCCGCCCTGGTCTCAAACCGGTGATCGCCCAGGACCTGGCATGGCTGTTCATCCTCGCTCGCGCCGCCGAAAAACTCTCGGCCGATGCGCGCCTGCTGCACCCGGTGGACGTGGTCAGCGATTACGAAAAAACCATCTACGACGAACTCGATCTGCTGCGCGAAGCAGCCAACGCCAGCCAGTTGAAGCGCAATTTCGACGGCTCGCCGCTGCTGTACGTACCGCAAGTCCATTGGGACTGGTGTCGGCCGAAAGTGCTGGTAATGGAACGCATCTACGGCATTCAGGTTACCGATCTGGCGACCCTGGCCGACCAGCGTACCGACATGAAAATGCTCGCCGAACGCGGCGTGGAGATTTTCTTCACCCAGGTGTTCCGCGACAGCTTCTTCCACGCCGACATGCACCCGGGCAATATTTTCGTCAGCACCGTGAATCCGTGGAGCCCGCAGTACATCGCCATCGACTGCGGCATCGTCGGCAGCCTGACCCCGGAAGACCAGGATTACCTGGCGCGCAACCTGTTCGCCTTCTTCAAGCGCGATTACCGTCGCGTGGCGCAGTTGCACATCGATTCGGGCTGGGTGCCGGCGGAAACCAAACTCAACGAATTCGAAGCCGCGATCCGCACGGTGTGCGAGCCGATCTTCGAAAAACCGCTGAAGGATATTTCCTTCGGCCAGGTGCTGATGCGCCTGTTCCAGACCGCGCGACGCTTCAACATGGAAGTGCAGCCGCAGCTCGTGCTGCTGCAGAAGACCCTGCTGAACATCGAAGGCCTCGGCCGCCAGCTGTACCCGGACCTCGACCTGTGGAACACCGCGCAGCCATTCCTCGAACGCTGGATGCGCGAGCGGGTCAGCCCCAAAGCCCTGCTCGGCAACGTGCATAGCCAGTTCGAACAGATCCCGCACCTGGCCAACATGGCCCGCGACCTGCTCGAACGCATGTCCCAACCCCACGCCTACGACCCGCCGCCAGCGTGGCATCGACGCCGCGATGACTGGTTCCTGCGCCTGCTCGGCACGGCCCACCTGGCCGGAGGCGCAATCCTTGCCGCTGGCGGCCCGCTGAACCAGTTGGCTTACTGGCCGGCCGGCATCATGATGGCGGTCGGCTTGTATCTGGTCGTGCGCCGATAGCCAGTTGTGTGAACGACTGGCACACTGTTTCAACGCCTGAGCTCGACTATTGAAGGGTCGAGCCCGCTGTCGGAGTCGAAGATGAAAAACTGGCTGGACGAGATCAAGTGGGACGCCGACGGCCTGGTGCCGGCGATTGCCCAGGATCACAAGACCGGGCGCGTCCTGATGATGGCCTGGATGAACCGCGAAGCACTGGAACTGACCGCTGCCGAGAACCGCGCCATTTACTGGTCACGTTCCCGTGGCAAGCTGTGGCGCAAGGGCGAAGAGTCCGGCCATGTGCAAACCCTGCACGAGATGCGCCTGGACTGCGACGCCGACGTCATCATCCTGATGGTCGAGCAGATCGGCGGCATCGCCTGCCATACCGGCCGCCAGAGCTGCTTCTACCGCGTCTTTGAAAACGGCGACTGGACAACGGTCGACCCGGTGCTCAAAGATCCGCACGCCATCTACTGCGCAGGGCACACACATGAGTGACACACTGACCCGTCTGGCCGAAGTACTGGAAGAGCGCAAAGGCGCCGCCGCCGACAGCTCGTATGTCGCCAGCCTGTACCACAAGGGCTTGAACAAGATTCTGGAAAAAGTCGGCGAAGAGTCGATCGAAACCATCATTGCCGCCAAGGATGCCGCCATCAGCGGCGACTGCAGCGATGTGATCTACGAAACCGCCGATCTGTGGTTCCACAGCATGGTCATGCTCGCCCAATTGGGGCAGCATCCACAGGCTGTACTCGATGAACTGGACCGTCGTTTCGGTCTCTCCGGACACGCCGAGAAAGCCTCGCGCCCGTCCGCCTGAATAACGATTAGAGAGGAGCAGCAGCATGGGCATTTTTGACTGGAAACACTGGATCGTCATCCTGGTTGTCGTGGTACTGGTGTTCGGCACCAAGAAACTGAAAAACCTCGGCACTGACGTCGGCGAATCGATCAAGGGCTTCAAGAAAGCCATGAACGACGACGAAAAACCGGCTGACCCGAATGCGAACCCGGCCCAACCGGTGCCACCGGTACAGCCACAGGCCTCGGTGAACCAGCCGCACACCATCGACGTGCAGGCACAGAAAGTCGAAGAGCCGATCCGCAAAGACGTGTGAGCACTGACTAATGTTTGGTATCAGCTTCTCTGAACTGCTGCTCGTCGGCCTCGTCGCCCTGCTGGTGCTGGGCCCCGAGCGCTTGCCGGGCGCTGCGCGCACCGCTGGCCTGTGGGTCGGGCGTCTGAAGCGCAGCTTCAACGCGATCAAACAGGAAGTTGAACGTGAAATCGGTGCCGACGAGATTCGTCGGCAACTGCACAACGAGCACATCCTGTCGCTTGAGCAGGAGGCGCGGAAAATCTTCACGCCGACCCAGCAGGAGCCGACGCCGGTGGAGCATGTGGGAGAGCAGACGATTCATGCGCCTGCCGCTGCTGTCGACCCGACACCTGCTCCCGTTGTAGCGCCTGTCGAACCTGCACCTGTTGTTGCAGCAACTCCGGTTGAACCCGTTACACCTGCGGCTGCGCCCGTTGCGCCGGCCCCTCATGACCCAACACTGCCGCCGCGAGCCCCATGAGCGACCTTCCCGAAAACGACCAGCACATGCCGCTGGTTTCGCACCTCACCGAGTTGCGTACCCGACTGCTGCGCTGCGTAGCGGCGATTTTCATCATCTTCGCCGGTCTGTTCGCCTTCACCCAGCAGATCTACACCTTCGTCTCCACACCGCTGCGCCAGTACCTGCCGGTCGGCGCGACGATGATTGCCACCGATGTGTCGTCGCCGTTCCTGACGCCACTGAAACTGACGATGATGGTCTCGCTGTTCCTGGCCATCCCGGTGATCCTGCATCAGATCTGGGGTTTCATCGCCCCCGGCCTGTACAAGCATGAAAAACGCATTGCCGTGCCCTTGCTGGTCTCCAGCATCTTTTTGTTCTACACCGGCATGGCCTTCGCCTACTTCCTGGTGTTCCCGCTGATCTTCAAGTTCTTCGCCTCCGCCACTCCGGCCGGCGTGGAAATGATGACCGACATCACCAGCTACCTCGATTTCGTCATGACGCTGTTCTTCGCTTTTGGCGTGGCGTTCGAAATCCCGGTGGCCGTAGTGCTGCTGGTGTGGATCGGCGTAGTCGACGTCAAATACCTGAAGAAAATCCGCCCGTACGTAATCATCGGCTGCTTCGTGGTCGGCATGATCCTGACGCCGCCGGACATCTTCTCGCAGACCCTGCTGGCCGTGCCGATGTGGTTGCTGTTCGAGATCGGCATCCTGTTTGGCAGCCTGATCAGCAAACGTGGCGAACATCCGGACGACCAACCGGCTGACGACCACAACGACCAGCCGCCAGCGACTCAACCGTGAACCTGCTGCTGCTCGAAGAAGCCGATTTCATTGCGGCCGACCAGGTGATCCTGCGTGATCGCCGGTTGACGCACATGCAGGAAGTCCACCGCTGTGAAGTGGGCGACAGCATGCGCGTCGGACGGATCGGCGGGCTGATGGGTTCGGCCGAAGTGCTGCGCCTGGACGCCGACGAAGCCCAATTGCGCGTCACCCTTGACCAGCCGCCACCGGCCAAGCTGCCATTGACCCTGGTATTGGCCCTGCCACGGCCCAAGATGCTGCGCAGGGTGTTCCAGACCGTGGCGGCCATGGGTGTACCACGGATCGTGCTGGTCAACAGCTATCGCGTCGAGAAGAGCTTCTGGCAGACTCCGTTCCTGGAGCCCGAGGCGATTCGCGAGCAGTTGATCCTCGGCCTCGAACAGGCACGGGACAGCGTGCTGCCGGAAGTCGTCATCGAGAAGCGCTTCAAACCCTTCGTCGAAGACCGTTTGCCGGCGATCACCGACGGTACCCTCGGCCTGGTGGGGCATCCGGGCAATTACCCGCCCTGCCCTCGCGCACTCAGCGAACCGGTGACCCTGGCCATCGGCCCCGAAGGTGGCTGGATTCCCTACGAGATCGACCTGCTGGGCAAGTCCGGCCTGCAACCGGTGCAACTGGGCGAGCGCATTCTGCGGGTCGAAACCGCCGTGACCGCCCTGCTGGCCCGACTTTTCTAGATCCAGGCCACATTCCCTGTAGGAGCGAGCCTGCTCGCGATGGCGGTGTACCAGCCACATCAATGTCGGCTGATCCGCCGCCATCGCGAGCAGGCTCGCTCCTACACGTCATCATTCGCCCATCCATCGGGCGACGCCTACAGAACCGCGCCCTCCTGCCGATACATCCCCATAAAACCAAATTGCGGTCCGGGGGAGTTTCAGCATGTACCAATGGCTAGCCGAGAATCTGGGAAACGTCAGCGTCAAACGCAAGCTGGGGATCGGCTTCGGCCTGGTGCTGTTACTGACCCTGCTGATCACCTTCACCGGCTGGAGCGGCCTGAGCGGCGTGACCAGCCGTGGCGATAAACTGGGGTTCATCGCCAGTCTCAACGACCTGACCAAGGACCTGCGCATCGCTCGCCTGGATTACGAGATGCGTCGCGGCGAACAAGGTCCCGGTGCCGTCAACGATCTGTTGGGCAAACTCGAAAGCGGCCTGCAGACCGCCCGCGGCCTGATCGAGCAACCGGCTGATACGGCCATGGTCGATCAACAACTGGCCGCTGTCGCCGAATACCGCCGTGCCTTCAGCGACATGACCCAGGCCGGCGCCCAGCGTGAAGACGCCCGCAGCAAACTCGGCGCCACCGCCGACAACGCCGTGGCCCGCGTCGCCGAAGTGGAAAAATCCATGCTGCAAGGTGATAGCGTGACCGCCTTCAATAGCGTGATCGACCTGAGCAAACTGATCCAGCAGGCGCGTTTCCAGGTACGTGGCTACACCTACAGCGGCAAGAGCGAGGCCGAACAACCGGCCCTCGACGCGATCGACAACGCCCTGAAGAACCTCGAGAGCCTGCCGGCCAAACTGCCTGAAGAACACATCGCCAACCTGCAACAGGCGACGGATTCGCTGAAGGCCTACCGCGCTGCTGTCAGCCAGTTCCGCGACTCCCAGGTGGCTAGCGCCAAGGCCCTGGTACGCATGTCTGCCCAAGGCGACATCCTGTCGGGCATGAGCCAGAAACTCACCGTCTCGCAAACCGTCGTGCGTGACACCGACGCCGCCCATGCCAAGAACATGCTGACCCTCGCCACTGTGCTGGCCATCGCTTTCGGCCTGCTGGCCGCTTGGGCGATCACCCGGCAAATCATCATTCCGTTGAACCAGACCCTGGCCGTCGCCGAGCGCGTCGCCAGTGGCGACCTGACCCACAACCTGACGTCGCAGCGCCGCGACGAACTCGGCCAGTTGCAGCGTGCCATGCAGAGCATGACCCAGGGTCTACGCGAACTGATCGGCGGCATCAGCGATGGCGTCACGCAGATTGCCAGTGCCGCCGAAGAGTTGTCCGCCGTCACCGAGCAGACCAGCGCCGGGGTCAACAGCCAGAAGGTCGAGACCGATCAGGTTGCCACTGCCATGAACGAAATGGCCGCCACCGTGCAGGAAGTCGCGCGTAACGCCGAAGAGGCCTCCGAAGCCGCCGTCGCCGCCGACCAGCAGGCCCGCGAGGGCGACAAAGTGGTGGGTGAAGCCATCGCCCAGATCGAACGCCTGGCCAAGGAAGTCGGCCACTCCACCGCTGCCATGGGCGAACTCCAGCGCGAAAGCGACAAGATCGGCAGCGTGCTGGACGTGATCAAATCCGTGGCCCAGCAAACCAACCTGCTGGCGCTCAATGCGGCGATTGAAGCCGCTCGCGCCGGTGAAGCCGGGCGTGGTTTTGCCGTGGTGGCAGACGAAGTCCGCAGCCTGGCCCAGCGCACCCAGAAGTCCACCGAAGAGATCGAAGAGCTGATCGTCGGCCTGCAAAGCGGCACGCAGCAAGTGGCGACCATTATGGACAACAGCCGCAACCTGACCGACAGCAGTGTCGAACTGACCCGCCGCGCCGGCGGCTCACTGGAAAGCATCACCCGCACCGTCTCGGCGATTCAGGCGATGAACCAGCAGATCGCCGCTGCCGCCGAACAGCAAAGCGCCGTGGCTGAAGAGATCAACCGCAGCGTGCTGAACGTGCGGGATGTGTCGGATCAGACCTCGGCAGCCAGTGAGGAGACCGCAGCCTCCAGCGTTGAGCTGGCGCGGCTGGGGACGCATTTGCAGATGCTGGTGGGCAGATTCAAGATTTGAGGTGATGCGCATGCCTCGGCCTACTAAAGACCGAGGTGATGCCTTCGCGGGCAGGCCCGCTCCCACACTGACCTGCTCGAGCATAATATCTGTGCCAGGCACTACCCCCTGTGGGAGCGAGCCTGCTCGCGATGGGAGCGACTCGGTATAACTTTTGAAGCCATAAAAAAACCCGCTTTCGCGGGTTTTTTCATTATGCCACCTGAGGCTGCACACTCATCGGCTTGAGCGGCAGCAACGGCGCGTGGGGGTCGGCCTTGACCGACTTGCGCCATGCATCCAGCCACTCGGCATGGCCTTCGCTCCAGACCTGCTCATGCAGGCGGGCCAAGGCCACCGGATCACTCAGCAGTTGCACACGCTCGTTGTTGGTCAGGCCTTCAGGTCCGACTTTCATCGCGTGGCGCACCCGCTCGATCCGCAGCCATTCGATCGGCTCGGCCTGATTGTGCCGCGAGGTCGCCAACGAGCACGCCAGGGCGTTCTGCTGTGGATCGACCACCGAACGGACGAAGCCGTCGTTCAGCGCGTGCCAGCGGTTTTCGTGGGTGTACTGGTCGGTGGCCAGCAACGCCTGCGGCGGATTGTATTCCTCAGGGATCAGGAACAGGCTCTCGTCACGGGACTTGAGGCCCAGGCCAACGCGGCTGGAGATCACCGACACCGGGATCGACAGCATCAACGAACCGACGATCGGCACCAGCCACCACAGGAAGCTCGGGTTCAGCCAGATCACCAGCATGGCCCAGAAGAAGCCCAGCAGGGTTTGCGGGCCGTGGCGCTTGACCGCTTCGCTCCACGGTGTGGAGTCGTCGTCACGTTGCGGCGAGTTCCAGGTCGCGGCCCAGCCAAGGAACGCAGCGAGGACAAAACGGGTGTGGAAGATCATCCGCACCGGCGCCAGCAGCATGGAGAACAGCATCTCCAGCAGCATCGACAGGGTCACCTTGAACTTGCCGCCGAACTCTTTCGCACCCTTGGCCCAGATCAGGATGATGCTCAACAGTTTCGGCAGGAACAGCAGCACGATGGTGGTCGAGAACAGCGCAATCGCCTTGTCCGGGTGCCATTGTGGCCACAACGGGTAGAGCTGGCGCGGTTCGAGGAAGTACTGCGGCTCCATCAGCGTGTTGACCGCCAGCAGCGCGGTCGACAACACCAGGAAGAAGAACCACAACGGCGCCGACAGGTAGGACATCACACCGGTCAGGAACACCGCGCGGTGCACCGGGTGCATGCCCTTGACCAGGAACAGGCGGAAGTTCATCAGGTTGCCGTGGCACCAGCGACGGTCGCGCTTGAGTTCGTCCAGCAAGTTCGGCGGCAGTTCTTCGTAGCTGCCCGGCAGATCGTAGGCAATCCACACGCCCCAACCGGCACGGCGCATCAGCGCGGCTTCAACGAAGTCGTGGGACAGGATCGCGCCGGAGAACGCGCCTTTACCCGGCAACGGCGCCAGGGCGCAGTGATCGATGAACGGCTTCATGCGGATGATCGCGTTGTGGCCCCAGTAGTGCGACTCGCCCAGTTGCCAGAAGTGCAGGCCGGCGGTGAACAACGGGCCATACACACGAGTGGCGAACTGCTGCATGCGCGCATACAGGGTGTCCATGCCCGACGCACGTGGCGCGGTCTGGATGATCCCGGCGTCCGGCGTGGCTTCCATCAGGCGCACCAGACTGGTCAGGCACTCGCCGCTCATCACGGAGTCGGCATCGAGTACGACCATGTACTTGTAGTCACCGCCCCAACGACGGCAGAAGTCATCGAGGTTGCCGCTTTTACGTTTTACGCGACGACGACGACGGCGATAGAAGATCTTGCCGAAGCCCCCGGCTTCGCGGCAGACATCCAGCCAGGCCTGTTGCTCGGCGACACAGATATCGGCGTCATTACTGTCGCTGAGGACGAAGAAGTCGAAGCGGTCCAGGTCACCCGTGGCCGCGACAGACTCGAAAGTCGCGCGCAGACCGGCGAATACCCGTGGCACGTCTTCGTTGCAGATCGGCATCACCAGGGCGGTGCGCGCATCCTTTGGAATCGGCTCATTGCCGGCACTTTTACCGGAGATACGGTATTTATCATGACCGGTGAGCAGTTCGAGGAAGCCCATCAGTGCGGTCCAGAAACCGGCCGAGACCCAGCAGAACAGAATCCCGAACAGGATCAGAATGCTGGTCTGCAAGGCATACGGCAGCACTTGCGTGGCGGTTTGCAGCAGCGGTTGGTGCAGCACTTCGTCGAGGTCGACGAACGACCAGCCCTGGTACGGCATGATGCCTTTCATGTACCAGCCGGCGACGATGGTCTGACCGAGCATCAGCAGCAACAGAATGTAGCGACGGATCGAACCCACGGTGCGCCAGCGCGCAGCAGGCAACACCCGCTCGTCCTTCGGCGGCTTCGGCGGATTGGTACGACCGGTCATCCGGCGCCAGCCACGCACCAGAATGTTGGTGCGCCACGGCTCCGGCACGACCTTGGTCCGCCGGATCGGCGGGGTCGCCTTGAGGCAGACCCGGCCGTTGGCGTCGAGTGCCAGCATTTCCGCGTCTTGCAGCTCCTCGGCGGTGCTCAGGGTCAGGCGTTTGCCGACCGAAGCCTGAGCGGCTTCGGTCGGGGCGTCGAACGTCGATGACGACAGGCGTTCGTGCAATTCGCTGAAAGACTGGCAGCCCGCGAGTTCCGCGCGCTGCTGGTCGGTCATCGGCAGATGCGCCAGATACTCGGAAAGAGTTTCTGGCCGTACTTGAGAGTTACTCATCGGCAGGCAACTGATAGCTCCAGGTTTCGGTCAGGACTTCTTCAGTCGGCGCCGATTCCGGTGTGGCTGGGGCCGCGTCGGCAGCGGCAGGCTGCTTGGCGTCTTGATTGGCCTTGTCCTTGGCATCTGCAGCAGGCTTCGCTTCGGCCTGCTTGGCCTCCACTTGCTTGGCTTCCTTGTCTGCTTTCTCCTGTTGCTTGGCGGCAACCTTGTCGGCCTTGGCAACCGACGAGTTCGACGACGGAATCGAAGTCTTGGCCAGGTCCGCAGGCACTATGTTCTGCACCAGCGCGGCACGCATCTCGGTGGACTTGCCCGGATCCTTGATCTTCATCCGCAGGGTCAGGCGCCAGCCCTTGGTTTCAGGGTTGAAACGCACGCTGTTTTCCACCAGTTCGGCATTGTCGCCGACGCTGACCTGGCTGCGAACCTCCGCATCGGCAGGCAATGCCGCCAGGGACGGGCCTTCGAAGTCCACCAGGTAGGCAACGCTGCCGTCCGGCTGACGAATCAGGTTGGACTGTTTGACGTCACCGGTGGAACGCAGGGTCTGTTTGACCCAGGCGCTGTCCGGCGCATGAATCGTCTCTTCGTCCATGGTCCAGTGCATACGATAAGCGACATCAAGCGGCTGGCCAGGTTCCGGCAATTTTTCCGGGTTCCAGAAGGCAACGATGTTGTCGTTGGTTTCGTCGGCGGTCGGAATCTCGACCAGGTCGACAGTGCCCTTGCCCCAGTCACCCTTCGGCTCGATCCAGGCGCTTGGGCGCTTGTCGTAGCGATCGTCGAGGTCTTCATAGTGGCTGAAGTCGCGGCCACGTTGCAGCAGACCGAATCCGCGCGGGTTTTCCACGCTGAAGTTGCTCACGGCCAGGTGTTTCGGGTTGTTCAGCGGACGCCAGATCCACTCGCCGTTGCCGGCATGGATCGCCAGACCGCTGGAGTCGTGCAGTTCGCGACGGTAGTTCAGTACCTTCGACGGCTGGTTGGCGCCGAACAGGTACATGCTGGTCAACGGGGCGATACCCAGCTTGCCGACCTTGTCACGCAGGAACATCTTCGCCTTGACGTCGACGATGGTATCGCTGCCCGGACGCAGGATCAGGCGATAGGCACCGGTAGCACGCGGAGAGTCGAGCAGGGCGAAGATCACCAGATGCTTGTCGCCTGGCTTGGGCTGCTGAACCCAGAATTCGCGGAAACGCGGGAACTCTTCTCCGGACGGCAACGCGGTATCAAGCGCCATGCCGCGAGCGGACAAGCCATAGACGTGACCCTTGCCGACGACGCGGAAGTAGCTCGCGCCGAGCATGGTCATGATTTCGTCTTGCTTGTCAGCCTTGTTGATCGGGTACAGCACACGGAAACCGGCATAACCCAGTTGTTCGGTGGCCTTGGGATCGAACTGCAAGTCGCCGAAGTCGAAGCGACTCGGGTCGTATTTGATCTCTTCGACGGTGTTCGCGGTGATTTCGTTGATTTTCACCGGCGTATCGAAATGCATGCCCTGGTGATAGAAGGACAGCTTGAACGGCGTCTTCTGATCAGCCCATTCGGCTTTTTCCGTCAGAAAACGAATTTTCTGATAGTCCGCGAATTTCATGTCGCGGAATTCGTTCGGCAGGTTACTGCGCGGCGCTTCGTATTTCTGCGCGGCCAGCTCTTTTGCCTTGACCGATACATCATCCAGACTGAATGCCCAAAGCTGGCCGGCGCTGAGCAGGCAGAGCAGTGCAGAGCCCGCTACCAGGGCGCTGCGTAACCGTTTGGCAGACAATTTTGGTGCATTACAGGGACTAACAATCACGAGCAACCCTCGCCGAAAACAGATCAAAAAACCAACGGCCAGTTAAAGGGTCTGCTCGGAGTACGGTATGAAAAAACCGCCCTTGCAAACCACTCTTGCCAAGTTGGCGAGCATTGTTCCGACTCCGCTGGGGCGAAATGATTCCCCAATCGGATCCGGACAATTCTCTACCTAAGTCAAAATGGACCAACGAACGCTGATCCCCGTAGCGCGCGATTATCTAGTAGGCCGCGTTACAACGCATCAGGGGTAACAAAGTATTTATCGCGAAAAAGTCCTGTTTTCAGTCGAATTGAGCGTAAAAACTTGTTTCAAACGCTTTCAGGTCTGTAACAGGAAGGTTACCGGGCCGTCATTGACCAGGTGCACCTGCATATCCGCGCCGAATCTACCTGATGCCACAGTGCCATGCACCTGTTTCGCTTTGCTTAATAAATAGTCGAATAGCTCCTCGCCCAGCGCCGGAGGGGCCGCGGTCGAGAAACTCGGACGCAGCCCGTTTTTAGTATCGGCAGCCAGAGTGAACTGAGAGACCAGCAGCAGCCCGCCACCCACATCCGCCAGGGACAGATTCATCTTGCCCTCAGCGTCACTGAACACCCGATAGTTAAGCAGCTTATTGAGAAGTTTGTCGGCGCTGGCCCGCGTGTCGTCGGGCTCGACGGCTACCAGGACCAGCAATCCCTGATCGACGGCACCTACGACTTCGCCCGCGACCTCGACCCGCGCGCCGCGCACCCGTTGCAACAGGCCCTTCATGCTTCTTCAGGCGGCAGGTCAAGCAGTCGCCGGGCCATCAGATTGGCGGCGCGCACCAGCGCGTCGGTGATGCCCGGTTCGGAAGCGGCATGGCCGGCATCGCGGATGACCTGCAGTTCGCTGTTCGGCCAGGCTTGATGCAGTTCCCAGGCGTTATCCAGCGGGCAGATCACGTCATAGCGGCCATGGATGATCACGCCGGGCAAATGGGCGATCCTGTCCATGTTGCGGATCAACTGGTTCGGCTCCAGGAAGGCGTGGTTGCTGAAGTAGTGGCATTCGATGCGGGCAATCGACAATGCACGTTGTGGCTCGGAGAAACGATCGACCACCAGCGGGTTGGGACGCAGGGTCGCGGTGCGGCCCTCCCAGGTGGACCAGGCCTTGGCCGCGTGCATCTGGGCAATCTGGTCGTTACCGACCAGACGCTTGTGGAACGCGGTAAGCAAGTCACCCCGCTCGTCCAGAGGGATCGGCGCGATGTAGTCCTGCCAGTAATCGGGGAACAGGCGGCTCGCGCCGGACTGGTAGAACCATTCGATTTCCTGCGGACGGCAGAGAAAGATCCCGCGCAGGATCAGACCGTGTACACGCTCAGGATGGGTTTGTGCGTAGGCCAGCGCCAGGGTCGAACCCCATGAGCCGCCAAACAGCACCCATTTGTCGATGCCCAGGTGCTGGCGAATTCGCTCAAGGTCGGCGACCAGATCCCAGGTGGTGTTGTTTTCCAGGCTGGCGTGGGGGGTGGAGCGACCGCAACCGCGCTGATCGAACGTGACAATGCGATAGAGATTGGGATCGAAGAAGCAACGACTCTGGGCATCACATCCGGCACCGGGACCACCATGGATGAACACCACGGGCAAACCTTCCGGTGAACCGCTTTCGTCGACGTACAGGGTGTGGGTCGCATCGACGGCCAGATCGTGCCGGGCGTAGGGTTTGATCTGTGGGTACAAAGTCTGCATTGCGCACTCCGTAAGGGGTCAAGGTCATCCCTGGGGGGACTTCTATTATTCTGCCGTCCGGCATCATAAACCCGAATTACGTCAATGAGCATGCCCGTGCGAAGTCAGAGTTTCGCCGCCAGATATCCGAACAAGGTTTCGTACAGCGAATCGACCTCGGCCACCTGCCCGCGGGCCCGCAAACAGCCATGAACCAAACCCTCGCCGACATATAGCGTGGCAGCCACGCCCGCAGCCTTCAGTCGCTCGGCATACAGCACGCCGTCATCGCGCAACGGGTCGAATTGCGCCACGGCGATCCATGCCGGTGGCAGTCCGCTGAAATCCGTGGCGAGCAATGGCATGGCGTAGGCGTTCGGATGGCGGGTGCCTTGCAGGTAAAGCGCGTGATAGCAATCGACGTCACTGCTGCTGAGTAACGGCGCGTCGATGCACTCACTGCGCGACGGCAGGCGGTGATCGCCGCCCAACCCCGGATAGATCAGAACCTGCGCACACGGCAGCGGCTCGCCGGCATCGCGCAGCGCCAGGCACAACGCCGCCGCGAGGTTGCCACCGGCACTGTCGCCGGCCACCAGCATGCGCGCAGGATCGAGTTGAAATGGCCTGGTGCGCAGTGCTCGCCAGACCTTCAGGCAATCATCGAACGCAGCAGGAAACGGATGCTCCGGCGCCCGGCGGTAATCGACGGCGATCACCAGCACACCAAGCGTCGATGCCAATTCGGCGCAGATGAAATCGTGGGAATCCAGGTCCCCCACCACCCAGCCACCGCCATGCAGGTAAACGATGCACGACGCACCACTGGCCGGTGGTTGATAGGAACGAACAGCAACACCGGCCAACTCGAATTCAACCACTTGCAACCCGGCGGGGCGTGCCGGGGTAAACGCCCGGCACATCTCGCTGTAGGCCTGGCGCAACCCGGTGATACTGCTGTCGGTGCTGTTGAAACTGACGGTTTTCTCGACGAAAGCCGTCATTTGCTCGGAAAGCGGGTAAGGAGCCATGAGCCTGGTGCCCGTTCAGAGGAATGTATGGCCCCTGTAGGAGCGAGCTTGCTCCGGGCGGCGTTCCGACGATGATAGTCAACGATAACGCGGGAAGCCTGATACCCCACGGCGTTCTCGGGTTTATCGCGAGCAAGCTCGCTCCTACAGGGTTTTGGTGTCAGTTTTTCAGGCTGGCCTGAACCGTCGCCACGCCATCCTTGCCATCGAAACTGTTGACACCCGCCAGCCAGCGCTGCAAGTCTTCTGGATGGTCACGCAGCCATTTTTTCGCGACATCCTGAGCTGTCTGGCGCTCCATGATCGGCACCATCAACTGGCTTTCCTGAGCAGCGCTGAACGTGAGGTTTTCCAGCAGGCGATTGACGTTCGGGCAACGCTGGGCGTAATCCGGCGCGGTTACGGTGGAAACGGTCGCAGCACCTTCATTCGGCCCGTACACGTCTTCACTGCCGGTCAGATAGTCGATCTTCATGTTGATGTTCATCGGGTGCGGGGTCCAGCCGACGAACACCACGAATTCCTTGCGATTCACCGCCCGCTGCACGGCCGCGAGCATCCCGGCCTCACCGGACTCGATCAGTTTGAAATCCTTCAGGCCGAAGTGATTGGTCTCGATCATGGTCTTGATCGTGGTGTTCGCGCCGCTGCCCGGCTCGATGCCGTAGATCTTGCCGCCGAGCTGATCCTTGAATCTGGCGATGTCGGCGAAGGTTTTCAGTCCGGCCGCTGCCACATAGTCCGGGACCGCGAGGGTGGCCTGGGCATCGGCCAGGCTCGGTTTGTCCATGACCTTGACCTGATTGGCAGCCACGAACGGTGCGATGTTTTTATCCATCGCCGGTTTCCAGTAACCGAGGAAGATGTCCAGGCGCTTGTCGCGGATGCCGGCGAAGATGATTTGCTGCACGGCGCTGGTTTGCCTGCTTTCGTAGCCAAGACCGTTGAGCAGCACATCCGCCATGCCACTGGTGGCGATCACATCGGTCCAGTTGACCACGCCCATGCGCACGGTTTTGCAGGAAGCATCGTCCGCGGCCATGGCGCCGGCGCTCAACAGAGCGGTGCCGCAGAAGATTGAGAGACAGCGGGTGAACAGACCTTTGAGGCTTGTCATAGAGAGCATTCTCGTGCGGCAGCGGATTATTGTCGGGGCGGTGTCTTTGTGCACCGTGGCCAGAACATTACGCAGCAGACGAGCGGTAGAAGCGACCTGTGGCGACCGTGTTTTGCACGGTGGCGACTTGTAGGAGCGAGCTTGCTCGCGATGGAGGACAACGATGACGCGGACTGCCTGAATGCACACGTTGACCTGACGTTTTTCGCGAGCAAGCTCGCTCCTACAGAGACCGCACCAAACCTTAATGCCCGTAGTGTTTTTCACCCCAGGCCAGCAACCCTTGCAGCAACTCCTTGAGCACCACCCGCGTCGGCTCCGCCAGGTCCGGGCGATAACGGAACGGCTCGAACTCTTCCATGTACGTGCACTGCCCCAGCTCCAGCTGCACGGCGTGGATGTTCTCGACCGGGTTGCCGTAATGGCGGGTGATGTGGCCACCCTTGAAGCGTCCGTTCAACACGTGGGTGTAGTTTTCGTGACGCGCGCAGATCGCTTCCAGTTGGGTCGCAAGCTGTGGATCGCAACTGGCGCCATTGAAGGTACCAAGGTTGAAGTCCGGCAGTTTGCCGTCGAACAGGTGCGGGATGATCGAGCGGATCGAATGCGCATCGAACAGCAGCGCATAGCCGAACTCGGCTTTCAGTCGCGCCAGTTCCTGCTGCAAGGTGCTGTGGTATGGCGTCCAGATTTGCTCAAGATAGGTTGCGCGCTCTTGTTTCGAAGGCTCCAGCCCTTCGCGGAACAACGGCACGCCGTCGAACAGCGTGGCCGGGTACAGGCCGGTGGTCGCGCCCACGTACAGTGGCTTGTCGTCAGATGGCCGGTTCAGGTCGATGACGAACCGCGAGTACTCGGCGGCCAGGGTGCTGGCACCCAGCTCCTCGGCGAAATCGTACAGCTGCGGGATGTGCCAGTCGGTGTCCGGCAAACTCTTGGCTTGCGGGATCAACCCGGCCTCGACTGCTGGAGTCAAGCGCACACCAGCGTGGGGCATGCTGATCAGCAGCGGTACGCGGCCTTGTTTGAAGTTCAGAACCTTATCCACAACAGATCTCCTACAGACTTGATTCGACGCCGTGGCGCACGACGCGTTTTTCCAGGTCGCCGCCCAGCCAGTAACACAGGTCGGCCGGGCGATCGATTTGCCAGGCGACGAAGTCCGCAACCTTGCCGGCCTCCAGCGAACCATGGGTGGCGGCCATGCCCAGTGCGGTGGCAGCGTGAATCGTCGCACCGGCCAGGGCTTCTTCCGGGGTCATGCGAAAACAGGTGCAAGCCATGTTCAGCATCAGGCGCAACGACAGTCCCGGCGAGGTGCCCGGATTGAGGTCGCTGGCGATTGCGATTTTCACGCCGTGCTTGCGCAGGGCGTCCATCGGCGGCAATTGGGTTTCACGCAGGAAGTAAAAGGCGCCAGGCAACAGCACCGCGACCGTACCGGACTTGGCCATGGCGATGGCATCGTCCTCGGTCATGAACTCCAGGTGATCGGCGGACAATGCGTGGTAACGCGCCGCCAGGCTCGAACCGTGCAGCGACGACAACTGCTCGGCGTGCAGCTTCACTGGTAGGCCCAGTGCCTGGGCGGTGATAAATACACGCTCGACCTGCGCCGGGGAGAACGCCAGGTATTCACAGAAGGCATCCACCGCGTCGACCAGCCCTTCAGCGGCCAGGGCCGGCAGCATTTCGGCGCAGATGTGATCAATGTAGTCATCGGCGCGATCGACGTATTCCGGCGGCAGGGCGTGAGCGGCCAGGCAGGTGCTGCGCACGCTGACCGGTAGTTCGGCACCGAGGCGACGGGCCACACGCAGCATCTTGCGCTCGTTGGCCAGGTCCAGGCCGTAGCCGGACTTGATTTCGATGCTGGTGACGCCATCACGCATCAGGCTTTTCAGACGTTTGCTGGCGCTGGCGAACAATTCATCTTCGCTGGCGGCGCGGGTGGCGCGCACGGTGCTGGCGATGCCGCCACCGCTGGCGGCGATTTGCGCGTAGCTGACGCCTTGCAGGCGCTGCTCGAATTCGCCGCTGCGGTTACCGCCGAACACCGTATGGGTATGGCAGTCGATCAGGCCCGGTGTGACCCAGGCTCCGTTCAAATCATTGACGGCCGGATACTCGCCCGCCGGCAATTCACCGCGCGGGCCGATCCACTCAATGTGCGCTCCTGACGTCACGATGGCCGCGTCCTCGATGATCGAGTAGACGCCTTGTGCCATGGTTGCGACGTGACAGTGTTGCCAGAGAGTTTTCATCCTTGGCCTCCATTAGGTTATCGATGAGAAAAAACAGGGTCCTGTGTCACCAGGGCTGCCTGGCCCGCCGCCGGTTTTACCCACGTCAGGTAAGCCAGCACCAGCAATACGATCCAGACCACGCCGACGATCAGCGCTGCCTGGGTGTCCGGGAAATAGCCCAGCACGCCGAAAATGAACAGCATGAAGGCAATCGCCGCCGCCGGCGCATAGGGCCAGAGCGGTACCGGGAATTTCAGTTGTGCAACCTGCTCGGCGCTCATGGACCGGCGCATGGCCACTTGGGTCACCAGAATCATCAGCCAGACCCACACCGTGGCAAAGGTCGCGATGGAAGCGATCAACAGGAACACGTTTTCCGGGATCAGATAGTTCAGCAACACGCCCAGCAACAGCGCGGCACTCATCACCACCACGGTCATCCATGGCACGCCATTGCGCGACAGGCGGGCGAAGCCCTTGGGCGCATGGCCTTGTTGGGCCAGACCGAACATCATGCGGCCAGCGCCGAAGATGTCACTGTTGATCGCCGAAATCGCCGCCGTGATCACCACGATATTGAGAATGGTGGCCGCCGAGCTGATCCCCAGCTTGTCGAAAATCTGCACGAACGGGCTGCCCTGGCTGCCGATCTGCTGCCATGGAAAGATCGACATCAGCACCAGCATCGTCAGCACGTAGAACAGCAGGATCCGCAACGGTACGGCATTGATCGCCCGGGGCAGCACGTGCTGCGGGTCCTTGGCTTCACCAGCCGTTACGCCGATGATTTCAATACCGCCAAACGCAAACATCACCACTGCGAACGAAGCAATCAGACCGCCCATGCCATTGGGCATGAAGCCGCCGTGGTTCCAGAGGTTGCTGATGTCGGTCGCCTGGCCGGGGGCCGAGCTGATGCCGAACCACATGATGCCGAAACCGCCCAGGATCATCGCGACGATGGCCGCGACCTTGAGCAGCGACAGCCAGAACTCCATTTCACCGAAGACTTTGACGTTGCACAGATTCAAGCCGCCGACGATGGAAACGACACCCAGCACCCAGATCCAGCGGGAAACCTCCGGGAACCAGAAGCCCATGTAAATACCGAACGCGGTGACATCGGCCATGCCGACGATGACCATTTCGAATGCGTAGGTCCAACCGAGGATGAAGCCCGCCATCGGCCCCAGGTAGGTGCTGGCGTACTGGCCGAAAGAGCCGGCCACCGGGTTGTGCACCGCCATCTCACCGAGGGCGCGCATGACCATGAACACCGCCGCGCCACCAATCAGGTAAGCGAGCAGTACCGCAGGCCCGGCCATTTGAATGGCCGAGGCAGATCCATAAAACAGCCCGGTGCCGATCGCCGACCCCAGCGCCATGAAGCGAATATGTCGGGCAGAGAGCCCGCGTTTCAAACCTTTTTCTGCCTGTTGCATTTCTCGTCCCTAATTATTGTTATTCGACGCTAAATCGAATCGCGAGCGAGCTCGCTCCCACATAGGATTGCACGAATCCTGTGGGAGCGAGCCTGCTCGCGAAGGGGCCATTACAGGCTAGGCAAAAGCTTGGTCGTGATCAGCTCGTTCAGGCAACGCGAAGCCAACAACTCAGACGCCGCATTGATGTCCGGCGCGAAGAAGCGGTCTTTCTCATAGAAAGGCACTTCGTTACGCAGAATGGCACGGGCCTTTTCCAGTTTTGGCGAAGTCTTCAGACCGTTGCGCAAATCCAGACCCTGAGCCGCCGCCAGCCATTCCACGGCGAGAATCCCGCGGGTGTTCTCGGCCATTTCCCACAGGCGCTTGCCAGCCGCCGGCGCCATCGATACGTGGTCTTCCTGGTTGGCGGAAGTCGGCAGGCTGTCCACCGAATGCGGATGGGACAGCGCCTTGTTCTCGCTGGCCAGTGCCGCCGCAGTCACCTGGGCAATCATGAAACCGGAGTTCACGCCACCGTTGGCCACCAGGAACGGCGGCAATTGCGACATGTGCTTGTCCATCATCAGCGAGATACGGCGTTCGCTCAGGGAACCGATTTCAGCGATGGCCAGTGCCATGTTGTCAGCGGCCATGGCCACTGGCTCGGCGTGGAAGTTACCACCGGAGATCACATCGCCTTCAGCGGCGAACACCAACGGGTTGTCCGATACGGCGTTGGCTTCGATGGCCAGCACTTCGGCGGCCTGACGGAACTGGGTCAGGCAGGCACCCATGACTTGCGGCTGGCAACGCAGGGAGTATGGATCCTGGACCTTTTCGCAGTTTTCATGGGAGTCGGAGACTTCGCTGCGCTCGCCCAGCAGGTCGCGGTACGCGGCGGCGGCATCGATCTGGCCTTTCTGGCCACGGGCAGCGTGGATGCGTGCGTCGAACGGCGAGCGCGAACCCAGAACCGCCTCAACGGTCAGGCCGCCCAGCGCCAAGGCACCGGCGAACAGGTCTTCACCTTCGAACAGGCCACGCAGGGCAAACGCGGTGGAGACTTGAGTGCCGTTGAGCAGCGCCAAGCCTTCTTTCGCGGCCAGGGTCAGCGGGGCAAGACCTGCGACTTTCAGCGCTTCGGTGGCTTCCATCCACTCGCCTTTGTAGCGCGCCTTGCCTTCGCCCAGCAGCACCAGCGACATGTGGGCCAAAGGCGCCAGGTCACCGGAGGCACCGACCGAACCTTTCAATGGAATGTGCGGGTAAACCTCGGCGTTGATCAGGGCGATCAGCGCATCGATCACCACACGACGGATGCCGGAGAAACCACGGCTCAGGCTGTTGACCTTGAGCACCATGATCAGGCGTACCAGCTCGTCGCTGATCGGCTGACCGACACCGGCGGCGTGAGACAGCACCAGCGAGCGCTGCAGGTTTTCCAGGTCTTCGCTGGCAATGCGGGTCGAGGCCAGCAGGCCGAAACCGGTGTTGATGCCGTAAGCGGTGCGGTTCTCGGCGAGGATCTGCTCCACGCAGGCAACGCTGGCTTCAATCTGGGCCGAGGCGCTGTGGTCGAGGGTCAGTTTCACCGGCTGCTGATAGACGTCACGCAGTTGGGCGAGGCTCAGTTGGCCGGGAATCAGGTTTAGCGCAGTCATTTTGTGCTCCTTTTGAGAGTTGTTGTTAACTCACCAGACGCTCCGGAGATGTCCGTTGTCCGTCGCGTCTGCCTTTTAGGGAGCCGCGCCTTGGCACGCTGGTGTTGTGGAAGTCAGTTCAGTTCTGGAAAAGCGTTGTGCAGCAAAATCGGGTCTTTCAACACCGCAGCAGCGGCGGCAATGTCCGGTGCCAACCAGCGATCCTGGTCGTAGGGGGCAACATGCTCGCGCAGCAGGCGCCAGGCAGCATCGGTGCCCGTGCCGAAGCGTTGTTCTTTGAGGAACTCGAACGCCTGGGCCGCCAACAGGTACTCGATGGCGAGGATCTGCGTGCAGTTTTCCAGTGCACGATGCAGCTTCAGCGCGGCGTTGGTGCCCAGGCTCAGGTGATCTTCCTGCAGGCCCGACGTCACGTAGTTATCCAACACTGCCGGTTGCGCCAGTTGACGGTTTTCCGCGCACAGCGAAGCGGCGACGTATTGCACGATCATCATCCCGGAGTTCACACCTGGGTTGGCCACCAGGAACGCCGGCAGGCCGCTGACGTGCGGGTTGATCAAACGGTCCAGGCGACGCTCGGCGATGGAGCCGATTTCCGCCATGGCAATCGCCAGCAGGTCCGCCGCCATTGCCACGGACTGGCCATGGGGGTTGGCCTGAGACACCACGCGGTAATTATCCGCAGTGCCCAGCACCAGCGGGTTGTCGGTGGCGCCGTTGAGTTCGGTTTCGATCTGTTTGGTCGCATGCACCAGTTGATCGCGTGCGGCGCCGTGCACTTGCGGAATCGAGCGGATGCTCAGAGCGTCCTGGGTACGAATGCCTTTGCTCTGGGCGATCACTTCGCTGCCGTCGAGCAAGGCTCGCAGGTTGATCCCGACCTGTTGCATGCCCGGGTGCGGCTTGAGCGCGATGATCTCGGCGTCGAAGGCGTCGATTTGCCCGCGTTGGGCTTCAAAGCTCATGGCGCCGATCACGTCGGCCCATTCCAGCAGGCGCGTAGCATCGGCAATCGCCAGGCAGCTCAGGCCAGTCATGCACGGTGTGCCGTTGACCAGGCACAAACCGTCCTTGGCGCCGAGCTTGACTGGTTGCAGGCCTTCTTCAGCCAGCGCTTGCTGCGCGCTAACGACCTGACCGCGATAGCTGACATTGCCGACGCCCAGCAGCGCGATGCCGATGTGGGCCATGTGGGTCAGGTAACCCACGGAACCCTGGGACGGCACTTGCGGGGTGATGCCACGGTTGAGCAACGCCAGCAACGCTTCGACGACCTGACGGTGCAGGCCGGATTTGCCGTGGCTGTAGTTGACGACGGCGGCGCACATGATCGAGCGGGTCTGCTCGTTAGTCAGCGCTGCACCCACGCCGCAAGCGTGGCTGAGCAAGGTGTTGCGCGACAACTGGCTGAGTTGTTCGTCCTGCAGCGAGACGTTGCACAGCGCGCCCAGGCCGGTGTTGATGCCATAAGCACGTTCACCGCTGGCGACGATGCGCTGGACGATGGCCTGCGCGTTTTCGATGCGCGCCCAGATCGGTGCCGACAGCTCAAGCTGTGCGCCATCGCGGGCCACGGCGACCACGTCCTGCCAACTGACCTGAGCTTCGGTGATAACGATTTTTTCAGCCTGGGACATCTTCAACCTCATCCAAATATTGATGCAGCTTCACCGCCGCCTTCGCGAGCAGGCTCGCTCCCACATTGGAATGCATTTCCCTGTGGGAGCGAGCCTGCACGCGAAGAGGCCAGCTCACTCACTGCAAATCTTTTTAAACCACCGCCGCCCGACGCTGCACAAAGCGGTCGACGTACTCATCCGCCGGCGAGTGCAGGATCTCTCTCGGCGTGCCGACCTGGATCAGGCGGCCATCCTTGAGGATCGCGATGCGGTTGCCGATGCGCACGGCCTCGTCGAGGTCGTGGGTGATGAAGACGATGGTCTTGTGCAGGGTCTTTTGCAGTTCCAGCAACTGGTCCTGCATCTCCGCGCGGATCAACGGGTCGAGGGCGCTGAAGGCTTCGTCCATCAGAATGATGTCGGTGTCCGCCGCCAGAGCACGGGCCAGGCCCACACGCTGACGCATGCCGCCGGAAAGCTGATGCGGGTATTTGTTTTCGTAGCCCTTGAGGCCCACGGTGTTGATCCAGTGCAGCGCACGCTCGGCGCACATGGCTTTGCTTTCGCCACGGATTTTCAGGCCGTAGGCGACGTTGTCCAGCACGCTCTTGTGCGGCAACAGGCCGAAGCTCTGGAACACCATGCTGATCTTGCGCCGACGAAATTCGCGCAGGGCTTCCATGTCGTATTGCAGGATGTCCACGCCGTCCACCAGGATCGCGCCGCTGGTCGGGTCGATCAGGCGGTTGAAGTGGCGCACCAGGGTCGACTTGCCGGAACCCGACAGGCCCATGATCACGAAGATCTCGCCGCTGCCGATGCTCAGCGACAGGTCGTTTACACCCACCACGCAGCCGGTTTCGGCCAGCACCTGATCCTTGGTCTTGCCCTGGCCGACCATGGCCAGCGCGTCCTTGGAACGGTTGCCGAAAATCTTGAAGACGTTTTTGACTTCGATCTTGCTCACGGTTGCGTTGTTCATTTGCTCACCTCATGCCGTGCGCGACCGTACGCCTGAGTAATGCGGTCGATCACCACAGCCAGAATCACGATCGCCAGACCAGCCTCAAGGCCACGTCCGACGTTGAGGGTCTGAATCCCCACCAGCACGTCTTCACCCAGACCACGGGCACCGATCATCGAGGCGATCACCACCATCGACAGGGCCATCATGGTGGTCTGGTTGATCCCGGCCATGATGCTCGGCAGGGCCAGCGGCAGTTGCACGCCGAACAGTTGCTGCCAACGGTTGGCACCGAAGGCGTTGATCGCTTCCATCACTTCGCCGTCGACCTGGCGAATGCCCAGATCGGTCAGGCGGATCAGCGGCGGCGCGGCGTAGATCACCGTAGCGAAAATCGCCGGGACCTTGCCCAGGCCGAACAGCATCAGCACCGGAATCAGGTACACGAAGCTCGGCATGGTCTGCATGATGTCCAGCAACGGCATCAGCACCGAACGCAGGCGGTTGCTGCGCGCCGAGAGAATGCCCAGCGGGATGCCGATCAACACCGAAATGATCGTCGCCACCATCATCAGCGCCAGGGTCTGCATCAGCTTGTCCCAGAGGCCGACCGCACCCACCAGGAACAGCAAGCCGACGATGACGGCGGTGGTCACGACTTTACGGGTCGCGTGCCAGGCCACACCGGCCACGATCGCCAGCATCAGCCACCAGGGCGCTGCACGCAGCAGGCTTTCAAGATTGACGATGGCCCACAACAGGGTGTCGGAGATGTGCCGGAACACGTCGCCGTAGTTGGTGACCAGCGAATCGACCCAACCGTTGACCCAGTCGGCGATGGAAAAGGTAAAGCTTTCGGGAAACATAAGAGACTCTCAATCAAGGGGTTGCGATCAAGCATCCGACTGCCGTCGCCGGCAGTCGGAGAAGCCCGACCTACAAGGCCGCGTCGATTTTCTTGGCTGCGTCTTCGCTCACCCATGCGTGCCAGACTTCAGGATGTTCCTTCAGGAAGATCTTGGCCAGTTTTGGTGACTCGATCCGCTCTTTGGTCATGCGCCCCAGGTTCTGGTTCAGCAGGTCGATCGGCACGTTGACCTTTTCCAGCACGGCCACCAGTTCCGGTGCTTCGTCATGGAAAGTCTTGGACAGGCCGACCTTGATATCCACGGTCTTGTTCACGCCTGGTTTCTCTTCGAGTTTGACCACGTCAACCTGGCCCATCAGCGGCGTTGGCGACCAGTAGTAGAACAGGATCGGCTCGCCACGCTTGTAGCTCGACAGCACGGCGGCATCCAGCGCCGGGCCGGTGCCTGGGCGGAAGTTGGTGTAGGTGCTTTCCAGGCCGTAGCTTTTCAGCATTTCGCTATTGTCCAGCTCACAGGTCCAGCCAGCCGGGCAGTTGTAGAAACGGCCCTTGGACGGCTCTTCGGCGTCCTTGAAGATCGCCGAGTATTTGCCCAGGTCAGCAATGTTTTTCAGGTCCGGCGCCTTGGCTTCCAGTTTGCGCTTGGCATCGCCTTCGATCACGTAGCGCGGCACGTACCAGCCTTCAATTGCACCAACAACCGGTGCGCCGACACCGACGACTTTGCCGGCCTTCTCGGCCTTGTTCCAGACTTCGCTGCGGCCGACCCACTCTTCGGCGAACACTTGAATATCGTTGCTGCTCAGGGCGTTTTCCATGGTGATGGAGTTACCCGGAAGGCTGTCGGTCTTGCAGTCGTAGCCTTTCTCCAGCACGACTTGCAGCACGTCGGTCAGGAGCATGGCGCTTTCCCAGTTCAGGCCGGCAAATTTCACCGGTTTACCCGACTCGCACCAACCCGCCGCCTGAGTGGCGCCGGCGCTGGCCAGCAGGCCCATGGAAAGCAATGCGGTCAGCAGGGTCTTGTTCGATTTCATTGTTGTGACGCTCCTAATCATGAGTTGGCTTACGGCAGTCAAGAGGCATCCAGCCCTGTCCACATCCAATCAGGCCTGCGCCGCAGCGCGACCGGCTCCGCTTTTTTCAGGTTGTACAACGCTGTCCTGCTCGACCGGCAGAATCAGTTGATCGGGCACTGCACCGTGCCATTTTTTCGCACATGCGTAATACACGGCGGCGGGCAGCACCAGGCCGATGATCCAGGAAATATCCACGCCACCCAGGGCGCTCACCAACGGACCGGTGTAGAACTTGGTAGCAATGAACGGCAGTTGCACCAGCACACCGAACACATAAACGCTGATCCCGAGTGGGTTCCAGCGGCCGTAGCGACCGTTCGGATCGGCCAGCGCCGGCACGTCATAACGCTCGCGGGTGATGCAGTAGTAGTCCACCAGGTTGATCGCGCTCCAGGGCGTGAAGAACGCCAGCAAGAACAGGATGAAGGACTTGAACGCACCGAGGAACGAGTGCTGACCGAGCAACGCCATCAGGGTCGCAGCACCGACGATGACCAGCACGAAGGCCAGACGCTGCAAGCGCGTTACCTTCAGGTCACCCCGGAAACCGCTGATGATGGTCGCAATGCACATGAAGCTGCCGTAGGAGTTCAGCGTGGAGATGGTGACCTTGCCAAAGGCGATGCTGAAGTACAGCAGCGCAGCGGTGGCACCGGTACCGCCCAGACCAACGATGTAGGCCACTTCGTGGCCGGCGTATTGCCCGTTGGCCGAAGCGGCAGCGAACACGCCGAGGACCATCGCCACCTGTGCACCAATGACCGAACCTGCGCCTGCGGCAAAAAAAGTTTTCACCGAGGAAATCTTGCTCGGCAGGTAGCGAGAATAGTCAGCCACATAAGGGCCGAAGGCGATCTGCCAGGACGCTGCGAGCGACACCGCGAACAAGAAGCTGCTCCAGCTGAAGTGGCGGATTTGCAACAGTGCGCCAACATCAACCTGGCTCATCAGACGGCTGAACAGATAAACAAAGGCAATCACGCCAATGACACTGGCAACACGGCCGATCCAATGGATCACCCGATAACCGAGCACCGTGACCAGCACGATGACACTGGCGAAAAGAAGGATACCGACGGTGTCGCTGACGCCAAACAACTGGCCCAGCGCCTGGCCGGAAAGTACGGTGCCCGTTGCAGTGAAGCCCAGGTACATCAGACACACCAGCACGATTGGGATAGCTGCGCCATAGACGCCGAACTGCACCCGGCTGGAGATCATCTGCGGCAGGCCAAGCTTGGGGCCTTGCGCGGCATGCAGCGCCATCACGCCACCGCCGAGCAATTGACCGATCAACAGACCGATCAACGACCAGAACACATCACCGCCCAGCACCACGGCCAGGGCCCCGGTGACAATCGCGGTGATTTGCAGGTTGGCACCCATCCACAGGGTGAACTGACTCAACAGACGACCGTGTCTTTCCGCTTCCGGGATGTAGTCGATCGAGCGCTTCTCGATCAACGGTTTGTTGCCTGCACGTTCGCTGTTAACAGCCATGGGTCAACCTCTGTGGATTGTTGGTCGGTGTTGGTTGTATCTGTGTAGAAGCTATGTAGGTGCTGTGTAGAAACTGCGTAGGAGCTGCGTAGGAGCTGTCGAGTGAAACGAGGCTGCGATCTTTTGATCTTCGGCGTCAGTAACAACGCAAAAGATCGCAGCCTTCGGCAGCTCCTACAGGTTTGCATTGGGCCAAGGCCCGCTTTCTTTATTTGCCGGTAATCATCGGCAGGTTCAGCCCTTGTTCCTTGGCGCAGTCGATGGCGATCTGGTAACCGGCATCGGCGTGACGCATGACACCGGTGGCCGGGTCGTTGTGCAGCACGCGAGCGATACGCTCGGCCGCTTCGTCAGTACCGTCGCAGACAATCACCATGCCCGAGTGCTGGGAGAAGCCCATGCCTACACCGCCGCCGTGGTGCAGGGACACCCAGGTCGCGCCGCTCGCGGTATTGAGCAGGGCGTTGAGCAGTGGCCAGTCAGACACGGCGTCGGAACCGTCCTGCATGGATTCGGTTTCGCGGTTCGGGCTCGATACCGAACCGGAGTCCAGGTGGTCGCGACCGATCACGATCGGCGCGGACAACTCGCCGCTGCGTACCATTTCGTTGAACGCCAGACCCAGCTTGGCGCGCAGGCCCAGGCCAACCCAGCAGATACGTGCCGGCAGACCCTGGAAGCTGATGCGCTCGCGGGCCATGTCCAGCCAGTTGTGCAGGTGGGCGTCGTCCGGGATCAGCTCTTTGACCTTGGCGTCGGTCTTGTAGATGTCTTCGGCGTTGCCCGACAGCGCAGCCCAACGGAACGGGCCGATACCGCGGCAAAACAGCGGACGGATGTAGGCCGGTACGAAGCCAGGGAAGTCGAATGCGTTTTCCACGCCTTCTTCTTGCGCCATCTGGCGGATGTTGTTGCCGTAGTCGAAGGTCGGTACGCCCATTTTCTGGAAGTCCAGCATCGCCTTGACGTGCACGGCCATCGATTGCTTGGCGGCTTTGATCACAGCGGCCGGCTCGGTCTTGGCGCGAGCGCGGTACTGGTCCCAGGTCCAGCCGGCAGGCAGGTAGCCGTTGAGCGGGTCGTGGGCGCTGGTCTGGTCGGTGACCATGTCCGGGCGCACACCGCGCTTGACCAGTTCCGGCAGGATTTCAGCCGCGTTGCCCAGCAGCGCGATGGAAATCGCCTTGCCTTCGGCGGTGTATCTGGCGATGCGGGCCAGCGCGTCGTCGAGATCGGTTGCTTGCTCGTCGACATAGCGGCTTTTCAGACGGAAATCGATGCTGACCTGCTGGCACTCGATGTTCAGCGAGCAAGCACCGGCCAGGGTCGCGGCCAGAGGCTGAGCGCCACCCATGCCGCCCAGGCCTGCGGTCAGTACCCAACGACCTTTCAGGTCATCGTTATAGTGCTGGCGACCGGCTTCGACGAAGGTTTCGTAGGTGCCCTGGACGATGCCCTGGCTGCCGATGTAGATCCAGCTGCCGGCGGTCATCTGGCCGTACATGGCCAGGCCTTTGGCGTCCAGTTCGTTGAAGTGTTCCCAGCTCGCCCAGTGTGGCACCAGGTTGGAGTTGGCGATCAGTACGCGCGGGGCGTTGCTGTGGGTCTTGAACACGCCGACCGGCTTGCCGGATTGCACCAGCAGGGTCTCGTCGTCGTTCAGGTTGGTCAGGCTTTCAACGATCTTGTCGTAGCATTCCCAGTTACGTGCAGCGCGACCGATACCACCGTAAACCACCAGTTCTTTAGGGTTCTCGGCGACTTCCGGGTCGAGGTTGTTCATCAACATGCGCAGTGGAGCTTCAGTCAGCCAGCTTTTGGCGGTCAGCTTGTTACCGCGTGCGGCACGGATTTCAACGTCACGAAACTTTGTAGGTTTAATGTCAGTCACGAAAAAGACTCCTCAGCAATCAATCCAAACCAACCCAGGCAGTGGGCGAGCAAGCCAATGGGCATCAGTGCACACCGGCGAATCAGTGGACGATGGTTGAGTCCTCGTGACTCATACACATACGTCTTTACTTGTACATACAAGCATATGCAATCAAGCGGCCAACTTATTGGAGGAGCATTCAAGAAAAATTCTGAAACGGCTGGAGAGCGCCTGGAACAAGGGTTCTGGCGTAGATGAAATTTTTTCGGGGGGATTTTTGTGGCGTGGGGGTTTGTTACTTGAGCGTGGTTTTGCGCCACGCTGGGGCGTTCGGTAACAAGTTGGTGCGCGATGGGAAACGTAATTTTTTTTTTTGGGGGGGGGAACGACATCGCGAGCAAGCCCACCCCCTGTAGGAGCAGCCGGTCGACGCTCGATTGCTCGCGATGGTCGTGAACGATAACGCGTAAAACCAGATGCCTTGCGGCGCCTATGGGTTTTTCGCGAGCAATCGAGCGTCGACCGGCTGCTCCTACAGGAGATCAGCGCGTTGTCAGTTCGATCACGCAGCAGGCTCCGTTGCTGGAGATTTCCAGCAACCCAGTGTTACCTTCGAGTTGCAGACAATCATGCCGGCCAAGTTGCGAAGCGTTGCTATCGACCACCACGTCCAGCGCATCGCTGATGCTAAACACCAACACCGTGCCCGCCGAGCTGAAGAACCGCTGCTCGCCGCTCAACCACTGCAACCGCGCACCGTAACGCTGCGGCGCATAAATCAGGTTGAAATCGCGAATCGGCCCACCCAGCAACATGCAGGAAACCTTGCTCTCGCCGCTGAAAGCAAACGGGTCCAGCGGTAACAGTGGCCGCGTAACCTGACCATCCACCGTCAGGCTCATACCATCGCCCTGCAAAACGGTGATCACTCGCTCGTAACCGGCGAAAGTGGAAAACCCGCCCGATTCGCCAATGTCGGCAATCGACAGGCGCCAGCCAAAGCCATCCAGGCCGGTCCCGGCATCGCGGGTGATTTCTTCGGTGCTGCCGCCGCCGTTTTTCCACGGCATGCGCGGATAATCCTTGGCGCGTAAAAGTTTTGCACTGCTCATTTATGGAACCGACCTTCCAGACGATGACGGGAACCGGGATGGATCAAGCGAGCAGCAGTCACTGGCTGACGACCGGACCAGGTGCGGCGGCGAATCAGCAGGCACGGCTCGCCCTTTTCAATCTGCAGCAATTTGCATTCGGACGGCTCGGCCAGGATCGCCTCGACCACATGCTCGCCTTCGGTCAGCGGCGCGACCTGGTTCAGATAGGCGTAGGGCGTTTGCAGGGTGAAGTCCTGTTTGAGGTAGTCCGGCGCCACCAGCGCATTGACGAAACGGTCTTCGATTTGCACCGGAATATCGTTTTCGAAATGCACGATCAGCGAATGGAACACCTTCTGCCCTTCGCGCATGTCCAGGGCCAGGGCGCGCTCGGAGCCGGCGGCTTCTTCTTCAAGGGTGATGACCTTGCAGGTGTGGCGATGACCGCGGGAGGCAATTTCATCGGCGATGTTGTGCACTTCGAACAGTGCGGACTGGCTTTTCGGCTCGGCGACGAACGTACCGACACCTTGCATGCGCACCAGCAGACCGTCGGCGGTCATCTCGCGCAGGGCGCGGTTGATGGTCATGCGGCTGAAGCCCAACTGGCTGACCAGTTCGCTTTCCGACGGCACACGATAGTGCGGCGGCCAGTTTCCACTGTCGATTTGCTGGGTGATCATTTGTTTGACGCGGGCGTACAAGGGCGCCGGACTGTCGCCCATGTTCGCGGCCAACGGAGAGACTGAAGGCGGAGTCGGCACGGTTATTCCTTGGTCGTTTAGTGAATATCGCTAGCTTGCCGGAGTTTACCGGGCAGGCAAACGTCTGTATATGTATATACAAATAACACACGATGGGGTGATGAACCATGTCCGCCTTCTTTGCCGAACGCGCGCTGCTGCCTAGTGGATGGGCCAACAATGTACGTCTTGAGGTCAGCGCCGACGGCGTTTTGACCCATATCCAGGCCGATTCCCATGCAGATGGCGCCGAGCGGTTGAGCGGTCCGCTGCTGCCTGGCATGCCGAACCTGCACTCCCACGCCTTCCAGCGGGCCATGGCCGGGCTGGCGGAAGTGGCGGGCAATCCGAATGACAGTTTCTGGACCTGGCGCGATCTGATGTATCGCCTCGTCGGAAAAATCAGCCCGGAACAACTCGGCGTCATCGCCCGCCAGTTGTATATCGAAATGCTCAAGGCCGGTTACACCTCGGTGGCAGAATTTCACTACGTGCATCACGACCTCAATGGTCAGCCTTACGCGGATCCGGCCGAACTGGTTCTGCGCATCAGCCAGGCAGCCAGTTCCGCGGGTATCGGCTTGACCCTGCTGCCGGTGCTCTACAGCCACTCAGGCTTCGGTGGCCAAGCGCCGAACGACGGTCAACGTCGCTTCATCAACAGCACTGAAAACTACCTCAAGCTGCAATCGCGCCTGCAACCGGTGCTGGCGCAGCAACCGGCGCAAGCCCTAGGCCTGTGTTTCCACTCGCTGCGCGCGGTCACGCCGCAGCAGATCAGTGAAGTGCTGGCAGCCAGCGACAAGCAATGCCCGGTGCACATCCACATCGCCGAGCAGCAGAAAGAAGTCGACGACTGCCTGACCTGGAGCGGTCGTCGTCCGCTGCAATGGCTGTACGAAAACATCGACGTCGATCAGCGCTGGTGCCTGGTCCACGCGACCCACGCCAACCCGGAAGAAGTCACGTCGATGGCCAAGAGTCGTGCCATCGCCGGCCTGTGCCTGACCACCGAAGCCAACCTGGGCGACGGGATTTTCCCGGCGGTGGATTTCCTCGCCCAGGGCGGGCGCATGGGCATCGGTTCCGACAGTCATGTGTCATTGAGCGTGGTAGAAGAATTGCGCTGGCTGGAATACGGCCAGCGTCTGCGCGACCAGCGGCGTAATCGTTTGTATGGCGCGGATCAGCCAATGGTCGGCCGCACGTTGTTCGATGCCGCGCTGGATGGCGGTGCTCAGGCGCTGGGCCAGCCGATTGGCGCACTGGAAGTCGGCAAACGCGCCGACTGGCTGGTGCTCGACGGCAACGATCCGTATCTGGCGACAGCCAATGGCGACGGGATTCTCAATCGGTGGCTGTTTGCCGGTGGCGATCGCCAGGTGCGGGATGTGCTGGTGAATGGCCAGTGGGTGGTGCGTGACGGGCGGCATGCGGACGAGGAAGAAAGCAGCCGCGCCTTCACTCAAGTCCTGCGCGATCTTCTGAACTAACGCAAAAACCCTGTAGGAGCGAGCCTGCTCGCGATGGTGTGTCAGTCGACACGTAGTGTCTGATACTCCATCGCGAGCAGGCTCGCTCCTACAGGGCCATGCGTTGTTAGTTCGAGGTTTCGGCCATCTGCTCTTCCGACGCCCGCCAGATCAGTCGCGTGGTGTCGTAACCCTGCTGACGCGCCTTGCTCAGCAGCTCCTCACGCACCACACCATTCACGTTCGGCGTGCGCGACAACAGCCACAAATACTTCCGGCTTGGATCACCGACAATGGCGGTCTTGTAGTCATCGCTGACGTACAGCACCCAGTATTCGCCCTTCGCCGTACCCGGGATCAGCCTGGAGAACCAGGTATCGAACTCGATCCACAGCTTGTCGCCCTTGCCGGGCTCCTGTGGATAAGCCGTGCCTTTGACCTCTTCCCATTGCCACTGCGCCGTCAGGCAGCGGTTCAGCACCGCCACGTTACCGTCAGGCTTGAGCGTGTAATGGGCTTCGGATTGCGCACAGTCGCGCTGGAAGTACATCGGCATGCGCGCCAACTCGTACCAGGTGCCCTGGTAGCGCTTGAGATTGACGCTTTTGACAGTCTTGGGGGCCAATGGGTCCTGGCCAGACGTGGCACAGCCGGCCAATAGCAGACCGGCAAAAAGGATGATCAATAACCGTTTCATTATTTTTCTCCCGCGGGCAAACGCCCCGGTTTACTTCAGGCCTTGGCCGGAAAACATCAGCACTTTGTCACCGGCGAACTGCACGCTGATAAAGCTGTTCTTGTCGCCCCAGGTGCAACTGGACATGCCGAGCGCGCCTGAACAGTCGGCGGGCTTGCCCAACAGGGTCTCCACATCGGCCTTGGCCATGCCAGCCGAGAGCTTAGAGTAGTTTTCCTGATTGACTTTGCTGCAGGCAGCCAGCAACACGCAAAACGAAAGCAGGGCGATGGAACGCAGCGACATGGTGAAACTCCGGGGGGCGTAGGGGATTGGCATGGCTGCCAAGCTGAAGCTTAGAAGAGAAAACCCCTGTGAGGTTCCGTACCCGGCAGGCTATTTATCGGGCCACTCGTCTACCTTTTGCCGAAAATCAGTCACTTTCCTTGTTTACCGTGCATTTCGTCATTTTTCACAGAATCCACCTAATCTTTGGCGCCGCTCAGTCGACATAAATTCAACGCAAAGCCACGTCGGTGGCATTTGCTCCCCCATTTTGTAGAACAGCCCCTCTGCGGTAGCTCAACCATGACCAGAAACATGAAGTTCAGCCACAAGATATTGCTGGCTGCCGCCCTCGTGGTGGCCGTCGCATTCGCTTGTTTCATCCTGTTCAACGACTATCGCCAGCGCGAAACCTTGCGCAATAGTACCGAAGCCTCGATGCAGGAACTCGGCAGCCTGACCACCAGCAACATCCAGACCTGGCTGGAAAGCCGAATGCAATTGCTGCAGTCGATGGCCCAGCAGATCACCGCCGATGGCAATGCTCCCGCTGGCCTGAAACGGATCATCGACCTGCCCGCCTACACCGGCAACTTCCAGCTGAGTTACTTCGGTGGCTCCGACGGCGTGATGTTCTCGGTCCCGGCAGGCAACCGCGCGGCGGACTACGACCCACGCGCCCGTGGCTGGTACAAGGCGGCCAATAGCGCACAACAGACCATCGTCACCGAACCGTACATTGCCGCGTCTTCCGGCAAACTGGTGATCACCGTGGCCACCCCGGTGCAGCACCAGGGCCAGATGATCGGTGTCGCCGGCGCCGACATCGACCTGTCCAGCGTCAGCGCGATCATCAACTCGCTGAACTTCGGCGGTCACGGTCATGCGTTCATCGTCGGTGCCGACGGCAAGATCCTGATTCACCCGGACAGCAAGCTGGTGCTCAAGAACCTGGCCGAGGCCTATCCGAGCGACACGCCCAAAGTCAGCCCGGGCATGAAAGAAGTCGAGATCGACGGCAAGCGTCAGTTCATCTCCTTCACCCACGTCAACGGCGTGCCATCGGCGAACTGGTACGTGGCACTGGTGCTCGACCAGGAAACGGCGTTCTCGATGCTCAGCGAGTTCCGTACCTCGGCGATCATCGCCATGGTGATTGCCATAGTGATCATCATTGCGCTGCTGGGCATGCTGATCAGCCTGCTGATGCAGCCGCTGCTGACCATGGGCCGCGCCATGCACGATATCGCCGAAGGCGAAGGTGACCTGACCAAACGCCTGACCATTCACGGCCACGACGAATTCGGCGCGCTGGGGCTGTCGTTCAACCGCTTCGTCGAGCGCATTCACACCTCGATCATCGAAGTGTCCTCGGCCACCGGCCAGGTCAACGAGGTGGCGTTGCGTGTAGTGGCCGCGTCGAATTCGTCGATGTTCAACTCCGACCAGCAAGCCTCGCGCACCAGCAGCGTGGCCGCGGCGATCAACCAGCTCGGTGCCGCCGCCCAGGAAATCGCCCAGAACGCCGCCCTGGCCTCGCAACATTCCAGCGATGCCCGCAGCCTGGCCGAAGACGGCCAGCAGGTGGTGGATAAAACCATCGCGGCGATGCAGCAGTTGTCGGCCAAGATCAGCGATTCGTGCGGCAACATCGAAACCCTCAACAGCAACACGGTCAACATCGGACAGATTCTGGAAGTGATCACCAGCATCTCCCAGCAGACCAACTTGCTGGCACTGAACGCAGCCATTGAAGCAGCACGTGCCGGTGAGGCCGGGCGTGGTTTCGCGGTGGTAGCCGATGAGGTGCGCAACCTCGCTCACCGCACCCAGGACTCGGCGCAGCAAGTGCAGACGATGATCGAAGAACTGCAGGTCGGCGCCCGGGCAGCGGTGGGCATCATGACCGACAGCCAGCGCCAGAGCGAAAGCAGCGTCGGCATCGCCAACCAGGCGGGCGAGCGCCTGGACAGCGTCACCCAGCGCATCGGTGAGATCGATGGCATGAACCAGTCGGTCGCCACTGCCACTGAAGAACAGACGGCTGTGGTGGAGTCGATCAACGTCGACATCACCGAGATCAACATGCTGAACCAGGAAGGTGTCGAGAACCTGCAGTCGACCTTGCGTGCGTGTGCCGATCTTGAGCAGCAGGCGGCGCGGTTGAAGCAGTTGGTCGGAAGCTTCCGGATCTAAGGCGCTGTTGAAGGCCCCTTCGCGAGCAGGCTCGCTCCTACATTGGATCTCCAGTGCGACAAAGATCCCTGTGGGAGCGAGCCTGCTCGCGATGGCGGCATCAGCTACAACAAAAAATCAGAACCGAGAGCCCGGTTTCGACAGAAACTCGAGTTCCTTAGCTGTACTCTCCCTTCCCAACACCGCATTGCGATGGGGAAACCGCCCAAACTGCGCAATCACCCTCTGATGCCGCTCGGCATAGTCCAGGTAATCGCTGAACAGCGCCCGATCGATTTCCGGTTGCTGCGCCACCAGCTCGATGTAGCGCGAGACACCTTCGTTCTGCACCGCGAGGTCTTCGCTATGCTCGAACACCAGGTAGATGAACACCCGCTGAATCGGCTGCAACTGCCGGTCGTAATCCGCGGCAATGCCTTGGGCTACCAGCTTCTGCGCCCGGAGATCGCCTGCAAAGGCTTTGGGAATATCGCGAAAGATCATTCGCGGGATTTGATCGAGCAACAGCACCAGGGCCAGCCAACCTTCGGGATGTTGCATCCACTCGGTCAATCCGCCGGCCAGTGCCTGCTCGGTCCAGTCCCCGAAACGCTCGCGCGCTTCGAGGTCCTGGCTGTCGCGCTTGCCGAACCACAACTTGCGCTTCTGCGCCGCCACTTCCCTCGCTGATTCGGAGCTTCCGAACCACCAGTCAAGCAACGGCTGCCAGGGCGCGGTCATGGTTTATTCCTTGTGGTAAGCCGTGACGCGCGCAACTTCTTCTTTCGAACCCAAGAACACCGCAACACGCTGGTGCAGGCCTTCCGGCTGGATGTCGAGGATGCGCTGGTGGCCGTCGGTGGACGCACCGCCCGCCTGTTCCACCAGGAACGACATCGGGTTGGCTTCGTACATCAGGCGCAGTTTGCCCGGCTTCGACGGCTCGCGGCTGTCGCGTGGGTACATGAACAAACCGCCGCGGGTCAGGATGCGGTGCACGTCGGCCACCATCGCGGCGACCCAGCGCATGTTGTAGTTCTTTTTCAGCGGACCGGTCTCACCTGCCAGCAATTCGCCAACGTAGCGCTGTACCGGAGCTTCCCAGTGACGCTGGTTGGACGCGTTGATGGCGAATTCCTGGGTGGTTTCAGGAATGGTGATGTCTTCGTGGGTCAGCACGAAGCTGCCCATTTCACGGTCCAGGGTGAAACCCTTCACGCCGTGGCCCAGGGTCAGGATCAGCATGGTCTGTGGACCGTAGATCGCGTAACCGGCGGCTACTTGCTGGGTGCCTGGCTGCAGGAAGGCCTTTTCATTCAAAGGTTCGTTCTGGCTCAGGTATTCGTTCGGGCAACGCAGTACCGAGAAGATGGTTCCGACCGGCGCGTTGATGTCGATGTTCGACGAACCGTCCAGCGGGTCGAATACCAGCAGGTACGCACCTTTGGGGTATTTGCCCGGGATCTGGTAGGCATTGTCCATTTCTTCGGACGCCATACCGGCCAGGTGACCGCCCCATTCGTTGGCTTCGAGCAGGATTTCGTTGGAGATCACGTCGAGCTTCTTCTGCACTTCGCCCTGGACGTTTTCAGTGCCCATGCTGCCCAGAACGCCACCCAGGGCGCCTTTGGACACGGCGTGACTGATCTCCTTACAGGCACGCGCCACCACTTCGATCAGGAAGCGCAGATCGGCAGGAGTGTTGTTGCTGCGGGTCTGCTCAATCAAATAGCGACTCAAGGTAACGCGGGACATGGAAGGCTCCGGAGGAATGGGGGGGGCTAAAAACCCGCGCAGTTTAGCGCGAGTCGGGGCGCATTTCCTCCTATCAGACGTGATCGGCCGAAGAGAGTTCATGCGCGGGGATGAGCGTAGTTGGAAATGGGCTGGATGTGAGCTCGGGTTAAAGAGGCAAATTCGGTATTTTTGTTGCATGAACTAACGCTTTCGCGAGCAGGCTCGCTCCCACAGGGGAATCTCTGCCAGACTCAAAAGCTGTGCCTGGCAAAGACCAAATGTGGGAGCGAGCCTGCTCGCGATTGGGTGCGCAGCACCCACTTTCAGGATTTGGCAGTAGGCTTGCGCAACAAACTGAACGCCATCGCCGCCAGGAACAAGACACTGAGCAACAACACCGCCCACAAGCCGAACTTCTTCCACTGGGTGTCCGTCGTCGCCAGCGTTTTTTCTGTCGATGCATTCGAGACCACCGCCCCGACATCCACCATGGCCCGGCCCAGGGTCGCCAGCTTCGCCGGGCTGTAATCCGGAATCAGCGTCGACAGCGGCAAGTTCGCCGCCTTCGCCGTCGCATTCCCCACGACCAACGTGTAAGGCCCCGGCCCGCGCGCCAGGAACACCAGTTGCGTGGCGCGCACGGCAAACTTCAGCGTCGGCGCCTGATCACCCAGGCCACCGCCGCGTTCGTCTACGGTCAGTTTCAATTGCTGGACGATTTGCCCTGACAACGGCAATTGGTTTTGCACCACGTCCTCACCGTTCTGGGTCAGGCGATAGAGCAAACCGCTGCCCAACGGCTGCCATGGCAGGCTGCTGTCGCGCCGACCGGCCAGGCTCACCGGCGCCAGGCTGCCGGGCTGGCTCAGCTCGACCTGCACTCGCTCGACATTCAGCCCCATCGGCAACTGCCAGGTGTACTCACCCGCCTTCGTGCTGCTGCCGGCCAACGCCTGGGACCAGACCAACGACAGCGGCAGGCTGCGGGTACTGGCGCTTTGCAGTTGCGCCGAAGTCAGCGTCGGTGCCGAATGCGGTGTAATCCACAGCAAACGCAGGTAGCGCGCCGACTGGCCCGGCAGGTTGACTTCATGCTGCTCGACCCGCTCGTCGGCAAAGGTCAGGCGCGCCACCTGCCCTTCGCCCCAGAACTGCCAATGCTGTAAATCGTCGCTGGCTTCGAGGGTGAAACGCTGGAAGCCGTCGCGCTCGCTGGTCCAGTCGAGAATCAATTGCTGCAACGGCGCCTTGATCGCGGAAGCGTCGAGCAACCAGCCGCGCAACTCCTCCTCACCCGCCTCCAGCTGACTGGAGGGCTGCACCTCGACCAAGGTGCCGTTGGCGCTCGATTGCACCCGTACGCTCGGCGCGGTTTCAGTGGCGTCCACCGAGTTGTACAGCGCAAACCTTTTCACCTCGTTCAAGGTGCGCGTTTCACTGCTCTGCGCCGACTGCCGGGCCAGGGCATAAGCCTGAACATCACCGACGGCGTTGAACACCCGCAGATCGCTCAGGTCGGCCTGGCGTGCATTCAGTTGTACGTTCAGGGGCAGTTCAAGGCGGTACCAAGGGCCTTCGCCCGATACCGACAAGGGCACTTGGGTGGTGAAATCCGCCGGTTTTTCCTGGGCAACCGCCGACAACACCACACCCATGGCAACAGCGCCCAGCCACCCCAGATTCAGCTTCTGACTCAAGATGACACTCCTTCGGATTCCGCGAGCGGTTTCCCGGTATCCGGCACAGCGTCGACGCGCTTGGGCGGCAGCGGGGCGAAATAGCCCACCACCAGCAGCAACACGCCGACTCCGATAAACGACACGATCCGCGCCAGCCCGCCGCGATTGCTCAATTCGACAAAGAACAGCTTGGCCACGACCACGCCGATCAAGGCGGCACCGATCAGCCAGACTTCGCGGCGGCGACGCAAATGGCCGCCGATCATCAGGCTCAGGGCCATCAGGGTCCAGACGATGGACAGGCCGGCTTGCACCCGCATCGACTCCAGCAACAGATCCAGCTCGAACGGCACCCCGCTCCAATGGTGCGCCGTGCGCATCACCAATGCAGTAAAGAACACGAACAGCGAGGCGCCGGTGACCCCTTGCGTGGCGATGGCGACGTAATCCTCGCGGACCGCCAGTTGTGTCATGGCACTGCGGGACCAGACATAGACGCCGAACAGCGCGAACAACAGGCCGAGCTCCAGCGGGTTGATCAATGGCACGTAGGGCAGTGGCTCGGCGTTGCCGTCACTGGCGACATTCGCCAGCCAGAACCAGCCGAGCATCAGCAACGCCAGTGGTGCGGCGGCGTATACACGGTATTCCCTCGAATATGTCGACACCGGCCAAGGCCACACGCGAGGTGCCGCCATCGACACCAGATACAGACTTGGCAGAATCGCCCAGCCCAACCAGCGCCACGCGTTGTATTGCTCGGACAACACCAGCAAGCCGTAACGCAGTTGCAGAGCCAGCACCCCCATCAACAGCCAACAGCCGAGCACATGGGCGACGCTCAGCACGCGCGCCGGCAGCATGGGCGCCAGACGCCGCAGGGACATGAAATGCACGACGAACACGGCGGCCCACGCCAGCCAGCCGAAGTTGGCCGCCGGGTGATAACGCGAGTGCCAGGCCGCGAGCAGTACCAGTGCCGCCGCGGGAATCAACACCGTGCCGAGTATTCCCAGTGACGGCCATTTCAGGCGCAGCGCCAACACCGTCCACAGCGCCACACTCACGGCAGCGATGCCCAACAACAAAGTCGCCTGCATCGGCAACGGCGCAAAATGCACCACTTCGATGACCCAGGCCAACGCCCACCAGCCTGCGCCCCACACCAGCAGTGCCTGGGACAATCGCAACAGACTCAGCCCTTCGAACGCTCCGAGCGAACGACCAATCTGCAAACGCCAAGCCCCGACCATCGCGGCCAGTCCCAGCACCAGCGGCGCCCAGAACCCGCCATGGGCCAAGGGGATCCCCCCTTCACTGAACTGCGGCCCCGTCGCCAGGAACAGCGTGCCACCCAACAGTTGCACCGCGAGCGCGGTGAACACGAACGTGCGCGATGGCAGGCGCAGGCCAACCAACAACGTCAGCGCCCCGGCCAAGGCCCAACTGATCACCGTGCCGTGACTGAAGAAAAACAGCGGTGCCAGCAAATAGAGAAACGCCAGCCCGATGCAAGCCAGGACTGGCAGGCCTATCAGCTCCCAAGGCCTGATCTGCTCCGGCAAGGCTTTGCGTAACTGGTAGAAGCTGAACAACAACGCGACACCCAACAACAGCGCGCCTAATGGCACACCGTCGAGCAGGCTGCTCTCGCTGCTGTGCAACTCGCTGAGAAACGCCAGCGCCGACCCCAGTTGCAGGAGCAAGGCAAAGGCCCGGGCCAGGGGCCTTTGCTGACGCAGACCGAGCCAGAAGATCCCCGCGCCTTCCACCGCCCACGCCGCCGTCGTCCAGCGCGCATCGAGCCCCAGCGGAATCGCCAGACTGGCGAAGATCACCCCCAAGGCCAGGCAGGTTTCCCCCAGCAACAGCGTGCGCCCGGCCATCAGCCAACGGGCGAGCCCCATGTAAATCATGCCCAGCGTCAAGGAACTGAACGCCGCAGCGAATTCCAGATGCTGCACCAGTGCGAACTGCAAGCCGAAACCCACCAGCGGCGGGCCGAACAGCAGCGTGCCGTCGACGTAGTCACCCTTGCGCGCCGACCACTGCAGCAGCGCCTCGCGACTGTTCTCTGCCGGTGCATCGCTCATCGCCATCAACTTGCGCCGGGCGTACAACAGACCAATAGTCAGGTACATCAGGAAAAACACCATCAGGAACGGCTCGGTGCTCCACAGCAACTCCGGCGAGTAGGAGCGCAGGCCCCAGGCGAAACCGATGCCGAAGGTGCCGGTGAACCCGATGACATTCAACAGCCGCCAGGCCTTGAACCAGGCAATGGCGAGGATGCCGGCGTTGAGCAGGGCAAAGTAACTGAACAGCGCGACGTGGCTGCCGGCGCCGGTGGAGGCCAGGATGGGCGCGGCGAAGCCACCCAGTGCGGCAGCGGCGGCCAGCCCCAGGGAGTCCTGGGTAATGGCGAGAATCGCCGAACAGATCGTCACCGCCACCAGCAGGCCAAACGCCGCCGAGGGATCGAGTAACGGATGCAGGCGCATCGCGGCAAACACTGTCAGGTACAACACGGCGATCCCGGTGCCCTGCAGGATCAACGCGTAACTGTTGTTGCGTGCTCGCAACCACCAACCCAATCCGAGCAACCCCAGGGCTGCCGCCGCAACGCCTGCGTAGCGCAACTCAAGCGGCACCACCACGCCTTCGGTGGCGTAGCGCAGCAAAAAGGCCAGGCCGAGGAACAGCAGCACCACGCCGACCCGCAAGACGGTATTGCCACCGAACAACCAGGCACGGGCGCGGCTGATGGCGCGGTCGATGAGGTTCGGGCCATGCGGGGGGATAGTCGATTGAGCTTCGCGAGCAGTCGGCTCGGGTTTCCAGGCATCGGCGATTTCGCTGGCCGCTGCGGGGATTGGCTCGAACTCGGGCGGCAGTTCCCAGATCAATTCCGGGGCTGTAGCAGGTGTTTCATCAAGGAGGGCTTCAGGCGATACCAGCGGTTCACGGGTTTGCGGCGCCTTGACGCCTGATGCTTCAAGCACTGCCAGCCGTTGCTCGACTGCTTGCAGCGCAACCTGTGCCTGTTCCAGCAAGCGCTGCTGCTCGGCTGCCCGAGCGTCCATGCGAGCCATGCGAACGGCCTGGCCGACACCCAATCCGAGTAACGCGCCCAGCAGTGCATCACTGAATGACTCGTCGAGTATCCAGCCGAGCACCAGCCCGATCAGCATGAAAATCCATTGCATGGTCGATATCCCTAAGCTCAATCCCGAAAGATTAGCGTAACCAGCGCCCAAAAGATCGCAGCCTTCGGCAGCTCCTACGCGATCCTGTAGGAGCTGCCGAAGGCTCGGGCCGCGTTCGGACGATCTTTTCCGGCGCGCCAGTATATCCACCAGCCTGAAGACTTACTCCAGCGCCTTCCAGATCTCCGTGGCGTACTCGCGAATGGTCCGGTCCGACGAGAACCAGCCCATCCGCGCCGTGTTCAACACCGCCGAACGCCACCACTGGTTCGAATCGTGCCAATGGTCTTCGACGCGCATCTGTGCGTTCCAGTACGAGTCGAAGTCGGCGCAGACCAGGAAGCGGTCATAATCTACCAACGAGTCGATCAGGTTGGTGTAACGGGACGGATCATCCGGCGAGAACACGCCGCTGCGAATCGCTTGCAGCACATCGTTGAGACGATGGGAGGCGGCGATATCCGGTGCCGCATTGAACTCATGGTTCTGTTTGCGCGCCTCGACCTGCTGTGCGCTGAGACCAAAGATAAACATGTGCTCGGTGCCGATGCGCTCGCTCATTTCCACGTTGGCCCCGTCCAGGGTACCGATGGTCAGCGCGCCGTTCAGGCCGAATTTCATGTTGCTGGTGCCTGACGCTTCGAAACCGGCGGTGGAGATCTGCTCGGACAAATCCGCCGCGGGAATGATGCTCTCCGCCAGGCTGACGTTGTAGTTGGGCAGGAACACCACTTTGAGCAAACCGCGCACGGTCGGGTCGTTGTTCACCACCCTGGCGATGTCGTTGGTCAGTTTGATGATCAGCTTGGCCTGGTGATAACTCGCGGCGGCCTTGCCGGCGAAGATTTTTACCCGTGGCACCCAGTCGATTTCCGGTTCCGCGCGAATCGCCTGGTACAACGCCACGGTGTGCATCAGGTTGAGCAACTGGCGTTTGTATTCGTGGATTCGCTTGACCTGCACGTCGAACATCGCCGCCGGGTTGACCGCGACGCCCAGCCGCTCATGAATCAGGTACGCCAGGGCTTTCTTGCTGTGCAGGCGTTGCTCGGCAAATGCCTTGCGGAATGCATTTTTCTCGGCGAACGGCTCGAGGGCGAGCAAACGCGTTTCCGGGTTATCCAGCACTTCAGGCCCGAGGGTATCGACCAGCATCGAGGTCAGCTCGGGGTTGGCCTGGTATAGCCAGCGGCGGAAGGTAATGCCGTTGGTCTTGTTGTTGATTCGCTCCGGGTACAGCTTGTGCAGTTCAGAGAACACCGTTTGGCGCATCAGTTGCGTGTGCAACCCGGACACACCGTTGATGCTGTGGGAGCCGAGAAACGCCAGGTTGCCCATGCGCACCCGACGACCGTTGTCTTCCTCGATCAGCGACACCGCACGCAGCACGTCGAAATCATGGATGCCCTTGGCTCGCAGGGAGTCGATGTGCTGGGCGTTGATCAGGTAAATGATCTGCATGTGCCGTGGCAACATGCGTTCCATCAGGCCGACCGGCCAGGTTTCCAGCGCCTCGGGCAGCAATGTGTGGTTGGTGTAGGAGAGCGTATCGACGGTGACCTGCCACGCTGCATCCCACGCCACGTCATACACGTCGACCAGTTGCCGCATAAGCTCGGCCACGGCAATCGAGGGGTGAGTGTCGTTGAGCTGGATCGATGCGTGATCGCCCAGGGTCAGCACCGAGGTGTGCATGTTGCGATGGCGGCGCAGCAAGTCCTGCAGGGACGCCGCGACGAAGAAGTATTCCTGGCGCAGGCGCAACTCCTGGCCGGCTTCGGTGCTGTCCGCCGGGTACAGCACCCGGGAGATACTTTCGGCCCGGGCCACTTCGGCCACGGCGCCCAGGTGGTCGCCGGCGTTGAAACGCTCCAGGTGCAGTTCTTCCATGGCCCGGGCGCGCCACAGGCGCAGCGTGTTGACGCTCGCCCCGCGCCAGCCGACCACCGGCGTGTCGTAGGCAATGGCCCGCACGGTTTCCGCCGGGTGCCAGACTTGCCTGGACTTGCCGTTTTCATCGGTCACGGTCTCGACACTGCCGCCAAAGCCGATCGGGTACACCACCTCCGGCCGCTCGAACTCCCACGGGTTGCCGAAATCCAGCCAGTGTTCGGTCTGCTCTTGCTGCCAGCCATCGACAATCGCCTGGCGGAACAACCCGTGCTCATAGCGGATGCCGTAGCCATGACCGGCGATGCCGAGGGTCGACATACTTTCCAGGAAACACGCCGCCAGACGCCCGAGGCCGCCGTTGCCCAGGGCCGCATCGGGCTCCAGCAAACGGATGCGCTCAAGGTCGACACCCAGTTCGGTCAGAGCTTCGCGGGCCACATCGAGCAGGCCGAGGTTGCTCAGGCTGTCGAACAGCAGCCGACCGATGAGAAACTCCAGGGAGAGGTAATAAACGCGCTTCTGACCTTTGCGGTAGATCTGCCGCGTATGGTCCATCCAGTGCTCGACCATGTGGTCTCGGGCGGCCAGGGCAATGGCTTCGAACCAGTCATGGTCGAAGGCGTGATCCGGGTCTTTACCCACTGCATAAGTGAGTTTGGTCAAGACGGCGTCGCGGAATGCGGCCACCTCTGCTTCGCGAACAAGTGGTTCTTGAGTCATCGATAGGACCTCGAGCGAGCTTGAAGTTGTCTGAGCCTAGACGGTCTGACAGGCGGTAGAGGCTCTGGTTCGGCAGTTTTTCCAGTTAGTGCGAATCGGCTCGGCAATACATTGTCGTGTACCTGATTCAATGCAGGGGCCGTGCCGGATTAACGGCTTATTGGCCGGCAGTGAAAAAATCTGGCGAAAGGTTGTTCAAAAATCCACCAGTCCCGGTATTATCGCGCGCCCTGATGCACACGCTGGTAACAAACGATGATGAAGCCGAACCTGATCGCTGCCGCAGAGATCGACCGCCTCGATACCTGGGCCAAGTACTCTGCCCCGATGTGCGGCTCGTGCATGTCCAGCTGCTGCACCCTGCCCGTCGAAGTCAAGATCAAGGATCTGATCCGCATCGGCGTGGTCGATGAGTTCGAGCTGGGCGATCCGCCGAAGAACATCGCCAAACGCCTGCAAAAGGAAGGTTTGGTCGAGCGCTTCAACCAGAAGTCGGGAATCTTCACCCTCCAACGCATGAGCAACAATGATTGCCTGTATCTGGATCGTAAGAGCCGTCTGTGCACTATTTATGAAAAGCGCCCGGATACCTGCCGCAACCACCCGAAAATCGGCCCGCGGCCGGGGTATTGTGCGTACAAGCCCAAGGAAGTGGAGCGCGAGCGGAGTTCGCGGAGTATCGAGCGGTTCTGATGTTTCCTGGAGTTTTCGGCGGCTGATCGGCCGCCATCGCGAGCAGGCTCGCTCCTACATTGGAATGCGTTTCCCTGTAGGAGCGAGCCTGCTCGCGAAGGGGCCCGCACAAACACCGCACAAATCGCAGACAAACAAAAACGCCCCCGGCCTTGCGGTCGGGGGCGTTTTTTTGTCAGCTAACTAAATGACTTAGTTACCGGACTTCTTGGCAGCGCGGGTACGCTCGCTTTCGCCCAGGATCTTCTTGCGAAGACGGATGGACTTAGGCGTGACTTCACACAGCTCGTCTTCTTGTACGAATTCCAGAGCTTGCTCCAGAGTGAAGCGTACAGGCGGAACCAGAGCGATGGTTTCGTCTTTACCCGAAGCACGCATGTTGTCGAGCTTCTTGCCTTTGGTTGGGTTAACACCCAGGTCGTTGTCGCGGCTGTTCAGACCAACGATTTGACCTTCATAGATGTCCTGGCCGTGTTCGATGAACAGCTTGCCACGCGACTGCAGGGTTTCCAGCGAGTAGGTCAGTGCCTTACCGGTAGCAACCGATACCAGCACGCCGTTCTGACGGCCGGACATGTCACCGGACTTCATGGTGTCGTAACGGTCGAAGATCGAGGTCAGGATGCCTGCACCGGAGGTCAGGGTCAGGAACTCGTTACGGAAACCGATCAGACCACGGGCCGGGATGTTGTACTCAAGGCGCACACGGCCCTTGCCATCCGGAACCATGTTGGTCAGGTCGCCTTTACGGATACCGATCTGTTCCATGATCGCGCCCTGGGATTCTTCCGGCAGGTCGATGGTCACGTTTTCGTACGGTTCGTGCTTGACGCCATCAACCATACGGATGATCACTTCCGGACGACCAACACCCATTTCGAAGCCTTCGCGACGCATGGTTTCGATCAGTACCGAGAGGTGCAGCTCACCACGGCCGGAGACTTTGAACTTGTCGGCGGTGTCGCCTTCTTCAACGCGCAGAGCAACGTTGAACAGCAGTTCCTTGTCCAGACGTTCCTTGATGTTACGGCTGGTCACGAACTTGCCTTCTTTACCGCAGAAAGGCGAGTCGTTTACCTGGAAGGTCATGGAAACGGTTGGTTCGTCAACGGTCAGCGGCTTCATCGCTTCGACGTTCAGTGGGTCGCACAGGGTGTCGGAGATGAACAGCTGGTCGAAGCCACTGATGCAGACGATGTCGCCAGCCAAAGCTTCTTCAACGTCAATGCGGTGCAGGCCGTGGTGACCCATCAGCTTCAGGATACGACCGTTGCGCTTCTTGCCGTCAGCGTCGATAGCCACAACCGGGGTGTTCGGCTTGACGCGACCACGGGCGATACGGCCAACGCCGATCACACCCAGGAAGCTGTTGTAGTCCAGTGCGGAGATCTGCATCTGGAACGGACCGTCACGGTCGACTTTCGGCGCTGGTACGTTGTCGACGATCGACTGGTACAGCGGGGTCATGTCTTCAGCCATTTCGGTGTGGTCCAGACCGGCAATACCGTTCAGGGCCGAGGCGTAGACGACTTTGAAGTCCAGCTGTTCTTCGGTGGCACCCAGGTTGTCGAACAAGTCGAAGATCTGGTCCAGAACCCAGTCCGGACGCGCGCCTGGACGGTCAACCTTGTTGATCACCACGATTGGACGCAGGCCGGCTTCGAAAGCCTTCTTGGTCACGAAACGGGTTTGCGGCATAGGGCCGTCTTGAGCGTCAACCAGCAGCAGAACGGAGTCGACCATCGACATTACGCGTTCAACTTCGCCGCCGAAGTCGGCGTGGCCCGGGGTGTCCACGATGTTGATGTGGTAGCCGTTCCAGTTGATGGCGGTGTTTTTCGCCAGAATGGTAATACCGCGCTCTTTTTCCTGGTCGTTGGAGTCCATCACGCGCTCGTCGTTGAGCTCGTTGCGCTCCAGGGTGCCGGATTGACGCAGGAGTTTGTCTACCAGGGTGGTCTTACCATGGTCAACGTGGGCAATGATGGCGATGTTGCGTAGATTTTCGATCACTTGTGTATCTCGATCAGAGGATTCGGTGTGCTGACAAGTCTTGGCAGCGATTAACAGTAGCGTCCGTGAAAGCCGTTACAGCTTGACGGTGGCATCGGGGGGCCGGTGACGCAGGCCACAGGCAAACAGCCCCGGGCACTTAGCTCGGTCGATAAACGCGCACATTGGCATGCCCCTCACTGAGCAAATGGTGGGCATGCAGGCGACTCATCACGCCTTTGTCGCAATACAGCAGGTACTGGCGAGTAGGGTCCAGTTCCTTGAAACGAGCGTTCACTGCATAAAACGGCATCGTTTGTACCTCGATGCCAGCGAGCTCCAGCGGGTCGTCTTCAGCGGCATCCGGGTGGCGGATGTCGATGACGATCTGACCGGCCAGCGCTTCGCTGACTTCTTCAATCTGCAAGTCCTGGCCCAATTCGTCGATCACGCGATCGATCGGCACCAGCTTGGCGTTTTCGAGCGCACGCTCGAGTACCGCCATATCGAATTCTTTCTCTTCATGCTCGACGCGATAGCGCTTGGCCGCGGTCTTCGGATTGACCGAGATGACGCCGCAGTATTCCGGCATGTGCCGGGCGAAATCAGCGGTGCCGATTTCGTTGGCCAGGTCGATGATGTCCTGCTTGTGGCTGGCGATCAGCGGACGCAAGACCAGCTTGTCGGTCACACAGTCGATCACGCTCAGGTTCGGCAACGTCTGGCTCGACACCTGGGAGATCGCCTCACCGGTGACCAGTGCGTCGATGTGCAGTCGATCGGCAATTTGGGACGCAGCGCGCAACATCATACGCTTCAATACTACGCCCATATGACTGTTATCGACTTTGCCGAGAATTTCGCCCAAAACTTCTTCGAACGGCACACTGACAAATAACACGCGTTGCGAGCTGCCGTACTTCTTCCAGATGAAATGCGCGACTTCCATGACGCCCAGTTCGTGGGCACGTCCGCCCAGATTGAAGAAGCAGAAGTGCGCCATCAGCCCACGGCGCATGATCTGGTAGGCCGCCACGGTGGAATCGAAGCCGCCGGACATCAGCACCAGCGTCTGCTCCAGGGCGCCCAGCGGATAACCGCCGATGCCGTTGTGCTGGCTGTGGATCACGAACAACCGTTGGTCGCGAACTTCGATGCGGACTTCGATTTCAGGCTTTTTCAGGTCGATCCCGGCGGCGCCGCACTCGCGACGCAGCTTGCTGCCGACGTATTTTTCGACGTCCATCGAGCTGAACGGGTGCTTGCCCGCACGCTTGCAGCGCACCGAGAAAATCTTCCCGGCCAGCGCATCGCCGTAGTGCTGCCTGCACTTTTCGGTGATGTCGTCGAAGTCGCCCAGCGGGTACTCGTCGACCTGCAGAAAGTGCGCGATGCCCGGCATGCAGGTCAGGCGCTCACCCATCTCTTTCAAGGCTTTCGGGTCGGTGACGCGGGTTTCCAGCTCGAGATTGTCCCACACGCCGTTCACCACCACGGCCGGGTCCAGATCGCGGAGCACGGCGCGGATGTTTTTGGCCAACTGGCGGATAAATTTCGTCCGGACAGGTCGACTCTTGATGGTGATCTCGGGGAAGACTTTTACGATTAATTTCATGGAAACAGCGCGCGCAGGGCCTGCCGAAAAAGGGGGGCGCGGATTATAGCGGAAATTGCTCAAGGTTTAACCAGTTAATGTGCAGAAGGTTTGGCGCGCACCAAAACAGGTCATTTATTGGATTTGACGCCACATTACAGGGCGATATTTTCTGCTTTAAAGCGTAAAACAACCTCACAAGCGTGAATTTGGGGCAAAAAACCCATGCTGGGGCACTGGCATGCAATTTGCTCCCTTGTGAGGCAGGTTGCCTTGGCAGAGTATTCGCGCCGGCATCACCCACATTATAAGGGCATCCATTACTAGCCCGAAGCCACCCGGAGGACACTATGTCGAAGTCGGTTCAACTCATCAAAGATCATGACGTCAAGTGGATTGATCTGCGCTTCACGGACACCAAAGGCACTCAGCACCACGTGACCATGCCGGCTCGCGATGCGCTGGATGACGACTTCTTCGAAGTCGGCAAAATGTTCGACGGTTCCTCCATCGCTGGCTGGAAAGGCATCGAAGCTTCCGACATGATCCTGATGCCGGACGACTCCACCGCTGTTCTGGATCCGTTCACCGAAGAACCGACCCTGATCCTCGTCTGCGACATCATCGAGCCTTCGAGCATGCAAGGCTACGATCGCGACCCACGTGCGATCGCCAAGCGCGCCGAAGAGCACCTGAAAGCCACCGCTATCGGTGACACCGTATACGCCGGTCCAGAGCCAGAGTTCTTCATCTTCGACCAGGTGAAGTTCAAGTCCGACATTTCCGGCTCCATGTTCAAGATCTACTCTGAACAAGGTTCGTGGATGTCCGACCAGGACATCGAAGGCGGCAACAAAGGCCACCGTCCAGGCGTCAAAGGCGGCTACTTCCCGGTTCCGCCGTTCGACCACGACCACGAAATCCGTACCTCCATGTGCAACGCACTGGAAGAAATGGGCCTGACCGTCGAAGTTCACCACCACGAAGTGGCGACTGCCGGCCAGAACGAAATCGGCGTCAAGTTCAACACCCTGGTGAAGAAAGCCGACGAAACCCAAACTCTGAAATACGTTGTGCACAACGTAGCCGATGCCTACGGCCGTACCGCTACCTTCATGCCTAAGCCGCTGTACGGCGACAACGGCTCGGGTATGCACGTACACATGTCCATCTGGAAAGATGGCAAGAACACCTTCGCAGGTGAAGGCTATGCCGGCCTGTCCGACACCGCCCTGTACTTCATCGGCGGTATCATCAAGCACGGTAAGGCCCTGAACGGCTTCACCAACCCGGCGACCAACTCCTACAAGCGTCTGGTTCCAGGCTTCGAAGCTCCTGTGATGCTGGCCTACTCGGCTCGCAACCGTTCCGCTTCGATCCGCATTCCTTACGTGTCGAGCCCGAAAGCCCGCCGTATCGAAGCACGCTTCCCGGATCCGGCTGCCAACCCGTACCTGTGCTTCGCCGCACTGCTGATGGCTGGCCTGGACGGCATCCAGAACAAGATCCACCCTGGCGACGCTGCTGACAAAAACCTGTACGACCTGCCGCCTGAAGAGGCCAAAGAGATCCCACAAGTTTGCGGCAGCCTGAAAGAAGCCCTGGAAGAACTGGACAAAGGTCGTGCGTTCCTGACCAAAGGCGGCGTTTTCAGCGACGACTTCATCGACGCTTACATCGCCCTGAAAAGCGAAGAAGAAATCAAGGTACGTACCTTCGTACACCCACTGGAATACGAGCTGTACTACAGCTGCTGATCCGGTAGCGCCTGCGCAAGCGGCGTGACAAAAGAGAGGCCTCCTTCGGGAGGCCTTTTTTATGTGCACGATTCGATGGCTGATCTGTTTCCACAGGGGATTGAGGCGTCCGCCAGATCTCCGTGAATCATGCGCAAATGTTTAGCGACTTGGGCCAACCACCAACCCTGACCTATGCTGCAACCCTACGTTTTCGTTTCCGGTTGTTTTTATGGGTCGCGGTTTTCTCTTCATCCTGCTGCTGATCGTTCTGCCCGCCACGGCGCAGATCTACAAGTACACGGACGCCAACGGCGCCACCGCGTACAGCAATCAACCGCCTGACGGCGTCAGCGCCCATCCGGTCGACCTGCCGCCTCTCAACAGCGTCGAGCGCCAGCCTCCCGGCGAAGCCGCACCGACTGCTGAAACCGCTCGCAATGAACCGCCCCACAAGGCCTATGAAGTACTGGAGCTGTCCGGCCTGCCCACCACCGAAGCCCTGCGCGCCAACAACGGCACGTTCACCATAACGGTGCTGATCAAGCCGCGCCTGCAAGCCCCCCACCTGTTGCGGCTACTGCTGGACGATCAGCCCTACGGCCAGCCAGGCAATGTGCCGAGCCTGCAGCTGGTGAACATCGATCGCGGCGAACACCGCCTTGCCGTACAAGTGATCGATGGCGGAAACGTTGTGCAGCAGAGCCCTGCGGTGACATTCACCGTACAGCGGGTGCACAAGCCTTGAAGGCGTGGCTACTGATCACCTGCCTGATCGCCCTGCCCGCCTCGGCAGAGGTCTTCATGTATGTCGACGCTCAGGGCAATCGGGTTTTCACCGACCATCCCAAACCCGGCGACGCCAGGCGCGTACCGCTGGCACCGAGCAATCGAATAGCGGCCAACCCCGCCCGCGCAGCGCCGTTGATTGCCCGGAGCAGCCCTGAAGTACAAGCGCTGTTCCACTATGAAGTACTGCGCATCCTGATCCCGGAACCCGACGCCACCATCCGCAGCAACACCGGCGAAGTCATCGTCAGCGCCACCAACGAACCGGCCCTGCACCCCGGTCACCGCTACCGGTTGCTGCTCGACGGCCAGCCCATCGCCGAACCCGGCCTGAGTCCGGTGTTCCCGCTGAGCAACCTCGATCGCGGCAGCCATACCCTGTCCGTGGAAATCCTCGACGAACAGGGACGCATCGTAGAACGCAGCGCCAGCCAGCCTTTCCACATGCAACGCATGTCTCTCACCCAGAAGCGCAGGATCAAACCCTGCACTCTCGAAGACTACGGCCAGCGGCCGGAATGCCCGCTCAGCGACAAACCCGGCGAAGAAAAAAATCCTTTCCTGAGACTTTTCTAACCTCGTTCAGGTTTGCGCACTATATTGGTGCAATTGCTTGCACCGTACTCACATTCCAACCCATTTTGGTTCGAAAGTACCCGCGAAAGCTGGCAAAGCGCCACGCAAACGAGCGTCAAACGCCTGTTTCAGGCGCTGAACGCTTCTTTTCGGAGCCTTGGTTTGGTTTTTGCATTTTGCCCGTACCAGCGCTTTTTTTCTTGCGCATGCTCTGCCCTAAAAGAGGTCCCGATGACCATTAGCGACGCACTCCACCGCTTGCTACTCGACAACCTCACCACTGCCACCATCCTGCTCGACGCCGAACTGCGCCTCGAGTACATGAACCCGGCGGCGGAGATGCTGCTGGCCATCAGCGGTCAACGCAGCCATGGGCAGTTCATCAGTGAGTTGTTTACCGAGTCGACCGAAGCGCTGAATTCGTTGCGCCAGGCCGTCGAACAAGCGCACCCGTTCACCAAACGCGAAGCCATGCTCACCGCCCTCACCGGCCAGACCCTGACTGTCGACTACGCGGTAACGCCGATCCTGAGCAACGGCGACACGATGCTGCTGCTCGAAGTCCACCCGCGTGACCGCTTGCTGCGGATCACCAAGGAAGAAGCACAGCTTTCCAAGCAAGAAACCAGCAAGATGCTGGTCCGCGGCCTGGCCCATGAAATCAAGAACCCGCTGGGCGGGATTCGCGGCGCGGCACAATTGCTGGCCCGGGAACTGCCGGAAGAAAGCCTGCGCGACTACACCAACGTCATCATCGAAGAAGCCGACCGCCTGCGTAACCTGGTGGACCGCATGCTCGGCTCCAACAAGTTGCCGTCGCTGGCCATGTGCAATGTCCACGAAGTGCTTGAGCGTGTCTGCCATCTGGTGGAGGCCGAAAGCCAGGGCTGCATCACCTTGGTGCGCGACTACGACCCAAGCATCCCCGACGTCCTGATCGACCGCGAGCAAATGATTCAGGCCGTGCTGAACATCGTGCGCAACGCCATGCAGGCCATCAGCAGCCAGAACGAACTGCGCCTGGGCCGCATCAGCCTGCGCACCCGCGCCATGCGCCAATTCACCATCGGCCACGTGCGTCATCGCCTGGTGACCAAGATCGAGATCATCGACAACGGTCCGGGCATCCCTGCAGAACTTCAGGAAACCATTTTCTTTCCCATGGTCAGCGGACGTCCGGACGGTACCGGACTGGGCCTGGCCATTACCCAGAACATCATCAGCCAGCACCAGGGCTTGATCGAATGTGACAGCCACCCCGGCCACACCACCTTCTCGATCTTTCTGCCACTGGAACAAGGAGCCACATCGACATGAGCCGTAGTGAAACCGTGTGGATCGTCGATGACGACCGTTCTATCCGTTGGGTCCTGGAAAAAGCCCTGCAGCAGGAAGGCATGACCACGCAAAGCTTCGACAGCGCCGATGGTGTGATGAGCCGCCTGGCTCGCCAGCAGCCGGACGTGATCATTTCCGATATCCGCATGCCCGGCGCCAGCGGCCTGGAGCTTCTGGCGCGGATTCGCGAGCAGCATCCACGACTGCCGGTCATCATCATGACCGCTCACTCCGACCTGGACAGCGCTGTCGCGTCCTATCAGGGCGGCGCTTTCGAGTACCTGCCCAAGCCGTTCGACGTCGACGAGGCGGTTTCCCTCGTCAAGCGCGCCAACCAGCACGCCCAGGAACAACAAGGCCTGGAAGTCGCCCCGACCCTGACCCGCACCCCGGAAATCATCGGCGAAGCGCCGGCGATGCAGGAAGTGTTTCGCGCCATCGGGCGCTTGAGCCACTCCAACATCACCGTACTGATCAACGGCGAATCGGGTACCGGTAAAGAGCTGGTGGCCCACGCCCTGCACCGTCACAGCCCGCGGGCAGCGTCGCCGTTCATCGCGCTGAACATGGCGGCGATCCCCAAAGACCTCATGGAATCCGAACTGTTCGGCCACGAGAAAGGCGCGTTCACCGGCGCGGCCAACCTGCGGCGCGGGCGCTTCGAACAGGCTGACGGCGGCACGCTGTTCCTCGATGAAATCGGCGACATGCCGGCCGACACCCAGACCCGGTTGCTTCGCGTACTGGCTGATGGCGAGTTTTACCGCGTCGGCGGTCATGTGCCGGTGAAGGTCGATGTGCGCATCATCGCTGCGACTCACCAGAATCTGGAAACCCTGGTGCATGCCGGAAAATTCCGTGAGGACCTGTTCCATCGCCTCAACGTGATCCGCATCCACATCCCGCGCCTGTCGGACCGTCGCGAAGACATCCCGACCCTGGCCAAGCACTTCCTCAGCCGCGCAGCCCAGGAGCTGGCCGTCGAGCCAAAGCTGCTGAAAAGCGAAACCGAGGAATACCTGAAGAACCTGCCGTGGCCCGGCAACGTGCGGCAGCTGGAGAACACCTGCCGCTGGATCACGGTGATGGCTTCAGGTCGCGAAGTGCATATCGGTGACCTGCCGCCGGAGCTGCTGAGCCTGCCGCAGGATTCGGCGCCCGTGACCAACTGGGAGCAGGCCCTGCGCCAGTGGGCCGACCAGGCGCTGGCCCGCGGCCAGTCGAGCCTGCTCGACAGCGCCGTGCCGGCCTTCGAGCGGATCATGATCGAGACCGCGCTCAAACACACAGCCGGCCGCCGTCGCGATGCCGCCGTGTTGCTGGGCTGGGGGCGCAACACCTTGACCCGCAAGATCAAGGAACTGGGGATGAAGGTGGATGGTGGGGATGATGATGAGGGGGATGAGGGCTAAACAGCCTTTGTTTCTTCGCTGACCGTTAGGCCCAATCGCGAGCAGGCTCGCTCCTACAGTGGATTTTCGGTGTTTTCACTATCGTGTAGACACCATCGAACCCTGTAGGAGCGAGCCTGCTCGCGATGCTTTTGGGGTTATCTGTGCACCGCCGCAATGCACCGTGAACCGCAATCGCGCACAAAAACAGCGTCGAAACCCTACCTGCGTTCGCAATCGAACCCCTATCGAAAAAACACGAAAGCCCCGGATTACGGGGCTTTCGGCGTTTTTAGGCGTTTTTTTGTTTCGCACTGTTAAAACCTGGCACGCCCCCTGCATTAACCCTATCAAGTGAACCAGTTCACCTACCCGGTTTCGGGGACCTTGGTACAGGCAGGCCGGGGATTCCCCTCTTTACACCGGGCTCACACCGCATCCGCGACGAGCCCAGCCGTTTGGGGCCCTTGATACAGGCAGGTCAGGGGTTCCTTCTTTACACCAGGCTCACACCGCATTCGCGACGAGCCTCCCGTTTTGGGGACCTTGGTACAGGCAGGCCGGGGATTCCCCTCTTTTATTGCTCCCGGAGATGGATCTCCAGCCGCCAGCGGTCATCGACCTCGCTACCGGCCCACTCGCCCTGCAGGGGGCGGGCCGCCACCAGTGTCAGCAACAGCCCCCCATCGCTCAAACGTACCCGCCAGTTCACGTCCTTGCCGCCGAGCTTGAGCTGGCCTTTCTGCGCCTTGCCCTCGGCGCCAAACAGCAGCGCGACACTGCCATCAACCATCTCGCCGTGGGTCTTGGGCTCGTTGTTGAACCACACCACCAGCCCGTCGCTCGTCACCTCAACCTGCTGCAACTGGCTGGGGTCTGGCGTGGTCAGGCGACCGATCATCATCCCGACCATTACCCCGACAATCGCCAGCGAGCCCATCACCCGCAGGAATAGTTTCGAACGCTCGCCTTCTGGCGGCGTAGAATGCGCGTCATCTTTACCTTCGGAGCCGTGCATGTTTCACGTCATCCTTTTCCAACCAGAAATTCCGCCGAATACCGGCAACGTTATCAGGCTGTGCGCCAACAGTGGCTGCCACCTGCATTTGATCGAACCGCTGGGCTTCGAGATGGACGACAAGCGCCTGCGCCGGGCCGGCCTCGATTACCACGAGTATGCCACCCTGCAACGCCACGCGGACCTTGCCAGCTGCCTGGAAAGCCTCGGCCATCCACGACTGTTCGCCTTCACCACCAAGGGTTCGCGGCCGTTCCACGATGCCAGCTTCGCCCCGGGCGATGCGTTCCTGTTCGGCCCGGAAAGCCGAGGCTTGCCCGCTGAGGTGCTGGATGCCCTGCCCGGCGAGCAACGCCTGCGCCTGCCGATGCGCGAGGGCTGCCGCAGCCTGAATCTGTCCAATACCGTGGCGGTGGCCGTTTACGAAGCCTGGCGTCAGAACGACTTCAAATAACACCACGACCCAATGTAGGAGCTGCCGCAGGTTTCGTTTGGCCCATGAAAAAAGCGCCGTCAAAGGCGCTTTTTCATGGGCCAAACGAAGCTTTTTTATTGAACGGTCGGAGCGTCGCCCGAATCCTGCATGCGTTGCCGCTCTTGAGCGTACAGCGCATCGAAGTTTACCGGAGCCAGCATCAGCGCCGGGAACGAACCACGGGTCACCAGGCTGTCCAGCGCTTCGCGAGCGTACGGGAACAGGATGTTCGGGCAGAACGCACCCAGGGTGTGGCTCATCGAAGCGGCGTCCAGGTTCTTGATCAGGAAGATCCCGGCCTGCTGCACTTCAGCGATAAACGCCACTTCTTCGCTGTTTTTCACCGTGACCGACAGGGTCAGCACGACTTCGTGGAAGTCACCTTCCAGAGACGTTTGTTTAGTCTGCAGATCCAGAGCGACGCTCGGCTCCCACTGCTGGCGGAAGATCGCCGGGCTTTTCGGAGCTTCGAAGGACAGGTCACGCACATAAATGCGCTGCAAGGAGAATTGCGGTGCAGTTTCTTCTTCGGTCGCAGCAGTGTTCTGTTGGTCAGTCATCGCAGATCCTTCTTGATCCAGGGTTCTTTTAGGTTTGCTTGTTTGGGGTATTACCGTCAGGCCCTGAGCAGCGCGTCGAGCTTGCCGGCACGCTCCAGGGCGAACAAATCATCACAACCGCCCACGTGGGTGCTGCCGATCCAGATTTGCGGCACGGACGTACGCCCGGCCTTCTGGGCCATCGCAGCGCGCACCTGCGGCTTGCCATCGACCTTGATCTCTTCGAAGGCCACGCCTTTGTTCTCGAGCAGGTACTTGGCTCGCGAGCAGAAAGGGCAGTAATCGCTGGAATAGACGACGACGCTACTCATATCACTTCACCAGCGGCAGATTGTCGGCTTTCCAGCTGGAGATACCGCCGGACAGCTTGGCGGCGGTGAAGCCGGATTTCATCAGTTCGCGGGCGTGGGTGCCGGCGGTCTGGCCCATGGCGTCGACCAGGATGATGGTCTTGGCCTTGTGCTTTTCCAGTTCGCCAACGCGGGCGGCCAGTTTGTCCTGGGGAATGTTCAGCGCGCCGACAATGTGACCGGCGGCGAAATCCTTGGTTGGACGAATGTCGATCACCACGCCTGCGTCCTTGTTGACCAGCCCGGTCAGTTCGCCGGTGCTCAGGCTACGGCCGCCGCCCTGCATTTGATAGGCAATCAGCAACGCCAGCAGTACGACGAAGATACCGACGAGAATGTAGTGGTTAGTGGCGAATTCAATCAGGTGAGCAACCATCGAAGGAGGTTCCAGGGCGTTAAAATGTCGGCCAGTATACACAGCCACTATGGTGGGCCAAACCCCGTCCGGCGGTGACGTGGCAGGAACTTCGCTTTAAACTGCGACTCCTTTTTCCATTACCCCTTTTACCTCAGCCACGAGTGGATTCCATGACTACCACGCCTAAACCTTTGGTCCTGATCATTCTCGACGGCTTCGGTCACAGTGAGAGCCCTGAATCCAACGCCATCTTCGCCGCGAAGAAGCCCGTACTGGACCGCCTGTGGGCCACAGTGCCGAACGGCCTGATCTCCGGCAGCGGCATGGACGTCGGCCTGCCGGATGGCCAGATGGGCAACTCCGAAGTCGGCCACATGAACCTCGGCGCCGGCCGCGTGGTGTATCAGGACTTCACGCGCGTCACCAAATCGATCCGCGACGGCGAGTTCTTCGAGAACCCGACCATCTGCGCCGCCGTGGACAAAGCCGTCGCCGCTGGCAAAGCCGTGCATTTCATGGGCCTGTTGTCCGATGGCGGCGTGCATAGCCACCAGGATCACCTGGTCGCCATGGCCGAACTGGCCTTCAAGCGCGGTGCGCAAAACATCTACCTGCACGCCTTCCTCGACGGCCGCGATACTCCGCCAAAAAGCGCGCAGTCGTCGATCGAACTGCTCGACGCGACTTTCCAGGCCTTGGGCAAAGGCCGGATCGCCAGCATCATCGGTCGCTATTACGCCATGGACCGCGACAACCGTTGGGACCGCGTGTCTCAGGCCTACAACCTGATTGTCGATGGTCAGGGCGAATTCAACGCCGCCACCGCTCAGGAAGGCCTGCAAGCAGCCTACGAGCGTGGCGAGAGCGACGAATTCGTCAAAGCTACCTCCATTGGCGAGCCGGTAAAAGTCGAAGACGGTGATGCCGTGGTGTTCATGAACTTTCGCGCCGACCGCGCCCGCGAACTGACACGCGTGTTCGTCGAAGACAACTTCAGTGAGTTCGAGCGTGCCCGCCAGCCGAAACTGGCCGGTTTCGTCATGCTGACCCAATACGCCGCCAGCATCCCTGCACCGTCGGCTTTTGCTGCCGGCAGCCTGGAAAATGTGCTGGGCGACTATCTGGCGAAAAACGGCAAGACCCAGCTGCGCATCGCTGAAACCGAAAAATATGCCCACGTGACCTTCTTCTTCTCCGGCGGCCGCGAAGAACCGTTCCCGGGCGAAGAACGCATCCTGATTCCGTCGCCGAAAGTCGCCACCTATGACTTGCAACCGGAAATGAGCGCACCGGAAGTCACCGACCGCATCGTCGATGCCATCGAAAACCAGCGTTACGACGTGATCGTGGTCAACTACGCCAACGGCGACATGGTCGGCCACAGCGGCGTGTTCGAAGCGGCGGTCAAGGCCGTTGAATGCCTGGACCTGTGCGTGGGTCGCATCGTCGATGCACTGGAAAAGGTCGGTGGCGAAGCGCTGATCACGGCTGACCACGGTAACGTCGAGCAAATGTCCGATGAGACCACTGGCCAGGCGCACACTGCGCATACCACCGAGCCGGTGCCATTCATCTATGTCGGCAAGCGCGACCTGAAGGTCCGCGAAGGCGGCGTGCTGGCGGACGTGGCGCCGACCATGCTGAAGTTGCTGGGCCTTGAGCAACCGGCGGAAATGACCGGGACTTCGATTCTGGTCTGATTAGATCTTCCGAACGCCACAAAACCCTGTGGGGAGCCTGCTCGCGATAGCAATCTGACAGTCAATATCGATATTGAATGTTAGGACGCCATCGCGAGCAGTCGAGCGTCGACCGGCTGCTCCTACAGTGGGTTTTCGGTGTTTTTCGGCCCAGTTATCACACAGTCAGAAATGGGCATTTTTTTTGCCGCCCATGGCGGGCATACTAGGCTGTCCCTTTCCCTGGTGCCGCCCGCCCCTATGCTTCGCGTCCTGATAGCCCTAGCCTTGACATGCCTGCTCCAACCGGCCTTTGCTGACGAGCGCGCAGACACCCAACAACAGTTGGACGCCACGCGTCAGGATATTGCCGAGCTGAAGAAACTGCTGGGCAAGCTGCAGGAAGAGAAGTCCGGTGTGCAGAAAGAGCTCAAGGGCACCGAAACCGAAATGGGCAAGCTCGAGAAGCAGGTCGAAGCCCTGCAAAAAGAGCTGAAGAAAAGCGAAGCCGAGCTACAGCGCCTCGATGCAGAGAAAAAAAAACTCCAGAGCGCGCGCACTGAGCAGCAACGACTGATCGCCATGCAGGCCCGGGCGGCCTACCAGAACGGTCGTCAGGAATACCTCAAGCTGCTGCTCAACCAGCAAAATCCTGAAAAATTCGCTCGCACCCTCACCTATTACGACTACCTGAGCCAGGCTCGCCTGGAGCAGCTGAAAAGTTTCAACGAAACCCTGCGCCAACTGTCAAACGTCGAGAAAGACATCGCCATGCAACAGGCGCAATTGCTGGTGCAGCAAAGCAGCCTCGATACCCAGCGTGACGAACTCGAGAAAGTTCGCCAGGAGCGCCAGAAAGTCCTGGCCAAACTCAATGACGACGTAAAGGCTCGCGATCAGAAACTGGCTGCTCGCGAGCAGGATCAGGCAGACCTGTCTAAAGTCCTTAAAACCATTGAAGAAACCCTGGCCCGCCAGGCCCGTGAGGCAGAAGAAGCGCGGCAAAAAGCGCTGATTGCCCAGCAGGAAGCCGAAAAAAAGCGTTTACGTGAGGCCCAGGCGCAGGCAGATGCCAGCGACGATGCCCCACGCAAACCGGTCAGATCGACACCAGGCGCACTGGTTTCCAGTTCCGGCGAGACCTTTGGCGGCCCGTTTGCGTCAACCCGCGGCAAACTTCCCTGGCCTGTCGACGGTCGACTGCTGGCGCGTTTCGGTGAAAGCCGTGGCGACGATGCCCGGACCAAGTGGGACGGCGTGATGATCGGCGCGTCTGCCGGCAGTGCAGTGCGTGCCGTACACGGTGGTCGCGTGGTGTTCGCCGACTGGTTGCGTGGCGCCGGGTTGCTGGTGATTCTCGACCACGGCAATGGTTATCTGAGTCTGTACGGTCACAACCAGACGCTGCTCAAGTCTGCGGGTGACGTTGTAAAAGCCGGTGAGCCTATTTCCACTGTCGGTAACAGTGGCGGGCAGGACACACCAGCGCTGTATTTCGCAATTCGTCAGCTGGGTCACCCGAGTGACCCCGCGCAATGGTGCCACGCGCAAGGATAGGCGTTGAGTTACCTACATTAGGAGTTCGTTCGACATGCTGTATTTGTCCCGCCTTACCTCGCTGGCCCTGACGATCGCCCTGGTGATCGGCGCGCCTCTGGCGTTTGCCGCTCAACCAGCCCCGGCGGTTGCGCCTGCAGGCACTGCTGCGACCACCAAGGCGCCACTGCCGCTGGATGAGTTGCGCACCTTTGCCGAGGTGATGGACCGGATCAAAGCCGCTTATGTCGAACCAGTGGACGACAAGACTCTGCTGGAAAACGCCATCAAGGGCATGCTCGGCAACCTCGATCCGCATTCGGCCTACCTCGGCCCTGAAGACTTCGCCGAGTTGCAGGAAAGCACCAGCGGGGAATTCGGTGGCCTGGGTATCGAAGTCGGTGCCGAAGACGGCTTCATCAAGGTGGTTTCGCCCATCGATGACACCCCGGCCTCCAAGGCCGGCATCCAGGCCGGCGACTTCATCGTCAAGATCAACGGCCAACCCACCCGTGGCCAGAGCATGACCGAAGCCGTCGACAAGATGCGCGGCAAGATCGGCCAGAAAATCACCCTGACCCTGGTGCGCGACGGCGGGGCACCGTTCGACGTGACCCTGACTCGCGCCGTCATTCAGGTGAAGAGCGTGAAGAGCCAGTTGCTGGAGTCGGGCTACGGCTATATCCGCATCACCCAGTTCCAGGTCAAGACCGGCGAAGAGGTTTCCAAGGCCCTGGCCAAGCTGCGCAAGGACAACGGCAAGAAGCTCAAGGGCATCATTCTCGACCTGCGCAACAACCCGGGCGGGGTGTTGCAATCGGCGGTCGAAGTGGTCGACCACTTCATTACCAAGGGCCTGATCGTTTACACCAAGGGCCGTATTGCCAACTCCGAGCTGCGCTTCTCTGCCACCGGCAAGGACGAAAGCGAAGCCGTGCCAATGGTCGTGCTGATCAACGGCGGCAGCGCTTCGGCTTCGGAAATTGTCGCCGGCGCCCTGCAGGACCAGAAACGCGCCGTGCTGATGGGCACCACCAGTTTCGGCAAGGGCTCGGTACAGACGGTTCTGCCGCTCAACAACGAGCGCGCATTGAAGATCACCACGGCGCTGTATTACACGCCGAACGGCCGCTCCATCCAGGCCCAGGGCATCGTCCCGGACATCGAAGTGCGCAAGGCCAAGATCACCAGCGAGCAGGACAGCGACTACTTCAAGGAAGCGGACCTGCAGGGTCACCTGGGCAACGGCAACGGCGGCGCAGACAAACCGACCGGTTCCAGCGGCAAAGCCAAGCCGATGCCACAGGACGATGATTACCAATTGGCCCAGGCCCTGAGCCTGCTCAAAGGGCTGAGCATCACGTCCGGCCGTTGAGATGCTTCTGCGGTTGCTGATCGGGCTGTTGTGTTGTCTGGCGGGTATTGCTCACGCAGAACCCGCCGGATCGACGCCCCACAAAGCCTACCTGAGTCTGATCATCGATGACCTGGGGCAGAACCTGCCCCGGGATCGCCGCGTGCTGGCCCTGCCCGGCCCTGTGACCACGGCAATCATGCCGGACACGCCCCACGCCACCGAGTTCGCCCGCGAAGCCCGTCGCGCCGGCAAGATCGTCATTCTGCACATGCCTATGGATCCGGCCACCGGACCGTTCGCCTGGCATCCCGAGCTGCCCGTCGAGGAGCTGGAAAAACGCCTGAACGCCGCGTTCAAAATGGTCCCGTACGCCAGCGGCATCAACAACCACATGGGCAGCCGCATGACCGCACAACCAGCGGCTATGGCCTGGCTGATGGCGGATTTGCAACGACGACACAAGTTCTTCGTCGACAGCCGCACCAGTGCCGGGACTGTGGCCGCTGCCCAAGCACAGAAGATCGGTCTGGCGAGCGTTTCGCGGGATGTGTTTCTCGATGATGAACGTACTGAAGCAGCAATCCTGACCCAGTTGCAGACCGCGATCAGCCTCGCGCACAAGCAGGGTTCGGCGGTGATGATCGGGCATCCGTATCCCCAGACCCTGGCGGTGCTGGAACGCGAATTACCCAAGCTCAAGGCTCAGGGGATCGAGTGGATTGATATCCGGCAGATGATCAGTGTGCGCAGCAACCGGGCGACGGCGGCGCATGGCAAGGATGGGGTGTATCGCTAATCCGTGGGCACTACCAAACAACTGTGGGAGCGAGCCTGCTCGCGATGGGGTCATGACAGTCACCGCAAATGTCGACTGTAAAACCGCTTTCGCGAGCAGGCTCGCTCCCACATTGATTTGTGCAGGACTCTACAGATACTGCGCCATGATCTCGTCCACCCGCCCTTCCTTGCGCATCTGGTCCAGTGCCGCCTGGAGCTTGGCCACCGTTTCGTCCGGCACATTCTTGTTCAGCGCCAGGTACAGTTCGGCACTGTTGAAACGCAGTACGGTTTTCAACCCGTTAACCCCTTCCTGGCGCGCCAGATAGCGCCCGGCCGGGTCACCGGTGGCCCACAGGTCGATCTGGCCGTTGACCAGTTTTCTCGCGTTGTCCTGATCACGCAGCACAACGATCGGGTTGAGGCCTTGCTTGGCCAGCGTCTCGGCAATGGCGTCGCCCTTGTAGGCGCCGATCTTGTACTTGCGCGCGTCATTCAAGGTTTCGAGGGTGATCTTGCTGTCAGCCTTGGCCAGCATGATCCAGTCATCCGGGCCAATCGGACCTACCCATTTGAATAGCTTTTCGCGATCCGGCAACCGCGCCATGACGAATACGCCGTAACCGGGTTTTTCCAGGGTGAGTTTGTAGATTCGCTCCCAAGGGAAACGCAGCGTCAGGCTGTAGGTAATGTCGGCGCGCTTGAAGATCTCGCGGACGATATCGGTGGCGATGCCATTGATGTTCTCGTCCTGAGCGAAGTTCTTGCCGTTCTTCGCCATGTTGTATGGCGGGAAGTTTTCCGTCAGCAACACCAGGCCGGTATCGGAACGATCTGCAGCGTGTGCCCCGTTAATGAGCAACAGAGAAGCACTGGCGAGAACGAGAAGAAAGCGTTTAAGCATATCTGGCTACCGAAATCCATGGCGTACCCAAGAGTGCCTTGGGCCCGCCATGATGTCCACTAGCCTGTATGTTTAGCGCATCACTATTCCGCGATGGGCCATATAGGCCTTGGCTTCCTGCACGGTGTATTCGCCGAAGTGGAAAATACTTGCCGCCAATACCGCACTGGCGTGGCCTTCGATAATGCCGTCGGCCAGGTGCTGCAGGTTGCCGACACCGCCGGAGGCAATCACCGGAATGCCCAGCGCATCGCTGATGGCGCGGGTGACGCCCAGGTCGAAGCCGTTTTTCATGCCGTCCTGGTCCATGCTGGTCAGCAGGATTTCGCCGGCACCCAGGCCTTCCATTTTCTTCGCCCACTCAACGGCATCGAGACCGGTTGGCTTGCGACCGCCGTGGGTGAAGATTTCCCAGCGCGGGGTTTCGCCCGGCCCGGAAACCTTCTTCGCGTCGATGGCCACCACAATGCATTGCGAACCGAAATGCTGCGCGGCCTCGCCGACGAATTCCGGGTTGAACACCGCGGCGGTGTTGATCGAAACCTTGTCCGCGCCGGCATTGAGCAGGTTGCGGATGTCCTGCACGGTGCGTACGCCGCCGCCCACGGTCAGTGGGATGAACACCTGGCTGGCCATGCGTTCGACGGTGTGCAGCGTGGTGTCGCGGCCGTCGACGCTGGCGGTGATGTCGAGAAAGGTAATCTCGTCGGCACCTTGCTCGTCGTAGCGACGAGCAATTTCCACCGGGTCACCGGCGTCGCGGATGTTTTCGAACTTCACACCCTTGACCACCCGGCCGTTGTCCACGTCCAGGCAAGGGATGATGCGTTTGGCCAGGGCCATGGTCGTTTCCTCAGCCTTTGTACGAATCGCAGAAAGCTTGCGCTTCGGCGACGTCGAGGGTGCCTTCGTAGATCGCACGGCCGGTGATCGCGCCGATGATGCCTGGCGCCTTGGCGTCGAGCAGGGTCTTGATGTCACCCAGGTTGTGGATGCCGCCGGAAGCGATCACCGGGATCTTTGTTGCAGCAGCCAGCGCGGCGGTAAACGGTACGTTGCAACCCTGCATCATGCCGTCTTTGGCGATGTCGGTATAAACGATGGCGGACACGCCGTCGGCTTCGAACTGCTTGGCCAGGTCGATCACCTGAATGGTGCTGATCTCAGCCCAGCCATCGGTGGCGACGAAACCGTCCTTGGCGTCCAGGCCAACGATTACCTTTCCCGGGAACGCGCGGCAGGCTTCAGCGACGAAGGCCGGATCTTTCACGGCCTTGGTGCCGATGATCACGTAGCTCACGCCCGCTTTCACGTAGTGCTCGATGGTTTCCAGGGAGCGGATACCGCCGCCGATCTGGATCGGCAGGTTCGGGTAGCGCTTGGCGATGGCAGTGACCACTTCACCGTTGACTGGCTGGCCTTCGAACGCACCGTTCAGGTCGACCAGATGCAGACGACGGCAACCGCCCTCCACCCACTTGGCAGCCATGCTCACCGGGTCATCGGAGAACACCGTGGAATCTTCCATACGGCCCTGGCGCAGACGAACACAGGCACCGTCTTTAAGATCGATAGCGGGAATAATCAGCATCTGGCAAACCTTCAAATTTGAATGATCAGCTTGGCTCGGAAATCAGTTTTTCTCGAGCGCCCACAGGTCACTTTCGATGCTTTCGAACCTCTCTTTGAGGTGCGCCTGCACATCGAAAATCGCCCTGTTGTAATAGTGCGGAGCAATTTCACGGGTAAACAGCTCAAGAATCTCCGCCGCCTCGAACGAGCCGAGGTCGAGTTCGAAGCGGTCCTCCATGAAACGCTTGATCTTGCGATTGGCCTCGCTCTCCTGCTCGGGAGTGAGGGTCAGAATCGGCGGCTTGGACTTCTTGGTTGCCATTTACCAGCGACCGTCCCACGCAGCGAAGTTCTGCAGCAACTGCAGGCCATGGGTATGGCTTTTCTCCGGGTGGAACTGCACGGCGAAACGCGAGCCTTCGGCCAGCGCCGCGGCGAAATCGACACCGTAGTGACCGCCCCCCACCACCTGCCGCGCGTTGGCGGCAGCGATGTAGTAGCTGTGCACGAAGTAGAACCGCGCCATGTCCGGAATGTCGTGCCACAGCGGGTGACTGACCTTCTGCTTCACTTCGTTCCAGCCCATGTGCGGGACTTTCAGGTGTTCGCCGTCTTCGACCAGATCCTTGCCGAAGAACTTCACCGCACCCGGGAACAGGCCGATGCAGTCGACTCCGTCGTTCTCTTCGCTGGTGTCGAGCAAGGCTTGCATGCCCACGCAGATGCCGAGGAACGGACGGTCCTGGCTGACTTCACGTACCAGCGAATCGAAGCCGAGGCGACGGATCTCCGCCATGCAATCGCGAATCGCGCCGACGCCAGGGAAAACCACCCGGTCGGCTTCGCGAATCACGTTCGCATCGCTGGTGATCAGCACCTTGCCGGCACCGACGTGCTCGAGGGCCTTGGCCACCGAGTGCAGGTTGCCCATGCCGTAATCGATAACCGCGACTGTCTGCATTACAGGACGCCCTTGGTCGATGGCATTTGCCCGGCCATGCGGTCATCGAGCTCCACGGCCATGCGCAGGGCGCGGCCGAAAGCCTTGAACACGGTTTCGATCTGGTGGTGGGTGTTGGTGCCACGCAGGTTATCGATGTGCAGGCTGACCAATGCATGGTTGACAAAGCCCTGGAAGAATTCCTGGAACAGGTCAACGTCGAAGCCGCCCACGGTGGCGCGGGTGTACGGCACGTGCATCTGCAGGCCTGGGCGACCGGAGAAGTCGATCACCACGCGCGACAGCGCTTCATCGAGCGGCACGTAGGCGTGGCCGTAGCGACGGATGCCTTTCTTGTCGCCGATGGCTTTGGCAAACGCCTGGCCGAGGGTGATACCGACGTCTTCCACCGTGTGGTGGTCATCGATATGCAGGTCGCCCTTGCTGACAATATCCAGGTCGATCAGCCCGTGACGGGCGATCTGGTCCAGCATGTGCTCAAGAAAAGGAACACCGATATCGAATCGGGCCTTTCCGGTGCCATCGAGGTTGATCGAGGCTTTGATCTGGGTTTCCAGAGTGTCGCGCTCGACAGACGCCTTACGTTCGGCCATCACCAGCTCCGCAAAATCATTGGGCGAAAAAGGCAGTCATTATAGGGGCGCGGGCGCCAAACAGAAACACGCGAGGTGATATCCCTGACGGAGTGAATTCGGGGGTGTTGGCGATAGACATGTCCATACAAGCCATTTCAGACACCCCAAAACAACTGTAGGAGCGAGCCTGCTCGCGATGAGGCCCTCACATTCAACATCATTGTCGACTGTCAGACCGCTATCGCGAGCAGGCTCGCTCCTACAAGGGTGATGCGTTTACTTAGTGAAACAACACCGCGGTCTTTTGCAAGGTCACCCAAACACCCCACGCCAGCGGAATGCCCACCACCAGCCACGCCGCAACCGCCAGCGGCTTGGTGCCCGGCGCGGCTTTCCACTCCAGCGACGTGCTGCTGTCAGCGCCTTTGTCGTGACCCAATGCCTGTTCGGCGGCCAGTTCGGCGTCGGTCATGAAGTACTTGTCGGCCACCGGACGCACCAGCAGGTTGCACAGGAAACCCAGCACCAGCAGGCCGGCGAGGATGTACAGGGTGATGTCGTACGCCGCTGCGCGCTCGACGCCGATGCTCAGCTGATACTCACGCAGATAGTTCACCAGCACTGGACCGAGCACGCCGGCAGCCGCCCACGCCGTCAGCAGGCGACCATGGATCGCACCGACCATTTGCGTACCGAACAGGTCCGCCAGATACGCCGGAACAGTCGCGAAACCACCGCCATACATCGACAGGATGATGCAGAACGCCGCCACGAACAGCGCGACGTTGCCCAGGTGGCCGAGGTTAGGGATCAGTGCATACAGCGCGAAGCCCAGGGCGAAGAACACGAAGTAAGTGTTTTTGCGGCCCAGGTAATCCGAGAACGAAGCCCAGAAGAAACGCCCGCCGATGTTGAACAGACTGAGCAAACCGGTGAAACCGGCAGCGATGGCAGCAATCGAAGCCAGTTGCGAAGCGTCGAGTTGGCCGAACGCCAGGTCATTGCCCAGCAACTTGCCACCGAACACTTCCTGCAACAGCGGCGACGCCATGCCGAGGATGCCGATACCGGCCGATACGTTCAGGCACAGCACCAGCCACACCAGACGGAACTGCGGCGTCTTCCAGGCCACATTCACGTGAACATTACGATGAGTGATCATTGCGTTCGAGGCTTTTTTCGCCGGGGCGGTCCAGCCTTCAGGCTTCCAGCCGGTTGGCGGGACTCGGTAGGACAATGCGCCACCGATCATGAACACGAAGTAGATCGCGGCCATCACCAGGAAGCTCTGCCACACGCCGACGCTGGTTGGCGAAGCGAAATGCCCCATCAACGCCGCCGCCAGCGGAGCACCGACCATTGCGCCGCCGCCAAAGCCCATGATCGCCATGCCGGTCGCCATGCCGCGCTTGTCCGGGAACCACTTGATCAGGGTCGACACCGGCGAAATGTAGCCCAGGCCCAGGCCGATACCGCCAATGACCCCGGAGCCGATCCACATCAGCCAGATCTGGTGGGTATACACCCCCAGCGCCGAGATCAGCAGACCACCACACCAGCACAGCGCCGATACAACACCGGCCTTGCGCGGCCCGGCATGCTCCAGCCAGCCACCCCAGATGGCGGCCGAGCAACCCAGGAAGATGAAGAACAGGGTGTAGATCCAGCCGAGCATCGAGATCGGCCAGTCACACTGGGACGAAAAGACTTGCGCGATAAAACTCATGTCTGGCGCGCAGGCCACTGGAGCGGTGATGCCCAGTGCCTTGGACAGCGGCAACCAGAACACCGAAAAGCCGTAGGCCATGCCGATGCAAAGGTGGATGGCCAACGCGGCCGGTGGCACCAGCCAGCGGTTGAAACCGGGCTTGGCGATGATCCGCTCCTTGGACAGGAACGCAGGCTGGTCGGCGCTGTAGCCGTCCGCCGTTATGCTCGTGGTCATTGTGTATCCCCCAATTATCAGTAGGGTTCGCCAGCCACGGTTCACTCCCGGCCTTGACGCACGCAGGCATGACCGTTTTTTTGGTGGAGCGCCTTGTTGTGCGACAACAGGTCGCAGAAGGACGGACGAACGGGCAAAGGTTACCATCTGCAAGTGACAGAAAAACCAAACTGACATCACCTTTTGTACGTCATCCGATCTCCATCGCTTCATGACCTCACAGGAATCACCATGCCGATCATTGTCGAGCCGCTGAACCAAGCCACTGCCCAGGATCGGCAGGATCTGCACAAGATCTACCACGACGCCCCAGACTGGCTGTTCGCGCCGTTTTCCGGGGAAGCGCAGTTGATCGAAGACTGTTTGCGCGATGGCACACTGATCGCCGGACGCTTCAATGATCGCCTGCTGGGCGCGGCCCGCTTGCAAAGGCACCAAGATGCCTGGCACTTGTCCCAAATATGTGTGCGCAAAATTACCCGTCGCCGCGGGGTTGCCGAGCGACTGGTCGCCGAAGCCCGGAAAATGGCCGAGCAATCGGGTATGACGCTGCGCTTGCTGGCGCCTGCCGGGCATCTGGAGGCGCAAGCACTGGCGGCCAAGTTGAAACTGCCGCTGGATGTACTGCCGACGTGATCGCTGACCGGCCGTCTGTTCGGGGGCGCTATACTCTTCGGCTAAATTTTGAATTCGACTAATTACAAGGACTCGCCCATGAAAGCGTTCGGCAAAATCCTGGGTCTGGTACTTCTCGGGCTGTTGCTGATCATTGTGGCGCTGGGCTTTGCCCTGACCCACCTCTTCGATCCCAACGACTACAAAGACGAGATTCGCCAGATAGCCCGCGACAAGGCCCACATCGAGCTGACGCTCAATGGCGATATCGGCTGGAGCCTGTTCCCGTGGCTGGGCCTGGAGCTGCACGACGCCAGCGTCGCGACCATGGTCAAACCGACCGAACCGTACGCCGACTTGCAGATGCTCGGCCTGTCGGTGCGCGTACTGCCGCTGCTACGCCGCGAAGTGCAGATGAGCGACGTGCGCGTCGAAGGCCTGAACCTGCGCCTGAACCGCGACAAGGACGGTCACGGCAACTGGCAAGACATCGGCAAGCTGCCGGCACCGACCAAAACCGACGCGACCAGCACCCCGCCGGCCGCTGGCGAACCTGCGCCTGAAGCCAACGTCGCGGCGGAAAAACCGCCGCAACCGATTCGCCTGGACATCGACAGCCTGACCGTGAACAACGCACGGGTTGAATACACCGATGAACGAACCGGCAAGAGCTTCAGCGCCGAAAGCATTCAGTTGAGCACCGGTGCGGTTCATGACTCCGTCAACATCCCGCTCAAGCTCACGGCTTTCCTGTCAGCCAACCAGCCGGCATTGCGAGTGCGTACCGAGCTCAACGGTGAGGTGCGCATAGCACGTGCACTGCAGCGCTATCAGCTCGAAGACATGAGGTTGTCCGGCGAAGTGACCGGCGACCCATTGCAAGGCAAGACCATGACGTTCGCCGCCCAGGGCCAGCTGGTGCTGGACAAGGCCGCCAACATCGCCGAATGGACTGGTATCAAGATCTCCGCCAACCAACTGCGGGCACTGGGTGAACTGAAGGTCAACGACCTCGACAAGACCCCACAGGTCAGCGGTGGCATCTCGATTGCCCAGTTCGACCTGGCGAAATTCGTCGACAGCGTCGGCCAGAAACTCCCGGCCATGGCCGAAGGCAGCCTGAGCAAAGTCGAGCTGGTCAGCCGATTGGCAGCGACACCGACCAGCCTGTCGCTTGACGATCTCAACCTGAAAGTCGACGACAGCACCTTCAGCGGCCATATCGCCGTCGAAGACTTCGCAAAGCAATCGTTGCGCGCAGCACTCAAGGCCGACACCTTCAACGTCGACCGTTACCTGCCGCCGAAATCCGCCGAGGCCAATAGCGCGACACAAGTGCGTCAGGCCGAAGTCGCCAGCACCGAAGCCGATGCCATGGCCGGCGCCGGCAGTACTCCGTTGCCACCTGCGCCGACCAAGGACGCGTGGAGCAGCGAGCGCCTGTTGCCAGTGGAACGCTTGAGCAAGCTCGACGTGGACGCCGACCTGAGCTTCGGCCAGTTGACCCTGCAAAAACTGCCGATCCATAACGCTGCGCTCAAGGCCACCGGCCAGGGCGGCCTGCTGACACTGGCCAACCTGCGCGGCGACCTGTACGAGGGCAGCTTCGAAACCAACGGCACGCTCGATGTACGCCAGCCGGTGCCGGCGCTGAACCTGCAGACGAAGATCAGCCGGGTACCGGCAGAAAAAATCCTCGAAAGCCAGGGCAAGAATCCGCCGGTCAAAGGCCTGGTCACGCTCAACAGCAGCCTGACCGGTAGCGGCAACAGCCAGAAAGCACTGATCGAAACCCTCAACGGCAACGCCAGTTTCGTCATCAACAATGGCGTGCTGCTCAACGCCAACCTTGAGCAACAGCTGTGCAAAGGCATCGCCACGCTCAACCGCAAAACCCTCAACGGTGAGCCGCGCGGCAAGGACACACCGTTCCAGGAGCTCAAGGGCAACCTGACCTTGCGTAACGGCGTGGCCAGCAACCCGGACCTGAAGGTGCGCATCCCCGGCATGACCGTCAACGGTGACGGTGACATCGATCTGCGAGTGCTGGGCATGGACTACCGCGTCGGCATCATCGTCGAAGGCGATACCAGCGCCATGCCGGACCCGGCCTGTCAGGTCGGCGACAAGTTTGTCGGCATCGAGTGGCCACTGCGCTGCCGCGGCCCGCTGGAGCTGGGCGCCAAGGCTTGCCGTTTGGATAACGACCGCATGAGCCAGGTCGCGTCCAAACTGGCTGGCGACAGGATCAGCGAAAAAATCGACGAGAAATGGGGCGACAAGGTCAACCCGAAACTGAAAGACGCGCTCAAGGAGCTGTTCAAGCGATGAGAGCCGAGCAGTTTTCAACGGCGGTGCTCGACTGGTTCGACCGCCACGGCCGTCACGATTTGCCCTGGCAGCAGGACATCAACCCGTATCGGGTATGGGTCTCGGAAATCATGTTGCAGCAGACCCAGGTCAGCACCGTGCTGAACTACTTCGACCGCTTCATGGCTTCGTTGCCAACGGTCGAAGCCCTGGCGGCGGCACCGGAAGACGAAGTGCTGCACCTGTGGACGGGCCTGGGTTACTACACCCGCGCGCGCAATTTGCAGAAGACCGCGAAAATCGTCGTCGAGCAGTACGGCGGCGAATTTCCCCGAGACGTGGAAAAACTCACTGATCTGCCGGGGATCGGCCTGTCCACCGCTGGCGCCATTGCCAGCATCAGCATGGGCCTGCGTGCGCCGATCCTCGACGGCAACGTCAAACGGGTGCTGGCGCGATTTACCGCACAAGAGGGCTACCCCGGCGAGCCGAAGGTGGCCAAACAGCTCTGGGCCAACGCTGAGCGCTTTACACCGCAGGCCCGCGTCAACGCCTACACCCAGGCGATGATGGACTTGGGCGCGACGCTCTGCACCCGCAGCAAACCGAGCTGCCTGCTGTGCCCGCTGGAAAAGGGCTGTGAGGCGCACATGCTCGGCCTGGAAACCCGCTACCCGATACCCAAGCCGCGCAAGGCCATCCCGCAGAAACGCACACTGATGCCGATGCTCGCCAACGGCGAGGGCGCGATCCTGCTTTACCGTCGCCCCTCCACGGGCCTGTGGGGCGGCTTGTGGAGCCTGCCGGAACTCGACGACCTCGACGACCTGCCGCATCTGGCATCGCAGCACTCGCTGGAGCTGGGCACCCAACAGGCATTACCGAGCCTGGTGCACACCTTCAGCCATTTTCAGTTATCCATCGAACCCTGGCTGGTTCAGGTCCAGGAGTCCGGCCATCACGTGGCCGAGGCTGACTGGCTCTGGTATAACCTCGCCACCCCGCCGCGCCTGGGCCTTGCCGCCCCGGTCAAAACCTTGCTCGAACGCGCGGCCGCCGTATTGAACGCAGGAGAGTCGTCATGACCCGCACCATCATGTGCCGCAAGTACAAAGAAGAATTACCAGGCCTGGAGCGCGCTCCCTTCCCGGGCGCCAAAGGCCAGGACATTTTTGACCACGTCTCGGCCAAGGCCTGGGCCGACTGGCAAAAACACCAGACCCTGCTGATCAACGAAAAACGCCTGAACATGATGAACGCCGAAGACCGCAAATATCTCCAGGGCGAGATGGACAAGTACTTCTCCGGCGAGGATTACGCCAAGGCCGAAGGCTACGTGCCGCCGTCGGAATAACCCCGATTTATCGGGGGTCGGAACGTAAGCGACGGTAATAATTAAAATTTTTTTGAAAACTTGCTTGACGACCCCCTGAAAAACCCGTTTAATGCGCCCCGTTGCCCAGATAGCTCAGTCGGTAGAGCAGGGGATTGAAAATCCCCGTGTCGGCGGTTCGATTCCGTCTCTGGGCACCAAATACCGAAAACCCTGAATCGCAAGATTCAGGGTTTTTTTATGCCTGCGATTTGTCCAGGCACTACTCGAGGCACCATCGAAGCGCCAATTCCCACCTCCTCTCGCCCCGCCAGCAAGTGCCCGTAATGGTTGCCGGGGCTGAGTCCACAAAAAATTTCAGATATTGGAAATCGGCCCTTTCTGGCAGTCTCTTGGTTTGTCGGAATACTCCGTATGCTTTAACGGAATTGGATGACATACGCTGATCATCGGTTTGCACAGAATGGGCATTTTTGGCCTGTCGAAAATTTCGTCTCCTATCGTTATTTCAGAAGACCCGTTGAGGCTGCAGGGCTGACGTTTGCCAAACGCCCTGACTGTTGAGTGGCCAGTCACACGGATGACTTGCCAATAATTGTAAAAGAGGGATTGGGATGTCTTGGGATGTAATTAGCCTATTGGCGCTCGTGGCGTTCTGCGCCGGTTTTTTTGATGCCATTGCAGGTGGGGGCGGGCTGATAACATTGCCTGCACTTTTTCTGGCTGGGATGGACCCCATCAGTGCGATTGCCACGAACAAGTTCCAGGCCGCTTCGGCAACTGTTTCGGCAACTGTAACCTTTGCTCGCAAAGGAATGATCGAGTGGCGCGAAGGCCGTTTCCTGGTTATCTGCGGATTTATTGGCGGCGCCAGTGGTGCCTTGCTGGTCAGCTCTATTGATAAACGCTATCTGGAAGTTTGCGTACCTATCATGCTGATCCTGGTAGCCATCTATTTTGCGCTCTCTCCAAAGCTGGCCAATGAAGATCGACGCAAGAGAATCGGCATTCTGCTTTTTTCGTTTAGCGTTGCGCCGATTCTTGGCTTCTACGACGGTATATTTGGCCCCGGTGTGGGCTCTTTCTTTATCGTCGGATTCGTACTGCTCTGCGGCCTGGGCATGATGCGGGCCATGAGTTTTACCAAACTTGCCAACGCCTCATGCAATCTCGGTTCTCTGTCGGTCTTTATCACCAAAGGTGTGATTATCTGGCCGGTAGCCATTGCCATGGCTTTGGCAGCCTTCGTCGGCGCTCAATTGGGTGCACGGGCCGCTGTTCGGGTCGGACCACGGCTGATCAAACCTATGTTGATCGTGGTCTGCTGCGCCTTGGCCATCAAGCTGCTGAGCGTAGAAACCAACCCTTTACGCGTTGCACTCATCCAGACACTGGCTTCGTTATGATCACCACTCGGTGATGACCGGCGCTTCCTTTTGCCTGGGATCTGACGATGCACCCACTCCACGTCGCCAGACTCTCAATCGTTACATCCTTTGGATTTCCAGTCGGAGGGAGGGGGCCCTGGATTGATTTGGCCTGAGTACGAAACGTACTACGCCACTTGCTCCTCAACCCTCACCCGGATTCAGACCCGTCCCGCCGCAGAAGCCGGTATTTCCTGCCTGTTTCTCGGTAACTCCCGGCATCTTCGAAGGGTGCTCATTTGTCATGCTCTTTCGCTGTTCAACCTGCTGCGGAAGACCTCATGACGGCCCTCACACCCAACGACACTCACGACCCACATCTGGCATCACTGCTTGGCAACCTTGGCAAATTGATCCATCAGGCACGTCAGAAGGTGCTTCGGGCGGTCGATACCGTTCAAGTGCAGACCTGTTGGCAGATCGGGCGACATATTGTCGAGTTCGAGCAGGAAGGGGCTCGGCGGGCGAGATATGGAAAGCGCTTGCTGGCCACTTTGGCGAAAGTGCTCAGTGCCGACTTCGGCAAAGGCTTTGACGAACGCAATCTGCGTTACATGCGGGATTTTTATCAAACTTTTCCAATTTGGAACGCAGTGCGTTCCGAATTGAGCTGGACCCACTACCGCCACCTGCTTCGGGTCGACAACGACAGCGCCCGCCTCTGGTACATGAACGAATCAGTCACCCAAAACTGGTCAAGCCGCGCCCTGGAACGGCAGATCAATACCTTGTATTACGAACGCCTGCTGGCGAGCCGCGATCGCGGCAGCGTCAAGCAGGAGGCCGCCACCCACATTCAAAACATGAAGGCCAGCCCTCGTGATTTCATCCGTGATCCGGTGGCACTGGAGTTTCTTGGTTTACCCAGTGCCGGCATGCTTCAGGAAAGCGAGATCGAACAAGCACTGATCGAACAACTGCTCGGCTTCTTGCTGGAGCTGGGAAAGGGCTTCGCGTTCATTGCCCGCCAGCAACGCATCGGTACCGACAGCAAAGACTTCTACATCGATCTGGTGTTCTACAACTACCTGCTCAAGTGCTTCGTCATCGTCGATATCAAGCGCGGTGAACTGACCCATCAGGATGTGGGGCAGATGGACATGTACGTGCGCATGTACGACGACCTCATACGCAGCGCGCAAGACAGCCCCACCGTCGGCATCATGCTCTGTGCGCAAAAGGATGAATCCGTGGTGCGTTACTCAGTGCAGGACGCAAACGAGCAACTGCTCGCCAGCAAGTACAAGCTTGTCTTGCCGAGTGAAGAAGAACTGCGTAACGAGCTGGATCGGCAACGGGCGGCACTTGAAGAACGACTGCTCGATCAACCACTGCGTTGAGGTGAATGGATTGTTCATCGGCGGCATCAAGACTATCGTTGGCAGCTACCCGCAAAGGTCTGACGCCGATGAATTTGCAGGACACGCCTCCACTGGCCCCCATTTCCATCGAGTTGCCGCTGCCGGATACCACCCCCGGCAAACCGTTCAAGGAAACCGCCTCGGACGGTTTCATCCTCGGTGGCTTCACCTGGCGACACCCTTCTCGGGACGCCACTCGTCCGGTCGTGATCATCAATGCCGCCACTTCGGTCCGTTGCCGCCACTACTCGCGCTTCGCCGACTACCTGTTCGCCCACGGTTTCGATGTCATCGCCTATGACTACCGCGGCATCGGCGAGTCGCGGCCGGCATCGCTCAAGGGGTTTCAAGCCTCGTGGACCGATTGGGGAGCGCTGGATTTCGAGGCGATGCTCAAGCGCGCACAGCGCGAGTTCCCAAGGCAGCCTATCGATGTGGTCGGCCACAGCTTTGGCGGCTGTGCAGCGGGCCTGGGGGCGTCGGGGCACCTGATCCGGCGCCTGGTGACGGTCGGGGCGCAATTCGCCTACTGGCGCGACTATGCGCCGGCCCATCGCTGGCGCATGTTCGGTAAGTGGCATGTGCTGATGCCATTGGTAACGATGATCTACGGCTACTTTCCGGGCAAACGCCTCGGATGGCTGGAAGACACACCCGCCGGCGTGGTCCGTGACTGGAGCTTCTCCACCGCCCGTTTCGAGAAACGCTCCAGCGGCCGCGCGATCAGCAAAACCACCGGACAGCTACCCTTTGCCGGCGTCACCGCGCAAACCCTGGCCATCAGCATCAGCGACGATCCCTACGGCACGATCCCGGCCATCGAACGCCTGCTCAGCTACTTCACCGGCAGCACAAACTCCCACTTGCGTATCCACCCTGAAGACATCGGCGAAGAAGAAGTCGGACATTTCGCCTTTTTTCGCAGCGCATACCAAGCCACACTATGGCCCATTGCATTGACCTGGCTGCAAAACGGCGAACTGACCCCCGATACCCCCGGGCGGCGAGTACCGCGCAGCTAAGTCAATTGCCCTTTCAACGAATACGGAACGATGCCCATGGCCTCCGCCAACAAGCAGCAAAAACGCGCCACCCGCGCCAAGGCCAAGGCCAAGCAGAACCGCACCCAACGGGCTGCCGCGCCGGTGGAACTGGACCCGAACGATGATCGCATCGACTTCGAATCGGTGGACCTGACCGACATGTTCAAAGAGATGATCGACGCACAAAAGATCAGCCAGCAGGCCATGTGCGCGGCCTTTCTGGAACATCCGCTTATCGCACTGGTACTGGAGCAGGAAGGTGAGGAAACAGCGACAGACTTCATCCTCGCTGCTCTGATCGAATATCGCCAATGGTCCGCTGAAACCGACGAGGCTGGCGCCCTGGCGTGGATCGAATCACCGGCCTTCCAGGCTGACTACGTGGCGGCGTCCGACGCCATTGCCGCGCAAACCCAACAGAAACCGAACTGAGTTCCCATGGCCTCCCTGAACAAGCAACAGAAACGCGCCAAGCGCGCAAAAGCCAAAGCCAAGCAAATCAATATCCACGGCCGCAAACCCGCCGCGCTGGACGATGACCTTGGCCACCTCGCCGAGCCGATCCCGGAATACACCCTGGCGATGTTCAGCAAAATGCGCGACGCGGAAGCCATCAGCCGCAACGAAATGCTCTCGGTGCTGCTGACGAACCTGGCCTTTATCATCATCGACCATCCAGAACTGCTGGACATGGAAAACGCAGACGACGAAGGCATGGCCGCCACCCACCTGGCCGCCGACATGCTGATCGACTACCGCATGTGGGCCGACGGCATGGACCGCGACACCGCCCAGGCATGGCTGAGCGAGCCGCAGTTCATTACTGACTTCAGCGCTGCGCTGGATGTCTACCGCGAGTCGCTGGAAGCACCGGAAGAAAAAGCCGAGTAAGGGTTACGACTCAAACAAAAACGGCCGCTCGTCATCACTGACAGCGGCCGTTTTGCATTACGCGGTATGGATCAATTCAGCACTACCGCGCCACGTTTTTCCAGCTTGCGACGGCGAGCCACCAGCAAGCCGGCCGCTACTACCAGGGCACTGAGCAAGCCGGTCGCGAGAATTTCCACGCGATGGGCGTCCTGGAACAACATGATGGTCAGGGCCGCGACGATGAATACGATCACCGCGTAGGTCAGGCCAGGGAACAGCCACATGCTGAAGGCGATTTTCTCCCCGCGCGCTATACGCTGCTTACGCATGCGCAGTTGCGAAATCGCGATCACCAGGTACACCAGCAGTGCGATGGCGCCGGAGCTGGCCAGCAGGAACTCGAACACGGCAGCCGGGGCCACGTAGTTGGCGAACGTTGCCAGGAACGCTGCGCCAGTGGACAACATCACTGCCCAGTAAGGCGTGCCACTTTTGTTGGTGCGCGTGGACATCGCCGGCGCATCGCCGCGCTTGCCCAGGGAAAACATCATGCGCGACGACGTGTAGAGTGCCGAGTTCAGGCAACTGGTCACAGCAACCAATACCACAATGTCGACGATGATCTTGGCGTTCGGGATGCCCATGCGCTCAAGCACGGTCTGGTAGGAACCGAGGCTGGCCAGAATCGGGTCGTTCCATGGCACCAGCGCCACAACGATGAAGATCGACACGAGGTAGAACAAGCCGATCCGCCAGATCACCGAGTTGGTGGCCTTGGAGATTTGCTTGCCTGGATCTTTCGATTCCGCGGCCGCGATGGTCACGATCTCGGTGCCCATGAAGGAGAACATGGTGGTCAGGATCGCACCCAGCACTGCGCCCATGCCGTTTGGCAGGAAGCCTTGGGTGTCGAACAGGTGCGAAACGCCGCTGACCTGGCTGCCCGGCAGGAAGCCGAAGATCGCCATGAGGCCCAGAACGATGAAGCCGATGATGGCCAACACTTTGATCAGGGCGAACCAGAACTCGAATTCACCGTAGTTCTTCACACTGAACAGGTTGGTCACGGTCAACAGCATCGTGATGACCAGGGCGAAGGCCCAGATGTCCACACCCGGGAACCAGGCATGCAGGATGGTCGCGGCGGCGTTGGCCTCCAGCGGGATGACGAGCACCCAGAACCACCAGTACAACCAGCCGATGGTGAAACCGGCCCAGTGACCGATCGCGCGGTCGGCGTAAGTCGAAAACGAGCCGGTGTCCGGAGAGGCAACGGCCATTTCGCCGAGCATGCGCATCACCAGCACCACCAACATACCGGCGGCGGCGTAAGCCAACAGAACAGCCGGACCTGCAGCAGCGATGGCGTGACCCGAGCCAACGAACAAGCCGGCGCCGATAACCCCGGCAATCGACAGCATGGTCACATGGCGCGGTTTGAGCCCCTGTTCGAGGCCATTAGAGCTTTGGGTACTGCTCATTAAAACTACCTTTGTAAGGAGAAGCGAATGCGTGCATCCCGTTCGGCGATCCTTCTCGTAAAAAGAAGCCAACAGGGCGTTCTGTATTCTGCACGCAATAATTGCGCCAAAATATTTCAAATCCTTCTAACCCGGTGATTCCAACCAGATCGGACGGTCATCGCAACCCATTGAATTTAATGGCACTTTGCCAGAGCGTTACCCTGCGACCCACATTGTGTGGCGAATCAGTGCACCGGAAACACACCTGAAAATGGCTCTGCGCACATTAAAAGTGCGCAAGCAGTGCATTTGGCCGGATAGCGCTTCCAACACCCTGTCAAAGCTGGCAACATCGCGCCTTTTTTTGCAGCAGCCCCCGCGCTTTTTATCGACAGGCAAGGTTCAAACGGCTGTTCGGTTGTTGATGGGGCGACAGTCTGCTGCGCCGATGCGACAACCTGCCACACGCCAGCCGTTTACCGTCCGTAGCGCTGTTGGCTGCCATTGAAACGCTATGCTAGGTTGGCCGCCTCGTCAGGAAAGCCGCCAACAGCAGGAGCGCAACATATATGAGGAACGCACATGGCTGAGGCCACGCCCGCGCTTGAAATCCGCAACTTGCACAAACGCTACGGTTCGCTGGAGGTGCTCAAAGGCATCTCGCTGACCGCCCGCGACGGCGATGTGATCTCGATCCTGGGTTCCTCCGGCTCCGGCAAGTCCACGTTCCTGCGATGCATCAACCTGCTAGAGAACCCGCACCAGGGCCAGATCCTGGTCGCCGGCGAAGAACTCAAGCTCAAGGCCGCGAAGAACGGCGAACTGGTGGCCGCCGACGGCAAGCAGATCAACCGCCTGCGCAGCGAAATCGGTTTTGTGTTTCAAAACTTTAACCTGTGGCCGCACATGAGCGTGCTCGACAACATCATCGAAGCCCCGCGCCGCGTGCTCGGCCAGAGCAAGGCCGAAGCCATCGAAGTGGCCGAAGCCCTGCTGGCCAAGGTTGGCATCGCCGACAAGCGCCATGCCTATCCCGCGCAACTGTCCGGTGGCCAGCAACAACGGGCGGCCATCGCCCGCACCCTGGCCATGCAGCCCAAGGTCATCCTGTTCGACGAGCCCACCTCGGCGCTTGACCCGGAAATGGTCCAGGAAGTACTTAATGTCATCCGCGCGCTGGCCGAAGAAGGCCGCACCATGCTGCTCGTGACCCACGAAATGGGCTTCGCACGTCAAGTCTCCAGTGAAGTGGTGTTCCTCCACCAGGGCCTGGTAGAAGAGCAAGGATCGCCACAGCAGGTGTTTGAAAACCCGCTTTCGGCGCGCTGCAAACAATTCATGTCCAGCAACCGCTAACGGAGCTACCCACATGCAGAACTACAAAAAGGTCTTCCTGGCTGCCGCCGCCACCCTGGCGTTCAGCGCCGGTGCCATGGCCGAAACCCTGAAGATGGGCATCGAAGCGGCTTACCCGCCGTTCAACAATAAAGATGCCAGTGGCAATGTCGTCGGCTTCGACAAAGAAATCGGCGACGCCCTGTGCGCCAAGATGAAAGTCGAGTGCACCGTTGTGACCTCCGACTGGGACGGCATCATCCCGGCCCTGAACGCCAAGAAGTTCGACTTCCTGATTTCCTCGATGTCGATCACCGACGAGCGCAAGGGCGCGGTGGACTTCACCGACCCGTACTACTCCAACAAGCTGCAGTTCGTCGCCAAGAAAGACATCGACTTCAAAACTGACAAGGACTCCTTGAAAGGCAAAGTGATCGGCGCCCAGCGTTCGACCCTGGCAGGCACCTTCATGGAAGACAACATGCCGGGCGTTGAAGTCAAACTCTACGACACCCAGGAAAACGCCTATCTCGACCTGACTTCCGGCCGCCTGGACGCCATCCTGGCCGACAAGTACGTCAACTACGAGTGGCTGAAAAGCGACGCTGGCCGTGCCTACGAGTTCAAGGGCGACCCGGTGGAAGAAAGCGACAAGATCGGTATCGCAGTTCGTAAAAACGACCCGATCCGCGCGAAGCTGAACGCCGCGCTGAAAGAAATCGTCGCTGACGGCACCTACAAGAAAATCAACGACAAGTACTTCCCGTTCAGCATCTATTGATTCTGACCTGCCTGACCGGCGCCTGATGGCGCCGGTTTTCGGCCTTGCCTGCCGCGATTTGAAAAGAAATCCATGATTATCGACCTCTACGGATTCGGCCCGGCGCTCGCCGCTGGCGCGCTGATGACTGTGAAACTGGCACTCTCGGCCCTGTGCCTGGGGCTGGTACTCGGTCTGCTCGGCGCCTTGGCCAAGACTTCCCCGTACAAGCCGCTGCAATGGCTTGGCGGCACTTATTCGACCCTGGTTCGCGGCATCCCTGAATTGCTCTGGGTGCTGTTGATCTACTTCGGCACGGTCAACCTGATGCGTGCCCTGGGCGAGTTCTTCGGCAATCCCGACCTCGAACTCAACGCTTTCGCTGCCGGCGTGATTGCGCTGGGCCTGTGCTTCGGCGCCTACGCCACGGAAGTGTTTCGCGGCGCGATCCTCGCCATCCCCAAAGGCCATCGCGAAGCCGGCGTGGCCTTGGGCCTGTCGAAATGGCGCATCTTCACCAGGTTGATCATGCCGCAGATGTGGCGCATCGCCCTGCCGGGCCTTGGCAACCTGTTCATGATCCTGATGAAAGACACCGCGCTGGTGTCGGTGATCGGCCTGGAAGAAATCATGCGTCATGCGCAAATCGGCGTGACCGTCTCCAAACAGCCGTTCACCTTCTTTATGGTGGCCGCGTTCATGTACCTGGGCCTGACGGTTCTGGCGATGACCGGCATGCACTTCCTGGAAAAACGCGCCGCTCGCGGCTTCGCGAGGAGCACCCAATGAACTGGGAAGTCATCATCAAGTGGCTGCCGAGACTGGCCCAGGGCGCGACCCTGACCCTGGAACTGGTGGCCATCGCCGTGATCGCTGGTTTGCTGCTGGCCATTCCACTGGGCATCGCCCGCTCGTCGCGCTTGTGGTGGGTGCGGGCATTTCCCTACGGCTACATCTTCTTTTTCCGTGGTACGCCGTTGCTGGTTCAGCTGTTTTTGGTCTACTACGGCCTGGCGCAGTTCGACGCGGTTCGAAACAGCTCGATGTGGCCGTACCTGCGCGATCCGTTCTGGTGCGCCACGGCGACCATGACCCTGCACACTGCGGCCTACATCGCCGAGATCCTGCGCGGCGCCATCCAGGCCATTCCACCGGGCGAGATCGAAGCGGCGCGGGCGCTGGGCATGTCCAAACCCAAAGCACTGCTCTACATCATCCTGCCGCGTGCCGCGCGCATCGGCCTGCCGGCCTACAGCAACGAAGTGATCCTGATGCTCAAGGCCAGCGCCCTGGCCAGCACCGTGACCTTGCTGGAACTGACTGGCATGGCCCGCACCATCATTGCCCGGACCTACCTGCCAGTGGAAATCTTCTTCGCCGCCGGCATGTTCTACCTGGTAATGGCCTATGTGCTGGTGCGCGGCTTCAAGCTGCTGGAGCGCTGGCTGCGCGTCGATGCCTGCCAAGGGCGTTGATACCGGCGTGTTGACGGGCGAGGCCCTGCTCGCCCGTTTCACCGCGCTGGATGCTTTTCTGACAGCGCATCAGGGTCTGTGGAAACCTCGCCCGTTCACTCATCTGCAGCTACCCTGGGAAGCGTCCTACCCGGAGCTGGCCGCATGGCTACGTGAGCGAACGCTGGAAGACGCGGAAAACGCTCACAACCAACCTGCCCTTCTAGATGCACCGGAACCCTTTGCTTGCCTGGCAACGATGTCCGTTGCCTTGAGTGCCGTGGATGAATTGCCTGCACGCACACTCGAAGCGGCCGGCCATCGGTTGAACGTCGATGTGCCGGGGCGCAAATGGCAACAGATCGAAGCCTTCGCCAGTCGATTGCAGTTTTCCGAGGCACCGCGGCACTGGCTGGACTGGTGCTCGGGCAAGGGACATCTGGGGCGCCGCCTGCTGCAAGCGGGGCAACAACTGACATGCCTGGAATACGACCCGGCACTGGTCACCAGCGGCCAGGCACTCAGCCAACGTCATCACCTGCACGCACTGCATATCGAACAGGATGTGCTCGTGGCAGACGCCGCTTCTTTACTGAGTGCATATCACACGCCCGTCGCGCTTCACGCCTGCGGTGATTTGCATGTGCGACTGATTCAACTCGCCAGCGCAACAGGCTGCAAACAAATCGCCATTGCGCCGTGCTGCTACAACCGGATCGGTCTTGCCCAATACTCGCCGATTTCCTCGGCCGCCAAAGGCTCCGGCTTACAGCTTTCCCTCGACGACCTCGCGTTGCCCATGAGCGAAACCGTTACCGCCGGTGCCCGCGTGCGACGTCAACGCGACGCCTCCATGGCCCGGCGCCTGGGCTTCGACCTGCTGCAACGGCAACTGCGCGGCATGGACGAGTACCTGCCAACCCCCTCCCTGCCCAGCGCCTGGCTGGACAAACCCTTCGCCGATTACTGCCATCACCTGGCGGCACTCAAAGAGTTTTCCACAATCGGCGCGCAAGATTGGTCAGCCCTCGAGGCCGCCGGATGGCAGCGTCTGGCCGAAGTGCGCAACCTTGAACTACTACGCGGACTTTTCCGACGCCCGCTGGAACTTTGGCTGGTCCTTGACCGGGCACTTTTCCTCGCCGAACAGGGTTACAGCGTCCGCGTCGGCACCTTTTGCGACGCCCCGCTCACGCCGCGTAATTTCCTGCTCCTGGCCGAACGCGCTTAAACCCATCCGCCCTGTGGATAACTCTGTTGATGGAATTATCACGGATCCAATATCCACGCCTGTTTCAGGGCAAAATCAACACTGTTCATTTTTTGTACACCAGCACAAAAAATCGAAAAAACAGGCATTTACGAACAAATGAGAACGGATCCACAAATTCGACCTAAACCCAGTGCGCTGCCGATGGCATTGTGCATAAGCATTTAATGAAAACGACATAAATGCCTAATCCCGGACCGCTGACAGGGGAAATTGCACCGCTGCACTTCTCTTGATATACACAAACGCCAGGGCGCCAGCATGCGCGGCCACGAACAAGAACATTCCTCCGACAGGATGCGCCAGTGACTTTCATTTCTTATGCACAGAATTTCGAAGACATACGCCTGTGGCGCGCCCTCAAGACTGTCGAAAACGGCTTCTACATCGATGTGGGGGCGAACCACCCCACCCATGACTCGGTCACCAAGGCGTTCTACGACCACGGCTGGACCGGCATCAACGTCGAACCGATGCCCAACTACTACGAAGCCCTGTGCCAGCAACGCCCCAAAGACACCAACCTGCAGTGCGCGGCCGGGGAAAGCGCTGACGACCTGACCTTCTACGGCATCGCCGGCACCGGCCTCTCGACCCTCGACCCGGCCATGGCCAAAATGCACAAAGACGCTGGCATGGACGTGCGCAGCCAAACGATCAAGTCCCGCACCCTGACCTCCATCTGCGAAGAACACGCCCGGGACCGCGCCATTCACTTCCTCAAAATCGACGTCGAAGGCCACGAAGAAACCGTCCTGCGCGGCATGGACTTCAGCCAATGGCGACCATGGGTAATCCTCATCGAAACCCCGTGGGAGCGCGACCAGACCTGGGAAAGCCTCGTCACCGACGCCGGCTACCAATCCATCCTGTTCGACGGCATCAACACCTACTACCTCGCCGAAGAACACCTGAACCTCAAACCCGCCTTCGACATCCCGCCATGCAACCTGGACGAATTCCAGTTCTGCAAAGGCCACAACTTCAGCCACCCCATCGGCGACGCCGAACACCAACTCGCCGCCGCCCTGCAACGCGCCGAACAGGCCGAAGCACAGCTGCGCGCAATGCAAAACAGTCGAACCTGGCAAGCCATTCAGAAACTCAAGAAAACCCTGCTGCGCGCCTGACCTGAAGCCCGAACAAAAATAGTCAGAATTCAGGGGTTTACAGAAGCCAACCAATCGCTATAATCGTCGCCCTGACACGCCGGTATAGCTCAGATGGTAGAGCAACTGACTTGTAATCAGTAGGTCCCGGGTTCGATTCCTGGTGCCGGCACCACATTAGGCTCCATTGCATTCCACCGAATACTCTGGAAGCCCCGAAAACCCGCCCTTTGGCGGTTTTTTTCGTTCCAGGACCCTCCGTCGGGATCCAACAAAATCCCCCTTCCCCGAGGGTATGTTAGGGGTACTGCGATTTCCCGGTCAGGAGCGCGTACCCCTATGCCACGTCTAGCGATCCCCCTCAGCGACCTGCAATGCCGCACGGCCAAAACCCGCGAACACGCCTACAAACTGTTCGACGGCGGCGGCATGTACCTTTTCGTCAAACCCAATGGCGTGAAGACCTGGCGCTTGAAATACACCAAGCCCAGTGGCAAGGAAGGTACGCTCATCATCGGCAATTACCCCATCGTTACCCTTTCCGTCGCACGACGTAAGCGCGATGAAGCCAAGGCGTTGTTGCTCGACAACCTCGACCCAATGGAAGAAAAGAAGAAGGCCAAGATCGTAGCCCAGCGGGCGGCACTGCTTTTCGAAACCGTTGCTCTGGAGTGGCACGCCGACATGTCCCGTCGCTGGACCGAAGGCCACGCAAAAACCGTAATGAGCCGACTGCGCACCCACGTCTTCCCGCTGATCGGCCAACGCCCCATCGCCGAACTCGATACCCACGACCTGCTAGAGATCACCCAGCGCATCAAGGAACGCGGCACCATGGATGTGGCGTTAAGGGTACAGAACTACTTATCCACCATCATGCGCGGGGCCAAAAGGGCTCGGCAGATCACCATGAATCCTGCACTGGATCTGGCAGGCTCGATTCACGCGCCGCGCACAATCCATCGCCCGGCCCTCTCCCTCAACCGTCTACCCGAGCTTCTACACCGTATCGACAACTACAACGGCCGCGAGCTGACGCGCCTCGCCGTCCTGTTGACGCTGCATGTATTTGTCCGCTCCAGCGAACTGCGCTTCGCGCGATGGAGTGAGTTCGACTTCCAACGCGCCATGTGGGAAATCCCCGATACCCGCGCACCGATTGAAGGGGTACGCAACTCCACACGCGGGACCAAAATGAACGGCGACATTCAAATGGTTCCGCTCTCGCCGCAGGTCATCGAAATACTGGAGCGCCTGCGCAGCCTCAGTCGTTTTTCAGAGTTAGTGCTACCGGGAGACCACAAGTACTGGAAGCCCATGTCCGAGAACACGGTGAACACCATGCTCCGCAACGTCGGCTATGACACCAGCAAGGACGTGTGCGGCCACGGCTTCAGGACCATGGCCTGTAGCGCCCTGCTGGAGTCCGGGTTATGGACCGACGCAGCCATCGAACGGCAAATGAGTCACAAGGAACGCAACCGCGTGCGCGCCGCTTATATCCACAAGGCCGAATTCCTCGAACAGCGTCGGCTGATCATGGCGTGGTGGAGCAACTACATCGACGCCAACCGCCATGGGCATGTGACGCCCCACGAATTCGCTCACCCGGTCGGCGACAACATTACAGCCCTACAAAATAGCCGTGGCGCATCCAAACGTGGGTAAGCCAAAGAGATCACCGCAGTCCGCCCTTCCACGCGGGTCCATCCAAGCGGGGCTGCAAAGCCGCCCTGCTTGGATGGACCTCATTTAAAAAATCTAAAGCCCACGCAAACTGTCTGTGGAAAACCACTGATTTCCACTGGTGGATAATTTCATCCACAGCCGCAGAACTCCCGGAAATTCGAGCCTTGACCCGAATTATCCACAGGCGTAGAAAAGATCTGGCAAAGCGCTGTCGTTGACAGCGACCCAGGTAGCCAGGACCTTTAAGGCTACGCCACACCGTGGTGGTTCTCCCCAAGTGCGTTTAGCGTCCGGCAGCACGCACGGTCACTACCCATGTGATGGATGCCACTTCTACTCATGGCCCTCGTGCGCCAGATGCCCCTTTACTTCGCTGCCCTGCAGCAACCTATCCGCTTGGCCATTTCATTGCGCCAACCTGCGCCCGTCTCTTTCTTCCGGAAAGAGACGGGCGCTACTACCACTGCTGCAGCCCAACTCGTACAAGGCTTTGCGGCATTCCCCCTCGTGACAATCGGCGTGACAAACACCGAAGTTACCAGCAACAGCGATGCCGATGATGGTGCCGCAGCCCACGGAATGGACTGCACCTGACTGACAGTCAGGTATGCCCCGGTCGTCGCCTCACTGCCTTCACCCGACTCAGGATCTCGCGGCGCTGGTCTCGTCAGCCAGTGCAGCCTCCACCCGCCCACTTCTGCGGAAGTGCTCAGGAGGCCAGATTATGAGATGCCTAAGCTCCCGGTCGTAAAGAGCCGCCAGTCCCGCGTTAGTGGACAACCCTCACAGGTCGCAGGGGCCTTGATCCCTGATAACACTCAGCATTCTTGGCGGGATGACGTGGGGAAGGTTTCGAAGGTTTGGCTTCGAGAGGAATATGGTCATGGGATTAGTAGCTAGACGAGATGGGCGCAATTTTGGCTATGGCCGGCAACTGAGCTTTGCAGGACCGCAGGCACTGAAAGACCTGTTTGGCGGCGGGCATTACGGCACGGTCAAGGCGCACAGTGATCGGTGGCAAGCGTTTGTACGCTGGTGTCGGTCGGAGGAAGGGCCGGGGTTTAACGATGCGCGGCAAATTAATTGGCAGACCTTGCTGGACTACGCCGGACATCTGCGTCAGCAAGTTGACCAAGGTGAGCTCGCCATCGCCACCGCGCTAAACCGGTTGTCCAGCGTCAACCGGACCATGGCCGCGCTTCGCGGTGATCAGTATGTGAAAGTGCCGAGTCCGAGCAAGGCGCTGGGAATGCGGCGCACCAGCGTTCGTTGCTCGGTGCCACAAGGCCAAGACCGCGAACACGTGAAGCGGATCGTAGAGGTACTTTGCAAACATCAGCAGCCGCGCACCGCGGCCATCGCTAAGTTAACGCGAGCCACTGGCATGCGTCTGCGCGAAGCGATTCTGGCCGACCTACCGCGACTCAAGCGTGAAGCCGAACACTACGACAAGATCAACATCCAGGACGGCACCAAAGGCGGCCGATCCGGTGCGTCAGCACCTCGCTGGATTACGGTAGATGACCATATTCGAGAAGCTCTGAGGTTTGCCGAACAGGTTTCGCCCGATGGTGGCCGCAACCTGCTGGCACCGAACGAAAGCTACCTCGATTTCTTGCAGGGGATCGTCCGCCCCGCCCGAGATATCCTCCATACGCACAACTTCAAAGGCTTCCACGAACTGCGCGCGGCTTATGCGTGCGAACGCTATGAGCAAATCACCCGCCATCCCGCCCCCATCAACGGAGGCCATTGCTATCAACTCGACCGACGCCTAGATCAGGATGCCCGAGTACAAATCAGCTATGAGCTGGGGCATGGCCGTATCGACGTGGTGTCGGCTTACATTGGTGGTCGAGCATGAGCAAGCCATTCGATATGGAGCTGTTCCTGTCAGGCGTCCTGACCGGGTCGCATACCACCCGCCAACGCCACCTACGTCAGGCGAAGGCTATCCAAACAGCAATCGCTGAGCGCTGGCAACGCGACAATCCATGGACTTGGCAAAGAAAACACCTGGCGTGGTTTTTGAATCACCACCTAAACCAGCACGCTGAATCGACGCGGTATTACTATTTGCTGACCATGCAATTACTCACTCATCGCTTAGGAAAACCCTTTCAGTTCAACCGCTAAACGAATGTCAGAAGACGGCCGAGGCTGTGTAAAAACGTTTTAGCGCAGGATTGAGGTTCAGAACCAGAACGGAAATCGCGTTCCTACGCAAATTTCAGGTCTGCTGATTAACCAAGGACTGCCAGATTTTACGTAGCGACGCAGACTTTAAAACGGTGCCTGCTTATTTACACAGCCTGGGCCAGAAGCGGACGTCCAGGAACGACTGCTTCCGGTCGATTCTGTTGAAAAAGTCGGCCATGGTTTGCGCAGCAGAAAAGTATGCGTCCGAGATTTAAATCTTTGCTTTCGGCAGAGGCTTCCGGACGCAGACTTTACGTAGCAGCGTGCAAAAAAGGCGATTTAACCAGTGAATGACCAGACTGTTTGGGCGAACCGACTTTTCAACAGAATCGGCCAAAAGCGGTCATCGAGTGACTACAAAAGCAGAGGCGATCCAGCATGGCCGGGGATGTCTACCGGAGCGGGGGTAGTCACTTCTTTCATGACGGACTGCAAAGAATCATGTACGGCGTATGGAGATGCCCTTGACGACAATACTCACCCATTGCGCCCACAACTGCTCCATTCCGTTTTGACTTATAGGAGTTGCATCCGCCCGCCAAGACAAGCTCAGGATGCCATTTGCAGCTGCCCATAACGAGGTGGCAGCCAGGCATGGGTCTATCGTGGGGTCAATGGTGCCGTCAGCTATGCCATCGCGTAAGGCTGCTTCCATCTTGCTGTTCTGGTGCCTTATCAAATCGCTCATTCGCGCGACCGCTTCAGGCTCATTGGGGGGATCTGCGAGCAGGCGGAACTCATTTGGCCGCTCACAAGCGAAGCGAAAATAACCCTGTGCAACGATCCAAAGTCGCTCCATGGGCGTCCCGGCAGCCGCATAAGCTGCGTCCATGTAAACCTTGTTTTCCTCAAAGGCCCGTTCAGCAACAGCCATAAGCAAAGCTGATCGCCCGCCAATCCTGTTGTAGATGGTCTGCACCGCAATATCTGCCCGTTCAGCTACGGCCTCGAGAGTAAAAGCGGCCGCTCCGCCCTCCAAAAGCAAGGCTTCGGCATTCTGGATTATCGCTAGCCGCGTGGCTTCAGCCTTGCGCTGGGTGCGAGTGGGAGCGGGAGTAGAGGGCGTGGAATTTGTCATGGCGCGAGTATACACGACGATTGGTTGTTGTATGTTCATCCAAAAGTGGAATAGCATCAAAAAAATAACAAAGGTACCCGCCATGTTCCAACGTCTCGATGTCTCTTTTCCATCCGGCGACGCAAGGTGCGCCGCTTGGCTGTACCTGCCAGAACAACCTAAGCCACATCCCGTCATCGTGATGGCTCACGGCCTGGGTGGCGTACGAGAAATGCGCCTAGAAGCGTTTGCCGAGCGCTTCTGTGAGGCCGGATACGCATGCCTGGTGTTCGACTACCGCAACTTTGGTGCAAGCCAAGGCGAACCTAGGCAACTGCTGGACATCAAGCGTCAGCAGGAGGATTGGCGATCAGCCGTTGCCTATGCTCGAACCCATGACGATTTGGATGCCGCAAAGGTAGTCCTATGGGGCACTTCGTTTAGCGGCGGGCACGTGATCTACACCGCAGCGGCTGATGCAAAGATCGCAGCTGTGATGGCCCAGTGCCCTTTTACTGATGGGTTGGCGTCATTACTAAAGGTCGACCTGTTCACTTCGCTCAAATTGACCGCATGGGGTGTCGCCGACGTGGCTTGCTCTCTAATTGGTGCCGGGCCTGTAACCGCCAAATTAGCTGGGCCAAAGTGGTCTGCGGCGCTTATGACCGCACCGGATGCGGAGTCTGGGTATCTTGGATTGGTACCCGCTAAATACCCTTTCAAGAATTACGTAGCGGCTCGATTTGCGCTGGCTATCGGGCTCTATAGGCCGGGGAAAAAGACCCCGAAGCTTCTTTGCCCAATTTTATTTTGCATCTGCGAAACAGATAGCGTCGCACCTACAGGCCCCACATTGCGCCATGCCAAAAGGGCTCCTGACGCTGAAATTCATATGTGCAAGGAAGGACATTTCGACATCTATGTCGGGGAGGCCTTCGAGCATGTCATCCAGAAGCAAATTTCCTTTCTAAAGCGTCGCGTCTCACGCGGAGCCGCACGCTTCCACGCTGCATGACTTAGCGCCATCGCTGTCTGCCCAACAATAACAATATCGAGATATGAACATGTTTCATTTGCAGGATAAGGTCGTATTAATTACTGGCGCGGGCGGAGGCATTGGTGCCGCAACCGCTCGAGCAATGCATGCCGTCGGCGCGAAGGTTGTACTGCTGGACGTAACAGAAAACGCTATCCAAGAGCTTGCAACGGAGCTTGGCCCACGAACTCTAGCGATATTCGCGAGCGTCACCTCCCGCGAAGATTTGGATCGAGCGGTTGCGAGGGCTGTAGAGACCTTTGGTGGAATCGACGTCGTGTTCGCTAATGCGGGTATCGCCTGTGATCCGCCCACGACCATCAGAAATATGGACGAGGCGACATTCGAACGAGTCGTTGAGGTCGACCTATTGGGTGTTTGGCGGACGGTGCGTGCGTGTCTGCCCCAGATTTGCGCCCGCAATGGTCATGTCCTAGTCACGTCATCCGTATATGCGTTCGTCAATGGGGTGGTGAATGCGCCCTACGCCATGTCCAAAGCTGGTGTAGAGATGTTCGGCCGCTCTCTTCGGGCTGAACTTGCAGGGACAGGTGCTACTGCAGGTGTTCTTTACCCAGGTTGGGTATCGACAGCGATCGCCAAGAGCGCTTTTGGGGGGAATGCAGAAGCCACTGAGCTTGTGAAGCTGGCGTACCCAAGTGTGTTGAGAGCGCCTATTCAGCCAGCGAGAATCGCGGAGGCAGTCGTCAAGGGGGTTCAGACTCGTTCTGCCCGAATTAACTGTCCGCGCCGGTGGATCCCCATTTCTATTCTTCGAGGGATCTTTAATCTGCTCACGGATTTGACTTTGGACCGTGATAAAAGAATTCATGCGCTGATTCGCAAGATGGAAAAATAACTGCCCTGTGCAGATAAACTGATTTATTACTCTCAGTGCCAAGCTCAGAGGGCAGTCAGCAAGTTTGCTCCGCTTAAGCGGCTTACACATGGACATTAAGATGAACAATAAACCTACTATATTCATCACAGGCGCGGGCAAAGGAATTGGTGCCGAAACGGCCTTGTTTTTTGCTAAGCAGGGATACCGAGTCGCAGCGACAGACATCAGTGAGACAGACCTTGTCATGCTGAAAAAGAAACTTGGTGGAAGTCATTTCTATCGTCGTCTAGATGTTACTCAATCTGATGAGTTTGCCGCCGTGTTAAGTGAGTTTGCGTCCGAGAGCGGCGGTGCCATTGATGTGCTGTTCAACAACGCAGGCATAGCCTTCATCGATGATTTTGAGAAAGTGACTCTTGAGAAACACCTCTCGGTCACCGATGTCAATGCTAAGGGGATACAGATTGGTGCCTTCCATGCGCTCCCGTACCTTAAGGAAAGCGCGGAGCCGGCGATGATTAACATGTGTTCCCTCAGTTCTGAATATGGCGTACCAAGCGAGGCATCATATTCAGCCAGCAAGTTTTGGGTAAAAGGATTTACTGAGGCCTTAAACATCGAGTGGGATCGATACGGGATTTATGTATGTGACGTGATGCCAAATTTTGTGGCTACGCCAATGATGGATGCGGCACATGGAAATATCGTCGACTCGGTAGGTATTCATCTAAAAGCCAGCGATGTTACTGCAACAGTATGGAAAGCCGTGCAGAACCGAAGGGGCGTTCATTGGGAAGTTGATACCTGGCGTCCTCGACTGATGCGTGCCGTGACTAAATTTCTGCCACAGCGCACGCGCAGAGCCATTATTAAGAATCTGTCGGGCTATTAGTTAAATACCTTCTAGTCTCCATCAACTTGGTATCCGTTACGGAGAAGGGGTCATCATATATAGCTTCTAGCCACCGAACAATCTAACTCTGGCAATAATAGTAGTAGGAGAACTGGATCAACGAACAGTTCTCCGGTGAGGCGCCCTTGCCTGCAATAAGTAAAGTGTTGCCGATCGGTAATAGAAACCTTGGAGCGGATTCAAGCCCCTTCTTATCTTCTGCCCGACCAATTACGCCCTTCTGGGCTACACGAGGAATGATCATGATCATCACCCTTCATGAACTTGAGGAGCTCAGCACTAAGGCAGAGAAAAAGCCTTTTGATGTCGGATTCGAGTCGGGACTTTCCGGCCGAACACTCTTCGACTGCCCTTATGGCCATGTCACGGATGAAGCCTACCGGCAGCGCCATGAGTGGCTAGAGGGATTTCTCACGGCTTTGGCGCATAACGGAACTTCAGGCGCGTTCTGATCGCCCGTGATCGGAGCTAGTTGCCGGCGTAGCTCCGCGCGCTCACCGCGCTATTTGTCATTACCTCGCAAGGCAGCATCTGCAGCAGAGCACGCCGGCGAATCGGGCTACAAGGTGCCTTCTACAGGGACCTTTTCACAACATCGATGAACGCCAACCGGCACTGCCAAGTGCACCGGAAGGTGAAGCTTTGCCTGCGCACCAATCAATAAAAACAATACGAGGTGGGAAATGAAACTGAGCAACCGTGCAATCATGTATCTCTCAGTCGTGGGAGAAGTGTCTGCCTGGACTAAATTCGCAGGTGTCGTGGCAATACTCAGCGCTTCCACAAGCGTCCTAGCCAATGGCATTGCCTTAAATGAACAAAGTGCAAGCAGTGCGGGTACTGCTTATGCGGGGAGATCGTCTTCTGCGCTGGACGCCAGCACTATCTTTGGAAATCCTGCAGGTTTGACCAAATTGAAACGTACCGAGATTTCCGGCGGAGCCGCGGTCGTCTCGGTGAGCGATGACATCAGTGACGCGCAGAGCAGTGCCCCGGGAACGAACAAAGGGGACTCGGTCCCTTTGGGGGTTGTGCCCTTTGCCTACATGTCGACGCCGCTTGACGATCGTTTTTCGATGGGTCTGGGCCTGTATGCTCCGAGTGGTCTGATCAATGATTACGAGAGCAGTTTTCAAGGCCGTTACCATGGTTCCTATAGCACGACCAAGGAGATCACCCTGCAGCCCACCATTGCCTGGCGGATCAATGATTACGTGTCCATTGGTGGCGGACCGACCATAAACCGCTTCAATGCAAAGCTTCAGAACTACCTGGCCACCGGCGCCCTGAACAACGGCGAAGACACGCTGGTCACCATCAAAGGCGATGACACCGCACTTGGCTACAACGTCGGCATCTTGATTGACTTTACCGAGGCCACCAGCTGGGGGATCAACTATCACTCGAAGGTGGACTATGAACTTGAAGGGCATACTGAGGTTTCCGGCTCCCCGAGCTTTATTTCGCTGGATGGAAAGTATGACAACAAGATAGATCTCACGATGCCCGAATCCGTGGATACGTCCATCACCCATCATTTCAACAGTCGCTGGACGGGTTACCTGGGAGCTACCTGGAAACGCTGGAGTCGGATCCAGAAGGTTGAGGCCCTCAACAGCGGTCTTTCCCCCCTGGGCCAGGCAGCTGGCCTGGGAAGTGTGACCGAAGAAATGAACTGGCGTGACACCTGGTCTGGTGCTCTGGGTGCCTCTTATCAATTGAACCAGCAATGGCTACTGCGCGCAGGCTACGCCTATGACCCGTCGCCCATCAGGAACGCCGATCGCAGCGTGCGCGTTCCGGTCGGGAATCGCCAAGCCGTGACCTTGGGCGGTGCTTATTCGCCGAATCCCGATCTGACGATCGACTTTGCTTACGGTTATCTCTGGGATTCCAAAGTCTCGGTAAAGCAATCGAACAACTCAGGTCTTCAACCGGAATACAGTGCCAACTACGACAACAGTGCGAATGGGGTTTCGGTTCAGGCCACTTATCGGTACTAACCGCCCTGATGACGCAACGCCCATTCCTGAACCTGTAAGGTGGTTCGTCACAGGGATCGTTGTTGACAGGCAGCAATTGGCCGTCTGCTGTCTGTCACCACGGCAGTTTTTGGCGGATTCCTGCCTATTCTCTACGGAGGGGATAATCGACAACGTTCGAGTTCAGGAGGCTTACCATTCCGTATGTGGCTCTGAATTACTTGCAGACTGACAACGTGCTGACCTCTAAAAAATCCCGAGTTCGATTCCACCGAACGCCATAACTAGCTGATTTATTTATAGTTACTAGTTGGGGTACGCCGAATTTTCCAGCGAATTCCAGATCCGCAGAAAACCTGGCCTCGCAGCAAGCTACCGTTCGTCTGGTGCCGCACCATACAAAACAAAGCCCCTGCAAAAATGCAGGGGCTTTGTTGTTTCCGGGGTTTAAAAAACCGCTTTCAGTGCCCCGCGCTCTGACCACCATCCACATGCAGGATTTCGCCGGTAACGAACTTGGCGCCGTCCAGATACACCACTGCTTGTGCAATATCATCGATCTCGCCCATGTGCCCGACCGGGTGCAGATTGCCCAGTGCTGCGTGGGTTTCTTCGCCGTGCATCGGGGTCTTGATGATGCCCGGGCTGACGGCGTTCACCCGAATCCCGCGCTTGGCGTATTCGATGGCCAGGGATTTGGTTGCTGCGTTGAGGCCGCCCTTGGTCAGCGATGCCAGTACCGATGGCACGCCGTCGATGGCGTGGTCCACCAGGCTGGTGGTGATGTTGACGACGTGGCCACTGCCCTGCTTTTCCATCTCGGCGACGGCGAGTTGGGTGATGTAGAAGAAGCCATTGAGGTTCACCGACAGCACATTGGCGTAGTCTTCTGCGGTGTACGCGGTGAACGGTTTGGCGATGAAGATCCCGGCGTTGTTGACCAGGGTGTCGATGCGACCGAAACGGGAAATCGCTTCACGGATGACGCGTTGGGCGGTTTCCGGCTCGCCGATGTCACCGGCCACGGTGTGAATGTCCGGATCGGTGGACGGCTTGATCGAGCGCGATGTGGCGACGATCCGGTAACCGAGTTCACGAAAGGCCTGGACCATTCCGTCGCCGAGACCTTGGGACGCGCCGGTGATTACGATGACTTTTTTTGAAATGCTCATGATGAATACCTCTGACAATAAAGAATGGGTTAGAAAATCTGCAATCAGGCTTCGGCCGGTGCCTTGGCCATTTGTCTCAACATCTGTTCGTAGTACTCGACCGATTGCGAGCCGGACACCAGGTGTCGACCGTTCAGCACCATGGCAGGGACCGAATTGATGCCGTGCTGCCGGTAGTACGCTTCAAGCTCTCGCACCTCATCGGCGAACGCGCCGGACGCCAGCACCTCTTGTGCACTTGCCCCATCCAGCCCCGCTTCAGTCGCCAGACACACCAGCGCCTGGTGATCGCTCGGGTTATGGCCTTCGCTGAAATAGCCCCGTAGCAGTACCTTCTTCAACTCGACTTGCCGGCCTTCCTGCAATGCCCACAGCAACAAACGGTGCGCATCGAAGGTGTTGTAGAAGTGCGTGCGCTTCTCCAGATCGAACTTGAAGCCGATGGCCTCGCCGCGTGCGATTTGCATAGCCTTGCCGGCGGCGATGTCGTCGGCTGTTCTCCCGTACTTGCGCATCAGGTGCTCGACCGCTTGCTCACCTTCGGCCGGCATGTTCGGGTTCAACTCGAACGGCTTGTAGGTCAGCTCGACCGAGACTTCCCCGGCCACGTTCTCGATCGCCTGCTCCAGCGCCGTCGCCCCCAGTGCGCACCAGGGGCACACCACATCGGAGATGAAATCGATGGTGACGGAGGACGTCATGACTTCCCCTCTGCCTCAGCCAGTTGCTTGCGGTACTGGGTGGTGGTGATGCCGGCGTAACCCCAGTTATCGGTATCGACTTCCTCGATCACGATGTGGGTCAGGTCAGGGCGTTTATTGAGGACGCGTTCCAGTGTTTCAGTGATTTCGGCAATCACCTGAGCTTTCTGCTCAGTGGTAACGCCATCGCGGGTGATGCGTACGGTTACGAAAGGCATGAGGGAAACTCCAGTGACCTTCCCGTCGGGATGATGGGAGAGGCGTTGGAGGTGAATGTAGGGGGTTGGCGGGAGGGGATAAAGGTGGGGGCGGGAACTTCATTCGTTACGTGGTGTAATTAGTGCTGTAGAACTCCCGGCTCGCCTGAAGGCGTCCCGCACACAGCCGCCATGGCAATGCACTGCGAGGACATAAATGTCCGCAGTACACCGCGTTATCGTTCATCGCTGGCAAGCCAGCTCCTACAGGGGATTGTGGTGGTGCTTCAGCCGGTGAGTTTCGGCAAGCGTTGCCGGGCGATGTCGAGCATGTCGTTGCCGTCCTGGGTCAGCAGGTACAGGGCGCTGACGATCTTGGGGATGTCGCTCGCTTCGGCATGATTGAAACACGTGCAATAAAGGGTTTCGAGCAGGTCGCTGGCGGCGCGGATGCGTTGTCGAGCGGCATCGAGGATCTCGATGGGGTCGGCCTCGGTATCGATGACCAGCACCGGGGTTTCGCTGTAGCGGGTCTTGAGTGGGTGGTAGCGGGCTGTCAGTGAGTCGGGGGTTTTCATTGAGTGGGTCCTGTGCGAAATCGGCAAGTGTTCCCGGCAGGCCGAGACACTGTTTTCAGCCGCGCTGGAAACTATAGGAGGGTATGGCGTTGGGGGACAAGACGGCTGAGATCGACAGGCGTTGTAAGGATTTTGTCATTTTTTAAGGAAAGGGACTACACGTCGGTGGTGGGTTTTCAACGTGAAATGGCGAGGGGTAAAAACGCTTACGGCGTTTTCAGCCGCTTCGCAGTAAATCTCGGTAGAGGGGGCCTCGGACTATGTCGGGTATTTCGAGTTTTGCGGTGGGAGTGTTGGCCTCTTCGCGAGCAGGCTCACTCCCACATTTGATCTTCAGCGTCGCGACGCCGCATCAAGGTCGAGCAATCCTCGGCCGTAGGCTTCACTGTTGGCGTAGAGACCGGTCCGGTTTGCGGTTTCAAGCAAGTGGTTGCGCACTTGCTGTGCACTCATTTCGGGGTACAGGCTCTGGACTGCCGCCATCGCGCCACTGACCAATGCGGCGGCGGGGGACGTACCGGCAGTCTGGACGTATTTGCCGTCCTTGCCAGTGGTCAGCAATCCCTGGTCTGCGCCTGAGTCACCACCAGGAACGGCGATGCACCAGGCCGCTGCGACACCACAATAATTGGATTTGCCATTGATGGCACTGCCATCGTTTTTCAATGCAACCACGGCGATCCAGCCCTTTTCCAACTCAGGGATGGCAAGGGGTAAACCCGGCTCTGCAAGAGGCTCTCGTTTGAGTTCATTACCGGTCGGAAACACGAATACCGCGCCTTGCTGAACCAGGTTTCGCGCGCTCGTCAGCGACTCGGGCATGACCTGTTTGTAACGTGCTTCGGTGATTTCCGTTGCTGGAATGGCATTGGCCCACGAGTTGTTGAATATGCGCGCACCGAGATCGAACCCGGCTTGCCAGGAGCGGGAAATTTCACTGTCGAAAAAGAAGGGTTCGTTGTCGTCACCGAAACGGTAGGGGATCAGTTGAGCGTTGAACGCAACGCCGTGCATACCCTGGTCGTCTTTGTTGGCGGCCAGAATGCCGGCCATTTGAGTGCCGTGGCCAACGCGATCATGGGTGCCGGGACGATTCTCGACATAGTCAAAGCCGGGGTCGCGGACCCGGCCTTGAAATTCTGGCAGTTCGGCGTTCAGGCCCGAGTCAATCAATGCGACGGGGACGCCTTGGCCGGTGCCGCCACGTGCGTACAGGTGTGATGCCTGGATGACCGCCAACCCCTTTTGGGCCTGATACTCAGCTGTTTCGAATATGTCTGGTTTGATTCCGGGCTTTTCGGGCGTGGTCAGACATCCACTGAGCAGCAGCGGCACTGGCAGCAACAGAGCAAATGGAAAAACAGTTCGTTGAAACATGGTCGGTCCTTCGGCAGGGGCCGCGCACATCAGGCCTCCTGTTGTCATGAAGACTTCGCGCAGCGTTACGGGTGTAGGGGGTGAACCATACCTGTGGGGGGAGACGGGGCGTCAGGTGGCAAAGTGCTCTGTGTGTTTCAATCTGTGGCGCCAGCAGGGCTGCGTTGAGGCTGTATCATCCCGTATCGTTTATGCCCCAACCTTTTCTCGATTCGCTGCGATCGCCGACTAGTCTTTTGGCTCTGCAGTGGTCAACGGAGTGACAGCTTATGCACAACACCCTGGAACAGGTTTTCGGTTATCCACAATTTCGACCCGGTCAGGAGGCGGCCGTCAGTGCCGTGCTGGACGGGCGTTCGGCGGCAGCGATTTTCCCCACCGGTTCCGGCAAATCCCTTTGCTACCAATTGCCAGCGCTGTTGCTGCCGCACCTGACGCTGGTGGTCTCGCCGTTGCTGGCGTTGATGCAGGATCAGCTGGCGTTCCTGCAACGCCACGGTATCTCGGCGGGCAGTATCGATTCGGCCCAGAGCCGCGACGACGCCAGCGACGTCATGGCCCGGGCCAAATCCGGCGAGCTGAAGATTTTGATGATCTCCGTGGAGCGCCTGAAGAACGAGCGCTTCCGGCACTTTCTGCAGCAGGTGCCGATCTCGCTACTGGTGGTGGACGAGGCGCATTGCATTTCCGAATGGGGTCATAACTTTCGCCCGGACTACCTCAAGCTTCCCGACTATCAACGCCAGTTCAACATCCCGCAGGTGCTGCTGCTGACCGCAACGGCGACGCCAAAGGTCATCGCCGACATGCAGGCGAAATTCGCCATCGCCGCCGCCGATGTGGTGACCACCGGTTTCTATCGCTCGAACCTGAATTTGCTGGTGGAGCCTGTTCGCGGAGCGGACAAGCGCAGGCGCCTGGTCGAATGGATGAGCCAGCGTCCGGACCAGCCGGGCATCGTCTATGTCACTTTGCAGAAAACCGCCGAGCACATAGCTGAACACCTGAACCGCAACGGCATTCAGGCCGAGGCTTATCACGCCGGTTTGCCCCATGAGCAACGGGAAGCGATCCAGCGTCGCTTCATGGGCGGGCAGTCCAATTGCATCGTCGCCACCATTGCCTTTGGCATGGGTATCGACAAGAGTGACATCCGCAACGTGGTGCATTTCGACCTGCCAAAATCCATCGAAAACTACAGCCAGGAAATCGGCCGCGCCGGGCGTGACGGGCAGCCGTCGGACTGCCTGGTGTTGGCCAACCGCGACAGCCTCAACGTGCTGGAGAATTTCGTCTACGGCGACACGCCCGAGCTGGATGGCATCCGTTGCGTGCTTGACGAAATGCATGTCGCAGCACCCGAAGGCCAGTGGGAGTTTCTGCTGGGACCGTTGGCCGATCAGAGCAATATTCGTCAGTTGCCGCTCAAGACCTTGCTGGTGCAACTCGAATTGCGCGGGTTGATCGCCCCGCGCTACGCGTACTACGCCGAGTACCGTTTCAAGTATTTGCTGGAGCCCGAGGCGCTATTGGCGCGTTTCGAAGGCGAGCGCAGGGATTTTGTCGCTGCGATCATCCAGACTTCCAGCCGCGCCAGGACCTGGGCCACGGTGAATTTCGAGGCGTTGTACGAGCAGCACAAGGCCGAGCGCAGTCGGGTGGTCAAGGCGCTGGATTACTTCCAGGAAAAGGGCTGGGTGGAGCTCGAAAGCAAGCAGATGACCGAAGTCTACAGCGTGCTGCAAAGCGGGTTCGACAACGTCGCGTTGAGCGAGGAGCTGCACGGCTATTTCACTCGGCATGAGCACACCGAAGTCGCGCGGATTCACGCGATGCTGGATCTGTTCGCCACCGACCGATGCCTGGGTTATCGCCTGGCCGAGTATTTCGGTGACCACAATGCACCGCAGAAATGCGGGCATTGTTCGGTGTGTCACGGGCAAGTGGCGCGGTTGCCCGCACCACCGGAGTTGCCGGCGCTTGTGGATAAAAATTTCGAGGCGCTGTGTGGCGATTTTATCCACAGGCACGAGCAGCACACGGGCAACGTGCCCTCGGCTGAACGCGTGACACGGTTTCTGTGCGGGATCAGCGTGCCATTGTTCACCAAGCTCAAGGCGCGGTCGATTCCCGGGTTTGCGGCGCTGGAAGATTATCCGTATGCCGGGGTGCGGGAGTGGGCCGAGCAACATCTGGCAGGCTGAAACACGGTCAATGTGGGAGCGACGGTGCGGCGATCCGACCTGCTCGCGATGACGCCGGCACATTCAACAGTGATGGCAACTGACACACCGCCTTCGCGAGCAGGCTCGCTCCCACAGGGATCGGCGGTGCCTTCGAGGCGACATCCATCCGCTGAATGTTGCTCATCACAGGAATAAATTTCAAAAAATCGCGGTGTCTGACTATGGTGATGGCTGTCTTCGGATCGCCAACAAGAGAACAAAACATGAGCCAGACACCGTTGAATATTCAGCGCGCCGCCGTCATCGGCGCGGGCACCATGGGCCGTGGCATTGTCATGTGCCTGGCCAACGCCGGAGTGGCCGTGCAGTGGCTCGACAATAACCCGCAGATGCTGGAGCAGGCGCTGGTCACCGTGGCGGACACCTATGCCCACAACGTGCGCCAGGGCCGCATTGACCAGAGCGAAGCCGACGCCCGTGTGGCGCGCGTTACGGCGGCGGTTGGTTATACGGCCATCCGCGATGTCGACCTGGTCATCGAAGCGGTGTACGAAAACCTTGAGCTCAAGCAGAAAATTTTCCGCGAGCTCGATGGCCTGCTCAAACCTGAAGCGATTCTGGCGAGCAATACTTCGGCGCTGGACATCGACGCCATTGCTGCGGTTACGGGTCGCCCGCAGCAGGTCCTGGGCCTGCACTTTTTCAGTCCGGCGCACATCATGAAGCTGCTGGAAATCGTCCGTGGCGCGCAGACTGCACCGGCAGTTCTCGACGCAGCACTGGCGCTCGGCCAGCGCATGGGCAAGGTCAGTGTGGTGGCGGGTAATTGCGACGGCTTCATTGGCAACCGCATGCTCAATACCTACGTGCTCGAAGCGCGAAAAATGCTGCTGGAAGGCGCTTATCCCTACCAGGTGGACGCAGCGCTGCAAGGGTTCGGTTTCGCCATGGGGCCGTTCCGCATGTTCGACGTGGTGGGTGTCGACCTGCAGTGGCGCGCCCGGCAACTGTCCGGTGTCGGGCAGGACGCTCCAGAGGTTCAGGTGGATAACCGACTGTGCGAAATGGGGCGCTTTGGCCAGAAGAGTGGCAATGGCTATTACCACTATGAGCCGGGCAGTCGCCAGGCCGAACACGATCCACAGGTGGATGCGCTGGTGCTGGAAGTCAGCGAAGGGTTGGGGTTCCATCGCCGCGAAATCGGCCCGGAAGAAATTCTGGAGCGCTGCTTGCTGGCACTGGTCAATGAAGGTGCGAAGATCCTTCAGGAGGGCATTGCCGGGTCGGCTCACGACATCGATCTGGTCTACCTCAATGGTTACGGATTCCCGGCGGACAAGGGCGGGCCGATGGCCTGGGCGGATCAGCAGGGACTGGCGGACATTCACCGGCGCTTGATGGACCTTGAGACGCGTCAGGGCGATCACTGGCAACCGGCGCGGGTGATTGGTGAGCTGGCGGCGGCTGGCAAGGGCTTTGCTGACAAGTGATTGATGTTGCGCCTGTGAGGGCGCCTTCGCGAGCAGGCTCGCTCCCACATTGGATATCGGTCATACACAAAATCTGTGTTCACCGAAGATCAAATAATGTGGGAGCGAGCCTGCTCGCGAAGAACGATAACGCGGTTTCACCTTAGACTGCAGGACTCACTCCAGGAACTGACACTGATGTCCAACCCGGCAATCCAACGCACCGACTACCCGCACTTCCAACCCATCACCACCCGCTGGCACGACAATGACGCCTACGGTCACGTCAACAACGTTACCTATTACAGCTTCTTCGATACGGCGGTGAACACCTACCTGATCGAAGTCGGCGGCCTGGATATCCATGACGGTGAGGTGGTGGGGTTCGTGGTGAGCTCGGCCTGTGATTACTTTGCTTCCATTGCCTTCCCGGACCGCATCGAGATCGGTCTGCGGGTGGGCAAGCTGGGCAACAGTTCGGTGCAATACGAACTGGCGGTGTTCAAGCAAGGGGAAGACGAAGCCTGCGCGGCAGGGCGCTTCGTGCATGTGTTTGTCGATCGTGCGTCGAATCAACCCGTGGCGATTCCGGCAGGGTTGCGCGGGGCGCTGGAGTGTCTGGTGGTTCAGTAAGGCTAAAAAAAAACGCAGCCCTTGGGCTGCGATTCTTGATGTACTCACCAGCGAGGCGCTCGAGGCCTTAGTCGCGGTAATACCTGTGGTGGTGCTTGCGATGGCCATAGGCATGGCCGCGGCCCGGATGGTCGTCACGGTAGTAGCGACGATCGTCATGGTCGCGATACGAACGATGACCGCCGTCTTCATCATCGTAATCTTTGCCCATGTGGTTACCCAGTGCGCCACCGGCACCGCCGCCTGCTGCAGCGCCGATCAGACTGCCGGTCGTGCCGCCCATGCTGCGGCCGACCACGTTACCGCCTGCTGCGCCCAACGCACCGCCAAGGGCTGCTTCGCCACGGCTGTGTTTGTTTGCGCCGACGGCGCTACCACCCGCGCCACCCAGGGCTGCGCCGATGGTGGAACCTGTACTGCCGCCTAACGACTGACCGACGACCGAGCCTAGAACCCCGCCCAATGCGCCGCCTACACCGGCTTCGGTGGTGCCGCCAGCAGACGCGATACCGCTGACCAGGCCAAGGGACAACAAGAGAATGGAGGAGAACTTCATGGAGGAACCTCAAGGGGATGACGGCGCGATCCTGAGGCTCTGGAATGGGCGTGACAATCGAAATCCGACGAATAACACGACCTGTATACAATATTGCAAGTTACTGTTTTTCGGGCGGAACTTAACGTTTTTTTGCCGGTCTTTTACTACTTGGCAAAGGCCGTTTTCGTGAGAGAACGGCCTTTTTTGTGGGCGAAAGGAAAGTGCAGGGTCCGGAGTTTTTGGTGATTGGTCTGGCCCCATCGCGAGCAGGCTCGCTCCCACAGGGATTTCAGTCGAACGCAGATTGTGTGAACAACAGAAAAAAACTGTGGGAGCGAGCCTGCTCGCGATGGGGCCAGTCAAGACAACACATTACGCAGACCTGGCCATGATCAACCCGGTCTCACTCGCCGCTTCCAACCGGATCGCCACAAACTTCGATGTTGGCGTATGGCTGCCATCGCCGATGCTTTCCAGCGGCACCAACGGGTTCACTTCCGGATAGTAGGCCGCCGCTTGCCCGGCCGGGATATCAAACGCCAGCAGCGTGAAGCCTTTTACCCGACGTTCAACACCATCGTCCCAGAGTGAAACGATGTCCGCCTTCTGCCCCGGCTTGAAGCCCAGGCGGATGATGTCGGCTTCGTTGACGAACAACACATCGCGCTGTCCCTTCACGCCGCGATAACGGTCGTTGAGACCATAGATCGTGGTGTTGTACTGATCGTGGGAACGCATCGATTGCATGATCAGATCCGGCAGCACTCCGGTGGCGCGGGTGCGTTCGTGCACCAGATCCTCGGGCAGGATGTTTGGCTTGAAATTGGCCCGGCCCGACGCAGTGTTCCACTTGCGCGCACCGGCACTGCTGCCCAGGTAGAAACCGCCCGGATTCCTGACCTTCTCGTTGAAGTCCTTGAAGCCTGGAATGGTCTCGGCAATCAGGTCACGGATGCGACGGTAATCGGCCGCCAGCCAGTTCCAGTCCACCGGGTGGCTGCCCAGGGTCGCGGCGGCGATGCCGGCCAGGATCGCTGGTTCCGAACGCATCTGGTTCGACAGCGGCTGCAATTGACCATTGGAGGCGTGGACCATGCTGAACGAATCTTCCACCGTCACCGCTTGCGGGCCTTCGGCCTGGATATCGATGTCGGTGCGGCCCAGACACGGCAGGATCAGCGCGTCCTTGCCGTGGATCAAATGGCTGCGGTTGAGCTTGGTGCTGATCTGCACGGTCAGGTCGCAGTTCTGCAGGGCCTGGAACGTGCGTGGGCTGTCCGGCGTCGCTTGGGCGAAATTGCCGCCCAGACCGATAAAGACTTTCGCCCGGCCTTCAGCCATCGCATGAATCGCCTCGACCACGTTGTGGCCGTTGTGGCGCGGCACCTTGAACTTGAAGCGACGCTCCAAGGCATCGAGGAAGGCCACTGGCGGACACTCGTTGATGCCCATGGTGCGGTCGCCCTGCACGTTGCTGTGACCGCGCACCGGACATAGACCGGCACCGGGCCGGCCGACGTTGCCGCGCAGCAGCATCAGGTTGGCGATTTCCTGGATGGTCGCCACCGAATGCCGGTGCTGGGTGATGCCCATGGCCCAGCACATGATGACGTTCTTGCCCTTGGCGTACAGGCGCGCCACTTGTTCGATCTCTATCAGCGTCAGGCCCGACTGCTCGACGATTTGCTCCCACGGGGTGTCGTCGATGACCGCCAGGTACTCCAGCACATTGACGCAGTGTTCATTGAGGAAGTCGTGGTCGAACACTGCCGGGGCGCCGGTTTTCTGCGCATCGCGCTCCCACAGCAGGAGGAATTTCGCCATACCGCGCATGATCGCCATGTCGCCGCCCAGAGCCGGGCGGAAGAATGCGGTGTTGGTTGGCTTGTCGCCGTTGGTGAGCATTTCGATCGCATGCTGCGGGTGCTGAAAACGTTCCAGGCCACGCTCCTTGAGCGGGTTGATGCACACCACCTGAGCGCCGCGCTTCACCGCTTCGCGCAACGGCTCGAGCATCCGCGGGTGGTTGGTGCCAGGGTTCTGGCCCCAGACGAAAATCGCGTCGGCGTGTTCGAAGTCGTCGAAGGTCACAGTGCCTTTGCCGACACCGACGCTTTGCGACATCGCGACACCGCTGGCCTCGTGACACATGTTCGAGCAATCAGGGAAGTTGTTGGTGCCATAGGCGCGCACGAACAGCTGATAGAGAAAAGCCGCTTCGTTGCTGGCCCGACCCGAGGTGTAGAACTCGGCCTGATCCGGGCTCGACAAGCCGTTCAGGTGTTTGGCGATCAGCGCGAACGCGTCGTCCCAGCTGATCGGCTTGTAGCGGTCGGTTTCGGCGTCGTAGCTCATCGGCTCGGTCAGGCGCCCCTGATATTCGAGCCAGTAGTCGCTTTGCTCCAGCAGCGCGGTGACGCTGTGTTTGGCGAAGAACTTTGCGTCGACCCGGCGTTTTGTCGCCTCCCAGTTCACCGCTTTGGCACCGTTCTCGCAGAACATCACCATGCCGCCTTCCTTGGAATCACCCCAGGCACAACCGGGGCAGTCGAAGCCGCCGTTCTTGTTGGTCTTGAGCATCATGCGCAGGTTTTTCAGCGCGTTGTCACTGGTCAACCAGGCCTGGGCGACGCTGATCAGTGCGCCCCAACCACCGGCCGGGCCTTTGTAGGGCTTGTAGCGAGGGACAGGTGTCTGGTCGGCTTGACGGTGTTGACTCACGCTTGTTTCTCCAACGTTGGGCTGTAGACCCGCGGTGCATTCTTCTGTGGCAGATGGATGAGGTTGAGGTTGTGGCGACGGGCCCATTGCACGGCAAGGCCCGTGGGCGACGACAGGCTGACCAGGGTCTGGATGCCGGCGCGCAAGACTTTCTGGATCAATTCGAGGCTGCAGCGGCTGGTGACGATCGCCAGCCCGCCAGCGGTCGGGATCTTTTGACGGATCAATCCGCCGATCAGTTTGTCGAGGGCGTTGTGCCGACCGATGTCTTCGCGACCCAGCAGCAACTCGCCCTGATCATTCATGAACACCGCGGCATGTACCGCACCACTGTGCTGGCCAAGGGGCTGGAACGCGCCGATGCGCTGGCGCAGGCCGTCGAGCCATTCGGCAGGCGGCAAGGGTGCGCCAGGCAACACCTGAAGCTCGGGCAGTGCCTGCTCCACTGCTTCCACACCGCACAGCCCGCAACCGCTGGTGCCGGCCAGTTGCCGACGCTGCTGCTTGAGGTTCCAGAAGGCGCGGTTGGCGATGGTCACTTGCGCGTATTGCGCCGAGCCAGAGCCGGTCAGTTGCAGGTCATAAATATCAGTGGCGTCCTCGATGATCCCGCTGCCCAGGCTGAAACCGACAATGAAGTCTTCGAGGTCCGTGGGTGTCACCAGCATGACGGCCTGGCTGATGCCGTTGTAGGCAATCGCCAACGCGACTTCCTCGGCCAGCGCGGTGCTGGTCGATTCCGTGTCTGCAAGGTTGCTGTAACTGTATGTCTGGCTGGCGGCGGGCGCGGGCGTTTCGAGGGCAGGCGCCGCGCAGACTGGGCGCTTGGTGTTCATGGCATCACCGACGGTTTGATCAGCTTTAAGACTAGGCGTGACAACTTGTCACGTCTAATCGTTAGTACTGATGTACCGATAGATACTGTCGATCAAGCACTGGGCAACGATTGTCGATAAATCGCGAAACAGGCCTCCGCCAAGGCCGAGCGTGGCGCGCTGCGACGCATGATCAGCCCCAGCCGGCCCACGGTCTGGGCGTTTTCGATCGGTTGCAGGCGCAGATGATCGGTCAGCTCTTCCAGACCTCCGTCCAACGGCATCACGGCGCAGCACAAACCACCGTGCACAGTTTGTAAAAGTTGATGCACGGCATCCGTTTGCAACAGCGGCTGTGGGGTGAGGCCGCGGCTGTGGAAGTTGTGGTCGATGGATTGGCGAAAATGCATGCCGCTGGAGAGCATGCCCAGTGGCAGTTCGATCAATGATTCCCAGCTCAGCGGCGCCTCGCCAAAGCTGAAAAAGCGTTGGTCGTAGAGCAGCCCCATGCGGGTTTCGCTGAAGGCCAGGGAGTCGAAGTGTTCGGTGTCCAGGCGCTCCAGGTAGGAAACACCGAGGTCCAGGCGATTGTTCGCCAGTTGTTCGAGTATTTGCTCCGAACTCAGCGCTGAAAGCTCGAAGCGCAGGTTCGGATGCTCGGCATGCAGGCGTTGCAACAGCGGCAGCGGATCGAAACTCGACAGCGGCACCACGCCCAGACGCAACGTACCGACCAGATTGCCGCGACAGGCGGCCGCCTCGGCGTACAAGCCGTCGTACGCCGCCAGCACCGTGCGTGCCCACGCCAGCACTCGCTCGCCCGGCGCCGTAAAACCTTCGAAGCGCTGACCGCGATTGACCAGCGGCAGGTCGAGTTCTTCTTCGAGGTTGCGCAGGCGCATCGACAGTGTCGGTTGAGTAATGTGGCAGCGCGCGGCGGCCTGACCGAAATGGCGGGTTTCGTCGAGCGCGATGAGGAATTTCAGCTGCTTGATGTCCATCTTCGCTCCTGGGCGCGGGAAGGGGCCGATTCTATAGCAAGCGGGGTCATTGGTCGGGCCGGATTCCCGAGTAATGCGAGGCCCGTAGGTCAATCAAAGCCCCGCAATCAAATCCCGATAATCCCCCACCGCCGCAAACTCCGCCGTATCCTTCGGCCCCTTGCGGCTGTCCGGCTCACGCACGGCCAGCAAATGCGCCACGCCAAAGTCCCGTGCACTGCGCAGGATTGGCAAGGTGTCGTCGATGAACAGGCTGCGCGCCGGATCGAAATCGATGTCGGCTTGCAACGCATCCCAGAACTGCGGGTTTTCCTTGGGGAAGCCGTAGTCATGGGAGCTGATCAAGCGCTCGAAGTACGGCGCCAGCTCGACTTTTTCCAGCTTCAACGACAGCGCATCCCGATGGGCATTGGTGATCAGCACCACGCGCTTGCCGGCCCGTTTGATCGCCGCCAGAAAGGTGTCGGCATCCGGGCGCAGGGCGATCAGGTGCGCGGTTTCCAGTTTCAGGTCGCGCACCGACAGCTTCAGTTCGGCGCTCCAGAAATCCAGGCAGTACCACTGCAACTGGCCGGCATTGCGCTCGAACAACGGCTGCAATTCCATCTCGGCCATGGCCCGGCTGACCCCGTGCAGTTCGGCGTAACGCTGGGGCAGGTGCTCCATCCAGAAGTGGTTGTCGAAATGCAGGTCCAGCAGCGTGCCGTCCATGTCCAGCAGAACGGTATCGATGTCGGACCAGGGTAATGAAGGCATGGCAACGTCTCGGGCAGTAGAAAGATTTCTGGCGTAAACAATCGGGAAAGCCGCGTTATAGTAGCGCGTTCACGCCAAGGAGCTTTGCATGCGCCAGAAACCCACCATACTCGCCCGCGAAATTGTCGCCACCAGTCGATTATTCTGCGTGGAAGAGCTGAAGTTGCGCTTTTCCAACGGCGTGGAACGCACCTATGAACGCCTGGTCGGCAAGGGTGCCGGGTACGGCGCGGTGATGATCGTGGCGATGCTCGATGCCGAGCATGCGGTACTGGTCGAGGAGTATTGCGGCGGTACCGATGAATATGAAATGTCGTTGCCCAAGGGTTTGATCGAGCCGGGTGAAGACGTGCTGGCGGCGGCCGAGCGTGAGCTCAAGGAAGAGGCCGGTTTCGGTGCGCGGCAACTGGAGCACCTGACCGAGCTGTCGCTGTCCCCGGGTTACATGAGCCAGAAGATTCAGGTGGTGCTGGCCACCGACCTCTACGAAGAGCGTCTGGAAGGCGACGAGCCCGAGCCGATGCGGGTGGACAAGATCAATCTGCGTGAACTCTCGGCGCTGGCGCAAAACCCGCAATTTACTGAAGGCCGAGCCTTGGCGGCGCTGTACCTGGCCCGAGACCTGTTGACTCAGCGCGGAGCGTTCCAGCCATGAACTTCCCGCATCCGTTGATGGCACCGGTCATCGAGTTGGCCTTGCAGGCCGGTGAGGCGATCCTGCCGTTCTGGCGCACGGGCACGGCCGTCACGGCGAAGGCTGATGATTCGCCGGTGACCGCTGCTGACCTGGCCGCACACCATCTGATTCTGGCCGGGCTGACGAAACTGGACCCGAGCATTGCGGTGCTCTCCGAAGAGGACGCCAACATCCCTCAAAGCGTGCGGGCCGGATGGCAGCGCTGGTGGCTGGTTGATCCGCTGGATGGCACCAAGGAGTTCATCAGCGGCAGCGAAGAGTTCACCGTCAACATCGCCCTGATCGAAAACGGTCGGGTGGTGTTCGGCGTGGTGTCGATGCCGACCAACGGGCGTTTTTATGTCGGTGGCGCCGGCCTAGGTGCCTGGCGCGGCGATAAAGGTGGCACGCCGGTGGCGATCAAGGTGCGTGATGCATTAGCGCCAGGCGAGTCGTTCACCGTGGTGGCCAGCCGTCGACATTCGAGCCCGGAGCAGGAGCGTTTGCTGGCCGGGTTGAGCGCCAGTCTTGGCGAGCTGCAACTGGCCAATATCGGCAGCTCGCTGAAGTTTTGCCTGCTGGCCGAAGGGGCGGCGGATTGCTATCCGCGTCTGGCACCGACTTCGCAGTGGGACACGGCGGCAGCGCAAGGCGTGCTGGAAGGCGCGGGTGGTGAGGTGCTGGAGTTGAGCGGTGAGCCGTTCAGCTATCCGGCGCGGGAGTCGCTGTTGAACCCATTCTTTCTGGCGTTGCCGGCGAAAGCGGCCTGGCGGGAGAAGCTGCTGGAACTGGCCCGCTCCTGAGGCTGCCTCCGACTTTGTGGTGAGGGGGCAAGCCCCCTCACCACAGATTTTTGTGCCTGATCCGACTCAGCGGTGCAGCACGTACTGCCCGATAAACCTCACCGCATCCTCATCACGGCCTTCATTGACGACCCGCGTATGCAGCGTCAATCGCGCTCGGCTGTATCGTTGGAAGGTGGTCAGGAATTTCTTCCAGATCACCGGATCCGGCGCCTGGCAAATGGCGTTGGCATCGCCCGTCACTGGCAGCGGATAGCTGATCTGCCCTTCCTGAATCACGATGTGCCCGTCGGTAATGCCTTCTTCCTTGAGGCGCAAATGCAGCCAGCCCCAACCGGCCAGCACCGCGCCGCAATACAGGCTGCCGCCGAACATGGTGCTCTTGTGATTGACGTTGGCTTCCAGCGGCAAGTGCAGGCGCAGTTGCTGGTCATGCCAGTCGAGCACTTTGAGGCCCATGTCCCGGGTGAGGGGAATGTCGTGATGGAGGACTGATTCCAGTTGTCGACTGTCGCGGCTCATTCAGGGGCCTCTTGCTTGAAGTGGATGATTGGACGGTAGCTCAGTCGAGGTCGTCAGGATGGGCCGAGGCGCCACTGTCGGCAAAACTCAGACCATGTTTACGCAGTTTGTCGTGCAGGGTCTTGCGCGGAATGCCGAGGGCTTCGGCGACGCTGCGCACGGAGCTGTGCGAGCGTGCCAGTTCGGCGGCGATGAGGGTTTTTTCGAAGTTCTCCACTTGCTCGCTCAAACCGCCGCTGACGACTTCGACCCTGTTGCCAGCACCGCCTTGCGGCGTGTTGTTGTCGAGGGCCAGTTCCAGCCCGAGGGCAAAACGCTCGGCCGCATTTTGCAGCTCGCGCACGTTGCCTGGCCAGGTGTGGCGCAGCAGCAAGGCACGTTGTCCCGGTTGCAGCTCATGGGGCGGCAAGCCGTGGCGGGCACTGGCTTCATCGGCGAAATGCTGGAACAGCATCAGCGCATCTTCGCCCCGTTCGCGCAATGGTGGAATCCGCAATGGCGCGACATTCAGGCGGTAATACAAGTCGGCACGGAAACGTCCTTGATCTGCCGCCTGGCGCAGGTCTTCCTTGGTGGCGGCGATGATGCGGATGTCCAGCGGGATCAGTTGATTGCCGCCCAGGCGTTCGACTACCCGTTCTTGCAGCAAGCGCAGCAATTTGACCTGTACGTCCAGGCTCATGCTTTCGATTTCATCGAGGAACAGCGTGCCGCCATTGGCGAATTCGAACTTGCCGATGCGACGCTTTTGCGCGCCAGTGAAGGCGCCGGGCTCGTGGCCGAACAGCTCGCTTTCGACCACTGATTCGGCCAGGGCACCGGCGTTGATCGCCACGAACGGACCGTTGCGACGGCTTGATAAATCGTGCAGCGCCCGGGCCACGACTTCTTTGCCAGCGCCGGTTTCGCCGAGGATCAGTACATCGGCCTTGGTCGCCGCCAGGGCACCGATCTGCTCGCGCAGGCGCAGCATCGAAGGTGAGTGGCCAACCAGGCGGGCGCTCAGCTCATTGCGGTCGCTCAAGGCCAACCGCAGGCTGCGGTTGTCCAGCACCAGCCGACGCAGGGCCAGCGCTCGGCGCACACTGTCGAGCAGGGCGTCGCTGGCGAAGGGCTTTTCCAGAAAGTCATACGCCCCGGCACGCATGGCCTGCACGGCCAGCGGCACATCGCCGTGGCCGGTGATCAACAGCACCGGTAGCTCAGGGTCCTGGGCGTGCAGTTCGGTCAGCAGTTCGAGACCGTCCATGCCGGGCATACGGATATCACTGACCACCACACCCGGCCAGTCGCGCTCCAGTTGCGCGGCCAGGCCCTTGGCTTCGGCCAGCGGCAGGATTTTCAGGCCCGCCAGATCCAGCGTCTGGCTCAGGGCCTGGCGCAAGTGGGGATCGTCGTCGATCAACACGACCTGAATGCGGTTGTCGATGGTCATGCACTTCGGTCCTCGGACGGTTGCAGGCTCACGCCCGGTGCGCCTGCGCGCAGCTTCAGGGTAATCAGGGCGCCGCCCTCCTTGTGATTGGCGAACGACAGTTCACCGCCGAAGGCGCGCATCAGGGTTTCGCAAATCGCCAGCCCCAGACCGAGGCCCTGGGTTCGGGTCTTGGTGGTGTAGAACGGCTCGCTGGCGCGCCCAAGGGCTTCCATGCAAAAGCCGGGGCCGTTGTCGCGAATGTACAGGTTGACGCCATCGGCCGTGGATTGGGCACTTAGCCAGAGTTTACGTGGCGGACCTTTTTCCGTCAGGGCATCCAGGGCGTTGGCCAGCAGATTGCCAAGCACCTGGCGCAGGCGGGTTTCCCCGGCCTCGACCCACAGGGTGGCGGCGGGCAAGTCACGGATCAGCTCGACTTCCATGCTGCGTCGACGCTTGGCCAACAAGGCCAGGGCATCGTCCAGCGCCGGTTGCAGGGCGACGCTTTCCGGGGCATGCCGGTCGCGTCGGGCAAAGGCGCGCAAGTGGGCGATGATCGAGGCCATGCGACCGGTCAATTCGCTGATCAGCTTGAGGTTGCCGCGGGCATCGTCGGTGCGCTGGTGATCGAGCAGCACTTCGGCGTTTTCCGCGTAGCTGCGAATCGCTGCCAGCGGCTGATTGAGTTCGTGGCTGATGCTCGCCGACATGGTGCCCAGTGCCGACAATTTGCCGGCCTGCACCAGATCATCCTGGGCGCGTACCAGCTCCTGCTGAGCCTGTTCGCGCTCCAGCACTTCCTGTTTCAGGCGCCGGTTCAGGCCTTCGAGATCGCTGGTGCGCTCGGCGACCCGACCTTCCAGCTCGCGCCGGGCCTTGGCTTCGAAAGCAATGCGTTCGAGGTAATGGCGGCGGCGCTGCATCATCAGGCCGAGCAGCAACATCAACACCAGCAACGTTGCACCACCGATGGCCACCACCGTGCGCACCGGGCGGTCGATCAAGGTGCGCGGGGCCAGGATGCTGACGTCCCAGCCGGTTTCGGCGATCTGCTGGGTCTGGGTCAGCCAGGCATTGGGATTGAGTTTCAGCGGTTTTGGCTCGCGGGTTGGATAGGGTTGAATCGCGGTGATGGCTTTGCCTTCTTCCTCGTTCAACGGGCGGGTCGAGCGGAATCGCCACTCCGGTCGCGAGGTGAGAATGACCACGCCGTTGCGGTCGGTCAGCAGCAGTTGTTCCGGGGTTTTTCCCCAGAGGCTTTCGGTGTGGTCGAGGTCGACCTTGACCACCAGCACGCCGACGATTTTTTCGCCATCACGCACGCCGGCGGCGAAGAAGTAGCCGCGCTTGGCGGAGGTGGTGCCCAGGCCGAAAAAGCGCCCGAGCCGCCCGGCCATGGCTTCGCTGAAATACGGACGGAAGGAAAAATTGCGCCCGACGAAACTGTCGTGCTTGTCCCAGTTGGAGGCGGCCAGGGTCTTGCCGTTGGCGTCCATCAGGTACATGACTTCGGCGCCGGTCTGGGTGGCGATGTTTTTCAGCAGGCGGTTGGCGTTGCCTTGGGTGACGCCATCGTCCGGTGCGCCAAGAACGGCACGCAAGGCCGGCAGGTCGCCGAGGATCTGCGGCAGCACTTCATAGCGATGCAGGGTACCCAGCAGGTTGGCGACGTAGAGGTCGAGGGTCTGACGATTCTGACTGGCCAGCTCGCTGCGGTAGTAACGCTCGGCGAGATGCTGCAGCGGCCACAGCAACGGCGCCAGGCACAGTGCCAGCAGGGCCAGGCTGCGCCAACGGGGTCTGGGAGGGAGAGTCGGTTTCATGAGCAGCATGCGCCTGTGGGTACAGGCGCATTATGCCTAGGCTTGCCCGCCTTGGGTCAGGTGCATCTTGATAGGCGAGCTTCAGCCGGCCTTTCAGGCAAAAACGTCGGCGTCCTTGAAAAATACGCCGGCCTGATCTTTCGCCGACAGCTGCGGCGTGCCCTGCAGTTGCCAGTCGATGGCCAGGTCCGGGTCGTTCCAGCGAATGCTGCGCTCGGCGGAGGGCGTGTAGTAGTCGGTGGTTTTGTAAAGGAACTCGGCAAACTCGCTCAATACGACGAACCCGTGGGCGAAACCTTCCGGGACCCAGAGCTGACGATGATTGTCGGCAGACAGGCGCACAGCAACCCACTTACCGAAGTGCGGTGAGCTGCGACGGATGTCTACGGCCACGTCCAGCACTTCACCGACCGTGACGCGAACCAGTTTTCCCTGGGTATTTTCCAGTTGGTAGTGCAGACCGCGCAGCACGCCCTTCTGCGAACGGGAGTGATTGTCTTGAACGAATTCAGTGTCCAGTCCGGTGGCCTCTTTGAAGGCCCGGGCGTTGAAACTCTCATAGAAGAAACCACGTTCGTCGCCAAAGACCTTGGGTTCAAGGATCAGAACACCGGGCAGGTCGGTGGTCACTACATTCATGGTGGCTCTCCAGCAGTGTGCGTTGAATGGCCGCCATTCTTGCGCAAAGCGCCGACCGGGGCGAGTGCTCAAGTAAAAATCTACCGGCCTGTTCCAGCCCCTGCAAATGACCATTACCGGTTCCAGGGGGTTGCGTATCGCCCGAACCAGTGGCGATATAGGCGCCTAATAAAATTTCAGGGGTCGTTGTATGCCGCTCGCCACGTTGATTCATCGCGCCAGTTTGCCCAGCCCGCAGGTGTCTGCGGAGCAAGCGCTAGAGGTGCTGGAAGAACATTACGGGTTCAGCGGCAGGTTGCAGGCCCTTGGCAGCCAGCAAGACCTGAACTACCGCGTCGACAGCGAGCGGGGACGTTTCGTCCTGAAAATCTGCCGTGGCGACTACTCGGTACTGGAGCTTCAGGCACAACATGCCGGGCTCAGGCACTTGGGCGAGTACCCCGACGTGCATGTGCCGCGTGTTATCCCGGCGAAAAACGGTGCAGACCTGCTGTCGCTGGACGTGGGTGGCCAGGCCGTGCACGTTCGCCTGCTCGACTACATCGAAGGCCAGCCACTGACGAGCCTCGGTCATTTCAATCCGACGGTGGTGTCTGGCTTCGGTCGTCTGTGCGGTGAAATGGACCTGGCCCTGGCGGATTTCGACCATCCGGGTCTGGTGCGAACCCTGCAATGGGACGCCCGCCATGCTCACGCCCTGATCGCGCATTTGCTGCCGGTGATCAAGGATGAGGCCCAACGCAAACTGATCGTCGAAGCGTCCGCGCAAGCCGAACGTCATTTGCAGCCACTGCAAGACAGACTGCCGGTGCAGGCCATTCACATGGACATCACCGATGACAACGTGGTGTGGCAGCGCGATGCGCAGCGCCATTGGCAGCTGCAAGGCGTGATCGATTTCGGTGACCTGGTGCGCACCTGGCGCATTACCGATCTGTCGGTGACCTGCGCCGCGCTGCTGCATCATGGCGAGGGCGATCCGTTCTGTATTTTGCCGGCGGTACAGGCCTATCACGCGGTCAATCCATTGCAACACGAAGAACTGCTGGCGCTGTGGCCGCTGATCGTCGCCCGCGCGGCGGTGTTGGTGCTCAGCGGCGAACAGCAGGTCAGCATCGATCCGGGCAATGCCTACAGCCGCGACAACCTGGTCCATGAATGGGAGATCTTCCGTGTGGCCACGTCAGTGCCGTTGGCGTTGATGGAAGCGGCAATCCTCACGGCCGTCGGCCAGAACCTGCCCAGCATCGGCAGCGAAGGCTTCGCGCCGCTGTTGCCGAGCCTGGTGGGGCGTGAGTTCGCGCTGATCGACCTGGGCGTGCTCAGTCCGCATTTCGAGGCCGGGAACTGGGAGCAGGAAGGCGTCGATCAGCGCCTGCTGGATGAAGCCGCTGCGGCACATGGCCTGGCGGCCAGTCGCTACGGACAATACCGCCTGTCCCACACCCGCCCGGACAGCGCCACTGAACCTGACACTTGCCCGTTGCACGTCGAATTGCGCGTGCTCCAGGGCACAGCGGTCGAAGCACCGTTTGCCGGGGTGGTGCATCACCCGTCGGCGGGTGTGCTGCAACTGGACGGCCCGCAATTGAGTGTGCGGCTTTGGGGCGTCACGCCGTCGCTGCATAGCGGCGCGGCACTGGTCAAAGGCCAGGTACTGGGCTCGGTCAACGGGCCATTGATCGTACAACTTTGCCGTGGCGCGTCGATCAATGCGCCGTTGTTCTGTGCACCTTCGCGCGAAGCGGCGTGGCAAGCGTTGTGTCCATCGCCGGCAGCGTTGCTGGGGCTGGCCTGTGACGCCGAAGCCGAGCTCGACGGACCGACCTTGCTGGCCCGGCGCGACGCCAGTTTCGCCCGTACGCAAAAACATTATTACGTCGACCCGCCGCGCATCGAGCGCGGCTGGCGCAACCATCTGATTGACATGCAGGGTCGTTCTTACCTCGACATGCTCAACAACGTGGCGGTGCTGGGCCACGGCCATCCACGCATGGCCGCCGTCGCCAGCCGCCAGTGGTCGTTGCTCAACACCAACTCGCGCTTCAACTACGCGGCCGTGGCCGAGTTCTCCGAACGTTTGCTGAAGCTGTCCCCTGACGGTATGGACCGCGTGTTCCTGGTCAACAGCGGCAGCGAGGCCAACGACCTGGCGATTCGCCTGGCGTGGGCCTACAGCGGCGGCCGCGACATGCTCAGCGTGCTGGAGGCCTATCACGGCTGGACGGTCGGGGCCGACTCGGTGTCGACCTCGATCGCCGACAACCCCAAGGCCTTGAGCAGTCGCCCGGACTGGGTGCACCCGGTGACCGCGCCAAACACCTATCGCGGTGAATTCCGTGGCCCCGACAGCGCGCCGGATTATGTGCGCAGCGTCGAACACAACCTGGCGAAAATCGCCGAGCAGAATCGCCAACTGGCCGGTTTCATTTGCGAGCCAGTGTATGGCAATGCCGGCGGTATCTCGCTGCCACCGGGCTACCTGAAACAGGTTTATGCAATGGTGCGCGCCCAGGGCGGCGTGTGCATCGCCGACGAAGTACAGGTCGGCTACGGGCGCATGGGCGAGTTCTTCTGGGGCTTCGAAGAGCAGGGTGTGGTGCCGGACATCATCACCATGGCCAAGGGCATGGGCAATGGACAGCCACTGGGCGCGGTCATCACCCGCCGGGAAATCGCCGAGGCGCTGGAGGCCGAGGGTTACTTCTTCTCGTCCGCCGGCGGCAGCCCGGTCAGTTGTCAGGTCGGCATGGCCGTGCTGGATGTGATGGAAGAAGAAAAACTCTGGGAGAACGCCCAGGTCGTTGGCGGGCACTTCAAGAGGCGCCTCGAAGCGTTGATCGATATTCATCCGTTAGTGGGCGCGGTGCATGGTTCCGGTTTCTACCTGGGCGTCGAACTGATCCGCAACCGCGAAACCCTGGAGCCGGCCACCGAAGAAACCACTGCACTGTGCGATCGCTTGCGTGAGCTGGGGATTTTCATGCAGCCGACCGGTGATTACCTGAACATTCTCAAGATCAAGCCGCCGATGGTCACTTCGCGCCAGAGCGTGGATTTCTTCGTGGACATGCTGTCGAAGGTGCTCGCAGAAGGGCTGTAAACACGCCCTTTGTGGGAGCGAGCCTGCTCGCGATAGCGGTCTTCCAGTCAAAAAAATGGTGACTGATATGGCCTCATCGCGAGCAGGCTCACTCCTACAGGGCCGCGTTGTGGTAGTTCGATTGATATCGGCTTTTTATCGATTGTTTTTGTAACGCTGGATGTAAGACGCTTTAAAAGCCGATATTTATCGGATATAAAGTGGCCAGTCCACGGCGTGTACCAATGCGCTTCCATTTCTGTCAGGCATCAATGCCACTCCGGAGTCCTGAGCCATGACCACGTTGAACAGCACCCCTCGCGCCGACGGCTTCTACATGCCAGCCGAATGGGCACCCCAAACCCAGACCTGGATGATCTGGCCCGAGCGCCCGGACAACTGGCGCCTGGGTGGCAAACCGGCACAATCCGCGCATGTGGCAGTGGCCAAGGCCATCGCCCGTTTCGAACCGGTGACCGTGGCGGTTTCCGCCGGCCAGTACGAAAACGCCCGTGCCCGTCTGGACGTGCCGAATATTCGTGTGGTGGAAATGTCCAGCGACGACGCCTGGGTCCGCGACTCCGGTCCGACCTTCGTCATCAATGACAGTGGCGAAGTCCGTGGCGTGAACTGGGACTTCAACGCCTGGGGCGGCTTTGACGGCGGCCTGTATTCGCCGTGGAACCGCGACTCGCAGGTTGGTGGCAAGATTCTCGAGATCGAGCGCAGCCCGCGCTACCGCACCGAAGGCTTCGTGCTGGAAGGCGGCTCGATTCACGTCGACGGCGAAGGCACCCTGATCACCACCGAAGAATGCCTGCTCAACCGCAATCGCAACCCGCACATGAATCGCGCTGAAATCGAAGCGGTCCTGAGTGCGAACCTGGCTGTGGATAAAATCATCTGGCTACCGGATGGCTTGTTCAACGACGAAACCGACGGCCATGTGGATAACTTCTGCTGCTACGTGCGTCCGGGTGAAGTGCTGTTGGCCTGGACCGATGATCCACAGGACCCTAACTACCCGCGCTGCCAGGCGGCGATGAACGTGCTGCAAAGCAGCACCGATGCCAAGGGTCGCCCGTTCACGGTGCACAAAATGCCGATCCCGGGTCCGCTGTTTGCGACCGAGCAAGAGTGCGCCGGTGTCGATCCGGTCAATGGTACGCAGGAGCGTAACCCGACTGTTCGTCTGGCCGGTTCCTACGTGAACTTCCTGATCGTCAACGGCGGCATCATCGCGCCGAGCTTTGACGACCCGCAGGATGGCCCGGCGAAAGAGATCTTGCAGAACCTGTTCCCACAGCATGAAGTGGTGATGGTGCCTGGTCGCGAACTGTTACTGGGTGGCGGTAATATTCACTGCCTTACCCAGCAACAACCCGCACCACACAAGGAGTGAGTGCGGTCGTAACAGCTTGAGTTGATTGCGAAATTCCTCAAGCTGTCGATCAGCCACCAATGTTGCACGGAGCCCGCGGCCCTACAGGCCTGCGGGCTTTTTTGTATCCGCTTGGCCACACTTCAGAGACCTTGGCACAGCTCTTGTATCTCTGCTGTTGTACTCGGGGTGGGGAGGACTTCGATGTTCTGTCATAAACCTTGGATAAGTTAGCCGCTCACAAACCGGGAGAGAGCGCTGAAATGAACGCCGAAGTGAACATAGTGAGCGACAAGGCGTTGCATCCCCTGGCAGTAAATAGCGAATCGCTCCAGATCCTGGCGCACTGGTTCAAGTCCAATGGAATGCGTCAGATCAGCGAAACTGATCCGCGCCGGACAATGATCGAGCGTTACCCAGCTGGTTTATTCAGCGAGGCGGAACTGGATGCGTTGTGGGATGTAATGGAAGGATAAGAAGAACAACGGATTGAACAAAAAAAAGCGCTGCCGGGATGGCAGCGCTTTTTTTTGCGCGTGTTTTGTATGAACGACTGTAGGAGCTGGCTTGCCAGCGAAGGCCATCGGTCATGCACCATCAATGTTGAATGTGCAAACCTCTTCGCTGGCAAGCCAGCTCCTGCAAGTTTTGTGGTGTTCAGGTGACGGTCCCCCAGGCTACGCGGCGCCCGGCTCGTTCCTGCGGGAGCATTCGACCGATTCCTGAAACAGACTGAAAGCCGTTCCAGTGTTTTTCAGACATGAACTCAGGACTAATCTGCCGGCATCGATTTTTTGCCGGAGCCTTGCCATGATCCTCCACTACATCTACGACCCCTTGTGCGGTTGGTGCTACGGCGCCAAACCGCTGGTGCAGGCCGCCCAGGCTGTGCTGCCCGTGATTGCCCACGGCGGCGGCATGATGACGGGGGCCAATCGGCAAAAGGTTTCGCCACAACTGCGCAATTACGTGATGCCCCACGACCGGCGCATTGCCGAATACAGCGGGCAGCCGTTCGGTGAAGCCTATTTCGAAGGTTTGCTGCGTGATCACAGCGCCGTGTTCGACTCGGCGCCACCCATCGCTGCGGTGCTGGCGGCCGAGCAAATGACCGGACGCGGGCTGGAGTTGTTGGGGCGTTTGCAAAGTGCTCACTACGCGGAGGGGCGTCGCATCGCCGACGAATCGGTACTGTTTGAACTGGCCCATGGCATGGGGCTGGACCGTCAGGCCTTCGAAAGCGCCTTCAGGGCGGCCGACACCGATGGACATATCAGGAAGAGCCGGGCTTTGTTGGCCAAGGTCGGCGGGCAAGGCTTTCCGACCCTGGCGCTTGAGCACAATGACCAATTCACCCTGATCGATATCGGGCCATGGCTGGGCAAACCCCAGGCATTTGCGCAGTGGCTGAGTCAGTCGCTGCCCGATCAGGACTCATCCAATTCCGTAGCAGTCTGTGGTCTCGAAGGCTGCGCTGATTGAATATTCCTGCCGCGTAAAGCAATTTTTTAGACGTTTTTTGCCTATTTAAAGACGATTCATGAAATTGACACATCGTTGAGGGCGCAGCTACGATTCGACCCAACGCCTGTGGCCGACCGCCACGACTCAAAAACAATAAAAGGCCCGCCGCGAGAAATCGTGGGTGGGCCTTTTTGTTTTCGCATTGAAATAAGAGCGCGATAGCGCCGTTTCGGCCGTTCGACACAGCGCGTATCAACCGTATTAAGGAAAAAAACAAAATGTTGAACAAGCGAATCAGCCTGATCGCTCTGGGGATGTTGAGTGCTACACAAGCCATGGCGAACGACCAGGCCGAATCCAAGGGTTTTGTTGAAGACAGCAGCCTCAAAGTGCTGCTGCGCAATGCTTACATGAACCGTGACTTCAAAGACGGCAACCCGGATAAATCCGAGTGGGGCCAGGCGGTCATCGGCACGTTCTCGTCCGGCTTCACCCAAGGCACCGTGGGTGTGGGTGTGGACGCTTTCGGGCTGTACGCACTGAACCTGGAACGCAGCGAAGACCGTAGCGGCGCGCAAGGCATCGACTTCTTCAAAAAGGGCGACAGCGGCCAGCCGGCTGACGACCTGTCCAAGGGCGGCGCAGCGATCAAGTTCCGCCTGTCCGGCACCACCCTGACCTACGGCGACCAGATGCCGACCCTGCCGGTGCTGAGCTACGACAACTCGCGCCTGCTGCCGGAAAGCTACACCGGCACCTTGATCACCTCCAAAGAGATCAAAGGCCTGCAACTGGACGCCGGGCGCTTCACCGCCGAATCGCGTAAAAGCGCTGAAGGCCGTGACAGCGGTGGCTTGAAGTCGATCAACGTATTGGGCGGTAGTTACCAGTTCACCGAGCAATTCAAGGCCGCGCTATATGCTTCCGACGTCGAAGACGTGCTGAAAAAACAATACGTGAACGCCAACTACGTGTTCCCGATCGACAAGGATCAGTCCCTGACCCTGGACTTCAACGGCTACCGCACCAAGCTGGAAGATTCCTACGTTCGCGAAAATGGTATCACCGGCGACGACAACAAAATCTGGAGCCTGGCGGCCACCTTCATCACCGGCCCGCACTCGTTCACCCTCGCGCATCAGCGCAGCACCGGCGACAGCAACCTGGGCTACGCCTACGGCGGCTACCAGAAAGACCAGGGTCGCGTCGGCGACGGTGGCAACACCATCTTCCTGGCTAACTCCTACTGGTCCGACTTCAACGCCGAAGACGAACGCAGCTGGCAGGTGGGCTACGGCCTGGACTTCAGCACCTTCGGTGTACCGGGCCTGAGCTACAACGTGGCCTACGTGCGCGGCGACAACATCACCACGTCCACCAGCGAAGGCGGCACCGAGCGCGAGATCTTCAACCAGATCAAATACGTCGTCCAAAGCGGACCGGCCAAAGACCTCAGCGTGAAACTGCGCAGCTCGGTCCTGCGCGTGTCGCAGAAGTCGAGCGAGTACAACGTCAGCGGCAACGAAGTGCGTGTGTTCGTGGATTACCCGATCGATATCTTTTGATGATCGGTTGCGGTGTCGAGGCCTGATGCAAGGCTGAGAATGAAGAAGCCCCGGTTGGTTCGGGGCTTTTTTGTGGCTCATTGTCCCGTCCTGAAACAGGTTTACACCTGTTTCAGGACGGGACAGCACACCAAAGTGGAATTATTCTGGCCGTTTAAATATAAAGCAGCTGGAATAATGGCAGCTAGCAGGTCTTCCTAAAGGAAATCAGCGTCACGAGAATGGTGTCTTTTTCAATGCCCCAATCGCCGCTCATTTTTTCCATTAAGTGCTATTATTCTGGCAGTTATAGCGCCTTAATGAAGGAATATTGGCATATGGCCAAGAAGACAGCTCCACTCTTGCCCGCCGCTTCCAGACTACTTTCCGAGTTCGGCGAGCGACTGAAACTCGCTCGCCTACGCCGCAAACTCACAGCTAAACAAGTCGCTGAGAGGTCGGGCATGTCACTGACAACCTTGCGCTCTCTGGAATCAGGTGGCTCAGGGGTGACCATCGGCGCCTACCTGTCTGTCATGCAAGTCCTGGGTCTGGAAAAAGACTTGAACAAACTCGCGGCAACCGATGAGGTGGGGCGGCAACTGCAGGACGCACAACTCAAACCCAAGGCAACCTCAGTCAAAGACTCGAACCCACGAGTACGCCGAATAAGCGCAGTAAAAAAAGCCTCCCCAATACCTGAAAAAGATACTGGAGTGATTGAAAGTACCACCCACACAGAAGAGCTATCCGCTGATTTCCCCTTCAACACCCACTCACTTTCCAGTCTGTTGACCAAGAAAAAAGCCAAGCCAGGGACAGGTGAAAAATGACGCAGATTGCGGTGTATGCCGATTGGGAATCCTTGAATGGGCCCAGACGTCTCGGTTTCTTGCATGCCCGAAAGACCCGCTCCACGGACGTCTTCGAGTTTGAATACGACGCCGCTGCGTTAGCTGACCCCGAGTTGAACTTCACACCCCTGGACCCTCGAATCGGGCTCTATGAGGGTCGTCAGTTCCCGGGGCAACATCAAAGCCGATTTGGCGTGTTCGCTGATTCAAGCCCTGATCGGTGGGGTCAACTGTTGATGAAGCGGCGACTGGAGCGCGACATCCGCGAAGGCTTGGCTGCCAAAGGCAGCAAGCTCCACGAGTCGGATTTCCTGTTAGGCGTACATGATCTCTATCGGGTTGGCGCGATCCGCTACAAGCTCAATGACCAAGGCAACTTTCTCGATGATCGCGATGGCGTGGCCGCCCCACCCTTCATTGAGTTGCGGGCGTTGGAACAAGCAAGCCGAGCTCTGGAAAACGATCCGGACAACACCTCACTCGATGGCCGCGAGTGGCTGAGAATGCTGATCGCACCTGGAGGCTCACTGGGTGGCGCCCGCCCCAAGGCCAGCGTTGCAGACGAGCACGGTCACTTGTGGATAGCCAAGTTCCCCAGCACCCGCGACGACTATGACATTGGCGCTTGGGAACTGGTGGTGAATGCCTTGGCCAGTCATTGTGGCCTGCGAGTCGCGACCGGTATCGCCCGACGCTATGCCAGTGATCATCACTGCTTCATGGTCAAGCGATTCGATCGTACTGAACGGGGTGGCCGACTGCATTTTGCCTCAGGCATGACCATGACTGATCGCGTTGACGGTGACGATGCCTCCGTCGGCGCAAGCTACCTTGAGTTAGCCGAAGTGCTCATGGAACATGGCTCGCAAACCAACGCTGACCTTCGAGAGTTGTGGTCTCGGATTGTTTTCAACATCCTGGTCTCCAACACCGACGACCACCTGCGCAACCATGGTTTTATCCTTGATCCGGATCGTGGATGGCGATTGTCTGCCGCCTATGACATGAACCCGGTGGCCCACGCCGACGGCTTGAAGCTCAACATCACCGATACCGATAACGCACTGGATCTGGAGCTGGCCCGGGAAGTGGCAGAGTATTTTCGGGTCGGTCGTGCGGATGCAGAAAACATCATCGACAGCTTCAAGGAAGTTGTCAGCCAATGGCCAACACTAGCGGGGGCTTTGGGGCTATCGAAACGTGAGCAGGATAATATGGCGCCTGCATTTCGATTAGCGGAGCCTACGCAATGAACCTCGCCCCCAACCTCCCTGACGACCACTTGATGCAGCAACTCATGCAACTGCTGCATGAAGAACTCGGCTTCCCCGAACGCAAAGCCATCAGCCTCGGCACCTCGATCAATTTCGACCTGGGCTGCAACGGTGCCGATGCTCAACACCTGATCGAAACCCTGGAAAACCACTTTGCCATCGATTTCGTGGATTTCGACAGCTATCGCTATTTCCAGCCCGACGGCTTTGACGTGAATCTAAAGCGAAAAGCCAAGGGTCGCGGCGAGAAGGTGCCATTGACCATCGGCATGCTCTACCGGGCCGTTCAGGCTCAGCGCTGGGACACGCAGGAGTTGGAAGGCCTGTAACGACGCGCACGAAAAAGCCGCCCCGAAGGGCGGCTTTTTCATTGCATCAAACCAACGCTTACAGCTTTGGACCAGCAGCCTTGATCGCGTCGCTCACTTCGAACTTCTTGAAGTTCTCGATGAACAGGCCGGCCAGTGCTTTGGCGGCTTCGTCGTAGGCGGCTACGTCGGCCCAAGTGTTGCGCGGGTTCAGCAGGCCAGTCTCAACGCCCGGTACGGCCACTGGCACGTCGAGGTTGATGGTGTCCAGGTGCTCGGTCTCGGTACCGATCAGCGCGCCGCTCTGGATCGCTGCGATCACGGCGCGGGTGGTCGGGATGTTGAAGCGCTTGCCGACGCCGTAGCCACCGCCGGTCCAGCCGGTGTTGACCAGGTAGACCTTGGAGCCGAAGCCGCGAATGCGCTTGATCAGCAGCTCAGCGTATTCGCCGGCCGGACGCGGGAAGAACGGTGCGCCGAAGCAGGTGGAGAAAGTCGACTTGATGCCGCTGCCCGAACCCATTTCGGTCGAACCGACCAGCGCGGTATAACCGGACAGGAAGTGGTAAGCGGCTTGTTCTTCGTTGAGGATCGACACTGGCGGCAGCACGCCGGTCAGGTCGCAAGTCAGGAAGATCACAGCGTTCGGCTCACCACCGAGGTTCTTCTCGGAACGCTTGGCAACGTGCTCCAGCGGGTAGGCGGCACGGCTGTTCTGGGTCAGGCTGACATCGGCGTAGTCGGCGTGCTTGGCGTCATCGATGACGACGTTTTCCAGGACTGCGCCGTGCTTGATGGCTTTCCAGATAACCGGCTCGTTCTTCTCGGACAGGTCGATGCACTTGGCATAGCAACCGCCTTCGATGTTGAACACCACGCCTTCGCCCCAACCGTGCTCGTCGTCACCGATCAGGTAACGGCTTTCGTCGGCCGACAGGGTGGTTTTACCAGTGCCGGACAGACCGAAGAACAGGGTCACGTCGCCCTCTTCGCCGATGTTGGCGGCGCAGTGCATTGGCAGTACGTCGGCAGCCGGCAGCAGGAAGTTCTGCACCGAGAACATGGCTTTCTTCATTTCACCGGCGTAACGCATGCCGGCGATCAGCACTTTCTTCTGTGCGAAGTTGAGGATCACGCAGCCGTCGGAGTTGGTGCCGTCACGCTCTGGCACGCATTCGAAGTTGGCAACGTTGAGCACCTGCCACTCGTCACGACCCGCCGGGTTGTACTGGGCCGGGTTGATGAACAGGCAACGGCCGAACAGGTTCTGCCAGGCGGTCTGGGTAGTCATCTTCACGGCCAGGTAGTGCTCGGAAGCCGCACCTACGTGCACGTGGGAAACGAAATGCTCTTGCGCGTTGTTGAACGCCTCAACGCGAGCCCACAGGGCGTCGAACTTGTCGGCCGGGAACTTGCGGTTGATCGGGCCCCAGGCGATGGCTGCCTGGGTGCTTGGCTCTTCAACGATGAAACGATCGACTGGCGAACGGCCGGTACGGTGACCGGTACGAACAACCAGTGCGCCGGTATCGGCAAGCTCGCCTTCACCACGGTTGAGGGCTTCTTTAACCAGATCATCAACACTCAGATCGGTGTACACGGCGTTATTGGCTTGCGTCATGAGGTTCCCCGTCGGCCAGTGGCCGAGTGCTCCAAACGTTTTTGTAGTAGAAAGTCGTGCACTACTACCGCGAAAAAAGTGGGCCGGATTATGCCAGAAAAGCCCAAAAAGAGTAGGCCCCTCCTGTCGTAACGGCATTAATCCGGCGGCAGCCAGTGAATTCACCTGAGCTGAATCGTTTTAGTGACGAGTATCTGACGGCGTCTCGATGCCCGCACCGGCGAATAATTGAGTCACGTCGGCGGCATCGAACAGGTAGCGCTGGTTACAGAACTGGCAATCGATTTCAATGTTGCCACCGTGCTCGACGACCAATTGCTGCGCGTCTTCCATACCCAGACTGACCAGCGCATTGGCTGAACGTTCGCGCGAGCAGCTGCAGCGGAAGCGCAACTTCTGCACATCGAACAGACGCACCTGCTCTTCGTGGTAGAGGCGATGTAACACGGTTTCGTTGTCCAGGCCCAGCAGCTCATCGGCGGTCAGGGTGGTGGCCAATGCGGTGAGGTGCTGCCAGCTGGCAGCGCGTTCCTCTTCGTCTTTAAGGCGGTCGGCGGGCAGTTGCTGCAGCAACAGGCCACGGGCGCGACGGCCATCGGCGCAGAGCTTGATACGCGTGCCAATCTGCTGCGACATGACGAAGTAGTTGGTAAAGCAGTCGGACAACGTTTCGCCATCCAGATCGACGACGCCCTGATAGCGTCGGCCCTGTTTCGGGTCGACGGTCAATGTCAGCGAACCATCCGGCATCAGATCGGCCAGGGTAGCGTCGGGGGCAACGCGGTCCGCTTCGTAACGGGCCAGGCCACGGATATCGCGCTCGCTGGAGCACTCGATCATCAGCAGCGGGATCGGGCCTTCGGAGCGGGCCTGCAGGATCAACAAGCCATCGAACTTCAACGTGCCGACCAGCAACGATGCAGCCGCCATCAGCTCGCCGAGCAGTTGCGCGACCGGCTGCGGGTAGGCGTGTTTGGCCAGGACTTCGGCGTAGCTGAGCTCCAAGGAGACCAGCTCGCCACGGGTGTCGCTGTCATCGAAGATGAAGCGTTGGGTGAAGTCGTTATCCGGTAGGTCGGTCATAAGTCTGGGTATCTGAAGTGGTGACAAAAGTGATTACAGAATTCGAGGTTACGCCTTGGCCATAGCGTCTTGCTGTCTGGTTATGGCCTACAGGCCGGCGACTGTGTGCGCTTTACGACGAATGGCACTGCCAATGGCTCGTGCAGGGCAGGCGAACTACCCCATATGGCTACGCGCAAGCACAATTACAAGTCGTTGCCTGTTTGAGTGATCGACGGACCCGGTCAATCATTCGTTGCTGCTGCCACGAAACTTGAACAGATCCCGCCGCTGTTTCTTGCTCGGTTTGCCGTCGGTGCTCACGCCCAGAGCGCCCGCTTTGCGCTCGGCGGCGGCGTTTTCGCGCTTGGCGATGCTGGCTTCGGTTTCGGCGTACAGCATCTGTGCTTCCGGCGCGCCACGGCGCACGATCGACAGCGCCTGGACCACCACCGTGCGCTCGTCGAAACCAGTACGAATCACGAATTCATCGCCGATACGTGGTTCCTTGCCGGGCTTGCAGCGCTCACCCCGGCAATGCACCTTGCCGCTTTCAATCGCTGCTTTGGCCAAGGCCCGGGTTTTGTAAAATCGTGCAGCCCACAACCATTTATCGAGGCGGACTTTGTCGTCCTCTTCGTTTTTTTGTGCCATGGAATTTCCTCATTCTGAAATATTGGTGAACTGTACTACCGTTTCTGTCGTACCAAGAATTTCACCGGCCCGAGCTACAATGCTGACATTCCATAACCTCCTTGCGGGGCTGGAAATCCGGGCCGTAGATATCTGTCGCCTTTTAACCATTATTCTGCGTGAATACCGCGAATTCGGCCGCCTGCGGCCACCGCGGTTTCTACCGGTTGAGCAATTTTGAAGACATTTGACCATTTGACCGTTGTCGGTCTGCGCGAGTGGGTGGCGCTCCCTGATTTGGGAGTCGCCGGCCTTCGGGCAAAAATCGACACCGGTGCCAGCACCTCAAGCCTCCACGCTACCGAAATCGAGCCGTTCGAGCGCGACGGCGAGCAGTGGGTGCGTTTCACGGCACACCTGGGCACGGTAGTCCAGTTGCGTCACCGTCGCTGCGAAGCACCGCTGGTGACAAGGAAAACCATTAAAAGCTCAAACGGTCACGCGCAGGTGCGATACGTGATCAGCACCACCCTGGCCCTTGGTGATCGGGTCTGGCGGGTCGAGTTCACGCTCGCCTGCCGCAAGTCCATGCGTTATCGCCTGTTGCTCGGCTCCAAAGCCCTGATCCACGGCCAGTTGGTGGTCAATCCGGGCATCAAGTATGTACAAGACAAGCCGGTGTTCCCGGTATCTACCTCCTCCACAGGTGTTGCATGAAGATCGCTGTGCTGTCGCGGAACCCGCGTCTGTATTCCACCCGTCGTCTGGTCGAAGCCGGTACCGAGCGTGGCCATGAAATGGTGGTGGTCGACACCTTGCGCGCCTACATGAACATCGCCAGCCACAAGCCGCAGATCCACTATCGCGGCAAACCGTTGGAGGGTTTCGATGCGGTGATTCCACGGATCGGTGCGTCCGTGACCTTTTATGGCTGCGCAGTGCTGCGCCAGTTCGAAATGATGGGGGTATTTCCACTCAACGAATCGGTGGCCATTGCCCGTTCACGGGACAAGCTGCGTTCGCTGCAATTGCTGTCCCGTCGCGGGATCGGTTTGCCGGTGACCGGCTTTGCCCACTCCCCCGACGACATTCCCGACCTGATCGAAATGGTCAACGGCGCGCCGTTGGTGATCAAGGTGCTGGAAGGTACCCAGGGCATCGGCGTGGTGCTGTGCGAAACCGCCACGGCCGCGGAATCGGTGATCGAGGCATTCATGGGCCTCAAGCAGAACATCATGGTTCAGGAGTACATCAAGGAGGCTGGCGGAGCGGATATTCGCTGCTTCGTCGTCGGTGACAAGGTGATTGCGGCGATGAAGCGCCAGGCCAAACCCGGCGAGTTTCGCTCCAACCTGCATCGCGGTGGCAGCGCGAGCCTGATCAAGATCACCCCGGAAGAACGCATGACGGCGTTGCGTGCGGCGAAGGTCATGGGGCTGGCGGTGGCGGGAGTGGATATCCTGCGCTCCAATCACGGGCCGCTGGTGATGGAAGTGAACTCGTCGCCGGGGCTTGAAGGGATCGAGACCACCACCGGGAAGAATGTCGCGGGGATCATCATTGAGCATCTGGAGAAGAATGGTGGGCCGAATATGACGCGGACCAAAGGTAAGGGTTGAGCCTGAAAAGATCGCAGCCTCGCTTCGCTCGACAGCTCCTACAGAAAAATGCGATCCCCCGTAGGAGCTGTCGAGCGAAGCGAGGCTGCGATCTTTTCAGCCGTTAAACGGCATCCCGCGGCAGCAGCAACCCCAACGGCAACCGCACCCGCGCTTCCAGCCCACCGCCCGAGCGGTTACGCAGCTCAACGTTGCCGCCATGCATCGAAGCAATCCGCTTCACGATTGCCAACCCCAACCCGGTGCCCTTGCCACCCCGAGCACGATCCCCCCGGGTGAACGGGTTGAAAATCGCCTCCAGCTCTGACGGATCGATCCCCGCGCCACGGTCCATGACACTCAGGACCACATACGGCGCACTGGTATCCCCGGACACATATGCCGCCACTTCCACCCCGCTGCCGGCGTGATGCAGAGCATTACCGATCAGGTTGTTCAGCAGCCGCTTCATCGATACACGACGCAGCGGGAACGGCTGGATCGGCTCCAGGCGCAAATGCACTTTCTCTTCGTTCTGGTTGTACGGCGCGGCGACTTCACGAACCAGATCGCTCAGGTCCACTTCTTCCACCGACTCATCACGTCCGTCACGAATGAACGCCAGGAACTGGTCAAGAATCGCGTCCATGTCTTCGATGTCACGGATCATGTCGTCCGTCAGGTCACTGTGGTCGCCCATCAGCTCCAGGGACAGGCGCAAGCGGGTCAACGGCGTACGCAAGTCGTGGGACACCCCGGCCAGCATCAACTCGCGTTCGCGACCGGCCTGCTCGACGTCTTCGGCCATCTGGTTGAAGGCGCGGTAAACCTCGGTCATCTCACTCGGCGTATCGCTGATCGGCAGGCGCACGCTACGGCCCTGGCCGAGTTGCCGCGCGGCATACACCAGACGCTTCAAAGGTTGATTGAGCTGGCTGACGAAGATCCAGGCCGAAGCGGTGGACAGCAGGCCAATAGCGAGGAACCAGCCGAGCACGTTCCAGATTTTCTGGCCGCGCAACGGATGGGGATACAGCGGCACTTTCAGCCAGCCTTCACCCAGGCTCGGGGCACGAACCCACAGTGCCGGGGGAGAATGCATGCGTAGTCGCACTTCGGTGTCTGGCCCCAGCTCGGTCTGCATCTGTCGCTGGTAAATCTCACTGTATGGCCAATGTTGCTCGCCTTCAGGGACACCGGCGCCCACTACCCGAATCAGGGGTGCACTATCGGCAATCTTTGCGCGGTTCTCTTCATCGGCCGCCCAGTAGGCACGCAGCACCAGGGCGACACCGTGGCTGTATTGGCGGTCCACCAGCACGTCCTCGTTCATCAGCAGATAAACCAGGGTCAGCGCCTTGGAGAAGAGAACGACGATGAGCACCAGCCAAAGGGTGCGAGAGAAGAAGCTCTGGGGAAACCAAACGGGGGTTTTCATGTTTAGCCGTTAAACACTTGCAGGAGCGAGCAATGCTCGCATATTGCGGATCGCGAGTCTGCGGACAGGATCGTTTGATCCGTTGTCCGCACGACCCGCTCCTACAAATCGCCAATCACTTGGTGGCGGTACCATCCGGAACAAACACATAACCCACGCCCCAGACGGTCTGGATGTAACGCGGTTTGGAGGGATCGGGTTCGATCATCCGGCGCAGACGGGAAATCTGCACATCGATGGAACGCTCCAGGGCATCCCACTCGCGGCCACGGGCCAGGTTCATCAATTTGTCGCGTGTCAGCGGTTGACGCGCATTCATCACCAGGGCCTTGAGCACCGCGAATTCACCGGTGGTTAGCATGTGCACTTCTTCGCCGCGCTTGAGCTCGCGGGTGGCCAGGGACAACTCGTAGTCACCGAAGGTCACGCTTTCGTCTTCGCTGCCCGGGGCACCCGGCACCGGAGCCGACTGGCGACGCAATACCGCCTTGACGCGAGCCATCAGCTCATCGGGGTTGAACGGCTTGGCCAGGTAATCGTCGGCGCCCAGTTCCAGGCCCTTGATCCGGCTCAGCTCGTCGCCCTTGGCGGTGAGCATGATGATCGGAATCTGGTTGTTCGCGTTGCGCAGACGGCGGCAGGCGGTCAGGCCGTCTTCGCCGGGCAACATCAGGTCGAGGACGACCAGGTTGAACACTTCGCGCGCCAGCAGGCGATCCATTTGCTCGGTGTTCGGTACGGCGCGGGCGCGGTAGCCCTTGCTGACGAAAAAACGCTCCAGCAGGCTGCTCAGCCCCGGATCGTCGTCAACGATAAGAATTTTTTCGCCTTCAGCAGTTTGTGCAGTGCTGCTCATTGGATGCTCCCTTTGATCTCGGCGCGCATTATGGCGTAGCTGCCGTTATACGCACCGTGTGCATTGTTAGCAGATTTTTCCTATACCGCCAGAAAACCGGCCATTGCACCGGCAACCCGCGATGCCCCCCGAATGCCGTAACGCTGGTTATAATGCCCGGCCTTTTGTGTCAGGCAACATCAGACAGGTACTACAGACGGACGCGATTTATTTTTATCGCGTCAGCAGTAATTGTTCGATTTCACGGGTCAACGCAATGCCTGTTGACCCAGGCAGCGGCGCTGGCCAGGCCGCTCAACCAGACTCGCGAAGGCCCTATTTCCGCGCCTGCGAGCCTGCTTTCACAATTTGTCAGGTGGTTTTATGGACAGCATCAACAGCCGCATCGCCGAGGAACTCGGTGTACGCCCACAACAGGTCGAAGCGGCCGTCGCGCTACTCGATGAAGGCTCTACCGTTCCCTTCATCGCCCGTTACCGGAAAGAAGTGACCGGCAGCCTCGACGATACGCAATTGCGTCATCTGGAAGAGCGCCTGCGCTACCTGCGAGAACTCGACGAACGGCGTATCAGCATCCTCGCCAGCATCCAGGAACAGGGCAAGCTGACCCCTGCACTTGAACGCGACATCAAGCTCGCCGACACCAAGACCCGCCTCGAAGACTTGTACCTGCCGTACAAGCAAAAGCGTCGCACCAAGGGCCAGATCGCCCTGGAAGCCGGCCTCGGCGACTTGGCCGACGGCCTGTTCAACGATCCGTCCCTGAGCCCGGAAACCGAAGCCGCACGCTTCATCGACGCGGAAAAAGGCGTGGCCGATGTGAAGGCAGCCCTTGAAGGCGCCAAGTACATCCTGATGGAGCGCTTCGCCGAAGATGCCAGCCTGCTGGAAAAGCTGCGCAATTACCTCAAGCAGGAAGCCACCCTCAGTGCCCGCGTGATTGCCGGCAAGGAAGAGGAAGGCGCCAAGTTCCGCGATTACTTCGAACACGACGAACCGCTCAAAAGCATGCCGTCGCACCGCGCGCTGGCGATTTTCCGTGGCCGCAACGAAGGCATCCTCAGCTCCGCGCTGAAAGTCGGCGACGAACTGCCGGGCACCATGCATCCATGTGAAGGCATGATCGGCCAGCAATTCGGCATCCAGAACCAGAACCGCGCCGCCGACAAATGGCTGGGCGAAGTGGTGCGCTGGACCTGGAAGGTCAAGCTCTACACCCATCTGGAAACCGACCTGCTGGGTGAGCTGCGCGATGGCGCGGAAACCGAAGCGATCAACGTCTTTGCCCATAACCTGCACGACCTGCTGCTGTCGGCCCCGGCCGGCCCGCGCGCCACCCTGGGCCTCGACCCGGGCCTGCGCACCGGTTGCAAGGTCGCCGTGGTCGACGCCACCGGCAAGCTGCTGGATCACGCCACGGTTTACCCGCACGTGCCGCACAACAAGTGGGACCAGACCCTCGCCGTGCTCGCCGCCTTGTGCGCCAAGCACTCGGTGGACCTGATCGCCATCGGCAACGGCACCGCCAGCCGCGAAACCGACAAGCTGGCCGCTGAACTGATCAAGAAATACCCGGCCATGAAAATGACCAAGGTCATGGTTTCCGAGGCCGGTGCATCGGTTTACTCGGCGTCGGAACTGGCTTCCAAGGAATTCCCTGACCTCGACGTGTCGATCCGTGGCGCCGTGTCGATTGCCCGTCGCCTGCAAGACCCGCTGGCCGAGCTGGTGAAGATCGATCCGAAATCCATCGGCGTCGGCCAGTACCAGCACGACGTGTCGCAGCTGAAACTGGCCCGTGGCCTGGACGCGGTGGTCGAGGACTGCGTGAACGCCGTCGGCGTGGACGTGAACACCGCTTCCGTGGCGCTGCTGGCACGGATCTCCGGCCTCAACGCGACCCTGGCGCAGAACATCGTCAGCCACCGCGACGAGCACGGCGCGTTCAAAACCCGCGCTGCGCTGAAGAAAGTCGCCCGCCTGGGTGAAAAAACCTTCGAACAGGCCGCCGGATTCCTGCGCGTGATGAATGGCGACAATCCCCTGGACGCCTCCGCAGTGCACCCGGAAGCCTATCCGCTCGTGCAGCGTATCGCCGCCGAGACTGATCGCGATATTCGTTCGCTGATTGGCGACAGTGGTTTCCTCAAGCGCCTGGACCCGAAAAAATTCACCGACGAAACCTTCGGTTTGCCAACTGTCACCGACATCCTTCAGGAACTGGATAAGCCAGGCCGCGACCCGCGCCCCGAGTTCAAGACCGCCGAGTTCCAGGAAGGCGTCGAAGACCTCAAGGACCTGCAACTGGGCATGATCCTCGAAGGCGTGGTGACCAACGTGACCAACTTCGGTGCTTTCGTCGATATCGGCGTGCATCAGGACGGTTTGGTGCATATCTCCGCACTTTCGGAGAAATTCATCAAGGATCCGCGCGAAGCGGTGAAGGCCGGTGACGTGGTGAAAGTGAAGGTCATGGAAGTCGACATCCCGCGCAAACGCGTGGGCCTGTCGATGCGCATGAGCGACACCCCGGGCGAGAAAATCGACGGCGCTCGCGGCGCGCGTCCGGGATCGGCGCCACGCCAGTCCCAGAACACCGCACCGCGCAAGGAAACCACGGCGGCAGCACCGGGCAACAACGCCATGGCTTCGCTGTTCGCCAATGCCAAGCAGTTGAAGAAACGCTGATGGACATTCCCGCCGGGCTGACCGAAAGCGCGTTTTTCAAGCTGCTGGGCTGTCGTTTGCACAGCCTGGAAACCGGGGTGGCGCAAGTCGCCCTGGCGCTGGAACCCGAACTGCGCAATCGCGGCGGCAAGCTGCACGGCGGGGCCTTGTTCAGCCTGGTGGACATTGCCATGGGGCTGGCCTGTTCCAGCACCCACGGCTTTGACCAGCAGAGCGCGACCATCGAGTGCAAAATCAACTACATCCGCGCCGTCGCCGACGGTGAGGTGATGTGCACGGCGCGGGTGATCCACCCGGGTCGTCGCACATTGGTAGTCGAGGCCGATGTGATGCAGGGCGACAAGCTGGTCGCAAAAGCACAAGGCACGTTCGCTGTCCTGTAGATGGATGTCATCGATTTGAGTTAATTTCGGCGCAATGACCTGTCGGAGCGAGCTTGCTCGCGATGAACGTCAGGGCGCCGTTTTCACTCAGGCACCCCTCGTCATCGTTAACCTCCATCGCGAGCAATCGAGCGTCGACCGGCTGCCCCTACAAAACAAGGCGAAAACGCCAGTTTTAACTTCACCCTTGTAGACCGTCTTGCCCACCCCCATATTGGGGCGACTGACGCGTGAAGGAATCCAACTTGAGCGAACTTCTCAACCGCCGCCTGGCTCTGCTCGGCGAGCGCGCTAACCTCTCTCTGCTCGAACAGTGCCTTCACGGCATCGAACGTGAATGCCTGCGCGTGACCGACGAAGGTCGCCTGGCGCAAACGCCGCACCCGGAAAGCCTGGGTTCCGCGCTGACCAATGAACAGATCACCACCGACTACTCCGAGTCGCTGCTGGAGTTCATCACTCCGGCCCTGCCCGACCCGGCGGACACGTTGGCGAGCCTGGACAGCATTCACCGCTTTGCCTACAGCAAGCTCGGCAACGAGTACCTGTGGAGCCCATCGATGCCGTGCCCGTTGCCGGCCGAGGAAGACATCCCGATCGCCTGGTACGGCACGTCCAATATCGGGCAGCTCAAGTATGTGTACCGCAAGGGCCTGGCCCTGCGTTATGGCAAGACCATGCAGTGCATTGCCGGCATCCACTACAACTTTTCCCTGCCGGAAAAACTCTGGCCGCTGCTCAGGCAGGCCGAGGGTTTTGTCGGCACTGACCGCGACTTTCAGTCATCGTCCTACATCGCCCTGATCCGCAACTTCCGCCGCTACAGCTGGCTGCTGATGTACCTGTTCGGGGCATCGCCAGCACTGGACGCCGGCTTCCTGCGCGGTCGTTCGCATCAGCTGGAGCAACTGGACCCGCAGACTTTGTACTTGCCTTACGCCACCAGCCTGCGCATGAGCGACCTGGGTTATCAGAGCAGCGCCCAGGCCGGCCTGACGCCGTGCTACAACGATCTGAACAGCTACACCGACAGCCTGCGCAAAGCGGTGGCCACGCCGTATGCACCCTATGTCGAAGTCGGCACCCACCAGGATGGCGAGTGGGTACAGCTCAACACCAACATCCTGCAGATCGAAAACGAGTACTACTCCAACATCCGCCCGAAACGCGTGACCTACACCGGTGAACGCCCGATCCAGGCACTGATGGCCCGGGGTATCCAGTACATTGAAGTGCGCTGCCTGGACATCAACCCGTTCCTGCCGATGGGCATCGACCTCACCGAGTCGCGTTTCCTCGATGCGTTCCTGCTGTACTGCGCGCTCAATGACAGCCCGTTGCTGACCAACACCAGTTGCGGCAACGCGACCTCGAACTTCCTCAGCGTGGTCAAGGAAGGTCGTCGTCCGGGCCTGCAACTGCAGCGGGATGGCCAGCCGGTTGACCTCAAGGAGTGGGCCGGCGAGTTGCTGGAGAAAATTGCTCCGCTGGCGGCGATGCTCGACCAGAGCCATGGCGGCGATGCCCACAGCAAGGCGCTGGACGCCCAGATGGCCAAGGTCCTGGACCCGTCCCTGACGCCGTCGGCCCAGGTATTGGCGGCGATGGCCGAACACAATGAAAGCTTCGCCCAGTTCTCCCTGCGCCAGAGCCAGGCCCATGCCGAGTTCTTCCGCAGCGAGCCGTTGCCGGCTGAGGAACAGGCGAAATTTGAAGAGCGAGCGCGTTCGTCGCTGGCTCAGCAGGCTGAGCTGGAGCAGAACGAAGTCGGTGATTTCGATGTGTTTGTCGGGGCGTACCAGGCGAGCATTCTGGCGATCAGCAACTAACCTTCGAAGGTCCTGCGGACCTTATCGCGAGCAGGCTCGCTCCTACAGAGGACCCTCGGTGTGGTCACAATTGTGAAATCACCATAGAACCCTGTAGGAGCGAGCCTGCTCGCGATGACCGCGTAGCGGTCGCTCCTCAATTCCTCACTTCATAAGCTAATTCGAAAAAGTTATTTATTTTCGAATTCTTAGATCATTTAGTCTCTTTCTCACGCCGACATTCGGTCGCCTGACAAGGAGCTTTCTGATGAAACTGACTTCCCCTCTTCGCTTGCTGGCGGCCGTTTCCTTGGCTACCGCAAGTTTTTTTGCCCAGGCGGCCGACTTCACCGTCGCCTACCAGACCACCGTTGACCCGGCGAAAGTCGCCCAGGCCGACGGCACCTACGAAAAAGCCACCAAGGCCGATATCAGCTGGCGCAAATTCGACAACGGGGCCGATATCATCGCTGCCATCGCCTCCGGCGACGTGCAGATCGGCTACCTCGGCTCCAGCCCTCTGACCGCCGCCATCACTCGCAAAGTCCCCGTAGAAACCTTCCTCATCGCCACCCAGATCGGCGCCGCCGAAGCCTTGGTCGCCCGCGACGGTTCGGGGATCAAGACCCCGCAAGACCTGATCGGCAAGAAAATCGCCGTGCCATTTGTGTCCACCGGCCACTACAGCCTGCTCGCTGCGCTGAAGCACTGGAACATCGACCCGTCGAAAGTCACCGTTCTCAACCTCGCCCCACCCGCGATCATCGCCGCCTGGAAACGTGGTGACATCGACGCCACTTACGTGTGGGACCCAGCCCTCGGTGTCGCCAAGGAAAACGGCAAGGTACTGATCACCTCCGGCGAGCTGGCCAAGTTCGGCGCACCGACCTTCGATGCCTGGATCGTGCGCAAGGATTTCGCCGAGAAGCACCCGGAAATCGTCACCGCGTTCGCCAAAGTGACCCTGGACGCCTACGCCGATTACCGCAAAGACCCGCAAGCCTGGCTCGCCAACCAGGGCAACGTCGACAAATTGGTGAAGCTCTCCGGCGCCAAGGCCAGCGACATTCCGTTGCTGCTGCAAGGCAACGTCTACCCGCTGGCGGCTGACCAGGTCATCACCCTCGGCGCACCGACTACCAAAGCCATCACCGACACCGCGGCGTTCCTCAAGGAACAAGGCAAGGTCGAGGCGGTGCTGCCGGACTACGCGCCCTACGTCAGCGCCAAGTTCATCACCAACTGATCGGGAGTCAATGCGATGGCCTTGCTACAGCTGGAGCGCATCAGCGCACAGTACCCCGGCACCCCGGAACCGGTGTTGGCGGATATTTCCCTGAGCCTGGGACCCCGGCAATTGCTGGTCGCCCTTGGCCCGTCCGGCAGTGGCAAGACTTCGCTGTTGAACCTGATTGCCGGTTTCGTCGAGCCCAGCGCCGGGCGCATCACCCTCGACGGCGTGCCCGTCAAAGGCCCGAGTGCCGAGCGCGGCGTGGTGTTCCAGGACGACGCGTTGCTGCCGTGGCAGGATGTGTTGGCCAACGTTGGCTTCGGCTTGGAACTGGCCGGCGTCGCTCGGGACAAACGCGAAGCCCGCGCCCGGGAAATGCTCGCCCTGGTCGACCTTTCCGGTTTTGAACAGCGCCGCATCTGGCAGCTTTCCGGTGGCCAGAAGCAACGTGTCGGCCTGGCCCGCGCACTCGCCGCCGACCCGCGCGTATTGCTGATGGACGAACCTTTCGGCGCCCTCGACGCCTTCACCCGCGAGCAGATGCAGGAGCTGTTGCTGCAAGTCTGGCAACGCACCGCCAAACCGGTGTTCCTGATTACCCACGACATCGAAGAAGCCGTGTTCCTCGCCACCGACCTGATTCTGCTGGCACCCAACCCAGGGCAAATCGTCGAGCGCCTGAGCCTCGATTTCGGTCAGCGTTATGCCGCCGGTGAGTCGGCCCGCTCGATCAAGTCCGACCCGCGTTTTATCGAAACCCGCGAACACGTACTCGCCAAAGTGTTCTCCCAACGCAGTGCCGCCCAGCGGCAGGAGCGCGCATGAGCAGCTACGAAATTCCCGTCGCGGCGGTTAAATCGGCTTCTACCTTGACGCCGGTGCGCCGCAATTTGAGCACGCGCTGGATCAGTGTGCTGACGCTGGTCACTCTCGTTGCTGTTTGGTGGGCCGTGACGGCGACCGGCTTGATCGAACCGCTGTTCCTGCCACCGCCCTCCGCCGTGTTGCAAAAAGGCTGGCAGCTGGCGACTTCGGGCTACATGGATTCAACACTGTGGCAGCACCTCGGCGCGAGTCTGGGCCGCATCGGCCTGGGCCTCGGCTTTGCGATTCTCACCGCCGTGCCGGTGGGAGTCGCCATCGGCGCCAACCGTATCGCCCGTGGTGTGCTCGACCCGCTGATCGAGTTCTACCGGCCGATTCCGCCGCTGGCTTATCTGCCACTGATCGTGATCTGGTGCGGCATCGGCGAATTGTCGAAAGTGCTGCTGATCTACCTGGCGATCTTCGCCCCGATTGCCATCGCCACCGCCACCGGCGTGCGCACGGTCGACCCGGCCAAATTGCGTGCCGCGCAGTCGCTGGGGGCGACCCGCGCGCAGTTGATTCGCCACGTCATTTTGCCCAGTGCCTTGCCGGATATCCTGACCGGTGTGCGCATTGGCCTCGGAGTGGGTTGGTCGACGCTGGTCGCCGCGGAATTGATCGCCGCCACCAGCGGTCTGGGCTTCATGGTGCAATCGGCTGCGCAGTTTTTGGTCACCGATGTGGTGGTGCTGGGGATTCTGGTGATCGCGCTGATCGCCTTCGCCATGGAATTGGGCCTGCGTGCCCTGCAACGCAAACTGGTGCCGTGGCATGGCCAGGCCCACTGAATATTGAACAACCCTGTAGGAGCGAGCCTGCTCGCGATAGCGGTACATCAGTCAAAGACATATTGCCTGACACACTGCAATCGCGAGCAGGCTCACTCCTACAAAAAGCATGGACTCCGGATTGAAGAGAACCACCATGAGCCACCTGACCATCGTCCCCTTAAGCCCTGCCCTCGGTGCGCAAATCAGCGGCGTCGACATCAGCCAGCCGCTGAATCTGGAGCAGCGCGATGCCATTGAGCAGGCGCTGCTCAATCATCAAGTCCTGTTCTTCCGCGACCAGCCAATCACGCCACAGCAGCAGGCGCGATTCGCCGCGAATTTCGGCGACCTGCACATTCACCCGATCTACCCCAACGTGCCGGAACAGCCGCAGGTGCTGATCCTCGACACCGCCGTCACCGACGTGCGCGATAACGCGATCTGGCACACCGACGTGACCTTCCTGCCGACGCCGGCCATGGGCGCGGTACTCAGTGCCAAGCTGTTGCCGGAGTTTGGCGGCGACACGTTGTGGGCCAGCGGGATTGCCGCGTATGAAGCCCTGTCGGCGCCGCTGAAAACCTTGCTCGAAGGCCTGACCGCCACTCATGACTTCACCCGTTCGTTCCCGTTGGAGCGCTATGGCAACACGCCCGAGGCGCTGGCCCAGTGGGAAGAAGCACGACGCAAGAATCCGCCGCTGTCGCACCCGGTGATCCGCACGCACCCGGTGAGTGGGCGCCGCTCGCTGTTCGTCAACGAAGGTTTCACTTCGAAGATCAACGAGCTGTCGGAAACCGAGAGCGAGGCGATTCTGAAGTTCCTGTTCGCCCATTCAACGCGACCGGAATTCACCATTCGCTGGCGCTGGCAGCAGGATGACATTGCGTTCTGGGATAACCGCGTGACTCAGCATTACGCGGTGGATGATTACCGGCCGGCGCGGCGGGTGATGCAGCGGGCGACGGTGTTGGGGGATGTGCCATTTTAAGATCTTTTGCTTTTCAGGGTTACTCCGCCGTCGAAGGCTTCTCCCAAAGATTGACCTCACCCTCCCGGGCAAACCGGTCAATCTCCGCCAGTTCCTCTGCACTGAAGCTCAGGTTCTTCAACGCCCCGACGTTCTCGACGATCTGCTCCGGCCGGCTCGCACCAATCAATGCCGAAGTCACCCGCGGATCGCGCAACGTCCAGGCCAGCGCCAGCTGCGCCAGGCTCTGGCCACGACGTTTGGCGATTTCGTTGAGTGCTCGCACCTGGGCAATGTTGGCCTCGGACAAATGCGATGCCTGCAATGAACCACCGCCCGGACGGTTGACCCGCGCATCCGCCGGCACGCCGTTGAGGTATTTATCGGTCAACAAACCCTGGGCCAGCGGCGTGAAGGCAATCACACCGGTACCGAGTTCGTCAGTAGTGTCGAGCAGGTCTTTTTCCACCCAGCGATTGAGCAGGTTGTAGGCCGGCTGGTGGATCAGCAGCGGCACTTTCCACTCTTTGAGCAACGCCGCCATTTCGCGAGTCTTCACCCCAGAGTACGAAGAGATGCCGATGTACAACGCCTTGCCCTGTTGCACCGCTGTCGCGAGTGCGCTGGCGGTTTCTTCCAGCGGTGTATCCTGATCGAAACGGTGGGAGTAAAAGATGTCGACGTAGTCCACGCCCAGGCGTTGCAGGCTCTGGTCGAGGCTGGCCAGCACGTACTTGCGTGAACCACCGCCCTGACCGTAAGGGCCGGGCCACATGTCCCAGCCGGCCTTGCTGGAAATGATCAATTCGTCGCGGTACTGCTTGAAATCTTCGCGCAGTAAACGGCCGAAGTTGATCTCGGCGCTGCCGTACGGCGGGCCATAGTTGTTGGCCAGGTCGAAATGGTTGATGCCCAGGTCGAACGCCGTGCGCAACAACGTGCGCTGGGTATCGATCGGCGTGCTGTCGCCGAAGTTGTGCCACAGGCCCAACGACAGCGCCGGCAGCACCAGCCCGCTGCGGCCCACGCGGCGGTAAGGGATGGAGTCGTAGCGGTTTTCGGCAGCGGTGTAAGTCATCGAATCCTCTCTTATCGGTCTTGAATCTGGTATCGACTGCTTCGCAAGTCGCCCAGCATACGCCCGGACAAACGCCAGAAAACCCCGGATTCGACTAATGGCTGAAACGTTTCACATATTTTCATCTTCGCCGTCAGAACCATCGCCAAGATCGCAGCCTTCGGCAGCTCCTACATTGACCGCGTGCACTTTTCACCTTCACGTGGCCCCCGTAAACACCTCTCCCAACCAATCCACAAATACCCGAACCCGTGGCGACATGTGTCGATTGTGTGGATAAAGCACCGATACCGGCATTGACGGCGGCGGTGTCTCGGTGAGGATTTCCTGCACCAGCCCTTGGGCGATCTGCGTTTCCATCCGGTAATGCGGGCACTGGATCAAGCCCAGTCCGGCAATCGCCGAGGCGGCGTAGACTTCGGCGCCGAACACCGAAACGGCGCCATCGATGGTCACTTCCCTGAGTTCGCCGTCCACCATGAATTCGAACGGGAACAACTTGGCGGTGGTACGCGAAACGTAGTTCACCGCACGGTGCCGGCTCAGGTCGGCGAGGCTTTTCGGTTCGCCGTATTTGCGCAGATAGGCGGGGCTGGCGCAGGTGATCTGACGCAGGTTGGCGACACGTTTGCCGATCAGCGTGGAGTCGCCCAATGTTCCCGCCCGCAACACGCAATCGATACCTTCGCTGATCAGGTCGACCTGGCGGTCAGCCTCGCTGATGGACAGCTCGATGTCGGGATAACGCGCCATGAATTGCGGCAAAGCCGGGATCACGAAGTGCTTGGCCAATGTCCCGTGCAAGTCCACCCGCAGCCGCCCCTTCGGTGCCACACCACGAAACGCCAATTCCGCTTCTTCCAGCTCTGCCAGCAGTTGCACGCAACGCAGGTAGTACGCCTCGCCATCCAGCGTCGGGCGCACTTTACGCGTGCTGCGTTCCAGCAAACGCGTACCCAGCCAGGCCTCGAATTGATTCAAGGTGTGGGTCAGTGTCGCGCGTGGCAGGTTCAGGTCATCGGCCGCCTGCGTGAAGCTGCTGCGCTCGTAGATCCGCACAAAAACCTTCATCGCTTTGACTTGGTCCACAGCTCACTCCAGGCACTCGATTGTTGGTGATTATTGAACAGTCAAGGCAACTCTCGTGCATTTATCGCCCTGAGTAAACATGTGAAATTGGCTTCACCCCAGACAAACACCTTCACTCAAAGGAATCATCGCCATGACTGCTCAAACTCCGAAAGTTGCCATCGTGACCGGCGCCTCCCGCGGCATCGGCGCGGTTATCGCCAAACAACTGGCCAGCGAAGGTTTCGCCGTTGCCATCAACTACGCCAGCAGCGCCACCGAAGCCTCGAAACTGGTGGTAGAGCTGCGTCAGGCCGGCCACCAGGCCATGGCGATCAAGGCCGACGTGGCCAATGCCGACGACGTGCGCCGGATGTTCGACGAGACGGAAACCCAACTGGGCAAGGTCGATGTTTTGGTGAACAACGCCGGCATCCTCAAAGTGCTGCCGCTGGCGCAACACAGCGATGAACTGTTCGAGCAGAACTTCAACATCCACGCTCGCGGTACCTTCAATACCCTGCGTGAAGCGGCGACCCGCCTGAACAGCGGTGGCCGGATCATCAACTTCTCCAGCAGCACCGTCGGCATGAACCTGCCGGGCTACGCGGTGTACATCGCCAGCAAAGCGGCAGTGGAATCCCTGACTCAGGTATTCGCCAAGGAAATGCGCGGGCGCAACATCACCGTCAATGCGGTGGCCCCCGGCCCGGTGGCGACTGAGCTGTTTTTGCACGGCAAGAGTGAGGAGCAGATTCAGAATTTCGCGAAGATGGCGCCGCTGGAGCGTCTGGGGCAGCCGGAGGACATTTCCCGTGTTGTGTCGTTTCTGGCGGGGCCGGATTCGGCGTGGGTCAACGGGCAGACTTTGCGGGTCAATGGCGGGTTGGTTTAACTATGCTCAGACAAACACCGCAGTGCCCCCAATCGCGAGCAAGCTCGCTCCCACATTGATCTTGGTTGCTCACAAAATTTGTGCTCAAAGGAGATCCCCCTGTGGGAGCGAGCTTGCTCGCGATGGCTGCCTCCAAAGCAATACACATCTGAAGGGCGGGACAGTTCATGCACACCACCATCATCATCACCTTCGGCCTGATCCTCCTGGCGCTGATGCTCTACATCGGCGAGAACATCGGCTTCACCCACCAGACGATGGCCTACAGTTTTATCGTGCTATGGCTGGCGCTGACGCTGATCAACGGCGCAGTCGGCATCGTGCATGCCGGCCAGCCATTGAGCACCGAACTGGTGATCGGTAGCGCCGTGTTCGGTGTCCCGGTGGCGGCGCTGGTGTTGTTCATGGTGTTGACCACCGAGACATGAAGACCCTGATCAACGCACCAGATGCAGAAACTGCATGTGCCTTTCGTACTGGTCGAGGATATCGTTGATGATCTGCTCCTTGGTGTAGCCCACCAGGTCGTAATCCTGGCTGCCCTCGCTCAAATGCACTTCGGCCCGGTGGTAGCGGCGATTGTTGAGTTGCTTGGAACCCATGCCGCCACGGGCAAACGACGGCGTGAAGTAACCGCGCATCTGCACCTGGTAAACGAACGAATGTTGATCGCCGTGGCCGATCTCCAGGCTGACGCTGTCAGTCGCCGGATCGGGATGCGTCACCACATGCAAGCCCTTCTCCCGGAACACGGCAGACACTTCTTCAATCGCCGGGCGCACCATCGTATCGAGAAAGCGATAAACCTCGTCCCGCGAAGGGAAATGCACCGCCTGACTCAAACGTTGCCTCCAACCGCCCCGCCGTGAACCGGACACCGGTGCCAGTGAATGCATCTGCGCAATCTGCTTCTGCGATTCCAGATAAAACGCCTTGTGCAGCCCCCACATCATCAACAGCAGAATCAACGAGAACGGCAGCGAGGTCAGGACCACCGCCGACTTCAACGCATCGATGCTGCCCGAGAACAGCAATGCACTGGTCACCAGCGCAGTCATTGCGCCCCAGAACACTCGCAACCATTTCGGCCCGTCTTCATCGGGGTTGCCGCCCTTGGCGGACAGTGTCGACAGCACTACGGTGCCGGAGTCGGCGGAGGTGACAAAAAACACGAAGCTGATGAACACCGTGACCGCGATGACGGTTTTGCTCCACGGGTAGGTTTCCAGCAGCAGGTACAGCGTCATCGACGGATTATCGATGGCCGACATGCCGAGCGCGCTCATGCCGTGGTTGAGCACTTGGTCGATGGCGCTGTTACCGAAAATCGACATCCACGCCAGGGTGAAACCGAGCGGAATCAGCAGCACGCCGAAGACGAATTCACGGATCGTCCGGCCACGGGAAATCCGTGCGATGAACAGGCCCACAAACGGCGACCATGCGATCCACCAGGCCCAGTAGAACACCGTCCAGCCGCCCAGCCAGTCGCTGGGTTTGTCGTAGGCGTACAGGTCGAAACTCTTCATCGGCAAGGCGCCGAGATAGTCGCCGAGGTTCTGGATCAGCGTGTTGAGCAAGTGCTGCGTGGGGCCGGCGAACAACACGAACAGCAACAGCGCACAGGCCAGCAGCATGTTGATGTCGGACATGACCCGCACGCCCTTGTCGACGCCGGATACGGCCACGATGATCGCTGCGCCCATCATCAAGGTGATCAGGCCGACCTGAATCCATTGGGTATGGGCGATGCCAAACAGGTAATCCAGGCCCGAGTTGAGGTGCAACACGCCGAAGCCCATGTCGGCGCCGAGGCCGAACACCGTGGCGATGATGCCGAAGCCGTCCACCGCGTAACCGATCGGGCCATTGATGCGCTTGCCGATCAGCGGATACAGCGCCGAACGCAGGGCCAGTGGCAGGTTATGCCGGTAGGCAAAGTAAGCCAGCGCCATGCCGACAAAGGCGAACACGCCCCAGCCATGCAGGCCCCAGTGCAGAAACAGAATCTGCATCGCCTGGCGCGCCGCATCTGCCGTACCAGCCTCGCCTTGGGGCGGTTGCAGCATATGGGTCAGCGGCTCGGACACACAGAAGAAAAACAGAGTGATGCTGATCCCGGCGGCGAACAGCATGCCGGCCCAGGATAGATAGCTGAATTCGGGTTCGTCGTGGTCGGCACCGAGCTTGATCTTGCCGTAGCCGGACAAGGCGGTGACCACCACGAAGACCAGATACAGGGTCATCGCCAGCATGTAATACCAGCCGACTGTGTTGGCCGCCCAGTTTTGCGCCGCCAGCAACCAGGCACCGGCCTGCTCGGGCATGGCGATGACAACGACACCAAACAACAGAATGAAACTCGCCGAGAACCAGAACACCGGCGGATTCATGCGGATCAGACCGCTTGGAGGGATGGACGATGCACTCATGTACGGTGCACCTCGAGGGGGAAAAACGTGGCTGTAGAAATCGGACTCAGCAAAGGCAAGCCTCCTGTTGTGAGCGGGCAGCGAACCGCCGGTTTAACTTGAATGAACGTTCAAGTTAAACATAGATAGGGGGCTAAGGACTAATCGCAGGGCTCGGCGGTAGCTTTCCTACACTCGCTTAAGGAAGGGGATGAGGCGGGATTTGGGGGATGGGCAAGCACACTGTTCGACTTGAGGTCTTTCGCTGGCAAGCCAGCTCCTACAGGTATGGCGTCGACCTTGTAGGAGCTGGCTTGCCAGCGAAAGCGGCGTATTGCCCAGCGATAATTTCGGGACCTTACTTCTGCGCCCCATCATCATGCTGCAGATTCGCCTGGGTCAGGTTGCTGCCCGCCGGCACGCTGCGGGTCAGCCAGACGTTACCGCCAATGGTCGAGCCCTGACCGATGGTGATCCGCCCGAGAATCGTCGCCCCGGCATAAATCACCACGTCATCCTCGACAATCGGATGCCGTGGCTGGCCTTTCTGCAACTGACCATCTTCGTCCGCCGGGAAGCGCTTGGCGCCCAAAGTCACCGCCTGATAAATCCGCACGCGTTCGCCGATGATCGCGGTTTCGCCGATCACCACGCCGGTCCCGTGGTCGATGAAGAAACTGCGGCCGATCTGCGCGCCGGGGTGAATGTCGATGCCGGTGGCCGAGTGGGCGATTTCCGCACTGATCCGCGCCAGCAACGGCAGCCCGGCGCGGTACAAATGGTGGGCCAGGCGATGATGAATCACCGCCAGAATTCCCGGATAGCACAACAGCACTTCATCGACACTGCGCGCCGCCGGGTCACCATGATAGGCAGCCAGTACGTCGGTGTCCAACAGGCTGCGCAACCCTGGCAGAGCGAGGGCGAAGTCCTGAATGATCTGGATGGTCCGGGCTTCGACTTCGGTATCGGCCTGGGCACTGTGGCGCGCGGCGTAGCGCAATTCGAGTCGCGCCTGGGCCAACAGCGCATTTAGCGCCACATCCAGCGTATGACCGACGTAGAAGTCTTCGCTTTCTTCGCGCAGGTCAACCGGCCCCAGGCGCATCGGGAACAGCGCCCCGCACAGGGCTTCGAGAATCTCTGCCATGGCCGCCCGGGAGGGCAGTTCGCGACCGCCCTGCTCGCCGCTGGCCCGGCCGTTTTGTGCACGCCACTGTTCGCGTGCCGTGCGCAGCTGACTGACGATGGTCTGCAATTGCCAATGGCTGGAACGCTCACTCACGGTAAAAACTCCTCACGGGCGACCGGACTGTCTGGTCGCACTGACGGCGATTACTTTACGGCAAGGGTCGCGAGGCAAATTAAGAACCAATAGTGCTGTGCTCAGTTCGATTGGCTATAAGCGATTGACGGTTGCCCAGGCTTTTGGCCGTGCCTATAGTCCTGAAATCCTCCACGGCCAGTACGGACCCATGATCAAACAACAACTCGCCCGCTTTAACCGCCTCGACCTGCTCGGTCAACCCACCGCCCTGGAAAAACTCGAACGCCTGTCGACCTGGCTGGGCCGCGACGTGTACGTCAAGCGCGATGACCTGACGCCGCTGGCGATGGGCGGCAACAAGCTGCGCAAACTCGAGTACCTGGCCGCCGATGCCTTGGCCCAGGGCGCCGACACCTTGATCACCGCCGGCGCGTTGCAATCGAACCACGTGCGCCAGACCGCCGCCATTGCCGCCAAATTGGGTCTGGGCTGCGTAGCCCTTCTGGAAAACCCTCTGGGCACTGACGACAGCAATTACACCGGCAACGGCAACCGGCTGCTGCTCGACCTGTTCGATGCCAAGGTCGAACTGGTGGAAAACCTCGACAACGCCGACGAACAACTGCAAGCCCTGGCTGGCCGACTGCGCAGCAACGGCAAGAAGCCGTACCTGGTACCGATCGGTGGCTCCAATGCCTTGGGCGCCCTGGGTTACGTGCGCGCCGGGCTGGAACTGGCCGAGCAGATCAAGGACACCGGCCTGAAGTTCGCCGCCGTGGTCCTGGCCTCGGGCAGCGCCGGCACTCACAGCGGCCTGGCACTGGCCTTGAGTGAAGTACTGCCGGATCTCCCAGTGATCGGCGTGACGGTTTCGCGCAGCGATGAAGATCAGCGGCCAAAGGTTCAAGGCCTGGCCGAACGCACTGCCGAGCTGCTGGGCGTGAACCTGCCGGACGCTTTCAAAGTCGAGTTGTGGGATGAGTATTTCGCCCCGCGTTATGGCGAGCCGAATGCCGGAACACTGGCGGCGGTGAAGCTGCTGGCGGGTCAGGAAGGCTTGCTGCTGGACCCGGTCTACACCGGCAAGGCCATGGCGGGCTTGCTGGACGGGATCGGGCGTCAGCGTTTCGACGAAGGCCCGATTATCTTCCTGCACACCGGTGGGGCGCCGGCGTTGTTTGCCTACAAAAATTTTCTGTAGGTAATTCAGAAGATCAAAAGATCGCAGCCTGCGGCAGCTCCTACAGGGATCGCCATGTACCTGTAGGAGCTGCCGCAGGCTGCGATCTTTTCCTTTGGCACCACATATTCAATTAATGAATAATAAATAGAATATTTATTATTTTCTTATCTAACTGTGTCGTCTTATAGTCACGCCGCAGGCGAATTTGTAACGAGACGCATACGCTGCTTTAGTGCAGGATATTGCAGTCTTCAAAATCCCGAATTTGCCAACTTTCCTAAAGCGTCTTCCATAAGAAAACACAGGGGCTTGTCATGAATTTTTCCGCACTACGTCGCAATCTGCTGGTGGGCTCGCTGGGCCTGGCACTGAGCGCCGGCCTGATTGGCCAAGCGGTTGCCGGTGAGCAACTGCAACAAATCAAGGACAAAGGCGTGATCAACGTCGGCCTGGAAGGCACCTACCCACCGTTCAGTTTCGTCGACGCCGACGGCAAACTGGCCGGCTTCGAAGTCGAGTTCTCCGAAGCCCTGGCCAAAGAGCTGGGCGTGAAAGTCAAACTGCAACCAACCAAATGGGAAGGCATCCTCGCCGCCCTGGAATCCAAGCGTCTGGACGCAGTGATCAACCAGGTGACCATCACCGAAGAACGCAAGAAGAAGTACGACTTCTCCGAGCCCTACACCGTTTCCGGGATTCAGGCACTGGTGCTGACGAAGAAGGCCGCCGAGCTGAACATCAAGTCCGCCGCCGACCTGTCTGGCAAGAAAGTCGGCGTAGGCCTGGGCACCAACTACGAAGAGTGGGTCAAAGCCAATGTGCCGACCGCTGACATCCGCACCTACGAAGATGATCCGACCAAGTTCCAGGACCTGCGTGTCGGCCGTATCGACGCCATTCTGATCGACCGCCTGGCCGCGCTGGAATATGCCAAGAAGGCCAAGGACACCACCGCCGCCGGCGATGCGTTCTCCCGTCAGGAAGCCGGCATTGCCCTGCGCAAAGGCGAGCCTGAACTGCTGGCCGCGGTGAACAAGGCCATCGATAAGCTGCGTGCCGACGGTACGCTGAAAAAGCTGTCGGAAAAATACTTCAGCGCTGACGTCACTCAATAATGGGAGACGCTTTCCAACTCGCACTGGACTCCGTGCCCTTTCTGCTCAAGGGCGCGTACTACACGGTGATCCTCAGCCTGGGCGGGATGTTCTTCGGCCTGGTGATGGGGTTCGGCCTGGCGCTGATGCGCCTGTCGCGCTTCAAACTGGTGAGCTGGATCGCCCGCATGTACGTGTCGTTCTTTCGCGGCACGCCGTTGCTGGTGCAACTGTTCGTGATCTATTACGGCTTGCCGCAATTGGGTCTGGAACTCGATCCGCTGCCGGCGGCCCTGATCGGCTTCTCGCTGAACATGGCCGCCTACGCCTGTGAAATCCTGCGTGCCGCGATCAGCTCCATCGAGCGCGGCCAATGGGAAGCGGCTGCCAGTATCGGCATGACCCGTGCGCAGACCCTGCGCCGGGCCATCCTGCCGCAGGCGATGCGCACCGCATTGCCGCCGCTGGGCAACAGCTTCATTTCGCTGGTCAAGGACACCGCGCTGGCCGCTACCATCCAGGTGCCCGAACTGTTCCGCCAGGCGCAGCTGATCACCGCCCGTACCTTCGAAATCTTCACCATGTATCTTGCCGCCGCACTGATCTACTGGGTTTTGGCTACGGTGCTGTCGCACCTGCAGAACCAGTTGGAAGCGCGGGTCAATCGGCACGACCAGGAGTCCTGACCCGATGATTGTCGTGGAAAAACTGACAAAGCAGTTCAAGGGTCAAGTCGTGCTCAACGGCATCGATCTTGAGGTCAAGGAAGGCGAGGTGGTTGCGATCATCGGCCCAAGCGGTTCGGGCAAGACCACCTTCCTGCGCTGCCTGAATTTTCTGGAAGAACCCACCAGCGGCCGGATCAAGGTCGGCGATATCGAAGTCGATACCAGCCGCCCCCTGAACCAGCAGCAGAGCCTGGTGCGGCGTTTGCGCCAGCACGTAGGTTTCGTGTTCCAGAACTTCAACCTGTTCCCCCATCGCACGGCGCTGGAAAATGTCATCGAAGGCCCGATCGTGGTCAAGAAGACCCCGCACGCCGACGCTGTGGCACTGGGTAAAAAACTCTTGGCCAAGGTCGGCCTGGCGGGCAAGGAGGACGCTTACCCGCGTCGCCTCTCCGGAGGCCAGCAACAACGCGTGGCGATTGCCCGGGCGTTGGCAATGGAGCCGGAAGTGATCCTGTTCGATGAGCCGACTTCGGCCCTCGACCCGGAGCTGGTGGGCGAGGTATTGGCGACGATCCGCGGCCTGGCCGAAGAGAAGCGCACCATGGTGATCGTCACCCACGAAATGGGCTTTGCCCGGGACGTGGCCAACCGTGTGGTGTTTTTCGACAAGGGCGTGATCGTCGAACAAGGCGAAGCAAAGGCGTTGTTTGCCAATCCGAAAGAAGAGCGAACCAAGCAATTCCTGAGCAAGTTCCTGAATAACGCCCACAACTAACAACCCTGCGCAACAACGGTAAACTTCCATGGATGGAAGTGACCACCCCTCGAAATACACCTCATCAATACCAAACTAAACTCATCTATTGAACATGCAAATCCTGTACGCGTGCACGGTACAAATACATGCATCACAACAATTAAACAGTGCCAAATCGATCAGATCCTCTATCGCAGGACCGAGCCGATGGTTTTCACCAATCTGCCCATATCCCCCCGATTTCAGCAGACAAATTCGACGCACAGACATGGTTTAATTACTTGGGGTCGTAGGAACTTTCTGAATAACATCACACTTCACTCATTACTAACAAAACTTATTGACACCTGATCTTCCTGACTCTTATCTAGTCTCCACCCAGCGACACTCATCACGCTTAACTCATTATTTCAACTCGAAGTAATGAATGGTTTTTTGTTCGATTTTCAGTTTTTGCTATTCCAGAAACGGACTTCGTTGCAAGACTTCAAGGAGACTTCATGAACAGCACCTCAAACAAATCCGGGCTTGCGGCCCCGACCCTGGCGCAATCCAACAAGACCGGTATCAACGTCACTTGCGCGGCGCACCTGCTGATCGATGTGGCACCCTACCCCGCCATGGACGCAGGTGACCTGATCGAACTGTTCTGGGACAACTGCTACGTGGCCTCCCGCGTGCTGACGGCCTGCGATGTCGGCCAACCGGTGCAACTGCGGGTGCCTGAAAGTTTTGTCGCCAATGGTACTTCGCGCATTCACTACCGGGTCATGCAAGTTGGCCGGGGCCCGGCGGTATCGGCCAGCCGCAACGTGCAGATCAAACTCGACTGCCCCGGCGGCCAACCCTCCGCACTGTGCGGCGATGAAAACCAGTGCCTGGCACCGGTGGGCATTCCCGAGGCGATTCGCCGTCAGGGAGTCAATCCGAGTCAGGTCAAACGCGGTGTTCCCTTGACCATCGAGCCGTACCTGAACATGGCCGTCGACGACGAAATCACCCTGCGCTGGGGCGACTTGCGCATGGATCTGCCACGGCTCAAGTCCGCTGATGTGGGCCAGCCGATCCAGGTCTGGATACCGCCGGCCATCATCCTCGAAGCCGGTGAAGACCTGCGGCTGGAAGTGACGTACTGCATTCTCGACCGGGTGGGCAACAACTCTCGCTGGGCGCCGGCTCGCACGCTGAAGATCGGTTGTGCCAGTCCTTATCTGAAAGTCCTCCCGAAAAAAGTGCTCAAGGCTGCCGAATCCCGCAAGCAATGAGTCCTGGCTTGAAATCAAAGGATCGCAGCCTGCGGCAGCTCCTACGCGCATCGTCGTCAACCTGTAGGAGCTGCCGCAGGCTGCGATCTTTTGACCTTCTATGCATATTCCTAAAAGTTAGTTCATAAAATATTTATACACGTTTAGGGTATATACACCGGACCACCGGACATCCTTGTTTTCATGCGCGGCCACAAGCGGCGCTTCCATAAGATGTGAGGTAGGTATGGTCCGGAACACAATCACCCCAGTGCAGATCGCCAGGGCATTGCGTGCAGCCAAGGAGCGGCACTGATGTCCAGTCTGGCAGATGCAATCGTCCAGAGTGACCTGGACATCGCCCCCCCGTTGTTGCCCGCAAAAGTCTTGAGCAACGATGCTCAAGCCATCAGAGCGGCCCACGAACTGGCGCAAGTCGCCCGTCTGCAAGCAGCCAAACGTGACCGGCAGCGCAAGCTCCCATGGTCTGAAATCGAACAGTTCACCCGCAGCGGCCTGGGCAGCATTTCCATCCCCCGCGAGTACGGTGGCCCGCAAGTTTCGTTCGTCACCCTGGCCGAGGTTTTCGCGATCATTTCCGCGGCAGACCCGGCGCTTGGGCAGATCCCGCAAAACCAGTTCGGCATTCTCAACCTGGTGCTCGGCAGTGCCACCGAAGCACAGAAAAGACAACTGTTCAAAAGCGTCCTGGATGGCTGGCGCATCGGCAATGCCGGGCCGGAACGCGGCACCAAAAACACCCTGGAGCTGAAGGCGCGCATTACCGCTGACGGCGTCCTCAATGGCCAGAAGTTCTATTCCACCGGTGCACTGTTCGCCCACTGGGTCGCGGTCAAAGCGTTGAACGACGATGGCAAACAAGTGTTGGCGTTCGTCCGACGCGGCACACCGGGATTGCGCATCGTCGATGACTGGTCCGGCTTTGGTCAGCGCACCACCGCCAGCGGCACGATTTTGCTCAACAACGTGCAGGCCGATCCTGAGTTGGTGGTGGATAACTGGCGGATCAACGACACGCCGAACATCCAGGGTGCCGTCTCGCAATTGATTCAAGCGGCCATCGACGCCGGTATCGCCCGAGGCGCCATCGACGACGCCATCGACTTCGTGAAAACCCGCGCCCGACCATGGATCGACGCCAAGGTCGAGCGGGCCAGCGATGACCTGTACGTGATCGCCGATATCGGCAGGTTGAAAATCGAACTGCACGCCGCCGAAGCGCTGCTGCGCAAGGCCGGGCAAGTGCTCGATGACGTCAGCGCCGCACCCTTCACCGCCGAGTCCGCCGCCCGCGCCTCGATCGCCGTGGCCGAAGCCAAAGTGCTGACCACCGAGATTTCGTTGCTGGCCAGCGAAAAGCTGCTCGAGCTGGCCGGCAGCCGCGCCACCCTCGCCGAATTCAATCTCGACCGCCACTGGCGCAACGCCCGGGTGCACACCCTGCACGATCCGGTGCGGTGGAAGTATCACGCGGTCGGCGCCTATCGCCTCAACGGCACGCTGCCTAATCGCCATTCCTGGATCTGACGACCAGAACACTTTTTACCAGAGCTCTGGAGAAACACATGACAAGTTCTCACCACGTCGCGGTCATCACCAGCGATGAACAAGCCCTGATCGTCGCCAGCGACCTTGCCGAAGACTTCAAGCGCGACAGCGCCACACGCGACCGCGAACGCCGCTTGCCACACCCGGAACTGGAAGTGTTTTCCCGCTCGGGCCTGTGGGGCATCAGCGTGCCGAAGGAATACGGCGGCGCCGGTGTTTCCAACGTCACCCTGGCCAAGGTCATCGCCTTGATCGCCCGGGCCGACGGCTCCCTGGGGCAGATCCCGCAGAACCATTTCTATGCCCTCGAAGTACTGCGGGTGAACGGTAGCCACGAGCAGAAAAAACGCCTGTACGCCGAAGTCTTGGCCGGCCAGCGCTTCGGCAATGCGTTGGCCGAACTGGGCACCAAAACCGCACACGATCGCATCACCAGCCTGACTCGCGACGCCAGCGGCTATCGCATCGATGGCCGCAAGTTCTACGCCACCGGCGCGATCTACGCCCAGCGCATTCCCACTTCGGTGGTGGATGAAAACGGCGTGCAGCAACTGGCGTTCGTCCCGCGCAACAGCAAGGGCCTGAGCGTGATCGACGACTGGAGCGGCTTCGGCCAGCGCACCACCGGCAGCGGTTCGGTGGTGTTCGAAGATGTCTACGTCGCTGCCGAAGATGTCATCCCCTTTCAAAGCGCTTTCGAGCGTCCGACCCCGGTCGGCCCGCTGGCGCAGATTCTCCATGCTGCCATCGACACCGGCATCGCCCGCGCCGCGTATGAAGATGCGCTGCACTTCGTGCGCAGCAAAACCCGGCCGTGGATCGACGCCACCCACGAAAAAGCCACGGACGATCCACTGACCCTCAAGAGCTTCGGCCACCTGAGCATTCGCCTGCACGCCGCCGAGGCGCTGCTGGAGCGTGCCGGTGAATACCTCGACCAGGCCCAGGCCGACACCCATGCCGAGACCGTCGCGGCCGCGTCGATTGCCGTCGCCGAAGCCCGCGCCCTCAGCACCGAAATCTCTCTGGCCGCCGGCAGCACGCTGTTCGAACTGGCCGGCAGCCAGGCGACCTTGATCGAATACGGCCTCGACCGCCACTGGCGCAACGCCCGGGTGCACACGCTGCACGACCCGGTGCGCTGGAAGTACCACGCCGTCGGCAATTACTACCTCAACGATGAAAACCCGCCATTGCGGGGGACCATTTGATGACCGCCGCGAAAAAGAAAATCCTGCTCAACGCGTTCAACATGAACTGCATCGGGCACATCAACCACGGTTTGTGGACGCACCCGCGCGACACATCAACCCGCTACAACACCCTCGAATACTGGACCGAACTGGCGCAGTTGCTGGAGCGCGGGCTATTCGACGGCCTGTTCATCGCCGACATCGTCGGGGTCTACGACGTCTACCAGAACTCGGTGGCCGTGCCGTTGAAAGAGTCGATCCAGTTGCCGGTCAACGATCCGCTGCTGCTGGTTTCAGCGATGGCGGCGGTGACGAAAAACCTCGGTTTCGGCCTGACCGCCAACCTCACCTACGAAGCGCCGTACCTGTTCGCCCGCCGCCTGTCGACGCTGGATCACCTGAGCCGCGGGCGTGTCGGCTGGAACATCGTCACCGGCTATCTCGATAGCGCCGCCAAGGCCATGGGCCTGAGCGAACAGGTCGAACATGACCGCCGCTATGACCAGGCCGACGAATACCTGGAGGTGCTCTACAAACTCCTGGAAGGCAGTTGGGAAAACGGTGCGGTGCTCAACGACCCACGGCAACGGATCTATGCGCAGCCGGACAAAGTGCACAAGGTCGAGCACAAGGGCGAGTTCTATCAGGTCGAGGGTTATCACCTGTGCGAACCCTCGCCGCAGCGCACGCCGGTACTGTTCCAGGCGGGCAGCTCGGATCGCGGCCTGCTGTTCGCCGGGCGACATGCCGAGTGCGTGTTCATCAGCGGCCAGACCAAGGCATCGACCAAGGCCCAGGTGGACAAGGTACGCGCCGCGGCCGCCTCCGCCGGGCGCAATCCAGAGGACATCAAGGTGTTCATGGGCCTGAACGTGATCGTTGACGCCACCGAAGAACTGGCCTGGGCCAAGCACGCCGAGTACCTGAGCTACGCCAGCGCAGAGGCCGGTGTTGCGCACTTCTCGGCGTCCACCGGGATCGATTTTTCTCAGTATGAAATCGACGAGCCGATCCAGTACGTGAAGAGCAACGCGATCCAGTCCGCCACCAAACACCTGCAAAACAACGACTGGACCCGACGCAAACTGCTGGAGCAACACGCCCTCGGCGGTCGCTACATCACCGTAGTCGGCTCACCGCAGCAAGTGGCTGATGAGCTGGAATCCTGGATCGCCGAAACCGGGCTGGATGGCTTCAACCTGACCCGCATCGTCACGCCGGAAAGCTATGAGGATTTCATTGAGCTGGTGATTCCCGAGTTGCAACGGCGGGGCTCGTACAAGACCGCGTACGACAGCGGCACCTTGCGCGAAAAGCTGTTTCAGCGGGAGGCGCATTTGCCTGAGCAACATACCGGTTCGGCTTACCGCCGCTAAAAAGCTTCGCGAGCAGGCTCGCTCCCACAGGGGTTTTGTGAACACCCAAGATCCACTGTGGGAGCGAGCCTGCTCGCGAAGAGGCCCGACCAAACACCACAAATTCTATGCACTGACTGGATTACCTATCATGAAAAAGCACTACCTCTCCCACCCAGTCAAAGCACTGGCCCTGGCCCTCGGCCTGTTCAGCTCGGTGACTTTCGCCGCCGACGCGCCGCTGAAAATCGGCACCACCGCCGCCTTCGCCATTCCCCTTGAAGCCGCCGTCGAAGAAGCCGGCAAACAAGGCCTGAAAGTCGAGCTGGTGGAGTTCAGCGACTGGATCGCGCCGAACGTCAGCCTCGCCGCCGGTGACATCGACGTGAACTACTTCCAGCACATCCCGTTCCTGGAAAACGCCAAGGCCGCCTCGGGTTTCGACCTGGTGCCATTCGCGCCGGGGATCATCAACAACGTCGGCCTCTACTCGAAGAAATACAAAAGTTTCGACGAACTGCCCCAAGGCGCCAGCGTGGCCATCGCCAACGATCCGATCAACAGCGGTCGTGGCTTGCAGCTGCTGGCCAAGGCCGGCCTGATCACCCTCAAGCCCGGCGTTGGCTACAAGGCCACCGAAGAAGACATCGTCGCCAACCCGAAGCACATCAAGATCCTCCAGGTCGAAGCCGTGCAATTGGTACGTGCCTATGACGATGCCGATCTGGTGCAGGGCTACCCGGCCTATATTCGCTTGTCGAAAACCTTCGATGCCGGCTCCGCGCTGCTGTTCGACGGCCTCGATCATAAGGAGTACGTGATTCAGTTCGTGATCCAGCCCAAGAGCAAAACCGACCCGCGCCTGATCAAGTTCGTCGACATCTACCAGCACTCACCCGCAGTGCGCGCCGCGTTGGATAAAGCTCACGGCAAGCTCTACCAAGCCGGCTGGGAAAGCTGAACATGAGCGCCGCCATTCAACGGCGACTGGAGATTCCAGAGCCTCAAAGTGCTGAACAAACCGAGCTGCATCCCGAGCTCAATCGCGCTCATGTGTGCTTCATCAATCTGGGTAAAACCTACAACGGCCAGCAAGGCCCGGTGGCTGCGTTGCACGGCATCGACCTGGCAATCCAGCGTGGCGAAGTGTTCGGCATCATCGGCCGCAGCGGCGCCGGCAAGTCGTCGCTGATCCGCACCATCAACCGCCTGGAACAACCGAGCAGCGGTCGGGTGCTGATCGATCAGGTGGACATCGGCGGGTTCGACGAAGACCGCCTGGTGGCGCTGCGTCGGCGCATCGGCATGATCTTCCAGCACTTCAACCTGATGTCGGCAAAGACCGTTTGGCAGAACGTCGAGCTGCCGCTGAAAGTCGCCGGTGTTCCCAAGGAACAACGCGAACAGAAGGTACGCGAACTGCTGGAACTGGTCGGCTTGCAGGCCAAACACAAGGCTTACCCGGCGCAATTGTCCGGCGGGCAGAAACAGCGCGTGGGCATCGCCCGGGCGCTGGTGCATGACCCGGAAATTCTGCTGTGTGATGAGGCCACCTCGGCGCTGGACCCGGAGACCACGCAATCGATCCTCGGCCTGCTGCGCGAGATCAATCAGCGTCTGGGCCTGACCATTGTGCTGATCACCCACGAGATGGCGGTGATCCGTGAGATCTGTGATCGGGTCGTGGTGCTGGAACACGGGCGCATCGTCGAGCAGGGACCGGTCTGGGAAGTGTTCGGCAATCCGCAGCATGAGGTCAGCAAGACGTTGCTCGCGCCATTGCAACATGCATTGCCCAAAGAGCTGCAAAGCCGTTTGCAGCCGCAACCAAATTCCTCGGACGCCGCCGTAGTCCTGCGCTTGCAGTTCACCGGCAGCCAACGTGACGAACCGGACCTGGCCGCGCTGTTCAGCGCCCTCGGTGGCCGCGTGCGGCTGTTGCAGGGTGGCGTGGAACGGATTCAGGGGCATGCCCTCGGGCAACTGCTGCTGGCGGTGACAGACTCACCCCTCGCTGCCGAAGAGTTGCGTCAGCGCGCCAGCCCATGGGCGCAACAGGTGGAGGTATTGGGCTATGTGGTTTGATCGCTTGCTGCAGGGTTTCATCGACACGTTCTTGATGGTCGGCGTGTCGTCATTGATCGCGCTGTTGGCGGGCATTCCGCTGGCGGTCATTCTCGTCACCAGCTCCAGGGGCGGCATCTACGAAGCGCCAGCGTTGAACCGTGCTTTGGGTGCATTCGTGAATTTATTCCGCTCAGTCCCTTTTTTGATTCTGATGGTGGCGCTGATTCCGTTCACCCGATTGATCGTCGGTACCACCTATGGCGTATGGGCGGCCGTGGTGCCGCTGACCATTGCCGCCACGCCGTTCTTTGCGCGTATTGCCGAGGTCAGTCTGCGCGAGGTCGACCACGGCTTGATCGAAGCGGCACAAGCCATGGGCTGCCGACGCTGGCACATCGTCTGGCACGTTTTGCTGCCGGAAGCGCTGCCCGGGATTGTCGGGGGGTTCACCATTACCCTGGTGACGATGATCAACTCATCAGCCATGGCCGGGGCGATTGGCGCCGGTGGACTGGGGGACATTGCGTATCGGTATGGGTATCAGCGGTTTGATAGCCAGATCATGCTGACGGTGATTGTGCTGCTGGTGGCGTTGGTGGCGGTGATTCAACTCGGTGGGGATCGGTTGGCGCGGGGGTTGAACAAGCGCTAGCCCTGTAGGAGCGAGCCTGCTCGCGATGGAGGTCAACGATAACGCGGGAAACCAGATTCCCCGTGGCGCCCTCAGGTTTTTCGCGAGCAAGCTCGCTCCTACACGAGTGGCGATCTTGATGATATTTCGTACAGGAAAATCAGCGATTTTGCAGGCCTGTTCCCTTTCTTTTGCAGGACATTTCCTAGATCATTTCGCTCGCTTGCGCCTGCCGAATTCCGTGGCTAGTCTCGGTCCGTCACTGCTCATCAGTGATCGGGTTTAGTCGCCCGGATTTTACCAGGCGTACAGCGCCACCTCATGTCAGGTGTTTTTTATTACCTGAAAGTTATGGTGGCTGTGCGCAGGGCACCCTTGGGTGCGCCGGGTTTCCTGGTGACCGGTCGACTAACCTGCGTGCAGCCGCCACCCCTGTTCGTTTAGTCGCGATATCGGTTGGCTCCAATTAATATCAGGAGTTTTACCAATGAAGAAATCCGTTCCCGATCCACCTCCCGAAAATCCCTCCACCGAAACCGGCACTGAAGACCCTCTCAGGGATCGATCAGCGCTTTACCGAGCCATCGATTTCTATCTCACCGGCAAGCAACCCGCACCACCCGATGAAATGCGCTTCTACAACGTCAGCAAGGACGTGAGCTTTGAAGACACCCAGCTCTATGTCGCCGACCTGCTGCGCTGCGCTTCGGTCACCGCGTATCAGTGTGGCGATCAACTCGAGGGCGCCGACCGGGCGATGGTGTACTCGATCTGGCATTTGCTGGAGATTGCCAAGGCGATGGTGGATCACTCCATTGAGTGTTTGGGGATGAAAAAGGATTGAGTCATTTGCTGTCTGTGCCACCGTCATCGCGAGCAGGCTCGCTCCTACAGTTGATCCTCGCCGCTCATTAAATTTGTGCACGGCACGATGTAGGAGCGAGCCTGCTCGCGATGGGCTGCGCAGCAGCCCCCGGCGCCATGGCGTATATTCGGTAAATCTAAATTGCCTGCGCAGCCGACCATGAAGCAAACACCCGACGACCTCGAACAGATCACCACCACGACCCTCGGCCATTACAACGCGGTCGCCGAGGACTTTCGTGAAGGCACGCGCGACCACGACGTCAGCCAGAACATCGATGCCCTGCTGCGGCATATTCAGGGCGAGGCGCCTTTCGACATTCTCGATTTTGGCTGCGGGCCGGGTCGTGATCTGCAGACGTTCACCCGCATGGGCCACAAGGCGGTCGGCCTCGACGGTTCGGAAAAACTCGCGCAGATGGCCCGTGAGGACAGCGGGTGCGAGGTGTGGCAGCAGGATTTCCTGAAGCTTGATCTACCGGCCGAGCGTTTCGACGGGATATTTGCCAATGCGGTGCTGTTTCATGTTCCTCGTCAGGAATTGCCTCGGGTGTTGAAGCAACTGCGCGCGGCGCTGAAACCGGGTGGGGTGTTGTTCAGTTCCAATCCCCGTGGCGAGAATCAGGAAGGCTGGAACGGGGCGCGTTATGGGTCGTATCACGACCTGGCGGCCTGGCAGCAATTGTTGATCGAGGCGGGGTTTGTGGAGCTGGAGCATTACTACCGGCCGGCCGGGCTGCCGCGGGAGCAGCAGCCTTGGTTGGCGAGTGTCTGGCGTAAAGCTGTGTAGCCCATTCGGACGCCATCGCGAGCAGGCTCGCTCCTACAGTTGATCGCGGTCAACCTGTAGGAGCGAGCCTGCTCGCGATGAGCGCGAAGCGCTCGCCTTACCGCACCTCCTTCTTCGGTTCGCGAATCTTGTACCAGGCCACATACAGCGCCGGCAAAAACAGCAGCGTCAGCAAGGTGGCGATGACGATCCCGCCGATCATTGCGTAGGCCATCGGCCCCCAGAACACTTCCCGGGCAATCGGGATCATCCCCATGCTCGCTGCCGCCGCGGTCAACAGGATCGGCCGACGTCGATGCTCGGTGGCCTGCACCACCGCATCCCACGGCGCGTAGCCCTTCAGCTCGTATTCCTCGATCTGGGTCACCAGGATCACCGAGTTACGGATGATGATACCGATCAGCGCCAGAATCCCGAGGATCGCCACGAAGCCCATGGGCGTGCCCGTCGGCACTAGCGCGATCACCACGCCGATCAGCCCCAGCGGCGCGACGCTGGCCACCAGGAACAGCTTCTGCACGCTGTGCAACTGGATCATCAGGAAGGTCGCCATCAAGAACAGCATCAGCGGCACGACCTTGGCAATCGGTCCCTGGGCCTTGCCGCTTTCCTCCACCGTACCACCGGTGGCGACCTTGTAGCCCGCGGGTAATTTGGCTGCGAAAGCATCGATGGATGGCTTGAGGATTTTCACCAGGTCGGTCGGCTGGATCTCGTCGCGTATTGCCGCCTTGATGGTGATGGTCGGCAAGCGATCCCTACGCCATACCAACGGCTGCTCCAGTTCGTAACGCACCGTGGCAAATGCCAGCAGTGGAATCGACGTGCCGCCAGGCGTGACGATCTGCAGGTTCTGCAGGGTTTCCGGCGTACCGCGCTCGGAATCCACCGCGCGACCGACCACGTTGATCAGGTAAATGTCGTCATCGACCTGGGTCACCGTCTGGCCGCTGACGATGCCATTCATCAGGTTGGCCACATCCTCGGAAGACAACCCCAACTGCCGCGCCTTGTCCTGGGCGATGTCGATGCGCAGGACTTTGCCCGGCTCGTTCCAGTCGTAGATGATCTCGCCAACGTGCGGGTTCTTGTCCAGCTCGGTGGCCAGGTCGATGGCATGCCGACGCACCTGATCGACGTCTTTGCCGCTGACCCGGTACTGGATCGGACGCCCTACCGGCGGGCCCATTTCCAGTGCCTGGACATAACTGCCGATGCCGACGAAGTCATTGCGCAAACGCTCACGAAGCTTCTGCATCATGGCCTCGCGGGTATGGCCTTTGCTGACGATCACCAACTGTGCGTAGAACGGGTTTTGCAGTTGCTGGTCCAGTGGCAGGTAGAAGCGGATGGCACCCTGACCGACGTAGGTGCTCCAGCGCACGATGTCCGGGTCGTCCTTGAGCGTAGCTTCGAGACGATCGACCGCCCGACGGGTTTCGTCGAGCGAGGCGTTTTGCGGAAGGTTCAGGTCCACCAGGATTTCCGGACGATCCGAAGACGGGAAGAACTGATTCTGCACAAAACGCATGCTGAACACCGCCAGTACAAAGCACAGCACGGTGATGCCAATGGCCCACCAGCGATTGCGCATGCACCACAGCAGCCCGCCGTTGAACGCCTTGCCGATGCGCCCGGGTTCGCCTTCGTGGGGTTTCACGTTGGTGCTGAGGATGTGCACGCCGATCACCGGCGCAAACAGCACCGCCACCACCCACGACACCAGCATCGCACAGGCAATCACCGCAAACAGGGTGTAGGTGTATTCACCGGCAGAACTGGCGTTCAAGCCGATCGGCACGAAGCCCGCCACGGTCACCAGCGTTCCGGTGAGCATCGGGAACGCCGTGGAGGTGTAGGCGAAGGTCGCCGCCTGCTCCTTGGTCTCGCCCAATTCCAGACGGGTGACCATCATTTCCACGGTGATCATCGCATCGTCCACCAGCAGGCCGAGGGCGATGATCAGTGCCCCGAGGGAAATCCGCTGCATGGTGATGCCGCTGTACTCCATGAACACGAACACCATCGCCAGCACCAACGGGATCGAGCACGCCACCACCAGCCCGGCGCGCACACCGAGGCTGACGAAGCTGACCAGCAGCACGATCACCACCGCTTCAAACAACGCGCTGGTAAAGCCGCCGACGGCTTCCTCCACCACTACGGCCTGGTCGGAGACGTTGTAGATGCCGACACCGACCGGCAGGTCGGCGGTCAACTCGTCGATACGGGTGTGCAAAGCCTTGCCGAATGCCTGGACGTTGCCACCCTTCTGCATGGCGATCGCCAGGCCGATGGCCTGCTTGCCGTTGTAGCGGAATTCCGGCGAGGCCGGATCGACGTAGCCACGGCTGATTTCGGCAATGTCGGCCAGACGATAGTAGCGGTCGTTGAGCTTGAGGTTGACCTCGGCCAGGTCTTTCTCCGAAGCGAACTTCCCTGAGGTCCGCACCGATATCCGCTCCGGCCCGGCCTCGATGACACCCGCCGGGGTCACGGCGTTCTGGGTTTGCAGGCTCTGCACCACCTGACGCTCATCAATGCCCAGCGCTGCGAGTTTGCGTGTGGAGAAGTTCAGGTACAGCACTTCGTCCTGCTGGCCGACCATTTCGATCTTGCCCAGCCCCGGCACACCGCGAATTTCCATGCGCGCCTGTTCCACGTAGTCGCGCAACTGACGCAGCGTCAGGCCGTCGGCGGTGAAGGCGTAGATCGAGCCGAAGACGTCACCGAACTCATCGTTGAACGACGGCCCCTGTATGCCTTGCGGGAACTGGTATTTGATGTCGTTGATCTTCTTGCGCACCTGGTACCAGATTTCCGGAATGTCCTTGGCACTGGTGGTGTCGCGCAGGTACACGTACACCGTCGATTCACCGGGGCGCGTGTAGCTTTTCACGTAGTCGAGGGAGTCGAGCTCTTCGAGCTTTTTCTCGATCCGGTCAGTGATCTGCTTGAGGGTTTCCTCCTGGGTCGCCCCCGGCCATTTGCTCTGGATCACCATGGTTTTGATGGTGAACGAAGGGTCTTCTTCGCGTCCCAGGTTGAAGTACGAGAACACACCCATCAGCAACGCAACGAACATCAGATACCAGATGAACGACTGATGCTTGAGAGCCCATTCCGAGAGGTTGAAAGGCCCTTTCATTGACTGTCCTCGTCGATTTTCACTTGTTGCCCCGGCTTGAGACTGTTCACACCGGCACTGACCACTCGCTCGCCGTTCTTCACGCCGTCGGCCAGCACCACAGTGCTGTCGGTGCGGCTGATCACGGTGACGTCACGGGGGGAGACGGTTTTACTCTGTGCATCGATCACCCAGATGCGTGGCTTGCCATCGACCTCCTGCAGCGCGGTGACAGGCAACTCGATGCGCGGCTTGATCGCCGAGCTCAGGGTGACGCTGATGGCCGTACCCAAGCGAAAGCCTGGTGGCGTTTCGGCCAGGGTCAGGCGGGCGCGACGGGTGCGTGTGGCGCTTTGGGCCTGAGGTTCGATTTCACGGATGATGGCGGTGGTGTTGATGCTCGGATCGAGTTGCGCCGCGACCAGGAACACCACATCGCTGGGCAGTTGATCGACCAGGGTATCGGGCAGGTCGATCACCGCTTCCTTGATGTCCGGTTGCGCCAGGGTCACCACTTGCTGACCGGCCGTGACCACTTGCCCGGCCTCGGCGCTCCACGCGGTGACTACGGCTTTATGGTCGGCGCGCAGCTCGGTGTAGCCCAGTTGGTCCTTGCTCTGGTTGACGGCTGCCCGGGCCTGATCGAGGGAGGCCTGGGTGGTTTTCAGGTCCGTGTTGGCCTCGTCGAGCTGCGCTTGCGCGCCGACCCCGCGGTCAAACAAGGCTTGCTGACGCTGGGCAGTGGCCTTGGCGTTGATCAGTTGCGCCTGGATTTTCGCCAGATCGCCCTGGGCCGAGCGCAATTGGTTCTGCTGATCCGAAGGATCAAGGGTGGCGAGTAATGTGCCCTTCTCGACCTCGGCGCCGACATCGACGTTACGACTGGCGATTCGCCCGCCCACGCGGAACCCGGTATTGCTTTCATAGCGTGCCTGGATACTGCCGGCGAAGCGACCCAGGTCCTCTTCGCTCAAGGCCTGGACCTTGATCGACAGCACCGGCCGTACTGGCGCCGGCGGCGGTTCGTTTTTGGAACAGGCGCTCAGCACCAGCCCGATGGACAACGCCCATAAAGGCTTCATGGCTTTGCTCCCCACGTGAGGTCCTTGTAAGTGTTTTCGGCAATCTCGACTTCCATGTCCGGGTGCAACAGTTGCCCGCCCGCGATGATGACTTTGTCCCCGTCCTTCAACCCGTCGCTGATGATGACCTTGCCCGTCAGGTAGCGGCTGACCGTCACCGAATGCAATTGCGCCTTGCCCTTGTCGTCGACAATCCAGACAGCAGGATTGCTGATGTTTTTGGTCAGCGCCGACCACGGCAACTCGATGACCGGTTTGCCCGATCCCCTGGCAGTGGCACTCACCACCGAACCCAACTGCATGCCGTCGGGCAGTTTGTCGAGGCCGACCTTGACCTGCACGGTTCCGGATTGCGCCGACACCGACGGGGTGATTTCGCGTACGGTGCCGGTGGTTTTGATCGCAGGGTTGTCGAGCAAGCTGAGGACAATGGTGTGATCTCGCGGCTTCTCGGCCAGCAGCGATTCATAGACATTGAACACCGCATCGCGGTCGCCGTCCCGGGCCAGGCTGAAGATCGGCATCGTCGCCTGCACCACCTGGCCGACTTCCGCCTGACGCTCGGTAATGATCCCCGGCGCATCGGCAATCAACGCCGTATAGCTCAACTGATCCCGGGCATTGGCCAGCTGCGCCTGGGCTGCACTCAGAGCGCTCTGGCTGCTGTGCAAGGCGGCCTCAGCAGAGTCGTATTCGCTCTGGCTGGTGTAGCCCTTGGGCAAGAGTTTTTGCTGACGTACGAACGCCTGCGCGCTCTGCTTCACCCGCGCCTGTTCGGCGACCACTTGTGCCTGGGCCGAGTCGACATTGGTCTGCAGATCCTTGGGATCGAGCCGGGCGAGCACTTGCTTGGCGGTCACACGATCACCGACGTCAACCGAGCGCTGGATGATCTTGCCACCGACGCGGAAAGACAGCTCCGTCTGTACCCGCGCCTGGATATCACCGGTGAGGGTGACCGAGGCCGCGTAATCCGCTGGCTTGACGACTTGTACGAACACCCGTGGCAGGTATTCCTGCACGGGCTTTTTCTCCTCGCAAGCCGTTAGCAGGGTGACGACACTCAAGGCCATGACTACTTTCAATCCCGGAACCGCCATGCAAACTCCTTGGCCTTTTTTATGGACAACTCGACAGAGAGCTTAGAACAGGATTTCAACCACGCACGCTCCCTTTATGAAGAAACAATTCATAACGTTTTCCCCCAAAAACACGTGTCATAGACGCCTGCACGTACCTGAAAATGAGCCCGCTCGATCTCGCCTCAGGAATCCATATGCTCAAGACCCTCGCGGTGGCCAATTACCGCTCGATCAACAAATTGGTGATCCCGCTGGGCCGGCTGAATCTGATCACCGGCCCTAATGGCAGCGGTAAATCCAACCTTTACCGTGCGCTGCGCCTGCTGGCGGAAACCGCTCAGGGCGGCGTGGTCAATGCGTTGGCCCGTGAAGGCGGGCTGAATTCGACCTTCTGGGCGGGCCCGGAAACCATCACCCGGCGTATGCAAAACGGTGAAGTGCCGATTGAAGCCAGCGTTCGACGGGGCGTCAAACGCCTGCGCCTGGGATTCGCCGGTGACGATTTCAGCTACTCGATTGCCCTCGGGCTGCCCGAGCAGAGCCAGTCAACGTTCTCCCTCGACCCGGAGATCAAAAAGGAATGCATCTGGTCCGGACCGTTCTACCGCCCCGCCAGCCTGCTGGTGGATCGCGACGGACCGATGATCCGCGCCCGCGTCGGTCGCGGTTGGGAAGTGTTGGCCCAGCACACGCCGATTTTCGACAGCCTGTTCGACCAGGTCGGCAGTTTTCGCACCTCGCCGGAAGTCTTGCAGATGCGCGAGTTCATCCGCCGCTGGCGCTTTTACGATCACTTTCGCAGCGACGCCGACGCCCCGGTGCGCCAGCCGCAACTGGGCACCCGCACGCCGGTGCTGCACCCCGACGGACGCGACTTGGCGGCGGCCTTGCAAACGATCATCGAAATCGGCGATCCCGAGGCATTGCGAGCCGCGATCAGCGACGCGTTTCCCGGCGCCAGGCTGGCCATCGAACCGCTGTCGGGCGGGCGCTTCGCCATCGAGTTTCATCAGGAGGGGTTGTTGCGGCCGTTGTCGGCGGCGGAGTTGTCGGACGGGACGTTGCGCTATTTGCTGCTGGTCGCCGCACTGCTGACACCACGGCCGCCGACACTGATGGTGTTGAACGAGCCGGAAACCAGCCTGCATCCGGATCTGCTGCCGGCGCTGGCGCGCTTGATCATCCGCGCCTGCGGGCAGTGCCAGGTGTGGGTGGTGTCCCATGCCCGGCGCTTGATTTCGGCATTGCAGCAAGACCCCGACTGCAACTGCATCGTGCTGGAAAAAAATCTTGGCCAGACCGCAATTGTCGGCCAGCGCATGCTGGATGAACCGGCATGGTATTGGCCGGATTGAACGGCGCTTGATTTGCCGGGACGATGGAGGACGTCTATTTTCCCTTGCGCCGTAGGAAGGATCTTTTTTTCGAAACACAGCTCCAGGGACGCACCCATTTTGGCCAGACTTGCGGCCAAACCTCACAAGGACGAGAACATGACAGACGCACCAACGCCGCAACGGCTGGATCCGCAGGACATTCTGAAATTATTGATGGCGTTGCGCAGGGCGTTGAAGGCCAGGCCGGCCTGAGCAATCCATCGCCCATAAAAAAACGCCGACGCTAAATCAGCCGTCGGCGTTTGAAACCTTAAAGGGGTTCGCTTCGCGAATCAGAACGCCGGCAGTACCGCGCCGCTGTACTTCTTCTCGATGAATGCTTTCACTTGCGGGCTGGTCAGGGCCTTGGCCAGTTTCTGGATGGCAACGCTGTCCTTGTTGTCCGGACGGGCCACCAGGTAGTTCACGTAAGGCGAATCAGCACCTTCAATGATCAGCGCGTCTTTCGCCGGGTTCAGGCCCGCTTCCAGTGCGTAGTTGGTGTTGATCATGTCCAGGTCGACCTGATCCAGCACACGCGGCAACATGGCCGACTCAAGCTCCTTGAACTTGAAGTTGTGCGGGTTCTTGGCGATGTCTTTCGGCGTCGACACGGCGTTATTCGGGTCTTTCAACTCGATCAGGCCAGCCTTCTGCAGCAGGATCAGGGCTCGGCCGCTATTGCTGCCTTCGTTCGGGATGGCGATGGTCGCGCCATCTTTGAGCTCAGCCAGGGTTTTGACTTTCTTCGAGTAGCCGCCGAAAGGTTCAACGTGCACGCCAATCACGGTTTCCAGGTGAGTGCCTTTACCTTCGTTGAAGCTCTTCAGGTACGGCAGGGTCTGGAAGTAGTTGGCGTCCAGACGCTTCTGGTCGACCTGCACGTTCGGCTGAACATAGTCGGTGAAGACTTTGATTTCCAGGTCCACGCCTTCTTTGGCCAGGGTTGGCTTGATCAGCTCGAGAATCTCGGCGTGTGGGACCGGGGTCGCGGCAACCACCAGTTTCTCGCCAGCCTGGGCCAGGCCCGCGGTCAGGGCAGCCGCCAGTGCGGTGAACAACAGAACCTTTTTCATGCAGTGTCCTTATCGAAAATCACAGTCGCTTGTGGCGACGGCTTGAATATGAGGGTGCCAGTGAAGTGCTATCGCTGGCGTGAAGCGGACAATACCGGGATTTTTTATTCCCGAACAATAACCTTTATTCACTTTCATATTCCATTTTGTTCACGTAGGAGCTGCCGCAGGCTGCGATCTTTTGATTTTGATAGCATTGAGGCCGCCGAGATCAAAAGATCGCAGCCTGCGGCAGCTCCTACAAAAGCCCGGTCGTAAGCAGCAATTGCTTCAGTGCCTGACGCTCCTCAGGCGTACCGCTGGAAAAGACACGCTTTATTTGCTGCTCAATTTGCCCCAAAGAAACCAACGCCTCGGGCAAATTCAAATGCTCCGGCAAAATCTCGTCGCCGGTGCTCACCAGCAGCGCAAAGTGAATGACGTTCTCCAGCTCCCGGGTATTGCCCGGCCAACTGTGGCGTTCCAGCACAAGCTGCGCCGCTTCGCTGATCAGCGGCACTGGCAGGTCCAGGCGTTGGCTGTAGATGCCGAGGAAGTACTCCGCCAGCGAGAGGATATCCCCCACCCTCTCACGCAACGCCGGCAGTTCGAGCGGGCCTTCGCTGAGGTAGTGATAGAGCCGTTCATGGAATTTTCCGGCGGCAACCGCCTGGGCCAGATCGATGCTGGTGGCCGCCACCAGTCGCACATCCACCGGGCTCGGCTGCTGGGCACCGACGCGGGTGACTTCGTGGTTTTCCAGCGCGGCGAGCAATTTGATCTGGATCGGCAGCGGCAGGTCGCCGATTTCGTCCAGATACAACGTCCCGCCGTTGGCCGAACCGAACCACCCGGCACGACTGCTCGCCGAACCGCTGTAACTGCCCGCCGCATAGCCAAATAACTCGGCGTCGGCGTAGGTCGGGCTGATGGCGCCGCAGTTGACCGACACGAACAACCCGCCGCGATCACTGGCGCGATGGATATGCCGCGCCAGCAATTCCTTGCCGGTGCCGGTTTCGCCACGGATCAGCACTGACACTGAACGCGCGGCCAGTTGCTCCAGGTCTTCACGCAATTGCCGCGAACGCGGATCGACAAACACCAGCGCCTTGGCGCGGATGCTCAGGGGACTTTTTTCGGCATCGGGAAAGGTCAGCAGCGGCTGACCGAAGGTTTCAAAGCTCATGGCAGACTCCCGCCCAAAACCGCCGGGAGACGGGGGCGTTAAATAAGGAAAGTGTTCAAGCGCGGCGCAGGGCGTGGTGTTCCATGCGGTTTTGCAGGCGATAGAGATAGGCAAAACCCTGCTCCCAACGCTGGTGACCGGACTTCACATTGATATGTCCCGCCCCCGCCAGAATCCCCGCCTCGGCGCCCCAATGGCGCGCCAGTTCCAGGGCACGCGGTGCGCTGACGGCGCTGTCGTTGTCGGAGCTGACGACCTGGCTGGGGAATGGCAGCAGGTCCGTCGGAATCGGCGCGAAGTTACGCAAGGCCGGCGCGCAGGCCGGGCGCTCGACATCCGCCGGCGCGACGAGCAAGGCACCGCGCACTTGACGCAAAAACTGCACGGGGGCGCTCGCGGCCCAATGGGCGACGGTGATGCAACCCAGGCTGTGGGCGATCAGGATGACCGGCGTGCTGTCGGCAGCAATCGCCTCGGCCAGCGCCGCGACCCAGTCTTCGCGACGTGGCGTCAGCCAGTCGGCCTGCTCCACCCGCGCACTGTTCGGCAGGCTGTTCTGCCAGTGGCTTTGCCAATGATCTTCCGGCGATCCTTGCCAGCCCGGCACAATCAGGTAGCGAATTGATTCGTTGCGCATGGGGAGCTCTCCTGCTGCGTGTCTGTTCCCGGTCGATTATAGGGACGCGAGATATATTCGTTAAGGAATAAGAAGCTATTTATTAAGATCCATATCGAATATTAAACAACCCCCCTGTAGGAGCTGCCGAAGGCTGCGATCTTTTGATTTTTAAAAACAAGATCAAAAGATCGCAGCCTTCGGCAGCTCTTATCAAACAAAAAATAACCCATTGTTTTTGCTCTAAAAATTATCCAGCCATCACCAACTGCATGCCCAGCTTGCGCGCCTTGTGTTCCAAG
>NZ_QAOV01000002.1 GCF_003050925.1 Pseudomonas sp. GV085 | reverse complement strand
TCGATAACTGTCCCATCATGCTGCGTGCTTCCCTGCTGGCCAATGCAGATATTTTGCCGCAGGCCAGATAGGGGAGCTACTTTTTCAACAGAATCGGCCGGTTACTGCCAGTTCCCACCGGCAGCTTGGGTCGTTTTCTACCGGTCATACCCATAAAACGCGGTAGTCAAATCCATACAAATGCTTGCTAAGCTCGAATGCAATCAGCTGAGCAAATCCATGCAATTCCCCATCACGCCTTAACCCACCGCTGCCGACTCCAACTACTCAACCCATCAACAGCAAACACCAGCACCAACATCGCCAAAATCACCGTACTAGCCTGGGCCTCCTGGAACAGGCTGAGGCTGACATAGAGCATCTGCCCCAAACCGCCGGCACCGACAAAACCGAGCACGCTGGCCATGCGGATGTTGTTTTCCCAGCGGTACAGGATGTACGCCAACAGCTGTGGAAACAGGTTGGGCAGGGTGCCGTAGCAGAAGGCCCAGACGACGTTGCCGCCCTGCAAACGGATGGCTTCGGCCGGTTGCGGCGGGGTGTTTTCCAGTGCTTCGGCGAAGAGTCGACCCAGCACCCCGGCGGTGTGCATGGCCAGTGCCAAGGTCCCGGCGTTCGGGCCGAGACCCGCCGCCAGCACCATCAAAGCGGCCCACACCAGTTCGGGAATGGCGCGCAGGCCATTGAGCACAAGGCGCGACGCGCTCTGCAACGGCCAACCGAAACGCCCGGCCGCAGGCAGCGCCAGCACCAGGCCGAAGACCGCCGCGAGCAGGGTGCCCAGGGCCGACATGGCCAGGGTTTCCACGGCGCCGCGGCCGATGGCTTGCAGATGGCCGGCGCTCAGGTCCGGGCTGAGAAAACGCAGCACGTAGGCGCCCATCTGCGCAAGGTTACCGCTGCCCGTCAGTTCGCCGAGATCGATGCCCAGATAGCTGAACGAGACGACGACTGCCGCAACGATGCACAGGATCAGCAGCAGGTTGATCAGGCGATTCATGCGAACCTCCAGCGCAACAGGCGGCTGATCTGATCGGCGAACAGCACCAGGACGAAAAAGGTCAGCAACATGCTCGCCACTTCACCGCCGGCGAACATGCGCAACGACAAGTCGATCTGCTGGCCCAGCCCGCCAGCGCCGACGAAGCCCATCACCACGGACGCGCGGATCGCGCATTCCCAGCGGTACACCGTGTACGACAGCAACTCCGCCCCGACATTGGGCAGGGTGCCGTAGCAGAATGCCGCCAATCGGCTGCTGCCGGCTTGCAACAGCGCATGGGCCGGACGCTGGTCGACCGACTCGAAAATCTCCGCGTAGACCTTGCCCAGCATGCCGCTATAGGTGATGGCAATCGCCAGCACCCCGGCCGTGGGGCCAAGGCCGACGGCGCGTACGAACAGCAAGGCCCAGACGATTTCCGGCACGCTGCGCAGGAAGATCAGCAACCCGCGCACCGGCCAGCGCAACAGCCGGCCCAGGGCGCTCGGGCGACCGCTGCGCGAAGCCGCCGACAATGACAGTGCGCGGCTGGCCAACAGGCTGGCGGGCACGGCCAACAGCAACGCCAAAGCCATGCCGGCGGTGGCGATGGCCAGTGTCTGCAGGGTGGCTTGCCACAGCAGCTGGAGGAACTCTTCGCCATGGGCCGGTGGCCAGAAGGCTGAGACAAACCGGCCCATCTCACTCTGGCTGTCGGCCTTGAGCAGCACACCCAGGTCCAGCTCGCTGAAATGGATACCGGGCCACAGCAGGGCAAGCGCCAACAGACTGAGCAACAGACGTGGCAGGGTGGCCGGGTCTCGTGTATCGCGCGTCAGCATCGGGGAATCTGCAGGCTCAAGGGCGCCACCGGAACGGGCGGCGACAGCAGTTGCTCGTTGGCGTAGAGCTTGTCGAGCAAATCGTGGTCGACGTCGCTGGCGGGAAGGTCGAACAGGACCTGCCCTTCACGCAAACCGATGATGCGTGAAAAGTGCGTCAGGGCCAGCTCCACCGCATGCAGGCTGGCGACCAGCGTCACGTTGCGTTCCCGGGCGTGGCGGCAGAGGATCGACAGGGTGTGCCCGGCCAGCACCGGGTCCATCGCCGACACCGGCTCATCGGCCAACAGCACTTCGGGCGCCTGGTACAGCACGCGGGCAATGCCCACGCGCTGCAACTGGCCGCCGGACAGTTGCTGGCACTGGGCGAACAGCTTGTCGCCCAGGTCCAGCTTGAGCAGTGCCGCCCGCGCACCCGGAACATCCACCGGATGCAACAGGCTCAGCAGGCTTTTGGTAAAGCTCCATTGTCCCAGCTTTCCGGCCAGCACCGCCGTGACCACCCGCTGTCGCGCAGGCAGTGGCGGCGCCTGATGCACCAGGCCGATGCGTGCACGCAGCCGTTGGCGCTGTCGGGCGCCGAGCTGCCAGGCTTGCTCGCCGAGCACCTCGACCGTGCCGCTGCCGGGGCGCAGGGCGGTAGCCAACAGGTTGAGCAGGCTCGACTTGCCGGCGCCGGACGGACCGATGATCGCGACCTGCTCACCGGCAGCGATGTGCAGGTCGACCTCATGCAGCGCACGCACGCCATTGCCGTGGGTGAGGCTGACCCGGTTCAGATGCAGTGTCATTTCAGCAGGTCGGCAGCGCGCGCGGCTTCCTCGATGCCCTTGTAGTTCTCAGGCTGGGTCTCGATGAAGCGGCTGGCGGCTTGCAGGTCCAGAATCGCTTTTTGCTCCGGGTTGGCCGGGTCGAGCGCGAGGAAGGCTACCTTGATTTTGTTGGCCAGGGCCGGGTCGAGGGTGCCGCGCACGGTCCAGTTGTAGTCGAAGTAGGCCGGCGTGGTGGCGAAGACCTTGACCTTGTCGGTGTCGACCTTGCCGGCCGCGACCAGTTTTGCCCAGACGCTGGCATTGAGTACGCCGGCATCCACTTTGCCAGCCTGAACCCAGGCGACGGTGGCGTCATGGGCGCCGGAGTAGCCGACACGGCTGAAGTAAGTTTCCGGCTTGATGCCGTCCTGCAGCATGAAATAGCGCGGCATCAAACTGCCCGACGTCGACGAGACCGAGCCGAAGGCGAACGACTTGCCCTTGAGGTCGGCCAGCGACTTGACGGCCGGGTCGGCGCTGATGAATTTGCTGGTGAACTGGGCATCCTGCTCACGCTGTACCAATGGAATGGCATTGCCGGTTTTCAGCCGCGCCTGCACGAAGGTGAAACCGCCCAGCCACGCCATGTCGATACGGTCGGTGGCCAGCGCCTCGACCACCGCCGGGTAGTCGGACACCGGTACGAACTCGACTTTCATGCCCAGTTGCTTCTCCAGATACTCGCCCAGGGGCTTGAACTTGCGCTGCAGTTCGGTGGGTGCTTCGTCGGGAATGGCGCTGACCTTGAGGGTCTCGACGGCCTGTGCCAGCAGGGTGGAAAGAGACAAGGTCAGGCCAATGGCCACTGCCAGGGTACGTTTGAGCATGGAAGTTCTCCGGTTCAATAGCGGAAAAATGTCGATGCGCCCCGCACAAGCTGATTGCTGCACGACGCTTCGTGAGGGTAGACGAAAACGCCGCGATTATAGGGACTCCTGTTTGCTTGACCAGCCTTGCAACAAGACTTAGGGCCAAAAAGACCTGTGGGAGCGGGCTTGCTCGCGATAGCGGAGTATCAGTCAGCATAGTATCGACTGATCCACCGCTATCGCGAGCAGGCTCGCTCCCACAGGTTTTTCGGTGTCCCACAACTCAGGTGACTTACATCCGCGCCAACGCCTGCGCCAAATCCGCCCGCAAATCCTCCACATCCTCAACCCCCACCGACAACCGCACCAACCCGTCGCCGATCCCCAGCTCTGCGCGGGTATCGGGCGGGATGGTGGCGTGGGTCATGATCGCCGGGTGTTCGATCAGGCTTTCCACGCCGCCCAGGCTCTCGGCCAGGGCGAAGATCTGCACGCTCTCGAGGAAGCGTTTGGTGCCGGCCAGGTCGCTGTTGAGGTCGAGGGCAATCATCCCGCCGAAACCGCGCATTTGCCGTTGGGCCAGTTTGTGCTGCGGGTGCGACGGCAGGCCCGGGTAGTAGACCCGCGAGACTTGCGGTTGGCGCTCCAGCCACTGCGCCAGCTCCAGTGCGTTGCTGCAATGCCGCTCCATGCGCAGGGCCAGGGTTTTCACCCCGCGCAGGGTGAGGAAGGCGTCGAACGGGCCGGCGATGGCGCCGACGGCGTTTTGCAGGAAGCCCAGACGCTCGGCCAGTTCGGCGTTCTGCCCGACCACGGCGATGCCGCCGATCACGTCGGAGTGGCCGTTGAGGTATTTGGTGGTCGAGTGCAGCACGATGTCGAAACCCAGTTCCAGCGGGCGCTGGATCCACGGGCTGGCAAAGGTGTTGTCGGCCACGCAGATGATGCCGCGCGCGCGGCAGGTGCGGGCGATGGCGGCCAGGTCCGTGAGGCGCAGCAGCGGATTGCTCGGGGTCTCGACCATGACCATCCGGGTGTCGTCCTGCAGGGATGCCTCGAACGCCGCCAGGTCGGTCAGGTCGACGAAGCTGAAGCGGTGCCCGGCGCTGCGCTGGCGTACCTTGTCGAACAGGCGGAAGGTGCCGCCGTACAGATCGTTACCCGAGACGATGTGCGAGCCGGCGTCGAGCAGCTCCAGCACCGTGGAAATGCTCGCCAGCCCCGAGGCGAAGGCAAAGGCCCGGGTGCCGCCTTCGAGGTCGGCCACGCAACGCTCCAGCGCCCAGCGCGTCGGGTTGTGCGAACGCCCGTAGTCCAGGCCCTTGTGCACCCCGGGGCTCTGTTGCAGGTAGGTGGAGTTGGCGTAGATCGGCGGCATCAGCGCCCCGGTCGAAGGGTCCGGCGCTTGCCCGGCGTGGATCACCCGGGTGGCGAAGCCCTGTGGCGGGGCGTTTTTGTCCTGTTGACTCATGGCAGGGATCTCCGCAGGTGATTGAGCATGTCGGTTCGGGTAATCAGGCCGTGAAATCCCGAGGCGTCCTGGATGATTGCCACCAGCCCACGGCCCAGCTCTGCCTCCAGTTCCGCCAGAGAGGCGTCGGGGGACAGGGTTTGCAGCTTGTCGGTCATGGCGCTGGATACGGCCTTGCGGAAATGTGCAACGTCTTCGTGCACGCCCAGCAGGATGTCGGACTCGTCGATAACGCCGACCAGTTGCTTGCCGTTCACCAGCACCGGCAGTTGCGAGACATCCGCCAGGCGCATGCGCTGAAACGCCGTCAGTAGCGTGTCATCCGGGCCGACGCTGATCACCCGGCCGTCCTCGAAGCGCCGCGCGATCAGATCGCGCAGGTTGCCGTAGTGCTTGCGTTGCAACAGGCCCTGATCGTTCATCCACTGGTCGTTGTAGACCTTCGACAAATAACGCGTACCGGTGTCGCAGACGAAGCTGACCACCCGTTTCGGCTGGGTCTGTTCGCGGCAGTAACGCAGGGCGGCGGCCAGCAAGGTGCCGGTCGACGAGCCGCCGAGAATGCCTTCGACGCGTAGCAACTGGCGGGCATGGTCGAAGCTTTCTTCGTCGCTGATCGAATAGGCGTGGCGCACGCTGGACAGGTCGGCAATCGACGGAATGAAGTCTTCGCCGATGCCTTCCACCGCCCAGGAACCGGGGGTGGGGAGGGTGCCATTGCGGCTGTATTCGGCCATCACTGAGCCGACCGGGTCGGCCAGAACCATTTCCAGGTCCGGCTGCACGCGTTTGAAGAATCGGGTCAGGCCGGTGAGGGTGCCGGCCGAGCCGACACCGACGACGATGGCGTCCACATCGTGCTGGGTCTGCGCCCAGATCTCCGGCGCGGTGCTGCATTCGTGAGCCAGCGGGTTGGCCGGGTTGTTGAACTGGTCGGCGAAGAACGCATCGGGAATATCCGCGGCCAGCCGCGCGGCGACGTCCTGGTAATACTCGGGATGACCCTTGCCGACATCGGAGCGGGTGATGTGTACCTCGGCGCCCATGGCCTTGAGGTGCAGGACCTTCTCGGTGGACATCTTGTCCGGTACCACCAGCACCACTCGGTAGCCCTTGGCGCGGCCGACCAGGGCCAGGCCCAGCCCGGTGTTGCCGGCGGTGGCTTCGACGATGGTGCCGCCGGGGCGCAGGCGACCATCGCGTTCGGCGACATCGATCATCGCCAGACCGATGCGGTCCTTGATCGAACCGCCGGGGTTCTGGGATTCGAGTTTGAGAAACAGCGTGCACGGGCCGGTATCGAAACGGCTGACGCGCACCAGCGGGGTATTGCCAATCAGTTCGAGCACGGCAGGACGGGAATTGTCGGGCATGTCATCACTCCTTGCGTAAATCCGCACTGGATGGACAGCAATCCGCGCCGGGTCTTCGCGTCGGTCGCGGGCAATGCATCGCTTGGACCATAGGCCGGGATTGGGTCGGCCGCAACCTTGCACAGCCAACCGGTCGCCTCGACGCTTTTTCCTCGCCAGCGACCACAAAAAACATAATTTCGCTATTTCCCGGCTCCGAACAGAATGCGGCCAACACCCTGACACCGATAGCCGTAGCAGAAGAACAACAGTGATCAGTATCGAGGCGGCAGCCATGACCGACCTGAATCAAACCACCTTTCAGAAGTGCACAGCCATGACAGTTGACAAGACCGAAATTGATACGCTTGTAGTTGGCGCCGGCCAGGCCGGCGTGGCCATGAGTGAACACTTGAGCAAGCTCGGTGTGCCTCACCTCGTGCTGGAGCGCAATCGTATCGCCGAAGCCTGGCGCACCGGCCGCTGGGATTCGCTGGTGGCCAACGGTCCGGCCTGGCACGACCGTTTTCCGGGTCTGGAATTCGACGGTCTGGATCCGGATGCTTTCGCTGGAAAAGAGCAGGTGGCCGAGTACTTCGAAGCCTACGCCCGCAAGTTCAACGCGCCGATCCGCACCGGCGTTGAAGTCAAGAAAGTCGAACGCAACGCTGATCGTCCAGGCTTCACTGTTGAAACTTCGGATGGGGTGCTCGAGGCCCGCCACGTGGTGGTCGCCACCGGCCCGTTTCAGCGCCCGGCAATCCCGCCGATTGCTCCGCAAATCGCCGGCATCACCCAGATTCACTCCGCCCAATACTTCAACCCGCAGCAACTGGCCGAAGGCGCCGTGCTGGTGGTAGGCGCCGGTTCTTCGGGGGTGCAGATCGCCGATGAGCTGCAACGCTGCGGCAAACAGGTCTACCTGTCGGTCGGCGCCCACGACCGTCCGCCGCGTGCCTATCGCAACCGTGATTTCTGCTGGTGGCTGGGGGTGCTCGGCGAGTGGGATGCCGAAGCCATGCAGCCGGGCAAGGAGCACGTGACCATCGCCGTGAGCGGTGCCCGTGGCGGCCACACCGTGGACTTCCGCCGCCTGGCTCACCAGGGAATGACCCTGGTCGGCCTGACCCAGTCGTTCAACGACGCTGTGGTGAGTTTCGAAGACAACCTCGCCGACAACATCCGGCGTGGCGATGAAAACTACCTGGCGCTGCTCGACAAGGCCGACGCCTACATCGAACGCAACGGCCTCGACCTGCCGCTGGAACCCGAAGCCCGAACCATGCTGGCGGACCCGGATTGCGTGACGAATCCAATCCTGGAGCTGGACCTGCTCCAGGCCGGCGTCACTACGATCATCTGGGCCACCGGTTACTCCACCGATTACAGCTGGCTGAAGGTCGATGCCTTCAAGGAAAACGGCAAACCCCGGCATCAGCGCGGCGTGTCGGCCGAGCCGGGGGTGTATTTCGTCGGATTGCCGTGGCAGTCCCGTCGTGGCTCCGCCTTCATCTGGGGCGTTTGGCACGACGCCAAGCACATCGCCGATCACATCGTTAAACAGCACACCTATCTCAACTATCGGGATGCGACCCAGCGTCAAGCCGACGCCGCCCGTGCACCTCTTCAGAAAGCCAGCCTCATGGGAGTTCGTTAATGCCTACTCATACCCGCATCCGCATGTTCAACACCAAGGACACCTACCCGAACCAGACGCTGGACAACGATCTGTGCCAGGCCGTGCGCGCCGGCAACACCGTGTATGTGCGTGGTCAGGTCGGCACCGATTTCAACGGTCAACTGGTGGGCCTCGGTGATCCGCGCGCCCAGGCCGAGCAGGCCATGCGCAACGTCAAGCAACTGCTGGAGGAGGCGGGCAGCGACCTGAGCCATATCGTCAAGACCACCACCTACCTGATCGACCCGCGCTACCGCGAACCGGTGTACCAGGAAGTCGGCAAGTGGCTCAAGGGCGTGTTCCCGATTTCCACTGGCCTGGTGGTCAGCGCCCTCGGCCAGCCGCAGTGGCTGATGGAAATCGATGTGATCGCTGTCATCCCTGAATAAGGAATTCGCCATGACTTTTTCCATCGTGGGTCGCTGTGCCGAGACCGGTCAGTTGGGCATTGCCATCAGCTCTTCGAGCATTGCCGTCGGCGCGCGCTGCCCCTGGCTGCGGGCCGGTGTCGGCGCGGTGTCGAGCCAGAACATCACGCTGCCGGCCCTCGGCCCGCAGATCCTCGATGAACTGGCGGGCGGCTCGGCGCCACCCCAGGCGCTGGACCATTCATTGACCCGCAACGGCTACAGCCAATACCGCCAGGTGGCGGTGGTCGATGCCCACGGGCGCACGGCGGTGTTCAGCGGCAACCATGCGTTGGGCATCAACAACGCTGTGGCCGGTGAGCAATGTGTGGCGGCCGGCAACCTGTTGGCCAACAGTGGGGTGATCGAGGTGATGGTTGCGGCGTTCGAAAACAGCGAAGGCTGCCTCGCCACCCGGCTGATGAACGCCTTGCAGGCCGGGCAGGATGCTGGTGGCGAAGCCGGCGCGGTGCACTCGGCGGCGTTGTCGGTGGTGGGAGAGCTGACCTGGCCGATTGTCGACCTGCGGGTGGATTGGGCCGATGAAAACCCGATTGGCGAGCTGGGCAAACTGTGGATTGCCTACGAGCCGCAATTGCAGGACTACCTGACCCGCGCCCTCAATCCGACCCTGGCCCCCGCGTATGGAGTGCCCGGCGATGAGTGAGTTGCGCAGCCGCGCCATGCTCGCGCGACTGATCGGGTTCGCCACGGTCAGCCGCGATTCGAACCTTGCGCTGATCGAGTTCGTGCGCGACTACCTGCACGAACTGGGCGTGGATTGCGAACTGATCTACAACGCCGAGCGGACCAAGGCCAATCTGCTGGCCACGGTCGGCCCGCGTGTGGCCGGCGGCATCGTGCTGTCCGGTCACACCGACGTGGTGCCGGTGGACGGCCAGGCCTGGACGGTCGAGCCGTTCTGCCTGAGCGAAGCGGACGGCAAGCTTTACGGCCGCGGCACGGCTGACATGAAAGGCTATCTGGCTTCGGTGCTGGCCGCCTTGCCGATGTTTCTCGCCAGCCCTTTGAAGTGCCCGGTGCACCTGGCGTTTTCCTATGACGAAGAGGTCGGTTGCCTCGGCGTGCGCGGGTTGCTGGAAGTGTTGCCCCAACGCATCCCGGCACCGGCGTTGTGTCTGATCGGCGAGCCGACCGAGCTCAAGCCGGTGCTCGGCCACAAGGGCAAACTGGCGATGCGCTGTCATGTGCGCGGCGCCGCCTGTCATTCGGCCTACGCACCGTATGGGGTCAATGCCATCGAGCAGGCCGCGCGCCTGATCGGTCGGCTGGGCGACATCGGCGCCACTCTGGCCCGGCCGCCATTGCACGACAAACGCTTCGATCCGGCGTTCACGACTGTGCAGGTCGGAGTGATCCAGGGCGGTACGGCGCTGAACATCGTGCCAGCGGACTGCCGTTTCGATTTCGAGATCCGCGCCTTGCCGGACTTCGCCCCGCAAGTGGTCGTCGATGAGCTGCAAGACTACGCCGAGCAGACGTTGCTGCCGGCCATGCAGGCCGTGGACACCGATACCGGCATCCGCTTTGAAAAAATCTCGGCCTATCCGGGCCTTGCGACACCCACCGACAGCGCGGCGGCCCGGCTGATTGCCCGGCTATGCGGCAATGACGAGTTCAGCACCGTGGCCTTTGGCACCGAAGGCGGGCTGTTCGATCAGGCCGGCATTCCTTCGGTGGTCTGCGGTCCCGGCAGCATGGACCAGGGACACAAGCCCGATGAATTTGTCAGCGTCGAACAGATGGCAGCCTGCGACCGCCTGATGGATCGCCTGGCGGCGTACTTGAGTGAATCCGAACACCCATGACAACAAAGGGTCGACAAGGCCCGAGGAAGCGATCCATGTCCAGATCCTTGCGTTGCAGTGTTCCGTTTGCCCTGGCGGTGTTGAGTGCCAGTGTGTGGGCGGCCCCCCAGGACCTCACCGTGATCTCCTTCGGTGGTGCTACCAAACAGGCTCAGGATAAAGCCTATTTCCAGCCCTTTAATGCCAGCGGCGCGGGCAACATCATCGCCGGTGAGTACAACGGCGAGCTGTCGAAGATCAAGGCCATGGTCTCCGCCGGCCACACTAGTTGGGATGTGGTGGAAGTCGAAAGCCCCGAGCTGTTGCGCGGCTGCGAGGAGGGCCTGTTCGAGAAGCTCGATGCGGGACGCTTCGGTGAATCGGCGAACTTCGTGCCCGGTGCACTGACCGAATGCGGGGTGGCCACATACGTCTGGTCGATGGTCATGGCCTACGACCAGAGCAAGCAGGCCAAGGCGCCGCAATCCTGGGCGGACTTCTGGAATGTCGCCGACTTCCCGGGCAAGCGCGGCCTGCGCAAGAGCGCCAAGTACACCCTGGAAATCGCCTTGCTGGCCGACGGCGTCAAGGCGGACGACGTGTACAAGGTCTTGAACACCCCGCAAGGCGTGACGCGGGCCTTTGCCAAACTCGACCAGATCAAGCCGAACATCCAGTGGTGGGAGGCGGGCGCCCAACCGGCGCAATGGCTGGTGGCCGGCGACGTGGTGATGAGCGCCGCCTACAACGGGCGGATTGCCTCGGCGCAAAAGGAAGGCATGAAACTGAGCATCGTCTGGCCGCAGAGCCTGTACGACCCGGAATACTGGGCGGTGGTCAAAGGCACGCCGAACAAGGCGCTGGCGGAAAACTTCATCGCGTTTGCCAGCCAGCCGCAGACGCAAAAAGTCTTCTCGGAAACCATCCCCTACGGGCCGGTGCATCGCCAGACCCTGCCATTGCTGCCCAAGGACGTGCAGGAGCAATTGCCGACCGCCGCGGCCAACCTGGCCGGCGCCCGGGCCGTGGACGCGGAGTTCTGGGTCGACCATGGCGAAGAGCTTGAACAGCGCTTCAATGCCTGGGCTGCGCGCTGATACAGGCACCGCATAACCCCTGTAGGAGCGAGCCTGCTCGCGATGAGGCCATCAGCTTCAACATCTTAGTTGACTGATCCACCGCCATCGCGAGCAGGCTCGCTCCTACAGAAAAGCTGGGTGCAATACCTCGGGCGTACCGGGTTGAAATGATTGTGTAATTCGGGATGGTCGTTTGTCGGGCGTATGGTTATGCTCGGCGAGTTTGCCAATCGCCAAATAAAAACAACCACAGTGAAACCATGAGCCAATCCGACACGCGTGCGACTGTTCTAGCGCTGTATCCAGAAGACTCCCGCGAGGCGGCGGCGTTGCTCAAGCAGGCAGTGCCGCTGATGGTTCGTCACAACATTGCGCCCAACCCGGTGCACTACGCGCTCTGGTACACCTACAGCAAAGGCCAGGAGCCGGAACTCAATCGGCACCTGGACCGGGTGGTCAACGACTTCGACTATTTCCCGCCGGAGTCGGCCGCCAAACTGTTTCGCGAGTACATCATCCGCGATGAACTGGCGGACGCCCGTTCCGGGCAACAGGAAGCGATCAACCTGGTCGACGATATGGAGCGCGATGTTTCGCGCAGCGTGAAGGGCAATCGGAATTTCCAGGCCAACCTCGACCAATACCTGCAAATGCTTGAAGAGCCCGCCAGCGAGCACTTGCCGAGCATCCTGATCCAGCTGCAGCAAAGCACCCAACTGATGCAGAGTCAGCAGGAACACTTCCTCTCCCGGTTGCAATCGGCGCAACACGAGATCAAAAGCCTGCGGGACAAACTGGAGCGCGCCCAACTGGCCGCGACCCTCGATGGCCTGACCGAATTGCTCAACCGTACCACCTTCAACCGCAAGCTCGAGCAGGCGATGAACAACGCAGTGACCGGTGTGGCACTGGTGATGCTGGACATCGACCACTTTAAACACTTCAACGACCAGTACGGCCATCCCTTGGGCGACCGCGTGCTTCAGCATGTCGCCCGGGTGTTGCGAGACTCGCTGCCGGCCGAGGCCATTGCCGCGCGTTACGGTGGTGAAGAGTTCTGTGTCGTGCTCAAGAATTGCCCGGATCTGGCCGCCGCCGGTGCCTTTGCCGAGCGCCTGCGCCTGAAAATCCAGGCGCTGCGGGTCAAGGCCCGGGGCACCGACACGGTGCTGGACACCATCACCGCGTCGTTCGGCGTGGCTCATGCTCAACCCGGTGACACGCCGGAAACCCTGCTGACCCGTGCCGACGATGCGCTGTACCAGGCCAAGCGCAACGGGCGTAATCAGGTACGTCAGTAGCCTGACGTAGCGGTGGGTGCGACTTGGCCGAGAGTGAATGCACCTTGCGCATCTGACAACGTTCCCAGGCCGGTTCGCTGAACCGGCAACTGACCCCATTCAAGGATTGAGTCAGTTGCCGTCGCTACCCGATCAGTGGAACGGGAAGATGTAGTTCATCCAGGCGGCCATGCGCAGAAGGATCTTGCGCATCATCGCGATGTGATGGAAATGCTGGCTGTACAACGCCGCCTGGCCATAGGCCCCGCCGGGCATCTGGTCGGCGTACTGGGCATAGTCGGGATCGGTGATTTCAATGACCACCGGGACCCGGCCGGCCGGTGGTGAACCGGTGAAGCCGAGCAGCGTGCCCGAAGGTTGGACCTGGCCTTCGGCGATGACCGAAATCACGGTTTTGACCTTGCCTTCGAAAACCTTCCCGGGAATGCCATCAAAGGCGACTTCGGCCTCGTCGCCCTCGCTCAGGCGCAACAGGCTGTTCTGGCGCATCCACGCCGCGAAGTAATGCCCTTCGGCGGGAATGAAGACCATCGAGGGGCGCAGCGGCAACTTGGTCGCCATCATGCCCGGACGCAACGAAACATGGGTGACGAAGCCTTTGCTCGGCGCGCGGACGGTGGTGTTGTCGAGTTCGTACTGCACGTTGTCCAGTTGTGCCTTCAGGTCATCACTGCGCGCGACCACAATGTCCAGTTCCCGTTGGGTGCCGAAATTACGCTTGATCAGCTCGGTGATCCGGGCGCGATCGGCCTGGGCGGCAATCAGTTGTGCCTTGAGGGATTTCATCCGGTATTCGAACGGCGTTGGATCGATGCGAAACAGCACATCGCCTTTTTCCAGGGGCTGGTTGGCCTGCACCGGCACGTCGATCACCTGGCCACTGACCACGGGTATCACCGGAACCGATACGAAATAGGAACGCGCCACCTCGGAATAGGGGTGGTTGTAGTTCATCGTGAAAATCAGTGCGCCGATGATCACGATCCCGCCCAGTACGGCTGTGGGCACCGTCCATTTGTTCAGGGGAATGCGGAAGATCTTGAAGATGGCAACGCAGAGTGCGGCATACGTCAGAATGAGTAAAAGATCCATGGCTCAGATGCCCTCGCCGAGATTGTCCGTTGGCAGCCTGCCCGGTGCAGTGCCGGTTACCGCCTCGAGGCGTTCGATCCGCGCTTGCAGTTCGGCGACTTGTTGTTCGAGGTGAACCACATGGCTTTTTGCTGAATGTCCGTCACTGAAACCCCAACCCCGGTCCTCTCGATAGGCCATCGCCCAGATCCACAGGAACGGCCACAGCGCATGCAGGGTGAACAGGCTGACCCAGCCGGTGGCATGGATCGCATCCTGGTGAGGGTGGTTGCGGTGGACGGCAATTTCATAGGGGATGTCGTGGAGCAGGATGACCCCGTAGAACAAGATGAGCCCGACAAAGATCAGCAGGCCCAGCGCGAAGTAATCAAGCATGAATCACTCCTCTTGAAACAGGTGACGTGTGCGCAAGAGTGTAGCCGTTCAATCTACACTTGACGGGAACGCGGATGCCCAGCTTGAGCAACCGGCGGCTGGCCGAAGCGTTGACCGACATCGTGCAGGCACCCCCGGGCGAGGTGAAATCATGCAAACCACTGGTCAATTCGAAAGGGCGCCGGTACTTGACCCTGTCGAGCGCATTACCGAGGTGATCTTCGGCCTGCTGATGGCCATGACGTTCACCGGTACCATCAGCGTGTCTACGGCAGATCAGGCAGCCGAACGCACGATGATGATTGCCGCACTCGGTTGCAATCTCGCCTGGGGACTGGCCGATGCTGTCATGTACCTGTTGCGCGCACTGGTCGAGCGCACGCGCAGGATCAAGCTGTACCTCGCCCTGCGCAATGGCACGGACGCCGCGGTCGGCCAGGCGCTCGTTGCGCAAGTGTTGCCGGTGCAATTCGCGGCGGCGGCCGGCAGCGAGGGCCTGGAGTTGTTGCGCCGTCGGCTGCTCGAGCAGCCCCCCTTGCCGACCAGGGCGGGCCTGGACTGGAACGACTTCAAGGGTGCGCTCGGTGTTTTCCTGTTGGTCGTGTGCTCGACATTTCCGCTGGTGGTGCCGTTCATCCTGCTTGATCAGACGGCACTCGCCATCCGCCTGTCCAACCTGGTGGGCCTCGTGGTGCTGTTCATCGCCGGCTGGATGCTCGCCAGATACGCTGGCGCCACGCAATGGCAGGGTGGGGTGATCATGGCCGCCACGGGGGGCGTGCTGATCCTGGCAATCATTGCGCTCGGTGGCTGACAGCTGGTCATAATTCAACACACTAAAGACTCATTCTCATTTACTATTGCCCTTCCATTTACGTCGGGCAGCCTGGTATGGATGTTCTTGCCGCAATCCATCTTTATTTATCCCAGTGGGTGATCGAGCCGGTCACCCGGCAGTTCCTGGGCATTTTCGACTTCAACGGCAGACTCGGTCTATCCTTTCTCTGCATGTCTTACGGCGTCGCTTATTGCCTGTTCCGCCGGCGCAAATCCCGGGGCTTGACCGACGCGCGCTCGTTCGGCCAGTTCATCGGCGGCCGCCGGGTTTACCTGCACCGCTCGGCGCTGCTCGACTACCGCTATTACTTCGTACTCGCCATCCTCAAGGTTGCCCTGGTGTTGCCCATCGTCGGCCTGGTCGATCCGTATGTCTTGCGTTCAGCGGACTACATCGCGTTCTTCAGCCACCTGTGGGGCGCGCGCACGCAAGTGGAGGAACACCTGGCACTGACCCTGCTTTATGGGCTGGGCGTATTCCTGGTCAAGGATTTCAGCCATTACTGGGGCCATCGCGCTTTTCATTCGCGGTATCTGTGGGCCTTCCACAAAGTCCATCATTCGGCGCCCGTGCTGGTGCCGGCGACGGCCAGCCGCGTGCACTTTCTGGAAGAAGTCGTCGAAAAGCTCACGGACATCATCTGCGTCGGCGCCTTTGCCGGTGTCTTCTGGTACGCCTGCGGCGGGGAGATCAGCCGCTATACGCTGTTTGGCGTGACCTACATGGTGTTCATCTTCAATAGCCTGGCGGCCAACCTGCGCCACAGCCATGTCTGGTTTTCCTTCGGGCCGCTGCTTGAGCGGGTGCTGAGCAGCCCGGCGCAACACCAGATTCATCACAGCGATGCGCCGCGACACTTCAACAAGAACTTCGGCATCAATTTGTCATTGTGGGACTGGATGTTCGGCACGCTGTACGTCACCCGGTCCACACCCGAGGCCATTCAATACGGCACCGGGGAACAGGATCACGAGCGTTACCTGACGCTGCACGGTTTGATCGTCACGCCGTTTGTGGACATCACGCGCAAACTCCTCTCTGGGAAACGCGCGAAAGCACGGCCTGAAAGCGGATCTGATCCGTATTTTTCAGCGCAATCTGCCTCTGTAACGGATACAGCCACCAGCCCACAATAAATCTCCGGTACGGCAGCGCACGACGCCCCTGTACCGCCAATTCATAGTGTGGGAGGCCCCATGGCCAAGATGTCGATTTTTCTCGGCGGTTTTCTGCTGTTGACCATCCTGATCGGTATGCTTGCGACGATTCCGCCGACGTGATTACACCCGCTGTCGGTCGTCGACGGCCAGGCGCAGTTCGCGGTAGGCCGTGACCAGTTGCTCGAGACTGAACCCACGATTTCTGCCGCTGGGGTTGGGCAGGACCCAGACTGAGGCATTGCCGAAGGTTTTGGTTTGCAGGCCCCAGGCAATGTCGCGCTGATTGGACAGCGCGGCATACGCCGCCTTGCCCAGAAACGCCACGAAACGCGGCGCATGGCGTGCGATTTTCTGTTCGAAGGCCGCTGCCGCGGCGGTGAACTCGTACAGGGACAACTGATCCGCGCTGGCCGTCGGCCGTTCCACCACCGCGGTCAATCCGCATCGATAGCTCAAGATCGTCCGATCGTCTTCCGGTCGCACAAGCTCTGGGGTAAACCCGGCGAGGTGCAGCGTGCGCCAGAAACGATTGCCGCGCCCGGCAAAATGATGCCCCTGGGCGGCGGCCGTCATGCCGGGGTTGATGCCGCAGAAGATCACGGCCAACCGTCCGGCGAGGATATCTTCGAGCTTTTCACTCACCGCAGATCACTCTGATCGCCTGGCGTGCCAGCGCTGTCAGTTCGGCTCGGGATTTACCGGCCCGGGCACGGATCGAAATGCTGTGCAGCAGAGACGAGGCGAGCACGGCCAGGGCCGCCGGGTCTGCATCGCCTTTCAACTCGCCAGCATTTTTCGCCGCTTGCAGGCGAACTTCCAGATCGGCATCCAGCCGGCTCAACCGGTCGGACAGCACCTCGCGAATTTCCGGGTCTTCGACGGCTTCGGTGGTTGCCGTGCCGATGGCGAAGCAACCGCGGGGCTGGCCGTCGCCCGAGAAGTAAATCGATAACTGCCCCTCGTAGAAACGCTGCAAGGCCTCGGCCAACGGCAGCTCCAGGTCCGCCAGCGCCTCGTGCATGGACGCCGCGGCAAACTCCCAATATTGCTCCAGCGCTTTGATATAGAGCGCGTGCTTGTCGCCGAATGCTGCATAGAGGCTGGGGCGATTCATGCCGGCGGCGGTGGCGATGCTATCGAGCGACGCGCCGGAATAGCCGGTGTTCCAGAACACACCGAGTGCCTGTTGCAACGCTGTCTGCGGGTCGTAGGCGCGAGGGCGGCCGCGGACTTTGCCCTCTGTCGATTTATTTTGTGCCATGTCGTACAAAATCCTTGTAGGAGGGTGGATCGAGGGATATTCTTACACCATCGCACAAAATTAAGGAATCAGAAATTCCTTGTTCCAGGGTTTGTTGTAGCCGAGCGCGAACTGAGTGTTGCGGCGACGAAACCGACGCGCCGGGAGCGATCCTCCTGACCGCGCACGGGCTTGTTTCTTTCCAGCATTTATTGACCTGCGGGCCGCCGGCGCTTGTTGCCGACGCCGGCCCGATTACCCGGCTAAAGGTGAACTCGATCATGACCAAACAGTTCGATATCCCGGCTTCGCAGACCTTCGAGCACCCAGGCCCAAACCCGGCTGACTCGCGTATCAACAAACCACTGAAACAGAGGTTGCGCCCCTGGCTGATGGTGGGTGTTCCCATCCTCTTCGCAGCGTTGGGCTATACCCACTACGTGTCGGGGCAGGCTTTTGTCTCGACCGACAACGCTTACGCCCGGGTGGCGAAGGCGTCGATCAATGCGCGGATCTCCGGGCAAGTGGTAGAGATTGCCGTCGAAGACAATCAGCAGGTCCACAAGGGCCAGGTGCTGTTTCGGATCGACCCGAAACCGTTCCAGATCGCCGTCGACCGCGCGCAAGCACAACTGGGCGTGGCGCGCCTGCGTATCGATGGGCTCAAGGCCAGCTATCGCCAGCAACAGGCGGAACTGCAATCGGCGAAAGCGTCGGCTGACTTCGACCAAAAGGATTTTGCCCGCAAGAAAGCCCTGGTCGCCTCCGAGTTCGTGTCGAAATCGATTTACGAACGGGCCGACACCGACGTGAAGGTGGCGCGGCAACGGATCGCGTCCATCGAACAACAGATCGCCAGTACCGTGGTCGCCTTGAACGGCAATCCGGACATCGATGCCGATAGTCACCCGACGGTTCGCGAGGCCAGGGCGCAGCTCGACGAGGCGCAGTTGTACCTCTCGTACACCACGGTGTATGCGCCGCAGGATGGCATCGTGGCCAAGGTCGACGACCTGCAGGTGGGCAACTACGTGAATAACGGCGCGCCGGCCTTTGCCTTGCTGTCCGGTCACGAGATCTGGATCGAGGCCAACTTCCGCGAGACCGATGTGACCCACATGCGCCCGGGCCAGGAAGCCACCATCCGCATCGATACCTACCCGGATCGGGTGTTCAAGGCCCACGTCACCAGCATGAGCCCGGGGGCCGGCTCGGATTTCGCGCTGCTGCCGCCGGAAAATGCGACCGGCAACTGGGTCAAGGTCACGCAGCGGGTGCCGGTACGGCTTGAGCTCGACGAAATGGACCCGGCGCTGCCGCTGTTCTCCGGGACCAGCGCCACGGTGCGGATCGACACCCGCTTTCGCAGCCCCTGGTGGCATCCGCTCAAGGCGTTATTGACCGCAGGTAACTACTGATGAACGCCCAATCGGTGGTAAGCCCCGGTGGGGAGGGCGCGCGCTCGCTCAGGTTCGCCGCCTTGCTTGCGACCTACATGCAGTCGGCGAACCTGCCGCTGCCGAACGCGGCACTCAGGTTGATTCAGGGCAGCCTGTCGATGAGCGACGATCAGGCTGGGTGGATATTCACCTCGTACCTGGCCGCGAGTGCGATCAGCATGCCGCTCGCGCAGTGGCTGGCCGGGCGCTTTGGCTTGAAGCTCGTGTATCAGGCGGCACTGGCCGTGTTTGTCCTTGGCTTGTTGCTCGCCACGGTGGCGACGACGCCGCTGGAGTTCGTGGGGGCGCGCATCATTCAAGGCATCGCCAGTGGCGTGCTGGCGCCGCTGTCGATGGCGATTGCCGTGGAAACCTTGCCGCTGGACAAGCGGGCTACGTTTGGCGCGAGGTGGACGGCCATTGTGCTGTTCGGCATCGTCAGCGGCCCGAGCATTGGCGGCTGGATCGCCGAACATTTTGGCTGGCGGCCGATGTTCTACCTCAGCGTGCCACTGTCGGCGTTTATCTTCCTGGTGGCGGCGCTGTTGCTGACCGAGAAGAAGGCCGAGAAACCTCCGGCGTTCGATTTCTTCGGTTTTGGCACCTTCACCCTCGGCCTGATCAGCCTGCAAATGCTGCTCGACCGGGGGGAGCGCCTGGACTGGTTCGCTTCGCCCGAGATCTGGCTCGAAGCCGTGGCGGCTGCGTTGGGGGCCTACCTGTTCGTGGTGCATGTGCTGACCTCAAAGGTGCATTTCCTCAACAAGCGCCTGCTCAAGGACCGCAACTTCGTGTTGTCGACGGTGATCTTTTTCGCCCTCGGTTTCGTGCTGTTGTCGACCATGGCCCTGACGTCGCCGATGCTGGATGAGATTCTCGGCTATCCGCCGGACACCACCGGCGCCTTGACGATTCCCCGTGGCATTGGCCTGGTTGGCGCTTTTCTGTTGATGGGGCGACTGCCCGAGCGCTTCGACCGGCGCCTCTTCGTGGCCGCCGGTATCGCCATCGTGGTTTATGCCAACTGGCTGATGCTCGGTTATTCGCCGCTGATGGACGAGTGGCCCGTGGCGGTCGCCGGTGCGCTCCAGGGCGCGGGCCTGGGCATCCTGATGCCGGCGGTGAGCAAGGTCGCATTCAGTACGCTCGACCCCGCGCTGCGCCCCGAAGGCACCGGCCTGTTCAACCTGGCCCGGGTCTACGGCAGCACGCTGGGCGTGGCGATCGTGCAACTGTTCTTCTTCAACAACACCCAGGCGATGCACATGGCGTTGGCCAGCCACCTGACGCCGTACCGCGCCGCTGCGCATTCGCTGGCCTCGGCGCCGTTGCAGGTGCTGGGCGGGCTCAACGAAATGATCACCGGCCAGGCCGCGTTCATCGCCGTGATCGACCAGTTCAAGATCCTGATGGTGGTGATGCTGGTGGTGAGCCCGCTGGTGTTGTTCCTTCGCAAGCCCGTTGCGGCCAATTAGTGTTCGTGGAGTGTGCCAAATGAATTCTTATGCGCGGGTCATCAACCGCTATCTGCTGCAAACGAAATTCGCGGCGTTGTCGCTGCTTGCCATCCTGACGGCCTGCACCGTTGGCCCCGACTATCAAGCACCGGCGGCGAGTGCGTCGCAGCACTATGACCCACAGGCCGAGCAGCGTCTGGCTCATGGTGCCGACCCACGCATTGAACTGGGCAAGAAGGTCAGTGGCGACTGGTGGACGGCCTTTCGCTCGCAGAAGCTCGATCGCGTGGTTCGTCGTGCCATCGACGGCAACCTGGATCTGGTGGCCGCCGATGCCACGATCCGGCAAGCCGCGTCTTCTGTGGCGGCGGCGCAGGGTGCGCTGTATCCGCAGGTCGATTTCGCTGCCGTGGCCGGCCGTCAGCGGCTGCACAACACCAGGGAACCCTCCATCGCCAATTTCTATGCGATTGGGCCGCGGATGGGGTTCGACCTTGATGTGTTCGGCGGCAACAAGCGACTGGTTGAACAACAGCAGGCGTTGGCCGACCTGCAAAAACACCGCTACGAAGCGGCGTACCTGACCCTGACCGGCAACGTCGCCAGCCAGGCGTTGCTGGTGGCCTCCGCCAACGCGCAGATACAGGCCGTGGAAAAGCTGCTGGCCAATGACGCGAGGAACCTTGAACTGGTGCGCATGGCCCACCTCAATGGCAGCACCACGCAGATCGATGTGTCGCTGGCCGAGACCCGTCTCGCGCAGGACCGCACGCTGTTGCCGCCCCTCGCTCAGCAGCGCGATGCCGCACGCCACGCACTGTCGATCCTGACGGGGAAGGGACCGGCGGACTGGATCGCTCCCGACTTCGACTTGAGCGAGTTTGCCTTGCCGTCGAACATGCCGGTGAGCCTGCCTTCGGAAATGGCCCACGACCGGCCGGATGTGCTGCAAGCCGAGGCTCAGCTGCACATGGCCAGCGCAGCGGTGGGCGTGGCGACGGCGAACCTCTATCCCCATGTCACGCTGTCAGCGTCCCTGGCACAGGCGGCTTCCGGCAATGGCGGCGCGGCACTCTGGGGTTTCGCTGCCGGGTTGGCCGGGCCGCTTTTCGATGGCGGCACGCTCAAGGCTGAACAACAAGCTGCCGTCGACGGCTACAAGGCGACGCTCGCTGGTTACCAGCAAACGGTCATCACCTCGTTCGGCCAGGTCGCCGACACCTTGCAGGCGATCAACCATGACGCCGAGGAACACCAGGCCCAGACCGACGCATTGCGCGCGGCCGAAACCAGTTTGCAGTTGAACCAGCAAGCCTTCGCGCAAGGCGAGAACAGCATTCTCCAGGTCCTGGAAGCGGAGCGTGCCTACGAGCAGGCACTGCTGGGACAGATCCGCGTGAAAACCGCGCAGTACCTCGACACCGTGCAGCTGTTCATTGCGCTGGGCGGCAACTCCGTCGGTGCCTTCGAGCAACGCGTGGCGTCGGGCGACGGGCAGAAACCTTCGTATCAATAATGGCTGCGGCCTGGAGTAATGACATGACTTATGAAGCCTTTCACGACGGACTGCGCGATACCGGATTCCTGCTCAACCATGGGGCGGTCGAGATGCCGGCGGTTGGGTTCGGTACGTTGTTCCGCGATCTCGCCACCACGACTGAAGCGGTGAAGGAGGCGCTGGCCGCCGGTTTCCGCCATTTCGATTGCGCCGAGCGTTATCGCAACGAAGCGCAGGTTGGCATTGCATTGAAGGCAGTGCAGGCGGAGGGCAAGATCCGTCGCGAAGACCTGTTCATCACCACCAAACTGTGGAACACCAACCATCGTCCCGAGCGTGTCGAACCCGCGTTCGAAGCCAGTTGCCAACGTCTGCAAGTGGACTACATCGACTGCTACCTGATCCACACGCCGTTTGCCTTTCAACCCGGCGACAACCAGGACCCGAGGGACGAGCAGGGCAATGTCATCTACGACAGCGGCGTGACGCTGATCGAGACGTGGCGGGCGCTTGAGCGGCTGGTGGATGAGGGGCGGGCGAGGTCCATTGGGGTGTCCGATATCACGCTGGAGGCGCTGAAGGTGCTGGTTGCCGACGCCCGGATAAAACCCGCCGTGGTGCAGGTCGAGTCCCACCCTTACTTGCCGGAGTGGGAGTTGCTGGAGTTCTGCAAAGAGCACGGGATTATCCTGCTGGCGTTTGCGCCATTGGGGCATGGCATGGAACCGAATGTGCTGCAGGACCCGGTGCTTGTCGGCATCGCCCGGCGCGTGCAGAAAACCCCGGCCCAAGTGGCGCTGGCCTGGTCGGTACAACGTGGGGTAGCGTTCCTGACCACCTCGGCAACGCCGAGCCATATCCGGGAAAACATCGATATCTCGACCTTGCCGCTCAGGGCCATGATTGAGATTCAACAAGACATCACAACCCGTATACGCTTCAACTCGGTGGTTGAAACCGGTGTGCCTGGATTCATTGCGCGCAAAAAGTAATGCCTGACGTCAGGGCGGCCCGTCACGGGGCCGTCCTGTTTGCCTATCCCTTGAGGTGAAACGATGGACGTTTTCCAGACCCTGCGCTGTTTCACGGCGGTCGCCCAAAGCGGCAGCTTCACGGCAGCGGCCGCGATGCTGGACACCACCACGACCAACGTTTCAAAAGCCGTTTCCAGCCTGGAGGCCCGGCTGCAAACGCGGCTGATCAACCGCACCACCCGGCGCCTGGCACTGACTGAGGCCGGCGTGCGCTATTTGCAGCGCTGCGAGCGGATTCTGCAGGACATACGCGAGGCCGATGAAGAGGCGGGCACGGCTCAGGTCATGCCCGCCGGCCGGCTGAAAATCCATGCCATGTCGGCCATCGGCAACCATTACGTGATCGGTGCCATCGCCCGCTACCGGGAAACCTATCCTTCGGTTCTGTTTGACCTGACCGTGACCAATCGGCTGCCGGATTTGCTCGAGGAAGGCTATGACATGTCGATCGTGCTGGCGCGGGACCTGCCCGATTCCGGATTCGTCGCCCAGCGGCTGGGTATCACCTACAGCATTCTCTGCGCCTCGCCGGCGTACCTGAGCAAACGCGGGGCTCCCGAATCGCCGGGTGAGCTTGGCGGCCATGATTGCCTGCGAATCGTCAACACGGTCATGCCGGCGCAGAACTGGGTATTTGAAGGCCCGCAGGGGATAGAAACGTTCAGCACACCGGTGTCGCCCTTTCACGTCAACACGGCTGACGCCATGACATTCGCGATCAAGAACGGGATGGGGATTGGCATTCAACCGATTGCTTCGGCCGTCGAAGGCCTGCGAGCGGGGACGTTGGTGCGGGTATTGCCGGGGTATCGGCTTGAGGAACTGAACCTGTTTGCGATCTACCCGTCACGCAAGTTCGTGGATGCAAAAATAAAAACCTGGGTGGAATTTCTGAAGCATTCCATTCCGGGTTTGCTCGCCTCTGATGAAAAAATTGTCGGTGCATCTGTGTAGCGATGTGGCTGGCGCTGTACGCATGGAGTGTCGACCCTCCATCGTCCATACAGTGTTCAACCGTTCGAGCATCCGGTGCCCATCACTTGATACTCAATGGTGCGACGTTGACCCTGGGAATCTTCATAGGTCATGCGCGCCGGGACCGGTCCGCATTCATCGGCGACTTGCGAGACTTCGATGACGCGCTTGATATCGAGCCTGGTGCCGTAGGTGTAGGTTTCAAGCGGCGTCTGGCCGGTGGCGGCAGTCGAGTGGCTGTCGTCTGCAAAGGCCTGGGCACCGGCGGTGCCAAGGGCAACAAAGAGTGCGATGTTCAACAGTTTCATGATTTCACCTCGTGGTTCAAGCGTTGTCCTGCAAGGGTATTCAGCCTTGTGAGCGGGTTGCATCTGATTGGGTTTGCTCACTTGGGTAGAGCCGATATTAGGCGTTTGGCGGGGGCGCAAATATCGGCTCGCGGGATAAACACTGTTGCCGGATCGCTCATGAATCGAGGGGAATTAGTTGACGGCGTCGGTGGACAAACTGGCGGACGTCTTCATCAGCGGTCAGTGACACCGCTGGCGCTCACTGGTACTCATCATGCCGACGCCACCAGGGCCCCGTTTCATTGCGCCCCTTGGGTGCGCGGTCGAGCCATTGGTACATGCCCCACAATCCGTCCAAGCCCCGGGCGTAGGTGGAATAGGTGTGATAGATCTCGCCGTCTTCCAGCACAAACGTACTCAGTCCTGGCCTGTCGCGGGTATAGGTCGGCGCATCGGTGCCACAGGTTGCGGCGAACTGTTTCACCGGTTCCGGAACTTCACTGGCGTCCATGGCATGGCCGCCGCGCTGGTAGTTGTACTCGACCAGCCCTTCACGCTGCTGCGCTTCGGTGAAGTAAACGTTGAAGTCGGCGGTGAAGTCGCTGTCGGCGGCCGAGGCCCAGGGGAAGGTCCAGCCCATTCGGCGCTTGTAGGCCTGCAGTTTCGCCAACGGCGCGCGGGATATGGCCATCAGGGTCACGTCGTGGTTTGCCAGGTGGACGACGATGGGGTCGAAACTATCGGCGATGGCTGAGCAGGACGGGCAGCCGGCCGTGTAGTCGGGCCCGAACATGAAGTGGTAGACCAGCAGTTGCGAGCGTCCTTGAAAGAGCTCGGCCAGGGTTGCGCTGCCGTTGTCGGTATCGAAACGGTACGTCTTGTCGACGCGAACCCAGGGCAATGCCTGGCGTTGCCTGGCCACTTCATCGCTGCGTCGGGTCAGGGCCTTTTCCGCTTCGAGCAGTTGCAAGCGTGCTGCCAGCCATTGTTCCCGGGTCGCGGTATTGTGCGTGTTCATCGTTGTACGCTCCTGGTGAAAGGTCGTGATTTAGACTAAACCCGGGTATCGAATGAGGGGAGTGACAAGTGTGGCGGGATTGCGATGGACTCGATGATCATGGCAGCCGCACAGGCGCTGGCGGCGGGCAATCCGCTGGGCGCACTGGACCGTGTGGCCTTGCGCGACGATGCGCCGGCGCTGGCCCTGCGCGGTATCGCCATGGCGCAACTGGGCGACCTGGTGCGGGCCCGGGCGCTGGTCAAGCGTGCGCAACGGGCCTTTGCGCCCGGGGAAGTGCTGGCCCGTGCGCGCTGTGTGGTGGCCGAGGCCGAAATCGCCCTGGCTTCGCGGGAACTCGGGTGGCCGGTCAAGGCGCTCGAAACGGCGCGGGTCACCCTTGAACACCACGGTGATCGGGTCAATGCCGCCCATGCGCGGTATCTGCAAATCCGCCGGTTGCTGCTGATTGGTCAGCTCGATGAGGCGCAGCAGCGATTGGCCGAACTCGATCCCGGGCCATTGCCGCCGGCATTGCGTGCGACCCATGAACTGGTACTGGCGGGTATTGCCATTCGACGCCTGCAATCGAACGCGGCACGGGACGCATTGACCAGGGCCGGGCAAGCGGCTGGTCAAGCGGGGATTGCCGCGCTGATGGCCGAGGTCGAACACGCTGCGCGCCTGCTCGATGCCCCCGCGGCACGCCTGATTGCCCAGGGTGAGGCACGGCCGCTGTTGCTCGGTGAAGTTCAAGCGTTGCTCGGTTCCACGTCGCTGGTGGTGGATGCCTGCCGGTACGCTGTGCGTGGCTGTGGCATGTCGGTGTCGCTCGCGACGCGGCCGATTCTGTTCATGCTTGCCCGAGCGTTGGCCGAAGCGTGGCCCGCCGACGTAGCGCGGGAAACGCTGATCGCGCGGGCGTTCCGCTTGAAGCTCTCGGATGAATCCCATCGCGCCCGGCTTCGCGTGGAAATCGGCAGGTTGCGTCAGGCACTCAAGCCCTTGGCCGGCATCACCGCGACGGCTCGCGGTTTTGCCCTGCAATCACCGGTGTGTACGCAGGTGGTGACGCTGGCGCCGCCGGTCGAGGAAAAGTTTGCCGCGGTATTTGCCTGCCTCGCCGATGGCGAGTCGTGGTCGAGCTCCGCCCTGGCATTGGCGCTGGGCACCAGCCAGCGCACGGTACAGCGCACACTCGATACACTGGCAGAGGAGGGCAAGGTGCAATGGTTTGGCCGTGGTCGCGCGCGGCGCTGGATGACGCCGCCCGTGCCGGGATTCGCGACGACCTTGTTACTCCCGGTGCCGCCGCCCGGTGGCTAGGATGAACGCCACCAACCCCAATGAGGAATGCCGGAATGAAACACGCAACTGCTGAGATCATTCGTGAATATGGCCCGTTTGCCGATGTCGACCATGTGTGCGGCGTCACCTGGGACGGCGAAAAGGTCTGGTTCGCCAGCAACAGCAAAATCAACGCCCTGGACCCGGAAAGCGGCAAGGTGCTGAGCTCGATCGATGTCGCTGCCCATGCCGGCACCGCGTTCGATGGCGAGCATCTGTTCCAGATCGCCGAAGACCGCATCGACAAAATCGACCCCCGCACCGGCCGTATCCTCGCCACGATTCCCGCCCCCGGCGCAGGCACCGATTCGGGACTGACCTGGGCCGAAGGGACGTTGTGGGTGGGCCAGTACCGCGAACGCAAGATCCACCAGATCGATCCCGAGACCGGCAAGATCCTGCGCACCATCGAATCCAACCGTTTCGTTACCGGCGTGACCTGGGTGGACGGCGCGCTGTGGCACGGTACGTGGGAAGGCGATGAAAGCGAGCTGCGCAGGATCGATCCGCAATCGGGCGAAGTGCTGCAGAGCCTGACAATGCCCGAAGGCGTGGGCGTGTCGGGGCTGGAGTCCGATGGCGGCGAGCGGTTGTTCTGCGGTGGCGGCGATAGCGGCAAGGTGAGGGTGGTGCGTCGGCCTGCCTGAGGCACCGATGTTGGATGTGCCATGTAACGCCATCCCTGGATCGATAGTATTTTTCCGTCCTGCCATGTTTTCTGCTGGTCGAAATCGGTCTAAAAGCCTGGTTGGCAATCGTGCCTGTTTTGCTATCCTCAACCTTGTAGGTGAAGACGCAGACTGATGCGCAAAAGGATAGCAAGGAGACGTGGGGCGCGTTCCGAAGGGTACACGGTTAGAAAGATCCCCGCGCTGGGATCCAGCCCTTATGCCGTGTGAAGCAGAAGAGTTCCAAGACAGATTCACGGCTCTTTTGTGGGAGGCCTGATAAACCTTGTAAGCCGGAGACCAGCGCCGGCCACCTACTTCACTCACCCGCGAGCCCGCCCAGTGCGGGCTTTTTAATGCCCGCAAGGTGGGTCTGGTCAGCGCCTCAGGGCGCGCCAAACAGCATCGTCCAGTAAACACCGTTGTCGCTGCGGGCGTTGGCGGCATAAGCGGCACCGACCTGGGTGAACATCGGGTTCATCAGGTTGGCGCAGTGCCCGGGGCTGGCGAGCCAGCCGGCCATGGCCTTGCTCGGGGAGCCTTGCCCGGCGGCGATGTTTTCACCGATCTGCCGACCACGGTAGCCGGCAGCCCTGGCGCGGTCGTAGGGCATGTCGCCGTCGGGGTCCTGGTGGGCGAAATAGTTGCCATAGGCCATGGCCTTGCTATGGCCCTGGGCGGCGGCGCCGAGGGAGGCGTTCCAGGTCAGCGGCCGCGCGGCCCCGAAGCGCTGGCGACCACACAGGCGCGGCCTTGCCCGGGCTGCGTTGACCTGCGCCAGCAACGCCTGGCCGGCGTTGCGTGGATCACCGGTCTGCCCGTCGAGCACCGGCCGCGCCAGCACCACTTGCCACTCACTCCCGACGCGGCTGACGCCGATGTCGGCGTATTGATTGTCGAGCAGTGCGGCGCAGTGTTCGTCCTGGAACATATCGAAGGCTTCTTCGGCATCCCGTGCACCCACTACGCGGATAGAGCGCACCATGGTTGCCTGATAACCGGAAGCCTTTAACCGGTCCCGCAACCCACCGCCATAGCCAACGGGCAAGGCCAGGTTCGACTTGAGCGTCAGGGGTGATAAACGTTGCGTCGGTCGTCGATCGCAGCGTTGCGGATGGGCGCGATAGTCGTTGATGGCATCGACCAGTTGCCGTTGCCCATCGGCGTGGGCGGAGCTGGCAAAAACGGGGAGCAGGGAAAACAGGCACAGCGAAGAAAAGCGCAAGGCAACGGCGGTTTGGCGCATGGGGCGGGCAACTCGGAAGAGATGACGACGATAGGAGTGGGGGGAAAGCGCTGGGTATGACTGGTGACTCGACACAAGGTTCACGGCGGACAAGCAACTACCTGTTGTCCAACCGATGCGTTCGAGGAAGGATAAGGAGTGGTGCGCCGTTTAAACGGGATCCTGGTCCTCTCTCGGTCGCAGCCTGAAACGACAGACATGCCCGCCACGCACCATGCATTCGCTGTGCTCGACTTCACCGCCGCCCAGCGTGCCGATCAAGGCCAGGTCCAGTTGGCAGACCACCGGGTGGGCAGCGGCCAGGCGATGGAAGACGCAGTTATGCGCGACGATTTCCGGGGTGCCTCCCGAGCGAAAAAACACCTCGGCCTCGTAGCCTGTCTGGTTCATGTGCTGGACGATTCTGGCTTCGTCCACGACCTGTTGTTCCAGGTCCGAAGCCAGCTTGCGGCCCATGCTGCGCATCAGCGTGGCCAGGGCTTCGGGGCCGATGATGGCGGCGACTTCATCAATCAATACGCTGGCCAGTAGCTGATAGTGGCGAGGGAACTGCTCCCGCGCGTGGTCGGTGAGCCGATACAGCTGCTCCGGACGACGACCCGTCGGACGGGTGTCGCCGCGCAGCACCAGTCCGTCACGCTCCAGCGCGGCCAAATGTTGGCGGATCGCCGTGCGCGTGACGGCCAGATGTTCAGCCAACTCGTCAATGCTCATGCCGCCCGCATGGTGCAGTAGCGCATTGAGCAGGTCCTGCTGTGTTCGGCCCAGTCCTTCCAGCATGGGATGCCCTCGCGCGATATCAGAACTTGTCAGGGAACTGCTTGACCAGCGCGGCGGTCAGCGCGTCGGCAAGGGCCTGGATGTGCGTGCGCATCATCGCCCAGGTGCGGGCTTCGCCGGCGTAATCGTGTGCGGCAAACTCATCGATCTGGGCGATGTGGTGACCGCCATGGGCCGACAGCATGTTGACCAGTGTGGCTTCAGGCAGATTGGGGTTGGCGGTGGCCAGGAAAGCCGCAATCGCCTTGGCATTGCTGGTCAGCTCGGCGACGGCAGCCTGCTTGCCCTTGGCGTCTTTCGCGACAGTGGCATCGCTGTAGTGTTTCACCGCGCCCCAGTGACCGGCCAGCAGCTTGAGCAGTTGATCCGCCGCCGGTTGGCCGTAGAGCGGGGCGATGCTGTTGGCGATTTTGGTCGCATTGTCGACGACCTGGTCCGCCGCGACTTTGGCTTGCTTTTTATCGGCGGATTGATTGGCCAACGCGTAGTTTCTGATCCAGAAAATGTGTTCGACCCAAAGGTCTCGCTCGGCCAGGCGCGTGGTCAGCGCGGGGCTGTCGACAGCGGCAGGCGAGGCGGCGGGCGTTTGGCTCCAGACCGGTTGCGCACACAAAGCCAGCAGGAGCAAAGCCAGGGTTTTGATATTCATGACGGGACCCTCTGAGAGTGGGAACGTTCGACAATATCAATATAGACATAAAAATATGTTTTTATTGGCTCGCAGAAAAATCCCGGATCAACGGTCGTATTTCGTCATGGGAAAAGGCCAGTTGCACTGAGGTTTTACAACCCTTCACCCAGACGTTTGAGGTAGTCGGGGCTTTCGCTGATCGAGTTATGTCCCGTCCCTGCAATGACCTGCAATGACGCCACACCAGTGGTGAAATGACTCAACAGACGCTCGGTACTTGAGCGCGGAATCACCTCGTCATGCCCGGCCGCGATCAATACCGTCGGCACCGTGATGCGGGCAGCGTAGCGCCAGGACTGGAATTTATCCTTCAACAACCAACGCACCGGAAACCAGCGGAACTGACGGGCGGCCAGCCCTTCGAGGCTGTCGTAGGGCGTGATCAGCACCAGTCGCGCGGCCGGGCGTTCGCTGGCAAGGCGCACGGCAACCCCGGAGCCCAGGCTGCGTCCGACCACCGCCACATGCCGATGATGGGCATACACCAGGTCGAACAATGTGATGGCATCGCGGGCAATGGCTTCTTCGCAAGGCGAGCCGGAACTGCCGCCGTAGCCGCGGTAATGCAGCAGATACAGCGCGTAGTCAGGGAACGCTTGGGTGAACCCGGGCAGGTTGCGCGAGACGTCTTCGGCATTGCCGCCGAAATAAATCAGCGCGTTGGGACCCTCGTGAGGTCGGGTGGAGACCAGCACCTGCGCGTCGGCGACCGGCAGGGTGAGCAGTGTCTCGGCGCCGCCGACGGTACGCGGTTGCGGGAAATAAATCAGTGTCCGCTGGAACACGAACAGCGCCACGCACAGCGCCAGGTACAACGCAGCGACGATGACGACGAGTAACACCAGGGTGCGTGACATTCGACTAACGTTAATGGGCGGCATTGACTGCTCGGGGAGTGAAAGTGGCTGGCGCCGCAAGGCTTCCTGAGTGTAGTCAATCGACCCTGGCGCGGATTATCCGGATTGTCGATTCAACGGGCCGAGCCCGTGCGACTGGTGAGAAGCGTTTTATGAGCCATCCTGAGGGTTACACCCGTAGAGCAATACTCACGCTGGCTGCCGGTGCTTCGGCGGTCTTCACGTTTGGTTCGGCGGTTGCGCAACCCGCGCCGTCGACGGGAACAGGAGGCAAGACCATGCAGACCCGGGCCATTCCTTCCAGTAACGAGTCGTTGCCGATCGTAGGGCTGGGCACTTATCGCGGATTCGATGTCGAGCCTGCGCAACCGGCCTGCAAAAACTTGCCCGCGGTGCTCGATGCGTTGTTCGACAAGGGTGGCAAGTTGATCGACAGCTCGCCGATGTACGGTCGCGCCGAACAGACCGTCGGCGAGTTGCTGTCGATCCATGAGCCACGCTCACCGGCGTTCCTCGCCACCAAAGTGTGGACCCGGGGCCGCGAAGAAGGCATCGCGCAGATGGAGCAATCCTTCGCCCTGTTGCAGACCGACCGGATCGACCTGATGCAGATCCACAACCTGCTGGACTGGCAGACGCACCTGCCGACCCTGCGTCACTGGAAGGAAGCTGGGCGCATCCGCTACATCGGCATCACCCATTACACGGCGTCGGCCTATGAAGAAGTGGAAGCGGTACTCAAGGCCGAGCCACTGGATTTCTTGCAGATCAACTACGCACTGGATGATCGCGGTGCCGAGAATCGCCTGCTGCCGTTGTGCCGCGAGCGGGGGGTGGCGGTGATCTGCAACCGGCCGTTTGGCGGTGGCGGCTTGCTGGCCAAACTCAAGGATAAGCCGCTGCCAGGCTGGGCAGCGCAAGTCGGGGTCAAAAGCTGGGCGCAACTGGCGCTGAAGTTCCTGCTGTCGCATTCGGCGGTGACCTGCGTGATTCCGGGCACCGGCAACCCGCGCTACATGGCGGAAAATGCCCAGGCCGGTTTCGGCCCGATGCTGACCGATGCCCAGCGTCAGCAACTGATTGCGCTGGTGGGCTAGCGACTCACCCACCGCAGGCGGGCGAGTGCCGGAACCTATCCTATAATGTCTCGCGTCCATGCCGTTGAAAGCGTATTTGCTGCCCTAACGGCGTCCCTGTCCATCACTGCAAGGAGATCGAACATGGCTATCCGTATTGGCGACGAAGCACCGGATTTCACCGCCGACACCACTGAAGGCACCCTCAACTTTCACCAATGGATCGGCGACGGGTGGGCCATCCTGTTTTCCCATCCCAAGGATTTCACCCCGGTGTGCACCACCGAACTGGGCTACCTGGCCAAACTCAAGCCGGAATTCGACAAGCGCAACACCAAGATCATCGGCCTCAGCGTCGACCCGGTCAGTGACCACAACCGCTGGGTCGGTGACATCGCCGAGACTCAGGGTACGGCGGTCAACTATCCGCTGATCGGCGACGAAAACCTGGTGGTGGCCAAGCTCTACGACATGATCCATCCCAATGCCAGCGGCGGCGCGCGCACGGCAGTGGACAACGCCACGGTGCGTTCGGTGTTCATCGTCGGCCCGGACAAGAAGGTCAAGGCCATGCTGATCTACCCGATGAGCGCCGGGCGCAACTTCGATGAAGTGCTGCGCCTGCTCGATTCCCTGCAATTGAACGCCAAACACACCGTTGCCACGCCAGTGAACTGGCGGCCGGGTGAGGACGTGATCATCCCGACCTCGGTGTCTGACGAAGACGCGAAGAAGAAATACCCGGATGGCTTCAGGACCCTGAAGCCGTATCTGCGGACGGTGGCGCAACCGAAATAACTGCTGCGGCCTTCAAACCGCTATCGCGAGCAGGCTCGCTCCTACATTGGGCTTCGGTCGAACACAGATTTTGTGTTCACTGAATTTCCCTGTAGGAGCGAGCCTGCTCGCGATGGGGCCAGTCCTGCTGGCCCAGAATTTTTATTCAAACCAGATACTTTTTAAACCACCCCAACGTCCGCTCCCACGCCAGCTTCGCCGCCGCCTCGTCATAACGCGGCGTCGAATCATTGTGAAAGCCATGATTGCAGCCCGGATAAATGTAGGCCACATAGGTCTTGCCCCCGGCCTTCAACGCTTTCTCATAGGCCGGCCAGCCTTCGTTGATCCGCGTATCCAGTTCGCCGTAGTGCAGCATCACCGGTGCCTTGATCCGTGGCACTTCCTCGGCCGTTGGCTGACGGCCATAAAACGACACGGCAGCACCCAGTTCCGGATAGGCCACGGCGGCGGCATTGGCCACCCCACCGCCGTAGCAGAACCCGGTGATGCCGACTTTTCCAGTGGTGGCGGGGTGTTTCATCATCCACTCGACGGCGGCGAAAAAGTCGTTCATCAGCTTTTCCGGGTCGACCGTGGCCTGAAGTTCGCGGCCCTTGTCGTCATTGCCGGGATAACCGCCGACCGAACTCAGGCCGTCAGGGGCGAGGGCGATGAAACCGGCCTTGGCCAGACGTCGGGCCACGTCTTCGATGTATGGGTTGAGCCCGCGATTTTCGTGCACGACCACCACCGCCGGCACCTTGCCCGTGGCCTTGGCCGGACGCACCAGATAACCGCGAACCTGGCCGTGGCCCTTGGGCGACGGGTAGGTGATGTACTCGGGAACAATGTCCGGATCGGTGAACTCGACCTGTTCGGCCAGCGCGTAGTTGGGGCTTAGCGCGGCGAGCAGGGCTCCAGCCGTCAATCCTCCGAAGGTGAACAACGCCGCGCGGTCGAGAAACTCCCGACGGTTGATCATGCCGTGTGCGTAGTAGTCGTACAGTTCCAGCAGTTGCGGGGAAAAGTCTTTGGCAGTTAGACGGGTCATTGCTGCAACTCCTCTCGGCTGGTTTAACACGGACCCTGTAGGAGCGAGCTTGCTCGCGAAAAACTACAAAACAACGCGGGGCTTCAGATGCCCCGCGTTTTCGTTTGCGACCATCGCGAGCAAGCTCGCTCCTACAGGGTGGAAATGGTGACGCCACAATCTCATTTCAGGCACTGCGCCCCGGCCTTGGCCACTTGCGCATCTTGCTCGGGCTTGACGCCCGACACTCCGACAGCACCAATCACCTGACCATCGAAAACGATCGGCACGCCCCCCTCAAGCGAGGTCAGCAAGGGTGCTGACAGGAAAGCGTAGCGCCCGGCGTTGACCATGTCCTCATAGCTTTTCGTTTCACGCCGCCCGAGGGCTGAGGTCCGGGCCTTTTCGGTGGCGATATACGCGCTGCTCGGCGCGCAGCCGTCGAGGCGTTCGAGGGCCAGCGGGTGGCCGCCGTCATCGACTACCACGATGGTCACGGCCCATTGATTGGCCTGCGCTTCGGCGCGGGCGGCTTTGATGATCTGGCTGACTTCGGTCTGGCTCAGGACGGCTTTGCTGTTCATGGGGACCTCCAGGATTGGGTTAAGGCAGGGCGGCTTCGACCAGTTCGATCCAGTGCCGCACCGGGGTTCGGCCCGCGCCGTCGAGGTGCGTCTGGCAGCCGATGTTGGCCGTGACAATCACCTCGGGATGGCCGCTTTCCAGGGCGTTGAGCTTGTTGTCGCGCAACTGCCGCGACAGTTCGGGCTGGGTCAGCGAATAGGTGCCTGCCGAGCCGCAGCACAGGTGCCCGTCGGGGACGGACGTCAGGTTGAAACCGAGTCCGGTCAGCAACGCTTCCACGGCACCGCCGAGTTTCTGTCCGTGCTGCAAGGTGCAGGGGCAATGGAAGGCCAGGCGTTGGGAGGCGTGGATGCCAAGTTTTTCCAGTGGTTCGTCGCGCAACACTTCCACCAGGTCCCGGGCCAGCGCGCTGACCTTTTTTGCCTTGTCGGCATAGGCCGGGTCGCTGGCGAGCAGATGGCCGTAATCCTTGATGAAGGCGCCGCAACCGCTGGCCGTCTGCACAATCGCCTCGGCGCCTTTTTCGATGCCAGGCCACCACGCGTCGATGTTGCGCCGGGCGCGATCGAGGCCGGCGGCCTGGGCGTCCAGGTGGTAGTCCACGGCGCCGCAGCAACCGGCTTCGCGGGTCGCGATGACGCTGATCCCCAACCGGTCCAGCACCCGCGCCGCCGCGGCATTGGTGTTGGGCGACAGGCTGGGTTGCACGCAACCTTCGAGCATCAGCACCTGACGCTCACGCAGGGTCATGGGCCGCGGCTTGGCCGGGTAGACATTGCGCGGCAACTTGCTTTGCAGGGTGCCGGGCAGCAACGCGCGGAACACCTGACCGCTATTGACCAGGCTCTTGAACAGCTCTGGATGGGGCACGGTCTGCCGCAACCCCTCGCGCAACAGACGCTGACCGAGGGGGCGCGGCACCGCCGCATCGACCACCGCGCGGCCGATGTCCAGCAGGTTGTGATAATCGACCCCCGACGGGCAGGTGGTTTCGCAGTTGCGGCACGACAGGCAGCGATCCAGGTGCTGCTGGGTCTTTTGCGTGACCTCGTTGCCTTCCAGCACTTGCTTGATCAGGTAGATGCGCCCCCGCGGTCCGTCCAGTTCATCGCCGAGCAATTGATAGGTCGGGCACGTGGCATTGCAGAAGCCGCAGTGCACGCAGGTGCGCAGGATGCTTTCGGCTTCTGCGGCGCGGGGCAGCTGGCTGGCGCTTTCACTCAAGGTCGTCTGCATGGTTCAAAGCTCCGCGTACAGGCGTCCGGGGTTGAAGATGCCCCGTGGATCGAGTTGCTGTTTCAGGTTGCGGTGATAACGCATCAGCGCTGGCGGCAGCGGATGGAACGGGGTGTCGGTCAGGCCGTGGCTGAAGCAGGTGGCATGGCCGCCGACCTCGTCGACCACCTGGCGAATGAACGCCGCATCGGCATCGGATTTCAGCCAGCGCTGCGCGCCCCCCCAGTCGATCAACTGGCGCCCCGGCAGCGACAGGAGCGGCGTGTTGTGCGGCAGGGACAGGCGCCAAAGCGGCTGGTCTTGATCGAAGAAACCCAAGCGCTGTTCGTTGAGATCGTCCCACCAGGAAGCGTCCAGCTGCTCGCCACCGAGGCGCTCATGGGCCGCCGCCACCGATCCCTCACCGCCTTCTAGCCGCAGGTGCAGGCGTTCGCCGTCGTGACAGGCCGCGCTGATCGGCAACGGCTGCTGGCCCCATTCCGCCAGGCGCAACAAGGCCCGCTCGGCGTCCATTTCCAGGCTGATACTGAGGCACTGCCGGGGTTTTGGCAGCACTTTGAGCGAGACTTCGGTGATCAGCCCGAGGCTGCCGTAACTGCCGGCCATCAGGCGTGACAGGTCATAGCCGGCGACGTTTTTCATCACCTCGCCACCGAAGCGCAACAGCTTGCCGTGCCCTGTGATCACCCGCGTGCCAAGAATGAAGTCCCGCACCGAACCGACCCACGGGCGCCGTGGCCCGGACAGCCCGCAGGCGATCATGCCGCCGACGGTGGCGCCGTCGCCAAAAGCCGGCGGTTCGCAGGGCAGCATCTGTTGCGCGGCGTCCAGCACCTGCGCCATCTGCGACAACGGCGTGCCGCAGCGGACGGTGATCACCAGCTCCGTCGGGTCGTAACTGACGATGCCCCGGTGCGCGCGGGTATCGAGAATTTCCCCGGCCGTGCTGCGTCCGAGGAAGCCCTTGCTGTTGGAACCCTGGATGCGCAATGGCGTGGCGTTTTCCAGCGCCTGATTGACCTGTTCCAGCAGTGACGGGCTGTCATCGAAATCTTCAGGGCTGCGCATCAGAAACGCTCCAGCTCAGGGAAGGGCAACTGACCGCCATGCACGTGCATGGCACCGAATTCGGCGCAGCGGTGCAGGGTCGGGATGTTCTTGCCGGGGTTGAGCAGGCCGCTCGGGTCGAAGGCGGCCTTGATGGCATGGAACAGAGTCAGCTCGTCGCTGTTGAACTGCGCGCACATCTGATTGATCTTCTCGCGCCCCACGCCGTGTTCACCGGTGATACTGCCGCCGACTTTCACGCACAACTCCAGAATCTTGCCGCCCAGGGCTTCGGCTCGATCGAGTTCACCGGGTTGATTGGCATCGAACAGGATCAACGGATGCATGTTGCCGTCGCCGGCATGGAACACGTTGGCCACCCGCAGGCCGTATTCGTTCGACAGCTCGGCGATGGCGTGCAGTACGCCGGGCAGTTCGCGGCGGGGGATGGTGCCGTCCATGCAGTAATAGTCCGGCGAGAGGCGGCCCACCGCCGGGAAGGCATTCTTGCGTCCGGCCCAGAAGCGCACGCGCTCGGCTTCGTCTTTCGCCTGGCGCAGCTCGATGGCGCCGGCCTGTTGCAGCACCTGGCGCACCCGCTCGCAGTCATCGCTGACGTCGGCTTCGACGCCATCGAGTTCGCACAGCAGAATGGCCTGGGCGTCCACCGGGTAACCGGCGTGGATGAAGTCCTCGGCGGCGCGGATGGCCAGGTTGTCCATCATTTCCAGGCCGCCGGGGATGATGCCGGCGGCGATGATGTCGCCAACGGCGCGCCCGGCTTTTTCCACGGAATCGAACGCTGCCAGCAGCACTTTGGCGGTCTGCGGTTTAGGCAGCAGTTTGACCGTGACCTCGGTAATTACCCCGAGCAAACCTTCGGATCCGTTGATCAGCGCCAGCAGGTCGAAACCGGGGGAGTCGAGGGCGTTGGAGCCCAGGCTCAAATGCTCGCCATCGACGGTGAGGATGTCGACCTTGAGCACGTTGTGCACCGTCAGGCCGTACTTCAGGCAATGCACGCCACCGGCATTTTCCGCGACATTACCGCCGATGGAGCAGGCGATTTGCGAGGAAGGGTCCGGCGCGTAATACAGGCCGAAGGGTGCCGCCGCCTGGGAAATCGCCAGATTGCGCACGCCGGGCTGAACCCGTGCGGTACGGGCGGCGGGGTCGATGCCCAGGATGTTGTTGAAGCGCGCCATCACCAGCAGCACGCCTTTCTCCAGGGGCAGCGCCCCGCCGGACAAACCGGTGCCCGCGCCACGGGCCACCACGGGGACGTGCAGCTCATGGCAGACGCGCAGCACCCCTTGCACTTCGTCGATATATCGGGGTAACACCACTAGCATCGGCGTGGTGCGATAGGCCGACAGTCCGTCGCATTCGTAGGGCCTGAGTTCCTCCTGCTGATGCAGGACTTCCAGATGCGGCAAGCGGGTTTGGAGGGCGTGCAATAGCGCCTGTTTGTCGACGTCGGGCAAGGCGCCGTCAACGCGTTCATCGTAGAGAATGTTCATGGGGTCACGATTCTCGCTGGAGGCCACTGACCTTAATCATTGGCCTGATACAGCCGACTGTCCATGGGGTATTTGTCAGCCGGAAGCGGGCATTCATTGAATAAATGTGCGCAGAAAATGCCAACGCCCGGGCGATGGAGCCCGGGCGTTGCAAGAGTGGTGAACAGGGCGCGCAGACTCAATGTCCGCCCACCACCATGTGGCTGAACGGTGCGACATAGGCCTGCAATGTCACCAGCCCACCGACCAGAATCGCCAGCACAATCGAGTGGAAGAACACGTAGCGCAGGATTTCCCCTTCATGGCCGTACCAGCGGGTGGCGGTGGAGGCGACCACGATCGACTGGGCATCGACCATCTTGCCCATGACCCCGCCGGAGCTGTTGGCGGCGGCCATCAACACCGGGCTCATGCCCAACTGCTCGGACGTCACTCGTTGCAAGCCGCCGAACAGCACGTTGGAAGCCGTGTCCGAACCGGTCAACGCCACGCCGAGCCAGCCGAGCAGGGTGCCGAACATCGGATAGAAAATGCCCGTCGCGGCGAAGGCCAGGCCCATGGTCGCATCCAGGCCCGAATAGCGCGTGAGGAAGCCCAGCGCGAGCATCGCCGCAATGGTGATCAGCGAGTAACGCACCACCCACAGGGTGCGCAGGTACTGGTGAATCAGTTGCGGGATCGAGTAACCCATCAGCAAACCGCCGACGATCGCCGCCAGCAGAATGCCGCTGCCGGTGGCGGTGAACCAGGTGAACTTGTACACCGCTTCTTCGGTTTTCGGCGCGGCCACCACGGGCGGGACTTTTTCAACCTGCAAATGCAGGGTGGTGAAGGTCACGGCCGGCGCAAACACCGGGTTCGCCTCGCGCATCGGCTTGCCCTGAGGATCGAGCTTGGCGGCACTGGTTTGCGGGTCGATGGCGGGGCGGGTGTCGAAGGTGTTCTTGAAGCCCTGGGTGCCCCAGATGAACACGAAGACCGTGAGGATGATCCACGGCATCCATGCGCGCATCACCGCCGGTTTTGCCTCATCGGCGAAGGTTGCAGTCGGTACAGGCTTTTCGTCGTGCTCGGCGTCGATCTTCGAGTTGTCGACCCGACCGGACAGCGCCGCGGAGGTGTGCACGGTGGCCGGTTTCCAGACCTTGAGGAAGCCGGCCAGGCAGGCCATGGAAATCAGTGCGGCGATCACGTCCACCAGCATCGGCCCGTGATAGTTGGACACCAGGAATTGCGGCACGGCAAAACTGACCCCGGCCACCAGAATCGCCGGCCAGACTTCCAGCATCTTGCGCCAGCCGGCAAAGGCCCAGATCAGCCAGAACGGCACCAGCACCGAAAAGAATGGCAACTGCCGGCCGACCATCATCGACAGCTCCATTTCGTCCAGCCCGGTCACCTTGGCCAGGGTGATGATCGGCGTGCCGAGGGCGCCGAACGCCACGGGGGCGGTATTGGCGATCAGCGCCAGCCCCGAGGCGGCGAGCGGCGAAAACCCCAGCCCGATCAGAATCGCTCCGGTCACCGCCACCGGCGTACCGAAACCGGCCGCGCCTTCGAAAAACGCGCCGAAACAGAAGGCGATCAGCAGCAATTGCAGGCGTCGGTCATCGGTGATGCGCGCCAGGGAGTCTTGCAACACCTTGAACGAGCCGTTCTCGGTGGTCAGGCGGTGCAGGAAGATGATGTTCAACACAATCCAGCCAATCGGCAGCAGACCGTTGGCTGCACCGAACAGCGCTGCGGTACCCGCCATGTTCGCCGGCATGCCGAAGGCGAAAATCGCGATCAGCAAGGCCGAGGCCAAGGCGAGCAATGCCGCCAGGTGCGCCTTGACATGGAAAAACGCGAGGGACGCCAGCATCACCACCACTGGCACAGCCGCCATGAGCGTTGAAAGCACCGGGTTACCGAACGGATCGTAGACTTGCTGCCAGACCATGTTCCACCTCTGCTTTTTATTGTTGAACGTGCAGATCCCCTGAGGGGAGGTGGACTTGAGTATAGGTGGCATTGCGCCGCTGTCAGGGCAGGCCTCCGGTCCTGCCAATCGGCGCGCTCCGGAGGGCTGAGCTAGCATGGCCAGTAGGGTTTGAATTCAGTCAGGGGAGCAATGCAGTCATGACCGAGCGCCATATGGAGCACAAGGAAACGCTATCGAACGGATGCAACATCAAAGTCACAGCCGAGATATTGAAAGACGGTTCGTTGGGCATGTTCATTGGTGTCTATCGGCCGGACGGCACGGCCATCAATGAAAACCATGACCCACGGCCGCACATGCTCGACATGGAAGCGGCGATGGATTGGGGGATCGATATTGCCAAGGGGATTGGCAATAGCCAGCGAACGTTGTGAGCGGTTGCCGTCCGTGCCCGGCGTCCGGCGGTCGCTGTCAGAACCCGAACGAACGGGCCGAGCCTTTGACCAGCTCGACATCCAGCAGATGCCCGACCAGCACGTCATTCAAAAAACGGAACTGATCATTGAGCCCGACCACTTCGTTGCTGAAGTGATGATCGGCTGCCGGGATCAGCAACGCCTCGAACTTCTCGTCGAACAGCAGAGTCAACTCTTTACGCGACTCGTATTTCTGCGCGTAGAAATTGTTGCCGAACACTGGAAAACGCACGGCGAGAGTGACGATGTGAATCATGATGTTTGCTCCTCGCTCAGGACGTACCAGGAAAATACGCTCAAAGTGAAAGCCGTCAGAGCCAGGCAGGTCAGCAGATGGATCAGCATGATGTCCCCCTCCGATTCGGGGTTTCGTGTTGGCTTGGAATCGATCCTACGCTGACGGCCATCAAACGGAAGGCAATCGCGGCGATGGTGAATATCGATGCAAGTGATGGCGGTTTTTTTCGCTGTTGATGCAGGCCCTTTCGCGGGCTCCGGGACATCGCCACCTATACTTAAACCGAAAGTTTCGCGTGTCGGGCATTTCGCCCGGTGCCAACTCCAGGAAGCCGCCATCTTGAACCTGCGTTCGCTGATCATTGCCGTGCTGGTGGTGTTGGCGGGGTGTGCCACGCCTGTGCGCGCGCCGGTGGAAGTGGCGCCGGTCATCGTTCCTGCCAGCACCTGGCAAGAAGTGGACCGGGAGATCGTCACCGCGTCGCAGGCGGCCACCGAGCAGACCAGAATCTACGCCCGCGGCGCCATGGATTACTGGCGCACACGGGTCTATGAATTGACCGAACAGAATTTCATTCCGTGGTTCAGCAGTTACTGGACCCAGGAATGGCTGTCGATGAAGGTCAGCTGGTACACCATCAGCGCCAAGGGTGAGCAGGACGCCGTGGAAAAACGCCTGGCGGCGTACCTGCTCGAAGCCTATCAGGAGAAGGTCCTGGCCCCGGCGGCCGTGGAAATCGATCCCGATGCGATTCTCGGCCTGGCAGCGGCGTTCTATGTCGACATCCTCAAGGAAGAGCTGCAGAAAATCTCCGACCGCCACGGCGTGCCGATGGCCCAGCTCAACGGGCGCATCCAGAAAGTCCCGGCCATCGCCCTTGGGCCTCCGCCGACGAGGGACGCCTCGTTGTACCAGGTCGTGCACACCGAACCGCTGAACGCCTTGCCGGCTTTCGCTGCGCTGATCGACAAAGTCCATAAGGCCGGTGGCGACAAGGGGGTGGGCTCGACCGACACCGCGATGGCGCCGGTGGCCAGGCGCGCCAGCCGGCGGATGGAAGCCGAGATGGCCCCGCGCGGGGCCGCCAGCGCCGTGGCCGCAGCGACCGGGAAACTGGCCGGTGGCTTGATCACGCTAGGGGTGGCTGGCATTCGCGCATTCATCCAGGCCTTTGACCGGCCCGATAGCGAGGCGCTGATTCGCCGTAGCCTGGGCAATACCTTCGACAAGGCCTGGACCAAACTGGTGCAGAGCCCGACCAGCGGCGTCATGGCCGGCACGCTTTACATGGCGGCGCAGATCGAAGGCAACCTGGGCGGCAGCGCACAACCGCCGGTCGGTTTGAGCGCCGGCACTGTCGATCGGACGCCGGCGCAACCGACTAACCTGCAGCACACCCCATGACCCAAGGAGAAAACGCATGTCGTACGTCGATGGATTTATCGCTGCCGTACCCACCGCCAACCGTGAGCAATACATCATGCACGCCAAAGTCGCCGCCTTGGTCTTCAAGGAAAATGGTGCCTTGAGCGTGGTCGAATGCTGGGGCGAGGATGTCCCGGAAGGCAAGGTCACCTCGTTTCCAATGTCGGTGAAGCTCAAGGAAGGCGAAACCGTTGCCTTTGGCTGGATCATCTGGCCTGACAAGGCCACCCGCAATGCCGGAATGGGCAGGATGATGCAGGACCCGCGCATGAAACCGGACGTCAATCCAATGCCCTTCGATGGCCAGCGCATGGTCTACGGCGGGTTCGAAGTGCTCCTCCAGGCCTGACGCTGCACGCGGGATCACTCCGGCGTCGGGGTGATCCTGCAACTCTTGCGCTGGCGGATCTCGTCGTCCGTCGGCCGCTCGTGGATGAACTCGAAGCGCGGCTCACCTTCGTTGTAATGCACCAGCCAGCCCCATTCCAGCTTGAGTTCATCCTGACCTGGCTCGGGCGGTGTAGCCCACCATGGCTCTTTGCTGATGATCTGTCGCATGGCCCCCTCCGTTTTTTCGGGATGGTAGAACTATAACGCGCCTGCCCCACGGCGCCAGAAATGCGCTGGCCGGAACGCGGGTGTTGAGTACACTCAGGCAGTCTTATCCAGGAGGTGTCCGGCATGAACGACGAAACCCGCGAGCCGTTCAAGCGCCTGTTCTTTGCGCTGAACTGCGCCCCCGCCCTGCGCCGGGAGATCGCCCAGTGGCGCAGTGCGCTGCAACTGCGCAACGGACGGCCGGTGCCGGCGGAAAACTTTCACCTGACGCTGAAGTTTTTGGGGGCGGTGGGTGTGGCGCAGATCGCCGAGCTCTGCACCGCTGCGGCGTCCATCCGCACACCGGGCGAGCGCTTGACGGTGGTGCTGGATCGGCTGGACGTGTGGCGCAGGGCAGGGGCGCTGGTGCTCGCGCCGCAACAGGCGCCCCCGGCATTGCTGCGCCTGGTGTATGCCCTGGAACAGGCGATGTTGCCGTTCGGGCTGGAGGAAGCACCCAGGGAATATCGTCCGCACCTGACCCTGGCACGACAGTATCGGGCGCCGGTGCCGGAGTCCACAACCGCACCGGAATTCTTCCTGCGTGCCGACCGATTCACCCTGTTCGAATCCCACAAGGGCCGTTATCGGGCGCTGGCCGAATGGCCGCTGATCGATCCCCAATAAAAAAGGCGCCCGAGGGCGCCAAACTTCACCTGAACCGAGAGAGCCAGGTGAGGCCGTTCTACTGCAGGAGAGGCAGCGGTGGTAAGGCGCTGCATGAACGGAAAACGGGACAGCTGAAATTTGCATTGAATCTTATGGCCCCATCGCGAGCAGGCTCGCTCCCACAGGGGGCGGTGTGGGTCAACACGGACCAATGTGGGAGCGAGCCTGCTCGCGAAGGCATTTCTGAGTGAACTACTGGCCCAACTTCACCTTGGTCCAGCCACGGGTCATGATCCGCTGGATGGCAATCGGCTGGTCCGGCACGGCATAGAGCGTGGCCATTACCGCTTCCGGCGGGTAGGAGCCCGGATCGTTGCGGATGGCTTCATCCACCAACGGCGTGGCCGCCGCATTGGCGTTGCTGTAGCCGATGTTGTTGGTGACGTCGGCGATCACGTCGGGGCGCATCAGGAAGTTCATGAACAGGTAAGCGTTCTCGACGTTGGCGGCATCGCGGGGGATGGCGAGCATGTCGTAGAAACTGGCGGCGCCTTCTTTCGGGATGCTGTAGTCGATCTTCACCTTGTCCCCGGCTTCCTGGGCGCGGGCCTTGGCCTGCAGCACGTCGCCTGAGTAACCGACGGCCACGCAGATGTTGCCGTTGGCCAGGTCCGAGATGTATTTCGACGAATGGAAGTACGCCACGTTCGGGCGAATCTTCATGAACAGCGCCTGGGCTTGGGCGATGTGCTGTTTGTCCTGATCGTTCACCGGGTAGCCCAGGTAGTGCAGGGCGGTCGGGATCATTTCAGTCGGTGAATCGAGGAAGCTGATGCCGCAGGCTTTGAGCTTCTCGGCGTTTTCCGGTTTGAACAGCAGGTCCCAGGAGTTGGTCGGGGCGTTGGCGCCGAGCACTTCCTTGACCTTCTGCGGGTTGAAGCCGATGCCGATCGAGCCCCACATGTACGGGATGGCGTGGGCGTTATCGGGATCGCTCGCCGAAGCGTTCTTCAGCAGCACCGGGTTGAGGTTTTTCCAGTTCGCAAGCTTCGACTTGTCCAGTTCCTGATAGACGCCGGCCTTGATCTGCTTGGCCAGGAAACTGTTGGACGGCACGACGATATCGTAGCCGGATTTACCCGCCAGCAGGCGTGCCTCAAGGGTTTCGTTACTGTCGAAGACATCGTAGGTCACCTGGATGCCGGTCTCGTCTTCGAACTTCCTGACGGTGTCCGGGCCAATGTAATCCGACCAGTTGTAGACGCGCAGAACCTTGTCATTGGCCTGGGCAACCGTAGCGATTGCGCCCAATAAGGACAGTGTCAGCAGAGTCCTGCCAAACATTTTCATCGGTACAACTCCATTTCTTTTTTATTCAAAAACACATAGCAAACATTTGTGGCGAGAGCGCTCCTTTGTAGGAGCGAGCTTGCTCGCGATGGACCTGAGGGCGACGCGCTCATCCAGACAACACGCGTTATCGTTAACGTCCATCGCGAGCGAGCTCGCTCCTACAGGGGCGGCACTAGGCAGTCGCTTCTGCCATTTGCTTTTTAGGTTGTTGCCAGGATTCGCTGGCGGTCTGGTCCATGGCTTCCTGGATCGCGCGCTTGCGGCTTTCTTCGGCACGGCGGCTGAAGAACCAAACCATGAAGGTCACGATCGACACCGCCAACAGGATCAGGCTGGCCACGGCGTTGATCTCGGGCTTCACCCCCAGACGCACCGCCGAGAACACTTCCATCGGCAAGGTCGTGGAACCCGGGCCCGACACGAAGCTCGCCAGCACCAGGTCATCCAGCGACAGGGCGAAGGACATCATGCCGCCCGCTGCCAGCGATGGCGCAATCATCGGGATGGTGATCAGGAAAAACACCTTGAGCGGCTTCGCCCCCAGGTCCATGGCCGCCTCTTCGATGGACAGGTCCAGCTCGCGCAAACGCGCCGAGACCACCACCGCCACATAGGCCGCGCAGAACGTGGTGTGGGCGATCCAGATGGTGACGATGCCGCGCTCCTGCGGCCAGCCGATCAACTGCGCCATGGCCACGAACAGCAGCAACAGCGACAGACCGGTGATTACCTCAGGCATGACCAGTGGTGCGGTGACCAGGCCACCGAACAGCGTGCGGCCCTTGAAGCGCGTAACGCGCGTCAAGACGAACGCCGCCAGGGTGCCCAGTGCGACTGCCGCGACGGCGGTGTAGCAGGCGATTTCCAGCGAGCGCACCACCGAGCCCATCAGTTGCGAGTTGTCGAGCAGGCCGGCGTACCACTTGATCGACCAGCCGCCCCACACCGTCACCAGTTTGGAGGCGTTGAACGAGTAGATCACCAGGATCAGCATCGGCAGGTAGATAAACGACAGGCCGAAAATCAGCATGAACTTTGAAAATCCGAAGCGTTTCATCCCCGTGCCTCCATCTCTTTGGCCTGGCTGCGGTTGAACAGCAGAATCGGCACAATCAGGATCAACAGCATCACCACCGCCAGGGCAGACGCCACCGGCCAGTCGCGGTTGTTGAAGAACTCTTGCCACAACACACGGCCGATCATCAGGGTTTCCGGGCCGCCCAGCAGTTCCGGAATCACGAACTCACCGACCACCGGAATGAACACCAGCATGCAGCCTGCGATGATGCCGTTTTTGGCCAGCGGCACGGTGATTTTCCAGAAGTTGTTGAAATTGCTCGAACCCAGGTCCGACGCTGCTTCCAGCAGACTGCCATCGTGCTTCACCAGGTTGGCGTACAGCGGCAGCACCATGAACGGCAGGTAGGCGTAAACGACCCCGATGTAGACGGCGGTGTTGGTGTTGAGGATCTCGATCGGCGCCGAGGTCAGCCCGGTCCACATCAAGAATGCGTTGAGCAAACCGTTGTTGCTGAGGATGCCCATCCACGCGTAAACGCGGATCAGGATCGCGGTCCAGGTCGGCATCATGATCAACAGCAGCAGGACGTTTTGCGATTCCTTGCTGGCCTTGGTGATCGCGTAGGCCATCGGGAAACCGATCACCAGGCACATCATCGTGCTGAGCAACGCGACTTTCAACGAGCCGAGGTACGCCGAGATGTACAGTTCGTCCTGGGTCAGCAGGCTGTAGTTACCGAGGTTCAACAGCAGCTGAAATTTCTGCTCGGCGAAGGTGTAGATCTCCGAGTACGGCGGAATGGCCAGCGCTGCTTCCGAGAAGCTGATTTTCATCACCAGGAAGAACGGCAGCATGAAGAACAGGAACAGCCAGATGAATGGAATCCCGATGACGAACTTGCGCCCGCTGGGGACCAGTCTCAGAAATTGCTGATTGAAGGTTTTCATGCGCGCAGTACCACGCCGCTGTCGTCTTCCCACCACACGTAGACCTGATCGTCCCAGGTCGGACGCGCGCCACGGCGTTCGGCGTTGGCCATGAACGACTGCACGATCTTGCCGCCAGGCAGCTCGACGTAGAACACCGAGTGACCACCGAGGTAGGCGATGTCATGCACCTTGCCGCTGGACCAGTTGTAGCGGTGCTCGGGCTTGACGGTGCTGAGCAGCAGTTTTTCCGGACGGATCGCGTAGGTGATCGACTTGTCCTGCACCGAGGTGCTGACGCCGTGGCCGACGTAGATTTTCTGTTCCAGGTCCGGGCTGTGGATGATCGCGTGACCCTCCAGGTCCTCGACCACGGTGCCGTCGAAGGCGTTCACGTTGCCGATGAATTCGCAGACCATGCGGCTGACCGGTGCTTCATAGATGTCGACCGGGCTGCCGATCTGGGCGATCCAGCCCAGGTGCATGATCGCGATGCGCTCGGCCATGGTCATGGCCTCTTCCTGGTCGTGGGTCACCATCACGCAAGTCACGCCCACGCGTTCGATGATCTCCACCAGCTCCAGCTGCATTTGCGAACGCAGCTTTTTATCCAGGGCGCCCATTGGCTCGTCGAGCAGCAGCAGCTTCGGACGCTTGGCCAGGGAGCGGGCCAGGGCCACGCGCTGACGCTGGCCGCCGGACAGCTGATGTGGCTTGCGCTTGGCGTACTGGGTCATGTGCACCAGGCGCAGCATCTCCTGCACGCGGGCTTCGATTTCGGCTGCTGGCAAACGGTCCTGCTTGAGGCCGAAGGCGATGTTCTGCGCCACCGTCATGTGCGGGAACAGCGCGTAGGACTGGAACATCATGTTGATCGGTCGTTCGTACGGCGGCATGTCGGTGATGTCGACACCGTCGAGCAGAATCCGGCCTTCGGTCGGGCGCTCGAAACCGGCGAGCATGCGCAGCAGGGTCGATTTGCCGGAGCCGGAACCACCGAGCAGGGCAAAGATTTCACCCTGGTGGATTTCCAGGGACACGTCGTCCACCGCGGTGGTTTCGTCGAATTTCTTGGTGACGCGATCGACTTTCACCAACACCTTTTTCGGTGCCTGGTGACCATCAAGAGCCTTCCTGTAGATGCTGGAGGCGTTTGCCATGTGAAACTCCCAACAGGTTTCAGTCGCCCGGCCAACACGGCCCGGCTTAATAGTGGATTGCAAACCCGTGAAGCCGGTCCGCGCTGATCCCTTGTAGGAGCGAGCCTGCTCGCGATGGTCGCCAACGATGACGCTGGCAGTCTGAATGCCCGCGGTGTCCAGACATCCATCGCGAGCAGGCTCGCTCCTACAGGGAATTGCGTTTCCCACCCCGGGTTTATTCGGCGCCGCCATCCTGGCTGCCTGGTCGTACTTGTTGTTATCGCGGTGTGTTGTTTTCGCGAGCGGGGCACGCAAAAGCGCCTGCCCGCTCGCGTTGGGCAGTCAATCGTTGAATGTGGGTATCAGGTCGTCAGCTCGAGTGACGCAGTGCCGCCCGTTGCCGACACGCTTCGCCGAACGCCTGGAAAATACTCAAGTAAGGAGGGTTATCCAGCACTTGCCATTCCGGGTGCCATTGCACGCCGAGGGCGAAGGCCTTGCTGTGTTCGACCGAGATCGCCTCGATCAGGCCATCGGGCGCGACGGCTTCGGCGCGCAGGCCGGGAGCGAGTCGGTCGATGCCCTGGCTGTGAATCGAATTGACCTGGAACACCGCAGGCAGGTCCAGCGCTTCGAACACGCCACCGGGCTGCACATTCACCCCATGGGCCGGCGCGTATTGCACGGCCAGGTCCGGATGGTCGGCCTCGCGATGGTCGAGGAAACCCGGGAGCTCATGGACCTTCTGATGCAGGCTGCCACCGAACGCCACGTTCATTTCCTGGAAGCCACGGCAGATGCCGAGCACCGGAACGCCAGCTGCAATAGCGGCGCGGATCAGGGGAAGGGTGGTGGCATCCCGCGCCGGATCATGATCCGTGCCGGGGGCGCTGTCGGGGCCTTGATAGTGGAAGGGTTCCACGTTCGATGGCGAGCCGGTCAGCAACAGACCGTCGAGCTGCGGCAGCAGATCTTCGATTTCGGTCAGGTCGCCTAAGGAAGGAATAACGACAGGCAGCCCCAGCGCCGCAACGCTGACAGCACGCAAGTACTTGTCGCCGCTGATGTGGTAGGGGTGCAGGCCAATCTGTTTGACGCACGCAGTAACGCCGATCAATGGCTTGAGTGCCATTTTTATCACCTCGAAGTTTCACACTTGAACGAGCTTTTCCGGAGCTTAGCCTTGTTGATTTTAATTAACAACTCTCATGTAAAAAATTCTAAACGCCGCACGTCAAATCTTCAGGGTTTACGCGTGTTTGAGGGCGTATCTGGTACTCTCGTCGTTCTGAGAGGCCCGAAAATAAACGCTTAAAGGCTGGGTGTTCGCTATTGACTTCACTTTGTCGTTCGGGTTGACTGGGCTCGTGAAAGGGTAGTGAACATAATAATTAACAGCTAAAAAATAGGTGCATCATGTCGGTCCCTCTGCGTGCCGTTCAACTCAACGAAGCAAACGCATTCCTTAAGAAATATCCTGAGGTTTTGTACGTCGACCTTCTGATTGCGGATATGAACGGTGTGGTGCGCGGCAAGCGCATCGAGCGCACCAGTCTTCATAAGGTTTACGAAAAAGGCATTAACCTGCCGGCGTCACTGTTTGCTCTGGACATCAACGGTTCTACGGTGGAAAGCACCGGCCTGGGTCTGGACATCGGCGACTCAGACCGAATCTGTTTCCCAATCCCCGGCACTCTCAGCATCGAGCCTTGGCAGAAGCGCCCGACTGCGCAATTGCTGATGACCATGCACGAACTCGAGGGCCAGCCATTCTTCGCCGACCCGCGTGAAGTGCTGGCCAATATCGTGCGCAAGTTCGACGACATGGGCCTGACCATCTGCGCCGCGTTCGAGCTGGAGTTCTACCTGATCGACCAGGACAATGTGAACGGTCGTCCGCAATCGCCACGTTCGCCGGTGTCCGGCAAGCGTCCGATGTCGACCCAGGTGTACCTGATCGACGACCTCGACGAATACGTCGATTGCCTGCAAGACATCCTCGAAGGTGCGAAAGAGCAGGGCATCCCGGCTGACGCCATCGTCAAGGAAAGCGCCCCGGCGCAGTTCGAAGTCAACCTGCATCACGTGGCCGACCCGATCAAGGCGTGCGACTACGCGGTCCTGCTCAAGCGTCTGGTGAAGAACATCGCCTACGACCACGAGATGGACACCACCTTTATGGCCAAGCCGTATCCGGGCCAGGCGGGCAACGGTCTGCACGTGCACATTTCGATTCTCGATAAAGAAGGCAACAACATCTTTGCCAGCGAGGATCCCGAGCAGAACGCCGCGCTGCGTCACGCGATCGGCGGTGTGCTCGAGACCCTGCCGGCGCAGATGGCCTTCCTTTGCCCGAACGTCAACTCGTACCGTCGTTTCGGCGCACAGTTCTACGTGCCGAACTCGCCGAGCTGGGGCATCGACAACCGTACCGTGGCCGTGCGTGTACCGACCGGCTCGCCAGACTCGGTGCGCATCGAACACCGCGTAGCGGGCGCCGATGCCAACCCTTACCTGCTGATGGCGTCGGTCCTGGCCGGTGTTCATCACGGCCTGACCAACCAGATCGAACCGGGCGCCCCGGTGGAAGGCAACAGCTACGAGCAAAACGAGCAGAGCCTGCCGAACAACCTGCGCGATGCACTGCGCGAGCTGGATGACAGCGAAGTCATGGCCAGGTACATCGACCCGCTGTACATCGACGTGTTCGTGGCGTGCAAGGAAAGCGAGCTGGCCGAGTTCGAGAACTCCATCTCGGACCTTGAGTACAACTGGTACTTGCATACGGTCTGATTGGCAGCTGCCCGCCACACCCTTGATGGCGGGTGACTACCCCTGTAGGAGCGAGCTTGCTCGCGAAAAACCCGATGGCGCCGAGGTGATTCAGGTTTCCCGCGTGATCATTGACTTCCTTCGCGAGCAAGCTCGCTCCTACAGGGATCGGGTTTCAAATGTTTGATTGAGGGCATTCAGCCCGACGATCACCTATTCCCCTGCGTCGAGTCACAACCATGACAAACACTCGCAGCGACTGGGAGCAACGCTTCCAGTCCCTCTCTATCGAAGGTCGCGCATTCATTGACGGCCAATACTGCGCGGCCGCCAGTGGCGCCACGTTCGAATGCATCAGCCCCGTGGACGGTCGTTTCCTGGCGAACGTCGCCAGCACCGACGAAGCCGACGCCAATGCAGCAGTCGCCGTCGCACGCCGTACCTTCGAATCCGGCGTGTGGGCCAACCTGGCCCCGGCCGAGCGCAAGCGCATCCTGATCCGCTTCGCCGATCTGATCCTGGCGAACCAGGAAGAACTGGCCCTGCTCGAAACCCTCGACATGGGCAAGCCGATCAGCGATTCGATGAGCATCGACATTCCGGCGACCGCCAACGCGATCCGCTGGACCGCCGAAGCCATCGACAAGATCTACGATGAAGTCGCCGCCACGCCCCACGATCAATTGGGTCTGGTGACGCGCGAAGCGGTCGGCGTGGTCGCGGCCATCGTGCCGTGGAACTTCCCGCTGATCATGGCCAGCTGGAAATTCGCCCCGGCCCTGGCGATGGGCAACTCGTTCATCCTCAAGCCTTCGGAAAAATCCCCGCTGACCGCGATCCGCATCGCGCAGCTGGCGCTGGACGCCGGCATCCCGAAAGGCGTGTTCAACGTCCTGCCGGGCTACGGCCACACCGTCGGCAAGGCGCTGGCGCTGCACATGGACGTCGACGTGCTGGCCTTCACCGGCTCCACGGCGATTGCCAAGCAACTGATGATCTACGCCGGACAAAGCAACATGAAACGCGTCTGGGCCGAAGCGGGGGGCAAGAGCCCGAACGTGGTGTTTGCCGACGCGCCGGACTTGCGCGCGGCAGCACAGGCAGCGGCCAGTGGCATCGCCTTCAACCAGGGTGAGGTCTGCACCGCCGGTTCTCGCCTGCTGGTGGAGCGCTCGATTCGTGAGCAGTTCATCCCGCTGCTGGTCGAGGCGCTGCAAGCCTGGAAACCGGGGCATGCGCTGGACCCTGCAACAACGGTCGGCGCGGTGGTCGATCAGCGTCAGCTGGAAAACGTATTGCGCTACATCGAAGTCGGCAAGCAGCAGGGCGGTCAACTGATCGCCGGCGGCAGCCGTACCCTCGAGGACTCCGGTGGCCTGTATCTGGAACCGGCGATTTTCGACGGCGTGACCAACGCCATGACCATCGCCCGGGAAGAAATCTTCGGCCCGGTGCTGTCGGTCATCACCTTCGACACCTTCGATGAAGCCCTGGCGATTGCCAACGACAGCATCTTCGGCCTGGCCGCCGGCGTGTGGACCAGCAACCTGAGCAAGGCCCACACCTTCGCCCGCGGCCTGCGTGCCGGCAGCGTCTGGGTCAACCAGTACGACGGTGGCGACATGACCGCGCCGTTCGGCGGGTTCAAGCAGTCGGGTAACGGTCGGGACAAATCGCTGCACGCGTTCGACAAGTACACCGAACTCAAGGCGACCTGGATCAAGCTCTGATAACAATAAAGCGACGGTCGCCGGCTCTGTCGGCGGCCATCGGAGAAATGTATGAAACAAGACTCTTTTAACCAACAGCATGTAAACAGCTACTACGCCGCCACCCGCAACTTCACCGGTGATTTTCCGGTGCTGGAAGGGGCGGTGGACTGCGACGTCTGCGTGATCGGCGCCGGCTACACCGGCCTGTCCTCGGCCCTGTTCCTCGCTGAAGCGGGCTACAGCGTGACCGTGCTCGAAGCGGCGAAAGTCGGCTTCGGCGCCAGCGGTCGCAACGGCGGGCAACTGGTCAACTCCTACAGCCGCGACGTCGATGTCATCGAAGAGCGTTATGGCGACAAGACTGCTGAAATCCTCGGCAGCATGATTTTCGAAGGCGCCGACATCATTCGTCAGCGCATACAGCACTACGACATCCAGTGCGATTACCGTCCCGGCGGTATCTTCGCGGCGATGAACAAGAAGCAACTCAAGGGCCTGGCCGAGCAGAAGAAGAGCTGGGAACGCTACGGCAACAAGAACCTGAAAATGCTCGACGCGGCCGACATCAAGCGCGAAGTCGGCTCCGACGCCTACGTCGGTGGCCTGCTGGACATGCAGGGCGGCCACATTCACCCACTGAACCTGGCCCTCGGTGAGGCTTCGGCGATCATCGGCTTGGGCGGCAAGATCTACGAGCAATCGGCGGCGGTGGAAATCACCTACGGCGAGCCCATCACCGTGCGCACTGCCAAAGGTGTGGTGAAGGCCAAGTACCTGCTGATCGCCGGTAACGCCTATCTGCCGCAGGGTCTGGACAACCGCGTGACCAGCAAGAGCATGCCGTGCGGTTCGCAGATCGTCGTCACCGAGCCGTTGTCGGAAAAGCAGGCCCGCAGCCTGATCAAGAACAACTACTGCGTCGAAGACTGCAACTACCTGCTCGACTACTACCGCCTGACCGCCGACAACCGCCTGCTGTACGGCGGCGGTGTGGTCTATGGTGCGCGCGAGCCGGACGACATCGAACAACTGATCCGCCCGAAGATTCTCAAGACCTTCCCGCAATTGAAGGACGTGAGGATCGACTACCGCTGGACCGGCAACTTCCTGCTGACCATGTCGCGCATGCCGCAATTCGGTCGTATCGAGAAAAACGCCTATTACATGCAGGGCTACAGCGGTCACGGCGTTACCTGCTCGCACCTGGCCGGCAAACTGATCTCGGAAGTGATCCGTGGCGACGCCGAGCGTTTCGACGCGTTTGCATCCTTGCCGCACATGCCGATGATCGGCGGGCGCACCTTCTCGGCGCCGTTGACCGCCCTCGGCGCCGTGTACTACTCGCTGCGCGACCGTTTCGGCATCTAAGCCTTACCTCGCCGGCGGCTTCCAGAAACAGGAGTTGCCGGTTTTTTATCCGATACACCGCAGTCCACTTGTGGGAGCGAGCCTGCTCGCGAAGAGGCTATATCAGCCAAAATCGATGTCGCCTGACACACCGCTTTCGCGAGCAGGCTCGCTCCCACAGGTCGTTTTTTTCTGCCGTTTATCGAACCTGCTGAGCATTACGAACAAACGTGATTTAATAGCCGCCTTTCACGTTTCCGGGACCGGAAAACGGCGTGATCCGCGCCTGCACTCCACCCATCCATTATCCCTGTAGGAGCGAGCTTGCTCGCGAAAGCGTTGGTTCAGTCGACATCAATGTTGAAGGTCAGATCGCAATCGCGAGCAAGCTCGCTCCTACAGGTTTGGCACATAAGGCTGTCATGGACACGGGCTCACGACTCAAACTAGTACGCGAAAGCTACAAAATGTCCCAGCGCGAGCTGGCCCGGCGTAGCGGCGTCACCAATGCAACCATCTCCCTGATCGAACAGAATCGGGTCAGTCCTTCCGTCAGCTCGCTGAAGAAATTGCTGGAGGGCATCCCCATGTCCCTGGCCGACTTCTTTACCTTCGATCAGCCACCGCGCGAACACCAGTACGTCTTCCGCGCCAACGAACAGCCCGACCTTGGCCGCCATGGCCTGCGCCTGCTGCTGATCGGTGCGTCCGTGCCGAGCCGGCAGATGCGCTTGCTGCGCGAGCAATACGCACCGGGCGCCAGTTCCGGGGAAGAGCCGATCGTGCATTCCGAAGGCGAGGAGTGTGGGTTGGTGACCCGTGGCACGGTGGAATTGACCGTGGATGGCCAGGTGAGCGTGCTGAACGCCGGGGATGGTTACTACTTCCCGACGACGTTGCCGCACAAGTTTCGCAATATCGGGGCGGATGAGGCGGAGATTATCAGTGCCAACACGCCCGCCAACTTCTGATGTGAAGGCAGCCGGTCAACTGGCGCAATACCTGTGGACGAGCCTGCAAACCCCTTGACCGAACAGGTCCTCGAAAAAAGCGGCCTGCAGGACGCCAAATGGCCCCTGCGGGTAAATTCCTTCGCGATTTCGCACGCCCGGATTAATAGGCAACGTCTACGGTAAAGTTGGCGATTGGTCGGACGTGAAACCAAGCTTCGACCGGATAAGCGTAGACGGTTCAGTGTTCGGTGACTCGATTGAACCAACTTCGCCAATAGCGTCTAAATTTCAGGGAATATTCCCCACCGCGAAGGAATGAATCATGTTCAGGACTCGATCATTGATTGCAGCTGTTACCTGTTTGACTCTGGTCTGCGGCTCGGTGACGGCGCTGGCTGATCCCGGTAACGGCCAGGGTAACGGGAAGGTCAACCATGGCAACCAGGGCGGTCATGGCAACAAGAACAAGAGTTCCGGCGGTGGTGAGGACTGGAGCAATGGCCCGAGCATAAACCGTGGCAGCGTGCTCGAGATCATTGGCGTGAATACGGGCTACTGGAGCCCCGGGCCTGATTTGCCACCGGGTATTCAAAAGAACCTCGCCCGAGGCAAGCCGCTTCCACCCGGCATTGCGAAAAAACTGGATGGCCGACTGGCCGGCAGGCTGCCCCACTATGATGGCTACGAATGGCAGCAAGTCGGCACGGACCTGATCCTGGTTGCGCTGGCCACCGGGCTTGTCTATGAAATTCTCGACGGTGCGTTTGATTAACCTGTGGAAGGTAGTCTTCCCGCTGTTTCAAGGTGCTCCAGCCATCTGTCGTGGTATTTGAACTGTTGGAGGGATATCGCGTCATACGTCACGCGATATCAACCACCTATGGAAGCCATCATGCTTTTAAAAAACAAGAGTCTCGTTGCTGTAATGTCATGCGCCATGATGCTTGCAGCCGCCCCGTTACTCCCTGATAGCCTGTCGATCATGGGTTCCGCATACGCGAAGGACGGCGGTGGCGGTGGTGGCGGAAACGGCGGCGGAAACGGTGGAGGCCACGGCGGCGGTATGGGTGGCGGACACGCCGGTACGGGCCACTCCGGCAGTAACGGCCGCGGCAACGGGCTGGACAGCGACCATGCTGGCAAATCCGTGCGCGACCGTGGCCTGAGCGGGAACCACTACGGTAGTGAGCGCAATGACGATAACGGTCATGGCACCACGACCTCAGGCCTCGCCCACTCCGATACCCGTGGCGTCGCCAAGGCCAGCGCTATTTCGGCCTCGACGCCAGGTGATCACAACACCAAAGGCTTGAGTAAAGCCGGGCTGTCGACCTCGAAAAAATCCCATTGAGTTCGCGGTTGTAGACATCAGTTTCTGAAAAGCCAAAAACCCGCTCAAAGGCGGGTTTTTTGCATTTGGAATTTGATCGCCGGACATTACGCGGACAGGCAAAAGCGCCAGGACGTTATCAGTGAGTAATGACAGATTCGTGAACTCAGCTTCTACCGGCTCCCTCTGCACTCACCAGACGCCACCGCTCGCACCGGACAACCGGTGGCACGAGCGGTATCGAGGGCCGGCCTGAAAGGGTCGCAGCTATTTCGCTAACATTTCAGCCTTGATATCCCCGCAAAAAATATCGACGTTGCCATCGGTCGCAGCCGTGCGCACGACCACCGAATACTTGCCGTCAAGCAGGGTCTGCAACGGCACAGGTGCGGTTCTGGTAAAAGACCAGCCGCGTACGGCTTGGCGTTCGGTGTTGACGGTGTCGTTCATCGCGTAGGCGACTGACCCGGGTTGCTGGCAGCTGCCGTTATTGATGAAAGAGTAAAGACGCAAGGGCAGGATAACCCCGGTTGGAACACCGCTGACGAAGAAACTCAGCCCGGTTTTCTTGTCCCAGTCCGTCAACGTGACGGTGCCGATCTGACCGGCGTTTTGCCGGGTTGCGACCAGGGGAACGTTCACGCCGTGGGTCGATGAGGTGGTGCAACCGAACAGGCTTGCCGCAACCATGAGTGCCGCCAGTGAGGTTTTGAGCTTCATTGCCAAACTCCTGAGCTGAAGAACTGCAATGGGGGGAGTTAGCGGGTATAGCTCATTTATCGCTTTCATGACGTCGTCCATACAAGGCTTTCCCTTTTTGACCGGTGATGGCGGGGCGTCTGCCCCCTTCGCCAGCCATTGGGCGGCGTAGCCGTGCAAACCGGCTACATTTGTAACTGGTCGAGCCTGCGTGGACTGCCTGCCGGTACACGCGCTTCGCTGCCGATGAAGGTTTGCAGTGGTTACGCGTGCAGTTAAAGGATTGTGCGGTCAGTTGAGTCTACTCATCATCCGCATGGGACGATTTACGACTGGAGCGACTCATGAATCAACAAGGCAGCCATCCGCAAGAGCGCGGTCCTGGCACTCCGCCGCGGGGTACCTTGCGCAGCCTGTTGATCCCGCAATGGCTCGGCAGTTATCGGCCAGACTGGCTGCGAGGCGATGTGGTCGCCGGGCTGACGGCAGCGGCCGTGGTCATTCCCAAGGCGCTGGCGTACGCCACCATTGCCGGTCTGCCGGTGCAGGTCGGGCTGTACACGGCGCTGGTGCCGATGGTGATCTACGCCGTGCTCGGCACCTCGCGCCCGCTCAGTGTCAGCACCACGACCACCCTGGCCATTCTCGCCGGTTCCGCCTTGGGCCAGATCAGCCCCGATGGCGATGCGGCGACCTTGCTCGCGGGTTCCGCCACGCTGGCCCTGATGGTGGGCGCGATCCTGATCGTCGCGGGATTGCTGCGCCTGGGTTTCGTCGCCAATTTCATTTCCGAGCCGGTGCTGGTGGGCTTCAAGGCCGGCATCGGCGTGGTCATCGTGCTCGACCAGCTACCCAAATTGCTCGGTACTCACATCGACAAAGGTGGCTTCCTGCACAATCTGCTGGCCACGGTTCAGAGCATCGGTCATGCCTCGCTGCCCACCGTGGCGGTCGGTGTGTCCATGGTCTTGCTGCTGGTCGGCATGAAGCGTTTTACGCCGCGGCTGCCCGCACCGTTGATTGCGGTGGCGCTGGGCATCCTTGGCATGAGCCTGTTTGGCCTGGAGAGCTTTGGTGTGTCCGCCGTCGGCCTGGTGCCGATCGGATTGCCCGCGCCGACCCTGCCGGTATGGTCGCTGGCCGAAACCCTGTGGCCTTCGGCGATGGGCATCGCGCTGATGAGTTTCACCGAAACCATCGCGGCGGGGCGCGCGTTCGCCCGCAGTGACGAGCCCGCGCCACAGCCGAATCGGGAGCTGCTGGCCACCGGCGTTGCCAACATCGGCGGCGCATTTCTCGGGGCCATGGTCGCCGGTGGCGGGACCACTCAAACCGCTGTGAACCGCCTGGCCGGCGCCCGTTCGCAACTGGCCGCACTGGTCACCGCAGCACTGGCTTTGGGCACTTGCCTGCTGCTGGCGCCGCTGATTGGCCTGATGCCCAATGCCACGCTCGCTGCCGTGGTGATTGTGTATTCGGTGGGTCTGATCGAGCCGGCGGAATTTCGCGAGATCCTGTCGGTTCGCCGTACCGAATTTGCCTGGGCCGTGGTGGCCATGATCGGCGTGATGCTGTTGGGCACGCTGCAAGGGATCGTCGTGGCGATTATCGTCTCGTTGCTGGCACTGGCCTATCAAGTCTCGGACCCACCCGTGCACATCCTCGGGCGCAAACCCGGCACCAATGTGTACCGGCCGCAGTCCGCCGACCACGTCGATGACGAACACTTTGACGGGCTGCTGTTGCTTCGGCCTGAAGGGCGGATTTTTTTCGCCAACGCCGAGCGCATCGCCGAGAAGATCCGACCGCTGATTGATGTCGCGACCCCCAAAGTCGTGGTCCTGGACCTGCGCAGCGTGTTCGACCTGGAATACACAGCCCTGAAAATGCTCACCGGAGCGGAACAGCGAATGCGCGAAAAAGGCATTTCACTGTGGCTGGTGGGCATGAGCCCGGGCGTATGGGACATGGTCATCAAGGCACCGTTGGGCCATACGTTGGGCGAGGCGCGCATGTTCCTGAATCTGGAGCAGGCGGTTGAACACTACCAGCGCAGTCGAGGCTGAATGAACGCGGCCGGGCGCACTCCGGACGCTGTGTGACGCATTGAAGGAGATAACGGGCATGGCAAAGAAGAAGGCTGCACCGAAAAGCAAACCGGTCGAAGGCGACAAGCTCAAGAACAAGGTGTATCTCGAGGAACTGGCGAAGCTGCACGTCGAGCTGGTCAAGTTGCAGGAGTGGGTGCAGCACACGGGCGCGAAGATTTGCATCATCTTCGAGGGCCGTGATGGCGCCGGCAAGGGCGGGACCATCAAGGCGCTGACCGAACGGGTCAGTCCGCGGGTGTTCCGGGTGATGGCGCTGCCGGCGCCGACCGACCGGGAAAAAAGCCAGATGTATTTGCAACGTTATCTGCCGCACCTGCCGGCGGCCGGTGAAGTGGTGATCTTCGATCGCAGCTGGTACAACCGCGCCGGGGTCGAGCGGGTCATGGGCTTTTGCAGCGAGGAGCAGGTGCGCACGTTTCTTACCGTGGCGCCGCGTGTCGAGCAGGCACTGGTCGAATCGGGAATCATCCTGATCAAGTACTGGCTTGAGGTGAGTCAGGAGGAACAGACCCGACGCCTCAAGGCGCGTATCACCGACGGGCGCAAGATCTGGAAGCTGTCGCCCATGGACCTCAAGTCCTACAACCGCTGGTACGACTACTCCCGTGCCCGGGACGACATGTTCAAGTACACCGACACCAAATTCGCCCCTTGGCGAGTCGCCAACTCCAATGACAAGCGACGGGCGCGACTGAACATCATCAGTGATGTGCTCAAAAGCATTCCTTACGAGGAAGTACCTCGGGCGACAGTGAAGCTGCCCAAACGGCAAGGTCCCGGTAAGTACCGGGAGCCGGACTATCCGTTCAAGTTCATTGCGGAAAAATTCTGATCGATGCGTTGGGCAGGAGCCGGCCCTCGCCGGCTCCTGCCGCCTGCCATCAGGCGTTGATCACGTACCCATACGCCCGGGTGCGACCGCCTTCCTGCTGCAGGTACACCCCCTGCAACTCCGGCGTGAAACCGGGCAAGCGGTTGATGCCTTCTTCCAGGGCCAGGAAGTACTTCAACACCGCGCCACCCCAGATCTCCCCGGGCACCACGCACAAGACGCCCGGCGGATAAGGCAGCGCGCCCTCGGCCGCGATACGCCCGTCCGCATCCGCCAGCGCCACCAGTTCGACGTTGCCACGGATGTACTCGATTTGTGCTTGCTGCGGGTTCATGGCCTTTTTCGGGAAGTGTGCCTTGCGGAACATGTCCTTCTGCAACTGCTGCACGTTGTGGCTGCGATACAGGTCGTGCATTTCCTGGCAGAGCTGGCGGATGGTGTAGTCGCGGTAGCGTTCCTGGTGCTGCGCGTAGATGGCCGGCAGCACCCGGCTCATCGGTGCGTCTTCGCTGATGAAGCGTTCGAAGCGGGCGATCTGTGCGGCCAGGTGGGTCATCTTCGCCCAGTCTTCGGCCGGCGTGAGCAGGAACAGGATCGAGTTGAGGTCGCACTTTTCCGGGACGATGCCGTTCTCGCGCAGGAAGTTGGCCAGGATGCCGGCGTGAATGCCGAAGTCGGTGTAGCTGCCGTCCACCGGGTCGATGCCCGGCGTGGTGAACAGCAACTTGCACGGGTCGATGAAGTACTGCTTCTCGGCGTAGCCGGCAAAGGCGTGCCAGCGGTCCTTGGGATGGAACTCGAAGAAGCGGATGTCGCTGGCGATTTCTTCCGTTGGATAGTCCTCCCACGCACGCCCTTCAATGGTATCCGGCACGAACGGGCGGACCAGGGTGCAGGCTTCGAGGATCAGCTTGCGCGCTTCGATACCGAACTTCACGCAGTCTTCCCACAGACGCAGGCCACTGCGGCCGGAGTGAATGCGCGCATTCACATCCAGTGAGGCGAACAGCGGGTAGAACGGGCTGGTGGACGCCTGGGCCATGAAGGCGTTGTTGAGCCGGTGATGGTTGCAATAGCGCGCCTGGCCTTTGATGTGCCGGTCTTTCTTGTGGATTTGCGAGGCCTGGGAAAAACCGGCCTGCTGTTTGTGCACCGATTGCGTGACGAAGATGCCCGGGTCGTTCTCGTTGAGGTCGAGCAACAGCGGCGAGCAGTCTTTCATCATCGGAATGAACTGTTCGTAGCCGACCCACGCCGAGTCGAACAGGATGTAGTCACACAGTTTGCCGATGCGGTCGACCACTTGCCGGGCGTTGTACACGGTGCCGTCGTAGGTGCCCAGTTGAATGATCGCCAGGCGGAACGGCCGTGGCAGTTGCGCCTTGTCCGGGGCGATTTCGGTGATCAGCTCGCGCAGATAGTTTTCTTCGAAACAGTGGGCGTCGATGCCGCCGATGAAGCCATAAGGGTTGCGCGCGGTTTCCAGATAGACCGGCGTGGCACCGGCCTGCAACAAGGCGCCCTGGTGATTGGACTTGTGGTTGTTGCGGTCGAACAGCACCAGGTCGCCCGGGGTCAACAGGGCGTTGGTCACCACCTTGTTCGAGGCCGAGGTGCCGTTGAGCACGAAGTAGGTCTTGTCGGCGTTGAACACTTGCGCGGCGTGTTTCTGTGCCAGCAGTGCCGGGCCTTCGTGGATCAGCAGGTCGCCGAGCTTGACGTCGGCGTTGCACATGTCGGCGCGAAACAGCGTCTCGCCGAAGAAGTCGAAAAACTGCCGGCCGGCCGGGTGCTTGCGAAAGAACTGGCCGCCCTGGTGACCGGGGCAGGCAAAGGTCGCGTTGGCGGCTTCGGTGTAGTGTTTGAGCGCATCGAAGAACGGCGGCAGCAGGCTTTCTTCATAGGCCTTGGCGGCGGTCTCCAGTTGGTTACCGTGGTATTCGACGTTGCTGGGGGACAGGTCGAAGATGCCGTTCACTTGCAACAGCACGTCATTGAGGTGTTTGTAGACTTCCCGGGGGTGGGTGCTGGTGCCGGGGGACGCCACCAGGAAAATCGGGATATCAAAACCGGTGCGCTGAATGGCGTCGAGGGATCCGGCCAACACATCATTGACCGACACCACGGCCACGGCGACGTCGGTGAAGTCGGTGTGACCGAGCGGGACCACCTCCCGGGCGTTCAGGAAACAAGTGGATGCGCCTTCACTGGCGGCGATTTTCAGGGCTTTCATCGGTGGTGTCTCCTGGCGGGCACTCAATTGTCCGCCGCTTTTTTAGAGATCAACTTCCGGGGGAGCCTTCCAGTTCCCCTGATCGGAAATCGTGACACCACTGTTTATAGAGCATATTCCTGATCTGTCAGGCTTTTTACCACGACCTTGCACATCTTGAAGCCTCACGATCTGTCGGTCAGGCGTGAACCAGTGCAATCGTGAACGAGACCACGATCATGCACGCAAAAGCAAAATTGATATTCATGAAGTTTCCATCCAAAACATGAGTGACGGCGCCATCTTGAACAGGTCACAGGAAAATGAAAAATTCGGCGTAATGATTTGAAAGATCGAAAAAAATGATACCTGGCCGGTTCGTTGTTTTTGCGCAGGGTTGCAGATACTCTCGGGTAACACGCAATTAAACGCATAAACGAGCAAAAACATGCACGACAACCAATCTGCAGCCGAACTTCCGTCAGTGCGCCGGCAAAAGATCCTGTTAATCCTCGAACGTGATGGCAAGGTCATGGCCTCGGAGTTGAGCCAGCATTTCGCGGTGTCCGAAGACACCATCCGCCGCGATCTGGCAGAGCTGGCCAGCGCCGGCCTGGTGCAGCGGGTGCACGGCGGGGCGTTGCCGCGACCCAAGGATACGGGCAAGGACTATTTCACCCGGATCAGCGAAACCGATGAAGTGAAAACCCATCTGGCGCAACTGGCCGCGCAACGGGTGCAGAACGGTCAGATCGTGGTGTTCGATTCCGGCACCACCACCTTGCAGATTGCGCGCTCGCTGCCGGCGGACATCGCCATCACCGCGATCACCGCGTCACCGATGACGGCCATTACCCTGTCCGAATACCAAGGCATCAAGGTGATCCTGGCCGGCGGCCAGCTAAACCCGGCGACGCTGTCGGCCAGCGGCCACGAAACCCTGCGGCTGCTGGCGGGCATCAAGGCCGACCTGTTGTTTACCGGGGTCTGCGCAATACACCCGCAGGTGGGCTTGAGTTCACTGCATTTTGATGAAGTGCCGGTGAAACAGGCGATGCTCGACTGTGCTTCCCACGTGATCGCCGTCACCACCGCAGACAAACTCGGTGCGGTGGAGCCCTTTGTCGTCGCGCCTTGCAACCGCGTGCACACGCTGATCACCGAACGGCATGTGGCGTCAGGCAATGTCGAGGATTACCGGGCGCTGGGGATCGAGGTGGTGCAGGCTTGAGCATTTTTTGCTGGTAGATGTATTGAATGTAGCGGCCCCTTCGCGGGCAAGTCGGATCGCCGCACCGCCGCTCCCACAGGGATCGATGTCGACCACAAATATCGAGGCCGGAAAACAACCCCTGTAGGAGCGGGCTTGCCCGCGAAGGGGCCGGAACAAACAACATCCATGTTGAATGTATTGGCCAACAATCTCAGCGCAATCGCTCAAGCATCTGGTAGTACCACATGCCCGCGGCGAGCATCGGGTTGCCGAGCAGGTCGCCCATGGGCACACGGATGTGCTGGCAGGCGGCGAAGGTGTCGAACTGCTCCAGTTGCCCGGTGATCGCCCGCCCCATGATTTCGCCCATGATGTGGGTGGTGGCGATGCCGTGGCCGGAGTAGCCCTGACAATACCAGACGTTGTCCGAGAGCTTGCCCAGTTGCGGGATACGGTTGATCACGATGCCCATCGCGCAGCTCCACTGGTAGTCGATGGCCACGCCTTTGAGCGCCGGGAAGGTTTGCTCGATGCACGGGCGCAGCTCGGCGGCGATGTCGCGCGAATCCTTGCCGCTGTAGTTGGCGCCGCCACCGAACAACAGGCGACCGTCAGCGGTCAGGCGGTAGTAGTCGAGTACGAAACGGCAGTCGTAGACCGCCAGGTCTTCGGGGTTGATCTGTCTGGCCAGATCGCCCAGCGGCGCGGTGGTGACGATGCCGCCCATGGCCGGGAAAATCTTGCCCTTGAGCTTGCCCGGTTCCAGCTTGTGGTAGACGTCGCCGGCCAGCAGCACCTGATTGGCGTCGATCTGCCCGTGGGCGGTGCGTATGCCGGGGCGCTTGTGAAGGCCATCGCCATGGATGATCTCCAGCACTTCGCTGTTCTCGAAGATCAACGCACCGAGGCTCTCGGCTGCGCGGGCTTCGCCGATGCACAGGTTCAACGGATGCAGGTGCATGTTGCGGGTGTTCTTGATCGCGCCGTGGTAGAGGTCGCTTTGCAGCAGGTCGCGCACCTGGCTGCGGTCGAGCAGACTGACCTCATCGCCCATGCCCCGGCGCACCGCCTCGTCGTAATCCTTGCGCAAGCCGTCCATGTGCGCGGGTTTGTACGCGGCGTGCAGGTGGCCGTGCTTGAGGTCGCAGGCGATGCCGTATTTTTCCACGCGCTGCCGGATGATCTGGTGTCCGCGCCAGCGCAGGTTCCAGATGAAGTCGTCGACTTCATCGCCTATGGTGCGGCGCATCTGTTTGCGCATGGCTTCGTCGCCCGACAGGCTGCCGGTGACCTGGCCGCCATTGCGCCCGGTGGCGCCCCAGCCGATCTTGTGGCTTTCGACGATGGCGACCTTCAGGCCTTTTTCCGCCAGCTCGACGGCGCTGGCCACGCCGGTGAATCCGCCGCCGATGATCACCACGTCAACCCGGTGCTGGCCTTGCAGCGTTGGGTAGTCGGTGTCTTGGTCGAGGGTGGCGGTGTAGTAAGAATTGCAACGTTGAGTCATGTCGGTGTCCACGCAGAATTGAAAGAAGCTCAATGCCGGTCAGTCAACGTGCGCAACTTGCAGGAGCTGACAAGCCAGCTCCTACAGGGATTGCATACGCTGAGCAAACGCAGGGATAGCGAAAGGAAGGGGCTCGCCGATCAGGCGAGCAGGGCGCTATCCGGCGGACGTGCGGAGTGACGCAGTTTGGAGCGGCGCAGGGCCATGGGCAGGTTGACGATGCGCTTCATGCAATGCCGTCCACGGCCAGCAGCGAGGCGGCCAGGTTCGAGAGTTTCAGCAGTTGCTGTTCTGATGGCAAAGTACGCATGGCGCAGGTTTCCGGCGGCGCAAATCGTCGGTGGCGAGTAGCACAAGCCATCCGGGGATGGCTGGATACTAGGGAGGAATGTGACGCGTGTAAATGTTTGATTCAGAACATCAGATGCACCACTCAATAGAGATGTTTGCAGACAGTCCGCAATCGCGAGCAGGCTCGCTCCTACAGTTTTGATCTTCAGTGCACGCTAATCCCGCGCCTGGCTACAGTCCCCTGTGGGAGCGAGCCTGCTCGCGAAGAGGCCGGCACATTCAACAGAGATGTTGCCTGACCCACCGCCCTCGCGGGCAAGCCCGCTCCTACAGGGATTGCGTGTTTCTTGAGGGTCAATTCAGAACAAAATCCACCGGCTCCAGTTGTGGCGGCAGTTCCGTCACACCCAGCGCGGCCAACACATCACGCTCGATGTTGCGCACGATGGCGTCGGTGGGCAGGTCGTTTTCGTCGCGGCCGAAGGGGTCTTCCAGTTCATCGGCAATCGCATCCAGGCCGAAAAAGGTGTAGCTGACAATCGCGGTGAAAATCGGTGTCAGCCAGCCCAGGGGCTCGGCCATGGCGAACGGCAGGAGGATGCAGAACAGGTAGATGGTGCGGTGCAGCAGCAGGGTGTAGGGAAACGGCAGTGGAGTGTTCTTGATCCGTTCACAAACCGCCTGCGCGTGGGTCAGGCTGGTCAGATGGTTGGCCATGAGCGTGTAGCGCCAGTCGTTGATCGCCCCGGACTCGTTGAGAGCCGAGCACTGTTGGCCGACCTGCATCAGTATCTGCCCACTGACGTCCGTGGAGTTGCCCTTGGGCATCGGCTGCAGCCAGTCGCCACTGGCGGCCAGTTCGTTTTCCTGGCGCAGCCGCGCATTGAGGGCATGGGCAAAGCCGCACAGGTTGCTGAGGACCGTGTGTCGCTCATCCGTGTCTTTGATGGCCAGGGTTTCACGAATCATCGAGCGGACTTCCACGATCACATCGCCCCACGCCTTGCGCGCTTCATACCAGCGGTCGTAGCAGGCGTTGTTGCGAAAGCTCATGAAGATCGACAACGACAAACCCAGCAGCGTGAAGGGCGTGGCGCTGACCTTGGAAAAGTAGCTGGGGTGCAAGGTTTCGATGAGCACGATGGCCGCGGCGAGCAACGTCACCATCAGGCTGCGCCAGGCAATGCGCTTGGCAATCGAACCCTTGAGGGACGTCAGCACGCCGATCAGGTTGGGTTTGGGTCTGACGATCATGGGGTTCAGCCGCCCGTCATGTTCATGAAGCGAATGACCTGAACATCGTCGTTCACTTCGAAGTTGTGTCGATAAGGCTTGAGTTTCATCGCCTCGATAATGGCTTTTTCCAGGCGTTCGGGCTGTCCGGGGTGGCTGCGCAACACAGCCTTGAGATCCACTGCGTGCTCATTGCCCAGGCACAGCAGCAGACGTCCTTCCACGGTCAGTCGCACCCGGTTGCAGGTGCCGCAAAAGTTGTGGCTGTGGGGTGAGATGAACCCCAGGCGAATCTGCGGCGCCTCGGCCAGGCGCCAGTAGCGCGACGGACCCTGGGTCGACTCGGCGGAATCAATCAAAGTGTAGCGTTCGGCGATGCGTTCGCGGACCTGGCTGCTTGCGAAAAACGATTCGGCGCGGCTGTGTTCGTCGATGGTGCCCAACGGCATTTCCTCGATGAAGGAGATGTCGAGGTTACGGTCGATGGCGAAGCTCACCAGATCATTGATCTCATGGTCGTTGCGGCCTTTCATCACCACGCAATTGAGCTTGGTGTTGCGAAATCCCGCCTGGTTGGCCGCGTCGATGCCCTTGATCACCTGCGCCAGATCACCGGTGCGAGTCAGTTCGCGAAAGCGTTGCGGGTCCAGGCAGTCGAGGCTGATGTTGAGGCGCTTGACCCCGGCCTCGAACAACGGCTCGGCCAGTTTGGCCAACTGCGAACCATTGGTGGTCATGCACAGTTCACGCAGGCCGGGCAGGGCGGCGATCTTCTCGCACAGTTGCACCACGCCCGGACGGATCAGCGGCTCACCTCCGGTCAGACGGATCTTGCGGGTGCCCAGCGCCACGAAGCTTTGTGCCAGTTGATAAATCTCTTCCAGCGTCAACACCCGTTGGCGCGGCAGAAACTGCATGTCCTCGGCCATGCAATACACGCAACGGAAATCGCAGCGGTCGGTGACCGATATCCGCAGATAGTCCACGCGCCGGGAGAAGCCATCGATCAAGACTCGTTCTGACATGATTTTCTTTCTTGGCACGGCACACATTGAATGAGTATCCGCAAAACCTGTAGGAGCGAGCCTGCTCGCGATGGTCGTTAACGATTACGCGCGCTTTCTGGTTAAACGCGGTGTCCTTGGGACCATCGCGAGCAGGCTCGCTCCTACAGTTACGGATTACGTTGTTTGCGGACTTGTTGAGCGCAGGCTAAGAGCAACTTTGACGGGCGTCCAATCACTATTGATGACCGGGTGATCGACCGGATCTATGATGAACTGTAATCCTGATGTACACGGTCTGGAGCCACTACGTGGACCAGCCCTCCTACAGGGACTTCGGTTTTTGGTTACTGCGCGCCAAACACCGCCGTCCAGTAAATCCCCGCATCGCTCTTCGGATCGGTCGCATACGCCGCGCCCAATTCACGGAACTGCGGGTTCATCAGGTTGGCGCAGTGACCGGGGCTGGTCAGCCAGCCTTCGACCACCTTGCGTACGCTGTCCTGCCCGGCGGCGATGTTTTCGCCGATCTGCTGGAAGTCGTAGCCGGCCAGTTCCGCGCGGTCGCCCGGGGTGCGGCCATCGCGGTCCTTGTGGTCGAAGTAGTTGTTGTTGGCCATGGAGCGCGAGTGGGTTTCGGCGGCCGTGCCCAGCGTGGCGTTCCAGGCCAGCGGCGCGGTCGCATTGAACGACTGGGTGCCGCATTGACGCGGCTTGGCCCGTGCGGCGTTGAGTTCGATGAGCAGCTTCTGGCCCTCGGTCTGCCAGTCGCCCAGGCGTGAACTCAGCAGTGGCCGCGCCACGACGATGCGCCACTGATTGTCCTGGCGGCTGACGCCGACATCGACGAACTGCGGGTCGAGGACGATCTGGCAAAAACTCTCCTGAATCGCTTTCATCGCCGAGGCTGCATCGCGAGGCCCGGACAGGCTGATGGCCTGCACATTCTTCATGGGGTAACCCGCAGTGGCCATGGCCTGCTGCAGATTGCCGATGCTCGAGGCGGTCAGCACCAGGCGCGGGTCGGCCGACAGTGGCGGCAACTCCGCTGAGACCTGGCCGGCACAGCGCTGCAGTTGGCTGCGGTAAACGTTGATCGATTCGATCAATTGCGCTTCGTCCGCCGCCATAGCGTTAGCGGCCAATACCAGGCCCAGAGACAAACCGGCCAAACGCATTGCGGATGAGATGAAACCCATGAAAATCCCCCTTGAGCAGATGGCACCCATGATGCGCGAAGTTGCCCCGTCTAAGACAACGGAATTATCCAGAGTGTAGTGGGCCGGGTGAAATCATTTCACTACTACACTGAATCGAATCGCTCACCGAGTGACACCGACCATGCGCCTCGACTGGATCGCCAGCTGCCTAGCCTTCACGTTGCTTGCTGGCCCGGTGTCCGCTACGGATCAAGAACAGAAACAGCAAGCGGCCGAGAACAAGGCCGAGGTGCTGGAACAGAAAGCCGCCGAGAATAAAGACCCCGCACCGGCACCGAAGGCTGAAGCGATTACCCCGTCCGAAGTCCAGGCCGTCGACCCGGCGGGGGCCGCGCCGCTGGACGACGCGATCACCTGCCTGGCCCGCTCCATTTACTGGGAAGCCAGGGGCAAGGACGTCGCCGACATGGAGGCGGTGGCCAACGTGGTCATGAATCGCCTGGGCCACGAGGGCTTTCCGGACACGGTGTGCAAAGTGGTGAAGCAGGGGTCGGAGACCAAGAGTTGCCAGTTTTCCTGGTGGTGTGACGGCAAGTCCGATTCGGTCCAGGAAGAGGTGCCTTATGCGATGGCCAAGGAAATCGCACGCAAGGCCCTGAACAAGGAACTGCCGGACCGCACCCAGGGTGCCCTGTATTTCCATGATCGTACCGTCAAGCCGGATTGGGCGACGCAATACATCAAGACCGTGGATATCGGCTTGTTCCGGTTTTATAAACCACGTGACGATTCGGCCAGATAGTAGCGGTTGATTCGGCCAAATATTGTTTTTTTGCTGAGGTCGCGCACGGGGTTATCGAAACTGAAATGTTTCTGTTTTATAAGCTTCACAACGAAACCGTGCGCGAATGACGCCATAAGCAGGAGCTGAATATGAAGCTGACAAGGGTCTGGATCAGTAATCTCGCGCCGATCGCGGCGCAGTCGCAGGCGTGCGTCCAATGACCGTTCTGGTCACCGGTGCAGCCGGTTTCATCGGTTTTCATACGGTCCAGCGCTTGTGCCGCGAGGGTCAGGACGTTGTCGGTATCGACAACCTCAACGACTACTACGACGTGGAACTCAAGCATGCACGCCTCAAGGTGCTGGAGGCTTTGCCGGGCTTTCGCTTCCGGAAAATGGACATCGTCGACAAACCGGCCCTGATGAGCCTGTTTCAAGAATACCGTTTTACCGAGGTGGTGCACCTGGCCGCTCAGGCCGGGGTGCGCTATTCGCTGGACAACCCGGATGTCTATGGGCAATCGAACCTGGTGGGGTTCCTCAATGTGCTGGAAGCCTGTCGGCACCATCGCCCCGAGCATCTGATCTACGCCTCGAGCAGTTCGGTGTACGGCACCAACAGCAAGATGCCGTTCAGTGTCGAGGACCCTGTCGAACATCCCGTTTCGCTGTACGCCGCCAGCAAGCGCGCCAATGAACTGTTGGCCGAAAGTTACTGCCACTTGTATGGCCTGAAAGCCAGTGGCCTGCGCTTTTTTACCGTCTACGGTCCATGGGGTCGCCCGGACATGGCACTGTTCAAGTTTACCGACGCCATCCTCAAAGACCTGCCCATCGACATTTACAACCAGGGGCAGATGTCGCGCGACTTTACCTACGTCGACGACATTGTCGAAGGTATCGCCCGACTACGCCCAAGGCCTCCGGTGCCGCAAGGCTCCGTCACCGGGGTAAACCGGCTCTTCAACATCGGGCGTGGCATGCCGGTGGCGTTGCTGGATTTCGTCGACTGCCTGGAATCCGCCCTGGGCTTGCAAGCCCGGCGCAACTACATGCCGATGCAGGCCGGTGATGTGGTCAAGACCTGGGCCGATGTCTCGGCACTGGCCGAGTGGGTGGGCTTCAGCCCGCAAGTGACGCTCGAAACCGGCGTTGGCGAGTTTGTGAAGTGGTATCGGCAGTTCTATCAGATTTGAAGCGTTCGCCTCTGATCTCGAAAAATCAAAAGGGCGAGAGAGACCCCATGAGCCAAGACATTTTTGTATCCGTACTGATCCCCGCCAAGAACGAAGCGAACAACCTCAAGCCATTGCTTGAGGAAATCCGCGTCGCATTGGCCGCTGAATCGTACGAAATCATCGTCGTCGACGATGGCAGCACCGATTCGACCCTGCATGAACTGCGGCAGATCCGCCACGACGGCTTGAACACTTTGCGCATCCTGCATCACGAGCGCTCGCTGGGGCAGAGCACTTCGCTGTACCACGCCGCGCAGGAGGCCCGCGGGCAATGGCTGGCGACCCTCGATGGCGACGGCCAGAACGACCCGGCGGACATCCCCGGCATGCTGGCGCTGGTGCGCGGCGAACCGGGCCAGGTCGATGTGCAACTGGTCGCCGGGCATCGGGTCAATCGCCGTGATACGGCGAGCAAGCGCTACGCCTCGCGTTTCGCCAACAACCTGCGCCGCCGCCTGCTCAAGGACGCCACCCCGGACACCGGTTGCGGCCTGAAGCTGATCGAGCGCGCGGCGTTCTTGCGCCTGCCGTACTTCGACCACATGCATCGCTACATTCCGGCGCTGATCCAGCGCCATAACGGCCGCATGATCGTGCACCCGGTCAACCACCGGCCGCGCACGGCCGGGGTGTCGAAATACGGTAATCTCGACCGCGCCCTGGTCGGCATTCTCGATTTGTTCGGCGTCTGGTGGCTGATCAAGCGCACGCGGCTGAACACCATTGCCCAGGAGATCGAAGGATGACGTTGACTCGTGAAACCCTGTGGCTGCTGGTCGGCTTTGCGGGGCAGGTGGCCTTTACCGGGCGGTTTGTCCTGCAGTGGTTGTACAGCGAGTACAAGAAACGCAGCGTGATCCCGACCAACTTCTGGTACCTGAGCATCGTCGGCAGCACCTTGTTGCTCGCCTACGCCATTTATCGCCAGGACCCGGTGTTCATCGCCGGGCAGGCGTTTGGCTCCATCGTCTATTTTCGCAACCTGCAATTGATTGCCAAAAGCAGAAGCGTGAAGGAATAAACCATGCGTAGATCACTGTCGCCCAGGGTCGAATGCCTGGGCCTGATGCTGCTTGCCCTGCTGTTGATCGGCGCGGGGCTGGGGTTGCGCCAGGCACAGAATGTGGACGAGGAACGCTTCCTTGGCGTCGCACTGGAGATGCTGCAAAACGGCTCGTGGCTGATCCCGCACCGGGCCGCCGAGATCTACGGCGACAAGCCGCCGATTTTCATGTGGACGGTGGCGTTCTTCACCTGGCTGACCGGCAAGCCGAACATCGCCCTTTATATCCCGGGGCTGTTTTCGGCCGTGACGGTCACGGCGATGGTCTATGACCTGGGTCGTCGCCTGTGGACCCAGCGCACCGGGCGCAACGCCGCGCTGTTGTACCTGGCGACGTACCAGACCTACAGCATCCTGCGCACCGGCCAGATCGATAGCTTGTTGATTCTGTTCACCTCCCTGGGCCTGTACGGTCTGGCGCGGCACCTGCTGCTGGGACCTGCGTGGCGCTGGTTTTACGCGGGCTGCGCAGCGATGGGCATTGGCGTGATCACCAAGGGTGTGGGTTTCTTGCCGGCGCTGTTGCTGATTCCGTACGCCTATGCGGTGCGCAAGGACTGGCCCGGTGTGGTGGCCATGCCCGGCGAGGCGCGCAAGTGGTTGCTGGGGTTGGTGGTGATGCTGGCAGCGATTGCGATCTGGCTGTTGCCGTTGGCCTTGTCCATCATCGTCAATGGCAGCGCTGACGAAATTGCCTATGCGCGGGAGATCCTCCTGCACCAGACCGCGGGCCGTTATGCCGCCGCGTGGCATCACCGCGAACCGTTCTGGTACTTTTTCACCAACGTGATTCCGCAGTACTGGCTACCGCTGGTGCTGGTGCTGCCATGGCTGGTGCCCGCCTGGCGCCGGCAGTTGCAAAAACGTGACGGCCGGGTCCTGGTATTGCTCGGTTGGGTACTGCTGGTGGTGCTGTTTTTCTGCATCAGCACGGGCAAGCGCAAGTTGTACATCTACCCGGCGCTGCCTGGGCTGGTGCTGGTCGCCGCACCGTTGATCCCATGGCTGCTCAAGCGCTGGTTCAAAAGGCACCCGCGTTTGCGTCGGGTGTTCCCGGCATTGGTGGCGACCTGGTTCGTGCTGTGGTTCGCCCGTGGTTTCATCGAACCGCTCAAGGAAGGCACCAACATAGATCAGGTGCTCATGACCCAGGCGGCATCCATGACCCAAGGCGCCGATCTGGTGCTGGTCAACTGGGAGGAAGGGCATTGGTTGTTCGCCCGTCAGCCAATCGTGCATTTCGGCATGGATTACTCCTCTGTCGAGAAGGCTGCGCAGTATCTGCGCGAACACCCCAAGGCCTACGCTCTGGTGCCGGATGACGTGCTGAACCAGTGCTTCAAACCCGAAGCGGCCCGTGAACTGGGCGAAAACTCACGGGCGAACTGGTCGATCGCAGGCGCGGATGCCGACAACGGCAAATGCCTCCCGCAAGAGGCCGGCAAAGCCTACCGGTTCACCTGGAATGACCCGCACATGCCAGCGCTGCCGGCGCAGGTGGCCAATCCCTGAGGGCAAAAAAGGGGGCCATGCTGTTCAGTTAAGCGAATGTGGTCCTCTGTAGGAGCGAGCTTGCTCGCGATGGACTCAAGAGCGCCGCGTTTAGACAGAAAATACGCGTTATCGTTAACGACCATCGCTGCGATGCGGCGACCCGACAAACCAGCTCCTACAAGCGGCCCTTTCTCTTCGTTCGTCGCCTGTCACTGACTGGCATCCAGCACCACACGGTAGCGCGCCTTGCCGCTGCGCAAATGATCGATGGCTTCGTTGATCCGGCTCATGGGAAACATCTCGACCTGCGGCAGGATCTGATGGCGGGCGCAGAACTCCAGCATCATCGCGGTGTTGGCCGGTGAGCCGACCGGTGAGGCGGACAAGACTTTTTGCTGGGGAATCAGGTTGAACACGTGCACCGGGATGGCGTCGGGCACGACACCGACAAAGTGCAGGCGACCCTTGCCGCGCAGGGTGGCGAGCATGGCGGTCCAGTCGAGGTTGGCGTTAGCGGTGACCAGGAGAAAATCCAGGGTGCCGGCAATGGCATTGAGCGCATCCGTGTCGGTCGAGGCGACCACCTTGTGCGCACCCAGGCGCCTGGCTTCGTCCTGCTTGCTCAGCGATGAAGTGAAGGCGGTGACTTCGCAGCCCCAGGCGTTGAGGAAGCGCAGCGCCAGGTGACCGAGGCCGCCGATGCCTACCACGCCGACCCGGTCAGTGGGCTTGATGCCGAATACCACCAGCGGGTTGAACACGGTCGAGCCGGCACAGAACAACGGCCCGGCCATCGCCGGATCGAGCCCGGCCGGGATCGGCAAGGCCCAGGCCCAGTGCGAGCGAATGCGGTCGGCAAAGCCGCCATTGCTGCCGATGATGGTCGGTTGCACGGTACGACACAGGTTATGCGAGCCTTCGATGCACGACGTGCAATGCATGCAACTGCCCTTGTACCAACCGATGCCCACTCGTTGGCCCATTTCCAGGCCACGAACCTGGTCGCCCACCCGCACGATACGGCCGACCACCTCGTGGCCGGGAATAAAGGGGTAGCTACTGATGCCCCAGTCGTTGTCGATCAGCGACTGGTCGGAGTGGCAGACGCCGCAATATTCCACGGCGACTTCCACCTCATCGCTGCCCAGCGGGCCGGGATCGTAGCTGAAGGGTTCCAGTGGCGCGCCTGCTGCCGTGGCGGCCCAGCCGGTAAAGGTGGTGAGTTCGCTGCTGTCGTTCATGGGATACCTCCAGATCAGACGTCAGGGATCTTGGCCGCTGGGGTGCAGCGGCGGAGCGAAGAAAGTGTAGCGGGTTGCCGGCGTTGCATCGGGCGCGAGCGTGGATACTTGAACACCCGACGCATACACCCGCGGTCACTGTTCGAACAATGGGCGATTGGCCCCTACGAAGTCAGCCACCGTTTGCGGCGCTTGACCGGTTATCTGCCCGATCACGCCATCCACTCCGGAAAAGATCCCGTTCTGGTAATCGACCGCCACCGCCAGGAAGTGCTGGATGACAAATTCCGGCAGATCGTAGGTCTGCAGGTGCTGGCGATACTCCTCCAGCGTCGACGGACTGTAGGTGATGGTGCGGCCGACGATGGCGCTGATTTCCTCGGCAATTTGCTGATGGCTCAGTTCGACGGGACCGCACAACGGGTAGGTCTTGCCGATATGGCCGGACGGCTGGGTCAGGAGCCTGGCGATCACACGGGCCTGGTCTTCGGCGGCAATCGGTGCGTGCCGCCCGCTACCGTACGGTAGCGTTATTTTGTTTTCCTTGACGATCTGATCCAGCACCCACGGAAAAATCAGCCATTCGGAAAAGAACGTCGGGCGAATGTGCACCACTGGCACGCCCGACCAGTCGAGTACGCGTTCGGCAATCCAGTGGTCGCGGGCTGCGTGGCTCAGCGAGTCTTCGCGGGCGGAGATCTGCGACATTTCCACCACCACCTCGACGCCTGCGCGCCGTGCGGCATCGGCAAAGTAGGCGGTCGCCTGAATGTAGCCGGGGCGAACCGGGTAGCACAGGTACGCGCCGGTCACGCCATCCATGGCGCGCAAGATGTCGTCATGTTCCAGCAGGTCGCCGACAAAGATTTCGGCGCCCTCGTTCTGCAAGGCGGCACTGCGTTCGTCCAGTTGATGCACGAAGGCGCGCACTGCATGACCTTCATTGAGCAGATGACGGACGGTATATACGCCGGTTTTACCGGTTGCTCCGGTGATGAGGTATTTACGTGGCTGCATGATGGGTTCTCTCACTGTAATAAACGGGAAGTGGATCAGCTGTCGAAGGGTGCGTTGTCGATCAGGTCGCAGACATTCGGGCAATCAAAGCCATGGACATGGCGGCGCCCGACATCGGCGAGCCCGGTACCAATGGCCGTATGGGGTTTGTTCCTGGCCACTTCGGCAACGGCCTGGGTGAAGGCCGCTTTCATGCCGATGCGGGGGTAAAGCGCGAGCGTGTCGTCGACCAGCGAAGGGGTGATTTCATCCAGGTGCAGGCCCATGACATCGACATGGGCGCCCAGATAGATCAGGGCGATTTCCGGTTGTTTGCGGTCGGCGATGCCGGCGCTGGAGTGCAGGGCAATCGCATCCCAGACCTGTTCAGCTTTCGCCTGCGCAAAACCGTTGGCCAGGAGAAAATGACGGGCGGCATCGGCGCCATCGACTTCAAAGCGCTGGTCGGCGGCAAACTCGGGCGTCAGCCCCAAATCGTGCAGCAGTGCCGCGAGGTAGACCGCTTCCCGGTCGTACTTAAAGCCCCGGCGCTGGCCAAGGAATTCGGCAAACCACCATGTCCGGTGCACATGATGCAAAAGCGCCCTGGAATGGACGCGTTCCACGAGCGATGCGGCTTTGCGGGCCAGCTCGGAGTCTGGAGCGCTGAAGCCGCCAATGTTGATGGGTGTATTCATGGTGCCTCCCGGGAATGACGTTGACTTGCCATTCACTCTAGGGATTTGCCGCGTGGCGCAATTGACTATTTACGGATGATTTGTGCCAATATTGGCACCTCGAACGTGCAGGAGTCCGCCGTGATGAGCAAGAAAAAACCCGACCATGCATTGAGGGGCCGTACACCAAGACGCGTGGTGATTCTGGGGTTGCCACCCGTCGACGGGCTCGACGTCATCGGCCCGGCCGAGGTGTTTTCCCTGGCGAACACTCTGCACGACGGAGCCTTCGCGCCCTACGTGCTTGAACTGGTCTGCGCGGGCGTCGACCCGCAAATGGCCAGCAGCACTGGCATCGGGCTCATGGCGCACACGACCCTCGAGCACGAGCGGCGTGCTGACAAGACCATCGACACGCTGATCGTGGCGACGGGCTGGCAGGCAATCGATCGACTGGACGGGGCGGCCATCGAATGGATTCGCACGAGGTCCGAAAGCGTACGACGGGTGTGCTCGATCTGTGTCGGCGCGTTTGCCCTGGCAGACGCAGGGCTGCTGGACGGGCGCCGGGCGACGACGCACTGGCGCATGGCACGTGATCTTGCCGAGCGTTATCCCAAGGTGCAGGTCGATCCGAATCCGATCTGGATCAAGGACGACAACGTCTATACCTCGGCCGGCATCTCGGCGGGCATCGACCTTGCCTTGGCGCTGGTCAGCGAAGACCTGGGGGATGACGTTGCGCTGGACATCGCGAAAAACCTGGTGCTGTTCCTGCGCCGTCCTGGTGGGCAGGCGCAGTTCAGTGTCGCCCTGCAATCGCAGCAGGTGCCCGGTTCTAATCTGGATGAGCTGTGCCACTGGATCAGTGAGCACCTGAGTTCACAGCTGACCGTGGAAATCCTCGCAGATCGCTTTGCTACCAGTGTCCGAACCTTGATCCGGATCTTTCAACGCGAGTTGCAGACCACCCCGGCCAAGTACGTTGAAGACGTTCGGCTGGAAGCCGCGTGCCGGGAGCTCGAACTGGGTGGGCGCTCGATGGAGGAGGTCGCACGCCGATGCGGTTATCACAGCATTGACGTACTGAGGAAGGTTTTCGTCCGGCGCCTTGGCGTGAGTCCCAGGGAGTACGCGCAACGTTTCGCGCCAGACGTGGGGTAGGGGCTTTCGGAGAATGTCGGACTGTTCGAGGCGCTGCAGCTGTTGATCTGAGCGTTACCTCAGAACTCCAGATCGATCACCAAGGCTTCATCGAAATCAGGATTTTCATTGATGCCATTTTTGGCATAGCCCCGTGGGTTGCAGATCACGCGGGTGTTGCCCACCCGATAATCGAAGCTGCCATGGGTATGGCCATGCAGCCACAGTGCCGGCTGCCAGTCTTTGATCCGCGCTTCGAGGTCCGAGACAAAGCTTGAATTGATCGGTGAACCGGCAAAGGTCGGGCTGATGCTTGACCGGGTCGGGGCGAAATGCGAGACCACCACCGTGGGTGTGCTGCTGTCGCGGGTGAAGCAGTCTTCCAGCCAGGCGACGGTCTGCAGAAACACCAGTTGGGAAATGGCCGGCGTGAACAGGTCGGGGAAATCGGGGGCGATCCTGATGTGGCTGAAGTCACGGATCAGTTGGGTCGCCAGATCGATGCCCAGCGCCCGATCCTCGGGGCTATCGAGCAGACGATAGTCAGACCACAAGGTGCAACCGAGAAAACGCACGCCATCGTGGACGTACTCCGAACGTTCCAGTACGTGGATCTGTGTGTCTTGCGCCAGGCTGTTCAACTGTTCGTAAGTGGAGACCAGGTCACTGCCATAAAACTCGTGATTGCCCGCCACGTACAACAGCGGAACCGGGCACGCGCTGGCCCACTCGATGGCCTTGGCCGGCCGGGCGATGTCCCCGGCGAGTACAACAATGTCGGCCTCCACGGCGGGAAAAGGGATCACGTTGACGGACAGGTGCATGTCGGACAGCAAGGCGATGCGCATGGATCAACTCCGGTGTTTCTTGAAGGGCAGGTCAATCAAGTTACGCGTTGATAACTCGTTGTCACAAGCCTGCTTTACGCCACGCCGAAAATCCACTGTGTGCGAGTCTGCTCGCGAAGAGGCCGGCACATTCAATAGAGATGTTGACTGATCCACCGCTATCGCGAGCAGGCTCGCTCCTACAGTTTTGATCTTCAGTGAACGCCAATCCCACGGCTGGTCACAATCCCTGTGGGAGCGGCGGTGCGGCGATCCGACTTGCCCGCGAAGAGGCCAGCACATTCAACAGGAATATTGGCAGACAGACCGCCTTCGTCGGATCGCCGCCCGGAGCAAGCCCGCTCCCACAGTTGACCTGTTTACTTCAAGTACCACCCCCAAGGCTGGTCACTGACGTACTCGGTCACCTGCTTGACCTCCAGATAATTGTGCAATCCCCATTGCCCCAGCTCGCGGCCGATGCCGCTGTGCTTCATTCCTCCCCAGGGCGCCTCGACGAAGGTCGGTTGCGAGCAGTTGACCCAGACGATCCCGGCGCGTAGCTGGTTGGCAACCCGGGCGGTGCTGCTGTGGCCCGGCTCGTCGAAAATTGCCGGCTCGACGAAGTAACCTTCGCGCAAGTGCGTCGGGGGCAAAACTAGCAATCGGGGTTTTGCGGTGTATATATCCCTTGGGGGATAGGAGGGGAGTTGTTCAAGTTTTTCAGTAGACGTATGGCGTAACAATCATTGATAAACCCCGTGTTCAATCCGGGTCAGATAATTCTCAACCTTCTGGAAGCCATGCGAGTTTTGGATCAGCTCCAGCGGGATGTTGCCTTCCAGACACTTGCAAGGTCTCTTTAGCCAGTCCTTAGCCAATTGCTGATTGCCGAACACGTTGATGGCGTGTTTCAAGATCTGGGCATATCGGACTGTATTTTTCTGCTGGTTTAGACGCACTGACTTAGTCTCCTTCGCCATCTCTTGTACTTGCCTGGAGCTGTCAAATTAAACCTCGTACTTCCGACGGCCAACCCTAAAAGCGCGTGGGATATTTCCTGAATCTACAGAAAGATTTCAACGCTGGCAGGTCGCTTGAATCCAGTCATTCAGCATGGTTTAAACATGCGTGTTTAATCGCTGTAAGCGTTACTTCCCGCAAGCTACAACACCTTGCGTCGTTGCCTACAGGTACGCCAGAATCCGCCGGCTTGTGCGCCTTGGGGCTGGGTTTTATCGTTGGCCGGTCGCTGAATAACATCAGTGATCGGGTTTGGTAGCCCGGTGTTACAAGGTGCAATGCGTCACTATCAGCAGCGTTTTTCTGCTCTGCTGCTACATGGTGGCCATGCACAGGGCGCCTTCGGGCGCGCCGGTCTCCTTGTACCCGGTCTACCAACCTGCGTATGGCCACCACCCGTTTGGTAGCGTGAGAGTGATGGCTCCTTTTTACGGTACAAGGAGTTTCACTATGTTCAAAGTCACACCCAACCCGCCGAACACCGATCCCGCATCTCCGTGCGAAAGTCTCGATTCAAACAAACTCAACGAGGCCGCCGAGCGCGCGCTCAACCCCGGCCCCCACATCATGGCGACGCCGCGCAAGCCCAGCACGATGTTCATCGTCAATCCCGAGCTCAATACCGAAACCCTGCTGGTGCACGCCTGTGAATCCCTGGCGTCGGCCAATGTCATGGCCAACGATCTGGTGGATCATCTGGAGGGGACGAGCCGCAATGCGCTGCTGGGAATTGCACAGGTGATCATGCTGGGTGAACTCGTGGTAAACCGCGCGCTGGATCAGCTCGACCCAACGGATTAATCGCTATCCCCCGTAGGAGCTGCCGTAGGCTGCGATCTTTTGCTCCTGATCTGCTCTTAAATGCCGAAGATCAAGATCAAAAGATGGCAAGGCGTTTAAAAGACGCAACGCACTGGGGCCGGGTGTTACCGAGTGCTACAGGGCGGGTAGCAGAAATGATCAGGCGGATGAGTTGTGCTGGACGATCTGGATGAGATTGCCGCAGGTGTCGTCCAGTACCGCGAGGGTGACCGGTCCCATCACCGTCGGCGGGCGGGTGAATTGAACGCCGGCGGCGCTGAGCCGGGCGTATTCGGCTTGCACGTCTTCGACGCCGAAAAACGTGCAGGGTATGCCATCCTGTTTGATCGCGCTCTGGTACGTTTTTGCCGCGCCGTGTGCATTGGGCTCCAGTAGCAACTCGACGCCATCGGGATCGCCGGAAGAGGTCAGCGTCAGCCAGCGATGTTCGCCCATGGGGATATCGTGCTTGAGTTCAAAACCGAGCACATCCCGGTAGAAGGCAAGCGCCTTGGCCTGATCATCGACAAACACGCTGGTGACTACGATTTTCATGGGGTTTTCCTCCTGATGGCTGGGCCGCAAAACCGAAAGGGTGCTCCCCTTTTCAGGAGCACACCCTTTTGGCCATTCACGCTCGCGACGGGCGTTGTCTGGTAGACGGCAACAGTATGGTCAGAATTCCCAACAGCGGCAGGAACGAACACAGCGTGTAGACGTACTCGATGCCATGGATATCCGCCAGGTGCCCGAGCAGTGCGGCGCCAATGCCGCCGAATCCGAACATCAGGCCGAAGAACACCCCGGCGATCATGCCGACGTTGCCGGGCACCAGTTCCTGGGCGAAGACCACGATGGCCGAGAACGCCGAGGCGAGGATGAAGCCGATGATCATGCTCAACACGCCCGTCCAGAACAGGTCGACGTAGGGCAGGGCGAGGGTGAAGGGCGCGGCGCCGAGGATCGAGAACCAGATCACTTGCTTGCGGCCGATCCGGTCGCCGATCGGGCCGCCAAAGAACGTGCCCGCCGCGACGGCACCGAGGAACAGGAACAGGTACAGCTGCGAACTGGCCACCGACAGGTCGAACTTCTCGATCAGGTAGAAGGTGAAGTAACTGGTGAAGCTGGCCATGTAGAAGTATTTGGAGAACACCAGCAACGCCAGCACCACCAGGGCGAAGGTCACCCGCCGCTTGGACAGACCATGGGTAGCCTTGCTGCCTTGCTTGAGCTTGAACAGATTCAGGTGATTGCGGTACCAGCGGCTCAGGCCGTACTGCACGAGGATGGCGAACACCGCGAACAGGCCGAACCAGGCGACGTTGCCCTGGCCGTAGGGAATGATGATCGCGGCGGCCAGCAATGGGCCGAAGGCGCTGCCGGCGTTGCCACCGACCTGAAAGGTCGACTGCGCCAGGCCGTAGCGCCCGCCCGAGGCCAGGCGCGCCACCCGCGAGGTCTCCGGGTGAAAGGTCGACGAGCCGACCCCCACCAATGCCGAGGCCACCAGAATGGCCGGGAAGCTGCCGACCATCGACAGCATCAGAATACCGATCAGGGTGCAGACCATGCCGGCCGGCAACAGCCACGGCTTGGGATGACGGTCGGTGTAGAAACCGATCCACGGTTGCAGCAGTGAGGCCGTGAGCTGGAAGGTCAGGGTGATCAGGCCTACCTGGGTGAAACTCAGGCCATAAGTAGCCTTGAGCATCGGGTAGATCGACGGCAGCACGGCCTGGATCAAGTCGTTGATCAGGTGCGCCAGGGCGCAAGCGCCGATGACACGCATGACCAGCGGGCTGGCCTGGCTTGCAACCGAGACGGTGGGCGAGGGTGAGCTGAGGGTAGTGGTCGACATAGGCGAGTTTCCGGATAAAAACGCGAACTGCGAACGCAAGGCGCAGCCCATTTCAGGGTTCGGCGTTATCCTATGGGCCCTGAAGGCGCCCGTCTCGCGCGACTCGGGCATGGACCATCTAAAAAAGGGCGTCATGATCAAACCATTGCAGACATTTCTGGCGGAGATCGACCAAGGCGGCTGGAGCGTTCGCAGCAGTGCGACCGACTACCCGGAAAACTGGAATATCGCGCCGCATTCCCATGAAAAGCATCAACTGATCTATGCCATCGAAGGCGTGATGGTGGTGCACACGGCAACGAGCCAATGGACGGTGCCACCGAGCCGCGGCATCTGGATGCCGAGTGGAGAAGTGCACTCGATTCGCTGTGTGGGGCCGATCAAGATGCGCAGCGTGTTCGTGCACCCCGACGCGAGCCTGGATCTGCCCACCGAAACCCGGGCCGTGAGTGTGTCCGCATTGTTGAGTGAACTGATCAAGGTCTCGGTCGATTTCGATTTCAACTGCGATCCGGACTCGCGGGAAGCCCGGGTGCTGCGGCTGATTCTGGATGAACTGACGATCCTGCCGACCTTGCCGTTGAACCTGCCGCAGCCCGTCGATCCACGGATCAACCTGATCTGCACTGCATTGCAGCGTGATCCCGGGGATGGCTCGACGTTGTCGGACTGGAGCGCCCGTTTGGGCCTCGACGCCAAAACCATCCAGCGCAGGTTTCGCAAGGAAACCGGCATGACCTTCGGCCAATGGCGCCAGCAAGCGCGTTTGCTGCTGGCGCTGGAACGCATAGCCGTCGGGGAGAAGATCATCGACATCGCCGGGGAGCTGGGATACGACAGCCCGAGCGCGTTCACGACCATGTTCAAGAAGCAGTTCGGCAAGACGCCGAGTGATTTTTTCAAGTGATGGACGCTTAACCCCGCGCCAGTACCGCCAGGCCACCGGCCACGAGCAGTCGTCCGGCCTGGATTAGCGACGCGCCAGGGATCGCCCTGTAAACTGGCCGCGCAAAAGGCGCCTGCCTTACCCTTTCAAGCAAGAGAACCTGCAATGGCAAACCACGACCTGACCTTTACCCCCGATCCTGATGCCGATTCGATTTCCTCCGACGTCGTCGGGTTTGGCGGTGTGCTGGTCTCCACCCAGATCCCAACCCGCGCCGACGGCAGCCTGGAACTGGGCGACATCACCCTGCAAAGCGAATGCACCCTGCAAGCGCTGAAGGTTGCGCTGGAGCGTGCCGGCAGTTCCATGGACCGCGTGATGCACCTGACCATCTACCTCACCGACATGGCCGACCGCGCCGCATTCAACGAGGTCTACAAGCGCTACTTCGCCAAGCCATGGCCGGTGCGCGCTGCTGTCGGGGTTGCCTCATTGGCAGTGGAAGGCATGCGCGTGGAAGTGACCGCGATGGCGGCCAAGGCCTGATCGCGCCGACACACTCAATACTGTAGGAGCGAGCTTGCTCGCGATGAACATAAGGGCGACGCGTGCATACAGAATGCCCGCGTTATCGTTAACGTCCATCGCGAGCAAGCTCGCTCCTACAGGGATTCAGGTACACCAGGCCTGCCCGAAACGCCACCCGGCAGCATACGGGTGCCGGTCAGGCGTTTCGCCGCTACAATGCACGCCTCGACCGTGACAAGCCTGACTAAAAAAACTATGTCTTTGCCCAAACATCACCTGGAATTGCTCAGCCCTGCCCGCGATGTGAGCATCGCCCGTGAGGCCATCCTGCATGGTGCCGATGCCGTGTACATCGGTGGCCCGAGCTTCGGCGCCCGCCACAACGCCTGCAACGAAGTGAGCGATATCGCCCAGTTGGTGGAATTCGCCCGTCGTTACCATGCCCGGGTGTTCACCACCATCAATACCATCCTGCACGACAACGAACTGGAGCCGGCCCGCCAGCTGATCCACCAGTTGTACGACGCCGGCGTCGATGCGCTGATCGTCCAGGACCTGGGGGTGATGGAACTGGACATTCCGCCGATCGAACTGCACGCCAGTACCCAGACCGACATTCGTACCCTGGAGCGGGCGAAGTTCCTCGATCAGGCTGGCTTTTCGCAACTGGTACTGGCCCGCGAGCTGAATCTCCAGGAGATCCGCGCCATCGCCGACGAAACCGACGCGGCCATCGAGTTCTTTATCCATGGCGCGTTGTGCGTGGCGTTTTCCGGTCAGTGCAATATTTCCCACGCGCAAACCGGGCGCAGCGCCAACCGCGGCGACTGCTCGCAAGCCTGCCGTCTGCCGTACACCCTCAAGGACGAAAAGGGTGGGGTGATCGCCTACGAAAAGCACCTGCTGTCGATGAAGGACAACAACCAGAGCGCCAACATCCGCGCCCTGGTCGAGGCCGGCGTGCGTTCGTTCAAGATCGAAGGTCGCTACAAGGACATGGGCTATGTGAAAAACATCACTGCCTACTACCGCCAGCGCCTCGACGCCGTGCTCGAAGACCGTCCGGACCTGGCCCGCGCCTCCAGCGGCCGCACCGCGCACTTCTTCCTGCCCGACCCGGAAAAAACCTTCCACCGTGGCAGCACCGATTACTTCGTCACCGACCGCAAGATCGATATCGGCGCCTTTGACTCGCCGACCTTCACCGGTCTGCCGGTGGGTGTGGTCGAGAAAGTCGCCAAGCGTGACATGCAGGTCGTGACGCACGAGCCGCTGTCCAACGGCGACGGCCTCAACGTGCTGGTCAAGCGTGAAGTGGTGGGTTTTCGCGCCAACATCGCCGAACCCAAAGGCGAATTCGAGGAGGACGGCGAGAAGCGTTATCGCTATCGCGTCGAGCCCAATGAGATGCCGGAGGGGATGTACAAGCTGCGCCCCAACCATCCGCTGAATCGCAATCTCGATCACAACTGGCAACAGGCGCTGCAAAAGACCTCTGCCGAGCGTCGCATCGCCCTGAGCTGGGTCGCTCGCCTGCGTGAAGACCAGCTGGAACTGACCGCTACCAGCGAAGAAGGCATCAGCGCCAGCGTCACCCTGAACGGCCCGTTCGGCGCCGCCAACAAGCCGGAACAGGCGCTGGAGCAATTGCAGGATCTGCTCGGTCAACTGGGCACCACGCAGTACCACGCCATCGATATCAAGCTGGACGCGTCGCAGGCGTACTTCATCCCGAACTCGCAGCTCAAGGCCTTGCGCCGTGAAGTGATTGAAGCCCTGACCGAAGCGCGGGTCGCCGCCCACCCGCGTGGCAGCCGTAAAGCCGAAACCAGCCCGCCGCCGGTGTACCCCGAGTCGCACCTGTCGTTCCTGGCCAACGTGTACAACCAGAAAGCTCGCGACTTTTATCACCGGCATGGCGTCAAGCTGATCGATGCGGCCTACGAGGCCCACGAGGAGACCGGCGATGTACCGGTGATGATCACCAAACATTGCCTGCGCTTCTCCTTCAACCTGTGCCCGAAACAGGCCAAGGGTGTGACTGGCGTGCGCACCAAGGTTGCACCGATGCAATTGATCCACGGCGATGAAGTGCTGACGCTGAAGTTCGACTGCAAGCCTTGCGAAATGCACATCATCGGCAAGATGAAAGGCCACATCCTCAACCTGCCGCAACCGGGCAGCGTGGTCGGTCACATCAGCCCCGAAGACCTGCTCAAGACCATCCCGCGCGCGCCGCACTGAGTGACGGGTGAGTGCGCCGCAACGGCGCGCTCACCTGTTGTTCAATACCCTGCGTAGTTGAAGTAAACGAATGCCACGGCAACGGCCAGACCAAACGCTGCCAGGGCTTTTGTTTGTGCGGTTGCCTGAAATTCGCCCGACCCTTGCTCATGGGGTTGCGAGTACGCGGTGGCGTCATGGCGGCGCTGCAGAATGGCCAGACAGGTGTAGCCCAATCCGATGAGCAGCGAAACAGCCATCAGGCCAAGGATCAGCCATCGTATCGTTGCCGGCTTTTTAGCGGCCGATACTCTCATCTCCTCTTCACAGACCGCGCTCTCGAACTCCAGGACAGAAATGGGCTGGTAAACCGTTGTGGGCCGTTGTGCATCACTGTGTATCGCCGCCATTTGCTCCAGGTCCAGTGCCTGATACTTCCAGAGCGTCATCGAACCTTCCCGGCAGTAGGTGAACGTAGCGGGGCTCGAGGCGCCGATGATGCACGCGTCGTCGATACCGATGTTTTTCAGGGTTTGCATCGCAGACCGTGTGAAGTCCATTTCGAGGACAGGAATGACGCCGTTGGCAGACACCGCGACCGACACCAGCAGGCTCGCGATGGCGCAGAGGGTTGATATTTTCAAGGTCGAGACCCCCTCGCTTTTTACAGGATCTTGTTTTAAACGCGGGGTCTGGTTGCAACCTGCTTTTGCTGAAGTCTAGACGCTGGCGACAAACCTGGAGCTGGCGATTGAAACTATTCGCAGCTTTCGGCGACGGCTTTTTCAGCTCGTTTGTATTCCTGTTTGACGTCGGTGGGGATGCGCTGCTTTTTCATTTCCTGACCGAGGAAGGGTTGCTCGCCCCGGGACTGGACCTCTGCGTCCTCGGCCGTTATCTGCGCCTCGATGGCCGCAGCGTGCTTGTCGATGACGGCATCGACCTCGGCTGCATCTTTTGCGGTATCGAGCGCTAGAACCAACTGGCCGGCTTCGGCTTTTTCGGCTTCGGCATAGGCTTCGACCGTCAACCCCGAGGCCAAGGCGCGCGTCTGGGTTTCCAGCCGATTGAGATGCTCCCGGGCGGCCTTGCAGACCGCTTCCTGTCGCTGGCTCTGGATGTGCTCCCAGGTATTCAACCCATAGATCGCGGCCCCGACCACCAGGAGGGTTGCAGCGGGAGTCATGAATTTGCCTTTCACATTGGCGCCCTCAGATGGCAAGGGGAAGGGTGGTGCGCAAACAATTCCCGATTCCATTCGGGTAAGGAAAAGCGTAGCAGACCTGGTCGGGCTGAACCTGTGTCGACTATCCGCCATGATGCGGTTCAACACTAAGCGTCTGTTTTAAAAAACAAATTGTTTTGTTGGGGGCTTCCCAAACGAGACAAAGGTTGGTAAATTTGCGCCCACTCTTGCACAGGCCCTCAGGGAGCCTCTCGCGCAAGCAGGCAACAGCTCTTGTTGCCACTCAAGAAAGCGAGTGCCAGGCACTCATCGCAACAGATACAGGGGCGTCGCCAAGCGGTAAGGCAGCAGGTTTTGATCCTGCCATGCGTTGGTTCGAATCCAGCCGCCCCTGCCATTTTTTATTCCTGCGTAATCAGATAACACTCGACCGGCGGTTATTATTCGTCGGCGTTTTTGTTTTTGCGCCCATTGTCCACCTCTACCGAAAGCGCTCCGGGATGGCCTCGGCAAACGGATACCAGGAAAACCAGGGTCTTGCCTCGTCGATCACGCGCGCGACCGAGGGCCTTTGGACCAACCTGTCGAAATAAGCACTCAAGTGGTGATGATCGTCGGGAAAGGGTACGAGGGTGCTGGCGTAGAACAGCGCCGGGGCGGCGGCGCAATCGGCCATGCTGAACGCCGGGCTGGCTGCCCAGGTGTTGGTGGCCAGCTGACGTTCAAGCATGCCGTACGCCGTTAACAGCGCGGCGCGTTCGCGGGTCAGGTCACCGTTTGCGGCATTGATTCGGTCAGCGACGATCTTCTGCATCGGCACCTGGACGTGCAGGTCGAAAAAACGATCCCACAGACGTACTTCCAGGGCTGCTTCCCAATCGTGTGGAATCAGCTGCGCCTGGCCGGGATGAAACCGGTCCAGGTACTCAATGATCACACTCGACTCCGGCACAACCTTTTGCCGGGCGTGATCGTGAAGCACCGGGAACTTGCCGATCGGCCACAGCGCTTGAAGTTCGGCCCGGTCGGCCTCGTTGCCCAGGTCGATGATCCTTTTTTCAAACGCGATGTCCAGTTCATAGAGCGCGATCAGCGCTTTGTGGCAGAACGATGAGAGCGGGTGGAAATAAAGAGTCAGTGGCATCCTTCAATTCCTCGGTCAGATGGAAACCGCTTTATTATCTGTCGCCATCCGCCAATCCGCGAGGCGCTCCACCCTGATGTCCAATGCGGGCTGTTCGGGTTAGAGTGCAGATCCTGGCCTGAATATCAGGCATGCCGCGTTTATGGTCATACCACCATGCACCAGATCGGACTCATTGTTTACCCCGGTTTTCAGGTTCTGGGCCTGGCCATGTGTGCCGCCTTCGAGTTGGCCAACAGCGGCGCAGATGAGCCGTTGTACAGCATTGCATTACTGTCCGAACCGGGTGGTCTGGTGCAGACGTCCGCCGGTTTTGCTGTGCAGACCGAAGCGTTCGACCAGCGCGCGTTCGATACGCTGCTGGTCATGGGCGACAACCTGATCCGCCCGACCACGCCGGGCATGCTGGAGTTTTTGCGCTGCGCCAGTCACGGCACCCGGCGTCTGGGCTCGATTTGCACGGGGGCAAATGCGTTGGCGGAGGCCGGTTTGCTCGACGGTCGGCGGGCGACCACCCACTGGGCGCATGTGCCGGCCTTTCGCAAGGCGTACCCGAACGTGAAAGTCGAGGAAGACCGGATCTTCATCAACGATGGCCACCTGTGGACGGCGGCGGGGATGAGCGCATGCGTGGACCTGGCTTTGGCACTGGTGGAGATGGATCTGGGGGTGGACGTTGCACGCAAGGTGGCGCGGCAATTGGTGGTGTACCACCGGCGTTCCGGCGGACAGTCGCAGTTTTCGGTAATGCTGGAGCTGGCCCCCAAGACCGACCGCATACAGGCCGCGCTGAGCTACGCCAAGCAGAATCTCAAGTCGGCGCTGACGGTCGAGGAACTGGCCAACGCGGCCAATCTGAGCCCTCGGCAATTCAGCCGGGTGTTTCATGCCGAAACCGGCCAGTCTCCGGCCAAGGCCATTGAAAGCCTGCGGGTCGAGTCGGCCCGTTTGATGATGGAAACCGGACGGCACCCCATCGATGTGGTGGCGACGGACACCGGCTTTGGGGATCGGGAACGTATGCGCCGTGCGTTTATTCGGGCATTCGGGCAGCCGCCACAGGTGATTCAGCGTGCCAGTCGGGGCTGAATCATGATGTCCTGAAAGGTGGTGTATACGACATTCATGTCGTTATATTATTATCGTAATCTTGATCTCGTTGAAACCTTTCCCTCAATGAGATCACCGCCATGACCCTCGTCAAAGCCGCCGCCGTACAAATCAGCCCCGTTCTTTATAGCCGAGAAGGCACCGTCGACAAAGTGGTGCAAAAGATTCTCGAACTCGGCGAGCAGGGCGTGCAATTCGCCGTGTTCCCGGAAACCATCGTGCCGTACTACCCGTACTTTTCCTACGTGCAGTCGCCGTTCGAAATGGCCTCCGAACACCTCAAGCTGCTGGACCAGGCCGTCACCGTGCCTTCGCACGCCACCGATGCCATTGGCGCTGCGGCCAGGCAAGCCGGCATGGTCGTGTCCATCGGCGTCAACGAGCGCGATGGCGGTTCGCTGTACAACACGCAGTTGCTGTTCGATGCCGACGGCTCGTTGATCCAGCGTCGCCGCAAGATCTCCCCGACCTACCACGAACGCATGATCTGGGGCATGGGCGACGGTTCCGGCCTGCGGGCCGTCGACAGCGCGGTAGGGCGCATCGGGCAACTGGCCTGCTGGGAGCATTTAAACCCGCTGGCCCGTTATGCCTTGATGGCCGATGGCGAGCAGATCCACGCGGCCATGTATCCGGGGTCGTTTGCAGGTCCCCTGTTCGCCTCGCAAATGGAAGTCAGTGTTCGCCAACATGCCCTGGAGGCAGGGTGCTTCGTGGTCAATTCCACGGCGTGGCTGCACCCCGAGCAACAGGCGCAGATCATGGCCGACACCGGTTGCACCATCGGCCCGATCTCCGGCGGTTGCTATACCGCGATCGTCAGTCCGGATGGCACGGTGCTGGGTTCGTTGCAGGAAGGTGAGGGTGAGGTGATCGCCGACCTCGACATGGGCCTGATCGACAAGCGCAAACGCATGATGGATTCCCGTGGCCACTACAGCCGCCCGGAACTGCTGAGCCTGCTGATTGACCGCACACCTCAAACCCAAGTGCATGAACGCAGCGTGCATCCGAAGCTGGCCGAAGAGAACGGTGTGGAGGAAGTGACCCGTTAGTGTCAGGCAAAAAAACAGGGGACTTCATGGAAGTCCCCTTTTGTTTGTCCGCGTCGCAGCTTTCGTTTCAGCGACGCCAGAAGAAACGAGTAAACAGCGCATCGATACTGAGCTTGCCGCCACCCGACAGCACCAGCGGCGTGAAGGCCACCAGGTAGATCAATGGCAGTTTGAAGTTGCCGTACCCCTTGTTGCTGATGGCATAGCCTTGGGCAAGTTCGCTCAGGGTGTGCCAGTCGGCGGGCCAATGGATGGCGGCGGTTGCGACGAGGGTCACCACCATCAGGCTCAACGCCGAAAAACGCGTGCCCAGGCCCAGTAGCAAGGTCATGGAAAAGATCAGTTCGGCCCACATCGACAGTTCCCAGTTCAGCGTCGCTGGAAGGTGGTCGAACGGAAACGGGAAGCGCTCCTGGATATCGTTGAACCAGTTCTGGCCGTTGAATTTCTCAAGGCCCGACTCGAAGAACTCCCAGGCGAGGAACACCCGCAGCGCCAAAGGCGCAACCCAGTCGCCGGCACGGTCGAGGTTCAGGTGCAGGCCTTTGACGGCCGAAGAAATGGAGGTGCTCATGGATGTTGATCTCTTTCAGGTCAGGGAGGCGGGGCAACGGCGTGCCCGGTGAGTTGAGCGTTTGACCGGCGCGGCCAATCGACAGGCGTATTTCATCAATGGGGTGTATCTGCGGTGTGTCGTTGTGGCGGGGTTTTGAGTGCGGGGTGTGTCAGGGGCGGGGCTGTATACAATGAGATACGTAACCGGCCACCACTGTCCCCCTGTAGGAGCGAGCTTGCTCGCGATGGTCGTTAACGAAAACGCGTGCCTGCTGGATAAACGCGGCGTTCCGGAGTCCATCGCGAGCAAGCTCGCTCCTACAGGGAAATTGCTATACATTTTCCAACCGCCCACAGCATGGTGATACCGCTTCATGTCTCTTGCGCTCGAACGTCTAATCGCTGGCACGCCCATCCCTTTCGCCGGTAATCGCGTCACTGTCGTCAGCCCCGAACTGGCGCAGCGCTTCCAGCCCGGTGACCACCTGCTGGTGGAGCAGGTCAGTGGCGAGTTGCTGCTGATCCCCGTGGCGGACCAGCAAGCGGCCAGCGTCGCGATCGAGCGCGCCGAAGCGGCGTTTACCGCGCTGTCGGCGGTGTCCGATCAAGCGATCAGCGCCTTCTTCGATCTGTTTGCCCAACGCCTGGAAACCCCGGAGTGCTGGGCCTTGATCGAGGCCGCCAACCTGGCCGACATCGAACGGGCCAAGGCGCGCGGTCGCTCGACCACCCGTTTGCTGGCCGATGAGCGCATGCGTCGCGACATGATCGCCGGCCTGCGCGCCTGGCGTGATGCAGCGGCCAGCCGTGGCAAGGTGATCAGTTGCGTCGAGCATGATGGCTGGAAAGTCGAACAAGTGGTCTCGCCGCTGGGCATCGTCGCATTTGTCTTCGAAGGCCGGCCGAATGTGTTTGCCGATGCGGCTGGTGTATTACGCACCGGCAACGCTGCCGTGCTGCGCATCGGCAGTGATGCGTTGGGTACGGCCCAGGCGATCGTCACCCATGCACTGAACCCTGCGCTGAGCGACGCCGGCTTGCCGGCCGGTGCGGTGTCGCTGGTGGAAAGTGTCAACCACGCCGCCGGTTGGGCGATGTTCGCTGACCGGCGCCTGTCACTGGCGGTGGCCCGTGGTTCGGGGCGCGCCGTCAGCCAGCTGGGCAGCATCGCGCAGCAGGCCGGCACGGCGGTCAGCCTGCACGGCACCGGTGGTGCGTGGCTGATCGCCAACGCCGATGCCGATGCTCAGCGCTTTGCCGCCGTGGTGCGCAACTCCCTGGACCGCAAGGTCTGCAACACCCTGAACGTCTGCCTGATTCACCGCGACCGTGCCGCCGAACTGGTGCCGCTGTTCCTCGATGCACTCGAGCAGGCCGGCACCGCACGGGGGCAGGGCTGCAAGCTGCACATCGTCGAAGGCAGCGAGTCGCATTTGCCGCAAGACTGGCTGGCTGCAACGGTCGAGGTGTACCGCGCCGACGGCTATCAGACCGAGGCGCAGGCCGAGCCATTGGCGGAAGATCAATTGGGCCGTGAGTGGGAATGGGAAGAAACCCCGGAAGTCAGTCTGAAAATCGTCGACGACCTGGACAGCGCCATTGCCTTGTTCAATCGCTACAGTCCGCAATTCACCGTGTCCTTGATCAGTGAAAGTGCCGAGGCACAGGAGCGTTTCTATAACGCGGTCAACGCGCCTTTTGTCGGCAATGGCATTACCCGATGGGTCGACGGCCAGTACGCGTTGAACAAGCCGGAACTGGGGCTTTCGAACTGGGAGAGCGGGCGCCTGTTTGCGCGCAGTGCGATTCTCTCGGGTGATGGCGTGTTCACCATTCGCAGCCGCATGACCCAGGTCGATCTGGGCGTCAAACGCTGAGCTGACGGAACCCGTGACCGCTGCAAGGGCGGTCATTTTCGTGATCAGACCGCGGTTCTGATTACGCGGCTTTGATCGCCTTGGCCGATACGGCACAAGTGCCCGGATGCTCGACCAGCGACACGAAGCTTCGGCTGCCGGCATCCAGTGCGTCGATCGAACCGGTCTCGATGTCGTACACCCAGCCATGCAGGTTCAACAGGCCCTTTTCCTGGGCCAGTCGCACACACGGGTGTGTCTGGATGTTGGCCAGTTGGGCGATGACATTCTCCCGGACCATCGAACTGACCTTGGCCGCCTCACTGGTGTGTGGCCGGGCTTCGTTGATCACTTTCGCCGACTCGGCATGTTGCAGCCAGCCGCTGACGGCGGGCAGGTGATCCATGCAGGTGCACTTGGCCACGGCCGTCATGGCGCCGCAGTCCGAATGGCCGCAGATCACGATGTCAGTCACGCCGAGCACAGCGACGGCGTATTCGACCGTGGCCGACACACCACCCGGATGCGGACTGTAGGACGGCACGATGTTGCCGGCGTTACGGATCACGAACAGTTCACCGGGTTCTTGTTGGGTCAGCAGTTCCGGCACGACACGGCTGTCGGAACAGCTGATGAACAGCGTGCCTGGATGTTGGGTGGTGGCCAGGTGTTTGAACAGGTCGGTGCGTTGCGCAAAGGCTTCTTTCTGAAACTTCAAAAAACCGTCGATGAGCGCTTTCATGATCGCTTCCTCATGGATGAGCAGGGTTCGGCCCGCACAGGGCGTGCGGGCCGGTATCAACTTAGAACGGACGCAGGGGCAGGAACTTGCCGTCGAGGGTGATGACGGCGCGGGAGCCGCCTTCCGGATCTTCGACTTTCTTCATGTCGAGCTTGAAGTTGATCGCGCTGATGATGCCGTCGCCGAACTGCTCATGAACCAGGGCTTTGAGGGTAGTGCCGTAGATCTGGATCATTTCGTAGAAGCGGTAGATGGTCGGGTCGGTCGGCACGCCAGAGAGGCTGCCGCGCAGCGGGATGATCTGCAGCCGGGCCACGGCGTCGGCGTCCAGTTCCAGCTTGTCGCCGACCACTTTTGCAGCGCTTTCAGGCAGCGGGTGTTGACCGAGCAGGGCGGCTGTGACGTAGGCCAGGCTCAAACCTGTGCCGTCGGCCAGGTCCTGCCACGACAGGTTTTTGCGCGCCTTGGCGTCCAGGACAGAAGTGGTCAGGGCCAGGCTTGGGTCGTTGTAGGCATGGGACTGTTGCATGGTGATTCTCCTATCGGAAGGGGTGTCGCTTGGGTGTGGGGCCATCTTCTGCCGAACCATCCATAGCGTCCAAGACCGATATACAATGCAATCCATAAGTACCGCCTATAGATTGAGAATCCCATGTTGCTTCGACATTTGCGTTATCTGCTGGCAGTGGCCGACCACGGTGGCTTCACCCGCGCCGCCGAAATGCTGCACGTGTCCCAGCCGACCTTGTCGCAGCAGATCCGCCAGCTGGAAGAATCCCTCGGTGTGAGCCTGTTCGACCGCACCTCGCGCACGGTCAAACCCACCGATGCCGGCGAGGCTTACATTGCATGCGCGCGGCGGGTACTGGTGGAGCTGGAGGCGGGCAAACGTGCGTTGCACGACGTGAAGGACTTGTCCCGCGGGAACCTGCGCCTGGCCATGACGCCGACCTTCATGGCCTATCTGGTAGGGCCGCTGGTGCGCGACTACATGGCGCGTTACCCAAACATCCATCTGGAGATTTTCGAGCTATCGATGGACGAGATCGAGGCGGGGCTGGCCGATGATTCGCTGGATATCGCGATCGCGTTTGATCAGGTGAGAAGCACCGACATCGAATCGATTCCGGCCTTTACCGAAACCCTGGGGTTGATGGTTGGGCGCGATCATCCGCTATATGAGCATCAGGCGGCGTTGTCCGCTGAAGAGATAGCCCGCCTTGAGTTCGCCCTGCTGACCCCCGACTACATAACCCGCACGTGCATCGATGCGTATTTCGCTCAGGCGCACATCACGCCCAAGGTTGTGATTGAAGTGAATTCGGTCAATACGCTGCTGGAAGTCGTCCGCCATTGCGCCATCGCCACCATCCTGCCGGAACCCATCGCTACTCAGGATCGGGCATTGCGCAAATTGTCCATGCAGGGCGCAGCGCCAGAGCGTGGGGCCGCGTTGCTACGGCGTAAGAACAACTATCACAGCGCGGCGGCGTTGGCGTTTGTGGAGCTGGTGATCGGCGCTGATCTTTTTTGATTGGCCCAAATACCTGTGGGAGCGAGCTTGCTCCCACATTGGTTATTTAGCAGACATAAAAAAGCCTGCTCCTTTTTGGGAGCAGGCCTTGTTTATCAATAAGTCAGCAATGACTCATTTCAATTAGTAGAACCGGTCAATCACCCGAACTTCGTTCTGATCCTGCATCGAGGCCCAGGCCTGTTTCAGGGTTTGCAGAACATTACCGATGAAGTCCTTGTCGGCCGCGGCCTTCTTGCCGACATAGCCCTGACCGCGACGGTACATCTTCAGTCGGGCGAGCAGGTTCTGGTTGTTCTGGTCGAACTCTGCTTCATGGGCGTGCGGCGACAGGCAGTCGATATGAACCTGGCCACACTTGCTGATCCAGAGAATATGGTTGTCGTGGCTGTCTTTCTTTGCAGCGAAGATACGAGCCAGTTCATCGATAGTTGGTTGATTGTTCAGATTCATCATAAAGCCCCTTGACCAATTGGTGATCTTTCAAAGTTGATTCGCTAATACAGGTAGCCCATCGGTTAGTTGATCCCTGGCACCGAAACCAGGACGTCAGCGTTCGACCGCCTTATCGGGCGGGGTCCTGCGTCTGCTGCATGTAGTCGTGTTGAATAACTGCTACGCAATAGCGTCACAACGAAGAGAAGCGGCGAAAACCTTAAGGCCACTGCCGACGTTTTCAGGGTCGGCCACAAGCTTCATGAGGATTGCTCGCCAAGACTTCTCGCCCTTGTACTGGACGTTCAGGCCAGGTCAGCTTCTTCAATCTGCCTTGTGGGCAGCGTGTATCCGGGAAAAACAGCTCGGCGGTCAGACGAGCTTGCTCAAACGTGTTGCCTGTACTCCCGATCGGGGAGACGTCTGCATCATGCAAGGGCAAATCGGAGGCGTCAACGGTTTTGTAGTGAATATTTTTGGTCACTACATATTGTCGGACAATGCTGTTGGGAATTAGCGGGGAAGTCGAGGGCGTGTCGGTCAGGACGACAATGGCGGACACTGAAAGCGGTAAAAAGTGCAGGGATGGCGGTCAATCACCTGCTGATGCAAGGTGAGTCCGCCAATGTCGAGCCCCGGCATCACGGCGGCCCAGAACAGGCGTGCCGGCTGGTTCGCCTCGATGTGGAAAATCTGCCATTGACCGGGGAATTGGCTCAAGAGAGTGGAAACGACAAATCGTGCGACACCCCGGCCACGGAAGCGTCGACTGACAAACAGATAGCCGATGTTGTACTCGGCACCGGGTAGATGGGTCTGGTTATCCACGGTTACGAAGCCGGCCAGTTCTGCGTCGACCTTGATCAGGAAGGGGCGGGTGGCCGGGTTTCGCCAGTAGTCCGGCATGGGCAGGATGTTGAAGAAACCGTATTCGCCCAGTTTCAGCGGCAACCATTCGCTGAAGTCGTAGGCGTAGAACTGCATCAGGTTCTCGATGGTTTCCAGCTCATCGCGTTGGGCGGCGTGCAGTTCTATCGAAGACATTCGAAGTGGCTCCTGACAGGCCAAGGGACACAATTGATTATGGCCGGCGTCGCACGATCCGTGGCGAGGGAGCTTGCTCCCGCTGGACCGGTCCGCGTTCGGGCGCAGCAGTCCCTGTTTTGGTTTTTGGGGGCCGCTTTGCGGCCCAGTGGGAGCAAGCTCCCTCGCCACAGGGTTCGGTGTCAGGTTTACGTGTTGCTTGCCGGTTTTGACCTGCGCTTGGTACCGCTCGCTGGTTTGCGCGGGGCGCCTTTACGTTTTTTCTTCCATGGGGCTGCGGCGGAACCGGTGGGCGGTGGGCCGCTGATGGTCATGCTCAGCCCGGCGCAACGGCTGACTTGCTTGCTCATCCACGCCGCCTGTTTGGTGACGAATTCTTCCAGGCTCATTTCCCCGCTTTGCACCATGTCCAGGGCCTGTTCCCAGATCGCCGTGGTGCCCGGATCGGCGATGGCCCGCGGTACGGCGTCGATCAGGCTGAACGCGGCTGGCGTCGCGGCCAGGGCCTTGCCGTTCTTGACCAGATAACCACGGTCGAGCAGGCCCTGGATGATCGACGCGCGAGTCGCTTCGGTGCCGATGCCGGTGGTGTCCTTGAGTTTTTGCTTGAGTAGCGGGTCTTCCACCAGTTTGGCGACATTCTTCATCGCCTTGATCAGATCGCCTTCAGTGAACGGCTTCGGCGGCTGGGTCCAGAGGTCCTTGAGTCGCACGCCGGCCACTGCGCAATCGATGCCTTCGGCCAGGTTGGGTAGGGTCTGCGGCGCGGGAGCTTCGCGCCCCTTGGCCTGCGCCAGCGCTTCGGGCAGGGCGCGTTTCCAGCCCGGCTCGATGATCTGCTTGCCGACAGCGCGTAAGGCCTCGCCGGCGCAGTCGAAGTCGGCCTGGGTGCGGTCGTACTCGTGATTGGGCAGGAACTGCGCCAGGTATCGAGCACGGATCAGGGTGTAGACCGCGCGCTGTTTGCCCGCCAGCTTGTCGAGATTCTTCGCCGCAGCAGTGGGAATGATGCCGTGGTGAGCGCTGACCCTGGCATCGTTCCAGGCCCGTGAGCGCCGTTGCGGATCCAGGTGATCGTGCAAGGCGTTCAACGCCGGATCGGCCTGGCGCAGTGCCGCCAGGATGGCCGGTGCTTCGCTGTGCTGGCTGAGGGGCAAGTAGCCGCAATCACTGCGTGGATAGGTAATGACTTTGTAGGTTTCGTACAGCGCCTGGGCGATGTCGAGGGTTGCCTGGGCGCCGAGGCCGAGCTTCTTCGAGCAGACCTCCTGAAGGGTGCCCAGATCGAACGGCAGCGGGGCCACTTCGCGCATCCGCTCGGTGCGCAGTTTGATCACCCGCGCACTGGCCGCGCCGCTCATGGCGGCCGCCGCTTGTTGCGCCAGCGCCTGATTCAGGCAGCGGTCCTGATCGTCGCAAACCTCGGATGCCGCGCGCCATTGAGCGGTGAACGCGGTGCCGTTGTGCAGCAGTTGCACGTCGATGGCCCAATAGGGGACGGGCACGAAGTCGGCGATGCTGCGATCGCGATCCACCACCAGGCGCAAGGTCGGCGTTTGCACCCGGCCGACCGGCAACACGCCTTGATAGCCAGACTGGCGCCCCAGCAAGGTGAACAGCCGACTCATGTTCATGCCGATCAGCCAGTCGGCCCGGGAGCGCCCCAGGGCCGAGTGATAGAGGCTGAAGGTCTCGTTCCCCGGTTTGAGCGCCGCCAGAGCCTTGCGGATGGACGCATCGTCCAGCGCCGACAACCAGAGCCGGCGGATCGGCCCGCGATAGCGGCAATGTTCCACCAGTTCCCGGGCGATCATCTCGCCCTCGCGGTCGGCGTCCGTGGCAATGATCAGTTCGGACGCTTCACCGAGCAGACGCTTGACCGCCTTGTATTGGCTGGCGGTGCGCGGCTTGACGGTCATTTTCCATTTTTCGGGAATGATCGGCAGGTCCGCCAGCACCCAGCGCTTGTAGCGTGCGTCGTAGGCGTCCGGCGGTGCGGTTTCCAGCAGATGGCCGATACACCAGGTCACCGTGACGTCCGTTCCCAGCCAACAGCCATCGCCCCGGCGCCGGGCGCCGAGGACTGCCGCGATGTCTTTGGCCTGGGAAGGTTTTTCACAGAGGTACAGCCGCATAACCACCATCGTCGATCAATGTGCGAGAGATGCACAGAATGGCGGTTGATGGACGATGGAGCAATCTTTATCTGTATGGATGTACAGCTTTGTGTGTTGCGCCGGCCTGGCTCCGTTCGGCTGCGAAGCAGTCGCGAGGGTGAAACTTGGGTTATACCTGATACACCGAGGTCTCAGGTTTTGGCGCTGCTGCGCAGCCCATCGCGGGCAAGCCACGCTCCCACATCATCGATTTGCAGGTCCATCACCGTCATGAGGAACGCATTCCATGAAAAGCTCCGGTCCTAGCCCTGTCATCACCATCGCCGAGCAGCCTGGCTGCCTGCTGGTAAGGTTTCACGGTATTCAAGTAGCCGCCTCGGCGCGGACCCTGGTGTTGCTGGAGGCCAATTACCCGCCGGTGTACTACGTGCCGCGTGAGGATATCGACGAGAAGTATTTCGCCCGCACCGACCACACCAGTTATTGCCCGTACAAGGGCGATGCCAGCTATTTCAGTTTGCAGGTGCCTGGGTATGAAGCTGCCAACGCGGCGTGGAGTTACGAGAATCCCAAGGTGTCTGTCGAACAGATTCGTGAGTATGTGGCGTTCTACCCGGATCAAGTGAAGTTCGAGTTGCTCGATGCCGAGGTTTGATTGGGGCTGATCGGGGCGCGACGAGGGAGCCTGCTCCCTCGTCGCCAGGCCTTGCCTCAGTTCTTGTCGAGATCGACGTTGCGCGTCTCACGCAAGCACAGCATTCCCACCACCAGGCTCACCCCGGTGATCACCACCGGATACCACAGCCCGTAGAAGATGTCCCCGGTGTACACCACCAGCGCGAACGACACGGTCGGCAAAAAGCCGCCGAACCAGCCGTTGCCGATGTGATAGGGCAAGGACATCGAGGTGTAGCGGATGCGGGTCGGGAACAGTTCGACCATCAGCGCCGCCAGCGGGCCGTAGCACATCGCGGAGATGATGATCAGCGCGACGATCAGCGCCACGATCATCGGCTTGTTGATCTGCTGCATGTCCGCCTGTTGCGGGTAGCCGGCGAGGGTCACGGCACCGCGCAGGGCGGCTTCGTCGAAACCATCGATCTTCACGTCGCCGACGCTGACCTGCACGCCACTGCCGGCCGGGGCCGCTGCGCTCTGGTACGGCAGGCCCTGCTTGACCAGGAAGGTCTTGACCTTGTCGCACGGGCTGTCGAATTTCGCCTTGCCCACCGGGTCGAACTGGAAGGTGCAGGTGTCCGGGTCGGCCATCACGGTGATCGGTGCCTGGCGGCTGGCCTGGTCGATGGCCGGGTTGGCGTAGTGGGCCAGGGTCTTGAAAATCGGGAAATACAGCGCGGTGGCCAGCAGCAGGCCGATCATCAGCACCGGTTTGCGCCCGACCTTGTCCGACAGCCAGCCAAAGAAAATGAAGAAGGGGGCGCCAATGATCACGCTGACAATCAGCAAACCGTTGGCCACGGCCGGGTCCATTTTCAGGAACTGGGTGAGGAAGAACAGCACATAGAATTGCGCGGCGTAGAAGGTCACCGCTTGCCCGGCATTGATGCTGAACAGCGCGATCAACACCACTTTGAGGTTTTCCCACTTACCGAAGGAGTCGCGAATCGGCTGTTTACACAGCTTGCCTTCCGATTTCATTTTCACGAAGGCCGGCGACTCGTGCAGGCTCAGGCGAATCCAGGTCGAGATGCCCAGCAGCACGATGGAAAACAGGAACGGAATGCGCCAGCCCCAGACTTCGAACTGATCGCCGGTGAAGTAGCGGCAGCCCAGCACCACCAGCAGCGAGAGCAGCAGGCCCAGGGTCGCGGTGGATTGAATCCAGCTGGTGTGGAAGCCTCGCTTGCCAATGGGCGCGTGCTCGGCGACATAGGTCGCGGCGCCGCCGTATTCACCGCCCAGGGCCAGGCCCTGGAGCATGCGCAACACCACCAGGATGATTGGCGCTGCGATGCCGATGCTGGCGTAGGTCGGCAGCAATCCGACGCAGAACGTTGCCAGGCCCATGAGGATGATGGTGGCGAGGAAGGTGTACTTGCGCCCGATCATGTCCCCCAGCCGCCCGAACACCAGCGCACCGAACGGCCGGACGATGAAGCCGGCGGCGAAGGCCATCAGCGCAAAGATAAACGCCGTGGTGTCGTTGACCCCGGCGAAAAATTGCTTGCTGATCACCGCCGCGAGGGCGCCATAGAGGAAAAAGTCGTACCACTCGAAGACCGTCCCGAGGGACGAGGCAAAGATGACTTTCTGGGTTTCCTGACTGGTGCCCGCGCTGCGCACGGCTTCCAGGGACTGAACGTGTTCTGACATACCGGTATCCCTCACAGTGATTGTTTTTGTTGTTCCACTGGTGTTGCGTGTTCCTTGTAGGAGCAAGCTCGCGATGGCGTCGTTCCATTCAACGTTTATGCTGGCTGATCCACCGCTTTCGCGAGCAGGCTCGCTCCTACAGGGATTGTGTTTGCAGCGGAGTTGAGGATCATCTGCGCCGCCTTCTCGGCAATCATCAGCGTCGGCGAGCAGGTGTTGCCCGAGGTGATGCGCGGCATGATCGAGGCGTCGGCGATGCGCAGGCCGGGGATGCCATGGACCTTGAGCTGCGCATCGACCACGGCGTCGGCGTCGTTGCCCATGCGGCAGGTGCCCACCGGATGGAAAATCGTGGTGCCGATCCGCGCGGCGGCTTCGTGCAGCTGTTCTTCGCTTTGCAGGCTGTCGCCGGGCAGATATTCCACGGGATTGAAGGGGCGCAGGGCCGGCGCGGCGACGATGCGCCGGGTCAGTCGAATGGCATCGGCGGCGACCCGCAGGTCTTCCGGGTGGCTCAGGTAATTGGGTTGAATCAGCGGTGCTTCTTGCGGGTTGGCCGAGCGGATGTCCACCCGGCCACGGCTTTGCGGGCGCAAATCGCAGACCGAAGCGGTGAACGCCGGGAACGCGTGCAACGGTTCGCCAAAACGCTCCAGCGACAGCGGTTGTACGTGATATTCGAGGTTGGCTGAAGTCTGCTCCGGCCCCGAGCGGGCAAAGGCGCCCAACTGGCTCGGCGCCATGGACAGCGGACCGCTGCGGTCATACAGGTAGCGCAGGCCCATGCCCAGCTTGCCCCACAGGCTGCCGGCAATCTGATTCAGGGTGCGGGCATTTTCCAGCTTGTAGATCAGCCGCAGTTGCAGGTGATCCTGCAGGTTGCCACCCACACCGGGTAGCTCATGGGTGACGCCAATGCCCAGCCGTTCCAGCAGCGGACGCGGGCCGATACCGGAGCGTTGCAGGATGCTGGGCGAACCGACGGAGCCGGCACACAGGACGATTTCCTTGCGCGCCTTGAAGGTTTTCGCCTGGCCTTGCCAGCGGGCGCTGACCGCCGAGGCGCGACCATTGTCCAGCAGTACGCGGTCGACTTCGACACCGGTCAGCACGGTGAGATTGGGACGCTGGCGCACCGGTTTGAGAAAGGCCTTGGACGCGTTCCAGCGGATGCCGGCCTTCTGATTTACCTGGAAGTAACCGCAACCTTCGTTGTCGCCCTGGTTGAAGTCATCGATGCTGGCGATGCCGCTTTGTTCTACGGCGCTGCGGAACGCATCGAGAATCGGCCAAGACAGGCGCTGGCGTTCGACTCGCCATTCGCCCGCGGCACCGTGAAATTCGGCGGCGCCGGCAAAGTGGTTTTCACTCTGCTTGAACAGCGGCAACACGTCTTGCCAGCTCCAGCCAGGGTTGCCGTCGGCGGCCCAGCGGTCGTAGTCAGCGGCCTGGCCGCGCATGTAGATCATGCCGTTGATCGATGAGCAGCCACCCAGCACCTTGCCGCGCGGGTAGCTCAGGGCCCGACCTTGCAAGCCCGGTTGCGCTTCGGTCTTGAAGCACCAGTCGGTGCGCGGGTTGCCGATGCAGAACAGGTAACCCACGGGGATGTGAATCCACGCATAGTTGTCGCGGCCACCGGCTTCGAGCAGCAACACGCGATGTTGCGGGTTGGCCGACAGTCGATTGGCCAACAGACACCCGGCCGGCCCGGCCCCGACCACGATGTAATCGTATTCATCCAGAGAAGTCTGCATCCCTGATCTCGTTTTGTTGTTCTTGTTGTCTGTCATCCTAGTTGTTAGCTTTCGTCAAAAGAATGTTAGTTTTTGCGCAGCCGCTGTGCGTTTTTAAACAGCATCCCGAACGGCAAAGAACAAGGACGATTCATGTTCGACTGGAATGACCTGCGGTTTTTTCTCGAATTGCAGCGCAGCGGGCGTTTGCTCACGGCCGCCCGCCGCCTGAACACCACCCATGCCACCGTGGCGCGGCACATCGAAGCCATCGAAAAGAGCCTCGGCACGGCGTTGTTCGTTCAACATGCCCAGGGATATGAGATGACCCCGGCGGGCGAGGCGTTGCTTAAACACGCCGAGGCGATGGAGAACGTGGCGTTGCTGGCCCAGGAGGAAATCACCCAGTCCACCGCGCCACTGGGCAAGATCCGCGTCGGGGTGACCGAAGGGCTGGGCATCATGTTCCTCGCCAGTCGCATGAACGGCTTGTTCGAACGCTATCCGGGGCTGGAGGTGGAACTGGTGGCGGTGCCACGTTTTGTCAGCATCCTCAATCGCGAGGCGGAAATCAGCATCCACCTCGAGCGGCCGGCCGCCGACATGCTGGTCACCCGCAAACTCACCGACTATCGCCTGGCGCTCTATGCCAGCCAGGACTATCTCGACCGCTCGCCGCCGTTGCGCAGTCGCGAGGACCTGGGGCGTCATGCGTGGATCGGCTATGTCGATGATTTGCTGTTCAGCCAGGAACTGATGTTCCTCAACAGCTTCTGCCGCAATCCGCAGGTGGTGTTTCACAGCACCAGCGTGATCGCCCAGCAACAGGCGGCGCGCTCGGGATTGGGGATTGCCGTGCTGCCGTGCTACATGGCCAGTGCTGATCCGGGGCTGGTGCCATTGTTGCCGGACGAAAGCATCCAGCGCAGCTATTGGATCAGCACCCGCCGGGAGCTGCACAAATCGGTGCGGTTGCGGGTGTTGTGGGATTATGTGGTGCAGTTGTGTGAGCGGGAGCAGGGGTTGTTGTTGGGCGGTGCCTGAGCTGACGCCTTCGCGAGCAGGCTCGCTCCCACATTGGAATGCGCTCCCCTGTGGGAGCGAGCCTGCTCGCGAAGGCGGCAGCACATCCAATATCCATCTTGAGGTTCAAGCAAGAATCTCGAACGCCGTGCTGGCCAGCCTTTCACCATTGACCATGACATGCACCGCATGGCGCCCCGCATAATGCCGGCGGGTAGTGAGCTCCTTGATCCGCTGGCCACGGCTGACGGCTTCGACGGCGTTGCCGGGTAGGGTCAGCGCCTTGAGCTTGAACACCTTCGCCGAGGTGCTTCCATTGGCCTTGACGTAGTCGATGGCATAGTCGATCACCAGACGCTGACTGCTTTCAACGGTGGATTTGACGGCAAACGACAGGGTGATTTTTTCTCCCAGGCCAATGACCGGCGGTTCGACTTTCACACCGACGATCTCGACTTCGGGCTTGCCGCCCGCGCCGATAATCGCCAGTGCCCGCCGGTTGCCCTGTTTGATCAGGCTGCGCAGGGCGTGTCTGGCGATCCATGCGCTGTGCCTGTTGTCCAGCGCCCAGCCTTCGATCAGATCCAGCACCCAGTCGGGGTGATCCTTGGTGATGTCGTTGAGGTGGTTGGCCACGGATTTGCGCACGTACAGGCTGGTGTCGGCCTTGAGGTTGTCGAGGATGTTCGCGGCGAGTGCCGGATCGGCCTGGATGGGCTCCAGCCGGAATGACCACGGCAGGCGTGGCCGGCAGCCTTCGCTGGCCAGGCGGCGTACGTGTTCGTTGTCATCCAGCGACCAGTCGTGCATCAGCTTGAGTGAGCGTTCGAGGTCGCTGCGCAGAAAATGACGGATCGCGAATTCCGAGGAGCCGAAGGCGGTGAAATACTTCAGCGCGTCCATCGACTGATCGAACGCATGGGCGCCGTAGCTGGCGACATAGTGCGGCAGGCACATGCTGACGAAGCCGCTGTTGAGGCGCGGGGCGAGGGCGCGCAGCACTTGCAGCGACGCCTCGTAGTCCAGGGGGAGCACGGCGTGCAGGCACTCGCTGACCCGGGCCATGCGCTGCATGACGCTGAGATCCGCCAGGCCGGACTGGGCCAGCTTCAGGAAACGCCTGGCCTCGAATGGCGGATAGACCGCGGTCATTTCGCTGGCGATGTGCTGGAGGCGCTCGGCGTTGAAGATTTCCTTGAGGGCCGGAGAGGGTTTGTCAGCCATGGTGGCTCCTTGGCGATTGTTGTTGATCCATCACACCGCGTCATCGTTCATCGCGAGCAGGCTCGCTCCTACAGAAAAGCGTGTGAGCGACAAAGATCCAGTGTGGGAGCGAGCCTGCTCGCGATGAGGCCCTCAAATTCACCTCATTTTGTGCCCGCTTGCTCCTGCAGTTGATCCGACTCGAATAACCTGGCCAGTTCCGCCCGGGCTTCCTGCGCCGTCTGCAGCACTTTCACCGCGTCGTCATACACCGCATGCTGGGCTTCAAGCACCACTTCGTCGTGCTGCTTGAAGCGCTTGATCCGCGCATCCGCCTGGGCCTGGGTCAATCCCAGGCCGATCAGGGTTTGCCGGCTCATTTCCAGGCTCGAATAATAGGTTTCGCGCACGGCGTGAGCGCCGACGTCCATCAGCCGGTGCACATGCTGACGGTTACGGGCACGGGCGATGATCTTCATATGCGGATAGAGCTTGCGCACCAGTTCGGCAGTCTTGATGTTGGTGTCCGGGTCGTCGGTGGCGATCACGAAATACTCGGCTTCCCCGACCTTGGCCGCGCTGAGTATTTCCGGGCGCATCGGGTCGCCATAGAACACCGGCACGCCACCAAAGCTGCGGGACAGTTCGATGGTTTCCACCGAGGTGTCGAGGGCCACGAACTTGATGTTCTGTGCGCGCAAAATCCGCGCAATGATCTGGCCCATGCGACCCATGCCGGCGATCACCACCCGTGGCGCGTCGGTGTCGATTTCGCGGAACTTCTCCGGTACTTCCACCGGTTGCACTTTCGGGCTGACCAACTGCGCGCAAATCAGCAGCAACAGCGGTGTCACGGCCATGGACAGGGTGATGATCAACACCAGCAAGTCATACAGTTGCGCCGCGAACAGCCCATGATCGCGACCGATCTTGAACACCACAAAGGCAAATTCACCACCGGCCGCCAACACGATACCCAGGCGGATCGCACTGACCTTGTTCAAGCCGCCGGCCAGGCGACCAACAATAAACAGCAGCGGCAGTTTGATCGCGATCAACAGCAGAGTCAGGCCCAGCACTGCGACCGGTGTGCTCAGCAACAGGCTCAGGTTCGCACCCATGCCGACGCTGATGAAAAACAGCCCGAGCAACAGGCCCTTGAACGGTTCGATCTGGGCTTCCAGTTCATGGCGATACTCGGAATCCGCCAGCAGCAGGCCGGCGAGGAAGGCGCCCAGGGCCATGGAAATGCCGACCAGTTCCATCAGCCAGGCCGTGCCGATCACCACCAGCAACGCCGTGGCGGTTGAGACTTCTGGCAGTGCGGTTTTGGTCACCACGCGAAACACCGGTCGCAGCAGATAACGCCCGCCGATCACCACCACGGCGATGCTGGCCAGCACTTGCAGGCCGTGGTTCAGGTTTTCACTGGCGGTGGTGCTGTGATCGCCACCGGCCAGCAACGGCACCATGGCGATCAAGGGGATTGCGGCGATGTCCTGAAACAACAGGATGGCGAACGCGAGCCGCCCGTGGGGGCTGGTCAGTTCCTTGCGTTCGGCCAGGCTTTGCAGGCCGAATGCCGTGGACGACAGCGCCAGGCCCAGGCCGAGGACGATCGCGGTGTTCAACGGCTGGCCAAACAGCCACAGCGCCACCACGCCAATCACCGTGCCAGTGAGCAGCACTTGCGCCAGACCGACGCCGAACACTGATTTGCGCATCACCCACAAGCGTCGCGGCGACAGTTCCAGGCCGATGATGAACAGCAGCAACACCACGCCGAGTTCGGAAATGTTAGCGACGCTTTGCGGGTTGTCGATCAGGCCCAGCACTGACGGGCCGATGATCACCCCGGCAAACAGGTAGCCCAGAACTGCCCCCAGTTGCAGGCGCTTGGCCAAGGGAACGATGAGCACGGCCGCCATCAGAAATACGACAGCGGCTTGTAGCAGGTTGCCTTCATGGGGCATGGACGAAACTCCAGAACTCGACACAGCGGGGGCGTCAAGGATAAAGGCTGGGCTCGCTGAAGATCTACCGTGGGCTGTCAGTTACCTCAATGCAGTTGCGCCGCCGCCTTCGCGAGCAGGCAATGGTTGCCAATCGAGGGCAAATCTGGGAAAACGGCGCCCATCAGGCCCTTGAGGGCGAGTGAACATACGAGTGAATTCAATGAATGACGAGCTTCAGGTAATCGATCTGCAAGTGGGTGACGGAAAAGCCGCCATCAAAGGCGCACTGATCACCACCCAGTACCGTGGCTGGCTGGAGGACGGGACCGAATTCGATTCTTCCTATAGCCGTGGCAAGCCCTTCCAGTGCGTGATCGGTACCGGTCGGGTTATCAAGGGCTGGGACTTGGGCATCATGGGCATGCAGGTCGGCGGTAAGCGCAGGTTGCTGGTGCCGGCGCATCTGGCCTATGGCGAACGCACCATGGGCAAGATCACGCCGAATTCGAACCTGATCTTCGAAATTGAACTGCTGGAAGTGCTGACGCGGGATGATTGACTTGTAGCTTGCCAGAGCTCCGCTCTATCGGCGACCATACGCACCATATAGGGGTAGGGGGTATAGGTATGTCGCACATTCACGAACACAAAGATGACTTGATCAAGCGGGTGAGGCGGATTGCCGGTCAGGTGGAAGCCGTGGAGCGGGCGCTCGAGTCCGATGCCGATTGCGCCAAGACCCTGCATCTGGTGGCTGCGATCCGGGGCGCGGTCAATGGTCTGCTGGAGCAGTTCATCGACGCCCACGCCCGCGAGCACGTGGCCCATCCGGGCCTGAGCGATGAAGAACGCGCCCAGGGCGTGGAAGACCTGTTGCTGGCCATCCGTCGTTATGCCAAATAGAGGCCCGAACCCCATGACCCAGGCACCCCAGGCTTCGCGCTTTTCTCACGATCATGTATTTCTCGGCGCCTCCCATGATGAAAACGCCCGTCGCACCTTATGGGTCGTGGCGCTGACGTTTGTGATGATGATTGGCGAAATCGCTGCCGGTTACATCACCGGTTCCATGGCGCTGCTGGCCGATGGTTTTCACATGGCCACCCATGCCGGGGCCTTGGGTATCGCGGCGGCGGCCTATGGATTCGCACGGCGCAATGCCAACAACGCGCGCTACAGCTTCGGCACCGGCAAGGTCGGGGACCTGGCCGGTTTTGCCTCGGCCATGGTGCTGGGGCTGGTGGCGATCGGCATTGCCGGTGAGTCCGTTTTTCGCCTGTTTCAGCCAACCACCGTGGCATTCACTGAAGCGACGGTGATTGCGGTAGTGGGGCTGGCGGTGAACATCGTCAGTGCCTTTTTGCTGGCGGGCGACCACGGTCATCATGGCCACGATCACGGGCATAGCCACGGCCATCATCACCATCACGACAACAACCTGCGCTCGGCCTATGTCCATGTGTTGGCCGACGCCTTGACGTCGGTGCTGGCGATTGCCGCATTGCTGGCCGGGCGGTATCTGGGGTGGGTGTGGCTGGACCCGGTGATGGGCATTGTGGGCGCCACCGTGATCGCGAAATGGGCCGTTGGATTGATGCGTGACAGCGCTGCGGTGTTGCTCGATGTCACCGATGCCCATGTTGCCGATGAGATTCGCGAGTTGCTCAAGTCGGACGATGTGCGTATCAGCGATCTGCATGTGTGGCAGGTCGGCCCGCAGGCGCGGGCCGCGATTGTCAGCGTTGTGGCGCCAGCCAATGTCAGTGCCGACACCATTCGCGAACGCCTGGCGCCGGTCCATGAGTTGTCTCACCTGACCGTCGAATACCGCACTGCTTGAGCGGTTTTCGCTCAGTCACCGAACAGCGCAATCCGTCCATTCACGGACGGGCGGTAATGCCAGCTCAGGCGATCCAGTGCCGGCTTCATCGCCAGAATTTGCCGGACGGTAGCGCCGGCAATGCATAACGCCAGGCGTTGCCCCGGACATTGATGGCGCCCCGCACCAAAGGTGAAGCTGCGCCGGTTCGGGCGGTCGAGCAGGAACGCGTCGGGGTTATCGTTGAGCTGCGGGTCGCGATTGGCCGAGGCCAGCAGCACCAGGATCACGTCTGCGGCGTTCAGCCTCACGCCGTCAATCTCGCAAGGGGTGGCGACGAAGCGGCGGGTGTTCTGTACCGGCGGGTCGAAGCGCTGCACTTCGGCCAGCAGGTCTTCTACAGGGGTTGATTCGCTGCACAACGACGGGTGTTGAGTCAATGCCAGCACGGCGTTGCCGATCAATCCGGCAGTGGCGTCGAAGGTCTGGGAGAACAGGCCGATCAGGTTGGCGATCAGCGTTTGCGGCACGCCGGAGGCGAAGCGCTGGCGGATACCTGCAAGCAATTGGCTGTGGTTGTGCGGATCGTCGAGCAATTCGATGAAGTAACCGCTCAAGTGTTCGGCTGCAGCGTGGGCGGCGGTCAATTGTGCCGCGTCACTCAGGGGCGACAGGCAGGCGACGAAATCCGCCGTCAACTCGCTGATGGCGCGGCCCTGAGCCGGGGAGAATCCCAACAACGCCGCCACCACGCACACCGGCCCACGGAACATGGCGTTGTACAGGCCAGCGGCATCCGCGGTGTTCAATCGGGCGCTGACCAGAGCCTCGACTTCCCGCGCATCGATCAACTCCAGACCCGGCGCAATCGCCGACCGTGGGCAACGCTGGCGCTCGCCCTCATTCATGCGCATCAATTGACCGTACACCTGGCCGGCAATGCCATCGGCAATCGCCTTGGGGACTGGCTCCTGCGCGGGGCGAACGTGGCAATCGGAATGCGCCAGCACGGCGGCCACCGCCCGGGCGCTGCTGGCCACCCACAGGTTCAGCCCCGGATGAAAAACCAGCCCGCCTTCGGCACGCAGTTGTGCGTAGTAGGGATAGGGATCGGCATGAGTCGTAGCGATGATCGGGTCCATGGGTGAGAGCCTTTTGTTGTCGGAAAGTGTTGCTACTATCTCCAGTCCGAAAGGGCATTGATTCGTCCGGGAGCGAAATATGAGCGCAGAACAACACGACATTGGCGTCTCGCAGGTGGCGGCAGCCATCGCCGAGCCTGCACGGACGAAAATCCTCTGTTCGCTGATGGACGGCCACGCCCGCACCAGCACCGAACTGGCGGCGGTGGCCGAAGTCAGCGCGTCGACGGCCAGTGCCCACCTGGCCAAACTCAAGGAGCTGGCGCTGGTACGGTTGCACGTTCAGGGACGTCATCGCTATTACAGCCTGGCGGACAAACGCGTGGCCCAGGCCCTGGAGGCGCTGATGGGGATCGGCCAGAACACCGCGCCAAGCTTCCAGTCGCGTACCCCGGATCGCCTGCAATTTGCCCGCACCTGCTACGACCACATGGCGGGCACCCTGGCCGTGCTGTTGCATGACCGGATGCTCGAAGCGGGCTGGCTTGAGGAAACCGACGAACAGGCCTATCGCTTGAGTGACAGTGGCTCGGCAATGTTTCAGGGGCTCGGGATCGAGGTACAGGACTTGAGCACCTTGCGCCGCCGCTTTGCCTGCCCGTGCCTGGACTGGAGCATGCGTCGGCCGCATCTGGGCGGATCGCTGGGCGCGGCATTGCTGCAAACGGCGCTCAAGCGCAAGTGGGTGACGCAGGATCTGGACAGTCGCGCGTTGGCGTTGACGGCGTTGGGGCGCAAGGAGGTGGCGGGGCGGTTCGGGGTTGAGTTGCGGTTGGATATTGAGGAGAAGAGCAAAAGATCGCAGCCTGCGGCAGCTCCTACAAGGGTTGAGGGGCAGCCATTGTAGGAGTTGCCGCAGGCTGCGATCTTTTCATTCGGCCACGAAAAAGCCCCCCATCGGTCACCCGATGGGGGGCTTTTGTGCGTCTGGCGTCAGGTCAAACCTTGACGATCCAGCCCGCTGGCGCTTCGATGTCGCCGGTTTGCACGCCGGTCAGCTCCTTGTAGAGCTTCTGGGTGATCGGGCCGACTTCGGTTTCGCTGTGGAACACGTGCAGGTGGTCGTTGTAGTTGATGCCGCCAATCGGCGTGATCACCGCTGCAGTACCGCAAGCACCGGCTTCCTTGAAGTCGGAGAGCTTGTCGATGAACACGTCGCCCTCGATCACTTCCAGGCCCAGTCGCGATTTGGCCAGTTCGATCAGCGACAGACGGGTGATGCCCGGCAGTACCGATGGCGAGTTCGGGGTCACGAACTTGTTGTCGTGGGTGATCCCGAAGAAGTTGGCCGAACCGACTTCCTCGATCTTGGTATGGGTCAGCGGATCCAGGTAGATGCAGTCGGCGAAATGCGCCTTCTTGGCCTGGGAGCCCGGCATCAGGCTGGCGGCGTAGTTGCCACCGACCTTGGCGGCGCCGGTGCCTTGTGGCGCGGCACGGTCGTAGCTGGAGATCAGGAAGTTGTGCGGGGTCAGGCCGCCCTTGAAGTAGGCGCCGACCGGGATGCAGAAGATCGAGAAGATGAACTCCGGCGCGGTACGCACGCCGATGTTGTCACCCACGCCGATCACGAACGGGCGCAGGTACAGCGCGCCGCCGGTGCCATACGGCGGGATGAAACGCTCGTTGGCGCGGACCACGTCCTTGCATGCTTCGACGAATTGTTCGGTGGACACCTGCGGCATCAGCAGGCGACCGCAGCTGCGCTGCATGCGTGCGGCGTTCCGGTCCGGCCGGAACAGGTTGATCGAACCGTCCTTGCAGCGGTAGGCCTTCAGGCCTTCGAAGCACTGCTGGCCATAGTGAAGGGCAGTGGAGCCTTCGCTGATGTGCAGCACGTTGTCTTCGGTCAGGGTGCCTTTGTCCCACTCGCCGTTACGCCAGTGCGACAGATAGCGCTTGTCGGTCTTGATGTAGTCAAAACCCAGCTTGTCCCAATTAATGCTTTCGTTACCCATGACACCCTCTATCACTTAACAACCGCCGAAACGGTTCAAGGCTTCTGACGTTTTTTGGATGGGGACAACAATACTTCATTCCGGGCCCATTTCGCAGCCCAGATTGCGTTCCTTGTAGGAGCGAGCTTGCTCGCGATGGACGTCAACGATAACGCGTCTCGTCTGAATGACCGCGTTGTCCTGACGTTTTTCGCGAGCGAGCTCGCTCCTACAGGTGCAATGCGTGGCCAAGGGCCCGCAACGCCGCTTCCTGCACCGCCTCACCCAGCGTCGGATGGGCATGGATGGTGCCGCCGATGTCTTCCAGCCGCGCGCCCATTTCCAGGCTCTGGGCAAACGCCGTGGACAGTTCCGACACGCCGACGCCCACCGCCTGCCAACCGACAATCACATGATTGTCGCGACGGGCGACCACGCGCACGAAGCCGCTTTTCGATTCCAGCGTCATCGCCCGACCATTGGCGGCGAACGGGAAGCTGGACACGATGCAGTCCCAGCCTGCGGCCTTGGCTTCGTCCGGGGTCTTGCCGACCACCACCAGTTCCGGGTCGGTGAAGCATACGGCGGCGATAGCGGTCGGGTTGAACTCGCGGGATTTACCGCTGATCAGCTCGGCGACCATCTCGCCCTGGGCCATGGCCCGGTGCGCGAGCATCGGTTCGCCGCTCAGGTCGCCGATGGCATAGACGTTGCGCATGCTGGTCTGGCAGCGGCTGTCGATCTTGATCGACGAACCGTTCATGTCCAGGTTCAGCGCTTCGAGATTCCAGCCCTGGGTGTTCGGCTTGCGACCGACGGCCACCAGCACCTGATCGGTTTCCAGGTTCAGGGTCTCGCCGTCCGGTTCCAGTACCTGCAAGGTATTGTTAGAAGAATCAAAGCCTTGCACGCTGTGTTTCAAGTAAAGCTTCACGCCGAGTTTTTTCAGTTCGTCGTGCACAGGCTGGGTCAGTTCGGCGTCGTAGGCCGGCAGGATGCGCTCCTGCGCTTCCACCACGCTGACTTCGGCGCCGAGCTTGCGATAGGCAATGCCCAGCTCCAGGCCGATGTAACCGCCGCCGACCACGATCAAGCGCTTGGGCACGGAGGTCGGCGCCAGGGCTTCGGTGGACGAGATGATCGGCCCGCCAATTAGCAGCATCGGCAGGTCGACGCTCCTGGAGCCGGTAGCCAGCACCAGGTGTTCGCACTGGATGCGCGTGTCGCCGACGTCCACGGTCTTGCCGTCGATGACCTTGGCCCAGCCTTGTACGACCTGAACCTTGTTCTTTTTCAGCAGCGCCGCGACGCCGGTGGTCAGGCGATCGACGATGCCGTCCTTCCACTCGACGCTCTTGGTGATATCGAGGGTCGGTGCCGAAACGCTGATGCCCAGGGCCGAATGCTGATTGTGATGCCGGGTCTGGTGGAACTGCTCGGCGACATGAATCAGCGCCTTGGACGGAATGCAGCCGATGTTCAGGCAGGTGCCGCCCAGGGATTGGCCTTCCACCAGAATGGTCGGGATGCCCAACTGGCCGGCACGGATCGCGGTCACATAACCGCCGGGGCCGCCGCCGATGATCAACAGTGTGGTATTGAGGGTCTGCATGACTTACTCCACAAACAGGGTCGCAGGTTGTTCGAGCAAGCCACGAATGGCCTGGATGAAGAGCGCCGCGTCCATGCCGTCGACCACGCGGTGATCGAAGGAGCTGGAGAGGTTCATCATCTTGCGGATCACGATCTGGCCTTTGATCACCATTGGCCGTTCGACGATCTTGTTCACACCGACGATCGCCACTTCCGGCAGGTTCAGCACCGGCGTGCTGACGATGCCGCCCAAGGCGCCGAGGCTGGTCAGGGTGATGGTCGAGCCGGACAACTCATCGCGGCTGGCCTTGCCATTGCGTGCAGCGCTGGCCAGGCGAGCGATTTCCGTCGCGCTGTCCCACAGGCTGCGGGCTTCGGCGTGACGCACCACCGGCACCATCAGGCCGACATCGCTCTGGGTCGCGACGCCGACGTGTACCGCACCGAGGCGGGTAATGACCTGGGCTTCGTCGTCGTAACGGGCGTTCATCTGCGGGAAGTCACGCAGGGCGACGACCAGGGCGCGGACCAGGAATGGCAGCAAAGTCAGCTTGCCACGGGTGGCGCCATGTTTTTCGTTGAGGTGCGCGCGCAGCTCTTCCACAGCCGTCACGTCGATTTCTTCGACATAACTGAAGTGGGCGGCACGCTGGGTGGCGTCTTGCATGCGCTGGGCGATCTTGCGGCGCATGCCGATCACCGGTATCTGCTGCTCATCGGTACGTTGGGCGTAAGCTGCCGCCACCGGTGCCGAAGCGTTCGACTGACCCTGAGCCAGGTAGGCTTCGAGATCTTCGTGCAGTATGCGGCCGGCCGGGCCGGTGCCACGCACCAGGCGCAACTGAATACCGAGGTCCAGCGCATGCTTGCGCACGGCCGGGGAGGCCAGCGGACGCTCATCGGCTTCGCGAGCGACCATCGGGCCCTGGCAAACGGCAGCTTTCGGCGCCGGGGCAGCGGCCGGTTTGCTTTCAGCCACGGCTTCAACTTTGACTGCGGCCACCGGGGCTTCTTTAACAGGTGCCGGTTGCGCCGATTCCTTAACGTTGCCCGCGCCTTCGACTTCAATGCTGATCAGCACGCTGCCGACCGCCATGACTTCGCCCGGCTGGCCGCCAAGGGCAATCACCTTGCCATGCACCGGCGACGGAATATCCACCATCGCTTTATCGGTCATGACATCGGCCAGTACCTGATCTTCGACGACCATGTCGCCGACCTTGACGTGCCACTGTGACAATTCAACTTCTGCAATGCCTTCACCAATGTCCGGCATTTTAATGACGTGCGTGCCCATTCAGACCTCCATGACCCGTTTCAACGCCGCGCCCACTCGGGACGGGCCTGGGAAATACGCCCACTCTTGCGCGTGCGGGTAAGGGGTGTCCCAACCGGTGACGCGTTCGATCGGCGCTTCCAGGTGATGGAAGCAATGCTCTTGCACCAGCGACACCAGTTCGGCGCCGAAACCGCAGGTGCGGGTGGCTTCATGAACCACGACGCAGCGGCCGGTTTTCTTCACCGATTTGACGATGGTTTCCAGGTCCAGCGGCCACAGGCTGCGCAGGTCGATGACTTCGGCATCGACGCCGCTTTCTTCAGCGGCTACTTGCGACACGTAGACGGTGGTGCCATAGGTCAGCACGGTGACGTCCTTGCCCGGACGGGCGATCGCAGCAACGTCCAGTGGTACGGTGTAGTAACCGTCCGGCACCTGTGCCGCGGGGTGTTTCGACCATGGGGTTACCGGGCGTTCGTGGTGGCCGTCGAAGGGACCGTTGTACAGGCGTTTGGGCTCAAGGAAGATCACCGGGTCATCGTTTTCGATGGAGGCGATCAACAGGCCTTTGGCGTCGTAGGGGTTGGACGGCATGACGGTGCGCAGACCGCACACCTGAGTGAAGAGTGCCTCGATGCTCTGGCTGTGGGTCTGGCCGCCGTAGATGCCGCCGCCGCAAGGCATGCGCAGGGTCATCGGTGCGGTGAACTCGCCAGCCGAGCGATAACGCAGGCGGGCGGCTTCGGAAATGATCTGATCGTAGGCCGGGTACACGTAGTCGGCGAACTGGATCTCCACCACCGGGCGCAGACCGTAGGCACCCATGCCCACGGCGGTACCGACGATGCCGCTTTCGGAAATCGGCGCGTCGAACACCCGGGAGGTGCCGTATTTGCTCTGCAGGCCTTCGGTGCAGCGGAACACGCCGCCGAAGTAGCCCACGTCCTGGCCGAAGACCACGACGTTGTCGTCACGTTCAAGCATCACATCCATGGCCGAGCGCAGGGCCTGGATCATGGTCATGGTGGTCGTGGTCATGGCGGTTTCCAGCTCGATTTTGTTGTTGTGATCGTTCATGTCAGATCCCCAACTCCTGACGCTGGCGCTTCAAGTGCTCCGGCATCTCTTTGTAGACGTCTTCGAACATGGTCGCGGCGCTCGGAATCTGGCCGCCGGCGAGGGTGCCGTACTGTTCGGCTTCTTTTTGTGCGGCGATCACTTCGGCTTCCAGTTCGGCGCTGACGGCGGCGTGTTCCTCTTCGGACCACTGGCCGATCTTGATCAGGTGCTGCTTGAGGCGTGCAATCGGATCACCCAGCGGGAAGTGGCTCCAGTCGTCGGCGGGACGGTATTTGGACGGATCATCGGAGGTCGAGTGCGGGCCGGCACGGTAGGTGACCCATTCGATCATGGTCGGGCCGAGACCGCGGCGCGCACGTTCGGCGGCCCAGGCAGAAGCGGAGTAGACCGCGACGAAGTCGTTGCCATCGACCCTCAGGGAGGCAATGCCGCAACCGACGCCACGACCGGCGAACGTGGTGGCTTCACCACCGGCAATCGCCTGGAACGTGGAAATCGCCCACTGGTTGTTGACCACGTTGAGGATCACGGGAGCGCGGTACACGTGGGCGAACGTCAGGGCGGTGTGGAAATCCGACTCGGCGGTGGCGCCGTCGCCGATCCACGCCGAGGCGATTTTGGTGTCGCCCTTGATCGCCGAGGCCATGCCCCAGCCCACGGCCTGAATGAACTGGGTGGCGAGGTTGCCGGAAATGGTGAAGAAACCGGCGTCCTTGACCGAGTACATGATCGGCAGTTGCCGGCCCTTGAGCGGATCGCGCTCGTTGGACAGCAACTGGCAGATCAGGTCGACCAGCGGTACGTCGCGGGCCATCAGGATGCTTTGCTGGCGGTAGGTCGGGAAGCACATGTCGTCGATGTTCAAGGCCAGGGCCTGGGCGCTGCCGATGGCTTCTTCGCCAAGGCTTTGCATATAGAACGACATCTTTTTCTGACGCTGGGCGACCACCATGCGGTTGTCGTAGATCCGCGTCTTGAGCATGGCGCGCATGCCCTTGCGCAGGATCGCCACTGGCACGTTTTCAGCCCAGGGGCCGTGGGCATTGCCCTGGTCGTCGAGCACGCGGATCAGGCCGCGGGCCAGATCAGCGGTGTCAGCCGGTTCAACGTCGATTTGGGGTTTGCGCACCGTGCCTGCATCGGTCAGATGCAGGTAGGAGAAGTCGGTTTTGCATCCTGGACGGCCCGAGGGTTCGGGGACGTGCAGGCGCAGCGGTTCGTACGCTTGGGTCATGGCTTCTACGCTCGATCTTGTGAATTTCTTGTAGTGAGCTGACAGATTTCGTTCGGTAGAAGAAATCTTGTCCTACAACAATCATAGGCCCGGCCAAGAAGAATATTTCTCTCTGTTTCGTTGCGTTGAAGGTCATTTGCAGATAAAAAACCTGCATAAGCATAAAAAACAGGTGGTTTTGTCTCATGCGTAAACTGGACCGTACTGACATCGGCATTCTCAACAGCCTTCAGGAGAACGCCCGCATCACCAATGCCGACCTCGCACGCTCGGTGAACCTGTCGCCGACGCCGTGTTTCAACCGGGTCAAGGCCATGGAAGAACTGGGAGTGATCCGCGAGCAAGTGACGCTGCTGGATGCCGACCTGCTGGGATTGCACGTGAACGTGTTCATTCACGTCAGCCTGGAAAAGCAGGTAGAGGAGGCGTTGCAGCATTTCGAAGAAGCGATTTCCGATCGCCCCGAGGTGATGGAGTGCTACCTGATGGCCGGCGACCCGGACTATCTGATCCGGGTGCTGGTGCCGACCATCCAGTCGCTGGAGCGCTTCATGATGGACTTTCTGACCAAGGTGCCGGGGGTGGCGAATATCCGTTCGAGCTTTGCGCTCAAGCAGGTGCGCTATAAGACCGCGCTGCCGTTGCCGGCGAATGGGCTGACGTTGCCGTAGGAGCGAGCTTGCTCGCGAAAAACCTGAGGGCGCCCGGGGGCGTCAGGTTTTGCGCGTTATCGTTGGCGTTTTTCGCGAGCAAGCTCGCTCCTACAGGGTCAGAGTTGATTCAGGGGGACTTTCAGATACCTGACGCCATTGTCTTCGGCCGGCGGCAAATTCCCCGCCCGCACATTCACCTGGATCGCCGGCAGCAACAGCGTCGGCATGCCCAGCCCGGCATCACGCCGGATGCGCATGTCGACGAAGGCGGCTTCGTCGATGCCGTCGCGCACGTGGATGTTGCTTTTGCGTTGTTCACCCACAGTCGTCATGTACTGGGAGGAACGGCCCTCGGGCGGGTAGTCGTGGCACACGTACAGGCGCACGCTGGCGGGGAAGGCCAAGAGCTTGTGGATCGAGGCGTACATCTGGTTGGCATTGCCGCCGGGAAAGTCGCAGCGCGCGGTGCCCACGTCCGGCATGAACAGCGTGTCGCCGACCAGGATCACATCGTTGCCGATCAGGTAGGCCATGTCCGCCGGGGTATGACCGGGCACGTGCAGGGCGGTGGCCCTGAGGTTGCCGATCATGAACGATTCATCGGGGGCGAACAGGTGATCGAACTGCGATCCGTCGACGCAAAAGGCAGGCTCCAGATTGAACAGCGCCTTGAACACGTCCTGCACCTTGCTGATCGACTCGCCAATGGCGATCTTGCCGCCCAGTTGCCCGCGCAGGTAGGGAGCGGCGGACAGGTGATCGGCGTGGGCGTGGGTTTCCAGCAGCCATTGCACCTGCAAGTGACGGGCGCGGACGAAGGCGATGATTTTGTCGGCCTGGGTGGTCGCGGTACGCCCGGAGGCCCCGTCGTAATCGAGCACCGGATCGACAATCGCACACTGCCCGCCATCCGCCTCGTAGACCACGTAGCTGTAGGTCGAGGAGGCGGGGTCGAGGAAAGCTTCAATCAGCGCGGGCATGGACACGGACCTGTACGGGGGTAGAAAAGTCAGTCATGGGTTGCAACACTTTATGTAAAAACATAATGTTCGCAGCTTAAGTGACGTTGAAGGCATCCTGCAAATGCAATCCAGTCTGACCGAATGCGAAGTCGCTCAACTGCGCGCCTCGGCCTCCAAGGCGTGTGCGCTGCTCAAGGCCCTGGCCAATGAAGATCGCCTGTTGATCCTGTGCCAGTTGACCCAGGGTGAGCGCAACGTAGGCGATCTGGAAAAAATGACCGGCGTGCGCCAACCGACCCTGTCCCAGCAATTGGGCATCCTGCGCGATGAAGGACTGGTCGCCACCCGTCGTGAAGGCAAGTACATTTTTTACGGTCTTGCCAGTCACGAAGTGATCCAGGTGATGAAAACCCTCTCCGGGCTTTATTGCGGGGCGGTGCTTAAAAGCTGGGTTCAATCTTAATGCCAGCTAACACACCGAACCTGTAGGAGCGAGCCTGCTCGCGATGGACGTAATGACACCGCGTTTATACAGATAACACGCGTAATCGTTAGCGACCATCGCGAGCAGGCTCGCTCCTACAGTAGTTTTGTATTGCGGCTGGAAGAAATTTGCCTGCAGCAAAAGGAACAAGCAATGAACGATCAACACTGGGGCCCATCCATCAGTGCAGATATCGTGGTGATCGGCGGCGGCACGGCGGGCATTGGCCTTGTCGCCAGCCTGCTCAAGCGTAGCCCGCATCTGAACATCACCGTGATCGAACCCGACTCCCGGCACTACTGAGAACTCCCTATGTTGCTGGCAAGTCTGTTTGGCGTAGTGATGGGGTTGGTGCTTGGCTTGACCGGCGCTGGTGGCGGTATCCTTGCGGTCCCGGCCCTGGTGTTGGGGTTGGGCTGGAGCATGACCCAGGCCGCTCCGGTGGCGTTGTTTGCGGTGGGCAGTGCGGCAGCGGTCGGCGCCATCGATGGTTTGCGCCATGGCCTGGTGCGTTATCGCGCGGCGCTGCTGATCGCGGCGTTGGGCGCGGTGTTTTCGCCGGTGGGCATTTATTTTGCCCATCAGTTGCCGGAAAAAATCCTGATGATCCTGTTCAGCCTGCTGATGGTCGTGGTGGCCGGGCGGATGTTGCGTCGCGAGCGCAAGGACGAGGGCCCCAGCGATCACGGTCACGCCAACTGGGGCCAGAAGAACTGCATGCTCGATCAACAGACCGGGCGCTTTTCCTGGACCGCCAAATGCACCGCGACCCTGGCCGCGCTCGGGGCAGTGACCGGCGTGGTCTCGGGATTGCTGGGGGTGGGCGGCGGCTTTCTGATCGTCCCGGCGTTCAAGCAACTGACCGATGTGCAGATGCGCGGGATCATCGCCACCTCGCTGATGGTGATCAGCCTGATTTCCGCCATCGGCGTGATCGGCGCCTTCCAGGCCGGGGTGCGCATCGACGGTTCGGGCATTGCCTTCATCGTCTCCAGCATCGTCGGCATGATCATCGGCCGCAAGCTCTGCGCCCGGGTGCCGGCGCGGGCGTTGCAGGTCGGGTTCGCCAGCATCTGCGTCGTGGTCGCTGCGTACATGCTGATAAAAGCGGGCGCTTGACTTGTAGGAGCCCGGCTTGCCGGCGAAGGGGGCTTCAAGTGCGCCTTCTCCGGTAAGCCGGCTCCTGCGAAAAGCGGTTCTTTACAACTTTAGTGGCTTGCCCTGCCGACAAGCGGTCGTACGCCATAGTGGTCACGCACCGCCGGCCACTCCAAAGCACCTGAAAACCACCCCCAAGGCAGCGTATGGCGCCGCCGGTCAGGTTTCGATAATCGCCTCCGACACTCAGTCCCCCGTTTCGGAGCGCGCCATGCACAACAATAAGAACGTCACGCATCGTTTTCTGCCGGCCTTTATCGCCAGCCTGTCGGCCCTTGGCCTGAGTCAGGTGGCCGGGGCGGATATCATGCTGTACGACAAGGACCAGACCACGTTCTCCACCGACGGCTACATCAACGCCTTCTACGTGAACAGCGATGTCGACCGCGCCGGCGATCAGTTCGACCGTCGACAGTCGCGGGTCAAAATGGGGTTCCTGCCCAACTACCTGGGATTCAACATGGGCAAGCAGGTAGACGATCTCAAGCTCGGTGCTCGCGCCTCGTTCTGGGTCACCATCAACGACAGCCAGACCAACGGCACCGACACCGCCATCGATGTGCGGCAGTTCTTCGGCACCGTGGCCAATCCGGAGTGGGGCGAAGTGCTGATCGGCAAAGACTTCGGGCTGTTCGCCCGTTCCAACATCCTGCTCGACGAAATGCTCGCCGGTTACGGTCAGGTCAGCGATACGTTGGGGCTGGTGGATGGCGGCGGGGTGTCGTTCGGCAACATTGGCACCGGTTACCCGTATCCGTTCCCGACCTCGCAGATCACCTATCGCACCCCGGTGATGGACGGTCTGCGTGTGGCGGTCGGCATCATGGACCCGGTGGATACCAACGACAGCAGCCCGACGGGCAAGGCCTATCAGGAAAACCCGCGTACCGAGAGCGAAGTCACCTATCAGTTCGACCTGGCCGGGGCAAAGATCTACAGCTGGCTCAACGGCAGCTACCAGACCTCGGACAACACCGATGCCACGGTCGAGACTGTCACCTCCAAGGGAGTCGGTTATGGTGTGCAGGCGAAGATGGGCGGCTTGTCCCTCACCGGGTCGGGTTTCCAGGCCAAGGGCATCAACCCGTTTTTCACCAACAATGCCGGCGAGCCGACCCTGCGCAACGTCGACAGCGACGGCTACCTGATGCAGGGCTCCTACAAACTGGGCAAGAACCGCCTGGCCTTGTCCTACGGCAAGACCAACGACGATGGCAACGGCGTGGTCGGCAGCGGCGCGGATTACGAGACCCGCGGCATCGCGTTGTTCCATGACGTGAACGACAACCTCAAGCTGGTGGCCGAGTACAACCAGTTCGAAATCAACGGCCACGACACTGACGAACAGAACGAAGACACCGACACCTTTGCCGTGGGCGCAGTGCTGACCTGGTAACCCCGGGAGGTGGCCCTGGCCGTGCGCATCGCGGCAAGGGTCGCCAACCGTCTCATCCCATCGAAGCGGCTACCCGCTACCCAAGTAGCATTCGTCGCCCCCCACAGACTTCGTACACTCGTGCCTCATACACACGCACCTGCGGGAGGTAAGGATGCAGCAGAGCGAAGGCGTCGTCAGTGCAATGTCCCAGGCCACCGATGCCCGGCAGGTCGCGCAGGAACTGGCCCGACAGTTGTTGCATCCGCACCTGGGGTTCGTGCTGTTCTTCTGTTCCGCCGAGTACGACTTGCAGGCGCTGGGCCAGGCCTTGCAGCAAAGCTTCGGCGGCATTCGCCTGGCGGGCTGCACCAGCGCCGGGGAAATCACCCCGCTGGGCTACGGACGCAATTGCGTGACGGCGGTGGGCTTCGATCACCGGCACTTTTCCATCGCCATCGAGCTGATCGACCAGATGGAGCACTTCAGCCTGATCGACGCCCAGCAGATGGTCGAGCGCCTGGTCAGCGGCTGTCGCAGCAACACCCTGGCCCCGATCAAGGGCAACAGCTTTGCCCTGACCCTGCTCGATGGCCTGTCCAGCCGCGAAGAAATGGTCCTGGCGGCCTTGAGCGCAGCATTGGGCGACATTCCGCATTTCGGCGGCTCGGCCGGCGACGACAACTACCTGACCCATACCCATGTGTACTTCGGTGGCGAGTTTCACAGCGGCGCAGCCGTGGTGGTGCTGGTCAATACCTGGCTGGATTTCGAAGTGTTCACCACCCACCACGTGCTGCCCCGCGCCGAGAAGTTGGTGGTCACCGGAGCCGACAGCGCCTCACGGCGGGTCTTCGAGCTCAATGCCGAGCCGGCCGCCGCCGAGTACGCCCGGCACATCGGCGTACCGGTGGCGCAGCTCGATCACCGGGTCTTCGCCGCGCATCCGTTGGCGGTGCGGATCAACCAGCAGTACTACGTGCGGGCCATCCAGCAGGTGCATCCGGACCTGAGCCTGAGTTTCTACTGCGCCGTGGAAAACGGCATCGTCCTCACCGCCATGACCCCGGGGCCGATGCTGCCGAACCTGCAGAGCCTGTTCGAAGGGTTGCAGGAGCGCCTGGGGGATTTGCTGCTGACCATCGGTTGCGACTGTTTCCTGCGGCGTCTGGAACTCGAAGACGACGGCAGCCTCGATCAGATCGGCTCGTTTTTGCGTGAGCAACGGGTGATGGGTTTCAACACCTATGGAGAACAGTTCAATGGCATGCACATCAACCAGACCTTCACCGGCGTTGCCATTGCCCGCGGCCGTGCCCCAGGACATCGCTGAGCTGCAGGCCGAACTGGCCGGGCTGCGCCTGGAAAACCATAAACTGCAGCGCATCAATGGCGCGCTGATCGAACGGGTCGAGTCTGGGGTGACCCGCGGCAACGATCCGTACGCGGCATTCCAGCATTCGGTGGTGCTGGCCGAGCAGGTGCGCGAGCGTACCGATGCCTTGAATCAGGCCATGGCCGAACTCAAGGCCGGTAATCATTTGCTCAGCGAAGCCCGCCTGCGCGCGGAAACGGCGCATCAACACCTGATCGATGCCATCGAAAGCATTTCCGACGCCTTCGTGCTGTTCGACGCCGAGCAGCGCATCGTGCTGTTCAACAGTCGCTTCAAGGCTTTCTGGAGCAACAGCCGAGTGCGGATCAATGCCGGCATGCGCCTGACCGAGGTCAAGCGGTTGATGATGAACAACGGCCTGTTCACCGAAGAGTCGCGCGGGCATGCCGACGAAAACCTGCTGTACCGCCTGCAGAACGGGCGCTGGCTGCAAGTCAGCGAGCGGCCGACCCAGGAAGGCGGGCGGGTGATTCTGTTCACCGACATTACCGACGTCAAACTCAGCGAAACCGTACGCCGTGAGCAGGCGGTGGCGCAGAAGTCCCATCTGTTGCAGCGGGCGGTCGACAACCTGTCCCAAGGGGTGGCGATGGTCAGCGCCGAGGGCATTCTTGAATTATGGAACCGGCGTTTCCTGGAGTTGAGCGGCCTGGCGCCGGTGGCGGCCCATCGCCCGTTTGCCGAAGTGATCGCCGACAGCGAGTTGAACCTGCTGACCCCGGCCAGTCGCGATGGCAACGGACGACCGGTGCGCGAATGCGAGCAGCGCCTGTTCGATGGCCGGGTCCTGGAAATTCGCACCCATCCGTTGCCCACCGGTGGTTTCGTCAACACCTTCACCGACATTACCGAACGCTACCAGCACGCCGAGGCGTTGAGTGAAAGCGAACACTGGATTCGGCTGATCACCGATCACGTACCGGCATTGATTGCCTACCTCAATGCCGACCTGGTCTACGAGTTCACCAACAAGGTCTACGAAGAATGGTACTGCTGGCCCCGCGGCGTGATGCTCGGCCAGAGCTTGCGTGAAGTGCACAGCGAACAGCATTACCAGCGGCTGGAGCCCTACGTGGCCAGGGCACTGGCCGGCGAGAGCGTGACCTTCGAGTTCGCCGAAACCAACGTCAACAACCAGGAGCGCTACATGCTGCGTTCCTATGTGCCCAACCGTCTGGCCAGTGGCGAGGTGGTGGGGATTTTCGTGCTGATCCGCGACATCACCGAACGCCGCCGCACCGCCGAGGCGCTGCATCAGGCGTATCAGAACCTGGAGCTGCGGGTGCGCGAGCGAACGGCGGAACTGACCACCCTCAACGACCAGCTGCTGCGCGAGATCGATGAGCGGCGCCTGGTCGAGTCACGCTTGCGCGAGGCCAAGCAGGAAGCCGAGCAGGCCAACCTGTCGAAGACCAAGTTCCTCGCCGCTGTCAGTCACGACCTGCTGCAACCGTTGAATGCCGCGCGACTGTTTACCAGCGCCTTGCTTGAACGGCGCGAGCCGATGTCCAGCGAGATTCTGGTGCGCAACGTGAGCAATTCCCTGGAAGATGTGGAGAACCTGCTCGGCACCCTGGTGGACATTTCCAAGCTCGATGCGGGGGTGATCAAGGCCGACATCGCGCCGTTCGCCCTCAGTGAACTGCTGGACAACCTGGCCGCCGAATACACCCAGGTGGCGCGCAGTGAAGGCCTGCAACTGCACTTCATCGGTTGTTCGGCGCTGGTGCGCAGCGACATCCAGTTGCTCGCGCGGATTCTGCGCAACCTGCTGAGCAATGCGATTCGCTATACCTGCAGTGGTCGCGTGGTACTCGGTTGCCGGCGGCATCATCAGTGCCTGACGATCGAAGTCTGGGACAGCGGCATGGGCATTGCCGAGCATCGCCTGGAGGAGATTTTCCAGGAGTTCAAGCGCGGTGATGTGCAGCGACCCGATCAGGATCGCGGCCTGGGCCTGGGCCTGGCGATTGTCGAGAAAATTGCCGGCATCCTCGGGCATCGCATTCATGTGCGCTCGTGGCCGGGCCGGGGCTCGATGTTCTCGGTCGAAGTGCCGTTGAGCGCCACCGCGCCGAAACCGCCGCCGACGTTGCAGATGAGCGAGCCGATGCTCGAGCGCCTGCGCGGTGCACGGATCTGGGTGCTGGACAACGACGCGACCATCTGTGCCGGCATGCGCACCTTGCTGGAGGGGTGGGGGTGTCAGGTGGTGACGGCGCTGTCGGAGGAGGATCTGGCGCGGCAAGTGGACAACTATCACGCCGAGGCCGACCTGCTGATCGCCGACTATCACCTGGACAACGACCGGAATGGTGTCGATGCGGTGGCAAGAATCAATGCCCGTCGTGCCTCACCGATTCCGGCGATGATGATCACGGCCAATTACAGCAATGAACTCAAGCAGCAAATCCGCGAACTGGGCCACACCCTGATGCACAAGCCGGTGCGGCCGATGAAGCTGAAGACGGCGATGAGTCATTTGCTTGGCCGGCCTTGAGATCTCGGCGTTTTCACTACCGCTATCGCGAGCAGGCTCACTCCTACAGGTACATCGCTGTCCCTGTAGGAGTGAGCCTGCTCGCGATGGAGGCGCCGCGGTCTTGAATCAACGCCGCAGATATGACCCGAAATCAATATCCCCGGCACTCAGGATCGCCTGCACCCGGTTGTGCACGTTGAGCTTGCGCAGGATCGCCGAGACGTGGGCCTTGACCGTGGTCTCGGCGATTTCCAGGGTGTAGGCGATCTGCTTGTTCGATTCGCCCTTGGTCATGCGTTCCAGCACCTGCAGTTGCTTGCGGGTCAGGGCCTGGAGCAGTTCGGGCGGGAAGCTCGGGGTGTCGTTCATCCGTCGGTGGGTGCTGCTTTTGGCGGTGCGGATGATGTCCGGGGGCAGGTAGACATTACCGTTGAGAATCTGCTGGATGGCATCGGTCATCTGGGTGCGGGGTGACGACTTGGTGATGAAACCCACCGCGCCGTAGGTGATGGCTTGCAGCACGATCTGCTTGTCCTGCTCGGCGGAGACAATCACCACCGGAATGGTCGGCGCTTCGTTGCGCAGGTTGATCAGGCCATTGAGCCCGTGCATGCCGGGCATGTTCAGGTCGAGCAGGATCAGGTCCAGATCGTCGTGTTCCTGGGTCAGGGCCAGGGCGCTGTCCAGGTCAGCGGTTTCCATCACTTCGCTGCCGGCAAAACCGTCGCTGATGACGTTGTGAATGGCTTCGCGAAACAGCGGGTGATCGTCGGCAATCAGGATTTTGTACATGGCCTTTCACCTCATTATTTTGATTATGGTGTGGCAACAACACGCACGCGTAAAGCTCAGGGAAAGGGTTCGGGCCGGGCTGGCGAAACCGGCAGCCTGGCCGCTTGCCAGGCGTCCAGGCCATCGCGATACCAATACAGAGTCTTATAGCCCATGGTGGCTGCGCGCTTGACCGCATTCCAGCTCAACCAGCAGTCGGAGCGGCAGTAGAAGACCAGCGGTTGCGTCGGGTCGCCGGCGGTCAGCTTTTTCAGGTTGGCGGCGAAATAGTCCTGCCATTGCGGCGTCAGGTCGCCGTCCCCGGTATTGGCCAGCCAGTGGCTGCCGGGCAGATTTTCATGGGGCTGGTCTTCGATGAATTGCCCTTGCAGCCACTGACGGCGGTAGACATCGATCAGCACCGGGCGCGGGGTTTGGCCGAGCAGCGTTTGCAAGGCGTGGGTGTCGACGATGGTTGCGCCTTGCAGCTGGTCGGGCGTCGGGCTGCGGTACAGGCCGATGCGATAACCCTCGGCGGAGAACAGCGCTGTGTCGGCCTGCGCGGTGCTCAGCAGCAGGCCCAGCGACAGGGCGGCGAGAGTCGGGCGCAACAGGCAACGTCGGGCACGCGGCATGGGTTCAGTCCTTATAGTTATGAACCTATTACATGCCAGTCGGGGGGGCGTTGGGAATGCGACGATAGACAGGGAAACCAGTACTAAAGTAGTAATTTCACCCTGTTCAAAGAAGATCCCCCTGTAGGAGCGAGCCTGCTCGCGAAGGCGTCGTGTCAGTCAGCTCATTTCTTGAATGTGCCGCCGCTTTCGCGAGCAGGCTCGCTCCTACATTGGGAGCGTGTTGTCAGTTGGCTTTGCGCAATGCCGCATGCTGCGGGTTGAAGGTCAGTACGGCGAGCAACGCAAACAGCAGCGTCAGCCCCGTGCACACCGCCAGCGCCAGCGGATTGAAGCGTTCATACAGGGCGAAACGCACCAGCTCCACCGCATGGGTAAACGGATTCACCGCGCACAGCCAATACAGCCACTCGCTGGCCTCGCGCATCTTCCACAGCGGATACAGCGCCGATGACAGGAAAAACAGCGGGAAGATCACGAAATTCATCACCCCGGCAAAGTTCTCCAGCTGACGGATCGCGTTCGACAGCAACAGGCCCAAGGCGCTGAGCAGCAACGCCACCAGCAGCAGGGCCGGCAACGCCAACAACAGGCCCATGGCCGGTGGCCGCACGCCGTAGACCCAGGCAATCGCCAGGAACGCATACACCTGCAACAGCGAAATCAGCGACGTGGCCAGCAGCTTGCTGCACAGCACGAAGGTGCGCGGCAGGGGGCTGGTCAGCAGCACGCGCATGCTGCCCATCTCGCGGTCGTAGACCATCGACAGTGAGCCCTGCATGCCGTTGAACAGCAGGATCATGCAGGCCAGCCCGGGAATGATGTAGACCTCGTAGGGAATGTAGGTGTCGTAGGGCTCGATGATCGCGATCCCCAGCGCTGCGCGAAAACCGGCGGCGAACACCAGCAGCCACAGCAGCGGCCGCACCAGGGCGCTGAGAAACCGCGTGCGTTGCAGCACAAAGCGCAGCCATTCGCGCAGCACGATACCGCGCAAGCATTGCCAGTAAGCAGTCATTGCAGGGCTCCTGTGGTCGTCAGGCGGGTGAAGGCCGAACCGAGGTCACCGCCGTGTTCCAGGCTCAGGGCATCGGCCTGCCCACTGGCCACCAACCGGCCCTGATGCAGGATCAGCAAGTCATCGCTGGGCTGCACTTCGTCGAGCAGGTGGGTGGTCCAGAGCACGCTGATGCGCTCCTCGCGACACAGACTGCGGATGTGCTGGTTGAGCGCCAGGCGACTCGCCGGGTCGAGGCCGACACTGGCTTCATCGAGCAGCAACAGGCGCGGCTCATGCAACAGGGCTCGGGCAATTTCCACTCGACGACGATGGCCGCCATTGAGTTCGCGCACCCGTTCGCGGCGGCGTTCGGTCAGGGCCTGGCGAGCCAGTTCGGCGTCGACCCGAAGATCGGTCTGGCGCCGGGACAGGCCATGCAATGCAGCGTGATAACGCAGGTTCTGCTCGACGCTGAGGTCCAGGTCCAGGGTGCTTTGCTGGAACACTACGCCCAATTGCCTGAGTGCCGGGCGTGCGGCGCTGCGCAATGAATTGCCACCAACGCGGATCTCGCCGTGCTGCAAATCATAGAGCCGGGTCAGCAGGGCAATCAGGGTCGACTTGCCCGCGCCGTTGGGCCCCAGCAGCGCGGCGAAACGCCCGGGTTCCAGGCTGAAACTCACCTTGCGCAAGGCCTCTCGGGAACCGTAGGCGAAGCTCAGGTCGCTGACTTCAAGGGCGTTCATGGCGTCACCACCACGCCCCAGGGATAGCGCCCGACCTTCACCGATTTGCTCACTTTGAGGCTGTCGACATCGATCACCGAGACATCGCCGCTGACGCCGTTGGTGGCCAGCAATTGCTTCTGATCCGGGGTGAACGCCATCTGCCAGACCCGTCGACCCACCAGCAGGTAATCGACAATCTCGAAGGTCTTGGCATCGACCACCGCGACATGATTGGCCGGGCCGAGGGCGACGAAAGCGTATTTTCCATCGGCGCTGAGCTTGATGCCCACCGGCTGCACCTTGTCCGGGTGCACGCCCTTGATCTGGAAGTTCAGGGTCTTGAGCACGTTGCGGCTGGCCACGTCGAGAATGGTCACCGTGCCGCCGATTTCCGCTGAGGCCCAGAGCTTCGTGCCATCCGGGGAGAACTCGACGAAGCGCGGGCGCTGGTCCACCAGGGTGCTGTCGGCCAGGGTCTGGGTGCTGGTGTCGATCCAGTGCAGCATGTTGGTGGTTTCGCTGGTGTTGACCGCCCACTTGCCGTCGGGGCTCACCGCCATGCCTTCGGGTTCGACGCCGACGTTGATCTGGCCGAGGACCTTGGAGGTGTCGGTGTCGATCACCGTGACCAGCGCATCGTCTTCGTTGGAGACATACAACCAGCGGTTGTTCGGGTGCAGGGCGAATTGCTCGGGGTCTTTGCCCGAGGGCAGTTCCTTGATGATCTTGCGCGTGGCCACGTCCATCACCTGGACCCGGTCCGAGTCACTGGCGCAGATGTACAACAGCTTGTTGTCATGGGACAGCAGCAGGCCGCGGGGGCGCTGGCCGACGGGCAGGGTGTCGGTGACTTGCAGGGTCTGCAGGTCGATCAGGCTCAGGCTGTTGTCCTTTTCGTTGGAGACCCAGGCAGTGCTGGCAACGGCATGGCCAGCGGCGAGCAGCAAGGTGCAAGAGAGCAGAGTGCGGCGCATGGCGGATTCCTTGTTGTTGTGATGATCGGATCAGGGAAAGCGGCAGCTGACCTCTGGCTTGTCGTAACCCAGACTGTCCATCTCGTTGAAGGGGTGCAGAAAGCCGTCCTGGGGTGACGTACTGACCAGCGCCCGGGGCTGCACGATAGGGATCGGCTGGCGCAACTGGCCGTTCCACGGCCGATAGCTGAGCTTGCGGCCCTTGAAACCGTCGAGGGGCAACTGCTCGCTGATTTCAAGCGTACGGATCGCCATCGGTTCGGCCTGGCGCAGTTTGCTCACGGCGCTGGCGATACTGCGCACGGCCATCCATGCCGCGAAATCGCGGTCGTTCATCCAGCGCCCGGTCAGGGCTTCGAAGCGTTTTTGCAACTGCGCGGCGCCGTAGGTTTCCACGGTCTTGTGCCAGCCCACCGGAGTCAGGCCCTGGGTGCCGGCGACCGGGCGCGGGTACCAGGTCTGGTAGGGCACGTATTCACCGAAGTCGCCGCGTTCATCGGCCACCAGTACCACGTCGTACTCGGCGGTCTGGGTGAACAGCGGCATGTCCGCTTGGGCGCTGCGGCGCTGGTCGTTGTCGAAGCTCCAGGGTTTTTCCGCCACCAGTTGCAAGCCAAAGCGCTTGGCCGCGCGGCGCAGGGCGGCGGCATAGGCTTGATCGTCCGGGGTCGGGCCGACAATCAGCAGCGCCCGCTGCCATTTGCGCGCTACCAGAAACTGCGCCAGTGCATCGGCGAGCATCGCCCGGCTCGGCAAGGTGTGCAGCACGTTCGGCAGGCAATCGTCGCTGCGCAGGTTGTCATCGGGGCTACCGGCGTTGAACAGCAGGCTGTCGGGCAGGGCGGCACTCAATTGGCGCAGGCTGGTGGCGGGGACATTCACCACAAACAGGCGCAGGCCTTGTTCGTGCTGAGCCTTCGCCGCTTCGAGCAAGTTCTCGAGGCTGTCGACGCTGGCGCTGACCAGGCTGTAGCCGTGGTTGAGAAAACGCCCGGTGCTGTTGCTGTCGGTGATCGCCAGTTCGGCGCCGCGCAGCCCGGCATCGGTAGGCTCGGGGATGACGTTCGATAACAACGGACCGGGGTCGGGGTGATAACCCAGGTAGCCGATGCGCACCTGCAAGGGCGCATCGGCGGCCTGGCTCTGGGTGGCCAGGCCGGCGGCGCAGGCAATCGCCAGCAGGTAGATCAGGGCGTAAGGGGCAAGCTGGCGCATAAGGCTCTCCATGACCGTTAGCGCCAGCATAGAAAGCCCGTGAGGCTGAGGAAATATGCAGAAAGTACCGGTGGTGTCCATCCAGCGCCTTACTACCAAGGGACTAGGTGGCGACCACCAAAGCAGCATGGGGTGAGTGCGATACCGTTTCTAAGATGGCTGCCATAGCCTCTGCCAAGAGGTTTTGCGTGCAACCCAGAGGGCATAACAATGACAACAAAACGCAACGCCTTGCTCGTGACCGGGCTATTGGCCAGTTTGATCAGCGCAGGTTCCGTCTGGGCCCACGGCAACGTGGTCCCACAAGCCGTGGCCACCCCGGGTCTGACCCCGATCAAGGACGCCGGAGTGCAACTCGATGCCGATGGCTGGGCCGCGGTGAACCCGTATCGCACTGCCCCGGAACACGACAAGGCAGTGGAGATCGGCTCTTCGGCCTACACCCAGAACTGCGCGGCCTGTCATGGCCTGGAAGCCAAGTCCGGCGGTATCGCCCCCGACTTGCGCATGCTCGATGTCGGCGAGGCGGGCGATGAATGGTTCGCCGAACGGGTGCGCCATGGCGCGGTGCGCGACGGTCGGGTGTACATGCCGAAGATGGCCGACTACCTGAGCCAGGAAGCCCTGTGGGCGGTGCGCACTTATCTGGACACCGTGCACGTCGAGGAGTGACCCATGCGCCTGCTCGCGGTGTTGATCAGCGCTCTGTGGCTGTGCTGCCAGGCGGTGCAGGCGCAGGTTCGCAACTACGACGAAATGATCGCCGCCGGGGAGCTGAAGGTGGCGGTCTACAAGGACTTCGCCCCCTATAGTTTTGAAAGTGCCGGAAAGCCCCAGGGTGTCGATGTCGAACTCGCCGAAGCCTTGGCCAAGGCGCTCGGCGTACGCCTGACGCTGATCTGGGCGCCGGCCGGGGAAAAGCTCGACGACGACCTGCGCGATTACATCTGGCGTGCCAGTGCCTTGCACAACCAGCAACTGGCCGACCTGATGATGCGCGTGCCCTACGACCGTGACTACGCGCAAAAGCGCAACGAGTTCGGCGAACTGGTCAACGGCCAAGTGGTGATGTTCGGTCCGTACCAGAACGAGCAATGGCAGGTGGCCTATGACCGTCGGCGACTGGACAAGGTCGCCAGCGTTGCGGTGTTCGAGCATCACCCGATTGGTGTCGAAGTCGACAGCGTGCCGTCGTTCTACCTGACCTCGGTGTTCAACGGCATGCTCGCCGGCAAGACTCATCACTATCCCGGCGTGCCCCAGGCGTTTGCCGCGATGAAGGCCGGTGAGGTCGACGCGGTGATGGCCATGCGCGGCGAGATCGACTGGCAGGTACACCAGGCCGCCGACCCGCAAGTGGCGCTGGCAGAAAACGCCTACCCGAATATGGGCAAGCAGCTCTGGGAGATCGGCATGGCGGTGCACGAAAGCAACCGTCAACTGGCCTATGCCGTGGAAGAGGCGCTGGAAAGCCTGATCCGCGAGGGCTCGGTGAAGACCATCTACGGCCATTACGGCCTGCGTTACGACGTGCCCGAGATGTATCAATAAGGAGCAGGCGATGAAATGGCGAGGGAGTTGTCTGTTGGCCTGCTGGTTAAGCCTGGCGGCACAGGCTGGCGCTATCGATCCCGGCAAAGACCCGGTGCCATCGGTGATGTGGGCTTTCTACCAGCAGCAGTTTCTGGGTAATGCGCCGTTCGTTTTCGATGAGCGGGTCAAGCTGCTGGCGCCGCCGTTTGCCGAAGATGCCCGGCAGGTGCCGCTGGAAATCGACGCCCGGGCATTCAACGGCGAAGTGGTGAAAATCCTTGCCTGGGCAGAGCTGAATCCGTTGCCGAAAATCGTCGACTTCCAGCCGCTGAATTCGGTTCTGCCCTGGCTGTCGTTGCGCATTCGCATCGAACAGGCCACGCCCTTGCGCGCGGCGGTGTTGACCCGCGACGGCGTGTGGCATGTCGGTTCGACCCTGATCGACGCCGCAGGTGGCGGTTGCACCGCGCCGAGCGTGGTACGCAGCCAGCCAGGCTGGGAAGAGCACATCGGCGAAGTGCTCGGTGGGCGCTATCCCCGGGGCGAATTCAGCCGTTTGCGTATGCAGGTGGCTCATCCCATGGACAACGGCATGGTCAGCGGCATCCCGGAATTCTTCATCAACCATGCCGAGTTGCGCGACCACAACGAGCAAGTGCTGGCCCGGCTGGAGCTGTTTCCTGCGGTCAGCGAAAACCCCAACCTGGCCTTCGACATCGAAGGGGCAGGGCAAACGCGCCTGCTGCTACGGGACAACAGCGGCAATGAGTTCGATGCGTCGATACTCTGACCCAAAGAAGCGTGACCCCAAGGAGCGCGGCATGCGCTGGATCCTGTTGATGGTGTTAAGCGTCAGCCTGCCGGCCCTGGCCGATCTCGAGTACTCACTCAAGCCCCGGCAGATCGCCCAGGACACTTGGTTGCTGGAAGGCAGCACGGATAATTTCGCCAAGGCCAATGGCGGCAATATCGTCAACACCGCGTTCATCGTCACTGAACGCGGTGTGGTGGTGATCGACACCGGGCCGTCCAGGCGTTACGGCGAAGCGATGCGCAAGGCCATTGCCGCCACTACTGACAAGCCGGTGATCGAGGTCTTGCTGACCCACCACCACCCGGACCATGTGCTGGGCAATCAAGCCTTCGCCGACGTGCCGATCGGTGCCCTGGCCGGCACCACCGAGCTGTTGCACCGGCAAGGCGATGCCATGGCCGAAAATATGTACCGCATGGTGGGTGACTGGATGCGTGGCACCGAAGTGGTGCTGCCGACGCAGACGCTGACACCCGGCGTGAAAAGTTTTGGGAATCACGATCTGCGCTTGCTGAGCCTGGGTGGGCATACGGGCGCGGATCTGGCTATTCTCGACCAGCGAACCGGCGTGCTGTTTGCCGGGGACCTGGTGTTTTATCAACGGGCCCTGACCACGCCCAACAGTCCAGGGCTGTCGGTATGGCTGGCGGACATCGCGACCCTGCAAGGCTTGCCCTGGACTCAGGTCGTGCCGGGTCATGGGCCGGTGGCCAGCGATCCACAACCCTTCGAGCAGATGCGCGATTACCTGACCTGGCTCGATCAGCTCATGCGCGACGGCGCCGCCAATGGCAGCGACATGGCCGAGATGATCCGCAGCCCCATCCCTGAACGCTTCGCCAGCATCAATTTGAGCCGCTACGAACTGATCCGCAGCGTCAGCCACCTGTACCCGCGTTACGAGCGCGAGCGGATGACGCGGGTGGATTCCAACCGCCAATAAGCGACTCATTTCCCCTGTAGGAGCGAGCCTGCTCGCGATGGACGTTAACGATAACGCAAGCTGCCTGGATGAACGCGGTGGTCTGACGTTTTTCGCGAGCAGGCTCGCTCCTACAGGGGGGCGGCGCCGTTCACAAAATCTCGTGTCCATCTCATCCGACCTGCTACCAAGGAACTAGCAATCTCCTCATTGCGGGCAATTGTTGCCAGGGCGGCGGCGCTCAAGAATCTGCACCAGACCGGGAAAATTTCCCGGACATAACAAAAAATCCGCAGAGGAAGCCGTCATGACCCAACCCGCACGTCGCCAGCCCTTCGTCTTGAGCCTGCTGCTCAGTGCCATGCTGTTGTCCGGCCAGGCATTGGCCGGGGTTTCCGACCAGGACATTCTCCAGGACCCGAAAAACCCGGAACAGGTCGTGACCAACGGCCTCGGCGTTCAGGGTCAGCGCTACAGCCCGCTGGATATTCTCAACGTCGACAACGTCAAGGAGTTGCGACCGGCGTGGGCGTTTTCCTTCGGCGGTGAAAAACAGCGTGGCCAGCAAGCGCAGCCGATGGTCAAGGACGGCGTGATGTACATGACCGGTTCCTACTCCCGGGTGTTCGCCGTGGATGCGCGCACCGGCAAGAAACTCTGGCAATACGACGCACGCCTGCCCGATGACATCCGCCCTTGCTGCGACGTGATCAACCGTGGCGTCGCGCTGTATGGCGACCTGGTGATTTTCGGCACCCTCGACGCCAAGCTCGTGGCGCTGAACAAGGACACCGGCAAGGTGGTGTGGAGCAAGAAAGTCGCCGACCACAAGGAAGGCTACTCGATCAGCGCCGCGCCGCTGGTGATCAACGGCAAGCTGATTACCGGCGTGGCCGGTGGCGAGTTCGGCGTGGTGGGCAAGATCGAGGCCTACGATCCGAAAAACGGTGACCTGTTGTGGACCCGGCCGACGGTCGAAGGCCATATGGGCTACGTCTACAAGGACGGCAAAGCCGTGGAAAACGGCATCTCCGGCGGCGAGGCGGGCAAGACCTGGCCGGGCGATCTGTGGAAGACCGGCGGCGCAGCTCCCTGGCTTGGCGGCTATTACGACCCGGAAACCAACCTGCTGCTGTTCGGCACCGGCAACCCGGCGCCGTGGAACTCGCACCTGCGCCCTGGCGACAACCTCTACTCGTCATCGCGCCTGGCGCTCAACCCGGACGACGGCACCATCAAGTGGCACTTCCAGAGCACCCCCCACGATGGTTGGGACTACGACGGCGTGAACGAGCTGGTGTCGTTCAACTACAGCGAAGGCGGCAAGGAGATCAAGGCGGCGGCCACGGCCGACCGTAACGGTTTCTTCTACGTGCTGGACCGCACCAACGGCAAATTCATCCGTGGCTTCCCGTTCGTGGACAAGATCACCTGGGCCACCGGCCTGGATAAGAACGGCCGGCCGATCTACAACGAGGCCAGCCGTCCCGGCGCCCCGGGCTCGGAAGTCAAGGGCAGTTCGGTGTTCGTGGCGCCGGCGTTCCTCGGCGCGAAAAACTGGATGCCGATGGCTTACAACCAGGACACCGGGCTGTTCTATGTGCCGTCCAACGAATGGGGCATGGACATCTGGAACGAAGGCATCGCCTACAAGAAAGGCGCGGCGTTCCTCGGTGCCGGCTTCACCATCAAGCCGTTGAACGAGGACTACATCGGCGTACTGCGGGCCATCGATCCGAAAACCGGCAAGGAAGTCTGGCGCCACAAGAACTACGCGCCGCTGTGGGGCGGGGTGCTGACCACCAAGGGCAACCTGGTGTTCACCGGCACGCCGGAAGGTTTCCTGCAGGCGTTCAACGCCAAGACCGGCGAAAAGGTCTGGGAGTTCCAGACCGGCTCCGGCGTGCTCGGCTCGCCCGTGACCTGGGAAATGGACGGCGAACAGTACGTCTCGGTGCTCTCCGGCTGGGGCGGCGCGGTACCGCTGTGGGGCGGCGAAGTGGCCAAGCGCATCAAGGACTTCAACCAGGGCGGCATGCTCTGGACCTTCAAGCTGCCCAAGGACCTGGTGGCCAAGCATTGATCCCGATTCCACCGCATAACCCCTGTAGGAGCGAGCTCGCTCGCGATGGTCGTAAACGGTAACGCTGGAAACCTGACACCCCGTGGCGTTCTCGGGTTCATCGCGAGCAAGCTCGCTCCTACGACTAAATAACGAGAGCCCCTCCTGCCAACGATGCATTCGTCTGGCACGCGGGGCTCTCTAGTATCGGCTCATCGCCTGTCAGTACGACAGGCATCGACCCAGACAGAGGCCCACCATGATCTACGCACAACCCGGAACCCCAGGCGCCGTCATTACCTTCAAGCCGCGCTACGGCAACTTCATCGGCGGCGAGTTCGTCGCTCCGATCAATGGCGAGTACTTCACCAACACCTCGCCGGTCAACGGCGAAGTGATCGCCGAGTTCCCGCGCTCCAGCGCCGCCGACATCGACAGGGCCCTCGACGCCGCCCACGCCGCTGCCGACGCCTGGGGCAAGACCTCGGCCCAGGACCGCTCCCTGGTACTGCTGAAAATCGCCGATCGCATCGAGCAAAATCTGGAAGTGCTCGCTGTCACTGAAACCTGGGACAACGGCAAGGCCGTGCGCGAAACCCTGAACGCCGACGTGCCGCTGGCGGCCGACCACTTCCGTTACTTCGCTGGTTGCATCCGCGCCCAGGAAGGCGGGGCTGCCGAGATCAACGAGCTGACCACGGCCTATCACTTCCATGAGCCCCTGGGCGTGGTCGGGCAGATCATTCCGTGGAACTTCCCGCTGCTGATGGCCGCCTGGAAACTCGCCCCGGCCCTGGCCGCCGGCAACTGCATCGTGCTCAAGCCTGCCGAGCAAACGCCGCTGTCGATCATGGTCTTCGCCGAGCTCATCGCCGACCTGCTGCCGGCGGGCGTGCTGAACATCGTCCAGGGCTTCGGTCGCGAAGCCGGCGAGGCCCTGGCCACCAGCAAACGCATCGCCAAGATCGCCTTCACCGGCTCGACCCCGGTGGGTGCGCACATCATGCATTGTGCCGCCGAGAACATCATCCCGAGCACCGTCGAGCTGGGCGGCAAGTCGCCGAACATCTTCTTCGAAGACATCATGAACGCTGAGCCTGCGTTCATCGAAAAAGCCGCCGAAGGCCTGGTGCTGGCGTTCTTCAACCAGGGCGAAGTCTGCACCTGTCCGTCCCGGGCGCTGGTGCAGGAGTCGATCTACGAGCCGTTCATGGCCGAGGTGATGAAGAAGATCGTCAAGATCAAGCGCGGCAACCCGCTGGACACCGAGACCATGGTCGGCGCCCAGGCGTCCGAGCAGCAATATGACAAGATCCTCTCGTACCTGACGATTGCCCAGGAGGAGGGCGCCGAGCTGCTCACCGGCGGCGCGGCCGAACGACTGGAGGGCGACCTGTCCAGCGGTTACTACATCCAGCCGACGTTGCTCAAGGGTCACAACAAGATGCGTGTGTTCCAGGAAGAAATCTTCGGCCCGGTGGTGGGCGTCACCACCTTCAAGGACGAAGCCGAAGCCCTGGCCATCGCCAACGACAGCGAGTTCGGCCTCGGCGCCGGCCTCTGGACCCGCGACATCAACCGCGCCTACCGCATGGGGCGGGCGATCAAGGCCGGGCGTGTGTGGACCAACTGTTACCACCTGTACCCGGCACACGCCGCGTTCGGTGGCTACAAGAAGTCCGGCGTCGGCCGGGAAAACCACAAGATGATGCTCGATCATTACCAGCAGACCAAAAACCTGCTGGTGAGCTACGACATCAATCCGCTGGGGTTCTTCTGATTTCGCACTGATGGCAAGCACTCTGTAGGAGCGAGCCTGCTCGCGATGGTCGTCAACGATAACGCGGGAAGCCTGGTGCCCGTGGCGTTCTCGGGATCATCGCGAGCAAGCTCGCTCCTACAGTATTTGTGTGTGCATGACGATCGCGCACCCCCCTACCAAATCACCCCCAAAGCTCCTTCGAAAGTAGCATTCGGGCACTCGATGCCCCGTGCATTAATGGCTCTACCGGAATCACCCGGCACAAGAAGAGGAATGACCCATGTGGACTAAACCCGCGTTTACCGATCTGCGCATTGGCTTCGAAGTGACGATGTATTTCGCCAACCGTTGATTGATCACCCGGCCAGCCGCTGCGTTGGCCGGGCCTGCCTTCTGGAGCATCCGCCATGCACATTCGCGTTCTCGGTTCCGCCGCCGGCGGTGGTTTCCCGCAGTGGAACTGCAACTGCCGCCAGTGCGCCGGTGTGCGCAATGGCAGCCTGCGGGCACAGCGCCGTACGCAGTCGTCGATTGCCCTGAGCGACGACGGTGTGGAGTGGGTGCTGTGCAACGCGTCACCGGACATCCGTGCGCAACTCGAGAGTTTTGCGCCCATGCAGCCGGCGCGGCGCCTGCGTGACAGCGCCATCGCCGGCATCGTGCTGCTTGACAGCCAGATCGACCATTGCACCGGTTTGCTCAGCCTGCGCGAAGGCTGTCCGCATGCAGTGTGGTGCACCGAGCGCGTGCATCAGGACCTGAGCAGTGGTTTCCCGTTGTTCAACATGCTGGAGCACTGGAACGGCGGATTGCACTGGCAACCGGTTGGCCTCGAGCGCCAGCCGTTCAGCATCCCGGCCTGCGAGCATTTGCAATTTCGCGCGATTCCCCTGGTGAGCAACGCGCCGCCGTATTCACCCAATCGCGGCAACCCGCAACCGGGCGACACCATAGGCCTGTTCATCGAAGACCTGCGCAACGGCGCCTCGCTGTTCTATGCCCCGGGGCTTGGCCGAATCGATGATGAAGTGCTGGGCTGGATGCAGCGTGCCGATTGCCTGCTGCTGGACGGCACCCTGTGGCGCGACGACGAAATGCGTATCTGCGAAGTCGGCCAGAGCCTGGGCAGCGAAATGGGGCACCTCCCGCAAAGCGGCCCCGGCGGGATGCTGGAAGTGCTGGAAGGGTTCAACCGCCAGCGCAAGGTGCTGATCCACATCAACAACACCAATCCGATCCTGGATGAAGACTCGGCCGAGCGGGCTTTGCTGGAACGGCGGGGGATCGAGGTCGCCCATGACGGCATGAGTATTGAGCTGTAGCTGATGGCCCTATCGCGAGCAGGCTCGCTCCCACAGGGGACACCGCCGATTCAATGTAGGAGCGAGCCTGCTCGCGATAGGGCCAGCGCAGGCACCGCAAAAATTCCCGGAGAACAAAATGACTGACACCCCCATGTCCCCCACAGAATTCGAAGCCGCCCTGCGTGCCAAGGGCGCCTTCTACCACATCCACCACCCCTTCCACCAAGCCATGTACGCCGGCCGCGCCAGCCGCGAGCAGATCCAGGGTTGGGTCGCCAATCGCTTCTACTATCAGATCAACATTCCGCTCAAGGACGCTGCGATTCTCGCCAACTGCCCGGACCGCGACGTGCGCCGGGAGTGGTTGCAACGGATTCTCGACCACGACGGCGTCCCCGGCAGCGAGGGCGGTATCGAAGCCTGGCTACGCCTGGGCGAAGCCGTGGGCCTGGATCGCGAGCAGATCCTGTCCCAGGAACTGGTGCTGCCCGGTGTGCGTTTTGCGGTGGACGCCTACGTCAATTTCGCCCGTCGTGCCTGCTGGCAGGAAGCGGCCAGCAGTTCGCTGACCGAGTTGTTCGCACCGCAGATCCATCAATCGCGACTCGACGCCTGGCCCACTCATTACCCGTGGATCGACGTTGCCGGCTACGACTATTTCCGCACGCGCCTGAGCCAGGCGCGGCGTGATGTCGAGCATGGCTTGCGCATCACCCTGGCGCACTACGTGACGGCCGAGGGGCAACAACGCATGCTGCAGATTCTGCAATTCAAGCTCGACGTGCTGTGGAGCATGCTCGATGCCATGAGCATGGCCTACGAGTTTGCGCGCCCGCCGTATCACACAGTCACCGGCGACAACGTCTGGCACCGGGGGATTGCCCTGTGAGCCTGATCGATCGCCAGCAGTCACCGGCCTTGCGCCGCGGCTTTCGCCTGCAATGGGAGCCCCGTCAGGACTGCCACGTGCTGCTGTACCCCGAAGGCATGATCAAGCTCAACGCCAGTGCCGGACAGATTCTCGACCTGGTGGATGGCCAGCGCAGCGTAGCGGCGATCATTGATCGATTGAGTGCGAATTTCCCCGGCGTACCGGGGATCGACGAAGACGTGCTGGCGTTTCTGGAGGTGGCCCATGCGCAGTTCTGGATCGAGTGAGACGCAGCCCGGACCGCCGTTGTGGCTGCTCGCCGAGCTGACCTACCGCTGTCCGCTGCAATGCCCGTATTGCTCCAACCCGCTGGATTTTGCCCGGCACGGCGAGGAACTGAGCACGGAAGAATGGATTCGCGTATTCCGCGAAGCGCGGGACATGGGTGCCGCGCAATTGGGCTTTTCCGGTGGCGAGCCCCTTGTGCGGCAAGACCTGGCGCAGCTGATCAAGGCCGCCCGGGACATGGGCTACTACACCAACCTGATTACCTCCGGCATCGGCCTGACCGAACAGAAGGTGCGCGATTTCAAGGTGGCCGGGCTGGACCATATCCAGATCAGCTTCCAGGCAGCCGACGAGGCGGTGAACAACATGCTCGCCGGCTCGCGCAAGGCCTTTGCCCAGAAACTGGCCATGGCCAGGGCGGTGAAAGCCCAGGGCTATCCGATGGTGTTGAACTTCGTCACCCATCGGCACAACATCGACCGGATCGCGCAAATCATCGAGTTGTGCCTGGAGCTGGAAGCGGACTTCGTTGAATTGGCCACCTGCCAGTTCTACGGCTGGGCCGAACTCAACCGCGTCGGCCTGTTGCCCACCCGCGAACAATTGCAGCGTGCCGAACGCATCACCAACGAATATCGCCAGCGTCTCGAAGCCCAGGGTCACCCGTGCAAGCTGATCTTCGTCACCCCGGACTACTACGAAGAGCGTCCCAAGACCTGCATGAACGGCTGGGCCAACCTGTTTCTCGACATCACCCCCGACGGCACTGCCTTGCCTTGCCACAGCGCCCGACAGTTGCCGGTGCAGTTTCCCAACGTGCGCGAGCACAGCCTCTCGCACATCTGGAACGACTCGTTCGGCTTCAATCGTTTTCGCGGTGATGACTGGATGAAGGAGCCGTGTCGCTCCTGCGACGAAAAGCACAAGGACCTGGGAGGGTGCCGCTGCCAGGCTTTCATGCTGACGGGTGATGCCGCCAATGCCGACCCGGTGTGCAGCAAGTCGCCCCACCACGGCGTGATCCTCAAGGCCCGCGAGGAATCCGAGGCGCCGGGGTTGGGGATCGAACACCTGACGCTGCGCAATGAGAAGGCTTCCCAGCTGATCTATCGCGGATAAGCCTGGCGACACAAATCCCCTGTAGGAGCGAGCCTGCTCGCGATGGCGGAGTGTCAGCCAACAAACATGTTGAATGTTGAACCGCTATCGCGAGCAGGCTCACTCCTACAAGGGCGGCGCTTTGATCTTTGGTCTGATTGCATTCACAGCTGGATGGTTTAGTGTGGTTTCTACCTTCCAAAACAATAAAAACAGGCTTTCCAATGAGCCAGAGTCTCAACCAGCTGCGTAAGTTCGTTTCGCCTGAAATCATCTTCGGTGCCGGTAGCCGGCACAGTGTCGGCAATTACGCCAAGACCTTTGGCGCGCGCAAGGTCCTGGTGGTCAGCGATCCCGGCGTGATCGCCGCCGGTTGGGTCGCCGATGTCGAAGCCAGCCTGCAAGCCCTGGGCATCGAATACTGCCTGTACAGTGATGTCTCGCCCAACCCGCGGGTCGAAGAGGTGATGCGCGGTGCCGAGCTGTACCGGGAAAACCACTGCGACGTGATCGTCGCCGTCGGTGGCGGCAGCCCGATGGACTGCGGCAAAGGCATCGGCATCGTCGTCGCCCATGGCCGCAGCATTCTCGATTTCGAGGGCGTGGACACCATCCGCGTACCCAGCCCGCCGCTGATCCTGATTCCGACCACTGCCGGCACCTCGGCCGACGTCTCGCAATTCGTGATCATTTCCAACCAGCAGGAACGCATGAAGTTCTCCATCGTCAGCAAGGCGGTGGTGCCGGACGTTTCGCTGATCGACCCGGAAACCACCCTGAGCATGGACCCGTTCCTGTCGGCCTGTACCGGTATCGACGCGTTGGTGCATGCCATCGAAGCCTTCGTGTCCACCGGCCACGGGCCGCTGACCGACCCCCACGCGCTGGAGGCGATGCGCCTGATCAATGGCAACCTGGTGCAAATGATCGCCAACCCGACCGACATCGCCCTGCGCGAGAAAATCATGCTCGGCAGCATGCAGGCCGGGCTGGCGTTTTCCAACGCCATCCTCGGTGCCGTGCATGCCATGTCCCACAGCCTCGGCGGCTTTCTCGATCTGCCCCACGGGCTGTGCAACGCGGTGCTGGTCGAGCACGTGGTGGCCTTCAATTACAACTCGGCACCGGAGCGCTTCAAGGTGATCGCCGAGACCTTTGGCATCGACTGCCGGGGCCTGAATCACCGGCAGATCTGCGGGCGTCTGGTCGAACACTTGATCGCCCTCAAGCATGCCATCGGTTTTCACGAAACCCTCGGTTTGCATGGCGTGCGGACCTCGGACATTCCGTTCCTGTCGCAACATGCGATGCACGATCCGTGCATCCTGACCAACCCGCGCGAGTCCAGCCAGCGTGATGTCGAGGTCGTCTATGGCGAAGCCCTCTGACGAACAACAACGGGCCCTGGCCGGGCTGCTGGGGCTGGGCAGCCATTCGGCGCGCAAGAGTCATTACCCGGAACTGGCCGCGCGCCTGGATGATCTGGAAGCCGAGCGTAACCGCTACAAGTGGCTGTTCGAAAACGCGGTGCACGGGATCTTCCAGGTCAGCCTGCACGATGGCATGCGCGCCGCCAACCCCGCGCTGGCACGCATGCTCGGCTACCAGGACCCGCAGGAGGTGCTGTTCTCCCTGACTGACCTTGCCAGCACCCTGTTCGTCGACGGCGCGCAGGAGCTGGAAAACATCGGCGAAATCCTCAGGCACCAGCGCAGCCTGCACGGCTATGAAACCCGCTTGCGGCGCAAGGACGGCAGTTACCTCGATGTGTTGATGAACCTGCTGCTCAAGCCCGGCCAGGAAGGGCTGGTGGAAGGGTTCGTTTCCGATATCACCGAGCGCAAACTGGCCCAGCAACGCTTGCAGCAACTCAATGACGAACTGGAGCTGCGCGTCGTCGCGCGCACCAATGAATTGCTCGAAGCCAACCGTAATCTTCAGCAGCAGATCACCCAGCGTAAACAGATCGCCCAGGCCTTGCGCGTCGCCCGCGATGCCGCCGAGGCGGCCAATCACAGCAAGGACAAATACCTCGCCGCCGCCAGCCACGACCTGCTGCAACCGCTGAACGCCGCGCGGTTGCTGATTTCGACCTTGCGCGAACGCCAATTGCCGCAAGCTGAACAGCTGCTGGTGGAACGCACTCACCAGGCCCTGGAAGGGGCCGAAGACCTGCTGACGGATCTGCTCGACATTTCCCGTCTCGATCAGGCTGCGGTCAAGCCGGACATCGCCTCGTACCGCCTCGACGAACTGCTCGGGCCGCTGGTGTCGGAGTTTCAGTCTGTCGCCCAGGCGGCCGGCTTGAACCTGCGGGTGCGCATGGCCGATTACGCCATCAGCACCGACTTGCGCCTGATGACGCGGATCCTGCGCAATTTCCTCAGCAATGCCTGCCGCTACACCGACGAAGGCAGCATCCTGCTGGCGGCAAGGCGTCGGGGCGAGATGTTGCGCCTGGAGGTCTGGGACACCGGGCGTGGCATCGCCGCCGACCGGCTCGATTCGATTTTCCTCGAGTTCAACCAGCTGGACGTCGGCCGCGCCGCCGACCGCAAGGGCGTGGGCCTGGGGCTGGCGATCGTCGAGCGCATCGCCAAGATCCTTGGCTATAAAATCGGCGTGTACTCGTTGCCGGGGCGGGGTTCGATGTTCAGCATCGAGGTGCCGATCTCCGACGAGGTTCCGTTACCCGTGAGCCAGGCGGTGCCACAACCGGGCACCGGCAACCCGCTGCCGGGCCGCCGTTTACTGGTGCTCGACAACGAAGTGAGCATTCTCGACAGCATGGGCGCGTTGCTCGGGCAGTGGGGCTGCGACGTTGTAACCGCCACCGATGAAGCAGCTGCGCTGGCGGCGCTGCGCGGGCAGGCGCCGGAACTGATTCTCGCGGACTATCATCTCGACCACGGGGTGGTCGGCTGTGATGTGGTGCGACATTTGCGCGAGCATTTCCACCAGAACATTCCCGCGGTGATCATTACTGCCGACCGCACCGACCATTGTCGGCGTGCGTTGCAGCGGCTCAACGCACCCTTGCTGAACAAACCGGTGAAGCCCGGCAAATTGCGCGCGGTGTTGAGTCAACTGTTGGGGGCCTCTGCCTGAAGCGGCCGATACTGCAGGGTGAAGCCCAGTTCGGTGGCTTGACCTTGTTCCAGCAAACGCAAGCCTGGCCGACCGGGCAGGTGATGCGCGTTGACCGGGTGGCTCACCGGTTCGATGCAGAAAAACCCCAGGCCCACGGGGCAGTAGAGCAGGTAATAATCGCTGCCGGTGGCCTGGCAGTCGAGTTCATAGCCGAGGTCGGGCTGGCGGATCAGGCAGTGGCCGTCCCATTCACAGAAACCGTTGTCCACCAGCGCTTCGGGCAATGACTTGAGTTGCTGAAAATCCCATTCGACCGGCAATGCGCTGAGTTCTGTCGGCAGTTTTGCCCCGTCGCACAACCACACGTGCCGGGCCGGTGCCTGTAGTCGGGAGTTCGCGGTGCGCGGCAGATAGGGATGCAGTCCCAGACCATGCCACGCAGCGTGTTCAGCCAGGTGCGTGACGTGCAGTTCGATGCTCAGCTTGCCCGCGCTCAAATGGAAGCGTTGCCGGGCGCGATACGCAAAGGGGGTTGTGCTGTCGAGCTGCAGGACCACTTCATTCGCGGTTGAAGAAACCACCCGCCACGGCTGCTGCCAGGCACTGCCGTGAATCGGCAGGGGATCGGTGAGGCTATTGGGTGTCAGTGCCAGCCAGCCGTCGGGGCAGTCGAAACCGCCTTCGGCAATCCGGTTGGACCAGGGCACCAAAGGGAAGCAACCGAGCTTGCCCGGCAAACCGCTGTCGAGTGCATGGGCATCAGCGTGGCGCAACAACGGCTGGCCAGTGCTGCGCACGGACCAGTTGACGATACTGCCGCCCAGTTGCGGGGCGAGGGTGAGGCGGGTGAATTCGTCTTCGAGTTCGATGATTTTCAGTGTCATGACCGGTTCTGAGTATTGATGAGTTGTTGTGGCGAGGGAGCTTGTCGGATCGCCGCACCGTCCCGCTCGGCTGCGAAGCAGTCGTGTACATTCTTGAAAAACTGCGGGGGGGCCGCTGCGCGACCCAGCGGGAGCAAGCTCCCTCGCCACAAAAGCCCCTCACCACAAAACCCCTTGATACAGGGAGCTCGCCGACCAGCGTTTTACAACACCAGATGCGGCAACCACAGCGACAGTGCAGGAATGTAGGTCACGGCCAGCAGCACCAGGAACAGCACGCCGTAGAACGGCAGCAGGGCTTTGACGGTAGATTCAATGCTGACTTTACCCACGGCCGACCCCACAAAGAGTACCGCACCCACAGGCGGTGTAATCAAACCAATGCCCAGGTTCACCAGCATGATCATGCCGAACTGCACCGGGTCCACGCCTATGCCGAGGATCACCGGCATCAGGATCGGCGTGAGGATCAGGATCAGCGGCGCCATGTCCATGACCGTACCGAGCAACAGCAGCATGACGTTGATGCACATCAGGATCACGTAACGGTTGTCCGACAGGGTCAGGAACAGCGTGGTGATCTTCGCCGGGATCTGCATCAGGGTCATGATGTAGCCGAAGCTGGCGGCGAAACCGATCAGGATCATCACGATCGAGATCGTGCGCACCGTGCGGTGCATCAGTTTCGGCAGCTCGCTCCACTTGTAGTCGCGGTAGATGAACATGGTCACGAAGAACGACCACAGCACGGCAATCGCCGCCGATTCGGTCGCGGTGAAAATGCCCGACAGAATGCCGCCGAGGATGATCACCATCGCCATCAGGCCCCACAGTGCTTCGCCGCAGATCTTCAGCGCTTCGCGCATCGGAATGACTTCGCCTTTCGGGTAATCGCGCTTCTTGGCGAAAATCAGGCACAGCACCATCAGGCACGCGCTCATCAACAGGCCCGGCACCACGCCGGCCATGAACAGCGAGGCAATCGACACCGTGCCGCCGGCGGCCAGCGAGTAGAGCACCGAGTTGTGGCTGGGCGGTGTCAGCAACGCCTGTACCGAACCGCTGACAGTCACTGCCGTGGCGAATTCCCGGGGATAACCACGGCGTTCCATTTCCGGAATCAGCACCGAACCGACCGAGGCGGTGTCCGCCACCGAGGAACCGGAGATCGCGCCAAAGAAGGTCGAGGCCATGATGTTGACCAGCGACAAGCCGCCGCGCACGAAGCCCACCAGCACCCCGGCGAACGCCACCAGGCGCCGGGACATGCCACCCTCGGCCATGATCGCGCCGGCCAGGACGAAGAACGGGATGGCCAACAGGGAGAACTTGTTCACGCCCCCGGCCACCTGAATCATCAGGGCCTGGAACGGGATGTCGATCCACCAGGCACCGATCAGTGCGGCAAACCCCAGGGCGTAGGCGACCGGCATGCCGATCAGGATCAACGCGATAAAACTGCCCAACAGAATAAAAGCGTCCATTCAGGCAGCCCCTTCGTTTTCTTCAACGAGGTCGAAACGCACGACCCGACGATTGCTCTGGTCGCCGAGCAGGAGTTTTTCCAGGACAAACACCAGCGTCAGCGCGCCGCCAATCGGAATCGGCATGTAGGTGATGCCCACGCGCAGGGTCGGCAGGGCGCTCATGAACTGGTTCCAGGTGGACAGGCACAGCTTGCTGCCCCAGATGGCCATGAACAGGCAGATCGTTGCCATCAGCAGTTGCGCGACAATGGCCGCGGCCTTGCGCAGATGTAGCGGCATGCGGTCGGTGAGCATCGCCACCGCCATGTGCGAGCCGGAGCGGTAGCTGGCGGCTGCGCCGATGAAGGTGAACACCATCATCAGCAGAATGGCGGTGGGCTCCGGCCAGCTTGAGCCGGTGCCGAGGACGTAGCGGGCGAACACGCCCCAGGGAATGATTAACGCAATGGCCAGAACGGAGAGCCCGGCGACCCAGATACAGGTCATGTAGAGCTTGTCATTGATGCCTAGCAGCAGATTCTTCATCGGGTTCCACCGTAACCGGGCGCGCACTGATGTACAGCAACGTCAGTGGCGCCGGGCCTTTCTTGAATGCAGGGAGGGTTACTGAACGGCTTCGATACGCTTGATCAGGTCGGCGTAGGGGGCACCGTATTTCTCGCGGATCGAGGCGGTTGCCTCATAGAAAGGTTTTTTGTCGACGGTGATGAACTCGACACCGGCAGCCTTGAGCTTCTCTTCGCTGCTGGCGGACTTGGCATCCCACAGGGTGCGCTCCTGGGCCTGGGCCGCCTTGGCGGTTTTCTTCACCAGGGCTTGCTGCTCCGGGGTGAGTTTGTTCCAGGTGATTTTCGACATCACGATCGGCTCGGGCAGGATCAGGTGGCCGGTCAGGCTGTAGTACTTGGCGTTCTGGTAGTGGTTGTGTTCGAGCAGGGTCGGCGGGTTGTTTTCCGCGCCGTCGATCACGCCGGTCTGCAGGGCACTGAAGATTTCGCCAGTGTCCATCGCAATGCCGTTACCGCCCATGGCGTTGATGGTTTCGATGAACATCGGGTTGCCTTGCACGCGGATCTTCATGCCCTTGAGGTCTTCGATGCTGCGTACCGGTTTCTTGGTGTAGAGGTTGCGCGTGCCGCCGTCCATCCAGGCCAGGGCGACCAGGTTGAATTCGGAATGGGTGATCTTGTCGAGGATTTCGTCGCCGACCGCCCCGTCGATGACTTTGCGCATGTGCGCCTGGTCGCGGAACACGAATGGCATGTTGAACACGTTCACATCCGGTACCACCGGACCGACGATGCCGAGGCTGACCCGGGCCATCTGTACGGCACCGACCTGGGCCTGTTCGACCACTTCTTTTTCCGAGCCGAGCACACCGCCGGCGAACATCTTGAAGGTCAGCGCGCCGTTGCTGTCGGCCACCAGGGTTTTGCCCAGTTGCTCTTCAGCCACCACGGTCGGGTAACCGGCGGGGTGGATGTCGGCGAATTTGATTTCCAGTGCCTGGGCGGCACTGCTAAGGGAGAAGGCTAATGGAAGTGCAGCGGCGAGCAAGGTGCGTTTGAAGTCCATGGGGGGTGTCTCCAGTTTTGTTGTTTTTATATTCAAGGCACAGCGATGCAGCAGGAGCGCTTTTCTGTCGAGGTTGCTCAGTCGTTGAAACAGGGTTCGGGTAGACCTTTGACGCCGGGGTCGAGGGCGAACACGCCACCGGCCAGTGATTGCGGGTCATGGTCGTCGCCGGGGCGGATCGAGGTCACGAACAGCGTGTCCAGTCGAGGGCCACCGAAGGCGCACATGGTGGGTTTTTTCACCGGTATGGCGAGGGAGCGGTCGAGTCGGCCGTCGGGGGTGAAGCGGTGGATCAAGCCTGCGTCATTGGCGCAGATCCAGTAGCAGCCATCGGCGTCGACCGCCGCGCCGTCGGGGCGACCGGCGTACTGATTCATGTCCACGAACACACGGCGGTTCGACGGCGTACCGGTTTCGATGTCGTAGTCGAAGGTCCAGATCAGTTGCACGCTGGGGTGTGAGTCCGACAGGTACATGGTCTTGCCGTCCGGGCTGAAACCCAGGCCATTGGGCACGATAAAACCGCTCAGTTGCGCTTCGAGTGGCCCACGTTGTCCGGCGCTGTAGCGATACAAGGTACCCTCGGCGGCGTTGGCGCCCATATCCAGCACCATGCTGCCGGCCCAGAAGCGTCCCTGACGATCGCAACGGCCGTCGTTCAAGCGCATGTCGGTGCGGGCATGGTCGACATGGGCCAACTGTTCACTGTCGAGGCTGCCGTCGTTGTGCGGATGCAGGCGGAAGAACCCGCTCTGCATGCCGGCGACCCAGCCGCCATCGCGATGACGTGCAATGCAAGCGAGCATCTCCGGGGTTTTCCAGGCATCCACCAGGCCGGAATCGGCACTCCAGCGCTGTAAACCGCCGGCGGGAATATCGACCCAGTACAGCGCGTTTTCCTCAGGCACCCAGACCGGGCTTTCACCGACGGCGTTGCGGGCGTCGACAATCAATTCGGCTTGCATGGCAACTCATTCCCTTGGTTCTTGTTGTGGGGATCAAGCGGGGCGCGAGGGCTCAGTCACCGAACGGGCCGGCTGCGCAGAAGGCGCCGCCCTGATAGAGCCGCGCCGGGTCGTCGGCGGCTGGCATCGGCTGGGTTTCGATTTTTTCGCGGAACACTTCGGAACTGTCCTGCGGGACAAAACCCAGGGCCGTGGCGTAGCGGTTGTCCCACCAGATGTCCTTGTTGTCGGACATGCCGTAGACCACGGTGTGGCCGACATTCGGCGTGTACAAGGCGCGTTCGAGCAGTCGGGTCAGGTCGCCGAAGCTCAGCCAGGTGCTCATCATCCGGCGGTTATGCGGTTCCGGGAACGACGAGCCGATGCGCACACTGACGGTCTCGATGCCATAGCGGTCGAAGTAGAACGTGGCCATGTCTTCGCCGTAGGACTTGGACAGCCCGTAGTAGCTGTCCGGGCGGCGAGGGGAGTGGGCGTCGATCACTTCGTCCTGCTTGTAGAAGCCGATCACATGGTTGGAGCTGGCGAAGATCACCCGCTTCACGCCGTGACGGCGCGCAGCTTCGTAGATGTGGAACACGCCGCAGATGTTGGCGCCGAGGATCTCTTCGAACGAGCGCTCGGTCGACACGCCGCCAAAGTGCAGGATCGCGTCCACGCCTTCGACCAGTTGATGCACCGCCTGCTTGTCGGCGAGGTCGCACGGCATCACTTCTTCGCGATCATCGATGGCCGGCGCGATGTCGGCGATGTCCGACAGGCGAATCACATTGGCGTAGGGGCGCAGGCTTTCGCGCAGGACTTTCCCGAGGCCACCGGCGGCGCCGGTCAGCAGCAGGCGATTGAAAGGGGGGCGGGCGGTTGTGGTGGTCGTCATGGGAATCCTGGACGCGTGGTCGTTGTTATTGATTTGTTGTAGGTTGTCGTACGACTGTGCTGGAGTATCGTTAGGGTTTCCGCTGCTTGTCAACGCGACATTGGTGGAAATTGACGGAGGGTCGTTTCCTGGAGGTCTGATGCAGTTCTTAAAACTCCCGCGCACCTTGTGGGAGTGAGCCTGCTCGCGATAGCGGTCTAACTTTCAACATCGAAGTTGACTGACATTCCGTCATCGCGAGCAGGCTCGCTCCTACAGTGGCTTTGTGTTTACAGCAGGCTGATCGGATAGCTGATGAACACCCGGTTCTCATCGAATTCGTTGGTGCTGAAGCTTTTGCGAATGCTCGCATTACGCCATTTCACGTTGAGGTTTTTCAGCGGGCCGCTCTGCACCGTGTAGGCCAGTTCCGATTCGCGCCCCCATTCCTTGCCGTCGGTGATGGCGCCGGTGTGCACGTTGTCACCGCTGATGTAGCGGTTCATCAGCGTCAGGCCCGGAACGCCCAAGGCGGCGAAGTTGTAGTCGTGGCGCACCTGCCAGGATTTCTCTTGGGCGTTGTCATAGCTGGAGTTGTAGCTGTCGTTGGCCAGGGTGCCGCCGCTGGTGCCATTGACCCGCATCCAGACGTCGTCACCGGTGAGTTTTTGCAGGCCGACGTAGAAGGTGTTGCCGCCGTACTTGGCAGAGAGCAGGGCGAACGCGGTCTTGTTGTCGAGGTCACCGGCCTTGGCACTGCCGTCTTCCTTGCCGATGAAGTAGCCGAGGTTGGCGCCCAGGGTCCAGTCGCCGAGGGGTTGGCTGTGGGTCAGGTTGAAGTATTGCTGCTGGTAGATGTCACTGAGTTCCGAGTACCAGACGCCGACCTGCGTGTGCTTGTCATTGAACGCATATTCACCGCCGCCGAAATTGAAACGGTCCGAGGTAAACGCCGCTTTGCCGTTCATGAACATGTCTTCCATGCTCGCGTCGTTACGCGGGCTGTTTTGCTGGAATTGACCGCCATACAGCGTCAGGCCACTGATTTCGGTGGAGGTCACTTGCGCGCCCTGGAAGGTCTGCGGCAGTGAGCGGCCATCGTCGGAACGCAGGATCGGCAGCACTGGCATCCATTCGCCGACCTTCAATTCGGTTTTCGAAATCTTGCCTTTGAGCGCCACGCCGAGCCGGCCGAAATTGTCGGCGGGGCGGCCGTCGTCGTGGATCGGCAACAGCTGCGTGCCGCCGGTGCCTTTGCCGCCATTGAGCTTCTGCGAGTACAGGCCCAGTACATCGACACCGAAACCCACGGTGCCCTGGGTGAACCCGGACCGGGCGTCGAGAATGAAGTTTTGCGTCCACTCTTCAGCCTTGCCCTGGGGATAGGCCGGGTTGGTGTAGTTGCGATTGATGTAGGCGTTGCGCAGGTTCAGCGTGGCCTTGGCGTCGTCAGTGAAACCTGCGGCCTGGCAGGTGATGGGCAGGACGAGAGCCAGGCCGCTGCAGCCGATCAGGCTGAGAGTGTGGCAACGGGTGAGGGTAGGGCGTGAACCACGGATGGACGAATTGCGGACGAGCTTGCTCACTGTGACGCTCCCTTGTTTCTTGTTTTTATAGTTGTCATACGTCGTCGTACAACATTGGCGGCGATATTTGCGGCATTTCCCGAGGTTGTCAATCGGAAGTTATACGATGACCTGTCCGGGAGGCGGGGGAGTGAAATGTTTGGTTTGACCCTGTCGCCGCGAGCTAGAGCGGGTGCTAGTCTTGTTCAACGCTGTTGTCAGGGAGCCCTTATGGGCAATCACAAGATCGAGATTCGTCGCAGTAACGTCGAAAAAATTCTGCTGGGGGCGGAAAAGGTCTTCGCTGAAAAGGGCTTCGGCAGCACCGCCATGGCCGACATCGCCGCCGAGGTGCAACTGCCGCGTTCCAACCTGCACTACTACTTCAGCACCAAGACCGAACTGTACAGTGCCGTGCTGTTCGACTTGCTGGAAGTCTGGAAGCAGGACGCGCTGTGCTTCGAGATGTTCGATGACCCGCGTGTGGTGCTCAGCAGCTACATTCGCGCCAAGATGAACCATTCCCGCAGCCGGCCCTACGGTTCGAAAGTCTGGGCCAACGAAATCATCCATGGCGCGCCGACCCTCGGCGCAGCGCTGGACGCGAGCCTGTATGACTGGGCCAAGATGAAGGAAGCGAAAATCCGCCAGTGGGTGGACGACAAACGCATCCTGCCGGTGGAGCCGTCGAGCCTGCTGTACATGATCTGGGCCTCGACCCAGCACTATGCTGACTTCGATCACCAGGTGAATATTCTCAATGATCACCAGCCGTTGTCGGACATGCAATTTGAAAAAGCGGTGCAGACGGTGACCAGTGTGATTTTGCGGGGGATTGGGTTGGAGCCCTGAGATTTGTGTTGTTGCGGCTGGCCCCATCGCGAGCAGGCTCGCTCCTACAGTTGAAATGCATTCCAATGTAGGAGCGAGCCTGCTCGCGATGGGGCCAGCTCAAACGCCTGTGATCTCAAGGGCCGACGTGATACGGATTCCTCGGATCATGATTCCAGTCCAGGAACGGCTTGCTGTTCTCCACCGGCACCATCTCGATGCAATCCTGCACCGGGCAGGTGATCTGGCACAGGTTGCAGCCCACACACTCCTCATCGATCACCTGGTATTTGTGCGTGCCGTCCGCTTGCTTGAGGCTGGCCACGGCCTGGTGCGAGGTGTCCTCACAAGCGATATGGCAACGACCGCAACCGATGCACGCGTCCTGATCGATTTTCGCGATCACCTGATAGTTGATGTCCAGGTACTTCCAGTCCGTGGTGTTGCCCACCGCGCGCCCGGAAAACTCCGAAATGCTGGCGTAGCCCTGACTGTCCATCCAGCGTGACAAACCGTCCTTCATGTCTTCGACAATCCGGAAACCATGCAGCATCGCCGCCGTGCATACCTGCACCGAGCCACTGCCGAGCGCGATGAATTCCGCAGCATCGCGCCAGTTGCCAATGCCGCCGATGCCACTGATCGGCAGGCCCTGGGTCTGCGGGTCGCGGGCGATTTCAGCCACCATGTTCAAGGCAATCGGCTTGACGGCCGAACCACAATAACCGCCATGGGTGCTTTGGCTGCCGACCATGGGGTTGGCGACCATGCGTTCAAGGTTGACGCTGGTGATCGAGTTGATGGTGTTGATCAACGACACCGCATCGGCACCGCCACGGTGCGCGGCGCGGGCGGCGACGCGGATGTCGGTGATGTTCGGCGTGAGCTTGACGATCACCGGCAGCGAGCAATACGTCTTGCACCAGCGGGTGACCTGTTCCACGTATTCCGGCACCTGGCCGACCGCTGCGCCCATGCCACGTTCCGGCATGCCGTGGGGGCAACCGAAGTTCAGCTCGATGCCGTCGGCGCCGGTGGCCTCCACCAGCGGCAGGATGTTTTTCCAGGACTCTTCGACACAGGGCACCATCAAGGACACGATCAGCGCACGGTCCGGCCAGTCCTTTTTGACCTGGGTGATTTCCCGCAGGTTGATCTCCAGCGAGCGGTCGGTGATCAGTTCGATATTGTTGAAACCGAGCACCTCCCGGTTAGCCCCGAAGTGCGCCGAGTAGCGCGACGATACGTTCACCGCCGCCGGGTCTTCCCCCAGGGTTTTCCAGACCACGCCACCCCAGCCGGCCTCGAAGGCGCGGACCACGTTGTAGGCTTTGTCGGTCGGCGGCGCGGAGGCCAGCCAGAATGGGTTGGGTGCTTTGATGCCGGCGAAGACAATCGACAGATCGGCCATTTACGCAGCCTCCACATTGAGCATCAGTTGAGCGTTGATCGCCTCGGCGGCGCGTTTGCCATGCTGCACCGCTTGCACGGTGAGGTCCTGGTCGAGGCTGGTGCAGTCTCCGCCGGCATACACGCCGGGGATACTGGTGCGCAGGTTTTCATCGACTTCGATGCGTTCGCCCTGGCGCTTGAGTTCACGGGCCAGCGGATCGCTGAGGGCGCTGGCGTCGAAAGCCTGGCCGATGGCCTTGAAGATTGCATCGGCGGCCAGTTCGAAGGTTTCACCGGTGGTTTGCAGGCGACCTTCGACCAGATGGGTGCGGGCGAAACGCATGCCGCGCACGCGGCCGTGGTCATCGAGCAGCACTTCTTCGGGTTGTGCCCAGGTCATCAGCCGCACCTGATTGGCCTTGGCGATCTCCTGTTCGTGATGGGTGGCGCCCATGTCTTCGGTGCCACGGCGGTACACCAGATTCACGTCATGGGCACCGAGGCGGGCCATTTGCACCGCCATGTCGATAGCGGTGTTGCCTGCGCCGAGGACAATGCAATGGTCGGCCAGGGGCAGTTGGCTCAGGTCATCGGCCTGGCGCAGTTCGCGGATGTAGTCGGTGGCGGCGAGCAGGCCGGGCGCGTCTTCGTGGGCCAGGCCCAGTTGTTTGCTGGCGTTGAGCCCGAGGCCGAGGAAGACCGCATCGAACTGTTGATGCAGTTCGCTGAGGGTCAGGTTCTCTCCGAGTTTCTGCCCGTGGCGGATTTCGATCCCGCCAATCTGCAACAGGAACTCAAGCTCCTTTTGTGCGTAGTCATCCACCAGTTTGTATTTGGCGATCCCGTATTCATTGAGGCCGCCAGCCTTTTCCCGCGCCTCGAAGATCACCACGTCATGCCCGTGCATGGCGCTGCGGTGGGCGCAGGACAACCCGGCCGGACCGGCACCGACCACGGCGATGCGTTTGCCGGTGCTGGCAGCACGTTGGAAGGGGTGGGCGCTGAAGTGGGCGTTGTCCACGGCGTAGCGTTGCAACAGGCCGATCAAGACCGGCGCGCATTCGTGAGCGTTGTTGCGCACGCAGGCTTGCTGGCAAAGAATTTCCGTCGGGCACACCCGGGCGCAACTGCCGCCGAGGATGTTGGCCGAGAGGATCTTCTGCGCGGCGCCTTGCACGTTGTCCTGCGCAATGTTGCGGATGAACGAGGGAATGTCGATCTCGCTCGGACAGGCATTCACGCAGGGCGCGTCGTAGCAATACAGGCAGCGCGAGGCTTCCAGGTGCGCCTGACGCTCGTTGAGCGGCGGCGCCAGATCGGTGAAATGGCCGGCGAGGGCGGCCGCATTCTCAATGGGATGCGGGAGGTGGTCCAGGGTCTTGATCACGGTTTTGGCCTCACGGTTATTTGAGGTGCTGCCTCTGAATGGGCATTGTTTTTTGTGTTGTCTGTACGGGCCTCTTCGCGAGCAGGCTCGCTCCCACAGGGGAATGCATTTCAAATGTGGGAGCGAGCCTGCTCGCGAAGGCCGAAGGCCTCGATTTCAGCGTTTCACGGCAACCGGCTGATTCAACTCCGCCCGCTTGCTCAGCAAATCAAACACCGCCGGGTACGCCGGCCGTTCGATATACCGCCCGGCCCCGCGCTCGGCGCGCAGGTCGCCGTCGGCCCAGACCACGCGGCCCTGGCTGATGGTGTGGCTGGGCACGCCGCGCACGGTCTTGCCTTCGAAGATGTTGAAGTCCACCTGCTGATGGTGGGTCTTGGCGGAAATGGTCCGCGTGCCTTGCGGGTCCCACAGCACCAGGTCGGCATCGGCACCGACGCGGATCGCGCCTTTGCGTGGGTAGAGATTGAAGATCTTCGCCGTGTTGGTGGACGTCAGCGCGACGAATTGCTGCATCGAAAAGCGTCCGCTGTTCACGCCTTCATCCCACAACACCGCCATGCGGTCTTCGATGCCGGCGGTGCCGTTGGGGATCTTGCTGAAGTCGTCGCGGCCCGCGGCTTTCTGCTCAGCGCAGAAGCAACAGTGGTCGGTGGCGGTGGTGTGCAGATTGCCCGATTGCAGGCCATGCCAGAGCGCCTCTTGGTGACCGCGGGGACGGAACGGCGGGCTCATCACGTAACCGGCGGCGGTCTGCCAGTCCGGATCGCGGTAGACGCTGTCGTCCAGCAGCAGGTGCCCGGCCAGCACTTCGCCGTACACCGGCTGGCCCTTGCCCCGGGCGTAGGTGATTTCGTCCAGGGCTTCCTTGGTCGAGACGTGGACTAGGTACAGCGGCGTACCCAGGGTTTCGGCGATGCGGATCGCCCGGCTCGCCGCTTCGCCTTCCACCTGCGACGGCCGCGACAGTGGGTGGGCTTCCGGCCCGGTGATGCCTTGGGCCATCAGCTTGCGTTGCAGGTGATACACCAGTTCACCGTTTTCCGCGTGCACGGTCGGCACCGCGCCCAGTTCCAGGCAACGTTCGAAACTCGCCACCAGGGTGTCGTCGGCGGCCATGATCGCGTTCTTGTAGGCCATGAAGTGCTTGAAGCTGTTGACGCCGTGCTGGCTGACCAGCTCGGCCATTTCCTCGCGGACCTGCTCGCTCCACCAGGTGATGGCGACGTGAAAGCCGTAGTCCGACGCGGACTTCTCGGCCCAGCCGCGCCACTGATGGAAGGCTTCGAGCAAGGATTGCTGTGGATTGGGAATCACGAAGTCGATGATCGAGGTGGTGCCGCCGGCCAGTCCCGCCGCCGTGCCGCTGTAGAAGTCTTCGCTGGCCACGGTGCCCATGAACGGCAGCTGCATGTGGGTGTGCGGATCGATGCCGCCGGGCATCAGGTATTGGCCGCTGCCGTCGAGCACTTCGGCGCCTGCAGGTACATCGAGTTTTTCGCCGATGGCCTTGATCACGCCGTCTGCGCAGTACACATCGGCGCGATAACTTTCATCATGGGTAATAACGGTGGCGCCACGGATCAACAGAGACATTCCGAGTTCCTCGCAGGCAATGACCGGCTTATGCCGGTTCTAGATGTTTTATTCAAAACAGCTCGCACAGAACTAATCCTGTCAACGCTGTCAGGATTAAACGCTAGCTGCACTTATCAGAATCGGCAAGAATATTTTTTATAAGCTTATTAAGTTGTTAACTATTTGATATTTAATGAATAAATACAACGATCACCAAAATGGTGAGGCCGCTCACCATTTTGACGCACTTGACAGGATCTAAAAATGGTCAAGATTTCTTATGTGAAATCAGCTGTTTGAGTATGGTCTATGGTTGATGCGCAGCCATTGAAAAAAAGATCAACGCACCAGATTGAGCCCTGACTGTTTCGACAACTTGCTTGGCATTCGGCCTGAGTGACCTGACAAATAGTCGAATCAGTGAATAAAAGCGATAAACATCAGTTGGTTGCAATGTGTTTATGGAACTGCCCGATGCGTAATCGGGGCACTCGGCACGTTTATTGATGCCGCCAGCCCCTGATGAGCAACAATAATCAAAAGAACAGTGGAGCGGCCATGCAACAGATCAGATCGCAAGTGACCGAGCGCGACGGCTTGTTCGAGCTCGAAGCCGGCAGCGATGTCCTCGACAGTCCCCGTTACAACCACGACATTGCACCGACCAGGGTGCACGAACGCACCTGGAACAAATGGCACATCACCGCGCTGTGGGTGGGCATGGCGATCTGCGTGCCGACCTACACCCTCGGTGGCGTGCTGACCGCGTACTTTGGCCTGACCGTCGGCGAAGCGCTGCTGGCGATCCTGTTCGCCAACATCATCGTATTGATTCCCCTGACGCTTAACGCCTTTCCCGGCACAAAGTACGGCATTCCCTTTCCGGTGTTGCTGCGCTCGTCCTTCGGCGTGCTCGGTTCCAACATTCCGTGCCTGATCCGCGCCGTGGTGGCGTGTGGCTGGTTCGGCATCCAGACCATGTTCGGCGGGCTGGCGATTCACCTGTTCCTCGGCTCTGTGTTCGAGGGCTGGAAATCCCTGGGCGGCACCGGCGAAGTCATCGGCTTCATGGTGTTCTGGGCGCTGAACCTGTGGGTGGTGATCCGCGGCGCCGAGTCGATCAAATGGCTGGAAACCCTGTCGGCACCGCTGTTGGTGCTGGTGGGCGCAGGCCTGCTGGTCTGGGCCATGCCCAACGTGTCGATGAGCGAATTGCTGGCGATCCCGGCCAAGCGCCCCGAAGGTGCCGGCGTGGCCAGCTACTTCGCCGCCGGGCTGACGGCGATGGTCGGCTTCTGGGCTACGTTGTCACTGAACATTCCGGACTTCAGTCGCTACGCAAAAAGCCAGAAGGACCAGATCGTCGGGCAGATCATCGGTTTGCCGCTGACCATGTTCCTGTTTGCCTCCCTGGGCGTGGTGATGACCGCCGCCTCGGTGAAACTGGTGGGCGTCACGGTGTCCGATCCGGTGACCCTGATCGGTCATATCCAGAGCCCGGTCTGGGTCGCACTGGCGATGGCGCTGATCATCATCGCCACGCTGTCGACCAATACCGCAGCCAACATCGTGTCGCCGACCAATGACTTCCAGAACATCGCGCCCAAGGCCATCAACCGTACCAAGGCAGTATTGCTCACCGGGTTTGTCGGCCTGGCATTGATGGCCCATGAGCTGCTGAAAAAACTCGGTTTGATCGTCTCGGACGTCAGTCTGGAATCCGTATATTCCAACTGGTTGCTTGGCTATTCGAGCCTGCTGGGGCCGATCGCCGGGATCATGGTGGTGGACTATTTCCTGATCAGGAAACAGCAACTGGACCTTGCCGGCCTGTACCGCGATGACGTTTATCCGGCGTGGAACTGGTGCGGTTTCCTGGCCTTCGGCGTGCCGGTGGTGTTGACGCTGCTGTCCCTGGGCAGCGATGCCTTCAGCTGGTTCTACAGCTATGGCTGGTTCACCGGCTCGGCGCTGGGTGGGGTTATTTATTACGGGTTGAGTGTGATGCGGCCCAGCCCGTCTGTCGCGAAATCTGCGGTGTGAACACTGGCCCCATCGCGAGCAGGTCGGGTCGCCGCACCGTCGCTCCTACATTTGGAATGCATTCCCCTGTAGGAGCGAGCCTGCTCGCGATGAGGCCTTTGAGTCCACCGACGAAACACCTGAAGAAATCCATAAGAACAGCCTGAGGAGATCATCATGAACGCGGCCGTCGACGTTCTGCAGTCCAGCCATCAGCACATCAACCGCGACCGCCTGTGGCAATCGCTCATGGAATTGGCCAGGCTCGGCGCCACGGTCAAGGGCGGCGTGTGTCGCCTGGCCCTGACTGACCTCGACCGCCAGGCCCGGGACATCTTCGTCAAATGGTGCGAGGAGGCGGGTTGCACTGTCAGCATTGACGCCGTCGGCAACATCTTCGCCCGTCGAGCCGGGCGCAATCCCGACCTGCCACCGGTGATGACCGGCAGCCACATCGACACCCAGCCCACCGGCGGCAAGTTCGATGGCTGCTTCGGTGTATTGGCCGGTGTCGAAGTGCTGCGCACCCTCAATGACTTGAACATCGAAACCGAAGCGCCGCTGGAAGTGGTGGTCTGGACCAACGAAGAGGGCTCGCGCTTCGCGCCGTGCATGATGGGTTCCGGCGTGTTCGCGGAAAAATTCACCCTCGAAGAAACCCTGGCCAAGGTTGATGCCGACGGTGTCACCGTAGGGCAAGCGTTGAATGCCATTGGCTACGCCGGTCCGCGTCAGGTCACCGGCCATGCCGTGGGCGCTTATTTCGAAGCCCACATCGAGCAAGGCCCGATCCTTGAAGACGAACGCAAGACCATAGGCGTGGTCATGGGCGCCCTCGGGCAGAAATGGTTTGACCTCAAGCTGCGCGGCGTCGAAGCCCACGCCGGCCCGACCCCGATGCACCTGCGCAAGGACGCCCTGGTCGGCGCCGCGGTGATCGTCGGAGCGCTCAACCGCGCTGCCCTCAGCCACCAACCCCATGCCTGCGGCACCGTCGGTTGCCTGCAAGCCTATCCCGGCTCGCGCAACGTCATCCCCGGCGAAGTGCGCATGACCCTGGACTTCCGGCACCTGGAACCGGCGCGTCTGGACTCGATGATCGCCGAAGTGCGTGAAGTGATCGAAACCACCTGCGATGAGCACGGCCTGACCTTCGAGCTCACGCCAACGGCCGACTTCCCACCGCTGTACTTCGACAAGGGCTGCGTCGAAGCGGTGCGCGGCGCCGCCCAAAGCCTGGGCCTGTCGCACATGGACATCGTCAGCGGAGCAGGGCACGACGCGATCTTCCTCGCCGAACTCGGCCCGGCCGGAATGATCTTCGTGCCGTGCGAAGGCGGCATCAGCCACAACGAAATCGAAAATGCCGCGCCGGATGACCTGGCGGCCGGGTGTGCGGTGCTGTTGCGGGCGATGCTGGCGGCTTCGGCGACGATTGCCAGTCAATCGGCAGCCTGAAAGTCAAAAGATCGCAGGCTGCGCCAGCTCCTACATTGACCGAGTACAACCCTTGCGGATGTGCGCGTTCCCCGTAGGAGCTGGCGCAGCCTGCGATCTTTTGATCTTGCCCCATCAAATCCAAATGGCATCCCACAAAGGATAATCACCCACCCGTTTCACCAATCCGGCCCGCAAAGGATTCATGACGATGTACCGGGCCGCATCCTTGATGTCTTCATCACGATGTAATGCCCGGTCTAATACCCCCGCTGCCACAGACGACCTTGATCGCCGCGCATGAGATTGATCGAACGGCTGCTTCTGGATTTGATTCGGCACATCAGCTCGGCCAACGTGCCGTGCTTCAATTCCATCAACCAATGCAGATGATCCGGCATCAAAACCCAGGCCATGGAGGTCACCAGCGAGGCTTCATCGGCACAACGCAACTGCTCAACCACGAGCCTGCCCATCCGCCAATCTGCGAACACAGGCTCTCGTCGATGGGCGACGGCGGTCAGCAGATAAATACGACCAGGTTCCGAAAATCGAGCATTGCGCAGGCGACATCCATTTGCAGCGACAGGCATTCCTTGCCCTCCTTGAAATGTATTGGCAAATGAACGTTAGCCGTTAGCGTGGACGCCATGGATGAAGGCATTTTCAGAATATTTCGGGAGTACACAATCCCCGTAGGAGCTGCCGAAGGCTGCGATCTTTTGATTTTCGACGTCAGTTGAGTGGCTGAAGATCAAAAGATCGCAGCCTTCGGCAGCTCCTACACGTGCACATCTGCACGATCATGAACGCCTGTGGTCGTATTCTTCACAGGCCGGCGCATGACTGCGCCGCCGCACGCGTGGAGATCCCATGAGCCAGGACGTCCTGACCACCGAAACCAATCGCCGTCAGCTGCAGCAAATCATCGCCGGCCTGTCCGACGGGGTGATTCTGTTGGATCCCGACCAGAGCATCCTGTGGGCCAACGAGGCAGCGCTGGCCATGCACGGTGTCTCGCAAGTCAGCGATCTGGGTGCCAACGCCGAGGCCTATGCCAAACGCTTCGCCTTGCGCCATAACAACAACCATGGGGTGCCAGCCGACAGCTATCCGATCAACCGTGTGGCCCGTGGCGAGACGTTCAGTGATGTGCTGGTGGAGGTTTCCTCGGCGGCGGACGAAGAGCGTACCTGGGTCCACCGCGTGCGCAGCCTGGTATTGACCGACAGCCATGGCAAACCGCAATTGCTGGTGTTGATCATGGACGATGTCACCGACCGGGTCAGCGCCGAGCAACGCTTTGCCACAGCGTTTCGCCTGTCCCCGGTGCCGATTCTGCTGTGTGGCGCGGCTGATCAACGGGTGCTGGACGTCAACGAAGCGTTCCTCGATACCCTCGGTTATCCCAGTGAGGAAGTGCTTGGGATCAGCATTGCGCAAATCGATTTCATCGATGACAAAAACGCGCGCATCTGGCTGTTCGCCGCGCTGGAGAAATCCGGCAGCCTGGACCGCATCGATGTGCGCGTGCGCAGAAAAGACGCCGGGCTGATCGATTGCACCGTGTCGGCGGACACGGTGAACATTCAAGACAACCCGTGCTATCTGCTGGTGCTGGTGGACATCACCGAGCGCAGGCGCACCGAGCTGGAACTGGTGTCGGCCATCGAGGAAGCGATGAAGGACGCCTCATGGTTCAGCCGCACGCTGATCGAAAAACTGTCCAGGGTGAAGAACGTCAATTCACCGAAGTTGCCCAGCGTGTCCTTCACCGACCTGACTGCCCGTGAGCGTGATGTGCTGGGCCTGATATGTGAAGGCCGGGCCGACAAGGAAATCGCCGCGCGCCTGAAACTCGCGCCGAATACAGTGCGCAACCATGTGGCGGCGGTGTATTTGAAACTCAATGTGCATAGCCGCAGTGAGGCGATTGTCTGGGCGCGGGAGTGGGGACTGTTCTCGAAAGAGTGGCGGCCAAAGGGGCAGCGGTAAGGCGCAAATGCCACCGGCCGGGCCATAAGTGATTCGCAGGTTTTTATTTTTGTGACAGGTTTATGGATTTTGCACGCCGGTTCTGTTGTCACAAAAAATGTGTCTATCACTTATCGCGGGTCAACCGATGAAAGTTCTTGGGAAACGTGTTATCTCACCTTTGTCGCTGGCGTTGTGCGTAGCGATTCTCGGTGGCTGTGCCAGTCCGCCGCCCCCTCCAGCGGTCACGCCACCTCCTCCAGAGCGCACCTGCCAGGCCATGGACAAAACCGATGTCCTCGGTGATGTACGGAGCGAAGACGGGCAGGTCACCCGAGTCACCACCACGACTCGCTGTGTGACGCAGTAAACCCAAAGCGGCCTTCAGTCGGCCCGTGGTTGGGAATTCGAAGGCGCGAACCGTGCGAACGGTTTTTTTTCAGCACTTCCTTATCGCCAATGGTTCTAGAAAAACTGTCAACTCTGACAGTTTCAGGCGTGCCCATTTTTCCCGATAGTTGAATGACCCTCCCTGATCATTCACTTGCCAGCATCGAGAGCACGCCATGACCATCGAAGTTAAAGCCGCAGCCACAGGAATCGAACCCGTGTACATCTGTCACGGAGCTGACCATGACTTCACGATTGCGGCCGGGGCGGATAGCCCGTGGGTGAATCACGGGGTGAGTTTCAATCAGGTTCCGGGGGGATCCTCTCCGATCACTACCGATCCAGAATTGGGCACGTATCAGAAGCTTCTGGCGGCGGGCACTGAGTGGAAGTTGAATTGCCCGGCGAATGGAACGGACATCGATTTCGATCTTCAACTGCAAAGTGAATTTACCGCCGCGCCTTGTAAAGTCGCATTGAAATTGGGCGACTATCGGCGAGCCATTCTCAGTAAGCGTGACCCGATCAGCGCTCCGGTGGTGGGGGACAAAGTGACTGCGGAGGTTCAAATCGGTTCATTTTATACCGACAAGGAACTGGAGGGCGTTGAGGTCGAGTGGTACTACGACGAGGATATTGTGCAGAAGGTGCCGACTACCGGTCTGGGGTGGAGCAAGTTCGAACATGTCGTTACCACCGCGGGGGAGCATACGATAACGGCAAAGGTTCACAGCCCTTATGACGACACAACGGTAGAGGAGAAATTTACGATCAATGTGTACGCGGAGAGCCCTTGGGAGCAGGCCACGTTGTTGATCAATGGCAACAAAGTGGAATGGGGGGCGGAACTCGTTTTGCTCCGTGGGCAGGAGAACGCTGTGACGGTGGAGGCTCCACCTGCGATCGCCAGGGAGCTCAATCTGGGACTGGTAGAAGATGGCGGTTTAAACATCGGCGCATCGCCGAGTTTTGGCGAGAGGGTGGAGCCCGTCAATGGCCAGTTCCATTGGGCGATTACGCCGGACGCTGGCAAGAGCGGTCGTGTCACCCTGGGTTTTTGTAGCCAGGAAGTGCAGATGACGTGGGAGCATCTAAGCCTGGTGATTTCGCGCGACCTGGCCGATGAAGTGGATCAGGTCCTGGTGGGCGGTGTTGCTTCCCCGGCCGACGGTGCCGTGTTTTTCAGGAATGAGCCGCAGACCGTCACCCTGACCTACAAGCCAGGCAGCCCCCTGCAAGACTACCCGTTGGCGCTGACAGGCACGCCGCTCACGGGCGTGCAACCTGGCAATCTGGTGATCACCGCGTCGGGCAAGAATACCTGGACAGTCAACTCCCATACCAACAGCGGCACGTTCAAACTGGAGTTGAACGGTGCGGACATGACGACTGGCATTACGCTGCCTGTGTGCAAGGTCATTTCGCGTAACCTGACGGACGAGGCGGACGTCAAGATTGGGGGCGTAGCGGTTCCTCCCGGTGGCAATGTGTTTTTCAGGGGGCAGGCTCAGGTGGTTACGCTGACGCCGAAAGCTGGCAGTCCGATCGCCGGGTATCCGGTGAAGCTGACGTGCGAGGTCAAAAGTGGTCTTGATGCGGCCAATGTGGTGAGCGATCCTGGGTTTAACCTTGAGCAAACAACTCATAGCTGGCGCGTCACCGGCTCGACCAAAAGTGGGACCTTCCAGCTGAGTCTCACGGGCAAGGACATGACCCGCCCGATCACTGTGGCGGTGAGCAAGTTGTTGTCGACCAACCTGGCGGATGAGGGGGAGGTTAAGATTGCCAACGCTCCGGTACCGGCGGGGGGCAATGTGTTTTTCAGGGGACAGGCTCAGGTCGTTACGCTGACGCCCAAAGCTGGCAGTCCGATCGCTGGGCATCCGGTTACGCTGACATGCTCGATCAAAAGCGGCCTTGTTGTGGCCAACGTGGTGAGTGTGCCTGCATTCGGTGTTAAGCAAATCGTGCACAGCTGGAGCGTCACCGGCTCGACCAACAGCGGCACCTTCCAGTTAAGCCTGGCGGGCGAGGGCATGACCACGGTGATTACGGCGCCGGTCAGCAAGTTGCTGTCGACCAACCTGGCTGATGAGGCGACAGTTTTGTTGGACGGCGTTGCGATACCGGCAAGCGGGGCAGATTTCATCGGGGGGGAAGCCAAAACACTCACTTTGGATTACAAGAACGCAGGGTTGTTGAGGGGCGTCCCCTTGGCCCTTGACTGGGTTCCTGTCTCGGGTCTTGTAACGGGTGATCTTGTCAGCCAGCCGCCTCTTCGCCAACTATCCATGACGCACGAATGGAAACTCACTGGAGCTCAGGTGAAGTCGGGAACATTCAAGCTGAAGTTGTCTAGCGAGAGAGAAGCAGCGGGGCTTCTTACGCCGATTAACAGATTATTGGAAGGTTATAAACTGAGGTTCTTGAGGGTGATTGATGGTGAATACGTGGAACTGCCTGTTCCCCCAGCCGTGGTGCAAATCCCGATGGGTGCTTATTTCACGCATGTTCGGGTTACCGGACCGGACAACTCCCCCATATCGGGTGTTTCAGTGACAGTTGATTGCTCCGCCACTTCGCCAACAACGGGCATAACTAATGCCGCCGGGATCATGTATGGCACAGTAGGATTTGGCGTTGGTGAGTATGAACTATCAGCAGTATCGACACTGGATGGAAAACCGTACACGGCATCGTTACGTTTGGATGTGCGGAATTGGTAATTTAGGTGCATTTTTGGAAGAAGGATAAACACCAGGTTCTGCAGGATTATTGGGGCTGGAGGTGTATTAGGCACTGGAAAATATCGATCCGCCGGATTCACCTATGTCATTTATCGACGGCAAATAACAAAAGGCAGTCAGAGACTGCCTTTTGTTCATCCAGTGAAGTCGTTCAAGACAAGAACCCACCATCCACATTCAACGAAACCCCAGTCGTATAACTCGAAGCATCGCTCGCCAAATAAAGCACCGCCCCCGCCATTTCACTCGGATCCGCCACGCGCTTGAGCGGAATCTGCTGCAACGCAGTATTCAAGATCGCCTCATTCTTCACCAGCGCCGAAGCAAACTTGGTATCGGTCAGCCCCGGCAACAACGCATTACACCGAATCCCGAACTGCGCACACTCCTTGGCAAACACCTTGGTCATGTTGATCACGGCCGCCTTGGTCACCGAGTAGATGCCCTGGAAGATCCCCGGCGAGACACCGTTGATCGACGCGACGTTGATGATGCTGCCGCCGCCGTTGTCGCGCATCAGCTTGCCGGCTTCGACCGACATGAAGAAGTAGCGGCGGATGTTCACGTCGACGGTTTTCTGGAAGGCGCTGAGGTCGGTGTCCAGCACGTTGCCGAACGACGGGTTGGTCGCGGCGTTGTTGACCAGGATGTCGAGGCGGCCGAACTGTTGCTTGATGCTGGCGAAGACCTGGCTGATCGGTTCCAGTTCGCCGATGTGGCAGGCACTGGATACGAGCGTGAGCCCGCTGTCGAGTGGCGCACTGATTTCATTCTCTATATGACTTTTAATACGAGAGTTTGGGTTTTTATCGCACCATGTTCTAGCTGACCTGTCAGTTATGACAGTTACCAACGTGCCGATTTTTCCTGATAGTTAACGGACTGTTTTCATGTCCATCACTGAGAAGGAATCATCGTCATGACCGCCGAACTAACCACTGTAACCGCTGCAGCAAGCCCTTGGGAACCAGCCACGTTGTGGATCAACGGCAAGAAGGTGGAACGGGGGGCTAAACTCGTTTTGCTCCGTGGGCAGGAGAACGAAGTGATGGTGGAGGCTCCACTGGAAATTGCCAGGGAGCTCAACCTGGGGCTGGCAGAGAATGGCGGTTTGACCATCGAAGCATTGCCGAAATTTGGCGAATGGATTAAACCCGTAAATGGCAAGTTCACTTGGAAGATTAGGCCGGAGGCTGGCAAGAGCGGTCGTGTCACCCTGGTGTTTTTCAGCCGGGAAGTGGATGAGGTGTGGGAGCATCTAAGCCTGGTGATTTCGCGCGATCTGGCGGATGAGGTGACAGTATTATTAGACGGTGTTGCGATACCGGCAAGCGGGGTAGATTTCCACGGGGGAGTAACTAAAACACTCACCTTGAGTTACAAGAATGCAGAAGTGTTGAAGGGTGTTCCCTTGGCCCTTGACTGGATTCCTGATCCGGGTCTTGTAACGGGTGATCTTGTTAGCCAGCCGCCTCTTGGCCAGCCATCCCCGACACACGTATGGAAACTCACTGGAACTCAGGTGAAGTCGGGAACATTCAAGCTGAAGCTGTTCAGCGAAGGAGAGACGACGGTGCTGCTTACACCGACGAACAGATTACTGGAACGTTATAAACTGAGGTTCTTGAGGGTGATTGATGGTGAATACGTGGAACTGCCTGTTCCCCCAGCCGTGGTGCAAATCCCGATGGGTGCTTATTTCACGCATGTTCGGGTTACCGGACCGGACAACTCCCCCATATCGGGTGTTTCAGTGACAGTTGATTGCTCCGCCACTTCGCCAACAACGGGCATAACTAATGCCGCCGGGATCATGTATGGCACAGTAGGATTTGGCGTTGGTGAGTATGAACTATCAGCAGTATCGACACTGGATGGAAAACCGTACACGGCATCGTTACGTTTGGATGTGCGGAATTGGTAATTTAGGTGCATTTTTGGAAAAAGGATAAACACCAGGTTCTGCAGGGTTATTGGGGCTGGAGGTGTATTAGGCACTGGAAAATATCGATCCGCCGGATTCACCTATGTCATTTATCGACGGCAAATAACAAAAGGCAGTCAGAGACTGCCTTTTGTTCATCCAGTGAAGTCGTTCAAGACAAGAACCCACCATCCACATTCAACGAAACCCCAGTCGTATAACTCGAAGCATCACTCGCCAGATACAACACCGCCCCCGCCATCTCACTCGGATCCGCCACGCGCTTGAGCGGAATCTGCTGCAACGCAGTATTCAAGATCGCCTCATTCTTCACCAGCGCCGAAGCAAACTTGGTATCGGTCAGCCCCGGCAACAACGCATTACACCGAATCCCGAACTGCGCACATTCCTTGGCAAACACCTTGGTCATGTTGATCACGGCGGCCTTGGTCACCGAGTAGATGCCCTGGAAGATGCCTGGCGATACACCGTTGATCGAGGCGACGTTGATGATGCTGCCGCCGCCGTTTTCGCGCATCAGCTTGCCGGCTTCGACCGACATGAAGAAGTAGCCGCGGATGTTCACGTCGACGGTTTTCTGGAAGGCGCTGAGGTCGGTGTCCAGCACGTTGCAGAACTGCGGGTTGGTCGCGGCGTTGTTGACCAGGATGTCGAGGCGGCCGAACTGTTGCTTGATGCCGGCGAAGACCTGGCTGATCTGTTCCATTTCGCCGATGTGGCAGGCGATGGCGGTGGCCTTGCCGCCGGCGGCGACGATCGCGTCGGCGACGTGTTGGCAGCCTTCGAGTTTGCGGCTGGAGACGATCACGTGGGCGCCTTGCTGGGCCAGCAGTTTGGCGATGGCTTCACCGATGCCACGGCTGGCGCCGGAGACGAAAGCGATCTTGCCGTCGAGGTCGAACAACTGAGTCTTGGACATGGGATTCCCTTATGAAAAGTCTTGTTGTTGAGTCAAATGCCGGGGGGTGGCGAGTGACATCTTGTGGGCGGGCTTGCTGCGTTGGTCAGTGAGCGAGCGTTATCGTTTACGACCTTCGCGAGCAAGCTCGCTCCTACAGGCTGGATTTGTTGATGACCTGCAAGCTCATCTGCTCCAGCAGCTTGTTCATGTGGATGAACTGCGCGAAACGTTTGTCCTGGGTCTGGCCGTGGTAGAAGCGGTAGTAGATCTGCTGCACGATGCCGGCCAGGCGGAACAGGCCGTAGGTGTAGTAGAAGTCGAAATTGTCGATGCGGATGCCTGAGCGTTCGGCGTAGTAGTCGACGAATTCGCGGCGGGTCAGCATGCCCGGCGCGTGGCTTGGCTGGCGGCGCATCATCTGCACCGGCGCCGGGTCATCGGCTTCGATCCAGTAGGCGAGGGTGTTGCCCAGGTCCATCAGCGGATCGCCCAGGGTGGTCAGTTCCCAGTCGAGCACGCCGATGATCTGCATCGGGTTGTTCGGGTCGAGGATCACGTTGTCGAAGCGGTAGTCGTTGTGCACGATGCTGGAGGTCGGATGGTCGGCCGGCATCTTGTCGTTGAGCCAGGCTTTGACCGTTGCCCATTGTGGCGCATCGGGGGTCAGGGCTTTTTCGTAGCGATCGCTCCAGCCTTTGATTTGCCGCGCCACGTAACCTTCGGGTTTGCCCAGGTCGCCCAGGCCGTAGGCCTTGTAGTCGACTCGATGCAATTCCACGAACTTGTCGATGAAATTCTTGCACAAGGCTTCGGTTTTCTCCGGATCCAGGCCCAGTTCCGGCGGCAGGTCCGAGCGCAGGATGATGCCGTTGACCCGTTCCATGACATAGAACTCGGCACCGATCACCGATTCGTCGGTGCAGTGCACATAGGCTTTCGGGCAGTACGGAAAACCGTCGCGCAGTTGATTGAGGATGCGGAATTCACGGCCCATGTCGTGGGCCGACTTGGCCTTGTGGCCAAAGGGGGGGCGACGCAGGACGAATTCCTGTTCGGGGTATTCCAGCAGGTAGGTGAGGTTGGAAGCGCCGCCCGGAAACTGGCTGATCCGTGGCAAGCCGCTGATCCCCGGAATATGGGCCTTGAGGTACGGATCGATCAGGCTGGCATCGAGTTCTTCGCCGGTGCGGATACGGGTGGACTGGTCATTAAGCGCCATGCTTATCCCTTCTGCTTATTCTGGAGGCCTTAAACTATTGGCTAATCTAATGCCCACATGGCGCACCCACAACCGCGAATGGCTCTTATAGGCGAGCGTGTTGCCGGCCAATCATTGTTTTTGATACAGCTGTTTGAATCGCCGTCACTGGGCGACATGGCTCGTGGCGGGTGGCAAGTCGATTGGCGTCAGCACCGGTTGGCTGGAGAAAAACGCCACGAGGTTCTTGCCCACCAGTTCGACGGTGCCTTGGGTGGCTTCCGGGGACAGGCCGGCGACATGGGGCGTGAGGATCACGTTGCTCAGGGTCTTGAGCACATCCGGCACCTTCGGTTCGGCGTCGAATACATCCAGCGCGGCACCGGCGATCCGGCGTTGCTCCAGGGCGCTGATCAGGTCAGCGGTGGCAATCACGCTGGCCCGGGCGATATTGACGATAAACCCCTTGGGGCCCAGCGCGTCGAGCACCTGGCGATTGACCAGATGCCTGGTGGCCGGGCCGCCGGGCGTGGCGACGATCAGGAAGTCCGAGGTACGCGCAAGTTCGGTCGGGGTCGAGCAGAAGGTGTAGGGCACATCGCTGCGAAGCTGGCGATTGTGGTAGCAAATGCTCATGTCGAAACCGGCGCCGGCGCGTTTGGCGATGGCCATGCCGACCGCGCCGAGGCCAAGGATGCCCAGGCGTTTGCCGGCCAGGGAAGGGCGCATGATCTTCGGCCACTCGCCGCGTCGTACGGCAGCATCGCAGCGGGGTATGTCGCGCACCAGCGACAGCAGCAGCGCCATGGCATGGTCGGCGACGGACGAGGCGTTGACCCCGGCGCCATTGGTGACGGTGATGCCCCGGTCGGCGGCGGCCTGCAGGTCGACGTGTTCATAGCCGGCGCCGATCACGCAGATGATCTTGAGGTGGGGCAGCGCGGCGATTTCATCGGCATACAGCCCCAATGGGCCGCGGGTGAGGACGGCGTCGATCTGCCCGGCGTGACGAGCGATGGCTTCGGCGCGCTCGGCGGGCGTCGGGGCCAGAATCAGATGGAAGCCCTGATGTTCGAGGATGGGCAGGTAATCATTGATGGTTTCAACCAGTACCAGAACGGTTACGGGCATGCTTGGCTCCCTGTGGGCATCGTAAAGTCAGATCGAGCGCCGCTTTGTTTCGACGGCACGAGAGTGGCGCGGGCGGCTTCGAGAATCTCGTCCGAGAGCGGGTGGCCCCGGCTTTCGCTGGCTTGTTTGCGGGAAACTCGGGGCATAGGTCACTCTCGGGTCTGCAGGTTGAACTTCAGAGGGCGTATTGGGCAATCCCGTTGCCGAACGACCAGTTCTCTTTTTTCACTTCCACCAGATTAATGAAAACGTCCTCCAGACGCACAGCCAGCTCTGCATGAAGGCTCTCGGCAATGGTTTTGTAGAGGAGTTTTTTCTGCTCGACGGTCCGGCCTTCGCTCATGGTGATCTGGATCACCACCAACTGGTCCGTGCGGTTGATACCCAGATAACCGGGATCGAAGATGAAATGCTGCGCATCGTGTTCGGCGAGAATCTGAAAATTATCGTTCTCCGGCACACCAATGGTGCTGTGCATGGCCGCGTAGATCAGTTGGCCGATGCGCTTGGCGTGGGTAGGGTCCTGATGTTTTTTGATGTCGACGCGAACCAGTGGCATGGGAAGACTCCGGAGGATACAGGTCAGTTAAAAATACATTGCGTTGGACCTTTATCAAGTGCGGACTTCGCTTTGGCGATGACGCGCAGGTGCACTGCAGATTCTTGTGGGAGCGAGCCTGCTCGCGATGGCTGCGGCACATCCAACATATTCTCCGACTGATACACCGCTATCGCGAGCGGGCTCACTCCCACAGGGGATTTTCGTCTATCTGGCACCACCGTTCCTCACCTAAGTCTTTGCTTCTGCTCACGAATCCTCCAGAATCGCGCCCCTGTTCCGGCCAGGGCGCCGCCTGTCGGGTATTCCGACGCGTCCTGACCGGGTGGCAAGTGACCGGAATGTGGAGATCCCACCGGATGAATGATCAGGCCAATAGCGTTAACGAACGCTATGTAGACGCGACACCAGCAACACTGTCGAGCTGGAATCGCCAAGACACCACCTGGATGCTGGGCCTGTTTGGCACGGCAATTGGTGCGGGAACCCTGTTTTTGCCGATCAACGCAGGCCTGGGCGGTTTCTGGCCGCTGCTGATCCTGGCGTTGCTGGCGTTCCCGATGACGTTCTACGCACACCGCGGGCTGACCCGTTTCGTGCTGTCCGGTCGCGAAGGCGCCGACATCACCGAAGTGGTGGAAGAGCATTTCGGCATCAAGGCCGGCGCGCTGATCACCTTGCTTTATTTCTTCGCGATTTTCCCGATCCTGCTGATCTACAGTGTGGCCCTGACCAACACTGTGGGCAGTTTCCTCGAGCATCAACTGCACATCATGCCGCCACCGCGCGCCGTGCTGTCGCTGGTGCTGATCCTGGGCCTGCTGGCAGTGGTACGTTGCGGTGAGCAATTGATCGTCAAGGCCATGAGCCTGATGGTCTACCCGTTCATCGTCGCCCTGCTGTTCCTGGCGGTGTACCTGGTTCCGCACTGGAACGGCGGGATCCTGGCCACCGCCAGCAGCGTACCGGCGCCTTCGGCGTTGCTGCACACGATGTGGCTGGCGATTCCGGTGATGGTGTTCTCGTTCAACCACTCGCCGATCATCTCGGCGTTCGCCGTGGACCAGAAGCGTCGCTATGGCGAGCACGCCGAGGCGCGCAGCTCGCAGATCCTGTCCCGCGCCCACCTGCTGATGGTGGTGATGGTGCTGTTCTTCGTCTTCAGTTGCGTGCTGACCCTGTCGCCAGCGCAGCTGGCTGAAGCCAAGGCGCAGAACCTGTCGATCCTGTCGTACCTGGCCAACCACTTCAGCAATCCGACCATCGCCTTTGCGGCGCCGTTGATTGCCTTCGTGGCCATTTCCAAGTCGTTCCTGGGCCACTACATCGGCGCCAGCGAAGGTCTCAAGGGCCTGATCGTCAAGAGCGGCAAGCGTCCATCCGCCAAGGCCCTGGACCGCATGACCGCCGCGTTCATGCTGGTGGTGTGCTGGATAGTCGCCACGCTCAACCCGAGCATTCTCGGCATGATTGAAACCCTGGGTGGCCCGGTGATTGCGGCGATCCTGTTCCTGATGCCGATGTACGCCATCCGCAAGGTGCCGGCCATGGCGCGCTATCGCGGTCAGGCATCCAACGTCTTCGTGACGGCGGTGGGCCTGGTGGCGATTACGGCGTTGATCTATTCGTTGACGGCCTGATCCGCGGTAAACCCTGTGGGAGCGAGCCTGCTCGCGAAGAGGTCATGTCAGTCGACATCGATGTTGAATGACACTCCGCTTTCGCGAGCAGGCTCGCTCCCACATTTGTTTTGTGTGGAATCAAGGCATAAAAAAACGCCGCCCATCTCACGATGGGCGGCGTTTTTCATTGCGTTGCAACGTTAGGCTTGAACGACCGGGATGTTGGCGTTCGCAGCAGCTTCACGGAACTCGGCGATCTGGTCGAAGGACAGGTAGCGGTAGACATCGGCCGCCATGCTGTCGATCTTGCCAGCGTATTCCATGTACTCCTCGACGGTCGGCAGGCGACCCAGGATGGAAGCCACGGACGCCAGCTCAGCCGAAGCCAGGTAGACGTTCGCGCCGTCACCCAGACGGTTCGGGAAGTTACGGGTCGAAGTCGACACGACAGTCGAGTTCGGCTCTACACGTGCCTGGTTACCCATGCACAGCGAGCAGCCCGGCATTTCCATGCGCGCGCCGGCCTTGCCGTAGATGCCGTAGTAGCCTTCTTCGGTCAGCTGGTGAGCGTCCATCTTGGTCGGCGGCGACAGCCACAGACGGGTTGGCAGCTGACCCTTGACCTGTTCCAGCAGTTTACCGGCAGCGCGGAAGTGACCGATGTTGGTCATGCACGAACCGATGAACACTTCGTCGATCTTCTCGCCAGCAACGCTGGAGAGCAGGCGGGCGTCGTCCGGATCGTTCGGCGCGCAGAGCACAGGCTCCTTGATGTCGGCCAGGTCGATCTCGATGATTTCAGCGTATTCGGCGTCTTTGTCCGCTTGCAGCAGCTCAGGGTTGGCCAGCCAGGCTTCCATCGCTTGAGCGCGACGTTCCAGAGTACGTGCATCGCCGTAGCCTTCGCCGATCATCCAGCGCAGCAGGGTGATGTTGGACTGCAGGTATTCGGCAATCGACTCTTTGGACAGCTGGATGGTGCAACCGGCAGCCGAACGTTCAGCCGAGGCGTCAGACAGTTCGAACGCTTGCTCGACGGTCAGTTTAGGCAGACCTTCGATCTCCAGGATGCGACCGGAGAAGGCGTTCTTCTTGCCTTTCTTCTCTACGGTCAGCAGGCCAGCCTGGATCGCGTAGTAAGGAATGGCGTGAACCAGGTCTCGCAGGGTGACGCCTGGCTGCAGTTCGCCTTTGAAGCGAACCAGGATCGACTCAGGCATGTCCAGCGGCATGACGCCAGTGGCTGCGGCGAACGCAACCAGACCGGAACCGGCCGGGAACGAGATGCCGATCGGGAAACGGGTGTGGGAGTCACCACCGGTACCGACGGTGTCTGGCAGCAGCATGCGGTTCAGCCACGAGTGGATGATGCCGTCGCCCGGACGCAGGGAAACGCCGCCGCGGGTCATGATGAAGTCAGGCAGGGTGTGGTGGGTGGTCACGTCGATCGGCTTTGGATAGGCCGCGGTGTGGCAGAAGGACTGCATCACCAGGTCGGTCGAGAAGCCCAGGCACGCCAGGTCTTTCAGTTCGTCGCGGGTCATTGGACCGGTGGTGTCCTGGGAACCCACGGTGGTCATCTTCGGTTCGCAGTAGGTGCCCGGACGAACGCCGGTCACGCCGCAAGCCTTGCCGACCATTTTCTGCGCCAGGGTGAAACCCTTGGTGCTTTCAGCCGGTGCTTCAGGCTTCTTGAACAGGGTCGAAGGTGGCAGACCCAGCTCGGTGCGAGCCTTCTCGGTCAGGCCGCGGCCGATGATCAGCGGAATACGGCCGCCGGCACGCACTTCGTCCAACAGGACCGGGGTCTTCATTTCGAAGGTGGTCAGGACTTCGTCGGTGCCGTGCTTGCAGACTTTGCCAGCATGCGGGTACAGGTCGATCACGTCGCCCATGTGCATGTTGGATACGTCGAATTCGATTGGCAGTGCGCCGGCATCTTCCATGGTGTTGTAGAAGATCGGAGCGATCTTGCTGCCGAAGCAGAAACCGCCGGCACGCTTGTTCGGCACGTAAGGAACGTCGTCGCCGAAGAACCACAGCACGGAGTTGGTCGCCGATTTACGCGACGAACCGGTACCGACCACGTCGCCGACGTAGGCGATAGGGAAGCCTTGACCGCGCATTTCTTCGATCTGCTTCATCGGACCGGTGACGCCTTGTGCGTCAGGCACGATGCCGTCGCGAGCCATTTTCAGCATGGCCAGGGCGTGCAGCGGGATGTCTGGACGGGACCAGGCATCAGGGGCAGGGGACAGGTCGTCGGTGTTGGTCTCGCCAGTCACCTTGAACACGCGCAGGCTGATCTTGTCGGCCAGGGTCGGGCGCTTCACGAACCACTCGCCGTCAGCCCAGGATTGCAGCACGCCTTGGGCGTGAACGTTACCGTTCTTGGCTTTTTCAGCGACGTCGTGGAAGGCGTCGAACATCAGCAGGGTGTGCTTGAGTTCTTTGGCAGCCACTGGCGCCAGTTCGGCGTCGTCCAGCAGGTTTACCAGGGTCACAATGTTGTAGCCACCCTGCATGGTGCCGAGCAGTTCAACAGCGCGCTTCTTGTCGATCAGGGGGGATTTGGCTTCGCCTTTGGCGATGGCAGACAGGAAGCCGGCCTTGACATAGGCAGCTTCGTCCACGCCTGGTGGAACGCGATTGGTGATCAGGTCAACGAGGAATGCTTCTTCGCCAGCCGGGGGATTTTTCAGCAGCTCGACCAGGCCTGCAGTTTGTTCGGCGTTTAGCGGCTGGGGAACGATACCCAGTGCTGCGCGCTCTTCGATATGTTTGCGGTAGGCTTCAAGCACAGTTATTACCCTCATCAGTGGTCCCAAATGGGTGTCCGGGACGCTCATCCCGAAATTGCCGCACTCATGCGCTGCATGGCGTTGTGAGCCACTTAGCCAGAATTACCGACAATTCCTTACAGAAGCTGCTTTCAAAGTTTTACGCCTGCAGAACGGGAGCTGATGAGGGTTGGCGTTGGGCTTTTCCCCGCTGGAAAAACCCCTCGCCAACACCGCTCTGAAGGAACGACTGTGCTCGTGACGCTTTGAAAACAGCTTCTAACGGACATTGGCGCCTAAAAAGGCAGGCTGATTCTACGGCAAAAAAAAATTAAAGGTAAGTCAGGTTTTATTGGACTTTGGTGGAGGCAGCCGGCAAACCCCTATTCACCCAAGGCCCTGAACGTTGAGGGGTGATCAATGGCCGACAAAGGGCTAACATGCCGGCCTGTTCTGCTTTTTCGCGTTTTGCGTATCTATGCCCAATCAGACCATCAAGACACCCTGCGTCGGCCTCTGCTCCACTGTTTACGGTGACCTGGTGTGCCGTGGCTGCAAGCGTTTCCACCACGAAGTGATCCACTGGAACGGTTACAACGAGGAGGAAAAGCGCGCGGTATGGCTGCGCCTTGAGCAGTTGCTGTCCCAGGTGATGGCCGCCAAGGTGGAAATTTTCGACCCGGCACTGCTCCGAATGCAGCTGGAGCAACGCAAGATCCGCTTCGTGCCCCATCAGTCGGAATATTGCTGGGCCTACCAGTTGATCGCCCGGGGCGCACGGGTGATCAACAACCTGGAAGCCTACGGGATGGTGTTGCTGCCGGAGTTTCGCGGCTGGAACCTGCCGGAATTGCGCGATGCCATCGATCGGGAATTTTTCCTGCTCTCCGAGGCCCATTACCAGCGCTACATTGCGCCGGGGTTCCTGAAAGACGCCTTTGGTGGTTGAAAAGATCTGTCCTCAATGCTTGCCGGCAATTTCCTCAAGGTGATCCGCCACTTCGATCGGCTTGAGCACCAGCACATCGCTCTCGACCGAATCGAGCACCACTTCCGCCGTATTACCGATCAACACCCCTGACAACCCGCTACGCGCCACGGTACCGATCACCGTCACTGCCGCCTGCAGCTTGTGCGCCATGAACGGAATCAGCACGTCCGCCGGGCCTTCCTCGATGTGCAGGTGATCATCGTCAATGTCGAATTCAGCCTGGAACGACTTGCATTGCTCGCGGTAGCGCGCCTGGATGGTTTCGCTGAGTTGAAACGTCGGGTCGGCCGACGACAGCATCGGCGACGGGTGGGCGCTGATTACGTGCAAGTGGGCCTTGGCCAGGGTGGCGATGTCATAGCCATGATCGATGATGGTGTCGTGCAGGTGGCGGTGTTCGAGGTCGGTGTTGCCGACGTCGACGGCTGCCAGGATCACTTTGTCTTTCCATGAGCCAGCGGTTTTTACCAGCAGTACCGGGGAAGGGCATTGGCGCAGCAGTTTCCAGTCCTCGGGTGTCAGCAGGGCTTTTTTCAGTGCGCTGTCGGGAAAGTGTTGCTTGATCACCAGGCCGCAACCTTCCGCCTGCTGCACATCGATGATGGTTTCGTGCAGGCTCTTGTTCCAGGCCTGTTCGGTGGTGACGTTGTAACCGTCCTCCACTAAAGCGGCCTTGAGCACGCCAAGCATGCCGCTGTGATCATGCTTGGGGTCGCACACCAGCAGATGCAACTGCGCCTGGGTGACACCGGCGATCAACTTCGCCCGTTTGAGCGCCAGGCTTTCGGAGTGTTCGGGGTCGATGACCACCAGAATGCTGCGTACGGCTTGCATGAGCGCGATCTCCTGAAAATAAAAAAGCACGGCGTTGCACAACTATAGTTGCTGTCTGCAATTCGGGGACTTGATGCATATCAACGGTTGGCAGACTGGTGGTCTGCGGGCAGGCCGGTATAATCGGCGCCCTTCGTTTGAACCTATTTGTCCGTGAGCCCCATGATCCTTCCCGAAATTCACGAGTTCCTTGGCTGCCGCACCCCCGACGGCTGGATCCAGGCCGCGCTGGCCGATCAGGAAACCCTGCTGATCGACCACAAGAACTGCGAATTCAAGGCCGCCAGCACCGCGTTGAGCCTGATCGCCAAGTATCACTCCCACGTCGATCTGATCAACATGATGTCGCGTCTGGCCCGGGAAGAGCTGGTGCACCACGAACAGGTCATGCGCCTGATGAAACGCCGCAAGATCGAACTGCGCCAGCTGTCCGCCGGGCGCTATGCGTCGGGGCTGCGCAAGGTGGTACGCAGTCACGAGCCGGTGAAGCTGGTGGACACATTGGTGGTGGGGGCGTTCATCGAGGCCCGCAGTTGCGAACGTTTCGAAGCGCTGGTGCCGCATCTGGACGAAGAACTGGGCAAGTTCTATTTCGGCCTGCTCAAGAGCGAGGCCCGGCATTTCCAGGGTTACCTGAAACTGGCTTATCAATATGGGGACGCCAAGGACATCGCCCAGGTGATCGACAAGGTCCGCGCCGCCGAGCAGGAACTGATCGAATCGCCGGACGTGGAGTTCCGTTTTCATAGCGGCGTACCGGCAGCGGCCTGATTATTCGGTGTTGTTTTTGCTCGCGAAGAGGCCATCAGCAACACAAAAGCTAACGGCTCAAACCCAGCCGTTCATGCCATTGAGCGATGGACTCTTCGGGGTACACATCGAACTGTTTATCCCTTGGCTGCGCTTGAACCTCCACCCACGGCGCTTTTGAGCCGAGCATCAGGTGCGTGTGCTCCGGCGGCACCGGCAGCGGTGTATCGATGGCCGAAGCGAACGGGTGAATCAACTCCGGCCACTCCGGGCTGAACAACCACAGACCCGAGCCGCAGACTGAGCAGAAGTGCCGCTCGGCGGTGCTGCTGTGGGTGCGTTTGTCGCCTTCTTCCTTGAGCCGTGCATGGTAGATCGCGATGTGCTTGCGCCCACGAACCTTGAGGCTGGCGGCATCGCCCCCGAGGTTGATTGCATAACCGCCACCGCCCTGGGTCTTGCGGCAGATCGAGCAGTAGCAGCGCTGGTAAGGGTAGGGGTGGGCGCTGGTCAGACTGAACGACACCGCGCCGCAATGGCAGGAACCTTCGAGTTGCATGCTGTTCTCCTTGGGCTGAAGTGATCTCGTGCAGCCTGGAATATTTGTGCCAACAGTGCCGACGCCTTCGCGAGCAGGCTCCCACAGTTTTTGTGTTCGACATAAGACCTGAGCTGGCTTGCCAGCGAAGAACGATAACGCGGTCTACCGCCCGGGCACCCGCCACAAATACCACGACGCCACCGTCCGATAAGGGCTCCACGCCGAGCCGATCTCGATCATTTGCTTGCGCGTCGGCTGCACCTCCAGGCCCTTGAGCCGGCGATAACCCTCACGCACGCCAAAGTCATCGGCCGGCAGGATATCCGGTCGCTCCAGGCTGTAGATCAGCAGCATCTCCACGGTCCAGCGGCCCACACCGCGCAGAGTGATCAGGCGTTCGATCAGCGCTTCATCGTCCATGGCCAGCGCCGTGGCGTAATCCGGTACCACGCCGTCCAGCGACGCCTGGGCGATGCCCTGAATGGTCGCGATCTTGCTCGCGGAAAAGCCGCAACTGCGCAGTTGGTCGAAATCTGTCGCGACGATCTGTTCAGGCCTGGGAAACGAATCCGAACCGAACAACGCCAGCAAGCGGCCGACAATCGCATCGCCGGCCTTGGCATGCAGTTGCTGATAGGCAATCGCCCGCACCAGCGACTCATACGGATCACGCGCCGCATGCGGCTGGTGCAGGCACGGACCGATGGCGTCGATGTGGCGGCGCCAGTCGTCATCGATGGCCGCCAGGAACGCACTGGCCGCCTGATAGCCGTCGGCCATGGGCTCAGGCTTTCCCGAACGGTTTCAACAGGGCGTTCACTTCGCCATAGGTCAAAGCCTTCAGGTCGTGGCTATCGAACTTGCCGGTTTGCATAAAGCTTTTGGCTATGCCGGCCATGGCACCGTAGAGGAATTCGGCGATGCCCGAACCGGCGGTCAGACGGCGTACGCCCAGTGCCTCGAGCACTTCGGGGGACGGCAGGCCCGGGAACCCCAGCACATTCAGTGGCAACGAGGTGCCCTGGCACAGCGCCTTGATCTCGTACTCCGAGGTAACGCCGGCGGCAAACAGACCATTGGCACCGGCCGCCTGATACAGCGTAGCGCGCCTGAGGGTTTCGGCGACGCGATCTTCGGCAGGTACCAGGCCCCGGAGGTAGACATCGGTGCGCGCATTGATGAACAGGTTTACATTGCGTCGATCGGCCACCTGGCGGGCGATTTCAATCTTGCGTACCAGCAACTCCGGCGGCGAGGAACCGTCCTCGATGTTGATCCCGACCGCACCGGCGGCGATGACTGCGTCAACCACCTGTGCCACCCGTTCCAGGTCATCGGAATAGCCGGCTTCGATGTCCACGGTCAGTGGCACCGAAATGACCCGGGCAATCGACTCGACGGTCGAGACCAGGCGCTCAAGGGGCAGGGTGTTGCCGTCCGGATAGCCGTGCACCCAGGCCACCGCCGCGCTGCTGGTGGCCACGGCCTTGTTGCCCAGTTGCTCCACCAGCCGCGCCCCGGCGGCATCGGCGACGTTGGTGAGGATCAGCAAACCCTCGTGATGCAGTTGGTGCAGTTGATTGTCGAGCCTGTCCATCGAGCTTCCTTCCTTTTGAAAAAGACGTGGGGGATCAGAACGCCAGTTGCTCCGTGAGCTGCACCGCCGCGTTCTCCAGCCTGAGCAAAAACGCCTTGCGCGGCTGGCCTCCAGCGTAGCCGGTCAACGAGCCATCGGCGCCGATCACACGGTGGCACGGCACGACAATCGATAAGCGGTTATGCCCGTTGGCCAGGCCCACTGCGCGGCTGGCACCGGGCTTGCCCAGCCTTGCCGCAATGGCGCCGTAGGTGGTGGTCCGGCCGTAAGGGATCTTCGCCAGCTCGGCCCAGACCCGGCGGGAGAATTCGCTGCCGGGCATGTGCAGGGCAACGCTGAACTCGGTGAGTGTGCCGGCGAAATACGCGGACAATTGCGCTTCGATCTGCTGCAAATGCACGTTGTGCCCCGGCGCCACGGCATAGCCGAAACGGTTTTGCAGCGCTTCGACCGAAGGGTTCAGCGATGCCTGATCGAGAAACTCCAACAGTACCAGCCCCCGCCGTTCGGCCATGGCGATCATCGGCCCCAGCGGCGTGGTCAGGCGCGTGTACAGCAGCGGCTCGCTGTTGGCAGCGCGGCCCGGGGTGATGTGAAACGACTTCTGGAAGGCGTCGCGAAAACCGCTCAGGGACTCGTAGCCAGAATCGAAAGCTACGTCGTCGATGGAGTCGCCCTGTTTGATCCCGCCCAGCGCCATGCCCAGGCGCCGGGCGCGCAGCCACGCGTGGAAGGTCATGCCGAAATGCTGCTTGAACCAGCGGCGCAGTTTCAGCGGTTCGATGCCTTCGGTCAGCAGATGGGCGTCGCTCCAGCGCTGTTCCGGGTCGGCGTCTACCGATTTGAACAGTTTCTGCACCCAGTCCGGTGCGCTGGCGGCGGTGTCCATCGGCTTGCAGCGCAGGCAGGCGCGGTAACCCGCCGCCAGGCACTGTTCGGCGCTGGCAAAGAACTCGACGTTTGCAGGCTTCGGGCTGCGGGCGGTGCAACCGGGGCGGCAGAAGATGCCTGTGGTCTTGACCGCCGTGAAGAACACGCCCTCGTAGGAGGTGTCACGCTCGAGCATGGCGCGAACCATCTCGGTACGGGGTGGAAGCAGCGTTTTTTGTAGGTTCATGGGCGCAGCATAGATCGCGTCACGGGTGGCCTCCACCGGAAAATCGACAGCGAATTTCGGACCGCAAAGCAAACGACCACAAAAAAACAAATCCCTCAGGCGCGACGAGCCATCAGCGGCACCGAAGCCGCTGCAGCACAGGAACAGGACACGCTATGGGATTGATGGTCTACACTCGTGCCGCTTGATAACTCAAGCTCCTTACTTTCATACCCGCCTTGTGCGGGTTTTTTTTGGAAAAATTCCATGACCCCCAGGTTTCGCATCGTCGCCAATGGCGCCGACCAAGGACTGAATGCTCTGGCGGCCTGTGGAGCCTGCGCCAAAGCAGTCTCGGCACCGAAGTGAAAAGAGCGACCGGGCTGATGCATCATCATCCAGCCCGGTCGCGGTCCCTGCAGATGCTCCCTGCAAGTCCCGCCAAGGCACTTTTTACTTACACGAAACATGTATTTCATGCAATATGTTTATTAATACAGTAAAAATCTTGCTGTTTATGTCTACACCTGTCATCCCTTCGATGGGTGAAGTGGTCTGATGAAACCGGAAATTCATATAGGCGAGAATGCTCGCCAGACCGAGGTGTCAGATGTCCACTACACAATGCTGCGCAGAAGGTGATTGGCGGGGATGTGATCTTCAAGGTTGAACGAGTAAAACAGTCGCTCCTCGAGAACCTCGAACCTCGAACCTCGATTCTGGTTGACTGACTTCTTCACAGCGTGAAGCTGCCAGTCATTTGTGTTTATAAAATCAGGTAGTGATTCAATTTTCCCCTGGATCAAAGCCAATACAGGATAGCAATGGACCACAACCAGCCGATGCTGAGGGTGATCGTAAGGTAGATCGCCATAAGCATCAGGGGTTGATTCCACATGACACACCTCCCATAACCGCTGTGTTTACATGGGTGCCTGGTAAATTGGGAGCTCGTATGAGCAATAAAGCAATAATCGCGCCATTTGAGTGAAGGACGCTGGCTACAAGCCCTGGGCCTTTAGCGCTGCGTTCCACGCTACTTCCTCCAGACGAAAGCTGACCCTAAATCTCCCCCCAAAAAATGGGCTTTCCCAGATGTGGGGGAGCATCCATCCCGATGCCACAGCATCCGCGCCGCTCCTGGATCGGCGGGCACTTCATCGAACCAAACGAGCAGAGCACGCAGCAGTCACCGGGATTTGGGCGTGGCAGAGTCCTGCAATTGCCACATTCATAGAAAAACTGACAGGCATCTGTGGGCATGGCTTCCTGTTTGGCGAAATTGCAATGCGGGCAGGTCAACACGGATTCGAGGATGATGGCTCTCATGGCGGCCTCATTTGTGCACGGTGGAGGGATCGCCCGCATTCGTCCCCTTGCCGATTTGTTGAACCATCGTCATCTCCATTGAATCGGTCTAACCTAGAGTCACTCTACACTCCGTACCTAGGTACAGAATCAAGGAGCGTGTGATAGCGATGGGAATGAGTATCGGCAAATTGGCGGAAGCTGCCGGAGTGAACATCGAGACTATTCGCTATTACCAGCGACGCGGCTTGCTGGATGAGCCGCCAAAGCCGCTCGCTGGTTATCGGTACTATCTACCGGAGCAGGTCAAACGGCTGCGCTTTATCAAGCGGGCACAGGCGCTGGGATTCACACTGGATGAGGTGGGTGCACTGCTGACACTGGATGCGGCCTGCGCTTGTAGCGAGACTCGGGCATTGGCCGTGCGAAAGCTGGCCATGATCGAGAAAAAGATGGCCAACCTTGCAGCAATGCAGCAGGTGCTGGGCGAACTGGTGCGCCAATGCGATGCCGGCGGCGGAGCCGCTTGCCCTATCATCGATGCGCTGAACAGGGAATGATGTTTGGTTGCGGGGCCGCTGCATGGGCGTCAGGCCGGCAATCCGTGCCGTTGTTATCACGGTTCAGCGGTGGTCAGTCCCGCACAGTCATCGGCGTAAACCACCGTACACCGGGCTATTTGGCGAATTTTTTCGCCCCGGCGACGCAGAGGATCACGGCAACGGTGACGCCCAGCATGCCGAGGCTGACATGCTCATGCAGCAGGGTGGCGGCCAGGGAAAGCCCAAAAAACGGCTGAAGCAGCTGCAATTGCCCAACGGCGGCGATGCCCCCTTGGGCCAGTCCGCGATACCAGAACACGAAACCGATCAGCATGCTGAACAGCGAGACGTAAGCCAGGCTGAACCAGGCCGGCGCGCTGATGCCGGTGAACGAAGCCGGCATGCGCATCCAGCTCAGCGCCGCCACGACCGGCAGCGACAGCACCAGCGCCCAGGAAATCACCTGCCAGCCACCCAGCGTGCGCGACAGCTTCGCGCCTTCGGCATAACCCAGGCCGCAGGCGAGGATGGCCAGCAGCATCAGAATGTCGCCTTGCGGGGAGGCGGTCAGTCCTTGGGACAGGGCAAACCCGACCACCAGCAAACTGCCCAGCACCGAGAAAATCCAGAACGCCGCCCGTGGCCGCTCGCCGCCGCGCAGGACGCCGAACACCGCCGTCGCCAGGGGCAGCAGGCCGACGAAGACGATGGAGTGCGCGGACGTCACGTATTGCAGTGCCAGCGCTGTCAGCAGTGGGAAGCCGATGACCACGCCCATGGCAACGATGAGCAGCGGTATGAGTTGCTGGCGCGCCGGCCGTTTTTCCTTGAATAACCCCAGCAGGCACAGCGCCAGGACCGCCGCGATGGTCGCGCGCGCGACCGTCAGGAACAGCGGATCGAACTCCAGCACCGCCACCCGTGTCGCCGGCAGCGAACCGCTGAAAATCACCACGCCGATCAGGCCGTTGATCCAGCCGCCGGTGCTGTTTTCCAGCGTCTGGTGTTGCAGGTTCGAGGTCCGTTCCATTTGGCTCACGCTCATTGTCTGATTGCACGAAACTCATCCTATGAGCGACTATCGATACAATCAAAAAATTGTCATGGATACATCTCGACATGCCTCGATCCCGCTACAAAACCCTGGTGGATGCCTTTGCCGCCGACATCCGTTCCGGGCGTCTGCCGCCCGGCACGCGCCTGCCGACTCACCGGCAACTGGCCACCGAGCACGGTTTGGCGCTGGTCACCGCCAGCCGGGTGTATGCCGAGCTGGAAGGCATGGGGCTGGTCAGCGGCGAAACCGGTCGCGGGACCTTTGTCAGGGAAACCTCGCTGCCGCCGGGGCAAGGCATCTCGCAGCACGTGGTGGCGGCGGGGATGATCGACTTGAATTTCAACTATCCGTCATTGCCCGGTCAGGCCGACCTGTTGCGCACTGCCTTGCGTCAGTTGGCGTTGTCCGGTGACCTGGAATCCCTCCTGCGTTATCAGCCCCACGCGGGGCGCCTGCATGAGCGGGCTTCGGTCGCGCGTCATCTGCTTGAGCGCGGGCTGTGCGTGCCGGCTGAGCAGGTGTTGATCGTCAGCGGCGCCCAGCATGGCCTGGCGGTGGCGATGATGACGCTGCTCAAACCCGGCGATGTGATCGCCGCCGATGCGCTGACCTATCCCGGTTTCAAGACGCTGGCCGAAACCCTGCATCTGGAAATCTTGCCGATTCCGGTCACCGATACCGGGCCTGATCTGCCCGCCCTGGAAAAACTCTGCCGCAGCCGATCGGTGCGAGCCGTCTACTCGATGCCGACCTTGCATAACCCGCTGGGCTGGGTGATGGACCTCGATCAGCGCGAGCAGTTGGTGGCGATCGCGCGCCGGCATGACCTGACGATCATCGAGGACGCCGCCTACGCGTTCCTGGCCGAAAACGTACCGCCACCGCTGGCCGAGCTGGCGCCTGAGCGGACGGTGTACGTGTCGGGACTGTCGAAAAATGTCGCCACCGGGCTGCGCGTCGGGTTCATTGCCGCACCCGCGCAATGGATCGTCGCCTTCGAGCGCACCGTCATGGCGACCACCTGGAACACTCCCGGTGTGATGACCGCCATCGCCACGGCCTGGCTCGACGATGGCACCGTCAGCCAGCTTGAGGCGCAAAAACGAGCGGATGCCCAGGCCAGGCAAGCCCTGGCCCGCGAGGTGTTGGCGGGGCTCAGGACCATCGGTCACCCGAATTCCTACTTCATCTGGCTGCCGTTGGCGGATGACGCCCGGGCCGACCAGATCGCCATGGCGCTGATGCGCGAGCAGGTGTCGGTGTCGCCGGCCGAGCCCTTTGCGATATCAACCCATGTGCCCCACGCGATACGCCTGGCATTGGGCTCCGTGGACATGGACTCGCTGCGTATTGCATTGAGCAAAGTGAAAAGCGTCGTGGGTTATTACTCATAGCGATATAGGGTCATAGCGATACAGGGCAGTTTTCTTCAATACGCGAGCCGCTCGGCTCTTTACCTTGAGGACCTTGTTCAACTCGATGGAAGAAGGTGTGCAATGAGTCTGATGATGTCCATGGCGGCGTTTGCGCTGGTCGCCTCGATCACGCCGGGGCCGGTCAATATTGTGGCGTTGAGCTCCGGCGCGCGCTTTGGCTTTCGGGCCAGCCAGCGCCATGTGGCCGGGGCCACGCTGGGGTTTGTCTTGCTGTTGGTGCTGATGGGGTTGGGCCTGCATGAGTTGTTGCAACGCTGGCCGGCGCTGACACAGGGGGTGCAATGGGCGGGCGTGGCCTTTCTGCTGTACATGGCCTTCAGGCTGGCGGCTGACAACGGGCAGGTGCATGCCAGGGAAGCGGCGCAGGCCCCGTCGATGCTGTATGGCGCCATCATGCAATGGCTCAACCCGAAGGCCTGGCTGGCCTGTGTGGCCGGCATGGGCGCGTTTGTCGCCGATGGCGAGGCGCGGCTGGTGTGGCAGTTCGCGGCGATTTATCTGGTGATCTGCTATGTGTCGGTCGGTTGCTGGGCGTACGCCGGGACGTTTTTGCGCGGTTTTCTGAACAATGCGGCGGGGATGCGTCTGTTCAATCGGCTGATGGCGTTGTTGCTGGTGGTGAGTGCGGTGTATCTGTTGTTGCCGTAACGGCGGTCACTACAAATTCTGTGGCGAAGTTACAGCTTTTGTGGCGAGGGAGCTTGCTCCCGCTGGGCTGCGAAGCGGCCCCCGCTTTCCTTCAGATAAATCTTGCATGCAGGTTTTGCGACGGCTTCGCCGCCCAGCGGGAGCAAGCTCCCTCGCCACAGTCTCAACCAAGCCACAGACTCAACCAAGCCACAGATTCAGTCAGGCCACAGACTCAGCCAGTGCCTCACCCCCGATACTGCCCCGGTGTCGCCGCCAGATGCTGTTTAAACGCCCGTTGAAAGTGCGCCTGATCGGCGAACCCCGCTTCCAGTGCCACGTTTGCAATCAGCTTGCCGTTGCGCAATTGGTCCTGGGCGAACTGGATGCGCCGGTTTACCAGGAACGCGTGGGGCGTCATGCCGTAATGCTGTTTGAAGGCGCGGATCAGGTAGGACGGTGACAGTTGCGCCGCCTCGCAGATGTCTTCGAGCTTGAGGGTTTGCGTGCAGTGCTCGCGGATGTAATCGGCAGCACGCTCCAGCTTGAAATTGGGTTCACGCAGCGGTGGGTCGATCGGGTTCAATCGCTGCTGCACATCAGTGAAAAACTCCACGGCCGCGCCGTGCTTGCATAAGACATCGTGCTGCGGATCGACCAACACTTCATACAGGCCCGCGAGGCCGGCAAACAGGTCGGTGTCCCGCGTATGGGTGACCGAGAAACGGCGAAACGCAGCGTCATCGCTGAACCCGAGCTGATGCTGCAAATCGGCCAGCCAAGGTGTGTCGACGTACAGCATCAGGTACGACCAGGGTTGGTCTTCGATCGGGTTGCAGGCGTGGACGTCGCCGGGGTTCATCAGCACGACCGTGCCGACGCTGATCTCGAAGGCTGACTGCTCATGGAGATAGGTGCTGCGCCCGGCGGTGATCGCCCCGATGGAAAAGTGCTCGTGGGCGTGCCGGGTGTAGCAGACTTCGCGCCCGTCGGCGATGGAGCGGGCTTCGATGAAGGGCAGGGCGTCATCGCGCCAGAAGCGCGGGGCCTGGTCGGCGTTCTTGGCAACGGCGTGCTTCATGCTCACTCCTCGGCAGGTCAGCGCCCGAGTGTATTAGCTCTCGCCGTCAAAGGCGCGCTGCAATGCCGCAATATCGAGTTTTTTCATCTGCATCATCGCCTGCATGGCCCGTTGGGATTTTTTCGTGTCGGGGTCTTTGATCATGTCCATCATCGCCATGGGCACGATCTGCCATGACAGCCCGAACTTGTCCTTGAGCCAACCGCATTGCTGGGCCTCGGGCGCGCCACCGGCCGACAGGTTGCCCCAGTAATGGTCGACTTCTTCCTGGGTCAGGCAATTGACCTGAAACGACACCGCCTCACTGAACTTGAATAACGGCCCGCCGTTGAGACCGGTGAAACTCTGCCCGTCGAGTTCGAAGCTGACGGTCATGACCGAACCTTCCGGCCGGCCATGGAGCTCGAAACCGGCATGGCCATAGTAGGTGACGGCAGTGATTTTCGAATGGTCGAAGATCGAACAATAGAATTTCGCTGCCTCTTCGGCCTGATCGTCGAACCACAGGCAGGGTGTGAGTTTTTGTACGTGTTGCATGGTGCAAACTCCTCTGCAGATTGCGCATGTCCCGGACTTTCAGCGTAGTCAGCCTCTGGTCGTTCGGCCGTACCGTAGATCGAGAAAATTGCCGCAGGGTCGCGAAGGTGTAGTCGAAATGACTTTGTGTTGAGTCAAACAGACTATTTGCGTGTCGAGTCTTTATGACTCGTATGAGCGCGAACGCCTGGATCTGAAGGGGTAAAGAGCTGGCACGGGACTTGAACAGATAAACGCACAACTGAACGCCTTCAGGAGTACGCAAAATGTTCAATTTCTTCAGCAACCCTCAGAACGTTCTTCATCTGTCGAGCCAAGTCCCGGCCCGAGTGGTGGCTTGATGCGCCGGTTTGCCGTTGCACCGGTTTTCAGTCTGGGCTTTCGACCGTTCTTTCTGGTCGGGGCCGGTTTCGCCGCCATCGCCGTAGCGATCTGGGCCTTGTGGTTGTACGGCCGCTTGCCCGGTGCGCAACCGCTGGGCGGTATGCTCGCTTGGCATCGACATGAAATGCCTTTCGGATTTGCCTCGGCCATCATTGCCGGGTTCCTCCTGACCGCGGTGCCCAACTGGACCGGCCGGCCGGGGCTCAAGGGCTGGCCGCTGATCGGCCTGGTGCTGGTGTGGCTGCTGGCGCGGCTGGCCTGGTGGTTGCCCGTGCCGGCGCCCTTGCTGCTGGCCTTGCAAGTTCCGTTTCTGCCGTTGTTGGCGTGGGTGTTGGGGCGCGATCTGCTGGCCGCGGGCAAGCGCGAGAATTATCCGATTCTGTTGATGGTGACGCTGCTGGCCGGGTGCCAGACGCTCACGTTGTTGGGGATCGCCGTCGATGACGCCAATCTGCAACGCCATGGCGTGCTGGCTGCCTTGTGGCTGGTGGGCGCGCTGATGAGCGTGATCGGCGGGCGGGTGATCCCGTTCTTCATTCAGCGCGGCCTGAACCGGCCCGCAACGCCTGCGGCCCATTCGTTGCCGGGCAAGGTGTTGTTGGTCAGCGCCATGTTGGCGGCGGTGTCCTTTGCCCTCGGATTGAACGACGTCGCCCGTGTGTGGCTGGCGCTGTTGTTTGCGTTGATCAGCGGTTTGCATCTGCTGCGATTGTGGCGCTGGCATGATCGTGGCCTGTGGCGCGTGCCGCTGCTGTGGTCGCTGTACCTGGCTTACGCCTGGCTCGCGGTGGCGACGCTGGCGATGGCGCTGTGGCACCTGGGCTGGATGCCGCAGCAAAGCCTGGCCACCCATTCGCTGGCCGTCGGCGGTATCGGCGGGTTGATTCTGGCGATGATCGCGCGGGTTAGCCTGGGGCATACCGGGCGAATGTTGCAGCCGTCCAGGGCGATCGTTGCGGGGTTTGTCCTGTTGTTGCTGGCGAGTGCGTGTCGGGTATGGCTGGTGCCTTTTTCCGGTTTCGGATTGGCGCTGTCGGCACTGTTGTGGTGTAGCGCCTTTGCAGTTTTTGTCTGGCGCTACACCGGCATTTTAATGGGGCCAAGGCTCTAGCGAATGTTTCCTGGCCGCCCATCGAGGCGGCCTTTTGATGACCGGTGGTCGATGCGCCACGGTCTGCCGGCAAATCTGCGCTTAGCTGAAGGGATAACCCGAGGCGTGCGCAGGTTGTACAAGGCCGCGGCGACGCCCCTTCAGATCACACTGAGTCTGAGGAATTGCGCCATGCTGACCCTGAACATCAATGGCCAGGATCAGGAGCTGGATGTCCCCGCCGACATGCCGCTGCTCTGGGTCTTGCGTGATGTCGCCCACCTCACCGGCACCAAATTCGGTTGTGGCATAGCCCAATGCGGGGCCTGCACCGTGCACGTCGATGGCGCTCCGCTACGCTCCTGCATCACACCGGCCACCGCCGTGGCTCATGGACAGAAGATTCTAACCATCGAAGGCCTGTCCGCGGACGGTTCGCACCCGGTGCAACAGGCCTGGGCGGAGCTTGACGTGGTCCAGTGCGGTTACTGCCAGTCCGGGCAGATCATGTCGGCGGCGGCGTTGCTGGCGAAAATTGCGCAACCGACCGACAGCGACATCGATCAGGCGTTGTCCGGCAACATCTGCCGCTGCGGTACTTACCCGCGGATTCGCGCGGCGGTCAAGCGCGCCGCCGAGCTGGGTTGAGGTGGCCATGAACAGCATCAACGCGTTATCGCGCCGTGGTTTTCTCAAGGGCGGTGCGTTGCTGGGTAGTGGACTGGTGGTCGCCTTTGTCATTCCTGGCGCTCATCGGTTCGCCATGGGCGCAGAGAACCAGGGCAATGTGTTTGCGCCCAACGCCTTCCTGCGCATTGGCAATGACAACAGCGTCACCGTGTTGCTCGGCCATTCGGAAATGGGCCAGGGCATCTGGACCGGCCTGACCATGCTGGTCGCCGAAGAACTCGACGCCGACTGGTCGAAAATCCGCGTCGAGCATTCCCCGGCATCGGCCGCCGAATACGGCATGCCCGGGTTTGGCGGGATGCAGATCACCGGTGGTTCGACCTCGACCTGGATGGAGTTCGACCGCTATCGCCAGGCCGGCGCGGCGGCACGTTTGATGCTGATCGACGCGGCGGCCAAGCGTTTCAACGTCGCTCCATCCGAGATTCATACCGAATCGGGCGTAGTCATTGCCGGTGAGCATCGTGCAACTTATGGCGAGTTGGCCGATGACGCCGGGCAATTGCCACGGCCGGACCCGGCCTCGATCAAACTCAAGGACGCCAAAGACTGGCGGCTGATCGGTAAACCCACCCAGCGTCTGGACACGCCGGAGAAAATCACTGGCCGGGCGAAATTCGGCATGGACGTGCAGTTCGACGGGCTGATGACTGCGATGGTCGCCCGTTCACCCACCTTCGGCGGCAGCGTCAAATCCTTTGAAGGCGCCGACGCGCTGGCGATTCCGGGGGTGCACAAAGTGGTGCAAGTGCCGACGGGCATCGCGGTGATCGCCGATCATTTCTGGGCGGCGAAGCTGGGGCGCGATGCGCTGAAAATCGAGTGGAACCCGGGGCCGAATGCCGGGCTCAATAGCCAGGCGCTGCTGGAAAGCTTTCGCAAACTTGCTGCCACCCCCGGCCTGAACGCCGGTCAGGCCGGCGATACCCAGGCTGCGCTGGCGAAAGCGGCCAAGACGATTGATGCTGAATACAGCGTGCCTTATCTGGCCCACGCGCCGATGGAGCCACTGAACTGCACGGTGAGCGTCACCAAGGACAAGTGCGAAATCTGGACCGGCACCCAGTTCCAGACCCTGGACCAAATGGTCGCCGGGAAAATCACCGGGCTCAAACCCGAGCAGGTCGAAATCCATACCGAGTTTCTCGGTGGCGGCTTCGGGCGTCGGGCCAATCCGACCTCGGACTTCGTCAGCGAAGCGGTGTACGTCGCCAAGGCCGCCGGTGCACCGGTGAAAACCGTTTGGGCGCGGGAAGATGACATCCGCGGTGGCTATTACCGCTCGGCGTTCCTGCACCATGCGCGCATCGGGCTGGATGCCGACGGCCTGCCGCTGGCCTGGAAACATGTGCTGGTCGGGCAGTCGATCATGGCCGGGACTTCCCTTGAAGCGAGCATGGTCAAGGACGGGATCGACAAGACCTCCGTCGAAGGCGTGGCCGATAGCCCTTACTTTGAAGGCCTGACCAATCACCAGATCGAACTGCACTCACCGAAAACCGGGATCAGCGTGTTGTGGCTGCGTTCGGTGGGGCACACCCATACCGCGTTTGTCATGGAATCGCTGATCGATGAGCTGGCCACGGCGGCCGGCAAGGATCCGGTGGAATATCGACGCACCTTGCTCAGGGACCATCCGCGTCACCTCGGTGTGCTGAACCTCGCGGTGGAGAAGGCCAACTGGACGGCGCCGCTGCCGGACGGCCATGCGCTGGGCGTGGCGGTGCATGAATCGTTCGGCAGTTACGTGGCCCAGGTGGCCGAGGTGTCCCAGGACAACCTCGCCATTCGCGTGCACCGGGTGGTGTGTGCGGTGGACTGCGGCATTGCGGTCAACCCGCAGAGCATCGCTGCGCAGATGGAGTCGTGTATCACCTTTGGCCTGAGCTTCGCCTTGCACAGCAAACTGACGCTCAAGGACGGGCAGGTGGTGCAGTCCAACTATCACGACTATCAGGTGCTGCGGCTCAACGAAATGCCGGTGGTTGAAGTGCATATCGTGCCCAGCAGCGACAAACCCGGCGGTATCGGCGAAGCCGGTGTGCCTCCCACGGCACCGGCGGTGGCCAACGCGGTGTTTGCCCTGACCGGGCAGCGCCTGCGGGAACTGCCGTTGCAGCTGTCGGGGGTGTGAGATGAAACGACATCATTGGTTGCTTGGGACGGTGATCCTGATCTGTCTCATCGCCTACGCATCGCACGTGTTCGCCGAAGACCGCGAGGCCTTGCAGGCGTTCGACACCGTGCAGAAAGTCTTCCAGAGCCCGCGTTGCCAGAACTGCCACATTCCCGGTGATTCGCCGCTGCAATTCGATGCCGGCGTGCCCCACGCGATGAATGTCGTGCGCGGCATGGACGGCAAGGGCTCGGCCGGGTTGCCCTGTGCAACGTGCCATGCCCAAAGCAATCCGCCAGCCAGTTACGGTCCGCACGCGCCGCAAGGGGCGCCACACTGGAGCCTGCCGCCGGCAGCACAGCGGATGGCCTGGATTGGCCTGCCGGCCGACCGGCTGTGCGCGATGATCAAGGATCGCTCCAGCAATGGCGATCGGGATTTCGCCGCGCTGATCAAACACGTCAGCGACGACAAACTGGTGCTGTGGGGCTGGAATCCGGGCGGCAATCGCGCGCCGGTGCCGGTACCACACGATATCTTCGTCACCCGGTTCAAGCGCTGGGCCGATGCAGGAGGGCCGTGCCCTGTGGCGGGTAGCTGACCAGTGGCACACTAACAGGGAGTCAATGCGGGTATGGGCGACTCTAATGTGCATACCCGCCAAGGAGTGAACGATGTTGATTTCAGGTAAAGCGGGCAAATCGGGTCGATCCGCAAACCCGTTGCTCACGCCACAGCAGGAACGTGAACGGCTGCGGGATCTGGCGCGTCAGGCCGAGCAAGAGCTGGCGGGGGTGCAGATGGCGAGCATGGACGAGCTGACGCTGCTCTCCAATCGCCATGGCTTCACCGCACTGGCCCAACTTGGGCTGGACGCCTGCCGGGAGCTGGAGACGCCGGCGACGCTGCTGTACTTCACCCTCGATGAATTCAAACACATCTGCTATCTGTATGGCCGGACCAAAGGAGACGATGCGCTCAAGACATTCGCCGATGTCCTGCGTATTGGTTTTCGTGAAAGCGATGTGGTCGGCCGACTCGAAGGCGACCGGTTCGTGGCGTTGCTGACCGGTTCCAGCGTCGTGGAGATTGAGGCGATCAAGGCCCGGCTCAATGAGATTCTCGATGAGCGCAATGCCGCGGCCCATCGCAGTTATGACATTCGGTTCAGTGTTACCCAGGTTGAATATGATCCCGTTGTTCATGACTCGGTCGAGGAGCTGCTGGGTGAGGCCGAGCGGGTGATGAGCCGTTAGGCAGTTGTGTTGGCGGGCCTCATCGCGAGCAGGCTCGCTCCTACAGGGTTTTATAGTGAACCGGCAATTTGCGAACAACGCCGGCCATTGTAGGGGCGGGCTTGCCCGCGAAGGCGGCCTGACAGGCACCGCATATCCTCACTTGGCAAACAACTGCCCAATGTCCTTGAACGCCTTGAACTCCAGTGCATTCCCGCATGGATCAAACAGAAACATCGTCGCCTGTTCGCCCACCAACCCCTGAAAACGGATTCCCGGTTCGATCACGAAGCGTGTCTGCAATGACTTCAGCCGCTCGGCCAGCGCCTCCCATTCCGCCATCCCGAGCACCACGCCAAAATGCGGCACTGGCACATCGTGACCATCCACGGCATTGGTGTGCGCGGCTACTTGCGCAGGGGTTTTCGGTGCCAGGTGAATCACCAGTTGATGGCCGAAGAAATTGAAATCCACCCAATGGTCGCTGGAGCGACCTTCTTCCAGACCAAACACTGAACCATAGAAATGTCGGGCGGCCGGCAAGTCGTGGACCGGGATGGCCAAGTGAAAAGGGGACAGTTGCATCAGGCGAACCTCGTTGGTGGGTGTGGACGTGTCGAGTTTAGCTCTGTGCTTTTTGATTGAAAGACGATAATTTTTGCGTCGAGCTCAAATAATTTCGATCAATCGAGGCCGCCATGCTGCGAGAACTGAAAACCTTTATCGCGGTGGCGCGTTACGGCACGTTTGCCGCTGCGGGCATGCACATCGGCTTGACGCAATCGGCGGTCAGCGCGCAGATTCGCAACCTGGAACAGGCCCTTGGCATCCGTCTGTTCGACCGCACCGGGCGTCAGGCGCTGCTCAACGCGGCGGGGCAGCGTGCGTTGCCGATGGCCAGGGAAATGCTCGAGACCTTCAGTCGTATGGCCGTCAGTGACGATGTCAGTGAGTACCGTGGCGAACTGAAAATCGGCGCGGTGGCGACCGCCCAGACCGGGCTGCTGCCCCAGGCGCTGGTGCGCTTGCGCCAACAGGCGCCCTTGCTGGAGCCCAAGCTGGTGCCCGGGGTGTCACTGAACCTGCTGAGTCAGGTGGACACCGGAGAAGTGGACCTGGCGATCCTGATCAAACCGCCGTTCGAGTTGCCCAAGGAATTGTCCGCGCAGGTGATTCGCCGGGAGCCATTCGTGCTCATCGTACCGGCGGATCTGGACGGTGATGATCCGTTGCAACTGCTCGCCCGGCACCCGCATGTGCGCTACGACCGCAATTCGTTTGGCGGGCGGCTGGTGACGCGATTTCTGCGCGAACAGAAGATTGAGGTGCAGGTGGCGCTGGAGCTGGATGAACTGGAGGCCATCGTGAAAATGGTCGAATGTGGGTTGGGGGTTTCGCTATTGCCCGAAGCCGGGTTGTGGCTTGAGCACGGGGCCAGGGTGCGAGTCATCCCCTTGGGCGAGTTGACGTTCTATCGGGAGATTGTGTTGTTGCAGCGGTACAGCCAGCGAATGCAGCCGATTCAGCAGTTGTTTGCGCAATGTCTGACACAACACTAACCCTGTAGGAGCGAGCTTGCTCGCGAAGGTCGTCAACGATAACGCGCGCAGTCTGGATGAACGCGGCGTGCCCGGGTTTTTCGTCGGAACGCCGCCCGGAGCAAGCTCGCTCCTACAGGGGGGCTGCATCGCCCGGGGAAATCGCAGGCATAAAAAACCCGCCAAAAGAGGCGGGTTTTTTGGCTGACCGAAGATTACTCTTCGAGGCTGCCCATGGCCGTGGTGTTGAAGCCACCGTCCACGTACATGATTTCACCGCTGATGCCGGACGCCAGGTCCGAGCACAGGAAGGCGCCGGCGTTGCCGACTTCGTCGATGGTGACGTTGCGGCGCAGCGGGGTTTGCGCTTCGTTGGCGGCCAGCATCTTGCGGAAGTTCTTGATGCCGGAAGCGGCGAGGGTGCGGATCGGGCCAGCCGATACACAGTTGACGCGCGTGCCTTCCGGGCCCAGGGAGCCGGCCAGGTAACGTACGCCGGCTTCCAGGGAAGCCTTGGCCATGCCCATGACGTTGTAGTTCGGCATGGTGCGCTCGGCGCCCAGGTACGACAGGGTCAGCAGGCTGCCGTTGCGGCCTTTCATCATTTCGCGGCCAGCCTTGGCCAGGGCCACGAAGCTGTAGGCGCTGATGTCGTGAGCGATGCGGAAACCTTCACGGGTGGTGGCTTCGGTGAAGTCGCCGTCCAGTTGGTCGCCCGGTGCGAAGCCTACGGAGTGCACGATGCAGTCCAGGCCGTCCCACTTCTTGCTCAGTGCTTCGAAGACCTTGGCGATTTCTTCATCGCTGGCCACGTCGCACGGGAAGCACAGCTCAGGGCTCGACCCCCAGCCTTGTGCGAACTCTTCGACACGACCCTTGAGTTTGTCGTTCTGATAAGTGAAGGCAAGCTCAGCGCCCTCGCGATGCATGGCGGCAGCGATGCCGGATGCGATGGACAGCTTGCTGGCGACACCGACGATCAGTACGCGCTTACCGGCGAGAAAACCCATGTGTTGCTCCTCTTTTCAGGTTATTGCGCAGTGGCCGGAGCCAGAAAAGCGGCTTCCAGCAACTGCTGTGTATACGGATGTCGGGGGGCGGCAAAAATGCTTTGCGCGTCTCCCTGTTCGACCACTTGGCCATGCTTGACCACCATCAACTGGTGGCTCAGCGCTTTCACCACAGCCAGGTCATGGCTGATAAACAGATACGTCAGGTTGTACTTGGTTTGCAGCGAACGCAAAAGCTCCACTACCTGGCGTTGTACCGTGCGGTCGAGGGCCGAAGTCGGCTCGTCCAGCAAAATCAACGCCGGTTTTAACACCAATGCCCGGGCAATGGCGATTCTCTGCCGTTGCCCGCCGGAAAATTCGTGGGGGTAGCGGTGCCGGGTTTCCGGATCCAGGCCTACCTCCTTGAGTGCTGCAATGATCGCTTGTTCCTGTTCCGCCCCGGTGCCCATCTTGTGGATTCGCAGGCCTTCGCCAACGATGTCATTCACGCACATCCGTGGGCTCAGGCTGCCGAACGGATCCTGAAACACCACTTGCATCTCCCGCCGTAGCGGCCGGACCTGTTGCTGCGTCAGGCAGTCCAGCTGCTGGCCTTCAAAACGAATCGCGCCTTTACTGGCGATCAAGCGCAAAATCGCCAGGCCCAGGGTCGATTTGCCGGAACCGCTTTCGCCCACGATCCCCAGGGTCTGGCCCTGGAGCAGATTGAAATTGATGCCGTCGACCGCCTTGACGTAATCCACCGTGCGTTTGAGCAGGCCTTTCTTGATCGGAAACCAGACTTTCAGGTCCTCGACCGCCAGCAAGGGCGGGCCGATCACGTTGCTTGCAGGCTTGCCGCCGGGCTCCGCTGCCAGCAGCTCCCGAGTGTACGGATGCTGCGGCGCGCGGAACAGCTCTTCGCACGATGCCTGTTCGACGATGCAACCTTGCTGCATGACACATACGCGATGCGCAATTCTTCGCACAAGGTTCAAATCGTGGCTGATCAGCAGCAGCGCCATGCCTAATCGGGCCTGCAGTTCCTTGAGCAATTCGAGGATTTTCAGCTGAACGGTCACGTCCAGCGCGGTGGTCGGCTCATCGGCGATCAGCAGTTCAGGCTCGTTGGCCAGGGCCATGGCGATCATCACCCGCTGACGCTGGCCGCCGGACAGCTCGTGGGGCAGGGCCTTGAGGCGCATGTGCGGCTCGGGAATGCCGACCATCTCCAGCAGCTCCAGGGTGCGCTTGGTCGCGACCTTGCCGGTCAGGCCCTTGTGGATGCCCAGCACCTCGTTGATCTGCTTTTCGATCGAGTGCAGGGGATTGAGCGAGGTCATCGGCTCCTGGAAGATCATCGCAATGCGGTTGCCGCGAATGTGGCGGATGGTTTTTTCTTTCAGGTCCAGCAGGTTCTGTCCGGAATATTCGATGGTGCCGGACGGGTGCCGGGCGAGCGGGTAGGGCAGCAGGCGCAGGATCGAATGTGCGGTGACCGATTTACCGGAGCCGCTCTCGCCGACCAACGCCAGGGTTTCACCGCGCTTGATGTCGAAGCTGACGCCTTCGACCGCCCGCTGGCAGCGATTGCCGACGACAAAATCGACGGCCAGGTTGCGCACTTCGATCAGATTGTGCTGATTCATTTCACTTCCTCGGGTCGAAGGCATCGCGAGCTGACTCGCCGATGAACACCAGCAAACTCAACATCAAGGCCAGCACCGCAAAGGCGCTGATGCCCAGCCAGGGCGCCTGCAGGTTGGACTTGCCCTGGGCCACCAGTTCACCCAGGGACGGGCTGCCCGCCGGCAGGCCGAAACCGAGGAAGTCCAGGGCGGTCAATGTGCCGATGGCGCCAGTGAGGATGAACGGCATGAAGGTCATGGTCGAGACCATCGCGTTGGGCAAAATGTGGCGGAACATGATCGCACCGTTCTGCATGCCCAGGGCGCGGGCGGCGCGTACGTATTCCAGGTTACGCCCGCGCAGGAATTCGGCGCGTACCACGTCCACCAGGCTCATCCACGAGAACAGCAGCATGATCCCCAGCAACCACCAGAAATTGGGTTGCACGAAACTGGCGAGGATGATCAGCAGGTACAACACCGGCAGCCCGGACCAGATCTCCAGGAAGCGTTGCCCGGCCAGATCCACCCAGCCACCGTAGAAACCCTGCAAGGCCCCGGCGAACACGCCGATGATCGAACTGAGCACGGTCAGGGTCAGGGCGAACAGCACCGAAATGCGGAAGCCGTAGATCACCCGGGCCAGCACATCGCGGCCCTGATCGTCGGTGCCCAGCAGGTTGTCCGTCGAGGGCGGTGCCGGGGCCGGGACTTTCAGGTCGTAGTTGATGCTCTGGTAGCTGTAGGGAATAGGCGCCCACAGCACCCAGGCGTCCTTGGCCTTGAGCAGTTCGCGGATGTACGGACTCTTGTAGTTGGCTTCCAGTGGAAATTCGCCGCCGAAGGTGGTTTCCGGGTAACGCTTGAGCGCCGGGAAGTACCAGTTGTTGTCGTAATGCACCGCCAGCGGCTTGTCGTTGGCGATCAGCTCCGCACCCAGGCTTGCGCCAAACAGGATCAGGAACAGCCACAGCGACCACCAGCCACGCTTGTTGGCCTTGAACAGTTCGAAGCGTCGGCGATTGAGAGGGGACAGGTTCATCTCAATGCTCCCGGCTTTCGAAATCGATGCGCGGATCGACAAAGGTGTAGGTGAGGTCGCCGATCAGTTTCACCACCAGCCCCAGCAAAGTGAAGATGAACAGCGTGCCGAACACCACCGGGTAATCACGGTTGATCGCCGCTTCGAAACTCATCAGGCCGAGGCCGTCGAGGGAGAAGATCACCTCCACCAGCAACGAGCCGGTGAAGAAGATGCCGATCAGGGCCGAGGGGAAGCCGGCGATCACCAACAGCATGGCGTTGCGGAACACGTGGCCGTAAAGCACGCGGTGGTTGGTCAGGCCCTTGGCCCTGGCGGTGATCACGTACTGCTTGTTGATTTCGTCGAGGAAGCTGTTCTTGGTCAGCAGGGTCATGGTTGCGAAGTTGCCGATCACCAGCGCGGTCACCGGCAGCGCCAGGTGCCAGAAGTAGTCGAGGATCTTGCCGCCCATGCTCAGTTCATCGAAGTTGTTCGAGGTCAGCCCGCGCAACGGGAACCAGTCCAGGTAACTGCCGCCGGCGAACACCACGATCAGCAGGATGGCGAACAGGAACGCCGGGATCGCGTAGCCGACGATGATCGCCGAACTGGTCCAGACGTCGAAGTGGCTGCCGTGCCGCTTGGCCTTGGCGATCCCCAGCGGGATCGACACCAGGTACATGATCAGCGTGCTCCACAGCCCGAGGGAGATCGAGACCGGCATCTTTTCCTTGATCAGGTCAATGACCTTGGCGTCGCGGAAGAAGCTGTCGCCGAAATCCAGGGACGCATAGTTCTTGACCATGATCCACAAGCGTTCCGGCGCCGATTTGTCGAAGCCGTACATGTGCTCGATTTCCTTGATCAGCGCCGGGTCCAGGCCCTGGGCACCGCGATAGGCCGAGCCTGCCACCGAGACTTCGGCACCGCCGCCGGCGATACGGCTGGTGGCGCCTTCGAAGCCTTCGAGCTTGGCGATCATCTGTTCCACCGGCCCGCCCGGAGCGGCCTGGATGATCACGAAGTTGATCAGCAAGATGCCGAACAGGGTCGGAATGATCAGCAGCAGTCGCCGAAAAATATACGCCAGCATCTGATTACTCCGTGCCTGCAGGATCGGCCTGCAGTGTGGTTTCGACTTCTATCGCCGGCTTGATGTCGGGCTTGACCCACCAGGTGGCCGTGCCGATGTCGTATTTAGGCGAGACCTTTGGATGGCCGATGTGGTTCCAGTACGCCACGCGCCAGGTCTTGATGTGCCAGTTGGGTATTACGTAATAGCCCCATTGCAGAACGCGGTCCAGCGCGCGGGCGTGGGCCACCAGGCTGCTGCGCGAATCGGCGTTGATCAATTGCTCGACCAGTTGATCGACCACCGGATCTTTCAGGCCCATGGAATTGCGGCTGCCGGGTTTGTCGGCAGCGGCCGACATCCAGAATTCCCGTTGTTCGTTCCCCGGCGAGTTGGATTGCGGGAAGCTGCCGACGATCATGTCGAAGTCCCGGGAACGCACGCGGTTGATGTATTGCGAGACATCGACCCGGCGGATCACCAGATCGATGCCCAGGTCACTCAGGTTGCGCTTGAACGGCAGCAGCACCCGTTCGAACTCGGTCTGGGCCAACAGGAATTCGATGACCACCGGTTTGCCGGTGGCATCGACCATTTTGTCATCGACGATGCGCCAGCCGGCCTCTTGCAGCAGTTGATAGGCTTGCCGTTGCTGGGCGCGGATCATGCCGCTACCGTCGGTGGTCGGGTTCTGGAACGCTTCGCTGAACACTTGCGGCGCCAGCTTGCTGCGCAAAGGCTCGAGGATCGCCACCTGTTCGGCATCAGGCAGGCCGGTGGCGGCCATTTCCGAGTTCTCGAAGTAACTGCGGGTACGCACATAGGCACCGTTGAACAGTTGCTTGTTGGTCCATTCGAAGTCCAGCAACAGCGACAAGGCCTGGCGCACGCGCACGTCCTGGAACACCGGGCGGCGCAGGTTGAAGACGAAACCTTGCATGCCGGTCGGATTGCCGTTGGGAATCTGTTCCTTGACCAGTCGACCTTCGGTGATCGCCGGAGTGTTGTAGGCGTTGGCCCAGTTTTTCGCGCTCATTTCCAGCCAATAGTCGAACTGCCCGGCCTTGAGCGCTTCCAGGGCCACGGTGTTGTCGCGGTAATAGTCGGTGGTCATAACGTCGAAGTTGTAGAAACCGCGATTGACCGGCAGGTCCTTGCCCCAGTAATCCTTGACGCGCTCGTAACGCACCAAGCGTCCGGCCTTCACTTCGGCGACCTTGTACGGGCCGCTGCCCAGCGGGATTTCCAGGTTGCCCTTGTTGAAGTCGCGGTCGGCCCACCAATGCTTGGGTAGCACCGGCAACTGGCCAAGGATCAGCGGCAGCTCGCGGTTGTTGGTGTGCTTGAACTTGAACAACACGGTGAGCGGGTCTTCGGCGACCACTTCGGCCACGTCGTTGTAGTAGCCGCGGTACATCGGCGCGCCGTCCTTGGTCAGCATCTGGAAGCTGAATACCACGTCCTCGGCGCGTACCGGATGGCCGTCATGGAAGCGTGCTTCGGGGCGCAGGTAAAAGCGCACCCAAGCGTTGTCCGGGGCTTTCTCGATCAGGCGGGCGATCAAACCGTACTCGGTGAACGGCTCGTCCAGCCCTTGCTTGGCCAGGGTGTCGTAGATCATGCCGATATCTTCCGCCGGCACGCCTTTGCTGATGAACGGGTTGAGACTGTCGAAACCGCCGAAACCGGCCTGACGGAAAATCCCGCCCTTGGGCGCGTCGGGATTGACGTAATCGAAGTGTTTGAAGTCGGCCGGGTATTTCGGCGGCTCGTTGTACAGGGTCAAGGCGTGTTGCGGGGCGGCGCAGGCCAGCCCGGCGAACAACAGGCCGCTGGCCTGCAAGAGCAGGGTGCGGATGGGGTTCATTGATCTTTCTCCGAAGATTTCAGCCACCACGCGTTCAGGCCCAGGGTATAGGGCGGCGTGGTGACGAAGGCGAGCCGGTTGCGGTACGCCAGGCGGTGATAGTTGAGGTACCAGTTGGGAACGATGTAGTGCTGCCACAACAGCACGCGGTCGAGGGCCTTGCCGGCGGCGACCTGTTCATCGCGGGTCCGGGCGGCCAGCAACTGCTCGAGCAGATGGTCGACCACCGGGTCGGCAATGCCGGCGTAGTTTTTGCTGCCCTTGACCCCGGCCTGGCTGGAGTGAAAATACTGCCACTGTTCCAGGCCCGGGCTGAGTGTCTGGTTGAGGGTCATCAGAATCATGTCGAAATCGAATTGATCGAGGCGCTGCTTGTATTGCGCGCGATCGACGGTGCGCAGCTGAGCGTCGATGCCGATGCTGGCGAGGTTCTCGACGTAAGGCTGGAGGATGCGTTCCAGATTCGGGTTGACCAGCAGCAACTCCAGCCGCAAGGGTTGCCCGGTGGCGTTTTGCATACGCTGGCCATTGAGCTTCCAGCCGGCTTCGGCGAGCAGGTCAAGGGCTTTGCGCAAGGTCTCTCGGGGGATGCCGTGCCCGTCGGTCTGCGGCAGACTGAACGGCTCGGTAAAGAGCCTGGCCGGCAGCTGTTCACGATAAGGCTTGAGCAACAGCCATTCGTGCCCGACCGGCAAACCGCTGGCCGAGAATTCGCTGTTGGGGTAGTAGCTCATGGCACGATGGTAGGCGCCGCTGAACAGCGTGCGGTTGGTCCATTCAAAGTTGAACATCAGCCCCAGCGCTTCACGGACCCTGGCGTCCGAGAATGCCGGGCGACGGCTGTTCATGAACAGGCCCTGGGTCTGGGTCGGGATCTGGTGGGGGATCTGCGCCTTGATCACGTCACCGCGGCGTATGGCCGGGAAGTTGTAGCCGGTGTCCCAGTTCTTCGCCTGATGCTCGATGTAGATGTCGAATTCACCGGCCTTGAATGCCTCGAACGCCACGTCGCTGTCGCGGTAGAACTCGACTTCCATGCGGTCGAAGTTGTACTTGCCGCGATTGACCGGCAGGTCCTTGCCCCAGTAATCCTTGACCCGTTCGAAGACGATCTGCCGTCCTGGCGTGACCGAGGTGATGCGATATGGCCCGCTGCCCAACGGCGGCTCGAAGGTGGTGGCTTTGAAGTCGCGACCTTTCCAGTAGTGCTGCGCCAGCACCGGCATTTCACCCAGGCGCAGGATCAGCAGCGGATTGCCGGCGCGCTTGAATACGAAACGGATTCGCTGCGAGTTGAGAATGTCGACACGCAGCACTTCCTGAAGGCTGGTGCGGTACAGCGGATGGCCTTTCTGGAGCAGCACACGATATGAGAACGCGACGTCGTAGGCAGTGATCGGCGTACCGTCATGGAAGCGTGCTTCGGGGCGCAGGTTGAACACCACCCAGCTGCGGTCCTCGCTGTACTCCACGGACTGGGCAATCAGGCCATAGCTGGACGCGGGCTCATCACCTGACGGCGCGTACTGCCCGGTGCCGACCATCAGCGGTTCGTTGAGCTCGTTGATGCCGTATTGCAGGAAATTCGCTGTGGTGACCGGGCTGGTGCCCTTGAAGGTGTAGGGGTTGAGCGTATCGAAGGTGCCAAATGCCATGACCCGCAACGTACCGCCCTTGGGCGCTTGCGGGTTGACCCAGTCGAAGTGGGTAAATCGGGCCGGGTACTTGAGCGTGCCGAATTGCGCATAACCATGGCTTTCGCTGATCGTCGCGCTTGCGGTGGAACTCAACGCCAGGCTGATCAGGAGCAGGGGCAGGGGACGCTTCAAATAGGAGATCCGATCCAGGCGGCTTGGGCTTTGTGGACCGTACAGTAACAGCTTGTATGGACAGGAAAAAGACGGGAGATTTGGGCGGTCGCAATCCTGTAGGAGCGAGCTTGCTCGCGAAGAACCTGAGGGCGCGGCATTTATCCAGAATGCCCGCGTTATCGTTGGCGACTTTCGCGAGCAATCGAGCGTCGACCGGCTGCTCCTACAGTTTTAGTGCGGATTGGCCACCGTCAACATCTGGCCAGGCTTCAGCGCCTGGCCGACACGCGGGTTCCAGCGCTTGAGGTGCTGCATCTCCACGTTGAAACGCTTGGCCACGATGTACAGCGAGTCGCCTTGCTGGACCTTGTACGTGGTCTGCTGTTTTTTGGTATTGGCTGCAATCACGGTGTTGACGCGCCCGGAGCTGCGTTTGCTGTTGTCCTGCATGACCAGGGTCTGGCCGGGCTTGAGGTTCTTGCCAGTCAGTTTGTTCCAGCGTTGCAGGTCCTTCACGTCAACGTCGTTGGCCTTGGCAATGGCGCCGAGGTTGTCACCCCGCTTGACCCGGTAGGAGCGCCTGACGCTGGCGACCTGAGTGTCGTCGGCACCTTCGAAGACCGGCTTGAGCGATTTTTTGCTGATCAACTCTTCAGGACGCATGGTCTGCAGGCTGCTGGTCAGCAGTTGCGCCTTGGACGTCGGCACCAGCAGGTGCTGCGGGCCGTCGATGGTGGTGCGCTGCTTGAAGGCCGGGTTGAGCTGGAACAGTTCGTCTTCATCGATGTTGGCGACTTCAGCAACTTTGGACAGGTCCATGCGCTGGTTGATTTCGACGACCTGGAAGTAGGGTTCGTTGGCGATCGGGTTGAGGTTCACGCCGTAGGCTTCCGGCGCCATCACCACTTGCGAGAGTGCCAGCAGCTTTGGCACATAGGCCTGGGTTTCGGCGGGCAGCGGCAGGTTCCAGTAGTCGGTCGGCAGGCCGAGACGCTCGTTGCGCTCGATGGCCCGGCTGACGGTGCCTTCGCCGGCGTTGTAGGCCGCCAGGGCCAGCAACCAGTCGCCATTGAACATGTCGTGCAGGCGGCTCAGGTAATCCATCGCGGCGGTGGTCGAGGCGGTGATGTCGCGACGGCCATCATAGAAACGGGTTTGACGCAGGTTGAAGTAACGCCCGGTGGAGGGGATGAATTGCCAAAGACCCACCGCGTCGGCCCGGGAATAGGCCATTGGGTTGTAGGCACTTTCAATCACTGGCAGCAGTGCCAGTTCCAGTGGCATGTTGCGCTCTTCAAGGCGTTCGACGATGTAATGAATGTATAAGCTGCCACGTTCGCCGGCGTTTTCGAGGAAAGATGGATTGCTGGCGAACCACAGGCGCTGTTGCTCGATGCGCGGGTTGACGCCCAGCCCGTCCTGCAACTGGAAGCCCTGGCGCATACGCTCCCAGACGTCCTGCGGAATTTGCGGGCTGGGTTTTTCGCTGAGCCAGATCGGCTTCTGCTTGGCGCGCGCGGCGATGTTCTGCGCGTGCGCCGCATCGGTCTGCGGCGCATGGCTGGAACAGCCCGCCAGGGTGGCGGACACAGCCACCGCAATGGCTTGAGCCAAGCGGGTCAATGCGTCTGAACTGATGGCTTTGCGAATAGGTGACGACATTGGCTGGAAGTAAGTTCCGGGCAAAAATGTCGGGCGATTCTAGAAAGGGCACCCTGCGCGGTCAACCTTTCAGAATTGTTGCAACCTTGCGAGATCCCTTTAGAACGTGTCTTTCCACGCTCGAATAGCAGCAAAAACCATATCGGGCGCCGAGTTATCGGTGCCGGTCCGTTCGTCCGCTTTTTCTTTAACGGATGTTTCACCGGAGCGCAAAAACGGGTTTGTGAGCTTTTCCAGTGCCAGTGTCGACGGCAGCGTCATGATCCCGGATTCCCGTTGGCGGGTAACTTTGGCCAGGCGCTCGGCGGTGTGCGGATTGTTCGGTTCGACGGCCGCCGCAAACTTCAGATTGCCGAGGGTGTATTCGTGGGTGCAGTAGACCAGTGTGTCTTCCGGCAACGCGGCGAGGCGTGTCAGCGAGCTGTACATTTGCTGTGGCGTGCCTTCGAACAACCGCCCGCAGCCGGCGGCAAACAAGGTGTCGCCGCAGAACAGCAAGCCGTGATGGTAATAGGCGATATGCCCCAGGGTGTGGCCAGGGACCGTGAAGATATCGAAGTCCAGGCCGAGCACACTGACCTTGTCGTTGTCCTTGAGCGCAACGTCCCGCGCCGGGATCGTTTCGCTGGCCGGACCATAGACTTTCGCGTCCGTCGCTTTTTTCAGCAACTCGACGCCGCCGACGTGGTCATGATGGTGATGAGTGATCAAAATATCACTCAGTACCCAGCCCGGATTGGCACCGAGCCAGGCCTGCACGGGGGCGGCATCACCCGGATCGACGACCGCGCAGCGTTTGCTGCCGTGGTCTTGTAACAACCAGATGTAGTTGTCGGTGAAGGCGGGCAGGGCAGTGATCTGTATCATCGTCGGATTCGCCAAGCGGAAAACATTGGCGCATCTTAGAACTTCCTGGCGCGTTGGAGAATGCAATGACTGATAAAGCGTTCGCACAAGCCGATCCTGACTGGCTGGCGTTGATCAGCGCCGCCCGCGAGTGGCTGGCCGGTCCCATCGGGCAATTTCTGCTGGACGAAGAGCGGCGCATGCTCGAAGACGAACTCGGGCGGTTCTTTGGTGGTTATCTGGTGCATTACGGCCCCTCGGCCCAGACCCCGCCGTCAGCCCCGCAGGTGCAGCGTAATGTGCGCCTTGGCGCGCCGTTGCCGGGGGTCGAGATCGTCTGTGAGGAACAGGCCTGGCCGTTGAGTGAACATGCTGCCGACGTGGTGGTGCTGCAGCATGGTCTGGATTTCTGTCTGTCGCCCCACGGTCTGCTTCGCGAGGCGGCAAGCAGCGTGCGGCCCGGGGGGCATTTGCTGATCGTCGGCATCAATCCCTGGAGCACTTGGGGGCTGCGGCATGTGTTTGCCCAGGATGCGCTGCGCAAGGCGCGCTGCATTTCGCCGTCGCGGGTCGCGGACTGGCTGAACCTGCTGGGCTTCGCGCTGGAGAAACGCCGCTTCGGGTGCTATCGTCCGCCGCTTGCGTCACCGGCATGGCAGACCCGCCTGGCCGGTTGGGAGCGCAAGGCAGGTGACTGGCAACTGTCGGGCGGCGGCTTCTATCTGTTGGTGGCGCGCAAGATCGTGGTGGGCCTGCGACCAGTTCGTCAGGAGCGGCGCGAGCCGATGGGCAAGCTGATTCCTTTGCCGATGGCCAAGGTCAACCGGCGCAACATCGAACCGTAATACATACTTTTTATTTGCGGCCGGGCCTGTCCCGGCTTCGGCCGTTGTCGATCAGCGATCGGCGGGCCAGCGCATTTTCTGGATAGATTGGCATGAGCGATAGCGTAGAACTGTTCACCGACGGCGCCTGCAAGGGCAATCCTGGCCCTGGCGGCTGGGGCGCGCTGCTGGTGTGCAAGGGCGTCGAAAAGGAACTCTGGGGCGGCGAAGCCAATACCACCAACAACCGCATGGAGCTGATGGGCGCGATCCGCGGCCTGGAAGAGCTCAAGCGTCCCTGCGATGTGCTGCTGGTGACCGACTCCCAGTACGTGATGAAAGGCATCAACGAGTGGATGGACAACTGGAAGAAGCGCGGCTGGAAAACCGCGGCGAAGGAGCCGGTGAAGAATGCTGACCTGTGGAAGTTGCTCGACGAGCAGGTCAACCGCCACAAGGTCACCTGGAAATGGGTGCGCGGACACATTGGCCATCACGGCAACGAGCGAGCCGACCAGTTGGCCAACCGTGGCGTCGATGAAGTGCGCGGGTACAAGCAGGGCTGATTCGGTTCAACCGATACACCGGGTTGCGGCCAATCGCGAGCAGGCTCGCTCCCACAGTTGAGCTCCATATGCCGAAGATTCCTTGTGGGAGCGAGCCTGCTCGCGAAGGGCGCAACACGGTCCGCCTGAAAGACCCCTGCGAGCGTGTTAACATCGCCGCTTTTGCACGATTGACCGATTGAGAGCTGAGCGCTGATGGCCACCAGATCCGTAGTACTCGACACCGAAACCACCGGCATGCCGGTGACCGACGGCCACCGGATTATCGAAATCGGTTGTGTCGAGTTGATCGGCCGACGCCTGACGGGCCGGCACTTTCATGTGTACCTGCAACCCGATCGCGAGAGTGACGAGGGCGCCATCGGCGTCCACGGCATCACCAACGAATTCCTCGTGGGCAAGCCGCGTTTTGCCGAAGTGGCCGAAGAGTTCTTCGAGTTCATCAAGGGCGCGCAGCTGATCATCCATAACGCGGCGTTCGACGTTGGCTTCATCAACAACGAATTCGCCCTGATGGGGCAGCAGGACCGCGCGGACATCACGCAGCACTGCTCGATCCTCGATACCCTGATGATGGCCCGGGAACGTCACCCGGGGCAGCGCAACAGCCTCGATGCCTTGTGCAAGCGCTATGGCGTCGACAACTCCGGCCGTGAACTGCACGGCGCCTTGCTCGACTCCGAGATTCTCGCCGACGTCTACCTGACCATGACCGGGGGGCAGACCAGTCTGTCCCTGGCCGGTAACGCCTCCGATGGCAATGGCTCCGGTGAAGGGGCGGACAATTCGGCCACCGAGATTCGCCGTTTGCCAGCAGATCGCCAGCCGACGCGCATCATCCGCGCCAGCGAAGACGACCTGGCCCGCCACGCGGCGCGCCTGGAAATCATCGGCAAATCCGCGGGTGCTCCGGCGTTGTGGGTGCAGTTGGCTGAGGCTGAAGCGCAGGCGTAGATGTTTCTTAAGGATCGCAGCCTCGTTTCATTCGACAGCTCCTACAGGGTTACACATTCCCTTGTAGGAGCTGTCGAGTGAAACGAGGCTGCGATCTTTTGATCTTCGAATAGCCGCGCCGCTGGCATGCATCCGATGACCCATTTCAGGGCGCGACGCTCGCCACATCCTCTGCAACACTCTACCCTGAGGTAATTGGCAGGCTCTGGTCTGCCGCCTCAGGACACTGAGCCTCATGTATAAAGATTTGAAATTCCCGGTCCTGATTGTCCATCGCGACATCAAGTCCGACAGCGTTGCCGGCGACCGTGTGCGGGGAATTGCCCGGGAACTGGAGCAGGAAGGGTTCAGCGTCGTTTCGGCGGTGGACTACACCGAAGGACGATTGGTGGCGTCGACCTACCATGGCCTGTCCTGCATGTTGATTGCCTCTGAGGACGCCAGCGCCCATTCCCATTTATTGCAAAACATGGCCGAACTGATTGGTCTGGCGCGAGTGCGTGCACCGGATCTGCCGATCTTCGCCCTGGGCGAAACAGTGACCCTGGAAAATGCGCCTGCCGACGCCATGGCCGAGCTCAATCAGTTACGCGGCATTCTCTACCTGTTTGAAGACACGGTGCCCTTTCTCGCCCGGCAGGTGGCCCGCGCCGCGCGCAAATACCTCGATGGCCTGCTGCCGCCGTTTTTCAAGGCGTTGGTGCAACACACGGCGGACTCCAATTATTCGTGGCACACCCCCGGTCACGGCGGTGGCGTGGCGTATCACAAGAGTCCGGTCGGGCAGGCGTTTCACCAGTTTTTCGGGGAAAACACCCTGCGCTCGGATCTTTCGGTGTCGGTGCCTGAGCTCGGCTCTTTACTTGATCACACCGGTCCCCTGGCTGAAGCCGAGGCCCGTGCAGCACGTAATTTCGGCGCCGATCACACCTTTTTCGTGATCAATGGCACGTCCACGGCCAACAAGATTGTCTGGCACTCGGTGGTCGCCCGCGATGACCTGGTGCTGGTGGATCGCAATTGCCACAAGTCGGTGCTGCACTCGATCATCATGACCGGCGCGATCCCGCTGTACTTGTGTCCGGAGCGTAATGAACTGGGGATCATTGGCCCGATTCCCCTGAGCGAGTTCAGCCGCGAATCGATCCAGGCCAAGATCGACGCCAGTCCGCTGACCAAGGGGCGTTCGCCGAAGGTCAAGCTCGCTGTAGTGACCAATTCGACCTATGACGGCCTCTGCTACAACGCAGAGCTGATCAGGCAGCAACTGGGCAACAGTGTTGAGGTGCTGCACTTCGACGAGGCCTGGTACGCCTATGCGGCGTTTCATGAGTTTTTTGCCGGGCGCTACGGCATGGGTACGTCCCGTGATGAAGACAGCCCGTTGGTGTTTACCACCCACTCCACCCACAAGTTGCTGGCGGCTTTCAGTCAGGCGTCGATGATTCACGTGCGCGATGGCGGCGCGCGGCAACTGGACCGGGATCGCTTCAACGAAGCGTTCATGATGCACATCTCGACCTCGCCGCAGTACGGCATCATCGCCTCGCTGGATGTGGCTTCGGCGATGATGGAAGGGCCGGCCGGGCGTTCGCTGTTGCAGGAAATGTTCGACGAAGCCCTGAGTTTTCGCCGGGCGCTGGCTAACTTGCGCCAGCACATTGCCGCGGATGACTGGTGGTTTTCGATCTGGCAACCGCCGTCGGTGCAAGGCATCGAGCGGGTCGTCACCGAGGACTGGTTGCTGCAGCCCGATGCCGACTGGCATGGCTTTGGCGGCGTGACCGACGATTATGTGCTGCTCGACCCGATCAAGGTCACGCTGGTGATGCCGGGGCTGACGGCCGGTGGCGCCCTCAGCGAGCGCGGGATTCCGGCGGCGGTGGTCAGCAAGTTCCTTTGGGAGCGTGGCCTGGTGGTTGAGAAGACCGGTCTGTATTCGTTCCTGGTGTTGTTCTCCATGGGCATCACCAAAGGCAAGTGGAGCACGCTGCTCACCGAATTGCTGGAGTTCAAGCGCAGCTATGACGCCAATGTCAGTCTGGCCAGTTGCCTGCCTTGCGTGGCGCAAGAGAATGTCGCGCGCTATCAGGGCATGGGCCTGCGTGATTTATGCGATCAGTTGCATGCCTGTTATCGCAGCAATGCTACCGCCAGGCACCTCAAGCGCATGTACACCGTACTGCCGGAAGTCGCGATGAAACCGGCGGACGCCTATGATCAATTGGTGCGGGGTGAAGTCGAAGCGGTGTCGATCGATGCGCTGGACGGGCGGATTGCCGCCGTCATGCTGGTGCCGTACCCGCCCGGCATTCCGTTGATCATGCCGGGTGAGCGATTTACCGAGTCGACTCGCTCGATCATCGATTACCTGGCGTTTGCCCGCACGTTCGATAGCAGTTTCCCGGGGTTCGTCGCTGATGTGCACGGATTGCAGCACGAAGATCAGAGCGGTGGGCGGTGCTACACCGTCGATTGCATCAAGGAATGAGGACCTTTCCCAGTATGCAACCGGTAATAAATCCGAATTATCCAGGGTTGTCGGTACGGGTTGCCGACGAGGGTTTTGCCGCCTATATCTGGGGCAGTGATTTCAGTTTTGAAGTCGCGGCCTATGGTGCGGCCGAAATAGGCAAGCCGGTGGCACAGTGGCCGGTCACCCCGATCACGCCTTATCGCAAGTGCTACGGCATCGATCCTGAGGAATTCAGCAGCTTTCGCGATGGTGCCGACAGCGCGATTTTCATGGCGTATCTGGATGACCAGCCGGTGGGGCATCTGGTGGTCAGTACCAACTGGAACGGCTTTGCCCATATCGACGAACTGGCGGTGCATGCACCGGCCCGACGGCATGGAGTGGCCAAGGCCCTGCTGGATGTGGCGCAATTCTGGAGCCGCAAGAAAAAGCTCCCGGGCATCATGCTCGAAACCCAGAACAACAACCTGGGGGCCTGCCGGCTCTATGAGCGTTGCGGATACGTGATGGGCGGGATCGACCAGCTGCGCTATCGCGGCATTGACCCGAACACTGCCGAAGTGGCGCTGTTCTGGTATCGACTGTTCGAAAATCCGCTGGAAAACCCGTTCAGTTCGTCAGCATCGCCGCGGCTTGTTCCGTGACGATGGCCAACAGTGCCTGAACCGCCGGAGAGGGTTCGACGTTTTTCAGGGACAGGGCGTAGAGACTGATCGGCACGGCTGGCGCCAACGGGCAGGTGTCCAGTCCCGAGGCTTTGGCGCCGAGGGCGGTGAAGGGATCGACGATGGCCAGACCTTCGCCAGCCTCGACCATGCTGCGCATCATCTGATGCGTCTGGACCCGGGTTTGAATCACCGGGGCAGGGCGCAAGCCGTGCAGTTTGTTTTCCAGTGCCGGGCTCAGCGGATCGTGCCCCTCCAGGCCGATCATCGATTGACCGGCCAGATCCTGCAGTGAAATGTATTTCTGTTTCGGTTGCAGCCAGCCATGGGGTGCGAGCAACTGAAGTTTGCCCTGGGCAATCACCTGGCAATCGAGATCGGCGTGATCAGGGTCGTGCAGGCTCAGCCCCAGATCGCTTTCACGCAGCAGCAGGCTTCTGACGATGTCGCGGGTGGGCTGGCTCAGCAGTGTGCAAGGCGCGTCGGGCAGGCGTCGGCGCAGGGCCGCGATGCTGTGTGGCAACAATTGATTGGCCAGGGGCGGGGTGCAGATGATGCGTAGCGGCGGCGCCAGGTATTGCCTGAGGCTGTTGGCCAGGCGCTGCACGGGTTCGAGCGCGTCGTAGACCCGGGCAATTTCCACTTGCAGTTCCCGAGCCTCGCGGGTGGCCTGCAAACGCCCGCGTACGCTGGCGAACAGCATGAAACCCAACTGATCCTCGGCATCGCGCAGCAAGCGCTCGACTTCGGTCACCGGCAACTGCAGCCATTCGGCGGCGGTGCCCAGGTGACCGGTCTGCAAGAGCGCCTGGATCACTTCGATATGGCGTAAGCGCATGCGTGAAGTCCATGTTCAGCAGGTGGAGGAGTCAGTGGCTGAATCCTACCCCAAGTCCGCGCATATGACTTCTGCTCATAACGACGGGTTATGAAACGCTTGCGGTTTGCGGTTCGCGGGTAATGGTCACGCCGGTTTGCACCAGCATGAATTGATTGTCGTCGACCTTGTTGACACGGTCGCCAATGGCCAGCTTGTAGGTGGTGACAGGGCCTGATCCGTCTACCGCCGGGGTGGAGTCCTGGAACTCGTGCACCGAATAAATACGGCCTTGCGCATCTCTTGCATGGAACTGACCGACGAGTACTGCTGCCATCTGCTTGGAACCTCTGGAGATAAATCACTCAATTTGCGGCTCTGTAGACCGCGCTTGGGCGAGGTAAGTTTTCCTACAGGAAAAAAATAGTCAGGGACGGCGTTTTCAGTCGCCCGCTGCTTGAATCGTCATCTATAACTACAAGCTCTTCCTATCGGACAGTCGAGAAACTCTTATGAGCAACGTCTATACGATCGCCGTCCTGGTCGGCAGCTTGAGAAAGGAATCGATCAACCGCAAGGTCGCACGGGCCCTGATAGAGCTGGCGCCGGCCAATCTCAAGCTCAACATCGTCGAAATTGGCGACCTGCCGCTCTATAACGAAGACATCGATGGCGCTTCACCGCCGGCAGCCTACAGCACTTTCCGACAACAGGTGAGCTCATCCGACGCGGTGCTGTTCGTGACCCCGGAATACAACCGTTCGGTGCCGGCGCCGTTGAAAAATGCGATTGACGTCGGTTCTCGCCCTTATGGCAAGAGTTCGTGGAATGGCAAGCCCGGCGCCGTTATCAGTGCTTCGCCGGGGGCCGTCGGCGGGTTTGGCGCCAATCACAACCTGCGTCAATCCATGGTGTTTCTGAATGTGCCGATGATGCAGCAGCCAGAGGCCTATCTGGGGAACGCCGGTTCGGCGTTCGACGAGGCGGGCAAGTTGTCCGAGTCGGTCAAGCCGTTCCTGCAAAGTTTCATCAATGCCTATGGGCAATGGGTCGAGCAGCACAAGAAAGTTTGATGTTCATTGATCAGCGTATTGTCCTGCCAGGCGCTGGGAGGTTATCTCTTCAGGCCGGGTTGGCCCCTTCGCGAGCAGGCTCGCTCCCACAGGGATCCTCAGTGGACACAAGATTTGTGTTCGGCTGGGACCCAATGTGAGAGCGAGCCTGCTCGCGATGGGGCCGGCTCAGACACAGCAAAACTCAGGCATTACCCGGCACATTCGGCCAAAGGTCCGACACCAGAAACAATCGCTCGGCTTCTTCCCAGTCGCCATTGGCATTTTCCGTCAGGCGCACCAGCAGTTGTGCCGGCGCCAGCGGGTCCAGGTCATTGAGCCATGCCTGCATCTGCTCAGGGGTCCAGGTGTGTTCCGCCGAGTAATGCGCCGGCGCCAGCCAGGCATGGCGGGGCAGAGGTTGCCAGCGACCGGGCGCGCTCTGGGCTACTAACGCCGGCCAATCCTTTTGATGCAGCCAGCGCCCCCGCAAATGCTGCGGATGTGCACCCAGCGGCGCAGCGGCCTGTCCCGGCCACGGGTACAGCAAATACCCCCCCAGCCACAAATGCGCGCTGAACGCCTGGATATCCAGCGCCGCGAGCACTTCACGGCTTTCGGGGCGAGCGGAAATCGGCAATTGATGCTGGCTCAGGTGCGCCAGTTTGCGGTCGAGCCGGTCGTGGCATCCCGGACCCAGCCACTGGGCGGTGTCGTGTCCGTCGCCGGATTGCGGGCCGAGGTAGAGCTTGATCGCCAGTTCCAGGTGATGCACGCCGTCGCGGTCGCGCAGCAGCATGTCCAGTTCACCCAGGGTGTGCCCCTCGCGGCGAATCGGCATGTTGGCGGCAATCAGTTCAATGCCGGGCGCATGCTGCACGGCGAATTGCCAGAGGCGTTCGTAATACAGGCCCAGACGCCGGGTCCGGGCCTGGGCCAGCCAGTGCAGCAAGCCATAACTGTCTCGGTCCAATTGCCGCAGCCAATGCTCCAGCCGATCCGGTGCCTGCACCCAGTCGCTGCCGGCCAGCGGGTGACGCTGCGGCCACGGGGTATCGTCCAGCATGGGCGGCGCGAGGATGACCCACGCCAGGTCACGCACTTCGGGATGGCGTAATTGATGGGGCAGGTGGAGCAAATCCGGAAATAGCATCATCTTGCGAGCATAGCCCGAAACCCGGGCACACCCTTGAAGCTGAAAGGATTTTGTCTACGGGCGGCTTTCGCCCATAATCGTGGTTTTCGCCGCCACACAGATCCCCGCAGGAGCCCCATGGAGCAATTTCGCAATATCGGCATCATCGGTCGCCTGGGCAGTTCCCAGGTGCTGGATACCGTCCGCCGACTGAAACGGTTTCTGCTCGATCGTCACCTGCACGTGATCCTCGAAGACACCATCGCCGAAGTGCTGCCAGGGCACGGCCTGCAAACCTCGTCGCGCAAGATGCTCGGCGAAGTCTGCGACATGGTCATTGTGGTCGGTGGTGACGGCAGCCTGCTCGGTGCCGCCCGGGCGCTGGCCAGGCACAATATTCCGGTGCTCGGCATCAACCGGGGCAGCCTGGGTTTCCTCACCGATATTCGTCCCGACGAGCTGGAAACCAAGGTCGCCGAAGTGTTGGATGGCCACTTTCTGGTGGAAAACCGCTTCCTGCTGCAAGCCGAAGTCCGCCGCCACGGCGAGGCCATCGGCCAGGGCGATGCACTGAACGATGTGGTGCTGCACCCTGGCAAATCCACGCGAATGATCGAATTCGAGCTGTACATCGACGGCCAGTTCGTCTGCAGCCAGAAGGCCGACGGCCTGATCGTTGCGACGCCGACAGGTTCCACCGCGTATGCACTGTCTGCCGGCGGGCCGATCATGCATCCCAAGCTCGACGCTATTGTGATTGTGCCGATGTACCCCCATACCTTGTCAGGTAGACCGATCGTGGTCGATGGCAACAGTGAGCTGAAAATCGTCGTGTCCAAGGATATGCAGATTTACCCGCAAGTCTCGTGTGACGGGCAGAACCACTTTACCTGCGCGCCCGGCGACACCATTACCGTGAGCAAGAAAGCCCAGAAACTGCGGCTGATTCACCCGCTCGACCACAACTACTATGAAGTCTGCCGGACCAAGCTCGGCTGGGGCAGCAAGTTGGGGGGTGGAGGCGACTGATGCTCGATCCCGCGCGTAGCTACGACCTGATCGGTGACGTGCACGGTTGCGCTCTGACCCTGGAGCACTTGCTCGACCGACTCGGTTATCACAAACAGGGCGGCGTCTGGCGCCACGCCTCGCGCATGGCGGTGTTCGTCGGCGATATCATCGATCGCGGCCCGCGGATTCGCGAGGCGCTGCATATCGTCCACGACATGGTCGAGGCCGGTCAGGCACTGTGCATCATGGGCAACCACGAGTTCAATGCGCTGGGCTGGAGCACGCCGGCGCTACCCGGCAGCGGCAAGCAATTCGTGCGCGAGCACACGCCGCGCCATGCCCGCCTGTTGCATGAAACCCTGACCCAGTTCGAACACCATCCGGGTGACTGGCACGACTTCCAGCAATGGTTCTATAAGCTGCCATTGTTCGTCGATGCCGGGCGTTTTCGCGTGGTCCACGCCTGCTGGGATGCCGGGCTGATCGAGCCGCTGCGGGCGTTGTTCCCCAACGGTTGCGTCGACGAGCCTTTTCTCCAGGCTTCGGCGCAGTCGGGATCGTTTGCCTGCACCGTATTCGATCGCCTTTTGCGTGGCACGGACATGCGCTTGCCCCATGGCCTGACCATGACCAGCGGCGATGGGCTGGTGCGTTCGTTCTTCCGCACCAAGTTCTGGGAAGACGATCCGAAAACCTACGGCGATATCGTGTTCCAGCCCGATGCACTGCCGGAACCCGTGGCCCGGACGCCGCTGACGTCCACCGAAAAGAACAGTTTGCTGCGTTATGGCATCGATGAGCCGTTGTTGTTCGTCGGTCATTACTGGCGCAGCGGCAAGCCGGCACCGATCCGGCCGAACCTGGCCTGTCTGGATTACAGCGCGGTGCTGTACGGCAAGCTGGTTGCCTATCGCCTGGATCAGGAAACCCGCCTGGATCCGCATAAATTCGTCTGGGTCGATGTCGAGCGGCCGGAGGTGCTGCAATGAGTGCTGTAGCGGTATTGCGTCTGCCCCTGGCGGTGGACTTGAGCGGGTTCGTCACCTTGCTCAAGCGCATGCAAGTGCCCCATCGGGTCAGCGAAGAAGCTGGCGAACAGGTGCTGTGGGTGCCGCAGAACATCAGCGAAGACGTGCGTGCGCTCTACGAACGCTTTCCGGCGGGCGATCCCGATCAGCAGCTGGACATTCCGCTGGCGCAGACCATCGAGCGTCCGGGGTTCGTCGAGCAATTGAAATACGCCAGGGCCACCGCGCTGGTGCTGTTGCTGAGCGTGATTGTCGGTGCAGTGACCCTGCTCGGCGACAACCTTGAAACGATGCGCTGGCTGACCTTCCTCGAATTCCGCGTGGTCGGCGAGTACCTCCACTTCACGCCACTGGCCGACAGCCTGGCGGCGGGGCAGTGGTGGCGCCTGTTCACGCCGATGCTGATTCACTTCGGCATCCTGCACCTGGCGATGAACGGCATGTGGTACTGGGAGCTGGGGCGGCGCATCGAGTCGCGTCAGGGCAGTATCAACCTGATCGGCTTGACCCTGCTGTTCAGCCTGGTGTCCAACTATGCCCAATATTACTTCAGCGGTCCGACCTTGTTCGGTGGTTTGTCCGGTGTACTGTACGGCCTGCTCGGGCATTGCTGGATTTTCCAGCTACTGGCGCCGAACCGGGCTTATCGCCTGCCGCGAGGCGTGCTGGTGATGATGCTGGTGTGGTTGTTGCTGTGCCTGTCCGGACTGGTCTCGATGATCGGCTTCGGCGAAATCGCCAACGCGGCCCATGTCAGCGGGTTACTCATCGGATGCTTCACCGGTTTGTTGGGCGGGTTGTATAACCGCCGTAAACTGGCCGCCTAACTCAGAACATGCAATAAAGAGACGGAGACCCAATGTCCTCTTTTAACGAAATGATCAACAACATTACCTCCGATATCTACGAGAGCCTGAAACTGGCCGTGGAAATCGGCAAATGGTCCGACGGTGGCAAACTCACCGCCGAGCAACGCGAGCTGTCGCTGCAGGCGATGATCGCCTGGGAAATGCAGAACCTGCCCGAGGACCAGCGTACCGGCTACATGGGGCCGCAGGAATGCGCTTCGAAGTCGATCGAAGTACCGAACATCCTGTTCAAGTCGGATGCCATCCATTGATCGAGATTGGCCGCGGTGCAATCAGCAAAATGTCGGCGCGCCTGGACGGGCCGAACGTGCAATACGCTTTGCGTCTGGGCGAAACCGAGGTCCCGGTCAATCCGTTGATCGGCACCACGGTGCGTCTGGAATACCTGGGTGCGATCCACTGCATCCATTGCGGACGCAAGACCAAGACCAGTTTCAGCCAGGGCTACTGCTACCCGTGCATGACCAAACTGGCCCAGTGCGACGTCTGCATCATGAGCCCGGAGCGTTGCCACTACGACGCCGGCACCTGCCGCGAGCCGGAATGGGGCGAGAAGTTCTGCATGACCGATCACGTGGTGTACCTGGCCAACTCGTCAGGGGTGAAAGTCGGCATTACCCGCGCCACCCAGTTGCCGACCCGCTGGCTCGACCAGGGTGCGAGCCAGGCGTTGCCGATCATGCGCGTATCGACCCGGCAACAATCCGGTTTCGTCGAGGATCTGTTCCGCAGCCAGGTGGCCGACAAGACCAACTGGCGTGCTTTACTCAAGGGCGATGCGGTAGCCGTGAACCTGGCCGAGGTTCGCGATCAATTGTTCGACAGCTGCGCTGAAGGTCTGCTGGGGTTGCAGCAGCGATTTGGCTTGCAGGCGATCCAGCCGGTGACCGATGCCGAACCGCTGGAAATCCGCTACCCGGTCGAGCAGTACCCGGCGAAGATCGTCAGCTTCAACCTGGACAAGAACCCGATTGCCGAAGGCACGCTGATGGGGGTCAAGGGTCAATACCTGATCTTCGACACCGGCGTGATCAACATTCGTAAATACACGGCTTACCAGCTCGCCGTGCATCAGTAAGGACTCCAGCATGCGCACCGAACAACCGAAGATGATCTACCTCAAGGACTATCAGGCGCCCGAGTACCTGATCGACGAAACGCACCTGACCTTCGAGTTGTACGAGGACCACAGCCTGGTCCATGCGCAACTGGTGATGCGCCGCAACCCCGAGCGAGGCCCGGGCCTGCCGCCGCTGGTGCTGGACGGCCAGCAGCTGGAACTGCTGTCGGTCACTTTGGCCGACCGTGAACTGAGCGCCGCCGACTACCAGTTGAGCGAGAATCACCTGACCCTGCACCCGACCAGCACCACCTTCACGGTCGATACCAGCGTCCGGATCCACCCGGAAACCAACACCGCGCTGGAAGGCCTGTACAAGTCCGGCACGATGTTCTGCACCCAGTGCGAGGCCGAGGGTTTTCGCAAGATCACCTATTACCTCGACCGCCCCGACGTGATGAGCACCTTCACCACCACGGTGGTCGCCGAACAACACAGCTATCCGGTGCTGCTGTCCAACGGCAACCCGATCGCCTCCGGTCCTGGTGAAGAAGGCCGGCACTGGGCGACCTGGGAAGACCCGTTCAAGAAACCGGCGTACCTGTTCGCGCTGGTGGCCGGCGACCTGTGGTGCGTCGAAGACAGCTTCACCACCATGAGCGAGCGCAACGTGGCGCTGCGCATTTACGTCGAGCCGGAAAACATCGACAAGTGCCAGCACGCCATGAACAGCCTGAAGAAATCCATGCGCTGGGACGAAGAGGTCTACGGTCGCGAGTACGACCTGGACATCTTCATGATCGTCGCCGTGAATGACTTCAACATGGGCGCCATGGAAAACAAGGGCCTCAACATCTTCAACTCCAGCGCCGTGCTGGCCAAGGCCGAAACCGCCACCGACGCCGCGCACCAACGGGTCGAAGCGATCGTCGCCCACGAATATTTCCACAACTGGTCGGGCAACCGCGTGACCTGCCGCGACTGGTTCCAGCTGTCGCTCAAGGAAGGCTTCACCGTGTTCCGCGATGCCGGTTTCTCCTCGGACATGAACTCGGCCACGGTCAAGCGCATCCAGGACGTGGCGTACCTGCGCACCCACCAGTTCGCCGAAGACGCCGGCCCCATGGCCCACGCCGTGCGCCCGGACAGCTTCATCGAGATTTCCAACTTCTACACCCTGACCGTGTACGAAAAGGGTTCGGAAGTGGTCGGCATGATTCACACCTTGCTCGGCGCCGAAGGTTTCCGCAAAGGCAGCGACCTGTACTTCGAACGCCACGACGGCCAGGCCGTGACCTGCGATGACTTCATCAAGGCCATGGAAGATGCCAATGGCGTCGACCTGACCCAGTTCAAACGCTGGTACAGCCAGGCGGGTACACCGCGCCTGGCGGTGAGCGAGTCCTTTGATGCGGCGGCAAAAACCTACAGCCTGACCTTCCGCCAGAGCTGCCCGGAAACCCCGGACAAGGTTGAAAAACTGCCGTTCGTGATCCCGGTCGAACTGGGGCTGCTGGACAGCAAGGGCGGCGAGATTGCCCTGCGTCTTGCCGGTGAAGCCGCCGCCCAAGGCACGACCCGCGTGATCTCGGTAACCGAGGCCGAGCAGACCTTCACCTTCGTCGACATTGCCGAACAACCGTTGCCATCGTTGCTGCGCGGCTTCTCGGCGCCGGTGAAGCTGAGCTTCCCGTACAACCGTGATCAGCTGATGTTCCTGATGCAGCACGACAGCGACGGCTTCAACCGCTGGGATGCCGGCCAGCAGCTGTCGGTGCAGGTGCTGCAGGAATTGATCGGCCAGCAGCAGAAGGGCGAAGCGCTGGTACTCGATCAGCGGCTGGTGTCGGCACTGCGCACGGTGCTCTCGGACGAGTCGCTGGATCAGGCCATGGTCGCCGAAATGCTCTCGCTGCCAAGCGAGGCGTACCTGACCGAGATCAGCGAAATAGCGGACGTCGAGTCGATCCATGTCGCCCGCGAGTTTGCCCGCAAGCAACTGGCTGACGCGCTGTTCGATGGCCTGTGGCTGCGTTATCAGGCCAATCGCGAATTGTCGAAGCAGACGCCGTATGTGGCCGAAGCCGAGCATTTCGCCCGTCGTGCCTTGCAGAACATCGCGTTGTCCTACCTGATGCTCAGCGGCAAGCCGCAAGTCCTGGCGGCGACGCTGGAGCAGTTCGACGCGTGCGACAACATGACCGAGCGCCTGACCGCACTCGCCGTGCTGGTCAATTCGCCGTTCGAAGCCGAGAAGGCCAAGGCACTGGCCAGCTTCGCCGAACACTTCAAGGACAACCCGCTGGTCATGGATCAGTGGTTCAGTGTCCAGGCCGGCAGCGTGTTGCCCGGTGGCCTGGAGAGAGTCAAGGCGTTGATGCAGCACCCGGCGTTCAACATCAAGAACCCGAACAAGGTGCGGGCACTGGTTGGTGCGTTTGCCGGGCAGAACCTGATCAACTTCCACGCGGCCGACGGTTCCGGGTATCGCTTCCTGGCGGATCTGGTGATCGAGTTGAATGGCTTTAACCCGCAGATTGCTTCTCGCCAGTTGGCGCCTTTGACTCGCTGGCGCAAGTACGACAGTGCTCGTCAGGCTTTGATGAAAGGCGAGTTGGAGCGGATTCGGGCTTCGGGGCAGTTGTCCAGTGATGTGTTTGAGGTGGTCAGCAAGAGTTTGGCCTGAGTCTGCTGGTGACCTTGGCGGCCTTCGGGCCGACCAGGGTCATGGGTTGATTGGGTACATATCCATTCCTGCGGTAACGGCGACTGGCGGTTTCGCCCTTACGGCGACTCACTTTTTTACAAGCGCCTAAAAAAGTAAGCAAAAAACGCTCGCCCCTTACGTACGGCCCCTCGCTTAGGCTCGGGGTTCCTTCGCTGCGGTATTCATCCGGGGGCATTGCCCTCCGGTCGGCTTCGCTTCGACCTACATGCAATGAGTTCGACTGCGTCGAACGGCGCTGCGCGCCAATCCCCGGATGAACACCTCCGCTCAGCCTGCCGAGGGGGCGGGTGGATCAAGATCAAGAGCTGCAGGCGAGCTAACGCTCGGCCTGATGAGTGGTGAGAAGCGTCTGTGTACGCCGATCTGCCTTTGCCCTTCTGTGGGAGCGAGCCTGCTCGCGAAGGCGGCCTGTCAGCCACAGGTACATCACAGACGAACGCACCCAGCAACCAGGCCGGCCGGTAGGCCGCCTCGGGCGCTGTTGCGGTGTACGCCCCCTCGTGAGGCCGAGTGGAGGTTCTGCGCAGTGGGCAACCCGGCATGGATGCCGGGTTAGCCGCCCCCGGCCATGGATGGCCGATGGCGGCGGGCCCACGGAGCAGGACCGGAGCGAGGGCATGCCGAGCCACGGCGAGGCACCGAATGTCAGGGGCAAGAGCGTTTGGTTACTTTGCGCTTTTCAAAGTGACCCGCCGTAAGGGCGGAACCATAAGCGGCCGTTACCGCAGCAATGGATATGTACACCAATCACCAATCCCCCAACCCCCAAACCCGCAATCACCCCACCTGATACCCAACCATTCAGAACAACCCCCCATCCCCCCCGGTTAACAAAACATAACGTGGCGTCGATTGTCAGACATGAAAAAACCCCGATAGGATAAGCCAGCTTCCGAAGGGGCTCTGGATTGCGGGTTTCAGGACTATGCTCTGAAGCAGTCGGTCCAGACACGCACCCTTGCGGCGCCCAGAAAGGTTGAACGACCTAACAATAATAATGGGAGAAGGTCTATGAGTGAGCCTGTCATGGGTGTGGGTATCTGCCGCCCGCCGGCACTGCGCAAATTCGCGTTGCTGGCCACAGCGCTCTCGCTGTTGGGCTCTGCCATGTTGTCGGCGCCTGCGCTGGCTTCGGCGGCGTCAGCATCCGATGTTGTTTATTCCATTGAATCTGCCAAGGCTGCCAAAAGCCTGATGCTCGATGTCGTCCACGCCGGCAAGCGCCTGGTGGCGGTCGGGGATCGTGGGCACATCCTCTATTCCGATGATCAGGGCGCGAACTGGACCCAGGCCAAGGTCCCGACCCGGGCCCTGCTGACGTCGGTGTTCTTTGTCGACGACAAGCACGGCTGGGCCGTCGGCCATGACGCGCAGATCCTCGCCAGCGAGGACGGCGGCGCGACCTGGATCAGACAATTCGAAGACCTGAAACGCGAATCGCCGCTGCTCGATGTCTGGTTCAAGGACGTCAACAGCGGCTTTGCCGTGGGCGCTTACGGCTCGCTGATGGAAACCACCGACGGTGGCAAGCATTGGGAAGACGCCAGCGACCGCCTCGACAATGAAGACCAGTACCACCTGAACGCGATTGCTGCGGTCAAGGACGCCGGGCTGTTCATCGTTGGCGAGCAGGGCAGCATGTTCCGCTCCGCGGACTGGGGCCAGACCTGGGAAAAACTCGAAGGTCCGTACGAAGGCTCGCTGTTTGGCGTGATCGGTACGGCGCAGCCTAATACGCTGCTGGCCTACGGCTTGCGTGGCAACCTCTATCGCTCCACGGACTTCGGCAGCAACTGGGAGCAAGTCGAGCTCAAGGCTGAACGCGGTGACCTGGAGTTCGGGCTGTCCGGCGGCACGCTGCTCGACGATGGTTCCATCGTGATCGTCGGCAACGGCGGCTCGGTGATTCGCAGCAGCGACGACGGCGAAACCTTCAAGGTGGTCAATCGTGCGGACCGTATTTCCGTCTCGGCAGTGACTGCAGCAGGCAATGGCAATCTGGTTCTGGCCGGGCAGGGCGGCGTTCGCGTCACCTCGCCAAACGGCACTGAGCTTGGCAAATAAAAGCGGGCAAATGAGCCAGGTCAATAATAAGAAGGCGGAGCTATGACTTCCTTGAGTACCCATCACCAGGACAAGGCGACGTTCCTCGAGCGCCTGATCTTCAACAACCGCCCGGCAGTGATCACGATCTGCTTGCTGGTCAGTATTTTCCTGTTCTGGCAGGCGACGCTGATCCGTCCGTCCACCAGTTTCGAAAAAATGATCCCGCTGGAGCATCCCTTCATCCAGAAGATGATGGAGCACCGCAACGATCTGGCGAACCTGGGCAACACCGTACGGATCTCGGTGGAAGCCACCAATGGCGACATCTTCTCCAAGGAGTACATGGAGACCCTGCGTCAGATCAACGACGAGGTGTTTTACATCTCCGGTGTCGACCGTTCCGGCCTCAAGTCGCTGTGGAGCCCGAGCGTTCGCTGGACCGAAGTGACGGAAGAGGGCTTCGCTGGCGGTGAGGTGATCCCGCAGAGCTACAACGGCTCCCAGGCCAGCCTCGATATGCTGCGCAACAACGTGCTCAAGTCCGGCCAGGTCGGGCGGCTGGTGTCCAACGATTTCAAGTCGAGCATCGTCGACATTCCGTTGCTGGAGTCCTTCCCGGACCCGCAGGACCAGGGCAAGTTGCTGGCGCTGGACTACCGCCAGTTCTCACACGAACTTGAAGACAAGATCCGCACCAAGTTCGAAGTACAGAACCCGAATGTGAAGATCCACATCGTCGGTTTCGCCAAGAAAGTCGGTGACCTGATCGATGGCCTGGTGATGGTGGTGATGTTCTTCGGTGTCGCCTTCGTCATCACCCTGATCCTCTTGCTGTGGTTCACCAACTGCCTGCGCAGTACCGTCGCCGTGTTGAGCACGACATTGGTGGCAGTGGTCTGGCAACTGGGGTTGATGCACTTCTTCGGCTTCGGGCTCGATCCTTACTCGATGCTGGTACCGTTCCTGATCTTCGCCATCGGTATTTCCCACGGCGTGCAGAAGATCAACGGGATCGCCCTGCAATCGAGTGAGGCGGACAATGCCCTGACCGCTGCACGTCGCACTTTCCGTCAATTGTTCCTGCCCGGGATGATCGCGATCCTCGCCGATGCCGTGGGTTTCATCACGCTGCTGATCATCGATATCGGCGTGATCCGTGAACTGGCCATCGGCGCATCCATTGGTGTGGCAGTGATCGTGTTCACCAACCTGATCCTGCTGCCGGTGGCGATTTCCTATGTCGGCATAAGCAAGCGTGCGGTCGAACGCAGCAAAAAGGACGCGCATCGCGAGCATCCGTTCTGGCGACTGCTGGCGAATTTCGCCAGCTCGAAAGTCGCACCGGTGTCCATTCTGCTGGCGCTGATCGCCTTTGGCGGCGGCCTGTGGTACAGCCAGAACCTGAAAATCGGCGACCTCGACCAGGGTGCCCCGGAGCTGCGTCCGGACTCGCGCTACAACAAGGACAACAACTTCATCATCAACAACTATTCGACCAGTTCCGATGTGCTGGTGGTGATGGTCAAGACCAAGGCCGAGGGGTGCTCGCGCTACGAAGCCATGGCGCCGATCGACGAACTGATGTGGAAGATGCAGAACACCGAGGGCGTGCAGTCGGCGATTTCCCTGGTGACCGTGTCCAAGCAAATGATCAAGGGCATGAACGAAGGCAACCTGAAATGGGAAACCCTGTCGCGTAACCCTGATGTGCTGAACAACTCCATCGCCCGCGCTGACGGCCTGTACAACAACAGCTGTTCCCTGGCGCCGGTACTGGTGTTCCTCAACGATCACAAGGCCGAGACCCTGGATCGCGCGGTGCACGCGGTGCAGGCGTTCGCCAGGGAAAACAACAAGGAAGGCCTGGAGTTCATCCTCGCTGCCGGTAACGCCGGGATCGAGGCGGCCACTAACGAGGTGATCAAGAAGTCCGAGCTGACCATCCTGATCCTGGTGTACATCTGCGTCGCGACCATGTGCATGATCACCTTCCGTTCGTGGGCGGCGACCTTGTGCATCGTGCTGCCGCTGGTGCTGACGTCGGTACTCGGCAACGCCCTGATGGCCTTCATGGGCATCGGTGTGAAAGTGGCGACCCTGCCGGTCGTGGCGCTCGGGGTGGGGATCGGAGTGGACTACGGTATCTACATCTACAGCCGTCTGGAAAGCTTCCTGCGTGCCGGCCTGCCGCTGCAAGAGGCGTACTACCAGACGCTGAAGTCCACCGGTAAGGCGGTGCTGTTCACCGGCCTGTGCCTGGCCATCGGCGTGTGCACCTGGATCTTCTCGGCCATCAAGTTCCAGGCCGACATGGGGCTGATGCTGACCTTCATGCTGTTGTGGAACATGTTCGGTGCGCTGTGGCTGTTGCCGGCACTGGCGCGGTTCCTGATCAAGCCTTCGAGGCTGGCAGGGCAGAAGGGCAATTCGTTGTTTGCCCATTGATCGATCGCTGAATCAAAAAAGCCGCAACCTCAGGTTGCGGCTTTTTTATTTGGGCGAAGATCAAAAGATCGCAGCCTTCGGCAGCTCCTACATTGATCGAATACACCCACAATTAATCGGTGTAGGCAATCCCACGTAGGAGCTGCCGAAGGCTGCGATCTTTTGACTTTGCCATTACGAAGGATCGCTACCCAAAACCACATTCAACGCACTGCGCGCATCATCGAGTTGCACCAGCGTCGCATGCCGGGCCCCGAGGGCATCACGATTCTCGATGGCGGTCAGGATTGCCTTGTGCCGTGGCAGCGCCAGTTCATGCAGGTTCGGTCGCTGGTTGGAATGTTTCAAGGCTTCGGCGATGGCCACCGAGAGCATGTTGCACAGGTTGGCCAGCAAGTCGTTGTGCGTGGCATCGGCGATGCGACTGTGGAAGTCCAGGTCCGGCTGCAACAGCGCCTCCGGCGTCGGTGCGGCTTCCATGCGCTGGTAGGCCTCACCGATGGAGGCAATGTCCGCATCCGTGGCGAATTGCGCGGCTAGGGCGGCGGCAGCCGGTTCGATGATGCTGCGCACACTGGTCAGCAGGTCGAAAAACTGATTCTGCGGGCTGCTTTGCATCAACCAGTGCAGCACGTCCGGATCGAGCATGTGCCAGTCCTTGCGCGGCTTGACCACGGTCCCGACCCGCGGACGGGAATACACCAGGCCTTTGGCAACCAGGACCCGGGTGGCTTCACGCAGCACCGGCCGGCTGACCGCATATTCTTCGCACAACAGCGCTTCGGCGGGCAGTTTGTCGTCGGGCAGGAAACGTCCCGAGACGATCTGCATGCCCAGTTCCTGGACGATGCGCGAGTGCATGCTTTTGCGGTCGGAGGGTTTGCGGTAATCCATGGGGAACGACGCGGTCCTGTGCGAATAGGTGTCGCGCATGATAGCAGGCGCGGGAGGGATGGTCGTCAGAGCCGGGTTTGATACTGGCGCCGAACGACTGTAGGAGCGAGCTTGCTCGCGATGGACTTCAAGACGACGTTTGCTTTCAGACAGCACGCGTTATCGTTCACGTCCATCGCGAGCAAGCTCGCTCCTACAGGGGGAGGGTGGTGTCAGTGAGAGTGGCGCGGCACTTCAGCCCCGCGGCAACCGACCAGGAAGTCGAAGTCGCAACCCTGGTCCGCTTGCAGCACGTGGTCGATGTACAGCTGACGATACCCACCGACGATCAGGTTCTGTGGCGGTTGCAGATCGGCCATGCGTGCGGCCAGTTCGGCATCCGGAATATCCAGGTGCAAACGGCCGCTGGCACAATCGAGTTCGATCCAGTCGCCTTCTTTCACGGCGGCGAGCGGTCCACCGGCAGCGGCTTCCGGGGCAACGTGCAGGACAACAGTGCCGTACGCGGTGCCGCTCATGCGCGCGTCGGAAATACGTACCATGTCGGTCACGCCCTGGGCCAGCAGCTTGGCCGGCAGGCCCATGTTGCCGACCTCGGCCATGCCCGGATAACCCTTCGGCCCGCAGTTCTTCATCACCAGTATCGAGTTGGCATCCACGTCCAGTTCCGGATCGTTGATCCGCGCCTTGTACATGTCGAAGTTCTCGAATACCACTGCGCGGCCGCGATGCTGCATCAGTTCGGGCGTGGCGGCGGACGGCTTGAGTACCGCGCCCAGCGGTGCCAGGTTGCCGCGCAAGACACAGATGCCGCCGTCGGCGCGGATCGGGTTGTCGAGGGTGCGGATCACTTCGTCTTCGCCATAGATCGGCGCGTCCCTGGTGTTCTCGCCGATGGACTTGCCATTGACGGTCAAGGCATTCGGGTTCGGGATCAGGTTGGCTTCACCGAGGCGACGCAGCACGGCGGGCAAGCCACCGGCGTAATAGAACTCTTCCATCAGGAAACGCCCGGACGGTTGCAGGTCGACGATGGTCGGCATGCCGCGACCGATACGGGTCCAGTCATCCAGGTCCAGTTCCACGCCAATGCGCCCGGCAATGGCCTTCAGATGGATCACTGCGTTGGTTGAACCGCCGATGGCGGCATTGACGCGAATGGCGTTCTCGAAGGCCTCTTTGGTCAGGATCTTCGACAGCTTCAAGTCTTCGCGCACCATCTCCACGGCCCGCATGCCGGACATGTGTGCCAACACATAACGGCGCGCATCCACCGCCGGGATCGCCGCGTTGTGGGGCAGGGAAGTGCCGAGCGCTTCGGCCATGCAGGCCATGGTCGAGGCCGTGCCCATGGTGTTGCAGGTGCCGGCCGAGCGGGACATGCCGCCCTCGGCCGCGAGGAAATCGTCGATGCTGATGGTGCCGGCCTTGACCTGTTCGCTGAGCTGCCAGACCACGGTGCCGGAGCCGATGTCCTTGCCCTTGTGTTTGCCGTTGAGCATCGGCCCGCCGGTGACCACGATGGCCGGCACGTCGCAACTGGCGGCGCCCATCAGCAAGGCCGGGGTGGTTTTGTCGCAACCGGTCAGCAGCACCACGCCATCGATCGGGTTGCCGCGAATGGCTTCTTCGACATCCATGCTCGCCAGGTTGCGGGTGAGCATGGCGGTCGGGCGCAGGTTCGATTCGCCGTTGGAGAACACCGGAAACTCCACCGGAAAGCCGCCGGCCTCGATCACCCCACGTTTGACGTGCTCGGCAATCTGGCGGAAATGCGCGTTGCACGGGGTCAGTTCCGACCAGGTGTTGCAGATGCCGATGATCGGCTTGCCATGGAACTGGTGGTCGGCGATGCCCTGATTCTTCATCCAGCTGCGGTACATGAAGCCGTTCTTGTCGGCCGTGCCAAACCATTGGGCGGAGCGCAGGGTGGGTTTCTTATCAGACATGATCGATTCTCTTATTGTATGACTATATTGTTCGAGCTGAGGCGTAACATAAGCGCAAATTGCACTGTTTGGAAGTGTTGTTGGATAAATAGTATTACTATATAGTCGGCTCAAACGGAGGGATGGCCCTGGCGATTTTTCGCGAGAGGCGTCCCCCGAGGTTCCATAACAACAACAATCGGAGACCGATCTCATGAGCCAGGAACTGCGGCTTATCCGTCGCATTACGCTGAAACTGATTCCCTTCCTGATCCTGCTGTACCTGATCGCCTATGTGGACCGCTCTGCGGTGGGCTTCGCCAAACTGCACATGGGCGCTGACATCGGCCTGGGCGATGCCGCCTACGGTCTTGGCGCCGGGCTGTTCTTCATCGGCTACTTCCTGCTGGAAATCCCCAGCAACCTGATGCTCGACCGCTTCGGCGCACGGCGCTGGTTCGCGCGGATCATGATCACCTGGGGCGCCATCACCATCGGTATGGCCTTCGTCCAGGGGCCGAGCAGCTTCTATGTGATGCGCTTTTTGCTCGGCGCCGCCGAAGCCGGGTTCTTCCCGGGCGTTCTGTACTACATCACCCAATGGTTCCCGGTGCGCCATCGCGGCAAGATCCTCGGGCTGTTCATCCTGTCGCAACCCATCGCAATGATGATCACCGGCCCGGTGTCCGGTGGCTTGCTGGGCATGGACGGTGTGTTGGGGCTGCATGGCTGGCAGTGGCTGTTCATCGTCATCGGCACCCCGGCGATCCTGTTGACCTGGCCGGTGCTGCGTTACCTGCCCGACGGTCCGCAACAAGTGAAGTGGATGGACCAGGCGGAAAAGGACTGGCTGAGCACCGAATTGAAAAAGGACCTGGACGCGTACGGCCAGACCCGCCATGGCAATCCGCTGCACGCCCTCAAGGACAAACGCGTCCTGCTGCTGGCGCTGTTCTACCTGCCGGTGACCCTGAGCATCTATGGCCTGGGCTTGTGGCTGCCGACCCTGATCAAGCAATTCGGCGGCAGCGACCTGGTGACCGGTTTCGTTTCCGCGGTGCCGTACATCTTCGGGATCGTCGGCCTGCTGATCATTCCGCGCAGTTCCGACCGCTTGAACGACCGCTACGGTCACCTCGCCGTGCTTTACGTACTGGGTGCGATCGGCCTGTTCCTCAGCGCCTGGCTGTCGGTGCCGGTGCTGCAACTGGCGGCGCTGTGCCTGGTGGCGTTCGCGCTGTTTTCCTGCACTGCGGTGTTCTGGACCCTGCCGGGTCGATTCTTTGCCGGCGCCAGTGCGGCGGCTGGGATCGCCTTGATCAACTCGGTGGGTAACCTCGGTGGTTACCTCGGTCCATTCGTGATCGGCGCACTCAAGGAATACACCGGCAACCTGGCGTCCGGCTTGTATTTCCTCTCCGGGGTGATGGTGTTTGGCCTGATTCTGACTGGCGTCGTCTATCGCCTGCTGGAGCGCAAACACGTCCTGCCAGTCGATCAATTTGCAGCAAGTGCACGCTAATGCAATGTAGGAGTGAGCCTGCTCGCGATAGCGTCGGCACATCCAATGTTGTCGGCGACTGATACATCGCTATCGCGAGCAGGCTCACTCCTACAGGGATCTGCGGTGTTTTTGAAGGAATAGGAGAAATTTCATGCGTTTGGTTCAGTTCGAATTGAGTAACGGAGAACGCCGTGTCGGCGTGGTCGAGGCGGGGCTGGTCCGTGAAGTGCAGGACGCGCGCACCGTTCGCGATCTGGCGTTGGCGGCGATCGAGGCGGGCGCCAATCTTGAGCAACAGGTGCAAAGCCTGGGGCTGGGCATCAGCCACGACTATGCTGAACTGTTGACACAGCGGCGCATCCTGCCGCCCCTGGATCATCCGGACCCGGCGCACATGCTGGTCAGTGGCACGGGCCTGACCCATCTGGGCAGTGCATCGGCCCGGGACAAGATGCACCAGCAAAGTGGCGACGAATCGGCGATGACCGACACCATGCGCATCTTCAAATGGGGCGTGGAGGGTGGCAAACCGGCAGCAGATCAAGCCGGTGTGCAGCCGGAATGGTTCTACAAAGGCGATGGCAGCATCGTCGTCAGGCCGGGCCAGCCGTTTCCCCTGCCGCCGTTTGCCGAAGATGCCGGCGAAGAGCCGGAGATCGCCGGCCTGTACGTCATCGGTCGCGACGGTAAGCCGTATCGCCTGGGTTTTGCCGTGGGCAACGAGTTCTCAGACCACGTCATGGAACGCAAGAACTACCTGTATCTGGCCCATTCGAAACTGCGCAGCTGCAGCTATGGCCCGGAACTGCGGGTCGGCGAACTGCCGCAGCATCTGGCGGGCACCAGCCGCATCCTGCGCGACGGCGAGGTGCTATGGCAGAACGAGTTTCTCAGCGGCGAGGCGAACATGTGCCACAGCCTGGCCAACCTCGAATTCCATCATTTCAAGTACAGCCAGTTCCTGCGTCCCGGGGATGTGCACATTCACTTCTTCGGCACCGCGACCCTGTCCTTTGCCGACGGCATTCGCACGCAACCGGGTGACGTGTTCGAGATCACCCAGGCCGAATTCGGCGCGCCATTGATCAATGGCATCGCACCGGTTGCAGCGGCTTTCGAACCTGGCACCGTCGGCACACTTTGAGGACTTACCCATGACCCGGATTCTTGGTCACAACTACATTGGCGGCCAACGCAGCGCCGCCGGCAGCGTCAAGTTGCAGAGTTTCGATGCCACCACCGGTGAGGCATTGCTCCACGACTTTTATCAGGCGACCCCGCTGGAAGTCGATGCGGCGGCCAACGCGGCCGCCGCCGCGTACCCGGCCTATCGCAGTTTGAGTGCGGAGCGGCGGGCGCAGTTTCTCGAGGCCATTGCCGATGAACTGGATGCCCTCGGTGATGATTTTGTCGCCGTGGTCTGCCGCGAAACGGCGTTGCCGACGGGGCGAATACAAGGCGAGCGTGGACGTACCAGCGGACAGATGCGTCTGTTTGCCAAAGTCTTGCGTCGCGGTGATTTCTACGGTGCACGGATCGACCGGGCATTGCCGGAGCGTCAACCGTTGCCGCGCCCGGACCTGCGTCAATACCGTATCGGCCTCGGGCCGGTAGCGGTGTTCGGTGCCAGCAACTTTCCATTGGCATTCTCCACCGCTGGCGGCGATACCGCCTCGGCGCTGGCTGCTGGCTGCCCGGTGGTGTTCAAGGCCCACAGCGGTCACATGGCCACGGCCGAGCAGGTGGCCGATGCGATCATTCGCGCCGCCGAGAAAACCGGGATGCCGGCCGGGGTGTTCAACATGATCTACGGCGGCGGTGTCGGCGAGGCGCTGGTCAAGCATCCGGCGATAAAGGCGGTGGGTTTCACCGGTTCGCTCAAGGGCGGTCGAGCCTTGTGCGACATGGCCGCGGCCCGCGCGCAACCGATTCCGGTGTTCGCCGAGATGTCGAGCATCAACCCGGTGATCCTGTTGCCCCAAGCCCTGGAAGTGCGCGCAGAAAGCATCGCCCGTGACCTGACCGCGTCGGTGGTACAAGGCTGCGGTCAGTTCTGCACCAACCCAGGCCTGGTGATCGGTATTCGCTCGCCGCAGTTCAGCGCGTTCGTGCAGCAGGTCGCCGGGCTGATGGGTGATCAGCCAGCGCAAACCATGCTCAATGCCGGAACCTTGAGCAGCTATGGCAAAGGTCTGCAAAAACTGTTCGCTCATCCAGGCATCGAGCACCTCGCCGGCAGCCCGCAGCAAGGCAATCAGGCCCAACCGCAGCTGTTCAAGGCGGATGTCAGCCTGTTGCTCGACGGCGATGAAGTCTTGCAAGAAGAAGTCTTCGGCCCGACCACCGTGTTCGTCGAAGTCGTTGACCAGGCACAACTCAGTGCCGCATTGAACGCGCTGCACGGCCAGTTGACCGCCACCCTCATTGGCGAGCCGGAAGACTTCGAACAGTTCGCCGGGCTGACGGCTTTGCTGGAACAGAAGGTCGGACGCATCCTGCTCAATGGCTATCCGACGGGCGTTGAAGTCTGCGACTCGATGGTCCACGGCGGACCGTACCCGGCAACGTCCGATGCGCGCGGTACGTCGGTGGGCACCCTGGCTATCGATCGTTTCCTGCGCCCGGTGTGCTTCCAGAACTATCCGGACAATTTGCTGCCGGATGCGCTGAAGAACGGCAATCCGCTGCGTATCCAGCGACTGGTGGATGGGCAATCGTCCCGCGAGGCACTCTAGCGGCCGACCACAATCCCTGTAGGAGCGAGCCTGCTCGCGATAGCGGAACATCAGTCAACATTTAAATCGACTGGACTGCCGCCATCGCGAGCAGGCTCGCTCCTACAGGGGAGGTGGTGCATGAGCTATCATTGCGTCTTTCTCATTCAAAGATTGACTGCCATGACTTCCCCAACCGACACCTTGCTCAATGCCCTCGAACACTGCGGAATGGTAGAGATCGACGGGCTGCATGCCTTCGAATTCGCCCTCGACGAGGTCGATAACCTGCACATTGAATGCATGGATGGCCGTGCGGCCAAGCACTGGGAGTTCACCCCGGCACAGATCCAGGCCGCGACCTTCGACACCTCGCTGCAAAGCTGGTTGATCACCGGTGACTCGGGTGAACACCGTTTGGTGTGCCTGGGCGATGTCGTCGGTGGCGACAACGATGATGACGATCAAGGCGATGCGTAACCTCTGGCCACTGTTGATGGCCGGCAGCATCGGTGCGATGGGTGTCCAGATCGCATCCGCCGAAGACTATCAACTGCTCGTGGGCTCCTACACCGCCGGTCAAAGCCAGGGCATCTACCGCCTGGCTTTCGACAGCAGCACCGGGCAGATCGATGCGCGGCCCCTGCAAGTGATCAAAAGCGAAAACCCGTCGTGGCTGACCCTGTCGAAGGACCAGCGACACTTGTTCGTGGTCAACGAAAACGGCCCGGGCCAGACCGATCCGGTCGGGCGCGTCAGCAGTTACGCCATCGATCCCAAGACCCATGCGCTGAGCCTGATCAGCCAGGTACAAAGCCTGGGCAACGAGCCGACCCATTCCAGCCTCAGCACCGATGGCAGCCATTTGTTCGTCAGCAATTACTCGGTGGCCGAAGACCCGGGCGGCACCCTCGCAGTGATGCCGGTGGCGGCCGATGGCACGCTCAAACCGGTGGTGCAGATGAGCAGCCACCCGGCGAGCCGGGTCAACCCCGAGCGTCAGGCCTCGGCTCACGTGCATTCGGCCATCCCGTCACCGGATGGCCAATACGTGTTCGCAATCGATCTTGGTGCCGACAGGGTGTTTGCCTACCGCTTCGACCCCAAGGCCAACCCCGAACTGCCACTGACTCCGGTGACCCCGGCATTCGTGCAACTGCCGCCCGGTAGCGGACCGCGTCATCTGCTGTTCAGCGCCGATGGCAAACACGCCTGGCTGACCATGGAAATGAGCGCGCAAGTGGCGGTGTTCGATTACCACGACGGCCGACTCGAACAGACGCAGATGGTCGATCTGGCTGCCGGGCAACCCGTCTCGGAAAAAGCTGCGGCGGCGTTGCATGCCTCGGCTGACGGCAAGTTCCTCTACGTCAGCAACCGTGGCACGGCCAATCAACTGCTGGTGTTTGCCATCGATCCTGCCACCGGCCACCTCAACGAGCTGCAACGCCGGGCGGTGGAGGGCGATCACCCGCGGGAATTCAGCCTCGATCCGAGCGGCAAATTCCTGTTGATCGCCAATCAGAAGAGCAACCAGATTGTCGTCGTCGAACGCGATGCCAGGACTGGTCTGCTGGGCAAGACCGTGCAAAAACTGCCAATGGACGCCCCGAGCGACCTCAGGTTTCTGCTGCGTCAATAAGCCGCAGGCCCCGGTTGATGGGGCTTGCCTGCTTTTATCAATGGCGCTGATATCTGGTACTGCTACAAAGCATTTCAAGGCACGAACCCTCGAGGGTTAAGTTTGCTTCACGGCCCCACCGGGCAAGCAAGCCAACTGAATCCGAGGAATACCGCCATGAACTTCAACATCTTCTCTGTCATCGCCGCTTCCGCCATTTCTGCCACCGTTGCACTGCCAGCCAGTGCCAACGTTGAAATCAGCGACAAAAAAGCCCACACCCAGAGCTACGCCCCAAAATACCTGCAACAGAGCGCCAACTTCTACGCCGCGCTGGATCACAAAACCCAAGCCTGAGCGTTTACCCCTGCCTTTATGCAGGAGCGAAGTCACTGATGATCGAAGACCCTGGCGTTGAAAGCCAGAGTGTCGAAAACGATCAGAGTGATGTCGCTCCTGCATAACGCATTTACGACAGTATCAGTTTGCCACCAATGCTGTGCTTGATATCATATTGACATACGTTTAAATTGACGCTGATTTTTTGACTCCTCCTCACGGCAAGGATCAGCAGCATGGTGACGCGTCTGGCATTGGTTGTTCTTTTTCTCTATTCCACCCCCATTCTGTCGGCAGCCGACCCTGTTCCGGGTGAGCCGGAGGCTGCGCGCGAGCGCTTGATAAGTTTTATTGAAGAGTGAAATAGACTGGCTTAATGATCAATGAGGCTGATGGTTACTATGGATAACCCTGAGTGGTTACCCAGGCTTTTTTGATCGATTCTGTTGGCATTGAAACATGCCCGCGGAGAACATCATGGCCAGCGCAATTCTCACTTCTGCCAAATACGGCGCCTATGTGGCGATCGGTCTTTACCTTGCCATGGTGCTGCTGGTCAGCCTTTCGGCGCAGTCGCAATCCACCTTCGAAGCACCGATCCAGGTCGCTCATCCCGGCATCCAGTTTGAACACCGAGCGCAAAACGCGAGCGTCGATCAGGCTGAACTCGCGGGAGTCGTCGGCGCATGAAAGGGCACAGACTTTGGGTCATTGCGTTCCTGGCGTTCATGACCAACGGATCCTCCCTGCTGGGGATCGGCCAGGGCTCGGCAGGCTCGGTGGCACGGACCATCGAAGCCAACCACAACATCGCCCGCAACATCGAAAACGCCAGCGCCCAGGGCATGCTGACCGGCAATCCGCCGGTCAGGACAGAAGGGGTGGTGTTCGGGCCGTTCCAGGTGGATTGCTCAGCGATCGGGATGTGTGAGGTGTTGGCCTGAAGCCCCCCTCAACACAGTGTGCGGCGGCTTACTTGCGCATCACACCGGTAAACAAATCCGACTCCAGAAACCGCTGCAACCAGTCCTGCAACCGTCGATACGGCGTCTGCGCGAACCACTCGCGGTCGACATGGGCGAACTGGCGCACGAAGGGCATCAACGCTACGTCGGCCAGGCTTGGATGATCGGCCAGCAAGTAATCGCGTCCTTCCAGCAAGACCTCCAGCTTTTGCAGAAATACTTCGCCTTCGCCGCGATAAACCTCCATCGGCTGCTCGGGATAACGCTCGGCGTACTTGTAGCGATTCAAGTGGACCTTGAACTCCTGATCGTTCTGTTCGATCAGCGGGGCGATTTGCGCTGCTGCGACAGGATCAGCCTTGAGCAACCAGTCCTGCGGATCGTTCTGGGCCAGGGCCCAGCGCATGATGTCGAGGCTTTCGTCGATCACCCGGCCATCGGCGCTCAGTACCGGCACCGTGCCTTTGCCCGACAGCGCGAGCATTTCGGCGGGCTTGGCCTTCAGGCTGACTTCGACGATGACCACGGCCACTCCCGTATAACGCAGGGCCATGCGTGCGCGCATGGCGTACGGGCAGCGGCGGAAGGAATACAACGTGTTCATTTCACCTCCAGGGTGCTCAGGCCGTTGCCCTGGCGCTGGACCTGAATCTGCACGGGAATCCGTTCGTGCATTTCCTGCACGTGGGAAATCACCGCGACCTTGCGGCCCTGGGCCTGCAAGCCGTCAAGGGCGTCCATGGCCAGTTGCAGGGATTCCGGATCGAGGCTGCCGAAGCCTTCGTCGATGAACAACGATTCGATTTTCAGCGTGCTCGACGCCATCGATGCCAGACCAAGGGCCAGCGCCAGCGATACCAGGAAAGTCTCGCCACCGGACAGCGAATGCACCGAACGCAGTTCGTCGCCCATTTCGGTGTCCATCACCAGCAACCCGAGCATGCTGCCGCCACGCTTGAGGCGGTAGCGCCGCACCAGTTGGCGCAATTGCACGTTGGCGTGGTGCACCAGCAGGTCGAGGTTGTAGGCCTGGGCGATCTTGCGGAAGGTGTCGCCGGTGGCGGAGCCGATCAACGTATTCAAGCGTGCCCAGCGCTGGTATTCGCTATAGGCGTCGGCAATCTGCTGTGCCAGGGCCTGATTGGCGTTCTGCCGGCGCTGGTCCTCGGCCTGCTCGGCGCGCAGTTCGGCGCAGTGTTGCTCGTTGGTGGCGGCGAGGTTTTGCAAGTCGATCAAGGCACTGGCCAATTGCTCGGCATCGAGGTTGCCGTTGTGTTGCGCCTGATGATCGAGCAGGCGCTTGTCGCGCTCCTGCACCAGGACGCGGGCTTGCTCGATGGCTTTTTCGCTTTGCTGCAAGCGCTGGCGCAGTTCGCTGACCTGAGTGTCGTCAACCCGCAGAAGGTCTTCGAGGCCATCGTCATCCAGTTCGGGATGGCGGGCACGCCAGTCGCCGATCTTGCCGGCGAGCTCACGTTCTTCAGCTTCCAGTGCGTGCAAGCGTTCTTGCTGGGCATTCAGCTCGGCGGCGAGTTGCACAGACTGCGTGAGGACACTTTGCAGCGTCTGCGCGGTACTGGTTTCGGCGCTGCGCGCCTGTTCCACGGCCTGTTCCAGTTGCTGCTGCCAATGTTCGGCACTGCTGTGTTCGCCGAGTAATTGCCCGAGGGTGTGCTGGCTCGCCTGTTGCTGCTCGGCCAGCCCGGTGAACTGCTGTTCGGCGGCCTGCAATTGTTGCACGCGGTTTTGCTGGCGATCCTGTTCCTTCTCCAGATTTTGCTGGCGCTGTTGCTGCTCGGCCAGTTCTTCCTTTTGTTGCTCGACTTGCGCCAGGCGCTCGGCGATCTGCCGGTCGAGCTGCATGAAGGTCGCGGCCGGTTCGACGCGCAGCGCTTGCAGGGTCTCGGCTGGCAGCAGGCTGGCGAATGCCTTGAGTTCTTCGTCCAGACGCTGGCGGTCGTTGTCCAGTTCGCGTTGCTGGTTGCCCAGGTGCTGGGCCGCTTGCTGGTGCGCGGTTTCGGCATGACGCAGTTGTTGGGTCAGGCGCGCGGCATCCTGTTGCAGGGTGAGCAGCGCGCTTTGCCGTTGCTCGTCCTGGCTGATGCTCTGGTTGAGTTGGCTGTTTTGCTGGGTGAGCCAGGCGTCGCGTTTGACGGCGTCCTGATTCAGCAGTTGGGCAGCCAGCGGATGCGCTTCCAGACTTGGGGCGAGGGCTTGCTGTTGGGTCGCCAGATGCTCCTGCTGTTGCAGCAGTTCCTTTTGCTGGGCGATCAACCCGCCGACTTCGGCACGCAGGTCGGTGAGTTTTTCCTTGAGCAGGTCGACGGCCTTCTGGGCGTTGGCCTGTTCGCTTTCATCAAAACGGCCGAGGCTCTGCAGCAGGGCTTCGGGCTGATGATACGGATGCTCGTTGCTGCCGCACACCGGACATGGCTGATTGTCCTGCAACTGCGCGCGCAGCTCTTCGACACTGGCACTGCGCGCCAGACGCTGACGCTCCAGCAGTTCGCGAGTGACTTTGAGTGTCTGTTCGGCAACGCTCAGATCAACCTTGGCCTTGACCCCGTCCTGGGTCAGGCGTTCACGTTCCTGCTGCGCGGTGAGCAGACGTTGCTGCAGCTCGGCGCCGCGCTGGTCCAGTTCCTGCTGGCTGGCCCACAAGCGTGCAAGGTCTTCGACAGCGCGCAGTTGCTTGCGGTTGTCCTGCAACAGACTGCCCAGGATGCCGATCTGCTCGGCGACGGCATCCGGCTCGGCACCGGCCTCCTTGAACAGCACCTCCAGTTGTTGCTTCTGCGCGCTGAGCGTTTGTTCGGTGCTCGCGGCGTTTTGCTCAAGACTGGCCAGTTCGGCCTGGCCCTGATTCAACCGGTTACCGATCAACATCAACTGTTGCAGCCGATCGCGGTAGGCATTCCAGGCATCGCTCAACGGTGCCAGATGAGTGCTTTGTTCCAGCTCGGTGGCAATGCGCTGCAAGTCCCCGGCGCCACGGGTTTGCTGATCGAGCAAAGTCTGAATCGTGCTCTGGCCCTGGCTGCAGGCCTGCTCGGCATTTTGCTTTGCCTCGGCACTGAGGGCGGTGTCCTTGGCGAGGCGGGCGAGGGTGCTTTGCGCTTCGAAGGCCTGGCGCAGTAGCGGCGCACTGGCGGTTTGCCGTTGTTGCGCTTCGTTCAACGCGATCCGGGCGGCGCTAAGCTGTTGCTCGAGCTGCGTCTGACGCTCGCCGAGTTCGCCGTGCTGCTGCGTGTGCAAGGCAATCTGCGCCGCCAAGGGTGTCAGCAGCGCGTCGACCTCGGCTTTACGGGCGAACTGGTGCCGTTGCGGGGCCAGCTGTTCGAGGCGGGTGAGCCTCAAGCGCTCACTGGCCAGGGCCTCCCAGTGAGTCTGTGCCGATTGCAGTTGTTCGCTGGCAGCCAGATGTTCGTCCTGCAAGCGACGCAGGTCCTTGAGCCAGGTGTCCTGCAGTTCAAGTTGTTTGAGCTGCGCCTGCCGGGCCTTGAGTTGTTGCTGCGCCTGGTAGAAGCGCTCATCCAGTTCCGCGCGGGCTTCGGGTGACAGCGGCGTCACCCCGCTGGCCTGATCCTGCAGCAGCTTGTGCGCCTCGCGAGCCTCCTTGGTCTTGTCGAAGGCCCGACGACCGAGGCGGGTGTAGAGCGCGGTGTCGGTGAGTTTTTCCAGCAATTCGCTGCGGTCGTTGTCGTCGGCCTTGAGGAACGCGCTGAACTCGCTTTGCGCCAACATCACCGCGCGGGTGAACTGTTCGAAATTCAGCCCCAGCGCGGCTTCGAGCTGAGCCTTGTATTCGCCTTTCTGGCTGGCGAGCAATTGATCCTGATCGATGTCACGCAAGCTCTGGCGGCTGGCCTGCAACTTGCCGGCGGCCTTGTCCCGGGCGCGATTGGCTTCCCAGCGGGCGCGGTAACGACGGCCGTCGACACCGACGAAATCCACTTCCGCATAGCCATCACCCGTGCCACGACGCAGCAGGGTGCGCGGGTCGCCGGTAGCGATTTCGCCGTCGGCGTCCGGTACCTTGGCGTCGCGGCCGGTGTTGTTCAGGCGCGGTACGGCGCCAAATAGCGCCAGGCACAAGGCATCGAGCAGGGTACTTTTACCGGCGCCAGTAGGGCCGGTGATGGCGAACAGTCCGGCACTGGCCAGGGGTTCGGCGGTGAAGTCGATTTCAAAAGGCCCGGCCAGCGAGGCGAGGTTTTTCAGGCGGATCGCGAGGATTTTCATGGCTGTTCGCTCTCCATCTGCACGTCCTGCAACAGCTCGGCAAAGTCCTTGAGGGTCTGCTCGTCGACCTCGCTGCCGTAGTTGTCCTGCCAGGCGCGGCTGAACAGTTCCTGAGGCGTGAGCTGGTCCAGTTCGATCAGCGTGCCGCCTTCGTCGGCAGCGTCACGGCCGCCGTTGCCGGCGTACTCGGCGGCGATGCGCACCAGGCGCACGGCCTTGCCTTGCAGGGCGATTTCCACTTGATTGCGCAGGTCGGGCTGCGGCTCGTCGAGGCGCACCCGCACCTCCAGCCATGGCTGGCGCTGGATCTCGGCCAACAGGTCGATGTTCGGCAGGTCCGCCAGTTGCAGCAGGATCTCGCTCAATGGCGCCGGGCCGATGCGTTGCAGGTTGACCGCGCGGGGGATCAGCTTCGGCTCGACGCTGAGCAGGGTCTCGCCGTCGAGCTTGATGTCGAGAATCTGGTGCTGATAGCTGATCTCGGAGAACGACAGCGGGATCGGCGAGCCGCTGTAGCGGATGCGCTCCTCGCCGTTGACCTTCTGCGGTTTGTGCAGGTGACCCAGGGCGACATAGCTGATGCTCGGCCCGAACAGGCTGGCGGGCAGGGCTTCGGCATTGCCGATGATCAGGCTGCGCTCGGAGTCTTCCGACACCGAACCGCCGGCCATGTGCGCGTGGCTGATGGCGATCAGTGCCTGACCCGGCTGGCGCTTGGCATTGGCCGCTTCGATCAGCCACTCGTGCACCTGGCCGATCCCGCGCAGGTAGTCGTCGCCCAAATGCGCGCCGGTGACTTCCGCCGGGCGCAGGAACGGCAGCGCCAGGCACCAGCCGGCGACTTCACCACTGGCATCCGGCAAGGGCAGCAGCAGGCGTTCGGCATCCAGTTGCCCGTCGTCGAGCCACAGCACGCGGCCCAGCGCATGGGTGCGCAAACGCCGCATCAAGGGTGCGGGCAGTTCGATCCGCGAACCGGAGTCGTGGTTGCCGGCGATCATCACGATGGTTAGCGACGGCTGTTGCTCGTGGGCGCTGACGATGAAGTCGTAGAGGCGTTCCTGGGCTTTGACCGGCGGATTGACCGTGTCGAAGATATCGCCGGCGATCAACAGCACATCCGGTTGATCCAGTTTCAGCTGGCGCAACAGCCAGTCGAGAAAACAGCCGTGTTCAAAATCGCGATCCTGGCCGTGCAGGTTCTGCCCGAGGTGCCAGTCGGAGGTGTGAAACAAGCGCAAGGCGGACTCCGCTACAAAATAGGAATGGCCGCGGGAAAAATGAAGGCGGCGAAAGGGGGGAGAGTTTACTGGCAAACAGAACAGGTTGCTGAATGCCTTTGCTCATACAGGTCTGGAGCAGTCCCCCAATACTTCAAACACCCGTGCCTGTAGGAGCTGGCTTACCAGTGAAGGCGGCCCGGAAGCCTGCACAATATCTGCCAGAGCTTCGCCGGCAAGCCGGCTCCTACAGGTTTGGCGTGATCCTCTGTCCGGCGTTACTTCGGATAAAGCGGCGGCAACCCACTGTCACCGACCGGATCCTGCACCCGTTCGGTAATCGGGATCGCCTTGATCACCCGCCACAACTCGTCACCTTGCCAGTACTGGCCGGTTTCGCTGTACAGCGCGCCGTTCAGGCCGTCGAGGGCGTTGGACAGTGGCACGAAGCGGGCGGCCATGTCGGCCAGGGTTTCCGGCTGTTGGCGGGCCCAGGCGTCGAGGGCCTGGCGGGTGGCGTGGGAGTCGTTGGCCTGGCAGGCGCGCTTGAGGTCGTCGAGTACGGTGCGCGGGCTCGGGCCGGTTTGAGCGACACGCGCCACCGCCGGTTGCCAGCGGCCACGCCACCAGAGGCCGAAGCCGAGCAGGGTGGTGCAGGCCAGGATCAAGGTGCTGAGCTTCCAGCGCCAGAGCGCTTCGCTGTCGGCGCTGGCATCGATCGGTGAGGCGCCGGCAGGCGTGTCGACCACCAGGCTCGGATTGGCCGCCACGTGCAGCGTGCGAGCGGGCAGGCTGCTGCGTTCCAGATGGTCTTCGAAGGTGTTCCACCAGACCAGGTCGACGGTGGGCAACTCGATGACGCCGGTCCGTGTCGGCACCAGGGCCTCGCGGTCTTCACGACTGCCGACCAGGCCGCGTTCGCTGTTCTGGTTGCCGAGCACCGGTTGATCCGGGTAGCGGCGCAGGCCGCCGACATCGGTGCCGGGCAGTGGTGGCAGTTGGGTGCTGGACAAGCCTTCGGCCGTCACTGTCAGGCTGCGGGTCAGTGAATCACCGACCTGGGTGTGATCCGGCTCCGGGTTCCAGCTTTCGCTCAGGCTCAGGCTGCGCGCAGGCAGCCAGGGTGCGTCGGCCGGATAGGTGATGGGTTTGGCCTTGACCGTCAACAGCAGTTCGGTCGAGGTAACGGGCATCAACTTGCCGGATTTCGCCCCTTGGGTGGCGTCCTGTGCTGGTTGCGCATCGACCAGCGCGGCGTTGAAGACCTGTGCCGGAATGATCAGTTCGCCGCTGTGTTGCGGGTAGATCGCATAGCGCATTTCGATCACGCCGTGGCGCTGACCATCGATGTCTTTTTCATAGGTGCGTGAGTCGCCCAATTGCTCGATGCGCGCATCAGGTATCTGCAAGGGTGGCAGGCTGCTGTCGTCGTACAGCGACACCGAATGGTAGATACGCAGGGTCAGGACTGCCTGGGCCTGTACGTACACGCTGGTTTGATCGAGGCTGGCATCGATGAACACCGGGGCCCGGTTGTTCGGGTTGTCCGGTGTTTCGCTCTCGACCACTTGCAGGGTGATCGGCTGGCTCTGCAGTTCGCCCAGTTGCAGTGGCGGAATCACCACGCTGCCGTTTTGCCGGGGCAGGAGGGTGACGATCCACCGCGTGGCGGCCTGGTTTTCGCCGCTGAGGGTGTTCAACTGGTTGACCTGGCGTGTGCCGCGCACTTCGAACAACGGCTCCAGCGGTGCCAGGTCGGGTTTGCCGAACTGAGTGACATCGGTGGACTCCAGGGTCAGCTCGACCGTCTCGCCTGAGCTGAGGCGACTGCGGTCCACACTGGCGACCAGCTCTGCTGCCTGCGCCTGGGCGGTGCAGAACAACAGGCCATGCAACAGTGCAAGCAATAAAACGGTGAAGCGGGTCATCGAGTTTCTTCCTGATCCTGATGTTGTTGCTGTTCGTACCAGAATTTGCGCCTGAGCAGTTCACCAGGGTCATCCGGAATCTGCCGCAGCCATTGCTCCAGTGCCTGGCGCTGTTCACCTTCGATGCCGTCGGTGGCCGGGCGCAAGGGTGGTGTCGTGTGTTGTTCGTCACCCAGTTCGCTGCCTGGTACTTCATTGGTCCCCGGTTTCGGTGGTGTGGTGGGCGGTTGTCGCTCACCCGCGCTGGGCGGTTGCCCTTCGTCGCTGTTCGAGGGTTGGGCAGCAGCACCGGGCGGTGGTTCCTGCGATTCGGCTTCGGGCCGGGCGTTGCTGGCGGCGTCTGGCTCAGGAGGGGGAGGAGTGTTTTTCTCCTTGAGCAGACGTTCCACCAGCGCCTTGTTGGTCAGTGCCGGACGCAAATCAGGTTGACGTTCCAGTGCCTGTTCGTAAGCGTCCAGGGCGGCCTCCAGCTCACCACTTTTGGCCAGGGCGTTGCCCCGATTGTAGTGGGCATGGGCATCGTTGCCCTCGGCAAACCGCTCGGCGGCGCCGACGTAGTCTCCGGCTTCATAGAGCGCCACGCCTTGCCACTGATGGTCCTCGAAGCGCCGGGCGGCCTCGGCCGGACGCTTGTGTTTGAGTAATTGCACGCCTTGTTGATCAGGACGCAGCCACAGGTCTGCGAGGTCGAAGGCATAGCCGGGTTGCGGTAGCGCCAATAGCAGCGGCAGGCACAGCAACCAACCACGACGTCCTGCGCAGGCCGCGAGCAGCAACAGTGGCAGCAGCAGCCAGTAACCCTGGTCGGCCCAGGTATCGAGGCGCAAGGTCTGACCGTCGTTGCGCAAATTGCGCGGACCGTCGAGCAGGCCAAGGGCGTGCAGGTCGCTATCGTCCAGGCGCGCCTGGCGAAAGCGTCCATCCAGGTCGTTGGCAAAACCTTTCAGGCCGGGCTCGTCGAGGCGCGACACGAGAATGGCGCCTTGTTCATCCTTGAGGAAACTGCCGTCCTCCTGGGTGATGGGTGAGCCTTCGGCAGTGCCGATGCCGAGCATCAGAAACCGGGTCGATTTGCCGTTCAGCGCGCGACGGATGCCCAGCCGCTCTGGTTCGGTCAGGGACGAACCCATCAGCAGGATCCGACCGTCGCCCAAGGCAGCTTGTTCGAGCAGCGCCAGGGCCTTGAGTACCGCCAGATCGGCGCGATGACCGGGCTCTGGCATCAACGACGGTTTCAGTGCATCCAACAGGTTGCGGCTGGTGGAAAGGTCATCTGAAAGCGGTACCAGCGTGTGGGCACTGCCGGCGTAGACGACAATGGCGGTTTGCGCGTCGCTGCGGATCTGCAGCAGGTCGTACAGCTTGCGCCGGGCCTGTTCCAGCCGATTGGGCGTGACGTCGGTGGCGAGCATTTCCGGGGTCAGTTCAAGAACCACCACCAACGGGTCCGCGGGTTTCTGGCTGGTTTGCTCGACGCGTTCCCAACCCGGGCCCAACAGCGCGAGCACGGTCAACAGCCACGCCACGCCGAGCGCGACCCAGGGCAGTTTACTGTCGCGACCACTGCCGCCGCTGAGCAGTGCCGAGTGAAAGGCCGGCGGCAGGATCATCTGCCAGCGCCCGGCGCGCTTCTTGCGGTGCCAGAGTTGCCAGAGCAACCAGCCAAGCAGCGGCAGCAACAGTAGCCACCAGGGCCGGAACCAGTAAGGCCACAGCGCACTCATCGGCGCCTCCGCAGACGCAGGCGTTTAAGACGCTGGCGCCAGTCGGGCAGCAATTGCGTTTGCAAATACAGATCCTTGGTAAACAGGCGTTGCAACGGGTTGTCCGGCCAGAGTACGGGAACCACCAGCAGTATGCTCAAGCACAGCGCCAAGGCGAGCGGCCAGTGATACAACGATTGAGTCGGGCGGGCCTGGGTGGGTTGTTGGGCCACGGGCTCCAGTTGGTCAAGGGTGTCCTTGATCGATTGCAGTTCCTTGCCATCGTGGGCGCGGAAATACCGGCCACCGGTGGCTACGGCGATGGCTTTCAGGGACGGCTCGTCGAGGTCCAGGCTCGGATTGACACCGAGGAACCCCACGGAGCCACTTTGTTCCGGATCGGCACCGATGCCGATCGGGTAGATTTTCACACCTTCTTGGGCCGCCAGTCGGGCGGCGGTGAGCGGATCGATTTCACCGCCATTGTTGGCACCGTCGGTGACCAGTATCAGCACGCGGCTTGTTGCCGGGCGCAAACGCAGGCGTTTGAGGGCCAGACCGATAGCATCGCCGATGGCGGTGTTTTTGCCGGCAATGCCGATGCGCGCTTCGTCGAGCCAGACGCGTACGGTGTGGCGGTCGAAGGTCAGCGGTGCCTGCAGGTAGGCCCGGCTGCCAAACAGGATCAGGCCGACGCGGTCACCTTCGCGACTTTCGAGGAAGTCGCCGAGCAGGTGCTGGACCAACGACAGTCGACTCATATCTTCGTCCTGCCACTGCATGTCAGGGAAATCCATGGAGCCGGAAACGTCCACCGCGACCAGCAGATCGCGACCGCTGGCGGCGATCGGCAAGGGTTCGCCGAGCCACTGCGGGCGCGCCGCCGCGACCAGCAGTAACAGCCACAGCAGAATGAACGGCGTCTGTTGGCGCCATGCCGGCAGGTTGGCCCGGGCGCGACGTCCGGCGAGGCCTTCGAGATCGCTCAGGAAGCTGACCTTGAGTGCCGGTTCGCCACTGTCGGCCACCGGCAATACGATGCGCATCAGCCACGGCAGCGGCAGCAGGGCAAAAATCCACGGCCAGGCAAATTCAAACATGCTTGCGAATCCATGTGTCGACGGCTTGGGTCAGGCCGGCGATCGCCTTGTCGTCGAGCTTGCATTCGGGTTTGTAGGCGCCTTCCACAAGCACCATCCAGCGAGTCAGCCCGGCCGCCGGGCAGCGGTTGTCGAGGAACGCCAGCCATTTGCGGCCGTTGAGGGTATGGCTCTGGCTGTAGGGGTAATGGTTGCGGCACAGGCGTTTGAGCAAGCCGTTGAGTTGCTGCAGCCAGGCACCGGCTGGCGCACCGTCGTAGGGTTTGGGCATCAAGGCCAGCTCCGCCAGGGCGGCAAGGCGCACCGGGTCAAGCGGCTGTTCAGCACGTACCACCGGGCGCTTGTCCGGAATGAAGCGACGCAGCTTCCACAGGCCAAAACCGATCAGTGGCACCAATAAAAGCAGCAACCACCAACCCGGTGCCGGAGGCCAGAATTCCACCGGTGGCGGGGATATCAGGGGTTGCAGTTGATCAAGGCTGCTCATCGACCTTTCCCTGGTTTCTGTGGGTTCAGGTACTCGCGCAGTTGCTCGACCATTTCGCTCTGGGTACTCAGTGGCATCAGCAAGACGCGCAGTTTCTGCGCGAGCAGCTCCCAGCGCGCGATGCGTGCTTCGGCCTGGGCCCGGTAAGTCTGGCGCAGGTCGAAATTCAGCGTATCGAGTTCCAGTTGCGCTCCGCGCTCGGCGAAACGTAAAAGTCCCGCGGCGGGCAGGGCATGATCCAGCGGGTCGGACACCGGCAGCAGCAACAGGTCGCAATGACGCGATAACAGGCTCAGCTGTTGCTCGGCGCTTTCCGATAGCGCGCGTTCATCGCAAATCACAATCACCAGGCTGCCCGGGCGGGACACTTCCCGGGCGCGGCGCAGGGCGATACCAAAGGCATCACGGTCCGGCTCGCTTTCGCTGTTCAGCGACTGATTGACCCGCACCAGCCGGTTGAGCAGCTGCAGCAGGCTTTGCTTGCTGCGCCGAGGCTTGATTTCGTAGTGCTGATTGTCGCCATACACCAGCCCGCCGACCCGGTCGTTATGCCCCAGGGCTGCCCAACCGATCAGGCTCGCGGCCTGTGCGGCGAGCACTGACTTGAACATCAGGCCCGAGCCAAAAAACAGGCGATGGCTTTGTTCGACCATGATGAAAATCGGCCGCTCACGTTCTTCGTGGAACAGCTTGGTGTGAGGCTCCTGGGTGCGTGCGGTCACGCGCCAGTCAATGGTGCGCACATCGTCGCCGGCCTGATAGACCCGCACCTGATCGAAGTCCACACCACGGCCGCGCAATTTGGAATGGTGCAGGCCGATCAGCGGGCTGCGTTGGCTCGGCGTGGAAAACAGCTGCACTTCGCGCACGCGATGGCGCATCTCGATCAGGTCGGCGAGGCTGACACGGATGCCCGGCTCGGGCGGCAGGCTGGCTTTCATCGGGGTCAAGCGACGGCTACGACGTCGAGAATCCGCTGGACCACCCGGTCCTGGTCGATGCCAGCGGCTTCGGCTTCAAAGGAAAGAATGATGCGATGGCGCAGCACGTCGAACAGCACGGCCTGTATGTCTTCCGGGCTGACGAAGTCGCGCCCGGCCAGCCAGGCGTGGGCGCGGGCGCAGCGGTCCAGGGCAATCGAACCGCGCGGGCTGGCGCCGTAGGCGATCCACTCGGCCATTTCCGGATCGAACTTGGCCGGGGTGCGGGTGGCCATGACCAGTTGCACCAGGTATTCCTCCACGGCGTCGGCCATGTACAAGCCGAGGATTTCCTTGCGTGCGGCGAAGATCGTCTGTTGGGTAACCCGACGCTCAGGCTTCGCTTCGCCGTTCAGGGCTTCGCCACGGGCCTGTTGCAGGATCTTGCGTTCAACCGTCGCGTCCGGGAAACCGATTTTCACGTGCATCAGGAAGCGGTCGAGCTGGGCTTCGGGCAGCGGGTAGGTGCCTTCCTGCTCGATAGGGTTCTGCGTGGCCATCACCAAAAACAAGGGCGACAGTTCATAGGTGCTGCGTCCGACACTGACTTGCCGCTCGCCCATGGCTTCGAGCAAGGCCGACTGAACCTTGGCCGGGGCGCGGTTGATTTCGTCCGCCAACACCAGGTTGTGGAAAATCGGGCCTTGCTGGAACACGAAACTGCCGGTTTCCGGGCGGTAGATTTCCGTACCGGTAATGTCGGCCGGCAACAGGTCAGGGGTGAACTGGATACGGTGGAACTGGGCTTCGATGCCTTCGGCGAGTTCTTTGATGGCCTTGGTCTTGGCCAGGCCAGGGGCGCCCTCGACCAGCATGTGGCCGTCGGCGAGCAGGGCGATGAGCAAGCGCTCGATGAGTTTTTCCTGGCCGAGAATCTGCGTTGAAAGAAAGGTTCGCAGCGCGAGTAGCGCTTCACGATGTTCCATCGATGACTGTTCCTGCAAAAGGGTGGCCGAGGACGTTCGAAGTACGCCAGGGCCGGGGGCGTTACTTTAATCCATCGCAGGGGGCGCCGACTAACGGCATTTTGCGCAAAGTGCGGGAAATGATTGGGGCAATTGCTGGATTTTTGTAGCAGGGGAGTGATTGGGTGGCTGTACCGGCCTCATCGCGAGCAGGCTCACTCCTACATTGACGGTGTACGACGATCAACTGTAGGAGTGAGCCTGCTCGCGATGAGGGCAGATCAAACACCTCAAATCTGGCTGATAAAGGTACCAGTACCCTTAAGAATGTTCTGCAAGGTCACTTCCACTTCAGCCAGATCCACCATGTCCGGATTGAAGGTGATCTCCAGCACATCATCCCCATTCAGCACATCAGCATCCGCCGCCGCAATTTCAATCTTCAGCAGAGTAGGGCTGAGCGTGACTTTCACGCCATCGAGCGTCGAAGGCTCGCCGTCGAGGGTGATTTCCAGCTCGTCTTCATCGGGGTAGCGGCTCATCAGGAACATTTCGCCCTGGTCGCTGTGGCAGCAGAGCATGGCCATGTTGTCTTCTTCGTCGTCGCAAGGGTTGACGATCAAGAGGGCGGTTTTCATTTTCATGGGAAATTCCTGGCCCGGCGGGCGTGGTAAACGCAACAAAGGGCGATTTTGCCAGCCCGCGAAGATTTCTGCTCGTCCGAGTGTCAAAGACCCGGTCGTGGACGGAGAGAGTGTTACTGGTCATTTCTGGTACGCATGTCCCGTAAAACCGGACGAAAAACCGTCATTTTTCTGTGCGAATGCTAGTGTTGTTCGATGCGCGTGCCTTGAGCTGCGTACCGATGACCGAATATGTCGCAGCACCGCAAGCATGGGCCTTGCCGCACTCGTTAAGCTGCGCAACGGATGAGCACCCGTAAAAACATTGCGCTGCACCCGGCCCAGTCGTTTTTGCAGATGCCCATTCACGGAAGGTGAATGTGACCTGAGTGTCTCGTCCAGCTTCACCCACCTGTCACCCTGTTTCCTCTGCCCGAGAATCAGGAGCCGGGTGACGGGTAGCCCCGAACAGGGGCTTTGCACGCGACGCTTCCATCAATAACAAGCCCAAGCGGAGTACCACAGATGGCGTTCTTCACCGCAGCCAGCAAAGCCGACTTCCAGCACCAACTGCAAGCGGCACTGGCGCAGCACATCAGTGAACAGGCACTGCCACAAGTGGCGCTGTTCGCTGAACAATTCTTCGGCATCATTTCCCTTGACGAGCTGACCCAGCGTCGGTTGTCCGACCTTGCTGGCTGCACCCTTTCTGCATGGCGCCTGCTTGAGCGCTTCGATCACGCGCAACCGCAAGTGCGCGTCTTCAACCCCGATTACGAACGCCACGGCTGGCAGTCGACCCACACCGCGGTCGAAGTGCTGCACCACGACCTGCCATTCCTGGTGGACTCGGTGCGTACCGAGCTGAACCGCCGCGGCTACAGCATCCATACCCTGCAAACCACCGTGCTCAGCGTGCGTCGTGGCAGCAAGGGCGAGCTGTTGGAAATCCTGCCCAAAGGCACCCAGGGCGACGACATTCAGCAAGAATCGCTGATGTTCCTGGAAATCGACCGCTGCGCCAACACCGCCGAGCTCAATGTCCTGAGCAAAGAGCTGGAGCAGGTGCTCGGTGAAGTCCGCGTGGCCGTTGGCGATTTCGAGCCGATGAAGGCCAAGGTCCAGGACATCCTGACCATGCTGGACAACAGCCAGTTCACCGTCGATGGCGATGAGAAGAGCGAAATCAAGAGCTTCCTGGAATGGCTGGTGGGTAACCACTTCACCTTCCTCGGCTACGAAGAGTTCGTGGTCAGCGATGAAGCCGATGGCGGCCACATCGTCTATGACAAGGACTCCTTCCTCGGCCTGACCAAACTGCTGCGCGCCGGCCTGACCTACGATGACCTGCGCATCGAAGACTACGCCGTGAACTACCTGCGCGAACCGACCCTGCTGTCGTTCGCCAAGGCTTCGCACCCAAGCCGTGTCCACCGTCCGGCTTACCCGGATTTCGTGTCGATCCGTGAAGTTGATGCCAACGGCAAGGTCATCAAGGAATGCCGTTTCATGGGCCTGTACACCTCGTCGGTGTATGGCGAGAGCGTGCGGGTGATCCCGTACATCCGCCGCAAGGTCGAGGAAGTCGAACGCCGTTCGGGTTTCCAGGCCAAGGCTCACCTGGGCAAGGAACTGGCGCAGGTGCTCGAAGTGCTGCCGCGCGACGATCTGTTCCAGACCCCGGTGGACGAGCTGTTCAGCACCGTGATGTCGATCGTGCAGATCCAGGAACGCAACAAGATTCGCGTGTTCCTGCGCAAAGACCCGTACGGCCGTTTCTGCTACTGCCTGGCCTACGTGCCGCGTGATATCTATTCCACCGAAGTGCGTCAGAAGATCCAGCAAGTGCTGATGGATCGCCTGAAAGCGACCGATTGCGAGTTCTGGACGTTCTTCTCCGAGTCCGTGCTGGCCCGCGTGCAGCTGATCCTGCGCGTCGACCCGAAAAACCGTCTCGACATCGACCCGCTGCTGCTGGAAAAAGAAGTGGTGCAGGCCTGCCGCAGCTGGCAGGACGACTACGCCGCCCTGACCATCGAAAGCTTCGGCGAAGCCCACGGCACCAACGTGCTGGCTGACTTCCCGAAAGGCTTCCCGGCCGGCTACCGCGAGCGTTTCGCCGCTCACTCGGCAGTGGTCGACATGCAGCACCTGCTGAGCCTCAACGAAAAAAATCCGCTGGTGATGAGCTTCTACCAGCCGCTGGGCCAGGTGTCCGGCCAGCGCATGCTGCACTGCAAGCTGTACCACGCCGATACCCCGCTGGCGTTGTCCGATGTACTGCCAATCCTGGAAAACCTCGGCCTGCGTGTGCTGGGTGAGTTCCCGTACCGCCTGCGTCACAACAGTGGCCGCGAGTTCTGGATTCACGATTTCGCGTTCACTGCCGCTGAAGGCCTGGAACTCGACATCCAGCAACTCAACGACACGCTGCAGGACGCATTCGTCCACATCGTGCGTGGCGATGCCGAGAACGATGCGTTCAACCGTCTGGTCCTGACCGCCGGCCTGCCATGGCGCGACGTGGCGCTGCTGCGTGCCTACGCCCGCTACATGAAGCAGATTCGTCTGGGTTTCGACCTGGGCTACATCGCCAGCACCCTGAACAATCACACCGACATCGCTCGCGAGCTGACCCGGTTGTTCAAGACCCGTTTCTACCTGGCGCGCAAGCTGACCGGCGACGATCTGGACGACAAGCAACAACGCCTGGAACACGCGATTCACAGCGCCCTGGACGACGTCCAGGTACTCAACGAAGACCGCATCCTGCGTCGCTACCTGGACCTGATCAAGGCCACCCTGCGCACCAACTTCTACCAGACCGATGCCAACGGCCATAACAAGTCGTACTTCAGCTTCAAGTTCAACCCGCACTTGATTCCTGAACTGCCCAAGCCGGTACCGAAGTTCGAAATCTTCGTCTACTCGCCGCGTGTCGAAGGCGTGCACCTGCGCTTCGGCAACGTGGCTCGTGGCGGCCTGCGCTGGTCCGACCGTGAAGAAGACTACCGCACCGAAGTCCTGGGCCTGGTAAAAGCCCAGCAAGTGAAGAACTCGGTGATCGTGCCGGTGGGCGCGAAGGGCGGCTTCCTGCCGCGTCGCCTGCCACTGGGCGGCAGCCGTGACGAGATCGCGGCCGAGGGCATCGCCTGCTACCGCATCTTCATTTCGGGCCTGCTGGACATCACCGACAACCTGAAAGACGGCGCCCTGGTGCCACCGGCCAACGTCGTGCGTCATGACCACGATGACCCGTATCTGGTAGTCGCGGCGGACAAGGGCACTGCAACCTTCTCCGACATTGCCAACGGCATCGCCATCGACTACGGCTTCTGGCTGGGTGACGCGTTTGCGTCCGGTGGTTCGGCCGGTTACGACCACAAGAAAATGGGCATCACCGCCAAGGGCGCGTGGGTCGGCGTACAGCGCCACTTCCGCGAGCGCGGTATCAATGTCCAGGAAGACAGCATCACTGTCGTGGGCGTCGGCGACATGGCCGGTGACGTGTTCGGCAACGGCTTGCTGATGTCCGACAAGCTGCAACTGGTCGCAGCGTTCAACCACCTGCACATCTTCATCGACCCGAACCCTGAGCCGGCATCGAGCTTCGCCGAGCGTCAGCGCCTGTTCGACCTGCCGCGTTCGGCCTGGTCGGACTACGACACCAGCATCATGTCCGAAGGCGGCGGCATCTTCTCGCGTAGCGCGAAGAGCATCGCGATTTCCCCGCAGATGCAAGAGCGCTTCGACATCCAGGCCGACAAGCTGACCCCGACCGAACTGCTGAACGCCTTGCTCAAGGCTCCGGTGGATCTGCTGTGGAACGGCGGTATCGGTACTTACGTCAAAGCCAGCAGCGAAAGCCACGCCGATGTCGGCGACAAGGCTAACGATGCACTGCGCGTGAACGGCAACGAACTGCGCTGCAAAGTCGTGGGCGAGGGCGGTAACCTGGGCATGACCCAACTGGGTCGCGTCGAGTTCGGCCTCAATGGCGGCGGTTCCAACACCGACTTCATCGACAACGCCGGTGGCGTGGACTGCTCCGACCACGAAGTGAACATCAAGATCCTGCTGAACGAAGTGGTTCAGGCCGGCGACATGACCGACAAGCAACGTAACCAGTTGCTGGCGAGCATGACCGACGAAGTCGGTGGTCTGGTGCTGGGCAACAACTACAAGCAGACTCAGGCCCTGTCCCTGGCAGCCCGTCGCGCCTTGCCGCGGATTGCCGAATACAAGCGCTTGATGAACGATCTGGAAGGTCGCGGCAAGCTGGATCGCGCCATCGAGTTCCTGCCGGCCGAAGATGCAATCAACGAGCGCATCGCCGCAGGCCACGGCCTGACCCGCGCCGAGCTGTCGGTGCTGATCTCGTACAGCAAGATCGACCTCAAGGAGCAGTTGCTGGGCTCCCTGGTGCCGGACGACGACTACCTGACCCGCGACATGGAAACCGCTTTCCCGCCAACCCTGGTGAGCAAGTTCTCCGCGGCGATGCGTCGTCACCGTCTGAAGCGCGAAATCGTCAGCACCCAGATCGCCAACGATCTGGTCAACCACATGGGCATTACCTTCGTTCAGCGACTCAAAGAGTCGACCGGCATGAGCCCGGCGAACGTGGCCGGCGCCTACGTGATCGTGCGCGACATTTTCCACCTCCCGCATTGGTTCCGTCAGATCGAGAACCTGGACTACCAGGTCTGCGCCGACGTGCAACTGGAGCTGATGGACGAGCTGATGCGTCTGGGCCGCCGCGCCACGCGCTGGTTCCTGCGTGCCCGTCGCAACGAGCAGAACGCTGCCCGTGACGTCGCCCACTTCGGTCCGCACCTGAAGGAGTTGGGCCTCAAGCTCGACGAGTTGCTCAGTGGCGAGATCCACGAAACCTGGCAGGCCCGTTACCAGGCGTACGTCGCAGCCGGTGTACCGGAGCTGCTGGCGCGCATGGTGGCTGGCACCTCGCACCTGTACACCTTGCTGCCGATCATCGAGGCCTCCGACGTGACCGGCCAGGACCCTGCGGACGTGGCCAAGGCCTACTTCGCCGTGGGCAGTGCGCTGGACATCACCTGGTACATGCAACAGATCAGCGCTCTGCCGGTTGAAAACAACTGGCAGGCCCTGGCCCGTGAAGCGTTCCGCGATGACGTCGACTGGCAGCAACGTGCGATCACCATCTCGGTCCTGCAACAGGGCGATGGTACCCAGGACGTGGAAACACGGCTCTCCCTGTGGATGGATCAGCACGAGAGCATGATCGAACGCTGGCGCACCATGCTGGTGGAAATCCGTGCCGCCAGCGGCACCGACTACGCCATGTACGCGGTGGCCAACCGCGAACTGCTGGACCTGGCGTTAAGCGGTCAGGCGGTGGTGCCTGCCGCTGTCGCCGCCGAGCTGGAACCGGCTGCCTGATCAGGCGTTGAATGAAAAAGCCCCGCATCGAAAGATGCGGGGTTTTTTTTTGCCTGGGAATCTTGTGGCGTTTGTACCGGCGCCATCGCGAGCAAGCTCGCTCCCACAGTAAATGGGGTGTACATGAGTGGTGTGTAAGACACCAATTACTGTGGGAGCGGGCTTGCCCGCGAAGAGGGCGGTGAGATCAATACAACTTTTGACCAGATTCACTACCAAACATCGACACATTACTTGTCGGGCTGGTCAATAAATTACTGAGCGACTGGTCAAACTTTTGCAAGGCCCTTACTTGCACATTTTGTTGTTCGTTAATGTCGGCAACTATCTCCTCGCTGCGTTTAAAGTCGGCCCAAACCGGACTAAGTGCCTTGGCGTCATGACCTTGCGCAGTACCGATGTAGTTGAAGTTCTTGTCATAAAAGTCCGCACGGACATCCGCCTGGATATCCGAACTGCGCGAGGTCATCAGTTGACTGCGGGTGTCGACCACTGCCATCACATCCGGTTTCGCTGCCCTGAGGCTCTGAATGTCCGGGTATACGATAACCGAGCCAAATTGCCGCTGCAGGGAGGCCTTGACCCAATCCACCGCCTGGTCTGGCCTGGAGGTGGCTACGTAGGCGTCATGAATCGGCTGCACCAGCAGGCTCTGGCCGAAACCGGTGCCGGCGTTGGCTTGATAATCCCGAAGGTAGGCACGATTGGTCTGAGTGGATTGGCTGTAGATAACGCCCAACGAAACATGGCTGCCGTTGGTAATGCTGGTGGCAGCGCTACGGCCCACCGGTTCGGTGAAGATACCGTTCAGCGAAGAGACCGCCGTGGGCGCGGTGGGGATCGAGCAGCCGGTTAATACAACAGCCATGGTCAACGTACTGGCAAGCGCAAGTTTCATGGTGTTTCTCCAGTGAAACAATTTTAGTCGAAAGTTAAAGTTGCCGGTGCTGTTCCGGCGGTGACTCAAGACTAAACCCTGGTTGATTTATTTAAATGGCAAATATCCGCACTTGTCAGGTGGCCAATAGTTTTGTTTGGTTTAAAAGTCTTCGGTTAATTGCGTGAGGAAATTAAAAGTCCCGAATTCGCGATTCGGGCCTTTTTATTTATAGCTGCACGTTCAGGCATCAGTGTTCCAATGGGATCAGCACTTTTTCATCCGGGGCCAACACCATGAACACCAGCAATTTGGCCGGTTTGGTTGCGCTGGCGTTTTTCGATACCAGGTGTTCCGATCCCGCCGGCTCATACCAGAACTCACCGGCCTTGTAGGTTTTCGCCGGCTCGCCCCTGACTTGAGAAACGATTGCTCCCGAGGTGACGTAGGCCATGGTGGAGCCATCGTGTTTGTGGGCGATGGACGACTGACCGGGTTGGTAATCGACTTCGATCATCAGCGCTTTTTTACCGGGGACGTTCTTCAGCAATTCGTCCTGCAGGACAGTCACCTTTTCCGAAGGATCATGGGCAAAAGCCGATGCACAAAACATCAGGGCCAGGGCGGCAAGGGGGGCAGCACAGAAGCGCAACACGTTCATGGTTCTTTACCTGCGGTGGGTTAGTTGTCGAAAACAACAGTAGTGCGCAAGTAATAGAGGTTAAACAGCCAATATTGGGGAAGGCGAGGGGACCAATTAACCGGCGTTAAAAGCAAAGATCGCAGCCTGCGGCAGCTCCTGCGGAGAATTCCGTGCAGGAGCTGCCGCAGGCTGCGATCTTTTGATCTTGTTTTTAAACGATCGGAAAGCTGTTGAAGTCCACGGCGTTGGCCAGTTGGCTATCGATCAGGCTGATGAAGCCCTGGACCTGCGGGCAGTTGAAATGCGATCGCATGGCCGCTTCCGATTGCCAGTGGGCGCTGACGGTCCAGCGATTGGTGTCCTCGGGGCAGCGGTCGACCATATAGGATTCGCAGCCCGGTAGTTCACGCAGGGTTTCGACAATCTTTTGCAGTTGCTTACCCAGTTCATCCGAGCGGCCGGCGGCGGCCTGTACCTGTACGGTATTGATCACTTCATGGGACATTGCTCACACTCCTGAATCAGGCCGGACGAATCCTGCTCATTGAGGGATAACGCCTATGCAGGATAGGCCTGCCCCCGTGGACCGCCAATAGCCAATCGCCGGATAAAGCCGCAGGCCAATCCGTCAGGCCACCTGCTGCAGAATGTCGCGCAAACGGTCCAGGGCGATGTCGATGTCAAGGGTTTCGATGGCGCCAAAACCGAGGAAAAGCCCGGCCTTGGGCGCTTGCTGATAGAAGAAGCTGTCGATGGCATAGAGCCCGACTTCGACTTTTTTCGCCAGTTCGATCACTAATGGAATATCCATCGGCACTTTGCACATCACCACCATGTGGAAACCGGCGGTGGTCGGCACCGCCTCGAGCCAGGGCGAGAGATCGCCGGCCATACGCGTCAGGATTCGCTCGCGGCGCCCGGCATAGATCGTATGGCAGCGCCGGATGTGCTTGAGCAGGCAGCCTTCGGCGATGAACTTGGCCAGCGCCCATTGCGGCAGGGTCGAAGTGTGCAGGTCGGTGAGCTGTTTGGCACGAACCACGGCCTCGAGGATTGCTGGCGGCAGGATCGCATAGCCCAGACGCAGTTCCGGCAACAGGGTTTTCGAAAACGTTCCGACGTAAGCGACGATCCCCCGTTCATCCATGCTTTGCAGGGAATCGGCAGGACGGCCCTCGTAGCGGAATTCGCTGTCGTAGTCGTCCTCGATGATGATCGCGCCCAGCTCATGAGCCTTGGCCAGCAGGGCTACCCGACGCGCCTGGCTCATCGGCATGCCCAGCGGGAACTGGTGCGAAGGGGTGACGTGGATCAGGCGCGTACCGCGAGGAATCTGGTCCACCACAATGCCTTCGGCGTCCACCGGCATGCCAATCACCGTGGCGCCATGGCTGCCGAACAGCAGCCGCGCCGGTGGGTAGCCTGGGTCTTCCATGGCGACTAGGCTACCCGGACTGATCAGCACCCTGGCGATCAGGTCCAGCGCCTGCTGCGCGCCATTGCACACCACCACATCTTCATCCTGGCAATTGACCCCGCGGGAGAACGCGATGTGCCGGGCAATGGCGTTGCGCAGGGCTGGCAAGCCCTCTGGCAGGCTGTAGAGGCCTTTGGAACCGGCAATCTGGCGCAGTGCGTGAGAGGTGCAGCGTCGCCAGTCATCCTGGGGAAACTGGCCCTTGCCGGTGGCGCCGCCGATGAAGTCGTAGCGCAGCGAGCCCTCAAGCGTCGGGTGACGCAGAAACACCGGCAGGTTGCGCCAGGACTCGATCACCTCGAAACCGGCAAGCTCGCAATGGCTCTGTTTACGCTGCACCTTCGGAGTGCGCGCGTTGACGTAAGTGCCTTTGCCGACCACGCCGGTGAGGAAGTTTTCGTAGGTCAGCTGGGAGTAGGTATCGGAAATGGTCTTGCGCGAAATACCCAATTGCTCGGCCAGCAAACGGCTGGGCGGCAGTTGCGTCCCGGCGGTCAGGCGACCGGACTCGATGGCGCTGCGCAGTTGGTTGTACAGCTGGCCGGCCAGGTCCTTGCGGCCGTTGATGACAACATGTAGTTCCATACCGGCGAGGCTCCGGGGCTGTTGAGGCGCGTGTGCGTCGCGCAAGATTACCCCTATCCGCTTGTGGTACAGAAGTTGTGCAGTGGAAAAACCGTCAATTGGTCTGGTGGCGGTGGTCCCCGGGGAAATCGCCTGATTGGATCTGTCATGCCTGAGCGCCAGCGGCTACGGTGAAGGTCACATCACTGCTGCACGAGATCGCTCCATGACCCTTCGCCTGGATTACTACAGCGCGTCCCCCAAAGCGATGAAAGCCATGATCGCGATGGAGGCGCTGACCAGCAGCCTGAGCATCGAGCAGGGCCTGCTGCACCTGATCAAGATTCGTGCTTCGCAGCTCAATGGCTGTGCCTTTTGCACCGACATGCATTCGGTGGATGCACGGCGCCTGGGCGAAAGCGATCGGCGCCTCTATTGCATAGTGGTCTGGCGCGACAGTAATTTTTTCAATCCGCGGGAAAGAGCCGCGCTGGCCTGGACCGAGGCGGTCACTTTGCTCTCCGAAAGCCATGTGCCGGACGATGTCTACGCCCAGACCCGGGAGCAGTTCAGTGAAAGCGAAATGGTCGACTTGACCATCGCCGTCACCACCATCAACAGCTGGAACCGCCTGGCCGTGAGCTTTCGCCAGACGCCCAGCACCTGAGTCTTTGTCATGGCAGGTTCATGAACGATCCGCAGGATGCAACTGTCAGTGTCAGATCGACAGGGAGTCCTCGATGTCAGTCATGGAAACCAGCACCCGCCTGGGGGCTACCGAGTATCGTGTAGCCATTGAAAAAAACACCTCCTGGCGCCAGTTGGCAGCAGGTATCGACCCCGAACTGGCGCTGTGTTTCACCGCCAGCGCCCGTTGCGGTTGCTTCATGCAGGCCGCCCGCAGTCTCAACCTCAAGGCCACCCGCCTGCGCAGGCAACTGGTGCAGCTGGAGACGCAGCTCCAGTGTTCACTGTTCAATCATTCAGACAATGGTTTGAGCCTCAGCCGCGATGGCTTGCGTTTGCACGCACAATTGATCGCCCTGGCCCATGAGCGCAATTTGCCGGTGATCGAGCAGCCGTTGATTCGTCTGGCCGTGGCGGATTCGATCCTGCATGACCTTCTCGGACGCGGCCTGGTTGCACTGCTGCGGCGCAACGCCAGCCTGCGGCTGGATATCATCACGCTCGACAGCGAATTGTCATTGCAGGCGGTCAGCGCCGACGTGGTGGTGTGGCTGGGCGAGACCGAGTCACCGTTACCGGGGCCAAGCTTTGCCACCACTGAACCCCGGCGTCTGGTGCAACTGAATTACCTGCCGCACATTGCCAAGCGCTACTCGCGGGTCGCTTCCAGGCCGGAATGCGTGGATGACCTGGCCGGTTTTCTCCTGGTGCAATGGCAGCAGGACAGCCAGGTTGAAAGCCTGCGGCCATGGAATGCGCTGGTGGATCAGCGCCTGGCCGGAGCGGTGCAGCTGCAATCCTGGGAGCTGATGCTGGAGATGATCCGTTGCAGTGCCTGCATCGGCCTGCTGCCGCACTACATGAGCCACTTCGACCGCGCGCTGATCGCCTTGCCGGGCCTGTTTGACCAGCCGATGCGACGTCAGGTGTGGATGGCGGTCAATGCCCATTCCGGGGGCGACGCGCAGGTAAGGATGATCGTCGAATTGATCGAAAACACCTTCAACGAGCGCCGGGCGTGGTTCGAAAGCTGAACGCAACCCGACTGTGGGAGCGAGCCTGCTCGCGAATGCGGTTGACCAGTCACCTTCAATGTTGAATGTGATGACGCCTTCGCGAGCAGGTCGGATCGCCGCACCGTCGCTCCCACATTGGTACTCGCCACACAGGAAGGTCGCGTTATAGAGTGAACGGCCATGTCTGCTTCAAGGATGATTCACCCATGCCAGCCACCGAGCCCGTTATCACCCTCGAACGCTTCAACGAGTCCCATATCGAAGGCATCACGGCGCTGTACAACGACCCGCAGATCGCCCGACAAACCCTGCAAATGCCGTTTCAGTCCACCGAGCTCTGGCGCAGTCGCCTGGCGCTGGATAACGAACGCCTGGTGAAAGTGGTGGCCCTGCATCAAGGAACGGTCATCGGCAACATTGGCCTGGAGCAGTTCTCACGCATTCGTCGCAGCCATGCCGGCAGTTTCGGTATGGGTGTTGCGGTGGCGTGGCAGGGCAAGGGCGTTGGTTCGAAGCTGCTCGCGACGGCACTGGATATCGCTGACAACTGGATGAATCTGCAGCGCATCGAGCTTTCGGTGTACGCCGACAACGAAGCGGCCATTGCCCTGTACCGCAAGTTCGGTTTCGAAACCGAGGGCCTGTTCCGTGATTACGCCGTGCGCGACGGCGTGCTGGTGGATACCTTGAGCATGGCGCGCCTGCGTCGCCCGCCCAAGGCCGGTTGAGTCAGCCGCCCAGGGCGAACCCCTGGCATACCTCCTGGCTGTTAGTCGCACATCGGCCTCTCGCATCTGCCATGCTCAATGTCCGTAACACCGCTGCAACCAAAGGAACACTGCAATGGACGATGTACAGCAACTGGGCGAAATGCTTCGCCACTACGCCGAAAGCGAAGCGCACAAAAAGCAAGTGTTCGAGTCGCAATCGGCCGAGTGGGCGAAGCGCATTGGTGCGCTGTTCGATCAGATCCAGCAGTGGCTGGAACCGGTCAAGGCACCTGACCTGCTCGAAGTGAACCGCGAAGTGTATGTCGCGTCGGGGCCGAGTGTTCCGGTGGAGACCTCTCCATTCAAGACCGAAAAGCTGAGCATCCTGATCGCTGGCAAACCGGTGGAATTCGTGCCGGAGGTGATGGGTGTCGGCGGGCAGATTTGCGTGGCGGTGATGGGCTTTACAGCAGCACGTTATGGCAGCGTGTCACTGGTGTGCCTGCCGCCTTCCATTAGCTGGCAGTGGCGCAAGACCAATGGCTTGAAAGACCCGGACACTTTTGAGTTCGATGCAAACTTCCTGGCGCAACAACTGCAAAGCCTGATTCCCCGGGAGCGCAGCTGAGACAAATAACCCTGTAGGAGTGGTCGGTGGTGCCTCAGATTTCGAGGTTGCCCCACCCCGGTTTCGGCACTTCAGGCGCCACCGCATTCACTGTCTTGCCCGTCGCCAACTCAACCCGCCGCGCCACTTCCGGGTCATCCGCAAACGGGATCAGGCTCGCATCGTCCAGGCTCTCGGCGGTCTGGTGGCGCAGACAATACTCGATGGCGAACCACAAAAATGCCACAGCCGGAATGTTCAATATGACTTCAATCATCAGGCAAACCGCGCCTCGCGTTCGGCCATCGCCACGTCCGTAACCCGCACTGTGCGCCACACGTTGTAGGCCATCAGCAGCATGCCGCTGAGGAAGAACACCCCGCCGGCAAAGCGCACGACGAATCCCGGATGGCTGGCCTGCAAGGCTTCGACGAAGGAGTAGGTCAACGTGCCGTCATCGTTGATCGCGCGCCACATCAGGCCCTGGGTGATGCCGTTGACCCACATCGAGGCGATGTACAGCACGGTGCCGATAGTGGCGAGCCAAAAGTGCAGGTTGATCAGCGGCGTGCTGTGCATCTGATCGCGTCCGAATACCTTCGGCACCATGTGATAGGTCGCACCGAAGGTAATCATCGCCACCCAGCCCAAGGCGCCTGCGTGTACGTGGCCGATGGTCCAGTCGGTATAGTGGGAGAGGGCGTTGACGGTCTTGATCGCCATCATCGGCCCTTCGAAGGTCGACATGCCGTAGAACGCCAGGGACAGCACCAGGAAACGCAGGATCGGGTCGCTGCGCAACTTATGCCAGGCACCGGACAGGGTCATCATGCCGTTGATCATCCCGCCCCAACTCGGCGCCAGCAGGATCAGCGACATCGCCATGCCCAGGGACTGAGCCCAGTCCGGCAGTGCGGTGTAGTGCAAGTGGTGCGGACCTGCCCAGATGTACAGGGTGATCAGCGCCCAGAAGTGCACAATCGACAGGCGATAGGAATACACCGGCCGGTCCACTTGTTTTGGCACGAAGTAATACATCATCCCCAGAAAACCGGTGGTCAGGAAAAAGCCCACGGCGTTGTGCCCGTACCACCATTGCACCATGGCGTCGGTGGCCCCGGAGTACACCGGATAGGACTTGAACCAGTCGACTGGAATCGACAGGTGATTGACCACGTGCAGCATGGCGATGACCACGATGAATGCACCGAAGAACCAGTTGCCGACGTAAATGTGTCTGGTCTTGCGTTGCACTATGGTAGTGAAGAACACCACGGCGTATGCAACCCAGACCACGGTCATCCACACCGCGCCGGTAAATTCGATTTCGGCGTATTCCTTGGTGGTGGTGTAGCCCAGCGGCAGGGTGATCAGCATCACCACAATCACCGACTGCCAGCCCCAGAACGTGAAGGCGGCGAGTGTGTCCGAGAACAGCCGCACCTGGCAGGTACGCTGCACCGCGTAATAGCTGGCGGCGAATTGTGCGCTGCCGGCGAAACCGAAAATCACCAGGCTGGTGTGCAGCGGGCGCAAGCGCCCGAAGGTGGTCCACGGCAGGTCCAGGTTCATCTGCGGCCACACCAGTTGCGAGGCGATCCACACGCCCATCGCCATCCCCACGACGCCCCAGATCACGGTCGCCACGATGAATTGGCGGACGACCTTGTAGTTATAAGCCTGTCCGATAGTTGTTGTGCTCATGATCGAAGCTTCCGCGGTTGCAATGACATGCACTGTAAAAACCGTGGCGAAAACAAAACAGGTTCAGGAATATTTCATTTGTGCGGATCAGATAAGTTGCGCTACTGCGGCGATCTCACGCGCTCTGATACGGTTTTTAACGATTCAGGTGAATCTGTAACACGCTGCACCGCTGGCGCATAGTCGCTCTTATGAACGAGCCACAGAGCCCGATGCCCCGCAATCCTGATGAGGTATTTACATGTATCAGTACGACGACTACGACCGGGCGCTGGTGTTCGAACGGGTTGCGCAGTTCCGTGATCAGGTCGAGCGCTTCATGGCCGGTGAGCTGAACGAAGAAGAGTTCCTGCCGTTGCGCCTGCAGAACGGCCTGTACATGCAAAAGCACGCTTACATGCTGCGGGTGGCAATTCCCTACGGCACGCTGAGTGCCCGGCAGTTGCGTACGTTGGCTAGCATCGCCCGGGATTACGATCGCGGCTACGGCCATTTCACCACTCGACAGAACATGCAGTTCAACTGGATTGAACTGACCCAGGTGCCGGACATCCTCGAACGCCTGGCCGAGGTGGAAATGCATGCGATCCAGACCTCCGGCAACTGCGTGCGCAACATCACCACCGAAGCCTTTGCCGGGGTTGCGGCCGACGAAATGATTGACCCGCGACCGTTGGCGGAAATTCTGCGGCAGTGGTCGACCATCAATCCGGAATTCCTGTTCCTGCCGCGCAAGTTCAAGATCGCCATCTGCTCGGCCGAGCAGGACCGCGCGGCGATCATGATGCATGACATCGGCCTTTATCTTTACCCGGGTTGCGAAGGACACATGCTCCTGCGAGTCATGGTGGGCGGCGGTCTGGGGCGTACGCCGATCCTCGGCGTGCAGATCCGCGAAGGCTTGCCGTGGCAGCACCTGCTGTCTTACGTAGAGGCGGTGCTGCGGGTGTATAACCGCCATGGCCGGCGGGACAACAAGTACAAGGCACGAATCAAGATTCTGGTCAAAGCCCTGGGCATCGAGGCCTTCGCCCGGGAAGTGGAGGAAGAGTGGCAGTACCTCAAGAACGGCCCGGCGCAACTGACCCTGGACGAGTTCGAGCGTGTGGCCAGTGCGTTCGTCGCACCGCCATATCGTAATCTGTCCGACACCAACCTCGATTTCGGCACGCACCTGGCCGAAAACCCGGCGTTCGCTCGTTGGGTGCAGCGTAATGTGCAGCCGCACAAAGTATCGGGCTATGCCAGCGTAGTGTTGTCGACCAAGCCCGGCAGCGCTGCGCCACCGGGCGATGTCACTACCGAGCAGATGGAGGCGGTGGCCGAGTGGTCCGAACGCTTCGGCTTCGGCGAAATCCGCATTGCCCATGAGCAGAATATCGTCCTTCCGGACGTGTCCAAGGCCGATCTGTTCACCCTGTGGCGCCTGGCCTGCGGACACAATCTAGGCAGCGCCAACGCCGGATTGCTCACCGACATCATCGCCTGCCCCGGTGGCGATTTCTGCGCGCTGGCCAACGCCAAGTCGATCCCCATCGCCAAGGCTATTACCGCACGCTTCGAAGACCTCGACTACCTGCACGACCTGGGCGACATCAGCCTCAATATCTCCGGCTGCATGAATGCCTGCGGTCACCATCACATCGGCAACATCGGCATTCTGGGGGTCGATAAGAACGGCACCGAGTGGTACCAGATCACCCTCGGCGGCGCCCAGGGTAAGCACAGCGCATTGGGCAAGGTCATTGGCCCGTCCTTCAGTGCAGCCGAAGTGCCCGAGGTGATCGAACGCATCATCGACACCTTCGTGCGTTATCGCGAGAGCGAAGAACTGTTCGTCGATGCCTTCCAACGGATCGGGCTAGAGCCGTTCAAGGAGGCGGTCTATGCGAAAGTGCTGGAGGTGTCGGCATGAACAATCTGTTGCGGCTGGAAGAGGGCATGGCGCGGATTGTCGCGGATGATCCGTGGAAGCTCGTGCGCGACCCGCAAGCACCGCTGCCCGTGGGTGCCGCGATTCTGCCGCTGAGCCGTTGGCTGGAAAACCCGTCGCAAAGCGGCGTGTGGCTGGGGCCGGACGATGAAGTGGAAAGCCTTCAGCCATGGTTTGCCCAACTGCCCTTGATCGCCCTGGATTTTCCGAGCTTTCGCGATGGCCGCGGATACAGCCAGGCGTATCTGCTGCGCACGCGATTGGGCTGGGCCGGCGAGTTGCGCGCCATCGGCGATGTCTTGCGCGATCAACTCAGCCACATGCGCCAATGCGGCTTCGACAGCTTTGCCGTGCGTGAAGACAAATCCGCAGAAGATGCATTGAAAGGATTGGCAGGAATGAGCGTGTTGTACGGGCGTTCAGTGATTGAGCCGCGGCCGTTGTTTCGTCGGCGGGGCTAGATCACTAGCAAAAGGGCGCATCCCGAACGGCGGAATGCGCCGGGGGCTGTCAGTTGATGCGAACCAGCGTCCCTGACCCGGTCTTTTCATGGGTAGCTGAATCTGTAGCGTAGTTTCCTACGCACATATCCGAAAGAGCTGATAGTTGCTCTGATTCCGAGATGACACTTTGTTCAGCTCTTGAATGGGTGGTCAGATCGAAGAGGTTTCATCGGATGGAGGGAATTTCGTTTGAACAGGCTCTGTCGCTGGTCTCATGGCAGAACAGTCTCAATTGCCTGGTGGATCCGGACTGGTCCCGTGCCCAGTATCCTTATCTGCGTGGCGTTCTGGCTGAAACCGCCGAGGCCATGGACCATCACGGCTGGAAGTGGTGGACTCCACAGACCCCCGATCTGCAACAGTTTCAATATGAACTCATGGATGTATTGAGCTTCTTCCTCTCCCATCACATCAGTGAAAATCGCGGTGACCTGAGTATTTCTGCTCGCGCCCTGGTCGGGCAATCAGATCCCGAAGTGAAACATTATCTGTTCGACAAGCGCGCGATTGACCTGAAGGCCTGTGATGTCCTGCAGCTATTGGAGTGGTTCGCGGGCCTGGCGATTTTTGGAATAGCTGCCTTTCCTGTGCTGGAGCGCATATTTTGCCTGTCGGGGCTGAGTGACTGGGACGCTGTGGTTTCAACGTACCGCGAAAAATATGAATTGCATGTGTTTCGACAACGCAATGGATACAAATCGGGTGAGTACCGGAAAAACTGGAAAGGAAAAGAAGACAGTCTGCATCTCGCTGAACTCGTCCAGAGCAGTGGTCGCACAGGTGCCAGTCATGATTGGCAACTCGATCAAACATTAAAAAATGCCTATTTACGCCTGACCTCTCGAAATGATGTCGAACCAGGGGGTAGCAATGCCTGCGATTGAACAACTTCCCGGACCCGCCGGGTTGCCGTTGCTCGGTAATGCATTGCAACTCAAGTCATCGCAGGTCTACAGGCAACTATGCGAGTGGGCGGACCGATATGGCTCTATCTATACATTCAGAATCGGTAGGCGCCGTATTTTGGTTATTTCCGATGCGGCACTGATCGGGGAGTTGTTGCGCAATCGTCCGGAAAAGTTTCGTCGATGGAGCAAAATGGAAGAGCTGGGCCTGGAAGTTGGAGCCGATGGCGTGTTTGTGGCCGAGGGGCAGAAGTGGCGACGCCATCGCGAGTTGGTTGTGCCGGCATTTGACAAACTGCATGTCAAACATTTCTGGAGTCGGCTGGAGGCAGTCACGGAACGCCTTGAGAACCATTGGCGCGGGCGCGCTATCGCCCGGCGGGCGTTTGATATTCGCCAGGATTCGATGAGCTATACGGTCGACATCGTTGCCGGGTTTGCCTTTGGTCATGACCTGAATACCTTGAATGACAAGGACAGCGTGCTGCAGGGGCACCTATCGCAATTCTTGCACACGGCTGCGCGGCGTCAGGCCGCGATATTTCCCTATTGGCGTTACCTGAAGTCTAAGTTGGACCGCAAGTTCGACGCATCCCTTGCGCAAATAAACCAGACAGTCAATGAAATGATCGCGCAGGCGCGCGTACGTATTGCAGCCGATCCCTCGCTTTGCGAGCGCCCGGGTAACATGGTTGAAGCATTGGTTGCCTATCAGAACAACAATGACACCGGAGCCCTGAGCGATGGCGAGATTGTCGGCAATGTACTGACTTTCCTGTTGGCGGGAGAGGACACCACTGCCAATACGATTGCCTGGACGATTTACTACATGGCCCGTCACCCCGATATCCAGCGTGAGATGCAGCGCGAGGTGGACTGTGTCATTGGTGCCGGCACCCGGTTGAGCGACATAAAGCAAATTGATGAGTTGCGCTACGTCAACGCAGTCATACAGGAAAGCATGCGTCTCAAACCGGTGTTTCCGCTCCTGACGCTTGAGCCTAACCAGGATGTGCTGATCGACAATGTGTCGGTGACCCGAGGCACCCCGTTGTTCCTGTTGCCGGGCCACCTGGGACAGCAGTCTGGCTGCTTTACCGATGCCTGGCAGATGCGCCCCGAACGCTGGCTCGATGACGTCCGCTATGTCGATGACAACCCCAAGGCCTTCATGCCCTTTGGATCCGGGCCGAGGTATTGCCCCGGTCATCGCCTGGCGAAACTGGAGTGCCTCATGGCCATCAGCACATTGGCCAGGAGCTTCCATGTGCTACCGGACCCGGACGCCGTTGAAACGAGTGAAATTTACGCCTTCACCCTTTGCCCCTCGCATGTGCCGGTACTACTGAGCAAGCGCTGACCCTACCCGCAAATAAACCTTGAAAATGGAGCTTTAATTGGACAGTCAATCCCAGTCCTATCTATTGCGCGTGGGCGATGCCGATCGCGAGCGCCTCGAAGTGCTGGCCAGCATCTACGATCCAGGCAGCCAGGACTTTCTGCAACGTCACCTGCCAGCTCAGGCACGTACTCTGATTGATCTTGGTTGTGGTCATGGCCAACTGACATGCTGGATGGCGAAGGCATTCTCCCGGGCCTGGGTCTACGGGCTGGATCTATCAGATGAGCAGCTGTCTATCTGTGAGCAGAACCGGGTGGCGCTTGACGTACCGAATGTCAGCTTCCATCGTCATGATGTGCTGGACCCTGCCCCGGATATTCCACAGGCAGATGCAGTTTATTGCCGCTATCTCCTGTTGCACTTGAGAGAGTGGGACACCTTCTTCCATAACGTTCTGGCACTCTGTAAGCCGGGCGGTTCACTGCTGATCGAAGAGCCGGGATTTCCCTTTTTCTGTTATCCACGCCATGAAGCGCTCGATCGTGCGAACGCCCTCGGACAAGCACTGACCTCGAGGATGGGCTTGCGTTTTGACTGTATTGATCCGTTATGGCGCTATGTTCATGCACTGGACAGTGTCCGGGTAAAGGCTTATTCGTTCAGCCAGCCGATCCTGGCTACCGACCGCCAGAAAAGCCTGCTTTGGCGTTCATTTACGCAAATTCATCAACCCTTGGTCTCGATGGGGTTGTGTACTGGGCAAGAGGCTGATTCCATTCTTGCCCAGCTGGCGCATATTGCCGGCGATCCACTGTACGTTGTCGGTACCTTGCGCATGGTTCAGTTGCATCTGGTGAAGCTGTGATGGCTGAGATCAAAGTGATTCTGGTTGATGAAAAAGACCAACCGGTGGGCGAAATGGAAAAGCTTGCAGCCCACGAAAAGGGGCTGATGCACCGAGCGGTCACGGTCTACGTGTTCAACTCGCGCAGTGAGCTTTTACTCCAGCAGCGCGCCGCGGACAAATACCACTGTGGTGGGCTTTGGAGTAACGCCTGTTGTGGTCATCCTTACCCAGGGGAGGACACACTTGCAGCGGCACAGAGGCGGCTTGAAGAAGAAATGGGCATCAGGTGTACGCTACACAAGGGCTTTGAGATCAAGTACCGGCTGGAGGTTGACCAAGGCTTGGTAGAGCACGAATACGGTCACGTATTTTATGGGGTCAGCGACCAGTTGCCGGTACTGAACCCAGATGAAGCCCAAGCGTTTTGTTACCTGTCCCGAGGGCAAATAGAGGCGCACATGCTCCGGGACCCGGAGCATTTCACGCCTTGGTTTCGATACACTTTTGTCAGGGCAAGCAAAGCGTTTGAGGTGTGACGCCAGCTGTTATTTCAATGCCGGGTCCCCCATGTTCATTTTCTTCCAGCCTTGCAACAGCACCTGCGCCTTGGGCTCCTGGCCGTTGTCCAGGTAGTACTGGATCAATGACAAGCGGGCATTGCGGTTGGACGGTTGTTCTTTCAACAGCCGTTCCAGCTCTGCGCACGCCTCGTCAATCTTGCCGCTGTCATGCAGGGCCACCGCCAGCACATAGCCGAACTGTCCGCTCTGTGGCTCCAGTTGCGCGGCCTTGCGCAGGTACGGCATGGCTTGTGCGGCCTTGCCCGCGCGAATCAGCGCAAGGCCCTGGGTGTGTTGCAGCAGGCCTGAGTCAGGGTGGTCCTTGAGGCTTTGCGCCAGCAGGACATGGCCTTCCTGACGGCGACCGTTGGCCTCCAGCCATTGCACCAGGGTGACCAGCGCCGGGTAGAAGTCCGGGTCGCGCTGCAAGGCGGTACGCAGCAAACCTTCGACTTCTGCGCTGCGACCATCTGCCTGATAGAGCATGGCCAGGTTCAGGTTGGCCTCGGCACGCTCGACCAGACTCTTTTGCACCGCCTCGTATTCGACGATAGCGGCATTCCAGCTGTCCTGAGCCGTGCCCAGGCCGTTGCGCGCCACACTGAGCAAATCCCGGGCGACGGCGATGCGCACTGCTCTGACAGGATCATTCAACAAGGGGGTCAGCAGCTGCGCGCGTTCCGGTGGCGGCAGGAATGCGCTGAGCGCGCGTATGGCGCTCTCACGTACTTGAGGCGCCGTGTTGCTCAGGTCCCTGGTGGCCAGTTTCAACGCTTGTTCGCTCGGATACAGCGACAATTCGCCGAGCAACGTGGCGCGCTGGATCGCCGGCAGATTGCTGCGTTGCAGCTGCTCGAACAGCGCCTGCGCCGCACCCGGTTGACCGTTACGGATCAACCACAGGCTTTCGTCGTAACGCGGGGCCTGCACCGCGCTGGCGTTGGCGGTGTTCCACAGTTTGAATTGCTCGGTGATCTTGTCGCCGGCCTTGCCCTGGTGGCAGGTCAGGCAGGCGTCAGGCGTACCGAGTTTTTTTGCTCGCTCAGGGTCGGGAATGCTGAAACTGTGGTCATGCCGAAAGTCATTGCCCATGTAGAACTTGCCGGGCATGTGGCAATCCACGCACTGCGAGCCCGGTTGGCCCATGGTGTGGCGCGTGTGTTCGATGGAATCGTAGTTTTTCGCTTGCAGGTCCTTGCCGTCGACACCTTCCACGGTGGTTTTGCCGGCGGTGTTGTGGCATTGCAGGCATACGCCGTTGCCTGGCGCTTTCAATTGAGTGCTGTGCGGGTTGTGGCAGTTGCTGCAACGCACGCCCTTGTCGAACATTTTGCTCTGGGCGAAGGAGCCGTGTTCGAACACTTCGTCCTTGATCTTGCCGTCCAGCGCGTACAACTCACGGGTCAGGACGCTCGGCAGGTAGTCGTCCATCAGGCGCTTGCCGACCGTGTAACCGTCGTCCAGCGGCGCGCGGCGCGAGTGGCAGCGGGCGCAGGTTTCGATTTCGACAGTGGCGTTCTTGTCCATGAGGTCGACGGCAAATCCGGCATGGATCAGGTCGGTTTTCTTCGCCGTCCATTCCAGGTGGCTGGACGCCGGACCGTGGCAGGCCTGACACCCGACACCGAGGCTGTTCCAGTGACTGTCGAAGGTGTTCTTCGCTGCGTCGAAATTGCGTTTGAAACCGGTGGTGTGGCACTCGACACACATGAAGTTGGCGTTCTGGCTCGGTTTGCTCCAGTGCAGCGGGTTCTTGAAGTTCACACCCTGGCCCGGATACAGGTGAAACCAGCGGTGCTTCTCGGTATCCCAGGCTATGCCGAGGGCCTGCAAGCGGCCTTCGCCGACCTCGATCAGGTATTGCTGCAAGGGGGCGATGCCAAAAGCATAGGCCACCTTGAAGTCGGCATTCTTGCCGTTGACGCCGGGGGTGTTGACCCAGAATTCGTCGCCTTTGCGCGAGAACACCGTGGTCTCTTTTTCGGTCTTGAAGGTGACGTTATTGAAGTCGCCGAGCAGGGTGTCGGCGTTGGCTTGCTGCATCGCCAATTGGTGATGGGAGCCTTGCCAGTCCTTGACCTGCTCGCCGTGGCAGCCCTGGCATTGTTGCTCGTCGACCATTTTCGCAGGCGCGAGAGCGACCGGTTGCGGTTTGGCCAATTCCACGACAGGGGCGCTGACAGGGACTGGCTGGAGCCGCGTCGGTGCACTGCTCAGCAAAAACCAGCCAATACCCGCCACTGCGAGCAGCAAGATGCCGATGGTGACTGGGAAGAGGTAACGGTTGATCAGGGTCGGTTGCGAATCAGGGTGTGGGTTTGCAGCTTTATTTTTATGTTTGCGCATCACGACTTCCATGGTCCAGGTGCGATTGCCATCAAGCACGCGTTCAAGCTCGATGCAGCTTTGCCGGATGGCCAGCGTCTGTCAAATGACGGATGCTGTGAGGCTGATGACCCTATCGTCGGAGCGCCGCCCGGAGCAGGCTCGCTCCCACACTGGATCTGTGAGCGCCACAAGTCCCCTGTGGGAGCGACGGTGCGGCGATCCGACCTGCTCGCGATGGCGACCGCCAAGGCCCCCAATCACTCCCCGACAATCCACCGGTAATGTACTGCGATAAACGTTTATCGCAGTCCTGCATGACGTCTTTTTATTGCGTTTGCTCGGCTGTGGAGGCATCGAACGGATAGATTCGACGCCATTCGGACGCCATGTCGACGACCGTCCAGCCACGTTTGTTCGCTTCGTCCAGAGCCTTGTCCAGACGACCGATCTGCGATTTGCGGTCGTAAGCCCATTCGCGTTTGGCGTCGGTGTGGTGCACCAGGCCCATGAAGCGTTTACCGGGACCGGCGGCGGTCCACTGGAGCATTTGCAAGTCACCGTCGGAATTGCCAAAGGCGAGGATTGGCCGGCGTCCGATCACGGCGTCGATGCTTTCCGGTTTGCCCGGGCCATCGTCGTTGTGGGCCAGTTTTGGCGTGCGCAGGATAGATGCCTGGCCGTCCTTGAATTGATAGGCAGTGACAAAGGTGGTGCCAATGACCTGTTCTGGCGGGATGCCATAGACCTTCTCGGCGAAGGCGCGCATGAACCCGGTGTCGCCGCCGGACACGATGTAGGTCTTGAAGTCCTGGCCGCGCAGGTAGTCGAGCATTTCCAGCATCGGCTGGAAGATCATCTCGGTGTACGGTTTGCCGGTTTTCGGATGGCGGGCCTGGCTCAGCCAGGTTTTGGCGTAGTCATCAAAGGCATCGGTGGTCATCCCGGTGTGGGTGGCAGCGAAAATTTTCATCATGCCTTCCATGCCAGTGGCGGCCAGGGCCTTGTGATCGTTTTCCAGCACCGCCTGGAAGGGCTGGGTGGTTTTCCATTCCGGGTGCTGCGGTGCGGTGCGTTTGACTTCCTGGAGGGCGAACAATAACTCGAAGTACATCGGCTGCTCGCTCCATAAGGTGCCGTCGTTATCGAACACGGCAATGCGGTCCTCGGGCTTTACGAAGTCCTTGCTGTTTTGATCGGTGACCGTCTGCACGAACTCGATGATCTGTTTTTTCGACGGGCCATCGTTCCAGGAGGGTAGCGGCTCGGCCGCCTGAACCAGTAACGGCAGGCTCAAGGCCAGGGTCAGCAGGAAGCTGAACATGCGGCGATGGCGCAGAGATATCGAATTCGTCATGGGAAATCCTTCTCGTCAGCGGGGTTGAGCGGATGCAGTGCACCAGAGACGGATTCTCTGTTGCGCCCGGCCTGACTATGCAGCGTAGACAAGGATTGCCTGATTTGGCGTAGCGCCTGATCTTTGTCCGGTTCACGGCCGTAGCAGGCTCGCAAGTTTGCCCGGATCGTATTTGCACTCCTGAAAGGGCAAAGTGAATACCAACCGAAAGCAGGTTGAGGACTTTCCCTCAACCATAGAATCTCCCACAGGGGACCGGTGGCGCACACAGATCCAGTGTGGTGGGCTTGCCCGCGATGGCGGATTTACATTCAATACTGGTAGTGGCTGATCTGCCACATTCGCGAGCAAGCTCGCTCCTACAGGGAGATTCAGTTCTTCTTAGCCTGCTCCCACACCCGTTCTTCCTGTTCACGCAGTTCCGGCGTGAATTCGGCGCCAAAGTCTTCGGCCTCGAACACCTGGCGAATCTCGATCTCGGCTTCGGTGCCCGGCATCGGGTTGGGGCAGCGCTTGACCCACTCGATGGCTTCTTCTCTGGATTTCACTTTCCACAACCAGAAACCGGCGATCAGTTCCCTGGTTTCGATGAAGGGGCCGTCGATGACCGAGCGTTGCTCCCCCGAAAACCTTACGCGGGCGCCTTTGCTGCTGGGGTGCAGGCCTTCGCCTGCGAGCATGATGCCGGCCTTGACCAGTTCTTCGTTGTAGTTGCCCATGGCGGTCAGCAGTTCCTGGCTGGGCATCACACCGGCTTCGGAATCGGCGCTGGCCTTGATGATGATCATGAATCGCATGGTGATTTCTCCGTTGTAATTGAGTGACTCGTCAAATGGTCGAATGGCTGTCGTGCAAATCGACAGATCCTCGACAAAATTGTTGTAGAAGACACTCTGGCAGGTTTCTTTTGGACCGCCATTTCGCTACACCGTATTTCTGGCGAGCCTGCCCAACGATCAAAGGAATGTGTCCCGTATGCCAATTCTGGAACTCTCTACGCTTATCCCCGACCGTACGCCCGGACAGGTCCTCGACTTCTGCCTGGATGGGATCAACTTTCCGAAGATTTTCCCCGAGCGCATTACCCCGCTGGGCGATGTCGATCTGAACGACCTGCGGATTGAAGCAGGGCGGCAATTTCGCTTTCGTCACTGGATGTTCAATGTGATTCCATCGAATTGGACGGTAGTGATCAGGGAAGTCGGTAAGATGCATTTCATCGACGAGATGCTCAAGGGACCGATGCGTGCCTTTCGTCATGAACATCGAGTAGCGGCAGGCGAGGGCGGTACGCTATACACCGACCGAGTGACGTATTCGGCGATAGGTGGCGCGCCCATGGAGTGGTTGCTGGTCAATGGCTACATGCGACGGATTTTCGAGGCACGCCACCGCAATATGCTGAAGTTACTCAAATAACACTGCTGTCCCTGTGGGTTGTATCCAGTTTTGTGCGCCGATACATGACAATTTATGTTTGACCGTAGGTCGTCGGACAATTTCGTGGTTAACTTCGGCCTCGTCAAATTTCTCCACACCAATGTCAGAAGGACTCCGTTCATGGCTCAAGTCACTCTTAAAGGCAACCCGGTTCAAGTCAACGGCCAACTGCCACAAGCCGGTTCCAAGGCGCCAGCCTTTTCCCTGGTTGCTGGCAATCTGTCCGACGTCACCCTGAAAGACTTTGCCGGCAAGCGCAAAGTGCTGAACATCTTCCCAAGCATCGACACCCCGACCTGCGCCACCTCCGTGCGCCAGTTCAACGCCAAGGCCAACGAAGTGGCCAACACCGTTGTGCTGTGCATCTCCGCTGACCTGCCGTTCGCCCAGGCGCGTTTCTGCGGTGCCGAAGGCCTGGAAAACGTACAGAACCTGTCGACCCTGCGCGGTGCCGAGTTCATCCAGAACTACGGCGTGGCCATCGCTGACGGCCCGCTCAAAGGCCTGACCGCCCGTGCCGTGGTGGTTCTGGACGAAAACGACAACGTGCTGCACAGCGAACTGGTCGGTGAAATCGCTGACGAGCCGAACTACGAAGCGGCACTCGCTGTTTTGAAGTAAGTAAGCACCGTTACAATTGTTGACACCCCCGCTGTCAATAATGCTGTTGTAGGAGCGAGCTTGCTCGCGATGGACTCAAGAACGCTGCGTTTCGTCAGTAGACATGCGTTATCGTTAACGACCATCGCGAGCAAGCTCGCTCCTGCACTGACCAGCATTACCCTCTGTTCAGGCCGTTTTCATTTGTGCTTCAGTGTCTTACACAAAACTCCTGCTACGTAAGCCAAAGGTAAATTGCCGGTAAAGGCGCTTTGCTTAAAACCCGCCAGTGCTTATCGTTCCCTCATGTAAAAAAAGCCCACGCGCCCAATGGTTGATCACTCAATGCAATCCTCCGCTTCCCGTAGTCCTCGTCGCTGGCTGTTCGGCCTGCTTGTCCTGCTGGTCATCGCCGCCCTGTGCTGGAAATTCTGGCCCGGCAGCGCTGCACCCAAAGAGGCTGCGGGGCAGAAAGCCGTCGCCGGGCATACCGGCAGGTCAGGTGGAATGCGACCTGGATTCGGCGGGGCGTCCGGGCCGGTACCGGTGCGAGTGGCTCCGGCAGTCACCGGTGATTTCCCTCTGTACTTCAAGGCGCTGGGCACGGTCACTGCGCTGAACACCATCAATGTCCGCAGTCGCGTCGGTGGTGAGCTGGTCAAGATCCATTTCGAAGAAGGTCAGATGGTCAAGGCTGGCGACCTGTTGGCCGAAATCGACCCGCGCCCCTACCAGAACGCCTTGCTTCAGGCCGAAGGCACCTTGCTGCAGAATCAGGCGCAGCTGAAAAACGCCCAGGTCGACGTCGAGCGCTATCGCGGCCTGTATCGCGAAGACAGTATTGCCAAGCAGACCCTGGACACCGCCGAAGCGCTGGTCGGACAGTTCCAGGGCACGGTCAAGACCAATCAGGCCGCGGTCAACGACGCTAAACTCAACCTTGAATTCACCAAAATCCGCGCACCGATCACCGGTCGCGTTGGCCTGCGTCAACTGGACGTCGGCAACCTGGTAGCCGCCAATGACACCACCGCATTGGCGATCATCACCCAGACCCAACCGATCAGCGTGGCCTTCACTCTTCCGGAAAACAGCCTCGACACCGTACTCGCCCGTTATCGCAGCGGTGCCAGATTGCCGGCTGAAGCCTGGGATCGCGGTGATACCAAATTGCAGGCCACTGGCGTGCTGCAGAGCCTGGACAACCAGATCGACGTCACCACCGGCACCCTGAAATTCAAGGCCCGTTACGAGAACCGCGATCAGTCGCTATTTCCCAACCAGTTCGTCAATGTGCGCCTGTTGGCCGACACCCTAAAAGATGTAGTGCTCGCGCCTTCCGCCGCGATCCAGTTCGGCACCAACGGTACATTTGCCTATGCCCTGGACGGTGACAAGAAGGTCAGGATCCGTCAGTTGAAAGTCGGCGCCAGTGACGGCCTGAACACCGTGGTCACCGAAGGTCTGTCGGCGGGCGAGCGGGTTGTTCTGGAAGGCACCGACCGCCTGAAGGACGGCAGCGACGTGGAGGTGGTCAACGACAGCCAGGACGTGCCGACCACGCCAACCGAACACCTGCAAGGCAAGTCGGCGGCCGACGCGGCAACGCCCGCGACCACCGACAAGGCGAAAAAGGGCGGCGCATGAATCTCTCGCGGCTGTTCATCCTTCGCCCGGTAGCCACCACGCTGAGCATGCTGGCGATTATCCTGGCCGGCGTCATCGCCTATCGGCTGCTGCCGGTGTCGGCGTTGCCCCAGGTCGATTACCCGACCATTCGCGTCATGACGCTATATCCCGGCGCCAGTCCGGATGTCATGACCAGCGCGGTAACCGCGCCGCTTGAGCGGCAGTTCGGGCAAATGCCTGGCCTGACGCAAATGGCTTCCACCAGTTCCGGCGGGGCGTCGGTACTGACCCTGCGGTTCAGCCTCGAAATCAACATGGACGTGGCCGAGCAACAAGTTCAGGCGGCGATCAACGCCGCGACCAACTTGCTGCCCAAGGACCTGCCGGCGCCGCCGGTGTACAACAAGGTCAACCCGGCCGATACGCCGGTGCTGACCCTGGCCATCACCTCCAAGACCATGCTGTTGCCCAAGCTCAACGATCTGGTCGACACCCGCATGGCGCAGAAAATCGCCCAGATCAGCGGTGTCGGCATGGTCAGCATTGCCGGCGGCCAACGCCAGGCCGTGCGCATCAAGGTCAATCCGGAAGCGCTGGCCGCCAATGGTCTGAACCTTTCGGACGTGCGCACCCTGATCGGCGCCTCCAACGTCAACCAGCCCAAGGGTAACTTCGACGGCCCGACCCGGGTCTCGATGCTCGATGCCAACGATCAACTGACCTCACCCAAGGACTACGCCAACCTGATCCTGGCCTACGCCAACGGTGCGCCGTTGCGGCTCAAGGACGTGGCGGAAATCGTCGACGGCGCCGAGAACGAGCGACTCGCCGCGTGGGCCAACGAAAACCAGGCCGTGCTGCTGAACATCCAGCGTCAGCCCGGCGCCAACGTGATCGAAGTGGTGGACCGGATCAAGGCCCTGCTGCCGAGCATCACCGACAACCTGCCGGCCGGCCTCGACGTGGTGGTGCTGACCGACCGCACCCAGACCATCCGCGCCTCGGTCAAGGACGTGCAGCACGAATTGCTGATCGCCATCGCCCTGGTGGTCATGGTCACCTTTCTGTTCCTGCGCCGCGCCAGCGCCACGATCATTCCGTCGGTGGCCGTGCCGCTGTCGTTGATCGGTACGTTCGGCGTGATGTACCTGGCCGGGTTCTCGGTCAACAACCTGACCCTGATGGCCCTGACCATCGCCACCGGTTTCGTGGTGGACGATGCGATCGTCATGCTGGAGAACATTGCGCGTTTTATCGAGGAGGGCGACAGCCCGCTGAACGCCGCGCTCAAGGGCGCCAGGCAGATCGGCTTCACCCTGATCTCCCTGACGTTGTCGCTGATCGCCGTGCTGATCCCGCTGCTGTTCATGGCGGACGTGGTCGGGCGGCTGTTCCGCGAATTTGCCATCACCCTGGCGGTGGCGATCCTGATTTCCCTGGTCGTTTCCCTGACCCTGACGCCGATGATGTGCGCGCGGTTGCTCAAGCGTGAACCCAAGGAAGCAGAGCAGGGCCGTTTCTACCGTGCCAGCGGTGCATTCATCGACTGGATGATTGCCGCTTATGGACGCAAGTTGCAGTGGGTGCTCAAGCACCAGCCGCTGACCTTGATGGTGGCCATTGGCACTTTGGTGCTGACGGTATTCCTGTACATGGTGGTGCCCAAGGGCTTCTTCCCGGTGCAGGACACTGGCGTCATTCAGGGTATTTCCGAAGCGCCGCAATCGATTTCTTTCGCCGCCATGAGCGAGCGCCAACAGGAACTGGCCAAGGTCATTCTGGCCGACCCGGCCGTCGAGAGCCTGTCCTCCTATATTGGCGTGGATGGCGATAACTCGACCCTCAACAGCGGTCGGTTATTGATCAACCTCAAGTCGCACCACGACCGTGATCTGAGTGCAACGCAAGTGATTGCCCGGCTGCAACCGGAGCTGGACAAACTGGTCGGCATCCGCCTGTTCATGCAACCGGTGCAGGACCTGACCATCGAAGACCGGGTCAGCCGCACGCAGTACCAGTTCAGCATGTCTTCGCCGGATTCTGAGCTGCTGAGCCTGTGGAGCGGGCGACTGGTCGACGCCCTGGCCGACCGGCCGGAACTGACCGACGTTGCCAGCGATTTACAGGACAAGGGCTTGCAGGTTTATCTGGTGATCGACCGCGATGCGGCGTCGCGGGTCGGGGTGTCGGTGTCGAACATCACCGATGCGTTGTACGACGCCTTTGGCCAGCGGCAGATTTCCACCATCTACACCCAGGCAAGCCAATACCGCGTGGTGCTGCAATCGCAGTCCGGCGAGAAGATCGGCCCGGATGCGTTGAACCAGATTCACGTCAAGACCACCGATGGCGGCCAGGTGCGCCTGTCCAGCCTGGCGCATATCGAGGAGCGTCAGGCGCAACTGGCGATCACCCACATCGGCCAGTTCCCGGCGGTGATGATGTCCTTCAACCTTGCGCCCGGCGTGGCGCTGGGGCATGCAGTGCAGATCATCGAGCAGGTGCAGAAGGACATCGGCATGCCGATTGGCGTGCAGACCCAATTCCAGGGCGCGGCGCAGGCGTTCCAGGCGTCGTTGTCGAGCACCTTGCTGCTGATTCTGGCGGCGGTGGTGACCATGTACATCGTGCTGGGCGTGCTCTACGAGAGCTACATCCACCCGATTACCATTCTCTCGACCCTGCCGTCGGCGGCGGTGGGCGCCTTGCTGGCGTTGATCCTCAGCGGCAACGACCTGGGCATGATCGCGATCATCGGCATCATTTTGCTGATCGGCATCGTCAAGAAGAACGCGATCATGATGATCGACTTCGCCCTCGACGCCGAGCGCAACCAGGGCATGGACCCGCAGACGGCGATCTATCAGGCCGCGCTGCTGCGCTTCCGGCCGATCCTGATGACCACACTGGCCGCGTTGTTCGGTGCCGTGCCGTTGATGCTGGCCACCGGTTCCGGCGCAGAATTGCGTCAGCCGCTGGGTCTGGTGATGGTTGGTGGTCTGCTGCTGAGCCAGGTTTTGACGCTGTTCACCACGCCTGTGATTTACCTGTATTTCGACCGTCTCGGTCGGCGCTGGGGCCGCAAGCCTGAGTCCGTGGAAGCGGTAGAGCAGCCATGAACCTTTCCGGACCTTTCATCAAGCGCCCGGTCGCGACCATGTTGTTGAGCCTGGCCATCATGCTGCTGGGCGGCGTGAGCTTCGGTTTGCTCCCCGTGTCGCCGCTGCCGCAAATGGACTTTCCGGTGATCGTGGTCCAGGCCAGCCTGCCGGGGGCGAGCCCCGAGGTGATGGCGTCCACCGTGGCCACGCCGCTGGAACGCTCTTTCGGCGCCATTGCCGGGGTCAACACCATGAGCAGCCGGTCCAGCCAGGGATCGACCCGGGTGATTCTGCAATTTGACCTCGACCGCGACATCAACGGCGCGGCGCGGGAAGTGCAGGCGGCCATCAATGCCTCGCGCAACTTGCTGCCGAGCGGGATGCGCAGCATGCCGACCTACAAGAAGGTCAATCCGTCCCAGGCGCCGATCATGGTGCTGTCGTTGACGTCGGATGTGCTGGAAAAAGGCCAGCTCTATGACCTGGCCTCGACGATCCTGTCCCAGAGCCTGTCCCAGGTGCAGGGCGTCGGCGAGGTGCAGATCGGCGGCAGTTCCCTGCCAGCGGTACGTATCGAACTCGAACCGCAGTCGCTCAACCAGTACGGCGTGGCCCTGGACGATGTGCGCAACACCATCGCCAATGCCAACGTGCGCCGGCCCAAGGGCTCGGTGGAAGACGACCAACGGCTGTGGCAGGTCCAGGCCAACGACCAGCTGGAAAAAGCCAAGGACTACGAGTCGCTGATCATCCACTACAACGGCGGTGCGGCCCTGCGCCTGAAGGACGTAGCGAAGGTCAGCGATAGCGTCGAGGACCGCTACAACAGCGGTTTCTTCAACGATGACGCGGCGGTACTGCTGGTGATCAACCGGCAGGCCGGCGCCAACATCATCGAGACGGTCAACGAGATCAAGGCCCAGTTGCCGGCGTTGCAGGCGGTGTTGCCGGCCAGCGTCAAGCTGAACCTGGCCATGGACCGCTCGCCGGTGATCAAGGCCACGCTGCACGAAGCGGAAATGACCCTGCTGATCGCCGTGGCGCTGGTGATCCTGGTGGTGTTCCTGTTCCTTGGTAACTTCCGCGCCTCGTTGATTCCGACCCTGGCGGTGCCGGTGTCGCTGGTCGGCACCTTTGCCGTGATGTACCTCTATGGCTTTTCGCTGAACAACCTGTCGTTGATGGCGTTGATCCTGGCCACCGGGCTGGTGGTGGACGATGCCATCGTGGTGCTGGAGAACATATCCCGGCATATCGACGAGGGCGTAAAGCCGATGAAGGCGGCATACCTCGGCGCCCAGGAAGTCGGTTTCACCTTGTTGTCGATGAACGTGTCGCTGGTGGCGGTGTTCCTGTCGATCCTGTTCATGGGCGGGATCATCGAGAGCCTGTTTCGCGAATTCTCCATCACCCTGGCAGCGGCCATCGTGGTCTCATTGGTGGTGTCGTTGACCCTGACCCCGATGCTCTGCGCTCGCTGGCTCAAGCCGCACACGCCGGGGCAGGAGAACCGCCTGCAACGCTGGAGCCGGCGGGCCAACGACTGGATGGTCGGCAAATACGCCACCAGCCTCGACTGGGTGCTGCGCCACAAGCGCCTGACCTTGCTCAGTCTATTCGTGACAATTGGCGTGAATATCGCGTTGTATGTGGTTGTTCCTAAAACATTTATGCCACAGCAGGATACCGGCCAACTGATCGGTTTCGTGCGCGGCGACGACGGCCTGTCGTTCAGTGTGATGCAGCCGAAGATGGAGATTTTCCGCCGCGCGGTGTTGAAGGATGAGGCGGTAGAAAGCGTCGCCGGGTTCATTGGCGGTAACAACGGCACCAACAACGCCTTCATGCTGGTGCGCCTGAAGCCGATCAAGGAACGCAACATTTCCGCGCAAAAGGTCATCGAGCGTCTGCGCAAGGAAATGCCCAAGGTCCCAGGCGCACAACTGATGCTCATGGCTGATCAGGACCTGCAATTCGGCGGCGGCCGCGAGCAGACCTCCTCGCAATATTCCTACATCCTGCAAAGCGGTGACCTGGGGTCGTTGCGCGAGTGGTATCCGAAAGTCGTCACCGCGCTCAGGGCCTTGCCGGAGCTGACGGCGATCGATGCGCGGGAAGGCCGGGGCGCCCGGCAAGTGACGCTGATCGTCGACCGCGACCAGGCCAAGCGCCTGGGTGTCGACATGGACATGGTCACGGCGGTGCTGAACAACGCCTACAGTCAGCGACAGATTTCGACCATCTACGACAGCCTCAACCAGTATCAGGTGGTGATGGAGGTCAATCCGAAATACGCCCAGGACCCGATCACTCTCAAGCAGGTCCAGGTGATTACCGCTGATGGCGCACGGATTCCACTGTCAACCATCGCCCATTACGAAAACAGCCTGGAAAACGACCGGGTCAGCCACGAAGGCCAGTTCGCTTCGGAAAGCATTGCCTTCGACATGGCCGAAGGCGTGACCGTGGAGCAGGGCAGTGCCGCCATTGAACGAGCGATTGCCAAGGTCGGCCTGCCGGAAGACGTGATCGTGAAAATGGCCGGCACCGCCGACGCCTTTGCCGCCACGCAAAAAAGCCAGCCGTTCATGATTCTCGGCGCGCTGGTGGCTGTGTATCTGGTGCTCGGCGTGTTGTACGAAAGCTACATTCATCCGCTGACCATCCTGTCCACCCTGCCGTCGGCCGGGGTCGGCGCATTGCTGTCGATCTATGCGCTGGGCGGCGAGTTCAGCCTGATTTCATTGCTGGGGCTGTTTCTGCTGATCGGCGTGGTGAAGAAAAACGCGATTCTGATGATCGACCTGGCGTTGCAGCTGGAGCGACACCAGGGCATGGCACCGCTGGAATCGATTCGCAGTGCCTGCCTGCAACGTTTGCGACCTATTCTGATGACCACCCTGGCGGCGATCCTCGGTGCCTTGCCGTTATTGCTGAGCCGTGCCGAAGGGGCGGAAATGCGCCAGCCGCTGGGTCTGACCATCATCGGCGGGCTGATCTTCAGCCAGGTACTGACGCTCTATACCACCCCGGTGGTTTACCTCTATCTCGACAAACTGCGCCATCGCTTCAATAAATGGCGTGGGGTGCGTACCGATGCTGCTCTGGAAACTCCGCTATGACTGAACGTTCGCTTTTCAACCTGGCTGCACCGCTGCTCATTGCTCGAGGCTCGCGTCTGTTGAGCCTGTCACTGTGCGTGGCAATGCTCAGTGCCTGCGCCGTCGGCCCGGATTACCAGCGCCCGCAAACCGCCGAGCCTGCGCAGTACAAGGCCGCAGAGGGCTGGCGTCAGGCCAATCCGAGCGATGCCCTGGCGCGCGGCGCCTGGTGGGAGTTGTATGGTGACCGGCAGCTCAACGACCTGGTCGAAAAGCTCAATAGCTCCAACCAGACCGTCGCCCAGGCCGAAGCCCAGTACCGGCAGGCCCAGGCGTTGGTGCGCAGCGCACGCGGGGCGTTTTTCCCGACGGTCGACCTGAATGTCAGCAAGAACCGCTCAAGTCAGGGCACTGGCAGCAGCAATTCCAGCCTGACCAGTTCGTCCAGCGGTATTCGCGACACGTATTCCGCCCAGGTGGGCGTCAGTTGGGAAGCGGACGTATGGGGCAAGCTGCGCCGGGGCCTCGAAGCCGACACCGCGAATGCCCAGGCCAGCTTTGCCGATCTGGCCGCGATGCGCTTGAGCCAGCAGTCGGAACTGGTGCAGAACTACCTGCAGTTACGCGTGATCGATGGCCAGAAGCGCTTGCTCCAGGACACGGTCGATGCTTATCAGCGGTCGTTGAAGATGACCGAGAACCAATACCGCGCCGGCGTATCGGGCAAGGACGCCGTGGCCCAGGCCCAGACGCAGCTTAAAGGCACCGAAGCCGATATGATTGACCTGATCTGGCAACGCGCGCAGTTCGAGAACGCCATTGCCGTGCTGATCGGCCTGCCGCCTTCGGAGTTCAGCCTGGCGGAAAGCCAGGACATTCCGCCGTTGCCGCAAGTGCCGCCGGCCTTGCCTTCGCAGTTGCTGGAGCGGCGTCCGGATATTGCTTCCGCCGAGCGTTCGGTGATGGCCGCCAACGCCAACATCGGTGTGGCCAAGGCCGCCTATTACCCCGACCTGACATTGAACATGAACGGCGGTTACAGCAGCAGCACCTATTCCAACTGGATCAGCCTGCCGAACCGCTTCTGGTCGGTCGGACCGCAATTGGCCATGACCCTGTTCGATGGCGGCCAGCGCTCGGCGGAAATCGACCGCAGTGAAGCGGCCTATGACGAAACGGTGGCCAAATACCGCCAGACCGTGCTGGACGGATTCCGCGAGGTGGAAAACTTCCTGGTGCAACTCAAGGTGCTTGAAGACGAAGCCGTCGTGCGCCAACAGGCACTGGACGCCGCCCGTGAATCGCTACGCCTGACCCAGAACCAGTACAAGGCCGGTTTGATTGCCTACATCGATGTAGTGGTGACCCAGGCCGCGGCGCTGAGCAATGAACGCAGTAACCTGGACCTGCTGCAAAGCCGCCTGATTGCCAGCGTGCAGTTGATTGCCGCGTTGGGAGGTGGCTGGGATGGGCAGCTTCAGGTGAGCGATAGCCAGTAATGCATTTGTGCCCAGAGTGACTTGTCTGTGGCGAGGGAGCTTTCTCCCGCTCGAGCGCGAAGCACTCGCAAAACTTGCGATCGTGATCCTTCTGAATGATTTTGGGGTCAGGTTTCGGGGCCGCTCCGCAGCCCAGCGGGAGCAAGCTCCCTCGCCACAATAGTGCATTCGCTATTGACGCACGTGTCTGGCACGGTAATCCAAGCCTCGAGTCCGGGTATGCCAGAGTTAATGTAAAACCTTAAAACAAGCGTTTCATCGGACTGATGGCCCTTTGCTCATTTTGTGAGTGCGTTCTCATTTGGAATCAGTACAATCGCCGCATTTGCCCCCCAGCGAGAATCAATACCAACAAGGGGGGCATGCACGAGAAGTCCCCATGTCCATCGGCAGCTATTCCCCCACCCTGGTTATCATTTCGCTCTGTGTCGCGATTCTCGCCTCATACACCGCACTCGACCTGACCGGACGTATTGCCACCGCCAAAGGCCGCGCCGTGCATTTGTGGACCGCGGGCGGGGCGGTTGCCATGGGCATCGGCATCTGGTCGATGCACTTTATCGGCATGCTCGCGTTCAAGTTGCCGATCGATCTGGGCTACGACGGCACGATCACCCTGTTGTCGCTGCTGATTGGCGTGCTCTCCAGCGGTTTTGCACTGTGGCTGGTCAGCCAACCGCAATTGCCCGCCTGGCAGCTGGCCTTCGGCGCGTTAGTCATGGGCGCCGGCATCAGTGCGATGCACTACACCGGCATGGCCGCTATGCGCATGCAACCGGGCATCGACTACGATCCGACGTTGTTCGGCGCTTCGCTTCTGATCGCGGTCGGTGCATCGGGCGCGGCATTGTGGATTGCTTTCCGCCTGCGCCAGCACACGCCCTATGTCCGTCTGATCCGTGGTGGTGCCGCCGTGATCATGGGTATCGCCATCGTCGGCATGCACTACACCGGCATGGCCGCCGCACGCTTTGCCGATGGCAGTTTTTGCGGGGCGGCGGTCAATGGCCTGAGCGGCAAGGGCCTGGACAATCTGGTGCTGGTCACCACGCTGGCGGTGCTGAGCATCGCTTTGCTGACCTCGATCCTCGATGCGCGCCTGGAGGCCCGCACCGCGAGCCTGGCTGAGTCGCTGACCGAGGCCAACCGTGAACTGACCCAACTGGCTCTGCATGACACCCTGACCGGGTTGCCGAACCGGATGTTGCTTGCCGATCGTATCGATCAGGCCATGTCGCGGGTCCGGGAACAGGGTGGCTGCTTTGCCCTGATGTTCATCGATCTGGACGGCTTCAAACCGGTCAACGATGCCTTTGGTCACCATATGGGTGATTTGCTGTTGCGCGAAGTGGCCGTGCGCCTGCGCGAAGACTTGCGCAGCCAGGACACCCTGGCGCGGATCGGCGGCGATGAGTTCGTGTTGCTGGTGCAATTGAGCGAACAGAACGACGCCTTGAGCCTCGCGGCCCGTCAGGTCGGGCTGATCGCGCGGGCGTTCCGGGTTGCCGAACATGATTTGCACATTTCCGCCAGCGTCGGCATCGCGCTCTACCCCGGTAATGGGCAGTCCGCCCACGAGTTGCTGATGAACGCCGACGCGGCGATGTATCACGCCAAGGGCGCGGGTAAAAACGGCTACAGTTTTTTCGATGCCTCGATGAACAGCAACGCCCGCAAACAGCTGCAATTGCTGCAGGACTTGCGCAATGCCGTGGAACAAAAGGAATTCAGCCTGTATTACCAGCCCAAGTTCGACGCCGCCAATGGCCGTCCGGTGGGCGCCGAGGCCTTGTTGCGCTGGGAGCACCCGACGCAAGGGCTGCTGTTACCGGACAAATTCATCGAAATGGCGGAAAAAACCGGCCTGATCATCCCGATTGGCGAGTGGGTGCTCAACGAAGCCTGCCGCCAGATGCGCGAGTGGTACGTGTCGGGCTACACCGATTGGCGCATTGCGGTGAACCTTTCGGCTATCCAGTTCTGTCATTCCGGGCTGGTCCAGAGCGTCGCCAAAGCGCTGGCGACACACCAACTGCCGGCCAACAGCCTGACCCTGGAAATCACCGAAACCACGGCCATGAGCGATGCCGATGCGAGCATGACGGTGCTTCAGGAACTGTCGGAAATGGGCGTCGACCTGTCCATCGACGATTTTGGTACTGGCTATTCGAGCTTGATGTACCTCAAGCGCCTGCCGGCCAACGAACTGAAGATCGACCGCGGTTTTGTCCGCGACCTGGAGCACGACAGCGATGACGCCGCCATCGTTTCGGCCATCGTCGCCCTCGGCCAGGCGCTGGGGTTGCGCATCGTCGCCGAAGGTGTGGAGACGGGCGTGCAGCAGGACTTCCTGACCCAGCTCGGTTGCGATTCGTTGCAGGGGTACCTGCTGGGGCATCCGTTGCCGGCCGCAGGCTTCATGGTGGAAATCCATCGCGGGGAGCAATTGGTCGAGCAGTTGAAAGCCAGTGCCGAGCGCGAAATGTCGATGACATGACAGCTGACGTGAAGCCATGCAAAAACCGTCAATGGCGGTTATTCTTGCCCCCGACCGCTTTAGCTTTGATTGGGGGAAAGCTCGCATGGACAAAGTCATCATCATCACCGGCGGTAGCCGCGGCATTGGTGCCGCCACCGCTCTGTTGGCCGCCGCGCAGGGCTATCGGATCTGCATCAACTACCAGGCCGACGAACAGGCTGCACTCGGCGTGCTCGAGCAAGTCCGCGCCCTCGGTGCGCAAGCCATTGCGGTGCGGGCCGACGTCAGCATCGAAGACGAAGTCATCGCGCTGTTCCATCGGGTGGACAGTGAACTGGGCCGGGTCACCGCGCTGGTGAACAACGCCGGCACCGTCGGGCAAAAGTCCCGGGTCGACGAGATGTCCGAGTTCCGCATTCTCAAAATCATGAAAACCAACGTCCTGGCGCCGATCCTCTGTGCCAAGCACGCGATCCTGCGCATGTCGCCCAGGCACGGCGGGCAGGGCGGCAGCATCGTCAACGTGTCTTCGGTGGCCTCGCGTTTGGGCTCGCCCAACGAGTACGTCGACTACGCCGCCTCCAAAGGTGCGCTGGACACCTTCACCATCGGCCTGTCCAAGGAAGTGGCGGGCGAGGGGATTCGGGTCAACGCTGTGCGCCCGGGCTACATCTACACCGATTTCCATGCCTTGAGCGGTGATCCGGATCGGGTCAGCAAAATGGAATCGGCGATTCCGATGGCCCGGGGCGGGCGTCCGGATGAGGTGGCGGAGGCGATTGTCTGGTTGCTGTCGGACAAGGCTTCTTATGCGACGGGGACGTTTGTTGATCTTGGTGGTGGGCGTTAACGCTTCAGTTTTGTGTTGTTGGATATGGCCTCATCGCGAGCAGGCTCGCTCCCACAGCGGATATCCAGTGTTCACAGATATTGTGTACACGGATAAACCCTTGTGGGAGCGAGCCTGCTCGCGAAGGCGATAGTGCAAGGCACCCTCTAACCATCAAAACGACCGCACAATCCGCCCCAACGTCTCCATCGCCTTCTCCGCAGCCTCATCCCACGGGCTGCCATAATTCAACCGAATACAATTCCTGAACCGCTGCGTCGGCGAAAAGATCGGCCCCGGCGCGATGCTGATGCCTTGGGCCAGCGCCATCTGAAACAACTTCAGCGAATCCATCTGTTCCGGCAATTCCAGCCACAAAAAGTACCCGCCCGCCGGTTGGCTGACCCGCGTTTGCGCGGGGAAATAGCGGGCGATGGCGGCGAGCATGGCGCTTTGCTGGTCTTCCAGCGCATGGCGCAATTTACGCAGGTGCCGGTCGTAGCCGCCGTGTTGCAGGTAATCGGCGATGGCGGCCTGGGCCGGCATCGAGGCACAGAGTGAGGTCATGAGTTTCAGTCGTTCGATTTTCTGCGCATAGCGCCCGGCGGCGACCCAGCCGATGCGGTAGCCGGGGGCCAGGCTTTTGGCGAACGAGCCGCAGTGCATCACCAGGCCCTCGGTATCAAAGGCCTTGGCCGGTTTAGGTGCTTGCTGGCCGTAATACAGTTCGGCGTAGACGTCGTCTTCGATCAGCGGCACCTGGTGGCGGCGCAACAACTCCACAAGCTGCTGTTTCTTGGCCTCGGGCACAGTCGCGCCCATGGGGTTCTGGAAGCTGGTCATGCACCAGCAGGCCTTGATCGGATGGCGCTCCAGGGTTTGCTCGAGCACACCGAGGTCGATGCCGTCGCGCGGGTGCACGGGGATTTCCACGGCCTTGAGCTTCAGGCGTTCGAGCACTTGCAGGCAGGCATAGAACGCCGGGGCTTCGATGGCCACCAGGTCGCCGGGTTGGGTCACCGCTTGCAGGCACAGGTTGAGGGCTTCCAGCGCGCCGTTGGTGATCAGCAGTTCTTCCATGGGCAGCATCAGTCCGCCGACCATGTAGCGCAGGGCGATTTGCCTACGCAGTTGCGGGTTGCCCGGCGACATGTCGGTGACCACCATGCGCGGGTCCATTGCGCGGCTGGCGCTGGCCAGGGAGCGGGACAAGCGTTGCAGGGGAAACAGCGTCGGGCTGGGGAACGCCGAGCCGAAGGGCACAGTGTTCGGGTCCTTGATCGAGTCGAGCACCGAGAACACCAGTTCGCTGACGTCGACTTCCGTGGATTCGTTGACCTGATTGCTGATCACCGGTTCGGAAAACGGTCGGGTTGCATGAGCGTTGACGAAGTAGCCGGAACGCGGGCGAGCGCGGATCAGCCCGCGACGTTCCAGCAGGTAGTAGGCCTGGAACACCGTCGACGGGCTGACGCCGTAGGTCTGGCTGGCGTAGCGCACCGAGGGTACACGCTGGCCCGGGCCGAGGACGCCGGAGCGGATCAGTTCTGCGATGTCGTCGGCGAATTTTTCGTAGCGTTTCATCAAAAGCCCGGTTGGGTGTCATTTGGAGAAAGGGGATGGTCGTACCGCCAAGATCGCAGCCTTCGGCAGCTCCTACAATGGATCGGCTTGCGTGCGTAGGAGCTGCCGAAGGCTGCGATCTTTAAAGCTCTGTATCTTAAAGGTTCAGCGATTCATCGGCGCAACAAACCGGCTCTTCGCCACGCTGTAGATGTCGGGCTCATCGTGGTCGACCACCTTGAAGCCGATGCTCTGTGAGCTACTGGCCGGACGTTGCGAGAGCATCGCCACCGACACCGGCACATCGACAATCTCGCCCGGTGCCAGGCTCAACCCGGTCTTGCCCCGCAACTCGAAACCATCGGCATCGACCAGGCTCAATTGATAGTCCTGACGCTGCTGGGTCTTGTTGATCACCTTCAGACTGTAGATGTTTTCGATCTGCCCCTGGCTGTTCTCGCGGAACAACCCTCTGTCCTTGCTGACGTCGAGCGACACCATCGGCCGTTCCACCAGCGCCATCACCAGGGCGGCGATCATCACCAGCAGCACGGCGGTGTAGCCGATCAGGCGCGGACGCAGCAGGTGGGTCTTGCCACCCTGCAACTGATGCTCGGAGGTATAGCTGATCAATCCTGGGGCGTAGCCCATCTTGTCCATGATCGAATCGCAGGCGTCGATGCACGCGGCGCAACCGATGCATTCCATCTGCAAGCCATCGCGAATGTCGATGCCGGTCGGGCAGACCTGTACGCAGAGCTGGCAATCGATGCAATCGCCCAAACCGACCTCGGCGGGCTTGACTTCCCGTTTGCGCGGGCCACGGTTTTCGCCCCGGGCCACGTCGTAGGAAATGGTCAGGGTGTCCTTGTCGAACATCACGCTCTGGAACCGCGCGTAGGGGCACATGTGCATGCACACCGCTTCACGCAGCCAACCGGCATTGATGTAGGTGGCGCCGGTAAAAAACAGCATCCAGAACAGGCTGACGCCGCTCATTTGCAAGCTCAGCAGCTCTTCGGCCAACGGCCGGATCGGCGTGAAGTAGCCGACGAAGGTCAGACCGGTCAGCAGGCTGATGACCAGCCACAAGGTGTGCTTGGCCGCGCGCCGCATCAGTTTGTTCAGGCCCCACGGCGCGGCTTGCAACTTGATCCGCTGGTTGCGCTCGCCCTCGGTGATCTTCTCGCACCACATGAAGATCCAGGTCCACGAACTTTGCGGGCAGGTGTAGCCGCACCAGACCCGTCCCGCGAACACGGTGATCGCAAACAGGCCGAAGGCGGCAATGATCAACAGCGCCGACAGCAGGATGAAGTCCTGCGGCCAGAAGGTCGCGCCGAAGATATGGAATTTGCTTTCGGAAAGATCCCAGAGCACCGCCTGACGACCGCCCCAGTTCAACCACACGGTGCCGAAAAACAGCAAAAACAGAAAACCCGCACCACTGATGCGCAGATTGCGGAACAGCCCGGTGAAGCTGCGGGTGTGGATGTGGTTGTCGCTGGATTTGGCCTTCATCTTAGGACGCGAAGGCTCGAAGGTTTCTACGGTTCGGACGGGGATTCTCTCGCTCATGGTCTTTCGCTCATCAGCCTCCATCAGGCATGAGCACTATGAGTGGCGATCTGTTTGCATAACAGACTCAGGTATTGCATTAAAAAGCGGATCAGATGGTGCTGGGCGCACGGCCTGCGACAACTTGAAGCACCTGCCGCAGTTGAGCGCAGGAGGCTATCTAAAACAGCGGCGGCAGGCGCTGATCAATCCCGGTCAAATCACCGAATCACTGTCGGTGGCTTTCAAGTGCCGGCGTCCAACCACCGCCCTGTCAGCGGAGGTTTTTCACAGCCTGATTCCTGCTCGTTGCTCGGGGTTAGTGAGAGTTCGTGCTGGTTGTAGTCAATATCACCGTGCAGCAGATGATTCTCCAGCTCCCTGATGATTGAGCTTCTGGTTGATGGTTCCGAGGGGGTGCGTTCGGCTTCGAAGCAAAGAAATTCGTAGTTGAATATTTTCAAAGGGAGGCCAGCCGTCGATTGGTCGTTCACGGTTGAGCGCGTGGTGCTGTGCGCTAGCGTTGTCTGTGAGTTCGCTGACGCTGGAAAAAAACACTTTCATGGCTGGCCACGCTCAAGGCTGACGGAGTGATGGCTATATAAGGCGTGGGATATGCGTTTCGTAAAGTGTCGGGCGGGCAGATTTGCCGCTTTAGGATCGGTACTACGTGTTCTTGGGAAGAGTCATACATTTTTTATGAGCTTGCCTGCTTTCGACGCAGGAGCGATCAACTGTCTTCATGACGGATTCACAATCACCGGCGGCATCGTCGTTGGCGGTTCTTCCCTTGGCGGCAGGATCGTGCCAGCAATGGATTGTTCAAACCTCAAGTGGCACATGGCGTGAGTCGTGCTTAAGTAGGTGGACTGGTGGGTTGACCATTGCCCGAAAGACTTGATTGCGCAAATTGCAGATGAAACTTTCCCGGCGACTGTCGCTCGGAACCTAAGTGAGTGCTTCCCGGGGCGGACAGTCCAGCGGGATGGCGACCAGACACACGCGCGTCCATGGGGCGTCAGGAGAGAGGCTCGATGACGGCTGAAAAACCGACTGAGTTGAGCTACAACCCGCACATGCCGCTGTCGCAGGCGTTGTTGCTGCCGCGTATCGTCATGGAAAACATCATGCCGACCCTTGAAGGCGGGCAGTTCGCGGTCAAGGCCGTGGTGGGGCAGGACATGGTGGTGACCGCCAAGGTGTTTGCCGACGGGCATGACAAACTCGGGGTTCGCGTACGCTGGCGGGCCGAGGACGAGGACGTCTGGCAAAGTGCGGCCATGCACGATCTGGGCAACAACGGTTGGCAAGGGCAGTTCCGTGTCGAGAGCCAGGGCCGTTATCTGTTCTGTATCGAAGCCTGGATCGATCAGTTCGCCAGTTTTTGCTACGAACTGGAAAAGAAACATGCGGCCGCGGTGCCCGTCAGCCTGGAGCTGCAGGAAGGGCGAATTCAAGTGCAACAAGCCGCCGAACGCAGCGAAGGGCCACTCAGCGAGCAACTGGCGGCCTTGCACCATGAACTGTCAGGACTGCTCGAAGCCGAGCAGGTCGCGCTGTTTTTGCACCCGCGTAGTGCCGACCTCATGGCTCGCGCCAATCATCGTGCTTTCCTGAGCCTGAGCCCGGAGTACCCGGTGGATGTGGAGCGCGAACTGGCGCAGTTCGCCAGTTGGTATGAATTGTTCCCGCGTTCGATCACCGACAGTCCGGCGCGCCATGGCACCTTCAATGACGTGCATTCACGGCTGGCGATGATTCAGGACATGGGCTTCGACGTGCTGTATTTCCCGCCGATCCACCCGATCGGGCGCAGCTACCGTAAAGGCCCGAACAACTCCCTGACGGCGAGCCCCGATGATCCGGGCAGCCCCTATGCGATTGGTAGCGAGGAGGGCGGCCACGAGGCGATTCACTCGCAGTTGGGTACCCGCGAAGACTTCCGGCGACTGGTGGCGGCCGCCGCGGCCCATGGCCTGGAAATCGCCCTCGACTTTGCCATCCAGTGTTCCCAGGACCACCCTTGGCTCAAGCAACACCCCGGCTGGTTCAACTGGCGGCCGGACGGCACGATCAAATATGCCGAGAACCCACCGAAGAAATACCAGGACATCGTCAACGTCGACTTCTATGCCCCCGAGGCGATTCCGAGCCTGTGGGTGGAACTGCGCGACATCGTGGTGGGCTGGGTCGAGGAGGGTGTGAAGATCTTCCGCGTCGATAACCCGCACACCAAGCCTTTGCCGTTCTGGCAGTGGCTGATCGCCGATGTACGGGCGTTGTACCCCGAGGTGATCTTCCTCGCCGAAGCCTTCACCACCCCGGCAATGATGGCGCGCCTGGGCAAGGTCGGTTATTCCCAGAGCTACACCTATTTCACCTGGCGCAACACCAAGGCCGAACTGGCGAGCTACTTCACTGAACTCAACGAATCGCCATGGCGCGAATGCTACCGGCCGAACTTTTTCGTCAATACGCCGGACATCAACCCGGCGTTCCTCCATGATTCAGGGCGTCCCGGGTTCCTCATCCGCGCCGTGCTGGCGACCATGGGCTCGGGCCTGTGGGGCATGTATTCGGGTTTCGAGTTGTGCGAGTCGGCGCCGGTGCCGGGCAAGGAGGAGTACCTTGACTCCGAGAAGTACGAGATCCGCCCCAGGGACTTCAATGCGCCGGGCAACATCATTGCCGAGATTGCCCAGCTCAACCGCATCCGCAGGCAGAACCCGGCGCTGCACACGCATCTGGGCCTTAAGGTCTACAACGCCTGGAACGACAACATCCTGTACTTCGGCAAACGCAGTTTTGACGGCAGCAATTTCATTCTGGTGGCGGTCAGCCTCGATCCGCACAACGTGCAGGAAGCGAGATTTGAGTTGCCGTTGTGGGAAATGGGCCTGCCCGATGACGCCAGCACCCAGGGCGAAGACCTGATGAATGGCCATCGCTGGACCTGGCACGGCAAGCAGCAGTTCATGCGGATCGACCCGGCGTACCAGCCGTTCGGGATTTGGAGGATTACCGCCTCTTGAGAACACCACAATTTCTGTGGCGAGGGAGCTTGCTCCCGCTCGGCTGCGAAGCAGTCGTAATCCCTTTGAACACGGTGCACCTGTCAAATGGCATAGGGTTGCTCCGCAACCCAGCGGGAGCAAGCTCCCTCGCCACAGAAGTCTCAGCCTGTGGCCAAGTCGAATTCACCAGGAGTTTCACATGGCGAAGAAACCCAAGGCAGCCACGTTCATCAAGGACCCGCTCTGGTACAAGGACGCGGTGATCTATCAAGTTCATGTCAAATCGTATTTCGACTCCAACAACGACGGGATTGGTGACTTTCCCGGCCTCATCGCCAAGCTCGACTACATCGCCGACCTGGGCGTCAACACCATCTGGCTGTTGCCGTTCTACCCCTCGCCACGGCGCGATGACGGTTACGACATCGCCGAGTATCGTGGCGTGCACAGTGACTACGGCACCATGGCCGATGCCAGGCGTTTCATTGCCGAGGCGCACAAACGCGGCCTGCGAGTGATCACCGAACTGGTCATCAACCACACTTCCGACCAGCACCCTTGGTTCCAGCGCGCACGCAAGGCCAAAAAAGGTTCAGCCGCCCGGGACTTCTACGTGTGGTCCGATGACGATCAGAAATACGACGGCACCCGCATCATTTTCCTCGACACCGAAAAGTCCAACTGGACCTGGGACCCGGTCGCCGGCCAATACTTCTGGCACCGTTTCTACTCCCACCAACCGGACCTGAACTTCGATAACCCGCAAGTCATGAAGGCGGTGCTGTCGGTGATGCGTTACTGGCTCGACATGGGCATCGACGGCTTGCGCCTGGACGCCATCCCCTACCTGATCGAACGCGACGGCACCAACAACGAGAATCTGCCGGAAACCCACGACGTCCTGAAAAAGATCCGCGCCGAAATCGACGCCAACTACCCCGACCGCATGCTGCTGGCCGAGGCCAATCAATGGCCGGAGGACACACAGCTGTACTTCGGCGACACCGATAAAAAAGGCCTGAACGGCGACGAATGCCACATGGCCTTTCACTTCCCGTTGATGCCGCGCATGTACATGGCGCTGGCCCAGGAAGATCGCTTCCCGATTACCGACATTCTGCGCCAGACCCCGGATATTCCCGCCAATTGTCAGTGGGCAATCTTCCTGCGCAACCACGATGAGCTGACCCTGGAGATGGTCACCGACAAGGAGCGCGACTACCTGTGGAATTACTACGCTGCCGACCGCCGCGCACGGATCAATCTGGGGATTCGCCGCCGTCTGGCACCTTTGGTGGAGCGCGACCGCCGTCGGGTCGAGCTGCTCAACAGCCTGCTACTGTCGATGCCCGGCACGCCGACCCTGTATTACGGCGATGAAATCGGCATGGGCGACAACATCTACCTCGGCGACCGCGACGGCGTGCGTACGCCAATGCAATGGTCCATTGACCGCAACGGCGGTTTCTCCCGCGCCGACCCGGCCAGCCTGGTGCTGCCGCCGATCATGGACCCGCAATATGGCTACCTGTCGGTCAACGTCGAAACCCAGGCCGGCGATCCGCATTCGCTGTTGAACTGGACCCGGCGCATGCTTGCCGTGCGCAAGCAATCCAAGGCCTTCGGGCGCGGTACGTTGAGGATGCTTTCACCCAGCAACCGACGGATTCTGGCCTACACCCGTGAATACACCGGGGTGGATGGCAAGCACGAAGTCATTCTGTGCGTGGCCAATGTGTCGCGCAGTGCCCAGGCCGCCGAGCTGGATTTGTCGGCCTACGTCGGCATGGTGCCGGTGGAAATGCTCGGGGGTAACGCGTTCCCGCCCATTGGCCAGCTGAATTTCCTTCTGACGTTGGCGCCTTACGGCTTTTACTGGTTTGGCCTCGCCGCGGAAAACCAGATGCCGAGCTGGCACGTGGAACCCGCGCAAAGCCTGCCGGACTTCACCACGCTGGTGCTGAAAAAACGCATGGAAGAGCTGCTCGAAGCGCCGTCACGCACCACACTGGAGCAAAGCATCCTGCCGAACTGGTTGCAGAACCGCCGCTGGTTCGCCGGCAAGGACGCTGCCATTCAACAGGTCGATCTGGCCTATGGCGTGCGTTTCGGCGATCCGCAGCATCCGGTGCTGTTCAGTGAGATCAAAGTCACCAGCGCTGGCCAGGTCAGTCGCTACCAGTTGCCGTTCGGCTTTATTTCCGAGGATCAGGTCGGTACTCCGTTGCCGCACCAGTTGGCGTTGTCGCGGGTACGGCGTGGACGTCAGGTTGGCCTGATCACCGATGCCTTCAGCCTGGACACCTTTGTGCATGCCATATTACAGGGCATTCAGGCCGGCACCGTGTTGGCATCCAGTGATGGCGACATTCGCTTCGAGTCCACCGCGGAACTTGAAAAACTCGGCCTCAATGCCGAGTCCCCGGTGCGCTACCTGTCGGCCGAGCAGTCCAACAGCTCGGTGGTGATCGGCAACAGCCTGGTGCTGAAGCTGATCCGCAAGGTTGCCTCAGGCGTGCATCCGGAACTGGAAATGAGCGCGTATCTGACCAACGCCGGGTTCAGCAATATTTCGCCATTGCTGGGTGCGGTGGTGCGCCGGGATGCGGCGGGTGAAGACAACCTGCTGATGATCGCCCAAGGCTATCTGAACAATCAGGGCGACGCCTGGGAGTGGACGCAGAACAACCTCGAGCGGGCGCTGCGCGATGAGCTGGCCGACGCCGTGTCCGAGCAGGAACAACACTACAACGCGCTCGGCGAACTGAAAGATTTCGCCGGTATGCTCGGTCGGCGCCTGGGAGAAATGCATCAGGTACTGGCAGCGCCGAGTGCCAATCCGGACTTCTTGCCGCAGGTCACCACGCCGAAGGAGGCGCTGGCTTCGGCCAGGGATGTCGCGGCGCAAGTCGATCATGCGTTGAACTTGCTCAAGCAGCATAAAAATCAACTGAACCCGGCGGACCAGACTCTGGTCAGCCATTTGCTGGACAACAAAAAAGCCATCCTCGGCCATGTGCAAGCGTTAGGCAAAAAGACTGCGGGTGGCCTGCGCATTCGTGTACACGGCGATCTGCATCTGGGGCAGGTGCTGGTGATCAAGGGCGATGCCTACCTGATCGACTTTGAAGGTGAACCGGCGCGACCATTGCATGAACGACGGGGCAAACACAGTCCGTACAAGGATGTCAGCGGTGTGCTGCGTTCCTTCGACTATGCGGCGGCGATGGCGATCAACGTGCAGAGCGTCGATAACACCGCGACAGCCGCTGCCGCGCGCTTGCGGGTCACCGATCGCTACTCGAGCGAAGCGCGGCAAGCATTTGTCGACGCTTATCGGCTGGCGGCAGCTAGTCTTGCCCATGCATGGCAAGATCCAGAAGGCGAGGATGCCGCGCTGGCGCTGTTCGGTCTGGAGAAGGCGGCGTATGAAGTGGCCTATGAGGCGGAAAATCGCCCCACCTGGTTGCCCGTGCCGTTGCACGGTTTATATGGATTATTGAGTGGGATCAAACCCTTTTCCGATCTTGGTGGAGAGTAGTCATGAGTGTCTCGAACAAGGAACAGGGTCATCACAAAGAAGCGCTGCTGCCCAGCACGCGGGATATCAATGCATTGGTGCGCGCCGAGCATATCGACCCTTTTGCGATTCTCGGCCCGCACGCCGATGGCATGGGCGGGCAGTTCATTCGCGCGTATCTGCCGGGCGCCCTGAGTGTAGAAGTGCTGGCCAGGGACTCGGGCGAAGCGCTTGGGAGTCTTGAAGCCACAGCGACACCGGGGTTGTTCGTCGGGCATTTCCAGCGTGCGCAAGCGTATCTGCTGCGCACCCATTGGGCCGGCGGAGAGCAAACGGCCGAAGACCCTTACAGCTTCGGCCCGTTGCTGGGCGAAATGGACTTGTATCTGTTCGCCGAAGGCAATCACCGCGACCTCAGTGCGTGCCTGGGCGCGCAACTCAAGACTGTGGATGGCGTCGACGGCGTGCGTTTCGCCGTGTGGGCGCCGAATGCCCGGCGGGTGTCGGTGGTCGGTGATTTCAACGTCTGGGACGGGCGCCGGCATCCGATGCGCTTGCGTCATCCCACCGGTGTCTGGGAGTTGTTCATCCCGCGGCTGCAAGCCGGGGACACCTACAAATACGAGATTCTCGGCGCCCACGGCATTCTGCCGTTGAAGGCTGATCCCGTGGCACTGGCCACCAGCCTGCCACCGGACACCGCCTCGAAAGTCGCTTCACCCTTGAACGTCGACTGGCAGGATCAGGACTGGATGCTGACCCGGGGCGACCGCCACCGGGTGACTGCGCCCTTGTCGATCTACGAATTGCACGCCGGCTCATGGCAATGTGAGCTGGATGACCTGGGCGAAGTGGCCCGCCAGTACACCTGGCCCGAACTGAGCGAGCGACTGATTCCCTATGTAAAAGACCTGGGTTTTACCCACATCGAACTGATGCCGATCATGGAGCACCCGTTCGGCGGTTCGTGGGGCTATCAATTGCTGTCGCAATTCGCGCCGAGTGCGCGGTATGGCACGCCGGACGAGTTCGCCGCCTTCGTCAACGCCTGCCATGTGGCCGGGCTCGGGGTGATCCTCGATTGGGTGCCGGCGCATTTCCCCACCGATATCCACGGCCTGGCCCAGTTCGATGGCACGGCGTTGTACGAGTACGGCAACCCGCAGGAAGGTTTCCACCAGGACTGGGACACGCTGATCTACAACCTGGGGCGCACCGAAGTGCACGGCTACATGCTGGCGTCGGCGTTGCACTGGCTCAAGCATTTCCATGTCGACGGCCTGCGGGTCGACGCAGTGGCCTCGATGCTGTACCGCGACTACTCGCGCAAGGCTGGCGAATGGGTGCCGAACCGCCATGGCGGGCGGGAGAACCTGGAAGCCATCGACTTCCTGCGCCACCTCAATGACGTAGTGGCCCTCGAAGCGCCCGGTGCGCTGGTGATCGCCGAAGAATCCACCGCCTGGCCGGGCGTCAGCCAGGGCACGCAACAGGGCGGCCTGGGCTTTGCCTACAAATGGAACATGGGCTGGATGCACGATTCGCTGCACTACATCCAGCAAGACCCGGTGTACCGCGCCCATCACCATAACGAGCTGAGTTTCGGCCTGGTGTATGCCTGGTCCGAACGCTTCATCCTGCCGATTTCCCACGACGAAGTGGTGCACGGCAAACACTCTTTGATCGACAAGATGCCCGGCGACCGCTGGCAGAAATTCGCCAACCTGCGGGCCTACCTGAGTTTCATGTGGGCGCATCCGGGCAAGAAACTGCTGTTCATGGGCTGCGAGTTCGGCCAGTGGCGCGAGTGGAACCACGACCAGCAGCTGGACTGGTACCTGTTGCAATACCCCGAGCACAAGGGCGTGCAGAAACTGGTGTCTGACCTCAATCGCTTGTACCGCGAAGAGCCGGCGCTACACGAGCAGGACGATGTGCCGCAGGGGTTCCAATGGCTGATCGGCGATGACGCGATCAACAGCGTTTATGCGTGGATGCGCTGGAGCAAGGACGGCCGGCCCGTGCTGGTGGTCGCCAACTTTACGCCGGTGCCGCGTGAGGCTTATCGGGTTGGGGTGCCGTTTGCCGGGCAGTGGAGTGAGGTGCTTAACAGCGATTCGTCGATTTATGCTGGTTCCAATTATGGCAACAGTGGCGGGGCAGTGGCCGAGGAAACGCCGAGCCATGGGCAGGGGTTGTCGTTGGTGCTGAATTTGCCGCCGTTGGCGGTGTTGATGTTAAGGCCGGAGGGGTGATTCAGACCTGAAGTAGAAGCTCTGGAGTGAGCCTGCAACCCAGTGCCACACTCCAGCGCTACATTGAATGCTTTAATATGGCATTGCGGTTCGAGTGCCAGTGTGCCCTCGTATCTCTTTAAGGTTAACAACGTATTGGTTCTGGTTGCTCTCGCGTTTTCCGATACTGGTCACTACAAAATCTGCATGCGGTGTAAATACTAAATCTTTTTCACTTTGCACCGAGAGTCTGGAAATTACATTCGAGGCGCTAAACCCTTTAATCGCTATTAGGAGTGGCATAGTTCCATGCATGAATTTTTCAGCAATGCTCTTTTCCTTGGTTACCGAAAGAAAGCTCTTTGAATGAAAGACGGTCCCCTCTTCCTTTGCTGAGATAAGTTTGTCCAGTCCTTCAGCTGATATGTCTTGACCGCGATAATAGGTGGTTGCTGTTGAATTGCTTTGATTGTAGAGTCGGTAGCTAATTTGTTCGGTGTTGTGCAGGTTAAAGCCGTCAGCAATAATTTCGATGAATCTTGCATTGTCCTTGCCAGCCTTTCCAGAAAACTCCTCGTCTCCAACCCGCCTTGTTAATTCACGTAGTACTTCTTTACCGTTAATGGAAATCCGGGATCCCGTTCTCATGGCGCTATTGATTGCTGTTGAACCACGATTTGTGGAATAGATGGCATTGAATTCTTTCATGTAGGTATATTCTTGCGGGGGTTTTCCAAGTTTTTTCTGGGGGACGGTGATGGCGAGATTACTCATGTGTTCGGCAACTCGCTCATCTATTGCACTCATTTCTCTTCGAACTCTTTCTATTGCTTTCGAAACGATTTTCGGGTCATGTCCATTTTCGATATATGTTTCTAACATCGCCTTGAGCGCGAACTCAGAATTTTTGGCGTAAAACTTCTCAAAGCTTTTCGATGCCATTATTTCTCGCGCCATATCTCCATGTGGTGACAACCCGTCCGGGTCATGCAGCGCAACAGGATTATTCCTAACCATCCTGTAAAAATTCAATCCATCAACCGCCCACGCCGGATCCGGATTGATCCACCGCTGCAACCCCGGCGCGTAATACCTGAACCCATAGTAATAAAGCCCTGTCGCATCCCGCTCCTTGCCTGAATAACGCACGGTCTTGTACTTGGCTTCTGTGGCCGAGCGGGCCGCGAAACAAGCCGTGCCGCCATACGGGTAATACCATTCCTGGCTGATCAGGTCGGCGTTCTGGTCCAGTTCCAGTGCGCTGGATTGCAGGTGGTCATTGAGGCTGTAACGCATCTGGTCGTTGGTGACGTTCTCCGGCTTTTGGGCAGCCCAATGCAGCACCTGCACGCTGTTGCTGCCGGCGCTGGCGGTGATCACATGAAAGATTTCCCCGGTGCCGCTGTGAGTACGGATTTCCACGCCGGGCAGGTAACGCACTTCGCTGACCAGTGTGCGTGCGTTGGTCTGGCTTGCACGCAGCTTGCGCACCCGTTGGCCGCCGCCGTCGTAGAGGTAACGTTCATAATCGTCGTTGCCGTCTGCGCGGACGACCGGGCGCACCGTGGACAGCTGATTGCGCAGGTCCCAGCCGAGCGATTGGCCGGCTTGCAACTCACACAGGTTGCCGTTGGCATCGAAACCGACGGCCAGCTCTGCTTCCGTCGGCGGCCGTCCATTACGTTCGGGCAGGCAACGGTTGCTGTATCGGGCACGGGTCAAGGTGCGGCCTTGAGGTTGGGGGCCGGCGTGCACCAGTTCCAGCAAGTTACCGCCCGCGTCGTAGTGATAGGTTTGGGTGTACTGGGCAACCTGGTTGGGGTCGATGGGCAAGGGCTGAAGGTCGGGCAGGGCGGGACCGCCATGCCCTGTCTTTGCCTCCCATCCGGTGCCTTCGATCAATTGATCGAGGGTGTCGTAACAGTAGGTCTTGATCGGTTCGATGCGCTGGTTGTTGAAGTAGCGGATCGGTTGGGCGGCATCTTCGAGGCTCAGCACATTGCCGGCTGCGTCATAACGGTACTTCAGATCCTGCAGCGGCGTGCCGTTGGCTTTGTGGGCGCTCAGGCCGATGAGGCGGCCATCCGCAGGCTCGTAGCGGTGGCGGGTGACGACGCCGTTGTCGGCGGTTTCCGACTCGATCTGGCCAGAGGCGTTGTAGCGAAGATCGCTGACCAGCGTCCGTTCTGTCTGGCCTCCACCGGCCAAGGTCAGTCGCGTGTCGCTCAATTCACCGGCGACGGTGTAGGTAAAACGCTGCTGATTACCCAGTGCATCGATTTGCTGGAACAGTTCACCGCTGGCGGCATAGTGCAGCGCGGTGATGGCGCCCTCAGTGGGCTCAAGTAACGCATCGCGGGCGGGCACGCTGTCGGGCCAGTTCACGGGATTGGTTTCGAGCAAAAAATGCCGCGTCTGTTGTAGCAGTGCGCCAGCGATGCCGAGATCATTAAGGTGCAACGTCCCCGCCGGGTCGTCGTGGCGAATCAATTGACCGCACAGATTATGCAAGGCCGCGACGGCATCGACCCCCGCATAGGTGAAGCGCTCAAGCACATGCTCGGTGACATCTTCACCACGTTCATGTACTGCCACCGGCCGCAGCAGTTCATCGAACTCAGTCAGGGAGTGGCTACCGCGCCCGTCCCAAGCCTCGACGCGTTGTCCGGCCCCGCCGTGCAACGCCACCCGCCACCCGGAATCGACGCTGTCACTCGACAACGCTACGCCGGACAAACTGAACACCTGGCTAAGGTTGGCCGGCACCGAGGCATCGTCCTGCGCCAAGGCAAACAGATACGGATCACGGCTGGCCAGCGGCCGCCCGGCGGCATCGAACCGTTGATGCGTCACCCGCGCTTCAAGCGGATCGGCCGCCTGCCGCCGATGGTATTGAATGGCCCTGATCCCCAGGCCACGGGGATCTGAAACCGCAAGAACCGGTGTGCCGTGATGCGCATGGTCCATTAACATCCGTGACGACCTCGATCAGGGTGGCGTGCCCATCACAATGCATCACCGTCAGTGCCATGGAAACTGTAAGAAATACCAGTTTTTACCAGTGCATCCGCACCCCCAGGCTGCCAATCAATCCGTTCAAATCATTGTCATCCACGTCGCTGCTGTAGTCGGCGCTGATGTACAGGCTCACCAACAGTGTCACCCTGGCGACCAGGCCCAGCCCGACAGTCGAGGAACTTGTTTGTTCGAAGGATCGTTAAAAAACTTCGAATCAGAGCGGTTTCAACCCGTACGTTACCAAAGGGTCCCCGTTGTCGGGTTTCGACCTGATTCAAAGATGCACTTCCACCGCCAACGGCAAATGGTCAGAAAGGTGCGTCCACGGCTTGTGCCCGAGTATTTTCGGCTCGTGGCTGCTGGCGTTGCGCAGGTAGACGCGATCCAGGCGCAACAAGGGAAACCGCGCGGGGTAGGTTTTGGCCGGGCGGCCATGGTGGCGTTCGAAGGCTTCGTGCAGATAATCGCGACGGGCCAGGGCGGCATTGCCCTGCAGCTGCCAGTCATTGAAGTCGCCGGCAATGATTACCGGTGCCTGGTCAGGCAGGGACTCGAGGAGTTGGCAGAGCAACTGCAACTGCAGCTGACGATGACTTTCCAGCAGGCTGAGGTGCACGCAAATGGCATGCACTTCGTTATGCCCCGGCACGTCCAGTACGCAGTGCAGCAAGCCGCGACGTTCCGGGCCGGTAATGGAAACATCGAGGTTTCGGTACTCGCGGATCGGGTATTTCGACAGCAAGGCATTGCCATGATGACCGTCGGGATAGACGGCATTGCGTCCATAGGCGAAGTCGCCCCACATGCTGTCGGCGAGAAATTCATACTGCGAGGTTTGTGGCCAATCGTTGTAGCGGGAGGAATACTGGTCGTGTTCGCCGACGACTTCTTGCAGAAACACCAGGTCTGCCGACGTACTGCGCACTGCTTCACGCAACTCTGGGAGGATGAAGCGCCGGTTGAGTGCGGTAAACCCCTTATGGGTGTTGACCGTCAGCACGCGAAGCCGATGAATCGCCGTGGGTGTGTTCAATGGCGTTGATTGGGCTACCTGCCGTTTTGAATGACTGGCCACATCCACTCCTCTGATTCAGGGCTGCTTATGTATGCGACTGATGCGTCGGCAGGCAGTTCAGTCTGATGGGTTGCGCCTTCAAATCAACACGATTTCATAAGGCAAGCGGATACGCTCGAGCAACGCCCGCGGCAGCAATGGCGCGAGGCCGATGGCCGGTTCGCCGTCGAGTTGGCTGGCGTAGGCGTGGATGGCGTGGCTCTTGCGGGCGACGGTCCAGGTATCGAGGCGCACCTTGCGCGCACGATGCCAGGGTATCAGCTCCCGGTCCCTTGCCGGCCAGTGCCAGGCCCAGAGCGGTACGTCGTTGTAGGATGCCCCTGCGTAGGCCGCGGCCCTGGCGCTGGCCCGGCCGACGGTGTCGTGGTCGACGTTGCCGTCCTCGCACCAGGTGCTGAACACCACATCACCGGGGCGCAGGTAGCGCGCGATGAATCGGGCGATCTGTTCTTCGTGTTCCACCAGGGCATTGTCGGTAAACCCGCCGCGAATCCACTTCAGGCTGTGCATCGGCAACCCGAGTCGGCGGATGGCTTCGACGCTTTCCTGGGGGCGAAATACACTGAGGCGCTTTTCCGACCACTGCCGAGAGCCCGGATGGCTGGCGCTGCCGTCGGTGATCGAGATCAATTGCAGCGGGTGGCCCAGGCTGCTGAGCAATTGCAGCAGGCCGCCGCAGGTCACGACTTCATCGCCGGGGTGCGGGGCAATGAGCACCGCGCGTGAGCCGGTGGGCACCAGGGATTGGGTGCTGATGACCGGGATGCTGTCCAGTTGCGGGGCACTGTTCCAGATGTGTGATGGCAGGCTGGCTTCGCTGACGGAAACGGATTTCATGGGGATTACGTCCTTGTTGTGTTTCGCCCTCAGTCGTGCGCGAGTCAAGCCCGGCCGACCCGTGAGGGCTGGTGGATAGCGTGGTGCGACAATCCCGACCCTGGATGGCCGCGAATCGAGTATTGCTCATGTAACGCTATTCGTCGCATCGCGAACTCAACCAATATGATTTTTCCGCTCTACGGCAGTGGCTCCGTGATTTTTCAACCTCCTCGTTACTCTTCTTCCTCATGCTGCAACTCGAACAGCAGCAACGAGCGGCCGGTGACCGAGTACTCGTGGCCAAACTCGAAGCGCTCCTGGCCGTGGACCGACGGCTGGTTGGTGTCGATCATGCACGTCCAGAAACCACCGTCAGGCACTTGCGGTAGCCGGAAATTGACGATGTCGTGATGCGCGTTGACCACCAGCATCAACGTTGCGTCGGCGCCTTTGCGGCGAATGCCGGTTTCCTGGGCGCGGCCATCGAGCAGCATGCCCAGGCAACGATTGTGCGCATCGTGCCAATGCCGGGTGGTCATGTGCGTGCCGTCCGGCGCCAGCCAGGTCACGTCCTTGACGCCGATGTCCTCGTTGTAATTACCCACCAGGAAACGCCCGCGCCGCAGGATCGGGTAGGTCAGGCGCAACTTGATCAGGCGTTTGACGAACTTGAGCAGGGCCTTGCCGTCTTCGCTGAGGTCCCAGTTGACCCAGCCGATCTCGCTGTCCTGGCAGTACGCATTGTTGTTGCCGTCCTGGGTGCGGGCGAATTCGTCGCCGGCCACCAGCATCGGCGTGCCCTGGGCCAGCAGCAGGGTGGCGAAGAAGTTGCGCATCTGCCGATGGCGCAATGCGTTGATGTCGGGATCGTCGGTGGGGCCTTCGACGCCATGGTTCCACGACAGGTTGTTGTTGCTGCCGTCCTGATTGTCTTCGTCGTTGGCCTCGTTGTGCTTGTCGTTGTACGACACCAGATCGTTGAGGGTGAAGCCGTCATGGGCGGTAACGAAGTTCACTGATGAATAGGGGCGGCGGCCACGCTGATTGAACATTTCGCCCGAAGCGGTCAGGCGGCTGGCGAAATCCGCCAGTTGCCCATCGTCGCCTTTCCAGAAGGCGCGCACGGTGTCGCGGAATTTGTCGTTCCACTCGACCCAGCCCGGCGGGAAATTGCCGACCTGATAACCACCGGGGCCGCAGTCCCAGGGTTCGGCGATCAGTTTGACCTGGCGCAACACCGGGTCCTGGCGGCAGGCCACGAGGAAACTGTGGCGTTCGTCGAAACCGTCGTGGTAACGCCCCAGAATGGTCGCCAGGTCGAAGCGGAAACCGTCCACGTGCATTTCCGAGGCCCAGTAGCGCAAGGAGTCGGTGACCATTTGCAGTACGCACGGGTGGCTCAGGTCCAGGGTGTTGCCGGTGCCGGAATCGTTGATATAGAAGCGCTTGTCATCGGGTTTGAGGCGGTAGTAGGACGCGTTGTCGATACCGCGCATGGACAGGGTCGGGCCTTGCTCGTTGCCCTCGGCGGTGTGGTTGTAGACCACGTCGAGGATCACCTCCAGATTGGCTTCGTGCAGGTGCGCGACCATTTCCTTGAATTCGGCAATCTTGCCACTGGCCAGGTAACGCGGATCGGGGGCGAAGAACGCAATGCTGTTGTAGCCCCAGTAATTGGTCATGCCCTTGTGCAGCAAATGCTGGTCGTTGACGAACGCATGGATCGGCAGCAGTTCCACGGACGACACGCCGAGCTTGCGGATGTGCTCCACCACGTCATCGACCATCAACCCGGCAAAGGTACCGCGCAGGTTTTCGGGGACGGCAGGGTGACGCATGCTGAAGCCGCGCACATGGGTTTCATAGATGATTGTCTTGTCCCACGGCACGCTGACGCGATGATCGTGGCCCCAGGTGTGCGCCGGGTCGATGACCTTGCATTTGGGCACGAAGGGCGCGCTGTCCCGTTTATCGAAGCTGAGGTCGGCGTCGGGGTGGCCGATGGTGTAGCCGAACAGCGCTTCGGACCATTTCAGCTTGCCGACCAGTTGTTTGGCGTAGGGGTCGATCAGCAGTTTGTTGGGGTTGAAGCGATGACCGTTGGCCGGATCGTAGGGGCCGTAGACGCGATAGCCGTAGATCAACCCCGGATGGGCGTCGGGCAAGTAGCCGTGGTAGATCTCGTCGGTGTATTCGGGCAGTTCGATGCGCTCGAGTTCCACCTCGCCGGTGTCGTCGAACAGGCACAGTTCAACTTTGGTGGCATGGGCGGAAAACAGGGCGAAGTTGACGCCCAGCCCATCCCAGGTGGCGCCCAGCGGGAAGGGCAGGCCTTCGCGGATTCGCGTGGCTTCGGCACGCGGGGGAGGCGCTGCGGCTTTCTTTGGGCTGGTCATAAGTGCTCCTGCAAACTCAAAACCTATGGCGACTGGCACGCCGCCATCGCGAGCAGGCTCGCTCCCACATTTATCGGGAACGGGCCGCAAACTTTTCAACGACACAGATCCCCTGTGGGAGCGAGCCTGCTCGCGATGAGGCCATAAGGCTCAATATTCATGGTGACTCTTCACAAGCCCTGTCAGGACAGTCTCAAACTGCTGGCGGTTTTCGCGCAGCCCGAGACTTTTTCTCGGCGGTCTTTTCTCCCGGCGGGATTACTTTCGACGCCGCTGCCGGCTTGGCCTTGGTTTTGGGCGCAGCGACTTTGCTCTCACCAGCCTTGCCATTGGCCGTTTTGCTGACCGGGGTTTTAATCACCGCTGCCTTGGCTGGTTTTTTGGGGGCCAGGGCTTCAGCTTCTGCCAGTTTGCGCGCCATCTCCCAGTGGCGGGCTTCCTGGCCTTCGGGTTTTCCTTCGGATTCCCAGATCTGATAGGCGAATTCGCGGATGCGTTTATCGTCGGTACTCATCGCAATGCTCCTGAACTGAACTCAAGTGTGGGTAGTTTGAATAAAGAGATTGACCGGGAAATCCCCCAGCGCGGCGCTGACCAGCAGCTCCCTGTGTTGTGTGACTGCGACGCCGGAAAAAAGTCCCTTCAGATTTTCGTCAGGGACGGTGAACGGCAATTTGACCCGGGTATCGCCCCACAGCGGCGCGTGGACCTGTGGTTCGGCACCGTTTTCCAGCAGCTCGGCACAACGTATCGGCACAATCACGATGGCGCGTTTTCCCTCCCGTTCACGGACAAAAGCCAGCACTCGATGGGCCTCGCTGCCCACCACTTCCAGGGCCTGGTAAGTGCCACGCCGAAACAGCTCGGCATGCTCGGCACGCAAACCCAGGGTGCGCGCAATCAAGGCCTGCTTGATGCGCCCGTCACGCCAGTTCAGCAACAAGTCTGACAGGTCCACCGCTTGCTGCAGTGCCTGCTGGCGGCTGGCGTAATCCACCGGGCGACGGTTGTCCGGATCGACCAGGCTGAAGTCCCAGAAATCGTTGCCCTGATACAGATCCGGCACGCCGGGTACGGTCATGCGCAGCAAGGTTTGCGCCAAACCGTTGAGTGCACCGGGCACGGCAATCGAACGGGCAGCCTTGGCCAGGGCCGTACGCAACAGCTCACCTTCGGGGCTGAGCAACAGGCGCTGGATGAAGTCCTCGCTCGCCTGCTCACAAGTGTCATTGGGCGCGCTCCAGCTGCTTTGCAGTTTGGCTTCGCGCAGGGCCTTGCGTTGCCATTGCTTCAGGCGTTTTGCGTAGTCTTCGAGCGCCAGCGGATTATCGAAACGCAATTGCAGAGGCCAACTGCCGAGGATCGTCTGGTACAGAATCAACTCATCGCCCGCCGACGGCACTTGATCGTCACTGCGCAGTGGCCGGGCGAGGGTGCGCCACAGACCGATCTGGTCGGCGTACCAGTCGCTGCGCTCGCTCAATACCGCCAGCCGTGCCCGTGAATCTTCCCCGCGCTTGTGGTCGTGGGTGGCGCTGGCCAGCAGATTGTCCGGGAAGGTGTCGAGGCGCTCGATGCAGGCTTGATGAAAGTCGGCAACCGGCGCACTGAACCGCTCGGTGTTGAACCCCACATCGTTGCGCGAGAGCAGGATCGCCGAGCGATAGAGCGCGGTGTCCTCGACCGCTTTCGCCGCGGCCGGCGAAGTCAGTTGCTGGAAACGTACGCAGGCGTGCTTGAGGCGTTTTCGCTGGCGACCGGCCGGGCGCCGCCGCCAGGGCTCACCGCCGAGCCAGCCGGCCAGGCAGTCGAGCACCGGCCAGTCTGCCTCGCCCAGGGTTTGCCGGGCACCGGCCAAGGCCTGCTGGAAAAACACCTCGTCTTGGGCTGACCGGCCAAGGGGGCTGATGTAGGTGCGGTACACCGGGAAATGCACGATCAACGCCTGTAAGGCCCGACGAATGGCCCCGAGGGTCAGGTCACGGGTCATGAGATTGTCTCGGGCCACTTGCAGCAACGCCTGGGCGACGCTTTCGCAATCCCCGGCGAGGGAGCCATTGAGGATTTGCTGACGGGCCAGTTGTGCTTCCTGGGAGAAGTCGGCGGACCGCCCGCTGTGACGCTTCCAGCGCTCGGCCAGCGCCTGCGCACCCTTGGGGTCGGTTTGCAGCAGTGACAACTGGTTCATGAATTCGTAGCCAGTGGTGCCATCCACCGACCAGTCACCAGGCAGGCTCTCGCCTTCACCGAGGATCTTTTCGACATAGATGGGCAGGTGGCGTCCCGCGGACAGGCTGTCGAGCCGACGGCGCAGTTTTCGGCAGTAGCCCCGCGGGTCGGCAAGGCCGTCGATATGGTCGATGCGCAACCCGTCGATCAGCCCTTCAGCCACCAGTTGGAAGATCTTCGCGTGGGTGGCTTCGAACACGGCGGGACGCTCGACGCGCAGCCCACCGAGGTCATTGATATCAAAGAAGCGCCGCCAGTTGATGTCATCGGCGGCGGTGCGCCAACTGGCCAGGCGGTAGCTCTGGCGCTCCAGCAGGTTGTGCAGGCGCTGGAAGCCTTCGCCGGTCACTGAGTCGTAGTTTTTCAGGTGCTGGTCAATGGCTTGGGCAATGGCCGGATCGCCGACCAGGTCGCGTAGTTCTGCTTTCAGCGGTTGCGCCAGGCTGTGGGCATCGGTCTGGTAGCTCAGGGTGCTGAAGCGATCGGCCAGGGATTTGAGTTGTTCGGCCTGTTGCGTATCGAGCGGCGCATCGACCTTGAGCAGCTCGCCGTAATCCCAGGGGCAAATGGGAAAGCGGTGTTCGTAGTACTCGACATGAAAGCTTCCGTGCCAGGCATCGAAGCGCAGGGGCAGGGTGCCGTCCTGCAACGCGACGCCATAGTCGCTGCCCAGAAACGGCAGGAGCAACTGGCCCTCCATCAACGGGTCGGGCGAGTGCCACTGGATGTCGAAAAACTCGCCGTAGGGGCTCAGGCGCCCCCACTCCAGCAAATCCAGCCACCAGGGATTATCACTGCCGCCGACCGCCATGTGGTTGGAGACGATATCGAGGATCAACCCCATGTCGTGCCCGTGCAGGGCGCCGACCAGACTGCGCAGCGCCGTCTCACCGCCCAGCTCCGGATTGACCCTTGTCGGGTCCACCACGTCATAGCCGTGCATCGACCCGGCGCGCGCGCGCAACAGTGGGGAGGCGTAGACATGGCTGATGCCGAGACGGGCGAAATACGGCACCAGTGGCACTGCATCTTCCAGCGTGAAGCCTTTATGAAATTGCAGGCGCAACGTGGCGCGCAGTGGTCGGCTTGGCACTTGAGTCATCGATCACGCTCGGCCGCCTGAAGTCGCGCACAGGCGAGCAGTTCCAGACGCCGCGCGGCATCCGCTCCATCGAGCAGGGCCTCACTGTATCCGGGCAAGCGCCGCGACCAGTTCGGGTGAGTATCGATGGTGCCCGGCAGATTGGCCTGTTGTTCCACGCCAAGGGCATCTTCCAGTGGCAGCAGCACCAACGGCGAGCGGGTATGGCCGAGGAAGCGCACGCTGGCATCGAGCACCTGGTCGGTTTCGTGGGACTCTTCGCGGAAGTTCTGCGGGTCCTGGCTCAACGCCCGGCGCAGGCCCTCACGCTCGCGCTCGCGGTGCTGGCGCCATTCGATTTCAGTGCTGGCATCGATCATGCCGAGCCGGGCGTTCCAGTCGATATCGCGGCCATGCCACCAGCCGTTGAGGGTGGGCAGGTCATGGGTGCTGGTGGTCGCCAGGGCGTTGTCCGGCCAATCGAGGATCGGCTTGAAGTGCGTGTTGTCCTGTTCGAACAGCAACACCCGCATGCCGAGTATCGAACGTGCGATGAGTTTTTCCCGCAGGCCGTCCGGCACGGTACCGAGGTCTTCACCGAGGACGATGGCCTGGTGACGATGGGATTCCAGGGTCAGCAGACGCAGCAGATCGTCCACCGGGTAATACAGGTAGGCGCCGTCGGCCGGCGGCGAGCCGTTGGGGATCACCCACAAACGCTGCAGCCCCATGACGTGATCGATGCGCAGGCCACCGCAATGGGCGAAATTGGCCCGCAGCATTTCGATGAAGGCACGGAAACCATTGCGTACCAGGCCTTCGGGGGAGAACGCGGAAATCCCCCAGCCCTGGCCGCTGCGGTTGAGAATGTCCGGCGGCGCCCCGACGGTGAGGGCGGCGAGCAGTTCGTCCTGGCGGCTCCAGGCCTGGCTGCCGCCGCCATCGGCACCGACGGCGAGGTCGGCAATCAGGCCGATGCTCATGCCGCTGGCGCGGGCGGCGGTTTGCGCGCGCTCCAGGCAGCGCGTGATCAGCCACTGGCAGAAGGCGAAGAAGCCGATGCGCCCGGCATTTTCTTCGGCGAATGCCGCCAGTTCGGCGCTGCGCGGGTTGCGCCAGGGTTCGGGCCACAGCCGCCAGTCGAGGTGTTCACCGCGGGCGGCGCGCGCCTCCTGGATGGCTTCGAAGCGACAGTGGTTTTCCAGCGCTTCGCCCGCGGCGTGGCGAAAACTGCTGAAGTCTTCGTGCAACGGATGTTCACCCTGGACGAAGCCTTCGTACAGCGACTGCAGCAGCCGATACTTGGCTTCGGCGGCGGCCGGCCAGTCAATCAGCGGACGTTCTTCCAGCGCCTTGAGTTCAATGGCCAGGCCGGTTGCATCGATGGCGGTACGCAGGGCGCGTTCGCCGAGAATGGTGCCGGGGGCACAGTAAAGGCTATTGAGAAACAAACGGCTGGACGGCGAATACGGGCTATAGCGTTGGGTGTCACTGGAAAACATCGCATGCAACGGGCTGATCGCCAGCGCCTCGGCGCCACGCTCGCCGGCCACCCGGGCGAGGTCTTCCAGCGCCTGAGTGTCACCAAACCCGCCATCGCCGGGGCGGCGCAATCCGTACAACTGCACGCTCAGGCCCCAGGCACGAGGAATGGGGTTATCCACGGCGTCGGCCACGCTGTAACAACGGGACGGGGCCACCGCCAGAGTGAAAGTTTGTCCGTCGATGCTGACCTGTTGATAGCCGACCGGTACCAGCCCCGGCAGCACCGCGTTGGCGTCCAGTTTCAGGTTGAGCCGCGAACCGTCTTCGAGGTGGATTTCGCAAGGGGTCTGGGGCTCGAAATAACGCGCCAGGTCCAGGCCCATCCCCACATCGGCGGTGATCAATGGCGGCAAGTGATGGGTCTGTTGCGCCGTTTGCAATTCCAGCAGGCTGGCGTCGATTTCCTGGGCACTGCCGGCCGGGTGGCCAAGGCCGCTCAGCACGTTGCGCAACACTGAAGGCGCGACTTTTTGCGGGCGACCGTTGGCGTCGATCCAGTCGACCGCGAGGCCGGCACGGCTGGCCAGGATTTCCAGTTGCGCATCACTCATGGACGCTCTCCATACGGGGGTAGCAAAGGGGCTGCGGCGGCGAGGCTGACGAGCGCGCAATACGGGGCAAGGGTGCCTTGGTCCAGAAGGCCGGCGCTCTCTGGCGGGTATTCGAACAACCGCGCGGCACCGGTCTGTGAGGTGTGGCCTACGGGCCTGTCGCTGAGGTTCAGGTCAATGCGCAGTTGGCTGCCATCGCCCAATCGCCAGGCTGCACTGACCGCGCCTTCGCCCAGCACGTCGGCGCCCAGTGCCTGGGTGCCCGGCAAGTGCGGGACGATGAGCCGGTGCCGGATCTGCAACAGTCGGCAGTACAGGTCGTGCATCTCGCTGTGGCCGATCGAGGGCAGGACAGGGCGGGACGCTGCAAATGTCTGCGGATCGTTCGGGTCCGGAATGTGTTCGCGTTGACGCGGGTCCGCAAACGCGCTGAACGCCGCGAACTCGTTGCGCCGGCCATCGCGTACCTGTATTGCCAATTCACCGTGATGGCTGGTGAAAAACAGGAAGGGTTGTTCGACGGCAAACTCGTCACCCATGAACAGCAATGGAATCATCGGCGACAGCAGCAGCAACACCGTGGCGGCCCGCAGCGCTTGCGGGTGGGCAAGTTGATGCAGGCGCTCGCCGAACGCCCGATTGCCGATCTGGTCATGGTTCTGCAAAAACAGGATGAAGGCGTTGGGCGGCAAATGCCCGCTGGGCTCACCGCGCGCCACACCATGGCGGTTGAGATGGCCCTGGAATACGAAACCCTGGCTCAGGCAGCGCGCCAGTTGTTCGGTGGGGTTTTGCGCGTAGTCGGCGTAATAGGCGTCGGTTTCGCCGGTCAGCAATACGTGCAGGGCGTTGTGGCCGTCATCATTCCATTGCGCGTCGTAACCCTGTTCGAGCAGGCTGGCCTGGTTGTGTTCGTTCTCGACCATCAGCCAGACATGCCGCGCCGGTCCCGTCTGCTGGCGCACCCGTCGCGCCAGTTCCTGAAGAAAATCCGGGTCTTCGATGGCGTGCACCGCGTCCAGGCGCAATCCGTCGAATCGGTATTCCAGCAGCCACATCAAGGCGTTTTCGATGAAGAAGTCCCGTACTTCGCGACGGCGCAAGTCGATGGCTGCGCCCCAGGGCGTGTGTCGGTCTTCGCGAAAGAAAGCACTGGCATAACGATGCAGGTAATTGCCATCCGGGCCGAAGTGGTTGTAGACCACGTCGAGAATCACCGCCAGACCGTGGCCGTGGGCGGTGTCGATCAAGTGCTTGAGCTGCTCGGGTGAGCCGTATGACGCCTGGGGCGCGTAGGGCAGGACGCCGTCATAGCCCCAATTGCGCTCACCGGGAAACTGCGCGATGGGCATCAGTTCGATCGCGGTGACACCCAGTTCGACCAGGCGTGCCAGATGCTGCTCGACGGCAGTGAAGCCGCCGAGCGCACCGACGTGCAACTCATATATCACCGCTTCGTTCCACGGTCGTCCCAGCCAGGTACTGTGTTGCCACGCATAGGCCAACGGATCGACCACCACGCTGGGCTGGTCAATGCCGCCGGCCTGAGCGCGGGAGGCGGGGTCGGGCACTTCCAGTTCGCCGTCGATGCTGTAGCGGTAACGCGTGCCTGCCGGGCATCGGGTGTTGCTCACGAACCAGCCGTCGGCCTGGGGCAGCAACGGCAAGGACTGTCCATTTTCCAGTTCGACACTGACGTAGAACGCATCTGGCGCCCACAACGCAAATCGCGTGTGCTCTGCGTCCAGCATGATTGCGCCGTGAGGCCAGGTCTCAAGGGTCCTTAACGGCATCTTGAAAGCCTCTTACTGTTTGTTCGATTTCCCCAACGCTTTCGCCACAAGCCGTTCATAGAGTTCGGCGTAGGGTTCGACCGCCTTGCACCAGTTGAACGGCGCGGCCATGGCCCGGCAGCGCATGGCGTGCAGCAGGTCGGGAAAGGCGAAAACCTTGAATGCGCGACTCAGGGCTTCCTGATAGCTCTGCACCGTGGATTCATCGAACAGGAAACCGGTCACGCCGTTCTCGATGGTGTCGGCCAGGCCACCGGTATTGCGTGCCACCGGTAACGAGCCGAAGCGCTGGGCGTACATCTGGCTCAGGCCGCACGGCTCGTAACGCGACGGCATCAGCAGGAAGTCGCTGCCGGCGAACATGCGCCGGGCGTCGGTTTCGTTGAAGCCGATGCGCACGCCGATCTGCCCGGGGAAACGCAGGGCCAGTTCACGCATGGCCTGTTCTTCTTCCGGCTCGCCGCGACCGATGATCGCGATCTGTCCGCCGTTTTTGACGATGTATTCAGAGACCGCCTCGGTGAGGTCCAGGCCTTTCTGATAAACCAGCCGCGAGACCACTGCAAACAGTGGGCCTTCGGAATGTTCCAGGCCGAACAGCTCGCGGACATGAGCAGCGTTCACGGCCTTGCCCTCCCAGTCGCCGATGCTGAACGGGCAGAACAGGTGCGGATCGGTCGCCGCATCCCAGCTTTCATCGATGCCGTTGGGAATCCCGCTGAGCAGGCCTTGCTGGGTCTTGGCGGCGAGAAAACCGTCGAGACCGCAGCCGAAATCCGGGGTGGTGATTTCCTGGGCGTAGGTCGCGCTGACCGTGGTGATGTGGCTCGAATAGGCCATGCCGGCCTTGAGGAACGACATCTTGCCGTAGAACTCCATGCCTTCTTGCTGCAGCGCGTGATGGGGGATGCCCAATTCGGGGCACGAACCCAGGCTGGTCACGCCCTGGTACGCCAGGTTGTGGATGGTGAACAGGGTGGGCGTGCGCTGTCCACGCCAGTGCATATAAGCAGGGGCCAGACCGGCCGGCCAGTCATGGGCGTGCACCAGGTCCGGGCACCAGTGGATTTGCGCGAGGTTGGCGGCAATATCGGCCGCCGCCAGGCCCAGGCGGGCGAAACGGATATGGTTGTCCGGCCAGTCGCGGCCGTTGTTGGCGCCGTAGGGCGAACCTTCGCGCTCGTAGAGTTCGGGGCAGATCAGTACGTATATGACCAAACCGTCGGGCATGTCCATGCGCCCGATCTTGCACGGTGGCAACGCAGCATGACCGCCAAGCTCACCGATGATATGGATGGGGTTCTCGCTGTGCAGCACCTGCGGGTAACCCGGGATCAACACCCGCACATCGTGCAGATGGGCCATGGCCCGCGGCAGCGCCGCGGAAACGTCGCCCAGGCCGCCGGTTTTCACCAGGTCGGCGATTTCCGAGGTGACGAACAAGACTTTTTTACGGTTCGGATTCCGGTTGGCTACCGGGGTCAGCGTCCGGGTGCCAGGAACGCTGACGGGTTGGGTGTTTGCGGCAGTTACGGCGCTCGACTCACCAACCTGATGAGCACGCTCTCCCTGTATTTCCATAGCCGTACTGGTCATATGAATCTCCCGTGTTGTTGATCTAATTCTTAGGTCTGGCAAACGGTGTTCCATGGCCAATTTCCGTGGCCGGGCGCAAACGCGCTACGCATCGGTGAGCAAGCGCTGCCCAATGCGCTGAAGCAGAATGGGTGAATGAGCCACTGCAAAGATTGCACCAGTCGCAACGCACCGTCTTTTCAGAGGACCGATCGGGATTGGAAAAAGTTTCGACTATTTTTCCACTTTGTGACCGGTCGGTTTCGTCTCGAGAAAATGAGTCTAGGCCAGAACTTAGAGCGGTGAAGGCCGGATGGCAAAATTGTTCGACAATCGGTTTGTAGCGGTACGGACGTGCCTGGTCGAGGTGCAAATGCCCCGACGAAGTGCATGTTTTTTTGCGTTTTGGCCGCAAAAAGTCACGGGGCCGTCACATAAATGTGCGCTACGTTTTGGTGGTGGTGCACTGTTAAGGTGCAGTCTGGCCAGTCCCGCATTTGGCCGAACCACTGCCTTACTGCCCACCTTGGTGCCTTGTTATAGTTCGGGCCTCATTTTTGCCCGCAAAAGGATCACTGGCATGTCTCGGTACAGCGCGTTCAACGTCGAACTGGTCGATAAAATCGCCCATGTGCAGATCAACCGCCCGGAGAAGATCAACTCGATGAACGCTGCGTTCTGGAGCGAGATCGTCGAGATCTTCCAGTGGATCGACGACACCGATGAAGTGCGCGTGGTGATTCTCAGCGGCGCAGGCAAGCATTTCTCCTCGGGTATCGACCTGATGATGCTGGCGGGCGTGGCCAATGAACTGGGCAAGGACGTCGGACGCAATGCGCGCCTGTTGCGGCGCAAGATCCTCACCCTGCAAGCGTCGTTCAATGCCGTCGATAACTGCCGCAAACCGGTGCTTGCGGCGATTCAGGGTTACTGCCTGGGTGGCGCCATCGACCTGATTGCCGCGTGCGACATGCGTTATGCCGCCGAGGACGCACAGTTTTCGATCAAGGAAATCGACATCGGCATGGCCGCCGACGTCGGCACGTTGCAACGCTTGCCGCGGATCATCGGTGACGGCATGCTGCGCGAACTGGCTTACACTGGTCGCACGTTTGGCGCCGACGAGGCGCGGAGCATGGGCCTGGTCAATCGCGTCTACAGCGACAACGCCAGCCTGCTCGACGGCGTCATGGGCATTGCCCGCGAAATCGCCGGCAAGTCGCCGATCGCTGTCACCGGCACCAAAGAGATGATCGGCTACATGCGCGACCATCGCATCGATGACGGCCTCGAATACATCGCTACCTGGAACGCCGCCATGCTGCAATCCACCGATCTGCGCGTGGCCATGGCCGCCCATATGAGCAAACAGAAACCCGAATTTCTGGATTGATTAACCATGATTCCTCGCTGGACCACTGCAGTACTGGACACCGACCAACCCGGCGGCTGGGCTGTCGCGCGCAGCCCCGAAGGTTTTCTGTTCGATGACAATGGCGCGCTGTTTGCGCGCGAATGGCTCAAGCGCCAGGATTTGCCGATTCTCGCCGAGCATGGCATCGGTCATCTCGATGGCGAGCCGGTCTATCTGCTGGAGCTGCGCAGTCAAAGCGAAGTGCCGGGCTGCAACTGGAAAGGCCTGCGGGCGTTCATGCTGGAGGGTGATCACACGCTCTACAAGGTGCTTGGTTACGCAGCGCAGATCGGTACCTGGGCCCGTGAACATCGCTTTTGCGGTAACTGCGGCCAGGCCATGACTCAGGTGCCGCGCGAACGGGCAATGTATTGCCAGCCGTGCGAACTGCGCAGCTATCCACGGATTTCACCGAGCATGATCGTGCTGGTGACCCGCGGCGACGAGATTCTGCTGGGGCGTTCGCCGCGCTTTGTGCCGGGTGTCTACAGCACCCTGGCCGGGTTTGCCGAGCCGGGCGAATCGGCCGAGGACTGCCTGATTCGCGAAGTTCGCGAAGAGGTGAGCATCGAGGTCAGGAACATCCAGTACATGGGCAGCCAGTGCTGGCCGTTCCCGCACTCGATGATGCTCGGCTTTCATGCCGAATACGCCGGCGGCGAGATCGTCTGTCAGGAAGACGAGATCGAGGACGCCCAGTGGTTCAACGTGCACGAGCTGCCGCCGTTGCCGGCGTCACGCTCGATTGCCCGTTACCTGATCGACCTCTATGTGGCGCGGCGTTTAGGCCACGCTGAACCAGTGCTGCCAGGCTAGGCGCACGGTCAGGCCCAGCACCACGGTGATGAACACCGGGCGAATGAATTTCGCACCGCCGCTGATGGCGGTGCGGGCGCCGAAGAAGGCGCCGACCATCAACGACGAGCCCATGCACAGGCCAATGATCCAGTCCACCTGACCGGAAAAGATGAAGATCGACAGCGCTGCCGCGTTGCTGACGAAGTTCATGCTGCGCGCCACACCGCTGGCTTTCACCAGGTCGATGGGGTAGAGCAGCAGGCTGCTCACGGTCCAGAACGCGCCCGTGCCGGGACCGGCCACGCCGTCATAGAAGCCGAGGCTGAAGCCTTGGGTCGACTGCCACTTTTTCTTGATCGGTGCATCGCTGTCCACTGGCGCTTTCGGCGTGCCGCCAAACAAAAGATATACGCCACAGGCGAAGACGATCACCGGCAGCATTTTGTTCAGCCATTCCGCCGGCAGGTAATGCGCGACCACGGCACCGGTCAGCGCGCCGACCAGGGTGCCGATGATGGCGTGCATCCATTGCGCGGGATGGAACAGCTTGCGGCGGTAGAAGGTGAAACTGGCAACCGCCGAACCGAAGGTCGAGCTGAGCTTGTTGGTGCCCAGCACCAGGTGCGGCGGCAGGCCGGCAGTCAGCAAAGCCGGAGTGGTCAACAGACCACCGCCACCGGCGATGGCGTCGATGAAACCGGCAACAAAAGCGACAAGGGCCAGGATGGCCAGGGTGGAGAGGTCAACGCTGAGTTCGAAAGGCATGGGATCGGCTTATTCGGCGGGTGCAGGAAGGACTGCGGGGAAGGGGCGACATCTTACCCACCCGAACAACACAAAACCAATGTAGGAGCGAGCCTGCTCGCGATGGCGTCATCACATTCAACATTCATGTTGACTGGTAGATCGCTATCGCGAGCAGGCTCGCTCCTACAGTTTGATCAGTGTTTACAGGTCAAGATCCGACAGGCCCGGATGATCGTCAGGACGACGCCCCAGCGGCCAGTGAAACTTGCGCTCGCTTTCCTTGATCGGCAAGTCGTTGATGCAAGCGAAGCGGCGGGCCATCAGGCCGTCCTCGTTGAACTCCCAGTTTTCGTTGCCGTAGGAGCGGAACCAGTTGCCCGAGTCGTCGTGCCATTCATAGGCGTAACGCACCGCAATGCGGTTGCCGGTAAAGGCCCAGAGTTCCTTGATCAGCCGATAATCCAGCTCCTTGGCCCATTTGCGGGTCAGGAAAGCTTTGGCCTCTTCGCGGTTGTGGGCGAACTCGGCGCGATTGCGCCATTGAGTGTCCAGGGTGTAGGCCAGGGACACGCGCTCGGGGTCGCGGGAGTTCCAGCCGTCTTCAGCCAGGCGAATTTTTTCAATGGCCGATTCACGGGTGAAAGGGGGTAATGGCGGACGAACTTCGGCATTAGACATTTCAAGTCTCCGTATCAAGTTAAAGTTCAAACATCGGGTCGAGCTCGGTCAAGTTGCTACAGGTCCAACAACTTTCGCGCCATGCATTGCGCATTATCGGCGGCACTGTGATCGCCCATTACAAGCGCCACGGTAATGGCACCATCGATCAGGATCAGCAGTTGTCTGGCCAGCATCTGCGGATCCTCGGCGCCATATTCGGTACACAGCTCGCACACGTAGTCGAGCAGCTTCTGTTTATGCTCTTTGGCGACCAGGCGCACCGGGTCTTGCGGGTCGCCGGTCTCGCCACTGGTGTTGATGAAGGCGCAACCGCGGAAGCCATCGGAAGCGAACCACGATTTGAGTACGGTAAACAGGTTGAGCAGTCGCTCGGCCGGGGTTTGTGCCCGGCCGACTTCGCCTCTGTACCAGCGCATCCAGCGCTGGTCGCGGCGTTGCAGGGCGGCTACAACCAGATCGTCCTTGTTGGCGAAGTAGCGGTAAATGCTCTTTCTGGAGACGCCGGCGGTTTTCACCAGAAGATCCATGCCAGTGGTGGCAATGCCACTTTTGTAGATCAGCTTTTCGGTGACATCCAGAATGATGTTGCGTGTGTCATTGCTAGTGTTTTCGTTCATGTCGCTGACAGTAGAACGATCGTTCTCCTTGGTCAATCGATGTTTTTGTAGCGCCTGATAAATGGTCTTCGCGAGCAGGCTCGCTCCCACATTGAAATGCATTCTTCTGTGGGAGCGAGCCTGCTCGCGAAGGGGATATTACAGACAGTAACAAGACCCGAACCTTTGCATGGTGTAAGCTCTGGGGCTCTTCGGATTCGACCCATTTGCGAGCCCTATGCCGTTGCTTTTCAAACGTTCCCTGCTGCCCAAACTGCGCAGTTTTCCGCTGACGGCCGATGCCGTCGGCATCCTCTCTGGTGCTGCCGAATTCCGTCGTTGCCTGCTGGAGAAAATCGCCAGCGCGACCCGGCGCATCTACATCGTTGCGCTGTACCTGCAACAGGATGAAGCCGGCCAGGAAATTCTCGATGCCTTGCACGCGGCCAAGCTGGCGCGTCCGGAACTGGACGTAGTGGTGGTCGTCGACTGGCTGCGAGCACAGCGCGGCCTGATCGGTGCCGGCAAGCAACCGGGCAACTCCGCCTGGTATCAGGAAATGACCCGCACCCATGCCAGCGAGGTGCCGATCTACGGCGTCCCGGTACAAACCCGCGAACTGTTCGGCGTGTTGCACCTCAAAGGCTTCGTGATCGATGACTGCGTGATCTACAGCGGCGCGAGCCTGAACAACGTCTATCTGCACAAGTTCGACAAGTACCGCTACGACCGCTATCACCTGCTGCACAATCGTGATCTGGCCGATTCGATGCAGCACCTGGTGCAGCACGGCCTGGTGGCTTCCAAGGCGGTGCACCGCCTCGACCTGCCGAACCTGCCAACCACCCGCAGCCTGCGCCATGACATCGGCGACCTGCGCAGCCGTCTCAAGCACGCGGCGTACGACACTTCGCGGGGCACCACCGACAGGAGCGGTTTGTCGGTCAGCCCCTTGCTCGGCGTCGGCAAGAACAATCCGCTGAACCGGGTGATCTGCGAACTGATCGCCAGCGCCCAGCAGCAACTGACCATTTGCACACCGTACTTCAACCTGCCGCTAGCGATCATCCGCGAGATCAACCGCGCGCTGGCCCGTGGGGTGAAGATCGACATTGTGGTCGGCGACAAGACGGCCAACGATTTCTACATTCCGCCGAGCGAACCGTTCCGGGTTATTTCAGCGCTGCCGTACCTGTACGAAATCAGCTTGCGCCGGTTTGCCAAACGGCATCAGCGCGACATCGACAGCGGCCAGTTGAACCTGCACCTGTGGCGTGATGGCGACAACACCTATCACCTCAAGGGCATGTGGATCGACCGGCGCTATACCTTGCTGACCGGCAACAACCTCAACCCGCGGGCGTTTCGACTCGATCTGGAAAACGCCTTGTTGATCGATGATCCCCATGGCGAACTGCTGGAGCCGCGTCGCCAAGAGCTTACTGCGATCTTCCAGCACACCTCGCGTATCGAGCATTTCCAGAACCTGGAAACCCTCGCCGAGTACCCGGCGGGTGTGGCCAGGTTCCTCAAGCGCGTGAGTCGTGTGCGGATCGAGCGCTTGCTCTATCGCATCTTGTGAATCTGCGCGGGCTTCAGAAAAGCAATCGTCGGATCGCCGCCCGGAGCAAGCTCGCTCCCACAAAATCAGCGTCGAAACACAGTGCTGTGATCGACGCAAAACCCTTGTAGGAGCTGGCTTGCCAGCGAAGGCGGCTGTGCAGGCGACATCGCTGTTGAATGTGCCGGCCACTTCGCTGGCAAGCCAGCTCCCACAAGGGACACTCGCCGGGCGGGTGGTTTCGGCTAATATGCCCCCCACTCGAACAAGAACAGGGCTTGCCGCGATCCATGTCGGAAAAAGACACCATCTCCATTCAACTGGTGCGTGAAGCACTGTTGCAAAGCTGCGCGCCGGGAATCGCCACGGACGAGGTGTTGATCAAGGTTGGCATCGACCCGCTGCTGTTGGGCAACACCGGCGCCCGCGTTCCGGCCACGGCTTATGCGCGCCTGTGGCGGCTGCTGGCACGGCGCGGGGACGATGAGTTTTTTGGCATGGACCCACGCAAACTTAAATCCGGCAGCTTTGCCTTCCTGTGTCGCAGCGCTATGCTCCAGCCCAACGTCGCGGCGGGATTGTCCAGCGGCCTGGCGTTTCTGTCGTTGATGCTCGAAGGCTTGCCGGCACAGCTGGTGCGCCAGCAGAGCCTGGCGGAAATCGTCCTGCTGGAGGACGACAAGGAACCGCGCCGGGCCTTCACCTATTTCACGTACTGGATGATCGTGCATGGCGTGGCCTGCTGGCTGGCAGGGCGGCGGATCCCAATCCTGGCCATCGAACTGCGCTGTGCGAAACCGCACTTCTGCGATGACTATCAGGTGATGTTTTCCGAGAACCTGCGTTTCGACCGTCCGCGCACGCGGATGATTTTCTCCGCCGATTGCCTGGATTTGCCAATCAAGCGCAGCCCTGAAGAACTCACGCGATTCCTGGCCCATGCGCCGGCGAACATTCTGGTCAAGTACCGCGATCCGCAGAGCCTGGCCAGTCGCATCAAACACGATCTACGCCATCTGCCGGCCGAACACTGGCCGGAAACCGAAGTCCTGGCGCAGCGCCTGTGCATGTCGGCATCAACCCTGCGCCGCCGACTGGCCGAAGAAGGGCAAACCTATCAAGGTCTCAAGGACGGCGTGCGCAAGGAACTGGCGATTGTGTGGCTGGCCGAGCCCGCGATCAGCTTCAGCGAAATCGCCACGCGGCTGGGGTTCGCAGACGTCAGTTCATTCTACAAGGCGTTTCGCAAGTGGTCGGGATCGAATCCTGGGCATTACCGTAGCCTGATTCTCAATGACGCCGAGTGAATTCAGCGGCGCGACCACCATTCTTCACCGGTGATTTCCCAGACTTCCAACGGGAAGATCCCGCCGACAAAGCGGCCTTCATCCGTACGAATCAAGCGCATGCCTGTGCGTTCGGAGAGTCTGCGCGAGCTGATGTTCGGTGTCGCTTTTGGCACCCGCAGCACGGTGCGCCCCAACGCGTTGAACCAGTGCTCGGTGACCGCGGCGCTGGCTTCTGTCATCAGTCCCTGACCCTGCCACTTCGGACCGAGCCAGAATCCACGATTGTTGTCCTGTTCATTCATCAGGCTGATGCTGCCGATCAATTGCTCCGGCGCCGATTTCAGACGGATCGACCAATGCCATTGCTCACCACGGGCGACGGCTGGCAGGGCATTGTCACGCAGGTACGTCAACGCACCATCGGCCGGATAGGGCCAGGGCACCAAAGCGTTGAGGTAACGCACTACCTCCCAGTGGGGGAACTGTTGCTGGATGGCATCGGCGTCGGCCAGCTCCAGCGGGCGCAGGATCAGGCGCTCGGTGTAGAGCGTGGGGGTGGTTTCCATGGTGGGTGCTGCTCCTTGAGTCAGGCTTTAACGGCTGCCAGTAGTCGATCCCGGTAGTTTGAGTGTGCCACTGTCCACGAAACGCATTGTGTTGAACACCCCACCCGAGAGCTTGCCGTGCAGGATGTAGGGCATGTTGTTAAGCGACTTCATCCGGCTGATGCCATAGGTCTGGCGGATCACCGAAAGTGCCGAAACGCTGACCGGCACGCTCACGACGGTGTCGGAAAAACGCCCGATCGAGCCACTCTCATCGGTGACGCCAGAGGCGAAGGGTTGGCCGTTGATGTCCAGGTCCAGCGCAACGCCGCTGTAGACGAGGGTGGTGTCATTGGGGTTCTGCACGCGGATTTTCACGGTAAAGCGCACTTCCATGCCCTCGCCTTGCAGGGGCTCGATGCCCACGACGTTGACTTTCAACGGGTCTCGATTGGGCAGTGAGGAACAGGCGCTCAGGCAGAGCAGGAGGGAAATCAGGACCGCGTGAACGCTGCGCATGGTCGTGCTCTCATCTGAAAAAGGGCTAGCGGATTGACTGTGCGACCACCGTAGCCTTTGCGGGTTCATCCCTGGCAGGTCACATCGGGGTTCTGCATCACTTGAAGCACTGAGGCCTGCGGATCGGATTCGTCCTCTTCCAGTTCGATGAATTCCTCGGGCAGGACGATATTAAGAACGATAGCGCACAGCGCGCCGACGGTGATGGGCGATTCGAAAATGTTGTGCAGGGCCTCGGGCAGTTCACGCAAGACTTCCGGCACCGCCACCACCCCCAGGCCCATGCCGAGGGAAATCGCCACGATCAGCATGTTGCGCCGATGCAGGCCGGCCTCGGCGAGAATCTTGATTCCGGCCACGGCAAAAGAACCGCCAAGTCAGTGGCTTACAGTCGTGGAGCGAACACCTCGCCCACGCTGCGGCGTTTGGCGTGCAGCTGGCTGGCCTGGATCAGTTGTTCGAGGTCTTCGGGCGTGACGTCATAGAACGCCTCCATGTCAGCCAGCGCCAGTTTCAGGTCTTCGGCGGTGATGGCCTGACTGTCGACTGGCGGGTGATCGGCAGGAATCCTGGCCACCGGTTCGCTGGCACTCTTGGGGTAACGAACGCGGGTCAGGTTGTTGAAGGCCAGGGCGCAGAGCAGCATCGTCGCCCCGCTGAGCATCACCGGTTCAATGGCTCTCCAGTCCATGGCAATGGTTGCCGGATCGGCCAGCACCAGGGTCAGGGCCAATGCACCGGCCGGTGGGTGCAGGCACCGCAGCCAGCACATCAGGATCAACGCCATGCCCGCGGCCAGGCAAGCGCTGCCGAGGGTTCGGCCCAACACATGGGCCACCAGCAAGGCAATCACCCCGGCGCTCAAGTAGCCGCCGAGAATCGACCAGGGTTGCGCGAGCGCGCCCGAAGATACGGCAAACAACAGCACCGCCGACGCCCCCAGCGGGCCAATCAGGTGCTGGGCCACCTCAATGCCGAAAACCTGGCTACAGAGCCACACGCTCATCAGTGTCCCCAAGGCCATGCCGATGGCGGCGCGGCTCCATTCGGTGGGGCGGGTGTTGATGGCGGCGGGCAACCAGCGAGCAAGCATTCCGAGAAAAACTCCGGCAGAAAAATCGAGGCAAAAAAAAGGGCTTGGCTGGGAAGCCCAGAAAGCCCTTGAAGGTGTTCCAACTGTTGGGGGAGGAACGCGCACAGTGTGCCGTTCAATCCAGCTACTGACAAATTCATATTAATGAGCTTTCAGTGCATTAATTTTGCTGTAAGGGCACTCGACGGCCGCTCATGAAACACAGCAGCCCGCCCAATGCTGCGAGAGCGCTCAAGGCATAGAACATCGTTGGTGCGGGCGTGTGCATCAGCAGAATGCCGCTGATCACCGGACTCAGGGCGCCACCGAGCGCGGCCAGGTTTTGCGCGCCGTAATAACTGCCACGTAGTTCTTCCGGGGCCAGGGTGTCGACGAACAGGAACTCGGCCGGGTAAATGATCATTTCGCCGAGGGTGAAAATGAACATCGCCACGCACCAGCTCACCAGGCTATCGGCCAGGCTGAAACCGATCAGGCCCAGGATGAACAGGCCCGTGCCGGCCACAATCCACTGACGCAGTTGCTCGCGCTTGAGAAAACGTCCGATCTGATATTGCAGGAGGATCACGCTGAGGGCATTGCAGGCCAGCAGGGCGGCCATGACGTCCATGGTGTTTTTCGAATCGCTGGTCACCAGCAAGTACTGCGACAGATAAAACGTGAAGCGCCCGTGCACCACGGTGCTGAGCAGGCAACCGGCGGTGAACATGATCAGCGTGCGGTCGTTTTTCAGGGTGATCAGGGTTTTGAGGAAGCTCTGCGCCTGACCGGTGACAGACGAACGTGCCGGGTCCTTCGCGATCCCGGTCATCAGGAAAATACTGAAAAAGGCGATGGCCGCTGCGATCAGGAATGGCGCACTGGTATACAGGCCGGCGATCATCACGCCGAGCATCGGGCCGACGGCGTAGCCAATGTTGGTCAAGGTATAGCTCAAGGAAAACGCCTTGGCGCGCTGACCCACAGGCAGGTTTTCACTGAGAATCGCTTTCGAGCCGATCAGAAACAGCGCCGACGCGGTTTCGGTGACGATCAGGGTCATCGTGGTCAGGTAAAGATTTTCGGCGAATGTCAGCAGCATCAGGCCGATGGCGCTGGAAAGCATGGCGAGGATCAGCAGCCGGCGTTTTTCGAAGCGATCGATGATGTAGCCGCCGTACAGGGAGAGCAGGGTGGCGACGAACACCGCAATGCCGAGCAGCAAGCCAACGTCCTGTTGGTTGAGGCCAAGTTTGTCGCTGACGAACAGTGTGAGCAGCGGGCTGGTGATGGCGCGGCTGACGACGATGGTCAAAGAGCAGATCAACAGGCGGCGGATGAGGGGGGAGTAGGTGGTCACGGCGTGAATGTCCTTATTCGATCGGGCCGGCATCACCCCGGTCGTGGGCGCTACTCTAGCAGTCGGACACTCGGTCGTTGCTACGGGATTTGCTTGAGGTGCAGCAGCACGAAATCATTCTTGTCGAACCGCCCGCTCAACACGGGTGGCAATGCGCCAACGGCCGTGCCTTGCAATGCCTTGTACAGGTTCAGGTCCATCATCAGCCACGCCGGGGCCTTGAGGTTTTCCAGTTCCTGGGGCGACTCGGTGAAAACCGGGTGCAGGTCCTGCGGGATGTTGACCATGAATTTGATGGCCTTGGCGTCTTTGCCCATCCCGTGCATGACCAGCGGTGCCGGGTCGTTTTGCACGAGTTCAAACGCCTCGCGGCTGAAGGCCTGGGTGTCGTAAAGCTGTCGTTGGACCGGCTCGAACTGCAAGATATAGAACGACCAGAGTGCCAGGACCGCACAAAAAGCCAGTGCCTGTGCTCGCCAGCGGGATTGCTTGAGCGCTGCCAGGGCGATCACTTGCAGCATACCGAGAAGGATGAACAGGGAAGTGAGGTGAGTAACGTCCTCGGGGAATTTTCGCCGTACCACCAGCAATGCCACGATCAGCAGGCCCGGGATCAGCAGCCACAGCCCCTGCATCAACCCCCGCAGCCAACCCAGCAATCGACCCTGTGTGGCGTAGAACGGATACGCCGCCACGATGGCCGCCATGGGCAGCATCGGCAGCAGGTAACGGGCCTTCTTCGCCTGCGGGACGGAAAGGCCGATCATCACGATCAGTCCGGCCGCTACGCAGTACTGCATCAGGCGCAGTGCCGGCCCGGCTTCCTTTGGGCCTGTCAGCGCAACAGCCCCCAGCGCCAGCACCGCCAACGGCCACGCGAGTGCATAGTTGCCCATCGAGCTGGTGAAGTAATACAACACACCGTTGCTGCCTTCACTGCCGTCCATGCGTCCCATGAACTGCATGCGAATCACGTCCTGCAGGAAGGCCGGGCCGCCGCTGATGTCCGCCATCCACAACAACAGCCCGATGCACACCGCCAGCAGCAACGCTGCCAGCAATCCGAAGACGATCAGCCGTCGCCATTGGCGATTGACCAGGAAATAACTGCATAGCATCCCCGCAGGAATCACGAGGCCGATTGGCCCGCGAATCCAGAAGCCCAGCATCAACAAGGCAAAGATCAGAACCCGGCGGCGCGGCGCCGCAAAGTGATCGGCGGTATAACCCAGGTAAAACACACTGAACGCAACGGCCGCCAGCATCAGGTCGAGGGAAACCGCGCGGGTTTCCGTAATGAAGGTGTTGGTCAACAGCATCAGGGCGATGCTCAGCAGCGCCCAACGCGTGGAATAGGGTGCCAACAGGCGGTACATCAAGGTGACGATGACCGCTGCGGCGATGGCGCTCGGCAGCCATGCGGTCAGACTGGTGACCTGGCCGAACGGCAGTGAAAGCAGCCAGATGAATAGCGTTGAAAGTCCCGAATAGTCTGCGTAGGGCTGGCCATAGGTCGTCGGAAAAAACGACGGCCCATTGCGCAGCATCTCCTGGGCGAATAGCACGAAGCGCGAATCGAAACCGATGGCCGCCTGCTGATACATCCCGGCGCAGAACAACAACAGCGCCAACAGACCCAGCGCGAGGGACTGTTGGCGGATGTGAGGGATCATGAAGTTCAGGCGACCACGGATTCGGCTGACCATTGCTGGTACGGAATCGGCAATTTGCGCGACTCGCCCCGGCCGATCGGGAAGTAGGTGAAACCGATGCGTGCCAGACGGTCTGCGTCGTACAGGTTGCGACCGTCGAAGATTACCGGTGCGTTGAGCCGCTGCTGGATCAGCTCGAAGTCCGGCGCCTTGAACTGTTGCCATTCGGTGCAGATGATCAGTGCATCGGCACCGGTCAAGACCGACTCAGGCGTCCCCATGAGCATCAGTTTCGATTCGTCGGGATACAGTTTCTGGGTTTCCTGCATGGCTTCCGGATCGAACGCACGGACATTCGCCCCGGCGGCCCACAACGATTCCAGCAATACCCGGCTCGGTGCATCGCGCATGTCGTCGGTGTTTGGCTTGAACGCCAGGCCCCACAAGGCAAAGGTCCTGCCACGCAAGTCGCCCTTGTAGAACGCGTTGATGCGTTCGAACAGTTTGTGTTTCTGCCGCTCGTTGATGGCTTCCACCGCTTGCAGCAGGTCGCTGGAGCAATGAGCCTCCTCGGCGCTGTGGATCAGGGCGCGCATGTCCTTGGGGAAGCATGAGCCGCCGTAGCCGCAACCCGGGTAGATGAAGTGGTAACCGATACGCGAGTCGGCGCCGATGCCCAGGCGCACCGATTCGATGTCGGCACCCAGGTGTTCGGCCAGTTCGGCGATCTGGTTGATGAAGCTGATCTTGGTCGCCAGCATGCAGTTGGCGGCGTACTTGGTCAGCTCGGCACTGCGCAGGTCCATGAACATGATGCGTTCATGGTTGCGGTTGAAGGGCGAGTACAGGTCACGCATCACTTCGCGTACTTCGTCGCGTTCACAACCGACGACGATACGGTCCGGGCGGCGGCAGTCGGCCACGGCCGAACCTTCTTTCAAAAACTCCGGGTTGGAGACGATATCGAACTGTAAAGCGCGCCCGGCATTGAGCAGGCATTTGTCGATGTGTGCACGCAAGGCGTCGCCGGTGCCGACCGGAACGGTGGATTTCTCCACCAGGATCGCCGGTTGTTCGCGATGCCGTGCTACGGCTTCGCCCACAGACATCACGTAGCGCAAGTCCGCCGAGCCATTGTCCCGGGATGGAGTACCGACCGCGATGAACAGCACCTCTCCGTGCTGTACCGCGAATTTTTCGTCGTTGGTGAACTGCAACCGCTTGGCGTCAAGGCCTTCGCGTACCAGGCTGGCCAGCCCGGGTTCGAAAATACTCACGTGGCCCTGCTTGAGCAGTTCGACCTTTTTCTCGTCAACGTCCATGCAGACCACGTCGTGGCCGACTTCGGCCAGAACCGCTGCCTGCACCAGGCCAACATAACCGCTACCAAACACACTGATTTTCATGGGGCACTCCTTGATTCGGGCGCACGAGCAGGTCGAGAATTGATGGTAATGACGCCGAGGATGACCAATGCCACGCCAAGGCTTTTTGTAAGGCTGAATGATTCGTTGAACAGCGGCAGGCTGGCGGCCAGCAGGTACACCAGCGCGTAGCTGATGCTCAGCAACGAGTAGGCCCGGCCCAGCGGCAGGTCCCGCAGGGCGGCGAGCCAGCAGAGCATCGACAAGGCATAGGCGAAGATGGCCACGAGCACCACGGCAACGGCGGTAAGGTCCATGTGAGCGCTGAGCCATTGTTCGGGCTGTGGCAGGTGACTCATGCTCCAGCGCATGCCCAATTGGGCGGCGCTGACCAGCAACACGCTGCCCAGTGCGAAGGCAATACCGCGACTCAGGTTCATGCGTGCTGCCCCAGCAGAGCCACGCCGCCGATCACCAGCGCCACACCCAGCCAGTGGCGGCGGTCGATGGTTTCGTGGAACACGAAACGCGCGACCAGAGTGATCAGCACGAAGTTCAGGCTCAGCATCGGGTAGGCAATCCCGACTTCCAGGCGTTGCAGCACCAGCAACCACACCAGCAGGCCCAGGCCCAAAGAGGCGAGGGCCAGCCAAAGCCAGGGCGAGCGCAGTTTGTCTGCCCACCCGGAAGGTTTGCCGCGCCAGCTTTCTACCGCATATTTCTGGGCGATCTGGCCCAGGCAGGTCAGCAGACAGGCCATTAACAGCAATAGCAGGCTCATGGCGCCGCCTGAGGAATGATCAAAATCACCAGATTGCCTTGTTCATACCGCTTGCCCTCTTTGGGCAATTGTTCGAGTTCGCGCAACTCTTCCTCGCCCTTGACCCGCATGACCACACCGACCGAACCTAGCTGGCGAGCGTCGTGCATCCACTGTTGCACCTGGTCGGGGTCGACACGCTGCTTGAGCGAGTCAGGGTAGCCAAGGCCATATTTCAACTCGCCTATCGTGTTGAAAAAAGCCACTTCCGGGCGTTTCACCCGCCAGGACAACGCCGACGCGGCGCCCAGATCGTTGCTCAACAATTTGGCACTCTGGCCAAGTTCCTGGGCGTGATCGAGGATGAACTGGTCAGGGGTTTTATTGGCGACTACGGAATTGGGCAGTCCGGCAGGCAATAAACCGATGAGCAACAGGCTGCCAAAAGCCGGGGCTGCCCAGCACTGCAGCGGGCGGAAGGCCTGCAGCACGTTGGCCATGATCCAGCCGGTCAAGCCGATGAACACCAACACCAGGTTGTGCAGTTCATGATCGTAAATCGGCTTTTTCAATTGCAGATAAACCAGGGCCAGCAGGGTGACCACACCCACCACCAGGTTCAGCAGGCCGTTGATGCCCAGGGCGCGACCTCGCTCCAGCTTCAATCGGTCAGCCAGTGCATGGCCGAGCAACAATGCCAGAGGCAACAGGCACGGCAGGATGTAGGCTGGCAACTTGCCTTTGCTCAGGCTGAAGAAGAACAACGGCATCCATAGCCACAGCAGCAGGAACCCGATATTGGACTGGCGTCGGGTCTGCCAGGCTTGCTTCAAGGCTGGCGGCAGCAAGGCAACCCACGGCATGCTGAAAGCCACCAGTAACGGCAGGTAATACCACCATGGCGCATTGTGCTGGGCATCGTCCCCGGCAAAACGGCGGATGTGTTCGTGCCAGAAGAAAAAGCGCCAGTAGTCAGGCTCCTGGGCGTGCACTGCAAGCGCCCATGGCAGGCTGACGGCGATGGCTACCACGACCGCCACCGGGCCGTAGACCAGCAGTTCACGCCAGCGTTTTTGCCAGATCATCCAGGGCAGGGCGATCAACACCGGCAACAACCAGGCCAGGAAACCCTTGGTCATGAAGCCCATGCCGCAGGCCAGGCCCAGCGCCGCCCACGCGATCAGGCGTTGCCCGCGGCTCGTACTGTCGAGCGCGAACCATAACGCCACCAGGCTGAGGTTGACCCAGAAGGTGAATTGCGGGTCGAGGTTGGCATATCCCGCCGAAGCGGCAACGACCGTGAAACTCATGTACAGCAGCGCGCAGGCGAAACTCTTGCGCGGTTCGTTCCACATCCGGCGGGCGACCAGGTAGCACAGCAGCACGCTCAAACCGGTGCTCAGAGCCGAAGCGAAGCGCACTCCGAAAAGGTTTTGGCCGAACAGCGCCTGACCGATGGCAATCATCCAGTAGCCGGCCGCGGGTTTTTCGAAATAGCGCACGTCCATGAAATGCGGCGACACCCAGTTGCCGCTCAGGAGCATGCCCTGGCTGATCTGGGCGTAGCGGGTTTCGTCAGGAATCCATAAGCCATGACTACCCAGTGGCAACAGGTATGCCAGCGCCACCATGGCCATCAATAACGGCAAAGCCCAGCGTTTGCTCATTCGCCTTGCACTCCCAGCCAGCCTTCGCGACCTTCGAGAGCACCGCGTACCACGCGGCCGATCGGCAAACTGGCAGGGGCCTGGGGCAACAAGTCGCCCAAAGGTTGAAAATGTATAGTCCGCTGACGCGCATCGCTCAGCAGTTGACGGAAATCGTTGGCCATCAGAATCCCTTCTACCTCGGCATGGATCGTGTAGACGTTGAGTTTTTCCGGCGTGAACCGGTCCAGGATGAACCTGTTGAAATCCTTGGCGGCGACGGTCGGCCCGACCACTTCGTCGAAGGTCGGCAGGTCCACCGGGATTTGCGGTGCACCCAGGCGACCATCGGCCAATCGCGGCTGGAACAGGCTCAGGCCGCGACAATCGCTGTTATAGCGAAAGCCGAAACCCTGCTTGGCTTCGATCACACGCTCGTCGGCACGCCACCCGGCGGACGCCGAGCAGGTGATCTTATCCCCGAGAATGTCGCCGAGGGTGTCCACGCCACGGCGTATCTGTTCGACCAGTTGTGCGTCGCTCCAGCGCCCGGCGTTGGCTTGCCAGCCGTGGTGATCCCAAGCGTGCAGGCCAACCTCATGCCCGGCATCCCGGGCCTGGCGCATCAAGTGCCCCAGGTCGCGGCCGATCGGTTTTCCAGGCCATGCGGTGCCGGCCAGCAGAATGTCCCAGCCATACAGGCCGGCTGCGTTGGAACGGAGCATTTTCCAGAGAAACTGTGGACGGATGAGGCGCCACAAGTGGCGCCCCATGTTGTCCGGCCCGACACTGAAGAAGAACGTCGCCTTGACCTGCGCTTCATCAAGGATTTCCAGCAACCGAGGCACCCCTTCACGGGTGCCCCGGTAGGTGTCGACATCAATCCGCAGTCCCGCCTGCATCAGCGCTTGTCCGCGATTTCGAGCATGGCCTCGCGCAAGAAGAAGTCCAGGGTGTTGCCGATGGTTTCACTCATCTCCACGGTTGGTGTCCAGTCCAGCAGGCGCTTGGCGTTGGCGATGCTTGGCTTGCGGTGCGACACGTCCTGATAACCGGTGCCGTAGAACGCCTTGCTCTCGATGTCGCGGAAACCGGCGAACGGAGGGAAGTTGGCGCGCAGTGGGTGCGCTTCGAACTGACGCAGCAGCTCTTCGCCCAACTGACGGATGCTGGCTTCGTTTTCCGGGTTGCCGATGTTGATGATCTGGCCGTTGCAGACATCGTTGTCGTTGTCGATGATTCGCGCCAGTGCTTCCACACCATCGGCGATGTCGGTGAAGCAGCGTTTTTGCTCGCCACCGTCGAATAGGCGAATCGGCGTACCTTCCACCAGATTCAGGATCAGCTGGGTAATGGCGCGGGAGCTGCCGATACGGGCCGAATCCAGACGGTCCAGGCGTGGACCCATCCAGTTGAACGGACGGAACAGGGTGAAGTTCAGGCCCTTCTGGCCATAAGCCCAGATCACGCGGTCCAGCAGTTGCTTGGAGACCGAGTAGATCCAGCGCTGTTTGTTGATCGGGCCGACCACCAGGTTGGAGTTGTCTTCGTCGAAGTTGTTGTCCTGGCACATGCCATAGACTTCCGAGGTCGACGGGAAGATCACGCGCTTGTTGTACTTGACGCAGTAGCGAACCAGCTTCAGGTTTTCTTCGAAATCCAGTTCGAACACGCGCAACGGGTTACGGGTGTATTCGATTGGCGTGGCGATGGCCACCAGCGGCAGTACCACGTCGCACTTCTTGATGTGGTACTCGATCCACTCGGAGTGGATGCTGATGTCGCCTTCGACGAAGTGGAAGTTCGGGTGGCTGCGCAGGCGCTCGATGGCGTCCGAACCGATGTCCAGGCCATAGACCTCGTAGCGGTCGTCACGCAACAAACGCTCGGACAAGTGGTTGCCGATGAAGCCGTTGACGCCGAGGATCAGCACGCGGGTGCGACGTGGGGCACGGCCGGATTCGGCACCGCGCAGCACGGAACCGTCCACCAGGCCCAGTTCGTTGGCCAGTTGCGGACCGCTCAGGTACAGACCGTTGTCGTTGCGCTGGCCGGCGTTGATGATCAGCGAGTCTTGACCGCAGGCGATGCGCAGCGGGTCGACGCTGATGACGCGGCCCGGCGCCAGGCCTTCGTTGCCCTTGGCGACTTCGGCGCTCCAGACAATCAGCTTGTGCTCGCCTACCGCGCAGAAGGCACCCGGGTATGGCTGGGTCACGGCGCGGACGAGGTTGAACAGTTCTTCGGCCGGCCTGGCCCAGACCAGTTTGCCGTCAGCCGGAGTGCGACGGCCGAACACAGTAGCCTTGGATTCGTCTTGCGGTGTTTCGCTGACCTTGCCTTGCAGCAGCGCCGGCAGGGTGTCGCGCAGCAGTTCAGCGGCGGCGGTGCGCAATTTGCCGTGCAGGCTCAGCGCGGTGTCGCTGCGCTCGATTGCGACTTTTCGCTGGGCGACGATGGCGCCCGCATCGGCACGCTTGACCATACGGTGCAGGGTCACGCCGGTTTCCGTTTCGCCGTTGACCAGCACCCAGTTGGCCGGTGCGCGGCCGCGGTAGCGTGGCAGCAGGGAACCGTGCAGGTTGAACGCGCCTTTGCGCGCCGTCGCCAGCAGTGCTTCGCTCAGCAGGTTGCGGTAGTAGAAGGAGAAAATGTAGTCGGGATCGAGCTTGGCGATACGCTCGATCCACAACGGATGGTTGGCGTCTTCCGGTGCATGCACGGCAATGCCGTGGCGGGCGCACAGCTGTGCGACAGAACCGTAGAACGCGTTCTCCTTCGGATCGTCGGCGTGAGTGAACACCGCTGCGATCTCGAACCCGGAGGAGAGCAGGGATTCGATGCCGGCGCAGCCAATATCGTGATAGGCGAAGACAACAGCTTTTGCACTCATGAAGGAACCTGATCTGAAGAAGTGGAAGTAAGGCCGTCGACGGTAACAACGGAAGCGGGGGATTCGGGCTGGCTACGCAGCACCTTTTCAATGAAGAAGCGCGGACGTGCGCGCACGTCGCTGTACATGCGGCCCAGGTATTCACCCAACAGGCCCATGCCGATGAATTGACCACCGGTGAAGACGAACAGCACGGCGAACAGTACGAAGGTACCGCCACCGGCCCAGCCGGCACCGAACACCAGGCGCAACAGGATCAGCGTGATGGCGAACAGTACGCCCAGGGCCGCCATGCCGACGCCGACGATGCTCAGCAGTCGTAGCGGCGTGGTGGTCATGCAGGTGACCAGGTCGAACATCAGGTTGATCAGGCGCATGGGGCTGTACTTGGAATCGCCGTGTTCACGCTCGGCGTGGGTCACGGGGATTTCCGTGGTGTGGCGGGCAAAGCTGTTGGCCAGGATCGGAATGAAGGTGCTGCGTTCACGGCAGGCGAGCATGGCGTCGACGATGCTGCGTCGGTAGGCGCGGAGCATGCAGCCGTAGTCGCTCATGGCTACGCCGGTGGAACGCTTCACGGCCAGGTTGATCAGCTTCGATGGCCAGCGGCGCAAGGCCGAGTCCTGACGGTTGTTGCGCACCGTCGCGACGACGTCATAGCCAAGTTCGGCCTGGGCCACCAGCCGCGGGATTTCTTCGGGCGGGTTTTGCAGGTCGGCATCGAGGGTGATGACGACATCGCCCTTGCACTGTTCGAAACCGGCCATGATCGCCGCGTGCTGGCCATAGTTGCGGTTGAGGATCACCGCCACCACCGGGCTGCCTTCGCGGGAGGCGGCGTCTTCCAGGATCTGTGCGGAGTCGTCGCGACTGCCGTCGTCGACCAGCACGATTTCATAGGCCTGGTGCAACTGCTGGCAGGCCGCTTCGGTGCGCCGGAGCAACTCAGGCAGGCTTTCCTGTTCGTTGTAGACCGGAATGACGATCGAAACGAAATTGATTGGGTAAGGTCTCAAAGGCTTCTGTCCATGCAGTTTTCAATGGCGCCGACGACGCGCTCGACATCATCGGTGGTCATGTCGGGGAACAACGGGATCGAACACAGCCGCGCCGAATTCCATTCGGTGTTGGGCAGGTACAGATTAGGGTAACGCTGGCGGTAGTAGGTGTGCAGGTGTGTGGCGATGAAGTGAATGCCGGTGCCGACATTCTGCTCCTGGAGCGCTTTCATGAACGCTTCGCGATCCAGCCCGCAGCGCTCGGCATCGATGCGCAGGATGAACAGGTGCCAGGCGTGCTTGTGCGAGTAAGCGGGGACAGCCAGCGGTTGCACCGGCAAGCCTTCCAGGCGTTGCAAGTAGGTCTGGGCCAGTTGAGTGCGCCTGGCGTTGATCTCGTCCAGGCGTTCCAGCTGCACCAGTGCGATGGCCGCGTTGATGTCAGCCAGGTTGTACTTGAAGCCGGGCTCGACCACTTGGGCCTGGGGCTTGCGGCCGTGGGTCAGGCGGTCATAGGCATCAACCCCCAGTCCGTGAAACTTGAGCATGCGTACCCGCGAGGCCAGGGCTTCATCGTCGCTGACGAACATGGCGCCTTCGGCGCAGGTCATGTTCTTGATCGCGTGGAACGAGAAGATCGCCGTGCCTTTGGAACCGACGTGGCGACCTTTATAGAAAGTGCCTGCCGCGTGTGCGGCGTCTTCGATCACGGCAATGCCGTGTTTGTCGGCCAGGGCGTAGAGCGGATCGAGGTCGAATGCCGCACCGGCGTAATGCACCGGGATAATGGCTTTGGTGCGCGGTGTGATCGCGGCTTCAATAGCGGCCACGTCGGTCATCAGCGTGTCGCGGTCGATGTCGACGAACACCGGCGTGGCACCCAGCAGGGTGATCATGTTGGCGGTGGAAACCCAGGTTTGCGAGGGCGTAATGACTTCATCGCCGGGACCGACACCCAATGCCAGCAGAGTGATATGCATCCCGCCGGTGGCCGAGGAAAGTGCCACGGCATGCCGGCAACCGACGTAGTTGGCGAAGTGTTCTTCCAGTGCCTGGTTCTTCGGTCCGGTAGTGATCCACCCGGAGCGCAATACTTGTTCTACGGCCGCGATTTCTTCGTCGCCGATGCTGGGACGGGAGAACGGGAGAAACGCCTGACTCATGGGCACCTCTGGGGCTGAAAACGTAAATAGCCTTTGAGGCTAAAAGGGATCCAAAAATCAGCCTAGACGCTAAATCAGAACCTGCATCAAATCAACCAGTTACTGGATGGAGGTAAAAAATTGCATCAGTTGACTTTTTTCGCCATGGCCGGCAGGTTGGACGTCCATCTGGGCTGCGCCGACTCTATAGAAGGTTATGCCCGATTTTGTGAAAGGAACATGAAAAAACGGTTGGGGAATCGTTTATCTGAAAGCTATTAAGCCGCTGTTCAGACTTCCCGCATGTATGGCGGTTCTTGGGAAAAGTCCTACAGCTGTAATGTCTTTTACATCATCGTTATTTCACTTCTTAGTTGCTTCATTGAACTGTTTTCATTCAAGGCCGTTTCGTTTGATTGACTTACCTGTTACTGACTCAAGTTTACCCCTCACCAATCCGCTGACCCTGTATCTGGCGCGACTGGCGCCGTCCAGCCAACTGACCATGCGTTATGTGCTGCAGGATGCCGCCGACCGCCTGGGCTTCGAAGATCACGATATCGAGGAGATACCCTGGCACAACTTGCAGCCCGAAGACGTGATCGCGCTGGTGGCCACTCTACGTTCGGATGGCTATGCACCGAACACCTCCTCGCTGTATGTCAACGCGGTGCGCGGGGTGATGAACGAAGCGTGGCGCATGAGCCTGATCTCTCAGGACCATCTGTTGAAGATGCGTACGGTGAAGGGCATGGCCGGTACACGGCTGTCCCAGGGGCGCAATCTCAGGCGCACGCTGATTCAGGAATTGATGGCGGTCTGCGCCGCCGATCCGCGGCCACAGGGACTGCGGGATGCCGCGATCATCGGGATTCTGTACGGTTCGGGAATGCGCAAATCCGAATCGGTGAACCTGGAACTGGACCAGGTCGATTTCACCGAGCGCAGCCTGCGGGTGACGGCCAAGGGCAACAAGCAATTGATCAAGTACGCCCCGGCCTGGGCCTTCGCCAAGCTTGAAGCCTGGCTCGAGCTGCGTCGTTCGTTGCTCAAGGAAGGAGAGGCGGACGACCCGTTTCTGTTCAATCGCATCCGCCGGGGCAGCCATATCACCCGTGAGCGCATCACCAAACATGCGATCTATTACATCGCCCGGCAGCGGGGCGCGCAGGTCGGGGTGAAAATCATGCCCCACGACTTCCGGCGTTCATTCATAACCCGGGTGATCGAAGAGCATGATTTGTCGATTGCGCAGAAACTGGCACATCACAGCAACATCCAGACCACGGCCAACTACGATGTGCGCGATGACAACGAGCGGCGTCGGGCGGTGGATCGATTCGATCTGTGAACGATCACAACTCGCTCAGCACATGGGCATGGCCGATGGTCGAGACCTGAACCGAGCTGCCGGCGGGTGGTGCATACATGCCTGAGCTGCGCACCAGCAGTGATCGGCCCGGTTGCTCGCTACTGGTCAACGGCTGGAGTTCCACCGTCAGCGTGCAGGTGTTGCCGCTGAAGTCCCGGTCGGTGACCACGGCCCGGCAACCGCTGTCTTGCGGGTCACTGGGCAGGATGCTGGCCAGTTGCAGCTGTTCGGGGCGCAGCATGATCTGCGCCGAGCGGTTGTTGCGGTGGTTGTTGACCGGGATCCGCCCCAGGTCGCAATGGGCCCAGCCCGCCTCGATGCGCGCGGGCATGACCACGGCATCCCCCAGAAACAGCGCGGTCTGTTCGTCTTCAGGATAACGGTAAAGGTCCAGCGGGTGCCCTGACTGGACCAATCGGCCATGGCGCATCACTGCCAACTGGTCGGCGAACGACAGAGCTTCACTCTGGTCATGGGTGACCAGAATGGTGGTGACGCCCGCGTCTTCCAGCAGTCGCGCAACCATCTTGCGCATCGCCGCGCGCAATCCGGTATCGAGCGCCGAGAACGGCTCGTCCAGCAGCATCAGCCGTGGTTGTTGCGCCAATGCCCGGGCCAGGGCCACTCGCTGTTGCTGGCCACCGGACAATTCGTGAGGCCAGCGCTCGGCCATCTTCGCGTCCAGCGCCACACTGTCCATCAATTCGGCGATTCGCTGTTGTTTTTCAGTGCCCTTGGTCGCCAGGCCGAAGCCGATGTTCGCGGCCACGGTCATGTGTGGAAAGAGTGCGCCATCCTGCGGCACATAGCCGATCAGACGTCGATGGGCCGGCACTTCGTGGGTGCCGTCGACCAGGGTCTGACCATTGAACGAAAGACGCCCGGCGTCGGGGAATTCGAAGCCGGCAATCATGCGCAGTAACGTGGTTTTACCGGAGCCGGAAGGACCGACGATCACCGTGCGACTGCCGCTGGGCACCGACAGGCTGACGTTGTCCAGGGCGCAATGGGCGCCATAGGACTTGTAGAGGGCATTCAATTCAAGAGTGTTCATCGGCCAGCCGTTTTTTTCGATTGGTGATAAAGAAGTCCGGTCAACGGAAGCGACAGCACAACCATCAATAAGGCGTAAGGCGCAGCGGCCGCGTAATCGATTTCGCTGGTCATGGCCCAGAATCCGGTCGCCAGGGTGCGCGTGCCATTCGGGGACAGCAGCAGGGTGGCGGTCAATTCGTTGGTGATCGCCAGGAACACCAGCGCCGCGCCGGCGGCAGCCCCCGGCGCGGCCAGGCGCAAGGTGATCAGCCACAGGGCCCGGGCCGGCGAGCGGCCCAGGCTGCGGGCAATGTTTTCCAGTTCCACCGGGGCCTGGGCAATGCCTGCGCGCAGGCTCACCAGGGCGCGGGGCAAGAACATCAGCAGGTACGCCAGCAGCACGGTGAAGGTGGTCTGGTAAATCGGCCGGGCAAAATGGATCGTGATGGTCACCAGTGCCAGCGCCACGATAATTCCCGGCAGGGAACTGGTGATGTAGTTGCAGCTTTCCAGCACTCGTTGCAGTCGGCCGGGGTAGCGGATCGACAGCCAGGCGATCGGGATCGCCGCGCAAGTGGTCAGCGCCGCGCCAGCGACGCCCAACAGCAGGGTTTGCTCCAGCGCAGGCAGCAATTCGGCCATGTCCCAGACTTCCACGCCCCCGGCGATCAGCCATTTACCCAAGGTGATCAAGGGCACGCCCAGGGCCAGGGCGCAGGTCACGATTTGCAGGGTCAGCGAGAGCAGGGTGGATACCGGTTTCAGGCACACGACCCGTTGCTCCCGGGCGCTTCCCGAACCGACGCGAGCGTAACGCGCCGAACCCCGGGCGGCGGATTCGGCCGTCAACATCGCCAGGCAACACAACGCCAGCACGCTGGCCAGCATATGCGCCGCTGCGCCGTTGAAGGTCGATTTGAACTGATCGAAGATCGCGGTGGTAAAAGTGTCGAAGCGGATCATCGCGTACAGGCCGTATTCGGCCAGCAGATGCAGGCCGACCAGCAAGGCGCCACCGCAGATCGCTAAGCGCAATTGCGGCAGTACCACGCGGAAAAACACTTTCCAGGGTTTGAGCCCCATGGATTCGGCGACGTCCTCAATGGCCGGATCGAGCCGACGCAAAGTGGCCGCCACCGGCAGATACAGGAACGGGAAGTAGGCGATGACCGAGACCAGGACACCGGCAAACAACCCGTGAATAGGCGGCACCAGGCTGACCCAGGCGTAGCTGTGAACGAACGCGGGCACTGCCAGCGGTGCGGTGGCCAACAACGACCACCAGCGCCGTCCGGGTAAATTCGTGCGTTCTGTGAGCCACGCCAGCGTCACCCCCAGCGCAACGCACAACGGAATCGTCAGCAGTACCAGCAATACGGTATTGATCAGCAGTTCGCCAACCCGGGGGCGGAACACCAGAGTCACGACGGTTGACCAGCCTGTCTGCAGGGACACGCCAACAACGTAAGCGATCGGTAGCAGCGCCAGTAATGAAACCAGCACCGATAAACCGATCACCCATACACCGCCACGTCCCGCAAAGACTCCGCGGGATCGTCGGCGCAAATGTGCGGGTGTCGCCTCAACGACCCCCGCAGGCAGGGTTTCAGGTATCAATTAGAGCAGTCCGGCCTGTGTCATCAGCTCCACGGCTTTTTTGCTGTCGAGTTTAGAAGCATCGACAGTCGGCGCATCGAGTTGCTGCAGAGGCACTAATTTAGGGTTGGATTCAGCGTTCTTGCCCACGGCGTACTCAAACGACTTGCCGTTCTTCAGGACAGCCTGGCCATCCTTGCCGGTAATGTATTTGAGAAACGCCTGGGCTTGTTCTTTGTGTTGGCTGGAAGCGAGGACGCCGCCGCCGGAGATGCTAACAAAAGCGCCCGGATCTTTGTGCTTGAAATAGTGCAGGGCGGTGTTTTTGCTGTTTTCGCCGGTCTTGGACTGATCCACCAGGCTGTAATAGTGGTAGATCACGCCGCTGTCGATCTGCCCGGCATTCACCGCTTTGAGTACCGAGCTGTTGCCACGGTAGTTGGCGTAGTTGGTTTTCATCGCTTTAAGCCAATCCAGCGTGGCGGTTTCACCCTTTTGTTCCAGGATGGCAGCGACGATGGCCTGGAAGTCAGCACCGCCTGGCGATGCACCCCAGCGACCCTTCCAGCTCGGCGAAGCCAGGTCCATGATCGATTTCGGCAGGTCGGCTTCCGGCAGTTTGCTCGGGTTGTAGACGAACACCGTGGAGCGCGCAGCGATCCCTACCCATTTGCCGTGGGCCGGGCGGTAGGCGGAGTCAACCTGTTCCAGCGTGGTTTTCTCGACCGGCGCAAACAGCCCGGCGTTGTCGACCAGCACCATGGCCGGGGAGTTTTCGGTCAGGAATACGTCCGCCGGAGAAGCCGCGCCTTCCTGCACGATCTGGTTGCCCATTTCGGTGTCATCGCCGTTACGCAGGGTGACGGGAATACCGGTCTCCTGGGTAAAGCCCTCGACCCAGGCCTTGGTCAGGCCTTCGTGTTGCGCGTTGTACACCACGATGCCGACGGAGTCGGCTGCATAGACCTGGCCAGCGCTCAGCAAAGCGGTGGCCAGCAGGGCCTTTTTCAAGAACGAAGGGATGTTGGGAATCATTCTGCGGGCTGCTCCTGGTGCATTTTTTTTGAAAGTCATACGCATTGAAACGCTTGTAAACCAATGCGAATCATTTGCATGTTTTGAATTGCAGGGAATGTAGACATCCAAATGAGAAAATAACGTAAAAAAAACCGTAAATACATGTAATTTTCATTCAGATTAGCAGTGTTGTGCCCGCTGTGGTTCGACTCGTCGATCAAACGATGTCGCCGATCAGAATATGGCACTGCCCTCGACTGCCTTTTGTCGTGCCTTTGGCGTTCACCCGCAAAAAAGCCCGAGAGGCCGGTTCGACCTCTCGGGCTTTTTGCGTCTTGCCTGTCAGGGCTGGATTTGCGGGAAGATCAGGACCTGCAAGTTGCCGCGCCGATAGCGTTTTCCGTCGGTGGGCAGCGCCTCGACTTCCTGAATTTCATCGACGCGGTTGACCCTCATCACCACCCCGACCGAGCCCTTTTTACGCGCCTCGGTCATCCAGTGTCCGACCTCCTGCAGGGCCACTTTGCGCGAGGCGGCGGCGGGATCCTGCAGGCCGTATTTCATTTCACCAACGACATTGTAGAGCGCTACTTCCGGTCGCCTGGTCAGCCACGACAAGGCAGATGCCGCCCCCAGGTCGTTGCTCAGCAGCGAGGTGGTCTGGTTCAAGCTGTCCAGGTGTTCGGCGATAAACCGGTCGGGCATCTTGCTGTCGACGATCTGACCCGGCATGGCGGCGGGCAGCAGCGCCACCAGCAACCAGATGCCGAGGGCCGGCATCGCCCATAACGTCAATGGCCGCAGGATTTGCAGCGCGTTGGCGATGATCCAGCCCAGCAGCACGATGAACGCCAGGGACAGGCTGAACATCTCGGTATTCTCGAAAATCTCTTTGCTCAGTTGCAGGTACAGCAAAGCGATCAAAGCCACCGTGGCGATGACCACGTTGAGCCAGCCGTTGACGCGAATCGTCCGTCCCCGTGCCTGTTCCAGCAGGCCGGTCAGCGCATGGCCCATTAGCAGCGCCAGCGGCAACAGGCACGGCATGATGTAGGTCGGGAGCTTGCCGCTGCTCATGCTGAAAATCGCCAATGGCAACAACAACCAGAGCAGGAGAAATCCACCGACGGGCTGACGCTTGTTGTTCCAGGCCTGGATGAACGTTGTCGGCAACAACACAGCCCAGGGCAGGGCGGAAACGACCAGCATCGGCAGGTAGAACCACCACGGACGGGCGTGTTGCGCATTGTCGGCGGCGAAGCGGCGTACGTGCTCGTTCCAGAAGAAGAAATCCCAGAAGTCCGGTTCCTGATGATGAATGGCCAATGCCCAGGGCAGGCAGACGGCCGCGGCGACCACAACAGCCAGTGGCCCGTAGCGCAACAGTTCGCCCATGCGACGCTGCCAGAGCATGTAGGGCAGGGCGATCACCGCCGGCAGCAGCCAGGCCAGAAAGCCCTTGGTCATGAAGCCCATGCCGCAGGCGATGCCCAACAGCGCCCAGAATCCCAGGCGGGCGCGAGTGCTGCGAACGTCGATGGCAAACCACAGGGAAACCAGGCTCAGGTTGACCCACAGGGTGAACTGCGGATCGAGGTTGGCGTACCCGGCTTGTCCGGCAATCAGCCCGAAGCTCATGTAGAGCAGCGCGCAGGCGAAGCTTTTGCGTGGATCGCCCCAGAACCGGTGGGCAATCAGGTAGATCAGCCACACGCTCAGCCCGGTACTCAACGCTGACGCGATGCGTACCCCGAACAGATTGTCACCGAACACCGCCTGGCCGATGGCAATCATCCAGTACCCGGCAATCGGTTTTTCGAAATAACGCAGGCCCATGAAATGCGGCGAGACCCAGTTCCCGCCCTGCAGCATTTCCTGGCTGATCTGGGCATAACGGGTTTCATCGGGAATCCACAGTCCGTGGCTCATCAGCGGCAGCAAGTAGAACACGAGGAACGCCAGTAACAACGCCAATAGCATCCAGCGCTCGCTACGCTCGTTGGCAGGCGCGCGTGGGGCGTGCAGGCGGGAAGAATGGTCAGCAAAATCCGGCAGTGGCTGAATTGACGTCATGTCTGGACCTTGGCGCTGAGATGGCAGGTTGAAGAGTGATGTGCAACTAGTGAGAGAAAGCCGGAATGATATTGAACGGCGAGAAGTTCAATCACACTTCTCGCTGTTCTGTTCAGGTTCCATTCAGTCCGGCTTGAAACAACTTAGTGCCAAGGTTCTCGATCCGTAATGATTTCAGTTCTTTTCTTGTAATAGAGTGTTCCAGTCTTCGGCATTCACAATGCCGAGTACTTTCAGTTGCCCATGACCATCGATGTGGACAAACAACGCGCTGCTGTACTCGGCGTCCTTCGCCGAATGCTTGAAGCCGGTCTGCTTTTCAAAATCAGCGATGCAACCGCTGTGGGTCATCAGCACCAGATTGCGGTGCGCCACCTTGTGCGCCACGACATCGTTACGCAGGGTCGTGCCGCAGGTCGCCAGCCACTCCTGGGTCCGTGGGTCGCTGTTGAACATGTAATGTGCGGTCTGCACGGTGCGCGTCACCGGGCTGGTGAGGATGTCGGTTTGCGTCAAACCCAGGCGTGCCAGGCCTTGCCCGACACGAGCGGCCGCTTCACTGCCGACACGGGTAATGCCGTCGGCCGGGCCCAGGCAAGGATTGCTGGAACGGTCGCAGCGCTCGGCATGACGAAGCAGCACCGCGATCTCGCCGGCACTCCATTGTTGCAGCAATTGGGCCCGGGCTTGTGCGCCCTCATGGGCCAGGTTGGCCGGTGATTTCGGCCACAGGACAAAACAGGTGGCAAGCACGGCGAGGCTCAGTGCACCAATGGCCACGACCGATCTGGACAGGCGCGAAGACGATTTACGCGAGACGGGGTTGACCAAGTTTTTTTCACCCGTTGGAGCGCCAGGGAAGTGCTGTTAAACAACACTTGAAACAGCGCGAAAAATGACCGCCGAGACTAAGTCAGCGAATTAATTGCAGCCCACGTTAAATCAGAGCAGGTGTCGGAGCGGTGAAAGGAATGTGAAAAAATTGCAGAGGGGGTTCCGGTGGGTAATTAATCTGATGCCGGGATTTTTTCTCTTGTACTTCAGCGGGGAATGACAGCGGGAAACAGAAGGGACATAAGGAACGGGATTAACGACGCACTTGCCGCCGTTAATCCGCAGAGAGGAAACCCGTTCAGGGCGAAGGGCAGTCAGCCTGTGGTCTGGCGGCAGCCTGGCTGATCAGCGCGGCCAGGCGTTTGACGTTGTTTTGCTGGGCAAGCACCAGGTCATCGATGCTCGCACCTGACGGCGTTTGCAAGGTGCTGCGGCAAATCACCCGTGCCGTATCGCCGATGCCGGCACTGCGCAGGCGCCATTCCACGTCCATCAATGCGTATTGACCGGGAACCGAGTCAAAACGCTGCACATCGACCCGCACCGAATATTTGCCTTGTGCAGGACTGTTACTCAATTGATCGGCCAGTGCGCTGCGCAATTCGTCCACGAGAGTCGCGGCCCACCATTGGGATTCCAGGATCGCCAGGCCACTGTTGCCCTCGCGAATGACGATCTGCGCACGATCGACCTGGGGCGGCACGCTGATCGTCTCGATCTGAATCGCCCCGACGCGGGTCCTTGAGTGATCGCCCGCCTGGGCCGGGGTCAGGGTATGGAAGTGAATCGGGTCACTGCGGCAAGCGGCGAGCAGCAACATCGCGGTGACCAATGTGAGCTTCAGCGGAAAAGCCATGGGTGTTGCTCCTGTGTTCAGTTGCGCGGTGGCCCTTGCAGATCCACGGGGGCGGCATTGTTCGGACGGCCGCGAAGCAGCGATTCCGGATGCCGTCCCAGGTAATCCGAAAGATCACGCAAGGATCTCGACGTGCGTCCCAGTTCATCCAGGGTTTGTCCCAGTTTTTCCCGTTGTGGTGAATCCTCGGCCAAGGTCGAACTGGCGGATTGCAAGGTCGAATTGGCCGTTACCAGGGTCTTGCTGACGTCCGCCAAGGTGGTCTGCACGCCAGGCAGGATCTTGCCGTTGAATTGCATCATGCCTTTGCGCAGTTCGACGAGATTGCCATCGAGATTGCCGGCAATACGCTCGATCGGCAGTTTGTTGATCTTGTCGACCATGGATTCGAGTTTTTCCTGCAACTGCTCGAGGCTGCCGGGAAGGGTCGGAATCATGACCGGGCGGGCCGCTGTATCGAAGGCGACTTTGTCGGCCTTGGGGTAGAAGTCCAGGGAGATGTACAGCTGGCCGGTCAGGAAGTTGCCAGTGCGGGCCTGGGCACGCAGGCCGTTTTCGATAAAGGTGCCGATAAGACGCACACTCCCGGCTTCGTCATTGGGATCATGACTGAGCGCCTTGAGCATTTTGAGGTGGGCCTGGCCCAGGCGTTGTGGGTAAATCACGATGCCGACGTTGACCGGAAAGGAGCGTTTTTTCTCGTCGTAATCCAGATTGACCGCCACCACCTTGCCGATTTCCACGCCGAGGAATTCCACCGGCGCATCGACCTTGAGCCCGCGCATTGCCTGGTCGAAACGCATGGCCAGGTACTGCGGCTTGCCGTTTGGCGGGGCGAGGGCGGTTTGCTGGTCTTCGAACAGTTCGTAGGCGTACTCGGCAGCCGCAGGTTTATCGTCAGGACTGTAGTCGGGCGCGCGGAAGGCAATACCGCCCACCAGCAAGGAAGACAACGATTCGGTCTTGACCGCAAAACCGTTGGCGCCGACGCTCACGTCAATGCCGCTGGCGTTCCAGAAACGGGTGTTTTCGGTGACGTACTTGTCATTGGGTGCATGGATGAACAGCTCGATGTTCACGCCTTTGCCATCCGGGTCCAGCGCGTAGGCCACCACCTGACCCACCGGGATCTTGCGGTAGTAGACCGGAGAGCCGATATCCAGCGACCCCAGATCCTGTGTGAACAGGGTGAAACGCTTGCCCGGCTCGCCGTAGGTGATGGGCGGCGGATTCTCCAGCCCCTTGAAGTGTTTTGCCCGGCCGTTGGCCTGGCCGATATCGGCACCGATGTAATCGCCCGACAGCAGCGTATCGATGCCCGACACACCGCCAGCGCCAATGCGCGGCCGCACGACCCAGAACTGCGAGTCTTCGCGGGTAAAGCTTTCGGCCTGTTTTTCCAGTTTGATCGTGGCGTTGACGCTCTTCTGGTCAGCGCTCAGCTCCACATCGGAGACATGACCGATCACGACATTGCGGTATTTGACCTCGGTTTTATTCGCGGTCAGGCCGTCCCCTGTCTTGAACGTGACAACGATGGTCGGGCCTTGCTGCAGAATGCTGTGAACCACCAGCGAAATACCCACCAGCACCGCGACGATCGGTACGATCCAGACCAGCGAAACGCTGAAACGGCTGGTCTTGATCGGTGCCGGCCCGAGGGCTTGCGGCCCGTCAGTGGCTTGTGACTTCATCCGTGACCTCCTCATTGTGTGGGGTTTCCCGTTCTTTATCCCAGATCATGCGTGGATCGAAACTCATGGCCGACAGCATGGTGAACACCACCACCAGACCAAAAAACAGAATGCCCGGGCGTGGTTCGATGTCGGCCAGGGCCTGGAACTTCACCAGCGAGGCCACCAGGGCGACCACGATCACATCGAGCATCGACCAGTAACCGATGACCTCGACGAAGCGGTACAGCGTCGACCGCTCTTTACGCGCCCACTCGCTGTCGCGTTGCACGGTGACCAGCAGCAGCGTGATGGCGACGAACTTGATGCCCGGCACCGCGATACTGGCAATGAAAATGATCAGGGCGATGTCCCAGGCTCCGGCTTCCCAGAACTCCAGCACGCCGCTCATGATCGTGCTGTCGGCGCCATGGCCGACCATTTTGGTGTTCATTACCGGCAGCAAATTGGCGGGGATGTAAAACACCAGGGCGGCGATCATGTAGGCCCAGGTCCGGTTCAAGGCATTGGTCTTGCGTCGATGCAAAGGCGCGCCGCAGCGTTCGCATTCGTGAGGTTCGCCCGTCATGTCGCAGGCGAGTCCGCAGGTGTGACACAGGCACAGGTTGAGCTCGTCGGCGTACGGAGGCGTGCTCATAGGATGTCCCATAGTTCGCGAATATCGCGCCCGGCGATACGGATCATCATCAGGCTCAGCGCCGCCAGGGCGAACAGCCCTATGCCGGGTAGCACATCGAGCAGACCGGCGAGCTTGATCACCGCGACCATGGCGCCCAGCAGGCAGACTTCGAGCATGCTCCAGGGCCTCAGGGTTTCCAGCCAGCGCATGCAGAATTTGAATCCGGGCGAGCGTTGCCGGGCGAGGGCGAAGCCCAGCACCCAGATCAGCAGCAACAGCTGGAAAACCGGCGCGATGACCATGGCGATTGCCGCCACCATGGCGATGAACGTGATAGGCCCCAGGCTCAGGGCCAGCACCGAGTCCCAGAGCGTTGCACTGTTCTTCACACCCTTGAGGCTGATGCTCATCACCGGATAGAAATTGGCGAATATCCAGAGCATCAACGCTGTGAAGGTCAACGCAAGACGCTGCTCCACCGTGAGGCCGTTATAGCGTTGAAGTACGCCGCCGCAGCGCGTACACAGGGTTTTCTGATGTTTGGCGAGCGTGACTTTCTGGTAAACGCTGTCGCAGTGCTCGCAGATGATCAGTTGATCAGTAGATGCCATGGGGCAAGCTCGACAGAAGGCAGGAAGTTCAGAGCACCCCCTCAATATAGAAGTGACTTGCGATTGAGCAAATCGAAAGTCGCAACCTTAACACTATCCGCCGCCCGGGGACGCCTCGACCCAAGGTATTTCATGGGGAAACCAGTGACGAACGATTTTGAATTCTTTGGCTTGCAATGCGCGTTTTGATAATAACCGTACTAGGCTGACTCGGGTGCCTTGAGTAGCAACAGGCTTTTCATTTTTTTGGCCGTTGAACGCTTGGAACTAACCAGAGGGCATGGTTTTGGGGTAACTCACCAGGGTCCGGTCTCGGATTACTTGAAAACAAGTAGCCGGCCACAAGGATCCGTCCCGATAAAGGAAGGTCGCCATGAAAAGACTCTTGCATCGCTCAAGGTTCTACATTGCAGGTTCATTACTGATAGCGCTTAACGGCATGGCCCAGGCTGCACAAACAGAAAAACCCAATATCCTGTTCATCGTGTCCGACGACACCGGTTACGGTGATCTGGGGCCCTATGGCGGCGGTGTCGGCCGCGGCATGCCGACACCCAGCATCGACGAACTGGCCGCTGAAGGCACAACCTTTTACTCGTTCTACGCGCAACCGAGCTGCACGCCAGGCAGAGCCGCCATGCAGACCGGGCGCATCCCCAATCGCAGCGGCATGACCACCGTGGCCTTCCAGGGTCAGGGCGGTGGTTTGCCCGCCGCCGAGTGGACGCTGGCCTCGGTGCTCAAGACGGGCGGCTACGAGACCTACTTCACCGGCAAGTGGCATCTGGGTGAAGCCGACTATGCGTTGCCCAATGCCCAGGGCTATGACGTGATGAAATACGTCGGCCTCTATCACCTCAATGCCTACACCTACGCCGATCCGACCTGGTTCCCCGACATGGACCCGGAAACCCGGGCGATGTTTGCCAAAGTGACCAAAGGTGCACTCTCGGGCAAGGCTGGAGAAAAGGCCGTCGAAGAGTTCAAGATCAACGGCCAGTATGTTGATACGCCGGTCATCGACGGCAAACCCGGTGTAGTCGGAATTCCCTATTTCGACGGTTATGTGGAAAAGGCTGCACTGGAATTCCTCGACACTGCCGCCAAATCGGACAAGCCGTTTTTCATCAACGTCAACTTCATGAAAGTGCACCAGCCGAACTTGCCGGCACCGGAGTTCGTTCACAAGTCGATCTCCAAGTCCAAGTACGCCGACTCGGTAGTCGAACTGGATACGCGTATCGGCCATATCATGGACAAGCTCAAGGCGCTGGGCCTGGATAAGAACACGCTGGTGGTTTACACCACAGACAACGGCGCCTGGCAGGACGTCTATCCGGATGCGGGCTACACGCCTTTCCGTGGCACCAAGGGCACCGTGCGCGAGGGCGGTAACCGGGTCCCGGCGATCATGACCTGGCCCGGAAAAATCAAACCGAACGCCAAGAACCACGACATTCTCGGTGGGCTCGACTTGATGGCGACCTTCGCCTCGGTGGCCGGCATCAAGTTGCCGGAAAAGGACCGCGAAGGTCAGCCGATCTATTTCGACAGTTACGATATGACACCGGTGATAACCGGCACGGGCCCCGACCCACGTAAAGAGTGGTTCTATTTCACCGAAAACGAGTTGTCACCGGGGGCGGCCCGCGTAGGCAATTACAAGGCCGTGTTCAACCTGCGTGGCGACAATGGTGCGCTGACCGGCGGCTTGGCCGTGGACACCAACCTGGGCTGGAAAGGGGAGTCGAAGTACGTGGCGGTCGTACCGCAAGTCTTTGACTTGCTGCAAGATCCACAGGAGCGCTACGACATCTTCATGAGTAACGTCACCGAGCGCACCTGGACCATGGTGCCGATCAGTCAGGCGATCAACAAGCTGATGCAGACCTACATCAAATACCCGCCACGCAAGCTGCAAAGCATGGGCTACGACGGGCCGATCGAATTGTCCAAGTACCAGAAATTCCAGTCGATACGGGAAGAATTGCAGAAGGAGGGCGTCGCTATCCCGATGCCAAACTAGCCCTGCAGCGGCGCAATGCTGTTCAGTTAAGGAAATTGTAGGAGCGAGCTTGCTCGCGATGGTCGTTAACGATAACGCGTATTTACTGGCTAAACGCGGCGTTCTTGAGTCCATCGTCGGAACGCCGCCCGGAGCAAGCTCGCTCCTACAGAGGACCACATTCGCTTAACTGAACAGCATTGCCTGCAGCAGCGGTCAGTGCTTTACCCGATCAACCGAGCACTTCCCGCATCCGATACCAGAACATGCCAAGGGCCAGCAACGGTGAACGCAAGGCGCGTCCGCCGGGGAAGGTCATGTGCGGCACGGCACTGAACACGTCAAAGCCTTTACTGTGGCCGGCATGGATCGCTTCGCCCAACAACTTCGCGCACCAGTGGGTCACGTTCAAGCCATGGCCGGAGTAGCCCTGGGCGTAGAACACGTTCGGGTGCTGGCTCAAGCGCCCGACCTGCGGGAAGCGGTTGGCCGAGATGCCGATCTTGCCGCCCCACTGAAAGTCGATGCGCGCCTTGGCCAGTTGCGGGAACACCTTGAGCATCTGCGGGCGCATGTAGGCGCTGATGTCCGCAGGATCGCGGCCGGAGTAATGGCACGCGCCACCGAACAGCAAACGCCGGTCAGCCGAGAGCCGGTAGTAATCCAGTCCGACCTTCTGGTCGCACAGCGCGAGGTTGTGCGGGATCAGTTTTGCAGCGGCCTCTTCCGACAACGGCTCGGTGGCGATGATGTAGCTGCCCGCCGGGAGCACCTTGCCGCTGAGCTTCGGTTCAAGCTCTTCGAGATGCGCGTTACAAGCCAGCACCAACGTGCCGGCGCGCACCGTGCCACCGGCGCAACGGACCTGCACCGTGCTGCCGTGGATCAACTCCAGCACCGGACTCTGCTCGAAGATCTGCACGCCAAGAGACTCGGCGACCTTCGCTTCACCGAGCGCCAGGTTCAGCGGATGCAAATGCCCCGAGCCCATGTCCACCAGGCCACCGGCATACACGCCGGAGTTCACCACCTGTTCACGGATTTGTTCCGGCGCGACCAGCCGGGTTTCAAAGGCATAACCGGACTCGATCAGCTCTGCCTGCTCGGCCTTCAACGCGTTGAACTGAGCCGGCGTATTGGCCAGTTCACAGAAGCCCCAGCGCAGGTCGCAATCGATGCCGTGTTGGCGGATGCGATTGGCCACGACTTGCACCGATTCGGTCCCGGCATGTTCCAGGTATTGCACGCCATCGGCGCCGATGTGCCTGGCGAAACCGCTGACGTCATGGCCGATGCCACGAATCAACTGGCCGCCATTGCGCCCGCTGGCGCCCCAACCAATTCGCCGGGCCTCCAGCAGGACCACCGAGAGGCCACGCTGGGCCAGTTCGATGGCGGTGTTGATACCGGTGAAACCCGCGCCGACCACGCAGACATCGGCCACCAGGTCCGAGGCCAGCGCGGGACGCTGCCGCATGCCCCTGGCGGACGCCGCGTAATAGGAGAGGGTGTGTTCCTTGGTGTACTGATTCATTTGTTGGACTTCACTTTGCTCCACGAGCGGGTCATCAGGCGCATGATCGACTGCGGCGGCGTCGTGGAGATGTAGAGTTTGTCGAGGACTTCCTGGGACGGATAAACCTCGGGATTGCCGACCAGCTCAGGGTCCATGTACTGCTTGGCGGCCGGGTTCGGGTTGGCATAACCGACCGAAGCACTGACCTTGGCAATCACTTGCGGGTCCAGCAGGTAGTTGATGAAAGCGTGGGCTTCTTTCGGATTACTGGCGTCGGCGGGGGTGGCCAGCAAGTCGAACCACAGATTGGCGCCTTCCTTGGGAATGGCGTAGGCGATGTTCACGCCGTTCTTGGCTTCCTTGGCGCGGTTGGCGGCCTGGAACACGTCGCCCGAGTAACCGAAGGCCACGCAGATATCGCCGTTGGCCAGGTCCGAGACGTACTTGGAGGAGTGGAAGTAGGTGATGTAGGGGCGGATCTGCAGCAGCTTGGCTTCGGCCTTTTTGAAGTCCTCGGGGTTTTCGCTGCGCGGGTCCATGCCCATGTAGTTGAGCATTGCGGGAAACACTTCGTCCGCTGAGTCCATCATCGACACGCCGCAGGCGCTCAGCTTCTTGATGTTTTCCGGTTCGAACAGCACGGCCCAGGAGTCGATCTTGTCGATGCCCAACACAGCCTTGACCTTGTCGACGTTATAGCCGATGCCGTTGGTGCCCCACAGGTACGGTACCGAGTGCGAGTTACCCGGATCGTTTTTCTCCAGCAGCGCCAGCAGTTTCGGGTCGAGGTTCTTGAAGTTCGGCAGCTGCTCGCGATCGAGCTTGAGGAACGCGCCGGCCTTCACCTGGCGGGCGAGGAAGTGGTTGGACGGCACCACCACGTCATACCCGGTGCGACCGGCAAGCAGTTTGCCTTCCAGGGTTTCGTTGGAATCGAATACGTCGTAGATCACCTTGATCCCGGTCTTGGCCTGGAAGTCGGCGAGGGTGGTTTCGCCGATGTAGTCGGTCCAGTTGTAGACGCTGACCTGGGGCTGTGCCTGGGCAACGGCGCTGAACAGAACCGCCAGCGCGGCCGGGACCATGGATTTCAATAGACGCATATCGATACCTTCTTGGAATTATTGGATTCTTCAGGCAATTCTTGGGTGTTCTTGCTGCCGTCATCGCGAGCAGGCTCACTCCTACATTGGAATGCGTACCCTGTGGGAGCGAGCCTGCTCGCGAAGGTCTTAAGGACAGCGCAGATCTCAGACGCTGAGCATCAGGAACTCACGCTCCCACGAACTGATCACCCGTTTGAAGTTCTCGTGCTCGGCGCGTTTGACCGCGACATAGCCGCGCACGAACTTGTCGCCCAGGTAGCGGCTGATGGTGTCGCATTCCTCCATCTGGGTCAGGGCGTCCTCGATGGTGATCGGCAGGCGCAGGTTGCGACGCTCATAGGCGCGGCCCTGTACCGCGGCGCTCGGCTCGATACGCTCGACCATGCCCAGGTAACCGCACAGCAGGCTGGCGGCGATGGCCAGGTACGGGTTGGCGTCAGCGCCCGGCAGACGGTTCTCGACGCGCATGGCATCCGGGCTTGAGGTCGGCACGCGCAGGCCGACGGTGCGGTTTTCTTCGCCCCATTCGACGTTCACCGGTGCCGAGGTGTCCGGCAGGAAGCGGCGGAACGAGTTGACGTTCGGCGCGAACATCGGCAGCACTTTCGGGATGTACTTCTGCAAGCCACCGATGTGATGCAGGAACAGCTCGCTCATGTTGCCATCGGCATCGGCAAAGATCGGCTGGCCGGTGGCAATGTCCACCACGCTCTGGTGAAGGTGCATGGCGCTGCCCGGCTCGTCGCCGACCGGCTTGGCCATGAAGGTTGCCGCCACGTTGTGCTTGAGCGCCGCCTCACGCATGGTGCGTTTGAACACAGTGATCTGGTCGGCCAGGTCCAGGGCGTTGCCGTGACGGAAGTTGATTTCCATCTGCGCCGGGCCGTCTTCGTGAATCAGCGTGTCGAGGTCCAGACCTTGCAGTTCGCACCAGTCGTAGACGTCTTCGAACAGCGGGTCGAATTCGTTGGCCGCATCGATGGAGAACGACTGGCGACCGCTTTCGGCGCGACCCGAACGGCCCATCGGCGCCTTGAGCGGCAAGTCCGGGTCTTCGCAGCGCTGGGTCAGGTAGAACTCCATTTCCGGCGCCACAATCGGCCGCCAGCCTTTGTCGGTATACAACTGCAGGACTTTCTTCAGCACGTTGCGCGGCGACAGTTCGATCGGGTTGCCGAACTTGTCGAAGGTGTCGTGGATCACGATGGCAGTCGGCTCGATGGCCCACGGCACCACGTAAACGGCGTCGGCATCCGGCTTGCAGATCATGTCGATGTCGGCCGGGTCGAGCAGGTCGTAGTAGATGTCGTCGTCGACAAAGTCCCCGGTTACCGTTTGCAACAGCACACTTTCCGGCAGGCGCATGCCTCGCTCATGCAGGAACTTGTTGGTGGGTGCGATTTTGCCGCGTGCAATGCCGGTCAGGTCGCTGACGACGCACTCGACTTCGGTAATCTTGTGATCTTTCAGCCAAGTGAACAGCTGATCGAAAGGGACATTCATAAAGACCTCGTTATTGGTTTTATTAACGCCAGGGGAGGCCGGTTTCATCCGCCGGACACTTCCCCTGTAGCGCGTTGACGTCTATCTTGGGCGAGCCTTGCGGTTCCATCTATCCACTTTAAGCAGCACGAAGCGCACCAAAAGAGTGCGTAAGGTCGCCCCATGACAGGTTCCAATTCACTCCAGGTCCAAGCCTTCAACACCGCCGATGTCGCCGAGCAAATCCGCGCCACACCGGGCTGGGTCCAGCATTACCAACAGATGTCGCCGGGGCATTTCGCAGGCCTGGTGCGCTATCTGGATCTGCAGGGCGTGGAGATTTACGAAGAGTCGATGAACACCCGGGTCGAGCAGAATTTCAGCGCGCCCCAGGGTTCGTTGTCGTTCTGTTTCGATCGCGGCGACAACGCGCTGTACGTGTTGAATGGCGAAAGCCGCAACATCTGGATCACCCCGGAGAACTACCAGGAAATCGCCGTGGTGTTCGGGCCGGAGTTTGTAAAGCGCCACAGCCTGGACATCGCCCGGCTCGAAGGGCTGTTCATGGCGCCGCTCAACTCCCGGCAGAACGCGCTGTTCTGCCGCTGGCTCAGCGGGACCTTGACGCGGCTGTCGCAGACCTTCGATCCACCGAGCCGCGAAGCGCTGACCCAGCAACTGCTGGAAGACTGTCTGTTCATTCTCGACAACGCCTGTGTCGGCCTCGACCAGAGTGCCTTGCAGCGCCGTGCGGGAGAGCGGGCGATCATGAAACGGGTAGGGGAATGGGCGGCGGACACCCCGGAAGAACACCTCAACCTGCTGGAACTGTCCCAGGTTGCCGGGGTTTCACTGCGCCAGTTGCAGCATGCGTTCAAGACCTACACCGGTATGGCGCCGACCCAATGGCTGCGCCTGCGCCGCCTCAACAGCGCCCGCCGCGAATTGCTCAGCCGCACGCCCACGCAAACCACCGTGGCTGAAGTGGCCATGCATTGGTCGTTCTGGCACCTGGGGCGGTTTTCCAGTAGCTACCGTGCACTGTTCAACGAGCTGCCGAGTGACACCCTCAAGCGCGCGAGTACCACTCAGTCAAGTGGTCGCGGCCGACGTTAGAACGTCGGCGGCGTAATCACCCAGATCACCACTGCATCGACATCGCCAGGGTTGCCATAGCGATGCGGTTCCTGGCTGGAAAAGCTGAAACTGTCGCCTTCGTTGAGCTGGAAATGGCGCTCACCGACCCACAACTCGAAACTGCCGGACAGCAGGTAACCGGCTTCTTCACCGTCGTGGCTGTAGCTTTGCTGGCTGTAGGTGCCGGGCGGGAAACGCGAGTGGAGCATTTCCAGTTGGCGGTTGGCTTGCGGGGTCAGCAACTGATCGACGATGCCGTCTTCGTAATGCACGTTCAGGCGGCTGTTCTTGCGCACCACGACGCCATCGTCTTCAGGTGCGGTGACCGCTTCACTGGCGAAGAACCACTGGATGGTGACGCCGAGGCTGCGGGCAATGTTGAACAGCGCCGGGATCGACGGGTAGGCGAGGTTGCGCTCCAGCTGGCTGATGTAGCCGGCGGTGAGCTCACTCTGTTGCGCCAGTTCCGCCAGGGTCATGCCCCGGCGCTTGCGCAGGCCGCGAATGCGCGTGCCGAGAAAATGCGGTTCGGCGTTGCCTGAGGCGGGCTGGGTCTTGCTGTTGTTGCTCATGGAAAGTTCCGAACCGGGGGGCTACGCTACGCCCCTGTAGGAGCGAGCTTGCTCGCGATGGTCGCTAACGATGACGCGTGTTTTCTGGATAACACGCGGTGTTCTGAAGTCCATCGCGAGCAAGCTCGCTCCTACAGAGAACGATCATTTGAATCTAAAGCCCCGGAGTATAAACAGCCTTAAAGCTCCCACGCGACTTTCAGGCCTTCATAAATCGCTTCCTCGGCGGTGCGCGGCGCCAGGCAGTCGCCGATCCGGCGAAATTCCACCAGCCCTTGCAGTTCAGCACCCAGGGTATCCACCGGTTGGTGACCCTGACACAGCACCAGGGTGTCGATGTTCTCCATCAGCATCGGCTCGCCGCTGGCGGTGTGCTGCAGGTACACCGTGTCGTCATCGCAACCATACAACCGCGCGTACGGCGTGATCGGCACCCCCAGTTTATGCAGCTCGCCGGCCAGTTGATCGCGCACGTACAGCGGCAGGTTTTCCCCGCAATGGGTGCCGTTGACCGCCAGTTGCACCTGGTGCCCGGCGCGCACCAGACGCTCGGCGATGCCGGGGCCGATCCAGTCGCAGCGCCAGTCGATCACCACCACCGAACGGCCGATCTTCACCTCGTCACGCAGCACCTGCCAGGCGTCCACCACCTGTAATTCGCCGCCGCGCTCGAAGGGCGGCCAGTACGGCTCGGCACCGGTAGCGACGATCACCATGTCCGGTTTTTCCTGCTCCACCAGCGCGCGGTCGACCCGGGTGTTGCGCACCACCCGCACGCCAGCCAGTTCCATTTCCCGCTGCAGGTTGGTGCTGGCGCCGCCGAATTCGCTGCGTCGTGGCAGCAGCTGCGCGAGCAACACCTGACCGCCCAATTGTGAGCTGGCTTCGTACAGCGTCACCTCATGCCCGCGCTGGGCCGCGACGGTGGCAGCTTTCATCCCGGCCGGACCACCGCCGGCGATCATGATGCGTTTGCGCTGTGGCGCTTGTCGGCGTTCGCCGAAGATCAGCTCGCGCCCGGTTTCCGGGTGCTGGATGCAGGAAATCGGCAAGCCCTTGTGGAAGTGGCCGATGCACGCCTGGTTGCAGGCAATGCACGCCCGCACGTCTTCGACGCGGCCGGTGTCGGTCTTGTTGGGCATTTGCGGATCGCAGATCAGCGCCCGGGTCATGCCGCAGACATCGGCCTGGCCGCGAGCCAGGATCAGCTCGGCTTCCTGGGGCTGGTTGATGCGCCCCGTGACGAACAACGGAATGTTCAAACTGGCCTTGAACGTCCCGGCTTCTTTTGCCAGGTACGCCGCTTCGATCGCCATGGGCGGCACGATATGCACCGCGCCACCTAGCGACGCCGAAGTGCCGGCGACAATGTGCACATAATCGAGCTGCGTTTGCAGCGACTGCACGGCGGCCAGGGATTCGTCTTCGGTCAGGCCTTGCGGGTCGCGCTCGTCGGCGGAAATGCGCAGGCCGACGATGAACTGCTCGTCGGTCGCCGCGCGCACGGCTTTGATGACTTCGCGCAGAAAACGCAAACGCTGTTCCAGCTCTCCGTTGTAGCCATCGGTACGCCGATTGACCCGCGGATTGATGAACTGCGCCGGCAGGTAACCGTGACTGGCCACGACCTCGACGCCGTCGATTCCGGCCTGATGCAGACGGCGGGCGGCAGCGGCATAACCGGCGACAATCTCGTCGATCATGGCCTGATCCAGCGCGCGGGGCATCACCCGGAAACGTTCGTTGGGCACCGACGAGGCGGAGTAAGCCACTGCCAGCAAGCCATCGCTGGATTCCATGATCTCCCGCCCCGGATGGAACACCTGGGACAACACCACGGTACCGTGGGCATGGCAGGTTTGCGCCAGTTGGCGGTAGCCCTCGATGCACGCATCGTCGGTGGCCATCAGCACATGGGAGGTGTAGCGCGCACTGTCATGCACGCCAGCCACCTGCAGCACGATCAGCCCTGCACCGCCTTCGGCACGCGCCCGGTGGTAGGCGATCAATTGCTCGTTGACCAGGTTGTCGGTGGGCATCGAGGTGTCGTGACCGCTGGACATGATGCGGTTCTTCAGGCGCTTGCCACGGATCTCCAGGGGTTCGAACAGGTGCGCGAAGGCGGGTGTCGAGGTCGGCATGGTGCGGGTACTCCAGGCAGGCTGACCTGTGTAGGAGCGAGCTTGCTCCGGGCGGCGTTCCCGACGATGGACGTCAACGATAACGCTGGGTACCTGACACCCCACGGCGTTCTCAGGTCCATCGCGAGCGAGCTCGCTCCTACAGAGGCATTTAGGTTTTCGGTGTTGTTATTATTGGTCTATAGAAATTTACCTGCAGTAAAAAATCAACTTGTTTCTTTACTATGCCTTGCAGTAGTTTCGTCTCGAGCCCGCTCCTGGGCCGAAAAGCCGCCGGGGAGGTTGTGCTGCTGGATCGAGTGGCGCCGAGGGTATCGGGACTGATCCGGAATCACTGTTGAAAGGACTGGCCTCATCGCGAGCAGGCTCGCTCCTACAGTTGATCTGATGTGTCGCTATAACCCCCTGTAGGAGTGAGCCTGCTCGCGATGGGCGTGCCACGGTCTATCAGACTGGCAACTGACTGGAGAAATGGCCCGCTCTTGCTGTACATTCGTTCAGCCCACCGCTAACCCGTGCGGGCCTGAACGATTGAACCAAGGAGCGTGTCGCCGATGAATCAGGAAACCCGTTTTTCCCGCATGGAACCGGAGTTGCGCAAAGCCAACCTGATCGAGGCGACGCTGGTGTGCCTCAAGCGCCATGGTTTCCAGGGTGCGTCGATCCGCAAGATTTCCGCTGAGGCCGGGGTCTCGGTGGGGCTGATCAGTCATCACTATTCCGGCAAGGACGAACTGGTGGCCGAGGCCTACATGGCGATCACCGGGCGGGTCATGACCCTGCTGCGCGACGCCATGGAGCAAGCCGCGCCGAATGCCCGGGAGCGCTTGTCGGCGTTTTTCCGCGGATCGTTTTCCGCTGAATTGCTCGATCCGCAACTGATCGACGCCTGGCTGGCGTTCTGGGGCGCGGTAAAAACCGCCGAGGCCATCAACCAGGCCCACGATCATTCCTATGGCGAGTATCGCGGCATCCTGCGCAAGGTGCTGGCGGAACTGGCCCGGGAGGAGGGCTGGGAAAACTTCGACGCCGACCTCGCCGCCATCAGCCTCAGCGCCTTGCTCGACGGTTTGTGGCTGGAGTACGGGCTGAACCCGGGTACCTTCACCCCGGAGCAGGGCATCCAGATTTGCGAGGCCTGGGTCGACGGGTTGCAGGCCGGCGGACGCCGGCGCTTCTGCGTGCAGACGAGCGACTGTTGATCAGTCGTTCAGCAATCGATACTCTCTGGCGCCGATGCAGGAAAACACTCTAATAAGAAACTGGCCTTCGGGCCTGAGCCGGACACCAAGCGATGACTCCTCGGGTATTGATCGTCGATGACGATCCGCTGATTCGCGATCTGCTGCACGCCTACCTGTCCCAGGAAGGCTACGACGTCCATTGCGCCGCCACGGCGGAACTGGCGGAAACCTTCCTCGCCAGCCAGACCGTCGACCTGGTGATGCTCGACATCCGCCTGCCGGGCAAGGACGGCCTGACCCTGACCCGCGAACTGCGGGTGCGTTCGGAAGTCGGGATCATCCTGATCACCGGGCGCAACGACGAAATCGACCGCATCGTCGGCCTCGAATGCGGCGCCGATGACTACGTGATCAAACCCCTCAACCCAAGGGAGCTGGTGTCGCGAGCGAAAAACCTGATTCGCCGGGTACGTCACGCGCAAACGCCACAGCCTGCCGTCGCGGTGGCCAAGCCGGTCAAGCAGTTCGCCGACTGGTCACTGGACACCGACCGCCGCCGCCTGATCGATGCGTCCGGCAGCGAAACCCTGCTGACCCACGGCGAATACCAGTTGCTCAGCGTGTTCCTGCGCAACAGCGGCCACACCCTCAGCCGCGATCAGTTGATGGACCAGATCCGCAACCGCGAATGGGTGCCCAACGACCGCTCCATCGACGTGCTGGTCGGGCGCTTGCGCCGCAAGTTGCACGACGACCCTGCCGAACCGCAGTTGATCATCACCATCCATGGCGCCGGTTACCTGTTCACCGCTGGCGTGGCGGCCTGAAGCTGATGGCGCGATGGCTTTGCCTGCTGGCGCTGCTGGTGGCCGGCCATGCCATTGCGGCGGACAAGGTTCGCTATTGCGATTACCCGGTGTACCCGCCGATCTCCTGGAGCGACGGCAAGCAGGTGCGCGGCCTGGCGCCGAGCGTGGTGAAAAGCCTGTTCGGCCAGTTGGGGTATGAGGTCGAGATTATCGTGCTGGGCAACTGGAAACGCTGCCTGCTGGACGCCGCCGAAGGCCGGGTCGATGTGGTGTTGGCCTACAGCACCGCGCAACGCGAACAGAGCATGCTGTTCTCGACGGTGCCGGTATTGCGTGAAGAAGTGGCGCTGTTCATCAACCGCCAACACCCGGTGACATTCGAACAACTGGACGACCTGGCCCATTACCGTGGCGGCCTGTTGTTCGGCGAGAGCTACGGTGTGGCGTTCGATCGCATGGTCGCGCGCAACAACAATATCGAATGGGTTTCCGACAGCCACCAGAACTTCGGCAAGCTGATTCGAGGGCGCATCGACTTCATCACCCAGGAGCGGCGTACCGGCCAGCTGTACGTGGAAAACCTGCCCGGCGGCCAGGACATCGTCGCCTTGCCCAAGGCCTTGAGCGTGGACTATTTGCGGGTTGCCGTGTCACGGCGCTCGCCCTTGGCCGAGCGCATGCCCGAGATCAACGCGCAATTGCAGCGCATGGTCGATGCCGGCGACATCGAGCGCTGGCTCAACGAAAGCGAAGTGACCTACCGCGACATGATCAACCTGCCGGTGGATGCGCAATGATTCGCGCCCGCCCCGGTGGACTGTTGCGACGCCTGTTGCTGTTCATTCTGTTGTTCAGCCTGTGCTTCACCGTACTGGCCAGCAGCGTGCAACTGTACATCGAGTATCGACGGGAAATGCGCGACATCGATTCGCGCATGGAGCTGATCCGCGCCGGCTACCTGGCCAGCCTGGAACGCAGCCTCTGGGATTTGAACCAGGAGCAGTTGAACGTGCAGTTGCGCGGGCTGGTGGACTTCTCCGACGTCGCGCGGGTGCACTTGACCAGCGCCGATTTCGACCTGGTACAAGGCAATCCGACCCCGGCGGGACCGCTGCGTATCGAGCGCTTTGCCCTGGACTATCAGCCGCCGTCCGGCCCGTTGCGCAACCTTGGCGAGCTGGAAGTGAGCACGGATCTGGGGGCGGTGTACCAGCGTCTCTATGCCACCGGTTTGACCAGCCTGTTGTGGATGGCGGTGTTCCTCTGCGGTCTGGCCGTTGCCTTGTCGGGGCTGTTTTATCGTCTGGTGACCCGTCACCTGAAAGTCATGGCCGAGTTCGCCCGGCGCATTGCCGCCGGTGAATGGCACGAGCCCCTGCATTTGGACAAGCGCCGCGGCAGCGACGAAATCGACACCGTGGCCCACGCACTGGACGACATGCGCCGGGCGATCCTGCGGGACATCGAGCGCCGGGAAACCGATCGCCTGGCCTTGCAGGACAACCGTGACGAGCTGCTGAAAATGGTTGAGCGCCGCACCGCCAGCCTGATGCGGGCCAAGGACGAGGCGGAAGCGGCCAACCTTGCCAAGTCGCGGTTTCTGGCGACCATGAGCCACGAACTGCGCACGCCCCTCAATGGCATCCTCGGCATGGCCGAACTGTTGCGCGGCGCGCGCCTGGATGCCCGGGACGGCAAACGCCTGGATGCCTTGCACAAGGCCGGTGAAGGCTTGCTGACGATCCTCAACGAAGTGCTGTATTTCGCCAAGCTGGAGGAGGGCGTCAGCCATCCCGAGCCGGTGGATTTCTCGCTGCGCCAGTTGCTCGACGAGGTGCTGACATTGTTGGAACCGCGAGCGCTGAACAACGACACGATCCTCACTTGCCGCATCGATCAGCGGGTTGCCGAGTATCACCACGGCGCCGAGCAGTTCCTGCGTCAGGTGCTGAGCAACCTGCTGGCGAACGCGATCAAGTTCACCGAAGGCGGCGAAGTCAGCGTCGAGGTGGCGCTTCTCAGCGAAACCGGCGAACAGACCGGGCAGCGGCTGCGGGTCAGTGTCACGGATGACGGCATCGGCATTGCCCCTTTGATGCAGGCGAAGATTTTCGAGCGTTTCACCCAGGCCAGCGAAGAAGTGGCCCAGCGTTTTGGTGGCACTGGATTGGGGTTGGCGATCTGCAAACATCTGGTGGAGCAGATGGGCGGCTGCATCGGCGTGGAGAGTGAAGTGGGGCGCGGCAGTTGTTTCTGGTTCGAGCTGTCCTTGCAGCCGGCCAGCGGCGTGGCTGAGGCTCCGCCGGTACGCGCGGTGGGGCCGGCACTGAACATCCTGGTGGTCGAAGACGTGGCGCTCAACCGCGAAGTGGCCAAGGGTTTATTGCAGCGGGACGGCCACCGGGTATGGCTCGCCGAAGAAGCGGATCAGGCGCTGGAACACTGCGCGGCGCGGGTTTTCGATCTGCTGCTGCTCGACGTGCATCTGCCGGGCATCAGCGGTGTCGAGTTATGCCGGCAGATCCGCAACAGCGACGGGCCGAATCGCCACACCCGGATTTTCGCCTTGACCGCCAGCGTGCAACCGGCGCTGGTGCGCGGTTATCTGGAGGCCGGCATGGACGGTGTCCTGGCCAAGCCCTTGAAGCTGGAAAACCTGCGCCAGGTGCTGGAAGGGCATGCGCCCGTCGCCGAGTCGCTGCTGAGCGATGAGGCAATGGACTGGCCGTTGCTGCAGACCCATCGCAACCTGCTCGGCGAGCAAAAGGTCCAGAGTCTGCTGGCGGTGCTGCGCGACTCGATTCTCCAGCACCGCGATGCACTGCATGAAGCCATGGCCGCCGATGACTGCACAGAGGTTGCGCAACTGGCGCACCGTCTGGCCGGCAGCTGCGACTCCCTGGGTTTTCGGGCCTTGGCCGCCACCCTAAGGGCGCTGGAGACCTTGGCGCTGGCAAACGATGAATCGGCGATCCAGCGGCTGAGCCCCACGCTCAATGAGCAATTGCTGCGCTCGCTTGCTACCCTCAAAGGCCTGTTGCAGAGCTGACGTACAAGTTTGTTACGACTTTGTACAACTTCGATCTTTACGGTCAACGCGAACTTACATGGCTTTCCAATAATCGACGCAACCGCCGCAGCGCGGTCTTCGAAGCTTATTGGAGATAATAATAATGAATTGCCGTAAAGCCGATCCCACCCTGCGCCGCGACGTCCTGTCGCGCGCTGCACACCTCACCGATTGCTGAGGTGCCGACATGAACGAAAATACTGATCGTAAAGGCATACAGCTGACCCGCGCCCTGAAGAGCCGGCACATTTTCATGCTGTCTTTGGGCGGCGTCATCGGCACCGGGTTGTTCATGGGCTCCGGCGTTACCATCAACCAGGGCGGCCCGGTGGGGGCGATCCTGGCTTACCTGGTCGCGGGTTTCCTGATGTACCTGGTGATGGTCTGCCTGGGTGAACTGTCGGTACAGATGCCGGTCTCCGGTTCGTTCCAGACCCACGCCACCCAATACATCGGCCCGGCCACCGGGTTCATGATCGGTTGGGTGTACTGGATGAGTTGGGCCACCACCGTGGGCCTGGAGTTCACCGCCGCTGGCATGCTGATGACCCGCTGGTTCCCGGCGGTGCCGATCTGGTACTGGTCGGCGCTGTTCGTGGTGGTGCTGTTCGGTATCAATGCCATGGCCACCCGCGCTTTCGGTGAGGCGGAATACTGGTTCTCGGGGATCAAGGTCGCGGCGATTCTCGGTTTCATCGTGGTCGGCGTGCTGGTGATCTTCGGTGTAATACCCCTGAGCAGTGGCGCACCGGCGCCGATGGCGACCAACCTGATCGGCGATACGCTGTTCCCCAACGGCCTGTCGGCGGTGTTCGCGGTGATGATGACCGTGGTCTATGCGTTCCAGGGTTGCGAGATCATGGGCGTGGCCGCCGGTGAAACCGATCAGCCGGAAAAGAGCATTCCCCGCGCCGTACGCAACGTGGTGTTCCGCGTGCTGATCTTCTACGTGCTGGCGATCATCGTGCTGTCGGCCATCGTGCCGTGGCAGCAGGCCGGCCTGATGGAAAGCCCGTTCGTGCAGGTGTTCGACATGGTCGGCATTCCCTACGCCGCCGACCTGATGAACTTCGTGATCCTCACGGCGATCCTGTCGGTGGGAAACTCCGGCCTGTATGCCTCGACACGCATCCTGTGGGCGATGTCGAAAACCGGCATGGCGCCGAAAAGTCTGTCGCCATTGAGCAAGCGTGGCGTGCCGCTGCGCGCCTTGAGCATCACCTTGTGCTTCGCGCTGGTGTCGCTGATGACCAGCTTCGTCGCCGCCGACACCTTGTTCATGGTGCTGATGGCGGTGAGCGGCATGTCCGGCACCGTGACCTGGATTGTCATTGCGCTGGCGCAGTACAAGTTCCGCAAGGCTTATCTGCGTGACGGCGGCAAACTCAGCGACCTGAAGTACCGCGCACCGTGGTTCCCGGTATTGCCGCTGATGTGCATCACGCTGTGCTGCTCGCTGTTCGTGTTCCTGGCCCTGGATGAGACCCAGCGTCCGTCGCTGTATTGGGGCTTTGGCTTCATTGCGTTGTGCTATGGCGCCTACTTCCTGATCCATCGCAAGCGTCAGGGCGCGTTGGCGCCGAGCTTGCCGACTGCCTGACACCTCCAGATAACCGTTTCCCCTGTAGGAGCGAGCCTGCTCGCGATGGTCGTCAACGATAACGCTGGGTACCTGACACTCCGCGGCGTTTTCAAGTTCATCGCGAGCAAGCTCGCTCCTACAGTTGTTTTGTGCTGGGCGTAGGCAGTTGTTCGAAGTTGTAACAGCGCCAACGGCTTACGCTCGCCCATCTATAAATAATTCAATAAAACCAATGTGTTACATGATTTTTGAGCTTGTTACAGCCCATTTCTCCGCCGATTGCCGCCTTACTGAACACTCGTTTAGTATGGCCTCAAGTCGCATCACCTCAGACCCATCAAAATAATTCGAGGATTCCCATGACCACTCAATCGTCGCTGCTCAGCCAGGTTGAAGCAGGCGTTGCCTGGATCACCCTCAACCGCACTGCCCAGCGCAATGCGCTGGACATTCCGACGCTGAAAAACCTGCACGGCTTGCTCGACGCTTTCAACGCCGATCCGGCGGTGCGCGTGGTGGTATTGACCGGTAGCGGCCGCAGTTTCTGCGCCGGCGCGGACCTCGATGAATGGGCCGATGCCGAAGCCCGGGGCGCCCTGGAAACCTACGGCTGGACCGAAACCGCCCACGCCTTGATGACCCGCCTGCACAGTCTGGAAAAACCCACCATCGCCGCCATCAACGGCACCGCCGTCGGTGCAGGGATGGACCTGACCCTGTGCTGCGACCTGCGCATCGCCGGGCAATCGGCACGCTTCAAGGCCGGCTACACCAGCATGGCGTACTCGCCGGACGCCGGCGCCAGTTGGCACCTGCCGCGCTTGATCGGCAGCGAACAGGCCAAGCGCCTGTTGTTCCTCGACGAAATGTGGGGCGCCGACCGTGCCCTGGCCGCCGGTCTGGTCGGCGAAGTGTGCGCCGACGATCAATTGCTGACCGTTACCAGTGAACTCGCCGCACGCCTGGCCAGTGGCCCGACCTTCGCCTTCGCCCAGACCAAAAAGCTCATGCGTGAAGGCGCGGAACGCAGCCTGGCGGAGCAACTGCAAGCCGAACTCGCCGCCGGCCTGCTCTGCGGTCGCAGCGAAGACGGCAACGAAGCCCTGCGCGCCGCCATGGAAAAACGCCCGGCAACTTTTATCGGCCGCTAATCCGCTAGCACACCCATCTGTAGGCGCTGGCTTGCCAGCGAAGGCTTTTAGCATCTCCCCATTACGCCGTTAACGAACAACAGGTAGCACCATGAATTTCCAACTGACCCAAGAACAAGAAATGTTGGTGGACTCGGTACGCAGCTTCGTCGAGAAGGAACTGCTGCCCTATGAAGAGCAGGTCGACCGCGCCGACGAGGTGTCCCCGGAACTGGCGGCACAGATTCGCGGCAAGGCGATTGCCGCCGGTTTCTACGCCTTCAACATGCCTGAGGAAGTGGGCGGTGGTGGCCTGGACTATCTGTCCCAGGCGCTGATCGAACGTGAGCTGTCCAAGGTGTCCTGGGCGCTGCACGTGTTTGTCGCGCGGCCGTCGAAAATCCTCATGGCCTGTACCGGCGACCAGATCAACGACTACCTGTTGCCGTGCATCCAGGGTGAAAAGATCGACTGTTTCGCCCTGACCGAACCGGGTGCCGGCTCCGACGCCAATGCGATCAAGACCCGCGCCGTGCGTGAGGGCGACGACTTCATTCTCAACGGCAGCAAGCATTTCATCAGCCACGCCGGCCATGCCGATTTCGCCATCGTCTTCGCTGTGACCGACACTTACGAGCACAACGGCAAAAAGCGTAACGCCGTGACCTCGTTCCTGGTCGACCGCAACACCCCGGGCATGACCATTCGCCGTGGGCCCAAGTGCGTGAGCAACCGCGGTTACCACACCTTCGAAATGTTCTTCGACGACTGCCGGGTGCCGGCCAGCAAAGTGCTGGGCGAAGTCGGCAAGGGTTGGGAGGTGGCCAACGCCTGGCTGACTGCCGGGCGGGTGATGGTCGCGGCCAACTGCGTCGGTCAGGCCCAGCGCGCACTGGATGTGTCCTTGCAATGGGCGGCGGACCGCAAGCAATTCGGCCAGCCGATCGGCACCTACCAGGGCGTGTCGTTCAAGCTCGCGGACATGGCCACGCAAATCCGCGCCGCGGAACTGCTGACCCTGCACACGGCCTGGAAAATGGACCAGGGCACCATGACCGATGGCGAGGCCGGCATGGCCAAGCTGTTCGCCAGTGAAGTGCTCGGTCGTGCCGCCGACGAGGCGGTGCAGATTTTCGGCGGCATGGGCCTGATGGACGAAGGTCCGGTGGAGCGTATCTGGCGTAACGCGCGGATCGAGCGGATCTGGGAAGGCACCTCGGAAATCCAGCGCCACATCATTTCCCGCGAGCTGCTGCGGCCGCTGCTGCGCTGATCGGCCCGGAGAATTCCCATGTCCCAAACCATTCGTGACAACCTCAAACGCATGCTCGCGCCGCAACACGTGGCGTTCGTCGGCGGCCGTAGCATGGCGCGCGCCCTCAAGCGTTGCGCCGAGGGCGGCTACCAAGGGCAAATGTGGCTGGTCAATCCGCAGCACGACAGCCTCGAAGGCGTGCCGTGTGTACGCAACATCGCCGACCTGCCCTGCGGGCCCGATGCGGTATTCATCGCCACCAACCGCGAACTGACCCTGACTTGCGTCGCCGAACTGGCCGCCATCGGCGCGGGCGGCGCGATCTGCTACGCCTCAGGCTTCGCCGAGACCGGTGCCGAAGGCCAGGCCCTGCAACAGCGACTGCTCAAGGCCGCTGGCGACATGGCCTTGCTCGGCCCCAACTGCTATGGCCTGCTCGACTACCTGCACAGCTGCGCGCTGTGGCCGGTGGCCCATGGCGGCAAAGCGGTGGAGAAGGGCGTGGCGGTGCTGACCCAGAGCGGCAACTTCGCCTACAACCTGTCCATGAGCGACCGTTCGCTGCCAGTGGCCTACATGGCCTCGGTCGGCAATCAGGCGCAACTGGGAATCGCTGAACTGATGGACGTGTTGCTCGACGAGCCGCGCGTCACCGCCATCGGCCTGCATCTGGAAGGCCTGAAGAACGTGCCGGGTTTTGCCCGCGCCGCGCACAAGGCACTGGAGAAGGGCGTCCCGATCATTGCCCTGAAAACCGGCGTGTCGCAGATCGGCGCCGAACTGGCCTTGAGTCACACCAGTTCGCTGTCCGGTTCCGATGCGCTGTACGACGCGTTGTTCGACCGTCTCGGGGTGATCCGCGTCAGCGGCCCGGTGAGCTTTGTCGAAACCCTGAAGGCCGCTGCCTGCGGCAACCTGCCGGCGGGTCACAGCCTGATTGCGCTGGCCTGTTCCGGCGGCGACGCCGGGCTGATTGCCGACTACGCCGAACGCAACGACCTGGGCCTGCCGAAACTCGATCAAGGGCAGGTCGGCGAACTCGCGCAAGTGCTGCCGACCTACGCCAACCTGGTCAACCCGCTGGATTTCACCACGGCGATCTGGGGCGACGGCGAAGCCTTGAACCGCATGCTCGACAGCGCGCTGCGCACCGAGGCCGACGCGGCGATGCTGGTGCTCGACTACCCGTCGGAGTTCACCGGCGAGCGCAAGGAATGCGACCTGCTGCTGGAGTTGTACTGCGCGGCACTGCAATGCCACGGCAAGACCGGTTTTGTCACCTCGGCCTTCCCCGAGTTGTTGCCGGCCCATGCCCGCGAGCGTCTCCACGCCCAAGGCGTCGCGGCCTTGCAAGGTGTCGAAGATGGCTTGGCCGCGTGGGGCCGCATTGCCGGTTATCAGCGCAACCGCCAGGCCTTGTTGGCTTTGGGTGAATCGGCACTGGTACCGCTGTGCCCGCACGCGCTGGAAGGTGAGGGGCGTTTGCTCAATGAGTGGAACTCCAAACAGGCGTTGAAAGCCTTTGGCCTGCCAACGCCCAACGGCGTATTGAGCACCCCGGACAAGGCCCTGAAGGACGCCGAAACCCTGGGCTATCCGCTGGTACTCAAAGCGGTCAGCGCACAGCTGCCGCACAAGACCGAGGCTGGCGCCGTGGCGCTCAATCTCAAGGATGGCGCGGCGCTAAGCGCTGCACTGGAGAAGATGCGCGGCAGCATTGCCGCTTACGCCCCGGGCGTACCCCTCGATCAATTGTTGCTCGAACCCATGGCCAAGCCGCCACTGGCTGAGCTGATCGTCGGCATCAAACGCGAAAACGATTTCGGCCTCGCGCTGGTGATCGGTGCCGGCGGCATTCTGGTGGAGTTGCTCAAGGACAGTCGCAGCCTGTTGCTGCCGACCACTGACGGCGCGATCCGCAATGCCTTGCTCAGCTTGCGCAGCGCCCCGTTGCTGCAAGGTTTCCGTGGTCGCGAGCCTGCTGACCTGGACGCCTTGGTGAGCGCGATCCGCGCCGTGGCCGACTACGCCTGCCAGAACGCCGCGCAACTGCTCGAACTCGATGTGAACCCTTTGTTGGTCGGTGCCCATGGCACAACTGCGGTCGATGCGTTGATTCGCCTCGGCCAGGAGTGAGGACATGAATATGCAAAGCAAAACCTTGACCGGTGGCCAGGCCCTGGTGCGTCTGTTGGCCAACTACGGCGTCGATACCGTGTTCGGCATCCCCGGCGTACACACCCTGGAGCTGTATCGCGGCTTGCCCGGCAGCGGTATTCGCCACGTGCTGACCCGCCATGAGCAGGGCGCCAGTTTCATGGCCGACGGCTATGCCCGGGTCAGCGGCAAACCCGGCGTGTGCTTCGTCATCACCGGCCCCGGCGTGACCAACGCCGCCACCGGCATTGGCCAGGCCTACGCCGACTCGATTCCGATGCTGGTGATTTCCAGCGTCAACCACAGCGCCAGCCTCGGCAAGGGCTGGGGCAGTCTGCACGAGTGCCAGGACCAACGGGCGATGACCGCGCCGATCACCGCGTTCTCCGCCGTGGCGCTGACCGCCGAAGACCTGCCGGAACTGATCGCCCGTGCCTACGCGGTGTTCGACAGCGAACGGCCGCGCCCGGTGCACATCTCGGTGCCGCTGGACGTGTTGTCGGCGCCGATTGCCCGAGACTGGAGCAATGAGGTGGTGCGTCGCCCGGGTCGCGGCCCGGCGTCCGCCAACGCCATCGATCAAGCTGTGGCCAAACTGAAGGCTGCCAAGCGGCCGATGATCATCGCCGGTGGCGGTGCGCTCAATGCCACTTCAGAACTGCAAGCCATCAGCACCCGGCTCGCTGCGCCGCTATTCACCAGCGTCGCCGGCAAAGGCCTGCTGCCACCGGATGCGCCGCTCAACGCCGGTTCATCCCTGTGTGTGGAGCCGGGCTGGAAGCTGATCGCCGAGGCCGACGTGGTGCTGGCGGTCGGTACCGAAATGGCCGACACCGACTACTGGCGTGAACGCCTGCCGCTGACCGCCGAACTGCTGCGTGTCGACATCGATCCGCGCAAGTTCAACGACTTTTATCCGTGCGCGGTGGCGTTGCATGGCGATGCACAACAAACCCTCAGTGGGTTGCTTGAGCGTTTGCCGACCGACGTGCGCGACGCTGGCGCCGCCACTGCCTCGGTCGCGACCCTGCGCGAAGCGGTCAAGGCCAGCCACGGCCCGTTGCAGTCGATCCATCAATCGATCCTCGACCGTATCGCCATGGAGCTGCCGGAAAACGCCTTCATCAGCACCGACATGACCCAACTGGCCTACACCGGCAACTACGCCTTCGACAGCCTGGCGATCCGCAGTTGGCTGCACCCGACCGGCTACGGCACTTTGGGTTATGGCCTGCCGGCCGGGATCGGCGCCAAGTTCGGCGCGCCGCAACGGCCGGGCCTGGTGCTGGTGGGTGATGGTGGTTTCCTCTACACCGCCCAGGAGTTGGCCACGGCTGTTGAAGAACTGGACAGCCCGCTGGTGGTGCTGCTGTGGAACAACGACGCCCTGGGGCAGATCCGCGACGACATGCTCGGCCTGGATATCGAGCCCATCGGCGTGCTGCCACGCAACCCGGATTTCGCCGCCCTCGCGCGTGCCTTCGGTTGCACCGTGACCCAGCCGCAAAGCCTCGCCGAGTTGCAGACTGACTTGCACCAAGGCTTCAAGCGTAACGGCGTGACTTTGATCGAACTCAAGCATGCCTGCGCGCATTGATTTGCATTTCAAGGGGATGAAGCCATGCGCTTTTCCGATCTGACTCAACGTATCGCCGGTGACGGCGCCACCGCGTGGGATATTCACTACCGCGCCCTGGCACTGCGCGAGCAGGGCGAAGACATTCTGCTGTTGTCCGTGGGCGATCCGGATTTCGACACGCCACAGCCTATCGTGCAGGGCGCCATCGACAGCCTGCGCAGCGGCAACACTCACTATGCCGAGGTGCGCGGCAAGCGTGCCCTGCGTGAGGCCATTGCCAAACGTCATCAGCAGCGCAGCGGCCAAACCGTCTCGGCGGATCAGGTCACCGTGCTGGCCGGGGCGCAATGTGCGCTGTTCAGCGTGGCCCAATGCGTGCTCAATCCCGGTGACGAGGTGATCGTCGCCGAACCGATGTACGTCACCTACGAAGCCGTGTTCGGGGCTTGCGGCGCCGTGGTGGTGCCGGTGCCGGTGCGCTCGGAAAACGGCTTCCGCGTGCTGCCCGAAGACGTCGCCGCGCGCATTACTCCGCGCACCCGGGCACTGGCCCTGAACAGCCCGCACAATCCGTCCGGCGCCAGTCTGCCGCGCAGCACCTGGGCTGCCTTGGCTGAGTTGTGCATCGGCCACGACCTGTGGCTGATTTCCGATGAGGTCTACAGCGAATTGCTGTTCGAAGGCGAGCACGTCAGCCCGGCGAGCCTGCCGGGCATGGCCGAGCGCACCGCGACCCTCAACAGTCTGTCGAAATCCCACGCCATGACCGGGTGGCGCGTCGGCTGGGTGGTGGCACCGCCATCCCTGGCCGCGCACCTGGAAAACCTCGCGCTGTGCATGCTCTACGGCTCGCCGGATTTCATTCAGGACGCCGCCGTGGTGGCCCTGGAAAGCAACCTGCCGGAACTCGAGGCCATGCGCGAAGCCTATCGCCAGCGTCGCGATCTGGTGTGCGACAGCCTGGCCGATTGCCCCGGCGCGCGGCCGTTGAAACCCGATGGCGGGATGTTCGTGATGCTCGATATCCGCCAGACCGGGCTCAGCGCCCAGGCGTTTGCCGACCGTCTGCTGGATCGCCACGGTGTGTCGGTATTGGCTGGCGAGGCCTTTGGTCCGAGCGCGGCGGGGCACATTCGCCTCGGTCTGGTGGTCGGTGCCGAACCGCTGCGCGATGCCTGTCAGCGCATTGCCCATTGTGCTCAAGAACTGATGGAGGCTCAGCTACATGCTTAACCACAAGGCGTTGTTTATTGATGGTCGCTGGCAGAAACCTTCGGGGCAGGGCATCGCCGAGGTGATCAACCCGGCCACCGAGCAAGTGTGCGGCAGCGTGCCGCTGGGTGATGAACTCGATGTCGAAAATGCCGTGGCGGCTGCACGCCGGGCCTTCGCCTCATGGTCGCGCACGCCGTCCAGCGTGCGGGCCGGTTACATACGTGCACTGGCCGATCAACTGCGCAATCGTGCCGACGAGATGGCCTCGGTCATCACCACGGAACTGGGCATGCCGGTGCAATGGTGCCGTTCGGTGCAGGTCGACGGGCCGATCATCGGCCTTGAGCAGTACGTCGAACTGGCCGGACTGATGGATGAAGTGCGCGAAGTCGGCAACTCGTTGGTGATCCGCGAGGCCGTGGGCGTCTGCGCGTTCATCAACCCGTGGAATTACCCGCTGCATCAATTGATCGGCAAACTGGCCCCGGCACTGGCCGCCGGTTGCACAGTGGTGGTCAAACCGAGCCAGGAAACCCCGCTGCATGCCTTCCTGTTGGCGCAAATGATCGAGGACATCGGCCTGCCGGCCGGGGTGTTCAACCTGGTCAGCGGCCCGGGCTCGAAAGTCGGCGAAGCGCTGGCCAAACATCCGGACGTGGACATGGTGTCGTTCACCGGCTCCACCGGCGCCGGCGTTCGCGTTGCGCAAGCGGCGGCGCCTTCGGTGAAACGGGTGTGCCTGGAACTGGGCGGCAAGTCGCCGCTGCTGATCGCCGAAGATGCCGACCTGGCAGCGGCCGTGCGCTACGGCGTGCAGGACGTGATGATCAACTCCGGCCAGACCTGCACCGCGTTGACCCGCATGCTGCTGCCGGCCAGCCGTTACGCCGAGGCCGTGGAACTGGCGCTGGCGGAAACCCTGAGCCTGCGCATGGGCGATCCCCTCGACCCGCAAAGCTTCCTCGGTCCGATGTGTTCGGCCGGGCAAAAACGCACCGTGCTCGATTACATCAAGGTCGGCAAACAGGAAGGCGCACGACTGCTGTGCGGCGGTGACACGCCGTCAATGTTCGAGCGCGGCTTTTATGTCAGCCCGACGCTGTTCGCCGATGTCGACAACCGCATGCGCATTGCCCAGGAAGAAATCTTCGGCCCGGTGCTGTGCCTGATTCCCTATACCGATGAGGCACAAGCGATCCAGATCGCCAACGACTCGCCGTTCGGCCTGTCCAGCGGCGTCTGGGCCGGCAGTGCCGAGCGCGCCTTGCATTTGGGTCGCCAACTGCGTGCAGGCCAGTGCTTCCTCAACGGCGCGGCATTCAATTATCAGGCGCCGTTTGGTGGCTACAAACAGTCGGGTAACGGTCGCGAATGGGGTGAGGAGGGGTTGAACGAATTCGTCGAAGTGAAGGCGATCCAGGTGTGACGATTGGTGACTCGAACTGTTCATCAACCACTGCTCCACACCTTCAATCGATACGCTGGGAAAAGTCTAAGGAATCACCATGAAAGTACTGATCGTCCACGCCCACCCGGAACCGCAATCCTTCACCGCCGCCCTGCGGGACCAGGCCGTCGCGACCCTCGAAGCCCAGGGCCACGAAGTGCAGGTCGGCGACCTGTACAAAATGAACTGGAACCCGGTGGCCAGCGACGCGGACTTCTCGAATCGGGAAAACCCCGAGTACCTGGTCTATGCCCTGGAACAACGCCTGGGTGTGAAGAGCCAGTCGCTGGCGGCGGACATTCAGGCCGAACTGGACAAATTGTTGTGGGCCGACCTGCTGATCCTCAATTTCCCGATCTTCTGGTTCTCCGCCCCGGCGATGCTCAAGGGCTGGATCGACCGGGTGCTGGTGTCGGGCATCTGCTACGGCGGCAAGCGTTTCTATGATCAGGGCGGATTGGCTGGGAAGAAGGCACTGGTGACCGTGACCCTGGGCGGGCGCGAACACATGTTCGGCGAAGGCGCGATTCATGGCCCGCTGGAGGACATGCTGCGGCCGATCCTGCGTGGCACCCTGGCTTACGTCGGGTTCGATGTGCTGGAACCGTTCGTGGCCTGGCATGTGCCGTACATCAGTGACGAGGCGCGCCAGCAATTTCTGGTTGATTACAGCCAGCGTTTGCAGCACTTGAGCGACGACCAACCACTGGTATTTCCGAAGTTGGCGCAGTTCGATGACAAGCTCTATCCACTGACCACCAATGCCTGACTAACACCACATACCCTGTAGGAGCGAGCCTGCTCGCGATGGTGGCTCAGCCAACATGGATGTTGAAGCTGATACCCTCATCGCGAGCAGGCTCGCTCCTACAGTTCTTTGTATTGGCTGTCCTATTGGTGTGTGTTTAAGGGGGTTGTTTAGCGGCTGTCAGCGTTACTTCCCGCAAGCTACAACGGCTTGCGTCATTGCCTACAGCTACTCCAGAATCCGCCGGCTTGTGCGTCTTGGGGGCGGGTTCTATCGTTGACCGGTCGCTGCAAAACAGCAGCGATCGGGTTTGGTAGCCCGTTTTCCACATACGCGTAGCATCACCTATGGACAGGCGCCTTTTTGGCAATTGTTTTAATGGTGTCCATGCGTAGGGCGCTCTCGGGCGCGCCGGTTTTTCCATGTGGGCCGGTCTACCAACCTTCGTATGGCCACCACCCATCGTTTGGTAGCGAGAGTGATGGCTCCATTTATCACATATGGAGTTTCACTATGTTCAAAGTCACACCCAACCCGCCGGACACTGATCCGATATCCCCGCACGAAACCCTCGACTTCCAGAAACTCCACGAAGCCGCCGAGCGCGCCCTCGATCATTACCTCAACCCCGGCCCCGGCATCATGGCCACGCCGCGAAAACCCAGCTCCATGTTCATCGTCAATCCCGAACTCAATGTCGAAACCTTACTGGTGCACGCCTGTGAATCGCTGGCGTCGGCCAATGTCATGGCCAACGATCTGGTGGACCATCTGCAAGGAACCAGCCGCAATGCGCTGCTGGGCATTGCGCAAGTGATCATGCTCGGCGAGCCTGCTCGCGATTGCGTAGTGTCAGTCGACGTCTATTTTGTCTGACACGCCGCCATCGCGAGCAGGCTCGCTCCTACACGACTCCAACCGCTTGTTCGGAAGTCTTTCTCTGAGGGGCCGTTGAACTACACTTTTCAGTTGCTCCACCCGATCGGCAGGCGACGCATGGCGTCGCTTGCCGCCGCCAGTCGACCCAAAGGCTTGCCCGTTGTGGCAAGCCTGCCGGAGGTCATCATGAAAAGGTTTTCACCGGTCAGCCTGTGTATCGCATTGTCGATTTTGAGTAGCCCGGGATGGGCGCAATCGGTGGTGCCGATGAAAGGGCAGAGTTCGCAACAAACCCAGGCCGACATTAACGAATGCAACAGCATCGCCAACAGTCAGGCTACATCGACGTCTTCGACGCCATCCGGCGGGCGGCTCAAAGGGGCGGCCGCGGGGGCTGCTGCCGGCGCCGTGGCGTCTGGTGTGCGCAGTAATCAGCACGATGCGTTTGATGATCGTGTCGACAGTGACGTGAAACAGAACGTCCGCCAGGACCGCGCCAAGGAAACCGCCGCGGCCGGTATGGTTGTCGGTGGTTCACGCCAGCGTCAGGAACGCCGGGAGCAATCGAAAACCACGCAAACGAACACTGCATCGGCCTACAGCAGTTGTTTGCAGGGCAAGGGTTATCAGGTCAATCCTTGAGTCGGGCACAGAACACACCGTAGGAGCGAGCTTGCTCGCGATGGTCGTCAACGATAACGCTGGTTGGCAGGTGCCCCGCAGTGCTCTCCGGTTTATCGCGAGCAAGCTCGCTCCTACAGGATCCTCGAGCTCTCTGTTTCAAGGAGGCAGACGGGTAAGGAAACTGCCTGTAGCTCCAATCTGACAACCGTTCATCGGTGAACTACGCTGCGATACGTACCCTCGATCTGAATTTCGTGACGTAAGGATCCGACACATGCGGAGCAGGCTGCTCGCTGTAATGTTTACTGTCTTCGGGATGTTTGTGTCGGTGCAATTGTGGGCCGAAGACGCACCGAAAGTGGTCGATGCTCCCGTAGAATTGAAAGTGGCCAACCGCACCATCATGGCGTTTCACGCGACCACCCTCGGTGAAGCCCCGGCCTCGCGGGTCAAACGGGCGAAAGCGGTGATCGGTGAGGCGCTGGATGATGCCGACGATCTCAATGTCGCCATCGACCCGATCATGGAAAGCTACATGGTGCTGCTGGGTAGCCGGCGCGCCTTTATTGTTTCGCCCAAGGATATCGACGGGACCGAATACGACTCGGTACAGCAGGCCGCCGAAGCCGCGGCTGCCAAGCTGCGTCAGGTCATTGCCGAAACCCGGGAAGCCCGCAACCTGCAATTGATTCTGCGCTCCGCAGTCGCCGCGTTGATCGCCACCGGCGTTTATATAGGTTTGCTGTTCGGTATGTTGTTTGTGCGGCGCAAAGTGCTGAAGAAACTGCCCGAACTGATGCATCGGCACACCCAGGCCCTGAAGGTCGGACGGGTTCCGCTGGTCGACGCCAATTTCCTGTATCCGCTGGCCAGTCGCCTGTTGGAGCTGGTGCGCTGGATCGTCGTGATGCTGTTTACCTACGAATGGCTGGGCTTTGTCCTGTCACGCTTTCCCTATACCCGTCCCTGGGGCGAAAGCCTCAATAACTATCTGCTGGAGCTCGGCGGTTATCTGCTGCAAGGGATTGTCGGCGCCATACCCGGGCTGGGCGTGGCGCTGGCGATCTTCTTTATCGCCCGCGGCGCAACCGCCTTCATGCGGCGGATACTGCGGCGCATGGCTGTACCGGGAACCCTGAGCTGGCTGAACCATGAAACCCTGCAACCCACCCAACGCCTGACGTCCCTGGCGATCTGGCTGTTTGCCCTGGCCATGGCCTATCCGTACCTGCCGGGTGCGGGCACCGATGCCTTCAAAGGCTTGTCGGTGTTGATCGGCCTGATGATTTCCCTGGGCGCCACCAGCGTGGTGGGCCAGGCAGCGGCGGGTTTGATCCTGACCTACACCCGAACCCTGCGCCCCGGCGAATTCGTGCGCATTGGCGACTACGAAGGCACGGTGACCGAATTGGGCATGTTTACCACCAGCATTCGCACCGGCCTGGGTGAGGTGCTGACCCTGCCCAACTCGATGATCACCGGCACCGTCACCAAGAACTATTCGCGAGTGGTACAAGGCCCCGGCTACGTGGTCGACACCGTCGTGACCATCGGCTACGACACGCCGTGGCGGCAGGTGGAGGCGATGTTGCTGGAGGCCGCAAAACGCACGCCGGGAGTTCTCGAAGTGCCGCCGGCCCAGGTATTCCAGACAGCATTGTCGGACTTCTACCCGGAATACCGATTGGTGGCCCAGGCCATCCCCAGCCAGCCACGGCCGCGCGCTGTGCTGCTGAGCATGCTGCACGCCAACATCCAGGATGTGTTCAATGAGTATGGTGTGCAGATCATGTCGCCGCACTATCTGGGCGATCCACAACAGGAGAAATGGGTGCCCAGGGACAAGTGGTACCCGGCCCCCGCGCAGGAATCGAAGGAATCCTGATTACGTCTGAAAGGGAGTTCGCAACATGATCGAGCTTGGGCTGCATGCTATGCGCGATGACCACCTATCGTGCTTGACCACCCTGGGTTATCAGATGTGATTTAATCTGGTTCATATTGAAGCAATCTGAATAACGTTAACCGGTATCTGCTGCATCTCGCGGCACTGGAGCAAATGTCATGGCTACTACCGTCAAAACCCGCTCAGTGACGGCACACGTCCCGGTTGACCTGGCCGAACGGGTTGATCAGCTCGCTGAGCGTCTGGATCGCTCTAGAAACTGGATCGTCAAGCAGGCCCTGTCGGCGTGGCTGGATCAGGAAGAAGAACGCAGTCGTCTGACCCGTGAAGCCTTGGCCGATGTGGATGCCGGTCGTGTTATCGACCATCAGGCTGTCCAGGCATGGGCCGAAAGTCTCAGCACAGAATCTCCGTTACCGGTGCCGCGCTGATGGAGTTGAAGTGGACTGACAAGGCGCTTTCTGATGTAGCCCGTTTGTACGAGTTTCTAGCCTCCGTCAATCAACCTGCCGCTGCCCATACGGTTCAACAGCTGATTGCTGCTCCAGGCACGTTGCTGGCCAACCCGCGCATTGGAGAGCGTCTGGAGGAGTTCGACCCACGGGATGTGCGGCGAATTCTGATCGGCCACTATGAACTTCGATATGAAATTCAGCATTCAACGATCTATCTGCTGCGCTTGTGGCATACACGCGAGCATCGATAGCGCCTGCAAGCAAGGGGCGAATCTCAGGTCCAGCCTTCAAAATCCACTTTCCCTCATCAGTTGACTGGCGCGGGGGCTGCCGATCTCCAGTACTCGGTCATTGAGCGGGGTGATCTGTCAGGATGTCGGGTGCAAGAAGTCATCGCGGGAGCAGGCGGGGCGGGGAATGCGCGTTGCGCAGAGTGCGTTGAGCGACCGGCAAGGCCGCTCAGTTGTAGCGGTGTTAAAAAAGCATATAGGCGGATGCGGTCGTCTGGTTCAGGTCGATCTCGCCGACCTCCAGGACTTCGTATTCAGCGCGCAGGCCGATGTTGCGAAAGACATCGACCTCAAGGCCCACACCGTAGGTCAGGTCAACCCCGGTATCGTCGTCGGTGGCATTGCCGTCGGCGTCCCAGGCGTGAGCACCGACACTGCCGAATACCCGCATCCGATCGCCCAGGGGAAAGCCGACATGGGCGGCAGCCTGAGCCGATTTGCCTTCGAAATCGACATTCTTGTCCTTGAATTGACCCAGGTCGACGTAGGCCCCCTCGAAGGCCAGGTAACTATTGACGCGATACCCGGCATAAACCTTGTAGCTGGTGTCGTCGTCGTCCAGTCTGGATTCGTCGGTCTGTATGCTGCTTACGCCAGCTCCAAGATATAAACCTTTGTCATCGGCGAGCGCCTGAAAAGACAACAACGATAGCAGTGAAGCGAAGCCAAGGTTTCGAAGTAGCATGTGTGGTGGAGTCCTTGTACAGGTTTGTCAGGTGTTAGGGTTCGGCGAGCATTTGAGGGGCCGTGAGGGGTTAATAGAAGTCATTGATTGATATTTTTGCGTCGTGAGGCGGGATGTTTGCCGGGCATTGAAAGTAGCGTCTTGCCAGTGCTTGAACAGGTAGCGCTTTGCAGAACAACCAGCCTTGCGCCAATACAACCCCCTCCGAAACCAGATGCGGCAGTTGCTCCTGAGTCTCGACACCTTCGGCCACGACCTTGAGTCTTAGCGATTTGGCCAACCGGGCAATGTGTCGCCACAAGGCATCCTCGGCAGCGATCTTGTCGTCTGCGATGAATGAGCGATCTATTTTCAGAATGTCGAAAGGCACCGAATCCAGAAGCGAGAGGTTGGAATAGCCGATACCGAAGTCGTCCACGGCAATGCGATGTCCACACGCACGAAGCCGTCGCAATTGCATGGCGGCAGGCTTCTGATCGAGCATCGTCCTTTCGGTGATTTCAAAGGCCATGGCGGACACAGGCATGTTGTAGGTTGCCAGCACGCTGGCCACATAGTCTGGGAAGCTCGGGTCCTGAATATCCTGGGCGCAAAGATTGACCGTAATGTAGAAGTCCTTGCACGCCCAAAGGTAGGTGCTGTAATCCTCAGCCACTTGTCGAATCACCGAGCGCGTCAGTTTGCGGATCAAGTCAGATTTTTCTGCCACTGGAATGAAAACATCCGCAGGCACGTGGGTGCCGTTGTCGCTCCAGTGAGAAAGTGCTTCGGCGCCCACCAGATAGCCCGTCGTCAAGTTAACGATAGGCTGGTAGTGAACACCCAGCGTGTTGGCTTTTATGGCATTGCGAAGCCGTACGGCGATAGAGGTGTAATGTCGTTGAATACACCTTGCGAGCAAGAGCAGCGCTGCGAACACGCACACAAGGCCAATGAATAATTTGAATTTGAGACTTGTCAGGTAGTTCAATGGAAGAGAAATGACCGAGATCAGTTCATTTCGGTTGCCCGCAAAGGCGATCAGGACCTTGTCTGCCGAGGTAACCAGTTCTTCAAGGTGAAACGGCTTCTGCATCGCCAGCGGCCGAGGGCCCGTGGAGGCAATGGGCACTGCGCCGCCGGGGCCGATCAGGTCCAGTTGCAGGTCCTCGGGAAACTTCAAGTTGTCGAGCAGGATCTTCTTGTTTGCCCAGACGTAGGTTGACTGTTCCGACACAATGATGAAGTCGGTGTCCGCAGAAGCTGCGTGGTCGGAACCTACCCAATAAGTTCGTCTTCCAATTGAGAACTTGCGCTTCTCATTACCTGCCAGTACTGAAGGGAGTTCTTGTCCGTAGGAGGAACAGATCTTGCCATTGGGCAACTGAATTGCCGCTTGATCGACAAATCGCAGGTTCTTGACCAGGTCGGCCAGTTGTGAATATTGCTCGGCGGAGCATTCCTGGCCCGAACGATCGAGATCGCCGAGGGTTTCCAGTACTTTGTCGATCTGCGCATTAGGTTCTACTTGAGCCGCACGCAGATCGGCAGAAACGTTATTCAACTTCCGAGCGATGAATTGCTCAGCCAGTCCTCCAGCACAGAACCATGCAGCCCAGCACGTCGCAGCAATCAGGCATACAGTGACTGCGTGCCTTCCAGGTAACGCTTTATATGCGGCAATCATCGAAAAACCCCGAGGTATCAATATTTCACTGTGCACCCTGTAGTCGCGGATTAAACGTCTTCAGTACCAGTCAATTACCCCTGCCAATAAGATGCCGCTGGCATAGGCGGTAATGCACAGAATGATTTTCTGCTTGAGCGGCAGTGTGTTTATTCGATGATGCATGCTTATTTCCTTGAATGGGCAAATAAGCAATGGTGGGTCCCTGTGGTTAATCAAAGGAAATTATTAATCATCATTTGCAGGGCTTGGCTGAGTTGCGCCTGGCCGTTTCTGACGGAGTCTCTCCGTAAGCAATCTGATACGCCTTGGAAAATCGACCCAGATGGTGGAAATTCCAGAACATCGCGGTTTCTGTCACGGTGGGCCACGTTTTATTAATCAGATCGCGGCGGGCACTGGCGAGTCTCAGGTTTCTGATGTAAGCGATTGGCGACATCCCGAACGTTTCAATAAAGCCAAAATGCAGGGTGCGAGTGGTGGTATCAAGTTGCCTTACCAGCGATTTTATAGTGAGCGTTTTTTTTGTGTTTTCATGAATGTACTCTATGGCTTCTATCGCCACCTTTCTTCTTGTCGGGACTTTACGGCTGAAGCCACCAGCGGGTGTCAACGACTGCAATAGAGCAGCAAGCACGGCACGTTCAATCGCGGAACCCTCTGCTTCGCTGTGCTGTGAAGAATCAGAGTCGTTGATGTCGCCACAGCAAGCGCTGATGGCTTGAACGGCAGATTGTATGAATTGAAAGTTTTCAGCCTGGAAGCTGTGTTGTGTTCTGTTGGCAAGTATATCTATGACAGCGTGATGTTGGCGGCACCGGTCATAGTTTTCCAGTGTTGTGGTTATGCTGAAAAGTGTTTCATTCGGCTCGCAAGTGTAATGCACCGATTCATCGCTGTGCAGTACGATGATTTCGTCAGGCCGTAGTTTGTGATTGTTTACGACGGGGCGTCCAATCGGGGGCTGCGAGATGGCGAATGTCACGAATCCGGCAGGGACAGTACTGACCAGCGTCACGGATGAGTCGAACTCAAGGCGACTGCACTGCAGCTCCGGGCTGTGAAAGAGTTTATGTTGCCGAATGCGCGCCTCTTGCTCGGTCGGAATAAGGCTCATTTCCCATTTGCCTATTGTTCTGTTCAGTTGGCTCGGCAAGGCAGAAGACAAATGAAAGATCTCGTCGGGCGGTGCGATACTCATGAAATTGAAGGCTCATCTGTTAAATGATTAGGGTCAAGCCTGGCGGGCAGTCATGGAGAAGATACGCGATTCGGCGTCCTTGCTGTCGGTGAGATCGACCCCATTGCCATTGGCTTTGAACGGGTTGTCAGAGTCCCCGGATCAGTTCCAGCTCCGCCGAAAATGCATACTTGCTGCCCAACGGTGAATCGTCCATGTGTTGAACGTTGCGCGGGTCAATTTCCGAACTGAAGATCTGCGATTGGGGTTTCATCGGGTCAATGGCTGCAGCTGTAAAGGCGTAAAAGTTGTCAATACGATAACCGGTTTTTACCTGATAGCTGGTTTTCACTGCACTTGGGACCTTCTTGTTGGTTTCAACACTCGTCAATTTGGTACTGTAGACACCCTTGTCGTCGGCCATGGCCTTGAGAGAAAGCAATAAACCAAACGACACGGTGACGAAGTTTTTCAGTAGCATCGAGGCGATTTCCTTATGAACAGTTTATTCAGGCAGAGCAGAATGTCAGCTGCATCTCTGCCACGACCTGGCCTGAAAATAATCTCACCCCGATGGAGTCTGCCAAAGTCAATAACTCATATTTATGAGGTCGTCAGAATGGTCAAAACACTGCTTGCACCGGGTTACACCCTGCACGTCAGAGTAATATGAGCGAGCTGGCGTAACTCGTGCCGGTATCACCTTGTGGTGGGGTGGAGAGAGGAAAATCACTGTCCTGATCGTCCGTGTGATACTCATTCTCACTATGGATTTTCAGATGCGATAGTTTCTGGCGATCATCCGGGGTTGTTTCGATTTCGTAATATTCAATGGTCGTGCTTTCGACGGAGTGCTCGTCGTGAGCTAACGAATAAAGTGGCATGGCAGACAAAAATACAACCCCCAGGAATCCGAAAGTCGTCGAATGATGGGTTCGCAGGAAATGCATGGCGTTCACTTGATTCTCCTGTATAGGGCATTGTCCCGGACGAGAATCAAGCAGGCTCGACTCCAAGGATTATCGGCGAGGGATTTTTGGCAGGAGAGGCGTTTGATTCAAATCAATAAGTATTATTTTTGTTTGAGAATTCTTTGATGTGACGCTGTGCCAGGCGGGCATCGAGTCGCTGTGGCAGCCCGATTAATGGTTCATGCAGCGCAAGCGGCCAAGTTCATGGATGTAAAAACACACGGCGTTTTTATCCTGGGTCGGGATCAATTCGTAGTTTAGAATGGCGCCTTCTTGCAAGACATATTGACGTCTGAAAAACAGGTCAGGGGTCTTTTCAATGGCAAAAAGTTCATTGTCCTGGCTGAGTTTGATATTGCTGACTTTTATCTCGACGTGTGTATTGTTTTCTCCGATTATATTCGCCGAGATGGTCGCATTGCGGATTTTTCCATTCAGGCTTTCAAGCGTAGTCCCCGTGAGTCGACCATGCCCGATAGTGAGGTACTCTTCGGTGTTGAGTTGATTGAGATCCTCCAGCCATTGTCGGGATTTTGTCTGGTAACTGGTATTTTCCATGTAGTGCGAAGGTGAATAGACAAAAGAGAAAATGCACAATGCATTGATCAAGCCTATAAGGGGCCAGTGAACGGCTTGCGGAATTCCGAACTTCATAAGGTGACTTCCAGACATTGACGAATCATCAAGGCGAGGTCTCTTTCGCTGCTGTTCAATTGCAGATTTGCAGTGCTTAGATCCGGGCGAATGCACGAAACGGAATAATTGGCTTTATACAGGTTGATCCAGACCTGGCCCTTCAGGTTTGGCGGTAACTGTTCAGTTTGTTTGACCGACAGATCCATGAGCGCTTGAGCCTCGGCAAGATCGCTGCCCACGGCGTGAATGACCAGTCCATTCTTGTCGACGCTGGAAATTTCAATTCTTGGCGTGTCGAAGTCGAATTGAAAAATAGTAAAGGCAACGACTGCCAGCGTAACCATATAAGCGATCAGCTGGGCCTTTGTAATGCGAGTGGATTTATTGGTTTTACCTGAGGGCGCAAGCAGCCCATCACTACCAGGTGGCGGTAGTTGTCCAGGGATGGGGGCGGGTGGCTGGACTGTTTGCTCTGAGGGTGCTGGTACATCTGCTGCTGCATCGACTACACAATGCCGGTTGAAGCAGTATCCGCGTCGAGGAACAGTCATCAGGATCTCGTGATCCCGACTGTCATTGAGAATATTGCGTAGCGAGAAAACCGTTTGGTTCAAACTGCCGGAGGCAACCACGCGGTCATTCCAGGTGTACTCGATGATTTCATCGCGGCTTTTAGTGACACCTGGCTCCGTGAGCAGCAGGTCCAACAGACGCGACTCAGCTCTACCTAACGTGGAATTTTGTACATCTCCATGGGGTGTTGTAATGGAAAGCATGGCGCTGTCCGGGTCGAATACCGCCACGGCGCCATTTTTCAACTTGAAGGTGTAGCTCATAGAAATCTTCCGTTCAGGCGGTACTGGCCTGAGTATAGGGGCCGGATTTGGCTCGATGCATTCTGGTCTGCGAGGTGAACGAAGATGAGGGCCAGGCGGAAGGTGCACTGTGTGTCACATTTACAATGCCGGACTGGCTCGTTTCAGAGGCGTGCCGTGCGGCAAGCAGCCCGGCCTGTCAGAGGTATCAGTTGAATCAAACAAGGGAAAAGCATTGCTGGATGACCCACGGCTTTTGATTTGGACACCGTGAATAATGCTTGGAATGGATTATCTGCGCTATCCGAAAACTGCAAGCTCGGGCGGGTGGGATTGCGCGGAGCCACGTCTGAATGAACTAACCTCGCTGTTGCGACAGGCTTCTATTTCAGCCTGAACTATCAGGATACAAATTAATGACTGTGTTTTTGTGCGCCAGGTTTGTGAAAGATTATTTTTGATTCTTATTAGCTTTGAACCAGGGGTTTTACCGATTTAAATGGATCTCGAGGAGCGTTGACGCACATCGCGTACAGGGCTTGTTTGTCGCGGCGTAAACGATCCTCACCTCTCGTTCTAAGGCTTTGCCCCGAGTCCTTTCATGAAGGGCCCGGGGCTTTTTTTGGTTCTTTACGCAATCCCGGGAAACACATACACAAACACTTCAGGCCATTGTCGTCGCCGATCAAGGCAAGACATCGTAGCCACGTTGTTGCAGGCAGCTGCTGTAGACGGAGTTGTTGGCGGTGATGCTTTGTTCGCTCGCACTCAGATTCTGCCGTCGCTCCTGGCGTTGCCTGGAAGCCCCCACGACGGCGCCGGCAGCTGCGGCACTGTGTGCGCGGTTCTGGCGATAATCTTGCTTGGTATCGTTGTCGATCTGGTCATAGAGGTTTTCATGTTGGCGACCGCGAATTTCCGCCGCGGTCGCCCCGGCTACCGCGGCGGTTGCGGCGCCCTTTACCCGCCCACCGGATGGCACAGTGCTTTGTACCGGATGTTGCGCGTTGGCCTGGGACTGGCAGGCACTGGTGTCCTGCTGGATGGTCTGGGAGGTCTGACCTTTGAGGGGAACCACGGTCGCAGCCAGGGCGCTGGTGCTCAGCAATATCGTAACGAGCGCTAAGGTATGGGCCAGTATTTTCATCATTGAGTCTCACGTCAGGCGTCGGTACGGTTAACGGTTTGTCAGAGGGAAAACACGGCAAGGTATCACATTGAAACCCCATGCAGGTCTGCTTGCGATGGGGTTTACCTGAGCGTCAACGCTTTAGGAGGAGGGCCTGCATATCGTCGGTCATGCCTTTGAGTGCAACCTTGAAATCATTGGCAACAATCGGCTGTTCGGCATTCTTGATGGTCTCGCCGAATACCTTGCGAACGATCTTCGCGACCGGCATACCGGTTTTGGCATCGATCAGGTTGGCTTCGATGTACATCTCGGCAGTCTGATCCCGATGCCCGGTGGCTGCTTGCGTTGCCCCGACAATGGCCCCGATTGGAACAGCCTCATACCAGTGCATGCCTTCGTTGTTGGCGCTGACGTGAGTGATCGCCGCTTGCAGGATTAGCGATCGCGAATCGGTCGGTACCAACTGCGCATAAGGGACGATCGTGTAGCGCTGGGCAAAGGCGGTCTTGACGCTGTTGCTGGCCATCAATTGCAGGTCTTGCAGGGTCTTCAGGCTGACGCGTGCGGTCGGCTGCGGCGCTGGATACAGCTCCATCTGCCTGAACACCACCGTGGAGTACGCGCGAGGATCGAACCCCGGCGATACCCAGCGCAATACCTTCTGCTCACTCGGCGTAGTTTGCTCCTCCAGGCCCTGGTAGTTGCCCAGGAAGCCCGAGTACTGCTCTTGCTGCGCCACTTTCGAGACACAGCCGACCTGGAATACACAACTCAAAGCTATACCCACAATCCATTTATTCGACATGCCCATGTATTTGGTTCTCAAGTGATGAAAGTTGTCATTCGGGTTCCGAGCTGGCTCCAGGCATTGGTCTGGGCGCCACATATTCGGGCACTGGTACTCGCCAGCCGGTTACGCAAAGCAGGTGCTTGCACGCCGGTCAATGCGGGCCGAATGCTGCCAGTAACGGCTGGATAATCCGAATCAATAACTCTCAAAAACTGATAAACGCACGATGGGAAATTGCACTGACGTGACCACCGAATTGCATTGCCACTGACCAGGCATTCGCATTCGTATTGACCACCTGTTTGCATGTGGCTTGACCAATGACATGCCGCAGCGACGACCGGCTGCACACAACCCAATTTAGACGTTGGGGAAAGCAGACCGTGATTACAAACTCTCCGTTAATCCCCCATCTGCTCATCCAGTTGTTAGAGTTTTCCCGCCTGCTTATGCCGCGAGGAGGCGGACAGCTATGCTGAAGTCACTACTCGTTATCGCTATTGGCGCATCCCTCGGGGCCTGGTGACGCTGGCTACTGGGCATCAAACTCAATGCCCTGTTCCCGACTGTTCCGCCAGGAACCCTGATCGCCAACATGATCGGGGGGATACATCATCGGTTTTGCGATTGCCTTCCTGGCTGCAACGCCATCACTGAGTCCTGAATGGCGACTGATGATCATCACCGGCTTCTGTGGGGGCCTGACGACCTTTTCTACATTCTCAGCCGAAACTGTCACCTTGATTCAGGAAGGCAGGCTTCTTTGGGCAATTGGCGCCATTTTGCTACACGTGGCAGGCTCACTGGCGATGACCGTTGCAGGGCTTGTTTCGTTTCAATTGATTGGCACACGCTAGAGAGGTGATGAGTCATGAAAGGCTTTTTGGTGATTTTCTTTACCCAACAGAACCGTCGACATCGCGGAAAAATGCTGGGTGAATGGCTCGTCGATCTGGCCAAAGAGATGGGCTTGCGCGGTGCCACCTTGGCAACGGGTATCGAAGGCTTCGGGCATTCAGGGAAACTGCATTCCTCGCATTTTTTTGAGCTGGCCGATCAGCCTACCGAAATCCACCTGGCAATTACCGAAGAGGAGTACGTTCGCCTGTTTGAGCGACTTGATGTCGAAGATATCTCCTTGTTTTACATAAAGACCCCGATTGAATTCGGAGCCGTCGGTAGACAGGCCAACCAGCCCGATCACCAGCCTTGAAACATGAAGCATCGATTACTGCCAAGTCAGTAATGATCTGATTGACTACCTGTATTCCTGTGAGGGGGCAGGTCGCAGCTTTTCAAAACTTTAAAGGTTGCATCGCGCGCTACTCGTTTCTGGCGGTGTGAGCAGCTCCTCTCGCGCTGTTTCGGTCTGGGTTCTAGTCTCGATTGATTTGAGACGGGACTCGGAGAAGGGAGGTCCGGCCGCGGCCTCGTCAACGCTCGGCAGATGGCTGTTCTCCGAGGACGTGATGACGACAACGCCTGGCGTCGAGATGACCCGTTGCCTGAAGTGGACTTGAGTTCCAGCGAGCTGTGGAATCGAACCGTACATGCACTTTTATAAAGCGCTATGCGTAACAACGTGCACCAGTCGGATGCGCCGCAAAGAGCTTTCGCCTGCGGTAGCTCCAGCGTCTCGAATGGTTGCCCTTGACCATTCACCTTCCCTGGTAATCGGCTGACACTTGCCGAAACGCGCCTGGACAGCAGTCGCCGTGACAATCCCCCCGGCTCAAGAGTCAGTGTTTCCAGATAGTTGAAGTCTTTTTGCTACTGACTGGCACAAAGGCTGCAAGGCTGACATCAGGTCCACCTGGAGCGCATTCGTGTGGACAGCCCCCTCGGTCAACGACGATCGATTGGCCGGACAGGTCGTGGGCAGCATCGGTGGATCAGGCATAGACGTCTGGTTTCAACACCGCAAAAGAACAGGCAAAGACGCCTGGAACCGCAAGGTTTCAGGCGTTTTTTTTGCTTTTAAAACCGTGATTGGCTCGGGCTGGGTGCTTTCTATGAATTCCAATGTTGCCACGTTGAACAAGATGCAGACGTTGATTGTGATCGGTAATGGCATGGTCGGACATCATTGTGTCGAACAGCTGATCGAGCGGGGAGCGCTTGACCATTACCGGCTGCACGTATTCAGTGAGGAGCCGATGCGTGCCTATGACCGTGTGCATCTTTCCGAGTACTTCTCCGGTCGTGATGCCGAGTCGCTGGCGCTGTCCGATGCGTCGCTTTACCAGACCCCCGGCGTTACGCTGCATCTGGGTGTGCCGGTGTTGGAGATCGACCGCGTCCGTCGCCAGGTGGTCACCTCGCAAGGTTGCGTCACCTATGACAAATTGGTTCTGGCCACCGGGTCTTATCCGTTTGTTCCGCCAATCGAAGGCGCCGAAGGTGAATCGCGCCTGGTCTATCGCACCCTGGAAGACCTCGATGCCATTCGGGCTGCGGCGGCCAATGCCCGGCGCGGCGTGGTGGTCGGCGGTGGCTTGCTGGGTCTGGAAGCCGCCAACGCCTTGAAGAGCCTGGGCCTTGAAGCCCACGTGGTGGAATTCGCGCCGCGCTTGATGCCGGTACAACTCGATGAACTCGGTGGCCAGGCGCTCAAGGCGCAGATCGAACGGTTGGGCGTCGGCGTACACCTGTCCCGCGCCACTCAATCGATCAGCGCGGGCGAGCAGTACCGCTATCGCATGAATTTTGCCAACGACGAATTCCTCGAAACCGACCTGATCGTGTTTTCCGCCGGTATCCGCGCTCAAGACGCGCTGGCTCGTCAATGCGCGCTGGAGATCGGTCCGCGCGGTGGCGTGGTGATCGACGACACGTGCCTCAGTTGCGACCCGAACATCTACGCCATCGGTGAATGCGCTTCATGGAACGGCAGCCTGTTCGGCCTGGTCGCGCCGGGTTACCAGATGGCGCGCAGCGTCGCGGCCCGTCTGTGCAAGGAAGTCGCCGAGCCATTCACCGGTGCCGACATGTCGACCAAGCTCAAGCTGCTGGGGGTGGATGTCGGCTCCATCGGCGACGCCCACGGCAATACCCCGGGCGCGCGCAGCTATCAATTCATCGACGAAACCAGCGCCAGCTATCGCCGCCTGGTGGTGGATGCAAGTGGCAAACATGTCCTCGGTGCAGTGCTGGTCGGTGACAACAGCTATTACGACACCCTGCTGCAATACATGCAGAACGCCATTGTCTTGCCAGCGGAACCCGCCAGCCTGATTCTGCCGTCCTCCGAAGGCGCGCCGACCCTGGGCCCGGGTGCGCTGCCCGAGTCGGCCACGGTGTGCTCCTGTCACAACGTCACCAAGGGCTCCATTTGTTCGGCCATCGACGGCGGCTGCACCGACCTGGGCCAGCTCAAGTCGCAGACCAAGGCCTGTACCGGCTGCGGCGGTTGCGCCGGTCTGCTCAAGCAAGTGTTCGAGCATGAACTGATTGCCCGTGGCGTCAGTGTCGACAAGAGCCTGTGCGAGCACTTCGCCTACACCCGCCAGGAGCTTTATGCGCTGGTACGGGTAGAGGGCGTGATCACTTTCGATGAACTGTTGGCCAAGCATGGCCGTGGCCACACCGGTTGCGACATCTGCAAACCGGCGGTGGGATCGATCCTCGCCTCGTGCTGGAACCAGCCGATCATGGACGCCTCGCTGGTGCCGTTGCAGGACACCAACGACACCTTCATGGCCAACATGCAAAAAAACGGCACCTATTCGGTGGTGCCACGCATCGCCGGGGGCGAGATCACGGCGGACAAACTGATCGCGATTGGCGTGGTGGCGAAGAAATACGACCTCTACACCAAAATCACCGGCGGGCAGCGCATCGACCTGTTCGGCGCTCAGTTGCATCAGTTGCCGGACATCTGGGCCGAGTTGATCGAGGCCGGTTTCGAAACCGGGCATGCCTATGGCAAATCGACCCGCACGGTGAAGTCTTGCGTGGGCAGCACCTGGTGCCGTTACGGCGTGCAGGACAGCGTGAAAATGGCCCTGACCCTCGAGGATCGCTACAAGGGCCTGCGCTCGCCGCACAAGCTCAAGTTCGCGGTCTCCGGTTGCACCCGTGAGTGCGCCGAGGCGCAGAGCAAGGACGTGGGCGTGATCGCCACCGAGAAAGGCTGGAACCTCTACGTGGCCGGTAACGGCGGCATGCGCCCGCGCCACGCCGAGTTGTTCGCCACCGACCTTGATGACGCCACCCTGATTCGCTACATCGACCGCTTCCTGATGTTCTACATCCGCACCGCCGACAAATTGCAGCGCACCTCGGTCTGGCGCGAGAGCCTGGAGGGCGGCCTGGATTACCTCAAGGACGTGATCATCAACGACAGCCTGGGGCTTGGCTTTGAGCTCGAATCGCAGATGCAATTGGTGGTCAACCGCTACGAATGCGAATGGGCCAACGCCCTGAAAGACCCGGAAAAGCTCAAGCGTTTCCGCACCTTCGTCAACGATCAACGCCCGGACCCGGACATCCACTTTGTCCAGGAACGCGGCCAGCGCCGGCCGATCATGGCCTCTGAACTCCACCTTATCCCTGTCATCGAGGAGATTGCCTGATGAGCCAGTCCGATACCCAGCGAGCCTATTCCAGTTCATCCCTGGTCAATCCCGATGCCTGGCAAGCGGTGTGCAGCCAGGAGGATCTGGTGAGTAACTCCGGCGTCGTGGTCTGGCTCGACGGTGCACAAGTGGCGCTGTTCTACCTGCCGGCTGCCGAAGGCAAGAGCCTCTATGCCATCGATAATCATGACCCGCAATCCGGGGCGAATGTCATTGGTCGCGGGCTGATCGGCAGCATCAAGGGCGATCTGGTGATTGCCTCGCCACTCTACAAACAGCATTTCCGCCTTGAGGACGGCAGTTGTCTGGAGTATCCCCAGCAGCGCCTGCGAGTCTGGCCGGTGCGCCTGAATGCAGGCCTGGTGGAGGTCGCAGTGGCTTGACCACATGGATTTCGCCGGGGTCTGAGCGCTCATTCAATTAATGATGTATGCCAGGCGCCGGCGGAGTCGATGATCAATGACAAACAGTATCGGAGGATCATATGAAAACAGCCGCACAACTGCTGAAGCTCAAGGCCGTGCAGAACCGGCGGGTGCATAGCATCGCGCCAGACCAGACGGTGCTTGAAGCGTTGAAGATGATGGCGGAAAAAAATGTCGGTGCTCTACCCGTCATGGAGGAGGGGCAGGTGGTCGGCGTGATCAGCGAACGCGACTATGCGCGCAAGGTCGTTCTACAGGGGCGCTCCTCGGTCGGTACGCCGGTCCGGGCCATCATGAGCGCGCCCGTCGTGACAGCAGACAGCCAGCAGAGCATTGAGCGTTGCATGGCGGTCATGACTGACAGTCATTTGCGCCATCTACCGGTGGTGGAGGGCGACCAACTGATTGGCCTGTTGTCGATTGGTGATCTGGTTAAAGAAGCCATCGTCGAGCAGGCCGAGCTGATCCGGCAACTGGAACACTACATTCGCGGCCATTAAAACGACCGGGGGCAGGGTGGATCGAAGGCTTGTGAGTACATGCGGTTTTCAGATGTGCCGGGCGTCGGGCGGGAATTAATCAGGGAGCACAGGACATGGCCAGGTTGAGCACGGCACAACGTATCGTCATCGGTTTTGCAATTGCGCCAGTGGTACTGACAGGCCTGGTGTTCTATGCGTTGCGACGAGGTCGCACGCAATGCCGTCAGCACCAGCGAGGCGTCCCGGGTGTCCGAGCAAACCGCACAACGCGGCCGTGAGCAAGTTCAGGAAACGGTGGCCTCGATAGCTTGAGAAGGAACGACCGTTTTTGACGTAGTCAGTTGAAGAGGAAGTTACTGGTGGTCAGTCAGGTTGAGCGTGTCCTTCCAGAATCTCAAATCCATCATCAAGGGGGGTGTACCCCACAACTTTTCTGGTCTTCTCGATAGAAAGTCGCTTATATCTGTTATCTGAGACCCCGTGGATAACATGAAATCCGCTCAGCTCGGCCTCGACGCAATTTCTAAGTAGTGCGACAACATCCCTGATACTAATAAAAGCAGCTACATCCCTGTGACTGTGATTTTCCCCTTGGTGAAATATAGCTACGTTTGCAATACGGACTGCGATTGTCGTCATTTGACCATCGTTTGCATACATCGAAGCCAGAGCTTCCCCGAACGCTTTGCTGACCCCGTATAGATTGCCTGGCTTAGGTGCCATACATTCATGTATCTGGACATCCTCTGGATAACCTTCGATAGCCTGAGCGCTGCTCGCAAATATAAAGCGCTCGCAGCCTTGAGCCTTTGCGGCGGATAGCATGTTGTAGGTGCCCACAATATTCACAGGGAGCAGGGAGGTCATGAAATCGGCGTCTGGGCGAGGGTCAGCCGCTAGATGAATCACTGTATGTATGCCTTCGCAAGCTTCAAGGCAACTGGCTTGAACGCTGATGTCGAGAGCGAAACGTTGTGCCGATTGCGGAAGTGTTGATACATCTATGTCGGCTAAACGCAAATCTGATTTATCGTAATGCGCTTGCCAAAAAGCGCTGCCGATTCGGCCCGCAGCACCTGTGATTAAAATTTTTCGCGCGTTCATTTCAGCATGTCCTTATGGTAAACGTCACTGTAGCTTCCCAGCGTCGTGGTCGGTTGACAACCTCCAATGAGAGTAACAAGCGTCAACACGTCCGCTTCTGGCCCAGAGTGTGTAAAAAACGCTCATGGCCTCATCGCAATCGATCATCGACGCTCGTTGACTGAGCGATTGCGCAGTCAACGCCTCGGCGTCGCATCAGTCGCGACCTGGAACACGTCAACGCTGTTTTTACAGCTTTGGGGGATGGTCCAAAGTCAGCCTTTTTAGGCCGATGAATCGGCGGCCAACCGCTGACGGTGCAGGCCGGCCCGCGCTACTGGCTCGACAGCCCGGAAGACGGCCCGCAAGGCTGGGGCTTTCGCGCCGCCGTGACGTTCCTGTTTCCACGCTGATACGCCGTTTCGGACAGCCTGGAGGAGACACTGCATGGACCAATTCACCGGCGGTTGTTTGTGCGGCAACGTACGCCTTGTCGCAGCGGGGCGTCCATTCAGGGTTGGCGTTTGTCACTGTCTCGACTGCCGCAAGCATCACGGGGCGCTGTTTCATGCGTCCGCGATATTTCATCAGGATGCGGTGACGATCGAAGGCGAAACACGTGCCTACGCCGGGCGGCATTTCTGTCCGCACTGCGGTTCGTCCGTATTCGCGCGCAGCGCAGACGAAATCGAGGTGAACCTCGGGTCCCTCGATGCCCCAGACCAACTGACCCCAACCTACGAGAGCTGGATCGTGCGTCGCGAGGCCTGGTTGCCGCCGTTTGCGCTCACACACCACTACGAACGCGATCGGGATGCCACGGGGCGTTTTGAGGACTGGCGGCGATAGCCTTTGGCGTCTCCATAATTACCAGGACCCGCATCGATCTACGCAATAACGTGTGGTATCAGAAGTGTTATTGCTGCAATCTGTGCACTAATGATCTGCATTCAACCTGTCTTGTTCATTACAGGGTCAGTTCTCAAACTAGAAGCTCATATGTGAAGTCAGCTTCTGACTGAAGGGGAAATGACCATGGTATCTGCGATCCGGTTTAACCAGCCCGGCAATCCTGAAGTACTGAATGTGGAAACACTGGGCGAACAATCGCCAGGGCAAGGCGAGGTCTGGCTCGAGCAAGAAGCTATCGGTGTCAACTTCCTCGACGTCACCCAACGCAAGGGCGCGGTGCCCGTTGCGTTGCCATCCGGACTTGGGCTGGAAGGCGCTGGGCGTGTCGCCGTTGTGGGTGCCGGTGTCAGTAATGTGCAAGTTGGAGATCGCGTCGCCTATGCGACCGGCCCTATTGGCTCGTATGCTTCGGCCCGGCTTTATCCGGCAGAGCGGCTGGTGAGGATTGCGGATGCACTGTCGTTCGATGATGCCGCAGCTGTCATGTTCAAGGGCATCACTGCGCAGTACCTTTTGAAAACCACCTATCCCGTAGGGCATGGCACAACCATTCTGCTCTACGGTGTGGCTGGAGGGCTGGGGGAAATTATGGTGCCGTGGGCAAAACACTTGGGGGCCACCGTGATCGGCGTGGTATCAAAGCAGGCCAGTGTCGAAAAAGCTCAAGCGTCGGGATGTGATGAAGTCCTGGTGTTCGACGCTGACAGCCTGGCATCGAATGTCGCTCATATCACCAACGGGAAAAAGGTCGACGTCGTCTATGACCCGATAGGGCGTGTTTCTTTCCAGGCCTCCCTGGATAGCTTGCGACCACGTGGTGTGATGGTATCGTTCGGCGCTTCATCGGGGGCGCCGTCAGCCGTGGAACTGTCGACACTCAACGCCAAAGGCTCGCTGTTCCTGACACGTCCTTCGTTGGCAGCCCATACGGCGAGTGTCACGGAATACCAGGAACGAGCGCAGGATGTGTTGGCCGCCATCGGTGCGGGTATCATCAAACCCCGGATCCAGGCGAGCTATTCACTGGCGGACGCAGCATTGGCGCATGCCGACCTGGAGTCGGGGCGTACATCGGGGGCGATCATTCTAAAACCATGAATCCTGATGTTCTGAACAATCAGCACAGTGACGAAATCGCTGCGTTCCTGGCCGTGGCCTCGCAAGGCTCATTTGTCGGCGCCGGCCGGCTATTGCAGCGACACCCAACCATCGTCTCAAAGCGGCTCGCGGCAATGGAAAAACGCCTTGGCGTTCGGCTCGTGGAGCGTTCGACCCGGCAGGTGCGAATTACTGAAGTCGGTGCCAAGCTGGAGCTGCGTCTTCGCTCAGCCATCGAGTTGATGAATGAAGCGCAGCAGCAAGCGGCCGAAGGTGCCAGCGAAATTCGGGGTACGTTGCGACTTGCATTGCCCGCAGCCATGGGACGGCTTTGGCTTGGCCCGATGCTGCCGGAGTTTCTCAAGGCTTATCCGCATGTCTCGATCCTTGCAGACTATAGCGAGCGTCTGGTCGACATCATTGATGAAGGTTTTGACGCTGCAATCCGAATCGGAGAATTGGAAGACAATCGGTTGATAGCCAGAAAACTGAGTGACCATCGCCGGATTCTGTGCGCCTCGCCTGCTTACATCAGAGAGTTCGGCATGCCCGAAACTCCACAGGCGTTGATCAATCACAATTGCCTTCGCTTCAGCGGTCTTGCGTCTTTTCCCCAGTGGAGACTCCATCGCGGCAGCGAACTTCAGACGGTTTCACCCAAAGGAAACCTGACGGCCAATGACAGTGAATCATTACTGGCAGCGGCCCGCGCGGGTGCGGGAATACTGGGCGCCGGTGACTGGTTGATGAGTCGTGATATTGCTGCCGGGCGGCTGTTGCATGTCCTGCCTGACTGGCAGCTGGATGCCGCAGGCGGGGTTTATCTGGTCAGGCCATCGGCCAGATTTCCCAGTGCCGTGGTTGTCGCGTTCAAACAATGGATCGAGTCAAAGTTTATCCCTGCGCCCCCATGGACCATTTGATCGATGCTGTAACTGAGCATGGGGGGGCATATCCTGATTGGCAAGCTAACGCTCAAAAAAGCACGAATTCGATCGTCTGGCGATACAGTTCAGTTTTTCTTCTTGATGAGTTTGTTCATGTAGTACTTTAGGCTAAAACGATCTTTTGGCCTTGGTTTGTAGTGGGTTTTGTTTCTTTGTGCGGGATCGATCACCATGGTTCCTGCGGTGTAGTAATAAAGTGCTATAGACCTGCGGGTGATGTGCTCTGGAGTCGTTAAAGGCTCTGGGTGCCCATGATTACTGTCTTTGTCCGTGTTGAAAATGACACAACGATTGTAAATCGGCAGGATTTTTTTAAGGCAGGTCTTCATGTCGACATCCCAAAGCTCCAGGTTGCCGCCGTATTCCTCTCGCCAGTCTTCAGTCAGATAAATGATGATATTCAGTCGGCGCTCGACATTAAGCTTTTTGTTGAGCCTGAAGTCCGAGTGCACCCCCAGGAAACCACCGCTTTTGGTTTCATGCAGGCCGCCACCGACAAAGTAGGGGTCGGGTATCAAACCTTCGATGCCTGTGAGCTTTTCAAGAAATTGCAACATGGGCGCCGAGTTGAAGATGTTGAAAACAGCCTTCAAATGGGGCGCGCATTCGTTGGGGCTGATTTGACGTTTTCGTTGACCTTTATAGCCTCGCTCGTAGAGCATTTCGTTGTTGGTTGGCTCGGTCGGGAAGTGCGAACAGATACTTGCAATCAGGTCTTCGTGCAAGAAATTGTCGATGACGATGTGCGGAAATGGCGTAGCCTGAGTATAGCGACTGGTCAATGACTCACCAAAGGCGCTGGCGGCGTTTTGGTCGAAATCAAGCTCCGGGGACAGGGTGATAGGTAGTGCTTGAGTGATGGGGGCCATTACCGCTCCAATAACTTGATATAAAGACTTATTAAGTGACGTCAAACAGCGTTGAGCGCACGGCTCGTTGCGTCTATTCGTAGCTTAACTTTTTTTGTCGTCCTTGTTCAGACGCTTAAGGATGTTGTTGTACATTTTGGTGCGTCTATGACTCTTGTCATAACCACCAGCCGCTGCGACAGTGCCGGCCTGAATGTGATCCAGGTAACTGAAAATTTTACGCGGTGATAACATTTCAACGACATAGCCAAGTTCGGTCATGCGGTCTTGGAGCGTATAGCCTGGTACACGGTCATCCATCGAAAAATGCAAGTCGTGCTGTTTGATAAGTTTGCAGTTCCACAATGTGCAGAAACTTTTCAAGTAGACTTCTTTGTACGGTTTTGGCTCTCTGGAGCGCAACCCCATCGAGATTTTCAGACGCCGGAAATGATGTTTGAATAGTCGCGAGCTAAAACGCCAAAAAGTTCTGGTGGCACCGCGGTTTAATTGCTCAACACAACCGACGGCCACGACGTTCGGGTTTTTCAAGCATTTATTCAGCATCATCGGAAAAACATTTTTATCGAAAACAAACGTATCAGTGTGCATCAAGAATAAATAATCAGTTTCAATCCGCTCCAGCACCAGGTCAAGTGCCTTGCCATGCGCGATGTGGCCCGGTTCTGGTTCAGTCACAGAACGCTCGATTAAATTGATCCAGTCAAGCGTGCGTAAATACTCAGTGCTTTCATCGGCGGAATAGTTGTCAACTACCCAGATTGGGACGCCTTTGCTGCCCACATGCTGGTGCAATAAGTCCAGGCATATCTTGGTGATTTCCGGTGTTTTGTAATTCACTATGACGATGCTGAAAGCGTTAGAGCTTTCGGGCGCAGAATCAGGGTTGTTCATTGTTCAGGTGCTCAATGGTATTGTATTTAGTTGTAGAAGTAGTTGAACCTGCATGCAGATTCTGCTTGGTTTTCTACGCAAAATTTTCGTGGCTATAGAGCACATTTTGTTAGATCGCTTTGTTATGCATAACAACCATAGCTTACTCAGATCTGATGGCGCGCAGTAGAACGGACTTCATCGTATAAGGATCTGCTCTACAGGTAAATATCCGTGACTTGATTCGTTGAATCAGGAGGCTGCTCAGGCGAGCGTCTTGGGAAGGTGTGAACTGAGCTCATTGATCACTCCAGTTCGTCATCCAGCACATGCCACCGCTACTTTTTCGCAGCGAGAAATGACTCGGAGCTACCCCATGCCAGCGCTTGAATGCCTGGGAAAAGCTCAAAAGGTCACTCAAAGTCAATCGCTCGGCAATCTCGGTGAGGCTCAAGCGTTCGGCATTGAGCATCTCGATGGCGCTGCGGCTGCGAGCCTTGGCCAGCAAGGCTAGGAAGGTGGTGCCTTCATCGTGCAGGCACTAGCGACGATAGTAGCGGTGATCGTCCTCGTAGCGGTGCCGCATGGCCCGATCCTGGTGGTATTCCCAATCACGATGGCGCAGGGCTTCTCGACGGGCTTGTTCTCTACGCCACTGTTCTCTGCGCCATTCGTCTCGGCGCCAATCGTCTCTACGATCATGCCAACGGCCGTCGTGCCAGTATCGGTCGTCATGGGCAAGCAACGGCCCAGGCTGCTTGCCGGCCATACTGGCCAGGGTTGGCCAAGGGTTGCCGGCAGCCTGGACCGGAACCTGAACGGCTGCGACTTCAGTTGCGAAAACAGAGGTTGAGGCCTTCATCTGTGTTGCTGATGCCGAGCCCATTGCCGCGAGCGCGAACAGGCCGAAGAGCACCATCCGTGGATCATGGAATTTCATGAGCGAAGAAAACCTCTGGTTGACATTTGGGGGTATGGCCATCTGGCTGCGGGAAGCCTGCGAGCACGCGCTTACCGAGCGGATGTGCCTACCCACATAGACCGATAAATAAGGAAAAGTTCTAGGGACCCGCTGCAAACGACACGTCGCAGATGTTCAGCCAGACGAAATCAGACCAGCCCCTTTCTCACGAGATGCCCGCTCTGCAATTCACAGCTTGTAGCCAATTTGCCGCAACAGGTTCTTGCGCCACTGGATGTCTTCATCGCCTTCAATGTCATGGGCACAGAAGCCATCCACTACGCCCAGGATTGCTCGCCCTTGTTGCGTCTCAGCGAGAATCACTTCGACTGGATTGGCGGTTGCACAAAAAATACGGCATACCTCTGGAACCATTTTGATGCTGTTCAACACGTTTAGCGGATAGAAACCGTCGCCCAGGAAAATGATGAAGCTATGGCCTGCGGCGATGGCTTTGGCATTCTTCTGTGCAAGTTCAATCATTGAGGTATCGGTGCCAGACCATCGCACCAGGCACTTGCCAGAGGCTTCACAAAAGGCCACGCCAAACTGGATACCAGGCACGGCATTAACCAACGCTTCGTGGATGTCCTCGACGGATTTGATGAAGTGCGTCTGACCCAAAATGAAATTCGTCACATCCGGTTTATCGATTTTCAAGGTGATGAGTTGCATCTCAAACGCCTCCTTTCACGATGTTGCTAACAGAGTCTGTCAACAAACCAAGCATAGCTACTCATTGGTTATCGCTGCGTCCACTGAAGGAACTCGAGGAGACCCTGGCTGGGCCACGCTGGCCCTCAGCGCTCTGGCTACCTGGGTCTGGATCGCGTAGGCAGGCGTTTCGACGGCTGAGTAATCACGGGTATAGCGAGTGGCGAACTCGCTGACGCCCCATTGCTGGTACTGCTGCACGTGCTTCAGTTCGTGCGCCCACAGCGCGACATTGTTCAGTGCATCATCGGGACTGCGAAAGACGATGATGTCGACAAGGGTGACTGCATTGACATCGGGATTCTGCAGCATGGTGTTTGCGGCGTTCAATTCCGCATCGTCGCCAACCTTGTAGCGAGCCGAATCGAGCACTCCAATGTCATAGTAGGGTTCGAGCTGGGCCCGGATATTCAGCGGGACTGGCCGGATATCACCCGTTGCCAGGGTATTGCGCGATTGCACGATCCAGCTCTGTAAACCGGCGGCCGCTATCTGGTTCATGTTATCGAAGATTTCCCCAACGTCCCCTTTGGCGCCTGGAGCACAAAAACAAGCGCCCACGCAGACCTGGTACTGTCCTTGCGGGCAGGCGAAAGCAGAGGACGAAGTAGCCACGCAGAAAAGCGGTATCGCCAAGCGGACAAGTTGACGCATAAAGGCAGGTGACAATTGGTTCTCCCAGAGGCAATGGCGGTCGGCAGGCGATCATTCGGGCAGCTTGCGCACGTGTTGGACCGCTTTGGGTACCGTTCGATTCCCTGGTGTCCAAATATTATTCAGGCCATTGCCCCTATCGTTCTGGAGCTTGCATGAAAGTTGGCGTGATTTCCGATACCCACGGCTTGCTCCGTCCCGAAGCGCTTGCCGCCCTGGCGGGGTGCGAGCAGATCATTCATGCCGGCGACATCGGTAGCCCGGAAATTCTTGAGCGACTGGCGTCCATCGCTACGCTGCACGTCGTGCGCGGGAACAATGATCAAAACCAGGCATGGGCAGCAAATCTCCCTGATTTTCTGCGATTGGACCTCAACGGTTGGCAGACGCTGTTAGTGCATGACATTGCCGATGTTCCGGTCGATCTGGACCCAGGCATAAAGTTGGTGATCACCGGCCACTCCCACATGCCACGCATGGAATGGCGTGGGGAGCGATTGTTTGTCAATCCAGGCAGTGCGGGGCGACGACGCTTCAAGCTGCCTGTCACGCTGGCCCTGCTCGAGGTAACAGCGACTTCGATTGAGCCTCGGTTGCTTGACCTGTTGGAGCAGCCCCCGGATTGATTGAACCCTTGACGATTTGAAACAGCAGTATTCAGAAAATACAAATGAGAATTTGTATTAAATGCTGGTGATACGTCATCAGAGTTGTTTCAGGAAGACCAGTAGCCGTTCATTGACCTCTGTCGCGCGCTCTCGCTGTATCCAGTGGCCGGCATCTTCGAGGATATGGCACCCGCGCAGGCCCGGCAGTGTCTGCGCGAAGGCTTCGATCTGCTGCGGGGAGCCCGGAAACTTCAGCACGGCGTCGCGGCTCCCGGCAATGAACATCGACGGCTGCCGGATAATGCAACCGCGCCAGGGTGCCAACAGTGCCCATGAGCGCGTCATGTTGCGGTACCAGTTCAAGCCGCCACGAAATCCGCTGCGGGTGAATTCGCCGGTGTAGTAGGCAATATCCGCGAGGCTTAGCCAGGCTGGCAGGGTTTCGGGCTCGATCATCCCACCCAGGAAGCCCTGGCCCGGCTGCAGCCGGCCGAACACCGGCCCATCGGGCCCGTCACCCGAGCCACTGAAGTAGATGCGCCGGATCGACGACTCGACATCTCTTTCCAGCTCGGCCTCGGCCACACCCGGCGTCTGGAAGTACTGGATATAAAAGTCACTGATACCCCGCGAGGCAAGCGCGCTCAGGAGCTCCACGCGACCTGGTGGCGAGAAGGGAACGCTCATGCCAACCACTGCGCGGAACAGATCGGGGCGCATCATTGCTGCGCTCCATGCCACCAGCGCGCCCCAGTCATGACCGACGATCACGGCTTGTTGTTCGCCGAGTGCGTGGACCAACGCCACCATGTCGCCTACCAGGTGGAGCATGGTGTAGGCGTCGGGTTCGGCCGGCGCATCGGTGCCGCCATAGCCACGCATGTCAGGCGCGACCGCTCTATAGCCAGCGGTCGCCAACGCCGCAAGCTGGTTGCGCCACGAGTACCACAGCTCCGGAAAACCATGGCATAGCAAGACCAACGGGCCGCAACCTTGCGTTGCTACCTGCATGCGGATGCCATTGATATCAAGCATTTCCAGGTGTGGCTCGTTCATGTGCGCTTCCTGCTTTTCAAACGATGGACTCCAGCAACCGCGGCAGATTCGCCTGAGCCTTCTGCCTGCTGACCGAGAGCCGATACAGTTGTGCCATTTTCTCGGTGTCGGATTCTTGCAGGCCCCTGAGCACCGCCGTCAGAAAGAACAAGCGCGACTGCCTGATCCAGCGCGACAGGCCTTCATGCTCTGCCCAGCGTAGTTGGTTACCCAGGTAGACCGCCCACATTCTGATCCAGTCCGTGGGGACGTGAGGCGGGGGGACCATCGTGCAAAGCGCGTTCATTTGCGCTCGATCGGTCAGGTGGCTTTCCACGTAAGCGATCAAGGCCGCGCTGAACACGGGTTGGCAACTGCTGACCATCAACAGGTTAATCTTGCCGCCGTCGAACACCTTCATTTCAGGCAGTGAAGGGATGGCACTGGCGCTGCAATCAATGTGCAGAGTGCCTGGGTTCGTGGCGATGCTGCCCCGGTCCAGCACGATGCGCGTTGGCTCGATAGCTCGCACCCTGCCCAGGCGCACAATGTTGCCGATGCGTCGAAGCTCGCGTAATTCCGCCTGTGTGACGGTGGCGCAGCGATAAGCAGTGGGTTCGACTGACTTGTCCATACGCAGGAGTTGGCCCGCGGCCTCAAGTCTTGCGAACAGGTCCGGGATCGAGTCTGCGGCTGCGATGGCTTCGAATTGTGCCATGAGGCCGCCGATTGTTCGTTCGAAGCTGTCGGGGCCGGGTTGCAGGTTGGCCCGGTCGATCAACCACGGATCGTTCGGCATGATCCAGCAGATTTTTGCGGGCGCAACACCGTTTTGCAGACACCACAGGCAAGCGTCGATCCCGGTCTTGCCCGATCCCACCACTACGTAGCCAGAGGGGGGGTGGCGGATCTTCGGCAGGTCGTTCAGTGGCACGCATTGCACGTCGGGCTCCACCCTGTACCTGGGCGGGTGGGTCGAGGGAACTGCCGTCTGCGCATGGGTGGCGTCTACCACCTTTTTGTGCACCCGGACCTGATGGTTTATGCCGCTGAGCAGCGAGGTAAACCGGTGGTCGTCAATGCGGTCACCGGTGTAGTTGCACATGGGGAAGTAACGGACTTGACCTGACGGCAGAAACTGCTGATTCATCACCTGGTCGTAGTAGCTCATCACCTCGGCGCCGGAGGCCAGCTCATATAGGCCCTCGTTGAGTTCCGCCTGGTCTTTCGTTCCGCTGCCCAGCTCCCGTGAGTTGACGCCATAGAAGGCCGAGGGCTGGTGCAATCGGACGAACGGGTAGGCATCATTCCAGTGCCCGCCAGGTCGATCGTGTCGATCCACCATTACGATGCGTGCATTCGTTTCCTTGAGTAGCGTATCGACGAAAGCCATGGCCGTCGCGCCAGCACCGATGATCAGGTAGTCGGTTTCGATCAGATTTGCGTCCATATGCTTTCGCCTTCCTGAAGGTTCCCCCGCTCAACCTCAGAAGATTAGCCACCTGTACCGAGCCCAATAGAACGAATGCTCCTCACACAAATAACCGATGGAATTAATGGTTGCTGTCTGAGTCGCGACTCTCCAGTCGATGCAATACCTGACGCTGTGGCGCATGCACGTGGCGGCTCCACACTCGCGCATTCAAACGCCAGTTCGGCACCTCCCAAGGCATCTGACCGTTACTCGATAAGCTGATCGATCAACACCGCGTTGGTATAGATCAAGCTGCCGTCGATCGCGCGGTGCCCGACCAGATGAAACTGACCGCGTTCGTCGTGCAGATAGACACGCATTTGACAGTCGGACAAGGGCGCGCATCCCTCGGGCATGATCAACTCCATCGAGTCCATATCGACATCGACCATGGCTTCAGGCTCGTGGGTCTTCTGCAGGCGTTCTTCGGCCTCTTCCAGACGCAGATGCAAAGGTCCGTCGACGTAGAAATGGACTTCCCCGATCGGGGTGGACTTTTGGGCGCCGCTGGTTTTGCACCAGCCTTCGATCGTCAAGGCACTCATGACGAAACCTCCCATTTGGATTGCTGGACGCTGTAGCTATCGTCCCTGCTCAATGCCATCACTTAAGTTTGATGACTGCGCAAGGGCAGGGTTCATCCTTTGGGGCCGCCTCCGGTCGCACTCTGCCGTCCGTCATCAGAAATTAAGTATAGCCGGCAACCGGAACTCCCTTGCCAGCCTCACGGTACAAGCCGATGGCTCTATACTTCTCACTGACTTTACCGCCCGGATGGGTGGTATTTGTCTGCCCTGCCTGGACGTAAGTGGCGATGCTGTTGCATAACCAATGAACAACAGGAATAGGATGAAGAGGACATGGCAATAGCAATTGTCTTGATACTCATCGTTATTGCATCAGTGCTATTCAACATACTGGCGCCCTGGCAGGCGACACCGGCAGCTTCCAACTGGGGCTCCATAGATACCACCCTGTTCATCACCCTGGTCATCAGTGGAATATTTTTCATTGCCATCACGGTATTCATGGCGATAGCGGTGATGCGCTTTCGTCACAAGAAGGGGTCTCGGGCGGCCTACCAGCCAGAAAATAAAAAGCTGGAACTATGGCTGATTATCGTTACCTCGCTAGGGATCGCCGGGATGTTGGCGCCTGGTCTGGTTGTTTATAACGATTTCATCCGGGTGCCGAAAAATGCTTACGAACTTGAAGTGGTCGCCCAGCAGTGGCAGTGGGCCTTTCGTTTTCCCGGTCAGGACGGGAAGTTGGGCAAGTCGGATATCAGGTTTGTTGATTCCGCCAATCCCCTCGGCCTTGATCCCAAGGATCCTGCAGGGCAGGACGATGTGCTGGTAATGAATAATGAAGTTCGCCTTCCGCTCGATCGGCCGGTGAAAGTCTTGCTGCGCGCTAAAGATGTCCTGCACGATTTCTATGTACCGCAAATTCGCAGCAAGATGGATATGGTGCCAGGGATGGTGTCGTACTTTTGGTTTACGCCGACTAAAACCGGAAAATACGAAGTCCTTTGCGCTGAATTTTGTGGCGTAGGGCATTACAACATGCGCGGCCATATGATCGTGGAAGAGCAGGGCGTCTTCGATCAATGGCTAAAGGGCCAACCGACTTTTGCGCAGACATTGACGACAGCGGCCAAACCCGGTCGAGACAGCGTGTTGGAAAAAGGCCGCCAGTTGGTCGAACAGCACGGCTGCAAGGCCTGCCATAGCCAGGATGGCGGTGCCAGTCTCGGCCCGGGATGGAAGGGGCTGTACGGCCGCACTGAAAAGCTTGCCGATGGCACCAGTGTGCAGGTCGACGAGGCCTACCTGAAAGAGTCGATTCTCGATCCGAAGGCCCGCCTGGTACAGGGCTACCCGCCGGTGATGGTGGCCTATACTCTGAAAGATGATGAACTGGGTGCTGTCATCGCCCTGATCAAATCACTGGGTGCTGCGGGGCAAGACGATGGAGCTTCGACTGGCGAAGCGTCGAGCCCGGGTGAAGACCTGGCGGCGCAAGGACAGCGGCTGGCCGGGTCGCTGGGCTGTCTGGCCTGCCACAGTGTCGATGGCAACAAGGGCGTCGGTCCCAGCTGGCAGGGCCTGTATGGCAAGACGGAAACCCTTGCCGACGATACGAGCGTGAAGGTCGATGAGGGCTATCTCAAAGATTCGGTTCTTCATCCCAATGCCAAAATCGTCAAGGGCTATGCAGCCGTCATGCCGGTCCTTGCTCCGAGTGACGAGGAGCTGAATGCACTGATCGCTTTTATCAAATCCAAAGCGAATGCTGACGCTGACACGAACAAGGCGGAGCCAGGGAAGTAGCCGTAAAGCAGCCAGAAATACACTGAAACTTCGACAGGAGGATGACGTGATGGCCTATGCGGAGCAAGCCGAGACAGAAGCATTGCACGAGCCCAAAAGCTTCCTGACCAAATACATCTGGAGTCAGGACCACAAGGTCATAGCCATTCAATATTCCTTGACGGCTCTGTTCGTGGGGCTGATCGCTTTGGTGTTGTCCGGCTTGATGCGCCTGCAGATAGGTTTCCCCGGCAGTTTGGCGTTCATGGACGCCAGTACTTACTATCAGGCGATGACCATGCACGGCATGATCATGGTCATATACTTGCTGACGGCCTTGTTTCTGGGGGGCTTCGGCAACTATCTGATCCCGTTGATGGTGGGTTCCCGCGACATGGTCTTCCCTTATGTCAACATGCTGAGTTACTGGACCTACCTGCTGGCGGTACTGGTGTTGCTCGCCGGTTTCTTTGTTCCTGGCGGTCCCACGGGCTCGGGCTGGACGCTCTATCCGCCACAGTCCATTACTCAGGGGACACCGGGAGTCGAGTGGGGTATCGTACTGATGCTCGTCTCACTGGCGATTTTTATTGTCGCAACCACCATGGGCGGGTTGAACTACGTCACCACAGTGTTGCAGGCGCGCACGCACGGCATGACATTGTTTCGCATGCCGCTCTCGGTATGGGGCATCTTCATGGCCTCGATCATGGCCTTGCTGGCGTTCCCGGCGTTGTTTGTCAGCGCGATCATGATGCTGTTCGACAAGCTGTTGGGTACCAGCTTCTTTATGCCGGCGATGGTCTCGCTGGGGCAGCAGCTCGGTCACCAGGGTGGCAGCCCGATATTGTTCCAGCACCTGTTCTGGTTCTTCGGCCACCCGGAAGTCTACATCGTGGCTCTCCCTGCATTTGGCCTGGTCTCCGACTTGATCAGCACACATGCGCGTAAAAATATCTTCGGCTACCGAATGATGGTGTGGGCCATTATCGCGATTGGCGTACTCAGTTTTGTGGTCTGGGCGCACCATATGTATGTCAGCGGAATGAACCCGTACTTTGGCTTTTTTTTCGCTGTCACCACCTTGATCATCGCGGTGCCTACCGCGCTGAAAGTCTATAACTGGATACTGACCCTGTGGCGCGGCGACATCCATCTCACCGTGCCGATGCTGTTTGCCCTGGCCTTTATCGTCACCTTCCTGGTCGGCGGTCTGACCGGGTTGTTCCTGGGCAATGTGATCGTGGATATACCGCTCTCGGACACTTATTTCGTCGTGGCCCACTTTCATATGGTCATGGGGGTCGCACCGGTACTGGTGGTGTTCGGCGGCATTTATCACTGGTTTCCGAAAGTGACCGGGCGCATGTTGAACGACACCCTGGGCAAGCTGCATTTCTGGATTACCTTTCTGGGCACCTACGCCATCTTCTTCCCCATGCACTACCTGGGTTTCCAGGGCATGCCGCGCCGCTACTACGCCTATGAAAACTACGCGTTCATCCCGCAGTCGGCGCAAGAGTTGAATGCTTTCATTACGGTGGTCGCATTGACCGTCGGGGTTTCCCAATTGCTGTTCTTGTTCAACCTGGCCTGGAGTGCATTCAAGGGCAAGCCGGCAGGCAGTAATCCCTGGGGCGCGGCCAGCCTGGAATGGCAAACGCCGGACACTCCGCCGAAACACGGTAACTGGGGAGAGAAGTTGCCGGTCGTGCATCGCTGGGCCTATGACTACAGTGTGCCGGGGATAGAACAGGATTTTGTGCCGCAAACGGTTTCCGCCGAGGAGCTGGAGCACATGCGGCAACTCAGTGCCGGAACTAAAATCGCGGACGTCAAGACATGAACAGGCTGCTATTGAGAAACGCCGGCGGCGCTGATCCCGGCGGCAGTTGGAGTCACGACCCTGGGGGTATTCAGGCCGCCGAGGGGGCCGATCGAAGCCAAACCGCAAAAGTAGGCCTGCGCCTGTTTCTGGTGGTGGTGAGCTCGTTATTCTTCCTCTTCCTGATCGCCTTTATTGCCCGTTCACAATTGGCGGACTGGGAACCCCTGACAGAGCCTTTGGCGCCGTTGGCCAATCTCCAGCCGCTCTGGCTGAACTCGGCTTTTCTGGTACTCGGTTGCATCGCACTGCAGTGGTCGCGCCTGGCCGCCCGAAAGGCTCGGCCAGGCGCAACTGTCATTGGTTTTGCATTGGGGGGCGTCTTTGCAATTGCCTTTCTGGCGGGGCAACTCTGGGTCTGGCAGCAGTTTGTCGCCTGGGGCTACTTTGTGGCCAGCAATCCGGCCAACAGTTTCTTCTACCTGTTGACCGGCCTGCATGGGCTCCACCTGCTGGGCGGGGTGATCGCCTGGTGCTGGATCGTCGCTAAATTCCTGCGTCATGTGCCATTGGCGCAACTTGGCGCCAGCGTAGAACTCTGTGCCATCTATTGGCATTACTTGTTGGGTCTCTGGTTCGTACTATTCGCGCTGCTGGCCAGCACGCCACAAACCTATGAAGCCATCGCCAGATTCTGCGGCCTGAGGTGAAAAGCCATGGCATTGCACCCACAAGCCCAAGCCCAAGCCCAAACCGAGAGCCGTTCATCCAATCCACCGGGCTCACCGCCTGCACCGGGATGGCAGGGCATCGCCAGCGACTGGTCCTCGGATAGGGAGGCCTTCAAGCAGGTCCCCTGGGGCAAGGCGATGATGTGGATCTTCCTGCTCAGCGACACTTTTATATTCACCTGTTTTCTGACCGGCTACATGTCGGTACGCATGGCCATCACTACCGCCTGGCCGAACCCCAGTGAAGTGTTCGCATTGACGATCGGCGGAAGAGAGATCCCGCTTATTCTGATCGCCATCATGACTTTTGTGCTGATCAGTAGCAGCGGCACCATGGCCATGGCCGTGAATTTCGCCTATCGCCGTGATCGTGCGAAAACGACGGCCCTGATGCTGGCGACCGCTGCCTTGGGTGTGACCTTCGTCAGCATGCAGGCATTTGAATGGAGCAAGCTCATCGCAGAAGGGGTGCGTCCCTGGGGGAACCCCATGGGGGCAGCGCAATTTGGTGCCAGCTTTTTCATGATTACCGGTTTTCACGGACTGCATGTGTCAATCGGCGCCATCTACCTCAGCATTGTTGCGCGCAAAGTATTGCGGGGAGATTATGAGCGCTCCGGAAACTATCAGAACGTTGAGATAGCCGGACTTTACTGGCACTTCGTGGATTTGGTGTGGGTGTTTATTTTTGCATTCTTCTATTTATGGTAGAGGAGCACGGGTGATGGCACATGCTCAGAGTCAGCAACATCCAATCAGTTTGTACCTTAAAATCTGGGGGCTGTTATTCGTCCTCAGCACGATGTCGTACCTTGTCGACTATTTCCACTTCCATGGCTACCTTCGGTGGTTCCTGATTATCACTTTCATGTTGTTGAAGGCAGGTTTAATTGTCTCCATCTTCATGCATATGGCCTGGGAGCGGCTGGCCCTGGTCTATGCCATATTGGTGCCGCCTTTGTGTTTACTGGTGCTCGTCGGACTGATGGCCACCGAAGCAGACTATGTTTTCCTCAGCCGGGTCATTTTCTTCGGCCAATAAGCCGCTTTCGGACGGCCATCAGTTTCCAGACGCTAACCCGATATCACTCGCTTGAACTGATGCCATTTGTGCTGCCAGGCCACTGTCCAGTGGGGGGCTGCCGCTCCCGTGCCGGCGATCTTCAGATTTGGATGATGATCGATTACCTGGTCCAGGATCGATTCCTGATCCGGTTCAACATCCACGAAGAAAATATGCTTGCCCTCTTTTACCACCTGCTGGAAATTGCGGAAGTGAGTGTTCGGCACCTGGAACCCAAAAAAACCGCCTTCCCAGATGCAGAAGCCCAAAATAACAATGGCCAGGAAGACAAAAGGCGTCCAGCCTGCTGCGGATTCGGTCCAGCCCATCCAATAGGCGCCACCCAGGACCAGTGCTGCAAGGGGCAGACCGACTACAGCACCAATCTCACCGGAATGAACAGCATCCTGTTCCATTAACGAGTTGACCTCGTGGAGGTGATGTTCTTCGACATCAGCAACTTTTTCACTGAGTACATGAATCTGTTCAGAATTGATGCCGCTGGCTTCCAACTCATTTTCAACTGTTTCGAGATCGTTGAGATTGTCACTGATGTAATAGTGCCGATTCATGCCACACCTCCCAACCCAAGTTCGCCGTAGACCTCCTTTTTCCGGCAGCCGTTAATAACCGAGATTTGCAGTCAGTAGCTGTGCCGTGGGGAACGTTGCACACTTCTTGCCAACTGAAAAAAAGTATAGCACTCGCCAGCACGCCCCCTAGTTGATCTGCACTATGACCGGACCTTCGGTTACGATCGGCGGGTTGGCGCGGATACTCGAGGTGTTTTTCTGAATCCAGTCACGCGCGACTTTCAGGCTCGCATCACAGCCGGCCTTGTCTATGCAAACAGTGATCGCCGTACCACCGTCACCCGTATTGAGCAATGTGTAGCTGACGAGGCCAGGCACTGTCCGCAAGGTCGCTTCGATGTCGTCTTTGCGCTCTTCCAGAAGCTCGAAAAGCTGCTTCGCTCCCGTACCCAGATAGGTTCTTATCACTGCGTACATAGTCGTCTCCTTTGGGAGTACCGTCTTGATGCCCATCCAGATCCGTTGGAGGCCGCCATCACGCAAGTTTCAGCTCGCCCTGATTCATTAAGCTTAGACAAACGCCGGCGACAACCGAAATGCAACGACCACCGGCCCATCGCAAACATCAAAAACCGCGGAGCTAACTGAAAACCCGGCGCTAACCGAACCTTGAACATTGACGCAACTGCGCCGGGCTCACGCCAAGGCGTTGCTTGAAGGTGGTCGCCATGTGTGCCTGGGAGTTGAAACCGCAGGCGTAGGCGATCTCCGTCAGTGTGGCGGTCGAATCGCGCATCAGGGTTCGGGCTCTGGCGAGGCGTCGGTCGATCAGGTAAGCGTGCGGGCTTTTGCCTGTGGCGTTTTTGAAGGCCCGCATGAAATAACCTTCGGACAATCCAAGCAGGCCCGCCATCGCCGGTACGCTCAACGGGCCATCGAGGCCGGCATCAATGAACTCATCGAGCAAGCGCATCCGGTAACCGGTTATCGAGCCATGGGCCGGTGACAGCACGGCCTCGCTACCCGTCGCCCGCGCAGACAATGCCAGTGCCCAGGCCTCCCAATCGTCCTCCACGGACGCGCGCAACAGCGCGGTGCGCATTCGCCATGCGAGGGCAGTGGCCTGCCGGTCGATGCGATTGTTGAAGGCACGATCCCCCACCAGCGCAATACCGTCGGTGCGCATCACCCGCAGGTATTCACCGCCCGTGGGTGATTCGGACAACACGTCACACCCGGCGGGAACGAACGCCAGGCCGTCGGGCACGGCATCGAAAGGGCGTATTCGGTCACTGCCGATAGCGTGCAGGCCCCGCTGGCTGTCGAAGGCAAAGCCGATTCCCGCCTGGGTCGCCACATAGCGGGTCGCGTAGGCGCGGCCGGGTAGCAATTCGATCGCCCAGGGGCCGGCCTCGATGCGGCGGACCGGTTCGGACAGGAGCGTTGGCGGCAGGCGATTTCGATGGCTCATGAACGCCATAGTAGTGAAGAGGGGGGACAAAAGTCAGGTCAGTTTTTTGAAAGCCGGCGTACTACGCCCGTGTCCAGACTGGGCAAAATCTCAGGGGAATAACTCATGCACAGAATCACTCGCGACGACATCGAACAGGCTGCACGCAACGTTTACCAGGTCATGCCGGCCACCGCCCAATACCCCTGGCCCTTGCTGGCTCGGCGGTTGGGTTGCTCGGTGTGGGTCAAGCACGAAAATCACACGCCTACCGGTGCTTTCAAAGTGCGTGGTGGTATCACGTTCATGCACTGGCTCAAACGCGAGTACCCAGGCGCGAAGGGCATTGTCAGCGCTACCCGCGGCAACCATGGTCAGAGCCTGGCGCTGGCGGCTGGCGCACTGGGTTTGCGGGCGTTGATCGTAGTGCCGCAAGGTAACTCGGTAGAAAAGAACAACGCCATGCGCGGCTTTGGCGCTGAAGTGGTCGAGTATGGCCGCGATTTCGATGAGGCCCGTGAAGAGGCTGCACGCCTTGCGCACGTGCATGACCTGTTCCTGGTCCCGCCGTTTCACACCGAGCTGGTCAAAGGCGTCGCCACTTATGCGCTGGAGCTGTTCAACGCAGCGCCGGACCTGGATACCGTATATGTACCGATTGGCTGTGGTTCGGGGATTTGCGGGGTGATCGCCGCCCGCGATGCGCTGGGCCTGAACACCCGGGTGGTGGGCGTGGTTTCCACGGAGGCGGCCGCCGCACAGTTGTCGTTTGACACCGGAGTCCTGTGCGAAACCGCCTCGGCAACCACCTTTGCCGACGGTCTGGCCGTACGCAAGCCAGTGCCTGAGGCCTTTGCCGTTTACGCGAAAGGTGCTGCGCGGATTGTAGCGGTCAGTGATGCGCAGATTGCCGAGGCCATGCGCGTGTATTACACCGATACCCATAACCTGGCTGAAGGGGCTGGTGCGGCGGCGCTGGCAGCGCTCATTTCGGAGCGTGAAGCCATGTCGGGAAGAAAGGTGGGTGTGATCCTGTCCGGTGGCAACGTCGACAGACCGGTGTATGCGCAAGTGATTGCATGAAGGGGCAATGATCTTGGTCACATAAATTTGGCCACATAAATTTGAAATGCACGGCGTTGCTCGACACAATCGCGCCCCGATCCGGCCAGAAGGCGCCGGACGTTTGTGGTGAAAAGGGGCCGCTGGTGAACGAACAGACATTGTCCATGCGCCTGGAGCGCGTGGCGGCGCATGTGCCAGCCGGCGCGCGCCTGGCCGATATCGGCTCGGATCACGGCTACCTGCCGGTGGCGCTGATGCGCCGTGGCGCCATCGCGGCGGCAGTGGCCGGCGAGGTGGCGTTGACGCCGTTCCGCTCGGCCGAGCGTACCGTGCGCGAGAACGGCCTGGACTCGCAGATCACCGTGCGCCTGGCCAACGGCCTGGCGGCAATCGAGCCGGGAGACAGGATCACGGCAATCAGCATCTGCGGTATGGGCGGCGAAACGATCCGCGACATCCTCGACAGCGGCAAGGCGTACCTGAGCGGTCAGGAGCGCCTGATCCTGCAACCCAACGGCGGCGAACAGCCACTGCGCCAATGGCTGATGGACAATGGCTACCGCATCCTCTGCGAGGAAGTGCTGCGGGAAAACCGTTTCGACTACGAAATCATCGTCGCCGAGCGCACCGGGCCGGTGATGTACACCGCCCAGGAGCTGTACTTCGGCCCATTGCAGATGCAGGCCCGCAGTCCGGCGTTCCTGCTCAAGTGGCAGCGCAAGTTGCGCCAGAAGCACAAGACCCTGACCCACTTTGCCCGGATGCAACAGGCCGTGCCCGAGGAAAAGGTGCAGGACATCGTGCGCCAGGCCCGGTGGATCACCCAGTTGCTGGCTTGAGCCCGTTCCGGGATTTTGTACGCGTCTTCGCTCACGCGGACGATGAGTCCCCCTTTTTTCCGGTCCCACCATTGCCTTTGGCCTGGCGGGCGCTGCGACGCAGTTCCTGTGGCGTGCGCCCCACGACTCGCACGAAGCTGCGAAGCATGTGGTCGGCATCGCCGAATCCGAAGCACCTGGCGATCTCTTCGAATGTCTGCAGGCCGTCCTCAACCAGTGGCCGCGCCGACTCGATGCGCAGGCGCTCGATAGCTTTGGCCGGCGTCACCCCGACCGATGCTGCGAACACGCGGCCAAACTGGCGCACGCTCATATGTGCAACGTCGGCCAGGCGTTCAACCGACAGATCATCACGCAGATGATCGCGCACATGGCTCAACACTGTGCGGATCCGATCCGAGCCCGGGTCGAAATCCAGCAGCGAAGAGAACTGGTACTGACCGCCCGGTCGCCGATAGTAGACCACCAGCATGCGCGCGACGGAACGTGACACGTCCTTTCCCAGGTCCTGCTCGATCATCGCCAGGGCCATGTCGATGCCAGCCGACATGCCTGCAGAGGTCCAGACATTCCCGTCTTCGGTCCAGATTCGATCTCCATCCACGCGCAGTGCCGGATAGCGTGCCTGCAATTGCGGCGCGTAGTTCCAGTGCGTGGTCGCCACGCGACCGTCGAGCAGGCCGCTCTCGGCCAGCAGGAAGGCGCCCGTGCAGACGCTGGCAGTGCGGCGAGCGCGCGGGGACATCTGCCGAATCGCCGCTGCCATCGGCAGCATCCGGTCATCGATCGGAGCGGTGGGGGCGCCGACGATGATCAGCGTGTCGAGGTGGTCGACCACCTGCAAGGCTTGCGTCGCGACTTGCAGTCCGCTCGAAGCGCTGATCAATCCGCCTTCAAGGGAAGCGACTGTGAATCGATAGCCAGAAGGGCGCGCACGATTGGCGTTGGAGAAGGCTTCGAGCGGTCCACTCAGATCAAGCAATACGAAGCCCGAATAGACCAGGAAACATATGTGACGCTGCATGCACGGAACATCCACGATCTGAATGGGGGGAGCCATAGTACGCGCTGGCTGTCTGGAAGGTCACGGGGGGCATTGAGCCCACCCGTCTCATGCAAGGTGAGGAGCTTGTCGGCCGAAATCCAGGGATATATGTCCATTTCGTGCCGTCTTCTCGCCGTACCGTGAATGCACCACCCCCACATTGCGGACGTGCAACATGACCTTCAACCGAATTCATCCCGCCAGACTCATCTCCTGCGCCACCTTGCTGGGGGCTATCCTGATGGCGCCCGGCATCGGCTTCGCCGCCGAGACCCCCTATGCCGATCCGGCCAAACCCGCGCTCCCGGCCTCCACCTTTCAATGGGATTCCAGTCGAACCGCGCTGGTCGTGATCGACCCGCAGATCGACTTCATGAGCCCGGAGGGTGCGGGCTGGTCAATCTTCGGCCAGAGCGTGACCGAGCAGAACCTGGTGCCGAATCTGACCCGGCTTTTCACGGCGTTCAAGCAGGCCGGGGCAACCGTCGCCATCTCGCCGCACTACTACTATCCCCACGATCATCAGTGGGAGTTTGAAGCGCCAGCGGAGAGCGTTCAGCACAAGCTGGGTATGTTCGACCGCAAGGGCGCCCTGACGCTGGATGGATTCCGCAACTCGGGTGCCGATTTCATGAAGGAGTTCAAACCCTTCATCGAAGACGGCAAGACCCTCGTCGCATCACCTCACAAGCTGTATGGCCCGCAAAGCAACGACCTGATGCTGCAGTTGCGCAAGCAGCGAATCGACAAAATCATCCTGGCCGGCATGGCGTCCAATCTGTGCGTCGAATCGCATCTACGCGAGTTTCTGGAGCGTGGTTTCGAGGTAGTCGTCGTACGTGACGCGGTCGCCGGCCCGAAGCTGCCTGATGGCGACGGATACGGGAGTGCGCTGGTCAATTTCCGCTACATCGCCAACGGCCTGATGACCACCGATGAGGTCGTGAAAAAGCTGGAAGGGCGCTGATCAGCGGTATGACCCATCCGCTGAACAGACACGGGAGTCCTTGTGGCTCCCGTGCCCGCTGACTGATTCGGAATGACCCATGAGCGAAGGATCGGCCTCATCACTCTTCCTTTCCGAGTGGTTTGATCCGCTCTGATTTTTCCGCAGTTATAAGCGCGGCATGGTCGCCGCTGATGAGCGCCGCGTCCCCGGATTTGGGGAGGGAACGGGCTAGGCAATGTTCGCCTTCGGTCGGGTCTGGCGATGTGAGTTCAGCGCGATTGCTGTTTTTTTTCGACAGAAGACAGGAAACGATTCAGCCCCGTAGCGACGCAGGTTTCAGCCAAGGAAACAGGTACCCCCAAGTGTTGGATTTAGTACCGTTTGTCGAGCATTCTGCTCAAAAAGTGAACGATTTTGATAGGCTTCGCTCTGATGTTCCAGCAGACGGGATCCCTTGAGAGGTCGCGCTGCACTCACTAATAAAAAGGACGTATACCTCATCTGCATTGAATGGAATGCACATGGGGATTTTTTTTACCTGAGACCTGGAGTGATTGTATGCCGTCATCACTGACTCGCTGGGCGAGTCGCTCCCTCTTGTAATACCTAATTATTAAGTTGCTTCAATCATTGCGAACTTGATCTTGCAGGTGCGAATAAATAATTCGCATGCCTGGGGCATGGTCAATTTGCACTGCTGTTATAAGTGGAGATGTCATCTTGGATATTAATACAATGATCGGCCTGCTCGGCCAAAAAGAATCCATGGAGTTTTTGCGTTTAGGTGTTGTTTACGTTCACCTGTTGGCTTGCTGCGTAGCGATTGGCCTGGTGTTTGCCAGCGATGCCGCGATGGTCAAGGATTTATGGAACGGTCGTGTGTCGTCGGGGCACGATAATGAACATATGGCCAGTCTTCAGAAGTCTGTTTCCAATGCGTTGATATTCTTGTGGATCACCGGAGCTGCGATTATAGGTATTGATTACCTTGATAAAGGCATGAACTATTTTGCCAATCCGAAACTTCAAGCCAAAGTCATTATTGTATTGTTGCTGACATTCAACGGCATGTTGTTGCACCGTTATGTATTGCCGGCAATGCTGAAGGTCGGATCGCTGCTTGATCTCAAGGTCAGTGTACGAATGTTTGCCCTGTTCTCTGGCGCACTGTCGGGCGTGTCCTGGCTGTATGCCGCCATGCTCGGTGTCGGTCGACCGCTGGCCTGGAAATATTCGCTCACCGAGTTGCTGATGGCCTATCCGGTGTTGATCGTGCTCGGCTTTGCGATGATGGTGGCGCTGACTCAGTGGGCGCGCAATCGCCACGAGGCAACGCCGACCCAGGAGACTTGGCTGTTCGCGGGAATTCCTGCGCTGCGCTGAGCTGAAGACATCGCTACTCCTGAGCGCCGATGGCAACGTCGGCGCTTTTTTTTTGATTCTTCACGCAATCCCGGGAAACACCGATAACGCAATACCTGTAGGAGCCGGCTTGCCGGCGATGGACTCAAGTGCGCCGCGTTTATCCGGTTTACACGCGTTATCGTTGACGACCATCGCTGCGATGCGGCGCCCCGACAAGCCAGCTCCTACAAGAGACCGCGTCCTGGTCGAAAATCAGCGCCAGGGCCCGGCCGGGGTCCATGGCCGACTATAATTTAGTGTGGGGGGGACCGTCGGAGGTGGCGCTATGCGTATCTTCAAGCAACTCCTGCTCTTGGTCGCGGGGCTTCTGGCAAGCAGCTTCTCCCTGGAGGCAATCAGCGGTGGCGGCCTCGGTCAAAATCCTTACCCGGCCGTTCTGGTCAGTGGGCAGCCACAGCAATGCGGGCAATTCCACCATTTCCACAGTGGCTCGTTTCATATGGGAAACCGGCATTTCGCGCCAATGCACAGCCAGCATTTCGTACCAATGCACAGCCGGCATTTCGCGCCAATGCACAGCCAGCATTTCGTACCAATGCACAGCCGGCATTTCATACCAATGCACAACCGGCATTTCGTACCAATGCACAACCAGCACTTCATACCGATCCACCGGATAAACAGCTTCGAGGTGATCAGAGGGTCCGGGTTCAGCGATCAGCGCTTCGGTTCCAGGCACGTTCACTTTGTGCGTCAGTTCGATCCGCGGACGGGGCAGTTTCTGATTCGGGAAATTGTCTGGTGACGCATGCCGCTCCAGAGAACCGAGCAGTAACAACTCACACCATCCGTTCCTGACGCAATACCTCACCCCGAAGTCCCCGCAGGGCCGGACGGTGGGAAGCCGATCATCCTTTCGGCAGGAGGAGGGTAGCGGGGTTGACCTCGCGTCTACCGCTCATCGCCAAGGCATAAAATAAACTTTGACATGATTGGGGCTTTGGTTGAGTATTCATCTATCGCATGCGATCTAGTCGAGTGCGATGGCAATCAGTAACAACCCTTGCCGTTTGGAGATTCAGCCATGAACACCGCAAGCAGCCGCAGAATGTTTATCTCTACCGCTCAAGCCTCCCATGGCCAAAACGGAAACAACTGGATCATTGCACACGCCAATTGCTGAACGCTGTCTTTTTAAATACCAAATACACCGCATGCGATAAAATCGCATGCATATAAAACCCTGAGGAAATCCCCATGAGCAAAATCGAAAAAGTACTGGCCAGCGGCAAAACCCACACCACTCATAACAGCGCAGGCAACACCTTGCGCGGGCATAACGGAAACCTTGACATCGTGCTGTCGTCCCCTGGCAGCGACACACCGGCACACGTACTCACCGCCGTTCAGCCGCACCCGAAAGCCGAGCAACTGTTCGCCGGAGCCTGGTCAGCCTGCTACATCGCAGCGGTGGGGCTGGTCGCCCAGCAGATGAAGGTGACACTGCCGACCGACACGGCCGTCGACATTGAAGTCGATCTGGGCCAGACCGGCGCGGCTTACTTCCTTCAGGCTCGACTGACTTTGCGTGTGCCGGGGCTGGATCATGGGGTGGCGACCGAGCTGGCCCACAACGCCGATGCAATCTGCCCGTACTCCAAGGCCACACGGGGCAACATTGATGTCGACATCAACGTCCTGACGGCATAACCCACTGCACGGCGGGCTCACCAGGGGCCCGCCGTCGGTGTTTATACGCACTTCCGATACCATCGCATACGACGTATAGTTTCAGTCTCGCAAGACTGACCCAAGAGAACGTCCATGAAAAACACCGACAAGACATCCGCCCTGGATCTCAAACTCTCCGATTTCCTGTGTTTTGCGGTCTATTCAGCCAACCTGGCCTTCGGCAAGGCCTACAAGCCGATGCTTGAACGGCTCGGCCTGACCTATACGCAATACATCACCCTGGTTGCGCTGTGGGAGGAAGACAACCAGACCGTTGGCAGCCTCGGCGAAAAGCTGTTTCTCGAGTCCAATACCCTCACGCCGATCCTCAAGAAGCTGGAAGCAATGGGGTATTTGCTGCGCCAGCGCGACCCGGAAGACGAACGCCAGGTGCGGATCAGTCTCACCAAAGAGGGACGAAAACTGCGCGAAGGCCTCACCGAAGACGGCTTCCCGCAAACCGGTCTTGACCCCGACGACTTCGTGCAAATGCAGAAGGCCATTGTGAAGTTAAGGGGCAATCTCATCCGCTCGACGAAAGACAGGGAGTAAGTCGTAGCGAGTCAAGTGAGTGGCCCCCGATTTCGGAGTGAGCTGCCCCACAAATGGGGCGCCTTTCCCCAGCAGTATTCGCGTCTCCTCCAGCACGCTATTTCAACTTGTGGCCAATGTTTGCTGGGCTCGCACATGGTTTACACAACGCTGGCAAAGTAATTGCTGAGTGAGAGCTTGTCCCGTTCTTGAAAGTTGCAGAGTCGGGAACCTGTGGAGCTGTCAGTACCCCCATTGAGTGATTGCATGTAACCATCGGTTTACATCGCGAAATACCCCGCTGGCTCAATTGAAGTGCTGCTGTCCTCCTCTGCAACCGTCCAGGGGAAATGCTTATGAGCCACTCCAGACATACACGTGCGCAGGTAGCGCTGCGCGGGTTGTGTTTTCTAGCTTGCCTGCTGACGGTTACGCTGATGGCGGCAGACGAACCTCTGGGTAATGACAATCAAAGTAATGAGAAGTGGCTGGAGCCGGCACGCTCCAGGATCATGCATGTGACTGGCGCGATGCCGTTCTTTCCGCATCGGGCCAATACCCCTGGCAACCTGGTTTTGAATATAAAAGACTTCGACAATGCCCAGGTCTGTGGCGCTTGCCATACAGAGATTTACAAACAGTGGCGCTCATCGATGATGTCCCAGGCCTGGGATGAACCCATCTATCGGGCCTTGCTCCAGCGTGCGAGTTCGGCCACCGAAGGGAAGGTCGATAACTTCTGCACTGGCTGCCATACCCCGATCGGTCTCACGACCGGGCAAATCAATTCGCAAGTCAACCGCTCCTCGATTGAAGACAGTGCGAAGAATCATCCGATGCCCGGGGTCGATTGCGAGACCTGCCACAACATCAGTGCCCGCACGGGCCTCGATAACGGCGCCTATGTCCTGAGCCCTCGGGCGCACGGTAAACCGACCAAGTTCGGCCCGCGTAAAGACGCCGTTTCGCCTTATCACGACACTGTGTATTCCGCTCTGCACACGCGCTCGGACTTTTGCGCCACCTGCCACAACGTCACGCACCCGTTCAGCAGTGTGGCGGTCGAGCGTACCTATGACGAATGGCAGGAAAGCGCCTACAGCCTCAACGGCGTAACCTGCCAGAGCTGCCATATGCCGGGTTATGCGGGCAAGGCCGCGATCATGGGGCCAGACCGCGAGGAGGTCGCCTCGCATTGGTTCAGCGGAGCCAACGCGATGATGCTCAAGCATCTCGGTCAGGAAGTGGGCGCGCAACGCGCGCGCGACATGCTCGCGCGCGCGGGGGAAATAACCTTCCAGCAACTGCCGGCCGCCATCATTCCAGGGCAATACAACTCGGTAACCGTCAAAGTTTCCAACGTCGGCGCCGGACACAAGCTGCCGACCGGTTTTCCGGAGGGACGGGAGATGTGGATCGATTTCCGGGTGCTGGATGCCAGTGGTCGCGAGCTCTATCGACTGGGTGCGATCAAGGACGGCAAGACCGAGGACAACACGCGAAACTTCAAAGTGCACATCGGCGACGAGGACGGCAATCCGTTGGACGTCGAGGTCTGGAATGCCACGCAGATTCTCTCGGATAACCGCATTCTGCCCAAGGGCTACGATATCGGGGAGTTCTCCTTCCTGGTGCCGCCCGACGCCGTCGGGCCTCTGACCCTGACGGCCGCACTGAACTACTGGCCGTTCTCCCAGAAGCTGGCCGACTACCTGCTGGGCAAGGACAAGGTGCAGGTGGAAATCACCCAGATGGCCAAAGTCACGCAGAGCGTTCCCCTGTCGCCCAGCCTGCAAGCCGCCGGACCCGGTAAGGCGCACTTTTAGCGGGGCGGGGCGCTGGACACCGTCAAGATGCACAAGGCACTCAATGGTGAGATCGAGGAGCAAAAGCCTGAGACGGTGCCGGCGCAGGTGGGTCATCCCCATTCATCGGTAACGGGCAGTCCCTCGCCACAGGTTCAGTGTCTCGGCTTAACTGATCGGCATTAGCCCTTCGGGGCCCTTTTTTGGCTGCGCCAGTGGGGCTTGAACCATCAGCGATTTGAAATGGCGCAGGTCGCCTTCAGAAAATACAAATGAGAATACGTATCAAAACATCGCGACGTGGTATACCATGCGCCGCGATTTGTTGGCATGTATGCCACCCCATTTGGCTATTTTCACAAGGTTTCCTAGATGCGTCGTACTCTGGTGTCTATCTGCGTGCTTCAGGCATTCTCCGCAGCCTCTTGGGCGGAGCAAGCAACTACCGATAAATCCAGTCTGGAGTTGCAAGCGACTGACATCGTTGGCACAGCTGACTTCGAAACTGCCCTGGGGCCGGTTGACGGGTATCGCGCGACGCGTTCGGCCAGCGCCACGCGCACCGACACTTCGATCCACGAAACGCCCCAGTCCATCAGTGTGGTCACCCGGGATGTCGTCGAAGACATCAGTGCCACCCGTTTGCAGGATGCACTCGATTACGCCGGCGGGGTGGGGCGGGCCAACAATTTCGGCGGCCAGGGCCTGACCACCTTTACCGTGCGCGGCTTCACCACCGGGGAGTTCTATCGCAACGGGTTCCCGATCAACCGTGGCTATCCGAACATGCCCGATGCCAACACCATCGAGCGACTGGAAGTACTGCGAGGACCGGCGACCATGCTCTATGGCCGAGGCGATCCGGGTGGCACTTTCAACGTCATCTCCAAACAACCCCTGGCCGTGCCCACGGTGACCCTGGGTAGCCAACTCGATGACCAGGGCATGCAGCGTGGCACGCTGGACGCCTCTGGCCCGCTGGACGAAGAGGGGCGCCTGGCCTATCGCCTGAACGTGGTGGGCGAGGGCGGTGATACCTTCCGCGATCATGTCGAAACCGAACGCTACGGCGTGACGCCGGTGCTGTCCTGGCAGGCCAGCGATGACACCAAGGTGATTTTCGAAGGCGACTTCATGCGCAACAATCACCCGCTCGACCGCGGCCTGACGCGCTTTCCAAACCAGATCGGCACGGCCTCGCGCGATACCTTCTTCGGCGAAAAAGACGTTGGCAAATTGCACAACGACAACAACATGGCGCAACTGCGGTTCGAGCATCTGCTGAGCGATAACTGGACGTTGGGCGGCGGATTCCAATGGCTCGACGGCACCCTCAAGGGGAATGCGGTCGAAGCCAACGGTGTGGCCGCGGACGGGCGCACCCTGGGCCGTAACTTCAACTACCGCAAGCTGGAGTGGACGGACAAGGACACCCAACTCAACCTCACCGGACATTTCACCGCAGGCGGTTTCGATCACACCCTGCTGACCGGCATCGAGTACGAGGATTACGACTACCAGGCGATTATCCAGCGCTCCAGCGGGGCGGTGAGTGCCTACCCGATCGATATCTTCAACCCGGTGTATGGCCAGCCGCGTCCAGCCTTGACCCGTACCCCGACCAACGACAAGGAAAACCTCAAGACCTACGCGGCGTTCATCCAGGATCAGGTGGCCTTGACCGAGCGTTTGAGAGTTTTGGCCGGGGCCCGTTTCGAGCGCTTCGAGCATGACTTTGAAACCTTCGTGCCGGGCGGCAGAAGCTGGGAGGCCAGCGACAATGCGGTGACCCCGCGCGTTGGCGTGACCTATGACCTCACCGACACCGTGGCGATCTATGCCAATACGGCTCGCTCGTTCAAGCCCAATACCGGTGCCAGTCGCCAGGGCGGTGGTTTCGAACCGGAAAAGGGCAAGTCCTATGAGCTGGGTATCAAGTGGGAAGCGCTGGACAGTCAATTGAGTGTCGACGCGGCGATCTACCAGATCGAAAAGCGTAACGTACTCACCACCGATCCTGTGGACTCGACGTTCAGTGTGGCGGCAGGCGAGGTGCGCAGCCGTGGTTTCGACCTCAACATCGCCGGCAACCTGACCCCGCAATGGCGGGTGATTGGCGGTTACGCCTATGTCGATGCCGAAGTGACCAAGGACAACGTCATCCAGTCCGGCACCCGGCTGATGAACATTCCGCAGAACAGCTTCAGCCTGCTCAACGTCTACGAGTTCCAGGATGGCGCGCTCCAGGGACTGGGACTTGGCACCGGGCTCAAGTACGTCGATGAGCGTGCAGGGCAGACCGCCAACACGGCGTTTTCGATGGGCAGTTACACCGTTGTCGACCTGCTGAGCTACTACAAGGTCAACGACAGGATCAGGCTCAACCTGGATGTGAAGAACCTGATGGACGAAGATTTTGAGGAGGGCGCATTCGGCAACGTCTACGCCTTTCCAGGGGCACCAAGAACGGTGCAGGTCGGTATTTCCTACACGTTGTAGCCCGGCGCAAAGTCGCACTCCAGCGCCGTCCGGCAGGGTGTGCATGAGTACCTGCGGCCAGCCAGTCGGGGGGGCGGCCTGCACCGCTGTTGCACATCGGCATGACGGACTGCCAGGGCGACAATGGTTTTGTCACCTTCAGACTTCATTAAGAAATGTCTTTGATACTTCTCCCCACTAGATCCGGGGAGAGGTTTTCAATGTCCGATTTCAACTGGAACGTTCAGTTGTCGCTGCACTTTGGCCTGGCCGAAGCACAGCAGATGTATCTCGTCAGGGCCTTGCCGGACGCTGCGCAACGGAGCGCCTTCGAAGACTTTATCCAGCAACGTTTTCGTAGGGCCCACGGTGCCGATATTCGCCATTTCATGCCGCAGCTGTTTGGCATGAGCGATGCGTCCGGCGCGCTTTGTGCGGTGGTCGGGGTACGTCTGGCGAGCACCGGGCCGCTGTTTCTGGAACGTTACCTGGACGAGGCGATCGATCCGCTGATCAGTGCCGTTGCCGACCAGACCGTAGGCCGGTCAGCCATTGTCGAGGTAGGCAACCTGGCTGCCAGCGACACCGGCAGCGCACGGATGAGCATCATCGCGATGACCTACCTGCTCGCCATGGGGGGGCTGGAATGGATCGCCTTCACCGGGAACCTGGGGCTGGTCAACAGCTTTCACCGACTTGGCTTGAAGCCCGTGACGCTGTGTGCTGCCGACCCGGCGCGTCTGGGCGAGGACCGCCACGCCTGGGGCAGTTACTACGAAAGCAAGCCGTGGGTTCATGTTGGCAATATCCGCTCCGGATTCATTCATTTGCGCAACATAGGCCTGTTCAGCCGCCTGGGCTTGCCAACCTCCATCGAGGGGGCCTGCCATGTCGCCTGAAATGGAGCACTTCAAACAGACCCTGCGTAATCACGCCGAGCAAAAAACCAACGACATTGCGTTGTGGGGCGATCATCTGAAGCTGGATTACGCCACGCTGTATGCCGAGGTCATTTATCGCCAGCAGCGCCTGCGCGATGAACGGGTCAGGGTGGTCGCACTGGCGCTGGACAATGGTGTCGAAGCCATGCTGTGGGATCTGGCTGCGTTGTTCGAGGGTTTGACCTGCGTGGCCTTGCCGCCTTTTTTCAGTCCGGCGCAACGCAAGCATTGCCTGGAGCAGAGCCAGGCCGAACACGTCATTACCGAGCCGCAACTGCACGACGAGCTGCAAGCGGCCGGGTATCAGCAGTGCGGCGAGTTCTGGCACCGCACCTTCAGTGGCCCGAACCGGATGCCTGACGGCACCGCCAAGTTGACCTTCACCTCGGGTACCACCGGGACACCCAAGGGCGTGTGCTTGAGTGCCGACAGCATTCTGCGGGTCGCTCGCGAGCTGGACCTGGCCAGCAAACCCACCGCCGCGAATCACCATTTGGCGCTGCTGCCGCTGGCCATTTTGCTGGAGAACATCGGCTGTTACGCCGCGCTGTATGCCGGCGCTACCTTGAGCCTGCCGAGCCAGAAAACCCTGGGGATTCAAGGCGCCAGCGGTGTGGATGTGCCGAAACTGTCGGGATGCCTGGCCAGCCGATCGCCCCAGAGCCTGATTCTGGTGCCGCAGTTGTTGCTGATGCTGGTCAGTGCTGCCGAGCAGAAGGCCTTTGACCCACAGCACCTGCGTTTTGCCGCCGTGGGCGGTGCCCGGGTCAGCGAAGATCTCCTGCACCGCGCTCAACGGGTGCGCATACCCGTCTATGAAGGTTACGGGCTGTCCGAGTGCGCGTCGGTGGTGTGCCTCAATCGCCCGCAAGCATCGCGCCCCGGCAGTGTTGGACGGCCGCTGCCCCACGTGGAGATTCGCCTGGCGGACGACGGCGAAGTGCTGATCAGGGGCTCGACCTTGCTGGGCTATCTGGGAGAGGCGCCGCACACCGCCCAATGGTGGCCCAGCGGCGATCTAGGCGAGTTCGATGCCGAGGGTTTTCTCTACCTCAAGGGACGCAAGAAACATCAGTTCGTCACCAGTTTCGGGCGTAACGTGAATCCCGAGTGGGTGGAGGCCGAATTGACCCAGCGCGGCCATATCGCCCAGGCCTTCGTCTATGGCGAGGCGATGCCTCACAACCATGCGTTGCTCTGGCCGCATCGCCCGGACTGTACCGACGAACAACTGGCCGCCGCCGTGGCCCAGGCCAACGAGGCTTTGCCCGAATACGCCCAGGTCCGCCACTGGAGCCGGCTCGCCCAACCCTTCACTCCTGCCAACGGCTTGCTCACCGCCAATGGCCGGCCCCGTCGTGATGCCATCGTCGAGCGCTACCGGGAGCAATTGACCGAATCTGCATTTCCCGAGGAATCCGTATCATGAGTTTTTTTGACACGCTGCAACAAGCCACCGAGCAAGAACGCATTGAGTTGTTCAACTTGCCGGTCATCCGTGATGCGCTGCAGGGCGACGTCAGCCTGGAAAGTTATCGGGCCTTTCTGGCACAGGCCTACTACCACGTGCGCCATACCGTGCCGTTGATGATGGCCTGCGGTGCGCGCCTGCCATTACGTCTGGAGTGGCTGCGCGAAGCGGTATGTGAATACATCGAGGACGAATACGGCCACGAACAATGGGTACTCAATGACATTGAAGCCTGCGGCGGTGACAGAGTCGCTGTACGCGACGGGCGTCCGTCATTGCCGATCGAGTTGATGGTCAGCTTCCTCTACGACCTGATTGCCAGGGACAATCCGGTGGGACTGTTCGGCATGGTCAACGTACTCGAAGGCACGAGCATCGCCCTGGCCACCCACGCCGCCGACAGCATTCGCCAGCGTCTGGAGTTGCCGGAAAGCGCCTTCAGCTACCTCAGCTCCCACGGCTCACTGGATATCGAACATATGCAGACCTACCGTCGACTGATGAACAGTCTTGAAGACCCGGGCGACCAGGCCGCCGTCATTCACGCCGCCAAAGTGGTGTACCGGCTCTACACCGATATGTTTCGTGGCTTGCCGCGTAACGGGGAGAACCTGCATGCGCCTGTCTGAAGCTCGCGTCGTGTTGACCGGTGCCAGCGGCGGCATCGGCCTGGCCATCGCCACCGCACTGTGCGCCAGTGGTGCCCGAGTGCTGGCCGTGGCTCGGCATCGGGAACCGTTGGCGCCGCTGCTGGAACTCTATCCCCGTAACCTGAGTTGGATCCGTGCAGACCTGACGTTACTCTCCGACCGCCGCCAGGTGCTGGCGCAGGCCCAGGGCATCGGCGACATCAACCTGCTGATCAATGCCGCCGGCGTCAACCATTTCGCCATGCTCGAACAGTTGGACGACAGTGAGATCAATTCGATGCTCGCGGTGAACATCGGCGCGCCGATGTGCCTGACAAAACTGATGTTGCCACTGCTCAAGCAAGCCGACAGTGCCATGGTGGTGAACGTCGGTTCGACCTATGGCTCCATCGGCTACCCCGGCTACGCCAGTTACTGCGCCACCAAGTTTGCCCTGCGCGGGTTCTCCGAAGCCTTGCGCCGGGAGCTGGCGGACACCCGGGTCAGTGTGCTTTACGTCGCCCCGCGAGCGACCCGTACCGGCATGAACAGCCCGGCAGCCCAGGCGCTGAACGATGCGCTCAAAGCCAATGTCGACGATCCGCAAACCGTGGCGGCCGCGGTGATTCACGCCATTGCCGGTGACCGTCGCGACTTGTACCTGGGCTGGCCTGAGCGTTTTTTTGTACGCCTGAACAGCCTCCTGCCCCATCTGGTGGACCGTGGTTTGCGCAAACAATTGCCACTGATCCGCCGCCTGAGCCAGAAACCCGACCAGGAAAATCTCGAACCATGAACAAGATCATCGCTTGCCTGCTGCTTGGCGCATTGAGCCAGACTGTGTGGGCGCTGGATGCTGCCGACCAGCAGCGCCTCAACGGTATCCAGCAAAGCTGGGCGCATATTCAGTACGAGTTGCCCGAGGGACAACGAACCGCGGCTTTTGAAAAACTGGCCGCCCAGGCTTCGAGCTTCAAACAGGAACGCCAAACGGTGGCTGAGGCCTGGATCTGGTCTGGTATTGTCACCAGTAGCTGGGCGGGCTTCCAGGGAGGGTTTGGTGCGCTGAGCAAGGTCAAGGACGCCAAGGCCGACCTGGAAAAAGCCCTGGCCCTGGACCCCAAGGCCCTGCAAGGCTCAGCCTATACCAGTCTGGGTGCACTCTATGACCGCGTACCGGGTTGGCCCATCGGTTTCGGCGACTCGGACAAGGCCGAACAGTTGCTCAAGCTGGCATTGCAAATGAACCCCAACGGTATCGACAGCCTGTACTTCTGGGGCGATCACCTTTACCGTCACAAGCGTTATGTCGACGCCAGGGCGGCGCTGCAAAAAGCCTTGCTGGCTGCGCCTCGACCTGGCCGCGAGAGCGCTGACGCCGGGCGCCGCAAGGAGATCGAAACACTGTTGGTGGACGTGAACAAGAAACTCGGCTGACAGGATAATGCTGGAAAATGTAGGAGCGAGCTCGCTCGCGATGGTCGTTAACGATAACGCGTATTTACTGGCTAAACGCGGCGCTCTTGAGTCCATCGCGAGCAAGCTCGCTCCTACAGAGGAAGAGGACCACATTCGCTTCACTGAACAGCATTACGGCTGACAGGAGACCCTGTGCGCTTATTACTCATAGAGGATGACGTGGCGCTCGGCGAGGGCATTCATCAGGCCCTCAGCCGTGAAGGTTATACCGTCGACTGGTTGCAGGACGGCAACAGCGCCTTGCACTCGCTGCTCAGTGAAATCTTCGATCTGGCGGTGCTCGACCTTGGCCTGCCACGCATGGACGGTCTCGCAGTGCTCAGGCGTTTGCGTGACAGCGGTTCCAATCTGCCGGTGTTGATCCTGACCGCGCGCGATGCCACCGAAGACCGCATCGCCGGTCTGGATGCCGGAGCCGATGACTACCTGATCAAGCCTTTCGACCTGGCAGAACTGAAGGCGCGCATACGTGCGTTGCTGCGGCGCAGTGCCGGGCGTGGACAATCGCTGATCGAGCACGCCGGTATCAGCCTCAACCCCGGCACCCAGCAAGTCAGCTACAAAGGCGAGCCGGTGGCGCTGACACCCAAGGAATATCAGTTGCTCCACGAGCTGCTCTCGCCGCCTGGCCGGGTAATGACTCGCGATCATCTGATGCAGTTGCTGTACGGCTGGAACGAGGAGGCCGAAAGCAACACCCTGGAGGTGCACATCCATCACCTGCGCAAGAAATTTTCCACCGATCTGATCCGCACCGTCCGTGGTATCGGCTACCTGGTGGAGGAGCGTCGATGACCTCGATCCGGCGTCGCACCCTGACCCTGATCATCGGCCTGATGCTCGCCGGCGTGGCTGTGATCAGTGTGTTCAATCTGCACGACAGCAACCACGAAATCGCCGAAGTCTATGATGCCCAACTGGCCCAGAACGCTCGCCTGCTGCAAGGCGTCATGCGCATGCCCATGGTGAGCAAGGACCATGGGGATCTGTACAAGGCTTTCAACCAGGCCCTGAACGAGGCGACGCCCAGGGCCGACGGGCATTCGTATGAAACCAAGATTGCGTTTCAGGTCTGGAACGCCAGGAACGAAGTGCTGGTACATACGGCCAGTTCTCCGTCCTTCAGCACACCTGCGGTCACACCAGGCTTCAGCGACGTAGTTGATATGAACAACCGGCATTGGCGCGCCTTCCTGCTTGAAGACAAGCAGAACAACCTGCGCATCTGGGTGGGGGAACGGGACGACGTGCGAACGGACTTGGTGGACCGGATCGTGCGCCACACGCTGTGGCCCAATATTCTGGGGAGTTTATTGCTGGCCGCCATGATCTGGCTGGCCATCGGCTGGGGATTGAAACCTCTGGTCAACATGGCTGCAACGCTGCGGGCCCGGCATCCCGGCTCACTTGCGCCCTTGCAATTGACGCCGCTACCCACCGAGCTCGAGCCCATGCAGGCAGCCCTCAATCGCATGCTCGCGCAAATCCAGGAAGTCATGGGGCGCGAGCGACGCTTTATCGCGGACGCCGCCCACGAAATGCGTACACCTCTGGCCGTGCTCAGGATTCACGCGCAAAACCTGATGGACGCGGGGAGTGAAGAGGATCGTCGCGCATCGCTCGAATTCTTGATTGCCGGCGTGGACCGTACCGGCCGACTGGTTAACCAATTGCTGACGATGGCTCGTATTGAGCCTACGGCAGGGACTGAACCGCCTGCGCCTATTGATCTGGCCAGCACCGTTCGCGACAGCCTGGTTCAGTTGACGCCCTGGTTGCTGAGCAAGGGGCTTGAACTGGTTTTTGATGTCAGCGACGACATCAGTCTTGCCAGAGTCGACCCAGCCGCGATTGATATTGCCTTGAACAACCTGGTGACCAATGCGGCGAATTTTTCCCCCCGGCATGGAGTGATCACTGTAAGGCTGGTGGAAAAGGAGAATAGCTACGAACTGTCTGTCGAGGATGAAGGGCCAGGCATCGATGAACAGGATCGCGATCGGCTTTTCGAGCGTTTCTACAGCAGCGCAAATGATCAGGGTGCGGGGTTGGGGCTGACCATCGTCAAGACCATTGCCGATCGCTTTGGTGGGCAGATCAAACTGGAGAACCGCATCCCCGGAGGATTACGCGCTACGTTAGAAGTTCGTCGCTTTTGACGTTGTTCCTGGTTTTGTCTGGTGCAGAGTATAAGAGAGCGACTGTTGGTCGGATGAAAGATGGCGCCGGGTTTTATGAGCCTGGCTGTTTATTGACGTTTTTAATGGCGTTTTAAAACAATGGGTTGGCGTCTGAAAATCAGAGTCCTGTCATAGTGAATGCTTGTTGACGATCGAATTGGGTCCGACTTAAGTCTGATTTCCGAATGCCAGGCGCCCGGGGCGTGCGACTGGTGACCGGCGGTGTCCCCGGTTCCCTGCTATTAATCAATAAGTGTACGAGTGCTGATCGTTTCGGGAGCGCGCCATGAATCCAACCATTCGCATCGGCATTGCCGACGATCATCCGATGTTGCGTGAGGGTGTTGCCAATACGTTGAGAAAACGGGCGGATCTTCAGGTCGTGGAGCAGGGCGCCACTGCGCAGGATGCCATGGATATTGCCCGCAAGATCCGTCCGGATGTGATGTTGATGGACGTCAATATGCCGGGCGATGTGTTCGCCGCGGTGCGGTTCATTTCCACTCAACTGCCGAATGTGAAGGTGCTGATGCTGACGGTTTCGGAAGCCGAAGATGATGCATTTCTGGCACTGGAGGCCGGTGCGCGCGGGTATGTGTTGAAAGGTGTCAGCGGACCGGAACTGGTCCTGGCGATCAGATCGGTTGCCAGGGGGGAGACGTATATCACCCCCGAGTTCGCCAACAAACTGCTGAGTAACGACAAGAAGCACGAAGCGCAAATTCACACGATTGATCTGACCCATCGCGAGGAGGAGGTCATTCGTGAAGTTTCAAAGGGGCTGACCAATAGGGAGGTTGCGACAAAGCTGATGATCAGCGAAAAAACCGTCAAGCACCACATGGGCTGCGTGATGCAGAAACTGCACGCCCGAAATCGTGTTGAAGCGGTCACGGCTCTACGGCATTACAGGGAGCGCGAAGCTGTCGGGCGACTTCACACCGGCGCAGCAAAAACACAAATGGATGCCTAGAGTTTGAACTGTGCATTGACCGACGTACCAGAGACGCCAGAGTCGATGCTGAACAACCCACCCAGAGATTCAATGCGATAACGCAAACCGGCGAGCCCCAATCGGGTTCTGCCGGGTGCCCCTTGCAGCATGGCGTCTGCCGCCATGCCTGGACCACTGTCCCTGACGCTGATGTTCAATAGTTCATCACTGTAGTGCGCCTCGATGACCTGACCCTCGCCGTTGGCATGCAGGTAAGCGTTGTTGAGGGCTTCTTGCACAAAACGGTACAAACAGAGTTTGAGCGGCAGTGACGCGGCCTCCGGTAGCAGTCCCAGGGTTAATGTGACCTTGGTGCCAGTGCGTTGCTCGTGCCGTTGCGCCACCAGTTGCAACTCTTCCACCAGGCTCAATTCATTGATTTCCGGAAGTGCCAGACCTCGCGATAAATCGCGGACCTCACGCAATGCGTCGGTGGCGGCGCCTCGAATGGTTTCCAGCGACTCCTGATCGACAGCGGAACAGTTTTCGGCCAGGTCGTCGAGCCGGATCAGAATCAAGGTCAATAGCTGCGCCGGCCCATCGTGCAGGTCTGCACCAATGCGCCTCAAGGTGAGTTCGTTGACATGGGAAAATTCCTGGGTAGCCGTCGCCATCTTGCGCTGCAGTTCCGCATTGCTGCTGTGCAGACGGGTTTGCTCCTGCAGCCGTAAGCGCAGTGCCACTTGTTGGCGCTGGATGATCTTGTCACCGCGTCGCACGATGAAGAAAAGCAGCGTCAGCATTGCCAGGGTCGCGGCGCCTACGACCACCCATACCTGCTCTCGGACGCGATTGATCTCGCGCTTGAGACTACCGGCCTTTTCATAAAATTCGCCCACCGCGATGACTTTCCTGGTGCTTGAATCCCGCAGGGGCGCGTAGATCTCATAGAGCGGCACGTTGAGGTTGCGCTCGAACTCGTTCTCATCCTCGTTCAGCCCTTCAAGGTCGGTGACTACTTTGCCCTTGAGTGCCTCGGTGATCTCATCCAGTGGGAATGTGTGGTTGGTGATGGCTTTATTCGTGCTGTAGACCACCGTGCCATCCGCCCGCCAGATCTTGATCGAGACAATGTGATGTTTGAGCGAACGACTTTCGGTGAGGTGGTCCAGGGACTGGACACTTGCCGCCGAGAGTTTGTTGTCCCGGCTCATCTCCTGCACATAGGGCTCCAGAAACGTATCCATGTACTGAGCGCCTGCTTCTGCTGCGCTATGTACCGCGGCACTTTCTATTCGTGCGCTCACCAGTTTGCCGACGAAGAACATGGTCAGTCCCAGGATCACCGCAGCGGCAATGACAAACTGGGTCGAGCGACTCAGATTGCGCGCCTTGACCCTGATCCGGGTGCGCCAGATTCCATTGCGAGACACATCGCCAACAGGGGGCGGCTCGACCAGCGCCTCAGCCTCCTGCGCGATAAAAGTCGCGTTTTCCGATTCGGCTTTTGCATCTTTTGCCATCGACCTGGTTCCCTGATCATCGTGATAAGTCGGTTGGAAACCCTGCAACTCAACGGATATCTGGAGATTGGCTGTGAGCGCCACGCCCATGACTGACAGTAGTTCACTGTATAGCGATCCGACAGCTTCACCGATGGACTACACACCACGATGCTCAGCAAGAGCATCGTCAGTGCTGCTTGATGGTGACGCCCGTGCGGCGGTAACCGAGAGGCTTCGGTTACCGCCGCACGGCGATGTGTTGCGATGCGCACACCCGACCTATGTTCAGGCTTGCGCGGCGCTGACCTTGCCGGTGACCGTGGAATTCTTGCGGACCGCTTGATACAGCAGGCTGGAGACCATGAACCCGATAATGGCCAATACGCTCATCAACGAGAACACGTAGTTGTAGCCTTGCTGCCCCGGGAAGTGGTCAAGGATTGCGCCATAGATGACGTAGGCAAACATGCCCGGTGCATAGCCGATCAGGCAACCAATGCCAAAGGCTGAACCGGTGATGTGCTGGGGAATGCCGACTTCACCCATGGGTGCCCAGAACACGCCGCGCATGGAAAAGACAATCAGCGCGAAGGAGAGGGTGGCCGCCATGCCTGCGTAGATGTAATCCGGGCTTTTCGGGATGAGCATGATCACGCCCATAAGCGGCAACAACGCCAGGAATGCCCACTTCAGATAGCGGCTGGAACTCTTGAACTGTTTGTCGGCAATGAAGCCACCGGCAGGGCCGCCCAGGATTTTGAGGAAGTACTGGTTGATGATGCCGTAGGCGCCCACCAGAGCCACGGGCAGTTCGTACATTTCCTTGAGGTAGGGAATGAAATAGGTCAGGCCGCAGTACACGATGTAGACCATGAACACGTTAAGGCTGACCAGCCAGATGCCCGGCACCTTGATGGCCTCGAGCAGGTTCGACAACCCGTTCTTCGACTTGACGGTCGACTGGGTTTTGCCGCTCTTGAGCAGTAGCCAGGTCAGGGTACCGGCAAGAATGTCGATGACCGAGTAGAAGAGGATCGCCGACTTCAGACCGTTTTCACCGGAGCCCATGGCGACGAAGACGCCCAGCGCAGAGAAGGCGACCAGGGTATCGATGACGCCACGTCCGCCTTCGAGAAGGCCGAACAGGCGCCCCTGTTCCTTATCGTCGCCCAGGTTGCGGATGGCTTTGAGCAGCGAAGGCCAAAAGAGGCAGTCGGCACACACGGCCAGCAGGCAGAACACAACCAGCAGATTGCTGAAGGGCGGAAAGGTCGCCAGGTAGAGCCCGAGGCTGCCGGTACCGATCAGGCCAAGGGGGATCAGCTTGCGCGTGTCGTAGCGGTCGGCGAGCATGCCGCCCACCACGAACAGCGCGGTGGCGATGATGGCGTTGGCGCTCAGCAGCACGCCGATTTCAGTGTGGGACAGCCCCATGAATTCCTGCATGGGGATGTAGAAGGCGTCTTTGAGATTCGCCAGCTTGTAGATGGTGCCGCCACCGAGGATGAGAATCAGGAATCTGAGCCATTTGGCCTTGTCTTGGGATGTCATTATTGTTCTCCAGGCGTATTTGGGTAAGCAGTGCCGGTCGGCACGTCAGGTTCAGGCGTCAGCGCAATGGGCCAGGGTCAACTCGGCCAGGGTTCGGAACTCGGCCAGCAGACCTCGTACATAGGCCACCTGGTTGTTGGCCCAACGGTGTTCATCGGCCAGCATCCGTTCCAGCGAGAAGCCTTCCGGCAGCGCTGTTTCACTCATTTCCCGGTACGCAATGAACGGGTCGGCGGCTTCGTCGAGTTGGCGGAACGCCGGGGCGACGTAGTGGTTTTCCTGCTCGAGAATGAAGGCGATCACTTGCGGAGCTGATTCGCCGAGCATCAGCAGTTCGAACAACATGCGTGCGCTGGGCAGGTCGTCTTCGTCACAGCCCTGCAACACGCCGTAATGGCCGAAGGCGTTTTGCTCGGGGACGATGCGCACACCCTTGAGGTGGGTCTGGCGTATGTGCGGCGCCAGGTTACGCAGCGCAGCAAGGGGCTGTTCACAGGCATTGATCATGTTGCCGAAGTCGAACAGGGCGTGCAGGCGAGGGTGGTTCAGGCGGCTCAACAGTTGCGCGATCTCGCTGCTCTTGAGTTCTTCATGCTGCTCGAAGTCGAAGAACAGGTCGTGTTCGTCTGCCTGCTGCGCGAGGTAGTGCAGGTCCGACTCGATCAGGTCCATGACCCGCGACAGCGCCCCTTCGTAGCGTGAGTAGACACGGATGTTGCGGGTGCCCAGCGCCTTGGCAATGGCGATCACTTGATCGACATCTTTTTTCAAGGTGCTGCTGATTTCCAGATGCACGTCCAGCCCGAGTGTTTTGGCCTTGTCTGCAAACGCCTGAAGCTGCGCGGCGGTCATTTGACTGAGGCTGTTTTCCTCACCGTCGAGCAAGTGCAGGCTCAGCCCCTGCAGCTCGTGGCGATAGGCGAAGTCCAGCAGGTCAGCAGGTGTCACGCGGCCGTGGGTCAGGTTGGTCAGCAAGGGGTAGGCATGGGCAAACAGGCGCAGTTGCCCCATTCGGTCGAGCAACTGGCGGGCCAGTGCCTCAGTCAGTACGGGGGGAGCCCCGGCCCGGGCAGCCTTATGGCTGAGCAAGGTGTTGAATCGTTCCTGGATCTTATTGTTCATTCGAGTCGTTCCTGGTTCAGACGCCGGGTCTACCGGCGCAGCCTTTATCGCGCCAGTCAGGAACTCTCGATAGATCCATTATCAGTTAAATCATAAGACCACTTGCCTGCCTCAAGTGGCCTGCTGCAGACAGCCCATCTTGCGCAAGGCCCGCGCAAGCGCTTCGACGCGTTCTTGGGCCTGGTCCTCAGGGGTGCTGGCAAAGCCGATCAACAGGGCTGGCGGCAGGACATGCTCGAGGCAGTAGTCACTCAGGGGATAGGTATGAATGCCATGCTGGCCGAGCTCCCTGGCGATGGCGTCGTCGTCAAGATGCGCGGGTAACCAGGCGATCAGGTGCATGCCGGCTTCCACCGGCGTGATCCTGAAGAAAGTGCCCAGCCGTTGCTGCAGTTGTTCGACCAGTGCTTGCTGGCGAGCCTGGTACAGCGCACGCATTCGACGAATATGACCGAGGAAGTGGCCTTCGCGCATGAAGTCCGCCGTGACGGCCTGCAGCAGCGTGGGCGGGCTGCGATCCATGACCGCCCGCAGGGTGCAGAAGGGTTCGATCAGGGCGTTCGGCAGTATCACGTAACCCAGTCGTAGCGAGGGGAAGAGCACTTTGCTGAACGTTCCGGCGTAGATGACCCGGGCCCATTGGTCCATGGCATAGAGTGCCGGCAGGGGGCGGCCGTTGTAGCGAAACTCACTGTCGCAGTCGTCCTCGATGATCCAGCTTTGATTGCGCGCAGCCCAGTCGATGAGCTCCTGGCGCCGCGCATAACTCATGGTGATGCCCAAGGGATGCTGACGGGAAGGCGTGGTAAACACCAGGCGAGCGTCAGGACACAACGCCACACCTTGTCGGACATCGACCCCCTGTTCGTCGATACGCAACGGGACCACCAGACCACCCTGGGCCTGGAGCGCAATTCGCGCCGCGATATGCCCCGGATCTTCCATCCAGAAGCTATCCTGCGGATTGAGCAACAGCATGCCCAGCAGGTTGAAGGCTTGCTGGGCACCGGAAACGATGACCACCTGCTCGGCAGTGCAGTCGATGCCCCGGGCATCGAAGACGTATTCGGCAATCGCCTCGCGCAGGGCCAGCAAACCTTGCAGCTCGCCATAACCGAGCATGGCCTTGGTCGGCTTGTGCAGGTGGCGGTTCATCAGCCGTTTCCAGACTGATTGCGGAAAAGCATCGTAAGCACTGTGGCTGGGCAGGAACGAAGTCGGGCTCCCGGTCGCCCAGTCCGCATAGGAAACACCGCGAAAATGATCGCTGCGCAATGACAGCATGGACTGGCTCAGATCGGACAGGCGAGGCGGCTGGGGCTGGTGTTCTTCGTCATCAGTACCGCGGCCTTCCCATTCATGGCCGACGTAAGTCCCGGCCCCGGTGCGCGACGTCAGAAAACCTTCGGCAATCAGTTGATCGAACGCATTGAGAATGCTGATTCGCGAAAGCTGCAATTCTTTGCTCAGGGTTCGGGTGGACGGCAGACGTACGCCTCCCTGAATCCTGCCACCGAGAATCTGTTTGCGAATCTGCAAGTAGAGTTGGCGGTACAAGGGGATGGAGCTGGCACGGTCCAGCTCGATACCCGACAACAGCAAACCTGCGGAGGATTTCATTTTTGGTTCGTCTGGATGGAGTGAGTCTGGCCTGAATTGCTGTCAGGCACCCGAGGGCGAAAGGGTATCGAGCGGTACTGGATATGTCATCCACCACAGGCATTGATAGCCCTGCGATCGCAGTGCCGCCCGTTATGAACCGCGTCACAATAATATGGCTGCTGAGTGCGGCATTATCCATGGCAATGAAAGGCCAGTACCATGACCGCCATCCCTTTTCCTATACCTGCACTCGAGCCGGTAAATAAACCGATGAATCGTTCTTCAATGGAGAGACACATGACATCAGGACAATGTCTTTGCGGGGCTGTACGTTTTTCCCTGGAGGTTGAACCACGATTTTTTTATCGCTGCCATTGCACCCTATGCCGTAAGCAAACCGGGGTTGGTCATAATCTCGCCACGCTGGTCAAAGCTTGCGATTTTCGATGGGAAGAAGGGCAGGCTGCGATCACGAGTTGGCGCAAACCCAGTGGATACAGAAATGACTTTTGCTCACGATGTGGCTCGACTGTGCCTAATCCTCTTCGCGAGACGCCTTACTTCTGGATTCCGCTTGGGCTTCTCGATGTCGAGTTGAGCATGGAGTGTGTTGGAGACTTCTGCACCGATGACGCTATGCCATGGGATGAACAACGCTCGGAAAGAAGTCATCGCGCTGCCCCGGATTCACTTGGGTTTATTTTACATGAGCTCCAGGTCAACAACGATTGACGCAGGAGCTTGGTCGGCATGCAGACGAATTGGCAGCCTGGCCTAAGCCGAACAGCGTGACCAAACGCTGCCGACCGCTTCTTCGACGAACACTGGCCAATAGAATCCAACCGCCGCCCGGCACTAACGTATCTTGTCATGGTCCATAACCACCGCACGACCCTCCGCGGTCGAACTGCCCGGAACCGACCGGCCCCGCATCGGTAATTTGATCAAGGACAGTGAAAGCATGCTCGCCGCCACATAATCAGCAACGCCCTCCACCCGGTTCCGTGAATCGGGACCCGCCGTACGTTTACCCCTCAATTCCTTTCGAAGATTTAACCCATGTACCTACGCAAAATTGCAGTTGGGCTGTCGGCCCTTGTTTTGCTCTCGACCGGGGCGCAAGCCCGCAGTCTGCTGGACCTGCTCAAACCACCCACCGCGCAACATGAACAAACGTCCCGCTCGCGTTCGATCAGCCAGAACGCGGCCCTGGATCTCTATTCAAGCAAACAGAAACAGGCATCGTTCGACGGCTGCGCAGATCTGTTCCCGGCAGCGAAACCGATCAACACGGCCACTGTGCCTGCAACCATGAAACCCCTGGCTTTGTGTTCCGACAACTTCGCGGTGCTGTACTCGCAAACCAGCAAGACCCCGCTGGTGGTGGTCGAACGCCTGAATGCGGCCCAGTTGCAGGATGCCAAAGGGGAGGAACGCACCAACCAGTTCTACCCGGACCCACGCATCCCCAAGAGTGGGCGTGCCGAGTTGAGCGACTACCGCAGCCAGCATCCGGCCGTGGACCGTGGTCACCAATCCCCGGCCGCCGATGCACCGAACCCCAATGCAATGGCCCAATCCTTTGCGCTGTCGAACATGGTGCCGCAAGACCCGACCAACAACCGCAAGATCTGGAGCAAGATCGAGTCTGATGTCAGGAAATTTGCCAAGCGCGCCGATGGCAACGTGTTTGTCTTTACCGGCCCGCTGTTTGACCCTGGCCACTCCACCGTCGGCGACAACCAGGTGTGGGTGCCGACGCGCCTGTTCAAGCTGGTTTACGACGCATCGTCCAAACGTGCCTGGGCCTACGTGCTGCCTAACGCAGAAGCCAGAATCGAGAAACCGATGGACTATGAGACGTTCGTGAAGAGTACCGGGCTCAAATTGCTCGGGAACCTGCCCGTCACAGGTTCCGCAGGGCGCACCTGATGGCTGGATGAGCAGCACCCCAAAGGTTGAATGCAACTGATGGGGTGCTTCATTCACAGTCGAGCGCTGTGCGTGATTGCTGAGGATCAATGCCTTTGGATTAATTCCCATTAAAAAATCGGCAGGAAGTAACAAATAGTAAAAATGAACTATACCCAATAGGGCAATCGCTCCTGACCCCGGGACATGATGCCACTGAAGTTGGTCGTCCCAGGAACTTCAACGTCAAACAGACTGAGAGATTCTGGTTATGAACGCTTTGAAAATCGCTGCCAGCGATGCGGTACGAGATTGCTTTCGTAATGCCCGTGAAGTCGTCCGGCTCGACCAGACTGACTTTACCGATGTCGCCGTCGCCGTACTCTCGAAAGATGATTTGGCAGCAGGGGCGCTGGATGCCATCAAGCGTACCGGCTTCGACATCCCCATCTTCCTGGTGGCATCTCAGGGCCGCAGCAATCGCTCCCTGGAAGTCTACAAACAACTGCAGGATGTGATTTTGCAGGTCAATGGTGTGTTCGACCTGTCCAGCAATAATGCCGAGTACTACGGCAATCAACTGGAGACCGCCGCCAGGGCCTATGAAGAAAGCCTGCTGCCGCCGTTCTTCGATGCGCTCAAGCATTACACCGAATCGGCCAACGCAACCTTTGCCTGCCCCGGTCACCAGGGCGGCCAGTTCTTTCGCAAGCATCCAGCCGGCCGGCAGTTTTTCGACTTCTTTGGCGAGACGCTGTTTCGCGCCGACATGTGCAACGCCGACGTCAAGCTCGGCGACCTGCTGATCCACGAGGGCCCGGCGCTGCTGGCGCAGAAACATGCCGCTCAAGTGTTCAACGCCGACAAGACCTACTTCGTGCTCAACGGCACCTCGGCGTCGAACAAGGTGGTGACCAACGCCCTGTTGACCCCGGGCGACCTGGTGCTGTTCGACCGCAACAACCACAAGTCCAACCACCAGGGCGCCTTGCTGCAGGCCGGTGCCACGCCGGTCTACCTGGAAACCGCGCGCAACCCTTATGGCTTCATCGGCGGCATCGACGCCCACTGTTTCGAAGAAGACTACCTGCGCCAACTGATCGCCGAAGTCGCCCCGGACAAGGCGCAACTGCCACGGCCGTTTCGCCTGGCGATCATTCAACTGGGAACCTATGACGGTACCATTTACAACGCCCGGCAAGTGGTCGACCGCATCGGCAAACTGTGTGACTACATCCTGTTCGACTCGGCGTGGGTCGGTTACGAACAGTTCATTCCGATGATGAAGGATTGCTCGCCCATGTTGCTCGACCTGGACGAGAACGACCCGGGCATCTTCGTCACGCAATCGGTGCACAAACAACAGGCCGGTTTTTCCCAGGCCTCGCAAATCCACAAGAAAGACCGGCACATCAAAGGCCAGGCGCGCTATTGCAACCATCACCGGCTCAACAACGCCTTCATGGCCCAGGCCTCAACAAGTCCGTTCTACCCGCTGTTCGCCTCGCTGGATGTCAATGCCCGCATCCACTCCGGCCGCAGCGGCCTGCGCCTGTGGGACGACTGCGTGAAGTTCGGCATCAATGCGCGCAAGCTGATCATCGAGGCCTGCACCCTGGTCCGCCCATTCGTGCCGGATACCATCGACGGGCGCCCATGGCAGGATCATTCGACCGACGCTATCGCCAGCGACATCCGCTTCTTTGAATTCCATCCGAAGGATCGCTGGCATGCCTTTCCCGGTTATGCCGACAAGCAGTACTTCATCGATCCGTGCAAACTGCTGTTCACCACGCCGGGCATCGACCCGGTGGACGGCAGCTACACCGAGTTCGGCATTCACGCCGGCATCCTGGCCAACTTCCTGCGCCAGAACGGCATCGTTCCGGAAAAATGCGACCTCAACTCCATTCTGTTCCTGCTCACCCCGGCCGAAGACTGGGCAAAGATGAGTCACCTGGCGGCACAGATCGCCCGCTTCGAACGCTTCGTTCAGGACGACGCGCCGATGAGCCGGGTGCTGCCAGCGATCTATTCGCAGTACGAAGAACGCTACCGCGACTACACCATCCGCAGGCTCTGCCAGGAAATGCACGATCTTTACCGCCATCACAACGTGCAGCAATTGCAGAAGGACATGTTCCGCAAGGAACACTTCCCGAAAAAGGCCATGAACCCGCAGCAAGCGCAAATCGAGTACATCCGCGGCAACGTCGAACTGGTGGCGCTGGCGGATGCGGACGGGCGTATCGCCGCCGAGGGCGCGCTGCCATATCCGCCGGGCGTCTTGTGCGCTGTACCCGGGGAGATCTGGGGTGGCGCCGTGCTCAAGTACTTCCTGGCCCTGGAGGAGGGCATCAACCGCTTGCCCGGCTTCACACCGGAACTGCAAGGCGTTTATCTGCAGCATGAAGGCGGTCGCACGCGGGCGTATGGCTATGTGATCAAGCAGTAAGGATCACCCTCGTACTCGGTGGCAGGTGTCAGGTCAGCGGGCCCAGGGGTTAACTCTCTGAACAGGGCAAGGAGTTTGCGATGGCTGATTCAAGCAAGAAAATGGGTCTGATGGGGCTCACGACGTTGGTAACGGTCAACATGATGGGCTCGGGCATCATCATGTTGCCCACCAACATGGCGCAGTTGGGTGCCGTCTCTTTGTTATCGTGGATTTTCACGGCGATTGGTTCGATGGCCATCGCCTACTGCTTTGCCCAGTGTGGCGTCTTCTGTTCACGCTCCGGCGGCTTGTCCGCCTACACCGAAGAGGCCCATGCAAAGTCGGGTTTTTTCCTCTGCTCGTACCTGTACTTCCTGTCCCTGGCCATCGCCAACGTGGCCGTGGCCATTTCGGCGGTGGGCTACATGACGGCCTTCGTGCCCTGGCTGGGCACGGGGGCGATTCCACTGTGCGTCGGCACGATCGCACTGATCTGGCTGACCACCTTCGCCAACTTCGGAGGACCGGGCATCACCGGCAAGATCGGCGCGCTCACGGTGTGGGGTGTGATCATTCCGGTAGCAGGCCTGAGCATCATCGGCTGGTTCTGGTTCAAGCCCGATGTGCTGGCCGCCGCCTGGAACCCCAACAGCCTGCCGATCTCCGAAGCCATCAGCAAGGCGATTCCCCTGACCCTGTGGGCCTTCCTCGGCATGGAATCGGCGGCCCAGGCCACCGATGCCGTGGAAGACCCCAAGCGCAACGTGCCGTTGGCCTGCCTGTTCGGCACCCTGGGTGCCGCCGTGGTCTATGTGCTGTCGACCACCGTCATCCAGGGCATCATTCCCAATGACGAACTGGCCAAATCCTCGGCGCCCTTCGCATTGGTCTACGCCACGATGTTCAGCCCGATGGTGGGCAATATCGTCATGGCCCTGGCGGTCATGGCCTGTGTCGGCTCGCTGCTGGGCTGGCAATTTACCCTGGCGCAAACCGCCAAGATGACGGCTGACCAGAACCTGTTCCTCAAGCTGTTCAGCAAGGTCAACTCGATGAATGCGCCCGTCGTCGGCATGATCGTTTGCGGTGTGCTGCAGACCGTCTTGGCCCTGTCGACCATCTCGCCCGACGCCGCCGCACAGTTCAGCAAGCTGGTCAGCCTGGCAGCGGTCACCAACCTGATCCCTTATATAACGGCAATGACCGGCCTGCTGGTGATCATGCACAAGGCCGGGGTCTCGTCGGCCATACACTCGCGTAACGTAGTGGTCCTGCTGATTGCAATAACGTACGCCCTGTACGCCTTGTATGCCTGCGGCAAGGACGCTGTGATGGGCGGCACCCTGGTGCTCGCCGTCGGCTACCTGCTCTATGGATTCCTCGCCAAACGCTTCACCGAAGCGCCACCCGCCAACCAGGCCAGGGCCGGCAATCTTTAGGCGTGGCCACCAGGACTGCACAGACATCTGCATACGGGGAAACCGGACATGAACGTACCATTTGCCACAACCACCAGACTGCTGCTTGCCCTCGCACTCTCGACGCTGCCGCTCGTGGCCGGCGCCAACACCCTTGAACGCGTGCGCAGCAGCCACACCTTTACCCTGGGCTACTTGCCGGACCTGGCCCCTTTCAGCAAGCAGGAAGGCGACAAAGCCAGCGGTTATGCCATCGACCTGTGCCTGAAAGTCGCCGACAAGCTCAAGAGCGAACTGGGACTGCCCGACCAGCAAGTGCGCTACCAGCCCGTCAAGATTTCGGACGAGATCAACGCCGTGAGCCAGGGTAAAGTCGATATCCTCTGCACGCCGACACCGCCCACCCTGGAACGGCGCAAGATGATCAGTTACTCCATACCGATCTACACCGCTGGCCTCTCGGTCGTGGTGCGCAACGATGCTCGCGAATCGCTGCTCAATGTACTCAATGGCAAGGTCGCCAATAGCGGCCCGACCTGGCGTGCCAGCATCAACAATGGTCTGGCCAACCACACCTACGCCACCATCGAGGGCGGGGTGACCGAGGACTGGATTCGCGAGCAGATGCGCCTGCTCAACGTGATCGCCTCGCTGGTGACCGTGGCCAACAACGACGAGGGCGTCAAGCTGGTCGCCGAGGGCAAGGCCGATGCCTTCTTCTCCGAACGCATGCTGCTGCGCAACGAAGTCACCAAGGAGGGCGCGGCAAAGAACCTGATGCTCCTGGACCGCATCTTCGAGTACTCGCCGGTGGCGATGATCGTGGAGCGCAACGACGAAGACTTCCGCCTGCTGGTCGATATGGCCCTGAGTGAAGCCTATCACTCGGGCTTTATAGAAAAGGCCTACGACCAGTACCTGGGCGGAACCAACGCTACCGTGAAAAAACTGTTCAGGGTGTATGCGTTGCCTTAGTGGAATCGTTGGCAACGGGCCGTCCGCGGACGTAATGCTACTGTAGGAGCGAGCTTGCTCCGGGCGGCGTTCCGACGATGGACTCAAGAGCGCCGTGTTTAGCCAGTGAGCACGCGTTATCGTTGACGACCTTCGCGAGCAAGCTGGCTCCTACAGTGTAGGAGCTGGCTTGCCAGCGATGGACTCAAGAGCGCCGTGTTTATCCAGTGAACACGCGTTATCGTTGACGACCTTCGCGAGCAGGCTCGCTCCTACAGATGAGCAGCATCAATCCGCGAAGACCATGGCGAAATAGCTCAGGACAGGCTTGTTTGGTGTTTCAGGCGGATGCACTCACTCCTTCGGCTTTTTCTTGCGACGCAACGTCATGCAGGGAAATCCTCGAAGTCTCCGGCAATGCCAGCCCACCCGCCAGCGCGAGCAATGCAACCGCGATCAGGTAGAACGCTGGCGACAAGTTGCTGCCGGTCGTGCTGATCAGCCACGTCGCCACCAGCGGAGCGGTGCCGCCGAAAAGGGTGTACGCCATGTTGTAGGTGATCGCCGAGGCAGTGTAGCGAGTACGGGTAGGGAAGGTTTCCGAGAGCAGGGCCGCCGTCACCACACCACACAACACCGCGCCAATCGCCAGGAGCATGACGCCGACGATGGACGCTGCGAACGAGCCGGAGCTGGCCATCAGGAACGATGGGTACACGACCACAATCAACAGCGCGCAAGTCGTCATCACCGTAACCCGACGCCCGACCCGGTCCGAATACAGCCCGGCCAGCGGGCAGATCGCTGCAGCGAACAGCAATGCAATCAGCGACACCAGCAACGCTGTGGCGCGACTCAGGCCACCAGCGACTTGCAAGTAAGTCGCGAAATAGGTGGTGAACATATAAAACGACAGTGCCGTGAGTGACACAAAAGCGCCCAGACAACAGATAGCCGCACCATGGTTGCGCAAGGTTTCCTTGAGGGGGGAGTGTGCGACTGCATGTTCCTCGGTCACTGCCTGGAATGCCGGAGTCTCATCGAGCTTCCAGCGCAGGTAAAGACCCACCAGGCCCAGGGGCGCGGCAATCAGGAACGGCAGGCGCCAGCCCCAACTGCCCATTGCTTCGGCCGACAATGACGCCTCGAGTGCGTAGGCCACCACGGCTGCCGCGGCGAAGGCGGAAAATGTCGACACCGGAATGAAGCTGCCGTACCAGGCACGTTTATCACTCGGTGCATGCTCCATCAGGTAGGCACAGGCACCGGCGTATTCACCCCCGGCGGAAAAGCCCTGGGCGCAACGGATCAGGGACAGAAGAATCGGCGCCATGACTCCGATCGCCGCATATGTGGGCAGCAGACCGATCAAGGTCGTCGCCCCGGCCATCAGCAGAATGGTCATCGCCAGGGTTCGCTTGCGGCCGATCCTGTCGCCCAGCATGCCGAAGAAAATCCCGCCAAGGGGCCGAAACGCAAAGGCCACGGCGAATACCGCAAAGGTCTTGAGCAGCGCGGCACTGGCATCGCCACTGGGGAAAAATTGCTGGGCGATGGTCGTGGCCAGAAAGCCGTAGACGGCGAAGTCGAACCACTCGACGAAATTGCCGATGCCGGCAGCCACAATCACTCTTCTCAGCGTTCTTGGGCTGACTTGTTCCATCGTTGCGCTCGTCATGCTTGACCTCGACCGTTCGTCAGTAAGCTATCGATTATCGGGGCAGGCACTGAGGCGGCTCACTTCAAAAGTGTCATCCACATAGTCGCTACCGACTTCATGCCGTTGAATGAGGCATGATTCGCGCCAGATTGGCCGAGGGTGAGAAAAAAAGGGCGGTGTATTTCGCGTATTTGTAAAGCGTTGGCGGTATTGTCGGTCGCCAGGACTTGATCGATTGAGAAGGGATGATGACATTGACTGTCGAAAGCCTGGTCAGGATCGCAATGACCAATCCAGTAAACGCAGAACTTGCCGATCGCTTGCCCAAGCTCGGTTTGAACCAGTGCATGCTCACCGCCGGTTGCCTGTTCCAGGCCGTGTGGAATCATCAGTCACAGCGACCGCCAGCGTGGGGAGTGAAGGATTACGACGTCTTTTACTTCGATGATGATCTGTCGTGGGAAGCCGAGAATGAGGTCATCCAATCCGCTCGGCATCTGTTCGACCACCTCGATGTGAACGTTGAGTTCAAGAATCAGGCTCGCGTTCACCTGTGGTACAGCCAGCGGTTTGGCGGGGATTATCCTCAGCTGCAGTCGGCCAGAGACGGGATCGACCGCTACCTGATTGCCGGTACCTGCATGGGTCTGGATATTGAAACGGGCGAGGTCTATGCACCCAACGGCCTGGCCGATACTGAGCAAGGGCTACTTAGAATCAATCCAAAGAATCCGAGACCAGACTTGTTCGACCAGAAGGCGAACAGTTATCAGGTTCGCTGGCCTTGGCTCAGGATCGTAGAGACGCAACGTTGAATTGGCGCGAGGGGCGTTTACCGATGAAGCAATTTATTGGAGATGAAAGCTGATAACGCGTGCCACGACGGCCTGTAAACGAAGCAGCCCGTGGAGACGGGCTGCTTGGACTCTGGACTCGACACAACAGATCAGCTGTTGGTGCGATCGGCTGCCTTGGTCTTGCTTTGAGTGACAGCGGCTTCAGCCTTCTGTTTCTGGGCAACCTGGAAGGCTTTCATCGAGACTGTCCGGGCCGACTCCATGCGTGCGACGGTCCGATCACCGCCACCGGTGGCCATCGCCAGAGAAGAAGCGGTCAGAGCGGCGACTACGAAGAGAACTTTCATGGATTTCATTTGGGTATCCTCAAGTGAGATTTTTTAACAGTTAAAGCAGAATTCATGGGCTAGCGCTGAACGTCCTTGTTCAACCTGGATTCACCAGCCAGCCAGGGCGGCGTTTCCTGGAGTCCAGGTGCCTTGCTCCAGGCGCGCTTCGGCGTCTTTGTTTTTTGCCCAGACGGTGAGCAGTACCATCATTGCGAAACCGCCGACGATGAGCACCGGATAGGCTGCCAGCAACTCCACCAGCGAGTACTTCCAGGCCAGCGGACGACCAACACCCAGCATGGCGGCATAGAACCACGACACGCCAGAGAACGCCCCCGAGAACAGCGCCAGCATGCGCAGGCTGAAGGAGAGTTTCAGTAACGAACCGGCTTTTTTCAGCGCCGGCAATACAGCGCGATGCAACACGAAGCCGTTAATGGTCAACAGCACGACTATGCCGATTTTGGCTTGCAATTTTGGATTGAGGAAATACTCCATCCCCTTGCCTGCATAATCGATCCCGACAATGGCAACGCCCGTAATCCAGAGCCAGACAAGTGCAAGCGATACGGTTTTTTGAAGACTGTCCATGTGCGCGTCATCATGATGACCCGATGCATCTCCCTTCAGGAGTTGCTTGACCATTGCAATGTCACTGGTCAAAACCAGCCCGATTGCCACACAGCACGCGATAAGATGAAAATATACAACGCCCAGGCGTAAATATTCCCCGACTGGTGAAGTAAGAATACTGAGTTCCATGACTACCTCTTTGTTCAAACAGTGAATCAATCTGACTTTCAGGACGGCTTGATTAGAGTTTGCCGTTGCTGACGAAAGTTATGATTCAGCCGTTTCAATTGGATTATCTTGTGGCATTACGCGGCCAAGATAAAAGCGAGTTTGGCGAATGAACTTTTAGTCATTCGATTATTCCATTTTCAGGTAATAAAAAACCTCATCCGCACTTGGCGCATATGAGGTTTAACTTCCGCTTCTGGGGTCAGGTGAGGATCAGAGCCCGTGCCACCTGCTGCGCATTCTGAACGAAAAAACCGTGTCAGTTCATTTTTTGATCAATTTTGCTGACCAACGGCAGTGTCCCTAGCTAGTTGCACATTGCCAGCTTTTATCGCGCAGCCTGCACCATTACTGGGTTTGCGGCGAGTCGGAAGGCAGACAAGAGCCCTGGCGTTTTTTTGGTCTTTTTTTTCAGATTCCATGGAGGAAATCGGGATGTGTGAGTGAATCCGCCATAAAAAAGCCTTTGGCCGGGTTAACAAACCAGGTCAAGGCACTGCCATTTTCCCCTCCAAAAAAGCCCATTCGCGGCATAGCCACAGGGGAATTTTCAGCAAACAAGTTGCCTCTGCATTTGCTGACGACATAAACAGCCGTTTATAGACGACGCTAGCCTTTGCCTCCGTTGCCGTTGCTATTTACGGGTTTCTGTCGACCTCGACCTGTGGCCCGACGCCATCTCCGGTACGGAAAGTCGGTAACGCAACCGAGTTCACGAATTTCACGCCGTCCCAACTGGGCAAGGGTGTGGGCATCAATTGGAACTGGCCCGGGTGCTCGGAGTCCCAACGCAGCAGCATCGCCGTATCCTCATGCTGTGTGTTGTGGCAGTGCTCCATGTAGGTACCGGCAAACTCACGGATGTGCATGGCTATTTCGACATTGTCGAGGCTCTCGGAACTGTCGCCTACACGGTAGATATCCTTGCGCGCGCCTTTTTCCCATTCTGGTGGTGGTTTGCCACCTCGACTGAGAATGACCCCTTCCTCGAAGTGCACATGCACCGGGTGACTCCAGCCATTGCCGCCGTTCTCGATCTTCCAGACTTCCAGCGTGCCTTCGCCCTTGAACCCTGCCGGTGTCGGGCCAGTGGCCAGTTGTGGCGCGGCTGAAATCCGGCGCGGGTCCATGCCGAAGCCTTCGCCGCCATCGGTCTTGATCGTCCAGGGCTTGAAATCCGTGCCGTTGGAGCGGCCAAAGATGAAGGTGCGGTGCCGCGCCTGGGCAAGCCGGGCGATATCGGCAGGGTCATCACGGTGCAAGGGCAGGGGGATCATGACCTTGCCCTCGGGTTTGCCAGGCTTGGCGGGCTCGAAGTCGACCGGATTCATGCTGACATCCTGGCCGGTGTAAGGCTGGACGTTCAGTTGCAGGAACAGGCCCACGCCCGGGTCACCGTTGACCCACTGTGGTCCGTGGCTGGTTTGCCTGACCACGGGCAGGTACCTTTCGGAGAGGACATCGGCCAATGGAATGTCACGATTCGGACGCCTGCCGTTTTCATGCTCCTCGATGTTGACGAAGAAAATCCTGTCGCCCGGGCTGATGCCGTTTTTCGCGAAGTCGACGATGATGTCATAGCGTTCGGCAATGGCCTGCATCGGCAGAATGCCATTGTGGTCCTGTGTGTCGCCGTCGCCATCGAGGTCCAGGCTGCCATCGAACGGTACCGCGTGCTCCATGATATTGCCGTCGTTGGCAATCAGGTGGAACGGCACCCGGTTGTATGAGACCCCGGAGCCGTTCGGGCCAGGAAACTCGCCAGCATTACCATTGACCTGGCGCACCATCGCCAGCTTGAAGTAGCGAGAAACCGATCCGTTGAGAATGCGGAAACGGTAGCGGCGGGCACGTACGTCCAGGAAGGGCTTGTACACCCAGTTGGTCAGCATCTGGTCACCGAGAAAACCGTCGGTGTTGAAGGGGTTGAACCACAACTGGCCGGTCTGGTCCCAGGCCTTGTCGGCGATCGTCAGGTTGACGTCATAGTCGCGGTTACCCCAGCCCAGCGCCGAACCGCTGGGCAAGCGCAGGTTGACCCCGTCGTCGACCGACTCGTTGCCACGGTCCACGGCGCTGTAGTAGTTCATCATCGTGGCATTGCCCTTGTAGACGTTCTGCGCGGTGAAATCGAGCATGTGGTCGTGGAACCAGTGGCTGCTCATGGTTTCACGCCAGTCGCCACGGATCTTGATGGTGCCGTTGTTACAGGTCTTGAGGCCCGGAGCGGCATCGTTGACGAACAGGGTTTCACCGGGGTCGCAAGGGAACGCGGCCCGTGGGTCCTCGGCAGTGGTGTTGATGGTGTCGTAACCGGCCAACTGGATCGGCCAGCGATAGTCGTAGTACTGGCCCGGGAAGAAGAACGCGTTGGTAAAGCCGTCGCTTTCCGCGGGCGTGTGGCCGTTGTGTTCATGGGTGGTGAGGGTGTGCAGGCCAAAGCCCCGGTTGGCCGACGGGTCAATGGGCAAGGCATCGTAATGACGCATCAGCATCGCTTGGCCATAGCGTACTAAAAGCAGTTTGGGCGGAAAGGTGCCGTCGAATGTCCACAACGCATTGTGGTCCTGGACAGGGAAGTTGGGGTGAAACTGCACTTGAATGCCCTTGGTGGTGCCCTCGTTGGCCGGGTTGCCGCTGGTGTTGTGATAGAGCCCGCCTGGGGCAAATTCCCCTACGGCGTAGTTATGCCGTTGCATGCGATCACGAAAGCCGCTGTTGACGTGCGCGCCGGCTTGCACCGTCTTGAAGGCGTCGCGCGGGAAAAACTCGTTGAAACGCTGGTGCGACCAGCCTTTTCCCGGTGGCCGGCCTTCTGCGGGCGAATCGACCCGGCGATTGAGGAACAGCTCGATCTGCGCCTTCCAGGGGTTGCGGTCCAGTACATTGGAGAACTCGGTCGGGAAGGGCGTCAATGCCGGCTGCCTGAGAAAGGCATCCAGCGCATCCGGTGACGGGCCGCTACGCGCCACGTTCAATGGATCTTGCGCTGGTGCGGGGCCCAGCGTCGGAACCGGAAACGGAACGGGGGATGGCGGGTCGGTCGCATCCAGTTTGTTCGAGCCGAATTCCTCGAAAAGTTCAAGCTTCTGGGTGAACGGTTGAACCCCGAACACCGGGCTGGCATTACCGTTAGTGGGGATATTGAAGCTGGGTTGCAGGTCGGGGGGCAGCACATTGTCGACAAAGGGGGTCCTGCCGTTACCGACTACTCCATTGGGCAAGTCGAAGGCCCCGACGTTTGCGGGAGGCAGCTTGAGCAAGTCCCGCAATGCGGCATCGGGGTCGGCGGGCGGGTTGGTGAACGCCGATGGGTCGGTAGGAGGCGGTGGATCGGTGTTGTCGAGGGGGACTGCCTGGGTCCGGGACAAGCCCAGCCCGAGGATGATCACGGCAGCAGAGATACTTAACGCCAGCCTGGTTTTGGACAATGGACTAGTTTTCAGCCTTCCGGCATCCAGTTTCATCGCAAACACCTCTGACGATTCCTCGGAACGCGCGGCAATACATGGGCATTGAGCCACTGCTCCTGGCCCGGCTGGCGAAATGTTTGATTTCGAACCGGGATAAGGATGATGCAAATTTTCCGCCAAAAGTGAAAGAAGGTGACTAATGGCTCTACGCCGCGTACCCCTTGTCTGCTGGCTTCAGGCAGGTAGGAGCAGCCAGGATGAATACCCCCGATGACGGGGAATATCCCCCAATAATGGGTGCGATTATGCGCAGTGTCTGGGCTAAGAGAAATGGCCACGTCAGTCGAGTGGCAGCGATATCGTCAATCTCGTTCCTTTGTCCGGTGCGCTGTCGATCGTGAATTCGCCGCCCAGCATGCTGATGCGTTCCTTCATCCCCACCAACCCGAACGAGTTCATTTTTTTGCGATCCGTCATGCCTACGCCATTGTCTTTGATCAGCAGGTAAAGCCGGCGACCCTCCCTGTAGAGTTCGATATGCACCTGTGTCGCTTGCGCGTGCCGGGCAATATTCGATAGCGATTCCTGCACGATGCGGAACAGAGTCGTGGCGGATTTTTCATTCAGATCGCAACGCAAACTCTCGTCTTTCACCGACATCGTGCAATCGATCACGCTGCGCTGCCGGAACTCTTCAAGTTGCCACTCGATCGCTGCCTGTAGTCCCAGATCGAGTACGGGCGGTCGAAGATCATTGATGATGCTGCGGACACTGCGGATGGCTGTATCGAGGTGATTCAGGGCGTCGCTGACCTTTTCGTTGAGCTTGGGGTGCCGGGTACTGGTGCGCGCCTGCAACATGGATACGTCAATTCGCAATGCCAGCAGACTCTGTCCCAGCTCGTCATGGATGTCGCGTGCGATGCGCTTTCGCTCTTCTTCCTTGATGTGCTCCTGATAGGCGGCCAGTTCGCGCAGCTGCAGCTTCGATTGCAGCAGTTCTTCGGCCTGCATCGTCAGTTTGCGCTGCAAGTAGTACAGATCGACAAACACCAGGATCTTGGCGCGAAGAACTTCGGCCACAATCGGCGAGAAGATGTAATCCACTGCGCCGGACGTATAACCGCGGAAACGCTCGGAATCCGTATCGGCCTCCGCCGTGACGAAGATAATGGGCGTGTGGGCCGATTTCGGGCGGCCGTGAATGAGTGCCGCGGTTTCAAAACCGTCCATCACGGGCATTTTCACGTCGAGCAGAATGACGGCGAAGTCGCGCTGCAATAGCAGGCGCAGCGCCTCGCGCCCGGAGGTCGCCGTGGCAACATCGAGGCCCATGTCGGCAATCACCGCGGCGAGTGCCGTAAGCTTGCCGGGATTGTCATCCACCAGCAACACGGATGCTGGTACGCCATCAGGCGGGAGCGGTTGCCGCACCTGGGCTCTCTCTTTGAATGCCGGGGGTTCCTGCATATTTATGCCACTTCGGTTTGCGCTGGCCGCAATGAGCGCGGTACAGCGTCATCGATAGAGCCATTTGCGCATCAGTGACAGCAGCTGGTCGGTATCCACCGGCTTGCTGACATAGTCCGATGCTCCTGCCTCGAGGCACTTTTCACGGTCACCCATCATCGCCTTTGCCGTCAGCGCAATAATGGGCAGGGTTTCAAACCTTTTGAATGTACGGATCTGGCGCATGGTTTCAAAGCCATCCATCTCGGGCATCATGATATCCATCAACACGATGTCGGTATCGGGCTGCTGCTGCAGCAGTTCTATGGCGGTACGGCCGTTTTCGGCCGTGGCCACCAGCATTTTGTTGCACTCGAGCACGCTGGTCAGGGCAAAAATATTGCGCACGTCATCGTCGACCACCAGGGCCTTTTTACCCTCGAGACTGTCTGAACCCTCATAGAGTTTTTCCAGCATCTTGCGCTGGGTCGGCGACAGTGCGGATACGACCCGGTGTAGAAACAGCGCGGTTTCGTCGAGTATGCGCTCGGGCGATTGAACTGCCTTGATGACGCCCTTGCCGAGCAGTGCCCTGAAACGCTCGTGCTCCGGCTTGGTCAGTGTCCCTGCACCGTAGACGACGATCGGCAATTCACGCATTGCGTGGTCTTCCTGCAATGCCTCGAGAAACCCGATGCCGGATGCGTCGGGCAATTTGAGATTGATTGCCATGCAGTCGTAGCGTTTCGTTGCCAGTTTCTTCAAGGCTTGCGCGCCGCTGCCGGCCGTTGCGATCCTCACGTCGGTGTTGCCGAGTAGATCGAGGATACGGGCGCGGCTCCCTTCGTCGCCGTCGATGAGCAGCAGATTCCTGGTCTTGCGCCGAGCGAATGCCACGATGCCGACCAGCGCATTTTGAATCTCGTCGGCTGTGACCGGTTTGAGCAGATAGTCGAAAGCGCCATAGCGCAGCCCGCGTGTATGGTCGTCAGCGATCGAGATGATCTGGACCGGTATGTGACGCGTGGCGAAATTGCGCTTCAACTGCTCGAGTAGCGACCAACCATCGATGTCGGTCAGGCCCGGGTCCAGTGTGATCGCGGCGGGTTTGAAGCGTTCGACAAGCTCCAGTGCATCCGCGCCACGGGTCGTGACGATGGCCCTGAACCCCTCCTGGCGCGCGGCCTCGAGCAGAATGCTGGCGAATCGGGCGTCGCCCTCGAGCATCAGCAGCACCTGGTCCCCGGGTTGGACAGACTCGCGGTCGTCCAGTATCTGTACAGACGGGGCTGAAACGGGATCGCGCCTGACTTGGCCTGGCACCGTCTCTGTCGCTGATTCGTCCAGCGTCTGATGCTGGGCATCCTGTGTACGCAAGGGCACGTACAGCGCGAAAGTACTGCCCTTGCCGATCTCACCGGGGATCAGCCGCAGCTCACCGCCCAGCCGGTGTGCGAGCTCGCGGCTTATCGACAGGCCGAGGCCGGTGCCGCCGTATTTTCGTGAGGTTCCGGTATCTGCCTGCTGGAACGCTTCGAAGATGAGCTTCTGCTTGTCGGCAGATACGCCAATGCCGGTGTCGGTGACCACGAAGGCGACCACTGCGTCGGCGCTATTGAGTTCGCCGAGATCCACGCTCCACCCGGACACAGCGGGTTCGATGCTGATCTTGACACTGCCTTGTTCAGTGAACTTAAAAGCGTTGGACAGCAGGTTCTTGACCACCTGCAGCAGGCGCTTTTCATCGGTCCGGATGCAGGGGGGCAGGGTAGGGGCCAGTTCAATCGTGAAGTCCAGGCCTCGGCTTTCGGCGACCGGCCGGAAGGTGCGTTCGATCTGGTCGTGCAGATCGGCGAACAGCGCTTCTTTCAGATCCAGTGTGACCGTACCCGACTCGATCTTGGACAGATAGAGGATCTCGTCGATCAGCTCCAGCAGGTCTTTGCCCGCGCTACGGATGGTCTTGGCATATTCGACCTGCCTGGGCGTGAGATTGTGCTGCGCGTTGTCGCTGAGCTGCCGGGCCAGGATCAGCAAGCTGTTCAATGGCGTTCTGAGCTCATGGGACATACTGGAAAGGAATTCGGACTTGTACTTGGAGGTCAGCATCAGTTGCTCCGCCTTCTCCTCCAGCGACAGCTTGGTGATTTCGACTTCGCGGTTCTTGCGCTCCACTTCGGCTTTCTGCTCCTCCAGCAGTCCGGCCTTGTCCTCCAGTTCCTCGTTGGTCTGTCTCAATTCTTCTTGTTGCCTTTGCAGCTCCTGCGCCAGCGATTGCGACTGCTTGAGCAGTTCTTCGGTACGCATATTGGCTTCGATCGTGTTGAGCACGATACCAATCGATTCAGCAAGCTGATCGAGGAAGGTTTGATGAATGATGCTGTAGCGCGTGAACGAAGCCATTTCGACGACGGCCTTGACCTTGTTCTCGAACAGGATCGGCAACACGATGATATTGAGCGGGGCGGCCGCACCCAGTCCCGATGAAATCGCGACGTAATCTCCGGGGACATCGGTCAGCAGGATGCGCCGCTTCTCGTAGGCGCATTGGCCGACCAGGCCCTCGCCGAGCCGCCATTCATCGTTCACATTGATGTTGCCCTTGTACGCATAAGCGGACATCAGTTTGAGTTTCGCAGGATCGGGCGGGCTCTCGTTCATCATGTAGAACACACCGTGCTGGGCGTTGATCAGCGGAGCCAGTTCAGACAGCACCATCTTGGAGACTGCCGCCAGATCGCGCTGGCCCTGCAGCAGACGGTTAAACTTCGCGAGATTGCTCTTGAGCCAATCCTGTTCCGCGTTTTGCCGCGTGGTTTCCCGCAGGTTGCGGATCATTTCGTTGACGTTGTCCTTCAATTCCGCCACTTCACCCTTTGCTTCCACCTCCACGTAACGCGTCAGATCACCCTTGGTCACGGCAGTCGCCACATCGGCAATTGCGCGCACCTGATTGGTCAGGTTGGCCGCCAGACCGTTCACGTTGTCGGTCAGATCGCGCCAGGTGCCGGCAGCACCCGGCACGTTGGCCTGGCCGCCCAGCTTGCCTTCGACGCCCACTTCACGCGCCACTGAGGTCACCTGATCGGAGAACAGCGCCAGCGTATCGGTCATACCGTTGATGGTGTCGGCCAGTTCGGCGATCTCGCCCTTGGCCTCCAGTGTCAGTTTCTTCTTCATGTCGCCGTTGGCTACAGCGGTCACCACTTTCGCGATGCCGCGCACCTGGCTGGTCAGGTTGGCTGCCATGAAGTTCACGTTTTCGGTCAAATCCTTCCAGGTGCCGGACACGCCTTGCACCTGCGCCTGTCCCCCGAGCTTTCCCTCGGTGCCGACTTCGCGCGCCACCCGCGTCACTTCGGCGGCAAAGCTGTTGAGCTGGTCCACCATGGTGTTGATGGTGTTCTTCAGCTCCATGATTTCACCCTTGGCTTCCACGGTAATCTTGCGTCCCAGGTCACCTTTGGCCACCGCTGTCGTCACGTCGGCGATGTTGCGCACCTGATTGGTCAGGTTGGCCGCCATGCTGTTGACCGAGTCGGTCAAATCTTTCCAGGTCCCACCGACACCCGTCACCTTGGCCTGACCACCCAGTTTGCCGTCAGTTCCCACTTCGCGTGCCATGCGCGTCACTTCGTCGGCAAAGGTCGAGAGCTGGTCCACCATGGTGTTGATGGTTTCCTTGAGTTGGAGAATTTCACCTTTCGCTTCGGCTGTGATCTTGCGCGACAGGTCGCCGTTGGCCACCGCCGTCGTCACATCGGCGATGTTGCGCACCTGGGTGGTCAGGTTGGCCGCCATGCCGTTGACCGAATTGGTCAGGTCCTTCCAGGTACCGGACACACCGGTCACTTCCGCCTGTCCGCCCAGTTTGCCTTCGGTACCGACTTCCAGCGCGACGCGTGTCACCTCCGAGGCGAAGCTGGAGAGCTGGTCGACCATCGTGTTGATCGTGTTTTTCAGTTCGAGAATCTCGCCCCTGGCTTCAACGGTAATTTTCTTGCCGAGGTCGCCGCGCGCCACCGCGGTCGTCACCTGTGCGATGTTGCGCACCTGGGTGGTCAGGTTGGCCGCCATGCCGTTGACCGAATTGGTCAAGTCCTTCCAGGTACCGGACACACCGGTCACTTCGGCCTGTCCACCCAGTTTGCCTTCGGTACCGACTTCCAGCGCCACGCGTGTCACCTCCGAGGCGAAGCTGGAGAGCTGGTCGACCATCGTGTTGATGGTGTTTTTCAGTTCGAGAATCTCGCCCCTGGCTTCAACGGTAATTTTCTTGCCGAGGTCGCCGCGCGCCACCGCGGTCGTCACTTGTGCGATGTTGCGCACCTGGGTGGTCAGGTTGGCCGCCATGCCGTTGACCGATTCGGTCAGGTCGCGCCAGGTGCCTGATACGCCACCCACTTCCGCCTGACCGCCCAACTTGCCTTCGGTACCGACTTCCAGCGCCACGCGGGTCACCTCGGAGGCGAAGGAGCCCAAACGAGTCACCATGGTGTTCACGATCCCGGCGGATTTGAGGAACTGGCCCCGCAGTTTCAGGCCATCGAGTACCGGTGGTACCTGCTGGCTCAGATTACCCTCGGCAACCGAACCGATAACGCGAATCATCTCGTTCATCGGGCTGATGAGGTCGCTGGTGAGCGCATTGCTCGAGTTGACGATCTTTTGCCATGAGCCTTTCATCATCGGCAATTGAATACGCTCATCGACCTTGCCCTGCTTGCCGATCAGTCGCGCCACGCGTTCGAATTCGGTGGCAGTATCGGCTGCCATGTCGATGATCTCGTTGAGCGTGTCGGCGATCTTGCCCGGCATGCCGGTCCAGTCATCCGGCATACGCGTGGTGAAGTCACCATTGCGCAACGCCTTCAGCGCTGTCAGCAACGTCTTCATGTCGAATACTTCGATGGGTGTCGTTACTGTGGCCATGTCTATGTCCAGGCAAAATGGATGACACGCGCAAGGCGTTACGCAGGAGCCGGTATTGCAGTATTGACCATGCTGAAGACTGAGCGTTGGCTTACGAAATATTAGCAAGGTTGGCGCAATGCCCCGGATCCTGGGGAAGTTGGCCGGGAACAGGCCATTCCAACCGCCTGCACCCGCATTCCCGAGAAGTGAGTGCTAACGCCTGAGGCAAAAGTGCAAGTGTGCTCTGCGCCTGCTAACGTCAAACTCTGCAGCAGACTCCATGGCTTGCTGGCCGCTGGCCGCAGGGTTAGTGTGGGAATGCATGAGTGCGCGCCACTGTGCCGGCGGGTTCAACATCATCTGTACATCGAGACACGATACGGCCAGGGCCTTGCGGGTGCGAATGGAAAATACAGATGATTGACCAAAAAATCAGAGTCTTGCTGGTGGATGATCACAGCATCGTGCGTAACGGCGTGCGACGCATGCTGGAGACTGCCGGCGAGATCGACGTAACGGGCGAAGCAGAGACGGCACAAGACGCCATGCGCCTGGTCCGGGAGCAGGATTTCGACGTGGCGCTGGTAGATATTCAGCTGCCCGATAAAACCGGCCTCCAACTCCTCAAGCTCATGCGTGCAGAGAAGCCCAAGCTCGCGATTCTGATGTTGAGCATGCATTCGGTCGAGGCCTATGCATTACGCGCAATCAAGCACGGCGCAGCGGGATACCTCACCAAGGATATTTCCGCAGCCACCCTGGTGGCGGCAGTCCGCAAGGTGGCCTCAGGCGGCAAGCACGTCAGTCCTGAGCTGGCAGAAAAACTGGTTAACGCTATCGGCAGAGGCGACGGGGCACCCCACGAAGCGCTATCCGACCGGGAGCTTGAAGTCCTGAAGCTCCTCGCTTCAGGCGAGCGAATTGTCCGCATCGCTGAGATATTGCACTTGAGTCCGAGTACCGTCACGACGTACCGGGCACGCATCCTGGAAAAAACAGGGATGGACAGCAACGCGAAACTGGCCCGCTATGCGCTCGAAAACGGCCTGTTGAGTTAGAGCGCCCCGTCACCCGATCCAGCCTGCTTGTAGTGGAATCACTACAAGCTCTTGGCCGATATCTCCACAAAGAAGTCCAGCTAACGTCGATAGTCGGTTTCGTTCTACTTGAGCATAGTTACCCCCACGCAAGATTTAGTCCGCTGAATGAAGTTGTCTTCGTCAGCGTCTTGTACAGCTATGTCAAAAAAGAGAGGTGAAATCATGCAGGTCACCAGCACAGAACCATTGACTGCACTGATGCCAGCCAGATATTCAGGCCCTTTGCGTCTGTTTGTCGTTGAGGATTCGAACGCCGTGCCCGCGCTGTGGCGCACGGTGTCGCCAAGGATCGCTGGCCTGTCACTTGCCGGGGTGTTCCACCGCGCAACGGCCGCCATCGTCGCCATCCGGCGTGAACCGCCCGATGTCGTCTTGCTGGACATCAACCTCGGCGACGGTCAGGGCATGGAAGTATTGCGTGTGGTCGCAGCCGAGTATCCGCTGACAAAAGTCATAGTGGTCAGCGATTGCGCAGCTCCGGCACATTGGAAGTACTTCACAAAAGCGGGTGCCTACGCGTTCTACGACAAGAACCATGAACTGGCCATCATGGGCCGCATGTTGGAGCGTTTAGCCAAGTACCTGTTACCAGAAGATTTTTCCTGCTGGCAATCATCACCAAATGGGAGCAGTACCCCATGGAACCAATCAGTAAAGAACACGACTTTCTAGCCGTGCTGCGGCAGGTCATGTCACATGGCGTCATCACCTTGCTCGCTATGGCCATGGCGTTTGCCACGCCGGATGCCGCGCGGTACATCCTCTATGTATGGTGGCCACGCGTGGAGTTGAACGCGAATCTGCTGCTCGCGACAGAAATCGTGCTGGCCTCGACCTTGATGGTTCTGTTCTATCTGTGCAAACGCGCATGGGACAACGGTCATCGCCTGACAAGCGCAAAGATGGCTTCGCTGCTCTTCACCAGGCATCCGCGCAAGGGATGGCTTTCGACCCTTCAGGAACGGAATCTGGTTCGCTCATTACCGGCGGCGCGTGACGCCTCCATCCTTTCGCTCACGGGGTACGAAACCCTGATTGCCCCCAATAGCCTGTTGAAGGAGGTCTTCACGACGGCGTATGAAATCCGCGTCATGTTGCTCAATCCACTTGGCGTAGCGGCGCGCAAGCGAGTCGACTCACTTGCGAAAAACATTACGACCTCGACCTTTCAACAGGAGCTTGCCGCCAGCATTGCGTTCCTGAACGAGTGCCGCAGAAGCGGCAAGAAAGTTTCGTTGAAGTTCTATGACCACGACCCGTTCTGGAAGGTTGTCGTCCTCGACGACCTTGCCTGGGTCCAGCATTGCCATAGCGGTCGTGAAATGAAGGAGCAGCCTGAGTATGTGTTCGGGCTGCAATACGCGGAGCCGGACCAGGGACTGTTTGTGCCGTTTTATACCTACTTTCTCCACAAGTGGAATGAGGCAGGCCACTGGGAGTATGACTTCGACACCGCTGAAGTGGTCCAGCGGGATGCGACCACTGGCAACGAGACCGGGCGTGCTCCACTCGGACTCCCCGACCATGGTCCTGCATCGCCGCCCCAGGCAGCGGTCGCTCGAACCCTCTCACCTGCTTCAGGATATGGATTTGCGTGAGAGCAAATTGCACGAGTCAGAAAAGACTCTGGAATCGATCTTTGTAAGTTGAGCGCGGAGTGTGCGCTGTATTCATGTTGAATTAATGTTCTACCTGTTGAATCAATGTTCTAACTGGAGGAAATCATGATGATAGGCTATTGGTTGTGCGCGTTGCTGTGGGGTGTGGTGCTGCTGGAGGAGATCCAATGCATACCCCTTCAAGAATGGAAAGACGAGGGGCTGAAAAAGGTTCTGTTGCTGCGCCGGACCAGAACCCGGACCGGATACTTTCTTGCGTTGATCGCGGGCGCCTTGTGCCTATATAGCGAAATCCTGGTGGCGCCGGCCGATCAGAACATTTTCAATCCGGAGCTCATACTTGCCTTGTGTGGTGTTCTTTGGGGTGCTTATCTTTCCGTCGTCTGCATGAAGGGGAAGCGCTAGATGCCTGTCTCCATGACGAGTGCGGGTAACTGATATTTCACTATCGTCGGCCGGCAGGAAGATCCCGCCGGTCAGGCGCCGAAACAGGCTCAGGCCCTCAGCCTCGACCCACCCGAAATCTCAAGCCCTGGTTTTTTTCGAACCGGGGCTTTGTGATTTATCGGTCATACATGACCGGGCGTTGCTAGCGAATGCCGGTGCCCGCCATGGACTCTGGCACCCACTGCGCCGTCGATAGCGGCTCGATGTAGCGGATGCCGCCATGAGGGCCCACCACGCCATTGATGTTATAGGTGCCTTTCGACAGGTCGTACGTCATGAAAGGGGTGGCGTCCGGGACCTGTTGGTCATAGCTCTGGCTGAAGAAAGCGAAGGAGCCACGGTATAGCTGGCCACTGGTGTCGTACTGATCGGAGGCCACAGCGGCCCAGGTGTCTTCATCCAGGTAAAAGCGGCGCTTCTGGTAGATGTGGTTTGCACCGGGCTTGAGATTGCCTTCCACGACGTAGACCCGGTGTTTTTCCCAGCGTACGAAGTCCGGCGCGATGAAGTTTGGCGTGGTCAGCGATTTGGCATCGCGAGCGTAGGTCAGTTTGTAGGTGTTGTAGGGCACGATCATTTCCTGCTTGCCGACCAGCGTCCAGTCATACAACTCCAGTGCCCGGGCGGTACCGGGGTTGGGTGTGTCGTAGGCCAGGATCGAAATCTGTTTGACGCGGCGCTGGGCAGGCATGTACTGCCAGGCCCGGCCAGGAAACTGCGTCGGGTTGGTGGCGTTCTTGAGCATGATCGACTCGCCGGCCCGGCGCGCGGGGCCGGTATAGGACAGTTTCAACTGATAGTAAATGTCGGAGCTGTTGAAGGGCTTGGACATGTTCTCGTAAATCGGGAAGGAGACGAATGCCTCACCGGTGACCGCCAGGCTCGGTACGCCCGCCGTGTCGACGCTCCAGGAGTCGTACTTGGAATGGATATTGACACCCTGGTAGCGCAGCAGGAAGTTCCACATCGCTTCAGCGCCTGATTGCGGGATCGGGAACGGCACGCCGGGCATCACATTGTCGATGGCGATCCCGCCGTTGAGGGACCTAGCGGCAGTGGCATTGCGGCGGCTATTGTCCAGTACCGACTGTGGGAGCGATGCAGTGCGGTGGGTCGGATACACATCGATGCGAAAACCGGGGTAACGCCTGGCCAACGCTACGGTTGTGGCGGTCAGCATGCCTTTGTACGACTCGACGTTCTTGCCGTTGATCACCAGCAGTGGTTTTTCGTGGGCAAAGGGGTCCGGGCGCATGCTGTCGCCGGTTTTGAAGCTTGCGGGGGCAGTGGTCAGGCCACCGTTGTAGGGCGGGATGGAGCCATCGGCATTACCGGCCTTTTCGGCACCCACCCACGTCAGGCTGGTGCCCAGCCGGGCGGCTTCCTGGTTCGATACATAGGCCAGGGCATCGATGGCCAGCGCCATGAGGGGTACGGCAGCCAGAAGGCTCTTCACGAATTTCATATTGTTATTCTCCTGCCAGGCGGACCAGGCAACTCGTGACTCAGGCGCAGCAGTCGCTTACGTCGACTCGATCGCCAGAGGCTTTTTCAGTGCTGCCATTAAATAACCCCCGCGTTAGGGGCGCTTTTCATTTGACGACAGTCCCTTGGCTATTCATGACAGGCTCTGGCTGTCTCGACGGGCATTCGATGGGAGAGCGACCATCACTTGTTTGTATTTCCCTGAGGAATCATTGAGTTACTGAATGGTCATAGTTGTAACCATTCCATACCTCCGACGTTTAGGACGTTCATATGAATCGCGCAGCAATCTTGATCGTGGCCATTTCCAGCGCCGTCTTGTTGGGAGGCTGTGGCCCGCACTGGGATGACGGAGAAAGGTACGGTCGATATCACGATCATGATCATCGACGTGGCTACGACCAGAGAGGGGACGATGATCGAGGTTATTACCGTGACTATGATCGTCGTGACTACGAGCGCGATCACCGTCGCTACCGCGATCGCGATGACAACGACGACTGATACGTTCAACGTCATTGAAAAGCAGCGGGGAGGGGGAGGTTGATCCGCATCCGGACCTGGCTTTCTATTTGTGCAAATTGAGCCGGGGTGTCGTCTTGCTCTCTCGGTAGCACGCAGCCCAATCCGAGGGTGTCTGGCCAAACCGGTTGCGGAACCAGCGTGAAAAGTCACCGGCAGAGGAAAAGCCCAGGAGTTCGGCGACCTCATACAATCGCCGTTTGCTGTTGGCCAGATACTCCTCGGCGAGTTCAGCGCGTACGGCATTGATGATCGTCGTGACACTCTCTCCCTCGGTTGCCAGGTGCCGGTTGAGGGTGCGTCGATGCATGCCAAGATGCTGGGCAACCCCATCGACAGAACACAGTCCGCTGGGCAGCAGCATCTTGACGATCTGGCGTACCCGCTGCGCCGGCTCGTCACGCAGGTTAGCCAACTGCATGTCCAGCGATCGCTTCACTTCGCGATGCAGCGCGGGGTCAGCCGCAGCAATGGGCATGTCCAGATCACACCCGCGGCAAACGATGGCATTGAATTCCTGTGAAAACTCGATGGCTGTTCCCAGCACATGGTGGTGCACTTCAAGGTTGGCCGGGCGCTCGTGAGTAAAACTGACCCTGACCGGGCGGAACGTATTGCGCGTCAGCATGCTCAACGTCCGCAGTCCGATGCCCGTCGACTGTTCGATAGCCTGGCGCCAGACACCGTGATGACCCTGTATATTCACACCCACATGCAGCAGCACCAGGTCGCCCACATCCTCAAGCCGCAACTCCACCCCAGCGTTATGCAGCCGCATATAGCGCGCGCACGATTGCAGTGCGGTACGAAGTGTCGGTTCTTCGCGGATCAGCAGCGCCAACATGCCGAAGTTGGAAAGGTGCCTCGTTTGCGCGAGCAACAATCCGAAAGCCTCCTGGCCAGAAAGGCGGGCTGACTCCTCCAAAAGCCAACCCACCGAATCGATACTGATCATGATGTTCGGATCGTCGAGGACACTGGTGGGCAGTTTGGCCATCCGCAGCATACGTAAAGGATCCAGCCCCACTGAACGGGCAACCTGTTCATAGCCAGTAAGGCTGGCGCTTCGCGTCAGGGTATACATGCATCCCTCGTGTCCCAATTTCACAAGATTGTGTCCTGAGGAGCTTAGTGCAGGGTACCCTGTCACGGCTACCTTCAAGCCTGCAACTACAAAAGATGGAGGTAGATAATGGACACGCGCACTGCAATACGCATCGATCAGCCGCCCGCCGCAATGGGACAAGTGGATGCCGACGACCCCGATGCATTCAACCACTGCTTTGCCGAAGTCAACGGCATTCGCATGCACTACATCGACGAGGGGCAGGGCCCGCTCGTCATTCTGCTGCACGGCTTTCCCTACCTTTGGTACATGTGGCGGCGCCAGATCGTGGCTTTGGCCGAGGCGGGCTTTCGGGTCATCGCTCCCGATCAACGGGGATTTGGGCAATCCGGCCGACCAGGCTCGGTCGAAGCCTATGACATGAGTCAGGCCGTTGGCGACATGGTGGGTTTGATGGCAACCCTGGGCGAAACGTCCGCCGTGATCATCGGCCACGACCTGGGCGCCTGGGTGGCCCAGGCGGCAGCCATGCTGCGGCCGGATCTGTTCCGTGGCCTGGTGATGCTCAATACGCCGGTGCCACCGCGCGGCAAGATCAAGCCGACCGTAGCTTTACAGGCAATGGCGAAGGGCAGGGTCTATCACCATCTGTATTTCCAGCAGCTCGACAAGCCGGATCGCGAGTTGGCCTGCGATACGAGAAAAACATTGCGCAGCGTTTTCTACTCGATCTCGGGCAACGCCGTCGGGGCCGAACGCTGGCGTCTGTTCGTTGAGCCAGGTGAACCCATTCTCAACGCCTTCACTGAGCCCGAAGGGGAGTTTCCGTCATGGCTGAGCGCGCGATCGCTCGATTACTACGTCGCTGAATACACGCGCACAGGGTTTACCGGTGCCCTGAACTACTACCGCTGTCGCGATCGCAACTGGGAAATCACCGCGTTTCTTGACGGTGCGGTAGTGCGTCAGCCGAGCCTGTTCATCGGAGGTGCGGCCGACCCATCACTCGAACCAGTCGAAATCCGTAGTCTCTACGAGCAGCTCGACACCTATCTGCCCGGACTGCAGAAGAAGGTACTGCTACCCGGTGTGGGCCATAGCGCGGCAGAAGAAAGTGCCGATCATGTCAGCGAATTGCTCCTTGAGTTTCTCGAGCAGATGAAGCGCCAGTAGCGAGCGTATTGCTTTGTGCATGGCCGCGATCACTCGCGGCCATGCATGGGCCTTGGGGACATTTGAACGACATCAGTTGAATGCCGTCAGGTCTCTCGGTGCGATGTCATGCTGCTCGCAATAAGCCAGATAGCGATGCAACCCGGACTTCCAGTTTTCGAGCGCAACAATGTTGTCGTTCCCGTCCAGGAACGCGAGATCGCCATTGACCTGAACCAGGGTGAGCACATAGCCGTCTGTGCCTGCGGTGCTGACGACTTCAGGCGTGTGAGTCGATCCAGCCGTCTCATATACGATGCTGCCAGGACCGGCGATCCAGTCATGTTCCTTGTATTTCCACCGGCCTTCGATGGTGTAGACCATCACCGTGCCCGTGTGATGGTGCTTGGGCAGTTGCATGTCGATCGGCGACTTCATCATGACAATCCATTCACCACGAATCGGGTCAAGCTTGAAGTACTTCAGCAGGACGTTTTCGGCGTAGGGCGTAAAGGGTACCCACGGCAGCGATTCGCCATCGATGACTGCGGTGTCGACGTGTTCGTAGAGCATGTCTATCTCCATTGATGCGGTTCAGATCGAGTATTGGTCGTTAGCCAAGGCCGCCCGACGATCTCTGATGGTCGGGTGTCCTGGTTTTCGATGGGGAGACGGTTCGAATCAGGTGAGCGGGGTGCCCGCGAGGGTGGCGCGCAGCATCTTTCTTGGCGCATTGCCGTAGTCCGCCACCGCGTAGTGCTGGACTTGCAGGTTGTCCCACATGGCAATCGTGTTGGTGCGCCACTTCAGACGTACCTGGTACTCCGGAATCGCGGCCTGAGAGGTCAGGTAGTTCATCAGGTGATGAGCCTCGGGCATGAAGTCCTGGCCGTAGCGGATGTCCTCGAAGTTGAAAAAATTCGCGAAATGAGTGGTGAACGCGGAGTTGACGAACAGCACCTTTTCGCCCGTTTCAGGATGAATCAACACCACCGGGTGCTCAGCACTGGGGTTCTTCGCGGCCATGGCATGACGTTGCTCACGCGGCAACTGGGCGCCAAAGGAGTGCTCGGCACTGTGTTTTGCGTATAGACCTTCGATCCTTTGCTTGATGGTGTCGGGCAGGTTTTCGTAAGCCAACACCATGTTGGAGAACAGGGTGTCGCCGCCGGATTCAGGCCCCTGTTCGCAGCGCAATATCGCACCGCGAGGCGGAGCCGGCTTGAAGGTGACATCGGTGTGCCAGAGGTTTTCCCGGCTGGCCTTTTCGACAAAGCTCTTGGGCTTGCCCGGGTCAAGGTTGCGGTACAGCATTAGCAGCTTGTCCGCCTCCGGATGGCTCGGCGCCAGGGGATGACCTTCCAGTTCGCCAAATTGCGCGGCGAAGTGCTGTTGCTCCAGGGGGGTGATGTCCTGGTCGCGAAAGAACAGCACTTTGTGCTTCAACCACAGCGCCCGGATTTCCGCGATCTGTTCAGGGTCTTGGGCAGCATCGGCCAGGTTGACGTTGCTGAGTTCGGCACCGATGGCGGGGGAGCAAATCTGCACCTTGATCGAATGCTGGCGCACTGACGACCGGATAATGGCGGGTGCCGAGGGCGTGAGTGGTGAGGGAGTGTCCTGGGCTGCGGCGATTTTTGTCATTGTAGTGTCCAATCCGTACTTGTATGGCGGTGCGCAATATGTGCATCCGGTATAGGTAGCTGTCCCCTGCCTATCAGGCAGAGGTGCCGTTCCTATGGTAGGTATCCCGGGCGCGATGCTATTGGCATGGCAGGACAGTTTCTTCGCATATTGGGACGGTTTGGCCGAAGGCATACCTCGAAGGCGAATCGCGGCCAGCTCCTCCCACTTATACGGAGCCCAGTGAGTTGCATCGTCCGGTTGAATCCGCAACACACACCGCCCCATCAGACAACAAGCAGCGAATAACTTGTGGTCAGTCTCATACCTGGCACCAACGTGCATAAAGTCATTGAAAAAAACCGCTATAAGCTTTAAACGGAAAGCTTTACGGCACATTGCTGGCAATCAGTAAGCGAGTGTCGGCAGTTTTGGGCTCAGGGAGCGCTGATGAGTTTTCGTACATTGACCGACTCCCCATGGCAATCGCTCACGCGCGAAGTTGCAGCACTTGAACCCATAGAGAACCCTGATCCTGTCGGCATGCCTTACGCTGGCGGCGACGACACGATCGGACAATTGCTGGACTCAGCGCGCAACTGGGCCCATACCAGCGCCTGGGTGTTTTACCGCACCGGTGAACAGATGCATCGGGTTGGCCAGGGCGACCCACGGGTACAGTGGCCTTCAAGCGTTGCGAATGACGAGTTTGAAGCCTTTTGCCGGGCCCGCAACGTGCACCGCTGGCCGACCGGTAGAGGCGAAAGTGTGCTGGGTTGGCTACTCGCGCCAGTCGACGATACTGCAGAACCGGCGCTCGCTGAACTTGCCCAGCGCCTGGGCATTCAGCTCCAGACCAATACCCTTGCCCGTGCGCAGATCACGCAGCGTGTGCTGTATGAAATTACCTATCTGGCCAGTTCGACCCGCGACCGGTCAGTGTTTCTGGTCGGGGTTCACCGGCTTCTGGCCAGCCTGATCGACGCCGAGAATTTCTATCTCGCGCTGTATAACCCGCGCACTGGCAAGATCGACTACCCGTATTACGTCGACATCATCGACGCTGATGCCCTGGAGGCTGAGAACTACGAATACCTTGACCCTGCGCATCTGTCGTTGACCAGTCAGGTGCTGACCTCTGGCCAGCCGTTGCTGATTGACTCTGCCGGCATTCTCGCGGCTCAGGCCGAAAACCGTTTTTATTGCGTGGGTGATCGTCCCGAGTTCTGGATGGGGGCACCGTTGAAAAATGCCTCGGATGACGTGTTTGGCATGCTGGCAATGCAGGTCTACGACGTTTCTCGCATCTACAGCGCTGAAGACCGCGCGCTGTTTCTGGTGGTAGCCCGTCACGTGGCCATGGCGCTGGACCGGATTCTGCACCGGGAGGACCTGGAAGAAACGGTGATGCGTCGCACCCTGGAGCTTTCGGCACTCAACGACGCCTTGAGGCAGGAAGTGGCAGACCGAGAGCGCGCCGAACATCTGCAGAGCGCGCTGTTCCAGATAGCCGAACTGTCGAGCCGGCCTGGCGACATGGCCGAGTTGTTCCAGACCTTGCATGGTATCGTCGGTGAACTGCTGTTCGCGCAGAACTTCTACATTGCCCTGTTCGACGGCGCGACCGGTGAGGTGACGTTTCCCTATTACGTCGATGAACGGCAGACGACCCGCCCAGCGGCACGCCGAGGGCGCCGGGGCTTGACCGAGTACGTGATTCGTCAGCGTCGACCCTGCCTGATTGACGCCGGCGAGGCTGAACGATTGTCCGCGCACGGTGAAATCGAAATTGCCCATGAGTCTGTGCGCTCCTACTCCTGGCTGGGCATTCCATTGTTCGAAGACGACGTGGTGCGAGGCGTGCTGGCGGTGCAAAGCTATACCTCGCAGGTGAGCTACACCCAGCGAGACCAGGAGCTGCTGACGTTCGTGTCGCGGCACATCGACACAGCGTTGTCGCGACGCACGGCCGCTGAAGCGATCCATGCCGCCAACCTCCAACTGGAAGCCCGGGTGCAGAGCCGCACCCGCGAGCTCGACCACGCCAATGCCAAGTTGCAGCACGAAAACTCCCACGATGCGCTGACCGGACTACCGAATCGCACCTACCTGCAACAGTGCCTCAATCTGGCCTGGTCGCGGTTCGGCAACGAAGGCGGGCACCTGTCGGTGATGTTCATTGATCTCGACCGCTTCAAGATGGTCAACGACAGCCTCGGCCACCATTTTGGCGACCTGCTGTTGATGCAGGCGGCCCACCGATTGCGCGGTTGCCTGCGCGACACCGACATGCTGGCGCGCCTGGGGGGCGACGAGTTTTCGGTGCTGGCTCCCGAGGCCCCGCTGGAGGTGATGATCGAAATTGCCGAGCGGATCCTGGTGGCGTTCGACCTGCCGTTTTTCATCAACGGCCATGAGGTTTTCTCGTCCTGCAGCATCGGTATCGTCAGTGCCGACAACCAGTTCCATCACGAGCCCGCCGACTTGCTGCGCGATGCCGATGCGGCGATGTATCGGGTCAAGAGTGCCGGGCGCGACAGCTACGCGGTGTTCAACCAGCAAGTGCGCCGTGAAGTCTCGGACCAGGTCGAGCGAGAAGGGGCCTTGCGCAACGCGCTCAAGCGTACTGACGAGCTGCTGCCGTATTTCCAGCCGATCGTCAGCGTCGAAACCGGCGAACTGTTGGCCCTTGAAGCGCTGATCCGCTGGCATCAGCCGGGCGGCCGGGTGATTGCGCCGGGCGAGTTCCTGCCGGATGTCGAGGGTTTGCGCCTGATCGGTCGACTGGACCTGTACATGCTGACCAGCATTGCAGCGATCCTCGCACAACCCGGGAACGCCGATTGGCCGCCGGTGCACGTCAACTGCTCCAGCTACAGCATGACGCGTCCGGACTTCGCCGGTGAGGTGCTGACACTGTTGGCGCAGCACCGGGTCTCGCCGTCACGAATCTGCCTGGAGCTGACCGAAGGGGCGCTGGTCGCCGAGCCGGCGATTGCCCGACAGACCATGCAGCAACTGGCGGACAACGGCATGTCGGTGGTACTCGATGACTTCGGTGCAGGGTTTTCATCCCTGAGCTATGTGCATCAATACCGTTTCAGCGGATTGAAAATCGACAAGTCGTTCATCCTCGAACTGACCACCAGTCCCCGCAGTCGCGCGATTGTCCGGGCGATTGTGCGGATGGCCGAATCGCTGGACCTGAGTGTAGTGGCCGAAGGCGTCGAGGATGAAGCGACGCTGGACCTGCTGCGCGAAATGGGGGCGGGGCAGGCCCAGGGTTATCATTTTGCCAGGCCTATGGGTTTGAAGGCGCTGTTGGCGAGTTCACTGCTCGGTCGCCAGGGGCTCACCACTGCGTGCAACCCGGCAGCGGAATTTTGAACTCCCGATCCGGGGGATGACTCCTAACTCACAAGGTAGAGCACAAGCCAATGTTGTAGCGATGACCCACCAACAGCTGCATAGCCGCGAGCCCGGCGCCATATTCGAAACCCATCTTCCAGCACGCCTGGACCGCTTGCCGTGGGGCCGCTTTCACTCTCTGCTGGTGGTCGCGCTGGGCATCACCTGGTTGCTCGACGGCCTGGAAGTGACCCTGGCCGGCTCGGTGTCCGGCGCGCTGAAAAACAGCCCCGACCTGCGCATGAGCAACTTCGATATTGGCTTGGCCGGCGGCATATACATCGCTGGCGCAGTGCTCGGTGCCTTGGTGTTCGGATGGCTGACCGATCGCCTGGGGCGGCGCAAGCTGTTCTTCGTTACGTTATGGCTTTATGTAGGCGCCACGGCGGCCACGGCGTTCTCCTTCAACCTGGAAAGCTTCCTGCTGTTGCGCTTCTTCACGGGCATGGGCATCGGCGGCGAATACACGGCGATCAATTCGACCATCCAGGAATTCACCCCGGCACGCTATCGTGGCTGGGTCGACCTGACCATCAACGGCACATTCTGGTTAGGCGCAGCGCTTGGCGCCGGCGGGGCGATCGTGTTGCTGGATCCGCAAGTGGTCGGCGGCGATCTGGGCTGGCGCCTGTGCTTCGGTATTGGTGCAGTGTTGGGCCTGGTGATCCTGGTGATGCGCCTGTGGCTGCCGGAAAGCCCGCGCTGGCTGCTGATTCACGGTCGGCGCGATGAGGCACGAAGCATCGTCGAAGGCATCGAAGCGCGCCTGCGCGAACAAGGCCATGAACTGCCGGCCGTGACCGGCAAACCACTGCGCCTGCACGCGCGGGACCATACGCCGATTGGGGAGATCTTCCATACCCTGTTCATCAGATTCCGCCGCCGCGCGCTGGTGGGGCTGACCCTGCTGACCGCGCAGGCGTTCTTTTACAACGCGATCTTCTTCACCTATGCGCTGGTGCTCACCGATTTTTACCAGGTGCCCGTCGAGCATGTAGGTTGGTATGTATTGCCCTTGGCACTGGGCAATTTCTGCGGGCCGCTGCTGTTGGGGCGCCTGTTCGACGTGATCGGCCGACGGGTGATGATCAGCTTCACCTACGCGATGTCGGGGGTGTTGCTGGCGCTCAATGGCTATGCCTTCCGGCAGGGTTGGCTGGATGTCACCCAGCAAGCCGCGGCGTGGATGGTGATCTTTTTTTTCGCGTCCGCTGCGGCCAGCTCGGCCTACCTGACCGTGTCGGAAACCTTCCCACTGGAAATCCGCGCCTTGGCCATCGCCGTGTTTTACGCATTTGGCACCGGCCTGGGCGGCATCATCGGGCCGACGTTGTTTGGCCAACTGATCCAGACCCAGCAGCGCAGCAGCCTGTTGATGGGTTACCTGACAGGCGCTGCACTCATGTGTGTGGCGGCGGCGGTGCAAGCGGTTTGGGGGGTGGCTGCGGAACGTCGAGCGTTGGAGCAGGTGGCCAGGCCTTTGTCGCAGGCTGAGGATTGAAGGGGGGGCTACCAGCCAGCGAGAAAAGGTGTTGGCCCTTTCGTGAAGGGGAACACCTCAGGCTTACGCCAGTCATGTACTTCAGCGCATTTTCACCAGTCGATGGTCAGGCAGTTGGGCAGACCGACTGTTTTCAACAGAATCGACCCATTGCAGACATTCGCCGACCAAAATGGATCTTTCGTTGTGTGCTATGCAAAGTTGAACATCAATTCATCAAAGCTCTTTTCTTCAGTCGAAAGCTGACATCCGTGTTGACTATTCGCTAGCGCCAGGATGAACAGAAATGATTGCGATTGGGGGTCATAAGGTATGGGCTATTCAGATCGCTAGCCTCATGTCAGTCTCATGGCAGATATTTTTTCCGCCAGATCCTGGGGTTTATCGTTGATTGGTGTAGAGGCAACATGAAAAAAGTGAAGTTGGATCGTATCAACCGAGCAATCCTTGAAAATCTGCAAAGCAATGCTCGGATCAGCAATCTGGAGTTGGCCGAGAAAATCAATCTATCCCCCAGCGCCTGCCTGCAAAGAACCAAGGCGCTGGAGGATGCCGGTTACATTCGCGCCTACATGGCGTCGATCGATATCGACGCGATCTGTATCAATGTAATGGCCTATGTCATGTTCAGCCTGCGCGATCACGCCGGACATCTGCGTGTTCAATTCGAACGCTTCATTGCCAAGCGTCGCGAGCTGGTCGACTGCCTGAAGGTCGATGGCGAGTTTGACTACATTGCCCTGGCAACCTGTTCGACCGTTACCGACTTCAACACGCTCTGTGAACAGCTGCTGGATGAAAACCCCAACATCCTGAAAATCAGCAGCAACATCATTCTCGACAAAACCAAGTGGTTTGCCGGCTATCCGCTAGAGAATCTGATTTGGCGGGAGTGACGACGACCGACCTGCACAATCTGCGGTAAATGCGCCTGCATCCCGCAGCAAGTGCTCTGCACACCGGCTATCTCAATCTTTTGCATCGTCGTCTTTGCGGACAATGGCAGTTTTATCCCGAGGGAGAGAACAGCCATGTCTACATCTACGTACGTCACCCTGGAAACGGCATTGGGGGCCTTTACACTCGAGTTGTTTAGTCATCAGGCACCGCTGACCACCGCGAATTTTCTGGCCTACGTGGACAGTGGTCGCTATGACGGCAACAGCATTTTCCGCATCGTCAATCCGTCCAATCAGCAACCGGAAGATCCTGTGCGCATCAGTGTCGTGCACGGGGGCACGCGCCCCCTGGCAGCCAATAATCTGCCCATGATCGAACTCGAAAGCACCCTGCAGACCGGTTTGAGCCATTGTCATGGCAGTGTGTCGCTGGGCCGTGACGAGGCCAACACTGCCGAAGGTGATTTTTTTATCTGTATCGGCGATCAGCCGCACTTCGATCATGGCGGAGCTCGCCATCCGGACGGCCTGGGCTTCGCCGCGTTCGGGCAGGTCTGTGCGGGCATGGAGGTGGTCGAGGCGATCTGGAGTCGTGCCGGGGCGCAGGAATACTTGCCGCCTGAGGCTGAGATCGCCATCGTGCGAGCCTACCGTCAGTCGCGAGGTGTGTGATGGGGCGCTCTGAGAAGGTAAGGGCGGTGATGGCAGCGCGTGGATACGATGCGTTTCTGCTTCCCCGCAGCGATGCCTACCTCAATGAAGACCTGGCCCCCGCTGACGAAGCCTTGCACTGGCTGACCGGTTTCAGTGGCAGCGTAGGGTTGGCAGTGCTGACACAGGAATGCGCAGCGCTGTTGGTCGATGGCCGCTATACCGAGCAGGCCCGCCAGGAATGCGCTCGGTTCGATACCTTGATGCTGGACGACAGCGGCCTGTTTGGCTGGCTGCGCGGGCAGTTGCAACCCGGCGCGACCATCGCCTGTGACTCAAGGCTGCACAGCGTCGATGAGTGCGCGCGCTGGCAGGTCATGGCGACGCAATCGGGCTTCAACTGGCACGAGTCACTGGACAATCCCGTGTATGAATGCTGGCGTAATCGCCCGGCAGCGCCGAACAGCCCGGTGCTTGCCTGGGGGCTGCAACATGCAGGTATGGCTGCGCAAGACAAGCTCGAACACCTCACTGCGAGCTTGAGCGCTTCGCAGTGCGATGCCTTGTGGCTGCCGGCGCCGGATATGTTGGCTTGGCTGTTGAACGTGCGCGGTCAGGATATCGATATCGCACCATTGCCGTTCAGCAACGCTCTGCTGTACGCCGACGGCCGGCTGGACTGGTTCATCGATGCCGACCGCCTGCAACTGCCCCAAGGCTGGCTGCCCGCTGCGGTGACTGTACGTCCACCCCAATGGCTCGCCCAGACCATCGCCGAACTGTATGGCCAACGGGTATGGGTTGATCGCGGTATGTGCACGGCGGCTGTTTATCGTCAGTTCGAGTCCGCCGCCTGTGTGTTTTATGAGGCGCAAAATCCTCTGCTATTGCAACGGGCCTGCAAGCAGCCCGCCGAGTTGCGTGGCAGCCGTGAAGCGCATCGTATCGATGGCCTGGCTCTGTGCCGGTTTCTGTATGAGTTCCACTGCAGCTGCGACCGGTTTGTCGGGCAAAGCGAGCTGTCGATTGTCGAATCTCTGGAGGGCTGGCGTTCTCGGCATCCCGATTACCAAGGTGTGAGTTTCGAGACCATCGCGGCCACCGGTGCCAATGGTGCCCAGCCCCATTACTTGCCCCAGCCTGGGCGGGCGGCAAAGCTCAAACACGGTGAGTTGCTGCTGATCGATTCCGGTGGCCAATACCCCCAGGGCACGACCGACGTGACCCGGGTGCTGGCCTGCAGCCTCCCGACCGCACGCCAGCGTTGCCTTTACACCACCGTGCTGCGTGCCCATATCGCACTGGCGAGCTGTATGTTCCCTGTTGGAACCTGTGGCCAGCAACTGGACAGCGTTGCGCGACAGGTGATGTGGCGTGAAGGGTTGGACTACGCCCATGGCACCGGGCACGGGGTTGGTAGCTATCTGCGTGTGCACGAGGGGCCCCACAGAATTGCCTCCCACGCCAGCGTGGTGCCACTGCAAGCGGGGATGGTGACCTCGATCGAGCCGGGCGTTTACCTGTCCGGTGAGCTTGGAATTCGTATCGAGAACCTCTATGAAGTGGTTGAGGTCGAGGCGCATCCAGGGTTCCTCAGGTTTCAAGTCCTTACCCTGGCGCCGTTTGCCATTGAACTGATCGACCATGGACTGCTAAGTCAGGCCGAAGCGCAGTGGCTCGATGAGTACCAGCGGGCAGTCCGGGTCGCATTGACACCCTCGCTGGAACCGGACGTCGCAGCATGGTTGCTGCGGCAAACGCTACCGAACAACATGCAGTTTCGTGCTGAATAACCGTTGATTGTTTTTCCTGGCCCCTGCAAAAGCGCAGTTAGATTTCAGTAGGGCTGGCAACATGTTTCCTGCGTTCGCGAGCGCCTCAAAACAATTCCAATAGCCGGCTTGCCTCCTGTTTCATAGTGGGAGAGCAGGCGTTGCCAGTATAGAGGCGAGCATGAACAGTACAGAAAACGTGATTCCCGACGGGTACGATCGCAGACCCGTGCCCCAGTCCGAAACAGTTTCCGGAACAGGGCTGGCGCTGATTACCTTTGGGATAGGGATGACCTTGCCGGTGTTCTGGCTGGGTGCAGACGTTACTCAAAAAGTAGGATTTTCGACGGCCTCGCTGATTTTCGTCGGGGTATGTGCTGTGCTCGGTTTGCTGTGTGCATTGACCGCGATGGTTGGTGTTCGGACACGGCTGAGTACCTACATGGTTCTGCAGTTTTCCTTTGGGCGGCATGGCGCCAAGCTGATCAACCTGACCATGGCGGTGACCTTGTTGGGGTTCTATGCCGCCACGGCGGATATCTTCGGCAGCACAGTGGCCAGTGCCTTGCAGAGTTCCTGGGGTATTGTCACGCCGGCGTGGGTGCACTGTGTGTGGGGCAGCATCCTAATGACATTGATGGCTGTTTACGGGCTGCGCGGCCTGGATCGGCTGTCGATTTACTCGGTGCCGCTTATGGCGCTGTTCATGCTGTTTGCATTGTATCTGGGCTTCCAGCGTGCAGCGCCTGGCCAACTGGGCGGGTTCACAGGCTCGGGTGACAGCCTGGCACTGGCCATCGCTAGCACCATCGGGATGGTGATTTTGACACCGGTATTGATGCCCGATTTCACCCGTTATGCACGCACCGAAAAAGATGCTTTGATCGCTATTCTTGGAATGGCTCTGGGCTTTCCGTTTGTGCTTATCGTTGGTGGTGTGTTGTCGATCATCACCGGCCAGACCGAAATCATGCTGGTCATGGCAAGTCTGGGTGTATTGCTTGCGGCCTTGGCTGTATTGGTGTTCTCCACCTGGATCACCAACACCGCGAATCTGTATTCGGCAACACTCACGCTGGCGACCGTCAGCCGTACAGCGAGCTGGAAGCTGACTGTGGGAGGCAGTGTGCTGGCGACCGGTCTGGCAGTGGGTGGGTTCATGACGCATTTCCTGGATTTCGTCATGGCCTTGAGCATCGTGATCCCGCCATTGGCGAGCATCTATGTCGCGGACTTCTTTGTGGTGCGTCAACAACGCTATGACATCGACGCGCTGAAGCAGTCCTGCGCATTTGGCTGGCCGGCACTGATCAGTTGGGCGCTGGCCAGCGCAGTCGCCTGGATGACGTCATTTGAAGGCTGGACGCTGACTTCGCAACCCACATTGGACTCACTACTGGTCGCCCTCGTCGCGTACCTGGTGCTCCACCGATTGACCCCTGTTTCTACGGTAGTGCCGTCGCACTCGTAAAACTGATAACTCCCCACCCAATGCGTTGACCCGGGGTTTTACCCGGAGGGCGAAGCCATGCCTGTTTTTAGTCAAGCGAACACTACAAGCGTGTGTTCGACGGGCTGGCTCGTCTTTTTTTCTGCCAATCGCAACGCTCATAAAAAATTTTAGAAGTTCAGGAGCAGTTTCAATGAATATCATCCGACTCATCGTGATAGCGGCACTCGGGTTCAGTTGCGTAGCCCATGCGCAGGTGTCCAGTACATTGGCCTTGACCTCCGAATACCAGGTTCGTGGTATCGGTTACTCCGGCAACGATCCGGCATTGAGCATGAGCCTGGACTGGGCCGGCGAGAGCGGGTTATTTGTCGGCGCCTGGGCGACAAATACCGACAGCTACGAAAGTGGCAACGCCTATGACGATGGCGCGAACATCGAGATCGACTTTTACGGTGGCTATAATGGCCAACTGGAAAACGGATTGCGATATGGCGTGATCGGTTATTACTACACGTTCCCTTCAACCAACTACAACATCAACTACCCAGAGATTGGATTCAGTCTCGGTTATGGCAATTTCAATACCTATTTCTACTACTCCAATGACATGATCAGTACGTCCCAGTCGTCACAGTATGTGGCGGCCGACTACACCTTCAATCTGCCTTTGCAAGTCGATCTGACGTTCCTGGCCGGGCACTCCTTTGGTGAGTACTTTCGCCAGACGGATCTGACGGGTGCCCATGAATACTCGAACTGGGAAGTTGCACTCAAACGCAGCTTCGGCCCAGTCAATACAAAACTGAGCTGGGTCGACACCGACCTGTCCGGTCGTTACCACAACAGTGGCGAGTACCTGCGTAACGACGGACGCCTGATCTTTACCGTTTCCCACACTTTTTGAAAAAACAGCCGGCGGCCCTGCGGCTGGCCGGCTTTAGCGTGACTGCCGGAGGAATTATGACAATCCGTGTGGCTACCGATATCGGTGGCACTTTTACTGACCTGGTTTACCTGGAAAACGGCGTGATCAACGCGGTCAAGGTCGACACCACGCCGCCGAACTTTGAACAGGGACTGCTCAATGCGGTCGCCAAAAGTGGCGTCAGTTATGCCGACATCGAGTTTTTTGCCCATGGCTCGACCGTGGTGATCAACACCTTGACCGAGCGCAAAGGTGTCAAAACCGCCTTGCTGACCACCCGTGGATTTCGCGATGTGCTGGAGATTGCGAGGGGCAATACGCCGGATATTTTCAATACCTACTACCGCAAGCCGACGCCTTTCGTGCCGCGTCATCTGCGTCTGGAAATCTGTGAGCGCTTGAATTATCGCGGTGAAGTGGTGACCCCCCTGAACCTTGAAGCCCTGCCAGCCCTACTCGACACTTTGCGCGCAGAGGGCGTCGAAGCCATTGCGATCTGCCTGTTGCATGCCTATTGCAACCCCGTGCATGAACAGCAATTGATGGCTGCCGTGAGCGATCTGTGGCCGCAAGTGGCGGTCATCGCTTCGCATCAGGTCAGCCGCGCACTGCGTGAATATGAACGCACCAATACCACGGTGTTGTCGGCTTATGTGATGCCGGCTACGCGAGACTATCTGGATAATCTGTCCAGGCACCTGACAGATAAAGGGTTGCATTCGGAACCTTTCATCATGAAGTCCAACGGTGGCATTTCCCCGGTCAATGCGGCCAAGCAGGATCCGATCAGCCTGGTGGAGTCCGGGCCGGTCGGCGGCATTCTCGGGGCGCAGGCCTACGGAGAGTTGATTGGGGAAAACCAGTTGCTGGCGTTGGATATCGGCGGCACAACGGCCAAGTGTTCCTTGATCCATGACGGCAAGGTGGACATCAGCAACGATTACGTGATCGAGAAAACGGCGATCAGTGCCGGTTATCCGATCATGACACCTGTTGTGGACATCGTTGAAATCGGCAATGGCGGCGGCAGCCTGGCCTGGATCGATGCGGCGGGCAGCCTGCGTGTAGGCCCGCAAAGCGCAGGCTCCACGCCAGGGCCGGTCGCCTATGGTCGAGGCGGCATGGCACCGACGACCACAGATGCCAATCTGTATACGGGCCGGATCAATCCGGATGACTTCGCCGGCGGAGAAATCAAACCGGATGTCGAAGGGGTGCAAAGAGCTTTCGCGAAACTGGGAGACCAGATTGGCGTGTCGGCCAAGCTGCTGGCCCATGGCGTATTGCAAATCGCCAACGCCAACATGGTCAACGCGCTCAAGTTGATTTCGGTCAACCGTGGCCATGACCCTCGTGACTTCGCGCTCATGGCCTTCGGCGGAGGCGGGGCATTGCATGCCACTGCCCTGGCTGCGGAACTCGGGATTCCGAAAGTCATCATTCCGCCGTTCGCCGGTGTCTTTTCGGCATGGGGCATGTTGATGCTCGATTCCCGCCGCGATTACATACAGACTCACCTGCAACTGCTCGATGGCGAAGGTTTGCCTGGCCTGACCAGGGCTTTTGCCAGTCTTCAGGCCACTGCCCAAGCACAATTTGCCGACGATGGTATGTCGCTCGAAAAACTCCGTTTCGAATGGCATATCGATGCGCGTTATACCGGCCAGGAACACACCGTAAAAGTCGCCCTTGATGAGCTGCAGCTGCCGTCAATACTCGAGCGCTTTCACGCGCAGCATGAACAGGCCTACACCTTCCGGCTGGATTTGCCGATCGAGGTCGTCAACCTCCATTTGGTGGCATTTGGCGACGTTCCCAAATCGCCCATGGCGCCCATTGGTGTGAGTACGTCGACCACAGCAGAAGTTGCGTTGAGTGGGCGGCGCTGGGTCGAATTCGAGCCTGAACAATCTGTCAAGACGCCCCTGTACCAACGCTCGGCACTGCTCAGCGGTATGCGGATCGATGGCCCGGCGATTATCGAAGAGGCCACCACCACGACAGTCGTACGCCCGGCCGATCGGCTTGAAGTCGACCCGTACGGTGGCCTTCACATCCATATCAACGTGCAGGAGGTTTCGGCATGAGCAACGCCAATCCATTTACCCGCGAAATCATCAAGAACGCCCTGGTTGCCATTGGCGAAGAAATGTTCATTGCCCTCAAGCGCACCAGCATGAGCCCGATCATCTATGAGGCACTGGACTACGGCATTGGTCTTACGGATGCGACAGGACAGTTGATTTCCCAGGGCAATGGCATTCCTGGCTTTATCGGCACGCTCGATGGCGCCGTACGCAGCGTGATGGAGAAATTCCCGCTGACCGATATTTTGCCCGGCGACATGTTCATCACCAACGACCCTTACGGCGGAGGTGGCACGCATCTTTCGGATGTCTCGATGATCATGCCGGTTTTCCATAAGGAGCGCCTGATCGCCTGGACGGCCAACAAGGCTCACTGGACGGAGGTGGGTGGCAAGGATCCTGGCAGCTTCAGTTCCGATGCCTCAGAGATCTACCAGGAAGGCTTGCAGTTTCCTACCGTACGCATCTATGACCGTGGGCGTATTAATCAGGCTGTGGTGGACATGATTGCCGCCAACGTCCGTCTGCCAGACATGACGCTGGGGGACTTGCACGCCTGCGCAGCTGCGTTGCGTGTGGGGGAGCGGCGGCTGTTGTCGATCGTGGCCAAGTACGGCGAGGAAACCACCCTTGATGCCATCGAGCGGTTGCTGGAGCACGGCGAGGCGATGACGCTGGCGGCGTTTGCAAGCCTGCCTAGGGGCGTTTTTTATGCCGAGGACGTCATCGACGAAGACGGCCTGGGCAACGGGCCGTTCACGGTGAAAGTCAAAGTCGAGATCGGCGAAGGTCGCTTCGTGGCCGATTTCACTGGGTCAAGCCTGCAAGCGCAAGGGCCGATCAACAATACCTTGTGCGGTCTGCAGTCAGCGGTACGCGAAGTGTTCATGGGAGTTGTGCGACCTGGTATTGCGGCCAATGCCGGGTGTTTCCGTCCAATCGAAGTGATCTGTCCGCCTGGCACCATCTGCACGGCTCAGCGTCCAGCGCCGGTGTCTGCTTACTTCGAGTCAATGGTAGCGGCGGCCGATGTGATACGTCGCGCATTGGCTCAAGTGCTGCCGGATCGCTTGATCGCAGGGCAGCTCGGCTCCGTGTGCTCAATGGTATTGAACGGGCGCAACTCCATTACCAACGATGAGTACCTTATGGTTCAGCCGTTGGTCGGCGGTTGGGGCGCCGGGCATGACAAGGACGGAGAGAACGGTCAGTTCTGTGTGGGCAATGGTGAAACCAGCAATATTCCGGTCGAGTTGACCGAACGTTGTTATGAAGTATTAGTCGAGCGCTATGGTTTTCATCATGAAGAGGGTGGCGCGGGGCGTCACTCTGGCGGAAGAGGGGTAATGCTCGATTATCGGATCCTGTCGCCCAAGGCTTGGGTGTCGACATTCTTCGGTCGCGGCATCACCCCTCCGTGGGGAATTGACGCAGGTCATGACGGCTCGTGCAACTACGCCGAAGTCATTCGCGCACAGGGGCCAACCGAGTGCTTCAGTCGAGCCAATCGTGTGGCGCTTGAAAAAGGCGATTTGCTGCGTCTGGTCACTGCCAACGGAGGTGGTTGGGGGCCGACAAAAGCGCGGACCCTGGAAGCTATCCAGGATGATATAAAAAACGAATACATCTCAGTCGAACAGGCCCGGCGCTACTATCCCGACCAGATGTCCTTGGCATAGCTGAACTGGAGCTTGTTGGTAACAGAACCGGCAACGGAATTCGTGTGAGAGGTGCCTGCCAGGGACGGCAGGGCTTCGCTACTGCCGAAGGAAACCTGATCACTCATTCGCGTCTCGCTCTTTCGACTTGAGACGGGTTCACCTACGGACAGGTTACACCGTACCTCCCCAACGTTTGTCACCTCGCGGTGACTCGTCAGTTCGTCAAACTGTCCCACCAACAACAGCAATCGATAATGCCCCGAAAGACTTGGCACCTGGCTCGGGAGGGCATTAATCGCAAGCGGCAATAACAACTCCAACATGGCCATACAAAATGCACCCGTTACGACTAAGCCTGCACAATGAACTACACGCGCGCCCGTCACTGTACTTCGATGAGCCGGCCCATGTGTTTCATTTGGCCTTCCTCGGCAGCGATCAGGAGTGCAATGTATTCCTTGAACAATGCTGCCCTGGCTCCCTCGACCTGAATGCCGCCCAAGGCATTACTCAACTCGATGGCCATGCACTGAAATGGGAGCGCCATACCGAGTTTTTCACCCTGACACTGGTGGTCACTTCATCCTGTGATGACTTGTCCTGGACAACGCTGCCCGAGATCCTGGCGTCAAAGGTCGAAGTGCATTTACCGGCCCTGATCAACTCGGTGCAGATTGTAGTGCGTGGTGAAGCCGACCTGGATCTGTCCCGATACGGCTTCAGGGATCCGAGCGGTTCGTGCGTGGGTGGTGGCGATGCCATGGTCTGGAGCGATTTTCGTATAAGTGAGGGTGGCAACAACCACATATTGTTCGTCAATCGGCGCCTGAATGCCTACCGCCAAGGCCGAATGATTCGCCGCCTTCTGGAAATCGAAACCTATCGGATGATGGCCTCGTTATCCTTGACCATGGCCAAAGACTTGAGCGCGCAGCTCGATGTTTTTGACAAGACCTTGGTCACCCTTTCCGAACGAAATGCCGACCCCGACGGCAGTAATGCGAAAGCCCTGCTTGCGGATATCTCTAACCTTTCTGCCCAAGTGGTGAGCAGCGCCGCAAAAACCCGTCACCGCTTCAGTGCCACGCAAGCCTATGCGCAACTGGTATTCGAGCGTTTGGGTGAACTGCGAGAAAGTCACGTAGGTGATTGCCAACGCCTGGGCGTGTTTATCGAGCGTCGCTTCAAGCCCACCGTCAGGTACTGCACAGCCACCGAACAGCGACTGGAACACTTGGCCGAAAGTGTCGCTAACCTGGGCGATCTGTTACAAGCACGAGTCCAGGTAGAAATGGAGGAACAGAACTCGGAAATCCTGAAAAGCCTGAATGCTCGAGCCGATGCTCAGATCAAGATCCAGCGCGCAGTGGAAGGCCTGTCGATTATTGCTATTACCTACTACCTGCTTAATTTGCTCAAACTTGGTTACTCAGGCCTAAATCTGCTCGGCGTTGCGGTAGCCCCACGAGACGCCATGCTGGCAATGACGCCGCTTGCGATCGGCATTCTTGCGTTGATCGTGTTGCGTATCAAGAAAGCCAAAGAGCATTAGACGATGACCTGACTAATTTTATGTACCAGGCTCATGGTCTTAAAAAAACCGGGAGCCCGCGCATTATTGAAGTCGCTGAATGCTTATGGCCGAGGCTGTGTAAAAACGGTTTAGAGCAGGTTTGACAGTCAGAACCAGAACGAAAACCTCGTTCCTATGCAAATTTCAGCTCCGCTGAGTCACCAATCATTGGCAGATTTTACATAGCGACGCAGACTTCAAAATAGGGTCTGCGTTTTTACACAGTCTGGAACCAAAGCAGCCCTTGATGTCTGTTTGCTGTCGCCATATGTTGTCGCCATCTGTTATTGGCATTCATGGAGGATACTGACTGATGGCACGCGTGGGTTTGATACTGACACCCGGTTTTGCGGACTGGGAATATGCTTTCATTGCTGGAACTGCGTCCCCGTATTATGGAATTGACGTCAGGTTTTTCGCTACTGCTACGGGGCAGCTCCGCTCGCAAGGTGGATTGGCTGTAACTGTCGATAGCAGTTTGCAACAATGTCTGGACTGGAAACCGGACGTTGTTGTCGTCATTGGAGGAATGGTCTGGGAACGTGCGGAAGCACCGGATATTCGAGACTTTCTTCATGCCAGCCGTTCAAGTGGAGCGACAATTGCCGGTATCTGTGGGGGAACGCTGGCACTTGCGAGGGCCGGGCTTCTCGACACGGTGCCTCATACCTCGAACAGCGCTGACTTCTTACAACAAAATGCCGTAGGTTATGAAGGGCGCACGCTTTATCGAAGCAGTCCAGTAGCTGTGGTTGCAGACCGCATCATAACCGCTCCAGGCCCTGCACCCGTTAGCTTCACCTGCGCAGTGTTCGAAGGTGCCGGGCTATCTTCAGAGGTCATTTCTCAGTTCAGGTCAATGTTGGCAGCGGAACATGGGTGACCGCTTCGTCCTACAAAACAGCCGATCAGGTGATGTGTTCGAGTGGCTGCTCCTGGCCGATTCTGCCTGCGGTGAGAGGCAGAAAACGACCGATTCTGTTGAAAAAGTCGGATTTTCAGCTCGCCTGAACTCAGGCACGACCACCACCGGAGAACCTACTCACCACATTGAGTGGTTTCTCGGCCCTTCGTTGAGCTTTGCAGCTCGGTTAGTGGGTTAGTGGGTTAGTTTGAGGTTTTTTGCTTCGTGCAGGCGCACCTATCCCGTAGCAGGTGGCCCTTGAGAGGTAAATTTGGCCAGCCGGCGCAGGTTCTGCACCGCGGCGGCCAGCGTGAACTCATCGGAGGCGCCACTCATGCCACGTAGTCGCAAGCGATCCAGTTTCAGGATGCGCTTGAGGTGGGCAAACAACATTTCGACCTTCTTACGTTCGTGGCGAGAGCGCTGATACGCCGGCGTCGCCGCGATACGTCGAGCGACATCACGAGCGGCTTCATGGACGCTGCGGACGATCTTGCGAATCGAAGTGTTCGGGCAGCACTTGGCTTTCATCGGACATGTCGCGCAGTCGGTCTGTCGGGATCGGAAGATGATGGTGTTGGCTTTGGTGACGTGCGAACGCTCGTTCTTGAAGGCTCGCCATTCGCTGCGCAATACGTTTCCGGCCGGGCAGCGGTATTCCTCAGCCTCTTCATTCCAGTGGAAATCGTTACTCGAAAAGCTGTCGTTCTTGCGCTCGGTTTTGTCCCACACCGGCACATGCGGTTCGATGTCTTTGTCCTCCACCATCCAGGCCAGCATCGGCGCGGTGCCGTACGCGGTGTCGCCAATGAGGCGTTCCGGCTTGATGTCGAACTGCGCTTCGACCCGATCGATCATCGTCTTGGTGCTCTCGACTTCTGCGGTGCGATGAGCCGGTGTGGGTTCCACATCCATGATCACCCCGTGCTCGGTATCGATCAGATAATTCGTGGAGTAAGCGTAGAACGCTGGGCCGCCTGGAGCCGCGGTCCAGCGAGCCTGAGGATCCGTCAGCGACAGGCGCTTCGGTTGCGTTTCGGCCAAAGCCTCTTCATCAAGTGCCTCAAGGTACTCACGCACGGCGCGGGTGCTCAGGGCCGGATCGCTCCAGTTGACCGGTTCATCACCCGGCACGCCACGCTGCCGACTCGCATCCGCTTTGATGATGCTGGCGTCCACGGCGAAGCCTTCGCCCTTGACCAGACCTGCCTCCATGCAGCGACGCAGCACCTCATTGAACAACCAGCGAAACAGATCGCTGTCCCGAAAGCGGCCGTGTCGATTTTTGGAAAAGGTCGAGTGGTTGGGGACTTCATCTTCAAGGCTCAACCGGCAGAACCAGCGATACGCCAGGTTCAAATGGGTCTCTTCGCACAACCGCCGCTCGGAGCGAATGCCGTAGCAATAGCCCACGATCAGCATGCGGATCATCAGTTCAGGGTCAATCGACGGACGCCCGATCGGGCTATAGAAATCGGCAAGGTAATGGCGCAGGTCGTTCAGATCAAGACACTGATCAATGCTGCGCAGAAGGTGATTGGCGGGAATGTGATCTTCAAGGTTGAACGAGTAAAACAGCCGCTCCTGCCCACTCGATAACTGTCCCATCATGCTGCGTGCTTCCCTGCTGACCAATGCAGAGATTTTGCCGCAGGCCAGACAGGGGAGCTACTTTTTCAACAGAATCGGCCGATTTCTGCCTGTCACGACCGGCTGAAAGCGACTCAAAGCGGACAGATCGGCTTGACTCGAGCCGATCTGTCTATGGCGGCTAGAAACACCAGTCCTCATTGCGTACGACACGACAGAATGGTCCCGCGAGGGTCGCATTGTGATGAGCGACAATCTCTTCGGCCTTCAGCGCAGGGGTGTCCGTGCAGGTATGGCCATCGGCGATCAGCACTGCATCGAATCCATGGTCACGTGCGGCGCGGCAGGTGCTGTCGACACAGTATTGGGTCTTCATTCCGGCAATGACCACACCCTGAGTTCCACAAGCCCGTAGCTGATCGGCCAGGGCTGTCTTGGTGAAGGCGTTGGGACGACTTTTCTCGAAAATCACTTCGTCGCCGTGCAGCGCCAGTTCCTGCACCAGTTGTGTCAACGGGCTTGCAGGCTCGATTGGTGAACCAGGTGGACCAATGTGGCGGGCGAGAAAAATGGGTGCGCCTGCACTCCGGGCTTTACTCAATAGATTATTCAACGTGTCTAGCAACGCTTCGCCAGCCCATGGCTTATCCGGGCCATGAAACAATCCAACCTGCATATCGAGAATCAACAGTGCATACATAGTGCTTTTCCCTGCGTTTTGGCCAGTGACACAAGGGCAAAAGAAAAGGCCCTGTCCATCACTGGCGGGCCTTTGAAATTCGTGCGCTATTAACTCACGACACCTCTCACGACCCGCCTCTGGCGGTCGTGGTAGTCGTGGTCAAGGCAATTCGTAATTGATTCATGGGGTTGACAATAGCTGCGCAGTACAGGGTTGGCAAGTGAGCACTACGAGCGTGAAGGCTGATTGAAGTATCGATCACTGTCCGCCCCTGGACTGATAGCTGCCTGTCATGCCGGTCCACTTCCGTCCATAAGCTTTGGGATGCGCTGTTAGCGAGGTTCGCCGCTGCCTGCTACCACATCAGCACATTCAGATTGCATCGGATTTCACCCCCTGCACCACGGGAAACCCGCGCAGCTTGGCCGACCACGTCACCATCAGCGTGGCCACCAACAGCACCAGTAGTGCAGGAGGGAATGCTACTACACCGAGTCGGTCGAGTAGCAGACCTCCCACAATGCCCCCGCCAGCAATTGCGGTGTTCCAAGCAGTCACGAGCATGGATTGTGCGACATCTGACGCATCGCCAGCCGTTTGGGCCAATGCCGTTTGAAACAACGTTGCTGCGCCGCCAAAGGCTAACCCCCACGCGCCAATCGCTACGAAAACGGCAACGGGTTCGGTGGCTGCCATACCCAGCACTATCGCTGAAATCCCGAACAATGCGGTACTCGCCAGGGTCAGCGCGCGCAGGTACTGGTCGATTAACACCCCAACAATCAATATGCCCAGCAGCGATGTGATTCCGAAGACCAGCAGTACTACATCCGTCTGCGCTCCCAGGCCGGCCACTTGCAGAAACGGGGCGATGTAGGTGTAGAGAATGTTGTGCGCAAGGACGAACGCCAGTACCACGAAGAGCACGGGGCGAATGCCCCGCAGTGTGAATACATGGCGCAGCGACAGACGTTTTTCTTCAGCCTTTGCGGCGAAGTCCGGCACGTTGAAGCGCACCCATGCCATCAGCAGCACGGCCAGCAGGCTCATGATGCCGAAGCACATGCGCCATCCCAGGACGTTGCCCAGAAAGGTTCCGGCCGGGATGCCCAACGAGAGCGCCAGGGGTGTGCCCACCATCGCAATCGCGATGGCGCGGCCTTTGCGGTGTTCGGGCACCAGGCGCGCGGCATAGCCGGCCAATAACGCCCACAATAGCCCCGCCGCAACGCCGGCCAGAAAGCGCGCCGCGATCGTCAACGTGAAGCTGGTCGAAAACGTCGTGACCGTGTTGGCAATGGCAAAGCCGGCGATGGCAGCGAGTAGCAAGGGACGGCGACGAAATCCTTGTGTGGCCGCCGTTAACGGCATGGCGGCCATTAGCGATCCAATGGCATAGGCGGTGACGGTTTGCCCGACCCACGCCTCGGAGACGGTCAGCCCCTGTGCCATCTGCGGCAGCAGACCAGCCGGCAGTGCCTCGGTAAGGATGGTGATGAAGGCGGCCATTGCCAGCGCCAACAAGGGTGCATAAGGCATGCGATCCTGCACTTGCGAGTTCATTGGCCTAGCTCCGCGACGCCGTATACCGCGTCCCGCAGGTCGGTTACGAACCGTCCCGACATGCCCTCGTACAACGTGTTGGTGAAGGCGACGACACTCAGCTTCTGCTGTCGATCCACACACCACGAATGGCCATAGGCGCCACCCCAACGCCAGGTGCCTGGTGATTCGGGGGTGACCGCCAAGGCCGGATCGCGCAGTATCGAGAACCCTAGACCAAAGCCGAACCCCGGTGCAGCGGGCAATTCCCGGCCGCCGGTTTGATCGCGTGCCATCTCCTCGACGAGTGCCGTGGACAGCAGCTCACCGCCGCCGCGACGCAATGTTTCAAGGAGACGCAGGAAGTCCTCGGCTGTTCCGGCCATGCCGGCACCACCCGACGCAAACGCCTGCGGGTTGAATATGCGGGCGGGGCTGAACGGGATGCCGATCGCCCCCTCGAACGGCGAAACGATTTCGCCTTCGGCCAGCGCATGGGGCTCGGGAGTCGCACTGACGTAGGCGGTAGGCACGCGCGATGGGTCCAGCGCGGCAAAGCCGGTATCGGTCATGCGCAGCGGATCAGTCACGAGCTGGCGCACCGCATCAGCCAGTTGCTCGCCCTGCACCCGCTGAATCACCGCCCCTAGTACATCGGTTGCCAGCGAATAGCCCCAGGCCGTGCCGGGCTCGTACAGCAGCGGCACGCTGGCGATGCGGCTCAGGTTCTCGGTGAGGCTGACGGTGGACGCATCCATACCGTCCGAGACTCCGGCCTGTGCATAGGGGCCATGCGCATCGGCTTCGAAAAAGCGATAGCCAAGCCCCCCCGTGTGACTGAGCAAATGCCGCACCGTGATGCGGGCAGCACGTCCATCAGCCAACTGTGGCCGAAACTCGGGCAACCACCGCTCAACGCTGTCATCCAGACCGAGACGGCCTTGCGCTACCAACACCAGGGCCGCCGTCGAGACAATCGGTTTGCTGACCGATGCCAAGCGAAACACCGCCTCTACGCTCATCGGCAACCGCTTCTCGCGGTCGGCCCAGCCGGCCGCCTGGCGATGGACCAACTCGCCATCGCGGGCCACCAATACTACCGCGCCAACCAGTCGCTGCTGCTCCAGCGCTTGCTGGACCGTTGCTTCAATGCGCGCGGACAACTGACGTGAAAGCGTGCCCGTGGATAAAGCGATTTCGGGGAGGGTCATGCGCAGTTCCTTCTGAGAGTGGAGAGCCCCGCCACGATAGAAAGTCTGGGATTAAAGAAAAACTGGGGTAGAGTTCCATTTTATGCGGAGCAGAACATCCGCAATGGAGGGCAGCATGGACAGCTTGAATGGCTTTGTGGTGTTTGTGCAGGTCGCTGAAAATCGCAGTTTCGTTGCGGCCGGCCGAATGCTGGGGGTGTCGGCGTCGGCCATCGGCAAGAGTGTGGCGCGGCTGGAAGAGAAGCTCGGTGTTCGCCTGTTTCACCGCAGCACGCGCAGCGTCACGCCGACTGCCGAAGGCATGCTGTTTCTGGAGCGCAGCCGTCGGATTCTGGCAGAAATCGAGGCGGCTCAACTGGAACTGTCGCAAGCCAGCGCCGCTCCACGTGGACGCTTGAGGGTCAGCCTGCCCTTGGTCAGTTCGCTGGTACATCCGGTGCTCGGCGACTTTATGCGTGAGTACCCGGCCATTGAATTGGACCTGGACTTCAGCGACCGCCTGGTCGATGTGATCGAGGAAGGTTTCGACGTCGTGGTCAGAACCGGCGCGCCTACGGATTCGCGTTTATCGGCGCGTAAGCTCGGTTCATTCCGTTCGTTGCTGGTCGCCTCGCCGGACTACCTGGCAGCGCGTGGTACGCCAAAAGTACCAACCGATCTGCTGCAGCACAGCTGCCTGCACTACCGTTTCCCCCATAGCGGCAAGCTGGAAACCTGGGCCTTGCGTCGTACTGCCGAGGAGCCCGAGTTAGCCTTGCCCATTTCGATGATCTGCAACACCATCGAAACCCGTTTATGCTTTGCCTTGCAGGGACTGGGTATCGCCTATCTGCCGGAGTTCTCAGTCAGGCAGGCGCTCGCCGAGGGGCAGCTGTTGAGCGTTTTGCCAGAGCACACAGAGCGCAATGGCGAGTTTCATTTGCTCTGGCCTGCCAGTAAACACCCATCTCCCAAAGTGCGGGTATTCGTCGACTTCCTCTGCGCCCGGGTTTTTCCGGGGAGAAAGGGGACGGATTTATTTTCACTACTCTAAACGTCCGCCATGGCCGATTTCTGCCCTCGACGACCGGCTGAAACCGACCAGAAGTGGTCACCTCTGCGCTTCACAAGCACGACTCTCAGGCGCGCTTGGGGAGCTTCCAGTTCGGGCGGATGAAGTGGCATGTGTAGCCATTCGGTATACGCTCGAGGTAATCCTGGTGCTCCGGCTCCGCTTCCCAAAAAGGTCCCGCCGGTTCGATTTCGGTGACAACCCGGCCTGGCCACAGGTGTGAAGCGTCGACATCGGCAGCGGTGTCCTCGGCGATGTCGCGTTGCTGCTCGCTGAGGTAGTAGATCGCCGAACGGTAGCTGGGGCCCAGGTCATTACCCTGACGGTTGGGCGTGCTGGGGTCGTGTATCTGGAAGAAGAACTCAAGGATCTGCCGGTAGCTGATCACGGCAGGGTCGAAGACGATCTCGATGGCTTCGGCGTGGTTGCCATGGTTGCGGTAGGTGGCATTCGGCACATCGCCGCCGGTGTACCCGACCCGCGTGTGCAGCACACCGGGATAGCGCCGCAGCAGATCCTGCATGCCCCAGAAGCAACCTCCGGCGAGAATGGCAGTTTCGGTTTGTCTGGTCATGGTCTGTCGTTCCTCTCGGAGGAGTTGGGTATAGCCTTTGTTATGAGGGCGTGTTGGCCAATTCCAAGGTTTCGCGCAAATCCTTGATCGATCATTGAGAATCGCCACGTAAAGAACCACAGCGCCAGGGCAGTCGCGCTGATCGAAGCGCCCAACAGGCTGACGGCTATCCAGCCCCATAGCGCATAAACCTGCGTCGCGGCAGCAGCGCCCAGTGCACTGCCCACCGAGTAAAAACACATGTACGCACCGACCATGCGACTTTGCGCGTCGGGTCGTGCCGTAAAGACGAAGCTCTGGTTGGTGACGTGTACGGCCTGCACGGCGAAGTCGAGCAGGACCACCCCGCAAACCAGGGCGATCAGTGACGTTTGCGCAAACGCGATGGGCAACCAGGACAGCGTCAGGATCGCCAGCGAAATGCCCGTAACTCGTTGCCCCATACCTTGATCGGCCCAGCGACCGGATCTTCTGGCCGCAAGGGCGCCAGCGACACCCGCCAGGCCAAACAGGCCGATGGCCGTGTGTGAAAGCGACAGCGGTGGGGCGCTCAACGGCAGCACCATGGATGTCCACAGCACGGAAAAAGCGGCAAAGACCAGCAAGGCCAGCAGGCCCCTGATGCGCAAGACCGGTTCGGTCATGAACAGCGTGAAGAGCGAGCGAATGAGTGCCGGGTAGGTGTATCGACTGCGTGGCGTCACTGCGGGAGGCAAGACTTTCCAGAACACTGCCGCGAGGGTCAGCATCAGTCCCGAGGAAACGAAATACACGGCGCGCCAGCCCGCCAGATCGGCGATCAGCCCGGAGGTGAATCGCGCCAGAAGTATGCCCAGGACAATGCCGCTGGTGACGGTTCCCACGGCCTGACCACGTTGTGACGGTGTTGCCAGCACGGCGGCATAGGCCACCAGCACTTGAACCATCACGGCCAGCAAACCCACAACGATCATGGCCCCCAACAGGGTCAACCATTGCTGTGCGGCGCCGACCCCCGCCAGCGCAATCGCGGACAGCAGCACTTGAGTCAGAATCAGCCCTTTACGGTTCAACAAGTCACCCAGCGGGACGATGAACAGCAACCCCATCGCGTAACCGACCTGGGTAGCCGTCACCACAAACCCGATCATCGATGAGTCCACACCCAGGCTCTGAGCCATTGAGTCGAGTAAGGGTTGCGCGAAATAAACGTTGGCGACTGCCAGCGCGCAGGTGACCGAAAATAAACACGTGAGTGATGGAGAAAGCCCCGAAGCCTGCGTGACGAAAGGCTGGGTGGCTGAGTCGGCATCTGCTGTCACATGAGCCTCCGTGGCGTTAAACTGGTTTCAATTAAAAACTCGATTCAATTGTTGTCGAATCAGGTTTCAAATTACAACCACATTGCTCTAAATTGAACGGCAGACTTGGCAGTCTTATCCAAAAGGTAAATACGATGGTCGAAGACGCTTCATCGCACAGCAGCGAATGCCCGGTAGCACGAACACTGCAAGCCATTGGCGATCGATGGTCACTCTTGATCATTCGCGACGCGTTTGACGGCATCCGCCGATTCAGCGAATTCCAGAAAAGCCTGGGGGTGGCCAAAAACATCCTGGCATCGCGCCTGAAAGCGCTGGTTGAGGTCGGGGTATTCGACGTTCAACCGGCTTCTGATGGCAGTGCCTACAAGGAGTACGTCCTGACGGAGAAAGGACGGGAGATCTTTCCGGTGGTGGTCAGCATGAGGCAGTGGGGCGAACGTTTCCTGTTCACGCGGGAAGAGACCCGTTCTGTGTTGTTGGACAATGCGTTCGGCCAGTCCCTGATGCCGATAGAGGTTCGCTCCTTGAGCGGTCAAAAACTTGGGCCGTCCGATTGCCACAGAGTGAGAGTGGTTGCCGACGAGTCGTGAATCGACACGTGCCCCCTCAAGCAGATGTCTCCTGCGCCGAGCTTTGTTGAACGAATCGCTCGATCAGCCATCTCGCGGCCGGCCCCGGTGGCAGATCGGTGCGGTAAATGACGTCAAAGGCATAAATCCCGCTCTGGTATTCCGGCAGGTTCAGACGTACCAGCCGACCGGCCTGCAGGTCTTCCTCGACCATCGGACGCGGCATGTTCCCCCAGCCAATGCCTTCACGCAGCAGCATGTACTTGGCGCCCAGGTCCGCCAGGCGCCAGGTGCGGTTACTGAGTACGCCGAAATCCTTGTCCTTGGTCAGCCGCGAGCGGTCGGACAGCACCAGTTGCGTGAACTCTCGCCCGGCGCCGGGAACATTCACATCGCTTGATGCCAGTGGATGATTCGGCGCCGCCACCGGAATCAACTCGACACTGCCGACGCCGATTCTTTCGATACCGTCGATGCCCTCGTTCATGGGGCCACTGACGCCGATGATCGCGCCTCCGTTGATCACCAGGTCGGTGACGGCGCCGAGCGCTTCCATATGCAAGTGCAGGGCAACCGTAGGGAACTCTTCGCGAAAGGATTTGAGTGCATCCACCACGCGCTCGGGGGGCAGCATGACATCGAGCACCACGTGGACTTCGGCTTCGAGCCCCTGAAGCAAGCCTTTGACCTTGGCGCGTAGTCCATGGATGCCGTTGGCAATGGTCCTGGCTTCGGCCAACACGGTGCGACCGGCATCGGTGAGCTGGGGTTTGCGGGTTGTCTGGCGGTCGAATAGCGACACACCGAGTTGCATTTCAAGGTTGGCGATCGAGTAGCTGATGACCGAAGTGGCGCGGTGCAGTTTTCTGGCTGCCGCCGCAAAACTGCCGACTTCCACGACCGTCAGGAACACGCGCAGTTGGTCCAGTGTCGGTGTGCCCGGGTCAGAGATCATGTCTGTTTCCTTGAATCAGACGTCGCTTGGCAAGTTGCACGATTGAACTCCTTTGCCGGTTACGTAGGTCTGCTTTTCTAATTTATCGAATCTAATGATATAAATTAGTCGGCTATTCAGATTAGCTGACGAAGAGCAATATTTCCTCACCCGGGCGGTTCTTGTCGAATCGCACCCAATTCAAGGAAATACCCCATGACGACTTCGGCAAACATCGCTCAAACAACCGCCCCTGAACAGAGCCGTTCCGACGTGACCCAGGCCTCGGCCTCGTTGATCGGCCGCGTACTGCTCAGCGCAATCTTCATCCTTTCCGGTTTTTCGAAACTGGCAGCTCCGGCCATGATGGTCGGTTACATCAGCTCGGTCGGGCTTCCGCTTCCACAATTGGCATTGGCGCTGGCGATCATTGTCGAGATCGGCGGTGGCCTGGCATTGATCGCCGGTTATCGCACCCGCACCGTTGCCGCCGTCCTGGCAGTGTTCAGCGTGTTTACCGCACTGGCGTTCCATAACGCACTGGGCGATCAGAACCAGTTCATCCACTTCTTCAAGAACATCGCGATGGCCGGTGGCCTGCTGCAGGTCGTGGCCTTTGGTGCCGGTCGCTTCAGCCTCGACGCGCGCCGTCGTTGATCCCCCCGCGCTGCGAAGGCTGGTCCCCCGCAGCGCAATGCTTTTCTCCCTTCCTTTTCAAAAGTCGAGACCTCCATGAATGCCATATGTTTGTACAAATACGGCAGTCCTGAAGTTTGGTTCTTCACGGAATTCCGGGAAACTGTAGGAGCGAGCTTGCTCGCGATGGACTCAAGTACGCCGCGTTTATCCGGTTTACTCGCGTTATCGTTAACGACCTTCGCTGCGATGCGGCGACCCGACAAGCCAGCTCCTACAAGGGAGCGTGCCCACGTTTTTTTGGTTCTTCCCGGGATTGCGTGAAGAACCTGAAGTTTTACGTCTGGGAAATGCGTAGCTTTGCTACCCGTTACTCGTGTACACGATCAAGCGCTCGCCGCACCTGATTCAACAGGTGATCGACATCCTCGGCAGTGGTGGCGAACGAGGTGACAAAGCGAACGATGTTGGGTCCCCAGCGATCATGGTAGAAGCCGAACCCGGCCTTGAGCAGTGCTTCGATGATTGCCGAGTCCAGACGACAGAACAGGATGTTCGCCTCAGTGCCACCGAGCATTTCAACGCCGCTCAGGCCGGCAAGTCCCTGCGCCAGGCGCTCGGCCGCAGCGTTGGCCTGGCGTGCATTGCGCAGCCAGAGGTCGTCGGTCAGGTACGCGTCGATCTGCGCCGAAAGGAAACGCATCTTGGAAAAGAGATGGCCTGCGCGCTTGCGCCGGTAATTCATTTCGGCTGCGAGCGAGGTGTTGAACAGGACGATGGCTTCCGCCGCCAGTGCACCATTCTTCGTGGCTCCAAACGACAGGGCATCCACGCCTGCCTTCCACGTCATCTCGGCCGGGGAGCAACCAAGCGACACCAGGGCGTTGGCAAATCGCGAGCCATCCATATGCAATCCAAGGGAAGATGACTTGCAGACGTCACCGATGGCTGCGATCTCGTCCAGGGTGTAGATGCTGCCGACTTCGGTGGCCTGAGTGATGCTGACGCAGGCGGGCTGGGTCGTGTGTACGTCGCCGACTTTTTCGCGAGTCCGCTCGCGCAGTCGGACGATGTCCAGCTTGGCCGCCGGGCCGTCGACGGTCATCAGCTTCGCACCGTTGGAAAAGAACTCCGGCGCGCCGCATTCATCGTTGTTGATATGACTGGCCGGGTGGCAATAGATGTTGCCCCAGGGCGGCGTCATGGTGCTCAGGCACAAGCCGTTGGCGGCGGTGCCGGTGGGCACCAGAAAGACCTCCACGTCACGCTCGAAGATCTCGCAGAACTTGCGCTGGACCTGCGCCGTCAACGCGTCTGTTCCATAGGGGCTGGCCTGGCCCGTGCTGTGTTTCACGATGGCTTGTGCCACCTCCGGCGATGCGCCAGCGATGTTGTCACTTGAAAAACCCAGCGCGGGCGGTCTGTTTGTTTCACCGTTCATCATCCATTTCTCGGCTGCGCAGGCGAAGGTGTTTCGCCCGTATTGGCGCATCCTATGGAGAGGGAAGGTTGTCGCGCTTGTAAAAAATTGACGGTCGCCTGATGGCCGACGCCCTATGTCCTGTAGCGCGAGGGTGCGACGCCGAATGCCTGTCGAAAGGCGCGGTTGAAATGGCTTTGATCGTAAAAGCCGACAGCATGGGCGACCTCGATGATCGGTTGCCCGCTGCGCGATAGCAGGCCACAAGCCCGTTCAAGACGCAGGCGAAGCAGCCATGCGTGCGGCGTCATGCCAATGGTCCGCTTGAACTGTTTAAGGAACGGGAACCGGCCCAACCCGCACAGGCCAGCGAGATCATCGAGGGTGATTCGCTGATCGATGTGGCTGAAACAATAGTCCCTGACGCGAGACCATTGCAGGGGAGATAGTGTGCCCGTAATCGTTTCGGGCCTGGTCGCCCGTGACTGGCTCAACAGGTGTTCAAGGAGGGTGATCCATTGCGTCTGTACCGCCAGGCTGCCTGGCCCAACGGCCTGCTGCATCGCGTCATGCAACCCGCGCAGGTTACCGGCAAGCCCTGCGTCTTCCAGCAACACACCGGTCAATTCAAGTTCTCTCGGTTGACCGCTGATCTCCTCGGTCAGACTCGCGACCAGCACCTGGGACAGACGGAATGTCTTGAGCGTATAAGCGTCGCCACCCTCGGGCACACCATCGTGGATTTCACCCGGCGGCATCAGGGCAATCCTTCCCGGACCTAAAAGATACGACTCGCCTTTGGATCGATGACGCTGGATGCCTTCGGTGACCAAACCAACGTGGAAATCGAGGTGGTAATGGCGATCGAAACCGGTGTCCACAAAGCGAGCGGACCCCAGCACCAGGCCTGGTACGTCGGATACGTGATGGTACTTGGCATGCTCAGTCATGAAACCCGTTCAACAATCGGCGAGGAGGGCGGGGGACTGCAAAGTCTAGGGCCACCAGCGCAATAGATCCATGGGCATCGACTGCTGCTCGCTACGAGTGCACCTCTGGCGCGTGCGACGCATTCAACTTCTCGATCACCAGGTCGATGAAGGCCGATACCGCAAGCGGCAACTGTCGTCGGCTTGGATACAGCACGTTCAGGCCATAGCCTTTGGGTTGGTATTGCGCCAGCACCGGGACGAGCACACCGGCCTGAACATCGAGCCTGGCCATCACCGGTGGCAGTAGCGCGATGCCGAGGCCGGCCACGGCGGCCCTGCGCAGTGCCTGTGCGGTATTGCCACTGAAGCGCCCACTGACCTGCACTTCCTCCTCACCCTGCGGGCCGATCAAGCGCCATGTGGCGTGGCCGCCGGGTTGCGCCGAGATCACACAATCGTGGTTTACCAGGTCTTGCAGCGTGCAGGGTGCGCCGTGCGCGGCAATGTAGGCGGGGCTTGCGACCATTCCGACGCTGCGCGGGTCAAGGATCTGACGCCCGACAAAACCGGAATCGCGCAAGGCGCCGCCGCGAAACGCGACATCGATCTGCTCTGCGATCAAGTCGGCCTTCGCATCGCTGAGCATGAAGTCGAGCCTCACGCGTGGATACGCGGCGAGAAACCCGGTCACCCAGTCCATCTGGAAGAAGTCGAAGAAGTCCGCTGGAGCCGCCACACGCACCAGGCCATTGGGCTCGTCACTACCCGTTATCAACGCCTGTCCGGCTTCGAGCAAGCCGTCGACTGCGCCTGCACAACGCTCATGGAAGTCCTGGCCAGCATTGGTGAGCGTGAGTTTGCGGGTAGAGCGTTGCAGCAGACGCGTGTCGAGATGCACCTCGAGTTGCTGGATGCGACGACTCACGGTATTGGGCGGCATGCCCAGCCGTCTCGCCGCCTCGGCAAAGCTGCCGCAGCGGACTACCTGCACAAACATCGCGATGTCATTGAGGTCGAGCATGACCGTTAATTCCTGTCGATTGTGGACGAGTGCAATCCGATTGTATCGACTAATCAAGCAATCGGTCCCGCTCTATTGTTTGAGGTATCAGGCCGCGAGGCTTCCCACTTCGAGTGATCATGATGAACCTTCAGCAACCACGTCACATCGCAACGGATCCTGGCGCTGTACGCGAAACCGGAACTCACCGCGTAATCGGCTATCGCACCACAGGCAGCGGGCATGGCGCTATTGTCCGGCTGATGAGTCCTTCGGATCTGGGCCATTTGATCAAGCCGTTCGTTTTCCTGGATCTGTTTGAAGGTGAGAGCTCACTGATCAACGGCATGCCAATGCACCCGCACTCGGGAATCGCCACCGTCACCGTCATCACCGAAGGTAATTTGCGCTTCGAGGATGTGGATTCGGGCACGGGGATGATTGACTACGGCGGTGTCGAATGGATGCGTGCCGCAGGCGGGGTCTGGCACGGCAAGGAAATGTCGGTGGGCACATCGAAACGGATTCAGGGTTTTCAACTGTGGGTTGCACTACCGCCCGAGTTGGAAAACGCCAGTGTCGACAGTCAATACCTGGAGTCAGGCGTGATGCCTGAAGTCGGGCCGGCGCGGTTGATTCTCGGCACGTACCAAGGTGTCCAGAGCCCGGTCCGTGCCCCCGCCGGAATGAATTATCTGCTGGTCACGCTACGTGCCGGGGAATCCTGGACATATGTTCCACCTGGCGAACATGAGTCGTTGTGGTTGAGTGTCAGCCGCGGCGCTTTGTCTGCACCAGGCCTGGTCAACGCAGGAGAGCTGGCCATCTTCGAACCTGGCAACGGCGCCGTGACGCTCAAGGCGCTGCAAAAAGATACGGTCTTCGTGATCGGTTCAGCCGTACCTCATCCCTATGATCTGGCGTTGGGAAATTACTCGGTGCACACCAACCCGCAGGCCTTGCGTGCGGGAGAGGTGAAAATTGCCGAGATTGGCGTTCGGTTGCGTGAGTACCTGAAAAAGCCCAACGGGTCAGCCAGCGTACCGGTATTCAAGTAGCCCATGACCCATGGCGGCGCGCCATTCGAGTCAGGATTGCGCGCAGTCATGGATCATGGGGCGGCGGAGCAACGTCCAGTCGCTACCCCTAACCTTGTGGCACCACCCGCGCTTGGTTTCCGGAACCCTCGACATAAACGTTCATGCCATTTGTCAGCCCCGGGTTGATCGGCTGGGTCACCTGAACCAGTACGCCGCTGTGGGTGCGAACGATGATCTGCTGTGCGTCCATGGGTTGATCATATTTTTTCTTTTCGACGTAGTTGCCGCCCGCCGCACCAGCCAGGGCACCGGCGACCATCGCCACATCCCGGCCGGTACCGCGGCCGACCAGGCTTCCCAGGGCCAGACCGCCAATCCCCCCCATGATGGCGCCGACACCGCTATCGTGATTGGTCTGCATCTGGGTCTGTGTAATCTGCTCGATTTTCCCCGAACGAATTTCCATCTCGCCAGCGCCTCCGCTCCCGGCGCCAACCGCGGCACAGCCGCCAAGCACAACACCAAAAAGCGTAATCGTCAGCCAGGAAGCGATAGTTTTCATCGTCAAACTCCATTTTTAGAGGAAGTGGATCATGCAAACGCATCCACTCACGTTAGACGAAAATGCCTGATTCGCTCGGTTGTTTGGCTGCGCAAAGCATTTGCGGTGCAAGCGCCTGGACCGCTCGATCCGATATAGCTTGAACGTAGTCGCATATTCCATAAAGGAAGTACAAACTATTTTTATAGTGCGTTTTAATCTATTCAGTATTTTGAATCGATTGGAGCAATTGTCTGTGAACACTAAGGCGCTTTTACCTTTTGGCTTGGCATTACTGGCGACATGCTCGACGGCTTTCGCTGGCGCCACTCTGGATCGCGTAACCAGCAGCGGGGAGCTGACCGGCGTTCTGATGGAAAGCTATCCGCCATTCTCCTTTCTCAATGAACAGAACCAGCTGGACGGGTTCGACGTGGACGTCGCCAAGGCCGTTGCGCAACGACTGGGGGTGAAGCTGAAGTTGCAGACACCGTCCTGGGATGTCATCGCTGCCGGACACTGGAACGGTCGATATGACATCTGCGTCTGCTCGATGACCCCGAGCAAGGCACGGGCCGAAGTGTTCGACTTCCCGGTGGAGTATTACCAGTCCCCGGCCGTGATCGTGGTGAATGCCAAAGACCAGAACATTGTCACGGGCAAGGATCTGTCAGGTAAAAAAGTCGGTGTGATCAGTGCGTCGACCTATGAAGCCTATTTGAACAAGGATCTGCTGATCGAGGGCGCCGAGGACAAGCCGTTGAGCTATCCATTCGAAAGGGTCCAGGTCGCGCCCTACGACAACGAAACCGTGGCCTTCCAGGATCTGGCCTTGGGCACGGGCGTGCGCCTGGATGCCATGGTCACCAACCTGATCACTGCTCGCGAACGCATCGCCCAGGATCCTCGCTTCAAAATTGCCGGCGACACGCTGTATGCAGAGCCCAACGTGGTAGCGATCGAAAAGGGCGATCCGCAGTGGAATGCCAAAGTCACTGAGGTCGTCACCCAGCTCAAGGCCGACGGCACCTTAAGCAAGATTTCACAGAAGTGGATCGGTGCCGATATCAGCCAATGACAGCCCTCAATCCACACCCGGCCAAGGCGACTGTCGCCCCCGAAACCGAGACGCGTCGTTTCAGCCAGCTAGTTGGTTTTCGCACTCGCCTGTATTTGACCTGGGCAGTGCTGTTCGGCCTCTGCGTCATGTTTTTCATGAGCTTCGATCTGAAGTTCTCGATCATTGTGCAGAAGTTGCCCAACCTGGTCGGCCTGCATTTGGGGCCTGACGGTTTCTTGCAGGGCGCCGCGCTGACGCTGTTCTTGTGCTTCTGTTCGATCTGGGTCTGCCGCAGCTGGGTGTCGTTCCAGGTGCCATCAGCGCCGGGATCATTGCGCTGTCGCTCAATTACGGTGCCTACCTCAGCGAGATTTTTCGTGCCGGCATCATCGCTGTGGCACCCGGGCAGCGCGAAGCGGCGATGGCGCTGGGTCTGGGGCCGGCGGCAACGTTCCTGCACATCGTCCTGCCGCAAGCCATGCGCACGATCATTCCACCGACAACCAGTCAGTTCATTTCAATGCTCAAGGACTCATCGTTGATATCGGTGATGGGCGTCTGGGAAGTGATGTTCCTGGCGCAGTCATACGGTCGCTCGTCCTACCGCTACATCGAAATGCTCACCACCGCAGCCGTTATCTACTGGCTCCTGTCCATTGGCCTGGAGCTGATACAGAACCGTCTTGAACGCCACTACGGCAAGGGTTTCAAGCATCAGCGCTGACCCATCCGCTCAATGACTTTTACAGGTACTACGATGTCCGATCCAAAACCTCTGTTGTTTGCGTTATACGAGCAAGCCAGTGTTGGCTGTGGCGGCGCGCCAAGCCTCTGGACGCACCCGGCTGACGAACGACTGAGCATCAACTCGCTGGGCTACTGGTCGAACCTGGCACGCATCGCCGACCAGGCTCATCTGGACATGCTGTTTTTTGGTGATGTGCTGGGTTTCTACGATGTGTTTGGCGGTAATGCCGACGCGGCGATGAAGTGGGCGGTGGAAGCACCGGCCAACGATCCGTTGATGATCATCCCGGCATTGGCCGCCGTGACGGAAAACCTCGCCTTCGGCGTCACTGTCACCACCAGTTACGAGCATCCTTTCACCCACGCCCGGCGCTTCAGCACGCTGGATCATCTGACCAATGGCCGGGTCGGGTGGAACATCGTCACCTCCTACCTGACCAGTGCCGCTCGCAACTTCGGCCTGGAGCAGATGATCAGGCACGATGATCGCTATGAACGCGCCGATGAATTTCTCGATGTGGTTTACAAGCTCTGGGAAGGCAGCTGGGCAAATGACGCTGTGGTTGCCGACAAGTCTCGCCAGGTCTATGCCAAGGGCGATCGGGTGCGACCGATCAATCATGTTGGCGAGCATTACCGGGTGGCCGGGCCGCATTTGACGTCCCCGTCACCGCAACGCACACCCTTGCTGATCCAGGCAGGTTGGTCAGGCCGGGGTCGCGAGTTTGCGGCCAAGCACGCCGAACTGATTTTCATCGCCAAGTCGAACCCGCTGGAGATTCGCCAGGGACTGGAAGATATATGGACGCAGGCCAGGGCGCGGGGGCGTCACGCCGGGGATGTCAAATCACTGACCGTACTGCGCATCGTCACGGCCAGGACCGAGATCGAAGCCCAACGCAAATATGACGAACTGCAAAACAACTATCACTTGCAGGCGCAACTGGTGAGTTATGCCGGGGATACCGGTATCGACATCAGCCGCTACGCGGACGGCGACGCGTTGTCGACTCACACCGAAGGCATGACTTCCTATGTGATGCGGCCTGATGGCAGTGGCAAGCCCTTGACCGCCGGCGATGTCAAACAGCGCTTTGCCAAGGTCACCCGCGGCAGTGATCTGATTCTGGTGGGAACGCCGCAACAAGTGGCCGACCGGATCGAAGAGCACGCCCGTATTTCCGGCACCAGCGGCTACATGCTCAACCCGCTGATCAGCCCAGGCAGCCTTGAGGATTTCGTTGAGCTGATCATTCCTGAGCTGCAAAAACGTGGCTTGTATCGCACCCAGCCACAGAGCGGTACTTTCCGTTCGCGGCTACGGGACGATGGCGCCAACCATTTACCGGATTCTGCTTACGGAGCCTCATTCCGCTTTGATAAAGGTTTTTAGGCTGGCGGAGGGGTATCCCGTTGTATGTCTTGAAAAAGGTTCTTCACGTAATCCCGGGAAACTGTAGGAGCCAGCTTGCTGGCGATGGAATCGAGAGCGCCGCGTTTAGCCAGTAAATACGCGTTATCGTTAACGACCATCGCGAGCAATCGAGCGTCGACCGGCTGCTCCTACAGAGGACCACATTCGCTTAACTGAACAGCATTACTCTCCAATGATCCTGATCAAAAGTATTTGAGCCATCCGATATCACGACGGCGTGCCTTCAATGCCGCGAACCAGCGCACGGGTAAATACAGGGATAAAACCAGGAGCACCGCCGTCAGCCACACCGCCCAAATGCTGTCGAAGCCGAAAAAAATCCCCTGGTTCAATCCGAACATCGCCACGCCGACCAGATACAGTGCCTTGAGTACGTAAAGGTGCAGCAGGTAGAAGAACATCGGCGCCGCGCCAAAGACTGCCAATGCATTGACCCACTTGCGTTGTTGCGCCCGTTCCAGGGCACGAAGCAGTAACAGGCCCACTCCCAGCGTCAGCGAAAGGAACAACAGGGAGGGTGGGTATTTTGTGATGTTGAAGAAGCTCATGAGGGTTTGTGTGAGGCCTTCATGGGCGACCCAAGGCGCCTCGCCATAACCATTGACGGCTCGCAGTGCGACAAATCCGATCAATGTCCCGGCCCCTGCCACTAGCAGAGCACGTTGACGCTGCGCAGCCAAAACCTGGCCAGCGAACCAAGGGCCGATACTGTATCCAAGGGCGATCACACCGATCCATGGCAGTACAGGGTAAGAGGTGCGCAGACGCAAGCTGTCGGAGAATTCGATCCAGCCGCGATCATGCAGAATCGCCCAAGGTATATGCATTGGCGAGCCCGGCGCGAAGTGCACATTATCCAGCAGGTTGTGCCCGGCCACGATCACCAGACCCAGGCCGCACAGAATGGGCCTGGGTAACCAGACCAGTGCGGCCAGGGCAATCATGCAGATGCCAATGGCCCAGATCACTTGCAGGTAAATTGCCGCAGGCGGGAATTGAAATGTCCAGGCGAAATTCACCAGGGAGAACTCCAGCACTACCAGGAACAGACCGCGCTTGAATAAAAAGGCTGACACATCGCCCTTGCCCTGGTGCTTTTGGCCGTACAGGTAAGCGGAAAGTCCGGTGAGCAGTATGAAAACCGGGGCACACAAATGGGCAAGTGTGCGGCTGAAAAACAGCACAGGCTCAGTGGATTCGATGTCCATCGGGTCTGCTACCTGACGGTGCAAAAAGAACGTTTCGCGCACGTGATCCAACAGCATGAGGAGGATTACCAATCCCCTCAGGGCATCAATGGACAGCAGGCGTTGGTTCAAGCGTGTGATGGGCGGGATGTGAGTAGAAATTGTCATCGAATGTCGCAGGCAGGGAGTGGATGGTTCTGCCAGGGGTGACTGGCAGCGTATATTTACAAAAGTTATAACATAACATTTTCGCCAAAAGCGACCGCTTCATTGCGTGATAGCTGTTCAGCACAGGGCACCCCCCGGCGGAACCTTCGCGCGTCGCCTCATCCTGAATCACATCCCGGTGTTCGACCATCACGCCGTCCTCAAGACGCAGGCTATCGACCACGACCCAGTTCGCCGGCTGGCCGAGGCCAGTGAAGCATCTCTTCTTTTCTACGTGGCGAACATCGTGTTAAAAAATGTTATTGATAAAAAATACTTCACATAATCTGATCACTGGTAGATGATCTTCATCAGGCGGTATGACAACCTGATAACACGACAAAAACAGGATTGCCTTGATGTTCGATGAGATCCCGACTCACGTCCTGAACGATAGCGCCCCTCGGCTGGCTTATCTGCGTGGTGCTGATTCTGTCTACCGCTGCCTTATTCACAACGCGGCCAACGTCTGTGCCTTGCAGGCGTAGAAGCAGTCGCTGCTTTCCTCTGGAGTACCCCATGAATAACAAGAATGTCGGTGTGGTCGGTCTGGGCGCGATGGGGCTGGGCATTGCCCGCTCGCTGTTGCGCAGTGGTTTCAATGTGCATGCCTGTGATGTGCGCACTGCCGTAACAGAGCAGTTCGCCGGGGAGGGCGGTGTGGCTTGCCTGTCACCGTCGCACATGGCCGCTGAGTGTGACGTGGTCATTACCGTGGTGGTCAACGCCGAGCAGACCGAGACCGTATTGTTTGGTGAGGGTGGAGCCGTGGCCTCTCTGCGGCCGGGCAGCCTGGTGATCGGCTGCGCCACAGTCGCTCCGACTTACGCCGTGGATCTTGGTCAGCGCCTGGCCGCGTTGGGCCTGCTGTATCTGGATGCACCGATTTCCGGCGGCGCGGCCAAGGCTGCCGCTGGCGAGATGACCATGATGACCTCGGGCCCGGCCGACGCCTACGCCAAGGCCGAGTCGATCCTCGCAGGCATGGCCGGCAAGGTGTATCGCCTGGGCGACGTCCATGGCCTGGGGTCGAAGGTCAAGATCATCAACCAGCTTCTGGCTGGGGTACATATTGCCGCTTCTGCCGAAGCCATGGCGCTGGGCCTGCGTGAAGGGGTCGATGCCGATGCGCTGTATGAGGTGATCACCCACAGCGCTGGTAATTCCTGGATGTTCGAAAACCGCGTGCCGCACATTCTCAAGGCTGACTACACGCCGTTGTCCGCGGTAGATATTTTCGTCAAGGACCTGGGCCTGGTGCTGGATACCGCCCGGGCCAGCAAATTCCCGCTGCCGCTGTCGGCCACCGCCCACCAGATGTTCATGCAGGCCTCCAGTGCCGGCTTCGGCCGTGAGGACGACTCGGCGGTGATCAAGATTTTCCCGGGCATCGAATTGCCGACTGCCAAGCCTGAGCCTGTTTGAGGAACACCCCATGACTACTTCCACCGCACGCCCGCTATTGGGCTGCATCGCCGACGATTTCACCGGCGCCACGGACCTTGCCAACATGCTGGTGCGCGGCGGAATGCGCACCGTGCAAAGCATTGGCATCCCGAGCGCGCAAGTGGCTGCCGGGCTTGATGCCGATGCGATCGTCATTGCCCTGAAGTCGCGCACCACACCAGTCGCCGAAGCAGTCGAGCAGTCCCTCGCGGCGCTGGCCTGGCTGCGCGAGCAAGGCTGCGAGCAGATCTTTTTCAAATATTGCTCGACGTTCGACTCCACCGCGGCCGGCAATATCGGCCAGGTCAGCGAAGCACTGCTGGCCGCACTGGGTAGCGACTTTACCCTGGCGTGCCCGGCATTCCCGGAGAATGGCCGGACGATCTTTCGCGGCCATCTGTTTGTGCAGGATCAGTTGCTCAGCGAGTCGGGCATGCAGAACCATCCGTTGACGCCAATGACCGATGCCAATTTGGTTCGGGTGCTGCAATCGCAGACCTGTCTGAATGTTGGCCTGTTGCGCTACGACACGATTGCCCGTGGCGCTGAGCAGGTGCGGGCGCGAATTGCCGAGCTGAGGGCTCAGGGTGTCGGCATGGCCATCGCGGATGCCTTGTCGGACGGCGATCTGTACACCCTCGGTGCCGCCTGCGCCGATCTGCCGCTGTTGACGGGTGGCTCGGGGCTGGCCCTGGGCTTGCCGGAAAATTTCCGTCGTGCCGGCAAACTGCGCGATCTCGACGCCTCGAAACTTCCGGCGGTGTCCGGCGGGGAAGTGGTGTTGGCCGGCAGTGCTTCAATCGCCACCAATGGGCAAGTGGCCGCCTGGCTCGAAGCCGGCCGGCCAGCTTTGCGGATTGATCCGTTGGCCTTGGCGGCGGGGGAACCGGTGGTGGCGCAAGCCTTGACCTTCGCCCGTGATAACGAGCAAACCGTATTGATCTACGCCACCTGCTCACCGGATGAGGTCAAGTCGGTGCAACTGCAACTGGGCGTCGAGCAGGCTGGCAGTCTGGTGGAAAACGCCTTTGGCGAAATTGCCCAGGGTCTGCGCCAGAGCGGCGTGCGCCGCTTCGTGATTGCCGGCGGGGAAACCTCGGGCGCTGTGGTCCAGGCATTGGGCGTGCAGCTGCTGCAAATCGGCGCGCAGATCGATCCGGGTGTACCGGCGACCGTCAGCAATACCGACGAACCATTGGCACTGGCACTCAAGTCGGGCAACTTCGGTGGTCGGGACTTCTTCAGTAAAGCCTTGAACCAACTCGCCCAGGCCGGGGGTGCACAATGAGCTGCGCAATGAGCAACGAGAACGCCTTGCGCGAAGAAATCTGTGAGGTTGGCCACAGCCTGTACCAGCGTGGTTACACCGTTGGCAGCGCCGGCAATATCAGCGCGCGCCTGGATGACGGCTGGTTGATCACGCCGACGGATGTGTGCCTCGGGCGCCTCGATCCCGCGACCATCGCCAAGGTCAATCTGGCCGGCGAATGGGTGTCCGGCGACAAGCCTTCAAAGACCCTGGCGTTGCATCGCCAGGTCTATGACCGCAACCCGAATGTCGGCGGCGTGGTGCATACCCACTCCACCCATCTGGTGGCGTTGACGCTCGCAGGCGTCTGGCAGCCAGACGACATTCTGCCGCCACTGACGCCGTATCAGGTCATGAAAGTCGGGCATATCCCGTTGATTGCCTACCAGCGACCCGGTTCGCCGAAGGTTGCCGAACAGGTCGCACTGCTGGCCAACAGCGTTCGCGGGGTGATGCTCGAGCGGCTTGGGCCGGTGGTCTGGGAGAGCTCGGTCTCCAGGGCCAGCTACGCCCTGGAGGAGCTCGAGGAAACCGCACGTCTCTGGCTGATGAGCAATCCCAAGCCGCAACCGCTGACTCAGGCGGCGCTGGACGAACTGCGAGAGACCTTCGGTGCGCACTGGTAGTGCGCTGAATTCTTTTAAAACGATAGAACACGATAGAACACGACAGATCGATAACACAGGCTCTGCCCGGGAGACGCACAGGGACTCTCGACGGCCCCGGCTTGCCTGAAAAAACAATAACAACAGGAAATCCAGGTATGACTCACCTTCACTGCGGCATGTTCAGATCCATTGGCTGTACTCTTTCACTTACCCGGCGTGGAGGGTTTGTGAAATGAGCCCGTTAATCCTGATGATGACTGCCGGGGTGGGCATCGCGCTGTTGCTGTTCCTGGTGCTCAAGTACAAATTCCAGCCCTTCGTGGCGTTGATGCTGGTGAGCATTCTGGTGGCGCTGGTGGCCGGGGTGAAACCGGCGGATCTGGTCGCCACCATCGAAGGCGGCATGGGCAAGACCCTGGGCCATATCGCGATCATCATTGCCCTGGGCGCGATGATCGGGCGGATCATCGAGCTCTCCGGCGGTGCCGAAGCGCTGGCCAAGACCCTGATTACCCGTTTCGGCAACCGGCGTACGCCCCTGGCGTTGACGATTGCCGGCTTCATGGTCGGGGTACCGGTGTTCTTCGAAGTGGGCGTGATCATCCTGATGCCGCTGGCCTATGGTGTTGCCCGAACTGCGCGTAAGCCGCTGTTGGTGTTTGCGCTGCCGATGTGCGCGGCCTTGTTGACCGTGCACGCCTTTCTGCCGCCACACCCGGGCGCAGTGGCCGCCGCCAGTCAATTGGGCGCGGACCTGGGCCGCGTGCTGATGTTCGGTCTGCCGCTCACCGCGTTCCTTTGCTATGTCGGCTACCGCGTGGCCGGGCGCATGACCCGTCGGGTGTATCCGATGACCGACGATATTCGTGCGGAAGTCTATGGTCCGCATGTTACCAACGAGGATCTGGTTGCCTGGTCCAACGGCAACGACAAGAGCGCTGAGCGAGCGGCTGAAGCCGTGTCACACATGGGCCTGGAAGAGTCCGTCAGCAGCATCGTTTCCAAGTTGCCGCCGGCGCCGCCGCCAGGTTTCGGTATGATCGTCAGCCTGATCGCGCTACCGATCATTCTGATTCTGCTGGGGACTTTGTCCACCTCGTTGCTGCCTGCCGAATCGGTCCTGCGCGGCATCATGACCGTGCTCGGCGCACCGCTGGTGGCGCTGCTGATCGACACCTTGCTGTGTGCCTGGCTGCTGGGTTCGCGCCGGGGCTGGAGCCGCACTCAGGTGTCTGACGTGATCGGTTCGGCCTTGCCCGGTGTGGCCATGGTGATTCTGATTGCCGGTGCCGGCGGTGTGTTCGGCAAGGTGCTGGTGGACACCGGAATCGGTGCCGTGGTCTCCGATATGCTGCGCACCACCGGTCTGCCGGTGCTGGCCCTGGGCTTTCTGCTGACCATGCTGTTACGCGCGGTGCAGGGTTCGACCACGGTGGCGCTGGTGACCACTGCCGGTATCATCAGCCCGCTGATTGCGACCCTCAATCTCACCCCGAACCACATGGCCCTGCTGTGCCTGGCCATGGGCGGTGGCGGGTTGGCCATGTCCCATATCAATGACGCCGGCTACTGGATCTTCACCAAGCTGGCGGGGCTGAATGTGGCCGACGGTTTGCGCACCTGGACGGTATTGACCACCTTGCTCGGCACCTTGGGTTTCTGTATTACCCTGTTGATCTGGCCTTTTGTCTAACGAACTATCGACGCCACCTGTAGGAGCGAGCTTGCTCGCGATAGACGTTAACGATAACGCGTGTTCTTTGAATAAACGCGTCGCTCTTGAGTCCATCGTCGGAACGCCGCCCGGAGCAAGCTCGGCTCCTACAAAAAAGCCATCTATAGGAGCTACCATGCCTCGTTTTGCTGCCAACCTCAGCATGCTCTACCCGGAACATGAGTTTCTGGATCGCTTCGCCGCCGCGGCTGCCGATGGTTTCGAAGCGGTGGAGTATCTGTTTCCCTACGACTACAGCGCGCAAGAACTCAAGCGACGCTTGAGCGACAACGGCTTGGTACAGGCACTGTTCAACGCGCCGCCCGGTGATTGGGCGGCGGGGGAGCGGGGCACTGTGTCGTTGCCGGGTCGGGAGAGTGAATTTCGCAGCGGTTTTGATCGCGCCCTGGATTACGCCAGTGTGCTGGGCAATTCACGCATCCATGTGATGGCCGGGTTGCTGCCATCGGAAAGCGATCGCCCACGGCATCACGGCGTTTACCTGGAAAACCTCGCCTACGCCACCGCCCAGGCGGCCAAGGCCGGCGTCACCGTATTGCTCGAACCGATCAATACCCGAGACATGCCAGGCTTTTTCCTCAACCGCCAGGACCAGGCCCAGGCCATCTGCAAGGAGGTGGGCGCCAGTAACCTGAAGGTTCAGTTCGACTGCTACCACTGCCAAATCGTCGAGGGCGACCTGGCCACCAAACTGCGTCGGGACTTCTATGGTATCGGCCATATCCAGATCGCCGGCGTGCCCGACCGGCATGAACCGGACCTGGGGGAAGTCAATTATCCCTATCTGTTCGAGCTGATCGACCAGTTGGGTTATGACGGCTGGGTAGGGTGCGAATACCGGCCGCGAGGCAATACGTCTGCCGGCTTGCAGTGGTTGCGCGACTGGAAGGCGCGTTAAGAAACTTGTAGGAGCGAGCTTGCTCGCGATGGACGTTAACGATACCGCGTGTTTACTGGATAAACACGTCGCCCTCAGCTCCATCGCGAGCAAGCTCGCTCCTACAAATCAGGCCAGGAGCCCGTCGTTTCAAGCCGGTGTATGGTCAGCCGGCAGCAACAGTTCGACACCCTGCTTGCGGATGCCATCGGCCGCGGCAGGGGTCAATGCGTCGTCGCTGAGGATGATGTCGAACTGCTCGAGCCCGGCAATCCTGTACATGCTGAAGGTGCCGTATTTCGAACTGCTGGCCACCAGCACCACTTGCGCAGCCGATTGCATCGCGGCTTGCTTGACCTCGACCTTCAGCGCCGAAGGCGTGGTGAGGCCGCGCCGCAAATCCCATGAGCTGGTCGATATGAACGCGATATCGGTGACCACCTGACGCAAGGTGGCAACCGCCAGGCCGCCCACGCACGATTGATTGGAGTGATCCAGTTGCCCGCCGGTATGAATCACCGTGACATGAGGCGCTTCGATCAGTGCCTGGACAATGCCGAAGTCGTTTGTCACCACGGTCATGCCGGACAGCGCCTTGATGTAGGGGACAATTTCCAGCGTGCTGGTTCCCGCATCCAGGTAAACCGTCATGTCGGCATGCAATAACCGGGCGGCGAGCCTGGCCATGGCCTGCTTCTGCGGCAACTCGACCACGGCCTTGATCTGATGGCTGGGCTCACTGTGCAGCTGACTGGCGATCCGCACCCCACCCGTTACCGAGTAAGCACGACCTTCCTGCTCCAGCAAGGCAATGTCGCGGCGTATGGTCATGTGCGAACAGTCGAACATTTCCATCAATTGATGAACGCTCAGCACCTGATGCTTGCGCAACTGACGCAGCATCAATTCACGGCGCTGTTCAGGGATCATCGGTGCGCCGCTTTCGGCGGCGATGTCCTTTTGACTAGGCATTCGGGCTCCAGAATGAAGAAATCCGCAGACAAGGAAGGCGGGGAATCATAGTAGCGAATCTGCGGCCGGATCAGTAGCGGGAGGAGATGTCGGGCACATTCTTCTTTCGCTCGATCGGACTGGGGCTGGAGGATATCGCCATTGCCAATGAGCTTTATCAGTCGCATATGAAGAGCAACCGAGTAGAGGTTCAGAAGTCGTTCTGTCTATTTCAGCGTAATAATAAGCCGGGGGATGGAAACATCCCCCCGACTTATATTCGGGAGGGTGCCATGGCAGCTGTTACCGATACGCTTAAGCTGTTTCTCTGCGGCGACGTCATGACTGCCCGCGGCATCGACGCCGTACTGCCGCATCCTGGCGATCCGCGGCTTTACGAAGCTTACGTCAAGAATGCCGGCGATTACGTCCGGTTGGCAGAACGAGTCAATGGTTCGATTCCCCGCCCAGTCGATTTCACCTATGTCTGGGGCGCTGCGCTGGATGAGTTCGAACTTCGCCAGCCACACGCACGCATCATCAATCTGGAAACTGCGGTGTCCCGCCGCGGACGACCGGAGCCAAAGGGCATCAATTACCGCATGAGCCCGGAGAACTTCCCGGTCATTAGCGCAGCTGGCATCGACTGCTGCGTGCTGGCCAACAACCATGTACTGGACTGGGGGGTAGCTGGCCTGGCCGATACGCTGGAGACCCTGGCGAGCAATGGTATGTGCAGCGCCGGCGCCGGCCACAACCGGCAATCTGCCGAAGCGCCCGCCGTGTTGCTGCTGCCTGGCGGGCGGCGCTTGCTGGTGTTTGGCCTCGGCGCACCCGACAGCGGCATAGCGTCGGACTGGGCTGCCACGGATAAGCGCGCGGGCGTCGCGCGGCTGGAGGATCTGTCGATGCAAAGCCTGCGCCCTGTGGCCAAACGGATTCTGGAGGGCAAAAAACCGCGGGATCTGGTGGTCGCCTCCATTCATTGGGGCGGCAACTGGGGGTTCGATATCCCGCGCGAGCAAGTCCGGTTCGCCCACGCCTTGATCGACGAGGCCGGAGTTGACGTGGTGCACGGGCATTCCTCGCACCACGTCAAAGGCATCGAGGTGTACCGCGAACACCTGATTCTCTATGGCTGCGGTGATCTTCTGAACGATTACGAAGGCATCGAGGGCTACACAGCCTTTCGCGGCGACCTGGGGCTTCTATACTTTGCCTCGCTGGACCCGGGCGGGCACCTGCAGTCGCTGGACTTGATACCCACCCGCCTGCGGCGCTTTCGCCTCTGTCGCGCCGAAGGGGATGACCGTCAATGGCTGCACGGCACCCTTTCTCGCGAGTGCGCACGCTTGGGCAGCAGCATCCAGCCGGGCGCGAAAAATGCCTTCGAGTTGCGTTGGTGAGCCCCTTTGGCGGCTCGACACTCGACTGCTTCGGGCAGCGTTCCGACGATGGACTGAAGGACGGCGCGTTTATTCAGAAAGCACGCGTTATCGTTAACGTCCATCGCGAGCAGGCTCGCTCCCACAGGGGCGCAGCGTTTAGCCTGCGCACCTTCTTTGAAGTGTCGAGTGGTATTAAGCCCGAAGCCTTACATCGTTGGTTGCCGAAGGCTGCAGCAGCGAGAACAGGTTCTTGGGATCTTGCAGCTCTGGCACCAGCTGAATGTCGCTGCCAATGTCGAGCGTTCGTGCAACATCCAGCACATAGCGCAAGGCAGAGTAGTCCTCGATGGCGAAGCCGACCGAGTCGAACAAGGTGACTTCCTCGGCATGCTGGCGACCCTGGGTCTGACCGTTGACGACTTTCCAGAATTCGATAACCGGTGAGTCGGCGGGCATCTGCTGAATTTCGCCTTCAATGCGGCTTTGCGGCTCGTACTCAACCATGACCCGCGCACGCTCGACGATGTCCCGGTGCAGTTCGGTCTTGCCGGGACAGTCGCCGCCCACTGCGTTGAGGTGCATCCCGGGCTCGATCATCTCGGGCGTTAAAATCGTTGCGTAGGCCTTGTCGGCTGTGACCGTGGTCACGATATCGGCGCCACGCACCGCTTCTGCGACGGTGTTGGCAACGGTCACCTGTATGGCGGGGTAGGCCCGCAGGTTGGCTACCAGCTTCGCCGTCGCGGCAGGATCGATGTCGTAGAGGCTGATTTCAGTGATGCCGAGCAGTGTATGGAATGCCAGGGCCTGAAATTCGCTCTGTGAGCCGTTGCCGATAAGTGCCATTCGGCGACTGTCCGGTCGGGCGAGGTAGCGGGCCGCGAGTGCAGAAGTGGCAGCGGTGCGAATGGCGGTCGTCAGGGTCATTTCACTCAGTAACACAGGCTTGCCGGTATCGACGTCTCCCAGTGCACCAAAGGCCATGACCGTCAGCATGCCATTGTGGGTGTTCTTCGGATGCCCATTGACATACTTGAAGGCGTAGAGCGCTGCATCAGACACGGGCATCAGCTCGATGACGCCCTCGGGTGAGTGGTTCGCCAGGCGCGCGCATTTTTCGAAATCCGGCCAGCGTACGTAGTCTTGACGGATGTACTCGGCCATTTCGATCAGGCAATGGGGCAAGCCTTTTTCCTGGACGAGGCGGCTCAGATCATTGACGTCAATGTAACGGGTCATATTGGGTTCCTTTGGGCGTTTTTTTTGGTGTGCCGGTCCGGACTATTGTCGAGGCAATGCAGAGAAGGTTTCGGCCAATACCGACCCGGAATGCAGCAAGAAAAGTCGAAAAACAGCGAGCGCACAGCGCAATCGGCGAAGTGACAGTCACCGCAGTATCGTCATGCAGATGAAGACGGCCGCATAGACAAGCACATGCCTGTGCCGCTCCCTTCAAGCGCAGACACAGCGACTTGCTGCGACGACAGAATCGGCTGTGAAAGCTTTTCGTTCAACACAGGCACGCTGTTTGAGCCCGGGGTTACGACACCAGGACCCTCCCGGTAATTGGCATTCTGACGGTCCGTTTCAAGCGCTTGTTGATCGCTGCTTGAGATGGAGTGCAACTCCGGCGACTGGCTGTTTCCGGTCGAAAACAACAACAAAAACGGCGGCGGTGAAGACCGCATCGACTCTCTGCCCCTGTCAAAAAGTGTGGTCCGACGCAGGCGCCGGATCGCGATAAATCCAAATAATCCGGGACTCAAGAAGATGAACATCAAATGGCTGACTTTGCCGGCACTCGCGTTGCTGTGCTGCACCACGGGCGCCAGTGCCAAGGAATGGAAGGAGCTGCGATTTGGCGTCAACCCAAGTTACCCACCCTTTGAATCCACCACGGCCGATGGTGGGGTCCAGGGCTTCGGCGTGGATCTGGGCAATGCAATATGTGCCGAGTTGAAGTTGACCTGCGTGTGGGTCAGCAATGACTTCGACGGGCTGATTCCGGGGCTCAAGGCCGGTAAGTTCGATGCCATCGAATCTTCAATGACCGTTACCGACGCGCGCAAAAAACAGATCGACTTTACCGATCGCCTGTACGCCGGACCGACCGCCATCGTCACCCGCAAGGATTCCGGACTGCTGCCGACCGCCGAATCGCTGCGTGGAAAAACCATCGGTTACATGCAGGGCACGATTCAGGAAACCTACGCCAAGGCCAAGCTGGGGCCGGGCGGGGTGAAACTGCGGGCCTATCAGAACCAGGATCAGGTCTATGCCGACCTGGTATTTGGCCGTCTCGATGCATCGATCCAGGACAAGCTGCAAGCGCAGATGAGTTTCCTGACCTCGCCACAAGGGGCGGACTTCCAGAACAGTGAAGGCATCAGCGACCCATTGGTACCGGCGGAAATTGCCATTGGTGTGCGCAAGGACAACGAAGAGCTCAAAGGCATGCTCAATGCCGCCATCAAGGCCCTGCACGACAAGGGCATCTATGCGCAGATCCAGCAGAAACACTTCGGTGACCTGGACCTCTACAACAACTGATCCTCGCGCCCCGGTCACAGCGACCGGGGTGCATCAAGACAGGTGACTGGCGTGAACTCCTTCCTGAATCTAATCGGGGTCGACCTTTCGGCCCTGCAAGGCTATGGCCCTTTGTTGCTGCACGGCACCTGGGTCACCCTCAAACTGTCGGCGCTCGCGCTTTTGGTGAGCATGGCGCTGGGGCTGCTCGGCGCGGCGGCCAAGCTGTCGCCGTTGAAGCTGTTGAATCTCCCGGCGACCTTTTACACGACGCTGATCCGTGGCGTGCCCGACCTGGTGTTGATGCTGCTGATTTTCTACAGCCTGCAAGGCTGGCTCAGCGCCCTGACCGAGGCCATGGGCTGGCCGTACATGGAAATCGACCCGTTCGTGGCCGGCATCATCACCCTGGGTTTTATCTACGGTGCGTATTTCACCGAGACCTTTCGCGGGGCGATTCTGAGTGTGCCGCGGGGGCAACAGGAAGCCGCGGCGTGCTTTGGCCTGAACCGCTGGCAGCGCTTTCGATTCGTGGTGTTCCCGCAAATGATGCGTTTCGCCTTGCCGAGCCTGGGCAACAACTGGCTGGTGCTGCTCAAGGCCACGGCGCTGGTGTCGATCATTGGTTTGTCGGACCTGGTCAAGGTCGCGCAGGAGGCCGGCAAAAGCACGTTCAATATGCTTGATTTCCTGCTGCTGGCCGCAGCGCTTTACTTGCTGATCACCAGCGCTTCGAACTATGTTTTGCGCGTGCTGGAACGGCGCTACAACCAGGGTGTACGGGGGATGGCGCGATGATCGAGTTGATTGCCGAATACTGGAAGCCCTTTCTGTTCAGCGACGGCGAGACCCTCACCGGGTTGGCGATGACCCTGTGGTTGCTGGTGGCGAGTATTGCCATGGGCTTTTTCCTGTCGTTGCCCATGGCGATCTTGCGCGTCTCGCGCTTGGGCGTTTTGCGTTGGCCGGCTCAGCTGTTTACCTACGTCTTTCGCGGCACGCCGTTGTATATCCAGTTGCTGATTTGCTACAGCGGGATCTACGGCATCGCCGTGGTCCGTTCGCAGCCATTGCTCGAAGCGTTTTTTCGCGACGCCATGAATTGCACCTTGCTGGCGTTCACCCTCAACACCTGCGCCTACACCGTGGAAATCTTCGCCGGAGCGATCCGCAGCATTCCCTACGGTGAAATCGAAGCGGCACATGCCTATGGCCTCAGTGGCTGGCGTCTGTACCTGCAACTGATCCTGCCTTCGGCGCTGCGCCGCGCGCTGCCGTACTACAGCAACGAAGTGATCCTGATGTTGCACGCGACATCAGTGGCGTTTACCGCAACGATTCCGGACATCCTGAAAATTGCCCGGGATGCCAACGCCGCGACTTTCATGACCTTTCAGGCCTTCGGCATTGCCGGTCTGCTGTACCTCACGCTCTCGTTCGGGCTGGTCGGTGCCTTCCGCCTGGCGGAAAAACGCTGGCTGAGCTTTCTCGGCCCGGCCCACTGACTTCCACTCTTTATCCAGAGCGGCGCCGATAAGTGTGCCGCTCCAGGAGTATTCGCATGTACAAACTCACCGTTGAAAATCTGTATAAACGTTTTGGTGACAACGAAGTACTCAAGGGCGTCTCGTTAAACGCACGGGCAGGGGACGTGGTGAGCATGATCGGCGCCAGCGGTTCGGGTAAAAGCACCATGCTGCGCTGCATCAATTTTCTGGAACGGGCCGACGAAGGCGCTATTGCTCTGGATGGCGAGCGAGTGCTCACCCGTCAGGGCATCGGTGGCATGCGCGTTGCCAATCCAAAGCAGTTGCAGCGCTTGCGCACGCGATTGGCGATGGTGTTCCAGCATTTCAATCTGTGGAGTCACCTGACCGTGCTGGAAAACATCGTGCTGGCGCCGTGTCGAGTGCTGGGCATGAGCCGCAAGACCGCTGAAGAAAGCGCGCGGGCGTATCTGGACAAGGTCGGCCTGGCGCAACGGGTGGCCGATCAGTACCCGGCGTTTCTGTCGGGCGGGCAGCAGCAACGGGTGGCGATTGCCCGTGCTCTGGCGGTGGAACCGGAAATCCTGTTGTTCGATGAGCCAACCTCGGCACTCGACCCGGAACTGGTGGGTGAAGTGCTGAAGGTGATTCAGGCACTGGCCGAAGAAGGCCGGACCATGTTGATGGTGACTCACGAAATGGGGTTTGCCCGGCAGGTCTCAAGCCAGGTGTTGTTCTTGCATCAGGGGCGGGTCGAAGAGCAGGGCGATGCTACGATACTCGACCGGCCGAACAGTGAACGTTTGCAGCAATTTCTATCGGGTCGTTTGAAGTGAGGCAAGGCGTACATGGCGGATATCCGCGATCTGTCGATCGTGCTTGATCGTATCGATCAGGCGATCATTGAAGTATTGCGCCACGAAGGGCGCATCACCTATCAAAAGCTGTCCGAACGCGTGCACCTGACCCCCAGGCCTTGTCTGGAGCGGGTGCGCAAGCTGGAGCAGCTTGGGGTCATTCGCGGCTATGGCGCGATTCTCGATGAGAAGAAACTGACGCCGGGCTTGTCGCTGCTGGTGCTGGTGGCGTTGTCGAACCAGAGCGGACGCGCGGCGCAAAAGGCCTTCGAAGCCAAGGTTCGCGCCTGCCCGCAGGTGCTGGAATGTCGCCTGATCAGCGGCGCGTTCGACTACAGCCTGCGCATGCGCTGCCGTGACATGGAGCACTACCGGGTGTTGACCGAGGTCTGGTTCGACGACCCGGATTTGCACATCGACAAACTGGTCAGCCACCCGGAGCTGGCGATGGTCAAGACCACCATGGAGTAAGATCAAAAGATCGCAGCCTGCGGCAGCTCCTACAGGAAGAGTGTTTACCGGAAAAATCGCGGTGAACATGGTCCGTGTAGGAGCTGCCGCAGGCTGCGATCTTTTGCTTTTCAGCGCCCGCCGAATCGGCTGGGCTATCGGGAATCTTCAGCCGTTTTCATCACCGAAAAAGCCGTTATCAACCGGGTTTTTCCCGCTTCGAAACAGACAATGAGCCTCTCTCGACCCTCATTGAGTCTGTGCCCATGCAAACCACCAATACGGTTTTAATGATTCGCCCGACGCGTTTCTCCTTCAATCAGGACACGGCGGCGAACAACCGATTCCAGCGTCCGGCAACCGTTGCCGAAGACGTACAACTCAAGGCCCTTGCCGAGTTCGATGGTTATGTTGACGCGTTGCGTCGGCACGGCGTCGAGGTCCTGGTGCATAACGATCGCGAAGCGCCGCATACCCCGGACTCGATCTTCCCCAACAACTGGTGGAGCAGCCACCCGGATGGCACCTTGGTCCTTTACCCGATGCAGGGCCACAACCGGCGTCTGGAGCGGGACAAGGGTGTACTCGACGGGTTGCTGGGCGAATACCGTGTCGAGCAGGTGCTGGACCTGTCCAGCCTCGAAGAGCAAGAGGTTTTCCTCGAGGGCACCGGCAGCATGGTCCTGGATCGGCAACAGCGGATCTGCTACGCCGGGTATTCCACGCGCACCCACGCCCGGGCACTGGATCGGTTGGTCAGTCATCTGGGCTATGAACTGTGCGCATTCAACGCGGTGGACCGCCAGGGCGTGGCGATTTATCACACCAATGTGATGATGAGTGTCGGCACCCGCGTGGCGGTGGTTTGCCTGGCGTCCGTGCCCCAACCGGGCGAACGTGCGGCGCTGCGTAATCGGCTTGAAACCAGCGGCAAACAGCTCATCGACTTGAACTGGGCGCAACTGGAGTCCTTTGCCGGCAACATGCTGCAAGTGCACAACGCAGCGGGCGAGCCGCTGTTGGTGATGTCGCGCACAGCCTGGCAATCGCTGGACGCCGATCAGCGTCGCTTGATCGAAACCCACACCACGCCGTTGCCGGTGAACATCGACACCATCGAGCGTATCGGTGGCGGCAGCGCGCGCTGCATGCTGGCCGAGGTGTTCCTGCCCAGGCATTCGTCCCGCTGATATGCAACCACAAGCTCGTGCCACTGAAAGGTTCATGGTAATGCAGTTCCAGTGCATTATTTTTGCACTATAGCCACCCGGCGACCGCTCATGAAGCACAGGAGCCCACCCATTGCGGTCAGTGTGCTCAAGGCATAGAACATCGTGGGCGAGGGGGTGTGCATCAATAGAAAGCCGCAAATCACCGGGCTCAGGGCGCCACCGAGGGCCGCCAGGTTCTGGGCTCCGTAATAGCTGCCGCGCAGCTCTTCCGGGGCCAGGGTGTCGACGAAGAGGAATTCTGCCGGGTAAATGATCATTTCACCCAGGGTGAAGATGAACATCGCCACGCACCAACTCACCATGCCGTCGGCCAGGCTGAAACCGATCAGGCCAAGGATGAACAGGCTGGTGCCCGCGGCAATCCAGTAGCGCAGCTTCTCGCGATTGAGGAACCGGCCGATCTGGTACTGCAGCAGAATCACGCTGATGGCGTTACAGGCGAGCAGGGCGGCCATGATTTCCAGGGCGCGTCTGGAATCGTGGGTCACCAGCAGGTATTGCGACAAGTAGAGGGTGAAACGTCCGTGCACCACGGTGCTGAGCAGGCAGCCGCAAGTGAACATGATCAGGGTGCGGTCGTTTTTCAGGGTGACCAGGGTTTTCAGGAAACTCTGGGGTTGCCCAATGGCGGGTGGCTGCGCCGAATCCCTGGGAATGCCTATCATCAGGAAGATGCTGAAGAACGCGATGCCACCGGCAATCAGGAACGGTGCGATCGGATAGACCCCGGCAATCACCACGCCGAGCATGGGGCCTGTGGCATAGCCGATGTTGGTCAGCGTGTAGCGCAGGGAAAACGCCTTGGCTCGCTGGCCCATGGGCAGGTTTTCGCTGAGGATCGCTTTGGAGCCGATGAGGAACAGCGCTGACGCGGTCTCGGTGATCACCAGGGTGGCGGTGGTCAGGTAGAGGTTTTCGGCAAAGGTCAGCAGCACGAAGCCGATGGCGCTGGAGAACATCGCCAGGATCAACAGCCGGCGCTTTTCCAGGCGGTCGATAATATAGCCGCCGTAAAGAGCCAGCAGGGTGGCGATGAACACCGCGATACCGAGCAGCAAGCCAACGTCCTGTTGGTTGAGGCCCAGCTTGTTGCTCAGGAATAGCGTGAGCAAGGGGCTGGTGATGGCGCGGCTGACCACGATGGTCAGTGAAACGATCATCAAGCGGCGGATAACGAGCGAGTAAGTGGCCACGGTGGTGCAAATGTCCTTATTCAGATGGTTGGTGTTCGCCTATGTACCGAGTCGCTGCCAATCGCGAGCAGGCTCGCTCCCACAGGGGATCGCATTGCAAATGTGGGAGCGAGCCTGCTCGCGAAGAGGTCGGGACAGACAACACCTTGTTCAAGCCAGCCACCGATCCAGCGAGCGCACCGATTCCAGTTCTTCAATCCGCCACAGCTGTCCGAGCAGTTCCTCAACTCGTTCCCGGGACATGACCCGCATCGCCAAACTGAAAAACTTCTCCGCAAGCGCCACATCACTCAGCGGATTACCCGGCGCGCCCAACGGCACTTCAACGCACAGGCTCGCTTGCCGACCGTCCACGGTCCGCAGTGTCACCACAGGCTCGCCATCCTCGGACAGTAGTGGGTCCATATCAAGGCGAATGCGCGACATCCACTGGACAATGCGTGGATCGTTACGCGCTTCATCGTCATAGGCCTGCAATCGACAATGGCCATGTACCAGCCGTGCCGCCAGTGCATACGCCAGGCTCATCTGCGCCGCCGCGAGGGTGCCGACATCCTGGCCGCCACACATGTCCTTGAGAAAACTGCACAGCGAAACCTGTATGTCTTCGACCTGATCGACTGGCACATTCAATTGGTCGAGCAAAAGCCCCAACGCATCGATGGCCGAATGCGTGCCGCGACACGAGGCGTAGGGCTTGATCGAGCAGCGGGCGAGTTTCCATACGGCACCGAGATCGGCATCCAGTGCTTCGGGGGTTGAGGTGGCGCTGGCAAGTGTCTGCAGAAAACCGCCCCAGACATCCTCGAACAACCTTGTGGGACCACTGATGCCCTGCTGCGCAAACCGCGCCGCCAGCAACCCCCCTTCGGCGGCCCGGCCACTGTGCAGTTTTTTACTTTGCGAGCCGTCGTGGATGAAAGCCCACAAGCCACCGCTGAAGCTGCCGGCGATGCCCAGTGCCGACAAGGTTTGACCGGCATTCAATCGAAAAATCCGTGCACTGGCCGCCGCCGCGCCGAACACTCCGCAGGTCGCTGTGGAGTGCCAGCCAGCGCCGTTATGGGCTGAGTAGCCACCGCAGGCTTCGAGTACCCGGCGCCCGACTTCGTAACCGATCACCACGGCCGTGACGAACTCGCGGCCGCTCACCGGGTGCCCGGCCATCGACACCGCCGCCATGACCGCTGGCAGCACTACGGCGCCGGAGTGGTCGCAGCCACCGGTGTCGTCCAGTTCCAGGGCATGGGCGGCGATGCCGTTGAGCATGGCTGCCTGAGCGCCTCCGATCCGCTGGCGAGTGCCCCAGACCAGGGTGTCGCCCGTTTCGTCTTCGAATACCTGCCGCGCCGTTTTCGCGACTTCGCTGTCTGCCCCGGCGAGGGTCGCGCCGACAGTATCGAGGATGTGACGCCTGGCTTGTTCCACCAGTGCGGGCGGCAGGTCCTCGAACCGCGTATCCACGCAAAATCTCACCAGTCGTTGCATGCGCTCTGTCATAGCACATAGTCCCGATAATGCCGCTCATACACCGACGCCGGATGATCTGCAGTGATCGGTGCTGCGGATTGCGCCCACCACTGGGCGACATCGGCACCGGTAGCGATCCATACGTCATCGTGCTGCAAAATCCCTTCGAGCAACTCACGCAACACACCAATCCGACCCGGTGTAGCGATGATTTCCGGATGCAGGCGCAACACGTAGCACAGGCCGAAGCGATGAAACCCGGCGAAGTCCATTTGCAGGTTGCCCAGGGTGTGGCTATAGGATGCGATCCGCGATTGCGCCGGTGGCACCGCCGGGCTGAGATTGAAGGCGAAGTAGGGTTTGTCCTCCAGCTCGTAATGCAGGGGCAACTCGATCACGTCGGGCGCGGTCGGGTGAGCGAACGGCAAGTCATCACCACGCCAGGACGACGACCAGCGAATGCCTTGATCCCTCAAAGCCTCGATGAAGCCCGGTGCACCGTTGCCGGCGGGGATGCGCAAACCGGCGGGACGCTGGCCGGTCAGCGCCGTCAACGCCGTGCATCCTTTGGCGATGTCGGCGCTCTGCGCAGCGAGGTCGAGGGTGTCGTAGTTCTGATGGTGATACCCGGCGCAGGCAATCTCATGCCCGCCCGCCTGGATCGCACGGATATGCCCGGGGTTTTCCTCGGCGACGATACCGGGTACGAACCAGCTGCTGCAAACACCGAGCTCCTTGAACAAAGCGAGCAAACGCTCGACGCCGCGTTGGGTGCCGTAGCGCCAGACCGACAGGGTCTTGTCGCGTCCGGCAACTTGCGGGGCCTGGGTGAGAATGCCGTGGATGTCGTTGTAGTCGACGGTCAGTACCACGGCGCAGCGGTAGCCCTTGGGCCAGACAGTGGAATCAACCATGGTGATGTTCCTTCAGCCACCACTGGGCGATGTCGCGGCAGGTGGCGAACCAGACGTCGTCGCGTTGGCGCATGTGTTCGAAGAGTTTTTCCAGCAACAGGATGCGTCCTGGTTTGCCGGTGATCTTGGGGTGGAACAGGGTGGTCAGGCACAGCCCTTCATCCATGGCACCGTCGTATTCGCGGCACCAGTTGTCCAGGGTCAGGGCGTAGCTGGCGGTGCGGTCCAGCCCCGAAGGGAAGTCCGGCGCGCGGGTATAGGCGATGGAGGCGTAGTCGTCCATTTCCCAGCGACCGGGGATTTCCACCAGCGGCGTGGCGTGGCCCGGTACATTCACCAGGTACGGCCGGTCATCGCCGCGCATGCTGCTGGAGTAAGTCACGCCGGCCTCCACCAGCATCGCCGGGGTTTCGGCCCGCCAGTCGCCGGACGGCGTGCGGAAACCTTCGGCGCGGATATGCAGGTGCTTCCAGAACACCTCGCGGGACAGCTTCATCACGTCCTTTTGCTGTTCCAGCGTCAGGGCGTAGAAGGATTCGTGTCTGTAGCCGTGATAAGCCACCTCATGCCCGCGCTCGACAATCGCCTGACACTGTTTCGGCCAGTTCTCCACGACCCAGGCCGGGACAAAAAACGTCGTCGGCAGACGGAATTCGTCGAGCAGATCGAGAATCCGCGGCAGCGCCCGGTACGGGCCATAACCACCGAAGCCGAAATACTCGGGCTTGCGCCAGATCGAGCCATTGAGCATGGCATCGCCGGTGGGGCCGTCGAGGTCGAAGGCCAGGGCCAGGCAGGCTTTGTGCTGGTCGGGCCAGGTGGGTTGGAGGGAGGAGGAGGACATTCGGGGGCGCTCCAATTATTTTCAAGTAAACACCCGATCCCTGTGGGAGCGAGCCTGCTCGCGATGAGGCCGGCACATTCAACACCTTCGTCGACGGACACTCCGCTTTCGCGAGCAGGCTCGCTCCCACATTGGATTGGAGGTGTCTGTGCGATTATTTGCCGGCGTTCACCGTCACCGTCTTGATCGCACCCAGTTCCAGATCCCACTTCTTCAGGATCGCCTGGTAACTGCCGTCGTCGATCATGCTCTGCAGCGCAACCTTCAACGCTTCACTGAGCTCAGGTTTTTTCTTGCTCACGCCCATCCCGGAATACTGCTCGGAGATCGGCAGGCCCACGGTTTTGTACATGTCATTTTCCTGGGTCTTGAGGTAGGGCAGGGTTTCGCTGCCCTGCATGGCCGCGTCGATGCGGCTCTGGCGCAGTTGCGCACGGGCGTCGGCCGAGCCTTCGGTGCCGATCACATTGATCGCAGGCTTGCCGGCGGCTTCACAGTTGGCCTTGCTCCACTCGGCGATTTCCGCCGGGAAGGTGGTACGGCGGCTGGTGCCGACCTTCTTGCCGCACAGGTCGACGATCTCGTGGGTGTCCTTGTTTTTCTGCAGGGTGTAGAACTGCGGACCGCTGGTGAAGTAGTCGACGAAGGTCACGCTGGCCTGACGTTCAGCGGTGTCGGTCATGCCCGACAGCACCATGTCCACGCGGTCGGTGGTCAGGGCGTTGATCATTTGCTCGAAGCCGGTTTCCTGCCATTTGATCTTCACACCCAGACGTTCGGCCAGGGCATTGCCCAAGTCATAGTCCAGACCTGTGAGGGTGTTGGTGGCCGGGTCCTTGAAATCCATCGGTGGGTAGTTCGGCATGATCGCTACGACGATCTCGCCCTTGGCCTCGATGCTGGCCGGCAATTGGGCCGCGAAAGTGAAGCCGGATGCCATAACGCCGGCGAGTACTGCTGGAATAACGAAGTTCTTCATGGTCGTTCTCTTATGAGTGTTGTGAGGCAGCTCTTGATTTGCGAGCCAGGCCCTTAGGTTCGAACGGCAGAAATGAAGCTTTGGGTGCGAGGGTTTTGCGGACTTATTAGTATTTCTTCGGGGCTTCCAGCCTCCACGATCTGCCCGCCGTCCATGAACACCATGCGGTTGGAAACCTCGCGAGCGAAGCCCAATTCATGGGTGACGACGATCATGGTCATGCCGGTCTGCGCCAGATCGCGCATCACCGACAGCACCTCACCGACCAGTTCCGGGTCGAGTGCCGAAGTGGGTTCATCGAACAGCATCAGCTTGGGGCGCATGGCCAATGCACGAGCAATGGCGACTCGTTGCTGCTGACCACCCGACAGCTCGATCGGGTAGCTGTTGCGTTTGTCGGCCAGGCCGACGCGGGCGAGCAATTCCAGGGCTTCTTCATTCGCCTCTTTGGGTGAACGCTTGAGCACCTGGCACGGCCCTTCGATGATGTTTTGTAGCACGGTCATGTGCGGGAACAGGTTGAAGCGCTGGAACACCATGCCGGTGGACAGGCGCTGGCGGGCGATCTGCGTTTCGTTCAGTTCGTGCAGCTTGTTGCCGACGATCCGGTAACCCACCAGTTCGCCGTCGACCCACAGGCCGCCCTTGTCGATCTTTTCCAGCTGGTTGACGCAACGCAGCAAGGTGCTCTTGCCGGAGCCGGACGGGCCGATGATGCACAGCACTTCGCCTTGCTCGACCTCGATGTTGATGTCCTTGAGTGCGTGGAACTGGTCGTAGTACTTGTTCAGGCTCACGGCCTTGACGATGCTTCTCATGTGCGGCTCCTCAGGAACGCTTGCCGGCGCCGCGGGCGAAACGACGCTCCAGGCGGCTTTGTCCAAAGGACAGGACGGTGACGGTGGCCAGGTACCAGATGCCGGCGACGATCAGCAGCTCCATCACGCGGGCATTGGCGTAGTAGATGTTCTGCGCGTTGTAGAGCAGTTCCGAGTACTGGATGACGCTCGCCAGCGAGGTCATTTTCACCATGCCGATGAACTCGTTGCCCACGGGTGGAATGATGATGCGCATGGCCTGGGGCAAGATGATTCGGCGCAACGCTTGCAGGCGCGGCATGCCGATCGACTTGGCGGCTTCATACTGCCCGGTGTCCACCGAGAGCAGGCCGGCACGCACCACTTCAGCGGTGTAGGCACCCTGGTTGATGCTCAAGCCAAGCAGGGCCGCCACGAATGGGGTCATCAGGCTCACGGTGTCCATTTCGAACAGACCGGGGATGCCGATGGTGGGGAAGATCAGTGCCAGGTTGAACCACAACAGCAGTTGCAGAATCAGCGGCGTACCGCGAAACAGCCAGGTGTAGGTCAGCGCCACATAGCGCAGGATCGGGTTGGCCGACATGCGCATGATCGCGGTGATCACGCCGAACACGATGCCCAGCGCCATCGCCAGCACCGCCATGACGATGGTGTTGAGCAGGCCCCACATGATCGCCTGGGAGGTGAGGAACTGGCCGATGTACGACCATTCGATCTTGCCTTCGGCGAAGGCGCGCACCAGGCCGATGATGGCGATGACGATCACCGTGGCGAAGAAAATCCGCCCGTAGTAACGCCGGGGCACATGATCGTATTGGGTGATGTCGAACTGGTTTTCCGCCAGTTTGCGCTCCGCCTGGAGTCGTTCTGCCTGTGTCTGGCTCATGGTGGTTCTCCGTAAACGTTATCTGTAGGAGCAAGCTTGCTCCGGGCGGCGTTCCGACGATGGTCGTCAACGATGACGCTGGTTGCCTTACACCCCGCGGTGTCTGTGCCTCCATCGCGAGCAAGCTCGCTCCTACAAGGTTTTGCGTTGTGGGTCAGAGGCGGAAGCCCTGATAGTCCTCGGTCCATCGCTGCTGGGCGGCAAGGGCGGTTTTCAGGCGGCCGATCTGTTCGCGCACCTGTTGTGGCGCGGTCCCGCCCCAGCCGCTGCGGGCGGCGATGGCGGCTTCGAGGGTCAGGCTTTCGCGTACTTGCGGTGTGAGGCGCGGGTCGATTTCCGCCAGCAGTGCCGGGGAGGCTTCCCACAATTCGATGTCGTGTTTCTCGCAAGCCTGGACCAACGCACCGGTGATTTCGTGAGCTTCCTTGAACGGCACGCCGCGCACCGCCAGCCAGTCGGCGACTTCGGTGGCGAGGGTGAAGCCCAGCGGCGCCTGACGACGCAGCTCTTCGACGTTGACCTTCATGGTCGCAACCATTCCAGCCATGGCCGGCAGCACCAGCAGCAGGGTGTCGACGCTGTCGAGCACGCCGTTCTTGTCTTCGCTCAAGTCGCGGTTGTAGGACAGTGGCAAGGATTTGAGGGTGGACAACAGGCCGGTCAGGTTGCCGATCAGGCGACCCGCCTTGCCCCGCGCCAGTTCGGCGATGTCCGGATTCTTTTTCTGCGGCATGATCGAGCTGCCGGTGGCGTAGGCATCGTCCAGCGCGACCCAGCGGAATTGCCGCGACGACCACAGGCAGAACTCTTCGGCGAGGCGCGAGATGTTGATGCCGAGCATGCTGGCGATGAACAGGAACTCGGCGACGTGATCGCGGCTGGCCACGGCGTCGATGGAGTTTTCGCAAACACCGCTGTAGCCCATTTCTTTTGCCGATTGCTGAGGTAAACGAGCGATAGCCGAGCCAGCCATGGCCGCCGCACCGAGTGGCGACAGCGAAGTGCGCACGTCCCAGTCCACCAGGCGCTGCACGTCGCGCAGCATCGACTGGGCGTGGGCCAGCAGGTGATGAGCAAACACGATCGGTTGCGCCTGCTGCAGGTGGGTGAAGCCGGGGCAGATGCTCTCGATGTGTTGCTCGGCCTGGTCCACCAGCGCCTGCTGCAGGCCCAGCACGTCAACGGCCAGGGTGCGTACGTGGTCACGCAGGAACAGCCGCAGGTCGTTGGCCGTCTGGTCGTTACGCGAACGACCGGCGCGCAGCTTGCCACCGAGGGTGCCAAGGCGTTCGGTCAGCAGGCGCTCGATGAAGGTGTGGACGTCTTCGTCGTCCAGGGTCGGGGCGATGCTGCCGGCGCGGTAGTCCGCGCCGATACGTTCCAGGGCGTCGAGCATGGTCCGGGTTTCTTGCTCGCTCAGCAGTCCGGCGCGCTGCAGTTCCCGGGCATGGGCCTTGGAGCCGGCGAGGTCGTACGGGGTGAGCCGGAAGTAGCGCTCAGGGCAACGGGACAGGGCCGCCAAGGCTTCGGACGGGCCGCTTTTGAAGCGAGCACCCCAGAGACGGTCGGTGGTTTGAGACATTGTTGTTTTCCTCGTCGGTAACGCGAGCTGAAATGGGTGTGCCGTCAGGCGGAAGCGATATTTCATGTAGGAGCTGCCGAAGGCTGCGATCTTTTGATCTTGATTTTTTATGGGCCAACCAAGATCAAAAGATCGTCCGAACGCGGCCCGAGCCTTCGGCAGCTCCTACATCGAAGTGTCAGCTTTTAATGTTTTGAGATCAGTGATTTGGCACTGATGCTGGGGATTTATTGGCGGTTGCCAAGCCTGGTTTTCTGTGTTCATTATTATTAGGCCAGCTATGTTTTTGTTGTTGGGCACAGATTGTTGAATTGGGCGCCAGAGGTAAATAAGCATTATGGAAACCCCACTTTCCAATTCCGGAAACCCGCCGCCGAAAACGCTGCAACGGGCACCGCTGGCCCTCAGTGGGCTGGACTTCAAACTGCTCAAAGTATTCAAGGCCGTGGTCGAGGCAGGTGGCTTCAGTGCCGCGCAAAATGAGCTGAATGTGGGGCTGGCAGCCATCAGCAAACAGATTTCCGACCTGGAAATCCGTATCGGCATGCGCCTTTGCACGCGGGGGCGAGAGGGCTTTCACCTGACGGAAGAAGGGCGTCTGGTGTATCAGACGTCGATAGACTTATTTGCCTCGGTCGACAACTTTCGAGACCGCCTTAGTTCAGCGCAAAACGAACTTGTCGGTGATCTTGGTGTGGGGGTTATTGATAACACAATCTCTGACGCCAATTCGCCGTTAGTTGCCGCGCTTAGACGTATCAACGAGCAATCTCCCAAGGTTAGATTTCAACTTCAGGCAACGCAACTTGATGAGGTTGAAAGAGGTGTCGTCGAAGGGCGGTTGGTGGCGGGAATTGTGCCGGTTTATCAAAAGCGCGAAGAGTTCGATTACTACGCGCTATACGAAGAACGCTCGGAGGTTTATTGCGCTCTCGGCCACCCGCTGTTCTCCATGGCGGACGCGGACATGGGGGGTAATGTGCTCAAGGATTACGAGTGCATCAACCATCGCTACGCGATTCATCGCGATAAACTGAAATTCGCCCACTACGACAGCTTTTCCGCCTCGGCAACCCAGGTGGAGGCCGTTGCGCTACTGATCAAGACGGGGCGTTTCCTGGGGTTCCTGCCCCAGTATTACGCCGCGCCGATGGTGGCGCGGGGAGAGTTTCGCGCGGTGTGCCCGGACCTGATCAACATCGTCACGCCGTTCAGTCTGATCTTGCGCCATAACACTGTGCGCAGCCCCTTGGTGAAGGCATTTGCCCAGGCACTGGGCGTGGATTTAAAAGCCTCGGTTTGATTGTTCACCGCGTTGAACACTAACTAATGAACACTGGCGGCCAATGGGGATGATTGGACCAGGCTTAAGGCTTCAGCACTTGCAGCAACTTGGTATATGAACGCTGCCCGGATACCGAGCCATCGGGTTAACAGCTGGATTGGTAGAGTTGATCGAAGGTTTTGAAGTGGAGATAAAGGTATGACACAGATGCCATTCGGGTGCGGTTTGGAAGCCGTGCTCAATCTGGTAGGCGGAAAATGGAAGCTGTTGATTTTGTTCCACCTGAGCGGGCAACCGCGACGCTTCAGCGAACTGAAGCGACTTGTTGGCGACGTCAGCGAAAAGGTACTGAGTCAGCAACTGAAGGAGATGATTCGTGATGGATTGGTGCGTCGCATCGATTTTCAGATGATGCCGCCGCACGTCGAATATGAGTTGGAAGCCTTTGGGATCGAAATGGGACGTGCGCTACAACCTGTTTGCGAATGGGGTACGCAAAACATGGATGTCATCGCTGCGATTGCCAGGGTACGTAATACCAACACCGCAAAGGACGACCTGATCTTCAGCGCGTTGGACAAAGGCTAGGTGGAGGGGCTCATTCGATTATCTCGATCCAGACCTTTGTAGGGCACTTACCAAATGGTGCGTACTAGGAAATCCATTTTCGTTACTCGACAATGCAGTCTTCAAAACGACTAGAGACTCTATGACGATGAACGGGCAAGCCAATTTGGAATTCGCACAAGACTTTTTGCAGAAGCTGGGCACTGGTGACGCGGATGCATTGGCCCTCCTTTTCGCAGAAGATGCGAAGTGGGAGATTGCGGGTGACGCTGGAGCGCTACCTTGGCTCGGCAAGCAGCAAGGCAAAGAGGCGATCGTTAATTTCGTGAGAGATACCGCGACACTGCTCACGAGCGAGAGTCTTGTTGTTGAGGATATTTTGGCGAATGAACATCGTGCCATGATCCTGGGCGTGCTCGCATCGCGCGTCAACGCAACGGGTAAGCTTATTGAGACGTCTTTTGTACTGGTGCTCGAAATCAGCAATGAGCTCATCGGCAGTTTCAAAATGTTCGAGGATTCATTCGCAGTATCGCAGGCCGCTCGAGTCAAGTAATTCAAGCTGAGATAGCTGTTCTCCGGCAGTTGGAGTGTCGGAGAAGCTACCCGATTTGCCGACCACCGTCATCTGCCAGCGACAGGTGTCCGCAAGGTCACAAACTCTTCTGCCGAAGTGGGATGCACACCGATGGTTTCATCGAACAGGCGCTTGGTGGCACCCGCCTTCAGAGCAATAGCAAGCCCCTGAATGATGTCCCCGGCATCCGGACCGACCATGTGCACGCCCAATACTCGATCAGTACGAGCATCCACCACCAGCTTCATCAGCGTCTGCTCGGATGATTGCGTGAGGGTAAGCTTCATCGGCTTGAAGCGGCTCTCGAAGACTGTCACTTTGTGGCCATTCTCCAGCGCCTGTTCCTCGGTTAAACCGACCGTGCCGATGTTGGGCTGGCTGAATACTGCGGTAGGAATGTGCCGATAATCCACTGGACGGTATTGCTCGGGTTTGAACAGACGACGAGCGACTGCCATACCCTCGGCCGTAGCTACCGGGGTCAACTGAACTCGACCAATCACATCACCCAACGCCAGGATCGATGGTTCGTGGGTTTCGAAGTTGTCGTTTACCACAACGTAGCCTTTCTCGTTGAGTTCAACGCGGGTGTTTTCCAAACCCAGATTGTCGAGCATCGGCCGCCGGCCAGTCGCGTAGAAAATACTATCGGCTTCAAGCTGACGCCCATCCTCAAGTGTCGCCAGTAAGCTCCCGTCTGGCTGCTTGTCGATACGAGCGATGTCTGCGTTGAAGTCCAATTGCAGTCCGCGCTTGGTCAGTTCTTCCACCAGATGCGTGCGGACAGAATTATCAAATCCACGCAAGAACAGATCGCCGCGATACAGCAGACGCGTGTCAGCGCCCAGACCATTGAAGATCCCGGCAAACTCAACGGCGATATAGCCACCACCGACAACCAGAACGCGCTTAGGCAGTTGCTTGAGAAAGAACGCTTCGTTCGAGGTAATGGCGTGCTCGCGACCAGGGATATCCGGAATTTGCGGCCAGCCGCCAGTAGCAATCAAAATGCGTTCGGCACTGAAGATCCGCCCATTGACTTCGACGTGGTTGGGATCGGTCAGGCGTGCGTGACCTTCTAGCAACGTCACGCCGCTGTTGATCAGCAGCTTGCGGTAGATGCCGTTGAGTCGCTCGATCTCGCGGTTCTTGTTGGCAATCAACTTTTCCCAGTCGAATTGTGCTTTGCCGGCGGTCCAGCCAAAACCCTCGGCCTGTTCGAAGTCATCGGCAAAGTGCGAGCCGTAGACCAAAAGCTTTTTCGGCACACAACCTACGTTGACGCACGTACCTCCGAGGTAGCGACTTTCGGCAACAGCCACTTTGGCACCAAACCCTGCGGCAAAACGTACTGCTCGTACACCACCGGAACCCGCACCAATTACAAACAAATCAAAGTCGTAGGTCATTTCATTTCTCTAAAAGGAGTGAACAGCCCCTGGCTATCCAAAATCATTAATGGGCAAGTCAACGAAGCTTCAGTGCACGTTTAAGCGAGGTGCGCAGCTTCGGGAAAAAGCCGCTGCTGCACGTCTGCCGAGAGCAATTATTCAAAGTTGCAAATCTGGCATCGTTGGCCAGTGCTCCCATCAGTTGGGGCAGCAGAAAGCCGCTTTCGTACTCGCTCTGCGACATGACCGAATAGTCCGGCCAGGTGCTGTTTATGCTGGAGAGATTGAAATCAATCATGTGATGACTCCCAAGATGGAGAACGCTGCAATGACCGGAAACGGTCAGTTGCTTCTCGCGTCAGTCTCGCCATCAAGGGAGGATTAGAGAATGGGCAGGGATGTAACGACTTAATTGTGCTGGGTGAAACAATGCCGACAGAACACCGGCGCTTACTGATACGGACCCGCATGCCAAGACCGGGGGTGACTTGTCCACTAGTGGACCGGTAAAAACAGGTCATTCAGTAAACGGGCATTCATCATTTCAGCTGGCGGAATGCTGGATTGTAAATGCTGGTAATTCCTGTGTTTGTGAGGAGAGGGGAAGATACCCCCATCGACGCGATCACCGGGTCGAACTCAAACAACAGTCGGAGTACGTCATGTCCCAGCAAGCGATCAAACTTTATCGTCACCCGTTGTCCGGTCACGCTCACCGTGTCGAATTGATGCTGTCCCTGCTTGGATTACCAACCGAACTTGTATTCGTAGACTTGATGAAAGGCGCGCACAAAACCCCTGAATTTTTGGCTCGCAACAGGTTTGGGCAGGTGCCGGTGATCGATGACAACGGCACCGTCCTGGCGGACTCCAACGCAATTCTGGTTTATCTCGCGGCCAAATACGGTAAAGGGCAATGGCTGCCAAGCGATCCCGTAGATCAAGCCAAGGTTCAACGCTGGCTGTCGGCGGCCGCAGGTCAGATAAATTCCGGCCCTGCCACTGCTCGGTTGATCACCGTGTTTGGTGCCGGTTATGACGCCGAAGATGCCATCAATCGTTCTCATGGCTTGCTTAAAGTCATGGAAGAGGAGCTGGGGCAGAGCAAGTTTCTGGCTGGCGATAAGCCAACTATCGCTGATGTTGCCGCTTACACCTACGTATCCCATGCGCCGGAAGGCAATGTCGCACTCACCGACTACCCGAATGTCCGTGCCTGGCTGAGCAGCATCGAAGCACTGCCACATTTCGTTGGCATGCAACGTACAGCGAAGGGTTTGCAAGAGGCTTGAATCAATCCTGAGGGGCTGCCGAGCTTATTCCGGTAGCCTCTGTTCTATTTCGTTTCGCAACTCTTTTCCTCGAATGGGTATTTTTGCAATACCCGTCAGAGACATAACGTGCGAAAGTCGCTGTCTGCCGAGAATACTGGCAGATTGAGTCAGTGCGCTTATACGGTCAGATACCTTGCCGTTCTTTCATCGAGAAAGGTTCGCCCATGGATCGCTTTCATGAAATGCAGATTTTTATGGCTGTGGCGGATGAAGAAGGGTTTGCCGCAGCCGCCCGTCGACTGAACATATCCCCTCCAAGCGTGACCCGTGCCATCGCCGCGATGGAAGAGCGAATCGGCACACAACTCCTGTCTCGAACCACCCGAAGCTTGCACCTCACTGAAGCCGGTCAACGCTATCTGGAAGATTGTCGACGGATATTGAGCGAGGTCGATGAAGCGGAGGAGGCCGCTGCCGGTAGCTTTTCCATACCGTGCGGGTATCTGACAGTGACCGCTCCGGTCATGTTCGGTGAGTTGTACATCGCACCGTTGTTGGCTGAGTATCTAGACCAATTCCCCTCGGTGCATCTCAATGCTTTGCTGGTCGACCGTGTCGTGAGCATGGCAGACGAAGGAATCGATGTGGCAATACGCATCGGCCATCTGCATGAGAACAATCAGCACGCCATCAAGGTGGGTGAGGTACGACAGGTGATATGTGCTGCACCGGCTTACTTTGAACAGTACGGTAAGCCACGGCACCCTGGGGAGCTGAGTACGGCCAACATAGTCATGTCGTCCGCAAGTCATCTCTTGAGCGATTGGCAGTTCGTGAATGATGGCAACGCGTTGAGCTTCCGTTTTGAACCACGTCTGGTCGTTACCGCAAATCAGGCCGCCATTAATATTGCATGTTTAGGCTGGGGACTTACTCGCGTTTTGTCCTATCAAGTCGCTGGCCATGTTGCTAGCGGAGCGTTGGAAGTGGTGCTTCAGGAGTTTGAGCCGCCAGCGTTACCGATTCAGGTGGTGTACCAGAAAAGCAATCGAGTGCCCGCGAAGGTACGCACCTTTGTCGATTTTCTCGCGGATCGATTGGGCCAGGATGCTGCTCTCAAACCTGTTGTGAAGAGTGCAGAGTGATGGATCGATTTCATGAGATGCAGATGTTCGAAGCGCTGTCTGAGCATCCGAGTCTCGCCTCAGCAGCACGTCGCCTGGATGTATCCGGTCCCACGGTCGTTCGCGCCATCGCGAGATTGGAAGCACGTCTAGGCGTTCCCTTATTGGTACGCAGTACTCGAGGGGTAGCCCTGACTGACGCAGGGGCAGCTTTTATGGCCGATTGCTCGCGCATTCTCAAGGGGGTCGAGGAGGCTGAGGCATCTGCCAAAGGTCTGCATGTCGAGGCTCAAGGCAATCTGAAAGTGCTGCTGCCATTGCTTTTCAGTCGCTATGTCATGACATCGATGTTGGCAAATTATATGAGCATGTATCCGCAGGTCAGGGTATTCGCCCAATACCACGATCGATTTCCGAATATGAATGATGAGGGACTGGACGTAGCGGTACTGATTGGCAACCTGCCAAATTCGTCATTGATCGCGCGTCCCGTCGGCCATGTACGTTCTATCGTTTGTGGCAGCCCTGGTTACCTTGCGACTCAAGGTGAGCCACAAACACCTGAGGATCTGAAGCATCATCGGTTGGTTGCCACGCAGGCTTATCGGGACAAGGTTCAGTGGGACTTTCATCAGGAAGGTGAATTGAACCCCATCAAAGCACGCACGCGGCTCAGTTGTGCCACCGTACAGGCGACTATTGATGCGACAGCCCACGGTGCAGGACTAATGCGCTGCCTTAGCTATCCGTTGTACGACTATTTGAATAGAGGGCAATTGCGACGGGTTTTACAACCCTATGAGTTGCCAGCGCTGCCAGTGCATGTGGTGTACCGCGAGGGACGCAAAGCGTCGATGCGGGTACGCAGCTTTGTCGACTTTATCGTCGAGGGCCTGCGCGAGCATCCGGCAATGCGGCCAGATGATCTCTGAATTCGTTAAGCGGTCGCGGTATGTGCGACCGCTTCCTTTGATTACCTGGCGGTGGCTGCCGTTTCAATCAGGCGGGCAACGGCTTTCGGATTGGACACCATCACAACGTGGGACGCTCCTTTGACCACAACGGTCTTTTGGGAATGCGCCCGCTCAGCCATGAACGCCAGGGCTTGTGCAGGAATGTTCTTGTCTTTGTCACCGTAAACGAAATACGACGGAACAGTTTTCCAGGCTGGCTCGCTCGATGCCTCATTGAGCGCCGCTACAGTCACAGGGCGCTGGGTAGCGGCCATTAACCTGGCGTCGGCGTTTGATACGTCGGCTGCGAACTGATCGTGGAACTTGTCCTGCTGGATGTACAGATCTTTTCCACCGTCAGCCAGTTCAACCGGGGGCGCGAGGGTTGGACCCAGGGTGTTGCCTGGGAAGCGACCAGCCAAATCCGCGCTGGATTCACCTGCTTCAGGTGCAAATGCTGCGACATAAACCAGCGCCTTGACGTTGGCATTACCGGAGGCGGCTTCGCTGATCACCCCGCCACCATAGGAGTGTCCGACCAGTACGACAGGTGTTTTTACACTTTTCAGCACATCAGCTACCGACTGAGCATCGCCCTTGAGCGTGCGAAGCGGATTTGAAGCAGCGATCACCGGGTAGCCATCTTTTTCCAGAATCCTGACCACGCCATTCCAGCTGCTGGAGTCGGCAAATGCCCCGTGCACAAGCACAACAGTAGGTTTGACCGGGGCAGCCAGCGCAGCAGTTGCGCTGAACATTGCTGTGGCGAGAGCAAGACCTGCGAATAACTTGTTCATCGGGTGTTCCTTGGGGGGAGAGGAAGAGTGAAACGACAGGCCCCATTTGAAATCGATGCTGTGTCCTGCATGTGTCTGATCACCCGGTGATACGCATTGCAGTGTGTCTCATCTCGCTCTGGCTACAGAAGGATACAAACCTCAGCACGGGCATTTCATAGAGCGTAACAGTGGATTGCATTTTTTGGACGTTCTCTGAACAGCGGTTAAAGCGGAGCATGCGTTCACACACTCAATTGATACACACACCAGACAGCGGAGTCTTTTTCCTGATGAAACGCGTACTCATGTTGCTCGCCAATGGTGTTGAGCCACTCGAAATGGCCGCCTTTACTGATGTGCTTGGCTGGGCCAACTTACTCGGTGATGTCTCTATTGAGTTGGTCAACGCCGGCCTTCGTAGAAATATCGTGACGACCTTCGGACTTAATCTGAGTCCTGGTTTTCTTCTGGGTGAAGTGGATGTGAGCAGCTTCGACGCATTGGCCTTGCCCGGTGGTTTTGAGCCAGCAGGTTTTTACGAGGAAGCTTTAAGCGAACCCTTTCTGGATACCATTCGCCACTTTGTCCAGGCCGGCAAACCAGTGGCCAGTGTCTGTGTGTCTTCTGTGTGCTTGGGTGTCGCCGGAGTGCTACGAGGAAAAAATGCTACGACGTACCACCAGGAAGGCGGCAAGCGCAAAAACCAATTGCTCGAAACGGGTGCTTACTTCGTTGACCGTCCTTTGATCGTCGATGGCAACATCATCACATCGAGCGGGCCAGGCACCGCCACCGAAGTCGCTTTTTTGTTGTTGGAGCAACTGACCGGTGCAGAAAATGCGGCTCATATCCGTAAGAAAATGCGCTTTTCAACGCCGTCTCAAGATTGGTTTGAGACACCGCAAGTCCCCTGATTCGCCCCCCTGAATCTGTACTCTCGTTTAAAAGTGAGCGAAATACACTGGTTTAAGAATGTGAATGCGTAGAGGTGATCATGAGTCAGATTGACGGGCTGGGGGAATCACCCTGGCATGCAGGTGAGCGGCAATTACAGGAAACTGTTGGTGTCGCAGAGGTCATGGAGGCAAATGGGCGCAGAGTCGTGCGTGATTACATGCCAGATCAGCACCGACTGTTTTACAGCCAACTCCCTTATTTGATTTTGGGTGCCGTCGATGAGCAGGGCACCCCTTGGGCGACACTCGTTGAAGGCCCCCCGGGGTTCGCACATTCTCCCGAACCGCGGGTGTTGCAAATCGACTGTCTACCCGCGGACGGTGATCCCGTCAGGCCGGCACTACAAAACGGAGCAGCCGTAGGTTTGCTCGGTATCGATCTGAAGACTCGAAGGCGTAATCGTATGAACGGTAATGTCTCAACTGCCTCCTCTGGCGGTTGTGCCATTACTGTGGTGCACAGTTTCGGTAACTGCCCCCAATACATTCAATTGCGTAGTGTTGAACCCGTAAGCCTCGGTCACACCTCATCAAACTCCGTAGCTGAGCACCTCAATGAACTCGATGAGGACGCAAAGGCAACGATCCAAAAAGCCGATACCTTTTTTGTCGCCAGTTACCTGGATCAGGACGGTAAACGTTCGGTGGATGTGTCGCACCGTGGGGGAAATCCAGGTTTCGTCAGAATTGAAGGCAACGTGCTGACGATTCCTGATTTTGCCGGCAACCTGCACTTCAATACCTTGGGTAACCTCCTGCTCAATCCACGTGCGGGGTTGGTATTTATCGACTTCGAATCGGGTGATGTATTGCAAGTTGCCGGACGCACCGAAATCATTCTCGATAGCCCGGAAATCGCGGCATTCCAAGGGGCCGAGCGGCATTGGACGCTGACCGTTGAACAGGTGGTTCGACGCCACGCGGTTTTGGCTCTACGTTGGCAGTTTGAGGGTTTTTCACCCAACAGTCTGATGACAGGTAGTTGGGAGCAGGCCGCGGGACGATTGCAGGCTGATGCCTTACGCGACAAATGGCGGCAATTACGGGTTACCCGCATTGTTGATGAAAGCAGCTCAATTCGATCCTTCTACTTTGAACCTGATGATGGCGCAGGATTGCCGGGCTTTGAGGCGGGTCAACACTTGCCGGTGCGTATTTGCGTGACCGCAGGAGAGGCCCCCCTGGTTAGAACCTACAGTCTATCGGGCGCACCCTCCGACAGTTTTTTCCGCATCAGCGTCAAGCGTGATGGAGTGGTCTCGTCGCATTTGCATGACCGGGTAAAAGTAGGGGATCTGATCGAAGCCCGCGCGCCACAAGGGCGATTTACCGTTCAGGCCGATGAGTATCGACCGTTGGTACTGTTGGCCGCAGGTGTTGGAGTAACGCCGATGCTCTCGATGCTCCGTGAGGTGATCTATCAAGGAGAGCGTATCCGGCGCACACGTCCTACCTGGTTCATTCAAAGTGCACGCACTTTGGCCGAGCTGGGGTTTCGCGATGAGTTGTACGAGCTGGCGGTTCGCACCAAAGATAAAATCCGTGCATTACGAGTACTCAGTCAACCGGAGACTCATGCTCGTGTAGGTGAGCACTATGAGATGGCAGGACGCATCGACGTTGAGCTACTCAAGGCGTTGTTGCCCTTGGACGATTATGATTTTTACCTGTGCGGACCAGGACCATTTACTCAAGCGCTATACGACGGCTTGCGCGAGTTGCGCATTGGCGATGATCGTATTCACGCGGAGACTTTTGGCCCTTCGACTTTGGTGCGTCAGCGGGATCAACTGACTCCAGCAGTCGAGCAGGTGCCGGCAGCAAGTATCCCGGTCAAAGTGTTGTTTGCAGGATCATCTAAAGAAGCCCGTTGGGAACCTGGTGGCGGGAGTTTATTAGAGCTGGCTGAAAGCCGTGGCCTGAATCCGGACTTTAGCTGTCGGGGTGGATCCTGCGGAACGTGCCGAACCAGACTGGTCAGTGGGCAAGTGCATTATCTGAATCTGCCGGCTGAGATGCCGGCCGAAGGGGAGGTGCTTATTTGCTGCGCGGTTCCTGCACAAGCCAAGGAGGGCGACGCCCCCCTTGTGCTGGATTTGTAATTTGGGCGACATCGGCCGCTCATCCTATAGATGCGGTCGGAGCGCTCATGAACGTTGAAAACTCAGAGGCCATACTGCTGATTCCTGACGGCTACCCGGTATGGATAGATGTGGCTCAGGCGAGCATTGGCGGGGCGGGCACAGCCATGCGATTTGTATTGCCCTTGAATGCTCACAACCTACCGTTGATGCATCGTCAGGAAACAAAGCTGGTGGTGGCACTCAAGGGCGAACTGGATATTCGTGCCGGTCGACAACGGATAGCGTTACTTCAAGAAGGCAACGCTATAAAACTCGCCCCTGGAGTTGCGCACCGAATCCATCAGCATGGATCCGGTCCGAGTACCGTAGGTGCGGTGTTATGGCCTGGCGCAGTCGAACAAGCCTTCCGCGACCTTGCGCTGGCAGCCACTCAGAATGCCTATAAGCGCAGCGACATGATTGAAATCCTCGCCCGTTTCGATGTGGTCTGGGCCACTCAATCTCATGAAGTTGATCCTGAATCGATTGCGGTCCGGCCATTCCGGGATTGGCTGGGCGATTTGCCAAAGGCATTGGCAACGCTGTTAGAGCAGAGGTGGGGGGCGTGAGGTCTGCACCTCGATCTGGCCAACGAGGTGCAAGTGTGAAGTGTCATTTGAAAAATAGAGCCCGCGAGTGGCGGGCTCTACAGATTTTTCTAGGGGGTAACGGCATGGAGTCGTAAGCCTTTGACGTTTACCTGTTGGCCAACAGCAAACTCTTCACGCGGAGAGCGCACTACCTGCTCTTTGCCTGTGCTGCTATTGCGGACTATGTATGCACGTTCCTCCAGTCCACTAACCTTCTGGACTTCACGTCCTCCAAGCAATCCGACTCCTGCTCCGATCAACGCGCCTATCGGTCCACCAGCTGCACCGCCGACCAATACCCCGGTACCTGCGCCAAATGTGGCGCCCGCAGTCGTGTCGCCGGTTTGTGAGAGCACCTCGTCAGCGAGTGCTACGCCTGCGCCGAATAGTGAAAGTCCGACAGTTACGGTTAAAACACCAAGGTGTTTCATGCTGCCTCCAGATGGCTGGCACGCGGTGCGAGCATATTGATCATCATGTGCGGCCAACATAAGGCGCCGCCGCCCTTTGTCCATTGATGCGCATCGCCACACTCAACCGATGTGGCCATACATCGAATGATAGACAACCAATAACTTGACCCTATTCACTTCCTCTTTCGCCGTATCGGTTGTCGTGCACCGCTCATCAGAGTCCCAGTTCGGAAAGACCTGGGTGATCGTCAGGGCGCCGGCCTATCGGCCAACGGAACTTTCGCTCCGACTCTTTGATTGGCATGTCATTGATGCAGGCAAAGCGGTGAGCCATCAGCCCATTTTCAGCGAATTCCCAGTTCTCGTTTCCGTACGAGCGGTACCAGTTCCCCGAGTCATCGTGCCATTCGTATGCGTACCGTACGGCGATTCGATTATCGGTGAACGCCCACAGCTCTTTGATCAATCGATAATCGAGCTCCTTGTTCCATTTCCGAGTCAGAAATGCTGTGGCCTCAGCTCGGTTCACCGCAAAATCGACTCGGTTGCGCCATTTGGTGTCAGGTGTATAAGCAAGAGAAACTTTCTGCGCATCCCTGGTGTTCCAACCATCCTCAGCAAGCCGTACTTTGAGGATTGCAGATTCCCGATCAAATGGTGGCAGTGGGGGACGAGTTTCAGATTCAGCCATGACGGTCACTCCAGGTTAGTGGTGCATCGTGGTTACAAAGGAGGGCGGATAGAGATCCGCGCACGTATAAAATCGAAGTGTGAGCAATTCCGGGATGACTCGGCTGTCGGAGCAGGTGATAAACAAGGTTTCAGGGGTTTGGGTGGTGGCGAGATATTTAAAAAGGTCTGTTCATTGCGGGAATACTTCTTTCTGAAACTTTATGAGTTCTTCTATAAGTGCTTTCAAGGGCAAGTTCGCGCTGTAGCCTGTCAAGGTTGAATTTTAAATGGCGATGTTAGAGGGTGCCTCGTTTGGCGTCCAAGAATAAGAAGGAGTAATGGTCTGTTTGTTATATAAAATCAATCTAATGCTTTACCATTTCCCTGCTTCTTGTGTGGAAAGCTTTAAGGTCGCGGGTTTCTTGTTTGGCAATAAACGCAATGATTTCCACTTGGCAAGCAGGATTGTTGTCGGAATCTTTAAGCGGCTTCTTTTAAGATACTTGTTTCGCTCGAAAAAACACTTTTTTCGCTGAGGTAATGACTGAATCGGGAGCGTAGCCAGCGTTCGCCGGGATCATTATCCAAGGTGGAACTCCATGGCATAGAGAGGTCGAGGGCTGGCAGATTCATTGGAACGGGGTCTGTGTAGACCGCCTTGTCGCGGCATGGTTTTGGCTACGTAATCGGGCACGACTGCGACCATCTCGAAGTTTTCAAACAATGCTCGGAGCCCCTACAGTTTTATCCAAAGATTTCCTTCGGCGTACTCTAGTTTTGGAGAATTACTTCCGGGAACTCTAGTTCTCAGAACCTGCAGTGGGAATCTGCCTCAGTACATGATTTATGGACGATGACCGATGTTCATAAGCGGCTGTAACTCTGGATTTTTAGACCCGCTAGCCAGAAACAGGTTAGAGTGTTCATCAATGTCTGTTCATAAGGCCCCTCCACTCGATTCGCATAGTCGCGCCAAGCGGCTCCAGCGAACGAACAGGGCAAAAAAACCGTATATCAATCGTTATGTGAAGAATGAATCGTCCGCTGTTTGTTTCTCTGGATGGGCCCAAGGGAGCCGGCAAAACCACACTGTTGGAGGCCGTTACGAAAGTACTGAGGGCAGACAACAAAAAGGTGATCCGACTTTGCGAGAAAAAAAGCGATCCCTATAGGGGTGAAACAATGACCCTCGTTAACAAACTCGTCAGAAATCCCACCCGGGATTTGGAGTTGGAGGTTTGTGAGCGCTTTGCTGATAGCCGTACCTGGATTTCCCGGCACGTGCTGGCTAAACAGCCACCAGGCAGCATCATCTTGATCGATCGCTGGTACCCGTCTGATGCCGCGTTTCGCCGGATAGTCCCGTTTGCAGAGATTCTACAGTTGAACATCGAGCGAAACGTGCAAGTGCCAGACCTGCATGTCGGGGTTGTCACCGCCCCTGATATTTCATGGGCGAGGGCAGCGGCACGACGGCGTGGGCTGAGCAGTACTGTGATCCATAAGCTGGAAGAACATGTCGCTTGTACCAAGGCGTTCGAGCGAGCGATTGCAGATCACGGCTGGGTTTTATGCCGTAATGAAGGAACGATCGAAGACGCAACGATGCAGGTGATTTCTGAGATCTATAGAGTCCTTCGATGCTAGCGAAGGCGCCAACAAACGCCCCGACATGTTCGGGGCGTTTGTTTTGTGCTGGAAAAAAGCCTTTCAGCCAATTAATACCATCAATAGGTGAACATCAGCTGTAATGACTTGCCGGGTCAGCAGCGGGTTTGAGTTTCCTGGCATGGGTCAGCTGATAGGCAATCGCCAGCCATATGAACCACCCTGGCATGACAATCAAGGCAATACGGGTGTCAGGTCTCAATGCCAGCAGACAGAGAACGAAACCCAGAAACCCCAAGGAAAACCAGGCCATCGGCACGCCGCCCGGCATCTTGTAGGCCGATATCGCATGCAAATCAGGTCGCTTTTTGCGATAGGCAATGTACGACGCGAGGATGGTCGACCAGGTGAAAATCACCAGGATTGCCGACACGGTAGAGACGATGGTGAACGCGGTCATGACTTCTGGAACGATGAACAGCAACAACACGCCTACCAGCATCAACAGTGTGGTGAACGCCAGGCTCAGCAGAGGCACGCTATTGCTCGACAGACGTCGGAAAACCCCTGGAGCGTTGTCCTGATTAGCCAATCCAAACAGCATGCGACTGGATGAAAATACGCCACTGTTGGCCGATGAGGCGGCGGAGGTCAGTACCACGAAGTTGACGATGCCGGCTGCTGCGGGAAACCCTGCAACAAGAAACAGCTCGACGAAGGGGCTCTTGCTGGGCGAAACCTGTTGCCAGGAAGTCACTGCAATAATGCAGGCCAGTGCCAGCACATAAAACAGGATGATTCTCAGCGGAATCGAGTTGATGGCTTTAGGCAGGGTCTTTTCGGGGGAGCGCGTTTCGGCGGCTGCGGTGCCGATCAGCTCGGTGCCCGCAAATGAGAAAATCGCCATCTGGAACCCGGCAAAGAAACCGAACAAGCCGTTGGGGAAGGCGGCCTGTTTATCCAGCAAGTGGTTCAGGGATGCGGTGACGCCACTGGGTGAGACAAAGGAGCTGGCAATCATCACCATGCTGACGCCAATCAGGGCGACGACGGCAATGATCTTGATGATCGCGAACCAGAACTCCACCTCACCAAAGAGCCTGACAGTCAGCACGTTCAAAGCGAACAGTGTCATCAGCATGCCGATCGCCGGTATCCAGGCGGGTACATCGGGGAACCAATACTGAAAAAATCCACCCACCACGACTGCATCACCTATCACTGCAACGCTCCAGCTTAGCCAGTATGACCAGCCGAGAAAGAATGCTGCGCGTGGGCCAAGGTAGGCACCGGCAAAATCCGCGAAGGTTTTGAAGTTCAAGTTGGAGAGCAACAGTTCGCCCATGGCGCGCATGACGAAGTAGACGAACAGACCGATGATCATATAGATGAGGATGATCGACGTGCCGGAGAGGGCGATGATCTTCCCGGAACCCATAAAAAGACCGGTACCGATGGCGCCTCCCATGGCCATTAACTGAATGTGACGATTGCTGAGCGTGCGCTGCAGCGCGGGCTGTTCAACCCGCTCGGACGGAGTCGATTTCATTACAAAACCTCTTGATTTTATGTTTTTGAGTTTTGGCAGAAAAGTGGGTGTTTAGCGTTCTTGTTGGAGATGTAACGGCTACTGACGGTGGTGATTTGCTGGCGGCAGGGTTGGTCCTCCACTCGCACGGTGAGTAGCCCCTTGGCACTTTGCTCAGGGGCATCACCAATGGCTATCAACTCACTGTGCGCAGGCGTGAGGGGACGATTGCTGGCGGTTGATCAAGCAGCTGGTAGAGGTTTTTTATATTGGCAGGCGTCGGCACCAGATGGATGCGCTCACCGATGGCATGCTCCCGCGCCAGGTCATGCACGTAGCGCAGTGACGAAAAGTCTTCCAGGGCAAAACCCACCGAATCGAACACGGTGACCTGTGCGTCGTTCTCGCGGCCCGGGACTTCGCCCTGAACAATCCGGAAGAATTCGACGACGGGAGAGTCGGCTTCCAGCTGTTGAATATCGCCTTCAATCCGGGTTTGCGGTTCGAATTCAACGATGACCCGGGCATTGCGCAGGATGTCGGCGTGCAGTTCGGTTTTGCCTGGGCAGTCACCGCCTACGGCGTTGATATGCATGCCGGGCTCAATCATCTCGGGCGTCAGAATCGTTGCATAGGCTTTATCTGCGGTGACCGTGGTGACGATGTGCGCGCCCTTGACCGCTTCCTGTACCGAGTTGGCCAGAATCACCTCAATTTCCGGGAATGCTGACAGGTTCTGCTTCAACTTGAGTGAAGCGTCGCGATCGATATCGAAAATGCGGATTTGCTTGATGGACAGCATTTCGTGGAAGGCGAGGGCCTGAAATTCACTCTGGGCACCGTTGCCGATGATTGCCATGGAGCTTGCACCTGGACGCGCCAGAGATTGTGCGACCAATGCGGAAGTCGCTGCCGTGCGCACGGCTGTGGTCAGCGTCAGTTCACTGAGCAAGGTTGGATAGCCACTGTGGACATCGGCCAGGACGCCGAAGGCCATGACCGTCAGCAAATTGCTTTGACCATTGCCCGGGTGACCATTCACGTATTTGAAGGAATATTGTTGGCCATCGTCGGTGGGCATCAACTCGATCACACCGTCAGCCGAATGATTGGCGGTACGGGGCGACTTATCAAACTGCGCCCAGCGCAAATAATCCGCTTCGATATAAGTGGCCATTTCGCGGATTGCCCGGCGGATTCCCACCGTGGCGAACAGGCGTGCAGCATGATCGACGTCTATAAAAAGAGTCATGTTTTTATTCTCCGATTCAATAGTTGAAACGCTGCGGGTCAGGGGGTGACTCAGGCGCGTTTGCTCTCGTAGCCATGCAGCACGTTCACTGCATTGATGCCGATTTCATCGACCATGTAGCCGCCTTCCATGACGAACAGGGTGGGGCAGCCGACGCTCGCGATCAGCTCGCCGATGCCGATGAAGTCTTCACTTTCCAGCAGGAAGTGACTGATGGGGTCGTCCTTGAACGTGTCGACGCCCAGTGAAATCACCAGCACTTCAGGCCCAAATTGCTGAAGTTTCTTGCAGGCGTGGAGCAAGGCGTTGCGATAACTTTCCCAGGTGGTGTTCTTCGGCAGCGGATAGTTCAGGTTGTAACCTTCGCCCTGGCCTGTGCCGACTTCATGGCGGAAACCTGAGTAGTACGGATAGGACACCACCGGTTCGCCGTGCAGCGAGACAAACATGACGTCACTACGCTCGTAGAAGATGTTCTGGGTGCCATTTCCGTGATGAAAGTCGACGTCCAGTACCGCGACACGTTTGGCACCTTGGGTAATGGCCTGCTGTGCAGCAATGGCGGCGTTGTTCAGATAGCAGTAACCGCCCATGTATTCACGCGCTGCGTGATGGCCGGGCGGTCGACACAGGGCAAAAGCACTGTCATGGCCTTCATCGATCAGTGCCAGGCCGGTGAGGGCGATGTCGGCACTGGTTTTCACCGCTTGCCAAGTGGTGGCGGTAATCGGGGAACCGGCGTCCATGGCATAGAAACCGAGCTTGCCGTCGATGAACGTCGGGACTTGCTCGTTGGACAGGTCACGCACTGGCCATACCAGCGGTAGGGCATCGTGCGTACGTCCGGTCGCGCACCATTCTGACCAGGCGCTTTCTAGAAAGCTGACGTAGCGCTCGCTGTGCGCATTGACGTAACACGACCGGTCAAATGCTCGCGGTTCGATGATCTGGCCAAGGCCTACCTGCTTGACACGGTTATGGACGGTATCGGCCCGACTGGGCTGTTCGAACGATGGCTTGAGCACGCCGTCTTTCAATTCGGTGCCGTGGTGCAAGCGGTGGGAATCACTGAAAACTGTAAACATTCTGCGCATCCGTTAATGTGAGCCAGTGCAAATATTCTGTTCCGGCCGGGATGCGCTTTCTTTGCTTTGTTTTCGTGGTTTGCTAGATTGTTCGGGCGTTTTTACTCTGGAATGGCGTAATGCAGAAAAAACTATCCAAACGCATCAGTCTCGACGATACCGACTTGGCAATCCTCGCATTGCTGCAAGAAGATGCGAGTATTTCCAACGCTGAGCTCAGTGAGCGCTTGTCGTTAAGCCTGACACCTTGCTGGCGGCGGCGTAAGAGAATGGAGGAGGCGGGCGTGATCAAGGGCTATCAGGCGAACCTTGATCGACGAATGCTGGGGCTGGATATCATGGCGTTCGTGCACATCCGTTTTTCCACCCACGCCGATCACGCTCCCGACGCTTTCGAGGCGGTGATTGCGCAATTGCCTGAAGTGTTGTCCTGTCACAAGATCACCGGGGATGCCGATTACGTGCTGCAAGTGTTGGCAGAGGATCTTGATAGCTACAGTGACTTTATCGAACAGGTGCTCAGGCGTCAGGTAGGTATTGCGTCCATCCAGTCCAGTCTGGCTTTACGCGAGGTCAAGACCAGTAGCCGTATAGCGATACCCAAATCGAGCAAGGAGTGAATGGGCAGGGGGTCAGATCACCTTTTGAAACCCTGTCTTTGCAGATGCCGTCAGTGGAGCCTGCATTAATGCCATGGTCTCCATAAATCGACTCCATGACCAACACATGGTAGTCCGCGCTAGATCATCTTCTGTAATATGCAACGCCTATCCCACTACGAGCGTTGAAAATGGAGTTTCACTCGATTCTTGCTTTTACCCTGGTCGCTGCAATTGCCATTGCGAGCCCAGGGCCTGCGACTCTGATGGCGATCAACAACAGCCTGGCCCATGGACAGCGCAGCGCAGTGTGGTCGTCCCTTGGTAATGCCAGTGGCCTGTTCTGCCTGTCGGCCGCTGCCATGCTGGGGCTGGGGGCGTTGCTTGCCAGTTCCGAATGGCTGTTCAATGCGGTGAAGATCATCGGTGCCGGCTACCTGTTCTACCTGGGGCTAAGGCAGTTGTTCAAAAAGAGCCCGATGCTCGCCGAAGGTATGCAGGATGGTTCGAAGAAGAGCAGGCCCACTCGCTTGAAGTTGTACAAGTCGGCCTTCCTGACGGCGGTGACCAACCCTAAGGCAACGATGTTCTTCACTGCGCTGTTCCCGCAATTCATCGATCAGAGCGCGACGTTGCTGCCTCAGTTCCTGATCCTCACCTCGATCTTCATGGCGTTGTCGGTTACGTCGCTGAGCCTGTATGCCGCGCTTGCCTCCCGGGCCAAGGGCGTGCTGACGCGGCCTGATTTGTCCCGGTGGGTCAGCCGGGTGGTAGGGTCGACGTTCATCTGCTTCGGAGCCGCCATCCTGACCATGCGTCGACAGGCTGCATAAGAGGAGGGTGGCTAGTCGCCCGTTCGGGCATCACCGAATTAACTGAATCTCATAGCGATGCCCTAACCACCAATGGACAATCAACTGGCTGGGCTCCCGATACGTCGAGGGTCTCGATCAGGTGGCGGGCAGCCTTGCGACCGATCTCGTAGTACGGCAGTTGCACCGTGGTCAGCGGCGGGATGAACAGCTCGGCAATACCGATCATGTTGTCGTAACCGAGCACGGCGACATCGTCGGGAATTTTCAGGCCACGGCCCAACAACAGCTGATAGGCACAAAAGGCAATGCGGTCGTTGCCACAGATCAGAACATCGAACTGGGGACGACCTTCGATGATGTGCCGGTCGAGGATGGCTGCGGTTTCACCATAGGCATCATGATCAGAAAGGTCGTATTGCAGCAGTGCGTCAGGCGCCAGGCCGAATGCCTGACAGGCACGCTGCAGGCCTTTTTGTCGCAGGTCCCAGGCCAGACTCTGTTTGGGCAGATTGATACACAGAGGACGCCGATAGCCCTGGCTCAACGCGTGATGTACGGCGCGATACTGCCCCGACTCGTCGTCTGGCACATAACTCACCAGGTGACTGTCATCGGCCAGGCAATTGGCGAGTACCAGGGGTTTGCTCTTCAAGCGCTCGGGAATGCTCACCTGGCGAAACCCCATGGCGCTGAAGATCAACCCGTCGGGACGGTGCGACAACATCAGGTCGATGTTCTGGTCGGTGGGCGGGTTGCTCAACAGGTTGAGGATAAAGACATTCCAGCCGGCTTGCTGTGCGGTCTGTTCGATGGACAGCAACAGTTCGACCGCGAACGGTGTGGTCGCGGTGTCCAGCGCGAACACTCCGATGGTTCGCGACTGGAGGTTGTCGCCGCGCATCTTGCGCGCCGACAGGCTCGGTACGAATTGCAGTTCATCAATGGCGCGACGCACCCGCTGAAGGGTTTCAGGGCTCAGTTTTTCCGGATTATTGAGCGCTCGAGAAACCGTCATCAGGGACACGCCGGCCAGCTGTGCAACATCTTTCACTGAAGTCATGCGAGATGAGACCGGTCAGGTTGACGCAGAATCATGACACAGGGCCCGGGCTTCTCGCGACTCGAATGACGCTGCTCATAGCCATCCAGAGCCCAGAGGCCATGCCTTGGGAATCGAGACACGCCCGCCACTTCCGCTGGCAAACAGCTTCACGCCCAGACTGTCGGGCCCCGGATAGAAGCGACTGCTGAGGCTGAAGCGCCCGTTCGCGTCGAACACCTCGATGGACGAGCGATCGAGGAACACACGCAGGTCCAGTCGTTCTTGTGTCGGGTCTATCGCCACGCTGCGCTGACCGGTGACTTGTGCACCCGAGCGGCTGCGGTCAAGCACCAGACGCTGCAGTGATGCATCGTAGTAGAGCAGGGTTTCTTCCTGACCATCATCGCTGCAACGCAAGGCGATTCCCAGGTGGCCGTCGGTGCAGCCGAGCAAATCCAGATGCACATGGATTTCGAGCCTGTCGCCACTCACTTCCCGCACCCATCGGGCTCCCGAGCCATCCCACCAGGACGTGCCCGGCAATGGCTCCTTGCGTAAGGCGGCGAGCTCCCGAGCCGGATACACGTAAAGACGATCTGCATGCAGTTCAAGTTCGCGCGGCAACCCGAGCATGCCGCACCAGTGATGGGCCTGGCTCGGCATCGGGCTTTCCCACATGTCGAGCCACGCCCATACAAGGCGCCGGCCGTCGGCGGCCAATAGCGTTTGCGCGGCATAGAAATCGTGGCCGTTATCCAGTTCGATAAAAGGCCCGCCGGTGAAGTGCCATTCGCTGTCGAGTCGGCCCACTCGATAACCGGTCTGGTACTTGTTGAGCCGTTCGTAACCCTCGGGTTGCATGCCCTGGGGGGAGTACAGCAGGACATCGCGCCCGTTCAGTCGGAACAAATCCGGGCACTCCCACATATAGCCATCGCCCTCGCTGCCGCTGGACACATAATCAAGGAATTCCCAGGTGTGCAGATCCGTGGAACGGTATAGCGGCAGTAGCGGTTTATCACCCAGACGCGCGCCGGCAATCAGGTACCAATAGTCATCCTTCTGCCATACCTTGGGGTCACGAAAGTGCATGATCGTGTCTTGCGGCGCGTTCTCGATGACGGCGCCATGCTTGACGAACCGGATGCCGTCGATGCTGGTGGCCAGGCACTGGACCTGGCGGATCGAGCGTTCGTCACCCACTTCCCCCAGCCAGGTGTGCCCGGTGTAGATCAGTGCCAGGGTATCGCCACACACCACCGCGCTACCGGAAAAACAACCGTCACGGTCGAAGTCGTCGCCGGGCGCCAGCGCAATGGGCAAATGTTGCCAATGGACCAGATCGGCACTTTTGGCATGCCCCCAATACATCGGTCCCCATTTCGCTTCGAAAGGGTGGTGTTGATAGAACACATGGTATTCGCCACGAAAGTACACCACCCCGTTGGGGTCGTTCATCCAGCCCACGGGGGGGGCAAGATGATAATCGGGTCGATAATCGTGGATGACACGAGACAGGCCATCACTCAGCGCATGCTGCGCAATCTCAAGGGCAGCGGACATTGGAACACTCATGGAATTCAAAGACACAGTCATAGGGCGCCTGCTCGTGCCGAGCGTAGAGGGACGCCATCCGGCAGGGTTTCAATGGCGTGTGGGTGGCGCTTCAAGGCCGTGCCGTCGGCGTCGAACAGGTGCAGGTTGTCGACGTCCAGTTGCAGCTCGACCCGATCGCCCGCCTGCCATCCGGCGTTGACCTCACAACGACTGATCAGTGGCTCGTCCTGACCTGTATCGAGGTGAACATAGGTTTCACTGCCCAGGTATTCGACCGCGGTCACGACGACGCCGGCGGTTCCCTGCGCCGCCTTGAGCGACATGTGTTCCGGGCGAATCCCCAGGCTCAGTGGAGCGTCCGCCGCCAGGTTCGAGCTGTCGAAGGGCAGGGAGGTCATACCCAGGACGGGAGTATCGACCAGGCTGGTTTCACCCGGTGCATGCAGGCGTGCCGCAAGAAAATTCATTCTGGGCGAACCGAGGAAGCCGGCGACAAAGCGACTCGCTGGGCGCTCATAGAGTTCGCGCGGTGAGCCGACCTGTTCTACGCGACCGCCATTGAGCACGACAATTTTGTCGGCCAGGGTCATCGCTTCCACTTGATCGTGAGTGACGTAGATCATGGTCGAGCCCAGTCGGGCATGCAGCCGGGCGATTTCGTTGCGCATCTGCACCCGCAAGGATGCATCCAGGTTGGAAAGTGGCTCATCGAACAACAAAATGTCCGGTTCCCGCGCCATGGCCCTGCCCATGGCCACACGCTGACGCTGCCCGCCAGACAGTTCCTTTGGCTTGCGTTGCAGCAGTTTGTCCAACTGCAGGATTTGCGCCGTTTTCAGCACGCGCTCGCGCAGGCTGGTCTTTTCAGTCTTGGCCAGTTTGAGGCCAAAGCTGATGTTGTCGTAGACGCTCATGTGCGGGTACAGCGCATAGGACTGAAACACCATGCCGACGCCACGCTCGCGCGGCTCCAGGTCGTTGACCCGACGCCCGTCGATCAGCAGGTCGCCGCCGCAGATCGAATCCAGTCCGGCGATCAGTCGCAGCAGAGTCGACTTGCCGCAGCCCGAAGGGCCGACGAACACCACGAATTCACCCGCAGCGATCTCCAGGCTGACGTCGCGAAGAATCCGCGCGCCGCCCAATTGTTTGTTCACGTTGTCCAGTTTCAATTTGATCACGATGCTGTTCCTTGTAGTTGTCGGGCATCAACCCTTTAACGCGCCGGCAGTGAGACCGGAAACGATTCGGCGCTGGAAGATCAGCACCAGAATCACCAGTGGGACGGTGACCACCACCGATGCGGCCATCAACAGCCCCCAAGGCAGCTCATGAGGACTCCCGCCGGAAATCAAGGCGATGGCGACCGGCACCGTGCGTTGCGTGTCTGTGAGGGTGAAGGTCAGGGCAAACAGAAACTCGTTCCATGCGGCGATAAAGGCCAACAAGCCAGTGGTGACCAATGCGGGCCATAGCAGCGGCAGTAGAACCCGGGTAAGCGTGACCCAAGGCGAAGCGCCATCCATGATGGCCGCTTCTTCCAGTTCATGTGGCAGTTGCCCCATGAACGTGGTCAGCACCCAGACGGTGAAGGGCAGGGTGAAAATCGTGTAGCTCAGGATCAACGCCCAGGACGTGTTGTACAGGCCCAGGGCGCGGATCACTTCGAACAGACCCGACAGTACAGCGACCTGGGGAAACATCGACACGCCAAGAACCAGCATCAATACCGTTCCACGCCCACGGAATTTCACCCGGCCCAAGGCATAGGCGGCGGTCACGCTGAGGAACAGCGCCAGCGTCACCACACACAGCGCCACCACCAGCGAATTACCGATCGCCCGCAGGAATGAAGCTTGATGGAGTACCGCCGCGTAGTTGGAGAAGTCGGGGTTGTCGATCCAGTAGCTCACCTCGAACAAGGCGCTGGACGGCTTCAGTGAAGTCACGATGGCGTAGTAGAAAGGGAAAACCGCATACAGCAGCAATACCCCGATCAGGCACCAGAACCCGAGGCGCAACAGTGCTTTTTTCAGTAGGCGCAGGTTCATGACCGGACCTCCAGTTGACGGCGTCCGAGGTAGAGATAAAGCATGGCGATGACCGCAACCACCAGAAACAGCAGCGTCGAGGCCGCGCTGCCGTAACCGACGTCCTGGAACTCCACCAGGTGCTGGCGGGCATACACCGACATGCTCATGGTGCTCGACGAGTTCGAGGTCAGCACATAGATGACGTCGAATACCCGCAGCGAGTCGAGGATGCGGAAGATCGCCGCCACCAGCAGTGCGGGCATCAGCAGGGGAAGGGTGACACGCCAGAACACTTTCAGCGGATGAATGCCATCGACCCTCGCGGCTTCGTAGCAATCGCTCGGCAACATCTGCAAGGCCGCCAGCATCAGCAGCGTGACAAACGGCACGGTCTTCCAGACGTCGACGAGGATCACCGCCCACATCGACAGGTCCGCATCGGCCGTCCAGGCCAGGGGCGCGTCAATCAGGCCGAGGCTCAGCATCAGGTGATTGATGATGCCGAACTGGTCGTTAAGCATCCATGACCAGATCTTCGCCGAGACAATGGTCGGAATCGCCCAGGGAATCAGAATCATCGCCCGCACCAGGGAGCGGCCGGTGAACTTGATGTTCAGCAGCAACGCCACCAGCAGCCCCAGGACGACTTCCAGTCCCACCGACACCGCGGTGAAATGCAAGGTGTTGCGCACAGCGTTCCACCATTGTGGATCGACCAGGATGCCCGACCAGGTGGAACCGTTGTGAAACAGATAATTGCTCAGACCGACGAAGGATCCGCCAGCGGTGTCCGACAGACTGGCATCGGTCAGGCTGAACCAGAATGTCCGTAGTAGCGGCCAGGCCGCCACCAGGGCCAGACACAGCAACATCGGTGTCAAAAACAGCCAGGCGGCGCGTACTCGACGACGCTGCACAGGCGTTTCCCTGGTGAGCAGGAGCTCGTCACAGGGGGCATGGGTAGTAGAGACAGACATGGTGATTTTCTTCCTTGTGGCTTACCAGTTCCGGCGTTTGATGCGCGTAAGTTCGCTTTCCAGCTCGACCAGCGCCTGATCCACAGGCAACTCGCCCGCCAGCACACCATGCACTCGATCGAAGAACGCATTGGAGACCCGTGGATAGCGATCGGCAGTGATGGAGGCGGGGCGCATGACCCCATCGTTGAGAATGCTATGGAGCTGACTGTAATAAGGCATTGCCGCGAGCAATTCGGGATCCTGATACAGCGACTCGATCACCGGGTTATAGGCGGCAGCCAGAGCACGATGTTTTTGCTGTTGGGCACTGGTCAGGTAGCTCACCAGTTCTGCGGCAAGTTTTGGATGGGCGCTGTAACGCGACACCGCCAGGCCCCACCCACCGAGGGTGGAGGCATGGGTACCGGTCTCGCCGCCACGGGGCAGAGGAGCGACGCCGACTTTGTCTTTTACCGCACTGTCCTGGCTTTGCACCAAGGCCCAGACATAAGGCCAGTTACGCATGAACAGCGCATTGCCCGACTGGAATACGCCACGGCCTTCCTCCTCGGTGTAGTTGAGTACGCCACGCGGGGAGATGTCTCCTACCCAGCTTTTCGCCAGGGTCAATGCCGTTCTTGAGGCCTGGTTGTTGACCACGATGTCGCCTTGCGGATTGACCAGCCCGCCTTGCGGTTGGCTGCTGATCCACTCCAGCGCATTACACGTCAGGCCCTCGTAGGCGCGCCCTTGAAAGATGTAACCCCAGGCATTGGGGTTCCCGGCGTTGCGCTCGGCTTGCTGAACATCCCTGGCCGTAGCGGTCATATCCTCCCAGGTCTGGGGAACCTGCTTGTCGTACTTATCGAGCAAGTCCTTGCGGTAATACAGCAGGCCCGAGTCGGTGAACCACGGCATCGTCACCAGCCGTCCGTTCACCGTGGCGTTATCGACCTGTGCCTGGAAGTAGCCTTGGGTAGCGTTGGCGGGAAGCACTTCGCGCAGATCCATCAGATGTTTGGCCAGCATACCCGGCCACACCATATCGATCTGAATGATGTCGATGTCGGAGGACTGCGCACTGAGGATCTGTTGGTAGAACGACAACCTCTCGGTTGCCGAGTTAGGTGTTGAGACCACCTCGACGTGGTTGCCGGTCTGTTTGGACCACGCCTCGACAGCCTCTTTGCAGAGTTGTAGCTCCGCACCCACCGCGCCGCAGGAGATCGTCAAATCAGCTGCGTTCGAGAGGGATGGAAGCCCGGCACAAAGGGTGAGCAGTGCTGCTGGAAGAAGAGATTTAAGCGCTTTCATAAAGCCCTCTTTATTTTTGTTTTTAGAAAAGTTAACGTTAACATCGCCAAATGTAGCAGCGTATTCGCGATGAGGCATCTTTTTTTTCGTCGATTGCGACAATTCGCAACTCGCGAAAAATGGCCGGTCGCGGGAACAAGACAATAAAAACAAAACAGGAAATCCACATGCAGAAAGCATCAAGCTGGCTACTCGCAGGCGTGCTCAGCACCTCGGCGGTAACCTCTCAGGCCGCGACTCTGGAAGAACGCATGGCCGCGTTTGAAGCCCGTACCAGCGCAGCGGAGAAGCGTGCGGCCGCAGCCGAACAGCAAACCCAGGCACTTGCCAGGGAATTGCAGCAGATCAAACTCGCCACTGCTCCCTTGCAGCCCGCCGCGTCTACTGCGGCAGTCATTTCGGCGCCCGCTTTGGATACCCGAGTGGCAAAACTCGAGGCCCGTCAGCAAAGCCTGGAGAAAGAGGGCAGTACCGGACACCTCACTGATGGGTTCAGCTTCAACGGCTACGCCCGCTCCGGATTGCTGATCAACGATCGGCTGGGTGGTGGTCGTGGTGGCCCTTATGAAACGCCTGCCGGTTCAGTCGGTGGTGCAGTCGGGCGACTCGGTAACGAGGACGACACCTACATGCGTATAGACCTGTCGAAAGAAATCTATGCGCAAAACGGCACCCGTTCCAAATTCACGGTCTCCATCGCCGACGGTGTGGAAAGTTCCAATGACTGGACGGCCGACGAAAGCAAACTGAACGTGCGCCAGGTATTCACAGCGCTTGACCATCTCGCTGCGTTCAAGGGCAATTCAGTGTTCGAGAACGCCACCCTGTGGGCAGGCAAGCGATTCGATAGAGATAATTTCGATATCCACTGGCTGGACTCGGACGTTGTCTATCTGGCCGGCACCGGGGGTGGAATCTACGATATGCAGATGAACAAGAATTGGCGTTCGAACTACTCTTTGATCGGGCGTAACTACGGGGATTTCAGTCAAGGCGATCTTAGTGCCGATGTAGAAAGCTACATCCTGACCTCCAACCAGTTCTTCGAGGATGGTCAGTGGCAGTGGATGTTCAATGGCATCGGCGCAAAGAAAAACGATTTCGCTACCCGCACCAATGCAGCGGGTTTGACGCCTGCGGATTCCGGCTTGCACAGCATGCTGGCCAATCACCAGAAAAACTTTTTCGGCCGGGAAGGCTTCTTCAAAACGGCGCTGCTCTATGGGCAAGGTCTGGGAGCCGAGGTCAAGAACATCGGCTCGGATGGCGAACTCATCGACGATGCCCGCGCTCTGCGTCTGGCACTTTACGGTGAGACACCCCTTGCGCCTGACTGGCGTATCGGCCCCAGCTTGCTGGCCGAACAGAGCAAGGATAGATACGTCAAGGGTGACGACTACCGCTGGCTGACCCTGAACGTGCGCCTGGCCAATAAAATCAACAGCAATTTCGAGATGGCCTACGAAATAAGCTGGCAAACCATGAACCTCGACCCGAAGGACTATCTACAACGTAATGCGGTCGACGGTAACTTTTGGAAGTTCACTGTCGCCCCGACATTCAAACCTGAGGTTGGAGATCTTCTTACACGTCCCGAATTGCGAGTGTTCGCAAGCTTCATGAACTGGTCTTCGGATCTGGACGGATTCAGTACCACAGACTCCTTTGGCATGACGGATTTCAAAGCCGGAGGTGTATGGCAATACGGTATACAAATGGAAACCTGGTTTTAATATTTGAACGAGTCCGGCCAACATCTGCTTTGAGGTTGGCCAGGAGAACTTCTCTAACTTCAACAAACCCTGCCTTTCATCAAAGCGTATTGAGTCAGTGATTACTGGTCGAAGCTGATCGGCCAGCAGTTCCCTACGACAAAAAATTGAGGAAATGACGATGGTATTGCCTCGCGCAGTAGTATTTGGCGAAGCCCTGACCGATCTTGTCCAAGGCACTCCCGGACAGTGGAAGGGCTACCCAGGTGGTGCTCCCTGGAACGTTGCACGAGCGCTAAGTCGCTTGGGTGTCAGCAGTGCTTTTGCTGGGTCGGTGAGCATGGATTCACTGGGTGACGAGATAGTTTCGCAGTCGGAAGCGGCAGCATTGGATATGAGGTTTATCCAACGGGTAGACCGAGATCCTTTGGTCGCCATCGTTCCATCGAGCCGTCCTCCAAGGTACTTTTTTGCTGGAGATGCCGATCTGTTTTTTGATCCGGATCTGATGCCCGAAGGATGGATCAACCATGCAGAGCTGTGTCATTTCAGCTGCATCAGTTTGGCTCGACAGCCACTCGCAGACAGGCTGGTTAAAATTGCTCATCAGGCCAAAGAAGCCGGTAAACGGATTAGCTATGATCCGAACTGGCGCAATTTAATGGATAGCCATTATCGGGAGCAGACCTTCCCTACGATGACCACCCTTGCTGACATGATTAAGCTTTCCGACGAAGACCTTCGGCAAATTTATCCAGGGCTGACAGAACACCAGGCAATGGATGAGCTTCGCGCTCTTAATCCTCAGGCGCAGATCCTTTTTACCCGAGGGGAACACGGGATGGTTCTCCACACCCCGGACAGCCAACTCGATCAGCCGGCGATTGCCGTAAAGGTAGAAGACACGGTTGGAGCAGGAGACGCTTGTATGGCTGGTTGGCTGGCTGCGGAGTTATTGGGGATCGCAGACTTGAGAGAGCGCCTGCAATTTTCAGCGGCTTGCGCATCCATATCTTGCCGCCATGCAGGAGCCCATGCTCCAGCGCTAGCTGATGTGGAAGGTTTGCTGAAGCGGCTAACATTGGCAAACCCAGGGGATTGCTCATCCGTGTAAATCTATCGCTACCACCTTGTGTTGGCAGTCAAATGCTCTAGTCCGCAGCTTTGGCCAATCGCTGTCGCAAAACTGTAATGTTGTCGTCATAGAATTGACATGACTTCTTACACACTTCAGCCGGCCTTTGGCCTTTTTCATGGATGAGCAAGCCCTATGCGTCGTGTCATATTCAATCAGAAAGGGGGCGTTGGGAAATCCAGCATTGCCTGCAACCTTGCCGCCGTGAGTGCTGCCGAAGGTTACCGAACGCTGCTGGTCGATCTCGATCCCCAGGCAAACTCGACTCACTACCTCACGGGCCTGACCAACGAGCACATTCCCGCAGGCATAGCCGACTTCTTCAAACAAACGTTGTCCAGTGGCTTTGAAGGCAGAAGGAATCGAGTGGCCATCACCGAGACCCTTTACGACAACCTTCACCTGGTGACTGCTAGCTCTGAACTGTCAGACCTCCAGTCAAAACTCGAGAGCAGGTTCAAGATCAACAAACTGCGCAAGTTGCTGGTAGAGCTGTCCGAGGACTATGAGCGCATCTATATCGATACGCCTCCGTCGCTGAATTTCTACACATTCAGCGCGCTGGTGGCTGCAGATCGATTGCTGATTCCATTCGATTGCGACAGCTTTTCTCGCCAGGCGATGTACCGTGTTATCGCACAGGTAGAAGAACTACGTCTTGATCACAATGAATCACTGAAAGTGGAAGGGGTGGTGGTCAACCAGTTCACCGGGTATACCGGCCTGCATCAATCTCTCGTGAATGAGTTGCTGGCCGAAGGCTTGCCAGTGCTACCGGTCTATCTGAGCAGCTCCGTCAAGATGCGCGAATCTCACGAAATGTCAGTTCCCATCATCCATTTGGCCCCGCGACATAAGCTTTCGCTGGAGTTTGTTGGCTTGCTGGACGCCCTGGAACGGGCCGCTTAGCTTCATCGTGGATGGGCTGTTACAAGTGTAATCGCCCCCTCGGGGGCGTCCCTCCAGCTAGTGTCAAACCAGCCAGAGCCGGTGATTCAAAACCATTCCGTGCAGTTGAAACACTAACGAAACATTCCGGCCATATGATTCGCACCACCGAAACCTGGGAGGGTTGTAGATGAATCGGCCATCAAGAAGCATGCGCAAACTGCTCGACGCCGTTGCCACCAACAATGAGGCAGCGTCGCTTGATGTGATGCGTGCTGCAGAGCAGCTCCAGGATGAGGTGTTGCGCCAACGATTGCTGAACTTGATTCATCGGCTCAACCAAGACGCCAATGACTTGCGAATGGCGCGGGACGATATCCAGGGCGGAGTCATCAAGCTCGCGTGACCTGCGTCCACCACTTAAAACCAGTCCGCCTGAGCCACACCGCTTACATTTGCTCGGAATCTGTTGTTCCTTGAGCGAATGAACTGGATGCGGCTTCAATCCGTTCCTGCAACTGAGTCACATATGTCTTCGCTTCCTCCAGGTTCTGGAACGACACTGCATTGTTGTCGAGCCAGACCGTGCATCCACTGCCTTCCTCATGCGCTTCAATTCTGACGTTCATCTGCGATCCCTATGCGTTTTGGTGCGGTGGATCGTAGCGTACTTTTCAGACGTATAAAAATTAAACAAATGCTCTAGATCAATGCTTTGCGAAGCATCCGGTTCAGGCCGCCTTGCAAAAAACTGTAGGAATATTGCCTCGGCAGGTATCACCCCCAATCACTGATGGAAATGTGAAAGCAGGGGAGATGTCGTTCTCAACGCTTGCTGAACGCCAGTCGAGTGGCAAACAGAACAAAGACCATACCGGTGGTGCGATCCATCCACTTGGTTACATTTTCACGCAGTGGTTGAGTGGCGCCAATCAACATTGACGACCACAGTAAACCGAGCGCCACGTGGATGCTGACCAGGCCAAATGTCCAGGCAATCAAGGAGTGCCCTTGGGGAATGAACTGAGGGAGAAAAGAGACATAGAAAATGCCAACCTTGGGATTAAGGACGTTCCCCATCCAGGCCAGGTAAGCGGCGCCACAGTATTTCAAGAGATTGAATGCCAGCTCAGAGACTGCAATCAACGCACCCAAACCAAAGGCGACGGCGGCGCCCCACAACAGGCAACCAACATTGATACCCAGCGCAGCTCAGGAATGCCTGTTGTTTACCTTCCACTGTTGCGGTTCTCAAGACCAATGCGGTATCGAGGCCTGGCGTCAGCGTCAGTAGAGTGGCGGCGAAGGTAAACGCTATGCGTAAGGCTATCGATAAGAAGCCGGACACTTGGACATGCAGTCACCGGCTGGTAGGGCAAGAGCAAAACGTCTGTTCAGAGATCCAATGGTGGGTTCTTCAGACAAGTTACGGTCAACCGGCCTATACATTTGACTACCGAGTCTACGCTGCGAGAGGCTCAAGATGAGGCAGTTGCCAAGTCCAACAATCACAAAACCTTGATTCCACAGAGCGTCGGTCAAATGCCAAATGCTAGGTCAGCGCAATCGGCAGATAGCCAAAGCTGAAACTGACCCGCATATGCCATAGGCTATTGATCCAAAAGCGGAACGATATCAAATGGAAATAGCATATCCAAAGTCGATCTCACTCGCCGGCACTCCACCACGCATACCCCAGTTCTCTGGCTCTTGCTCGATCAGCAGTATCAGCGTGGCATGCTCTGAAATACCGAGCTGCGCAGCAATCCTTTTACTGATCAACTGATAAAGCTGGCGCTTGGTTTCCAGCTTGCGTCCCTTGAAGACCGTGATTTCAATTTGGATGAACTCACTGCGATCTCCTGGGGAGCGGAAGCGGTCTTTGTCATAGCAGACATAGCGTGCCTGGAGCTCTTCGTCACTGACCTTGAACACCGATTTCAAGCAACCATAAATTGTCTCGATTATGGCTTGTTGGGTATCGGCGTCACGGTGAACAGGGTCTTCTACTCTAACGATGGGCATACTGACCTCAGTTTGAATGCGGTTTGGTAGCAGCGTGCAGGAGCTCCATCAGGAACTCGGCATGATCGTGTTTTCGGTTGTCGAGTAACCACCGCAGAGCCGCTGACGAATCTGGCGAGGTTTTGTCTTGGGAGAGTTTAAAACGTCCCTCGGTATTTTCCGGCTGTATGACCAACCCAAGAATATGTGGCAGGTTCGATATCACCCGAGGGTCGCGCTCGTCGACCTGATAGTCAGAAGGCTGCTCTGACAACCGTTTCGCGGTTTGCTCGAGGATTTCCAATTTTTGGTGGGGGGCGTCCACCACAGTTATGTTCGCCTGCATGTGAACGGCGAGGTAATTCCAAGTGGGGAGTTGTCGCGAGACGTAAGCCTGTGGAGGAATGTAAGCCGATGGCCCCATGAAGACGATTTGAGCACTCAGATACTGTTCGCCTTTGAACTGCGAGTTATTGCCGTCAACATGTCCGAACAACGACCCATCCGGCTGACGCCATAGCGGAATGTGGCTACAAAGAAATTGTCCGTCCCGATGCGATGTGATCATTGCCAGCGGAAACACATCAATGAAACGGTCGATCATTCCCTGGTCAGTGGAACGGTATTGAGGGTAATGAAAGGGGCAGGCAGGCATAGTGTGTACTCGGATTTGGTATATAAGATCAGGACGCAAGCACGGTGCGACGTTGTTTCCGGCGATCAAGTGCGATGACCATTTGCGCCAGCCAAGTCAGGGCGTTACCCGTCTTGTAAGTGCCTGATGAAACTGGCAGATGCAGCCCGTTGGCCCCACACAGTCGATCCATCAACGTTCGCCCCATCAGCATTGAAAGCGCAATGCCTCGACCGTTACAGCCACTCCACCCCATGATTCGTTCGTCATGCTGGTGAACCTTCGGCATCCCGTCTGTAGTGAGGCCCACCCACCCGGCCCACTGTTGCTCGGGCTCTTGCACAACTGTGCCGTAGAGGCGCTTGATGCGATTCTGGAGCAATGCACTGCAAGCGGAAGAGCGCTGGAGCGGTAACGCGAAGCAGCCCGTCAGGAGCTTTGTAGGCCCCAAACGGCGTGCAAACCACATGTCCTTGCGGTTGTCTGAAAATGGCAGTTGCCTTTCGGCCCGGCACAGCTGCGGCACGGCGAAAGTCGCAAGGGTTAGGGCTAGCGGACTAACTGCTCGCCGCGTCGTAAGGCTGGCCGCTGAACCATAGGCATTGCCGGCGATAAATACGCGCCCGGCCCTGATCTCACCTCGCTCAGTTTTGACGGCAACCCAGCCTCCCTTCGGTCGAACATCGAGCGCACTGCAACGTTCGATGATATGCCCACCTTTGCGGTTGACCGTGTCCGCCAGTTGGTACACGAATGCGAGGGGATTGATGGCACCAGCATCGCTAAAATGGAGGCCTTCGGAATACTCAGTAGTCCCTAATGCAGTCTCCAGTGCTTCGGGCTCCATGGGGTCTACCTTGACCCCCTGGCGCATCCAACTCTTTGCCAGTTTATGGGCCCCAACCCCCGCAGCTCCAACCATTGGTAGTACCCAGCCTTTGACAGTTAAATCGGATGGGGCGTACTCAAAAACAGCCTTCGCTGTATCGCTCAGAGCGGCTAAAAATGGCGCTGTATCCTCGCCTAGCATATGTTGGAGTGACTCCGGCGAGTGCCTCGATGGTATGGGTACCACGAAGCCCGAATTGCGACCGCTTGCCCCAGAGCCAACGTCCCCGGCCTCCAACACAGTTACCGAGTAACCTGACTCCAGCGCACGTAGCGCTGCTGCTAATCCGCCAATTCCCGCTCCCACTATCACTACATCACTTTCAAACGGAAGGTTACCGGCGCGAGCGGTGCGACAGGGCAGTTGTGTTTGCCAACAAGAAGGCGCCGCCAGCATTTCGCTTATGGCCTGGTTAAGCATGGCGCTGCACCCTGGCTTCCAAGTTGCTGGTCAGTGATTCCACGATGCTTTGTGAACGTAACGCCAGCAAGCTGAACGAGCCTGCGTCCCCCATGCCATGTGAAGACTCGCATAACCCGTTGAGGTAGGTGGGCAAGCCGTTGAGCAAGTCGACGCGATAATCCCTGGCAATGGTCAACGTGTCGATTTCATTTTCACGGGCGATTGGGGCTAGCAAACTCGGGAAGGGCTCCTGACGGTCTCCGGTGCCGAGGTCGAGAAAACCCGTGGCCAGAATCACTAAATCGAACGACTGGCTATGAATGCTTCCTTGAAGATACTGCCGACTTTTGATTTGCACCCCGTTAGGGGTAGGTATGCAACCGACCATGTCCTCACTCGTTCGTAGTTGCAACCGACTTTCACCTTGCAGCATTTGCTCATATTTACGTACATAGAGCTGGTTTAGGACATCGATGTCGGCAGACGAATAATTGGTATGCACCAGTTCCTGACGTAACCGCGCCTTATGTTCTGCGCTGGCGTTGTGGAATGTGTCGACAAATGAGGGAAAGTAGACCTCGTCGGAAAACGGGCTCGTATCCTTCTGGCGATAGCCAAAATTACGTGTGAACCCTACGACCTCTCGTACGCCAGTCTGATCACTTGCGTGCAGCAAAATCTCTACCGCGCTCTGACTGCCACCGATTACGGCTATGCGGCATCGCCCATCGGTGGCTGCCAAAGCTTCAGCGAGGGCAGGCAAATAGTCGTTTAAATGGCGTACGCGTCGATCTTTGATCCCCGTGAAAGGGGCAGGAATGTGAGGCGTACGGCCAGGGGCGAGCACCAAAGAACGAGCAAGAAATACCCCGCCATCGACGCAGCACACTTTGTAGTGGGCGCCTTCGCCATTTGATGGGTTTACTGCTTCCACCGATGCAGCTTCACAACCGTAGGCGACGATGTCTTCAAAGAAATTTGCAACCCAAGAAACGTATTGGGCATATTCCGCACGCAGGGGATGATGCAACGGAAGGTTCAAATGCTCGTACAGGCGGTCTTGTTCGAACAGGAAGTTCGTGAAGCTGTAACGGCTACGCGGATTGCGTGGGGTCACTAGATCTCGCAACGGATGATTCTGGATATCCGAGCCCGGCAGCAACATGTTCGGCTGCCACAATGGGCTCAGGCGCTTTTCAAGAAATTGCACACTCATGCCTGGAGCCAATTCTTCCAGGGCGATTGCCAATGCGATGTTTGCTGGGCCAAATCCGATACCCAGTACATCAACGATCTTTCCACGAGTGCTCATGCCAGCACCTCCACATGGCGAGTATCTTGCGTGACTCGAGTTGAACTGATCATTTGTGCAGCCAGAGCTCGGTCAAGCCGCTCCAATACCAAGTCGACTTGAGCGCTGGTGATTACCAACGGCGGGAGAAAACGCAGCACTGCACCATGACGTCCACCCGTTTCAATAATCAGGCCCTCGTTCAGGCAGGCACGCTTAACACTTGCAGCTATGGCTCCAGCCGCCTGCGGGTGACCAAGTGCATCGACGCGGCCATCCGGTTCCACCATCTCCATACCTAGCATCAAACCCCGTCCACGCACGTCACCGATGCATGGATAGCGATTCTGGAGCTGCAACAGGCCCTGGCTTAGTTGATCACCGACAACCTTGACGTGATCCAGCAGCCCTTCATTTCTGATGAACTCCAGGGTTGCGGCTCCGCTGACCAAAGCGATCTGATTGCCCCTGAACGTACCGGTGTGTGCCCCCGGCTTCCATTGGTCGTACTGATCTAAATACAGCAACAAAGACAGTGGGTAACCACCACCGATAGCCTTTGAAAGAAGGATGGCGTCCGGCACGATATCCGCCTGCTGGAACGCGAACAGGTCGCCACTGCGACCAACACCGGCCTGGATTTCGTCAATGACCAGTGGAACGTCGTGCCGTTGAGTGATTTCCCTCACTTGGCGCAGCCAATGCGCGCTTGCTGGAATGCAGCCCCCTTCGCCCTGTATTGCCTCAAGTAAAACCATTGCTGGTTTACCAATGCCACTTTCCGGATCGCTGAGGGCGTTTTCCAGGCAAACGAGGCTGAGCCGCTCTGTCTCTTCCGGACTGGTTCCGGCGCCAAATGGGCTGCGATAAACGTAGGGGTAGGGCAGAAAGTGCACTTCGCCTGGCAGGCCAGTAATCTCTTTTTTTGGTGCTAGGTTGCCCATCATACCGAGCGTGCCGTGAGTCATACCGTGATAAGCACCCTGAAACACGATGATCGGGCGGCGTTTCGTCGCGGTTTTGAACAGCTTTAGGGCAGCCTCGGCGGCGTCGGCTCCCGTAGGCCCGCAGAACTGGATCTTCGCTCGTTTGGCGAAGGCAGGCGGAAGCATCTCGTAGAGCTCCTGGACGAAATGCAGCTTTGCCGGAGTCGCGATATCGAGGGCCTGTTGCAACTGCCCGGACTGCAGAAACTGGATGACGCGTTGCTGAACAAATGGGTGATTGTGCCCAAGGGGAAGAGCACCTGCGCAAGCAAGGCAATCCAGATAACGGCGCCCATCGATGTCTACAACCTCGGTGCCTGCACCTTGACTCAGAACTGTTGGAATATTCCTAGCGTACGTCCGGGCATTGGATTCCAGGCGCGTGAGAAAATCGATAGATGATTCAGTCATAATTGACATTCCTTGTCAGATAGAAACAGATTCAATGACCTGGGTTTGTTTATTGGTGGTTGCGGCCTCACCCAAGGCACGAATCCAGCGGCGGTACTCAATACCCATTCGATCACTAACCACATGCATTTCCGCTTGTGGGTCTAGTGGCAGGCGCGGGGGGCGTTGGGATTCGACAATACGGCGATCCTGTTCGAAAACAGTATTTTGTCGAGAAAGGATCTGTTCGAGCGTGAGATCCGGGCCAAAGTTAATAGCGACTATCAGCCAGATAATACATTGCGATTCATCCACTGGAGTGGCATTGAAAAAGGTACAGAAGCGTTCTGTTTCACCGGTTTTTTTGACGAAATATGCAGTCGTAGGATTCAGGACTGAATAGGTATAACGGGCATTAACCGGTATCCCACGATGGTCTCCGTACGGTTGAAAGACGCAAATTTCAGAAGAGTGCAGGCCATGCTCGTCTTCCTTCACGTTGTACCGCTTCAGCGGTTCAGGCGCGTCCGGCAGACCATTGAGATTGGCATGCACAAAGGGGAAGTGCGATGCATCGATGAAGTTTTCGAGTGAGCGCAACGCGTTTGCGTTGTACTGGTATGGGCCTGCAAACACCTTGCGAAAGCTTTCGTCATGCCACTGTGGCAACTCCGGCAGCGGTCGCAGCGGTTCCTCTAGACTTACCCAGACGTATCCGTAGCGCTCTTCAGCGTAGTGGCGAAAAATCAGGCGCTGTGAGGAAGGCCCTTTTCGGTCGGGATGTGCTGGAACTAACGTGCATTCGCCTTGACTACTGTAGCGCCACCCATGATAAGGGCATTCGATCTGTCCTTGTTTGACGCAACCAAGTGACAATTTTGCACCTCGGTGGCCGCAGTAATCCTTCCAAGCATTGACTTTACCTTGGTCGTCTCGCCACAAAACCAATTCTTCGCCAAGTAACCGCACGGCCTTGGGTTGGTCGTCGCCGACATCCGTACTCAGGCAGACCACATGCCATTGCCCTGCGAGCGCTCGGTAATCGAGTTCGTTGGGATTCCATTCACCTTGGTATAACATTCCATCTCCTTGTTTTTAGCGCATGTTGGTTGCAAAGCTGTTTTTACAAGTCGTCCAGTGCCAGATACTTTTCAGTTTGAATTATCAGCTCGCGCTCCGAAAAACTCGTTAATTCAGCCGACATTGCATGGCTATCCCCTGAGCGTTTGAGTTCAACCAGGGTTTTTTTCATAGCATGGATGGCTGCCCGTTGCAGATCCGATGGCACGATGACAAGTTGATAACCAAGTTCTGCAAGTGCTTGTAGAGAAACGAGTGGGGTTTTTCCGCCATAGAACATGTTCATGAGTTTTGGCCCAGGAATCCGTTGGGCAATAATCTGAATTTGCTCCAGCGTCTCCGGCGCTTCTACAAAAATTATGTCGGCACCCGCATCAACGTAACGCTGTGCTCTAACAAGCGCTGCTTCGAAACCTTCAATTGCTATCGCGTCAGTGCGAGCGATAACTAGGCAATTAGTGTCATGCAAGCTAGCGCGCGCCACTTTTATCTTCTGGCACATCTCTTCGGTATCAATAAGCGACTTGTTATCCAGGTGCCCGCATCGCTTAGGGAATGTTTGATCTTCCAGATGGAAGCCGGCAACACCGATGCGTTCCAGTGCCCTCACGGTGCGTTGCACGTTGGCAGTACCACCAAATCCAGTGTCAGCGTCTGCGATAACGGGAATATCGCTGGCTTCTACAATTTTCTCAATCCGCTCGATAACTTCAGTAAAGCTCAGTAAGCCGATATCTGGATACCCAGCAGATCTAGCGATAGCGCCACCACTTGCATACACAGCGTCAAAACCAGCCAGGCTGACTAGTCTTGACGACAGGCCGTCATAGGCACCAGGAGCCATAATGGTTTTTCCTGAATTCAATAGATCACGTAGAGCTTGAGAGCTTTTCAATTGTAAACCTCGCTTTAAATAGTTAATTCCAGGCAAGCGCGCCTGATGTGTTTTCAATTGCCGCCAAGATAGGCTCGATACACGAGAGTAATACCACTAGCCAATATGATAATATTTATTAGCTTCGTGAACGTATTGCGAGACATTTTAAATGAGATGTGCTCGCCAGCCCAAAGCCCTAACATTAAAGCTGGCAATAAGTAGATCGCAGTCACAACTAACGCAAGGTCGGCGTATGCTCCCGCTATGGTGAGCATGGAAATGCGTACGAGCGTGCTAATCCCTATCAATGTACTTTGAGTTGAACTTGCTTTCTCTTTGGTGTTTATCCTGCCGTTCAAATATATTGCGTACAGGAAGCCACCGCTGCCAAAAAGGGCGCCAAACAGGCCGCCGCCCATACCCAAGGGCATTGCCCAAGCCGCAGATATGTAACTAGTTCGTACAGGCTTTGTAAGCATATACAACGCGTACAAGGTTACGAAACACCCCATCGCGAGCATTAAAACGTCAGATTTGGTTTTTAGGAGCACCGCTATGCCAGCCATGCTACCAATGGCCATGAATGGCAGCAGCCTAGCGAGTTCAATGCGCACCACATGCTGATGAGAACGTGCCAGTTTTCCAAATGCAGCCACGCAGTCAAGGAGCACCAGTAAAGGGATCACTTGCGACAGAGGCATGTAATTCACTAACACAGGCCCCGCTACCAGTGCCGTTCCAAAACCTGCAATAGAAAAAATTATGTATGCCAGGCTGATGGTAACGAACATTACTACCAAGGTCGTATTGTCGAAAGGGGCGTGGAGAAAAGCATCTGGCATTGTCGGTATTTCCGTTACGTGTTGTTTCATTACCCTACCCAACAGGGAAAAAAACCACTAATATGGAAATGACATCTTACTGATCACATTTTGGCATAGCTGTTATGATATCAATGAAGCAGTTGCGATATTTTGTAGAAATCGCGGAACATGGAAGCTTCAGTGTCGCAGCGCAGAGATTGTTTATTGCTCAATCAGCGCTAAGTCGACAAGTGAAGGAACTAGAAAGTAACCTTGGTACGCTTTTGTTCGAGCGCACCGCAAGACAGCCCCATCTAACACATGCTGGGTTAGCCTTCTTACCTAGGGCCAAATCAATTTTAATTGACGTCGATAGCGCAGCTCGACTGGCTACTTCGGTAGGCAACGGTCAAAGTGGTACTATTCGACTTGGTCATGCCAGCACTGTTCCGCTTATAGGGAATTTAAAAGATGTGCTTGGGATTTATCTTGAGGGCATGTCCGATGTTCATATTGAAGTGTCGGAGGAATCTTCAGAAGCACAGCTGATTAATTTGGTTGATAATCGCATTGATGCTGGATTGTTTCGATTGCCGGTTTTGCACCAATTAAATGATATTAAGCTTCTCACCCTGTATCGTGAGAAAGTTGTCGTCGCAGTTGGGCCTACCCATCATCTGGCATCAAGAAAATCCATATCACTTGCCGAGTTGAGAGACGAGTCATTCGTCTCGATAGCACATCCAAAACGCGGTGGGCTTAGTTATCTTTCATTTGAGCTTTGCGCTCGTGCAGGATTTGCGCCGAAGTCAGCGCAGGTTTATTCGTTAAAAAGCACGCAATCATTGCTTATCCAAGCAGGATTCGGCATAGCTCTGCTTCCCGTTTCGATGGTTGATGCTTCTTCCTTGCATGCCATTGATATCACAGATGAGGGTTGTGAAAGTGAGGTCGTTCTTGCCCATCACGAGCGCGATTCCACTCTGGTCGCGGCTTTCGTTGAGCACTTTCGAGATGCATTTTCCGTCGATTGAAGTTCAGCGTTATAGCACGGTAGAGAGTCGAAAATAATCGATAACGTTCGCCAAAAGCGGCCTGCTTGTTGGCGCCGACGCCGAATTGACCCAGTTGCCAAAAGCGAATCTAACATCCACTCGTGAGGATGTAATTGAGTCCTTTAGAGCGATAAATCGCTTCTTCGGGCACTTGGGCCCGGCTCAAGCAGGCAGTCAGGTGAGCATCTCCTTCACTATAAAAGCAACATTTCCATATGCTCGACCTCAACTCCAAGCTGATGCAATACCTGCTGGGTAAAGCCTGCGAGTATGACTTTGGTGCTTTGGCCGCAATGCTCAAAGCTCCTGAGCTCGGCGAGGGGGCACTAATCGGAGCAATGTTGCTGTGGCAAGGCCCGCAGGGCAAACGCATGCGGCAGGAGTTTGTAGCCATTCAGGTAAACGATGGCAGAGCCACGATGAACCCTACAAAAGCGACTCAATGGCTGCTGACACCAGCTGAGCACAGTACCCAGAGCGCAGGTGAGGATGCCTCTAAATTGCTGTTCGGGGTCGCAGCGGAAATGGCTAACCAGAGACTTGCAGATGCAAGTAATCGCTACCTAATACCTGAGAATCTGGATTGGGCTGCGGCAGGCTGGACACAGCTTTCCTGAGTACGTAACTCTAGGCCTATGCGTTAGGTAAGCCACAATGCCATTGCGCCTAGAGTTCAGCCGATTTCGATAAACGACGCACGCAACATTTCTAGCGCCTATCCCTCGGTTATAGGTACCCCGCCAAACCAAGCCCATTGGCTCTATTGTTTGCTTCAGTCCTTTGGGGCGATTGTCGTATAGACCTTTATGCCATTTCCTCGCATTGAAATGTGTGAGGTCGGCTAGCAGGGAGGGGCACGCAGCAAATCCTGCATCTCGCTCTAGCTGTCTTGCGTCATAGTCACCCCACGATGCCCAAGCAGCGTTTGGATATCGCGTAATAAACGCTCCTAGCTCCTGGCCAACTTCCATATAGGTTCCTGCACTCTCCACATCCGCTTGTTGAATGGATGTGAGCTTTTTGCAGAAAACGGTGAGGGTTGGATTGATTTGGGGGCGAACGACGCGCTGGAACTCATCGACGATCTCAAGCGTTTCCAGATCGATTACAACCAGGCCAATTCAATCGTTTCCATCTGATCGGGGACGACTGCAAGCAACCTTGGCGATTCCGACTCATCAACCTCATCTCAGGTTGCCTCAAGGTCTACGCAATAGAGGTAGCGGTAGGGCGCGAGAAGGTTCTGGATGGTTTGAAGGTGAAGAAGCTTTGCTTCGATGCTCATGGTGAGGATGACCTGGCTGGATCGGATCAGCATATGGCTGATCGATATGCCTCGTCCGTGATAACACAGAATTGAGCCGAACTGGCATCGGCTATTCAAAGGTGATACTGCAAAATCACAGCACCTCCTTCGCTCAGTTTCGGCATAACTCGCCGGCGCGTTAAACCATCAGCTTGTTCAAGCTCTGGCCTGGAACTCGACAATCCAGGCCGACAGAGCCGCGACGTCCGCTTCGAATACAGCTAGCTCAAGTGGCACACTGGGCATCTCGTCCGACTGCGCATGTTCAAAGACTGAGTAACGGGTCATAAGGTCGTCGATCAGATTGCAGTCCGCTGTAGTGATTTTAGCCACCCGTTGCAGCTTTCCTCGGGTATTGATATCCCGTCTGAAACGACCGACCACATCCGCGAGCAAAATGAACTCCACGGTCTTTTCCACGATGATGCGGAAGTCACTGCAGGACGTCTTTGCCAGCATATCGTAATCGTCGACCTCTCCTTGGGCCTGATGCTTACGCAGACGGGCCAGCGTCTGAATGGACATATTGTTGAGCGCTTTCTCAGGTTTGAGATCCCGGGCGCTTTGCGCCGCGACGATGCCTGACAATTTATCAAGTCGACGCAGCGAGACGAGTGTGTGATTGATTTTGGGTGTAGTGCCATTGTTTGCCCATCGGGACAGCACTGACTCGACCAGGGCTACCAACGAGAGCCGATGAGTGAAGATGATTACTTGGCGTGTTTTTGCGAGGGTTGCCAGCCGCTCTACCACCCTTTCTTCGAAGTCCTGATCAAGGGAAGAAATAGGATCGTCGAAGATGAATGGGGCCAGTTGATTGGAGCCTGTCGTATCAGCAAGAAACGCGGCGAGAGCGACAATCCGAGCTTCACCTTCACTGAGGATCGCCTCAGGCAGTTGCTTGCCGAAGGCTTTAACCAGGGTTAAACCAAACGTGATTTTGCCTTTTCCCTGAGGTTTGCTCTCCGGTCTAACAGGAATGCGGTTTCCACCTAAAAACTTAAGCTCCTCAGCGAATCGCTGTTGATATCCAGCGTCCAGCTCTGTTTTACCCAGCTCATTTTTCTTGGTCGTGAGGGCGTTGGTTGCAGCTGATTTGATAGCCTTATCGAGGGCAGCAACGGCGATCAAACGCAGGCGTTCTTCATCAATGGCTATTTTGTTTTGAGAAAGCCATTGTTTCGCTCGTAACTGCAGTAATCGGCTCTCCATCTTCTGTCGCTGCTCATCGTTGAGCAGTGCTTTTAGCGAAGTCTCTTCCGTCAGCAAGGTAGCCGATTTGGTTGTCTCATTCGATTCAATAGATGCCCAGTCAACAGCTTTCAATTTCGCCACCGGCTGCCTTTCAGCGATCTGTTTGTGGCGCTCCGCCAAATCATCGAACCACTGTCCACTGGAGGCGTCTTCAAAACCCAGCGTGGACAAGTGCACCAGCCAATCCGCGCGGCTCGGCAGAACAGGCATCGTCTTGATTCGATCAGCCAAGGCTTTCTCTGCTGTTTTAGCGGCGGTCTCCAAGCCATCAGTGACAAACTTTTCAAAGTTCACCAGCCGCTTCTGAGTATCGTCGTCCAGCTTTTGATGGCAAAGCACACATCGAGCTTCATCGGTCGCCACCGGGAATGGCTGGCCTTCGTAGGCTACAATGGTTGAATACAGGCGTGCCTGCTCCCACATTCCTTGCCAGGTTGGGGTGCCAACGCCTTCCAACTCTGTGTCGCCAAAAACCTTCTGCGCCGCCTCTTCGCTGATGCGCCTTGCAGCCTGTGATTGCTCTTTGAGTTGAAAGAGTTCTGCAGCACAATCGTCCGTCGTGCCAGCCTTTAAATTCGACAGGATTGTCTTGATTCTCAGAAGCGCGCCTTGCTCTTTGCCAATGGCGGTGAGACGACCGGCAACATCCTTTTCAGCAAGGAGCGCCTCGCTCTGTATACGCTCCTGATCAAGCTTGTCGTCAAACAGACATTCCTTATCAAGGTTGGCAGGTGTAGTCGTGGGTTTCAGGGCCCCTAACCATCTACTTTCTGCAGTGCCGACGAGATCAGAGGGCAACATCGGAAGGGCGCGGGGGAGTGCAAATTTCGCCTTGCCAAGCTCAGCACTAACTGCGTCCGCTGTGACGATCAAGGCTGTGACGAACTTCATCCTACTAGGTTCATAGCTGGCCTCAGCTCTTCCCATGTATTGCATGGCTGCTTTGCTGTCGAAGACTTGAGCATGCCGTAATGCTTTATGAGGGCCACTCGAAATGTCCCAGTCGACGTCAGAGGATTTTCCATTCACCGACAATTTGAACTTAGCGCTGCAGGCGGTGGGCGTTTCCTCGAAGACATTGCAGTGAATGTCGTCCTTCGACCGCGAACCACACACCTGTTTGAGAAGCCGTGCGAAACCACTCTTGCCCGTTCCGTTCTGCCCGTAAATGACGGTGAGGTTGTGTTGCCCGAGTGGAAGACCTGCACTTGGTCGAATTGCGTTTACGCCATAGACCTCTGATATCTCTTCGATACGGAGCTGTGGTCTGACGGCCGCTTGAGCGAAGGCCCCGGGCGTGATCTTGATAAAGCCTGGGTCTGGCTGACCCTTGGCTTCCACTTGGCACAGGCGGGCAAGCTCATCTATCTCCAAAGAGTCCAGGGTTCGCTTTTTGTCTATTAGCATCTTTGCAGCGGTTTGGAGCCAGCGCGGGCGTTCGTTTAGCCACGCTTCAAACTCGTCTACGACAACTGGCTCCAGTTCGATACTGCTCATGATTCCATTCCAAATAGTGGGGGCGAGTTAAGCAGCATAGGCGAAGGATGGCGTATAGCCGGCAATGCCTAGAAGGGACGGAGGTGCTTCCTGCTTTTGGAAGGTAATTGGTGTGACTTTCTAAGGGCGGCTCCTTGCGTTGGATGTTCTTGACCGCTTGGTTGTTAGTAAGCGTTCAGCGATCACACCCTCCCATTGCAACTGCTGGCGCCATTGGTCGATCCCGCTATCATGCAGGGCGTAGATCACGAATGTAGATAACGCTATGCAAAGATTGTCATTCGCCGTCAGAATTTTGTTCGCATGCTGCCTTTTCATCGCAACCGCTAATCACATCCGTGCAGATATTTCGCATGGACTGCTCTGGGACTATGGATACGGGCCTGGCGCTTACTTGGCTAGCCGTATTTTCTGGGGGGCGCTTACGTTTTTTGACCCGCTTGCAGCTCTGCTGCTTTTCATCAAGCCAAGAGCCGGAATCGTGCTTACGGCAACGATTATATTGGTCGACGTAATTCATAACACGTTCTACGTCGCATTGAAGCAGCAGTGGCTGGAGCCGTTCTACCTGTCCCAGGTAGCATTCCTTATCGTTGTATTCCTATTGTTACCCATCGCTTGGAATGGCCCTACTCGAGACGTAGCGCTCACCAATCCAGTCCGAGTGTGATTCGCTCCGCACGCCTGCCGATGCAGCGGGCGAGTGAGATTACGCAGCTGCTGCCGCATAACTGGACTCCCGCCTGATAACGTAAGCCGGGATGTACGGATGCTCACGTTGAAACTCCACAGGGAAGACTTGGAATGACTCGAATTATTGAAATCCTGATGTACACCTTAAAGCCAGGATCGGGATTGGATTTTCATCGAATAATGCAGGATGTAAGTGTTCCGCTTCACCTGGAAGCTGGCATGGATGTCGTTTCTTATGGCGGCTCATTGCATGATTGTGACAGCTATCACCTGATTCGCGCCTATGAAAGCGAGAGCCATCGCCAAGTATCTCAAGATGTTTTTTACGCAAGCGCTGCCTGGAAGCAGGGCCCGAGAGAAGACATTATCAGTCGGATTGAAATCAGTACAACGACAGTTATGGCGCTCGCTCAAGACGTAATTGATGCCATCAAAGGGTCTAGAACCGAAGCTCGATCCGCGTAGCTGACATCGACAAAGGCAGACCCCGTAGCCTTAAATGCGGGGATCAGGAAGATGTGTTGGTCGGACGGTTACCGTAGAAGCTCCATTCGTCGCAGTTAACGAATATCAGCGTCAAGCTTACCTCTGCCTGGTGGAGAAAATCGCTGGCATTTGGAGCTCCTTGTAGATAGCGAGAAACCTGAATCCTGAGGTGAATATCAAAGCGATCCAACCAGCGATCCGGATTGACGGAAATGTATCGCGCAGCAAGACATACAAGGTGCACCCCAGCAGGACTGGCGTGGCGTAGATCTCACGTGACATCAACAACGAGGCCCTGCCGGCTAGCACATCACGCGCTATGCCACCTCCAATACTGGTCAGCACGCCCATCATCACCGCCAAAGGTGCACCAAGCTGTAATGCCATCACTTTCTCAGTAGCGACTAATCCGAACAGTGCGGCCGCAAAACCGTCGAGATACAGCAATAGCTGATAGCGTTTGTGCAATCTATTGGTGAGAAAAAATGCCAGTAGTGATGTAAGCAACGCGACCCAGATGTAGTTGAAGTCTGCAATCCAGAAAATCGGTTGATCGAGCAGTAGGTCTCGAATGGTGCCACCACCAATAGCAGTGATGATGCCCAGCACTACTGCCCCGAACAGATCGACACCTACCTTTTGGATAGCCAACAATCCGGTAATGGCAAACACGGCGGTGCCCAACATTTGCTGAAAATAAAGCATCCATTACTCCGTTCTCAGGGTACCCATCAGGTGAACGATGGCGATGTGGGGAATGCAGGCGCGCGCCATCTGCAAGGCATCGTCGTTGGCCTGGCAATGCGGGTTGTAAATGTAGAGGGTGCTTCACCCACCGGAAGTCTAGTGGGTTTGTGCCCTTCCCACATCGGAGACTGCATTGAGGTGGAGGAGAGGGGGAGTGCTCGCATAAGATTCGTCATGGTGCCTTTTCTGCCATAGGCGAGATCCAGGATGAATGTGCTGTGGTGTTCAGGCACAGGGTCGCCTTGTGGGCCGGTTGCCTGAGAAATCCTGCGTCCCGGGATAACGGTGTTAGAAAAGCATTTTCAGATCGGCACTCTCCGCCATCGCCTTGTTGCCAACATCACCGGGGTGCAGGTGGTCTCCCGAATCAATAAGTGGCAGCAAGCGAGTGGGGTGTTCAGGATCGCGGGTCAGGAGATCGAAGTCGATCACTGCGTCGAAGGCGTGACTGGTTCGTATCCAGTGGTTGATCGCCTGGCGCAATTGTTCTTTTTCCGGGCTGTGATAATTCTTCACGATCGTTCCATCCAGCGCGCCTTCGACGGGCATCAGCGTTGTTCCAATGATGCGAATGTTGTTCCGGTGCGCTTGATCGATCAATTGACGATAGCCAGCAATCAGTTTTTCCTTGGGCGGCACGAGCCTGTCTGGTTCGAAGGAGCTGCCCGGCCAACTGATGTCATTGATGCCGAGCATCAGAACCACCGTTTTTACCCCGGGTTTGACCAGCACATCACGCTCGAAACGTGCCAGCGCGCTGACCCCCATGCCATCCTCGAGCAGACGAGCCCCGGAGATGCCGGCATTGAGTATGGCGAGCTTCTGTGTAATCAAGCGCTGGGCGAGGAAGTCCGTCCAGCGTCGATTGCTGTCCAGGGTCGAGCCATTGCCGTCGGTAATGGAGTCGCCGAGCACCACGAGCGCATGGGTGTCGGGCGGTGCGTCCACCAGAATGTCACTGAGAAACAGCCGCGCCTCCACCTGCTCGCGGCCTTCCAGCCGCTGAGCGTTGACCTGTTTTCCGGGTGTGATGAATGCCGTTTGTTTGCCATCCCAGTGGAAGGTCGTCAACGGCGTGTGCTGCGGCAGATAAAGAGAGATCGCAAGCTCACTGAGTGCTGGCACTGCCAGGTCTATCGGGTCACTGATCCGCGTTTCGCCCGCAGCGACGCTGACCTGCTCCTGATCGCTGAACGTCAGGCTGTGCCCGGAGCCCGCGCGAATGTGATCGGTACCTTCTATGAGGGCGACACGCGCGGCACCGATGACCAACGGTTGCCGGCCATACTCATTGGAAACCACCACGCGTATACGGCTGCCGCCGCTGCTGATGCGCACTGTCTGGTGGATCGTGCTATCGGCCAGTGCTTGGGGAATTCGCGTGGGCAGCGGCAACTCATTGCCCCAGGTGGGTTGAGGGCTGGCCATCCAGGTGGTGACCCAGTTTTCCGTTGCCATGACAGGGCTTGCGGCAAGCAGGGCAGTCAATGCGAGAGACAAGGGTATTCTCGAGCGAAGGGCAGTCATCCAGGTTTCTCCCTGGTCGGTAAATGGTTCAGGAAGGCCAGATTGGTCTATTCAAAATGAGTGTGATAGAAGGGGAAATCCCATACAGCCCATTCCTGAATCGAATACCCATGGACAATCTTAAGGCGATGCAGTGTTTCGTCCGCGCCGTCGAGCTAGGAAGTCTGTCATCTGCCGCCCGTGAGTCGGGCAGCACCCAGCCCACGGTCAGCAAGCTGATCGCCGCTCTGGAAAAGCAATTGGGAGCCCGCCTGCTGATTCGGGGCACGACCGGGCTGACACCTACCGAACCGGGAAAGCGTTTCTACGAACGTGCCAAAGGCGTGCTGGAGGAGTACAGCGAAGCTGTTGCAGAGGTGCGCGGTCTGACCGAACGCCCCGAGGGTTTTCTACGCATCAACGTTCCAGTCAGTCTGGGAGTGTTGCGTCTGAATGCGTTGCTGTTGTCGTTCATGGAGCAGTATCCGGCCATTGAAGTGGAGCTGATCCTCAATGATCGTTTCGTCGATCTCACTGAGGAAAATGTCGACCTGGCCCTGCGCCTGGGAGGCAGCTTGCCACCGAACGCCGTCGCCCGACGCATAGCGACCTCACCGCGGTATCTGGTGGCAGCCCCTGAATACCTGCGCCAGCATTCCCCCTTGAAAAGCCCGGCAGACCTGAGTGACCACAATTTCCTGCGGTTTGCGTGGTTGACTGCAGGCGATCGTCTGCAACTCAATGGCCCTCTGGGTGAGCAGGTAAGCGTCACGATTCAGGGGCGCTATCGAACCAACAGCTCATTGGCCATTCGCGACGGTCTTCTGCAGGGCGCCGGGCTCTGCATCACCCCGGCCTGGCTTGTCAGTGACCTGCTTGAAGGCGGGCAGTTGGTACGTGTTCTGCCCGAGTGGAATGGCCCGCCAAACGACGCTTTTCTGATTTATCCCGAGCGCCGCTACCGCGCACTGCGTACGCGATTACTGATGCAATATCTGGCCGAGCGGGTGGGGCAGTTACCTGGGTTTATGCCCTAGCTAAAAACCTCTATTGACGCGAACCGGTTGGATCACAGGGCGAGAGGCATATCGTTTCCAACCAACGAGTAACGAGACGACAGGCTTTTTTCAAACCTGTTGAGTGACTGTGCGGAGTTGATGATATGAAATTGTTCAGGCCGTTGCTTCAGCGGCCCGTAGCCTTGCTGTGGGGAGGGTTGGCGCTTTCTTCGATCGGTGACGAACTCTTCGCGATTGCCATCGCCTGGATGGCGGTGCAGATCGCCGGAACCGATGCAAGCTGGCTCAGTGCTTTACGCGGTGCTGCCGCGTTGGCCGGTGCTTTGCTGGGAGGAATATGGGCTGAGCGCTGGGACCACCGTCGCACGATGATCGGCGCCGACCTGGCACGGGCCGGGCTTGCCTTGATTCCGGTGCTTGCTTGGGGGCTCGGCATCATGAGTCTGTGGATGCTGGCGGTGCCGCTCATGCTCATGATGATCGTCAACTCGTTGTTCGAGCCGGCGCTGCGCGCCAGTCTTCCACGGATTGCCGCGGCGCCGGACCAGCTGCAATCGGTCAACGCGCTGTTCGATGCGATCATCCGGGTCGCCCGGGTGATCGGGCCAATGCTGGCAGCGGCGATTACGCTGCTGATTCCGATCGAGCATCTGTTTACCCTGAACAGCATCACCTTCCTGATCTCCGCGTGGGCGGTCATGAAGTTGGGCAAGGCGTTGCCGCGCCAACCTGTCAAGGCAACAAGCCGGCGTGCCGGATTTACCGCCGGTTGGAGAAGTCTTGCGGGACGCAGCCAGATGCAGGCGGTGTATGTGTGTGCGGGACTGGGCAATGTTGCCTGGAGTGTGGGTATATCGATCGGCATGGCGCTGGCAGTCGTCAAATACGATATCCAGGGATTCGGCGTACAGGGTTTTGCTGCCTACGGCCTGATCATGGGGGCTTACGGGGCAGGGAACCTGATCTCCATTTTTGTTGTGGGCAATCTGCAGATCCGTCGCTTGTATCACGGGTTTACCTTCGGTTCCGTGGTTAACGGCCTGGGCATCGCGATCATCGGTGCGGCGGTGCTGTACCTGCCACCGGAACACGTCCTGACGGGGATGATGGTCGGCGCAAGTCTTGCGGCACTCGGCGGGCCACTGATCGACATCTCCTTCATTCTGCTGATTCAAACCCGGTTCAGACAAAGCGAAATCGCCGGGCTGGCACGGCTGCGTTTTGCGGCGCTGGGCGCGTCGATTCTGATTGCCGGTGCCTGCGGTGCTGAGCTGTATGCCCGCTTTGAAACCGGCCTGGTGATTGTCGGTGCCGGGATTTTCGAAGTGATCGTGGGGGCAATTGTGCTGCTAGCCCCCAAGGATAACGAAGTCGTACAGGCGAACAGGGAAGACGGCTCTTCGTCGTCATCCTTGGCGGATGGCAGCGAGGTGGCCCGATGACCCCGACTATGCCGTCGGTGACCCTAACCCGGAAATTTCTCGAATAATCCGCAGTAAGTCTACTCCTCTACACGTACGGCAATACCTCAGGGGTTGGCCGTCTCTCTTGCATGCTTTTTTGCATCATGACTTGGCGTTTTCGCTCCAGTCGTCAGATCTTGGTGCGTTTTTGTGATCATTAGTAGTGCGTCGCCATTAATCATCGTGCTGCGCGGGAGGCTTTGTATTACAAGGGCAATAAAAACAGTGAGTAGAAATTTCCCGCTTATAGGGCACAAAACTCACTTGAGTTGCTAATTGCACCGTTTTCGTACGCTTCAGAGTTGTGCAAGTTACAAGTGGAAAAACCGTTTCAGTAAGCTTTACGGTTTTCGGCTCAAAAGTGACACAATATGTCGCAAAGGTATCTTTACTGAAGGGTTTTTGCCTTTTTGCCACCTGTAACACTACTTAGGCACAGCCTTTGCAAAAGTACTTTCAAATCACCGAAAGTGTGGTTTTCTACGAAAAAGATAATGGGGAGCGTTATAAATTGGGCGCCAGAAATCAAATCAGAAAGGCAAAATCTCTGGCGTCGGAACGCGTCAATAGATTGCCGAAATCATGAGGAATTTATTTTCGCATGGGACAGGAAGTTAACGACGCACACTGAGGTGCTCAACAGAAACAGTACTCACTAAACAACGTAAGGCCTAATTTTATTGAAATAGCGAAGTTATAAGAAAATGCCGTCTGTATCGTGGCAAGGAGTAGGGTATGTCCCAAGCTTTTTTTAACGAAATGTATGATGCGAGTGGTGGTTGCCGCCCACATTACCAGGAGTTCGCACGTTGGTTGGCGGACACACCTCTGGAGTTGCTGGATCAACGTCGTCGCGAAGCCGACCTGTTGTTCCACCGAGCCGGCATCACCTTCACCTTATACGGGGACGAGCAGGGCACAGAGCGGTTGATTCCGTTCGACATCATTCCACGCAGCATCAAGGCCAGTGAATGGCAAATGGTCGAGCGTGGCTGCATTCAGCGGGTCCAGGCATTGAACATGTTCCTGGACGACATCTACCACGGGCAACGCATTCTCAAGGAGGGCATTATTCCGGCCGAACAGGTGTTGGCCAACGAGGGTTATCAGGTCGCCATGCAGGGCCTGAATCTGCACCGCGGCATTTATGCCCATATCTCCGGGGTCGATCTGGTCCGCGACGGTGATGGCAGTTACTACGTGCTGGAAGACAATCTGCGCACCCCCAGCGGCGTCAGCTACATGCTCGAAGACCGCAAGATGATGATGCGCTTGTTCCCCGAACTCTTCGCCGCCCAGCGTGTGGCGCCCATCGATCACTACCCCAACCTGCTGCTGGACACCCTCAAGAGCTCCAGCCCCCTGGACAACCCCACTGCCGTGGTGCTGACCCCGGGTCGCTTCAACAGTGCTTACTTCGAACACGCGTTCCTGGCCCGTGAAATGGGTGTGGAGCTGGTGGAAGGCGCCGATCTGTTTGTCCGTGACGATCATGTCTACATGCGCACCACCGCTGGCCCGAAACAGGTGGATGTGATCTATCGCCGTCTCGACGATGCGTTCCTCGATCCGCTGTCCTTCAACCCGGACTCCATGCTCGGTGTGCCAGGCCTGATTGCCGCTTACCGCTCGGGCAATGTGGTGCTGGCGAACGCCGTCGGCACCGGTGTGGCCGACGACAAATCGATCTATCCCTATGTCGACGACATGATCCGCTTCTACCTCAGCGAGGAACCGATCCTCAAGAACGTGCCAACCTGGCAATGCCGCAAACCCGAAGAGCTGTCCCATGTGCTGGCTCATCTGCCCGAACTGGTGGTCAAGGAAACCCAAGGTTCCGGCGGCTACGGGATGCTCGTCGGCCCGGCCGCCACGGCGGCGGAAATCGAGGACTTCCGCCGGCGTCTCAAGGCGCGCCCTGAAGCCTACATAGCCCAACCAACCCTGTGCCTGTCGACGTGCCCAACCTTTGTCGAAAACGGCATCGCTCCACGCCACATTGACCTGCGCCCGTTTGTGTTGTCGGGCAGTGAAACCCGTCTGGTGCCCGGTGGCCTGACCCGCGTGGCATTGCGCGAAGGCTCGCTGGTGGTGAACTCGTCTCAGGGCGGCGGCACCAAAGACACTTGGGTAGTGGAGGACTAAGACATGCTTTCAAGAACCGCTTCGGACCTCTACTGGATGTCCCGTTACCTGGAGCGCGCCGAAAACCTGGCGCGCATGCTCGAAGTCAGTTACTCGCTGTCGCTGATGCCCCAGGCCGGGCGCACCGATGGCCGCGCCGAGCTGGCGATGTCGCTATTGGCCGCCGGCACGCTGGACGACTACAACGAACGCTACGGCGAACTCAACACCGAGCGCATGCTGCACTTCTTCGCGCTGGATGAAACCAACCCCGACAGTATCTATTGCTGCCTGCAGGCGGCTCGGTCCAATGCTCACGCCGTGCGCGGACGTATCACTGCCGATATGTGGGAGAACATCAACGCCACCTGGCTGGAAATGCGCAATATCGCCAGCAATGGTCTGGGTCGATACGGCATCAGCCATTTCTGCGAGTGGGTCAAGGAGCGCTCGCACCTGTTTCGCGGGGCGACCTCAGGCACGATCATGCGCAACGATGCCTACTGCTTCATTCGCCTGGGCACCTTCCTCGAACGGGCCGACAACACTCTGCGTCTGCTGGATGCACGCTACGAAATGTTCGGCGAAGAGTCGGAGGAGGTGAGTGATAACTCGGCTCGGGGCTACTACCAGTGGAGCGCGTTGTTGCGGGCGCTGTCGTCGTTCGAGGCGTTCAACGAGATCTACCGCAATGCGCCCGGCGCCGAGCAGGTTTCCGAAATGCTGCTGTTGCGCGGCAATGTGCCACGCTCGCTGCACGCCTGCATCGAGGAACTGGACCAGATCCTCGCCAGCCTGCCAGGCAACAACGGTCGTCCGGCCCAACGCCTGGCCGCAGAACTGAATGCGCGGCTGCGTTACACCGGGATCGACGAGATTCTCGGCTTCGGTCTGCACCTGTGGCTGACTGATTTCATCTCCCAGGTTCGCCATCTCGGTCAGACCGTTCACGAATCCTATCTGGAGGTCGTATGAAACTGTCCATACGCCACGACACTACCTACAGCTATGCCGATGAAGTCTGCACCAGCATCCAGTTCCTGCGCCTGACACCGCAGAACAGTGAGCGCCAGCGCATCCTGGAATGGCACCTGGAATTACCGCGCCTGGTCCGCAGCCAGTTCGATCCTTACGGCAACATTCTGCACGTCTTGACGATGGACGAGCCCCACGGAGCCCTGGTGCTGACGGCTTATGGTCAGGTGGAAATCGACCCGGACCGGGAGTTTGAACGCGACAGCCAATCGCCTTTGCCGTTTTTGCGCACCAGTCTCCTGACCAAAGCGGACGATGCCCTGAATGCCTTTGCCGTGCAGCACTGCGGCACGCGGCGTGATCGGGCGGCGCTGATTGACCTGATGCATGGCCTGGCCGACCACATGGTCTACAACCCGGGCGCGACCACGGTGGATACCACCGCAGCCGAGGCGTTTGCGGGCGGAGGAGGGGTGTGCCAGGACCACACCCATGCTTTCCTGGCCTGCGCCCGCAGCCTGGGAATTCCCGCACGTTATGTCTCTGGCTACCTGTGTACTGAAGATGAAAATCACTTGGCCAGTCATGCTTGGGCCGAAGCGTGGTTCGACGATGGCTGGTACAGCTTCGACGTGACGAATCGGTTGGCCCGGCCTGAACGCCATTTGAAACTGGCGGTGGGTCTGGACTATCTGGACGCTTGTCCGGTACGCGGTATGCGTCGTGGCGGCGGGGCTGAGTCGATGCTGGCTCGGGTACAGGTAACGTCCCTGTTTCAGGTTCAGCACCAATAACCCCCGAATCAGTCGCAGCAAACTGGCTATACCGTCGTGGAGACGGTATGGCCTCTCATCTCGAATTCATGAGTTAACACGAATGACTTATTGCGTCGCTATGCACTTGGCCGACGGGCTGGTGTTCATCTCCGACTCACGAACCAATGCGGGCATTGATCAGATTTCAACGTTCCGTAAGTTGTTTATTTTCAGCACGCCGGGCGAACGCCTGATTGTGTTGCAAGTCGCGGGCAACCTGGCCACTTCGCAATCGGTGGTCAACCTGCTCAAGCAGCGTTCCATGGGGCAGGGCCCGCACCTGTTGAATGTCCGCTCGCTCTATGACGCCACGGTACTGGTGACCGAAACCGTTCGCGAAGTCGTCGCCCGGGATCGCACCAAGTTGGCAGGCAAGACCGACTTGAGCTGCTCATTTCTGGTCGGCGGGCAGATCGCGCACGAGCCGATGGACGTGTACAGCATTTACCCGCAAGGCAACTTCATTCAGGCGACCGAGGACACACCTTTCCTGCAATTGGGTGAAAGCAAATATGGCCGGCCGATCCTCGATCGCAATCTGACACATCGAGCGTCACTCGAGGAGGGCCTGCGTTGTGGGCTGATCTCGTTCGACTCGACCATGCACAGCAACCTGTCGGTGGGCATGCCGCTGGATCTGCTGGTGTACAGGAAAGACAGTTTTAGCGGTGCCAAAAGTTATCGCATCACGGCCGATGACCCGTACTTCATTCGTGTCCGAATGCAGTGGGCTGCCGGACTACGCGACATGCTTGCCGCACTGCCGGAGCCGCCTGACACCTACATGTCGGGGGCCACCAACAAAAACTGACGTGTCAGCTCTTTTACGGGCGCCGCCCGGATTCCCGGGCGGTTTCTCGGGCCGCGGGTGTTCAGACTCGTGGCGTTGATCAAATGAGTTAAGAGACTACTGAGGCCGTTTCCGGGGATTTCACGACTGGAACATTTGATAACCATCAGATCGGAGACACCTGCAGTGGGGGTCTGCCTCAATACACGATTGAACATAATATACATTATGCGAAGCGTCGTATTCTTACGTGAGGGTCGATGGTTGTCAGCAACCACTAATAAATGGAAAGCGCCGCTAAGGCCGTAACCATCTGTTTTAATTGGCTATATTTTTTACTGCCAACGTTTGTCTCCAGCCGTTTGGTCACAGATCGCCGGAAAGTCACTCTCTACAAGCCCCTGGATCATCGTTCTCGGCTTTTCCATTTAATAACGATTTTGCGCGAGCTCATATTTCTGCCGAACAATGACCATCACTCAAGTGAAAACCACTCTAACGCTATGAGTTTCATAAGATTATTCGTCTATTGCTGCCTGGTAATCTGAGCGTGTGCCCGAGCGATACCGCGATGAAACCCGTCCAATAGTCATCAATCAGCGGAAAAACAGTGACTCAAATCTCTATTTTCCGCGTTATAACGACCAGGTCTGGCCCGCGTCCCACGGATTAGTGACCAATGCTTATTCGAGGTCTTGCGCTAACGAATTGATTTTTAGTTACTTGTGGTGGTTGTTCCGCTTCGGCAGCGAAATTTCGCACCCAAAGGGTTTCCGTCGAATTCTGATCATGCTCAGTATTCAGCGGAAAATAATCGCGCTTTTGTGGCGCTACCGACCTCGTCCGAGGTTGCCCCCTGAGATTTGTACATCTAATATAACGCGCGTATTGCTATCACTCGTGATGGTCATCATTGGACTTGGCAGTAGTCGACCCTCCTCATACAATACTTCTAACAGACCGATCTCAATCTGAACGCACGTGTGAATTTTCGGCTTTCTGGTGGATGAGACCTAAACGCTCGAAAACTAAGAAGCATTAAGTCTGATGCATGATTTATACAATTGGGTATAGTCTACGGACCGATGCGCTGCCAATCGCACCGCTCTATAACTTGGATAATGGGTTAGCTCGACTAAACATCTATTTAGTTGAGTTAAGTTTAAAGTAGTGTGAGTCGTATTCGACGGCAGTGTTCAAAAAAGCTACTATCTCGCATTAATAATCCCCCTACCCGTATATTGGACCGCCGATGCCATCGAAATAGTCCGACGCTTTTCTTTCCTTCCTGAAGGCGCCGCCCCTGGACGAGGACACACGTCTATTCCTTGTTCTTTTAGTGTAGTGGTTTGCCCGCAGGAGCTGAGCTCTCGACCCGGCTGAATGCCTCGATCGCGGTAGCTTTGACATCTTTATCGGAATTAATCGTCATCGGTTGGCCTCCTAAGTCGGAGAATTGCCTGACACCTCAGGCGACAACATTGGTATGGCTTGACTATAAACGCCAAATTCAATGATTGCGTCTAAGCTTGGCTCTCCTTCGCTGTGAAAATACGATTCCAATCTCGAGCCACCAATGTCTGGCACGCGATCTCTGATCCCCCGAAGCAGCGTCTTGAGACCGTCTGCATGTTTGCTTCTGTTACATAGCAAATTGACTCACCATTTTCATTGAGCAAAATGCCACCCGCACCTCGCAACAACGCGTGTCCTGCAACGACGTCATGTGCAGAAACCGCGTACAGAGAAACTCCGCAGACGCCATCTCCTGCGGCGACTTTTGCAAGCCTATAGGCAATTGAGGGCATCGCAACAAAACTGCTGGGGGTGCAGAGCTCACGATTGATATCTGGCTTGATGATCGCGGCGGCACTTACCATCACGTGGGAGCTGCTCGACAACGCCAGTCCAGTAAGCTTTCTTGCTACTGGCTGTCCATTGCGTAACAAATCGGGTAGTCCCTCAGACCAGGCGATGCAATCAGGCGAGCCCTCAACAGTGACTGGTGCGTAGACCACGCCCAATACCGGAATTTGCTTATGCAGAAGGCCGACAGAAATGGCAGACCCTTTGAGACCTTTGAGAAAATCACTCGTACCGTCGTTAGGATCGACGACCCAACACCAGGAATGTCCCGTGAGGCTATGTCCGGTTTCCTCGCCCCAGAAGTCACAAGAAAAAAGTCCTAGAAGTTGCTGGCGTAGGACGCGTTCGATTTCTATGTCTACTATGGCCTTATCGCCCTTCCCTCGTGGTCCATTTACCCTCGCCCATTCCGCAATAAGTAGCTGCCCCGCGCGGATAACTACCTCGATAGTCTGAGTGAGTAGCATTGGAAGATCTGATTTGTGCATGGGGCTCTCAATATCGGAAGAAATACTGGGACGCTTGATGAGGGTTAGGCTGTCAGCTATGCAATTCAGATTTGTCTATGCATTCAGGGGGCATTCTCTGACCACATGTAATGGGTCGAAAATAGGCGTGTGCAGCCGCGGTCACCTTGAGGATTAAGGTTATGCTAGCCGCCCGCAAGGCGCCCAGTAGGTTCATGTTCTATTCCGAATTGCGAGGCCGCATCAAGAAATCTATGTGCTGCTTCATTAGATCTATTTGCCATCATGCGCTGAGCTTCGGCCTCAAATTGAGCCTTTAAAAACCACTTAGACGTTTTGACTTTACGTCTTCCTTTCACGGCCGCCTCTCGTAAACACTGTTGGGTAAGCGTGCTTCTTCGTTGTGCTCGTCGTGGCCCATATAGCCGGCAGCTCTGATTAGCGCGGAGGTCGATAAGTTTGAAAGCCTGAAGTATCCGTACCCTCCTCCCCGGTTTTATCTGCAAAAAGGTCTCCTTTGGGATCTACGGTACCAATGGAGAATCGACAACTACTCAGGGGCGTCCTCCTCATCAGGTAGATTTACTGCGTTGACCATTCGAGTGATGACGATAGACAACCATGTTTGATGGGCGACAAGCTCTGGGTCATCGTCACCGTCCGCATTGGACGTTTCATAGAGTGATCTCCAGCCCAGGATATCTGCTGGGTCGACCTTAGCGTTGTCTCTGAATACAGCTTTTGAAGCAAGCCGGTAGGCGTATGTATCCAAGCAAGTGTCATCCGCCAACCTTAGCTCGACTCGGCCAACATTAAGCACATTCTCAGCGATCCAGCGCGGAGAGCCGTTAAGTTTTGGAGGTATTGCCAGCAGGACACCAACGATGGCCTTATCTGAATCAGGCCGATCCATTTCGTTGAACAGGTCGATCAGATGTTGGCCGGAGAAGCGTTTGACTATCTCTATGCCCTGCTCCGGCTGAGCAACGTTCGCCACCGCGACCATCAGCATGGTTGAAGGACTGTGCTCATTACTCGTCGCAGATAACTGACGGGCGCTAATCTGAAGTGCGGGCATAAATCTCTCTCAAAATGAACACTATAGATTGTAGCTCTATAGAGTTCAAAAAGGCTTCATCGTTCCTTTTGTGGATTAAGCAAAATGGAACTGAAGGAAGCGTTCGCCATTGCGTTACGTAACACACGGCTTCGCCGGGGCTTGACCCAAGAAGATTTTGGAATCGTCAGTAGCAGGACATATCTCAGTACGCTTGAGCGCGGCCTTAAGAACGTTACATTGGAAAAGGCATCGGAGCTTGCCGATAGAATGGGGGTGCACCCGCTTACCCTCCTTCTTGAGAGTTTTTTGCTCCTCGATCCGGATACAGATTTAGATTCGCTGCTTGAGCGTATTCGGCGTGAAATCAATACGGACCAGAACTCTTAGCTCGGAGCCGGTGATGTCGAATTATTGCGGAGCGTTGTCTGGTGTCTCGTACTGAGTCAGGTATATCGACCATGAGCAACTTGAGGGTTCCGGGGAAGTCCCCCTAGTCAATCTCAAGGTATACGAGAATCTCCAGCATGGTCCCGATGGCGTGCTGGCCAGGTAGGCGACTGGTTTCCGGCGATATGTCACCTGCCGTTGACCAGCCTCTCCCTGCGGCCTGTCCTATCTGCAAAGTGCTAATGCGCCATAGAATCAGAATGCTAACCCTTCTGCTAACTGAATCAGCTTCTCCTCAACCCGGCGGGTGCCCTGGATGGTTGAAAGCATCGCAATTGGGCTTTTACCCGAAAAGCAATCCTTGGACTTGGAGAGCCAGTGCTTGGCCTTTTCGTCGTCCCCGAAGAGCGTCTGGGCCATGGCGATGATGTGTGCAACACGAAACAGGCGATAGCTCTCGTCTACCGTCAATCGCTGGCCGCGCGCCAGCTTGGTTTTGAGAGCTTTGAGCGAAATTATCTGGTCGTGCTCTAGCGGACTCATTCTGCCAAAGTCGCAAAGGGCTTTCACATTACCAGCCGAGAAACCAGCTTCGATCAGTTCGTGGATGTCCCGATCTGAAGCGTCCGTGGGGATTTGGAGAAGTACTTCCAACCGCACCCGGTAGGCACCATAAGCATTCTCGCGCAGAATTTCAGCAAACATAGGGCACCCTCTTGTTCGGCATTTTCGGTGCACCTTTCGCGACAGGCAGCGACCGTCCATCACCGGCCGGTAATATCCGTCCGAGTAGAACTAATCATGAGCATAATGAAACGTCCCCTACGATGGAATGAGAGTTAAACGATCATGAGCGAAAACGAACGCTGGACAGTCAAATGCCAGGAAACCGCGGATGGAACTGGCGACGTCATCGTTGATCTGCCACCAGAACTGCTTGCGAGATTAGGTTTAGGCCTTGGGGACGAGTTAACTATCGAGATGGTAGATGGCGTGATAGTCCTGAAACCGAAGCACAATACGTCGTCCTCGTCCTGAACTTTGCTCTACTCGTCAGAACTGCCTCGATTTGTCGAAAACCGGTAAGAACCCAAGCCCGCTTCCCATTGCGGTTTTTTGACTTGGGATCGCCTTCGAAAATCCATCTTTTTCAAGCAAGAATATTGATCGCCCCTCTATCCAGTGTCGATTCTCCGAGGACGAACACGGCGACCAATCTGGTTGAACCCCTATCATTTCCCAAAGCTTTGGTTGAGTTGGGCTGGAAAATACCTGCAGTGAGCAATACCCTGCGTGTATCCGCCGAACGTTACGAGCTGAAATATGTCAGGGACTAAGATATTTGAAAGCCCACGTTGGCTGCGCGACCTGTTGCGCTTCCTGCCGCTGAAGAGCCAATTCGTACTGTCAGGCAACATTCGCGATCTGCAAGCAAGCGAAGTGACACCTGGGACAGTAACCGCGCAGAGCTTCAATCAGACTCTTTGTAATGAGCTGCTCGATGCAGGCTATGCCCACGTGCTTGTCTGGGACCCGGTATCCGGTTTCCGGTCCATTGGTAAGCCCGGTACTGATCCTGCAACTGGCCAGACATTCATGCAGGAACTTGGTTTGACCCTAATTGACGGGGTCGCGCCAGCAGGTATCGATCTGTTAAGCGCCACCTTACCGCGCCTGGTGGGCCGAACCGGCGAGCCCGTCGCGCTGTTGGTCGACTTCGCTTCGCGCCTAGTAATGCGCAACGATTCACTCAACGCTGCTGAACACCAACTGTTCACCCAAGCTCTGGTGCAATCCCATCAGGCCCGTAGCCGTCCTGCGACTGAGTTGCGTAAACCGTTCTTTAACTCTCTGATCTGGCTAGTGGAAAAGGAAGGTGATCTACCTGATTGGTTTTTGGTCGACAACCCACGCCTTCGCCATATTCCGGTGTCCAAACCTGATCAAGTTGTCCGCCGAGCACTCGCGCCCGCTCTGCTAAAAGCGCTCACAGGTAGTCAGGGCGCCAGCGAAGAAACCACTACCCAGGCTGTTGAAGCGTTTGTACAAAACACTGAGGGGCTGTTGCTACTCGATCTCAGTGCCATCGCGCAATTGGCACGGGTAGAGAGTGTACCTATGGAAAAGATCGCCGATGCCGTGCGCCGCTATAAGATCGGTGTTACCGAAGACCCTTGGCTAAAAATTGATCGTCAGCGAATTCGCCAGGCAGACGCCATCGTTCACCAGCGGGTCAAAGGCCAAGAGCATGCAGTGACTCACATGCTCGACATCGTCAAGCGCGCGATGACCGGTGTCGGCGCCGCCCGCAAGGGCAATCGGCCCAGGGGCGTGGCCTTCCTCGCCGGCCCGACCGGGGTGGGCAAAACTGAATTGGCCAAGACCATCACCAGTCTGCTGTTTGGCGACGAAAGCGCGTATATACGCTTCGACATGTCAGAATTTAGTGCTGAACATGCAGATCAGCGCTTGATCGGCGCACCGCCCGGCTACGTTGGCTATGACGTCGGCGGCGAGTTGACCAATGCGATTCGGGAGAAACCGTTCAGCGTGGTGCTATTCGATGAAATTGAAAAAGCCCACCCCCGCATCCTCGACAAATTTCTGCAGATCCTTGATGACGGTGTACTCACCTCCGGCCGCGGAGATCGAGTGTACTTCTCTGAAGCACTGATTGTGTTCACCTCCAACATTGGCATCTACCGTCAAGGCGACAACGGCGAACGGGTGGCTAATGTGCTGCCTGGCGAAGCCTTCGAACAGGTTCAGAACAAGGTGCATAGCGAGATCGACCGGCATTTCAAGCTGGTGCTTAACCGACCGGAAATTCTCAATCGTATTGGCGAGAACATTATCGTCTTCGACTTTATCCGCGAGGATGTCGCCGTACAAATCTTCGAGCAGATGGTCAACGCTACCTTTAGCGACCTCCAGGGACAGGAGCTGTTTATAGAATTGACAGCCGAGGCACGCCAAACCCTGCACAGCCTTTGCTTGCAGGACCTATCCAACGGTGGACGGGGTATCCGCAACCAGTTGGAAGCACGCCTGCTCAACCCCTTGTCGCGAGCGTTGTTCGACCAGGATGCGCAGCCAGGTGAACATTTTACGATCACCAAGTTGACTAATAGTGGACTGATGATGGAACGTCATTGAGCATGGACTTGAGCCTGTCGCGCGTGCATTTTCCGGTCACTACCCTGGGCCCCGGCCAGCGCCTGGGCATCTGGTTTCAAGGCTGCAGCATCCGATGTCCTGGCTGTATTTCTGCCGATACATGGGGGCCAGGGCAGCGTCGACTGTCAACGGCACAACTGCTGGATCAGATTACGCCCTGGCTGGACGTGGCAGACGGCATCACGATTTCAGGCGGCGAACCGTTCGATCAGTTTGATGCCTTGATCCGCCTGCTCCAAGGCCTGCGTCGTCTTAGTCAGGTCGATATTCTCGTTTACAGCGGTTATTCCCTGGAACACCTCGATGACCAACTGCGCCAGGCCAGCGGCCTGATCGATGCGTTGATTAGCGACCCCTACGACGAAGCCATCAGCCAAACTATGGCTCTGCGGGGAAGTGACAACCAACGCCTTAACTTGCTTACCCCCTTGGGTCGGGCGCGCTTGGGCGACTTTGAACGCCTACTGATGACCACCGACAAGGCACTCGACCTAATGTTCGACGAAACGGGCAGCGTGTGGATGGCCGGTATTCCTCGGCGCGGTGATTTGCTGCGTTTGCGCGACCTGCTGCAGGACCAGGGCCATCAATTACAGATCAGCGCACACGCAACGCGACGCCGCTGAATGGAGTACCCCATGATTCGTTTCTGCCCCAATTGCAACACCGAGCGATCGCTTCAGGAGATGTTCTGCGAGGGATCCATCTTCGAGATGGCCTGTGGCTGGGATCTCGCTGGAGAACCCATCCACCCTGAAGGATGGCGTCCCCAGGCCATTACGACTCAGGAGACCATCGCCAGAGTGAGCCCAGCACCGGACAACGCAACGGTCTTGCTTTGTGAAAATGGTCACTCGATGGACCTAGGCGACCTGATGTGCCACGAATGTGGCGGCGAGCTCGCGCAATCGGTACCTTTCGCTTCCGTGCCAGACAGCGGCGAATCAGAAGCGGTCACGGAAACCCTGATCGATGGCTGGCGCTTGGTTCGAGAAATCAGCAACACCGACGGCGTTCGTGAGCGCTACCTCGTCGAGCACAACGAAACAGCACAACAAGCGGTATTGACCTTGTATCGATCCGGCTCTGAGCCGGATCCGGTGATCTACGATGTGATACGCCGGTTGCCTCGCGAGCATGTACCCGAGATCATCGTCACCGGTCGCTGGAATGATCGCGCCTACGAAGTTATTGAGGAACTTAGCGGTGGAACCCTGGCTGACCTTGGCAGCGTCATTCGCGATAACGCCAGCGTGCGTCACGTAGTCAGCGAATTGGGCCAGGCGCTGCATGTGTTCAATGAGGCCGGCCTTCGTCATCGCGACCTGCGCCCCGCCAGTCTTCTCGTTCGCTCCCGCGAACCGCTGGACCTGGTGATCAGCGGCTTCGGCTCGGCACGCCTGTCGGAGTTCGACCTAGATATCGTCTCGCCCCTAGAAACCAGTCGTTACATGGCGCCAGAGGCCATTGCAGGTGGCGTTGCAGCTGCCTCAGACTGGTGGAGCATGGGCATGATTCTGCTCGAGCAACTGACGCAGGGTGCCTGCTTCAGTGGCGTCAATGCCAATGCCTTCCTGATCCACGTACTGGCAAACGGCGTGCCGATCCCTGACGACCTCGACCCGCAACTCCATTTGCTGCTGCGTGGGCTGTTGGCACGCGACCGCCACCAGCGCTGGCAATGGCCGCAGGTCGAGGCCTGGCTTAACGGTATTGCGGTAGAGGCACCGCCCTCCTCCGTTCAACAGAATGATGAGGGCGAAGGCGCTACGCTGCAGTTAGGACCGCGCCGCTATCACTTGCCCGGCGTATTCGCCCTAGCAGCGGCACAGACGAACAACTGGCAACAGGCCCTCGACCACCTGCTTCGTGGGGTAATAGTGACCTGGGCCGAGCAGGTCAGCTTGGCGCCTTCCCTGGTCGCAGGTTTGCGTCAGATCGTTCAACACGAAGGCATCGAGGACGACTTCCGCCTGATGCTGGCACTGAAGGCTCTCAATCCAGAAATTCCTTTAATCCATCGCGGCGAGATCGTGACCCCAGGATGGTTGCTGGAACACCCCCTGGAAGGCTATCGCCTGATCAGCGGTTCGGTTCCAGACTTGCTCGAGCAGCTACAGACTGACCATTGGCTGTCGCGCCTGAAGACCCGCGCGGAAAGTGTCCGTCAGCGTGCCTTGCATCAACATATCGAGCTGGTCGAGGAGCCGTTACGGATTTACTTGCTATCGACCTCGCGTGCCAAGTTGGCGACGCAGTGGCAGGAGCGCCAACGACTACTTCCCGACACCGATCACCCGGGGCTGCTGTCACTTTCAGAGCGCCGGGTAATCGCGGAAGAGGATCTAATTGTGCTGCTCAGTGCCGCGATTAGCCAGTTCCGTTCGGCCAGCTCGATCATCGAGGAGGCCGCCGAACTAGCCAAGACCGCCGACGTCAGCTGGTTCGATACTGAGACTACGGGTGAACTGCTGCTGCATTCACGTCTGGAGTTGTACCGTAGTGTCGATGAGCGCATTCGCGGCTTCGCCCGCTCCGGCGTGGCGACAGTGGACCAATGGGCCGAGCACTTCCGTCTGGAGCGGCGCATGCCATTGGCTCAGATGTTGGTGCTGCTGGCCATTCCGTCCAACCAGTGGCTGGAGCCACAGAAACAGCAGTATGTGTCGCAGATCCTCGAGTTCTTCGAGAAGAAGGTAGTGACCGCCGTGATGCGCGGTCCGTTGGTGCGCATGAGCATTGGCAAGACCACCGCCCGCGTTGACGTCAACGAACTGAACAGCGAACGCAGTCCGGCCGCGGCCTTGCTCGACCATCTGTTGCAACGCAATGCCAATGCGGTGAACCTGGACCCGGAAAGCTTCCAGCTCAACAGCCAACTGGAATCACGCCTGCATGCCCTGTACCGGCAGAGCGCGCTGTACAAACGCGACACCGGTATCGATGGCCTTTATTTAGGTTTCCCATTCCTGCTCAACCGCGATGCACGCGGTACCACGCGTACGCGGATCATCCCGTTGTTGCTGTGGCCGGTTAAGCTGCAGCTTGAACTGGGCAGCCGTGGGCACGCCGCTCTGGCGTTTGACAGCGAGCGTGAAGAAATTCGGCTCAACCCTGCCTTGGAAAGCGTGCTCGGTACCGAAACCTTCAAGCGTTGGCGTAAGACAACCGATGAACTACTAGGTCGCTCGTCGATCCGCGCGGCGGATGTGATGGATGCCTTCGGTATGCTCGCTACCATACGCTCGCGGGTGCTCGGCAGTTTACCGCCCAGTACCGTGGAAATTGCTCCTTACCAAGATGAACTGAGCTGCGCTGCGGTACTTTTTCATGTGACTTTCATGGGGCAGGCGATCGGCGAAGACTTGCGCCAGCTGAAGAATCTGTCGCCTGTCGGCACCGGCTTGGAAACTGCATTGCGCCTCAAAGTAGCCGATGCAGCTGTGCCTGTGACACCACCAAACGAGTTGCAGCGGTTCTTCACTGTTGCCAGCGACCCGTCCCAGGAAGCGGCGGTGATCCAGGCACGACATAGTCCAGGGCTACTTGTTGAGGGGCCGCCAGGTACAGGTAAGAGCCAGACCATCGTCAATATGGTCGCCGACGCCATCGGCCGTCAGCGCAGCCTGCTTGTTGTTTGCCAGAAGCATGCCGCGCTAGAAGTGGTGTACAAACGCCTGGTGGCTGAAGGTCTGGGCCAACGCATCGTTATGCTCAATGACGTCAACCGCGACCGCGAACCGGTTATCCGTAGCATCCGCGAACAGCTGGAGCGTTTGTTCGCTGACGGCACTCGGCCGCCAAGCTGGCAGCGACAACGCGAGCAGATCGCTGCCCGTATCGAAGCCCTAGAGGGTGAACTCGACCGCTTCCACCAGAGCTTGCACCGTCTAGATGAAAGCACCGGCCTCAGTTATCGCCAACTGCTCGGCGAGCTGATTGAATTGGAGGCAGGTCCTGAGCCAATCGAGTTCCCGGCCTTACGTCAACGATTGGTAACACTGGACCTCGCCAGCCTGACGCGTTTAGAGGAAAACTGCGCCCCTCTGATACGTCTGTGGCTACCCTCTCGCTTCGAAGGCAGCCTGTTGAAGCAGTTGAAGCCATTCGCCGCCGACCGTGCGACCTTGCAGGCCTTCACTGACAACCTGAACAGTTTCACCCAGGCCGAGATTAACCGTCAGGCCACGCTGCAGACGCATTCGGCCAGCTTCGAAATCGACGATCCGACGCCGTACCGTAGTTGGATAGCGTCCCATGTCGCTACTCTGCTCGGTTTGAAAGAAGAGCAACGCCTACGCTTGGCGCGCTGGCTGCCATTGTTCCGCAGCCGCGAAGTCGGCCAGGCGCCGAGAGGTGAGTCGATTCTCGGCGAACTACGCCAGCTCGATCAGCAGCTCGGTCAGCTGGACCAGGACCACTACGCAGCCACGCTATCGCCAGCACTGAGTCTGGTTGAGAGCAAGACACTCAGGCATTTGGCGCACGACTGCGCCAAGGTCATGGCTACCCGAACCTGGCTGGCGAACATCAACCCGTTGCATCTGCTGCGGCGCAAGCGCTTGCGCAACGTTCTTCAACAGCAAGGGCAAAGTCTAGCTGCTGATGTCCTCCCGACTCTGCACGCCGCGATCCACCTGGAAATTCAGTGGCGTCCTCTGCGCGCCGAGTTGGCGACACTGCATCAGGTACTAGAGCTGGAGACCGTGAGCCAGCAAGCCTGCCTGGAGTTGGTCAGCACAGTGAAGAGCGACATCCGCCACCTACTAGAGATCCAGGCGCTGGCCCGCGCCATAGCGCAATCGCCGCGCCCTGAGGAAGCCGACGAGGCCGTCCTGGCTGGAGACAAGCAACACCTCGAGGCGCTTCTCAACAATCTCGACGCCTCGTTGATGCGCCACGGGGTCCGCCAGTCCAGCCTTGACCAGCTCAAAGTGCTCGGTGATTGGCTGGGCGATGAGCTGGTGCAACAACTGCAACACGCCATCGCGCACAACCTGAACAATCAATTGACGCTTGATCGCCTACATGAGGCGCAGCCGTTTCTCGCCGCCTATCAGTCATTCCGTGGCCGCGCTAGTCAGCTGGCCGAGCCGGATCTGGAGCTACTCGCACTGCTGAGACAGCGCCAGGAGCAATTGGACGGCATCGCACCCGAGCAACTGGAGGCCGCCGTAAGACGGTTGCTTAATCGCGAAGCGCGACTAGGTTGGAAACATCGACTTGAGCAGGCCTACCCCGAACTGCTGTTCAGTCAGGATGAGGCTCGGGCCAAGGTAGCCAGCCTCGCTCAAGCCGACGCGCAGATGCGTGTGCTCAACCGAGAGTTACTCGCCAACGGCATCGACCTTACTCGCCTGGGCAATCACAAACAGTGGGAGGACGTCACCCGACTAACGGGCAAGCGCTCGCGGCGCCTGCGCGAATTCATCGAACTGGGCAGCCACCTCGGTCTAATGAGCTTACGTCCGGTATGGTTGATGAACCCGGACGTGGCCAGCCGTGTGCTGCCGCTTAAGGCCGGCCTGTTCGATACCGTGATCTACGACGAAGCTTCGCAGATGCCTGTGGAATTCGCCTTGCCGACCCTGTTTAGAGGTCAGGTCACCGTGGTCAGCGGCGACGAGAAACAGATGCCGCCGACTGCTTTTTTCTCCAGCCGCATCGAAAGCGACGAAGCCGAAACATTCGATGGCGACGAGCCTGACGCTGACGCTGACGAGGAACAACGCGAAGCCTTCGAAGACACCTGGAATCGTCGCGAGATCAAGGACTGCCCTGACTTGCTGCAACTGGCGCGCACCGCCCTGCCCAACACAACATTGCAGATCCACTACCGTTCGGCCTACCGCGAGTTGATCGGCTTCTCCAATGCCTCATTCTACGGCAACCGTCTTAACGTCCCGGTCCGTCATCCGCAAGCGAACATTCTGCGTATCAAGCCTCTGGAGCTGATCGAGGTCGGGGGGCTATACCAGAACCAGAGTAACGCCGAGGAAGCCGAACGTGTCGTTGAGTATCTCAATGAACTCTGGCAGCAACCCTACGATCTGCGTCCCTCGGTCGGCGTGGTCACGTTCAACCGAAAGCAGGCAGAGTTAATCGAGGAGCACTTGGAGCAGCGTGCGGAACAGGACGAACTTTTTCGTGCTGCCTACACCGAAGAGCGCGAACGCAGTGAGGACGGCGAGGATATGTCAGTGTTCGTCAAAAACGTGGAAAACGTACAGGGCGATGAGCGCGACGTCATCGTCTTCTCTTCGACTTTCGGTCGCAACAGTCAAGGCACCTTCCGTCGCAGCTTTGGTGTGCTCGGACAGACCGGCGGCGAGCGTCGCCTCAATGTGGCGGTGACCCGTGCACGACGCAAGGTGGTGATGATCACCTCGATGCCGATCGCCGATATCTCCGACATGCTCAACACATACCGCGCGCCGATCAGCCCGCGTGACTACTTGCAAGGCTATCTGGAGTACGCGCGCGCTCTATCCGCGGGTGAGTTCGGTAGTAGCGGTAAACTGCTTGAGCGCTTGCAGACAGACCGAAACGGCCAGCAACGAGAACAAGGCCAACGCCGTGATGGTTTCGTCAGACTGGTCGGCGAGTTTATTCACTCCCTGGGCTGGCAGGCCGCCCCTGCCAGCGAGGGCGACGCCTTCGGTCTCGACTTCGCCATCGAGAACGCCAGCACGGGCCTATACGGCATCGGCATCGAATGCGATGCCCCGTGCCACGCACTGCTAGAGCGCGCCCGCGCCCGGGAAATCTGGCGTCCGACCGTACTGCACCGTGCCATCCCTCATATTCACCGAGTCTCGTCACAGGCTTGGTATCACAATGGTGAAAGCGAGCGTGCACGCCTGCGTGAAGCCATTGAACAGGCCATGCAGGCCACGCCCCCGTCGCAACAGACGCCCACTACAGCCGATACGGAAACCTGCCTATGAGTGGTCCGAAGGTCGTTCGCATTGTCACCCGGGAAGAAATCATCGCCATCTGCGAAGGCCACCTACAACGCCTGGAGCTGGTCTTGACACGTTGGCAGGCGCAAGCCAGTAAGGTCGGAGAGCTGAACGAACAGGAGCGCGTCGCCACCTTCGCCCGACGCGATCGCCTGCGCGCCCTGTTGGCGCAAGAGCGCTTTGCTGAGCTGCAGAAGGCCGTACCGGCCGAGATCGAGCACCTACGCCGAGACCTGGAGGATCGCGAAGAACGCGCGATTATTCGTGCCGCTCAGCGACGCCAACGCGAACGACGCCTTAAGGAGAACGCCGCAACATTGCTCGAGGCATTGCAAGCGTGCTCCGAAGGCGCCGATCAAGACCTGTTGCGTTCTCTCACGCAATTGGCCAACGGCATCATCAAGGAAGATGGTGAGCGTCTACTGGCTGCGGGTTTCGTCCAATTGGCCAAGGCCGATCAGAAAGAGACGCTCAGCGAAGCCCAGCGAGCCTTGGCACAGCAACTCAAGGTCGATGACACTCCGAACTCCTTGAACGAATGGATGGCTGCCCGACACCCTGATACCTTGCCCGATATACGCCTGCAACGCATAAACCGACACATCGCTGAACTGCAGCTGCTGCAGGGTACCGGCAGCGCCGCGTCATTCCTTCAGGCGCAGGAAAGAGCCGAGGCGGAACCCGAATCGCAACGGCGTAATCTGCTGCTCGACAGTCTTGTCCTCGACTTGGCCTCATCCACTCGTACTTTCAAAAACAAGCGAGAGAGCCTCCAACGGCTACAGGACTTGGCCAGCGAAATGGAAACACAGGTAGGTACTGACTATACCGCGCTGTTAAGTCAAATCAGCACCTGTACTACCGTCACCAACCTAGAGACGATTGCGGGACTGACCGAGCAGTGTGAAGCCTTTATGGCAACCCATTTGCAGGCCGAAGCGGCCTTGGCCCGTCGCGAAGCCGTGCTAAGTGGATTGGCGAGCCTCGGCTACGAAGTACGCGAAGGCATGGCGACCGCTTGGGCGGAAACTGGAAAGGTCGTACTGCGTAAAGTAGCCACCCCCGGCTATGGCGTAGAAGTTGGCGGCAAGGCCGACAGTGGTCGTCTGCAGGTTCGTGCAGTAGCTCTCAGCGGTGACCGTGACAAAACCCGGGATCGAGATATTGAAACTATTTGGTGTAGCGAGTTTCAGCGGTTACAGGCGCTGTTAAAAGATAGGGGCAGCCAGTTATTGATCGAGCGCTCCCTCTCAGTAGGTGAAGTTCCGCTCAAAGAAGCGAGCGCGTCCATACAGGTCGCGGAAGCGGTCATTGCTCAGCAAAAAACAGTATAAAACACTACAGTACACCGCTCTCGTAAGCGCGGCTTTCTCACATTCTGCTCAAATGGTGTGACGGAGTCACAGAGCCCCATCGATTAGCATCGTTCTTTGCTGAACACAGCGCTCAGTGCGGCCTTGAAAGCCCGCCCAACGAACGTTAACTAGCGCCCGCTCAGAGTCGATTGCAGCCTTCGTGACAGACCGCCATGGTTCGTTCGCTGCCCGCAATGATAGGCAGCAGATGGAAACGCCGACACTCGCCGGTATCTGCTGGCACTTACCACTTGAGGTCTCACCCGAGCGACGCTTTACAACAGAGTCTGGTCATCCTAATAGAATCGATCAGGTATAGATAACACCCTTGTGAGAAATAGCGTGAATACAGAATTGATGGAAGATGAGATGCGCCGGGCACTATTCGGTGATCCTGAGCCCTCTGCGCCGGCAATTCACCCGGACGTGCAGGACACAGTCCCGGATGTTGTGATCGTGCAACCGGTGAAGGCAGAGAAGAAAAAGTCAGTCTCAAAAGGCTTCACACCTAGGTTGAGAGTCACGCTCCGTGTGGGAAATGAATTTGAAGGCGAGATGCACGAGATGGTACATGAGGCCGATACGCTGAGCTCCCTAGTTGCAGAACAAGAAGCTACTAAGACAGCCAGAAAAAAATTCAGATTTGTGGAAGTGGTAACGGTCAAGTCGATGTAAGTGGGTACTTCCCTTTGGCTCACCCGCCTGGGCATTAAACCGCATTCGGTTACCGCGGAGCACCCAACAGGGTCGTGTCGAATGAAGCCTTAAAGATTAGGGGGCGGTAGTCGTATCCCGGACTGGATTTAACATCCTCACTCCATACCGCTCTCAATGTTAATTGCTCGCCAGCCCAAGCCACATTACTGACGGTGGCGACAGGTAGAAATCGGCCGATTCTGTTGAAAAAGTTGGCCGTATTTTCTAAAGCAGAAAAGAACGCGTCGGAGATTGAAATCCTGAATGTCCGCAGAGCCTTTCAGGCTAAGATTTCACGTAGAATCGTGCCGAAGAGGCGCTTTCACCGATCCATCCTACGGCATTCTGAAAAAACCGCCTTTTTCAACAGAATCGGCCCATTGCAGCCGGTCGAATTTTAGTCGATGTCGGCCATGGGCCGCCCTGTTATAGCGAGGAAAATGGGTCGGTTCTGCCGATGTAAAGCAGGAGAACGGGGGAAATATCCAAATATATATCCTGCGTACTATAAATATAGCTAGGCAGATACAGTTGGTATAAAACAGCTGAGGTCTGACCACGACCATCATCGGTCATTCAGTTTCAAAGCTGAGCGCGATAGGCGCAGCGGTGAATCCCGAAGCGTCCTGACCGCCTGGTTATACCTGTGGCTCTCCCATCTCTTGCAAAGCCTTTCAATCCGAATAGATCCGATCCGCATACGGTGCCGGACCTATGGCAACCCGTTTAAGTCAGTCGTAAAATGCAGCGGGAACGTTTAAAGGATTGCCAAGTAGACGCAGGAAGCGACGCCAGGATTGGAATGCTGTCTGAACAGCATCTGATTACAGTGCCTTCCGTGAGATGTCTGCTGGGCCTTAGAAGATAGCTCATCAACCAGTGAAGGTTCGACGTAAATGGGTTTCCATCCAGCGCAATGCCCCTCGTGCCTGAAAGACATCCAGGTACCCGATGACGCCAAGGTTTCACTCTGCATGTACTGCGGTGAGAAAATCTCCATAGCGCAAATTTCTCTTACCACAGGGCCGAACGTTGTCAATCTACTCGGCATGGCTCGTACCGCATCTACTGCCGGCAATCAAGCAGAGGCAGAAATTTACTTCAATCGTGTTTTGGAAATTGATCCAACAATTTCCGAGGCGTGGGTAGGCAAAGGAAAGGCTGCCGGCTGGTTGTCTACCATTGGCCACATTCGTTTCAGTGAGATGCTTGTCGCGTTCGGCCACGCGATAGCCACAGCACCGGCCGCTCAAAAAGAAGCCCAGTGCAGAGAGTGTCTGCACGAAGTAAACCTGCTTGTGGTAACTGTGTATGGCATGGCCCGCAAGCACCTGATCGAGTTCGTGGCGTTGCCCAATATCTGGACTGATTACCTGGCCCAGGTAGCCGAAATGCTGACGACATTGGAGCGAGCCTTGGCTTGGGATCCTTTGGACAAAATCACGTTGGAGAATATTGTCCACCTCTGCAAGGACAATATCGAAGGGATCAGTTATCGAGATCAGTTCGACAAAAACCTTCCCAAGGTTTGGTTCCTGAGCCCGGACTACGAACGTCTTGTTCGGCAGAAGCTTGAGTTTGCGGGGGGCGCCTTAAAAGCGCTGGATCCCGCGTACGTAACTCCCGTAGCTCAGGCGAAGAAAGCTGATGCGTGCTTTGTGGTCACTGCGACCATGGGAGATGAACACCACCCGACCGTCGCGTTTATGCGGGAGTTCCGAGATCGGTGGCTGGTGGATAAACCTGGCGGCAAGTCGTTCATAGCTTGGTACTACGTTTACGGGCCCGTGGCTGCAAGCGTGATCCGGGATAGACCCATTATGCGTAAGCTTTGTTACGCATTGTTGGTTTCGCCTGCCGCGTGGGTTGCGAAAAAGATAATGAAGGATCAAAAAAATGACGGATAAGTCTGCCGGTGAAAGCCCAGCGCTCACTTACCTATGTCATCCCGTTGGGAGTGGGACGATAATAAGAATATAAAGAATATGGAAAAACATGGGATTTCATTTGCTGATGCCGTTTCGGCATTGGACTCAGATAAACATTCTTTGCGATAAGTTGCGAAAAGTTGGGAGTCACTCGATTCATTGGATTATGAGGCAAAGGGAATTCAGCGAACGCTTGCAAATACCGATCCTCTCCGAGATCAACATCTTTTTAAATTTGATGAAAAAGTATGGTTGTTGGTATCCACCCTCCGGGGGGGAAATTGGGTTGATGACTCAAAGAGTTATCTCGGTTCGAAGGGCAAGACCTGACGAACTGAAGCTTTATGAACAAGGTTTTGGTAGAAACTAGCCATGAAGGTGGCGAGACAAATGCTTTGGACGCCGTCTGGATCTGAGTCGGCGCCAGTTGGCGTCGAGAGACAACAGGAAGTATCAGCTCTCGACCCACTTCTGCCAGTGCCGACCGGCAGCTATGGGTTGTGGATTCAACCGGTCGATGCAACACAACTAAATTCTGTGTAAGCAGAAGGAGTGTTGCAGATGAAGCAGAGACCTCGGATCTATTACACCGAAAGCCAGAAAAAACTGATGTGGGATCACTGGCAGAAAGGCGACTCTCTCCAGCACATAGCCCAACTATTTGATCGAAACCATTCATCGATACAGCGCATCTTGGCGGAAACAGGCGGTATCAGACCCGCTGTACGCCGCAGGTCCAGATTGGCGCTGACGATGGCTGAGCGCGAAGAGATTTCGCGTGCAGTGGTGGCAGGCGACTCGATCCGTTCCATGGCCGCGCTGCTAGGGCGAGCAGCCTCTACGATCAGTCGTGAGATCAGACGCAACGGTGGCCAAGGATGCTACCGGGCTAATCAAGCTGATCAGGCTGCCTGGGATCGCGCGCATCGACCCTAAGGTTTGCAAACTTGTTGAGAACCGAACGGTGGCGCAAATTGTTGCAGACAAGCTTCAATTGCAGTGGTCATCGGAACAAATTGCCGGTTGGTTGAAGCGTACCTACCCGGACGATACGAGCTATCAGGTGTCACACGAGACAATCTATCGCACGCTCTTCATACAGACTCGCGGGGCTCTGAAGAAGGAGTTGCTTGAGCATTTACGGCGCACGCGGGCCATGCGTCGCTCGCGCCATCACACGCAGAAGAAAGAAAATCACGGTCGAATCACTGGCGCGGTATCGATCCGCGAACGCCCAGCCGCGGCTAAGGATCGGGCGGTTCCAGGTCACTGGGAAGGCGACCTGCTGTGCGGTAGCAGGAACAGCCAAATTGCCACTCTTGTTGAGCGTCATACCCGCTACGTAATGCTGGTGAAATTGGACGGTAAGGATAGCGAGACGGTCATCAGCGCCCTGATCGAAAACGCCCGCAACTTACCCCAAGAACTCTACAAATCGCTGACGTGGGATCGCGGCAAAGAGATGGCTGACCATAAGCGCTTTACGGTAGCTACCGACATCAAGGTCTACTTCTGCGATCCTCATCGTCCTTGGCAACGGGGATCGAATGAGAACACCAACGGGTTGTTAAGGCAGTACTTCCCGAAAGGAACCGACCTTGCGGATCACTCGCAAGCCACGCTCAATGAAGTCGCAAGGCAGCTAAGTAGCCGCCCTCGGAAAACACTAGACTACGAAACACCGGCAGAACGATTTAGCCAATCTGTTGCATCGACCGGTTGAATCCACAGTCGATTGCTGACGTTCACGAACGGCAGCTATTGGCGCGATCCGCGACTGTCACCGACCGAGCCGTTGCTGTCGTTTAGCTTTTGCATGCCGGGGCCAGCTTTGCTGCGAAAGCGATCCGGGCCTTTGAAATCGGTGGTGCTCAGGGGGGGTAGTCTCCTCCCGCGCTTGAAGATGGCCGACGAAATTCTCATCTCCTCGGCCATCTCGCGCGGCTCATTCGGGGGGGGGTAGCGTTCCTTGTTTTAGTGTTCGACCTGCAACTCTGCAATCAACCTCTCCTTGGTCGCGTCGGTGTAGTCGTCTCGCTTTAGCTTGAGGTTGTCGAGCATGAAGCCGTGCGTCAACTCGAAGCCATCAAGCAGCGTGTACCAGTTCATGACATATAGCTTCATGCGCGGGTCATCCGTTACGAGGCCAGGATCGTTTCGCAAGACATGAGCGTTCAACCGGCTGGTGATGATGGAATCCGCAGAAGAAATCTGACGTCCAAGGAGGATGAGCTCAAAGTGCATCTTCTCCGACTTAAACTGTGGCTCGCTTGCGATGATTTCCGCGTAATCCTCAAGCTGCCGAAGGTGCTTCTTGTTAAGAGATATCGCAGGCCGTTTTATCTCCACCACAATGCATTTGTAGACCCGATTCCCCAGCGAATCAAAGGCTGGAAATTTTCGAGCCATAAAGAGGTCTACTTGCCGTTGCGCACCGGGAAAATCGGCCTCTTCATCTACGTCGTCCACACTCAGTGGCGACCGTCTCATGACTTCATCCCGCATGCGGCGAACGATCTTGGCGAAGGTGTCCTCCTCCGCGCCTATGGTCTCGTAGCGTGGCCCGAACAGCCATGTGTTGGCCTCGATGACCTTTTGCAAGTCCGGCGTTTCGAGAACCTCGCGATAGTGTTCGTTCATCACATATCGCAGCTGCTGTACCGCGGTAGCTCGTCGTTGCAGCACCTCGATGCTCGAAATAATATTTTCGAGCGAGGTGCGATGCAGTTGCTTCGCTAGGTCTTGCATCGACTTCTCATCAAGGTCGAGTGCTCCTTCAAGCACCTCGAACAGGGCGTCGTTCTCGTTTGAGATGGCGAGCCTATCTAGAAGACGAATGATCAGTTTCGCCTGCTTCTTGTTTGTTTTGTGGAAGACCCGCGGTTCAGCGATGTAAATGTTCCGCACCAACTCGCGGGTGTACTGGTGCCGCCATTCTTTCTCCGTATCATCCATTCCCGCGTAGCTCGGGAAGTAGCCTTCATCTTCGTAACTCTGTACCACCTCCTCGGCTCGCACGCGCAAGAAATCGCCATACACGGACTGACTCAAACGGTCCAACTGTAACTTGAACTTCTTCCAAGTTGGCGAAGCTGGTGTGTGCGCCTCAGGAGTGAGCAGATCTTGCTCTTTCGAGAAGGTGTCAGCCCATGCGGATATCACGCATATGCTGGTGAAGAAGTTCGGCTTCTGATTGAGCGAGCTCAGTACTTTATAGACAGGAGCCCCACTGGAGTTGAGCAAGTATAGGTATGACCTCTCCGAGGTAGGCCGTTGCTCCCAGCGAAACACCCGGACCTGAAAGACAGTATCCTCGACCACAATTTCTTTCTGAACCACTTCGTGTTTCGGAACCAGAACGGGCACTCCGTTCAGTACTACCTGCTTTTCTGGATGCACAGCAAGGTACCAACCGAACTCGACGGAAAATATCTCGCGAAGATCATCCGACTCAGGGAGAACGCCCGTAAAATGCGTCAGTTCCACCAGAGTGCCCTTTCCTTGGGTCAGCAGCTCCAGCCTCTGCTCAGACCTCTCTAGAAGTCGCCCCTCAAAATCTTTGATGGTCGGCTCGACGACGTCTATTACTGCATCGACGTTGCTGAACCTAGTGAACCATGATGCGTTGCGACAAAGCAGATGAAACGCAAGACGCCCGCGACCGTGCTCTCCCTTCATCGCGAGGTTGATCTTCTTCGCAGAGTCATTGAAGCTTCCGAACGTGTCGTTCAACGTGTCGAACTCTATGCCGTCACCGTCGTCCAGCACAATGACACGCTCCACGCCGTGGATTTCGTTCTCGAACACAGTAATGGATACGGAGCTTGCGGCAGCATCGAAGCCATTCCAGGCCAGCTCGAATAGAGGTTGCCAAGGCTCCGCCGTTTTGAAGTGCTTCTTGATACCGGAATTGCCGATGGAAGCACTGCCCTTGAAGACGTTATTCATAAGCTTCCCTGTCATATTTCGGAAGATTTTTGCATACCTGCTAAGTGAAAGGGAGTCTGGTCCAGTTTAATAGCTCGATCAACCGCTCCTGACCGTGAGCCACTCTCTATAAACGGTATCTCTGGGTCGGTTTCTTCCATCCACGACCGGCTGAAAGCGGCCGATTGTGTTGAAAAAGTCGAGGTCGCTTTCCCCTGCAGAAAAGTACGCGTCTGAGCTTGAAATCTATGCTTTGCGCAGAAGACTCATTACGCAGATTTAACATAGCAGCGTGCAAAAATGGCGTTTCCATTAGTCAACGTGCGGGTAGCCATGCCGGGGCGAATTTTTCTACAGAATCGGCCGACAGCGGACGCTAGGCGGTTAGCCATGGTGAAATCCGATATGGATGCCAGCCCGCACGGCTGTATCTTCGCAACGCCGTCAGAGTGGATAGCAGCGCATCCGAGTTTTCCAAGCTCTTTCGGCGAACCGTGGAGACGCAAAACAATTTTTTAAGGAGTTTTTATGCCTATCCCTTCCGCAGTTTGGAACACCATCGAATCCGACATGCGTGCCGTAACAGTCCTGACTCAGAGCGGCTGTGACACGCACGCGCTGGCCCTGGTGTTCAGTTCAATTGATAAAATGGCTTGGCTTAGCAGCGCAAATATCGACCACACCCGTAGTGACTTCACACGTTGGGTCGACGATTACCTTCTATCAGCAGGCTCAATCTCTCTTGACGCAATTGACCTTTACGCAGCGAGATGCGGATTTCTCCATACTGGCTCCTCAGAGTCAAAACTGTTTCGCGACGGAAAAGCGAAGCAAATCTTTTATTCTGTCGGACCTCGTAGGCCACAGGGAGAGATACTGGCCGAGGTCCACGCAAAGCTACCAAAATTAGGTCTCACACCAGACGACGTGGTCATAGTTCAGTGCATCGAACTGTTGGAACAGTGGGTGGCAGCTATGGAGCGATTCACCGACGCCATAAAGGCAGACACCTCCCTTGAGGCCCACACAAAAGAACGGGCTGAACTTCAATTGGCCGTTTTCCCAGTAGCTTGAGGCCACCTACGGCCTGTCCGCAGCCTCTAGAATTCTCTCACAACCGAATCGCCTCAGCACAAGCCCGCTTCGGGTCGAAAGCAGCTGTTGGTAAATGGCTGCTAACGGCCCGATTCTGTTGAAAAAGTCGGCCATGGTTTCCGCAGCAGTAAAGCACGCGTCTGAGATTGAAATCATTACTTCCGAGAGTGGCTGCCGGACTCAGATTTCACGTGGCAGCGTCCCAAAATGGTGTATTCACCGATCGCTCTGCTGGCCATTTCAGAAAAACGTCTTTTTCAACTCAATCGGCCCAGAAGCGGTCATCCGGATGTGCATAGGAAATCCGACAAGGAGACATGAGGATCAAATGGACTTCATCTTAGATGTAGTAGCTCATCGCATTGGCGTTTACGTGCTGGGCTTGCTGAGTGGCGGTCGTTTCAAAGGAGAAAGTGGTTTTGCATGGGGGTGGGCAGTTGCCGTCGGCGGCTTGATACTCCTCTCTCTGTTCGCGGCTTTCATAGCCTGGCCCATCTATAACCGTGGCCCGTAAACTGATGTCTGCTATGGGTCGATTCTGTTGAAAAAGTCGCTCTGCCCAAACTGCCTGATCATTGACTGGTTAAAACGCCTTTTTTGCACGCTGCTACGTGAAATCCGAGTCCGGATGCCTCTGCCAAATGTAAAAATTTCAATCTCGGACGCGTACTTTTCTGATGCGCAAACCATGGCCGACTTTTTCAACAGAATCGGTCGTTTTCAGCCGGTCGCGACAGGCAGAAAACGTCCATGCAATTGCGCAGTCGTGAGGTGATCGGGATTCCATTGGTGGCTGCGTCGACTAACTTTTCTTTTCCAATCGAGCCTAGAAGAATATAAGCAACGCCAACAAAACGGGGGCAGCAGACCCTTATTTAAAGTCGCGCGCAAATGATCGTCACAGCACACGCACAAATTCTGACGGCCAGGTGTACTAACGGATGCTCTGGATTTGCTTGAGATCTGAGGCTGGGGCACCCTCTGTACTTTGCTGAGTGCGAATGAGAGATATTTGATCACGAATGGAAAGGTAAAGCGGTACAGCGCATACCAGAAGTTGTAATTCCACCCAATCAGATTGAACATCCAGCTTTGCAAGATCTGGAACGTCATACTGATGACGAGCCGATAAGGGCGGGAACGAGCATGCAACCTTCTTTCACTGCATAAAAACTCCTTAGTAGGGATTAAAGCGCCCCGTTATCTAGGCGGCCCCCCCTCTCAAAGGACGTAGGTCAAAACATCCACTAAAATATAGCCCCTCTACGCACCAAGGCCCTCTCTGCTCATTTCGGGCGTCACTTTCTTCACGCGTGACGCGACTCGACCAATACGCTTCAGTAGGCCCGAACAATCGTTCGAAAAAACCATCCGACTTAGGCGCTCATGCGCGTACTTGAGGTCAAGAGTGTTTCCAACGGAACCGCTGCACGCCACGTCAAATTTGCTCAATCGAACTCCCCCTTGGTCTTATTTTGCGATGCTTTCGTTGTCAGGTTCAGGATGATTCGTGGTGTGTCGAAGCTGAGTGAGCTCCACGGAATATTGCTCCAACAACCTCGTGGCTTCCGCCAGTTGCCAGCTAGCCTGCGCCAAACCCTCCTCTAGCTGCTTGGATTCGGCACGCGATATGCCTAGCTGTTCCTGGAGCATTTCTTTTGCCCCGTCTGCCTTGGCAACTGCTGTCTTCATGGCAGCAATCTCACCGCTCAAACGAAGCGCCGCGTCTTCATGCGTCGCCGCCGCCTTGGCCTGCTGTCGCGCCTCACTTAATAAGCGCTCGTTATCTCTATTGAGTCGAGTCAGTTCGTCCTGCTTGAGCATCAACGTTTGCTGCAGCTGTCGCAGCTCAACCTGAACTTGCTGCACCTGCCCTTCGTGACGACGTTGCTCTTGGTCGCGCTGATCCTTTACGGCCGCTCGGTAGTGCTCAAGTGCGTCACGAGCATGCGAGTGCTTTTCTTCCAGGGAGCGAATCTGCTCGTCTTTCTCATGCACCCGTACCTCCTGGTCAGCACAGCTTTGGCTCAGGCGAGCATTGCGAGTGAGCTCGGCTTGCAGGCTTGTCTGACAGATCTGCAACTCATCCGCTTGAAGCGCTAACGCTCCTTTCTGACTATCCACTTCACGCTGCAATGAGGTGAGTTCGGCACTCAAGCCGTCGAGCTTTCGCTCGAGCTCGCTACGCTGCTCGTCGAAGCGCGCCTGGGCGTACGCAAGAGCTTCGCCTCCCTCCTCCGTCATTCGCTCTAAGAGGCCGGCAACAAGCTCGGTTAATTCATCACTCAGCCGCTCTCTAGAGGCTCGTGGTCGAGGGTCAAAATCTTCTATTTCCTTCAAATAACGGTGAATAGTGGTCTTTGAGCCGGTATTTCCCAACTCGATGCGCACGGCGTCGATGCTCGGATTCTCTCCCCGAGCAAGCAGCGATTCCCGGGCTTTTTGGACAATCGCCTTGTTAATTCCGCCGCGTGCCATTTTCCTCTCCTACGATTTCGTACTGTTTTACATACCACGTATATACATAGCACTTTACTGCTATAAAAAGAACAATATAGAGTGATTCTTTGATAAAATAATGGAGCGTTATCGCATCATAGAGCTGTTTTTGGCTTTTTCTGGCACCGGAAAAGGTACGTTTCACGTAGAAGGGTCGAGATGAACAAGGCGGATCGCTATCTGCAGGCCGGCACCCGGGACAACACCCGGCGCAGCTATCGCGCGGCAGTGGAACACTTCGAAGTGACCTGGGGTGGGTTTCTGCCGGCAACGGGGGACGGCATCGTGCGTTACCTCGCCGAGTACGCCGACCAGCATGCCATCAGCACGCTGAAGCAACGTTTGGCTGCCCTCGCCCAATGGCACATCACCCAGGGCTTCCCGGATCCGACCAAGACGCCGGCGGTGCGGCAGATGATCAAGGGCATTCGGGCGCTGCATCCCGCCCAGGAAAAACAAGCCACTCCCCTGCTCCTGCAACACCTGGAGCAGGCCGTTCAGTGGCTGGAGCAAGAGGCTGCGCAAGCGGCCGCCCGCCAGGACCTGGCCGCCCTGCTGCGCAGCCGGCGGGACATGGCCTTGGTGCTGATTGGCTTCTGGCGAGGTTTCCGCGGGGATGAGCTGTCGCGCTTGCAGGTCGAACACACCCAGGCGCAAGCCGGGGTGGGCATTACCTTCTACCTGCCGCACAGCAAAGGCGATCGTCAGCACCGCGGGACGACGTTCCGCACGCCCGCGCTGAAAAAGCTCTGCCCCGTTCAGGCTTATGTGAACTGGATTAGGGTCGCCGGCATTGCGCAGGGACCGGTCTTCCGAAAACTCGATCGTTGGGGGCACCTGGCGGAGGACGGCTTGAATGCCAACAGCCTGATTCCATTGCTGCGACGAATTTTCAATCGCGCGGGTGTGTCCGGTGATCTGTACACCAGTCACTCACTGCGTCGCGGCTTCGCCACCTGGGCGGCGGCCAATGGCTGGGATATTAAAGCGCTGATGACGTACGTCGGCTGGAAGGATATGAAGTCAGCCATGCGCTATATCGACACGGCAGACTCTTTCGGGGAGTTGGCGATGGGGCAGCCGTTCACGCCCGCGACGCTTGACCAGGCTAACACCGTGGCGCTGACTGAAAAAATCGTGGACGCGGTATATCAAGGTCAGGACTGAGTCTCCAGCCTGAGCGGGGTACGACACTGACTTCCAATTTACCCCATCAAATTGCCCCGCGCTGATGCTGATCAGCGCCCCGGGCCTCGGCACCTGAACTTTCCCCTGATGGAAAACACCTGTTCGTGGTCGGCGAAATGAGCGGCACGATCACCGCATTTTCAATCAATGACAGCAGCGGCGCATTGACTCAGATTGCCGTGGCCAGCAACCATTGGCACATGACATTGGCGTCAATGCCGTGATTCATCGAAACACTGGCAACAGAGGCGCCCGGTCGCAAGCATTCCTGGGCGACTTGCGCTTTGAAAGGCTTTGGATAAGAGGTTCGTTGGCGCATGGTGATCCGCTCGTCTGGGCTAAAAATGATGTCCATTTAAATAGATGGACACCATCACCCCACCCTACCTACAGCTTCCGCACTGTCTGCCAGTATTGATGTGAGGTTGAGCGGTGAGGATTGTGAGCGAGGGACTTTTAGCCATTGCCATGCCGTGTTGAATCCGCAGAATTGCGAGGTGCGTAGACAGGGCAATATGCGAGTCTGCCAGCCGACCACTCCGGTTCAGTTCTTCCATTTATTGCGATATCCGGCCCTGTACTCCACGCCGCGCCCATTGATCGTGATGACGCCAAAATCGTCGTTGAGACATCCGGAAGCGGTCAGCCAGTTGGCCGAGTTCAGCAAGGGTGCGTTCCAGGAAGTTCTGGGCGATCGGTTTACCACGCGCACCGGGCATCAGAAAATTACAACAGTCATCATCTGCTCCGGGAAAATCTACTATGAGCTCCTGGCTCATCGCCGTGCATTGGATGCTGAACAGGTTCCGCTGGCTCGCCTAGACCAGCTGTATCCGTTTCCGTTGGTTGCGTAGCTGCTGAACTGGTGCGATACAAAGATCTGCAGTCAGTGGTCCGGCGTCAGGGGAATCGCGGAACCAAGGAGCATGTAAATTCGTTGACGATTACCTGTGTGAGATCCTGCCGCAAAATGCGGTCTTGCGGTACACAGGACCACCTCCCGGTGCTTCTACTCCGCCCGGCAATATGACAGTACACGTTGAGCAACAGCGTCTACTCGTCGAAAGCGCCTTCTCTATAAAACCACGCCCCCCTCACGATGCCCCATGGGTATCGCGAGTACGCTTTAAACATGAGCTGTTATAGCCTTTCGGGCGCGCGTGAGGGGATGTAATCGACCCGCTGAGTCCGTAGTCAAAAAGTACCAGACGGACAACGCCATCGGGGCATACGAAGATTCCAAGGCTTGCGTTAAGACGCTGACGTAGCGCCATTTGCTTAAGATATGCAGCGAGTGCAGGGAGTACGCGCAAATGTCTTTATTTCTATAAAGAATATAAAGACAAATTAATGGCTGCAAAAAGAATAGGAAGAGAGCTTCCAAAGTGATATTCTAATTGAGAGAAAAATATTTCGCAATCCGAAAAAACAAAAAAGGAGCGAAAAAGATGAATAAGGCTGTAAACAGCATCGTCGGTTCTGAGCCTAGTCAGGATCTGGATGAAAAGAAGGCCCGCAGCACCGTGCAATCCTTGGCCAAAGGTTTTCGCGTGCTGGAAGCGTTCTCTGCCGAAAACGAAGAGATGACGTTGAGCCAGATCGCATTGGCCGCCGATCTCGACCCTGGTACGACCTTTCGCATGCTCAACACGCTGGTCGATCTAGGATACGTATCGAGAATTCCAGAAAGCCGGCGTTTCGCTCTGACCCTCAAGGTACTCGACCTAGGTTTCCACGCAATTGCTCGTACGGATTTGCGTAGTATCGTCCGGCCAATTTTGCGTGGCCTGGTCAGCGAAACAAGTGAGGCTGCGAGCTTTGCGGTTCTGCAAGGGGCCGATGTGCTCTATTTGGAACGGGTTCGCGCTGGAATCACGCGCCTAGGTGTCGATATTCGCGTCGGCACCACCGTCCCTGCAACTCAAACCGCGATCGGTCAGACTATCCTGGCATTTTTACCCGAACGAGAAGTTCAAAAAGTCCAGCAACTCACACCGTTGGCGCCTTTCACTGTGAAGCCCCACGCCACTGAACTCCCGCTGCCGGAGTTGCTTGAGCGCATCCGAGAGGATGGTTACTTACTGACTGAGTCTCTCTTCACCGAGGGGTTAAGAATACTGGCGGTGCCAGTCTTGGATATCGACGGTTATCCAGTAGGCGCGATTAGTATTGCCGCCCCCACTATTAGATGTACTGAAACAGAGCTTAAGGACCTAGCACTACTTTCTACATTGAGAGCTGCTATTGACATAGGCAAGGCTCTTGAGGCCAACGGCAGCATTGGCTAAATATTCCGAATGTAAATAGCGTGAGGTAAATAGAACAACTCACGCAACACAGCAGTTCATGAATAGCACTGTTAACTCCTACGGCGGGTACCCGCTCGCCCTCTAAAGCTTGAAAACAATAAAAGGAAGTGCCATGTTGATGCAGCATGTAGAAACGGAACCCCTGACGGAGGGGTTAAAAAGCCAAGCAAATATAAGCGCAAGACTTGAGCGCCTGCCTATTACCAAACAAGTATTCTGGGCCAGAAATATTATCGGAGCTGCAACCTTCTTTGATGGCTACACAGTGATCGCAATTGCTTATGCCATGCCGGTATTAGCAAAAGAATGGAACCTTACCGCCACGCAGATCGGTATGATTCTGTCGGCTGGTTATTTAGGGCAGTTATTTGGTGCGCTTATTTTTGGCTGGCTGGCCGAACGCATCGGTCGGATGAAAGTACTGACCTTCACCATTCTGTTGTTTGTTGCAATGGACGTGGCATGCCTGTTCGCAACGAGTGCGGCGGCGATGATGGCTTTTAGATTTCTCCAAGGTATCGGGACCGGTGGAGAGGTGCCGGTCGCCAGTGCTTATATAAATGAATTGATCGGTTCGAAAAAACGCGGAAAGTTCTTTCTTCTATATGAGGTCATGTTCTTGCTAGGGCTGGTTGGTGCTGGCGTCATCGGCTACCTGTTAGTTCCAATCTATGGTTGGAAAGCCATGTTCGCAGTCGGTCTAATACCAGCGTCACTATTGATTCCGCTTCGCTTTTTCCTGTTTGAATCACCACGTTGGTTGGCGTCTAAAGGAAGAGTTGAGGAGGCTGACCGTATTGTCGTGCGCTTGGAAAATAGCGCTCTAAAGGCCGGTAAAACCCTCGCGCCTCCCGTGGAGGTTCCACAGATCCAGCAGCCTAACGCTAAGCAGGGTTGGAAAGAGCTGTTCCATGGGATGTACTTCAAACGCTCACTGGTGATCTGGGCCCTGTGGTTTGGTGCATACATGGTTGCCAACGGTCTGATCACTTGGCTGCCCACACTTTACCGGCAGCACTTTAATCTTCCGCTCGAGACCAGCTTGGCCTATGGCTTCATTACCTCAGCTGCTGGTGTAGTCGCAGCAGTCATCTGTGCGTTGCTGATCGACAAGGTGGGGCGTCGTCGTTGGTACATCGGTGCGTTGTTTCTAGGGGCAGTGCCGTTGGCAGGCCTAGCGCTTACCGGTGCGACGACACCATTACAGATTTTGGTGTTGGCGGGCTTGGGTTATGCCTTAGTACAGACTGTTACTTTTTCCCTTTACCTCTACTCTGCCGAATTATTTCCGACTCGCCTGCGTGCGCTGGGAACGGGAATTGGCAGTGCTTGGCTGCGGCTTGGCTCTGCTACGGGACCACTAGTTGTCGGAGTGGCGGTATCAGGGGCTGGTGTACATTACGTCTTTGGTGTGTTTGCAGTTGTTCTTTTGATTACCGGCTGCATTACAGCAATGTTCGCAATTGAAACTAAAGGGCGAATTTTGGAGGAACTTTCGCCGTAATTTGAAATGGCGTTATAGGCGTAATCTGGATTCTTAATGTTTAACTCAGAAAATACACCTTGTGTTTTCTGCGTCCCTGCACGCGTTAGTTGTAGAAACTTAATCAAACAGAGGAAATAAAATGAGCACTAAAAATACAATCGATCTCCGAGGCCTCGTTCCGGCTCCTATCACTCCATTTACTCGTGATGGCAAGATCGATTTTGACGCCATCCAAAAACTGGGTGCTTGGTTGGGCAGCTTCGAAGGCGTAAAAGGTCTGGTGGTGCTGGGTCATGCAGGTGAAGGCACTTTCCTGACCCAAGCGGAACAAGCCCAGGTTATCCGGGCCTTCAACGAGTCGTGCGAAGGCCGGCTTCCGGTGATCGCCGGCATCACCGGCGAAGGTACTCAAGTCGCTGCCGAAGAAGCCAAACGCGCCGTCGACAATGGTGCCGCTGCTGGCCTGGTTTACCCATCCCATGGCTGGTTGCGTTTTGGCTACCAGAAAGGCGCAGCGCAAGACCGCTATCGTGCGATCTACGAGCACAGCGGTCTGCCGCTGATTCTGTTCCAGTATCCGGATGTGACCAAAGCCACCTACGACTTGGAAACACAACTGGAAATCGCCAAACAGCCAGGCGTGTTCGCCATGAAAAACGGCGTGCGTAACATGCGTCGTTGGGACACCGAAATCCCAGTTATCCGTAAAGAAGTACCAGACCTGCAAATCCTCACCTGCCATGACGAATACCTGCTGCACACCATGTTCGATGTGGACGGTGCACTGGTTGGTTACGGTGGTTTGACTCCAGAACCGCTGATCGAGCTGATCGCTGCGGGCAAACGCCGAGACTACCCGGCTGCCCGGGCGATTCACGACAAACTGCTGCCAGTGACCCGCAATGTCTATCACCGTGGCTCGCACATGGAAGGTACCGTGGCACTCAAGCACGGCTTGGTTGCTCGCGGCATCCTCGAGCATGCCACCGTTCGCTCGCCATTGTTGCCACTGGCAGAAGGCGCGGACCGTGAAATTGCCGACGCACTGCGCTCCGCCGGTTTGATTTGATCTGAGCAAAGACCCTACCGGTCAAGCTTAAACAGGGCGGCGCGTTCGCGCGGCCCTGTCTGCCATTCGTGGCGGACAACACATTCAACTTAACAACGATTGATTTCACCAGAGCGCGACGTGATACGTCTCCTACTGAGTGATTGCAAGCCGCTTGTACCCGTCAAAAACAACAATAGGGAATCAAGGTCTTGAACACATACATCTATCCTAAAGTGGTGGCGTTGGTAACCACTTCTGTGCTGTTTTCATCCTATGGCCTTGCTCAGGGGCTAGTCGATGACAGCACCGCCAATTTGAACCTCAGAAATTTCTTTTTCGAGCGTAACTTCACCGCTCCGGGCGCACCGCAAAACTATGCCCGGGAATGGACTCAAAGTTTTATCTTTGACTTTCGTTCGGGTTTCACCCAAGGCACCGTTGGTTTCGGCGTCGACGTCTTGGGTAAATATGCGGTCAAACTAGACGGAGGTGCCGGTCATTATGGTGCGCTGTTGCTGCCCAGAGATGGTGACGGCGACCCTGCCAGCAGCTTCGGTCGCCTAGGTGTGGCCCTTAAGGCTCGCGTCTCAGCGACGGAAATTAAAGCGGGAGAGTGGATGCCCAATTTGCCGCTGGTGACTGCCGATGATTTTCGCGCATTGCCGCAAACCTTCCAGGGTGCGCAAGTGTCCTCTCAGGACATCAAGAACTGGACGCTGTATGCAGGCCAATTCAACAAGACGGCCTTGCGCAACGATTCATCCATGGAAGACTTGAGTTTCGGAACTGCCCGCAGCGATGCATTCAACTACCTCGGTGCAGACTATCGTGCTATTCCGAGCGGCGCCACAGTGCGCATGTGGTCAGGGCAACTCAAGGACATCTATCAGCAGAACTACCTTGGCTTCATCCAGCGTTGGCCATTTTCTGAATCCGTTAGCCTTAACACGACCCTTGGTTACTTCTGGGGCAAGGACGATGGCAGTGCAAAAGCGGGTCGGCTGGATAACCGTACCGCGTCATTGATGGTGGGCTTGGGCGTGCGTGAGCACACTTTCAGTATCGGCTTACAGGATGTGAGCGGTGACACCGGCTGGATGCGGATCAACGGCACAGGTGGCATCTATCTGGCCAACAACACGTTCAACCATGGCTTCGACAACCCTGATGAGCGTTCCTGGCAACTACGCTACGACCTCAACTTTGCCCCCTACGGTGTGCCGGGGTTAACGTTGATGACTCGTTATGTTCATGGTGATGATGTCAGGTTGCGCAATGTGGAAGATGGTTCGGAATGGGTTCGTGAAACCGAACTGGGGTATGTGGTCCAGTCTGGCAGCTTGAAAAACTTAAATGTCCGCTGGCGCAACGCAAGCGTACGTCGTGACTTTAACGCGGTTGATTATGATGAAAATCGACTGATCGTTAGCTTTCCATTTAAATTTTTGTAATCAAGAAAAACTCAAACTTGTGGCGACTCAGCAGCAGACATAGCTCTAACCATTAAACCATTCAAGGTGATTTACACCAAAGCACTAAAATACTATTTAGAGTTGCATCACGCAAATTTAAGCCCACATGACAATTGTGATGCGCAATAACGCGCGCGCCAGAAAAGTTAAATAATTTTGTTGAGGTGAAAAGTGAAAATGAATGAAGTTGGTGAAATTATTGAGGTGCAGGGAGAGGCCCTGGCAAATGAAAAGCTGAGAGAGGGCTGGAACTTAATTGCGGTCGTGGCAGGAAATGATGCTCGTCCTTGGTATATTTTTGGTAGGAAAGCCAATTAAAGCCACCGACACTATGCTATCGACCCGAAGTCCCACTCGTAAATGGCCGCATTTGGTCGGTTTCAATCAGCTGTGGAACGCCGAAATCGACCAATAGCTGACTTTAAAATTGTCTAATAGCCCATGGGTGAGCGGTGTGCGCTGCAAACGATTCCAGCGCAGTTAAGAGGCAATGAGATGCCTTAGTTAAAATGACATGATCCTAATCATAGGGCAGATCACTCTGCCCCCGAGTACCACCTAATTCAGCATTCGATAATGTTCACCGCAAGACCGCCTCGCGCGGTTTCCTTGTATTTGCTTTTCATGTCCGCTCCCGTTTGACGCATGGTGCGGATCACCTTGTCGAGCGAGACGAAATGTTGCCCATCACCACGCAAAGCAAGGCGCGCGGCGTTGATGGCCTTCACCGACCCCATGGCATTTCGCTCAATGCAGGGCACCTGAACGAGGCCACCGATGGGATCGCAGGTCAGGCCGAGGTTGTGCTCCATGCCAATTTCAGCCGCATTCTCTACCTGTTGCACCGTTCCGCCGAGGACCTCGCACAGCGCTCCAGCCGCCATCGAACAGGCCACCCCCACTTCACCTTGGCAACCGACTTCTGCGCCAGAGATCGACGCGTTTTCCTTGTAAAGAATTCCGATTGCAGCGGCGGTGAGCAGGAAACGTTGCACCCCTTCCTCATCCGCCCCGGGTACAAACCTGCGGTAATAGTGAAGAACCGCCGGGACGATACCCGCAGCGCCGTTGGTGGGTGCCGTCACTACACGGCCCCCACTGGCGTTCTCTTCATTAACCGCCAGGGCGTAAAGGTTGACCCAGTCGAGTACTGAAAGGCTGTCCCTTAAGTTGGCCTCAGGACTGCCACTGAGCTGACGGTACAACGCCGCAGCACGACGTTTAACCTTCAGCCCGCCAGGCATGATGCCTTCGTTGCGGCAACCAGCAAGCACGCAATCCTGCATCACTTGCCAGATATGCAGCAGACCCTCACAGGTTTGCTCCGGACTACGCCACGCCTTCTCGTTTTCGGCCATCAACTGACTGACCGAGAGACCATTCAGTGTGCACTGCTCTAGCAGCTCCCGCCCCGTCAAGAAAGGATAACGAAGTGGCGTTCGATCTTCGACAATACGATCAAGCCCTATCGCTTCTTCATCCACCACAAACCCGCCGCCCACCGAGTAGTACTCACGGCTACAAATCTGTAAGCCAGCCCTGTCGAATGCACGCAGGATCATTCCGTTGGGATGATAGGGCAAAGGCTTGCGGATCATCGCCAAGTGCTCTTTCTCAACAAAGCGAATGGACTTCCCCCCCAAAAGCTTCAGAGTTCCGGTTCCGCGAATCACCGCCAACCTCGCCTCTACTGCCGTGGTATCGACTGTATCCGGGTACTCCCCTTCCAGCCCCAGCAGTATGGCTTTGTCGCTTCCGTGCCCTTTTCCTGTGGCGCCGAGAGAACCGTACAGTTCTGCCCGAACACTCTCTACTTGCTCCAGCAAGCCTTGGTCCCTCAGCCCCTCAGCGAAACGCACGGCTGCGCGCATCGGCCCGACGGTGTGCGAACTGGAAGGGCCGATGCCCACCTTGAACAGATCAAAAACACTCAGCGACATACTCAACTCCGCAGCGAATGCTGGTGGATGATCAGGCTTTGTAAACCGGGAAACGCTCGCACAATTCTGAAACGCGACGGGCGATACGGGCCTCTACCTCGGCATCACCGAGTTTGTCGAGAATGTCGCAGATCCAACTGGCAAGAACGCTGCATTCTGGTTCCTGGAATCCACGTGTGGTCACCGCAGGTGTTCCAATGCGCAACCCAGAAGTTACGAACGGTGACTGTGGGTCGTTCGGCACGGCATTTTTGTTGACCGTGATGTGTGCACGGCCCAAAGCGGCGTCGGCATCCTTACCCGTCAGGCGTTGGCGGATCAGGCTCACCAGAAACAGATGGTTGTCGGTCCCACCCGAGACCACGTCATAACCGCGCTGGATAAACACGCTCGCCATCGCCTTGGCGTTTTTGATCACCTGCTGTTGATACGTTTTGAATCCAGGCTCCAACGCTTCCTTGAAGCAGACGGCCTTCGCGGCGATCACATGCATCAACGGGCCACCCTGCCCGCCTGGAAAGACCGCTGCGTTGAGTTTTCTCTCAAGGTCTTCGTTACCTTTGGCGAGAATCAAACCACCACGCGGGCCGCGTAACGTCTTGTGCGTGGTGGTCGTGACCACATGCGCATAGGGAAGCGGATTGGGATACAGACCTGCCGCAACCAATCCGGCCACGTGGGCCATATCGACGAACAGGTAAGCGCCGATCTTGTCAGCGATGGCGCGAAAGCGCGGGAAATCCAGGGTTTTCGAGTAAGCGGAAAAACCGGCGATGATCATCTCCGGTTGATGCTCGACCGCCAGTCGCTCGACTTCGTCGTAATCGATCAACCCCGTCACGGTATCGATCCCGTACTGCACCGAGTTGTAGAGCTTTCCGGAAAAACTGACTTTGGCACCATGGGTCAAATGCCCGCCGTGGGCCAGGCTCATACCCAGTACGGTGTCACCCGCCTGGAGCAGTGCGAGGTAAACAGCAGCGTTAGCCTGGCTGCCGGAGTGCGGTTGAACGTTGGCGTAATCAGCGCCAAAGAGTTCTTTGGCCCTGTCGATCGCCAACTGCTCGACCTTATCGACGTGCTCGCAGCCGCCGTAGTAACGCTTGCCTGGATAACCTTCAGCATACTTGTTGGTCAGCCCACTGCCCTGTGCTTCCATCACTCGCTGACTGGTATAGTTTTCCGAGGCAATCAGCTCGATATGCTGCTCCTGACGGAGTTCCTCAGCGTCGATCGCATTCAGCAGTTCGTCGTCGTAGCCCTGGATTTTGTCTTGCTGGCTGAACATCGTTTATCTCTCCTTCAACTTTTATTTTTGTTTGGTTCAGGAAATCAAGCGCGCAGAAACGCTTCCAACAGCGAACGTCAACGCGCCGGATGAAAAACCTGGGAATCTTTAATGCAATCAGTTGAGGTAAGCCGTAAACGCATTAACGCCGGCTTGCGCCACAATCTCATCTTGATCGGGAGTACCTGAGCTGCACCCTACGCCGCCAACGATGAACTCCTGCATGAAGAGCGGCAGCCCACCAGCGACAATGGAAAAGCGCCCCTGGTTGCTAGTGTTGATGCCGAAAGCCGGTTTACCCGGCACACTGATTTCGCCATAGGCTCGCGTTGATTTACGGGCGGCAGCGGCGGTGAAGGACTTACTGATGGCGATATCGATACTGGTGATACGCGCGTTGTCCATACGCTGGAACATGATCAGATGACCGGCATCATCTGTAATGGCGATATCCATATCAACGGCAAGTTCTTTGGCTTTGGCAAGGCAAGCTTGCATGATGTGCTGAGCATCAGCCATTGTCAGTCGGGGTACCATTTTCATTGTCTCGACCTCAGAATTGATGAATACAAACCACTCATTACCTATTGGTTTAGAACTCCGGGACTCTCTTCTCGCGGTTAACTTCTGCACCTCCTCGCTCAATCTCTGCAAAAAACTCAGGCAATGACGTCGATAGCGCGGACAGGATCTTGTCGAGCGTATTAACCCCAGGACTTGCTTGATTCTTCTCAATCACAGATATGGAGCTATGAGTCACTCGAGCTTTTTCGGCGAGTTTGCGCTGTGTAAGACCTTGTCGAAGACGCAGCGATTTAAGCGTTTGTGCCATTACAAAATCATCCACCCCAGCTGTTTTTGCACCCTTGTGCAGGGTCAGCCCGTCGCTGGCAACAAGGACCGGTTTTTCCTCGGCAGGCATGTCCCGCTCGAACTCAAGCCAGGTCGTTTTATAGGTTTTACCGGTGACCGGATGCACTGCTTCCGGGGCGAGCACAGCAAGCGGCATCATCACGTAAGGTCTATCGATGAGATCCGACCTTGGCAGCACCCCATGCGCGTAAGTGCCCACGAAATCTCCATACAACAAAATATCGATATCCACCGGTAAGACGATTCGAGGAGCCAGCACGCGCGCGTATCTGGCCTCAAAACGCTTTAGAACATCACTCAACTGGCCCAGCAATAGATCAGTGCGTCCGGACAGAACAACATTAAAAAAATCGTCGCCCACGCAGCCGGCAGCCGCGGAGGAATAGACCGGGGAGCACTGAACATCCACTAGCAATGCGGCCAGGAACTCCAACGCCAGCCCCAAATGATGATCTCGGTCCTGGTTACTCCCGAGCCCGAGGTAAATCAAAGTCGACATGGCGCTGAACTCCTGAGAAGGCTGTAAGGGCAAAGTTTTACTTTGTCAGCCAGGCATTGAAGCGTTCATTGAGTTCGTCGGCATGGTCACCCCACCACTCGGCATTCATTTGTAATGCTGTCTTGAAGTTTTCCGGGGAGGTCGGCAGATGCGGTTTCATCTCCTCGCTGACCAGGGCTTGCGAAGATTTACGCGTCGGGCCATAGGCGATGTATTTGCTTTGCTCAGCCAGCACCGGGGTGCTCGTGGCGAACTTGAGGAACTCCATGGCCCGCGCTTTGTTCTTGCTGCCGGCCGGCACAGCCCACACATCCATGTCGTACAGCTGACCGTCCCAGATAATCTTGAACGGTTGCTTCTCTTGGGTCTGGGCCGTCCAGATACGTCCATTCCATGCCGAGGTCATTACGACCTGGCCGTCCGCAAGCAATTGCGGCGGCTGGGCACCCGCTTCCCACCAGATCACCTGACTCTTGATCGAGTCGAGTTTGGCGAAAGCCCGCTCGATACCCGCCTCGGTTTCCAGGGTGGAATACACTTCATTACGAGGCACCCCATCGGCCAGCAGTGCCCACTCCAACGTGCCTTGAGGCGCCTTGCGCAAGCCACGCTTGCCAGGGAATTTGTTCAGGTCGAAGAAATCCTTCAGCGTTGCGGGCTGCTCACCTTTGAACGCGTTGACGTTGTAAGCGACCGCCGTCGACCAAATGATGTTGGCCACCGCACAGTCGGTGACGGCGCCGGAGATGAAGTCCACGTCAACCGGGGCGCCGCCCGTCCCCGCTTCCAGGTCCTTGCTCGGGTTGATACGTTCGAACAGCCCCGCATTGCACGCCCGAACGGCATCCGGTAATTCCATGTCGACGACGTCCCAGGTGACGTTTTTGGTATCGACTTGAGCCTTGAGCTGAGCGATGCCACCGGAGTAATCCTCCAGCGTGGTTTTCACTCCGGTTTTCTCGCTGAATGGCTTGATCGCTGCCTTGGTCTGGGCAGCCGCCAATGAGCCACCGTACGTGACAATCGTCAGATTCTCTTGCGCCATCGCAGACACACACGCGAGGCTTGTTACCGCGCATATCAACATCTTTTTCATAACTGCTTCCCTAGATCTCAGATCAATTAGTGATTCCACGAACGCGGAGTGAACGACGGCGCAGGACTTCGATAGACAGCAACAGCAGGACAGACAAAATGATCAGCAACGTGGCAGCAGCGAGAATCGTGGGACTGATCTGCTCACGCATTCCGGACCACATCTGACGAGGGATGGTGCGCTGCTCGACGCCCCCCAAAAACTGAACGATCACCGCCTCGTCGAACGAAGTGATGAATGCGAACAACCCGCCTGAAATGATGCCGGGGCGAATGAGCGGAAACGTCACGTTGAAAAACGTGTAAGTCGCCGATGCGCCCATGCTGGCGGCGGCGCGGGTCAGTGAATGATCGAACCCCACGAGCGTTGCAGTGACGGTCAGAATCACGAAAGGCGTACCCAGCACAGCGTGCGACAGGATCAGCGCGAGCAGGCTCTGGCCAATCCCCAATTTGCTGTAAAAGAAGTACATGCCAGCGGCTGAAATGATCACCGGAACGATCATCGGCGAAATCAGAATGCCGGTGAGCAGGCGCTTGTAAGGCAAGTCAGCGCGGCTCAGCCCAATGGACGCAAGCGTACCGAGCGCGGTAGCGATCACCGTTGCACCACACGCCACCAGGAAACTGTTCTTGATCGACAGCACCCAAAGCGGGTCGTTGATCAGCTGGTGATACCAGCGTAGGGAAAATGCCTCCGGTTTCAGATGAAGCATGTCCGACGTGAAGCTGAAATACGGCTCGACGTTAAAGGACAAGGGGATGATTACCAAAATCGGCACCACCAGAAACAGCAGCACGAGCAGGGCAAATCCGCGCACGGTGAAAAACCAGCAGCGTTCGAAAGGTCCGATGTAATTTGGAAGGCTCATGGCTCACCCCAGCTTCATATTGGTAATGCCTACGAATCGGTCGTAGACCCAGTACATCAGCAGCACTACCACCAGAAGCAGGCTGGCAATTGCCGAGGCCAGACCCCAGTTCAAGGACGTCTGCATGTGATAAGCGATGAAGTTGCTGATCATCTGGCCGGTCCGGCCACCCACGAGTGCCGGCGTGATGTAGTAACCAACCGCGAGAATGAAGACCAGAATCCCCCCGGCACTGACGCCCGGCAGGGACAGCGGAAAGTAGATCTTGAAAAAGGTGCGCATGGAGCTGGCGCCCATGGAGTGCGCGGCACGGATGTAGGTCTGGTCGACACCGCGCATGACGCTGTAAAGCGGCAGCACCATGAACGGCAGCAAAATATGCGTCATGGCGATGATCGTGCCGTACAGGTTGTACATCAGATCGAGCGGCTGATTGATGATGCCGAGACTGCGAAGGACGTCGTTGAACACCCCGTTTGACTGGAGAATCACGATCCAGGCGCTGGTCCGGACCAGCAGCGATGTCCAGAACGGCAGTAGCACGAGGATCATCAGCAAGTTGCTGAAGCGGTCCGGCAAGCTGGCCAGGAAGTACGCCAGCGGATAGCCCAGCAGAAAGCAGATGAAAGTGATCGCGACACTGACCGCCAGCGTCTTCAGCAGGTTGTCGACATAGATCTGCCGGCTTTCCGGCTGCTGGACGATGTCGCCGTTATCGTCGTATTGACGATCCAGCGCCGCCAGGTAATGCACCGCGGAAATCGACGGCGCCATCACCTTGAGCTGCGACCACGTTGCGGTTTCACCCCAGCGTTTGTCGATGCTGATCATCAGCGGCTTGAATTCGGTGATCCCTGCCTGACTCTGTTTTTCCAGACCTCTCGCCGTCTTGTTCAACAGCAGCTTCATGCCGCTTTGCACGCGGTTCAAGTCAGTCCCGACCCGGTCCAGGTTCTGCGATTTGAGCAGGGCGAGAATATCGTTGCCGAGGACTGCAAACGTCTTCTCCTCAGGCAGCTCCTGCCGTTCCCAGTGCTTCAACTCGACTGCACTGTTGGGCATGTAGTCGGCGAGCGTGCCGTTTTGCACGCTGCGCATCAGCATGTCGCCGATCGGCATGAGAAAGAACACGGCGATAAATGCAAGCAGTGGCAACACCAGTAGCACGGACTTGAACTTGTTCCGACGCTCGGCCTTGTCCAGGCTTTCCTTTATTGACTGGCCAACCTTCGGCTGCACAAACAGCCGATCCGCAGGCCCTTCAGACATTACAGGGCGATTCATGGAGTGATCTCCGTGTGAGCGGTGACGAAAGTTAGATAACGGTGTTGAGCGCTCGACAGTCGTCAGCACGCCACCCTACGGTCACCAGGGCGCCGGGAGTCGGCGTCGACTGGTTGACGCCGTTGACCACTTTGACGATGAAGTCATCCTGGTCCGCGACGCTCAGCCGCAGGCGCAGGTGGTCCCCGTGATAGATCAGCTCTTGAATTTTTGCCGGAAGCCGGTTGTCGCATTGGCCGTCAGTTGGATCGAGGTAGACGCGCTCCGGGCGAATCGACAAGGTGGTTTTCGTGCCACGGGCGGTACTCGCGGATTTCGCCGCAACGGCCTTCACCCGAAGGTTGCCGACTTGCACTTGGCAGTAATCCCCGTCGCGCTCGATGACCTCCCCCGTCAGCCGGTTGTTTTCACCGATGAAGCTGGCAACGAAGGCGGTCTCGGGTTTCTCGTACAGGTCGGACGGATTGGCCAGTTGCTGAACCACACCATCGTTGAACACCGCAATGCGATCAGACATGGTCAGTGCTTCAGTCTGATCGTGGGTGACGTAAACAACGGTAATGCCCAGTTGCTTGGAAAGACGCTTGATCTCGTACTGCATTTGCTCGCGCAGTTGTTTGTCGAGCGCGCCGAGCGGCTCGTCCATGAGCACCAGGCGAGGTTCAAAAATCAGCGCCCGAGCCAGGGCCACTCGTTGTTTCTGCCCACCGGACAGTTGTGCGGGCATGCGATTGCCCAGCGGGCCCATGGCGACCATGTCCAGGGACTTCTTGACTTTGTCCTGGATGTCGCTTGAAGACAGGCCGCGCACCTTGAGCGGAAAAGCCAGGTTCTCAGCAATGGTCATGTGCGGGAACAAGGCATAGTTTTGAAAGACCATGCCGATACCGCGCTTCTGTGGCGAGATGTCGTTGACCGGCTGGCGGTCGATGGAGATTTCCCCGTGAGTGACGGTTTCAAAACCCGCCAGCATCATCAGGCACGTTGTCTTTCCAGAGCCGGACGGCCCAAGCATGGTGATGAATTCGCCGCGCTGAATATCCAGATTGAAGTTTTTGACCACGAGGTTTTCGCCGTCGTAGCTCTTCTGCACATTGCGAAAACTCACAAAGGATTCTGTTTGCATGTGAACACCCTTCTGCAATTCTTTGATCAGCTAAGTGCGAAGCCGTCTTAAACGGCGCTCACACGGTTTCTCTTGTTCGCGTGGACACAGGACAGCCATCAATCAGGCGTACGGACGCCCAGGTCTGATGGTCGACGCGGCAAACTCAAGAGGAATCTTTCGGCAGAAAAGGCCCAGGGCGAGCCCGGAATCGATAAGGTGTGATGGAGCGGCACAAAGCTGCGCACCCGACGGGGTTGGCGACGACTTGGACCTGGCGATGCATTTTGCATTCATGGTTGTCTCCGGCGATTTTTGCGCCTTGCCCGGAGTCGGACCTCCGGGCACTGCGCGATTCAATCGACTTGTTGTTATGACGTTTCTATACCGTGCCTGACCGCCGCTAATACGGTTGGCCCAGGGGGGTCAGCACTTGATTTTGTTCATCTCAGGGTCGTAGAACGCTCGAAGGCTGGCCTCCACCTCATAGCGCTTGGTGGCCACCTCGATCTCGTACTTGCCTTCTTTCACCCAGTCAGCCGTTGCACCTTCGGCGTTGCAGACATAGCCCATGGCGACGTTGCCGCCGATGAAGTGGCCGTACATGCCAGAGGTGGTGCGGCCGACGATTTCGCCGTTCCGATAGATCGGTTCTTCGTGGTAGTTGGTGGCCTCCGGGTCGAGGAACTTGAACAGGACCATGCGTTTTTTCACGCCTTCGGCTTTCTGCTTGAGCAACGCCTCTTTGCCGATGAAACCGCCGGCCTTGTTGAAGTCCGAGGCAAACGACAGCCCGGCTTCCAGCGGGGTGTCCTCCTCCACCACGTCGTGGCCGAAGTGGCGATAGCCCTTTTCGATACGCAGGGAGTTCAGGGCGTGATAACCACACAACTTCAAGCCGTGCGGCTCACCTGCCGCGACAATTCGGTCGAATACATCCGGGGCGAATTCAGTCGGGATGTACAGTTCCCAGCCCAACTCGCCCACGTAGGTAATACGTGACGCTCGTACGCGGGCATAGCCGAGTTCGATCTCCCTCGACGTGGCAAACGGGAAGCCTTCGTTGGAGAGGTCGTCGGTGGTCAGCGGTTGCAGCAAATTGCGGGCGTTAGGGCCCATCACGCTGATCACAGCCATCGAAGAGGTGACATCGGTGTAGACCACATTCGCCTCGTCCGGCGTGTTGCGGCGCAGCCAGTTCAGCTCGCGAGTCTGCGTCCATGGTCCGGTGACGATGAGGAACGACTCCTTCTCAAGACGTGTCACGGTCAGGTCGGCCTCGATACCACCGCGCTCATTGAGCCACTGGGTGTAGACGATCTTGCCCGGCTCGACATCGATGTTGTTGCTGCAAATCCGGTTGAGCACCGACATCGCATCGCGGCCCTGGACCAGTATTTTGGCGAAGGAGCTTTGATCAAACAGGCCGACGGTGTTGCGCACTGCGTTGTGTTCGGCTGCTGACCACTCGAACCAGTTTTGCTTGCCCCAGCTATAGCCGTATTCCGGCTTCTCACCCACTGGTGCGAAGAAGTTAGCGCGTTCCCAACCCACCACTTCGCCGTAGCAGGCATTGGCGGCCACCAGGCGGTCATGGAGGATACTTTTGCGCGCGTTACGGGCGGACTCGAACTGACGGAATGGCCAGTGCATGGCATACAACAGGCCCAAACCTTCCGTGGTGCGGTCATACAGGTACTGGGAGTTGCCTTGGAAAGGCAAATTACGCTTGATGTCGACGTCCCACAGATCCATCGGCGCGTGACCTTTGGCGATCCACTCGGCCAGCACTTTGCCGGCGCCGCCCGCTGACTGGATGCCCACCGAGTTGAAGCCCGCGGCGACAAAATAGTTACGCAACTCAGGTGCTTCACCCAAGTGGTAGCGGTCATCGGGGGTAAAACTTTCCGGGCCGTTGAAGAACACTTGCAGGCCGGTTTTCTCCAGCGCCGGGATACGGCGAATGGCGGCTTCCAGATAGGGTTCCAAGTGATCGAAATCAGGCGGCAACTCATCAAAACTAAAGCTGTCAGGAATGCCTTCATGCCCCCAAGGTTTGGCATTGGGCTCAAAGGTGCCGATCAGCAGCTTGCCGGCGTCGGTCTTGAAGTAGTTGTAGTAGTCCAGGTCACGCAGTGTCGGCAGCATGATGCCGTTGATTTGCGGCATCGGCTCCGTGACCACGTAGTAGTGTTCTGCGGCGTGGAGGGGAATGTTGACCCCGGCTTTCTTGCCGAAATTACGCGCCCACATACCGGCGCAGTTCACCACGAACTCAGCGTCGATATCGCCCTGAGCCGTGACGACGCCGGCGGCCTTGCCATCCTTGATCTTGATGTCCAGGACCTGGGTGTTTTCAATGATTTTAGCGCCGCCCATTCGAGCACCCTTGGCGAGTGCCTGGGTGACGTCAACCGGGTTGACCACACCGTCCAACGGCAAATACACGCCGCCGACGATGTCTTCGATGTTCAGCAGCGGCCACAGGTCAAGCGCTTGTTCAGGGTTGACCACTTCACAGGGAAAGCCACAAAGCTTGGCCATCGACGCGCCGCGCTTGAGTTCCGTGAAACGTTCCTGGTGAGTCGCGACGCTCAAGGAACCGTTACGCACGAAGCCAGTGGCTTGACCGGTTTCTGCTTCAAGGCCCTCGTACAGACCAGCACTGTACTTCGCCAGCATGCTCATGTTGTAAGTCGCACGCAGGGTCGGCACCAGGCCGGCGGCATGCCAGGTCGTGCCACAGGTCAGCGTCTTGCGCTCCAGTAGCACGACATCTTTGATGCCCAGTTTGGTCAGGTGGTATGCAACGCTGCACCCGATAACCCCACCACCGACGATGACTACACGAGCCGAACTCGGAACGGTATTACTCATTTTAAACTCCAGGGCCAGCACCCCAGGCAGGGCAACTGGCTCGACGATTGGGGGTGCTTAGAACACGATGGTTTTATTGCCGTACACGAGCACGCGATCTTCGAGATGGTTTCGAAGCCCACGGGCCAATACGGTTTTTTCGACGTCTTTGCCTAACCGCACAAGATCATCGACAGACTGTTCGTGGCTGACGCGCGCGACGTCCTGCTCAATGATCGGCCCCTCGTCGAGGTCTTCGGTCACGTAGTGACAGGTCGCGCCGATCAGCTTTACCCCACGACGGGATGCCTGGTGATACGGCTTTGCGCCGATGAACGAGGGCAGGAAGCTGTGATGGATGTTGATCACTTTGTGGCGGTATTTTTCACACAGGTTCTGCGGCAGAATCTGCATGTAACGAGCAAGGACGATGCAGTCCGCGCGGTACTCATCGATCAGTTGTTCGGTTTTGGCAAACCCTGCAGCCTTGTTGTCTTTGTCGACCGGCACGTATTCGAATGGGATGCCGTACCACTCAACCAGGCTGCGCAAATCCTCATGGTTGGAAATCACGCAGGCGATGTCACAGACCAGGTCACCGGTTTTCCAACGGTCCAGCAAATCGGTCATGCAGTGCGAGCCTTTGCTGCACATCAACACCACACGCTTGCGCTGGTCACTGTCGACCAGACGCCAGTTCATCGACATCTCTTGCGCGAGCGGTTCGACTTTGCGTTTCAACACTTCGATGTCAAATGGCAGGGTCTCCGCGCGAACAACCATGCGACTGAAGAAGCGATTGCTCTCTTCGTCAGAGAACTGCGAGGCCTCTTCAACCCAACCGCCATGACTGGCGAACAGGCCCGCCGTGCGGGTGATGATTCCCACCCGGTCCGGACAATCGAAAGCAAAGGTATAAGTACGCTTGGCGCTCATTTCAGACTCCTCAAGACAGGGCAGCTTCAAGCGCTGGAACGGCGTCGAACAAATCGGCAACCAGGCCGTAGTCCGCAACACGGAAAATCGGCGCCTCCTCGTCCTTGTTGATCGCAACGATGATTTTGGAATCTTTCATGCCGGCCAAATGTTGAATGGCACCCGAGATGCCGACAGCGATGTAAAGGTCAGGCGCCACGATCTTGCCTGTCTGGCCAACCTGCATATCATTGGAGACGAAACCGGCGTCGACGGCTGCGCGAGAGGCACCCACCGCGGCACCCAGCTTGTCGGCGACTTTTTCCAGCAGCGCGAAATTTTCGCCACTGCCCATGCCGCGCCCCCCGGAAATGACGATCTTGGCCGAGGTCAGTTCGATCCGTTCAGAGACGCTGAAATCGGCACTCAAGAATTTGGAAAGACCGGTGTCGTGAGAGACGGAAATGGCCTTGATGGGCGCCAATGCCCCCGTCCGTTCGGCAGCTGCAAACGCCGTGGTGCGAACGGTCAGCACCTTGACGGCGTCAGAGCTTTCAACGGTCGCCAGGGCATTACCGGCGTAGTACGGTCGAACGAATGTGTTCGGGGAAACGATTTCCACAACGTCACTGACCTGGGCGACATCCAGTAATGCAGCAACGCGAGGAAGCAGATTTTTGCCGTAAGCGGTCGAAGCGGCGATGACGTGACCATAGGCCGAAGCCTTGACCAAGTCGGTGACCAGGGCCGCGACGTTCTCGACACCTTGATCGGCATACGCGGGCGCATCGGTAATCAGTACGCTCTTCACACCGGCGAAGGCCGCCAATTCTTCGGCAACGTTGCCCGCCAGCTGACCGGCAACCAGAATGTCGACGTCGGCCCCAAGGCTCGCAGCTGCTGAAAGAGCGTTCAAGGTGCCTGACTTAAGAGCCCCCTCATGGTGCTCAGCAATCAATAAAACAGCCATCAGATCACCCCCGCTTCGTTCTTCAGCTTCTCGACCAGTTCTTGAACGCTACTCACACGAATGCCTGCCTTACGCTCAGGCGGCGCTGAGACCTTGATGACTTTCAAACGAGGAGCGATATCGACACCGAGGTCGCTGGCATCAATGACCTCCAGTGGTTTTTTCTTCGCTTTCATGATGTTGGGAAGTGAGGCGTAGCGTGGCTCATTCAGACGCAGGTCAGCGGTGATCACTGCGGGCAACCGCAAGCTTCTGGTTTCCAGTCCACCGTCGACCTCGCGAATGACATTGGCCCACTCACCGACGACGTTGATTTGCGAAGCGAAGGTGCCTTGAGCGCTGCCCATCAATGCGGAAAGCATTTGACCGGTCTGGTTGTTATCACCATCGATGGATTGCTTGCCCAGCAGCACAATGCCGGGTTCTTCACGCTGGGTGACCGTGTAGAGAAGCTTAGCAATCGCAAGGGGTTCCAGATCGCTACCCGCCTTGATCAGCACGGCTCTGTCTGCGCCCATCGCCAGGGCGGTTCGCAACTGCTCCTGACAAGCATCAGGGCCCACCGATACGGCGATGACTTCGCTGGCCTGGCCGCTTTCCTTCAGCTGAAGTGCGGCCTCCACAGCGATCTCGCAGAAGGGGTTTATCGACATTTTTACGTTGCTTAACTCAACGTCAGATTCATCCGCTTTGACACGGACTTTGACGTTGGCGTCTACGACACGCTTCACCGCCACCAGCACCTTCATAGCAACCTCCGAATAAGTCCAAACCTCTGGAATCCGATGCTATAAGCCCCTATAGATGCTTACAAACGATCTATATAGGGCACATGGATAAGTAGGGCTTATTCGTCGTTGATCGCTCTAACATGCGGTGGAAGTTCGTGCCAGACGCTCGCGGACGATGCGAATAACGGTCGGGTCGAGTGATAGCGCCAACGCTGGGGCAACCGCAGAGTTTGAAAACGGAAGAACGAAATAGTGAAAGCTGATTGACGAATAACAGGGCTCAGCCAGGCTAAACCTGCGTCAGTTTGGCGCTGTAACTTCCTTCGTCGCCTCCCCTACCACTTCCCGAACTTTGTCCATCAACGCCTGCGCCGCTGGCGATTGAAGCGACCCCGCTCGGGAGATCAGACCAATCGGTCGCGTGGTGTGGCTAAGGGAAAGGGGCAGTCGCACCAGATCACCGCTGGCCATTTCATGTTCCAGCTGATGTGCCGAAACGGCAGCGAGCATATCTGAGCGCAGCAACACACCGCGCAAAATCGCCAAGTCGCCCGTTTCAATCACAGGGATGGGCGCGGCGATACCGATGTGGGCGAAAAATGCGTCCAGCAATTGTCGCGCCGGGGAACCGGCGCGAGGCAGGATCCAGCGGGCGCCACTCAAGTCTTCATAGACTGGCGTCCGCTTCAACCAAGGATGGTCGCGGCGTACCAGGATCACCATTTCTTCCTGTAGCAACGCCTCGCTATGCAGGTCGCTGGCATAGGCCGACGGGCGTAGAGCGCCGAGGATAAAATCCACATCGCCAGCGCGCAGCTCACTGGCCAACAAGTCGAACGGGCTTTCATTGGTGACGATCCGTACATGAGGGTGTTCCAGGGTCAGGCGCACGATGGCTTCGGGCAGTATTTCCGTGCGTCCCAGAGGCAAGGCCCCCACGTGCACGGCACCTTGAAGGGAGCCACCCAACGCGGCGATGTCCGCATCGATGTGACGCAGCTCATTCAGTGCTCGGCGCACCCGCAGCAACACCGCAAGACAGGCGCGGGTGGGCAGCAAGCCATGGGGCGTGCGTTCAAACAGGCTAGAGCCACTGCCCTGTTCAAGGACTTTGATGGCGGCACTGATCGCTGGCTGGGATACCCCAAGGATATTCGCCGTGGTCTGCATATGGTGGGTTTCACAGAGCTTCGCGAACACCTCCAGGCGTCGGGTCTGGAACAGATAAAGCGGCTCGGCGGCGTGCCCCTTTACCTGCCCCAGCAAAGGTGGCACGGCAAGCAATTCATCCATTGCACGATGCGCCCGAGGAGCTGCACGTTCACCGTAATTGGTCAGACGCATACCATTGACGTTGCGCTCAAACAAAGAGACTCCAAGACGTTTCTCCAAGGCAAGGATGGCGCGCGTCACGACGGGCTGAGCACGAAAAAGCACGGCGGATGCCTTGGATACGCTGCCGTACTCGACAACACGAAGGAAGGCACGAATCTGCATGAGATTGGGCAGTTCAAGACTGTGCATGTGCACCTACCGTGTTATCGAGGAAACGGCCGTACAGCATGCAGAACTCATCCCCATAAGTAAAACGCATACCTCTTGCAGCCGAACGCATTATTCACCACAGACCCCAAGTGCGAATGTGGGCCCTATCAAACAGCCGCAAGAAGAGCCCTCCAATGATCAATACAAAAAAAACCGCACTGATTGTTAGCGCCCACTCCGCCGATTTCGTCTGGCGCGCAGGTGGCTCCATTGCGCTACATGCACAACAGGGTTACGCCGTTCATATCGTGTGCCTCTCCTATGGCGAAAGGGGTGAATCGGCCAAGCTCTGGCGCAAAGGCGAGATGTCGGAAGACAAGGTTAAAACAGCGCGTCGCAGCGAGGCCGAGGCCGCAGCGGAGATCCTTGGCGCGAGCGTGGAATTCTTCGACATCGGCGACTATCCGATGCGCGCTGACAAAGAAACGCTGTTTCGTTTGGCCGATGTGTTTCGTCGCGTGCAACCGGATTTCGTGCTCAGTCACTCGATCAAAGACCCTTACAACTACGACCATCCGTTGGCCATGAACCTGACCCAAGAGGCGCGCATCATCGCCCAGGCGGAAGGTTATAAGCCCGGTGAAAAAATCGTCGGTGCGCCACCGGTCTACAGCTTTGAACCGCATCAGCCTGAGCAGTGCGAATGGCGACCGGATGTCCTGCTGGATATCACTGAGGTCTGGGACAAGAAATATGCCGCCATCCAGTGCATGGCCGGCCAGGAGCATCTCTGGGAGTACTACACCCGCGTCGCTCTGCAACGCGGCGTGCAGGCCAAGCGCAATGTCGGAATCGCCTCTACCCGCAACATCGTGTACGCCGAGGGTTACCAGAGCATCTTTCCACGGGTAACGGAGAACTTGGCATGAGCGCACTGATCGGAAAAACCGGCATTGTCGTGCGCAACATTCCCCGTGCCGACTCGGCGCTGATCGACGAACTGGATCGCTTCGGCGTTGCGACCGTGCATGAAGCTCAGGGTCGCAAAGGCTTATTGGATTCAGCCATCCGCCCAATCCAGCAAAACCAAAGCATCAGCGGAACGGCTGTGACAGTGTTGGTTGCGCCGGGTGACAACTGGATGTTTCACGTCGCCGTCGAACAATGCCAACCCGACGATATTCTGGTGGTTGCGACATCTTCACCCTGCACCGATGGCTACTTCGGCGACTTGCTAGCCACCTCATTGATGGCTCGGGGGGTACGCGCCCTGATAATCGACGCTGGGGTCCGCGATACTCGAACTCTGCGAGACATGGGCTTCAAGGTCTGGTCACGGGCAGTTCATGCCCAAGGTACGGTCAAGGAAACCCTCGGCTCGGTCAACGTTCCGATCATCTGTGCCGGCCAATGGGTCGAGCCTGGTGATGTGGTTGTGGCTGACGATGACGGCGTGGTCATTGTCCGCCGCGAAGAGTTACCAGACGTCGTTGAAACCAGCCGCAAACGCGCTCGATTCGAAGAGCAGAAACGAGTGCGCCTGGCTGCCGGCGAATTGGGCCTGGATATCTACGAGATGCGTCAGAAGCTCGCTGACCGGGGTCTGACCTATTACGACAGCCTTTGCGACCTGCAAGGATGACCCCATGAGCCAAACTCGTATTCCGTGCCTGATGATGCGCGGTGGCACCTCCAAAGGCGCGTACTTTCTTGCACCAGACCTGCCCGCCGAAGAGGCGGTGCGGGATCGGGTGTTGTTGGCAGTCATGGGATCGCCCGATGCTCGACAGATCGATGGTATCGGCGGCGCGAATTCGTTGACTAGCAAGGTCGCGATCATCCGCCGCTCGGAGCGGGCGGACGCCGATGTCGATTACCTGTTCGCGCAGGTTCTGGTCGAGCAAGCCCAGGTCGATTATGGCCAGAACTGCGGGAACATCCTGGCGGGTGTTGGGCCATTCGCCATCGAGCGCAGGCTGGTAGCCGCCCAAGGCGCGCTTACTTCGGTGCGGATTTTCATGGAGAACACCGGCCAGATTGCCATTGCCCATGTCCCCACCCCTGACGGTACGGTCAGTTACGCGGGTGAAGCCCACATCGATGGCGTTCCCGGCGGCGGCGCCCCCCTGATTATCGAGTTTGAAGACATTGCCGGATCCAGCTGCGGCGCATTGTTGCCAACTGGCAACCCCACAGACCGTTTCGACGGCATTGACGTGACTTGCATTGATAACGGCATGCCGGTGATTTTGATTCGCGCCGCCGATGTCGGCCGCAGCGGCTACGAAAGTGCCGAACAACTGGACGCCGACAGCGAACTCAAAGCCGCACTCGAATCCATCCGTTTACAGGCGGGGCCATTGATGAATCTGGGGGATGTCAGCCAGCGCAGCGTACCGAAAGTGTCCTTGATTGCAGCTCCCCGTGAGGGGGGCGCGATTTGCAGTCGCACCTTCATCCCCCATCGCTGCCACACGTCAATCGGGGTATTTGGTGCCGTGAGTGTAGCGTCCGCCTGCCAGATTCCGGGCTCTGTCGCCGATGGACTGACCCAAGTGCAACCAAGTGCACGAGTACAGCTCTCGGTAGAACATCCGACGGGCGAATTTACCGTCGAACTGCACATGCAAAACGGTGAGTTAGCCGGTTGCGGTCTGCTGCGCACGGCCCGGCTGCTGTTCGACGGTAACGTGTGTATTCCCCAGAGTGTCTGGCAGAACGAGGTGACTCAATGAGCATGAAAACCTTAACGTTGATTGGCTTCGGCGAGGCTGGAGCCATTTTTGGCGAGGATCTTGCAGCCTCGGGTGTGACCGTTTACGCCTATGATCGCCTGCAAGAAAACCCCAGTACTCGCGCGGCTCTTTACGACAAGGCCGATCAATGCGGCGTGCTGCTATGCGACAGTTTCGCCCACGCCATTGCGCTCGCAGACTGGGTCATTTCAGCGGTGACCGCCGATGAGGCTTTGACGGTGGCTCAGGCCGCGGCGGTGCTGATGAGACCCGATCAATTGTTCATCGATATCAATTCGGTTGCCCCGTCCACCAAGCGGGCAGCATTCGCCGCTATGCAGCGCCATGGCGTCGGCTATATCGATGCTGCCGTCATGGCCCCGGTACCTCCCCAGCGCTTGAAAACACCCATTTTGCTCGGCGGAGCAGTTGCCGGACAGGTGGCTGAACAGCTCTCTGCACTGGGCATGAACGTACGCCGGGTGGCCGATGAGGTCGGCGTCGCTTCAGCGATCAAGATGTGTCGCAGCATCATGATCAAGGGCCTGGAAGCGCTGACGACCGAATGCTTGAGCACCGCACGCCAGTACCAGGCAGAACGGGAAGTGCTCGCGTCATTGCACCAGAGTTTTCCGCAGATGGGCTGGGACGACGCGTTGCCGCACTACTTGATCAGCCGCGTGGCTGAACATGGTCGGCGACGCTCCGAAGAAATGAAAGAAGTAGCAAAAACCTCGACCGACATGGGTGTGGTGCCGAACATGAGCCTGGCAATCGTCAACGCCCAACGTGGCCTGGTGGATGCCATGGTGGATGCCGATCTTGACTACCCCAACATCGAGCCTTTCGACTGGCTGAACCTGGTTGATACGCTTTATGGCAGCCCACTCACCCGGTAAAGTCTGGCGGAGGAAAAGCGTTAACATGAGTTTTTCCCCCGAGAACGGTTCATGGACTTAAAACAACTCGAATGTTTCGTACGGGTCGCCGAATTCGGAAGCTTTACCAAAGCGGCCGCGGTATTGAATATCTCCCAGTCGGTGGTCAGCCGCCAGGTTCGACAACTGGAAGTCGAATTACAGGAGCATCTGCTGCTGCGCCATGGCCGTGGCGTGTTGCTGACAGCTTCCGGCCAGCGGCTGTTCGATCACGGAAAAGGCATCTTGCGGCAGGTGCAAGTGGCTCGCGAGGAGTTGCGCGAGCAACGTGATACCTTGTCCGGCAAAGTGGTGATCGGGCTTCCACCGAGCATTTCCCGACGCCACACCGTGGCCCTGGTGTCAGCCTTTCGCGAGCGATTCCCCGGTTGTTCCTTGGGTATCAAGGAGGGTTTGAGTCATTCCATGCGAGAGTGGCTGTTGCTGGGCCGTCTGGATTTCGCCCTCCTGTTCAACCCCGCCCACAGTGCGCAGCTGCACTATGAGCATATCCACTCTGAGCCATTGATGTTGATCGGCGCCTCCAACTCGGACCTGCCTGACACGGTCGCGATGCAAGACCTTTGGCGCTATCCACTGATCATTCCCAGCGAACCTCATTCGCTGCGTCGACTGGTCGAAACCCAGGCCTCACGCCACGACATCAAACTGGATGTGTGCCTGGAAATCGACAGTATTCCCTCGCTCCTGGAGCTGATCAATCTGGGCATGGGTTACGGCGTGTTGTTCCGATCTGCCCTCGCCGCCCGCAACAGCCTGCCCGACGGATTGAAAGCGGCGCAGATTGTCGAGCCGTCCATCCCTACCCATTTGTTTATCGCGACATCCGAGCAGCGACCGCTGACGCGTCTGGCTGAGAAGACGTTGGCGATGGTCCGTGAGATATGCATACCTTGATGTCACTCATGCAAAAACAGCATAGCTGCTAGTACTTGGGCTTTGTTGTTCGAGACGCTTGCAAAGCCGACCATCAGGTATCGCGTTCAAACGCAGATCAATGAAGGACATCTGATGAAAAATTGCCTGGCTCCCGATTCCAATCCCACCCAACCTGCGCATGCCCTGCCAGCGGGTGCCTGGGACGCACACTGCCACGTGTTCGGCCCAGCCGCTCAATTCCCTTACGCCGCCGACCGCAGCTACACCCCGCCCGACGCGCCTTTTGAAACCCTGCGAGGGTTGCACGATCACCTGGGGTTCAGCCGTGGCGTTATCGTCCAGGCCAGCTGCCACGGCACTGATAACCGCGCCATGCTCGATGCCATTGCCCGTAGCGACGGACGTTATCGCGGCGTGGCAATCGTTGACGGCAGCGAAACCGACGCCCAACTCGCGGAGATGGATGCCGGCGGCGTGCGCGGGGTTCGTTTCAATTTTGTCGCGCACCTGGGCGGCGCACCCGACCTGGAGGTTTTTGATCGCACCGTCGATCGGCTCGCGCCGTTGGGCTGGCATGTGGTGCTGCATCTCGACGCTCAGGACATCCTGACCTATGTCGATCGCCTGGCCCGGATCCCCGTGCCGTTCATCATCGATCACATGGGTCGGGTCAAGGCTGAAGAAGGCGTTGAACAATCGTCCTTCCTGGCCCTGCTCGATCTGATGGAAAATCCCCTGGCCTGGGTCAAGGTGTGTGGCGCCGAGCGAGTGTCCAGCGGTCGTCGACCGTTCGATGATGCTATCCCCTTCGCCGAACGACTGATCCAGGCAGCACCGGATCGCGTGCTATGGGGCACCGATTGGCCACATCCCAATATCAGCAAAGACATGCCCAACGACGGCGGTCTGGTGGATCTGATGTTCCGCTTCTGCACCGACCCGTCATTGCGCCAGAAACTATTGATCGATAACCCGCTGAAACTGTACGGACGCTGACAGCAGGACCTTTTGCCACACCTCCAACAATAAGATGGCAGTGAGTAAACCTTATGAATCCTATCCCTGTGCCCGCTCAGGTCGAGACACCGACCAGCGCTAACGTAAAGACCAAGCAACCGTTTTACCGTGCGATGTATTTCCAGGTCCTGCTGGGGATCGTCGTCGGTGTGCTTGTCGGTCACTTCTGGCCTGACTTCGCTGCTGACCTCAAACCGCTGGGCGATGCGTTCATCAAACTGATCAAGATGATCATCGGCCCCGTCGTTTTCTGTACGGTAGTCACAGGCATCGCCGGCATGCGGGACTTGAAAAAGGTCGGCCGTGTCGGCGGCAAGGCGCTGCTGTACTTCGAAATCATTTCGACGGTCTCGCTACTGATCGGGTTGATCGGCGGCCACCTCTTCAACCCGGGTGGCGGCTTCAACGTTGACGTCAATACGCTCGACGCCTCCGCCGTCACCGGGTTCGCGGAAAAAGCCCAGCACTTGCACATGGTCGACTTCCTGATGGGCATCATTCCCAGCACGTTCACCCAGGCATTCGCAGAGGGCAACGTGCTGTGCATCTTGCTGGTCTCGGTGCTGTTCGGATGTGCGCTGTCGGCTATGGGAGAGAAAGGCAAGCCGGTGTACGACATCATCGAAGGCTTGTCAGGTGTGTTTTTCCGCATCGTTCACATCATCGCCAAACTGTCTGCGATTGGCGCTTTCGGTGCCATCGCGTTCACCGTCGGCACTTACGGCGTCGAATCGCTGCTGCCGCTTCTGAAATTGATCGGCAGTTTCTACTTGCTCTGCATATTTTTCGTGGTCGTTGTACTTGGCGGCGTTGCACGGCTTAGCGGCTTCAGCATTCTGCGCTTCCTCGCCTACATCAAAGAGGAATTACTGGTGGTGCTGGGCACCAGTTCCTCAGAAGTGGTTTTGCCGCAGATCATGGACAAAATGGAACGTCTCGGTTGCTCCAAACCCGTCGTGGGCCTGGTGATTCCGACTGGTTATTCCTTCAACCTCGATGGCACGAACATCTACCTGACGATGGCCGTGCTGTTCATTTCCCAGGCGCTGAACATCGACTTGACCCTGTCTCAGCAACTGACTCTAGTGATCGTCGCGATGCTGACCTCCAAAGGGGCCAGCGGGGTGTCCGGTGCAGCCTTCGTGATGTTGACCAGCACCTTGATGGTCGTACCAATCGTCCCCGTGGCTGGCATGGTGTTGATCCTCGGCATCCACCGTTTCATGGGCACAGGGCTGGCCATGACCAACCTGGTAGGCAACGGCGTGGCGACGCTGGTGGTCTCCGCTTGGGAAAAAGAGCTAGACCGCAAAAAACTGGCTCAAGAGCTGGGCTGCAAGGCTTAACACTCTCCCCCTAACAACTTCCAATCGAGTGCCTGTTCGGTCCAGTACCGAACAGCGGCTCGTCGTGTCAGGAAAATAATAAAAATGAACCGTACCCTGTCTATCGCAATGTTTGTACCCGGTGTCTGCTGGAGCATTTCCTCGATGGCCGCAGGCTTTATCGAGGACAGCAAGGCGAGCGTTGAAGCACGTAATTTCTACTATAACGGCGACTTTCGAGATGGCGTTGGTGTATCCAAGCGAGATGAATGGGCCCAGGGCTTTTTGCTCAACTATGAGTCCGGGTTTACCCAAGGAGCGATTGGTTTGGGCGTCGATGCGCTGGGATACGCCGGGTACCAATTGGACTCCAGCCCCGACCGCTCCGGCAGCGGATTATTGCCCCGACGCGCGTCCGGTGAGGCCGCTGATGAATACTCCAAAGGCGGACTCGCAGCCAAGGCCAGGTTTTCCAAAACCACCCTGACTTACGGCATCGCACTGCCCAAGGTGCCCGTCCTGCAATTCAATGGCAGTCGGCTGTTTCCCCAGACTTTCCAGGGCACGCAAGTCAGCTCCAGCGAAATCGAACATTTGACGGTGAACGTCGCTCAGTTTGATAAAACCGTCACCCCGGACTCTACCGATCAACGGGACATCGGCATCGCGGCCAAGGACGGACGTTATCGGGCCACCGGCGTCGGTGACCACTTCCGTTATGGTGGCGGCAGCTATCAAATCACTCCGACACTGACCGGTAGCTATTACTATGGCGCACTGGATGATGTGTATCGCCAGCAGTTCCTCGGCCTGATTCACACTACACGCGTCGGTAAAGGCAAAATGACCACCGATCTACGCGCCTTCTCCAGTCGCGATATCGGCGCCGCAAAAGCAGGCGAGGTTGATAACCGGGCCTATTCCGCGGCTGTGGGCTACAGCTTCGATAGCGGCCACAGCATGCTGGCCACTTATCAAGTCATGAAGGGTGCAACCGGCTTCCCCTACATCAACAACCCCTACCTGCCCAATTATGTGCAATACCATGACTTTGGTAGCGCTGGCGAACGCAGCTGGCAATTGCGCTACGGTTACAACTTCGCGCCGATGGGCATTCCTGGCCTGACCTTTTTCACTGCCTACATACGCGGGACGGGGCTGGACAAACCGGGCGCCGAAAAGGAATGGGAACGCGACATCGATGTGACCTACGCTTTTCAAGACTTCCTGAAAGGCTTCTCTGTCCGCCTGCGCAACGCGACCTATCGCAGCGACGATGGCCGCGACATTGATGAAAACCGGTTGATCGCCAGTTACTCGTTTTCTTTGTTTTAAATAACGCTCAAAAAAAGCCCGACGCAAGCGTCGGGCAAAGTGCACCAAGCAGAGAGCAATTCCTTTGATCAGCTCGGCTAATAGCCGCTATCCATCACCGAATCTGGTACTTCGATGGCAGGCCCACCCACACGGCTTAACGGCTAAAGTCAGAGGATCATTTTGCAAGCCAGGCATTGAAGCGTTCGTTCAGCTCGTCAGCATGATCACCCCACCACTGCGAATTCACCTGCAATGCCGTGGCAAAGTTGGCCGGGTCGGTTGGCATACTCGACTTCATATCGGCGTGAACCAGTGGCTGGGACGACTTGCGTGTCGGGCCATAAGCGATGTACTGACTCTGGTCAGCCATAATTTGAGTCGAGGTTGCGAAACGCAGGAAATCCATGGCCTTGGCTTTATTGGGCGCACCCACCGGCACCGCCCACACATCGATGTCATACATCTGGCCGTCCCAGATGATTTTGAAGGGCTGTTTTTCTTTCGCCTGTGCGGCCCAGATCCGACCATTCCAGGCGGAAGTCATCGTGACCTGACCATCTGCCAGCAACTGCGGAGGTTGCGCGCCGGCTTCCCACCAGATGACCTGGCTCTTGATCGAGTCGAGCTTTTTGAAAGCACGCTGAAGCCCCTCATCGGTCTCCAGTGTTTCGTACACCTGATCACGAGGAACACCATCCGCTAACAGAGCCCACTCAAGGTTGGCCTGGGGCGCTTTGCGCAAGCCACGCTTGCCGGGATATTTTTTGAGGTCGAAGAAATCAGCCAGTGTTGTGGGGGCCTGTCCTTTGAAGGCATTGGTGTTGTAGGCAACCGCCGTGCTCCAGATGTAGGCACCGACTCCGCAATCGTTCAGCGACCCTGGCAGGAAGTCCGTCGCCGTAGAGCCATCGGGCGCGGCGGCAAGATCTTTCGCCGGGTTGATGCGCTCCAACAGGCCGGCATTACAGGCCCGCACAGCATCCGGCATTTCCATATCGATCACATCCCAGGCCACTTTTTTCGAGTCAACCTGAGCTTTGAGCTGGGCAATACCTCCCGAGTAATCTTCGGTACGAATCTTGACGCCTGTTTTATCGGCATAGGGTTTGATCGAGGACTGTTGCTGAGCCGCCGCGACGCTCCCGCCATATGTGACAACCGTGAGGTTTTCTTGCGCCATCACGGTGAAGGAGGTCAAGCCAGAGACGAGGACTAACGCTAATTTTTTCATGATGCTCCCGATAGATTTCTAGTAAGGAAGGCAGTGTGATCATTGAGTTCGTTATTGTTTTGTTCCACGCATCGCACTAGTCACGCTTCGGTCGCTCAATCGCGTAGCGACTCTTTCTCCTCTACATGCTGGTGTAGTTGGGTCCCCCGCCTCCCTCGGGTGCACGCCAAACGATGTTCTGACTCGGGTCCTTGATGTCACAGGTTTTGCAGTGCAGACAGTTCTGCGCATTGATCTGAAATCGGCTCGCTGACGCATCCTCCACAACCTCGTACACACCGGCGGGACAGTACCGTTGAGCCGGCTCGGCATAGGTGGGCAGGTTGAACGCGATGGGTATCGAGGAGTCCCTGAGCGTCAGGTGGCAGGGCTGATCTTCTTCATGGTTCGTGTTCGATAAATAGACCGAGGAGGTCTTATCGAAGCTCAGGACGTTGTCGGGTTTTGGGTAGTGAATGACCGAAGCACTATCAGCAGGATCCATGGTCGAGTAGTCGGGGCGTTTGTCGTGGAAAGTCCAAGGCAATTTCCCTTTCAACAGGTTCAGATCGACCCAGGCGTAGGCGGCCCCGATCAGACTGCCGAACCGGTGCATGGCGGGACCGAAATTACGCTGCTGGTAAAGCTCGTCATAAATGGACGACGCCCTGAATTTTCCCGCATACGCTGCCAGATCCTGACCGGCCGACTCATTGACGGCAAACGCCTCAAAGATGGTTTCAGCCGCCAGCATTCCGGACTTCATGGCCGTGTGGGAGCCTTTGATCTTCGCAAAATTCAAGGTGCCGGCATCACACCCAATCAGCAGGCCCCCTGGGAAGTGCATCTTCGGCAAAGACTGAAGCCCGCCTTTCGCAATGGCACGGGCGCCGTAGCTGATGCGCGAGCCACCGCGCAGATACTGCTCGTAAAGCGGGTGATGCTTGAGTTGTTGAAGCTCATCAAACGGCGACAGGTAAGGATTGCGATAGTTGAGATCCACGACCTGTCCGATCACCACCGTACCGTCCTCCAGGTGATACATGAAGGCGCCGCCCTGCGTGCCACTCTGGGTCAATGGCCATCCAGTGCTATGAATCACAAGCCCGGGAACATGCTGCTCAGCGGGGATTTCCCAGACTTCCTTGATGCCCAACCCGTAGTGTTGAGGATCGGAGTCCGCATCGAGCTGATACTTGCTGATCAGCTGTTTGCCCAAGTGCCCGCGACAGCCTTCAGCGAAGATGGTTTGCTTGCCGATCAGCTCGATACCGGGCGTAAAGCCGCCTTTATGCTCTCCTGTTCGGCCGACGCCCATGTCGGCAGTCAACACGCCCCGGACCCTGCCCTCCTCGTCGTACAGCACGTCGGACGCAGGAAAGCCTGGAAACACATCGACCCCCAGGGCTTCCGCTTGCTGGCCCAGCCAACGACATACATTGCCCAGGCTGACGATGAAGTTGCCTTCGTTGTGCATCGTGCTGGGCGCGAAGACTCCGGGAACCCGGATTGAAAGGCGTGAAGACGACAGGTAGAAAATCTCGTCCGACTGCACCGGGGTGTTCAGTGGCGCACCCATGTTTCGCCAGTCGGGAAACAATTCGTTCAGTGCGGTAGGTTCGAACACAGCACCGGACATGATGTGCGCACCGACCTCTGCGCCTTTTTCGACCAGACATACTGACAACTCCCGCCCTTCTACCATTGCCAATTGACGCAGGCGAATGGCAGCAGATAGCCCGGCAGGCCCTCCTCCTACTACGACGACATCGAATTCCATAGCCTCGCGTTGCATCAAAACCTCCACAGGCATCGAACATAGCCTCTGGAGCGAATCGTACGAGCGGTTTTATGCCTACAACAAACGATGTATCAGGTGCTTATTAATAAGCTGTACTGATTCGTAAGTTGCCACGTTGAAGACTCGACAATTCGTCAGCCGCTCATCGCGAGGGATTCGAGAAAGGTCTCCAATACCAAATGGGGACGGCGACCTTTCCGGGTAACAGAAGCCAGCGTCAGATCGTAAAAACAGGAATAGGGCTTCAACGCTCTGAGCCTTCCTTCTGCAACCCAGCTCCGCGCGTAGTGATCAGGCAGATAGCCGATGTACTGACCGGTGAGAATCAGGAATGCCATCCCTTCTCGGTCCGATGCGCTCGCCGTGCAATTTAGCGCCTGATAGTGCTCCTGGATGGTTGCCGGCAAACGGAATGTCGGGGCGATGGCGTCCTGCTCCTGGATACGCTGCTCATTTAAATCCAGATCCTTGACGAAAAACAAAGGATGGCCAACACCGCAATAGAGCTGAGAACGCTCGCTATACAGCGGCTGATATTCAAGGCCTGAAAGCGCACCGACCTGCGGGATTACGCCTACGTGCAGACGGCCATCGAGCACGCCTTGTTCCACTTCACCCGGTGTACTCATTCGAATCTGGATCTGAACGTCAGGTCCTTTTTTCTTTAGGGAAGCCAATGCATCCGTGACGCGCATGTGAGGCATCGTGACCAGGTTATCCGTCAAGCCGATGATCAACTCGCCCCGGAGATGACTGTGCATCCCGTTGACCTCGCTTCGAAATCCCTCCATCGCCGACAACAAGCGTAAACACGCCTCATACACCTGCTGCCCATCCTCCGTCAGGGAGAACCCGGCACGTCCCCTCTGACATAACCGTAAGCCTAATCGCTGCTCAAGCTCTGTCATTTGCTGACTGATTGCTGACCTGCCAACACCTAGAACGCTCTCTGCAACGGAGAATCCTCCGCACTCCACGACACTGCGAAATATCTTGAGCATCCGAATATCAAAATCAGTGACTTGAGCAACTGGATTGGCACGGCGCGCTTTCATAGTTTAGGTGACCTGAAACCAAGGGTATCGAAAGGTGTGTTTTATTGAATCTAAGCGCGTGTCAGTTTCTAGGCAAGCCTTGAATTGCATTTCAGGACGCTCAACAAGGCCAACTCTCCGATTGAACACGATGAGTATCTCTCCACGAGGACCACTGCTCATGAACACACAACAGGCTCACGAACTTCCCTTGGCCAGCCAGCTGAAACTGGATTCACACTGGATGCCGTTCTCCTCGAATCGCAACTTTCAGCGTGACCCACGGTTCATCGTTTCTGCGCAAGGCAGCTGGCTGACAGACTCCGAAGGCAGAAAGGTCTACGACAGTCTGTCAGGCCTGTGGACCTGCGGCGCAGGCCATTCGCGCAAGGAAATCCAGGAAGCCGTCGCCCGCCAGTTGGGCACGCTTGATTACTCGCCAGCGTTTCAATATGGCCACCCGTTATCGTTCATGTTGTCCGAGCGCGTCGCTGACCTCATGCCCGGCGACCTGAACCATGTGTTCTATACCAACTCGGGCTCCGAGTGCGCGGACACCGCGGTCAAAATGGCCCGGGCGTACTGGCGCCTCAAGGGTCAGTCGACCAAGACCAAAATGATCGGCCGAGCACGCGGCTACCACGGCGTGAACATCGCGGGCACGAGCCTGGGTGGCATCGGGGGCAACCGCAAGATGTTCGGTCAACTGATGGATGTCGACCACCTGCCCCACACGTTGCAGCCGGGAATGGCCTTCACCAAAGGCATGGCAGAAACTGGTGGTGTGGAACTGGCAAATGAGTTGCTGAAGCTCATTGAGCTGCATGATGCGACGAACATTGCAGCCGTTATTGTCGAGCCTATGTCGGGCTCCGCAGGTGCCATCGTGCCTCCCAAAGGTTACTTGCAGCGCCTTCGCGAGATCTGCACGCAGCACAATATTCTGTTGATCTTTGACGAAGTGATCACCGGGTTCGGGCGGATGGGCACCTGGAGCGGCGCGGAGTACTTCGGCGTGAAGCCGGACATCATGAACGTGGCCAAGCAGATCACCAATGGTGCCATTCCAATGGGCGCCGTGATCGCTTCCAGTGAGATCTACCAAACCTTCATGAATCAGACGAGTCCGGAATACGCGGTCGAATTTGGCCATGGCTACACCTACTCGGCGCACCCGGTTGCCTGCGCTGCGGCCCTCGCAACACTGGATCTGCTGGAGAAGGAAAACCTCATCCAGCAATCAGCTGATCTGGCACCGCATTTCGAACGCACATTGCACGGTGTCAAGGGCGCAAAACACATCGTTGACATCAGGAACTGCGGCCTCGCAGGCGCTATTCAAATTGCACCCCGCGAAGGGGATGCAATTGTTCGTCCGTTCGAGGCGGGCATGGCGCTTTGGAAAGCGGGGTTCTACGTGCGCTTCGGTGGCGACACCCTTCAGTTCGGGCCGACCTTCAACGCTAAACCTGAAGATCTTGACCGCATGTTTGATGCCGTCGGGGAAGCCTTGAACCACATCGATTAACGCAACAACGTGCAGGCAAACCACCCGTGCTGGCGGGTCAACGCCGCCAGCATCACTTCTATTTTCAATCTTGCAGGTCTTCATCCATGAGCATCATTCAACACCTGATCAACGGCGAGCATATCGCCACCACCGGCCGCACCGCGGACGTGTTCAACCCTTCCACGGGTGAGGTTATCCATCAGGTCTCACTCGCGGATCGCGCCGCCGTTCAACACGCCATTGACGTTGCGACAGCCGCCTTTCCTGCATGGCGCAAGACTCCGGCCGCCAAGCGCGCTCAGGTCATGTTTCGTTTCAAGCAGTTGCTGGAGCAGAACGAAGCCAAAATCGCCCGGATGATCAGCGAAGAGCACGGCAAAACCATTGAAGATGCCACTGGGGAACTCAAACGAGGTATCGAGAACGTCGAGTTTGCGTGCGCGGCCCCTGAAATCCTGAAAGGTGAGTTCAGCCGCAACGCGGGCCCGAACATCGATGCCTGGAGTGACTTCCAACCTGTCGGAGTTGTGGCTGGTATTACGCCGTTCAACTTTCCGGCGATGGTTCCACTCTGGATGTATCCGTTAGCCATCGTCTGCGGCAACTGCTTCATCCTCAAGCCTTCGGAGCGCGACCCAAGCTCTACCCTTTACATTGCAGAGTTGCTGATAGAAGCGGGTTTGCCTAAAGGGGTGATGAGCGTGGTTCACGGCGACAAAGAAGCGGTCGATGCTTTGATCGAGGCGCCGGAAGTGAAAGCATTGAGCTTCGTAGGGTCGACGCCAATCGCTGAATACATCTATGCCGAAGGCACCAAACGCGGCAAGCGTGTCCAGGCCTTGGGCGGCGCAAAAAACCATGCTGTGCTGATGCCGGACGCTGACCTGAACAATGCCGTTAGCGCCCTGATGGGCGCGGCTTACGGTTCCTGCGGCGAACGCTGCATGGCGATTTCCGTCGCCGTTTGTGTGGGCGACCAAATCGCCGATGCGCTGATCGATAAACTGGTACCGCAGATCCAGGCGCTGAAAATTGGCGCCGGCACATCCTGTGGCCTCGACATGGGACCACTGATCACTGGCGCCCACCGGGACAAAGTGAAGGGTTACGTGGACGAAGGTGTTGAATCCGGGGCCGAGTTGGTCGTCGATGGCCGTGGGCTTCAGGTGACCAACAACGAAAACGGCTTCTTCCTGGGTGGATGCCTGTTCGACCGCGTGACGCCTGAAATGCGCATCTACAAGGAAGAGATTTTCGGCCCGGTTCTCTGCATCGTGCGCGTAGCGAGCCTTGAACAAGCCATGCAACTCATCAACGATCACGAGTACGGCAACGGTACTTGCATCTTCACTCGCGACGGTGAAGCTGCGCGCTTGTTCTGTGACGAGATCGAAGTCGGCATGGTGGGTGTGAACGTTCCGCTACCGGTTCCGGTGGCGTACCACAGCTTCGGCGGCTGGAAGCGCTCGCTGTTTGGCGATCTTCATGCGTATGGTCCGGATGGTGTTCGTTTCTACACGCGTCGTAAGGCGATTACTCAGCGCTGGCCTCAGCGTGCCAGCCATGAGGCTGCACAGTTCGCGTTTCCGAGTAACAGCTAAGGGAAAGGAGCCCGCCTGTGGCGGGCTCCTGACTCCTCACCCAGTCCGCAGAGATTAACGAAGCTCTGACTCCAGCCAAGTGCAAAAGGCCTGTGCAGCCCCAGACAGCGGCTTGTTATGTGGCTTCAGCAAGTAGAACCCGGCAAGGCACTCAATGCTCTGATCGAGCGGCGACACGAGCTGTCCACGCAGCCTGGATTTCTCCACGAGTTCCTCGTTAAGCAGACACACGCCTGCGTTTTCAATCGCCATGCTCGCCGCGATTGCGTAGCTGTCGACGTAGAAACGCTGATAGTTTTCTGCCTCGCCTTGCGGGTAAGTAGCCAGCCAGTCGCTCCAGCCATTGGGTGTGCCCAACACATCGATCAAGGGCAGGCTGAGCAATCCCCCGGCACTTCGAAGTTTGGCAGCAACGTCCAGTGAGCAATACGGCTTCAGCTCAGTCGAGAGCAGCTGCTGGATGTCGTACTGCTGCCAGTTTCCCGCACCGTAGCGAATCTCCAGCTCTGCGCTGGAAGGTGGAGCATCCGCCTCCCAGTTAACGCCGTACATGCGAAGAGAAATTTGCGGATACAGCTCAGCGAACCGCTCCATACGGGGGGCGAGCCACAACTGCGCAAAGGAGTTGTTGACGCTCAATTCAAGTACGCCTTGGGCGACCGAGCTGAAGATGTTGTTCATCCCTTGGTGCATATGCCAAAGGCCTTCCCGGACCACTGCCAAATACGCCCGCCCCGATACGGTCAGCTGGATCGAACGTGTTTGCCTCAGGAATAGCGCCTTGCCAAGTTTGTGCTCGAGCAATTTTATCTGCTGGCTCACCGCAGACTGGCTCATGTTCAGTTCAATCGCCGCAGCCGAAAAGCTTAAATGTCGCCCTACTGATTCAAACGTCCGAAGCCAGTTGAGCTGAAGATTGGTCAACGACATCGCGGCACCCCGGCATAAGCCCTACTTATAAATGACACTGGTATACATCGTTTGTAGAGCCATCTCAAGCGCCTTAGCATCGAATCCAGACGCCCGGAGCCCCGGCGAATCATGTCTCCAATAGACCCGTCAAAGGATCCCCCCGAGATGAAATCGGAAGCCAAAGTTTTAGTGATCGGTGGTGGTATTACCGGTGTGAGCACGCTTTACCATCTGGCCAAATCCGGCTGGACGGATGTCATGCTGGTGGAGAAGCTTGAACTGACATCTGGATCGACCTGGCACGCCGCGGGCAACCTTCCTTCGTTCAGCACCAGCCTGAACATCATGAAGCTTCAGAAAAACAGCATCGAGCTGTATCAACAACTCGCAGAACAGACGGGTCAATCGGTCGGTCACCACCAAACAGGTTCGATCCGGCTCGCGCATACCAAGGAACGTCTGGATGAGTTCAAACGGGTCGCAGGCCTGGCCACGCTTGCCGGTTTGAATGGCGTCGAAGTGGTCGACAATGAGCGCCTGAAGGAGCTGCATCCCTTCCTGGACACCACCGGGTTGCTGGGAGGGCTTTGGGACCCGTATGACGGTCATATAGATCCGACCAGCGTGACCAACGCCATGGCTCAATTGGCCCGTGGTTACGGCGCTACCATTGTTCGGCACAATCCGGTTACCGCGATTACTCAACTCGCCGACAAAAAATGGGAAGTGACCACCGAACAAGGCGTCATTCACGCAGACATTATCGTGAACGCCGCAGGTTTCAGGGCTAATGAAGTGGCCGCGATGATCGGCCATCAGTTCCCGATCTGCTCCCTGGAACATCAGTATCTGGTCACCGACAATATTCCAGCCTTGGTGGACAGACCCCACCACCTTCCCCTGCTTCGCGATCCGGATATTTCCTACTACCTTCGCCAGGAGGGCAAGGGGCTGATCCTTGGCCCGTACGAGCGAGAGCCGGTGGCCTGGGCAGTCGATGGGGTTCCAGCGACATTCGGGCAGGAACTGCTGCAACCGGAGCTGAACCGTCTCGAAGAAATCATCGGTGCAGCGATGGAACAGGTGGGAATTATCGGTGACGGCGGGATCAAGACTGTGGTCAATGGCCCTATCGTGTACACCCCGGATGGCCTTCCCCTGCTCGGGCCCGTGCATGGCTACGACAACTACTTCGCTTGCGCAGGGTTCAGTTTCGGGATCACTCAGGGTGGCGGCGCTGGCCGTTACCTTGCTCAGTGGATCATCGACGGCCACCCTGAGGTTGAGCTTTGGGAGCTGGATTCCCGCCGCTTTGGCAGCTACGCGAACCTTTCCTACACCGTCACCAAATCGCTTGAGCTGTACGCCAACGAATACCAACTAAGTTGCCCGAACGAATACGCGATGCGCCCGGCGTGTCGCGAGGTCAAGACCACGCCAATTTACGAAATCCTTAAACACAAGAATGCCGTGTTCGGCGCTTATTACGGCTGGGAGCGTGCCAGCTGGTTTGCACAATCTGCCAATGCCCCAGTCGAGAACTTCAGCTACAGCCGGGGCAATTGGGATGCAGCAGTCCGGTCGGAATGTGAAGCGGTGCAAAATCGCGTGGGTATCCTCGATCTGAGCGCCTTCACAAAATTCGAGATATCTGGAAAGGATGCTCGTTCATTTCTGGATCGGATCAGCCCCAACCAGGTTCCTACCAAATGCGGGGATGTAGCTCTCGCCCATGTACTCACCACATCAGGAAGCGTGGCGTGGGAATTCTCCATGACGCTCCTGGAAAGCGGCGCGTTTTACCTGATGTGCCCGGCGGCTTGTGAGCTGCTGATTGAAGATTGGCTCCGGCAACGGGCAGCGAAATACGCGAATATCTCCATCGCGAATATCTCCAGGGACTGGGGCACGCTCATCCTGGCTGGCCCTAGAGCACGAGAAGTGCTGTCCAAACTCACTGACACCGATCTGAGTAATGAAGCATTCCCCTGGTTTACCGGCCAAGAGATTCAGGTCGTTGGCGCTCCCGTACGCGCGTTGCGGATGAACTTTGTCGGCGAATTGGGATGGGAACTCCACCATCCACTCCAACACCAGCAGGCACTTTACGAAGCACTCGTTTGGGCGGGTGAAGCGCATGGAATCGTCGACTTCGGGCTACGAGCGATGGACTCGATGCGCATCGAAAAGGGCTATCAAATCTGGGGCCGCGAACTGACAACAGAGTACTCGGCGCTGGCTGCCAACATGGGCTACTTCATCAAGACCGATAAGGGCGTTTTTGAAGGGCGTGCGGCAGTGCTGGCAGAAAAAGAGAAGCCGAGTACCCATCGTCTCGTACTGATGGAAGTGCAAGCGGGCCTTGCTGATGCATTGGGTAGCGAGCCAATTTTCCATCAAGGGAAACTGGTAGGGCTTACGACATCAGGAGCCTTTGGTTATCGCGTTAATAAGAGTTTGGCCATGGGCTTTATCAAGCGCGAACTGGCGTCCCTGGATACTGAACTCACCATCACAATTCTGGGTGAAGAATGCTCCGCGAAAGTCATTCGTGGGTGCCTTTACGATCCTAAAGGCGAACGCCTTAAATCTTGATTATGCAGCTGCCTTCAAGAACGTGGAGGCAGCTTTCTGACCGCTAATGGGTAGGACGAAATGACCACTACACAACCTTTGGATAACGCGCCCAATGCAGAGGCCTCCATAATCGATGGGAAGGCGTTTGCCGAAATCTTGCGCAAGAATGTTGCCGTCGGTGCGAGGGCCTTCAGGGAGAAACGCGGCAGAGCACCAGGGCTGGCTGTCGTACTAGTCGGGAGCGATCCTGCCAGCCAGGTTTACGTGAAAACCAAAATGAAAAAGGCGCTTGAGTCCGGGATTGACTCCTTCCCTCACCTACTCGAAAGCGACACGTCCGAAGCGGACCTGCTGAACCTGATCGATAAGCTGAACAATGACCGCTATGTGCACGGGATTTTGGTGCAGCTTCCGCTGCCCGCCCATATCGATGAATCGAAGGTTATTGCGGCCATAAATCCGGCCAAAGATGTCGACGGTTTCCATCCGATCAACGTGGGTCTGCTGGGTCAGGGTAAAGCCAAACTAATCCCCTGTACGCCTCTCGGATGCCTGATGATGTTGAAGGATCAGATCGGTGACCTCAGTGGCAAAAAAGCGGTAATTGTGGGCAGGTCCAACATCGTTGGAAAGCCAATGGCGAATTTGCTCTTGCAGGAAAACTGCACGGTCACGATTGTGCATTCCCGAACGCAAGATCTCATCGCTGAATGTCGTCAGGCCGACATCCTGGTGGTAGCGATTGGACGGGCGGAATTTATTGATGCAAAGTCGATCAAGCCCGGTGCTGTGGTCATTGACGTTGGCATCAACAGAGTCGAAAAGAATGGTGTTTCGGTACTGGTTGGTGACGTCGATTTCAACTCTGCCAAGGAAATCGCCGCGGCCATGACTCCTGTTCCAGGAGGCGTTGGTCCAATGACCGTAGCATGCTTGATGAGAAATACGCTGGCAGCGGCAGAGGCGATTGAAAGCAATGCTGCGGCTCGCTACTGATAGTGCGGAGCGCTCAGACTTGATCTGACAGTTAGCGGACCTCCAGTCGTGCCTGTCAGATCGAGCTTTGCTAATCACTGCTGTTTGCCAGACTCACCGTCCATCAAAAGAAGTCCTTACATCTCTGGTGCCACAGGCTGCTATCGGCCCAGAGTGTGTAAAAACGCCTACGCTTACGATATCTTGAAAATCGCACAGTTCCGCTCCAGCAATCCCAGATCCAGCTATATTAGGTCTGATAATGGAATGTTATCCGGACTTATTGAAGCGTTGAACGAGATGAAATTGACAGAGCCGGTACAGATGCCCTCCTCCCAGCCGCCGAGGCATATTTTTATATACCAACCGCGGGTTGATCAGCTCTAAAGGTCTGACATCGCCGAGCCAGAAGCATCTCAATGCAATCAGAGAGGCAATACCAAAACAGCAATTTTCCATTGGCGACATAAGCCCTTGACTCCCGAACCGACGCTGCGGCCTGGATATATTTGAGGGTTACGAATGAAAACATTGAGAAATTATCTGGAAATGACGCAAAGCTTTCCTAAGGAAACAGAGTATTTCTCTACAAACCGACGCAATCATTGTTTAACGATAGCCAGCGGACTAAGTCTCGCACGCTATACATCGCCGCTGAACGAGAGTAACGAACCGCCCCTCAAGCTCATCGCAGTGTAGTGGATGCCTTCTAGCGCAGATGACTGACCTTCAAAAGTGCCCGCGCCCACATGGCACGCCGAGCAGACCGGCTCCACATCTTAAAGTGACACTGCGTAAGCTCAACATTGAGCAGCGAGGCAACCAGCCCGTAAAAATGACGACGCCATAGCCTCTATTGGTTGAGAACTGCAGGACTCGCTAAATCTGACTCAGCCGTTTACTTACTTCCTTGAATCGCTCGACCCGCACGCATAAGAAAACAGCCAATACTGAATTAACTTGAACGTCACGCTACCCCGTTACCCCAAGCAGAATTTATCCATTAGTTCAATATTGTATCCATCCACTACCCCAAACTAGATGCTGGGATTATGAAAACTTCGCAATTGGAATCACGCAATTCGACTCAGCAGGCTTAAAATTGAAACAGAGCACAACAAAGCAAGGCACAGAAAACCAAGAAATTATAATATTACGACCGAGCTACCACTGTCAGTCGTGTAAAAGGCTGAGACTTTTAAACCGCATTACCACCTACACACACGATAGTAAAACTTTAGCTTTAGATGATCTCATCGTATTGAAGACGCCACCTGCACCTTCATGTTAAGATGTGAACTAACTACCACCCCTTCAGGGTTTACAGTTATGAGAAGAAAAATATCTCAAGCGGACGTTGAAAACGCGCTGGCACGATTGGAGTCAATGGCCACACCGCCGACGCTTGACGCCGTGCGTACCGCTTTGGGAAATCAAGGGTCAAGGTCTACCATTGTCAAGCTGTTAAAAAACATCAGAGAAACGCCAAACACGACTCCCGCTCTTGAGAAAAGCATCATGCCTATGCCCTCCTACCTGTCGCGGACCGACTTTTATGAAAAGGTCGACGGTGCCGAAAACATGGAGGGTGCAATCAACTACCTCATCACTGAAAAAAGTGACCCTACCGGCATCATGAGTGACTTGTGCGTGGTCATTCAACGCTTGCGACTTGAAGTAACGCAGTGTCAATCCGAAGTTGTCCACATTCGGAACCTGCACAAAAGCATGCTGAATGCCATGCAGTCCGCGATTAAAGAATGACGTCCCGTTGACGTTGGTGTTAATTGAGTGCTCGATACATTTTGGCCCTAACCTTTTTGTACACACGGAGCGCTAAAACATTGCAGGCTGAAGGTGCTGCATCTTTCCGTCCATCAATGTAAGTAACCAGTCGCTCCCGATCTAGCCAGCCCAAAGCCAAGACTGCCTCTCGCCAGGCACACCACCCTTCGAAGCTTGCAGAGGCTTCATGAGCAAAAAAATCGTTTTTCACTAAGGTCCAAAATTTTCTTTCATACGTAACCTCCGGCTCCGTCAGCCGCCTTGTAACCTCACTGCTATGGGCCAGCTTAACGTTGATGATGAGCCATAGATCATTGGCAAATGATCGCCAAGGCTCCTCGGTGCTGATTTCGATGTACGCAACACACAACCGGCGCGCAATCTCCGCGCAGTAAGTGGGTCGACTGCTACAACCTAGCATCGCTAAGAGACAGGCCAGTTGGTCGAGTGCTGATAAACTATAGATGCCTTTGAACCATTTCCCACCGTACCGCGTCCCGTCCCACCCGAAGGATTTGAGGATACAGAGGCTTTGGCTGTCGGTACAAGACAACCCCGCCGCCTGCCAAACAGGGTGTTCGTAAAAAGCCCGTACGGAAGGTACCGCATGAAAGATTTTGTCGAGGCGCGATTGATGGGGCTGATGCCCGTTTAGGAAACGACGCCATGCCTTTTCGTCAGCCGATCCCTTCGGCAAGTGCTGATCTTTCTCGAACCATCTAGCTAAGGCAAACCCTGCTCGAGCGACCCCCAAACAGTCGGCCAGATGTGCCGCTGTAACCATTGAGCGAAAGTATTCCGTCAGTGGTTTTGCATGTCGCCCCATCCATTCTCACTCTTAAGTGTTTAGTACGATTCTAATCAAAATTTCCTTAATTTTTACAATGCGGAATGTTTTCAGCCCTATGAAAATCATTCATCACGTTGATAAATATAGCTTTATTTTTATGAGCTAAATTTTTTTATGCCCGTTTTATGCCCGCCAAATGGACGCTAAGCTGGAATTAGTAAGGAAACGTACCGTACTAAATGCGGTCCGTTTGTACTCTTGCGTTTCGAATGGAAGGGACTTAGTAGTGAAACAATCCATAGCGGCAGGAACAGTTGTGATCGCGCTGGGTAAGCTGGCGGTTATCACGGAAGTAAAAAATACTGAGCAGGTCAGCGTCAGAATTAACGACACAGGTGAAACGAAAATTGTGGCGGTCGCAGATGTGGAGATCATTCCTGAAGAGCAGGAAACCATCACTCAGCTCACAACCTACGATCCCGCAGACCCCAAGGAAGCCATGAAGCTGATCGCAGCCGCGGAGCAGGCAGTGATTCTCAAAGAATATTTCAACGGGGACATGACGCAAAACGAGGCGGCTCAAAAACTCTCGCTGAAGAAATCCGCCTTTTACAAACTGGCATCACGCTTCAATCACGCCTTGGGCGCACTGAGCATCATAAAAAACTCCCCTGGCGCCAAAACAGGAAGCCACCGAATTCCCGAGGCAGTGGTTGCTGTTGTTGAAGAGTGTTTTGACCGCCATTACCAAGGAGCGGCAGCCTCCTATTCCCATGTTTGGAAACAGACTCAAGCCGCATGTGCAGAAAAGGGGCTCCCGCCTCCAGGTCTCTCAACTGTACAGCGATTGATTAAAAAGATGGATCCCAAAATTGTGTTCAGGCAAAAGCACGGTCTGGACGCGACAAACCAGCGATTTCAAACCAGACCAGGGTACGTCCACACGGACTACCCGCTCCAGCACGCGCAAATGGACCATACCCGAGTTGATCTCATTCTTCGTGCCGAGCATGACCGCAGTCTCACCATCGGCAGGCCATGGGTAACGTTGCTCATCGATGTCCATACACGAATCATTCTCGGTTTCTACTTGAGCATGTTCCCTCCCTCGCTGGTTTCAGTGCAACAGACTGTCTGCATGGCGGCACTGCCAAAAAAAAAGAGTCCCCCAACTCTCCCACCCATGGGATTAGCTATCCCTATTACGGGATGCCTGAAAAACTGGGCATGGACAATGCCGCAGAATTTCATTCTCCGGTTTTGGAGGCAGGATTAAGAAAACACGGCTGCGACCCACATTGGCGCAAAATCGGCAAGAAACACATGGGAGGGACCATTGAGAGCCTTATTGGCACGCTGATGACCACTTCCGTTCATTTCCTGCCTGGCACTACCTATTCCAATGTTAAACAGCGTGGAGAATATGACAGCGAAAAACACTCGGTCCTGACGTTCAAGGAATTTTGCGCCTGGTTTGCCGGGCAAGTTCTGATCTACCACGGAACGGTTCACTCCGAACTCAGGAAGTCGCCTAAAGATGCTTGGGAGGAGTTCTACTCCCACAAAACAATGGCGCTCCCTCCGATGATTATCAATAAAAGAAACCTATACATTGATTTCCTGCCCGAACGGCACAAGCCCGTACGGAACAGCGGAATCACGATTAATGCAGGGGTTTATTATGCCCCAGAATTGGCGATCAAGCAGGGCAAAGGCAAAACAACTGTAAAGTATGACCCCAATGACATGACGCACATCTGGGCAAAAATACATGATGACTATATTCGTGTGCCCCTTATTCGATCCACACACAACTTCATTAACTATGAGTACTACCGGGTAGATCGCGCATTCAACCAAGGGCGACCTGCTGGAACCATCACAGATCCCGAAGCGCTTCAGCAACTGATAAAAAACAACGAATTGGTAAAAAAATCGAAGAAAAAAACCCAACAAAAAAAACGCGAGACGACTCAGACCGAGGCTCAACGTCAGCACAAGGATCGTTTTTCTAGTGGTGTACCTAAGCAAATACCGATCAATGACGAATACCATCAGGTCCTGGCTTGTCAGCCAAATGACGCGGTAAATTTTTCCAAACCACCCGCTTTGTTCGACGATAAGGATTAGCATGAGCGATCAAATCAAACCGTACGCCCACCTACGTAAATCTTTACAGCATCTCACCCTGCTTCCAGACGAACAACGGGTCATGATCTGCCTGCAAGACGTGTTCATTGACTATCCAACGTCCCAATCAATTATCGAAACGATTGGCTACATGCTCAAGGTTGAGAACAAGGTCCAAGCACCGTGCATGTTGGTTTGGGGCAGTGGCGGATATGGCAAAACAAGCATCATCAAACGTATAAAAGCCATTAACGCAGAGAAAAAAGAGAAACTGATATTCATGAGTTTCCGTCAAAACCCTAATAACTATAACTTCCGGGAATTGCTGTTTGAGTCATTCGGCATGCCAATTACACGCAAATTCAGCGGGTATGATGCTTCGAAAGAATTCGCACTCACTGTACAAAGGCTAAACATAAGAGGCATCGTCATCGACGAAATCCACGACGCACTGACACTCACCCCGTTTCAGCAAAAAATAAACTTATCATTGCTCAAAAACCTTTCGGGTGACCCTTACAATCTCAGCGTATTTGCATTTGGAATCGACAAAGCAAGTGAAGCGCTTCGTCTAGATCCACAACTGGAACGGCGATACATGCAACTGCCCCTTCCGACTTGGTCTTTGGACGAGAATTTCAGAGCGTTTCTGGCAGGTTATGAGCGCGTTTTGCCGTTGAAGCTGGAATCAATGCTGTGGTCCGAAGACCTCGCAACCCGCTTGTATGCTCTCTCGGCAGGCATTATGGATAACGTGGCAAAAATCATTCAAGTGTGTGCTGCCGAAGCCATCATCTCAGGTACCGAAAAAATCACCCCGGAACTCGTTGATCGCGCGCCATTGCTCGCCCTCAAATTTGGCGTGTCTATTTTGATCAAGTCGCCTTCGCATTGACATGAAACGACAAGACGCCCTGATCCGACGGGTCGCTGAAGTGCACGAGCTTTTAACCCTGAGCACACCTCAAGCGACAGACACAATTAAGAAGGCAGCGTACCTCCTGCAAAACCAGGAACCTCCACCACCCATATTGTATATCACTGGCCGTTCAGGCTCAGGGGTATCGACAGTAGCGCAAGGCATCTACCTATCACTACGAACGGATGACGGTGGTGTATTCATCATGCCACAAACAGGGGTTGACCCTGGATTACCACCAATAGCAAGGCTATTACGTCACTTTGGATTCGAATGTACTTATGAGGTACTCGAAGTATCTGCGATGAATCAACTGCCCGCGCCCGTCATGAATCTTGCGCAGATGTTGGGCTTTTCTGTCGTGATAGTCGAAGATTATCTGACGGGCGTTGCGAGTCCTGAGCAGAAGCGAAGGCATATAGAACAATGGAAAAAATTAACGGCCTTTCCGTTAACCTTAAAATTGGTGTTAGCCGCACCGTTAGACCAGGTCAAGCACTCTTGGGATAACCAGGAAAGTACGCTGGAGCACCTTCACATAAATGAATGGGAACGCGGCAACCTTTTATCAAGTTATCTAGACGATTTGTCAAGCCTGTGCCGAAAGACGTTAAGGTTAGATGCTCACTTATCAAACCACATGAAAGAAATTTATAAACTCAGCAAAGGCAACACAGCCCACATGCTAATACACATTCGGCAGTGTGCCATTCACAGCATACTTTCCAATGTAAGCCATATCCCATCTGAACTCTTCCGATTGTCGCTTAAGGAGTTGACTGAATCGAATGCCCGACTATACAGCCAGCTTACCAGCGTGTGACGAGTCGTTCTCCTCTTGGCTTCAACGACTACCTGCAGCAACGCTCTCGCAGGCAGACATCCTGCAAACCGTTTCCGAACGCCAATTGGCGGGTCTCGATGGTCTAGATACGGTCGATCCCGACTTCGACCTGCCATACAACTTTGAATCAAAAATGCGTGAATCATTTCATTTGAAGAGATTTAGCTTTGAACAATTTCGTGCCCAGGCTTCATGGATATTGCCTCACAGCTATGTAGACTACGCTTGCCTGTCGTGTATTGCCGACTCACTCAGAAAACATGAAAGAATTGTATTTCAGAAGAACTGGAGATATGTCGTAGCACCTATATGCCCCGTTCATTGCGAGATCTTGACTGGCTTTAGAGATCGTCAGAGTGGGTACCTGCAATATCTGTTTCCGCCTACAACTCCTTTGCGTATGAATTTGCCACGACACGCAGCTGCTGAAGTCGTCAAAATCGCACTCAAGTTACAGATCCAGATGCTCCGAATGGAAAAGCAATTGAGCGCAGGGTCTTCATCGTTCATCAGTCCGCTCGTGAAAACCTACAATGCACGGAAGCTTTTGATAGAGTTCTTTTTGCAAGCTGCTCCTGCAGGTGCTGGCCTGGCAACTCAATTCATCACTACGCCACGTCCAAAGGAACCCTCATTGAGGGTCCACGGGCTTAAGTTATTGATGAAAATCGGCGCACTGCAAAGCAATTGTGCGGAACGTGCATGCGCACTCGTGTTGATGGGAGTTGTCACGGGCTGGGTCACGGCAAAACAAATTAAAATACTTAATGAAGAGGTACGCTCAGAACGTATCACGTGGGGCTGGAGGCCTATAGATATTGGTCGCTCTTGTCGTCAAATTTACGATCATCACATATTTAGCAACATGACTCAAATAGGACCCGCGCTCGAAATCTTAAACAACCGCCATATCGCCTTATTCAAAAAAGGGCTCGGAATATGAAAAAATACGTCAACCTATCAAAAATACACCATTGCTACTTTAATCTTGGAATTCCCGTAACACCTTCAAAAGGGACTCAACTAGGGCCGCTTCATGTTATCTGTTCCATGAACAATGAAACAAATAAAATAATAGGCTACATTTTTACAAATAGCCACCCCACTCTAATGGACCGATTCATCCTACTTTGTAAGATTCACTCAAACTCAAACGACATTAAGGCGTGGAATATTTCGCCCAACGGTGGGGTTCCTTGGTTTCCGAATTCCACGAGAATTTTCAGTGAGACGCAGTGTTCTATTCAGCTGCGCTTATGGAGAGAAATACGGGAAGGCGACCATACGTTACTAAATTTCTTGATGGACATCCCACTGAACTACATGAGAGTGCTCATACACAGACGATATCTCCCGACTTACGCTGTGGAACGCTATGTCAGTGAGAAAGTTAGCGAATACAACTCAACGGGCTTCTAAATCGATCACTACATAGTTGCGTCATCCTCACCTTTACCCCCCCAATCAATGTCTCATCTATTACCACAATCGGTTATTTTCCCCATCCTGGTGATGAGAAATCAGCGCCCCCACGTCCTGCTCGAAAAAAGTTCATCAATCGGCGGAAAAACTGTTAATCATTGGCTATTTTTCCGTCTATTAGTGACTAATACGTGGAAATACATGCAAATCAACTAGTTATAAATTCCGTTTATTAGTGAATGCTGACAACAGATCTTGAAACACGCAACCACCTCAGCCCCGCGTCAGCTTTTCGATCAGCGCCCAATGTTCAGGAAACTGCTGACCGAGCTTTTGCCGGTCGCCCATTTCCATATCGGCGAAATCAAATCCTGGCGTAACCGCTTCACTGATCAAGCCGAATCCTGCAGCGCCTTGCATCACCTGCGAAGCTTTCCAGATGCCACCGGGCACGTGCAGTTGCAAGCATTGTCCGGCGAGAACGTCGTGACCCATCACGATGGTTTTCAACGTGCCATCCGGAAAAATCAACGTGTACTGAATCGGATCGCCCAGATGATAGTAATGAACGATGTCTGACTGGTTGAGATGGAAATGACCTATCGGAGAATCCTGGGTCAACAGATAGAAAATCGACGTCATGCAATGCCGTAGGCCACCCGCAATCACAACCGTGTTCTCGTCGGCCGATTGGTAGGTTCTGCGGAAGAATCCACCTTCGATATGGGGCTCAAGACCCAGGGCTTTGATCATTTCTCCAATTTTCAGGGTGCTTTGAGTCATTTGTCGTATACCCCATTATTCGCGATCTTAGTGCCGCATTCGCAGCATTTGCCGACATAACTCGACTAAATAGTGCTTTAGTCGAGTTGGCTTTTACTCTGGCTCGAAGCCGTACCAGAAAACCGGTCGACTTCCCCGCTCCTCAGTCTCAACCAAGTTTCGCTGCGTATCCAAGAGGCTCAGGCCAAGTCCCTGTGTATCACAGTGTGTCAACGCCAACGCCCGATACACAGACTTTCACCCGCCCGGCGATTCGACACAGGCCGGATACGTTGCCGCGTTTCAATGCAAGCCAGCTTTAAAGGGGCTCGGACCGGCCCCCTGACCCATGACTAGCAATGGAGAAACCCCATGAAGATGGCACTGCGCAACAGCAACAGCAACAGCAACAGCAACACCGGCAACGCTCGCCGCCACTTGGTCGGCCCTTCGATCCTTGCGCTGACCCTGTTCGGCGTTTTCGGCGCAGCCCACGGGCAAACGGCCACCGCTGCGCAGCCAGCGGCAACCGCGGCTGGCACCACTCAGGCGGCGCCCTCGCCGTTCGGCCCGCTCAAGCATGTCAACGCCGGGCTGCTGGACGTGGCGTATGCCGAAACAGGCCCGGCCAACGGGCCGGTGGTGATCCTGCTGCACGGCTGGCCATACGACATTCATAGCTATGATGAGGTCGCGCCCTTGCTGGCAGCCAAGGGTTACCGGGTGCTGATGCCCTATGCCCGCGGCTATGGCGATACACATTTTCTCTCCGACAAAACCCTGCGCAATGGCCAACCGGCTGCGCTGGCCAGTGATGTCATCGACTTCATGGATGCCCTGAAGATCAAGCAAGCGGTGCTCGGTGGTTATGACTGGGGTGCGCGTTCGGCCGACATTGTCTCGGCGTTGTGGCCTGAGCGGGTCAAGGCGCTGGTCTCGGTCAGCGGTTATCTGATCGGCAACCAGGCGGCCGGCAAGAACCCGTTGCCACCCAAGGCGGAATTGCAGTGGTGGTATCAGTTCTACTTCGCCACTGACCGTGGTCGCGCCGGTTATGAAAAGAACACCCACGACTTCGCCAGGTTGATCTGGCAATCGGCTTCGCCGAAATGGGCGTTCGATGACGCCACCTTCGACCGCAGTGCCAAGGCGCTGGACAACCCGGACCATGTCGACATCACCGTGTTCAACTACCGCTGGCGCCTGGGCCTGGTCCAGGGCGAAAGCCGGTACGAAGCGCTGGAGCAGAAACTGGCCACGGCGCCGTCCATCAGCGTGCCGACCATTACCCTGGAAGGCGATGCCAACGGCGCGCCCCACCCTGCCCCCGCGGATTATGCCAAGCGTTTCACCGGCAAGTACCAATTCCGGCTGATCAGTGGCGGCATCGGCCACAACCTGCCGCAGGAAGATCCGCAGGCGTTCGCCAAGGCGGTGATCGATGCGGATCATCTTTAAGGGCGGATCCGGCATTCGCCTGCTGTTGCCGAATAACCACCTTCGTGGGCACGATCCCTTGCAGGAGCCAGCTTGCTGGCGATGGTCGTAAACGATAACGCGTGTGAACCGGATAAACGCGGTGCACTTGAGTCCATCGCCGGCAAGCCGGCTCCTACAGGTATTGCTGCGGCAAACATGAGCTATCTTTTCAGCAACTCACCTGCATCAGGTGACCGCTGACAAGTCAGGACGCATTATGATTCGTTTGCCCCGACGCCACGCTCTTTTTGCCTTGACCATTGCCAGTACGCTCGCCGCCACTCCTCTGCCGGGGGCACAGAACCGCGCTGTCGAAGCCACCGCCGCCAGCGCGGTCGCGGGCCCCGTCGCCGGCACCAAAGTCACTGAGCCGTACGTGCGCATGATGGCGCGCGAGGCGTATTTCTGGGGTTGGCCGATGGCCAACATCTTCAATCGTCGCGAGACCTTAAAAAACCTGCCCGAACCCGGATTGATGGGCGGCATCGTGCCCGTGGCTCCGATCAATCGGTTGTCGATGCTCAGCGACTACATCGACCCGGCCGAGCGGTTGGTGGCCTGTCCGAACCAGGACGTGGTGTACGGCGCCGGCAGCATCGCCCTGGACATTGAGCCGGTGGTGCTGCAAGTACCGGACTTCGACGGCCGTTTCTGGGTGTATCAGGTGGTCGACCTGCGTTCCGACAGCTTTGCCGAACTGGGCAAAATGTATAACACCCAACCGGGTTTCTACCTGCTGGTCGGCCCGGACTGGAACGGCAAGGTGCCGCCCGGCATCAAGCGGGTGTACCGAGCGCGCACCAACACCGGGTTCGTGATCCCGCGGGTATTCCTGGATGACACCGCTACCGACCGTCTGGCTGTGCAACCGGCACTGTCGGGCATCGACATGTACCCACTGTCGCAGTACGACGGCAAGATGAAGACGCGTGCCTGGGCCAGGCTGCCGAAATTCCCGGCCCAGGCTTCCGAAGGCAACGCCGAAACCAAATGGGTGATACCGGAGAAGTTCTTCGACGAACTGCCGACCCTGCTCAAGGATGCCAAGCCATTGCCGGGCGAAGAGTCTCGCTACGCACAAATGGCCGCCCTGGCGGCCATCGCCAAGGCCGACCCCAAACTTCGGGCCGCGATGATCGACGAGGCGAGGAAGGCCGACAGCGAAGTGATCGACCCGCTGTTGCAGTTCCGCAACTATGGCCTGCAATTGCCCGATCACTGGAGCACGGTGAGTAACGGCGCAGCGTTCGGCACCGACTATTTCACCCGTACCGCCGTGGCGCGCTCGAACATTTTCGTGAACCAGCAGAAAGAGGCCAAATACTTCTACCAGGACCTGGATGAGAACGGCCTGCGCCTTAACGGTCAGTACGGCTACAGCGTGACATTCGCCAAAGGCAAGCTGCCGCCAGTCAGGGGCTTCTGGTCGCTGACGCTGTACAACGAACAACACTTCTTCGCCCCGAATGCCCTCAAGCGCTATTCCATTGGCACCAGGAACAAGTCCCTGCAAACCAACCCTGATGGCTCGTTGACCCTTTACGTGCAAAGCGAATCACCCGGCAAGGACAAGGAAAGCAACTGGCTGCCCTCGCCCAGGGATGCCAGTTTTTCGCTGTATATCCGGGCTTACTGGCCAGAGTCCGAAGCACTCAATGGCCAATGGACCCCACCGGCCGTGGTGAAAACGAACTGAGCAGAATTGGTAAGCACCAATCCCTGTGGGAGCGAGCCTGCTCGCGATGGCGGCATGTCAGCCGACATCATTATTGAATGTACCTGCCTCATCGCGAGCAGGCTCGCTCCTACAGGTACGCGCCACGCTCACTGCACACGGCGGTCAAAGACAGCACACCAATTCAATATTCCCGATTCGATCTGCGTAACCATGACGTCCTCACTCACCCCGTAAGGACCCTGTCATGGCCATTGCAAAAGCAGTCCCCGGCAAAACCCTGCTGACCCCGACCGACCACACCCTGATCATGATCGACCACCAGTCGCAGATGTCATTCGCGACCAAGTCGATCGATGCCGTGACCCTGCGCAACAACGCCGCACTGGTAGCCAAGGCAGCCCGTGGCTTCAAGGTCTCGACCATTCTCACCACCGTCGCCGAGAAGAGCTTTTCCGGGCCGATCTTCGACGAAATCAAAGCTGTGTTCCCGGAACACAACGTCATCGACCGCACCAGCATGAACACCTGGGAAGACGAACGCATTGCTGTGGAAGTCAATGCCATCGGCAAGCAGAAGATTGTCCTCGCCGGCTTGTGGACGTCCGTTTGCATCGTCGGCCCGGCGCTGTCGGCGATCGATCAGGGCTTCGAGGTGTATGTGATTGCCGATGCCTGTGGCGACGTCAGCACCGAAGCCCATGAAATGGCCATGCAGCGCATGATCCAGATCGGCGCCCGGCCGATGACCGCGCTGCAATACCTGCTGGAACTGCAACGCGACTGGGCCCGCACCGAGACCTACGACGAAACGGTGAAAACCTCGATTGCCAACGGTGGTGCCTACGGTCTGGGCCTGATCTACGCCAAGACCATGTTTGGTGCATCCGAAGGCCATTAAGGTCCGTTGAAAAACCAGCGACTGCAGGCGGACTCCCGTAGGAGCGAGCTTGCTCGCGATGGTCTCAAGAACGCCGCGTTTAGCCAGTAAACAAGCGTTATCGTTAACGACCATCGCGAGCAAGCTCGCTCCTACAGTGAATCATCGCAGTCGCTACCCCCTGTGGTGAGCCATTGATGACCCTCTTCCCGCAAGACTTCAGGGTGACGATTGCCCTGTGCTTCTGCCTGTTCGCTACCCACGCACTGGCCGATGAACCGGCGCAAGGCGCAGAAGGATTTTTCGACGGAGCGACCCTTGGCGTACTCAGCCGAAACTTTTACCTGAACAGCGACTATCGATCCCCTTCGCCAACCGGCAAGAGCTACAAAGCCGAATGGGCTCAAGGCTTTATCGGCGCTTTTACATCCGGTTTCACGCCGGGCACGGTCGGCTTCGGCCTCGATGCCCATGCCTTTCTGGGATTGAAACTCGATGGCGGCAAGGGCCATTCCGGGACCGGATTACTGCCGGTGGGCAGTGACGGCCGCAGTGAAAGCGATTACTCCGGCGGTGGCGGCGCGATCAAGCTCAAGGCCTCGAACACCACCCTGGCGTTTGGTGAAATGGAGGTCGAAAGCCCGGTGTTCGACACCGCGGACAAACGCCTGCAACCGGAGTACGCCACCGGGTTTCTGCTCGACAGCCGCGAAATCGACGGTATGAACCTGCAGGCCGGCCACTTCACGGCATTCAAGAATCAGGACAGTGCGTCAGGCAAGGGCAACTTTTTCGGTTATGGCGCCAACACCGAGGCCGGCGGCATTTCGTTTGTCGGCGCAGACCTGTTTACCCAAAGCCCGGTCGGTGGCGCCCTGTATGCCTCGGATCTGACTGACACCTGGCATCAGTACTACGGCAACCTGCACTTCAAGCAGACCGAAGTCTTCCTCGACGCCAACCTCTATCACACCCGGGACACCGGTCAGGCACTGGCCGGCGCCATCGACAATACGGCGTACAGCCTGTCCGGCCGATACACGCTGGGCGCCCATGGTTTCACCCTGGCCTATCAGAAAATCAACGGTGATACGCCGTTCGATTTTGTCGGTGGCGACTCCATCTACCTGGCCAACTCGATCAAGTACGCCGACTTCAACGGCGCCCACGAACGCTCCTGGCAGGTTCGCTACGACCTGGACCTGGCCACCTTCGGGGTACCCGGCCTGAAGTTCATGACCCGCTACGTCACCGGCGACCAGATCGACGGCACCCATGCGCCACAAGGCGGGGCCTACAACCCGTTCGACCCGGCGACCGGCACCTTCGTGCCGCAACAGGGTGACGGGGGCAAACACTGGGAGCGCGACATCGACCTGCACTACGTCGTGCAGTCCGGGGCGGCCAAGGGCTTGTCGCTGCAACTGTCCCATGTGTCGCACCGGGCCAACGCGGCCCAGGCCGGCGATGACATCGACCGGGTGTACGTGGTCATCCAGTACCCGTTGGACTTCGGGCCGTTCTGAGTGGAAAGTGGCGGAAGGCAGCCGGAGTCGAACCTGCCCGGGAACGGATGCCGTCCCCAACCGGGTTTGAAGCCCGGCCGCGCCACCGGGCGCGATTGCCTTCCTTGAAGTCTTGCCTCTGAATCATGCCCTTGAATCAGTGCTCATTGCGCCGGGCCAACGCACTGTCCGGGCGAATCTGTCGTCGATCGCCAAAGCGCCGGGTCAGGCCGATACGGTCGAAGTACTCCAGTATCTGAATGCTGCGCTTGCGCCCCAGGCCCACCGCATCCCGAAATGCCGCCACCTGAATCACCGGGTTGGCGTCGGCCAGTTGCAACAGCATAGCCGCCAATCGGCGAATCATGCTGTCGGTATAGAACAGATCGCGCACCACCTGGTGCATCAAGCCCAGGCGCGCCATTTTGCGCAGCAAGTCGCGCACGGCCGCTTCCTCATGCCCCAGGTCGCGCACCCACGGCGGGTCGAAACCGGCCTGTTCGAACAACGGCTGCAAGTGCAGCCACAGGGTTTCGTCCGTTTCGCTCAAGCGCACCTGATGCCCGGGCAGATGCAACCACGGGCCGCTGCTGGCGATGTCGCCGCTGGCCAGTAACTCCTCGAGCAGGGTGATAAATGTCGCGCGTTCCATCGTGCTGCCGGCGAATCGACGCAAGCGATCCCGGTCCGGCCCCATTTGATCCGCATCGAGCTGATGAAAGCGTGCGAGGTGCTCCAGTACCGCCACCTTCAAGGCTTCCCAACGGCTGGCACTGAACAGCAACGCGCCTTGACGGGTGTCGATCAAGCGCACGTCAGCGGGCAACACCCAACTGCTGCGCGGTCGGTTGAACTGCCGTTCCAGGCGCTGCGGATCGATCCCGCTGTCACTATGGGCCAACAATGTCGGCAATACATCTTCCAGCGTTGCGCTGTTCGCCAGCGCGACCAGCTGCGCCAACCGTTCGGGGCTGCGACGTTGCCGGGTGGGGGCAAACGGGTCGAGCACCCGGCCGCCGCCCAGCGTACGTTGGGCGCTCTGATCGCGCAGGACCAGCGGATCGCCTCTCACCGCATGCACCGGTGCATTGAGCAGCAGTTGGGCCAACATCCGCCCACCGGGCGCCAGGCTGGTGCCTTCGAGCAAGGCGACTCGCCCGGTGACGTCCTGGGTACCGAGGTGCGCGTGCACCGGTTGAAAGTGCTCGAAGGCGCGGGATTCGCCGGGGAGTAACTGCATGTCGATGTCCAGGCGCTGTGTCGGTGCGTACAAGCCGGCGGCCAGCAACCAGTGGCCGCGATGGATGTGCTCCAGGGCCAGCCGTTCGGCACTCAGGTTCAACGCCACGCGCTGGCCGGCAAAGGCATGGTCGGTGGCCTGGTTTTGCGCGTGCAGGCCGCGAATGCGCACCGGTTTGCCTTGTGGCCCCAGTAGCAGGGTATCGCCCACCGCGACCTGGCCGGACAGTGCCGTACCGGTCACCACGATACCGGCCCCGGCCACGCTGAAGGCGCGATCGATCGCCAGGCGAAAACCACCTTCGGTGCTGCGTTGCGACACTTCACGCTGGGCATCGAGCAACGCCTGGCGCAAGGTGCCGATGCCATCAAGGGTCACGCTCGACAGCGCCATCAGCGGTGCACCGGCATACGGACCGGGCGCCAGCAATGCGCTCACCTGCTCGCGAACAGCCTGCACCCGGGCACCATCGACCCGGTCGCATTTAGTGATTGCCACCAGCGCCCGGGGAATGCCCAGCAGCTCGACAATCGCCAGATGCTCGCGGGTCTGTGGCATCACCCCGTCATCGGCGGCTACTACCAGCAACACCAGATCGATACCCTGCGCTCCGGCGAGCATGTTGTGGGTGAAGCGTTCATGGCCGGGAACATCGATGAAACCGGTCAGGCCCGCTCCCGGCGCCAGCGCGGCATACAGGTAGCCGAGGTCGATGGTCATGCCGCGCTCGCGCTCTTCCCGGCGCCGGTCACCCGCCTGACCGGTCAGCGCCTGGAGCAGCGCGGTTTTGCCATGGTCGATGTGCCCTGCGGTGCCGACAATCACCCTGTCCGGCCCTCCACGTGTAATTGATCGAGCTGCGCCAGCCATGCCGGCTCGTCGTCCAGTTGTCGCAGGTCCAGCCACAGGGCGTCGTCGTCAATGCGCCCGAGAACCGCAATCGGTAAACCGCGCAAAGCCTGCTCAAGACTCAGCAAAAATCGCCCGCGCAAACGCTTCGAGGTGAGTGGTCGCACACACAGCGCCGCACTGGCCAGCCGTGCCACCGGTTGGCTGCCGCTGCCGATCATGCCCAGTGACGGCATGGCACTGACGCTCCAGCCCTCACCCAGCACCTGCGCCAGCGCTGGCCGCAATCGCTCAGCCTGGGCGAGGATATCGGCCTGTGGCCGGGTCAACAGACGCAGGCTCGGCAAGCGCTCGGCCAGTCGGTCCGGGTTGCGGTACAAAGCCAACACCGCTTCCAGGGCAGCCAGGGTCATTTTGTCGACCCGCAGCGCACGCTTGAGCGGGTTCTTCTTGATCCTGGCGATCAATTTCTTGCGGCCGACGATAAGCCCGGCTTGCGGCCCGCCAAGCAGTTTGTCGCCACTGAAGGTAACGATGTCCGCGCCATCGAGCAGCGCCTGGCGTACCGTCGGTTCGGCGGGCAAGCCCCAGCGGGTCAGGTCCAGCAGGCTGCCGCTGCCGAGGTCTTCGAGCAACGGCAGTCCATGCTGGTGGGCGATTTTCGCCAGTTCAGCCGTCGCCACACGCGTGGTGAAGCCTTGAATGCTGTAGTTGCTCGCATGCACGCGCATGATCAATGCGCTGCGCGGGCCAATGGCGGCCTCGTAGTCGCGGGCATGGGTGCGGTTGGTGGTGCCGACCTCAATCAGCTTCACCCCGGCGCGGCCCATGATGTCGGGGATGCGAAAGGCGCCACCGATTTCAATCAGTTCGCCCCGGGAAATAATCCCTTCCTTGCGCGCACCCAGGCTGTTGAGGGTCAGCAAGACCGCTGCGGCATTGTTGTTGACCACGGTCACCGCTTCAGCGCCGGTCAGTTCGAGGATCAAGCCTTCGATCAGGTCGTCGCGGTCACCGCGTTTGCCGCTGCGCAGGTCAAATTCCAGGTTGAGCGGATAGCGGGCCGCCATTTGCACCGCCTCAATCGCCTCTTCGGGCAACAACGCCCGCCCGAGGTTGGTGTGCAGCACCGTGCCGGTGAGGTTGAACACCCGGCGCACATGGCTGCGATGCTGGGTTGTCAATCGTTCGCCGACCCTGCCCGCCAGCACTTCGGCGCTGACTTCTGCAGGTTCGAGCAACCCCTGCTGCACCCCTTCGCGCAACTCATCCAGCAAAAGCCGCAAGGTACTCAGCAAGGCGTCGCGTCCATAGCGCTCGGCCAACGGCAGGCACGCCGGGTGCCGCAACAGACTGTCGATGGAAGGTAGACGCAGGGGTTGGCTGGCACCGCGTGCGGACATCTGACGCTCCTGAAAACGAAAGACCCTCGCGCCAGAGTGTAGACCCTGCGGTTATTCGTCTCCCGGAGCCAGCAGCAGATTCGGTGCCAGACGCTGATAACCGTCCTGGGTCAGGCGCATGTCGAGCATCAGGCTGGACAGGTCTGCCGATAGCGCTTCGGCATCCGCATCGTTCTCCAGATAGAGCAACTTCAGATAGCTGTTGCAACCGGGGCAGACTTCAGCGCGCAACGGCGCCTGGTTGGCGGCGTGGCGGTCATCTTTAAGGCTGAGGTATTCCAGGCCCTTGCTCTGCTCGCAATACACGCACTTGACCCGCACCACATGCCACTCGCAGGCGCACAGCGAACAGACCAGATAACGCAAACCATTGTACTTGCCACGATGGCGGATGACCCCGGCCATGGCCGGCGAGCCACAGGCCGGGCACTGGCTGAGGCTGTCACCGGGGGTAAGTTGCAGATTGGGCGTGCTCAACAGCCAGTGGCTCCAGGCTGTTTGCAGCGCCGCACCGAGAAACGGCACCAATGCTGCCGACACCAGCGAATACTGGCCGCTGACCAACGCCACCGCCCAGGCGCGACGCTGCCCGGCACCGGCCAGGCGCAAGGTTTGCACGGCATCGGCCACGGCGGATTGTGACGATGCGCTATAGCGCTGCAGCAAAGCATCGAGGTAAAGCTGCCAATCGTCTTCGCGCGCCAGGCTGTCGGCCGCGAACGGCGGCAAGCCGTGTTGCTGGCACAACTCGATGCGTTGTCGGTCGAGGGGCTCGCTCAGCGGCGGGTCGTCCAGCACCTGTTGCTGCACCCGGCACAATCCGGCAATCAGGCGCAGGTAATCGGCCAGCTGGTGCCCTTCGGCCAGCGTTTCCAGGCGCAAGGCGCGCAGGCTGAACAGGTTATTCGGTGGCATGTACAGAAACGGCGGCGAACTGGCCGCCGCTTCGATTTCTCCAGGTTCCAGGATAGTTGGCAAATGTCAGCCCTTTTTGGTGATCGGTCGCTTGGGTGCTGCGTTACGCGTCTCATCTTGAGTTACTTGGCGGTACCAGAGTTCGTGGTGCTTCTTCGCCCAGGCGCGGCTGACCCAGCCGTGCACCATGGCGCTGACCGAGCCCTTGATCCAGATCCCGGCATAGATGTGCACGATGATGCTCAGGATCAGCACGGAAGCGGCCAGCGCATGCAGCAAACTCGCCCAGCGGATAAGCGTGATGCCGAAGTAATCGCTGAAATACGCGCGCCAGATCACCAGGCCGCTGAACAGCAACACCAGCATGCACAGCAGTAAAGTCCAGAACAGCAACTTCTGCCCGGGGTTGTACTTGCCAATGGGTGGAACGCCCTCCTCTTCATTCTTGATTACCCGGTCGATGCGCTTGAGCCACAGGCGATCGTTGGCGATGAAGTAGTTGGCGCGCCAGAAACGCAGCACTAAACCGAGGAACAACAGGAACATCAATACGCCCATGAACGGATGCAGAATGCGCGTCCACGGTCCGCCGCCGAACAGGTTGCTCAGCCAGAACAGCGCCGGGTGGAACAGCGCCAGCCCGGACAACCCGGCCATGAAGAACAGAATCGCCACCAGCCAGTGATGGGTGCGCTGGTTGCTCGTATAGCGCAGGATGGTCTTGTTGCTCATGGCTTACCCTCCCCACGGGGATCGAAGGTATGCACCGCCGGGTCGACTTCGTGCACCGAGGTATCCGGCGGGCTCGGGTGTTCATCCTCTTCGACCACTTGCGGGCCGACCCGCACGTAGTGGAAGAACCCGGCCAGCACCGCCGCCCCCATGGCCAGCAGCGCCAGAGGTTTGCTCACGCCTTTCCACAGGTTGACCAAGGGACTGATGATCGGATCGGCCGGCAAACCGGCGTACAGTTTCGGCGTATCGGCGTGGTGCAGTACGTACATCACATGGGTGCCGCCGACGCCCGCGGGGTCATACAGACCGGCGTTTTCAAAGCCACGGCTCTTGAGATCAACGATACGCTCGGCGGCATGTTCCTTCATGTCGTCCTTGGAGCCGAACACGATGGCACCGGTCGGGCAGGTTTTCACGCAGGCCGGTTCCAGCCCTACCGCCACCCGGTCCGAACACAACGTACATTTGTAGGCCTTGTGATCCTTCTGCGAGATCCGTGGAATGTTGAACGGACAACCGGTGATGCAGTAGCCGCAGCCAATGCAGTGGTCCTGATCGAAATCGACGATGCCGTTGGCGTGCTTGATGATCGCCCCCGGGCTGGGGCATGCCGCCAGGCAACCGGGCTCGGCGCAGTGCATGCAGCCGTCCTTGCGGATCAGCCATTCCAGGTTGCCGGCGTCGGTCTCGTGCTCGGTGAAGCGCATCAAGGTCCAGGTTTCTGCGGTGAGGTCCTGCGGGTTGCCGTAGGTGCCATGGTTGTGACCGACCTCGTCACGCAACTCGTTCCATTCCGAGCAGGCGACCTGGCAGGCCTTGCAGCCGATGCATTTGGTGGTGTCGATCAGCTTGGCGACTTCCTCCACGCCGCGTATCGACGGCGCGGGGGTGGTGGTGGCCGAGCGGGCAATGATGTCTTGGCTGGCCATTTAGACTTTCTCCACGTTGACCAGGAATGACTTGGATTCCGGGGTCTGGGTGTTGCCATCGCCGAGGAACGGCACCAGGGTGTTGGTCAGGTAGCCGTGACGGGTAGCGCCGGTGAAGCCCCAGTGCAAGGGGATACCGATCTGGTGAACGACCTGATTGTTGACCTGCAGCGGACGAATCCGCTTGGTCACTACCGCCACCGCTTCGATATGCCCGCGCTTGGAGCTGACCCTTACTCGGTCACCGGCAGCAATGCCCTTTTCCTTGGCCAGCACCTCGCCGATTTCGACGAATTGTTCGGGTTGGGTAATGGCGTTGATCGGGCAATGCTTGGTCCAGAAGTGGAAGTGTTCGGTCAGCCGGTAGCTGGTCGCCGCATACGGGAAGTCCTTGGCCTGCCCGAGGGAGTCCCAGACTGAATCGAAGATCCGCCCGGCCGGGTTGCTGGTCGCCTGCTTGTTGTTGGGGTGCATCGGGTTGATACCGATGGGCGTCTCGAACGGCTCATAGTGTTCCGGGAACGGCCCTTCGTTCATCTTGTCGAGGGCGAAGAAACGCGCCACGCCTTCGGGGTTCATGATGAACGGGTTGATGCCCGCTTCCGGTGCGGCGTCGACTTTGTAGTCGGGCACGTCGGTGCCGGTCCAGACCTTGCCGTTCCACCACACCAGCCGTTTGTTCGCGTCCCATGGTTTGCCTTTCGGGTCGCACGAGGCGCGGTTATAGAGGATCCGTCGATTTGCCGGCCAGGCCCAGGCCCAGCCGAGGTTCTGCTTCATCCCGTAAGGGTCGCTGTTATCACGCCGGGCCATGTTGTTGCCCTGCTCGGTCCAGCTGCCGCAGAAAATCCAGCAACCGGATGCCGTGCTGCCATCGTCCTTGAGCTGGCCGAAGCCGGACAACTGCTGACCCGCCTTGACCACCGCGCCCGAGGCGTCGGTGACATCGGCGACGGCGTAGCCGTTGAATTCCCGGGCCAGCTCTTCCGGCGTCGGGTCATCCGGTATTTTGTAGGGCCAGTCGAGCTTGAGGATCGGCTCGGCCCAGGCACCGCCATTGGCCTGGTAACGCTTGCGCAGGCGCAAGAACAGCTCGGCCATGATTTTCACGTCGGTGCGCGCCAGCCCCGGGCCATCGGCACCCTTCCAGTGCCATTGCAGCCAGCGGCCGCTGTTGACCAGCGAACCGTTTTCTTCGGCGAAGCAGGTGGTGGGCAGGCGGATGACCTCGGTCTGGATGTTGGCCGTTTCCACGTCGTTGTAAGGCCCGACGTTGCGCCAGAACTCCGAGGTTTCGGTAGCCAATGGGTCCATCACTACCAGCCACTTGAGTTTGGCCAGCGCCTTCATCACCCGGTTTTTGTCCGGCAAGGCGGCGATCGGGTTGAAGCCCTGGCACAGGTAGCCATTGACCTCGCCCTTGCCCATCATGTCGAACATTTTCAGGATGTCGTAGCCGGGAATGTCCAGCTTGGGCAGCCAGTCGTAGCCCCAGTTGTTCTCGACGGTGGCATTGGCGCCGTACCAGGCCTTCATGAGGCTGACGTGGAACTTGCCGTAGTTCTGCCAGTAAGACATCTGCCCGGGACGTAGCGGCTTGAGTGCGCGCTTGGCGATGTAGGTGTTGTAATCCTGTTCGGCTTCGGCCGGCAGGGTCAGGTAACCGGGCAACAGGTTGGACAGCAAGCCGAGGTCGGTCAGGCCCTGAATATTGGAGTGCCCACGCAAGGCGTTGACGCCCCCGCCCGGCATGCCGACGTTGCCCAGCAGCAATTGCACCATGGCCGCGCTGCGGATCATCTGCGAGCCGGTTGAGTGCTGGGTCCAGCCCAACGCGTAGAGAATCGTCATGGTTTTGCCCGGTTGCGAGCAGGTGGCGATCTCTTCCCAGATTTTCTGCATTGCGTCCACGGGCATGCCGCAGACCTGACTGGACAGCTCCAGGGTGTAGCGGCTGTAATGCTGCTTCATCAATTGGTAGACGCAGCGAGGGTCTTGCAAGGTCGGGTCGACTTTGGCGAAGCCGTCCTCGCCGATTTCATAGCCCCAACCGGACTTGTCGGTGTAGCTGCGCTTGCTCGCGTCGTAACCGCTGAACAACCCGTCCTCGAAACCGTAGCTGGCCTTGACGATGAACGACACGTCCGTATAGGCCCGCACGTACTCGTGCTGGATCTTGTCTTCGGTCAACAGGTAATTGATCAGCCCGCCCATGAAGGCAATGTCGGTCCCGGTGCGGATCGGCGCGTAATAGTCGGCCACCGAGGCCGTACGGGTGAAACGCGGGTCGACCACAATCAGCCGCGCCTTGTTGTGGGCTTTGGCTTCGGTGACCCATTTGAAACCACAAGGGTGCGCTTCGGCGGCATTGCCACCCATCACCAGAACCAGATTCGCGTTGGCGATATCGGTCCAGTGGTTGGTCATGGCACCACGGCCATACGTCGGGGCAAGACTTGCCACCGTCGGACCGTGTCAGACACGCGCCTGGTTATCGAACCCCAGTATGCCGAGACTGCGAATCACCTTGTGGGTGATGTAACCCGCTTCGTTGGACGATGCCGACGCCGCGAGAAAACCGGTGGTCAGCCAGCGGTTCACCGTTTGCCCCTTGGCGTTCTTCTCGATGAAGTTGGCGTCGCGGTCGGCCTTCATCAGGTCGGCGATGCGATCGAGCGCTTCATCCCAGGAGATTCGCGTCCACTCCGTGGTGCCAGGCTTGCGCACCTGCGGGTACTGGAGACGACTGGGGCTGTGAATGAAGTCCAGCAGGCCTGCACCTTTGGGGCAAAGGGTGCCGCGGTTGACCGGGTGGTCAGCGTCACCTTCGATGTGGATGATGTTTTGCGCGACATTCTTCGCGTCATCGCCCTGGCTGTACATGATCAACCCGCAGCCGACCGAGCAATACGGACAGGTGTTGCGGGTTTCATGGGTGTGGGCAAGCTTGAAGTGACGCACCTGTTCGGCAAAGGCTGTCGTCGGGGCCATGCCCAACGCGCCCAGGCTAGAGCCTGCAAGGCCGATACCGGCGACCTTGAAGAACTGACGACGGCTGAGATCCATCGTGCACTCCTGATCAGGTGGAACCCGGTATATGGCCGGGTTTTTTTGAACAACCACGGTAGTGGCAGTCTGACTGCCGACACTACAAACTGTAGTCAATGCACTAGCGCTTTGTGTGAAAACCGACCGTCGGGCAAATCCAGCGGGCCGTGAAGATCCTTGTAGGAGCGAGCCTGCTCGCGATGGTGTGTCAGTCGACATCACCGTATCTGACACTCCTTCGCGAGCAGGCTCGCTCCTACAGGGGGTTGGCGCTTATCATGGCTGGCATGATTAACCGGCCTTTACGAGATTTGCGCATGACTTTCGATTTTGATCAGGTGTTCGACCGTCACAACACCGGCAGTACAAAATGGAGCCGCTACCCGGCCGATGTGTTGCCGATGTGGGTCGCCGACATGGATTTCGCCGCGCCGCCGGTGATCATCCAGGCCCTGCAAAAACGCCTGGAACACCCGATGGTCGGTTACAGCGTGGCCCGGGATGACCTGCGCGAGGCGATCGTCGCCGACCTCTGGAACAAGTACGCCTGGCGCGTCGAGCCCCAGGAGCTGATCTTCCTGCCGGGCGTCGAGTCCGGTTTCAACATGGCGCTGAAGGCCCTGGTGCAGGCGTCACAGAACGTCGTTGTGCAGGTGCCGAACTACCCGCCGCTGCGCCACGCACCCGGGCATTGGGGCCTGAACAAGGTCGAGCTGAACTTCGATGCGCAAGCCGATGGCACCTACACCACGCCGCTGGATACCTTGAGCCAGTCGCTGCAAGGTGGCGGCGCACTGCTGCTGAGCAACCCGCATAACCCGCTGGGCAAGGCCTTCCCCCGCACAGAGCTGCAAGCCATTGCCGACATTTGCCTGGAGCATGACGCCTGGATCATTTCCGACGAGATCCACGCCGAGTTGTGCTACGACGGGCGCCAGCACATTCCGATGGCCACATTGAGCGCACAAGTGGCCCAGCGCACCATCACGCTGATGTCGGCGAGCAAGGCCTACAACATCGCGGGTCTCAAGACCTCGTTCATGATCATCCAGGACCGTCACCTGCGTGAGAAGGTCAACCACGCCCGTTGCGGCATGGTCGACAGCGTCAATCCGCTGGGTATGGAAGCCACCCGCGTCGCCTACAGCGAAGCCGCGCCGTGGCTGGCCGAGCTGAAGGTCTACCTGCAAGGCAACCGCGATTTCCTCGCCGAGGCTGTGCGCACCCGCCTGCCGGGCATCACCATGAACCTGCCGCAAAGCACTTATCTGGCGTGGCTCGACTGCACGGCACTGGGGCTGGACAACCCGCAACAGTTCTTCCTCGAACAGGCCAAAGTTGGCTTGAGCGCCGGGCTGGACTTTGGCGATGACTGCAAGCAGTTCGTGCGCCTGAACTTCGGCTGCCCACGATCGCTGCTGGAAGAAGGCATTGCGCGGATGGAACGCAGTTTGCGCAACCTCAAGGCCTGATACCCCTTGTAGGAGCGAACTTGCTCGCGATGGACTCAAAGGCGCCGCGTTTAGCCAGTAAATACGCGTAATCGTTAACGACCATCGCAAGCAGGCTCGCTCCTACAGGGTGACAACCCAATTGCCTGTTATGGCCCACCAACGCGGCAGCAACTGCCTGACCTTGCTCTCGCCAAAACGGTCGTCGATCAACATCACCACCCCTTGATCCTGCTGGGTGCGGATCACCCGTCCAGCGGCCTGCACCACTTTCTGCACACCGGGATAAAGGTAGGTGTAGTCGTAACCGGCGCCAAAAATGGCGGCCATTCGCCGTTTCAGTTGCTCGTTCACCGGATTGAGCTGCGCCAGCCCCAAGGTGGCGATAAATGCGCCGATCAGCCGGGCACCAGGCAAGTCGATGCCTTCACCAAAGGCTCCGCCCAGCACCGCAAAGCCGACACCCTGGCCGTCGGCGTGGAACTGATCGAGAAACTGCTGACGTTGCGCTTCGCCCATGCCTCGGGACTGCGACCACAGACTGATGTGCGGATGCTTCTCGGTGAGTAACTGCGCCACCTGCTGCAAATAATCGAAGCTGCTGAAAAACGCCAGGTAATTGCCGGGGCGTGCGCAGAACTGTCTGGCGATCAAGTCCACGATCGGTTCGAGGGAGGACTGGCGATGCACGAACCGCGTGGAAATCTGGTCGACGATGTGCACTTGCAGTTGATCGGCATGAAACGGCGACTCGACGTCGATGCACACCGTGTCCGCCGGTGTCCCCAGTAAATCGGCGTAATAGTGCCGGGGGCTGAGGGTCGCGGAAAACAGCACCGTGCTGCGCGCGGCCGTCAGGCGCGGGCGGATGAACCCGGCAGGGACCACATTGCGCAGGCACAGCTGCGAGAGGTTGCGCTGGCGCTCGAGGTCGCGCTTGCTGATGTCGAACAGGAACTGCTCATCGAACAGCTCGGCCACCCGGCAAAAATGCAGCATGTCGAAGTAAAAACCCTGCAATGCACTGTCCAGCCCTTGAGGGTGATCGTTCAGGTAATCACCGATGCTGGCGCTGCACGACGACAGTGCCTGAAGGAGCTTTTCCGGCGCCTTGTCATAGGCCTGATAAGCACCGGTTTGCGCGCCATGCAGGGCATGCCACTCGCGGTTGACCCGCTGCATCGGCTTTTTCAGCGCTTCGGGCGCGGTTTTGCGCACGCCGTTGAAGGTCCCTTGATCGAGGCTGGCGCTGTACATCTGCCGGCCGCGTTCCACCAGGTTATGGGCTTCGTCGACCAGCACCGCGACTTTCCAGTTGTTGGCCTGGGCCAGACCGAACAACAAGGCGCTGAAGTCGAAGTAATAGTTGTAGTCGGCAACCACCACGTCGGCCCAGCGCGCCATTTCCTGGCTCAGGTAATACGGACAGACATCGTGCGCCAGGGCGATCTCGCGCAAGGCGCTCTGGTTCAACAGGCTCAGTCGACTGGCCGCCTGCCGCGCGGCGGGCAGGCGATCGTAGAAACCCCGGGCCAATGGGCACGACTCACCGTGGCAGGCTTTGTCCGGGTGTTCGCAGGCCTTGTCCCGGGCGATCATCTCCAGCACCCGCAACGGCGGCGCATCGGCGCTGGCAAGCATCACTTGCGCGGCGTCCAGGGCCAGTTTGCGTCCCGGGGTTTTCGCCGTGAGGAAGAACACTTTGTCCAGCTGCTGCGGCGCCAGCGCCTTGAGCATGGGGAACAAGGTGCCCAGGGTTTTGCCGATTCCGGTGGGTGCCTGGGCCATCAGGCAGCGCCCCGTGCTGACCGCCTTGAACACCGACTCGGCCAGATGGCGTTGCCCCGGCCGAAAGTCGGCGTGGGGAAACGCCAGACGCTGCGCCGCGAGATTGCGCCCGTCACGATGGGCGACTTCCTGTTCGGCCCATTGCAGGAACCGCGCGCAATGCCGTTCGAAGAACGGTTGCAGCTGCGCCGCCTCGAAGGGCTCGACCAGACAGGTTTCCTTTTCGCTGACGATGTCGAAATACACCAGTGCCAGGTTGATCCGGGGCAGGTCCAGTTTGCGGCACATCAACCAGCCGTAGATTTTCGCCTGGGCCCAATGCAACTGACGGTGGTTGGCCGGTTGCTTGCTCAAGTCGCCGCGGTAGGTCTTGACCTCTTCCAGGCAGTTTTGCCCAGGGTCGTAGCCGTCCGCCCTGCCCTTGACCGTCAAGGTTCGATACTGGCCCTCAAGGACGACTTCGCTTTGGTAACCCTCGCTGCGCCGCGATGCCACGGTGCGGTGCCCGACGATACCCTCCAGCGCGGTGGGCGACGGCGTGAAGCGCAGATCGAGGTCGCCGGCCTTGGCGGTGAACTCACACATCGCCCGCACCGCAATGCTGTAGCTCAAGCGCCCTGCTCCGCCCATTGCACGTAGCACACGGCAATCGGCATCTGGTGTTCGTGGCAGAACTCCAGCCAACGCAACTGGTTGTCCTGCAGGCGATCGCCCGGGCCTTTGACTTCGATCATGCGGTAGGTCTTTTGTTGCGGCCAGAACTGGATCAGGTCCGGCATGCCGGCGCGATTGGCCTTGATGTCCAGCAACAACCGGTTGAACCAGTGCTTGAGGTGCTCGGCCGGGAGGCAATCCAGCGCTTGCTCCAGCAGTTCTTCGCTGAGCACGCTCCAGAACACGAAAGGCGACTGCACGCCCCACTTGGCGGCATAACGTTCGCGGATGGTCTGCCGGTAGCGCCCGTCGTCGAGTTCGGCCAGGCAAACCTGAAACAGTTCGGCCCGACGGCCATGGAAATCTTCGCTGAGCAAATCCACCGGCCCACGCTGGAACGGGTGAAAAAACGCGCCCGGCAACGGCGCGAAAATCGCCGGCCAGCACAACAAGCCGAACAGCGAGTTGAACAGGCTGTTTTCGACGTAGTGCACCGGCGCCGAATCCTCAGCCAGATGCGTCTGAACATAAAACTCGACCGACACGGCGGGATCGACTCTGGGTAGTTGCAGGTCCAGACGCTGCATTTCCCGAGGCGCAGCCCGCTTGATGGGCGGCCCGCCGAGCTTGCGCCGCAGGCGCGGCAGCACACGCAGCAGCTGTTGTTGTTCGGCGGCGCTTTCCGGTGCCTGTTCGGCCTGTGCGGCCAGGTCCAGCGCCGACTCAAACTCGCCACTGCGTTCCAGCACGCGAATCAGCCGTGAACGCGCGCCCGGATAGGCACATTCGCGGTAGAGGTTCAGGGCCATGGCGAAATCCGTGATGCGTTCGCAATACTGGCCCATCTGGAACAGCAGCTTGCCGCGCCGCCGTTGCAACCATGGGTTGTCCAGCACCAGCCCCTTGATGCGCTCGACTACTTCTTCCAGCGCTTCACCGGCCTCGAATTGTTGCTGGTACGCGTACAGGAGGACACAGGCATCCACGTCTTCGCGGCAGCGCAAGCCGCGGGACTCGGCACAGAACTCGACTTTTTCGTAGGTATAAATGCCCAGGTCGGCCAACACAAACTCCGACCAGTCCTGGTACAGGTTGCCGAAGAACATCAGGCGCAGGCGATCGCACAACGCCATGATGGTCAGGCTGAACAGGCGCTCATCCAGCCACGGACACCAGTCGTTGAAGCTCTGCGTCTGGGGAAATTGCGCGCTCAGCGTCGGCAACCAGTCGTTTTTCCTGCCTTTGGGTTGCTCGATGGCAGCGGCAAAGGTCTGGAGGATTTCGGCCTTGAGCAGCACCTCGAACAGTTCGTCGATGGCGATGGGCATTTGCCTGTCGACCCAACCCAGTTCAAGCAACGGGCCGATGGCTGTGCCGATATCGCCGATTTCGTCGTAATGCAGCTTGCTCGCCCTGAAATGAATGCCTTTGCGCATCACCATTCTGACCAGCAGTGCCTGCGATTCACGGGGTAACCCCTTGAACGCTTGAATGAAATGCTGCTCTTCGACGCTCAACACATCGCCAGAGCGCCGCTCAAGCCAATCAAGCACTTGCATGAAGTTGTTCAGGTAATAGAACGGATCGTCGAGGGGATTTGCAGTCACAGGGAAATGGGCCATGGCGAGCGAGTACTGGTTATGCGTACAGATACCAGTTCCACCCTGCCCGGTGCAATCGGAAAAGGATAAATGGCGCCGTAGGAATTTTTCCCGAGCAGTAGAACTTTCTGCCCCCCGGCGGCACCAACCGCGATAGAGGTGCAGTGAAAGCCATCGAACGGATGGCGCTGCTTCAGAACGTATGGAGGTGATTATGGATTTCAAGACTTTGGGCTGGCCCCTGGCGGGAGCGGCCCTGCTGACGCTGGCCGGTTGCTCGACGCCAACGGTGGTGACGCTGCAGAACGGCACTCAGTACCTGACCAAAGACATGCCGAAAACCAAAACCATCGACGGCTTCTTCGAGTTTGAGGACATTTCAGGTAAGACGGTGAAAGTCAGGTCTGACGAAGTGGCGACGATTCTCAAGGAAGACTAACGTTTCTGCTGGCACGATGTGGCAGGTTTCGAGCACTGCTTTACACTCGATAGGCCCCGTGCGACCGAATGACTGTGCAACGCTTCGACACGATGCGTTGCAATGCGGGCATCACGCAAAGACTCAGGTGACGTCGAAATGAAAATGGTCACGCCACTTCTGGCCACTGTGCTCGCCGTCAGCGCGTGCGTGACGGCGAGCCTGTGTGACGCCGCCACAAAAGCAAAACCAAAACCAAAGCCCTTGCCAACGTACAAAACCAGTTTCGATTGCGCCACGCCCCAGGCATCCGTCGAAAAACTCATCTGCCACGACGCCCAACTGGCGAGCATGGACCTGGAGCTCAATCGTCTATATCTGCTGGCGCTCACCGATGAACATTCAGTGCCGCGCCCGAATAAAGTCGAGATTGATCATCGGTTTTGGTTAGAGTCCCGTAACCAGTGTGGTGCCGGGCCGCAAGCCCGGGCGTGCATCGTGCGAAGTTATGCCGAGCGTGCGTTCCAACTGCGTCAGGGTTCGGCCATAGCGAGAACCAAGGACCCAAGCAGGCTCACGGAAGGCCCCTTGGCTTATCGTTGCGCAGGGTTTAACGCATTGGTTGCCGCGACCTTCTTTACGGTCGAACCGGGCGTTGTGCTCCTGAAGTGGGCCAACACCTCCATCACCCTGGACCAGGTACCGAACAATTACGGAACCCAGTACACGGGCAAGGATTACAAAGGCAACTACAGCTTCTGGCAAATCGGCGATGACGTGTTTTTGCAGATACCCGGCTCAGCAAAGATGAATTGCGCAGCCGAGCCGGTCGGCTGAGGACGATGGCATCGGGACGTCCTGTCCCGATGGCCGCTCACCGCTTCAACTGCCGGTGCGAATCTTGTTCCACACTCGCGTACGCACCCGATCGACATTCAGCGGCATGGCCTCCAGCGCAAACAGCTTGCCCATCATTTCAGGACTTGGGTAAACCTTGGTGTCGTTCTTGATCGCTGGGTCGATCAGGCTGTCGGCCGTCTCGTTGCCATTGGCGTAATGCACGTAGTTGCTGACGCTGGCCATGACGTCCGGGCGCAGCAGGTAGTCCATGAAGGCGTAACCGGCCTTTTCGTCCGGAGCGTCGGCCGGCATGGCGACCGGGTGGACTCTTCCAGTTTCAGGGTTGCAGTGTTCTTGAATTGCGTGATGCTCATGGGAATACCTGTCGATGTAGCCTGTAGATGAAGAGCGCGCCGTTCAGTGCATGAAACCTTCCATGAAACCGGCAACCCCGCTGGCCAGCTTGCGCCGCCAGGGCGCGGTCGCCGGGTTGGCCAGGGTATGGTCCTCATGGACAAAGCTGCGGATGATCGCGTTGTAGCCGAGCCAGCGGATGGGTTCCGGCTCCCAGGCCCTGAGTGCGTCGAGGCCGCGCTGCGGGATGACCCACGGCTGGCGCACCAGTTCGGTGTCGCGGCCCAGGATCAGGTCGGCCAGCGTCCGTCCTCCCAGGTTGCTGGCGCCGATACCCTCCCCGCCATAGCCGCCAGACAAGGCAATGCCGTTGGCCTGGTCGCAGAGCATGTGCGGCTTGAAGTGCCGGGACATGCCCAGGTTGCCGCCCCAGGAATGAGTGATCTGCACGTTCTTCAGCTGCGGGAACAGCTCGCCGAACAGGTAGCGCCGCAGGTCTTTTTCATCCGTGGTCAGGTCGAAGTCGTGGCGCAGTTTGCCCGCGAACTGATAGCCGCCACGGGCGCCAAAGATCAATCGGTTGTCAGCGGTGCGCTGGCCGTAGGTGACCTGGCGACTGGCCTCGCTGAACGCCTGGCCGCGGCTCAGGCCGATTTCGTCCCAGGTGGCCGCCGACAATGGCTCGGTCGCGACGATCAGGCTCTGCACCGGCATCTGGTAACGCCCCAATGGCGGCAGCGTCACGGAGTAGCCTTCTACCGCCGGCACCACCCAGCGACTGCGCACCGAAGCTTTGGCCGTGCGCAGGCTGCCGGACTGCCAATGGGTGACTGGGCTGTTTTCGTAGATTCTGACTCCCAGGCGCTCCACCGCCCGGGCCAGCCCTCGGACCAGCCTGGCCGGGTGAATGGTCGCCACGTGCGGCGCGAAGATTGCGCCGTAGGGTTTGGCGACGCGGATCTGTTGCGCCAGTTGTTCCGGGCTCAGCCAGCGATAGTGGCTGTCGTTGAGGCCCTGGCGGTGGAGATCGTCCAGATAGTGGCGAAGGCTGGTCTCCTGCTCCGGATAGCGCGCAGCGCAGTACAGCGCTCCGCCTTTACGGTAATCACAGTCGATCCCCTCACGTTCGAGGACAATCTCCACTTCATCCGGTATGTGATGCAACAAATCGTAGGAGGCACGTCGCTCTTCGGCCGGCAGGTCGGCCAGCAGGCGATCTTCACCCAGCAAGTTGCCCATCAGCCAGCCGCCATTGCGCCCCGACGCGCCGAAACCGGCGGTCTGCGCTTCGACAATCACAATGCTCAGGTCCGGTTTGTGCTGTTTGAGGTAGTACGCGGTCCAGAGACCGGTGTAGCCCGCGCCGATGATCGCCACGTCCACATCCAGGTCCCGCTCCAGCGCCGGACGCGCCAATAGAGGCTCGTCGAGCTGGTCCATCCACAAACTGATAGTGCGCCACGCCGGCATGCAAGACTCCGCCACTCAAACTTCGATGGCGTCGATCCTAGTGCGTGGGCTCAGGGGCTGTCTTGCGTGCGTGCACGCAAAGAAATCTGTTTGACGTAGGCCTTGGGTGACTGGCCGGTGTGCTGGCGGAAACTGCTGTAGAACGCCGACAGCGAATTGAATCCGGCAGCGAAGGCCAGTTCATCGATACGCAGCGGCGGCGTGGCGGCATCCAGCGCCGCGAGCAAGTGTTGCAGGCGCGCCTGGTTGACGTAGCGGTAGAAGCTTTGCCCCAGCACCTGGTTCAACAGATAGGAAATCTGATTGCGGCTGTACCCGCACTCCTTCGCCACCCGTTGCAGATCGAGTTCCGGGTCCAGATAAGGTTGCTGACGCTGAAAATATTGCTGCAGATCATCGGCCATGAAGCTCAATTGGCGTGGCGACAACCCGAGTCGGCTGACCGCCGGGCGCTGGTTGCTGGACGTTGTGCTTGCAGGTTGCTCATGCACTAATGAAGCGTATTCGTTTACCCGCCAGATCAGCCCGTCCTTGACGGTAATCGCTTCGCTGGCGCGGAACGACACCAGCCCTTCACCGCCGCGCAAGGTGATGCGGTATTGAATGAACGCCGTGTTGCCGTCCAGTCGTATGCGGTCGGAATGCTCCAGCGCTTCATCCGGATCCCGGGGCATGCTGTTGCGCACGTATTCACGCAATTGGTCCAGGCCCATGACCCGGTTCTGGAAAAAGTCGTTGTACTGGACTTCTGGGTGATAGAGCGCCATGACGCCGTCCAGATCCCGGTGCTTCCAGCGCAAGTGATAGCGCATGACCGTCTCGCCCGTGGCCTGGGTTTGCAGCGGGCCATCATCATCGGCGTGCATTGAACATCTCGACGGGAAAACCCCGAGCTTGCCCAACTTGCGCCTTGTCTTCAACGACTAAACGGATGATGGCTTTTGGCCGCAAATGCGCACGAGCATGACTGAATCAAAATAATGGCGGCAATCGCCAAATGGCCTGAAAAAGCCACACGCTTTTCACATCCGGATGCTACTTTTAAACATTGTCACTGGTTGAACCAATGAAGGTTCTTCCCTCCTACCATGAGCTAAGGGAAGCGCTCGATAATGAAGGCGGGTAACACATGAATAGAGGGTTCAGTAAGGTCACGTTTCCAAACGCCTGCCAGCTGATGCGCTGGCATTTTCATCCCATGGGTTTCGAGGCGAGCATGGACGCCCCGGGCAGCATGATTGCCCGTCTTTTTGATCGTGCCACTGGCGAGACCATGATCGCCATTGCCGGTATTCCTTGCGCCACCGTCATGAATGCCGCGGATGTAGAGCTAATAATCGAAGCGGTGGAGGATGAACTTGAAACCTTCATCCCACCGGAGACCCTCAGGAGTTATGCCTGAAGGCTCGGTTATTAAAAGGCCCACTTTAAGTGGGCTTTTTGTTGAGCGTTGTTCCCTGTAGGAGCGAGCTCGCTCGCGATGGACTCAAGAGCGCCGCGTTTAGCCAGTAAATACGCGTTATCGTTAACGACCATCGCGAGCAATCGAGCGTCGACCGGCTGCTCCTACAGAGTGCCGATTCAGGCGGTGATTTGGCCTTCACGATGGTCGACAAAAAACGCCTTGCCCTTGCCGATCCGGTCGGATGCCTTGGGCATGTTCGCGGCCTGGGTGTCTTGCGCATCGACGTACCAGTAGCAATGGCTGATGGCGCGGGTAATGCCCACGTAGGCCAGCCGCAGGATCTCGTCCTTCTGGGCGTTGTCGTAGGGTTCGCTGTCACCGGCCTTGCCCAGGCCCGCCATCCGGTACACCTGATTCTTGTAAGGTGAGCTGGTCAGGTGCTGGCAGTCGCCCAGCAGGAATACCGCATCGGCCTGGAGGCCCTTGGCACTGTGATAGGTCAGTTGCTTGAGCCTGCGAGCCTCATGCGGCAAGCTCGAATCAACATTAACTACAGACTGAATATGCTCTTCTATCAATGACTTATCGCTGCTTTTTCGATAAAGCATCAAGATTGAGTCGCCCTTTCGGTAATGCTCCATCAGGCGCTGTGCCATGCCCTGGTCATCACGATCGAGCACGTTCACGGGCAGCAATGCCTTGGGTTCGCCGCTGGCCTTGGCTTTCTTCCCGGCAATTGCCGGTGCAGCGCGCACGATGTGCTCGGCGGCATCGATGATGTGCTGGTGGCTGCGGTAGTTGTCGCTGAGCATGACCTTGGTGGTGCTCGGCGACGGGAACTCCTTGTTGAACTCCATGAAGTAGGTCGGCGAACTGCCGCGCCATCCATAGATGGATTGCCAGTCATCGCCTACACAGAGCAATGAGGAGCGCTGGGCTCCACGTCCGACGTGCATGGCCGGTCCGCGACTGCGGATCTCTGCCAGGCTGGCCCTGATCCAGGAGACGATTTGCGGCGAGACATCCTGAAATTCGTCGATCATCAGGTGCGACAGCGGCCGCAGCAGTTCATCGCCGAGCAGTTTGAGGTTCTCCGGCGAATGCTCGCTGAACAGGGCAAACATCCGGTTGTAGGTCATGATCGGCGGTTTCTGATCCAGCAAGTGATCTTCCAGTGCCCGCCAGTAAAGGCTCAAGGCCTCGAAGAAGAACCGGTCGGGATCGTCCTTGGCGAAACTCATCTGGCCGACGGCGCTCGGCACATCCAGCCCGAGGTTTTCGATGAATCCGGCGGCGGCGACAAAGCAATCGAGCAACGGCGCGGAGGCGAGCTCGCCCTTGACCTTGTAATCGAAGCCCGGCCCGGCGCTGGCATCACCCGCGAGCGAGGCCAAAACACGTTTCGATGACTCATAACTATCTAGCCATATCAATGGCTTACGACAGAAAGCTTGAAACAGGGTGCGTTTGACCGCCCACTCTGCGCGCACCGTCAGCTTGGCGTTTGGCCGCGTGACCTGCGGGTTTTCCCGAGGATCGAACCCCAGCACCACCCAGGCATCCAGGGACGGGATGTAGCCGTGACAATGGAATGTCGAACCGTTGATATCGAACGACTGACGTTTCGGTTCGATGCCCTTGATCGGCCAGGCACCGGCGCGAAACCACAGGTCTTCAATGACGTCGCACAGTTCTTCATCGCGTTTGGCCGCCAGTTCGGTAACGCCCATGCGTTTCTGCACATCCGGGTGGTCCCGTTCCAGCTCCTTGAGTTGCAAGGCATGCCGGGACAGTGGCTTGATCAACTCGCGAAAGCGCTCATCGTCACGGTGCAGCCGGTGATAGCAGGCGTTGAGCTGTTGGCGTTGAGCGTCGTTGATGCGCAGATCGAACGGGTTGCTGTCGACTTCCTCGTCACCCTGTGCAGCCCGCAGGCTGAGGTTCTCGAAAGCCTGCAAACGCTCGAAACCCGGAAGACTGCGCACCATCGGCAGGATCCGCGAGTGAAAAGTGCGCACCAGATCCCGCGCCGCCTTGAAACTGATGGCGTGGCCCCAGAGCGCAAACAGTTCGATCAGTTTATTGATGAAATCCTTGCGCGACTCACGGGTGAAGGTCACCACCGTCATCGAACTCAGCTCGAAGCCCAGGTAATGGCTCAGCAGCAGGATACGCAGCACCAGCGTGGTCGATTTACCGGCACCGGCGCCCGCGATCACCGAAGTGGACGGTGTATCGCTGAAGATCATTTTCCACTGGGCGGCGCTGGGTTGGGCATGAGCCGGCAACAACCGGGCAACATCCGCCTTCATGCGCTTCTTCAATTCGGCGTTCAACGGCAGGCGCCAATCGTCGAACAACAGGTCATCGACATTCGGTGGCCGGTGTTCGGTTGCGCGCGAGTCGCGGATCAGCAGGACCTGTCGACCCTCCTCCAGTCCTTCGAGCTTGCCTTCCTTGTAACCGTAATCGACCCCGGCGCTGTGGCCACTGCGAAAACCGTCCGCCTGGCCGTGCAACCACGATGCTCGGTGCTGGGCATGCAGGCGGGTCAGGCTGTAACCGAAGAATCGGGCGAGCAATCGCTTGATCAGCGGCATCTCGGCCAAGGGGCGAAGTTCAGGAGGAAGATCGGGGGTGTGTTGCGGCACGCGGACTGACTCCAGGGTGTGAGGCTGTTGAGCGCTATGGTGTCTGCATTTGCTCTGGAGTTCTAGTCAATTGCTTATGACTCATTGGCTTATGCGATGAAGTGAAGGCTGGATGAGAAACTTTCGAGTTCGTTTTATATCAATATATTCGATGGGAATGCTGCATTTTTTACGCTTTTTATCGATTATTGCCTGTTGGATGATGGCCGTCATCACCCACCGGTCTCGCTTCGTGGCTCAGGCGCCTTGCCCCATGACGAACCTTTTCTGGAGACGATCATGCTTGAACTCAGACCTTTCAACTCGCTCGGCGGTGCTCATCATGGCTGGCTGGATGCTCACCATCATTTTTCGTTCGCCGAGTACTACGATCCCAAGCGCATGAACTGGGGCAACCTGCGGGTCTGGAATGACGACGTGATCGCCCCCGGCACCGGTTTCCCGCAACACCCGCACCGGGACATGGAAATCATCACCTATGTCCGCGAAGGCGCCATCACCCACCAGGACAACCTTGGCAACAAGGGCCGCACCGAAGCGGGCGACGTCCAGGTCATGAGTGCAGGCACCGGGATCGCCCACAGCGAGTACAACCTGGAAGCGACGCCGACCAGGATTTTCCAGATCTGGATCATCCCGAACGAGTCCGGCCTGGCCCCTTCCTGGGGCGCCAAGCCGTTCCCTAAAGGCAACCGCGAAGGTTTTGTCACCCTGGCCAGCGGCAAGGAAGGTGACGACCAGAGTTTGCGCATCCGCGCCGACGCCCGGCTGGTAGCCGCCAATCTGAAGGCCGGCGAGTCTGCCGAATACCATTTGGACAGCGGTCGTCGTGCATACCTGGTGCCGGCCACCGGAATCATTGAAGTCAATGGGTTGCGTGCACAAGCTCGAGATGGTGTCGCGGTTGCCGATGAGACCGTGTTGCGGGTGACGGCCATTGAGGACAGTGAGATCGTTCTGGTGGATCTGGCCTGATTCGCTGAGCGCAATTGCAAAAAAGGGGCGACCGTATTGGTCGCCCCTTTTTTAGTGCAGTACAAATGTCTTCGCTGGCAAGCCAGCTCCTACATGGGGAATGCGGTCCAATGTAGGAGCGAGCCTGCTCGCGAAAAACCCGAGAATACCGCGGGGTGTCAGGCTGCCAGCGTTATCGTTGACGACCATCGCGAGCAGGCTCGCTCCTACAAGGAAATAGCACCATCGACCAGTGTTTGCGCCTCGGCCACCAGTTGTTTGAGGTGGTCGTCGCTGACAAAGCTTTCGGCGTAGATCTTGTAGATGTCTTCGGTGCCAGACGGACGCGCCGCGAACCAGCCGTTTTCGGTCATGACTTTGAGACCGCCAATGGCCTGGTCATTGCCCGGCGCGTGGCTGAGGATGTTCTGGATCGGTTCGCCAGCCAGTTGGGTCGAGGTGACCTGTTGCGGCGACAGCTTGCTCAACAGCGCTTTCTGCTCCGGATTGGCCTTGGCGTCGACCCGCACCGAGAACGGCTCACCCAGCTCATCGGTCAAGGCACGATACGCCTGGCTCGGGTCGCGACCGGTCCGGGCAGTCATCTCGGCGGCCAGCAGGGCCGGAATCAAACCGTCCTTGTCGGTGCACCAGACGCTGCCGTCCTTGCGCAGGAACGAGGCACCGGCGCTTTCTTCACCGCCGAAACCGAGGGATCCATCGAACAGGCCGTCGGCAAACCATTTGAAGCCAACCGGCACTTCGTACAGGCGACGACCCAGGCGCCTGGCCACGCGATCGATCAAGCCGCTGCTGACCACGGTTTTACCCACGGCCGCATCGGCACGCCATTGCGGACGGTTCTGGAACAGGTAGTCGATGGCAACGGCGAGGTAGTTGTTCGGCGCCAGCAAGCCACCGGACGGCGTGACGATGCCATGGCGGTCGTGGTCCGGATCGCAGGCAAACGCCACGTCGAAACGTTCTTTCAGGCCGATCAGGCCTTGCATGGCGTGGCCGGACGATGGGTCCATGCGGATCTGGCCGTCCCAGTCGACGGTCATGAAACGGAAGGTCGGGTCGACCTCTTTGTTCACCACGTCCAGGTCCAGGCGGTAATGCTCGGCAATCGCCGACCAGTAGCGCACCCCCGCTCCACCCAGCGGATCGACACCCAGGCGCAGCTTGGCATCGCGGATGGCGTCGAAGTCGATCACGTTGATCAGGTCGGCGACGTAGGTGTTGAGGTAATCGTGACGATGGGTGGTGCTGGCCTTCAGTGCCTGCTCGTAGCTGATGCGCTTGACGCCAGCGAGCTTGTTGGCCAGCAGTTCGTTGGCCTTGGCTTCGATCCACTTGGTGATGTGGGTATCGGCCGGACCACCGTTGGTTGGGTTGTACTTGTAGCCACCGCTTTGCGGCGGGTTGTGGGACGGCGTGATGACAATGCCGTCCGCCAGGCCGCTGGTGCGACCGCGGTTGTAGCAGAGGATCGCATGGGAAATGGCCGGCGTCGGCGTGTACTCGTCGCCAGCGGCGATCATCACGGTCACGCCATTGGCGGCCAGTACTTCGAGGGCGCTGGCGCCGGCCGGGGTGGACAGTGCGTGGGTGTCGATGCCGACAAACAGCGGGCCATCGATGCCTTGAGCTTCGCGATACAGGCAGATCGCCTGGCTGATCGCCAGCACGTGCCATTCGTTGAAACTCAAGTCGAACGAGCTGCCGCGGTGCCCGGACGTGCCGAAGGCAACGCGCTGGGTCGAAATCGCGGCATCAGGCTGGCCGGTGTAATAGGCCGTTACCAGTCGCGGGATGTCGACCAACAATTCTACCGGTGCCGGTTTACCCGCAAAAGGACTGAGTGTCATGCAAAACCTCTGGAATAGAGTGGTTCAGGAATGGGGTCGCAGTTTACTGGCAGTTCGACCGCAACGCGATGGGATCGATCCAATAGAATGAAGGGTGTTATTTTTTGTCTCATCACTCACTCGATTGATTCCAGACGCAGCGCATCCCCCAACAAGCCCAGTGCGGCAGCCAGGTTGCGATCGCCGCCGAAGGTATGACTCAAACGCAAATGCTGCCCGTGCAGACCGTGGAGGCTGAACAGTTCCCCCGGCGCGATGACCACCTGATGCGCCAGCAGGCGCTGGAACACACGACGGACATTGACCCGACGCAAGGAGCGCACCCAGATCGTTGCACCGCCTTGCGGCTCGACGAAATGCAAGGCATCACCCAATCGCTCCTGCAACAACTGGGTCATTTGACTCTTGCGTTCCTTGAGTAGCCGTCGCAGCACCAGCAGGTGTTGATCGATGCGACCGCTGCTGTACAAGCGGGCGATGGCTTTCTGGCGAATCGGCGACAGACGAAAGGAGCGCAGCAGAAAGTGCCGTTGCAGCTCAGCGCTCAAATGCCTTGAAAGCAGGTAGCCGTAGGGCGCTTCCGGACCGATGATTTTCTCGAACGTGGAAAACACCATCAGCCGTTCAGGGTCCAGCAAGTCGCGAAAGCGTACGCCTCCAAGGTCAAATCCGAGTTCGCCATAACAGTCGTTTTCCAGCACCCAACTGTCATGCGCGGCCAACAGCCGGGCAATGGCTTGCCTGTTTTCGTCAGACGCCAGGCTGCCACGGGGCATGTTCAGGGCCGACGACAGCATCACCAGCATGACCGGTTCGGTATCCAGCAGCGTTTTGAGCCGCTGCGTATCCAGGCAACCGTCGGCTTGTACGGGCCACTCGATCACCCGCACGCAGGCAGCTTGAAACAGGCGCAGGATCGTCCAGTCGCACGGCGATTCGACCACCACGGTGGCATCCTTCAAGCCCAGCACGGCGATCAGGATTTCCAGTACACCACGAAGATCGGCGCCGATGTAGACGTCATCGGCATGCCAGTAACGCATCGGAGACGTGGTGTAGCGTGCAGCCAGGGCGGTGCGCAATTCGAGCTCGCCACAGGGTTGCGAAGGCGACTGCGGCTGTCGGGGATACTGGCGCAGCAACTCTCGCTCCAGCAGCAACAAAGGACTGTCGAGCGGCTGCAGCAGCGCCGGTTCATCGGCGCTCAGGACCAGCATCCCCGGACGCCTGGCATTGACGTAGACGGCTTCCAGCAGGTCGCTGCCGCTGTCCTGCAGGTTGATTGAGGACACCGGCAACGCGTAGTAACCGGACTTGGCCACCGAATAGACGCGCCCCTCTTTCTCCAGGAGCGAATAGGCGTACTGAATGGTCGAGATCGACACATTGAGGCGCTCCGCCAGATGCCGCAGCGACGGCAGGCGGATGGGCGAATCCCCTTCAGACTCGTTGATCAGGCTGGCCAGGTATCGATAAACCGCCTGATAGGCGAAATCCGTTTCTCGTGGACCTTTCATGAATGAAGGCCGGCCGCACTGGCTGAAAATCCGCCCACGCTCAGTGACCCGCCGACCATTCATCCACCAACGTGATATCAGCGTCAGGATCGCCCAGCGCATTTCGCAACGCCGCCATCTGGATCAGTGCTTCAGGCGTTCTGCCAGCGCTTCCTCGCGCCCACTCCATGCGATAAAGCCGGCCAATCAGGCTGATGGGCAATCCGCTGACATCCATCATCCATTGCATGATCTGTTCGGCGACCGGGTGCCCCTGCATGGCCCGGTGCAACTCGGGCATGGCCACCAGCATGCCCGGATGGCACTGACGCAGAAAACGCTCGAGCCCCGCACCTCTTTCTATAAAAGGCGCAAAAAGCAGGCACACCAGTTGTGCTTCGCTCAGGCCCAGGTTCTTTTGCGCCTCGGCCGCTGCCCTGGCGCGCAGCTCGCTCAATGTCGCCGGGTTGCCGAAGACCTTGATGGCCTGCTCGCACAAACGCTCAGGCAAGCGCTTGCGGCGCATCATCACCAGGGCGCGTTGCAGGTATTGCGCCACGCCGGACTCGTAATCGCGACCCTGCACGAAGCTCGCCTGCAAGCCCTGCACGTGCGCCGAGATCGACGGGCTGACGAATTCGTTGTCACTGATCTGCGCGAACAGTTCGTCAGGCTGGAATCGGAGAAACTCCGTCAGCAATGGCCAGCGCTCTTCCAGGTTACTCACCAGCAGGTCGTGAATATCGATGCAGGCCGTACGACGACAGGTCTCAAAGCGCTCTTGTGGACGCCATCGGGCCTGGCCGTAATCGGCGTAGAACGCGTGATAGCAGTCGCTGCCCAGTTCATCGAGCAGCGCAAACAACCCCGAATAACCGGCCTCGCCCCCGTATGAATGCGTGAGCCCTGCCTTGGTCGCGGCACGTTTCAATCCATCGATGAACTGCTTTTGCTGACGCAACGTATCAGCGATGAGCAAGGCGTCCACACCACCGTCCCAGCGGGCGATTTGTCCGTAGAACTCTCCCGTTGTCAGATAACCGTCATCCCACAGGTCGAACCCGCCGCGCCAAGCCCGGCGATGGCCGATCATCAACAGGTTCAGGCGGCCGGACTCGCGACCGGCGTCGGAGGTCGGCGTCAGGTGGTTGAACGGCAAGACTTCGCGATCATCGACCATCAACACCTCGACTCGGGGATCGTCATAGACAAACAATGCGCTGTTGGTCCGGTGCATGTTCTCCACGGCCGCGCAGCTTGCCCCGTTCAATCGCAACGAGGCGATGCGCAACTGGAATGTCGCCGGTGCCCGCGTGGCGATGATCAGCTGCGCAGCACGCAACAATGCCAGTGTGTAGCAGTTGTCACGGGTTCCGGACTGGATCGCCAGCACCTTGTATTCGCCAATGCGCCCCATGCCCCCTGCCGCTACCGCCAGGCGCTGAATCAACAATTGCAATGCGGTGCGTTCGGCACGGGAAAAAAACCCCAGCAATCGCTGCAGCACCTGTTGATAGACATAGTTCATCGCTTGGTCATGGATGCTGGTCATCTTTATTTACCTGATACTCGTAAGTTCAATATCGCGCAGACAGCAAATCCCGTTGGACTGTCTGCACGTATGAAGTCATGGACTTTATTGCCAAATGCTAGCACTTGAATTTTCTGTCGATCATTTGAAACGTTCGTAGCGCCCCCTCGGCTTAACGACGCAAGCGAAGCTGTAGCGCCCGGCTGGCAAGGGCTTGCTCGATTTAAACGGCAGTCCTAGGAAACTTCCGACAATGTCCCACAGACACTTAATACAAGAAATAAGGAAGGAAGTTGTCGCTGTCTTGTTGGCAACTACGCAACGACACACTAGTTTGGAGATGCGCACCGACGGCGCACATTGAAAAGTTCCAGCCTGACACCCAACCATGACTCATTCCTTGAGATGAAAGTAATCATTCAATTATCAGGGCTTAGTGGATGATTAGAAGCTACAGATTACGGGCAAAAACCAGTTCAGTTGCTGGACCGGCCTGCGGATCGACGGCTTTTTTTGGTTCTTCACACAATCCCGGGGAACACCGATACCTGTAGAAGCTGCGGTGCGGCGATCCGACTTGCCAGCGATGGCGACCTTACGGCCGAGCATTTTCTTCCTGGTGTACATATCCATTGTTGCGGTTACGGCCACTTAGGGTTCCGCCCTGACGGCGGGTCACTTGGAAGAGCCTGTAGGAGCGAGCTTGCTCGCGATGGAGGTCAACGATGACGCGGGGAGCCTGACACCCCGCGGTGCTCTCAGGTTTTTCGCGAGCAAGCTCGCTCCTACAGGGCCCGCCACGATCGGCCATCCATGGCCGTACGCGGCTAACCCGGCATCTATGCCGGGTTGCCCACTGCGCAGAACCTGCGCTCGGCCTCACGAGGGGGCGTGCACCGCAACAGCACCGCGAGGCGAGCTAACGCTCGACCTCGTTGTTTGGTGGTGCACGCGTTCCCCTGTAGGAGCTGCCGAAGGTTCGGGCCGCGTTCGGACGATCTTTTTGATCTTGCTTTTGCGATCTGGAGATTGCTGAAGATCAAGATCAAAAAGATCGCAGCCTTCGGCAGCCCTTACAGATATTTCGTTATATGTGTTCCCCCGGAATTCCGTGAAAAACCTTTTTTTGGGGAGGGGGGGACTGAAACGAAAGAGTCCGCGTGGGCACGGACTCTTGGGTGGGCTATTGCGGCGATTGTTATGCCGGTTCGACCTGCAGCGCGACCCTTTCGCGACACGGGCATTCGTCCATGTAGCGGTGCGCTTCGACAAACTCGGCAAACGGGAAGACCCGAGTCTTGAGCGGCAGCAGAACGCGGTCGGCAGTCATCTGATTGATGTCGCGCAAGGCACGTTGCAGTGCGACCTGGTCCTGGGTGATGCCCAGTTCCGGCTTGCCAGTGAAGTTGCCGATGCAGTGTACGAAGAACTGAATGTTTTTCTGGAACGCTGCGCAAGCCGGGAAAGGCGTCTGGTTGCCGCCTTGCAGGCCGTACAGCACCAGGCTGCCGCGAGGCGCCAACACATCGCCAAGCAACGACATCTGCGGACCGCCCAAACCATCGAATACCACATCCACGCCGCGGTTATCGGTGATCTTGTTGATTCGTACCAGAAGATCTTCTTCCTCGGTGACGATGACTTTCTCGGCACCCAGTGACAGCAGATACTCACGCTCGTCTGCTGACTTGGTCGCGGCGATCACTCGAACACCCAAGGCCTTGCCCAGTTGTACGAACGAAGGTCCGGCGCAATGACTGGCGTCGGTCACCAGGGCAAACTGCCCGGGTTTGACCCGTGCCAGATCCGCATAGGCGAAATAGGCAATCAACAACGGCGTGTAGTGCACGCTGGCTTCAATCGGGCTGAGCACATCCGGGTAGCGGGTCAGTGCCGATCGCGGCAGAACGATCTGCTCGCCGTAGACCGGGTAATCGTTCGGGCTTTCAGCCGGGAAACTGGCAACCTTGTCACCGACGGCCAGGTCTTCAACGCCATCGCCGACGGCCGTGACGATACCGGCCATTTCATGACCAAGGCCTGAAGGCAGACGAGCGTGGGACGAGGCCAGGTTCTGGCGCCAAAGAATGTCATACCAACTGATGCCGATCGCTTCGACGCGCACCTGCACTTCGCCCGGTGCAGGCAGAGCCGCCGCATGCTCTTCGCATTTGAGCACCTCGGCTGGACCAAACTTGTGAAAACGGATCGTGCGGGACATCGCAAACCTCGCCAATTGAACCTCTAATGCCTTGAACTCTAGCTGGGCTTTCAACCCAACACTATCTGTGGCTATTAATAGTCGACATGCCTGTCATTGATTCCGCGGCGGCGGCAATATCGTAGGAAACTGGAGCCGCCTTTGTAGGAAATCTGAATTACCCGGTGCAGAGTACCAGCCTTTCCCCGTAATATTCCTGCTGGCCATTGTTCTCATATGGCTGCTCACGTCAAGTTTGCTGACTCTGCCAGGACTCCAGATGAATCGTAATGACCTACGTCGTGTCGACCTGAACCTGTTGATCGTTTTCGAAACATTGATGCACGAACGCAGCGTGACCCGTGCTGCGGAAAAACTGTTCCTCGGCCAGCCGGCCATCAGTGCGGCGCTCTCGCGCCTGCGCGGCTTGTTCGATGATCCTTTGTTTGTGCGTACCGGCCGCAGCATGGAGCCGTCCGCCCGGGCGATCGAGATTTTCGCCCTGCTGTCGCCGGCACTGGATTCGATTTCCACCGCCGTCAGCCGTGCGGCCGAGTTCGATCCTGCCACAAGTACCGCCGTGTTCCGCATCGGCCTTTCGGACGATGTCGAGTTCGCCTTGCTGCCCATGCTGCTCAAGCGCCTGCGTGCCGAATCGCCGGGGATTGTGCTGGTGGTGCGCAGGGTCAACTACATCCTGATGCCGGGAATGCTGGCGTCCGGGGAAATTTCCATCGGTGTCAGTTACACCACCGATCTGCCGGCCAACGCCAAGCGCAAAGTGTTGCGCCGCAGCCAGCCCAAGCTGTTGCGCGCCGACACCGTGCCGGGGCCGTTGAGCCTGGATGATTACTGCGCTCGCCCCCATGCACTGGTGTCGTTCGCCGGGGACCTCAGCGGTTTTATCGATGAAGAACTGGAAAAACTCGGGCGCAAACGTCATGTGGTGCTCGCCGTGCCGCAGTTCAACGGGTTGAGCACCCTGCTCGCGGGCACTGACATCGTGGCTACGGTGCCGGACTACACGGCCGATGCGCTGACTGCCGCGGGCGGTGTGCGTGCCGAAGATCCGCCGTTGCCGGTGCGCAGCTTTGAACTGCATATGGCCTGGCGCGGGTCGCAGGATAACGATCCGGGGGAGCGCTGGCTGCGCTCGCGGATTCAGATGTTCTTCGGGGATCCGGATAGCCTCGCGTAACCGAGAAACTAGTGCGGGTCAGGTAACGTTTTGTCAGGCTGTTCGGGATCGAGAAAAGCCAGCGCCTTCGCCACGAAATTGGCGTGATTCTGGAAAATCGCACCATGTCCGGCATCTTCATAAATGATCAGTTGCGAGTTCGGGATGCGGCGGGCCATATCAGTAGAGTTCACTGTCGGCACCATGATGTCGTTATCACCATTGGCGATCAGTACCGGGATCCGGATACTGCCCAGATCCTGAGGTGCCTGCATCCCCCACGCCTTGATCGCCTTCAACTGTCGCGAGAAGGCATTTGGCGTGGGCCCCTTGTCCCGATCCGTTTTGCGCTCCTTCAGTCGCTTCAAGAAGGCCTTCGCGGCTTGGCGACCATTGGCCGAGCCTGTGAAGAACAGGTAGAACTTCGGATCCCGCAGCGTCAGTAACCCCTTGATCATCAATGGCCAGGATGCCGCCCCTACCCTGTCAATGTCTTTGCCGCCCGCCGGCCCTGTACCCGCCAAAATGAGCTTGCGTACCAGGTCGGGGGCTTTGAGCACGATGTCCTGTGCCACGAATCCGCCAAGGGAAAAACCGATCAGATCAACCTTCTCCAGGCCAAGCCCGTGGATCAGGGCTATTGCATCCCGCGCCATTTCATCAATGGTCAGGGGCGCGGTTCCTCCCGATGCGCCGATGCCTCGGTAGTCAGTGGCGATGACGCGATGCTGACTGGCAAGACCATCGATGATCCGCGGGTCGAAGTTGTCCAATACCGCGCCCCAATGGTTGAGAAGAATCAGCGGCACCCCGCTGCGAGGCCCCAGATCACGGTAGGCAAACACAGTCCCTGCGACATTGATCGAGCGGTTTACGGCAGTTACGTAGGACGTACCCGATCCAAGGTAATTGTCGGAATGGGTCATTGTTTACTCCGTGCGATACCGCTCTGCTACATGCGCTTGTCGAATGTCCGAGATGAGCGCTTGTCGCGCGGCATCCAGGGCAGTCCAGCGACTGGCGTCATGCAGTGGCGGGATGGTCACCAGCTCACGCCGATCGAAGCCCACCAGCGCGGCATCCACCAGCTCACCCACCTCCATCAGTTCCGGCAGCGCGTTGATGTCGATGCCCGCACGCCCCCAAATCTCCGTGCGAGTACCGGCAGGAAGCACGGCCTGGATATAGACGCCTTTGGGCGCGAGTTCCAGACTCAGTCCCTGGGATAGAAACAGCACAAAGGCCTTGGTGGCGCCATAGACTGACATGCCGAATTCCGGCGCCAAGCCAACCACTGAACCGATATTGACGATCGCGCCTTCACCGGCCTGCGCAAGCCGAGGGGCGATTGCGCTGGCGAGTCGCACCAACGAGGTTGTGTTGAGCGCGACGAGTCGAGCGACATCGTCGGTCGTCTGCTCGATGAAGCTGCCAGACTGGGCTGCCCCGGCATTGTTAATGAGGATGCCGATGCGCGAATCATCGCGCAGGCGCGTCTCGACGACGGCCAGGTCGCCGGGCTGGGTGAGATCGGCCTGGAGGATATCGACAGCGACGCTGTGTTCCTCGCGCAGGCGAGCCGCCAGTGTCTCCAGCCTGGCTTTGTCGCGGGCAACCAGCACCAGATCGTGGCCGCGACGTGCGAGGCGCTCGGCATAGGTGGCGCCGATGCCGGAGGAAGCGCCGGTAATCAGGACTGCGGGATGGGTAGTCATATAGTTGCTCTCTTGATCAGGTGAACCCATGTCGGGCATGCAACGTATAAATCGACACCGCGCCAGTGTTACAGGGCGCTGGCGTCAGCGAGGGCCGGATAGTCGATGTATCCCGCAGCACCACCGCCGAAAAGCGTGGTCGGATCGAAGGACGCCAACGGCGCTGCGGTTTTCAGACGTTCCACCAGATCGGGGTTGGCAATGAATGGGCGCCCGAACGCGAAGAGGTCTGCCTTGCCTTCGGTGAGCCGGGAGGTAGCGAGATCCAGGTCATAACCGTTGTTGGCGATGTAGGTGTTCCTGAATCGCCGGCGCAGGGAATCGAAGTCGAACGGTGCGACCTCGCGCGGCCCGCCGGTCGCACCCTCGACGACATGGAGATAGACGATGCCCAAGGCGTCGAGCTGATCGACGATGTAGTCGAACTGCCCCTGTGGATCGCTGCTCGAGACACCATTGGTGGGCGAAACCGGCGAGATACGAATGCCGGTGCGCTCGGCGCCAATCTCGGCCACCACTGCTGCCGTCACCTCCAGCAGCAGCCGCGCGCGATTTTCGATCGACCCGCCGTAGGCATCGGTGCGTACGTTGGCACCGTCCTTGACGAACTGGTCCAGCAGATAGCCATTGGCGCCATGGATCTCGACGCCATCGAAGCCTGCGGCAATAGCGTTTGCCGCGGCCTGGCGGAAGTCGTTGACGATCCCGGGCAGTTCGTCGAGCGCCAGCGCCCGAGGCTCGGAAACGTCGACAAAGCTGTTGTTGACGAACGTCTTGGTTGCGGCCCGGATGGCCGAGGGCGCCACCGGAGCGGCGCCGTTCTCCTGCAGATCAACATGCGAAACTCGTCCGACGTGCCACAACTGCAGGAAAATTTTCCCGTTCTTCCCATGGACGGCATCAGTGACCTCACGCCACGCGTCGATCTGCGCTTGCGAGTAGATGCCGGGCGTATCCTGGTAGCCCTGCCCTTGCTGCGAAATCTGTGTGGCCTCGGAAATCTGCAGGCCGGCCGACGCCCGCTGGCTGTAATACGTTGCAGCGAACTCGCTTGGAACGAAGCCCGCACCGGCGCGGTTGCGCGTCAGCGGCGCCAGGACCACCCGGTTGGAGAGCGTCAGGGAGCCGAGGGTGTAGGGCTCAAATAAAGTTTTTTCGGTCATGCCTTGTTTCTCCCACGTTGACTGATGGTCGTTGTTGCGAGTGTGCATCGCCATGCGATCGGCGCTTTCAGGTGGGCGGCGCTCATGGCCTGAGCCCTTGCAAAGTTGGCGAGCCGTTATGATGATGATCATAATCTTAATCGTCAATGACTTTGATGATGATTGACATCAATGTATATTGAGCGCCTGACAGTCAGCAGATTCAAAGAGGCATGTGGGTATGAGAGTCACCAAAGCGCAGGCACAGGCGAATCGGGCGCACATCGTCGAGACGGCCTCCGCCCTGTTTCGTGAACGCGGCTATGACGGTGTGGGGGTGGCGGAACTGATGGCCGCTGCCGGGTTCACCCATGGCGGGTTCTACAAGCACTTTCGCTCCAAAGCCGATTTGATGGCTGAAGCAGCGGCGAACGGGCTTTCGCAGAGCCTGGTCAATACCGCGGACCTGGACGTCACCGAGTTCGTCAATCTTTACGTGTCACGGGCTCACCGTGATGGCCGCAACGCTGGCTGCACGATGGCCGCCCTCTGCGGCGACGCTGCGCGTCAATCAGGGGAGATCAAGGCAACGTTTGCCGACGGGGTCGAAAGCATGCTGGCAGCCCTTGAGCCTGATGACTCGCCGGGCGACGTGGATCCGCACACAGTGCGAGCACGGATGATCGACATGCTTGCCCATGCGATCGGCGCAGTCGTGTTGTCGCGGGCTTGCCCGGATGATTCCCCACTGGCGGATGAGATTCTGGAGGTCTGCCGCGAAAAAATTCTCGCGACACTGTCACCGTCGCAGTCCACGTAGGTCGTTGCCTCAGCGGCAATCCAGAGAAAAGGCTGCGTGCCCATGGTGCATAGGTATCTACATATCTTGTGAGCTACAGAGATTCACTGCCGGGGCGTGGTGTTGGGAGTACATATCCATTTCTGCGGTAACGGCCGCTAGCGGTTTCGCTTTTACAGCGAGTCACTTGGAAAAGCCCCAAGTAACCAAGGGCTCTTGCCCCTTTCGTTCGGTGCCTCGCCCAGGCTCGGCATGCCCTCGCTCCGGTCCTGCTCCGGGGGCCCGCCGCGATCGGCCATCCATGGCCGTACGCGGCTAACCCGGCATCCATGCCGGGTTGCCCACTACGCAGAACCTCCACTCGGCCTCACGAGGGGGCGGTGCATCAAGATCAACAGCTGCAGGCGAGCTAACGCTCGGCCTGTTGAGTGGTGAAAGGCAGAGCGGATGGGCGCTGATTTTTTGTGGCTGGCTTGTCGGGTCGCCGCATCGCTGCGATGGTGGCCTGTCAGCCGACCAATTTTCCCCGGATGTACCCACTCCGACTGTGTGCGAGCCTGCTCGCGATGCTGTTGATCTGCCGTTGCTTTGGCTTTTGATTTTGATCTGTTGCCCCTTTCCCAGAGGCCGAACGCAGGTATTGCGCAGGGGGCACCGCGGCAGGGATGCCGCGGTAGCCGCCCCCGGCCATGGATGGCCGATGGCGGCGGGCCCCCGGAGCAATGCCGGAGTGAGGGTATGCCGAGCCTAAGCGAGGCACCGAATGGCGGGGCAAGAGCCCTTGGTTACTTGGGGCTTTTCCAAGTGACCCGCCGTCAGGGCGGAACCCTAAGCGGCCGTTACCGCAGAAATGGATATGTACACCATCAAACTCGGGAAGATGTGTAGATACCCATGGTGGGGAGCCATTCGCAGCCAGCGTCACTGAGCGTTATCCGCTATCAACAGGGCACGGCAGGCATCGACATCGATGCACGGAAGGTATTCAGCAAGACTGCAAGGGATGGCTTGCCAAAAATACGGCGACTCGTTCAACGACCTCGTCTGGCCGGGCATCAGCAAAAAAATGCCCGCCCACTATCGCAGAGGCCTCCATCACTGTGCAGCGACTCACCCAGGAGGCGGGTAAATCATAGTGCCTGGCCATCGCACCCGAGGCGCCATAGAGAATCAGCGCGGGCGCGGTGATACGTCGTCCGGAATCTGACAAATCGTCCTTTAGATCCACAGTGAGCGTGGCGCGATAGTCGTTGCAAAACCCGGCGATCGTCGCCGGATCGCGCCAGGCTTTCCGATACGCCGCCAGTTGGTCAGCATCGAAATCTTTCAGCCCTGCGGCGCCCCAGCCGAACAGGCAGCTTTCGAAAAAGAAATCGGGATCTGCCTCAATCATGCGCTCCGGGAAGGGTGCGGGCTGAGACAGGAAAAACCAGTGCCAGTAACTGCGGGCGACGTCCTTGCGCAGATCTGTCAGCATCACAGCCGTAGGGACGATGTCCATCAGCGTGACGCTCGCCACCTTGTCTGGATAATCCAGCGTCATCCGGTATGCAGTGCGCGCACCACGGTCGTGTCCGACAAGATGGAACCGTTCATGCCCGAGCACACACATCAGTTCGACCTGATCCGCAGCCATGGCGCGAAATCCGTAGTTCGACAGATCTGGTTGAGCCGGCGGCTTAGACGATGCGCCATACCCACGCAAATCAGCACAGACAACCCGATAGCCACGCGCGACCAGCCCAGGTGCGATACGCGCCCAGAGCGCCATGGTCTGCGGAAAACCGTGGAGCATCAGTATGGGTTCGCCTATGCCCGCTGCAACACAGGCAATTTCTACATCACCTACGGTAATTCGGTGCGTTTCGAAGTTTTCGAACATGGACGTCATCTCGTTACTTTACCTTGACGATGACCTTGCCTTTTGCCCGGCCGGTTTCAACATAAGCCAAGGCCTCCGGGGTCGATTCGAAAGGAAAAACCCGGTCCACCACCGGGCGTATGACCCGGGAATCGATGAGCGCGGTAATCTTGCGCAATTGCTCACCGCTGGCTCTCATATAAAGAAATGAATAGCTGACACCACGACGCCTGGCCTTTTTCCTGATCCCATAACTCAACAGACGCATGACCAGTTTCAGGAACCCGGACAATCCAGCGCTTTTCGCAAAGTCTACATCCGGCGGTCCAGAGATTGAGATGAGCTTTCCACCCGGCTTCAGGATGCGTAACGACTTCTCGAGAGTCTCTGTGCCGAGGCTGTTCAAGACCACATCGTAGTCGTGCAGGACCTTTTCGAAATCGTCTTTGCGGTAATCGATCACGATATCCGCACCGAGACGCTTCACCCATTCGACATTCGCCGTGCTGGTGGTCGTCGCGACGGTCGCCCCCAGGTGTTTGGCCAGCTGAATGGCCAGTGTTCCCACGCCACCGGAGCCCGCGTGGATAAGTACCTTTTGGCCTTTCTTCAAGTTCGCTTTTTCGACCAGTGCCTGCCACGCGGTCAAGCCAACCAGAGGGATCGAAGCTGCTTCCTCCATGGTGAGACCTTTCGGCTTGAGCGCCAGCGAACGTTGATCGATCGCAATGAATTCGGCGAACGCACCGATTCGATTGTCATCGGGCCGTGCATAGACCTCATCACCCGCCTTGAATTGCTGCACGCCTGAGCCGACCCGTACGACGACCCCAGCCAAATCATTACCCAGAACAAGCGGCATGCGATAAGGCAAAATCATTTTGAACTCACCGTCTCTGATTTTTAAATCCAGAGGGTTTACACCCGCCGCATGGATCTGGACTAAAACATCATCCTTGCCCAATTCAGGTTCTGGTATTTCGGTCGCCCGTAACGCAGCCTTTTTTCCGTAGCGATCGATAATGAATGCTTTCATCGTGCTTCCTTATTCCTGGCGTACCCAGGTCTGTGAGCGCCCTAATACCGGCACGCCAATGTAGCCGCGTACGCTGAGCTTTTTGCCGTTGTCGGTCAGGTGGACTTTACTGCTATAGACCTTGCCGTTATCCGGATCGAGGATGTGGCCACCGGTGTACTCTTCGCCATCCTTTCGCAAACCGGTCAGAATGGTCAGGCCTACAATCGGCACATTCTTGTTCACGCCTTCACATTTCTCGCACCTCGGATTCTGATTTTCTTTGAGAGTGGGAAACGCTTTTTCGATAATGCCCTTCAGCGTGCCATCGGATTCGGTGATGCGAATCAACGCCCTCGGCTTGCCACTGACATCGTCGATGTTTTGCCACAGGCCAACCGGCGAACTGTCGTCTGCCCACAGCGCCGATGACATGACTGCTGCTGCCAGGGTGAGTCCGAAGACACCTGCTTTATTCAAAGTGCGCATTGCCTGAATCCTCATGATCGAGCGGTTACAGATCAATAACGATGTTATTTGATAAACATAACGCCGTTATGGCAGTATTGCAACATGACCACTGATAACTCACTCCCTAATGCCCCCACCCGCCTCGTCGAGGCAACCATCCGTGTGCTCGCCTCCAGCGGCCCGTCCGAAGTCAAGGCCCGTTCGGTCGCGAGCGAAGCCGGCCTGTCGACCATGGGGGTTTACACACACTTCGGCGGAGTGCCGGAACTTCTACAAGCCGTCGCTGACGAGGGATTCAAGCGCTTGGCTGCAGTCTTCAAGCGTGTGCCCATCACGGAGGATCCCATAGCCGACTTATGCGCGATGCTCCTGGCTTGCCGAGACCTTGCACGAAGCAATCCCCATCTGTACGACTTGATGTTCGGTCTTTCGATTGACGGCAGATATAGCCCCTCACGAGGTACCATGACCTCGATTGCAAATGGGCAATCGGAAGCCTTCAAAGCGACATACGCGATTCTGATCAACGCTTGCGCTCGCCTGGTCGATGCCAAATGCGTTCGCAAAATCGATCCCGCTCTCATCGCGCCACAGCTGTGGAGTACCGCGCATGGATTCATCATGCTCGAACTCGCCGGCCACTTCTCAGGCGTGGAAAATCCTGCTGCGCAGATCCTGGTAGCGACGTGTAACAACATTGTCGTCGGCTTGGGAGCAAAGCGCGAAAAAGTCGAATCTTCCACTGCTGGCGTGATTGCCGGGCAGGCAACTGCGCCAGAGTCTTGAAAAAACCGCGCAACCATGCGGTCACGCGGTGCGAACAGTATTTCAGTTCAAGTACACAGGAGCCTGTGGAATCTGCGCCATGGCGTACTCGGCAAGTGCCGTGATGGTCAGCGCAGGATTAACCCCGGGATTTGCAGGCATCGCAGCGCCGTCACACACCAACATGTTGTGGTAACCGAAAACGTGAAGGTTCTGATCAATCACGCCGCGTTGGGCATCGGCGCCGATCACGGCGCCTCCCAGCACATGGGCTGTTGTCGGAATGTTGCCCAGCGCTTCCAGTACGTTGCTCTGGGCAATACCGCCGGTGTGCCTGGCCAGCCACTGAGCGGCCTGATTACCCATCTCGATGTACGTCGGATTTGGCTTTTTGCGGTTCTGCTCAGTGACGAGGCGATAGCCACGGCCCAGCCAACGCTTCCTGGGACGCAGTGCAATCGCATTGTCCAATGTCTGCATCACCAGCAGCATCACCATGTGTCGGCTCCAGCCCCTTGGCCACATTGACTTGAGCCATCGCACCGGGTGCAACACGATATTCCCCAGCCATTTCAACGGCCGCGTCACGCGGTTACCCTTACCGACCAACAGCGTGCAAAGCAAGCTCAGGAAGTCCGCGTTGCGACCATAGGTGAGAAACTCGATGTGGGTATCCTGATCGACGTGCACACTGCTGCTGGCGGTGACATCGTTCCAGGTTTTGCGGTCCTCGGGCAGGCGCACATTCAGAATCGATTCGCTGTTGGTGCGCACCAGTTCACCAAGGCGATCGCTGACCCGGGGCAACGAACCGCCGTGCTTGCAGTTGGCCAATAATTCGTTGGTACCGAGAGCCCCGCCAGCGAAGATCACTCCACGAGCGGTATACGTCTGACGATCACGGAAGAACCAGGCACCGGGACGCTGGGCGGTCACACGATAGCCTTCACTGCCGTCGGCGGCCCCGAGCGGGCTCACATCAACGACCTCGCGCTCTGCCAATATCTGCACGCCGCGTTTCTCTGCGAACCACAGGTAGTTTTTCACCAGCGAGTTCACGGCACCGACGCGGCATCCCACCATACAGGCGCCGCAACGTATACACCCGGTACGGTCAGGCCCTTCCCCACCGAAATAGGGGTCCTTGACGGTTTTTCCCGGTTCGCCAAAGAACACTCCGGTGGGTGCTCGAGTGAATGTGTCTTCGGTTGCGAAGTGTTGCGCCATCTCCCGGGCCAGTTGCTGGTTCGTCGAGTCGAATGGCACCGTCTTTACCCCAAGCATGCGCTCGGCCGTATCGTAGTGAGGCTGCAATAGCCTGTCCCAGTGACCGAGCTCGCGCCACTGCACGTTGTCGAAGAACGCTGGCTTGGCGCGGTACAACACACCGCCATACACGGTGCTGCCGCCACCGACACCCGACTGGCTGGGAAAAAAGACATGACGAAACAGCGACATGCGCATGATGCCTTTCAAACCCAATGCGGGTGCCCACAGATACTTGTTGAACTGCCAGGCCGACTTGGGAAGGTCTTCGTCGCGATAGCGACGGCCGCGCTCGAGCACCCCGACGCGATAGCCTTTCTCCACGAGGCGCAGCGCCGAGACACTGCCGCCAAATCCCGATCCGATCACCAGCCAGTCGAAGTCTGCGTTTTTCATGATGTGTCCCCTTCTACGTGCCGGTTGCTTTTCGCCTAAAGTCCATCAGGTAACTACCTGTCAATCGACACATTCGGTCCACATCTTGCGCAGCTTCAGCTTGTCGACCTTGCCCACGGCATTCTTTGGCAGGCTATCGATGATGTTGATCGTGGAAGGTCTTTTATAACGCGTCAGCCGGTCAGTGCAGTGCTCATTCAAGCCCTCCTGGGTACCGGCGATTCCCGTACGAAACGCGACGTAGGCAACCACTATTTCGCCGAAGGTCTCGTGAGGGACACCAATCACTGCGGCTTCAAGCACCCCCGGAAATTCGCACAACACATCCTCGATCTCCTTCGGATAGATGTTCTCGCCGCCGCGAATGATCATCTCTTTAAGGCGCCCGACAATGGCCAGATAACCGTCTTCGTCGATCCTGCCAATGTCGCCGGTGTGCAACCAGCCATCGACGATGGTCTTCGCCGTTTCCTCGGGCTTGCCAAGGTAACCGCGCATGACGTTAGGGCCTTGAACCAGCACCTCGCCAGTGGCGCCCTGCGGCAAATGCACACCGCTCGGGTCGGCGATTGCAATGCGTTGCCCGATGAAGGGCCGCCCGACCGTACCGACCTTGCGCAGGCCGTCGAAGGGGTTGATGGTCGAAGCGCACGTGCCTTCGGACAGACCATATCCCTCAAGCAGCGGAAAACCGAAGCGAGCTTCAAATTTTTCCAGTAGTTGCGCCGATGCAGGCGCCGCGCCGCAGATGCCATACCGAAGACTGGAGGTATAAGGTTTTACCTCGCGAGGTAACGCGCTGAGCATTGCGTAGATGGTTGGCACTGCAGAGAAGTAGGTGGGTCGAAGCCACTCGACATCCTCAAAAAACGTGTCGACATTGAAACGCTTGCGAATCGAAACCCGACCACCGCTTGATAGCGGGATAAGGGTACTCACCACAATGCCGTTTACGTGAAAGAGTGGCAGTATCAATAAGCAATGGTCTGCTGCTGTAACCTTGAGCGAATGTCGGCCCATTTGTGACATGGCTTCGATATTGGCGTGATCGAGCATCACGCCCTTCGGCAGGCCGGTAGTGCCACTGGTGTAGATCAACAGAGCGAGTGCGGCAAGCTCTGCAATCGGCATACCGGTATAGGGTGCCCCTGCTTCCAGATCGGCCACTGGCAGGGATTGCACACTTGGGATCACAGTTTCGCCACTGATATTGACGAGCAGCTTCGCCCCCGAATCAACCAATTGATGAGCAGCTTCCTTATTGGTGAGCCCCGGATTCATAGGCGTGACCGCAGCCCCCAGACGCCAGGCGGCGAACATCGCCACCACAAACTCCACCTGGTTGGGCAACATGATTGCAACGACGTCCCCAACGCCCACTCCCCTGTCCGCGAATACTCCCGCTGCCGCGAGGACTCTGGAATGGAACTGCCGGTTAGTCAGGTTGCTGCTGTCGTCAGCGATGCACAGAGCATCAGGCTCTGTCGCCGCGCGCACATCTGAAAGTCTGGAAAAACACATTATTGTTGTTCTCTCTGAAAAGTGACGAAAACGCTTGAATCAGTTGGCTGAAGAGCCGAGTAGATGCTTCGTCAGAAATTGGGTCTGATCCGTCACCAGCTCTTCGAACGCGTCGCCCATGTAGAACTCGAAATGCCCCGCCGCGTAGAGTCTGGTTTCTCCATGCGGCGCCTTGCGCACCAAGGCGATCGTCTGTTCCGGTGGCGTGACGGTGTCAGTGGTGCTGACGCAAAACAGGATGGGGAGCTTCACCTTGGAGGCCGAGCGTCCGGGCCGATAAACCATGATTTCCGGGAGCACCCGTGCGGCGACGTGATTGACGAACACCATGCCCTTCGGCACCAAGGCCAGATAACCCGGCAGCGCGTCATGCGCATTCATCAAGGCTGGCTGACCGGGAGCGGCAGCGATTGGCACCATCACGGGCGGGCGACCCAGTAGCCTGGCTGCAAAATCACGCAGGAGCACCGGCATTACCTGCAGCGATCCCTTCACACCCAGTGCGGCAGTTGAAGCCAGGCCATCGGTGAAAGGGCACTGACTGATGGCGGCCAGTAACTCGGGATGCCGGCTGGCCACGGTAATCGCATGCCCTCCCCCAAACGAGCTTCCCCATACGGCAGCCCGGCGCCCATCGACCTCCGCGCAGCCTTTGACGAAGTCCAGCGCGGCATCCCAGTCAGCCAGTTGCCGTTTCACAGACATCAACTGCCTGGGCCGACCACCGCTGTCTCCGAAATAACGGTAGGTGAAGGCCAATGTAGCGATTCCCGCAGCGGCGAATCGTTCGCAAAAGGCATCGAGGCGCATCTCGCGAACCGCACCCAGTCCGTGTCCGAGCACTACGATCGGCGGTTTCTCCACGCCAACCGGCAGGTAGAGCCAGGCCGAACAGTAGGTTTCACCCGAGTCAAATTGAACGTCCTGGCGAGTGAACTGATAGGTAAGCGGTGACATTTGATTCATTTCCTCCCTCCCCCGTTTTGCAGGGGCAAAGAGCCTTGCTCAAGGGTTTGCTCGAAAATGGCCGGGTTGTAGAACGGCGCGTTGCCGTCCCGATCGGTGCGCTCAAGGTATTCGACCATCAGCGATTGCGCCGTCTCGGTCGGCGAGATCCTGATGAATTCGGTACGCTCCCTATGCAGCCCCTCGTCGAGGGTGGCTGACCCGCCGAAGTACACGGCTCGCTTGACGGCCTCAATCGCCCCTTTGGGTCGGGAACCCAGATACCCGGCCAGCTCGATGGCGCGATCAAGCAGCGCATCCGGAGCAACCACTTCGTCGATGTAGCCTATTTCGAGCGCCTTCTGTGGCGCCACCGGCCGACCTTCAAGCATCAGCATCAGCGCGCGATGGGCGCCGACCAGACGTGGCAATCGCTGAGTGCCTCCGCCACCAGGAAGGATTCCAAGAAGCACCTCGGGCTGCCCGATGAAGAAATCGCCATCCGCCATCAGGCGCACGTCACACGCTAGCGCGAGCTCGCTGCCCAGTCCCAGCGCAGATCCATTCAGCGCGGCGACGAAAATGACGCCACTGCGGTTCATCCGTAAAAAAGTGTCGTGCAGCTTGTCCAGTTGCATCCCGCCATCCAGCGGTGTCAGGGACGCCGCTGCCGCCAATGGCGCAATACCGCGAACGGCCTTGGCGGTTCGAGCGATCGCCGAGGCCATACCGCGCCCGACCGACGGGATACTCTTTCCACCTTCCTGCAGCCAACGAACGTCTGCATGACCGATGAAACGCTCAGGATGAGTTCCGGTGAGCACAACTGCTTTTACCGCGGTATCGGACTCCAGCTTGTCCAGTAGCGCCGCAAGCTCATTGGCCATGTCCAACCCCATCAGCCCGTGTGGACCTCCATCCAGCCGCGCAATCAACACAGAGCCACGGGACTCCATATCAAGGTACTCGGGCGGTGCATGCATCTTCGTCATCTCTTGGATCCTCCGGTGACAAACGTAGAGAGCAAGCGCTCCCATCAGTATTTCCACCTCCTGACCAGTCATCGGATCAGTCGGAGAGCTGGATAACACTGTTATTGCAAAACATAACACCGTTATATTACTCTCGCAATATGCACTGACCTGCACACAAAACCTGAATGCTCAGCTCCTGAAGGGAACCTCTGAAATGAAACCGCACATCACTGTGGTACAGAGCAATCAAACAGCCAGAAACCCGACTCAATCCCTTCTTCCTGAATGGAGACCAGCGATCTTCGTCACAGGCGCGGCTTCGGGAATCGGTCGCGCCTGCGCTGAGTTGTTTGCGCGGCGCGGTTGGTTCGTGGGGCTATACGATATCGATTCAGAGGGTGTCGCCGCGGTTGCCGCGACCCTGGGAGAGGGCAATGCCGTCTGCGGAGCGCTCGACGTGAGCGATCCCGAAGCATGGAAGCGAGCGCTTGTGGATTTCTGGGCACACAGCGGCCAGCGGCTTGACGTGTTGCTCAATAACGCCGGGATTCTCGCTGCCGGGCAATTTGAAGCCGTACCCTTGACCAGACACCAGGCAATGCTTGACGTGAACGTTCAGGGAATGATCACCGGCTGTCACAGCGCTTTCCGGTACCTGCGAGGCACGCCCTGCTCTCATGTCATCAATATGGCCTCCGCCACCGCCATCTACGGCCAGCCCGAACTTGCAACCTACTCGGCGAGCAAGTTCGCCGTGCGCGGATTCACCGAAGGGCTCGACCTCGAATGGGGAAAGTTCGGTATTCGCGTGAGCGATATCTGGCCGAGCTTCGTAAAGACCGCAATGGCTGATGACTACGGTCGTATCCCCAGCGCCAGATCGCTGGGTATCCGGCTCACCTCGCACGACGTCGCATCGACCGTGTGGGCTTGCGCGACGTCGAAACGACGAATCCACAAGACCCACTGGACAGTCGGCATGCAAGCCGGATTCCTGTCGTTCGCTACACGTCTCGCGCCTGCGGCTCTCACCCGCTGGGTCGTCCAGCGCATTGCGCGATAACGGACAGGTTTATAGTGTAGCTATACGTTTTATATAGCGTAATGACTAAGCGGACGGTATAGTGAAATCAATAAGAATGACTCAACCTGTTCAGTGAGCGATACATGAAAGCGACCGTGAGATCAGCCGTCCAAGGGACTGGAACAACGCCCAATGCCTTCGACTTGAGGCAGCAGTGGCTTTTCACTGTATTTCAACTGAGCGGAATTTTGTACAATGCGCCATGACAAACAAAACCTACGGTCAACTCTGCCCCTTAGCCCGGTCGCTCGACGTACTCGGAGATCGCTGGACGCTGCTCTTGATTCGCGAACTCCTGTTAGGTCCGAAGCGTTTCAAGGATCTGCTCGCGATCCTGCCTGCAATGGGTACAAACCGACTGTCCGAACGCCTGGCCATGCTGGTGCAGAACGGCGTCATTCAACAAGTCACCGTGCACACACCTTCCGCCACGCCAGCTTACGAGCTGACGGACTTGGGCGAGCAACTACGCAAGCCGGTGATCGCGCTGGGATTCTGGGGACTGAGCCTGCCGATCGACGAGCGCATCGATCCGTCCAGTGCTCGTGCGGAGCTCATAGCCCTGTGCCTGACAGGCTCGAACGATTCGGCAGCGAGCGCCGGTTTGCAGGAGTTGTACGAGTTCCAGGTGGGGGCGGAAGTCTTCCATATTCGAGTCAACGACGGGAACCTGTTGGCACGCTCCGGGCCGAGCGAAGAGCCCATCGACGTCAAAATACAATGCGACATGGAAACCTTCATTGCGTTAGTCCTGCGCCAGATCACCCCAACTCGCGCACTTCGCGAAGGTCATGCAAAGCTGTTGCAAGGGGATCGACCCGCCTTCACACGCGTGTGCAAAGTACTCGAATACAAGCCCTAGGACTGCAGGTCCCCTCCCTTTCCCCTTCTCTCGCGTCATGCGAGTCGAGGGGGACAGCCGCCATTACCTCTTACCTGCGCGCTGCCCGCACCCTTGTAACCGCACGCGGCTCAGTCTGGCCCCAACTTGCAACCCCCAAATATATAAATACGGCGATCGCCTGAGCACGTGATATTCCAGAGAGGGCTCTGCAACTAAAAAACAACTACATATCTGCAAGACCCAATTAACACTCTCCTACTCCAGCCCAGCCGGGACTGTTGATGTATACGGCCGCCCACGTTTTCTATTCATCCCGACAACAACAACAACAACAACAACAACAACAACAACAACAACAACAGGTACCGCCAGATGAACCATGAATATCTTTCTGCGCTTCGCCCTTCCCAGAAATCAGTACTGCGTTTGAAACGTCATCTTGAGACAGGGTCCACCCCGATACTCAAGTCAAGCAAAGCGTTGTTCATATTCACTCTGTCATTGGCTCTCTGTGGGCAGGCAACTTTATCTTTAGCCAATGGTTTATCCATTAACGAGCAAAGTGTCAGCAGCGCCGGAACTGCTTATGCCGGGCGCTCGTCCGCGGCCCTGGATGCGAGTACTGTCTATGGAAATCCGGCCGGCCTGAGCAAGATAAAGCGCAGGGAAGTGAGCGCAGGGTTCGCCTTGTTCAAGGTCAATAGCGATATTAAAAACGCTCATGGCGATGCGCCAGGCACCAACAAAGGAGATTCCGTACCCCTGACGACAATCCCTTTTGGCTATTTATCCATACCGATTGACGAACGCTTCACTTTCGGCTTGGGCATGTACGCGCTCTATGGTCTTGTGAACGATTACGAAAGTTCGTTCCAGGGACGCTACCATGGCTCCTATAGCAAGGTTCAAGTTAAAACCCTGGACTCCGCCGTTGCTTATCGCATCAATGATCATGTCTCTGTCGGAGGCGGGCTGACATTGAACCGTATCGAAAACAATATGCAAACCTATTTGGCCACAGGGCAGCTCAATGGGGGCACCGATACGAAGATCACTATCAAGGGTAACGATAACGCCGTTGGCTATAATTTCGGCCTGATGGTCGACCTGAACGACTCCACCACGTGGGGCGTCACCTATCATTCAAAACTTGATTTTCATGTCAACGGCCATACGCAGGTGAGCAACTCGCCAAGTGCTTTCGGTCTCGATGGCAAATACAGCAATAAAATAGACATCACGTTGCCAGAGTCGCTGGACACATCGTTTACCCATCACTTTGACGACCGCTGGACTGGCTACCTGGGCGCAACCTGGACCCGATGGAGCCGCGTTCAGAGGATCGAAGCGGTCAATAGTGGTGTACCGCCGCTGGGCCAGCAACTGGGTTTCAGCAGCTTCGCAGATGACTTTAAATTACATGACACCTGGTCGATGGCCGTTGGGGCCTCTTACCAGCTTTCCCCGCAATGGCTGTTGCGCAGCGGCTTCGCCTACGATCCATCACCTGCCCGCAATGCCGATCGAAACGTCCGACTCCCCGTGGGCGACCGAAAAGCCGTGACGCTGGGTATAGGTTTCTCTCCCGACACCGACCTGACCATCGATTTGGCTTACGGCTATCTATGGGAATCGACCACCTCCGTCAGCCAGGCAAATACAACCGGCGTACAGCCCGGCTACAACGCAAAATACGACAACAGCGCGCACATTATAGGTACGCAGATAACCTACCGTTTCTGACTTGACCCTTCCTGCGACTACGTCTACAGATCAATAATACTATACTGTTCGTATAGCGATATAAATATACGAATGGTATAGTCATTCTGACAGGAGTCGCTCCTGCCACCAGTGTCAGCAGCACCATTACAAAAACAAGGAGACACCGCATGACCCGTGCTTTCACGCCTGATCGCAGTGCTTGCCTGAGCAGCACGCAATGAATCCATCTTTCGATTTCGACTACGTCGTGATTGGCTCCGGATTCGGTGGCAGCGTGTCCGCCTTCCGGCTGACAGAAAAGGGCTACCGCGTTGGCGTAATGGAGATGGGCCGACGCTGGACGGCCGAGGACTTTCCAGAATCCAACTGGGACGCGCGGCGCTGGATGTGGCGACCTGGGCTTAAGATGTTCGGCTTCTACAACATGCGCCTGTTCCGTCACGTGATGATCGTCAGCGGCAACGCTGTCGGTGGCGGATCCATCACCTATGCCAATGCCTTGCTGACACCGCGCGATAACGTATGGAATGAGGGTTCCTGGGCCGGCCTGGCGGACTGGAAACGGATCATGCCGCAGTACTACGCCACGGCGGAAAAGATGCTGGGCGTGACAGAGAGCAAGATCATGGGCGAGGCTGATCTGCGCCTCAGGAAAATGGCGGATTTGCAAGGTGTGGGCCACACGTTTCACCTTCCACGCGTTGGTACCTTCTTTGCTCCCGATGGTGAAGAAGGCGGTCAGACCTACCCGGATCCCTACTTCAATGGTGAAGGCCCGGCGCGCGGAACCTGTACCGGGTGCGGTGGCTGCATGATGGGTTGCAAGCACAACGCCAAGAACACACTCGACAAGAATTACCTTTATCTCGCAGAAAAGCGTGGCGCCCAGGTTTTTGCCGAGACCAAGGTGGTGGACGTGCGACCGCTCAACGGCAAAGAAGACGGCAGTGATGGCTATGAAGTCTTCACTGAATGCTCGACCGCCTGGTTCGCCAAACAGCGCCGCAGTTTTCGCTGCCGCGGCGTGATCTTCGCCGCCTCGTCGTTGGGCACCATGGAATTGTTGTTCCGGCTCAAGCAAAACGGGTCATTGCCGCGCATCAGCGACGACCTCGGAAAACGTGTGCGCACCAATGCCGAATCCCTTATCGGCATACGCTTTCCGGCAGCGGACAAGAGCATGTCGCCGGGACTGGCGGGGGGCGGCAGCATCTATCTCGATGAGCACACCCATATCGGAGTCGTGCGCTATCCGGAAGGCTCGGATGCGATAGGCCTGATGATGACCTTGCTATGCGGCGGGCGCCCGGGGTGGACGCGAATATTGACCTGGCTATGGACGCTGCTCAAACATCCACTGCAAGCATTGCTCGTGCACAACCCCGCAGGTTTCGCCCGTCAGACCATGTTACTGCTGGTGATGCAGACAGCGGACGCGTCTCTCGACATGCGGCTCAGGCGTCGCTGGTTTTGGCCGTTCGCGAAACGGCTCGCCAGCGAAGGCGGCCCCATCCCCACCTTCATTCCAGAGGCGAATGCCTTTGCTGAAAAGGGCGCAAAGGCACTCGGTGGCATACCTACCACCTTTCTGTCCGAGATCTTATTCAACATCCCGACCACGGCCCACTGCATGGGCGGCTGTGCGATGGCGGACTCGCCGGAGCGCGGCGTGATGGACGTACAGAACCGGGTCTTCGGTTATCAGAACCTGCTGGTTTGCGACGGCTCGATGCTCAGCGCCAATCTCGGGGTCAATCCAAGCCTGACGATTACCGCGCTGACCGAGCATGCCATGTCGTACATCCCAGTGAAAAACAAGCGGGTATCGAACGCCATTCCGCTGCACACCCTTCAATCTTGAATCAGCCCTTATAGAGAACTCACCATGACCGCCGCCTCGCCTGAAGAAAATCTGCTGAACCAGCCTTTGCATCTCCCGAACGGCAGCGCTTTTCGCAATCGCCTCGCCAAGGCGTCCATGAGCGAAACGCTGGGCACCTACAACAATCACCCGACATTGAAACTGGTCGAGTTGTACCGGCGTTGGTCCGCCTCGGGCATTGGTTTGCTCATCACCGGAAATGTGATGATCGACCGCCGTGCACTCGGTGAACCAGGCAACGTGGTGATCGAGGATGAAGCGGACCTGCCTGTGCTACGCCAGTGGGCTCGTGCGGCAACCGGGCAGGGAGCGGCGATCTGGGTGCAGCTCAATCACCCCGGAAAGCAGTCGACCAAAGGCTTGAATGCCAGCAACCTCGCGCCATCGGCCGTGCCCTTTCGCGAAGACATGGCCGCGCTCTTCGAGACTCCACGCGAAGCCACCACGGCCGAGATCGAAGACATCATCCTGCGCTTTGGACGCAGCGCGGCCATCTGTAAGGAGGCCGGCTTCAGCGGCGTGCAAATCCATGGCGCGCACGGCTATCTGATCAACCAGTTCCTCTCGCCACACCACAATCGGCGTACGGATGAATGGGGTGGCAGCCCGGAAAAACGTCGACGTTTCGTGTTGGCTGTTTACGCCGAGATTCGCCGCCAGGTCGGCGCCGAATTTCCCGTCGGCATCAAGCTCAACTCCGCAGATTTCCAGCGCGGAGGCTTCACCGAAGAGGAATCGATGGCGACGATTCATGCACTTGCCGAAGCAGGCATCGACCTGATTGAGATTTCGGGGGGCACCTATGAGGCACCAGCCATGAGCGGTGGGCTCCAGGAGACGAAGAAAGCATCCACCGTAGCGCGTGAGGCTTACTTTCTTGAGTTTGCTGAAAAGGTGCGCGCCTCGATCAAGGTGCCTTTGATGGTCACTGGCGGTTTTCGCAGTGCCGCCGCCATGAACGCTGCGCTGCGTTCTGGAGCGCTCGATGTCATTGGCCTCGCGCGGCTATTGGCCATTGATCCCGAGGCACCGGCGGCCCTGCTGCAAGGGCAGGACAGTTCGCAACGCGTACGGCCGATCACCACAGGCATCAAGCAAATCGATCAGATGGGCGTCATGGAAATCTTCTGGTACACGCTGCAGCTCAAACGAATCGCCAATGGCGGTGATCCGCGTCCCAACGAAAGTGGGCTGTGGGCATTTTCGAAATCAGTGATGAAAAGCGGCTGGGGCACGTTCCGTACGCGGCGCATGCGGGCGCGGGCCTAAGCCCGAGGCTCGCTCGCACAGATCGCCACAACCACCACCTGGAAGACTTCAATATGACCGACACCCATTTCACCACCCCTACCCGCTTCGTGGAAGTTGATGGTGATCAATTTGCCTATCGCCGCTGGGGCAACAATACGACAGGCCAGCCTCCCCTGTTCTTTCTTCAACATTTTCGCGGCGGTATGGATCATTGGGATCCACTCATCACGGATGGCCTGGCTGCGGGGCGCGAGGTCATCCTCTACAACGGTCGCGGGATTGCCTCATCATCCGGAAAACCGCGCACCCGGATCGAACAGATGGCCGACGATGCGGCTGCGGTGATCCGCGCGCTGGGCCTGTCCAAGGTCGATGTTCTAGGTTTCTCACTCGGTGGTTTTCAAGCCCAGGACCTGACTCGACGCCATCCCGACCTCGTGCGCAAGCTCATGCTGCTCGGCACCGGACCTCGTGGCGGTAATCCGGATTCAGACCCTGGAGTGCTGGAAGCTGCACCGCGCCCCGTTCCGACCCTGGAAGACTTTCTGTTTCTGTTCTTCGGTCGATCCGCGGCGGCGCAGCAGGCCGGACGTGATTTCTGGGAGCGCCGTCATCAGCGTGTCGACCAGGACCCACCCAGCTCTCCTGAAGTGATACAGGCCCAGATCGAAGCGAATATGCACTATTTGCCAAAGCTGGACCCGAACGATCCTTTCAAACATCTGCGCGAGATCAAACAGCCGACGTTCATTCTGAACGGCATGAATGACGTTATGGTTCCAACGGTCAACTCCTGGTACATGGCTCAGAACATCCCGAACGCCCAGCTATTCCTGTATCCAGATGCAGGTCACGGCGCTCAGTTCCAATGCCCTGAGCGTTTTCTGAAACATGCTATTCAGTTCCTCAACGAGTAATAACTTACGGAGCAAGCTCACCATGCTGAAGTTTAAATTTTTGTTATGGGCTTTGACCAAGCTGTTACAGCGAGCGATCAAAAAAAGCCCTGGCTGCGCAAAGTACGCTAGAGGCAAGGAGCTGGTCTTTCAAATTCGAACGGAGGGTGGAGTGGGTCGCTACTTCACCATCACAAACGGCAAGATAAATTCCTCCGCCGGCTTGACTGAAAAGCCAGCATTCACCCTGACGTTTAAAGATGCAGAAAAGGGTTTCGCCATCTTGTCTGCAAAAAACAGTAAAGATGCATTCCTGACAGGCTTGCGTACAGAAGACCTGAGCATCAGTGGTAATTTCGTGGAGGTGATGTGGTTCCAGGGATTGACTGAATACTTACAGCCCCCAAAAGAAATATCACACCTCAATCTTTCAACGCGCTAGGACTTTGACCTGGCGGATGGACATTCTCTGGCAGCCGTTGGCACGCGCCGGCAAGTCCGGTTTCGGCCAGATCGACCTCGGTATCTACCGCCACATCACCCACAGCTGTCGATCACGTGCTGGACGGTGATTGCGGAGTATCGGGGTTGAGTTGCTGACGTCTGAATTGCCCGGGTGGCTGGCCATGTATCTGGCGAAAGCGTCGGGAGAAATAAGCCTCGTCAGCAAAACCGCACAACCTCGCCACCTCCCCCACCGGTCGTGTCCCATTGAGCAGATAATTGCGTGCCGCGTGCATCCGGCGTTCGAGCACCAGCTCAGTGAAAGTCTTGCCGATTTCCTTGCGCAACCAGTGCGTCAGGTAAGTTGGTGACAGGTAAGTCGCAGCAGCCACCTTGATCAGATTGAGATCAGGGTCGGCAATATTCTTGCGCAAGTATTCGGACATCCTGCTCAGCGCGTTGCGCCGGCTGACTTCGGCGGCATTCTCTTCGGCCAATCGTTTGAGCGGCTCGGCATACAAGGCACAAACGCTCCCCAGCAGTTGCAGCAACAACCCCTTGAGCATCTCGCGGGTGCCAAACTGACGGTTCTCATCGAGCACGCGCATCTGCTCGATCAAGCCACAGACTTTGCTGAAATCCTCATCGGCCAGGATGAAATCCAGATGCTCCTGAAAGCGGAACGGCGACAACTCCGGCGCCAGCAGAATCGAGACTTCCTCCAGGTCCATCGGGTCGCACTGCAAATGCGGCAGCAGGAAGGTCTGGGAAAAATTGATCACCATGAAGTTGCTGTCTGCCGGATGCGGAATCACGTGCACGCGATGCGGCAGGATGAAGGCCAGCGTATTGCGCGGAAACGGACGTTCGACGTTGCCGATGTGCTGCATGGTATCGCCACCGAGGTTGACCTGGATCTGGAAATACTCGTGGCGATGCGGGCTGGTTTCGGCGCGCCGTCCCTTTTTGTCGCGGATGTAGAAGTCCGTCAATTCGCTGCGTTGCTGCATGACGTAAGTGGGTACTCGACTCGGTGACGACATCGCCTGAGGATCCTCGACAGGTACATGGACAGGTTGTCGTCGCGCCGCGATGCCGGCGGCGACCGCGGTGATTGTGATGGCAGACACCGCTGGGTTCAACACGTCATAGGATGACAATGAAATACAGAGAATTAATTGAATCCGTGTGTGATGTGTCGTTTGTCCAAAAAACCACGAGCACACAAAAATCATTAATCTTTTAAAAACATCATCTTATGAAACACATTAAGCATAACCAAGGAAATGAGCTGATTTGATTTTTCTTGGACACCTGCATCAATCGCCTTTTTCAGGAGAAAAAACGATCTAACGCCTCCGTTGATTTTGCATGGTTGTACGACCACTGTGGCAGGCAATGCAGCCCGACCCTTCCAAAAACAATCAAAAGGTGTGCACTCATGAACCTGCTTTTTTCTCTCGCCAACCCTCCCCCGACCGAACCTGTCCGAAGGCGTATCTGAGCGCCTGACAGCGGCTGTCCGCGCCTCTCCTTCCAGTAGCGATTGCTCTGCCCCGGCACTGGAGGCACGGCTTCGGCTGCGCGCGAACATCTCGATTCTTCCAACAAAAAAAGGTCTACTCATGTCGAACTCGCACACCTCCTCGTCCACCGCGCCGTCGGTGAGCGCCGGCGCCCGGGACGCCGCACTGTCTCAGCGCCTGCCGACACGTCGGCGCTGGTTCATGCTGTCGTTGCTGCTGATTGCAACCATCATCAACTACATCGACCGCGTGAACATCTCGATTGCCGCACCGTTCATGGCCAAGGATCTGGGCCTGGACAAGATCGAAATGGGCCTGATTTTTTCCGCGTTTGCCTGGACCTACGCACTGGCCTTGGTCCCCGCCGGGTTCATCGCCGATCGCTTCGGTTCCCGGTTCACTTACGGGGTGTCGCTGATCAGTTGGTCGACGGTCACCGTGTGCCAAGGCTTTGCCACAGGATTCGCTTCGCTGTTCGGGCTGCGCCTGGCCGTCGGCGCCATGGAAGCTCCAGCGTTTCCGGCCAACAGCCGAGCGGTGACGGTATGGTTCCCGGCCCGCGAACGGGGCTTGGCCAGCAGCATCTACGTGTGCGGCCAGTATTTGGGCACGGCACTGTTTACCGGCGCGCTGTTATGGCTGGCCACGACCTATGACTGGCGACACGTGTTCTACAGCACCGGGATACTTGGCATTGTGTTCGGTGTGATCTGGCTGTACCTGTACCGCGATCCGTTGAACTGCAAGAACGTCAGCCAGGAAGAGCTCAAGTACATCGAAGCCGGGGGTGGACTGGTCAAGAGCAGTCAGGAACGCACCCGGTTCAACTGGCGGCAGATCGCCGAGCTGTTCAGTTATCGGCAGATCTGGGCGATTTGCATCGGCAAGTTCGCCAGCACCTCGGCGTTGTACTTCTTCCTGACCTGGTTCCCGACGTACCTGATCGAAGAACGCAAGCTGACCATGATCAAGGCCGGGATCTTCGCGGTGCTGCCGTTCGTGGGGGCAACGGTCGGCATTCTGCTGGCCGGCATCGTCTCCGACCTGCTGATACGACGCGGCTACTCAATGTCCTTCGCGCGCAAGTTGCCATTGGTGGTCGGATCGATGCTGGGCATGTCGATCGTCCTGGTGAATTTCACCGACTCGAACGTGATCTGCATTGCCGTGCTGACCATTGCTTTCTTCGCCCAAGGGATTGCCTCGTCATCGTGGGCAGCCGTATCGGAAGTCGCGCCCAAGGAACTGATCGGCCTGACCGGCGGGATTACCAGCCTGGCCGCCAACATCGGCGGGATCGTCACTCCGATCGTGATTGGCGGCATCGTCCACGCGACAGGCTCGTTTGCCTACGCCTTCTGGTTCATTGGCGGCGTGGCGCTGATTGGCACCCTGTCCTATTCGTTGCTGCTCGGTCGCTTGTACCGCATAGAACTCAAGGTGCGCTGAGTCAAAAAAACCGTATTTCTCCAACATGAGGCGGCATTCGTCCAACTTCGCAAAAGATTGCCGCCGTACGCTGACGCTTCTAACAGGACTACTACAAAAATGATGATGACCGAGTATGTGTTTACCCCGGATCTGCCCGTGACCTTGCCGGTTGCCGGCAGCCAGCAGCGTTTCCCCGTTGGCCGGGTATTTTGCGTCGGCCGCAACTACCCGTGGCCAGACACCCAGGGCCAGTCCCGCCAGCCGCCCGTGTTCTTCATGAAACCGGCGAGCAACGTGGTAGATGCGGCGGGTGAAGTGGCGTTCCCGCCGTTGACCGAAGAGTTTGCCCACGAAATCGAATTGGTCGTGGCCATCGGTGAAGGTGGCGCCAATATTCCGCAGAGCCAGGCGCTGGCCTATGTCTGGGGCTACGCCGCCGGGCTGGATCTGACCCGTCGTGATGTCCAGCGCTCGGCCAAAAGCAATGGTTTGCCGTGGGAAGGTGCCAAGGTGTTCGACGGCGCCGCGCCGATGACCGCCATCGTGCCAGTCACTCGCGCCGGACACCCGGACGGCGATTTGTGGCTGAACGTCAACGGCGAAGAGCGCCAGCGCGACAGCCTCGACAGCCAGATCTGGTCAGTCAGTGAAATCATCAGCCGCATCTCGCAGTCGGTAGCGCTGCGGGCCGGTGACCTGATCATGACCGGCAGCCCGGCTGGCGTTGATGTGCTGCAGCCGGGCGACATCATCAACGCCGGGATCGACGGCATCGGCCAACTGGAAATGCGCGTCGGTCAGCGACCTTGAACCCGGCTTACGCCCTCGTGAATTGAAGAAGGAGATAACAACATGAACAGTCCTTTGAAAGTGGCTCTGGTGAGCGGCGCCGGTAGCGGAATCGGCCGCGCCGTGGCCCTGGCTCTGATGGCCGACGGCTTTACCCTGGTATTGGCTGGTCGTCGGCCAGAGCCTTTACAGGCATTGGTCGGATTGGCGCTCAGCGAAGGACACGAAGCGTTGGCGGTGCCCACTGATGTGCGCGACCCGGCCAGTGTCGATGCGCTGTTTGCCACCATCACCGAGGTCTACGGACGCCTCGACGTGGTGTTCAACAACGCCGGGGTCAACGCCCCTGCGGTGCCGCTCGATGAGCTGACGTTCGAGCAGTGGCGCAACGTGATCGACACCAACCTCAACGGCGTTTTCCTCTGTGCCCGTGGTGCCTTCGGACTGATGCGCCGGCAACAGCCACAAGGCGGACGCATCATCAACAACGGCTCGATCTCGGCCCATACCCCACGCCCGTTCAGCAGCGCCTACACCGCCAGCAAACACGCGGTGCTGGGACTGACCAAATCCCTGGCCCTGGACGGCCGCGAATTCAACATCGCCTGCAGCCAGATCGACATCGGCAACGCCCTCACCGAGATGTCGGTGCGCATGACCAAAGGCGTGCGCCAGGCCAACGGCACCATCGCGGTGGAGCCGATGGTGGACGTCAAGCATGTGGCCGATGCCGTGCGCTACATCGCCGCTCTGCCGCTGGAGGCGAACGTCCTGAACATGACCGTCATGGCCAGTGCCATGCCGTTTGCCGGTCGCGGTTAAACCGGACTTTTTATTCTGTTACGCGAGGTTTACATGAAGCCAGAAGTCTTGCAGCTCAGCCCGATCCTGATCCCCGAAATCAACACGCGGCTCGATGAGCTGTTTACCGTCAGACGTTACTTCCAGCAGGCCGACAAGCCGGCTTATTTGCAGGAACACGGCGCGAACATTCGCGGGGTGATCACCGGCGGCCACACCGGAATCAGCCAGGCGCTGATGGCGCAATTGCCCAAACTGGAAGTGGTGGCGGTCAATGGCGTTGGCACCGATGCGGTGGATCTGGCTTACGCCAGGGATCGCGGGATCCGCGTGACCGCAACCATCGGCGCGCTGACCGAAGATGTCGCCGACCTGGCCATCGGCTTGTTGATTGCCGTGTGCCGGGGTCTGTGCACCAGTGATCGTTATGTGCGTTCGGGGCAATGGCCCCATAGCCCGACACCGTTGGCCCCGTTGCCGTTGGCGCGTCAGGTGTCGGGCATGCGCATCGGCATCGTCGGCATGGGCCGGGTCGGCCGTGCCGTGGCGACCCGGGCCGCAGCGTTCGGCTGCCCGATCAGTTACACCGATCTGCAGCCGATGAGCGATGTGAACCACACTTTCATCGCCGATCTGAAGCAGCTGGCCAGCAACAGTGATGCGCTGATTCTCGCCGCCGCTGCCGACAAGGCTGAAGCCATCATCAATGCCGAGGTGCTGCAGGCGCTGGGCAAGGACGGGTATCTGATCAACGTGGCGCGCGGCAAGCTGGTCAACGAGGTCGATCTGGTGGCGGCGCTTGCCGCTGGTGAGATCGCGGGTGCGGCGCTGGATGTGTTTGTCGATGAACCGAACGTCCCCGAGACACTGTTCGGCAACGAGAACGTGGTACTGCAGCCCCATCGCGCCAGTGCGACGCTGCAGACCCGCACGCGGATGGGAGAGATGGTGGTGGCGAGCCTGGTGGACAGTTTCGCCGGGAGAATACCGCAGGGTTCCGTGACTGACTGACGGTTGGCCGCCGAGGAGACGTTGCGTCCCGCACGTGGACCAACCACCATTTTTGAATGACCTCACCCTGTCGCTACCCTGCCCCTCGCAACAGCGCAATATCTCGTTTAGGCGGCACTCCAAACAGTCGGCTGTATTCGCGACTGAACTGCGAAGGGCTTTCATAGCCGACTTTGAACGCCGCGCTGGATACATCCTGATGCTCGTTGAGCATCAGGCGCCTCGCCTCGTTTAGCCGTAGCCATTTCTGGTACTGCAACGGGCTCATTGCAGTGAGCTGGCGGAAATGGTGGTGAAAGGTCGGCGTGCTCATTTGCACCCGGCCGGCAAGGTCATCGACCCGCAGGGCCGAGGCGTAATTCAATTTCAGCCAATCGATGGCTTTGGCGATCCGATAGCCCTGACCATCGACAGACGTGATTTGTCGCAACCTGCCCGCCTGATCACTCTTCAAGAGACGGTAGTGAATTTCACGCTGGATCAAAGGGGCGAGAACAGGAATGGCTTCCGGTTCATCGAGCAGCGCCAACAAGCGCTCGAACGACGCCAGCATGGCTGCGGTCACTGAACCGATGCCCACCCCTTTCGCGACCGAACGTTCACGGGTGGGCGGCAGGTCACTCTGCGCTATCAGCTCTGCCAGCATGCGCAAATCGAGCTTGAGCGTCAGCCCGAGGCACGGTTGTTCCGGGCTCGCCGCGAGCACCTCCGAGTTGGCCGGCAAATCCAGTGAGGTGACCAGAAAACGCGAAGCGTCATACGGATAACCCTCACCGCCTACCCACAGCTGTTTCTCGCCTTGGGCGACAAGAATGATGCTCGGTTCGACCATGCAAACAACGGGCGGCGACGGGTGTTCGCGCCTGAAGAAGCCGAGGCCTGCAATCGAGGTTGCGTAGTCACCGGGTTTCAAGACCCGCGAGCCAATGACCTGGGCGAGCGCCTCCTGGGGCGATGTGGCGGTTTCGTGTTGGGTCATCATGAACGTCTCATACCTCTTCGCTGAACTCTAACCCGCCCGCCCGCAACCGTCCTGCGATAGAACGAAGACTCATAGAATCAGGCAAGTAATCCAGCGGATTGCACTACTGAGAGCCTTGTCAGAACGGGAAAATGTCCATCCGACAAATTCTTTGAGGTCTCTCCCATGCTTGTACAAGCCTATGGTGCTCATGCGGGCGACAAACCCCTTGAGCCTTTGCAGATCCGCCGCCGTCACCCCGCCGCCCATGACGTTCAGATTGATATCGCCTTCTGCGGTATCTGCCATTCGGACTTGCATCAGGTGCGTGCCGAATGGGCAGGCACTCAGTTTCCTTGCGTACCGGGGCACGAAATTGTCGGCCGTGTATCGGCGGTGGGTGCGCACGTTTCGGACTTCACTGTTGGAGACCTGGTCGGTGTCGGTTGCATCGTCGACAGCTGCAAACACTGTGACGACTGTGAAACCGGCCTGGAGAACTACTGCGACGGCATGATCGGCACCTACAACTTCCCGACCCCGGACGCACCCGGCTGGACGCTCGGCGGCTACGCGCAAAACATTGTGGTGCATGAACGTTATGTTCTGCGCATCCGCCACCCGGAGGAGCAACTGGCCGCCGTCGCGCCGCTGCTGTGCGCGGGCATCACCACGTACTCCCCGCTGCGTCACTGGAACGCCGGGCCGGGCAAGAAAATCGGCGTGGTCGGTATCGGTGGGCTGGGCCACATGGGCATCAAGCTGGCCCATGCGATGGGTGCTCACGTCGTGGCGTTCACCACCTCTGAATCCAAGCGCGAAGCAGCAAAACAACTGGGTGCCGATGAAGTTGTGGTGTCGCGCAACGCTGAAGAAATGGCTGCGCATGCCAAGAGCTTTGACTTCATCCTCAATACCGTCGCAGCCCCGCACGATCTCGATGCCTTCCTGGTTCTGCTCAAGCGAGACGGGGCGCTGACCCTGGTCGGTGCGCCCGCCTCACCACATCCGTCGCCCAACGTGTTCAACCTGATCATGAAGCGCCGGACGATTGCCGGCTCAATGATCGGCGGCATCGCCGAAACGCAGGAGATGCTGAATTTCTGCGCGGAGCACGGCATCGTCGCCGACATCGAGCTCGTTCGAGCCGACCAGATCAACGAATCCTACGAGCGGATGCTCAAGGGCGACGTCAAGTATCGCTTCGTGATCGACAACGCCACCTTGGCTGGTTAAGCGAAGACGCCAGCGAATTACCACTCAATCGAAAGGGCTATCCAGTGAAAGGCATTCTTCTTGCCCTCGGGCTGCTTGTTACCTCATTTTCTTCAATGGGCGCCGATAGGTCGAACGGTGCAGACAACTTCTACAAAAGCGACAAGGTGACCGTAGAAAAGGTCACCTTCAAGAATCAATACGGTATGAAGGTGGCAGGCAACCTGTTCACCCTAAAGAGTCTCGATCCTCAATCCAAGAACGCCGCGATCATTGTCGGTCATCCAATGGGCGCAGTGAAGGAACAGAGTGCGAACCTGTACGCCACCAAAATGGCCGAGCAGGGATTTGTCACGCTGTCGCTGGACTTGTCGTTCTGGGGCGAAAGCGCAGGTACGCCTCGCCAAGCGGTTTCGCCTGATATCTACGCCGAGGACTTTAGTGCCGCCGTGGACTACCTCGGCACTCGCCCGATCGTCGATCGAGAGCGTATCGGCGTTATCGGCATCTGCGGTAGTGGCAGCTTCGCGATCAGCGCCGCCAAGATCGATCCACGTCTGAAGGCCATCGCCACCGTCAGCATGTATGACATGGGGTCGGCCAACCGTAACGGCCTCAAGCACTCAGTCACGTTGGAGCAACGCGAGCAAATCATTCGCGATGCGGCGCAGCAGCGTAACGCGGAATTCTGGGGCGGCGAAGTTCGCTACACCAGCGGCTCACCACTAAAGCTGACCGGCAACGCCGTGGGTGATGAGTTCTATGATTTCTACCGCACTGCGCGCGGCGAGGTCACCCCCGCTGGCGCATCGCCGCAAACTACTACTATGCCGACGCTGACCAGCAACGTGAAATTCATGAACTTCTATCCGTTCAACGACATCGAGACGATCTCCCCTCGCCCGCTGCTGTTCATTGCTGGCGCCCAGGCACACTCACTCGAGTTCAGTGAGGACGCGTACAAGCGCGCCGCCGAGCCTAAAGAACTGCTCATCATTCCAGATGCCGGGCATGTGGATCTTTACGACCGGGTCAACCTCATTCCATTCGCCAAGTTGACCTCCTTCTTCAAAAGCAACCTGAAGTAACTGGCCAGTGCCCCTGACCGACACCGGTTCTCTCTCGCGGCCTCGTTCACGGGGCCGCAACGCTTCGCGCATGACAGGATTCAATCAATGACCAGCCACTCCCTCCACGCCCCCCGGAAAGCTGAACCCTCGTGGGGCGCCGTATTCGCCATGTCACTCGCCGCCTTCGTGCTGGTGGCATCGGAGTTCATGCCCGTCAGCCTGCTGACGCCGATTGCCGCCGATCTGCAGATCACCGCAGGGCAAGCAGGCCAGGGCATTTCTGTCTCTGGGCTGTTTGCGCTGTTCGCCAGCCTCCTGATCGCTGCGGTGGCGGCGCGGTTCGACCGTAAGCCTCTGCTGATGTCACTGACTGTGCTGATGATGATTTCGGGAACAGTGGTCGCGTTCGCGCCGAACTACTGGGTGTTCATGGTCGGCCGCGCATTGATCGGTGTGGCGATCGGCGGCTTCTGGTCGTTGTCGGCGGCAACCGCCATGCGCCTGGTGCCTGAAGACCAGATCACTCGGGCCATGGCAATCGTCAACGGCGGCAACGCTCTGGCGACGGTGATTGCAGCACCTTTGGGCAGTTTCCTCGGTTCCTTGATCGGCTGGCGCGGTGCGTTTATGTGCGTCATTCCGGTCGCGGTAGTCGCCAGTGTCTGGCTTTTGTTCAGCCTTCCAGCGATGAAATCGCAAAGCGTTTCAGGCACTGGAAATGTCTTGAAGTTGATGAAAAGCCTGCCCGTCGCGTTAGGCATGTTGGCGGTCAGTGTCTTTTTCATGGGTCAGTTCATGCTGTTTACCTATTTGCGACCGTTCCTTGAAGCCGTCACGCATGTCAGTGTTTCCATGCTCTCGCTGATGCTGCTCGTCCTCGGTCTGGCGGGCCTCGCGGGAACCTTCCTGATTGAAGCCTTCTTGAAAAATGGCCTGCATCGCACCCTCATCGTCATCCCGATCTTGATGGCGGTGATCGCACTGGCGCTGGTTTCATTCGGCAGTTCGGCGGCCACCACCACTGTCTTGCTGGGTCTCTGGGGACTGGTTGCGACTGCGGCGCCGGTGGGATGGTGGACGTGGCTGGCGAGGACATTGCCGGAGGCAGCTGAAGCGGGTGGCGGTTTAATGGTGGCGATCATTCAACTGGCCATTGCCTCGGGTGCAACCGTCGGCGGGCTGGTGTTTGACTCGAGCGGCTATCGAGCGACCTTCGAGTTGAGCGCCGCGTTGCTGGGCGTGGCGGCTGTTCTTGCCTTCCTGGCTGCACGCGCAATCTCGCGGGAGCCTGTTACATCGGCAAACATCGCTTGAAAAAAACCACAAGACACGCCAAGGCGTTTCTTGTGGTTCTGGTGGAACATTCGTTCGCAGGCTGGCGACTTTGACCTCCAATCAGCATCTTCGTAGCCAGAAGAACGATCATGCCTTCTCGGTTTCTTTCAGGTGCGCATAGCTATCAACAAATCGCTTAAATTTGTGTTTGCCACACGTGTACGCTTCATACTTCGCAGGCAAAGTCTCACTCACGCAGGTTGACACAGGCTCAACAACCGCATCGAAATCCAAATCAATAAAGAACGGTATGGAATAACGTTCCAGGCCGCTGGTATTGATGACGCGATGCATTGTCGATGTGTATCGATCATTGGTCAGGGTTTGAACCAGATCACCAATGTTGACGATAAACGTGCCTTCAACCGGTGGTGCAGTAACCCACTCCCCAGCACGATTCATGACCTGCAAACCGCCAACTGCATCTTGGGACAGGACTGTCAGGAAACCGTAGTCCGTGTGAGCCCCAATACCAATCTCTTCTTGGGAAACCCTACCCATCTGGGGCGGGTAACGCAAAATTCGCTGAATAGTGATGGGCTTGCGCTGAAGACGTTCAAAGTAATCCTGTGGCAAACCTAAACTCAGCGCAATTGCGCCGATGAGCGTTCTCGCGAGCGCCAATACAGCGCCATGATAAGCGTCGGCAACCTTCTCGAATTGTGGCAGTGCGGAAGGCATTTGATTAGGGCCAAAAAATGGAGAAATATCATCGTAATGAGCGCCGTAATCAAAACACTCTTTAAAGTCGCGGGTGTTGGCAGGGTCTACGTTCTCCGCATACATCGGTATATAGCCGCGCAGCGTCAGTCCGGAGTTGACGACATTAAGATCGTTTTTCTCCTCATATGGAAGCTTGAAAAAATCCTTGCTCAGCCTGTACATGTTGTCTATCAACTGCTGATCAACACCATGATTTTTAATATAAAAGAACCCCACCTTTTCGCATGCATCACCTATTTGGCTTGCCACCTGCAGTGGATTATTACCGTTGATAAGTGGCGACACATCTATGATTGGAATTTCAGTAAAAGCTGTTTGCCTGCTCGCCAAACGACTATCGGATAACGCTGTCACGTAGGCTCTCCTTTTAAAAATCATATTAAGGCAGCGGGTTCAGAAAGACCCCCTGACGATCCCCCCTGTTCGAATCGATCTTAATCCTGGTTTTTCCACCGCGCAAGAAAAATGTACACCTGTGTCTCACTCATTGACACAAGTGAACATTCGACCTACCGTCATGTCAAACCAAGCCTGATGTTCTGTTCCCGGAGCGCAACACCATGTCCAGCGATCCCTTGCTGCAGCCCTATAAGATCAAGCACCTGACTCTCAAAAACCGGATCATGACCACCTCCCATGAACCCGCCTATCCTGTCGACGGCATGCCAAAGGATCTGTACCGCGCTTATCACGTTGAGCGCGCGAAGGCCGGTGTGGCGCTGACCATGACCGCAGGCTCCGCCGCTGTTTCCCGCGACAGCCCGCCGGTGTTCAACAACGTGCTGGCGTATAAAGATGAGGTGGTCAAATGGATGAAGGATCTGACCGACGAATGCCACGAACACGGTGCGGCGGTGATGATTCAGTTGACCCACCTGGGAAGGCGCACGCGCTGGGACAAGGCTGACTGGCTGCCGGTCGTCTCGCCGTCTCATCGCCGTGAAGCGTCCCACCGGGCCTTTCCGAAAAAGATGGAAGACTGGGACATCGATCGAATCATCAAGGACTACGTGGATGCCGCCGAACGCATGAAGGCGGCGGGCCTCGATGGTCTGGAGTTGCAGGCTTACGGTCACCTCATGGATCAGTTCTGGTCGCCATTGACCAACGATCTTGACGGCCCGTACGGCGGCTCGCTGGAAAACCGACTGCGCTTCACCTTTGACGTCCTGCGCGGTATCCGCCAACGCTGTGGCGAAGACTTCCTGCTCGGGGTCCGCTACACCGGCGATGAGGACCTGCCCGGTGGCTTCGGTGCGAAGGACGGCATGCAGATTTCTCACATGCTCAAGGACAGCGGTCTGGTCGACTTCCTCAACGTCGTACGCGGGCACATCGATACCGATGCCGGCCTGACCGATGTGATTCCGATCCAGGGCATGCGCAACTCTGCGCACCTGGATTTTGCCGGCGAGATCCGCTCGGCCACCGGCTTCCCTACTTTCCATGCGGCCAAGATCCCGGATGTCGCCACGGCGCGACACGCCATTGCCTCCGGCAAGGTAGACATGATCGGCATGACCCGAGCGCATATGACCGATCCGCACATCGTGCGCAAGATCATCGAAAAGCGCGAAGAAGACATCCGCCCCTGCGTAGGGGCCAACTATTGCCTGGACCGCATCTATCAAGGCGGCGCGGCGTATTGCATCCACAACGCCGCCACCGGGCGTGAAACCACCATGCCCCACGAAATTCCCAAGGCGCCGGCCAAGCGCAAGGTGGTGGTGATCGGGACCGGCCCCGCGGGTCTGGAGGCGGCGCGGGTCGCCGGTGAACGTGGCCACGACGTCACGGTGTTCGAAGTCGCCGACCAGCCCGGCGGGCAGATCCGCTTGACTGCGCTCAGCGAACGGCGCCGCGAGATGATCAGCATCATCGACTGGCGCATGGCGCAATGCGAACGCCTGGGTGTGAAGTTCCACTTCAACACATGGGCCGAGGCCGAGACGGTGCTGGCTGAAGAGCCGGATGTGGTGATCGTTGCCACGGGCGGCTTGCCGCACACCGAAGTGCTCAAACAGGGTAACGATTTGGTGGTGTCGACCTGGGACATCATTTCCGGCGACGTCAAGCCCGGCCAGAACGTGCTGATCTTTGACGACGCTGGCGACCATGCGGCGCTACAAGCAGCAGAGGTCATCGCCAACAGCGGTGCAAAACTGGAGATCGTCACGCCTGACCGGTCGTTTTCGCCGGAGGTGATGGCGATGAACCTGGTGCCTTACATGCGCAGCCTGCAGGACCTGGACGTCACCTTTACCGTCACGTATCGGGTCGATTCCGTAGAGAAGCGCGACGGACAGTTGGTTGCCAACTTCGGCAGCGATTATGGCCAGGTGCATAAACAGCGGGCGGTCGATCAAGTCGTGATCAACCACGGCACCCTTCCCCTGGACGATTTGTACTTCGATCTGCGACCCCATTCGAGCAATGACGGCGCAGTCGAGCAGCACAATCTGATCGCCGGCAAAACCCAGAACATCGTGACCAACCCTGAAGGCCGCTTCCAGCTGTTCCGGATCGGCGATGCGGTCTCGGCGCGCAATACCCACGCCGCCATCTACGATGCGCTGCGGCTGTTGAAAGACATCTGAAGTCATGCCCCTGACTTCAAACATCAGGGGCAACTTTCACAGCAAAGCATTCGCACCGTCATTCATTTCTGATATCCGACGGGTCTCTGATCCGTCGGCAGCCCAATCACCACCAACAGTAAGGAAACAAAGATGTCTGTTTTTACTCATGTCACCGTCGGCACTAAAGATCTGCAAAAAGCACGCGCATTCTATGATGTTGTTTTGAAGGAAATTGGCCTGAACCGCGTTACCGATCTCGATGAGGCCGGCTCCATCTGGGGCATCGATAAGCCTTCGTTCTTCGTACTCAATCCGGCTAATGGAAATCCGGCCACCGTCGGCAATGGTGTCACCGTCAGTTTCGAAGCACCGAACCGCGCTGCTGTCCATGCCTTCCATACAGCTGCATTGGCAAACGGTGGCGTTTGCGAAGGCCTGCCAGGCTCACGTGGCTGGGCGGACAATGCCTACGCTGCCTACGCCCGGGATCTGGATGGGAACAAGCTGGCGGTGTATTGCTTCAAGGCTGAATAGGGCGTGGTGTTGGGTTAAGGAGAGCGGCGCTTTTCGTTTCTGGAGGAGTGCCGCTTTTTTTTGTTTTTTATCTGGGGATGGGGGTGAATTTCCGTTTCTGTGGTCACGGCTACTATTGGTTTCGCTTTTACAGCCAGCCCTTTCAAGGTCTTCGTTTAGAATCCCCTAAAAACCAGTCAGGGTGACGAAAACGATGTGGACAGAAGTTCTAGCGCGGTTTGAAAAAA
>NZ_QAOV01000001.1:555937-823456 GCF_003050925.1 Pseudomonas sp. GV085 | reverse complement strand
CGACTGTTGGCGCTCGCCAGGAATATCAAGCCCAAGCAAGTGGCCAAAAGCATACGTGGTCCCAAAATCGCCAAACCCAAGGAGTGGCTGGACGGTAAAGCTGCGCACGCTCATGTGTCGACGGATCGGGTGCTCAAGGCCCATAAAGGGAAAACACCTTGAAAGGGCTGGCCGTAAAGGCGAAACCGCCAGCCGCCGTTACCGCAGCAACGGATATGTACACAGTCAACAAACGACAGGCCGGCTATCAGGCCGCCTCGATTCCCGACGGATCAAAGCTCAAACCGCAATTCAGGCCAGATCGGCGACGTACCCCGCTTTTGCGACTCAAGAATGGCCCGGCACAACGAACACAGACGCTGGTCCTGAAACACCCGGCGATCGACACTCGACCAGCGCGGCTGTGCCGGCAACAGGCTGCCACACAAGGTGCGATCCGCCGAACCGCCCAGCTCCAGTTGACGGGTTACCAGATGCACCCGCACTTCCTGGCAGGCGAACAGATCCAGCTGTTCGTCAGGCTCGATCAGTTGGTAGGCAAATAGTGACCAGGCAGGACGCGGCATCAGGGGCTCCAAATCGGGGGCGCCACCTTAGCCGAAAGCCTGCTTCTAGAAAAGTGTCATAACAGTGGTTTTAGAGTAGGCCAGACATTTTCCAGCAACTTGTCCTGGGCCCCGGCCGCCGGGTGTATGCCGTCGGCCTGCATCAAGTCCGGATGGCCGCCCACGCCGTCGAGGAAAAACGGCACCAGCGGGATCTTTTTCTCGTCGGCCAGGTTGCTGTAGACCTCGGCGAACGCCTTGGTGTAACGCGCACCATAATTGGGTGGCAATTGCATGCCGAGCAGCAACACCTTGGCACCGCTGGCACGGGAGCTGTCGATCATCGAAGCAAGATTTTGTTGCAATTGAGTTGGCAGCATCCCGCGCAGGCCGTCATTGCCGCCCAACTCGAGGATCACCAGTTCCGGTTTATGCTCTGCAAGCAGCGCGGGCAGGCGCGCCTGGCCTCCAGCACTGGTGTCGCCACTGATGGACGCATTGATCACTTTATCGTCGAAACCTTCGCGCCTGAGCCGTTGCTCAAGCAGCGACACCCACCCCAGCCGGGTATCCAGCCCGAAACCGGCGCTGATACTATCGCCAACAATCAGGACTGTACCCGCCGCTGCGTTTTGGGCCATGCACATCAAGGCCAGGCCAGCACTCAAAAACCACACACGCATCGGACTCTCCATGGGCGCAAGCATTCTCATCGCGAAGGACCTTAGCAAAGTGGTTCCCAGCGCGGAAGGTGAACTGACCATCCTGCACCAACTCAGCCTGGAACTGAACAAGGGCGACAGCCTGGCCATCGTCGGCGCTTCGGGCTCCGGCAAGTCCACCCTGCTGGGTCTGCTCGCCGGCCTCGATCTGCCGAGCAGTGGCGAGGTCACTCTCGCCGGGCAAGGCCTGAGCAACCTCGATGAAGACCAGCGTGCGCGCATCCGCGCCGAGCACGTGGGTTTTGTCTTTCAATCGTTTCAGCTGCTCGACAGTCTCAATGCCCTGGAAAACGTCATGTTGCCACTGGAGCTCGATGGCCGCAAAGACGCCCGCGAACGCGCCACCCAATTGCTGCAACGGGTGGGACTGGGCCAACGCCTGACTCACTCGCCACGCCAGCTCTCCGGAGGCGAACAACAACGCGTGGCGATTGCCCGCGCGTTTGCCGCCGAGCCCGATGTGTTGTTCGCCGACGAACCGACCGGCAACCTCGACAGCCACACCGGCGAACGCATCAGCGACTTGCTGTTCGAGCTCAACCAGGAACGCGGCACGACCCTGGTGCTGGTGACTCACGATGAACGCCTGGCCCATCGCTGCCGACGCCTGATCCGTCTTGAAGCCGGCCTGCTGGTCGCCCCTCTGGAGCCTTGATGGCACGCCTGCCGCTGTTGCGCCTGTTCAGCCTCGCCATCCGCCAATTGCTGCGCGACGCCCGCGCCGGTGAGTTGCGCGTGTTGTTTTTCGCCTTGCTGGTGGCCGTGGCCGCCAGCACCGCCATCGGTTACTTTGGCGCGCGCCTGAACGGCGCCATGCTGCTGCGCGCTACCGAGTTTCTCGGTGCCGACCTGCTGCTCGAAGGCAGTTCGCCGGCGCGCCCCGAACAGATAAGAAGCGGCACCGAACTGGGTCTGGAACACGCTCAGGTGGTGGAGTTCTCCAGCGTCATCGCCACCGATAACGGCATTCAGCTGTCCAGCATCAAGGCGGCCGATGACACCTACCCGCTACGCGGAGAATTGAAAAGCGCACCCGCCCCCTTCGCCGCGGAAACAGTCGGTGGCGGACCGCAGCCCGGTGAAGCCTGGGTCGAGGCACGCCTGCTGACCGCCCTGGACCTGAAGATCGGCGACAGCATCGATGTCGGCATGAAAACCCTGAAACTGGCGCGGGTGCTGACTTACGAACCCGATCGCGCCGGCAATTTCTACAGCCTGACGCCGCGGGTGCTGATCAACCTCGACGACCTTGCAGCCACCGGCGTGGTGCAGCCCGGCAGCCGGGTCAGCTATCGCGAACTGTGGCGAGGCAACGCTCAGGCACTCGAGACCTATCGGCAACTGATCAAGCCGGGGCTCGCCGCCAACCAGCGCTTGCAGGACGCCCGCGACGGCAATCGACAGATCGGTGGCGCCCTGGGCAAGGCCGAACGCTACCTGAACATGGCCAGCCTGGTGGCGGTATTGCTCTCCGGCGTGGCGGTGGCGCTGTCGGCAACCCGCTTCGCCACCCGCCGCTTCGATGCCAGTGCATTGCTGCGCTGCCTCGGACTGTCGCGCCGGGAAACCATGGTGTTGTTCAGCCTGCAACTCACTGTGCTCGGGCTGCTGGCCAGCATCAGCGGCGCCCTCCTCGGCTGGCTCGCACAACTGGGTTTGTTTGCCCTGCTGCATGACTTGCTGCCGACCGATGTGCCTCCGGGCGGGCTATTTCCGGCCGTTGCCGGGATCGGCACCGGACTGGTGGCGCTGGCCGGTTTCGCCTTGCCGCCGCTGGCGGCCTTGGGCCGGGTTCCGCCATTGCGCGTGCTGCGTCGGGATATGCTGCCGATCCCTTCCAGCACCTGGATGGTCTACGGTGTAGCGCTGGGCGCCCTAGGCCTGATCATGTGGCGCCTGAGCCTGGACCTGGTGCTGACCTTTGCCCTGCTCGGCGGCGGCGTGATTGCAGCGCTGGTGCTGGGCGGCTTGTTGTTGCTGCTGCTGAAGAGTCTGCGGCGCATGCTCGCGCGTGCATCCTTGCCTTGGCGTCTTGGACTCGGGCAATTGCTGCGTCATCCGCTCGCTGCCGCAGGCCAGTCCCTGGCGTTTGGCCTGATTCTGCTGTCGATGGCGCTGATCGCCTTGCTACGTGGTGAGTTGCTGGATACCTGGCAAAACCAGTTGCCGAAAAACGCCCCCAATTACTTCGCCCTGAACATCCTGCCCGCAGATAAACAGGCCTTCACCGACCACCTGATCGCGGTGTCGGCGCAATCGGCACCGTTGTACCCGGTGGTGCCGGGGCGCTTGATCAGCATCAACGGCGAGCCGGTGCAACAGATCGTCACCAAAGAATCCGCGGGTGATCGGGCGATTCAGCGCGACCTGAGCCTGACCTGGGCCGCGGACTTGCCGTCAGGCAACAAACTCACGGCCGGCAATTGGTGGAACGAACAAACGCCGGACGATGTTCCTGGCGTGTCGGTAGAAGGCAAGGTCGCCGAAAGCCTGAAAATCAAGCTCGGCGACCACCTGATTTTCAGCGTTGGCGGGGTCAATCGCGAGGCGAAAGTCACCAGCCTGCGGGAGATCGACTGGGACAACTTCCAGCCGAACTTCTTCATGATCTTCCAGCCCGGCACCCTGAAGGATCTGCCGGCGACTTACCTGACCAGCTTCTACCTCGCACCTGGTCACGACCAGCAGATCGTCGACCTGTCCCGGGCCTTCCCGGCGGTGACGATCCTGCAGGTCGAAGCCTTGCTGGAGCAACTGCGCAGCATTCTCGCCCAAGTGACCCTGGCGGTGGAGTACGTGTTGTTGTTTGTGTTGGCAGCGGGGATGGCAGTACTGTTCTCCGGCCTGCAAGCGACGCTGGATGAACGAATTCGCCAGGGCGCGTTGCTGCGTGCGCTGGGGGCGGAACGGCAATTGCTGGTCAAGGCGCGGCGCATCGAGTTCGGCTTGCTGGGCGCCGTCAGTGGTTTGCTGGCGGCATTGGGATCGGAACTGGTGAGCCTGGTGCTCTACCACTACGCCTTTGACCTGCCGTGGCATCCGCATCCATGGCTGATGTTGCTGCCACTGCTGGGTGCCGTGCTCATTGGTGGTGCCGGGGTGTTCGGTACCCGTCGGGCGTTGAACGCGAGCCCGCTGACAGTCCTGCGCGAGGGTTGATAGACTCCTGTCATCCTCACCACAAGAAGCTGTCATGAGCCGTTACCGCCCTCCCCGCACTGCCGGCACCGCGCTGATCACCCCCGAAGGTGAAGCGCGGATGCGCGCCGAGTTCCATGAGCTGTGGCATGTACGTCGGCCCCAGGTTACCCAGGCTGTCAGCGAAGCCGCGGCCCAGGGTGATCGCTCGGAGAACGCCGAATACACCTACGGCAAAAAGATGCTGCGAGAGATCGACAGCCGCGTGCGCTTTCTCACCAAACGCCTGGAAGCGCTGAAAGTCGTCAGTGAAAAACCCAGCGATCCGAACAAAGTCTATTTCGGCGCCTGGGTCACGATCGAAGACGAGGATGGCAAAGAGTCGCGCTACCGCATTGTCGGGCCCGATGAACTGGACCTCAAACAGGGCTTGATCAGCATTGATTCGCCGTTGGCCCGCGCCCTGATCGGCAAGGCACTGGACGCAGAAGTTCGAGTCCAGACACCGACCGGTGAGCAGTGTGTGTATATCGTGGCAATCGACTACCCATAAAACTCAACGGCGGGTGATCAGCCCTTGCCGGGCAACGCGGGTCAGTTGCCGGATCACTTCAGGAGCATCTTCGAGGCTGGGGGACTGAATCACTGCCAGATCGAAACTGTCGTCGGCGAAACGAGCGAGCGACTCACCGTCTTCGACAAACTGGATCAAGAAGGCAGCGGGACCGCCGGTACGACGTGGCCAGCCATCGAGATAACGCAGGAGCGTCGGCTGATGTTTGCCGCCAAGCAGGATTTTTGGATTGCGCTGGGTGAGATGTGCCGTGATCGGCGCGGGACGTACAACGGGGTTTAGTGCATTCATTGTGTCGTGTCTCTGCCTCAAAAGTCTGCATGGCAGGTGAGAGGCAACACCGAACCAGCGCTTTAGCGGTATTTCGAAGCCTGTCCGGCTTCTATCGGCAACTGGATGAGTCACCTGGCGCCCCGCAAGTAGCTGTTTAAATCGGCGCATGGGCAACATCCTAGAGAAGCTGACTGGACAGTGTCAAGAATGACGCTCAACAAAAAAGGCCCGCACGATGCGGGCCTTTTCGTTGAGCCAGAGCGGTCAGCCGGCGATGACACGGTCCGCCGAGAGTTTGCCCGCACCTTCGATCAATACCGCGATACTGCCACCGAGCAATGCCAGGGCGAATTCATAACCGTTGTTGGCCATGAACAGACCATTGCTGATGTGCACCGAGAAAATTGCAACCAGCGACAGGAAGATCAGGCCGAGCGCGGCTGGGCGAACCAGCAAGCCGACGATCAGGGCCAGGCCGGCGAAGAACTCGGTGCCACCCGCCAGTGCCGCCATCAGGTAACCCGGCGTCAGTCCGATGCTTTCCATGTACTGCGCGGTTCCAGCCAGACCATAGCCACCGAATGCCCCAAAGAGTTTCTGCGAGCCGTGGGCGGCGAAGACGATACCGACAACGATACGCAGAACCGTCAGGCCGTAGCCAGCGCGGGTAGACAGTACCTTGTTGATCAGAGTGCTCATGCTGTTTCATTCCTTGTAAGTGTGTGTTGGTTGGCCGCTATATTAATCAGTTAATTGCATGTTAAAAGCGCAAAAAACCCACCATTACAATCAGATTAGTTGATCATTTGCGTGAAACAACCTTTTGCTCCTGGGGCTCCAACGACTCTCGCTCCCGGTCGAATGCCAAGTAATACTTGTTTACGCTATTAACATAGCTGACGGGCCCCATACCCACTTGCTCCATGGCAACGCGTTCGACCTGGAAGAACCACTGGTTGGGATTCAATCCTCGCCGCCGGGCTTCTGCGCGCATGCCCTGAACCCGCTCCGGCCCGATGTTGTAGGCTGCCAGCACGAAGGCCATGCGTTCGCGCTCGTTGAGTTTCGGGCTGGCAAAAAACTTGCGCCGGATCATCGCCAGGTACTTGGCCCCGGCCTGCACATTGCCGTCTACGTCCTGAATATTGTTGACCCCCACCCGCTGCGCCGCAGCAGGCGTGATCTGCATCAGCCCGGTCGGGCCACCGCCACTGCGTGCTGCGGGCTGCAACGCTGATTCCTTGAAAGCCAGCGCCGCCAGGTTCAGCCAGTCCATGCCCTGGGCATCGGCGTGTTTTTGCAGCACCGGGCGAAGCTTTTCCAGGCGCTGCCGGTCCGCCTTGGCCAGCGGATAGTGCACTTGATAGAGACGCCGATAGATCCGCAGGAACGCGGCGTCCTGGTCCGACGGTTTTTTGTAGGCGGTGAGGAAGCGATCGATGCTGGCCCGCAGCATCGAGGCATCACGGCGCACGAACCAGAACTCTTCCCCCGGATCGCTGATGAGTACCTGTTTGTCGAAACGCAGCCTGGGCAGGATCTTGCCCCAGCGTTCGGCAATCGGCTGCTCGACGATGGTCAGGTGGTAGATCCCGCCCTGCACCATCTCCAGTACGTCCTCGACGGCAAGGCTCGGATCGACCCACTCGATTTTGACCGGTGGCAGTTTGTGCAGGGCAAGCTTTTGATTGATCTGGCTGACAGCATCCCCGGCGGCGCTGCCGGCGGGTAACGCCAAGGTCTTGCCGGAAAGCTGTTCAAGCCGTGTGTAGCGGCGCTCGCCCTTGATGCCCACCAGGACCAGCGGAATGTTGCTGGCAATCGGCTCGCTGGTGCTGACGGCGAAACCCGCTTGCAGATCGAGCAACTCGCCTGGCGCCACCAGATCGCCCTCCCCGCGCTGCAATGCGCCGAGCAATTGATCCTTGGCCTTGGGAATGATCTTGAGGGTGATTTCCTGACCGTCACGGGCATGGCCGTTGAGGTATTGCTCGAACGCTCTCAGGCGGTGATATTCGACCCCGATCGCCTGCCCCTGGACTTCCCCGGAACTATTGCGGCTCTGGTTGACCAACACCCGCAGTACACGACTGCTGCGGATTTGCACAAGGTCCCGTACCTCGCTGGCCGGTACGGCTTGCAGTGGCCCGGGCAGACGCGCAACCGCCGACATCGGCAGTAGCAGCGAACAGCACAGCAGTAGCAAAACCGAGGGACGAATCATCCACTCTCCGGAAAGAATATGAGGCGCGCTTCAATGACGAATGGCATCAAGCGCAGCGACAAAAACAGAGCGCCCAGGGCGCAGGCAACGTGTGAAAGACTGGCACAATGATGGCAAAACTACCAACCCGGCCTGCCCCGCGGCTCAAGAGACAGCGTTAACCCGTTGTAGTTCTTGGCTTTTCTTATAAATCCACGGCTCTGATATGCTTTCCGGCCTTTGGGCCGAGGTAGCACCATGCAACTCATCGATATCGGCGTCAACCTGACCAACGCCAGTTTTGCCGACAAACACCAGGCCGTACTCGACCGTGCCTACGCGGCCGGCGTGTGCCAACTGGTGCTGACGGGCACCAGTGTCGAGGGCAGTGAACAGGCTCTTGAGCTGTGCCAACAACTGGACGAAAGCGCTCAACGCCTGTTCGCCACCGCCGGTATTCACCCTCACTGCGCCAGCGACTGGAACGCCGACAGCGCCCGACGGTTGCGCAGCTTGCTCAAGGAGCCGAATGTGGTGGCCGTGGGCGAATGCGGGCTGGATTTCAACCGTGATTTCTCGCCGCGTCCGCAGCAGGAGAAGGTCCTCGAAGAACACCTGGCCATGGCCGTCGAATTGCAGTTGCCGGTTTTCCTGCACGAACGCGATGCCAGCCAGCGTTTGCTGGAGATCCTGCGCGACTTCCGCGATCAACTGCCGGCTGCCGTGGTGCACTGTTTCACCGGAGAACAGAAGGCACTGTTCAGCTATCTCGACCTTGACCTGCACATCGGCATTACCGGCTGGATCTGCGACGAACGCCGGGGCACGCATTTGCATCCGCTGCTCAAGGAGATCAAGCGCGGGCGCCTGATGCTCGAAAGCGACGCACCGTATCTGCTGCCGCGCAGCCTGCGCCCCAAGCCGAAAAACGGGCGAAACGAGCCGGCGTACCTGACCGAAGTATTGCGTGAAGTGGCGCTGCATCGCGCAGAAAGCCAGGAAGATCTGGCGGCGCATACGACAGCCTGCGCGCGGGCGTTTTATGGGCTGCCCACTATCGACCTGTAAACATTACCCCTTGTAGGAGCGAGCAGGCTCGCTCCTACAAGGGGTAATGGTGCAGCCCGTTGATCTGCATCAAGAATCAGCCACCTGAGTAGCGGCACAATGATGGCACCCTACCAAAACTGTTTCCGCTATCAGAGAAAACCTCCATGGGTGCCTGGCTTAGCAATATTTCGCTGAAATACAAATTCTGGGCGGTCAACGCCGTCGCTTTCGTCACCACCCTGTTGCTGGTGCTATACGCGGTGCAGCTCGAACAGCAGGCCCGCAGTCATGCCAACCAGGCTTCGGCCCAGGCCCTGGCGCGACTGCTCGAAGCCTGGCCCGCAGGGCAGCCGCTGCCCAACGCCGCAAATCTGCTGACGTACAGTCGCGGGCAGGCGCCCACGCTCGATGGGCAACCCGTGCCGGAACTGGCCGATGCGAATGGCTGGGTCGAGATCAACGCGATGCCGCTGTTCGGTGACAACCCGCTGATGGGCGCCGAAGTCTTTACCCGCATTGGTGGCCAGCAGGTGGCCGTGATTGCCCACGGCCCAAGTCTCAGCCAGGTGTTCAGCGAACGTTTTGCCAACTACGCGTTGGCCGTGTTCATCCTGATGCTGGCAATGCTCGGCGCATCGCAGTTATTGATCCGCTTCCTGCTCAGCCAGCTCAACACCTTGAAAGACGTCATGTTGCACGTGGAGAAAACCGGCGACCTGTCGGCCCGCGTGCCGTTGGCTTGCAGTGACGAAGTCGGGCAGATGGCCAATGCTTTCAACGCCATGCAGGCCGGGTATCAACGAGTGGTCAATACTGTCGCCAGCACCGCCCGGCAACTGGATGATGGTGCCGCGCGGCTGGCGGCCAGCATGAATGGAGTGCGCCACGGCATGCTGGGCCAGCAAAGCGAAACCGATCAGGCCGCTGCGGCGATCAATGAAATGACGGCCACGGTCTATCACATTGCCCAACATGCAGGTGCCACCCGTGACCTTTCACAATCGGCCGATACCCTGGCCGGCAGCGGCCAGGAGGTCGTGACTCGGGTGCAGCGGTCGATTGCCGGACTGTCCACCGGCGTCCAGCAGACTGCCGAGATGATTCAGCGTCTGGCCAAAGACAGCCAGAAGATCAATAGCGTGGTCAACGTGATTCACAGCATCGCTGAGCAGACCAACCTGCTGGCACTGAACGCCGCCATCGAAGCGGCCCGGGCTGGCGAGATGGGGCGCGGGTTTGCAGTGGTTGCCGATGAAGTGCGCCACCTCGCCAAACGCGTGCAGGCCTCCACGGACGAAATCACGATCATGGTGTCGGCGTTACAGGCCGGCACACGGGACGCGGTGGATTTCATGCAAGAGAGTTCGTTCAAGGCCGACGATTGCGTGCAACAGGCGCAAGAGGCCGGGGCCGCTTTAGCCGAGATCACCGGCGCGGTGGCGCAGATGCGTGAAAGCAATACGCAGATCGCTGTGGCGGCCGAGCAGCAAAGTCAGGTGGCGGAAGAGATGAACCGGGCGGTGGTGAGCATCCGTGACGTGACCGAGAACACGGTGCAGCAGACGGTGACTTCGGCGACCACCAGCAATGAACTGGCGGCATTGGCCGGGGAACTGAGCAAGGCCATCGGTCAGCTCAAGCTTTGAGGCCGGAACCGGCAACATCAATCCAGACCATGCCACCTATCAAGCCAATAGCCAGCCTTGATTCGCCGCCAGCATTGACCGGGCCTATTCTTTATCACATGAGTTCAACATGGATCGAGGATCAGCATCATGGGCAAACGTCACCCCAACCTTCCCGCCTGGCAATGGCGAGCGTACCCGAACAATCATCAGCACCCGACCAATCTGGTGCTGCACCTGATCGCGGTGCCGTTGTTCATCGTGGCGTTTCTGCTGATTGTGTCCGGGGTGTTCAGCCTGACCCTTTCGAACATCGCCATCGGCGTGATCGGTGTGATTGCGGCGCTGGCCTTGCAACGCCACGGCCACAGCCTGGAGACCCAAGCCTCCGAGCCGTTCAGTGATCGCAAGGATGCGATATCGCGCTTGTTGGTCGAGCAGTTCCTGACGTTTCCGCGGTTCTTCCTCAGCGGTGGCTGGTGGCGCGCCTGGCGTGAGCGCCACCGCCGTCACTGATCAGGCGAACACTGTCACCGTCTGCCGGCTCATGGCGATCAATCGGCCATCTGCGCTCCACATTTTCGCGGCGGCATGTCCGTAGCCGTCGGCGGCGTGCTCGGTTTCGACGAGGTACTTGCACCAGTCCAGGGTGTTCAACTCCAGCAGCGGTTGCACGAATTCGATGGTCCAGGTCAGCGTGCTGCCCATCGCCGGCTTCTTCAAAAACGGCATCAGGGCCGGCGGCCAGGCGTCCACCAGCGCCAGGATGTGCGCCTCGCTGATGGCCTCTTCCTTTACGTCCCCGCGCAAACGCACCCAGCCGCCCATTTGCCGGGATGTGCTACCACTGAACGGCAGCCCGCCGACACTCCAGCGCATCGCCAGATGCCGCATGAATTCCGGGATGACGCCCTCGACAAAAGGCAGCTCCTGGCACTCGTCCCAGTGCTTCATTTCCGGTGCCGGCTCAGCGGCCACCACCACTTCCGAGGGGCGTGAGGCGCCAAAACTGCCCTGGATCAATGTCACCACCTGCCCCTTCTGCATCACCCGGCCCAACACCTGGCTGACGGCCTTGCCTTCGCGCAGCACGTCGACTTCAAAACTGACTGGAACCTCGGGTTCAACCGGGCCGACGAAGGTGATTGCCAGCGAGCGCACCGGACGATCCGCTGGCACCCGGGCACGCATGGCTTCGTACTGCAGGGCGGCCACCAGGCCACCGAAACTGGCGCGTCCCTGGGCCCAAGAGGCCGGGATAGACAGCTCCCGCGGATGGCTGCGGACAGCGTCGAGCAGTTCGGAAAAGCGCATGAAAACCTCAGGGATCGAAAAAAGATGAAGGGATCTTAACCAGCCGGAGAAGGCTATACAGCACCCATTCCGGCCAAATTGACTGACAGATGAGCCGTGCTCGGTTCTAACACAAAATCCATGCCCAACATTGAGCCCATGTGGGAGCGAGCCTGCTCGCGATAGCGGTGTAACAGTCACGATGTGCGCTGAATGTTAATCCGCTATCGCGAGCAGGCTCGCTCCCACAATGGATCTCCGGTGTTTTCAGGATTTGAAGCAATCGCGGCTCAGCTTTTCCAGCACAAGGTCCGCACGCTGTTCAGCCTCGGCCATGGTAGTTTTCCAGACCGCAACACAGGGATGCAAATCCGCTTCCTGTTCAGCCATGGCCAGCCATTGCACGCAATCGTGCCAATCGCCCAGTGCGCCCTGGGCCGATTTCAACCGGGGCATGGCCGCTTTCGGCAAACGGTTCAGCTCGGGGTAAGCATCGATGCCATAGCGCACGCGCTTGATCAGCAGGCGCAACCGATGACGGTCGTGGGCCGGATCGTGCAGTGCCTCGTCAAGTTTTTCCCACTGCTTGCCCAGGCGTTTTTCGATGCGCTTGCGCAAGCCCTTGAGCAATCCCTCGCGCTGGGCGGCACGCAGAAAACGCGGAAATGCATCGAGGACGATCAGCAATTGCGCAAGTTCAGGACTAGCCGCCACGGCCGGATAGGCCTCGGCCATTTGCGCCGTGCGTCGCCGCGCGGCTTGGGGTTGATGGTGCTGGAGCAGGTACGCCGCCAGCACTTCGCGATCACGTAAAGGCGTGGTCAGGCCGCCCACCCGGGAGGCGGCCGCTTCCAGTTGCTCGACACCGGGCTGCCCGCGCAAGGGGCGCAACAGGCTGCGTAACCGACGCGTGGTTGTGCGCAGATCGTGTAACGCTTCAGGGTCTGTACGGTCTTTCAAGCGGGCCTGACAGGCCAGCAGGCGAACTTCCAGGCCCAGAACACGAGCTACCAACCGGTCGATCATGGGGGTTTACTCCGTAAACAGCGCCAGGCTGCAAGCTACGAGCTGTAAACCCGATGAGTCTTGCAGTTCATAGCTTAGAGCCTGCAGCTGCTTTTTGCCTTCAACGCCCCGCGCGCGACTCACGAATATAGAAACGGGCTTTCTCGGCTTTGTGGGAGCAGCCTTCGAACCCCTCGAATTGCTGCTGGGTCTTGGCCGCGGTCAACAGCGACAAGGCTTTGGAGTAGCTGACGGTCCCGGCGAAACCTTCGGCCTTGGCCAGGTCCAGTTCATGCCATGCAGCATCCAGGTTACTGCCGCAACTGTCGCGATAAGCGGTTTTGCCGGCACAACCGGCGAGTGCCAGGGCAATCAATGGCACGCAGATCCAGGCTTTCATCACTCACTCCTCAAAGATAGGTCAACAGTCGTGCAGATAAGACGGTGCGGCACCTGAAAAGTGCCGTTGGTCCGCTGTGCAAACTATAGCGCTGACGAGAATAACCATGTGCCGCCATGGAGTGTCGAAAATACGACGCTCCTGCCCCATCGAACGACCATGGCGATTGAAGCATGACCCTCGTTGGGTGCATTGTTGAACCATTCGAACGAGGGCGATTCATGAAAAAGCGTGTCGCGCTGGTATTGGGCTCGGGTGGAGCGCGGGGTTATGCGCATATTGGGGTCATTGAAGAGATCGAACGGCGCGGCTATGACATTGCCTGTATCGCCGGTTGCTCCATGGGCGCGGTGGTGGGAGGGATCTACGCCGCCGGCAAACTCAATGATTACCGCGACTGGATCGAGAGCCTGGATTATCTCGACGTGTTGCGTCTGGTGGACGTCAGTTTTCGTCTGGGGGCGATCCGTGGCGAGAAAGTCTTCGGGCAGATCCGCAAGATCGTCGGCGAGATCAACATCGAAGATTTGCGTATTCCCTACACCGCGGTTGCCACCGACCTGACCAACCAGCAGGAAATCTGGTTCCAGGAAGGTTGCCTGCATCAGGCCATGCGCGCCTCGGCAGCGATTCCCAGCCTGTTTACCCCGGTGATGCAGGGCAACCGCATGTTGGTGGACGGCGGCATTCTCAACCCGCTGCCGATCGTGCCCGTCGTGTCGAGCCATTGCGATTTGATCATCGCGGTCAACCTCAACTCCACCAACCAGCGCCACTATCAATTGCCGGTCATCCAGCGTCCCGCCGCCTTCAAGACCCGCTTCGACAGCTTGATCAACTCCGTCGGCTCGAAGTTGCCGTTCCGGCGCAAACAGGCTGAACAATTGTTGGTTCTGGAACAGGAAGCCTTGAAGGCCGAAGGTGCAGACTTCAACCCGTGGATCGAATCCCCCGAGCCCCAAGCGCAGCAACCCGCAGCAACTCCGCAAACCAGTGGCGCGCCCCGCTCCGCCACCGGTTCGTTCATTATCGACAACGTCGGGCCGGCGTCCTTGCTGGATTTGATCAACCAGAGTTTCGAGGTGATGCAGACGTCGCTGGCGCAGTACAAGATTGCCGGGTATCCGCCGGACATCCTGATCAACGTGCCCAAACGCGTGTGTCGGTTTTTCGAGTTCTACAAGGCGCCGGAGCTGATCGCGCTGGGACGGGAGATTGCGCGGGATACGCTGGATCGGTATGAGAATGAGCAGAACTGAATGTCTGAAAGTTCTCGGGTGACTATCAGTGCCTCTTCGCGAGCAGGCTCGCTCCCACAGTAAATCTTCGGTGTTCACAAAATTTGTGTTTGACCAGGATCCCATGTGGGAGCGAGCCTGCTCGCGATGGGGCCGGATCATTCAGCACAAAACTAAAGGCTGCTCTCACTCAACAACCGATATCCCACCCCCGCTTCGGTCACGATGAACCGCGGCCGGGTCGGGTCATCCGCCAGTTTCTGGCGCAAGTGCCCGACCACGATGCGCAGGTAGTGAGTGTCTTCGGTGTGAGTCGGCCCCCAGATGTCCTTGAGCAATTGCTGCTGGGTGATCACCCGCCCGGGATGTCGCGCCAGTTGCGCCAGCACGGCGTATTCCTTGCGAGTCAGGGGGACTTCGACATCGTCGAGCAGCACCCGGCGATACGCCAGGTCGACCGTCAACGGACCAAAGGTCAGCGCCGCTTGTTGCACCTCGCCGACGGGCGCCTGGCGCAACAACGCACGAATCCGTGCCAGGAATTCCTGAATGCCGAACGGCTTGGTCACGTAGTCATTGGCACCGCCATCCAGGGCTTCGACCTTCTGCCCTTCACCGGCGCGCACCGAGAGCACCAGCACTGGCACCGTCGACCATTCGCGAAAATCGCGCAATACCTGTTGGCCGTCCATGTCCGGCAAGCCGAGATCGAGCACCAGCAAGTCCGGTTTGTTCAACGCCGCTTGTGCCAATCCTTCACTGCCGGTGCCGGCCTCCAGCACTTTATAGCCCTGGGAAACGAGGCTGATGCGCAGGAATTTGCGGATCTGCGGTTCGTCGTCGATGACCAAAATGGTCGCGGTCTGGCTCATGAATTCACATCAACACAAAGAAGTGGCAAGAGAGTAGCGCAAGCACGATCAGGCTTCACTCTCGTATCCCGGCTGAGCCTGTAGCGGCAGGTGCAACGTGATGCAGGTGCCGCGCCCCTCGATACCGTCGGCAACGCTGATGCGTCCGCCATGGGCACCGACCATGCCCTGACAAATCGCCAACCCCAGCCCGGTACCCTGCCCACCACGATCACCCCGCGCCGCGGTGTAGAACATGTCGAAAATCTTCGCCCGCTCCGCCTCCGGAATCCCCGGTCCCTCATCGCAGACCGAGAAAAACAGCTCACGGTCATCGGCCCCGGCGCGCAATTGCAAACGTCCGTGGTGCGGCGAAAACCGCGCGGCGTTTTCCACCACGTTGACCAGTGCCTGTTCGATCAGCGCGGCATGGACGAACAGCAGCGGCAATTGCGCCGGTACTTCGGTGCTGACCTGCAGCGACGCGAGTACCGCGCGCAAGCGATTGAGCGCACTGCCGATGATATCGGCCGGCGACACCCAGTCCCGTGCCAGCTTCAGCGCGCCGTGGCCGAGCCGGGTCATGTCGAGCAGGTTTTGAATGTAGCGGTCGAGGCGTTCGGCTTCATCGCGGGTGCCTTCGAGCAACTCACGTCGATCCTCCAGCGGGATCGCCTCACCCAGGGCCAGCAGGCTGTCGATACTGCCGCGCATGGACGTCAGCGGAGTGCGCAAATCGTGGGACACCGAAGCCAGCAAGGCGCTGCGCAATTGCTCGGTTTCGCCGTGCAGCCGCGCCGCTTCCAGATCATCAGCCAGTTGCGCCCGGGCCAGCGCCTGGGCCAGCGGCTGGCTCAGCGCGGTCAACAAGCGCCGGCGCTGGCCACTCAGGGTCTGGCCTTCCCTGGCACATACGCCGAGCAACGCCAGCGGGCCGTCCTCCACCGATAACGGCCACCACCACCAGCGGCCGAACGGCAAGGTGCCGGTGCCCGCACCCGCCGGTTGGTCGTGCTGCCAGGCCCAATCGGCGGCGGCGCGTTCGGCTTCGGAGAACTCCAGCGGGCCACCGGTTTCGACTTTCCAGCCACTCTGCCCGTCGCGATTGAGCAGGCACAGTTGCACATCGCTCCATCCGTTGAGGTGTTGGGCAGCCGCGCTGACCACGGCCTGGCGGTCGGTGGCGGCGGTAAGTTTGCGCGACAGGTCAAGCAATTCGGTGGTTTCTTCCTGGGTATCGCGCAGTGCCTGCAATTGCCTGCGCTGGCGCGCCGCGAGGTTACCGGTGAGGGCCGCCATCAGCAGGAAGAACAACAAGGTCAGCACGTCTTCTTCGCGCTGGATACTGAAAGAGAAATTAGGCGGAATGAACAGGAAGTCATAGGTCAGAAACGACAGCGCCGCACAGGCCAGCGCCGGCCCGAGACTGCTGCGCACCGCCACCAGCAAAACGGCGGCGAGGAACACCAGCGAGATGTTCGGCAATGGCAGAACACTCGCCACGGCCCACGCCAGGGCGCTGGCCAGTACCGTGGCGACCACAGCCAATGCGTAGTCGAACCAGACCAGTGAATGCATCGACCGCTGATGGGGTTGATGCGGTTGGTGATCGCTGTCGAGTACGTTTATTTCCAGTCCGCGCGCATTGCGCAGCAGCCGCGCCGCCAGCCCGCCCCCGAACAGACGCCGGCGCAATCTCGGCCGGGACTGACCGACCAACAACAGGCTGGCACGGCGTTCGGCGGCATGCTGGATCAGGGTCTTCGCCACTTCACCGGCGCGCAGCAACACCACTTCGCCGCCCAGCCGTTCGGCCAGTTGCTGGGCGCTTTGCAGGCGCAGGCGCGACTGTTCGTCACGCACGCGGCCGTTGTCCACGTGCACCAGGCTCCAGGGCAGGTGCCGCCGCTGGGCCACGCGGCTGGCATGCCGTACCAGGCGCTCGGCCTGGGCATCGCCGTCGACCCCTACCAGCAAACGCCCGCGTACGGCTGGCGCCGCTTGCCCCAACTGACGGTACCCTTGGGCCAGATCGTTATCGACCTGAGCCGCCGCGGTTTGCATTGCCAGTTCGCGCAGGGCCGTGAGGTTGGTCTGGGAAAAGAACGCGTCGATGGCCGCCCGCGCCTGCTCCGGTACATAGACCTTGCCGTCGCGCAGGCGCTCCAGCAGCTCCCGTGGCGGCAAGTCGATCAGCAGCAGTTCGTAGGCTTCGTGCAACACCCAGTCCGGCAGGGTTTCGCGGACCTGCACGCCGGTGATGCCGCGCACTTGGTCGTTGAGACTTTCAAGATGCTGGACGTTGACCGTGGTGTACACGTCAATGCCGGCGGCGAGCAGTTCCTGAATGTCCTGCCAGCGTTTTTCGTGACGACTGCCGGGTGCATTGGTGTGTGCCAGTTCGTCGACCAGCACCAGTTTCGGTTTGGCTTTGATCAGACCGTCGAGGTCCATTTCTTCAAGCAACACGCCACGGTATTGCGAACGCACCAACGGCTGCTGTGGCAAGCCGCCGAGCAGGGCTTCGGTTTCGGCCCGGCCGTGGGTTTCGACGACGCCGGCAATGACTTTCACCCCTTGGCGTAACTGGGTGTGGGCCGCTTGCAACATGGCGTAGGTTTTGCCGACACCCGGCGCGGCACCGAGAAACACTTTGAGCCGGCCACGGCCATCGCGGGGCAGGTCTGCTAACAGCGCGTCGGCGCGGCCGGAGTTGCTCATGTATGAAGCTCTCTTTTTTTCTGGAATTGATATAGCGACTGTTCTGACGCCTTCGCGAGCAGGCTCGCTCCCACAAGTTGGAATGCGTACTCCTGTGGGAGCGAGCCTGCTCGCGAATGGCTGCGCCGCCGATCTACAGGTTTTCCAACGCCAGATTCAACTCAAGCACATTCACCACCGGTGGGCCTACCAATGGCTGTTCGATGTGGGCGTCCAGCAGTTGTTGCAGTGTCGCTACCGGCAGGTTGCGCGCAGCCGCGACACGCGCCAGTTGATAGGCAATCGCTGCCGGTGGCAAGTGCGGATCGAGTCCGCTGCCGGACGTAGTGACCAGCGCCAATGGCACCGGCCCCTGGCCTGGCACCAGCAGCTTGCTGGCATCGTCGATCACACGGGTCGCCAAGGCCGGGTTGCTCGGCGACAGGTTGCTGGCGCTGCTCGACACGGTGGCAAAGACTCCGGCCGAAGGACGCGGGTGGAACCAGGCGTCGCCAACGAAATCCTGGGCGATCAGCGAGGAACCGCGGACCTTGCCCTCGGCATCACGCACCAGGCTGCCGTTGGCCTGATCCGGGAACGCGATCTGGGCCACGCCGGTGACCACCAGTGGATAAGCAACCCCGGTGATCAGCGTCATCAGGAAGAGCAGGCTCAGGGCCGGGCGTATCAATGTGGACATTTCAAAATCCTCGAATTGTAGGAGCAAGCTTGCTCGCGAAGAACCGGAGGGCGCTACGCTCATGCAGACAGAACGCGTTATCGTTAACTTCCATCGCGAGCAAGCTCGCTCCTACAGTGGGTGGGTGTGCTTAAACCAGATGCAACGCCGTCAACAGCATGTCGATGGCCTTGATGCCCAAGAACGGCACCAGAATCCCGCCCAGGCCGTAGATCAGCAGATTGCGCCGCAGCAACGCCGCAGCACTCGCCGCGTGAACCCGCACGCCGCGTAGCGCCAGAGGAATCAGCACCACAATGATCAGGGCGTTGAACACGATCGCCGAGAGAATCGCGCTCTGCGGACTGCTCAGGTGCATCACGTTGAGCACGCCCAGTTGCGGGTAGATCGCGGCGAACAGCGCCGGCAGGATCGCGAAGTACTTGGCCACGTCGTTGGCGATGGAAAAGGTCGTCAGCGCACCGCGGGTGACCAGCAATTCCTTGCCGATCTGCACCACGTCCAGCAGCTTGGTCGGGTCGCTGTCGAGGTCGACCATGTTGGCCGCTTCTCGGGCTGCCTGCGTGCCGTCGTTCATCGCCATGCCGACATCTGCCTGGGCCAGTGCCGGGGCGTCGTTGGCGCCGTCGCCGCACATGGCGACCAGGCGACCGTCGTTTTGTTCGTGACGAATGCGCGCCAGTTTTTTCTCCGGCGTGGCTTCGGCCAGCACATCGTCCACCCCTGCTTCAGCGGCGATGGCAGCGGCGGTCAACGGGTTGTCACCGGTGACCATGACGGTGCGGATCCCCAACTTGCGCAGCTCGGCGAAACGCTCGCGGATGCCGGGCTTGACCACGTCCTTGAGGTGGATCGCGCCGAGCAACTTGCCGTTGGCACACACCAGCAATGGGGTGCCGCCGCTTTGAGCGATCTTGTCGACTTCACGGGACAACGGTGCAGCCAGATCAGCCCGCTTGAGGCCGACAAAGGCCAACAACGAATCCACCGCGCCTTTGCGGTACACACGGCCCTGATAGTCGACACCGGACAGGCGGGTTTCGGCACTGAATGGCACGGCGGTCAGCACGTCAGCGGCCGGCTCCGGTTGCGGATGAGTTCCACGCAGGTACTCGACGATCGACTTGCCTTCGGCGGTGTCGTCGGCCAGCGAAGCCAGCAATGCGCCTTCGGCCAGTTCCCTGGCTGTCACACCTGGCGCGGCATACACCGCCGAGCAACGACGGTTACCGAAGGTGATGGTGCCGGTCTTGTCCAGCAGCAGGACGTGCACATCCCCCGCCGCTTCCACCGCGCGACCGGACTTGGCGATCACGTTCAGACGTACCAGGCGATCCATCCCGGCGATACCGATGGCCGACAGCAAACCGCCGATGGTGGTCGGAATCAACGTGACCAACAGCGCCACCAGGAACACCAGCGGCAGGCTGCCATTGGCGAAGTGGGCGAACGGTTGCAGGGTCACGACTACCAGCAGGAAGATCAGGGTCAGGCCGATCAGCAGGATGTCGAGCGCCACTTCGTTCGGGGTTTTCTGCCGTTTGGCGCCTTCTACCAGGGCAATCATGCGGTCCAGGGTCGACTCACCGGGGTTGGCGGTGATCTTCACCAACAGCCAGTCAGACACCAGTCGCGTGTTGCCGGTGACGGCCGAGCGATCGCCACCGGACTCACGAATCACCGGCGCCGATTCGCCGGTAATCGCCGCTTCGTTGACCGCCGCGATGCCTTCGATCACCTCGCCGTCACCGGGGATCATCTCCCCTGCTTCGACGCGCACCACATCGCCTTTGCGCAAGCCGGCGGCGGGCACCACCTGAAAGCTGCCGTTGCCGGTCTTGCGCCGGGCGCTGAGGCCTTCGCTACCGGCCTTGAGGCTGTCTGCGCGGGCCTTGCCGCGGCCTTCGGCCAGGGCTTCGGCGAAGTTGGCGAACAGCACGGTGAACCACAGCCACACAGCGATTTGCGCAGCGACGAAGGTCGGCACGGCCGTGTCGGGCACGAAGCACAGGACGGTCGTCAGGATCGCGGTCAGTTCGACCACCAGCATCACCGGCGCACGTTGCAATTGCCGTGGGTCGAGCTTGACGAAGGCTTGCACCAGCGCCGGGCGCCATAGGGCCGAGATTGCGGTTTTCGGTTGCTCCGCTGCCTTGACGGCGGCAGGCTTGATTGCAGGCATATTCATGATGGTTTCCTTAGAATCCCATGCTCAGATGTTCAGCGATTGGTCCCAATGCCAAAGTCGGCAGGAAGGTCAAACCACCCACCAGCAAAATGGTCACGGTCAGCAGGGTCACGAACAGTGGACCGTGGGTCGGGAAGCTGTTTTGTCCGATCGGCGCGGTTTTCTTCATCGCCAGGCTGCCGGCCAGGGCCAGCACCGGGAGGATGTAGCCGAAGCGACCGATCAACATGCCCAGGCCCAGCATCAGGTTGTGGAACGGGGTGTTGGCGCCGAAGCCAGCGAGGGCGGAACCGTTGTTGGCACTGGCCGAGGTATAGGCATAGAGCAACTGACTGAATCCGTGAGGCCCTGGGTTGCTCACGGCGGCCACCGGGCCCGGCAGACTGGCGGCGATCGCGCCGAGCACCAGTACACCGATCGGCATGACCATCAGGGTCACCACCAGCAATTGCACTTCCCTGGCCTGCAGTTTCTTGCCGAGGTATTCCGGGGTGCGGCCGATCATCAGGCCGGCGAGGAACACCGCGATCAGCACGTTGAGCAACATGCCGTAGAGCCCGGCGCCAACGCCGCCGAAGATCACTTCGCCGACCATCATGTTGACCAGCGCCACCATGCCGCTCAGCGGGTTGAGGCTGTCGTGCATGCCGTTCACAGAACCGTTGGACGCGGCCGTGGTGGTTACCGACCACAACACCGTGGCAGTGGTGCCCAAACGTGCTTCCTTGCCTTCCAGCGGCGCGGTCTGTTCGACAGCGACGTTGTTCAACGCCGGGTTCGGCTGGTATTCAGCCCACAGCGAGGTCGCACCGCCGATCAGGAACAGCGCCAGCATGCAGGCGATGATCGCGCGGCTCTGGCGCAGGTCCTTCACGTAATGGCCAAAGGTGAAGACCAGCGCGACAGGGATCAGAATGATCGAGGCCATCTCGAACAGGTTGCTCCACGCGGTCGGATTCTCGAACGGATGCGCCGAGTTCACACCGAAGAAACCGCCACCGTTGGTGCCCAATTGCTTGATCGCAATCTGACTGGCCGCCGGGCCAAGGGGAATGACCTGGTCGCCGCCTTGCACTGTCACCGCATTCACATACTGCGCGAAGGTTTGCGGCACGCCCTGCCAGACCAGATACAGCGCCAGCAGCAGGCACAGCGGCAGCAGGCCATAGAGGGTGGCGCGGGTCATATCGACCCAGAAATTGCCAAGCGATGCAGTGGATTTGCGACCGATGCCGCGGCACAGCGCAACCAGGACGGCCAGACCGGTGGCGGCGCTGACGAAGTTCTGCACGGTGAGGCCGACCATCTGGCTCAAGTAGCTCAGGGACGCTTCGCCGCTGTAGGCCTGCCAGTTGGTGTTGGTCATGAAGCTGACGGCGGTGTTGAACGCCAGCGTCCACTCCTGGCCCGGCAGATTTTGCGGGTTCAGCGGCAAGTGGCCCTGGAGCAACAGGATCGCGAACAGCAACAGGAAACCCGCGAAGTTGAAGGCAATCAAGGCCAGGGCGTATTTCTGCCAGCTCTGTTCGGCTTGCGGATCGACGCCGGCCAAACGATAACAACCGCGTTCGACCGGACCGAGAATTGGCGTCAGCCAGGTGCGCTGCCCCTCCATCACCTTGTAGTAGAAGCGCCCGAGAAATGGCGCCGGGACCAATACCAGGGCGAAAAACCCGAGGATCAGCCAATAGTCATAACTGTGCATAGCCGCTCCTAGTTCCGGTCCGCGCGCAGCAGCGCAACCAACAGATAAATGAACAGCCCCACTGCCAGCAGCAGCGACACCCCGTCCAGAACGCTCATGGAAGTTCTCCGTGTTACGGCGTATTGCCGCGTGTGGAGTCATTGTCGGAAAGGAGGCTGTAAAGGAACGAGATCGAAGGTGCGGGAGAGGCATAAAGAAAGCGTAAATAGTGGATTAGCGCGGGGGGTTACAGGGTGCGGGAAGGTGCTCCGGTACGGAGAAAACCGGACCTGTTGTAATTAGTGCTCCAAATTGCGCGCGAGAGTAGTGAGTGATGGCTGCAAGTCATGGATAATCCAGCCTGATTGGCGCGACGCAACCCTATGGGGTCAAGAACTCTTGCACCTCCCCGCTCGCGCCTGCAAGCTACCGCCATTCGCATTACTGAAAAAGGCTGGCCCAACGTGCGTATCCTTATTACCGGCGGAGCCGGTTTCATAGGCTCGGCCCTTGTCCGCGAGCTGATTCGACACACTGAGCATGAAGTGCTCAACCTGGACAAACTGACCTATGCTGGCAATCTCGAATCGCTGACCAGCATTGCCAACGACACTCGCTACGAGTTCGTTCAGGCCGATATCGTTGATCAGGCGACCGTCAGTGCAGTGCTGGCGCGTTTCCAGCCTCACGCGATCATGCACCTGGCAGCAGAGTCCCACGTCGATCGTTCCATCGACGGGCCATCGGAATTCATCCAGACCAATATCGTCGGCACCTACAGCCTGCTCGAAGCCGCCCGCGCCTATTGGCAAGCCCTGCCAGAGCCAGAGAAAAGCGCCTTTCGCTTTCATCACATTTCCACTGACGAGGTTTACGGCGACCTGCACGGTGTCGACGATCTGTTTACGGAAACGACGCCCTACGCGCCGAGCTCGCCCTACTCCGCCAGCAAGGCAGCGTCCGACCACCTGGTCCGCGCCTGGCAGCGAACCTATGGCTTGCCGGTGTTGCTGACCAATTGCTCGAACAATTACGGGCCGTTCCACTTCCCCGAGAAACTGATTCCGCTGGTCATTCTCAATGCCTTGGCGGGCAAGCCGCTGCCGGTGTATGGCAATGGCCTGCAAGTGCGCGACTGGCTGTTCGTCGAAGATCACGCCCGGGCACTGCTCAAAGTGGTGACCACCGGTACCGTCGGCGAGACCTACAACATAGGCGGGCACAATGAGCAAAAGAACATCGACGTGGTGCGGGGCATCTGTGCCCTGCTTGAAGAACTGGCACCGCACAAGCCCGATGGCGTCGCGCACTACGCCGACCTGATCACGTTCGTCCAGGATCGTCCTGGTCATGACTTACGTTATGCCATCGATGCCAGCAAGATTGAACGCGAGCTGGGCTGGACGCCCGAAGAGACCTTCGAAACCGGCCTGCGCAAAACCGTTCAGTGGTACCTGGACAATTTGCAATGGTGTCGACGTGTTCAAGACGGCAGCTATCAGGGTGAACGCCTTGGCGCCATCAATCCCAAGGAGCTGCTCGCATGATGAAAGGTATCGTTTTGGCGGGTGGCTCGGGCACGCGCCTGCACCCGATCACGCTCGGCGTATCGAAACAGCTGTTGCCGGTCTACGACAAGCCAATGATCTACTATCCGGTGTCGGTGCTGATGCTGGCCGGCATCAAGGATATTCTGCTGATCTCCACCCCGCAGGATCTGCCGCAGTATCGCAATCTGCTGGGGGATGGCAGTCAGTTCGGGGTGAACTTCAGCTTTGCCGAGCAACCATCACCGGATGGTCTGGCCCAGGCTTTTCTGATTGGCGAAGAGTTCATTGGCGATGACCCTGTGTGTCTGATCCTGGGTGACAACATCTTCCATGGTCAGCACTTTGGCGAGCAATTGCAGAACGCGGCAAAACGCTCCTCCGGCGCCACCGTATTCGGTTACTGGGTCAAAGACCCCGAGCGCTTCGGTGTCATCGATTTCGATAGCGACGGCCGTGCGCTTTCGATCGAAGAAAAACCGAAAAAACCGAAATCCAGTTATGCCGTGACCGGCCTGTATTTCTACGACAACGATGTGATCGAGATCGCCAAGTCGGTGAAACCTTCGCCTCGCGGCGAGCTGGAAATCACCGACGTCAACAACGTCTATCTGCAACGTGGCGATCTGCAGGTCGAGCGTTTTGGTCGAGGTTTCGCCTGGCTCGACACCGGCACCCACGATAGCCTGCTCGAAGCCTCTCAATACGTACAAACCATCGAACACCGCCAAGGCCTGAAAGTCGCCTGTCTCGAAGAGATAGCCTATGAAAACGACTGGATCACCCGCGAACAGTTGCTGGAGCGCGCCCGATACTTCGGCAAAACCGGATATGGCCAGTACCTGGCCAAACTGGCAGGGGAAGAGCAATGAACCTGTGCGAGCCCGATTTGCCCGGTAACGAGACGGGACTGCGCCCGTGAAAATACTCATCAATGGCCGGCACGGTCAGGTTTCACATGAGTTGCAACGGCGCCTGGGGGCTGTTGGCGAACTGATCGTATTGGGTCGCGATCAGCTCGATCTCGCGCAACCCGATCAGATTCGCCGTCAGGTGCAAAATCTCCGGCCCGACCTGATCATCAACGCTGCGGCCCATACAGCGGTCGATCTGGCAGAAAGTGAACCGCTATCAGCCTTTGCCATTAACGCGACCGCTCCCGGCATCCTCGCCGAAGAAGCGCTGGCTCTCGACATCCCGCTGATACATTACTCCACGGACTATGTATTCGACGGGACGAAAGCCGGACCTTACAACGAGGACGACACGCCCAATCCGCTCGGGGTGTACGGCAAGAGTAAACTGGCCGGAGAGCAGGCCATCAGGGACGTGCAAGGTAAACACCTGATCCTGCGTACCAGTTGGGTCTATTCAACTCATGGCCGTAACTTCCTGCTGACAATGCAACGTTTGCTGCAAGAAAAACCGGAGTTACGTGTCGTCGCCGATCAAATCGGAGCACCTACATGGGCCGGCACAATCGCCAACAGCACCCTTTCCCTGATTGAACACTGGCAGGCGAACGACGTTGCCAACTGGGGTACCTATCACCTGACCGCTCAAGGTGAGACCTCCTGGTTTGGATTCGCCCAGGCAATCGGCGAAGCACTGCGACAACAGGGCAAGCCCTGCGCCGACCTGCTGCCGATCCCGTCCAGCGACTACCCGACACCCGCAGCCCGACCGCTCAACTCGCGCCTGGATTGCAGTCGCTTGCAGCGCGATTGGGGTGTCAGTCAACCTGACTGGCAAACGGCGTTGCGCGAGTGCCTCACTCTGCAAGCCTGAGCATCAACCGCTGCCCGCACCTGCATCGATATACGAAGTTTGCGCGTTGCAGCGGTGTCGGGTAGCGGGCATGCGGGCTTGCTCGCGAAAGCGGCATTTAAACCCGCAGCGCCCCTGACTGACGCACAAAATTCGCGCATCCTGCGGCGAACATCCCCGATACGACGCCTTTCATCCCTTTACGACGCACCATCGTGAAATGGCACGCCCACTGCACCGGCCTCCCCCGAGCTTTCCAAACCACTCAGGGAGCAAACGCATGAACACACAACTCAAACCCACGCTGGGCACCTTGCATCTGTGGGGCATTGCGGTCGGGCTGGTGATTTCCGGAGAATATTTCGGCTGGAGCTATGGCTGGGGCGTGGCCGGGACTTTAGGCTTTCTGCTGACCTCGTTCATGGTCGCCACCATGTACACCTGCTTCATCTTCAGTTTCACCGAACTGACCACCGCCATTCCTCACGCCGGCGGTCCCTTTGCCTACAGCCGTCGCGCCTTTGGCGAAAAAGGCGGGTTGATCGCCGGGCTGGCGACACTGATCGAATTCGTCTTCGCCCCGCCGGCGATTGCCCTGGCCATCGGTGCCTACCTCAACGTGCAGTTTCCAGCCCTGGACCCGAAACACGCGGCAGTCGGTGCCTACATCGTGTTCATGGGCCTCAACATCCTCGGGGTGAAACTGGCAGCGACCTTCGAACTGGTGGTCTGCGTGTTGGCGGTCGCCGAATTACTGGTTTTCATGGGCGTAGTCGCCCCGGCGTTCAGCTTCAGCAACTTCGCCCTCAATGGCTGGGCCGGTTCCGACGTGTTCGGTGCTCCGGCGATTTCCGGGATGTTCGCGGCGATTCCCTTTGCCATCTGGTTCTTCCTCGCCATCGAAGGCGCAGCCATGGCCGCCGAAGAAGCCAAGGACCCGAAACGCACGATTCCCAAGGCTTACATCAGCGGCATTTTGACCCTGGTGCTGCTGGCGATGGGGGTGATGTTCTTCGCCGGTGGCGTCGGCGACTGGCGCACCCTGTCGAACATCAACGATCCGCTGCCGCAGGCAATGAAAACCGTGGTCGGCGAAAGCTCGGGCTGGCTGCACATGCTGGTGTGGATCGGCCTGTTCGGCCTGGTAGCGAGTTTTCACGGGATCATCCTTGGCTACTCGCGGCAGTTCTTCGCCCTCGCCCGGGCCGGTTACCTGCCGGCATCCCTGGCCAGATTGTCGCGCTTTCAAACACCGCACCGGGCGATCATCGCTGGCGGTGTCATCGGCATTGCCGCCATCTACAGCGATGGCTTGATCAACCTCGGCGGCATGACGCTGACCGCCGCAATGATCACCATGGCCGTGTTCGGCGCCATCGTGATGTACATCATGAGCATGCTCAGCCTGTTCAAACTGCGTAAAACCGAGCCGAACCTGGAACGCACCTTCCGCGCCCCGTGCTACCCGCTGGTGCCATTCATTGCATTGATGCTGGCGGTGGTGTGTCTGGTGGCGATGGCCTGGTTCAACACGTTGATCGGTCTGATCTTTCTGGGCTTCATGGTGGCAGGTTTCGTGTACTTCACGCTCACCGCGCAATTGCGCGCCGACGCACCGGCGGATGCGATGTTGACCGGACATTGAAAGCGTTTGAGTGAACCTTGAACAACGGGCATAGAATGAGGTGATAGCGATGGAACTGCGATGAAACCCCATCACTCAAAATGGTATGCATGATCGGTTGGCGAACCCTCGTCGACCGCCTGCTTTTCAAGGAGAGCCCTATGCCCTGGTATGCCTGGCTGATTCTGGTCGTTGCCATCGGCTCGATCGTTGGTGGTCTGATGCTGCTGCGCGACACCGCCAACAAGGTCGAACTGACCGAAGAGCAACGTAAGCGCGTCGCCGAACGCAATGCGGAAATGGACGCCAAGGAAGCGCAGGACCGCTGACTGAAAACCCCGCCTGTAACGGCGGGGTTTGTTTTTGTGTGGAATCTCCTTAAATCATGCTGCTTTGTAGCCATATCGAAGCATCTGCATGCTTTTTAGAAGTAGAAGTACAGTCACCATGCAATTTTCATTGGTTAATATGGGCCGCATTGATGCGGAGATATCAGATGCGTTATTCGCAGGACCATAAAGCCCAGACTCACCAACGCATAATCAGGGAAGCTTCAGCGCGATTTCGACGCGACGGTATCGGCGCAACCGGGCTGCAACCCCTGATGAAGGCACTGGGTTTGACCCACGGTGGCTTTTACTCACACTTCAAGTCCAAAGACGAACTGGTGGAGAAAGCCTTGCAAGAGGCTGGCGTACAGGTCGACCAGTTGTGCGCGCAAATCTTCGCCGAGGAACACCCACTCGAAACCTTCATCGACACCTACCTGTCCGAATGGCATCAAACCTCGCCTCAGGAGGGCTGCCCGCTGCTGACCATTTCTTCGGAACTCGGGCTGCGTGGGCAACCGAGCCCAACCAGCGACGTCGTGCTCCAGGCGCGACTCGATCAGATCCAGCACACCCTCGACGGAGAGCGCACCGCCGACCGCAGCATCGTCATCATGTCGACGCTGGTCGGCGCCTTGCTGTTATCGCGCAGCGTCGCCGACGCCGAGTTTGCCCAACGGATACTCGACATCGCACGCAATCACCTCAAACACTCACAGGATTAACCCTGCCAACGCTTGAACAGCACACTGGCATTGACCCCGCCAAATCCGAAGCCGTTGGACAGCGCGTATTCGATGGCCATCGGCCGCGCGTTACCATGAACGATGTCGACACCTTCAGTGGCAGGGTCCGGGTTCTCGAAATTGAGAGTCGCCGGCACGATCTGGTCACGAATCGCCAGCAGCGTAAAGATCGCTTCGAGCCCACCCGCGGCACCGAGCAAATGCCCGGTCGCCGACTTGGTCGATGTCACGGCGATGCCGTTTTGCGCACCGAACAACGCCTTGATTGCCGCCAGCTCACCCAGATCACCCACCGGAGTCGAGGTTGCATGAGCATTCAGATGCTGAACCTGAGCCGGTGAAACACCGGCCTGTGCCAATGCCAACGACATCGCTCGCCGCGCACCACTGCCATCCTCGGGGCCCGCGGTCAGGTGATAGGCATCTGCACTGGTGCCGTAGCCGACGAGTTCCGCCAGCGGCTGAGCGCCGCGAGCCAGCGCGTGTTCCAGAGACTCGATGACCAGCAGCCCGGCCCCTTCTCCCATGACAAAGCCATCGCGACCACTGTCGAAAGGTCGCGAAGCACGCTCAGGCGTTTCGTTGTAAGCGCTGGACAAGGCACGAGCAGCCGCAAACCCGGCAAGACTGACCCGATCGATCGCCGCTTCCGCACCACCGCACACCGCGATATCCGCTTCACCCGCGCGAATCAACCGCGCCGCATCGCCAATCGCCTGAACCCCGGCGGCACATGCCGTGACCGGCGCGCCTAATGGCCCTTTGAAGCCATGCTGGATCGATACGTGACCTGCCGCGAGGTTGACCAGAAATGAAGGGATAGTGAATGGAGACAAACGTTTCGGACCACGACTATCGGTGGTGCGCACCGCGTCGGCAATCGCACCAAAACCACCTACGCCTGAACCGATGATGGTGGCTGTGCGCTCCTGGGCAATGACGTCCAGCGCTTGCCAGCCGGCCTGCTCCAGCGCCTGACGCGCGGCTTCCATGGCGAACAGGATGAAGCGATCCATTTTCTTCTGTTCTTTGGGTGGGGTTGCGAGGTCCGGATCGAACCCTGCTTCAGGATCATCGGCCAGCGTCTGCACCGTCCCCCCAACCTTGGCCGGCAGATCGGCAACCACCTCTTGCGCAAGATTACGCAGCCCGGAACGCCCGGCCAGCAGCCGCTCCCAGACCGCTTCGACACCGCACCCCAGCGGCGACACCAGGCCCATGCCCGTTACAACTACACGACGATAATTCATACCGCAATACCTCAGTCAATTAGGGGCGTTTCATTTGTAACTCGCAGCGGCTTTACTTTAGAACGATTGGGGGCCATCACATGCCGTGCCACAACAAAGGCATCTCAGTCGGCGGCATCAGGTAGTGAAGGAATGGTGACCAACTCGCCCTGATCCAGACCCGACAGTGCCACTTCGACCATCTCGCGCTTCCATGACTATCTTGGTCGGAATCGGCGAAGCATCTATACCGGAGCGCTCCCGGATTTCGGTGTGCGTCACCCCAGGCCCGCCTTGGCAAGGCCGCCGCCGCGGCCGATGCCAATTGCGTCACCGTTGTAACATTCAACTGAATCATTCGCTCCAGTTGATCGGTATCGGCATTGGCCAACAAGCCATCCGCGGCCACGCCGGCTTTGTTCAGCAAAAGGCTGATGCTCGAATCGCTGCGCAGACGCTGTTCAAGTTTCAGCACCTCGTCCTTCTGCGTCAGATCTGCCTGGAGTACCTTCCACCTGAGCCCCAGGAGCATTGCGCAACGCGCTTGCCACGGCTTCAAGCCGCTCTTGGTCACGAGCAATCAGCAACAACTCAAAACCTCGCGCTGCTAACCGTTGCGCGTAAATCGCACCGATACCGGAAGAAGCACCAGTGATGACGGCGGTGCCTTGGGACTGAATGGACGTCATGACTTGGCTCCTGGAAGATGCCAAAGGGATAGATAAGCGCCTGAATCTCAGCCTCGCCGGACGGCCCGCATATTTATTATACACATAATTTAATATAGTATATTACAGTCGTAATTTTTAAATTGCAGACAGAAGTCAAAGCTCGCTGCAGTCACCAAAAATTAAAAAAGGCCGGTCAATGACCGGCCTCCAAGACTCATTTACAAGCTTAGTTCAACCGGGACTTCTCGCGATTCTTATCTGGAAGGGCCTTGTCGATACCCTTCACTTCGAACAACTCGTCGGACACAAACAGACCAATACTTTCGCGATACGCAACAATCGCCAGAGCCTTGGTCTCCCCTACACCGGTTAACTCACACCGCAAAGCCGGCGCATCGGCCCTGCCAAGATCCACTGTGCCGGATTGCGGATTCGCTGCAGGCTCTGCCTTAGCGGTAAAAGAGGCGCTGGCAAGCAAGGCAAAACCTGGGAGTAGAAATAGCCCGCACGCATAAATGGCACTCCATGACATCGGTTGAAGAAGCAGCATTTCTGAATGCCGCTCCTCAAATCAGGCGCCGTGGGAGAATGTCAAGAATGCGTCTGTTGCGAAAAATGAAACAATCAAAGGTCGAGATGAAGGAACTTGACCAAATAACATTTTGTCAATGTAAACACCGGAGCTGGCAGTACGATTCCAGCAGCTGCGTGATGAGCGAAGAGTCTCTCAACAAAATTTATTTAAATCGCCAATCACTTCGAATAAATTATCCAGCAATAGCGGAACATTAAATACAAACAGATAGTTTAACTATAAGAGTCGCGTGCAACTTCTTGAGAAGATGCATCATCAATAGGTCAATGGCACGATTGAAACCAGGTAGCGCTCCGTGAAAAGGCAGTGGATGGAACTGATTCCGCCCCCTTTAGCGTTGCTAAAATAGCTCATTGATTGCCGAGTCACCAACCCTTGCATCTTCCAGGCAAGCAAGTTTGGTCAGCCACGGCAGAAATCACAGCTTCCGCCGATCGGTTAGAACTGGAGGACCCTGGCTGTAGACAGGGCATTGAAAAAACGTGAAAATCGGCAGCTGCATTATGACCTGCTGCGAAATCTCAATAAATGACTGCGAAGAAAAATATCAGCGCTCTATCCTCTCCAGTGGCTGCGAGTGCTGCAGCCATCGTCGGTCGATTTCTCCTGCTTGGTACGGGGGCCCTGACCGGAATTCTACTGCCACTCACTATGAAGCAAGAGTCCGTGGGCTTGTTTTTTTTGTGCCAATCCATAATAGCAGCGCTTGCCACTTTGGGTCAGTTAGGTTTAAGCATTACAGCGCCAGCTATTATCTCCAGAGCCATCGGTGATAAAGACACTGCCAGGGTAAAGCAAACTTTACGGCGCACTTTAATCATTGGATGCTCAGCGGCAAGCCTGTTCGCGGTTACTTTTTTGATAACTCTAACGGTACTGGAAAACCTGTTGCACTCAGAGTTGACAGGCGCGCTGCAGAAATTAGCACCACTTATCTCAATCAGTATGATGTTAGCTGCCACGGTAACTTTACTATCCGAGCAACACCGGGTTTTAGGACACTTTGTTCAGGCGAGTTTCCTGGTGGTTGGTACTGCTGTCGCCAGCGCTGCTGCCGTCATTATTGCCTGGCAGTCAAAGATAACACTTTCATTGGACACCCTTCTCTTTTCGGGAGTTCTTGGTGTTTTATGTACCGCATTACTGGGTGGATATTCCCTGTGGCGCTGGCACAATACTCATGATGGGGAAACCAAAGAAACTGTAAGTTATTCCGAAATATTGTGGCAAACCATACCTAACCTTACCACCACAAGCGTGCTATTTATCATAGCTCAAGCAGACTTGTGGATCATTGTTTTCTTTGGCAGCACCGCTGACGTAGCAATCTATGGCCTGGCATCACGGCTTGCTATCTTGGTGATAATTCCCTTGGCAGTAGTCAATACAGTCATCGCACCATCAATTGGGCGTCTGTGGGTTCGACGAAAAAAACGTTACTTGCAAAAAGTGATGGGTATCGGTGCGGGTGTAGCAACGGGAATGGCAATTACGGGCTATCTATTATTCGCCATTTTAGGTCAACTCATTATTGCAATGGCTTGGCCAGAAGAGTATTCAGAAGCTTACTTTCTATTTATCATTCTCGGCTTCGCTCAAGTTATTCAGACCTTCGCTGGAACCGCCGGCATGGTCTTGGTCATGTTGCAAAAACAACATATTACCATGCGAATCTCTATTGTCAGCGGTGTACTGATGATCGCCGGAGGAAGTGCGGCATTCATATATTTCGGCATAATTGGATTAGCTATCGTTTATAGCTCGGGCAGTATTATTCAGTCAGCCCTGATGATTCATTATGTAAATCGAATATTCAACCTGAAAACAACTGCCAACTTTAAATCAACAATCAAATTCAGCCAATCCTATTTTCACTAAGAGAATCCACATGGACGATAAAATGACGACACTGCCGAAAGTCACTATTGTCATCCCCACGTACAATACTGCTCGATATTTGCTGGATGCAATTGATAGCGTCAAAAAACAAACCTATCAAAATATCGAACTGATTGTGGTTGATGATGGATCAACCGATGACACTCCGAATTTGCTGAAAAATCATCCTATGCAGTTTTCGCATTTCAGACAGGAAAATGCTGGACAAAGCGCTGCCATGAATTTCGGATGGAAACAAAGTTCCGGCGATTTGTTGGGTTATCTAAGTGCTGATGACAGATTACACCCTACTGCAATCGAGACGATGGTCTCTCGAATGGCGTTGTCACCTGAAGCAGTATTGGCATACCCGGACTTTTGCGTAATCGACGAAGACTCAAATTATGTTAGAACCATTACAGCCCCCGAATATTCTGAAAATCTGCTCATCGCCAATTTCCAATGTTTACCTGGCCCAGGCGCGCTATTCAAACGGACAACATGGGCGCTAGTAGGCGACTGGAATACTGGGTTAAGAAACATTCCGGACATGGACTTTTTTCTGCGTTTTTGTCAACACGGCCCATTCATCCGCGTCCCAGAGGCGCTAGCAGATTTTCGCATTCACTCTGGGTCAACTACCTATAACCCCTCCAGTGCGCAACGTTCAGATGAGCCAGTTACCGTTATTAGAGATTTTTACAATACAAATGGTTTACCCAAAAGGTTTCTTCGCTGGAAAAAAAGGGCTATGGCAAACGCCTATCTGCTATCAGGATTCATGCACGGTTTCTCCGGCCGTTACCTCATCAGTTTAAAGCAGATGTTTCGGGCCGCAACACTAAGTCCCTCATCAATATTTTCTCGCAAGATGATCAGCTACGTAATCGGTATTTGTAGATCCGGATCGGTAAAAAAATGAACAGTACCTCAGAAGGCTATTTTGATAATAAAGCGACAACAACATGGATTGTCGCCACGGCGACTTTACTTAGCATATGGGCAGGTTTCTATTACCCAGGCATGATCGCTTTATTCGCAACCTATTGCACGTTGAGCATTACTATAATATATGCCACGATTAAAAATCGACCGAAAAGCTACTTCATATTTTTTCTATTTTCTTTTTTGATTTTAGGTTGCTGGGCAAAAATCACTTTACACTTGCTCATTGGAAACAATTTCATTGAGCCTATAGGAAGCTTTGATGAATCGCCAGCTGCATGGAACAACGCCATTGTAGTGTTGATCACAGCATTTAGCGCGCTGCTTATCTGCTACTTCATTGTCGTGGCCGGCTTGCAAAAAAGAAAGGAACTAGAAACCAATATAAACACAAAGCTCTTATCAACACTCTTGGGCATGGCAATCATCTTCACAATTGCCTCTCTAATTTTTAACTATTACTATTCAATTATAAAAGTTGGATACGAACCAACTTTAAAGCTAAATAGTTATATTTACGTAGTCTTTTCCTTCATGGTCGCCTGGGGAAACTCTATTGCTCTTTTCACCTTGGCTTACTGGTTGGTAAAAAGCGGAAAATTAACTCCGAACATGCTTTTTTATATCGTCATTATTGAGGGTGCACTGACATCAATTTCGATGGGCAGTCGTGCACAAATGATCCTTCATGTTTCGGCCCCTTTTATTGCTTACCTGATACAAGGGAGAAAATTAGAGTGGAACATATCAAAAATTGGCTGGATAAAGATTTTTTCGACGACAGCTTTATTGTTTGCATTTTCGATAATTTCCGTATCAGTCGACCGCCTTTCTTCGTTTGCAAAGGCAGTACCTTATACAGAAAAAACCATCGTGAAAGGAAATCTGGAAGAATCCGGGACATCGTTGAAATTATCCGAAAAAGCTTTAATACACGACGTCACCCCAGAACCATACGTCGCCTCGCATCAACTGTCACTCGAACTGAAGTTCAAACGAATCGCAAACGAATTGAGCAAGCTAATCGTAGACCGATGGATTGGCGCTGAAGGAGTTTTAGCAGTAACGAGCAACCATCACCTGAATTTAGATCTTTTTATGAGAGGCTTAAAAGAAGATCCAGCACAAGGCACACAAGCAATATATCAGCGAATATCTAATGCACAGTATGAAAGATTAGAAAATTTCACATTCATGACAATCCCTGGTCCTATAGCAGTACTGTATTACAGCGGCAATCATCTCGTGCTTTTTGCTGGCATGGCACTATTATTCTTCTTGGGTTATAGCATCGAGCTTGCCGCTACACGGTTACTGAATAATGTTATGACAAGTGCTACTGTTGGCGTTGGAATGGCATACTTGATAGTGCAAATTAATTTCCCCAGAGCATTTCTATTTTTCGCGATTGAGATAACCGCTTTTCTTATAGGGTTAATAGTGCTGAGAAGGATACTAAATAAACAAAAGCATTCCATCAACTCTTTACATCAACAAGCACTCTAATTATCCTGACTAAAACCTTCAAAATAGTCGACCATATTAGTTACAATTACATGCCAACTATAATGGTCGATTACAAACGACTTAAGTCGTTGCCCTTTAAGCGTCAAATCGTCGATCTCTGAAAACATGACCTGAAGCCCTCTACTGATACCAGCGGCTGTCGGCTCGACTACTCTTCCCCCGTTGATCGTCTGTACTTCGTCAAAGCCACATGTATTTGTCAGCAATACCGGCAAACCTGTGATTCCTGCTTCCAGAGCAACAAGTGACATGGCTTCCGATCTGGAGGGAATGACAAGCATCAATGCATGTTGATAAGCTTCATTCCGTTGGGCCTCATTGAGAAATCCAATAAAATGAACCTGATGAGCTATTTCATGACCAATCAAACAGGCCTCAAGCTCGGCTTGCATTCCGAAGTCTGGCCCGGCAAGCACTAATGGATAATGGTGGGCTGCCTTTGTAGAGAGATAGGCTTTAATAAGCAAATCAGGGCCTTTGACAGGGGCAAGCCTACCCATAAATAAAATATACGGCTCTTCGGGCAGATTCTGCAGTGTACGTATTGGGGTTAACGCGGGCTCCGCCACCCCATTCGGAAACACCGGGATACGATCCGGCAAAAAGCCCGTAAGTTCTGCAATTAGTACTCGCTCTAACTGAGTAATTGCAATAAATCCCGACGCCCTTTTTATAAGTGATTTACCAAGCAACAAATGAAACAGCTTCTTAACTGGACTAGGCTTTCCGATGGAAGCAAACTCACCCGCGGGGCAAAGTACATAAGGAGTCCGCGCGATCCAGGCGAAGAAGCCGGTAATAATGCTCAATAAATTCCAATAGCCCATGATATGGATAATGTCAGCAGACTTCACCGCTTTCCACAGACGCATAAAATTGACCAATGGGATTGGAAAGTGTTGACCAATTTTTCCAGTAATGTAGGTTTTAACACCTCGAGTATTAAATTCTGATTGCCAGGAATCACCGGACATCGCGATGACTTCACAACGACAGCCTTTATCCGCAAGGGTATTGGCTAAGTGTCTTGTGCGTTCCGCAGTCCCTCCCCCACGCTGTGCATCAAGAGAAATATTAATCAATAAAACATTCATACCGTAGCCCTCAAGTGACTCAAGTAACCTTTAAGGCGCTGGGTGAACAGTGCAGAGTCTGGCAATCCAAGTTGCAACAATCGATCTTCTTGGAAGCGACGCATTGGATCGGTATTACTAATCCCTCTGGCATTTAATACCAAACGCAGCACTCGCGAGGGGAGGTAAGGAATATGCAATACTGCAGTACGATTAAATATTTCCAGCAAGCAATCCTGAAGATAAGCGAAATTATTATTAGCGTCAGCGTCTTCAGTCACTACAATAATTTCCCCCTGAATTATTGGTGCCGCGGTTGTAACAAACAATAAAACCTCGACTACTTTTTCAACGCTGACCAAATGCATTCGCCGCGCACCGTACAATGAACGGCGCAATGCGAGTTTCCAGCCAGGCGCACTCGAAACTTCCCTTACGAATGAAACAACATTTAATCCTCCGACACCAAATACTGCGCCAAGGCGCAAAATCAAGGTTTCGAAATGCTCGGCATCGACAGCGCTCACAAACTTCTCAGCAGCGGCATGCTCACGCTCATAAGGCGTGATAGGCACGATCTGTGAAGCCGAAGTACAAATACTGTCCTGACTTGCTCCAAAAACGTCAATACTTGAAACATGGATATAGCGTTTAACACGTGCATTGCCACAAGCGCGCAAAATATTCTTGATCGCTGACAAGAACCATCCGGCGCCATCTGGCCGCAGCAAATTCAAAACGATGCTGCCGCTATTCAAAATTTTCTCTAACGACGCGCTATCTTCCAAGTCAAAATGTCGAACCTGTATAGGCGATTCTGTTAACCAATATGGTTCCTTTCGATGGACCGCAAAAATAATTTCGAACTCTTTGCTGCAATCAACTAAAGAATTGAGTAAATGCTGTCCAACAAAGCCAGTCCCACCTATTACCACGATACGCTGCTCAATGGTAGCGTGGACTTCGCTTTCAGTATCACTTATCTCAAGATTCAAGATGACTCACTCCCTAAATGCACACACAATTCAGGCCCTAGTATTCGAACCAACGCCTTAAAAAATATAAAACAGCTTAAAAAATATAATATATCAATTCCGCAGGCCTATTCTGCCCACCGCGAATCCTAGCTTATTTTCAGTTAACATCCATAATATAACCGGCTTAATGATCAAGACGTCGTTGCTCGTAAATCCAATCCACTATCTCTCCTTGAGGGGTGTATCCATGGACTGTTTCTCTCAATAATTGTCGAACGAGGGAGTAATCATCCTTACCAAGCGCCGCAAGCAAATGCGTCAGTTTGACCTTGAGGACATCCCAGGCCAAATAATCCTCGTGAGCACTCATGATCATCGGGTGTTGAGTTGCAACTACATTGTCACCAATCAGCAGTTCTTCGTAGAGTTTTTCTCCAGGGCGTAACCCGGTAAACTCAATGGAGATATCACCGTGCGGATTTTTTTCTGAACGAACACTTAAACCTGACAGATGAATCATTCTCTCTGCCAGTTCAACAATTTTTACCGGTTCGCCCATATCCAGCACGAAAACATCACCTCCCATCCCCATAGAGCCCGCCTGAATAACCAGTTGCGCCGCCTCTGGAATGGTCATGAAGTAACGAGTGATTTTAGGATGAGTAACTGTGAGCGGACCACCTGATTTTATTTGCTTGTGAAATAATGGTATCACCGAGCCGGAAGAACCTAAAACGTTTCCAAAACGAACCATCGTAAATCGGGTTCGATTGACTCCAGGTATGCTTGCAGTGTCACCAAATAGTACTGGTGCTGGTTCCTTGCTGAGAGCTTGAAGCGTCAGTTCGGCAAGACGCTTAGTGCTACCCATGATATTTGTAGGCCGAACAGCTTTATCCGTCGAAATCAATACAAAGTTAACCACATTTGCCTGGATTGCTGCTTGAGCCGCATTAAGTGTACCTATTACATTATTAAGTACACCCTCGGCAATATTATGTTCGACCATCGGAACGTGTTTATAAGCCGCAGCATGATAGACGGTCGCTACACGCCACGTTGACATCACATCTAAAATTTTAGCCTTATCACGAACCGATCCAAGGATCGGAAGAATTTTCGTAGACAACGACTCCCGAACAACTCGTTGCTCAAGCTCCGACAAAATACTGTAGAGATTAAACTCACTATGTTCGAGCAGTAAGAGGACCGTTGGTTGCAATGACAATATTTGCCGACACAACTCAGAACCTATAGACCCACCAGCCCCGGTGACAAGTACGACCTGTTGCTTGATGCAATGTTCGAGTAATTCATGTTGGGCAGAAACTACATCACGCCCCAATAGATCGGCGATATCTACTTCTTGAATATCATCGACCTTTACGCGCCCGCTTGCCAAATCCATGAAACCTGGGACAGTACGAACATGAAGGGGATATCCCTCCAGAAAACCAAGTATCTCTCGCCGACGCCCACGAGATGTGGAGGGTATCGCCAATAATATTTCCTGCACACCAGTAGCTTCAATCATTTCCTGGATATGCTTTGGTTTATAAACTTTCAGGCCGGAAATAACTCGGCTGGCAATACCTCTATCGTCATCGATAAAGGCAACCGGACGCATGACTCGCCCCATTCGCAAAGCTGCAACAAGCTGATTTCCGGCAGCTCCAGCACCGTAAATAGCTACCTTAGGTAATCCGTTATCCCGGTTAGTGAAAGGAACATGTTGAGCTGCGGAAAACCAATCACCGAGGAAATATTGACGCATAAACAATCGAAGGCCGCCGACCATGACCAAACTTAGCCACCAATAATTAAAAATTATTGACCGCGGCACAACATTCTGATGATTGCTATACCAATACATAACGACGCCGAGAATTAACGATGACAAACTTACCGCTTTGATGATCGCAATAAGGGCATCATTACCAAAATAGCGCGTGACCGCACGATACATTCCAAATTGAAAAAAAAGTGGAATGGCTACAAACGGCGCGCTCAAAAAAAGCCAGAGATGCTGAGTGAACGGGTTGACCATCTCATCGATGCCTAATCGGACAACAAATCCCATCCATAGGGCTAGCCACACCAACGCAACATCAGCAGTAACCTGGATCAGTCGTTTACTGCGGCGCGGAAGACCTAATAACAAAGCTCGGAATCTATCCATAACCTCTTCGAACTCTCCTCCACACCAATTTTTATGACGCTTAGAATGCGTTTATTCCCGTACGGCCATCATTTTACACCAGTAAGGGTCGAACATCCGGGTCAGGTCTGAATTTTTCTTTCTCGCCCGGATGAAACACCTTAGCCAAGACGACCAATGGAAGATAAGCAATTATATGGCCCACAATGCCATATCGCCATCTTGGCCTGAGCGCACCAAAATATGATTCAATTGCTTATCTGACTCAGCAACTGCACGACTCATTTTAATAAGTTCGGGTCGAGCATCAACCGGAGCCATAACCTTGGGCAATCAACTGCCCTTAATAAAGTCCAGTTTCAATAGACGCTCTTTGATACCAGACACATCCAGAAGGACCGCCAATGCGGAACTATTATCAGGAGCACAATCCAGTCCAGCGCCTGACTCAACGATCACGCGGATCCCTCTCCTCGAAAAGCTGTCATGATTGGGCAACCGGCAGCAAGATGTGATTGGATTTTACTGTATAGTGCGTAGGACATATCCCCCACCACTTAAACCAACCAACAAAACTGAGAAACTCTCAAATATTTCCGACATCCAGCCCACAGAACGCCGCGCCGACAATAACAAATCATAAAAATAGTGATTATTTTGCTCTACTCCTGTAGCCACTCGAGCACACCACCGCTGCCAAAAGTTAATATTTCCTTCCAGTCTTAACAACCTGGCAGCATCTACCATCGCGCCCGTAAACTATGCGGCACAAATACCCCCAGCAAATACCACACCAAGTTACATCTCATTAAAAATCAAAGCCGACAGACGTTTCCCTCCTATATTATTGGGAAGCTGCGCTATCTACCGAATTGAAAAAAATTGCAGATATAAAAAATCGAAAATGATGATTTACCCATACCTCGAAAAACATCATTAATCCGTCAACCGAACACTCATCTCTTTATAATTTACTTGGCTGACGCTCGAGGCACCTTCCTGCCCCTAAGCAATAGCCAATACAATAGAGGTCCCAATACCATCCCTACCAACAGCGACAGCACTACAATTACCGACACGGGCAATGCAGGCCCTGTCCATCCAAGAAACACCATCGAAATGGCTTGTTGATTTTCCAGGACGAACACCAAGACCACTAAAGTCAATAGCAACAACAAAACCGCAAGAATTACGCGTTTGAAATTAGGCATTGGTAACAATCCAAACTCCATTTACTATCACGACACTTCCTCCTCATCCTCATTCACCCGATCACGCAACTCCTTGCCGGGCTTGAAATGCGGAACGAACTTGCCATCGAGACTGACAGACTGACCTGTTTTCGGATTACGCCCCACGCGCGGCGCGCGATAGTGCAGTGAAAAACTGCCGAAGCCACGGATCTCGATGCGATCGCCGGTGGCCAGGCATTGAGACATTTGCTCAAGCATGGTCTTGATGGCCAGCTCCACATCCTTTGATGAGAGCAGTCCTTGATGGGTGACAATTCGTTCGATCAACTCCGACTTCGTCATATTTTTCCCTTCTTTTTCAAGCAGCTAGATCAGCGCTTCAAAGGTTTTAGCACGCCCGGACGATTTTGAACAGCCCATTGTATTTACCCCATTCTCTCTCTGCATGAGCGTCCAATACAGAAGCGGCCGCGCCCCGGCACCCTGCTCGGCTACAGATAACCAACATGGTCCGTGTCAATAAACCCGCAGGATTGAAGCCAAAAAAGTATTCTTCTTCATGCTTGGCATCGTCGGACCTTGCCACCACCTTGTAACCTTCCCCCTTACATTCCCTGTCGGCACGCTTTTGACACCTCTCCCACCCCGATCCCAGCCCCGAGCGATCGATCTCGACGTGACTGACTCCGCGTCCCGCATGGATCCTGCACTAGTCGCACAACCCGCCAATATCAGTACGACAATCACGACGATGAGCCTTTTCATTCACATATTCATGCCAGAACCTTCGCCTGACCGTCGTTCGCCTTCAGGCATAAGACTAGCTGCAAATAAACGACTGATCCGATTAAAGAAAGAGACAATCTGAAGAGCCTTGGGTTTCTGCAACCCTCCCTGGGAACCAATATCCTGTTCAACCCGAGTGATAGCACAGGAGAATCAGTAGCTAATGGCTTGTCGCGCGGGTTCTGGATTACTTTTGGAGCGGCGAGGCCATCGTTTCGTACGCTACGCCGATGATGCGAACATTTATGTGCGCAGACGTCGTGCCGGTGAGCGAGTGATCGCCGGCGTCGAGCGGTTCTTGAGGCAGCGTCTGAAACTGACGCTGAACCGGGAAAAAAAGCCGGGTAGCCGGGTCAGGGATGTGTGACTACTTGGGCTACGGGATGAGCCGGCATCAACAGCCAAGGATGAGAGTGGCGACGATGAGTCTGGGTCGCTTGCGCGAGCGACTCGCAGAGCTACTGCGCGGAGCGCGGGGCCACAAGTTTGTATCATGCGGACAATGGGCTGGCAGGCGCGCTGGTGTACCTCGACAAGTATCAGACCTACTACAACGGAGCGGCTTTGGCCTCTTCCGGTAAGGTTGTAGCGCAGGCTCTCGCAGGATGAAAATTCAGCACAGACAATCGCCGCGCAGCGGAAAGATCAACACGGAACTCGTCTATGCCGACGGTACCTATAGGGTCGGTCCTCCTTGCGATACGGAAAAGGTAGCTTTGGCTGCAGCCAAGAAGGCTGAAGCGCAGAAGCAGCCCAAGCGATCCTATGCCAGGGACGGCTGGTGTGTTGTCGCAGACCAGTCTCAAAGCTGATAGCATGCCGGCCTTATGAGTATATGTTCACCCAAAGGACGACAGGCAATGACTTTGGCCAAGGTAATACCCTGTGCATCGCCGAAACGGATTACGTTGGCGGGGTTGGCCCTGGTTTAGATTTCTTCCTCTGCGCTGGGCTCGTCTTTGGTAGAGTAAGCAGCTGCAGCTTGGAAAACGGCAGATCAGGAAGCGAGAGATTGTAGTATCCCGGATATGGACCTGATTGATGCGGTCCCAAAATCCGTAAGAGATCAAGAGGGATGCCAAATCAAAGCAGGCTCGCGTTCTTGGACCCAGCAAATCCAATCTGACATGTCCTGTGCGATAGCTTCTCTGGATATAGTGGGGGGTGATCAAGCAGGAAAGTTACGACAGGGTATGCATCGTGGAGCTCACCCGAGCTAAGCGAGACTCGATTGTGGCAAGCGCCAAGTAGATCCCGAGGGCCCAATACACTTGCCGGCTATCGGCTTAGCATTTCAAGGAAATCAAGAATGTATTCATCATTCATCAATCGGGGCCATCTCTTGCTTGCCCCTGCTTTAGCGCTGTGTTCATGGATATCTTTGAATCCGTACTTTTTATGGGGCTCCAGTAGGCATATTGTACTTGCCGGACTAACGGCTGGCGTCATTGCGGTGCTCGCGTTTATCGCTGGTGATCGGCCACGTAAAAGTGAAATGATCGGCTTTGCCATGATGGCAATTTTTATAGTCTACATAAGCTTGCTCCCCAAAACGGACGGAAGCTTTACACGTTGGTATTTCGTTCTGCCGACTATGCTAGCGCTCTTCGTATTCGAAGACAGTCGGAGAGCCGAGCTTATAAAAGCATTTTCGATTATCTTCGGGTTGAGCTTGCTGCCAGGTATTTTGGTATCGATTGGCTCCATTCTCGGGCTTCAAATCAGCTTCGATCACAAGCCGCTTCTAAACCCTGTAATGGCCACAGCGGGGGGCTATTATCTCAATGTGCCCGGTGTGCTATTGCTTGGGAATAACGTGATGTCTCTACCATGGGGCGGAGCGCTCTTCCGTTTGTGTGCGGTTTATGATGAACCGGGGATGGTGGGTACCGTTTCAGCATTTCTGCTCGCTGCCCATAGGTTCCGGATCAGGTCCACAGCCACCATCCTACTTTTCGTAGGCGGGTTGCTCTCGTTTTCTTTGGCGTTTGCAGTGCTGACAGTCGCTGGTTTTGCTGCTCGGCTGGTGCTGACCCGATCCGCCAGAACCTTGGCGCCTCTCGCTCTGAGCGTAGTTGTGGGGCTGCTTGCCGCAGGAGTCATCAAGCCAGATTCTTTTCACACAGAAACGAATGCGAAAGGCCCTGGAGTTGAAGTCACTACATCGGCATCGGCGCCTAGCTTGACAAGACCATTGTCTTCTCCTCCGGAGCTAGTTGCTGGCCTTCCAGAGACGCAGGCATCGGACGCTTCGGTAGTGAAAAATACCACTGTATTACCGGCCTCAACCTTGCGTCAGACTCAATATATAAACAATAGATCGCTTCCTGAAATGCAAAAGCTGATCAATGACTATTGGTCTTCAGGTTTTAAGACTCTTATGTTCGGGGTAAGCTCTGACGCTAGCGTAACGTTTGGTGGAGTCTCTCAAGTAGTAACGAGAATATTCACGGACTTTGGGATCATCGGAATGATCCTTTTTGCCGGCTCTATGATTTTGCTTGCTATCGCACTTCTGCGTAGAGCTGATTTTCCGAAATGGGCATTACTGTTTTTCGCGCTGTTCCTGTTTAGTATATATCAGCGGCCAATTGTCTGGATGCCTTACGCGTTCACGCTGTTCATTTGTTGCCCGGTATTAGCTGGAGTTAACGTGAAGAAACGAATCAGCGTTACTTAAACGTTATGACTTCATAACAACTTCAATCTCAACATAACCCGCTACGGCGGGTTTTTTTATGCCTGGAGAAGGGTATGGGCAGCGGCAACCGGTTTAGTTGCGCAAGACGGGATGCCCGGACGCGTACCGAAATACGCACCTTGGATATAGCGCATAAGAAAAATGCCCTCATCTTGCGATTCGGGCATTTTCTTTAACTAGCCAGCAGATTGCCAGGTTTTCACACAGCCTGCAATGATCGGCCTTTTTCGTTCAATCACACACTTAGTTCAATTCGATCCTCTCGCGATTCCTGTCCAGAAGCGCTTTACCGATCCCCTTCACTTCCAGCAATTCATCTACCGACGCAAATGGTCCATTACTTTCACGATATGCAACAATCGCTTTGGCTTTGGCCTCGCCTATACCCGACAGTTCACGCTGCAGCGTTGCTGAATCGGCACTATTAAGATCGATTTTGCCCACTTGCTCCTTGGCGGCCACATCCAGTACCCGAGGTGCTTTGAGCATCTCGGGACTGCTCGCTGGAGCAGCGAAAGTAACGGCGGGAACACTGGTGAGAAGGGCAAAGACCAGAGAGTAAAAGTAGCCTGTACGCATGATTGAAGCTCCATGACGGCGTTTGAGAAAGCAGCTTTTCCGAAGCTGCTCCTCAAACTTAGGCTATGTAATGGCACTGTCAAAAATATGTACATTGCAAAATATTAAACAATCAGGGCTCGAGGCGCCGCTGCTGGTAGATCCAGTCGACGATTTCACCATCCGGGGAGTAGCCGCTAACCGTGTCGCGCAACAACTGGCGAACACGTGCATAATCGTCTTGATCAACAGCGCGGAGCAATTCGCTCAGCTTGACCTTCAGCACATCCCAGGACAGGTAATCCTCGTTGGCAGTCATGATCATCGGGTGCTGAGTGGCAGCCACGTTGTCACCGATCAACAATTCCTCATAAAGCTTTTCACCCGGACGCAGCCCCGTGAACTCGATTGAGATGTCGCCATGCGGGTTTTTTTCCGAACGGACACTCAAACCGGATAAATGGATCATCTTCTCGGCGAGCTCGACAATCCTGACAGGCTCCCCCATATCCAAAACGAAGACATCACCACCCTGCCCCATGGAACCCGCTTGAATAACCAGTTGTGCGGCTTCGGGAATGGTCATGAAGTATCGAGTGATCTTTGGGTGGGTGACCGTCAGCGGCCCCCCCGACTTGATCTGTTTGTGAAATAACGGAATAACCGAACCGGACGATCCCAGAACATTTCCAAACCGAACCATCGTGAAGCGCGTCTTGTTCACCCGAGAAACGTTGGTCGTGTCACCAAACAATACCGGCGCCAACTCTCGACTGAGCGCCTGCAGCGTCATCTCGGAAAGACGCTTGGTACTGCCCATTACATTGGTAGGCCTCACGGCCTTGTCGGTCGAAATCAATACAAAGTTGGAGACACCTGCCTGAAGTGCGGCCTGGGCTGTATTGAGCGTGCCAATCACATTGTTGAGCAGACCTTCGGCAATATTATGCTCGACCATTGGCACGTGCTTGTAGGCTGCGGCGTGATACACCGTATCCACGCGCCAGGATTTCATCACATCGAGAAGTTTTTCCTGGTTGCGCACGGACCCCAGGATTGGCAAAAGACGGATCGATAATGACTCTCGTGCAACTCTCTGTTCCAGCTCGGACAATATGCTGTAGAGATTGAATTCGCTATGTTCAAACAATAAAAGTGTCGTGGGCCCGAGCTCCAGAATCTGACGGCAGAGTTCGGAGCCGATGGAGCCTCCGGCACCCGTGACCAGAACGCACTGCCCCTTGATGCAGTGCTCAAGTAACTCCCCCTGGGCCGGAACAGCGTCACGGCCGAGCAGGTCAGCAATGTCTACCTCCTGGATGTCGTCCACCTTGACCCTGCCACTGGCCAGATCCATGAACCCCGGAATACTCCGAACATGCAGAGGGAAACCTTCGAGAAAACCAAGAATCTCGCGGCGGCGACCACGATTGGACGACGGGATGGCAAGGAGAATTTCCTGAGCGCCCGTATTGTCGATCATTTGCTGGATATGTTTAGGCTTATAGACTTGCAGCCCTGAAATAACCCTGTCGGCAATACCGCTATCATCATCGATAAAGGCAACAGGTCGCATGACCCTCCCCATTCGCAAGGCGGTAACGAGTTGATTGCCTGCGGCCCCGGCACCGTAAATCGCAACTTTTGGCAATCCGTCATCCCTGTTCGTGAACGGGACATGCTGAGCTGCGCTGAACCAATCACCCATAAAATACTGGCGCATGGCCAAGCGTAATCCCCCGATCATGATCAGACTCAACCACCAGTAGTTGAATATGATCGAGCGGGGAACGACGTTCTGATGATTGCTGTACCAGTACACCAAGACGCCGAGGATCAGGGACGATAATGTGACAGCCTTGATAATGGCAATAAGTGCATCATTGCCGAAATACCGCATCACCGCGCGGTACATGCCAAAGCGGATGAATAAAGGAATTGCCACGACAGGCGCGCTGACAAAAAGCCAAACATGCTGAGTGAGGGGATTGATCATCTCGTCCAGCCCCAGACGCACAACAAACGCCATCCACAAGGCAAACCAGACCAAAAAAATATCAGTCAATACCTGCAAAATGCGCTTATGTCGTCTTGGCAGACTTAATAAATTTGCCCGAATCTTATCCATAACCCCTCTAAACACCTCTCGAAGCCCCTAGCATTGATACAACAACTACAGCTTTTGGTATCGCTTGTGGACCAGGCATTGCGTGATAGCCAGAGCAACCATCACGCATTACTCGCGACTTCCAACTCGCCAGCGTGGAATTTGAAAGCCAGTGCCACCAACGGCACATAGGCCAGAATCAATCCCGTCGAACCATCCAGGTACCGCATGACGACCAATATAGCGACCGGCAATAACCACAACAAATTGATAGCGGCTATTGCAACCGTGACCACACGATGGCTGCCGAATTTCCGTGAAGCGTACTGGTATCCATGGCTGCGATGAGCCTCATAGACCTTGTCACCACGCAACAGGCGGCGCAGCAAGGTAAAGGTAGCGTCAACAATGAAGACTCCCAACAGGATAAGCCATGCCCACAGAAACACCGGGGCAGTCCATGCGGCATGCAGGGCCAACACCGCCAGTACCATGCCTAGAAAACCACTCCCGGCATCGCCCATGAAAATACGCGCAGGCGGGAAATTCCAGACAAGGAAACCGAGTACGGCCATTGTCAGCACAAACGGGGGAATGGAGAGACTCGGATGGCCACCAATCCAATACACCAGACAAGCGCCGACACAGGCGCAAATCGCTTCGACACTCGCCAGACCATCAATACCATCCATAAAGTTATAGAGGTTGAGCATCCAGACCAGAAACAACGCCCCGATGACATAACCAAACCATCCCAGGCTTATTTCGTAACCGAACACATTGATCGGGGCCATGCCGCCAATCCAGAACAATGCCCAGATGGCACCAGCGAAATGCGCCAGCAGGCGCCACCGGGCAGCAATGTGTCCGTGGTCGTCAAGAAACCCTATGACTGCAATCCATCCACCGGCTCCAAGTAGAGCCAACGCCATGGGCCAAGCCATGTCATCTACCCAGACAAGCGCCGGTAACGCAATCAGAAAACTCAGGACGATGGCCACACCTCCACCACGCGGTGTCGGGACCGAATGTGAACTTCGTGAATTCGGAATATCTATCAAACTGCGTGCCAAGGCATATTTGCGCAATGCACCCGTGGCCAAAAATGAAACACCAACCACAGCAGTCAACAACCAAATTGTGTTCAAAGATCAACTTCCTGAAACAGCCAAAATCAATTTTGCAATTGAACCAGCACTGCCGTTAGCCAGCTTATCGCTGCCTATCCTTGTAGTAGTTCGCAGCCGACACCAGAGCTTCATCGACGCTGACGGGAGGAGACCAGCCCAGCAGTTTTCGAGTTTTGCTTATATCGACCTGCAACGACCCGCAAAGCCGTTGCGATAAAGCCTGCTTGCCTAAAAGCTGCGCCCCACGCTCAAGCAGCACACTCGGAACAGGCAACAACCGTGCAGGCTTGCCCAGCGCTTGCCCCATGCGCCTCAACAGCTGCGTAGTGGACAGATCTTCCCCATCACTAACAAGGAAAATCTGATTAGCTGCAGCCGGGTGGCGAATACAGGTCGCTATTAAATCAACAAGATTGTCGAGCGCGACCAGACTGCGTCGATTATGGATAGCCCCGAATGGCAGCGGCACCCCTTTGTCCAGCCAGCGCATCATGTTCAGGAAATTAGCCCTTACACCCGCGCCGTAAACGAGCACGGGACGAATAATAACGACCTCCATCCCTGAATCGTTCGCGATTTCGAACAACCCTTGCTCGGCCTCCATTTTTGAAACGCCATAGGGGTCCGCTGGTGCGGGTGGAGCATCTGCAAGATAGGGTTCATTGAGGGGCGTACCCTCACCATTCACCTTGATCGAGCTGATGAACACAAAACGTCGAACCCCCTGGTCAGCTGCCTGCCGGGCAAGATTGAGTGTGCCTTCGACATTTACTTTGCGAAACGCCACAAGCGGATCGGACTCGGTGTCATTCATCACATGGACACGCGCCGCGCTGTGAATGACGACCTCCACCCGATCCAGCGCTTGGGACCAATCGGCATCACTTTCGAGCCCGACGGTTTGAATAGTTGTAACGCGCGCCGGACAGTCAGGCAGGGCATGCCCGCGAATGGCGGCCACCGGCTCCAGATCTTCAGAAGCCGCTAATCGGCCCAGGACTGCACGACCTACGAAACCGGTGGCACCTGTCAACAAAACACGCATTTTCAAACCTCGACGCCGCTCAGGGTTTCGACCAGACCGTACGGTTGATGTAGTCGGTATAACTCAATACGACCCGAACCACCTGCTTGGACACTGGACCCGCCTGGTAATCCCTGACCACAGGGATGACACGCTGATCACGATCATGCTGACTGGTCACCACACGTACGGCATTAAGAACGCCATCCACTTTCAGGCCACTCATAATGAGTGTCCCTTCGTCCATCCCCTCCGGACGCTCATGTGCATTACGGATGGTAATGGCAGGCAAGTTCAGCAGAGAGGCTTCTTCTGTGATGGTGCCACTATCGGACAGGACGCAAAATGCCGACATCTGTAGCTTGATGTAGTCAAGCAGACCGAACGGCTTGGAAAAGCGGATCAACGGGTGATCCAGCGATTCGCCTATCGCCTCCAGACGCTTGCGGGTGCGGGGGTGAGTGGAGACGATGATCGGAAACTTATACTCGTCAGCCAAGGCTCGCAGCGTCTTGAGCAAATCCCGGAGGTTTTCCGGCGTATCGACGTTTTCCTCTCGGTGAGCGCTGATGATGAAGAATTTATCCTGCTCCAGCCCTTCTCGAACCAGCACATCGGAGGTGAGAATTTTCGGCATGTAGTAGTCGAGCACTTCCTCCATATGCGAACCGGTCTTGATGATGGTTTCAGGACGAATCCCTTCAGCGATCAGATAACGCCGAGCATGCTCGGTCAGAACCATATTGATATCGCTCAGGTGATCGAGCACCTTGCGATTCAGTTCCTCGGGAACTCGCTGATCAAAACAGCGATTGCCGGCTTCCATATGGAATACCGGTATCTTGCGGCGCTTGGCGGCAATGACTGCTAGACAGGTATTGGTATCGCCATAGAGCAGAAGCGCGTCCGGCTTTTCAACTTCAAATACTTCATCCGCCTTCGAAATCACCTCGGCGATGGTCTTGGCAGCCGTATCACCGGCGGCGCCCAGAAAGTAATCAGGCTTTCGAATTTCAAGATCATCGAAAAATACCTGATTCAATTCGAAGTCATAGTTTTGGCCGGAGTGGACCAACACATGATTGACTTGCTTATCCAGCTCTGCAATAACACGACTCATCTTGATAAGTTCTGGTCGCGTGCCGACCAGCGTCATGACCTTAAGCATCAAGTTTCTCCTGAATGTATTCCAGATTCAAAAGAACTTTCTTCACGCCTTCAACATCGAGACGTTCCGTATTATGCGAGGTGTAATCTTCAAGATCGGAAATCTCCTGCTCACCCTCAACAAAGAACTTCTTGTAGTTCAGGTCGCGATTGTCAGCCGGGATTCGATAGTAACGCCCCATGTCTTCGGCTTTGGCCATTTCTTCACGGGAAATCAGCGACTCATAGAGTTTTTCGCCATGACGGGTGCCAATGACCTTGACAGTATTGTCACGAGAGAACAGCTCCTTGAGCGCTTGCGCCAGGTCCGCGACTGTTGAGGCAGGTGCTTTCTGGACGAAAATATCGCCTTGCTCGGCATGCTCGAAAGCGTGCAGCACCAGGTCGACAGAGTCCTCCAGCGACATCAGAAAGCGGGTCATGTTCGGATCGGTGACGGTCAGCGGCTCTTCATTTTGCAATTGGTTGATAAACAACGGGATCACTGACCCGCGTGAGGCCATGACATTGCCGTAACGAGTCGCGCAGATCACAGGTCCCGATGCCGGAATCATACGCGACCTGGCCACCATCAGTTTTTCAGCCATGGCTTTGGAAATACCCATGGCATTGATTGGATAAACAGCCTTGTCGGTACTTAGCACGACAACGCGCTTAACACCCGAAGCAATCGCCGAATTCAGAACGTTTTCGGTACCGATAATGTTAGTACGCACGGCTTCCATAGGGTAGAACTCACAGGAAGGCACCTGCTTCAATGCGGCCGCGTGAAAAATGTAATCCACGCCGACCATCGCCTGATCAAGGCTATCGCGATCGCGAACATCACCGATATAGAACTTCACCTTGTCGTTCGACAGGGCAATGCGCATATCTTCCTGTTTTTTTTCATCGCGGCTGAATACGCGAATTTCTTTTACGTCAGTATCAAGAAAACGCTTCAACACTGTATGACCAAATGACCCTGTGCCGCCCGTGATCATCAAAATTTTATTATCAAACATAACTACCGTCCAAAACTTGATTGTATTTAATGATCAACGCGATGCGCGCATTGATTTGACCAATTCCAACCATGAAGGTGGAGCATAACCGGTCGCGGATTGGAATTTTGATGAGTCCAGCGAACGATTGATAGAAAGATCACTGTCAGCGACGATATCGATTTCCTTCTCATAAACTTCTGCCACCAATTTCAGCAGAGACAATTTATCAATGGGTGCCACCGATACATGATAAAGGCCCTTAAGCTCCGGGTTCGGGATCACATAATCTCGAATGACACGCGCCAGCTCCACGGTAGGAAGCCCCGAAAAAATGGCCTTTTCGTAGCCCTTGACGACCCCGTTCTGGGATAGAAGCCAATCCACCAGCGAGTATTGGCTTCCGAGTTCGTGACCGATGATTGAAGTCCGGAGGGTGACTGCATTCGGCTGGGCATGAAGCTCGCCAATGTACTTGGACTTGCCGTAGAGATCCTCCGCATCGGAGATATCCTCTTCAGTGTAAAGCCCTTTACGCCCGGAAAACACGCAGTCGGTACTGATGTGAATCAAGCGAGCGCCAGACAGTTCGCACAACCTGGCAATGCGATGCGGCAACATGGCATTGATGGGAAGCGCTGAAAGGGGATCCTTGGCATCGGCCAGTTGCTTGATCAAGCCGACGCAGTTGATGACGACATCAGGCTTGACCTTTGCCAGCACCGAAACCAGCGAGTCCTGGTCCAGCACGTCAACATTGCTGATTAACGAACCGCGAGTTTCGTCTGAAAAGTATTTTGCGCCACCCGGGTTACGTAAAGTGCCCCACACCTCAAAACGTGGGTTTCCATGGAATTGCCTGAACACCGTGCTACCCAGCATCCCGGTGACCCCTAACACTAGAACTTTCATTTTGAGCTACCTTTCAATTCATTGATCCTGGTACAGAGGATTTCGACGAGACGCTGGCTTTGACGCTCCATTTCGAAATGCTCGAGGTAGTACGCCCTGCCCGACTGCCCCAATGATTCCCGTTCATCCGAACTCATGTGGAAAAGTTGCTCAATGCACCTGGCCATGCCTTCGGCATCTTGCGCCGGGCTCGTCAGGCCTGCATTGGCCTCTTGAATGATCCGAGCCCCTTCACCATCCAGCGCGGCGACAATCGGCCTTCCCGCTGCCAGGTAAGCCTGGACTTTACTGGGAATGGTATAGGAGAACGCCTCATCTTGCTTCAACGTCACCAACAATCCAGTGGCACGACTGAAAAAATGTGGCATTTCACTTACCGGAAACCGACCGGCGAGGACAAGGTTGTCCAATGATCGGGATTTTTTCTGGCTTTCGATCCAGCTCAGCATGCTACCGCTGCCGACCAGCACAATTCGGAGTTTGGATAGATGGCGAAGCCTGTCTGCTACCTCAACCAAGGTTTCGACCGATTGTGCGGTCCCCAGATTGCCAGCAAAAACGAGACAGAAATGGTTTTCGAGCTCCGCAAGCAGCGATGCAGGAATCAGAGTCTCTTCCGAGCCTGACGGAGTATCCTGATAGCAATTTGGGTAATATACGACCTTACCAGGATCAGCATAGCGAGCAACCGGCTCCCGGAATGCCCTCGACTGGACGAGTAAAGTGTCAACGCAGGCGTAAATGCCTCTGACTCCCCACCCTACCACGCGCAAGAGCGATTTATTCCGGATAAATCCCGTCGCACTCAAGCTCTCTGGCCAGAGATCCTGGACCCATACTGCCAGATGACTCTTGAGTTTCCATTTCAAATAGATGGCAGGAATGACTGACGTAATCGGGGAAGGTGCAAACACAAAGATTGCGTCATAACTCTCACCCTTTACAGCGTTCGGGTAAAATCTCAGTCCATTTACGATATAGGACAAATAGTTCAGTATCAGGTTTTTTGCGCCCGAAGAGCCGCGAGGTCTAAGCGGTGCACGGCATACTCTAACTGTCGTTTCGTAACTTTCTTCCTGATATCCGCAAGCTTGGTAGCCGTCGAACACAACACCATCCGGATAATTCGGCTTGCCGGTAAGAACTTTTACGACGTGCCCCTGGGCAGATAAGCGCTTGACCAGGTCGTTGATAATAAAAGATTCCGGCCAGAAATACTGCGATACCACGAGAACTCTCATTTATCAAACACCCACTTTGTGTAACTTAGCCAACACCAGCAGTTCGGAGCACTTTTTTCTTGAGGTATCTTCCCATTCAAACTTATCACTTTGCGCGACCGTCGCAACGGCCAGCTTTTTCAAAAGTTTGGGATTAGTTAAAACCTCTGTCAGTACCTGACCTATGTCTTGGGAATCAAACGGCGAAAAACAAACTGCTGCGTCCGATCCAAATTCCGGCATAGGCATAACATTAGAACAAATCATCGGCCGACCTGAAGCGAGCACATCAAGAAGGATGTTTGGGCAGTTGTCGCACGACGAGGCAAAGAGATTCAGATGAGCGTGGTGATACAGCAGGAGAAGCCCCTGACAAGGAGTAGCGCCCAGTAGCAGGGCCCGATCTTCCAGGCCTAGCGTTGCAATCAGAGCCTTTACACGCTCCGCTTCCGGCAGATTTGTTTCCCCGACAAGAATCAGCGAAAACCTTTCGCAAAGTTCCCTGGATAGCTCCCCACAAGCACTGACCACTTTAAAATGGTGTTTGTAATCGTCAGATCTCAACACATATGAAATGCACTTTTTCCCGGGCAAGAAGTCCGGACAAACAGCACTTTTACCGAGCGCCCAAAACACAGAGCCAATTCCATGATGGATAGTAACGAGTTCTTTAGCTTTGGTCAGCGACTCGATGATACTTCGTGCATAGTTTGAAATAAATATCGCCAGATCAGCTTCAGATATGCTCTTGAGCATAATGCGGTTCAACAACCAGTTTCTGAGTTGTTGCAACCCCAGCGATAAACTTTTTTGTACGCGCAAATCAAGTGGATTCATGCTCCAAAACATCTTCGCTACCTTGCAAGCTGCCGGTGCGCGAGTGCCCACTACTCCCCCGGGACAAAATGGTACGTCAGCCTTTTCAGCCTTCAAGATACCGGGCAGCACCCACTTTTCCCACAAGGCTCTGACAATCGAATTTTTTGTCGGCCAGGCAGGTTCGTCTCGACGGATCCTTGGGTGATCCCGCAGCTTGAGTGATGAAGGGGCGAACACGCGAATCTCAAGATCCTTGCCGAAGGGTAGGAACTGAAAAAGGTTAATCAGATATGTCTGACCTCCACCTAGATGGGCAGAGAGCGCACTGAAAACTATCTTCATGGAAAACCTTTTGCTCAATCTGAATTAGCGACTATTTTTATCAGGCTAGGATTGGAACATAAGAATATTCCACAAATGAAGACTACGATCGTACGTTCCGTTTTGATGCTGGAACCACGCTGGGCGAGTTTTCTGACAATCGAAATACCCCTCTCTCCTGATTCGCTCCTCAGCTAGCAAGCCCTCTACCCACCTCTCTCAATAGTCCACGCACCGTTGCGCCAGTAGAATAGAGAAGCCCGCCTTGGGTCTATCGAAGAACGAGGTAGGTACATATCTCTTAAGCAGTTCGCGAAGCAGCCATTTCCCGCCGCCATTTTTGATCAACTGCTCTGAAGACAAAAAAACGCCGGTTACGCGACTCGATGATCGAGCAAGGGTGCCCGGGTTTCGAGGCTCGCGCTCATGGCACCACGGTCGACCCTTACCAGCAGATCATCCGGCAAGTACTGAGAAACATCCCATCGGTGCATTTCTTCGATGTAATCGTCCATCGACCCCCAAGAGACGTCGCCCTGATCTTGACCGTCAATACCCAGCACCACATTGCCTGTAGGTTGCCATTGCGACTACATTTGCGCCAGAAAACCTCGACAACTAAAGCCAAAACAACAATGAATTCCCGTCTCAACGAACGCGCGCAGGATACCGCATCATTGCACCGGCTGAACACCAGAAAAAATTTCAATAAAATCAATGCTCAACTTACCATCCCCTAGTCCCGACCCTCAAGGTACAAGCAGACACAACACTGCCTCCCCACACAATCATTCCGACCAGGAATGAAACAACGCCAAAAATCGACAACTGAAGCTGCGGTGAAGAAAAACCTGAAAAGGAGACAGCAACAAACTGCTGATTTTCCAGCACGAAGAGCAGGCATGGAATTGATACAAACAACACAATCCCTGTGATCACGAATCGCTTGAAACGACTGCTGTCTCGCCAACTAATCATCACGGCAACCTTCCTCATCCTCATTCACCCGATCTCTAAGCTCTTTCCCTGGCTTGAAATGCGGAGTGAATTTTCCGTCAAGACTGACAGACTGCCCGGTTTTCGGATTACGGCCTACCCGTGGTGCGCGATAGTGCAGAGAGAAGCTGCCAACCCCCCGGATTTCGATACGATCCCCGGTAGCCAGACATTGGGACATTTGCTCAAGCATGGTCTTGATGGCCAGCTCCACATCCTTGGATGAGAGTAGCCCTTGATGGGTGACAATTCGCTCGATCAACTCCGACTTCGTCATATTTTTCCCTTCTTTTTCAAGCAGCTAGATCAGCGCTTTAGAGGTTCTAGTACGCCGGCATGATTTTGAACAGCCCGAGTTTTGCCATACATTCCCCAACCCCAAAATGCTTGATTCCTGAAAGACGCAAGACCTCTGAACGGTTACCAGCTCATCGGCAAATCACCAACATAGTGCGCGTCAGGAAACCTGCGGGGTTGAATCCAAAGAGGAAGCTTTCCTCCTCTTCCTTGACATCATCAGATCTCGCGACGACTTTGTAGCCTGCCCCTCTGCACTCCTTGGCCGCGCGTTTGTAACACCTCTCCCATCTCGAACCGAGCCCCGAACAATCGACCTCTATGCCGCTGACCCCGCGCACCACGTGAGTTTTGGCACTGGTGGTACAACCCGCTAGCGCCAGCACTGCTACTGCGACAATTAGCTTGTTCATTCACGTCCTTTTGCCAGAACGCCCACCGGGCGATCATTAGTCTCAGGCTAAAGACTAGCTGCAAATAAGTGCTTGATCCGACTAAACAATCAGACATTTTTTCAGCACCTTTGGTTCACGACTCGAGTAGCTACAGCCGAGCGAAATTCACCAAACTCCAGGCACAAAAAAGGGCGACCGAAGTCGCCCTTTTTTACAGAAAGTCAGAACTTAGTTCTGTTTTTCCATTTGTGCACGCAGCAGGTCACCCAGAGTGGTGGCCACAGGAGCATCAGTAGCTACTGGCTTGTCGCGCAGGCTCTGAATTGCTTCTTTCTCGTCTTCAACGTCTTTCGACTTGATCGAGAGCTGAATTACACGGCTCTTACGGTCAACGCTGATGATCTTGGCTTCTACTTCTTCGCCTTCTTTCAGAACGTTGCGCGCGTCTTCAACGCGGTCACGGCTGATTTCGGAGGCTTTCAGAGTCGCTTCGATATCGTCGGCCAGAGTGATGATGGCGCCTTTAGCGTCAACTTCCTTCACGATGCCTTTAACGATGGCGCCTTTGTCGTTCTCTTGAACGTACTCGGAGAACGGATCGCTTTCCAGTTGCTTGATACCCAGGGAGATGCGCTCGCGCTCTGGGTCAACCGACAGGATAACGGTGTCCAGCTCGTCGCCCTTCTTGAAGCGGCGAACGGCTTCTTCGCCCACTTCGTTCCAGGAGATGTCGGACAGGTGAACCAGACCGTCGATGCCACCGTCCAGACCAATGAAGATACCGAAATCGGTGATCGACTTGATGGTGCCGGAGATTTTATCGCCCTTGTTGAACTGGCCAGAGAAATCTTCCCATGGGTTGGATTTGCACTGCTTGATGCCCAGGGAGATACGACGACGCTCTTCGTCGATGTCCAGAACCATGACTTCCACTTCGTCGCCGACTTGTACGACTTTCGAAGGGTGGATGTTCTTGTTGGTCCAGTCCATTTCAGAAACGTGCACCAGACCTTCAACGCCTTCTTCCAGCTCAGCGAAGCAGCCGTAGTCGGTCAGGTTGGTTACACGCGCGGTAACGCGAGTGCTTTCCGGGTAACGGGCTTTGATAGCAACCCATGGGTCTTCGCCCAGTTGCTTCAGGCCCAGGGAAACACGATTGCGCTCGCGATCGTACTTCAGAACCTTGACATCGATCTCGTCGCCAACGTTGACGATTTCGGAAGGATGCTTGATACGCTTCCAGGCCATGTCGGTAATGTGCAGCAAGCCATCGACGCCACCCAGATCGACGAATGCGCCGTAATCGGTGAGGTTCTTGACGATACCTTTGACTTGTTGGCCTTCCTGCAGGGATTCCAGCAGAGCTTCGCGCTCGGCGGAGTTCTCGGCTTCCAGGACGCTGCGACGGGAAACGACAACGTTGTTGCGCTTCTGGTCCAGCTTGATGACCTTGAATTCCAGCTCTTTGCCTTCCAGGTGCGTGGTGTCGCGCACTGGACGGACGTCAACCAGAGAACCTGGCAGGAACGCACGGATGCCGTTAACGTCGACAGTGAAGCCGCCCTTAACCTTACCGTTGATAACGCCCTTGACCACTTCTTCGGCTGCGAAGGCTGCTTCCAGAACAATCCAGCATTCAGCGCGCTTGGCTTTTTCACGGGACAGCTTGGTTTCACCAAAGCCGTCTTCAACCGAGTCCAGAGCAACGTGAACTTCGTCACCGACGTTGATGTTCAGTTCGCCAGCGTCGTTGTAGAACTGCTCAAGCGGGATGAGTGCTTCAGACTTCAGGCCAGCGTGAACGGTTACCCAGCGAGCCTGGTAATCGATATCAACGATAACACCGGTGATGATGGAGCCTGCCTGAAGGTTCAGGGTTTTTAGGCTTTCTTCAAAGAGTTCCGCAAAGCTTTCGCTCATTTTAATTCCTGTTGATGAGGGCGAAGAATACGCCCATCTCCACACCCCAGACGGTGTGGGTTAGTTTCATTTAAAAGAAGCCACCGCAGGACTATGACTGGTCCCCTGCGGCCTTCTTGGTCACCCGGCGATATCGCGAATGGCGATCTCGCTCATGATGCGTTCCAGCACCTGGTCGATGGATAATTCCGTGGAATCCAGCTGTATGGCGTCAGCCGCCGGTTTGAGCGGGGCTACCGCTCGCTGGGTGTCACGCTCATCGCGTGCACGTATCTCATCTAGCAGACTCGACAGACTAACACCCTCGACTTTGCCCTTCAACTGCAAATATCGACGGCGTGCCCGCTCCTCGGCACTGGCGGTCAGAAAAATCTTCAGCGGCGCATCAGGAAAAACCACGGTACCCATGTCGCGACCATCCGCCACAAGACCCGGCGCTTCCTGAAAAGCTCGCTGGCGCTGCAGCAGCGCCTCGCGTACAGCAGGCAGCGCAGCGACCTGGGACGCGCCGGAACCGACGCTTTCGGTGCGAATGACATCGCTGACTTCATCACCTTCCAGAATGATGCGCTGCAACTGACCGTCCGTCGCCGCGATGAACTGCACATCCAGATGAGCGGCGAGTTTCTTCAGCAGCTCTTCATTGGTCAGGTCGACACCATGGTTATGCGCGGCGAAGGCCAGCAATCGGTACAACGCACCGGAGTCCAACAGGTTCCAGCCCAGGCGTTTGGCCAGAATCCCGGCTACCGTGCCCTTGCCCGAACCGCTTGGCCCATCGATGGTGATGACCGGTGCAATGCTGATCACGACTGTGCCTCTTGTGCCACGCGAATACCGACCTGCGCGCACAGCGCCAGGAAATTCGGGAACGACGTCGCGACATTGGCGCAATCATGAATGCGGATCGGGGCACTGGCGCGTAGCGAAGCAACGCTGAACGCCATGGCGATACGGTGATCGCCATGGCCGTGCACTTCACCGCCGCCGATCTGGCCGCCGTCGATGATGATGCCATCCGGGGTCGGTTCGCACTTGACGCCCAGTGCCAGTAGACCATCCGCCATGACCTGGATCCGATCCGACTCCTTGACCCGCAGCTCTTCGGCGCCACGCAACACGGTGCGCCCTTCGGCACAGGCAGCGGCGACGAAAAGCACCGGGAATTCGTCAATGGCCAATGGAACCAGCGCCTCGGGAATCTCGATACCTTTGAGTTTAGCTGCACGCACGCGCAAGTCAGCCACCGGTTCGCCGCCCACTTCACGCTGGTTTTCCAGGGTGATATCGGCGCCCATCAGGCGCAGGATGTCGATCACACCGGTACGGGTCGGGTTGATGCCGACGTGCTCGAGCACCAGCTCCGAACCTTCGGCGATCGAGGCTGCCACCAGGAAAAATGCCGAGGACGAGATATCACCCGGGACTTCAATGTGGGTCGCGGCCAGTTTGCTGCCAGACTCGACCGATGCGGTAGCACCCTTGACCGTTACCGGATAGCCGAAACCGCGCAGCATGCGCTCGGTATGGTCCCGGGTCGGAGCAGGCTCGGTAACCGTGGTCTTGCCTTCGGCATACAGGCCGGCCAACAGCAGGCAGGACTTAACCTGGGCACTGGCCATCGGCATGGTGTAGGTCAGGCCCTTGAGCTTGTTGCCACCACGAATGGTCATCGGTGGACGACCTTCGGCGGCGGTTTCGATCACGGCGCCCATTTCACGCAGCGGATTGGCCACGCGATTCATCGGGCGCTTGGACAGCGAAGCGTCGCCGGTCAGGGTGCTGTCGAAGCTCTGCGCAGCCAGCAGGCCGGACAGCAGACGCATCGAAGTACCGGAGTTGCCCAGATAGATCGGGCCCGGTGCCGGCTTCAGGCCATGCAGGCCGACACCGTGAATGGTCACGCGACCGTGGTGCGGGCCTTCGATGACGACGCCCATGTCACGGAATGCCTGCAAGGTCGCCAGGGCATCTTCACCCTCGAGGAAACCTTCGACTTCGGTGACGCCTTCAGCCAGGGAACCGAGCATGATCGAACGGTGGGAAATCGATTTGTCACCTGGTACGCGAATCCGACCGGACAAGCGGCCACCAGGTTGAGCCAGGAAAATCAGATCGTTGGAATTCATAGCGTCCACATAGGCCCTGCGGGCCAGGATTTTACTGAAATGCTCGCGGGCAACCCGGGCGCGAGTGAATACGCCCAACAATTGGTGCCCATCCCCTGCATCGACCGCGTCGCGCAAGGCGTCGAGATCGCTGCGAAATGTATCGAGTGTGCGCAGGACAGCTTCGCGGTTGGCGAGGAAGATGTCGTGCCACATGACCGGGTCGCTTCCGGCGATTCTCGTGAAATCGCGGAAACCGCCCGCAGCGTAACGGAAGATCTCAAGATTTTCATTGCGCTTGGCCAACGAATCGACCAAGCCGAACGCCAGCAAATGCGGCAGATGACTGGTCGCCGCCAAGACTTCGTCGTGACGTTCGACCTGCATGTGCTCGACGTCGGCGCCCAATTCGCGCCACAAACGGTCGACTACCGCCAGGGCTGCCGGATCGGTCTGATCCAGCGGCGTGAGGATCACTTTGTGGCGACGAAACAGCTCGGCGTTGGAGGCTTCCACTCCGCTCTGCTCGGAACCGGCAATCGGATGGCCCGGCACGAACCGCACCGGCATGCCGCCGAACGCCTCGGTTGCCGCACGCACCACATTGCCTTTGGCGCTGCCGACATCGGTCAGGATCGCTTGCCCCAGATCCATGCTCGCCAAACGCGCGAGCACTTTTTCCATGGCCAGAATCGGCACTGCCAGCTGAATCACATCAGCACCCTGACAAGCAATGCCCAGGTCTTCCTCACAGCGATCCACCACACCCAATTCGACCGCGAGTTTGCGCGATTGCGGATCGAGATCAACCCCAACCACTTCGCGGCATATGCCGCTCTCACGCAAACCCTTGGCAAACGAACCGCCGATCAACCCAAGACCGACCACCACCAGGCGACCGATCATAGGTTCAGCAGATTGCAGCGCAGTGACATCAACCACGAGCCAGAACCTTGGTCAGCGCCTCAAGGAAGCGGCTGTTCTCTGCCGGCAGACCAATGGTGACGCGCAGGTGATTCGGCATGCCGTAGTTCGCTACCGGACGCACGATCACGCCTTCACGAAGCAAGCCCTGGAACACTGGCGCTGCAACCTGAGCCAGGTCCACGCAAATGAAGTTGCCCCTGGACGCAATCCAGCTGAGCCCCAGCTCACGGAAACCGGCTTCCAGTTGCTGCATGCCGGACTCGTTCAACTGACGGCTTTGCGCCAGATACTCTTCATCCTTCAACGCCGCACAGGCCGCGGCCAGTGCCAGGCTGTTGACGTTGAACGGCTGGCGTACACGGTTCAGCACGTCCGCGACCACTGCCGTGGACAAGCCATAACCCACGCGCAGTGCTGCCAGGCCATAGGCCTTGGAGAAGGTGCGGGAAACCAGCAGGTTCGGATAAGCCGCCAGGAAGTCCAGGCCATCCGGCAAGTCGCTGCCTTCGGCGTACTCGATGTAGGCCTCGTCCAGCACCACCAGCACATGCTCCGGAACATCCTGCAGAAATTCGTCCAGCGCCTCGGCGTCGAACCAGGTCCCGGTCGGGTTGTTCGGGTTGGCGATGAAGACCACACGGGTATTGGCATCGATCGCCGCCAGCATGGCGGGCAGGTCATGCCCCCAATCCTTGGCCGGAACCACCTTGGCCTGCGCGCCGACCGCCTGAGTGGCAATCGGGTAGACAGCGAACGCATGCTCGCTGAATACGGCATTCAGGCCCGGTGCCAGATAGGCGCGCGCCACCAGCTCAAGAATGTCGTTGGAGCCATTACCCAGCGTCACTTGATTGAGCTCGACACGGCACTGCTCGGCCAGCAGGGTCTTGAGCGCAAAACCGTTGCCGTCCGGATAGCGGGTCAGCTCGACCAGCGCATCGCGGATGGCCGCCAGCGCCTTGGGGCCGGCGCCCAGCGGGTTTTCGTTGCTTGCCAGTTTGATGATGCTGGCTGGATCGAGATCGAGCTCGCGAGCCAGTTCGTCCACGGGCTTGCCCGGAACATAAGGCGAAAGTTGTTGCACGCCCGGCTGCGCCAGATCGAGGAAATTGCCACTCATTTGCTACCGCCCCTTAGAGAACTGCTTTCGGGTAGGAACCCAGCACTTTGAGTGCCACTGCTTCCTGACTGATCTTTTCCAGCACACTTTTGACCAGCGGGTCGCGGTGGTGGCCGACGAAGTCGATGAAGAACACGTAGGTCCACTTGCCGCTGCGCGACGGACGAGTCTCGATTCGCGTCAGGTCGATACCATTGTCGTGGAACGGCACCAGCAACTCATGAAGCGCACCCGGCTTGTTGCTCATGGAAACGATGATCGAGGTCTTGTCGTCGCCAGTCGGTGGCACTTCCTGGTTGCCAATCATCAGGAAGCGCGTGGAGTTGTCCGGGCGATCCTCGATCTTATCGGCCAAACGGGTCAGCCCGTACAGATCGGCCGCCATGTCACCGGCAATCGCCGCCGAGTTCCACTCGCCCTTGACCCGCTTGGCCGCTTCGGCGTTGCTGGACACCGCCACGCGCTCGACATTCGGGTAGTGGGCGTCCAGCCACTTGCGGCACTGGGCCAGGGACTGGGCGTGGGAGTAGATGCGGCTGATGCTGTCGGTCTTGGTGTTTTCACCGACCAACAGGTGATGGTGGATACGCAGCTCGACCTCGCCGCAGATCACCATGTCATGTTCCAGGAAGCTGTCGAGGGTGTGGTTGACCGCGCCTTCGGTGGAGTTCTCCACCGGGACCACGCCAAAATTCACCGCACCGGCCGCCACTTCACGGAACACTTCGTCGATCGCCGCCATCGGCTTGCTGATCACAGCGTGACCAAAGTGCTTAATGGCAGCAGCCTGGGTAAAGGTGCCTTCAGGGCCGAGATAAGCCACTTTCAGCGGCTGCTCGAGTGCCAGGCACGAAGACATGATTTCACGGAACAACCGTGCCATTTCTTCGTTGCCTAGCGGCCCCTGGTTACGCTCCATGACACGCTTGAGCACCTGAGCTTCGCGCTCAGGACGATAGAACACCGGCACTTCGCCTTCGGCCAGCGAGGCCATCTTTACTCGCGCGACTTCCTGGGCGCAGCGCGCACGCTCACTGATCAGCTCCAGGACTTTTTCGTCCAGGGCATCAATGCGCAGGCGCAGTGCCTTGAGTTCTTGCTCAGACATTAGCCGTGTTCCTTCTCGAACTCTGCCATATACGAAATCAGCGCATTGACGGCGTTGATGTCGACGGCGTTATAGATGGAGGCGCGCATGCCACCCACGGAACGGTGCCCCTTGAGGTTCAACAGGCCACGCTCATCGGCACCCGCCAGGAACGGCTTGTCCAGACGATCATCCGCCAGGCGGAACGGCACGTTCATCCACGAGCGGTCCGAATTGTTGATCGGGTTGCTGTACAGGTCGCTGGCATCGATGAAGCTGTACAGCGTGCGCTGCTTGACTTCGTTGAGCTTGCCGATGGCCTCGACGCCGCCCTGCTCTTTCAGCCACTCGAACACCAGGCCGGACAGGTACCAGGCCAGGGTCGGCGGGGTGTTGTACATCGAACCGTTATCGGCCGCGACCTTGTAGTCGAGCATAGTCGGGCACAGGGAACGGGCGTGGCCCAGCAGGTCTTCGCGAACGATGTTGACGACGATACCGCTCGGACCGATGTTTTTCTGGGCGCCGGCGTAGATCATGCCGAAACGTGAAACATCCACCGGACGCGACAGGATGTCCGAAGACATGTCGGCGACCAGCGGTACATCGCCGGTTTCCGGAATCCATTGGAATTCCAGGCCGCCGATGGTTTCGTTCGGCGCGTAGTGGACATAGGCTGCGTCTTTCGACAGCGTCCACTCGTTCTGGCCGGGAATGGCGAAATAATCGTAAGGCTTGGCGGTGCCGGCAACATTGACGTGGCCGTAGCGCGAAGCTTCTTCGATGGCTTTCTGCGACCAGATACCGGTGTCGATATAGTCGGCCGAGCCGTTTTCCGGCAACAGGTTCAGAGGAATCTGAGCAAATTGCTGGCTGGCGCCGCCCTGCAGAAACAGCACTTTATAGTTCGAGGGGATATTCAGCAGATCACGTAGATCCTGCTCGGCCTTGGTGGCAATGGACACGAACTCATCACTGCGATGGCTCATTTCCATGACCGACAGGCCCTTGCCGTGCCAGTCGAGGAGTTCACCCTGGGCGCGCTGCAGGACAGCTTCGGGAAGCGCCGCAGGACCGGCACAGAAGTTATAGGCTCTCTTGCTCACATCCAATCTCGCTCTGATTTGGTGGTATCACGCAATAAATCGCAACATCAATCGACACCCTGTAGGAGCGAGCTTGCTCGCGAAAAACCTGAGAACGCCGCGGGATGCCAGGCCTCCCGCGTAATCGTTAACGTCCATCGCGAGCGAGCTCGCTCCTACAGAAGGGACAAAATTATTCAAAGGGACAAACAACAAGGGGGCGAATTTTCATCCGCCCCCTGCTTACCCGCTTATTCCTGTGGTTCTTCGTCAGCGGCGGCGTCGAGTTGCTGGTCTTCGGCAACGTCGTCGATCACGACTTCACCGACAAATCCTTCACCCTCTTCACCTTCCAGCTCTTCGCCCTCGACTTCCGACGGCTCCTGAACCCGCTCCAGACCGACCAGCGTTTCATCGTTGGCCAGTTTGATCAGGGTCACGCCCTGGGTGTTACGACCCAGGCTGGAGACTTCGTCGACACGGGTACGAACCAAAGTACCTTGGTCGGAAATCAGCATGATTTCTTCGCCATCAAGCACCTGGACCGCGCCGACCAGACGGCCGTTACGCTCGTTGCTGACCATGGCGATAACGCCCTGACCACCACGCTTGTACTCAGGGAACTCGGTGATCGCGGTGCGCTTGCCGAAACCACGCGCCGAAGCGGTGAGGATCTGGCTGCCTTCTTCCGGGATCAGCATGGAAATCAGCTTCTGGCCTTCCGGCAGACGCATACCGCGGACACCGCGAGCGGTACGACCCATGGCGCGAACGTCGGTTTCCTTGAAGCGAGTCACCTTGCCACCGTCGGAGAACAGCATGACTTCACGCTCGCCATCGGTGATGGCGGCGGAGATCAATACGTCGCCTTCATCCAGTTCCAACGCGATCAGGCCGACGCTGCGTTGACGGCTGAAGGACTCCAGCGGGGTCTTCTTCACGGTGCCTTTGGCAGTCGCCATGAAGATGAAATGGCCTTCGGTGTATTCCTCGACGGGCAGCATGGTGGTGATGTATTCATCACTGTCCAGCGGCAGCAGATTGACCAGCGGACGACCACGGGCAGCGCGGGACGCTTCAGGGATTTCGTAGGTTTTCAGCCAGTACACCTTGCCCTTGCTGGAGAACAGCAGCAGCGTGGTGTGGCTGTTGGCAACCAGCAGGTGAGCGATGTAGTCCTCATCCTTGACGCCGGTTGCCGACTTGCCTTTACCACCACGACGCTGGGCCTGGTACGCAGCCAGCGGTTGGGTCTTGGCGTAGCCACCGTGGGAAATGGTCACGACGCGCTCTTCTTCCGGGATCATGTCACCCAGGGTCAGGTCGAGACGGGCGTCGAGGATTTCGGTACGACGCACGTCGCCGTATTCGGCGCGAATCACTTCCAGCTCTTCGCGGATCACTTCCATCAGGCGCGTGGCGCTGTTGAGGATGCGGATCAGCTCGCCGATCTGGTTGAGGATCTCTTGATACTCGGCCAGCAGTTTTTCGTGTTCCAGACCGGTCAGACGGTGCAGACGCAGTTCCAGAATGGCTTGCGCCTGTTCTGGCGACAGGAAGTACTTGCCGTCACGCAGGCCGTATTGCGGATCGAGGTTTTCAGGACGGCACGAATCGGCACCGGCACGCTCGACCATCGCCACCACGGCCGAGGACTCCCAAGGCGTGCTGATCAGCGCTTCCTTGGCTTCCGACGGGGTTGGCGACGCCTTGATCAGGGCGATGACCGGGTCGATGTTCGACAGGGCAACCGCTTGACCTTCAAGGATGTGACCACGCTCGCGCGCCTTGCGCAGTTCGAACACGGTACGACGGGTCACCACTTCGCGGCGGTGACGGACGAAGGCTTCCAGCAGGTCCTTGAGGTTCAGGATCCGCGGACGGCCGTCGATCAGCGCGACGATGTTGATACCGAACACCGCTTGCAGCTGGGTCTGGGCGTAGAGGTTGTTGAGGATGACCTCAGGCACTTCGCCGCGACGCAGTTCGATCACGACGCGCATACCGTCCTTGTCGGACTCGTCGCGCAGTTCGGTGATGCCTTCAAGCTTCTTCTCTTTTACCAGCTCGGCGATCTTCTCGATCAGACGCGCCTTGTTCAACTGGTAAGGGAGCTCGGTGATGACGATCTGCTGACGGCCACCGACCTTGTCGATGTCTTCGATCATCGAGCGGGCGCGCATGTAAATGCGGCCGCGACCGGTGCGGTAGGCTTCGATGATACCGGCGCGACCGTTGATGATCGCAGCGGTCGGGAAGTCCGGACCAGGGATGTATTGCATCAGTTCATCGACGGTCAGCTCGGGGTTGTCGATGAGCGCCAGGCAACCGTCGATGACTTCACCGAGGTTGTGCGGCGGAATGTTGGTCGCCATGCCTACGGCAATACCGCTGGAGCCGTTGACCAACAGGTTGGGAATACGGGTCGGCATGACCGCCGGGATCATTTCGGTGCCGTCGTAGTTCGGCACCCAGTCCACGGTTTCTTTGTGCAGGTCAGCCAGCAGCTCGTGCGCCAGCTTGGTCATGCGCACTTCGGTGTATCGCATGGCCGCGGCGTTGTCGCCGTCCACCGAACCGAAGTTGCCCTGGCCGTCTACCAGCAGGTAGCGCAGGGAGAATGGCTGCGCCATCCGAACGATGGTGTCGTACACCGCGGTATCACCGTGCGGGTGATACTTACCGATCACGTCACCGACAACACGGGCAGATTTCTTGTACGGCTTGTTGAAGTCGTTGCCCAGCTCGCTCATTGCGAACAGCACGCGCCGGTGCACGGGCTTCAAGCCATCGCGCGCATCCGGCAGTGCCCGCCCGACAATTACGCTCATCGCGTAGTCGAGGTAGGACTGCTTCAGCTCGTCTTCGATATTGACCGGGAGGATTTCTTTGGCCAGTTCGCCCATGAGAAGCCTGATTCCTTTTTCTGGTGAAACTTCGTCACATCCATATGGGACGAACGAAGCTCGCCGATGCAGACTGAGTGCCATGCACCGACTTACGACAAATCAACGAGTTATGCCATGGATCTGCGCAGTACGGGCCGCCACTTCGGGCAACCCTGGAAACCGCGGGATGTTATCACAAGAGCCGCCACGCACCTATCCCCCAGATGCGCATGGAGAGTAGTTAGTTGACCGGTGACAGGCTTGAAGGGGACGAGAGGGGCTTAGAGGTGTGATCAACCGGCATTCAACGGTATTTTTCACTTGCAAACACCGACCTGTAGGAGCTGCCGAAGGCTGCGATCATTTCGGGACCGTTACCGACTTATGCCGGGAAGATCAAAAGATCGCAGCCTTCGGCAGCTCCTACAGGGATTTCGTGCACCCCGAATGATTTAATGCAGACGCTTGCGGCACATCAACTGCGCCATTTTCGCGGTATCCGGGCGCTCGACGATGCCTTTTTCGGTGACGATCGCATCGATCAGGTCCGCCGGCGTCACGTCGAACACCGGGTTAAAGGCATGGACGTCGGCCCCGACGCGCTTGCCGCCAACCTCCAGCAACTCGCGACCATCACGCTCTTCAATCGGGATGTCATCGCCGCTGGCCAGGTTCATGTCGATGGTTGAACTCGGCGCCACCACCATGAAGCGCACGCCGTGGTGCATGGCGTTGACGGCCAGTTGATAGGTGCCGATCTTGTTGGCCACGTCACCATTGGCGGTGATCCGGTCAGCGCCGACGATGACCCAGGTAGGGCCTTTGGTCTTCATGATATGCGCAGCGGCGGAATCGACATTGAGGGTCACGGGAATGCCTTCATTGGCCAGTTCCCACGCGGTCAGCCGCGAGCCCTGCAACCATGGGCGGGTTTCGTCGACATAGACCTGCTCGACCATGCCCTCGATGAATGCGCCACGAATCACCCCCAGCGCGGTGCCAAAGCCGCCCGTGGCCAGCGCGCCGGTGTTGCAGTGGGTCAGGATCGCCTGGGCGTTGCCCTGATGCTTGCGGATCAGGTCCACACCCAGTTGCGCCATGGTCAGGTTGGCTTCGCGATCACTTTCATGAATGGCGATGGCCTCGGCCTCCAGCGCCGCCAGCGGATCGGCATTGTCTTTCAGGCGATCGAGCCGGTCGTGCATGCGACCCAGCGCCCAGAACAGGTTGACGGCGGTAGGACGGGAATCGGCCAACAGCATGAAATCTTCTTCCAGCGCAGCGTACCAGTCGCCACCTTCGGCAATCCGGGCACGAGCCGCCAGTACGATGCCATAAGCCGCACTGATACCAATCGCCGGCGCACCGCGCACCACCATCGAGCGAATGGCCTCGGCCACGCCAGCAGCACTGGTGTAGGCAATCCAGGTTTCCTCGAACGGCAAAATACGCTGATCCAGCAGATGGAGAGCGCCATCACGCCAATCGATGGCCTTTACCTTTTCCGCAGCCAACAGTCGATCGCGCATCCCTCACCCCGCACTCATGAACAAAAGCCGCCGATTATAGCGATCCCCCCGCGAAGACGCTCGGGTATACTTCGCCATCCTATACAAAAGCACTGGAACCCACCTTCGATGCCGAACACTGCCGCTGCGCTCGACCTGTTATTGCTGCCGACCTGGCTGGTACCCGTCGAACCCGCTGGTGTTGTCCTCAAGGAACATGGCGTGGGCATCCGTGATGGACGCATCGTGTTTATCGGCCCACGTTCTGCCGCACTGAAGCTTAACGCAACCGAAATCCGTGAATTGCCCGACATGTTGCTCAGCCCCGGTCTGATCAATGCCCACGGGCACGCGGCGATGACACTGTTCCGTGGCCTGGCCGATGACCTGCCATTGATGACCTGGCTGGAAAACCATATCTGGCCCGCCGAGGCCAAATGGGTCGATGAAGATTTCGTGCGCGACGGCACCGACCTTGCCATCGCCGAGCAAATCAAAGGCGGCATCACCTGTTTCTCTGACATGTACTTCTTCCCGAAGATTGCCAGCGAGCGCGTGCACAACAGTGGCATTCGCGCACAAATCGCGATTCCGATCCTCGATTTCCCGATTCCTGGCGCCGGTACGGCGGACGAAGCCATCCGTCAGGGCGTTGAGCTGTTTGGCGATTTCAAGCACCACGAACGCATCAAAATCACCTTCGGCCCCCATGCCCCCTACACCGTAGGCGACGAAAACCTGGAAAAAATCCGGATGATCGCCGAGGAACTGGACGCTTCGATCCACATGCACGTGCATGAAACCGCCTTCGAAGTACAACAATCAGTCGAACAGCGCGGTGAACGACCACTGGCCCGACTGGCGCGCCTGGGTTTGCTGGGGCCGCGCTTCCAGGCGGTTCACATGACCCAGATCAGCGAGGAAGACCTGGCACTGCTGGTAGAAAGCAACAGCAGTGTGATTCATTGCCCGGAGTCGAACCTGAAGCTGGCCAGCGGGTTCTGCCCGGTCGAGCGTTTGTGGCAGGCTGGGGTCAATGTCGCGGTCGGCACCGATGGCGCAGCCAGCAACAATGACCTGGACCTGCTCGGCGAAACCCGCACCGCGGCCTTGCTGGCCAAGGCTGTCGCTGGCTCGGCTACCGCGCTGGACGCCCATCGTGCCTTGCGCATGGCCACCCTCAACGGAGCCCGGGCACTGGGTATCGAGGCCGAAACCGGCTCACTGGAAATCGGCAAAGCCGCGGACATGGTCGCGTTCGACCTCTCCGGCCTGGCCCAGCAACCGGTCTACGATCCGGTTTCGCAGCTTATATACGCCACCGGGCGGGACTGCGTGAAACACCTTTGGGTTGCCGGCAAGCAGCTACTCGACGACCGTCGCCTGACACGCCTGGATGAACAACAGCTTGGCACTGTCGCGAGGGCCTGGGGCCAGCGCATCAGCGGCCGTACCGAATCGTAAGCCCCCTGGAGCACAACCCGGGGCAACAGGATTTTTCAAGTTTTAGAGGACTAGACCATGAGCAACGTCGACTACGCCGAAATCGCCAAATTCGAGGCCCTGGCCCATCGCTGGTGGGACCGCGAAAGCGAATTCAAACCGCTGCACGATATCAACCCGCTGCGAGTCAACTGGATCGACGAACGCGTCAACCTGGCCGGCAAGAAGGTCCTCGACGTCGGTTGCGGCGGCGGCATCCTCAGCGAAGCCATGGCTCAGCGCGGCGCGACCGTGATGGGTATCGACATGGGTGAAGCGCCGTTGGCGGTCGCGCAGTTGCATCAGCTGGAGTCGGGCGTCAACGTCGAATACCGGCAGATCACCGCCGAAGCCCTGGCCGAGGAAATGCCCGAGCAGTTCGACGTGGTCACCTGCCTGGAAATGCTCGAGCACGTGCCGGACCCTTCGTCGGTCATCCGCGCCTGCTTCCGCATGGTCAAGCCCGGCGGCCAGGTGTTCTTCTCCACCATCAACCGCAACCCGAAAGCGTATCTGTTCGCCATCGTCGGCGCCGAATACATCATGAAGTTGCTGCCGCGCGGCACCCACGACTTCAAGAAATTCATCCGCCCGTCCGAACTCGGCGCCTGGAGCCGCATGGCCGGCCTGACCGTCAAGGACATCATCGGCCTGACCTACAACCCGCTGACCAAGCACTACAAACTGGCGGCCGACGTGGACGTCAACTACATGATCCAGACCCTGCGCGAGGAGTAAGCCGATGCCAATCAGAGCAGTTCTTTTCGACATGGACGGCACCCTGCTCGACACCGCGCCGGACTTCATTGCGATCTGCCAGGCGATGCGTGCCGACCGCGGTTTGCCACCCATGAACGACAAGCATATCCGCGACGAGATTTCCGGCGGCGCCCGCGCAATGGTCGCAGTGACCTTCGCCATGGACCCGGAATCGCCGGGGTTCGAAGCGTTGCGCCTGGAGTTCCTGGAGCGCTACCTCGTGGGTTGCGCCGTTCATAGCAAGCTGTTCGACGGCATGGCTCAATTGCTCGCCGACATCGAAAAAGCCAACCTGGTCTGGGGTGTGGTCACCAACAAGCCACTGCGATTCGCCGAGCGGATCATGCAACAGCTGGGGCTGGCCGAGCGATCGGCACTGCTGATCTGCCCCGATCACGTGAAAAACAGCAAACCGGATCCCGAGCCGCTGATTCTGGCCTGCAAGATGCTCGACCTGGACCCGGCCAGCGTGCTGTTCGTAGGTGATGACTTGCGCGACATCGAATCGGGCCGCGATGCCGGCACCAAGACTGCTGCGGTGACCTTCGGCTATATCCACCCGGATGACAACCCGCGGCATTGGGGTGCAGATGTGGTGGTCGATCATCCGCTGGAGTTGCGCAAGGTGCTCGATAGCGCGCTGTGCAACTGCTAAGTCGAATCGCTTTTTTGTAGGAGGTAGGAGCGAGCTTGCTCGCGATGGTCGTCAACGATTACGCGCAAAGTCTGACACCCAGCGGCGTTCTCAGGTTTTTCGCGAGCAAGCTCGCTCCTACAAGGGCAGCGCCTGTCTTCTGATTTGTTGAGGTTTTTTTATGTTTGATTATTCCGCCCGCCCCGAACTGCTCAAGGATCGGGTCATTCTGGTCACCGGTGCAGGACGTGGTATTGGCGCCGCAGCGGCAAAAACCTACGCGGCCCACGGCGCAACCGTGCTGCTGCTGGGCAAGACCGAAGCTAATCTGACCCAGGTCTACGACGAAATCGAAGCCGCCGGCCATCCACAACCGGCAGTCATCCCCTTCAACCTCGAAACCGCCCTGCCCCATCAATACGATGAGCTAGCGGCGATGATCGAAAGCGAATTCGGGCATCTCGACGGCCTGCTGCACAATGCTTCGATCATCGGCCCGCGCACGCCGATCGAGCAGTTGTCCGGCGAAAACTTCATGCGGGTCATGCAAGTCAACGTCAATGCCATGTTCATGCTCACCAGCACTCTGCTGCCGCTGCTCAAGCTGTCGCAAGATGCTTCGGTGGTGTTCACGTCCAGCAGCGTCGGCCGCAAGGGACGTGCGTACTGGGGCGCTTACGGCGTCTCAAAATTCGCCACTGAAGGCCTGATGCAAACCCTGGCCGACGAAGTCGATACCGTGGCCCCGGTACGCTCCAACAGCATCAACCCGGGCGCTACCCGCACCAGCATGCGCGCCCAGGCTTACCCGGGCGAAAATCCGCTGAACAACCCGACGCCCGAGGAGATCATGCCGGTCTACCTTTACCTGATGGGCCCGGACAGCACCGGTATCAACGGCCAGGCGTTCAACGCCCAGTAGCGACCGTACGTCGCTTTTAAGTGCCGCGCCAGCTTACTGTCGCGGCACTCGAAGGCTCCCGGACTCGAGCCAGGCACCTGTCAAACAAACGTCACACGCGGTGCTACACAGGCAACAAAAAAACAACAATCCGTTGATTTAGCACAGCTTTTACTCAGATGAACCAAATGGCACGACTTTCGCTCCAAGTTTGCTCAGACACGAAACGTGAAAGCAGTCGGGACGAAGCTTGAGTGCGGCGATTACTTATCTCCTACAAAGCAGATTAAACTTGTACGAAATGTCCTACGGGACTGACGGACCAGTACGACGCGCAGCCTAAGCCGCTCTCACCCTGCTTGTAAGACAGCCTTACCGCTTAGGGGCGCACACCTTATGAAACCACCTTCCCAGACCAACGCAATTGACTTCGATAGCGCCAAATTGCAGCGCCTGGGCTTTGGTCAGCAGCCGCCTCCTCTGACAAGGCCTGTCAGTCTTGCGCAATTGCGCCAGCAACTGAGCCTGCAGCTGCAAACCAGTCTGGAACCGCAACGCATTCTTGGGACGTTCTATCGCGAGATTCAGCGATTGGTGCCGCTGGACGCTTTGTGCTACCTGCACAAGAGCAGTGACTTGCGTCTGGAGTTCGGCCAACGCGGCCACCATTCCATCAGTTACAGCCTCAGCCACGAAGGCGAACACCTGGGTGAGCTGATTTTCCGCCGCAATCAGCGTTTCAGCGAACAGGAACAGGGCAATCTCGAATCACTGCTGGCCGCGCTGCTTTTCCCGATGCGCAACGCGCTGCTTTACCGTACCGCCACCCAATGCGCACTGCGCGACCCGCTGACGGGCACCGGCAACCGAATCGCCATGGACCAGACGTTGCAAAGGGAAATCGAGCTATCCAGGCGCCATCTGCAACCGTTATCGGTGTTGATGCTGGACATCGATCATTTCAAGCAGGTCAATGACACCCACGGCCACAGCACAGGCGATGACGTGCTCAAGGCGGTCGCTGCCTCGATCAAAAACCAGCTGCGCAACGTGGACATGGTGTTTCGCTATGGCGGTGAAGAGTTCCTGATCCTGCTGTCGAACACCAGCCGTGAGGCGGCGGCCATGGTCGGCGAGCGGCTGCGTTTTGCAGTGCAGTCGCAAGAGTACCTGGCCGATAGTCATATGATCGTACTGACAGTCAGCCTCGGCTGTTCGACACTGTTACCCGGCGAGTCTGCCGAAAGCCTGTTGCGACGGGCAGACAGCGCATTGTATGTAGCCAAGCGCGAAGGTCGTAACCGACTGAAGATGGCGGGCTGAGTCATTAGCCGCGACACAAGACAATGTGGGAGCGAGCCTGCTCGCGAATGGGATCTGACCTTCAACGATGATGTTGACTGACAGTCCGAATTCGCGAGCAGGCTCGCTCCCACAGTTTTTTCAAGCAGCGATTGAATCAGCCTTCAGCCAGTGCCATCCGCTCACGCGCGACCGGCGCTCTTTCTGCGTGCTCCAACTGCATGCAACGTTCGAGAAACAGGTACATGTAGTCGTAGCTCTTGCACACAGCCTGGCGCAACTCCACCTGCAGGGACTTGCTCGGGTTGGTGCCTGCCAATGTGCAGATGATTTCCAGGGCTTCCCAAGGATGGGCATCGTCGTACTGGGCATGCATCTTCAGCCACTTCATCGCCCGCTTGCGATCCTCCTCGGGGAACGAGGTGGCGTAGATGCCGTTGGAACAGACTACCGCCGACCATTCCCCGGTCGCCCCTTCGATGGCGTAGTTGGTGGCGGCAATCGCAACGATCAGCGAGTCGGCTGAACTGGTATGCCAGCACCAATGACTCAAGGCATGAAGCTCCGGTGCAACCTGCTGCGCCTGAAGGTCTTCCAGGCTGACACCGTGCGCGCGGCTCCAGTGCACCCAGTAATCGGCGTGGTTCAATTCGACGCGGATATTACGCATCAGCCAGCGACGGGCCATGTCTTCGCCGGGATGACGGGCAAAGCGTGTCTTGGTGAGGTTTTGTGCCATATACAACGCGAACTGTTCGACCACCGGCCAGCCACCGATCAGGTATTGGCGCATGGTCTTTGCACTGAGTTTGTTGTCTCGCATGCGTTGGTACAGTTCGTGTTCGACAACCCGGCGCTTGCTCTCGCTGCAATCCTGGATCAGGCGTTGAGCCCAGGCAGGGTAACTTGCAGCTTCCATGAGCGGTCCGGTTCGGTTGAATGTGTCGATCACTGTCGAGCTCCTTTTGATTGTGATTGTAAGACCGGCAGGAGTTTCAACGGAACGTGCCAGGGGCCTTGAACAACAGCGGCTGAGGCCTGGCGGGACGACTTAGCAGGCTATCAAAGGTAAACAAATGCGGGCGTTCAATCACATACCCTTGAGCGTAATCCACCCCAATCTCCAGCAATGCCTGCTCGATCTGGGGCGTTTCGACAAACTCGGCAATCGTGCGCTTACCCATGACATGACCGATGTGATTGATCACTTCGACCATGGCGCGGTTGATCGGGTCGTCCAGCATATCCTTTACGAAACTCCCATCGATCTTCAGGAAGTCTACAGGCAAATGTTTCAGGTACGCGAATGAGGACATTCCGGCACAAAAATCATCCAGTGAAAAATAGCATCCTAAGCCTTTGAGTTCATTAATGAATCGAATGGCGCTGCCAAGATTTGAAATAGCACTGGTTTCAGTAATTTCAAAACAAATCATTTCAGGCGGAATCGAATACGTCACAAACTGTTCGCGCAGGAAGTCCAGGAACGCCTCATCCCCGATCGTCGTGCCTGACAGATTGATCGCACACATGGCCAGCGGCCCACGGTGTGGCTCGGCCCGGCATTGGGCAATGATCTTGAACACATTCTGCACAACCCAACGATCCAGCGAACTCATCAGGCCATAGCGTTCAGCTGCCGGAATGAAGCTGTCGGGCAAGATCATCCGCCCGGCTTCGTCATGCAATCGCAGCAGAATCTCAATGTGCCCGCCGCCCCGTTCGACATGACCCAAGGGGGCAATTTCCTGGGCGTACAGGCAGAAGCGGTCCTCCTCCAGCGCCATGTGCAAACGCTGCACCCAGGCCATTTCACCGAAGCGCAGGGACAATTCCGAGTCATCCGGATGATAGACCTGGACCCGGTTCCGGCCCTTTTCCTTGGCCATGTAGCACGCCATGTCGGCAGCACGCAGCGAGGCTTCGAGCGTCGTCGGATTCTGCGCAACATGGACCAGCCCGATACTGACAGTGGTCACGAAAGGCCGGCCCTTCCAGACAAAATGCAGATTCTGCACCGTCTGACGCAGGCTCTCGGCAATTTTCTCCGCCGCTTCCAGTGCGCAGTTTTCCAGCAGGATACCGAACTCGTCGCCGCCAAGGCGCGCCAGGGTATCGCCTTCGCGCAACCCGGATTGCAACAAGGCACAGATATGCCGCAACAGTTCGTCGCCCGCCGCGTGACCGCAGGTATCGTTGACCAGCTTGAACTGATCCAGATCGAGGAACATCAGGGCATGGCGACCCGAATGGCGGGTCAGGTTGTGCAGCGCCTGTTCCAGGCGATATTCGAATTCGCGGCGGTTGGCAAGCCCGGTCAAGGCGTCGTGGGTCGCCTGCCACGACAGATTGGCGATGTATTGCCGCTCCTGGGTCATGTCATGCAGCACCAGCACCGTTCCGCTGACTTTGCCGGCATTGCGGATCGGCGCCCCCACCAGCGTGACCGACACCGTGCTGCCGTCCAGGCGTTGAATCAACTTGGAGTGCTCACTGCCGCCACTGAGTTGGCCGCTCAGAATATGCTCGATCAGGGTGAAACCGTCGGTCTGTGCATTTTCATCCAGCAGGTTGAACAGCGCCGCCAGCGGCAACCCTGTCGCCTGCTCGGCCTTCCAGTGGGTCAATGCCTCGGCCGCCGGATTCATGTAGGCAATCGCACCGGAAACATCCGTGGTGATCACGCCGTCGCCAATCGATTGCAGAGTGATCTGCGCCCGCTCTTTCTCCAGTTGCAGCGCATCGGCGAAGGCATGGCGCTGTTTGAGCAGTTTATGGGTACGCATCAAGGCCAATACAATCAAGCCCAGGGCGGTGGCAAGGTTGATCACCAGCAACAGTCGCAGGATCATCCGCGAGCCTTCGCCCAAGGCATCGCTGAAGGCCTTCGCCGCCGGTGTCACACTTTCGTTGATGACGAAAATCTGATCCTTCCAGCGTTTGATATCGGCATCGGTGGCCTGTCTGGTGGTGATGCGCTGATGCATCTCCCGCGCAATGGCATCGAGTTGCACCAGATACGCGTCGCCCACCATCCAAAGGTCGATGGCTTTCTCGTGGTAACTGAAGTGCCGGAAATTCAGGTACAGCCAGATCACACTGGTGATGTCATCCGGATGGTTGCCGCCCTTGAGGATCGCCACACGTGCCGCCTCGATGTTCGGCGGCCGATGATCCAGCGCCACACGCAATTCATGCCCACCCTGAGGCACGGAAATGGCGTTCTGGTATTTATGAAAAATCGCTTCGTCGCCGTTGTCGGCGTAGAGATTGAGGTAGTAGATGGCGTCTTTCTGGCCCTTGGACCACAGGCTCTCACCGGCGACATAACCGCGAACAGCCGACAGTACATAAAGGCTGACACCGCCCAAGAGGGCCTGAAACACCACAACGGCGATAAATGGCCAGACGATGCCCAACAGCCGTGGCGTTCCGAGAGTCCGCTTTTGATTCATGAGGTCCCTTGTATTAGCACTGCTTGCTCGTCTTCCGGACGAAATCGCTACAGCTAGACTAGGTTGCGATCCCGGTCCCGGCAAGCGACAAGCTTTGCCTGGGGGGAACATCGCGGCCGCTGTATTCGGTCGCGATCATGTTTTTTTATCGTAGTGAATCGGCGGCTCGCTACAACTGCTGCAAATGCCCATACAGCTTGGCGTATAACCCACCATCGGCAATCAACTGCTGATGGTCGCCATCCTCGGCAACCTGCCCACCATCGAACACCAGCACCCGGTCGGCCTGCTTCACGGCCGACAACCGGTGCGCAATGATCAACGTGGTGCGGTTGCTCAGGAACCGCGCCAGTGCCTGGTGCAGGTTGTATTCGGTGGCGGCATCGAGCGCGGAGGTGGCTTCGTCGAGGATCACCACCTTGGGCTCGGCCAGGACCATCCGGGCGATGGCCAGGCGTTGGCGCTGCCCGCCGGACAAACGCACGCCGGAGCGACCGACGATGCTGTCCAGGCCATTGGGCAAATCCCGGACCGTAGCGTGCAACTGGGCGATTTCCAGTGCCTGCCAGCAGGCCTCGTCACTGCGTTCGCGGCCCATGGTCAGGTTGGCGCGGATGGTGTCGTTGAACAGCGCCGGATGTTGCAGGACCACGGCAACATTTTCCCGCACGGTTTCCAGGCCGATCTCTTGCTGGGTTGAACCACCGAAGCGAATGGTGCCGGCCAACGGCGTATACAAGCCCAGCAGCAGTTGCACCAGCGTGCTCTTGCCACCGCCACTGGCACCGACGATCGCGACCTTTTCGCCGGGGGCGATGGACAGGTTCATCCGGTTCAACACCAGTTCATCACCGTAGCCGAAACTCAACCCCTGTACTTCCAGCCCGACCGTCTCGCGACCACTGAACGGGTCGACTCCACCCGAGTACTCGGGCTCATCGTCACGGGACAGCAGTTCGTTGATCCGCGACAGCGCACCATCGGCTGCGTAGTAGGCATATTGCAGGTTCAGCAGTTGTTCCACCGGACCGATCATGAACCACAGGTAGCTGAACACCGCGAGCATCTGGCCGATTGAAAGGTCGGAAAACAGTACGGTAAGCATCGCCGCGGCACGGAAAATATCGATGCCGAACTGGAACAGCAAGCCGCTGGCGCGGTTCGACGCATCGGTTTTCCATTGCGAGTTCACCGCATAGTCGCGCACGTCCCGGGCGCGCTGCCCCAAGCGACCAAGGAAAAACCCCTGGCGGTTACCGGCGCGAACTTCCTGGATCGCATCCAGCGTTTCGGTCAGCGCCTGGGTGAAGCGCGAAGTGCTGTCGTTCTCGAGTTTCTTCAGGTGTTTGACCCGCTTGCCCAACTGCACCGTGGCGTAGATCACCAGGGGGTTGAACAGCAGGATCAGCAGCGCGAGTTTCCAGTGCATCCACATCAGGATGGAGGCGGTGCCCACCAGGGTCAGCATGGCCACGAGGAAACGGCTGAGGGTTTCACCGACGAACTTGTCCAGGGTGTCCAGGTCGGTGACCAGATGCGTGGTCACCGAGCCGCTGCCCAGGCTTTCGTATTCACCCAGCGAGATACGCTTGAGCCGTTCGATCAGGCGTATGCGAATGCGATAGACGATGTCCTTGGCCAGTCCGGCGAACAATTTCGCCTGCACTACGTTGAACATCAACGCCGCGCAGCGCAGGGTCAGAGTCACCAGCAGCATCAGGCCGATGTAGCCCGTGGCTTTCTGCCAGCCTTCAGGCAGCGCGAGGTTCATGATCTTCAGCGCCGCATCACCGTGCCCCAGCAACACCTCGTCCACCAGCAATGGCAGGAGCAAGGGAATCGGCACGCTGCACAAGGTCGCCAGCACGGCCACGCCGTTGGCGATCCACAGGGATTTCTTGTGATGCAGGGCCAGGCGACGGATTTCCGCCCAGCTCAGACGGTCGACACGTTTAGCGGGTGCAACATCATCGGGCAGGTCATGCACAGGCAGCACGCTCCAGCCAGCGGCCGAGCAGCGCAGACAACTCGCTCAATGGCTGATAGCCGTTGGTCAACAGCGCCAGTTGGCCGTTACGCTCAGCCAGCAGGGTGGGGAAACCGGCAATGCCCAGGTCCTGGACCCAGGTGAAATCAGCTGCCGTCGCGGTGTGCATATCGGCGCGGTCAAACGCGGCGGCGAATTCGATGCGCGGCAGACCGGCCTGTTCGGCCAGTTCCACCAGAACGCTGGCGCGGGTGACGTCGCGTCCTTCGGCATAAAATGCGTGCTGAATCAGCCCGAGCAGTTTCCAGGCACAATCCGGCGCCAGTGTGCGCGCCGTCACCAGTGCCCGGCAGGCAGGCTCGGTATCGTAGACAAAGCCATCGGGTAATGCGCCTTCAAGCTTGAAGGGCTGGCCGGTGGCCTCGGTGACCGCCTGCCAGTGCTCAAGGATATAGCGCCGGGTACTCGGCTCCAGCGCGGCACCACTGCCAGTGCGCAGACCGCCCACAATCAGGTGCACGTCCACGCCTGCGGCTTGCGCCTGCTCGACCAGTGCGTTGGCCACCGGGGCAAACCCCCAGCACCAGGAACACATCGGGTCCATCACATAGAGCAGGCGCGCAGACATGGTTCAGGCCTCGGAAGATGCTTGCTTGTAGTTGTAGCCGATCGGGTGAGGCTGGTTTCGAGCCTTGGCCAGCTCGATCTGCTTCTGCCGGTCGATCGCACTGCGACGGGTCTTCTCACTCAGCTTATCCCAGCAATGCGGGCAGCTGATGCCGGCCACGTAATGCTCGGACGCGCGGTCTTCCACGCTGACCGGCGTGCGGCAGGCATGACATTGATCGTAGTCGCCTTCGCTGAGGTCGTGACGAACGGTCACGCGGTTGTCGAACACGAAGCAGTCGCCCTGCCACTTGGTTTCTTCCTGCGGCACCTCTTCGAGGTACTTCAGGATGCCGCCCTTGAGGTGAAAGACCTCACCGTAGCCCTCGCTGAGCATGTAGCTCGAGGCCTTCTCGCAGCGGATGCCGCCGGTGCAGAACATCGCGACCTTCTTGTGCACGGCCGGGTCGAAGTTGGCTTTGATGTAATCGGGAAATTCGCGAAAACTGGTGGTTTTCGGGTCGATGGCGCCTTCGAAGGTACCGATCGAGACTTCGTAATCGTTACGGGTGTCGATCAACAGCACTTCGGGATCGCTGATCAGCGCGTTCCAGTCCTGCGGATCGACGTAGGTGCCGACCTTTTTGTTCGGGTCCACGCCATCCACGCCGAGGGTGACGATTTCTTTCTTGAGTTTGACTTTGGTGCGATAGAACGGCTGATCGTCGCAGTACGACTCTTTGTGATCGATGTCGTCCATTCGCGGGTCGTTCTTGAGCCAGGCCATCAGCCCGTCGATGCCTTCGCGGCTGCCGGACACGGTGCCGTTGATGCCTTCTTCGGCGATCAGCAGCGTGCCTTTGATGCCGTTGTCGACCATCGCCTGCAGCAGGGGCTCGCGCAGGGCGACGTAATCTTCCAGGGTGACGAACTTATACAGTGCCGCCACGACAATCTGTTGTGTCATGGGTAAATCTCCAGGTGGCTACCCTCGTAAGGGGTGAACCGGATGCGAAAAAAAACGCGCCGAGGGAGCGGCGCGTTGCGTAGTCTAACAAATATTTGTAGGAGCTGGCTTGTCGGGTCGCCGCATCGCAGCGAAGGCGTCCTCGAGATCGCTTTCGCTGGCAAGCCAGCTCCTACAGGGCAGCGTTAGTGCTTGCTGCCGCCGGCACAGGTCGGCGAGGCCGGGGCCGCGTCGATCTGTGCCCATTCGTCTGGCGTGTAGGTATGCAGCGCCAACGCATGGAACTCGCCCATCAGCTCGCCGAGCGTGCCGTAGACCTTCTGGTGGCGCTTGACCCGGTTCAGGCCTTCGAACTGCGCGCTGACCACCACAGCCTTGAAATGGGTCGAAAGCCCACGGCTGTGCATATGGCTCTCATCCAGCACTTGCAGATGCTCGGGCTGAAGCAGGGCCAGTGTCGATTCGATGCGTTGTTGCATGGTCATACCGAACTCCGCTTAAGGCTTTTTCTTGGCTGGCGCAGCCGCGTCTTTCGGCGTCAGTTCGGCGGTCATGTCAGCCAACAGCTTGTTGACCACCGGCACCGCGCTTTCCAGCTTGGCCTGGGTCATCTGGGCCGATTGCTGGGTCAGCTGGGGCATTTTTTCCAGGACTTTCTTGCCCAGTGGCGACTGGTAGAACGCAACCAGGTCCTTGAGCTCGGACTCGGTGAAGTTGGTGGTGTAGAGCTTGATCATGTCCGGCTTGAGCTTGTTCCAGCCAATGGCCTGGTCCAGAGCGGCGTTGGCCTTGGCCTGGTAAGTTTCCAGCACGGCTTTTTTCGACTCAGGGGCTTTGGTCTGTTCGAAACGCTGGGCAAACATCTGCTGTACTTGCATGTACACCGGGGTGCCCAGTTTGTCAGCGTGCGCCATGGTCAGGAAAGCCTCGGCACTGGCGTTATGGCTGGCGGTGTCGGCAAGAACCTGGCCGCTGGCGCAGACCAAAGCAACGGCGGTACAGATGGCACGAAGACGAGTCATCGAGTTTCCTTATCTAGCTGGCGAGGTAAGACCCCAAGGGCGTCCATTCTGCGCCTAAAAAAGTCTGTCGCTCAACCCCAAGCCTTGTCGCACCTGATTTAGAGGGGTTGAATGGTCAAATTCAGACTAATGGAACCACGGCCGTCGATCACGGCCTAAACTGCGCAATCGGACCTACAGGAGTGAGCAAGATGAGCCGTATCGAAACCGACAGCCTCGGCGAGGTTGAAGTCCCGGATGAAGCCTACTGGGGCGCTCAGACGCAACGCTCGCTGATCAACTTCGCCATTGGCAACGAACGCATGCCGCTGGCGGTGTTGCATGCCCTGGCGCTGATCAAGAAAGCCGCGGCACGGGTCAACGATCGCAACGGCGACGTGCCCGCCGACATCGCCCGCCTGATCGAGCAGGCAGCCGACGAAGTGCTCGGCGGCGACCACGACGACCAGTTTCCGCTGGTGGTATGGCAAACCGGCAGTGGCACCCAGAGCAACATGAACGTCAACGAAGTCATCGCCGGTCGCGCCAACGAGCTGGCGGGCAACCCGCGCGGCGGCAAGTCCCCGGTGCACCCCAACGATCACGTCAATCGCTCCCAGAGTTCCAACGACTGCTTCCCCACTGCCATGCACATCGCCGCCGTCCAGGCGGTGCAACAGCACTTGCTGCCGGCGATCAGCGAACTGTCCGGCGGGCTGGCCGAGCTGTCCGCCCGCCATATGAAACTGGTCAAGACCGGCCGCACCCACATGATGGATGCGACTCCGATCAGCTTCGGTCAGGAAATCTCGGCGTTCATCGCGCAACTCGATTACGCCGAGCGGGCGATCCGCAGCGCACTGCCCGCGGTCTGCGAGCTGGCCCAGGGCGGAACGGCCGTCGGCACCGGGCTCAATTCACCCCACGGCTTCGGTGAGGCCATCGCCGCAGAATTGGCCGCCCTCTCCGGCTTGCCGTTTATCACCGCACCGAACAAGTTCGCCGCACTGGCCGGCCATGAGCCGCTGACCACGCTGTCGGGCGCGCTGAAAACCCTCGCCGTGACCCTGATGAAGATCGCCAACGATCTGCGCCTGCTGGGTTCCGGTCCGCGCGCCGGCTTCGCCGAAGTCAGGCTGCCGGCCAATGAACCGGGTAGTTCGATCATGCCGGGCAAGGTCAACCCGACCCAGTGCGAAGCCTTGTCGATGCTGGCCTGCCAGGTGTTGGGCAACGACGTCGCCATCGGCTTTGCCGCCAGTCAGGGCCACTTGCAGCTGAACGTGTTCAAACCGGTGATCATCCATAACCTGCTGCAATCGATCCGTTTGCTGGGTGATGGCTGCAGCAACTTCCAGCAGCACTGCGTGGCCGGTCTGGAGCCTGATGCGCAAAAGATGGCTGAACACCTGGAGCGAGGCCTGATGCTGGTGACGGCGCTCAACCCGCACATTGGCTATGACAAATCGGCGCAGATCGCCAAGAAGGCCTACAGCGAAGGGCTGACCTTGCGCGAGGCGGCGTTGCAGCTCGGGTATCTGACTGACGAAGAGTTCGATGCGTGGGTGAGGCCGGAGAACATGCTGGAGGCTGGGGCCAAGGGCTGAGTTTTGCGGTGATTGAAAGTCCGTCTTCGCGAGCAGGCTCGCTCCCACACTGGATCTCTGTGGGAGCGAGCCTGCTCGCGAAGGGCGCGATGAAGATTTTCAGCCAACGACCATTTTGGCTTTTCTGGCCTTCAACCCGGCAATCAACGAAGGCCCCAACGCCACCAGCGCCGACCCCAGCACCACCAGCACCGCGCCGCCATATCCCAGACCATTGATCGTCTCGGCATGCACGTAGTCGGGCCACAGCCACGCAGCCATGGCAACCGCCACAAAGGTCACCAGCGGCGTGATGGCCAGCGTCGCGCTGACCCGGGAGGCTTCCCAATGGGCCAGGGCCTCGGCAAACGCGCCATAGGCAATCAGGGTGTTGAGGCAGCACGCCAGCAGCAACCAACCCTGCAACGGGTTCAATTGCAACGCTTCGAGCGGATGCACCCACGGCGTCAACAGCAGCGCGCAAAACAGGTAGATCACCATCATCACCTGCAACGAATTCCACACCGTCAGCAATTGCTTCTGCCCCAGGGCATAGAAGGTCCAGACCGTGGACGCCAACAGCACCAACAGCACGCCGGCGGTGTAGTCGGTCAGCGACGTGAGCAATTCACTCAAGCGCTGGTTGAAAAACAGCGCAAAACCGATCAGCAGCACCAGCAGGCCAATCCCCTGCCCCAGGCTGAAACGCTCCTTGAACACAAACAGACTGGCGATCAGCAGCATGATCGGCCCCATCTGCACCACCAGTTGCGCCGTGCCGGGGCTGAGCAGGTTCAGGCCCATCAGATACAGCACATAGTTACCGACCAGGCCGAGCACCGCCATCAGTACCAGCCAGCCACCGCGAGGACCGAGCACTTCGCGGCTGGGCAGACGCCTGGTGGCCGCCAGATAAATGAACAGGCAGCCGCCAGACACCAACAGGCGAAACCAGGTCACCGTCACCGGGTCCATCACCAGCAGCACTTGCTTGAGCTTGATCGGCAGGATTCCCCACAACAACGCGGTCAACAAGGCCAGGAACAGACCGTAACCCCAGCGACCCGATGAAATGTGCATGTGAACCCCAACGCCAACTGACAGGAGTCGCCATTCTAGGCCCGCAGCGGTGGCGTACACAGGCACAGTTTGGGTCTGGCCGCGAATGAAACTGTGCGGGTCGTAATGTTTGGGGGATGTTTTTGACCGCGGCGCGCCCATCGCGAGCAGGCTCGCTCCCACAGGTTTTGTGGCGTACACAACATTTGTGATCGCAGCTGAACACTGTGGGAGCGAGCCTGCTCGCGATGGCTATCTAACTGACAACGAAAAATATCGAGGCTTAACGCACCGCCTCAAACAACCCCGTAGCCCCCATCCCGCCCCCCACGCACATGGTGACGATGCCGTAACGCAGACTGCGTCGCTGCAATTCACGAACCAGATGCCCGACCTGACGCGAACCGGTCATGCCGAACGGGTGACCGATGGAAATCGAGCCACCATTGACGTTGTACCGGGCATTGTCGATTTCCAGTCGGTTGCGGCTGTACAGGCACTGCGAGGCGAAGGCTTCGTTGAGTTCCCACAGGTCGATGTCGTCAATCCGCAAACCTTTGGCCTTAAGCAGTTTCGGTACCGAAAACACCGGGCCGATGCCCATCTCGTCCGGTGCGCAACCGGCCACGGTAAAACCGCGGAAGAACGCTTTCGGCTTGAGCCTCAGTTCCAGCGCTTTTTCCAGGCTCATTACCAGGGTCATTGACGCGCCGTCAGACAGTTGCGACGAGTTGCCGGCCGTGACCGAGCCATCTTCGGCGAACACCGGTTTCAACCCGGACAGACTTTCCAGGGTGGTGTCCGGGCGGTTGCAGTCATCACGATCAACGACACCGTCGACGATCTGCACCTGACCGGTGCTTTTGTCTTCGACGCGATACTTCACCGCCATCGGCACGATTTCATCAGAGAACAGCCCGGCGGCTTGCGCCTCTGCGGTACGCTGCTGGCTTTGCAGCGCATACAGGTCCTGCTCTTCACGGCTGACGCTGTACCGACGCGCGACAATTTCAGCGGTCTGGCCCATCGGGAAGTAGATGCCCGGCACCTGCTCCTTGAGCAGCGGGTTGATCAGGTTGTCGGTGTTGACGCTCTTCATGGTCAGGCTGATGGACTCGACACCGCCAGCGACGATGATGTCGCTGCAACCCGAAGCGATCTGGTTGGCGGCAATGGCGATCGCCTGCAAGCCCGAGGAACAGAAGCGGTTGAGGGTCATGCCGGCCGTGCCGATGCCCAGGCGCGACAGCACCGCGACATTGCGACCGATATTGAAACCCTGGGCGCCTTCGTTGGAACCGGCGCCAACGATGCAGTCCTCGACGCTCGCCGGATCGATACCGGAACGCGCCAACAGTGCATCGACACAGTGTGCCGCCATGTCGTCCGGGCGGGTCATGTTGAATTTACCGCGAAAGGATTTGGCCAGGCCGGTCCGCACGCTGTCGACGATCACCACTTCACGCATGACATACCTCGTTGTTGTTATCGGTTGAGAGTGGACCGAGCATAAGTCCAGCTCTTCACCGACCGCGACAATCATTCACCTCGCGTATGCGTAACCATCGCTTCAATCCTTGTCCTTACGCTTCTTGTTCTCACGCCGGTCGGATTTTTCGAAAGCCTCCTCCAGTGCGCGATTGATGGTGCGCAAGACTTTGACCCGTGCCCAGCGCTTGTCGTTGGCTTCCACCAGGGTCCATGGCGCAATCTCGGTGCTGGTACGGTCGACCATGTCGCCAACCGCCGCGCGATAATCATCCCACTTTTCACGGTTGCGCCAGTCATCGTCAGTGATCTTGAAGCGTTTGAAGGGAATCTTTTCGCGCTCCTCGAAGCGCTCCAGTTGCGTCTGTTTGTCGATGGACAGCCAGAACTTGACCACGATCACCCCGGCGTCGGTGAGCTGCTCTTCGAAATCGTTGATTTCACCATAGGCCCGCAGCCAGTCCGCCGGGCTGCAAAAACCTTCAATGCGCTCCACCAACACCCGGCCATACCAGGAGCGGTCGAACACAGTGAACTTGCCCCGGGCCGGCAGGTGCCGCCAGAAGCGCCACAGATAGGGCTGTGCTCGTTCTTCTTCGGTGGGCGCGGCAATCGGCACGATGCTGTACTGGCGCGGATCAAGCGCTGCCGCCACCCGACGGATCGCCCCGCCCTTGCCCGCCGCGTCGTTGCCCTCGAACACCGCCACCAGTGCATGGCGGCGCATGCGCTTGTCGCGCATCAACCCGGAAAACCGCGCCTGTTCGGTGATCAGCTGTTCTTCGTAATCATCCTTGTCCAGGTTCAGGGTCAGGTCCAGGCTGTCGAGCAGGTTCACTTGATCGACGCTGGGGAACACTGGCGCGGCGCTGACCTTTTCCGGGTGGATCGTCGGCCGCTGCAATGCGCCGTGCAGGCCAGCAAGCAGAATCCGCCCCACGGCCAGACTGCGATAATGCGCATCCGCCCCGGCAATCACATGCCACGGCGCATAGTCACGGCTGGTGCGCCGCAGCACCCGCTCACCATATTTCACGAACCTGTCGTAGGTTTGCGACTGCTGCCAGTCCAGCGGGCTGATGCGCCAGCTGTGCAGCGGGTCGTCGGCCAGCGCCTTGAGGCGTGCCTTCATTTGCTTCTTGGAGAGGTGAAACCAGAACTTGAAGATCAGCGCACCTTCATCGCAGAGCATCTTTTCCAGGCGCTCGGCGCCGTTGATCGCCTGGTCGAGGCGCGGATCCTTGAACTCGCCATGGACCCGCCCCTGCAGCATCTGGCTGTACCAGTTGCCGAAGAAAATCCCCATGCGCCCCTTGGCCGGCAGCATCCGCCAGTACCGCCAGGCCGGTGGCCGCGCCAGCTCTTCGTCAGTTTGCTGATCGAAGGTGCGAACCTCGATCAGACGCGGATCCATCCATTCGTTGAGCACCTTGATCGTCTCGCCCTTGCCCGCACCTTCGATGCCATTGATCAAAATGATCACCGGAAAGCGGCGTTGCTGCTGCAATTCGAATTGCGCTTCGAGCAACGCTTCGCGCAGGGCCGGGACTTCGGCGTCATAGGTGTCTTTGTCGATGGCGTGACCGATTTCAGCGGATTCAAACATGAGCGGCTCCCTTCCGGATGTGAGCAAGACTAGCGGACGGACCTATTCTGCGGGAAAGAAATCCATTCATGGAGCAGATACGAAACCTGTGGCGAGGGAGCTTGCTCCCGCTCGGCTGCGAAGCAGCCGCAAACTGGCAGATCTGTTCCCAACGCAGATTTGCAAACGTTGGGACAGCTTCGCTGTCCAGCGGGAGCAAGCTCCCTCGCCACAAAAAGCCTCACCATGTCATCGATTTTCGATGACATGGTCAGTGCATGCCTTGCCACGGATCAAGCACCACGCCATCGATCGGATAGAATGACGGCCTTGCCGTTGCCGAGCCTGCCATGAAACCTGAATTGCCCCACGCCCAGCTCGACTGGGATGACCAAGGTCGTCCGTATTCGCGAGTATTCGACGACGTGTATTTCTCCGACCAGTCGGGGCTGGACGAAACCCGCTATGTGTTTATCGAGCAGAACCGCTTGGCGGAACGCTTCGCTGCCTTGCCGGAGGGCGGACGCCTGGTCATCGGTGAAACGGGGTTCGGCACCGGGCTGAATTTTCTGTGTGCCTGGCAGGTGTTCGAACAACACGCGGCGGCCGGAGCGCGGCTGCATTTTGTCAGCGTCGAAAAGTACCCGTTGAGCCCGGCCGACTTGCAACGAGCCCTGGCGCTGTGGCCGGAACTCAAGGTGTTTGCCGATCAATTGCTGACGCAGTACGTGGCGATCCATCAGGGTTTTCAGCGCCTGACGCTGGATAACGGTCGCGTGACCCTGACGCTGCTGATCGGCGATGCACTGGAGCAACTGCCTCAACTCGATGCCCGAATCGACGCCTGGTTCCTCGACGGTTTCGCTCCGGCGAAGAACCCCGACATGTGGACCGCCGAACTGTTTGCCGAACTGGCGCGCCTGGCCGCTCCCGGTGCATCCATCAGCACCTTCACCAGCACCGGTTGGGTGCGGCGCTTGCTCAACGCCGCCGGTTTCAAGATGAAACGCACCCCAGGCATCGGCCACAAATGGGAAATCCTGCGCGGCGAGTTCCTCGGCTGGCCCCAGGACGTGCCCGCCCCAGCGCCCGATAAACCCTGGTTTGCCCGCCCGGCTCCACTGACCGGCGAACGCCAGGCACTGGTGATCGGGGCCGGGCTGGCCGGTTGCGCCAGCGCCGCCAGCCTCGCCGCGCGGGGCTGGCAAGTGACATTGCTGGAGCGCCACGACGATATCGCCCAGGAAGCCTCGGGCAACCCACAGGGCGTGCTGTACCTGAAGTTATCGGCCCATGGCACGGCGCTGTCGCAAATGATCGTCAGCGGATTCGGCTACACCCGACGGCTGCTCGAACATTTGCAACGGGGTCGCGACTGGGACGATTGCGGCGTGTTGCAACTGGCCTTCGATGCCAAGGAAGCCGAACGCCAAGTGCAATTGGCCGCGGCGTTTCCAGCGGACTTGCTGCACCTGCTGGATCAACCCGAGGCACAGGCCGTGGCCGGTATCGGGTTGGCACAGGGGGGCCTGTTCTATCCCGAAGGCGGCTGGGTTCACCCACCGGCGCTGTGCCAGTGGCAGGCCGCACACCCGCGAATTCAATTGCTCACCCATCGCGATGCGCTGGAACTACGCAAGGTTGACGATCAGTGGCAAGCCTGGAACGGCGAACGCCTGCTCGCCAGCGCCCCCGTGGTGGTGCTCGCCGGCGCGGCTGAAATCCGGCGATTCCCCGAGAGTGCCGAGTTACCGCTCAAACGCATTCGCGGGCAAATCACCCGCCTGGCGCAAACCCCGCAAAGCCAGGCCCTGAGCACCGTGGTGTGTGCCGAAGGCTATGTCGCCCCTGCACGTTTGGGCGAACACACGCTGGGGGCCAGTTTCGATTTCAAGAGCGATGACCTGACGCCGACCACGGCCGAACACCTGGGCAACCTGACCATGCTCGAAGAGATTTCCCACGATCTGGTCGAGCGTCTACAGGCCGACAAACTTGCGCCTGAAAGCCTCCAGGGGCGCGCCGCTTTTCGCTGCACCAGCCCTGACTACTTGCCAATCGTCGGACCTTTGGCCGACACCCAGGCGTTCGCTCAGGCGTATGCAGCGCTGGGCAAGGATGCCCGACAAGTGCCGAACGTCGAATGCCCATGGCTTGACGGTTTGTACATCAACAGCGGCCACGGCTCGCGCGGCCTGATCACCGCGCCGCTGTCCGGGGAACTGCTGGCGGCCTGGCTGGACAACGAACCCCTGCCGTTGCCCAGAAGCGTGGCCGAAGCCTGCCATCCCAACCGGTTTGCCTTGCGACGCCTGATCCGGGGCAAGTAGTCGATGCGGTAGTCGAAGTCGCACTTACGGGGCGATTCGGCCGTGGTCTGTCACACATATAACTCATCGGTCTAAAACTCCCCTTACCGAGGAGGGTCACTTTCTGAGTACCCGCCGTTTTGGCGCGGTATCGATTGACCCTCCCCAACGGAAAAACCGGTAAGGAATTTATGTGCGGATTAGCTGGCGAGTTACGTTTTGATCATCAACCTGCAGACCTTGCAGCCGTTGAACGAATCACCCATCACCTGGCCCATCGCGGCCCCGACGCTTGGGGTTTTCATAGCCAGGGGCCGGTTGCCCTGGGCCATCGGCGCCTGAAAATCATGGACCTGTCGGACGGCTCGGCGCAGCCGATGATCGACCCGCAACTGGGCTTGTCCCTGGCCTTCAACGGGGCGATCTACAACTTTCCGGAATTGCGCGCGGAACTGGAAAGCCTGGGTTACGCCTTCTACTCCGGTGGCGACACCGAAGTGCTGCTCAAGGGCTATCACGCCTGGGGTGAAGCCTTGCTGCCGAAACTCAACGGCATGTTTGCCTTTGCCGTTTGGGAGCGCGATGCCCAACGCCTGTTCATCGCTCGCGACCGACTCGGCGTGAAACCGCTGTACCTGTCGCGCACCGGCCAGCGCCTGCGCTTCGCCTCGGCGCTGCCGGCATTGCTCAAGGGCGGCGACATCAACCCGCTCCTCGATCCGGTGGCGCTCAATCACTATCTGAATTTCCACGCCGTGGTCCCGGCACCGCGCACCTTGCTGGCGGGCATTGAAAAATTGCCGCCGGCCACCTGGATGCGCATCGAAGCCGACGGCCGCACCGAGCAGAAAACCTGGTGGACCCTGCCCTACGGCCCTCACGCCGATGAGCAGAACCTGACCCTCGAAGACTGGCGTGACCGTGTGCTCGACAGCACCCGCGAAGCGGTAGCGATTCGTCAGCGCGCGGCGGTCGATGTCGGCGTGCTGCTGTCCGGTGGTGTCGATTCAAGCCTGCTGGTGGGCCTGTTGCGGGAAGTCGGCGTGGACAATCTGTCGACCTTCTCCATCGGCTTCCAGGATGCCGGCGGCGAACGCGGCGACGAGTTCCAGTATTCCGACCTGATCGCCCAACACTACGGCACACAGCACCATCAACTGCGCATCGACGAAAAAGAAATCATCGAACAACTGCCCGCCGCCTTCCGCGCCATGAGTGAGCCGATGGTCAGCCACGACTGCATCGCTTTCTACCTGTTGTCCCGGGAAGTGGCCAAACATTGCAAGGTGGTACAGAGCGGCCAGGGCGCCGACGAACTGTTCGCCGGTTACCACTGGTATCCGCAAGTGGACGGCGCGAGTGATCCGTATGCTGCGTACCGCGAAGCGTTTTTCGACCGCAGCTACGACGACTACGCCGCCACCGTGCAACCGAAATGGCTGACCGCGAATGACGCCGCCGGTGACTTCGTCAAAACCCATTTCGCCCAACCCGGTGCCGATGCGGCGGTGGACAAGGCCTTGCGCCTGGACAGCACGGTGATGCTGGTGGACGACCCGGTCAAACGCGTCGACAACATGACCATGGCCTGGGGCCTGGAAGCCCGCACGCCGTTTCTCGACTATCGCCTGGTGGAGCTGTCGGCACGAATTCCGGGGCGTTTCAAACTGCCGGACGGCGGCAAGCAAGTCTTGAAAGAAGCCGCGCGACAAGTGATTCCCAGTGAAGTGATCGACCGCAAGAAAGGTTACTTCCCGGTGCCGGGCCTCAAGCATTTGCAGGGCGATACGCTGGAGTGGGTGCGCGAGTTGCTGCTCGATCCCAGCCAGGATCGCGGCCTGTTCAATCCCGCGATGCTCGACCTTCTGCTGACTGACCCACAGGGACAACTGACGCCGTTGCGCGGCTCGAAGCTATGGCAACTGGCGGCCCTCAACCTGTGGCTCAGCGAACAAGGAATCTGACCGATGAAACCTCATGCCACAGCGATCAGCCAACGCCTGTTGCGCGGCCAGTCGCCCTCCTACGAACGCCTGCAGGCACGCCTGGCCGAAGACGGCAGTGCGCTCGGCGCGGCACCGATTGCCGTGCATTGCGGCTGGGGCCGCTTGCTGATCGGGCACACCTTCGCCGATGCCGCGAGCCTCGCCGGAGAGTTGCTCAACGAGCGGCCCGGCGAACGGGATATTGCCCTGTACGTCGCCGCGCCCCAACAAGTGCTGGGGCTGGTGCCGACGCAGCTGTTCCTCGACCCGTCCGATACCTTGCGCCTGTGGTTCAGCGATTACCGTCAGGCGACCCGGGTGTTTCGCGGTTTCCGCATTCGCCGCGCGCAAAGCGATGCCGACTGGCAGGCGATCAATCAGCTGTATCAGGCGCGCGGCATGCTGCCGATCGACGCCACCCTGCTCACTGCGCGTCACCTGGGCGGCCCGATGTACTGGCTGGCCGAAGACGAGGACAGCGGCGCAGTCATCGGTAGCGTCATGGGCCTCAACCACCACAAGGCCTTCAACGATCCCGAACACGGCAGCAGCCTGTGGTGCCTGGCGGTCGACCCGCACTGTGCGCGACCGGGTGTCGGAGAGGTGCTGGTGCGGCATCTGATCGAGCACTTCATGAGTCGCGGGCTCGCCTACCTCGACCTGTCCGTGCTGCACACTAACCGACAGGCGAAAAACCTTTACGCCAAGCTCGGTTTTCGCAACCTGACGACCTTCGCCATCAAGCGCAAGAACGGCATCAATCAGCCGCTGTTTCTCGGGCCCGGTCCGGAAGCCGCGTTCAACCCGTACGCGCGGATCATCGTCGAGGAAGCACATCGTCGTGGCATTGATGTGCACGTCGATGACGCCGACGCCGGGATGTTCACCCTCAGCCATGGCGGGCGCCGGGTACGCTGCCGTGAATCCCTGAGCGACCTGACCAGCGCCGTCAGCATGACCCTGTGCCAGGACAAAAGCCTGACCCACAAAGTGCTCAAGGCAGCCGGGTTGAACCTGCCGGCGCAGCAATTGGCGGGTAACGCCGATGACAATCTGGCATTCCTCGATGAACACCAGCGCGTGGTGGTCAAGCCACTGGATGGTGAACAGGGGCAAGGGGTTGCGGTGGATTTGCGCACCCTTGAGGAAGTGCAGCAAGCCATAGAAGCCGCTCGCCACTTCGACAGCCGCGTGCTGCTGGAAAGTTTCCACGAAGGCCTGGACCTGCGCATTGTGGTGATCGGTTTTGAAGTGGTCGCCGCCGCCATTCGCCGGCCGGCCGAAGTGGTCGGCGACGGCCAGCACTCCATCGGTGCATTGATCGAAGCCCAGAGCCGGCGGCGACAAGCGGCCACAGGTGGCGAAAGCAAGATCCCGCAGGACCGGGAAACCCTGCGTACCTTGCGTGCCGCCGGTTACGACTACAACAGCATTCTGCCGGCCGGTGAGCACCTGTTCGTACGACGCACGGCGAATCTTCATACAGGCGGTGTTCTTGAGGATGTAACGGCGATCCTGCATCCAACGCTGGTGGGCGCCGCCGTGCGGGCCGCGCGGGCGCTGGACATTCCCATGGTCGGCCTCGACCTGATGGTGTCCGCCGCTGACCAGCCGGAGTATGTATTTATCGAAGCCAACGAACGGGCCGGCCTGGCCAATCACGAACCGCAACCCACGGCGGAGCGGTTTGTGGATCTGTTGTTTCCGTACAGCCAGCCGGTGATCTCTTAGTGATGTGTTGCCCGGGCTGACCCCTTCGCTGTAGGAGCGAGCTTGCTCGCGAAGGGGCCAGCCCAGGCAACAAAAACCCCCTCATCGAAACCGTCGATGGCCTCAATACATCAGGAGTTTCCATGACCAGCAAAATCCCCGAACCGGACCTCGGTTACCTGCAGAAAGTCCTGCTGGAAATGCTCGCCATTCCCAGCCCCACCGGGTTCACCGACACCATCGTGCGCTACGTCGCCGAGCGCCTTGAAGAAATGGGCATTCCCTTCGAGCTGACCCGTCGCGGCACCATTCGCGCCACGCTCAAGGGCAAGAAGAACAGCCCCGACCGAGCCGTATCCGCCCACCTGGACACCATCGGCGCGGCGGTGCGGGCGGTGAAGGACAACGGCCGCCTGGCCCTCGCGCCGCTCGGCTGCTGGTCCAGCCGCTTTGCCGAAGGCAGCCGGGTCAGCCTGTTTACCGACAACGGCGTGATTCGCGGCAGTGTCTTGCCGCTGATGGCGTCCGGGCACGCGTTCAATACTGCCGTGGATGAGATGCCGATCAGTTGGGATCACATCGAGTTGCGCCTGGATGCCTACTGCGCCACCCGTGCCGACTGCGAGTCGCTGGGCATCAGCGTCGGCGATTTCGTCGCCTTCGACCCGCTGCCGGAGTTCACCGAAACCGGCCACATCAGCGCCCGCCACCTCGACGACAAGGCCGGGGTGGCCGCGCTGCTGGCGGCGCTCAAAGCCATTGTCGACAGTGGCGAAGAGTTGATGATCGACTGCCATCCGCTGTTCACCATCACTGAGGAAACCGGCAGCGGCGCCGCGGCGGCGTTACCCTGGGACGTCAGTGAATTCGTCGGCATCGACATCGCACCGGTCGCGCCAGGCCAACACTCCAGCGAGCATGCGGTGAGCATCGCGATGCAGGATTCCGGCGGGCCGTATGACTATCACCTGTCGCGCCACCTCCTGCGCCTGGCCAGCGACAACGAATTGCCCGCCCGCCGGGACCTGTTCCGCTACTACTTCAGTGACGCCCATTCGGCGGTGACCGCCGGCCACGACATTCGCACCGCCCTGCTCGCCTTCGGCTGCGACGCCACCCACGGTTACGAACGCACCCACATCGACAGCCTCGCCGCCCTGAGCCGCCTGCTCGGTGCATACATCCTCAGCCCGCCCGTGTTTGCCAGCGATGCGCAACCGGCCAAGAGCTCACTGGACCGATTCAGCCATCAGCTTGAACATGACACCCAGATGGAAAGCGATACGCGGGTGCCTTCGGTGGACAGCCTGGTGGGGCAGCGGTCTGAGAACTGATCCGGGTTCTTCTTCACCAGGTAAACCGCCTTCGCGAGCAGGCTCGCTCTCACATTCGCCCGCATTCTTATGGAAGAACCGGGTCACCTGTAGGAGCGGGCTTGCCCGCGAAGACGCCGGACCAGACAACACATTAGCCCAAGGCTAGCCGCAACAGCCCAATCGCCGTAGCATCCCGACATTGATCCAACCGAGGTGCCTATGCTGATTCCCTACGACCAACTTCAAGTCGACACCCTCACCCGCCTGATCGAGGATTTCGTGACCCGCGACGGCACGGACAATGGTGACGACACGCCACTGGAAACCCGCGTACTGCGCGTGCGCCAAGCGCTGACCAAGGGCCAGGCGCTGATTGTCTTCGATCCGGAAAGCGAGCAATGCCAACTGATGCTCAAGCACGACGTGCCCAAGCACCTGTTTGACTGAGGCCTTCAGCGCACCTTGGTTTTCGCCAGTTTGTTCTGGATGCGTTCGTAGATTTCCGAACGGTGCACTTTGACGTCCTGCGGCGCTTCGACACCAAAGCGAATGCTGCTTCCGTTGATCGCGAGAACACGCAAGGAAATGTTGTCACCGATGGAAATGGTTTCGCCCACAATGCGAGTGAGTACGAGCATGAGGAGTGTCCTTCAGGGGTTACTGGCCCTTGAAGATGCCCGGCCCGCGGTATGCCTACAATGCTCCGACAGCAAACCAGACCGGACTGACAGCCATGACGCACCAAGCTTACGGAAAGGTCTGACAATCCGGCTGATTGTAGGACCGATCTGTCAGGACGCGGAGAATCGCGGCCCGAACAGGATGATGCTCGCGCCGATCACACACAACGCCACGCCAAGCCAGTCCGAACCCAGCGGACGAATCCGCTCGACCACGGCCAACCAGCCGATTGACGCAATGATGTAGATGCCGCCGTAAGCGGCGTAGGCGCGGCCGGCGTAGGTGGCTTCGATACGGGTCAGCAGCAGGGCGAACAGGGTCAGGCTGAGGAGCGCCGGCACCACCCACCACATGCTTTTACCCTGGCGCAGCCACATCCAGAAGGCGAAGCAACCGGCAATTTCGAACAGCGCGGCGAAAAAAAACCACAGGTAATTGAGCATGCAAGCGTCTCGCGAGGATGGCCGATGGCGGCCACCCTAACCACAGCGATGCCTGCGAGCAAGATCAGCTTGCGGATTGCCTGGCCTTGGCGCGCATTTTGTCGGCCATGACGGTCATTTCGTTGTAGAGCAGTTGCGGGTTCTTCTGCTTGAGCGCCCAGGCCATGCGGCCCTGCTCGTGGGGCAGGATCATGAACTCGCCGGCGGCGACCTGCCGGTAGATGTAGTCGGCGATGTCAGCGGCGCTGATCGGCGAGCTTTCCAGCAACTTGCCGACCTGGGCTTTCATGGCCGGGGTCGGACCGCGAAAGGAGTCCAGCAGGTTGGTCTGGAAGAACGATGGACACACCACATGCACGCCGACTTCCTGATGCGCCAGTTCGATCAACAGGCTTTCGGACAACGCCACCACGCCCGCCTTGGCCACGTTGTAGTTGCTCATCGCCGGGCCTTGCATCAACGCGGCCATGGACGCGATGTTGATGATCCTGCCTTTGCTTTTTTCCAGCAGCGGCAGGAAAGCCTTGCAGCCCTTGACCACGCCCATCAGGTTGATCGCGATCTGCCAGTCCCAGTCCTCCAGGGACAACTCACTGAAGAACCCGCCAGACGCCACACCCGCGTTATTGACGATGACATCGATGCCGCCGAGTTTGACTTCGCAGGCCTGGGCGAACGCCGTCAACTGGCTGTAGTCGCGCACGTCGCAGCGCTGGATGAATCCGTCGCCACCGGCTTCGCGGACCAGCTTCAGGGTTTCCTGCAAACCGGGCTCGCTGACGTCCGACAACGCCAGTTGCCAGCCTTCACGCGCCCAGCGCAACGCGATTTCGCGACCCAGGCCAGAGCCTGCACCAGTGATCATCATGCGATTTTGCATAGCGAACAGCCTTGTTGTTCTCGGAAGATGCACCGAGTGTAGCGAAGGATATTGCCCGACCCACGCTCCATCAGATTGCTGAATGGCCCGAGCAAACCGCGGGAGCCTTTGAAGTAACCAATGCAGCAAAAAAAAGATAGAGACCCGCCAGGCAAAAAAAAAGAGGCTCTTGAAGAGCCTCTTTTTCTATTGCGTCACAACTTACTGCGGCGTGCCGTGAACTACACCGGCAGTGTTGTCCAGCAGACTCTTGGTCGCGGTTTGCAGGAACGCTTCGAGCTTGAGTTTCAACTCAGCGGTACCCGGTGCATCCGCAATGATCTCGGCATGCGGTGTAGCGCCCATTTCGTACTGGTACAACTTTGGCGCCATGTCCTTTTCCTTCGGCAGTACAAGGATCCGGTCGTCGCTGAGGATGGCCGTGGTCTGCTCGTTACCCGAAGGTTTGATCACACCAAAACCCTTATCGCCTTCAGGCAGGTTGAGCAGGTCGCGGCCCCAGCATTGCTGGCGAGTTTCGCCGCCCAGGCGGCCCATGATGGTCGGTACGATGTCGATCTGGGTGCCCACGGTATGGTCACGCTGACCGAACTTCTCCTGGATGCCCGGCGCGATCATCAACATCGGCACGTTGAAGCGGCCCAGGTCCATTTCAGTGATCTGCTGTTCGTTGCCGAAACCGTGGTCACCGACGATGACGAACAGGGTTTCCTTGAAGTACGGCTCCTTGCGGGCCTTTTCAAAGAACTGGCCCAGCGCCCAGTCCGCATAACGCATGGCGGTCAAGTGCTCGTTCAGGCTGCCGCGATTGGTCACGCGCTCGACCGGTAATGGCGTCGGCAAGGCGTAAGGCGTGTGGTTGGACAGGGTTTGCAGCAAGGCGTAGAACGGTTTGCCGTTTTCCCGAGCCTTGAGCTCTTGCAGGCTGCGGTCGAACATATCCTGGTCGGACACGCCCCATGTCGGGTCGGAGAACACCGGGTTAACGAAATCGTTACGGCCGATGAAGTTGGTCATGCCCTGGTTGCTGAAGAAGCCCGACTGGTTGTCCCAGGCGAAATCGCCGTTGTAGACGTACACGTCGTCAAAGTGACGGGCACTGAGCAACTGCGGCAGGCCAGACAGTTTGTGGCTGCCTTCCGGGGTCTGCATCAGGTATTCGAAACCAGGCAGGTTCGGAAAGCAACCCATGGTGGCGAACATGCCCTGGTGGGTATGGGTACCGTTGGAGAAGAAGCGGTCGAACAGCAGGCCTTCCTTCGACAGTTTGTCGAGGTACGGCGTGATGTTGCCCGGCCCGCCCAGAGCCCCCACCGAGTGACCGGCCATGCTTTCCATCAGGATCACGACGACGTTCTTGATCGGCAGGGTCTTGTCGGTCGGCGGCGTGTAGTCACGACGTACGGCGGCCATGTCGGCGTCCACCAGTTTCTCGTCGGGCAGCACCAGCATGTCACGTACGACTTGCCGGGCTTGCTCTTGAGGCAGGGTGGCCTTCCAGATGTTGTCGCGATCTTCGGACATCCGGCTCTTCGCTGCGGCAACCAACTGCAGGGTGCCGTTGAGGCCCAACTGGTTGGCGAAGTTCGAATTGGTGGTGTAGACGTCACCCCAACGCAGCGGCGGGCCCTGGCGCAGGGTGCCACGGGCGGCGACCACGCAAACCAGCAGGCACACCACGAATACCGCGATACGTGCGTACCACGGCGCAACCTGGCGCGTGCCGATACTGCCGCCACTGAACGGGCCACGAGGGCGGGTTGCACGATCGGCGCCCATGAATGCCAGGCTCAGGATCCAGGTGCCCACGGCCCATGCCAACAGGTAACGGACCACCGGAAAACCGTACCAGAGCATGCTCATCACGGTTTTCGGATCCTCCTTGACGTACTGGAAGACCAGGCCGTTGAGGCGCTGGTGGAACTCACGATAGAAGTCCATCTCCATCAGGCCCAGGAACAACGCAATGCTGGAGACAATCGTCAGCCAGAAACGGAACAGCCCGCGCGCCGCCATGGCCCGGACGCTGAACATTGCCAGCAGCAACGGAATGCTGAGATAGACCACCAGACGCAGGTCGAAACGCAGACCGTTGGCGAATGCCTCGAGGAAGGTCGAGGCCGGTGTGTCGAGGATCATCGAGCGGTTGTAAACCAGCAGCGCGACGCGCAGCAGGCTGAACATGACCATCATGACCAGGGCACACAACAGCGTGTAGGCCAGATGCGATTTGACGGTCGGTTGCAGCAGGCGACTAGAAGCTCGCTGCTGATTCAGGGCGTCCGGGATTGCCATGTCGTTTTAGGACCCATTGGAAGTTGAAGTTTCAAAAATACAGCTGCGCCTTGCCCTCTTTTCGGCCCGTACCAGGCCCGGGGGTTTGCGCGGTGCGCAAATGTTGCACGATCAACGGCAGCATTGCCATTGATAACTACCCTCATTCCGACTGTTTCATCCTGCATTCAGGAATACGCAGCGTGCTGTGCAAGAACCGGCGAATTGTCTTGGAGACTGGGTGAAAATTTCGTGCAACGCATATTCGGAAACAAATTAAAGCACCCGCCCCCGTCAAAAACGCAAACGCCCCGAACCGGTCGGGGCGCTACGAAGTCACCTTGAAAGAACGACAGCGTTACTTCTCGGCGCGTTCCTTGAGGGCTTTCAAGGTATTGAACGGGGCATCCACCACAAACTTGTTGGCCACCATCGACGGCACGCTGCCGCCCGGCTCGGTGTGCACCTGATAGGTCACTTCGACCTGGTCGCCCTTGGGCACGAACTTCCAGAAACCGTCGACCTTGGCGACCCGGACGAAGCCTTTTTCTTCAGGAATGTATTTTGGTACGCCTTCGAGCTTGCGGGTCAGGCTGCCATCAGCGCCTTCGATGGTGGTGACGTGCAGCACCGAATCACGCGCAGTAACCGGCCACGGGGTGTTGAACTGAGTGTAGGTCCAGCTCTGGTCACCTTCGTGCTTGAGCAGCTTCTGGGTTTTGCATTCGTGAATCCAGGCGCAGGCTCCGGACACGTCTTCCTGCAACGCGCGCAGCTTGGCTATGGTGGTTTTCATCAGCGTGACGCCCTGGTAGGCCTTGTAGTCGGAGCCGGCCACTTCACTCAGGGAGATCTTGATACCGTCTTCGTCTTTTTTGACTTTCCAGTCTTCGGCCTGGGCCGTCGAAGTAGCCAGCACAACCGTCAATCCACACAGCACAGCCATACGATGCAGCGAACCCATAGTCTTATTCCTTATTGTTGAAGTTCCGTTCGTTGGGCTTGCACCTCCGCTCACCTTCAGGTTTTTCGGAGGTGATCGCAGGTGCAAGCCCACACATCATGCCGCCGTCATTTGCTCCCACCAGCCAATCAACCGGATCGCTTCTTCGCTGCTGCTTCCGCACACCTCAGGGTCGGCCTCGAAGGCAGAACACACCGCCGGCCGTTCCGGCTGGCCGAAAATATTGCACAGGTTATCGGAGGAAAGTTGCAGGCAACGCTCCCCTGCGGCTTTGCCGTTGGGCATACCGGGAATCGGTGAACTGATGGAAGGGGCAATGCAACAAGCGCCACAGCCCTCACGGCATTTCATGACGACAAGCTCCTCGCGACGAGCAATGTATAAAAGGACGGGGCACAGAGTACTCGCTTAAACAGTTGTTTTAAATTACCTGCCAGCGGGTTTTTCCATGTAAACGAGCATCACCGACCAGTCGCCGACAAAGCGTCTGGTCTGCGGTTCGCGGATCCTGGTGAGGTTACTGCTTGAACTCGAAGTCCAGTGCCGCGCCTTCAACATCGCGGCGCTCTTCCTTTCGCAGTTGCAGCTGCATTTCATTGCTGAGCAGGCGCCCGTTGAGCTGGAACGGGCTGCTGTCGCTTTTGTCACCGAACATCTGGGGCAACAATGGTTCGCGCCTGGACAACGGCACCGTTCCGACCGGCTTCAACTCCTGAACCATATCCTTGGGCAGGCTCAGGTCCAAATTGGCGGATGGAAGCTCGGTCTTGACCACTTCGCTGGCCGGTTTCGATTTGGAGGCAATGGGCGGGCGCTTTTTCACGGGCGTCGCCGGTTTCTCGGCCGGCGAGGCTTTTTTCACAGGTTCGGGTTTTATCGGTGCGACGTGGAAACTGCCGGTGGCCTCCTGATCCTGCTCGGTAGCTGCTACGACGAATGCCGGCTGAATACTCGCAAACAGGCAGAGCAAAAGCCAGGCGGCAGGAAAGGTCGGTTTCATGTATCCCACGGTGGGTGCAAACGGCAGAGGTGCATATGCTCGCCTGTTGCAGCCCACAAGACAAGCACCGTAGCAGCCTGTTACAAACCGCCCGCCATCTCCTGGCAGAGCTGGGTGGCCAGCATGCCCAAGGTCATCAACGCGCGCTCGGCTTCACGATTCCACGGGATGCCGCAATTGAGGCGAATGCAGTGATTGAACTGCTCGGTATTACTGAAGATCAGTCCCGGCGCAATACTGATGCCCTGCTGCAATGCCCGCACGTGCAACTCCTGGGTGTTGACCCGTCCCGGCAGACTGACCCACAGAATGAAGCCGCCGGTAGGCCGGGTCATCTGCGTGCCTTCCGGGAAATACTGCTGCACCGCCAGCTGGAAGGCACTGAGGTTCTTGCGGTATTCCTGACGGATGAAGCGCAAATGCCGGTCGTACCCACCATTTTCCAGGTACGCGGCAATGCCCATCTGGGTCACGCTGCACGCAGAATGCGTGCTGAAGGTCTGCAAGCGCTGGATTTCCTGCTGATACTTGCCGGCAATCATCCAGCCGATCCGCACGCCAGGCGACAGGGTTTTAGAGAAGCTCGAGCAATAGATCACTCGATCCAGCCGATCATAGGCCTTGAGGGACTTGGTACGCCCTTGCTCGAACATCAGCTCGCCGTAGATATCGTCTTCGACAATCTGGATATCGAAGTCCGACGCCAGGCGCAGCAATTGTTTCTGCCGCTCCTCCGGCATGGTGCCGCCCAATGGATTGCTTAGTCGCGTGGTCAGCACCAACGCCTTGATCGACCATTGGTTGGCCGCCAGTTGCAAGGCTTCCAGGCTCATGCCCGTGGCCGGATCGCTGGGGATTTCGATGACCTTGAGGCCCAACAGATCGGCCAGTTGCAGCAACCCGTAATAGGTCGGCGACTCAGCCGCAATCAGATCGCCCGGACGGGTCAGCACGCGCAAGGACATCTGCAGGGCATCGACGCAGCCGTGAGTAATCACCACTTCCGACGGATCGACCACCACACCGGCATCGCGCATGCGGATCGCCACCTGTCGGCGCAACGGCTCGAAACCGGGGCTGAACATGTAGCTGAAGGCCCGCGGGCTATGGAAACGGGTGACTTTGGCCAATTGCTGATGCAGTGCCCGCACCGGCAAATAATCGACACTAGGCACTGCAGCGCCCAGCGGGAAGACCCCTTCACGACGGGATTCGACCAGGACTTGTTGAATGATGCTACTGCGGGTGACCAGGCCGGGGCGCTCGACCCGGGCGATGTCCGGCGTCGGTGCGGTGAGTGCCGGCGTCTGGTGCACGTAGTACCCCGACTGCGGCCGGGCGCGGATCAACCCCTGATCCTCGAGATTGGCATACGCCTGCAACACCGTCGCATGGCTGACATTGAGCTGCGAGCTCATCTTGCGCACAGAAGGCACGCGCTCCCCCGGCTGATAGACCCCACGGCGGATGTCTTCGGCCAGTTGTTGAGCAATACGTTGATAGAGCAAAAGATTGGTCATGACGCAGCACTCGATTTCACGGGCATTTTATTCTTGTGTGAAACAATACCGGAACAGTTTAAAAGTGTACGGGGACAGTTGCCACAATAGTCGACCGTACAGTGCAGTGTCAGCAAAATCTGTACTGTTTTATGCGTTAATCGGCGCACCATAAAAAAACCCGACGCTGCATGGCAGGCCGGGTTGTAGGAGCTGTAGGAGCTGCGGAGTGAAACGAGGCTGCGATCTGTTGATCTTGCTCTTGATACTCAAGTGAACTCGAAAAGATCGCAGCCTCGTTTCACTCCGCAGCTCCTACAGGGTGCATAGCGTCACCCTGGAGCAGCTCCTACCGGGCAGCGCCGAGCTGGCCCTTTTCGTCGGAAAACACAATTTCCACCCGACGGTTCTGCGCTCGACCCCGTTCCGACGCATTCGCGTCCACGGGATACTCGTCACCATAACCCTCGACCTGAATACGCTTGTCGTCGATGCCCAGGTCCATCAACACGTCAGCAACCGATTGTGCGCGGTCGCGGGACAGCTTGAGGTTTTCCTGCTTGCCCCCGGTACTGTCCGTATAACCTTCGATCCGTACCACACGCTTGGGGTTGAGTTGCAGGAACTGCACGATCTTCAGCACCACACGGTTGGCCGAAGGTTTCAATTCCGCTTCGCCGGTGTCGAACAGCATGTCGCCCAATGTCATCACCAGGCCACGGTCGGTCTGGGTGGTCGTCAATGCCAGGATCTGCTCTTCGAGCCATTTGCCTTGCTGCTGCACGCTGAACAGTTTGGATTCACGCAGTGCCAGTTGCAGGCGCTGCCGCTCCAGTTCGAGTTTCGCCGCTTGCTCTTCGTTGAGCGCCTGATCGGTGTGCTCCCGGGCAATGGCACTATAGCGCTGGCTCAGATAGGCGTAATGCACCACGTCCGAACCGCTACCCCAATAGCTGGACAGGCGATCGGCACGGGCCAGGGACTCCCCCGCGCGAATCACGTCCTTGGGGGCGATTCGCAGCACATTGGAGTCTTCCTTGACCTTCTGAAAATCGGTTCCAGCCTGTTGCAATGCGGTCTCGCTGTGCTGGCTGGCGCAACCAGACAGGCTCGCGCAGCCTGCCAGGATCAAACCGCCGAGGGCTTTGCTCTTGAGGCTCATTCGGCATCTCCCAGTTGCTTTTGCAGGCGGGCGATGCGGGTGTTCAGCACGTTCAACTGCTCCTCGCTCTTGGCCTTCAACACCTTGGCTTCAGCCAGGCGCGCATCGAGTTCGGCCTGTTCGGCCCGCATCCGCGCATTCTTGAAGGATTGATCGGTCATGTTGCCCTTGGCGCGGTTGTACTTGTCTTCGGCCAGTTTCATTTCCGGCACATCGTCTGCGGTGGCGCCCACGGCCTTGGCCTGTTCGAGAGCCTGTTCGGTCAGGCGCATCTGTTCATTCGGCGCAGGATCGGTTGCACAACCCGCCAGGACCACAAAGGCCACGGCAGCGAAAAGAGGTCGAATACTCACTAAATATCCCTACTGTTTTGGGGCACTGACGGGTTGTTGCGAGGGTTGCTGCGGTTGTGAGCGTTGTGCCTTCCAACGCTCGATATTGCGCATCAGCACGGCTTCCGTCAGTCCGGACGCGGGCAATTCTGTCATCTTTTTGGCCAACTGTCCGCGCAACCACGGATCGTTGCAGGCCGAGTCATGGGAAATCGCCAGGTACAGGCCAGGCTTGTCGACCGGTTGCGAGCGAGTGACCAAATCACCGGCCATGCCCAGTGTCTGCGCGGTCGCCATGCCCGAGTAACGTCCTGCCAGCACAAACTCGACCTCGCCCAACAGCAATTTCTGAAAGGCCTGGGTCAGGCTGGACGTGTGCGTGAGGGTTAACTGCTGTCCGGCAAAAGTGCTGAATTGCGGAGTCAATCGAGCCTTTTCCGACACGGCACCGCTATGGCCGTGCAGATCTTGTGCTTCGTTATAGATCAGCGTCGAGTCCTTGCGCGTCCAGACCAGATAGTCGTTTTCCAACAAAGGTGGATGGATGTAATCCAGGGTTTCCAGCTCGCTGAGCGTCAACGTCGCGTCCGCCAGCATGTCCATGCGCCCGCTGCGCACTTCGTCCAGGGCCTGGGCGCGTTTGCCGGCATACAGCAGCTCGACCTTGAGCCCCAACTCCCCCGCCACTTGCTGCAGCAAATCGGCACTGGCACCGATCAGGCGTTCGGGATTCTGCGGGTCTTGCCACAGATACGGTGGCGCGTCCGGGCTGCCGGTCACCACCAGGCGCTCGCATTTGCCTGCGGCGAAAGACAGCGCCGGCAATAACGCCAATCCCAGTAAGCTCCACACAAGTCGCAGATCCATGGCAATTCACTCCACTCAAACCCGGTTATGCCCCCCTGTAGGAGCGAGCTTGCTCGCGATGGTTTCAAATGCACCGCTTGTATCCAGGATCCCCGCGTCATCGTTGACGTCCATCGCGAGCAGGCTCGCTCCTACAGGGGACAAAGCCCAAAAAAAAGCCCGACCAAAAGGCCGGGCTCTTTATAAGTGAAGCAGCCGGATTAGACCAGCTTCTCGAACTCAGGGATGGCTTCGAACAAGTCCGCCACCAGGCCGTAATCGGCCACCTGGAAGATCGGCGCTTCTTCGTCCTTGTTGATCGCAACGATCACTTTGGAGTCTTTCATGCCGGCCAGGTGCTGGATCGCGCCGGAGATACCGACGGCGATGTACAGCTGTGGCGCAACGATCTTGCCGGTCTGACCGACCTGCATGTCGTTGGGAACAAAACCTGCGTCGACCGCGGCGCGCGAAGCACCAACGGCAGCGCCCAGCTTGTCGGCCAGGGCGTACAGGTGTTTGAAGTTGTCACCGTTCTGCATGCCGCGCCCGCCCGAAACGACGATCTTGGCAGCGGTCAGTTCCGGACGATCGGACTTGGCCAGCTCTTCGCCAACGAAGCTGGAGATGCCAGCGTCATGAGCAGCAGCAACGGCTTCAACAGCAGCAGAACCGCCTTCAGCGGCAACCGGGTCGAAACCGGTGGCACGCACGGTGATCACTTTCACTGCAGCGTTCGACTGAACGGTAGCGATGGCGTTACCAGCGTAGATCGGACGCTTGAAGGTGTCGGCGCTTTCTACCGAGATGATCTCGGAGATCTGGTCAACGTCCAGGGCAGCGGCAACGCGCGGCAGGATGTTTTTACCGTTGGAAGTAGCGGCAGCCAGGATATGGCTGTAGCCCTTGCCCAACTCGGCTACCAGCGGAGCAACGTTTTCCGGCAGCTGGTGCGCGTAGGCAGCGTTATCGGCTACCAGCACTTTGCTCACACCAGCGATTTTCGCAGCGGCTTCAGCCACGGCGCCAACGCCCTGACCTGCAACCAGCACGTGGATGTCGCCACCGATTTTGGCGGCAGCAGCCACGGTGTTCAGCGTGGCCGGGGCCACTGCTTTGCCGTCGTGTTCAGCGATTACCAAGATAGTCATGATTAGATTACCTTCGCTTCGTTTTTCAGTTTCTCGACCAGTTCAGCCACCGACTTGACCTTGATACCCGCGCTGCGTGCAGCTGGCGCTTCGACTTTCAAGGTTGTGTTGGTGGAGGCGGTGGAAACGCCCAAAGCGTCCGGAGTCAGCACTTCGAGAGGCTTCTTCTTGGCTTTCATGATGTTTGGCAGAGACGCGTAGCGCGGCTCGTTCAAACGCAGGTCGGTGGTGACGATGGCCGGCAGTTTCAGGGAAACTGTCTGCGCGCCGCCGTCGACTTCGCGAGTCACGGCAACGCTGTCGCCGCTGATTTCGACTTTCGAAGCGAACGTGCCCTGACCGTAGCCGCTCAATGCAGCAAGCATCTGGCCAGTCTGGTTGTTGTCGCTGTCGATGGCTTGTTTACCAAGGATCACCAGCTGAGGCTGTTCCTTGTCGACAACGGCCTTCAGCAGCTTGGCAACGGCCAGGGAAGTCAGGTCTTCGGCGGACTCGACGAGGATGGCGCGGTCGGCACCCAGAGCCAGCGCGGTGCGCAGTTGCTCTTGAGCGGTGGACGGGCCGACGGAGACGACGACGATTTCAGTCGCAACACCTTTCTCTTTCAGGCGTACGGCTTCTTCCACGGCGATCTCGCAGAACGGGTTCATCGACATCTTGACGTTGGCAAGATCGACGCCGGAATTGTCCGCCTTGACGCGGACCTTGACGTTGTAATCCACAACGCGTTTGACAGCTACAAGAACCTTCATGGATTCCTCGTTACTCTCCGGTGAAAAGAAAGTCGCCTAGGCGAACCTGGCGGTTGATGCTCATCGGGCGCAAGGGCACCTCCAAAACGCCGGCAAAGCTGTCAAGTGACCATCGCTCATGATCTGGATGACCGTCCGTCAGTGGTGACTGACGAGTCATTCAACATCGCGGCGTGTAAACTGCGCATCAGCCCCGCGCAGCGCATCACTCTCTACTGCCATCGCCCTGTCTTTAGAGGTGCTCTTGAAACCAACAGTCAGCCTACGGCGATCGCAAAACCGCCCGTATATTGACCGGAACGCCTATTCCGGTCAATACGCCAAAATGGCCGTTCATAAGGCGCGTGACTTTGATTTCTCTGGCTTTGAGCCAATTCAAACAAACGTTTGTATTGGACGCTGAGAGTGGTGTAGATATAATGCGCCACCCAAAGAGAAAGGTGGTCAATCGATTGTCCGCTCTCGGCGTTGCGCCGGGATTCATGGATGCGACACTGAACCTCCAAATTAGAAAAAAAACTGTTGAGCCTTGAGTAGGAGATAACCTGTGGAACGCGAATACATGGAATTCGACGTTGTCATCGTCGGTGCCGGCCCCGCGGGTCTTTCCGCCGCCTGCCGCTTGAAGCAGAAGGCCGCCGAAGCCGGTAAGGAAATCAGCGTCTGCGTGGTCGAAAAAGGCTCCGAAGTCGGTGCTCACATTCTGTCCGGTGCCGTGTTCGAACCACGGGCCCTGAACGAACTGTTCCCGGACTGGAAAGCACTCGGCGCGCCGCTGAACACCCCCGTCACCCGCGACGACATCTTCGTTCTGAAGAACGCTGAGAGCGCGCAAAAAATTCCAGACTTCTTTGTGCCCAAGACCATGCACAACGAAGGCAACTACATCATCTCCCTGGGCAACCTGTGCCGCTGGCTGGCCCAGCAGGCCGAGAACCTGGGCGTGGAAATCTACCCGGGCTTCGCTGCTCAGGAAGCGCTGATCGACGAGAACGGCGTGGTGCGCGGGATCATCACCGGCGACCTGGGCGTCGACCGCGAAGGTAACCCGAAGGAAGGCCTGTACACCCCGGGCATGGAACTGCGCGGCAAGTACACGCTGTTCGCCGAAGGTTGCCGTGGCCACATCGGCAAGCAGCTGATCAAGCGTTTCAACCTGGACACTGACGCTGATGCCCAGCACTACGGCATCGGCCTGAAAGAAATCTGGGAAGTCGACCCGGCCAAACACCAGCCTGGCCTGGTGGTGCACACTGCCGGTTGGCCGATGGACATCATGGGCACCGAGAACACCGGTGGCTCATTCCTCTATCACCTGGAAAACAACCAGGTGGTCGTCGGTCTGATCGTCGACCTGTCCTACAGCAACACCTACCTGTCGCCGTTCGACGAGTTCCAGCGCCTCAAGCATCACCCGGTGCTCAAGCAGTACCTGGAAGGCGGCAAGCGCATCAGCTACGGCGCCCGCGCGATCAGCAAGGGCGGCCTGAACTCGCTGCCGAAAATGGTGTTCAAGGGCGGCGCGCTGATCGGTTGCGACCTCGGCACCCTGAACTTCGCCAAGATCAAAGGCAGCCACACCGCGATGAAATCCGGCATGCTCGCCGCTGAATCGGTGGCTGACGCGCTGTTCGCCGAGAAGGACGGCAGCGAAGAACTGACCACCTACGTCGACGCCTTCAAGAAGAGCTGGCTCTACGAAGAACTGTTCGCCAGTCGCAACTTCGGCCCGGCGATCCACAAGTTCGGCGCCATCGTCGGCGGTGGTTTCAACTGGCTCGACCAGAACATCTTCGGCGGCAAACTGCCGTTCACCCTGCACGACACCAAGCCGGATTACGCTTGCCTGAAGCTCGCGGCCGACTGCAAGAAGATCGACTACCCGAAACCCGACGGCAAAATCAGCTTCGACAAACTCAGCTCGGTGTTCATCTCCGGTACCAACCATGAAGAAGAGCAGCCGTGCCATCTCAAGCTCGCCGATCCGAGCATCCCGATCAGCAAGAACCTGCCGCTGTACGATGAGCCTGCCCAGCGTTACTGCCCGGCTGGCGTGTACGAAGTGATCACCAAGGAAGACGGCGAGAAGCGCTTCCAGATCAACGCCCAGAACTGCGTTCACTGCAAGACCTGTGACATCAAGGATCCTGCACAGAACATCACCTGGGTGACACCTGAAGGCGCCGGCGGCCCGACTTACCCGAACATGTAAGCCGAACCACGAACATCAAGGCTCCCGAAACGGGGGCCTTTTTGTTGCCTGCAGTTCAAGCCACACCACAAAACAAATGTGGGAGCGAGCCTGCTCGCGAAGGCGGCCTGACATCCAACATCTATGTTGACTGACACACCGCATTCGCGAGCAGGCTCGCTCCCACAGAGGATTGGCGGTGACTCAAGCGGCGCGTTCATCCCCAGGGCTACGCTCAAAGTAGCGCTTGTACTCGCGACTGAACTGCGACGTGCTCTGATACCCCACCCGATGCGCCACCTGCGCCACGCCTAGCCCCTCGCCCAGCAACAACTGCTGCGCCCTGAGCAAACGCAATCGCTTCAGATACTGCACCGGCGACAACAAGGTGCTGCGCTTGAAATGCTCGTGAAAGGTCGACGCACTCATGTTCGCGCAACTGGCCAGGGTCTCGACGTTCAGCGGTTCGGCGAAATGCGCATGCAGATGACTGAGGGATGCCGCGATCCGGGCGAACTGCCCCTGCTGTTCAACCAGCGCCCGCAACACATCGGCTTGCGGACCGCGCAATGCGACGAACAGCAACTCGCGCAAGCGCGCTTGCCCCATGATCTGGCACTCCAGCGGATCGTGCAGGCAACGCAACAGTCGCTCGACACAACCACGCATCGCATCATCGAGCACTGCCGAGGTCATGGACTCAGGTGTTTGCGCCGGAATATGCCGCCCCGGCGCCAAGCCCATTGCCAATACCAGCTCACCCAGCATCACCCGGTCGATCGCGACAGACACGCCCAGCATTGGCCCGCTCGGCGCGGCAAAGGTTTCACACTCGAACGGCACCGGCAGCGCCTGAATCAGGTAGTGCCCTGCGCCATATTCCAGAGTGCGCGGTCCCAGGTACGCCAGTTTGCTGCCCTGGGCGATGATCACCAGGCTCGGCTCATAGATCTGCGGCCCACGGGCCACGTCGCAACTGGCCCGCAGGACCTGCACGCCCGGTAACGCAGTCGGGACGAAACCGTTGCGAGTGGACAGCGGCTCGATCAGCGAAACCAGGGTGGCGTTGGCATCAAGATGACGGGTCAACTGCATGAAAAAAACTTCGAAAAAAAGGGATGAAAGCATCATCGCAGGTCTGATCGCCAATGGAATCGCTCAAGGAGCGATGCCGGAGGAATAGGCATGACACCCGGAGGAATCGCCATGGCTGCTACCGGGTTCGGCGCCCAGAATGCGCCACCTCACCCGTCAGCGCTTTTGCGAGGTTCACCATGTACACCGCCATCGGATACGCCGCCCAGTCGGCCACCACTCCCCTCGCCCCTGTGAAATTCGAACGCCGCAGCCCACGGGCCGACGACATTGCCATCGAGATTCTCTACTGCGGCGTCTGCCATTCAGACATCCATCAGGCCCGCAACGAGTGGGGCATTGCCGTTTACCCGCTGATGCCTGGTCACGAAATCGTAGGCAAGGTGACCGCCGTCGGTGCGAATGTCACCCAACACAAAGTCGGCGATCTGGTCGGTGTCGGCTGCATGGTCGATTCATGCCGCCATTGCGAAGCTTGCCAGGCCAACCTGGAGCAATATTGCCTCGAAGGCCCGACCATGACCTACGCCACCCCGGACCGCGTGGATGGCAGCAACACCATGGGCGGCTACTCCGACAGCATCGTGGTCAGCGAGCACTTTGTGGTACGCATCCCCGAGAAACTGAACCTGGCCAGTGCCGCACCGATTCTGTGCGCCGGTATCACCACTTATTCGCCACTCAAGCACTACGGCGTGAAAGCCGGAGACAAGGTCGGGATTCTGGGCATGGGCGGCCTCGGCCACATGGGCATCAAGTTCGCCAAGGCGATGGGCGCCGAAGTGACGCTGTTCACCCGTTCGGCAAGCAAGGCCGAAGAGGCTCGCCGCCAGGGCGCGGACCATGTGATCGTGTCCACCGATGACGCGCAGATGCAGGCCGCCGCCGGTCACTTCGACTTCCTGCTCGACACCATTCCGGTGCAGCACGACCTCAACCCCTACCTCGACACCCTGCGTTTCGACGGCGTGCATATTCTGGTGGGGTTGATCGAACCCGTAGAGCCGCCAGTGCATGCGGCCAAACTGGTCCTGGGCCGCCGGGTATTGGCCGGCTCGCTGATCGGCGGCATCGCCGAAACCCAGGAAGTGCTGGATTTCTGCGCCGAGCACAACATCACCTGCGACATCGAAATGCTCGACATCCGCCAGATCAACGAGGCTTACGCCCGCATGATCGCCGGTGACGTGAAGTACCGCTTCGTCATCGACATGGCGACCCTCAAGGTTTAAACCTTAAGACCCAGCTCCGCCGACAGCCGGGCCGTGACCCCTTTGATCAGGGGAATCAGCTCGGCCATTTTTTCCAGCGGCATGTATGGCACGGTGCTGGCGATGCTGATGCCGGCGACGATACGCTTGCTGGCATCGCGAATCGGCGCCGCCACGCAGCGGATCGACGGTTCGTTGTCTTCCAGATCGAAGGCGTAACCGCCGGCCACGTACTCGACCATGCGCTGCTCGAACTGCTCCCAGGACTGCTCCGGGTGCTGTGGCCAGAATTGATTTTTCCCACCCACCGGCAAACTGACCTCGTACAGGCGCTGCCACTCTTGCGGTGAATCATCGAGCATCAGTGCCTTGCCGATCCCGGTGCGCGCCAACGGCATGCGATGGCCGACCCGCGAGCGCATTTCCGGGCCATTGCGCCCCGGATTCTTGTGCAGGTACAGCACTTCGTCGCCTTCGCGGATCGCCAGGTGAATGGTGTCGCCGGTCAACGCCGACAACTCGTCCAGATACGGCCCGGCCAGGGTCACCAGCGGCAACTCTTCACGGGCCTGGAACCCCAGTTCGATCAGTTTCGGCCCCAGCAGATAACCGACTTGCGGCACCACCCGCAGATAACGCTCGTCCACCAGGCAACTGGCCAGGCGATGGGTGGTGCTGCGCGTGGTGCCGATCAGCCGGGCGATTTCCTTGAGATCGCGGGCGCCACTGGCCACGGCCTGGACCACACCCAGACCGCGAAGCAGGGTCTGGGTGCCGGTCGGCGCGGCGTCCTTGGCGATTTTTGGGGCGTCTTCCTGCATATCCAGCCTTTACCGTTGAGCGAGTGAACGGGCGGCATTATGGTCGCCCGCGCGCCACGACTACAACTTGATACGCTCGACCTTGCCCACCAGCAGGATGTAGGACAGTGCGCCAATCAATGCCAGCACCGAGATGTAGGTGATCGCCGGGGCAAAAGAATCTCCCGTCGCGAGGAAACCGATCACGATAGGCGTGGCGATCGCCGACAGGTTACCGATGAAGTTGAACACCCCGCCGGTCAGCCCGAGCAGGCGCGCCGGGGCGAGCGTCGATACCAGCGACCAGGTGATCGAAGCCAGGCCATTGCCGAAGAATGCCAGCGCGAGGAAGGCAATCACCAACGGCGTCGACTCGACAAAGTTGGCGCCGATGATCGAGGTGGAAATCAGCAAACCGCTGATGATCGGCAACTTGCGGGCGAAACCCACCGTGCAGCCGCGACGGATCAAAAAGTCCGAGAAGAAACCGGAACACAGCACACCGATGAACGCGGCGAGAAACGGCAGCGACGCCAACAGGCCGGACTTGATGAAGTCCATGCCGCGGTATTTCACCAGGTAGGTCGGGAACCAGGTCAGGAAAAACCACAGCGTTGAGTTGAGGCAGAACTGGCCGAGGTAGATGCCCCAGAGTTTGCGCTTGGTCAGGACAATGCCCAGGTCAGTCCAGCTGAATTTGGCTTTGACTTTGGCCTGTTCGGCCTGGATATCCACCAACCCGCCGCCCTCGCGGATCAAATCGATTTCCGCGTCATTGGCGCCTTTGAAATCCCGCGGCTCGCGATACACCGCGTACCAGATCACCGCCCACACAATGCCCACCGCGCCGGTGGCGACGAACACCATGTGCCAGCCGAATTCGTGCTGAAGCCACGCCAGTACCGGTGTCAGGAAGGCCAGGCCGACGAACTGCCCGGAGGTGTAAAAACCAATCGCCGTAGCGCGCTCGCGCTCTGGAAACCAGGTGGTGACCACGCGGCTGTTGATCGGATACGCCGGCGCTTCCAGCGCACCGACAGCCATACGCAACACGAACAGCGCGATGAAGCTGGCGGCGAAGCCGAGCATCACCGTGGCCACCGACCACAGCAGCAAGGCAACGCTGTACAGAATCCGTGGCGGCACACGATCCACCAGCCAGCCGCCAGGGATTTGCATGGCAGCGTAGGTCCAGCCGAACGCGGAGAAGATCAGGCCGACGTGGATCGGGTCGATGCCCAGGTCACTGGTCAATGCCGGGGCGGCAATCGACAGGTTGCTGCGGTCCAGGTAGTTGATCACCACGGTGATGAACAACAGCACCATGATGAAAAAACGCTTGCGGCTGGGCGTCACCAACGACGCCTGCCCGGTGAGGGTTTGCGGTTGCATGAGGGGTGCCTCTTCTTATGGTTATTGAGGTCGTTCTAAAGGCTGACGCAGACCCCTTGTAGGAGTGAGCCTGCTCGCGATAGCGGTGTGTCATTCACCATTGATGGCGACAGACACACCATCGCGAGCAGGCTCGCTCCTACAAGGGATTTGTGGTGGGTCAGGGATCACTCACCACTCGGCAAAGCTGCCATCGGCATGGCGCCAGATCGGGTTGCGCCAGCGGTGGCCGATGGCCGCGCGTTCGATCACGTATTCCTCGTTGATCTCGATGCCCAGGCCCGGGCCGTTCGGGATCTTCACGAAGCCTTGGTCGTAGTCGAACACCCGTGGGTCCTTGACGTAGTCGAGCAGGTCGTTGCTCTCGTTGTAATGGATGCCCAGGCTCTGCTCCTGAATGAATGCGTTGTAGCAAGCGGCGTCCAGTTGCAGGCAGGCCGCCAAGGCAATCGGGCCCAGTGGGCAATGCAGCGCCAGCGCGACGTCATAGGCTTCGGCCATGTTGGCGATCTTGCGAGTCTCGGTGATACCGCCGGCGTGGGAGGCATCCGGTTGGATGATGTCGACGTAGCCTTCGCTGAGCACGCGCTTGAAGTCCCAGCGCGAGAACAGCCGCTCACCCAGGGCGATCGGCGTGCTGGTCAGCGGCGCGAGCTCTTTGAGCGCCTCGTAGTTTTCGCTGAGCACCGGTTCTTCGATGAACATCAGCTTGTACGGATCGAGTTCCTTCATCAGCACCTTGGCCATGGGCTTGTGCACCCGGCCATGGAAGTCCACGCCGATGCCGACGTTCGGGCCGACGGCATCGCGCACGGCAGCGACATTGGCCAGGGCCTGGTCGACCTTGTCGAAGGTGTCGAGGAATTGCAGTTCTTCGGTACCGTTCATTTTCACCGCAGTGAAACCACGCTCGACCGCTTCTTTCGCCGCCCGTGCGGTATCTGCCGGACGGTCGCCGCCGATCCACGAATACACACGAATCTTGTCCCGCACCTGACCGCCCAACAGGTCGCTGACCGACACGCCCAGCGCCTTGCCTTTGATGTCCCACAAAGCCTGGTCGATACCGGCCAGGGCGCTCATGTGGATCGCGCCGCCACGGTAGAAGCCGCCGCGATAGAGCACGGTCCAGATGTCTTCGATGTTGCGCGGGTCTTTGCCGATCAGGTAGTCGGACAATTCTTCAACGGCAGCGGCAACGGTGTGGGCGCGGCCTTCGACCACGGGCTCACCCCAACCGGTGACGCCCTCGTCGGTTTCGACCTTGAGGAAGCACCAGCGCGGCGGAACGATGAAGGTGGTCAGTTTGGTGATTTTCATCTGTTTGTCTCTCTTGTTAGATGCAGCGCTCGCAGCGCCCAAAAAGTCTTATCGAAGGGCCTTCCACGCAGCGACATAGGCCTTGGCATTGGCCGCCACTTGTTCCGCCGTCATGCCCGGTTTGAACAGCCCCGAGCCGAGGCCGAAGCCTTTGACGCCAGCGTCGATAAACACCTGCATGTTGTCCGGCGTGATGCCGCCGACCGGCGCCAGAATCGTTCCCGCCGGCAGCACGGCCAGCCAGGCTTTGACGACCGCCGGCCCCATCTGCTCGGCCGGGAACATCTTCAGCACATCCGCGCCTTCAGCCAGTGCCGCGAAGGCTTCGGTCGGCGTAGCGACACCCGGCGACAGGTAAAGTCCCGCCGCTTTCGCCGCGCGCAAGACCTTCGGATCGCTATGGGGCATGACGATCACCTGGCCGCCCGCGGCCTTCACTTGCTCGACCTGCTCCGGCGTCAACACCGTGCCGGCACCGATCAGGCAATCGGCGGGCAAGATGCTGCGCAGGATGCGGATACTTTCGTACGGCTCAGGGGAATTGAGCGGCACTTCGATGACGCGAAATCCGGCGGCGTACAGGACTTCGCCGATGGCGACCGCTTCCTGCGGGCGCAGGCCGCGCAGGATCGCGATCAGTCCGTTTTGCGCCAAGGCTTGTTTGAGCATGTCAGGTCTCCAGTCAGGTTTAACGGGATGCGGTGCGCGTGACCAGGCCGGCAGCCAGCGCCAGTTGCCACAATCCGCGTTCGGTGGCCTGTTCGGCCAGGGTCACCCGGGCAAAACCGCAGGCGTCGAGCGCACGGCTGTAGCGGGCACAGAGTTGGGTGTTGCCGATGAGGATGATCGAAGGCAGGTGCACGCTGTTGCGCCGGCGCCGCTGGACGCTGGCCAGGGCCGCCAACTCATGGCCGATCAGCAGGCCGGACAGGTAGTCCGCCTGGGCGGTGGCGCTCAATTCGCCGGTCAGCCCGAGACTGCGGGCGCTGAACATGGTCGACAGCGGACCGGTTTCACCGTCCGCCGACAACGCGACCTGCACGCCACGATCAAACGCATCGCCATCGAAGGATCCGCCACGCTGATGGGTGCGTCCGAGAATGCTGTGCTCGCTGAGCACGGCGAACACTTCGCCGGTCATGAACGTATCGAAATGCACGATGCAGCCGTCGGCCACTTCCACCCATTTCGAATGGCTGCCCGGCAGGCCGATCAGCAGATCAGCGCCCGCCTCGCTCGTCAGGTTTTGCAGCACACCGAGCACCTGGGTTTCTTCGCCGCGCATCACGTTCGGCAAAGGCGAACGCTCGATGACGCCGGGCACGATGTGCACATCGATGCCGCGCAGGCTGCGCACGGTTTGCAAGGAAGTACCGAGAGTGGCGACGTTTGCCGGCGTGTCGCGGTAGGCCGCTTCGCGCCAGCCCTGGGCGCTGCCGACCATGCCGCAGGCAATCACCGGCAAATCCGGCTGGGCATCGAGCCAGTCACCGCAAGCCTCGTCGAATGCCAGTTCAAAACCATCGGCGCATTCCCGGCCGTCAATGATTCGCGGCGCTTTCGGTAGCTGCATGATCCCCGACGACAGCGAACGCTGTTCGAGGACCAAGCCACCTTCAGCCAGTTTGTAAGCACGTAATGAGGTTGTCCCCCAGTCGAGCGCGATCAATTGCGCCTGCATCGCTTCACCTGTTTTGGTTTTTGGCAGTGAGTGAGCGGGACTATAAACCTGCGCCGGGATAAATCTCAATATATAAATATCAATCCCATATTATGAGACCAGACAAAAAAAGATCGCAGCCTTCGGCAGCTCCTACACGGGATCGTCCGCCGCGGTTTGGCGGTGTACATCGATCCGTAGGAGCTGCCGAAGGCTGCGATCTTTTAAGAAGTTTCAGTTACCCGCTGCGAAATCCCGCAACACCGCCCCATCCATCCGATAGCGAACCCACTCCTCCTGCGGCTGTGCTCCCAGGGACTTGTAGAATTCGATGGCCGGGGTATTCCACTCCAGCACGCTCCACTCGAAACGGCCGCAGTCGTTGGCGCAGGCGATTTTCGCCAGATGCCGCAGCAGGGTCTTGCCCGCGCCTCCGCCGCGCTGTTGCGGGGTGATGTAGAGGTCTTCGAGGTACAGGCAATTGCTGCCAAGCCAGGTGGAATAGCTGAAGAAGAACACCGCGAAACCGATGGGTGCACCGTCGCGCAGGCAGATCAGGCCATGGGCGGTGGCACCTTCGCTGAACAGGCTGCGCTCGATGTCGGCAACACTGGCGATGACTTCATGGCGGGCACGTTCGTAGTCGGCCAGTTCAGTGATGAACGCGAGGATTTGCGGTGCGTCACTGGGGGTCGCCGGGCGGATTTCGATCGTCATGGACGTGCCTTGTCAAAAGTGGAAAACGCCATACTAAGTCGGCGCGGTACTTGTGGCGAGGGGACTTGCCTGTGGCGAGGGAGCTTGCTCCCGCCGGGTTGCGCAGCAGCCCCAAAAGAAGGCAATGCGATCTTTCTGGAAAAACAGAGCCGGTCGCGACAGGGCCTGCTTCGCAGGCCAGCGGGAGCAAGCTCCCTCGCCACAAAAGCTGATCCGCCACAAAGTGTCTGGAGGCTTTACTCCGGCCAACACTAACCCTGGAATCGATAACCTCGGACCTAACATTCGGGCACTGCGTGATTAGATAGCCGCGCTGCTCATTTATCCGGCCAAGGAACCACGTCATGCCTACCGCAACACCTCCTGTCTCAAGCAAGTTGTTCGGCCTGTTTTGCCTCGCCAGTTACCTGTTGTCGCTGTCCTACGGTTCGACGTTTTTGCTGTCATTGTTGATTGGTTCTCGCGGTGGCAACGAACACGACGCCGGCAGTGTGATTTCGGCGGCGATGCTCAGCACCTTTGCGGCGGTGATTGTTTCCGGCCATTTGTCCGATTTGCTCGGTGCCGCCCGATCGGTGGCGCTGTTCGGTGTTTTGCTGGTAGCGGCCAGCCTGGGCTTCGCCCTGACCCCGGGCTTCGGTCACCTGCTGTTGTTTTTCGGGCTGTTGCTGGGCCTGGGCTGGGGCGTGTTCTACACCCTGGGGCCGATCATCGTCGCAAGCCTGGTGACACCCGCACAGCGTGCGAAATACTTCGCCCTGCTGTCGGGCAGCATGATGACCGGGATTGGCAGCGGCCCGTTGCTCGGCCGCGCGGCGAGCGCCCTCGGTTATCCGGTGACAGCCGCGTTTTACCTGGCGGCGCTGGCCAGCCTGATCGGCGTATTGCTGTTCTGGCGTCTGGATCGGCAGTTGAAACAGGCGCCCGCGCAATCTGGCAGCGTGTCGCGGATTTCCTGGCGTGCAGCGGCTCAGGTGCTGTCGTCCAGGGCCGTTTTCCCGGTCATCATGGTCGGTCTCGGCGGCTGCGTTTTCGGTGGTCTGTCGAGCTTTCAAACCAGTTATGCGACGGCGCACTCGCTCGACTACTCGTTGTTCTTCCTCGGTTTCATGAGCGCGGCGATCAGCGGCCGCATGCTGGTTGCCGGCTTCGTGGTCAAGCGCGATCCATTGCGTGCATCGTGCCTGCTTTCGGGGTTGATGCTGACGTCGATCGTGATGTTCGGTTTTGTCGTCGACAGCAGCTTCAGCTACCTGCTCGCGGCGGTGATGCTCGGGATCGGTTACGGCCTGACCTACTCGGTGATCAATGGCCTGGCCGCCAATGAAGCGCCGAACGGCACCACCGCGCAATCCTTGTTGTTGTTCAGCCTGTCGTACTTCATCGGCGTATTCGGCTTTCCTTTGCTGGCCGGGAAAATCATCGTCGAACAAGGCATGCCCACGCTGTTGCTCACGGTGCTGGCGGTGGCTGCGCTCAACTGGATGATCACCGTGGGCCGTTTGATCTGGCGTAGAGCCACAGCGGTCAGGACATTGGAACAGGCCTGAGCCGTTCGTCGCTGACAATGCACCCATCCGGATCGAGGGCGGACTAATCAGGTAAGGACTCTACCCGTTGGAGACAACACCATGATCCTGTCCAGGTTGACCGCCCTCGCCCTCGCCGCCCTGCTGTCTTCTGCCGCGTTCGCCGGGACCATCGGCTCGAGCACCGGCCCGACCAACCCGGTGGAAAAGCCCAGGGCACCGGCGATCCAGAGTGCTCCAGGCATGAACACCGATGGCACGACGATCGACCACAACCTCCCGCCCTCCACCGGCACCGACCCGCGAACCCAGGGCAATGACATGGGGCGTCAGGGCGGGAAGAACCTGCCGGACAAAAAAACACCCGGCAGTGGCGGCCTCGGTTCAAGCACCACCGAGGACGAGGAAAGCAATATGAGCCAGTAATGAAGCCAGGAGAAATCCCATGCCTCGTGGAAGCAAAACCAAATACACCGCCGAGCAAAAGCGCAAGGCGCAACACATCGAAGACAGTTACGAAAGCAAAGGCCTTTCAAAGGACGAAGCCGAAGCCCGTGCCTGGGCGACCGTGAACAAACAGTCCGGCGGCGGCGAACGGGCCGGTGGGTCGGGGCGCAAGAAACCGGCCAGTGCAAAGTCGGCAGATCGCAAGGAGTCGGCGCGTCGAGCGGTGGCCACTCGTAAGGGGCACTCACGCGATAGCGCTGCATCCAGAGAGGCCCAGACGGTCGATAGCTTGAGAAAGGAAGCCCGGGCCAAGGGTATTCCCGGGCGGTCCTCGATGCGCAAAAAAGAGCTGATCGAGGCGTTGCGCAAGGCGGGTTAAGGCCAACTGTTTTGTGTTGAAGCTGATGGCCTCATCGCGGGCAAGCCCGCTCCCACAGGGGACCGCGTTCGTCTGAACAATCCGGTCAACTGTGGGAGATCATCTGTACCTTAATACTTCGGTGGTCAGCGTTGTTTGAGGCGGTCGATCACGACGGCCAGAAGCAGAATCGAACCCCGAATCACATACTGATAAAACGTATCAATGTTCTTCAGGTTCATCGCATTCTCGATGATCGCCAGAATCAGTACCCCGGCAATCACGTGCCGGATCATGCCGATCCCGCCACTCAACGAAACCCCGCCCAGCACACAGGCCGAGATCACCGTCAGCTCGAAACCCTGGCCGATCATCGGTTGGCCGGAGGTCATGCGCGAGGCCAGGATTACCCCGGCCAACGCACCGATCACGCCATGCACGGCGAAGATGATGATCTTGGTCCGGTCGACATTCACACCGGCCAGCAACGCCGCTTCCTGATTGCCGCCGATGGCCATGGTGTTGCGCCCGTAGGTGGTGTAGTTCAGCAGCCAGCCGAAGAACAGGAAACAGACGATGGTGATCAGGATCGGTACCGGCACGCCGAACAACTGGCCGTTACCGAAGACGAAGAACGATTCCTGGGACACCCCCACCGCTTTGCCGTTGGCGAAGATGTAGGCCAGGCCACGCACGATCTGCATGGTCGCCAGCGTGGTGATCAGCGCGTTGACTCGCAGCTTGGCAATCACGATGCCGTTGATCAGCCCGACGATCAGCCCCATCACCAGCGCCGCACCGACACCGAGAAATACGCTGTCGGTGTCGCGCATCACAACCGCCGCGACTACTCCAGCGCAGGCAATCACCGAGCCCACCGACAAGTCGAAATGCCCGGACGCCAGGCAATACAACATGGTGCACGCCGCGATCCCGGTGGTGGAAATCGCCAGGCCCAGGCCACGCATGTTCAGCGGTGACAGGAAGTTGTCGATCAGCAAGGTGCAGGCGACAAAGATGCCGACCGCCGCCAGCAGCATCACCCAGTCATCGAGGAAGCGCCGCAGGTCCAGCGGTTTGCGCGTGGTTGGCAGGGTGTTGTTTTGGATTGTCATCATAGTCACCTCTCAGTTCGCCACGCCGTCGGCGCGTTGGCGCGGCAAAGCCAGTTGCAGCAGGTTGGATTCGTTGGCCTGTTCGCGGCTCAGCTCGCCACACAGGGCGCCTTCGCACAGCACCAGGATGCGGTCGGAAATGCCCATGACTTCCATCAAGTCGCTGGACACCACAATCACCGCGATCCCCTCGGCCGCCAGGTTATGGATGATCTGGTAGATCTCGGCCTTGGCACCGATGTCGATGCCGCGGGTGGGTTCGTCAAGCAGCAGCACTTTCATCGGCATCGACAGCCAGCGGCCGAGAATGGCCTTCTGCTGATTACCGCCGGAAAGAAACTTGATCTGCTGCCCGGCGTGGGGCGTTTTCACCTTGAGCGCCTTGATCTGCTGGTCGGCGTTGTCCTTCTCCCACAGGCCACGCAACAGGCAGCCGAAGGTGGCATGGGCGCCCCGTGCGCTGATGTTGATGTTCTCGGCGACGCTGGCCAGCGGCAGGATGCCTTCCTTCTTGCGGTCCTCGGGGCACAACAGGATCCCGGCGGCAATCGCGTCCCGGGGTGAACGCAGCTTCAGTTCATGGCCACGAAGCTTCAGCTGTCCGGCGCTGTGGCGCGCCAGGCCGCTGAGCAGGCGCAACAGCTCTGTGCGACCGGCACCGACCAGCCCGAACAGCCCGAGGATTTCGCCTTTGTGCACCTCGAAACTCACCGGCTCACGCAACCCCGGCCCAAGCAAACCGTCGACCTTGAGCGCCACGGCGCCGCGCTGACGGGGGCGGTAATCGTAGATGTCCTGAATGTCACGACCGACCATGCAGGTGACCAGTTGATCGTGGGTCAGCTGGCCCATGTCGTCGAACGTGCGCACGTACCGCCCGTCCTTGAACACCGTCACCGCGTTGCAGATGCGGAACACTTCTTCCATGCGGTGGGAGACATAGAGCACCACTTTGCCCTCGTCCCGCAGCCGGCCGATGATCGCCATCAAGCGCTCGATCTCCCGCGCCGAAAGGCTGCTGGTGGGTTCGTCGAAGGCAATCACATGGGCGCCACGGGACAACGCCTTGGCGATCTCCACCAGTTGCCGCTGGCCGAGGGACAGGCGTCCGACTTTCTCTTGCGGGTCGATTTCATCGGCCAGGCCTTTGAGACAGGCCAGTGCCTGCTGGCGCAGGGCACCGCGGTTGATCAGGCCGAAACTGGCCGGCAGATGCCCGAGAAACAGGTTCTCCGCCACGGTCATTTCCGGCACCAGATGCAGCTCCTGGTGGATCACGGCGACGCCACTGCCGATGCTGTCGGCGGTGGACTTGAAGTCCATCGCCCGCTCGCCGATCTGCAAGGCACCGCTGCTGGGCGTATAGGCCCCACCGAGGATTTTCAGCAGCGTCGACTTGCCGGCACCGTTCTCGCCCATCAAGGCATGAACCTGCCCCGGATGGGCGACGAAGCTGATGTTGTCCAGCGCCTTCACCCCGGGAAAGGTCTTGCCGATCCCGTTGAAGCGCAAGCTGCCGCTGTGTTGTTGTGTATTTGTTTGCGTGTGCATAACCCACCTCTTCAAACCGGTCAGGCAGCCCCGTCGCCGAGGCCGCCGCTGAAATCAAACGGCTGTCAGTTCCACAGGCCGATCTTTTCCAGTTCCTGCTTGAAGTTGTCGCGGGTGATCAGCGTCACGTCGTCCATGGCGGTGAATTTCGCCGGTTCAGTGCCGGTGGTGACCCACTCGTACATCATGCTCGCGGTGTTGTAGCCCTCGATGTGCGGGCTTGGCAGCATCGAGCCGTAGAAGCCGCTGTCGGGTTTCTTCAGCTCGCCGATGGCGTCGGTACCGTTGATGCCGATGCCGATCACGTTGGCCGCAGCGAAACCCGCACTCTCGGTGGCGCGCACGCCGCCCAGGACCGTGTTGTCGTTCATGCCACCAATGATCAGGTTCTTCGCCGCACCCGGCAGTTTCACCAGCGCGGAGTTGGTGGCGTCCATGCTGCCTGGTACGTCGAGGGTCTTGAGGGCCGCGAACAGGATGTGGTCTTTCGGCATGCCGGCGTCTTCGAGTGCCTTGACCGAGCCGTCGGTGCGCTTCTTGCCGGTGTCGAGTTCGTTGTAGGTGTTGATCACCGCATAGGTGTCTTTCCACTCCCAGCCGCGCTTCTTCGCCTCGGTGGCCATGGCGTTGCCCTGCTTCTGGCCGACTTCGAACGCGGCCATGCCGAGGTATGGCACATCCTCCATGAACTTGCCGCTGGCATCGACGAAACGGTCATCGACGGCAATCACCTTCAGCCCGTTGAGTTTGGCCTTGGCCATGATCGCAGGTCCCAGGGACACGTCCGGCGGGCAGATCACGAAGCCTTTGGCGCCGTTGGCCGCGAGGCTGTCGATGGCAGAAAGGGTTTTCTCACCGTCCGGCACGGCGATCTTGATCAGGGTGAAGCCCTTCTCTTTCCCGGCCTTTTCGGCAAAGGCCCATTCGGTCTGGAACCAGGGCTCCTCCGCTTGCTTGACCAGGAAACCGATTTTCACTTGCTCGGCCGCCAGCAGCGCGCTGCTCAGGCTGACCGCCGAGACCGCCAACGCGGCACAGCACAGTGAACGGATAGCATGACGACGATTCATAAGCTGACTCCTTGTTATTGTTCTTGAGTGTTCTTTGAAAGCGTTCTTTGTTAACCAATGGGCGGTAAAACCGTACTACCAATAGTCATATCGTATGATGATTGGATTTCAGACGTAGTAGTACGCCTGAAAGCCCGATCACTCAATCGTGGTACATCACCGAGCGTCCGCCATCGATAGTGATGCACGAGGCATTGATGAACGGCGCTTCATCGCTGGCCAGGAACACGGCGGTCATTGCCACTTCGATCGGCTGACCGATGCGACGCGGCGGGTGCAGGTCAAACGCGCGCTGGCGTTCGGCGTGGGGGTCGGCGAAACCGTTCCAGTAATCGATGTTGATCTGGGTTTCGATATAGCCAGGCGCAATGGCATTGACGCGGATGCCCTTGGCCGCATATTCGATGCCCAGCGCGCGGGTCAGGCCGAGCAGGCCATGCTTGGCCACCGGGTACGGGAAGCAGCCCGGAATGATGTGGGAGGAATGGGTGGAGGCAATGTTGATGATGCTGCCGATGCCCTGCTCGATCATCTGCGGCAGCACCGCCTTGCAACCGTACCAGGCGCCATCGAGGTCGATGGCAAAGCAGCGATGCCAGTCTTCTTCGGTCATTTCCAGCGGATCACGGAACACGTTGACCCCGGCGCAGTTGACCAGCACGTCGATCCGGCCATGCAGGTCGATCGCCAGCCGGGCCATGGCGTGTAAATCCTGTTGACGCGACACGTCGGCCTTGATCGCCACCACATCGGCGCCCTGGCCCCGCCAGTGCGCCGCGACCTTCTCGACTTTCTCGGCCTGAACGTCACTGATGATCAGCCTGGCCTGCTGGGACGCGAAGGTCGCCACAATCGCTTCGCCAATGCCCTGGGCGGCACCGGTCAGTAACACGACCTTGTTTTTCAGGCGTTCGCCCTTGGGCGGTTCGGGTACCGGTGGCAATGATAGTGGTTCAGCCATGGATCAAGACTCCTGTTCGAAAACACGACGAAAACCGGGCATCTGTCGATGTCCGGTCAAAAGGCGTTGAGGAAGAAACGGGTGAGCGCGAAAACGTTTCAGCCTGGAAACGGTTTGAGGCACTGTCTGCGCAAGGGAGCACGGGGAAACTTCGCTGCATCACTTCACCTGTTTTGTTTTTTTAAGTGTGAGTGCATGGAACTGGTGAGGCCGACTATAAACCCGGCCCGCGTAAAATCTCAATATATATATTAACATCCCATATTTTGGGATTTATCCAGCAAACCGTGTGCAATGCTTTCCAGGCACATCCACTGGAATCGACAACACGGCCCCATCCAACGGATGGCCCAGCGGACTTGCCGCACTGGTGATGTACAGGGTTGTCAGGTCTGCACCGCCGAACACACAGCTGGTGGGACGACTGACCGGCAGTTCGATGATCCGATCGACGTTGCCGTCCGGGCTCAACCTGAGCAGGCAACTGCCGTCCCAACGGGCATTCCAGATAAAACCTTCGGCATCCATCGCCGAACCGTCCGGGCCGCCTCGTCCGTGCGGACCAAACCAGAGCTGCGGCGTATCGAGGGCACCGTCGGTACAGATGAAATGTCGATACAAGGTGCCGTCGAGGCTGTCGCCGAAATACACGCTGGTGGCGTCATCGCTCCACAGCAGCGTGTTGGGAATGCCCAGATTGCGCAGCAATGGCGCAACCCGCCCGGCACGATCGATGCGGAACAGTCCACCGGAACGACGGACGATGGGCAGGTCTTCGCCGTGTTCTCCGATATTGTTTTGCATGGTGCCGAGCCAGAGCCGGCCCTGGGCGTCGCAGCGGGCTTCGTTGGGGCGGTTGCCTGGTTGCGGATCAGCAACGCAGAGCAACGTCAGGCGCGGTTCCAGGCCGGGTGAATCAAGATCGAGCCGATAAACCCCGCTGCTCAATGTCACCAGCGCATCACCGCTTTCACAGGGGATGAAGGCCGACACATGTTCCGGCATCTGCCAGATCTGCACGTTGGCGCCGATCAACCGCAGTGCCTGTTTGCCCGCGATATCCACCCAATACAGCGCCTGGGTCGGCGCATCCCAGAACGGGCCTTCGCCCAGTTTCGCCCGATGTTCGGTCACCGCCGTCAACGTCATGAAACCTCCTGCTTTGTTCTTGTTTCGGGGGTGTAGGAGCTAGCTTGCTCACGAAGGTGTGCCAGTCGACCTCGTGGTAGCTGATACACCTTCGCGAGCAAGCTCGCTCCTACAGTAGCCCTTCGTTGTCAGCCGGCTTTTTTATCGGCCATGACTTGCGGGTAGTAACGCTTGATCGCAAGGTCGGCGTTATCGATCAGGGTCATGCAGGCCCAGACACCCCGGGCGGTATCACGGGCCGCGATTGCCTCGGCCAGGTCCCGGTGAATCGGCAAGGTGCGACGCAGTTCATCCGGGTCGGCGGCGGACACTTCAAAAGCCACCGCCAGCAACGCACCGAGGGCGGGAACCATTTGTTCGATGAATTGATTGTGGCTGGCAGCGAGGATGCACTCGTGGAAGAACTGGTCGGCACGGTTGTAATCGATGCCGCTGTCCACCGCCCGTTCCAGCGCGTTGCAGGCCAGCAGGATCGCGTTCACCTGTTCGCCGGTTGCGCGCTCGCAGGCCCAGCGCACGGCCATCGGTTCGATGGTGCGGCGCAGGTCGAGCAGATCGTCGACGAAGTTTTCCGGCAAGCCGCTGCGCGACAACCAGCCGACGACTTGTGGATCGAAGAGGTTCCAGCGCCGCACCGGCAACACCCGCGTGCCAACCTTCGGGCCGACTTCGAGCATGCCTTTGGCAACCAGGGTTTTGATCGCTTCGCGGATGACCGTGCGGCTCACGCCGAGTTGTTCGCCGAGGTCGGCTTCGACCTTGAGTGACTCACCGGGCTTGACCTGTCCCGTGGCGAGCCAGCATCCCAGCCAATCAACGGTCGAAGCATGAAAGCTGCTGGACATGGACACCTCAAAGCCGTACGTGATGGAAGCTCACGCTAATCATCATACGATTGGATGTCAAATAAAAAAGATCGCCGCCTGCGGCAGCTCCTACAGGGGAATGTGGACTCCTGTAGGAGCTGACCGCAGGCTGCGATCTTTTCAGGGCTCGAGGCCGATGGGGAAGAACTCGCCGCCACTCCATACACCGAGCCAGCGCTGGCCGTCGATCTCGCGGCTCACTGCCAGCTCCACCAATTGATAGAACACGTTGCGATGGATCAAGGCTTCAAGATTGCTGCGCACATGCACATAAGGGGCCGGTTCCTGCGTTACCGGGTCGATGACCACGCGCATCGGGTGCTCGGCACCGGCCTCGGTGCTTTCATCGACGTTGGTGGTAAAGCGCAACACCTGCGCCTCGCCCTCGCCTTCCACGTCCACCGCAATCGCCACGAACGGCGCATCGTCGACCTTGATGCCGACCTTTTCGACCGGCGTGATCAGGAAATAATCATCGCCGTCGCGGCGAATGATGGTGGAGAACAGCTTGACCATCGGCTTGCGCCCGATCGGCGTGCCCAGGTAATACCAGGTGCCGTCGCGGGCGATGCGCATGTCGATGTCGCCGCAGAAATCGGGATTCCACAGGTGCACCGGCGGCAAGCCTTTGGTCTTGGGGATTTGCCCCAGCAGGTCGTTGGCTTTTTGCGGGCCACTCATGGCGTTCTCCTTGGCATTACTGGTCGCCGAGCCCCAGCAGGCTGCGCGCGTATTGTTCCAGCGGCGGGCCCATCAGGTCTTCGGGTTTTTTATCGTGGAACGTCAGTAAACCGCCACGACTCTTGATGGTCGCAGTATCAATCAAATACTGGGTGCTGGTCTCGATCAACATAATCTGAATCATACCGCTATCGATGCCGAGACGATCCAGGGCTTCCTGGTCCAGCCACTCGTCCGAGTTGCCGATACGGTCGTCAGACTTGGCAAATCGGGTGTAGAGCAGATAGTGCGCCCCGGCGGCACGGGCTTCGCCCATGGCCTGGTCGAGGCCTTCCGGCGTACGGGCACGGCGGACCATCGGGAAGTATTCGACGAAGCCATCGAACGCGACTTCGGCAATCACGTTGGGCCGTGGGTAAACGGAGCTGCCCGCTGGCATGAAAGCACCTTGGGCGATGTAGACGAACGAGTCCGGTTGAATGCGCAGATTGTTTACGCGACGGCTGTCACTGTGATCGAGTAACCCCGCATCGCTCATATGGTAACGAGTCCCTTTGGCCATATCGCTGACGTTCATGCAGCCACCAAGTGCCAAAACGGCCAGCAGCAAAACCAGGCTACGCATCCTATCCTCCAGAGGCCGGTGTCGGAAAACCGGCGAATGGCCGTAGGATGCAGCTTTTGCGCCAGCTCATGAGCCTTGTTGACTGATCTATAGCCATCGCGAGCAAGCTCGCTCCTACAAGGATTTACGCAAACCTTGTGGGAGCGTGGCTTGCCCGCGATGAGGCCGGTCTAGCCGCCAATAATCTTCATGACAGTCGCACCACCAGAGAACGCCACTTCCTGCTTGTCGCCCAGGGCTTTCACCAGAAGGCGTTGCAAGGCCGGCAGTGCTTGATGGCGCGGCTTGTCCAGCAGGTCGCCGATGTAATGGCGATTGCTCGACGACAGGCAGCCATGCAGCCACCCGGTGGAAGATAAACGCAAGCGTGAACAGGTCCGACAGAAAGGCACGCTCTCGTTGGCGATCACGCCGAAATAACCCTGGCCGGGGATTTCATAGCGCACCGCTGTCGCATCGACCGGCGCGTCGGCCTGCCGGTATTCGTAGCGCTCACCGATCAGGCTCAACAGTTGCTGGAGGCTGACGAACTGCTGCAGAAAGGCATTGGAATCGCTGGCCAGATGGCCCATGCGCATCAGCTCGATGAAGCGCAGTTCATAACCACGCTCCAGACAGTAGTCGAGCAGCGGCATCACTTGATCAAGGTTCTGCCCGCGCAGCGGCACCATGTTGACCTTGATCTTCATGCCGGCCGCACTGGCCTCGCTCATGCCGTTGAGCACGGTGGCCAGGTCGCCGCCCCGGGCAATGGCACGGAATGCACTGGCGTCGAGAGTATCGAGGGAAACGTTGAGGCGCCGAATGCCGGCGTTCACCAGCAGTGGCAGTTTCTTCGCCAGCAACTGGCCATTGGTGGTCAGGCTGATGTCTTCCAGGCCCATCTGCCCGACCGCCGTCATGAACGCTTCGAGTTTCGGGCTGACCAGCGGCTCGCCACCGGTAATGCGCAGACGCTCGATCCCCGCCGCTTCAATCAGATAAGCCACACCGCGTGCCATGGCTTCGGCCGACAACTCATCCTGCGCAGCCACCAGCCGCTTGCCATTGGGCACACAGTAGGTACAGGCGTAATTGCAGGCTGAAGTCAGACTGATTCGCAAGTTGCGAAAACGCCTGCCTTGACGGTCAACGATCATGGTCACTCCGGCGGAAGAATATCGGGCCGCTAAAACTTGACCCATAAATCAAGTTTTAGCAAGTCCTCTACCTGAGTATATTCCTGCGGCACTGCGCCAAGTAGCGAAATCATGGCGCAATAAGGCAACTGAATGGCTCAGCTGCCGGGAGTGTCGGTGTCGCGCTTGCGCTTGTTACCCATGCGCACGCCGATGTCCATCAGGAACTGGAAGAAACCTTCCTGATCTTCCAGCACATTGCTCCAGAACGGCGAGTGATACAGCGCGACAGCACCGTGCACCAACGCCCAGGCCGCGCAGTAATGGAAGTAAGGCGGTACATCTTCCAGCTTGCCTTCACTGATCCGGCCTTTGATCAGCAGGGTCAGGCGTTCGAAGTTCGAGGCACGGATCTTGTGCAGTTCCTCGATCATCTCCGGCACCTGGTTGCCCTTGACCACTTTCTCTTCGAGACGGTCGAACAGGCGATAGCGTTGTGGATCGCGCATGCGGAATTCGAAGTACGCCCGGGACAGGGCTTCCTTGTCCTTGTCGACATCGGCCGAATGCAGCAGTGTGTTCAAATCGCGCTCGTAGTCGAGCATCAGGCGCAGATAGATTTCCGCCTTGGACTTGAAGTGCTTGTAGATCGTGCCTTTGCCGATACCGACGGCATCAGCGATCATCTCGACGGTGACACTGTCTTCACCTTGTTCGAGGAACAGCTTGAGCGCGGTATCGAGAATTTCCTGCTCGCGGCGACGAAATTCACGGACCTTACGAGGTTCTTTATGCATAAGAAAAGGTCTGTCGGGGTCAAAATTCGAAGCCGCGTATTATGCCTAACTTGCGCCAAAATGCACGGATCATCCGACCATATCTGCGCTTTCTGGTCATTCTGCGCACGTTTACAGGGTGATGAGAACTCTTCCGAAGCGCACGTATTCCAAATTTGTTTAAAAACCCGGGCCGCCAAACTGGACGAGGCGCGATCCTGATCAATACTTGAACTGTCGGCGGGGCATCTCCCCCAAGTGTCACGCCGATATTGGTACCAAAGGACCGCGTGCCATTGTTTTACTCCTAATGGTCTTAACCCGGATTCACCCCCCAGAACCCGGGTTTTTTTTGCCTGCGATTCAACCTTGTGGGAGCGAGCCTGCTTGCGAAAGCGGCTTCGAACCCTAAACCGATTTCACATGCGCCAACGGAAACAACCGCTTGAAGTTCTCAGTGGTCTGCTCGGCAAAACGCTCGTAGGGCTCACCACGCAACATTGCCAGAAATTCCGCAACTTCACGCACGTACTGCGGCAGGTTTGGCTTGCCGCGATAGGGTATCGGCGCCAGGTACGGCGAGTCGGTTTCCACCAGCAATCGGTCGGCCGGCACCTTGCTGGCCACATCGCGCAACGCGTCGGCATTGCGGAATGTGACAATCCCGGACAGGGAAATGTAATAGCCCATGTCCAGTGCAGCCTTCGCCATTTCCCAGTCTTCGGTAAAGCAATGCAATACACCTGCCTGGGGCAACGCCGCTTCACGCAACAAGTCCAGGGTATCGGCGCGGGCGCCGCGGGTGTGGATGATCACCGGTTTGCCGGTCTGCTGCGCCGCTTGCAGGTGCAGGCGAAAGGATTCCTGCTGCAACTGCGCCGCTTCCGGCTCGTAGTGATAATCGAGGCCGGTTTCACCGATGGCGACCACCCGCGGGTGATTGAGCTCCTGCAACAGCCAGTCCAGCGCCGGCGCGGCACCCGGCTGCACATCCAGAGGGTGCACACCCACCGAGCAGTCGACGTCGTCATAACGTTCGGCCAGGGCTTTGACGTCGGCCGCGTTGTCCGCGCTGACACCGATACACAGAAAGTGCCCTACCCCGCGCTGTCGGGCCGCATCAAGAGCAGCATCCAGGGAACCGTCGTGGGCGGCCAGGTCGAGGCGATCGAGGTGACAATGGGAATCTACGAGCATAAAAGGGCTGCAACTTACATCGAATGAGTGGGACGGTCGGATGTTCTGATACTCGGAGTCTAGGCGCGGACAGTCATCTTTGGCCAGGCAACGACGCCCATTGCACCAGCAATGCCTCCAGCAGCAAGGCCGGATTGAGGTTGGCCTTGCTCAGGACTTTCTGCCTTTGGGCGAGGATCCAGTCCTGAATATCGAGGACTTTGCCCTGGGCGCTTTTCTGCGCCAGGTATTGCACGACCTTGCGCATGTCGGCAAGGCCCAGGCCAGCTTCGTCCTGGGTCAACTGATAGCGCAGGATCAGGCTCGACCAATCGCAGAACCAATCGAACAGGCGCAACATCGGAATGTTTTTCCACTCTTCGGCCAGTTGCGTCGGCGACTGCTGTTGCTTGAGGAGTTTTTTCACCCCTTCCACCACTTGCATACGTTGCTCACGCACGCCCTGGGCCTGAAGATTGACCGCCGCCAGTGGCGAACCGGCGGCCAGTGTCAGCAGTTCGATGCGCTCTTCTTCGGAACACTCCGGCAACGCCTGAGCCAGCCACTTCAAGCTCATGGCCTCGCCCGGCAGCGGACAGGCCTGCTGCACGCAGCGACTCTTGATGGTTGGCAACAATCGGCTGGGCTGATGGCTGACCAGCAACAAAACCGTATCGCCGGACGGTTCTTCAAGGCTTTTGAGCAAGGCGTTGGCGGCATTGATGTTCATCGACTCGGCCGGCTCGATCAACACCACCTTGCGCCCGCCCAACTGTGCAGTCTGCACCACGAAACCGACCAGATCGCGAACCTGATCGACCTTGATCGCCTTGTCGGCTTCTTCCGGTTCCAGGATGTAGTTATCCGGGTGGCTGCCAGCCTTGAGCAGCAAACAGGATTTGCATTCACCACAGGCTTGCAGCGCATTCGGGCGCTGGCACAGCAAGCTGGCCATCAGGCGCTCGGCCAGTGCCCGCTTGCCGATCCCGGCCGGGCCATGCAGCAGGTAGGCATGCGCATGCTGGGCGCGACCAGCCAGGTGCTGCCAGAGGGTTTCCTGCCACGGATAGGCCTCAGCCACGGCTCAACTCCAGCAGGCGCGGCAGCAAGGCATCCAGCGATTGCTGAACCTGTGCCAACGGCTGGGCAGCATCGACCAGCACATAACGCGCCGGATCCGCCTCGGCCCGTTTGAGGAAGGCTTTGCGTACGGCATCGAAAAAGGTCCGGCCTTCGCGTTCGAAGCGATCCAGACGACCGCGAGCACTGGCGCGGGCCAGACCCACCTCGACAGGCAGATCGAAAATCAGCGTCAGGTGCGGGCGCAGATCGCCCTGGACGAAGGCTTCCAGGGCCGCGATGCGCTCCAGCGACAAGCCACGGCCGCCGCCCTGGTAGGCGTATGTCGAATCGGTAAAACGATCACACAAGACCACGGCACCGCGAGCCAGCGCCGGGCGAATCACCTCGGCCAGATGCTGGGCACGCGCCGCGAACACCAGCAGCAACTCGGTATCCGGGTTCATGACTTCGTCGACCGGGGCCAGCAGCACTTCACGGATGCGCTCGGCCAGCGGCGTGCCACCCGGCTCGCGGGTCAGCACCACCTCGATGCCGGCGGCGCGCAGGCGCTCGGCCAGGTATTCGCGGTTGGTGCTCTTGCCGGCGCCTTCCGGGCCTTCCAGAGTAATAAACAAGCCAGTCACAGGCAGTCCTTAGTCAGAGTCATTGCGGGCTTTTCGGTGCGTTGGCATCGAGTTCCGGCATTTCAGGGGCTGGTGCAGGATCTTGCGCCGGCACTTGCGGCAGCGCCTCGGGAGCCGTGTTCGGTGAAGCGGCCGGGATCGGAGCCAACTCTTGCGAAGACTTGGCCTCCTGCGTACCGGTTTGCTCAGCCTCGGTTGGCGGCGTCTCGGCCGTGGAGGCAGGCGCCGGGCTGGAGCGATAATCGGCGCGACGCTTGAGCTGGAACTCCTTCACAGCATTGTTGTGAGCGTCCAGGTCGTCGGAGAACACGTGAGTGCCATCACCACGCGCCACGAAGTATAGGCTGTTGCCCTCCACCGGATTGAGTGCCGCATGGATGGCTTCGCGACCGACCATCGAAATCGGCGTCGGCGGCAGGCCCGCATTCATGTAGGTGTTATAGGGCGTCGATTCCTTGAGGTGAGCCCGGGTCAGCTTGCCGTTGTAGCGGTCGCCAAGGCCGTAGATCACCGTCGGATCGGTCTGCAGCAGCATGCCCATCGCCATGCGTCGTACGAACACGCCGGCAATTTGCCCGCGCTCCTGCGGTACCCCGGTTTCCTTCTCCACCAGCGAGGCCATGATCAGCGCCTGGTAGGGTTCGGTGTACGGCACATCGGAAGAACGCTGTTCCCACTCCTTGGCGAGCACTTCGTCGAGGCGCTCGTAAGCGGTTTTCAGCAGTTCGATATCGGTCATGCCGCGCACGTAGCGATAAGTGTCAGGGAAGAAGCGCCCTTCCGGGAAAATCCCGCTGTGGCCGAGCTTGTCCATGACCTGACTGTCGCTCAAACCGTCGAGGCTATGGTCGAGCTTCTCTTCTTTGGCCAGCGCTGCGCGGACCTGACGGAAATTCCAGCCTTCGACCAGGGTCAGGCTGTACTGAACCATTTCCCCGCGTTTCCACAGGTCGATCAGGCCTTCGACGGTCATGCCCGGCTTCATGCGGTATTCACCGCTGTGCAGGGGTTGCCTGGCGAGGTTGAAGCGCCAATATACCCGCAGCCAGAATGCGTCCTTGATGACGCCATTGGCTTCGAGTCGGTAGAGGGTGCGGGTCGGCGTGGTGCCCTTGGGCACATCCAGCAATTGCTCCTGGGCAATGTTCAGCGGCTGTACCAGCGCCGAATGAATTTTCCAGGCTGAAGCACCCAACAGCAGCCCCGCCAGAACCAGTCCGGTTTCCAGCAGCAGCAAGAATTTACGTCTCACGTATCAAGCATCCAGTAGCGCACGGGCAATGGTTTGGAGTTTACGGGTGAGCGGCCCAACCGGCCAGTGAAGAGCAGCACAGGCGCGCACCGGCCAAACGCCATACACGCTGTTGCAGACAAAGACTTCGTCAGCCCATTGCAGTTGTTCGAGGGGAATGTCGGTGATTTGCGTGGGGATTCCCAGCGACCTGGCCTGAAACAATATTTCGCCACGCATCACGCCGGCCACGCCGCAGCGCTTGAGGTCGGCGGTGACGAGTACACCATCACGCACCAGGAACAAATTGCTGAACACGCCTTCAATCACGCGCCCGGCCTGATCGAGCATCAAGCCTTCGGCATGCTCGGTGTCCTGCCATTCGGCACGGGCGAGGACTTGCTCAAGACGGTTCAGGTGCTTGAGGCCGGCCAGTAATGGCTGTCTGGACAATCGCGTGGTGCAAGGAAACAGACGAACACCCTGCTCGCCATGCACGGCAGGGTAAGCCGCGGGTGGATTGCCTTGCAGAATGCGTCGGGCCTGAGCCGAAGGATCCGGGGCGTAACCGCGCAGACCATCGCCACGAGTGAGGATGAGCTTGAGCACCCCGTCACCCAGTGCCGCGGCGTAGGCCAGCAGTTCGCTGCGGATCAACGCCTGATCGGCGGCAAGCGCCAGACGCGAACAGCCGTCCGCCAGACGCGACAGATGCCGTTCCAGCAATACGGGCTGCCCGTTGCGCACGGCGATCGTCTCGAACAGACCATCGCCATAAGCCAGGCCGCGATCCTTCAGCGACAAAGCGTCAGCCGGCTGACCGTCGACCCAGCTGTCCATCAGCCTGCGAACCGGCGGAACACCAGCGAGCCGTTGGTGCCGCCAAAACCGAAGGAGTTGGAAACGACCACATCGATATCCATATTGCGCGCCGTGTGCGGCACGAAATCGAGGTCGCAGCCTTCGTCCGGCTCATCGAGGTTGATGGTCGGCGGCGCTACCTGGCCGTTGATCGCCAGCACGCTGAAGATCGCCTCGACCGCGCCCGCCGCACCCAACAGGTGACCGGTCATGGACTTGGTGGAACTGACGGCCAGCTTGTAGGCGTGATCGCCGAACACCGACTTGATCGCATTGACTTCGGCCAGGTCGCCTGCGGGAGTCGAAGTGCCGTGGGCGTTGATGTACTGCACTTGATCGCCATTGATTTTGGCATCGCGCAGCGCATTGGTGACGCAACGAGCAGCACCGGCGCCATCGGCTGGCGGCGAGGTCATGTGGTAGGCATCGCCACTGGTGCCGAAACCGATCAGCTCGGCGTAGATGGTCGCACCACGGGCCTTGGCGTGTTCCAGCTCTTCCAGAACCAGCGCACCGGCACCGTTGGACAGCACGAAGCCATCACGGCCCTTGTCCCAAGGACGGCTGGCGCGGGTCGGCTCGTCGTTGCGGGTCGACAGCGCGCGGGAGGCACCGAAGCCGCCCATGCCCAGACCGCAGGCTGCCATCTCGGCGCCACCGGCAATCATCACGTCGGCTTCGTCGTACATGATGTTGCGGGCTGCCATGCCAATGCAGTGGGTACCGGTGGTACAGGCCGTGGCGATGGCGTAGTTGGGTCCCTGTGCCCCCAGATGGATCGACAGGAAACCGGAAATCATATTGATGATCGAGCCTGGCACGAAGAACGGAGAGATCCGTCGTGGGCCGGTCTCGTGCAGGGTGCGGGCGGTTTCTTCGATATTGGTCAGACCACCAATACCCGAGCCCATGGCCACACCGATGCGCTCACGGTTGGCGTCGGTGACTTCCAGGCCGGCGTTACGTACCGCCTGAAAACCTGCGGCCAGACCGTATTGAATGAACAGGTCGAGCTTGCGGGCTTCCTTGACCGACAGGTATTCCTCGACATTGAAGCCCTTTACCGAGCCGCCAAAACGAGTGGAATAGGCAGAAAGGTCGGCGTGTTCGATCAGACCAATGCCACTGCGGCCAGCCAGAATGCCCTGCCAGCTGCTTGGCACATCCGTGCCCAGTGGCGACAACATACCCATACCGGTGACTACGACGCGTCTACGCGACACAGCACTCTCCTTTTTCAAATGACGACTTTGCATCATGCCTAAAGAAAAAACCGCACGCCGTGATGGCAGTGCGGTTTTTCCACGACAGCGAGCAACGATTACGAACTATTACGCCTGGTGGCTAGTAACGTAGTCGATTGCAGCTTGTACGGTAGTGATCTTCTCGGCTTCTTCGTCAGGGATTTCGGTCTCGAATTCCTCTTCCAGAGCCATCACCAGCTCAACGGTGTCAAGGGAGTCGGCACCCAGGTCTTCTACGAAGGAAGCAGTGTTGACCACTTCTTCTTCTTTAACGCCCAGTTGCTCAGCAACGATTTTCTTGACGCGCTCTTCGATGGTGCTCATACCTTGTTTTCACTCCTAATGGACAAATTCAGGCAGCTGGCCAGTGGGTAAGTGTATAGAAAGACTTTTCAGCTTTTCAACTGAAAGCTTCACTCCTCAAACCCGGTGACCCTATGCCGATAAAATAGATTGCAGCTTTATAACGGATTTTAGACAGCTCGTATGACATTTTTTTGAAGCAATCCGTCACATTTGAATTACATGTACATCCCGCCGTTCACCGGGATTGTAGCTCCGGTAACGTAAGCCGCACCGTCCGACGCAAGAAAAGCGACCACGGACGCGATCTCTTGAGCCTGCCCCAGACGACCCAGCGGAATCTGCGTCTGCAAGGCTTCACGCTGCGCTTCGGGCAGTTCACGGGTCATATCGGTATCGATGAACCCTGGGGCCACCGAGTTTACCGTAATCGAACGCGAACCGACTTCACGTGCCAGAGCACGGCTGAAACCTTCCAGGCCGGCCTTGGCGGCAGCGTAGTTTACTTGGCCTGCGTTGCCCATGGCACCCACAACCGAACCAATACTGATAATTCGGCCCCAACGGGCTTTGGTCATGCCGCGCAAAACGCCCTTGGACAGGCGGAACAGACTGTTCAGGTTGGTATCGACAACGTCATGCCACTCGTCGTCTTTCATGCGCATCATCAGGTTATCGCGGGTGATGCCAGCATTGTTGACCAGGATCGCCGGCGCACCGAACTGCTCCTGAATGCTCGCCAGAACAGCCGCCACGGACTCGTCGCTGGTGACATTGAGTTCCAGGCCAGTACCTTGAATACCGTTTTCCTTCAGGGTCGCGGCAATGCGCTCGGCACCCGACGCGGAGGTCGCGGTACCCACAACGATGGCGCCCTGACGACCCAGTTCCAGGGCGATGGCCTGGCCGATGCCACGGCTCGCACCGGTGACCAGTGCAACTTTACCTTGCAGACTCATGCAAGCTTCTCCTGATTCAGGCCAGCGCTGCACGGGCGGCAGCGAAAGCGTCTGGGGTATTGAGGTTGGATGTCGACACGCCTTCGGCGCAGCGTTTGTTCAGACCGGCCAGTACTTTGCCCGGGCCGCACTCGACCAGATTGGTCGCGCCCTTGGCTGCCAGCGCCTGTACGGATTCGACCCAGCGTACTGGCTTGTACAGCTGTTCGAGCAGATCACGCTTGAGGGTTTCCAGATCGGCCGGCACCTGGGCACTGACGTTCTGTACCACAGGAATCTGCGGTGCCTGCCAGTCGATAGCGGCGATCGATTCGGCGAAACGCTCGGCAGCCGGGCGCATCAGCTCGCAATGGGACGGCACGCTGACCGGCAACGGCATGGCGCGCTTGGCGCCACGTGCCTTGCAGCCTTCGATGGCGCGCTCGACGGCAGCCTTGGCACCGGCGATGACCACCTGGCCCGGCGAGTTGAAATTCACCGCGCTGACCACTTCGCCTTGCGCCGCTTCGGCACAGGCCGCCAGTACGTCAGCATCGTCCAGGCCCAGGATGGCAGCCATACCGCCTTGTCCGGCCGGCACGGCTTCCTGCATCAGCTGGCCACGACGTTCGACGAGCTTCACTGCATCGCCCAGGCTCAGACTGCCTGCCGCGACCAGCGCGCTGTATTCACCCAGGCTGTGCCCGGCAACGTATGCCGGGCGCGCGCCACCTTCCGCCAGCCACAGACGCCACAGGGCGATCGAGGCAGTCAGAATGGCTGGCTGGGTTTTATCGGTTTGATTGAGTTGCTCTTCCGGCCCTTGCTGGGTCAGTGCCCACAGGTCGTAACCCAGTGCATCGGAAGCTTCTTTGAATGTTTCGAGAACAACCGGATGTTGCGCGCCCAGCTCGGCCAGCATGCCGAGGGACTGCGAACCCTGTCCCGGAAAGACGAATGCGAGGGAAGCAGACATGTAACAAGCCCCTAATGATCTTGTCGTCGGAAATTGGCGTCCCGCTTTGGGGGCGCAAGAAACTGACAGTTGGATGGCCCATCGAACCAACCGGTCACATTTAAGCATTGTCCGACGAAAACGCCTAAAGCAATAAATCCTCCAGACGACCGTGAATGCGCTCGGGCAGGTTTTCCTGAATCTCGATCAGTGCGCGCTCAATGGCGCTTTGAAAACCCTGCACTCCGGCAGAACCGTGGCTCTTCACCACGATCCCCTGCAATCCGAGAAAGCTCGCGCCGTTATGCCGGGCAGGTGCCAGATCGGCCTGCAGACGTTTCATCAAGGGCAGCGCCAGCGCGCCGACCATGCGAGAGGCTACGTTCTTCCTGAACAACGCCTCGATGCGCCCGGCAATCATGGTCGCCAGGCCTTCGCTGGATTTGAGCAGGATGTTGCCGACAAAACCGTCACACACCACCACATCCGCTTCGCCGCGGTACAAACCATCACCTTCGACGAAACCGATGTAATTGATGCCGCGAGCGGCCTGTAACAAAGTGGCGGCCAGCTTGACCTGCTGGTTGCCCTTGATGTCTTCGGTGCCGATATTCAGCAACGCCACCCGTGGACGCGCGATGCCCAGAGTTTGCGCTGCAACCGAGCCCATGACCGCAAACTGCAGCAGATGCTCGGCACTGCAATCGACGTTGGCCCCCAGGTCGAGCAATTGGCAGTAACCCTTCTGTGTCGGAATCGCCGCCACCATGGCCGGACGATCAATACCCGGCAAGGTCTTGAGCACGAACCGCGACAACGCCATCAACGCCCCGGTATTACCGGCACTGACACAGGCCTGGACTTTGCCGTCGCGCAACAATTCCAGGGCGACACGCATCGACGAGTCAGGCTTGCCACGCAAGGCCTGGGTGGGTTTTTCGTCCATGGTAATGACTTCGCTCGCCGGGGCAATCGACAGGCGCGCGCGATCCACAGCCGAATGGCCAGCGATCAATTCTTCAAGCAGGGAGGGTTGACCGACGAGGGTCAGGTGCAGCGAGGGTGTAGCAGACAGACAAGCAAGGCTGGCCTGAACAATGCTGCGGGGACCGAAGTCCCCGCCCATTGCGTCAATCGCGATGACTTGAGCGGACAAGTGATTACTCGTCAGCGCCCTTGTCGATCACTTTACGGCCACGGTATACGCCTTCTGGCGATACGTGGTGACGCAGGTGAACTTCACCGGTGGTTTTTTCTACAGACAGAGTGCTAGCCTCGAGAGCGTCGTGCGAACGGCGCATGTCACGGGCAGAGCGGGATTTTTTGTTCTGCTGAACAGCCATAATTGATTAACTCCTAAACGTTTGGGTCACGCTTTAACTGCGCCAATACACTGAACGGGTTGGACCGCGTTACCTCGTCCTCGCTCGGTTCGGGCTCATCGAGACCCGCCGGCTGCTGGCATTCTTCCGGATGATGAGCAGGCACAATGGGCAAGGCGAGCAGAAGCTCCTCCTCGATCAGTGACTGCAGATCCAAAGGATCTTCGCCCAGTTCCAGCACGTCATAACCTTTCGGCAACGACTGGGTATTCGCACCCTCCTTCACCACGGCGTAACTGCATTCGCTGTGGATCGGCAGGGTGACCAGCTCAAGACAACGCTGGCAAACCATTTTGACTTCAGTGTCGATAAAGCTGTGGATGACCACAGATTTACGTTCATCTCGTTCAAAAACGAATTTAGCCTGCACCGTACCGACATTGTCGGAAAGCGGGTCGCAGAGTCTCTCCAAATCGGCCAGCAGCATTTCACCTTGAAGGGTGGTGCCACGATCAGCCAATTTGCGCGGGTCAACGTGAGGTGGAATCGGGTCATTCAACATAGGCGCAGCATTATAGGGATGCACCCGCCCATGTCAAAGGAAATTCAGCCCTGTCCGTCACTTGCAAGCCTCGCTAGAATTCGCACCTGCCTTCTGGAGATGCGCATGCTGCCTTTATTACTCGCTTCTGGCTCGGTCTATCGCCGGGAATTGCTGGCCCGCTTGCAGTTGCCTTTCACGTGCAGCTCGCCGGATATCGACGAAAGCCATCGCCCGGGCGAATCCGCCATCGAGCTGGTCAAGCGCCTCGCCGAAGAGAAAGCACGAGCCCTGGCCGACAGCCATACCGCTCATCTGATAATCGGCTCCGATCAGGTCGCCGTACTGGGAGAACGGATTATCGGAAAGCCCCACAGCTTCGAAAAGGCCCGTGAACAACTGCTGGCCGCCAGCGGTGCCCGCGTGACATTCCTGACCGGCCTGGCCCTGCTCAACAGCCAGACCGGACACTGCCAGGTCGATTGCGTGCCGTTCACCGTACACATGCGCACACTCGACGCGACCCGCATCGAACGCTACCTGCACGCCGAGCAACCCTACGACTGCGCAGGCAGCTTCAAGGCCGAAGGGTTGGGGGTGAGCCTGTTTCAAAGCACGGAAGGCCCTGACGCCACCAGCCTCGTCGGCCTGCCACTGATTCGCTTGACCGACATGCTCCTGACCGAAGGCGTGCAAATCCCCTGAAGATCAAAAGATCTTTTGATTCTAAAAAAAACCGGCTGAAGCCGGTTTTTTTATCACAAGAGATTCAGCGCAGCGACGGACCGTTAAACCCCATCCACATCGCCAAATGCTCAGCCACGCTGGCACCGAGCTTTTTCGAGAAGCGATCGAACGGCGACTCCTGAACAGTGAAGTCCACCAGCTCTTTCTCGCCGATCACATCCCGCGCAACCGAACTGGCATTACCCAGCCCATCGATCAACCCCAGCGGCAGCGCCTGCTCGCCGGACCAGACCAGGCCGGAGAACAGCTCCGGATGCTCCTTGTCCTTCAGGCGATCGCCGCGCCCCTGCTTGACGCTGCCGATGAACTGCTTGTGGGTCGTATCGAGCACGCCCTGCCAAAAAACAGTTTCTTCCGGCTTTTGCGGCAGGAACGGATCGAGGAACGACTTGTGTTCGCCAGCGGTGTAAGTGCGCCGCTCGACGCCCAGCTTCTCCATGGTGCCAACAAAGCCATAACCGGCAGCCGTTACTCCGATGGAGCCGACCAGGCTGGCCTTGTCGGCGTAGATCTGATCTGCCGCGCTGGCGATGTAGTAAGCGCCGGAAGCCCCCAGGTCGGAAATGACCGCATACAGCTTGATGTCCGGGTGCAGGCCGCGCAGACGGCGGATCTCGTCATAGACATAACCCGACTGCACCGGACTGCCGCCCGGGCTATTGATGCGCAGGATGACGCCCTTGACCTTCTTGTCCTCGAAAGCCGCGCGCAGACTGCCAACGATATTGTCTGCGCTGGCGGGCTCCTTGTCGGCAATCATGCCTGTCACATCGATCAACGCCGTGTAATTGGCACTGAGGGTAGCTGCCTTCTCCATATCCATCAGCGGCGAAAACAGGGCAATGGCACCGAACAGATACACAAAAGTCAGTGATTTGAAGAATATCCCCCAGCGACGGGATCGGCGCTGTTCCTGTATGCCGGCCAGCAGCGTCTTTTCCAGCAGCTTCCAGCTCTTGTCGTCACCGCTCTCTGCGCTCGCCTTGGCGGGCGCCTTCCATTCGTCGGTCATGCCATCCACCCCAAAAACAACCGGTTAAGCCCGCTGACTCAGCCAGGCATGCAATTCTGAAAAACGGTCAATGGCCAGCCGCGGCTCATACAACTTCAACGCATCGATCGATTGAGCGCCATAGCTGACAGCCACCGACCCCATGCCGGCGTTGCGCGCCATCTGCAAATCAAAGGACGAATCACCAACCATCAATGCTTGTTCCGGGCGGACCTCGCAATGCGCGAGAATCTGCTCGAGCATCAGTGGATGGGGCTTGCTGGCGGTCTCGTCGGCCGCGCGGGTGATATCGAAGTAGCTCTCCCAGCCATGGGACTTCAACACCCGGTCCAGCCCGCGACGGGCCTTGCCGGTCGCCACGGCCAGATGATAACCCTCGGCACGAAATGCCTCGAGCGACTCGACCACACCCTCGAACAGCGGCGAAGGCACGGCTTCCGACGCAATGTAATGTTCGGCATAGTGCTCGCGGAACGCGATCAGTTCGCCATCATCAATCTCGGGGTACAGGGTGCGGATCGCTTCCGGCAAGCCCAGGCCGATGATGCCTTTGACGGCAAAATCATCGCGCAGCTCAAATCCGGAGCGCTGCGAGGCAACGTGCATGGCCTCGACAATCCGGCCAATGGAATCGGCCAGCGTGCCGTCCCAATCGAAGATCAGCAGCTTGTAATCAGATGGGCGCACTCAATCGCTCCACGGTTTTGGCCCACATCTCGTCGACCGGCGCTTGCAGCTTCAGCTCACCGCCATCGGGAAGTGGCACGGTCAGCATGTAGGCGTGCAGGAACAGACGCTTGCCGCCCAGATCGCGGATTTCCTTGCTGAAACCTTCGTCGCCATACTTGGTGTCGCCAGCGATGCAATGCCCGGCGTGCAGGGTGTGGACACGGATCTGGTGAGTCCGGCCGGTAATCGGTTTGGCCTCGATCATGGTGGCAAAGTCGCCGAAGCGGCGCAGGACCTTGAACACGGTCACGGACTCCTTCCCCTCCTCCTCGTCGACCTCAACCATGCGCTCGCCGGAGCGCAGATTGCTCTTGCCCAGCGACGCACGGACTTGCTTGATCGAGCTCGCCCAGTTACCGCGGACCAGCGCCATGTAGCGCTTGTCGACGCCATCACCGCGCAACGCAGTGTGCAAGTGGCGCAACATGCTGCGCTTCTTGGCGATCATCAACAGGCCGGAGGTATCACGGTCGAGACGGTGAACCAGCTCGAGCTCCTTGCAATCGGGGCGCAACTGACGAAAGGCTTCGATCACCCCGAAAGTCAGGCCGCTACCGCCGTGCACAGCAATGCCCGCAGGCTTGTTGATCACGATCAGGGCCTTGTCTTCGAAGACAATCGAGGCTTCGAGTCGCTGCAGCAACCCCTGCGCCAGTGGCACCGGCTCGTCGCGCTCGGGCACTCGAACCGGCGGCACGCGCACGATGTCGCCCGCCTGCAGCTTGTACTCGGGCTTGATCCGACCTTTGTTCACCCGCACTTCGCCTTTGCGCAAAATGCGGTAAATCAAGGTCTTGGGCACGCCTTTGAGTCGGGCGAGAAGGAAATTATCAATACGTTGGCCGGCATATTCCGGCGAGACCTCAAGCAGTTGTACGCTTGGAGTCGGGAGGGTAGTCGTCGTCATGCCGCGGATGATAACAATTTTTTATGGAATTGAAGCACTTAATCATTGCTGCTATAGTCGCGAACGTCGCCAAAAGCGGCCTGGACAGCGGACCAACGGTCAAAAACCGGCCCTGACCAACGCAATTCACCAGGATGCGAGGCCGTCCTACGGGGCTTTCGCTACGTAACGGTGGAGTTTGCAGGTGTAACGAGCGCAGGTGACATGAGGCCTGAATCACGCCACAAAGCAGAGTTCTCACTCGTTTTGCGAGCCATATTCACGGCCAGTTCACAAAGTGCAGTCAGCTGCGAATGACCCCCGAGCGAAGGCATCGGAAACAACGCCTAAATTAGCCATGATGCGTGACCTCCCCTTTCGGAGCTCACGGTAAATGCCAACCCGCTGCGGATTCTGCGCGCGGCAGCACCCGAATTATCAGGGATACGTGTAGGGTGGAGATGCACAACCGCCGGACTGTGTAGCAACAGGCTTTCTCAAGACGCTTCATCTCGTCCACAGCCGCTGGTTGATTCCTCCTCCTGACTGAGTGCTTAAGTAGCCACAGCAAGCAGGACGCGTACGTCGCGATGAAGGCCCACATTGGCCGGACTTCGCTGGACACGGGAAATGGCCAACCACTCCCGACGCACCTGACACCGACCGTGAGAAGTCGTGTGTGCCGAACGCCGTTTCCGGCAGCCCGGAAACCGACGGTACTACATGAAAAGAATGCTGATTAACGCAACTCAACCCGAAGAGTTGCGTGTTGCACTGGTAGATGGCCAGCGCCTCTACGACCTGGACATCGAATCCGGTGCACGCGAGCAGAAGAAGGCCAACATCTATAAAGGCCGGATTACTCGCATCGAACCAAGCCTCGAGGCTGCCTTTGTCGATTTCGGCTCTGAGCGCCACGGCTTCCTGCCCCTCAAAGAAATCTCCCGCGAATACTTCAAGAAAGCCCCGGAAGGTCGCGTCAACATCAAGGACGTCCTGAGCGAAGGCCAGGAAGTCATCGTTCAGGTCGAAAAAGAAGAGCGTGGCAACAAGGGCGCCGCCCTGACCACCTTCATCAGCCTGGCCGGTCGCTACCTGGTGCTGATGCCGAACAACCCGCGTGCCGGCGGTATTTCCCGTCGCATCGAAGGCGAAGAGCGCAATGAACTGCGTGAAGCGCTGAACGGTCTGGTTGCCCCGGCCGACATGGGTTTGATCGTGCGCACTGCCGGCCTGGGCCGCAGCAGCGAAGAAATGCAGTGGGACCTCGACTACCTGCTGCAACTCTGGACCGCCATCAAGGAAGCTTCGCTGGACCGCGCCGCGCCGTTCCTGATCTACCAGGAAAGCAACGTGATCATCCGCGCGATCCGCGACTACCTGCGCCAGGACATCGGCGAAGTGCTGATCGACAGCGTTGAAGCCCAGGACGAAGCCCTGACCTTCATCCGCCAGGTGATGCCGCAGTACGCCAGCAAGATCAAGCTGTACGAAGACAGCGTTCCGCTGTTCAACCGCTTCCAGATCGAAAGCCAGATCGAAACCGCTTTCCAGCGCGTCGTCGAACTGCCTTCCGGCGGTTCCATCGTCATCGACCCGACCGAAGCCCTGGTGTCCATCGACATCAACTCGGCGCGCGCCACCAAAGGCAGCGACATCGAAGAAACCGCCCTGCAAACCAACCTTGAAGCGGCCGAAGAAATCGCCCGTCAGTTGCGCCTGCGCGACATCGGCGGCCTGATCGTCATCGACTTCATCGACATGACCCCTGCCAAGAACCAGCGCGCCGTGGAAGAGAAAGTCCGCGAATGCCTGGAAGCCGACCGCGCTCGCGTGCAAGTCGGTCGCATCTCGCGCTTCGGCCTGCTGGAAATGTCCCGTCAACGCCTGCGTCCATCCCTGGGCGAAAGCAGCGGCATCGTCTGCCCGCGTTGCAACGGCACCGGCATCATCCGTGACGTTGAATCGCTGTCCCTGGCGATTCTGCGCCTGATCGAAGAAGAAGCCCTGAAAGACCGTACCGCCGAAGTTCGTGCACAAGTGCCGATCCCGGTGGCTGCGTTCCTGCTCAACGAAAAACGCAACTCGATCACCAAGATCGAACTGCGCACCCGCGCCCGCATCGTCATCCTGCCGAACGATCACCTCGAGACGCCGCACTTCGAAGTGCAGCGCCTGCGTGATGACAGCCCGGAAGCGGCCACCAACCAGTCCAGCTACGAAATCGCCGCTGCCGCTGCCGAAGTGGAAGAAGTCCAGCCAGCCGCTGCGACCCGCACCCTGGTTCGCCAGGAAGCAGCGGTCAAGACGGCGCCGGCCCGCGCCAACGCTCCGGTTCCGACCGAAGTTGCCGCACCGGCCCCTGCGCCGGTCGCCGTGCCAGAGCCAAGCCTGTTCAAAGGCCTGGTGAAGTCGCTGGTCAGCCTGTTCGCCACCAAGGAAGAGCCTGTCGCGCCGGTTGTGGTTGAAAAGCCTGCCGCCGAGCGTCCGGCCCGCAACGAAGAGCGTCGCAACGGTCGCCAGCAAAGCCGCAACCGCAACGTTCGCCGCGATGAAGATCGCAAGCCCCGCGAAGAACGTGCACCACGTGAAGAACGTGCACCGCGTGAAGAGCGCCAGCCACGCGAAGTTCGCGAGCCCCGTGAAGAAACTCCGGCAGTAGCCCGCGAAGAACGCGCACCACGCGCTCCTCGTGAAGAACGTGCACCGCGCGCTCCGCGCGAAGAGCGCAAGCCACGTGGCGAGCGCGAAGAACGCGTTCGTGAACTGCGCGAGCCTCTGGATGCCGCTCCGGCTGCTCCAGCTGCCGCTGTTACCGCTGAAGAGCGTCCGGCTCGCCAGCCACGTGAAGAACGCGCGCCACGCCCTCCGCGTGAAGAGCGTCAGCCGCGTGCCGAACAAGCTGCCGCAGCTGAAGCCGAAGAAGAACTGACCACCAACGAAGAGCAACTGCAGGAAGACGGTCTGGAAAGCGCCGAGGGCGATCGCCCACGTCGCCGCTCCCGTGGCCAGCGTCGTCGCAGCAACCGTCGCGAGCGTCAGCGTGACGCCAACGGCAACGTGATCGAAGGTTCGGAAGAGTCCGAGTCCGGCGAAAACGCCGAAGCACCAAGCGTTGCCGATCTGGCCGCCGGCCTGGCTGTTACCGCAGCCGTCGCCAGCAGCGTGATCAGCGCTCCAGCCGAAGCTGAAGCCAATGTGCAAGCCGAACGCGCCACTGCCTCGACCCTGGAAGCTCCGGTTGAAGCACCAGTCGTTGAAGCGACCACCCCGGTCGAATTCACTGCGTCACCGGAAATCGAAGTAGCACCAGCGCCTGAGGCACAGCCTGCCGTTGAAGCGGCTGCCGAGCCAGCGCCAGTGGTAGAAGCACCTGCCGTGGCTGCAGAAGCGGTTGTTGAGACTGTGACTGAAACCGTTCGCGAAGTGCGTGAAGAGCAAACGGCGTTCAACTGGGTGGCCGAGCCAGCCGTCGCTGAAACACCAGCGCCCGCTGCCGAGACCCAAGTGCCTGAAGCCATGGTTTCCGAGCTGGTGGTTGCCGCTGCAGAACCGGCTCCAGCGCCAGTCGTTGAAGCGCCAGTCGTTGCCGAAGCACCAGCTCCGGTAGTCGAAGCTGCTCCTGCCAGCGCCCTGACGCCAAGTGGCCGTGCTCCTAACGACCCGCGTGAAGTGCGTCGTCGCAAGCGTGAAGCCGAGCGTCTGCAGAAGGAAGCTGAACTGGCTGCCGCTGCGGCTCCGGTTGCAGCTGAAGTGGTTGAGGCAGCGCCTGCCCCGGCCGCTGAAGTGGCTGCCGAGCCGGTTGAGTCGGTGATCCACGAAGCGCCGCGCTCCGTTCAGGAAGCGGTAGAGCAACACGAGCAAGCCGAGGAAAAAGAACACGAGCCTAAACCTCTCGTCTGATTCCATCGGCCACTGAAAAGCCCCGCCTGGTGATCCCAGGCGGGGCTTTTTTTGCTTATATGTCCCGTCCTGAATAAGGTTTACACCTGCTTCAGGACTTGACAATAGAAACTGAAGCCTGTCGCTACTTGGCAACGGTTTATTGCCGAGGCGATTGCGTTCCTCGCTAAACACCCGCTTAAATATTTGTAAGCAAGTATTACGAAAGAGCTGTGCAACGTGCAGAATAGAGCGGTGCAGGGCTCGAAGTAGGTCCTGCCACGGCCTGAAAGCCTTCGGCCCGTTATGGAGCAAAGAGTGCGTGACTATGGAAATTGCTGAACTGGACGCTTTCAAAGCGATTGTTGACTACGGCAGCGTCACACAAGCAGCGATCAGGTTAAACCGCGCTCAATCCAGTATTTCCTTCCGCATCAAGACACTCGAATCACGGCTCGATACCAAGCTGTTCGAACGCTCCGGTCGCGGTATCACGATGACGGCGCCAGGCAAGGAGCTCTATGCCTACGCCTCACAAATCCTCGAACTGGTTGCTCGCGCTCAAGCCAGCCTGAGCCAGACAAAAACCGAATCACGGGTGCGTTTGGGTGTCATCGAAAACCTCACTATTACTCGCCAGAACCTGTTGCAAAGCATCGTTGCCAATCCCGACGGGCTGGCAGTGGATGTCAGCATTGGTAATACACAGTCGCTGCTCAAGGATCTTGAGGCCGGCAAGCTCGACGCAGTGATTGTCGGCGCAGGCTTTGCACCTTCGCACTATCGCCGGGTAACGCTGTTCAACGATCCACTGGCCTTGATCTACAGCGCAGCACACCCCGCCATCCAGGACCTGAAAGCGTTCAGTGGCCAAGTGTTCCTGGTCAACAGCCGGCGCAGCGCTTCGCAACGCAATCTCGACGAACTATTCATGATGGGCAATATCACCCCGGAAAAAATCATCGAGTGTGGCTCTTATCCGCTGTTGTTTTCTAATGTGATCAACGGCGTGGGTGTTGCCCTGGTGCCGTTGTCACTAGTCGATTCGTGCTGCCGCAGTGAACAGGTGCAAACGTATTTCCTGAGTGGTTCATATGCCTCACTGACCACCGAATTCGTGTTTTTCGATCACCCTGGCAAACCAGCCCCCAGAGCGCTGGCGCAATGGGTGCTGGACTTCGAAAAACCGGCCTGCTTACCGCTGACGGAAGGGTAACGGGCCGGGTCCCCGTCAGCAGTTACACGATTGCCGCACCACCTCGTCCTCGAAGAGGTTGGACAGTTGCAGTCCATCCTCCTGGCTGCTCGCCCGAATGACATCATCGTGCTGCAACTCGAAGGCATCCTTGTCGGTGCTTAATGAGGCACCGAGCAAAACATAGTGAACCGTACCGGGCTCGCAAAGCTCTTCATGCTGGAACAACAGGGCTTCGAGTTCACGTTTGGCAAACATCAACTGATCCAGCCCCAATAGCGACTGTTTGTCCCACACGGTTTCACCACGCCGAACAATCGAACTCCTCACCACTGAGTAGCGCGGTGGTTCTGCGATCACCAGCTCGTGGCACAACGCGGTATTGCGCAACTTGGAGAGACCGGCCAGCCCGGGTTGAGTGTGACGCAGCACCGGGTCAGAAAAATCCACTGCCAAGGTGTAACCGATATAGCGGGGGGTTCGGCAGTCGTCGATGAGGTACACACAGGCGTACTCGATCTCGATTCCCGAGCCACTGGCATGACACGGTGATTTGATCGCCCGGGAAGCGGCCACCAACCCTTTGCCATTGCCTTTGTAGTACCAGTCCGGCGAGGACCGCTGAGGCATGGGCAGACCATTGACCGAGCGATGCGTGTAACCAAAACCGCTCACCATGCACCCGGCATCCCGTACGGGCCGCAGCGGCACCTTAAAGGTCATCAATGAAAGCGCTTCAAGCGGCACCGCTACCAAGGCCAAATTGCTTTTGAAGTGCTCCCAGGATTGCTTGCTACGCACGTATCGCACAGCCAACGCCTGAGAACTTTCGGCATCTTCGACATGCCAGACCAAAGCTGTTGCCCCCTTGCCCTGCACAATCCCCACCCACCGCACACCGTGTCGGTCGACCGAATCGATGATTCTGTCCATCAAGCCGCCTCCGTGCGCAGTACCACCGGTGCCCGCCTTTTAATGGAACAGAGGATCACCCCAAATACGATCAGCACCAGACTGACCAGGTGATAGGCGTGCAGTTGCACGTCGAGGAACATAATACTGAATAGCCCACCGGACAGTGGCACCAAGTGAGTGAAGATTTCACCGCGGGTGGCACCGATTTCACCGATCCCTTTGCTCCAGAACAAGTACGACAGCCAGGACGGGAAGATCACCAGATACGCCAGGCCCAGCCACGGTGCAGCGCCCTGCCCCAGGTTGAACGTCAGATCAGGGTGCAACGCCCAAATACCCAGGCTGAACGGAATCAGACACAGCGCCCCCACCACCGCGCAATACGTCACGAACGCATTGCCGGCGATGGTTTTTGGCTTTGTTCGCAAAAAGGAGCAATAGACAGCCCAACTGGCAGCCGAGGCCATGGTCCAGAAATCGCCTTTGTTGAAGCCTTCCAGGAAGCTCAAATCGGACAGATGCCCCATCGTCACCAGCCAGAACACACCCACCGTACTGATGACCACCCCAAGCATGTTCGACCTGGAGATGAAATCACCGAAAACAAAACGGTTGAGGGCCAGTACCAGACACGGCGTGGCCGACAGGTAAATCGCCGCATTCAACGAACTGGTGTATTGCAAACCGATATATAAGGTCAGCGGAAATATAACTTGGCCACAGACCGCCAGCATAACCAGGGTCAACCATGACTTACGCGCGGCCGGCAAACTGGCGATGACGGCTTTATAGTTAATCAGCAGTAATAAAGCGCTGGTAATCAGCCATCGAAGTTGCGACAGCATCACCGGATCAACATCCACCACCATCAATTTTCCGACGACATAGTTACCGCCCCAGAACACGGCAGCGAGTGACAGTAATAAGTACGGCATTGACGCCTCCGTTAGATCTTCTTCATTAACATGAAAGAGGTACCGTCGAACTCGACTTCCCCTTGCAGATGAAACAAGTCTTGATACACAGACAGTTGCGCCTGCAACACATCAGTGATGGGCACCAACAACAGTGCCTGCGTCGCCAGCACCCGGGCCAGTTCATTGACATAGACTCGGCAAGGCTCGGCCTCGACAGGCGAACTGTTGGCGACTATCAGTGAGTAACCCAATCGACGGCGATAGTGAAAGTCGCCGGCCGAGGTGAATGGCAACCTCGAAAAATCCAGATCGGCGCGCAACCTGAGCTGCTTATGGCCGTAGTCCTGAGCCCACTGCAAGTGATGGGCAAACGGCTGCCGGGAACTGGAAATGACATCCAGGCTGTGCTGGCCGAACGCTTGAAGCTGAACGTTATCGGATGGGGCAATCAGCAATACGGACTTTTTGCCCGGCGTGTCGAGATACTTCGCCAGTGGCGCCGGCAATGTCGGCGTCTCGCGCTTCGGGCTGTCACGGTAGATCATCAACCAGTCCGAATTGATCGCGGCCCAATCGCTGACTTGCAGCGTCTGCTCGATCGACGGCTGGTAGGTTTCCATGAGGTGAGCCTTGAACGGCAGGTATTGCAGGACCTTTCCCTGATCGCCAACGATGGAATAGTCGCCGACCCAAGTATTGAGGAAGGAACGGATTCCGACAATGCTCGCCTTGCCCAGGTAATCGGCGTTCCAGCCCACAATCGCTTCACGCCCGACCCACGCGTAATCGCACAGTCGCACCGGTGGCAGGCGCGTCATCGCGACAGTCCGCGAGCCGATGGAGAGCCGGCCATACGGGTCATGGTCCTGACGCAGTAACTGGCTTCCCGGCGATAGCCAGACACCATCGCCTATATCGACATCGCCGCCGGCATTGACCGCAGCGTTACGACCAAAACGCACATACTGTCCAATCTTGATCGAAGGCAGCTCCTGCGCCGAGTGATCGAGTTGATGATCGGCATGGGGGTGGCTGAAATACGCACCGTTTTCAAAATGAGTGGGCGAAATCAGGTGTTCTCCGACCTGCTCCTTGACAATCAGCGGTGAGCCACTGGTATTGACCGAAAAGTGCTCCGGGGATAAACCGAAGTCGTCACCCAGTTCTTTCAACCGTTCTCCAAAAGTGACCCCGAACTTGATTTCGTCGCGATGACAACTAATTGCTTGCAACGCTTTTCTAAGTTGTCGAAGTGTTTTGACATAACGCGGAACAGGTTGAAAAACATCTGCAGAACTTAATGCCCGCTCCAAGGCTCCCAACTCCCGAATATCACTGTCCAGCTCCAAAGGACTGACACTGACCGACGCATCCATATAGTGCTTCATCATGTAGGCTCTTTTTTCTAATGAGTACTGACCGGATGTTCACCCCATCTGTGAACACCACACACCACATGATCGTATGTCGGATAGAACCCGCTGAATAACGAGTTTTATATCTGGCACCCATCGATAAATACGAATGGGCGAAAGGAAGAGCCGATTATTCCGAGGAAAGTGCGGAATGCAATTCCGCTGACAACCGTTATTGAAAAACCAGCGCCTCAGGCACATCCACATCCCACAACACCCCGGGATCCTCCACCGCCACCTCGACCACCCTCGCCTGGGCGAACAGCGACTTGGCGCCTTGATCACCGGTCAACGCCATCAATCCCGGACCGAAGCTTCGCCCGAACCCCACCGGATGCCCATATTGCCCCTCATGCACCGGCACGCTGATCGCAACCTCCGCAATGGCTGCGACGACCTGTTCAACGCTGGATGGCAGGATAAACGGCATATCCCCCAACATAATCAGCCAGCCACCAAGTTGCGAGCACGCCGCCACACCCGCCGCAATGCTGTCGCCCAGACCGGTCGACTCGATCCGCACAATCTCGCACCCATAGGCTTGAGCCATGCGCATCACTTGCGGGCGATCCGCCGTGGTCACCAGCACGCGCTTCTCAAGCGTGGCCGGCAGATTTACCAGCACCTGTTCGATCACCGAATGCACGGTGACGCCGTCACGACCGGTGCAGTCCACCAGCAGCTTGTCCTTATCGTCACCCGCCACCTGACGAAACCGGCTGCCCTGCCCCGCCGCCAGTACGATGACGCCAATGGACTCGCTCATACCCTCTCCTGCAAGACTTTCTTCTGCTTCAGTTCGACGCCGTTTTTGACCGCCACGATTTCCGCCATGAGCGACAAGGCAATTTCCGCTGGATTATGACTGCCAATGTGCAAGCCGACCGGACCATGCAAGCGGTCAATCGCCGGTTGCGACAAACCCAGTTGAGCCAGGTTTTCCCGGCGCTTCTGGCTGTTGACCCGCGACCCCAGCGCCCCGACGTAAAAAGCCCTGGAATCCAGGGCCGTGAGCAGCGCCATGTCGTCCAGGCGCGGATCATGGGTCAAGGCCACGATGGCTGTGCGCTCATCGGTCTGGATATTCAACACCGCCTCATCCGGCATGCCCGAAACGAATCGTCCGTGCTGCTCCTCCCAACCATAGACGAACTCGCTACGCGGATCGCAAATCAACACCTCGAAATCCAGCAACCGGGCCATTTCCGCCACATAACGTGACAGCTGCCCCGCGCCGATCAGCAGCAAGCGCCAGCGCGGGCCATAGATCGCCCGCAAGGTCTGTCCGTCGAACGTCAACACGTCAGCTTTACTGGCCGGCTGCAAAAGCACTTCGCCGGTGGCCAGGTTCAGTTCACGGGCAACGATTTCATGGGCCTCGCAACGGGCGAGCAATTGCTCGACCCAAGCCCCACCGTCGATACGCTCCTCGGTCAAGCGCAAGGTGCCACCGCAGGGCAAGCCGAAACGTGCGGCTTCCTCGCGGGTCACGCCGTAGGTGATCAACTGCACCGGCGGCCCGTCAAGCGCAAGGCGTCCGTCATGCAGCCGGGCGATCAAGTCATCTTCGACACACCCGCCCGAGACCGAACCGATCACCACGCCGTCTTCACGCAAGGCCAGCATGGCGCCAGGTGCCCGGGGCGCGGTGCCCCAGGTTTCGACCACGCTGTACAACACCACCCGCTGACCGGCACGATGCCATTGCAACACGCTGCGCAGGACGTTCAGATCGGCGCTGTCCATCAGGCTTCGGCCTTCTGCCAGCCCGACAGCTGATAACGAACCGGCAGGTTACGGATGCGTTTGCCAGTGGCCGCAAAGATCGCATTGCACAGCGCGGGCGCAATCGGTGGTACGCCCGGCTCACCGACACCGCCCAATGGCACGTCGCCCGGCGGCGTCACCAGATGCACGGCCACTTCTTTTGGCGCCAGGGACATGCGTGCCACTTCGTACATGTGGAAGTTATCCTGCTGGACCTTGCCGCCCTTGAAGCTGATTTCCCCCAGCACTGCATTACCCAGGCCCATGACGCAGGCGCCTTCGAACTGCGCGCGAATGCGCTCGGGGTTGACCTGCGGTCCGCAATCGACGGCGATGTCGGCCTTGTGCACCACCAGCGTGCCGTCGTCTTTGACCTCCACTTCGATCACCGCCGCCACATACGTCACGAAGCTGTAATGCACCGCCAGTCCCAGACCGCGGCCCTTGGGCAACTCGCGCCCCCAACCGGCAGCCTTGGCGGCGGTCTCCAGTACCGTGCGCAGGCGCGCGGTGTCGATCGGATAACGCTCAGGGGATTCGCCGTAGTTCCACTCTTCACTCAAGGTGCGCGGATCGATCTGACGGTCCGGACCGAGCAGTCTGATCTGGTACTTCAGCGGATCCTCCCCGGCCTTGTGCGCCAGCTCATCGACAAAACTCTGGATCGCGAAACCATGGGGAATGTTCGACACCGAGCGATACCAGCCGACGCGGGTGTGCACCGTTGCCTCGGGGTTCTCCAGGCGAATGTTGGGGATCGCATACGCCATGTTGGTGAATCCCATGCCCAGTTCGAACGCCGCCTCATGGTTCATGCCCGGCGCAAACAACGCGGTGATGCTCGGGGCCACCGTGCGGTGCAACCAGCCGGATGGCAGGCCATCCTTGTTCAGGCTGGCCTTGAGGTATTCGGCCGATACGGTGTGGAAGTAGGAACAATGGATGTCGTCTTCGCGGGTCCATTGCACCCGCACCGCTTTACCGGGGAACTCCTTGGCGAGGATGGCGGCTTCGATGATGAAGTCAGGCTTGGACTTGCGCCCGAACCCGCCCCCGAGCAAGGTCACGTTGAACGTGACCTTGTCGAACGGCAGGCCCAGGCGTTCACCGATCCGTTCCCGGGTGACCTGCGGCGCCTGGCTTGGCCCCCAGGCTTCGCAGGCACCGTCCGTGAACCGCGCAATGGCGACCATCGGTTCCATCGGCGACTGTGACAAATGCGGCAAGTAGTAGGAAGCTTCCAGGGTGCTGCCGACGCTGGCCATGGCCTTGTCGATGTTGCCGGTATTGCGCACCACCTTGCCGGGCTTGAGCGAGGCTGCTTCAAGTTCCTTGCGATAGGCGATCGAGTCGTAGCTGGCATTGGGGCCGTCGTCCCACTCGATTATCAGCGCCTCGCGGCCCTTGATCGCCGCCCAGGTATTGCTCGCCACCACGGCGATCCCGCCGAGTGGTTGAAATTCCGAAGGCAACGGACGGCTTTCGATCTGCACCACCTTGACCACACCGGGGACTTTCATCGCCGCGCTGCCATCGAAGCTTTTGACTTTGCCGCCATACACCGCAGGCCGTGCAATGGTGGCATACAGCATGCCGTCGAAATGCACGTCGGCGCCGTACACCGCCCGGCCGTTGACGATGTCCTCCCCATCGATGGCCTTGGTGCCTTCCTTGCCGATGTAACGGAACTGCGCGGGTTGCTTGAGTTTCAGGCTGTCGCGGGCCGGAACCGGCAAGGCGCCTGCGGCGGAGGCCAGGGCGCCATATCCGAGCTCGCGGCCGGACGGCTCATGGACGACCTTGTGCAGTTGCGCATGGCATTCACCGACCGGCACTTTCCATTGTGCGGCGGCGGCCTGTTCGAGCATGGTCCGCGCGGCGGCACCGCAGCGACGCATCGGCTCGTACCAGTGACGCATGCTGCGCGAGCCGTCGGTGTCCTGGTTGCCGAAGCGCACTTCATCGCCGGGGGCCTGCTGCACCTTGACCATCGCCCAGTCGGCTTCCAGTTCATCGGCCACCACCATGGTCAAGCTGGTGCGCACGCCCTGCCCCATCTCCGAGCGGTTGCAGATCACAGTCACCGTGCCATCGGCGGCGATGCTGACATACACCTTAGGGTCATCTACCCAGCCATGGGGCATGCCGTCGGCGCCGAATTTTTTTTCTTTCTCTTTGGCAAACGCATCCTGCAAGCCCCAGCTCGCGGCGACGACCAATACACCGGCAGCGCTGACGCCTTTGATAAAACCACGCCGACTGAGGTTGCTCAGGGCGAAATCATTCGGTAACCGGCTCATGCCTTGGCCTCCTTCAGGTGAGTGGAGGCCTGGCGGATCGCGGTCTTGATCCTGTTGTAGGTGCCGCAGCGGCAGATGTTGCCGACCATGGCTTCTTCGATCTGCTCGTCGCTCGGGTTCGGATTGGTCCTGAGCAACGCCGTCGCCGACATGATTTGCCCGCCCTGGCAGAAGCCACACTGGGCTACTGCCGTGTCGAGCCAGGCTTGCTGCACGACTTTGCCGATCGGGTCGGCGTGCAGGTTGTCGATGGTGCTGACATTCTGCCCGACCACTGAACCGATGGGCGTGATGCAACTGCGTGCCGGAGCCCCTTCGATATGAATGGTGCAGGCCCCGCACAGGCCCATGCCGCAGCCGAATTTGGTGCCGTTGTAACCGGCCACGTCGCGGATCGCCCAGAGCAGCGGCATGTCCTCGGTGACGTCGAGTTGATGGTCTTGACCATTGAGTTTCAGGGTAATCATGGGCACGCCCGCATAGTTCTTGAGTTATGGGGTCGAGCAATCTGCCGCTGGATTTCGGTGGGGCGCACGCAGATCGACTCAGGCTAATGGGCTCTCGTGTGCAGACGCAGACGTCTGCTCCGTAATGCTGTTCACTTAAGCGAATGTGATCCTCTGTAGGAGCGAGCTTGCTCGCGATGGTCGCAAGTACGACGCGTTAAATCAGAAAGCACGCATCATCGTTCACGACCATCGCGAGCAAGCTCGCTCCTACAGTTTCCTTAACTGAACAGCATTAGGCGTCTGCACCGGGCCTTTGGTGGAGCAAGAGTGTGCATCGTTAGCTGACTAAGTTAACCGAGCATTAACAAAAAAGCCCTGCACAACAAACATTGTGCAGGGCTTTTTGATCCGTCCTGAAAGCTTAGCTCAATAGCGGTTCGGCTCCATTTCCAGATCGACATGGAAACGCTCGAAAATGTCTTTCTGGATGCGCTGCGCCAGGTTCAGCAATTGCAGGCCCGTTGCGCCGCCATAGTTGACCAGTACCAACGCCTGCAACTTATGTACCCCAGCGTCAGCCTCACGGAACCCCTTCCACCCCGCCCGCTCGATCAACCAGCCGGCGGCCAGTTTCATTCGACCGTCGGGTTGCGCATAGGCCACCAGGTCCGGGTACTCACCCTTGAGCCGCGCAGCCAGCGCCGCCGACACCAAGGGGTTCTTGAAGAAGCTACCGGCATTGCCGAGCACGGCCGGATCCGGGAGTTTTTCATTGCGGATGCTGCAAATAGCCTGGCTGACATCGCTGGCGGTCGGATGCTCGATGCCTTGTTCGGTCAGGCGCTGACGCACCGGGCCGTACTCCAGATGCAGATGCGCGGCGCGATCGAGGGCGAAACGTACGCGCAGGATCAACCAGCGCCCAGACTCCTGTTTGAACAGGCTGTCGCGGTAAGCGAAGTTGCACTCTTGCAGTGTGAAGTCGCGCATTTCGCCGCTCTGGCGATCGAGGGCGGTGAGGCCGGCGAACACGTCCTTGATCTCGACCCCATAGGCGCCAATGTTCTGCATCGGTGCCGCACCGACGGTGCCGGGAATCAGGCTGAGGTTTTCCAGGCCGGACAACCCCAGGGACAGTGTGTGTTGCACAAAGGGATGCCAAGGCTCGCCCGCCTCGGCTTCGATCACCACTTTGCTGCCGTCGTCGCTCAGCACGCGAATTCCGCGAGTGGCCATGCGCAGCACCAGTGAATCGATATCCGCCGTCAGCAGCAGATTGCTGCCACCGCCAATCACCAGCACCGCAACCTCGTGTTCCAGTCCATAGGCCAGGGCTTCACGCACATCGGTGTCGCTATGGGCCTCGGCAAACAGCCGAGCCTCAACGTCCACGCCAAAGCTGTTGAACGGCTTGAGCGAAACCTGCGATTGAACCTGCAAACTCATAACCGTCCCTTCAATTCGATCACCAGTAAATCACTGGCGTGCTCGATCAGGTCAAGCACCTGCTCGAAGCCTTGCTCGCCGTCGTAGTACGGGTCCGGCACTTCATCGACTTGCGACTGGTAACGGCGCAGGAAAAGGTCCAGCTCGGCCTTGCCCATGGCCGGTTGCAAGGCCTCGAGGTTGCGCAGGTTGCTGTTGTCCATCGCCAGGATCAGGTCGTAGGTGGCGAAATCGGCGCGGCTGACTTGCCGGGCGCGCTGGGTGGACAAGTCATAACCACGCAGCTGCGCCGCGGCCTGACTGCGCTTGTCCGGCGCCTTGCCGACATGCCAGTCACCGGTGCCGGCGGAAGCGACTTCGACCCGATCAGCCAGACCGGCTTCACGCAATTTGTGCCGCAGCACGCCTTCGGCCGTGGGAGAGCGGCAGATGTTGCCCAGGCAGACAAACAGAACCCGCATCACACCCCCAGCAGGCGACGAACGCGCTCGAGGTCTTCAACGGTATCGACACCGGCTGGCAGCGCAATCAGTGCGTCGGCCACATGGATCCGCACGCCGTGCCACAGGGCACGCAGCTGTTCCAGGCACTCGGTGTTTTCCAGCCAGCATGGACCCCAGCTGACGAAATCCTGCAGGAAACCGGCGCGGTAGGCATAGATGCCGATGTGGCGGCGGTAAGGCACACCTTCGGGCAATTGCTCACGGTTCACGGCGAACGCATCCCGCGCCCAGGGCAAGGTGGAGCGACTGAACGTCAGCGCCAGGCCATTGAGGTCGCTGACGACCTTGACCACGTTGGGATTGAACAGGGTGTCCACGTCTTCGATCGGCTCGGCCAGGGTGGCCATGCGCGCTTCGGTGTGGGCCGCCAGGTTGGCGGCGACCTGATCGATCACACTCGGCGGGATCAGCGGTTCGTCGCCCTGGACGTTGACCACGATGGCGTCGGGTGCCAGGCCCAGCTTCGTCGCCACTTCGGCCAGGCGATCGGTACCGGAATTGTGATCTTCACGGGTCATCACCACTTCGGCACCGAAGCCTTTGCAGGCCTCGACGATACGCGCGTCGTCGGTGGCCACCACCACTCGCTCGGCGCTGCTTTTGCTCGCCTGTTCCCAGACGTGCTGGATCATCGGCTTGCCGGCGATCAGCAGAAGCGGCTTGCCCGGCAGGCGGGTGGAGGCGAAACGCGACGGAATGACTACGGTAAAGGCTGTGGTCATTTGTCCAGGCGCTCGTCGGTGGTCAGGGTACGCGCTTCGGATTCGAGCATCACCGGGATGCCGTCGCGAATCGGGTAGGCCAGACCTGCGCCCTTGCTGATCAGCTCGGTCTTGTCGGCGCTGAGCTTGAGCGGGCCTTTGCAGACCGGGCAAGCGAGGATATCGAGCAATTTGGTGTCCATGAGCATTCCCTTGAAAAAACGGAGTTAAGGCAACAAACGAGCCGGCAGCAGGCGCATCAGCTGCGTGTCGAACCAGGCCACGAAGGCCGGCGACGGCACGGCATCGACCGCCAGGTACCACCAGTCCGCGGCGGCAAAGGCACGGCATTTCACCGCGTCTTTTTCCGTCATCACCAACGGCAATGACGGCATGAAATTCAACGCCTGCACGCTATATTCGGCGTGGTCGGCAAACGCATGTGGAACCGGCTTCCAGTGTAGCGTTTCGAGGGTCTTGAAGAAACGTTGCGGATTGCCGATGCCGGCCACCGCGTGCAGGGCCTGGCCGCTGGGGAAATGGTCGAGGGGACGCCGTTCGCCGCTGCGCAGATTGACCAGCGCGGTGGATTGCAATTGAAAGGCAAATCCATCATCGCGGTCAGTCGCGGCACCGTTGTAGAGGACCGCGTCGACGCTTTGCAGGCGCTCGACCGGCTCACGCAATGGCCCGGCAGGCAGGCAACGGCGGTTGCCCAGGCCGCGAGCGGCGTCGATCAACACCAGTTCCAGGTCGCGGGCCATGCGGTAGTGCTGCATGCCGTCGTCAGACAGGATCAGGTCCAGTGGCTCACTGGCCAGCAACGCTTTGACAGCGTTGCTGCGATTGGGGTCGATCATCAGCGGCACACCCGTGCGCTGGACGATCAACAACGGCTCGTCACCTGCGATGTCGGCGCTTTGTTCGGCTTCAACTCGCCATGGCAATTGCGGCGGTTTGGCGCCGTAGCCGCGGCTGACCACGCCGACCCGCAGGCCGCTGCGCCGGCAGTGCTCGATCATCCATAGAATCAGCGGCGTCTTGCCGGTGCCACCCACGGTGATGTTGCCCACCACAATCAGCGGCACGGGTGGCAGATAGATCTGGCCCTCACCCGCCAAAAAGCGCTTGCGCTTGTTCATGACCACGCGCCGATACAGCCACTCCAGTGGCTGCAACAGCTTCAGGGCCGGATGACCTGCGTACCACGCGGCCAGCAATCGATCGGACATGGCCATCAGGACGCGGGGGGCGCCGCTTCGATGGTGGTCATGCGCAAATGGCTGAATCCGAGTTTGCCGGCGGCGTCCATCGCAGTGATGACCGACTGATGCCGGGATTTGCCATCGGCGCTGATGGATAATGGCAGGTTGGTATCACCCTTGGATTCTTTCTCCAGCGCTTCCATCAACGTGGCGAGGTCGCTTTTTGGCAATATATGGTTATTCACAGAGAACACACCGTCGGCACTGATGGCGATATCGAGCTGCCGGGTTTGGTCGTCGGCAGATGCACCACTGACCGCTTCCGGCAGCTCGACGCGCAGCTGGGTCTCACGGGTAAAGGTGGTAGTCACGACGAAAAACAGCAGCAGGATGAACACCACGTCAATCAGCGACGCGAGGTTGATGTCCACCGTTTCCCGTTGTTTGCGGCGGAATTTCACGCTTTGCTCCCGGACAGGTCCACGTCACGGTCGCCCTGCACTACCTCGACCAGTTTGATCGCTTCCTGCTCCATCCCTACCACCAGTTCATCGATCCGGCGTTGCAGGAATCGATGGAAGAATACCGCCGGGATACCGACCATCAAACCGGCAGCCGTGGTGATCAGGGCCTTGGAAATACCACCGGCCAGCACCGAAGCGTTGGTGGTCATGCCATTTCCGGTAAACGCGCTGAAAATATCGATCATGCCCAGCACGGTGCCGAGCAAGCCCAGCAACGGGGCCATGGCAGCAATGGTGCCCAGAGCGTTGATGTAACGTTCCAGATCGTGGATGACCCGCGCAGCAGCCTCTTCGATGCACTCCTTCATGATCTCGCGACCATGCTTGGAGTTGGCCAGGCCGGCCGCCAGGATCTCTCCCAAAGGCGAATTGGCGCGCAGTTCCTTGAGTTTTTCCTTATTGAGCTGTTTGTCCTTGATCCAGACCCAGACCTGCCCGAGCAAATGCTCCGGGGTCACGCGGCTGGCACGCAGCGTCCAGAGACGCTCGGCGACGATGGCCATGGCCGCGATGGAACTCAGAATGATCGGCAGCATCATCCAGCCGCCGGATTTGACCAATTCCCACACAGTGACAGTCCCCTCGAAAAAGTGCGCCACTCTAACATAGGGGGTGCAAGCACCGAAGACCGTGATGTCGCATCCGGTCGGGCTTCGATAATGCCCGGTCATGGGTCCGAGGGCGGCGGATCGCGCCAGAAACGCCGTTCCTGGCGCATTGACCACGGCAGCTCGAAGCGCCCCAGTTGCAGACGAATGGCACCCTGTTCGACGCTGTCGTAGATCGCCATTCCACGTTTTTGATAACGCGCGATGACCGTGGGATGCGGATGGCCAAACGAATTGCCCTGCCCGCGAGAGATCAGTGCAGCTTTTGGTTGCAGGACATCCAGCAGGGCCCCGGACGACGAACTGCGACTGCCGTGGTGTGGCGCCTGCAACCAATCGGTGGGCAGGGCCAACGGACTGTCCAGCAGGGCTCTCTCGGCGGCGGCATCGATGTCGCCACTCAACAGCAACCGTTCGCCATTGGCCTCGATCAGCAGGACACAGGAGTTCTGGTTGCTGTCGCCGGCCAATGGCCAGTGCCAAAGCTGGAAATCGACTTGATCCCAGGTCCATTGCCGACCGCTCTCACAACGCCCGGCCTGCAACTGCGCAGGCAGGTCCGACGGTTCACCACTGACCACCTGTTTCACCGGCAAGCCCTTGGCAACTGCCCGGGCACCGCCGGCATGATCGGCATGGGCGTGGCTGATCAGCATCAGGTCGAGGCCTTTCACCCCCAGTTTGCGCAACGCCGGCAGCACCATCCGCTCCCCCTGGTCGAGTTCACCGAAACGCGGTCCGGCGTCATACAGCATCGTGTGATGCCGAGTGCGCACCAGGATCGCCAGCCCCTGGCCGACATCCAGTTGCCAGACTTCGGCCATGCCTTCCGGCAACATCGGCCTGGGCGAAAAAACCAGCATCAACAGCATGGGCCAGCCTAACGGGCGCATCGGTACGCCTCGCGGCAGCAATAGCAAGAAGGCGCCAATGGCACCGATTACCCAGGCCCATAGCGGGACGGCCGCGGGTACCCACGCGGGAACCTGACCGGAGACGAGCCCCAATCCCCTGAACCACCCATCGATCAGGCCGCCCGCCAGCCACAGCAATTTTTCACCCACGTAAGGCACCGCCAGCAACAGCGTCCCGAGCAACGCCGGTGGCAGTACCACCAGGCTGATCCAGGGCACCGCGAACAAATTGGCCAGCGGCCCGCTGAGACTGATGGGCAACCCCAGTGCCAGTAACAACGGGCACAGCCCGATTGCAATCAGCCACTGGGCGCGGGTCCAGGTTTGCCACCAACGCCATGGCCCCAACCGACCGCCGAAGATCAATATCAAGACCGCCACGGCCGCGAAGGACAGCCAGAATCCAGGCTGAAGACTCGCCAGCGGCTCCAGCAGCAAAATGCCGTTGAGGGCCAGCAACAGCGGCCACCATGCACCGAGATGACGGAACCGTAGACGCCACAACAACACCAGACCGATCATCACGCAGGCCCGTCGCACCGGCACCCCGAAACCGGCCAGCATCCCGTAACCGAGCGCAGCGGCGAATGCCAGGCCACACGCCCAGGGCAACCATGGCAGACGGTTCGGCCATAACCCAAAGCGGGCCAGGCCGGCGATCAGCAGATACACAACGCCCGCCAGCATTCCGATGTGCTGCCCGGAAATCACCAACAGATGCACCGTGCCGGTGTCCTGCAATACCTGCCAGTCTTCGCGACTCAGCCCGGCGCCGTCCCCGAGTACCAATGCCGTCAACGCGCCGCTTCGCCCTTGGGCATCCATCGCCAGCAAACGCTGACGGATTCCGTCGCGCCAGGCCCATTGGGCTGCTGCAAGGCGTTCGCCCTCCTTGACCGTCCCGGTCGCTCCGATGCGTTGTGCCAGCAACCAGGCCTGGTAGTCGAAGGCCTGCGGATTGAGGAGTCCGACCGGGCGCTTCAATTTGACTGCCAGGCGCCAGCGTTCGCCACTGTTCACCGGCGGCCCGCCATACCAGGCCAGACGCATTTGCTGCGGCAGCCGGGTACGTCGGGACTGGATGTCGGTCAATTCGAAACGCACGACACCGTCATCATGCCGGGGCAAGCCTGTGACCCGCCCTTCGATCCAGCGGGTTTCGCCGTCCAGGGTCGGCGGCAACCGGTCGTCCAGCGCCCACTGCGCATTCGCGCAGGCCCAACTCAAACCGAACAGGTAAAACGCCACCGGATACGTCCTGAACGGCAGCAACATCAAACCCGCTACCGGCATCGCCAGCCACAACCAGACCGGCGGCAATGCCGGTAAAAAACGCAAGGTCAGCAGACCCAACGCCAGCGCCATCATCCCTGTGCGCATAAGCCCGTCCTTGAGAGTACCCTCAAGGCTTAGCCCGCCCGTTGCATGGGCGTCGTCAATAATTGTCACAAAGTCTGAATGGGCAGTTCCTGGAATCCAGACATACTTGCCGCCCTGACCGACCGAGAAGCCTTATGCCCCGGCGCTTATTCAAACGTTACATGCCAGACCCGATGAGCATCAGGGAACACAAGTCCTTACGCTTTCTCGGCACGCTGTTGCATGACCCGAACCTGTGGCACCTCAATCGCCACTCCGTTGCCCGCGCCATGGCCGTGGGCCTGTTCGCCGCGTTCCTGCCGATTCCGCTGCAGATGCTGCTGGCGGCCATCCTCGCCATCATCGTGCGCGGCAACATGCCGATCGCCGTGAGCCTGGTCTGGCTGACCAACCCGATCACCATGCCCGCTGTGTTCTTTTGCACCTACCAGACCGGCGCCTGGCTGATGGACGTCCCCGCCCGGCAGTTGCCGGACTCGCTGAGCTGGGAGTGGATCAGCGGCGAAATCTCGACCTTGTGGCAACCGTTTCTGCTGGGTTCGGTGGTAACCGGGCTGGTACTCGGGGCACTGGCCTACTTCCTGGTAATGATGTATTGGCGCTGGTGGGTGGGCAGGCAATGGAAGCGACGCAAGAAGAGCCGGATGTGAGAATGCAAAACGGCGCCCCAGGGCGCCGTTTTTCATATCTGCCATACACCCCCTGTAGGAGCTGGCGAAGCCTGCGATCTTTTCGCTTTTAACGGGTTTCTGACCAGTACCCAAATCAAGATCAAAAGATCGCAGCCTGCGGCAGCTCCTACAGGGAAGGTCAGGTACGCATCCCGCGTCCACTCACCAGCAACCGTGCACTACCGAGATACAGCACCACGGTCGCAACCAGCATGAAGGCGATCGCCACGCTGATGCGAATATCCGAAACGCCCAGGATGCCGTAACGGAACGCGTTGACCATGTGCAGCACCGGGTTGGCCAGGGACACGGTCTGCCAGAACGGCGGCAGCAAGGTGATCGAGTAGAAGACCCCGCCCAGGTAGGTCAGTGGCGTCAGCACGAAAGTCGGGATGATCGAAATGTCATCGAAGTTTCGCGCAAACACGGCGTTGATGAAGCCCAGCAGCGAGAAGATCGTTGCGGTCAGCACCACCACCAAAATGGTCACGCCCAGGTGATGCACCTGCAAATGGGTGAAGAACAGCGACAGCAGAGTCACGATGATCCCCACCATCAAGCCACGCAGCACGCCGCCCAGGGTGTAGCCGACCAGAATGGTGTGCGGCGACAGCGGCGAGACCATCAGTTCTTCGATGGATCGCTGGAACTTGCTGCCGAAGAAACTCGACACCACGTTGCCGTAGGAGTTGGTGATCACCGACATCATGATCAGCCCCGGCACGATGTACTCCATGTAAGTGAAGCCACCCATGTCGCCGATTTGCCGACCGATCAGATTACCGAAGATCACGAAGTACAAAACCATGGTGATGGCCGGCGGCAGCAGGGTCTGCGGCCAGATCCGGGTGAAACGCCGGACTTCACGGTAAACGATGGTGTTGAGGGCAACGAGGTTGGGGCGCAGCTCGGAACTCATACCGCCACCTTCGACAGATTTTTCTCCACCAGGGACACGAACAACTCCTCAAGGCGATTGGTTTTGTTGCGCAGGCTCAGCACTTCGATGTTCTGCTGCGCCAACTGGGTGAACAGCGCGGTGATGCCCATGGACTTGTCCACCTGGACTTCCAGGGTATGGCTGTCGATCAGCCGGGACGGATAGCCGAGCAACTGAGGGGCTACTTGCAAGGTGTTTTTCATATCCAGCAGGAAGGTTTCGACATGCAGTTGGCTGAGCAACTGCTTCATGCTGGTGTTCTCGACGATGGTGCCGTGGTCGATGATGCCGATGTTGCGGCACAACTGCTCAGCCTCTTCCAGGTAGTGGGTGGTGAGGATGATGGTGATGCCTTTCTGGTTCAGCTCGGTGAGGAAGCTCCACATCGAGCGACGCAGTTCGATGTCCACCCCGGCAGTCGGTTCGTCGAGGATCAGCAGGCGCGGTTCATGAACCAGCGCGCGGGCGATCATCAGGCGCCGCTTCATGCCGCCGGACAGCGAACGCGACGGCACGTCCTTCTTGTCCCACAGGCCGAGCTGGGTCAGGTACTGTTCGGCGCGTTCCTTGGCGATTTTCGCCGGGATGCCGTAGTAGCCGGCCTGCGTCACGACGATGTCGAAGGTCTTTTCGAACTGGTTGAAGTTGAATTCCTGGGGCACCACGCCGATGCAGCGTTTGAGCTGCGCAGGATTTTTGTCCAGGTCGTGACCGAAGATATTTACCGTGCCGCTGGTCTTGTTCACCAGGGTCGAGAGAATCCCGATGGTCGTGGATTTGCCGGCGCCGTTCGGGCCGAGCAAGGCGAAGAAGTCACCTTCGGCGACATCCAGATCGATACCACTCAGGGCCTGGAAACCGTTGCCGTAGGTTTTGGTTAGCTGCCGGATGGACAGAGCGGAACTCATATCTGATTTACGCACCAAGAAGGGGAAAAAGGGTCAGGTCAGGGCGGGCGGCGCGCATTGCAACCACGTCGCATCAGCGCAATGGTGCTTGTCGCCGCCACACAAGTACAGTCAAGCGTGTCGATAGTGAGTATTAAGTCAACGCGGTCATGACTGCCTTTTGATACGCCGGACGCTGCTTCAACCGCGCGTACCAGGCCTGCAGATGCGGCTGTGGCGCACGCTCGATCGGCATCTCGAACCAGGCATAAATGAAACTGCCCAGGGGAATATCGCCCATGCCGATTTCGTCTCCGGACAGGTAGGGCTTGTTCGCCAACGCCTGATCGGCCATCGCCAGCAGCGTGTCGCATTCCTTGATCGCCGCCTTGATGGCGAGCCAGTCCTGCTGGTCTGCCGGGGTACGCAGCACACCCCAGAACACGGTACGGAACGGGCCGGCAAAGCTTGAGGTGGTCCAGTCCATCCACTTCTCGGCGCTGGCACGGGCTTGCAGATCCGCCGGATACCAGGCCGTGCCGTCGGCGTGACGGGCCATCAGATAACGCACGATGGCGTTGGATTCCCACAGCACGAAGCCATCGTCCTCGATCACCGGAACCCGACCGTTGGGGTTCATCGCGCGGTACTCGGGCGTATCGACGACACCAAAGGCGCCACCGGCATCGATAGCCTCGTAGGCAAGCCCAAGTTCTTCGGCGGCCCACAATGGCTTTCTGACATTCGATGAGTTTTTCCGACCCCAGATCTTCAGCATGAGCGCCTCTTTTTCGGTAAGTGGGCAGGCAGCATACGCCGGATCAGGCGCGACTCAAATCGCTCTGCATATCACCCAACAGCGGTTGCTGTTGCTCACCGAACAGGTGCGGATAGCATTTTTCCAGGTGTTCGAAAAAGAACGCTTCAGGTACGTCGGCGAACTGGCCGTGATCGACCAGGTACTCCATCAGCTTCGCGCCATCGCGGTTGAAGGGATGAAAAACGCTGTCGTTGATCCCGTCGAATTCCAGCGGCGCCACATTGAACAGGTCGCAGAGTTTGCGGTTGAACGCAGGTGTCGCCTTGACCCAGCGACCCTGCAAATAAAACTCGGTGTAGCCGTGCATGGCGAACATGTCGCTCTTGAGCAACTCAAGCAGCCGTGGCGTCGACAAATGATTGCGCACATCCGCCAGGCCGATCCGCGCGGGTATCCCGCAATGCCGTGCCGCACCTGCCAGCAACGTGGCCTTGGGCACGCAGTAACTCTCCCCGGCCGCCAACGCATAACTGCCGCACAGGGTCTGCGGATCGCGGCTGAATGTGTACGGGTTGTAGCGCACCGCTTCGCGCACGGCGTAATAGAGACTGATCGCCTGCGCAAGCGGATCGCGACTGGCGCCACGGTGTTTTTCGGCGAACTCCACCACGGACGGGTGGTCACTATCGATGAAGCGGCCGGGACTCAGATACTCGTGCATGAGAACAATCTCCTGGGGAAGTCCCGAGTCTAGCGAGCACTTGAGCACAGAGATAACGACGTTTCGGCCAAACATGGGCGCTTTGTCGCTCGCTCGATCAACGCTTTTCCCACGATTCCAATCACATCGCTGTGACCTGCCTGTTTTACGGATGCCGTCTAAGCTCTGTGGGCTGGTTCGCCATGGTTTCACGGAGGAATGGATATGCTGCTGTTGTGGATACTGGTTCTGCTGGTCGGGATTGCTTATTTGGCCCACCGCCGCATCGCCCCGCTGCCCGCCCTGGTCATCGTGGCCGTCTATGCCGTGGCAATGGGTGCGTTCAGCCGCGCGCCGGGCTGGTTGCTGCTGGTTATCTGGGTGTTGATCGCCGCTGTCGCCGCGCCCTTGCTGCTGCCCGACCTGCGCCGCAAATTGTTCAGCGCACCGATGTTCAACTGGTTCCGGAAAACCCTGCCACCCATGTCGCAAACCGAGCGCGACGCCATCGACGCCGGCACGGTCTGGTGGGATGGCGAACTGTTCAGTGGCCGTCCGGACTGGAGCAAACTGCTGTCCTATCCCAAAGCGCAATTGAACGAAGAGGAACAGGCTTTCATCGACGGGCCGACCGAAACACTCTGCACCATGGTCAATGAATGGCAGCTCAGTCAAACCATGGACCTGCCGCCCGAAGTCTGGAGCTTCATCAAGGACAACGGCTTTTTCGCCCTGATCATCCCCAAGGAGTTTGGCGGCAAGGGCTTCTCCGCTTATGCCCACTCGCAAGTGGCGATGAAACTGGCGAGCCACAGTGGCGACCTCGTCACCACCGTGATGGTCCCCAACTCCCTCGGCCCGGCCGAACTGTTGCTGCATTACGGTACCGACGAACAACGCAACCATTACCTGCCACGCCTGGCACGCGGCGACGATATCCCGTGCTTTGCCCTTACCGGCCCGCTGGCCGGCTCCGACGCCGGCGGCATGCCGGACTCGGGAGTGATCTGCAAAAGTGAATGGCAGGGTCAGGAAGTCCTCGGCCTGCGCCTGAACTGGGAAAAGCGTTACATCACCCTCGGCCCGGTGGCCACCCTCCTCGGCCTGGCCTTCAAGGCCTATGACCCGGATCACCTGCTGGGTGATCAGGAGGACTTGGGCATCAGCCTCGCACTGATTCCGACCGACCTGCCCGGTGTCGAGATCGGCCGCCGGCATCTGCCGTTGGGTGCCGCATTCATGAATGGCCCGAACTCAGGCAAGGACGTGTTCGTCCCGCTGGAGTTCCTCATCGGCGGCCAGGAAATGCTCGGCAAGGGCTGGATGATGCTGATGAATTGCCTGTCGGTCGGGCGTTCGATTTCCCTGCCGGCGGTGGGCACCGGCATGGCCAAGTTCACCAGTCTGGTGACGGGCCAATACGCTCAGGTTCGCGAGCAGTTCAACGTGCCGATTGGCGCTTTCGAAGGCATTCAGGAAGCCATGGCGCGTATTGGCGGCAACACCTGGATGATGGACGCCGCCCGCATGCTGACCGCCAATGCGGTCGACCTGGGCGAGAAACCGTCGGTGCTGTCGGCGATTCTCAAGTACCACCTGACCGAGCGCGGCCGCGACTGCCTCAGCGATGCCATGGATGTGCACGGCGGCAAGGCAATCATCATGGGGCCGAACAACTACCTCGGTCGCAAATGGAACTGCGCGCCGATTTTCATCACCGTCGAAGGCGCGAACATTCTCTCGCGCAACCTGATCATCTTCGGCCAGGGCGCGATTCGTTGCCATCCCTTCGTCCTCAAGGAAATGGACCTCGCCGGCAGTGAAGACAAGGATCAGGCGCTCACAGAATTCGATGGCCTGCTGCTCAAGCACATCGGTTTTGCCGTGAGCAACGCCGCCAGCACACTGGTGCTCAATCTCGGTTTCGGACACTTCGAACACACCCCGGGCGACAAGCTCAGCCAGGGTTATTTCCGCGCCCTCAATCGTCAGGCCGCTGCTTTCGCCCTGCTCGCCGACCTCAGCATGATGCTGCTGGGGGGAGAGTTGAAACGCCGGGAACGGCTGTCCGCACGGCTGGGTGACGTGCTGAGCAACCTCTACCTGGCCTCCGCCGCGCTCAAACGCTACAACGACCTCGACTCACCGCAGTACATGACACCACTGCTGACCTGGGCCATGGAGGAAAGCCTGGGGCAGGCGGAACGGGCCATGGATGAGCTGTTGAATAACTTCCCGAACAAAGTCGTCGGCTGCCTGTTGCGGGTGATCGTGTTCCCGTTCGGTCGCCGGCACAAAGGGCCATCGGACAAACTCGGTGCCGAAGTCGCTGCATTGATTGGCCGCGCCAAGGGCGACCCTGCCCTGGAGGAATTGCTTGTGGGTTGCTATCGCCCACAAGCGAGCGACGATCCGGTCGGGGCATTGCAACACGCCTGCAATCTGTTGAGTGCCGCTCAGCCGTTGCAGAAAAAGCTGCACGTGGCACTCAAGAGTGGTCAGGTCAAACCGCTGGCCGGCGAGTCGGCGATCGATGCCGCCCTCGAAGCTGGCGTGTTGCAGCCGGTGGAAGCCCAAACCCTGCGTGAAGCCGAAGCGGCCCGACGCAAGGTGATCGATGTCGATGACTTTGACCAAAAGGCTCTGGCGTTGGCCAAGGGAAAAGTCCGCTGATCCCTTCAAGCATGTAAAAACGGGCGCTGGCGCTTTATACTCCCGCGCCCGTTTTGCTCTTGAGGACTTATCTCGTGTCCAACATCGTTGCCGACCATCTCGTTTTACTCGACCACCTGCGCAGCATCCTGGTCGCCGTAGGTGAGGCCGAGCAGGTTCCCGAAGAAAGCCATGCCTTGTTCCTTGAGCGCTTCGACGAATTGCTGGCGTCACTGCCGATCGACCCGATCGAAAGCCAGTACCTGGGCCAGGACATCCTGACTCAAGTCATTTCCCGTTATCCGCAAATCGCCCACCTGATTCCACGGGATCTGCTGTGGTATTTCGCCGGTGATTGCCTGCACTACTTGTCCGATGAAGAGATTGACCTGTATCAGGCCCTGGAAGAACGCCGCTTCGAAGCCGAACAGAACGACGAACCTTTCGACTGGAACCAGGAAAAACAGCTGCTGGCGCTGTCGAACCAGGACAGCAAGCACTGATCTTCTATCAGTGAAGCCAAAGGCCCGCATGCTTGAGTATGCGGGCCTTTTTTATTGCCTTCAGCGCCCCCCCGTCAACATCAGGCAAGCGCACTGCGCTGCGACCTTGCCCGAATCGCTCGCCCGCCCGCCTAAACCCAGCCTTTGCACCAATGGTTTTGTTTAAATTCATGGCACTTTGGACTGATTGAACTACCTTCAAACAATAAGAAGTCATCACGGCTTGATTTTCCACGTCAGCTTCAGTGATCAGACAGCGAATTGGCAAAAGGAGTTACCTCACCATGATCCTGGCAGGCGTTTTCCGGCTCTGTACCTTCATTACCGATTGCATTCCGAGGGAACCAGGTCGCTCGCTGTCCCGCCAGATCAGCGAAGTGGACCCGCTCGTGTGTAACGCAAGGAATAACGCCAAGGCCATGGATAACGGGTCTGGCGCATTGGGGGGATAGCCCGATCCCCGTGAAGTGATCCGAGACAACTCAGTCCGCCTAAAGACGGCCCATCCAGTGAGGATGTACTTAATGAGCTTTCGTACCGAGCCCGCGTTCAAGCGAATTATCCATGGCCTGTTCTGGATGGGCCTCAGCGTGGATGCGGCTCAGGCCGCGCCGGCCAATTGCCCGCAACTGGACAATTGGCCGACAACCTACGAGGTCGGTCAGGGGCTGCAGAGTGAACTGCGCAGCCCCGTTGCGGTAACGCAACTGGCGGTGGGTGACCCGAAAATTGCCGACGTGCAACCCAGCGGCAGCAACGCGTTCATACTCACGGGCCTTGCGCCCGGGACCACCAGCCTGATGGTCTGGACCGCCTGTTCGAAAACGCCGCGCCAAAGCATGGTGTTCGTCAAGGGTAAAGCCACAGCGGCGCTGACCAGCGCGCCGTCGGTGCCCTCCGACGACCCGCTGCTGCCGAGCCAGGTGCAGACCGATATCCGCTTCGTTGAAGTCAGCCGGACCAAGCTCAAGGAAGCCTCTGCCTCGATTTTCGGCGTCCGCGGCAACTTCCTGTTCGGCTCGCCGAGAACCTTGCCCACCATCGGCGGCATTGTCACGCCGGTGATACCGGTGAACAACGACAACTTCAACCTCACTTTTGCTACCGGCAGTACCCTGGTGGCGCTCAACGCGCTGGAAGGCAGCGGTTTCGCCTACACCCTGGCGCGGCCAAGCCTGGTAGCGCTCAGCGGGCAAAGCGCGAGCTTCCTGGCCGGTGGTGAAATACCGATTCCGGTGCCCAGTTCAGGCAGCGATAACGTGTTCATCGAGTACAAGGAATTCGGTATCCGCCTGACCCTGACGCCGACCATCGTCGGGAAAAACCGTATCGCGCTGAAGGTGGCGCCGGAAGTCAGTGAACTGGACTTCACCAACGCCGTGAGCATCGCCGGCACGATAGTTCCGGCCCTGACCGTGCGCCGTACCGATACCAGCATCTCCCTGGCCGACGGCGAAAGCTTCGTCATCAGCGGCCTGATCAGCTCCCGCAACACTTCCCAGGTGAACAAATTTCCGGGGCTGGGCGATATCCCGGTTCTGGGCGCGTTTTTCCGCGACAACACCATCAACCGTGAAGAGCGCGAACTGCTGATGATCGTCACCCCGCATCTGGTCCAGCCACTGGCGGCCAATGCACAACTGCCGTCATTGCCTGGCGAGCAGCTGCGCAATTACGACCCGAACTTCTATCGCATGTTTTTCCTTGAAAATGGCGACTTCGACAGTCGCAGCGGGCTCTCGCAATGAACCGGAGCCTGAACCAGACGGGCCTCGCCCTCACGCCTGACGGTGACTTTGCACGCTTGCCGGGCCAGCCTTATTGCCATTGGCCAGGCGTTCAACCTGTTGTAGCCAGGGGACCTTCGATGAGAGCAGTCATTGCAATAGCGGCGACATTAATGCTTGCCGGTTGTGCCAGCAATGGCCTGTCTTCGCGACCGGCCAGCTGTGCCAAGCCCGGTTCGGAGCAGGAACTGGCCCTGAACCTGGCCGACAGCATGGCCGACGAAGGCCGTTTGTATGCCAGCCTGGCGAATCTGGAAGGAATGCCCGATAGCCTGGTCCAGGTCCGCCTGCGCAAGGCTCGGGTGCTGCGCTTGATGGGGCGTAGCGGCGACGCGCAGCCCTTGTACGAAAGCTTGCTCGGCACCTGTCTGGCAGCTGAAGGGGAACTTGGCCTGGGCCAACTGGCCGCCGCCAAAAATGATAACGCCAGCGCTGCCACTCACCTTGAGCGTGCGGTGCAGATGGCCCCCACCGACGACAGGATGCGCAATGACCTGGGGGTCGTCTACCTCAATCAGCACCGGATCCCTGAAGCACGCTTCGAGTTCATGACCGCCATGGAGCTCAAGCAGGCAAACACACTGGCGGCACTCAATATGGTGACGTTGCTGATTTACCAGGATAACTGGAAGGCCGCCGCCGAACTGGTGACCCGCGCCGACTTGAGCCCCAAGCAAGTCGTAGAGGCTCAAACCCGCGCGGAAAAACTCAAGGCCTCCGCCAATAAAGTGGTGGCTACCGATGGCAATCGCAAAACTGAGGTAGCCGATGCCTCTTCCAGTGCGAACAAGTAGAACGTACGAGGAGTCGAGATGAATACCAAACGGCTGTTGATCCTGTGCACGGCTTGCCTGTCCACCACTGCCTGGGCCATTGAGCCGGGGCCCTCTTCGCCGTATCAACAAGGCACCGAACAGTGGTTGCAGCTGCAGATTCGCGGTGTGGTTGCCTCCCCTCACCTGCAAACCGCTTCGGCCACCGAACGTGACCTGGCCATGCAGCGCTGGCTGAATAGCTTCAACTTCCCGATTCCGGAGTTTTATGACCAGGATACAGCGGGAGAAATGACCATCGGCAACTGAGGCCTGTCGATGGGTGATCAGCCTCTGGCGTCGTCCAGAGTGGCCTGGCTGCAAAGCCGGGCTCAATCACGAGTGCAGGAAAATACAGTCCAGGTACTACGAGGTGGAGCAAGCGATTGGAGTGAATGCACTCCGTTCGCCTGCTCCGTTTTTATGCAGTACAGCCACCTTGTTCGACAGCAAGCCACTCCTGTTCACTTACCGAATACTCTGAATACCCCGATCAGGGCTGGGCCGATAGCGACCAAAAAGAAGCTCGGCCATAGACAGAAAATCAGCGGGAATATCAGCTTGGTACCGACTTTCGCCCCCAGCTCTTCGGCGGCCTGCGTACGCCGGTCACGGAACTCATCGGCATAGATGCGCAAGGTGTCGGCCACGCTGGTACCGAAGCGGATACTCTGCGCCAACAGGCTGACCAGCCCTTGTACGTCATCCAGGCCAGTGCGTACGGCCAGTTGCTTGAGCGCCTCGGTACTGGAAATGCCCGCGCGGATTTGCGCATTGACCAGCGCCAGTTCTTCAGCCAGTTCGACCTGACTGACCGACATCTCCTCAGCCACCCGTTCGATGGTCGTGGGCAAGGCCAGGCCCGACTCCACGCACACCACCATCAGATCCAGCGCATCCGGAAACGCGGCACGCAGCCGACCTTGTCGCAACTGCTTGCGCTTGGCGACATACAGTGCTGGCAGCAACCATCCGATACCGGCCACCAAGACCACCAACAGCAGCCCCATGATCAGGGAAACCTTGGGAATCATCGGCAACAGCAGCAACGCAATACCGATCAATAACAGCGGCAACATCAAGCGCACTGCCCAGTACATCTGCACCGCCGACGAGGAGCGGTATCCCGCATGCATCAACAGGGTCTGGGTGACGGAAGCCTGAGCCGATCCGGTCGAGGCAAAGCGCTGGCCGACCCGCTCCAGCAACATTTGCAGGTTACCCGGGGCTTCCTGCCCGGTCGTGTTACCTAAATGACCACGCTTGATCAGCGCCAGGCGACGCTGCACCGGGTCCTGAAGACCCTGCATCAGCAATATCACGGCGACGACCACAAGCCCCGTACTCAAACCGATCGCGCCAAGGAACAACAGGCGCGCCATCTCCTCGTTCCCCGTGACCCGACTGAACAACCCGAGCAAAAAATCCATGACCTGTGCCTCCCGGTAGCGAATACTGCTCAAACCTGAATCCGGATGATTCTGCGTATCCAGAAAATCCCGATCAACATGGCGCAGAACGCCCCGATGATCAGCTTGTGGCCTAGGGGATCATTAATCAGCACAGGCAGGTATTTGGGGCTGGTGACGATGATCGCGATCGCCAGCACGAAGGGAATCGCCACCAGTACCCAGGCCGACATGCGCCCTTCCGCCGACAGGGTTTTGACTTTGCGCTGAAAGCGGAAGCGCCCGCGAATCAGCCGACTCAGACGCTCCAGCACCTCGGTCAGATTGCCGCCGGTCTCGCGATGGATGAGGATCGAGGTCACCAGCATCATCACCGTCATGCTCGGCATCCGCTCCAGCAGGCCGAGCATGGCCCGGCGTACATCATTGCCATAGTTGATATCGGAGAAGGTCAGGCCAAACTCATGAGCCACCGGCCCCTTGTGCTCCTCGGCCACCAAACGCAGGGTTTCGTTGAATGGGTGCCCGGCGCGCAGAGCGCGGCACATGGCATCCAGCGCATCCGGCAGGCCTTCCTCGAACGCCGCGAAACGCTTGCCACGGTCGCGAGAAATTTTCAGTATGGGTAACCAGAAGAGCGCGAAACCTGCCACCAGCGCCATCCACCAGACTGACCAAACCATCCAGATCAAGATACCCGCCCAGACACCCAGCACCAGCCCGAGCAGCAATACCCGATAGGCCCGGTATTCGTGTCCGGACTGCTCAATCATTTGCGTCAGTGATTCCATAAAGGGCAGCTGCTCAAGCCTGGCCTCCAGGGGCGACAATCGCGTCAGGTACTTCTGCCTCAATACCGTTTGCATGTTGGGCAAATTATTGGCTTTCTCCATTACGTGCAGGCGGCCGCGGATGCGCTTGCGCATCTTGCCGGCCTCGCCGAATACCGGTACCGCCACGCCCTGGGACAGGAGGAAGACGGCGATAAACACCATGCCGAGGAACATCAGAATGTACTCACCAGGAACCTGGTTCATGATTGCCGCGCCTCCATCCACTCAGGCCTGAACATCGTCAGCGGCAATTCGATGCCGCGCTTGGCCAGCACATCGCGGAAGGCGGGGATCATGCCGCTAGGCCGATAATCACCCAGCACTTCGCCGTTTTCGCCCATGCCATGGCGCACGAAGGAGAAGATTTCGGTCATGGTGATGATCTCGCCCTCCATGCCGTTGATCTCCTGCACACTGACCAGGCGGCGCTTGCCGTCCTCCTGGCGTTCCAGCTGGATCACCACTCCGATGGCCGAAGCGATCTGCTGACGCATGGCCTTGATCGGGAAAGTAGCCCCGGTCATCGACACCATGTTCTCGACCCGCCCCAACGCATCACGCGCGGTGTTGGCGTGGATCGTGGTCAGCGAGCCGTCGTGGCCGGTGTTCATCGCGGTCAGCATGTCCAGCGCCTCGACGCCGCGCACTTCACCGATCACGATACGGTCCGGCCGCATCCGCAGGCTGTTGCGCACCAACTCCCGCTGACTCACCTCGCCGCGCCCCTCGATATTCGAAGGCCGGGTTTCCAGGCGCACCACGTGGGGCTGCTGCAGTTGCAGTTCGGCCGAGTCCTCGATGGTGACGATCCGCTCGTTGTGCGGAATGAAACTGGACAGGACATTGAGCATGGTGGTCTTGCCGCTGCCGGTACCGCCGGAAATCAGCACGTTCAAGCGCCCACGGACAATCGCCTTGAGCAACAGGGCGATGGCCGGGGTCAACGTCCCCACCTGGATCAGACTGTCGGTATTGAGCAGGTCCACCGCAAAGCGCCGGATCGACATGCTCGGGCCGTCGATGGCCAGCGGCGGGATAATCGCGTTGACCCGCGAACCGTCCTTGAGCCGGGCGTCCACCAAGGGCGAGGACTCGTCGATACGCCGCCCCAGGCTGGAGACGATGCGATCGATGATGTTCAGCAAATGCCGATCATCGCGAAAGCGCACATCGGTGCGTTGCAGTTTGCCAAAGCGCTCGACATAGACCGAGGCATGGCCGTTGACCAGAATGTCGGACACGCTGTGGTCAGCCAGCAATGGTTCCAGGGGGCCAAGACCGAGCACTTCGTCGGTGATCTGCTTGATGATCAACTGGCGGCTGGACGTACTCACCGGTGCCGAATGTTCATCGAGCAGACGCTGGCAAATATCGCGAATCTGCCGTGCGGCCTCAGCCTGTTCAAGGGAGTCCAGCAAGGACAGGTCCATGACCTTGAGCAACTGCTGGTAGATCTTTTCTCGCCACTCGGCCTCCACCGGGGTGACCTGACTTTTGGTTTCGTAAAGAACGTCCGGCGTTGCACGTTCCCACGCCATTACTTCCTCTGCCGGATCCAGCTGGTCGTCACCCGGCTGGTTAGCCTGCGATGAGGCGGATTTAGCGGATTGTTTGCGCAAGCGGTTACGAAAGTCGCTGATCATGGGTCACCCCCCGAAAAAACGGTTGAAGGCGCGTTTGAGCACGCCTTTTTTTCCAGCCATCTGCTTGCCGACCAAGTCATCGGCCACGTTGCACAGGGCAACGGTGATTGCTGCCTTCGGCGCATGCAGAGCCAATGGCACACCCGTGTTCTGACTCTGGCTGACCAGGTTGAAGTCGTTGGGTAACTTCGCCAGATTCGTGCAGCGCAGCGCCTCGCCGATATCCTTGAGGCTGACCGCTGCCGCCTTGTCATAGCGGTTGACCACTATCTGCAATTGATCCCCTCGCACGCCCAGGTCTTCACGAAGAATCCGCACCAGGGAACTGGCATCGCGCAGATGGCTGACACTCTGCTGCACCACCACGTACACCCGATCCACCTGTTCCAGCACGGAGCCGGTGAGGTGGTCGATTTGCCGTGGCAGATCGATCACTACCCAGTCATAGCTGGCGCGGGCCAACTGCATCAGGGTGTCAAGTTGCTCGGGTTGAGCATCCTGCGGCAGACACAGCTCACCGGCCCGGCCACCCAGCACATGCAAGGTCGGGCTGAAGTGGCTGCAAAAACCCCGTAGCGCGACGCTGTCCATGCCGTCGATCTGATGCAACACCTCCAGATGGCTGTGCGCCTGCGCCACATCCAGGTAATGCGTCACGCTGCCAAATTGCAGGTCCATGTCCAGCAACAGGGTACTGCCACCTTTCATGCTGAGCTGCTGAGCCAGGTTGCAGGCCAGCATGGTGCCGCCGGATCCGCCCTTGGCGCTGATCACGGCGAGCAATTTCCCTTCTGTCCCACTGCCGGTCCGAACCTCCATGACCAGCCGATTCAAGGCGCCGACCAGTTCTGTCTCGGCGACGGGCTCCGGCAGCACGTCACGGGCGCCGGCCTGCATCGCCAGGCGCATGGCTTCCTGTTCGCTCAGCAGCCCGCACACCAACATCGGCGGACGCTCATGGGCCGGGCGCTGCAACAGGGCCGCCAGCTCTTCACGCCACAGGTGGCTGACGCGCAACAGCAACAGATCGGGCATCCGGTCCAGACCGTAGAGCGGGTCGACATGCCCATTGCTCACCAGGCGAGTACTCACCTCCAGGCTGGGCATGCGTTGGCAGACGCTCTGCAGGTCGCGCAACGACGTGGCATCACGGCTGCTGATCAGCAACCTGAGCCCGGCTTTGCCGGTCGAACTGGAGAGAGGAGTGTCCTTGGTGTTCAGCATGGCGTGATCTCCCCGGAATCGGAATGACGCCCGAGGCTTTCGCGTGGCAACGTTGCCCTGAATGCGGGCAAGGTAATGGGAACGCCAAACCCGGGAATGAACAGTTTGAAAACGAAGTTTTGCAGACTCAGCCGGACATAGCGGATGGCACGAAAACCATTGACGCTGACCAGGTCAGCGGGGTTGGCCACCAGCGCACCGTTCACGTCCAGATAGGTCAACGTCAGGTGGGTGGTGGCCAGATCGCCGATCAGCTGGCTATTACCTGCGTCGGTCGCAGCATTGAAGATAGCCCGCCGCAACACCACCGGATCACTGATATTGCACACCGCCGCCAGGCGCGTACCGCGGCGCACGGCTTCATCCAGCGCATTGACCGTGAAGTACAGGCGGCCTATTTCCACCACGCCGAACAACAACGTGAACACCAGCAGACCAATGAAGGCGAACTCCACCGTATAGGTGCCATGCATGTTTTTTCTGTTCATCACAGGGCCCTCATCACGGTAGTGGCGACCAGCGGAATGCTCAGCGCAATCTGATTACCAAAAAAGCCGGGAATCGATCCGGCGCATTTGCCACCGCCAATCACCGGGCAGAACATGTAAGTGATGGTGACCCGCACATGGTCGATGCCCACTGCGGCAACGTCCACGTTGCCAATTGTCAGGTCTGACACCACAGCAATCCCGGTGTCGACAGGCACGCCAAACACCGCAACGTTTTTCGTCTGAGCCTGCAGCGTAGGGCTTAGAGCGACCTTGCCAAGCGTCGAGTCCCAGGCCTGACTGGCGACGAAACGGTCGGCATCGCGGCTGGCCTGCAGCAGCAGGTTGTACTGATAGAGCATGCGGCCGAACTCACCGAAGGCCAGCAACAGCAGCAGCAACACCGGCAGGACCAGGGTGAATTCCACAATGGCCAGGCCTTGCTGGCGCTGCCGGTGTTTAAATCCGTGAAGTCTCATGACGCCTCCTACGAGTCAGTGCTCGGAGTGCCGCTGCCGTTGAGATAGGTTTTGTAGAGCTGAATGATCTGCGGGCCGGAAGAGGTTGACGGTGAGGGGCCGGCCACGTTGTCGCCTTCGCACGTCTTCACGAACTGACCGAAGATCTGCGAATCCGTGCCGCCGCCATCCATGGGTTGCACCACGAAATAGCAACCAAAACCGAGGACGGGGACCGAGGTTGAACCGCCCTGTTTGCCGGTGCAGTTGCCCACCACGACTTTCAGCATCCGGCGCTCGAACACCCCATTGCCCTGACAACCACCCCCCCCCGCCACACACGCGGCAACGCTCGCACGCCAGTCGTTGTAGTCCAGTATCGAGTTGCTACCCGCCGTGAGATTGCCGTTGCTCGAGGTGACGGCTTGCCCCTGGTACATCTTTTGTGGAGGGGTGACTGAGTCGTCATAAGTGATCGCGGGGGTGCTGGACGTCGTCACCAGATCCGGCGGATAGGCCGAGGCACTGACCTGCCCCTGATAGATGCCGAAGCGTGTATTCAGGCCTTGAGAGGTAGGGCCGACCTTGTTGCCAGGGGCGGTCTGGACATTTTGCCCCACATCGCGACAGACCTTGCCACCTCCGGCCAGATCCTCCTTGACCTGATTGCCGCCCGAGCCAAAATCGATCAACTGAAAGTTGCCAGACTCAAGGGGAGACGAATTGCCGGCAGCCGTCTTCAATACCTGCAAATCACCAAACTGGAAGCCCCAGAACAGGCCAGCGCCAGGATTGTTTTGAGTCGGGTCACCACAGACCATCAAAGGTGAGAGATCGCAGGGGTTGGTAGGGCTGGGGCCTGCGGTGGCAATCGCCGCCACCGCTTTGGCTCCCAGGCCACCAGGGCCGAATGCCTGGGCAAAGTTCCAGAAAAATCCCGTCAGGTTATAGCTCGGTACCGATACCCGAACGTATTTGGCATCCGTCGGCCCGGGAAAGGTGAACGGGCCATAGACGCTGCTTGCCAGTTCCACCACTGCAAATGCACCGGCGTTGCCGCCGACCGCTGTGGCCAATTCGTTGTTGCCCGTGGCATTGGCATTTTGTATCAGCGTATTGAGCGCGGCGGTGCGTGTTGCGTTAGCCGCGGTGACACTGTTGATGCCACCCTCCACCTGACTCAGGGTTTTGGCGCCACTCAGGGCGGCGGCGTCCACCACATTCTGCAAGCGCGTTTTGTTCAGCATCATATGCCCGCCGTCCAAAGCCAACGCCGCCATCATGGCCATCGCCGCCAACGAGATCACCATCAATACACTCACCGATCCTTCCTGGCGCCTTGGCGTCGAAGTGACCGGCCGCTGAATACGAAGATTCATCATCAAGCCCTCGATTGCCGATACCGATCCGGATCGACTCCGCCAATACCGTGGTGCCCTGGCACCTGTTGCGCCCGGTCAGCGAATTTTGATTACATTGGCTTCGGTACCGCGGATAACGGTAATAGCCCCGCCACCCTCGCCACTGCTACGCAGTACCACGCGTTTTGGCTCTGTGGCGGTAGCCACCGCCATGACCGGAGCGGCAGGCGCAACGGCTGCAGTTTTCTTTTCGAGGTTCAGTGGGTTACGCAGCGCCAGTTGCAACTTGCCCTCCGTCTGTGCCGTGACCAGAGTTTCCGCTTCAGCCGCCGACATCTCCAGCGTCACGGCGCGTACCACGACCGGTTGGGTCTTGTCGGTACCCGCGGTCTGATCCACCGCCAACACCCGCAAGTTCTCGAGGATGGTCCTGGAGGAAGCGCTGTTACTCCCGGCATTGGTGGTTTTGGTCGCCAGTACATCGACCCGGTTACCCGGCAACAGGAATCCGCCGACGCCGACCACATCGTCCACGCGTACCGATATGGCACGTTTGTCCGGGGCAATCAAAGAGGCCAGGGTGCTGCCCCCCAGGTGCTCGCTCAGACGCGCACCGCGCACGATGTCGCCCCGCAGAATGTCGAACGTTGCGATCTTGCCCACGGCTTTTTCACTGGCATCAAAGGCATCGTCCGGGATCGTATCCATGGGCATGCGTACGGTCGTGAGCTGCTGGGCCTCGACCATCTGCCCGAATGGAATCTCTACCGTGGCGACCACCACGCTTCGCAGGTGGTCATCCGGGCTGGCATTGAGCCGCGCGCTCAGCCAGGAGTCGGCCATCCATGCAGCGCCAAGGCCCATGGCCAAGGAAACGCCTATCAGGGTCAGCGTACGAGAGCTCATGTCAGTATCTCCGTATCAAAGAAAGTCGAGCTGGACGAAGTAGTTGTGCCAGGCCCATTCCAACTCTTTCGGTGACAGTGGTCCGGAACCGCCGATATAACGCTGGCGATCGAGCGCCATGTTCAGGAGATCGCGGGGATGGCAAGGCACCAGGGGCATGCCTTCACTTGCATAAAGCCTTTGCAGCGCATAACGCACCAACAGCGGGTCATAGGAAATGCCCAGACGCTCGCTTTCCATACGCCAGATCTTTTCGTACTGCTCGGGTTTCAGGTAACCGAACTGCAGCTTGTAGCCAATCCGGCGCAGGAAGGCCTCATCGGCCAGTTCCAGGGGATTGAGGTTGGTGGAAAACACCAGAATCAGATCGAACGGCAACTCGCAATGCCGACCGCCGCCCAGGTTGAGGAAATCGCGTTTCTCTTCCATCGGGACGATCCAGCGATTGAACAGCTCGGCGGGTGCCATGCGCTGGCGCCCCATGTCGTCGATGATGAACAGGCCATTGCTGGCCTTGAGCTGCAAGGCGGCCTGGTATTGACGGGTGAAGGGGTCATAGCGAACATCCAGTTGCTCCATGCTCAACTCACCGCCCGTGATGACGATCGGGCGTTTGCAGCGCAGCAGTCGACGGTCGATCCCTTCGTTGAGCATCAGATTGTTCTGTTGAGCATTTTCATCGAGGCGCTGATGCACCTGCGGGTCATAGATCTCGATCACCGACTCGTTGATGACGATGGCATAAGGAACCCAGATGGCCTCGGCGAACAGACGGATCAGCCGACTGCTGACATAGGTCTTGCCGGTACCCGCGGGGCCATAAATCATGATCGCGCGCCCGGAGTTCATCGCCACACCCAACTGATCGAGCATCTCCTCCGTGAGCACTACGCCAGCCAGGGCATTGCGCATATCGTTGGCGTTGATGCGACCATGGTGAATGGTCTGCAGTTTGATCAGGGACCGGTAGGTACTCACCGGGAAGGGTGCCGCACCGATATAGCCACTGCGCGACAGCGCATCGCGGGCGGCACTGCGACCACGTTCGGTCAGGCCATAACGCAGCATCTGCCCGCCCGTTTGACTCCCCTGGCCCAGCACTTCGACGCGGCCATCCTTGCGCAGAAACGCCAGGACCTCTTCAAGTACCGCGCCGGTCAGCGCCAGACGGTCCACCAGCCGCGACATGTCCAGCACGCCGGCATCAAACAAATGTTTGCACACCAACTCGCCGAGAAAACTGTCGGTCAGGCCGGTTTCACGGATAGTGCAGGGCTGAGGCGCCAACCGTTGCACCGCGTTCCGATCGCTGGGGTAGGCGCCACTATCGACGATTACATGCATGACTAGCCTCCTGGGCTACGGGCCGATCAACAGCCAATAGCCACTGGCCAGGGTTCCGAGCAAAATTGCAACGGAGTATGGGAAAGGCTTTCCGGCCACTTCATCTACCGCCGGAACCAAGTAGGTTCGCGCCCTTAATATCAACCAATAGCGCGCTAAGGTTTGCGGCAGCTGGCCACGAAAAAGGATGATCAAAAAACCGCACAAACCACCGGCCATCAGACTGAAAAGCGCCGTCCACAACGCATCATGCGGTGTAAAAAAACATCCGACCATGGCCATCAACTTGACGTCCCCGGCGGCCATACCGCCCAGGGCGTACATGGGTAGAAACACTGCAAAGCCGATCAGCATGGCCAGCGCAGCATTACCAAGCCCCTCAACTCCACTGGCGTAAGCCTGACTGGTCAAACCCAAAACAAGTCCTAAAAGAACCAGCAGGTTGGGGATGCGGTGGCGACGAAGGTCGCTCACCACCGCAATACCTAGCAGCCCTAACAGAACAATTGATGTAAACATCTGCTCAATAGGCATCGCTGCATCTCTCTCACTGGAAATAGACTTACACGCACGCCCCACCGGGGACCATACAAGTAGCTAGCCTACCGAGCTGCGTGGTAATGGCGCCGCCCAAGGTGGTAAAACTAGCGGCAACCGCCAGGGTTATTAGCCCGCCGGCCACCGCGTATTCCACAATGGTCAGACCATCTTCGTCTTTGACGAACTTCACTAGCGAAGCCTTGATCGTTTGCATGATCATTTTGCCCACCTCACTCGAATGTTGTTTTTTCTGCTGCATCTCTCTCACAGGGAATAGACTTACTTGCACGCCCCACCGGCCATACAAGTAGCTAGTAAACCGAGCTGTTTGGAAATGGCGGTGCCCAAGGAGGTAAACGCAGTGGCAACCGCCAGGGTTATTAGCCCGCCGGCCACCGCATATTCCACAATGGTCAGGCCATCTTCGTCTTTGACGAACTTCACTAGCGAAGCCTTGATCGATTGCATGATCATTTTGCCCACCTCACTCGAATGTTGTTTTTTCTGCTGCATCTCTCTCACAGGGAATAGACTTACTTGCACGCCCCACCGGCCATACAAGTAGCTAATAAACCGAGCTGTTTGGAAATGGCGGTGCCCAAGGAGGTAAACGCAGTGGCAACCGCCAGGGTTATTAGCCCGCCGGCCACCGCATATTCCACAATGGTCAGGCCATCTTCATCGTTGATGAACTTCACTACCGAAGCCTTGATTGTTTGCATGATCATTTTGCCCACCTCACTCGAAAGTTGTTTTCCGGAGGCAGTACGTTCTGTGCTGCCTGATGCAACCCTAGTCAGGGTGCAGGCATAGGCGTTAGGAGGATTTTGCACATCGCTAGGACTTTTTTGCGGGGCGGCCAAATACGCAGCATTGGCTTTTGCAGAAGTAACAGGTGGGGGTAAACAAGGCACTGAAACGCAAAGACAATTGTCACTGATTCACAAGCGACAAACGGTTCGAGCCAGGTTTGTCGATAACACACCAACAAACATTCACCCAGGGCTGCCTTCCAGGCAACCCATAGAGCGAATAGAACTAAAAATCGTCTTTCCTATCAGGATTAAATCTGCAAAGTGATAGCACCTTGGCAATACTCCTTAGCAATGTGAGTCACCCAGAACCCCAGAGTAGAGACATGACGTCCAATTTGACCAAAAGGCCATCGCTCCTGTGGTTCGATCTGACTCATGATCGGTCCACGAAAGAACTCGCCGCGCAGTTCGAGGACACCTGCGACTGCAACCTGGCGAAAAATTCCGTGTTGCCCATCGGGGAACACGCAGACATGATCTGCGTCCATTTTGATCGCCCCGACACGCCAGGCTTGCGGCTGTTGCTGGAGATCAAACACACCACCCCCACCATCCCGATCACCATGTTCACCGTGCAGCACTCGGAGGAACTGGCTGTATGGGCCATGCGCTCCAGCGTCTGGGAATACATGGTGCTCCCGCTCTCGAGCACCGAGAGGAAGCGTTACCTGACGGCGGTGGTGCAACTCTGCGAGCTGCGTCGAAATACCAACGGCCGGGGCAAGTCTTCGCAAATCGACCACTCCCCGACCCTGCCGGAAAGCATCCGGCTGACCTCGGGACACCAAAAGCACCAGGCGCTGAGCAATGTCATGCTGTACATCGAACAGCACTTTCGTGACAGCATCGATCAAAGGGAATTGGCGCAGCGCTGCGGCATGACGACATTTCGCTTCAGCCGCCTGTTCAAGGAGGCCAATGGGCTTGGCTTCACGGATTACATCCTGGACAAGCGCATGAACTTCGCCAAGGATCTGCTCGACAACAGCCAGATGCCGATTACCAGCATCGGCTATGAGGCCGGCTTCAAGGATCCTTCCTACTTCGCTCGTGCCTTCAAGCAGTTCGCCAACTGCACACCCAGCGAATACCGAGTGGCACGCCAAATCAAAGCGGCTGCCGCTGCACAACCGGTGCAGGATGAAAAAACCATTGAAGCGCTCGAAAGCCTGGTACAGAGCCTCAGCGGTTGATCCGGTTTTTTACGCGCAAACGAAAACGCCGCTCAATGAGCGGCGTTTTCGTTAAATATGGAGCGGGAAACGAGACTCGAACTCGCGACCCCGACCTTGGCAAGGTCGTGCTCTACCAACTGAGCTATTCCCGCAAATGGCGTCCCCTAGGGGACTCGAACCCCTGTTACCGCCGTGAAAGGGCGGTGTCCTAGGCCACTAGACGAAGGGGACACGCTACCCGGAACACATGGTGTGTGTTTCGGTGTCCAGAGCCGCATCCGAAGACTTGGTTCTGGTTTCACTCAGCCCTGCCCGAAAGCAACGCTGTTTAAAATTGGAGCGGGAAACGAGACTCGAACTCGCGACCCCGACCTTGGCAAGGTCGTGCTCTACCAACTGAGCTATTCCCGCATTGGCGTCCCCTAGGGGACTCGAACCCCTGTTACCGCCGTGAAAGGGCGGTGTCCTAGGCCACTAGACGAAGGGGACACACGTACAACATTCACTCCCTGCTTCGTTTCGCTGTGTGCTTTACGCTGCAAGTGGCGCGCATTCTATGGATGGATTGAGATGTCGTCAACCCCCTGATATAAATTTATTTAAATCAATGACTTCACCCTGCTTTTGGGAGCCGTTGCGGTTTTCCGCTGCCCGGCGTTTGACGCCTATATTCCGGCACCCGCCAAGACGTTATAGTCCACCCAATGATGGCACTTTGTATATCTGGTGCCATCATTTATAGAAACGGGGCTGCGGCCGATATAAGCACAAGCATGTCCGATCCAACCCGTCGTGCGGGCCAGGGCGCTCAAATGCCAAGCCACCCGACTCGCATGCACAACCTATAAAGAGGTCTTACCGGTGACGCCACTCATGATCACCCTGCTCGTCGTAGCCGGGATCGCCCTGTTGATCGCCATTGGTTTCATGAACCATGTGCTGGAAAACAACAAGCTGGAAAAGACCCGTACCAAGATCGAGCTCAATGATCGTCTGCGTCGCTGCGGCGAAATCACCGAGACGTTCCCCGGCCAGCTGATGACCCCGGCACTCAAACTGCTGCTCGCCCGCCTGGAACTGAACGTCTGCCAGCGCTTGCTCAACCTGGAGAAATCCAGCGCCAACCTCAAGGCACGGATCGTCGAGCTGGAAGCCCTTGTCGGCCAGGGTGAATCCATCCCGGTCAACAATCCGCCAGCACCGATCCAGACCGAAGCCAAGGCCAAGGATGTACGCTTCCTGCTCGAAGCCCTGCACGGCCAGATCACCCGCGCGGCACAGGACGGCTTCCTGGCCCCCAACGAGGCCAAGCGCTGGATTCGTGAAGTGCGCCACATCCTGGTGCTGCTGCACATCGAGTTCTTCAACAACCTCGGCCAGCATTCCCTGCAACAGAACCAGCCCGGACAGGCTCGCCTGGCATTCGAACGCGGCGTGCAGTACCTACGCAAACAACAGGAACCACAGGTCTACGCCGAGCAACTGGAATATCTGGAAAAACTCCTGGCCCGTGCCAATGACCAGGTCATGGATCGCATTGCGCCGGTCGAAGGCGAAGTCAACCAGTTGACCGAAGGCTTAAAAGACGTCGAGGCCGACGCGGACTGGAAAAAGAAAGCGATCTACGACTGATCAGCGAAAGCCACTGTAACTGTAGGAGCGAGCTTGCTCGCGATGGACGTTAACGATAACGCTTGTTTACTGGTTAAACATGGCGCTCTCGGGAACATCGCGAGCAAGCTCGCTCCTACAGGAAGCTTTCAAAGCCTGAAATGCCCCACCATCCCCTTCAGTTCAACCCCCAGTTGCGCCAATTGAATACTGGACGCTGCATTGCCCTGCATGGCCAGCGATGACTGGTCGGCACTGGCGCGAATACTGGTGACACTGCGGTTGATCTCTTCGGCCACCGAGCTCTGTTCCTCGGCTGCCGCGGCGATCTGCTGGTTCATCTGCTGGATCAAGGATACCGCCGCGGCAATACTGCCCAGCGCACTCTCGGTCTGCAATGCGTCGCTGACCGCCAGCTTCACCAACTCGCCACTACTCTGGATCTGCTGCACCGAGGACTGCGCCGCCGAACGCAAAGCGCTGACCAGGCGTTCGATTTCCTCGGTCGACTGCTGGGTTCGCTTGGCCAACGCGCGCACTTCGTCGGCCACCACCGCAAAGCCCCTGCCCTGCTCGCCGGCCCGCGCGGCCTCGATCGCCGCGTTCAATGCCAGCAGATTGGTCTGCTCTGCCACGCTTTTGATCACACTCAACACTGTGCCGATATTGTGGATTTCCGCACTCAGGCTTTCGATGCTCGAACTGGCCGAGGTGGCTGAATCCGCCAACTGCTCGATTCGTGCCATGCTCTGGCGCACCACCTGCTGACCGCTTTCAACCTTGCCGTCCGCTGTTTGCGCGGCCAACGCGGCTTCTTCCGCATTGCGCGCAACATCGTGCACCGTGGCCGTCATCTGATTCATCGCGGTGGCGACCTGTTCGGTTTCCTCCTTCTGCGAACTGACCTCAAGATTGGTCTGTTCCGTCACCGCCGACAGTGACTGGGCGGAAGTCGCCAACTGTTCGATACCCGACTGCAAGCCGCTGACAATATGGCTGAGCCCCGCGCCCATTTGCTGCATTGCCTGCATCAACTGACCGATTTCGTCACGACGGGTCACGTCGATGGTCGCGCTCAAATCCCCCGAGGCGATCTGCTGCGCCACATGAATCACACTGCGCAGCGGTGCCACGATCAAGCGGGTGATGATCCACGCGGCAACCAGCCCAACCAGCAAGGCCAGGGCGGAAGAGCCAATGATCAGCAGCGAGTTCTTTTTCAGTTCAGCCTGCATCGCCTGGTCTTGCGCGACATAAGCCTGATCCACTCGCTCGACCACTTGGGCTGCGCGTTGGTGCAATTGCTGATAAACGGTTTTTTCCTGTTCCAGCAGGTCGATGTACTCGGCGAGCTTGTCACTGAAACTTGCGATATGACCCATCACCTCATTGAGGACGGTCTGGTAACCCTCATCCTTGACCGTGGTCTTGAGCTGCTCGGCCTGGGTCAGTGCCTGGCTGGCCTGTTCGATCTTGCCCTGCCCGGCGCTGTCGTCGCCTTTGCGGCTTTGATCCAGACGCACGCGCGCTTCATTCATGGCTTGCAGCATCAGGCGTGAAACCTGGCTGACCTGGCTGGCCTGCTCGAGGAATTGCGCACCGTCCTTGCCTTCGGAATCTTTCAGGGTATAGGCGCCGTCATCAGCGAGCCCGGACTGCAATACATCAAGATTATTGGCCACGCTGGACACCGACCAACTGGCCATTTCCAGCGCCAGGTCCTTGGTCTGGGTGAGCGAGACAAACTCGTCGAAGACCTTGCGATAGGCACCCAAAGACTGTTCGACATCGTTCATCACCGGCACGTTGGCCGCAGACGCGGCCTTGAGTTGGCCGGCCAGGGCGATCAGGCCATCGACGCCCTCGTGCAGGGCGTCGACGGTTTTCGGATTGCCGTGCAAGGCGTATTCCTGCTCCAGCAGCCGCACCTTGAGCAAACCGCTGTTGAGCGATGACATTTGCTTGAGCCCGTCGAAGCGCTGACTGATGGTTTGCAGGGACCACACGCCAATGCCCGCCACCAGCGCAGTCAACAACAGCACCAGGACAAACCCTATACCCAGTTTTTTCGCCATACCGAGGTTGGCAAAACGTCCTTGCACGGCCGAATTCATTGCACTTAGTCCCCTGCCATAGTCTGTAGACGCAGATTCGCAACGGGCCAGTAGCAACACAAGGCTCTGCTGCCTGAATAATGGCAAAAAGCTACATCAACGTCGTTTTCAGAACGCTGGAGGTCGATCCCCGGCAGTGGCCTGAAAGAGCGCACGGGCACGTGGGTCGCAGGCATAGGCCACGTTGATACGCTGCCAGTCACTGGCCTCACCCAAGGGGGTGAAGGCGGTCTTCGATGACAGCAGTACACCCAGGCGCCGTGCCTGGGTCCGCACCTGATCGTCGTCGGACATCCGTGATCGAGCCCAAATGAACAGGCCTCCCGCCGGTTTGCCGAAAACCTCCCATTCGGCATCTTCGAGCAGTTGCAACACCGACAGCCGGTCGCTGTTCAAGCGTTGGCGCTGACGCTGCACCAGTTTGCCGTAGGCACCGTTAGCCAGCAGGCACGCCAGCACCGACTCGCAAAATCGTGAGGCGCCCATGCCAGTGATCATCTTGACCTCGGCCAGACGCGTAATGACTTCGGAACCGGCCACCACGAAACCGACCCGCAACGAGCTGCTGAGTGTCTTGGAATAGCTGCCCACGTAAATCACGTTGTCGTCCAGCGCAGCCAGTCGCGTACCGGAACCACTGTGCAAATCCGCATAGACGTCGTCTTCGATCACCTGCACACCAAAAGTCCTGGCCAGCTGCAGCACGTGGCGCGCCACCGTCGGTGCAAGGCTGCTGCCGGTCGGGTTGTGGTAGAAGCTATTGATGACCAGCCCTTGAGGCCGGTGTTTGACCAGCAGCGATTCGAGCAGGTCCACGTCCGGCCCGCGCGGTGTTCGCGGCACCCCGACCACGTGGATGCCGTGCAGCCTGAGCAGATCGAACAGCACCGGATAACCCGGACTTTCCACGACCACACAGTCACCGACCTTGAACAATGTCCGCACAATCAGGTCGAGCCCCTGACTGGCACCCGTCGTGGTCATGATCCGGTTGTCCTGCCCCCGGATGCCCAGCTGCCTGAGGCGCCTGAGTATCTGTTGCCGCAAGGCAGGCAACCCCAGCGGCGTGCTGTAGTTGAACAGGCTGGCCGTATCGGTACGACTGACTTGCCGAATCGCGTAACTCAGATCGTCGGTCTCGCGCCAGCTTTCAGGCATCCCGCCACACCCCAGCCTCAACTCACTCGACCAGGCCCCGTATTCGGGCTCCGCCCCGTCGAACCACGCAGGCTCGTGCCTGGCAACCGTAGCCAATGCCGGGTCGGCCACCCTATAGCCGGCCCCATGACCGGACACCAGCATTCCCTGCGTCACCAGGCGTTCGCAGGCCTGCGTGACGCTTACCTGACTGAGCAAGTTGATCCGCGCAATCTGTCGCACCGAAGGCAGGCGCGTACCGGGTGACACCCTGCTGGAACGAAGCCAGCAGGTCAGCGCGTCAACAATTTGCTGTACGACGGGCACCAGCGCCTGTCGGTCGATTCTCAATTCCATGAGCAAGCAAACTCCTGTTGATTTTGCGAGCAGCAGTTAATCACAGGAGTGTTCGAATACATGTGCGACAACGCCGCCAAAACCCATTGCTCTAATCATTTGAAACACATTGCCCGGCCCTTTAGCGGAACCAAAAAACTGTGGGAGCGAGCCTGCTCGCGAAAGCGGTGTGTCAGCCAATATTAATGTCGACTGATACGCCCTCATCGCGAGCAGGCTCGCTCCCACAGGTTGCAACTATTCCTTCAATAGCGATGCATTGCTTCAGAACGCTGTTACACCACCGTCAACGGCCAATGAGTGACCCGTAGTGAACGCCGCGCCATCGCTGCACAGGTACAACACCGCGCTGGCGATCTCTTCGACTTTGCCGATGCGACCGACCGGATGCATGGCGTTGGCGAACTCGCCTTTTTTCGGGTCGGTTTCATAAGCGCGACGGAACATATCCGTGTCGATCACCGCCGGGCATACCGCATTGACCCGGATCTTTTTCTTGGCGTACTCGATGGCCGCCGACTTGGTCAGGCCGATCACCGCATGCTTGGAGGCGGCGTAGATGCTCATTTTCGGCGCGGCCCCAAGGCCGGCCACCGATGCCGTATTGACGATCGCGCCGCCCCCTTGCGCCAGCAGCAGCGGCAATTGGTATTTCATGCACAACCAGACGCCTTTGACGTTGACGCCCATGATCGCGTCGAACTCGTCGAGCGTACCTTCGGCCAGCTTGCCTTTCTCGATTTCGATGCCGGCATTGTTGAAGGCATAGTCGAGGCGACCATAAGTATTGATCACCTCATCCATCAAATTTTTTACATCGTTTTCCAGGGTAACGTTGCAGCGTACGAAGGTCGCTTCGCCACCGGCTGTACGAATCAGTGCCACCGTGCCCTCGCCGCCCGCCACGTCCATATCGGCCACCACGACCTTCAGGCCCTCGGCGGCAAATGCCTGGGCGGTCGCGCGGCCGATACCGGCCGCCCCGCCTGTCACCACAACCACCTGGCCGGAAAACGTCATGCTCATTGTTATGTCCTCGAAGATAAGAAAACGGGGAATCGCGTAGGGCCAGTCTAGCCATGGCGGTCTTGAACACGGCAGCACTATCAAGGCTCCGGTTGGGCGCTCATGAGTTGCAGTGATGGAACTGCCGTACCAACTATCACTGCACTGGATCAACCTGCATTCGCCGCATCAGCCGAACTTGCGGCATCGTCGCTGACCGGCTATCAACAAAGCTTCATTCATCTTGAGCGCCTGCCATGACCTCCCAGACCAATCGCCAATTCCTGCTCGCCAAACGTCCGGTCGGCGCGGCGACCCGTGAGACATTCACCTACCAGGAAATACCGGTTGGCGAACCGGCGGCGGGTCAGATCCTGGTTCAAAACCAATACCTGTCCCTGGACCCGGCCATGCGTGGCTGGATGAATGAGGGCAAGTCCTACATCCCGCCGGTCGGACTCGGCGAAGTCATGCGCGCCTTGGGTGTAGGCAAAGTCATTGCCTCGAACAACCCGGGGTTCGCGGTCGGGGATTACGTCAATGGCGCCCTGGGTGTGCAGGATTTCTTCCTCGGCGAGCCGCGAGGCTTCTACAAGGTCGATCCGAAACTGGCACCTCTGCCACGTTACTTGTCGGCACTGGGCATGACCGGGATGACGGCGTACTTCGCCCTGCTCGACGTCGGCGCTCCTAAGGCCGGTGACACCGTGGTGCTATCTGGTGCGGCCGGCGCCGTGGGCAGCATTGCCGGGCAGATCGCCAAGATCAAAGGCTGCCGTGTGGTGGGCATCGCCGGCGGTGCCGACAAGTGCAAGTTCCTGATCGATGAACTGGGTTTCGATGGGGCTATCGACTACAAGAGCGAAGACGTCCTCGCCGGTCTCAAGCGCGAGTGCCCGAAAGGTGTCGACGTGTATTTCGATAACGTCGGTGGCGACATTCTCGACGCGGTGTTGAGCCGCCTGAACATGAAGGCGCGGGTGGTGATTTGCGGTGCCATCAGCCAGTACAACAACAAGGAGGCGGTCAAGGGCCCGGCTAATTACCTGTCGCTGCTGGTCAACCGCGCGCGCATGGAAGGTTTCGTGGTGATGGACTACGCCGCCCAATACGCCAGCGCTGCACAGGAAATGGCCGGCTGGATGGCCAAGGGGCAGCTCAAGAGCAAGGAAGACATCATCGAAGGACTGGAGACCTTCCCGGAGACACTGATGAAATTGTTCAACGGCGAGAATTTCGGGAAGTTGGTGTTGAAGGTTTAACACCAAACCAATGTAGGAGCGAGCCTGCTCGCGATGGCGGTGTATCAGCCAGCATAAAGGTCGACTGATACGCCCTCATCGCGAGCAGGCTCGCTCCTACAGGTTTAGCAGTGTTTAAGCGATTTCAGCCACAACCGAAGCCAACGCCTTGGCCGGATCCGCCGCCTGGCTGATCGGACGACCGATCACCAGATAGTCGGAACCGGCATCCAGCGCCTGGCGTGGCGTCAGAATACGGCGCTGATCGTCCTGGGCGCTGCCCGCCGGGCGAATCCCCGGGGTCACCAGTTGCAGCGACGGATGCGCCGTTTTCAGCGCGTGGGCTTCCAGGGCCGAGCACACCAGGCCGTCCATCCCGGCTTTTTCCGCCAGGGCGGCCAGGCGCAGAACCTGCTCTTGCGGCTCGATGTCCAGACCGATACCCGCCAGATCTTCACGCTCCATACTGGTCAACACAGTCACGCCGATCAGCAGCGGTTTCGGACCGCTGCGCTGATCCAGCACTTCACGGCACGCGGCCATCATGCGCAGACCGCCAGAGCAATGCACATTGACCATCCACACGCCCATTTCCGCAGCTGCCTTGACGGCCATCGCGGTGGTGTTCGGGATGTCGTGGAACTTGAGGTCCAGGAACACTTCGAAACCCTTGTCGCGCAGGGTGCCGACGATTTCCGAAGCGCAACTGGTGAACAGTTCCTTGCCGACTTTGACCCGGCACAGCTTCGGGTCCAACTGATCGGCCAGCTTCAGTGCGGCGTCACGGGTAGGGAAATCCAGGGCGACGATGATAGGAGTCTGGCAGGCGGACATGAGTGGGCTCTCAGGCAAGTCGAAATCGGCGCGCATTGTAGCGGAACCAGCGCCGCTGCGGGACCCGATGATCGGTAAATCGTCGCGACGGCTCCGGCAAGACTAGCCCATTGTGGGAGCGAGCCTGCTCCGGGCGGCGTTCCGACGATGAGGCCCTGTACAGCCACAAAAAGCCCACTGACCCTCAGGTGGGGGTCAGTGGGCTACAGCCCCTGGAGCTTCAGGGCCGGCGATCTTCAGCCCGTGCCTGGGTCTTGCTCCAGTCGATCAACAGGCTGTAGGCCACGGCCAGCAAAGTCGGGCCAATAAACAGGCCGATAAAGCCAAAGGCAATCAACCCGCCAAACACCCCAAGCAGCACAATGACCAGCGGCAGGTTACCGCCACGGCTGATCAGGTACGGCTTGAGCACGTTGTCGACACCGCTGATGACGAATGTGCCCCAGATGCCGAGGAATATGGCCAGCCCGTACTCGCCTTTCCAGGCCAGCCACGCGGTTGCCGGAATCCATACCAGCGGCGGGCCCATCGGGATCAGGCTGAGCATGAACGTCACGATACCGAGCACCAACGCACCCGGTACGCCGGCAATCAGGAACCCGATCAGCGCCAGGATCGCCTGGGCCGCCGCGGTGCCGATCACACCGTTCACCACCCGCTGTACCGTGCCCGCCACCAGTTCAATGTAGTAGCCGGCCCGTTGACCGATCAGCCGCTCCAGCAACGTGAGGACAAACGCCGCCAGGCGCGGCCCGTCACGATAGAAAAAGAATACGAAGACGATGCTCAGGGTCAGTTCGAGAATACCGCCGCCGATCTGCGCGCTGCGCGCCAGCAACCAGTTACCCACCTGCCCCAGATATGGCTTGAGCGACACCATCATCGCCGCGCCCTGCTCATCGATGCTGTTCCAGATCCCGACCAGCCGCTCGCCCACCAGGGGAATCGAACCCAGCCACACCGGTGCTTCGGGTAGCCCCTCGACCTGCGCATCCTTGATGAATGCCGTGGCATCTCGCACATGATCGGCAAGGTTGAAACCCAGCCACACCAGCGGTGCCGCTACCAGCACCATCCACCCCAGCGTCAACAAGGCCGCCGCCAGAGACTCGCGGCCATTGAGCCAACGGGTCAACAAGCGCATCAGCGGCCAGCTGGCAAATGCCAGGACCGCGCCCCAGAACATCGCCGACCAGAACGGCGCCATCACCCAGAAACTCGCGCCGAACAACGCCACGAGCAGGATCTGCACCAACAGGCGATCGTTATTGATCATCAAAAATCTCGAAAAAGTCAGTCAGCAAAAGAGTAGGCGAACGCAGCGTGCACGCTCGCCCGGTACAGCCTAGCGCAATAGCTCGATGTGCAGGCCAGAGCCTTCGGCACTGCCGGTTTCCATCCGCGCGGCACGCACGCCCTGGCCAATCAGGGCCTGACGCCAGGCTTCGGCGTTCGCTCCGGAAATACTGACCCGCAAAGTGGTGTCCAGATTCAGTCCGCGAGAAATCAGGCGTAGCCAGGTCTCGTCAGGTGCGCCGTTCAACGTGGAAAAATCGAGCTCACCGGTGCTCTTGAGTTCACGCAGCAAGGTCGCAGAGGTCGGCAATAGCTCGCCCAGCGGTGCCGAAGCTTCGAACTGTTCGACATGCAGGTAGGCTTTGCGATTACCGCGGGTGATGCTGTACAGCGCGACGAGCGTGTTGTCCCGCGGAGCGGCCAGTCGCAGCAGTAGATAGGCTTGTTGATCGTCGGCGCCGTACAGCTTGGCGTTGCCGAAGACTTGATTGGCCCAGAGGCTGCTTTCGCCACAATCGCGCGCCTGGCACCAAAAGAGCAACCCGGCGCCCTGCTGTTGCAAAGCCTCGCGGGCAGCGGTGAACGCCTCGATGGATGAGTGCTCCGATGGCAACTCGTAGGTCACCGAAGTGACGTTGCCGCGGGCACTGACCTGACCGTCGAAACGTAACTGGCCACTGATTTTACGAATCGAACCCAACGGGTAGATTCGCTCCAGTTCGGCGGCGGGGCGATAATCGACGATCCGGGCGTCGACCATGCGCGGCACTATCGACAGGTCCTGACTGCCCGGAGCATCGGCGGCGAACAACAAGGGACTGAAACTGCACAGCACCAGCAAACTGAATGAACGCATGGATAGACTCATCGGATCAGCATGGCCTGGGCGCCCTTGATGACACTGGCTTCATCGGCACGTTGCGGTACCTGCAGACCACGCTGCACCGCCGGCCGGGCCTCCAGGGTCGCCATCCAGCGCTGCAACGCCGTCAAGCCCTCCACCGAGACGCCCGACCACTCGTAGCCGCGCACCCAGGGAAAGGTGGCGATGTCGGCAATGCTGTACTGATCGGCGAGGAACTCGACGCTTTGCAACCGCGTGTCGAGCACTTCGTAGAGGCGGCGGGTTTCATGCTGATAGCGGTCGATGGCGCCCTGGAGCTTTTCCGGAAAGTAGCGGAAGAACACGTTGGCCTGACCCTGCATCGGGCCGATGCCCCCCATCTGGAACATCAGCCACTGCAATACCAGCGAACGTCCCTTCGGGTCGCTCGGCATCAGTTTGCCGGTCTGTTCAGCGAGGTAAATCAGGATGGCGCCGGATTCGAACACGGCGAAATCGCCGTTGGCGCGATCGACAATCGCCGGAATCCGGCCATTGGGGTTGATCTTGAGGAAGTCCGCGGACTTCTGTTCCTTCTTGTCGAAACTCAGGGCATGCACCGTGTAGGGCAGGCCGAGTTCTTCGAGCACGATAGAAACCTTGTGGCCATTCGGGGTCGCAGCGGTGTAGAGATCTATCATGGTTGTCTCCCATTTCAACCCGCCAAGCCTCGACAGTTGCCCGGCGCAAGTCAAGGAATGGCGAAGAACCGATTGAAACAGTCTGCGACAAGCTCGGCACCGGACTCGTCATTCAGGTGCAAATGGTGGCCGCCCGGCAGCTGTTCCCGGCTAAAGGGTAGACGCTCCAGCAATTCAGGATGTTTGGCGAGCATGCCGTCAGCCGCGACCACCAGTGTTGCAGGACACTTGATCCGCTGGACGAAGGCCATGGCCTGTTCGGTGGTAAGACGCAGCGGCGATGGCAGCGTAAGGCGATTGTCAGTGCGCCAGGTGAAACCGCCCGGCACCGGCATCAGACCACGCTGAGCCAGCAGTTCAGCGGCCTCGCGGCTGACCGCCACCAGGCCCTTCATGCGCGCTTCGATGGCTCGGTCCAGGGTGTCGTAGACCGGTTTGCGCTTTTCCCGCAGATCCAGTTGCGCTTGCAGGGCCATGCCCATTCGCTCGGCAGCGTTTTCACCTTTGTCTGTAGGAGGAATGATGCCGTCGATCAACGCCAGGTGGGTGACCCGCTCGGGCATCGACCCGGCGATGATCAGCGAAGCAATGGCGCCCATCGAATGCCCCATCAGCGCAAATTTACGCAGGCCAAGCTGTTCGGCGACCTGCAGCACATCGTGGGCGTAGTCCCACATGGCGTAACCGGCTCCCGGCGGGCGATGCCCGGAATGACCGTGACCGGCCATGTCCAGGGCGATGATACGCAGGCCTTTGAGCTTCGGCGCCAGACGGGCAAAGCTGTTGGCGTTGTCCAGCCAGCCATGCAGGGCAATGACCGGCAAACCGTCTTCAGGACCGAACAGGTGCGCCGCCAGTTCGATGTGCGGCAGGCTCAGGCGGACCTCTTCGACGACGTGGCTCATGCGCAATCCTGTTGTCGACGGCCGTCCCAGCGGTAGAACAGGCCTTTGAGCATTTCAGCGGTATCAAGGGGACGTTCGAGCGGAAACATGTGGCCGCCGGGCATGGTCAACGACTCGCCCAACGGCAGGCGGTCGACTGAACTTGCGTGATGGCGCATCACCACGCGGCTGTTGTGCCCGCGAACCACCGCCAGCGGCACTCGCAACTGCCGAGTGCTGCCCGGGCTGGTGTGCGGCACGCCGCGATAGATACTGATTTCGGTGGCCGGGTCGAACCGCAGGCGCAGCTTGTCATCGACCTGGTGCAAGCCATGTTGCAGGTAGGCATCGAAGCATTCCGGGTCGAAACCGCGAAACAGGGTTTTACCGGCGAAGTACTTGCGCGCGCTTTCGAGGTCGGCGAATTCCTCACGACGACCAAGAGTCCGCCCGGCCGGCGTCAAGCGGTCGATGAAACCGAAACGTTTGGCCGCCCGGATGACCCATCGATCGGTTCGGGTCAGCACTGGCGAGTCGAGCATCACCACCCCGCGATACAACTCAGGGCAGCGCAAGGCCGCATGCAGGTGCAACACGCCACCGAAGGAGTGGCCGACGCCCCACACGGGCTCGGCCTGTTGTTGCAGGTGATGGATCAGCTCATCCACCAGGTTGTACCAGTTGTCGTCCGCCGGGAAGCGCGGGTCGTGGGCGTGCTGCTCCAGATGCGTCACCTGAAACTCGGGTGCCAGCGCCGCAAACAGCTTGCCGTAGGTCCCCGAAGGAAAACCATTGGCGTGGGCGAAAAAGATCTGTTGCGACATACCTGCAAATCCATGAGCGAGAACAGGCATTGATTGTCCGCAAGACCGCGTCCGACAGCAATGACCGTAACTGCCAGGAATGATGACAGACCTGCCGTGGCTATGACGCCACTGTGGGCGGACCTGTTATTTCTGACAGTTGACTGCCAACCAGCATCAAGTGGATAAGAAGGGCTGTCCCGCCAAATCATGGGCAAACTCACTATGCCCCACGCCAATACTCCGGCCATCCAGGTATTTGACCCGCGCGGGCTGAGCGTGCGCGGTGTGATGTATCACCGGCGCGAGCGTGCGTCGGTACCGGAGCCTTGCATCACCCGGCAGGAATATGACGGCGCCGGTCGCGCTGTGCTGATTCGTGATCCACGTCTGTTCCGTTTGCATCAAGTCGGTCAGACGGCGGCCAATCAGCAAAACGTCTTCAGTTTGTCGGGCGCTGTCGTGCTTTCGCTGAACAGCGACGCCGGCTGGCGCCTGGGATTGCTCGGCGCGCACGGGCAAAGTGTTGAAGGCTGGGATCAGAAGCTAAGCCAGGGCCGCGTGGACTATGACCCGCAGTGCCGCCCGATCGCTACGTTCGAGCGCGCATGGCAAGGATCGGAACGCTGTATCGCACGGTTCACCTATGCCGATACCGACGCCAATGCCGGCCGAAACCTGCGCGGTCGGTTGACACGGCACGACGACACCGCCGGCACCCTGCGCTTCACCGAGTTCAGTCTGAACGCTACGCCGCTGCAGCATGGCCGCACCTTCATCGCCGATCCGCAATGGCTGGTGGACTGGCCTGAGTCAGAGCCTGAACGCGACGTCTTGCTGGAGAACGGACCAGCCATCACTCGCCTTCACTGCAACGCCGCCAGTGAGACCGTCAGCCAGACCGATGCATTGGGCAACCGGCAGACGTTCACTCATACCCGTGCAGGCGAACTGCGTGAGGTTCGTCTGAAACTCGCCGGGCAAACCGAGGAAACGGCGCTGGTCCGGGACATTCAGTACAACGCCTTCGGCCAGATCGAACAACAACGCGCGGGAAACGGCGTTGTTTCATGTGCGACTTATCGGCCCGACGACGGCCGACTGCAACACCTGAAAGCCTATGCGCCAGGGCACCCGGCGTTGCAAGACATGAGCTACGAATACGACGCTGTGGGCAATGTCACCTGCATCACCGACGCTGCTGAAGCGACTCACTTCCACCGCAACCAGCGCATCGAGCCGGTCAGTCGCTACCGCTACGACAGCCTCTACCGACTGATCGAGGCCAGCGGTCGGCAATGGCGCAACGCGCCAGGTGGACCACAGCTACCGGAATTCCAGTCCACCGCCGACCCCGGACAACTGGAAAACTACACGCGTTTCTACACCTACGATGAAGCCGGCAACCTGACGGTCATGCAGCATCAGGCCGACAGCGCCAGCCGTACCGAACGCACAGCTGTCGCCCGGTTCAGTAATCGCAGCCTCCCCGAGAAGCCCGATGGCGAACTGCCCGACGAACAGGAAATTACCGTCGGTCATGACCTCAACGGCAACCGTATCGGGCTTCAACCGGGGCAAACCCTGCAATGGGATCTGCGCAACCAACTGCGGCAGGTCGACCAGGTAGTGCGTGAAGATGAACCGGACGATTGCGAGTTTTATGTGTACGACGGCAGTGGCCTGCGTCAGCGAAAAATCCGTCAGGCCTACACCGGCACATTGATCCGCACCCACGAAACCCGATATTTGCCAGGTGTGGAAGTCCGCACTACTGCCGAAGAGACCTTGCATGTCGTGACGATCAAGGCCGGACGCAGCACGGTGCAAATCCTGCACTGGCACACTGAACCGCCAGCCGGCATTCCCCAGAACCAGCATCGCTACAGTTTTTCCGATCATTTGGGCTCCAGCGCCCTGGAGCTGGACGAAGCGGCCTTGCTCATCTCCCGGGAAAGCTACTACCCCTACGGCGGAACCTGCTGGTGGGCCGGGCGCAACAAACTCGAAGCCGGCTACAAGACGCTGCGCTATTGCGGCCAGGAACGGGATGCCACCGGGTTGTACTACTACGGGTTTCGCTATTACGTGCCGTGGTGTCAGCGCTGGTTAAACGCAGACCCGTCAGGTATCTCCGATGGGTTGAATCTGTTTGCCATGGTGCATGGCAATCCGGTTGGCCATGTCGATTTCGCCGGGTTGGCGGATGATCACTCCCAACCGGCATCAACGGGACAACTGCGCAATGCTGCAACGTCAGCCTTTATGCGCGACCTCATCTCCCGAGGGGCGGGCGGCCTGGCGCAAATGTCGGCGGTTGCCGCACTCAACGCCTTACCTGCCACGCGTGCAACCAACAATGCGCTGGAAATAATCGCGGGTGCGTTTGACGGGGTCGCTGTAGCACTTGTAGGAGGAGGCTTGGCTGCCAGGGCTTTTCCTGGCGCGGTGGCAGCCGGCGTCGTTTTCGGGTTCATTGCCGGCATTCAGCCGGCGCTTTGGAGTGCCAACGAAGGGTCAACCGATACAGAAGAGGTCGAGCTTAATCAAGTCGCCATCGATCGAATCGGCATGGCGGCAGGTTCGATTGCCCGGGAAATCTCGCAACAGATACTCAGAGGCCATGGACAAAATTTCCCCTGGGGCAGTGTCAATGTGCAGCAACGTTTACCGACCATCGGTTGGACAGCGGTAGCCTATTCAGTACCTACCGGACTCAACGGGGCCTTCGGTCAATTTGTACCGGAGATCATGCGCAGCTGGATAAGCCCGGTGGTAGAGGGAGCAGATGGATTCGTCGGCACGTGGCTGCGAGGTCGCCACCCGGCAACAAGGTACAGTGCAGGCTCCGAATCACTGCAACGACCGCCCCTGTTCGATACGCTGTTCGGGGCCGCCGGCAGGATTGCCGGGTCTGTGTACAGCTATGGCGCTGCGAGAGGAGTCGAATTCCTTGCAGGACTCGTCACTGATTTACCCACTGCTGAACGCGGGACAATGGCAACCATTCTGAGTGGAGGAGCAACCGGTGTGCTCTCGGCGGCGACCGAGTATCGCGGTGCAATCATGCAGACTGCGCAGGATGGTTATCGCCGACTTTACCCTCAAGTCACCGATAGCATGAGCCCCGACGTGCAAACCATGAATTCAAGATTTGTCGACAGAACTGTCGAGCGGCGCCACAGCTTCAATGGCATTTGAACCCGATGGCAGCGAGCCCAATGCCATTACCGGTTCGGCGGATTCTCACCCAACGGCACCACCGCCATGGTCAGCCGCGATACGCAACTGGCCTTGCCCTCATCGCTGGTCAGCCGAATGTCCCAGACATGGGTCGTGCGGCCGATGTGGATCGGCCTGGCCACCGCCGTCACCCGCCCGCTGCGCAGGCCACGCAAATGGTTGGCGTTGATTTCCAGGCCCACGCAATAGAACTTGCTGGTATCGATGCACAGGTAACTGGCCATGGAGCCGACCGACTCGGCCAACACCACCGAGGCACCGCCGTGCAGCAAGCCGTAAGGCTGGTGAGTGCGATGGTCAATGACCATGCTGGCCGTCAGGGACTCATCGTCAAAGGCCTCGAAACGGATGTCCAGCACTTCACCGATGGTGTTTTTCTGGAGAGCGTTCAACTGCTCGATGTCGGGAGTGGTGCGCCACAGGCTCATCGCAGGGTTTCCTTGTTGGTTCTGTTCGTGGATCAATCCTGCCACAGCACCGCTTCGCTGCGCTCGCTCCATTCTTCAAAGCGCTCACCGTAAGCCGCTTCGATCACATTGCGCTTGATCTTCAGGGTCGGGGTGAGAAAACCGTTTTCCACGGCCCAACTGTCCTTGACCACCACCAGGCGCCGCAGCCGTTCATGTTTGTCGAGGGCCGCATTGACCTCTTCCAGCAGTTTTTCCAGGCTGGAATGCAAGCCGGCGCGCGCGGCCCCGCCGGCATCCTGCCGGCCGACCGCCGACAATACGCACAAGCCCAACGGCGCACCCAAGCCATCGCCCACCACGCAGACCTGTTCGATACGCGAGTGCACGGCCAGACGATTTTCAATCGGCGCCGGGGCCACGTATTTGCCTTTGCTGGTCTTGAAGATTTCCTTCAGGCGCCCGGTCAGGCGCAGATTGCCTTCGGCGTCCTCCTCGCCCTTGTCGCCGGTGCGCAGGAAGCCGTCCCCGGTAATGGTATCGGCGGTTTTTTCCGGTTCCTTGTAATAGCCGAGCATGGTCGCGCCACTGCGCACCATGACCTCCCCTGTCTCGGCGATCCGCACTTGGACTTCCGGGCACGGCTTGCCGATCCAGCCCGGTTTGTTCTGGCCCGGCATGCCGATGTGCGAATAGCCGCAGCTTTCAGTCATGCCGTAGACCTCCAGCACATCCAGTCCCAGTTTGCGATACCACTGCAACAAGGTCTGCGGCACCGGTGCAGCACCGGACAGCGCAATGCGCAACGCATCCAGTCCCAACCCGGCGAGAACTTTATGCCCGACCCGCTTGCCGATGATCGGCAGGCCGAGCAAGAAATCGAGACGTTTGGCCGGGATCTTGCTGTACACGCCCATCTGGAATTTGGTCCAGATGCGCGGCACGCCAAACAGTGCGGTCGGGCGCGCACGTTGCAGGTCGGTGAGAAAGGTGTCCAGGCTCTCGGCGAAAAATACCGTTTGGCCGGTGTAGATCGATGCCAGCTCGACGAACATCCGTTCGGCAACGTGGCACAGCGGCAAATAGGACAGCAGTCGGTCCGACTCGTTGAGGCCGAACAACGCAGTGCCACGAGTGGTGGCGAACCCCAGGGTGCCAAAACTGTGCATCACGCCTTTGGGCATGCCAGTAGTGCCGGAGGTGTAAATGATGGTCGCCAGTTGATCGGCGGCAGGTTTGGGATTGTCCTGGATCGGCGAGCTGCGTTGCAGGTCGGCCCAACTGAAATCGAACGTACCAGGTGGATGTAGCGGCAGACTGATGGTCGGCAGATCGGGGCTGACGCCACGGGACATGCCTGGCCAGTCGTCGAGCTTGCCGATGAACGCCAGCACCGCTTGCGAGTGTTCGAGCACTTGGGCAACGGTCTCGGCGGTGAGGTTGGGGTACAACGGCACCGACACATGCCCGGCCATCCAGATCGCCAGGTCGGCAATGATCCAGTGCGCACAGTTTTTCGAGATCAGGGCGATATGGCTGCCCTGCGGCAGGTCCCGCGCGCGCAACCAATGGGCCGCGCAACGGGCCTGATGAGCGACGTCCGCCCAGGTCAATGTTTCGACCTGGCCGCCTGCGACAGGCTGGACCAGAAAGCGCTGGCGGGGATGACGGGCCTCACGCTCGTAGAAAACGTCCAGCGGCAAACGAAAAGCAGCAGACATGACTCGCTCCTGTTTTTTTTGGTCTGGAGCAAGCGTAGTCAACCAAGCAAGTGCTTGGTTGATTATTTAACAGAAAAACAAAATCAAAAGATCGCAGCCTGCGGCAGCTCCTACATGGAAATGGCGTGCATCTTGTAGGAGCTGCCGCAGGCTGCGATCTTTGCTTTTATGGGTGCTTGATGCTGTCGAGCTTCATCGACCCGATCAGCAACTCGTCGCCATTGAGTTCGGCCAATCCGGCGGTGCTGACTTTTTCCGGCGGATACCCGGCGCCATGTTGCAGGTAACTCAATAAATGCCCCACCAGCGGGTTGTGGCTGACCAAAAGGACGTTGCTCACCGACACCAGTTGCTCGGCCACCTTGTCCGGCTCCGTGTCCGGTGTCAGCCATTCGACGGTGCGGATTTCCGGCTCGAATCCCAGTGTTTCGCGCACCAGTTGCGCTGTTTGCTGCGCTCGCAGGTACGGACTGGCGTAGATCGCCGTCAGCGGCTGCCCCATCAGCTCTGCGGTGATTTTCAATACTTCCTTACGACCGTTATCCGTCAGTTCCCGCTCCGAATCGTGGAGTCGGGCACCGTGCGGCACGGCTTCACCATGACGCATTACCCAGAGTTTCATAGCTTGGGTTCCTCATCTCGAGCCGAATGCGGTGCCGGTGCCACGACATGCGGCGCTTCACCTTCCGGCGTACGCGGCGTCGGCCAATCGGCGAACGGCCAAGGCTTCTGGTCGCTGTGAAAGCTGCCGAAACGACCGATCTGCGCCAGAAACTGGCTCAGGCTGTCGCCGAAATTCATCAGACTGGCGTTCGGGGCGCCATAGATCAAACGATAGATCAACTGCACCAGCACGACGGCACCGAGGATGAACTGCGCCACTTGCCACACCAGCACGAAGACCACCATCCACAACACACGCAGCAGGATGGACTCGTATTTGGCTTCTACTTTTGGATCGTTCATGCGCAACTCCCTGCTTTTCTGGCAAGCGTGATTATTTGAAATCACTGGTGGAAATAAAATCGACGTCGGTTTTCGGCTCTCCACGCATCAGCAGACCGATGACCTGCTCCAGCGTGCGCCCCTCGAACAGGATCGCGTGCAGCCCGGCGACCAGCGGCATGTACACGCCAACCTCCTGGGCTTTGGCCTTGAGCACTTTAAGGGTGTTGACCCCTTCGGCGACTTCGCCCAGGCGCGTTACAGCCTCGTCCAGGCTCAGGCCCTGGCCGAGGGCGAAGCCGACCTGATAGTTGCGGCTCTTGGGCGATGAACAGGTCACGATCAGATCGCCTACGCCCGCAAGCCCCAGGAAGGTCATCGGGTTGGCGCCCTGATTCACCGCAAAGCGGGTCATTTCCGCCAATGCCCGGGTGATCAGCATGCTCTTGGTATTTTCCCCCATGCCCAGTGCCACCGCCATGCCGGCTATGATCGCGTAAACGTTTTTCAACGCCCCGCCCAGCTCCACACCGAAACGGTCGGCGCTGGCGTAAACACGAAAGGTGCGGCCGTGCAGCGCGGCCTGAACCTGCTGGCAGAGTTCTTCGTCTTCACTGGCGACCACCGTGGCGGTCAGTGCATGTTCGGCGATTTCACGGGCCAGGTTGGGTCCGGACAGGACGCCGATGCGTGCCTGCGGGGCGATCTCTTCGAGGATCTCGCTCATCAGTTTGAATGTATGGGCTTCGATACCTTTGGTCAGGCTCACCAGTAATTTACCGGTCAACCGTTCGGCGTGCGGCACCAGCACCGAGCGCAGCGCGCTGGAAGGCAATGCGACAAAACACAGGTCACAGGCGTCCAGGGTGGCTTGCAGGTCGGTGACCGGCGTGACGCTGGGCAGAATCTTGATGCCTTTGAGGTAACGCGGGTTTTCGCGATTGACCCGCATGGCCTCGGCCTGTTCGGGGTCACGCATCCACTGAAGGACCTGAAGCCCATTTTCGGCCAGCAGATTAGCCACGGCGGTTCCAAAACTTCCGCCTCCCAGGACCGCAATCGGGCGCTGTTCAGTCATATGCAATCCGTTAATCCATACCAGTGGCGATGTCGGCATTATACGGGGCAGCCCATCGGCGGCCAGCCCCGACATCAAATACCGGCAGCGGTGGGAAGAAGACCAATAAAACCGAGGAAAATGCGGACATCGTGAATGGAAAAGTCATCCGGCTCGGTTAACATGCGCGCGATCAATCACTGACTGGGATGTGTTGTGTCTCCGGGTGCTCCTTCTCCGCGTTCGCCCCTGGTACTGGCGCTGATTTTCAGCTCGCCGGAGCTGGAGCTTTAATATGTCGTATTGCCCAGCCTGGAAAACGCCGTCCCTGCGCCGGCTGCTGGCCGTGCTTTGTCTATTGTTCGGCAGCTTGTTGGGTAGCCTGCCGGGTAACGCGGCCGACATTTTGCTCACGGGTGCCGAAGACAGCCCCGATGTGCGGACGTTTACCCAGGCCCTGAGCGAGTTGCGACCGAACGATAACGTACGCTTCCAGACACTGGCGAGTTTGCCGACTCCTGACAAGCTGCCGGAAAACATCCGCTTGATACTGCTCGACCTGCCCAGCCTCGACTGGCGCCTGCAGGACACCCGGGGCCCGGCGACACTGGTGTTGCGCATCAGCCGCCTGCAAGCCCGACGACGCTTGAACAGCACGCTGCCTGCACACCTTTCCCTGCTATGGAGCGATCCACCACTGGACCGCCAGTTGCGCTTGACCCGCACCCTGTTGCCCGAAGCCAAACGCATCGGCGTGCTCTACGACAACCACAGTGAATTTCTGTTGAATGAGCTACGTAATGCCGCCCTCCCCTTGGGTCTGGAGGTGGTCACCCAGCGCTGGGACAACATTCACGACAGTCGTCCGTTACAGGCCCTGCTGAATAATAGCGACGTGTTGCTGGGCCTGGACGATGCCGACCTGTACAACCCGCAAACCGCAAAGAACCTGCTGTTGAGCAGCTACTCACGGCAAATGGCGCTGATCGGACCCAACGCAGGTTTCGTCAAGGCCGCAAGCCTGGCCAGCACCTACAGCGATCAGAGCGACTGGCTGGCGGCCCTCGACGAATTGCTCGACCGGCCACCTGCCACCTGGCCGCGCACGCACTATCCCCATCGATTCAAGGTCGCGAGCAATCCGCAGGTGGCGCGTTCATTGGGTATCGAACAGATAAACGACGCGTCGGTCGCCACGTTGCTGGCTGAAGGAGAACGCCGCCCATGAACTTGCGCCGTCGCTGGGACATCAGCACCCGCACCCAACTCATCAGCCTCGGCCCAGCACTGCTGCTGACCTTGCTGCTGATCAGCTTCTTCACGTTCGTGCGTATCCAGGACCTGCGTCAGGAAATCACCCACACCGGCCAGTTGATCGCCAATCAACTGGCCCCGGCCACCGAATACGGGGTAATCTCGGGCAACATCGAAGTGCTCGAGACCTTGCTCAAGGCGACGCTGGCCACGCCCAACGTAAGCTTTCTGGAAATCCAGGACAGCGCCAACCGGGTTCTGGTGTACGTCGAACAACCGAGCGAACACTACAATCGCGCGCAACAGCTCGAAGTGTTCCAGGCACCGATACGGCTCCAGCGAATCGCGTTGCACAATGATTTTTTCCAGAGCAGCAAATCCGCCAGCGCGGCCCCCTCCGAAGACTATCTCGGCCGGGTGATCGTCGGACTGTCCAACGATGCCTTCAGCCAACGCCAGCAGGAAATCGTACTCAAGGCCGCCATTCTGGCGCTGTTTGCCCTGCTATTTACCTTCTTCGTGGCCCGACGTCTGGCGGGCAGCCTGTCGCAACCAATCCGTGATATCGGCAATGCGGTCAAGGCGATCCAGGACGGCGACTACAAAACACCGCTGCCCATTGTCGACGACACCGAGCTGGGGGCGCTGTCGCAACATATCAACAACCTCGCCAGCGGTCTCGAGCAGGCCAGCCGCGAACAGCATCAGGCCATGGCGCAGTTGATCCAGACCCGCGAAGAAGCGGAAAAGGCCAACAACGCCAAATCCGACTTCCTCGCCATGATGAGCCATGAACTGCGCACACCGATGAATGGCGTACTGGGCATGCTGCAGTTGCTGGAAACCACCGACATGACCGAGGAGCAGGTGGAATACGCGGCGCTGGCTTCGGAGTCTACCGAGCACTTGCTCAAGGTCATCAACGACATTCTGGATTTCTCGCGGATCGAACGTTCAGAGCTGGAACTGGAGCACATTGCGTTCAATCTCGTCGAACTGATCGGCAGTTGCGCCCAGTCGTTCCAGCACAGCGCCGCGCAACGCGGCCTCGACCTGCAACTGATGATCCCCGATGACATGCATGGCTTGCAGGTCAAGGGCGACCCGACGCGTATCCGGCAGATACTGGTCAACCTGATCGGCAATGCGCTGAAGTTCACCGAGCAGGGCCGCATCACCATCGAGGCGCAGTGGCAGTCGCTGGACCACGAGTTGCTGTGGTTCACCTGCACCGTGCGCGACAGCGGCATCGGCATCCCGACGCAAAGCCTGGAATTGATGTTCAACGCTTTCCAGCAGGCCGACAGCACCATTTCAAGACGCTACGGCGGCACCGGGCTGGGCCTGCCGATTGCCCGTACGCTCGCCGAACGCATGGGCGGCACCTTGCGCGCGCAGAGTGAGGAAGGCCGCGGTTCGGTGTTCACCCTGGAAATTCCCCTGGCACTGCACCAGCAGACGCAGACGCTGTTGCCCCCCCGCGCGCAAAACGGCGACAGCGGCGGCGAAGGACGCAATGTGCTGTTGGTCGAAGACAACCCGGTCAACCAGACGGTCATCGAAGCCATGTTGCGCAGCCTGGGCTTCAAGGTCAGTCTCGCGGTCGACGGCGCGCAGGCGGTTCGCAGTGCCGAGAGCCTGATTTTCGAAGCGATCCTGATGGATTGCCGCTTGCCGGTCATCGATGGCTATGAAGCCACCCGACAGATCCGCCAATTACCCGGTTGCACCGACCTGCCGATCATCGCGCTGACTGCCAACGCCCTGCAGGGTGACCGCGAAGCCTGTTTGTCGGCGGGGATGAACGATTACCTGGCCAAGCCGTTCAAACGCACTGATCTGCAGCAAATTCTGCAGCGATGGGTGCAGTAGTACAGGCCTTTCGAGCATCTGCGACTGGCGTGAAAGGCGAAAGTGCGGCAGTCTTAAGCCCCCGAACAGGCCCGAAAAGGGGCTTGAATAATAATTTCAGTGCACAAGTGTACTTTCATGTCCTTGGTGCTGTGACTTTCACCACAACGCAATAGTCTATGAGTAGGCTGCCGGTTCGAGGCATGAACGCTTCGATCGGCCGGGAAGATTTGCCCCACCTGCCGCATGGGACTATTGAGGAGCTCGCATGACCAAACAAAACGCCTTTACCCGGGAAGACCTGCTGCGCTGCAGTCGCGGTGAGCTGTTCGGCCCAGGTAACGCGCAACTGCCCGCCCCGAACATGCTGATGGTTGATCGCATCACCCTGATCAGCGAAGAAGGTGGCAAGTACGGCAAAGGTGAGTTGGTCGCCGAGCTGGATATCAATCCGGACCTGTGGTTCTTCGCCTGTCACTTCGAAGGCGATCCGGTGATGCCGGGCTGCCTGGGCCTCGACGCCATGTGGCAACTGGTCGGTTTCTTCCTGGGCTGGCAAGGCTTGCCGGGCCGTGGCCGTGCGCTGGGTTCGGGCGAAGTGAAATTCTTCGGCCAGGTTCTGCCGACCGCCAAAAAAGTCACCTATAACATTCATATCAAGCGCGTCCTCAAGGGTAAACTGAACCTGGCCATTGCCGACGGTTCGGTCACTGTCGACGGTCGCGAAATCTACACCGCCGAAGGCCTCCGGGTCGGCGTGTTCACCTCCACTGACAACTTCTAAGGGTTATTCGCATGCGCCGCGTCGTTATCACTGGTCTGGGCATCGTTTCTTGCCTGGGCAATGACAAAGAGACCGTCTCCGCTAACCTGCGTGCAAGCCGCCCTGGCATCCGGTTCAACCCGGAATATGCCGAAATGGGTCTGCGTAGCCAGGTTTCCGGCTCCATTGACCTCAACCTTGAAGAACTGATCGATCGCAAGATCTATCGCTTCGTCGGCCACGCGGCAGGTTATGCCTACCTGGCCATGAAAGACGCCATCACCGACTCCGGCCTGACCGAAGAGCAGGTTTCCAACGTGCGTACCGGCCTGATCGCCGGCTCCGGTGGCGCGTCGACCCTGAACCAGATGGAAGCCCTGGACATCCTGCGCGAGAAAGGCGTCAAGCGCGTCGGCCCGTACCGCGTCACGCGGACCATGGGCAGCACCGTTTCCGCCTGCCTGGCCACGCCGTTCAAGATCAAGGGTGTGAACTACTCGATCTCCTCCGCTTGCGCCACCAGTGCTCACTGCATCGGTAACGCCATGGAACAGATCCAGCTGGGCAAGCAGGACATCGTTTTCGCCGGCGGCGGTGAAGAAGAACACTGGAGCCAATCGTTCCTGTTCGACGCCATGGGCGCCCTGTCCACCCAGTACAACGAAACCCCGGAAAAAGCTTCCCGTGCCTACGACGCCAAGCGTGACGGTTTCGTCATTGCCGGCGGTGGCGGCATGGTCGTGGTTGAAGAGCTGGAACACGCTCTGGCCCGCGGCGCGAAGATCTACGCGGAAATCGTCGGCTACGGCGCGACCTCCGACGGCTACGACATGGTTGCCCCGAGCGGCGAAGGCGCGATCCGCTGCATGCAGCAGGCGCTGTCCACCGTCGATACCCCGATCGACTACCTGAACACCCACGGCACCTCGACCCCGGTCGGCGACGTCGCGGAAATGAAAGGCGTTCGTGAAGTGTTCGGCGACAAGGCTCCGGCCATCAGCTCCACCAAGAGCCTGTCGGGTCACTCCCTGGGCGCCGCCGGTGTTCACGAAGCGATCTACTGCCTGCTGATGATGGAAGGCAACTTCATTGCCGGCTCCGCCAACATCGACGAGCTGGACCCTGAAGTGGCCGACCTGCCGGTGCTGACCAAGACCCGCGAAAACGCCACCATCAACACCGTGATGAGCAACAGCTTCGGTTTCGGTGGCACCAACGCCACCCTGGTACTGAAGCGCTGGGCAGGCAAGTAACTCCCCCGCTGCCAAGCCGCACATGAAAACGCCCCGACTGGTTCGGGGCGTTTTTTTTGCCTTGAGAAAAACCTCAAGACATACACAAATCCACTGTAGGAGTGAGCCTGCTCGCGATAGAGGTATTCCAGTCGACATCACTGGTAACTGACCCACCGCTATCGCGAGCAGGCTCACTCCTACAAGGGTCTGCGGTACGTTCTGGAGATGAAGCTTTTGTCATGAAACCAACCACCCTGCGACCGAATGTCGCGTGTTTGGCGGGCTGCAGGACTGTTTCCGTTTTTGCAAAAAACCCTTACCAAACTCAGTCGTTTACTTAGCAAGCTACCAAACTCTATAACAAAGGCCTGCACATGCCTTGCTGCAGATAACAGAGATTGGAGCTAGCAGATGACTGTAAAAGTAACTGAACGCGACGATTCACATAAATCCCACGAGGGGGTAGCCGCCGGTATCCGGATCTGGGACGTGCATCAACAAGACCTGCTGGTCGGGATGTTCCACTGCGAAACCGATGCGCAAAACTACAAGGCCGAACTGGAAACCCTGGAGCAGCAACGCGACTTACATTCCGCCTGAGAAAACGTGCAGGAGCGAGCTTGCTCGCGAAGAACCTGAGGGCGGCGCTGGTTTCAGACAGCGTGCGACATTCACGTTTTTCGCGAGCAAGCTCGCTCCTGCAAGGTTTACCACATCAGGTCATCAGGGATCTTATAGGCGGCGTACGGATCGTCCTCGGCAGCGACCTCTTCGGTCTGCACATTCAATTGCACGATGCGCTGTGGGTCGCGTTCCTGAATCTTCAGTGCCGCCTCGCGCGGAATCACTTCGTAGCCGCCAGCGTGATGCACGATGGCCAGCGAACCGCTGCTGAGCTTGTTACGCATCAGGGTGTTGACGCAGATGCGCTTGACCTTCTTGTCGTCGACGAAGTTGTAGTAGTCCTCGGTCGTCAATTTCGGCAGGCGCGAGACTTCGATCAATTGCTTGACCTGCGCGGCACGGGCCTTGGCCTCGGCCTTCTCCTGCTGCTGGCGGTTGAGTTCCTGGTCGCGCTTGACCTTCTCGGCCATGGCTTCCTGCGCCGCGCGCTGCTGGGAGTCATCCAGCTCGATCTGGCCTTTGTGGGCCAGGCGTTGTTGTTTCTGCTTGTCTTTGCTGACCTGCTTGGCCTGCTTCTGGTTGACCAGCCCTGCTTTGAGCAACTGGTCGCGAAGGGAAATGCTCATGGTGCTTATTACTCACTTAGGCCACTGCTCAACCGCAGCTGGGCAAATTCTTTTCCTGACGTTTGGCTTCGCCCCACAAGGCGTCCAACTCTTCGAGGGTGCAATCTTCCATGGGACGGCGGGTGTCGCGCAATGCCTGTTCGATAAAACGAAAGCGTCGTTCAAACTTGCCATTGGCGCCACGCAGTGCGGTTTCCGGATCGACCTTGAGATGCCGCGCCAGATTGACCACGGAAAACAGCAGATCGCCGATCTCGTCGGCCACGGCTTCGGGATCGTTTTCCGACATCGCTTCGAGGACTTCATCAAGCTCTTCACGCACTTTATCGAGCACCGGCAAGGCGTCTGGCCAGTCGAACCCAACCTGCCCCGCGCGCTTCTGCAGCTTTGCCGAACGGGACAATGCTGGCAGTGCGGCGGGAACATCATCGAGCAACGACAGCTGTTCGGGCGCTGAAGATTTCTCCGCGCGCTCCTCGGCCTTGATCTCTTCCCAACGCCGCTTGACCTGCTCTTCACTCAAGCGCGGAACATCCAGTGGCGCATACAGGTCACCCGTGGGGAACACGTGGGGATGACGGCGGATCAGCTTGCGGGTGATGCCGTCGACCACGCCGGCGAACTCGAAGCGCCCCTCTTCCCGAGCCAACTGGCTGTAATAAACCACCTGGAACAACAGATCGCCCAGCTCACCCTGCAAGTGATCGAGGTCGCCGCGCTCGATGGCGTCGGCGACTTCGTAGGCTTCTTCGAGGGTGTGCGGGACGATGGTGGCCCAGGTTTGCTTGAGATCCCACGGGCAACCGTACTGCGGGTCGCGCAGGCGGTTCATCAGGTGCAGTAAATCTTCAAGTGAATACATCAATCTGTCTCTTTCCGCTTCCTGTAGGAGCGAGCCTGCTCGCGATGGACGTCAACGATGACGCGTACAATCTGGATGAACGCGCCGTCCTCTGGTTCATCGCGAGCAGGCTCGCTCCTACAGTAAAGCGCTCTCGCCTCATGGCGTACGGTTACGCCGGGTTTCGATGATGTTCGGCAACTGGGAAATCCGCCCCAGCAACCGCCCCAATGCGTCCAGCCCCGGAATCTCGATGGTCAGGGACATCAGCGCGGTGTTGTCCTCCTTGTTCGAGCGGGTGTTGACCGCCAGCACGTTGATCCGCTCATTGAGCAGCACCTGCGAGACGTCACGCAGCAGACCGGAACGGTCGTAGGCGCGGATGACGATGTCCACCGGATAGGTGAGCACCGGCACCGGCCCCCAGCTGACCTGGATGATTCGCTCGGGCTCGCGCCCGGCCAGCTGCAGCACCGAGGCGCAGTCCTGGCGGTGAATGCTCACTCCGCGACCCACAGTGATGTAACCGACGATTGCATCGCCCGGCAACGGCTGGCAGCAGCCAGCCATCTGGGTCATCAGGTTGCCGACACCCTGGATCTGGATATCGCCGCGCTTGCCTGGCTTGTAGCCAGTGGCCTTGCGTGGAATCAGTTCCAGCTGCTCGTTGCCACGCTCCGGCTCGACCAGTTGCTGCGCCAGGTTGACCAGTTGCGCCAGGCGCAGATCCCCGGCACCGAGGGCGGCGAACAGGTCTTCGGCGGTTTTCATGTTGGCCTTGTCGGCCAGCTTGTCGAAATCCACCGCGGGCAGGCCGAGGCGATTGAGCTCGCGCTCCAACAGCGTTTTACCGGCCGCGACGTTCTGGTCACGGGCCTGCAACTTGAACCAGTGAACGATCTTCGCCCGCGCCCGGGATGTGGTGACGTAACCCAGGTTCGGGTTCAGCCAGTCGCGGCTCGGGGTGCCGTGCTTGCTGGTGATGATCTCGACCTGTTCACCGGTTTGCAGGCTGTAATTGAGCGGCACGATGCGCCCGTTGATCTTGGCGCCGCGGCAGTTGTGACCGATTTCGGTGTGTACGCGGTAGGCGAAGTCCAGCGGCGTCGCCCCCTTGGGCAAGTCGATGGCGTGACCGTCCGGGGTAAAGATGTAGACCCGGTCGGGCTCGATATCGACCCGCAGCTGTTCCGCCAGGCCACCGATGTCACCCAGCTCTTCGTGCCATTCGAGTACCTGGCGCAGCCAGGAGATTTTCTCTTCGTAGTGATTGGAGCCGGACTTGACGTCGGTGCCCTTGTAGCGCCAGTGCGCGCACACACCGAGTTCGGCTTCTTCGTGCATCGCATGGGTGCGGATCTGCACTTCCAGCACCTTGCCCTCGGGCCCGATCACCGCCGTGTGCAGCGAGCGATAGCCGTTTTCCTTGGGGTTGGCGATGTAGTCGTCGAACTCTTTCGGAATGTGCCGCCACAGGGTATGGACGATGCCGAGCGCGGTGTAGCAATCGCGCATTTCCGGCACCAGCACGCGAACGGCTCGAACGTCGTAGATCTGGCTGAACTCCAGACCCTTGCGCTGCATTTTGCGCCAGATCGAATAGATGTGTTTGGCCCGGCCGCTGATGTCGGCATCGACACCGGTGGCCTGCAATTCGTTTTTCAGCTGGCTCATCACGTCGCTGATGAAGCGCTCGCGATCCAGGCGCCGCTCGTGGAGCAACTTGGCGATCTGCTTGTACTGGTCCGGCTCCAGGTAACGGAAGGACAAGTCCTCCAGCTCCCACTTGATGTGACCGATACCCAGGCGATGGGCCAGTGGCGCGTAGATGTCGAAGACTTCACGGGCGACGCGGTTGCGTTTTTCGTCGTCGGCGGTCTTCACCGCACGGATGGCGCAAGTACGCTCGGCCAGTTTGATCAGGGCGACGCGAACGTCGTCGACCATGGCCACCAGCATCTTGCGCAGGTTTTCCACCTGGCCCTGGGTGCCCATCACCAAGGATTTGCGCGGACTCAGGCTGTCGCTGATCGCCGCCATGCGTTGCACGCCGTCGATGAGTTTGGCCACCACCGGGCCGAAGCGCTGGCTGACTGCCGGCAACGGGATCTGGCCTTCGCGCACGCCCCGGTACAGGACCGCGGCGACCAGTGAGTCCTGATCGAGTTTGAGATCGGCGAGAATCTCGGCGATCTCAAGGCCGGTACGGAACGTGGAGTTCCCTTCCGACCAGAGATTCTGTGCCGCATTGGCTTGTTGTTCGGCCTCGCGAGCGTACTCGCAGGCCTCTTTCAAGGCTTCGCGATCCAGTGCCAGATCGACACTCACCGCGTGATCGAGCCAAGCCTCGAGATTGATACTGCCGTCGGTGTTGATCGGCTGGTGTGCTCTCACCTGTACCATCTTGCTTACCTTCCCTACGACGCAGATTCAATGCGTCAATTCGCTGACCTTCGTTACCCATGCGCCCACGTCGGGCTGGTGCGCGGCTGCACGGGCGGGCCAGTCGGACCAGACGAGCATCCTAGCTCGCTTCAAATAACGCCATGGCCTCGACATGTGCCGTTTGAGGAAACATATCGAGAATCCCGGCACGTTTTAACCGGTAGCCCTGCTTGATCAATTCGACCGTGTCACGCGCCAGAGTGGCCGGGTTGCACGACACGTACACCAACCGTTCGGCGCCCAGGGTCTTGAGCTTGTGAACAACCTCGAAAGCACCGTCACGCGGTGGGTCCAAGAGTACCGCACAAAAGCCTTCGGCGGCCCATTCGGCGTCCGTCAAAGGCTGGGATAAATCGGCGTGAAAAAACTTCGCGTTATGCAGATTATTGCTAGCTGCATTCGCCGCTGCCCGATCGACCATCACCCGCACACCTTCGACCGCCACCACTTCGCGAGCGGCCTTGGCCAGTGGCAAGGCAAAGTTGCCCAGGCCACAGAACAGATCGAGTACGCGCTCATCTGCTGTCGGCTTCAACCAGTCCAGCGCCTGGGCAACCATCGCTTCATTGACTGCGGCGTTGACCTGGATGAAATCCCCTGGACGGTATGCCAGCTCCAGACCCCACTGTTCAAGACGATAGCCCAACGACCGATCGGCCTCGACCGGCTGCGGTTCACCGTCGCCATGCAGCCACAACTGGGCTTCGTGGAACGCGCAGAAATCCTTGAGGATCGTCAGGTCGGCGTCGGACAACGGCGCCATGTGCCGCAGCAAAACCGCCAACGTCGAGCCGCTGAACAACTCCACATGCCCGAGTGCCTGAGGTTTGCTCAAGCGCCGCAGCATCTCCGGCAGACCGGCCATGATGGGCTGCAAGGGCTGTACCAGCACCGGGCAATCATCGATGCCAACGATGTCCTGGCTGCCGGCGGCGCGGAACCCGACTTCGAGTTTCTTCGCCTTCATGTCCCAGCGCACCGCCACACGGGCGCGACGACGGTAGCCGAATTCCGGACCGGTCAATGGTTCGGCCCACTCCTCGGGCGCGACACCGGCGACCTTGGACAATTGCTCGGCGAGCATGCGCTGTTTCAGGGCGAGTTGTTCGTTATGGGGCAAATGCTGCACGCTGCAGCCGCCGCAACGGCCGGCATGGGCGCACGGCGCCGGGCGGCGCAATTCGCTGGCTTTGAACACCCGCTCGGTCCGCGCCTCGACCACTTTGCCGTGGGCACCGAGTACGCGAGCCTCGATTTCTTCGCCGGCCAACGCACCGATGACGAACCAGGTACGACCTTCGAAAAACGCGATGCCGCGACCGTCATTGGCCAGGCGCTCGATGGTCAGGCGCTGTTTTTTGCCGGTCGGGATTTGCGGGGCCTTGCTGCCGCCGGTGGGCTGGAAGCGCAGGCCTCTTTCATGTTTGGCCATCAGTTGGGCGCGTCGAAAATGCCGGTCGACAAGTAACGGTCGCCGCGGTCGCAGATGATCGCGACGATCACCGCGTTTTCAACTTCTCTGGACAGGCGCAGCATTGCCGCCACGGCGCCGCCCGAGGACACGCCACAGAAAATGCCTTCTTCACGGGCCAGACGACGGGTCACGTCTTCGGCTTCGCTTTGGGCCATGTCGACGATCCGGTCCACGCGGTCAGCCTGGTAGATTTTCGGCAGGTATTCCTGAGGCCAGCGGCGGATACCCGGGATCGCCGAACCTTCCATCGGTTGCAGGCCGATGATCTGCACGTTGTCGTTCTGCTCTTTCAAGTAGCGCGACACGCCCATGATGGTCCCGGTAGTGCCCATGGAACTGACGAAATGGGTAATGGTGCCCTGGGTCTGGCGCCAGATTTCCGGGCCAGTGGTGGTGTAGTGCGCCTCGGGATTGTCACCGTTGGCGAACTGATCCAGTACTTTGCCGCGACCCTCGGCTTCCATCTTCTGCGCGAGGTCACGGGCGCCTTCCATGCCCTGTTCCTGGCTGACCAGAATCAGCTCGGCGCCATAGGCCGTCATGGCCGCCTTGCGCTCGGCGCTGGAGTTGTCCGGCATGATCAGGATCATCCTGTAACCCTTGATCGCGGCGGCCATGGCCAAGGCGATTCCGGTGTTGCCCGACGTCGCTTCGATCAGCGTATCGCCAGGATGGATCTGCCCGCGCAGTTCGGCGCGAGTGATCATCGACAGCGCCGGACGGTCCTTGACCGAACCCGCCGGGTTGTTCCCTTCGAGCTTGAGCAAAAGGGTATTGCTGGTGGCGCCGGGCAGGCGCTGCAAACGAACCAGCGGAGTGTTGCCGACGCAATCGGCGATGGTTGGGTACTGCAAGGTCATGGCGTATTCGCAATCCAGACTGCGGGGGCGTCTATCATACCGGCAAACGTTCGCAGGCCATATCACGCAAAGTATGGTGCTTATGGCTTATGGGAATAAGCCCGGGTTTATTGGTGTGTGGAAGGGCCTCATCGCGAGCAGGCTCGCTCCTACAGGGGGCTGAGGTGATCACACATTTTTCGGTTGAAACACGGTCAATGTAGGAGCGAGCCTGCTCGCGATGACGTTGTCACTGGCACCGCCATCATCCGCCAACAAGCGCATATTCAAGCGCAACCCGGTCCCGGTGTTCTGCGCCCAAAGCTGTCCACCCTGACGCTGCACCGCGTTCCGGGCAATGCTCAAGCCCAGTCCGAATCCACCGTCCCCCGGCCGCGAACCGTCGAGTCGGGTGAACGGCAGGAAGATCCGTTCCAGATCAGCTTGCGCCACACCATCGCCCTGATCCTCCAGCCATAGGTGCCAGAAATCGCCATCACGCTGGCCACCCAGCTGGACAATGCCTCCCGCTGGCGAATGACGAATGGCATTGCGCAGAATGTTTTCCAACGCCTGGGCCAGGGTGTTGAGATGACCGCGAACCCAACAGGATGAATCCACCGCGCATTGCAACTGCGAATTGGGCCAGCCACTTTCATAGCAGGCATTCTCCGTGAGCATTTCCCACAGGGCCTGGATCTGGATCGCTTCGTCGGGCAACCGGGTGCGCTCGGTATCGAGCCAGGCCAGCTGCAACGTGTCTTCCACCAGGCGCTGCATGCCATCGACCTCACGGCCGATGCGTTCGCGCAATGGCTCCAGCCCCTGCTCGCTTTCACTGGCCACCCGCAAGCGGCTCAAAGGCGTACGCAATTCGTGGGACAAGTCGCGCAGCAGTTGCTGCTGCAAGGCCACGGTGCTTTGCAGGCGTTCGGACATATGGTCGAACGCCCGCCCCAGCTCACCCAATTCATCGCAACGATTGGTAGTGCGGCTCGACAGGCGCACATTCAGTTGGTCGGCACGCCAGGCGTTGGCCTGCTCACGTAAGTGATTGAGTGGCACCACCAGCAATCGGTAGAGCCCGACGCACAGTAGCAAAGTGAACAGCCCCGGAATCACGCCGTTGGTGATCACCCGCCAGAACACCCGGTATTGCCCAGGCAGAAAGCGTTCGGGCAGTTCGATCACCAGGCTGCCGGCGGACGGGTCGCCGGGAAACGGCACGCGCATCCAGGGCCGGCCTTTCTTGTGGATGGGCCAATCGAGGCCGCGCAAAAAAGTCAGGCGTTCGACTTCCTTGTCCGTCAGCGATTGGTTGCTCAAGGACTGCAAATCACCGCCGATGACACCGACCCAGCCGTATTCCCGCTGACGCATGCCTTGCAGCCAGTGATCGACACCGGCGCTCTGGTGCTGCCGCCAAGCCTGCTCGGCTTCGGCGGCGTAGCGCGTCAGGGTGCCGCGGGCCTCATCGGAGAGGAACTGGTTGCGCTGCTCCATGTAACGCCCCCAGGACCAACTCAACCAGATCATCAGCAGACAGAAAGCGACCAATAGACAAGCCAGTTTCCAGAACAGCGAATGCCTGCCCGGCAAGTTACATTTCATCGACGGCGCTCAGGATGTAACCCTTGCCCCATACCGTACGCACTTCACGCTCGGTGTAGCCAATGGCCTTGAGCTTGCGGCGGATCTGGCTGATGTGCATGTCCAGGCTGCGGTCATGGGCCGCATAACCGCGTTGCAGCACCTGTTGATAGAGGAAGGCTTTGCTCAGGACTTCGTCGGCGCTGCGGTGCAGCGTCTCCAGCAGCCGATACTCGCTGCGGGTCAGGCCGCCAGCCTGTTCGCCATAAAACACCTCGAAGCTTTCATCGTCGAAACGCAGGCTGTCCATCGAAGGGGCCGGCACGGCGGGCGCAGGCCGGCGGTCGAATGCCACCCGCCGCAGAATGGCTTCGATGCGCACCCGCAACTCCACCATGCTGAAGGGCTTTGGCAGGTAATCATCGGCCCCCAGGCGAAAGCCGCTGATGCGATCGGCCTCGGCACCGAGGGCCGACATCAGCAACACCGGGGTGGAATGGCTCTGGCGCAATTGAGTCAATACCGCCAGGCCGTCCATGCCCGGCAGCAGGATATCCATCAACACCACGTCGAAAGGCTGCCGGCGGGCAATGTCCAGGCCTTCCTGGCCGTTCTGGCACCAGGTCACCTGGAAGCCGCTGCGGTCCAGGTGCTCGTGAACGTAGGCGCCGAGCACAAGGTCGTCTTCGATGGACAGGATTCGAGGGAGGCCAGCAGTGATGGGAGTCATGACTATCTGCAAATAATTCTCAGTTGAGCGATTATTCAAGATTGCCTCGCCAGGGGCAACCCACGGTTTGTCCGTATCGCCAAAGAGTCGTCCGGGCCGACGAATGACTGCACCATTTTTACGAAGATTGCCCGCGAGCAAATCGCTACACTGCGCAAGTGGTGCATGGCGGATGCATGTACGGGCCTATGAATAGCGGGATGCAGGAGAGTTGCGTGCTCAAGAAACTGGGAATCAAAGGCCGCGTGCTGTTGCTGACCCTGTTGCCCACCAGCCTGATGGCGTTGGTGCTGGGGGGTTATTTTACCTGGATGCAACAGGCTGACCTGCAAACCCAGCTTATGCAGCGTGGCGAAATGATCGCCGAGCAGTTGGCTCCATTGACAGCGCCAGCCATGGGCCACCAGGACAACGAACTGCTCGAACGCATCGCCACCCAGGCCCTTGAACAAACCGACGTACGGGCCGTGACCTTCCTGGCTCCCGACCGCACCTTGCTGGCCCACGCCGGCCCGACCATGCTCAATCAGACGCCCTCTGGCAGTGGCACGCAGATGCTGCGCAGCAGCGGCAGCGATGCGACCCGCTATCTGCTGCCGGTATTCGGCAAACACCGCAACCTGGCCGGAGACGTGATTCCCGAAGAAGCAGACCGCCTGCTCGGCTGGGTCGAGCTCGAACTGTCCCATAACGGCATGCTGTTGCGCGGTTACCGCAGCCTGTTCGCCAGCCTGATGTTGATCGCTACGGGACTGATCGGTGCGGCACTGCTGGCCCTGCGCATGGGGCGCACGATCAATCGGCCGTTGAGCCAGATCAAGCAGGCCGTGGCCCAACTCAAGGACGGCCACCTGGAGACCCGCTTGCCGCCCCTCGGCAGCCAGGAACTGGATGAATTGGCTTCCGGCATCAACCGCATGGCCGGCACCCTGCAAAATGCCCAGGAAGAATTGCAGCACAGCATCGACCAGGCCACCGAAGACGTGCGCCAGAATCTGGAAACCATCGAGATCCAGAACATCGAGCTGGATCTGGCGCGCAAGGAGGCCCTGGAAGCGAGCCGGATCAAGTCCGAATTCCTGGCCAACATGAGCCATGAAATCCGCACGCCGCTCAATGGCATTCTCGGCTTCACCCACCTGTTGCAAAAAAGCGAGCTCACCCCACGCCAGCTCGACTACCTGGGCACCATCGAAAAATCCGCCGACAGCCTGCTGGGCATCATCAACGAGATTCTCGACTTCTCGAAAATCGAAGCTGGCAAGCTGGTGCTCGACCATATTCCGTTCAACCTGCGCGACCTGCTCCAGGACACCTTGACCATCCTCGCCCCGGCCGCCCACGCCAAGCAGCTGGAACTGGTGAGCCTGGTGTATCGGGACACGCCGCTGTCACTGGTGGGCGACCCGCTGCGACTCAAGCAGATCCTGACGAACCTGGTGAGCAATGCGATCAAGTTCACCCGCGAAGGCACCGTCGTCGCCCGCGCCATGCTCGAAGAAGAACACGAAGACACCGTGCAGCTGCGCATCAGCATTCAGGACACCGGCATCGGCCTGTCGAACCAGGACGTACGCGCCCTGTTCCAGGCCTTCAGTCAGGCCGACAACTCGCTGTCGCGGCAACCGGGCGGCACTGGCCTGGGTCTGGTGATTTCCAAACGCCTGATCGAACAGATGGGCGGCGAGATCGGTGTCGACAGCACGCCGGGGGAAGGGTCGGAGTTCTGGATCAGCCTGAGCCTGCCCAAAGCCCGCGACGATGCCGAAGACCTGCCCGCCGCGCCGCTGCTCGGGCGCCGGGTGGCGGTGCTGGAAAACCACGAACTGGCCCGGCAGGCGTTGCAGCATCAACTGGAAGACTGTGGCCTCGACACCACACCGTTCAACACCCTGGAAAGCCTGACCAATGGTGTCACCGCCGCCCACCAGACCGATCAGGCGATCGAACTTGCAGTGCTCGGCATCACCAGCAACGACATGCCGCCGGAACGCCTCAACCAGCACATCTGGGACCTCGAGCATCTTGGCTGCAAAGTGCTGGTGCTGTGCCCGACCACGGAACAGACGCTGTTCCATCTTTCCGTGCCCAACCCCCACAGCCAGCTCCAGGCGAAACCGGCCTGTACCCGCAAGTTGCGACGCGCCCTGTCTGATCTGGTCAACCCGCGCCCGATGCGCAGCGAGCCGGGCGAGCCGTTGTCCAGCCGTGCACCGAAGGTGCTTTGCGTCGACGACAATCCGGCCAACCTGATGCTGGTGCAGACCCTGCTCGAAGACATGGGCGCCAATGTGCTCGCCGTGGAAAGCGGTTTTGCCGCCATCAAGGCGGTGCAGAAAGAGTCATTCGATCTGGTGTTGATGGACGTGCAGATGCCCGGCATGGACGGCCGCCAGAGTACCGAGGCGATCCGCCAATGGGAAAGCGAACGCCATTGCACGCCGCTGCCGATCGTGGCCCTCACCGCCCACGCCATGGCCAACGAAAAACGCGCGATGCTGCAAAGCGGCATGGACGACTACCTGACCAAACCGATCAGCGAACGGCAATTGGCGCAGGTGGTGCTGAAATGGAGCGGCCTGGCGCTGCGCAATCACCGCCCGGAGCGCTCCGGCGATGGGCATGCTGGCGCCCATGACCTGTTGGTCCTCGACCACGACGAAGGATTGCGCCTGGCCGCCGGCAAGGCTGATCTGGCGGCGGACATGCTGGCGATGCTGCTGGCGTCCCTGGAGGCTGACCGCGAAGCCATCCGCCTCGCTCGGCAAAGCAACGACCACAACGCCCTGATCGAACGGGTCCATCGCCTGCATGGCGCGACGCGTTACTGCGGCGTACCGCAATTGCGTGCGGCCTGCCAACGCAGCGAAACCCTGCTCAAGCAACGGGACCCGAATGCCAGCGTGGCACTGGAGGAGCTCGACCGGGCGATCAATCGCCTGGCGGCCCAGGCGCGCATGAATGCTTGATGCAGCGCAACTGCGTCAATCAGACATCAGCGTAAGCTCAGCGCAAACCCTGTAGGAGCTGGCTTGCCAGCGAAGAGGATCTTAAACCCTGTGCTGTCTTTGAGGCCGCCTTCGCTGGCAAGTCGGATCGCCGCACCGCAGCTCCTACAGAAACGGGAGAGAGGACATCATGCGTACGATTTTTTTCAGCAGCCAGAACTACGACCGCGACAGTTTTCTCGCGGCCGGGCAACCGGCGGGCATCGAGCTGCACTTTCAGCCTGCGCGCCTGAGCCTGGACACGGTGGCGCTCGCCCATGGGTATGAAGCGGTCTGTGCGTTCATCAATGATGACCTCGGCGCGGCGGTGCTCGAGCGCCTTGCCGCCGCAGGCACACGCCTGATCGCACTGCGCTCGGCCGGTTACAACCACGTCGACTTGCCGACGGCAAAGCGCCTGGGACTGGCCATCGTGCGCGTCCCGGCCTATTCGCCCCACGCCGTGGCCGAACACGCGGTGGCGCTGATCCTCGCGCTCAACCGCCGCTTGCCCCGCGCCTACAACCGCACTCGCGAAGGGGATTTCAGATTGCAGGGGCTGACCGGTTTCGATCTGGCGGGCAAGACCGTCGGCGTGGTCGGCACCGGTCAGATCGGTGCCACCTTCGCCAAAATCATGAGCGGATTTGGCTGCCAGTTACTGGCCTATGACCCCTACCCCAACCCGCAGGTCGAAGCCCTCGGCGCCCGCTACCTGAGCCTGCCACAGCTGCTGGCCGAATCGCAGATCATCAGCCTGCACTGCCCGCTCAACGAACAGAGCAAGCACTTGATCAACCGCGAATCGCTGGCGCACATGCAACCGGGTGCAATGCTGATCAATACCGGGCGTGGCGGCCTGGTGGACACCCCGGCGCTGATCGATGCCCTGAAAGACGGTCGCCTGGGTTACCTGGGCCTGGATGTGTATGAAGAAGAGGCGCAGTTGTTCTTCGAGGACCGCTCGGACCTGCCGTTGCAAGACGATGTACTGGCCCGGTTGCTGACCTTCCCTAACGTGATCGTCACCGCGCACCAGGCCTTTCTGACCCGCGAAGCCCTGGACGCGATTGCCGCCACCACGTTGCACAACATCGCCGCCTGGGCGGCGGGCACACCGCAGAATCAGGTGACGGGAGACTGAAACGGATCGAAGGTCATCTGCCTGCGCGATGCCGCGTGCAAGCCCGTGTTAGCATATCGCGCATATTTGGAGGACCCATGGTCGAACACGATTTCCGCTACAGCCTGATGAACCCGCAACACACCCTCACCGAATGCCGCGCCCTGGTGCCGGGGCGTTATCAGGTCACCGGCAACGGTGGCTCGATTCGCAACAACGACGTGCTGGTCGTGACCCTCAAGGGTGCCAAGGACTTGTCCATGCGCCTGACCGTCGAAACGGTTCGCCACCTGATCAACCCGCCCGGTCAATGGGTCGCGGTGGCCAGTGGCCCGGTATTCGGCGAACTGGCTATTCATACCTGGCAGGTGAACTGTGACAGCTGCGCCAAAGAGCTGAGCTTCGAGTTCGCCGTCGATGCCAAGCTGGGCAACAAGGCCGAAAAGCCTGCCGCCACTGCGCGGATTGCCGAGCTGGGCTGGACCGCCGTTGGCGAGAAACACCTGTGCCCGAAATGCCAGGAGCCTGCTTGATGAAACGCCTCGCTCTGAGCGCGATGGCCGGTGCCAGCCTGCTGGGCTGCGCCGCCGAGCCGGTGCAGTTGCAACAAAACCGCAGCTACATTCTGGAATGGATCGGCGAGCGGCCGTTGATGGACTACAGCCACCTGACCATCACCTTCGCTGAAGACGGCAGGGCCTATGGCAATGGTGGCTGTAACCACTGGTTCGCACCGTACACCCTCGATGGCGACAAACTGACTTTCGGCAAAGTCGGCAGCACCCGCAAACTGTGTGCACCGGCGCTGATGGAACAGGAAAAACGCTTCCTTCAGGCCCTGGAAAACGTCCAGCGCTGGGACGTCTCCCCGATCGAGCAGATTCGCTTCTGGCCAGCCGAAGGCAAGCCGCTGCGTTGGTGGCTTGAGGAGGGTTGATCCCCTGAAAGATCGCAGCCTGCGGCAGCTCCTACCAGGTGTACGACAATCCATGTAGGAGCTGCCGCAGGCTGCGATCTTTTTGCTTTAATTTTTAGCCTGCAACGCCTCAAGCTTCGCCATCACCCCCGCCGCCGTCTGCTCCCCCATCAACTGCTCACGCACCTTGCCCTTGTTATCGATGATGTACGTCACCGGCAACGCCTCGCTGCGCGGCAGCTCGAACAGTTCGGTAGGGTCCTGCGCCAGCACGGTGAACCTGATTCCCAGCTTCTCGCTCGCGCCCTTCAGCTCTTGCCCCTGGACGTTGTCGAAGTTGACCCCGAACACGCCGATTTTCTTGTCCTTGAGCTGCTCGGCCAAGGCATTCAACTCCGGGATCTCGGTACGGCAAGGCCCGCACCATTCTGCCCAGTAGTTGAGTACCAGCCATTTGCCGTCCAGTCGGTCGGCGGCGATCTTGTGGCCGTCCTGGTCGATGCCATAGTCATTCCCGCAGCCCCCCAGCATCAATGCACCGATGATCGCCAATGCCGCTGCCAGTCGCCTTGTCATGTCGTGTTCCTTGTCAAAAATTGAATGCGCCTGCGACCCATCGCCTCTCACGGTTCTGGATTGCGCGCTGCACAGTTAGAATAGCCGCCACCTTACGCAAGATGCGACCCGCTCATGACCGATCTGACGCTTTATCACAACCCGCGCTGCTCGAAATCCCGCGGTGCGCTCGAACTGCTTGAAGCCCGTGGCCTGACGCCTACCGTGGTCCGTTACCTGGACACTCCGCTGGACGCAGTGCAAATCCAGAGCCTGCTGGGCAAACTGGGGATCAGCGCCCGGCAATTGCTACGCACCGGCGAGGACGAGTACAAAACCCTCGGCCTGGCCGACAACAGCCTGAGCGAAGCGCAATTGATCGCCGCTATCGCCGCCCACCCGAAACTGATGGAGCGACCGATTCTCGAAGTCGGTGACAAAGCCATCATCGGCCGCCCACCGGAGCAGATCCTGGAACTGTTGCCATGAGTGCACCGTACATTCTGGTTCTGTACTACAGCCGCAGCGGTTCGACCAACGAAATGGCCCGGCAGATTGCCCGCGGTGTCGAACAGGCCGGGCTTGAAGCGCGCCTGCGCACGGTGCCGGCGATCTCGACCGAATGCGAAGCCGTGTCTGCGCAGATTCCCGACGAAGGCGCGCTGTACGCCAGCCTCGACGACCTGAAGAACTGCGCAGGCCTGGCACTCGGCAGCCCGACCCGCTTCGGTAACATGGCCGCACCGCTCAAGTACTTCCTCGACGGCACCAGCAGCCTGTGGCTGACCGGCGCCCTTGTGGGTAAACCGGCGGGGGTATTCACCTCCACCGCGAGCCTGCACGGCGGCCAGGAAACCACGCTGCTGTCGATGATGCTGCCGTTGCTGCACCACGGCATGCTGATCACCGGCCTGCCATACAGTGAAGCGGCACTGCTGGAAACCCAGGGCGGCGGCACGCCATACGGCGCCAGCCACCATGCCGGTGCCGACGGCAAAAGCGGTCTGGATGCCCATGAAGTGGCGCTGTGCCGCGCGCTGGGTATGCGCCTGGCGAAGACTGCACAGAAACTGGAGAGCTGAGGTGGCAAAAAAGCCAAAGATTCTGCCTGCCCTCGAATGGCTCGAGCCACGCGTCAAGGCGATGCGTATCATCAGTCTGCTGTGCTTTTTCGGCCTGGTGGGATTGCTGTGCATCTATTACCTGTTGGTCGCCGACCTGCACGGCGCCCGGCCATGGGTGATTCTGTTGATCGAGCTGGTGCCGTTGCTGATACTGGCACCGGGGATGGTCGTCGGCAGCCCACGCGGGCATTCGTGGATGTGCTTTGTGGTGAACCTGTATTTCATCAAGGGCGCATTGGCCGCGTATGACCCGAACCGGCAGATGTTCGGTTTGCTGGAGATGGCCGCAAGCCTGGCGGTGTTTTGCTCGGCGCTGTTGTATGTGCGGTGGCGGTATCAGTTGAACCGCAAGCTGGCGGGTGAAGGCAAACCCAGCGTCGCCTGATAATCCGCCATCGCGAGCAGGCTCGCTCCCACACTGGATCTGTGTCATTCACAAATCCCTTGTGGGAGCGAGCCTGCTCGCGAAGGGGGCAACTCGGTCTCAATGATTGACGGTGTAAGCCAGCATCATCGAAATCTGGCTCATCGGCCGTCCGCCACTTTCTTCATGCCACTGGTTGAACACCTCCTGCACCAACGCCAGGTCGCGCAGGCTGCTTGGCACCTTGTCGATGATGTCCTGCGCATTCAGCGCCGCCACCACGTCATAGCTCGGTACAAAGGTGTCCTTGCCGATCATCCGCAAGAAGCGCGGGGCAGACAGCCCCCCCAACTGATGTCCGCGTTTTTTCAGAAAGGTCCAGAGCCCGACGATATCGGTCACCGGCCAATCGGCGATCAGCGCGCCGAAGCTGCCCTTTTCATGGGCCACGTCCAGTATGAACTGCGCATTGCGCGGCACACTCTTGAGCTTGCCCAGGTGACGGATGATCCGCGTGTCCTGCATCAGCCGTTCCAGATGCTCGGCGCTCATCAGCACGACTTTTTCCGGGTCGAACTTGAAGAACACTTCTTCGAAGGCTGGCCACTTGGCATCCACCAGGCTGTGCTTGAGCCCGGCGCGGAATACCCGTAGTGCCATCGTCGAGAGGTAGCGATCGTCGCTGAGCTTGCGCAATTGTTCCGGGGTTTTGGGAACGGGCAGATGGGCTTCCAGTTCAGCCGCCGAACCGAAGCGGTTCAGACAGTACTCGTTAAGCCACTTGTAGTCGCGCATGCCCTCTCCTGGAGATTGAAACAATAAACAATGTAGGAGTGAGCCTGCTCGCGATCGCGGTTAGTCATTCAACATTGATGTCGACTGACACTGCGCGATCGCGAGCAGGCTCACTCCTACAGTTTTTGACTAGAGATTGACCACATTGACGAAGCGCGAAGCCGCGCTTTCGTCGATCTTCAGGCTGGTGAAGTCGAACAGGTTGCGGTCCGCCAGTTGCGACGGGATCACGTTCTGCAGGCTGCGGAAAATGCTCTCGGTACGGCCCGGGGTCTTGCGCTCCCAGTCCTGCAGCATTTCCTTGACCACCTGACGCTGCAGGTTCTCCTGGGAGCCACAGAGGTTGCACGGGATGATCGGGAATTGCTTGAAGTCCGAGTAGGCCTGGATGTCTTTTTCGTTGCAGTAGGCCAGCGGGCGAATCACCACGTTACGGCCATCGTCGGCGCGCAACTTCGGTGGCATGGCCTTGAGCGAACCGTTGAAAAACATGTTCAGGAAGAACGTTTCGACGATGTCGTCACGGTGATGACCGAGGGCCATCTTGGTCGCGCCGATTTCGTCGGCGAAGGTGTAGAGCGTTCCGCGACGCAGACGCGAGCACAGCGAGCAGGTGGTCTTGCCTTCCGGGATCAGCTCCTTGACCACCGAGTAAGTGTCTTTCTCGACGATGTGGTACTCGACACCCAGTTCCTTGAGGTAGGCCGGCAGCACGTGCTCCGGGAAGCCCGGCTGCTTCTGGTCCATGTTCACGGCCACGATCTCGAACTTGATCGGCGCGACCTTCTGCAAGTGCATCAGCACATCGAGCATGGTGTAGCTGTCCTTGCCACCGGACAGGCAGACCATGACCTTGTCGCCGTCTTCAATCATGTTGAAATCGGCAACCGCCTCACCGGCCAGTCGGCGAAGGCGCTTTTGCAGTTTGTTCTGGTTGACCGTGAGAGTGCCCATGACGCGAAATCCGTGAGGTGTGACGAAAGGCGGGCATTTTACGCAAAAAATCGACCTGTAGGAGCTGCCGAAGGCTGCGATCTTTTGATTTTAATCTTCGGTGGCGCTGAAATTGCCAAAGATCAAAAGATCGCCCGAGCGCGGACCGAGCCTTCGGCAGCTCCTACAGACGCAACCGCGATTAGGCCTGGGGTTTACAGCGCGATTTGCTCTAAAGCCCCTACTCCCTCTGGGGAAACTCCTCCCTATACTGCGACATAAGGTCGTATACAAATTTCAGACCTGTGACTTGCTTGGCCGCATTGGCCTGTAGGCGCTCCACTGGGGGGCGACGGTAAAGACAAGAGGAGTGACTGGCATGATCCATCACGTAGTGGGGCTCTTCACCCACCCTGACCAAGAATGGAAAGAAATCCGTGGCGACCAGGAGGAAAGCATCGGCCACATGTACCTGACCCATACGCTGATCCTGGCGGCGATCCCCGCCGTGTCTGCCTTTATTGGCACCACACAGGTCGGCTGGGTCATCGGCAATCGGCCTCCCGTAATGCTGACCGTAGAAAGCGCGATATGGATGACCATCATGTCGTACCTGGCGATGCTCGGCGGTGTCGCGGTAATGGGCGCATTCATCCACTGGATGGCCCGCACCTATGACGCCAACCCAAGCCTGGCCCGCTGCATTGCGTTTGCCACCTACACCGCCACACCGCTGTTCATCGGTGGCCTCGCCGCCTTGTACCCGCACTTGTGGCTGGGAATGATCGTCGGCACCGCCGCCATCTGCTACACGGTGTACTTGCTGTACGTGGGCTTGCCGACATTCATGAACATTCCATCTGACGAAGGTTTCCTGTTTTCAAGTTCGGTGCTAGCCGTAGGCCTGGTGGTGCTGGTCGCCATCATGGCATTCACCGTGATTGTCTGGGGACTCGGCGTGGGCCCGGTCTACACCAGTTAGCCGCTCATCACTGAAAATGAGAACTGCCGACAAAGGCCGCCGCAAGGCGGCCTTTTCATTCTTCAGCAACGAGAACGCACACGACCATTCGGCAACTTGGCGATTCGCAAGGCCCGAGGGTTGCGGCATACTCGACTGCTCTGGAGATCCATCAAGCATGCCCGAGCAACTCAATACCCGCGTCGAAGACTGTTTCCAACAAGCCGAATCCTTTTTCAAACGACCTTTCAAACGCCCCGTGGTGAGCCTCAAGCTGCGCGGGCAAAAAGCCGGTGTCGCGCATCTGCACGAGAACCTGCTGCGCTTCAATCCGCAGTTGTACCGGGAAAACACCGAAGACTTCCTCAAGCAGACCGTGGCCCATGAGGTCGCGCACCTGATCGCCCATCAGTTGTTCGGCGACCGCATTCAGCCCCATGGCGAAGAGTGGCAATTGATCATGCGCGGCGTGTACGAACTGCCGCCCAACCGCTGCCACACCTATGACGTCAAACGCCGCCGCGTGACCCGCTACATCTACAAATGCCCGTGCGCCGACAGCGACTTCCCGTTTTCCGCCCAGCGCCACAGCCTGGTTCGGCAAGGTCGGCGGTATTTGTGCCGGCGGTGTCGCCATACCTTGGTGTTCAGTGGGGAGATGCGGGTCGAGTAGTTGGATTTCCGGTGTTTGTGCTACCGCCATCGCGAGCAGGCTCGCTCCCACAGGGGATCTTTGGCGTGCCACAAACCCAATGTGGGAGCGAGCCTGCTCGCGATGGCGGCCTGACAAGCACTAGAGAATCACCTTGGCACGCCGCAACTGTTCGATCTGCTCAATGCTAAACCCCAACTCCCCCAATACCTGATCGGTATGCTGCCCCAACGCCGCACCGATATGCTTCGGCTCTGGCAAACCATCGGAAAACTTCAACGGACACGCCATCTGCGCCTGGGTCGAGCCATCGCCACGGGGCACGTCGGTCACCAACTCCCGCGCCTGCAGCTGCGGATGACGTAGCGCTTCTCCCAGGCTCAACACTGGCTCGACACAAGCATCCAGCTCCGCGAAAAGCGTGCACAACTCGGCAAAGTCATACTTTTCGAATTCGGCCTTCAGCGTGGCTTTAAGCTGTTGCTGATGCGCCGCAGACAGGCCGAGGCCGGCCAGTTCCTCAAGCCCCAACGCCGTGCACAACTGTTTCATGAATGCCGGTTCCAGGCTGCCCACCGACAGCCAGCGCCCATCCCGGGATCGGTAGTAATCGTAGAAGCTGCCGCCATTGAGCACCTGGTCTTCCGGCCCTGGCTCCACGCCACAGGCCAGGTACCCGGCACCTGCCAGCGCATTCAGGCTGAACGAGCAGTCGGTCATGCTGACATCCAGGTGCTGGCCCTGACCGGTTTGCTGCCGGGCAATGACCGCCGCCAGCAAGCCGATCACCCCGTGCAGCGAACCACCGGCGACATCCGCCACCTGCATGCCCAACGGCAGCGGCCCACTGTCGGCACGACCTGTGTAACTCGCCACCCCGGACAGGGCCAGGTAGTTGATGTCATGGCCCGCGCGGTCCTTGTAGGGGCCGGTCTGGCCGTAGCCGGTGATCGACACATATATCAATTTGGGATTGATCGCCTTCAGGGCTTCGTAGCCCAGGCCCAGACGTTCCATGACACCCGGGCGAAACTGCTCGAGCACGATGTCGTAGTCCTGTAGCAACGACCTGATCACCTCAAGGGCCTCAGGCTGTTTGAGGTCCAGGGCGAGGCTGCGTTTGTTGCGGTTGAGGTAGGCATGACTGGCTGACACCCCTTGATCATGGGGTGGCAACACCCGCAGCAGATCCATGCGCGTCGGTGATTCGATGCGCAGCACCTCGGCGCCCATGTCCGCCAGCAGCAACGAGGCGAATGGCCCCGGCAGCAGTGTCGAGAAATCCAGAACCTTGAGTGATGCCAGTGGACCGAGCATGGGCGTTCTCCCTATACGATGCCCCCCAGACTAGGCAGCCGAACGCATTGCAGCAATCACCTTATGCGCCACGCGCAGTGACCGTTGCGCTCAATCGCCGAACATGAAAAAACCCGCCGAAGCGGGTTTTTCATTACAACAAGGCTTACTTGGCGTTAGCCGGGGCTACCTCTTCGACGTGGCCCAGAACATCGTCTTTAGGCTCGTCGGCGATGCCGCGTCCGCCAGAAGCCAGCTCGGCGTGAAGCACGTCGGTGTCCAGTTCCTTGACCCACTTGGCCACAACGACAGTGGCAACGGCGTTGCCGATCAGGTTGGTCAGGGCGCGTGCTTCGGACATGAAGCGGTCGATGCCGAGAATCAGCGCCAGGCCGGCAACCGGCAGGTGGCCCACGGCGGACAGGGTCGCAGCCAGTACGATGAAACCGCTACCGGTCACACCCGCAGCGCCTTTGGAGGACAGCAGCAACACCACCAGCAGGGTGATCTGGTGCGTGATGTCCATGTGGGTGTCGGTTGCCTGGGCAATGAACACCGCGGCCATGGTCAGGTAGATGGCGGTACCGTCGAGGTTGAACGAGTAGCCGGTCGGGATCACCAGGCCTACCACGGATTTCTTCGCGCCCAGACGCTCCATCTTGATCAGCATGCGTGGCAGCACCGATTCTGAAGAAGAAGTACCGAGCACGATCAGCAGTTCTTCACGGATGTAGCGGATCATCTTCAGCACGCTGAAGCCATGCATGCGAGCGATGGAGCCCAGCACGATCAGGATGAACAGCAGGCAAGTGATGTAGAAGCAGGCCATCAATTGACCCAGTTGCACCAGCGAGCCGACACCGTAGGCACCGATGGTGAAGGACATGGCACCGAAGGCACCGATCGGCGCGAGCTTCATGATCATGTTGATGATGTTGAACATCACATGGGCGAAGCGATCGATGAAGTCCAGCAGCGGCTTGCCGTAGGCACCCAGGCGATGCAGGGCGAAACCGAAGATCACCGAGAACATCAGCACTTGCAGGATGTCGCCCGTGGCGAATGCGCCAACGATGGTGGCCGGGATCACGTTGAGGAAGAAGCCGACGACACTTTGATCAGCGCCAGCCGCTACGTAGGTAGCGACTTTGGAGGCATCCAGGGTGCTTACGTCGATGTGCATGCCAGCACCTGGCTGCACGACGTTGACCACGACCAGACCCACCAGCAAAGCGATGGTCGAAACGATTTCGAAGTAAAGGAGTGCGTAACCGCCAGTCTTGCCGACCGCTTTCATGTCCTGCATGCCGGCGATTCCGCTGACGACGGTGCAGAAGATGATAGGGGCGATGATCATTTTGATCAGTTTGATGAACCCGTCACCCAGCGGCTTTACCGCCACACCGATCTGCGGATAGAAGTGACCGAGCAAAATACCGATGACAATTGCAACGATCACCTGGAAATACAGGGATTTGTACAGTGGCTGACGAGTCGTCATTGCAAAGTTCCTCAAGGGTGCCCGGTGACAACATCCATCTGTTGCCCGCAACACCACAATTGCGAACCCTCCTGCACTGGAGGGATTTGTTTTTTCGAGCTGCGCAACGGCAGGCATCTGCACGTTGTATCGCAAGGCCCGTGCCACCTTCCGTAAAATCCCTGCAAGCCTGTTGATATCCGGGGTTGCAGCGATTCCCCTGACATCGAACGGTTACAAGCATGTGGCGGATTTCCGCCCTTCCATTAAAAGTCGTCCTGCCATTTGGCGGATATCCGCCCTGTTCATGCCCACGGTGCGCAGCTAACATCCGTCGATCAACGGTCAGATCTGCTGCCATGCGCGAACGCACCATCGCCAGTCATTTCGCCCGCGCCGCCCTTGGTGGTGCGCGTCGGCACGGCTACGACTATTGCGGCGTGCTACAACAACTGGGGATCAGCCCCGAGTTGCTGGACGAGCCCCGGGCACGCATCGCGCCTGAGCAATTCACCCAACTGATCCAGGCGTTATGGCTGGCGCTGGACGACGAGTACCTGGGGTTCGGGCAAGCCCCAAGCAGGCCGGGCAGCTTCGCGATGATGTGCCATGCCGTGATTCACTGTCGCAACCTGGATAAGGCATTCAATCGCGGCTTATTGTTTTATAGCCTATTCCCCGGGGCTCCGCGTTTGACCCTGAGCCGAGAAGATGAATGGGTGCGCCTGAGCCTGGACGATTCGCAACTCTGGGACCCGGACCACTTCCTCAGCGAAAGCCTGCTGGTGATCTGGCACCGTTTCGGCAGCTGGCTGATCGGCCAGCGCATTCGTCTGGAACAGGCCTCGTTCAGCTACCCCCGGCCCGAACACGGCGCCGAGTACGACCTGTTGTTTTCCTGTCCGCTTGAGTTTTCCAGGCCCCAGAGCAGCCTGTTGTTTCACAGCCGCTACCTGGCCATGCCGCTGTTGCAGGACGAACGCACCCTCAAGCATTTCCTCGAGCGCTCCCCCGCCGACCTGCTCTCGCGCCCGGATGACGGCGACAGTTTGAGCAGCCGCCTGCGGCGCTTGCTCAGTCGCGACAGTTCACGCTGGCCCGACCTGGAAGCCGTGGCCGCCCACCTGCACATCAGCCCGCAGACCTTGCGCCGACATCTGCGGGAAGAGGGTTCGAGCTTTCAGGAGTTGAAGGACCAGTTGCGCCGCGACATCGCGATTTATCACCTGAGCCGCGCTGACCTGTCGTTGCAACAGATCGCCGAGCAGCTGGGGTTTTCCGAACCGTCGGCATTTCACCGGGCGTTCAAGAAGTGGACGGGGCTGACACCGGGGGCTTATCGGGCGCAGGAACACTGAGGTTCAAGGTTCAGCTACCGGGTGAACGCACTGGCCCCATCGCGAGCAGGCTCGCTCCTACAGGGGACCACATTTTCCTTGGGCACATGATCAACTGTGGGAGCAAGCTTGCTCGCGATGGCGTCCGATAAAACACCACTAAACCACCGGAAAAAGAATCCGGAACGCCGCACCGCCCATCGGTGAATCGCCCAAGGTCAGCTTGGCGCTGTAGCTCTCGATGATGTCCTTGACCACCGCCAGTCCGATGCCCTGCCCCGGGTGCTGGCGATCCAGGCGCTCTCCGCGCTCGAGAATCCGTGCGCGCTGATTTTGTGGTACGCCGGGGCCGTCGTCCTCGACACACAACTCGGTGCCGCTGAGAGTTTCACGCACACTGATGCGTATTTCGCCCAGGCACAGGCGATAGGCGTTTTCCAGCAAATTGCCCATCATCTCCAATAGAGCGCCTTGCTCGATCGGTACGTAACACGGGTCGGGCAAATCGAACGCGACGTGCACGCGCTTGTCGCGATAGACCTTGTCCAGTGTGTCGCACAGGCTTTTCAGTACCGGGTGCAAGCGCACCTGATGACGTACCAGACCGCTTTTGCGCAGGCTGGCGCGCTGCAATTGGTAGCTGATCTGCTGGCTCATGCGTTCGATCTGGGTTTGCAGCACCCAGGCCTGATCGCGATCCTCAGGACGCTGGGCCAGGTCTTCACTGACGCCTTGCAACACCGCCAACGGCGTTTTCAGGCTATGGGCCAGGTCATCGAGGGAATCACGGTAGCGACTGCGCTGCTCACGCTCACTGTGCAGCAAACGGTTGAGAGAACCGGTCAGGCGCAGCAATTCCCGGGGATGTTCCTCACTGAGGCTTTCGCGGGTGCCACCTTCGATCTGGTCCAGTTCCTGGCTCAAGCGCCGCAATGCCTGCAAGCCCCAGGTCAGACCGATCCACAGCAACGCCAGTAGCACCAGCAGTGCCGCGCCAAAACCCAGATACAGATTTTCCCGCAGGCCTTCGAGGGTCAGTTCGTATTCGCGAACCGGCTGCAGCGCCACGATGCTGAAGGCCGCACTTTTGCCGCCGAGCAACTTGACCTCGACGTCGTAGACAAAGAACTCCTGGCCATTGGCTTCGCGAATCCGCGCAAACTCGTTGCCACGCCCGTCGTAGCGCGGCTTGTAATTGATCCGTTCTTCCTGGGTCGCCTTCGAGCGCCAGACCAGACGCCCTTCCCGGTTATAGATATAGCCGAGCAATCGGCTATCGGCGAGGTTGAAGCGTTCGTCAGGCAATTGCGCCGGCATCTGCAAGCTGTTGTTCTCCACCCGGGCGGCGGAGATCAACGTGGTCACGTCCGATGCCAGACGCTGCTCGATGGAGTCCTGCAACGCCAGGCTGAAGGCCCCCTGCATCGCCGGCAGCAGCGCCAGCATGAACAAAACCGCCAACAGCGTGGCGGCGAGCATCAAGCGAATGCGCAGCGAGCGGATCAAGTGCAACGCTCATTGAACAGGTAGCCCAGGCCGCGCACGGTGTCGATCGGCTTGAACCCGCCCGGCCCCTCCAGTTTGCGGCGCAGACGGCCGACCAGCACCTCGATCACATTCGGATCGCGCTCGTCGTCATCCGGGTAGAGCTGTTCCATCAAGCGATCCTTGGGCACCACTTGCTGGTGATGGCGCATCAGGTATTCGAGGATGCGGTACTCGTACGCGGTCAGTGCCAGCGGCTGTTCATCGAGGGACGCCTGCTTGCGGTTCAGATCCAGCAGCAACGGACCAGCGACGATGGTCGACTGGGTGAAACCGCTGGAGCGGCGCAGCAAGGCATTCAGGCGGGCCTCCAGTTCTTCGAACTGAAACGGCTTGACCACGTAATCGTCGGCGCCGGCGGCCAGGCCTTCGACCTTGTCCTGCCAGTTGCCGCGCGCGGTGAGGATCAGGATCGGGAAGGTCTTGCCACTTGAGCGCAACTGGCGGATCAGGTCGAGGCCACTCATGCCCGGCAGTCCGAGGTCGATCACCGCCAGGTCAAAGTTGAACTGCGCGGTCTGGTACAGCGCCTCCTCGGCGTTGGCCACGGACTCGACCACGTGGCCACTCTCCGTCAGGCGGGTTTTCAGGTGATGACGCAGCAGCGCTTCATCTTCGACGACCAGCAGTTTCATAACGCTCTCCCGGGCAAATCAACATCTCCAGAGGCGCAACGTCGCACCTCAATAGCTAACATGGCAACGCCGGATCAACCATTACGGTTGATCCGGCGCAGGCTGCTCACGAAACGCTTGTCAAAAAGCGTAGTTGGCGGACAGGTAAGTCTGGGCGCTGCTGGTCAGGTCCAGCGAACCCTGCTTGCTGCCACCGCGCTCACTCATCTCGGTGCTGGCATTAGTGCGCAGGTAACGGTAACCCAGTTCCACCGAGGTTTTCTGCGTAACCTGTTGCAGCACACCCACCTGCCCACCGATGGCATAGCCGACATTGCTGTCGCGGCTGAAGCCTGGCGACTCCTGAGTCATTTTGGTCAGGCCGGCCGTGGCGCCACCGAACAATTTGGTGCTGCCGCCCACCGGGTAGAACAGATCGTAGCTGCCCAGGAGGTTTTCCTGACGCAGTTTAATGCCATTGTGCGAGCCCGACACGTTGTCGTAGGTGGCGTAGTACCGGCCCTTGGTGTTTTGCTGGCCCAGACGAACACCCCAGGTAGTGTCCTTGCCGATCACGCCATCGGCGTTGGGGTGATTAAGGTTGTCGTTCAGGGCGTGGGACTTTTTGACCTTGTCGCTGGTCTGTCCAAGAGTAAGGCTGGCGAAGTTGTCGTCGGACGCGAAGGCTGCAGTGCTTGCGCCCAGAACCGTGATTGCCAGAAGCAGTTTTTTGAATCCAGTCATTGGGGAGTTTCCTCATGTGCCGTTTGTTTTTTGGGTACGGGGCAAGGTTACGCACCACGCCCTGAACTCCCCCTGAACGCACTCTGAACCTGGGCTGAACCGTCCCTTCCCGATGTTTCGACAGTTTTCAACAGGAGATCCGACCATGCACATGTTCTTCGCCGTCCTCCTACTGGCCTTGAGCGGGCTCAGCCAGGCCGCCATCCAGACCCGGGAAATCCCCTACCAAAGTGCCGATGGCACGAAAATGATCGGCTACTACGCTTATGACGATGCCATCAAGGGCCCGCGCCCCGGGGTCGTGGTGGTGCATGAGTTCTGGGGCCTGAACGACTACGCCAAGCGTCGCGCCCGGGATCTCGCCGGTCTGGGCTACAGCGCCTTGGCCATTGACATGTACGGCGACGGCAAAAATACCGAGCACCCCAAAGACGCCATGGCGTTCATGCAAGCCGTGACAAAAGACAGTGCCGTGTCGAGCGCGAGGTTTCAGGCCGGGCTCGACCTGCTGAAAAAACAACCGCAAACCGATCCGCATAACATCGCCGCCATCGGCTACTGCTTCGGTGGTGGCGTGGTGCTCAATGCCGCAAGACAGGGCGTGCCATTGGCAGGCGTGGTGAGTTTCCATGGCGCGCTGGCGACCAATACGCCGGCAACGCGAGGCAGCGTCAAGGCGAAGATCCTTGTGGAACACGGAGCGCTGGACAGCATCGTCACCCCGGAAAACATCACGGCTTTCAAGAGCGAGATGGACAAGGCTGGCGCCGACTACCAATTCGTCAGCCTCGACGGCGCCAGGCACGGCTTCACCAACCCGGATGCCGACCGGTTAAGCCATGGCGATCATGGCGGGCCGGACATTGGCTACAACAAGGCCGCGGATGAAAAATCGTGGGCGGACATGCAGGCGTTTTTCAAGAAAATCTTTGGTTGAACCGGTAGACCGCGTCGCGGCTATCGCGAGCAGGCTCGCTCCCACAGTGGATTTATGTCGCTTGCACAATTGCTGTGGGAGCGAGCCTGCTCGCGAAGGCAGCAACACCGATCTGAAGCTTTGCACTACCCAGCCCCAAGGCAACCCGGCAAAATGCCCGACATGAATTCAGCCCCCGCCCTGCCCGTCTGCTGCACGCCCCTCGATGACCATTGGCCGCTGCCGTTTGTGCTGCCCGATACGGTCCTGTTGAGTACTCACTTCGATAGCGCCCAACTGACCAGCGATGATTTTCAGCGCAGCGCCGTCGAAGCGCCGGCGAGCATCCAGCGCTCGGTCGCCAAACGGCAGGCGGAGTTTCTTGCCGGACGGGTGTGTGCCCGGGCCGCGTTACAGCGGCTCGAAGGTTTGAGCTTCATTCCGGCCATCGGTGAAGACCGGGCACCGGTCTGGCCTGCTCATATCACTGGCTCGATCACCCACAGCACTGGCCGGGCCTCGGCGATCGTGGCGAACAAAAGCCATTGGCGCGGCCTGGGCATGGATCTGGAAAACCTGCTCAATGCTGAACGGGCCGAACGTCTGGCCGGGGAAATCCTCAATCCGCCGGAGCTACAACGCATGGCGGCAGGTGGTCACGATCAACGGGCATTGCTGGTCACTCTGACCTTCTCGGTCAAGGAAAGCCTGTTCAAGGCCCTCTATCCGATCGTTCAGCAACGCTTTTATTTCGAACACGCCGAAGTGCTGGAGTGGCGTGAGTCGGGTGAGGTGCGGTTGCGACTGCTCACTGACTTGTCCAGCGAATGGCGCAACGGCACCGAGCTGGATGCGCAGTTCGGGGTCAAGGATGGGCAGTTGTTGAGTCTGGTCAGCATCAAGGCCTGAGGTTTATTGGCGCCTGTCAGGCCGCCATCGCGAGCAGGCTCGCTCCTACAGGGATTTGTGGCGTGACATAGATCCAGTGTGGGAGCGAGCCTGCTCGCGATGGGGCCGCAACAGACAACACAAGGCTCAACGCTTCTCCTGATTTCTCGGCCAGCTCAAGCTAAAACAAGCCCCGCCAAGGCTCTTGCTCTTGCCGATCAACGCCCGCCCGCCATGCCAATGGATGATTCGCCGCACGATCGACAACCCCAATCCATGCCCGCCTGACGCCCGGGTGCGGCTGTCGTCGAGTCGCAGGAACGGCGTGAAGATTTTCTCCCACGCCGACTCCGGCACACCTGGCCCGTCATCCTCGATATCCACCCGGCATCGCTGCTGCCCCACCTGATAACTGATAGTCACCCGTGATTGCGCATGGCGCATGGCGTTGCTCACCAGGTTCTGGATCGCCCGGTGCAGATATCGCGGTTCGGCTTCGACCCAGGCATCGTCGTTATCGGCGGCCGACAGGCACAAACCTCGCAGTACCGTGACGTCGGCGCGCAACGGCGCCAGTTCTTCGATCACCTGATTGACCAAGGCATCCAGATCGATCCGCTGAAAGTTCAGCGCCGGCGACCCCTGTTCGAGCCGCGCATAGGTCAGCATCTCGTCCACCAGCCGGTCGAGGTCCTCGATGTCGTGGTCCATGCCCTGGCAGTATTTTTCCAGGGCTTGCGGCGTGGTGGCCGAACCGACCATCTCCAGGCCAAAGCGCAGGCGGGCCACCGGCGTGCGCAATTCGTGGGACACCGCGCGCACCAGTTCGCGCTGGATCGCCAGCAACTGCTGCAAGTGCTCGGCCATGCCGTTGAACGCCGAGGCCAGCCGCCCCACAGAGTCCGCGCCGCGCGCCGGCACGCGGGTTTCCAGGCTGCCCTTGGCAATGCGCGTGGCGGCAGCTTCGAGGCCACGCAAGCGTCGCTCCAGCTGACGCACCAGCAGATAGACGATCAAACCGATCAGCGTCAGGCCCAGCGCAGCAATCAGCACCAGCCATTCCGGCGGATAAGGATTCATCTGATACAACGGACCGATTTCCAGGACCCACGGCGTGCCGACCATGCCGGCGAACACCCGGATCGAATCGCCGCCCTTGCCCAGCGCCATCACAGTGTCGCCCTCGGACACCCGGCGACGCTGGTCTTCGTCCATGTCCGCCTCGTCAACCGTGACCAGACGCAGGTCGAAACCGAAGCCCTTGTCTTGCTTCAATTGCGCCAGGCGCATGGGCTGGTCGGCGACCGGGGTGCGCACCAGTTCATCGGTCAACAGGTAGATGGTCGCCCGGGCCAGTTGCTCGCTGATCTGCTGCACTTCCCCGGTGAGCATCAATTGTTCCTTGTCGCTGACCAGCTTGTACACCTTCGCCGCATGCGGGCCGGTCTGTTCCACCAATGCCTGGCCGCGCAACACACGGGTGCGCTGGGTCAGGTCGAGGTCGGTCTCGGCAAAGCTTTTCAGCGCCAGCGGAATGCCCAGCAGCCGCTCCCACACCAGCAAGGCCCGGTGGCGCTCGGTCTGGTTCATCGGTTGCAGGTTGTCGGCCATCAGCGAGAACGTGCCGTGGGCCAGGCGTTCGCGGTATTGCTCGCTGCGCACCTGATTGAGCAGGTGCAACGCCAGCACACCGAGCACCGCCACCAGAATCAGCGCAGCACACATGCCGCCATAGATACGCAGGAAGATCGAGTTCACAGGGTCTGGTCTACGCAAGCCTCGGGGACGAACAGATAGCCTTTGCTGCGCACGGTCTTGATCAGCCGTGGATGCTCCGGGTCATCGCCGATCTTCGGGCGGATACGCGAGATGCGCACATCGATGGAGCGGTCCTGACCGTCATAGCCGATGCCCCGCAGTGCGGTGAAGATCTCTTCCCGGGAAAGAATGCGCCCGGCATTGGCCACCAACAGCCAGAGCAAGTCGAATTCGGCGCTCGTCAGCTCGATGCCGTTGCCCTGCAACCAGGCTTCGCGCAAGGCGTTGTCGACGATCAACGGACCGAACTGGAGTCGCCGCTGTTTTTCCGGGGCGATTTCGGGTGCTTCACTGCGACGCAGCAGGGCCTGGATGCGCGCCAGCAACAGACGCGGGCGTACCGGCTTGCAGACATAGTCGTCAGCGCCGAGGTCCAGGCCGAGAATCTGATCAGTGTCATCGGTGCGGGCGGTGAGCATCAGGATCGGGCCGTCATAGCGGGCGCGGACCTTGCGGCAAATGCTCAGGCCATCTTCGCCGGGGAGCATCAAGTCGAGGATCACCAGGTCCGGTTGTTCCTTGATGATGCGGTTCGCAGCGAGCCCACCATCGCCTTCGATCGAAACACGCAGGCCATTGGCTTCCAGGTAATCGCGGGTCAGTTCAGCCAGTCGCTGGTCGTCCTCCACAATCAATACCTGCCAGGCTTCTTGCTCCACGGGTGACCTCTACTTGCCAGAAACACTCATAAGGAAGGATCCGCCCGTCTTTTTGTGATGATTCGGGGGGACAAATATGTATACACGCTGGGCCGATTGTATAAACGCCGCCCGTCGAGAACACAAGCGGGTAAATGCGTTCGGAGGACGCGGTTTTTTGTGATAGGGTTCGCGCCCTTAAAAATCCGCCGAAGCATTTTCGATCATTGAAAAATGCTGAAAAAAGGTCCGGTCCAGCAAGGTCGCGGCCTACACGCCGGTTCCCTCTTTCACACACAATTTACGCACAGGTTTATCCACAGGCAGTACGTTGCAATCGCCCCCCAAAACGCATTATCTTGTAGCCCGGCGCTAAAAAAACCCTAGATGTAGGGTTTTTCGCTAAAAAACCAAACACAAACCAGACACCAATTTCAAGCGCTTTTATTGCCTCTGTCCGGTTGAACCATACGTATTTTCGAAAGACCAAACCGCGCATGCGGATGGCTACTGTATTTCGGCCCCGAGTGGTGAAAACGGTACGGGTGTTGCAGTTCCAACTGTCACCTGCAATGGACCAAGGTTTCAGGCCCAAGGCGTGAGACCAAAGACTTCGGCATGGAAGCGGCGCCCGATAAAGCCCCCTTCCTACTGTCCCGAAGTCGTTATGCCCGGCACTCGCCGGTTGTAGTGCTTCAGGACGGAACGGTGGGCACCGTGATGGTGCCCAAACAAACATAGAGAATGTGGAGACACTCCCCCATGCAAACCGACACAACTCGCGAGAACCCGCAGGGCACCTTGCCGCAGGCCGCTGATTCGAATTCGGATCTGTCCGCCACCGCGCCTGGCCAACTGCGCGTGATCAAGCGTAACGGCACTGTCGTTCCCTACACCGATGACAAAATCACCGTCGCCATCACCAAAGCGTTCCTCGCAGTTGAAGGCGGCACCGCTGCTGCCTCGTCGCGAATCCACGACACCGTTGCCCGCCTGACCGAACAGGTCACCGCGACCTTCAAGCGTCGCATGCCTTCGGGCGGCACCATCCACATCGAAGAAATCCAGGACCAGGTCGAACTGGCCCTGATGCGTGCCGGCGAGCAGAAAGTGGCCCGCGACTACGTGATCTACCGTGACGGTCGTTCGAAAGAACGCGCTGCCCACGCACCGGCCGAAGAAGCGGTCAACGCTCACCCGTCGATCCGCATCACCCGTGCCGACGGCAGCCTGGCGCCGCTGGACATGGGCCGCCTGAACACCATCGTCACCGAAGCGTGCGAAGGCCTGGAAGAAGTCGACGGCGATCTGATCCAGCGCGAAACCCTGAAGAACCTGTACGACGGCGTAGCCCTGAACGACGTCAACACCGCCCTGGTGATGACTGCCCGTACCCTGGTTGAACGCGAGCCGAACTACTCGTTCGTGACCGCGCGCCTGCTGATGGACACCTTGCGCGGCGAAGGCCTGGGCTTCCTCGGCGTCGCCGAAAGCGCCACCCACCACGAAATGGTCGACCTGTACGCCAAGGCGCTGCCGGCCTACATCGCCAAAGGTATCGAGTTCGAACTGCTGAACCCTGTGCTGGCCACCTTCGACCTGGAAAAACTGGGCAAGGCGATCAACCACGAGCGCGACCAGCAATTCACCTACCTGGGCCTGCAGACCCTGTACGACCGTTACTTCATCCACAAGGATGGCGTGCGTTTCGAACTGCCGCAGATCTTCTTCATGCGCGTGGCCATGGGCCTGGCAATCGAAGAGAAGCACAAAGAAGACCGCGCGATCGAGTTCTACAACCTGCTGTCGTCCTTCGACTACATGGCTTCGACCCCGACCCTGTTCAACGCCGGCACCCTGCGTCCGCAGCTGTCGAGCTGCTACCTGACCACCGTTCCGGATGACCTGTCGGGCATCTACGGCGCCATCCACGACAACGCCATGCTGTCGAAATTCGCTGGCGGCCTGGGCAACGACTGGACGCCGGTGCGTGCGCTGGGTTCGTACATCAAGGGCACCAACGGCAAATCCCAGGGCGTCGTGCCGTTCCTGAAAGTAGTGAACGACACCGCCGTAGCGGTTAACCAGGGCGGCAAGCGCAAAGGCGCAGTCTGTGCCTACCTGGAAACCTGGCACATGGACATCGAAGAGTTCATCGAGCTGCGCAAGAACACCGGTGATGACCGTCGTCGTACCCACGACATGAACACCGCCAACTGGATCCCGGACCTGTTCATGAAGCGCGTCTTCGATGACGGCAAGTGGACCCTGTTCTCGCCGTCCGAAGTACCGGACCTGCACGACCTGACCGGCAAGGCCTTCGAAGAGCGCTACGAGTACTACGAAGCCCTGACCGAGTACCCGGGCAAGGTCAAGCTGTTCAAGACCATCCAGGCCAAAGACCTGTGGCGCAAGATGCTGTCCATGCTGTTCGAAACCGGCCACCCATGGCTGACCTTCAAGGACCCGTGCAACCTGCGCAGCCCGCAGCAGCACGTCGGCGTGGTCCACAGCTCGAACCTGTGCACCGAGATCACCTTGAACACCAACAAGGACGAGATCGCCGTTTGCAACCTGGGCTCGATCAACCTGCCGAACCACATCGTCGACGGCAAGCTGGACACCACCAAGCTGCAACGCACCGTGAACACCGCCGTGCGCATGCTCGATAACGTGATCGACATCAACTACTACTCGGTGCCGCAAGCGAAGAACTCCAACTTCAAGCACCGTCCGGTCGGTTTGGGCATCATGGGCTTCCAGGACGCTTTGTACCTGCAGCACATCCCTTACGGTTCCGACGCTGCCGTCGAGTTCGCCGACAAGTCGATGGAAGCGGTCAGCTACTACGCGATCCAGGCGTCCTGCGACCTGGCCGACGAGCGCGGTTCGTACGAGACGTTCCAGGGTTCGCTGTGGTCCAAAGGCATCCTGCCGCTGGATTCGCAACAGATCCTGATCGAGGCCCGTGGCCAGAAGTACATCGATGTCGACCTGAACGAATCCCTGGACTGGGCACCGGTTCGCGCCCGTGTACAGAAAGGCATTCGTAACTCGAACATCATGGCCATCGCACCGACCGCGACCATTGCCAACATCACTGGCGTTTCGCAGTCGATCGAACCGACCTACCAGAACCTCTATGTGAAATCGAACCTGTCGGGCGAATTCACCGTGATCAACCCGTACCTGGTTCGCGACCTGAAGGCTCGCGGTCTGTGGGATTCGGTCATGATCAACGACCTGAAGTACTACGACGGTTCGGTGCAGCAGATCGAGCGCATCCCGCAAGAACTCAAAGAGCTCTACGCGACCGCGTTCGAAGTGGACACCAAGTGGATCGTCGACGCGGCCAGCCGTCGTCAGAAGTGGATCGACCAGGCTCAGTCGCTGAACCTGTACATCGCTGGCGCTTCGGGCAAGAAGCTTGACGTGACCTACCGCATGGCCTGGTACCGTGGCCTGAAAACCACTTACTACCTCCGTGCCCTGGCCGCGACCAGCACCGAGAAGTCGACCATCAACACCGGCAAGCTGAACGCTGTTTCCAGCGGCGGCAACCACGGTGACGACTCGGTCCTGGCAGCGCCTGCCGGTCCTGCTCCAGTGCCGAAGGCTTGCGCCATCGACGAGCCGGATTGCGAAGCTTGCCAATAAGCTGAGCCCGTAAGCACCGAAAGGCGCTTACCCGAAACCCCCGATCAGCCTCTGGCGGGTCGGGGGTTTTCTTTTGCCTGTCTGTAGGAGCGAGCTTGCTCCGGGCGGCGATCCGACGATGGTCTTGAGGGCGCCGCGTGTATCCAGACAACGCGCGTTATCGTTGACGACCATCGCGAGCAAGCTCGCTCCTACAGGTTTTCGCCACCCACACAAAAAAAAGCCCCTCTGATGAGGGGCTCCTTGCACAGCACAATCGAGCATCAAGCCATCTGAATGATGGTCTGCATGATGGTGCTCTGGGTGGAGATGGTCTTGGCGTTCGCCTGGTAGTTGCTCTGCGCCTTGATCAGGTCGACCAGCTCGTTGGTCAGGTTGACGTTGGACTCCTCCAGGGAGTTGGAAACGACTGAACCCAGGGTGCCGGTCTCCGGCGCATCGTAGCCCGGGATGCCCGACGCGTAGGTTTCTTTCCAGCTGGTGCCGCCTACCGGCTGCAGGCCTTGTTCGTTGGTGAAGCTGGCCAGGGAGATCTGGCCGATCGGCTTGGTCTGGTTGTTGCTGAAGTTGGCCAGCAACACACCGCTGCCGTCGATGGTCAGGTTGGTGATCTGGCCAGTGGCGTAACCGTTCTGTGCCGGAATCGAACGCGCGGTGTCGGCGTTGAACTGGGTGGTGCTGGCCATGGCGATGGTCAATCCGGCCGGATCGGCTGCGGCGCCGTTGGCTGTCCAGACGCCATTGGTGACACTGCCCGGGGTCCAATTGGTGATTTTCAGGTCACTGCTGATCACCGAAGTCGGTGGCGTGGTTGGCGGCGTTACCGGCGTGCTGACCGAAGTCAGTTTGCCGGTGGAATCGAACGACATGGTCGAAGCAACCGGAGCGGTAACGGTAGGATCACTGCCATCCGGGTTGCGACCATCGATCAGCGTGTAGGTGTCCCACGTGTTCGCTCCAGTCTTGACCATGTATTGATCCATGGTGTGCTGGTTACCCTGGGTATCGAAGATCGGGGTGCTGAACGATTTGGTAAAGGTCTCGGTCTTGGACGGGTCGAACTTGTTCGCCGCAACCGTCTGGTCGATCACCGCCGAGGTGGAGTTCAGGTTGATCGTCGACGACACGGTGCTGGTGGATTTCGGTGCCAGGTTGGAGGTGTCGATCCGCAGGTCGGTCAGCACGCCATTGACGATCTTGCCGTTGGAGTCCACACCGTAACCTTGCAGGCGGGCCGTACCGTCGCTGTTGGTGACGTAGCCTTCCTTGTCGGTCTTGAATGTACCGGCACGGCTGTAGGTCAGCGAACCGTTGTTGCTCAGGACGAAGAAACCATTGCCCTGGATACCCATGTCGAGCACGTTACCGGTGTTGCTTATGTCACCCTGGCCGAACTGCTGGGAAACGTTGGACAAGCGCACGCCATTGCCGACGGTCTTGCTGCCGGTGCCCAAGCGGGTCGCCGAGTACACGTCTTCGAATTCTGCACGTGACGATTTGAAACCGGTGGTCGCGACGTTGGCGATGTTGTTGCCGGTCACGTCCAGTTGTTTATTGGCTGCATAGAGACCGCTAAGGCCGATATTGAAAGACATCATCCACTCCTTTGTGCCGTGTTAGTCGGCTCTACATACCAATGGTTTGAACTTTGGACAGGGCAACGCTGCCCAGCCCGGCCAGGTTGAGCATCAACTCACCGCCGGTCTGGCTGATGGTCACGCTGTTGACGGTCGCGGGCAGGTTGGTGATCAACGCGACGGACTGGCCATCGATCGTGCTCGTGGCACCGAAGGTATAGGTGCCCGCGGGTACCGTCTCACCCGCATCGTTCTTGCCATCCCAGATGAAGCTGGCATTGCCGGCCTTCTGCGAACCGAGGTCGATGGTGCGCACGGTCTTGCCGGCTGCGTCGGTGATCTTCAGGGTGGCGGACGCCACCGAAGACGGCACGACCACCGTGCCACTGAGGCTCTTGGTGGTGTCGACCACCGCCTTGTCGCCCGGCGCGATGACCGAACGGCCCACCAGCGACGATGCCTGCAAGGCCTGGGACGAGTTGTAGTTGCTGGCCAGGCCGCTCACGGTGTTGTTGAGCGTGGTGATGCCTTCCAGGCTGCTGAACTGCGCCAGCTGGGCCACGAACGCGCCGTTGTCCTGGGGCTCCAGCGGGTTCTGGTTTTTCAGCTGGGTCACCAGCAACTGCAGGAACGCATCCTTGCCCAGGGCCTGGTTGCCCGTGGCGCTGCCGGTTGCCGACGCGAGGCCGTCAGTCGTGGTGTTGGTCTTGATCGAGGAATTGGCCAGGATGTCGTTGAGGCTCAAACCGCTGGTGGAATCGGTAACACTCATCTGAGTCGTCCCTTATCACTGACCGAGGGTCAGGACCTTCTGCATCATGGTTTTGGCGGTGTTCATCATTTCGGCGTTGGTCTGGAACGAACGGCTCGCGGAAATCATGTCGGCCATTTCTTCCACCACGTTGACGTTCGGGTAGTAGACGTAGCCCTTGGCATCGGCCGCCGGATGGTTCGGCTCATAGCGCGCCTCGAGGTTGCTCTGGTCTTCGACCACACCCAGCACCTGCACGCCTTGACCGGCGGCATCCTGGCTCTGGAACAGCGAGTCGCTGCCGCCGCTCTGGCCGCCCTGGAACATGGTGGCAAATACCGGGTGACGCGCGCGGTAGGTCTGGTCGATGCTCGACGAAACCGTCTCGGCGTTGGCGATGTTCGAAGCGACGGTGTTCAAACGTGTGGTCTGGGCACTCATGCCGCTACCGGCAATGTTGAAAACACTGGATAGAGACATGGCTTACTCTCCGCGCAGGGCTGACACCAGCCCTTTGAATTTGCTGTTGATCAGGGTGAAGCTGGCCTGGAAGCCGATCGCGTTTTGCGCGTAGTTCGACTGTTCCAGTTGGGCGTCCACGGTGTTCTGGTCGATCGACGGTTGCATCGGCGTGCGATACAGCAACGACTCGTCGCCATTGCCCAGGCCTTCAGCTTCGATGTGACGGCTGTTGGTCATGTTCAAGGCGAAGGTGCCGTTCCTGGTTTTCTCGTTCTGCTCAGCGAGCACTTTCGAGAAGTCCAGGTCCCGAGCCTTGTAGTTCGGGGTATCGGCGTTGGCGATGTTGTTGGCCAGGACTTCGGCACGCTGGGCGCGGAAGCCCAGGGCCTGTTCGTGGATACCGAGCGCTTTATCGAAGCTGATGCTCATGTCGGGAAACCTTCGGGTGACCTGATTTTTCGTAGGATCAACTTAGCAAGCCCCATGCCAATTCAAAAAAGCCCGGAAACCGGGGCTTTGCCGGCCATGGCAACGCGGCAATGCCAGAAAAGCGGCAACGGTTTTCCGCCGCATGCCGCTTTTCTGCCGCTTGTCCTACGCAACACGCCCCCCCTGTAGGAGCTGCCGAAGGCTGCGATCTTTTGATCTTGATCTTCAAAAGCAAAGTCAAAAGATCGCAGCCTGCGGCAGCTCCTACCGTGATGCAAAAGCGCCCGGCATAAAAAAGGAGCCCCGAAGGGCTCCCGTTTTTATGCCGGGCGCTTTTGCATCACTTCGCCTGGTAAATGATCCCCGGACTGCACTGGACCATCTGGTAATGATCCGGCAACCCGTTCAGCGCTTCGGAAGCACCGAGGAACAGGTAACCGCCCCGCTTCAACGTGCTGTGGATGCGCAACAGGATGTCCTTCTTCACCTCGGCGGAGAAGTAGATCAACACGTTGCGGCAGAACACGATGTCGAACTTGCCCAGGCTCGCGTAGCTGTCCAGCAGGTTGAAGGAGCGGAATTCCACGCGGCTCTTGATCGGCGCCTTGATCGCCCAGCGTCCCGGCCCTTTCGGGTCGAAATAACGCTGCAGACGCTCGGGCGACAGACCGCGGCCGATGGCCAGGCTGTCGTACTCGCCGGTCTTGCAGTTGTTCAGCATGGTGCCGGACAGGTCGGTGGCAACGATCTGCACGCCCATGCGCAACTGGCCCATGTTGACCCGCTCGAACTCGTCGATGGACATCGACAGCGAATAGGGTTCCTGGCCCGACGAGCACGCCGCCGACCAGATGCGCAGACGCTGGCCGGGACTGGCCTTGATCGCTTCGGGCAGCACCTTGTTCTTCAGGACTTCAAACGGGTAGGTGTCACGAAACCATAGGGTTTCGTTGGTGGTCATGGCATCCACCACCTGCTCGCGCAAACCGCTGCGCGGCTGGGTCTGCATGCGCTGAACCAACTCACCCAAAGACTTGATGCCTTGCTGTTCCATCAGTTTGTTGAGACGGCTGGAGACCAGGTACTGCTTGTTTTCACCGAGCAAAATGCCACAGGCTTTTTCCAGGAATACCCGGAACTGTTCGAAATCCAAATTACCCGTAGACAATGATGCCGCCTCTTAAATCGTGTTGACTGCCAGGGGCGCGGGCCCCTGGCTGATATCTGCTGCCTTGATCCGGTCGACTACCCGGGATGCCAGGTCATCGGGACGGAATTTGGCCAGGAAGTCATCAGCACCGACCTTCTTGACCATCGCCTGATTGAATACCCCCGACAACGAAGTATGCAGGATGATATGAAGCTTTTGCATGCGCGGGTCGTTGCGGATTTCCGCCGTCAGGGTGTACCCGTCCATCTCCGGCATCTCGATGTCGGAGATCATCATCAGGAACTCTTCTTCCGGCTTCTTGCCCTCGTCGACCAGTTTGCGCAGGTAGTCCAGCGCTTGCCGACCGTCGTTCAACGCCACCACTTCGACGCCGACCGTTTGCAGGCAACGCGTGACCTGCTTGCGCGCCACCGACGAGTCATCGACCGTCAGCACACGCAACGAAAGCGCCTTGTGCTGGGTTTCGACATCCACCACGCCGACGGAAATCGCTTCCGGCGTCGGTGCCACTTCCGCCAGCACTTTCTCGACGTCGACGATTTCGACCAGCTGATTGTCGACCCGCGTCACCGCCGTCAGATAGTGATCGCGCCCGGTGCCCTTGGGCGGCGGATGGATCTCCTCCCAGTTCATGTTGACGATGCGTTCCACCGAGCGGACCAGGAAACCCTGGGTCTTGGTGTTGTACTCCGTGATGATCACGAAGGGATTGTGCTTGTCCTTCAACGCACCGGAGCCAGTCGCCATCGCCAGATCAAGGATCGGAATGGTCGCCCCCCGGATGTTCGCCACACCGCACACGACAGGACTGGACTTGGGCATCAGCGTCAGTTTGGGGCATTGCAGCACCTCCCGAACCTTGAACACGTTGATCCCGTACAGCTGCTGGCCGTCGAGACGGAACAACAACAGCTCAAGGCGATTCTGCCCCACCAGTTGCGTGCGCTGGTTCACCGAATCCATTACACCAGCCATGCCCAGACTCCTACACCAACGCCAAGTGTTGTTGCGACGCGCCTTCATCACTAAACGGCACGGCGCTTGCTTTTTTAATCGTTATGAACACAGAACCGACATTTTTCCGACGCCTGACCGCACTCTGCCGCAAATTGCCTGGCGTGCTGGCGGCCGTTTGCCTGTTCAACGCTGGCAGCCCTGCCCTTGCTGACGCGCTTACCTTGCCTGACATGCTTATCGGCGTCACCCAGGGCTTTCTTGAATTCACCGTAGAAGACTATCTGGCTACCAGCCAAACGGAAGGTCGCTACGAGATCCAGGTCAACCCGCTCGATCCGCGCATGCACATGCCCATGTGCGACAAGGAATTGACAGCAACCCTTGAGAGTCCAAAGCCGCTGGGACGGGTCACAGTCAAGGTCCGCTGCGAGGGCGCCTCCCCCTGGACCGTGTTCGTGCCCGCTCAAGTCCGCCTGTTTCGCGATGTCGTGACCAGCGCCCGACCACTGCGCCGCGCCAACATTGTCGAGCCTTTGGATGTGGTGCTGCGCGAACGCGATATCAGCCTCATCAGCCAGGGCTACCTGACCTCCCCAGACCAGGCGATCGGGCAGCGACTGACCCGACCAATGGTCGCCGACCAGGTGATGACCCTGGTGCATATCGAACAGGCCGAGGTCATCCGCAAGGGTGATCAGGTGGTGATTACCGCCCGCAGCGGTACGCTCAGCGTGCGCATGCCGGGCGAAGCCCTGTCAAACGGCAGCCTGAGCGAACAGATCCGGGTGAAGAACCTCAATTCCCAGCGAGTCATCAAGGCGCAGGTCATGGCGCCGGGGCAGGTGGAAGTGTCCATGTAAGACTCCCTGCTCATCGGAATGTGGCGCTTGCCCCGGCTGTTCCCTAGACTGTGCTCCATGCAGGGCAAGCGCTGGCGCGTGCGAGGTTCATTGATAAATGGGCCTAAAGTTTTCCAGGGAATGGCCGAAACCATGGCAAGCGTCCAAATTCCCAGAGGTTTTTTATCATGGTCATCGATTTCAGCCGTTTGAACAGCTCCTCGTCCCTTACGGGCAGTACACGTACCAGCGCCAACAAGGAAAACGCCGAAACCGGCAAATCCGCGCCGCTGGAGTCCGCGGCCGAACAGGCCGGTACCGTCAAAAGCGGGGAATCGGTACATCTCAGCGATGAGGCTCAACAGTTGCAGAAGGTTACTGACAAGCTGCGCGATCAACCTGCCGTCGACAACGCCCGCGTGGCCGAGTTGAAAGCAGCGATTGCCGATGGCAGCTATAAAGTCGACAGCAACCGTGTAGCCAGCAAACTGCTCAACTTCGAAGCCCAGCGCTAGGCCAACGCCAGCGCCAGGCTTTTGGACGCTTAAAACCCAAGGCCAGCCATGCACGACACTCATTTACTGCAACTGATCACCGACGACTTTGCTCCAGCGCAACACCTGCTGGAATTACTGCAGACCGAATCCCTCGCATTGCATGGCCGCGACATGCCATTGCTCGAGAACATCCTGGCGCAGAAACAGGCATTGATCGTCTTGCTCGAACAGCATGGCCGCAAGCGCAGTGAAATTCTCGCCAGCCTCAACCTGCCGACCAACCGTGGCGGTCTTGAGCAACTGGCCAGCCAGTCGAGCATTGGCGAGCAGTTGCTGGCGCAAAGTGACGTGCTGACCGATCTCCTGGCCCAATGCCAGGCCATCAACACCAACAACGGCCAGTCGATCCTCACCCAGCAGGCCGCTACAGCCACCCAGCTGAAAATCCTCAACGGCGGTGAAACCCCGGCGCTTTACGATGCCAGCGGAACATTCTCCAAGCTTGCCAAGCCGCGCCCGCTCAGTCAGGCATGAGCCGGTCAATGCCCCCGCTCTATCAAGACGCGCAACATACTGGCAAACTGCTATCCTGCCGTAGTCAAATTTTGTCTGGAGATTGATTAACCGTGTCCAATGCCTTATCCGTGGATGATGCTCCGCAGCCACCCAAGGTGCTCTCCACGCCCTTGGAAATCTCCAGCAACCTGCGCCAGCTGCTCGAAAGTCATGACCCGCTGATCATTACGTTCCACGAGCGCAGCCAGCGCTTCCAGAGCTACCTGGTGGACCTGGACCGTGACAGCAATATGATTGCCCTGGACGAAATGATTCCCCGTGATGGCGAGCGCTACCTGCTGGCGGGCGAGCCGTTCAGGGTCGAAGGCTTCCACGAAGGCGTACGCATTGCCTGGGAATGCAACGGCCGATTGAACATCGACGAATCCGCTGGCAGCCGCTGCTATCGCGGCGCCCTGCCCGATGAAGTGGTGTACCACCAGCGCCGTAATGCGTTCCGTGCGGCACTGAAGCTGGCACAACTGGTCAACGTCAACCTCGACGGCGAAAAAATCAAAGCCTCCATCAGCGGCAAACTGCTGGATATTTCCGCTACCGGCTGCAAACTGCGTTTCGACGGTGACATCACCGGCAGCCTGCAACTGGGTCAGGTCTACGACCGCTTCAGCGCCGACCTGCCCTTCGGCAAGATGACCGCACCGGTCGAGTTGCGTTATCTGCACTTCGAAGAAAAGATCTCCACCACCTTCGCCGGCGTTCGCTTCCATAACATGAGCGGGCTGGTGCAGCGTCAGGTCGAACGCTTCGTCTACCAGTTGCAACGCGAAGCGCGTCGCTTCGACAAAGACGATCTCTGATAGAGCGGCAACAAAAAACGGGCAGCCCCTTGCGGTGACTGCCCGTTTTTTTGTGCCCTGGATTTAAGGCCTGACCTCGGTAAAGCTTTGCTCGCGCCCCGAGTCAGGGTCTTGCGGCGGTTGATCGGCTTCAGGTTCGGCAGGCGACTCCGGATTCACCGGGTTGCACATCTGCTCCTGCACCATCTGCTCATCGACCCGCGGGTCGAGGCAGGCCACCAGTGGCGAACTCGTCATATTGTCCGGCATGGCCACGTGATGCAGCGGTGCGTCGTCGACCTGATGCAGGTTGGTCACTGCTTTCGGGCGAATCCGCCATACCAGCACCAACGCAAAGAAACTGAAGAAGGCATAGAGCATCTGGCTGCCAAACAGCTTCATCAGCACGCCTGCCACCAGCGGCCCGATACTCGCGCCAACGCCGTAGGTCACCAGCAACATTGCCGTCAGGGACACCCGGCGATCGCCTTCGACATGGTCATTGGAAAACGCCACCGCCAACGGATACAGGCAGAACTGCACCAGCGAACAGACAAAACCGGCGATAAACAGAACCTCCAACGGCACCTGCGGCATGATCGCCAGCGGCAGTGCAGCCAGGGCCAGGCTGAAGGCGAAACTGCGGATCAACACGGCCCGATCATAGCGGTCGGACAACCAGCCCAACGGCCACTGCACCAGCAGCCCGGCAAAAATACAGCTACCCATGAACAGCCCGACCAGCTCCGTGGACAAACCTTGCTGCGAGGCATACAGCGGCGCCAGACCGTAGAACGAACCGACGATCAGCCCTGCCCCCAGCACCGTACTCAATGACTGCGGCACACGCTTGATAAAGAACCGTGGTTCCATCGGTGCCGGGTGCAGCGGTGCCGGGTGGATCCGCCGGGTCAGGGCCACAGGCACCAGGCACAGGGCGAAACACAGGGCGACCAGCATCAGCAGCTCCAGCCCCAGCGCCGGGTGCATGACCAGAATCAGTTGCCCCATCACCAGCCCCAGGTACGAGGCGATCATGTAACCGCTGAACACCAACCCGCGTTGTTTGGCTTCGGCCTGCTCGTTCAGCCAGCTCTCGATCACCATGTACTGGCACATCATGCCGAGGCCGACGATCACCCGCAGGAACAGCCAGGCCGGCAGCCAGTCGATCAGGCCATGGCCCAACACCGCCGCGCCGACGATTCCGGCACAGGCCGAGTAGGCCCGGATATGCCCGACCCGGGCAATCAACCGGTGACCGATCTTGCCCCCCAGCACCAGGCCGAAGTAGTTGGCGGCCATCAACGCACCGACCCACAGGCTGTCGACATGGTCGGCCGCCAGGCGCAGGCCCAGGTAAGTACTCAACAGGCCCGAGCCGATCAACATCATCAGCGAGGCGAAATACAGTGCTCGAAAGGATTTCCAGATTTGGCGCATCGGCGTTCCGAGCGGCTCCTTGCAGTGAGAATCGGCTGTCGCTAAACGATAGCCGGATGTCGACGGATCGTCAGGCCTGGGCTGCTAAAACACGCCGTTCCCAGGGAGTAATTTCATTATGGAAACTGCTCAGCTCCAGAGTCTTCGAAGCGATGTAGCCTTCGATGAATTCCACGCCGAACAGTTCCTTGGCCAACTGGCTACGTTTCAGACGCTCCAGTGCCGCATGCAAGGTACAGGGCAACGAAAGATTGTCCGGCACTTCGAACTCCCCCTGGATCGGCGTGCTCGGCTCTAACGCGTTCTCGATGCCATGCAACCCCGCCGCCAGGCTTGCGGCAATCGCCAGATACGGATTGGCATCAGCGCCCGGCAAGCGGTTCTCGACCCGACGGGCCACCGGCAAACTGGCCGGTATGCGCAAGCCGGCGGCCCGGTTGTCATAGGACCAGCAGGCATTATTCGGTGACGCGTAAGGATGGCACAAGCGCTGATAGGAGTTCACGTTCGGCGCAAACAACGCAGTGAAGTCGGCCATGCACACTTGCTGTCCGGCAATGAAGTGACGGAAGGTTGCCGTCTCCTGCCCCGCCTTGTCACTGAACACGTTTTTCCCCGAATCGATCTCGACGACACTCTGGTGAATATGCATCGAACTGCCCGGCGTATGCGCCAGCGGCTTGGCCATGCACACCACGCTCAGGCCATGCTTGAGGGCAACCTCCTTGAGCAAGTGCTTGAACAGCAACGTCTGGTCGGCCAGCAGCAATGGATCGCCATGCAGCAGATTGATCTCGAACTGGCTGACACCCATTTCGTGCATGAACGTATCGCGGGGCAGCCCCAACGCCGCCATGCATTCGTAGACTTCATTGAAGAAGGGTCGCAGCCCATTGTTGGAGCTGACGCTGAACGCCGACTGACCATCCTCGCGACGACCATCCAGCCCCAGCGGTGGCTGGAACGACTGAGTCGGGTCGGTGTTGGGCGCAAAAACGAAGAACTCAAGCTCGGTCGCCACCACAGGCGCCAGGCCGCGGGCCGCATAACGGGCAATCACGGCCTTGAGCTGACCACGGGTCGACAGGCTGGAGCTGGTGGTGGTGCCCAGTTCATTCGCGTCGCAAATAGCGAAGCCCCGCGGTGGGTGGCTCCAGGGCAAGCGGTGGATTTGCGCCGGGTCCGGGATCAGCGCCAGGTCGCCATCATCGCTGCCGTAAAAACGCGCCGGCGGGTATCCGCCCATGATGCATTGCAACAGCACGCCCCGCGCCATCTGCAAACGTCGACCGTCGAGAAACCCCTCGCAGGTCATCACTTTGCCCCGTGGAACGCCATTCAAATCCGGCGTGACACACTCAACTTCATCGATGCCCGTCAATCGCTGCGCGAGTGAGCTCAGGCCAACGGTGGTCATGACGCAATCCTTGTTATTGTACGGGCCGCGAACGGCGATCGTACAAAATAGGCTCCGCGTGTTCGGAATTTCAAGCAGCCCTCATCAATAAAGACGCAAAATCTCCTACGACAAACAGTCAGGGCAGGTAAAGACGGAACACCCCACCGCCCAACGGACCACCATTGCCGATTTCGGTGCGTCCGCCGACGCCATTGCGCTGATGCAACGCGGCAATTCGTCCGGCGAAGTACAGGCCCAGCCCGGTGCTGCCGGTACTTTGATTGATGCCCTGCACGTAATCGGCCTGGTGCTCGATCATCTGCGCCGGATACCCCTGGCCATCGTCATTGATGGTCAACACCAGTTGCCCGGCTTCGTCGCTGACGCTGATCAAAACGGCATGCCGTGCAAAGCGGATGGCATTGTTGATGCAGTTGGCCAATACCGACGCGATCAACTCACGATCGAAGAAACCCAGCGGGCTCAGCGGGTCCACTTCATAGGTGGCCATGATGCCGCGGCTGGCGAACACTTCCTGATGGCAAGCCAGTTGCGCTTCGATGAAGTCGTCCAGTTCATGGTAAGCCGGCTGCAACGGCATCTGGTTGACGCCCAGCTTGTACAGCCCCAACAACTGCACCAGCATGCCGTTGAGGTGGGCAAACTCGAAGTCGATCACGCCCTGCTCCGGCGTCTGTTGCGCCGCCTGCGGCAATCGCGCCAGCCACTGGCTGTGGGCCTGCATCAGCATGGCCAGCGAGTTCTTCATATCGTGCACGGTAGAGGCGATCACCGTGGAGAAATCCAGTGCCTGCTCATTGTCGTTCATTGGCCAAACGCCTTGCTTTTCAGCTTCTGGTAACGCGGATAACGCGCGTCGGAGTCGGGCATCAGGCCGACCATTTTCAGGCAGGTCCGACATTCTTCCAGCTCCGCTGAAGGAACGCCGGTATCGGTGCCGTGCAACAACGACTGCGCCAGGTTCAGGGCGATACTGATGTTCTTCGGCTGCATCGCCAGGGCCTTGCGGAACACCGCTCGCGCCTCCACCAGATTGCCGGTCTTGTACACGCGCACGCCCTGACGGTTGAGTTCAGCGGCGGCGGTGCCGGAGTTGAGGATGCTCGGGTCGTCGGTCTGCTTGGCGATGTCCTTCATGACCACAGGATCGTCGCCGTAGATTTCCACGCAGTTTTTCAGCATCGCGGTACCGGCCTCGGTCTGCCCGAGCATTTTCAGCTGTTTGGCCACCAGCAACGCCGCTTCGGCGCTCATGAATTGCTCCATGCCATCCAGACGCAACAAGGCTTGCTCGGTGAGCTTGTCAGCCGTCTCGGCATCGTTGAGCAACAGACTGGTGGCCTTCATCAGGCGTGCGCGGATTTGCAGGCCCGGATCGGAAGGGTTTTCCTTGGCCACGGCGCTCAATGTGGTATTGATTTCCAGGCGGGTCCGCGTGTCCAGGCCTCTTTCACTTCCTTTGCTGATCAAGGCGTGGGCCAGGCCGAGGTTGCTCTCGGCATCCTTGAACCGCGACTGCGCACCCTGGCTCACAGCCTGGCGATAGGCCTTGGCCGCCGTGTCGAAATCCTCGTTGGTCATCGCCAGCTTGCCCAGCAACGCCTGGCGGCGAACCGCCAGTGGCGACAGGCGAATCGCTTCCTCCAGAACACGCTGTGCACCCTTGGTATCGCCTTCCGCGATCAGCACGTCCGCCATGCCGTCATACAGCGACGGCATCATCGGGAAGACTTTCAGGGCTTTTTCGTAAATGCCTTTGGCCTGCGCGACCTGACCGCGCTTGAACAGCAACTTGCCCAACCCGGCAAACGCCCATGGCAATGGGCGGTCGGCGATGATGCCGTCGTACAGGCGCTCCAGCGCTTCGTTCTGATTGAGGTCGCGCAGGGCATCGGCGCGATAGCGCAGGCATAGTGGCGAATAGCGGATGTCTTGCTTGCACAGGGCGATGCAGGCGTTGAGCACCTCCATTGGCTTGCCCCGGTCGAGGGCCTGCAGGATCGGTTTGAGCAGGGTCTTGCGCTGCTCCAGGCGCTCCAGGCGCTGGGCCAGGCTGGAACGGTTGAACGGCTTGGTCAGGTAGGCATCGGGTTCGTGCTCCAGCGCACTGAGCACCATGGCCTGGCTGGTTTCGGCGGTGACCATGACGAACACCGCTTCATGGCTGATCAGCTTTTCTTCCATCAGGTCTTCGAGCACCTGTTGGCCGTTCTTCTTGCCGTCGCCCAGATGAAAGTCTTGCAGGATGAAGTCGTATTGCTTCTGCGAGCACATTTTCAGCGCCTGCTCGCCGGTATCGGCAGTGTCCACTTCCTTGACGCCCAGTTCGCGCAGCATCGACCTGACCGAACTGCGGAAGTCCGAGAAATCATCGACGATCAGAAAACGCTTTTGGTGATACGACAGCATCGAAGATTTCCAGGCAATTTAAGAAGAAGAACCCAAAGGCAAATACACGGACGGACTCAACTTCGCAGCCCTTGTTTTGGCGCGCAGATGATAACGGGTGGCACTAGGCTATCAACCACCTTCTCATAGCGATGAGGCCCCCGAACCAACCGCAAAGGCAGAATGGCCCCTGACTGTCCGGGTTATCGGCCAGCAGTGGCGTTCCCTTGAGAATCTTCCCCTGCCGCAGACTCTAAATATTTGAAGGCTCTAGCGAAAAACAGGATTATTCTGGTTTATCGATTTGCACTTTTCTCCTTCAGGACTCAAGCGCAAGACCCCCAGCGCCAAAGGACGACCCCATGAGCACACCCTCCAATACCGTTCCAGAGCGAAAGGCCCTGAGCCCAAGCACGCTGGACTTTCCGGTGGTGGGGATCGGCGCGTCGGCGGGTGGGCTGCAAGCGATCAAGCGGTTCTTCGAAAACATGCCGCAGGACAACGGCATGGCCTTCGTGATCATTCTTCATCTGTCTCCCGACCACCAAAGCTTCGCCGACAAGATCATCCAGGAATCGACCAAGATGCCGGTCCTGCAGGTCGGCAGCACGGTGCCTATCGAAAAGAACCGGGTCTACGTCATTTCGCCGGCGCAACAGCTGAACATGGATGACGGCCTGCTTGAGGTCAGCCCTGTCGATCCGCGTCTGGGACGTCACTCGTCGATCGATCTGTTTTTCCGCGACCTGGCCGATGTACACCGTGAGCGCGCGTTCTGCCTGGTGCTGTCGGGCACAGGCTCAGATGGCGCGGTCGGCCTGTCCCGCATCAAGGAACAGGGTGGCATTACCATGGCCCAGGTGCCGGAAGACGCCGAGTTCGACGGCATGCCGCAAGCTGCCATCGATACGCACATGGTCGACTTCGTGTTACCGGTCGTTGAAATGCCGCAAAAGCTGCTGGAGTTGTGGAGCAACGCCCGGGAAATCAAACTGCCCACGGTCAGTGATCAGGGGATGCAGAGCATCGCCCCGGCGGCCGAGCGCGATACCGCGGCAGCCGAGCAAGTGCTGCACGACATTCTGATCCAGCTGCGCACCGGCACCGGCCATGACTTCAAACACTACAAGCGCGCCACCGTGCTGCGGCGTATCGAACGCCGGATGCAAGTCACGGCGCAACCGGACCTCGTCTCCTATTACAAATTCCTGCAAAACAATCCCGAGGAAATCAAGGCACTGCTGGGCGACATGCTGATCGGTGTGACCAACTTCTTCCGAGACCGCGAAGCCTTCGAAGCTCTGGAACGGGATGTGGTGCCGCAATTGGTCAGCGCCGCCACGGCATCGGCGCAATCGGAGAAAAAAGAAGAAATACGCGTCTGGTCCGCTGGCAGTTCCACCGGCGAAGAAGCCTACAGCCTGGCGATGCTGCTGCACGATCAGATGCAACTGGACGCCAGCAAAGCCACGTTGCAGGTGTTTGCCACCGACATCGACGAACGCGCGATCAGCTACGGGCGCAGCGGTCTGTATCCGCAAGCGATCGTCACCGACGTGCCGCCGTCACGGTTGCGCCACTATTTCATCAAGGAAAACGACCATTACCGAGTGCGCAAGGAGCTGCGCGAAAAGGTCTTGTTCGCCAAGCACAGCCTGTTGTCCGATCCGCCGTTTTCGCAGATCGACCTGATCGTTTGCCGCAATCTGCTGATCTACCTGGATCGCGAAGTGCAGCGTGAAATCCTCCAGATGTTCCACTTCGCCCTGCGCCCCGGCGGCTTCCTGTTCCTCGGCACGTCCGAAAGCGCCGATGCCTGCCACGAGCTGTTTGCCCCTGTCGACAAACGCAACCGGATCTTCCGTGCCAAAACCGGCACGGCCTCCAGCCGGCGCACGCCCACCATGCCCCGTGGCGGCTACGTACGTACCAATTTGCCCCGGCAGGCCCCGGAAACCGGCGAGCAACGCAAACTGTCGGTGGCCGACCTGCACCACCGCGCCCTCGAACAGTCGGCGCCACCGAGCGTGCTCGTCGATACCAACGCCGACATCCTGCACATGAGCGAAAGCGCCGGGCGTTTCCTGCGGCATGTGGGTGGCGAACTGTCGCGCAACCTGCTGAACCTGATTCTTCCGGAGTTGCGCCTGGAAATCCGCACCACCCTGTTCCAGGTCCAGCAGAGCGGTACTTCGGTCAAGTCCCGCGAGGTGCCGATCAAACGCGATGAACGACGCTACCTGATCGATCTGGTCGCCCACCCCTACAAGGATGAAGCCTCGGAGGGCGAGTACATTCTGGTGATTTTCGAGGAGGTCGAGATCGACCCCGCGCAAGCGTCCTTGAGCACCCAACTGCAAACCGAAAGCCAGGTACTGTCCAATCTCGAGCGCGAGTTGCAACGGACCAAGCTGCACCTGCAAGACACCATCGAACAATCGGAAATCTCCAGCGAAGAGCTGAAGGCCTCCAATGAAGAAATGCAGGCGATCAACGAAGAGCTGCGCTCCGCCACCGAAGAGCTCGAGACCAGCAAGGAAGAACTGCAGTCGATCAACGAAGAGCTGCTGACGGTCAACTTCGAACTGAAAACCAAAGTCGAAGAGACCGACAAGATCAACGACTACCTGAGCAACCTGATCGCCTCGACCGACATCGCCACGGTATTCGTCGACCGCAGCATGCGCATCAAGTGGTTCACCCCCCGCGCCACCGACATCTTCAGCATGCTGCCGGTCGATACCGGACGCTCGCTGCTCGACATCACCCATCGCCTGCACTACGAAGACCTGGCGGCCGATGCGGCCCAGGTCTTCGAATCGCTGAACATGATCGAGCGCGAAGTCAGCAGCACCGACAACCGCTGGTACATTGCCCGCCTGCTGCCCTATCGCTCCAGCGAAGACCACATCGACGGTACAGTGCTGACCTTCATCGACATCACCAAGCGTCGCGCGGCCGAGGAAGAATTACGCCTGGGCGAAGAACGCATGCGCCTGGTCGCCGAAAGCACCCGCGACTACGCCATCATCACCCTCGATGAGCACGGCGTGATCACCAGCTGGAACAAGGGTGCCGAATTGATCTTTGGCTACAGCAAGTACGAGGCCGAAGGGACTCGCTACGATTTCATCTTCTCCGCCGAAGACCGTGCCAACGGCATTCCGGAAAATGAACTGCAAACGGCCCGCAACCATGGCCGTTTCGAAGATGAACGCTGGCACCTGCGCAAGGACGGCAGCCGATTCTTTTGCAGCGGCGAAGTCACCCTGCTCAACGGTGACAAACTTCAGGGCTACGTGAAAATCGCCCGGGACCTGACCGGCCACAAGCGCCAGCATGAAGAGCAGAGCCAGCAACTGGCCGAGACACGCAACACCAGCTATCTCAAGGACGAGTTCTTTGCGGTCATGTCCCACGAACTCAAGCACCCGCTGAACCTGATCCAGCTCAACGCCGAACTGTTGCGTCGCTTGCCGGTGACGAAAAACCTGTCTCCAGCCGCCAAAGCCGTCAATACCATCTGCGAAGCCGTCACCAGTCAGGCGCGGATCATCGATGACCTGCTGGATGTCGCCAGGGTCCGCACCGGCAAACTCAAGCTGCAATCGGTTGCTGTGGACCTGAACAACGTCCTGCGCGACATCTACACCGTGGTCCTAAATGACGGGCACGACATCACGGTCGAACTGCAAGTACCCGCCGAGCCACTGATGACCCAGGCTGACCCGACGCGTCTGGAACAAATCATCTGGAACCTGGTGAACAACGCACTGAAATTCACCCCGGCCAAGGGCCGCGTGCAACTGATCGCGAGTCAGGCGGGCAACATGGCCAGGCTGGATGTCAAAGACAACGGCATCGGTATCGCGACAGAGCACCTCGAACATGTATTCGACCTGTTCGGCCAGGCGGAAAAACAGCACACCTCGCACCAGCGCGAGGGGCTGGGGATCGGCCTGTCGCTGGTCCGCCAATTGACCGAGGCACAACGAGGCACTGTGCAAGTGAGTTCCGGCGGCGTCGGTGCCGGTTGCACGTTTACCGTCTACTTGCCATTGGCCGAGACCAACGGCCAAGCCCTTCCCGCCGCGCCGATCGAAGACGCTTGCGGCAGACTCAGCGGCTTGACCATCCTGCTGGTCGATGACTCCGCCGAGGTGCTGGAAACCTTGAAGATGCTGCTGGAGATGGAGGACGCCCAGGTGATCGCCTTCGACCGTCCGGCGGCGGCGCTGGACGCGGCAAAAAATACCCGGTTCGACCTGATCATTTCAGACCTGGGCATGCCGGTCATGAACGGCCATGAGCTGATCAGCGCCCTGCGCCAATTGCCGCAAGCCAGGAATGTGCCCGCCATTGCGCTGACCGGCTACGGTGCGCAAAGCGATATTCAGAAATCACGGCAATCGGGGTTCAACCAGCACGTTGGCAAACCGGTGTCCTACGATGACCTGATCGACACTATTGAGGCTCTGCGGCACTCATCGACCTGAGGCAACTCAAGTAAGCGCGCTGTACGCAGGCCCGTCGATCGATGGCCTGCAGCAGCCGCTCCTTTTGCTCGGCCCACACCCCCGGATCGACCTTGGTCGAGCGCATCAGTGTCAGTACGGAGGCTTTCGCAGCCTGATACTCGATCCAGGCATCGTCGGACTTGAGCTTCAAACGCTCACGCTCGGTCATTTCCATGCAACGCAGTGCCAGTACCGACTCGTCGGTGATCACCGGCCCCAGGGCCAATTGCACCCGGTGCGGCGCGACGAAGGCCTGGGTCTCGAGCACAATCTCCCTTGCCCGCGCCACGCCCCATCTCAACGCCTGTGCGCGAGGCTCACCGCTGTGCCGGTCATGGGACTCTTCGCTGATCGCCCAGCCATTGCGGCCATAAACCCCGATAAACACCTGAGCAAACCCCAGCAGGCTGATGCGCGCCCGCACCTCGACCTGCACGCCGTCGCCGAGCACTTCTTCATAGGTCTGAAAGGGTAAGCGGGTATTGGTCCAGAGCCAATATCCGGTGCCTCTGTGTCGCATCGATTGCTCTCCACAGATGGAATTAGAAGTAAGGCACAGCCGTCATCGGGTTTCCACGCAAGTCGTCGGCTGATTTCACCAAGCTCTGATTTGCAGCCGGCTCGATCAGGCATGTTTCGCCAGTAAATTGACCAACTCAATATTAGCGCTCCTAACTGCACGCCACTCGTCGATTAATTGACGATTATGATCAGGATCAGACTTTGGTCGCTGGCCACCTTTGGCGAGCCTAATGCCTTGATTTTCGAGGGTTACCCCCCTCCTTGAGAACATCGCTCAGGCCTGCCCGTACCGGGCTTGCATCGAGGCCTGACGGACGGGCAGGCTGGCAGCGCTCCGGGCTGACCTAGACTCCGTTGAGAGGCGCGCGGGAGTCCATCATCATGTGCAATCCACTGATAATTTTTCTTATTGATTTTCTCTCTCGGGCTTTGCCTGCCGTTTGGAAACGCTCGCCCCGCCTGCCGATGCTGTTGGTGGATATGCCCCTATGGCCCGTGGTCGCCAATGCCTGGACAAGCACCATCACCGCCTCCGCGTGTTCAAATCTGTCCTTCAATCGCGGCGCCCCAGCGAGCAAGTTGCTGACCCGGGAAGGCCAGCGGGTGGAGGCCAACGTTGGTTTTTCAAGGGGGTCAGGAAGATGAACACTGACCAGGAAAAGCCAATCGGCGTGATGTTGATCGATTGTCGCCCCCTCGTACTCAAGGGCCTTCACGACTTGATTGATGCCAGAAAACCCCGGATGGAAGTGACAGCCCAGGCCACCACTTATACCCATGCGCTGAATCTTGCCGATCAACTGCGGCCCAATGTCATTTTTTTCAGTTTCTTTCCGGATGCGCTGAATCCACTGGATGTCGTCGCGGGACTCACCCGTAACGCCGACATGAAAGTGCTGCTGCTCAAGGGTCTGTACGAAGCCGTCCCCGCCGCCCAGGCGATAGAGGCTGGCGCTCGCGGCATCGTGCTGGCGGAAGACCCGACAGAATCGATTATCCAGGCCATCCTCAAGGTCCACCACAGCGACATCGCAATGGATAGAGCCTGGGCTGGCGGCCTTTGCGGCTATTCCGCGACCGGGCATATACCCTTGAAATGCAATCGAGAGCAGGCGAAACAGGCGCGGTTGACCCTGCGCGAGAGAGAACTGATTCGCGCCATCGTCGGCGAACCGTCCGCCAAATATGTGAGCATCGCCGGGCGCCTGGGGATCAGTGAGCACACCGTGCACAACCACCTCAGCAACATCTATCAAAAGCTTGATCTCATCAACCGCATCGACTTGCTGATGTATGCGCTCAAACACGGGCTCACCAACAACGAAGCACCGCCCTCCACCTGGGTGGAACTGGAATGAAATTCAAGTCAATACAAGACGGTCTGCCCCTCACTTTCAGGGGGTAGGCCGTCACCCTGTCGCCATCCTTGTCGACGGCCCGGAACAGGGTGCCCCCGGAATGCCGATGTCGTTCTCGATACATCCTGCCGCGTTAACCTGTATCTCCCCCGCCGCGCTCCTCAAGCCCTGTGCTGCTCAATAGTTCACCGCGGATGCGCTCTATTGGAACTGCAGAAAAAATGCGAGGGTGGTTTCCTGGGCCACCCTCGCATCCTTTCACACGCGCAATACCTCAGGCGCTGCCAAAAAAGATGTCGGTATTCTGAACATCGACCCCGACCAGGGTGATGGTCGTTGTTTGTCCACCCGTCTCGGCAACCGTGACGACGCTGTCCGCGCCGGTGTTGTTGATCGATTGGACAACAGCGTTAGGGTCGCCGTTGAGTACCAGCTTGTCTTGCACGCCTGCGCCCACATCGAAGCCGGAGACCTGGTAGCGGTTCTGATTGACTGACAAATCGATGTTGAAGGCATCTCGCTCACCGCCAGTGCCAACCAGCGTGAAGTCAAAGAGTGCGTTGCCCGGATCGTTGGCGATCAGGTTGGCGTCAAACGTACTCGTCGCCGAGTCCCCATCCTTGTCCGTCAGCGTCGCGCTGAACGCCAACTGGACATCGCTGGCCAGGCTCTCGCTCTGCTGCATGAACTGGATCACCGGGATCTTGATCTCGCCTCGGCCCATCGTCAGCTGAACAGCGTCGATCAGCAGCGCACCCTCCTTCTCAATGAGGAAGGACACCTGTCCGCCGGCCTCCGGAGTCAGGGTGTTCACCTCGGTGCGATCCGAAAACGTGCCGTCCTCGTAGAAGATCCTGTAGTACAGATCCTCGGTCGCCGTGTTGTATCCCGCCACGGAGTTGTCGATAAAGACCTTCATGCCCGTCAGCAGGCTCTCCGGATTGATGACGAAACTTTCATCGGCGGCGCTGATTGCCGCCAGGTTATCTCCCTGGAAAAGGTTATTGGCGACGCCAATGCCGGACGTGCTGACGTTCATGGCCGCCGGGTCTATATACGACGGCAGGGGGTTGGTCTGCAGCGTAGCTTCGGTGGGGTCGGGTGCTCCGAGCCCGATGCCGGTCAGGATGTCCGCAGTCGACGCCAGCGCCTTCGCGGAAAAGAACACGATCTCCTCGGATGCCGAAGGAATAGCCGGGTTACTCGTCTGCGGAATCAACAATGTGCGCACCGAGTCCGGGCCGCCGGCATCGAGCGAGCCGTCGGCACTGCTGAGCACGATCGTCGAACTGAAGCCTTGCACCAGATCCAGGGCATAGTGGCCATCGGAATAGGCGGTCAGCGTGTAGTCGACAGTGGTATTGGCCGTTGTAGCGTTGTTGTCGAAATCACCGGTCAAGGTTCCTGCGAATTGGTACGCGCCATTGACATCCGGTGATGGCGACAGCTCGTGGAGCGTGCCGGTCCCGGTCGTGGTCGTGTTGTCTGGCCTGACGAGGGTGAACTGGTTATTGACCAACGAGATATCCAGGCCGGCCGCACCCAGCCCGTCGGCTCCCGTCGCCATATTCCAGAACCCGGATTGCGCAAGGACGCTACCGGTCCCGATCAGGTTGCCGAAACTGAGTGCCGGCCCGTCGTCCTTGAACACCAGGTTCTGCCCGATGTTCAGCGTCGCCTGGGCACTGTCGCCGTCCCCGTCGGTCTGGATCGCCGTCAGCGTCACCAGGTTGTCCGAGGCCAGGCTTGTCGAGTCATCCGGATTGGTGGTGTTGGCATGCACCACGGCCCGGAGTTGGTCGAGCGTGACGCTGCCATTGGCGGCTACACTGACGGTGAACACCAGCAGATTGCCCGTGGCCGTGTGGCCTTCGACCACGCTTCCATTGAGCGACAGGTTCACCGCCTCGCCCGAGGCCGTGTCGGTCAGCCCGGAGGCTCCGGCCACCACGCCCAGCGCATAGGTCAGCGTGCCCGCCCCATCGGCGCCAAACACCGAATTGAAGTTGGCGGCAAAGCTCTGGGTCGCGTTGGTCGCCAGTACCGTCTCGTCCACGGTCAGCGTCGGTTCCGTGCCGGTGGTGGTGATGCTCGGCCCATCGTCCTTGAACACCAGGTTCTGCCCGATGTTCAGCGTCGCCTGGGCGCTGTCGCCGTCCTTGTCGGTAATGGTCGCGGTCAGCGTCACCAGGTTGTCCGAGGCCAGGCTTGTCGAGTCATCCGGATTGGTGGTGTTGGCATGCACCACAGCCCGGCTCTGGTCCAGCGTGACGCTGCCATTGGCGGCGACGCTGACCGTGAACACCAACAGGTTACTGAGGGCCGTACGGCCTTCGACCACGGCACCGTTGAGCGACAGGTTCACCGCCTGGCCCGAGGCCGTGTCGGTCAGCCCGGAGGCCCCCGTCACCACGTTCAGCGCATAGGTCAGCGTGCCCGCACCATCGGCGCCAAACGCCGAGTTGAAGTTGGCGGCAAAGCTCTGGCTGGCGTTGGTCGCCAGTACCGTCTCGTCCACCGTCAGTGTCGGCTCCACGCCGGTGGTGGTGATGCTTGGCCCATCGTCCTTGAACACCAGGTTCTGCCCGATGTTCAGCGTCGCCTGGGCGCTGTCGCCGTCCTTGTCGGTAACGGTCGCGGTCAGGGTCACCAGGTTGTCCGAGGTCAGGCTCGTCGAATCATCCGGATTGGTGGCGTTGGCATGCACCACGGCTCGGCTCTGGTCGAGCGTGACGCTGCCATTGGCGGCCACGCTGACCGTGAACACCAGCAGGTTGTCCGTAGCCGTGCGGCCTTCCACCACAGTGCCATTGAGCGACAGGTTCACCGCGTCGCCCGTGGCCGTGTCGATCAGCCCGCAAGCTCCGGCCACCACGTTCAGCGCATAGGTCAGGGTACCGGCCCCATCAGCACCAAACTCTGAATTGAAGTTGGCGGCAAAGCTCTGGCTGGCGTCGGTGGTCAGTAGCGTTTCGTCCACCGTCAGCGTCGGTTCCGTGCCGGTGGTGGTGATGCTCGGCCCGTCGTCCTTGAACACCAGGTTCTGCCCGATGTTCAGCGTCGCCTGGGCGCTGTCGCCGTCCTTGTCGGTAACGGTCGCGGTCAGG
>NZ_QAOV01000001.1:0-555620 GCF_003050925.1 Pseudomonas sp. GV085 | reverse complement strand
CAGCAGCGTTTCGTCCACCGTCAGCGTCGGTTCCGTGCCGGTGGTACTGATGCTCGGCCCGTCGTCCTTGAACACCAGGTTCTGCCCGATGTTCAGGGTCGCTTGGGCGCTGTCGCCGTCCTTGTCGGTAATGGTCGCGGTCAGGGTCACCAGGTTGTCCGAAGTCAAACTCGTCGAGTCATCCGGATTGCTGGCGTTGGCATGCACCACGGCCCGGCTCTGGTCCAGCGTGACGCTGCCATTGGCGGCCACGCTGACCGTGAACACCAGCTGGTTGGTGAGGGCCGTACGCCCTTCCACCACCGCGCCATTGAGCGACAGGTTCACCGCCTCGCCCGTGGCCGTGTCGGTCAGCCCGGAGGCTCCCGCCACCACGCCCAGCGCATAGCTCAGCGTACCGGCCCCATCGGCACCAAACGCCGAGTTGAAGTTGGCGGCAAAGCTCTGGCTGGCGTTGGTCGCCAGTACCGTCTCGTCCACCGTCAGTGTCGGCTCCACGCCGGTGGTGGTGATGCTTGGCCCATCGTCCTTGAACACCAGGTTCTGCCCGATGTTCAGCGTCGCCAAGGCACTGTCGCCGTCCCTGTCGGTCTTGGTTGCCGTCAGTGTCACCAGGTTGTCCGAGGTCAAGCTCGTCGAATCATCCGGATTGCTGGCGTTGGCATGCACCACCGCCCGGCTCTGGTCGAGCGTGACGCTGCCATTGGCCGCCACGCTGACCGTGAACACCAGCTGGTTGGTGAGGGCCGTACGCCCTTCCACCACCGCGCCATTGAGCGACAGGTTTACCGCCTGGCCAGTCTCCGTGTCCGTCAGCCCGGAGGCTCCGGCCACCACGTTCAGCGCATAGGTCAGCGTGCCCGCCCCATCGGCGCCAAACGCCGAGTTGAAGTTGGCGGCAAAGCTCTGGGTCGCGTTGGTCGCCAGTACCGTTTCGTCCACGGTCAGCGTCGGCTCCACGCCGGTGCTGCTGATGTTCGGCCCGTCATCGTCGAAGATGATCTTGGAGCCGATTTCGGTTTTTGTAATAGAGGCCTGGACCAACTTGAAGCCACCGATATCGAAATCGGCGTGGTTATTGCCCTTGGCGTCGACGGCCGCTCCGTTCTCGACGAGTACGCGGTTGTGATCCGACGTTGTGGTGTACTGAATCTGGTAGCCGGCCAAAACGCCGGTGATGGTTGCAACCCCGCCAACAGTACTGATGACAATGCTCGGACTATTCACCGATCCGTCTGAGTTCTCGACCACCTGCCCGGTGCTTTTATTGATGACGCGAATATTGGTGATTGCAACCGACGTATCACCGGCATATCCGTTGATGAAATTCACGCCAGGTTCAGACGCGGTGCTGAATGCGCTGATTTTTACCACAGCACTCTTGCCGCTTTGCAACTGCACGACGTCGAAACTGGCCGATTTCGCATTGAAGACGCCGGTAAAGTCGACGTTGGATTCAACATCGGCTTCGTTCTGGTCCAGGTTGGGAATGGTCACATTCTGCCTGGCACCCGTGACGAACGAAAAACGGATACCCTCCTGTTCCGTGATCATCTGATTGTTGGTGCCGAAGGTGGTGGGGCCACCGGCCTGGCTGGTATTGATCGTGTCGCCAGTCGTGATATTGGCGCCGCTTGACTGGTCTGCAGGGTCCTTGCCGGTGGCGATGATGGTGGGGTCCGTGATCCGCAACACACCACCGTCGTTGACAACGGTCGGGGTCGCCGTCGTAAACATCAGAAAGAGGTTCTGACCCGAGGGCGCATTGGCCAGACTGAACTCCAGGTCCTGGCTGGCTCCGATGAAAACCTTATTCAGCAGATTGAGCGAATCATCGGCGTTCGTAGCATCTGTATGCCGCAGCGGTTGGTACTCCACGGTCCAGATCTTGCCGCCCGTGACCGGCGAACCGGTTTCTTCTATAAAGGCTGCGAACACGATCGCGCCGCTTGCGCTCCCGGCTCGGCCCAGAACGATGTTGTTGTTCGTATCCGTATAGAGAAGGATGCTGATGCCGTCGAGGGTAAACAGCCCGCTGACCACACCACTGAGCGGTGCGCCATTGCTGTCGACGAAGCTGACATCGGTAATGCTGGCTCCGGGTGCAGAGGTGATGGTGAACGCATTGCTGCCTGTATTGCCCACGGCACCAGTAAAGCCGCTCAAGGCCGCCCCCGTTGCGGTGCCTGCCCCAAGTCCGGTCAAACGGCTAGCGAAGGTCGTGGGCAGGGACGTCACCAGAATGTCGTTGTCGTCAGCGTCTCCCACTGGGCCTGGAGTGGCCGTGCCGTTCTGCAACCCGGCCGTTTCGTCCAGGGTCACGTCCTCGCCGGTCGCCACGACGCTCAAAACACTGTCCGTAAAGGACGCTGTCGCCACGGCGTCGTCACCGGTGCCGAGCACACCGTCGGCGCCCGCAGAGGTCGCGGTGAGCAGAAACGTCGCGCCTGCCGAGTCGTCGGGATTCACGTACCACGAGGTGGTGACGCTGCCGTTGACCTGGCCGTCGAGATCGCCGGCACCGCCGTCGGTCACGGACCAGGGCTCGTGCCCCGCGCCCATATTGGTATTGAGTACGTCGTCGGATGTACCCCACACACCATCCGCGCCGGCACCGACGGCGTGGTCCACTTCGAGCGTCACGGTGCTGCCGGCGGCGAAACCGCTGGCCGTGATGATGGCGGTACTGCCGGGTGCGTAGTCTTCAAGGTTGGTGGTGACGGTCGGAATGTAGGTAAAAGTCCAGTCGTGGCTGACCGGTGAAGGATGGTCACCGGCGTTATTGGCCAGGTCATTCGTTAGCGATGAGGTTTTCTTGCGCATAGTCATGACTTTCTCCTGAGCGGGTCCAGTCATCGGGGGTCGACCTTGGACCATTTTCTGATCTATTGGTCACAACTATGAACAAGCACCGCAGGATGCACATCGGCCGATACTCCCAGGTGGGATGGGAGTTTCAGACTACTTGGGAGAGGAGGAGGAGGTTGCGAAGGTAGAGTTGATGGCTTCGATAAATCCCGGGCACCAGGATTTGTCGAACTTTATCTACAGGTCATGAAAATGAAGTGTTGAAACAGGCGGGGGAGCTGCGAAATATGGTGTCCCAGGGCAGGTTCGAACTGCCAGCCTTCCCCTTAGGAGTTTGAGGGTCCATCAGATAACCATCCTTTACCAACGTTACTTAACCTATACAAAACAGGGGTTTCAGCCGATACTTGCCTTTATTGGCTATCACCAATATTCACGAGTTTTGATAGCCCATGCTAGCCGGGCGATAGCCCAGAACAGATAGCTATAGGCGCTGATGATCAATGGAAAGGTTCAAACTCACCAAGACCACCGTGACCGCACTCCCCCTCCCTGAAACCGGCAAGCGCCTAACCGTGTACGACACGCAAATTCCCAAGCTGGCGGTGCGAGTGACTGCCAGCGGATCAAAGTCGTTCTATGTCGTCAAACGCACAGGTACGTCGATGGCGTGGGTGAAGCTAGGCACATTCCCAGACATGACAGTTGAGCAAGCGCGCACAGAAGCCACACTAATCCTTGGTGAGTTCGCCGCCGGAGCCGACCCTGCAAAAGCCCGACGCGCCGTCCGGGGCGAACCTACATTCGAAGAAATGTTCGAGCGCTTTTTAGTTGAAAGAAAGAAGCGTGATGGCACTCCGCTAACCGAGAAAACAAAGCGCAATTATCGAGACGTAAGTCGTATCTACCTTGGCCCGATCAAGAACCGGAAACTCAGCGATGTATCACGGAGCGAAGTGAAGGCCATCCACACCAAGGCAAGCAAAGTCAGCCACGCGCAAGCGGACCGAGCGGCAATCTTGATCTCATCAATCTTCAACTTTGCTGCCGACCTCGAGATTTTCACAGGTCTAAATCCTGCCAGCCGCATTCAAAAAAACCCAGCACCTTCCCGCGATCGGTTTGCCCTCGCTGATGAGCTTCCCCAGCTTTTCACTGCTATTGATGAATCAACTTTGCGCGACTTCTTCCTGATCGCCCTACTGACTGGCGCTCGGCGGTCAAACGTACAGGCAATGACATGGCGTGATTTGTATCTCGATGAGGGCGTATGGCGCTTGTCGATGACAAAAAATGGCACACCGCAGAACGTCACTCTTTCACCTGAAGCCGTCGACATACTGCGAATGCGTCGAAAACACTCCGACACATCGCCCTTCGTTTTTCCAAGCACCGGCAAGACCGGTCACCTGGTCGAACCGAAAAAGGCCTGGGCCACCGTTCTTAAGCGAGCCAGCATTCGCCGCTTAATGGATCAGTTGCAAGCTGAAGGGAAAATACCTCCTGAAGAGCGTCAACATGCAGACCAATTGCTTGCAGCTGCACCTGCCAAAGCAGAAAAGCGCTACAGAGCTCTTGCTGACTCCCTTCAAATTCACCCAGCAAGCTATGACATGACCGATCTGCGCATTCACGATCTGCGTCGCACTCTAGGCAGCTGGCAGGCGAAAACAGGCGCATCGCTGGCGATTATCGGCAAGAGTTTGAACCACAAAACGCAACAGGCAACAGCGGTCTACGCTCGACTGGACCTTGACCCGGTACGGCAGGCGGTAAACACCGCAACCACTGCAATGCTTGATGCTGGACGCCCAAAAGAGATCACTAGTTCATCCCACAACCACCCAGCGGAGCCCACCAATTGAGTCGCCTTCCTGCGAAGTACCGACTGCTGAAACGACTGGACCAACAGCAGGCGACCCAGGCCGTCGCGGAGGTGACAGGCGTAGAGATTGACGTATTTACGTTGGCACAGAGTTGTTCTGATGCAGGCACGCCGGCTACGGTTGAATTGCCACTGATGGGAACCACAATGTGGCACGGCCCCCAACGTCGAGATTTCAGCGGTTTGCATAGAATCACTGCCGCTCGAAAAGGTGACCCATACTATGACTTCAAAGCCTCGATAACGATCGAGGCAGACGGCCTTTCTTGGGAAACATCAATCGATTTGATGCAACGCCCCATGTGGTTCACGCCACTGGCCTTGGAGGCGCTGATTGATCGACTGTCTGACTACAAGGCTCAGAGCTCCGGCCTGCTCCAACTGCAGGAGATATTAGAGCAGGAACGTATCGCGCGACGGGCACTGGAGGAAGAACGAGAAGCTCGACTTACTGCTGAGGCCCCTCCCAAGCCATCATACATTCTTGTAATCAGCGCATTGCTGGAACTGCTAAAAGATCCCGTTGAGCACGCCCGACCGAACGGGAGACCCCAGAGCGCAATTATTGGGGAAATTTTGGACAGATTCCCTTTACACGGGCTCAGCGAGCGCAATCTGGAGGAAGTTTTTTCAGAGGCAAATAAGGCTCGTAAAAAAATCGAGTGATACACCGCAAATAAGCATGGAAAAAATCGACTGCGGTAACGCCTACCGCAGTTGCGGTGTATTTCAGTCTCGATTTACCGATCATAGCCCCAGCACATTAATCAACATGGGGCTTTCCGAATGACCACCACAAACGTCGAAACGATCAAAATTGAAATTGCAGTAGCTCTCGGCTACGACCCCTCCAGGCCACCAAACCAGATTGACGACAAGCAGGCTGCCGTTGCCCTGGGGGTAAAGGCAAGCACGCTTGCGGTCTGGCGTTCCACCGGGCGGTACGACCTCCCCTTCGCCAAAGTTGGCCGCCTGGTGCGCTACCGCTTGGCCGACCTTGCTAAGTTCATCGACAGCCGCACTGCCGGCCACACCGCTTAACCATTCGTGGTGATATGACTCTAATTGGCAGCACTCTGCCAGCCCGATCTTGGCCGATCGGCCTGAATAGCAGGTCTCCATTATGTCGCCTGCGCAGCCCCTCATAAGGGTATCGACGAATCCCGGTCGATCAACCTCTGCGCAGACCGCGCCCTTATGGCCAAGGTAAGGAGAAACGACGTGCAATACCAATACCCCATAACTCACCCTCATGTCGCATCTGGCAATTCCCGCCAAGCGCCGCCCTCTACGCCGCCGATCGAAAGGCTCGTGCAGAAAGCGACGCTGAGCGGGGGTGCCAAATGAGCGACGATCGACTCCAAAAGATCGTGGATGCGGGGGCTCGTAATGACTGGCACGAGTATGACCGCCTGCTGGCCGAGCAAGAAATTGCAGACTGGGCTCCTGAGCTTCTGAACAGGGCTGTGGAAGTAGCTACACAGTTTGGCTGCATGCTGGAGCGCTCGGCCGATGGCATTGGCACCGGACCAAATAACATGGGTGGGATCCGGATCAAGGAGCGCAAGACAGGTCGCATCCTGGCTGGCCGGCGATACGAACTTGAACCTACTGGCGTGCTTGCGCATTTCGGGATCGGGTTGTGAACGCTTTGGCGGTCCTACGTCACGATGTGTCCACACTGCCCCGGCAAACATGCTGATCGAAAGCATGACCTAGCTGGCAGTTTTCGCACTGACGTTCGTAACGTTATTCCCAGAGTGGTCTTTTGCCTGAATTGCAAAATTCTAGACCGTCGTGACGCACACAATGCGACAGCTGATGAATCACCATCAAGCTCGCATGAGGATCCGCTATGAACCAATTTATTCGCACTGAGCAAGTCGCCACGATGATTGGTGTGTCTCGAAGAACGCTGGAGCGCATGGTCGCCGCCGGTAGCTTCATTAAACCGATCAAGCTGACAGCTCGCACATTGGGCTGGGAAAAGGCAACGCTGGAAGAATATCTGAAGGAACGCTCGAAATGCGCCCAACAATAATTCCAGGCAAAAAAAATCCGGCTGCGCGGCCGGATCCTTCGCTCAAATTCACCTCGGCAGAAACCTTGATGAATCTAACAAATTTGAATAACGATATTGGCACTACTACCAAACATGTGCAAGCCATTTTGGCTCCGCTCGCCAGCACCATTGATCAATGGTGCACCGCTCAACACCTTGACCATGTGCGCTGCGAGCCCGAAGAATTCGACTGCACCCACAGCGAGTTCCTACGCTATGCAATCAAATTGTGCGGTGGCCAAGATCTGGCACTTTGCGATGTTCGCGATACTGATGGACATCACTTTCAAGTCGCTGGGCCCTCATACGGCCTTACAAAAGCACTCCGGGACAAGCGTTCCGATGGTGTGGACACTGGTTTGCCCGTCGTATGGATCTGCCCCGTAACAGGGCGCGCATTTCCGATCAGCTCGCTCGGGCACCTTTTGGATGTGGTCGCCAGCTACGCACATCGTAGCGCTCGCAAGGCGGCGTCCGTATGAATGCCGCCATCGACGACCTGTTCACCACGATGCGTGAACGCGGTATTGAACCCTCCGGCCAGCTGAAAATGGATGGCACCCTTGAGCGGTTCCACATCCAGGGCGACCGCGTGGGTTCCACCAACGGTTGGGCCAATATCCATCTGGACGAAAACCCAGCCGGCGCCTTCGGTTGTTTTAAACGCTATGGCGACCATAAGTTTTCATGGAAGTCCAAGCAGCAAACAAAACCCATGACCGCCGCCGAACTGCAACAGCAGCGCGAGGAATGGGCACGCCGCAAGGACGAACAGAACGCTGCCGCCGCAAAGCGTCACGCTGATGCAGCTGCGCGTGCGCAGTCGATCTGGGACGCCGCCAAACCGGCTGGCGATGACTTCCCGTACCTGGTGCGCAAAGGCGTCAAGGCCCATGGCCTGCGCGTTGGCCGTTGGGAATTCATCAACGCCGAAACCGGCGAAATTCGCGTGCTGACCAACAATGCGTTGCTGGTCCCGCTGTGCGACAAGACCCGCAAGGTTCACAGCCTTCAGGGCATTTTCACCGGCAAGATCCTGGGCAAGGGCGAAGGCGCTCGCGACAAGGACTACCTGAAGCACGGCGCCAAACACGGCCTGTTCCACGCCATCGGCAAGCCGCAGCTGTTCGACGGTCGCCCGGTGTTCATCATCTGCGAAGGCTACGCTACTGGCGCGACCATTCACGAAGCGACTAATCACATTATTTTGGTCGCGTTCGACACAAGCAACCTGATGGCGGTCGCCGAGGCGATTCGCGAAAGCAAGCCAGACGCGATCATCCTGCTGGCAGCGGACAACGACCAGTGGACCACCACGCCGATCAACAACCCGGGCGTGCACTTCGCCCGCGCTGCGGTCAAGGCTGTTAACGGCCTGATGGCGGTGCCACCGTTCGCCAGTGCTTATGGCGTGCAGGATGACCGCGGCAAGTGGTCCGGCCCGACCGACTTTAACGATCTGGCCCAGCGCGACGGCAACGACGCTGTCGCGGCGATCATCGCCGCCACACTGAACGCCTTACTGGTGCCAGCCAATGAGCCGGAATACATCCCGGACGATATTGACCTGCCGTGGGATGACATGGGCACTCCGGTCGGCTTCGATCAGTCCAACATGGGCGCCGACTTGCCCCCAACCACTGAACTGCCGCCGGAAAAGCCGCAGCCACCCAGCACCCCGGAAAAGCCGGGCGATGAAGACCCGCTGACCAACAACGGCTATTTCACCATTCTGGGCTACGACCACGACCGTTACTTCGTGTACGTCCACGGCAAAAACCAAGTCATGGAGTACACGGCGGCCAAATTGTCGACGGCATCGAGTCTGATCGAGCTGGATAGCCTTCAGCACTGGGAGCTGGAATACCCGAAGAAAGGCGGCGGCATCAATGCCTTGGCTGCCGCAGACAAGATCATCCAGCTCGCTCAGCGCCGTGGGATCTACACTCCCGATCGCATCCGTGGCCGTGGCGTGTGGCTCGACAAAGGTCGGCTGGTGTTCCACCTCGGCAATCGTCTCAGCGTCGACGGCGAGGCCATCCGGCTCTCTAGCATCCAAGGCTCCCGCTTCGTGTACGAGGCCGGCGGCGAGATGCGCGCACCTGCCGAAGTGGCGTTGACAGACGAGGAAGGCGCATGGCTTGTCGAGACAGCTGAGCTGTACAACTGGGAACAGCGGGGCGCCGGCATCCTGATGGCGGGCTGGGCGTTTCTGGCGCCGATCTGTGGTGCCTTGGACTGGCGGCCTCACGTCTGGATCAGTGGTGAGGCTGGTACCGGTAAAAGTTCGCTGCAGAAGCAGTATCTACTGAGCCTGATTGATAAGGGCTGGGCTCTCAACGCCCAGGGCGACAGCACCGAGGCAGGCATTCGTCAGTCCCTGGGACTGGACGCTCGTCCGGTCTTAGTCGACGAGGCGGAAACCGGGGCAGAGAATAAATCCCGAATGCAGGGAGTACTGACCCTGATCCGCCAAAGCTCGTCCGAGGGCGGGGCACAAACGTTTAGGGGCACAGTTAGCGGCCGGGCCATGGCCTACCAGGTGCGCTCGATGTTTTGTCTGGTAGCCGTGGCACCGAACCTGACTCGTGCGACCGACATCGACCGCCTGACCCGCCTGGAGATGGTCAAGGGCGACACCTGGAAAACCAACGGCCTTTCCGACCGCCTGGCTAAGATGGATGCCGACGAGACACTGAGTCAGCGGGTTTTCGCACGAGCCATGAAGATGCTGCGGGTAGTGCGCGAGTCGGCCAAGGTTTTCGCCCGTGTGGCGGGTCAGCACTTCGGCCGCCAGCGTGATGGCGACCAGTTCGGTACGCTGATGGCGGGTGCCTGGTGCATGCAGAAGAGCTACGTGCCTTCCGAGTTGGAGGCCATGGTGATGATCAGAGGCTGCGACTGGGCCGCTCTGGGTGCTGGCGTATCGATCGACGGTAACGATGGTAGGGTCGCGCTGAACGCCATCCTCAGCTCGCACATCAAGGTCGACAACCGTCCCTACAGCGTGGGCCAGTTGCTGGAGATCATCTTCGCCAGCCCACCCACGAACCACTCAGGCGACCTGCCAAGCTACGAGATGGCGACCCATGCCCTCACCCTGCACGGGATCCGCCTCTCCGATGGAGAGTCACCGCGCCGGCTGCTGTTCTCGATGAATTGCCGCGAGCTGGTGGTGCTGGTCGAAGGAACCGACTTCGAAACCGACCTGATCGGCCGTCTGGCCCGCCTGCCAAGTGCGTGGAAATCGAAGGTCAAGAAGAAGGGCGAGCCAGGGCCAGTCGAGAAGGTCAGGTTTGCAGGTGCTCCGACGCGCTACGTGTCGGTGGCCTTGGATGTGGTCCTCGGCACCGATGAGCCAGAGGACGATGGCAAACCATTCTGATCAACAAGCTGCAGAATTGAGCCTGCCTCGTGCGGGCTTTTTTGCGCCTGGCGATCAGCCGTCACCTGGGCAGCGTCGGTGCCACCGAGCAGATCCATGTTGCCGGTGGACAAACAGCTCGCCAGTTGAGCGCATGGCCCTTTGGCAGGGGTCAATCATCAGACTCGGTGCAAAGTCGTAGCAATTCTCATTTGCGTGATTTAGGGGGCGTTTCTGTTCCCACTTCGAGACTTGTTCCCACACCTGCTCCCAACCCATGGGAACGCTGGAGACCGCGTATTACAAGGGATACGGCGATTTGTTCCCATGTTCCAATCAATCCTGAGGACAGACCTATACAAAATAGAAATATACCCTCCTAGCCAGAAATATAGATAGTAGGCTAACGGTATGACTCTCCTATACATCTATCTGTTTTTTTATATGGGAACATGGGAACAGGAGGGTGGAAAACCCCGTGTTCATTGGGCTTTGGCTGTTCCCATCTCCAAAAGCTTGATGGGAACAGGGTGGGAACATGGGAACAAGCCTTAGGGCAGCGATTGAAGGCCCAGCCACACACCTGGCGAATGGGGATTTCGCGCTGATGCGAGCCATATGGACACCAGCGGCCCTCTCCACAGAAGTTTTCCGGGTGACAAGGTGCCAGCGCTCCCTGGCGTGACGCTACGATCATGGGACGCCCACCATAGGCCCGCGAGACCATAGCCATGACCGCCGATACGCCAGGCCCAATCCAGCCAATCCAGATCCGCCGCGAGGCCGCACGAACCCTTTACGTAACCACACCAATGACCCTGGCGGAAGTAGCGGCCCAGGTCGATTGCAGTGAGCGCACGATGAAGCGCTGGAGCGCTGCTGATGGCGGTTGGAAGAAGGCTGGCGGGCCGAAGTTGACCGAGCGAGCCCATGGGATCGCCGATCGCATGGCAAAGGTTGCAGCGGAGTTGGAGGCCGCCCAGGTGCCGGCAGAGGATCGCCTAGCTGCCATGGCAGAGGCACGGGAGGATATAGCTGCCGATGATCGTGCTCAGTTGCTCGTGGCGCACCGAAATCAGCTTAAAGTCGTGGACGGCCTACTAAGCGAGGCGGTTCGATCCAGGAGCGATAACGGAGCTCGGCTGGCCTGGCGAGTGGCCCAGACGCTCGCTATCAAACAACGAGCCGAGCGCTTGGCCTGGGGCCTGGATAATGGCGAGCAGGACCAGACCATTGTGATCGAGCGCAGCTGACAGCCAACGAACTTCAATGACCCAAGACGATGAGACCATGAGCGTTTTACACACGCTGGGCCGGATGCCGTCCTTCGTGACAGGCAAAAAACGACCCAATATAGCCAGAAGCAGCCACTGGCGGAACGCCTAGCCAGACAAGAGCGTTCGCTCTTATAGCCTCGTTATCAGAGCCAGAAGATTCTACGCAAGGGCCAGCCCACTCACTGAGCGTAACAGTCTAAATATAATTTAAAATTTATATTTGCGGAGTTTTCCTCGCTTGTGTTGGAAATAGTTATTTCCCCTGATTTTATATATTGCAAATTGGTCCTTGGATGTTTCTCAAACCAAAACTCTCGCTCCCATTTGTGCTCAGAAAAGCTATGCAGCACCAAGTACGTTGTAGGCTCGCTCATTGGCTTGAGTTTTGATTTTAAATCCTCACTAATTCTCTTATCTTGTTTGTAGGTGTCTATCTGCGCTTGCGTTAGTGTGTACCAGTCATCCAGTGATACCATGACCAGGCTAGAGCGGGAGTCTGATCCATATAGGCCCGCCAAGTGGCAGTGCTGCTTTGCAAAGTCATGATTAACGGAAAACGGGATCGTCCTTGTAATCTCTGGCTGCAAAGATTCTTTGACTTCAGCCAGCATGCGTCGAGATACGATTTTAAGAGAGGGGTCAAGGCTAGTATAAATTTCTTTAATACCGCTGCCTGATAGCCTGATATCTTCATAATAAATAAAATACAGCGCGGTAGTTATTATGGCTGCCGCTCCAAGCAAGTTAAATGCGCGCACCCACTTTGGATTTGGCGTCGTTCGTGGCCTGCCATAGCTTGGCGTTTTTCCACCCACGAAAGAAACTATTAAATCAATCGCTTCCGGGTCTGCGTAGGAGGCGCTGTGTCTCAAACCTGAATAACCAGCAGAGGGCTTAAATAAGTAGCTCCCGCTCCCTTCGACGAGGGACGAGTCTGGTACGGCGCTTGGCAGTATCGAAATTAGGGTATTCATGAGCACCCCCTCACTGCCAAAACCAATTTTGTTTCCACGAATCAAAGGGGGGATAAGGTATCCGAGGAGGTATATCAGCAAGGAGAGCAGGCATCCAATAATATAGGGCATGATAATAAAATCTGAAGCGAGTTCTACACCGTAATCAGAGTTCCCATCCCGTATGTATGTGGCCAGAGCGATCCCCACGCTGCAAACTACCACTACCGGCCATAGTTTTGGAAGGATAGAAGTAATTAGGCTGCTTGAGTTTAAAGGAATAGCACTGATGAAATTTAGCGATTTAAGCCAAAGCAGCGCTTCGTCTCTGGATGTGTACAGTGCCAACCATTGGCATTGGACTTCCGGAGTGGAAACCGTGCGCAGATAAAATCTTGCTTTTCTCTCTAACGCCCTTGGCAACACCTTTGATAACCAACGACTAAGACTCGCCCTCCCCCCCTTATATGCATAGTACCATATTAATATGAGACTAATAATTAAGGACAATAAGGCCGCCGTGTCCGCACTGAAAAACAAGTATTCCAAGGAGAGCCTTAGCGCCATATCTCCAAATGGCATGTAAATCGGAAATATTAGCAGCCATGATATTGATGGCCCAAAAAAAGAAAACATGCGCATTGTTTCTCTTTTTTTTGCGTGAAAAAACGGGGTGCTTAAAAACACAATCTTGGTTACCGCAGATGCAACCAGTTTATTTCGCATTGCGTACAATGCGACATTTCCGCCATGACTATGCGCTATCAGTATGTGCTTTTTTTCCGGCTCTATAGAGAGCTGAGTCTCAAGGGTACTTGCTAATTCTAATCCTGCTAGCGTCCGTGCCCGATGTGAATTGCCCCCACTCCACTGAAACATATTCACCGATGCATTTGGGTATGTGGCAGACAATTTTTTATAGATCTCTGAAGTTGCGGTTATCCATTCCGCATTACTTGCAAAGGTTCCGTGAATCAAGGTAATAACACCAGAAAAAGACGTATTCATTCGCATCTTCCTTTGGGTAAACCTTCCTTGAATAAATTCCCCATAAGAAACTCTCAAGTCAGTTTACCTATGGCGCCGAAAAATTTAATATCTAGCATTAGCATCTATAAAGCTTGGTAGCCTGACCCATAATATGATCGGGTAATGTTCGCCATGTACACCCTCAATTGCATCATGCCTTAGGCCATTCATATATCAAAGTCATGAGCCATTCCTTATGCTTTCGGTGTGATTGTCGAAGCCTCCAGCAAAGTCCAGTGTAGCCTAAGTCCCTTACTATTTTGTCCAATAAAAATTTTTTACCACGACTGGCCTAGACACCGGCACGGTTGGCTATAACGTATAAACCGCAGTCGACGGCAAAACCATCTGATCATTGCCCATGAAGTGAACAACAATGGGAATGACCGGACATAACTCAGCCATATAGGGGGAGTACCCCACAAGCCCCCGTATGCGGAACGGTAAGGAGCACAAATTATCTGCAATGCGAGTCGCCATCCGTTGTAGCGCCGTGACAGTCCGCTTCTGGCTGGCTTTTGCCAGTACCACCGGCAGCTATTGGCCCAGAGTGTGTAAAAACGCCTCACCAAAATTGAAGTATGCGCATCTACGTTAAATCTGAAATTTATCGGCACGTCAGCCGATGTGGATTTCGCGTAGAAACGCGATTTCCAGTCCGATTTTGAGTACCTGTCTCGCTCAAAAACGTTTTTACACAGTCTCGGCCGTTCTCTGCCGGTCACGGCCACGAAGCGTGGTGGTCAAATTTGATGCAAATGGCTGGTCAGGTCGAATGCAAATGAATGGACAAGTCTGGGCGATTATCTAGCTCAAAAGGTACACCCTGAGACCCATGTATAAAGCGATGCGCTCAGACTAGCTCAAAGGTGTTGCTAAAATTTGAGCTACGCAACAAATTATGATCCATACATTACGAGCTAGGTCAGGGCAAAATGGCAGTCATCGGGTACATCAGGGTCAGCACGGTCGATCAGAGCGTCGAGTCTCAGCGTCATAACATCGAGCAGCTACACAAGGTCGAGGAGTGGTTTGCGGACGAGGGCGTTTCCGGTGCGGTGCGGGCTGCTGATCGGCCAGGGTTTGCCAAGCTGTTCGGCTACCTGCGCAAGGGCGATACCTTGATCGTCGGTGCCGTGGACCGCCTGGGGCGCGATACGCTGGACGTGCTTGCCACCGTCGAAGCGCTACAGAATAAGGGCGTAGCGATCATCAGTCAGCGCGAGGGCTTCGACTTATCCACATCGATCGGCAAGGCTATGTTGACCATGCTGGCGGCTGTGGCCGAGCTAGAGCGCTCCAACATCAAAGCCCGGCAGATGGCGGGCATTCAGCGTGCGAAGGCAGAAGGCAAGGCCCTGGGCCGGGTGAAGACCATCAACGACAACCAGGTTGTCGCCTGGAGGAAGGATAACGGGGCCAGCATCGCCGCCACGGCTGCGCAGTTCGGGATATCTGTCGCGAGTGTGAAGCGAGCATGTCGGCCGGTCCTCGTTCCCCTGTAGTGCGCTTGGCCTCGTGAAAGGTCCTAGACGCGTCAGCAAGGATGGTAGCAGTGGCCGCTGTGGATTACGCGTCAGTTGAGCATGCAGCCAGCCTTCTGGCTGCTATGCCCAGCGCTCCGGACTGAACAGCATCGAGCACCAGGCTGCCGTGCGGGTAGGTGTGCCTTTCACAGCGCCATAGCGCGTGCACATACCGACGCACCTCAGCCAGAGGCATCTGGCCCAACCGCTCGGCTGGTCGCGAGTGAATGCCTGCCATGTCGAACCCGTCCGCCGACAGATCACCGTGCACCAGCTGCAGTGCATAGGCCTCGTACAGTGCAGCGTCGTACTCCGGCAGGGAAAACCATGCATCCATCTCCATTGTATGCCCAGCCGAGCGAGAGGCCTTCTCGAGTTGGCTGATCGTTTCCGCATAACAGTTCAGCGCCTTGCTGCCTGGCAGCGGCGGAAGCTTGTCATTTTCCCCCATATTTTCCCCAAACAGATATTTGTGATGGCACGCTATAAGTGCGGGTTTAACGGACCAAAAGTGTAATACACCGTAATAAAACCCCTCGCTTCAGCCATACTACGACTGTATCTAGGAGTATGCACAACCTGAAGATTTGTTCAGAAATTTGCGATTTGGTTAAGCGAGCATCTTCGCGGGTAGGTATTACTCCACCCAAAAAACCACACTCGAATCCATTGTCCTCGTCGTCTCATTCGTCAACGGGGATCGCCCTAGCAAGGCCGGTATACCCTATTAGTTTCAGTCCACGTGCCCGCGTGGGGCGCGACACTCATTGTCTTCACTGTTGATCACTGCATGCATGTTTCAATCCGCGCGCCCGCGTGGGGCGCGACCAACCACCGCACCGATTATCGAATGAGGGAGGTTTTGGTTTCAATCCGCACGCCCCCGTGGGGCGCGACTGGGCATCGACATCTACCACACCAGTGGTGTCGAGTTTCAATCCGCGCACCCGCGTGGGGCGCGACGGGTGCCCCGCGTGGGTTCCGGCTGCATACCTGCTGTTTCAATCCGCACGCCCGCGTGGGGCGCGACTACTTGCGGTTGAAGTCCTCGCGCTTCATGTCGTCGTTTCAATCCGCACGCCCGTGTGGGACGCGACTTCCCGATTCCCTGACTTCCCTTCGTCTCGAAGAGTTTCAATCCGCACGCCCGCGTGGGGCGCGACCACAGGACATCGTCAAGTTCCTGCGCGAACGGTTTGTTTCAATCCGCACACCCGCGTGGGGCGCGACCAAGTCGCCTGTACGGCCTTTGCAGCGCCTCTGAGTTTCAATCCGCACGCCCGCGTGGGGCGCGACATCGTTCATCGAAAACCGCTCTCGCTGTGGAGTTGTTTCAATCCTCACGCCCACGTGGGGCGCGACTTTACGCAACAGGCCGCGAACGGTCTGGTTAAACATGTTTCAATCCGCACGCCCGCGTGGGGCGCGACCAGCACGCGCTGATGGTGATCAACGAGGCCAAGGAGTTTCAATCCGCACGCCCACGTGGGACGCAACTTCCGCAATTCATGGTGCAGGTCTTCGTCGCCGGGTCGTTTCAATCCGCACGCCCGCATGGGCGCGCGATGTTGGAACGCCTGCCTAGACAAGGTCAAGGAGCTGTTTCAATCCACGCACCCGCGTGGGGCGCGACTTTGCCAGGGCTTTTTAATGGGAGTCTGGATATGTCGTTTCAATCCGCACGCCCGCGTGGGGCGCGACGATCCCTTATAACTCGGCGACCGCCATAAGGAAAACTCTCCAGTTCCGCGAACCGCAGCGTACTGCCGCAAGCGGAACTTGCAGTTGCTCCTCAATAAAATTAAATCCAGTCAAATCAATTTGTTAAAGAACCGCGAACCTACCAGACTTTAGCCGGTCGCTTGTGGTTCGCAAAAACTAGAGAATTAGCGGGCCATTGAGATCCAGCACCGCCTTTGCGCCGATATGCTCGACTTTGCTTTGCCAGTTTTTGCCTAGGAAGTAGAAGCGCAGGCTGTCCTGCTCAGGGTCAATCAGGCCGCAGAGTCGTTGTTTGAGAAACGTCCATTGGGCTGCATCTACCTCAATCTCAAACACCGAATACTGCACGCATGGCCTCGAGGCACAGCCCCTGAGCGCAGAGCTGGACCTCATCGGCGCGGTGCTTTTTAGGGCGACCGCGCTTGTATTCCACCGGGTAAATGCGCTCGCCGCTGTCGGCGAGATGGAACTCAACCACATCGGCAACGCCCACGATACCTAGCGTCTGGTTGACCAACGGCATGGCGGTGGCCGTGCGCACACCATGGCGTTGTTCGGTGTGCGGCTGGTCTGCGCGCTCATGCAGCAGCCGCCCTTCGGCGGTATGGCGGTTTCAGCCCATAACTGCTCGATATGAATCAGGGCGCATTGCCGAGGGCAATACAGGTAATGCTGCAAGGCGGACAGTGGAATTAGGTCATCGTCGTCCATGCCCGCCTCTCTTCAGATCAACTCATATACGCTGACGCCTTGCGGTAGGGATTCACTGTCGATCGACACCCGGTAGTCGCCGAAGCTGCGGGCCGGCGTAGCGGCTTCGCCCTGTACACGCTCGACCTTCACCGTATCGAACAACACATGGGCCGGTGCATTGCCCATGGGATGTTCGTGTTTGAAGACGATCAACTTGCGGGCGGCCATTTCGCCACGGGCGGCTGAGCGGTCGTGCTCGAACATGTTGATCAGGCTGCTCCAGAGCAATTCGAGATCGCCCTCGGAGAAGCCGGTGCGCTCAGCCAGCTTGGCCGAGATAAAGCCATGGGCGCGGTAAAGGCCATAGGGAATGATGTGTTTACGGCCCATGGTGCGGTTATCGCCGCTTTGTTCTTCCGCTTCTTTCTGGGTGGTCACGGCCATGCGGGTGATGGAGATTTCCATCGGCACCACCGGGTCGATTGAGGTGGCGAAAGCCATTTGAATCGGACCACGCACCTGACCACAGTTGACCCCAGTGGTCATCACCGCACCGAAGGTACGCACGTCGAAGAAATTAGCGCACATCCAGTCGGTCAACTCCTTGGCCTTTGCCACGTCCTTGGGCAGCTTCTTGTAGCCATCCTTGGCATCGGCAGGTATATCCCGGGCTTTCCAGGCCAGCTCATGTTGATTGTTCAGCACGGATTTTTCCTGCATGTAGATGGCGTAACCGGCACCGCCCTCCTTGTCCAGGCTGACGTAGTTGCGGATCTTGCGCTTGAGACAAACGTCGGTGACCAGCCCCTGATTGGTTTCCGGGTCGAGGCGCGGCAGATTGCCGGCATCCGGATCGCCGTTGGGGTTGCCATTGCTGACATCGAACAGATAAACGAACTCGTAACGGTTGGCGATGGCACTCATTGCTCTGCTCCTAGCTCTGCTTTTTCTGTTCCAGCGGTGTCGGCTTCGGCGCTGCGGCCAAAGCGCGCCTGGGATTGATGGTAATAGCCGATAGCGAAACGACCTTGATCTTCAAGCTTCAAGCTGCGCGGGAACTGACTATCCAGGCCGTCGATGATTTCGCCGATCTCGCGCTCCAGGTGATGTGCCAGACCAGGCTTTTCTTTACGCACCTTGGCCAGATGGTTTTGCGTGTTGCGCAACAGCATCGGGAAAATGCTGGTGGGGGTTGCCGATGCCGCGCCGTAGTAACGATCACGAATGGTGGCGTTGACTTGCGTGCCCAAGGCAATGCGCTGGGCGCTTTCAAGTACAGCGAACAGCCGACCCAGGCGATAACCGGGGTTGCTGGCTTCCTTGTCGAGACTCACAGGCACCTCCTCATTGATTCCTTTAACGCCCAGGCGCATGTCGCGCGTCAGGACGGCCTTACACAACGCCACACGCACTCCAGAGATGTCTCCATCGGCGCGCATCCGCATGATTACGTTGGCTAACAGGCTGCGCGGGTAGCGGCTGCCGGTCAGAACGGCGCGGGTTATTTCACCGGCCAGTTGGGGTGAAATATCGTCTGCCTTGGTTTTACCGTCGCGGCTAGGGACAGTTGCATATAGCAAGCGCCAGATCGCCGGCTCGGTTTTCCACGGCAGCGGCTCGATATGCAGATCCTGGTAATGCTCGGCCAGACGCTGGGCGAAAAAACCCAGGCTACCGGTCTGCCAGAAGCGGATCGACAAACGCGAAGCATTCGGCGCCAGGCCCAGCACGAACAACTGAGTGCCCTGATCCAGCTGCAACCCCAGCTCGCGCAACGGTCTGCCCTTAGCTACGGCATCCAGTACCGTGCGCAGCTTGGCTGCTTCCTGGGCATCGTCGCTGGGTGGGCTCAGCAAATCGGCAAACAACAGCTCTGCGCTATTCGTCAGTTCCGGGGTTTCTGCTAACGCCCAGAAGACCACGCTGGCATCGCCGATCTGCAGACGCTGGCGGTTGTGTTCATCGCGGCGCAACAGGTGGTTAAGCACGGTGGTGTAAGCGAAAGCCACCGCCTCGGAAACGGGCGCATTGTCACCCTGGCTCTTGCCGTAGGAGCCGAAGGACTCCAGGTTGAAGGAGACTATGGAAGCACCAGAGCTCTGGGCACCATTCACCCCCTTGATCGCCGGATGCAGGCGCGCCAAAGGCAGTTTTTTCCCGGTCACCAGACACAACCCATCACGGACCTCGGCACTGGCCAGTAACTTGGCCCTGAGTAGTTGTGCGGCAGGTAGTTCGTGCAGGTATTTGTGTTCGCCATCGAGGCGGAAAACGAAGTTGGCATCGAGCATTTCTTCACTGAACATCGGCGCTTGAAACTGCTCCGGCGACCAGCGTCCAAGAAAAGCCGAAAACGCTTGCAGTGCGGGATCGATCTCGTCATCCAGGCACTGCTGATGCAAAGTCTTGAAAGCCTGATGCTCTTGAGCGGTGCGCTCGCCTACCTTGGCACTGACACCCAGCACATAGCTGGTTTTGTCCCAAAGAAAGTTGGATTTGATCCCGGCCGTGCGCTTTTCAGGCTGCGGAACGGTCAGACTTTTGGGCAGCGGCTTCTTGCCTGAGTTGTCACGTACATCCAGCACATCCACCAGCTCACCTTCGGCGGACAGCACCAACGCATAACTGATTTTTTCCTGGCTGTAGCCGAAGAGCGGCACCTTTTCGTCATCGCGCTCAACCAGTCGCAGATAGTAGCTATTGAGCGCCGAGAGGATCATGCCTTGACCTCCGCAGCCATAAACGGCGGCACTTCAATCAGACCATCACTCATCTGTGCACGGAAAAAATGCGGCGTCATGTCATTGGCAAAGTCGATGTCGTGCAGCATCCAGCCCAGGTCGAACCCGCCCTTGAGTGCTTCATCCACAATCGGCTCGTTACTGCCTGCTTCCAGTAACTGGAAGCAGGCGGGGAATTCGCGAACACCGAGGCAAGGTGCATGAAAATACTGCCCCTTGCGCGCACGCCGATTGAAGATATCCAGGTGTTTGCCTTCCGAGTCGTTGGCATCGGCCTTCTCGGTCAGCTCGAAGTGCGCCTCGATGACATAGGCCACATCCCGCAGGATGGTGGCCGCCCGTTGCTGGCGGTCTTCATCGACAAAGGTGATCAGGCCATCGGTGCGCCCGGCCTTCATCGCCTTGCCAACGCTGGCCGAGGACAACTTGCCGCCCACCTCGTTACGCCGCAGGGATTCGAAGCGGATCGGCTTGAGTACCTGGATACGATCCACCGCCCAGCGAATCGCCGGTTTCCAATGAATAGCTTCGAGAATGCCGCGCGCCGCGGAGGGTGTGATCACGTCATAGGAGACGCGCTCAACTTTCATCTCGGGTCGGGTAAAACACGCGCGCTCGCCCCAAACCAATAATCGAATTCCGTAGGCCATCTGGCCCTCCTTTTCTGTATTCCTTTACCCACGCCAACCTGGGTCGACGACCTAGTTACCAAAACAACCGCTCACTGCTGATAAAGGCTGGATTATCCCAATGCAGCCCGAACCGAGGGTGATACAGATCAGGATTGACCAAGACCATGAACTGCTCGCCATAGCGTTTTTCGCTTACCGCCTCAATAGCCCCAGCCTGCTGCAACGCGGCATAAGCCTGGCGTGGCACCTGCACCAGATAGGGTTGCAGGCGGCGGGCGATACCGGCGCAACCCTCAGCAAACTCCAACTCATGCAAGGCCGACTGGACTTCGTCGTCCCCAGGTAATGGAACGATCACCGGCATTTGCACACTGTCAATCATGCGGAACTTGCTGGCCAGCATTTCGAACGGCAGGCCGTCCAGCTTGCCATCCTCGATCTGCCCCAGGAGATTGTGTGCATCCAGCTCCTGCGGTCCCTTCTGCCAATACAATAGACGGAAATAACGCTGGATGGCGTCCAGACTCAGCGGATCATCCCCATGGTGGCGCAGCACCTCACGCGCCGCCTGGGCAAACTGCTTGAGCTCAGGTGGTGGTGCCCAATCCGAATTCTCAGTGGAAAAAATCAACACATCACTGTCTGCTATCGAGCGCTTGCCTTCCCGGTTGCAGCGCCCCGCCGCCTGGGCGATGGAGTCCAGCCCGGCCTCGGCGCGCAGTACCGCGGGGAAATCGACATCGACTCCGGCCTCGATCAAGGAGGTCGCGACTAAGCGACAAGGCTTGCCCTCCATTAACAGCACACGAACCTCAGCCAGCACCTGGCTGCGGTGTTTGGCGCACATCAGCGTCGTCAGATGGCGGGCGCCAGTACATTCGGCGATAGCCTCATAAAGCGCTCGAGCATGGCGACGGTTGTTGACGATGCACAGCACCTGGTCGCGCTCGACCAGCTGGCTCGCCAGTGCGTCATCACTCAAGCTCCCGACATGTCGTACCTGCACGCGCTTGAGTGCAGCGAGCAATTTACCCGGCTCGGGCGCCAACTCGCGGACGTTCTGCAAACCGCCAATAAAGTCCGGGGCTTCCAGGGCTGGTTGGGTTGCGGTACAGAGCACCGCACTGACCTTGTAGTTCAGCGCCAGCTCGTCGAGCGCAGCAACACAGGGGCGCAGCAATTTGAGCGGCAGGGTCTGAGCCTCGTCCAGCACCACCACACTGCTGGCGATATTGTGCAGTTTGCGGCAAGCGGACGGCCGGGCCGCGAAAAGGCTTTCAAAGAACTGCACCGCGGTGGTCACCACGATCGGCGCATCCCAGTTCTCCATCGCCAGGCAGATTTTTTCGCGAGACTGAAGACTTTTGCTCTTGTCGTCGACAAATGCGCTGTGGTGCTCCAGTACGGCATCGCCTAGATCGCCGAGCGCTTGACGAAAAACCGCTGCGTTCTGTTCCACGATGCTGGTAAAGGGGATGACGAAGACAAGCCGGCGCAAGCCATGGATTATCGCGTGATCCAGGGCAAATGCCAGAGAAGCCAGGGTCTTCCCTCCGCCGGTGGGCACTGTCAGCGAAAACAACCCAGGCGCAAGCTGCGCTCGATTCCGCACCTCGCCGAGAATTTCAGAGCGCAACTGGTTAACCGCTGAGTTGGCCTTGAATCGGCCAAGGTAGCCATCAAGCCGTGAGCGCAGTTCCATCAGACTGGGTTGCGGGCCACCGCGCAGCGTTTTGCGCTTCTCGATCCTGTGGTAGTAGGCCTCGGTATCGAGAAAGTCGCCGTCCACCAGACAGGAAAAAATCATCCGGGCGAGGAAGGCAAGTTGAAACTGCCCCCGCCCTTGGCAGGCCCGAAAGCCAGCGGGTGGGGTCAGCGAGTTTTCCGCGGGCAACTCGATTTCATCGCGCCAGGCTGACAACAAACTAGGCAGTTCCACACGCAATCGGTCATTCAAGGCCGTGCGCTCACCGGGATCACGGCCATTCGCCAAACCGGCGTGATGCCCTGCAATGCCATAAGCCAGTAGTTTGCCGAGCGGGCCATAGCGTTCACAGACAATCCGCGCGCCCCAAGTGGAGTGATCGACACGACCGTAGTCACCATTCAGACGAAGCTGAAATTCCTCGGTGTACTTGCCAAGGTCATGCAACAAACCCGCAACACGGGCTAGCTCCTCAGCAGAAAAAGCGACAGCGAAACTACCCGCCAAGCTACCTACTGCTGAGAGATGATCAGCCAGCAATTGCCAATCCAATCGATCGGAACGTTCGCTAGAGTGGGCGTAAAAAGATGGCATATGAGCACTCCTTTTCATGAAATGGAGCCTAGCCGAGTACAAAATGAACGAGCGCGAATAACCGTTTCAGCCTAAAAAATCTTTGCTCAAGGCGCGGGCGCAGAGTCACTATTCAAGAATTCGACGATGGCCAACCCCTCGGCCGCTAGTCGCTTCACCGCCCATAAGGATTCACCCATTGAAATAGCCGTGGCATGATTCTAAGTTGCCAGTACAAAGCTGAACGGACGGCACGATTATTAGGGCGCGCCTCGCATGCCCTTGCTTCTCATAGCCTTATAGTGTCCACGCGAGGGTGAATATGGTTTCGGTCATGGATGTAGCAAAACCACGCTTGGGTACCTGGACCCAGCATTTTCTGTCCAATCGCAGTCTCCTCGAACCTGATGGTAGACCTCTGTATGCCTACCGCACCTCAGACCAGGAATATGCAGCTCTTTCCGAACTGCTGAAAAATCACGAACTCAATCCCCGTGGATTAGACGGCACCGCGTTTGCCATGGCATGGCTGCTCTACGCTGCCGAATGGTGGAAACGCTCCTACGAGGGAGGCGCCTGGGCCTGGAATCCGGTATTCGCAAACCTGTCGCTGACTTTTCCTGGGTACGCAGCCTGTCAGCAGTACGTAATCGCCGGGAGGAAAGCGTGGCGCCTTTCGGCCGAGCTGGGGCGTGGTAAGCGTTATCTAGGCTTGGTTGCGATTCAGGGCGGCCTTCCATTGCGTTTGATCGAATCGTCCCACGGCAACCTGGTTCGCTTATTAAAGGCCGTACTCCGTCAAACCATCACCTTCCGCCTTGCCGAAGAAGTTGTTCAGGCAGAGATTCAGCACCATTGTGAGCTTCTTCCATCGAGCTATCGCCAGCCAACGATTTACCGTCTGCTAGCGGAAGTGGTTCAAGCAGTCCAAGGCTTGCACCACAGTTATTGTTTACATGAGACTCAAAACCCTGTTGAGGTTCTCGATTCACGCTACCCGCAATGGATGGACCACTTTCCGCTTCGTCTTGATGACGACTCGGCCCGAAGCCTACTCACTGGCCTGATCGAGGCAGCAGTTGACGCAAGCCGGAGTGGGTCTCGTATCCCTGTACAGATGCGGCGCTCCCTTCGATTTGGAACCGAGGGCAATTGCCGACTGGATGCTGCAATCGATATCGCGCCCCGAACCACGCCGCAGGCATTAGCTGAGTTGTTCAACGGCGCGTCAACAGATCTGCTGCCGCCATCGTTTGAGCTCACTGTTGAGGTTGGCGGCCGGGAGTTTCACCTCGCTGACGGTGTTTGCCGCGATGGTGCCGTAAGGCTTGTTGCCCGCCCGCTGCCCACTTCACTGGCCAACTCAACTGTTTCTGCTCGCCTCAGACTGATTCGTCTGGGTAAGACCCTGTTTGAAGCCCCGTTGTCAGGCAGCGACACGCTTGAGCCCGACATGCCATGGGTCTTTAAGGATGCAGCACCAAGTGCTCCACTGGTGGCCATGGGAAGCTGTAGTACGCGTGACGATAGCGTACTTTTGTGTCTTCCAACGCGAGCTACGGTCTTCAACGAAGATTCAAACTTTGATGAATTGTCATCCCCGGTGCCAGAGCGCAACCTTTACCGAGTCCACTCTGGGGTTACGCGTGCATCACTTGCAGATGGCGTCTACCGCATCCGATGCGCCCAGGAACGCGACGATGATGGGATGCTTTGTTGGGGTGGGCAACTCATAGTGGAACGGTCCGAGCCGGTACCAACTTACAGAGGTATGCCGTCTCTGCGCCGCATAGCTGAAAGTGGGACAGGCCCATCCATCGCACAAGGCGAATTTCTGTGGAAGACGAGCGGCAACCCATGCGTCGTTTCGTTTCGCTCACCGCCTGTGGGGATGGGGACCCTTCTATGGAAGTATGCCGATACGATACAGACTCGACTGAAAGTGGTTTGCCTACCCGCCGATGCTTCGGTCGAGGTAGGCGCGGAGAGCGACAGCCGCAGTGGTGTTCTGTGGCTCCGATCTTGGCCAGCTCTGGGCGTGGGTTGTGAAAATGACTCCTGCAATCTGGTTGCAGAGCAACTAGGACGCGACTGGAAGCTCACTTTGCGGGCACACGATCACTCCGTGCCCGCGGAGGTGACCCTCACCCTCGCTTGGCCGGGCAATCAAACGCAGCATCTGATAGTTCCCTTTCCGGCGACCGGAGCAGTCTTTCTTGATCCTGAAGGGAGACGGATGCAGTCTCATCAGCGGATTGATGTTAACGACCTACTCGGCAGCCGCCTTCGGCTACTACCCGGGAAGCATCGTCGGCATTGGCAAGTGTGCCTTTTGCTTCGAGACAGCGCGAAAGGCCGTCCGCTTCTGACCCGGACTTTCGAGTACGGTGTCTCCGAGGAAATCAGGCTTTTTGACTACATTCGGCCGATCCAGGAAATGCTCGCATGCATTGAGGCACTCGATGCGACAGTGACCATCGAATGCCAGGAGCTCAATACATCGGTGGCCTCCATTCAAGTGGGGCGTTACACAGCGAAACTTCAGCGCGACCTCGAAACGGGGGCAGTTTGCTTTCCGCACGCCGAGCGGATACCAGAGGGTGGGATTGAAGCGCTTGGCATTTTTACAGCCCCCATCTCACATCCGGACGTCGCTCCCGAACGGCTTAAGCAAGCTCGATCGGAAGACTCGTACTTGAGCCGCTGGTGGTTTAATCCAGGCAGCCGCGACTCGGGGCCTTGGCTGATTTTTCCTGATAACACTTCTAGGTCGGCGTTTCGCCCTTTCATTTGGGCCATTAGCCAACCTTACGGTCAACCTCAACCAAAGCTTTCAGGGCTTAGCTTGGCGTTGTCGCTGGCAACAACCGAGGAACGCTATGCCGCACTCTCGGCCGTGGCCGAACATCTAGCTGCGCACCCCGAGGACGACGATTGGTTCCTGCTCGAGGCGATCGTTGAAAATCTGGGTCATCTGCCCCTGTCCGGATTGGACGTTTGGCGCGTCTTCTCTACGAAACCACGGGCGATGATCATGACGTTGCTTCATTGCGAGGGCTTTGCCGAAAAACTTGCGGGGAGGGTCTCCGAGGAGCTTCCCTTCGAATGGCTACTAGGCTCCCCGGCCGACTGGGTAGCTTGCGTTCGTATACTTCAGTCATTCTGGCTTGCCGAAGGCAGATCCAAAGGGTTTGCACGCACCATTCTGGATTGCAGATCCTCAATGGGGATCGCGCAGCCAGGACTTCTGCTGGCGATTGATCTTGCACGCCATCTGGTAATGGGTGCAGATGATCAGTCCGCTAAGACGCTGATCACTTTACCTGGATCATTGCTGTTCCTACAGCAGCACGTTCTCAACGAGCCTGAGGGGAGTTCTTTCCATACGCTGCTCCGCCGTGAGGATGACAATTGGCCCAAGTTGTTTAAGCATGAAATAGCCGCTTTCCTAAATACAACAGCCGTTCAGGCGTTCTTTGAACCCTTCTCATTGGATCGCCGAGACTATAAATGGTCAGTCATCGGCTTTCCTCTTTGGCTTGGCTTCGAGGTTGCCCAAGGCAGGTCATACCAATGGCTGGCCAGCACGGACCGCCTTCACGCCCTTCGCCTTTACCGTGACTTCGATCGCGAATGGTTCGATACCGCGTACCGTCTCGGCCAAATTTTGGCTTTCAGTACTGAGAGTGCAGTGCTTAATTAATTGGAAGGACCCACATGACTTATTTCGAATCCCTGATTGGTGAGCTTCGCAATCGCAGTACCCGCGCCATTCAAAGCTTGCTGGCGCTTAAGCACCCAGCGCTTCGTGAACACCTCACTCAGCAGCTGATGGGAGAACCAGGGCAGAAAGGCGCGATTCTCGCCGACCCGGTGTTTGAGCCCACATTCGGTTGGCGAAAAAGCGAAGAGTCGCTCGGTACTCTAGAGGGCAACCTGCTCCACCCTAGTCTCGTTCGCAACATGGTTACGCCGCTGAGTTCCACGAATGTAGACCCGTTCCCTCGTGATCGAAAGGTCTACAGCCACCAACTCGAAGCTTGGCAGATCCTCGGGGGCGAGAAGCCAAAGTCACTCGTTGTCACAAGCGGCACCGGGTCGGGCAAAACCGAATGTTTTATGGTACCCGTACTGGATAGCCTGGCCCGGGACGCGGCGCGCAACGGCACTCTACAGGGCGTACAAGCGTTGATGATTTATCCCCTCAACGCCCTCATCAGCAGCCAGCAAAATCGGCTTGATGCATGGACCGACGGGTTTGATGGAAAGGTTCGTTACTGCCTGTATACCGGGGCATTGAATACAACGGTTAAGAAAGGTTCGTCGCAGACATCTAGGGGCCATGTTCCTGACCGCACGCGTTTGCGAGAAAGTGCTCCGCCCTTGCTGGTCACCAACGCAACCATGCTCGAGTACATGCTGGTGCGCAAAGACGACGCTCCGATTCTGGAGCAGTCGGCCGAGAAACTTCGCTGGATCATCCTCGACGAGGCGCACACGTACGTTGGTTCCCAAGCTGCGGAAATGGCGCTGCTGTTACGCCGCGTGATGTACGCGTTCAAGGTCGAGCCGAAAGATGTGCGTTTCATTGCTACGTCGGCAACTTTTGGTAGCGACCAAAAGACGATCGACTCACTCAAATTGTTTCTCGCTCATATGGCGGGTGTCGACATCAGCCAAATCGAGGTTGTGCAGGGCCATCGCGAGGTTCCCACCCTACCCCTTGCTTCCAGCGAGCACGATCTGAGCTTCAATGACATTGCCGCGATTGACGCTGGCCAAGTTGCTAGTCCCAAGCGCTACGAAGCACTGGCTAACCACCCATTGGCACGTGCCCTTCGGTCCGCATTCATCACAGAGTCCGGTACGCAAGTGAATAAGTTGAGCTCATTGAGCACGACATTCTCGGGGTCGGTGCCGTCTGAAAGACTGCTGGCCTGGCTTAGCATATTGTCGGGCACCCAAATGCCAGACGGCATTGATGATCCGTTCTTCCTGCCTCTTCGCCTTCATTTGTTCCACGATGTTCTCCAGGGGCTGCAAGTATGCGTTGATAGAGCATGCCCTGCTAAGGCGAACACACCCTTGGCTGACCCTGAATGGCCATATGGAATGGTGCACACCAGTGACCGCACAGAGTGCTCTTGTGGTGCGCCAGTCGTTAGTCTGGTGAGTTGCGGTTCATGCAATGAGGCGTTTCTGCTGGGTCGACAGACAAAGGACGGGAACGTTTCAAGTGTGCCGCGCGATGCTGTCGACGAATTCGCCCTGGATCTTGATCGGGAAACGGACGATGAAGATGAAGACCATGCGCCTCCTCCCAGCGGCAGAGGCCAGCGCTGGCTCATCGTCAACCGGAAGGCAGAGCTCGAAACGGAAGAACGATGGCTTGACAGGAAAGAGCAACGTCTCTGCGATCATCAGCCAGAAGGCGACGCAGCTCTTCTCGAAATTCTGGTGCTCGCCGGCTCGGATCAATGCCCTTGCTGCAAAGATGAAGCGCCCCAGAACGTCCTGTTCCGTAGCGCTGTCATCGGTACCCCCCTTCTGCTCAGTACTGTGATACCCGCATTGCTCGAGTTCTGTCCCGCCGACAAAGACGGTGCGCTCACTAAGCCCTTCAGCGGGCGGAAGATGATTTCATTCACCGATAGTCGCCAAGGTACCGCACGTATCGCAGCCAAGCTGCAGCAGGACTCCGAACGGCTACGAGTGAGAAGTCTGATCTATCACCATTTGCTCAACGAGGATACGGGTGGCCAACTCCCGCCTGACGAGGAAGCTGAGTTGGCGGAATTGATTGCCGACGAGGAAAGAGACCTCTTAAGCGTTCGAGACAAACGACAGTTGCAAAAGCTGCGGGATATTAAAGCCAAGCTGCAGTCAGGCGCGGTGCTTTCCTGGGATCAACTGCGCCGGATGCTCGCTATGTCCCAAGACGTTGGCGGAGGGATATTGACCTACTACACCAAGTTGGCTGACGAGTTATTTTCTGCCAATGTGGGTGCGACTGAGTTGGCAGGCATCTTTCTGGCCAGGGAGTTCATGCGCCGACCCAAGGCGCGAAACAACCTCGAATCGATGGGTCTGGTAGAAATTGTGTACCCACAGCTGGGCGCGGTCACCGCTCCGACTGGCTGGCCGGGCACTGATACCGATTGGCGTGCATACCTTAAGGTGCTGCTGGACTTCTTCGTCCGGGAAAATACCTATGTCCGCATTCTTCCCGAATGGCAACGTTTCATCGGCACGCGCTTCATGGCCAAGTCTCTCCTTTCTCCCCAGACCGAAGTGTTGGATGCGGGCTCGAAGCGGCTGTATCGCATCTGGCCAAGCGTCAAAGTCGGACGCAAGCGTCAATCCCGCCCGATTAATCTACTCTGCGACGCTTTCGGGCTATCTCCCGATATCAACTCGGATAAGCTGAATTACTTCCTTCAAGAGGCCTGGAAAGCTCTGACGGACACCACGAAGTTGCTCACCGGCGAGGCTCGAGGTGTTCAACTTGATCTAAACAAGCTCCACTTCAGGCTCAGCAGTACAGTGTGGCAATGCCCTGTCACCCGCAAATTCCTGGACACGGTTTTCGCTAACCTCAGTCCCTATGGTGCCGCCGGCTCACAAAGCCCTTCATTGCCCCTCACCCAGTTTCAGATACCGAAGTACCCGTACTCAAACGGTGGAGCAAAGACAGATGGTGAGCGCATCGCCGAAGCACGGCAGTGGCTGGTCACTGACCCCACAGTAAAAGCATTGCAAGACGAAGGCCTATGGTCTGATCTCCATGACCGCATCATCGAGAGCGCCCCCTATTTCCGTGCAGCTGAGCACTCCGCGCAGCAGAAAGACAAGACACTTCGGGACTACGAAAAACTGTTCAGCGAAGGTCAGATCAACTTGCTTAGCTGCTCAACCACCATGGAGATGGGCATCGACATAAGTGGGATTTCCGCCGTCGCAAACAACAACGTGCCCCCCCAACCTGCTAACTACCTCCAGCGTGCGGGGCGGGCAGGCCGTCGTGGTGAAGGTCGCGCCATCGCGCTCACCGTATGCCGCCGCACTCCTCACGACCAGCATGTATTTGCCAAACCCGATTGGCCATTCGTGACAGATATGGTCGTTCCCAAGGTGTCCCTGCGCAGTCCCGATCTAATCACCCGTCACCTGAACGCATTCTTATTGGCGTACTGGCTCAAGGAAGTGCTGGGCTACGAAGAACTACGCGGTATGACTGTCGGCTCATTCTTCACCTGTGACGTTCAAGAGTCAGGGCATAGCGTCTCGCTGGCAGAGAGGTTCAGCTACTGGTGCCGGCATGACGCGCCAACCCTGGAACCGGTATCCCACCAGTTGAAAGCCCTCGTGGACTGTACGGTGCTTGCCCTGACTACGCCTGAGGTGCTTAGCCGCAGGACAGCAGAGGGCATCGCCGATATCTCTGAAACATGGCTGAAGGATTACGAGTATGCCATGCAGGAGAAGGCCTACTTTGAGGGGTGCAATGAGGCTAAAAGTGCCGCCTTGCGTGCCCTGATGGCTCAGCTGGATTTATTGACGGGCGCCTACCTGTTGAAAGAGCTCGCCACACGGCGATTCCTGCCGGGCTATGGCTTCCCCACGGATATCGTAACGTTCAACCCTATCTACAAAGCACCGAAGGCGAAGGTCTATGGGGTAAGACAGCGCGAGGATAAATGGGGTCAAAGCCGGGACCTTCCTTCACGGGATCGGATCACAGGGTTGCGAGAGTATGCCCCCGGCGCCGAGATCGTGCTGGACGGACTGGTGTACCGCTCTCAGGGTGTAACCTTGAACTGGAAGCTGCCTGCTACCCAGGACGATGTGAAGGAGGCTCAGGTGTTCAAATGGGCCTGGCGCTGCAACGCCTGTGGAGCAACCGGAAGCACGTTCATGCTTGAGCCGAGCAATTGTGAATGTTGCGGCAGCGACCTCAAAAAAAGCGAAGTTTGGCGATACCTCATACCCAATGGCTTTGCCGTAGTATTCGGTGACCTGCCCCACACAGATGTCGACCATCCTACGTATGTCCCAATTCAGCCTGCCCGACTGAGCGTAAATGAGCCTTGGGTGCCTCTGGCAAACCCGGCGAACGGGTTTTTCCGCGCGAGCGACAAAGCCCACATGTTCCACCATACGGCCGGAGCGTTTAATGCAGGCTTCGCCTTGTGCCTCGAGTGTGGCCTGACGGAGCCGATGCTCTCGACTCCCGATCCTGACGTTCCCGAGGGCGAGTCAACCTTGCCGGGAATTTTCCGCTCGGCCTCAAGGGCGCATCGGAGGCTCCGCGGAGGAAAGTATGACGATAAGCCCGAGCCATGCCCAGGGCACACTAACAGGTGGAAAATTCAGTCAAATGTCAGACTTGGGCATGACGGCGAGACAGACGCGATCGAATTGCTTTTGCGCAATCCTACGACCGGCGCATGGCTGAGGGACAAGGTCGCGGCCTTTACCATTTCAGTTGCCCTGCGCGAGGCTATTGCCAAAGCCACCGGCGTTCTCCCTGAAGAGCTCGGGTTCAGCACCCGCCAAGTGGAATGGGAGGGGCAAGCTGTGCAGATCGTACAAGTATTTGATCAGCGCAGCGGTGGCTACGCGACCCAGGCAGCCTTGGAAATCAACACCGCCGACATTTGGAGCGACGTCGAGGAAACCCTAAATTGTCCGCATTGCCAAAGCGCATGCGAGAACTGCCTGATTGGGTTTGACACTCGATTTGACGCTGACAATCTTGACCGACTCAGGGCGCTGGAATGGATAAACTCCGTGTGGCGTCATGGCCTCTCGCTTCCTGATGATGAAAAAGCCTTTGGGCCAGACAGCGTAGCGGAGACCACAAGTCTGCTTGAAGCAGTTGCAATGCACCTCGCGAAGCACGGCTCAGGTACGGTCAACATTTACTTGCAGGGTAGCCCGGAGCAATGGGACCTACCGCTCGCATCTACCCTGCTCGACCGGGTAGCCTCCTGGTGCGCAGAGAAGCTGTCAGTACGCCTTATTGCAGCCGAGGGGACGTTAGAGCTGCTTGGTGAAGGCAATCGTTACCGCCTGGCCGCCCTTGTAGATAGCGGCGCGTCGTATGGTGAAGTCCCAAGGTCCCATACGCTTAGTGGAAACACGCATTTCAGCTTGGTATCCCTTGAGCTACCAGACTCAATGATTGCCTGGGCGAGTAAGGCTGAAGCCCTAGGCATTCCGGTGAACTCGTGGTCTCGAAACGTCGATGGCTGCCTGATCGTTCGAGGTAACCCAGATCACTCAGCAACTAGCCCACACAACTTTGCGGCAACTGAAATTCGGCCCGTGTCCGGCGATACTGAAATTGACATCGCACCGGCAGATGTGGGCGGCAAGCTGGTTGGGTTTGGCAAGCAATTCTGGTCGTTGCTGACTGAGCGCTCACCGGCCCTGCGCACTGCCTTCGCTCAACAGGACGTTCTGGAATGCATCGAATACTCCGATCGGTACATCCGCAACCCATTTACCGTGGCACTGTTCGTTGAGGTAGTCGATGCGCTGCGCCATGCTGTCACTGAGGCTACTTCAAGCCCGCGAGTGATTGTTACAGGCCAGCAGTATCAGTCCACGTTCCTAGCACCCACACTTCTATGGCACGACTGGCCCAGCCATGAGCAGCGCGATGAAGCGATGCAGGCAGCGTTGGAATACGTGGGTTTTTCCCCTGAGGTGCGAAGCGATCTGGCCATCGACCACGGGCGTATGCTGCGCTTGACGTTTACTTCTGGGCGCCAGGTTCGAGTCCGCCTCGATATGGGTTTCTCTTACTGGCGTATGGATCGGCAGCAAGGCCAACGGTATCGGAATGCGTTTGGGTTTTCAGAGGATGCGACAAGGCAGGGGGATGCATTGAACAGACTAGACGCCAGCGTTACGGTGACTGAGCGCTGGCACACCCAAGTGTTTGTTCGGGTGTGACATTGTGCGAGGAATTCCCTTCGCCAGAACTGTCGCAGCAGGTGCCCAGAATCTGGGCCCTGCGTCTTGCCACCGGCGCACGGCTAGCCTTCTTGGTCTATGGTTTGGCAGTGCGCCGGTGTGACGCCTTGCCCGGCACTCTTACCTGAGGATTCCCTTCGTGAAGAACCCTGCAATGGTCCACCTCACCGCTGTGTATGACTCAAAGACCGGGTGCCACAGTGAACGTCCGAGCAGGATTATAGTTCGCCCCTTTCATATCCTCAGCCTCCGCGAAATGCAGGAATCTGCAATGTACAAAGCCGTACTGAGGTAGTGCTGAACGAGGGGCTGGATGAGGACTGCGGAAAGCATGTGCGGCGCGATGGGTAATTGCACAGACCTGCCCACCCATTTGCACTCGACTTGACCAATCATTTGCATCGGATTTGACCGGCACGCTTCGTGGCCGTGACCTGCAGAGAACGACCCAAACCAACCAGTCGTGACTGGCAGATAACGGCCGAGGCTGTGTAAAAAGGCTGCCCCGCTTTGAAGTCTGCGTTGCTACGTACAATCTGTCAGCGCTTGGTTAGTCAGCAGACCTAAAATTTTCGGGTGAACGCGATTTTCGTTGCGGTTCTGACTGTCAAACCAGCTCTAAAACGTTTTCACACAGCCAGAACCCAAAGCTGCCACCTCCGCTTTCGAGCAAGAGACAAGGTAGTGACGCTGAATCAGGATCATAAAAGGGCTTTACCGAGACCACAGGTGGAGCCGTAGGTAGATCGTAGAGGATTTCAGTCTTAATGAGCGATGCCGAGTGATGCGTGTACAAAATACCCATACATAACGCAAGCTTGAGTATTTGATACAATGTGTATCACTTCTAGTACTCATCGAAAAAGATCTAAAAATCCCCAATAGACTTCTAGCTAGGGCCTTAAGGCGCATGCGGGGGAATTGGCATGGCTCATGCTTTCTGAAAACACTGTGATATATCAGAGTGTTTTTAGAGGTTTTCACCATGCTTGAACCTATCGATCTCGGAATGCAGTCCTCCTCCACTGCAAATACACCTGCCAACGGCGCGGCAAATCTGCGTGAACTGGCTTACTCGCAAATCAAGCAGCGAATCATTACCTGTGAGTTTCGCCCCGGTGAGCCGATCAATGAAGCGCACTTGACCAGCCTGCTGGGGCTCGGTCGCACGCCGATCCACCAAGCGCTTCATCGCCTGGAGATGGAGGGCATGGTGATCATCCTGCCGCGCAAGGGTGTGATGGTCACGCCGCTATCGCTCAACGACGTGCTCGACATGATTGAGGTGCGCGTGACCAATGAGCAACTGTGCGTGAAGCTGGCGCTGGAGCGTGCTCATGAAACCGACTTTCTCGCCATGCATGAAATTCTTGATCGCACTCCGGAGTTGCTGCGTCGTCGTGATGTACCCGGATTGATGTCAGTCGATCTTCAATTTCATCTGGCAATCTCCTCGGCTGCCCGCAACAAAGTGTTAGCCGATCTGCTGCGTAATCTGCATGAAAAACAAGCGCGCTTCTGGTTTTTGACCGTTTCTGATGCCAGTCACAGTGAGCGCATCTATCAAGAGCACATGCAGATATTGAGCGCTCTGGAGAGCCGTGACGCTGAGGGAGCGATCACGGCTATCCACGACCACATCGATGATTTCCGCCGCGCAATCATGCGCACACTCTGATCAAGGATCTCCCATGACACAACTGACTTTTCAAGTGGCCGACCATGGCAATCTGACGCTGCGGATCGACCATCTAATTATTGCCGGATGGGCAGGGCGCGACTTGGCAGCGGTCGAACACCACATCCTTGAGCTCGAGGCTATTGGCGTCCGTCGGCCGACGCAGGTGCCTTGTTTCTATCGGGTTTCTGCCAGCCTGTTGAATCCGGCAGAACGAATTCAGGTACCAGGAACTTTCTCTTCCGGCGAGACGGAGTTCGTGCTGATCCCCAGTGATGAAGGTTTGATGATCGGGCTGGGTTCTGACCATACCGACCGCAAGGTTGAAAGCTACGACGTCACCGTATCCAAACAGATGTGCGATAAGCCGATTGGTATTCAGGTCTGGCGGTATGCGCAAGTCGCACCGCACTGGGACCAACTGGTCATGCGCACCTGGCGCATCCGCGGTGGCCAGCGAGAGTTGTACCAGGAAGGTCCGGTCACGGGGCTACTGGCGCCTGAACAACTGCTGGCCAAGCTCAATGAACAGGCGCAGTTGCCTCCCTATACAGCTATGTTTTGCGGTACCCAACCGGTTCTCGGTGAGTTGGGTTATGGCGAAGCGTTTGAGATGGAGTTGCATGATCCGGTACTCCAGCGCAGCTTGCACCATCGTTACGCGGTAGACCCTTTGCCGATGGCGGAGTAACCCGCATGAAATCGATTGCTCAAATAGCCCAAGACCTGAGTGACGGGTTGACCTCTAGCCTGGCCCTGGTCGACGCGGCGATTGACCGTATTGTCGAGCACCGTAATGCAGGTGGCAGTGCTTACGTAAGCGTTGACTTCGAGAGCGCACGGGTGTGCGCGATCGCTAGCGACAAGGCCCGATCATCAGGAGCAGCATTGCCGCTATTGGCTGGGATACCGATCTCGATTAAGGATCTGTTTGACGTAGAGGGACAAGTCACCGCAGCTGGCTCGCGTTTGTTAGCGCAAGCAGAGCCGGCATCGACCGATGCAATTGTCGTGGCTCGATTGAAAGCCGCCGGCGCGATACTGCTGGGGCGCACCAATATGAGTGAATTCGCCTTTTCTGGCCTGGGCTTGAATCCGCATTTCGGTACGCCCGTGCTTCCGTGGGACCCGGCACGGATCGCTGGCGGTTCAAGCTCCGGTGCAGCGATCAGCGTGGCTGGGGACATGGCTGTGGCCGCACTCGGAACCGATACCGGTGGCTCGGTCAGAATACCGTCGGCGTTTTGCGGCTTGACGGGCTTCAAGCCAACCGCCAGGCGTGTTCCTGTCCAGGGCAGCTTCGCATTGTCCGAAAGTCTGGACTCCGTTGGCCCATTGGCGCGCAGTGTCGAAGATTGTGTGCTATTGGATGAAGTGTTGAGTGCTGAGCGGCTTAACCCCGTACCAATGCCGTTATCGGGTTTACGGTTACTGGTGACTGACGACTACGTGCTTGATGGCCTCGACGCCGCAACAGCCAGCGCTTTCGAGCGCACGCTCAAGCGACTCTCAAACGCCGGCGCCGAGATTGTGCGGTTCGGTTTTCCCGAACTCTATGAACTTCCCGGAATCAATGCCGCCGGCGGTTTGACCGCCGCAGAAGCTTGGCATTTGCATCGGCCTTGGCTGCAAGGGCCGGGTGCCGATTTGTATGACCCGCGGGTCGCACAGCGCATTCGGAGGGGTGAATCCTTGAGCGCCTACGACTACCTTGAACTGCAAAAGCACAGAGCCCGGCTTATTGCTTGTGCGCGAAAACACTTGGAGGCGGCTGACGCTTGGCTGATGCCAACGGTGGCGATTACCGCGCCGCAATTGAGCGAGTTGCAAGCCAATGACGAGCGTTTTTTTGCAACCAACGCCTTGGTGCTGCGCAACCCGAGTGTGATCAATTTTCTTGATGGGTGCGCGCTGAGCCTGCCATGCCACGGAGCAGGCGAGACCTTGCCAGTGGGGCTTTCAATTGCCGGATTGGCAGGCCACGACCGGCACATTCTCAGTGTCGGCCTGTCAATCGAGCGTTGTTTGCGATTCCCGCTGAACCTTTAGAACTGGCGCCTCTCGCAGGCAGATCCTGCGTTTTATTCCTGCCTGATTATCGTCGACAAAGGCGTCGTGGGCATCGTGCGCCTGAAATTTGGATGTGGAGACCGTGATGAACCGAACTGAGCTTTTACACATCGAGCCTCTGACCTCCCATGCATTTGCGCCTTATGGCCGAGTGCTGGGTGAAGCTTTCGATCCTGCGGGTGATCTGCCGGGATTCAGCAACCCGGATACCGACTTCTGGCATGCCCATTTGTTTGAACCGGGTGAGCAGGGCGCAACTGAAGTGCTCTGGGTCAATTATCGCAGCCGCGCAGCAATTACGACCCTTGAGGTCCATCGGTTGACCGAACAGGCGATTGTGCCGTTGACGGGCGAAGTCATCCATATCGTCGCACTCAGCCACGCGGATGGCTCAGTTGATAGCGGCACGATCAAGGCTTTCAGCATTGCCCCTGGCAAGGGCATCTGCATGCGACCTGGATGTTGGCATGCGTCCAGGGTCAAGGAGGGCCAGGTTACTTGCCTGATGTTGACCCGTAGTTCCACCACCGTTGAGTTGATTGATCACTTGCTTCAGGGCCATGTCATGGCAGAAAGCGCCCTTGAACCCATCGAGCCGCTAACCCTGGGCACCCCTGCACTCTAAAAAAACATCAGCCTGCCAAGGCGTCACTTTTAATCCTGCCAGTCTGTTTTCCATAAGAGAGAAACAAAATGAAAACGCTCGCTTCGATGTTCAAGAAAGCCACTGTTTCATTCCACTCAAACGCCGCAAGCAGGCACCGTGGGTTAGTTGCCGTCGCTCTGCTGAGCACCTGCGGATGGCTGCAGGCGGCACCATTGCCCACCTTGAAAGTAGCCGCGGATCCAAGCTTTCTGCCGTTTGCCTTCATGGACCAGAAAAGCCAGCAGATGCAAGGCTTTGACATGGATCTGATGCGGGCGTTGGGGCCGATTGCAGGTTATGAAGTGCAGGTTTTGCCTCTGGATTTCGCGGGGATTATTCCGGCCCTGCAAAGCGGCAACGTCGAAGCCTCGGCGTCTAGCATCACCATCACGGATGCGCGCAAGAAAGTGATTGATTTTTCGATGCCTTACTACGATTCCGGCTTGCAGATTCTTGTGAAGGAGAGTGGCCAGGGGATCAGTAATTTTGAGGATCTGAAAGGTAAAACCGTGGCGGCGCTGACGGGTTCCACGGGATACACCTTCACTCAGCAAACCCTCGGTAGCGACGTCAAGCTGGTGCCTTACTCGACTTACGCCACCGCGTTCCTGGCCTTGGCTGCAGGCAGCGCCGATGCCGTTGTGGGTGATCAGCCGGTGATCGCCAACTACGCCGCCAATGCGGGTAAAGGCAAGGCCAAAGTCGTGGGGCCGCTCTATCACGGCGAACAATACGGCATTGCTTTCACCAAGGGTAGCAAGTGGCTGGAGCCAACGAACAAAGCCCTGGAAACCGTCAAGGCAAACGGTACGTACGCCACGCTCTATCAAAAATGGTTTGGTACGCAGCCATCCAAGTCCGCTGACGTCACGCAGTAAGTCGTTCGAATCGGGTGCCGACAGTGCGCGGCACCGCTTTTGTGCAGAGGGTCAAAATGAATTTTCAGTTCGATTGGCAAGCAGCGTTCGATAGTGTCTCGGCGTTGCTTAACGGCCTGCCCATGACGTTGTTGATTTCGGTGATCGGTGTGCTCATCGGCATGGTGCTTGGCGTTATGTTTGGCATGCTTCGACTCGCGCCGCAGTGGTATCTGCGTGTGCTGGCCACGGTGTACGTTGAGATATTTCGTGGTACGCCGATCTTGGTGCAAGTGTTGTTCATCTTCTATGGCCTGCCGGCCATCATCGGTCACCCGCTGGACCCATTCACCGCGGCGGTCGCAGCGATTGCGGTGAACTCAGGTGCCTATATTTCCGAAGTCGTGCGTGGCGGTGTTGGTTCGATTGATCGGGGCCAAAGGGAGGCCGGGCTTTCTCTGGGATTGGGACCGTTGCAGACCTTCACCCACATCACCTGGCCACAAGCACTCAAGCGCATGGCGCCAGCACTCGGCAATCAGGCCATTACCAGCATCAAAGATACGTCACTGTTCTCTGTCATCGGCATTGGCGAATTGGTGCGTCAAGGACAGATCTACATCGCAGCGACTTTCAATGCCCTGGAGGTCTACTTGATGATCGGTGTGCTGTACCTGGCAATCACCTTGAGCCTGTCGGCGCTGATTAACTTCTATGAACGCACTCAACTCACGGGACGATCGCGCTGATGGCAACTTCACAAGTCATTGTTACAGTCGAAAATCTGCACAAGCACTACGGCAATGTACACGTCCTGAAAGGGATTGATATGCAGGTAGCCGTGGGTGAAGTGGTGGTCGTCCTGGGGGCCAGTGGTTCCGGCAAGTCGACCTTGATCCGTTGTATGAACGGCCTCGAAACCTACTCCGAGGGCAGTATCGAGGTGGACAACCTGATCCTTCCCGCCAAGCACCCGAAGTTGCGGTTACTCAAGGAGATCCGCAAAGAGGCGGGAATGGTGTTCCAGCAGTTCAATCTGTTTCCGCATAAGACCGTGCTTGAGAACATCACCTTGGCGCCTCGCAAAGTACGCGGCAAGAGTCGCGCTGACAGTGAGAAGCAGGCGCTGGAGTTGTTACAACGCGTGCGCATCGCCGAACACGCGCAGAAATATCCGGGGCAATTGTCAGGAGGCCAGCAGCAACGTGTTGCCATCGCTCGGGCTTTGGCCATGGAGCCGAAATTGATGTTGTTCGATGAGCCCACCTCAGCGCTTGATCCGGAGATGGTCAGTGAGGTCCTCGATGTGATGCGCGAGCTCGCCAATTCGGGGATGACGATGATTATCGTCACTCATGAAATGAACTTCGCTCGAGAAGTGGCGGATCGAGCTGTTTACATACATGAAGGACGAATCCTGGAGCAAGGATCACCAAAAGATCTGTTTGAAAATCCAAAACATGACCGGACCAAAGCGTTTTTTGCCAGTGTGCTGAAACAATCCTGAGCTCCTTAGTTTAGAAGTTTGACATGGCTCAGAGATTATCAGAGCCATGTCAAACAATGTGAGTCGGCTAATTTATGGCCAAATCTGGTTACAAAGCCTGCTGGTCAAATCCGATGCAATCGGTGGTCAGAACGAATGCAAATGACTGGTCAAGTCGAATGCAAACAGGTGGTCAAGTGGAGTGCAATTTCGCAGCGCGAACTGCGGACCGTGTTGGTTCTTGAAACCATCGACCAGACCGAACAGCTTATCGATCTGGCCAGCCGCGCGACACACTAGTGCGGAACATACAAAGAACCGTTGCTATGCCCATACGTACACCACCCTCCTCGACCAAAGGACGCATGGCTCGTTTCAAGCGCTTTGGCCAAGCTGGGACTAAAGCCTAGTGCTTAGGCAAAAAGGCCTTACCACAACTATTACAGCGATAGGTTCTTGTCCACTGGAGGTATTTCTTAGAGTTACCCTTCCTGCCTGAAAACTGCCCCAGGGCGCTGAACAATAAAAACACCGCAATCGCAATAGTGATGGGATGACGAATAAACAACAGAACACACGAAAGTAACAGCGTGACAATGCAGCTGACGATGCCAGGATTCGAAGGCGGCTTCAGCGCCTTATCCAGTTTCTCGACTCCAGCTTCGTGCAGAACCTGAAGGGAATCACAATCAGTGCTGCTGCACTTAGGGCAGGCGTGGAGCTTGGTCATTATTTCTACCAGTGATTGAGGTCGCCTAGATCAGGGGGGGGCCACAGCGACGAGCGGCTCAACTTTTCCCATTTGCTGCAACGTCATCCACATGGTCTTCTCGATCAGGACTACATACACGCACAGGTGCAGCCCTTGGCTATGGCTTAGCTGGCTACAGGATGCCTTCCCGAGCAGAGCTCAACCCAGGCCGATAATGGCACACTGAAAAGCGCCACCAGAGCTGTGAAGACCATTGCATTTAGGCGCTTTCGATTGGCCCCAGATGGCAGCCCCCCCCCCTAGGGACGCTAACCGTGACACTGCGACTGCTGTCTGATCGGAAGCGACAACTCAAGACCGAGCTGCGCGATGTAGACAGCCTCTTCAGTGATTTCATGGCGAATGATCCGATCCTCGCTTACCACCGGCTCAGTTACGAACTCCACGAAGCGATCGTTCGAGATCACCCAACAGTTGACCCCGGCTGCTTCCTTGAGGACCAAAGAGTCGGCCTTGGTACGCGTGGCCACAACATGTACCTTGACCTTGTCACTAAACTGGGCGCGGATCTCATCATCTCCCATGCCCAGTTTCCGTCGAATGGAAGCGTCAAAGACCACTGTGACCGGGTGCTTCTCGGCAAGGTGATTGGCAACGGTCGCCACGACCATGATGCCGATAAAATCGTTTCGTGAATAACACAGGTTGCTGCCGTCTATGACGATGCTGTCGACCATCATGGTATGACGCCTTACGATGGTGGTTGCATGCTTCGAGTGCTTCCGTAAATCACGCTCAAGAGGTTCGAGAGCTTTTCGCTTCTGCGTTACCACCGAGCTAGGATTGGCCTTGCCAAAGAGTTGCTCGCACTCCTTGCGCACCTCCCACTTGTCTTTAGAGGTCCTGGCATTGCTGCGAGCCGATTCGAGCCGTTCGGCCTTTTGTATGTCCCGGCGCAAATCGTTCATCTGCGAGCGCAGAGCATCCATAGCAGACACAGTGGGCTTCAGTTCTCTGTCCAGAGCCTCTTTGGGGGCACTGATTTTTTTCAGCTCCGCAAGCAACTCCTCGCGTTTTCTTTCGCACTCCGAAATTTCCTGGCGATAGGCTTCACGCTTTCCATAGTGCTCAATGGCAAACTGGAGCTGTTGCCGGCAACTATCAATATCCGTGAGTGCTGCGGCTTCATTTTCACGGGCACTCTTCAGCATCTTGTATTGATTGGCCGCATTCGCTACGGCCTGATCGCGAGCCCGGGACATTGCGGAATTACTACCGCTGAACCAACCTTTGACACTCCACTTGTTGTCCTCGAAGACGGCTTCCGCACGCTTCAGTTCAGCAACCAGTTTGCGCTGCTGCTCGGTATAAGCCTCAACCCGCGCCTTCTCCTCGGCATGCTTTTCCTCAGCCTTGAGGATTGCCTGGTCCAATGCAGGCCTCCGGGCCGGATCATAGCAATCGCACAAATTCTTGATTTCACTGATCTTGAGACCGAGTGTGCTGACTGAGGCAGTGAGCCGACTAAACTCTTTGTCGTATGGGTTTAGAGACAAGGCGGAATCCTTTCAAACTGTGGTGCGAAATTCGTGATGCAATTTTGCCACGACCAGTGCGCTGAACGTCTATGCGTTATTTCTTCCAGCGCTGCCAACGGCACCAGTGCTCAAATTTCACATCCGGGGACCGGTGAGAGTCACTGCCCACTGTGAGTGCGTGACCACGCTACTAGCCCAGTCGTGATTTTAACGTGGTCACGCCACCACGGCATGATCACCGAGATATGACTTTTGAGCATCCCCAAAACCCCAAAGCAGCGCCAGAGAAAGCGTCGAGACAGCCTGAAAACCGCTGGGATAACCCGAATGACGCTGTCCCTGGACAATGCCACCGCCAAGATCCTGCGATCGCTGGCAGTTAAGCACAAGGTGACCCAGCCCGAAGTACTTAAGATGGGCATGCTGCTGACCCGCAAAGCCCTAATGGCGACTGAGGAACACCAAGAAACTCTTAGCACTTCACTCGCACCTACGATCGCAATGGATGCCCAAGGCAATGATTGGCCACCAATGCGTGCATCAGAAGCTCGGGCCGTCAGGCTCGGCCTCGCTGTTGAGGCGCATCCGTGAGTACCGCGCCTCAACCCTGTGCCGATGGAATCGAGTACCTGCAGTGGGTGCCGGGCAAGCGACATTTCCGTTGCGAGAAGCTGAGCGCCACCATGAGCAGCGACGACTGCTCTGGTCGGTACACGCGGGCCATAGCCGGTGATGAGCGGGCATCGGCTTGCCGCTTCTGCCCGATCGGAGCCGTGCACGCTGGCAAAGTCGATCCCCTCCAGACCACATCGGCTTCTGCCAAGATCAAGATCACGGGACATCCGGATCAGGGCACCAGATGTACTCGCTGTGGCCGGTCCGACCTTCGGCTGATCCATGTTAGTGGCGACATCTGTGTGAGCTGCTGGAACCGGCAGCGCGAGTGGAAGCTTGGCAGGAATGCCAGAGGGAAGGCTCCAAAGACATACGTGCCGCTCCGTGCGCGTCGCGTCGGCATTATCGTCAATGGCGAGCCTGGCTATCGGCTGGTTACCGAAACTCAGAATGACACCGAGGCGCTGGCTAGGTGCATTCGAGAGGTGCCGGATGGCTTGGCCTTTCACGATGAGCAGCCTGGCATCGCCACCTGGAACGAGCAAGCGCAACGCTTCGAGTACCGCGATCGGATTGACTCAGGTAGCGTAATCCTTGAGCTGAAGCATGACGGTCTGATCCACTACGTCTCCGTGAAGGCGAACAGCCTTCGCCCTGGCGAAGTGGTCGCGGTACCGTGCATGCCGACGGTATGGATGAACGTGCACGCCGCAGCGACCTGGCTTGCCCTGGATGAGGACCGCAACGGCGCTACAATCACCCGCGAATGGCGTCCGCAAGCGATCGTGTGCTCGGCCTGTCGCGTCGCTCAGATCCAAGCCAGGGCCATTGCTGGCCGCGTCGACTGCCGCTGCCCGGCTTGTGAGGCAAAATCACTCTTCGCTTAGGATATCGATGCAGAGCGCCAAGCTAGCCCAGTGATAGCCAGCAAAATAAAGACAGAAGACCAAGGATGGTAAGCGCTTGAATTATATGGTGTCCCAGGGCAGGTTCGAACTGCCAGCCTTCCCCTTAGGAGGGGGATGCTCTATCCAATTGAGCTACTGGGACACAAGTCGGCCGCGAAGATACGCGGCGCGATGGACGGCGTGCATGTTAACGGCCGGGCCGGCTTTTGTCATGTCGTCCGTTGGGCTTTTTAAGTGTAGGCAGACGCCTCGGCAAGGCGCGGACTTGTTTACCGTGCAAATTGCATTACTGCAAAAAGCCATCATTGCAAAATGCAAGATCCGACTTTCGCGAAAATATCCTAATTCATTGTTTTTAAAGAATTTAATTGTCGATAGACTCTGGCATGCGAGCTGCTTCAGCTGTTCTCACAGAACTACGGAGGCCGCTCATGAACAGCGCCCTTTTACTCTCGAGTGCAATCGCTCTGACGGTTTTGCCGGGTTTTCATTTTACCCACGAGAGCGGTGCTACGCAGGTTGCCCAGCGAATGCCACATTACCTTCAACTGCAGAAAGCGCCGCAGTTGGCCGTGATGAGCAGCCAGCACGGCTTTGTCAGTCAGGAGGTCAGCCAGGAAACCATCCTGGTGCCAGCTCCGTCTGCGGAGCGCCTGGTATTTTGAATGACCCTCACCAAGGAGCACAGCATGTCCAAACCAGCCGCGAGTTTCTTCATCCTCGCCTTGTTGAGCGGCATTTTTCATCTGTCATTGACCCAGGACATGGTCGTTACCCTTCCCCTGATTGCCTGTGGTGTATTCAGCGCTCTGTTCGTGCTCGCACTGATTGCCGGACGCAAGATCAAGTTTGATCCGGTCCTGCGTTAATCCAGGTATGGCAGATCCGGCGCAAAGGCCTGCCATCCATCCTGAATTCCCCCCCTCCAGACGACGCTCCCTAGTAAATCGGCCATTTGCCACTATCCTGTAAAGGCAAGGAGCAGTGATCGAGTCCGCTTTTGCGGCCCGTCAGAAATCTTTCGTCGGGTGCAGACGCGTTAGACGATACGGCCCGGTCGAACTTTTCAAACTAATTCGCATTTCTGATAATTGGTGCTGGCAGAACGCCTTTATACAGTTCAATATTTGTCACAGAATTGACGCCAAGGATCTGGCTTGCTTGGGGCATGATGCGCACCTCTATCAATTCAGGTTGAACATTTGGTCAGAGCGCTTGTCCTACCAGACATCCTGCGGCCAATCCCGAAAACCGCTCCCCTGAACTAACCGGTTAAATATATGCGCCCATTGAAACAGGCAATTTATTCCAGCCGTACGGCTGACAAGTTCGTCGTACGTCTGCCAGACGGAATGCGTGAACGCATTGCCGAGGTGGCTCGCAATCATCATCGCAGCATGAACTCCGAAATCATCGCGCGCCTTGAGCAAAGTCTTATTCAGGAAGGTGCACTGGGAGAAGAGCTGAGCATGCGCCTGGACAGCCCGGAGCTTTCCTTGCACGAACGCGAGCTGCTACAGCGCTTCCGCCAACTCTCCCACAGACAGCAGAACGCCCTGGTTTCGCTGATCGCCCATGACGCTGAAATGGCCGCCGACGCGTCCTGATTCAGCCAGAAAGCGCAAGCCAGCCTGATCGCTGGCTTTTTTTTGCCTGAAATCCGGGCACAAAAAAACCGCCTGACGGCGTAATGCTGTGGTCCCTGTAGGAGCGAGCTTGCTCGCGATGGACTCAAGAGCGCCGCGTTTAGCCAGTAAATACGCGTTATCGTTGACGACCATCGCGAGCAAGCTCGCTCCTACAACAGCATTACGCCTGACGGCGGGTTTCAGTGAAACGGACTTTAGAGCAGGAAGATTGTCGCAAGCCCCAGGAAGATGAAAAAGCCTCCGCTGTCGGTCACGGCAGTAATCATCACACTGGCGCCCATCGCAGGATCACGCCCCATCTTCGCCAGGGTCATCGGAATCAAGACCCCCATCAATGCCGCCAGCAACAGGTTGAGCGTCATCGCGGCAGTCATCACCACGCCCAATGACCAACTGTGATAGAGCATGTAGGCAACCAGGCCAATCACCCCGCCCCAGATCACGCCGTTGATCAACGCGACGGCCAATTCCTTGCGCATCAGGCGCGAGGTATTGCCGGTGCTCACCTGGTCCAGCGCCATGGCCCGAACAATCATGGTGATGGTCTGGTTGCCCGAGTTACCACCGATCCCCGCCACGATCGGCATCAACGCCGCAAGCGCCACGAGCTTCTCGATCGAACCTTCAAACAAACCGATGACCCGAGAAGCCACGAATGCGGTAATCAGGTTGATCGCCAGCCAGGCCCAACGGTTACGCAGGGATTTCCAGACCGACGCAAAAATGTCTTCTTCTTCACGCAGACCCGCCATGTTGAGAACTTCGCTTTCGCTCTCTTCACGGATCAGGTCGACCATTTCATCGATGGTCAGACGGCCGATCAGCTTGCCGTTCTTGTCGACCACAGGCGCGGAGATCAAGTCGTAACGCTCGAAGGCCTGGGCCGCATCGTAGGCGTCTTCGTCCGGGTGGAAACTCACCGGATCGCTGGCCATCACCTCGGAAACCTGTTTATCCGGATCGTTGACCAGCAAACGCTTGATCGGCAACACACCCTTGAGGACACCGTCGTAATCGACCACGAACAGTTTGTCGGTATGGCCCGGCAACTCCTTGAGACGGCGCAGATAACGCAAGACCACTTCGAGGCTGACATCCTCGCGGATGGTCACCATCTCGAAGTCCATCAGCGCACCGACCTGCTCCTCGTCGTAGGACAGTGCCGAACGCACACGTTCGCGTTGTTGCTGGTCGAGGGTCTCCATGAGCTCATGGACGACGTCTCGCGGCAGCTCGGAGGCCAGGTCAGCGAGTTCGTCGGCATCCATGTCCTTGGCGGCTGCCAGGAGCTCGTGATCGTCCATGTCGGCGATCAGGGTTTCACGAACCGAATCGGATACTTCAAGAAGGATGTCGCCGTCGCGATCGGCCTTGACCAGTTGCCAGAGCGTCAGACGATCGTCCAGCGGCAAGGCTTCAAGGATGTAGGCGACGTCGGCGGAGTGCAGGTCATCGAGCTTGCGTTGCAACTCGACGAGGTTCTGCCGGTGGACCAGGTTCTCGACCCGGTCATGATGCGGGCCTTCCTGGCGGTGAGTCAGGTCTTCTATCACTCGCTGGCGCTGCAGCAACTCAACCACCTGAGCCAGGCGATCCTGCAAGCTTTCCTGCGTTTTCTTTACTTCAACTTCGGACATAGGCGAACTCCACTCCCAGCAGCGGGGCACGCCGGAAGGATCAATCAGTCAATTCATGATTGGTGAAACGGGGTACTGAGTAACTACTGGGTAAGTCCATGGAGGTATTCCACAAGCCCCGGCGGGGCTGACGGGCGCAATGATACACCGCCTGACGGTTTTAAACGTTAAAAAATCTCGGCTGAAACAAGCGCTTGCACAACAAACCTGAGCATCTCCTGATCCATGAAAATGCGACGACGTATTCTGAAAAGAAAACACACCCCCCTCGAAAATTGTAGCCGCTACCCTTGAAGAGGAACGTCATGGAGGACGCCTGATGCCATCAGTTGCACAATTCTTATTACTGCTCGGCCTGTTCAGCCCCCTGCCCCTGGCGCTCGCCATCACCGTTCAGCGCTGCGAGGCGGCCAATGGACGCATTACCTTCACCACACTGAGTTGTGCCACGGGAGAAAGCGTTTCACTTCAGGACGTCCGCGCCTTTACACCCGGCAGTGCGATGGCACTTATGCCGCCAGCCGAACCCCGTGAAACACCAGGAATGAAAATCCAGAGGAAAGAGCCGACCGTGGTCGGTCAGGCGCAGGACAAGTGTGGAAACCTGATCACTGCCAGGGAGCGCCGCGAAGCGATCATCAACCGGCGAGTGGTCGCCGGCATGAGCCAGCAAGACGTCGAAAGCGCCCTCGGTAAGCCGGACAAGATCAGTATTCGCAATTCAGCCACGAGCTACCGTTACGACACCCTGCGAGGTCGCAGTGCACAGGTGGAGTTCGACGAGAGGGGATGCACGAAAGGAAAAGCCAAATCCCGGACGGCAAAAAGCCCGCATTAAATGCGGGCTTTCTGTTGTATGGTGCACTCGACAGGATTCGAACCTGTGACCGCTCGGTTCGTAGCCGAGTACTCTATCCAGCTGAGCTACGAGTGCATTTTGTGTTTTTAGACCAGACCACAACTGGTTGAAACCAAGTTACTTGCATTACTGCAACCAACTCTTAAATGGTGCACTCGACAGGATTCGAACCTGTGACCGCTCGGTTCGTAGCCGAGTACTCTATCCAGCTGAGCTACGAGTGCATTTGTTGCCGCGCATTATAGGCCGTCTAATCTCTATGTCAAGCACTTTTTCTAGTAATTTCAACAACTTACCGAAGAAGCCAGATTACAACGTACTACGCAAATAATGGCGGAGAACGGGGGATTCGAACCCCCGACACCCTTTTGAGGTGTACTCCCTTAGCAGGGGAGCGCCTTCGGCCACTCGGCCAGCTCTCCGCAACACGGGGCGTATATTAACCAGCTTCTTCCCCGTTTGCAAACATAAAAAACGATAAAAATTAATGGCTTGGTTCTTCGTCCTTCTCTTTCTTGATACGCAGGTAAATTTCCTCCCGGTGAACCGCCACCTCTTTGGGGGCATTAACACCGATGCGCACTTGATTTCCTTTGACGCCGAGCACGGTCACGGTGATTTCGCCATCACCGATAATCAGGCTTTCTGCGCACCGACGAGTCAGAATCAGCATACCTTTCTCCTCACGCATTACATTTCAGGGACAACAGTCTGCAAAAAAAAGGCACTCGACCCACAACCGGAGCGGTCGCAGCCCTACATGCCTGAGTATTGACTAGCGCGAGCAAAAGAACAGCCTCGGGGGCCACGCCATTCAAAAAAACAAAAGGCGCGGTCAGACCGCGCCTTTTGGCAAACGCATCACTCGCCCTGGCGGGCCGGTGCGTCCAGTTCGAAAGCCGTGTGCAGAGCGCGCACAGCCAGTTCCAGATACTTCTCTTCGATCACTACGGAGACTTTGATTTCCGACGTCGAGATCATCTGGATGTTGATGCTTTCCTTGGCCAGGGATTCGAACATGCGGCTGGCCACGCCTGCGTGAGAACGCATGCCAACGCCGACGATCGACACCTTGGCGATCTTGGTGTCGCCCACGACTTCACGGGCACCCAGCTCGCCAGCGGTTTTTTCCAGCACGGCCTGCGCCGCCTGGTAGTCGTTGCGGTGCACGGTGAAGGTGAAGTCGGTGGTGTTATCGTGCGCGACGTTCTGCACGATCATGTCCACTTCGATGTTCGCGGCACTGATCGGGCCGAGAATCTTGAAGGCAACGCCCGGGATGTCTGGCACGCCACGGATGGTCAGCTTGGCTTCATCGCGGTTGAAAGCGATACCGGAAATGATCGGCTGTTCCATGGTTTCCTCTTCATCAATAGTAATGAGGGTGCCCGGACCCTCCTTGAAGCTGTGCAATACGCGCAGCGGAACGTTGTACTTGCCGGCGAACTCGACCGCGCGGATCTGCAACACCTTGGAACCGAGGCTGGCCATTTCCAGCATCTCTTCGAAGGTGATCTTGTCCAGGCGCTGAGCCACAGACACCACACGCGGGTCGGTGGTGTAGACGCCGTCGACGTCGGTGTAGATCTGGCATTCGTCAGCCTTCAGGGCTGCCGCCAGCGCCACGCCGGTGGTGTCGGAACCGCCACGACCGAGGGTGGTGATGTTGCCGTGCTCGTCGACGCCCTGGAAACCGGCGACCACCACCACACGACCTGCCTTCAGATCACCGCGAATCTTCTGGTCATCAATCTGCAGGATACGCGCTTTATTGTGTGCGCTATCCGTCAGGATCCGCACCTGGTTACCGGTGTAGGACACCGCCGGCACGCCACGCTTGATCAGCGCCATGGCCAACAGGGCAATCGTCACCTGCTCACCGGTGGAGACGATCACGTCCAGCTCGCGCGGAACCGGTTGGCCGTCGCCACTGATTTGCTTGGCCAGATCGATCAGACGGTTGGTTTCGCCGCTCATTGCAGACAGCACAACCACCAGGTCATCGCCGGCATCGCGGAATTTCTTAACCTTGTCGGCGACCTGCTCGATTCTCTCGACGGTGCCGACCGAGGTGCCTCCAAATTTCTGTACGATCAAAGCCATTTCAAAGCCGCCTCTGCCCATGAAGGGCGCCCAAATAATCACTCGAACAGTATGGCGGCCCACCACTAGACTGCGGGCCGCAAGTACTGCCTTATAGACCCTGCTCTACAAACGGAACGGTCAGGGCCAGTGCCGCATCCAGTGCGCCAGCGTCGGTACCGCCGCCTTGCGCCATGTCTGGACGACCACCACCCTTCCCGCCCACTGCCGCAGCGGCTTGCTTCATCAAATCACCGGCTTTGAGTTGGCCAGTCAGGTCTTTGGTTACGCCTGCAACCAGAACGACCTTTTCCTCATGGACACTGCCGAGCAGGATCACTGCGCGGCCGAGTTTGTTTTTCAGTTGATCGACCAGCGCCAGCAGCGCCTTGCCATCCTGACCGTCCAGACGCACGGCCAGCACTTTCACGTCCTTGACGTCCAGCGCCTGGGCCGACAGATCGTCGCCCGCGGCACTGGCAGCCTTGGCCTGCAACTGCTCGAGTTGCTTCTCCAGCAGACGGTTGCGCTCCAGCACAGCCGACAGCTTGTCGATCAGGTTGTCGCGGCTGCCCTTGACCAGGCTGGCCGCTTCCTTGAGTTGTTCTTCCGCCGCGTTCAAGTAGGCCAGCGCTTGCGCACCGGTAACGGCTTCAATACGACGCACACCCGATGCCACACCGCCTTCGCTGATGATTTTCAGCAGGCCGATGTCGCCGGTGCGGTTGGCGTGGATGCCGCCGCACAGCTCGACGGAGAAATCGCCCATGCTCAGCACGCGCACGCTGTCGCCGTACTTCTCGCCGAACAGCGCCATGGCGCCTTTTTGCTTGGCGGTTTCGATATCGGTTTCTTCGGTTTCAACTTCGGAGTTCTTGCGAATCTCGGCGTTGACGATGTCTTCCAGCGCTTTCAGTTGTTCAGGCTTGATGGCTTCGAAGTGGCTGAAGTCGAAGCGCAGGCGCTGACTATCGACCAACGAGCCTTTCTGTTGAACGTGATCGCCCAGTACCTGGCGCAATGCAGCGTGCAGCAAGTGAGTCGCAGAGTGGTTCAACGACGTGGCGTGACGCACCTCGGCGTCAACGTGGGTCTCGACCGGCGCACCAACGATCAGGCTACCCGAATCCAGGATACCGTGGTGCAGGAATGCACCGCCGGTCTTGGTGGTGTCACGCACGTCGAAACGCGCGCTGCCCGCCTGCAGATAACCGCAATCACCGACCTGGCCACCGGACTCGGCGTAGAACGGCGTCTTGTCGAGAACGATCACGCCCTCATCGCCTTCGCTCAATACGTCGACCGACTGGCCATCTTTATACAGCGCAACGATTTTGGCGGAACCGCTGTGAGCGATGTAACCGGTGAACTCGGTGGCCACGTCAACCTTGACCAGGCTGTTGTAGTCCATGCCGAAGGAACTGGCGGAACGGGCACGGACGCGCTGGGCCTCCATCTCACGCTCGAAACCTTCTTCGTCGATGGTCAGGCTGCGCTCGCGAGCGATGTCGCCGGTCAGGTCCATCGGGAAACCGTAGGTGTCATAGAGCTTGAACACTACGTCGCCGGGCACCACGTCGCCTTTGAGTTCGGCCAGATCCTGCTCGAGGATCTTCAAGCCCTGCTCCAGGGTCTTGGCGAATTGCTCTTCTTCGGCCTTCAGCACGCGCTCGATGTGCGCCTGCTGGGATTTCAGTTCCGGGAAAGCTTCGCCCATCTCGGCGACCAGGGCCGCGACGATCTGGTAGAAGAAGCTGCCCTTGGCGCCCAGTTTGTTACCGTGACGGCAGGCGCGACGGATGATCCGGCGCAGCACGTAACCGCGGCCTTCGTTGGACGGCAGCACGCCGTCGGCGATCAGGAAACCGCAGGAACGGATGTGGTCAGCCACCACTTTCAGCGAAGCCTGGGCGTCGTTGGTGCAGCCGATGGCCTTGGCCGACGCGCTCAGCAGGCTCTGGAACAGGTCGATTTCATAGTTCGAGTGAACGTGCTGCAGCACGGCACTGATCCGCTCCAGGCCCATGCCGGTGTCGACCGACGGCGCTGGCAGCGGATGCAACACGCCATCGGCGGTGCGGTTGAACTGCATGAACACGTTGTTCCAGATTTCGATGTAGCGGTCGCCGTCTTCTTCCGGCGAGCCCGGTGGGCCGCCCCAGATGTCGGCGCCGTGATCGTAGAAAATCTCGGTGCAAGGACCGCACGGGCCGGTATCGCCCATGGTCCAGAAGTTGTCGGAGGCGTACGGTGCGCCCTTGTTGTCGCCGATGCGCACCATGCGTTCGGCCGGAACCCCGATGTCCTTGGTCCAGATGTCGTACGCCTCGTCATCGCTGGCGTAAACGGTGACCCAGAGCTTTTCCTTCGGCAGGTTCAGCCACTTGTCGGACGTCAGGAAGTTCCAGGCGTAGGTGATGGCATCACGCTTGAAGTAATCGCCGAAGCTGAAGTTACCCAGCATTTCGAAGAAGGTGTGGTGACGGGCGGTATAACCGACGTTTTCCAGGTCGTTGTGCTTGCCGCCGGCGCGCACGCATTTCTGGCTGCTGACCGCGCGGGTGTACGCGCGCTTTTCCTGGCCCAGGAAGCAGTCCTTGAACTGGTTCATCCCCGCGTTAGTGAACAGCAGGGTTGGGTCGTTGCCCGGAATCAAAGAGCTGGAGGCTACACGGGTGTGGCCTTGCTCTTCGAAGAAGCGAAGGAAGGCTTCACGGATTTCTGCGCTTTTCATTAGGTTCTTCCACGGAGGCTGCGGCCAAAGGCCTGTTCGAAACGTCAACAGACGAAGCGACGGCAAAGGGCCGCATTATATCGGCGTTAGTGACTAGGTACAGTGTGTTTGTACGTTGCAAACACTCATTTAGACGGTTAACGCCGTCACTTGCCAGAAAAGTCGACGAATGTCGCGACGACTTGCTCGATTTGCCCACGGCTGACGTCCATGTGCGTGACCAAACGCAGACGGGCGGCGGCACTGAGCTTGATCCCGCGATCGGCGGCAAACACCTTGATCGCCTCGGCCTGGTCGCCCATCTGCACATAAACCATGTTGGTCTGCACCGGTTCGACTTCGAAACCCGCCCCCCGCAGGCCTTCGGCAAGGTACTGTGCGTTGGTGTGGTCATCGGCCAGGCGCTGAACGTTGTGATCCAGCGCGTACAGGCCTGCCGCCGCCAGAATCCCGGCCTGACGCATGCCGCCACCGACCATTTTGCGCAGGCGCCGCGCCTTGCCGATCAGCTCGGCCGAGCCGCACAGCACCGAACCCACCGGGGCGCCCAGCCCTTTGGACAGGCAGACCGAGACGGAATCGAAATATTGAGTGATTTCCCGGGCATCCACACCCAGCTTCACTGCCGCGTTGTACAAGCGTGCGCCGTCCAGGTGCAGCTGCAACCCGTGTTCGCGGGTAAAACTGCGCGCCCGCGCCAGGTATTCCAGCGGCAGGACTTTGCCCTGCATGGTGTTTTCCAGCGCCAGTAATCGAGTGCGGGCGAAGTGGAAGTCATCCGGTTTGATCGCTGCCGCGACCTGCGCCAGGTCCAGCGAACCGTCGGCCTGCACTTCCAGCGGCTGCGGCTGGATCGAACCGAGCACCGCCGCACCACCACCCTCGTATTTATAAGTGTGGGCCTGCTGGCCGACGATGTACTCGTCACCGCGTTCGCAGTGGGCCATCAATCCCAGCAGATTGCTCATGGTCCCGGTGGGCACAAACAGCGCTGCGGCAAAACCCAGCCGTTTTGCCAATTCAGCTTCCAGACGATTGACCGTCGGATCTTCGCCATACACGTCATCGCCGGTGGCGGCTTTGGCCATCGCGTCGAGCATGCCGGCGCAAGGTTGGGTGACGGTGTCGCTGCGAAGATCGATAACGCTCATGAATCCGGCCTCGGTAAGCAGGGGAAATCCCTTTCAGGAAAGAATTACTGCGGGCATGGTGCCGATTAATCAACCCTTGAACGAGGAAAAGACGTTTTACACCGTCGAGAAAACGCAATCCATGTGGGAGCGGGCCTGCTCGCGATAGCAGTGGATCAGCCAACATCGATGCTGAATGTACCGCCGTCATCGCGAGCAGGCTCGCTCCCACAGTTTCGTGACCTGCATTGGCCATGCATGGCTCACAAATATGTGATAAAAACGCTACGCCGCCAAACATTCCAGCGGCAAAAACGTTCTCAGGGCGGGGTGCAACTCCCCACCGGCGGTAATTGCGCGCAATGCGCATAGCCCGCGAGCGCTTGGTGACAGCACCGCTTCGGCGGTACCTGACAGCAAGGTCAGCAGACCCGGTGTGATCCCGGGGCCGACGGTCATAGTCCGGATGAAGAGAGAACGGGATTGACAGCAAAGGGCCGTCCGCCGGCATTCGTGCGAGCGTGCGTACCCTCAGATCCCCTTCGATTCATAACGCCCTGTTTTTCACACAAACAGGAGTCAGAACATGCAACCCACCGCAATCGACAGCAAAAGCAAACACCATCACGGCGAGCGCGTTGCGTTCATCCAGGCCTGCTGGCACAAGGATATTGTCGACCAGAGCCGTAAAGGCTTCGTCGCCGAAATGATTGCCCAGGGTTATCAGGAATCCGACATCGATTTCTTCGAAGTCGGCGGCGCCTTTGAAATGCCCCTGCACGCCAAGCTGCTGGCCAAGACCGGTCGTTATGCCGGCATCGTCGCGGCAGCCCTGGTGGTGGACGGCGGGATCTACCGTCATGAGTTCGTCGCCCAGTCAGTGGTCAGCGGCCTGATGCAGGTTCAGCTGGAAACCGAAGTGCCGGTATTCTCGGTATCCCTGACCCCGCACCACTTCCATGCCGGCGAAGAGCACCAGAAGTTCTTCTTCGAGCATTTCGTGCATAAAGGCCAGGAAGCGGCGAAGACCTGTGCGGATACGTTGCACAAGATTCGCGCGCTACGTCGCACCGAGCCGCGTGCGGTCGCCGTCTAAACACAAAACCCACTGTAGGAGCAGCCGGTCGACGCTCGATTGCTCGCGAAAAACTCAAGATCGCCGCGGGGCATCAATTTCCCCGCGTTATCGTTGACGACCTTCGCGAGCGAGCTCGCTCCTACAGGGATTCGCCGTCAGGCCAGGTTTTCGTCGGTGGTCGGCACGACCAGGATGCCGGCACGCAAACCGTTCTTCACCCTGGGGTTCGGGAAGATGATCCGGGCGCCCTCCTCCTCGATGATCCAGCGGGTGTTGGCGATGTCTTCCGCCAGCAGATAACCGACTTCCAGCTCCGAAAAGTTCTCGATGTCCGCCGGCAGGTTCAGGCGGAAGCTGTCGCTGTGCTTGATGATTTCCCGTGCCACGCTGTACAGCTGCAAACCGTCCAGTGCTTTGTCAGTCAATTCCGGCTCGGTACCTTCGATGATCTGCTTGAGACGCGCCTCCAGCAGCGAGACATTGACCCCGGCGTTCTGCCCGAATGGCCGCGCCTTGCCGAGCTCCAGGGTGAAAGCCTCGGCACCGAGCTTGTCGTAGGTGTAGGCGCTGAACACGATGGACGGCTTGTTCTGCAGCAACACCGCTTCCATGCCGGCGGCGCGCAGGCGCCCCAGTTCCTGGCGCGAATGCTGGCGGTCTTCTTTCCACGGGTACAAGGCGAACTGCTCGATTTTCGAGCCACGAATGGCCGTGTGCAGGTCGTAATGCAGGCGCTGACGATCAGGCAGGCTGAAGAAACTCGCCGCCAACCGCTCCAGCTCACAAGCACGCAAGGCTTCGCAGCCACTGCTTTGTTCATGACGGCCATTGAACAGCCGATTGACGTCCTGCTCGACGAAACGCTCGCCCTTGCGAATCGCCTCGGGGTTGCCGAACAGGAACAGAATACGTGCGCGCGGCTTCAAGTCGCCGCGGGCAATGTCGTGCAACAGGCGATCGAGCAGTTCGATCGGCGCTGTTTCATTGCCGTGGATCCCCGCCGACAGCAGCAGGTCCAGGCCGTTGTCACGCGCTTCAGGTGGCCGGACTTCCAGCGCACCTTCGCTCAACCAGCGCATGCGCACGCCTTCGACAGTCAGTTGAGTCTTCTCCGCCGGTTCGCGGCCGGCGAGGGTCAGTTCAAGCAGTTTGCCGAGGGCGAGCATAGAGCGGTTTCCTTAGTGATCGTGGTTACAATCCGGGCCGTGAACATGCTCCTCGTCGGTGAGGTCGGCAGGTTCCATCTCCAGTTGCAGACTTACCAGATTAGTCGCCAACGGGCGCAGCAGCAGGTTGGCGTATTCGGCATCGCCTTCTTCGACGTCCACACCGATCAGCAACTGGCCGCGGCCGTCCTGCTGGATCCACAGCTCTTTGCCTTGCCACATGACCGCGACGCGGGTGCAGGAAGTCTCCAGTTGCGTGCCGTCGGTGTCTTCAAGGATCAGCTGCAGGGTATCGCTCATGTCTTTACGCTCTCGTTTGAGATGAAGCAGCGCGCTGCCGTAGAAGGTGGCGCGCCGTCGATCAATTGATCTGGAATGGATAAACCGCGCCCAGTTTAAGGATTTGCGTCAGTTCATCCAGTGCCGTCCGGCACTCAAGCAGCAATTGCGGGTCCGCCAGATCGTTTTCGGTCATGCGGTCGCGGTAGTGCTTCTCGACCCATTCGGTCAGTGTGCCGTACAACGGCGCCGTCATGATAACCCCTTGATTGACCGCCGCCAGCTCGGTTTCGTTGAGTGCCACGCGCAACCTCAGGCAAGCCGGGCCACCGCCGTTCTGCATGCTCTGCTTGAGATCGAAGACTTTCACTTCGCGGATCAGGCCGCCGGAGCTGGTCAAACCCTGCAAGTATTGCCAGACACGCTCGTTGCCACGGCATTCTTCCGGCACGATCAATAGCATGGAGCCGTCAGGACGCGACAGCAGTTGGCTATTGAACAGGTAGGAACGAACAGCGTCTTCCACGCTGACAGCGGAACGCGGAACACAGACAGACTGAAATTTCCCACCGACTTTGGCGAGTTTGCTCTGCAGCTCCGCAAGCATCTGCTCGGTCTCGAGGAACGCGTCTTCGTGATAGAACAGCACTTCGCCGTTACCGACTGCGATCACGTCGTTGTGGAACACACCCTGATCGATCACCGACGGGTTCTGCTGGGCATAGACCACGCCGTCATCGCTCAAGCCGTGCAAACGGGCAACGGCCTGGGATGCTTCGAGGGTCTGGCGTGCCGGGTACTTCTGCGGTGCCGGGTAGCGGGTGTCGAACGCGCTACGGCCAAACACGAAGAACTCGACACCGGCTTCGCCGTATTCACGGCAGAACCGTGTGTGGTTGGCCGCGCCTTCGTCACCGAATTGCGCCACGGCCGGCAAGGCGGCGTGGTGGGCGAAGTGTTTCTGGTCAGCGAACATCGCCCCCACCACGCGGCTGGTGGTCGGGTGTTCGATGCTGCGGTGGTATTTGCAGTTGAGGTTGGCGGCGGTGAAATGCACGCGACCGTCAGCGGTGTCGGCGCTCGGGCTGACGGTGGCAGCGTTGGCCACCCACATGCTCGAGGCCGAGCAACTGGCCACCAGCAGAGGCATCGCGTCTTTGGCAGCGCGCTCGATCACTTGAGCGTCGGTGCCGCCAAACCCCAGGCGACGCAGAGCGGCCACATCCGGGCGCTCTTGCGGTGCCAGTACGCCTTGCTGGAAACCCATTTCCATCAGCGCTTTCATTTTTGCCAGGCCTTGCAGCGCCGCTTCCTTGGGGTTGGAAGACTGCTGACTGTTGCTCTGGGACGCGACGTTGCCGTAGGACAGGCCGCCGTAGTTATGGGTCGGCCCCACTAGACCGTCAAAATTGACTTCATAGGATTTCATCGGCGAGGCTCCACGAGAATCTGTTGTTATAGGCTTCAGTAACTAGATTTGAGACCGAGGCGCGGCCATCGCGAGCAGGCTCGCTCCTACAGGGTTTGTGTCGTACACCAAATGTGTATCCACCACCGAACCTGTGGGAGCCAGCCTGCTGGCGATGGGCATCACGCCATTTTCACGCCAGGCGTAAGGGCCGACGGCATCACCAGGCTCGGGGTTTCCAGCGAGGCCACCGGGTACGCGCAGTAATCCGCCGCGTAATAGGCACTGGCGCGGTGGTTGCCCGAGGCGCCGACGCCGCCGAATGGCGCGCTGCTCGCGGCACCGGTCAGCTGCTTGTTCCAGTTGACGATTCCGGCACGGCTTTCCAGCCAGAATTGCTGATAACGCGCTTCGGAGTCCGACAACAGACCGGCGGCAAGACCGTAGGCGGTGTCGTTGGCTTCAGCGATCGCCGCTGCAAAATCAGCGTAGCGAATCACTTGCAGCAACGGGCCGAACAGCTCTTCGTCAGGACGATCGGCGACAGCGGTCACATCCAGAATGCCCGGGGTCAGCAAGGCTGATTGAGCCTGAGGCTGCGTCATTTCCAGCAGCGCCACGGCGCCGTTGGCCAGCAGATGCTCTTGCGCATCCATCAACGCTTTCGCAGCGCCAAGGGAAACCACCGAGCCCATGAACGGCGCCGGTTGCTGATCGAAGGCACCAACTTCAATAGTCGCGCTGACCGCCACCAGGCGCGCCAGCAGCGAGTCGCCCCAGGCACCTTGTGGCACCAGCAAGCGTCGGGCGCAAGTGCAGCGCTGGCCGGCGGAGATGAACGCCGACTGAATAATGGTGTACACCGCGGCATCGAGGTCCGCGACCTGATCGACCACCAGCGGGTTGTTACCGCCCATTTCCAGCGCCAGGATCTTGTCCGGACGACCGGCGAATTGCTGGTGCAGGTGATTGCCGGTGCGGCTGGAGCCGGTGAAGAACAGGCCGTCGATGCCCGGGTTCGCCGCCAGGGCGATGCCAGTTTCGCGAGCGCCTTGCAGCAAATTCAATACGCCGGCCGGCAGACCGGCCTCGATCCAGCACTTGACCGTCAACTCGGCGACTTTCGGTGTCAGCTCGCTAGGTTTGAACAGCACGCTGTTACCGGCCAGCAGTGCCGGCACGATATGGCCGTTCGGCAGGTGACCCGGGAAGTTGTAAGGACCGAACACCGCCACCACACCGTGGGGCTTGTGGCGCAGCACAGCGGTGGCGTCGCCCAGCGGGCCGCTCTTCTCGCCGGTACGTTCGCGGTAGCTTTGCACCGAGATGGCAATCTTGTTGACCATGCTGGTGACTTCAGTCGCCGCTTCCCACAGGGGTTTGCCGGTTTCTTCACCGATGGTATGAGCCAGTTCGTCCGCGTGAGTCTTCAGGGCAGCAGCAAAGGCTTCCAGCACCGAAATACGTTCTTCCAGGGTACGCCGCGCCCAGCTTGGGAACGCCTGACGCGCCGCTTGCACAGCCGACTCGACCTGAGCGGCGGTGGCACCGGTGCCGGACCACAGCACCTGCTGGGTCACCGGGTTCAGCGACTCGAAGGCTTCGCCCCCACCTGCCAGCCATTCACCTGCGATGTAAAGCGACTTCATTATTTCGACTCCCGAGCTGCGGACAACGCCACGGCGCGCACTTGATCGCCAGCGTTGAGTTGAAGACGTTTGGCGGTCTTCGAATCGACCACCAGGGTGCCGGCGGCCAGACGTGCCGGAGCGGCAGTGATACGGCAGTCTTCGCGCTTGCGGTTGTGAATGATGAATGGCGTGGCGTCATCGCCCGGCGTGCCAACGGCCAGCACCAGTGCCTGGCTGTCACGCACCGCGCGGATCTTGCCGGTTTCGCATTCGATGGCCGGGCCTGCGTCGAAAATGTCGACGTAGCCCTGGTAGCTGAAGCCTTCGCTCTTGAGCATGGCCAGCGCCGGCTCGGTGTCCGGGTGAACCTGACCGATCACGTTGCGCGCATCCGGCGACAGGAAACAGGTGTACAGCGGGAATTTCGGCATCAGTTCGGCGATGAACGCCTTGTTGCCGACGCCGGTCAGGTAGTCGGCCTGGCTGAACTCCATCTTGAAGAAGTGCCGGCCCAGGCTTTCCCAGAACGGCGAACGCCCGGCTTCGTCGGAAACACCGCGCATTTCGGCGATGATCTTGTTGCCGAACAGCTGCGGGAACTCGGCGATGAACAGCATCCGCGCCTTGGACAGCATGCGACCGTTGAGGCCACTGCGGTAATCGGCGTGCAGGAACAGCGAGCACAGCTCGGAGTTGCCGGTCAGGTCGTTGGCCAGGAACAGCGTCGGGATTTCACGATAGATGTTCAGCTCTTGCGAAGCGCTGACCGTCAGACCGACCCGGAAGTTGTACCAGGGCTCACGCAGGCCGACGGCGCCGGCAATGGCGGAAATACCCACCACGCGACCGTCATCATCTTCGAGCACGAACAGATAGTCCGCATCGCCCCGCCCGGCTTCGCCGCGAAAGGTCTTCTCGGCCCAGCCGACCCGATGGGCCAGCCGCTCTTCGTTGGCCGGCAAGGTGGTCAGGCCGGTGCCGGTGCTGCGGGCCAGGTCGATCAGAGCGGGTAAATCGCTGCTGCGTACGGGACGAACGATCATGCTATCTCCTCAAACGGGCCGCTTGCGCCACCCGTGAAACTTCGCTGCTTTCCAGGCAATGCCTTAGGAATTAAAGCAGGCGTTAAACCGCCACCAGGCGCACGCTGGCACCCTCGCCGACGCCCAGGGCTTCGGCCGCTTCCTGGTCCAGGGTCACCGGTTTACCCGGCGCGTAGTCAAGCTCGAGCATGACCGCGCGGTAGTCCTGCAACTGGGCATTGGCAACCAGATACTGGCGACCGACGCCTTTGACCGGCTCGCCGATCTTCACCGGCACCACACGGCTCTGGGCGATCGAACGGATCCCCGAGACACGGGCATGCAGCGTCGGGCCGCCGTCGAAGATATCGATGTAGTGATCGGTCTCGAAGCCTTCGCGCATCAGGATGTCGAAGGTGATCTGCGCCCGCGGATGCACCTGGCCCATGGCTTCTTGCGCGGAGTCCGGCAGCAGGGGCACGTAGATCGGGTAATGCGGCATCAGTTCGGCGAGGAACGTCCGGCTCTTCAGGCCGCACAGACGCTCGGCTTCAGCGTAGTTGAGGTCGAAAAAGTTGCGACCGATGGCGTCCCAGAATGGCGAGTCGCCATTTTCATCGCTGTAACCGACGATCTCGGTCACCACCGAATCGGCAAAACGCTCCGGGTGGCTGGCGACGAACAGCAGACGGCCACGGGAATTGAGCTCAGCCCAAGGCGAACCCACCAGCTCGCGCTGCACGTAGAAGCTGGTCAGCAAACTGTTGCCGGTCAGGTCGTGGCACTGCGAGAGCACGTGGATCTTGTTGTGGATCTTCAGCTCGCGGGAAGCGTGCACGAAGGTTTCGTTGCGGAAGCTGTAGAACGGCTCGGAGTAACCGGCCGACGCCACGATGGCCGAGCAACCGACCAGCTTGCCGCTGGCAGAGTCTTCGAGGACGAAGAAATAGCTTTCCTCACCGTTGAAGCTCACTTCGGCGGCGAACGAGGCTTCGCTTGCCGCGATCTTGTCGCTCAGGCGCTCAACGTCATCCGGCAAGGAAGTGACACCAATCGGACTGTCCGCAGCCAGACGCTGTACCTCGCCCAGATCAGCCATTTGCGCGGGGCGCATCACCAGCATGGTGTCACTCCTTTTTCTAAAATTCTTTGAGGAAAATAGCCGGCCCCTTGTAGGAGCGAGCCTGCTCGCGATGGTGGATCAGCAACAATGATGTCGCCTGACACTCCATCGCGAGCAGGCTCGCTCCTACAGAAAAGCGGGGCCGGCATAAAAAATTGGGTTCGACGCTTGAAAAGGTCAGGCGTCGAAGGGTCTATCAGGCTTGCGTCAGTTTTGCTGCGGCACGCTCGAAGCGGTCCAGGCCGGCATCGATATCGGCGTCTTCCACCACCAGGCTTGGGGCGAAACGCACCACGTCCGGGCCGGCTTGCAGAACCATCAAGCCTTCTTGCTCAGCGGCGTTGAAGATGTCCTTGGCCTTGCCTTTCCAGGCATCGCTCAGCACACAGCCGATCAACAGGCCCATGCCGCGGACCTTGGTGAACAGCCCGTATTTCTCGCCGATCTGCTCGAGGCGCGCCTTGAACTTGTCGTGCTTGGCATTGACGCCGGCCAGCACTTCAGGGGTGTTGATCACATCGATCACGGCTTCCGCGACCGCGCACGCCAGCGGGTTGCCGCCGTAAGTGGTGCCGTGGGTGCCGACGACCAGGTGTTTGGCCAGGTCTTCGGTGGTCAGCATCGCCGCGATCGGGAAACCGCCGCCCAGGCTCTTGGCGCTGGTCAGGATGTCCGGGATCACGCCGTAATGCTGGTAGGCGAACAGATGGCCGGTACGGCCCATGCCGGTTTGCACTTCGTCGAAAATCAGCAGCGCGTTGTGCGCGGTGCAGAGTTCGCGGGCACCTTGCAGGTATTCCAGTTCAGCCGGGATCACACCGCTTTCGCCCTGGATCGGCTCCAGCACCACGGCGCAAGTCTTGTCGGAAATGGCAGCTTTCAACGCAGCCAGATCGTTGAACGGCACGTGGGTGATGCCGGTGATTTTCGGACCGAAGCCATCGGAGTACTTCGACTGGCCACCGACGTTCACGGTGAACAGGGTACGGCCGTGGAAGCTGTTGAGCGCGGCGATGATTTCGTACTTCTCGCTGCCGAAACGGTCGAAACCGACACGACGGGCCAGCTTGAAAGCGGCCTCGTTGGCTTCGGCGCCGGAGTTGCAGAAGAAGGCACGGTCGGCAAACGTGGCGTCGACCAGCTTATGGGCCAGGCGCAAGGCCGGCTCATTGGTGAACACGTTGGACACGTGCCACAGCTTGTTCGCCTGCTCGGTCAAGGCACCGACCAGCGCCGGATGCGCGTGGCCCAATACGTTAACGGCGATCCCGCCGGCGAAGTCGATCAGCTCGCGACCGGACTGGTCCCAGACGCGGGAACCGGCGCCACGCACAGGAATGAATGCGGCAGGCGCATAGTTGGGAACCATTACCTGATCGAAATCGGCGCGTTTTACCGCAGCGTGCTCAACGGACATCGGAGTCTCCTGAAAAGGAACACTCGCCTGAAACTGGCGAGCGATGGGGGGATTGTAAGGACAGTTTTCAGCCCGGCCTTGCCGCCAAGCGACAACTTCTTATAGCGCCAACCCCGGATTTTCCCGGGTTTACGGCAATGCGACATATAGGGTCGCAAAGGCGCAGTTTAACTGGCGCGGCGGTTTATAGGCAGTTAGCCGGTGCTGATAAAAATCTACCGCTCGCCCACCTTCCCTGTAGGAGCGAGCTTGCTCGCGATGGTCGTTAACGATAACGCGTGTTTACTGGCTAAACGCGGCGCTCTTGAATCCATCGTCGGAACGCCGCCCGGAGCAAGCTCGCTCCTACAGGTGACTAGCCGCGCTCGGCCGGCACCGATGACAATTCGAACGGGCTACTGCTGCGCCGCTGGTTGCGATCTTCCCGCGGCGTGGCGCCGAAGAAATTGCGGTAGGCGCTGGAGAAATGCGGCCCCGAGGAGAAGCCACAGGACAGGCCGATCTGGATGATCGACTTGCTGGTTTGCATCAACATCTGCCGGGCCTTGTTCAGGCGCAGTTCCAGGTAGTACTGGCTCGGCACACGGTTGAGGTATTGCTTGAAGATACGCTCCAGCTGCCGACGGGACACGCACACGTGCTGGGCGATTTCGTCGGTGGTCAGCGGCTCTTCGATGTTGGCTTCCATGAGCAACACGGCTTGTGTGAGCTTCGGATGGCTGGAGCCCAGACGGTTCTGCAACGGAATGCGCTGGCGTTCGCCGCCCTCGCGAATGCGCTCGACCACCAGTTCTTCGGAGACCGCACCGGCCAGTTCCGCACCGTGGTCACGCGCCAGCACCGCCAGCAACAAGTCGAGCACCGACAGGCCGCCGCACGCGGTGAGGCGATCGCGATCCCAGTCGAACAGGTGACTGGTGGCGATGACTTTCGGGAAGCGCTCGGCAAAATCGTCCTGCCAGCGCCAATGCACGGCCGCGCGATAACCGTCGAGCAAGCCCAAGTGCGCCAATGGATAAACACCGGCCGACAGACCGCCGATCACGCAGCCGGCACGCACCAGTTGTTTAAGCGCACTGCTGAGCGCCGGCGCCAGTGCGGTCGGCGGCTCGTCAGCGAGCAGGAACAGCTTCTGGAAATTTTCGAGCTTGCCGGTCCACGCTTCACCCGGCAACTGCCATTCGCCTTCGGTCGGCGGTTCGGCCTGCAGGAATGACAGTTCGTAGACCACGTCCGGATGCACACGCTGGGCAACACGCAAGGCCTCCTCAGCCAGCGTAAGCGTCAGTGCTTTAGTGCTGGGCCAAATCAGGAAACCAATTCGATGGGCAGTCATGGGCGAGCGATCCGAAGCGAAAAACAGTGATGAAGGCATGGGCCAATGCTAGCCCGTAAACGAACGCAAATCTCAGAACCGGCACAGATCAAATGTGGGAGCTGGCCTGTCGCTCCCCCCCTGTAGGAGCTGCCGAAGGCTGCGATCTTTTGATCTTGCTTTTAAAACCAAGATCAAAAGATCGCAGCCTCGTTTCACTCGACAGCTCCTACAGGGGTCCTACAGGGGGTGCGACAAGCCAGCACCCACGAGTTGACCGGGGCCAGCCTCCAAATTGCGAAGCATGCACTATCCCTGTGCACAACGGCAGTCCTGATTACTTGAGGCTGCCCGAGAGGAATTGTTGTAGACGTTCAGACTGCGGGTTCACCAGCACTTCGCGCGGGTTGCCGCTTTCTTCGACCACACCTTTGTGCAGGAACACCAACTGGTTCGACACTTCACGGGCAAAGCCCATTTCGTGGGTCACCACGACCATGGTCCGGCCTTCCTGAGCCAGGGCCTGCATGACTTTCAACACGTCGCCAACCAACTCTGGGTCTAGAGCCGAGGTCGGTTCGTCGAACAGCATCACTTCCGGTTCCATCGCCAGTGCACGGGCAATCGCCACGCGCTGCTGCTCGCCACCGGACATGTGGCCCGGATACGCGTCTTTGCGATGGGCCACGCCTACCTTGTTCAGGTAGTGCTCGGCTTTGTCGCGAGCCTCGGCCTTGGACATGCCGAGCACATGAACCGGCGCTTCCATGATGTTTTCCAGCGCGGTCATGTGCGACCACAGGTTGAAATGCTGGAACACCATCGACAGGCGCGAACGCATGCGCTGCAGCTGTTTCGGATCGGCCGCCTTCAGCGCGCCCTCCTTATTCGCCACCAGCTTGAGCTCTTCGTTGTTGAGCAGGATCTTGCCCGCGTGCGGCTGCTCCAGCAGATTGATGCAGCGCAGGAACGTACTTTTGCCGGAGCCACTGGAACCGATGATGCTGATCACATCGCCGGCTGCCGCTTTCAGGGACACGCCCTTGAGCACTTCGTGACTGCCATAGCGTTTATGCAGGTCTTGGACTTCAAGTTTGTACATGCTGTCGGTTCTCACAAAAACAGTCAGTCAGTGGTATTCAGTGCTTGCGCGGGGCCAGGTAGCCCAGCCAGCGGCGCTCGGCCATCTTGAACAGCTTCACCAGGATAAAGGTCAGGCACAGGTAGAACACGCCGGCGGTGATATACGCCTCGAACGGCAGGTAGAACTGCGCGTTGACCGTGCGCGCGGCACCCGTGATGTCGATCAGGGTCACGATGGACGCCAGACTGGTGGTCTGCAGCATCATGATCACTTCGTTGCTGTACTGCGGCAGCGCCCGGCGCAGGGCCGACGGCAGCAAGATGCGCTTGTACATCTTGACCCGCGACATGCCCATGGCCTTGGCCGCTTCGATCTCACCGTTCGGCGTGGCGCGCAGGCTGCCGGCGATGATTTCGGCGGTGTAGGCGCTGGTGTTGATCGCGAACGCCAGGCACGCACAGAACGTTGCACTGGACAGCCACGGCCAGAGGAAGCTTTCACGCACCGCTTCGAACTGCGCCAGACCGTAGTAGATCAAAAACAGCTGCACCAGCATCGGCGTGCCGCGGATCACATAGGTGAAGAGCCAGGCCGACATGTTGACGGCCGCGTTTTTCGAGACGCGCATCAAGCCCAGCGGCAAGGCGCACAGCAGACCGAAGAACAGCGACAGCGCGAGCAGTTTGAGGGTGGTCACCAGGCCGCCAAAGTACAGCGGCAAGGCCTCCCAAATGACGTTGTAGTCGAAGATCATAGATCAGCCGCCCTTACGCCTACCGAGTAGCGCTTCTCAAGGTGACGCAATGCCAGCAACGACACACTGGTGATCACCAGGTACATCGCCGCCACTGCGAGGAAGAAGGTGAAAGGCTCGCGGGTGGCATCGGCCGCCTGCTTGGCCTTGAACATCATGTCTTGCAGCCCCACCACCGAAATCAGCGCGGTGGCCTTGGTCAATACCAGCCAGTTGTTGGTGAAGCCCGGAATCGCCAGGCGAATCATCTGCGGCACCAACACCCGGAAGAACACCTGGAAACTGCTCATGCCGTAGGCCATGCCGGCTTCGGCCTGCCCCTTGGGGATCGCCATGAAGGCGCCACGGAAGGTTTCCGACAGGTACGCACCGAAGATGAAGCCCAGGGTGCCGATACCGGCGGCCAACGGGTTCAGGTCGATGTACTCGTCAAAGCCGAGCAGCGGTGCGACGCGGTTGAGCAGGTCCTGGCCGCCGTAGAAAATCAGCAGGATCAGCACCAGGTCGGGAATACCACGGATCACCGTGGAATACAGGTCGCCCAGCCAGGCCAGCCAGCGCACCGGCGACAGGCGCAGTGCCACGCCGATCAGGCCCAGAACGATGGCCATGGCCATGGACGACAAGGCGAGCTGAAGCGTCAGCCAAGCGCCATCGAGGATGACAGCCCCGTAGCCTTTCAACATGATTCAGGTCCTCGAAAGTTGGGATGAAAAAATGGCGCAAACCTCAGAGATCCTGTTGCTTGCGCCATTTCGGACTTGTCGCTTGGACGTGTTACTTGCCGTAGATATCGAAGGCGAAGTACTTGTCCTGGATTTGCTTGTACTTGCCGTTCTCGCGAATGGCCACGATGGCTGCGTTGAGCTTGTCCAGCTCAGCCTTGTCGCCCTTGCGAACCGCAATGCCTACGCCGTCGCCGAAGTATTTGACGTCGGTGAACGCAGGGCCGACGAAGGCGAAACCTTTACCGGCGTCGGTTTTCAGGAAACCGTCATCCAGCAGCGTAGCGTCTGCCACGGTGCCGTCGAGGCGGCCGGCGGCCACGTCGAGGTAAATTTCGTTCTGCGAACCGTATGGCTTGATCTCGGCACCCAGCGGGGCCAGGACTTCGCGGGCGAAACGCTCGTGGATCGAACCACGCTGCACGCCGATGTTCTTGCCCTTGAGCTCGGTCAGGCCTTCGCTGACCTGAGTGCCAGCCTTCATGACCAGGCGAGCCGGGGTGTTGTAGTACTTGTTGGTGAAGTCCACGGACTTCTTGCGATCTTCAGTGATCGACATGGACGACAGGATCGCGTCGATCTTGCGCACTTTCAGTGCCGGGATCAGGCCGTCGAACTCTTGCTCGACCCATACGCACTTGGTCTTCATCTCTTCACACAGTGCATTGCCGATGTCGTAGTCGAAACCAACGATGCTGCCGTCTGGCGCTTTCGACGCGAACGGAGGGTAAGCCGCTTCGATACCGATTTTCAGAGGTTTTTCATCGGCGAAGGTTGGCAGGGACAGCACGGACGACAGTGCCAGGGCGCCAAGCAGCACGAGTTTCTTCATCTTGGGACTCCATCGGTAAAGGGCAAAAACGGCAGAGTGAGCAACAGCCCAATATGCGAATGAGTGGAACCAGAAAGCAGTGCTGCGTCCTGGGAAGCCGGTGTTTAAATTCAACACGAGCAACGACGAGCGAGTGATCGGCATTCTAACGACAGGCCCGAGGCCGATATTTCTTCAATGCGACAACTAATTACAGATGCACCGAGAAAGCCGTTTTAGCGCGTTGACAGCCCTGCAAAATCATGCAATAGCAAAAGACATTGAACCGATCTCTGTTGCAAATTGCGGGCCTATTATTGGCAAACCCTTCTAATCCGGCAAGCGCAGCGTGGGGTCTTATTTTTCAGCGGTACTTTTTAAACCCTGATATGGGGTGTGGCGTTTCCCAATGCCCCGCATTGAAGCGATGCGGTTACACATTCAGTAACCTGAAAGATCGCGGGTAACAGTAGGAAGATGCCGACAGAGGAACCCGATAATTATTGGTAGATGTTGCTGTAGCGCCTGACAAACCGCTATCGCGAGCAGGCTCACTCCTACAGTCGATCGCGTTCGGGCGGACAACCCAGTCGAGTGTAGGAGCGAGCCTGCTCGCGATGAGGCCAGCCCAGCCAACACAAAAACCTCAGGCAAGAAAAAGCCCCGCCAGGCAAAACCAGGCAGGGCTTTTGATGACTCAGATCCGCCGCTTACGCGACATTCATGGTCTTGTGCGTATCAATCAAATGCTGCACCACACTCGGATCAGCCAAGGTCGAGATATCCCCCAACCCATCGTACTCAGCCGTGGCAATCTTGCGCAGAATCCGCCGCATGATCTTGCCCGAGCGAGTCTTCGGCAGCCCCGGCGCCCACTGGATCACATCCGGCGAAGCAATCGGGCCGATCTCCTTGCGCACCCAGTTTTTCAGTTCCAGGCGCAGTTGCTCGTTCGGCTCTTCACCGTTTTTCAGGGTGACATACACATAAATGCCCTGCCCCTTGATGTCGTGCGGCACACCGACCACCGCCGCTTCGGCGACTTTCGGGTGCGCGACCATCGCGCTTTCGATCTCGGCGGTGCCCATGCGGTGGCCGGACACGTTGAGCACGTCGTCCACGCGACCGGTGATCCAGTAGTAACCATCGGCATCGCGACGGGCGCCATCACCGGTGAAGTACATGCCACGGAAGGTCTTGAAGTAAGTGTCGACGAAGCGGTCATGGTCGCCAAACAGCGTACGCGCCTGACCCGGCCACGAATCGAGAATCACCAGATTGCCCTCGGCCTCGCCTTCGATGATGTTGCCCAGGTTGTCCACCAGGGCCGGCACCACGCCGAAGAACGGACGCGCCGCAGAGCCTGGCTTGAGCGCATGAGCACCCGGCAGCGGGCTCATCATGTTGCCGCCGGTTTCGGTCTGCCACCAGGTGTCGACGATCGGGCAACGGGACTTGCCGACATTCTTGTAGTACCAGTCCCAGGCTTCCGGGTTGATCGGCTCGCCCACCGAACCCAACAAGCGCAGGCTGCTGCCATCGGCGCCTTCAACGGCGGCGGTGCCCGAGGCCATCATGGCGCGGATCGCAGTCGGCGCGGTGTAGAGGATGTTGACCTTGTGCTTGTCGACGATCTTCGACACCCGGGTGATGTCCGGATAGTTCGGCACGCCTTCGAACAGCAGCGTGGTCGCGCCATTGGCCAGCGGGCCGTAGACGATATAACTGTGACCGGTGACCCAGCCGACGTCGGCGGTGCACCAGTAGACTTCACCCGGGCGGTAGTCGAACACGCGCTCGTGGGTCATGGCCGCGTACAACAGGTAACCGCCGGTGGTGTGCTGCACGCCCTTCGGCTTGCCGGTGGAGCCGGAGGTATAAAGGATGAACAGCGCTTCTTCGGCGCCCATCTCTTTCGGCGCACATACAGTGCCGGCCACTTTCATCAGGTCTTCGAACCAGATGTCGCGATGCGGGTTCCACTTGATGTCGCCACCGGTGCGCTGGCACACGATGACTTTCTGGATGCTGCTGGTTTCCGGATTGGTCAGCGCGTCATCGACGTTGGCCTTGAGCGGGATCTTCTTGCCGGCACGAATACCTTCGTCGGCGGTGATCACCACTTTGGATTTACAGTCGATGATGCGACCGGCCAGGGCTTCCGGCGAGAAGCCGCCGAACACCACCGAGTGAATCGCGCCGATCCGGGTACAGGCCAACATGGCGACCACAGCTTCGGGGATCATCGGCATATAGATAGTCACCACGTCGCCGCGGTGCACGTCCTGACCACGCAGGGCGTTGGCAAACTTGCACACTTGCTCGTGCAGTTCGCGGTAAGTGATGTGGCGGCTTTCGGCAGGGTCATCGCCCTCCCAGATGATCGCGACCTGATCGCCGCGCTCGGCCAGATGACGGTCCAGGCAGTTGTAGGACACGTTCAGGGTGCCGTCGGCGAACCACTTGATGTCGACATGGTGATCGTCGAAAGAAGTCTGCTTCACCGTGGTGAAAGGCTTGATCCAGTCGAGGCGCTTGGCTTGCTCGCGCCAGAAGCCGTCGGGGTTGACGACCGACTGCTGGTACATCGCCTTGTAGGTCGCCTCGTCGGTCAGCGTGTTAGCCAGAACCTCGGGACGAACGGGATACAGGGAAGCCGCACTCATCTTTCTTACCTCGGTGGAATAGTTGTTTTTGTATGACCACGTTTTAGCCGGGCCGGGCCTATAGAACCATTCGACGATGGTAGTAACAAGCCCCTACAAAATGTCATGAAAAACCTTCAAGCCCACTACCGCCGCGGTACCTGTGGGAGCGAGCCTACTCGCGATGGTCGTCAACGATAACGCGCCCAACCTGACACCCCGCGGCGCTCTCTGGCTCATCGCGAGCAAGCTCGCTCCCACAACCACCGCGGTACCTGTAGGAGCGAGCTCGCTCGCGATGGCCGTCAACGATAACGCGCCCAATCTGACACCCCGCGGCGCTCTCTGGCTCATCGCGAGCAAGCTCGCTCCCACTACCACCGCGGTACCTGTAGGAGCGAGCTCGCTCGCGATGGTCGTCAACGATAACGCGCCCAATCTGACACCCCGCGGCGCTCTCTGGCTCATCGCGAGCAAGCTCGCTCCTGCAAAAGAAGCGGCTATTCAGGGATTGTTACAGGATCTGTCAAAAGTGTTTATCAAATCCACGGCTATATGGACGAGGCGCGCCCACCTAAAATCAGCCACGCCAACAAGGCAACCTGATTAACCCAGTTGCAGCCCCCACGAAGGCAGTTAATCAAACACCCAGGTACTGAAGTTCCACACGCAATCCCAAAAGGATTGCGTGCCCCCTTTCGACCTTTAAAAGGTAAATATCAAATGAAAGCTTTATGGGTTCTGGCCCTCAGCAGCGTGTGCGTAACCGCCATGGCCGGCGAGGTCCCGGCTGATGTCGCCCAGCAACAACCGCCCATCGAGGAATACACTTACTCGATGAATCTGGACATCGCCAAAGTGATCTCCATGAGCGAAGCCCCGAATGTTTGTGAAGTTGTGCCGATGAAAATGGAATACGAAGATTCCCACGGTCAACGGCATATCCTGCGTTACAGCGCGATGGGCAACGGTTGCTCCAACGGCTGATCCCCTGCTTCACCCCTCCCCCAATAAGGTTCGACCCACCCGCCACGATCAGGCAGATGAAGCGCCGAACCTTAATGATCGATTATATCGATTGCTTTAAGCATTTATTTGCGCTTTTTAATCGAAATAGCAGGCGTAGAATCAACTGCAACCCAAGACAAACAACGCCTGCGAAACTGGAGCAACGACCATGAAAACCCAACTGATCCTCGCCCTGACCCTCTCCGTCCTGGCTGCCAACACCTTCGCCGCCGATGGTTACGACCGCACCGGCTCGGCCGCTTACACCACTGAAGCCGCTGTCGCTGCCGACGGTTACGACCACACCGGCTCCGCGTCCTTCGCCGCCGATGGCGCAGACCACATTGGCGCCGGCAAACTGGCTTCCGACGGCGCTGACCACACCGGTGCCGCCCGCCTCGCCGCCGATGGCGCCGACCACATCGGTGCCGCTCGCCTGAGCTGATCCGCCAGCGCGACTTCATAGCCCGACTTCGGTCGGGCTTAGTTGTGTCTGGAGCCTGAGAAAACCCCACCGAAACACAAGATGTAGTGAAAAATGCCTTTTTTGGTTATTTCTTGAGCAAAAATATTCCAGGGCAAAAAATCAGGAAAAAAAATCTTCCCCCGCCAACGTCGTTCAAAGCCCTGTAAACCCTCGCTCCGACCGAAATACGGCCCCTGTCGACCGATCCGCGAGCCATTTCCTCGCCCCACAGCACGCAAAACTTCCCTATAATGCGGCCTTAAACGGGACTGCAATATTCCCTTACAGGGATGAAAAGCCAGTCTGAAGCCCCGCACAAGCGATCAACGCTTGCTGCGCCCGTCAGTGGCTCTCGGAACCCCGTACAAAATTCTGTTTGATGCCTGCGCATAGCTGCTGCAAAAAACGATTCCTTTAGATCCAACGCGGCCAGTAAGGCCGTGTGAAAAACCAACTATCCATTTTCACACGGGCACACTGGCCCTCACGCAGGAGACGACACGTCATGCTGAGCTGGGACGAATTCGACAAAGAAGACACGGAAGTAGCAGTCAAGAGCGCCAACGCTGGCCACGCCACCGAAGCCAACATGGACCGTCTCGACAGCGCCGGCGGTGCCGCCGCCCTGGAAGCCCGCGCCGTGACCGCTTCTGACTCCGCCGCCGTTGCCCGCGCCAAAGCTGCACTGGATTCCCTCGACGTCGCCGAAGGCCTCGCCGAACTCGAAGGCGCCTCCGCCCGTGTCGCCGTTGACGAAAAGCGCATGATCAACTGCCGCGCCGACCTCAACCAGCTCGTGCCATTCAAATATGACTGGGCCTGGCAGAAGTACCTGGACGGCTGCGCAAACCACTGGATGCCGCAAGAAGTCAACATGACCGCCGACATCGCCCTCTGGAAAGACCCGGAAGGCCTGACCGACGACGAGCGCCGCATCGTCATGCGCAACCTCGGCTTCTTCTCCACCGCTGACTCCCTGGTTGCCAACAACTTGGTCCTGGCCGTATACCGCCTGATCACCAACCCGGAATGCCGTCAGTACATCCTGCGCCAGGCCTTCGAAGAGGCGATCCACACCCACGCCTACCAGTACTGCATCGAATCGCTGGCCATGGATGAAGGCGAAATCTTCAACATGTACCACGAGATCCCGTCGGTCGCGAAAAAAGCCACCTGGGGCCTGAAATACACCCGCTCGATCTCCGATCCGAAGTTCGAAACCGGCACCGTCGAAACCGACAAAGAACTGCTGCGCAACCTGATCGCCTACTACTGCGTTCTGGAAGGCATCTTCTTCTACTGCGGCTTCACCCAGATCCTCTCCATGGGCCGCCGCAACAAAATGACCGGCGTCGCCGAGCAGTTCCAATACATCCTGCGCGACGAATCCATGCACCTGAACTTCGGCATCGACGTGATCAACCAGATCAAAATCGAAAACCCGCACTTGTGGGATGCCGAGATGAAGGAAGAAGCTTCGCAGATGATTCTGCAAGGTACTCAGCTGGAGATCGAATACGCACGTGACACTATGCCTCGTGGGGTGTTGGGCATGAACGCGGCGATGATGGAGGACTACCTCAAGTTCATCGCTAACCGTCGTCTGTCGCAGATTGGGTTGAAGGAAGAGTATCCGGGGACTACGAACCCGTTCCCTTGGATGAGCGAGATTATGGACTTGAAGAAAGAGAAGAATTTCTTTGAGACGCGGGTTATTGAGTATCAGACTGGTGGTGCGCTTAGCTGGGATTGATTCCTGGGTTTATTAGCGACTTGCTAATCACCACTTAAATAACAAAACTAAAAAGCCCCGATCTAGTCGGGGCTTTTTAGTTTCGGCAGCAAATCTTCAAGCAAACTTAGGCGTAACTCTCTTCACCCTTCGCCTCTTCAGCAAAGCGTTGATCGTAATCCCTTACCTTGTCGAATAGGATACCAAACACCACCTTCGAGATCTTTGACGCCAGTAGTGGGGGCACTGCGTTTCCAACTTGGTGAAACTGGTCGGTCCTGCTGCCTTGGAAGAAATAGTTATCTGGAAATGTCTGGATACGGGCAGCTTCTCTAACAGACAAACTCCGGCATTGAGTTGGATCGTAATGAATAAAATAATGTCCATCTTTGGAGATATGACTTGTAATAGTTGTAGCGTACCGTTCTTCAATCTGAACTCTAAATCGATCGCTAAACTTTCCTGTTTCCCAGTTCTTATGGTCGGGTGCCAGACCCTTTAGGAAGAACCCCTCATGCCCTTTAGGCGAAGAACCATGAAGCTTTGCATACACAGCAGCAAATAGGTATCTACGTAGATCCGTCGGCATATGCCCACGAGACTCATGATTCAGCCAATAGTCTAAATTTTCGTCTAAATACCACTCGTCCAGGCTCGAACTATTGGTCGAGCCATCATCCTTCGCATCTTTTCTTTTTACCCTTTTCCCACCAGGACTCACCGGCACGTCTGGCCCCTCAAAGGCTCTAGACAGATCTTGAAACCCAGACCATAGCTCTACGTTGACAGGATTGGTCTGGCTTTGAAGATGATCCAGCTGCTCTGTAACAACATCAATCCAGCCTGCTTGGCTGTCCTCGGTTTTTGAAAGCCCACTGCGAAGTCTAGGCAGGTTATTTAGCACCTGACCTACTGAAACCTTTGACTCTTTGCATTTTTCAGAAGCCAGCTTTACCCAATCATTCGACGCTGGGAGACTATCTGTAGCAATACCTAAAAGGATTACCCGATGCCTTGCTTGGGGAATACCATAATCCTCTGCCCTAATGATGAAGGCTTTTGGGTCAATCTTTTCCACATCCTCACCAGGACCAAAAGAACTGCCAGTTACCAGTGAGTAGATACGGTACTGCTTGCCCACCCCATCTAGGTGAAGAGCTTGGCCAGGGTCCGAAAGGTCTTTCAAAATGTTCGAAAATATCCGCTCATTGTTAACCTTGGAAGAGAGAATTCCCTTTACATTTTCCATGACGAACATTGTGGGCTGCCTCTCCCGAATGATTCGCAGGTATTCCTTGTATAGGAAATGTCGGTGGTCTTCCTCTGCCTTGTAATCAACCTTGGACTGGTTCCGCGCACGCCCAACAATAGAATATGCCTGACATGGAGGTCCACCGATCAGCACCCACGGGCGCCTTTCGTTCAGTCCGTCGTTCAGGGCTTCATCCAGGGTTGTATTGCCTTGGTCACTCCCCAGTGTGATGCACTTGGCTTCCTTCCCCGCCAAGTCCCACAGGTACTCTGTATTAACAGATGGCTCAAATGTGTCTGGTGCTTTTGGATCGTTGCAGAAATTGTAGTATTCAAAAAGCAGGTCTGGTCTTCGCTTTTTGAGCAGTCGATAGAACGCACGTAACCGGAGGGTTTGCCAAGCTTTTGGGTCTTTTTCCGCAGAAACAACGATCTCGAAGCGCCCCCCTCCACCAGATGAAGTAAAACCCTCACCAAGCCCTCCAGGGCCGGCAAAGAGGTCTACGATCTGGATCGGCTCATTGAGAAACCCGATAGGCTCAGGGGTCACATCTTCTGGAAGATTCAGATTTATCTGGGAGTCATTCATGGACATAGTCAGCAAAGAAGTCAGGTCTCGCATGATGGCTGGCATCCGTGGTAGCGATACATCTCCGGAAATAAAAGTCCGGCGCATGCTGCATCGGTATGGTTTCAGGTATCGCTTGCATCAACGGAATCTACCTGGAAGACCCGACCTAGTGCTCTCGCGTTATCGGGTCTGTATTTTTGTTCATGGCTGTTTCTGGCATAGACACCCTGGCTGCCGTTACTCGACGATCCCTAGGACCAATGAAGAATTCTGGCGAAGAAAATTTGACCAGAACGTCGCAAGAGACGCTAGAAACAAGGAAAACCTACTCGCATCTGGTTGGCGGGTAATCGAGCTTTGGGAATGCGGCATACGTAGGCCAGAAACCGAAATGATCTGGATTCTGGATGCGATCAGGGATTGTAATCAAAAATCCATCTCTTGGCCTGACCTCTTGATAGGAACAACCTCAGAAACTGCCGACTCCGCGATACTTGGGTGAGAAAACACCCCGCGCCTCCTCCTTCCCCCCCCTGCCAGTTTACTTCCCTACGACCATCTGACTGCGCTCGCAACCATGCCTTCCGCTGAACGCGGTGGCGATCAGCAAAAAAAACTTGACCAATCTTCAAACATTTACTAAATATTCCATAAATGTTGTAAAAATAATCGTTGAAATCTGTAGGACATTTGAGGTTTTCATGTCGGATAAAAGAGAAAAATTCATACGCTTGGCAGAACAGAGAGTGAATCGCTCACTCAACGATATTCGACTGATCGGAAACCTTTCCAACCGAAATGCCTACAGTTTCACTGATGAGGACATAAAAAAGATCTTCAAGGCCCTACAGAAGGAGCTGGATCAGGCCAAAGCGCGCTTCTCTGACGCAGAAAACGCCTCTGGTGGCGACTTCAAGCTGTAGTCGACGATCACAGCAGCAATCGAACCTGATTTACTGAGTCTGCCCTTAGAGAGAGATAAAAATGACCGATCATCAACCGCAGTGGAGTTTTTTGGAAAAGCCGCCTGGGGCCAAGGCCCGCGACCCTATGCAGGAGGAGTTTTTCCAGGATCAGTCGATTGATGGAATCGATCACGCATTGGTTCGCGAGACAATCCAGAACTCCTTGGATGCACGTATTGGTGAAGATCCAGTAAGAGTCGTCTTTTCATTGGGCCGCCTATCGGCAGAGTCGGCCAAATTCTGGTTCCCAAAGCAGGTGCAGGCTCACTTCTCTGCAAAGGAGATTCGCCTCAATAATCTTCCGAACTGGGGAGTGGAGGATTGTGCCTATCTCACTATCGAGGACTTCGGTACGAAAGGACTTGAAGGGAAAATTGATTCTGCTGACCCGAAAACCGGGGGCAATTTTTATCATTTCTTCCGTGCCGAAGGAGTCTCCAACAAGAGGCCAGGTGAACGTGGTAGCTGGGGCGTCGGCAAGATCGTAATTCCCCGCTCTAGCCGAGTCCGGTCCTTCTATGCGGTTACTCGTCGAGCCTCCGAGCCGAGACTACACCTAATGGGGCAGGCGATCCTTCGCCATCATGATGTCAACGGGACGATGTACACTCCGGATGGTTGGTTTAGCGATGATTTCAATGGCCTCCAGACTCCGTATACCGATAACTCCATCACGAAACGCTTGAAATACGACTTCAGACTGAGTCGCGACAACGAGCCAGGCCTGGGATTGGTCATTCCTTGGATTTACGAAGAGCATCTGACATTCGAGAGATTGGCCGCTGTGATCGCGCGTGAGTACTTCATCCCCATCCTCTCTGGGGATCTGGTCATCGAGCTCAGGGATTACGGAACCGACCAGTTTGCTCGATTTGACGCAGGCAGTCTCAGTGAGATGAAGAGTGCAGCTCCGGACGATGATGAATTTCAGGACTCCATCTATCTAGCTGGTAGTTTGCTAGGTCTGGAGCAGTTTGGAGCGATGAGGGTAAATGTCGAACATACCGCAGACTATGGTGCGCCAGACTACGACTGGTCCAGTTACATCACCGATCTCCCACCGCAAGAAATAGAAGCTGCCCTCGATCAAGGATGTGTGGTGCATTTCAAGGTGCCCATGGTCATACAGCCGTCGAAGGGTACCCCCGAAACAGGCTACTTCGATGTTCTTCTCAGGAAGAAAACTGGACGTCATTACCCCATATTTGTAAGGGACGGGCTGCTCATCCCCAATCATCCCACTCGCAAGAAAACGCCAGACCACATAGCCCTCATCTGCGCGTCGGCAAATGTTGTTGCTGAAACACTAGGAAAGGCTGAGTGCCCTGCGCATACAGACTGGAAGGCCAGCCGCGACAAGTTCAAGGAACAGCAGTATCGCGAGGCAAACAGGCTTATTCCTTTCGTTCGCGATAGCGCACATAGGCTAGTTGGCAAATTATCTAGTGACGAAGGCAAGCCGGATCACAGCCTGCTGGCAGAGTTGCTGCCCCTCCCATCTCCGGAGGCATCGCCCAAACCTGCACCGGGTAAGGAAATGGGCGACCTCGAAAAGGAGAAGAAAAGGACCCTCAAGCCTGATGTTCCCGACTTACCTTCATCTCATTCACGATGCTGGAAACTGCAGCAGGTAGGAAAGGAAATCCATCTGCGCGGGAATCCCGATGGTTTCGACAATGAGCAGGGATACAGACTTACCCTCCAAGCCGCCTATGACCTTCATGGCCGCAATCCCTTCAAGGCTCACTCGGAATATGACTTTGATTTAATCCGGGCAGCCAAGAGAGGTATCGATGAGAGGAGCGATTTCCGACTCGACTTAAATGAGTTTGTACAGATTGTGGACGGTGATCATGGGCGTCTTAGCGTTATGGCGACTGGCCCGGAATTCGAAATGATATTCCGACCAGCAGATCTGAATCGCGACCTGATCATGAAAGTCGGTTCAGCCCCCATTGGGGAGCCGTCAGAGGATGAAGAGGGGATAGCAGAATGAGCCGCCGTTTCAATTTTACCGGTCGCACCAAGATTCTCAGAGAGAACGTGAGAGCTATCGTCGAACAACGTGATGGGGGACTCTTTTGCAACATAGACCTCATGTTGACGGACTACCATCTGAGGCCAGACGCATTGGTCGTAATCGAGGCTGAGCGCGGTAGAGTGCTACGTCTGCGACATGAATCGGGAAAGGCAGGTGTAGCGTCCTCCGATTGGAAGCGGGGCTCGGAGTTTGACATCAGCTCTATGGGTGACCCCGAGGATATCCGTTTTCGTGTGCTTGTTGTCGAGCCACAGACTTGTCGCCTTCTTGCAGTCGCCGAAGGCATCCAGGCCTGTAACAACGAAGACTCACAGGTACCTCAACGCTCTCTCCTACCGATCAGGATGGAGGATCTTGCCGGTGGAGTCTGGGAGCTTGAGATGGGTGACACACCTACTCTTATTCTAGATAGCGGCCTCGGCACTAAGCAGGAGTTGAAGTCCAGCCCCATACTGTTCGCCATTCTTCCAGGCGTAATCAGAGCCATCTTGGTGAATCTAGCGCATGAACACGGCATAAGTAGCGATGACGAAGTAGCTCTTGGCGAAGAGGATGATTCCGGTATGTGGCTGAGTTTGGGAGTGAAATGGGCCGGTGACCCGCTCCCCAACACGGGGACCTACGTGGACATAGATGACTGGGCGCAGAAAGCAACCATTGGCTTCTGCCGCGAAAAGAAATTGCGCAACCGTCTTGCCAACTTCATGAGTGAGGAGGAGTGAATATGGAAATGTTACAAATGCGATCCTTCAATTCAGAAGGAATTGAACAGATGCGAGATTGGCTAGCTCAGGCACGGAGCAATTCCACCATTCCGATTCCCGTACAACTACTTGAAAGCCCGTCTTTCTCCGCCGAAATAGGAGTCCCGATTCAATCAGAAATTTTCAGTGCCGCGGCGTTTCAGTCAAAGCTGACACTGGCAGAGGCAATAGATAAAGCGGTCCGAGCTGCGGCGTTGGATGAAACATCTCTGGAGAATGATCAAGGGTTCTGGAGTTGGTTGACTTTGCGGTTTGCAGATAAATTCATCACCAATAAAGGCAAAATTGGTGAAGACGCGCTGTGGATCTATATGCCCGGAAACTGGCGGAAAGTTTATAGGCAAAAAATGGCCCCGCTTTGGTTGGCCTACCTAGCCCACCAACATGACTTGAGTCGTCTGAACGGTGTTCTAGGAATTCCGGTGAACAAGACTGGAGAAGTATTTGAGCAGGCAATGTCTAGAAAATCCATTGTACTCAGCCCCGGTATAATAGAGCTATTTACAAAACTTTACTTCGATGTAGTGCAGGGTGGACTTAAGCGTGGCAGTGGCGGAAAAAGCGCCGGTTCACCTAGACGGCTCTCAACCGTTCTTGATCAGCTGAGTCTGACCTACGATATCGAAACCTTGGGTTGGAGTGTCTTGGCTAGCATGCTTCCGAATGATTTCAAAAAATTTATTCCAGAAGTTTAACAACGCCAACATAGCTCTCAATCTATTTATATGGAATTATGCATGTGGATTTTTTCTCCGACAGGCAAAAAAGCATACTTGGAATATCTGAGAAACCTCACACCGCAAGCTGTACTACTTAGCCTGTTTCTTGTTGTTGGAGTTACCACACAAAGAAACTATGAGAATGGGGATATCTGGTGGACAGGCTGGATTTCCTGTACGCTTCTGATGTTGATGTGGTTGCTCTCTTTCTATGCAAACGGAGCAATCCTTTATGAAGGGATTCTTGAGGGTCGATTTGGGATATCAAGAATCCGCAGGTATCAGGGGCACTTGAAGCGAAGCTCGCTGCGCCTCGTTTGGACAACTTTAGTCTATTGCTTGAGACGCCATAGATTAATGACCCTAGAAATTACTCTCTTCATCATGGTAACCAGCATGGCTGCAATCATCACACTGCTTGCAGGATTCTCAGCAGCCAGAACGTTACTAAGTGCGATTAAGGGCGGATGAATCACTTTCTCCTAGTGATCAGCGCCCGACTAGGACTCCTCCATGATGTTTAAGCCGCTGGATTATCCCGCGGCCCTTTTCTTTCGCTGTGATTGCGGTTACGAGATCACCTCCCCAACCTACTTATCCGCCACGGACACACCGCCGCCCTAACCCCGCTCGGCCCAACAATCTCCGGCGTCTGCCCCAACGACCTCGCGCTCAACACACTCCCCACCCGCTCAATCAACTGATCAAACCCCAACGTCGCATCGTAAGCGCTTCATGAACACTGCATTCAAAGCGCTTAGCTGATCCCGGATGCTGTGCTCCCGATTCCCTCAGGAGTCAGCCCGCCATGATGCGACCCGATGCCAAAGTCGAAAAAGTCTATCTCTACCCCAAGCCCGTCGACTTTCGAAAATCCATTGATGGCCTGGCTGCGCTGATCGAACTGGATATCAAAGTCGCGGTATTCGACCCTGTGCTTTTCGTTTTCCTCAACAAGCCGCGCAACCGCGTGAAGATTTTGTATTGGGAACGCAACGGCTTCCGCCTTTGGCTCAAGCGCCTCGAATCCGAACGACTTAAAACATCGCCCGATGCCAATGATGAAGCGATCATCCTGGCCGTCCAGGAACTGAACTGGCTACTTGATGGTTTTGATCTGTGGCGCAACCGTCCTCATCAGGTTTTGACGCCTCGATACGTGGCCTGATTCGGTATAATCCAAGGCATGATTTCCATGCCCGAAAACCTCCCCGATGATCCTGAATTGCTCAAGCAGATGCTTGCGAAGATGCACTCCAGAGTCGGTTTCCTCGAAGAAGAAAATTCGCTGTTGCGTCAGCGCCTGTTCGGACGCAAGTCCGAGCAAACGGCTGATCCGGCAAGGCCGCAGTTGGCCCTGTTCAATGAGGCGGAAAGCGTCGTCGAACCCATTGATGAAGCCGCAGAAGAAGAGGCTGTTGCGCCGACCCAGCGGCGTGGCAAGCGCAAGCCACTGCCGGCCGATCTCCCCCGCATCGAAATCATCCACGAACTGCCCGAGCGTGAACTGACCTGTGCCTGCGGCTGCCGCAAACATGCCATCGGCGAGGAGGTCAGCGAGCAGCTTGAAATCGTGCCGATGCAAATCCGCGTGATCAAACACGTCCGTAAGGTCTACGATTGCCGTGCCTGTGAAACGGCACCGGTCACTGCGGACAAACCCGCTCAGTTGATTGAAAAAAGTATGGCCAGCCCAAGCGTGCTGGCGATGCTGCTGACCACCAAATACGTGGACGGTTTACCGCTTCACCGTTTCGAAAAAGTGCTGGGCCGCCATGGCATCGATATCCCGCGCCAGACCTTGGCCCGCTGGGTTATCCAGTGCGGCGAACACTTGCAACCACTGCTGAATTTAATGCGCGACCAGTTATTGAAAAGCCGCGTCATCCACTGCGATGAAACCCGCGTGCAGGTGTTGAAAGAGCAGGATCGGGAGCCCAGCAGCCAGTCCTGGATGTGGGTGCAAACCGGCGGCCCACCCGACAAACCAGTGATCCTTTTCGACTACTCCACCAGCCGGGCTCAGGAGGTGCTGACGCGTCTGCTTGATGGCTATCGCGGCTACGTGATGATCGATGATTATGCCGGTTACAACGCGCTGGGTGCGCAGGCGGGGGGTTGAGCGCTTAGGCTGCTGGGCGCATGCACGACGCAAATTCGTCGAAGCGCAAAAAGTGCAGCCCAAAGGCAAGACAGGACGTGCCGACATCGCGCTGAACCTGATCAACAAGCTTTATGGCATCGAACGCGATCTACAGGCCGGCAATGACGGCGAGCGTAAAACCGGTCGTCACGCGCACAACCTGCCGGTGCTGGCTCAGTTGAAAAACTGGATGGAGAAGACGCAGCCTCAGGTCACCGCTCAGAACGCACTGGGCAAAGCCATCAGTTATCTGGCCAACAACTGGAACAAACTTGCGCGGTATGTCGAGGAAGGCTACTTGCCGATCGACAACAACCCTGCCGAACGCACCATCATGCCCTTCGTGATCGGAAGGAAGAACTGGTTGTTCAGCGCACGTCCAAAGGCGCGACGGCCAGTGCTCAGCTTTACAGCCTGGTCGAGACAGCCAAAGCCAACGGCCAAGAGCCCTATGCGTGGCTGCGCCACGCACTTGAGCGCCTGCCGACGGCTTCTTCGGTTGAGGATTACGAAGCCTTACTGCCCTGGAACCGCTCGCCGGTATCGCGTAGTTAAACGCGCTATCCATCTTGATGGCTGGCGGGGTTTACGGTGAGCTTAAAGAGTACGAACGGAGCAACGATCATGGAATACGACGATAAACTGATTGAAGAAGCCGTGCTTGCCCTGTTGGCAACCTTCAGTTTCGATAACGGCAATACTTGGAAAGGGTTCGACTTCGAGACCATGAACCGATTGCATGAACAGGGTTTCATCAGTAATCCGGTGAACAAGAACAAATCGATTTGGTTAACGGCTGAAGGGCTGGAGCGAGGTCGGCAGATAGCCGACCGGTTGTTTGGGGTAAGAACTCAAGTGGAGTATATATCCGACTCGGATACCTGACTTCATACCCCGGCCATACGGTAGGTGGGGTTTATGGATCGCTTACAGTTAAAGTGCTCCACGGGAGAAATCGATATACCTCTAACCAAGCTTGGAGCCAACAGTCAAAAAGCGGCATTAGGTGTACATCTTGCGGATCTAGCAACGTATATCGATAGGCAACGAAAAAAACGGAACGAGAGCAAAATCAATTGATAGGCAGACAGTAATATCAAAAATCGGGGTCAACCGACCCCGATTAATGAAACAGTTAAATGCTACCTCATGCAGATTGATCCCAAAGAGCTATCGAATTAGAACGATACCAAACAACATCATTATCTTCAGCCATAGCTAGGAAGACAAACTCCTCCAACACCGGCAGTAAATACTTCTCTATAACCAAGCCACATCCAACACTATATGTCTCACTGGATATATGAAATTCTGTCTCCTTATTGTGAACTATCGAATTCCTAACTCGATAAAGAAGAGTAGAAAAATACTCAAAAAAGTTACCCGCCACATTGCTAGCCTGATTAGGAGGCATGAAATTCGCTAAAAATTCCTGAATTTTAGCTAAATTCGCATTCTCAACTTGCAAAAACGTTTGCCAACTAGAAAAGGCAAAAGTCCCAAATGGCGCTCCGTTGTGGAGCAGCGAAAAAACCGACCTAACCAAATTTTCGACGGCTTTCGTCTCAAAGACATTAACAACATTATATAGCCGCTTGAAGTCTCTTATTGAAAACATCGACCCTACAACTTTACGTTCAAGCTTAACTATCTGACTCTTAAACATAAAATTTTCTATCACATGATACATCGAAAGATATTTAGCCAAAACATCTTTCCTATCGACATACTCCCCCAAAATATGAATAACATCATTAAATTGAGCGTACGTGTTCGATGGAACATACCGTTCGATCGACGAATTACTTGGAGGCAAAGTATAAACATTCGAACGCGTTATTTTATTTCCAGCACTCAGCATATGCAGTTTAAGAAGCGAAATCACATTCGAGCTCTTTATCTCCCTACTCTCGACGCAAGCAGCCGCACATAAAACTATTGAGCGAGCAGAGGAAAAGTCAATTTCCCCACCAAAAGAAATCAAGCAGTACAACAACTCAAGCCCAACAGTCTTATTTACAAGCTCCAGGAGAGATTCTTTCGAACCCGGATTAATCCAAACCATATTACTATGCAAGGCATTCAAATTTGTTGCAAAGGCCTTGCACTCAAATGTCAGATCGCAGTAAAAAAAATCAAAGCCAGAATCAACATCTTCAGAGGGGATAGTCGAGCTCACATTCTGTAGAATTCGTGTCGCTATCATTAAAGCATATATACATTTTCGATAATCGAAACCTGGATACTGGCTATACTTTTCATTAAAATTTGTTAGGAGCGCTTCTAAAGCGGCAAGATTGTCATGTACTTCTAAACCATCTTTACAAGCAATAAGCTTTTCCTTCTCAACAGAAAAAGCTAGAAAAATATCATCAAAAAAATCTCGATCTGAATCGTTAGTCAGCTGTGCTGAAAACCTCTCGGCTTTTTCATTATCATCGCATATCACTCCTACTTGATCTATTAGTAGAGAATAAACGGCATCTACCTTTTTCATTGCGGTTCCCTCGCAAACACCGACGCCCAATCAATGCCTCTATTATACTTCGACTGAATGAGTTGTTCGAACCCTTTAAATATCGAACGTTTGTTTATATTTCCGACATTCACTTTTGCAAGGTCAACACTGTTCCTAGCTTCCTCATACCCAATCAGATTCGACAGTCCGAAGTTTTTTGCCAACTCCTCCGAAACTTCTAACATACTTCCAGAGGACTCCGCAGACGAGCCTATAGCGGCAAAAATCGCAGCTAACGATACCTCACGTCCAAACCATTGAACTCCGTCTTTTCCAAAAGCATCATAGGCTGCAACATCAAGCGTATACAATGAGTGTATGAAATGTTCCAAGAACTGGTAGGAAAACATTTCAACAAAGGCCTCTAATTTACCTTGGTCATTTTGCATGCTTTCGACAAACATCGTATTCGTTGTAATTGGCGCCCGCTCAACATATGAAACAAGAGCTGCAATCAGCTGCGAAAACTGATAATCACCAACCCCTCTTGTCTTACTAAACGATGTAGCCGAAACGTCTTTCTCCCTAACAATAGTAACCTTCTGACTTTTAATTTCAGATATTACCGGCAACACATTAAGAAACAACAGTTCCAGCTGGTGCTTTATATTTACCGGCTTATGACCAGCATTTAGCATCAACATCTTTCTTATTTCTTCTTCAGGAGTAAGTCCGACCCAAATCTCAAACCACTGAAAGTTTTCAGAAAAGCACTGTTCCAAATGCTCTTTACCGTTTCTCTCGAAATAATCTTTTATCGCGATAAGGATGCTACCGGCGGAGCCAATGGAGAGGAGTTCCTCTCTGAATTTACGTTTTATCTGAAAATCGCTAAGGCCATCAACCTGCCCCATGACCTTTTCTAAAAAAAGATCTTTAGTATCGCTTATTAACTTCAGCCGAAAAGTTCTCTGCAGCCCATCCAATATTTTGAATTCATGCGTTGTATGGTCACTGGATCCTATGTCTACGTCTGCCGAAATTAACGTTATAGAAGGAATATGACCTTTATTCAAAACTGTATCGATCATCCGATCCAAATACACATTACTAACAATAGACCGCTGCACACTGTACTTATCGTAGTCCTCCGGCAGGGAGGAAAGATACTCCTGCAGGCTGGACCTAATTAAAAAACACTTGTTACTCCCTTCAGACTTGAAATCCAAGACACTGTAGTACATGTTCCCTCCAAACCCAACCGGGCAAAAACCTTCCATTTAAGATTCAGAAATAACTTCAAGCCAGCGCCAACTTTTATAGAGATCGCCCCGCCCTTTCAAATGAGTATATCGACGCAATAAGTTCCAGTCTCGATGCCCCGAAACGCTGGATACCCTCCGAATGTCCCAGTCCATTTCAAACAATCGACTCACTCCATCATGCCGCAGATCATGAAAATGTAGGTCATCGATACCAAGAAATAGGCATGCCTTGGTAAAAGACGCGGAGACCGACGTTACATTGTAGGGAAAGATCTCCTTTTCCGCCTTGGGCATGGAGTGGAGGATCGCCTAGGCCTCATCCGGTAAATGACACCACACGTTATTGCCGATTTTCTGCCCGGGATTTTTCATGTCGCGCACTAGGACCGCCTGCCGGGTTTCGTCGAGATCCTCCCAGCGGATCCGCGTAATCTCCTCCTGCCGGCGCGTCGAGAAGATCGCGAAGGCGATCAGCTTCGGCATGTCGATCTGGGCTTTACGCCGGGCCTGCATCTCGAAAAAGTGCTCCATCAGCTTATCCAGCTCTTCCAGGGTCGGCCGACGATTGCGCTCCTTGCTTTTGCTGACCATGCCGAGCTTGCGCAACACCTTACGCGCGTCTGGCATAGCCAGCGGATCGACCGCATAGCCCCACGCCGGCCGCGCCACGGAGAGCACCGCGCCCAGGTGCGACAGATCGTTACCGACCGTCTGCGCCTGGACACCACCGCCCTTCTTCCTCATTCGCCATTGCGCGAACTCCACTAGCTTCTGGCTGGTCAATGCCGAGTCGTCAAGCTCGCCCAGCCAAGTGTCCTTGATCGCGTTCAAGGTCGCGGGGTGAAACGTCGGCGCAGGGTTTCGATTTCTTCTTGGTGGGCGCTATCAAAGTATTGCGGCATGGCGTTGCTCAGATCGGGACCAGTCCCTTTCTGTGCAATAGCCTTGGGAAATCTTGCAGATTATTTTCCGGAGGATCGCTCCCATGATGGATTAGATGTAGCAATCCGCCACAGTCCCGGCCCACCTAGCCCGCCTTGCCTTGCCTTGCCTTGCCTTGCCTCTTCACCTTGTAGCAACTTTCAAGCAAGCATCTGTACGTGATTGTTGCGGGCATTGCCCCTGTCCCATTGGCTAGCAATAAACCCATTTTCTCGTAGAACTACCCCCCTTTCCTCACTCGCTCAGCATCAGATCGAATATGATCACCGCCCTCAGCGACGCCACCGCCTATTTCGACGGTCATGCAGCAAGACATCTGACGAGTGGAAAAAAGCCCCCCGTTTGCTCGGAGGCGACGCCCGCGGCAGTCGTACGATACCTCTCTGACACACCTCAATCGCTTGATTCCTCGGGCTGCTCTGAAAGAGCGCCAGACCGAAAGCCATAGTCCAACGGGCATGTGAGCCTTCGGCCCGATACCCCCTACCGGGTTCGAAAATTTCGAACCCATGCTCGTTCGGATCGATTACCAAGCAGTTCCGAAAAATTAGATAGTGGCAATTTGATTTTGTAAAGGATGCTCGCTATCTTGAACGAGGGCAAATTAGGCCCACTCAGACAGCGTGGAAAACAAAATCATTCTGACTGCAACAATCGCGTACAAGGGCGGTAGCGGCATGATCACCAAATTGATAGTTACCTACCTGTTGAGTTTCGATTTCACCTCTTTTATGTATTTTATTATTGGATTGCACTTTGCACTAGTTTTGAAAGCGCCTCTCAGAAAGTCGAAAAAAAATAGTGTGTCATTTAGCACGTCCCGAACGGAACTTCAGTTTCAGACTCCCCCACCGCAATTAAAAGCGCTTACCAAACAGTTCGAGATCAGAGCACTAGGAAATTATACCGCAACGTACCCTCTATAATATCCTAAATAACTCCAATTACATTTGCGCTAAAGGGATGATTGAACTTGACTAACTACAACCCTGTGCCAGATCTAAAAATCATTGAAACCATCCCAATTAGTCCTCACGCGGGAAAGGTAACGGATGCTTTATCAAGAATTGGTTACACCATTGAAGAAGCGATAGCGGATTTAATCGATAATTCAATAGATGCTTCAGCAAGCTCAATTCTTGTGCGTTTTGTTCATGATGGAGAGGAGATAAGGCGCATAGTTATCGGCGATAACGGATCTGGCATGAGCAAGGACCAGCTATTATCTGCGATGCAATTTGGCTCCGCTCGAGAGCGCGCTTCCGACGCATTAGGTAAATTTGGCATGGGCCTAAAAACTGCCGCGTTTAGCCAAGGACGAAGCCTTACCGTTGTTTCTAAGCAAAACCGAAAAGTAGCATCATGTCGCTGGACGGCGAACTCAATTGCTTCTGGATGGAACTGCGAGATCCTTGACTCGAAGGGAGCGAAGACTTGGCTGGATGAGATTCGTCATCCATTCACCATTGACATTAGTGGAACTCTTATTGTAATAGACGGCCTTGACCATGCACTTAGTGGAACTAAAGGGCTAGAAGCAACATTACAAAAATTACACAAAAAACTTAGTGTGCACCTAGGTTTGGTTTTCCACCGATTTATTGACGCTGGTATCAATCTATATCTCGATGCGGCCAATATCAATGGAGGTGATACGGGCTTTAGTGTACCTATTAAAAGTCTCAATCCATTCAACTATGCAGTTACAGGACACAAAGATTACCCATTAAGTTTCTCTATTAAATTACGCGGGCTTCCAGCATTAAAATGCAACGCGCATATCTGGCCCCCTAATCAAACGTCACAAAGCTATTTTTTAAGTAGTGCGAATGTAGCAACCCGACAAGGTTTCTACTTCTATAGAAATGGAAGACTCATACAAGCAGGTGGTTGGAATGGCTGGAGAGAACATATCAATGATCACCATCTCACGCTTGCACGAGTAGAAATTGAACTTCCACCACAATTTGATACTGAGTTCCGCTTAAATGTCCAAAAATCTGGACTAGATGTTCCTGAAGGTTTTAGGTCAGCTTTAAGTTCTGCAAGCAACCCTATGGCGCAATATATTAAAAAATCAGAAGAAGTCTATCGAAAAAAAGTAGAATTTGAGGAAAATTTCGTTCCCATTCCAGGCCGTGGATTCGGAAGCACCGTACGACGCAGAGCAAAAGCTTACCTTGCGGGAAAAAAATCTCCAACACGAGAAATTAACATTCTGTGGGGAAAGCTCCCCCAACATAAATTTTTCCAGATCGATAGAACTGTTGGTAACGTTGTTTTAAATTCACTATACCGACAGGATCTTTTACAGGGCAGCACAGCAACCCTCAATGACACCCCAATCATAAAAACTCTACTTTTTTTACTGCTACGAGATGATTTGCTTCGTGAGCGCGGGAGCAAACGCTTTACAGAAAGGTTAGAAGAGGTCAATGAACTTCTGATGCTTGCAGTTAAAGAAGAGCAGTCGAGACAAACTGAATGAGCGAAAATCTGCAAAAAGAATCCCGCCACATTACTTGGGAGCAACTGAAAGAGCGCATCCAAGTAGGCATTCCATTCGTTCATCGCATACCCTCTCCTGACGGAGAAGGCACTGCACTCGACATTCTGGTTTCCGAATATGGAGCTGAACTCTCTCTAAGAGTAGCATGTCGAAATACTGATAAACCGGAATTATCAAAGCTCGAAGAATTAGAGGTTCGAAAAATCAGCACCATATCGGGTCCGATGTTAGAGGTGCAAACACGCGCTCGAATACTTTATCAGGAAATTTATGGTTTCTTCGTATCAGTGGCAGATAAGGTACAACTCGATAACAAAGAAGCCCTCGAGGCGATTGAAGAAACTTTAGAAGGGTGGAGAGAGCTAATAAAAACCCAGGCAGTTCTGAGTGAAGAGGCGCAACTGGGATTACGAGGCGAACTATATTTTCTTCGTGGCTTATTGAAAGCTGCTGGCAGCAAAGCATTAATTGCCTGGATTGGTCCTGAAAGACAACCGCATGACTTTCGTATCGGCACACTCGAATTCGAAGTTAAGACAACTCGGGGCACGAGCCACACCCACATAATAAATGGACTTACACAGCTGGAGGCATCACCAAACCATTCTCTATTTTTATTTTCCATGCGACTGTCTCCAGCAGGAGCTAATGCAGGAACTACACTCCCAGAAGACATCGAAAAAACCCGAGAGTCATTAGATCAAAAAGAAAAGAAACAGTTTGATCGGATACTCAGAACACACTTCAATTACCGCCCAGAACACGCTGGCTATTATACACTCCGATTACAACTCGCTGACACTCCTCTTCTTGTACCCGTCGATACCGCATGCCCTCGATTGACTAACGACCTACTTTCTTCCGTCCCTCTCCGCAGTAGAATATACAATGTAAGTTATTTTGCAAATTTAGATGACTTAGGGTATGCAGAAAATTCAGAAAAATTTACGACTCTGATGGCAAGTGCCATTCCTTCACTACATCATCAAATATTGAATGAGCCAAAACAATGAACATCAGCGACGTTATTAAAAACACTCTAAGCGGGATGGCCTCAGGCCCCAAAAACTTCACCCGAGCGCTAAACTACCACTCGGATGATTATCCCGCCATTGAAACCATGTTCATGGAGCACATTAAATCTGCTGCGTCTTCAGACTTAGTATTCAACTTACTAAATCAGAAACTCAGCTCTTGGGATTATGAAGCTACTGCGGACTGGATATCCGACACACAAAAAAACACAATCGCGCGCCGCCATAAAATCTATGAGCTATTAAAAATTGATTCCGTTCTTCAATCGATTCTCGATATAAAGCTACCACCAAATCTCGATTATGAAATGCCCATTGTCATTGCACGAAAACATGAACCTTGGTACGACTTAAATAGGCAAACTAAACGATCATTTTACCGAGACGCCTATTCTCAATATTTAAGGGAAAATAAAGGCTGGAATGAGAGCCAGATTCAAAACCTGGAAGAGAGCACCAGACTTATTACTGAGCGTCTTTCAGATCCAGAAAGAGATGAAGTTCACCCAACAAAAGGATTGGTTGTAGGGTATGTACAAAGCGGTAAAACAGCTAATTTTACGGGGGTTGTCGCAAGGGCGGCGGATGCAGGATATCGCCTTATAATTATCTTAGCAGGGACTATGAACATTTTACGCGCCCAGACCCAGCGCAGAATAGATCGTGAGTTGATTGGAAAGCCATTTATTACCGCTGAAGACGAAGCAAGTTACGCAGCGGATCTAGACAACTTTATCGATCATGGCGTGTTACCTTCAGACATAGGAGAGTTTGACTGGCACAGGCTGACAAATATCGAAGGAGATTATCAGAGGCTCAAACAAGGCATTCAGTCATTAGAGTTTCGCAAGACAGATAAAGGCCTTCCATTTAATCACCCAAAAAACCTGCACACTGAGAGTGTAAGGTTGCTAGTCGTAAAAAAAGTTCCAGCGATATTAAAAAAAGTCGCGGCAGACTTAGACGCAATCCGAACACGACTAGCTGACATCCCAACATTAGTGATTGACGATGAATCAGACCAAGCATCTGTAAATACAAAAAAACCAACAAAAAAAGAAGTAGAAGATCGCACAGAAACCAACTCGGCAATTGTATCCCTTCTCCAAAAATTACCGCGAGCTCAATATGTCGGATATACGGCCACTCCATTTGCAAACGTATTTATCGACCCAAACAACGAGGAGAATCTTTTCCCGCGCGACTTCATCATCAGTCTTCCACGCCCTGACAACTACATGGGGGTAGCCGACTTTCACGACCTAGAAAGACCAGACAAAGACTCCGCTGGTCCTAATGAACTGATGTTCGTTCGTAATGTAATTGGAGCAGATGACTTACCCAAAAACCTTCCAAGCGCAATCGATTCCTTCATCCTAACTGGCGCAATAAAGCTCTATCGCCAAAGCGTTCAACCCTCTCTGACTAAAAAATTTCGCCACCATACAATGTTGGTTCACGTGTCAAATCTGACAAGCAATCATACCGACATCGCAAATGAAGTTAATTTATGCCTCGACAAAGGAGGTTATATAGCTGGCACGGCATGGAAAAGATTAGAACAATTATGGAAAACCGATTTCGCCAAGTTTTGTAACGTCGGTGTCGATACTTTTCCAACCCCCAAAAAGTTTGAGGAAATCAAACCCTTCCTTGGCAAATGCTGGAGCCGCTTGATAGACGGCGAAAAGCCAGTACTAATAGTAAATGGAGAAAAAAATGACAACCCAAATTTCGAAAGTGATGATATTTGGAAAATAGTCGTCGGCGGGGCTAAGCTTTCACGAGGATACACAATTGAAGGATTGACTATAAGCTATTACCGGAGACGGGCTGGGGCTGCGGATGCTCTTATGCAAATGGGCCGTTGGTTCGGTTTCCGTGATGGGTATCGAGATTTGGTTAGACTTTTTATTGGACGTGAGGAAAAAACTGGAGCAAAGGGGTCAATTGACCTATTCGAAGCATTTGAAGGTGTTTGCAGAGACGAAATTGCGTTTCGTTCAGAGCTGCAAAAATACGCCTATCCCGAGAGTGGCGAACCCATTCTCCCTATTCAAGTCCCCCCATTGGTTCCATCACATCTACTGCGTCCAACGGCTGGCAACAAGATGTACAACGCCGTAGTAAAGTTTAAAAACTTCTCAGAGGCTTGGAAGGAGCCTACTTTGGCCCCTGTTAATGACCTAGAAATAAAGGCAAACCAAAAACAACTCGAAATCTTGTTATCCAAGGCCACATCACCAATTGCTGATAACTTACTATCGATCACACCAAAAGGTGGAAAAGCAATTGACTTTCACACAAAATCGACAAGCCTTGGCTCTGCAGATATGATTAAATTTTTGCGCACCTACAAGTGGGCAAATGGCGATCGCAGCGTACTAATCAATGAAATTGAGTTTTTAGAGCACAGTGACTCAAACATAGATAAATGGTTATTTTTGTATATTAATGGCCCCAAAGACTCAAAGGATTACAATATTTTTGACCTGCACTTTAGTTGCTATAGACGCTCTCGCACGGACAGCCTTTCGGAACGCTTCAATGTGTATTCTGAAAGCCTACATAGGAGCCTAGCCCGTTACCTATGTGGACTTGATGATGCTAGCACTAACAATAAAGCCACCAAAAATCTTCGGTCATCAAGCCAAGGTATTTTTATTTTCTACCCGACGATTGATAAAAACAATACCGACTCGAGTATAACTCCCGGATTCACACTGCAATTCCCACACAACAATAACAAAACTCAGATTCGGTTTGGGGTAAACTCTCCAAAAAATCCAGACCGCCTAACCATCGATAAGACTGCCAACTAAAAATCTAATACATCACCACGGAGGCCACATTAATTTTTTTCTATGTGGCCGTTCGTTTTCAGCATATACTTAAGCTACTTTAACATGTGCTTGATATACCACTTTCCCTTACGGTGACGCATGAAATCATGCCATGTGCCCGTAGTTATAAAATGGAAAGTCAACACCATAACGGGCGGTCTGCCAGTACGGCGGATCCATGTAGTGGAAGGTATGGGCGCGGTTGTAGCGTTCCGCACAGTCCAGCCAAGGCAGTTGCTCGACCTAGGTGCCGGACAAACGCTGCCAGGCTGCTGAGAGGTTTTCCTGGATCCGCAGCAGGTTTATGGCCGCGCCGGTGGTGGTGGCGCCGAACGTCTGCCCGGTCACTTTGCCTGTAAAGACATGGTGCTGCAGGTAGAAGAATCGCGCAGATTGTCCCGCGGCCCTTTTCTTTCGCTGTGATTGCGGTAACGAGATCACCTCCCCAACCCACTAATCCGCCACGGACACACCGCCGCCCTCACCCCACTCGGCCCAACAACCTCCGGCGTCTGCCCCAACGACCTCGCACTCAACACACTCCCCACCCGCTCAATCAACTGATCAAACCCCAACGTCGCATCCTCCTGATGCAATTTGCGCAGTTGCTCAACCAGGGCGTAGGTGAAGGCGCCGTAGTGGTTGGAACCCGCCACATATTCGCTGGCTTTTTCGTTCTCCCTAGCGGCATAGAGCATCAGGGGCATGTAGGGGCCGTGGTGGCCGTAGAGTTTGCCTTGGCGCAGCAGTTGGGTTTTTTTCTCGGGGCGCAGGCCGGTGGCGGCGCCTTGGGTGGTGCGGGTGCGGGTGAGGCCGCGGGTTGTGTGGTCTTGTTCGCTGAAGTCGCGGCGGTCGGTGTCGACGGCGTAGACGCGGCGGTCCCAGTCGCCGGCGTAGGGGTCCCAGCGCAGCATGCGGTGGCGGATGTCGCTGGGTGGGGTGATGCCGCGCACGCGGCCGTTGCCGCGGGTCATGCCGCCGGCGTAGCAGCAGTCGAACATGACGGTGAGTTTGGCGCCGTGGCCGTCCGGGTCGAATGGTAGGTGGCTGTAGAACTGGCGGAACAATTTGTCGGTGAAGTGGGTGCTTTCGTTGTCCCAGTCGAAGTCGTGGAGTACCAGGGTTTCGTCCATGCAATCGGCTTCGCCGCTGCTGCTGTAGACCGGCAGTTGGGTGCCGTGGCCGGAGTAGAACAACACGCGCTCGTCGCCGGCGCGGGCGCCTTCCACCAGCCATTCGAGGCGTTCGACGAAGTTGGCCCGGGTCGCTCGGGCGTCGTGCAGCAAACGGATGTCGCCGGCGTCGTAGCCGCTTTCCTGGAGCATGCGGCTGATCAGGTAGGTGTCGTTGATGCAGCCGTCGAGGCGTGCGCTCGGGTCGGGGTAATCGTTGATGCCGACCACCAGGGCGCGGCGTTTGCGTTGGCCGCTGCGGGACAGGAACGCCGGCACCTCCAGCGCCCGCGCTGCCACCACGTCGCGGGCCAGTTGCGGCCACAGGCCGGTCTGGCTGGTGGCTGACGACAGGTAGGCCTGGGCGGCGTGATTGAGGTCGAGCAGGTCATCGCGCAATGGCACGCTGAATTCGGTTTGCAAGTCGACCCGCGCTGAATCCGGCGAGGTGATCGGCCGGGTCAGCAAGCCGTCGTCAGGGTTGTGCAGGTGGAACCAGCGACGGATGCCTCGACCGTTTTCGCTCAGGCGCAGGACTCGCCCGCCCCACACTTCGCGCATCACCAGCGGCAGGGCGATCGGTGAGCCGAAGCTGACGAACACTCGGCCATCGATGCGCTTGAGCGCCGCCCCCTTTTTCGCCACCGAACGGCGCAGGGCGTCGTAGCCGATCAGGCTGCCCAGGCCTTGGGCGAAGATGATCTGCGGATTGAACGCGTCAATCTTCGCCAGCAGATGTTGAGTCAACTCCGTGCGCAACTCGGCGTCTTCGATCCATTGCACGATGGCGCCCACCGTGGTGCGCAACATCTGGTTGACCGGCAGGCCCCAACTGCCGAAATTCTCATCGGCCTTGCCCCTGGCGTCGGCCCTCAGCATCGCCAGGCCTCGGGTGATCTGGGCGAAGTCCGGCCCCTCCTTGAGTTGCTCATCGAAGGACAGAAAGTCGATGTCCTGGTCATCGATGGGGCGGCCGTTCTGTGCCAGTTGAGTGCGGATCAAGGTGCGCCATTGTTCCTGCCAGTTCCCATCGATGCCGCCCTGCCCCTGGCTGGCCGGCGTAAACCCCACACCCGGCAGGCACAGGACGCGCAGCCGTGTTCGCGCGACTTCCGCTCCCGGTTCTGCCAAGGCTTTGCTGGCCGGCGCCGCCACCGGAGGCACCGTTTGCCCTTGGGCGGTGACCATCAAATCCTGCAGGCGCCGCAGTTTCGCCTCCAGGCTGTCCGAACTGGGCGCGGCCGGCGTGAGTGCCGCCTGACCCGGATCAGCCAGGGCGCGGCTACGGTTGCCGAGAAAACCGCTGACCCATTGGGCGCTGCGCTTCCAGATCTGCTCTGGATCGAGGCCGTCGAGGTAACCGGTGGCGCTGTCCACCACCTGCCGACTCTGGGTCGCCAGTTCGGACTCGATCAATGGCAACCCGGCGCGACTCGGCACCACGGTGGCCGCCAACTTTGGCGCAGCCGTTACGCCCGGTGCAGTGCGCCAGATGGGCGCATTGCCGAAGTGCTGCGCGGCGACCACCCGCGGGCCGAGGGCACTGCGGGGCAATTTGAAATGATCACAAAGAAACGCCAGCAAACTGGTGTGATCGTAGTGCTGCGCCTGGACATCGCCCGTCCAGGGGATCAAGCCCGGCTTGAGCCACGGCGAAGCCAGGATCGCCGGAACACGCACACCGAGTCGGGTGAAGGGATTTTTCCAGGGGACATCGACCGTTGAACCGGACGCCACGCAAGTCGGCGGCACCACGTGGTCATGGAAACCGCCATGTTCGTCGTACAGCAGCACGAACAGGGTTTTGTTCCAGACAGCGGTGTTGGCCGACAAGGCGTTGAACACCTCACCGACAAACTGATCGCCGAAGCGCAGGTCTTCAGGCGGATGGTGCGACACGTTGGGCCCGAGCTTGCCGTTGAGCAGGCCATAGCTCGGCTCGATCCACGACAGCTCTGGGAGCTTGTTACCGGCGACGTCTGACTTGAAATCGTCGATGCTCAGGTGCTGCAAACCACCCTTGACCAGCGCCGCCAGCGGAACGGCGCCGTCGGAATAAATGCGCGCGTCGTGGCCGTTGTTGCGCAGCAGCGAAAAAATACTCTCGCCGCCAAACTGTGCGATCAGGCTTTTGATGCCGGCCAGCACCGTGCCGGTGGAGGGCATCAGCAGATGACCATTGCAACTGCCGAGCATGGCAAAAAAGCGGTTCGGCCAGGTCGGGCCTGGCACTGAGGAAAACCAGCGATCACACACAGTGAAATTGCGTGCCAATCCATGAATCGCCGGCAACGTATCCTCCGCTGGTGTAGCACCGAACGGGATGTAGTTCATCGCCCGTTGGGCCATGGATTGCGACCAGGTCTTGTAGACCTTCAGGTCGGTGCGGGCCTTGTCGTAGGCATCCTGGGCGAAACCGGCGAGCGTAGGGTTGGCCGGGCTGGTCTTGAAGGAGACACCCAGTTGTTTCTCTACGTTGACGAACTCGTGGCCAAGGTCGAAACCCTCACTGTTGCCCGGCGGTAGCGCCGGAGGTAGAGGGGGTGGCGGCGCCCACAGGCTGTAGTTTTCCGGGAACTCCGATGCCTGGGTGATCACCGTCGAATTACCATTGGCCAGCTTCAGCGCATTGGTGCTCGGTTTATTACGGTCGATGCCGTTACACGCGGGGTTGATGCGGGTGTAATCCCCCAGCAGATGATCGAATGACCGGTTTTCCATCATCAGCACGACAACGTGCTCAATCCCGGCGGGCCAGTTGTTCGGCATGGTTCGCTCCTTGCTGTGAAGTCTCGATTTCAACCTCTCGGGTTTCACGGCAATCAAGGCTTGGATGGCTGGAGAGTCCGTTTGGTCCGGCACTTGCCCATGAGGCATGCGGCGATTCGATCTGCCAGACAACGCTAGTCAGGCGATGGGGGCTTGTCCAATGACGGGAGCACCTATCCTTTCACCCAATCCACCGAATACATCGCAACATAGCTATCCACAGCCGCCCCGACCGTTGGAAAAAACGCCGTTTCACCCAAACGCGCAAACAACCCAAACCGCTTGAGTTTGTCCTTGACCGGGTCCTTCATCTCGGCAATGCATAACTCGATACCCGCCGCGTGCAGGGTGTCGTCCAGTTCGGCCAGCATGTCGGCGGAGGTCACGTCGACGCTGGTGACCGGTTCTGCGGCGACCACCAGCCAGCGCACGGGCGTGGGCGATGCCGCCACGGCGTCCAGCACTCGGTCGCTGAACAGTTCGGCGTTGGCGAAAAACAAGGGCGCATCCCAGCGAAACAGGACCAGGCCGGGGATCAGCCGCGCGTCGGGGTAGCGTTTGATGTCGTGGTAGCCCTTGACCCCATCGGCACGGCCCAATACCGCGGAGTATGGGCGCCAGCCATCCCAGAGGAATTCAATGACGGCAATCACGATGGCCAGGCCGATGCCCTCGATCGCGCCGAACACGGTCACGCCGACCGTACAGACAATCGATAGCCAGCATTCCCAGCGCTGGATGCGATAGATCCGGCGCAGGTCGGTGATCTCGATCAGGCCAATGGCCGAGGCGATCACCACCGCCGCCAGGGCGCTGGACGGTAAATGTTGCAACAGGTCCGGCGCCACCAGCAGCAACAAGGCAACCGTCAGTGCGCCGACGACGCCGGTCATCTGGGTTTTGGCTCCGGCGGCCTCGGCCACGGGCGTACGCGACGAACTGCTGCTGATCGGGAAACCCTGAAAAAATCCGGCCGCCAGGTTGGCGATGCCCAGACCCACCATTTCCTGATTCGGGTTGACGTAGGTGCGGGTCCGCGCCGCATAGACACGGGAGAGCACGCTGGTGTCGGCGAACGAGACGAGTGCGACGGCGCAACCGCCGATCAACACCGGGACCATATCGGCAGTGGTTATCCAGGGGATGGCGAACCCGGGCAAGCCTTGCGGGAGCGAACCGAGCACCGACACACCGGCGCGTGTCGCAAGGTCGAGTACACCCACGGCGACCGTCGCGCCTACCACGGCGATCAGGATGCCCGGCAACCTCGGCCACCTTTTGAGCAGCAGAATCACCGCCAGGGTGAGCCCGCCCACCATCAAGGTGGTCCAGTTGACCTTCCCCTCCATCACCGCTGAGGCAATGGCCCACAGGTCTCTCAATGGACCGTTGGACTCAATCGAAAAACCGAACAGCTTGGGCAATTGGCTGATCAATACGGTCAGGGCGATGCCGTTCATGTAACCGTAGCGGATCGGTTTGGACAACAGCTCGGTGATAAACCCCAGACGCGCCATACCGGCCAGGATACACACCGCTCCCGAGACGATCGCCATCATCCCCGCCAGGGCGACGGCACGCTGCGGGTCGCCGCCGGAGAGTGGAAGGATGACGGCAAGGATGACGGCCACCAGGGAAGAGTCCGGCCCCATCACCAGAATTCGGCTGGGGCCGAACAAGGCATAAAACAGTAGCGGAACGATGGTCGCGTAGAGGCCATAAATGCCCGGCACGCCAGAAGCCACCGCATAGGCGATACCGACGGGCACCAGCATCGTGGTCAGCACCAGGCCGGCCACGATGTCGTAACGCAACCATGCCAATTGGTACTCGCGCAGCATACCCAGCCCCGGCAGCCAGCGGCGCCAACCGCTCTGTTCATCCCGGCGGGCTATCCGGCCCGGCTCCGAAACGGGCGGCGAAGCATCTGAATGGCTCATTAACCGCCCTCGTTGATGTAATGCTGTTCATTTAAAAATTCTGTCTGTCTGTCTGTCTGTCTGTCTGTCTGTCTGTCTGTCTGTCTGTCTGTAGGAGCGAGCTTGCTCGCGATGGACTCAAGAGCGCCGCGTTAAGTCAGTAAACACGCGATATCGTTAACGACCATCGCGAGCAAGCTCGCTCCTACAGTGATCATTTACCTTCTTGATGGACTGTGCAGGCTTGGCGATATCGAAGTGATCTGAGTGTAGCTATTGCTTCGAATGCGCCATCGCTGGAAGCTGGTCACCTAAAGGACCTGGAAGCCGACATGAAATTCGACCTCGCCTACTGCCTCAGCCTCAACGACAAGTTGTCGATCTACGACGTTCGGGACCTGAATTTCGACGAGACGATGGATTTCGATTCCGCCAGGGAACACTTCCAGTGCCCCAACGATGCCTGTCGCCTTGCGTTCGATACGGCCAATGAGCTGGGCACGTTCAACGCGAAGAACGTGAATTACGTGCGCACGCCGCACTTCAAGAACTTGCCAAGTACGCGGCATGTCGAGGGTTGCCCTTATGTCAGCTTGAAGACGCCGGCGTCGGGTGTGGATGAGGCGGAAACGGATGACAGTCGCGAGGAACATTTCCCGTCGGAATTGTTACTGACTCGGCGGGAGTATGTGCGTAAGTCGTCCATCCCGGTGGTGATTGCGGATGGGGCTCGAGATGAGCCGATGGCACCCAAGGTGGCCAGCAACGTCGAGCAACCAAGCAGGGAGTCGGCCCCGGACAAGACCAGCGTCTTCGCCCATCCGGTGGAATGTTTCGTTTCAAACTTTGACGACAAGGATTTGCTCAAGCGCGTGCCGCTGAAGATTGGCGAGCACACCGCGCCTTACGCGTCGTTTTTCAAGAAGATCGAATACCTGCAAGACAACAAGGGGCTGATTTACTGGGGCAAGGTCAAGGAGATCAAGGACTACACCCAAAGCTTTCGCATCGACTTCGAGAAGAAGGTCTGGTTCGAGAAGAAGCCGTACTCGGTCAATGTCTACCTGAGCAAAAAGCTCATCGACAGCTACCGCAAGCGCAAGGCATTCCTGGAAGAGATCAAACACGCCATCGAGAGCGGGCAGGAGTTGTATTGCTTCTTTTATGGGGTGACGCCTGAGCTGAAGCAGGTGCCGAGCAAGAAAAACCCCGAGCAGTCGTTCAGAGTGTTCAGCGCCAATATTGAAAACCTGGATCATTTTATCGTGCGGGAAGCGCCGGGGTTGGCGGGCAAATAAGCACAGCGCCGTTCGTCTGCCTGAAAAGAAAAATCAAAAAATGCGTTTGATCCGGGCTCAAAACAACTGTACAAAAACACAGTATATTTTGACCAACACTCTCGAGCCCGGAGAACACCATGGCCTCTCAAGCGATGAAAATCACCCTGGAACGTATCGCCCTCTTCCAATTCACCCCGGCCCACTGCGCCCAGGCCCGAGCGATGCTGGGCTGGAGTGTGCAAGAGCTGTCGCGGGAGTCCAGCGTCTCGGTGGAGGCCATTCAACGCTTCGAGGCGCGACAGGAGGTGCGGGATGTCACGCGCCTGGCGTTGGCCTATCGGCTTGAAGCCGAAGGGTTGGTGTTCTTCCCCGGGTTTGCGCCGGGTCGGGGGATGAATGTGAAGGGGTCGACGCCGAATCCGGTTGGGCGGGCGGATTTTGCGATGGTGGAGTGAGCCAACTCATTGATTGACGATTATTCCTATATTGGTATATTTCGCATAAATCAAAAGGCGGTGCTGGCATCGTTTTTTGTAGGAGCGAGCTTGCTCGCGATGGTCGTTAACGATAACGCGCAAATCCTGGATAAACGCGGTGTCCTTGAGTGCTTCGCGAGCAAGCTCGCTCCTACAGAAGGGCCCGTTTATGCGAAAGGAATTGACATGATTGAAATCGAAGAAAGCAGTGGCAACGTCTACGAAGACCTCGGGACACCCAACGCCAATGAAATGCGAGTCAAATCCCAGTTGGCCGCAAAAATTGGCGACATCATCAAGGCTCGCCATTTGACCCAGGTTCAGGCATCCGAAATTTTAGGTCTGTCACAGCCCAAGCTATCTGAAATGCTGCGCGGAAAATTTCGTGGGATCAGTGAAGCCAAGATGATGGAATGCCTGTTACTTCTCGGGCGTGATGTACAAATCGTGATCAAGTCGGCCCCGCGCTCACGCAAAGAAGGCCGAATTGACGTGGTTTTTAGCTGAGGTCTACAACTCAGCTAATTTCTCTACGCGTTCTGCACCACCCGCTCACTCTCCCCTTCCACCGCCAGCCACCACGCCCCACCACGCTGCGGATGCATCAGGTTGAACGCCTCGCCCATCTGCGGTGTGGTGATCGATACGTTGCGTTCCCAGGCCAGGGCCAGGATACGGTCGAAGGGTTCGTACCAGGCGTGCATCGACAGGTCGAATGTGCCGTTGTGGATGGGCAGTAGCCAGCGGCCCTTGAGGTCGAGGTGGGCTTGCAGGGTTTGTTCGGGTTGCATGTGCACGTGCGGCCAGTCGACGTTGTAGGCACCGGTTTCCATCAGAGTCAGGTCGAATGGGCCGTACTGTTCGCCGATGCGTTTGAAGCCGTCGAAGTAGCCGCTGTCGCCGCTGAAGAAGATGCGTGAGTCGCCGTCGATCATCACCCACGAGGCCCAGAGGGTGCTGTTGCTGTCGAACAGGCCACGACCGGAAAAGTGCTGCGACGGGGTGGCGATGAACTGGATGCCATCGACTTCCGTGCCTTGCCACCAATCCAGCTGGCGGATTTTGCTGGCGTCGATGCCCCATTTGATCAGGGTGTCGCCTACGCCCAGCGGGGTAAGGAAATATTTGGTCTTGTTCGCGAGCTTGAGCACGGCCGCATGATCCAGGTGGTCATAGTGATCGTGGGACAGGATCACCGCTTCGATCGGTGGCAATTCTTCCAGGCTGATCGGTGGCTGGTGGAAACGCTTGGGGCCGGCCCACTGCACGGGCGAGGCGCGCTCGGCGAAGACCGGGTCGGTGATCCAGAACTTGTCGCGCAGCTTGAGCAACACCGTGGAGTGGCCCAGGCGATAGACGCTGTTGTTGGGCGCTGCGATCAACGCGGCTTGAGTCAGGGCTTGTACCGGGACGGGCGCGCTCGGGCGGGTGTTTTGCGGTTTGTGGAACAGCGCGTTCCACAGGATGCCCATGGTTTTGCCAAAGCTTAAACGTTGCACCGGCGTGAAGTTTTGATACTGCCCTTGAGCCTGTCGGGACGCTTCAGGTGTGGAGGCGTTGTCCGCCGGGGAGTTTGAATTGGCCATGACTGAATGACTCCAGAAAAACCGCGCATGACGCGATTTTCCGCTTTGGGACGATAAATGGCCAAGGCACGCACGCATCAGCCGGACTTTCTATTTTTGCTGGGCAGGGTTAACAAAACATTACACTGCACAGTGTAGTTTCTAGGTTGCATCAAAGTCGATGACAAGTAAACTGCTGAGTGTAATTCCCCCCTTCTTCCTGCCGAAGCGTACTTATGACAGCTCCACAGCGCCTCACCGACCGAAAACGCCAAGCGATCATTCAAGCTGCGATCAACGAATTCCGTGACAACGGTTTCGAGATCACCAGCATGGACAAGATTGCTGCCACTGCCGGCGTGTCGAAGCGCACGGTGTACAACCACTTTCCCAGCAAGGAAGAGTTGTTCGCCGAGATCCTCAATCAGTTATGGATCCGGGTGACGGCGGAACAGGAAACGGCCTACCGTTCCGATCTGCCGCTGCGCGATCAACTGCGCGTGTTGCTGATGGCCAAGCTGCAAATGTTGGGCGATGACAATTTTCTCGACCTGGCACGGGTGGCGATAGCGGCGACGATTCATTCCCCTGAGCGGGCGCAGGACATGGTGGCCCGAATGGGTGAACGCGAAGAGGGGCTGACGGTGTGGATTCGGGCCGCTCAAGCGGATGGCCGATTGAAGGTCGTGGCTCCCGAATTCGCCGCTCAACAGGTCCATGGCCTGCTCAAGTCCTTTGCATTCTGGCCACAGATTTCCATGGGGCAACCCGGCTTGTCAGCCGAAGAACAACACCGGGTGGCCGAGTCCGCGCTGGACATGTTTCTGGCCTGCTATCAGGTGCAATAAATGACAATGTCGACGGCGCCGTCGAACCTTTGATGGCTCTGAGTTGAACGGCGCATGTGTTTCAGAATGAAACCGGCGCTGAGACTATAGTGAGCCTCAGTCCCAGCGCCATACAGAGAGCATCATGACCACCAAACACGAAACCGCCGCCCACGTCGATCACCTGCGTTTTCATCGCCCTCATGCCCACCTCGCGCCAACCTTTGGCAATGACAAGTTTGCCCTGCGCGCCGAAGCCTTTGCGCGGTTCTTCGGCACACCGACTTTTCTCGGCGCACAAACGCTGATCGTGGTGATCTGGGTGTGCCTTAACTTATCCGGGTTCACCCACTTCGATGCGTACCCGTTCATCCTGCTCAACCTGGCATTCAGCCTGCAATCGGCCTATGCCGCGCCATTGATTCTGTTGGCCCAGACGCGTCAGGCCGCGCGGGACAAAGCCAAATCCGATGCCGATGCGCAGCACCGCGAAGCACTGGCGACCGCCAACAGTGAGCGACAGGCAGAGGCCGCGAAAAACTCTGCACAACTGCTGGAGCTGCTTGAGCAGAACACTCGCCTCACGGAGATGACCAAGGCTCTCACCGAGCGCATCGATAGCCTGACCACGGAAATGCATCAGCACCTGGTGCGCAAGGATGAGCCAAGAACCTGAACGGTTTCACGGCAGTTTCAGCGCCCGCCCCAACTCATCGAACAAGGTGACCACCGAGCGCAAGGCGCGGCAGTCGGGACGGGTCAGCAGCCACAGTGCGGTGTCGTATCCGTGCAACGGTTCGCTCAGCGGCTGTAATCCGTCGCCAATCAAAAAGTCCGGCAGTGCCGCTATACCCAGCCCCGCCCTGACCAGCTCGGTCACCGACAGCATGCTGTTGCAACGATAGCCCGGCGTTACGCCCGGCAAGGCCTGGCGACGCCAGGCAACGGTCGGGTGATCGGGCAGGAAGTCATCCGGAGCGATCCAGGTCAATGCGGCCAGGTCGGTGGTGTTGACCGATTGCAGATATCGCTCGCTGGCGCACACCCGGTAGACAATATCCGCCAGCCGCCGTCCTACCAGATGCTCCGGAGGCGTGCGGGTCAGGCGCAGGGCGATATCGGCATCCCGACGGCTGAGATTGGCAAAATCATTGGACGTGCTGAGTTCGAGGGTCAGCGCCGGATAGTTCGGCATGAACTGCGCCAGCGCCGGCAACAGCAAACCTTGCAGGACCGAATCGGTACAGGTCAGGCGCACGATGCCGCTGATCACTTCACCGCCCTGCTCCACACCGATGCGCGCCGCCTCCAGCGCCTGCTCGGCGCGCTCGGCCTGTTCAGCCAGCGACTGCGCCAGGGTGGTGGGCAGGTAACCGGCGCGGCTTTTTTCGAACAATTGCTGACCCAGTGCAGCCTCCAGCCGGCGCACCGCTCGAAACACCGTCGAGACATCCACCTTCAGCAATTGCGCAGCCCGAGCCAGAGAGCCGCCGCGTACCAGCGCGAGAATCAGGCTCAGGTCCGGGTAATCCAGTCGATAGTGCGTCGCTGCATTGATCACTTGGGAAAATGCCAATATTGAGTGCGTGAACGCCAATCTATAGTGGGCACCAGCAATCAACAAGTGCAGAGGCCCCGCATGGAAAACCGCCCGATTCGCATCGCCCTGATCGGCGACTACGACCCACACGTCACCGCCCACCAGGCCATTCCTGTGGCCCTCGAAATGACCGCCGAACACACGGGCCTGAACCTGCAATGGCACTGGCTCGCCACCGATGAAATCCACGCCGAGACACCACTGCACACATTCGACGGTTTCTGGTGTGTGCCGGCTAGCCCTTACCGCAGCACGGATGGCGCATTAACAGCGATCCGTTTTGCCCGCGAACAACGGCGACCTTTCCTCGGCACCTGCGGTGGTTTTCAACACGCGGTGCTGGAATATGCGCGCAACGTACTAGGCTGGTCGGATGCCGAACACGGCGAGACTTCACCCGATGCAATACGGGCGCTGCTGACACCGCTGACGTGCTCACTGGTGGAGGCCGTCGATACCATTCATTTACATGAAGGCTCGTTGATTGCCCAGGCGTACGAAAGCGCCGAGATTCGTGAAGGCTATCGCTGTCGTTATGGTGTGAATCCGCAGTTCGAAGGGGAGCTGCTCAAGCGCGAACTGCACGCCGTCGGCCACGACTCGGAACACGGACTGCGGGCGGTCGAACTCAGCGGCCATCCGTTCTTTGTCGCGACCTTGTTCCAGCCCGAGCGGGCGGCGCTCAAGGGCGTCTTGCCGCCGTTGGTTGGCGCCTTTGTCGCAGCCTGTGCGGGGCGGTCGGTATGCGCGGTGTCATACGCAAGTGCGCAGGGTTGAGCGGGCTTACGGGTTCAATCAGTAACTGATTCAGAGCTCTTCAGGCCGCCATCGCGAGCAGGCTCGCTCCCACAGGGGGCGTGGGTGTACGCAAGACATATTCCCAACACAAAAACCTGTGGGAGCGAGCCTGCTCGCGATGGCGCCAGCCAAATCACCGCAAAAACTCACCCCCGAACCAGACTGCGAACCGCCGAAATCTCCGGTACGTCCCGCCGGTTCATGTACACCCGCAACGGCTCGGTGATGTTGATCCGGTCATCGATGTTCTGGTCCAGCAGCAACTGAATCAACTCACGCTTGAGCGTCATGGTTTGCCCGGGACCAGTGGCCCAGACAAATTCGCTGGTCGGGATAATGCCGTCGTCCGCCACGTCCATGCCGAACGAGTCTTCGCTGAAACGCACGATGTAGTGGCCGGTCTTGCGGTTGAGGCCGACGAAGCCTTTGAGTTGGTCGGCAGCCTGGCAGATGAGCTGGGAAGTGATGCGCATGGTAAACCCCGCAATGGTGATCGTTGGTTTGCACGCAGGGCCTGCGTTTCCCTCTGCCGGGGAAATTGCAGGGCCCCAGCGTACTGCAAGCGGGCGCACAAAAGCGCTGACGAACATCAGCTTTGGACAGGTTTGTGTCGGTCTTGCTATAGCGCCTGCAATGATCAGTTGTTAAAAGGGACGCACCCTCATTGCGAAAGGATCTCGACCATGCCCGCAACCTTTACTAGAAGCGCCCTGTTACTGAGCCTGCTGCTCGGCCTCGGCGTCGGTCACGCACAAGCCGCCAGCGAACCCGGTCCTGCGGCACTGGCGACCCGCTTGGGCATTCCGCATCCTGCGGTGATCGCCCACCGTGGCGCGTCGTTCGATGCACCGGAATCCACCGCCGCCGCCTACAAGACGGCCCGCGACCTGGGCGCCGACTACCTGGAACTGGATCTGCAACGCAGCAAGGATGGCGTGCTGTTTGCCCTGCACGACAACAATCTGCAACGCACCACCGACGTTGCCAGCAAATTCCCCGAGCGCAAGGACAGCCCCGCCAATGCGTTCACCATGGCCGAGCTGAAAACCCTGGATGCGGGCAGTTGGTTCAATGCCGCGTACCCGGACCGCGCACGTCCCGCCTTCGCGGGCCTGAAGATTCTGACCCTCGATGAAATCATCGACATCGCCGAGGGCAACTCCCTGCACAAGCCCGGCCTGTACATCGAGACCAAGGAGCCCAAGCAGTTTCCCGGCATTGAACACGACCTCAAGGAAAAACTTCAGGACCGCGGCTGGCTGAGCCCGACCGGTTCGAAACTGGCGAAAAGCGAGCTGGCGGTCGGCCAGGGCAAAGGCAAGGTGGTCCTGCAGACCTTCGAGAAGAGCAGCCTCGAACTGCTGCAAAAGGAAATGCCGAAGGTGCCGAAGATCCTGCTGTTGTGGGTCGGTGAAGGCAGTATCGAGCCCAAGTCCAAGGTGACATTTGCCGAGTCCGGCACCAAGGACAAGGCCGCGTACTACGCCGCACAGGAACCGAAGGACAAAGCCGAATTCCAGCGTTGGGTCGACTACGCCAAGGCCCAGGGCGCCATCGGCACCGGCCCGTCTGCCGCACTGACCCAGGGTGGCGACCAGAGTTATTCGGATCTGGTGCAACCGTGGATGAACCAGTACACCCACGATCAGGGCCTGCTGGTGCACGTGTACACCATCGACGAAGCGGTGGACTTCCAGAAAGTCATGGAAGCCGGGGTTGACGGTATTTTCACCAATCGCGCCAGCGAGTTGTTGAAGTTCTATAAACGCCCGGCGGCGAGCGTGGCGCAGGTGCTACAGAACAACGGCTATTGACGCGCTATTGCACAAAACCTGTAGGAGCGAGCTTGCTCGCGAAAGGGCCATCAGCCGCAACATCAACGTTGACTGCCCCTCCGCTTTCGCGAGCAGGCTCGCTCCCACAGGGATTGATGCAGGACATGCAGAGGGATTTAAGGGTGGATTAAGTTACACACACTAACCTGATCTCACTTGAACGGATCACCCAAGGAAAGAAGCCCATGAAGACCCTGACTGCTTTGTTGACCGCTGCAACCCTGACCTTTGCCGCGGGCCTGGCCCAGGCCGATGTACGGGTCGATGAGATCCCGCAGCTGGTCAAGGACGGCAAGATCAAGTCGCTGGAAGATCTGAACAGGATCGCGCTGGATCTGCACCCGGGTGCAACGATCACCAAAACCGAACTGGACAACTACTTCAACGGTTACGAGTACGAAGTCGAACTGCGTGATGCCAAGAACGTCGAGTGGGATGTGGACATCGATGCCTCCAACGGCAAGGTCCTGAAGAACAAACAGGACACCTGATCCCGAAACGCACAAAAGCCGCACGATTGAGAAGTCGTGCGGCTTTTGTGCATCCTGGACTCAAGCGCTCAGGCGCGCCGTCACCTCGTTCAACTGCCCCGACAAACCGTGCAGGTTGTTGCTGGCCGCTTCAGTGCGCTGCACGTTGTCCAGGTTGGTGCTGGCGATGCTGGTGATCTCGGTGAGGTTGCGCGAGATGTCTTCGGCCACCGATGTCTGCTCTTCGGCGGCAGTGGCGATCTGGCGGTTCATGTCGCGGATGGCCTCCACGGCCAGGGTGATGCGTTCGAGCATGGCGCCGGCTTCAGTCACTTGCTGCACGCTTTGTTCGCTGCGCGACTGACCGCTTTCAATCGCCTGGGCCGCTTCGATTGCACCGGTCTGCACGGTCTGGATGATCTGATTGATCTCGATGATCGACGCCGCCGTGCGCTGGGCCAGGCTGCGCACTTCATCGGCCACCACCGCGAAACCGCGTCCGGCCTCACCGGCGCGGGCCGCTTCGATGGCCGCGTTGAGCGCCAGCAGGTTGGTCTGTTCGGCGATGCCGCGGATCACTTCCAGAACCTTGCCGATGCGCCCGCTGTCGGTTTCCAGTTGGCGGATGACCGTGGCGGTGTTGGCGATTTCGCCGCGCATCTGGGTGATGGTATGGATGGTGCCCTGCATGACTTTTTCGCCCTGCTGGGCGGACTGGTCGGCATCGTCGGCGGCCCGCGCCGCTTCGGCGGCATGACGGGCCACTTCCTGTGCGGTGGCGGACATTTCATTCATCGCCGTGGCCACCTGATCGGTGCGATTGAACTGCTCGTTGGTACCGCCGGCCATCACGGTGGCGATCGAGTTCAACTCACCGCTGGCGCTATCCAGGTCCGACGCACTGCGCTGCAAACGGCTGAAGGTTTCGGCGAGGAAGTCGCGCAGGGTGTTGGCGGCCATCGCCAGTTTGCCCAACTCGTCCTGACGGTTGCTGGCCACGCGCTCGGCAATACGCCCCCGGCTGAGCTGCGCCACGTATTCGATCAGTTTGCGGATCGGCTCGACCAGATTGCGGTTGACCAGCCACAGGCTCAGCAGGCCGATCAGCAAACTCGAAACCAGCATTACCATGATCCCCAGCATCACCGTGCGATCGGCAGCGGCGCTGATCAGCGTCGATTGTTCGGCGCCCTGTTTGCGCAACTCGCTGACCAGTTCACTCATCTGATCGCTGGCCGCGCGGTCCACGCCCTTGACCGCCGCGTCGCCTGCCGTCGGGTCACCACCGGCGGCCACGAACGCGTCCCGGCCCTTCTGATAAGCCGCGCCCAACTGGCGATGCTCCTCACGCAAGCGCTCGATGCGGCTCTTGAGTGGCGGCTCGATGCCCTTCTGCCCGGCCAGCTCGCCGAGGATGTTTTGCACATCGCGCTGACGGTCTTCGAATTGCCCCCAGTACTTGCTCAGGTCCGCCGGTTGCTTGCCGCGCAACAGGACGTTTTTCCACTCCTGCACCTGCACCTTGAATTGCAGGTTGGCTTCATCGATCAATTGCGAGGTATGCAGCGGGCCCTCGATCAGATTGGCGTAGCTCTGCACACCGCTGGACAGCAAGTGAAAGCATGCCAGGGCGATCAACAGCATCGCCAGCAGGCTGCCGCTCAGTAGGGCGAGAATTTGTGCTCTCAGGGACTTTTGCAAAAGCATCGGATGGTACTCATGACTGGAATGAGGCACGCCCCGTTAAGGCGTGAAAGGTGTCCGGACTTCCCTGTCTGCGATCTCCGCCGAGGCCTGCGGCGCGCAACTCAACCCAAGCGTGATCGGCGAGCCAGAGCGGTTCTTGAGAGAATTCCGACCGCCGGTAGTGCAATCGTTTGCGTTATTTTCCTGTCACAAAAACGTCATCCAGGCTTGCGATGATGCCGCTCAAGTGAACCTGCGAAACCTGCGACAGGCGTCTCCCCTTGCGAGCCCTCATGAACCACAGCATCGATCAAAGCCATCGCGACACGGATCTGTTCGGCCTGCTCTACGGTTTCAGCTTTCGCCCCGGTGAGGCCGGCCGAGAAATCAATTCCGCCGAGGCCTTGCAGTACCTGCAACAACCGCAAAGCGACGAGCAATTTCTCTGGCTGCACCTGAACCTGGCCCACGCCGCGTGCGAACGCTGGATGAAAAGCCATCTGGAGTTGCCTGAGGAATTTTTCGAAGCGCTGCACGAGGGCTCGCGCTCGACGCGCATCGAACATGTCGATTCGGCGTTGCTGGCGGTGGTCAACGACGTGGTGTTCAACCTCAGCAACATGGTCTCGTCGGACGTCTCGACGCTGTGGGTGTGCGCCCGCAGTCGGCTGATCGTCAGCGCCCGCCTGCAACCGCTGCACTCGGTGGACAAACTGCGCTCGTCGGTGAAGGCCCGGGAATGCTTTCGCTCCCCGCTGGAGCTGCTGGTGCATCTGCTGCGCGACCAGGGTGAAGTGCTGACCCAGATCGTGCGCAAGACCAGCCAGAGCGTGGATCAGATCGAAGACGAATTACTGTCCTCGCGGCTGTCGACCAACCGCGCCGAGCTGGGCGCCAATCGCCGGGTGCTGGTGCGTTTGCAACGACTGCTGGCGCTGGAGCCAGGCTCCTTGCTGCGCCTGCTCAACCGGCCACCGCAATGGCTGCAAAAGGAAGACGTCAAGGAGCTGCGTAAATCCACCGAGGAGTTTGCGCTGATCATCAACGACCTCACGGCGCTGGGTGAGCGGATCAAGCTGTTGCAGGAAGAGATCGCCGCCAACATCAACGAACAGACCAACCGCACGCTGTTCACCCTGACGGTGGTAACGGTGCTGGCGCTGCCGATCAACATCATCGCCGGCTTCTTCGGCATGAACGTCGGCGGCATTCCGCTGGCCGGTGATCCGCAGGGTTTCTGGATCCTGGTGGCGCTGGTCGCAAGCTTTACCGTGATCGCCGGGCGCTGGGCGTTTCGTAAGCAGCGGGATTATTGAGCATCCATGAAACCCTGTAGGAGCGAGCCTGCTCGCGAAGAGGGCGGAACATTCAATAGAGATGTTGAATGCCAGTCCGCATTCGCGAGCAGGCTCGCTCCTACATGGATTTCAGCGCTTGACTTCAGATCAGCGGCCCTGCAAAAAACCCAAAACACTGACCCAAAGCAGCCTACCTGTAACAATTGGCAACGATTATCACTGGTACACCTCCCTCCTCAGGAATGTCCGTGATGGCTACGCCCTCCTTCACCGCCTCCCCGGCACCCGCCAGTAGCGCCATACCGCAATTCGACAAGAAACCTGGCCTGATCACCATCGTGGTGTTTTTTGCCGTGCTGGCCATCGGCTTGTTGTTTACCGCCTATAGCCTGATGCACGACATGAACGAACTCGGCACGGTGGTGACCACCTGGACACCGTTCCTGCTGCTCGGCGTGGCGTTGCTGATCGCCCTGGGCTTTGAGTTCGTCAATGGTTTCCATGACACCGCCAACGCGGTGGCCACGGTGATTTACACCCACTCGCTGCCGCCGAACGTGGCGGTGGTCTGGTCCGGATTTTTCAATTTCCTCGGGGTGCTGCTGTCCAGCGGCGCGGTGGCGTTCGGCATCATCGCCCTGCTGCCGGTCGAGCTGATCCTGCAAGTCGGCTCGTCTGCCGGTTTCGCGATGATCTTCGCCCTGTTGATCGCCGCCATCCTGTGGAACCTCGGCACCTGGTGGCTGGGCCTGCCGGCGTCGTCATCGCACACCCTGATCGGTTCGATCATCGGGGTCGGCGTGGCCAACGCCCTGATGCACGGCCGCGACGGCACCAGCGGCGTGGACTGGGCCCAGGCAATCAAAATCGGTTACGCGTTGCTGCTCTCGCCGCTGGTCGGCTTCGGCTGCGCCGCGCTGCTGTTGCTGGCGCTGCGCGCGTTCGTCAAGAATCGTGCGCTGTACAAGGAGCCAAAGGGCGAGACCCCGCCGCCATGGTGGATTCGCGGCCTGTTGATCCTGACCTGCACGGGTGTGTCGTTTGCCCACGGTTCCAACGATGGCCAGAAAGGCATGGGTCTGATCATGCTGATTCTGGTGGGCACGCTGCCAATGGCTTACGCACTGAACCGCACCATGCCGGCCGATCAGGCGCTGCAGTTCGCGGCGGTCGCCGAAGTCACCCAGCAAGCGTTGGTCAAAGCTGCTCCGCTGCCAGCGCCGGCCGACCCGCGCCCGGTGCTGTCCGAATATGTGCGCAGCAAGGTAGCGACCCCGCAACTGGTGCCGGCGCTGGCGGCGCTGACCGGCAGCATCGGCGTCCAGGTCAAGGGTTATGGCTCGTTGTCGAAAGTCCCGGCCGAGGCCGTGGGCAACGTGCGTAACGACATGTATTTGAGCAGCGAAACCATTCGCCTGATGGACAAGAACAAGGTCGGCAATTTCGACGCCGACACCAGCGGCAAGTTGCAACTGTTCAAGCAACAGATCGACAACTCCACGCGCTTCATTCCGCTGTGGGTGAAAATCGCCGTGGCCATCGCCCTGGGCCTGGGCACCATGGTCGGCTGGAAGCGCATCGTGGTGACCGTCGGCCAGAAAATCGGCAAGACCCACCTGACCTACGCCCAGGGCGCCTCGGCAGAAACCGTGGCGATGCTGACCATCGGCGCCGCCGACATGTTCGGCGTGCCGGTGTCGACCACTCACGTGCTGTCATCGGGGGTGGCCGGGACCATGGTCGCCAACGGCGGCGGCTTGCAGATGAAGACCATCCGCAACCTGCTGATGGCCTGGGTGCTGACCTTGCCGGCGGCTATCCTGCTGTCGGGCAGTTTGTACTGGTTGTTCACCCAACTGTTCTGATCATTCCCGCCTCTACCCACATCCCGCCGCGAGCGATCGCTGCGGGATGTTTGCTTTCAGCCCGGTGCAAAGCCGCGCACTTCTTCGCCAAATCAAGGTATTGATCGTTTCGTTCGAGGATGGCGCTTCAGTTTGCCAATGTATTGCCGACTCTTAAGAGAGCCAAAGTATTCCTGGGTGAGAACCGTGAACTTATTCATCAATCAGTTGCACAAGCACGCTGATTTCAGAAGTGCGATCTACGCTGGCGACATCTTCCTCAACACCGAACTGAAAGCGGCAAAGGAACTCTGTGCCTTTGCCCAGCAAAGCATCACGGCCGCCTTCGATGGCGAGACCAACCACCAAGCGCTGCACACGCTGATGCCGGTGGAAGAGTTCGTGGTGCTGGTGACTCGCCTCAAGGGTCAGTTCACCAACAGCCTGCGTGCCAAGGAGCTGATCCGCAGTTTCACCGACGAAATCGGTGCCGCTCCCGAAGAGTTCATTTTCGACGTACCGCGCATCCGTGTCGTGCCCAACTACGACTACCTGCACGCCGGCGTCAGCTACGCCTACAAGCCCCATCGCGATACCTGGTACGGCGGTGTCGACTGCCAGATCAATACCTGGATGCCGGTCTACACGATCCAGCCTGACCAGACCATGATGATCAACCCGGCCTACTTCGACGCCCCGGTGAAAAACACCTCGGCGCAGTGGAGCCTGTCCGACTGGATCGATGTGCAACGCCAGCGCGCCAAGGACAACGTCAAGGAAGAGGCGCGCCAACACCCGGTGCCCACCGAAGCGATCAACAGCGCCTCTGAACTGCGCATCGCCGGCAACACCGCCGAGATGCTGGTGTTCTCGGGTTCGCACTTGCACGGCACCGTGCCCAATTACACGCAACAAACCCGCTTCAGCGTGGACTTTCGCCTGATGCACCTCGACGACCTCAGGCAGCAGCGCGGCGCGATTAACGTCGACAGCGCCTGCCCGGATGTCGGCGCCGGTTTCAAAGACTACTTCCACGTCCACGACTTTTTGAATTTCCGAGGAATCCCGCAATGACCAAGCGTCGCATCACGCCCGCCGAGGCCCAGTACAACGAAACCCGTACCAATGTCCTGAAACGGGTCGATGCCGAATATGTGGCCGACGCGCCGTTCGTCTTCGCCAACCGTATCGGCGTGACGGCTGCATTGTCGCGTATGGAGCTGTTCAAGAAGGTCGCCGAAGTACCGGGCGCGATCATTGAGTGCGGCGTGTACAAGGGCAACTCGCTGATGCTCTACATGCACTTGTCGATGATTCTCGAGCCGTACGCGATCAACCGCTCGATCGTGGGTTTCGACACCTTCGAAGGCTTCCAGAGCATCGACAAGAAAGAAGACCCGGCCGACGTCAACGAGACCATGTTCGCCGACACCGACCAATCGTTGATCCAGGACATGATCGACGCCAACGACCTGTTGCGCCCGGTCAACCGGATTCCGCGCTGCGAGCTGGTCAAGGGCGACATCGTCCAGACCGTGCCGGAGTGGGTCAAGACCCGCCCGGACCTGGTCGTGGCCATGCTGATCCTCGACACCGACCTGTACGAGTCGACCAAAGTCGCGCTGGAAACCTTCCTGCCGTACATGCCCAAAGGCGCGATCGTGGTGCTCGACGAAGTCGCCTACCGCAACTTCCCGGGCGAAACCAAGGCCCTGCGTGAAGTGCTCGACCTGAACAAGATCGAACTCAAACGCCTGCCGTTCGATTCGTGCGTGGGTTACTTCCACGTCTGATCCGAAGACCTGGAAACTGGTGCAAAAACCTGTGGGAGCGAGCTCGCGATAGCGGTGGTTCAGTCAACAGTGATGTTGAATGTTATGGCCTCATCGCGAGCAAGCTCGCTCCCACAGGGGCCAGTCTCCTGTTGGGGCCGGTTTCAGACTTCTGAGCGGATCACCTCCCCCAACCAATCCATGAACGCCCTCACCCGCAACGGCAAATGCCGCTGCCGGGCATACAACAGCGACACCTCCATGGACGGCGCGCTGAGCTGCGGCAACACCTCGACCAACTCACCGCTTTGCAGGTATTGCTGCATGCCCATCCTCGGCGCCTGAATCAGGCCGAAACCACCCAGGCATGCTGCCTCGTAGGCATCGGTGCTGTTGACCGTGACACTGCCGGCCATCGGCAGTCGCTGCACCTGCCCCTTGTCGACGTACACGAACCCTTCCGAACGCCCACCCAGTACGCCGACGTAGTGCACCAGCCGATGCTGCGCCAGATCCGCCAGTCGCTCCGGCACGCCATAGCGCTGCAAATACGCAGGGCTGGCGCAGTTGACCATGGTGAAGTCACACAGGTGTCGCGCCACCACCGATTGATCCGGTTGGGCGCCGATGCGCAGCACGCAATCGAAGCCTTCGGCGAGCAGATCGACCCGGCGGTCGGTGCTGCTGATTTCCAGTTCAAGCAGCGGGTGCTGCGCCATGAACGCCGGCAGGCGCGGCAATACCACGCGGCGGGCGAGAATGTTCGGCAGATCGATGCGAATCCGCCCGACCAGCGACGCCTCGTCCTGGCGAAACAAACCCTCGATCTCGTCCATGTGCGACAGCAGGTCCTTGCTGCGCTCATACAACACCAGGCCATCCTGGGTCGCCTGAACCTTGCGCGTGGTGCGTTGCAACAGACGGGTGCCGAGCAATGCCTCCAGGGCCTGCACATGCTCGGACACCGTTGAGCGAGGCAGGCCCAGGCTTTCTCCGGCCAGGGTGAAACTCGACATCTCGCTGACTCGGACAAAGGTGCGCAACAGTTCCAGTTTGTTCATCGGCCTGCTCATTTATTGTTCGGATAATCCGACCAGTGATTCCGGTTTCACTCTGTTTATCACTCCTTTACGGATAAATAAACTTCCTCGCATCAACCGTCCACTGCACTTGAGGAAGTCCCATGAACCGTAAAATCGCACTGATCACCGGCGCCAGTCGCGGCCTCGGCAAAAACGCAGCCCTGCACCTGGTCGCCCAAGGCATCGACATCATCGGCACCTACAACAGCCGCGCCGATGAGGCGCAGGCCCTGGTGGCCGAGATTGAAAGCCGGGGCGGTCGCGCCGTGATGCTGCAATTGGACGTTGCCCGCAGCGAGCATTTCAGCGCCTTTGGCAGCGAAGTGGCGAAGGTCTTGCAGAGCCACTTCGGCCGCGAGCGCTTCGACTTTCTGGTGAACAACGCCGGGATCGGCCTGCACGCCAACTTCGTCGACACCACAGTCGAGCAGTTCGACCTACTGGTAAACATTCACTTCAAGGGACCGTTTTTCCTGACGCAGACGCTGTTGCCATTGCTCAATGACGGCGGGCGCATCGTCAACATTTCCAGTGGCCTGGCCCGCTTCAGCCTGCCGGGTCACAGCGCCTACGCGGCGATGAAGGGTGCGATGGAAGTGCTGACCCGCTACCAGGCCAAGGAACTCGGCGCACGCAACATCGCGGTGAACATCCTGGCACCGGGTGCGATAGAAACCGATTTCAGCGGTGGCGCCGTGCGCGACAACCCTGAGTTGAACACGCTGGTGGCGAACAACACCGCTCTGGGTCGCGCCGGTTTGCCGGATGACATCGGCGCCGCGATTGCGCTGCTGCTGGCGCCGGGCAGCCAGTGGATCAATGGCCAGCGTATCGAGGCGTCGGGGGGGATGTTTTTGTAAACCGTAGGAGCTGGCTTGCCAGCGAAGGGGTCGGCACATCCAACAATGATGTCGCTGGATTGTCCGCCTTCGCTGGCAAGCCAGCTCCTACAGGCCTCATTGCGGACCATGCATTACGGTTATGAGTGAGTGATGCTCGCACGCACTACTAACCGCTCGCGCAGCACGTCATACACCCAGTGGTAAACGTAGGTGTACGGCAGGAAGAACAGCAACACACCGATATCCAGCAGGAACGCCTGCCACAGGCTGACATTCAGCCACCAGGCGATCAGCGGCACGCCGAGGGCGACCAGACCGCCTTCGAACAACAGCGCATGCACCACGCGGACCCAGGCGTTGTGTGCGATGGCCAGGCGCTTGAGCACCCGGTCGAACATACCGTTGAAGACCACGTTCCAGGCCAGGGCCAGTGCGGCGATGAGGACGGTGACCATGCCCATTTCCAGCATCGGTTTGTTCATGATCCAGGCCAACAACGGGGTACAGATCAGGATGGCCAGCAGTTCGAAACCGATGGCTTGAAAAATACGTTCAGTAATGGACTTGTTGGCGCTCATGGCCGAATTCCCTTGAGTGACTGTGGTTGCCATGATCTGTCATCACACCGATACTTCATAACCAATAACCATCGACCAAGGCGATAGTTCATGGCGTCTCACGAAGTGTTGCTGGCGTTTGTCGAAGCGGCGACCCAGGGCTCATTTTCTGCCGCGGCGCGCAAGCTGGGCCGCAGTCAGTCGACCATCAGCGCCGCAGTGGCCAGCCTGGAAATCGACCTGAACCTGACGCTGTTCGACCGCAGCAGCCGTAAGCCCGGGCTGACCCCGGCCGGGCACGTCATGCTGCAACGGGCCGAAGACATCCTGGCCGCCACCAGTCGTCTGGAAATGGCCGCCAGCCAACTGTCCCAAGGCGTGGAAGCGAAGTTGACGGTGGCGCTGTCCGATACCTATCAGTCGGACCGCTTCGAAGCCGCCCTCAGTGCCTTCGAGCAGCGCTACCCGGACCTGGAGCTCGAATGCCTGATCGCCGAATGCGATGACCTGGTGTCCCTGGTGCAAAGCGGCCGGGCGCAGATTGCCTTTGCCGAAATGCAGGACAGCTACCCGTCGGACCTGGTCAGCTCGACGGTGGACGAGCGCACGGAAATCGCCTTGTTCGTGTCCCCGGCACACCCGTTGGCGATGCTGGAGCACGTCGACCGGGACGTACTGCAGCAACACCGCGAGCTGCGCCTGGCCACCATCATCAATCCCTATGAAAGTCGGGCGAAGGGCCGTGTCTGGTCGGCGCCGAGTTATCTGATGCTGCTGGAAATGGCCCAGGGCGGATTCGGCTGGGCACCGTTGCCCCGCTGGCTGGTCGAGCGCTTCGGGCCTGGCACCTTGCAGGAACTGGTGGTGCGCGGGTGGCCGAAAACGGTGTCGGTGGATGCGTTGTGGTCGCGGCTCAATCCGCCGGGGCCGGCGGGGAGCTGGTTGCTGGGCAAGATGCTGGAGTGAAGGTCCTTCGGCCCTTATCGCGAGCAGGCTCGCTCCTACAGGTATCGAGTACACCATCAATCCCTGTAGGAGCGAGCCTGCTCGCGATGAGGCCAGAACGGCCGCATCAATCCAACGCCCTGAGCCGCTCTTCGATAAACCGCCGCTCCGGCTCTTGCCGAGTCAACGCCAGCGCCCGTTCCCACGCCGCCCGCGCCTCTTGCTTGCGACCCAGTTGCCGGCAGAATTCTGCCCGCGCCGAATGCGCCAGGTGGTAGTCGAGCAGCTCTCCCCGCTCCAGAATGGCGTCAACCAGCGTCAGCCCCGCCAGCGGTCCATCCCGTTTCGAAATCGCCGCCGCCCGATTCAACTCGATCACCGGCGACGGCACCGCCCGCAGCAGCACGTCATACAGACCGACAATCTGTGGCCAATCGGTTTCCCCCGCCGTCGGGGCTTCGGCGTGCACCGCCGCGATGGCCGCTTGCAGGCAATAGGGTCCGAATCGTCCCATGGTCAGCGCTTGCTCGACCAGCGTGCAGCCTTCAGTGATCAACCCGGCGTCCCATAGCGAACGGTCCTGCTCGTCCAGCACAATCAGCTCGCCGCTCGCCGAGGTCCTGGCCGGGCGTCGCGACTCGTGCAACAGCATCAGCGCCAGCAAGCCCATTACCTCCGGCTCAGGCAGCAGTTCCACCAGCAACCGGCCGAGACGGATCGCTTCGCGGGTCAAATCCTCGCGGATCAGTTCGGCTCCGATGGACGCCGAATAACCTTCGTTGAACACTAGATAAATCACCCGTAATACGCTGTCCAGACGCTCAGGCAACTCAGCCCGCGTCGGCACTTGATAAGGGATTTTCGCATCACGGATCTTCGCCTTGGCGCGCACGATGCGCTGGGCGATGGTGGCCGGGGCAGAGAGAAAGGCCCGGGCGATTTCTTCCGTGGTCAGGTCGCAGACCTCCCGCAGCGTCAGCGGCACTTGCGCGTCCGCCGCCAGGGCCGGGTGGCAGCAGGTGAAGATCAGCCGCAGGCGATCGTCTTCCACGTCTTCATCACTCCAGTCGGCCTGTTCCAGCTCCTCCAGTTGCGCGATCAGCAAGGGCTGCGACGCGGCAAAACGCGCGCGCCGACGCAAGGCATCGATGGCCTTGAAACGCCCGGTGGACACCAGCCAGGCCCGTGGATTGTGCGGCACGCCGTCACGCTGCCAGCGTTCGACCGCGACGAAAAACGCCTCGTGCAAGGCCTCTTCGGCGAGGTCGAAATCCCCCAGCAAGCGAATCAGGGTCGCGAGGATCCGCCGCGACTCTTCGCGATAGACCCGCTCGACCTGCGCCTGAACCGGCAGCCCCGGCATCTTAAGGATTCAACTGTCGAACGGGGCGCACTTCGACACTGCCGACCCGGGCCGCCGGAATGTTGCCCGCGACCTGAATGGCCTCGTTGAGGTCCCTGGCGTCGATCAGGTAGAAGCCGGCCAATTGCTCCTTGGTTTCGGCGAACGGGCCGTCGGTGATCGACATCTTGCCGTTGCGCATGCGTACCGTGGTGGCAGTCTGCACCGATTCCAGGGCCTCGGCGGCGACCATCCGGCCACTGCCCTGGATCGACTCGGCATAGGCCATGCACTCTTCGTCCTTCGGGCTTTCCGGTAGCGAATGCAGCAACTGCTCATCGCTGTAGACCAGGCATAGATACTTCATCACGCTCTCCTTATCGAACGATCAACTATGGTCGCTGATTGGCATTCTGGCTCGGCTTCCCGACGATCAGGGTTTGAGATCGAACAGCGTCGCGCCGCTGGTCATGTCGAACGGTGCCGACCAATGTTCGTGGACGATCTGCCACAGCCCGGCTTCTTGCCGATAGCAGGCGGTGACGCGCATCCAGCAGGACTGGGTTTCACCTTTTTCATTGGTGCCGCCGCAGTGGGCGAGCCAGTGAGCGAACGCAATTTCCTGGGACGGCTCGATGGTGATTTCGTCGAATTCGAAGATGTGCGGGCCGGGGCACATTTCCATGCAGGCCTGCCAATGCGCGCGATACGCCGGCTTGCCTTTGAATTGCAGGGCCTTGACCGCGTCGAAGGAGACGATGTCATCGGCATAAAGGGCCATGACTTTTTCAATGTCCTTGGCCATGACCGCCTGACGATAGTTCTCGATGAGGTTATGAATCTGGGTTTGCGAGTTCATGGTGGTTCTCCGTGGTTTTTATAGTGAAGACACCCTTAGTCGTCCGGCGATCCGGCGAATCGACAAGTGAAATAAAAATAATCCATACGGCCGGAATCGCTAGAATCCGAGGCTCTATTCATGCTGGAAAAGGACACACCCGTGACAGCCCGACTCGTACCTTATGAAAGCCTGAATACGCAGCAGCGCCAACAGGTCGAGGCCATCGAAGTGCATCCGCAGCAAATCAGGTTTTCCGGTGATATCCACGGTGCCTTGCACACCTTGTTGTCCAAGCCCGGCCCGGGAGTCAAAGGATTTGCCCTGCTGGCCGAAGATATTCCCGTGGCCTTCCTGCTGCTCAAGCGCCCACCGGTATTGCCGGCCTGGGCCGATGAGCACAGCGCCACCCTGCATGCCCTGCAAGTCGATCAACGCGCCCAGGGCAAAGGCTACGGCAAGGCCTGCCTGCAAGCGCTGCCCGAAGCGGCGCGCCTGGCCTGGCCGGAAATCCGGGGGCTGGAGCTGTCGGTGGATGCCGACAACGAGGCCGCCATCGCCCTGTACGCCAGGTTTGGCTTTGTCGACAGCGGCGAGGCGTACAAGGGGCGGATCGGTTATGAGCGGCGGATGGGGTTGGTGTTCTGACTGCGCGCTAGTTTTTTGCAGACATTACTGACACAACACCGCCCCCTGTAGGAGCGAGCCTGCTCGCGAAGGTGTGTCAGCATAAGTGGTGTCGACTGACACTCCATCGCGAGCAGGCTCGCTCCTACAGGGGATCTTCGTCGGATCAGAGTTCGAGCACCATCTCATGCCACGCCATGCCGCCATGGTCCGAGGCCGACGGCTTGACGTAGGCAAAACCGAATCCGGCATACAACGGAATATGCCGCTCCTTGCACATCAGGTTGATGCTGGCCTTGCCCATCGCGCGCATGCGCTCGATGAACTCGCCCATCAGGCGCTTGGCCAGGCCCTGCCCCTGATAATCCGGGTGCACCACCACCGACATGATCACCACGTGCGGCCCGGCCGGGTCGTGGCCGATCAGTTCCTTGAACGCTTCGTCCGACATTTCCACCTGAAACGCCGCACCGGAGTTGATGAAACCGGCGACTACCCCGTCCACTTGCGCGACGATAAAACCCTCGGGCCAGGTGGCGATACGGGTGGCGATCTTCTCGCGGGTCGCGGCTTCGTCACCTTCATACGCAAGGGTTTCGATGGCAAAGCAGCGATCCAGATCGGCGGGGGTGACGTTGCGAATGACGGTGTTCATGGCAGCTCGGAATCAGCGTGGGAAAGGCAGGGGATGATAAATCAGCCGCCGTGGGACATCGAGAGACGAATCGGCGGATCCGCCTCTCGCTGCAGGTGTCACGCCTTGATCGGCAGCCAGATTTCCAGTTTGCCGGTGTTGAGCTTGGGGTTGAAGTCTTCGCTGTAGCGTTCGAATTCCGGGGCAGCCAGCAACTCATGCCCGGACTGTGGCAACCACGTGCCATGGATGTATTGGAAGGTTTGCGGCAATGTGGCCAGCGGTCCTTGATGTTCGAACACGACGTACTGCTGGGGCTGAATCTCTACCCAACGATACGTGTCCGGCAAATCGTCGAGTTTGCTGATCTCGACGCCAGCGATGTAATCGAAGCCGCCCTTGCCGTCGAAATTGCAGCAGACGCCGTAAGTGACTTCGTCTTTTTGGCCCGGAATCTCGCCCAAATGCGGATTGAGTTTCTCCCAGAGTTCGGTAATGCCTTGAATGGTTTGTTGGGTAAATGTTCCACCAAGCCCTGCAATCAGCAGGAAGTGCCCGTGTTCGAAGCGCGGTTGCGTCAGTTCGACGCGTGCTAACTCATCCATGACTCGACTCCTGACACATAAAATGGGTTCGGCTGGGAGTATAGAAGCCAAACCCGATTCGCCCAATTACAGCGCGTGCAACTGCTCGACGGCAGCGGCACCGACGAACTCGTTATAGCCCGATAGAATCACGTAGACCGCGAAATAGCAGAAGATCGCCGCCGATGCCATGTAGGAATAGCGCAACAGTTTATCCCCCAGCAACTTGCCGCCATGGCTCGCGGCGAAGCACAAACCTGCCGACCAGAGCAGCCCGGCACAGAGAAAACCGCCGAGAAACAGTGCCGAACTGAGCGGGCCACCACCACCGGAGCGGGCGATCAGGGTACCGCCGACTGCCGCGAACCAGAGAATCGCGCTGGGCGAGGACATGGCCAGGAAAATCCCGCGGAAGAATTCCTTGCGATGGGAGTTGTTCCCGACCTCCGCCGTCTCGGCCAGCAGCGCCTCGTGATGGATCGCCGAGTAGATCATCTTCGCCGCGAAGTACACCAGCAACGCCGAGCCACCGATCCACAGCACCCAGCGCACGGTTTCGTATTGCAGCAACACGGTCATGCCGGCCAGCGCCAGCACTGCGTAGATCAGGTCGCCGACGCAGGTCCCCAGGCCCAGGGCAAAGCCCTGGAAATAGCCACGCTGCATGGCCAGGGTGATCATCGCGATGTTGGCCACGCCGATATCCAGGCACAGCGAGAGGCTCAGCAAGAAGCCGCTGGTAAATTCCATCGAACCCTATCCTTCGGAAAAAATTGTTTACATGGAGGCTGGACAGTCTGCCACAGCTGCCCGTACATTCCGCCACAGGCCACCGCAGTGGCCAGCGTCGCTCGGACGGTTCCGGGCGCTTACGTTATCCGAGGCAACAATGGCCGAACAAGGTTCGCCGCGCCGCTTTGCGCGCATAGATCGACTCCCCCCTTACGTTTTCAACATCACCGCCGAGCTGAAGATGGCCGCCCGTCGTCGTGGCGAAGACATCATCGACTTGAGCATGGGCAACCCCGACGGCGCCACGCCGCCGCACATCGTCGAAAAACTCGTGACGGTGGCCCAGCGCGAAGACACCCACGGTTACTCCACCTCCAAGGGCATTCCGCGCCTGCGCCGGGCGATTTCCAACTGGTACAAGGACCGCTACGAGGTCGACATCGACCCGGAAAGCGAAGCCATCGTCACCATTGGTTCCAAGGAAGGCCTGGCGCACCTGATGCTGGCCACCCTGGATCAGGGCGACACCGTACTGGTGCCGAACCCGAGCTACCCGATTCACATCTACGGCGCGGTGATTGCCGGCGCCCAGGTGCGCTCGGTGCCGCTGGTGCCGGGGGTGGATTTCTTCGCTGAACTGGAGCGAGCGATTCGCGGCTCGATTCCGAAGCCGAAGATGATGATTCTCGGTTTCCCGTCCAACCCCACCGCGCAGTGCGTGGAACTGGACTTCTTCGAACGCGTCATCGCCCTCGCCAAGCAGTACGACGTACTGGTGGTGCACGACCTGGCTTACGCCGACATCGTCTACGACGGCTGGAAAGCCCCGTCGATCATGCAGGTGCCGGGGGCCAAGGACATTGCGGTGGAGTTTTTCACCCTGTCCAAGAGCTACAACATGGCCGGCTGGCGTATTGGCTTCATGGTCGGCAACCCGGAACTGGTCAACGCCCTGGCGCGGATCAAGAGCTACCACGACTACGGCACCTTCACCCCGCTGCAAGTGGCGGCGATTGCCGCACTGGAAGGCGATCAGCAATGCGTGCGCGACATCGCCGAGCAATACCGGCAACGGCGCAACGTGCTGGTCAAGGGCCTGCATGAGCTGGGCTGGATGGTGGAAAATCCGAAAGCGTCGATGTACGTCTGGGCGAAGATCCCTGAGGCTTATGCGCACCTGGGCTCGCTGGAGTTTGCCAAGAAACTGCTGTCCGAGGCCAAGGTGTGTGTCTCGCCGGGCGTCGGGTTTGGCGAGTACGGCGATGATCACGTGCGCTTTGCCCTGATCGAAAACCAGGACCGGATTCGCCAAGCCGTACGCGGGATTCGCGGGATGTTCCGGGCGGATGGGCTAGTCGCAAAAACCAACGCCTGACACAAAAACCTGTAGGAGCGAGCCTGCTCGCGAAAAACGCAAGACCACCGCGGAAAATCAGATGCCCCGCGTTTTCGTTAACGACCATCGCGAGCAGGCTCGCTCCTACAGTGGATTTGTGTACAACCTGAACATCACCCACAAAAAAACCGCATCGCTGCGGTTTTTTTGTGTCTGCCGAATCGCTTAGACGAACAGCGACAACAACAGGATAAAGCCCAGGCCAACCACTGACAGGATGGTTTCCATCGCGGTCCAGGTCTTGAGGATCACGTGCGCTTTGCCCTGATCGAAAACCAGGACCGGATTCGCCAGGCCGTACGCGGGATTCGCGGGATGTTCCGGGCGGATGGGCTAGTCGCAAAAACCAACGCCTGACACAAAAGCCTGTAGGAGCGAGCCTGCTCGCGAAAAACGCAAGACCACCGCGGAAAATCAGATGCCCCGCGTTTTCGTTAACGACCATCGCGAGCAGGCTCGCTCCTACAGTGGATTTGTGTACAACCTGAACATCACCCACAAAAAAACCGCATCGCTGCGGTTTTTTTGTGTCTGCCGAATCGCTTAGACGAACAGCGACAACAACAGGATAAAGCCCAGGCCAACCACTGACAGGATGGTTTCCATCGCGGTCCAGGTCTTGAAGGTTTCTGCCACGGTCATGTTGAAGTACTGCTTCACCAGCCAGAAACCGGCGTCGTTGACGTGGGACAGGATCAGGGAACCTGCACCGGTGGCCAGCACCAGCAGTTCGCGGTTCACACCGGGAATCATCCCCACCACCGGCACTACGATACCGGCACCGGTAATGGTCGCCACGGTCGCAGAACCGGTCGCGATACGAATCACCGCCGCCACCAGCCAGGCCAGCAGGATCGGCGAGATCTGTGCCGCCACCGCCATGTGACCGATCACATCACCCACACCGCTGGTCACCAGCATCTGCTTGAAGCCACCACCGGCACCGATGATCAGGATGATCGCAGCGGTCGGCGCAAGGCTCGCGTCCAGCCATTTGAGCATCTGTTGCGAACCGATGCCCTGCTTGTAACCGAAGGTGTACAGCGACAGCAGCAACGCCAGCAGGAGGGCCGAGATCGGGTGACCGATCAGGTCCATGAAGGTGCGGAAGAAGTTGCCGTCTGGCAGCACCACATCGGCAAAGGTCTTGAGCAGCATCAGGAACACGGGCGACAGCACAGTGATCAGGGTAATGCCGAAGCTAGGCAGTTCGCCTGCATTCTCATCGCGCACCAGTTGATCCACCAGTTCCTGATTCGGATGACCAGGAATGTGCTTGGCAATGAAGGTACCGAAGATCGGGCCAGCGATGATGGCGGTTGGCAACGCAACGATCAGACCATAAAGAATGGTCTTGCCGATGTCGGCACCGAACACGCCGATGGCCAGCAGCGGACCCGGGTGCGGCGGCACCAGGCCGTGCACGGCGGACAGACCGGCCAGCAACGGGATACCGATCTTGATGATCGACACGCCGGTACGGCGGGCAACGATGAACACCAGCGGAATCAGCAACACAAAGCCGATTTCGAAGAACAGCGGAATGCCGACCAGGAACGCAGCGAACATCATCGCCCACTGCACCTTGTCCTTGCCGAAGGCGCGGATCAACGTCTGCGCAATCTGATCCGCACCGCCTGATTCGGCCATCATTTTGCCGAGCATGGTACCCAGCGCCAGGATGATGCCGACAAAACCAAGCACCCCACCGAAGCCGTCCTGGAACGCCTTGATGATGGTGCCGATCGGCATGCCGGAGGTCAGCCCGAGGAAGGCTGCGGCGATGATCAGGGCGATGAAGGGGTGAAATTTGAACTTGGTGATCAGGACGATAAGCCCGATCACCGTGACCACTGCATCGAGCAGCAGGAACGTCTCGTGGGACATGCCAAACATTGGGGGTGTCTCCTGGTTGTTGTTGTTATTAAAGCGGGTTGATCAGAAGTCGTGAGGACAGCGCTGTCTTTGCAAACACAGTCATACCGCCTGTTTCAGGCCGTGCGCCTGCCACCAGGCATGAGCCTGCGCCGCCAGTTGCTCGACGCTATGGCTCGAAGCATCCAGCGCCAGGGTCAACGGCTCGCCGACGGGCGATTCGAGGGTGGCGAACTGGCTGTCGATCAGGGTCGACGGCATGAAGTGGCCTGGCCGATGGGAGACGCGGTCGGCGGCCACTTCGGGGGTCAGTTCAAGGAACACGAAGCCCAGGCCCGGCAAGGCACTGCGCAAACGTTCGCGATAGACGTGCTTGAGCGCCGAACAGGTCAGCACCGCGCGCTGGCCCTTGGCGTCGACACGGCGCAGTTCATCGCACAGGCTGTCGAGCCAGCCGGCGCGGTCTTCATCGTTCAGGGGGATCCCCGCGCTCATCTTTTCGATATTGGCGGCAGGGTGGAAAGAGTCGCCTTCAATGGCCGTGGCGCCGCTCAGTTGGCATAGCGCCTCGCTGACGCACGTCTTGCCGCAACCGGCAACGCCCATGATGACCAGGGCGGTGATGGGATGATTCATGTAACACCTCAGCGCGCAGACAGCGCTACCTTTGCCAGTTATGACACCAGACCAAAAGCAGAAGTTGCCGACGCCTTTCTTGTCATTTTATGGGTTGCAGCAGTTAAGTCCTGACGCCAAAAAGCAAGGATCAGGCGAACCCTCGCTCACGCATTTGCAGCTGCATCGAGACAGCGCTACCTTAGTGCCTTGAATTTTGTTTGGCAAGCCGTCGATGAACACAACCAAGAACGATAAAAATACCCGCACCACTGGCCGCCCTACCCTGAATGAAGTTGCCCGACTGGCCGGCGTCAGCCCGATCACCGCCTCCCGCGCCTTGCGGGGCGTCAGCACCGTGGCCACGGAACTGGTGGAAAAGGTGCAAAAAGCGGCGCTGGAACTCAACTACGTCGTCAACCCCGCCGCCCGCGCCCTGGCCTCGGCCCAGAGCCAATCGGTGGTGGTGTTGGTGCCGTCGCTGTCGAACCTTTTGTTCATCGACACCCTGGAAGCCATTCATCGGGTTTTGCGCCCCAAGGGCTTCGAAGTGCTGATCGGCAACTTCCACTATTCGCGCGATGAAGAAGAAAACCTGCTGCGAAATTACATGGCCTATCAACCCCGAGGCCTGCTCCTGACCGGTTTCGACCGCACCGAAAGTTCGCGGCGGATGATCGAAGCCAGCAACATTCCCTGCGTGTACATGATGGAGCTGGACAGCGCGGCCGGGCTCAATTGCGTCGGCTTCTCGCAACTGGCCGCCGGTGAAACGGCTGCCGAACACTTGCTGTCTCGCGGTCGCAAACGCCTGGCCTACATCGGCGCGCAACTGGACCAACGCACCTTGCTGCGCGGCGAAGGCTTCCGCAAAGCCCTGCAAAAGGCCGGCCTGTATGACCCGGCGCTGGAAGTGCTGACACCCCGCTCGTCTTCGGTCGGCCTGGGCGGCGAATTGTTCTTGCAGATGATCGCCAGCCACCCGGATGTCGATGCGATCTTCTTCGGCAACGACGACCTGGCCCAGGGCGCGCTGCTCGAAGCGATGCGACACGGAATCAAGATCCCCGAGCAAGTGGCGATCCTCGGCTTCAACGACCTGCCCATGTCCGAACACATGGTCCCGCGCCTGAGCAGCATCAACACCCCACGCGAAGCCATCGGCCGCCGCGCGGCGGAACAGATGCTGACGCTGATGGCCGGCAACACCGTGGCCAAGCCGGTGCAGGACATGGGGTTTGAGTTGAAGGTGCGCGAAAGCACGTAGGCGCGCCACAGGTTCTGCGATTAATCCTGCGGATCGAGGTTATCCAGCACCCGGTTCACCGCCAGCTCGGCCAGCATGATGATCTGTGCAATCGCCAATGCCGTATTGCGCTGGCTACCTTCCAGGAATGTCGCAAAATCATTGGTCATGACGCTCGCCGAGGCCAACGATTCGCAGGCGTGTGCCAACAGGGTTTCGTTATTGATGCCGGGTGAGATGGAGAACATTGGGCTGGGATTGCGTGGGGGGTTCGGCGTGGGTTTGAACATTGCGATGCTCCTAGAGTGATGGAGCTGCCACGATTCGCTGCTAGACGAAAATAAGGTGGCAGCCATGCGCGGGCTAGCAGACCAGGACTCTAGAACCCGGTAGACCCGAAGATCTTCCCACGCACAGCCGCCATAACATGAACTGGCAGACATAAAAACACCTGCTCACGAATGGTGGACGTCATGCGTCTAAAGTATCCAGGCTGCTAGACCCGATCGCTGAATTTGCAGCGACGCGGAACGATAGAGTCCGGATACCAGGCGCACAAGCCGGCGGATTCTGGCGTAGTTGTAGGCAATGACGCAATAATTCGTAGGCAGCGGAAACCTGTCGAAACGCCTTTCCTACAGACCGCTCCTACAATTACACCTATGCCATTCGCGATGGAGTTGCTCAAATGGAACACACCCTGAAGATTCTCGGCAAAGCCTCGTCCATCAACGTCAGAAAAGTCCTGTGGACCTGCGAAGAATTGGGCATAACCTACGAACGCGAGGACTGGGGCAGTGGCTTCGCGTCCACCCACAGCCCCGAGTTCCTGCGCTTCAATCCCAACGCTCAGGTACCGGTGATCATCGATGAAGCCGGCGCGTTGTGGGAATCCAATACCATCTGCCGCTATCTGGCCGGCAAACACCAACACCACCACGAGCTGTTGCCCGGCGAGCCGGCCGCCCGCGCCCGGGTGGAGCAGTGGATGGATTGGCAAGCCATCGAGCTCAATCCGTCCTGGACCTATGCGTTCATGGCGCTGGTGCGCAAGGACCCGGAGTTCCAGGACGCCCATCGCCTTGACGTCGGCATCCGCGGCTGGAACCAGAAAATGGGCATCCTCGAACATCAACTCGCGACCACCAAGGCCTATGTCGCCGGACCGAGGTTTACCCTGGCCGACATCGTCATCGGCCTGTCCGTCAACCGCTGGCTGATGACCCCGATCGACCGTCCTGACTACCCCGCCGTCGATGAATATTTCAAACGCCTGGCGCAACACCCCGGTTTCCTGAAGCATTGCTGCAACGGCTTGCCTTGAATGGCCGCAGCTTGCCGCCTGGACCGCCACACAGCAAGGTAGCCTTGGGCATGCAAGGCCCACTAAGTCGCTCAGCATTGAGGACAAAATCGGTTCAATTGCTTGCCAGGGGTTACCGTCCGTCGAGCATGTCCAGCAGCGCCTGCACCGCCGCCGACGGTGGTTTGTTCGCCGCGACCACCAAGGCAAACTCGCGCTCGATCCGCGGCAGCACCGGCACCACGCGCAAACCCTGCCGATTACCTGGCAGCGTCATCTCCGGCACCAGGCTCACGCCGATGTTTTCCCGCACCAGGGTGAACGCACTGCTCCATTCACGGACCTCGACGCGCACATCCTGCAGTTGCAGCCCCGCATCGGCAGCCAGGCTTCGCGCATTGGTCGAACAACCGCCCGTGGCCAGTACAAAAGGTTGCTTCGACAATTCGTCGAGGGAGACACCCTCTTCATGAGTTCGCCGCGCCAGTGGATGGCCTCCGGGCAACACCGCCATCCAGGCATCGCGTCCCAATGGACTGGCCTTGCGCTCGGCAGACGGATTGAGCACCACGCCGACATCCACCAGTCCCGCGCCGAGCAGGGTTTCCACTTCGTCATCGCTGACTTCCAGGGCGACCACCTCGATGCCGGGGTAAAGCCGATTGAACTGACGCAGCAACGGTGGCAGAAAGGTCGCCAGGACCATGGGAAAACTGGCCAGGCGAATCGTCCCGCGTTCAACACCTTTTGCCGCCTCGACGGTGCTGCGGATGGCCTGCAGCGCACCGAGCATGGTCCGTGCCTGCTCGATGACCGGCAGGCCGATGGCTGTCGGCAACGTCTGGCGATTTTCCCGGGTGAACAATTGAACGCCCAGGGTTTCCTCGATCAAGGCCAGTGCCTGGCTGGCGCCTGACTGGGTCATGCCGACCCGTTCGGCGGCGCGGGTGATATTGCCGGTATCCGCCACGGCCACCACCATTCGCCAGTGCATCAGGTTCATCATGGCAGTAGCTTTCCTTATGACAGTTTTCTGAAAGATTAATTTTACCGAGGGCGCCGCGCACTATGACACTGGCGTAAATCCACAACCAGAGCCCGCCCCATGAAGCTGTATTACGCCCCCCAAGCCTGCTCGCTGGCGCCGCATATTGTGTTGCGCGAACTGGAACTGCCCTTCGAATTGATCCGCGTCGATAACATCAGCAAAACCACGGCCGACGGCGACGATTTTCTCGCCATCAACCCCAAGGGCTACGTCGCCGCCTTGCAACTGGATAACGGCGAAGTGCTGACCGAAGGGCCAGCGATTCTGCAATACCTGGCTGATCTGCATCCAGACGCGAAACTGGCCGCAGCCCAGGGGACATTCGAGCGGGTGCGATTGCAGGAATGCCTGAACTTCATCTCGACGGAGATTCACGGCGGGCTCGGCTGGCTGTTCAACGCTCGATTTCCCGAAGAGGTGAAAGCGCTGATCAAGGAGAAACTGTTCAAGCGTTTTGCCGTGTTGAACCAGACACTGGAGCGGCAGGAATACTTGATGGCGGGCGGGTTCAGCGTTGCTGATGCGTATTTGTTTACGGTGTTGCGTTGGGCTCGGTTGTTCGACATTCAATTGAATGAATGGCCGGCGCTGGCAAGGTTTCAAGCCAGGGTTGATCAGCGGCCGGCGGTTAAAGCGGCGTTGGCCGCCGAGTTGGCGTAAGACTTCAGATCGCATCGCAAGCAGGCTCGCTCCTACAGGGGATCTTTGTTGACCACGGGTTTTGTGGGCAATACAGACTTAATGTGGGAGCGAGCCTGCTCGCGATGACTGCAGTCCAGACAACACAAAACTACAAGCTGGCACTCACCCTGGTAGCCACCTCCCCCGGCACCCAGCCCTTCCACACCTGCGGCTGTTCACGCAAAAACGCTTCGGCGACTTCACGGGGCTTCTGGCGCTTTTCACTCATCTGGCCCAAGGTCTGGTTCAACAGATCGATCGGCAAATCGACCTTTTCAAAGAACGTCACCAGGTCCGGGTATTGCGCCTTGAACGGTGCCGATACGCCGATGGCCAGGCTGGCCGGCATCGAGCGCGTGCCTTTGGGGTTCGGGTTGTTGGCGTCGGCCAGGGTTTTCCAGGCTTGCGCGTCGAACGGCGGTTCGTCGAGCTTCACCAGTTTGAAACGCCCCAACAGCGGTGTCGGCGACCAGTAGTAGAACAGCACCGGTTTGCCACGGCGGATCGACGACGCCACCTCGGCATCCAGTGCGGCACCGGAGCCGGTGCGGAAGTTGACGTAGCTGGCGGTCAGATCATAGGCCTTGAGTTTCTGGCTGTTGACGATTTCCGAGGTCCAGCCTGTCGGGCTGTTGAGGAAGCGTCCGCGGCTCGGGTCTTCGGGGTCGCGGAATACGTCCTTGTACTTCGCCAGATCAGCAACGGACTTTAGCTCCGGAGCCAAGGGCTTGATGCCGCGCTCGGGATCGCCCTTGATCACGTACTCCGGCACCCACCAGCCTTCAGTGGCGCCCTTGACCGTATCGCCGAGGCCGAACACTTTGCCCTCCGCGGCAGCCTTGACCCAGGCCGGACTGCGCCCGGCCCACTCTTCACCGATGACCTGGATATCGTTTTTCGCCAGCGCCGCTTCAAGGCTGACGGTGCTGCCCGGCAGCGTGTCGGTCGGGTAGCCGTAACCTTTTTCAACGATCAGGCGCAGGATTTCGGTGATGAGGCTGCCGCTTTCCCAAGTGATGTCGCCAAAGTGAATGGGCGCGACTTTCTCCGTGGCCGAGGCCGGGTGGGACAACAGGCTCAGGGCCAGCAACGAACTGCCGAGCAGGGTTTTGATCGATCTCATGCGGACCTCTTGTTCTGGAGTGGACGGCTCAGGGGTTGATTGGCGCTGTGCCGGTCGCACAGGGCCTGGGAACGGGTCATGTAGTCGCTGACCGAACGCAGCGAGATGCCCAGCGCGGCGGCAATTTGCGGATAGGTCAGGCCGTCGATCCGCGACAGCAGGAAGGCCGAGCGGACTTTGCCGGGCAGCCGCTGAAGGCTGCGATCCACCCGGTTCAGGGTCTGGGACAACTGAGTCAGTGCTTCCGGCGATTCCGCGTGGACCGGCTCGGCCTGTTGCAGTTGCTGAAGGTACTGGCGCTCCAGATCACCTCGACGCCAACGCTGATAGAGCAGGCGCCGGGCGATGGTGGTGAGCAAGGCACGGGGTTCACGGATGGCCGTCAGGCCAGGGGCCTGGAGCAATTGCACGAAGGTTTCGCCGGCAATGTCTTCGACAGCGGCGGCATCGTTCAGGGACTGACGCAGGCGCGTGCAGAGCCAGTGGTAGTGGGCGCGGAACAATCCGTCCACGTGTTTGCGATGAAGAATATCGGCGCCGGACATAGGGGCTCCTGGGTGAGGGGTCGCTGAATGTCCGGTGGTCCGGTGAGGCGAATCCTAGCAAGGAGCCTTATTCATTAATAATACTTAAAACTTATTTTTATATTCGCTTATGGAATTAAACAAAAGTGTGCCTGATAGACCGCTTTCGTCGGAACGCCGCCCGGAGCAAGCTCGCTCCTACAGGGTTTCGGTGTACCTGGACCCAACACTCAAACCTTATCGCACTTCCCCGTACCCCAACGTCTCGGCCTCACGTTGATAGTCGAGCACAACCTGATAGTCGCTTTCGTTGGCGGGCAGTACCTCTGGCAAACCGAGGGTTTGGGCAACGTCCGGCAACTCGCGCAACGCCAGGTTCATCACCCGCAGAAGCTCAACGGCCTGCTCATCGCTGACCGTCGCAGCAGTAATGAACGGTAAGGCAGGACTGAGCGCACTGCGGGCAATCACGCCCAAACCGGCCACTTCCTCTGCGGCATGGCGCGCCAGATAGGCAAAGGTCACGCTGTCGATGGCCGCCAGATCGGCAAGGTCTTCGCGCAGCCAGCGCAGGCTTTCGCGATGGCTGCCGCTGATTCCGACCCGGGCAAAAAACTGCCCGTCGCGTTGCAGTGGTGCCAACCGGTGGCGCAGCAGGTTCATGCCACTGTTGGAGTCCAGGCCATTGATCACGCCTCGGCTGCCGCGAAAATCCGCCAGGGTTGGCCGTGCATCATCAAGGCGTCCCATAATCAGGCTGCAATGATTGCCGCCGCTGCTGTCCGGCAGCTCATAACGAGGCCGCCCCAGCACCCGGACCTTGCCGCGCAATGCCGTCATCAGCGGATAGCCGCAGGTTTGTGTCAGCAGCAAGTGCGGCGACAACCACATCTGCATCAGGGACAGGCCTTCGGCATTGAGGCGGGTGTCGCCCAGATGCTCGAGGATTCGCACCAGCCAGCGTTCGTTGGCCTGGTGGATGGGTTCGGGGGCGGTGTACATCAGCAGTTCGGCGATGTGTTGGGTCATCGATATAGTCCCATGCAATGAAAATCCCCTGTGGGAGCGGGCTTGCTCGCGAAGGCGGCGTGTCATTCAACATGGATGTTGGCTGGGACGACGCCTTCGCGAGCAAGCCCGCTCCCACAGGGTTTTGAGGTGATCAGGCATCAGTAAAACGGATGCCTCGGGCTGTCGATGGCCTTCACTCCATGCTCACGCCACAGCTGCCCATAACCCTGCACCAGAAACCCGCCGCTACGCGCCAGCCATTGCTCGCGGCGGGCCCGGTAAGCACGGGGCAAGTCGTACCAGGGCAGCCCCGGCAACTCGTGGTGCACCAGATGAAAATTGAGGTTCAGGAACAGCCAGCGCCACGGCCACGCCGCTTCGTTGAGCACGGTTCGTTGCTCCGGTGCCGCGTGAGGTCGATGTTCATAGTAGGAGCGAATCATGGCGATCGACAGCGCAGGCACACTGATCAAAAACAGGTAATACCAAACCGGCAACACACTGAAGTTTGCGATGAACAGCAGCATCAACCCGGTCATCGAGCCGTGACTCAACCACATCAGCCACGCCTGGCGCTCGCCTGCTCTGAGGCGTTGCAGCTCTTCACGGGCCAGCGTCAGCAAGGCCAGCGGTGCACCCAGGGCAAAGCGGCCGAGCACGGTTTTGTTCAGCCAGTGCAGGCTGCGCCCCAGAGGTGAACTGCCCTGCCACTGCCCGGCGCTCAGGTAACGGCTTTCCGGATCACGACCGGGGATCGTCAGGTCCTCGTCGCGGTGATGCAGCAAATGGCTATCGCGATACAAGGTGTACGGATACCAGACGGCAAACGGCGCGTAGCCCAGGATTTTGTTCAGGGTTGGCCAGCGCGTGGGATGACCGTGCAGCAGTTCGTGTTGCACGGATAACCACAGCACCAGCAACGGAATCAGCAACAGCGTGCTCCACCACAAACCCAACCGATGGCTGTTCAACACGATGCCAAACCAGGCGCCATACACACCGATCAACAGCAACCAGGTCGGCCATTCGATACGCGCGGTGAAACGTCGGCGCAGGGTTTCTATTTCTTCCTGGTGGGCGCTATCAAAGTAATGGGGCATGGCGTTGCTCAGATTGGGGACCAGTCCCCTTCTGTGCATTGGCCTTGGGAAATCTTGCAGATTATTTTCTGGAGGATCGCTCCCATGTTGCATGGGAGCGATCAATCAACGCGGGATCAGTGACCGAACACGCCGACCTTCTTGGCCTTCTTGTCCGCGCGCTTTTCAATGGCGGTTTTCACTGGTTTCTTTTTCGCCGATTTCTTTGAATCCATACCTTTGGACATGATGCGTACTCCACTCATGGGGATGTGAGATCAGGTATACACCTATCCCGACGCGTGCGTTCTTTTATAATAGCCTGCTTTGCACACTGACAGCCCTGGACCATGCCCGACACCCAATACACCCTGCTCGACGAGCCGTTATGGCCGTTGATGAACAAGTTCTATCGCGCTCACCAATCGTCGATGAAAGCCGTGCGCGACGCGCAACTGTGGGTGGCCCGGCGTGAGCAGATCGTTGCCGTGCTGTGTTTGCGTCCGGTGTCCGGCGGGCATTGGCTGACCGGGTTGTTTGTCGATCCGGCCTGCCGCGAACAAGGGCTTGCTGCCGGCTTGATTGCGGCCGCGGTGATGGATTGCGAACAGCCGGTGTGGTTGTTCTGTCATCCGGATTTGCGGGGGTTTTATGAGCGACGCGGGTTTACTTTTGATCCGCCAATGCCTTACGCGATGGTTGAGCGATTGAGCCGTTATGCGCGTAGCAAGCCGATGATTGCGATGGGGTTGGATCCCTAAACCTGTAGGAGCGAGCCTGCTCGCGATGGCGATCTGTCAGTCATCGCATATATGACTGCCAGACCGCTTTCGTCGGATCGCCGCCCGGAGCAAGCTCGCTCCTACAGGGGTTTGCGGTGTTTTTAGTCGTCCGCGTTGGGGTCCAGGTCCGGGAACATCACCTCGGTGAAGCCAAACTTGCTGAAGTCGGTAATGCGCGACGGGTACAGGCGGCCGATCAGGTGATCACACTCATGCTGCACCACCCGCGCGTGGAACCCTGAGGCAAAACGCACGATAGGCTCGCCCTTGGGGTCGACGCCTTCGTAGCGAATCTGCTGGTAACGCTGCACCGCGCCGCGCAGTCCGGGTACCGACAAACAGCCTTCGAAGCCCTCTTCCAGAATCGGGCTCAGCGGTGTGATCAACGGGTTGATCAGGATCGTCTGCGGCACGGCCTCGGCATCCGGATAACGCTCGCTGTGCTCGAAGCCGAAGATCACCAGTTGCAGGTCGACGCCGATCTGTGGAGCAGCGAGGCCAACGCCCCCCACACTTTCCATGGTCTGGAACAAGTCATCGATCAGTTGCCACAACTCGGGGCTGTCGAACATTTCGGCCGGCACCGGCGGGGCAATGCGCAGCAGGCGCTCGTCGCCCATTTTCAGAATTTCACGAATCATGATCAGGTTTCATCGATGGTCGGTTTGTGTGAGTGATCGCGGCCCAGCCCCGACACGTGGTGCTTTTCCTCATGGACGGGACCATGCTCGCCAGCTACTTTTTCGCCAGGGTCCTTGCCCTCTCGCGACATGTGCTCGATCACCGCGTTCATCTCCGCGCCCAGCAGCAGCACCGCTGCGGAAATGTAGAAGTACAGCAACAGCACGATGATCGCCCCGATACTGCCATACATGGCGTTGTAGTTGGCGAACTCCTTGACGTACAAACCGAAGCCCAGGGAAGCGATGATCCACACCACCACCGCCAGCACCGAGCCTGGGGTGATGAAGCGGAATTCCTGTTTGACGTCGGGCATGACGTAGTAGATCAACGCCACTGCGACCATCATCAGAATCACGATCACCGGCCAGCGCGCGATGGTCCAGAGCGTGACGATAAAGTTCTCAAGGCCGACTTGCGCAGCGATCCACTCCATCACCTGCGGCCCGAGCACCATCAGCGCTGCGGCGATCAGCAGCATGCCGGCAATGCCGACGGTGTAGATGATCGACAACGGAAAGCGTTTCCACAGCGGGCGCCCTTCAACCACGTCGTAGGCAGCGTTCATCGCGCTCATCATCAGCCGCACACCGGCGGACGCGGTATACAGCGCAATCACGATACCCACCGAGAGCAAGCCACCCTTGGACTGCTGAAGCTGGTCGATCACCGGGTTGACCTGTTCCAGCGCCTGGGGCGGCAGCACCAGTTCCGATTGCAGGCGCAGCCAGGAGAAGAAATCCGGCAGGTGCAGGAAGCCGATCAGGGCAATCAGGAACAGGATGAACGGAAACAGCGAAAACAGCATTTGATAGGCCAGCGCCGAGGCATAGGTCGACATCTCGTCGGCGATGAACTCGGTGACCGTGCGCATCATCACACGGTGCAGGGGCAAGCCTCTCATGTCCGGGAAAATCATTCGCGTCTCCATTCGCCGCATACGGATTTGGGTGGAAGTCGTGGCGACTCAGGGGCCGTTTTCTTTCATCAAGGTAGCCCAGTTGGCGACTTTGAAACAAATTCAGCGTGCAAGTTCAGGCTGACACAAAAACGGCCATCTGCAGATGGCCGCGTCTTCTTTTCATTAAAGGCATTTCGATGCAGGAAAGTCGTTACACAAGGTTGACCGGGGGCTTTTGCAGGGAGTTTCATTAATTTTCACCACGACATTTCATCGTTCAGTGCAGGTTGCGCTTTATGTTTGCGGGCCAACCCCTGAGAATGCGCAACACATTCAGGCCTTGGCGCTGAAGATCCAATCCCGTAGGAACGTTATGAAACTCGATAAAAAGCAGGCCATTGCCCGCAGAAACCAGGAACTCGGCGGTGCTGTGCTTGGCGTCAACAACTGCCACTTCGCCGAACTGAACCGTAACCGCAACATCTGGTGGTTCGACCTCCCGGTGACGCGCCTGGCCGTGGGTCAGTACGAGTGGATTCACCTGCTGATGCACACACCGGACACCGACGAGCTGCTGCACCTGAAAGTGCCGACCGTGTTCCTGCGCGAGAAGCTCGAAGGCCTGGTGGTGCGTAATGAAGGCAAGCGCAAGGCTGCATTGAGCCTGGAACTGAGCGCCGACAAGGACTCCTTCCTGCAAGACATGCGCCCGACGGGCACCAACGTCAACTTCGCGCCGTTTCGCTTGTAGGAGCGAGCTTGCTCGCGATGATCGTTAACGATAACGCGTGTTTATTGGTTAAACGCAGCGCTCTTGAGTCCATCGTCGGAACGCCGCCCGGAGCAAGCTCGCTCCTACAGATACATACAAAAAGCCCCGCATCTGCGGGGCTTTTTGTTTTACGCGGTAGCTTTCTTCGCGTTGATCTTCTTCAGCTCTTCATCGCGCAGTTCACGACGCAGGATCTTGCCGACGTTGGTGGTCGGCAGTGCATCGCGGAACTCCACGGAGCGCGGGACTTTGTAGCCTGTGACGTTGGCGCGCATGTGCTCCATCACCTGTTCCTTGGTCAGGATCGCCCCCGGCTTGGCGACGATGAAAATCTTGATCGCCTCGCCCGACTTCTCGTCCGGCACACCGATGGCCGCGCATTGCAACACACCCGGCAGGGTAGCCAGCACGTCTTCGAGCTCGTTCGGGTACACGTTGAAACCGGACACCAGGATCATGTCTTTCTTGCGATCGACAATGCGCATGTAGCCATCGGGCTGGATCAGCGCGATGTCACCGGTCTTCAACCAGCCTTCGCTGTCGAGGATTTCATCGGTGGCTTCCTGGCGCTGCCAGTAGCCTTTCATGACCTGTGGGCCTTTCACGCACAGCTCGCCGATTTCGCCCATCGGTTGTTCGACACCGGCATCGTTGATGACTTTGCACAGGGTCGACGGCACCGGAATGCCGATGGTGCCGATCTGGATGTTCTGGATCGGGTTGACCGTGGCCACCGGGCTGGTTTCGGTCATGCCGTAGCCTTCGCAGATGGCGCAACCGGTCACCGCTTTCCAGCGTTCGGCCGCGGCCAATTGCAGGGCCATGCCGCCCGACAAGGTGACTTTCAGCGCGGAGAAGTCCAGTTTGCGGAACCCTTCGTTGTTGCACAGGGCCACGAACAGGGTGTTCAGGCCGACAAAGCCGCTGAACTTCCACTTCGACAGTTCCTTGACCATCGCCGGCAGGTCACGCGGGTTGCTGATCAGGATGTTGTGGTTGCCGATCAGCATCATCGCCATGCAATGAAAGGTGAACGCATAGATGTGGTACAGCGGCAGCGGTGTGATCAGGATCTCGCAACCTTCATTGAGGTTGGAACCCATCAGCGCCTTGCACTGCAGCATGTTCGCCACCAGGTTGCGGTGGGTCAGCATCGCGCCCTTGGCCACGCCGGTGGTGCCGCCGGTGTATTGCAGCACCGCGACATCACCGCTGGCCGGATTGGCTTCCGCCACTGGCTGGCCCAGGCCCTTGCTCAGCACGTCATTGAACTTGACGGCTTTTGGCAAGTGATAGGCCGGCACCATCTTCTTCACGTACTTGATGACGCTGTTGATCAGCAAGCGCTTGAGCGGCGGCAGCAGGTCGGCGACTTCAGTGACGATCACGTGCTTGACGCCGGTTTTCGGCACCACGATTTGGGCCAGGTGCGCCATGTTGGCCAGGCAGACCAGGGCCTTGGCACCGGAGTCGTTGAATTGGTGTTCCATCTCCCGCGCGGTGTACAGCGGGTTGGTGTTGACCACGATCAGCCCGGCGCGAATTGCACCGAAGACGGCTACCGGGTACTGCAACACGTTGGGCAATTGCACGGCGATTCGATCGCCAGGCTGCAAGTCGGTATGCTGTTGCAGGTAAGCGGCAAACGCACCGGACAATTCGTACAGTTCACCGTAGGTGAGTGTCCTGCCCAGGTTGCTGAATGCCGGCTTGTTGGCGAAGCGTTGGCAGGATTGCTTCAACACTGCCTGAATATTCGGATACTCGTCTGGATTGATGTCTGTAGCAATCCCAGCTGGGTACTTATCCTTCCAAAAGTCTTCGATCATGGAAGCCCACTCCTCAGCAACGCGAATTCAGCACCGCATTTGATGCGATTATTATTGGTGTTTGGTCATTGGTGAATCTGGCTGATAGAAGGCCGAGAAGTCACAAAGCGCGCCGAGAGTAGCAGCTTTGCCGAGGGTCGACTAGAGCCAAAATAGGCCTCTACGGTCACAATTGTGACTCAAGACTAGCGATTGGTCATTTTAGAGCAAAAATTCTATTCATCCCCGAAAGCCCCGAAAATCGGGGCTTTCGCGCTAAAACTGTAGGAGCGAGCTTGCTCCGGGCGGCGTTCCGACGAAAAACGTCCGGACAACGCGATCATTCAAACAGGGCGCGTTATCGTTGACGTCCATCGCGAGCAAGCTCGCTCCTACAGGGGATCGGTCATTCACCGGTCAGGCGATATCACGCAATTCCCGCCGCAGGATCTTGCCCACCGGCGTCATCGGCAGCGACTCACGCAGAACAATGTGCTTCGGTACTTTGTACGCCGTGAAGTTTTCTTTGCAGTAAGCCTTCAACTCTTCAAGGCTGACCCCCGCTTCACGGGCCACCACAAACAGCTTCACCGCCTCCCCCGACCGCTCGTCGGGCACACCGATGACCGCGCAGTTGGCGACTTTCGGGTGTGCCATCACCACGTCTTCGATCTCATTCGGGTACACGTTGAAACCCGAAACAATGATCATGTCCTTCTTGCGATCGACGATGCGCACGAATCCGTCCGGGTCGATCACCGCGATATCACCGGACTTGAACCAGCCCTCGGCATCCAGCACTTCGGCCGTGGCATCAGGTTTTTGCCAGTAGCCCTTCATGATCTGCGGGCCTTTGATGCACAACTCGCCGCGTTCTCCCAAAGGTTGTTCGACGCCGTCATCACTGATGACTTTCAGCGCGGTGCCCGGCACCGGCAGGCCGACCGTGCCGATCCGCGATTGGCTGCCGTAGGGGTTGGTGCAGGCCACCGGCGAAGTTTCGGTCAGGCCGTAACCTTCGGTGATACGGCATCCGGTCAGTTGTTCCCAACGCTCGGCGGTTGCCTTGACCAGCGCAGTGCCGCCGGAGTTGGTGAGCTTGAGGCTGGAGAAGTCCAGGGTCTTGAAGTCCGGGTGATCCATCAGCGCGACGAACAGCGTGTTGAGCCCCAGCAACGCCGAGAACCGCCAGTTCTTCAGCTCCTTGATGAAGCCGCCGATGTCACGCGGGTTGGTGATCAGCACGTTGTGGTTGCCTGTCACCATCATGCACATGCAGTTCGCCGTGAAAGCATAGATGTGGTACAGCGGCAGCGGCGCGATCATCACCTCCTGGCCTTCGCGCAGCAGCGGCTGGCCGTCGCTGGCCGACTGGCTGAGACAGGCCCGCGCCTGTTGCATGTTCGCCACCAGGTTGCCGTGGGTCAGCATCGCGCCCTTGGCAAGGCCCGTGGTGCCGCCGGTGTATTGCAGTACGGCGATGTCGTCAAGGCCGACCTTCAGCGGCTTGATACCCAGGCCACGGCCCATGCGCAGCGCACTCTTGAAGGAAACGGCCTGGGGCAAGGAATAGTCCGGGACCATCTTCTTGACCTTGCTCACCACGGTGTTGACCAGCCACCCCTTGGCAGTGGGCATCAGGTCGCCCATCTTCGCTTCGATCAGGTACTGGATATCGGTGTCGGGCAGCACTTCCTGGACTTTCTGGCCGAACATGTTCAGGTACACCAGCGCCCGGGCGCCGGAATCCTTGAACTGGTGGCGCATTTCCCGCGCGGTGTACAACGGGTTGGTGTTGACCACGATCAACCCGGCGCGCAAGGCACCGAACACGGCGATCGGGTAATGCAGGACGTTGGGCATCTGCACCGCGATGCGGTCACCCGGCACCAGATCGGTGTGGGCTTGCAGGTAGCCGGCGAAGGCAGCGCTCTGACGCTCCAGTTCGGCGTAGGTCAGGGTCACGCCCATGTTGCTGAACGCCGGGCGGTCAGCAAACTTCTTGCAGGAACGCTCGAACACCTCGATCACCGACTTGTAGGTTCCCAGATCGATATCCATGGGCACGCCGGCCGGGCGTTTGTCATTCCAGAAATCAGGTTGCATTGTTCTTGTCCTCTTTACCTGAATCTATCCCGGGCCACTTTTCTGTCATTTTTCAAAAAAAAATGCAAAAAGCGGAGCTTCACGGACACTAGCAGTTATGACGTAGCAGGCAAATATGCCCACGGCCGTCATTGACCGTATGAATCTTCTTGCCGTGGCGTAGGCTGATCAGACGCCCAGCCAAGGATGCGCTATAAACTGCAACGAGCTGTTTGCGACCAGGCAGCCTCATGCAAAGGAACCGCCATGATCCATGACACTTTCTGGCTGACCACGAGCGACCACAGCCGCCTCTTCGTCAACCAGTGGCTTCCCGACGGCAGCCTCAAGGCAATGATTCTGCTGGCACACGGCATGGCCGAACACAGCGGTCGCTATGGTCCCCTGGCGGAAAAACTCTGTGAACAGGGCTATGGCGTGTGCGCGCCGGACCTGCGTGGACATGGCAAAACTGCCGAAAACGGGACGCTCGGGCATTTCGCCGATGACGATGGCTGGTGCAAGGTCGTGAGCGACCTGGCCTGCCTCAACCAGCACATCGGCCAGCAGTACCCAGGCGTGCCGATCGTGCTGTTGGGTCACAGCATGGGCAGCTACATCGCCCAAGGCTACCTGCTGCACCACAGTGCCAGCCTGCACGGGGCAATCCTCAGCGGCTCGAACTTCCAGCCCGTGGCGCTTTATCGCGCGGCACGGCAAATCGCCCGTTTCGAACGCCTGCGCCAGGGCGGCAAAGGACGCAGCGCTTTGATCGAATGGCTATCGTTCGGCTCGTTCAACAACAAGTTCAAACCGGCACGCACGCCGTTCGACTGGCTCAGCCGTGATCCGGCGCAGGTCGATCTTTACGTCAACGACCCGCTCTGTGGTTTTCGCTGCACCAATCAACTGTGGATCGATTTGCTCGGCGGCTTGCAGCAAATCAGCAAAGCGTCCAATCTCGCCCAGATCGACCCGGGCCTGCCGCTGCTGGTGATTGGCGGTGAATGTGATCCGGTGAGCGAAGGCAAACGTCTCAAGGATCTGGCCGACGCGCTGCGGGCGGCTGGCAGCCAGCACCTGCAACTGACCGTTTACCCGCAGGCGCGGCACGAACTGTTCAACGAGAGCAACCGCGATGAAATCATCGCCGATGTGCTGAACTGGATCGCACAGGCCTTGAGCACTCCTCGGCCGCACCGATCCGAATAGTTTTTTGTGGATTTTTTAATTCGTTACAGGAATCGAGACAGATGACCCAGGTTACCAACACCCCTTACGAGGCCCTCGAAGTCGGCCAGACCGCCAGTTTCAGCAAGACCGTCGAAGAGCGCGATATCCAGTTGTTCGCCGCGATGTCCGGCGATCACAACCCGGTGCACCTGGATGCCGACTATGCCGCCAGCACCATGTTCAAGGAGCGCATCGCCCACGGCATGTTCAGCGGTGCGTTGATCAGCGCAGCGGTCGCCTGCGAACTGCCTGGGCCGGGGACTATCTATCTCGGCCAGCAAATGAGCTTTCAGAAACCGGTGAAGATCGGCGACACCCTGACCGTGCGCCTGGAAATCCTGGAAAAACTGCCGAAATTTCGCGTACGTATTGCCACCCGCGTGTTCAACCAGCGCGATGAACTGGTGGTGGATGGCGAGGCGGAAATCCTCGCGCCACGCAAGCAACAGAGCGTGACCTTGACCACGCTGCCGGCGATCAGCATCGGCTAACCCTCTGTGGCGAGGGGGCATGTCGGAATGCCTGTATTTTCCAGACTGACTGAATCAAGACGATCGATCGATGAATCCTGAAAAGCTCGAACTGCTGATCACCCGCGAAATGCCCTTCGGCAAGTACAAGGGTCGAATCATTGCCGACCTGCCCGGCCCTTACCTGAACTGGTTTGCCCGGGAGGGTTTCCCCCATGGCGAGTTGGGCGGCCTGCTGGCCCTGATGCAGGAAATCGATCACAACGGTTTGTCGGACCTGCTCGAACCGCTGCGCGCCAAACACGGCAAACCGGCCCCGCGCCACTGAACACCTACCGAGTACCCCATGCCCGACAACACTCGCCGCGCCCGTGATGAAGCCTTCTGGAAAACCTTTGCCGACCGCTACGATGTCGAACCCGGCCCACTCAACCTGGAGAACGGTTACTTCGGGCGCATGTCGCGCACGGTGGTCGAGGAATACCAGCGCAATATCGAGCTGATCAACCGCAGCAATTCGGTCTATGTGCGCCAGCGCTTCGAACAGGGCGACAGCCTGAAGATCCGCGCGCAACTGGCCAGGTTGATCGGCGTGCCCGCCGACAGCATCGCCCTGACCCGCAACGCGTCGGAAGGTTTGCAGTCGCTGATCCGCAACTACAACCGGCTGCAGCCCGGCGATCAGGTACTGGTTTGCGATCTGGAATACGACACGGTCAAAGGCGCCATGCGCTGGCTGGCGCGTCATCGCGGTGTTGAAGTGATCGAGATCGAACACACCCACCCGGCAACCTTCGACAGCCTGCTCAATACCTACCGCGAAACCTTCGCACGACACCCACGGCTGAAGCTGATGGCCCTGACCCACGTCACCCATCGCACGGGCCTGGTGATGCCGGTGCAGGCGATTGCAGTCGCGGCAAAGGAACACGGCATCGACGTCATCCTCGACGGTGCCCATGCCCTCGGTCAGTTCGAATTCGACCTGGCCGAGTTCGGTATCGCCTTCGCCGGCTACAACCTGCACAAGTGGATCGGCGCACCGCTGACGCTCGGCTTTATCTACATCGACCCCGAACGCCTGGCCGATATCGACCCGGACATGGGCGAAATGCATTTTCCACCCACTGACATTCGCGCCCGTACTTCGTACAGCACCCCCAACATCCCGGCGCTGCTGACCCTGCCGCTGGTGCTCGAAGAACATTGGGCGATGGGGGGTGCTGCGGCCAAGGGTTCTCGGCTCAACTACCTGCGCAACCTGTGGGTCCGCCCCGTGCGCGAACTACCGGGCATCGAAGTCCTGACCCCGGACGACCCGCGACTGTACTGCGGCATCACGTCCATGCGTTTCATCGCACAGACCGATCAGCAGGCGATGGTCGAGCGGCTGCTCAAGGACTACAACCTGTTCACCGTGGTACGCACTGGCGCGGCGTGCGGCCCGTGCATCCGCATCACTCCGGGACTGACCACAACCGCCGAGCACATGACGCGGCTGACCACGGCGCTGACGCAATTGTGCTGACCTGTAGGAGCGAGCTCGCTCGCGAAAAACTTCCAGGCACCGCTGGCTATCGGGTTCCCGCGTTATCGTTCACGACCATCGCGAGCGAGCTCGCTCCTACAGGTATTAATTGCCTCAACTTTTCGCGGGCAAAAAAAAACGGTGCGCCGACCAAGCGCACCGTAAAGCCGTAGAACACACAACGAAGTGTAGGGTGAAGCGATCAGTCCAGCAGCGCCAAAGCCTCGGCGGTGCATTCCTGAATGCGGGCCCAGTCGCCGTTCTTGATCCACTCCGGATCGAGCATCCAGCTACCGCCCACGCACATGACGTTTTTCAACGCCATGTAGCTCTTGATATTGGCCGGGCCCACGCCGCCGGTCGGGCAGAATTTCACTTCGCCGAACGGGCCGCCCAAAGCCTTGATAGCCGCAACGCCGCCGCTGACTTCGGCCGGGAACAGCTTGAAGCGGCGATACCCCAGGCCGTAGCCTTCCATGATGCCCGAGGCATTGCTGATGCCCGGCAACAGTGGAATCGGGCTGGCGACGCTGGCTTCCAGCAGGTCACGGGTGATGCCCGGCGTGACGATGAATTGCGAGCCGGCCGCTTCCGCCGCTGCCAGCATGTGGCGATCGAGCACGGTGCCGGCACCGGTCACCAGCTCCGGACGCTGCTCGCGCAGGATCTGGATGGCCTTGAGGCCGAATTGCGAACGCAGGGTCACTTCCAGGGCCGTCAGGCCACCGGCCGCCAGGGCGTCGGCCAACGGCAGAACGTCTTGCTCGCGGGCGATGGTGATCACCGGCAGGATCCGCGCTTTCGCGCAGATGCTGTCGATCAGGGCAACTTTGTCCGCCATGGAAACGGTCGGGGATGGGTTTGTCATAGCGGCTGTTCCTTGGCTCATGGGCACCAGTAAATCTCTAACGTGGGTTGCAGAAATGCGCGCACCGGCATTTCGGTGACATCGTCACCGGCCAGCGCGAAACTCAGGGTGGTCAGCTTGGACGAACCGGAAATCGACAGAATTTTATGTTTGGCCGAGGCCAGTAGCGCCCGGCTCATGGTCAGGCGCTGATGCGGCACGGTCGGCGCCAGCATCGGCCAGCAACGACGAGTGCCGTCGACTTTCAAGGCCTCGTCAAGGTTCGGGCTGTTGGGGAACAGCGATGCGGTGTGGCCGTCATCGCCCATGCCGAGGATCAGCACGTCGATCACCGGCAATTCGGACAACAAACGGTCGGCCTGCTCGGCCGCCTGTTCCAGGTTGGCACTGGCGCTGTACAGGTTCAGGAATTGCGCCTTGGCCGCCGGGCCTTGCAGCAGGTAACGCTTGATCAGGCCGGCATTACTGTCGGCGTGCTCCACCGGCACCCAGCGCTCATCGGCCAGGCTGATCACCACGTTCGACCAGTCCAGCGTCTGTTTGGCCAGGTGCTGGAAAAACGCCACCGGGCTGCGGCCACCGGAAACCACCAGGGTCGCAGTGCCCCGGGCTTCGATCGCGTCGCTCAGTTTTTTCGCCACGTTCAGCGCCAGGCTTTCAGCCAGCAGCACCGGGCTCTTGAACGCATGGGCGCTGACGCCCTGCGGCAGTTTCAAATCAGATATCGCCATACCACGACCTCCCGTCCCGCGTGATCAGAGCAATGGAGCTCATCGGCCCCCAGGACCCGGCCGCGTACGGCTTGGGCGCATCACCGGATTTTTTCCACCCGGCGATCAACTGGTCACACCAATTCCACGCGGCTTCGATTTCATCTTTACGGACAAACAGGTTCTGATTGCCGCGCATCACTTCCAGCAACAACCGCTCGTAGGCATCGGGAATCCGTGCGCTGCTCCAGGTGTCGGAAAAATTCAGCTGCAACGGACCGCTGCGCAGCTGCATGCCTTTGTCCAGGCCTTGATCTTTGGTCATCACGCGCAAGGAAATGCCTTCGTCCGGCTGCAGGCGGATAATCAGCTTGTTGCTGATTTGCAGGCGCTGCTCGGGAGCGAAGATGTAGTGCGACGGTTCCTTGAAGTGGATGACGATCTGCGACAGCTTCTGCGGCATGCGCTTGCCGGTACGCAGGTAAAACGGCACGCCGGCCCAGCGCCAGTTGCGGATGTCAGCGCGCAGGGCAACAAAGGTTTCGGTATTGCTCTGGGTGTTGGAGTTAGGTTCTTCCAGGTACCCCGGCACTGCTTTGCCTTCGCTGTAGCCGGCGATGTACTGGCCGCGCACTACCTGGGTGGTCAGGCCTTCCGGGCTGATCGGCGCCAGGGCCTTGAGCACTTTGACCTTCTCGTCGCGGATGCTGTCGGCGGACAGGTCGGCCGGCGGGTCCATGGCGATCAGGCAGAGCAGTTGCAGCAGGTGGTTCTGGATCATGTCCCGCAGCTGGCCGGCCTTGTCGAAGTAACCCCAGCGGCCCTCGATGCCGACCTGCTCGGCCACGGTGATTTCCACGTGGGAAATGTAATTCTGGTTCCACTGGGTTTCGAACAGGCTGTTGGCGAAACGCAGGGCGATCAGGTTCTGGACGGTTTCCTTGCCAAGATAATGGTCGATGCGGTAGGTGCGGTTCTCCGGGAAGAACTGCGCCACGGCGTCGTTGACCTTGCGCGAGGATTCCAGGTCCGAACCGATGGGCTTTTCCAGCACCACGCGGGTGTTTTCTGCCAGACCGACCTTGGCCAGGTTCTCGCAAATCGCGCCATACACGGCGGCCGGGGTCGCAAAGTAGGCGATGACCCGCTGCGCACTGCCGGCGGACTCGGCCAGGGCCACATAATCTTCGCCGTTGAGGAAGTCGACGTGCAGGTAGCTCAGGCGTGCCAGGAAACGCTCGACCACGGCTTCGTCCAGCTCTTTGGCACCGACATAACGGCGCAGCTCAGAGGTGATGAACGCCAGGTGTTCCTGCTCGCTGCCAGCCTCACGGGCCAGCGCGATGATGCGCGTGTCCTCGTGCAAGAGGCCTGCACCGTCGAGTTGATAAAGGGCAGGAAACAGTTTGCGTAAGGCCAGGTCGCCAAGGGCGCCGAACAAGGCAAAGGTGCACGGTTCAACCGTAATCGAGAGCATGATGTTTGTTCTTTTATCAAGTTAAGCTACAAATACCTTTTTTTAAGGCATCACTCAAGGGAAAATGTAGTAATAACCACAACATTTTCGCAAAATACAGATTGCGAGTGGTGGTCGGTCGGAGCCATCAGTAGGATAGGCCACCGTTACGGGCCTCACCAAAGGCCCTTTTTGCATTAGCCGCGCGCTTATCGGTGCCGGTGAATCAAGGATACTTATATGGACCGCGTGCGAAATTTACTGGAGCAAATCCAGAATCGCCTTGAAGAGCTGAACAAGGCCGAACGCAAAGTCGCCGAGGTGATCCTGCTCAACCCGCAGCAGGCCACCCGCTTCAGCATCGCCGCCCTCGCCCAGGCCGCCTCGGTCAGCGAACCGACGGTCAACCGTTTCTGCCGTTCGTTCGGCGTCAGCGGCTACCCCGAGCTCAAGCTGCAACTGGCCCAGAGCCTGGCCAGTGGTGCCGCGTACGTCAGCCGTGCAGTGGAAGCCGACGACAATCCGGAGGCCTACACCCAGAAGATCTTCGGCAGCGCCATTGCCTCGCTGGACAGCGCCTGCCAGGCACTGGACCCGAACCTGATCAGCCGCGCCGTCGACCTGCTGATCCAGGCGCGGCAAATCCACTTCTTCGGCCTCGGCGCCTCGGCCCCGGTGGCACTGGATGCGCAGCACAAGTTCTTCCGTTTCAACCTGGCCGTCACGGCCCACGCGGATGTGCTGATGCAGCGCATGATTGCCTCGGTGGCCCACACCGGCGAATTGTTCGTGATCATTTCCTACACCGGCCGCACCCGCGAACTGGTGGAAGTGGCGCGCATCGCCCGGGAAAACGGCGCCTCGGTGCTTGGCCTGACCGCCGAGAACTCGCCACTGGCCAAGGCCAGCACCCTGAGCCTGAACATCCCGCTGCCGGAAGACACCGACATCTACATGCCGATGACGTCGCGGATCATCCAGCTGACCGTGCTGGACGTGCTCGCCACGGGCATGACCTTGCGCCGGGGCGTGGATTTCCAGCCGCATCTGCGCAAGATCAAGGAGAGCTTGAATGCGAGCCGGTATCCGGTGGGGGATGAGTTCAATTGAAACCGGCCTGAATCTGCATTGAAAGAACCGGCCTCTTCGCTGGCAAGCCAGCTCCTACAGTGTTTGTGTCGAGTACAAAAAAGGCGATCGACCGCGAACCTGTAGGAGCTGGCTTGACCAGCGAAAGCATCACCCGCAACACCTCGCCTTTTCGCTAAGCCCCCACCCGCGCCTGCAAACTCAAATGCGCCCGCTCCCCAGGTGCAAGGCACAGGCTGTCGGTGCCGCCGCTCGCGGCTTCGACACAGACAAATTCGGATATCTCGTTCCAGGTCACCCCAAGCAATGGCCGCGAGCCGGGGTGCCACACCACCGTGTCGGCCTTATCCCCCGTATCGATGCACAAAGCCCGCTGCCAGGCGTGGTCGTTGAGCTGCAATTCGCCGTCGTGCTGGAACACCCGCTGACATCCGCCGTCCACGCGCAACTCGCCTTCCTGCTGACAGGCCTGCCGGCTCAACTGGTCGTAACCCTGCGCACCTTCGAGCCCAGACAGCGCTATCTCACTCACATCGCCAATACGCCAGTAGGCGTGCAAAGCCTGGCTCAACTGGCACGGCATGTCGTCCTGATGCTCGGTGCTCAGGCGCAGCTCCATGCGCTCACCCAAGTGGGCGTGCAAGTCCACCTGCCAGTCGCACAACTTCAGCTGCCAGTGCAATCGCACGCCAACGTCGTCACTGTTGCTGTCGAGCAGCTTCCAGTCGAGCAAGCGCGCCCAGCCATGGGACGGCCAGGCATTTTCGCTCGGATGCCGGCCATACCACGGCCAACACACCGGCACGCCGCCGCGAATGGCGCCGACCTGCGGCCATTTGGCCGCGCACCACAGCCAGGGTTTCTGGCCCGTGGGCTGGAAGTGCAACAACTGCGCCCCCTGACGGCTGAACACCGCCTGACACAGCGGATGATCGATCACCAGCACATCGCGCACCTGATAGCGCTCCCACGCAAACACCGGACGTTCGCGCAAGGATTTGAAGAAGCGTTGTAGCGGATGCTCAAGCATGTGCCACGGTCCTGAAAATCAACTGTCACCGGGGTGCGCGGCCCACAAAAAAAAGCGGACAGCCATGGCTGTCCGCAAATATGCGCACATTGAGAGAAGCTTATCGCAGACGCGTCAGAACACCGACTGAATTTTCAGGCCGGCCACCAGCGCGTTGTCGACTTCATCCACGCCACCCGGGTGTGTGACGTATTGCAGGTTGGGACGCACGGTCAGCCAGTTGGTCACGTGGAAGCCGTAGTTGATCTCGTAGTTGTATTCGGTTTCACGAATGGGTGAGAACAGCGGATTTTCGTATTCCGAAACACCATTGGCCGCGTTGGTCAGCTCGGCGTTTTTCTTCACGTCATCGTTGACATGGATACGGGCGAAACCGATGCCCATGTCATCCTTCGGACGTGCGTCGAACGGGCCCTTGTACACGAACATCAGCGACTGGTAGTTGTCGACGACGTTAGTGTCCTTGTCGTGGAAGGTGGCGTTGGCCGCGATGTTCAGACCGCGAGAAGCGTCACCGTTGTGACTGGTGAGTTGCTGCTGCGCGACGAACCAGTAGCCGTGCTTGCTATCGTGGACGCGAAAAGGGTTGCCGGTGGTCGCTGCGTCCTGGCCGTTATCGTCTTTGAGAACGTCATCGGCAGGGGCTGTGCTTTTGTAGTAACCGACACGGTATTCACCCGGCAGGCTGTTGACCTTCGGCGACCAGACCAGTTCGACCGGCAGCACGGTGCCCGCAGTACCGCTGCCGCTGAGTTTGAAGCCGTTGCCGTGTTCCAGTTGCGACGGGTTCTGGTTGTACGCACCAATCTGAGCGTAGAGCTCGTCATTGATGTTGTACTTCACGCGGATCGCCGCCTGGCTGACAGGCCAGTTGAACCAGACGTTGGTGGCCCAGTTACCCACTTGGGATCCGCAGAACGCCAGGTTCTGGAATTCGCACGGGAAGGTGTTGAAGTCTTCACCTTCACCGAAGTAACCGGCTTTGACGTCCAGTTTGTTGTCGAAGAACTGATGCTGAATCCACAACTGGGTCAAACGCACCATATGGCCACGACCGAAGACTTCCTGGGAGGAGCTCAAGGTGCCGGCACGCGGATCGCCGATACGGTCGTTGGAGATGTTCTCACCGTTACGGTTGGTGAGCTGGATCTTGGCCTGGGTGTTATCCCAGCCGAACAGCTTCTCCAGGTCCAGCGCCGCGCCCAGGCCGAACTGATCGGCGTAGCGCGCGGTCTTGTCATCGTTGAAACCGCCATGCAGGTTGCCGCCGACTTCTCCGACGTAATCCATCTTGATGTCGATGCCTTGCTCGATCAGCTTGGTACGCTCGCCACCCCAATCGCCCGTCATCCACTTGGAGTCGGAGCTGAATGCTTCATCGGCCATCGCATTGCCGGCCAGAACCAGTGCTGCCGCTGCTGAAACCTGGCAGATCAACCGGGCCTTGTTCTTCATCTTCATCCCTACTTCCTCGTTTTATTGTTATTAACTTTTCTTCTTTAACGCGGTTACATCAGTTGCGACGGACAACAATCCATCCGCCACATGTCCCCCTTGTAGGAGCGAGCCTGCTCGCGAGAAACCTGAGAACACCGTGGGGTATCAGGTTTACAGTGTCATCGTTGACGTCCATCGCGAGCAGGCTCGCTCCTACAGTTTTGATCTTCAGCGGCCTTTGAATCGGGCCACGTTGTCAGTGTGCGCCTCGGCTTGCGGCACGCCGGCCACCCCCAGTCGCTCCCCACTCTTGGCATCGAACAACAGCACTTTCGCCGGATCGAATTGCAACGTCAGGGTCTCGCCCACCGCCGGCGCCACGTCCGGTGCCAGTCGGCAGCAGACCTTGGTGTCGTTGAGGTTGACGAAGACCAGGGTGTCGGGACCGGTCGGTTCGGTGACCTGGACTTCGGCACGAATGGTCGGCAAACCGTTCGCTTCGCCGTTGGCCAGGATGATCTGCTCAGGGCGCATGCCGAGGATCACTTCGCGGTCTTCGAGACCGGCGTCCTGCATGCCCAAAGGCAACTCGCAACGGGCCTGGCCGCTGTCGAGCAGCGCGACCAGACGACCGTCCTTGCGCTGCAGGCGCAGCGGGATGAAGTTCATTGGCGGCGAACCGATGAAGCTCGCCACGAACAGGTTGGCCGGGTTGTTGTAGATGTCCTTCGGCGTACCGAACTGCTGGATGATCCCGTCCTTCATCACCGCCACTTTGTCGCCCAGGGTCATGGCTTCGATCTGGTCGTGGGTCACGTAGACCGTGGTGGTTTTCAGGCGCTGGTGCATCAGTTTCATTTCGGTGCGCATCTCGACCCGCAGCTTGGCGTCGAGGTTGGACAGCGGCTCGTCGAACAGATAAATCTTCGGCCGCCGCGCCAGCGCACGGCCCATCGCCACACGCTGCTGCTGGCCACCGGAGAGTTGGCCGGGTTTGCGGCTGAGCAGGTGTTCGATCTGCAACAGCTTGGAAACCCGAGCGACTTCTTCGTCGATTTCGGCGGTGGGCATCTTGCGGATCTTCAGGCCGAAGGCGATGTTGTCCCGCACGCTCATGGTCGGGTACAGCGCGTAGGACTGGAACACCATGGCGATGTCGCGATCCTTGGGGCTCATGCCGCTGATGTCGGCGTCGTCCACCAGGATTGCGCCGCCGCTGATGGTTTCCAGGCCGGCGATGCAGTTCATCAGCGTGGATTTGCCGCAGCCCGACGGGCCGACCAGGATCAGGAATTCCCCGTCATCGATTTTCAGTTCGATGTTTTTCAGGGTGTCCGGCAAACCGGCGCCGTAGGTCTTGTTGACGTTGCGTAATTCGAGAGTTGCCATGTTCTACCCCTTGACCGCGCCGGACGTCAGCCCACGCAGGAAATACTTGCCAGCGAATATGTAGACCAGCAGTGTCGGCAGCCCGGCGATCATCGCGGCGGCCATATCAACGTTGTATTCCTTGGCCCCGGTACTGGTGTTGACAAGGTTGTTCAGGGCCACGGTAATTGGCTGGGCATCGCCACTGGCGAAGACCACGCCGAACAGGAAGTCATTCCAGATCTGGGTGAACTGCCAGATCAGGCAGACCATCACGATCGGGATCGACATCGGCAGCAGGATTTTCAGGAAGATCGTGAAAAAGCCCGCGCCATCGAGCCGCGCCGCTTTGACCAGCGCATCCGGAATGCTCACGTAGTAGTTGCGGAAGAACAGCGTGGTGAACGCCAGGCCGTAGACCACGTGCACCAGCACCAGACCAGTGGTGGTGTTCGCCAGCCCGAACTTGCCGAGGGTGAACGAGGCTGGCAACAGCACGGTCTGGAACGGCAGGAAGCAGCCGAACAGCAACAGGCCGAAGAACAGTTGCGAACCACGGAAGCGCCACATCGACAGCACGTAGCCGTTCATCGCACCGATGAAGGTCGAGATCAGCACCGCCGGCACGGTGATCTTCACCGAGTTCCAGAAGTAGCCGCCGACCACGTCCCAGGCCTTGATCCAGCCGATGCCGTCGATCACGGTCGGCCAGCTCAACAGGTTGCCGGTACGGATGTCTTCCGGGGATTTGAAACTGGTCAGCAGCATCACCACCAGCGGGATCAGGTACACCGCCGCTGCCAACAGAAGGGTGGCGTAGATCGCAATACGGCTGAAGCTGAGCGATGGTTTGCCGAGTTGATTAGTCATGGCGTTTGCCTCGCAGCTCGGAGTACAGGTACGGCACGAGGATGGTCAGCACGGCGCCGAGCATCAGCATGGCGCTGGCCGAACCGATGCCCATCTGGCCACGGCTGAACGTGAAGGAATACATGAACATCGCCGGCAGGTCGGAGGAGTAACCCGGACCGCCCGCGGTCATCGCCGCGACCAGGTCGAAGCTCTTGATCGCAATGTGCGCCAGGATCATGAAGGCGCTGAAGAACACCGGGCGCAGGCTCGGCAGGACGATCTTCAGGTAGATGGTCGGCAGGCTCGCACCATCGACCTGGGCGGCACGGATAATCGACTGATCGACACCGCGCAGGCCGGCAAGGAACATCGCCATGACAAACCCGGAGGCTTGCCATACGGCGGCGATTACCAGGCAGTAAACCACTCGATCCTGATCCACCAGCCAGTCGAGGCGGAAGCCTTCCCAGCCCCAGTCCCGCAGCATCTTGTCCAGGCCCAGGCCCGGGTTGAGCAGCCATTTCCACGCGGTACCGGTGACGATCATCGACAGCGCCATCGGGTACAGGTAGACGGTGCGGATGAAGCCTTCCTTGCGAATGCGCTGGTCCAGCAGCACGGCGAGGAACACGCCCAGCACCAGGCTGATGCCGATGAACATGCCGCCGAACAGCGCCAGGTTCTTGCTCGCGACCCACCAGCGGTCGTTGTCCATCAGGCGCATGTATTGCTGCAGGCCGACCCACTTGTAGCTCGGCATGAAGCTGGAGTTGGTGAAGGACAGTATGAACGTCCAGATGATGTAACCGTAGAAGCCAACCAATACGATCAGCATGCTCGGCGCGAGTACCAACTTGGGTAGCCAGCGTTGCAGCGCATCGAACGGTGAGGCTTTGCTGAAAACCGCCACAGAGCTCATCGGGATAATCCAGGTTTAGATGTAAGGATCGGAGTGCGATCCCTTGTGTAGGAGCGAGCTTGCTCGCGATGGAGTGTCAGAAACATCTGAGTAGCTGACACACCTTCGCGAGCAAGCTCGCTCCTACATAGGGGGCGCTCGGTGTCAGGGATTACTGGGCCGCTTTGACAGCCGAGGCCAGTTGGGCGCTGGCCTTGGCCGGGTCAGCATCCTTGTCGTTCATGAAGTTGGTGACCACGTCGAAGATCGCACCCTGCACGGCCAGGGAAGTGGCCATGTTGTGCGCCATGCTCGGTTGCAGGCCGCCGGTCTTGTCGTCAGCGATGAAGTCCTTCGCCGACTTCTGCGCGCACTCGTCGAAGCCGAGCTTGTCCATTTCGTTCAGCATGTCGTTACGTACCGGGATCGAACCCTTGTTCATGCTGAAGACTTTCTGGAAGTCGGTGCCCAGCGCCACTTTGGCCAGGTCTTGCTGGGCAGCGATGTCGCCCTTGCGATCGGCTTTGAGCTTGAACACCGCCAGGGAGTCGATGTTGTAGGTGAAGGCTTTTTCGGTGCCCGGGAACGCTACGCACAGGTAGTCCTTGCCGGCGACTTTCTTCGCCGCAGTCCACTCGCTTTTCGCCCAGTCGCCCATCATCTGCATACCGGCCTTGCCATTGATGACGTCGGCGGCGGCGATGTTCCAGTCACGACCGGCGCGGTTCGGGTCCATGTAGCCGGTGATCTTTTTCAGCTCGGCGAACGACTGGGTCATCTGCGGGCCGGACAGGGTTTTCTGGTCCAGGTCGACCAGGGCTTTCTTGTAACCGTCAGCCCCCATGACGGAGAGCACCACGTCTTCGAACACGGTGCTGTCCTGCCAAGGCTGACCGCCGTGGGCGAGCGCGATGAAGCCTGCGGCTTTGAGCTTGTCGCCGGCGGCATAGAACTCTTCGAGGGTCGTCGGGGCCTTTTCGATCCCGGCTTTCTTGAACACTTGCGGGTTGATCCACAGCCAGTTGACGCGGTGGATGTTCACCGGCACGGCGACGTAGTCACCTTCGTACTTCACGGTGTCGGAGACCTTCTTCGACAGCAGGCCATCCCAGTTTTCCGACTTGGAGACTTCTTTCAGCGCGTCGGTGCTGAGCAGGCCAGTGCTGCCCCACTCCTGGATATCCGGACCTTTGATCTGCGCGACGCCCGGCGGGTTGCCGGCTACGGCGCGACTTTTGAGTACGGTCATGGCCGTGGAACCGCCGCCACCGGCGACTGCACCATCCTTCCAGGTGAAGCCGTCTTTTTCGACTTGAGCCTTCAGGACATCGACCGCTGCTTTTTCACCACCGGAGGTCCACCAGTGAACGACTTCAACGGAACCTTTGGATTCGGCGGCAAGCACACTGAGGGGGAGCGCAGACAGGGAAGCGAGAGAAATGACAGTAGCGAGGCGAGAAATCGCATTCATCCAGGAGCACCTTTCTTGTTGTTATGCATGCAAGTCTATTGCTTGCGCTGCATAGGAGTTTAAACAGGGGATATCCCCTCGCAGGTAACGAAGGGATGCGCGAATGTCACCGCATGGTTACATAGAACCGCTCTGGGACAACTGCGCCAGCGCCGTGGCCATGCTCGGTGCCAGCGCCAGGCGCGGAATCAGCACGGCTTGCCAGGCGTGGTAAAGGTCAGGTTTGCCGGGCCAGATATCGGCACTCGGGCGGTTTTGCGGGTTGAGTTCGTGATGCCAGCTGCCGCCTTCGCGGTCGATGAAATGACCGTCACAAAATTCCCAGAACAGTCGGTACCAGTGCTCGTACTGCTCATCGCCAGTACGTTTGAGTAGCGCACTGGCGGCGGCACTGGCCTCGCAATGGGTCCAGTGCAGGCGATGGCGGACCACCGCTTTGTTGTCCCAGTCCAGGGTGTAGACAATCCCCGGCGCGCCATCGATGTTCCAGCCGTGACGGCAGTTGTGCTCGAAAAGTTTTTGCGCGTCGGTGACCAGCCAGCCCGGCGTGAGCATCCCCGCTCTCACCCGCGAAGCTTCGAGATGCAGCAACAATCGCGCCCACTCGAATCCATGGCCCGGGGTGGTGCCGTAGGGGCGGAAGCCGTCGGCCGGATTGTCGCGGTTGTAGTCCCGTAGCGGCTGCCAGTCGCGGTCGAAATGCTCGATCACCAGGTAATCGTTGGCTGCGGCATGACCATGGATCACTCGCTCGACAATCCGTTGGGCACGGCTCAGCCAGCGGTTGTCTTCAGTGACATCGGCCAGGGCGAGGAAGGCTTCGGTGGCGTGCATGTTGCTGTTGGCGCCTCGGTACGCCTCCTCCTCGCTCCAGTCGCGGTTGAAGGACTCGCGCAGCGTGCCCTCCTCCTCACTCCAGAAATATGTGTCGATGATGTCGATCGCATCATCGAGCAAGGCTTGTGCACCGGGACGTTGCGCGACCACCGCAGAACTTGCCGCCAGCGCCACGAAAGCATGCAGGTAGGCATTCTTGCCGGTGTTGCCATCGCGATGTTCGGCGGCCGCGAACCAGCCGCCATGCAGCGCATCACGCAATGGCCCGCGCAGCGCCGCAACGCCGTGATCGACCAGCTCGGCAAAACCCGGCAAGCCCTGAATATGGGCCATGGCGAAGCTGTGGGTCATGCGCGCGGTGTTCATGGTCCGGGCTTGCGCATCAGCCGCGAGACGGCCTTTTTCATCGAGATTGCCGAAGCCTTCAGGCAGCTTCGAAGCCTTGGCGAAGGCCAGCAGGCGCAAGCCTTCGGCAGCGAGCCATTGCTGATGGGCAGGTGCGTTCAGCCAACTGCTGAAGGCCGGTTGGAAGGTGTCCATGGCGTACCTTTTTTTGTTGTTATGACTGTGGGGCAGCATAAACAACGGATGAAGGCGGGCTTGTAACGAAGGGGGTGGGTTATGTCACCGAGTTGTGACAAACCCAAAGCAAGATCAAAAGATCGCAGCCTGCGGCAGCTCCTACACCGATCTCTGCAGGAGCTGCCGCAGGCTGCGATCTTTTGACCTTCTAATCGGCAGAGCGCGGTAACTGCAGGGTCACCCGCAACCCGCCCTCACGCAGGTTTTGCAGAGTCACCTCACCGCCATGGCTATGGGCAATGTTGCGGGCGATCCCCAGCCCCAACCCATAACCCTGCTGTTGCCCGGCCAGACGGAAGTGCGGTTCGAACACCTGCTCCAGCCGCTGCTCCGGCACGCCCGGCCCTTCATCATCGACGTGCAGGACGAACGCGCTTTCGTCGTCATCGATATGCAGGTGCGCGTTCTGCCCGTACTTCAACGCGTTATCGATCAAGTTGCCTATGCAGCGCTTGAGCGCCAGCGGTTTCCCCGGATAGGCCGCCAGCGCCCGCCCCTGCTGGGTCACGCGACCGTTACCGTTCGGCGCGAGATAGGGCTCCACCAGGCAGTCGAGCACATGGTTGAGGTCCACCGGCTCGATGTTCTCGTGGATATCGGTGTCTTTCACGCATTGCAGCGCGCCCTTGACCAACAATTCGAGCTCGTCCAAGTCACGCCCGAACTTGGTTTGCAATGTTTCGTCTTCGAGCAATTCGACCCTCAGGCGTAAACGGGTGATCGGCGTGCGCAAGTCGTGGGAAATGGCGCTGAACAACTGGCTGCGCTCGGTCAGGTAACGACTGATGCGTTCGCGCATGGTGTTGAAGGCGCGCCCGACCTCGACCACTTCGCTGCCCCCGCCTTCGGCCACCGGTTCCACATCGGCCCCCAACGACAGGTCCCGCGCCGCCCGCGCCAGGCGCTTGAGCGGACGACTCTGCCAGTGCACCAGCAGGCCGATGAACAACAGCAAAAAGCTGCTGGTCAGGACGATGAACCACACCTGCTGCGCCGGCAGGCCCTGTTCTTCAAGACTGGTGTAGGGCTCGGGCAACAGCGAGGCGATGTACAGCCATTCGCCCGGCGCCATCTGGATCTGCGTGACCAGCACCGGCGGGTTCACCGGCTCCAGGGTCAGCGCGTAGTGCGCCCAGGAGCGTGGCAACTCATCGAGCTTCAGGCCGCCATTGAAGATGCGCAGGTCTTCCGGACTGACGAAGGTCACCGAGATGACCGTGTCCTGGCCGAGAGACTGGCGCAGTACTTCATCCACCGCTTTGAGCACTGCCTCTTTGCGCGGGGTGATGGGCAGTACTTCCATACCCAGGGGTTTGTCGTTGAGTGTCACCACGAACCGGGTGCCGCCCATGCTGCGCAACTGGTCGAGCACCAGCGGCCGGTACGCCACCGGCAACGAACGAAAATAACTGACGCTGGCCGTCATCGAATGGGCCAGGCTGCGGGCGCTGGTGACCAGGCCCTCGAGCTGCGTGGCGCGCAGTTGCGACACCCAGATCACGCTCGACAACGCTTGGGCGAACAACACCGCCAGCAGGGTCAACAGCAACATCCGCCCGAGCAGCGAACGCGGCATCGGCACCTTGGCGGCGAGCTTGCGCAATAGCTTAGTGGCCATTGCTGGCAACCACATTGGCTGCCAATTGGTAGCCACTGCCGCGCACGGTGCGAATCAGCCGTGGCGGTTTTTCGGTGTCGCGCAGGCGCTGGCGCAACCGGCTGACTGCCATGTCGACGATGCGATCGAGGGGCATCAAATCGCGGCCACGAGTGGCGTTGCCGATGGTATCGCGGTCGAGAATTTCCTGCGGGTGATCGAGGAACAGCTTCAGCAGCGCGAAGTCGGCGCCCGAGAGAATCACCTCTTCGCCATCGATGTGAAACAGCCGATGGCTGACCATGTCCAGCCGCCAGTCATCGAAGGCCAGTACCTCACCGCCACTACGCTCCTGACCGAACTGCGCGCGGCGCAGCAATGCCTTGATCCGCGCCTGCAACTCCCGTGGGCTGAACGGCTTGCCGAGGTAATCGTCGGCACCCAGTTCCAGGCCGATGACGCGGTCGGCTTCGTCGGAACTGGCAGTGAGCATGATGATCGGCACCTGTGCCTGGCGTGGATGTTGGCGAACCCAGCGACACAGGCTGAAGCCGTCTTCGTCGGGCAGCATCACATCAAGGATCACCAGATCGGCCGGCGCGTCGTTCAGCGCCTGGCGAAAACCGGCGCCATCGGCGGTGGCCCGCACCTGGAAACCGGCGCGGGTCAGGTAGGTGTCCAGCAACTCGCGTATCTCTTGATCGTCATCGACCAACAAAATCGACTTGTTGACTGAGCTCACGGGCGGCGTCCTTGTTGTTTGAATTGGGCGGATTATGCCTTATGCGCTGATTTTACAAACACTACAGAACCACTGTAGGAGCGAGCCTGCTCGCGATGGACGTGAAGGCGCCGCGTGCATTCAGAAAGCACGCGTTATCGTTGACGTCCATCGCGAGCAGGCTCGCTCCTACAGGTGATCGGGTTTCAAGTCGGGGTGGATTGTTCGAGCGCTACACCGGCACCAACAAGCCCCGAATACGGCGCCGTCACCAGCCACACCGGAATCCCCTTGAAGTAATCGCTCATACAACCCTTGTCGGCGAAGCACCGGGCGAAGCCGCTTTCAAGGAAGAAGTCGGCAAACCGCGGAATCACCCCACCCACGATGTACACGCCACCACGCCCGCCGGTGGTCAGCACGTTGTTGCCGGCCACGCGCCCGAGCCAGCAGCAGAACTGCTCGAGCACTTCCACGGCAATCGGGTCGCCCGCCAGCCCGGCAGCGGTGATGGCTTCCGGCGTTTCGAGCACTGGTGTGTGCCCGTCCACCGCGCAGATCGCCCGGTAGACACGCGGCAAGCCACCGCCACTCAAGGCTGTTTCGGCGCTGACATGGCCGATTTCGTTGAAGATGTGCTGCCAGAGTTGGGTTTCCCGTGGACTGCTCAGCGGTAAATCAACGTGACCGCCCTCCCCGGGCAAGGCGGCAAAACGCCCTTCGCCGAGATCGAGCAAGGTGCCGACACCCAGGCCGGTGCCCGGACCAATCACCACCGCCGGACGCAACGCCTCCGGCGTGCCTTCGCAGACCACGCGGAATTCGCCGGGCTGCAAACGGGTCATGCCCAGGGCCATGGCCGAGAAGTCGTTGACCAGCAACAGCTGATCCACCTGCAAGGTCTGGCAGAAACCCTTGCGGCTCAGGCGCCAGTGATTGTTGGTGAACTTGAATTCATCGGCACTGACGGGACCGGCCACCGACAGGCACACCGAACCGATCGCCCCCGGCGCCAGCCCCAGGCCACTCAGGTAGAGGCTGATGGCCTCTTCGGGGCTGGGGAAATCTGCTGTCGCCAGTACCTGGACCGATTCCAGTTGCTGGTTTTTCCACAACGCGAAACGTGCGTTGGTCCCACCGATGTCACCGACCAAAGCCAGTTTCAATTAAGCGTCTCCAGGGCAGAAGTGAAGGCGCTGGCGCCCTGCTCCGCCGAGCTGAAGGCCATGCGCATGAAACCAAACAGCTCGCGACCGGTGCCGATGTTGTTGCCCAACAGGCCCTTGGCCGGCGTACGCGCTGCAAATTCTTCGGCGTCCACCTTAAGCTCCAGGGTGCCTTTGACGCCATCGACGCGGATGATATCGCCCTCTTGCACCCGCGCCAAAGCGCCGCCGACATAAGCCTCGGGGCTGACATGAATGGCCGCCGGAATTTTCCCCGACGCGCCAGACATGCGCCCGTCGGTCACCAGCGCGACTTTGAAGCCACGGTCCTGCAACACGCCGAGGAACGGTGTCATCTTGTGCAGTTCCGGCATGCCGTTGGAGCGCGGGCCCTGGAAGCGCATCACCGCGACAAAATCCTTCTCCAGCAAACCGGCCTTGAAGGCATCGGCCAGGTCCTGCTGATCCTGGAACACCATAGCTGGCGCTTCGACGATCTGGTTTTCCACGGCCACGGCGGAGACTTTCATCACACCGCGACCGAGGTTGCCTTCCATCACCCGCAGGCCGCCCTCTGCCGAGAACGCACGGGCGACCGGACGCAGGATGCTTTCATCGAGGCTGTCAGTCACGCCTTCGCGCCAGACCAGCTGGCCATTGTCGAGGAACGGTTCCTGGGTGTAGCGGCTCAGGCCATGGCCCATCACGGTGTTGACGTTTTCGTGGAGCAACCCGGCTTCCAGCAGTTCGCGGATCAGGAACGACATGCCGCCCGCGGCCTGGAAGTGGTTGATGTCGGCTTTGCCGTTCGGGTAGACGTGGCTCAGGGTCGGCACGACTTCGGAGAGGTCGGCCATGTCCTGCCAGGTCAATTGAATGCCCGCTGCCATGGCGATAGCCGGCATGTGCAGGGTGTGGTTGGTCGAGCCGCCCGTGGCGTGCAGCGCGACAATCGAGTTGACCAGCGAACGCTCGTCGACGATTTCGCCGATCGGCATGAAGTCGCCGTTCTGCTTGGTCAGGCGCGTGACCTGGTGCGCGGCTTCGCGGGTCAAGGCATCGCGCAACGGCGTGTTCGGGTTGACGAAGGACGCGCCCGGCAGGTGCAGGCCCATGACTTCCATCAGCAACTGGTTGGTGTTGGCGGTGCCGTAGAAAGTGCAGGTGCCAGGGCTGTGGTAGGACTTCATTTCCGATTCCAGCAGCTCTTCGCGGGTCGCCTTGCCTTCGGCGTACTTCTGGCGCACGTCGGCTTTCTGCTTGTTGGAAATGCCCGAGACCATCGGCCCACCCGGCACGAAAATCATCGGCAGATGGCCAAAGCGCAGCGCGCCCATCATCAGGCCCGGCACGATCTTGTCGCAGATGCCGAGCAGCAGTGCGCCGTCGAACATGTTGTGGGACAGCGCCACGGCCGTGGACAACGCGATCACTTCGCGGCTCGGCAGGCTCAGTTCCATGCCCGGCTCGCCCTGGGTCACGCCATCGCACATGGCCGGGGTGCCACCGGCGAACTGGCCGACGGAGCCGATCTCGCGCAGAGCCTTTTTGATCATCTCCGGAAAGACTTCGTACGGCTGGTGCGCCGAGAGCATGTCGTTATATGACGAAACTATCGCGATGTTGGCGGAGTTCATCATCCGCAGGCTGTGCTTGTCGTCGCTGCCGCAACCGGCCACGCCGTGGGCGAAGTTGGCGCATTGCAGCTTGCCGCGCATCGGACCGTCGCTGGCCGCACCGCGGATCAATGCAAGGTAGGCCTCACGCGTGGCGCGGCTGCGGGCGATAAGCCGTTCAGTGACCTCAAGGACGCGGGGATGCATGTGTAGAACTCCAGGCTAACGGATGTGGCGACCTGATTGTCTATGCTGATCAAAGGCCGGTGTCGATGGGATGACAAACGGTTTGTTTGACCATTCGGACCAGTTGATTCAGGTCACTCGTTGTAGATCGAACAAAATATTGCCATCAAAAAGGCTTGTTTTCTATTTTTTTACGAATAATCTTGTAATTCCAACAACAAAACGACGGTAGCGCCGCAATATGACTCTTCGAATCGCAATCAATGGTTTTGGCCGCATCGGCCGCAATGTCCTTCGCGCACTCTATACCCAAGGCTACCGTCAGGATCTGCAGATCGTCGCTATCAACGACCTGGGCGACAGCGCGATCAATGCTCATCTGCTCAAGTACGACACCGTTCACGGCACGTTCGATGCCGATGTCCAGCACGATCAGGAGAGCCTGACGGTCAACGGCGACCGCATTTCGGTCAGCGCCATCCGCAACCCGGCCGAGCTGCCCTGGGCCGCGGAAAAAATTGATGTCGTGTTCGAATGCACCGGTCTGTTCACCGATCGGGCCAAAGCCGCCGCGCATATTACGGCCGGCGCGCGCAAAGTGATCATCTCGGCCCCGGCCAAAGGCGCCGACGCTACCGTGGTCTACGGGGTGAACCACGACATTCTGCGCCAATCGCACCAGATCATTTCCAACGCGTCGTGCACCACCAACTGCCTGGCCCCGGTGGCCCAGGTGCTGCACCGCGAACTGGGCATCGAAAGCGGCCTGATGACCACTATCCACGCCTACACCAACGATCAGCACCTGACCGACGTCTATCACGTCGACCCGTACCGCGCCCGTTCGGCCACCCAGAACATGATCCCGAGCAAGACCGGTGCTGCCGAAGCGGTGGGCCTGGTGCTGCCGGAGCTGGCGGGCAAATTGACCGGCATGTCGGTGCGCGTACCGGTGATCAATGTGTCGCTGGTGGACCTGACCGTGCAGCTCAAGCGCGAAGCGTCGGCCGATGAGGTCAATGCGCTGCTCAAAGAAGCCAGCCAGCACTCGAAGATCCTTGGCTACAACACCCTGCCGCTGGTCTCCAGCGACTTCAACCACAACCCGCTGTCGTCGATCTTCGACGCCAACCACACCAAGGCCAGCGGCAAGCTGCTCAAGGTACTGGCGTGGTACGACAACGAGTGGGGCTTCTCCAACCGCATGCTCGATAACTGCCTGGCGCTGTGCAACGCTGAATAAGCAGCACGCCCCCCGGTCTTGTAGGAGCAGCCGGTCGACGCTCGATTGCTCGCGATGGATGTAAGGGCCCCGCGCTCATTCAGGCGACCCTTGTCATCGTTAACGACCATCGCGAGCAAGCTCGCTCCTACAAGGTGCGTGTCATTTCTGGAGCCAGCATCGATGATCGGCATCAGCTTTACGCAAAAGACCCTGGCGGCGCGCAAGCGTATCGCCCTGGTTGCCCATGACCACTGCAAGGTGTTCTTGCTGGACTGGGCCGAACGGCAAAAAGACAGACTGGCCCTACATGATCTGGTCGCCACCGGCACCACGGGTTTGTTGTTGCAACAACGCCTCGATCTGCCGGTGCAAAGCATGATCAGCGGGCCACTGGGTGGCGACCAGCAGCTCGGCGCGCAAATCGCTGAGCAGCGGGTCGACATGCTGGTGTTTTTCTGGGACCCGTTCGAACCCCAACCCCACGACCCGGATATCAAGGCATTGCTGCGGGTCGCGGCGGTGTGGAACATCCCGGTGGCGTGCAACGAATGCAGCGCCGACTACCTGATCAGCAGCCCGTTGATGGATCAGGCGCACCTCCATCGGATTCCCGATTACGCCACCTATTTGCAGGGGCGCGCGTAAAACTTCACAAATCAGTGCTTGACCACCCGAGTAGATGATAAGCATTATCATCTACTCGAAATGGATCGGGTTCTCCCGTGAGTCAGTCACGCTTCAACCACGTTTTCCTCACCCAGCGCACCTCCCTGCTGCGCACGCTGGAACGGATGGTCAATAATCACAGCACCGCTGAAGACCTCTTGCAGGAAACCTATCTGCGGGTGACCCGTGCGTTGAACGAACGGGCCATCGCTCATCTTGAGCCCTTTGTTTTCCAGACGGCGCGCAACCTGGCGCTGGACCATTTGCGTGCGCGGCGTATCCAGTCGCGCACCATGGTCGACGACGTGCCGCAGGAGGTGGTGCACAGCATCGCCGCCGCCACCAGCAGCGCCGAAGACGCCGCCCACGCCGAACAATTGCTGGAGCGCCTGAACGTGAGCCTCAGTGAACTCAGCGCCCGCCAACAGCGGATTTTCATCCTCAGCCGCCTGCACGGGCACAGCTACCAGGAAATCGCCGAGGAGCTGAACGTGTCCCTCAGTACCGTGCAGAAAGAACTCAAGCTGATCATGTCGATCTGCATCGGGGTTGCCGATCGCTTGAACGCCAACTGAACGCCAGGACCCTGCGCTTGCCTGGACTGACTGCGCTGATCCTCGGGCTTTGCTAACCTTGGCCCACTTTTTACGTACCGCTTCACTAAAAAACAGCTGTGCACAGACACTGCCGAGGAAACACCGTGACGGACAACCACCGCTCCCCCGAGCCTTCATCGGCGCAGGACCCCGCAAGCGCGATGGACCAGGCCCTGGACTGGCTGATCGTGCTCGGCAGTCCCGACGAGGAGCAGAGCCGCCAGTTCCACGTATGGCTCGACGCCGATCCGTTGAATGCCCAGGCGTTCGCCAAGGCCCAGGCGATCTGGGACGGCCCGCAAGTGGCGCAGTGCGCGCAAAACCTGGCCGCCCGTCCGGCGAAAGTCACTGTCCTCACCCGTCTGCGTCCGCACTGGAAACCCCTGGCCACCGCCGCCGTGCTACTGCTCGGCCTGTTCAATTTCAGCAATTTGCCGATGCGCCTGCAGGCCGATCACCTGACCGTGGTCGGCGAGCGCCAGCGCCTGCAATTGGAGGATGGCTCCAGGGTCCTGCTCAATACCAACTCGGCGTTCTCAAGCACCATCAACAACCGGCAACGTGTTGCCCGCCTGTATCGGGGCGAGGCGTTTTTCGAAGTCCAGGCCAATCGCGGCCAGCCACTGGAAATCGACGCCGGCCCGGTCACGGCCAGCGTTCACGATACCGCATTTGCCGTACGCTACCTCGACGGCGTGGCGCAGGTGCGGGTACAGCGCGGGGATGTCGATTTGCGCGCCACCCGGGATGACGCGCGGGTGCGCTTGTCCGCAGGGGAAAGCATTCGCATCGGCCCCAACGGCTTCGACAAGCCGGCCAAACTCGACGCCGCCACTGACCTGGCGTGGGTCCAGGGGCGGCTTGTGTTTGAAAACTGCCCATTGAACCAGGTGCTGGCAGAACTTCGCCGCTACTACCCGGGCTGGATCATCAACAACAACGAACAACTGGCCGATGTCACCGTAACAGGCAACTACCGCCTCGATCAGCCGCTGGACGTGGTTCGCTCCCTGGCCCAGATCACCTCGGCCCGGCTTCAGGAGTTCCCGGCGCTGGTCATCCTGAACTGAATGAGAATTATTTTTACTCGATAGCCAAACCCCGTACGTCTCGTTATAGCCAATGCAATTGATTCGCATCTCACCCTGCCAATCAGCACCTATAAAGATTCGTGCGACACGGAGCGTTATCGATGTCCCCTCGCCTTACCCGCCAAGCCCCTACACCTTCCCGCGTGCTGTCGCTGCTGACCGCCGCCATCCTGATGGCCGGTACCGCACCGCTCATGGCCGCCACCGCCACCGAGCAGTCGACCCGCAAAACAGGCGACTACTCGTTCGCCATTCCCCAGCAATCACTGGTGTCGGCACTCAATGCCTTTACCGCCGTGACAGGCTGGCAGGTCGGCGTGTCGTCGGAGCTGGCGCAAGGTGTGGCTTCGCCGGGAGTACGCGGCTCGCTGTCACCGGAGAAAGCACTGGATCGTCTGTTGGTGGGGACCAACCTGGACTATCGCAAACTGGGGCACAACAGCATCGTTCTGGAGAAGCGCAGTGGTAGCAGTGCCCTCAGTCTGGATCAGGTCACCATCAGCGCCACCCGTAACGAGCAGGATGTGAACAGCGTGCCGAGCACGGTCTCTGTCTATACGCGCGAAGATCTGGACCGCAACAACGTCAATACCATCAAGGAACTGGTGCGCTACGAACCCGGTGTTTCGGTGGGCGGTTCGGGCCAACGCGCCGGCATCACGGGCTACAACATTCGCGGCATCGATGGCGACCGCGTACTGACCCAGGTCGATGGCGTGCAAGTACCCGACGGTTTCTTCAACGGCCCCTATGCCCAGACCAACCGCAACTATGTCGACCCGGAAATCGTCAAGCGTGTGGAAATCCTCCGGGGCCCGGCGTCGGTGCTGTATGGCAGCAGCGCCATTGGTGGTGCGGTCAGCTACTACACGCTGGACGCGGACGACATCATCAAACCGGGCAAGGATGTCGGCGCACGTCTGAAAACCGGCTACAGCTCTGCCGACGACAGCTGGCTGACTTCCGGCACGGTCGCCGGCCGCACCGGCGAGTTCGATGGCCTGTTGCACCTCAGTCAACGCAACGGTCATGAAACAGAGTCCTTTGGCGAAACCGGCGGCACTGGCCTGAACCGCACTGAAGCCAACCCCCAGGACGTGCTCACCACCAGCGTGTTGGCCAAACTGGGCTGGAATTACGCCGACGACGCGCGTTTTGGCCTGACCTACGAGCATTACAAGGACGACCGCGACACCAATCAATTGAGCGCGGTGGGCGGCCCGTTCAATGCCGGACGCGGTTTCGGCTTCTATAAGTCCCGTACCGGTAACGACACGATCACCCGCGAACGCTTTGGCCTGGAACACAGCTTCGGTCTGGACAGCGCACTGGCTGACAACATCAAGTGGACGCTGAACTACCAGATCGCCAAGACCGACCAGCGCACCGAGGAAATCTACGCGCCGTCGCGGACCGTGTTGCGTAACCGCGATACCAACTTCAAGGATCGCCAATGGGTGTTCGACGCCCAGGCTGACAAGTCGTTTGTCATCGCCGATACCGATCACTTCGTCACCTATGGCACCACCCTCAAGCAGGACAAGGTTACCGGCCTGCGTACCGGTGCCGGCACCTGCCTGTCCGTGGCCGGTGCCTGCCGTGTCATTGGCGCACCGAGCGCCCCCGACACGCTGAAACCCGCCAGTGACTTCCCGGACCCGACCATCAACAGCTACGCCCTGTTCGCCCAGGATCAGATCAGTTGGGGCAACTGGACATTCCTGCCCGGTGCACGCTACGACTACACCCAGCTCAAGCCGCACATCACCGAAGAGTTCCTGGCCACCGCCGACCAGAGTGGCAACGGCACGGTGAGCGACGAGACCAAGACCTGGCATCGCCTGTCGCCGAAGTTCGGCACCACCTACCGCTTCAACGACCACTACACCTGGTTCGGCCAATACGCCGAAGGCTTCCGCACCCCGACCGCCAAGGCATTGTATGGCCGTTTCGAAAACATCGCTGGCGGCTATAAAGTCGCGCCTAATCCGGACCTCGAACCGGAAAAGAGCAAAAGCTACGAAACCGGTTTGCGCGGCAACTTCGAGCAGGGCTCGTTTGACTTAGCCGTGTTCTACAACAAATACCGCGACTTCATCAACGAGAACGCCATCACGCCGGGCTACACCGAGATCACGTTCCAGAGCAACAACATCAAGCACGCCACCATCAAGGGTGCCGAGGTCAAGGGCCGCCTGAACCTCGACGCCTTCGGCGCGCCGCAAGGCCTCTACACCCAGGGCTCGGTGGCCTATGCCTACGGGCGCAACGACGACAACGGCGAGCCGCTCAACAGCGTCAACCCGCTGACCGGCGTATTCGGCCTCGGCTACGACCAGGACACCTACGGCGGTGTGCTCAACTGGACGCTGGCGAAGAAAAAGGACCGCGTCGACAGCACCAGTTTCAAAACCCCGGACGGCACCAGCACCCAGTTCAAGACGCCCGGTTTCGGCATTCTGGACCTGAGCGCGTTCTACAAGGTGACCGACGACGTGACAGTCAGCGGCGGCGTCTACAACCTCACCGACAAGAAATACTGGCTGTGGGATGACGTGCGCGGCTACGACAGCGTCGGCGAAGCATCGGTGACCCAGCCGGCCAACCTCGACCGCCTGACCCAGCCGGGTCGCAATTTTGCGGTCAACCTGATCTGGGATATCTGATCCGGTCATCCCGCCGGGCGGTCACATCAAGCCGCCTGGTGAGGATTTTTTACTGTCAGGCGCCTTCCTGTTCGTCTCGTTACCAAGCGCCTCTGAACTCTCCAAGGAATTTCCATGACTACCCAGGCCATCGAACAACGCCCCAACCTGCGTTCGCAACGTTTGAACCAGATCACCCACGAGCCGCACAGCAAGCTCGATGCCCTGGTCAAGGCCCATGCTCCGTTTGAAACCCCGGCCAATTTCGCCCGCTTCGTGGTGGCGCAGTACCTGTTTCAGTCGGAACTGGTGTCGCTGTACAACGATGCCGAACTGACCGCCATAGTCCCGGACCTGCCGGCCCGCTGCCGTGCCGATGCAGCCAGGGCCGACTTGGAGGACCTGGGCACCGAGGTGCCAGCACCCGTGGCCGGTGCACTGAAGAACCCGACCAAGGCTGAAGCCCTGGGCTGGATCTTTGTTTCGGAAGGCTCGAAGCTCGGCGCAGCGTTCCTGATCAAGCGTGCCGTGGGCCTTGGCCTGAGCGAAACCTTCGGTGCCCGCCACCTCGGCGAACCGGCCGGTGGCCGCGCTGAAGGCTGGAAGCGCTTCGTCCAGACCCTGGACGGCCTGGCGTTCAGCGCCCAGGAAGAAGCCGAAGTTGAAAAAGGCGCCATCGACGCGTTCAACCGGTTTACCGTGTTGCTGGAGCAGGCTTACGCTACCGCGCCAGAAATCGCCTGACACACCATCGCCCTGTTGGAGCGAGCTCGCGATTGCGGTCTGACATTAAAAACATGTCGACTGACACTCCGCCATCGCGAGCAAGCTCGCTCCCACAGAGGCCCGAGCAAGTCTGCGAGATCCGACCAAATCCCTTGAACCCAATGCCTGCCTCTTCAAAACTCTCCCGCCTCCTCTTCGGCCTGCTGGCCTATGTCAGCCTGGGCATCGGCCTGATCGCCATCGTCATACCCGGTCTGCCAACTACCGAGTTCATCCTGCTGGCCGCCTGGGCCGCGACCCGCAGTTCGCCGCGCCTGAGTGCCTGGCTGGAAAACCACCGGCTGTTCGGCCCCATCCTCCATAACTGGCGCAACGGCAAGATCATCGCGCGCCGGGCAAAAATCAGCGCCACGGTCAGCATGTTGTTGTGTGCCGGTCTGATGCTGGTGATGCTCGATCACGGTTGGCCGATCTACCTGGCGATTACCGGGATGGGCTTGGGCAATCTGTGGATCTGGTCGCGGCCGGAACCACTGCCGCAAGTCACCTGAAGTATTTTCAAGCCGCCCTGTAACAGCCGACAACGGCACACTTGAAATTACCTGCTTCCTGTTCGGATTTCTCCTACGTGTTTATCAGGTCACCCATGACCGGGTCTGGCCGTTAAGCACCATGAACCCCCACAACGAGAAGCTGACATGAATGTAAGTGCCGCTGCATCTTTTCAAGTTCCGTATCCGCAAACATTGAAAGCGAACACGGAAAAAGCCCAACCTGAGAAAGACGACATTCCGGTAATGGATGACAAGTTAAGGTTGACCATCGAGAAACTCCGAGCGCCTCGAAGTGAAGCTAGAAATCTCAGCAGCGAAAAACTGAATGAGGTGGAGGAGTTTTTGAATGCGCTCGAATCAATTAGCGGGTTCTATGACCTACCCCCACTGATAAAAAGCTTTAGACATTCAATGATTAGGCATCATGAATTCCAGGCAAATTTGGTGCTCAAAAGAATGGAAGGGGTTTACTCCGACTTCAAAAAAGACCTGCAAAGCAAATGGTCTGGTCTGGCCCATGACGTAATGGGTTTCACCGTGGCCGAAGACGGGCAGTTGAAAGTCACTTCGCCCCCCGACACCCTGACTGCCAGGGATGAGGAAATATTGAATACCCTGTTGAACGAGGCCAAAGGCTTGCAACCCCTGACCCTCAAGCACGCCAAGACCGTAATCGAGTTGATTCGGCTGGATAAGCCACAGTTTGAGGGCAAGGTGAAACTGGACCTGAGCAACTTCCACAAGATGATTGACTATGGATTATTGCTGAACAAAGGTGCGCTGGATCTGAGGAGCTCAGACTCCTGGCTGGATCAATTGCATAAAAAGGCCGAAAAGAATCCGATCGAGAAAAAGCCGGGGCTGCACATCGAGGTCTGATCGATTGAAAAAGCCCGGCAAAGCGAGCGTGCGTAACTGCTTTGCCGGGTGTGTGGCAGACCTAGTTATGCAACATCTGTTGATAGCAGATCTGAGCAAATGAAACATTCGGCACGTTGTAACCTCCCACCCCCGAATCCTCTTTGTCTTGAACCTGAATCGACCAATGCCCCAGGTTGTATTCAACTTCCCACTGATAGCGATACTTGCCACTGCTGGTCCAGAAAGGATCAGACTTCAACTGGCCATAACACCTGCCCAACTCGAGGGCTTGCGCGGCGTTACCAGTGCTGTCCGTTATAAGGTCGTACCTTTTTTCATCCGCCCCCTTGTCCAATATCAAAGTAGCTGTAGCGCCTTCGAGCGGCTGCCCTGTCGAATCCCTCAACCGCACCGACCAATTCAAGACTCTGTAGGCCTGCGTAGTCGCCCAGTAGTGCCGCAGATCACCGGTATCGCCCTGGACGCGACTGTCGGCGTAGTAAGGTGCTGAGCCAAACTCGAGCTTGTAGATATCACCTGCTACGAACGGGGCAGACGGCTTCTTCGAGATGCGAACCTGAACTTCCTCATTCGGCTGTAAGCCAGACACCGTAAAGGGTACGTCCCAAGGGATTACGGCCCATGTGCCATTCCGATTGTATTCCAGTGTCAATGGCCCGCCTTCCGTCTCACCCGCACGGATCCACACATCCTGGCCCCGTACCGCCATGAAGCTGTATTGCTTCACATCCGTTTCGTCAGCCAGACTTTCCTTAAGGGTGTTCAGCTTGTCCGGCAGTACCGTGGCCGCCAAGGGTATTTGAGAGGCGATACCCGAAATAGCTGCCGAGTTCAGAAAAGACATGGCAGGAGCCGCACCTGCCGCCAATAACATTCCCCAAAACAACAACACCGAGCGCAACCCGGCCCTTTTAATGTAAGTAATACACATGATGGTTTTCTCATTATTTATTGTCAGTTGCCAGAAGCCAAAACTTCCGCAAGCGTTCCACCGAGGTGGCATCTGCATTTAAGCGGCCAGCCCTTAATGAGAAGCGGTACATATGTATTTCGTGAATTTCATCTAATGCGCAAAAAGTCCCCTGGACGTCGATGCAAAATTGATCATCGCCCAACCGCGATTTTTCCTCGTTTTAACCATCCTTTCGGCACATTTTCCTGCGCAAACGTTCAACTACTACCGTTCGTCGAGTTACCCCTCATGTAACCTCAGCGCCACGCCGATGTGCATTGATCGGCGCTAAACGGACTTAGCGAGTGAGCCGTCACGGCCCACAGCCAACACTTCATCCATTCGCGAGTTCGCCCTATGTTCGACTCACTGTCCATCCGCCTGAAAATCGTCCTGCTGTCCGGTCTGTGCCTGCTGGGTGTAGTCGCCTTGATAGTGGGCATGAACATTTACCAGACCAATCAGAACGATGACCTGGTCAATGATTCCAGCAGCTCAATGCTCACCGCCAGTGTGCAGGACCTGCTTCAGGCCAAGGCCGCCGAGCAAGCGGTTCGGGTGCAGAAGACATTCGGTGAAACCCTGACGGTGGTGACCGCCCTGGCCGACCAGATCAAGGACATGCGCACCCTGGCCGCCAAACGCTCGCTTGAGCCCGGCGCTTTGCGTGAGGAATTGAACCAGAGCCTGAAAACCGCCTTCGAGCGCAACGGCAAGGTACTGGGTATCTGGCTGGCGTTCGAACCCAACGGCCTGGATGGCAAGGACAGCGAGTTCGTCAATGACGCCGCCCGTCAATCCAACGAGATCGGTCGTTTTGCCGCGTACTGGAGCCGCGCCGGGGGTGAGTCGCTGAACACGATCATGGTCGAAGAGGACATGACCAAAACCACCCTGAACCTCAGCGGCACGCCGTACAACGTCTGGTACACCTGCCCGCGGGACAGCAAGCGCACCTGCCTGCTCGACCCCTACGCCGATACGGTCGGCGGCAAGGAAGTGTTGATGACCACCATTTCCGTACCGCTGCTGGTGGATGGCAAGTCCATCGGTGTGGTCGGTATCGACATCGCCCTCGACGCCCTGCAAGCGGCGGCAGTCAACTCCCAGCGCGACCTGTTCAACAGCGCCGGGCACATGCTGATCGTTTCCGGCACTGGCGTGCTGGCCGCCTACAGTGTCGATGCCGGTAAAGTCGGCAAGAACATCGGCGACACCCTGGGCGCCGATGGCAAGGACATCCTGCAATTGCTCGGTAACGGTGCACCGAAGATTCTCCAGCAAGGCGAGCTGATCCGTGCGGTGTACCCGGTCAGCCCGATTGCCGATGCCAAGGCCTGGGCCGTGGTGATCGACCTGCCCAGACAAGTGCTGCTGGCCGATTCGGTGAAGTTGCAAGCGGTGCTCGACGATGCCCAGCAAAGCGGCACGCTCAAGGCGCTCTCGGTGGCGGTGATTGCCGGCCTGCTCGGGCTGTTGCTGATGTGGCTTACCGCGTCCGGCGTGACCCGCCCGATCAACAGCGTGGCCGATATGCTCAAGGCGATTGCCAGTGGCGATGGCGACCTGACCCAGCGCCTGCGCTACAGCAAGCAGGACGAACTGGGCGAACTGGTGAGCTGGTTCAACCGCTTCCTCGACAAGCTGCAACCGACCATCGCGCAGATCAAGCAAAGCATCACCGACGCCCGCGGCACCGCCGACCAGTCTTCAGAAATCGCCCGCCAGACCAGCGAAGGCATGCAGGTGCAGTTCCGCGAAATCGACCAGGTCGCCACCGCGTCCAACGAGATGAGCGCCACCGCCCACGACGTCGCCAACAGCGCCTCGAACGCCGCCAACGCCGCCAAGGGTGCCGACCAATCGGCTCGCGACGGCCTGTCGATCATCGAGCGCAGCACCCGCGATATCAATCAACTGGCCAACGAGGTCAGCAAGGCCGTGACCGAAGTCGAAGCCCTCGCGGTCAACAGCGAGCAGATCGGTTCGGTGCTGGAGGTGATTCGCAGCATCGCCGAACAAACCAACCTGCTGGCGCTCAACGCGGCGATTGAAGCCGCCCGTGCTGGCGAAAGCGGTCGCGGCTTTGCGGTGGTGGCCGATGAAGTGCGCAACCTGGCCAAGCGTACCCAGGATTCGGTGGAAGAAATTCGCCTGGTGATCGAACGCATCCAGTCCGGCACCCGTGGCGTGGTTGCTACCATGCATTCAAGCCAGACCCAGGCCCACAGCAATGCCGGGCAGATTCAGCAGGCGGTCCAGGCCTTGAGCAAGATCAGTGACGCGGTCACCGTGATCAGCGACATGAACCTGCAAATCGCCAGCGCCGCCGAGCAGCAAAGCGCCGTGGCCGAAGAGGTCAACCGCAACGTCTCGGCGATCCGCACCGTCACCGAAACCCTGACCGGCCAGGCCACCGAATCGGCGCAGATCAGCAGCCAGCTCAACGCCCTGAGCACCCAGCAGATGAAGTTGATGGATCAGTTCCGCGTTTAAACAAGGCAGAAAAACCTTGTAGGAGCGAGCCTGCTCGCGATGGACCCAAGAGCGCCGCGTTTAGCCAGTAAATACGCGTTATCGTTAACGACCATCGCGAGCAGGCTCGCTCCTACAAGGGGATTTCATCTGACCTGGATTTTTTTGAACTATGATCGGGCTCTCACTCCGGAGGGCCCTTCGATGACTGATCTGCTCACGTCCATTCAAGCCGCACTCGGTTTGCCTCACACCCCGATTCCATTCACGTCCAGCGGCGCCCTGCCCTCAACGTTCGCCGTCACTGATCTGGCCTGCGCCAGCATGGCCGCCGCCGGCCAGGCCGTCAGCGAACTGCTGCACCAACAAACCGGACGCCTACCCGATCTTGAAGTTGACCGACGCTTGGCATCCTTCTGGTTCGCGACCTCGATTCGCCCGATCGGCTGGAGCGTTCCGCCACTGTGGGATGCGGTGGCCGGTGACTACGCCACCCGCGATGGCTGGATTCGCCTGCACACCAACGCGCCCCACCACCGCGCCGCCGCCGAAAGCGTGCTCGGTGCCTGTGCCGACCGCGCAGCGATGGCTTGCCAAGTGGCGCAATGGGCGAAAAGCGAGCTGGAGCAGGCGGTGGTCGATGCCGGTGGTTGTGCCGCCGAAATGCGTACCTGGGAACAATGGCAGACCCATCCTCAAGGCCAGGCGGTAAATGCCGAACCCTTGATCCAACTCACCAACCACCCCGGCCAGGGCAGCAAACCGTGGACAGGCTCAGTGGCTCGACCACTGGCCGGCATCAAGGTGCTGGATTTGACCCGGGTGCTCGCCGGCCCTATTGCCAGCCGCTTTCTGGCCGGCCTTGGCGCCGATGTCTTGCGCATCGATCCGCCGACCTGGAACGAGCCGGGGGTGGTGCCGGAAGTCACGTTGGGAAAACGCTGTGCGCGTCTTGATCTGAACCACAGCTCCGACCGCTGCGTATTCGAATGCCTGCTCAAGGATGCCGACATTCTGCTCCACGGCTATCGTGCCGATGCGCTGGAGCGACTTGGCCTGGGCATGAATGAGCGCCGGCAACTGAACCCAGGCCTGATCGATGTTTGCCTCAACGCCTATGGCTGGAGCGGCCCTTGGCAGAACCGGCGGGGCTTCGACAGCCTGGTGCAGATGAGCAGTGGCATTGCCGAAGCGGGCATGCGCTGGAAACAGGCGGACAAGCCGACGCCGTTGCCGGTGCAGGCCCTCGATCACGCCACCGGGTATTTGATGGCGGCCAGTGCGATCAGGTTGTTGGCAGGACATTTGAGCAGCGGGATGGGGGGATCGGCCCGGTTGTCGTTGGCGCGTACGGCGAAGTTGTTGTTCGAGCAAGGAACCGGCCCGGACGAGCCGTTGCGCGCCGAAGACCAACACGATCAGGGGATACAGGTTGAGCAAACGCCCTGGGGGCCGGCGCATCGGTTACACGCTCCGCTGAAGATTACGGGAACGCCTTTGCAATGGGCCTTGCCCGCGACTGAATTGGGTTCCCATCCCGCGCAGTGGTGGTGACGGTGAGATAGCCTTCGCTGGCAAGCCAGCTCCTACAGGTATACGCGGTGCGTGGACGAATACGATCCACTGTAGGAGCTGGCTTGCCAGCGAAGGCGCCAGACCATTCAGCACAGAATTCGGATCAAGCTCAATCCGCCCGACTCAACGAAGTCCACAGCACCTGCGCCGCATACCCTCGATAAGGCCGCCAGCTTTCGGCTCGTGCCAACAGCTGCCGCGCCGTCACCGGCCCACCCTCCAGCGCCGCCAATGCATTGATCAACCCCACGTCGCCATTGGGAAATCCATCCATCTCCCGCAACTGTCGCAACGCAATGTATTGCGCCGTCCAGTCACCAATCCCGTGCAAGGCCAATAACCGCGCTACGCCTCCCTCCCGACCGGGCTCGAACAACCGCGGATCATCGAGTAATGCCTGGGCCACCCCCGACAGCGTCCGGCCGCGGCTTTTCGGCATGCCCAACGCAGCCAGATCTGCGCCAGCCAAAACGCTGACCTCAGGGAACACATGGGTCAACCCCGGCAACCGTGAATGCAATGGCGTGCCGTACTGCGCTACCAGTTTGCCCGCAAGTTTGATCGCCGCCGCCACTGTAATCTGCTGCCCCAGCACCGCGCGGATTGCCAACTCCAGGCCATCCCACGCCCCCGGCACACGCAGCCCGGGGTGCTCGGCAATCAGCCGCGCCAGCAGCGGATCAACTGCCAGGTGCCGGTGAATCGTGGACAGGTCGGCGTCCAGATCAAACATCCGCCGCACGCTTGCGACGATTGCAGGGACGGCGCCCGGATCAGGAAAATCCAGGGTCAACTCAAGGGCATCCGAGGTGCCAGGCTGGATCGAGAACATACCGCAAGCACCGTTCAAACCGATGCTGCGCGAATACACACCGTCGACCACCGTTTCCAACCCGACAATCGCCCGCACCGACAAAAACCCGAGCAGCGCCGGCCAGTCATAGGGTGGCTGGTACGCCAGCAACAGCTTCACAGACCCACCACCAACGCGATCAATGCGCTCAGACGAAGCTTGTTCGGTGATTGCGACATCGCTGCATCTCCATTTTTGGGGGCGGCAACTGCCGCGAAGTCGTCACATAACGGGCGTCAACTAAACTGATGAAGAGTAATAACGTTTATTGGATAACGCCAACAAACCTCTTTTTTACTTGCACAAAATGGCTTTTTTACACCGTTATAATCATTTGTTTTATACGTTTTTTTAATACATCAATTCAGTACAAAAAATGCATGAATAAAATTTGCAGATTTTGAAAAACCAACTAGCGTCATAATTCGAAACAAATGCTAAAAAGTTCTTAAAGAATCTGCAAAAGCCTCTAGGACAGGCGTTACAGGCAGCCGCCTTGTAAATGATGGCACTCCGCCAACAACCCGGGAACGCTTTCATTTAGTGATCTAAGTCAGCTGATTGGATAGCCAACAGAATTAGTCTGTTGCCTCTCTTCTCCTGCATTGGAGTCATGCAATGTCTGAAGCTCCCGGAAAACTGAAACTCGGCGCGCTGGTTGCGTTAGTCGTGGGTTCGATGATTGGTGGCGGGATCTTTTCCTTGCCACAAAACATGGCCGCCAGTGCCGATGTCGGCGCCATTCTGATCGGTTGGGCAATCACCGCCGTCGGCATGCTCACCCTGGCGTTCGTGTTCCAGACCCTGGCCAACCGCAAACCCGATCTTGATGGCGGGGTTTACGCCTACGCCAAGGCCGGTTTCGGCGACTACATGGGCTTCTCGTCCGCCTGGGGGTACTGGATCAGTGCCTGGCTGGGCAACGTCGGTTACTTCGTCTTGCTGTTCAGCACGCTCGGCTACTTCTTTCCGCTATTTGGGGAGGGCAATACCCCTGCTGCCGTGATCGGCGCCTCGGTACTGCTCTGGGCCGTACATTTCCTCGTACTGCGAGGAATAAAGGAAGCAGCGTTCATCAACCTCGTGACCACCGTCGCCAAGATCGTGCCGCTGCTGCTGTTCATGTTGATTGCGTTGTTCGCCTTCAAACTGGACATCTTCACCGCCGACATCTGGGGCCTGAAGAACCCGGACCTGGGCAGCGTGATGGACCAGGTGCGCAAAATGATGCTGGTCACCGTGTGGGTGTTCATCGGCATCGAAGGCGCGAGCATCTTTTCGGCCCGGGCGGAAAAGCGCAGCGATGTGGGTAAGGCCACCGTGATCGGCTTTGTCACCGTGCTGCTGTTTTTAGTGCTGGTGAATGTGCTGTCGCTGGGGATCATGACCCAGCCGGAGCTGGCCAAACTGCAGAACCCGTCGATGGCCGCCGTGCTGGAGCACGTGGTCGGTCACTGGGGCGCGGTGCTGATCAGCGTCGGTTTGATCATCTCGTTGCTGGGGGCGTTGCTGTCGTGGGTGCTGCTGTGCGCGGAGATCATGTTCGCCGCCGCCAGGGACCACACCATGCCGGCGTTTTTGCGCAAGGAAAACGCCAACCATGTACCGGTCAACGCCCTGTGGCTGACCAACGCCATGGTCCAGGTTTTCCTGATCATCACGCTGTTCTCGGCCAGCACTTACCTGTCGCTGATCTACCTCGCCACCTCGATGATCCTGGTGCCGTACCTGTGGTCGGCGGCCTACGCGTTGCTGTTGGCGGTGCGCGGCGAAAGCTACGAAGGCGCGGCGGGCGAACGGCAGAAGGATCTGATCATCGGCGCCGTGGCCCTGATCTACGCGATCTGGCTGCTGTACGCCGGCGGCATCAAGTACCTGCTGCTGTCCGCCCTGCTCTACGCCCCCGGCGTGATCCTGTTCGCCAAGGCCAAGCTGGAAATCGACAAAGCGGTTTTCACCAACGTCGAGAAACTGATTTTCGCTGCGGTGGTCGTGGGCGCCGTGGTGGCGGCCTACGGTCTCTATGACGGTTTCCTGACTCTTTAACTCCCTTGTTTTGTCATCTGGAGGATCACTGTAATGACCACGGAAAAAGTTAAGTACGGCGTCCATTCCGAAGCCGGCAAACTGCGCAAAGTCATGGTTTGCTCCCCAGGCCTGGCCCATCAGCGGCTGACCCCGAACAACTGCGACGAACTGCTGTTCGATGATGTGCTGTGGGTGGCCCAGGCCAAGCGCGACCACTTCGACTTCGTCACCAAGATGCGCGAACGCAACATCGATGTGCTGGAAATGCACAACCTGCTGACGGACATCGTCGCCATCCCCGAAGCCCTGGACTGGATCCTGGAACGCAAGGTCACCGCCAACTCGGTGGGCCTGGGCCTGATCAACGAAACCGCCTCGTGGCTGCGCAGCCTGCAGCCGCGCAAGATCGCCGAGTTCCTGATTGGCGGCGTATCGGGCGACGATTTGCCCACCAGTTTCGGCGGCAAGGCCATCGAGATGTTCCGCGACTTCCTCGGCAACTCCAGCTTCATCCTGCCGCCGCTGCCCAACACCCAGTTCACCCGCGATACCACCTGCTGGATCTACGGTGGCGTCACCCTCAACCCGATGTACTGGCCGGCGCGCCGTCAGGAAACCCTGCTGACCACCGCCATCTACAAATTCCACCCCGAGTTCACCAACGCCGACTTCCAGATCTGGTACGGCGACCCGGACAAGGACCATGGCAACTCCACCCTTGAGGGCGGTGATGTGATGCCGATCGGCAACGGCGTGGTGTTGATCGGCATGGGCGAACGCTCGTCGCGGCAGGCCATTGCGCAACTGGCGGTGAACCTGTTCAAAAACAAGGCCGTCGAGAAAGTCATCGTCGCCGGCCTGCCGAAATCCCGCGCGGCGATGCACCTGGACACCGTGTTCAGCTTCTGCGATCGCGACCTCGTCACGATCTTCCCGGAAGTGGTGAACCAGATTGTCGCCTTCACCCTGCGCCCCGATGAAAGCAAGGCGGGCGGCATCGACATCCGCCGCGAAGAAACCAACTTCCTCGACACCGTGGCTCAGGCCCTCAACCTCAAAGCGTTGCGCGTGGTGGAAACCGGCGGCAACAGCTTCGCCGCCGAACGCGAGCAATGGGACGACGGCAATAACGTGGTGGCCGTGGAGCCAGGCGTGGTCATCGGCTACGACCGCAATACTTACACCAACACCCTGCTGCGCAAGGCCGGGGTGGAAGTCATCACCATCAGCGCCGGCGAACTCGGTCGCGGCCGGGGCGGCGGTCATTGCATGACCTGCCCGATCATCCGCGATCCGATTGACTACTAACCTGTTCACCTTAGGAGATCCAAAATGGCGTTCAATATCCATAACCGCAATCTGCTGAGCCTGGAACACCACACCCCTCGCGAATTGCGCTACCTGCTCGACCTGTCCCGCGACCTCAAGCGTGCCAAGTACACCGGCACCGAACAGCAGCATCTCAAGGGCAACAACATCGCGCTGATCTTCGAAAAGACCTCGACCCGCACCCGCTGTGCGTTCGAAGTTGCAGCCTATGACCAGGGCGCCAACGTTACCTACATCGACCCGAACTCCTCGCAGATCGGCCACAAGGAAAGCATGAAGGACACCGCCCGTGTGCTCGGGCGCATGTACGATGCCATCGAATACCGTGGCTTCAAGCAGGAAATCGTCGAGGAACTGGCCAAGTTCGCCGGTGTGCCGGTGTTCAACGGCCTGACCGACGAATACCACCCAACGCAAATGATCGCCGACGTGCTGACCATGCGTGAGCACGCCGACAAGCCGATCCACGAAATCAGCTACGCCTACCTCGGCGATGCGCGTAACAACATGGGCAACTCGCTGCTGCTGATCGGCGCCAAACTCGGCATGGACGTGCGCATCTGCGCGCCGAAAGCCCTGTGGCCAGCGGACGACCTGGTGGCTCGCTGCAAGCAATACGCAGAAGAAAGCGGCGCGCGCATCACCCTCACCGAAGACCCGAAAGCGGCGGTCAAGGGCGTGGACTTCATCCACACCGACGTCTGGGTGTCGATGGGCGAACCGGTCGAAGCCTGGGCCGAGCGCATCCAGCAATTGCTGCCGTATCAGGTCAACGCCGAACTGATGAAAGCCACCGGCAACCCGCGCACCAAGTTCATGCACTGCCTGCCGGCGTTCCACAACTGCGACACCAAGATCGGCAAGCAGATTGCCGAACAGTACCCGCACCTGAGCAACGGCATCGAAGTGACCGATGACGTGTTCGAGTCGCCGGCCTGCATCGCCTTCGAGCAAGCGGAAAACCGCATGCACACCATCAAGGCGATTCTGGTGTCGACGTTGGCTGACCTATAAGACCGGCACCGGTCAATGTAGGAGCGAGCCTGCTCGCGATAGCGGTCTGACATTCAATATTAATGTCGACTGATGCTGCGCAATCGCGAGCAGGCTCACTCCTACAATTGACCGAGTCGTTTGCCTTTCCTCTGTTTAGAAGGACTGCACCATGCGTATCGTCGTTGCTCTGGGCGGTAATGCCCTGCTCCGCCGGGGTGAACCGATGACCGCTGACAACCAGCGCGCCAACATCCGGATCGCCACCGAACAGATCGCCAGGATCCATCCCGGCAACCAACTGGTCATCGCCCACGGCAATGGCCCGCAGGTCGGCCTGCTGTCATTGCAGGCGGCGGCCTACACCTCGGTTTCACCCTATCCGCTGGACGTGCTCGGTGCCGAGACCGAAGGCATGATCGGCTACATCATCGAACAGGAACTGGGCAACCTGCTGGACTTCGAAGTGCCCTTTGCGACCCTGCTGACCCAGGTCGAAGTCGATGCCAATGACCCGGCCTTCAAGAACCCGAGCAAACCCATCGGCCCGGTCTATACCAAGGATGAGGCTGAAGCACTGGCCGCCGAAAAAGGCTGGGCCATTGCCCCGGACGGCGACAAATACCGCCGCGTGGTCGCCAGCCCGAAACCGAAACGCATCTTCGAAATCCGTCCGATCAAATGGCTGCTGGAAAAAAGCAGCATCGTGATCTGCGCCGGTGGCGGCGGCATTCCGACCATGTATACCTCGCCCGGCAAACTCGAAGGCGTCGAAGCGGTCATCGACAAAGACCTGTGCTCGGCACTGCTGGCCGAACAGCTTGAAGCCGATCTGCTGGTGATCGCCACCGACGTCAACGCCGCGTTCATCGACTTTGGCAAACCCACGCAAAAAGCCATCGCCCAGGCCCACCCCGACGAAATGGAAAAACTCGGCTTCGCCGCCGGTTCCATGGGACCGAAGGTGCAGGCAGCCTGCGAATTCGCGCGCCATACTGGAAAAGTCGCAGTGATCGGTTCGCTCGCGGACATCGAAGCAATTGTCCAGGGCACCGCCGGTACACGCATCAGTACGGCAACACCAGGCATTACCTACTTGTAAGGAGAGACGTCTATGGCACAGTTTGAGCCAGGTCACTTGCACATCGAACGACATGCGCTGACCCCGGATGATGTCAGCTACAACGTGCACCTCGACTATGAAGTCAGCAAGAATGCCAAAGGGGAAAAAGGCATCCAGTTCACTATGCATGGCAGCATTCAGGGCAAGGAGATGTCAGAGCCCTTCTTCCTGCCCAAGGAGGAGGCCTACAACTTCGCCAGCAACGTGACGAAAATCGCCGAGAAGTACGGGATTCCGAAGACGCACAGCCAGATCGGATCGGTCCACAAACATTACGATTTGATGTTTGAAGACATCCGGCAGCAGTTGAATATGAAATCAGGCGACCCGGTAAACCCCGAACACTTCGAATAACCTAGTCTCCCTGTAGGAGCGAGCCTGCTCGCGAAGGCGGAGTGTCAGCCAATATCTTTGTGACTGATACCTCGCTTTCGCGAGCAGGCTCACTCCTACAAAGATCAATGTCGCCCTGAATATCGGCGGCACATTTCACCATTAGCCCGCCCCAAGGCATACTTGCCACCCTTCGCACTGCAGAACCCAAGACCGCCCCATGCGTATCCACGTCAGCTTCATCGACCGCGTCGGTATCACCCAGGAAGTCCTGGCCCTTCTCGGTGGGCGCAATCTGAACCTGGATGCGGTGGAAATGGTCCCGCCCAATGTTTATATCGACGCCCCGACCCTGAGCCCGCAAGTGCTCGAGGAGCTGCGCGATGCCCTGTTCAGCGTGCGTGGCGTGCAAGCGGTGACGGTGGTCGACATCCTGCCCGGCCAGCGCCGGCACTTGCAGCTCGACGCCTTGCTGGCCGCCATGACCGACCCGGTGCTGGCACTGGACAGCGACGGCAAGGTGCTGCTGGCCAACCCGGCCCTGATCGCCCTGTACGGCCGCGAACCGAACGGTGAAAGCGTGGGCGAGCTGTTTTCCGACCCGGCCTTGCTCGACGCCCTGCTTGAACAGGGCTTTCGCCTGCCGCTGCGGGAAATCACCGTCAACGGCCAGACCCTGTTGCTCGACGCCACTCCGATCACCGACGCCGGCGCCCTGCTGACCCTGTATCAACCGAACCGCATCGGCGAACGCCTTTCCGCGCTGCACCATGACCACGCCGAAGGTTTCGACGCACTGCTCGGCGAGTCCCCGGTGATCCGCACCCTCAAGGCACGCGCCCAGCGGGTTGCGGCCCTCGATGCACCGCTGTTGATCCAGGGCGAAACCGGCACCGGCAAGGAACTGGTGGCCCGGGCCTGCCACGCCATCAGCGCCCGGTACAGTTCACCGTTTCTGGCGCTGAACTGCGCGGCATTGCCGGAGAACCTCGCCGAAAGCGAGCTGTTCGGCTACGCCCCCGGCGCCTTCACCGGCGCGCAGCGGGGCGGTAAGCCAGGACTGATGGAACTGGCCAACCAGGGCACGGTGTTTCTCGATGAAATCGGCGAGATGTCGCCGTATTTGCAGGCCAAATTGCTGCGTTTCCTCAACGACGGCAGTTTTCGCCGGGTCGGCGGTGACCGTGAGGTCAAGGTCAACGTACGGATCCTCAGCGCGACCCACCGCGACCTGGAAAAAATGGTCGGCGAAGGTTTGTTCCGCGAAGACCTGTTCTATCGCCTCAACGTCCTCAATGTTGAAGTGCCACCCCTGCGCGAGCGTGGCCAGGACATCCTGCTGCTGGCCCGCTACTTTATGCAGCAGGCCTGTGCACAGATCCAGCGACCGGTCTGTCGCCTGGCACCGGGCACTTACCCGGCACTGCTGGGCAACCGCTGGCCGGGCAACGTGCGGCAATTGCAGAACGTGATCTTCCGTGCCGCGGCGATCTGCGAAAGCAGCCTGGTGGACATCGGCGACCTCGATATCGCCGGCACCTCGGTGGCCCGCCAGGGCGACCATGACGTCGACAGCCTGGAACAGGCCATGGACGAATTCGAGAAAACCCTGCTGGAAAAACTCTACGTCAGCTATCCCTCGACCCGGCAACTGGCGACCCGCCTGCAAACCTCCCACACCGCGATTGCCCATCGGTTGCGCAAGTATGGGATTCCGGGCAAGGCTTGAAGCCTTGAGTCCACAGATGGCGGGCTATGTACACCAACCCATGTAGGAGCTGCCGCAGGCTGCGATCTTTTGACTTTGATCTTATGGTGCCTGCGACAAGATCGCAGCCTGCGGCAGCTCCTACGGAACGGGTTGTCAATTCGAAAACTTCTTTACCTGTTTAAAAACGACCTCCATCTGTACTGAAAGCGCTACAGCGGAACGATATCGCTACACCCCTCTCCGATCACGGCTGCACAAGGCTTTGATCCACCTCGGCTTTTATCCTTGACATACGCCGTATCGATTTCGCTACAACGTGTGAATTTCAGCGCTTGTCGAAACAACCTAAATCATTGATCAATAACAATAAAAGCAACGTTGGCCGCGTTCTTGCTATGTACTCCTCATAACCCGGGCATCGCCCAAGCATTCAATCGCGTCCACCAGACGAGTCTGGCCCCTTAGGAGTTTCCATGAGCGAGTTGCGTTTTACTGAAGATCACGAATGGCTGCGCACCGAAGCTGACGGCAGCGTCACAGTCGGCATCACCGCTTTCGCACAGAACGCCCTGGGCGACGTGGTTTTCGTTCAACTGCCTGAGCTGCAGTCCTACGACAAAGGCGCCGAAGCCGCCACCGTGGAATCGGTAAAGGCTGCCAGCGGCGTGTACATGCCGCTGGACGGTGAAGTGCTGGAAGTGAACCCGGCGCTGGACAGCAGCCCTGAACTGGTCAACGAAGATCCTCTGGGCGAAGGCTGGTTCTTCCGCTTCCAGCCAAGCGACGCCTCGGCTGTCGCCCAACTGCTGGATCAGGACGCCTACGACCGCCTGATCAAAGCCCAAGCCGAAGCCTGAGGAGCGCTGACATGACCCAGATCAATCTGACCACCGCCAACGAATTCATCGCCCGTCACATCGGCCCGCGCGCCGGTGACGAGCAAGCCATGCTCAACAGCCTCGGTTTCGACTCCCTGGAAGCCCTGAGCGCCAGCGTGATTCCCGACAGCATCAAGGGCACCAGCGTCCTCGGTCTGGAAGACGGTCTGAGCGAAGCCGACGCCCTGGCCTTGATCAAGTCCATCGCGACTAAAAACCAGCTATTCAAAACCTACATCGGCCAGGGCTACTACGGCACCCACACGCCGTCGCCGATCCTGCGCAACCTGCTGGAAAATCCGGCCTGGTACACCGCCTACACCCCGTACCAGCCAGAAATCTCCCAGGGCCGTCTCGAAGCGCTGCTGAACTTCCAGACCCTGATCAGCGACCTCACCGGCCTGCCGATCGCCAACGCCTCCCTGCTCGACGAAGCCACCGCCGCTGCCGAAGCCATGACCTTCTGCAAACGCCTGAGCAAGAACAAGGGCAGCCACGCCTTCTTCGCCTCCGTGCATTGCCACCCGCAGACCCTCGACGTGCTGCGCACCCGTGCCGAGCCTTTGGGCATCGACGTGGTGGTTGGCGACGAACGCGAGCTGACTGACGTGACGCCGTTCTTCGGCGCGCTGCTGCAATACCCGGCAAGCAACGGTGACGTATTCGATTACCGCGAGCTGACCGAACGCTTCCACGCCGCCAACGCCCTCGTCGCCGTGGCTGCCGACCTGCTGGCCCTGACCGTGCTGACCGCGCCGGGCGAATTCGGTGCCGACGTAGCCATCGGCAGTGCACAACGCTTCGGCGTGCCGTTGGGCTTCGGTGGCCCGCACGCGGCGTACTTCTCCACCAAGGACGCGTTCAAGCGTGACATGCCGGGCCGTCTGGTCGGTGTTTCCGTAGACCGCTTCGGCAACCCGGCCCTGCGCTTGGCCATGCAGACCCGCGAACAACACATCCGTCGCGAGAAAGCCACCAGCAACATCTGCACCGCGCAAGTACTGCTGGCCAACATCGCCAGCATGTATGCCGTGTACCACGGTCCAAAAGGCCTGACGCAGATCGCCAATCGCATCCATCACCTGACTGCAATCCTGGCCAAAGGCTTGAGCGCATTGGGTCTGAACGTCGAGCAAACGAGCTTCTTCGACACCCTGACCGTGAAGACCGGCGCTCAAACCGCGACCCTGCACGACAAGGCACACGCCCAGCGCATCAACCTGCGCGTGGTCGATGGCGAGCGCCTGGGCCTGTCCCTGGACGAAACCACCACTCAGGCCGATGTTGAAACCCTGTGGAGCCTGCTGTCCGACGGCAAGGCCCTGCCGGACTTCGCCGCCCTCGCCGCGTCGGTCGTCAGCACCATCCCGGCCGCGCTGGTGCGTCAGTCGCCGATCCTCAGCCACCCGGTGTTCAACCGCTATCACTCGGAAACCGAGCTGATGCGCTACCTGCGCAAACTGGCGGACAAGGACCTGGCGCTGGACCGCACCATGATCCCGCTGGGTTCGTGCACCATGAAACTCAACGCCGCCAGCGAAATGATCCCGGTGACCTGGGCCGAGTTCGGCGCCCTGCACCCGTTCGCCCCGGCCGAGCAAAGCGCCGGCTACCAGCAATTGACCGACGAGCTGGAAGCCATGCTTTGCGCGGCCACCGGTTATGACTCGGTTTCGCTGCAACCGAACGCCGGTTCCCAGGGTGAGTACGCAGGTCTCTTGGCGATCCGTGCCTACCACCAGAGCCGTGGCGAAGACCGTCGCGACATCTGCCTGATCCCGTCGTCGGCCCACGGCACCAACCCGGCCACCGCCAACATGGCCGGCATGCGCGTGGTCGTGACCGCGTGCGATGCCCGTGGCAACGTCGATATCGAAGACCTGCGCGCCAAGGCCATCGAGCACCGCGAACACCTCGCCGCGCTGATGATCACCTACCCGTCCACCCACGGTGTGTTCGAAGAAGGCATCCGCGAAATCTGCGGCATCGTTCATGACAACGGCGGCCAGGTGTACATCGACGGCGCCAACATGAACGCCATGGTCGGCCTCTGCGCGCCGGGCAAGTTCGGCGGCGACGTGTCGCACCTGAACCTGCACAAGACCTTCTGCATCCCCCACGGCGGTGGCGGCCCGGGCGTCGGCCCGATCGGCGTGAAATCACACCTGGCGCCATTCCTGCCGGGCCACGCACAGATGGAGCGCAAGGAAGGCGCCGTTTGCGCGGCACCGTTCGGCAGCGCGAGCATTCTGCCGATCACCTGGATGTACATTCGCATGATGGGTGGGGCGGGCCTCAAGCGCGCATCGCAACTGGCGATCCTCAATGCCAACTACATCTCCCGTCGCCTCGAAGAGCACTATCCAGTGCTGTACACCGGCAGCAACGGCCTGGTGGCGCACGAGTGCATCCTTGATCTGCGCCCACTGAAAGACAGCAGCGGCATCAGCGTCGATGACGTCGCCAAGCGCCTGATCGACTTCGGCTTCCACGCGCCGACCATGTCGTTCCCGGTGGCCGGCACACTGATGATCGAGCCGACCGAAAGCGAGTCAAAGGAAGAACTGGACCGCTTCTGCGACGCCATGATCCGCATCCGCGAAGAAATCCGCGCGGTGGAAAACGGCACCCTGGACAAGGACGACAACCCGCTGAAAAACGCGCCGCACACCGCCAAGGAGCTGGTCGGCGAGTGGTCGCACCCGTACAGCCGCGAGCAAGCGGTGTACCCGGTTGCGTCGCTGATCGAAGGCAAGTACTGGCCGCCGGTCGGTCGTGTCGACAACGTGTTTGGCGACCGCAACCTGGTCTGCGCCTGCCCGTCGATCGAAAGCTACGCTTAAACCAATGAGGGGGCGGATTTACTCGCCCCCACTTTCAGAAACACCGCAATACCCTGTAGGAGCTGCCGCAGGCTGCGATCTTTTGATCTTGATCTTGAAAAACAGGATCAAAAGATCGCAGCCTGCGGCAGCTCCTACGCACAGCATCTCCCGTGATACGCCTATAACAAGAAACCGGAGAACCACCATGTCGTTAAGCGTGTTCGACCTGTTCAAGATTGGCATCGGCCCCTCCAGCTCTCACACCGTCGGCCCGATGCGCGCCGCTGCGCGTTTCGTCGAAGGCCTGCGCCGTGAAGGTCTGCTGCCGGCCACCACCTGCGTCAAGGTCGAGCTGTACGGCTCGCTCGGCGCCACTGGCAAAGGCCACGGCAGTGACAAGGCTGTGCTGCTGGGCCTGGAAGGCGAGCACCCGGACACCGTGGATACGGAAACCGTCGCCGCACGCCTGCAAGAAATCCGCAGCAACGGACGCTTGAACCTGCTCGGTGAACACAGCATTGCGTTCAACGAGAAAGAACACCTGGCGATGATTCGCAAACCGTTGGCCTATCACCCCAACGGCATGATTTTCCGCGCCTTCGACGCAGCGGGCCTGCAGATCCGCAGCCGCGAGTACTACTCGGTCGGCGGCGGTTTTGTGGTCGATGAGGACGCCGCCGGTGCCGACCGCATCGTCGAAGACGCCACGCCCCTGACCTTTCCGTTCAAAAGCGCCAAGGATCTTCTCGGTCATTGCGTCAAATACGGGCTGTCGATCAGCCAGGTGATGCTGACCAACGAAAGCGCCTGGCGTCCGGAAGCGGAAACCCGCGCAGGCCTGCTGAAAATCTGGCAAGTGATGCAGGACTGCGTCGCCGCCGGATGCCGCAATGAAGGCATCCTGCCTGGCGGGCTGAAGGTCAAACGCCGGGCCGCCGCGCTGCATCGGCAATTGTGCAAGAACCCGGAATCGTCTTTGCGCGACCCGCTGTCGGTGCTGGACTGGGTCAATCTCTACGCCCTGGCGGTCAACGAGGAGAACGCCAACGGCGGGCGCGTCGTGACCGCGCCCACCAACGGTGCGGCGGGGATCATTCCGGCAGTGCTGCATTACTACATGCGTTTCATCCCGGGCTCGAATGACGACGGCGTCGTGCGTTTTCTGCTCACTGCCGCAGCCATCGGCATTCTGTACAAGGAAAACGCCTCGATCTCCGGCGCCGAAGTCGGCTGCCAGGGCGAAGTCGGCGTCGCCTGCTCGATGGCCGCCGGGGCCTTGTGCGAAGTGCTTGGCGGCACCGTGCAACAAGTGGAGAACGCCGCGGAAATCGGCATGGAACACAACCTCGGGCTGACCTGCGACCCGATTGGCGGGCTGGTGCAAGTGCCTTGCATCGAGCGCAACGCCATGGGCTCGGTCAAGGCCATCAATGCCGTGCGCATGGCCATGCGCGGCGACGGGCAACACTTTGTCTCCCTCGACAAGGTCATCCGTACCATGCGCCAGACCGGCGCCGACATGAAAAGCAAATACAAGGAAACCGCCCGTGGCGGTTTGGCGGTCAACATTATCGAGTGCTGATGCGCGCTCATCTGCACCCATCTTCAGGAGCTGAATATGTCCACCGAACAACTGTTGAAAACCCCGTTGCACGCCCTGCACATCGAACTCGGCGCGCGCATGGTGCCGTTCGCCGGCTACGACATGCCCGTGCAATACCCGCTGGGCGTGATGAAAGAACACCAGCACACCCGCGACCAGGCCGGGCTGTTCGATGTCTCGCACATGGGCCAGATCCGCCTGACCGGCGCCAATGCCGCCAAGGCCCTGGAAACCCTGGTGCCGGTGGACATCATCGACCTGCCGGTGGGCATGCAGCGCTATGCCATGTTCACCAATGCGACCGGCGGCATCCTCGACGACCTGATGGTCGCCAACCTGGGTAACGACGAACTGTTCCTGGTGGTCAACGCCGCGTGCAAGGATCAGGACCTGGCACACCTGCGCCAGCACATTGGCGACCAGTGCACGATCGAACCGCTGTTCGAAGAACGCGCCCTGCTCGCCCTGCAAGGCCCGGCCGCCGTCACCGTACTGGCACGTCTGGCGCCTACAGTTGCGAAGATGACCTTCATGCAGTTCGCCCGCGTGAAGCTGGTGGGCGTGGACTGCTTTGTCAGCCGCTCGGGTTACACCGGTGAAGACGGTTTCGAAATTTCCGTACCCGCCGCCAATGCCGAAGCCCTGGCTCGCGCCCTGCTGGCCGAACCGGAAGTGGCCGCCATCGGTCTTGGCGCCCGCGATTCCCTGCGCCTGGAAGCCGGCCTGTGCCTGTACGGCCACGACATGAACACCGACACCACCCCGATCGAAGCAAGCCTGCTGTGGGCGATCTCCAAGCCACGTCGCGCCGATGGCGCACGGGCCGGCGGCTTCCCTGGCGCCGATACCGTATTCACCCAGCAACAGGCAGGCGTGAACCGTAAACGTGTAGGCCTGCTACCCCAGGAACGCACACCCGTGCGCGAAGGTGCCGAGATCGTCAACGAAGCTGGCGATATCATCGGTAGCGTCTGCAGCGGCGGTTTCGGGCCGACCCTGGGCGGTCCGCTGGCCATGGGCTATGTCGACAGCGCCTACATCGCACTGGACACACCGGTTTGGGCGATCGTTCGTGGGAAAAAGGTGCCTTTGCTTGTAAGCAAAATGCCATTTGTTCCACAACGCTACTATCGTGGCTGATAGAATGTTCCTATAAGTAACGCGGTTGCGTTAACTGCGCACTAATGTGTAACGCAACCGCCATAAAATAGTGCATTGTTTGGCTCTTAGCTTCGATTATGAACTTTGCTTATAACGATCGAAAGCAATTGAACAACGCTAGCGTATAAGGCCCCACTAGTGGACGGACTAAATGCCATCAACCTGAGGAAATACGGGGCCTTCACGGGGCTTGTTTTTTCTCCCGTAGTTGGCGTAGAGTTTGTTCACTGTGTTTGCATGGGTCGCTTGGAATCGTGACCTGGGCAGTAGCCTACAAGTTAGCTACATCCCGTTCGACGTCTTCTTACTCTCCTGCAACCAGCCCCAGTACTCTTTCATAAGAAGGAGACTGTCATTAATTTTTGCGTCAAAGGAAATAAGAAATGTCCCAACGTCAGAGCGGTACCGTCAAGTGGTTTAACGACGAGAAAGGTTTTGGTTTTATCACTCCTGAAAGCGGTCCGGATCTGTTCGTGCATTTCCGCGCCATCCAGGGCAACGGCTTCAAGAGCCTGAAAGAAGGCCAGAAAGTGACCTTCATCGCCGTGCAGGGCCAGAAAGGCATGCAGGCTGACGAAGTACAAGCAGAAGCCTAATCTTCTGTAACGAAAAAGCCCCTGATGCTGACATCAGGGGCTTTTTTGTGCGCGTAAATCCGTAAAATGGCTTCTTTTTTCGCCGAGAGCCTGCCATGTCGAAACACCTGCTTACTCCCCAGGGCGACTTTCCTGCCGCTGGCCTGGGTCGTCGCCTGGCAGCCATGTTCTATGATTTCCTGCTGTGCACCGCCCTGCTGATCGTCACCAGCGGCATCTACAAGATGATCCAGATGGCGATCATCGGCGAAGAGAGGATGCGCTCCCTGACCGAAGCGGGCGCGCTGGACGGTGATCCCCTGCTCTCCACAGTCCTGTTGTTCGTACTGTTCGGCTTCTTCGCCAAATTCTGGACCTGGTCTGGTCAGACGCTGGGCATGCAGGTCTGGTGCATCCGGGTACAGAATGCCGACGGATCGTCCATCAGCCTGTGGCAGGCGCTGCTGCGCTTTGTGGTGTCGTTTGCTTCGTTGCTGTGTGTTGGTCTGGGATTCTTCTGGTCGCTGTTCGACAAACAGGAACGCAGCTGGCATGACATGTACTCCAATACCCAGCTTGTGCGGGTTCCGAAAAAAACCAAATAGTTTCCCGACGCAGAAACCACTGTAGGAGCGAGCCTGCTCGCGATGGCGGCGTATCAGTCAACATTGATATGACTGACAGACCGCCATCGCGAGCAGGCTCACTCCTACAGTTTTTATGCAGCGTTCCTGATAGACCTCAGGCGTTACCGGCCAGCTTCATCCGCGCCGCCTGGGTGAAATCGAGCATGCGCTTGAGCGGGCGAATCGCCTGCGGAATCAGCGCCGGGTCGACAAAGATCTCGTTCGACCCTTCCTTCAACGCCTTGAGCGTGCGCTCAAGGGTGTTCATGGCCATCCACGGGCAATGCGCACAACTGCGGCACGCCGCGCCGTTACCTGCCGTCGGGGCTTCGATAAAGACCTTGTCCGGGCACAACTGCTGCATCTTGTAGAAAATGCCGCGGTCGGTCGCCACGATCAGCGTCTTGTTCGGCAGGCTCTGTGCTGCCGCGATCAACTGACTGGTCGAACCCACGGCATCGGCCAGTTCAATCACCGATGTCGGCGACTCCGGGTGCACCAGGATCGCAGCATCCGGGTACAGCGCCTTCATGTCTTCAAGCTGCTTGGACTTGAACTCTTCGTGAACGATGCAGGCACCGTCCCACAGCAGCATGTCGGCACCGGTCTGGCGCTGGATGTAGGTACCCAGGTGCTTGTCCGGGCCCCAGATGATGGTCTCGCCGTTGTCCATCAGGCTTTCAACGATTTCCAGCGCACAGCTTGAAGTCACGACCCAATCCGCTCGGGCCTTTACCGCAGCGGAGGTGTTGGCGTACACCACCACCGTGCGCTCCGGGTGTTGATCGCAGAACGCGGAAAACTCGTCCACCGGGCAGCCCAGGTCGAGCGAACAGGTCGCTTCGAGTGTCGGCATCAGCACGCGTTTTTCCGGGTTGAGAATCTTGGCGGTCTCGCCCATGAACTTCACGCCGGCGACGACCACGGTCTTCGCTGGATGGGCGTTGCCGAAGCGGGCCATCTCCAGCGAGTCGGAGACACAACCGCCCGTCTCTTCGGCCAGCGCCTGAATCACAGGGTCACAATAGAAATGGGCCACCAGCACCGCGTCCTGAGCCTTGAGCTCGGCAGCGATGGCAGCACGGTAATAAGCCTCTTCATCGGCGGTCAGCGGCTTGGGCTGCTTGGCGTCGAGGTGAGCTTGAACCAGAAGGCGTTCGGAAATTTGCGTCATGTTCGCAAGACCTGCAGGCGCATTCGCGCGAAAGTCGAGTATACACCCGGCTCCGGACCCATCGGGGTACCGCCGGGAAAGTGAGTATTGATCAGGCACGGACAGCGTTGAAGCTGCGCAAGGCTACAGAATATCGGAAGGATGCAAAAGGTGATTCTGACCTGCGTCATGCGCAGCAGCCCGCAGCGAAGCGGACTTGAATCGCGGGCAAAAAAAAACCCGGAAATCCTCACTTGCGTGGGCCTTCCGGATTTTCTAAACCGCCAAAAATGGTGGGTCGTGTGGGATTCGAACCTACGACCAATTGGTTAAAAGCCAACTGCTCTACCAACTGAGCTAACGACCCGCTGTGTGGTGGCGCGTATAATACTGATTTTTAAGGACTATTCAACACCTATTTTGAAATAAATCAAAAATAAGGGGTTGGATCGCTGATTCCGGCTGCCGCAAAGCCTTCTGCGCGCAGTCGGCAGCTGTCGCACTTGCCGCACGCACGACCATTATCGTCGGCCTGATAGCAGGAAACGGTCAGTCCGTAGTTCACGCCAAGCTTCACGCCGGCCTGGACGATCTGCGCCTTGCTGAGGTTTTGCAGCGGTGCCTGAATGCGGAAACCATTGCCTTCCACGCCGGCTTTGGTCGCCAGGTTGGCCGTGCGCTCGAACGACTCGATGAACTCGGGACGGCAGTCCGGGTAACCGGAGTAATCTACCGCATTGACGCCGATGAAGATGTCGCGTGCACCGAGCACTTCAGCCCAGCCCAGGGCCAGAGACAGGAACACGGTGTTACGCGCAGGCACGTAAGTCACCGGAATGCCCTCACCCAACTCTTCCGGAATGTCGATGCTGCTGTCGGTCAACGCCGAGCCGCCTATGCCGTTGAGGTTCAGACCGATCACCTTGTGCTCGACCACACCCAGGTCCTGCGCCACACGCTCGGCGGCGTACAGTTCGGCGTGAGAGCGCTGACCGTAGTCGAAGCTCATGGTGTAGCAGCTGTAGCCTTCGGCGCGCGCCATGGCCACGACGGTCGCCGAGTCCAGGCCACCGGACAGCAGGATGACCGCACGTTTTTTTTCAGGAGTGTTCAGTTGTTCAGTCATTTCAGCGCCCCGGCTCGTCATTCCATAGATATTTATGCAGCTGCAATTGCAAACGCACTGGCAGATTGTCCGCCACCACCCAGTCCGCCAGGTCCCGGGCATTGAGATCATGGTGACTTGGCGAGAACAGGACTTCGCCGGCACGCTGATCCAGACCGTATTGGATCAGCTTGGAAACGGACCAGTCATAGTCGTCCCGCGAGCAGATGACAAACTTCACCTGATCGTTGGGCGTGAGCAGCTCAATGTTTTCGTAGCGGTTACGGTGCGCTTCCTTCGAACCCGGGGTTTTCAGGTCGACAACACGACTGACCCGGGAATCTACTGCCGAGATATCAATAGAACCACTGGTTTCCAGTGACACTTCGTAACCGGCGTCACACAGGCGCTTGAGCAAGGGAATGGCGTTGGGTTGCGCCAGGGGCTCGCCGCCCGTGACACAGACGTATCGCGGACGAAAACCGGCGACCTGCTCGAGGATATCGTCGAGGGTGCGGATGGTCCCACCGGTGAACGCGTAGGCGCTGTCGCAGTATTGGCAACGCAACGGACAACCGGTCAGGCGCACAAAAACAGTGGGCAGCCCGGCAGTCCGAGTTTCACCCTGCAACGAGTAGAAAACTTCGGTGATTCTCAATGTGTCTTGCATAGTCGCCACGGGCGTAACAGCTAAACAGGCTGTCCGCCTCCGTCAGGCACTTCAAGGAACCCCGGCAATGCGCAGATCCCAAAAAGCGTGTTTCAGAAAAAGGGTGTGAATTCTAACGAAAAAACCCGCGACAAGCGCGGGTTTCTTCAAAACAGGTCAAGCCGGCTTACATTTTCTGCAGATCGCGCTGGGCCAGTTGAGCGGCGGAAGTGCCCGGATATTGGGACACAACCTGCTGCAGAATACCTTTGACCCGGTCGGTATGACCCAGGCGGCGTTCCACATCAGCAAGCTTGTATAGCGAATCAGGCACTTTGGCGTGTTTCGGATACAGCTGCGAAACCTTGGCAAATGCCTGACCTGCACCTTGCAGATCGCCTTTGGCCAGATTCACTTCACCCAACCAGTACTGGGCATTGCCCGCGTATTGGCTATTCGGGTATTTGCGCAGGAATGCGGCGAAAGCCTGGCTGGCCTTGTCGAAATCCTTGGCCTTGATCAGGTCGAAGGCAGCATCGTAATAGAGCTTTTCCTTCGCTGGATCTGCCGGTTCGCTACCTGCGGCGGGTGCTTGAGCAGCGGCTGCGCCAGCTGCCGCACCTGCGGCTGCGCCGGGGGCATTCAAATCACCACCGGTGGAAGAATTTTGAGGAGTCGCGGCTGGTGCAACGCCGGTTCCTATGCGCCGATCAAGATCCTGGTATCGCTCCAGGTTTTCCTGCTTCATGCGCGCTACATCATTTTGCAGTTCTTCGATCACACCCTGTTGGCGCGAGATCTGTTCCTGCATTTGTTGCAGTTGGTTGAACAGCTGGCCCTGCGCCGAGACAGGAGTCGAAACCCCTCCCCCGGCATAGGCGCCGTTCGTACCGTAACCTGCAGGCGGATAACTGCTCCCGCTATTGTTATAGCCGGAGTTGTCCTCGACCACAGGAACCGCAGCCCACACCGCAAACGGGGCGAGGCTGAGAGCCAAAACAGTTACAGCACGACGGCACGTTCGCATGACGAATTACTTACGCAGTTCGACGCGACGGTTTTGAGCCCAGGACTGCTCGTCGTTGCCGGTAGCAACTGGACGCTCTTCGCCGTAGGAAACCAGTTCCAGCTGAGCTGGGGAAACGCCTTGCAGTACCAGGTAGCGCTGAACGGCTTTCGCACGACGCTCGCCCAGTGCCATGTTGTACTCACGAGTACCACGTTCGTCGGTGTTGCCTTCCAGAACAACGCGAGCGCCGTTTGCTTTCAGGTCTTTGGCGTGAACGTCCAGAGCGCGCATGGCTTCTGGCTTCAGGTCCGAACTGTCGTATTCGAAGTAGAAAGTGGTGATAGCGCGCAGGGCAGCTTCTTCGCTCAGGGAGCCGTCAACTGCACCAGTGTTTGCGCCGTAACCAGCGTTTGGATCTACCGCGCCTTCACCGGCATTGTCGCCGCCTTTGGACGAGCAACCTACAGCTACAGCCATGGCCAGTGCCAGCGCAGCAAATTTACCAAACTTCAGCATTTCCATCGTGAAACTCCTAATGAACCCCAGTGTGTTAAGTAAAACGTATAGCGCCGCGTCAGTTCAGGAAAGGGGACCAGGAAGGTTCTCTGACTTCGCCTTGTGCGGTAGGAAGCGGGAGCCTTACGCGTCCATTGATGGACACGAGCATCAAGACTCCCCGGCCCTGCTGGCGGGTGGCGTAGATTACCATGGTGCCGTTGGGCGCGACAGTGGGCGACTCGTCCAGAGTGCTATCAGTGAGGATCTTTACACTACCGCGTTGCAAATCCTGGGCCGCCACCTTGAAATTGGTGAAGCCATCCTGACGGTGAATCATGACAAGCGTCTTTTCATCAGCCGACAGTTTAGGGTTGGCGTTGTAATTACCGACGAACGTCACACGTTCGGCACCACCGCCACCCGCGCCGGTCTTGTAGATCTGCGGCTTGCCGCCACGGTCGGAAGTGAAGTAGATGGTCGAACCATCCTTGCCCCAGAACGGTTCGGTGTTGATGCCAGGACCATTGGTGACGCGGGTGATCTGACGCGAACCCAGGTTCATCACATAGATGTCCGGGTTGCCGTCTTTGGACAGCACGAACGCAAGGCGATTGCCGTCCGGCGACCAGGCTGGCGCACCGTTCAGGCCTTCGAAGTTGGTGATCTGCTCACGGCGACCGGTGTCGATGTTCTGCATGAAGATGCGTGGACGCTTCTGCTCGAAGGAGACATAAGCGATGCGCTTGCCATCCGGTGCGAAACGCGGCGACAGGATCGGCTCGCGCGATTGCAGCAGGGTCACGGCGCGGGCACCGTCGTAGTCCGAACGTTGCAGGGTGTAACGAGTGTTGTTCTCGGAGAAACGCTCGGCCGTTACGTACAGCAGGCGAGTCGAGAAGGCACCCTTGATACCCGTGAGTTTTTCGAACGACTGGTCGGAGATGTAGTGCGCCATGTCGCGTAACTGATCGACGCCGCCCGACACGCTGCCGGTCAGCACTTGCTGCTCGGTGGCCACATTGAACAGTGCGTATTGCACCTGCAGGCGACCGCCCGCCGGCACAATGCTGCCGACCATGACGTACTGGGCACCCAGCGCCTTGAAGTCACGGAAGATGATTTCGCTGGCCTGGCTCGGCTGGCTGATCATGTTCTGCTTTGGAAGCGGCGAGTAGTAACCCGAGTTGCGCAGGTCGTTACCGATGATTTCCGCCATGTCGTCCGGCAGCACGCTACCACCCTGGAAGCCGAACGGCACAACGGCGATCGGGGTCGCCCGATCGCTGCCGCTGGTAACCAGAATGTTTTTCTCATCTGCCATCGCCATCCCTGCCATGCAGCAGATAACGACCAGCATTCCTCGTAGAAGGTTTCTCACAAGGCTAGATCCTCAGGTGTGAATGTCATCTTGAATGAACGATACGGAGCGAAATCACTCGGCTTCATTCCCTGCATTTCTGTCAAACGTCCAATATTCTTCACCGCTGCAACAGCCGAGGCGTCAAACGGACCGTCGCCACTGGACCTGGACACGCTGACCGAAGTCACCGTACCGTCCGGCAACATGCCGATTTGCAACACGACCGTCATGCCTTTGCGTGCCGAAGGTGGACGAGCCCAGCCTTCCGCTGCACGCGCACGAATCAGGTCATCGAAACTGCCGGCGACTTCGTCGCCCTGCTCATCGGCCAAGGCCTGCTGACGCTGCGGCGTGTCGGAAAGCAAATCTGCCAGGGCCTGGGCCTTTTTGTCTTCGGCGGATTTACGTGCCGCGTCCTGCGATTTCTTCTTCGCAGCATCGGCAGTAGCTTTCTTCTTCGCTTCCTCGGCGACTTTCTTCTTCGCCTCCTCAGCTTCAGCTTTCTTCTTGGCGTCTTCCGCGGCTTTCTTCTTCGCGTCTTCGACGATCTTCTTCTTGGCTTCTTCAGCGGCCGCTTTCTTGGCCTCTTCTTCCGCAGCTTTCTTGGCTTCTTCTTCGGCTTTCTTCTTGGCTATATCAGCCAATTGTTTCTCTTCTGCCTTCTTGGCTTCCGCGGTTTTCTTCGCAGCGTCGGCTTTCTTGGCTTCATCAGCCTTTTTCGCCTCGTCCGCTTTCTTCGCCTCGTCCGCTTTCTTCGCCTCGTCCGCTTTCTTCGCCTCGTCAGCCTTCTTGGCTTCTTCGGCCTTTTGAGCCGCCTCTTCTTTCTTTTGTTCCGCAGCCTTCACCGCTTCCTGCTCGACCTTTTTCTGTTCCATCTGCTCGACTTCGGTCTGACGCGCAGCAGATTTCTGCGCTTCACCGGCAATCTTCTGATTGGTCTGGGTGGTCGCCCGACTTTTCGATTTCAGTTGGTACAAGGTCGCCTGGACAATCGGCTTGGCCGGCGGCAGTTCCGGGGTAAAGGCAAAACTGACGAACAGCATGCCGAACACCAGCACGTGCAAGCCAATCGCCCAGACACTAGGCCAGAAGTAGCTTTCCGAGGCGGACGGCTCTCGCTGTTGCTGCATCAGGGCGCCTCGGTAATCAAGCCAACATTACCGACCCCGGCTTTCTGCAACCCGCCCATGGCCCCCATGACGGAGCCGTAATCGACACTCTTGTCGCCGCGAATGAAGACCTGGGTACGCTTGCCGCCTTCGTTGCCGACGCGAATGATCTTGGTCACCGCGTCAGTCATCTGCGGCAGGGTCATGGCCCGATCCTGCTGCTTTTCGGTGTCGACTTCGCTGCCAAGGTTCCAGTAGTAGGTCTTGTCGGATTTGATGGAAATGGTCAGGACCTGGGTGTTGTTGTCCTGCGGCAAGGCTTCACTGGAAACCTTGGGCAGATCAACTTTCACGCCCTGATTGAGCATCGGTGCGGTCACCATGAAGATGACCAGCAGCACCAACATCACGTCGATGTAAGGCACCACGTTCATCTCGGCGACCGGCTTGCGCTTTTTGCGAGCTCGAGCGATTAAAGCCATTGGAAATTACCTGCTTATTCTTCGCTGGTGTGCACTTTGCGGTGCAGGATCGCCTGGAACTCGTCGGCGAAGGTGTAGTAACGGCCCAGCAGCGTTTCGCTGCGAGCAGCAAAACGGTTGTAAGCGATAACGGCTGGAATGGCAGCGAACAGACCGATCGCCGTGGCGATCAGTGCTTCGGCGATACCCGGAGCCACAGTGGCCAGGGTCGCTTGCTGGGCAGTCGCCAGACCACGGAAGGAGTTCATGATCCCCCAAACGGTACCGAACAGACCGATGTACGGGCTGACGGAACCGACGGTGGCCAGGAAAGGCAGGCTCTGCTCGAGCTTTTCTTCTTCGCGGGAAATGGCGACGCGCATGGCACGGGCCACGCCTTCCATGACCGCTTCCGGATCAACGCCCGACTGCTGGCGCAGACGGGAGAATTCCTTGAAACCGGCACGGAAGATTTGCTCGACGCCCGAGTCAGGGTCCGGGTTGCTGCCAGCCTGACGGTACAGCTTGGACAGGTCGATACCCGACCAGAAGCGCTCTTCAAAGCTCTCCAGGGCACGTCGACCGGCGCGCAGCAGGTTGCTGCGCTGAAAGATCATGATCCACGAGGTCACCGATGCGGCTACCAGGATCAGCATTACCAGTTGCACCACGATACTGGCATTGCTGACCAGGCTCCACATGGAGGAATGGTCGACGACGTTAGCTTCCACGCTTTATCTCCTGCTTTGAGTGTGTACCCGCGCCGCTCACGTCGGCAAAGGCCGCTCGTAGAGCTTCGGGAATGGCCCGGGGTTTCAAACTTTCAGTGCGCACACAGGCCACCAGAAACTGCCCTTCGCAGAGCAGCACATTATCCGTTGCCCGCCTGACCTGCTGCTTGAAGCGCAGGCTGGCACGGTTCAATTCGATTACTTCAGCGCTTACCAGCAGTTCGTCGTCCAGTCGCGCCGGCGCGTGATAGCGAGCTTCGCTGGAATGCACGACGAACAACAGGTCCTCCCCTGCCAGCTGCGATTGGGCAAAGCCCAGATCTCGTAGCCGCTCGGTTCGAGCCCGTTCCATAAACTTGAGGTAATTGACGTAATACACGATGCCCCCCGCATCGGTGTCCTCGTAATAAACGCGACAGCGATGTGCGAAAGGCTCAAGCCCGTTTTGCGCGCGCATACTCTAGTGCTTACTCCTCAGGTTGCCAATCCGGCATGGCAACTGTTTTTCATTGTTCTGCGGCTTTCACGTGAAAGTACGGTCCTGGGACCCTACATTGCCCGAAAAAATCAGTACGCAATGTTAATTAATCGTCAGCGGCATCGAGAAACTCATCTACCACGGGCATTTCGCCCAATCGTGACGGAATGTTTAAACCGAAATGCAGGTAGGCATGCCGCGTCACCACCCGCCCCCGTGGCGTGCGCATGATGTAGCCCTGCTGGATCAGGTAAGGCTCCAGCACGTCTTCAATGGTGTGACGCTCTTCGCTGATGGCGGCGGCCAGGCTGTCGACCCCGACTGGCCCACCGTCGAATTTCTCGATCATGGTCAGCAACAGACGCCGGTCCTGGTGATCGAAGCCACGTTCGTCGACATCCAGCAGGTTCAGCGCCAGGTCGGCAATCGGCTTGGTGATGTGGCCCTTGGCGCGAACTTCGGCGAAGTCGCGCACCCGGCGCAGCAAACGGTTAGCGATTCGTGGAGTGCCACGGGCACGGCGGGCGATTTCGAAAGCACCTTCCGGATCCAGCGGCAAACCAAGGATGCTTGCCGAGCGACTGACAATTGTCGACAGATCGGCGGTGCTGTAGAACTCCAGGCGCTGGACAATCCCGAAACGGTCTCGCAACGGATTGGTCAGCATCCCCGCCCGCGTCGTTGCGCCGACCAGGGTGAACGGCGGCAGATCCAGCTTGATCGAACGCGCGGCCGGGCCCTCACCGATCATGATGTCGAGCTGGAAATCCTCCATGGCCGGGTACAGTACCTCTTCGACAATCGGCGACAACCGATGGATTTCGTCGATAAACAGTACGTCGTGAGGCTCCAGGTTGGTCAGGAGCGCCGCCAGGTCGCCTGGACGCTCCAGCACGGGCCCTGAAGTGCTCTTGATCGACACGCCCATTTCCTGGGCGATGATGTTGGCGAGGGTGGTCTTTCCCAGGCCGGGAGGCCCGAAGATCAGCGTGTGATCCAGGGACTCGTTCCGACCGCGAGCGGCTTGAATGAACAACTCCATCTGCTCGCGAACGGTCGGCTGGCCAATGTATTCAGCCAGGCTGACCGGGCGAATCGCCCGGTCCTGGACTTCTTCGCGCTCACGCGGACTGTGCGTGGCAGCGATCAGACGATCAGCTTCAATCACTTAGATCATTCCCTTCAAGGCGCGGCGGATCATGTCTTCACTGCTCAAATCTTTCTCCTTGATCGCAGACACCGCCTTGCTCGCTTCCTGGGGCTTGTAGCCCAGGGAAATCAAGGCGCTTACGGCGTCAGTCTCGGCAGTGTTCACCGGAGCCGGTCCATCCGGCTGGTTCGGCACCAGGGCGAACATGGCCGGTACGGTTTCCCAGGCCTTGAAGCGATCCTTGAGTTCCACCAGCAAGCGTTCGGCGGTTTTCTTGCCGACGCCCGGGACCTTGGTCAGCGCCGACGTGTCCTGGGACTGTACGCAACGAACCAGTTCGTCGACCTCCAGGCTCGACATCAAGGCCAGCGCCAGTTTCGGCCCGACGCCGTTGAGGCGGATCAATTCGCGGAAAAAGTCGCGCTCACGCTTGCCGACAAAACCATAGAGCAACTGCGCGTCTTCGCGCACGACCAAATGGGTGTGCAAAGTCAGCGGTTCACCGACCGACGGCAAGCGGTAAAGGGTCGTCATGGGCACTTCAAGTTCATAGCCCAAGCCATTTACATCCAGAATCAGATGCGGAGGCTGCTTCTCAGCCAGGGTGCCGCGCAAACGTCCAATCACGTTACAAATCCTTGAGCGTTGGCCAGCTCTGGGCCAGCGACTGATAGAGCGAGGGAATGCCGCCGACAACCCAGGCGAAACGCCCCCCACTCCATGAAAATGATTGCTGATGCTATCAGAGACGCAGGCGCCCGCCACGACTGCGTGCAGCACCCAGACCATGGGGCAGCAGGCTGGAGCGGGTATGAGCATGGCAGATGGCAATGGCCAGGGCGTCCGAAGCATCGATCTGCGGTTTGCTGGTGAGCTTGAGCATGTGCATCACCATCATTTGCACCTGCTCCTTATTGGCCGCGCCGGTGCCTACGACCGCCTGCTTGACCTGGGTTGCGGTGTATTCGGCAATTTCCAGGCTTTCCTCGGCACCTGCCACGATCGCTGCGCCACGGGCCTGCCCCAGTTTCAGGGCGGAGTCGGCGTTACGGGCCATGAACACCTTTTCGATCCCCATGGTCACCGGATGGTAAGTCTGAATGATCTCTCGCACCCCGCGATAGACAATCTGCAGTCGCTCATGCAGCTCGCCGGCACCGGTGCGGATACAACCGGAGGCGACGTACTCACAGCCACGGCCGGTATCACGAACCACACCGTAACCGGTGATGCGCGAACCGGGGTCGATACCAAGAATCAAAGTCATAACGCCTGCAGGCTTTAAATGTAGGAGCGAGCTTGCTCGCGATGGACGTCAACGATAACGCGGCTGACTTGAATGAACGCCGCTCTCAGGTTTTTCGCGAGCGAGCTCGCTCCTACAAAAGGCAAATCAGCCGAGCTGTGCAGCCACCGACTCCGGGATGTCCGCGTTGGAATAGACGTTTTGCACGTCGTCCAGGTCTTCGAGCATGTCGATCAGCTTGAGGACTTTCTCGGCGCCTTCCAGATCGAGTTCGGCACTGGTGGTCGGCAACATGACGATTTCCGCGTCGTCACCTTTGAAACCAGCCGCTTCCAGTGCGTTACGCACGGAATAGAACCCGGCAAACGAGGTGAAAACGTCGATAGAACCGTCTTCGTTGGTCACCACGTCATCAGCGTCGGCTTCCATGGCCGCTTCCATCAGTGCGTCTTCGTCAACGCCGGCCGCAAAGGAGATCTGTCCCTTGCGTTCGAACAGATAGGCCACCGAACCGTCAGTGCCGAGGTTGCCGCCGCATTTGCTGAACGCGTGACGAACAGCGGCCGCAGTGCGGTTACGGTTATCGGTCATGCACTCGACCATCACCGCGACGCCACCGGGGCCGTAGCCTTCGTAGGTCAGTTCGACCATGTCGTCGGTATCGGCGGCACCGGCACCACGAGCGACCGCCCGATCAATGATGTCGCGGCTCATGTTCGCGCCAAGGGCCTTGTCCAATGCCAGGCGCAGACGCGGGTTGGAACCTGGATCACCGCCGCCCTGACGAGCCGCGACGGTCAGTTCACGAATCCACTTGGTGAAAATCTTGCCTTTTTTGGCATCCTGACGTTCTTTGCGGTGCTTGATGTTCGCCCACTTGGAATGACCTGCCATAACTCGCTCCGAATTCTCTTTGAAACATTGCCCGCTGCGCTGCATTGCGCCGGCCGACAAACAAAAATCTTGAACTGCTCTGCCTATAAAGAAAAGGCGCATCCACAGATGCGCCCTTCAGGTCAGCCTTACTCGGCCTTAGGCGTTTCGCGCAGGCGAATGTGCAGCTCGCGCAATGCCTTGGCATCCACCTGACCCGGCGCCTGAGTCATGACGTCCGCCGCGCTCTGGGTTTTCGGGAAGGCGATCACTTCACGGATCGACTGGGCACCGGTCATCAGCATTACCAGACGGTCCAGACCGAAGGCCAGGCCACCGTGCGGCGGTGCGCCGTATTTCAGGGCGTCGAGCAGGAAGCCGAACTTCTCTTCCTGTTCCGCTTCGTTGATGCCCAACAGGCGGAAAACCGACTGCTGCATCTCTTTGCGGTGGATACGGATCGAACCACCACCCAGCTCAGTACCGTTCAACACCATGTCGTAGGCACGGGACAGAGCGCCAGCCGGGTTGGCTTCCAGCTCTTGCGGGGTGCACTTCGGTGCGGTGAACGGGTGGTGCAAGGCAGTGAAGCTGCCGTCGTCGTTTTCTTCGAACATCGGGAAGTCGACGACCCACATTGGCGCCCACTTGCAGGTCAGCAGGTCCAGGTCGTGGCCCAGCTTGATCCGCAGCGCGCCCAGGGCTTCGCTGACGATCTTCGCCTTGTCGGCGCCGAAGAACACGATATCGCCGTCGACCGCACCGACGCGATCGAGGATCACGTTGAGGTTGGCTTCAGGGATGTTTTTCACGATCGGCGATTGCAGACCTTCAACACCGGCAGCGCGCTCGTTGACCTTGATGTACGCCAGGCCCTTGGCACCGTAGATGCCGACGAACTTGGTGTAATCGTCGATCTGCTTGCGCGGCATGCTTGCCCCGCCAGGTACGCGCAAGGCGGCGATGCGGCATTTCGGGTCGTTGGCCGGACCGCTGAACACCTTGAAATCGACTTCCTTGAGCTGATCGGCCACGTCCACCAGTTCCAGCGGGTTACGCAGGTCTGGCTTGTCGGAACCGTAACGGCGCATGGCTTCTTCGAAGGTCATGTGCGGGAAATCGCCGAACTCCAGATCCAGCACTTCCTTGAACAGATTGCGGATCATTTGCTCGGTCAGGCCCATGATCTCTTTTTCATCGAGGAAACTGGTCTCGATGTCGATCTGGGTGAATTCCGGCTGACGGTCGGCGCGCAGGTCTTCGTCACGGAAGCACTTGGCGATCTGGTAGTAACGGTCGAAGCCGGCCACCATCAGCAGTTGCTTGAACAGCTGCGGCGATTGCGGCAGGGCGAAGAACGAACCGGCGTGAGTACGGCTCGGCACCAGGTAGTCGCGCGCGCCTTCAGGGGTGGCACGGGTCAGGATCGGCGTCTCGACGTCGAGGAAGCCGTTCTCGTCCAGGAAGCGGCGGATGCTGGTGGTCATACGCGAACGCAGGCGCAGCTTCTCGGCCATTTCCGGGCGACGCAGGTCGAGGAAGCGATAGCGCAGGCGGGTTTCTTCGCCGACGTCGGAGAACTCGTTCAACGGGAACGGCGGGGTTTCCGATTCGTTCAGCACTTCCAGCTCATAGCCGAGGACTTCGATCATGCCCGACGCCATGTTCGCGTTGGTTGCACCGGCCGGACGCAGGCGAACCTTGCCGGTGATCTTCACGACGTACTCGCTGCGCACGCGATCGGCTGCGGCGAAGGTTTCAGCGCGGTCCGGATCGAACACGACCTGGGCCAGACCATCACGATCACGGATATCGAGGAAAATCACCCCACCGTGGTCACGGCGACGATGGACCCATCCGCAAAGGGTAATTTCCTGGCCGTCCAGGCTTTCGTTCAGTTGGCCGCAATAATGGCTGCGCATCATGGTCGTGGTTTCACTTCTCGTAATTCGAAATTCGGTGGAGATCCTACAGCAGCCCCGCCTTTAAAAAAGTCGCCGGGTGATGCAAGAGCACGCGTGTCGTTCAACTCAGGTTCCAGACCTTAGTCAGCTTTGTCGCCGCCGGCCAGGTTCTTCTTGGAACCGGTCTTGAAATCGGTTTCGTACCAACCCGTGCCGCTGAGGCGGAAGCCCGGCATGGACAGCAACTTTTTAAGCTCTGGCGCCTGACAGGCAGGGCAGTCGACCAGCGGTGCATCGCTGATCTTTTGAATGGCTTCCAACTGATGACCACAGGAAGCACATTGATAATCGTACATCGGCATGGAGTTGTCTCGGCGATCAGATTGCTACCGCACACGCAGGGTTTTGCGGCAAAGAGCGGGATTATATCCATTAAATGCGGCCTGTGCAGCCGTAAGACTGCACAGACCGACACTCTGCTGCTTTCGCCGCCCAGTCTAGGCCATGACGGTGCAACCCCCTTCCTTGAGGCTGTGCACGACACAGACAACCCGTACCAACCCACTGAAGTTCCTTACCCCGCCGTGACGCAAGTGAACTTCGCGATCCACGTGAGATAACAGACTACTGACCGAGCAACCATTGGCCCGGGCCATCTCCCCCAAAATATCCCAATAAACCTGTTCAAGCCGCAAACAGGTGGCGAAGCCATTCAATCGTACGGAGCGGGACAAGGGCTGGGCCAGCCCCATATCGAACTCGCGAACAAACGGATCAACCCTTACATCCCTGTGCGAACCGTATCGCCCCTCTTCTTGCCGTTCATAAACCATAACGCTGACACTCCTTTGCCATCCTGGTTTCGTTAAGAGCAACTGTCTGTCGACATATAAAAACGCAGGTGCAGAGGTATAGCCAGACGACTTCCTGACCTTCGACGTAGGACAAGCCAACAACTCTTGGCAGATCCTGGAGAACGTCCTACTCCGGACAATTTCCCACGCAGTGAAGTGACTCCCACTTCAGAAACACAGGATCGAATGGCGTAGGAAAGAAGAGCGCGAACACTAAGAAACACCCACTGAAAGATTTAGCCAATCGACTGCATCGACCGGTTGAATCCCCCCCTAAAGGTGGCGGGCTTCATCCAACAGGCGCCCAACCTCTCTAGCAAGCCTGCCGTCGCATCACAGCCTCTGAACTTCGACCAACCCGCGGCAAATTGCCTCAAACGAGCCGCCGGACGCCCTGATTTGAGTAGCCTGCGGCTTTGCTGTTAAATAGGCAGCGTGTCGCCAGTGCCTATTTTTTCCGGGCACGGCGCATAGGCTGATACCGGGTACGTGTCCAACGCCTCTTTATTATCTTGAAGCGAACCGTGCGCCATCAGCTCTTCCTTGTGAACTGTCTTAACGTGAGTTAATCAAAATGTTGAAAATCGTCCATCTACTGATAGGCGCAGCGGCCTTGCTGCTGTCCTTCGTCCCTAGCCTGCAATCCGAAGCCTTACCTTACCTGCAACAACCTGATGCGCTGTACCTGGCCTTTTTCGGCCTGCTCAACCTCACACTTGCACCTGTCATCCCTTACTGGAACAAAGGTCCGCGCCACCAACTGCAAAACCTGGTCAGCGCCCTGCTCTTTCTGGCGGTAGTCCTGCAAACCCTGACGCTAATCGCACCGATGCCTGTCATCGCCGGTCAACCCGCCGTTCTGTTCAGTCTGATTGCAACCTTCATCGCTGTTGTCCTGCACCTGGGCGTCAGCTTCTACAAATCGTCACCGGTAGCCACCTCGCCAAGCTACGACATGAGCAACCGCGATACCGGCACCGTCAAATGGTTCAACACATCCAAAGGCTTCGGCTTCATCTCCCGCGACTCCGGCGACGATATCTTCGTCCACTTCCGGGCCATTCGCGGTGAAGGTCACCGCGTCCTGGTAGAAGGCCAGCGCGTGGAGTTCTCTGTCATGAATCGTGACAAGGGCCTGCAAGCCGAAGATGTGATCGCGGCGCTGCCGCGCCGCTGATTCAAGGCTAAAAAAAACCGCGCACAGCCGAGCTGTCCGCGGTTTTTTTATGCCTGCGATTTATTCAATAGTGGGGCGGCGGCGCTTCTTCTTCGAATGACTCGAACTGGCCGACCATTTCCTCCTGCCGCTTGAGCAGCGCAGCCATTTGCAACTGCAGATGCTCGACCGCCCGCTGCTGCGCCACCAGCACATCGTTCAATGCCTGGATGGTGTCATCCTGAAACGCCAGACGACTTTCAAGCTCGGTAACGCGTTCTTCCAGGCTCATTATTCAGCCCTCCAGAAACGTAAAATCATCGGTCAAAATCAAGCGCAAACGTTCGCGAATCGCGGCGATCTGCTCCGAACCGTAGGGTTTTGCCGGGTGCTTACCCCAAACCGGCGCTGGCCAGGCGGCATCTTCGCGCTTGCGCACAATCACATGCATGTGCAACTGACTCACGACATTGCCCAGCGCCGCCACATTCAACTTGTCCGCATCGAACGAGTCCTTGAGCACTTGCGAAAGCACAGTTGTTTCCTGCCAAAGCCGTTGCTGATCTGCGACATCCAACTGAAATATCTCGCTGATAGCCTCGCGACGAGGTACCAGGATGAACCAGGGATAGTTCGAATCGTTGGACAGCAGCAACCGGCAGAGCGGAAAGTCCCCGATCGGTAACGTATCTTGTTGAAGTCGTGGATCTAAAGCGAACACTGCGCACACTCCCGCCGGATCATCATTTTTCAGCTTAGCGCTCATCCTGACGGGACGGCGCGCCAAACGACCGGACGGCAGCATACCTGCGAACGGCACATGCTTCACGACGAACCTTGCACAGAGGTCACGAGCGCCTGCAAAAAGCTGACACCCTGCCCCCAAATGAGACATTTTTCGCTGCTGCGCACCACTACAGAACCGATCAGCCGGCAAAAAACGCCGAAATAACTGATTAGCAACGAAGAGTTCGCGCCAGACAAGCGGTCAACAGGAGTGAATTCAGTACCAGGCTAAAAAATTTTTTGCACCAAAACCGCACAGTGGGTCTACGCTGAGCGCTTCGACATCCGCCATTTACTCACTGGCGGGGTGAACCGGTAACATTTTTGTTTGCAAGGCAGTCGACCAGAAGGGTGCAACATGATGCCAGGCAAGGCGTCAAGCCCAAACTAAACGCGCTTGTCCCCCCGGTTTTATGAGGTTTTTACAGCGTCAGACAGTCATTTTGAAAAAGCTGCAACAAAATTCGAATTTGTGCACGTTTGTTGCATTCACACCCAACATCGCCTGATGTGACACCCGCGGGAAGCGGAGGCCTTCAGGCAAAATAAACAGTGGCAAGGTAGCCCGATGGAGATTCAAACGTTTCACCAGGACTCTTTTTACCGGCGCCAAGGCTCGGAAAACAGCATTAAAGTTGTCAGCCCGGTTGCGCTGGAGCTGGAAATTTGCGACATCTAGCACGCTATTTGCGACAGGGTCGTAAAGAAGGCGAAAGGTTAGATACGCAAGTATCGCCAACATTGTCGGCGTGATATAAGTTTGCGCCGACACAAAAAGAAAGAGCCGCCCAGATAATAAACCAGGTGGGACGGCAGTACTCTTCTAAAACCAAAGGAGCAAATCACGATGCGCGTGATGAAGTGGAGCATGATCGCACTGGCAGTTGCAGCAGCAGCCAGTACTCAGTTGGCAGTAGCCGCACCTTTCGTAAGCGACCAGGCCGAAGCCAAAGGTTTCGTTGAAGACAGCAAGCTCGACCTGCTGGTTCGCAACTACTACTACAACCGTAACAAGAAAGACGGCGCAGTCGATGACAAAGACTGGACCCAGGGCATTCAGGGCATGTACAGCTCTGGCTACACCCAAGGCCTGATCGGTGTTGGCGTTGAAGCTTGGGGCCAACTGGCCATCAAGCTGGACGGTTCCGACAAATATGCAGGCTCCGGCAACATGTCCGTGGACGGTGATGGCGAAGTCAACAACAGCCAGGGCAAAGCCGGCGCTGCCGCCAAGTTCCGTATCTCCAAGACCGAGCTGAAAGTCGGCGACATGCAGCCAAGCACCTCTCCAGTGTTCGCTGTAGGCGGTTCCCGTATCCTTCACCAAACTGCCAGCGGTATCCAACTGCAGAGCAGCGAAGTTACAGACCTCGACCTCGAAGCCGGTCACTTCTACTCGGCAACCAGCCAGGACAGCAACGCCCGTGACGGCGACCTGTGGGCTACTTACGCTGGCGTGCAAGCCAACTCCATCGACTACTTCGGTGGCAAGTACGGCATTACCCCTGACCTGAGCGTATCGCTCTACGGTGCCAAGCTCGAAGACGTCTGGAACCAGTACTACGCCAACGCGAACTACACCCTCGCACTGGGCGGCGACAACTCGATCAACTTCGACGGTAACATCTACAACACCCAGGATACCGGTAACGCTAAAGCAGGCGAAATCAGCAACACCGCCTACTCCCTGGCTGCTGCTTACTCGTTCCTGAAAGCACACACCGTGACCCTGGGCTTCCAGAAGGTCAACGGCGATACCCCGTTCGACTACATCGGTGTGGGTAAAAACAACCGCGGTGGCGACTCGATCTTCCTCGCCAACTCCATTCAGTACTCTGACTTCAACGCTCCGGGCGAGAAGTCGGTACAAGCCCGTTACGACCTGAAAATGGCCGAGTACGGCGTACCTGGCCTGAGCTTCATGGTCCGTTACGCGAATGGTTGGAACATCGACGGTACCAACACTCCAGCGAACAGCCCCTACGCCGGTCTGTACGGTGCAGACGGCAAACACCACGAAACCAACGTGGAAGCCAAGTACGTCATTCAAACCGGCCCAGCCAAAGATCTGTCGTTCCGCATCCGTCAAGCATGGCACTCTGCCAACACTGACGAAGGCGAAGGCGATATCTCTGAGTTCCGCCTGATCACCGACTACCCACTCAACATTCTGTAATCGCAGAAAGTTAGTTCGCGGTAATCAAAAAAAGGCCCATCTTCGGATGGGCCTTTTTCGTTGTCTGCTGTACAACATTTAACCAAACAGACTCTGCGGTACATGCCTGATCAAGAAGCCAGGCACTAACCGCCCCCCCCCTTACTGCACCGCCGACTCCTGAACCACACGAATAACCCGCTGTGGAAATGGAATATCAATGCCCGCCTCTCTCAGACGATCACGGGACAGTTCGTTGAACATGAACATCACATCCCAATAATCCGCGGTCTTCACCCAAACACGCAGGGAAACAGTGATAGAACTGTCGCCCAATGTCGATATGACTGCCTGAGGCGCCGGGTCAATCAATACACGCGGATCCTTGGCCAGTTCCAGCAACACTTCTCGGGCTTTCTGCAGGTCCGCTTCGTAATCCACGCCTACATCAAACACGACTTTGCGGGTCGGCTGACGATTGGTATTGGTGATAATGCCGTTCGACAGATTACCGTTGGGTACGATGATGGTTTTGTTATCACCGGTACGCAGTACGGTATGGAAAATCTGGATGCTATCGACAGTACCGGCGACACCCTGAGCCTCGATCCAGTCACCGATACGAAATGGACGGAACAACAGAATCAGCACGCCGCCCGCAAAGTTCGCCAGGCTGCCCTGCAACGCTAGACCAATGGCCAGACCTGCCGCACCAATTGCCGCAACGAACGACGTGGTTTCCACCCCGATCATCGAGGCCACGCTGACGATCAGCAAGATCTTGAGGATGATGTTCGCCAGGCTGCTGATAAAGCCCTGAAGCGCCAGGTCGGCATTACGCAATGCAATCAGGCCGCCGAGCTTTTTCGTGACCTTGTTGATCAGCCACCAGCCAATGGCCAGGGTAATGACCGCCAGCAGTACACGGCTGCCGTATTCCATGATCATCGGGATCCAGGTTTGGGATACCTTGACCAGATTGTCTACCTCGGCATTTAAGTCCATCTACTCTCTCCTGTTTTCCGGCTACCCGGCCTGCGTAAAAAAGCGGCAGAAAGATCGAACCACGACGGGCTAAATCGTTTCTGCCGTAGCTTGGATCTGCGACGTCGCAAACGCCAAGAGGTTCCCGCTCTCAGGGTCAGTCGCGGAAGTTGTTGAACTGCAGCGGCATACCGAATTCCTTGGCCCGCAGCACCGCAATGGCTTCTTGCAGGTCATCACGCTTCTTGCCGGTTATACGAACCTGCTCGCCCTGAATGGCCGCCTGGACCTTGAGCTTGGCATCTTTGACGTGAGCGACGATTTTCTTCGCCAGTTCCTTGTCGATGCCTTCCTTGAGGACGGCTTCCTGCTTCATCAGCTTGCCTGACGCGAACGCGTCCTTGACTTCAAGGCACTGAACGTCGATTTTGCGCTTGACCAGAGCCAGCTTGAGGATCTCAATCATCGCTTCAAGCTGGAAATCCGCTTCCGCGGTCAGGTTGACGGTCAGGTCTTTTTCCTTGAACTCGAAGCTGCCTTTGCCTTTCAGGTCATAACGACGATCGAGTTCCTTGACGGCGTTCTCGACCGCGTTGGTGACTTCGTGTTTGTCCAGTTCGGATACCACGTCGAACGACGGCATGTAATCTCTCCAAATTTAAAGGCGCACTGATGGAGCACGCCTGGCTTGCGGTTAAAATCCGCGCTGATTATAACGGGTCTTTCCCATCATTCACTGTGAGCTGCCGATGCACGCCTTAAACAGAGCAAAAAGCTGATGTCTACCACCTGGCATGTTCTGGGCGCCGGCAGCCTCGGCACTTTATGGGCGACACGTCTGGCACGGGCTGGAGTGCCGGTCAGGCTGGTCCTGCGGGACACCGTGAGGCTGCAGGCCTATGAGGCGGCCGGTGGATTGACACTGGTGGAACACGGCGAGGCGCAACACTATGCCGTGCCCGCCGAGACAGCCGACAGCACCCAACCGATCAACCGCCTGCTGGTGGCATGCAAGGCCTACGATACCGAAAGCGCGGTGGCCCGACTGGCGCCACGCCTGGCCCCAGGTGCCGAACTGATCCTGCTGCAAAATGGCCTGGGCAGTCAGGACGCCGTGGCGGCACAGGTGCCCCAGGCACGCTGCATCTATGCGTCGAGCACCGAAGGCGCCTACCGCGAGGGCGATTGGCGCGTAGTGTTTGCCGGGCATGGCTTCACCTGGCTGGGGGATGCGAGCCATCCGATGGCGCCGATCTGGCTCGATGACCTGAGCACTGCCGGCATCCCCCACGAGTGGAGCACCGAAATCCTGACCAGGTTGTGGCGCAAACTCGCTCTTAACTGTGCGATCAATCCGCTGACGGTACTGCACGATTGCCGCAACGGCGGTTTGCAGCAACATCACTGCGAAGTCGCTACTCTGTGCGGCGAACTGGCGGAGTTGCTTGAGCGTTGTGGTCAGCCGGCAGCGGCCGAAAACCTGCAGCAGGAAGTCGAACGGGTGATTCACGCCACCGCAGCCAACTACTCCTCGATGCATCAGGACGTCACAAGCCAGCGCCGCACAGAAATCAGCTACCTGCTGGGCTACGCCTGCAAAGTGGCCGGGCGTCATCAATTGAACCTGCCTCACCTCAATCAGCTTGAGGCAAGGTTGATCGCTCGCCTGCAAAGCCTTGGATTGCCCAGCGACTGAGCAGCGGCTACGCTGGCCACTTGTACTTTTCAGCGATGAACCCAATGCAATTGCGCCAGCGTCTTGAAAACCTGCCTGTCGGCCAGAAACTTCTGGCAGCCCTGCTAGTCCTGTTGACCACTGTCCTGTTGGTCGCCAACCTGACCTTTATCAGTGCCGCGTACTACATCTCCCAGGAAAGCATGGCGCCCCAGGCCCTGCAGACCATCGGCCGGCTGGTATCCAACCCGAGCCTGACCTCCGAAGCCCTCGATTCGCCGCAAAGCGCCGAGCGCCTGCTAAACGAACTCAATAGCTATTCGCCGTTGCGCGCGGCAGTCCTGTATGACGGAAAAGGCGAGCAATTGGCGCAATTGCAGCATGGCGACAAACTGGAGTTGCCGAAACGGTTCCGGCATATCGAAGACTGGCAGGTTACCGAGTTTCGCAGCAACCAGGTCATTACCCTGCCCCGCCCCGGAGCTGCACCGGGGCATTTGCTACTGGTCGCCAGCAGTGAACTGCCAGTGGCGTTCTATACCGGGACCCTGACGGCCAGTCTGGGGATTCTGATTTTCAGTGTGCTGCTCTGGCTGGTCATCGCCCGTCAAATCAAGCGCCTGATTACCCGGCCGATCCACCAACTCGAAGAGCTGTCCCGGCAGGTAACCCGTGAAGAAAATTACGCACTGCGAGCTTCACGAGGAAACCACGATGAAATCGGCAGCCTCGCGGAGGCGTTCAACACCATGCTTTCGCGAATCGAGGCCCGGGAGCAGCAACTCAAGCGGGCCCGGGACGACTCCCAGGCAGCCTACGACCAGGCCCAGGGTCTGGCGGAAGAAACCCGGCACACCAACCGCAAACTGGAGCTTGAAGTCCAGGTGCGCAGCAAGATCGAGAAAAAGCTCACCGGCTTCCAGAACTACCTCAACAGCATCATCGACTCCATGCCATCGGCGCTGATCGCCCTCGACGAACAGCTCTACGTGACGCAGTGGAACCAGGAAGCCAGCGCACTTTCCGGCACACGCCTGGACGAAGCCCTGAACCAGCCCATCTTCCTCGCCTTCGAACCGCTCAAGCCGTTCTTGCCACAACTCAAGCAAACGGTCGAGCAGCATACGGTGGCCAAAATCGAACGCGTCACCTGGCTCAAGGATGACGAGCCCCGCCACTATGCCCTGACCTTTTATCCATTGATGGGCGGCGCCGGGCGTGGCGTGGTGATCCGGATCGACGACATCACCCAGCGCCTGTCCCTGGAAGAGATGATGGTGCAGTCGGAGAAAATGCTTTCTGTGGGTGGTCTTGCCGCCGGCATGGCCCACGAAATCAACAACCCGCTGGGTGCGATCCTGCACAACGTGCAAAACATTCGCCGACGCCTGTCCCCCGATCTGCCGAAGAACCTTGAAGTGGCCGAACAGGCCGGCATCGAACTGACGGCGGTCAATCAGTATCTGCAATTGCGCGAAGTGCCGAAGTTACTCGACGGCATCCAGCAGGCCGGTGCCCGGGCCGCCAAAATCGTCACCCACATGCTCAGCTTCAGCCGTCGCAGCACCCGCCAGATGGCTCCGTGCGATCTACCCGCCCTGATCGACCAAGCGGTGGAGATCGCCAGTAACGACTTCGACCTGGCGATCGGCTTCGATTTCAAGGGCCAGGCCATCATTCGCCAGTTCGATCCGGCGCTGGGCCCGGTCCCCGGCACCGCCAACGAGCTGGAGCAGGTACTGCTCAACCTGTTGAAAAACGCCGCGCAAGCCATTCACCAGCGTGAAGACAGCAGCGAGCCGGGACGGATCATTCTGCGCACCAGACTGAATCCGCCGTGGGCGGAAATTCAGGTCGAGGACAATGGCATCGGCATGAGCGAAAGCGTGCGCAAACGGACCTTCGAACCGTTCTTCACCACCAAGGAGATCGGCCAGGGCACCGGACTTGGGCTGTCGGTGTCGTACTTCATCATCACCAACAACCACAAGGGGCAGATGGAAGTGCAATCGACCCCAGGCCAAGGCACGTGCTTCACCTTGCGCCTGCCCCTGGCGAGCACGCCACCTGTCTCGCAACAACTCAATCTGCTATCGAGGTAACCATGGGCTTTCGTTTGTCGAAGATTTACACCCGCACTGGCGACAAAGGCGAGACCGGACTGGGCGATGGCCGTCGCGTACCCAAGGATCACCCGCGGATCGAGGCCATTGGCGAAGTCGATACGCTGAACAGTCAGGTGGGCGTGCTGCTGGCCGGATTGGCGGCGCAAACGCACACCGTTGCAGGCTTTCAGGAAGTGATCGATGTTTTGGCGCCTTGCCAGCACCGATTGTTCGACCTCGGTGGCGAACTGGCGATGCCGGTGTATCAGGCGTTGAATGCAGCGGAAATCGAACGCCTGGAAGCCGCGATCGATGTGTGGAATGAAGAGTTGGGACCGCTGGAAAATTTCATCTTGCCCGGCGGTTCGGCGCTGATTGCCCAGGCCCATGTCTGCCGCAGCCTGGCGCGCAGCGCAGAGCGGCGGTGTCAGCAACTTAATGCGATTGAGCCGTTGGCCGGGGTTGGCCTGGCGTATATCAATCGGTTGTCGGATCTGTTGTTTGTGATGGCGCGGCTGATTGCCAAGCGTCAGGGAGTGGCCGAAATTCTATGGCAGCCTGCGGCGAAACCTGAAATTTAGTCGGCGGCTGTCAGGCCCTCATCGCGAGCAGGCTCGCTCCCACATTTGATCGCATTTCTTCAGCAACAATGCGGTCACCTGTGGGAGCGAGCCTGCTCGCGATGGCGTCAGAAGCTACAGCACAGAATCAGGCCTCAGGCCAAAACGCCCGAATCCCCGCCACACCCTGTGCCCCCGCAGCCCAGGCTTCCTCGACCTCAGCCGGACCAACGCCACCCAGCAGGAACACCGGCTTGCTGAACCCGTCGATCAGGCTCGACGCCTGCTCCCAACCTAACGGCTCGGCGCCAGGATGAGTCAGGGTAGGTTGAACCGGTGACAGGGTCACGAAATCCACGCCCATCTGTTCGGCCAGCGCCAGCTCTTCAGCGTTATGGCACGAGGCCGCCAGCCAGCGCGACGCCGGTAGCGGTCGGCCAGCCGCTGCGTATTTGCGCAGCTGCGCCGAGGTAATGTGCCAACCCGCAGACGGGAAGTCGCCCAGCCATTCGAACGGCCCCTTGATCATCAATTGCGCCTTGCCGGCACACAGCCCTGCCGCATCCACGGCCAGGTCGCGGTATTTCGGGTCGTAACCGTTTGGTGCACGCAACTGGATCAGTTTGATACCGCCGGCAATAGCCTTCTGAATACCACGCAGCAACGCGGGGGTCTCCAGGTCTTCCGGAGTGATCAGGTACTGAGCGGGCAATTTCGCGGCCGCGACGATCGGCCGGTTGGCTTCAGGAAACTCGTAACCCGACAGGTCGCGGGGTGACACCCAGGCCAGCGGTTGGCCTTCGGCACCGTGAGGCTCGCCGGTAAACACCGAAACTTCCCAGACATCCAGCAACACCTGTTTGTCCGGGTAATCGTGCCGAATCTTGATCAGCGGGCGCGCCGCGCCGACCACGATGCCCAGCTCTTCATGGAGTTCACGGGCCAGTGCGGTTTCGACCGACTCGTCGGCCTCGACCTTGCCGCCTGGAAACTCCCACAGACCGCCCTGATGCTGTGAGTCGGCACGACGGGCGATGAGGATTTGGCCACTGCCATCGCGGATGACGGCGGCGGCGACATGGACTCGTTTCACTTTTGCAACTCCTCCAGTCCGGCCTTCTGCCACGCCTTGAACGCCGGCCATAGGTAGAGGGTTTCGACGTAGGCCTCGTCAATGGCAGACAACTTCACCTGATAGGTGCGCAGGCGCACGGCAATCGGTGCAAAGAACGCGTCAGCCAGACTGATTTGACCAAACAGGTATGGCCCGGTTTCGGTCGCGGCGGCACGGCATTCGGCCCACAGCGCCGACATGCGTTCGATGTCGACCTGAACGTCAGCCGGAACCGGAGACAAAGGGGCGTCATGGCTCAGGTCAAACGGCATATTGCCGCGCATGGCGAAGAACCCGCTGTGCATCTGCGCACACGCCGAGCGCGCCTGAGCGCGGGCGGCAATGTCTTTCGGCCAGAGGCCTGCGGACGGGAACTGTTCTGCCAGGTATTCGGCAATCGCCAGGGAGTCGGCGATGGTACCGTGTTCGGTTTTCAGCAGCGGGACCTTGCCAGTCGGCGAATGCTTGAGCAGACGCTCGCGGGTGTCCGGCTGGTTCAGCTTGATCAGTTCTTCGGTGTAGGTAGCGCCGGTCAGGTCGAGGGCCAAGGCGCCACGCAGGGACCAGGAAGAAAGCAGTTTGTCGCCGATGATCAGGTGCAGGCTCATGTTCAAGCATCCTCAAGCAGGAAAGATCACAACTCTGTAGGAGCTGGCTTGCCAGCGAAGGCGATATCAGCCTCGATAAATCCATCGCGGCGGATGACGCCTTCGCCAGCAAGCTGGCTCCTACAGGACATGCGCTATTACGTGCGGTACTCGGCGTTGATCTTCACGTACTCGTGGGACAGGTCGGTGGTCCAGATGGTTTCGCTGCAATCGCCACGACCCAGCTCGATGCGGATGGTGATTTCTTCCTGCTGCATCACCGCCGCACCCTGGGCTTCGGTGTAGGTCGCCGCGCGCGCGCCACGGCTGGCAATGCACACTTCGCCAAGGAATACGTCGATCTTGCTCACATCCAGGTTCGGAACGCCGGCACGGCCGACAGCGGCCAGGATACGTCCCCAGTTCGGGTCGGACGCAAACAATGCCGTCTTGATCAGCGGCGAGTGGGCCACGGTGTAGCCAACGTCCAGGCACTCCTGGTGATTGCCGCCGCCATTGACTTCAACGGTCACGAACTTGGTTGCGCCTTCTCCATCGCGAACGATGGCCTGGGCCACATCCATGCACACTTCGAACACCGCCTGCTTCAACTTGGCGAACAACTCGCCTTCGGCGCGGGTGATTTCCGGCAGCGCGGCCTGACCAGTGGCAATCAGCATGCAGCAGTCGTTGGTCGACGTATCACCATCGATGGTGATGCGGTTGAACGACTTGTTGGCGCCATCGAGCATCAGGTTTTGCAACACATCGCGGGAAACCTTGGCGTCAGTGGCGATGTAGCCGAGCATGGTCGCCATGTTCGGACGAATCATGCCGGCGCCTTTACTGATGCCGGTAACGGTGATGGTCACACCGTCATGCTGGAACTGACGGCTGGCACCTTTTGGCAGGGTGTCGGTGGTCATGATGCCGGTGGCGGCAGCTTCCCAGTTGTGGATCGACAGATCATCGAGGGCAGCTTGCAGCGCACCTTCGATTTTCTCCACTGGCAACGGCTCGCCGATCACACCGGTGGAATACGGCAGCACCTGGCTGGCATCGACACCGGTCAGTTCCGCCAGCTTGGCGCAAGTGCGCTCGGCGGCGGCCAAGCCAGGTTCGCCGGTGCCGGCGTTGGCATTGCCGGTATTGGTCAGCAGGTAGCGCACAGGGCCTTGTACGCGTTGCTTGGCCAGGATCACCGGTGCGGCGCAAAAGGCGTTCAAGGTGAACACGCCGGCAACCGTGGAGCCTTCAACACAGCGCATGACCACAACATCCTTGCGCCCCGGGCGCTTGATGCCGGCCGAGGCGATACCGAGTTCAAAACCGGCAACCGGGTGCAACGTTGGCAAAGGACCAAGACCAACAGCCATGAATGCGCTCCTTTATAAATGATGTCAGCACCGTTTCAGCAGAACGGTGGTTCGAATGGTAAAACGCCGCGACGGCAAAAGCCGGTCGCGGCGCAGGTATTTCAGCGTTTGAAACGGGTTTTACTGAATCTGCCCGTGGCAATGCTTGAACTTCTTGCCCGAACCGCAATAGCACAGCTCGTTGCGACCCAGCTTCTGCTCGTTGCGAACCGGGGCAGTAGCGAGAGCGACATCGACTTCTTCGCCCAACACTTCCGGGTGCTCAAGGCCTGGAGCTTCTTCATGCAGGAACTGCATGCGAGCGGCCAGTGCCTCGGCTTCCTGACGCAGGCGTTGCTCTTCTTCGATCGGGTCTTCGCGGCGAACCTGAACGTGGGACAACACACGGATCGAATCGCGCTTGATCGAATCGAGCAGCTCGGAGAACAGGGTGAACGACTCGCGCTTGTATTCCTGCTTCGGGTTCTTCTGGGCGTAACCACGCAAGTGAATACCGTGACGCAGGTGGTCCATGGTCGACAGGTGGTCTTTCCACAGGTCGTCCAGAACGCGCAGAACGATTTGTTTCTCGAAGGAGCGCAACGCTTCGGCGCCCGCCTGGTCTTCTTTCTCGTTGTACGCAGCGATCAGTTCCTGCATCAGTTTCTCGCGCAGGGTTTCTTCGTACAGGTGATCGTCTTCGTCGAGCCATTGCTGGATCGGCAGCGTCACACCGAAATCGCTCTGCAGCGCCGCTTCCAGGCCCGACACGTCCCACTGCTCAGGCAGCGATTGTGGAGGAATGTGTGCGCTGACGGTGGCGTCCAGTACGTCCTGACGGAAGTCAGCGATGGTCTCACCGATGTTGTCGGCAGCCAGCAACGTGTTACGCATGTGATAAATCACTTTACGCTGTTCGTTGTTGACGTCGTCGAACTCGAGCAGTTGTTTACGAATGTCGAAGTTACGGCCTTCAACCTTGCGCTGAGCCTTTTCGATGGCGTTGGTCACCATGCGGTGCTCGATCGCTTCGCCAGGCTGCATGCCCAGGGCCTTCATGAAGTTCTTCACCCGGTCAGAGGCGAAGATGCGCATCAGGCTGTCTTCCAGCGACAGGTAGAAACGGCTGGAACCGGCGTCGCCCTGACGACCGGCACGACCACGCAGCTGGTTGTCGATACGGCGCGATTCGTGACGCTCGGACGCAATCACCTGCAAACCGCCCGATTCGAGCACTTGCTGGTGACGCTTCTGCCAGTCGGCCTTGATCTGGGCAATCTGCTCAGGGGTCGGGTTTTCCAGGGAAGCCACTTCCACTTCCCAGTTACCGCCCAAGAGGATGTCGGTACCACGACCGGCCATGTTGGTGGCGATGGTCAGTGCGCCCGGGCGACCGGCCTGGGCAATGATCTCGGCTTCCTTTTCGTGGAACTTGGCGTTCAGGACCTTGTGTTCGATGCCTTCCTTCACGAGCAGGCTGGACATGTGCTCGGAGGTTTCGATGGTGGCTGTACCCACCAGAACCGGACGGCCCGCAGCCATGCTTTCCTTGATATCGGCCACGATTGCCGCGTATTTCTCGTCGGCGGTCAGAAACACCAGGTCGTTGTAGTCTTTACGGGCCAGCGGCTTGTTCGGTGGAATCACCATGACCTGCAGGCCATAGATCTGGTGGAACTCGAACGCTTCGGTGTCGGCCGTACCGGTCATGCCGGACAGCTTGTTGTACAGACGGAAGTAGTTCTGGAAGGTGGTCGACGCCAGCGTCTGGCTTTCGGCCTGGATGTTCAGGTTTTCCTTGGCTTCGATGGCCTGGTGCAGGCCTTCGGACAAGCGGCGACCCGGCATGGTACGGCCGGTGTGCTCGTCGACCAGTACGACCTGACCGTCCTGCACGATGTATTCGACGTTGCGATGGAACAGCTTGTGCGCGCGCAGGCCGGCGTAAACGTGAGTCAGCAGGCTCAGGTTATGCGCCGAGTACAGGCTCTCGCCTTCAGCCAGCAGGCCGATGCGGGTCAGCATTTCTTCGACGTACTGGTGACCGGCTTCGTTGAGTTCGACCTGACGGGACTTCTCGTCGATGGTGTAGTGACCGGCCTGGGTCACTTCGCCTTCGACTTCTTCAACGTGCAGCTTGAGCTGCGGGATCAGCTTGTTGACCTCGATGTACAGCTTGGAGCTGTCCTCGGCCTGACCGGAGATGATCAGCGGCGTACGGGCTTCGTCGATGAGGATGGAGTCGACTTCGTCGATCACGGCAAAATTGAGTTCACGCTGGAATTTTTCTTCCATGCTGAACGCCATGTTGTCGCGCAGGTAATCGAAACCGAATTCGTTGTTGGTGCCGTAGGTGATGTCGGCGGCGTAGGCAGCACGCTTCTCTTCCGGCGGCTGGAACGGCGTGACCACGCCGACCGTCAGGCCGAGGAATTCATACAACGGACGCATCCAGTTGGCGTCACGGCGGGCCAGGTAGTCGTTCACCGTCACAACGTGCACACCATTGCCGGACAGCGCATTGAGGTAGACCGCCAGTGTTGCCACCAGGGTCTTGCCTTCACCGGTACGCATTTCCGCGATCATGCCTTCATGCAAGGTCATGCCGCCGATCAGCTGGACATCGAAGTGGCGCATGCCCATGACACGCTTGCCGGCTTCGCGGGCGACCGCAAAGGCTTCTGGCAGCAGTTGGTCGAGGGTTTCCCCTTTGGCGAGGCGGGCCTTGAACTCGCTGGTCTTGGCACGCAATTGATCGTCCGAAAGGGCCACCATTCGCTCTTCGAAGGCATTGACGAGTTGCACCGTCTTGAGCATGCGTTTGACTTCACGCTCGTTCTTGCTTCCAAAAAGTTTCTTTAACAAAGGCGCAAACATATCGGCAGGATCTTCCACACTAAAGGGATGGAGGGCGGCCCCGTGAGTCGCCCGTGCAGCCCTCATGGCCGCATGCGAACGAGCATTCTACCCGGAAACGATGGAGAGGAAAGTGGCGATATTCCACGATGCTGGCACAGCGCGTTGACGGGGCTCACTTAAAATAAGGGCGTTTTGCTCAACTTCAAGCCGTTCAAGGCAGAAGTTAGTTGTTGATTTAATGGGCAAAGCACCCACAAAAGCAATGGGCGGGTGCATCCGGTGCTTTCTGCTACCATGGCGCCTCTGTTACTTCAGGTATCTGATCATGGCATTTCGCCCACTTACGGCCAAAGTACCTGCCGTTCTACTACGCGAAGCCAAGCCGCTGAAAGCCATTCTCGGCCACGCTCAACGCCTGGGTCATCTGCAGCGTTTACTCGAAAGCCAATTGCAACCCGCCGCTCGCGAGCATTGCCACGTGGCCTCCTGGCGCGAAGGCAGTTTGTTGCTGATTGTCACCGACGGTCATTGGGCAACCCGCCTGCGCTACCAGCAAAAGCGCCTGCAACGACAACTGCAACTGTTCGACGAGTTTGCCAATCTGACCCGGATCCTGTTCAAAGTTCAACCGCCGACCGTTCAGCAAGGTGCGGCCGGGCATACCATGGATTTGTCCAACGACGCGGCAGCGACCATCCAGGCCACGGCCGATGGCATCAGCGACCCGAATTTGCGGGCCGCGCTGGAGCGACTGGCGGCGCACGCCAAAACCAAATCCTCATAGGCACCCCCTGTGGGAGCGAGCCTGCTCGCGAAGGCGGCATAACATTCAACAATGATGTTGCCTGACACACCGATTCGCGAGCAGGCTCGCTCCCACTGTTAGATCGTGTTCACTCAAGCTACCGGCGTTTTTTGCTACCTAGCAACGACCCCATCAAGCCGCGCACCAACTGTCGGCCAATCTGGTTCGCCGCCTGTTGCATCGCCGATTTCAGCGCCTTCCCTGCCGCTGTACCAAGGAACTCTCCCGCCTGTTCGGTGAAACTCGGTTCCTGTTTGCCCTGCTCCGCTTCGGCTTCGGGCGCCAGGCCTTTGCGCCCCATCAGCACCTCATAGGCTGATTCGCGATCGATCGGTTGGTCATAACGCCCTTTGAACGGTGAGCCTGCGATCAATATCGTGCGCTCGGCGTCGGTCAAAGGCCCGATCCGCGATTGCGGTGGTGCCACCAGTACCCGCTGGACCATTTCCGGCGTGCCTTTTTCCTGCAAGGTGCCGACCAGCGCCTCGCCGATCCCGAGTTCGGTCAACACCGACAACGCATCGAACGCCGGATTCGGCCGAAAACCTTCGGCCACCGCGCGCAGGGACTTCTGCTCCTTGGCCGTAAACGCACGCAGACCATGCTGGATGCGCAAGCCCAACTGCGCGAGCACATCATCCGGCAGGTCACCCGGCGACTGGGTGACGAAATACACGCCAACGCCTTTCGAACGAATCAGCCGCACCACCTGCTCCAGACGATCGCGCAACGCCTGGGGCGTACCGTTGAACAACAAGTGGGCCTCGTCGAAGAACAGCGCCAGCAACGGTTTGTCGGCATCGCCACGCTCCGGCAACTGCTCGAACAGTTCGGCCAGCAACCACAGCAGGAACGTCGCGTAGACCTTCGGCGCTTCATGCACCAGACGGCTGGCATCCAGCAAATGAATGCGCCCACGACCGTCCGCAGTGGGCTGGAGGATGTCTTCGAGTTGCAGCGCAGGCTCGCCGAACAGGGCTTCGGCGCCCTGTTGTTCCAGGGTCGCCAGACGCCGCAGCAATGCCTGGCTGGAACCGGTGGTCATCAATGCCGCATCGTCGCCCAGCAACAGGGGGTTGTCCCGCAGGTGATTGAGTAACGCCTTCAGATCCTTGAGATCGAGCAACAACAGGCCTTCGCGATCCGCCACCTTGAACGCGGCGTACAGCGCCGACTGCTGACTGTCGGTCAGTTCCAGCAGGCTGCCCAGCAGCAGCGGCCCCATTTCACTCAAGGTTGTGCGCAAAGGATGACCGGACTGACCGTGTACGTCCCACAACGTCACCGGATAAGCCTGAGGCTTGTGGTTGAGCCAGGGCATCCCGGCAATCCGCTCGGCGATCTTGCCCTGGGGGTTGCCAGCGGCACCGAGGCCACACAGGTCACCCTTGATGTCGGCGGCGAACACCGCCACGCCAGCATCGCTGAAGGCTTCGGCCAATCGTTGCAAAGTGACGGTCTTGCCGGTGCCGGTCGCGCCTGCGATCAAACCGTGGCGGTTCGCCAGACGCATAGCCTGGGCAATCGGCTGCCCATTGAGATCGGCACCGATAACGAGTTGCAGAGAGTCAGGCATTTGGTCACCCATGATTAATCTTTGGTCCTACACGGCCGATAGAGATAACGACAAAGCAGTCAGACACGATCTGGTCGGAAATTTCCCTAAGGAGAGTCGGAAAATTCACTTGCTTTCAACCTTGCCCGTCGTGCGCCCCTTTATAAAAGCACGCACTGGACATTAAGACCTTAGCGGAACCCCAAGCCATGAACAAAAATCTGCGTTTCAGCCATAAAATCCTGCTTGCCGCCGCCCTTATTGTTATTGCCGCCTTCGCCTCATTCACGCTGTACAACGACTATTTGCAGCGCAACGCCATCCGCGAAGACCTTGATAACTATCTGCAGGAAATGGGCGCAGTGACCGCCAACAATATCCAGACCTGGTTGAACGGGCGCAGCCTGCTGATTGAAAACCTGTCACAAACTGTCGCGCTCAATCCCGATGCCGACAACGTTTCCAGGCTGCTTGTACAAAAAGCCGTGACCTCGACCTTCATGGGCGCCTACCTCGGCAACAAGGATGGCTCTTTCATCATTCGCCCGGACAGCAAGATGCCCGATGGCTATGACCCGCGTGCACGCCCTTGGTACAAGAGCGCGCAAGCCAGCAGCGGTTCGGCATTGACCGAGCCTTATATTGATCTGGCCTCCGGACAACTGGTGATTTCCATTGTCGACAGCGTTATCAAGGACGGCCAGAACATCGGCGTGGTCGGTGGCGACCTGAGCTTGCAGGTGATCGCCGACAGCCTTGGCACGCTGGACTTCGACGGCATGGGTTATGCCTTCCTGGTCAGTTCCGACGGCAAGATCCTGGTACATCCCGACAAAGCGCTGGCGATGAAGACGCTCAAGGATGTCTACCCGCAAGACACGCCGGCCATCAGCAGCGCAATGAGCGAGATCCAGGTCGACGGCAAAACCCGCATCGTGACCTTCACCCCGATCAAAGGCTTGTCGTCGGTCAATTGGTACATCGGTCTGTCGGTCGACAAGGAAAAGGCCTTCTCGATGCTCAGCGAGTTCCGCACCTCGGCGGTCGTTGCGACCGTGATTGCCGTGGCCATCATCATCGCCCTGCTCGGCATGCTGATTCGCATCCTGATCCAGCCATTGCACGTCATGACCCGTGCCATGGCTGATATCGCCGACGGCGAAGGCGACCTGACCAAACGCCTCGCCATCCAGAACAATGACGAATTCGGCACCCTCGGCACTGCGTTCAACCGCTTCGTCGAGCGCATTCACGGCTCGATCCGCGAAGTGTCCTCGGCCACCGGGCAAGTCAACGAAGTGGCGTTGCGCGTGGTCGCGGCTTCCAACTCGTCGATGTTCAACTCCGACCAGCAAGCCTCGCGCACCAGCAGCGTCGCAGCCGCCATCAACCAGCTAGGCGCCGCCGCCCAGGAAATTGCCCGCAACGCCGCCCAGGCGTCGAGCCAGGCCAGCGATGCCCGCAGCCTGGCCGAGGATGGTCAACACGTGGTGGACCGCAGCATCGTGGCGATGAATCAACTGTCGAGCATGCTCAGCGCATCGAGTTCCAACATCGAGTCGCTGAACAGCAAAACGGTGAACATCGGGCAGATTCTCGAAGTGATCACCAGCATTTCCCAACAGACCAACTTGCTGGCGCTCAACGCCGCGATTGAAGCCGCCCGTGCCGGTGAAGCCGGTCGTGGTTTTGCCGTGGTGGCGGACGAGGTGCGCAACCTGGCACATCGCACCCAGGAATCGGCGCAACAGGTGCAAACCATGATTGAGGAGCTGCAGGTCGGCGCCCGGGAATCGGTCAGCACCATGAGCGACAGTCAACGCCATAGCCAGGACAGCGTGGAGATCGCCAACCTCGCGGGCGAACGCCTGAACAGCGTGACGCTGCGTATCGGTGAAATCGACGGCATGAACCAGTCGGTGGCCACCGCAACCGAAGAACAGACCGCCGTGGTGGAGTCGATCAACGTCGACATCACCGAGATCAACACGCTGAATCAGGAAGGCGTGGAAAACCTGCAATCTACATTGCGCGCGTGCTCGGACCTTGAGCAGCAGGCGGCGCGGTTGAAGCAGCTGGTAGGCAGTTTCCGTATCTAGTGCCTGGACCGGCCTCTTCGCTGGCAAACCAGCTCCTACAGGGTTTAGCGTGAAGTCTGTAGGAGCTGGCTTGTCGGATCGCCGCACCGCAGCGAACGCCTCGTCTCAACCCTCTCTACCTCCACCCGCACAACCCCAACCGAACATCTATCCTTCATATAGGTCAACCAAGGGAGTACCGGGACTGGAGGACCGTTCATCGTGCATATCGCTGACATCACCATGTTCTACGCCCCTGCCAGCGGTGGCGTACGCACTTATCTGGATGCGAAGCACCGTCGTTTGGGCATCAAACCGGGCATTCGCCACAGTTTGCTGATTCCCGGATCTTCTTTTAGCGAACAGGATGGTATTTACACCGTTCCGGCCCCTGCCCTGCCCTTCGGCAAGGGCTATCGCTTCCCTCTGCGCCTCGCGCCGTGGCGCAATGTCTTGCAGGATTTGCAGCCTGACCTGATCGAAGTCGGCGATCCTTATCTCACGGCCTGGGCGGCGCTGGATGCGCGGCGCCAACTCGATGTGCCGGTCATCGGCTTTTATCACTCGGACCTGCCCCTGCTGGTCAGCAATCGCATGGGCCATTGGGTGACCAACAACGTCGAGGCCTATGTCAGCAAGCTCTACGGCAACTTTGACCGCGTACTGGCGCCCAGTCAGGTCATGGCCGACAAGCTCACCGGGCTTGGAGTCAAGAATGTGTTTGTGCAACCGCTCGGCGTCGACCTGCAGACCTTCAATCCCGATGCCAGAGACCCCGGGCTGCGAGCCGAGTTGGGCCTGGACGAAAACACCCGCCTGCTGATCTTCGCCGGGCGCGGATCCAAGGAAAAAAACCTGCCGGTGCTGCTCGACTGCATGAAACGCCTGGGCCGGCGCTATCACCTGCTGCTGGTTGGTTCGTCAATGCCCACGGCCGTGCCGTCCAACGTGACGGTGATCGACGAGTTCTGCCCGGCGGCGCAGGTGGCCCGCCTGATGGCCAGCGCCGATGCACTGTTGCACGCCGGCGATCAGGAAACCTTCGGCCTGGTCATTCTGGAGGCCATGGCCAGCGGTATTCCGGTGGTGGCCGTGGCGGCCGGGGCCTTCGAGGAAATCGTCAGCGAGGACTGCGGCCGGCTCTGCGCGCCGAACAATCCCGCCGCGATGGCCACCGCCGTTCGAGAATTGTTTGGGTCGGGCAACACAACGCTGGGCAAACACGCGCGGTTGCATGTCGAACGGCATTACGCCTGGGACACCGTGGTCAGCAGCTTGTTGCGCCACTACCACGCCGTGCTCGGCAGCCAATGGCCGCTGACAGCCAATGGTTGAGTCCATGAACAGTCCCGCCTTACTGCTGGTACTGCACGACGTGGCACCGCTAACCTGGGCCGATTACCAGCCGTTCGTCAAAGCCGTCGACGCTTTGGATGGCGTGCCGATCACCTGGCTGGTGGTGCCGGACTTCCACAAACACAACAACCTTGACGCCCATCCGCAATTTCGCCACCAGCTCAGTACCAGGCTCGCCCGGGGCGACGAACTGGCGCTGCATGGCTACTTCCACTGCGACGACGGGCCGATGGCCAGCAATCCCCGAGACTGGTTCATGCGTCGGGTCTACACCCACGAAGGCGAGTTTTACCCTTTGTCGCAGGAAGCCGCCCTTGCCCGCTTGCGTTCGGGCATCGAGATGTTCCACCGCCATGACTGGCCGCTGGAGGGGTTCGTCGCCCCTGCCTGGCTGATGAGCCAAGGCACCCGCCAGGCATTGCGCCAATTGCCGTTGAGTTACACCAGCGACTCGCAGCACTTGTACCGGCTGCCGGATTTCACCGCGTTCGAGGCGCCGGGGCTGGTGTGGAGTGCGCGCAGTGTCTGGCGCCGAGGCGTATCGAAGCTCGTCAGCGACCGCCGTGAACAACGCTGGCAGCAGGCGCCGGTGATTCGCCTGGGCCTGCACCCGGTGGACATGCGCCATGAGTTTTCGCGCCGATACTGGCTACAAACCCTCGAGCGCCTGCTCGACAACGGACGTGTTCCGATGACCAAGGCCCAGTGGCTGGCGCTGCAAAACGACCGTGTGGGTCGTGCGGCATGAGTCGCGGACTGCAGTTGCTCGTTAACCTGCTCGCGGGCGGTGCTGATAACGTTGATGAAACTCAGACAGGCCTGGGTTTGTCCTCGGGCTCTTGCTGCAACTGCTCCCACAACTGCGCGGCATCAGGAAACTCCGTACCCGTTTCAGGCCCCATGTCATCCGGGTCGTAGCGGCTCAGGCAACCCTCGCCCAGCGTGGCGGGAGCCTTGGAGGTGGCTTTGTCCAGTGGATCGGTCATGGTCATGTCCTCGGTGCAGAAACGGCGAAGGGCCTGAAGCGATTGAACGCCCAGGCCCTTCGAATTTCAACTGTGCCGCAGGTCTGTCAGAAGACGACGGTTTTGTTGCCGTGTACCAGCACCCGGTCTTCCAGGTGATAACGCAGGCCACGGGCCAGCACCATCTTCTCGACATCGCGGCCGAAACGCACCATGTCTTCGATGCTGTCACTGTGGCTGACGCGCACCACGTCCTGCTCGATGATCGGGCCGGCATCCAGCTCTTCGGTCACATAGTGGCAGGTCGCGCCGATCAGCTTCACGCCACGCAGGGAGGCCTGGTGATACGGTTTGGCACCGACGAACGACGGCAGGAAGCTGTGGTGAATGTTGATGACCTTGTGCGCGTATTCACGGCACAACTGCGGCGGCAGGATTTGCATGTAACGGGCAAGCACCACCACTTCGGCGTCATGCTGTTTGACCAGGCGCGAAACCTCGGCGAAGGCCGGCTGCTTGTCCTGCGGATTGACCGGGACGTGGTAGTACGGAATGCCGTGCCACTCCACCATGCTGCGCAAGTCATCATGGTTGGAAATCACACAGGAAATTTCGCAGTCCAGTTCATCGCTGTGCCAGCGGTGCAGCAAGTCGGCCAGGCAGTGCGACTCGCGGCTGGCCATCAGGACCACGCGTTTCTTTTGTTCGGTATCGGTGATGCGCCAGTCCATCGAGAACTCTTCGGCGATCGGGGCAAAGGCTTCGCGAAACGCTTCGATACCAAATGGCAGGGAGTCGGCACGGATCTCGTGACGCATGAAGAACCAGCCACTGAGGTTGTCCGAGTGATGGCTCGCTTCAGTGATCCAGCCGTTGTGTGATGCCAGAAAGTTACTGACTTTGGCAACGATGCCAACACGGTCCGGGCAAGAAATCACCAGACGAAAGGTGCGCATGAGGGGGGAACTCCAGAACTTCGCAAAGGCCGCCATTCTAGCGATTGCGCAGCAAAACTGCAGTATTGTTGACGTTTGCCCTCCCCGAAGGTCAGAGCGGCAGGACGGACAGCGCCCGTGGCGGTTCGCCCGAATGCTCTAGCGGTACCGGTCAAATGTTAATTTATGTATATCCGGCAGACCTGGACCACACTAATACATGCATTACCGACGTGCGCCAAAGACACAGCAATTAAATTAAATAAAGTTGGCTTAAATGTTTACTTGATGAAACACCGTGACTATTATTGCCGCACTGTCACCTGCCATCCAGCGCACAACATAAGGTAGTCCACATGTCCTTGATCAACGAATATCGCGCCACCGAAGAAGCTATCAAAGAGCTGCAAGCCCGTTTGAAGAACCTGTCCCAAGACGACAAACTGCAAACCGAGCTGGAATTCGAAGGCAAACTGCGCACCCTGATGGGTGAATACTCGAAATCCCTGCGCGACATCATCGCGCTGTTGGATCCAGAATCCAAAACCAAGGCACCACGCGGCGGCGCAGTGAAAACTACCGGCACCAAGCGTGCTCGCAAAGTTAAACAATACAAAAACCCGCACAACGGTGAAGTCATCGAAACCAAAGGTGGCAACCACAAGACTCTGAAAGAGTGGAAAGCCAAGTGGGGCGGTGACGTGGTGGAAGGCTGGGCTACCCTGCTGGGCTAAGCTTCAGAGCTTGTCGCAGACGGATCCGTGACAAAAAAAACGCCAGCAAATGCTGGCGTTTTTTATGCCCGGTGTTTTAAGCCCTGGCATGTTCGATTTCAAAGACGCAAACGCTGACGCAATCCCTGGACATAATCCTGCCACTCGCTGAGCACCCCCTGCTGAAACGGAGTAGCACTAACGCTCAATTGGGCCGCGGTCTCTACAAAACTTTCAAGGGTATTTGGCGCCCCCCACTCGGGTTCTGACAAACGTTTCTGACAGAATATTCGCCAGCGTTCTTGCTCCTCGGAATTCAACGTGTCGGAAAAGTTACGTGCGCGATATCGAAACAGCAATTCAGGCAAACGTTCGTCATCGAAAGGCCACTGCTGTTGTGCCAATTGTACCGGGTCAACGGTTCTGACTTGCTCGCACAATCGCCGATCCCGATCACCGATAAATCCATCATATAACTGTTGCTCCGGATCCTGGCTCTGGGAAAAATCTTCGCGAGCATAGATCGCCAGGATTTTATCCAGCCAAACTTTCCTGGCGTCATTGAGCTGCAACACTCGCTGCTGATACAGCGCCATATCCAGCCCCAGACGCTGCTGATCTTCCTGGCGAAGTACCGACAACGGTGCCACCACCGGGCACTTGTTGATGTGAATCAGCTTCAACGGCACCGGCAACTCGCCTTCGGCCAGCTCGTCACGGCGGGTATACAAGCGCTGACGCAAGCTTTCGGCATCCAGATCGAGCAAGCCCTGGGGATCGAGGTGCAGGTCACAGACAATCAGGGCGTTCTTGTTGCGCGGGTGCCAGGCCAGCGGCAACACCACACCCACATAGCTGCGCGCGGCCGAAAAACGTCCGGAAACATGCACCAGCGGTTGCAGCAGGCGTATCTGGTCCATGACTTTTTGCTTGCTGCGCAGTTGAAACAGCCAGTCGTACAGTTTTGGCTGTTTTTCCCGTATCAGGCGCGCCAGGGCGATCGTCGCGCGAACGTCCGACAGCGCTTCGTGGGCATTGCCATGGTCGATGCCGTTGGCAGCGGTCAGGCGTTCGAGCTTGAGCGTGACCCGCCCCTCGTCATCGGTCGGCCAGACCAGGCCATCGGGGCGCAAGGCATAGGCGGCGCGCACCACATCGATCAGGTCCCAGCGGCTGTTGCCGCCCTGCCATTCCCGCGCATAAGGGTCGAAAAAGTTTCGGTACAGGCTGTAGCGGGTCATCTCGTCGTCGAAACGCAAGGTGTTATACCCCGCGCCACAGGTACCGGGCGCGGCCAGTTGCGCATGCACCCGGGTCATGAAATCGGCTTCGCTCAAGCCTTGCGCCTGCAGTTGCCCGGGGGTGATTCCGGTGATGGTGCAGGCGGCAGGATGCGGCAGGATGTCGTCACTGGGCTGGCAGTAAAGATTGACCGGCGCGTCGATTTCATTGAGATCGAAGTCGGTGCGCAGGCCGGCCATTTGCAACGGACGGTCGCAACGGGGATTGATGCCAGTGGTTTCGTAGTCGTACCAGAAGATGGAGGTCACGGGCGATTCCTGAACTGAAGATCGGCAAAGTCTAGGCGTTCACCTCCCGCCCCGGCCAGTAGTCTTGTCATTCAAGCACCTTGCGCGACTCGCCATGCACTACATAGTTATGTCGTCTCCCCCGTATAGGCTGCTAGCATCGGATGGACAAAGAATCCCGATCCAGGCCACATCGTCAGGTTGCCCATGCTCGAGACCACAGCACTGCCAGGGAACGCGCCGCTGTCACCGCCACTGGATACGCGGTACCAGGTCGAAACACCGGAGGGCGTCGACCTGCCACTGCGGCCAGCCGGGCTGATGGTCCGCGCGCTGGCATTCTCCATCGATCTTGGTTTGCGCGGCCTGGTCCTGGGCGTGCTGTTCATAGCACTGGCGATGCTCGGCAAACTGGGCGCCGGGCTCGGTTCGATCCTGCTGTTCGTAGTGAATTGGTGGTACATGGTGCTGTTCGAGGTACTGAACCACGGCCGCTCGCCAGGCAAGCAATGGATGGGACTGCAGGTGGTGCACGACGATGGCACCCCGGTTGGCTGGTCCGCTTCGCTGCTGCGCAACCTGCTGCGCGTTGTTGACCTGTTGCCCTTCGGTTACTTCCTCGGGGCCATCAGTTGCCTGCAACATCCCCACTTCAAGCGCCTCGGCGATATCGCCGCCGGGACCCTGGTGATCTACCGCGAACAATCGCACACCCGCCCCGAACCCCCTGAAGCCCAGCCCCGCCGCCCGGCCTTTGCCCTGACACTCACCGAGCAACAGGCGATTCTCGGGTTTACCGAGCGCCAGGGCGAACTCTCCCAGGCGCGGGTCAATGAACTGGCCGCGATCCTCGCCCAACCATTAAAAGTCCAGCCTGCACAGGCGGTGACCGAGCTCAATGGCATCGCCCGCGGCTTGCTGGGGCCGACATGAAGCAAAGCCTGTTTGAAAGCCGGCACAAGGCCGAATGGGACCGCTTCTCCCACCTGCTCGAGCAGTTGGAACGCGACGGCAAAGTCACCGACACCAGCAGTTTCCCAAAGGATTACCGACGTCTCTGCCAACACTTGGCACTCGCACGGGAGCGTGGCTACAGCAGTTTTCTGATCGAAGTCTTACAGCAACAAGTGCTGCGCGGGCATCAACAGCTTTACCGACACCGCAGCCGCCTGGCGGCCGACATGCTGGCATTCATCCTGGCCGACTTTCCGCGACTGGTGCGCGAACAGTGGCGTTTCGTCCTCGCCGCCAGCCTGATGTTCTTTGCCAGCCTGGCCGGTTTCGCGCTGCTGGTGTACCTGTACCCGGATCTGGTCTACAACCTGATCCCCGCCGAACAGGTCAGTGAGATGCAAAGCATGTACGACCCCGTTGCCGGTCACCTCGGGCGCACGGCGGAGCGGGCCGCCAGTGAGGACTGGGCGATGTTCGGCTACTACATCATGCACAACATCGGCATCGCCTTTCAGACCTTCGCCAGTGGTTTGCTGTTCGGCCTGGGCAGCGTGTTTTTCCTGATTTTCAACGGCCTGATGATCGGGGCGGTGGCCGGGCACCTGACCTACGTCGGCTACGGGCAAACCTTTTGGTCATTCGTGATCGGCCATGGCGCTTTCGAACTCAGCGCCATCGCCCTGGCCGGTGCCGCTGGCCTGAAGCTGGGCTGGGCGTTGATCGCCCCGGGGCGCCTGCCACGGGGCGAGGCCTTGCGATTGGCGGCGCGCAAGAGCGTGCTGCTGATCTGCGGGGTCATGCTGTTTCTGTTGATCGCGGCCTTTATCGAAGCCTATTGGTCGTCAATGACCGGCCCTTCGCACCAGACCAAGTACTTGGTCGGCGCCGCGCTCTGGCTGCTGGTGGTGGTTTATCTCGTGTTCGCCGGACGTCGCCGCCATGCGCCTGAGTGACGCCACGGTGGTGATTCGCCCGCGCTCGACCTGGGAAGCCATGGACCTCGGGGTGCTCCTGAGCCAGCGCCACCGACGCCTGTTAATGACCAGTTGGGCCATGGTCACCTTGCCCATTTTCGTGCTGCTCAGTTGGGGATTCCGGGATTCGCCCTCGCTCGCCGTGTTCATTTTCTGGTGGCTGAAGCCGGCGTTCGAACGCTTGCCCTTGTACATCCTGTCCAAAGCCATGTTCGGTGAAACGCCCACGCTCAAGCAGGCCCTGCACCAATGGCCGCGCCTGCTCAAACCGCAATTGCTGGCCAGCCTGACCTGGAGACGCCTGAGTTTGCACCGCAGCTTCGTCATGCCGGTGGTGCAGCTCGAAGGACTCCACGGGCAGCAACGGCAACAGCGCCTACAGGTGCTGTTGCAGCGAGACGCCGGCGCCGCACGCTGGCTGACGATCATCGGTGCGCACCTGGAGGGCGCGTTGTGGATCGGCTTGATGGTGCTGTTCTATCTACTCCTGCCACAGCAGGTCGCGCTCGACTGGAGCTGGCAGTCGCTGATCTCGGCGGCCAACCAGGACTGGCGTTGGCTGGAACACCTGACCAACGGCTTTTATGCACTGGTGCTGGTGGTCTGGGAGCCGATCTATGTCGCCTGCGGCTTCAGCCTTTACCTGAACCGGCGCACCGTGCTGGAGGCCTGGGATATCGAACTGGTGTTCCGCCGAATGCGCCAGCGCCTCACCAGTGCAGGCGCTGTCCTGTTGATGGCCGTGATTTTGCAGGTGCCGACCACCCACAACCTGTGGGCCGCCGAACCGGCCATCTCACCCGACAGCCCGCGCCTGCTGGACCAGCCCCTGACCAGCCAGGCCTCCAGGGACAGCATCAAGTCGATCCTCGAACAGCCGCCCTTCAAGAACCGGGAAACGGTGACGCGCTACCGCTTTGGCGAAGAACAATCGAGTGCTGAAGCCGCGGATAATGGCAAGACACCGCAATGGTTGAAGGCCCTGTTGAAGCTGTTCGAGGGGCAACGCTTCGGGGCATTGGCGACCCTGATTGAAATCGTGCTGTGGGGCATCGTCATAGGTGCCGTCGGCCTGTTGATCTGGCGCTATCGCGACGGGTTGCAGGCGTTCGTCAGCCTTCGACCAATCCCCGTCAACAGAGCCACGGGACCGTTACCGCAGCAGGCATTCGGCATGGACCTCAAGCCCGAATCCCTGCCCGCCGACATCGCCGCCCACGCCGAAAGTCTTTGGCAGACTCATCCACGCGAAGCGCTTGGTCTGCTTTATCGCGCCCTGCTCAGCCACCTGTTGCACGACTTCAACATCGCGCTCAAGTCCGCCGACACTGAAGGCCAGGTGCTCCAGCGTATCGAGCTATTACAGCAACCGGCCTTGCTGGCCTACAGCAAAAACCTGACCGGGCACTGGCAAAACATGGCCTACGGTCATCGCCTGCCGCCCGCTCAGGTGCAGCAGGAACTGTGTAACGGCTGGCGCATTCTGTTCGGCTCGCAGGTTGTCCGTTGAATCGGCGCTGGGGGTCGATAGCCGCTGCGTTGGTCGCCGTGTTGCTGGCGACGCTGGGCTTTTATCTGTACCTCAAGGCAACCCCCTACCAGACCGACATCGACCACGGTCCCTCCCCCGAAGCCAGGGCCAACCCATATCTGGCGGCGGAGCTGTTCCTGCGCAAGCAAGGCCTGAGCGTCGACCACGCCAACGGCCTCGACATCCTGCCCAGCCTCGACCCGCATCAACACAGCCTGCTGTTGCTCGGGGATCGCTACAACATGACCCCACGGCAGATCGACCAGGTGCTGAACTGGACCCGGGCCGGCGGGCGGCTTCTGTTCGTCGCCGAATCGCTGTGGGATGAAAAAATCGGCCATAGCAATGACCTGCTGCTCGATCGGGTGCAACTGCACCAATCTCTGAGCAAAGACCTCAAGGACCCGCCGCCGGATGTCGGTGACGATCCGTACCCGCAACTGACCAAGCTCTATCTGGAAAACGAAGACGCCCCGGCCTATGCCGGTTTCGATACCGCGTTCCATCTCGAAGACCCGAAAAACCTCGCCCAGGCCTGGGCCAACAGCGCCAGGGCCACGCACATGATGCAACTCAAATACGGCCTCGGCTCGATCATCGTGGTCACCGATGCCGACTTGTGGAAAACCCCGGCCATCGACCGGTACGACAACGCCTGGCTGCTTTGGTACCTGACCGCCGACACCCGCGTGACGCTGATCTTCAACACCGATCACGACAGCCTGCCGACCTTGCTGCTGCGTTACTTTCCCCAGGCGCTGGTCGCGTTGTTCGCTTTGATCGGCCTGGGTTTCTGGCACTTCGGTGTGCGTCAGGGGCCATTGCTTGAGCCGGCGCCGAAAGCACGCCGGCAACTGCAGGAGCACCTGCGCGCCAGTGCCGACTTCCTGTTGCGCCGCAACGGTCAGGCCGGCCTGCTGCAAGCCTTGCAGCAGGACATCCTGCGGCGCGTGCGGCGTCGCCATCCCGGTTTTGAACAGCTCGCCGTCGCCGAACAATGGCTGGTGCTCGCGCGCCTGACCGGCCAACCCACACGCGCCATCAGCCAGGCCATGAGCCCGCGACCGAAGCAACGGCTTTCCAGCGTTGAATTCAGCCGTCAGGTCGCCCACCTGCAAACCTTGAGGAACGCCCTATGAGTCATCCGATCGAGCCCGACGCAGCGAGTCATGCCACTCAACAACGTCAGCGTGCCAGCCACCTGGCCCAGGCCGTACGCCATGAATTGCAAAAAGCCTTGATCGGCCAGGACAGTGTGATCGACGACGTCCTGACGGCGCTGATCGCCGGCGGCCATGTGCTGCTCGAAGGCGTACCGGGTTTGGGCAAGACCCTGTTGGTGCGCGCCCTCGCCCGCTGCTTCGGCGGTGAGTTCGCGCGCATCCAGTTCACCCCGGACCTGATGCCGAGCGACGTCACCGGGCATGCGGTGTATGACTTGCAGACCGAGCAATTCAAGCTGCGCAAAGGCCCATTGTTTACCAACCTGTTGCTCGCCGACGAGATCAACCGCGCTCCGGCGAAAACCCAGGCGGCGCTGCTCGAAGCCATGCAGGAGCGGCAAGTCACCCTCGAAGGCCGGCCATTGCCGATTGCGCAGCCGTTCATGGTGCTCGCCACGCAAAACCCGATCGAACAGGAAGGCACTTACCCGTTGCCGGAGGCCGAACTGGATCGCTTCATGCTCAAGGTGCGCATGGATTACCCCGACGCCGAGCAAGAGCTGAACATGGTGCGTCAGGTCAGCCGTTCGACCCGGGCCGACATGCTCGATGTCCAACCGATGCGCACGTTGTTGCAGGCCAAGGATGTACTGGCCCTGCAACGCATCGCCAGCGACCTGGCGCTGGACGATCAGGTGCTCGATTACGCCGTGCGCCTGGCCCGCTCCACCCGCAACTGGCCCGGCCTGACCCTCGGCGCCGGGCCTCGGGCGTCCATTGCCCTGGTGCGATGTGCCAGGGCCCGCGCGCTGCTGCGCGGTGGTGAATTCGTGATTCCGGATGACATCAAGGGCTGCGCCCTGGCGGTGCTGCGCCATCGCGTACGCATCGCGCCGGAGCTGGATATCGAAGGGCTGGAAGTCGATCACGTACTGCGCCAACTACTCGACCAAGTGCCGGCGCCGCGGGTTTGAACGTCGTGGCCCGCTGTGCACCTGTAGGAGCTGCCGCAGGCTGCGATCTTTTGATCTGGCTGCACGGTGTTACACCATGAAACCCTCGCGCCTGCTGTTGATCTGGCTGGCACTGCTGCTGGTTATCGGCATCGTGCTCGGTGCATTGCGGGCGCTGGACGTCGCCGTTCCTTCAAGCCTGTTGTCGATCAACTGGGGATTGCTGCTGGCGCTGCTGGCCCTGGCAATACTCGACGCCATCCGCCTCCAACGCCTGCCCTCCCCCAGCGTACGACGACAAATGCGTGGCAGCCTGGCGCTGGGTCGCTGGAGCGAAGTGCGACTGGAAGTCGTGCATGACTTCCCCCAACCACTGAACATTCAGGTCTTCGACCATGTGCCCAACGGCCTGAGCTTCGAAAACCTTCCCCTTTCGGTCGAACTTCAGCCCGGCCAGCACAGCGAGATTGGCTATCGCCTTCGCCCGCTCAAGCGAGGCCACTTCAGCTTCGAACATTGCGAAATAAACCTGCCGAGCCCATTGAGCCTGTGGTCCGGCAAACGTCTGCTCAGCGTGACCGACCACACCCGCGTCTACCCCGACTTCGCCCGCCTCTACGGCGGACAATTGCTGGCTGTGGACAACTGGCTCAGCCAACTCGGCGTGCGCCAAAAACAACGTCGCGGCCTGGGTCTGGAGTTTCACCAGCTAAGGGAGTTTCGCGAAGGCGACAGCCTGCGCCAGATCGACTGGAAAGCCACTGCCCGCCAACGTACACCGATCGCCCGGGAGTATCAGGATGAGCGTGACCAGCAGATTATCTTCATGCTCGACTGCGGCCGGCATATGCGCAGCCAGGATGATGAGCTGTCGCACTTCGATCACGCCCTCAATGCCTGTCTGTTGCTGAGCTACGTGGCGTTACGGCAGGGCGATGCGGTGGGGCTGAGTACAATTGCCAGCGAACAGCCGCGCTACCTTGCACCGGTAAAAGGCACCAGCCATCTCAACACACTGCTCAACACGGTCTATGACCTGGAAAGCACTCACCACAGTGTTGATTATCAGGCCGCTGCCAGCCTGTTACTGGCTCGGCAGCAGCGCCGGGCGCTGGTGGTCTTGGTGACCAACTTGCGCGTTGAGGACGATGAAGATTTGCTGACCGCCGTCAATCGCATGGGCAAGGCGCACCGGGTGATAGTCGCCAGCCTGAGGGAAGACGTGCTCGACAGTCTGCGCCATACACCGGTGCAAACCTTGCAGGAGGCACTGGCCTATTGCGGCACGGTTGATTACCTGAATGCACGGGCAGAACTCCATGAGCGGTTGAGTGCTCATGGAGTGCAGGTGGTGGATGCCCGACCTGAACAGTTGGGCCCTGCTCTGGTCACACACTACCTGAGTAGAAAAAAAGCAGGATCGATCTAGGGGGCGTTGTTGACGGTCATTCAACTCGACGATAAAACACGCCTGCTCTGCGGTTGGTAAACCCTGTCGTCGAGTTGGATAGTTTTTAGTGCAAGGGGGACTAATTTCACATCCACTTCAACATTTACCATACGCAGTGCGGCCGTACCGGCTTTGCTAGAACCATGCAACTGCACAGTAAAATCGGTATCCCCCGCCTCAAAATCATCCAGCTTATTCAGGTCATAGTAGTTCCAATCGGCAAGCGGCTGATTAGCAATCCTGCCACTCAGATCAATGATGGATTCTTTTCCCTTGCTGGTTATCACCACGACTTTTGAATTCTCGCCGTCGAGATAGTTTTCATACATAAAGGCAATCCGATACGCCACTCCCGTCATCTGAGATTCAGAAAAAGTGGGCGTAGCCATTTTCTGCTCCACCTTTGCACGGCTATTCATTGCCACGTAGTTACCTACACTCTCATCTTTCTGTATCACTGCGTTTCCCACGCCATCATGCGTCCAGGAGTTCTTCCAGTCTGCGGGAAAGTTGCCGCGTAAAATCAAATTGCGCCCTTTGATTTCGTCATCGCTCATGATGCATTCACCTCTATCAATCAACAGTTGCGAAGTCGATGAATTCGACCCGGTTGTCAAACTAATGCCCCAAAGCTCTCAGGGCAGTCCCTCTTCAATCACCCAGTTTGTCCAGAACAGCTTTGGTGTAGGCTGAACCTCCGACCTTCGCCAGGTATCGCACGTGCACTATGATGTCTGTCAGGCTGTCGATCAGTTTGATCTGGTCTGGCGATTTGGGTCGTGGTAATTCGAAGTGCCAATGCGATACCGCTCCTGTTCCCTCAAATGGCAGGTAGCGTTCATCACCAAAACTCAGCTGGAACAAACCGTAGTCATCCAGACCGTGGCTGATTCCCTGTTGTTGATTGGGGCGCGGATTCAGAAAAATCCCCGGCGGTGGCATTTCCTCTCCGTCGCCATACAACCAGTCAAGTGAGTCGATATCGGCTTTGTGTACTGTGGTACTGCCGGTTTGCGTCAAAATGGCGTGAACATCCTGATAAGGACCGAGCACCGCGGGAAGAGACAGCGAGACACTCGTGATCTGCCGGCAGTAATGGCCGGGATAATCACTGTCGAATAATCTTTGGGAAAAGTTAAATTCAAGTTTGCCATTCTTGAGTTCGGCTATCACCGCTGCCCAGTCTTTCCCTGAGATGAACTCTGCTTTCTCGAACAGATCGCGCAAAGAGATGGTTTTGGTCAGCTCCAGCCGGCGTTCGTTACGCTCAAGATACATGCGCTCCAGACGCAACAGGTCAAGCAACATGGATTCGCCCGCACTCAGGCCATGGTGATGATCCATCCAGACATTAGGGCGAATGACCTGCGTGTCGAAATCGCCCATCTCGTATTGAAAGCTGGCTTGCGCACTCAGGCAAATGCCCACCACGGCGTCGTAAGCCTGGAAGTACAACGTGGCCATCTGGCTCAGCAACCAACGATAGAGTTCAACATTGGTGGACCGGGTTTTGTAAAAGGAAAAAATTTCCTGGGCCTGGTCATTGGCTTTTTGTGTTTGCGCCAGGCTGCTTCTCGCTGCGTTGAGAGAGTGTTGTTGTGCCGTCAGCTGTTCCTGAAGGACCAGCAGCTCGCTATTGGCCTGTCTTTCTGCAAAGTCCCACTCTTGTTCTCGACGGGCATAAAAAGCTGATCGATGTAGAATGTCGCCGATTGCAAATTGTAAACTGCTAGCTGCGTACAAATTATGAGATACGGCGTCCAGCGGTGCCCCAATATCCGAGCCACCGAACGCCATACCGAAAATATTTGGTATGGCCCTCGCAACAGCTGCAGCAGTATTTGGCGCTGCGGCTACGGCAGCCGTTAGCCTGCCTCCAATGTTAGCGAGGTCCCCAGCTATTTCCGGCACCAAAAGCGCGCTGGCACTGATATCCCTATAGTGCCGCGCCCGCTCTTCAACCATTTTCTGACTTTGTTTAAGCCCCTGCAGCGATGCCTCCATCTGCTTGATCGTTTCCTCCTGAATGGTCCTGGCATGTGCTCCCAGTGCGATGACATGACTCTGCTGCAGCTCCTCCAACTGCCCACGGTCACTCTGCTCCATCAGCTGACGCACTTCCCGACCAAAGCCGATCAGCGTTTGCACTGCGTTTTGTGCCGTGGACAGCAGGGTACGGAACCGATAATGCGGAATCGTCTTCCACCCGCCCGCATTGCGCGTTGCCCCCGATGAACCGCCAGCCTGGGCGCGAAGCAAATCAAGTGGATTCGTCGGCGGAGCATACAGCGCCAGCATCATCGGTTTGCCATCGATGGTCAGGTTATGCCGCATGTTCCACAAGCACTCGTCAATGTACTTCCAGGTGTCCAGCAACTGCTCGTTGGTGAATGGACGAAAGACACCCAGCTTCAATACTTCAAAATCGGGTGTGCCCTCGACGCGGGCGGGCAGGTTCGCGACGTCGACATCAAGTGTTCCCGCGAACGATTCCAGGGGTGAAACGGTTTCTGCCAGGTCGTCAAGAATGTCTTTGGCTGACTGCGGTTTCCAGTGGCTCATGGCTTTTGCTGTGGGTGCCGCCCCCATCAGTGACAACGCACGCACATATTGCAGTTTTGCTGCCGTCAGACTGTCGCGGGTCAATCGACGATAAAGCGAGTCGGCATGCGCGATGATGCAACGCACGTAGCCCATGAAAATAGCTTTGCGATAGTGAATGCGATTGGAAAAGGCGATGGCATCAGGGTCAACCAACCCTTTGGCCTCGAAGCTGATACTGCCCTCTTCCAGCAATGGGCGACAAAACCAGAACTGCTCACCGGGAACCGCTTCGCGGGTGCTTTCGGTGCGAATATGCGGGTTGAATATGTATTGATACCAGCGTTGCGACTCATGGTAGTTGCGCTGTTCGCAGAGCCGATGGGCAATCAGGAATGGCAGGTGAAAGAACAGTTCCCAATAAAAAGTGCCGTGGGCACTGTTGAAATCGATGGGAGCCCATCTAATTTCGTCATTTATGCCTTCAACCGGCAATGGTTCTTTTGTGTTCTGAGTAACCAGACTCAAGATGTCATCAATGGAGATAGCCGCTTTGGCTACCAGTTCCGGAGCAAAAAGAGAATTGAGGCGAATCCATTTGAGGTCGGTGATATTCAACTTTGAAATATCCAGGAACTGCGCCCCGGATTTCTGCTTGCTGATCTGTGGTGCATCACCGAGGGTGACCGCACCATTTTTCAAATTATGTTGCAAACGGGTGTCAGCGAATGGGTCAGCAATCAGCGACTTAAAGTCTTCGCCGGAACCCAGCACGTCATCGAATATCGAATTTCTCGCCGCGAAAAAATAATCCCATTTTTCATAAGGGTCCTGAGCAGAAAAACATATAACCAACCTGTCATCGCTACTTTTGTCGCCAGCATAATTCACAACTGCCAACTTCGTTGAAGGGTCACCAAACCAATGCTTCAGCTTCTTTTTCCCCAGACTCGTCGGGGTCGACCATACTCCGTTCGCAGCCAGATAGGAAAGTTTTATCTCAAACTCCCACCAACCATTTAATTTAAGATGACCACCTTCATACTCGATCGTAAAATCGACCATTTCCAAACGCTCAACCTGAACCACCATCAAGCGTCCGGCGAAAAATACTGGGCGCATTTCCACCGTATCCTTCGCAGTTGGCAAAGTGATGGGGGCCCACTCGGTCCAAGCCGCAGGGTCAAGAAACTTGCTATTACTGTTTAAATCAACATGGGCTTTGCGCCAGAAATAGCCAAAAGGCTGTACCCTTTGCCGACCAATAAAATAATAATCGGCATTTTTGAAACTCTGGCCCTTTCCAGTTCCCACACCATCGATACTATTGATATAGCCCGAAACCAGATCGAGATTGCACACCTCTTCAAAGTTCTTCAAATGCTCAAACAGCGCCGTTTTTACAGCCGCTTCATTGAGCGTACTTTGACTCAGGTTATTCTCCAACTCCTTGAACGAATCGGACTTTCCAAGACGCAACGTCGGATTCAACCAATTCTCCGGATAATCGAGCAACATCTGATAACCGGCCCAATCACTGATATTGCAATAGCGCCGATGCCAGGCAATTAACTCTTCTTGAGTAAACTCTGTTGCATGACCAGGCTCCAGACCACCGTAGACAGCACCTATATACTGTTGAAGGCAAGCAATGGCTTCAGCCAGCCGCGAAGTATCGGGTTCCTGGCCAACCTGACTGTCCAATAACAAATATTGATATAAGTCATCCAACGACGTCAGGTTAAGCTCCTTGGCATCAGGATCATTGGGCGTCACTTGCCCCAAATAAAAATCCGCCAAGGCCGAGCAGCGCCTTTCTTCCAATGTACCAATGATGGAGTTAATCATTTTTTAATGCTCCTGAATGCAGCATGCACCCGGCAGTTTCAATAAAAACACCCGTTCAATATTCAGCAATAAGTGTTCAGGGATTAATCAATGACTTTTTTCCAACGTGCACGTGAACATCCGGCGCCCATGCTTCGGTTGTGTCGATGTGTCGTTGTTTGACCGAGAACACATGCGGCCCTGTTGAAAGTGGTTCGGCAATCGTTACTTTCCAGTTGCCGTCAGCGCCTACGCTGGTTCTTGCCAGCAGCGCGCCCTGCTTACCTTCAAATACATATATCTGCGCCGAGGAACTACCCGTACCGCTGAGCTCCGGTTGAACGTCCACTTCAGCGTTTTGGGCAGGAATCGCCACCACCGGAGGTGGTGCATCCAGGCGACCCGGCAATATCAGGCGCTGATCAAGTCGATCGCAGTAGAAGGTCAAATCGAAGGCGCCGTTGCGCAGATTCTGGCAACTAATATCCCAACTGAGGGGCGTGCCATTGGCGCCGATCGCTACATAGGCACCGGTTGCCGGGGTAAACAGCATTCCCATCCCCTTCGCCGAGAAATCACTGTCCCACGCCAGCATCGCACGAGCCCCTTCCAGGTCGACGCCATCAGGCAAGTTGATTACGAGCTTGTATTGATGACCTCTGATAAAGGCCAGTGGCACGCTGCTGTCAGGAATACTTGTCGTGGTGTCGGTCAACGTGAACGTCCAGTCAATGGCCGGAACGACTTGAAGATCGAATATGCGCTGGTCCTCCGCGCCAGCCTCACGAACTGCGGTCACGTCATACTTTCCAGCCACATCAACCTCGAAGGGGTAGGTTGAGCGCCCAATTGCGTCGGTAGGGATGCTGACAGATGCCAGCGGTTCTCCACCCGGACCTGCAACGCTCCACAAAATCGGGCAGTTGGCAATGAACCGGGACTGGTTATGCGACTCCTCTCTGACCGTGACCCACAGTAAGGTAGGCGTACCTGAACCTGCCACAGGGAACCGATAGTCCGCAGACTCTCCGTGAATAACCGCCGATTTGGCCACATCGATTTCAAGCTGTTGCTCGTCCATCTCGACCTTGGCGGTAAATGTCTGTTTCCCTGCTTTAACGTCAGGCACGGTGAACTCCGCGATCCCCTCCTCAGTGGTGAGTTTTGTTTCAATCGGCTCCTCTGCAGCATCGAGGTACAAGCCAACCGACACACCAGGGGACGGCAGCCTGCCCAACCCGAACACATGGCAACGAAGCACCAGTGGCTCCCCGTCCACGGCCATCGACACCACTTCCAGGAGAGTGATAGACGGCTTGTCGACAAAGGTGATGTTGTTGATGACCTTCGAATCCTTGGTGCTGTAACTGGCCACCAGACTCGCTTCTTCAACAGGCTCAATACTTCTGACACGGGTGCGGGCGATGCCCTCCGCATCTGTAATTGCCACTAGAGGATCAGCCACCACGCCCTGTCCTGAAAACGTCACGGTACGACCAACCCCTGGGTTGGAGTGCTCGTCGACAAGACGCACCCACACCGGAAAGATCCCTTCGCCGCCCGCCAGAAACGTCTCGTCTGGTTCTGGATCAGTTGTGCCGCCAAGGTCAAAGCCAAGCGAGAACTCATCGCAGTCGACAATGATCTTCGGTGCATAAACCACCTGAGCCAGACCATAAGAGCCTTTGATCTGCACCGCGCCCATCCACGTCCCTTTTTCTGGCCTGAAGCGAATGACCGCACGGCCCTCATGATCGGTAATTGAAATATCCTCCAGCAAACCGGGGCGGTCGGAGGTCCACTGAACCGTGATATTCGGCATTGGTCGGTTGGCAAGATCACGCAAGCACAACTCGACCAGCGCAACCTGATTCTCAGCATTGGCTATCAGGGTGTCATTGATGCAGCGGATTTCGTGAGTCACGCTCTGGCCGATTTCGCCAATTTCCCTGGATTGCCCCTCTACCGTCGACTCGGACAGGCTCTCAAGGACGTGTTCCGCCACGTCACGATAGGCGGGGGTGTCGCTGTCTGGAGTGAGCGATCCCAATCGGATAATGGCTTTCGCATCCAGCCCACTGCGGGTCGCCAGCCCACGAATGCGCAGCAGGGCATCCAGCGTGGTGACGTCACGAACGATCGGCATCGCAGGGCTCAAATAGAGGATGCATTCAAGCACCTCCCTGACGCCCCACTTCAGCACCACCGCCAGTCGAGTCGCGGCGGAATCACGGATCAGCCGCTGATCTTCCGGCGTCAGCATGGCCGGTAAAGCGTTGACCAGTTCCAGGTATTGCAACAGCGTTTGGGCGGGCTGCCCGGTGTGCATGACAGCTCGCTGAAACAGTGTCAGTTGATACAACGTACTCAAGGTAAGTGCTTGCGCATCATTGAGGCCGAACCATTGCCAGTTCCGTCGCGTCGTCAGGGCTACGAGCATCGCGGAACTCAACGACAACTTATTAACGACCTCGGCCCGCTTTACCAGATGCTCCAGCAGGTTAAGCACATCATCACCAACATTGATTTTATCGGCCCCCGAAGTAACCGCTGCGAGTGCCCGTGTGGTTTCCATCACCAACAGGTAAACACCACCCTTGTTGACCCATTTGAGCAGCGGCAACACCACATCTGGTGACACACTCAAATACACAGACAGACTTTCCTGAATCACTGCGCATTGCGCATCCCGGGCCTGCAGCACCAATGCCAAAATGACCGCGCGGGCATTATCCACATCGGCTTCGGGTAATTTCGCGTCCGCCACTGCCGCTTGAATCTCGGCAACGGCCCGTTCGTAATCGTTCTCATCGCTGGGAAGGTTCGACACCAGGCCATCGGCATCTACCAGTTGATCCAGTAGAGAGAGCCAACCTCGCGAAGGGACGGCGTTGTTCTGTGGAACACCCGCTGCCGTGAAGACTTCTTCAGTGAGCCGCACCGGCTGCAATCGCCCGTGGATTTCTTGCAGCAACATGACGTCTGCTTCAGTGGCCATGGGGGGAGCAATCACCTGAGCCACATGCTGTACCAGCCAGGTCACAGTCAGGTCGTTTTCCTGCAACCACTGGACACAGGTTTGTGCCGCATGGATAACACTCAGCACATCACCGACGCCACCGGTGCCGCTGATCAATAGGCGAGGCTCGCCGAGCAGTCGTTGCACCACTTCGCTTGCACCGCGCTCACTCAAGGTTTCCAGCAAGGCTGCCAGTTCTATCGGGTTGATGCGCAAAAAAGAAGCGAGCAGTACCAAGCGATAAAATGAAGACACGACCGACAGACTGCACTGCAGTTCGTCGCGCTGGTTATAACTCTTGGCGACGAAGCGCGCGAGGTATAGCCAGGTTTCCTGGTTGAGGCCCAGGCTGCTGCAAATCTGATCGACGGTGCGCTTGTCGTTGCGGGTTTGAGGCTCGATCGCGAAAAAGCGGTTATCCAGTTTCAGCGGCGCGTCGAACAAGGCCTGGACGTTGAAAATGCGGTCGAACTGAGACAATTCTTCTCCGCGACCGCAAGGGGAAATCTCGTCAATCAATGCAGCGAATTGCTCTGCAGTGCACTTGAACTGCAGACGGAACTCCTGGAACAAGCCGATGACTCGAAGGGTATTGTTGGTAATTCTGGAGGGTCTGTCTGCCAACTCCTTCAATCGGGTTGCAGGGTCAACGAAATCGCCCCGTACTTCGGCATTGAACGCTGCCATGATCAGTCGATCACATTGGTCTGGAGGCAGGTCCAGCCAGCGGCTCAGACGCAGTATGCGGTTCATCCGGTCAAAGCGATTGAGATCGTGCCGGACGAATTGGCGTGTGCCATCTGCCGGATCCGACAGGTCCATCGCCGCTGCCAAGCCATAATTAATGTAGCGCGAACCAAACTCTTTGGGCGTTACCGTCGCCGTCGTGGTTGGCAGGCTGACGTTGCTGGATTGTTTTGGTACAAACTCTTCTATGGACAACAGCGAGGTCAATGCTTTCGCATCAATCGAGGTTTGCGCGCAGAAATGTACCGAGTCCTTAAGTTTGTCAGCAGTAGATCCAAAGTTTTTTGTGTAAAAAACCGCCGCGTTGCCGGGAATAACAAAATTCTCGATCAATAAACGCTGCTGCTGCGGTCCGAGATTGCACGATTGACGCAATGCAATATCCGAAAAATCACCCCGCACGCCAGGCCGTCTGAAGTAGGGAGCAGTGTGATCGATCGATCGCACCACCTCGCCCAGAGAGAGCTTGTTCTTCGCCAGCACCACTTTGTATTGCTCGGCGTACCACTCGAAGGGCATGGAGCGATGCGGAAACCGTGTTTCCAGTAATTTGTCATCGACAACCTGACCTTCCAGCAATTGCGGAGCGAGGTGATTCTTGATAATGCTTTCTAGCACTTCATTGACCAAAGTGATGGTTGGTTTGATCTGAAAGGCGCTGGTCGGATCGATGATGAGCGATGTCAGATCGGGCCGCCGGGCTTCGAAGGTGAACTTCTTTTTTACGGCTCGTTCTTCCAGCGCTCGAGCGAGTTCTACCAGCCGCAGAAAATAGGCCGCTGGGGAAATGCTCGAATCCAGGCTTTGTGCAGGGGCAGCAGCTTCCCAGTCCGGGTTGAACAAATCGTCGAAGCTGGGCGTATCCACCAATGCCCTGATCCCGGTGCGATGCAGCGGATTAGGCGGCCCCTTCCTCACCAGTCGTTGTTCACGATATTCACGGGCACTGTGCACCGCCAGGCTCTTGGCTTTGTCCAGCAACGCTTGCGCTTCATCACTGCTCAACGTGAACGTCTGCACCACCCCCTCACGCCCCATTTTCAACAATTCGAAAACCGAGCCGCCCTCGTTGATAAAGCGCTCGCAGTTGACCTGGACAGAGTGGTCGAGGGTGCCTGGCGCCAACTCGAAAAGTTGTTTGAGGGGTGAGTTGAAGTAGTCCTTGCTCATCATGAATCTCCAGCAGGCCAAGGTGTGCGCTCTAAATACACCTGAAAGCGGAAGAGCGATTGCTTGCGGTTTTTTTACGCGGAACCATGGGGGTATTACATCTGTCATTTGTGACAGTCCCGACGAATGGTCGCGATTTATCAGTCGAGTGAGTTGGGGTTGTTGTTGGTGGAAAACGAGCAAGCGATCAAGACGATGTAACAGCAAGATCAAAAGATCGCAGCCTGCGGCAGCTCCTACACCGACCGTGGTCGCCGCATATTTTGCGTATGGACACCGGTCCTGTAGGAGCTGCCGCAGGCTGCGATCTTTTGCGGTGTCATGCAGAGGCAGGCAATGGCTGAAAACTGAAATACAGCTTCAACGCCTCCACCAATTGCCCATACTCCGGCGGTGCCCGTTGCAGGCTGAAACCGGCGTCATAATGTTGGGGGGCTACGTCTTCGTGACACCACAGGCAACAGGCCTGCAATTCGATGATCTGCTGGCCACCTTCGCTGGCGGGAATTTTCAGGCGCAGGTTGAAGTCGGCGCCGATCATCATCGGCAATTGGCTGATCAGCATCAGCCCGTCTTCAGAAACATTGCCCAGATTGCCGATGGGTTTGCCGGTGATGCCGTTGAACACTTTCAAGAAGTACGGCAGTTGATGCCGCTCGATTCGGCGGTCGGTGAACATGTGCAATTTCGCTATGCCAGGCTCTTAAGCAGAGCCGCACTACTGCTTCGGAACGGGCGTGCATCAAGTCTTTGCCCGCTCTCCCCGCTCCCGGTGCGCCGTCCTGACAGCGCAGAGTCTTGCTTGTGCCGGTCACAGGTGTTGCCCCGGTTCAGAAGCAAAGCTCTAAAACCGGTTCCCTGGACTATAGCTCACCACCGCCAGTGAGCCAGCGTTCACAGGGTTACTGCCATCAGAACTGCGTCGGTTTAACAGCCGCTGCACTGTGCGTCGGGTAGTGGTTAAGGCTCTGCAGGGTTTCAATGCGGGCACGGGCGCGGAAGGCGTATTCACTTTGCGGGTACGACGCGATGATGAACTGATAGGTCTGAACCGCATCGATATACATCTTCTGCCGCTCCAGGCACAGCCCGCGCATCATCGACACTTCCGGCCACACGTAAGGCCGCGCGCGGCTGTCGCGTTCGACCTTGGACAGTTCGAGCATCACCTGCTCGCAATTGCCCCGGTCATAGGCGCTGTAGGCGTTATTCAAATGATGGTTCATCGACCAACGGGTGCAGCCCACAACACTGAGGGTAAGGACGACTATGAGCACGATTCGCATGGGGGTTCTCCTGTCTTGAGCTCTGTATCGACCCGTGAGCGAAAATCTTCAGGCTGCCTGCAACCGAAAGTATTCGGTTAAAGAAACAAGCGAATAAGTAGTGCAAACGAACAATGACTACAACATCGGAGCGTAGTAGCCTCACTCAGCGCTTGAACTCAGGAGTCATTGCATGTCCGTCCGTCGTACCAAAATCGTCGCTACCCTTGGCCCGGCCAGTAACTCGCCGGAAGTTCTCGAACAGCTGATTCTGGCTGGCCTGGACGTCGCCCGCCTGAACTTCTCCCACGGCACCCCCGACGAGCACAAGGCTCGCGCGAAGCTGGTGCGTGACCTCGCCGCCAAGCACGGCCGCTTCGTCGCCCTGCTGGGTGACCTGCAAGGCCCGAAGATCCGTATCGCCAAATTCGCCAACAAGAAGATCGAGCTGAAGATCGGTGATCAATTCACCTTCTCCACCAGCCATCCTCTGACCGAAGGCAACCAGCAAGTGGTCGGCATCGACTACCCGGACCTGGTCAAGGACTGCGGCGTGGGCGACGAGCTGCTGCTCGACGACGGCCGCGTGGTGATGCGCGTCGATACCGCCACCGCCACCGAACTGCACTGCACCGTGACCATCGGCGGCCCGCTGTCCGACCACAAAGGCATCAACCGTCGCGGCGGCGGCCTGACCGCTCCGGCCCTGACTGAAAAAGACAAGGCCGACATCAAGCTCGCTGCGGAAATGGAAGTCGATTACCTCGCGGTGTCCTTCCCGCGTGACGCCGCCGACATGGAATACGCCCGTCAATTGCGCGACGAAGCCGGCGGCACCGCCTGGCTGGTGGCGAAGATCGAACGCGCCGAAGCCGTGGCCGACGACGAAACCCTCGACGGCTTGATCAAGGCGTCCGACGCTGTGATGGTTGCCCGTGGTGACCTGGGCGTGGAAATCGGTGACGCCGAGCTGGTGGGCATCCAGAAGAAGATCATTCTGCACGCACGCCGCCACAACAAGGCGGTGATCGTCGCGACCCAGATGATGGAGTCGATGATCCAGAACCCGATGCCGACCCGCGCTGAAGTGTCCGACGTAGCCAACGCCGTGCTCGACTACACCGATGCCGTGATGCTCTCGGCCGAAAGTGCCGCCGGCCTGTACCCGCTGGAAGCCGTCCAGGCCATGGCGCGTATCTGCATCGGTGCCGAAAAGCACCCGACCAGCAAGACCTCCAGCCACCGCATCGGCAAAGAGTTCGAGCGCTGCGACGAAAGCATCGCACTGGCGACCATGTACACCGCCAACCACTTCCCGGGCGTGAAGGCGATCATCGCCCTGACCGAAAGTGGCTACACCCCGCTGATCATGTCACGCATCCGCTCCTCGGTGCCGATCTACGCGTTCACCCCACACCGCGAAGCCCAGGCTCGCGCGGCAATGTTCCGTGGCGTGTACACCATCCCGTTCGATCCGGCGTCCCTGGCGCCGAACGAAGTCAGCCAGAAGGCGATCGACGAGCTGGTCAAGCGCGGCGTAGTACAGAAAGGCGACTGGGTCATCCTGACCAAGGGCGACAGCTATCACACCACCGGCGGCACCAACGGCATGAAGATCCTGCACGTTGGCGATCCGATGGTCTGAGTGACCGGTTGCTGAAAAACAAAAGCCCCGCCATGTGAATGGCGGGGCTTTTTGTTTTCTGACCCTTTTTTTGTATTGCCTGATCCGGCCCGCGAAGAGGCCAGCCTTGCCCCCAAAAAATCAATGCCGATTGATAAACCCCGTCAACGCCGCCAAAGCCTCCGGCGACCGCAGCCGCTGAGTAAACAAAGCACCCTCTTCCTCTATCACTTTGCGGATCAACTCCCGATCCGGCGCTTTCATCAATTGCTTGCTGATCCGCACCGCTTCCGGTGGCAGCGACTCAAAGCGCAACGCCATCTCCCGCGCCTTGGCCAAGGCTTCCTCGCCACTGCCCAGCGCCTCGGACGCAATGCCCCACGCGGCCGCCTGTTCACCATTGAAACCCTCACCGAGCAGCAACAACTGCGCCGCCCTGGCCTGCCCGAGCAAACGCGGCAGGATCAGGCTGGAACCAAACTCCGGGCACAGGCCAAGGTTGACGAACGGCATGCGCAAACGTGCATCGCGACTGACGTAAACCAGATCGCAGTGCAGCAGCATCGTCGTGCCAATGCCCACCGCCGCTCCGGCCACGGCGGCAATCACCGGTTTGCGGCATTCAAGCAGATTGAGCATAAAGTGAAACACCGGGCTGTCGAGGCCACTCGGTGGTTGCCGGATGAAATCGGCGATGTCGTTGCCGGCGGTAAAACATTCGGCAGAGCCGGTGATCAGCACGGCGTTGATCCCGGGGTCGCTGTCGGCCTGTTTCAGCGCCTCGGCCAAGTGGCTGTACATGGCGCGGGTCAGGGCGTTTTTCTTGTCCGGGCGATTCAGGCGCAGGGTCAACAGGCCGCGTTCGCGTTCAACTTCGATGGCATCGGTCATGGCAGGTCTCGCGTCTGAAAAGTCAGCGCTCAACCACGGGGCAGGAACACATCGGCCAGCAGTTGATTGCGCGGCAATCCCGCCAGATACAGGCGCCGGGCAAAGGCGTCGACACTGTCGGGGGCTCCGCAGAGTAAGGCCAGGGTTTGCCGCGAAACAAGCCGCAGTTGCGCCAAAGCCGCCGGCAACTCGGCCGGGGTCCACAGTTCGACACTCAGGTTCGGACGACTGGCGGCCATGGCTTGCAGGGGTTTGGCCAGGTAGTGCTCATCGGCATCATGGGCCAGGTGGATGACGCGGATGGCGCCTTGGTGATCTTGCCGCAGCGCTTCGCGCAAGACGCCAAACAATGGTCCCAACCCGGTGCCGGCCGCCATCAACCACAATGGCCGGACGTGCCAGTCCGGATCGTAATGCAAGGCACCGCCGCGCAGCTCACCGAGACGGATCGAATCGCCGATGCGCAAATGCCTGGCGGCATCGCTGAATTCCCCGGGCTTGCGGCAATCGAGATGAAACTCCAGAAAACGGTCTTCTTGCGGCAGGCTGGCGAGGGAATACGGCCGCGCCACGTTACCCGCCCACAACACCAGGTGCTGGCCGGCGCCATAGCGCAACGGTCGCTGGGGGATTACGCGTAGACGCAGGACCGTGGCGCTCAACCAATCGACGGCAGCCACTTCGGCCGGTCGGCCATCGGTTTGCGGGTCGAAGGCGTGCACCTGCAAGTCCTCGATCACCTGGCACTGGCACGCCAGGCGCCAGCCCTGTTCACGCTGCTGCGCACTCAAGGCATCCGGACGGCTGTCGCTCGGCAAGCCCTGCACACACTGCACCAGGCACGCATGACAACTGCCGGCGCGGCAACTGTAGGGCACCGGCACGCCGTTCTGGTTCAGCACGTCGAGCAGATTGCTGCCCGTCGCTACCGACCAGCGAAGTTCACCGACCCGCAACTCAGGCATCGACGTTCTCCCACGCCGCCGCACATCGGTTGCGGCCGTCACGCTTGGCGCGATAGAGCGCCTGATCGGCCTGTTGCAAGGCGTCATCGAGATCGTCGCCCAACTCCAGCAGGGTCATGCCGGCGGACAGGCTGAGGTTGCGCACATTCAGACCGATCAACTCGACATCGGTGAACGCGATGCGCAGCCGCTCGCAGCACGAAGTCAAACTGTCGGCATCGCAATCGGGCAGCAGCACCACGAACTCTTCACCGCCGTAACGGGCCAGAACGTCACCGTCGCGCAGGCAAGCGGTGGCAACGCCGGCAAAGGCTTGCAACACCTGATCGCCGGCGGCATGGCCGTGCAGGTCGTTGATGCGCTTGAAATGGTCGAGGTCGATCAGCGCCAGGCCGTGCACCACACCGGCGTCCATAGCGTTCAACTCGCGGGAAGCCAGGCTCAGGAAATGCCGGCGATTGAACAGGCCTGTGAGTTCGTCGGTGGCGACCAGGTCTTCGAGCTGGCGCATCATCCCGCGCAAGGTGTCCTGGTGCGCCTGCAACGCAAATCGTCGCTGGCGCATGCGTTGTCGCGAAGCCTGCACATAGCGGGCATACAGCACCAGCCACACCAGTACGATGAGCAGTACACAGACCTGGAGCACCGCCATGGCCGGGTCAGGCAGCTGGAAGTGGTAGCCCTCCCACAGCGTGATCGCACTGAAACTGAAGAACACCAGCAGCGCGCACCGTACAAGGGACCGGCGTGACAGATGGAACAGGCCGAACAACAGGATCAGCACGTAAAACACCAGAAACGCACCCCGGGCTTCGTCCAGATGGGCGATCAGCCAGGTTTGCCACCCCAGCCCCAGCAACACTTGCGCCTCGGTCAGGCTGGGGTCGGCGAAACGCAGGTTGTAGCCGCTGTAGAACACCGCGAACAGGATGACCTGGCTGCTCACCACCAGTGCGCTGCCGACGGAGACACTGGAAAGCGGCGCGTCGTAGTGACCGGTAAAAAACGCCAGCCACAGCAACAGCAATGCCAGGGCATAGGTGCCGGCCGCGAGGGCGAAACGTTTGAGCAACAGGCGCTGGATGGCGTTATGGGTCAATCGTAGATTCACCGAATGAAAGGAGACTGACAGAGCGTCCTACTCTACAGACCGCATGTCACTTTAGTGGCGTGGCCGATAAATGACCATTCAATTTTCAGGTTGACCCGATTCCCCTGTAGGAGCTGCCGCAGGCTGCGATCTTTTGATCTTGATCTTAAAAACAAAATCAAAAGATCGCAGCCTGCGGCAGCTCCTACTGGGATCGGTCACGACAATGCGACCAAGGTTTGACCACCGGCGGGTGTGCACCGAACCGAGGCGCGGTATACTGCCGCGCCTTTTTAGCGTCGCGCCAGATTGCCCGGCGTGCCTTGAAAGGTGCTTGCAACCGACCGATGCACCCAAGCTGCAAGCACCTTATTGAATGTTCCCGTCTTTTAGAGGAGCGCGACCCATGACCGTGATCAAGCAAGACGACCTGATTCAGAGCGTTGCCGACGCCCTGCAGTTCATTTCCTACTACCACCCCGTGGATTTCATCCAGGCGATGCACGAGGCCTACCTGCGCGAAGAATCGCCAGCGGCCCGCGACTCGATGGCACAGATCCTGATCAACTCGCGTATGTGCGCCACCGGCCACCGCCCGATCTGCCAGGACACCGGTATCGTCACCGTGTTTGTCCGTGTCGGCATGGACGTGCGCTGGGATGGCGCCACCATGGGCCTGGACGACATGATCAACGAAGGCGTACGTCGCGCCTACAACCTGCCGGAAAACGTCCTGCGTGCCTCGATCCTCGCCGACCCGGCGGGCGCTCGCAAGAACACCAAGGACAACACCCCGGCCGTGATCCACTACTCCATCGTTCCGGGTAACACCGTGGAAGTGGACGTGGCGGCCAAGGGCGGCGGTTCCGAGAACAAGTCGAAGATGGCCATGCTCAACCCGTCCGACTCGATCGTCGACTGGGTACTGAAAACCGTTCCGGAAATGGGCGCCGGCTGGTGCCCACCAGGCATGCTCGGCATCGGCATCGGCGGTACCGCCGAGAAAGCCGCGGTCATGGCCAAGGAAGTGTTGATGGAATCCATCGACATTCACGAGCTGAAAGCGCGTGGCCCACAGAACCGCATCGAAGAAATGCGCCTGGAGCTGTTCGAGAAGGTCAACCAGTTGGGCATCGGTGCCCAGGGCCTCGGTGGCCTGACCACCGTGCTCGACGTGAAGATCATGGACTACCCGACCCACGCAGCCTCGCTGCCGGTGTGCATGATCCCGAACTGCGCCGCCACCCGTCACGCGCACTTCGTGCTCGACGGTACAGGTCCAGCCTCGCTGGAAGCGCCACCGCTGGACGCCTACCCGGAAATCGTCTGGGAAGCCGGCCCGTCGGCCCGTCGTGTCAACCTCGACACCCTGACCCCGGAAGAAGTGCAGAGCTGGAAACCGGGCGAAACCGTCCTGCTCAACGGCAAGATGCTCACCGGTCGCGACGCTGCGCACAAGCGCATGGTCGAGATGCTGAACAAGGGTGAAACCCTGCCGGTGGACCTCAAGGGTCGCTTCATCTACTACGTCGGCCCGGTCGATCCGGTCGGTAACGAAGTGGTAGGCCCGGCCGGTCCTACCACCGCGACGCGGATGGACAAGTTCACCCGTCAGATCCTCGAACAGACCGGTTTGCTGGGCATGATCGGCAAATCCGAGCGCGGCCCTACCGCGATCGAAGCGATCAAGGACCACAAGGCCGTTTATCTGATGGCAGTGGGCGGCGCGGCTTACCTGGTGGCGCAAGCGATCAAGAAGTCCCGCGTAGTCGCTTTCGCCGAACTGGGCATGGAAGCGATCTACGAGTTCGACGTCAAGGACATGCCTGTGACCGTTGCGGTCGACAGCAAGGGCGAGTCGGTGCACATCACAGGTCCCGCCATCTGGCAGAAAAAGATCAGTGAAAGCCTGGCGGTGGAAGTGCAGTAAGCACTGACATCGCACAGTAAGAACCGGTCTGTCGGCAACGGCAGACCGGTTTTTTTACGCATGAAAAAAGTAATCAAAGGCCGAAACAAGCGCACCGTTTGTTCTAAAAATACCGGGGTGACCTGTCAGATCTGACAGGTTACAGCCGCCAGCCTCGCTGATAGCTTGAAGGCACTCGATGCATTCTCTGTCACGGCGGACACTTCCATGGCGACTGAACAGCAGGGCACCCTCGACATCAACGCCCCCGCCCTCCCCAAAGGCGGTGGCGCCATCCAGAGCATCGGCAAGGGCTGGGGCGCAGTGGGCACCAGCGGTGCCGCGTCGCTGGAGTTGCCGCTGCCGATCAGCAAGGCGCCCAACCGCGATCTGGTCCCGGCCCTGGGTCTGGGCTACAGCAGCGATGTCGGCAACAGTCCATTCGGCATCGGCTGGCGGCTGACCACCAACGCGATCACGCTGCGCACCACCAAAGGTGTGCCGAAATACGAAGGCAATGATCAGGTGGTCGGCCCCGGCGGTGACGTGTGGATGCCCGAGAAGAGTGACGACGGCAAACTGATCTCCAAAGCGGTATCCGAGTACAACGGCGTTCAGATCGGCACGCACCATGTCGTACGCTACTGGCCCCGGGTCGAAGGCGCTTTCGATCTGATCGAACACTGGACCAAAGAGGACGATGCCGACAATCCGGCGGGCTTCTGGTTGATCCACGGCGCCGATGGCAGCCTGCATTGCTACGGAAAAACCGAGGCATCACGCCGGGCCGATCCACAAGACAAAACCCATGTTGGTGTCTGGCTGATCGATGAAAGCCTGAACCTGCGCGGTGAACATGTGGTGTACCTGTATCAGGCGGAAGTCGAGGAGCCGGCCGCTCCGCAGTTCCGCGACTACCGCAGCCAGCGTTACCTGCGTCGGGTTCTGTACGGTAATGCCCAGGCCAACGCCAATCTTTATGCATGGAAAGCCGATGGCTGGAAAGACGCGATCTGGCATTTCCATTTGCTGTTTGACTACGGCGAACGCAGTGCCGGCCTGACACAAGTGCCGGTTTACGACCTCCCCGGGATAGAACGCGGCGAGTGGGGGGCACCGCGCAAGGATCCTTTCTGGAATTACGCCTACGGGTTTGAATTGGGCTCCCGGCGTCTGTGCCGTCAGGTCCTGATGTTCCATCAGTTCACCGAAGAACTGGGCAGCGACCCGGTGCTGGTCCAGCGCCTGCTGCTCGAACACCGTCAGAGCCCGTTGGGTTACAACCATCTGATTGCGGCGCACATCCAGGCCTATGACAATCAGGGCCAGATGGAAAGTCGCCCGCCCATGGAGTTTTTCTACAACCCGTTTGAACTCGACCCCCAGCGCGAAGGGTACCGCGAGTTCCCGCAGATGCCCGGTCTCAATGACGGCCAGCGTTATCAACTGGTGGACTTGTATGGCGAGGGCATGCCCGGGGTGCTGTTCAGCAGTGACAAGGCCTGGTACTACCGCGAACCGCTGCGCGCCGACACGGGCGGCAATGATGTGAGTTATGGCGACTGGGCGCTATTGCCCGGTATTCCCGTGGCCGACAGCAGCAAACCGATTCGCCAGTCCCTCAGCGACCTGACCGGCGACGGCAAGCTCGACTGGGTGATCGCCCAGCCTGGCCTGTCCGGCTTTTTCACCCTCAATCCCGACCGATCCTGGTCGAACTTCGTGGCCTATGCAGCGTTCCCCACGGAGTTTTTTCATCCCATGGCGCAGTTGGCGGACCTGGTGGGCGACGGTCTGACCGACCTGGCATTGATCGGTCCTCGTAGCGTGCGGCTGTATTCAAGCCGTCGTGCAGTCGGGTTCAGCCATGGGGACAACGTGCCTCATGACGATGACTCGCTGCCCCTGTTGAGCAGTGCCCAGACAGAACTGGTGGCTTTCAGCGATCCACTGGGCAGCGCGACACAACACTTGATCCGCATCCGCCACAACGAAGTCAAATGCTGGCCGAATCTGGGCCATGGAAAATTCGGCAAAGGTTTCGTCCTTTGCGAGCTGAATTTCAAGTATTCAGAGTTCGATTCGTCGCGCGTGCGGCTGGCGGACCTGGACGGCTCGGGCGCGGTTGACCTGATCTACCTGGAGTCCGACGGTTTTCGGATCTACATGAATCACGGCGGCGAAGGCTTCGAAGAGGACTATGTGAAAATGCCATGGCCGCAAGGCGTGCGTTACGACCGCTTCTGCCAGGTGAGCATCGCCGACCTGCAGGGGCTGGGATGTTCCAGCCTGATCCTGACCGTGCCACACATGGAACCCCGGCACTGGCGCTACGATTTTGTCAGCGCCAAGCCGTATCTGGTGAATGCCAGCCACAACAACATGGGTGCCGTGACGGGGGTGAGTTATCGCAGTTCGGCCCAGGAATGGCTGGACGAAAAAGCCGAACTTATTGCAGCAGGCAAAGCCCCAGTGTCTCATCTGCCGTTCGCCATGCACCTGGTCAGCCAGCAGACCCAACTCGATGAAATCACCGGCAATCGGTTGACCCAGCGCTTCTCCTACCGCCAGGGTTTCTACGACAGTTACGAGCGCGAGTTCCGGGGCTTTGGCCTGCTGCTGCAAACCGATACCGAAGCTTCGGCGGCGGAGCGTTCGAACCCGGGTTTCACTGCGCCGATTCTGAGTAAAACCTGGTTCCATACCGGCCGCGCCATCGACATGCGCGACGACGGTTACTACGACGGTGACACGAACGCAGAGCCGCTGCGCACGACGCTGCTGCACGAGTATCACCTCAGCGACGCAGCGGGACGCGTGATCAGCCCTGATGAAGACCTCGCCCGCGAGATGGCCCGCACCCTTAGCGGCTCGGTGTTGCGCGCGGAGGTGTTTGCCGCCGACGATGATCCCGAAACAGCCGTGCCCTATACCGTGCAGGAGACCCGCTTTCTCATTCGCCAATTGCGCCCCAAAGGCAAGAATCACCCCTATGCCGTGTTGCAGTCACTGGCACTGGAAAGCATTGCCTACCAATACGAGCCGCAGCTGGCGGACGACCCATTGGTGCAGCACACCCTCAATCTGGCATGGGACAAATTCGGCAGCCTTACCCACGGTTTTGTCGTGCACTACGCCCGGCGCAAAACGGACAAGGACAGCCCACCCTTCCACGTCGATCAGCCCGGCGATGAGAGCGATGAAGACTACGAAAACAAATGGTGGCTGGACGCCCACGACGAAGCGCAACAATGTTGGTATCTGACCGAGGCCAAAGCCGAGTATCGGCATTTGGAAGCCCCAGACGGCTGGCGTCTGGGCCTGCCCTATCGTCAGCGCGCCAATGCGCTGGTCCTGGAAAAGGATGAACTCGAACCTGTCGACATCAACCACGAAAACTTCCTGGAATGGGCCGATGACGAAGGAACCTGGGCAGCCAAAGCGGTGCTGACCGGTTTGTCGCTGCAACGCTATCAGGATCCGGCCACAGGCGAATTACTGGAGCCGGATAACCTGATCCCCACCGCCCTGCCCGACTATCAGGAAACCGCCGAACTGGATGCCAACGCCCTGAGCGCCTATGACAAGCTCAAGGACGAAAATGGCGACATGCCGTTCAACCTCAAGGAGAAACTCGAATCGCCGCAAGTCGGTTACCACATCATGGATCTGTTCTTGCCGCCGGCGCCTGCGGGTGACCCCGAAGACCCGACCGATGCCAAGAACTACCTGTGGTCCGTGCGCAAAAGCTTCCCCACTTACCACGGCCTGGCAGGTTTCTATAACGTCGAAAAGTTCCAGCAGACCAAGAGCCACGGTATCACCACCGTCGCGTATGACGAGTACTGGTGCCTGAGCACCGCCATCACCCTGCCGGATGGCTGCACTACCAGCATCCTCGATATCGACTACCGATCGTTCCTGCCCGCAGGCATCATCGACCCCAATCAGAACACCCAGGAAGCCCGCTACAACGCGTTCGGCGAAGTGCTGGTGACCAGCTTCTACGGCACGGAACTGGGCGTCGAGGTCGGTTTCGACCCGCTCAGCGGTTACCAGCCACCGGAAGATCGCACCCCGGCCGGCGCTATCGCCGACAAACACAACGCCATCGGCAACTACGCGACGGCGACCTTCTCTGCGCCCTTCAGCTGGATGGGTAAAGTCCCCCCGGCAGCGCCCGCGCCCTGGCTGGCCTGGGCCCGCGCTGAAGGTTTTGTATTGCCCGACGGTCACCTGTGCAGCCGGGCTCGCGTGCACCTCGAAGGCTTGCAAAATCCTTCGGCGAACGAGCGGCAACTCCAGCAATACCTCGACGACGCACATCGCGACCCGGTGCATGTCGTGACCTTGCAGGCTGACCGCTACCCCGGCGATCCGGAGCTGCAAATCCGCGCAGCCATCGCCTGCTGGGATGGCTTCGGCCGTTCCCTGCAAAGCAAGCAGGAAGTCGAACCCGGCCTGGCCTGGGTGGTGAACGACAAAGGCGAACTCGAACCGGACGAAAACGGCCGGCCCAAGGAAGAACAGGCGGCCCGACGCTGGCGGGTCAGCGAACGGGTCGAGTACAACAACAAAGGCGAAACCGTGCGGATCTATCGCCCTTACTTCGCCAGCGCCTATCGCTACATCAATGACGCCTCGATCCGCGAATCGGGTTACCACGACCAGCAGTTCTACGACGCCGCCGGCCGGCCGACACACACCGTGCTGGCGAAAAAAATGCTGCAGGGCAATCCGCCGGAAGAAAAACCGTTGCGCCGGGAACAACGCTATCGCATCTGGTACACCATTGCGTTCGATGAGAACGACTTGTTTGATCCGCCACCCGTGCAGCGGCGCAAGAACACGCTGGTGATTTGAGCCAAGGGGGAAACATTGGCGCAGGCGTTTCGGTGAGTGTGGATCACCGTTCACATGCTATGGTGCTTTCCCCCATTTTCACCTGTTGTTCATTGCATGCTGCCGACATCCCGAACCCTACGCCTGGCGCTCTACACCCTGTTGATCATCGCCGGCGCCGCCATCGCCGCGACCCTGGCCGTGCGCCACGCCGTACGCCAGTCAATGGTCGAAGACGCGGCCCGTGCCAATCAGCAATTGGCGCTGTACGCCACGTCCCTGCATACCCTGATCGAACGTTACCGCGCCCTGCCCGCCGTGCTGGCGCTGGACCCGGAACTGCGCTCGGCGCTCAAGGGGGCGGTGAGCCCAGAGCAGCAGGATGCGTTGAACCGCAAACTGGAAAAGATCAATGGCGCCGCCGAATCCTCGACCCTGGAATTGCTCGACCGCAGCGGCCTCGCCATCGCGGCGAGCAACTGGCGTTTGCCCAGTAGTTATGTCGGTCACAACTACGGTTTCCGTCCCTATTTCAACCAGACCCGCACCCAAGGCACCGGGCGCTTTTATGCCGTGGGCGTGACCAGCGGGATTCCCGGCTACTTCCTCTCCAGCGCGGTCAGCGATGATGGCGGCCAGTTCCTCGGCGCCATGGTGGTGAAACTGGAGTTTCCCGAACTGGAGCGGGAGTGGCGTCAGGGCAGCGACACGCTGCTGGTCAGCGACGCACGCGGGATCATCTTCATCGCCAACCAGCCGGGCTGGCGCTATCGCCTGCTCAAGCCGCTGAGCGACAGCGATCATGCCGAACTCAAGACTACCCGCCAATACGACAAACAGCCGCTGACGCCGCTCGAGTTTCAATCGTTGCGGCGCTTCGACGACAACAGTGACCTGACCCGGGTCGACGGCCCGGACGGCAAGGCGGATTACTTGTGGGAATCCCTGCCGCTGAGCACCGAGGGCTGGACCCTGCACCTGCTGCGGCGCCCGCAGGTCGCCTTCGAAGACAGCCGCAACGCCGCGCTTGCCGCGGCCGGGTTGTGGCTGACCCTGGTGTTCCTGTTGCTGTTTCTCAACCAGCGCTGGCGCCTGGCGAAAATGCGCCAGCGCAGTCGCGAAGAACTCGAACGACTGGTAGAAGAACGCACCCGCGACCTGCGCACCGCCCAGGAAGGCCTTGTGCAATCGGCAAAACTCGCGGCACTGGGGCAGATGTCTGCCGCCCTGGCCCACGAAATCAACCAGCCGCTCACCGCCCAGCGCATGCAGTTGGCAACCTTGCGCCTGCTGCTCGACCACGGCCGCGTCGACGACGCCTACAAGGCACTCAAACCGGTGGATGAGATGCTCACGCGCATGGCCGCCCTCACCGGCCACCTGAAAACCTTCGCCCGCAAAAGCCCCAGCGGTTTGCGCGAACGCCTGGACCTTGCGGCGGTGGTGGACCAGTCGCTGCAACTGCTCGACACAAGGTTGCGCGACGAACAGGTCAGCACTGTGCTGCACCTGACCCGCCCGGCCTGGGTGCGTGGCGATGCGATTCGCCTGGAACAGGTGCTGATCAACCTGCTGCGCAACGCCCTCGATGCGATGCAGGACAAACCCTGCAAACGCCTGGAAATCCGCCTCGAAGCCGACGAGCAATTGTGGCGCCTGAGCGTGATCGACAATGGTGGCGGTATCGCCGAAGAGAACCTGTCCAAGGTCTTCGATCCGTTCTTCACCACCAAACCGGTGGGCGAAGGCCTGGGAATCGGGCTGGCCGTGTCCTTTGCCATCGTTCATGAATCCGGCGGGCGCTTGAGTGCCGGCAATCATGACAAAGGCGCCGTGTTTACCCTGACCTTGCCCATCGACCTGGAGGTGCATGAAGCATGCTGAACTCAGTGATCGTGGTCGACGACGAAAGCAGCATCCGCAGTGCCGTCGAGCAATGGTTGAGCCTGTCGGGTTTCGAGGTGCAGCTGTTCAGCCGCGCCGATGAATGCCTGGCGCAATTGCCCAGGCATTTTGCCGGGGTGATTCTCAGCGACGTGCGCATGCCCGGCATGACCGGCCTGGAACTGCTGGCCGAAGTACAACGCCGGGATGCCGATTTGCCGGTGATCCTGCTGACAGGCCACGGTGATGTACCGATGGCCGTCGAGGCCATGCGCGACGGTGCCTACGATTTCCTGGAGAAACCCTTCAGCCCGCAAACCCTGCTCGGCAGCCTGCGCCGCGCCCTCGACAAGCGTCGGCTGGTGCTGGAAAACCGCGCGCTGCACGAACAGGCGGACAACCGCGCCAAACTGGATGCCACGCTGCTAGGCGTGTCCCGTGGCCTGCAAAACCTGCGTCGGCAGGTTCTCGATCTGGCGGCGCTGCCGGTCAACGTATTGATCCGCGGTGAAACCGGCAGCGGCAAGGAACTGGTCGCCCGCTGCCTGCACGACTTCGGACCACGGGCCGACAAACCCTTTGTCGCACTCAACTGCGCGGCCATCCCCGAGCAATTGTTCGAGGCCGAGCTGTTCGGTCACGAGAGCGGCGCGTTCACCGGGGCGTCCGGCAAGCGCATCGGCAAACTGGAGTACGCCGACGGCGGCACGCTGTTTCTCGATGAAATCGAAAGCATGCCCCTGGCCCAACAAGTGAAATTGCTGCGGGTGTTGCAAGAGCAAAAGCTTGAACGACTGGGTTCGAACCAGAGCATCCGCGTGGATCTGCGCATCATCGCCGCGACCAAACCGGACCTGCTCGACGAAGCGCGGGCCGGACGTTTTCGCGAAGACCTGGCCTATCGTTTGAACGTCGCAGAACTACGCCTGCCGCCCTTGCGCGAACGCCGGGAAGACATTCCGCTGCTGTTCGAATCCTTTGCCCAAAACGCCGCCGAACGGCTGGGACGTAAATTTCCACCGTTGAGCGGCGCACAGTTGAGTCACCTGCTGAGCCACGACTGGCCGGGCAATGTGCGCGAACTGGCGAACGTCGCCGAGCGTCAGGTATTGGGGTTGGGTGAGCCGGAGCCCTTGGGCATCGAGCCCGGCCAGTCACTGGCAGCGCAGCAGGAAGCGTTCGAAGCGCAATGCCTGCGTGCCGCGCTGACCCGGCACAAGGGCGATGTGAAAGCGGTGCTCGAAGAACTGCAACTGCCGCGCCGGACCTTCAATGAAAAGATGCAGCGGCATGGGTTGAGCCGGGAGATGTTTTTGCCCGAGGCCTGATTTTTGTGGCGTCTGCTCTGGCCTCATCGCGAGCAGGCTCACTCCTACAGTGGTTTGATGTACGCCGATCCATTGTAGGAGTGAGCCTGCTCGCGATGAGGCCGGTACAACCACAGCAACACTTGAGCAATTTTCCGCTCACCACCAACTACAGACAAGCGGATTTCCGCTCACCGAAACACCACCACCCCTCTAAACCGCCCCTCTCCCCCTTGGCACAGCTCCTGCTATAGCCCTTGCAGGCTGCGTTTATTCGCGCTCCACAAAAACAATTAAATGAAGGATCCTTCAATGGATAACTCCAACTCCCTGCCGCTTGGGTCGGCTGCCGCACCGGCCAAGGAAAGAACCACCGCCAGTCGCATCAAATCGATTTTCAGCGGTTCCGTCGGCAACATGGTCGAGTGGTACGACTGGTACGTCTACGCCGCCTTCTCCCTGTACTTCGCCAAGACCTTCTTCCCCAAAGGCGACACCACCGCCCAACTGCTCAACACCGCCGCGATTTTCGCCGTGGGCTTCCTGATGCGTCCGATCGGTGGCTGGCTGATGGGGCTGTATGCCGACAAGGTCGGGCGCAAAAAGGCCCTGATGGCTTCGGTGTACCTGATGTGCTTCGGCTCGCTGCTGATCGCCCTGAGCCCGAGTTACGAAGTCATCGGCATCGGTGCGCCGATCCTGCTGGTGTTCGCGCGCTTGCTGCAAGGCCTGTCGGTGGGTGGCGAATACGGCACCTCCGCCACCTACCTCAGCGAGATGGCGACCAAGGAACGTCGTGGCTTCTACTCCAGCTTCCAGTACGTGACCCTGATCTCTGGCCAGCTCATCGCTTTGGCAGTGCTGATTGTCCTGCAGAACTTCCTGACTACCGAAGAGCTGTACGCCTGGGGCTGGCGCATCCCGTTCGCCATCGGCGCGCTGTGTGCCGTGGTTGCGCTCTATCTGCGTCGTGGCATGGAAGAAACCGAGTCCTTCACCAAGAAAGAAAAAGCCAAGGAAAGCGCGATGCGCACCTTGATGCGTCACCCCAAGGAACTGATGACCGTGGTCGGCCTGACCATGGGCGGTACCCTGGCGTTCTACACCTACACCACGTACATGCAGAAATACCTGGTGAACACCGTCGGCATGAGCATTTCCGACTCCACCACCATTTCCGCCGCCACACTGTTCCTGTTCATGTGCCTGCAACCGGTGATCGGCGGGCTTTCGGATAAAATCGGTCGCCGGCCGATCCTGATTGCCTTCGGCATCCTGGGCACCCTGTTCACCGTGCCGATCCTCACCACCCTGCACACCATCCAGACCTGGTGGGGCGCGTTCTTCCTGATCATGGCGGCGCTGATCATCGTCAGTGGCTACACCTCGATCAATGCGGTGGTGAAGGCCGAACTGTTCCCGACCGAAATCCGCGCACTGGGCGTGGGCCTGCCGTACGCACTGACCGTTTCGATCTTCGGTGGCACCGCCGAATACATCGCGCTGTGGTTCAAGAGCATCGGCATGGAGACGGGTTACTACTGGTACGTGACCGCGTGTATTGCCGTGTCGTTGCTGGTGTACGTCACCATGAAAGACACCCGCAAGCATTCACGGATTGTCACGGACTAAATCAAGCCTCAAGGAAAAGGGGCAGATCTCACCGGGGTCTGCCCCTTTTTTATTGAATCAACATAACCCCTTGTGGGAGCGAGCCTGCTCGCGATGGAGTGTCAGTCGACACCAACTTATCTGATACACCATCGCGAGCAAGCTCGCTCCCACAGAGGGTAGAGTCGACTGGAATTCAGCGGTTCATCCTTGCACTATGAACGCCACCCGAACTACGCCCTGGAATTACTCCATGCCCGACGACATCCACTTCTACGAACCCGCCAACGGCCACGGCCTGCCCCACGATCCGTTCAATGCCATCGTCGGCCCGCGCCCCATCGGCTGGATCTCTTCACAGAATGCCGAGGGCCACTTGAACCTCGCGCCCTACAGCTTCTTCAACGCCTTCAACTACATTCCGCCGATCATCGGGTTTTCCAGTATCGGGCGCAAAGACAGCCTGAACAACATCGAACAGACCGGCGAGTTCGCCTGGAACCTGGCCACGCGGCCGCTGGCCGAGCAGATGAACCAGAGCTGCGCCATGGTCGGGCCTGAAGTCAACGAATTCGAACTGGCCGGGCTGACGACCGTTGCCTCGAAGGTCATTCAGGTGCCGCGGGTGGCCGAGAGCCCGGTGTCCTTCGAGTGCAAGGTCACGCAGATCATCCAGTTGCAACGGGCGGACGGCAATGTGGTGCCCAGCTGGCTGATCCTCGGCGAAGTGGTCGCCGTGCATATCGCCAAATGGCTGTTGAAGGATGGGATATACGACACCGCCGCGGCAGAACCGATTCTGCGCGGCGGCGGGCCAGCGGATTATTTCCAGCTGGGGCCCGAGGCGTTGTTCAAGATGTACCGCCCGGGGCGATGAGAATCACCAGAGCAGGTCGGTGTTTTCCTTGACGTCCTTGAGGTGGGTCAGTTCCTTGGCGGCCGCATCATCGGCCTCGTGAGCGGTCTTGAAGATCTGGCCTTCCAGCACTTTGTGAAAACGCGGAGCGCCGGCACCACCCAGGGCTTTGACGGCGATAGCGGCGTGGTAACCACCCTCGCCCGGTACTACAGCGGAAACAGCTTCGAAGTGATCAAAGGCTTTACGTGCCATGTCGCGACATCCTGGCTGGTTGAGAATGCCATCATTAAACCCTCAACCGGCCAGTTTGTGTACCGCCACTGCGGACTGATCGAGGGCCTGCGCCGCCGAGACATCCTTGAAGGTGTGGAAATCCAGGCTGTTGACCACCAGCTCCTGCACCAGCTCGGCAAAAATCTCCATCGCCGGCGTGCTGAAGTACGCAGTCATGGCCTGTTGATTGCTCCAGAAACCGGAGACCAGCCAAAGCTGCGGATCGCACTGCGAATGCTGCAAGGCAAAGCTCAGGCAGCCAGGCGCTGCGCGGGACGGTTCGATCAGGGCGCTGAGGCGTACACCGAGTTCCGCCGAGCGCCCGGTGCGCGCTCGAACGAAGGCCATATGACTGACAGGGATCTGCTTGGACATGTTCAACCCTCCCGGGGAGTCGCGTGGCAGCCCGGGGGACGGGCTGCGACAGGATCAAAGGTTAAGGGCCGCGACGCCTGTCTCGTTAGTCGATTCCTGCCGGCGCGTTGCACAATCCTGCGAAACTGCATCGCCAGCCTGTAACAAGCAGTAAAACCCTGTCACGGTTCTGCCATACGAGCTTTGTGTAGGAGCTGCCGAAGGCTGCGATCTTTTGATTTTGAAAGTGAAGGTCAAAAGATCGCAGCCTTCGGCAGCTCCTACGGGGTTATCGGCGTTAGTTGAAGCGCGCCTGTGCGTTGGCCGTGCTTGGGAACGAAACCAACCCCGAGCAGAATCAGGCAAGCATCGGGCAGGATGTGTCTACCGCTGCGGCTTGCACAAACTTATGCTCTGCCCATTACTCATGCCTTGCCGAGGATGCCTTGCATGTCGTCGCTCGATCACTCTGAAGCGCCGCTGAACCCAGACTTGGAGCACCAGCGCGCGGAACTGGCGGCGATCATTCGCCGTAACACCGCCGAAGATGGCAGTTATGCGACCGCCATTGGCTCACTGTTCATGTCCCGCCACAGCCAGTCCCACGAGTTCGCCCCGGTGCTCGCGCAACCGGCGCTGTGCATCATGGCCCAGGGGCGCAAGGAAGTTCAGCTGGCCAACGAGTACTTCAACTACGACCCGTTGAACTACCTGGTGGTCTCGGTCTCGATGCCGCTCAGTGGACGGGTGGTGGATGTCTCGCCCGAGGAACCGATCCTGGCCTTGCGCCTGGACATCGAACCCACGGAAATCACTGCATTGATCGCCGACGCCGGCCCCCTCGGAGTGCCCTCCCGGCCGACCGGGCGCGGGCTGTATGTCGAAAAACTCGACAGCGCGATGCTCGACGCGGTGCTGCGCCTGGCGCGGTTGCTGGACACGCCAAAAGACATCGCCATGCTGGCGCCGCTGATTCGTCGAGAAATACTCTACCGATTGTTGCGCAGCAAGCAGGGACATCGGCTGTACGAAATCGCCATCGCCAACAGTCAGAGCCATCGCATCAGCCAGGCGATCAAATGGCTCAACGGCAACTTTGAACAGCCGTTGCGTATCGACGATCTGGCCAAGGAAGTGAACCTGAGCGTGTCGACGCTGCATCACCGCTTCAAGGCGATGACGGCGATGAGTCCGTTGCAGTACCAGAAGCAGTTGCGCCTGCAGGAAGCACGGCGGTTGATGCTGGCCGAAGGGCTGGAAGCTTCGGCGGCGGGGTATCGGGTCGGGTATGAAAGCCCGTCGCAGTTCAGCCGGGAGTACAGCCGGTTGTTCGGGGCGCCGCCGTTGCGGGATCTGGCGCGGTTGCGCTTATCGGTTTGATCCAGAATTTGTGTTGGTTGTGCCGGCCCCATCGCGAGCAGGCTCACTCCTACAATGGGCCGGTGTACACAACCCCCATGTAGGAGCGAGCCTGCTCGCGATAGGGCCAGTTCAGGCAATATAAATCCTGGATCAGGCCCCCAGTACCCGACAAGCCTCCACCGGCAAGGTCACCGACACCGGATGCCCAACGCTCAGGCCAAAGCCCTGGCACGGCGTGCTCAGCGCGGTAAACGACACCCCGGAACACTCCACCGTGGTCTCGATGGTCGCACCGATATCCCGCACGAAGGTCACCTTGCCCAGTAGACGGTTGCCCGCGGTCGCCTGCGGAGCCGACAGTTGCAGGTCTTCCGGGCGAATCAGCATCTTCACTTTTTCACCGACCACAATGCTGCTGCAGATCGGCACTTGCAGCGCATCGCCGCCTGGCAAGCTGACCTTGCCGTTGCCCAGCACCGTGGCCGGGAAGATGTTGCCCGAGCCGATGAAGTCCGCGACGAACTCGTTGGCCGGGTGGCGGTAGATTTCAATCGGCGTGCCCACCTGCTGCACCTTGTGCTCACCCAATACGACCACGATATCGGCCATGGTCATGGCCTCGCGCTGGTCGTGGGTCACCATGATGGTGGTGATGTTCAGGCGTTGTTGCAGCTGACGGATTTCCACCTGCATCGACTCGCGCAGTTTGGCGTCCAGCGCCGACAGCGGCTCGTCGAGCAGGAGGATTTTCGGGTGCGAAGCAATTGCCCGGGCAATCGCCACGCGCTGGCGTTGCCCGCCGGACAGCTTGGCCACCGGACGATTGATCATCTGCTGCAACTGGATCAGTTCCAGCAACTCCACCACCCGCGCCTGCTGGTCAGCCTTGCTGACCCCGCGCAGTTTCAGCGGATAGGCGATGTTCTCCCCCACCGTCATGTGCGGGAACAACGCCAGGGACTGGAACACCATGCCGAAATTGCGCAGGTGCGCCGGGGTGTTGCCGATGTCTTCACCGTCCAGGCGGATCTCGCCGCCGGTCAGGGTTTCAAGGCCGGCAATCATGCGCAGCAAGGTGGTTTTGCCGCAGCCCGAAGGGCCGAGGAAACACACCAGTTTGCCCTCGGGCAAATGCAGGTTCACATCCGTTACCGCGCAGGCCGAGCCGTAGTGTTTCTCGACGTTTTCCAGAATCAGACCAGACATGTGAATCACCTCAAGAAATCAGAACGAAACGCCACCTTCACCAACCAGTTTTTCGAGCGCCCAAATGAGGACAAAGTCGATCAACACGATCAGCACGGCAAACGAAAATACGGTTGGGTCGAGCGAAGACACGGTGCGGCTGTACATCCAGATCGGCACGGTCATCACATCGATGGTGTAGAGGAAGTAGGTCACGGTGAACTCGTTGAACGAGACGATGAACGCCAGCAGCATGCCTGCCAGGATCCCCGACTTCATCAACGGCACCACCACATCGACAATCGCCCGCAGCGGTGAAGCACCGAGCATTTGCGCAGCCTCTTCGACTTCACTGCCGATGGAGAGCATCGCCGCCGTGCAGTTCTTCACCACGAACGGCAAGGCGAGGATCACGTGGGCAATCACCAGGCGCGAGGTGGTCATCTGGAACGGCAGGCTGTCGAACACCAGCAGCAACGCCAGCCCCAATACCACCATCGGGAACACCAGTGGCAACGACATCAGTTGCAGCGCCACGGCCTTGCCGCGGAACTCGCAACGGGTCAGCGCGTAGGCCGCCGGCACCGCAATGATCGTGGCGAAAATCATGGTCAGGCACGCCACCATCAGGCTGGTGCTCATGGCTTTGCCCAGGCTCAGCACGTCACTGGCGTCCGGCGACACGAAGGTGTGCCAGGCGGCCTTGTACCATTGCAGGCTGTAGCTGCTCGGCGGGAAGTCGAGGTTCGACGCGCCGCTGAAGGACATGACGATCATGGTCAGGATCGGCAACACCGCCAACAGCAGGATGAAGCCCGAGAGGATGCCGGCAAACTTGCCGGTCTCGCCGGGCAACAGCGACTGGCGCTTCTTGATCAGGGTACTCATTGCGAAGCCTCCAGCATGCGGCGACGACGGCCAGTGATGTATTCGGACAGGGTCATGATCGCGAGGGTGGTGACGATCAGCACCACACCGGCAGCGGATGCGGCGGGCCAGTTCATCAGCGGGGCGATCTGGTCATGCACCATCACCGCCAGCATCGGCACACGCCGGCCACCGAGCAGCAACGGCACCACGAAACTGCTGGCGTTGTAGGCGAACACCAGGGTCGCACCGGTAATGATCCCCGGCAGACTCATCGGCAATACCACCTGGCGAAACACTTGGAAGCGACTGGCGCCGAGGGTCGCGGCGGCTTCTTCGTAACTGCGAGCGACGCCGCGCATGGCGCTGGCAATCGGCAACACGGCCAGCGGGAAGGCGGTTTGCACCAGGCCCATCAACACGCCGTTCTGGTTGTACAACAGCATGATCGGGCGCTTGATCAGGCCCAGGCCCATCAGGGTCTGGTTGAGCATGCCACCGGGACCGAGGATCACCAGCCAGCCGTAGCTTTGCAGCAACAGGTTGACCAGCAAGGGCAGCAACACTGCCGCCAGGAAGATCCGGCGCACGAACGGCGAGCTCAGGCGCGACATGGTGTAGGCCACCGGGATCGCCAGGATCACGGCGATCACCGCGCTGATCAGCGCCAGGCGCAAGGTCAGCATCAGCGACTTGAGGTAATAGGGTTCCAGCAACTGGGCGTAACTGGCCAGGCTGAACCCGGACCATTCCGCGCCTTTGGTGCCCACGCTCATGCGCAGTACCAAGAGGCTTGCGGCAATCAGTACGCCAAGAAACAGCATCGACGGCGAGAGAAAAAACCAGGCGCGCGTCGTTGGCGAAACACCCCGAACAGCGCGCACGGGGGCGGCACTCACCGGATGAGTCAGAGGTTGGTGTTCCATAGCAAAGGGTCTCGTCAATGGAAGATCATTGGCGCAAGAGTGTGGGTATTAACTCGATCCCGTAGGAGCTGCCGAAGGCCGCGATCTTTTGATCTTGATCTTTTCTGGAGCAGATGAAGATCAATATCAAGATCAAAAGATCGCAGCCTTCGGCAGCTCCTACAGGGGGGATCCGGTCAGCCGTCACACCCGTGCCGCGATGAGGCTCGAAGAACCTCCGCGCCATTCAGATCAGGAAGAAAAGATTTCCGTGTAACGACGAATCCATTGGTCATGCACAGTCGCCAGGAAGGCGTTGTCGTGCATGATCGCCTTCTCGGCAATCTGCTCCGGCGTGAGGATGTACGGGCTCTTGCGTGCTTCGGCGGAGATGATCGCCTTGGCGTTGACCGGGCCGTTGTAGATGTCTTCAGCCATCTTGCCCTGCACCAGCGGGTCCAGAGAATGGTTGATGAAGGCGTAGGCCATGTCGGTATCGCCCGGACGATTCTTCGGCATCACCGACAGCATCAGGTCGGTGTAGAAACCTTCCTTCATGCCAAATGTGGCGCCCAGGCCGTAGTTCGGATCGCGGATCTGTTTCGGGAAGAACGCGGGGGCGTACAGACCGCCCATGTCCAGGGAACCGGTACGGAACAGTTCGGCGATCTGGTTCGGGTTTTCGCCCAGGGTCACCACACGATCTTTCAGCTCGGCGAGCTTCTTGAAGCCAGGTTCAATGTTGTGTTCGTCACCACCGGCCAGTTTGGCGGCGATGATGATCAGGTCCATGGCCTCGGTCCAGTTCGGCGGCGGCAGGAAGATGTTCGGTGCCAGGTCGGCGTCCCACAGGGAAGCGTAGCTGTCCGGCGCTTGTTTCTGGGTGCGGGTGCTGTAGACCAGGCTGTTGCACCACAGCAGGTAACCGATACCGTGGCCATTGGCGCCGGTGCGGTACTTCTCCGGTACATCGACGAGGTTGGGAATGCGGTTGAGGTCGGGTTTTTCCAGCAGGTTGGCAGCGGCCAGACCTTCGGCGCCGACGCCTGCCAGGGTGATGACGTCGTATTGCGGACGATCACCACCGGCCTTGAGCTTGGCGACCATTTCCGAGGTACTGCCGGTGCGGTCAGCGATGACCTTGCAGCCGTACTTGTCTTCGAAGGTCGCGGCGATGTTGCGCAGCGCAGCCAGGCCGGTGTCATCGGACCAGGTCAGCAAACGCAGGGTCTTGCCGGCAAAACGTGTGTCGCTGGCATTGGCCTTGATGAACGGCATGCTCATGGCTGCCGCTGCAACCGAGGCTACGCCCACGGTCTTGATGAATTGACGTCTGTTCAGATCATGCTCGCCCATTACGGACTCCCTTTGTTTTTGTAGGTATAAGGCAGGTCGAAACTGTTGCATCCACGCGACCGGACCAGCGTTATCCCCCGTATTTTCGGGGGCTTGGCTGAGCCAGCGGGTTCATCCTGAGGTCGTGTAAAACACCTGACTATCGATAAAAACTCATTGAAGCCATGACGCCAGCGCATGCCTCCTGTAGGAGCGAGCTTGCTCGCGAAAGGTGCAAGGGCGCCGCGTAAATTCAGGCGCCCCACGTCATCGTTGACGTCCATCGCGAGCAAGCTCGCTCCTACACAGTGACAGGCGTCAGACGGCCCGGATCACGTGTTTGATTTCCTGGAAAGCCTGCAAGCCCCACGGCCCCAATTCACGGCCGATGCTGCTCTGCTTGTAGCCGCCCCAGGCGGTCTGCGGGAAGATCACCTGTGGCGCGTTGATCCACACAAGCCCCGCCTGCAAGGCGTTGGCGACGCGGTCAGCGGTCTGTGCATTGCGCGTGACCACACTGGCGACCAGGCCAAACTGGCTGTCGTTGGCCAGTGCAATCGCTTCGGCTTCCGAGGCGAAACTGCGCACGCAGATCACCGGGCCGAAAATTTCTTCATTCCACAGCGCACTGCCCTGGGGCACTTCGGTGAAAACCGTCGGCTGCAAAAAATATCCGCGTGGCAGGTCGGCCGGGCGATTGCCACCGCAAACCAGCTTGGCGCCGGCACTCAAACCGCGATCGATGTGACCGAGCACGCGCTGGTATTGCGCCTGATTGACCAGTGCGCCCATTTCCACGTTCGGGTCGAACGGGTCGGCTACGCGAATCGCTTCGGCACGAGCCTTAACGCGGGTCAGGAACTCATCGGCCAGTTCATCGGCGACCAGCACGCGGCTGGTGGCGGAGCACATCTGCCCGGCGTTGAAGAAACCACCGCTGCAAGCCACTTCCACCGCCAGGTCGAGATCGGCATCGGCCAGCACCAGCAGCGAAGATTTGCCGCCCAGTTCCAGGCTCACGCCTTTGACGGTTTCCGCCGCCCGTTGCATGACCTGCACGCCGACTGCGTTGCTGCCGGTGAAGGACACCTTGGCGATGCGTGGGTCCGCCGACAGCGGAGCACCAACGGCCAGGCCGGTGCCGCACACCAGGTTGAACACACCCGCCGGCACACCGGCCTGGGCGACGATTGCCGCCAGTTCCAGCTCCGGCAGCGGCGTCACTTCCGAAGGCTTGAGCACCACGCAGCAACCGGCGGCCAGGGCCGGGGCGAGCTTCCACGCAGTGGTGACCATCGGGAAGTTCCACGGCACGATCAAGCCGACTACACCGCACGGCTCGCGGCGCAAACGCGCGCTGAAATCGTCGGTCGGCAGCTCAATGGCGCTGTCCTGTTTCGCGTCCAGCCCTTCGGCCAAACCGGCGTAATACTCGAACGTGGCGATCACGTCATCAACGTCGATAGCCGCTTCGAACTGTGGCTTGCCGTTGTTGCTCGACTGCAAGTGCATCAGCTTTTCACGGTTGGCCTGCACGCCGGCGGCGATTTTGCGCAGGATCGCACCGCGTTCGGCGCCCGTGGTTTTTGACCAGTCGGCGAACGCCTGGGTCGCCGCGCTCACGGCTTGATCAACCGCGCGTTCGTCGCCGCCATTGACGGTGGTCAACAGGGCTTCGGTCGCCGGGTTGATCACGCGCAGGTGTTCGTTGCCGGCCGACCATTGGCCGTAGATGTACAGGCCATCCAGCGTTGTAGGGAACATCATTTCGACACCGCCTGCATCCACTCGGCCTGGTCGATTTCAATCAGGGTCGGGCCCTGGCGATCGGTGGCCATACGCAATGCGCCACGCAGTTGCTCGACACTGCTGACCGCTTCGGCCGCACAACCCAATGCCTTGGCCACACCGATGAAGTCCGGGGTGTAGATGTCCACGCCGACCGGTTCGATGTCACGGTTGACCATGTATTTCTTGATCTCTTCGTAGCCCTGGTTATTCCACAGCAGCACGATCACCGGGGTGCGCGCTTCAACGGCGCTGGCCAGTTCCGGCAGGGTGAATTGCAGGCCACCGTCGCCGATCAGGCACACCACCGGAGGACGCGCGCCACCTTCAACGCGGCCACCCAGCCAGGCGCCAATCGCCGCCGGCAAGGCGTAGCCGAGGGTGCCGTAGCCGGTGGACGAGTTAAACCAGCGGCGCGGGCGCTCCGGGTTGAACGTCAGGTTGCCGGTGTACACCGGTTGCGTCGAGTCGCCGACGAATACCGCGTTCGGCAATTCATGCAGAACGGTTTCGAGGAAATGGGTCTGGGCCAGGGTCGGTGCGTCCCAGGTCGCGGCCAGGTCTTCACGCAGACGAGCGGCGCGCACCTGGCCCCAATCGTTGCGGCGCTCGGCCAGGGATTTGTGCGACAGGGCGCTGAGCAAAGCCTGGGCGGCGTTGCGCGAGTCGGCCACCAATGCCACGTGCGGCGGGTAGTTGCGCACGGTCTGGTCCGGGTCGATGTCGACGCGCAGCAACTTGCCGGGGATTTCAAAGCCACCGGCGAAGGTCACATCGTAGTCGGTCTCGGCCAGCTCGGTGCCAATGGCCAGGACCACATCGGCCTCGGCGACCAGCGCACGGGTAGCGACCAGGCTCTGGGTCGAGCCGATCAGCAACGGGTGGCCGGAGGCGAGCATGCCCTTGGCATTGATGGTCAGGGCGACCGGCGCGTCCAGCCGCTCGGCCAGTTCAGTCAGCTCGGACGCCGCGTCGATGGCCCCGCCACCGGCGAGAATCAGTGGACGCTTGGCGTCGGCCAGCAAATCGGTCATGCGTGACACGGCGCTCGGCGAAGCACCGGCGCGGTCGATATTGACCGGCAGGCTGCTGAGCAGGTCATCGGCTTCTTCGACCAATACGTCCAATGGAATTTCGATGTGCACCGGACGCGGACGCCCGGCCTGGAACAGTGCAAAGGCGCGAGCCAACACACCCGGCAACTCCGCCGCCGACATCAGGGTGTGGGAGAACGCCGCGACACCGGCACACAGTGCGCCCTGGTTCGGCAGCTCATGCAGCTTGCCGCGACCGCCACCCAACTGGCTGCGCGATTGCACGCTGGAGATCACCAGCATCGGGATCGAATCGGCGTAGGCCTGGCCCATGGCGGTGGTGATGTTGGTCATGCCCGGGCCGGTGATGATGAAGCACACACCCGGTTTGCCGCTGGTGCGGGCGTAGCCGTCGGCCATGAAGCCAGCGCCCTGTTCATGGCGCGGCGTGACGTGGTTGATGCGCGAACGGGCCAGCCCGCGATACAGCTCCACGGTATGCACCCCCGGAATGCCGAACACCTGCTCGACCCCGTAGTTTTCGAGTAACTTGACCAATACTTCGCCGCACGTCGCCATGTCTTTGCCCTTTTTGTTCGTTTGAGACGCCGGGCGTGCGCTGTGTTTATGATGGATTCGCAGGCCCGGGAATGGCCTCATTGGAACGGGCTAGACGTAGCCGCAACAATGGATAAAAAGTCATACTAGCCATGTCCTCACGTCATACCTTGGATCCCAATGAAACGACTGCCTCCCCTGCCGGCGCTGCACACCTTCCTGATTACCGCGCAGTGCTGCAATTTCACCCGGGCCGCCGAACAGCTGCACATCACCCAGGGTGCGGTGAGTCGGCAGATCGCCGGGCTGGAAGATCATCTGGGTTATGAGCTGTTCATCCGCCTGGCCCGGGGCCTGGACCTGACGGCCGAAGGGCGGGAATGGCTGCCACGGGTACAGCAGATTTTCGGCCTGATCGACGAGGCCGTTGAACAGATCGGCGAGAAGCGCGAAACCCTGCAACTCAAGGCCCCGACCTGCGTCATGCGCTGGTTGCTGCCGCGTCTGTTGCAATGGCAAAGGGAACGCCCGGATGTGCCGGTGGAACTGACCACCACGGTCAAGCACGGCGTGGATTTTCATCGCGAGCAGTTCGATGCGGCGGTGATGTATGGCACACCGCCGGACGATTCATTGATGTCGCAAAAACTCTTCGATGAGCAACTCACGCCTGTGTGCTCCAGACCGATGCTCGAAGGCCCCATGCCCCTGCAAGCACCGGCCGATCTGCAACAACACCTGTTGCTCCACCCGACCCGCGATGAACGGGACTGGAAGGCCTGGTTGAAAGCGGCGGATGTGCATTTGACCAATGTCGGCAAGGGTCAGCATTTCGAAACACTGGACCTGGCGATGTCGATGGCGTCCCAGGGAACGGGGGTGGCGATTGGCGACTGGTCGCTGATCGGCGATGACCTGAACGCCGGGCGGCTGGTCATGCCATTCGATTTGAAGGTCACAACGGGGCTGGCGTATTACCTGGTGTTCCCCGAAAAGCCCGAACCTTCGCCGAAGTTGCGTGAATTGATGGGCTGGTTGGTGGAGCAGGCGCAGTCGCGGTAAAACCGCAAAACCCTGGTGCACCACCCTGTGGGAGCGAGCCTGCTCGCGAAAGCGATCGACCATTCAAAAATGCAGTTGGCTGACCTGACGCCTTCGCGAGCAGGCTCGCTCCCACAGGTAATCAATCTGATCAATACCCGACCGCAAACCGCTGCCGCGAATGCTTTGGCGCTTCCACTTCGTCGAGCATTGCAATCGCGTAGTCGGCGAACGTGATCCAGCTGCGCCCTTCGCTGCTCACCAGCAAACCATCCTGACCGAGACGAAATTTCCCGGTGCGCTCGCCTTCGACAAATTCGGCCGATGGCGACAGGAAGGTCCAGTCCAGTTGCTTTTCCTGACGCAGGTTAGCGAGGAACTCGGCACCGGCACTGGCCTCTGCCTTGTAAGCCTCAGGGAAACCTTCGCTATCGATCACTCGAGTGCCATCGGGCAATAGCAGCGAACCCGCCCCGCCCACCACCAGCAGACGTTTTACCCCAGCTTTTTTCACCGGGTCAACGACTGCGCTGGCAGGTAGCGTGGCGAAATGCGCCGCGCTGATAACCACGTCATGGCCCGCAATTGCAGCTTGTAACGCAGCGGCATCAAGGGCATCGACGGCCTTGCCGACCACACCTTCACGCAGGTCGATTTTCGATGTGTCGCGGGCAATGGCGGTAACACTGTGACCACGACGCAGGGCCTCTTCCAGCAGTTGGCTACCGGCACGACCGGTGGCACCAATGATTGCGATTTTGCTCATGACGTTCTCCAGTGGGTTGAGCTGTTTGGATTTCAGTTGAAGCGGGTTACCACTTCATCTCGCCCTTGGCGACTTTGGCACTCAGCTCCAGCGAACTTTCATCGCCCAGTGCCGGGAAGCGTTTTTTCATTGCCGCAATCAGATCAGCAGAATCCTTGGCCTTGGCGGTTTCCTCGTCGAAGGCCTTGATGTAAGCGGCGGTGAACTGCACTGCCGTCAGGGAGCGATCGCTCTCGCCCAGGTAATGCCCCGGTACCACGGTCTGCGGCTTCAGGGCTTCAATGGAATGCAGCGTAGCCAACCAATCGGCATGGGACTGTGGCGTTTGCGTGTCAGCCATCCACACGTGGATGTTCTGCGCCACCACGACACCGCCGACTACGGCCTTGATCGATGGAATCCATACAAAGCTGCGATCCGGCTGCGAGCCCTCAAGGCCGACTACCTGCAATTTCTTCCCTTCGAGGTTCAGGCTATCGCCCTTGAGCACGTCCGGCACGATGGTTTTGCCCGGCACATCAGCCCCCATTTTCGGGCCCCAGAACGCCAGTTTGCCGTCGACGGTTCGCTTGATGTGGTCGACGGTCGGCTGCGAAGCGAGGACCTTGGCCCTGGGAAACGCGGCCGTCAGGGTGTCGAGGCCGAAGTAGTAGTCCGGGTCACCGTGGCTGATGTAGATGGTGGTCAGTTGCTTGCCGCTGGCGCGGATCTTTTCCACCACTTGCTCGGCCTGGGATTTGCCGAATTGCGCATCTACCAGGATCGCTTCTTTCTCGCCGCTGACCAGCACCGAGGTCACCGGGAAGATGGCTTTTTCGCCGGGATTGTAGACATCCAGCGTCAGGGCCGAGGCAGCTGCATGGGCGGCGAAACCGAGGGTGGCGCTTGCCAGCAAAATGCGCTTTAAAGTGGTGAAAACGATCATCTGTTGCTCCGTTGTCCGAATGCCTTGCATGGCGATGTCTTTTGTAGGAGCGAGCTTGCTCCGGGCGGCGTTCCGACGATGGAATCGAAGACGCCGCGTTTAACCGGTAACCCGCGTTATCGTTAACGACCATCGCGAGCGAGCTCGCTCCTACAGAGGAACAGAGCTTAGTTGCCTGACTCAGTACAAAAAATGCGATGCTTGAACATAGTTTGTTTCTGAAAGCGGGCAAATCATGGATCGTCTTCAAGCAATGCGTGTGTTCGTCACGGTGGTCGACCTCGGCAGCCAGTCGGCCGCCGCCGATCATCTGGAGCTGTCACGACCGGTGGTGTCGCGGTATCTGGCGGAACTGGAAGACTGGGTCGGCGCGCGCCTGATGCATCGCACCACACGCAAGTTGAGCCTGACCGCCGCCGGCACCGAGATCCTGCCCCGCTGTCGGCAGATGCTCGATTTGTCCAGCGACATGCAAGCCGCCGTCAGCGAACCGGACGACGCACCGCGCGGCCTGCTGCGGATCAGCGTCAGCACCTCCTTCGGCCAGGCGCAACTGGCCGATGCCATGGCCGCGTACGTCAAACGCTACCCCGGTGTCAGCATCGACATGCAGATGCTCGACCGCACCGTGAACCTGGTGGATGAGCGCATCGACCTGGCGATCCGCACCAGCAACGACCTGGACCCGAACCTGATCGCCCGCCGCCTGACGGTTTGCCGCTCGGTGATCTGCGCCTCCCCCGCTTACTTGCGCGAGTACCCGGCGCCGCAACGGGTCGAGGACCTGAGCCGGCACAATTGTCTGACCCATTCCTACTTCGGCAAAAGCCTCTGGCATTTCGAGCAGGACGGCGAGCAGGTTTCAGTCCCGGTGCAGGGCAACATCAGTGCCAACGAGGCCAGCACGCTGTTGCGCGCAACGCTCGCCGGTGCCGGGGTGGCGATGCTGCCCACGTATCAGGCCGGTGTGCACATTCACAGCGGCGAATTGATTCGTCTGCTGCCGACGGCCGAACCCCGGCAAATGAACGTGTATGCGGTGTATGCCTCGCGCAAGCACATGCCGGCGGCGTTGCGCAGCTTGCTGGATTTTCTGGTGGTGAGGTTTCCGGAGGAACCGGCGTGGGATGTGGGCCTGTAACCCGATTAAAACTGTAGGAGCGAGCCTGCTCGCGATAGCGTTGGATCAGTCAACATCTTCGTCAATGAACGATTGCTATCGCGAGCAGGCTCGCTCCTACAAGGGCATCAGTGTTCTGAATACCGCGCTATTGCTGATAACTCCCCAGCGCTGACCTATGCTCAAACTAATACCGAAAGGTATTCGTTCAGAGGTCAACGCCATGAACATCAAAACAAGAAGATACCTCGCGATTTTCATCACCTGCGCGGTCACGCTCGGGCTGTATGGCGCTGCCGCCTGGCGCGTAGAGCAACTGCGCAACCTGCCCCGCGAATATGCGAGCTGCAACTTCGAGCGCTGCATTCCCCACAACGCCACCCTCAACGCCCTCCGGTAACGAAGGGGGTCAGGCTTCGTTGTCCTGATCGGCCTTCAAGCGGTCGCGGAAGGCCTTGGGCGAAATCCCCACACGACGCCGGAACAGGCGCGTGAAGTTGGTCGGATCGGAAAACCCCAACACGTCGGACATTTCATAAATGGTCATGCTGGTGTAGGTCAGCAAACGCTTGGCCTCCAGCAATTGCCGTTCGTGCATGATCTGCAATGCCGGCTGCCCCGCCAGCTCACGACAGGTGCCGTTGAGGTGGGACACGGAAATCCCCAGCCGGTGCGCCAGGTCCTCGACCTTGACGTGCTGGCGATAGGTCTCTTCCACCAGTTGAATAAAGCCGTTGAGGTATTCCCGGGCCCGCTGCGGTCGCGCCATGGCGGTGCGACGCTGGATCACCTGGCGGCTGACCCACACCATGATCACACTGACCAGCGAATGCATGAGCATTTCCCGCGCCGGTTGATGGCTGGTGTATTCGTTCTGCAAGGCACTGAACAGGCTGTTGAGGTACTCGGCGTCCTTGCCTGCCGGGTAGCTTTCAGCCTGGGCCAGGGCATTGACCGAGTGTCCCAACTGCATCTGCAGGTGGGCGATCAGCGGCGCGGCCAGGGTCACGACAAAGCCTTCCACGTCTTCGGAAAAGCGAAAACCGTGCACCGACAGCGGTGGCAGGATCTGGATCGCCGGTTCCACCAGTTGCGTACGATTGCCTTCGATTTCAAGCTCTGCCTGACCTTTGAATACGAAGAGTAACTGGCACAAATCAGCGTGGCGGTGGGGTTTGATTTCCCAATGATGTTCGCGACTGCGTTTGGAAATGGTTTCACAGTGCAGCAAGTCCGGGGTCGGCCAATCCAGGCTTTCACCGTAGAGCTTGAACACCGGAATCGAAGGCAGGTCAGGCTTGTTCATCACTTCAATCCAGGCCTCGGAGTAGATGGCGGGCGATAATCGCACCGATTGGCAGAATGTACAGGTATCGGCTCAGTTTTCACCTTCAATTGACAGACTCGCAAGGGAAAAATGCAAACACTCGATCCATAAAAATCATTCACCGGCCCTGGTCGCGTGAAGCTTGCGAGTCATAACAACAATGAAAACGCTGAAAACCCAAGTCGCCATCATTGGTGCCGGCCCTTCAGGCCTGTTGCTCGGCCAATTACTGCACAACGCTGGTATCGATACCGTCATTCTGGAACGCCAGGCCCCGGACTATGTGCTCGGCCGGATCCGCGCCGGCGTGCTTGAACAAGGCATGGTAGAGCTGTTGCGCCAGGCCGGCGTGAGTCAGCGCATGGACGCCGAGGGACTGGTGCATGGCGGCTTCGAGCTGGCCCTCGACGGGCGCCGGGTCCATATCGATCTGCACGCACTGACGGGTGGCAAAACCGTGATGATCTACGGCCAGACCGAAGTCACCCGCGATCTGATGGCCGCTCGTCGGGAGGTCGGCGCACAGACGATTTATCAAGCCGCCAACGTCGTTCCCCACGGCATGAAAACCGATGAAGCGTTTGTCACTTTTGAGAAGGATGGTGAGACCTGGCGACTCGATTGCGACTACATCGCCGGTTGCGACGGCTTCCATGGGGTGGCGCGGCAATCGATTCCCGCCGACAGCCTTAAAGTCTTCGAACGGATCTATCCCTTCGGCTGGCTCGGGATTCTGGCCGATACCCCGCCGGTCCACGAAGAACTGGTCTACGCCCGCCATGAACGCGGCTTTGCCTTGTGCAGCATGCGCTCGCCGACACGCACCCGTTATTACCTGCAAGTGCCCACCAGCGATCATGTCGATAACTGGTCGGATAAACGCTTCTGGGACGAACTCAAGTCGCGATTGCCGCAAGAACTGGCAGACAAACTGGTCACCGGCCCGGCCATCGAAAAAAGCATTGCGCCGCTGCGCAGCTTCGTGGTCGAACCCATGCAATACGGGCGAATGTTCCTGGTCGGCGATGCCGCGCATATCGTCCCGCCCACCGGTGCCAAGGGCCTGAACCTGGCGGCCAGTGATGTGAGTACGCTGTTCAATATCCTGCTAAAGGCCTACCGCGAAAATCGCACCGATTTGCTGGAGAAATACTCTGAGATCTGCCTGCGCCGGGTATGGAAGGCCGAGCGCTTTTCCTGGTGGATGACCTCCATGCTGCACCGCTTTGATGATCACGATGCCTTTAGCCAGCGCATTACCGAGTCGGAACTGGAATATTTCATCGATTCTGAAGCGGGTCGGAAAACCATTGCGGAAAACTACGTTGGGCTTCCTTATGAGGCTATCGAATAGCCTCCTATCGACTTACACTGGCGAGCATCCCCGCTCGCCTTGCTACTTGCGGGTCAATCACTGCCCGCAGGTTTTCCCGTGACCAATCTCCACCAGCCTGAAATGCCTAAATCCGCCATCCGCAGCGTGCTGATCGCGCTGATGCTGGCGATCTTTCTCGGGGCACTGGACCAGACCATCGTCGCTGTTTCGATGCCGGCCATTTCCGCGCAATTCAAGGACGTCAGCCTGCTGGCCTGGGTGATTTCCGGCTACATGGTGGCCATGACCGTGGCGGTGCCGATCTACGGCAAACTGGGCGACCTGTACGGGCGGCGCAAGCTGATGCTGTTCGGCATGGGCCTGTTCACCCTGGCGTCGGTGTTCTGCGGCATGGCCCAGAGCATGGAGCAACTGGTACTGGCGCGGATCTTCCAGGGCATCGGCGCCGGCGGGATGATTTCGGTGAGCCAGGCGATCATCGGTGACATCGTGCCACCACGGGAGCGCGGTCGTTATCAGGGCTATTTCAGCAGCATGTACGCGGTGGCCAGCGTGGCCGGCCCGGTGCTTGGCGGCTATATGACCGAATACCTGTCCTGGCGCTGGGTGTTCCTGATCAACCTGCCGCTGGGCCTGGGTGCTTGGCTGGTGGCTAACCGCACGCTGGTGGGCCTGCCGATTCCGCAACGCAAACCGATCATCGATTACCTGGGCACCGTGCTGATGATCATCGGGCTGACGGCGTTGTTACTGGGCATCACCCAGGTCGGTCAGGGCCATTCGTGGCGCAGTGCCGAAGTGCTGGCGCTGCTGGCCAGTGCAGTGCTGGTGCTGGGGCTGTTCGTCGTCCACGAGCGGCGCGCACGGGAGCCGTTGCTGCCCATGCATCTGTTCGCCAACCGCAACGCGATCCTGTGCTGGTGTACGATTTTCTTTACCAGTTTCCAGGCGATCTCGCTGATTGTGCTGATGCCATTGCGCTTTCAGAGCGTCACCGGTGCCGGTGCCGACAGCGCCGCCCTGCATTTGCTGCCACTGGCCATGGGTTTGCCGATTGGCGCGTATTTCGCCGGCCGCCGTACTTCCGTGACCGGGCGCTACAAACCGATGATCCTAACCGGTGCTGCGCTGATGCCCATCTCGATTCTTGGCATGGCGTTCAGCCCGCCGCAGGCGTTCGTCGTGAGCAGCCTGTTCATGTTGCTCTGCGGGATTTCCTCCGGCATGCAGTTCCCGACCTCCCTGGTCGGCACGCAGAACTCGGTCGAGCAACGGGATATCGGCGTGGCGACCAGCACCACCAATCTGTTCCGTTCGCTGGGGGGTGCCGTGGGTGTGGCGTTGATGTCGGCACTGCTGCTGGCGTTGTTGCAGGATTCAAGTCTTGCGCACCTGGCCGGCTCGTCGCTGATTGCCGAAGGCAGTTCGGGGAATGTGTTGCTGGACGGTTTGAACGCCGCACCGGGTGACGCGCAGAACGCCTTGCGCGCTGAATTGTTGCTGACGTTCCGGCACTTGCTGACGGTCAGCGCGGTGGTGTCGCTGCTGGGGCTGGTGGCAGCGATTGCCATGCCGAACATGTTGTTGCGCGGGCGTGAGGACAAGGTTCGGTAGGCAGGCCGAGTCGCCTTCATCGCGGGCAAGTCAGTTAAGGGATCGACCAGCGCTGATTAGCCTGTGGCGAGGGAGCTTGTCGGAACGCCGCACCGTCCCGCTCGGCGGCGAAGCAGTCGTAAACGAGGCACTGCTGTTCTAACTGAAAAACTGCGGTGAATGGTTTTGGGGCCGCTGCGCGCCCCAACGGGAGCAAGCTCCCTCGCCACAAATACTCACACCACTGACAATCACTGCCGGGTGCGCAGTTGCTGCTGCAGGTTCTGGATCTGCGCCTGAAGGGTATTGATGTTGCGGGTGACCTGGCTGCGGAAGGCATCGAACTCGGCGGTATTGGTCGAGCCCTGTGTGGCGGCCGGACGATTGTCCTGCTGGCTCTTGAGCACGATCATGTCTTGCTCGAGTCGTTCGATGGCTGCGCTCGGGTTGCCTTGCTTCTTCAGTGCGGTGATGTCGGCGCCCAGGCTTTTGAGCTGTGCGTCGAGTTTTTCCGAGTCGGACGGGGCACTTTTCAGGGTGGCCAATTCAGCGCTCAAGGCTTTGACCTGGGCCTGCAACTGCGTATTGGCCGTCTGATGTTCGGTGTCCTGGGCAGTCAACTGCGCCAGGCGTTTGTCCAGTTCGGCGGATTGCGCAGTCATTTGTGCCAGTCGCTTGTCCAGGTCCGAGGCCTGGCCGGCAACACCTTGCTGCTGGGCGCCCTGGTCCTTGAGTTTGCTTTCCAGCTGGCGGATTTGCAGCTTCAAGGCCTCGCTGTCGGTGGTGACACTGGTCTGGCTGGCAACGACCTTGCCGGAAATGTCCTGCAGGCGCCCAGCCGCTTCCTCACTGATCCGCGCGAAACTTTCCTGGGTCGCCACCAATTGCTGTTCCATCAGGGAAATCTGCTGAAAACTCCACCAGGCCAGGCCCGCGAACGCAAAGATCAACGCCCCGACCAACGCCCACAGGGGGCCGGTACTCGCCGCCTTGACCTTCACCGCCGGCGCCGTGCGCGAATGCACGACCGTGCGGGCAGTCGGCGGAAAATCGTCGTCGAGAACGTCTGCACGCAGGCTCGGTACATCGTCGAAGTCGTCGTTGGCATCGTTACGCATGGACATTGAATCAACCTTAGTGAAACAAATGATGGCTTTATGCCGCGCAGTATAAACCCCACAGCCTCAACCATTGACCCCCAAGCCCCGTATCCGGTTCAGTCAGGGGGCGTTGTTCGAGCGTCAACGAATATCCTGGGCCTTCCACCAGCCACAGAACTCATCGAGGGCCGTCCAGAGGCTGACCTTGGGATCGTAATCCAGATAATGCCGGGCGCGGCTGATGTCCAGGGTGAAATTTTTATTCATGACCTGCATGCCCAGGCGCGACAGCGTCGGTTCGGGACGCCCCGGCCACAACTTGCACACACCCTCGTTGAGCGCCGCCATGCTGTAGGCCAGGCCGTAGGAACGGTGGCGGGTTACCTGTGGGACGTCCATGTTGCGCATGACGTAATTGACCACGTCCCACAACGGAATCGGCGTGCCGTTGCTGATGTTGTAAGCCTTGCCCAACGCGGAACCGCTGGCCAGCAAACTGCTGAGCAGCGCCTCGTTGAGGTTTTGCACGCTGGTGAAATCAACTTTGTTCAGACCGTTGCCGATGATCGCCAGGCGCCCCTTGCGCTGCATGTTCAACAAGCGCGGGAAGATGCTCATGTCGCCGGCCCCGGTGACGAAGCGCGGGCGCAGGGCCAGGGTTTCGAGGCCGAACTCCTGGGCGCCGAAGACTTTTTGCTCGGCCAGGTACTTGGTGGCGGCGTAAGGGTGTTTGAAGCGCTTGGGCACCTGTTCTTCGGTCAGGCCCAGGTGATCGCGACCATCGAAGTAGATCGACGGCGACGACAAATGCACCAGCCGCCGTACCCGTTGCTTCAGGCAGGCCTCAACCACGTTCTCGGTAACCTGGACGTTGCCCTGATGGAAATCCTGATAACGCCCCCATAAACCGACGGCACCGGCGCAATGCACCACGGCCTCGACGTCCGAGCACAGCTCGCGCGCCAGTTCCGGGTCGCTCAAGTCACCCGGGATGAACTCGGCTCCGCGGCGTACCAGATGCTCCACGCTCTCGGCCCGGCGACCGTTGACCCGCACGTCCAGGCCCTGCTCCAGGGCAAAACGCGCAAAGCGCCCGCCGATGAAGCCGCTTGCGCCGGTAACCAGAATCTTCATGAATTGCTCCGAATATTTCGTTTTGCGTATTGCGTGAGGTCTTGACGCTGCGCGTCAGTCCAAGGGCACCAGCCATTGTTTCGATGCGCGTACCAATTGATCGGTGAGCAGCCCCAGCAACTGACCGCCATTACGCCAATGATGCCAGTACAGCGGCACATCGATCGGTTTATCTGGCAGCAGCTCCTGCAATACGCCCCTTTGCAGTTGTTCGCGCGCCTGCAGTTCCGGAACCAGCCCCCAGCCCAGCCCGGCTTCCGTCAGACGAATGAAACCTTCGGAGGACGGACATAAATGGTGTTCGAAACCGCCCTCGACGCCGAGGGACGCCAGGTAGCGATGCTGCAGGAAATCGTCCGGGCCAAACACCAGCGCCGGGGTACGGGCCAACTGATCGGCGCGCACGCCTTGCGGAAAATTCCGGGCAATAAAGGCGGGGCTGGCCAGTGCCCGGTAACGCATGGCCCCCAGCAACACGCTGCGCGCACCCGCCACAGGGCGCTCACTGGCGCAGACGCAGGCCGCCACTTCACCGGCGCGCATGCGCTTGAGGCCAACGGTCTGGTCTTCAACCACCAGGTCCATCAACAGATGCTGTTCGGCGCAAAACGCCCCCACGGCCTGCGCCCACCAAGTGGCCAGGCTGTCGGCGTTCAGGGCGATCCGCAGGCGTTCCGGCAGGCCCTCTTCATCCAGCGCCGGCACCAGGCTTTGCAGATCCCGTTCAAGCAAGCGCACCTGCTGCACGTGGTTGAGCAACCGTCGCCCGATTTCCGTCGGCGTTGGCGGCGTGGCCCGCACCAGCACCGGCTGGCCAACCCGCGCTTCCAGCAGCTTGATGCGCTGGGAAATCGCTGATTGCGACAAACCCAGCACCTGGGCCGCCCGTTCAAAACCAGCCTGTTCGACCACGGCGGCCAAGGCAGAAAGCAATTTATAGTCGAACATCAGTTTTCCTAATGAGCGATCAGCAAGATTGGTTTTTCTTATACAACCTTCACAAGGACAATGACCAGCAAGAACTCTTGGAACAAGGAACGCCCACATGGCTGGCGAAACTTCATTGGCAACGCTGCTGCGCAGCATGAGCCCGCAACTCAACACCGGCGAATACGTGTTCTGCACCCTGCGTGACGGCAAGTTGCCCAAGGATCTGGAGATTGTCGGCAGCTTCCGGGAACAGGAAGGCCTGACCGTGATTCTCGAACGTTCCCACGCCGAAAAAGCCGGATTCAGCTTCGACTACATCGCCGCCTGGATCACCTTGAACGTGCATTCGGCCCTCGAAGCGGTCGGCCTGACTGCCGCGTTCGCCACGGCATTGGGCAAGGCCGGAATCAGCTGCAACGTGATTGCCGGCTACTACCACGACCATTTGTTTGTCGGCCAGGCCGACGCCGACCGTGCCCTGCAAGTACTGCGGGATCTGGCAGCCAACGCGGAGTAAAAAATCATGTGGCAAAGTTATGTGAACGGGCTGCTCGTGGCCTTCGGCCTGATCATGGCGATCGGCACCCAGAATGCGTTTGTCCTGGCGCAAAGCCTGCGGCGTGAACATCACCTGCCGGTGGCGGCGCTCTGCGTGGCCTGCGATGCCCTGTTGGTGGCCGCCGGGGTATTTGGCCTGGCGACAGTGCTGGCGCAGAACCCGACGCTGCTGTCCATCGCCCGCTGGGGTGGCGCAGCGTTCCTGCTGTGGTACGGCAGCCAGGCACTGCGCCGGGCCTTTTCGAAGCAGAGTCTTGAGCAGGGCGAAGGCCAGACCGTACGCTCGCTGCGGGCGGTCATGCTCAGCGCGCTGGCGGTGACCTTGCTCAACCCGCACGTCTATCTGGACACCGTTTTGCTGATCGGCTCCCTGGGCGCCCAACAAACCGAGCCCGGCGCCTATGTCGTAGGTGCGGCCAGCGCCTCGCTGCTGTGGTTTTTCACCCTGGCGCTCGGAGCAGCATGGCTGGCACCGTGGCTCGCCCGCCCCAGCACCTGGCGAATTCTCGACCTGTTGGTGGCGGTGATGATGTTTGCCGTAGCGCTGCAACTGATCGCGGCCATCTGATTGGCGGAACCTCTATTCCACACAGTTGTTGCGTGGTTATGCCGCCCCCCCGGTGCTATGATCCGACTCCCTGCGCCGCAAAGAGTACAAACTCCCCGGCGCTTGTCTGGCCGCCCGTGATCGGCCTTGCGCTCACCGCAACTGACCTGATTAGGAGAATCATCATGGCTTTCGAATTGCCGCCGCTGCCGTACCCACACGATGCATTGCAGCCGCACATTTCCAAGGAAACCCTGGAATACCACCACGACAAGCACCACAACACCTATGTCGTGAACCTGAACAACCTGGTGCCAGGCACCGAGTTCGAAGGCAAGACCCTGGAAGAAATCGTCAAGACTTCCTCGGGCGGTATCTTCAACAACGCCGCTCAGGTCTGGAACCACACTTTCTACTGGAACTGCCTGGCGCCAAACGCCGGCGGTCAACCAACCGGCGCTCTGGCTGAAGCCATCAACGCGGCTTTCGGTTCGTTCGACAAGTTCAAGGAAGAGTTCAGCAAGACTTCCATCGGCACCTTCGGTTCCGGTTGGGGCTGGCTGGTGAAGAAGGCTGACGGTTCCCTGGCCCTGGCCAGCACCATCGGTGCCGGCAACCCGCTGACCAACGGCGACACCCCGCTGCTGACCTGCGACGTCTGGGAGCACGCTTACTACATCGACTACCGCAACCTGCGTCCAAAGTATGTCGAAGCGTTCTGGAACCTGGTTAACTGGAAATTCGTGGCTGAGCAGTTCGAAGGCAAAACCTTCACCGCTTAAGCTCGACGCCAGTCAAGAAAACCCGGCTTTTTAGCCGGGTTTTTTATTGCCCGGGATTTTCAGCGTTCGGCCGGGCCCCTTCGTCGGAACGATGACGCGGTCAACCTGACTGAATACCTATCCCTGCGGATCGACATTATCCAACGCACGATTCACCGCCAGTTCCGCCAGCATGATGATCTGCGCAATGGCCAACGCCGTGTTGCGCTGGGGGCCAGTCAGGCAGGTGGCGAAATCACTCGCCATGACGTTGGCCGAAGCCAATGACTCACAAGCGTGGGCCAGCAGGGATTCGGTATCCATGTTCGGGACGATCATGAACATGGTGTTGGGGGTGTAGGGTTTGGTGGTGTTGTAGGGGGGATCGGGGATTAATTTGTCCATAAAACCATTCCTCTAGCGCTGGGGCCACCACTTGCCGTTTCTCACGCGATGAAGAGGTGGCAGCTATGTGCGAGGTGAGAAACCGGTATGGACACCCGGGCCAGACCTAAGTCTGCCCGCACACAGCCGCCATGACGCATTTACAGACAGCGGACTAGCTGGCGGCGATTATGCGTGCACAGGTTCTGGATGACCATAAGTAGCCGGGTTCTCACACCCGATCGCTGAGTATTCAGCGACAGCCAAAGACTATTCAGCCCGCTTCCGACGGACAACCTGAAAACTGCGTGGGAAACTTCTGGCGCTTTCCTACACCGCGTTAACCCGCAAAAACGTAACGCGGAGCGTCTCTGGCAGCATTCCCACGCGGGAGCGTGGGAACGATCAGCTTGGAGGCGTGGGAGATTGGTCGGCTGTCAGGCCGCCATCGCGAGCAAGCTCGCTCCCACAGAGGAGCAACGGCAGAGCGGTGTACACCACGCTCTTCACCGCACATCAGGCCGAGCGTTAGCTCGCCTGCAGCTCTTGATCTTGATCCACCCGCCCCCTCGGCAGGCTGAGCGCAGGTGTTTATCCGGGGATTGGCGCGCAGCGCCGTTCGACGCAGTCGAACTCATTGCATGTAGGTCGAAGCGAAGCCGACCGGAGGGCAATGCCCCCGGATGAATACCGGAGCGAAGGAACGCCGAGCCTTAGCGAGGGGCCGTACGTTCGGGGCGAGACCTTTTGGTTACTTTTGGGGCGTTTGCCAAAAGTGACCCGCCGTCAGGGCGGAACCATAAGCCGCCGTTACCGCAGCAACGGATATGTACTCAATCAACCAAGAACCTGGTCGGCTATCAGGCCGCCTGAGCGAGCAACCCAGGACAATTTCCCATGATGAAACAAGTCTTGCCCCCTTGCCCCAACGCCGCGGACGACTAACATCAAACAAAAGGAAAATATCTCCACCCCGCCCCTCAAGTTGAAGGACTCGACAACCGACACAGTGCTAATAGGCTAACTCGTCAAGACAACTGCAAATCGGCCAAGCTGAAGGCAAAATCCCCCAAGGGTGATAGTCCCTTTGACTGCCATCACGGGATTGCCAATACTCATGGCAACTTGATGCTACCCGCACGGAACAAGGAATAACCCTTTGAAGCTGGAACTCAAGAACAGCTTGTCGGTGAAGTTACTCCGGGTCGTGCTCCTGTCGGCATTGATCGTCGGCGTGGTCTTGAGCTGCGCGCAGATTGTGTTCGATGCCTATAAAACACGCCAGGCCGTCGCCAGCGATGCCCAGCGTATCCTCGACATGTTTCGCGACCCCTCGACCCAGGCTGTCTATAGCCTGGACCGGGAAATGGGCATGCAAGTCATCGAAGGCCTGTTTCAGGACGACGCCGTGCGCCAGGCCTCCATCGGCCATCCCAACGAAGCCATGCTCGCGCAAAAAAACCGCGAGCTGCAGCTCTCCCACAGTCGCTGGCTGACCGACCTGATTCTTGGCAAGGAACGCACCTTCACCACCCAACTGGTCGGTCGCGGGCCTTACAGCGAGTATTACGGCGATCTGAGCATCACCCTCGATACCGCCACTTACGGCCAGGGGTTCATTGTCAGCTCGGTGATCATCTTCATTTCCGGCGTACTACGCGCGCTCGCCATGGGGCTGGTGTTGTATCTGGTCTATCACTGGCTGCTGACCAAGCCGCTGTCGCGGATCATCGAGCACCTCACGGAAATCAATCCGGATCGTCCCAGCGAACACAAGATTCCGCTGCTCAAGGGCCACGAGAAAAACGAACTGGGCATCTGGATCAACACCGCCAACCAGTTGCTCGAATCCATCGAACGCAATACCCATCTGCGTCACGAAGCCGAAAACAGCCTGTTGCGCATGTCCCAGTACGATTTCCTGACGGGACTGCCGAACCGGCAGCAATTGCAGCAGCAACTGGACAAGATCCTCATCGACGCCGGCAAACTGCAGCGCCGGGTCGCGGTGTTGTGTGTCGGCCTCGATGACTTCAAGGGCATCAACGAGCAGTTCAGCTACCAGACCGGCGACCAGTTGTTGCTGGCCCTGGCCGATCGCCTGCGCGGTCATAGCGGTCGCCTGGGTGCCCTCGCCCGTCTCGGTGGCGACCAGTTCGCCCTGGTCCAGGCCGATATCGAGCAACCCTACGAAGCCGCCGAGCTGGCACAAAGCATTCTCGATGATCTGGAAGCGGCGTTCGCTCTCGATCATCAGGAGATCCGCCTGCGCGCCACCATCGGCATCACCCTGTTCCCCGAGGACGGTGACAGCACCGAGAAGTTGCTGCAAAAGGCCGAGCAGACCATGACGCTGGCCAAGACCCGTTCGCGCAACCGCTATCAGTTCTATATCGCCAGCGTCGACACCGAAATGCGCCGTCGCCGCGAGCTGGAAAAAGACCTGCGCGATGCACTGATCCGCAATCAGTTCTACCTCGTCTACCAGCCGCAGATCAGCTATCGCGATAACCGCGTGGTGGGCGTCGAAGCCCTGATTCGCTGGCAACACCCCGAGCACGGTATGGTACCGCCAGACCTGTTCATCCCGCTGGCCGAACAGAACGGCACCATCATTGCCATCGGCGAATGGGTGCTGGACCAGGCCTGCAAACAATTACGCGAGTGGCATGACCAAGGCTTCAGCGACCTGCGCATGGCGGTAAACCTGTCCACGGTTCAATTGCACCACGCCGAACTGCCACGGGTGGTCAACAACCTGCTGCAGATGTATCGCCTGCCACCACGCAGCCTGGAGCTGGAAGTCACCGAAACCGGTCTGATGGAAGACATCAGCACGGCGGCCCAGCACCTGCTCAGCCTGCGCCGCTCCGGCGCGCTGATCGCCATCGATGACTTTGGCACCGGCTATTCATCCTTGAGCTATCTGAAGAGCCTGCCGCTGGACAAGATCAAGATCGACAAGAGCTTCGTTCAGGACCTGCTCGATGACGACGACGATGCGACCATCGTTCGGGCCATCATCCAACTGGGCAAGAGCCTGGGCATGCAGGTGATTGCCGAAGGCGTGGAAACCGCCGAGCAAGAGGCCTACATCATCTCCGAAGGCTGCCACGAAGGTCAGGGCTATCTCTACAGCAAGCCGCTGCCGGCGCGTGAATTGAGCGCGTATCTGAAACAGGCTCAGCGCAGTAATGCGGCTATTTTGTAAAAACACACCCCTCCTGTAGGAGCGAGCTTGCTCGCGATGAACCTGAGAGCATCACGCTCATTCAGAATGAACGCGTCATCGTTCACGTCCATCGCGAGCAAGCTCGCTCCTACAGTGAATAAGAAATATTTACAGGTACAACCCTTTACACATAATGCGAAAGATTTGCATTATGTCGCAGTTTTGCGTGCGCATCGCACCACTCCCCCCTTATCGAAGCAGGATGTTCGCCATGATTCGTATGCCTCTGGCTACCGCCAGTCTGTTGGCCATCGCTATTTCCCTCGCCGGTTGCGGCGAAGGTAAAGACCAGGAAAAAGCTGCCGCGCCTGCGCCAGCTGCCAGCACTGCGGCTGCCCCGGCTACTCCAGCCGCTGCGCCTGCCGCTGCCGGTAAAGTCGACGAAGCCGCCGCCAAAGCCGTTGTCGCCCATTACGCCGACATCGTGTTCGCCGTTTACAGCGATGCCGAATCTACCGCGAAGACCCTGCAAACCGCCGTCGACGCCTTCCTCGCCAAGCCGAATGCCGACACCCTGAAAGCCGCCAAGGCTGCCTGGGTTGCCGCTCGCGTGCCTTACCTGCAGAGCGAAGTGTTCCGCTTCGGCAACACCATCGTTGACGACTGGGAAGGTCAACTGAACTCCTGGCCGCTGGACGAAGGCCTGATCGACTACGTCGACAAATCCTACGAGCACGCTCTGGGCAACCCGGGTGCCACTGCCAACATCATCGCCAACACTCAAGTGCAGATCGGCGAAGACAAGGTCGATGTCAAAGACATCACCCCGGAAAAACTCGCCAGCCTGAACGAGCTGGGCGGTTCCGAGGCCAACGTTGCCACCGGCTACCACGCCATCGAATTCCTGCTCTGGGGCCAGGACCTGAACGGCACCGGCTCTGGCGCCGGCAACCGTCCGGCTTCGGACTACCTGGAAGGCAAAGGCGCCACTGGCGGTCACAACGATCGTCGTCGTACTTACCTGAAGTCCGTGACTCAGTTGCTGGTCAGCGACCTGGAAGAAATGGTCGGTAACTGGAAGCCGAACGTGGCCGACAACTACCGCGCCACCCTGGAAGCAGAACCGGCTGAAACCGGCCTGCGCAAAATGCTGTTCGGCATGGGCAGCCTGTCCCTGGGCGAACTGGCGGGCGAGCGCATGAAGGTTTCCCTGGAAGCCAACTCTCCGGAAGACGAACAGGATTGCTTCAGCGACAACACCCACAACTCGCACTTCTACGATGCCAAGGGCATTCGTAACGTGTACCTGGGCGAATACACCCGTGTCGACGGCACCAAAATGACTGGCGCCAGCCTGTCGTCCCTGGTGGCCAAGGCTGATCCGGCTGCTGACACCGCACTGAAAGACGACCTGGCTGCTACCGAAGCCAAGATCCAGATCATGGTCGACCACGCCAACAAGGGGGAGCACTACGACCAGTTGATCGCCGCGGGCAACACCGCGGGCAACCAGATCGTCCGCGACGCCATCGCATCGCTGGTCAAGCAGACCGGTTCGATCGAAGCCGCTGCAGGCAAACTGGGCATCAACGACCTGAACCCGGACAACGCTGATCACGAATTCTGATCAACGCTGGCTGAGTGAGTAATAAGGCGACCTTCGGGTCGCCTTTTTTGTCGGCCATAACACAAACAACTGTAGGAGCGAGCCTGCTCGCGATGGGGCCATGTCAGTCGACATCAGTTTTGGATGACACATTGCAATCGCGAGCAGGCTCGCTCCTACAGGGGGTTATGGGTAAGCCAAATTACCTGTCCCATATCAAGCAAACGATAATTCCTCTTATTCAAATTCCCATCCCCTGTTAGACTTTGCGCCCTTGTTTTGCTCGTCTTGCAGGATGTCTGATGCCCCCGCTGCCTCTTCGCTTGTCCGCACTGTTTCTGGCCCTGGGCCTGAGTGCCTGCGATGACGCCCCGAAATTCACCCGGGCAGAACCCGGTGAAGCCCGCTCCGGCGGCAGTGCGACGGTGCGCAAGACCGATCAGAACGCGTTTTCCATGCCCTCGGCGAATCTGCCACCGTCACGGCGCGTGGATTTCAGCGTCGGCAACAGTTTCTTCCGCAGCCCCTGGGTGATCGCCCCGTCGACGACGACCGCTCGCGATGGCCTTGGCCCACTGTTCAACACCAATGCCTGCCAGGGCTGCCACATCAAGGACGGCCGCGGCCATCCGCCGACTCCCGACGATGTGAACGCCGTGTCGATGCTGGTACGCCTGTCGATTCCCGACGCCCCGGCGTATGCCAGGGTCATCGAACGGCTCGGCGTGGTGCCGGAGCCCGTCTACGGCGGTCAGCTCCAGGACATGTCGGTACCCGGCGTGGTCCCCGAAGGCAAAGTGCGGGTCGATTACACCGCCGTGCCGGTTCGCTTCAAGGACGGCACCGAAGTCGAACTGCGTAAACCAAGCCTGAACATCACCCAACTAGGCTACGGCCCGATGCACCCCGACACCCGTTTCTCGGCCCGCGTGGCGCCGCCGATGATTGGCCTGGGCCTGCTCGAAGCGATCCCCGAGGAGGCGATCCTGGCCAACGCCGAGGCGCAGGCCAAGGCGAACAACGGCATCAGCGGACGCCCGAACCGGGTCTGGGATGACGCCCGACAACAGACCGTTCTGGGACGATTTGGCTGGAAAGCCGGACAACCGAACCTCAATCAACAAAATGTTCACGCGTTTTCGGGGGATATGGGGCTCACGACCAGCCTGAGACCCGTTGATGACTGCACGGACGCGCAAACGGCCTGCAAACAGGCTCCCAGTGGCAACGGCCCGAATGGCGAGCCGGAAGTCAGTGACAACATCCTGCGCCTGGTGCTGTTCTACAGTCGTAACCTCGCCGTACCGGCCCGTCGTGACGTCAATGCACCTGAAGTGCTGGCCGGCAAGTCCCTGTTTTATCAGGCGGGCTGCCAGTCCTGTCACACACCGAAATACACCACCGCCGCCAACGCCGCCGAACCTGAACTGGCCAATCAAGTGATTCGCCCGTACAGCGATCTGCTGTTGCATGACATGGGCGACGGCCTGGCCGACAACCGTAGCGAATTCCAGGCCAGCGGCCGCCAATGGCGTACCCCGCCATTGTGGGGTATCGGCCTGACACAGGCGGTCAGCGGCCACACCCGGTTCCTGCACGACGGCCGCGCCCGCAACCTGCTCGAAGCCGTGCTCTGGCATGGCGGCGAGGCGACAGCGGCGCAGAAACAGGTTTTGTCTTTCAATGCCGAGCAACGCGCTGCGTTGCTGGCGTTCCTGAATTCCCTTTAACACGCATTCCACTCGCGGGAGCCCGACATGTTCCGTCCCAAATTGTTGTTCACCAGCCTTGTCGCACTCGCCCTCGGCGCCTGCTCCCCCCAGGACCCGCAAGCGGTCACGTCGGCGGCCATCGCCAAGTCGGTGATCCTGCCGACCTACACCCGCTGGGTTGAAGCCGACCGTCAATTGGCGGTCAGCGCCCTCGCCTACTGCGAAGGCAAGGAAACCCTGGAAACCGCTCGTGCCGATTTCCTGCATGCGCAAAAAGCCTGGGCCGAACTGCAACCGCTGCTGATCGGGCCATTGGCCGAAGGCAACCGTTCGTGGCAAGTACAGTTCTGGCCGGACAAGAAAAACCTGGTCGGTCGTCAGGTCGAGCAACTGGTTACCGCCCAGCCGCAGATCGATGCCGCCGCACTGGCCAAGTCCAGCGTCGTGGTACAGGGCCTCTCGGCCTATGAGTACATTCTGTTCGACAGCAAGCCTGACGTGGCCAATGCGCAGCAGAAGGCCAAGTACTGCCCGCTGCTGGTCGCGATTGGCGAACGCCAGAAGCAACTGGCCGAAGAAATTCTGCAATCCTGGAACAACACCGACGGCATGCTCGCGCAAATGAGCAAATTCCCGAACCAGCGTTATGCGGACTCCCATGAAGCGATCGCCGATCTGCTGCGCGTGCAAGTCACCGCCATCGACACCCTGAAGAAAAAACTCGGCACGCCAATGGGCCGTCAGACCAAAGGCGTGCCGCAACCGTTCCAGGCCGATGCATGGCGCAGCCAGTCGTCCCTGGCCAGCCTCGAAGCCAGTCTCGCGGCCGCCAAAACGGTCTGGGAAGGCGTGGATAACAAAGGCCTGCGCAGCCTGTTGCCGAGCGAGCAGAAACCATTGGCCGACAAGATCGATGCCGCCTATGCCGCCTCGCTGAAACTGTTCGCCGGCAACCAGCGCTCGCTGACCGACATGCTCAATGACGAGGCCGGCCGCCAGCAACTCAGCGAGCTGTATGACAGCCTCAACGTTGTCCATCGCCTGCACGAGGCCGATCTGGCAAAGGCACTGGGCATCCAGCTGGGCTTCAACGCCAACGACGGTGACTGATGAGGGCCAGTTCCATGCTGCGACGCCAGGTTCTGACATTAGGTAGTTTGTTGCTCGGTGCAGTGACGCTGGGCGGCTGGAAGCTGTTCAAGCAAAAGGACAAGAGTCCGTTGTTGCTTTCGGCACGGGACGATACCGATGGCCGGCATTACGCCGTCGGTTATCGGCTGGATGGCACCCAGGAGTTCGCCACCCGGGTCGGCCAGCGTTGCCACGACATCATCAACCACCCGACACTGCCGATCGCGCTGTTTGTCGCCCGTCGTCCAGGTACCGAGAGCTATCTGATCGACCTGCGCGACGGTGCGCTCCTGCAAACCGTGGTGTCACAGCCGAACCGGCACTTCTACGGACACGCGGTCATTCACCACAGCGGTGACTGGCTGTACGCCACTGAAAACGACACCAGCGATCCGGGCCGCGGCCTGCTCGGCGTGTATAAATTCGAAGGCGAACGGCTGGTGCACAGCGGTGAGATTTCCACCCACGGCCTCGGTCCCCATCAGGTGTCGTGGATGCCCGATGGCGAAACCCTGGTGGTGGCCAACGGCGGGATTCGCACCGAGGCCGAAAGCCGGGTGGAGATGAACCTCAACGCCATGGAACCGAGCCTGGTCCTGATGCAACGTGACGGCACCCTGCTGAGCAAGGAAACCCTCGCCCAGCAGATGAACAGCGTGCGCCATCTCGCCATCGCCAGCGACGGCACCATCGTCGCCAGCCAGCAGTTCATGGGCGCGGCCCATGAGCCGTCGCAGCTGTTGGCGATCAAGCGTCCCGGTCAGCCTTTCGTCGCGTTCCCGGTGCCCGAGCACCAGTTGCAGGCCATGGGGCACTACACCGCCAGCGTCGCGGTACACAGCGACTTGCGCCTGGTGGCGTTGACCGCACCGCGGGGCAACCGCTTTTTCATCTGGGACCTGGACAGCGGTGAAGTACGCCTGGATGCGCCACTGCCCGATTGTGCCGGGGTCGGCGCCGTGGCCGATGGTTTTGTCGTGACCTCGGGTCAGGGGCGCTGCCGCTACTACGACTGCCGCCAGACAAACCTTGTTGCAAAACCGCTGGAGCTACCCGCCGGGCTCTGGGACAACCATCTGCATCTGATGGCGTAATTCAGAAAAGATCGCCGCCTTGGGCCGCGCCTGCATCGGGATGACGGACACCCCGCAGGCGTGGTCCAAGGCGACGAATCTTTTCAGGCTTTCACCCCTCTAATACCTCACAACCTGTAAAAACGGCAGTTGGATTACCCTCTACACTCCCGGTAACGTGCTCCGCTGTCTCACCTGATTTTCTCCAAGGAACTGGATATGCTGCGTCGCCGCATGCTGATCATGTTGGGTGTCGTACTACTGATTGTGCTGGCCCTGGCCGCGTACAAAGCCTTCTCGATCTACACGATGGTTCAAGGCTACTCTGTGCCCAGACCAGCCATCAGCGTTGCCGTGGCCACCGCCACCGAACGCCCATGGCAAGCCCGCCTGCCTAGCGTTGGCACGCTCAAGGCATTGCAAGGCGTGGACCTGAGCCTGGAGACCGATGGCACCGTCATCGATGTCCAGTTCGAGTCAGGGCAAAAGGTCAAGGCCGGTCAACCCATCGTCCGGCTCGACAGCGCCGTGGAAAGTGCCCTGCTCGAAACCGCCCTGGCCGACCTTGGGCTGGCCCAGCTGGACTACAACCGTGGCAGCCAGCTGGTCGGCAGCCAGGCGATTTCCAAAGGTGAGTTCGACCGACTCTCGGCGGTCCTGAAAAAGAGCAGGGCCACGGTCAATCAGCTCAAGGCTGCTCTCGAGAAAAAACGCATCATCGCGCCGTTCAGCGGCACCATCGGCATTCGTCAGGTGGACGTCGGCGACTATGTGGCCAGCGGCACCATGATCGCCACCCTGCAAGACCTCAGTAGCCTGTATGTCGACTTTTTCGTGCCCGAGCAGTCCGTGCCGAAGATTGCTCTTGGCCAGCCAGTGCAGGTCATTGTCGCGGCGTACCCCGCCCAGGAGTACCCCGGCACCATCAGTGCAATCAACCCCAAAGTCGAGAACAGCACCCGTAACGTGCAGGTCCGCGCCACCCTGGCCAACCCCGATGGCAAGTTGATGCCAGGCATGTTCGCCAGCCTCCAGGTGCTCCTGCCCGACCCGCAACCGCGCATCGTGGTACCGGAAAGCGCGATTACCTACACGCTCTACGGCAACTCGGTGTATGTGGCCGTACCGAAGAAGGCCGAAGATGGCAGCCCGTTAAAGGACGACAAGGGCCAACCGGTGCTGATCGCCGAACGGCGTTTTGTCGAAACCGGCGAACACCGCGATGGGCAAGTGATGATCACCAAAGGCGTGCAGAGTGGCGAGAAAGTAGTGACCGCCGGCCAACTCAAACTGGACAACGGCGCACACATTGCCATCAGCGACGACAAGACCCTGGCCGAGCGGAACAGCCCGCCACGCGCGGACTGATCAAGGAATCCCCATGGCTTTTACCGATCCGTTCATTCGCCGCCCGGTTCTCGCAACCGTGGTCAGCCTGCTGATTGTGCTGCTGGGCTTCCAGGCCTGGGGCAAGCTGCCCCTGCGCCAGTACCCGCAAATGGAAAACGCCCTGATCACGGTGACCACCGCCTACCCCGGGGCCAACGCCGAGACCATCCAGGGCTACATCACCCAACCGATGCAGCAAAGCCTGGCCAGCGCCGAGGGCATCGACTACATGACCTCGGTGAGTCGCCAGAACTTTTCGGTGATCTCGATCTACGCGCGCGTCGGCGCCAACAGCGACCGTCTGTTTACCGAACTGCTGGCCAAGGCCAACGAGGTCAAGAGCCAGCTGCCCCAGGACGCTGAAGACCCGGTGCTGAGCAAACAATCTGCCGATGCGTCAGTGCTGATGTACATGAGCTTTTTCAGCAAGGAATTGAGCAACCCGCAGATTACCGATTACCTGTCGCGGGTGATCCAGCCGAAACTGGCGACCTTGCCCGGCATGGCCGAAGCCGAGATCCTCGGCAACCAGGTCTTTGCCATGCGCCTGTGGCTGGACCCGGTGAAGCTCTCTGGTTTTGGCCTCAGCGCCAGCGATGTGACCAACGCAGTGCGCCAGTACAACTTCCTTTCGGCCGCCGGCGAGGTGAAAGGCGAATACGTGGTCACCAGCATCAACGCCAATACCGAACTCAAGTCCGCCGAAGCCTTCGGGGCGATTGCGCTCAAGGTCGATGGCGACAGCCGTGTGTTGCTGCGCGATGTGGCCCGTGTGGAAATGGGCGCGGAAAACTACGACACCATCAGCTCGTTTGGCGGCACCCCTTCGGTGTACATCGGCATCAAGGCGACACCCGGTGCCAACCCGCTGGAGGTGATCAAGGAAGTGCGCAAGATCATGCCGGACCTTGAGGCCCAGCTACCGCCGAACCTCAAGGGTGAGATCGCCTACGACGCCACTCTGTTCATCCAGGCCTCGATCGACGAAGTGGTGAAAACCCTGTTCGAAGCGGTGCTGATCGTGATCGTGGTGGTGTTCCTGTTCCTCGGCGCCCTGCGTTCGGTGGTGATCCCGGTGGTGACCATCCCGCTGTCGATGATCGGCGTCATGTTCTTCATGCAGATGATGGGGTACTCCATCAACTTGCTCACCCTGCTGGCGATGGTATTGGCCATCGGTTTGGTAGTGGATGACGCCATCGTCGTGGTGGAAAACATTCATCGCCACATCGAGGAAGGCAAGACACCGCTGGACGCCGCCATCGAAGGCGCCCGGGAAATCGCCATGCCGGTGGTCTCGATGACCATCACCCTGGCGGCGGTGTACGCACCGATCGGTTTCCTGACCGGCCTGACCGGTGCGCTGTTCAAGGAGTTCGCCCTGACCCTGGCCGGCGCGGTGGTGATCTCCGGTATCGTCGCCCTGACCCTGTCGCCGATGATGTGTGCGTACCTTCTGCGTCACGACGAGAATCCCAGTGGCCTGGCCCATCGCCTGGACATGATTTTCGAAAACCTCAAGCGCCGCTACCAGAGCCTGCTTCACGGCACCCTCAACACCCGGCCGGTGGTATTGGTGTTCGCTGTAATCGTGTTGTGCCTGATTCCGGTCTTTCTCAAATTCACCAAATCGGAACTGGCGCCGGATGAGGACCAGGGCGTCATTTTCATGATTGCCAACGCCCCGCAACCGACCAACCTCGACTACCTGAACGCCTACACCAACGAGTTCGTCTCGATCTTCAAGGCGTTTCCCGAGTACTACTCGTCATTCCAGATCAACGGTTTCAACGGCGTGCAATCGGGCATCGGCGGTTTCCTGCTCAAGCCATGGGGCGAGCGCAGTCGCACGCAAATGGCGATCCTGCCCAAGGTACAGGCCAAACTGGAAAAGATCCCGGGGCTGCAGATTTTCGGCTTCAACCTGCCATCACTGCCGGGCACCGGCGAAGGCTTGCCGTTCCAGTTCGTCATCAACGCCGCCAACGATTACGAATTGCTGCTGCAGGTGGCCGACCGCGTACAAAAACGTGCGAAGGAATCCGGCAAGTTTGCGTTTGTCCACGTTGACCTGGCTTTCGACAAACCGGAAGTGGTGGTGGATATCGACCGTGCCAAGGCTGCACAGATGGGGGTTTCCATGCAGGATCTGGGGGGAACCCTGGCGACTCTGCTGGGTGAAGCCGAGATCAACCGATTCACCATTGAAGGTCGCAGCTATAAGGTCATTGCCCAGGTCGAGCGGCCGTTCCGCGACAATCCAGACTGGCTGAACAATTACTACGTGAAAAACGCCAAGGGCGAGCTGTTGGCGTTGTCGACCCTGATCACCGTCTCCGACCGTGCTCGACCGCGACAACTGAACCAGTTCCAGCAACTCAACTCGGCCACCCTGTCCGGAGTACCGCTGGTGAGCATGGGGGAAGCCATCGACCTCGTGCGCCAGATCGCCCGGGAAGAGGCGCCCGCCGGCTTTGCCTTCGACTACGCCAGCGCATCGAGGCAGTACGTTCAGGAAGGCAGTGCCCTATGGGTCACCTTTGCCCTGGCACTGGCAATCATTTTCCTGGTACTGGCGGCCCAGTTCGAAAGCTTCCGCGACCCGTTGGTGATCCTGGTCACCGTGCCCCTGTCCATCTGCGGCGCATTGATTCCGCTGTTCCTGGGTTGGTCGAGCATAAACATCTACACCCAGGTCGGGTTGGTGACGTTGATCGGGCTGATCAGCAAGCACGGCATTCTGATCGTCCAGTTCGCCAACCAGCTACGCAAGGACAAGGGCCTGACGGCCAGGGAAGCGGTAGAGGAAGCGGCGGCCATCCGGCTGCGTCCGGTCTTGATGACCACCGCGGCAATGGTGTTCGGCATGGTGCCATTGATCATCGCCACCGGTGCCGGCGCGGTCAGCCGGTTCGACATCGGCACGGTCATCGCAACGGGCATGTCGATCGGCACGTTGTTCACCCTGTTTGTGTTGCCCTGCATCTACACGTTGCTGGCCAAACCGGATAAGCGCTGACACAAATGAACTTGTAGGAGCGAGCTTGCTCGCGATGGACTCAAGAGCGCCGCGTTTGGCCAGTAAATACGCGCTATCGTTAACGACCATCGCGAGCAAGCTCGCTCCTACACTGCACGCAAAAAAAAGGCCTCGCATCAGCGAGGCCTTTTTTTTGGGCTTCAATCGGTTCAATTTTGCGACCTCAATCCTTGAGAAAGTCCGAACATGAACAACAACAGATCATGATCGGGTCGAGTGGCCACGGGCGCCTTCGCAACCCGTGGTAATGGACAATGTTCTTCTGCGTTTATCGAGCTGAGAACCTGGGCGCGCGGTTGCTCCCAGGTTGCCATCGCGATTGATGCAACTGCCAAGGCTCCTACCAAAAACAAACCTCGTGCAATTTCGAGTTTCATCGCTATAAACCCTTGATAGCGCTGCCAAACGCCGTCTCATAAAAATAGACGAGCTTTTTCCAGTCTGCCGCGCTGAACGACGAGTGGCGACGCAACTGCTTCATGTCATGGACAGCTGCGCGATAGGCGGTCAAACGCCGTCGGCATTTCTCCAGATCGATCAGGGCCACTTCGACCTTGGCCGACTCGCCCTCACCGGTCACGCGAACGAATACGTGCTTGTCGTAAAGGCAACCGTGCTGCCAACGGCCCTTGTGCATGCGAGCCAGATTTTCAGCCAGGTCCTTGAGCACTCGCTCATTTATGGCATCACCATGACGCTCGCGACCGCCACCGGCATACCAGCGATCGATTTCCTCGTAGCCGTCCAGCGACCTGGTGATCAGCAAGGCACGCCACTTGTGTACAGGATCGCGTTGTGCGCCACAGAAAACGATTTGCGGAACCCGTACGCCAAGCTCGGTCATTCCGATGAGCGCAGCATGCTCACGCATTACCGTAGGCCGCCCGAAGGGGTGCTGCAGGCTACGATGGATATGCCCGGTCTGACGCTTGACGTAGAGCAGTTGACCATCACTGCCCATCACCCGTTGAACACCGCTTTCCCCGCCGCGACGGACGTTGGGTTCTTCCACCCATTCACCGCGCTGATTCCAAAAGTAATCGAAGCGGTCCTGGGGAGCGACTTCCGTTTCTGCTGCATACTGCACTGCCATCCTGTTACCTCTTGCGTAATACGTAAACTCGCCACATCGCATAGAGCGGCAAAAAGTCCAGTTGTTCCTGGATGCGGAACCCCGCCTGCTCAAATTCCTTTTCTACGGTAGCGACCGGTAACACAAACCGGTTTTGGTAACCTTCCTGCCCACGGGTTTTCTCCGAACGCTTGCGTTTCCAGGCCTTGAAGTTGCCATCGACCCACAGCGAAAGGATCACGCTGTCACGGGAAACTCGCTCGAATTCGCGCAAAATGGCCATGCGATGCTCGGCTTCACCGATGTGGTGGAGCAAGCGCATGCAAAAAATGCTGTCGACGGAGTTGTCCGGCAAAGCGATGTCGAATGCAGACGTGTGCAAGGGTTGTACCCGTTTCACCACGTCGGCAGGTTGCGCCCGGGTTGCGATCTTCAGCATGGACTCCGAGTTATCGGCACCGACGATCACGCGGTTGGATTTTTCCGCCAGCAAGGGCCAGAAACGCCCTGCACCGCACGGCAAATCGAGGACCAGGCCAGGCTCGCCAGCCAGGGCCAGCGCCTTGCGCGCCAGTTGTTCGTCACGCCAATGGGACAGTCGACGGCCGAGACCCTCCTGATGTTTGCGCAAATAGCGTTGCGCGTGCTGAGCGTCGTACTTTTCGGAAAAATCGAGTTTGACCGGGCCGTCCATCATCAGGTCTCCTGAACTTCTGATAGCAACTACCTTAGGTTTTGGGCTGTCGGCGACAGGTGATCCACTTGTGAAAAAATTGTCACGGAAAACCCAAAAATGTTACAGGACTTTACAGAGCAGGTAGCGTTTGCTGAACGCCCGACTCAACTGATCAAATTCAGGACAACTCCACCTGAAAACGGCAGCCACTAGGTTCCATGGTTGTCAGGCTGACGCTCCAGCCCTGGTTTTCACAGATCCGCTGCACCAGTGAAAGCCCCAGGCCCAAGCCTTCCCCGCGTTTTTCGTCGCCCCGAACGAACGGTTCGAACATCGCCTCGCGTTTTTCCTCGGGAATGCCCACGCCACTGTCTTCGACCAGAAAGCCCGTAGCCGTCAGGGTCAGGCGGATGAAGCCCTGCTCGGTGTAATGCAAGGCATTGCGCAGCAAGTTACCCATCACCGCGTGCAAGAACGTCGCGTTGTAGCCCTTGGCCTCGGGGTTGCCCGGTTCGAAGATCAGCTTCAACCCCTTGCTTTCAATGGGCTCGCGCCACAGACCGAGCAGGCCATCGGCCACCTGGCTAAGGGACTGCTGCGGCGACATGCTGGCGTCTTCGCGTTGGGCACGGGCCAGCATCAGGAAGGTTTGCACCAGCTCACGCATTTCTTCGCACGCCCGGGCAATGCGCTCGACCTGAGCGCGGCCGCGCTGATCGATACCGGGATTTTCCAGCAACAACTCGCAGGAACTGGCCAATACCATCAGGGGCGTACGCAATTCGTGGCTAACGTCGCTGGTGAACAACCGCTCGCGGGTCAAGGCCTGACGCAAGCGCCCGAGGGTGGCGTCGAAGGCCACGGCCAGTTCGCCCACTTCGTCAGCGGCATAGTCCGGAGCCAACGGAGGAGCCAAACCGAGCAGTTGATCACGATGGCGTACCTGGCGGGCCAACCGCACCACCGGCGCCATGACCTTGCGGGCCAGGACCCAGCCGAGAAATACCGCCAGCGCCAGGCTCAGGACGAAACCCACCAGCACCACGGCAAACAGCACCCGCTCACGCTCTTCGAAGTCGCTCTGGTCCTGCAACAGCACGTAACGTCGGCCGTCGACGATTTCGACCATGGCGTGGTACGACAGGTTTTCACGGAACACTTCATGGAAACCCGGCTCCAGGTGCCGCAAATCCTTGGGCAATCTGAAATCGCCTGGCCCGCTGCTGAAGTAGAACAATTGGTCCGGTTCGGGACGATGGCGCCAGTCCGTGACATTGTCCATCAGCAACAGGCGCTGCAAGTCGCCACCCAGACCTGCCGAAATCAGTTTTTCTTCCACCAGGTGCACGGTCGCCACAATGCCCATGGCAAAGGCACCCGCCACCAGTGCGCTCATCAGCGCAAAGGCAATGATGATGCGTTGAGAAAGGCTCTGCTTAAACTCCATCACGCCCCTCGGCCAAGCGATACCCCACACCGTGCACGGTTTGCAGCAATGGCTTGGCGAACGGCTTGTCGATCACCTGGCGCAGTTGGTGGACATGGCTGCGCAGGCTGTCGCTGTCCGGGCAGTCGTCGCCCCAGAGCGCTTCTTCAAGAATTTCACGGCGCAATACATGCGGGCTTTTCTGCATCAACACGGCCAGCAGCTTCAGGCCGACCGGGTTGAGTTTCAGCAAGCGGCCTTCGCGAGTGACTTCCAGGGTGTCGAGGTCGTAGCTCAGGTCGCCGACCTGCAAGGTCCGCCGTCCGCCGCCCTGGGTACGGCGCATGACCGCTTCGATACGCGCCGCCAGCTCAGACAGGGCGAACGGTTTGATCAGGTAGTCATCGGCGCCGGACTTGAAGCCTTGCAGACGGTCATCCAGTTGATCGCGGGCCGTGAGCATGATCACCGGCGTATCGCGTCGGGCATCTTCGCGCAGACGCTTGCACAGGGTGTAGCCATCGATGCCGGGTAGCATGATATCGAGCACGATCAAATCGTAATGCTCGGTGGCCGCCAGATGCAGACCCGAAAGACCGTCCTGCGCGCAATCCACGGTATAGCCTTTGAGCCCCAGGTAATCGGCCAGGTTGGCCAGGATATCGCGGTTGTCTTCAACCAATAGAATTCGCATGGGTATCTCTCCGTCCACAGTAACGGCCGTCATGGCCCGCGCAGCTTAAGGCCAAGTGTGGCCCACGGCTAGGGGAAGGCCATGGGTGAATCAATTCGATCAACTGATAGGTATGATTGACAAGTTTTTCACTATCGATTCACGCGCTGACTACAGTGGTCAGCCGAGACTTTCATGCGGTTGATAAAAAGGAATGCAAAAAATGGACTATTTGAAGACGGCACCCATGCGCTTTTTGCTACTGGTGACTGGCTCCTGGCTGGTGATTTTTTTTCTGACTCGAACAGTCCTGCTTCTCACTCATCTGGATGAGGCCGGAAGCGGCTTCCTGTCGGTGTTCGGCATCGGCCTGCTGTACGACATGGGTTTCATTGCCTACGCAGCATTGCCCATGGGCCTCTACCTATTGCTGTGCCCACCGGTCTTGTGGCGCAGTCGTGGGCACCGCTGGTTTCTTCAAGGTCTGCTGACGGTCAGTCTGTTCGCGATGCTGTTCACCTCGGTGGCCGAGTGGCTGTTCTGGGATGAATTCGGCGTTCGCTTCAATTTCATCGCCGTCGACTATCTGGTGTATTCCGACGAAGTATTGAACAACCTGCTGGAGTCATACCCGATCGGCACGCTGCTGAGCATCCTCGCCGTGCTGGCCGTGGTCCTGAGTCTTGCATTACGTAAAGCGTTCACTGTTGCACTCGATGCGCCGTTGCCGCCGCTACGTGGTCGCTTGCTCAATGCACTCGGTTTGTTGATCGTCGCCGGCCTGAGCATGCAACTGCTCAGCCAGGACGCTCCGCGCGCCCAGGGCGGCAACGCTTATCAGAACGAACTGGCGAGCAATGGCCCCTACCAATTCTTCGCCGCGTTCCGTAACAACGAACTGGACTACCCGCAATTCTACAGCACGCTGCCATCGGCCGTGGTTGCCCAACAGATTCACGCCGAACTGGCAGAACCCAATGCCCGCTTCGTGGGTGAGGACCCGCAGGACATTCGCCGGCAGATCGATAACCCGGGCGCACCGCGCAAGCCCAACATTGTACTGGTTACCATTGAAAGCTTCAGCGCCAAGTACATGGGCAGCAACGGCGATACCCGCAACCTGACACCCAACCTTGATGCCCTGCGCAAGCAGAGCCTGTACTTCAATAATTTCTACGCCACCGGCACCCGCACCGATCGCGGCCTGGAAGCCATCACCCTGGCGATTCCGCCGACACCCGGTCGCTCGATCGTCAAGCGCGTGGGGCGCGAAAGCGGCTTTGCCAGCCTTGGCCAGCAACTCAATGCCGTGGGCTACGACAGTGTGTTCGTCTATGGCGGTCGCGGTTACTTCGACAACATGAATGCGTTCTTCAGCGGCAATGGCTACCGCATCGTGGACCAGAGCAGCGTCAAGGAGTCGGAGATTCACTTCAAGAATGCCTGGGGCATGGCAGACGAGGATCTCTACAACCAGACACTGAAACTGGCCGATGCCGACTATGCCAGGCAGCAACCATTCCTGCTGCAACTGATGACGACGTCCAACCACCGCCCTTACACCTATCCGGACAACCGCATCGACATCAAGTCCGGCAACGGCCGTGACGGCGCGGTGAAATACACCGACTACGCCATTGGTCAGTTTCTCGATCAGGCGCGTCAAAAGCCCTGGTTTGACAATACAATCTTCGTCTTTGTCGCCGACCACACCGCAGGCAGCGCCGGTAAGGAAGACCTGCCCATCGCCAACTATCAGATTCCGCTGTTCATCTATGCGCCCAAGTTGATCGAAGCTCGGGAAACTGCGCAATTGGCCAGCCAGATCGATCTGGCGCCGACGTTGCTGGGCTTGCTCAATCTGGATTATGAGTCGACGTTCTTTGGCCGTAACCTGTTGCAGGACAACCCGCTGCCGCCACGAGTGGTGGTCGGTAACTACCAGCACCTGGGGTTGTTCGACGGCAAGGACCTGGCGATTTTGAGCCCTCGCCAGGGATTGCGTCGTCACGATGACGCACTGACCGAAAGCCGCGAGTCCCGGTCCAGCGCCGATGACCCGCTGATTACCCGCGCAATCACCTATTACCAAACCGCCAGTTATGGCTTCAAGCAACAGCTGCTTGGCTGGAAGGCGCCCAAGGAGGGTGCCGGTCAAGTCGGCGAACGTTAACCGAATCGCCCCGGGCTGATGCCCCGGGGCTTGTTCCTTTGTTCAGGATCCACCATGTCATCAACCGCTGTCCGCCCTGCCCCTCGCCCGCTCAACTTCCGGGTGTGCCTGGGGGTTCCCGCCGTTGCGGCGATCGTTCTGGTGTTGCTCGAACTGACCTCACTGGACATGGACCTTGCCAAGCTGTTCTACGACCCGGTCGCGGGAGACTTCATCGGACGGCACAGTTACTTCCTGGAAAACATCCTGCATACCCGCGCCAAGCAGGTCGTCATTGCATTTTCGGTGTTCGCCGTCCTCGGCTATATCGCTTCGTTTTTCATGGCAAAACTCAAGCCGTACAAGCGCGAACTGGGTTGCCTGGTGCTGTCCCTGGGCCTGGCGACTTCCTTTGTCACGCCCATGAAAGCGGTGACCGCGGTGCAATGCCCCTGGAGCCTAGAGCAATTCGGCGGTCACGAGACGTACAGCGAACTGTTGAGCCATCGCCCGCACACCGAAAAACCGGGACGTTGCTGGCCCGGCGGCCATGCGGCCACCGGTTTCACCCTGTTTGCCCTGTTTTTCGTATTGCGTGACCGTCGCCCGCGCATGGCTCGCGCAGCGTTTGTCTTCGCCTTCGCCCTCGGCTCGGTGTTCTCCATCGGACGAATGATGCAGGGTGCGCACTTCTTCTCGCACAACGTGTGGACGGCGGTGTTCTGTTGGCTGATTTGTCTGGGATCGTATTACTACGTTCTGTATCGACCGGCTTTGAGGACTGAACGCGGGACCACTGCAGAATCTGTAGCCGTCTGAAGCACAAATCAAATAATGTGGGAGCGAGCCTGCTCGCGAAGCAGCTCAACATTCAACGATGATGTTGACTGACACATTGCTTTCGCGAGCAGGCTCGCTCCCACAATAGATCGATGTGACCATCGGAATCCGGGCCATAAAAAACCCCGCCTGCTTTCGCAGGCGGGGTTTTTTCGTACAGGGGTAAGGCTGGCTTACATCATGCCGCCCATGCCGCCCATACCGCCCATGTCTGGCATACCGCCGCCAGCACCGCCGTCTTTCTTCGGTGCATCAGCAACAGCAGCTTCGGTGGTCAGGATCAGACCGCCGATCGACGATGCAGCTTGCAGCGCGGAACGGGTGACCTTGGTCGGATCCAGGATACCCATTTCGATCATGTCGCCGTATTCGCCAGTCGCAGCGTTGTAACCGAAGTTACCTTTGCCGTTCTTGACTTCATTGACCACAACGCTTGGCTCGTCACCGCTGTTGGCAGCGATCTGACGCAGCGGTGCTTCGATGGCACGACGCAGAACGGCGATACCCACGTCCTGGTCGGCGTTGTCGCCTTTCAGGTCGAGGATTGCTTCCAGAGCACGGATCAGCGCAACGCCACCGCCAGGTACCACGCCTTCTTCAACGGCTGCACGGGTTGCGTGCAGGGCGTCTTCAACGCGGGCTTTCTTCTCTTTCATTTCTACTTCGGAACCAGCGCCAACCTTGATCACTGCAACGCCGCCGGACAGCTTGGCCAGACGCTCTTGCAGTTTTTCACGGTCGTAGTCCGAGGAAGTTTCGGCAACCTGAGCACGGATCTGAGCAATGCGGGACTCGATGTCGCCTGCTACGCCAGCACCGTCAACGATGATGGTGTTTTCCTTGGAGATGGTCACGCGCTTGGCGCTGCCCAGGTTTTCCAGGGTGGCGCTTTCCAGGCTCAGGCCGATCTCTTCGGAGATAACGGTACCGCCGGTCAGAACAGCGATGTCCTGCAGCATGGCCTTGCGACGGTCGCCGAAGCCTGGAGCCTTGACGGCTGCGACTTTAACGATGCCACGCATGTTGTTCACGACCAGAGTCGCCAGGGCTTCGCCTTCAACGTCTTCGGAAACGATCAGCAGTGGACGGCCAGCTTTGGCAACGGCTTCCAGCACTGGCAGCATTTCGCGGATGTTCGAGATCTTTTTGTCGACCAGCAGAACCAGCGGGTTGTCCAGCTCGGCAACCATGGTTTCCGGCTTGTTGACGAAGTACGGGGACAGGTAGCCACGGTCGAACTGCATGCCTTCTACAACCGACAGTTCGTTTTCCAGGCCAGTGCCTTCTTCAACGGTGATCACGCCTTCTTTACCGACCTTTTCCATGGCTTCGGCAATGATGTCGCCGATGGAGTTGTCGGAGTTGGCGGAGATGGTACCTACCTGAGCGATAGCCTTGGTGTCAGCGCATGGCTTGGACAGGTTTTTCAGCTCTTTGACGATGGCGATGGTCGCCTTGTCGATGCCGCGCTTCAGATCCATCGGGTTCATGCCGGCAGCGACGGCTTTCAGGCCTTCGTTGACGATCGATTGAGCCAGGACGGTAGCGGTGGTAGTACCGTCACCAGCGTCATCGTTGGCACGGGAGGCAACGTCTTTGACCAGCTGCGCGCCCATGTTTTCGAAACGGTCATCCAGTTCGATTTCTTTGGCGACGGAAACGCCGTCCTTGGTGATGGTCGGAGCGCCGAAGCTCTTCTCGATGATCACGTTACGGCCTTTCGGGCCCAGGGTCGCTTTTACCGCGTCAGCCAGGACGTTGACGCCTTTGAGCATTTTCTTGCGGGCGGAATCGCCAAACAGAACTTCTTTAGCAGCCATGATCGATATTCCTTAAATACTTTGTAGTAGCGGAAAATGGACGGGGGTATCAGCCTTCGATAACAGCGAGGATTTCGTTCTCGCTCATTACCAGCAGGTCTTCGCCGTCGACTTTCACAGTGTTGCTGCCGGAGTAAGGACCGAACACAACCTTGTCGCCCACTTTCACGGACAGTGCACGCACTTCACCGTTTTCCAGTACGCGGCCGGTGCCGACAGCGAGGATTTCGCCGCTGTTGGCTTTTTCAGCAGCCGAACCTGGCAGGACGATACCGCCAGCGGTTTTCTTTTCTTCTTCGCTGCGACGGATGACGACGCGGTCATGCAGAGGACGAAGCTTCATTGTCGATCTCTCCTAATTGTGGTTTTCATCGGCCGGTGTAGTCCCGGCGGGTTTAACAAAGTCCGGCGGTGCCGGGTGCGGTTCGTCAACGAACCGCGGAAGTCTGTCTGGCGTGTTCGCCAGAAACCTTGCGGTGACCGTTACATAAGGGCGCATAAGCTTATTACAAGGGCGGGGATCGAAAAAATTTCAGTTCGCTGCCCCCGCAAACGAACACGGCACCCGAAGGTGCCGTGTCGATGTGCGTATTACTTGGTATCGCGGTGTTCGAACTCGCCTTCGATCACGTTGGGTTCACGACCCAGCGGCTCGCGAGGCACCGGGCCGCCACGGGCCTGGAGGTCGTCGGCAAACGCTCGCTGACGCATCGCCTGCTCTTCGGCGCGCTGGCGCATTTTATTGGCCAGCAGGCGACGACTGAACGGCAGCAGCATGAACAGGCCGATCGCATCGCTGATGAAACCGGGAAGAATCAGCAGGCCACCGGCCAATGCCAGCATCAGGCCTTCGAGCATGGTCTGGGCCGGCAGCTCGCCGCGGTTCAGGCTTTCACGGGCACGCAGGGCCGTGGCCAGGCCGGCGACGCGCAGCACGAACACGCCGAACATCGAGCCGAGAATGATCAGCAGCAGGGCCGGGAAAAACCCGATAGACCCTGCCACCTTGACGAATACGAACAGCTCCAACACCGGGAACAGCAGAAAGAGCAACAAAAAAGGGCGCATCAAATGGTTCCTCAACGCAAGAATGCCTTGCCAGTTCACCTTAGATGACGTCGCCGTTTCGTGAATTCAAGCATCGGCCACTTCATTTTTCGGCCAATGCTCGGCGTGAGCCAGAGAAACCAAGGCCTCGCGAACTTGTGTCGGCGTATTACAAGGCGCTTGAAACGGCAACCAGTACAGGCTTTGACCGATACGCAGGTGCATGCCTTCGCTATCGATACCGGCCATTTGCGCCGGTACGTTTTTCGGCAGTCCGGCCAGCTCGACGTAATGGGCGATGGCCTTGGCGTGATCGGCGTTCATGTGCTCGACCATGCTCACTTCGGCCTTGCCGGCGAACGGGTTGGCCAGGGTCAGGTCGTTGACCCAATGAATCGCGCCAAAACCGCCGATGTAACGGTGGCGCACTGGCTTGAGCACCCAGAAGTCGAAATCGTGGGCCTTGTGATACCCCTGCGACTCGGGGAAGTAGCGGTAGTAACGCTCGGAGGCGGCTTCAATGGCGGCTTCGTCTTCGAGCTGCTGTGCCTCAGCCAGGTAAGTCAGCCGACCAACGGCCTGGACATCTTCAGCCCCACGCTCGCCCACGAACAGCGAACATTTCGGGTCTTTCTGCAAATTGTGAGTGTGCTGGGCGATGCGGCTGATCAGGATCAGCGGCCGGCCCTGCTCGTCCAGGCAGTACGGGACCACGGAGCCGAATGGAAAACCGGGCATCGATTTGGAGTGCGTCGAGAGCACCCCACGGTATTCCTTGAGGAGCAATTCTCGTGCATGCTTAGCCGCTTCAACGCTCAATTTATGACTCCTTAAATAGAATCCGTCATAAAAACGGACGAGCTGCTGGTGAAAGTCCCAGCACGCCATCGGGGCAGTTCTCATGTGCAGCCGGGCCACGTCAGGCGCAGATCGAGAGGCTCTCTACAAGGAAACCACTCAGATCTGCTACCGGGGGCGTGCGAATGCAACTCACTGACAAAGTAATCATTATCACGGGCGGTTGCCAGGGTTTGGGCCGTTCCATGGCCGAGTATTTCGCAGGCCTTGGCGCGAAACTCGCGCTGGTCGACCTCAATCAGGAAAAACTCGACGATGCCGTCGCGGCCTGCAAGGCGCAAGGTGTCGAGGCCCGCGCCTACCTGTGCAACGTGGCCAACGAAGAGCAAGTGACCCACATGGTTGCCCAGGTCGCTGAAGACTTCGGCGCGATTCATGGTTTGATCAACAACGCCGGGATCCTGCGCGACGGCCTGTTGCTCAAGGTCAAGGATGGCGAAATGACCAAAATGAGCCTGGCCCAGTGGCAGGCGGTCATCGACGTCAACCTGACCGGCGTGTTCCTGTGCACCCGTGAAGTCGCGGCGAAAATGGTCGAGCTGAACAACAGCGGGGCGATCATCAATATCTCGTCGATTTCCCGCGCAGGCAACGTCGGTCAGACCAACTACTCGGCAGCCAAGGCCGGTGTCGCTGCGGCGACTGTGACCTGGGCCAAGGAACTGGCGCGCTACGGCATTCGCGTCGCCGGGATTGCACCGGGCTTCATCGAAACCGAAATGACTCTGGGCATGAAGCCTGAAGCGCTGGAAAAAATGACCGCCGGGATCCCGCTCAAGCGTATGGGCAAGCCTGAGGAAATCGCCCATTCGGCGGCGTACATCTTCGAGAACGACTATTACACCGGTCGGATTCTGGAGATGGATGGCGGGTTACGGATCTAAGACGCGACAAAGAACAACTGTAGGAGCGAGCCTGCTCGCGAAGGTGTGTCAGGCGTCGCGGTGTCGACTGATACACCATCGCGAGCAGGCTCGCTCCTACAGGGATTCGTATTTCAGCTTATTAGTCGTCGCTGACGCTGATGTTCGGCATCGCCGGCGTCAACGCTTCCTGCAATACGATCCGCGCACCGACATGGCGGGCCAGTTCCTGGTAGACCATGGCGATCTGGCTGTCAGGCTCGGCGATCACCGTTGGCTTGCCGCCATCGGCCTGTTCGCGGATGACCATCGACAGCGGCAACGAGGCCAGCAGTTCGACGCCATACTGGTTGGCCAGTTTCACGCCACCGCCCTCACCGAACAGATGTTCGGCATGTCCGCAATTGGAGCAGATGTGCACGGCCATGTTTTCCACCACGCCCAGCACCGGAATGTTGACCTTGCGGAACATTTCCACGCCCTTGCGCGCGTCCAGCAATGCCAGGTCCTGCGGAGTGGTCACGATGACCGCACCGGCCACAGGCACTTTCTGCGCCAGGGTCAGCTGGATGTCACCGGTGCCTGGCGGCATGTCGATGACCAGGTAGTCCAGGTCGCCCCAGGCAGTCTGGGTCACCAATTGCAACAAGGCGCCGGAGACCATCGGACCACGCCAGACCATCGGTGTGTTGTCATCGGTGAGGAACGCCATGGACATCACTTCGACGCCATGGGACTTGAGCGGCACGAACCACTTCTGATCCTTGACTTCAGGGCGGGTGCGCTCAGGGATGCCGAACATGATGCCTTGGCTCGGTCCGTAGATGTCTGCATCGAGAATCCCGACCTTGGCGCCTTCGCGGGCCAGGGCCAGGGCCAGGTTGGCCGCCGTGGTGGATTTGCCCACGCCGCCCTTGCCAGACGCCACGGCCACCACGTTTTTAACGTTCGCCAGGCCCGGAATCTGTGCCTGGGCCTTGTGTGCAGCAATCACGCTGGTGATGTCGACCTTGGCACTGGCTACGCCATCCAGCCCCTGAATAGCCATTTCCAGCATTTGTGCCCAACCACTCTTGAACAGACCGGCGGCATAACCCAATTCAAGCTGAACGATGACGCGGTCACCCTGAATGTCGATGTTGCGCACGCACCCGGCGCTGACCGGGTCCTGGTTCAGGTATGGGTCGGTGTATTGGCGAAGGACGGCTTCCACCGCTGCGCGATTGACGGCGCTCATGGGCAACTCCGAAAACAGGACTGGAAAAAGATAACGGGTATCGTACCTGTTCTGATCGTTTGGCGGGATGCTCAAAAGATCGCAGCCTGCGGCAGCTCCTACAGATGTACGCCGATTCCCTGTAGGAGCTGCCGCAGGCTGCGATCTTTTCTGTCCGCACATCCAATGAAACAGGCTCACAAGGTGAAAAATATGCGCCGGCGCTTTATAGTGGCCGACCTCCGTTTCATCAAGTAGCCGAGCCCCATGTCCGAGCCACGCAAGATCCTCGTCACCAGCGCCCTGCCCTATGCCAATGGTTCGATTCACCTCGGCCATATGCTGGAATACATCCAGACCGATATGTGGGTGCGCTTCCAGAAGCACCGCGGCAATCAATGCATCTATGTCTGCGCCGACGACGCCCACGGTTCGGCGATCATGCTGCGCGCAGAGAAGGAAGGCATCACCCCGGAACAACTGATCGCCAACGTCCAGGCTGAACACAGCGCCGACTTTGCCGATTTCCTGGTGGATTTCGATAATTTCCACTCCACTCACGCCGAAGAAAACCGTGAGCTGTCGAGCCAGATCTACCTGAAGCTGCGTGACGCCGGGCACATCGCCACGCGTTCGATCACCCAGTATTTCGACCCGGAAAAGAAAATGTTCCTGGCCGACCGCTTCATCAAGGGCACTTGCCCGAAATGCGGCACCGAAGACCAGTACGGCGACAACTGCGAAAAATGCGGCGCGACCTACGCGCCAACCGACCTGAAGGATCCGAAGTCGGCGATCTCCGGCGCCACCCCGGTGCTCAAGGATTCCCAGCACTTCTTCTTCAAGCTGCCAGACTTCCAGGCCATGCTGCAGACCTGGACCCGCAGCGGCACCCTGCAGGATGCCGTAGCCAACAAGATCGCCGAATGGCTGGACGCCGGCCTGCAACAGTGGGACATCTCCCGCGATGCGCCGTACTTCGGTTTTGAAATCCCCGACGAGCCGGGCAAATACTTCTACGTGTGGCTGGATGCACCGATCGGCTACATGGCCAGCTTCAAGAACCTGTGTAACCGCACGCCAGAGCTGGACTTCGACGCGTTCTGGGGCAAGGACTCCACTGCCGAGCTGTACCACTTCATCGGCAAGGACATCGTCAACTTCCACGCCCTGTTCTGGCCAGCCATGCTCGAAGGCGCGGGCTACCGCAAGCCGACCGGGATCAACGTACACGGCTACCTGACCGTCAACGGTCAGAAGATGTCCAAGTCCCGTGGCACCTTCATCAAGGCCCGGACCTACCTGGACCACCTGTCGCCGGAATACCTGCGCTATTACTACGCGGCCAAGCTGGGCCGTGGCGTCGACGACCTCGACCTGAACCTCGAAGACTTCGTGCAGAAGGTCAACTCCGACCTGGTGGGCAAGGTCGTCAACATCGCCAGCCGTTGCGCCGGCTTCATCAACAAGGGCAATGCCGGCGTGATGGTCGACACCAACGCCGCGCCTGAACTGACCGAAGCATTCCTGGCCGCCGCGCCAGGCATTGCCGACGCCTATGAAGCCCGCGACTTCGCCCGCGCCATGCGCGAGATCATGGGCCTGGCCGACCGCGCCAACGCCTGGATCGCCGACAAGGCACCGTGGTCGCTGAACAAACAGGAAGGCAAGCAGGATGAAGTCCAGGCCATCTGCGCCACCGGCGTCAACCTGTTCCGCCAACTGGTGATTTTCCTCAAGCCTGTGCTGCCGCTGCTGGCCGCCGACGCCGAGGCGTTCCTGAACGTCGCGCCGCTGACCTGGAACGACCACGCTACCTTGCTCAGCAACCATCAGTTGAACGAGTTCAAGCCGCTGATGACCCGAATCGACCCGGTCAAGGTGCAAGCCATGACCGACGCCTCGAAAGAAGACCTGACCGCCAGCCAGACCGACACCGGCGACGCCGCACCTGCCGGCAATGGCGAACTGGCCAAGGATCCGCTGTCGCCGGAAATCGAGTTCGACACCTTTGCCGCCGTCGACCTGCGAGTCGCCCTGATCGTCAAGGCAGAACACGTGGAAGGCGCCGACAAGCTGTTGCGCCTGACCCTCGACATCGGTGACGAGCAACGCAACGTGTTCTCCGGGATCAAGAGCGCCTACCCGGACCCGTCCAAGCTCAATGGTCGCCTGACCATGATGATCGCCAACCTCAAGCCACGGAAAATGAAGTTCGGCATTTCCGAAGGCATGGTGATGGCGGCGGGTCCTGGCGGTGAAGAAATCTACCTGCTCAGCCCTGACAGCGGCGCCAAGCCAGGTCAGCGCATCAAGTAAATTTCTGCACTGAACCGATCCCACAGTCGTGCCTGGCGCGACTGTGGGATTTTCATGTCTGGCCCACCCTGCCGCCTTGCCGGATAATGCCTAAGCTTTTCAGACCATCTCCTGTAGGAGCGAGCTCGCTCGCGATGGTCGTTAACGATAATGCGTGCCCACAGGTTGAACGTGGCGCTCTTGAGTCCATCGCGAGCAAGCTCGCTCCTACAAAAACTACCGTTCCTGCCGGCATCAACAATGACCGAGATCCTGCTTACGCTTATCAGCGCCGCCCTGATCAACAACCTCGTGTTGCACTGGCCGCTGGGCGTCGATCCGCTGCTGGGCAGCCAGCGCCGTCAGGTCCATGCCTTGGGCATTGCGACGACGTGCCTGATGCTGGTCGTGGGCATGCTCGGCTACGCGCTCTATCACTGGCTGCTGGTGCCGCTGCAATTGACGCCGCTGCGTCTGTTTGTGTTTCTGCCATTGAGCGTGCTGCTGATCAGCCCGTTGTTGAAGTTGCTGGCCCGGGTGTTTTCGACATTGCCGTTCGAGGACCTCTGGCCGTTGCTGCTGGGCAATGCTGGCGTGCTCGGCGTGGCCTTGCTCAACGTTCAGCAAGACAAGGGCTTCTTTCACGCCACAGCCTTGAGCCTTGGTGCAGGGCTGGGCTTCTGGCTGGTGTTGAGCCTGTTCACTGATTTGCGTGAACATACGGCCGACAACGATGTTCCCCTGCCCTTTCGCGGCCTGCCGATCGACCTGATTGGTGCCGGCCTGATCGCTGTGGCTTTTCTCGGATTCAGCGGACTGATCAAAACATGAGTCTGATTCAACGCATCGACGCACTCTTGCCGCAAACCCAATGCGGCAAATGCGGCCACCCCGGGTGCAAGCCGTACGCCGAAGGCATCGCCAGCGGTGAGCCGATCAACAAGTGTCCACCCGGTGGCAAGGAAACCATCGCGGCCCTGGCCGAGTTGCTGAAGGTGCCGGTGCTGGAACTGGACATCACTCGCGGCTCGGCACCTGCGCAGATCGCCTATATCCGCGAAGCCGAGTGTATTGGTTGCACCAAGTGCATTCAGGCCTGTCCGGTCGATGCCATCGTCGGCGCGGCCAAACTGATGCACACGGTGATCATCGATGAGTGCACCGGTTGCGATCTCTGCGTAGCACCATGCCCGGTGGACTGCATCGAAATGCGCCCGCTGCCACTGGACACTGTATTGCCGGTTGTCGGGGGGCTGGCCCTCACACCGCAAGCGCGGCAGGCCCGCACCCTCAAGCGCGATCACGCACGGCGCCGCTTCGAACAACGCAATGCCCGCTTGCAGCGCGAAGAACAACAGAAAATCGCCGAACGCCAGGCCCGGCAACGCGCCGCGCAACCCGCCGAGGCGTCTGTCGACCCGGTTCAGTCCGCCCTCGAGCGTGTTCGCGCACAGAAAGCCGCCAATGCCGATGCCGCGCTGAAAAAGGCGAAAATCGAGGTGGCGATGAGTCGGGCGCAACTGCACAAATCGCTGAAGGCCTTCGGACATCCGCCAACCTTCGAACAGCAATCGCAGCTGATTGTCCTGCAACATCAGTATGAAGCCGCCGAGCAAAACCTGGCGCAACTGGAAAGCGTCGCACCACCTGCCCCCGCGCCAACGATCACCGCTGTGTCGTCAAATGATGCCGATCTGAAACGGGCCAAGATCCAGTTGGCCATGCGCCGCGCCGAACTGAAAAAGGCTCAGGCCAACGAAGCACCGGCAGAACAAATCGAAGCCCTGGAGCGCGCACTCGGCGAAGCCGAACGCCTGGTGGACGCCCATGCCAGCCCTTGAAGCGGTTGATGATCGCCTGCAACAGGCGATGAAACTGGTGCTGCTGGCCACGCTGCCGGGAATGCTGGCGGCGTTCTGGCTATACGGCTGGGGCGTGTTGATCAACCTGGTTCTGGCGGCCGCTGCTGCGCTGGCCGTCGAGGCCGCCGTTGTGCAATGGCGCAAGCGGCCGCTGCGACCAACCCTGAGTGACGGTAGCGCGCTGGTCAGTGCCACCTTGCTGGCTCTGGCGCTACCACCTTACTGCCCATGGTGGCTGCCCCTCAGTGCTGCCGCTTTTGCCATGGTGTTTGGCAAGCACTTGTATGGCGGTGTCGGCTCGAATCCCTTCAACCCGGCGATGCTCGGCTTTGCTTTGGTGCTGGTGACCTTTCCCCAATCAATGACCCATTGGCCCTCGTCCCATGGCATGGATCTGCTGAGTGGCTTGCAGCAAGTGTTCGGTGTCGGCCAGGCGCCGGATGCATGGGTGCAGGCTACGGCACTGGACAGTCTGCGGATCAATAAAAGCCTGACCATGGATGAACTGTTTGCCGGCAACCCGGCATTCGGCCACTTTGGCGGTCGGGGAGTGGAATGGATGAGCCTGGCGTTTCTGGCAGGTGGATTGTTTCTCCTGCAACGGCGGGTGATCAGTTGGCACGCCCCGGTCGGCATGCTGGCCAGCCTGTTCATCATCAGCTTGCTGTGCTGGAACGGGTCGGGCTCCGACTCCCATGGTTCACCGCTGTTTCATCTGCTTAGCGGCGCGACCATGCTGGGGGCGTTCTTCATCATCACCGAACCGGTATCCGGCGCCAGAAGCCCTGGCGCGCGACTGCTGTTCGGCGCTGGCGTCGGACTGCTGACTTATCTGATTCGTACCTGGGGCGGCTATCCGGACGGCATCGCCTTTGCTGTGTTGTTGATGAACCTGTGCGTGCCAGCGCTGGAACGGTTCGTAGTGGCCAGGCAACTGCCGGAGGCGCCATGAGCCGGTCATCAAGCATCACGCTTCTAGTGCTTCTGGCCGCGACGGGCATTGGCGTGACGTACTTCCTGCAGCTCAGCAGTGCGCCGCGCATTGCTGCCGAACAGCGAACGATCGACAGCCGAAACCTGCTGGACCTGATCGCGTCAGGCAGCTACGACAATCAACCACTCGAACACCCCATCAGGGTCGAATCAACCGCCCTGGCCAATAGCACCTTGCTGGGTGGTTATCTGGCGACCCGGGCCGATCAACCCGTCGCGGTACTGCTGCGCAGTCAAACTCTTGGCTACGCCGGTGCCATCGACCTGATGATTGCTGTCAATGCCAATGGCAGGTTGCTGGGCGTCAAAACCCTCAAACAGTCGGAAACCCCAGGACTGGGTGCGCGGATCGCCGACTGGCCCAATGCCTGGCTTCAGGTTTTTTCCGGCAGGTCTCGAACAGAACCGGGCGACAGTGGCTGGGCATTGAAAAAGGATCAGGGACAGTTCGATCAGATCGCAGGTGCGACTATCACCTCAAGGGCGGTGATCAATGCCATCCACGATGCGTTGCGCTACTTCGATGAACACCGGCAACAACTGCTCGGAAACCCTGCCAATGGATAACTCATCAACCCTGCGCAACGCCTTGATGCTGACGCCGCTGATCGGCGCTACCGAGTCGCTGATGGCCGCACTTGGCCTGTGCCTGATGTTCATGGTGGTGACCCAGTTGTTCAGCCTGGCCATGGGCGCCCTGCGATCCCGACTGGTCCCCGCGACCCGCTTGCTCGCCAGCATCCTGTTGGCGGCCACGCTCACCAGTTGTGCGGAACTCATGGCACAGGCCTGGTCGCTGCAATGGCAGCAGCATTTGGGGTTTTATGGCGCTTTGATCGCCTTGCAATGCGTCGTACTGGAACACACGGGATTCTTTCAAAACAGCTGGCACACACGCCTGCGACTCAATGGACAGTTTGTCGTGCTGATGATCGCACTGGGCCTGCTGCGTGAACTCATTGGCGACGCAACCGTGGGAAACCATCTATCGTGGCTGATCGGCGCAACACAAGCTGACTGGCAAGGCTGGGTACTGATGGCCGATGGCGGTCTGCACCTGGCCACATTGGTCCCTGGCGGGTTCATTCTGCTCGGACTGCTGATCGCCGCCTGGCAGGCCTGGCGACCCAGGCCCACACATTGATCGTCTTCGAGGAAACGCACTGCCCATGAATGCCGCAAAACGTCTGGAAATTTTCCGCAGGCTGCACGAGGACAACCCGGAACCAAAGACCGAACTGGCCTATTCCTCACCGTTCGAATTGCTGATTGCCGTGATTCTCTCGGCGCAGTCGACCGATGTCGGCGTCAACAAGGCCACAGCCAAGCTATTCCCGGTCGCCAATACCCCGGCAGCGATCCATGCCCTGGGTGTCGAAGGACTGTCGGAGTACATCAAGACCATCGGTCTGTACAACAGCAAAGCAAAAAACGTGATCGAAACCTGCCGTCTGCTGATCGAGCGCCACGCCGGTGAAGTGCCACAAACCCGCGAAGAGCTGGAAGCACTGCCCGGCGTCGGCCGCAAGACCGCCAATGTGGTACTCAATACGGCATTCCGTCAGTTGACCATGGCCGTCGACACGCACATTTTCAGGGTCAGCAACCGGACTGGCATTGCGCCTGGCAAGAATGTGATTGAAGTCGAGAAAAAACTGATGAAATTCGTGCCCCGGGAGTACCTGCTCGACTCCCATCACTGGCTGATCCTTCACGGCCGCTATGTTTGCCTGGCCCGCAAGCCCCGATGCGGGAGCTGCCGGATCGAGGACTTGTGCGAATACAAGCACAAAACCTCCGACGATTGAGGCGCTATTAGGTTTTTTGATTTGCCGATTGAAAAAATCTTTTTTACCCGCCGGGAGATTGTCGCTATAAGGAGCGCCAAAGGCCTTCTTAGCCTGGAGCAACTAAATGAGTACTGGCAAAGAGCAATTGGACGTAGAAGACGATTTCACCACCGCCGAAACCGATGACGCTGAGCCGGTGGTTGAAGTAGCGAAAACTAATCTGAGCAAACGCCGCACCATCGACAACCTGCTGGAGGAGCGCCGACTGCAAAAGCAATTGGCCGATTACGATTTTGACTTATGACACCTGAAAGCCTCCCGAAACGGAGGCTTTTTTTAAGTGCCATACTCTGGTAGACGCCCCTTGTCGCACAGTTACGTCATCACACCAGACCATTGCGTTGTGCCAACTCGATCAAATCGACCAGAGACCTCGCATTCAGTTTGAGCAACAGACGGGTCTTGTAAGTACTGACTGTTTTATTGCTGAGAAACATTCCATCGGCAATCTCTTTATTGGTCTTTCCTCGGGCCAACTGTTGCAGGACCATCATTTCCCGCCCTGACAATCGATCAACCATATCGGCCTCACTGGCATTCCCCAAACTGCAACGCACGGTATGCAAGGCTTGATTAGGAAAGTAACTGTAGCCTGACAAAACGGCCTTTATCGCACTGAGCAACTCCGTCAGGTCTTGTTGTTTGCAGACATAACCGGCCGCCCCGGATTGCATGCAACGCATCGAAAAATGCCCCGGCGCCTGGGAAGTCAGAATCAGAACTTTCATCGGCATTGAGGTCGAAGACAAACGCGCGATGACTTCCAATCCGTCCAGTTTCGGAATCCCGATATCCAGAATGACAATATCCGGCATAAGTTCGCGGGCCAGTTGCAGTGCATCCACACCATTATCGGTTTCTGCAATAACTTCGTAGCCATGACGTTCCATTAGCATACGTACCGCAAGACGAATGACGGGGTGATCATCCACGATCAGCACTTTATTCATGGGCAAGTCCAATTTTCGCTGTTCGAATTTTTAGAGCCCGCACAATAGCCTAGTCGTTTCACCCATGGCATGTCGCCCCTTCCGGCCACCCACACCAAGAGACATCCCCTACAAACAACACGGATTTCTCCTACAAAAATCCCTCGAACGGAATGAGTTGAAAACTGTGTCAGCGTCAGTGTGTCGCACTTTCCAGCAGCTGCCGCTATCGATTTACGACCAAAATTTTCCGAGATCCGGCCTGAACAGTCGCGCCCTGACAAACATAAGCCTCTACTCCTTCGTTAAAACGTAACTGATATTTTCGCACTCAACATTCACACCAGAAATATCACACACCAAGCATCCAATTACTCTTACAGCAAATAATATTTTTTGAGCAATCATTAAAGCACCACCAACACTTAAAAAACCGAAGAAAACACAACAACTACTACATCAAACCACTCCCATAAACCATTCGAGAAAAGACAATAGAGCATGAATATAGAACATGATAAAAAACGAATTAACAACCCGATGACAATTATCGCGATATTCGCAGCGCTCTCTGAGACTTCGGCAGCCGTTTCTCTACCCTTCCTTGACCAAGAGGAAAGAGAACTCTATGTCTGGTTTCTGATCAGCTTTCCGTTTTATTTACTTTTGCTTTTTTTCGCGACACTCAACTTCAACTACAGATCACTGTATGCGCCTTCCGACTTTGAAAAGGGCAAACACTTCATGAAAGTCATGGATGATGCCGGGCGGCCGGAAAAAAAGGCGGCCGGGAAGTCCTCTGGGAGTTCCGCTCTGGAAACGTCAACGGATGACCGGCAGTCAGCTCGGACGCCCTGCGGCGCACAGGGCCCGCCAACGGGGATTGGCCTGCAATCCACCGTATTTGTTCAGCATCAACTTCAGTTACCGGAGTTTATAAAAGACCTGTACATCGTGGATGCACGCTGGATGAGCAAGGAGGTCGAGTTTGGAGCGCTGCTGGAAAAAATCCAGAGGCCGCGGGAAAAGACGGCGTACGTGATTCTGTTTGTCACGTGTGCCGTTTCGGAGGCTTTACTGAAAGCCAGTGCGCTTAAATATTCAAAGCAGACCAGGAAGCGCAGTGCCGCCTTTTATGTGGCCTACAATCTGGACTCGCACAGGTTGTCGGTCATTGATCAAGCCGGACAACCAGCAGACAACAACACGTAGAACAGGACAGACCACTGGAAGGAGAAAAACAGGAAATCGTCAGCGCAAACGCAAACACACGACAACGTAGTAACTGGCGTCACACCCCGTTTTCAGATGCCTGATCTCGTCCTGGACGAGATCAGGCATCCATCACGATCTCAAAGGTCTCAGAACAGCTTCCGGCCTTTGTTCGCTGCAATGCGCATGCGCAAGGCGTTGAGCTTGATGAAGCCCGCTGCATCCGCCTGGTTGTACGCGCCACCATCTTCTTCGAAGGTCGCGATGTTGGCGTCGAACAACGATTCGTCAGACTTGCGACCCGTAACGATCACATTGCCCTTGTACAGCTTCAGGCGAACAACACCGTTCACGTGGGCCTGGGACGCATCGATCATTTGTTGCAGCATCAGACGCTCAGGGCTCCACCAGTAACCGGTGTAGATCAGGCTGGCATATTTCGGCATCAGCTCGTCCTTGAGGTGAGCTACTTCGCGGTCCAGGGTGATCGATTCGATCGCACGGTGAGCGCGCAGCATGATGGTGCCGCCAGGGGTTTCGTAGCAGCCACGGGACTTCATGCCCACATAACGGTTCTCGACGATGTCGAGACGACCGATACCGTGTTCACCACCGATACGGTTCAGGGTCGCCAGCACGGTGGCCGGAGTCATTTCGACGCCGTCCAGCGCGACGATGTCGCCGTTGCGGTAGGTCAGTTCCAGGTATTGAGGTTTGTCTGGAGCGTTCTCCGGGGAGACGGTCCATTTCCACATGTCTTCTTCGTGCTCGGTCCAGGTGTCTTCCAGCACGCCGCCTTCATAGGAGATGTGCAGCAGGTTGGCATCCATGGAATACGGGGACTTCTTCTTGCCGTGGCGCTCGATCGGGATCGCGTGCTTATCGGCGTAGTCCATCAGCTTTTCACGGGACAGCAGGTCCCACTCGCGCCAAGGGGCGATCACTTTCACACCTGGCTTCAAGGCGTACGCACCGAGCTCGAAACGAACTTGGTCGTTACCCTTGCCGGTGGCGCCATGGGAAATGGCGTCTGCACCGGTTTCGTTGGCGATTTCGATCAGGCGCTTGGCGATCAGCGGACGAGCGATGGAAGTACCCAGCAGGTACTCGCCTTCGTAAACGGTGTTGGCGCGGAACATCGGGAAAACGAAGTCGCGCACGAACTCTTCGCGCAAGTCGTCGATGTAGATCTCTTTGACGCCCATGGCCTGAGCCTTGGCGCGTGCAGGTTCGACCTCTTCGCCCTGACCCAGGTCAGCGGTGAAGGTCACCACTTCACAGTTATAAGTATCCTGCAGCCACTTGAGGATCACCGAAGTGTCCAGGCCGCCGGAATACGCCAGAACGACCTTGTTTACGTCCGCCATGCCATCACTCCACGGGATTCTACGGAAAGCCGGGAAGTCTACCGCTCATGCAGAATAATTTACAGTGGCGCGACAGCTTATGACGACGAAGCGACAGATTATGTCGAGGGAGCGACGATGACCAAATAGTCAGGAAGTTGCCGAAACGGCCGCTTTCGGCGCTTGCGGGGCGACTTGTTCCGCGGGTGCTCCGCGCTCCAGGCGCACCGCCACTCGACGGTTCTTCGCACGGTTGGTATTGCTGGTGTTAGGCGCCAGCGGATAACGCTCGCCATGGAAACGCACGGTGATTTGCGACTCCAGGATGCCGTTGGCCTTGAAGAACTCCATCACTGCCAGGGCCCGGCGCCGCGACAGATCGCGGTTGGTCAGGCGGTTGCCGCTGTTGTCGGAGTGACCGTCGAGCTCGATGTGATTGACCATCGGATCGGCCTTCATGTACTCCAGCATCACCTGCAGCCTGGCCTTCGCAGCGCTGTCGAGTTCGATTCCGCCGCCAGGGAAGCCGATGTCGGATTGCTTCACCTGCTCGAAGTTCTGCGGCAACAATTTGGCCACGCAGCTTTGATAATCGGTAAACGCCTTGGTGAACCTGACCGGCAGCAAGCGCACTTCCGACACCCGGCCATCCCCCCCGGAATGGCGAACCACCGGACTGCGACCGTCCATCAGTCCGCTGATCAGGCGCCCGGCCTGAACCTGAGAACTGCTGAACAACACGTTACCGCTACCGATTCTCACCGTACCCAGGTTGATATCATCACGCCCCGGTTGCCAGGGTGCCGCAGCGGCCAGCAAAGTCGCTGAACCGCCGCCGATCATCGGATTGTAGGTTTTCAGACGAAAAGTCGCCTGCTCGCCGGCACGACGCACGAACTCGCCCGAACCGAAGTCGGTAATCGGCTGAGCCAGGCGGCATTCGAACTTGTCACCTTCGACCGACCACTCAATGCTCTCCAGACGAGTCTGGAAAGTGAGCGCCATCGCGGGAAGGCTGGCAAACACACTGAGCAAGGCTAAATAACGCTGGCGCACGGGAGGCTCCACTGGCTTCTACAACAAAAAGACCGACACACACATGTTTACGGCATACCTGTTGGATATCGGAAGCTTCCAGCAAAACTTGATAGCGAGTGCCTGCAAGTGTCTTTTCCGGTAGCATTCCCCTCAGTTTGACCCGCCTGGAATCCCCTCATGTCCGACCGCCTGACCCTGCTGCGTCCCGACGACTGGCACATTCATCTTCGCGATGGTGCCGTGTTGACCAATACCGTCGCGGATGTCGCGCGCACCTTTGGCCGCGCCATCATCATGCCCAACCTGGTTCCACCGGTGCGCAACGCGGCCGAAGCCGATGGCTATCGCCAGCGGATTCTCGCTGCCCGCCCGGCCGGCAGCCCGTTCGAGCCGCTGATGGTCCTGTACCTGACCGACCGCACCCAGCCTGAAGAAATTCGCGAGGCCAAGGCCAGTGGATTCGTGCACGCCGCCAAGCTGTACCCGGCAGGCGCGACCACCAACTCGGACTCTGGCGTCACCAGCATCGACAAGATCTTCCCTGCACTCGAGGCCATGGCCGAAGTCGGGATGCCCTTGTTGGTTCATGGCGAAGTCACCCGTGGCGATGTCGACGTTTTCGATCGCGAAAAAATCTTCATCGATGAGCACATGCGTCGTGTGGTCGAGCGTTTCCCGACCCTCAAAGTGGTCTTCGAACACATCACCACCGCCGACGCCGTGCAGTTCGTCAACTCGGCTTCGGCCAACGTTGGCGCAACCATCACCGCGCATCACCTGCTGTACAACCGCAATCACATGCTGGTGGGCGGGATTCGGCCGCACTTCTATTGCCTGCCGATCCTCAAGCGCAATACCCACCAGGAAGCCCTGCTCGACGCCGCCACCAGCGGCAGCGAGAAGTTCTTCCTCGGCACTGACTCGGCGCCCCACGCCCAGCACGCCAAGGAAGCGGCCTGCGGCTGCGCCGGTTGCTACACCGCCTATGCGGCCATCGAGATGTACGCCGAAGCCTTCGAACAGCGCAATGCGCTGGACAAGCTCGAGGCCTTCGCCAGCCTCTACGGCCCTCGGTTCTATGGTCTGCCGGCCAACACCGATCACATCACCCTGGTCCGCGAAGAATGGACCGCCCCGACCAGCCTGCCATTTGGCGAGCTGACCGTTATCCCGCTGCGCGCCGGTGAAAAACTGCGCTGGCGCCTGCTGGAGGAACACGCGTGAGTGAAGACCATTTCGACGACGAACTGGAAGGCAACGGCGGCGGAGGTGGCCCTCGTCATCCAATGGCGGCCAGGTTCCGTGGTTACCTGCCGGTTGTCGTCGACGTAGAAACCGGTGGCTTCAATTCGGCCACCGATGCCCTTCTGGAGATCGCCGCGACCACCATCGCCATGGATGAAAAGGGTTTTGTTTACCCGGATCACACCTACTTCTTCCGTGTCGAGCCGTTCGAAGGCGCGAACATCGAAGCGGCGGCCCTGGAGTTCACCGGGATCAAGCTCGATCACCCGCTGCGCATGGCGGTGAGTGAAGAGTCGGCCCTGAACGATATTTTCCGCGGCGTGCGCAAGGCGCTAAAGGCCAACGGCTGCAAACGGGCGATTTTGGTTGGGCACAACAGCAGCTTCGACCTGGGCTTCCTGAATGCTGCGGTTGCGCGGCTGGACATGAAGCGCAACCCGTTCCATCCGTTCTCCAGTTTCGATACCGCAACGCTCGCTGGCCTGGCCTACGGTCAAACCGTGCTGGCCAAGGCTTGTCAGGCAGCGGACATCGATTTCGATGGCCGCGAGGCTCACTCGGCCCGTTACGACACCGAGAAGACCGCTGAGCTGTTCTGCGGCATCGTCAATCGCTGGAAACAAATGGGCGGTTGGGAAGACTTCGACGATTGATTGTTCTTTGTAGGAGCGAGCTCGCTCGCGATGGACTTGAGAACGCCGCGGGGTGTCAGACTCCCAGCGTTATCGTTCACGTCCATCGCGAGCAAGCTCGCTCCTACACAGTCCCGGCGTTATCCCGCCCATAAAAAAACCGGCCTCGAAGGCCGGTTTTTTTGTACCTGCTTTTTATAGCTGGAGCCTGCGCCTTACAGAGCGGCAGCGTGCTCGGTCAGGTAAGCCGCAACGCCTTCTGGCGAAGCGTTCATGCCTTTGTCGCCTTTTTTCCAGTTGGCAGGGCAGACTTCGCCGTGCTCTTCGTGAAATTGCAGAGCGTCGACCAGACGCAGCAGCTCTTCCATGTTACGGCCCAGCGGCAGGTCGTTGATGATCTGCGAACGGACAACGCCTTTGTCGTCGATCAGGAACGCGCCACGGAAAGCCACGCCGTCAGCGGACTGAACGTCATAGGCTTTCATGATTTCCTGCTTGATGTCGGCAGCCATGGTGTAGCGAACTTCGCCGATACCGCCATTGTTGACCGGGGTGTTGCGCCATGCGTTGTGGGTGAAGTGCGAGTCGATCGACACAGCGACCACTTCAACGTTACGCGCCTTGAACTCGGACATGCGGTTGTCCAGAGCGATCAGCTCGGACGGGCATACGAAGGTGAAGTCCAGTGGGTAGAAGAACACCAGGCCGTATTTGCCTTTGATCGCCGAAGACAGGGTGAAGCTGTCAACGATCTCGCCATTGCCGAGTACGGCCGGTACGGTGAAGTCAGGGGCTTGTTTGCCTACGAGTACGCTCATTGGATATCTCCTGGTGTAATAGCGTGAGAAACAGGGTTCGAATCAGCCTGCCACCCTGAGGCGACAGCCCTGTGACACGATCCCCGGTCGCAAAAGACCGGTCATCATACACCGCGTGTTTGAGCTGGCTTAGCTGTTTTTTCCCGGTACGATGAAATCCTCATCGGTTTTGTATCACCGATTTGCCAGACAGACCGTTCGTCAGCCATCCCCGTTTATGACGGAAAGTGCACTGAAACCACTTTGACAATCATTCTCGTTAACATTAAGATCCATCGCAATTGAGTCACAATCAGCGACGGTCCTTCCTTATGTATGTTTGCCTCTGCACTGGCGTCACCGACGGTCAAATCCGCGATGCGATCTATGAAGGATGCTGCAGCTACAAGGAAGTCCGAGTGGCCACCGGCGTTGCCAGTCAATGCGGCAAATGTGCCTGCCTCGCCAAGGAAGTGGTCCGCGAGACCCTGACCAAACTGCAAACGGCCCAGGCTGCAATTCCTTTTCCTGCGGAATTTACTGCGGCTTAATTATCGAATTTCAAAGAACCGGACATATGTCCGGTTTTTTTATGCCTCAAAATCAACTAGTTATGCTCTAGACGCGGAACACAAACATTCTTATTCCGATTAATTTTCATTTAAGTTTCAATAACTTAGGTTTGACACCCTTAAATACGCGGCTCAAACTCTGCCCTATTGACAGCTAATAAAGGGCAGGACCCCACCATGAAAGGCGACGTTACAGTCATCCAGCATCTCAACAAGATCCTCGCCAATGAGCTGGTCGCGATCAATCAATACTTCCTGCATGCGCGCATGTATGAAGATTGGGGCCTGAACAAGCTCGGCAAGCACGAGTACCACGAATCCATCGACGAGATGAAGCACGCGGACAAGCTGATCAAGCGAATCCTGTTCCTTGAAGGCCTGCCGAACGTCCAGGACCTGGGCAAGCTGCACATCGGTGAGCACACCAAGGAAATGCTGGAGTGCGACCTGCGTATCGAACGCATCGGTCACGCGGATCTCAAGGTGGCTATCGCTCATTGCGAAACAGTCGGCGACTTCGGTAGCCGTGAGCTGCTTGAAGATATCCTCGAGTCCGAAGAAGAACATATCGACTGGTTGGAAACCCAGTTGGGCCTGATCGATAAAATCGGGCTCGAGAACTATCTGCAATCGCAGATGGGCGAAGAGTAGGAGCTGCCGCAGGCTGCGATCCTGGGGGATTGCAGCGGCAACTTTGCAGTAACTATCCAGACACAATAAAAAGCCCCGCCCTCTTTCGAGTGGCGGGGCTTTTTACTGCCTCCTGTAGGAGCGAGCTTGCTCGCGATGGTCGTTAACGATTACGCGGCAAGCCTGACAACCCGCGGCGTTTTTTAGTCCATCGTCGGAACGCCGCCCGGAGCAAGCTCGCTCCTACATACAGCGAATCAGGCTTCGGTCTTTGGAGCAGCGGCTTCGACGGCAGCCTTGATGGTGGCTTGCAGCGAACCGTCAGCCGCCATTTCAGTCATGATGTCGCTGCCGCCGACCAGCTCACCACCGACCCACAGTTGCGGGAAGGTTGGCCAGTTGGCGTATTTTGGCAGGTTGGCGCGGATTTCCGGGTTCTGCAGGATGTCCACGTACGCAAACTTTTCGCCACACGCCATCACGGCCTGCGCGGCTTTCGCGGAGAAGCCGCACTGCGGGGCATTCGGCGAGCCTTTCATGTAAAGCAGAATGGTGTTGTTGGCAATCTGCTCTTTAATCGTTTCGATGATATCCATGGAGCACCTCGGCTGAACTTTCCGACTCATGGGTCGGCACGGTGGCGCATTGTAACGGAAAGCCGAGCGCCCTGCTCGGTCTCTCCGTCAGTATGATTCAAGCCGCCGCCACAGTCACTGGCACGCCATTGAACGCGGCATTTCCCGAGAGTTCGTCAATCTGGCGTTCGTCGGTCAGGTCGTTGGCGCTTGAACCCGGCTGACTGCTGGCAATCGACATTTGCACGCCGGGCCGCGCGTGACCCCAGCCGTGAGGCAGGCTGACCACGCCCTTCATCATGTCCAGACTGCCAAGCACTTCGACTTCGATCTCCCCCACCCGCGAGCTGACCCGCACACGCTGTCCGTCGCTGAGACCACGACTGGCCAGGTCCTCCGGATGCATCAGTAACTGATGACGCGGCTTGCCCTTCACCAACCGATGATAATTATGCATCCATGAGTTGTTGCTGCGCACATGCCGGCGGCCAATCATCAACAACTCGTCGGCGGGCGGTGCCTTCAAGGCTGCAAAGCGCGCCAGGTCAGCGAGAATCGCGGCCGGTGCGGCCTGGATGCGTTGATTGGCAGTCTTCAGGCGTGGCGTCAGGTTAGGCTTGAGCGCGCCCAGATCGACGCCATGGGGATGATCGAACAAGGTCGCCAGCGACAGCTTGTGCTCTGAATTGTCGCCGTACATCCCCATGCGCAAGCCGCGATCGATCATTTGCGCCGGGGCGATGGTGGGCTTCAACTCTTTGCCGGTCCTGGCGGCAAATGCCTTGGCCAACCCGACGAAGATCTCCCAGTCGTGCAATGCACCTTCGGGCTTGGCGAGGATGGCGCGATTGAAACGACTGACGTTGCGCACCGCAAACAAGTTGAATGTGGTGTCGTAATGATCGTTTTCCAGCGCCGATGTGGACGGCAGGATCAAGTCGGCGTAACGCGTGGTTTCATTGATGTACAGGTCGATACTGACCATGAATTCCAGCCCGTCCAGCGCCTGCTCGAGCTTTCGGCCATTAGGCGTGGACAGCACCGGATTGCCCGCCACCGTGATCAGCGCCCGCGCCTGCCCTTCCCCCTCGGTGAGCATCTCCTCGGCCAGCGCCGACACTGGCAGTTCTCCGGCGTATTCCGGGCGCCCGGAAACCCGGCTCTGCCACAGATTGAAATGCCCGCCCGAGGTCGACGCCACCAGGTCCACCGCCGGCTCGGTGCACAAGGCACCACCCACGCGATCGAGATTGCCGGTGACCAGATTGATCAACTGCACCACCCAGTGGCACAGCGTACCGAAGGCCTGGGTCGAAACGCCCATGCGGCCATAGCAGACTGCACTCGGTGCCGCGGCGAAGTCCCGCGCCAATTGGCGGATCTGTTCGGCCGGTACGGCGCACAACGGGCTCATGGCTTCGGCAGTGAACCGCGCGACGGCCTCCCGCACGTCCTCCAGGCCGTCCACCGGCAGATGGCTGTCGCGGGTCAGACCTTCTACGAACAAGGTGTTGAGCAGCCCGAACAACAGCGCGGCATCACTGCCCGGGCGCACGAACAGATGCTGATCGGCAATCGCCGCCGTTTCACTACGACGAGGGTCGACCACCACCACTTTGCCACCCCGGGCCTGTATCGCCTTCAAGCGTTTTTCCACATCCGGCACGGTCATGATGCTGCCGTTCGAAGCCAGTGGGTTGCCGCCCAGGATCAGCATGAAATCGGTGTGATCGATGTCCGGAATAGGCAGCAACAACCCGTGGCCGTACATCAAATGACTGGTCAGGTGATGGGGCAATTGATCGACCGAGGTGGCGGAAAACCGGTTGCGGGTTTTCAGCAGGCCGAGGAAGTAGTTGCTGTGGGTCATCAGCCCGTAATTGTGCACGCTCGGGTTGCCCTGATAGACCGCCACTGCGCTTTGCCCGTGACGCTCCTGAATGGCGGCGAGGCGTTCGGCGACCAGATTGAATGCCGCTTCCCACTCGATGGGCTGCCACTCATTGCCCACCCGCTGCATCGGCTGATGCAGTCGATCCGGATCGTTCTGAATGTCTTGCAACGCCACGGCCTTGGGGCAGATGTGCCCACGACTGAACGTGTCATGGGGGTCGCCCTTGATCGAAGTGATCTGGACGTTTGCGCCATCGACCTCGGTGGTTTCGATGGTCAGGCCACAGATGGCTTCACACAAATGGCAAGCACGGTGATGGAGAGTCTTGGTCATGGCCAGTCTCTGTCTTGTTATGGGCGGGCAACGTTGGCCACGGAAACAAAACTATGGCGCCAGACCCGCCGCCACGCCAGCGACGTTCGTCTTGTGAATCGAGGGTTATCAGGCCAGCCGATGGCCGTCGGGCATCAGTTCGGAGGCAGCCTGAGCGGCGCCTGCAAGTGGATTTCCTGAAGGGTTTCAATCGGCCTGTGAGGGCCATGTACGCCGGTCAGCTCGCCGATCAGGCTACCGTGTTCGTCGAGCCCGGCGCTGATGAATGACAGGTCAGAAACCGACTGTCAGCGTACCGTTGCCGCCCCGTTTGATTGCCAAGCCCCGAGAGGCCGGTGTACAAATGAGCCGCTGCTATAAGGAATCAGGCTTCAAAGCGCTACTTCGGTGAACCCGTAGCACCTCTGAAACTCCCTAAAAACTGTAGCCCTATTGGTAAGACGCGACATTTAATTATAAGATCGCGCCTTCCCCTATTTCGTCGCCCCGTGCGGCTTACGCCGCAGGTCTCGCCCGTTGTTCCGTTAAACAAGGCTTTGAGCATCTGCGGTTTGTAGCAAAAAGGTAGTCAATGATGAGCGCAAGGCACTTTCTCTCCCTGATGGATTGCACGCCCGAAGAGCTGGTCAGCGTGATCCGTCGAGGCGTTGAGCTCAAGGACCTGCGTAACCGCGGCGTACTGTTCGAGCCTCTGAAAAACCGCGTCCTGGGGATGATTTTCGAGAAATCCTCGACCCGTACCCGGATCTCCTTCGAGGCTGGCATGATCCAGCTCGGCGGCCAGGCGATCTTCCTGTCGCCACGTGACACCCAACTGGGCCGTGGCGAGCCGATCGGCGACTGCGCCATCGTCATGTCGAGCATGCTCGACGCAGTGATGATCCGTACTTTTGCCCACAGCAACCTGACCGAATTCGCCGCCAACTCTCGCGTGCCGGTGATCAACGGCCTGTCCGATGACCTGCATCCGTGCCAGTTGCTGGCGGACATGCAGACCTTCCTCGAACACCGCGGCTCCATCCAGGGCAAGACCGTGGCCTGGATCGGCGACGGCAACAACATGTGCAACAGTTATATAGAAGCGGCGATCCAGTTCGACTTCCAGTTGCGCGTGGCCTGCCCGGAAGGCTATGAGCCCAATCCTGAATTCGTGGCCAAGGCCGGCGATCGGGTCACCATCGTTCGCGACCCGAAAGAAGCCGTGCGCGGTGCACACCTGGTGAGCACCGACGTCTGGACCTCCATGGGTCAGGAAGAAGAAACCGCCAAGCGTCTGAAGCTGTTCGCACCGTACCAGGTCAACCGCGCCCTGCTTGACCTGGCCGCTGAAGAGGTATTGTTCATGCATTGCCTGCCGGCGCACCGCGGCGAAGAAATCAGCGTCGACCTGCTCGACGACAAACGTTCGGTGGCCTGGGATCAAGCCGAAAACCGCCTGCACGCGCAAAAGGCCCTGCTCGAGTTTCTCGTCGAACCGGCGTATCACCACGCATGAGCCAGCCTTTACTGCTTAACCTGCGCAACCTCGCCTGCGGCTATCAGGACCAGCGTGTAGTACAGAACCTGAACCTGCATCTGAACGCTGGTGACATTGGTTGCCTGCTCGGCTCTTCAGGCTGCGGCAAGACCACCACGCTACGGGCGATAGCCGGCTTTGAACCGGTACATGAAGGCGAAATCCAGCTGGCGGGCGAAACCATCTCCAGCGCCGGCTTCACCCTCGCGCCGGAGAAACGTCGCATTGGCATGGTGTTCCAGGACTACGCGCTGTTTCCGCATTTGAGCGTGGCCGACAACATCGCCTTCGGCATTCGCAAGCATCCGCAAATGGATCGCGTTACCGAAGAACTGCTGGAACTGGTCAACCTGAAGAACCTCGGCAAGCGCTTCCCCCACGAACTTTCAGGTGGCCAGCAACAACGTGTCGCCCTGGCCCGCGCGCTGGCACCGGATCCGCAATTGCTGTTGCTCGACGAGCCGTTCTCCAACCTCGATGGTGAATTGCGCCGCAAGCTCAGCCACGAAGTACGCGACATCCTCAAGGCCCGAGGCACCAGCGCGATTCTGGTGACTCACGACCAGGAGGAAGCCTTCGCAGTCAGTGACCACGTTGGCGTATTCAAGGAAGGTCGCCTGGAACAGTGGGATACGCCCTACAACCTGTATCACGAACCGCTGACACCCTTCGTGGCGAGTTTCATCGGCCAGGGTTATTTCATTCGCGGTCAGTTGAGCAGCCCGGAGTCGGTGCAAACCGAGCTCGGCGAATTGCGCGGCAACCGGGCCTACACCTGGCCGGTAGGCGGTGCCGTGGACGTGCTGCTGCGCCCGGACGACATCGTCTACGCGCCGGACAGCGCACTGAAGGCGCGAATTGCCGGCAAGACGTTCCTGGGTGCGTCGACCCTCTATCGCTTGCAGCTGCCGACAGGCGCACAACTGGAATCAATCTTCCCGAGCCATGTCGATTGCCTGGTTGGGGCGGATGTGGGTATTCGTGTCGCGGCTGAACACCTGGTGCTGTTCCAGGCGTCCGGCAGCACGGCGGCGCAGATTCCTGCCGTTGAATCCGGTGTCCGGCGGTACAGCACCGCTAGCTGATACACAAAAAACCCTGTAGGAGCGAGCTTGCTCGCGAGAGACGTAAGAGCGCCGCGCTCATCCAGCCAGCACTCGTCATCGTTGACGTCCATCGCGAGCAAGCTCGCTCCTACACTGGATTTGCGTCATCCCAGCATCAGTGTGCCGCTGGCAACCAAGGTCGCATTCCCGCCGATCTTCACCCGATCGCCTTCCAGTCGACAGAACAATTCCCCACCCCGCGCCGAACGCTGAAAAGCCGTCAGGCTCGACTTGCCCAATTGCTTTGACCAGTACGGAATCAGAAGGCAATGGGTCGATCCGGTTACCGGGTCTTCATTGATGCCGATTGCCGGGGCGAAGTAGCGGGAAACGAAATCGTGCTGGCTGCCACGCGCCGTCACGATGGCGCCCAACCATGGCAGTTTCGCCAGGGCCACCATGTCCGGTTTGCAGTCGAGCACGGCTTGCTCCGACTCCAGCACCACGAACAGCTCATTCGAACCCAGTACCTCGACAGGCTTCACGCCCAGTGCACGCTCGATGTCCGGGATCAGGTTCACCGGCGACGCAGTGATCGCCGGGAAATCCAGCCACAGGCGCCCACCCTCACGGGTCACGCTCAACGGGCCGGATTTGCAGGTGAAGTCCAGTCGCTCGACGGGCTCTTTATAGATCTCAAACAACACATAGGCACTGGCCAGTGTCGCGTGACCGCACAATGGCACCTCGGTGGTCGGCGTAAACCAGCGGATGTGCCAGCCCTGCCCTTCGCGCACGACAAATGCCGTTTCGGCGAGGTTGTGCTCGGCGGCAATCTTCTGCATCAATTCATCGGCGAGCCAGGTATCGAGCCGATAGACCATCGCCGGGTTACCACTGAATGGCTGATTGCTGAACGCGTCGACCTGATGAAACTCTAGCTGCATAACCTTCTCCCTTGGTTTGTCCGCTGAGCATGCAGTGCCGGCCGAACCACCGCCAGTGACAGAGCGGGCTGATTTTCACCATACAGCGCTGCACTTGCTTCGATGCTCACGCCCGACCGATATCGGCAAACTTCGCTTGGGTGTGTTCGGCCAGCACCGCCGGTGCCAGCTCAACTTCCAGCCCACGTCGACCCGCACTGACAAAAATGCTGGCGAAGGGCTGGGCCGAATTATCAATGAAGGTACGCAAACGCTTTTTCTGCCCCAGCGGACTGATCCCGCCCAACAAATAGCCAGTAGAGCGCTGCGCTGCCGCCGGGTCGGCCATTTCGACCTTTTTCACGCCCGCGGCGTGGGCCAGTCCCTTCAAGTCCAGGCTGCCGACAACCGGCACCACGGCCACCAGCAACTCGCCCTTTTCGCTGGCCGCCAGCAGGGTCTTGAACACCTGCGCCGGATCGAGCCCGAGCTTTTCCGCCGCTTCCAGCCCGTAGGAGGCAGCCTTCGGGTCATGTTCGTAACTGTGTACGCGATGTTCGGCCCGAACCTTTTTCAACAAATCCAATGCGGGGGTCATGACAGCTCCAGACTGGGCGACAGAAGAAAAATACTGCGCCGGATTCTAGGACATTGATCGCTAAAAGGCTCCAGGGCAGCGCATCCATAACGCCATTGCCTGGCCATCCCATTGCGCAATGACTCGTTCATTCATGCAACGAATAGTTTTTTTGTGACCGATGGTTCACTTTCGACCTTTGACATCAGCGTTTCTTGTCTATATTTTTTCGTTTCTGAAACTGCACGAAACGTCCTACCGCTGCACCCAGCAGAAAACCGCGACCAGGATGGGGATCCTGCCTCGGCGAAAACCGCGCTCCGACCATGATGGGAAAAAGCGCCACACAACAAAAAAAATGAGGTTTCAATGACAACTGCTTTACAACAACCGTCGCTCTCGAGCCAATGCATGGCCGAGTTTCTGGGTACGGCGCTGCTGATCTTTTTTGGTACAGGTTGTGTTGCCGCGCTCAAAGTCGCGGGTGCCAGTTTTGGCTTGTGGGAAATCAGCATTATCTGGGGCGTCGGTGTCAGCATGGCGATCTACCTCACCGCCGGAGTTTCCGGAGCTCATCTGAACCCTGCCGTCAGCATTGCCCTGAGCATTTTCGCGGACTTCGAAAAACGTAAATTGCCTTTCTACGTACTCGCCCAGGTGGCAGGTGCCTTCTGTGGAGCGTTGTTGGTTTACACGCTTTACAGCAATCTATTCTTCGAATTCGAACAAACTCATCATATGGTGCGTGGCACTCAAGCCAGCCTTGAACTCGCATCGGTGTTCTCTACCTTCCCGAATCCTGTACTGACCACTGCCCAGGCGTTTCTGGTCGAGGTGATCATCACGGCCATCCTGATGGGCGTGATCATGTCCCTGACCGATGACAACAACGGCCTGCCCAAAGGCCCGTTGGCACCGCTGCTGATCGGCCTGCTGATTGCGGTAATCGGCAGCTCGATGGGACCGCTGACCGGTTTTGCCATGAACCCTGCGCGGGACTTCGGCCCTAAACTGATGACTTTCTTCGCTGGCTGGGGTGAAATTTCCTTCACCGGCGGACGCGATATTCCGTATTTCCTGATTCCTGTTTTTGCACCGATTGTCGGTGCCTGCCTCGGCGCCGCCGCCTATCGCGGGCTGATTGCCCGCCATCTGCACGGCGCTGTACCTGCTACAAAGGATGCAACAGCTGCCATTGACGGCAAACCCAGAACTTCTTGATACCGTTGGCGCGTGCCCCTGCCCTTTGATCACGCGCCAGACCTCACTCCCTTATTTCGTCCAAGGCAATCGACATGACCGACACACAGAATAAGAACTACATCATTGCCCTCGATCAGGGTACGACCAGCTCCCGCGCGATCATTTTCGACCGCGACGCGAACGTGGTCTGCACCGCCCAACGGGAGTTCGCACAGCACTACCCGCAAGCCGGTTGGGTCGAGCATGACCCGATGGAGATCTTCGCCACCCAAAGCGCCGTGATGGTCGAGGCCCTGGCACAAGCCGGCCTGCACCACGACCAGGTAGCAGCCATCGGCATCACCAACCAGCGCGAAACCACTGTGGTCTGGGACAAGAACACCGGCCGCCCGATCTACAACGCCATCGTCTGGCAATGCCGACGCAGCACCGAGATCTGCCAGCAACTCAAGCGCGATGGCCACGAGCAATACATCAGCGACACCACCGGCCTGGTCACCGACCCGTACTTCTCCGGCACCAAGCTCAAGTGGATCCTCGACAACGTCGAAGGCAGCCGCGAACGCGCGCGCAACGGTGAGCTGCTGTTCGGCACCGTCGACAGCTGGTTGATCTGGAAATTTACCGGCGGCAAGGTGCATGTCACCGACTACACCAACGCTTCGCGCACCATGCTCTTCAACATCCACACCCTGGAGTGGGACGCGAAGATGCTGGAAGTCCTCGACATCCCGCGTGAGATGCTCCCGCAAGTCAAATCGTCGTCCGAGATCTACGGCCACACCAAAAGCGGAATCGCCATCGGCGGCATTGCCGGTGACCAGCAAGCCGCTCTGTTCGGCCAGATGTGTGTCGAGCCAGGCCAGGCGAAAAACACCTACGGCACTGGCTGCTTCCTGTTGATGAACACTGGCGACAAAGCCGTGAAATCCCGACACGGCATGCTGACCACCATCGCCTGCGGCCCGCGTGGCGAAGTGGCCTATGCCCTGGAAGGTGCGGTGTTCAACGGCGGCTCCACCGTGCAATGGCTGCGTGACGAACTGAAGATCATCAACGACGCCCACGACACCGAATACTTCGCCAACAAGGTCAAGGACAGCAACGGCGTGTACCTGGTGCCGGCCTTTACCGGTCTTGGCGCCCCCTACTGGGACCCGTACGCCCGTGGCGCCTTGTTCGGCCTGACCCGCGGCGTACGCGTGGATCACATCATTCGGGCCGCGCTGGAATCGATTGCCTACCAGACCCGCGACGTGCTGGACGCCATGCAGCAAGACTCTGGGGAGCGTCTGAAAGCTCTGCGTGTGGACGGCGGCGCAGTGGCCAACAATTTCCTCATGCAGTTCCAGGCCGACATCCTCGGCACCCAGGTCGAGCGTCCGCAAATGCGCGAAACCACGGCGCTGGGTGCGGCTTACCTGGCAGGCCTGGCCTGTGGCTTCTGGGGCAGCCTGGAAGAGTTGCGTGGCAAGGCCGTGATCGAACGCCAGTTCGAGCCGACACTGGACGAAGCCGCAAAGGAAAAACTCTACGCTGGCTGGAAAAAAGCGGTCAGTCGCACCCGCGATTGGGCGGCTGAGGACGAGGCTGAATAAGCTAACTCCAGTCCCCGTATCTGTATGTAACTGGTAGGGAGCGGATTCCTGCGGCATCATGGGCAAATTTTGCACGGCAGCCCAAAGGACGCCCCATGAATCTGCCTCCCCGTCAGCAGCAAATCCTCGAACTGGTCCGCGAACGTGGCTATGTCAGTATCGAGGAAATGGCCGCTCTGTTCGTAGTTACCCCGCAGACCATCCGCCGCGACATCAATCAGCTCGCTGAAGCCAACTTGTTGCGTCGCTACCACGGTGGCGCCGCCTATGATTCCAGTGTCGAAAACACCGCCTACGCCATGCGCGCCGATCAGATGCGCGACGAAAAACAGCGTATCGGCGAAGCCATTGCCGCACAGATTCCCGACCATGCCTCGTTGTTCATCAACATCGGCACGACCACCGAATCCATTGCCCGGGCACTGCTCAACCACAGTCACCTGAAAATCATCACCAACAACCTGCATGTGGCTTCGATGCTCAGCGCCAAGGACGACTTCGACGTGCTGCTGACCGGTGGCAATGTACGGCGTGACGGCGGCGTGGTCGGTCAGGCCAGTGTCGACTTCATCAACCAGTTCAAGGTCGATTTCGCCCTGGTCGGCATCAGTGGTATCGATGAGGACGGCAGCCTGCTGGACTTCGATTATCAGGAAGTGCGGGTATCCCAGGCGATCATCGCCAATGCCCGACAAGTGATCCTCGCGGCCGACTCCAGCAAATTCGGACGCAACGCCATGATTCGCCTGGGGCCGATCAGCCTCGTCGATTGCCTGGTCACCGATCAGCAGCCTTCCCCGGCGCTGGCGCAACTGCTGAACCAGCACAAGGTTCGGCTGGAAGTCGTTTAAGCCCTTTCCAGTCTTAAAAGATCGCAGCCTTCGGCAGCTCCTACAGGTTTGAGTGCATCCGTAGGGGCTGCCGAAGGCTGCGATCTTTTGCTTTTATGTTCGTATATTTTCCTTTAACGGCCCTTCGATGAGTATTTTCAATCGAAGCTGACTGGCTGTGCGCTTCTTTATGGGCTAGTATTTTCGAAAATGAACATTAATGTTCGAATTCAAATACAGAACTTCAAAGAATTCCGAGGCCGAGCCGATGCCCAATTCCAACTTGTCCATGCCCCCTCTCGCCGAGGTTTACGATATCGCCGTCATCGGTGGCGGGATCAATGGCGTGGGAATTGCCGCGGATGCCGCCGGTCGCGGTCTCTCGGTGTTCCTTTGCGAAAAGGATGACCTGGCCAGCCATACCTCGTCGGCCAGCAGCAAGCTGATTCACGGTGGCCTGCGCTACCTCGAACATTACGAATTCCGCCTGGTGCGTGAAGCCTTGGCCGAACGTGAAGTACTGCTGGCCAAGGCTCCGCACATCGTCAAGCAAATGCGTTTCGTATTGCCGCACCGCCCGCACCTGCGCCCGGCGTGGATGATTCGCGCCGGCCTGTTTCTCTATGACAACCTGGGCAAGCGCGAGCAGCTGGAAGGTTCGAAAAGCCTGAAGTTCGGCCCCGACAGCGCGCTCAAAAGCGAGATCACCAAGGGCTTCGAATACTCCGATTGCTGGGTCGACGACGCGCGCCTGGTGGTGTTGAACGCCATGGCCGCCCGGGAACAAGGCGCCCACGTTCACACCCAGACCCGCTGCGTCAGCGCTCGCCGTACCAAGGGCCTGTGGCACCTGCATCTGGAGCGCGCCAATGGCAGCCTGTTTTCGATCCGCGCCAAAGCATTGGTGAACGCGGCCGGGCCATGGGTCGCCAGGTTCATTCGCGATGACCTGAAGATGGAATCGCCATACGGCATCCGCCTGATCCAGGGCAGCCACCTGATCGTGCCGAAACTGTACGAAGGAGAGCACGCGCACATCCTGCAGAACGAAGATCAGCGCATCGTGTTCACCATTCCGTACCTGAATCACTTCACCCTGATCGGTACCACCGACCGCGAGTACACCGGCGATCCGGCGAAGGTGGCAATTACCGACGGCGAAACCGATTACCTGTTGAACGTGGTCAACGCCCATTTCAAAAAGCAAATCAGTCGCGACGACATCCTGCACAGCTATTCCGGCGTGCGCCCACTGTGCAACGACGAATCCGACAACCCGTCCGCCGTGACCCGTGATTACACCCTGGCGCTGTCTGGCACCGGCGAAGAGGCGCCGTTGCTGTCGGTGTTCGGCGGCAAGCTCACCACCTATCGCAAACTGGCCGAGTCGGCACTGACACAACTGGCACCGTACTTCAAGCACATCAAGCCAAGCTGGACCGCCAGCGCCACGCTGCCGGGCGGTGAAGACATGACCACCCCGCAGGCCTTGAGCTCGCGTATCCGCGACATATTCGACTGGGTACCGAGCGAGATCGCTCGCCGCTGGGCCACCACCTACGGCAGCCGCACCTGGCGCATGCTCGAAGGCGTACAGGACCTCAGCGATATGGGCGAGCACATCGGCGGCGGTCTCTACACCCGTGAAGTCGACTATCTGTGCAGCGAAGAATGGGCCACCAGCGCCCACGACATCCTCTGGCGTCGCAGCAAGCTCGGCTTGTTCACGACGGCGGCCGAACAGGAAAAGCTCAAGGACTACCTGAACAAGGTCGAACAGAACCGCAGCAAGATCGAAGCGGCCTGATCGATCACGGCACAAACAAAAGCCCCTGAATCTCGCGATTCAGGGGCTTTTTCGTATCGATGGATTTCAGTCACGCAAATCCGATTCGTGAATCGGCTGCTCACGGTGAGTCGCCCGCTGATACTGCGCCGGCCACACGGCCTTGTGCCCGCCCAGATCGTCATCTGCATGCAGCGCCCAGTACGGGTCGCGCAACAACTCACGGGCCAGGAAGATGATGTCCGCCTGACAGGTGCGCAGGATGTGCTCGGCCTGTGCCGGCTCGGTGATCATGCCAACCGTGCCGGTGGCCATGCCCGACTCCTTGCGCACACGTTCGGCGAAGCGGGTCTGGTAACCAGGGCCTGTGGGAATTTCGGCATTCACCGCCGTCCCGCCCGACGAGACGTCGATCAGGTCCACTCCCTGGGCCTTGAGGCGACGGGCGAGTTCCACGGTTTCATCGGGGTTCCAGCCGTCCTCCACCCAGTCGGTGGCCGATACCCGGACAAACACCGGAAATTCTTCAGGCCACACCGCACGCACCGCTTCGGTGACCTGCAACACCAGCCGAATGCGATTTTCGAATGAACCGCCATATTGATCGCGCCGCTGATTGCTCAATGGCGACAGGAACTGATGCAGCAGGTAACCATGGGCGGCGTGCACTTCTACCACCTTGAAACCGGCCTTTAGCGAGCGCTTTGCCGCATCGACAAAGGCCTGGATGACCTTGGCGATCTCAGCGTCATCCAACTGCCTGGGTTGTGTGTGTTGTGGATCAAAAGCAATCGGTGAAGGTCCGACCGGCACCCAGCCGCCCTCGCCGGGTTTGACGCTGCCATGTTTGCCGAGCCATGGCCGGTAGGTGCTGGCCTTACGCCCGGCATGGGCCAGTTGAATGCCGGCAACGGCGCCCTGGGCGTTGATGAAGCGGGTGATGCGTTGCAGGGGTTCGATCTGCTCGTCATTCCACAGACCGAGGTCCTGAGCGGTGATACGCCCGTCGGCGGTGACCGCCGTGGCTTCGGTAAACACCAGCCCGGCCCCGCCGACAGCACGGCTGCCGAGGTGGACCAGGTGCCAGTCATTGGCCAGACCGTCGGTGCTGGAGTACTGGCACATCGGCGATACCGCGATGCGGTTGGGCAGGGTCAATTGGCGAAGGGTAAAGGGTTCAAGCAGCAGACTCATGGGGCACCTCTCGAATCAGTGGGCAGGCTCCAGGTTCTGTTTGAATAGTCGACGAGTGACAGGAAAAAGGTACAGCACCCGCCCCCGCGGGCAAAAAATTCGACAAGACGTCACAAGGCTAAAATCAAGCAGTGTTTAGAGCCTAGTCGACATCGAGAGATGTCGCCCCCTTGTAGGAGCGAGCTCGCTCGCGATGGACGACAGGACACCGCGGGGTATCAGGTCCCCAGCGCCATCGTTCACGCCCATCGCGAGCGAGCTCGCTCCTACAGGTGTCGGATCAACGCGGTTCGATGTGGGCAATCATCAGCTGGACCGTCTCGTTGCCACGAAACTCGTTGAGGTCGAGCTTGTAGGCCAGTTCCACCCACTTGATGGTCGGATTCGGCCAGATGTCGCGGTCGATCCCGAAGGCAATGCCGTCGAGTTTCACCGAACCACATTCACTTTTCAGCACGACTTTAAGGTGCCGTTCGCCCACGACCCGCTGCTCGACCAACTGGAACACCCCATGAAACAACGGTTCCGGGAAGTGCTGCCCCCAAGGACCGGCATGCCGCAGGGCACGGGCCAGTTCCAGGTGGAACTCTTCCACCGCCAGGGTGCCGTCCGACAACAGGCGGCCAGTCAGGTCTTCTTCGCGCATCTGCCGGCGCACTTCAGCGTCAAAGGCTTCGGCGAACAAGGGGAAATTCGCTTCCGGCAGCGTCAGGCCGGCCGCCATCGCGTGGCCGCCGTACTTGGTGATCAGATTCGGATGCTGCGCCGCCACCACGCTCAGGGCGTCGCGGATGTGAAAGCCCTGGACCGAACGCCCCGAGCCCTTGAGCAGGCCATCTCCGGCATCGGCAAAGGCGATGGTCGGGCGGAAATAGCGCTCCTTCATCTGTGATGCGAGGATACCGATGACGCCCTGATGCCACTCGGGATCGAACAGGCACAAGCCGAACGGCATCGACTCCACCGGCAGATCCTTGAGCTGCGCCAGCGCTTCGCGCTGCATGCCCTGCTCGATGGATTTGCGATCCTGGTTCATGCCGTCCAATTGAGCAGCCATTTCACGGGCCAGACCGGCGTCGTCGGTCAGCAGGCATTCGATGCCCAGACTCATGTCATCCAGGCGCCCCGCCGCGTTCAGGCGCGGGCCGACGATGAAGCCCAGGTCGGTGGAAGTGATGCGTGTGTGGTCACGCTTGGCCACTTCGAGGATCGCTTTGATCCCCGGTCGGGCACGTCCGGCGCGAATCCGTTCCAGGCCCTGATGCACCAGAATCCGGTTGTTGGCATCCAGCGGCACCACGTCGGCCACGCTGCCCAAGGCCACCAGATCGAGCAGTTCGCCGATATTCGGCTGCGGCTTGCTCGTGTACCAGCCAAGTTCGCGCAACCGCGCACGCAGGGCCATCAGCACATAGAAAATCACCCCGACACCGGCCAGCGCCTTGCTCGGAAACTCGCAACCGGGCTGGTTCGGATTGACGATGGCATCGGCCAGCGGCAGCTCGTCACCGGGCAAGTGGTGGTCGGTGACGAGCACCTTGAGCCCGGCCTTTTTCGCCGCAGCCACGCCTTCGACGCTGGAGATGCCGTTGTCGACGGTGATCAGCAAATGCGGCTGACGCTCAAGCGCCACTTCGACGATCTCCGGTGTCAGGCCGTAGCCGTAGTCGAAACGGTTTGGCACCAGATAATCGACATGCGCCGCGCCCAGCAAACGCAGGCCCAGCGTGCCCACGGTACTGGCCGTCGCGCCGTCGGCATCGAAGTCGCCGACGATCAGAATGCGCTGACGCTGTTCGAGCGCCGCCACCAGCAGATCCACGGCGGCATCGATGCCCTTGAGCTGCTGGAACGGAATCAACCGCGCCAGGCTCTTGTCCAGTTCTGCCTCGGATTGCACACCCCGCGCCGCGTACAGGCGGGTCAGCAGGGGCGGAATATCACCGAGGAATGGCAGGGTGTCGGGCAGCAGGCGAGGTTCGATGCGCATGGGGTGAAAGATGCTTCTCTTCAATACGTAGGATAAAACCGGGTGATGCGCTAAAGCGGCGAAAAATCAGCCGCGCTCACCGGCCAGCCACTGCAACTGGACTTCGTGCTGTCCACGGTCGTCGGTGACGAAGATCGTCCCTTCGCTGATCATCACGTCCCACTTGATAACGCGGGGCATGTCTTTGGCCAGGATTTCCAGGACTTCCTGGGGCACGGCAGCGATGTTGACGTTCTTCAGGTTTTTCACCGCCGGCACCACTTTGCCTTCCCACACGCGCAGGCTGCCATAGGCCAGCAGGCTGGTACGTTCAGTGCGGCGCGAGCACCAGGTCAGGCGCTCGGCATCGGGCTGGCCGACTTCGATCCAGTGCAGGACGCGGTCATCCAGGCTTTTTTCCCACAAGGCAGGTTCATCCACTTCCGACAGACCACGGCCAAACGACAGCTGCTCGTTGTACCAGAGGGCGTAGGCTAGCAGGCGCACGGTCATGCGCTCTTCGGTTTCCGAAGGGTGACGGGCGATGGTCTGCTTCACGCTCTCATAGACGCTGCGGTCAAGGTCGGTGAGGTTCAGTTCAAACTTGTAGGTCGTGGACGGCTGGGCCATGAACGGGCTTCTTGATACGAGGAAAGGCGGCAAGTCTAACCGATGCGCAAGGCAATCCACGAATTGAAGGTAATCAACCTGAAGCGCCTGACAGTCGGCTATGTTAAAACGCTGTACTCGCTCATCCTTTGTCCTGCAGGATCCCGCATGCCGCTCACCGCCAAACCGCTTTCCGGTCTGAAAGTCATCGAATTGGGTACCTTGATTGCCGGCCCGTTTGCTTCGCGTATCTGCGCTGAATTCGGTGCCGATGTGATCAAGGTTGAGTCTCCGGACGGCGGTGACCCATTGCGCAAATGGCGCAAGTTGTATGAAGGCACTTCGTTGTGGTGGTTCGTCCAGGCCCGCAATAAAAAGTCCCTGACCCTCAATCTCAAACACCCCGACGGTCAGGCGATCCTGAAACAGCTGCTGGGTGAAGCAGACATTCTGATCGAAAACTTTCGTCCCGGCGTCCTGGAGAAACTCGGCCTGGGCTGGGACGTCCTGCACGCCTTGAACCCGAAACTGGTCATGGTGCGGCTGTCGGGTTTCGGCCAGACCGGTCCGATGAAAGATCAGCCCGGCTTTGGTGCGGTCGGTGAATCCATGGGCGGTCTGCGCTACATCACCGGCTTCGAAGACCGGCCACCGGTGCGCACCGGCATTTCCATCGGCGACTCGATTGCCGCGCTCTGGGGCGTGATCGGCGCACTGATGGCCCTGCGTCATCGCGAGGTCAACGGTGGCCAGGGGCAAGTGGTGGACGTGGCGCTGTACGAAGCCATCTTCGCGATGATGGAAAGCATGGTCCCTGAGTTCGACGTGTTCGGCTTCATTCGCGAACGCACGGGCAACATCATGCCGGGCATCACCCCGTCCTCGATCCACACCAGCGCCGATGGCAAGCACGTGCAGATCGGCGCCAATGGCGACGCGATTTTCAAACGTTTCATGTTCATCATTGACCGGGAAGACCTGGCCAACGATCCTCTGCTGGCCAGCAACGATGGCCGCGATGCCCGACGCGACGAGATTTATGGCGTCATCGATCGCTGGGTCAACTCGTTGCCGCTGGACACGGTGCTGGCGCGGCTCAATCAGGCCGAGGTGCCGGCCAGCCGGATCTTCAGCGCCGAAGACATGTTCAATGACCCTCAGTACCTGGCGCGGGAAATGTTCCTGCAGGCCAAGCTGCCGGATGGCAAAGACTTCAAGATGCCGGGCATTGTGCCGAAACTCTCGGAGACACCCGGTGAATGTGAATGGGTCGGGCCACAACTGGGTGAGCACAACGCACAGGTACTCCAGGAACTTGGCTATGACGCGGTACAGATCGCAGAGTTGCGCAAAGACGGAGCCATCTGAACTGCAATACCTGTCCGGTTATATCGGCTGCACCGACACGCCAAAGGGCCGGCAGGCCATTGTCGAGATCAACCAGGTGCTGCGCCCCCTTCCCCGTGAACGCCTTGACGAGGCCTACGCCGCCTGGCTGGATCCAGAGAGTCGCAGCGATTACCTGAAAGACACCAAGGCGTTTTTTGACAATCTGGCGCAACCCTGACAAATCCCGGGCAAAAAGAAACCCCGGGAAGTGGGGAGACGACCCGGGGTTAAACGTGGTCTACCTGGAGACCAGTAGCAGCAAGCTACAAGCACCGGAGCACAATGCTTGATCCTGCTGTTATAAAGTCTGACTGACCTGGGCGCGGGAAGGTTCCCACAAAAATCCCTTCAATTGCGGCTGGCCAGAAGCTTGTCCTGCGCCGCATTACGCAATGCCGCGATGACACAAGGCTCAAGGCGTCCTTCAGCGATCAGCACGTCGCGATGCAAACCGTCGACCACATCCGTCAGTAGCCGTTTGTCATCCAACTGGACCTGATTGAACTCGCGCTCGACCACCGTCGCGCCGATAGCATTCTTCAGGGTTACCCGGCATTCGCCACGAATGCCTGACGGGGTCAACGTGACCTGATACGGGCTCAGCGCCTCACCGAGCAACAAACTGATACTTTCCATCCCGATCACCACTCAATAGTCCGAAACAACGTGCCTGGGGCATGCCTGAAAAAGATGACCGCTGGCCCGAGAAGAAAGTTCTGGATACTGACCGCAAGCGAACCTGCAGCCCAGTCAAGAGAGCATGCACGTCGAACATGACAGAGAAAAAACGCAACCATCACGTCTGTCGGGTACGTCGGGCGATGTCGGCCCAGCCCCCCAACAATCCTCGTAGCTGGCCATCGGCTGTGTAAAACGGCACCGTCCACTGGTAGATATCCCTGACGCCTTCCTTGAACATCAATTGACGCTCGAAGAAGCGCGTCCTGCGCGTGCTCAACTGCGCCAGAAACTCGGCGTGCAGCAGTTCCGCGGTTTGCCTGGGCATGACGTCGACCTCGATCAACTGCCGCCCCTGCATCCGGTCAAAACGTGTCGACAAAGCGTCCTCATAACTTTTGTTGCACATGATCAAGCGCCCTTGCAGATCACGGACAAACATCGGGTCAGGCATGGCATCCATCAGGGCATGCTGGAAGGCGAGCTGATCGCGAAGACTGCTTTGGGCCTCGACCCGCTGCCTGACCACCACCGCCAACCGCCGACTCCAGAGCAGGGACAACAGGCCGAACAGGCTGAGCACAAACATCCCCCAGCAGACCCACTGGTCAATCCGCTGCCAGAGGCCTGGCGGCTGTGACACGGTAGCGCCGCCGAACCACTTCAGGCGAAGGTCGCGCAGCTCCTGCGCAGGAAACGCCTCAAGTGCCTTGTTGAGGATACTCAGCAACTGTGGCTGACCTTTGCGCAACGTCAGATAATCCGCATCCCATTTGCCCGGCACCACAGCCCCGATCTGCAGCCGACCCGACGGAAAATGCTGGGCGCCGATTTCGTTTTCGATGGTGACGTAGGCTTCGTCGCTTTCAACCCAGGCACGGGCTTCGGCGTAGGTTTTAACCGAACGCAATTCGATGGACGGATAATCACGACGGATCACCGCTTCCAGTGCATGCCGGGTCGGCAGCACCAGTACCCGCTTCGCCATATCCTCCAGCGACTGCACCGGCGGCGTCCCAGCCTGCCCGACAAAGACCCATCCGGCACCGCCGAACGCATGGCTGAAATCGAGAAATACCTTGCGTTCGTCATTCATCGCCAGGGTCGTACTCAAATTCGCCGCGCCGCTTTCCAGATGGGCCAGCATCTGATCGGTGGAAAAAGACTGTTCGTAAACGAACTGCAACCCCGTCATGTCACTGATGCGCTTGAGCAGGTCACTGTTCAAGCCCGTCCATTGGCCATGTTCATCCTTGAACAGGTACAACGGATATTCCAGTGCCGTGACCACGACCCGTGGATGGCTGGCCATCCATTGCAACTCCTGGTCATTGAGCACGACCTTTGAGCGGGGGGCAGACATCCCGCGTTCCGGAATCGATGCAGGGTTTGCCCCTCCCCACTCGGCGATTCCCAGCATGCCGAATAAAAACAGCCAGCGTGCGGCTGGCTTGAACACACTTGTAAACAGCATTCCCACGTCCTTGGTGATCCATTCGCCTGTCCCTTCGCGGCGATAACACGACAAGTGTGCACGCAGAAATGAAAAAGCCCGTCAGGAGACGGGCTTCAAAATGTTACAGCGCTGACCGGTTACAGCGGCTTGCCGCGATTGCCATGCTGACTGACAAAGGCCTGCACGGCCTTCAGGTCATTTGGCAATACGGTGCAACGTTCGTCTCGTTCAAACAAATCAGAAAGATGTGCAGGCAGCTCGAGCTCTTTTCCTACGCCGGCTTTTTCCACGGCATCCGGGAACTTGACCGGGTGGGCGGTGCCCAGGATCACCATTGGAATGTCCAGGCTGCGACGGCATTCCCGCGCAGCTTTCACGCCGATGGCCGTGTGTGGATCCAGCACTTCGCCAGTCTGCTCGTAGACTTCGGCGATGGTTTCGCAGGTTTGCGCGTCATCCACGGCCAGCGAGTCGAACAACTTGCGGGCTTCGGTCCAGCGCTCTGGCTCGACGCTGAAACCGCCGCCCTGCTTGAACGAATCCATCAGCCCGGCGATGGACGCGCCGTTGCGACCATGCAGGTCGAACAGCAAGCGCTCGAAGTTCGACGACACCATGATGTCCATGGACGGCGACAGCGTGGCGTGCAGGGTTTCCTTGACGTACTGGTTGCCGCTCATGAAGCGGTGCAGGATGTCGTTGCGGTTGGTGGCGACGATCAACTGGTTGATCGGCAGGCCCATGTTGCGCGCCAGGTAACCGGCGAAGATGTCGCCGAAATTGCCAGTCGGCACCGAGAACGACACCGAACGTGCCGGGCCGCCCAGTTGCAGAGATGCGTGGAAGTAGTAAACGATCTGGGCCATGATCCGCGCCCAGTTGATCGAATTCACCGCCACCAGGCGCGTGCCCTTGAGGAAACCCTGGTCGGCGAAGCTCGCCTTGACCATTTCCTGGCAGTCATCGAAGTTGCCTTCGATGGCGATGTTGTGGATGTTCTCACCGAAGATGGTGGTCATCTGCCGACGCTGCACTTCGGACACCCGGTTGTGCGGGTGCAGGATGAAGATGTCGACGTTTTCGCAGTGCTTGCAGCCTTCGATGGCGGCCGAGCCGGTGTCACCGGAGGTGGCGCCGACGATCACCACGCGCTCGCCGCGCTTTTCCAGCACGTAGTCGAGCAAACGACCGAGCAGTTGCAGGGCGAAGTCCTTGAACGCCAGGGTCGGGCCGTGGAAAAGCTCCAGCACCCATTCATTGCCGTTCAGCTGACGCAGCGGCGCAACGGCGCTGTGGGCAAATACGCCGTAGGTTTCTTCAAGGATTTTCTTGAACTCGGCATCCGGAATGCTGCCGGTGACGAACGGGCGCATGACGCGAAAAGCCAGTTCGTGATACGGCAGGCCGGCCCAGGAAGCGATTTCTTCCTGGGTGAATCGTGGCAGGTTTTCCGGGACGTACAGACCGCCGTCGGTGGCAAGACCTGCCAGCAGGACGTCTTCGAAATTCAGGGCCGGTGCCTGGCCGCGGGTACTGATGTAACGCATGACTGACTCCAATGGACAGTGTTCGTAGTGCCGGGCCCGCAAGCGAGCCCGGTCAACGATATCGGCTTAGTTCAGGTGCTCGACACGGATCCGTACAACCGGACCGACCACACCCGCCAAGGCTTCCAAAGCAGCGATGGCATCGTTGATGTGCTGCTCCAGCACACGGTGGGTCAGCAGGATCATCGGCACCAGGCCGTCGTGCTCCTCGGCTTCCTTCTGCATGATCGACTCGATGTTGATGCCGCGCTCCGAGAGGATGCTCGCGACCTGAGCCAGTACGCCCGGATGGTCCTTGGCCTGAATACGCAGGTAGTAGGCGCTTTCGCAGGCTTCGATCGGCAGGATCGGGTGAGCCGACAGCGAATCCGGCTGGAACGCCAGGTGCGGTACGCGGTTTTCCGGGTCGGAAGTCATGGCGCGGACCACGTCCACCAGGTCGGCGATCACCGACGAAGCGGTCGGTTCCATGCCGGCGCCGGCGCCGTAGAACAGGGTCGAACCGGCAGCATCGCCGTTGACCATCACCGCGTTCATCACGCCGTTGACGTTGGCGATCAGGCGATCGGCCGGGATCAGCGTCGGGTGCACGCGCAGTTCGATACCGGCCGCGGTGCTGCGCGCCACGCCCAGGTGCTTGATGCGGTAGCCCAGCGCTTCGGCGTAGTTGACGTCGGCGGTGGTCAGCTTGGTGATGCCTTCGGTGTAGGCCTTGTCGAATTGCAGCGGGATACCGAACGCGATGGACGCCAGGATCGTCAGCTTGTGAGCGGCGTCGATACCCTCGACGTCGAAGGTCGGATCGGCTTCGGCGTAACCCAGTGCCTGGGCTTCGGCCAATACGTCTTCGAAGGTGCGACCCTTCTCGCGCATTTCCGTCAGGATGAAGTTGCCGGTGCCGTTGATGATACCGGCCACCCAGTTGATGCGGTTGGCCGACAGACCTTCGCGGATCGCCTTGATCACTGGAATACCACCGGCTACCGCTGCTTCGAACGCAACGATCACGCCCTTCTCGCGGGCCTTGGCGAAAATTTCATTACCGTGAACGGCGATAAGTGCCTTGTTCGCGGTGACCACATGCTTGCCATTCTCGATGGCCTTGAGTACCAGCTCGCGGGCAACGGTGTAGCCGCCCATCAGCTCTATGACGATGTCGATCTCAGGGTTCGTGGCCACTTCGAAGACATCGTTGGTAATCGCAATACCGGTCGTTTGGAACTGAGGCTTTGGCGTGCGCATGGCAATTTGTGCCACTTCGATCCCACGCCCGGCACGACGAGCAATTTCCTCGGCGTTGCGCTGAAGTACGTTGAAGGTACCGCCACCGACGGTCCCTAACCCACAGATGCCTACTTTGACCGGATTCACTGTGAACTCCCCATAAAACGGCCGACTCGAGGCCGGCCGTGAAAACAACCGCAGACTCGCGGCTCTCTATTGATGGCCCGGCGAATGTCGCTACCGGACCATGATCGTCAAGGCTTGCCGTGACGATGCGAATTACTTCACGCCCAGTGCCAGTTTGGCGACTTGTGGCGCAGGCTGGTAGCCCGGAATGACCTGACCGTCGGCCAAAACGATGGCCGGTGTGCCGTTCACGCCGATCGACTGGCCGAGCGCGAACTGTTTGGAAACCGGGTTATCGCACTTGGCGGCCTTGATTTCCTTGCCGTCGACCATTTTGTCCATGGCCGCTTTCTTGTCTTTCGAGCACCACACCGCTTGCAGCTGTTCGTCACCCGGCGAGCCCAGGCCCTGGCGCGGGAACGCGACGTAACGCACTTCGATGCCGCGCTTGTTCAGCTCAGGCACTTCGGCGTGGAGCTTGTGGCAGTACGGGCAGGTGGTGTCGGTGAATACGGTGATGTGCGACTTGGTTTCACCAATGGCCGGGTAGACAACGGTTTCGGCAACCGGGATGTCGTTGATCAGCTTGGAGATCCCCAGGCGCTCGGTCTTCTCGGTCAGGTTGACCGGCTTGCCGTCCTTGAGATCGAACAGGTAGCCCTGAACCACGTACTGGCCGTCGGCACTGGCATACAGCACGCGGCTGCCTTTGAGCTTGACTTCGTACAGGCCGGGCAACGGGCTGGCGGTGATGCTTTCCACTGGCACTTCGAGCTGGAGGCTTTCCAGGCTTTTACGAATGGCTTTGTCTGCCGCGTCATCGGCGACGGCAAAGGTGCTGACCAACGCAATGGCTGCGGCGGCGAAAATCTGGGTCAGACGCATGAGAACTCCTGAAGGCGAACATATGGGACGATCAGAACGCCCGTGCCGAAACACCGGGTCATAACCGCCCATCGTGCAAACCGGTCCAGCCTATCACATAAGGTCCGCATGGCCGAATGCACCTGATGCAAGACATTTGTCGCGACACAATCCCCTGTGGGAGCGAGCCTGCTCGCGAATGCGGTGTGTCAGGCGTCATTAATATTGGATATGCCGGCCTCTTCGCGAGCAGGCTCGCTCCCACAGGTTTTGCGTTAGCCTCTGGGATGGTGCCTGGCATGCAGATCCTGCAACCGTGCACGGGCAACATGGGTGTAGATCTGGGTCGTCGACAAGTCGCTATGCCCCAACAGCATCTGCACCACTCGCAGGTCTGCACCGTGGTTGAGCAGGTGTGTGGCGAAGGCATGACGCAAGGTGTGCGGCGACAGCGACTTGCCGATCCCGGCCACCTTGGCCTGGTGCTTGATCCGGTGCCAGAAGGTTTGCCTGGTCATCTGTTCGCCACGCTGACTCGGAAACAACACATCGCTGGGACGCCCGCCCAGCAGTTCACCGCGCGCATCACGCATGTAGCGCTCGACCCAGACAATCGCCTCCTCGCCCATTGGCACCAGTCGCTCCTTGCTGCCCTTGCCCATCACTCGCAACACGCCCTGGCGCAAATTGACCTGTTCCAGGGTGAGGCTGATCAGCTCGGTCACCCGCAAGCCGCAAGCGTAAAGCACTTCGAGCATGGCGCGGTCGCGCTGACCGATGGCTTCGCTCAGATCCGGCGCCTTCAGCAGCGCTTCCACGTCTGCTTCCGACAAGGATTTTGGCAACGGCCTGCCAAGTTGCGGCATATCGACGCGTAACGTCGGATCGACTGCAATCAACTTTTCCCGTAGCAAGTAGCGATAAAAGCCACGCACACCCGAGAGAAATCGCGCAGTGGAACGAGGCTTGTAGTTTTGCTCCAGGCGCCAGGCCAGGTGGTCGAGAATCAACTCGCGCCCGGCGCTGATCAACTCCAGCCCATTCTCCTGCAACCAACCGTTGAACAGCGCGAGGTCACTGCGATAGGCATCTCGAGTGTTATCGGAGAGACCTTTCTCCAGCCAAAGAGCATCGAGAAACTGGTCAATCAGGGGATGATCAATGGCAGGCATAAAGGCTCAGGCAAGACCGGCAATACGGCCAGGGAAGATAAATCGCGGGCAACAAAAAAGCAGCCCGCAGGCTGCCTTTTTTTGCATCGGAAGCTGGACTTAAGCCAGTTTTTCCTTGATGCGAGCTGCTTTACCCGACAGGTCGCGCAGGTAGTACAGCTTGGCTTTACGTACGTCACCGCGACGCTTGACAGCCATGCTGTCGATTTGCGGGGAGTAGGTCTGGAAAGTACGCTCTACGCCAACACCGTTGGAGATTTTACGAACGGTGAATGCACTGTTTACGCCGCGGTTACGCTTGGCGATAACAACACCTTCGAACGCTTGCAGACGCGAACGGTCGCCTTCCTTCACTTTCACCTGAACGACAATGGTGTCGCCCGGGGCAAAGGTAGGGATCTCTTTGGTCATCTGCTCTGCTTCGAGTGCAAGGATGATTTTGTTAGTCATGCTGTGCTCCTAAGGTAAATCGTCGGATCTACCATCGATACGTTGTTAACTATCGTCCCGCTCGCGGATGTATTCCTCGAGCAGCTTCTTCTCTTCTCCAGAAAGCGAGCGGCTTTCCAGAAGATCGGCGCGTCGTTCATAGGTCCGACCAAGGGACTGCTGCAAACGCCAACGCCGGATGTGCGCGTGATTGCCACTTAGCAATACGTCGGGAACACGCTGATCCGCATACACCTCCGGTCGGGTGTAGTGCGGGCAATCCAGCAAACCATCCGTAAAGGAATCTTCCTCCGCGGAGTCCGCATGCCCTAAAGCTCCAGGCAGCAGTCGTGTAACCGCATCGATCAGGACCATCGCCGGCAGCTCGCCGCCAGACAGTACATAGTCGCCAATCGACCACTCTTCATCGACATGAGCATCAATAAAACGCTCGTCAATGCCTTCATAGCGGCCGGCAATCAGGATCAATGCATCCAGATTCGCCAACTCGCGTACCGCCGACTGAGTCAGTTGACGGCCTTGGGGGGACAGGTAAATTACCTTCGCCGCCTCCCCGGCTGCTGCCTTGGCCTGAACCAGAGCATCTTCCAGGGGCTTGATCTTCATCACCATGCCCGGACCACCGCCAAACGGGCGATCGTCCACAGTGTGATGTCGATCCGTCGTGTAGTCTCGCGGATTCCAACAGGTGAGCTGCAAGAGCCCCTGTTTCACCGCACGACTGGTGATGCCGTACTCGCTGATGGCAGAGAACATCTCGGGAAACAGACTGATCACTTCTACGCGCAAGTTAGCCACGTTAGAAATCCGCGTCCCAATCCACCTTCATCTCGCCTGCTGCCAGGTCGATGGCCAACACGCATTGCTCGGTATAGGGCAACAGGCGTTCGCGATCATCCAGGCTGCCAGCGCAAGGCTTGACCACCATGACATCGTTCGAGCCGGTCTCCAGCAGGTGATCGATTTTCCCGAACAGTTGTCCGAGAGTGTCGATGACCTTGAGACCTTCCAGCTGGTACCAGTAGTACTCGCCGTCGGTGAGTTCAGGGAACAGGTTGCGCGGCACGCAGATCTCATAACCGGCCAGAAGACGAGCCTCTTCACGATCATCGAGATCCTTGAGCTTTGCGACCAGGAACTTGTCGTTCCCGCGTCCGCTGACCAGCTCTACCTGCTTTACATTGCCGTCACGCTTGAGCGTCCAGGTTTTGTAATCCAGCAGGTTCTTGATCGGATCAGTAAAGGAGTACACCTTCACTTCGCCGCGAACGCCGTGAACAGAATAAATCTTGCCGATAACGATCAAATCATCAGCAATGGCTGGCGTCGCGTTCATATTGCTCAGGCCGCAGCCTTAGCAGTTTCCTTCAACAACTGAGCAACGCGCTCAGAAGGTTGTGCACCAACGCTCAGCCAGTAGGCTACGCGCTCTTGGTTCACGGACAGACGAACTTCCTGACCACGAGCAACAGGGTTGAAGTAGCCAACCTGTTCCTTGTGCGAACCGTCGCGCGGGTTGCGGCTGTCGGTTACGGTCAAGTGGTAAAACGGGCGCTTTTTGGAGCCGCCAAGGGCAAGACGGATTGTTAGCATGTGAACATCGTTCCTGTAGTCGGTGCTGCAAATCTAAAGGCACAGCGGGCATGGGTGCCCGAAAGGCCGCATATTCTAAGGAATATCCGGACTTTTGCAAATGACTTTTTCCGGCGGTCTATCGGCCGCCATGCAGATTTGCTATAGAGCCGTCGTTGAAAACGGCCGATCAGCTCCCGCCAAGCGCGGGTTTGCTGTGTATCCCACGTCCGTGTGGGGCTGCGCCGGTACGACGACCGGCGCGGATTCTTTACATTTTCGGCATGCCGCCGCCGGGCAACATACCGCCCATGCCGCGCATCATCTTGGCCATTCCGCCTTTCGCGGAGAATTTCTTCATCATCTTCTGCATCTGCTTGTGCTGCTTGATCAAGCGGCCGATGTCCTGCACCTGGGTGCCGGAACCCATGGCGATCCGGCGCTTGCGCGAACCGCTGATCATCTCAGGGTCGCGGCGCTCGGCCGGGGTCATGGAGTTGATGATGGCTTCCATCTGCTTGAATTGTTTCTCTGCCGCACCCTGGGCGTTGCCCATCTGCGCCAGATTCACGCCGCCCATGTTCGGCAGCTTGTCCATCAGGCCGCCGAGGCCGCCCATGTTCTTCATTTGTTGCAGCTGATCGCGGAAGTCTTCGAGATCGAAGCCCTTGCCCTTCTTCAACTTTTTAGCAAGCTTGTCGGCTTTGTCCTTGTCGAGCGTCGCTTCCGCCTGCTCGATCAGGCTGAGCACATCGCCCATGCCGAGGATGCGCGAGGCGATACGCTCAGGGTGGAACGGATCGAGCGCTTCGCTCTTCTCGCCCATACCGATGAACTTGATCGGCTTGCCGGTGATCGCACGCACCGACAGAGCGGCACCGCCACGTGCGTCGCCGTCGACCTTGGTCAGGATCACACCGGTCAGCGGCAGAGCATCGCCAAAGGCCTTGGCCGTATTGGCGGCGTCCTGGCCGGTCATGGCGTCGACTACGAACAGGGTTTCGACCGGGTTGATCGCGGCATGCAGTGCCTTGATCTCGCCCATCATCTCTTCATCGATGTGCAGGCGACCGGCGGTATCGACGATGACCACGTCGATGAATTTGAGTTTCGCTTCCTTGATAGCCGCTTGCGCGATCTCGACCGGCTTCTGGCTCAGGTCGGACGGGAAGAAGGTAACGCCGACTTCACCGGCGAGCATTTCCAGCTGCTTGATCGCCGCGGGACGGTAAACGTCGGCGGACACGACCATGACCGACTTTTTCTTGCGCTCTTTAAGGAAGCGCGCGAGTTTGCCGGCGGTGGTGGTTTTACCAGCGCCCTGCAAACCGGCCATCAGGATGACCGCTGGCGGCACGGCGCTCAGGTTCAAGTCTTCGTTGGCCGCGCCCATCAGGCTTTCAAGTTCGGCCTGGACGATCTTCACGAAGGCCTGGCCCGGCGTCAGGCTACGCGACACCTCGGTACCGACGGCACGTTCCTTGACCGAGTTGACGAAGTCCTTGACCACCGGCAGGGCGACGTCGGCTTCGAGCAACGCCATGCGCACTTCGCGCAGGGTGTCTTTGATGTTGTCTTCAGTCAGCTTGGCCTTGCCGGTGACATGGCGCAGCGTCTGCGAGAGACGGTCGGTTAAGTTTTCAAACATTGCGCGATCCTTTCAGGCCCTGTGTAGACCGGGATAATGGCGGCCCGGACCGGACTAAACGTGTGCTCGGCGAGCCTGCGGCGTGGGCAGGTCGCGGATTATAGCGAAGACTGTGGCCGGCGGACACCTCGCTGTCGGGTTGCGCGGACTTTCGTGTGGCGGGGGTTCTATGCCAAACTCAGCGACTTTCGGGCTTGCCTAACAGGATTTATGCTCCCCTTGTCACCCAGCTTGCTAACTACCCTCGCCGCCGCCTGCTTGTACGCCGCTGCGACCATTTACCAGGGCACTCGCCTGGCGTCCGGCGCCAAGGTCAACAAACGCCTGCTGGTCATGCTCGGCGTGCTCGCCGTATTGGCCCACAGCGTCAGCCTGCTCACCCACCTGCTGACCCCGACCGGCCTGGCTCTGGACTTCTTCAGTGCCGCCAGCCTGATTGCCGTAGCGGTCATCGCATTGACCCTGCTGGCCTGCTCGCGGATTCCGGTAGAGAACCTGCTGATCCTGCTGTTCCCGCTTGGGGCCTTGACCGTGTCGCTGGCGCATTTCGCGCCGGCCGGTACTGTGCAGGTCATCGATGAGGAGCCGGGCATCCTCGCCCACATCCTGCTGTCGATTCTGGCCTACGGCATGTTCACTATCGCGGTGTTCCAGGCCTTGCTGCTGCTGGTTCAAGACCATCAGCTCAAGCACAAGCATCCATCCGGGCTGATCAAGAACTTCCCGCCACTGCAAACCATGGAAAGCCTGCTGTTCGGCTTCCTCTGGGCCGGCTGGACGCTGTTGTCGCTGTCGCTGATTTCCGGCTGGCTGTTCGTCGAAAACCTGTTCGCCCAGCATCTGGTACACAAAACCCTGCTGGCCTGCCTGGCCTGGGTCGTTTTCAGCGTGCTGCTGTGGGGACGCAATCGCCTCGGCTGGCGCGGACACAAAGCGATTCGCTGGACCCTGGCCGGTTTTTGCCTGCTGATGCTGGCGTATTTCGGCAGCAAGCTGGTTCGTGAATACATCCTGCATATCTGACGGGCGGCATTAATGGACGACTTGCCCATAGGGCCGATGCTCGCGGTAGTGACCCTGCTGATTTTATGGTCGGGGCTGTTTACCGCCATCGAAGCGGCGCACCAGCACTTACTGGCCCAGCGCATCGCAACGCGTTCCAGCGACAAACCGGTGGCGAAACTCAGCTTCCCCCTGGCCAGCCTGATTTTTTGCAATACCCTCTGCCGTGCACTCGTAGTAGTCATCAGCACCTTGCTGGCCATTTTCACCTGGGCCGAGAACGGCCCGTGGCTCGCTTGCCTCGGGGCGGGTGCCATTTTGCTGGTGTTTTCCGATTACTTGCCACGCGCCCTCGCCGCTCGCTATCCGGATGCGATCCTGACCCAGGGCAACAACCTGCTGCGGGTGCCGCTGAAAATCATCTATCCCGCGGCATGGCTGCTCAATAGCATCAGTCAGTTGCTGGCGCGACCATTCGCCCGTAAAGCCAAAGTAGTGCAACAAAGTGAGGACGAAGCGCTGACGGAGCGGCATGCGCCCTCCGAAACCGTAAGCCGCTCTCACCCGCTGCCAGGCATCCACGCGCTGGACAACATTACCGTCAATGACATCCTGGTACCGCGCAGCGATGTGGACGGCATCAATCTCGATGACCCCATCGAAGAAATCATCGAGCAATTGCGCCACAACAGACGTACTCGCCTGCCGGTGTTCCACAGTGATATCAACCAGGTCGAAGCCATCCTCAACACCCGGCACATCCTGCACTTGCTGCCCGATGCGAGCCTGACCCGGGAAGCGTTGCTGGCGGCCAGTCACGAGCCGTACTTCGTGCCGGAAAGCACCCCGTTGCAGTTGCAACTGCTCAATTTCCATAAGCAGCAGCGGCGCCTGGGCATGGTGGTCGACGAATACGGCGAAGTGCTGGGCATCGTCACTCTGGAAGACATTCTCGAAGAAATCGTCGGTGAGTTCGAAAGCCAGCACAGCGTGGACAATCCGCACATTCATCCGCAAACCGACGGACGCCTGGTGATCGACGGAGCAGCCTCCATTCGCGATCTGAACAAGAGCCTCGGCTGGCACTTGCCCAGCGATGGCCCGAAAACCCTGAACGGTTTGGTCACCGAGGCCTTGGAAACCATTCCCGAAAGCGCGGTGTGCCTGAAGATCGGCCGCTACCGCCTGGAAATTCTCGAGACCGAGGACAACCGTGTCACGCGGGTGCTGATCTGGCAGACCAGCTCGATGCCTGTGGTTATCTAAAACTCGCCACAATGTCCTCGCAAGCCCTCTTGTTCGATCGTTAGCCACCTTCCTATAATCGAACCGCTTACCCAAGCCTCGCCGGCCCCGTGCTTACCCCGCACTTCGCAGCTTCCGGCCCGACCATCGGCAAGAACCGCAGCAAACCGACGACTGTTCCTACCTGAAACAGCGACCGCGCCCTCACCCACATCCCTGGGTTCTCGACCATAATAATTCGCTCCACTGGGGCACATGACTGTCAGGGATAACCGCATGACGACCAGCACGACTTACAGCGACTCCACGCCTGCGCAACCGACGAACTCCGCCACCCGCGTGGCTACCGCGAGCTTTATCGGCACAGCCATCGAGTTCTACGACTTCTACGCTTACGCCACCGCCGCTGCGCTGGTGATCGGCCCGGTGTTCTTTCCACAGACATCCGGCACCGCCCAGATGCTTTCGGCGTTTCTAACGTTCGGCATCGCGTTCCTTGCACGACCACTTGGCTCGGCACTGTTCGGCCACTTTGGCGACCGTATCGGTCGCAAATCGACCCTGGTTGCCTCGCTGCTGCTGATGGGCGTGTGCACCACACTGATCGGCGTACTGCCCGGGTACGACAGCATTGGGGCCTGGGCACCGATCCTGCTGTGTGTCCTGCGCTTCGGCCAAGGCTTGGGGCTGGGCGGCGAATGGGGTGGCGCGGCGTTGCTGGCCACGGAGAACGCACCCAAAGACAAGCGCGCGTGGTTCGGCATGTTCCCGCAACTCGGCCCTTCCATCGGTTTTCTCGCGGCCAACGGTCTGTTCCTGACCTTGGCCGTGCTGTTGGACGATGAACAATTCCGCTCATGGGGTTGGCGTATTCCATTCCTGCTCAGCGCCGCGCTGGTGATGGTCGGCCTGTACGTGCGCCTCAAGCTGCATGAGACCCCGGTGTTCGCCAACGCCATGGCGCGTCAGGAGCGGGTGAAGATCCCCCTGTTCGAATTGTTCGGCCAATACTGGGCTCCCGTCTTGCTGGGAGCCGGCGCGATGGTGGTGTGTTACGCGCTGTTTTACATCTCCACCGTGTTTTCCTTGAGTTACGGCGTGGCAACGCTCGGCTACAGCCGTGAAACCTTCCTCGGGCTGCTGTGCTTCGCCGTGCTGTTCATGGCAGCCGCCACCCCACTGTCGGCCTGGGCCAGTGACCGTTACGGGCGCAAACCGGTGCTGATCATCGGTGGCGTGCTGGTGATCCTGTCAGGGTTCCTCATGGAGCCGCTGCTGACCCAAGGCTCGACATGGGGTGTGGCACTGTTCCTGTGCATCGAGCTGTTTCTGATGGGCGTGACGTTTGCGCCGATGGGTGCGCTGCTGCCGGAGCTGTTCCCCACCCACGTGCGCTACACCGGCGCCTCGGCGGCCTACAACCTGGGCGGCATCGTCGGTGCTTCGGCGGCACCGTTCTTCGCGCAGAAGCTAGTTGCAATGGGTGGTTTGAGTTATGTCGGCGGGTACGTGTCCGGGGCAGCGGTGTTGAGTTTGATTGCCGTGCTGTGTCTGAAAGAAACTCGACATAACGATTTGAATCGTGTCGCCTGACAGATCGCCATCGCGAGCAGGCTCGCTCCCACAGGGAGATGTATCCCTGTGGGTCGATTTGCCACAACTTTCCCTCCACCCATTGTCACCTCGCTCTACGCGCATCGGCTCATCCCCGCTATACTTCCCGGCTTTTCCTGAATAAATGCCAATAGGGTCCCGCCGCGCATGGATAAGACCTACCAGCCGCACGCCATTGAAACTTCCTGGTACAACACCTGGGAGTCAGAGAATTACTTCGCCCCGCAAGGCGCGGGCGAGTCCTACACCATCATGATCCCGCCGCCGAACGTCACCGGCAGCCTGCACATGGGGCACGGTTTCAACAACGCGATCATGGACGCCCTGATCCGTTTCCGCCGCATGCAGGGTCGCAACACCCTGTGGCAGCCGGGTACCGACCACGCCGGTATCGCCACGCAGATGCTGGTAGAGCGTCAGCTCGAAGCCAAGGGCCAGAGCCGCCATGACCTGGGCCGCGAGAAATTCCTCGAGAAAGTCTGGGAGTGGAAGGATGAATCTGGCGGCAACATCAGCCGTCAGATCCGTCGCCTCGGTTCGTCCGTAGATTGGAGCCGCGAGCGCTTCACCATGGACGACGGTCTCTCGGAAGCCGTTAAAGAGGCTTTCGTACGCCTGCACGAAGATGGCCTGATCTACCGCGGCAAGCGCCTGGTCAACTGGGACACCAAGCTGCACACGGCGATTTCCGACCTTGAAGTGGAAAACCACGACGAGAAAGGTTTCCTGTGGAACCTGAAATACCCACTGGCCGACGGCGCCAGGACCGCTGAAGGCAACGATTTCCTGATCGTCGCGACCACTCGCCCGGAAACCATGCTCGGCGACTCCGCCGTGGCCGTTAACCCGAACGATGAACGCTACAAAGCCCTGATCGGCAAATTTGTCGAGCTGCCGCTGGTCGGCCGCCGCATCCCGATCGTTGCCGACGATTACTGCGACCCTGAATTCGGCACCGGCTGCGTGAAAATCACCCCGGCCCACGACTTCAACGACTACGAAGTCGGCAAGCGCCACAACCTGCCGCTGCTGAACATCTTCGACAAGAACGCAGCCGTTCTTCCAGCGTGCCAGGTGTTCAACCTCGACGGCACACTGAACGAAACCATCGACGGCAAGATCCCGGCCGAATACGCCGGCCTCGACCGCTTCGAAGCGCGCAAGCAGATCGTGGCCGCGTTCGACGCTGCCGGCCTGCTGGTCAGCGTTGACGATCACGCCCTGAAAGTACCGAAAGGCGACCGCTCCGGCACCGTCATCGAGCCGTGGCTGACCGACCAGTGGTACGTGTCCACCAAACCTTTGGCCGAGCCTGCGATCGCCGCCGTTGAAGACGGCCGTATCCAGTTCGTGCCGAAACAGTACGAAAACATGTACTTCTCGTGGATGCGCGACATCCAGGATTGGTGCATCAGCCGCCAGCTGTGGTGGGGCCACCGGATTCCGGCCTGGTACGACGAGTCGGGCAAGGTCTATGTCGGTCGCGACGAAGCCGAAGTGCGTGCCAAGCACAACCTCGGCCCGGACGTTGCGCTGCAACAGGACAACGACGTTCTCGACACCTGGTTCAGCTCGGGCCTGTGGACGTTCTCCACCCTCGGCTGGCCGGAAAAAACCGAATTCCTGAAGAAGTTCCACTCCACCGACGTCCTGGTGACTGGCTTCGACATCATTTTCTTCTGGGTTGCCCGGATGATCATGCTCACCATGCATTTGGTGAAAAACGAAGACGGCACGCCGCAGGTTCCATTCAAGACCGTGTACGTTCACGGCCTGGTGCGTGACGGCCAGGGCCAGAAGATGTCCAAGTCCAAGGGCAACGTCCTCGACCCGCTGGACATCATCGACGGCATCGAACTCGAAGCGCTGGTACAGAAACGCACCTCCGGCATGATGCAGCCGAAACTGGCGAAGAAGATCGAGAAGCAGACCCGCGACGAGTTCGCCGAAGGCATCGCCAGCTACGGCACCGACGCCCTGCGCTTCACCTTCTGCTCGCTGGCGTCCACCGGTCGAGACATCAAGTTCGACATGGGCCGCGTCGAAGGCTATCGCAACTTCTGCAACAAGATCTGGAACGCGGCGCGCTACGTGCTGGACAAGGGCGAAGACTGTGGCCAGAACGGCGAAGCCTACGAGCTGTCGCTGGCCGATCGCTGGATCATTTCGCAGCTGCAACGCACCGAAGCCGAAGTGACCCGCCAGCTCGACCAGTTCCGTTTCGACCTGGCTGCGCAAGCCTTGTACGAGTTCATCTGGAACCAGTATTGCGACTGGTACCTGGAACTGTCCAAACCTGTGCTATGGGACGAAAATGCACCGGTCGAACGCCAGCGCGGCACCCGTCGCACCCTGGTGCGTGTACTGGAAGTCGCCCTGCGTCTGGCGCATCCGTTCATGCCGTTCATCACCGAAGAAATCTGGCAGCGCATTGCGCCGCTGGCCGGCATCGATGGCAAGACGATCATGCTGCAACCTTGGCCAGTGGCCAATGAAACACGCATCGATCAGGCGGCCGAAGATGACATCGAATGGCTCAAGGGCCTGATGCTCGGCACCCGCAACATCCGTGGCGAAATGAACATCGGCCCGGGCAAACCCCTGCCGCTGTTCCTGAAGAACGTCAGCGCCGAGGATCAGCGTCGCCTGACCGAGAACGAAGCCTTGCTGAAGAAGCTGGCGCGCCTCGAATCGATCACCGTACTGGCGGCTGGCGAAGAAGCGCCGCTGTCCGCTACCGCGCTGGTCGGCGAGATGGAAGTGCTGGTGCCAATGGCCGGTCTGATCGACAAAGGTGCGGAACTGGCGCGTCTGGACAAGGAAATCCAGCGTTTGCAAGGTGAAGTGCAACGTGTCGGCGGCAAGCTGTCCAATGCAGGCTTCGTTGACAAGGCGCCAGCCGAAGTCATCGACAAAGAACGCGCCAAACTGGCCGAGGCCGAACAGGCCCTGGGCAAGCTGGCCGAGCAGCATGCGCGGATTGCCAGCCTGTAACGGCAGATCGCAATGAAGAAGGGAGACCCAAGTGGTCTCCCTTTTTTTATCCAAAAACACAACAAATCCCCTGTAGGAGCTGCCGCAGGCTGCGATCTTTTGACTTTGCTTAAAAAACAGGATCAAAAGATCGCAGCCTGCGGCAGCTCCTACGGGTTCGGCGCATTCGCCATCAATGTGGGACAATGCCCGCCACTTTCAGCCATACCCGAATCGACCACACCCATGACCGCCCCCCGCCCCCCCAAGCCTGCGCGCAAAAAGCCTGCTCCGAAGACTCCGGCCACGGCCGTCGCCCCAAAGGAAAAGGCCAGCCTGCATCCGCGCAATCGCCATCAGGGCCGCTATGACTTTCCGGCGCTGATCAAAAGCGCCCCGGAACTGAAGAAATTCGTGATCATCAATCCGTACGGCAAGGAAAGCATCGACTTCGCCAGCCCGCAAGCCGTGCGGGTGTTCAACCGGGCACTGCTCAAGTCGTTCTATGGCATCGCTCACTGGGACATTCCGGCCGACTACCTGTGCCCACCAGTGCCAGGCCGTGCCGATTACGTGCACTTCCTCGCCGACCTGCTGGCCAGCAGCAATGACGGTGTAATCCCCCGGGGCGCCGCCGTGAAGGTGCTGGACATCGGCATGGGCGCCAACTGCGTGTATCCGCTGATCGGTTACAGCGACTATCGCTGGCAGTTCCTCGGTTCCGATATCGATGCGACTGCCATCGCCGCCGCAAAGGCCATCATTCAATCCAATGGCCTGAACAAAGCGATCCAGGTACGCCAGCAGAGCAACCCCAAGCAGATCCTCACAGGCCTGCTGGAGAGCGCAGAGCGTTTTGACCTGACGATGTGCAACCCACCGTTCCATTCGTCACTGGACGAGGCCACACGGGGTAGCACACGCAAATGGCGAGCCCTGGGCAAGGCCGATCCGAAACGCAAGCTGCCGGTGTTGAACTTTGGCGGGCAAGCGGCGGAATTGTGGTGTGAGGGCGGAGAAGTGCGTTTCGTCACGCAACTGGTCAACGAGAGCGCGCAGGTGGCGCAACAAGTACTGTGGTTCAGCACGCTGGTGTCGAAGGCGTCGAACTTGCCGGCGATCCAGACCGCCTTGAAAAAGGCCGGCGCCCTGGAGAGTCAGGTAGTGGAAATGTCCCAAGGACAGAAGCAGAGCCGCTTCGTCGCCTGGACCTTCCAGACCAAAGTGCAGCAACAGGCCTGGCGTGAGCGTTGGGCGCTCAAAAACTGAGTTAAATCAATTGTGGGAGCGAGCCTGCTCGCGAAAGCGGTGTGTCAGTCGAATTCGATGGTACTGACACACCATATTCGCGAGCAGGCTCGCTCCCACATTGGTTGCAGGTTGTTTGCGATAAATCGCGCCCACAAAAAAACCGTGCCCGGATCGCTCCGGTGCACGGTTTTTTAACAAGTCTTACTTGTTGACAGCGTCGGTCAGGCCTTTGGCCACAACCAGCTTGATCACTTTCTTGGCAGCGATTTCGATGGCAGCGCCAGTCGAAGGGTTACGGCCAGTACGGGCAGGGCGCTCAGTCACTTTCAGTTTGCCGATGCCAGGCAGAGTGATTTCGCCGCCGTTTTCCAGCTGATCGGCAACGATTTGGCCCAGTTGGTCCAGAGCGTTACGCGCGGTGGTTTTCGGCGCGTCGATAGCTTCAGCGATGTCGGCGATCAGTTGGTCTTTAGTAAGAGCCATTTAGTGTTCCTTCCCTATCAAATTCATATGGATTGCAGAGTGCAATGTCAGCCATCGAGCCCGATCTTCTGGATCTGGCACCCTCGGCCAAATAACCTCGGGATCGGGGTTATAGATACCGAAATCAGGGTTTGGTTCGACCTGACAAATGCTGACTGCAGGCTTAACGCAGTGACTTCGCGCAAGACCGGGCAAAGCTAGCACACAGACGTGGAAATATCCGCCTCTAGCTACCCATTTGGTCAGCTTTATTGCTCTAAATCTGCAAAAAATCGCATAAGCGCCGCCGGTCGGCCCGCAATTACCCTTCGCACCGCGCCAAAACCAATGGTTGCGGTACACTGGGCGCTTTTTCGGGGGAGCACGCCCTCCTCTCTTCATACAGCCGAGAAGCCCATGCCGATCCGTCATTGCATCGTCCACCTGATCGACAAAAAACCCGACGGCACACCTGCGGTTCTCCACGCCCGTGACTCTGAACTGGCTGAGTCCGCGGCCATCGAGAACATGCTCGCCGACCTCAACGAAAGCTATAACGCCAAACAGGGTAAAGCCTGGGGCCTGTTCCATCCGGAATCCGGCGCGTTCCCGTTCAGCGGCTGGCTGAAGGAGTACCTGGAGGGCAGCCAGGATTTCACCGCATTCAGCCGAGTGGCGGTCGAGCACCTGCAAAAACTGATGGAGGAGTCGAACCTGTCGGTCGGCGGCCATGTGCTGTTCGCGCACTATCAGCAAGGCATGACCGACTACCTGGCCATCGCCCTGCTGCACCACAGTGAAGGCGTGGCCGTGACCGACGAACTGGACGTGACCCCGTCCCGTCACCTGGACCTTGGCCAGTTGCACCTGGCCGCGCGGATCAATGTTTCCGAGTGGCAGAACAACAAACAATCCAAGCAGTACATTTCGTTCATCAAAGGCAAGAACGGCAAAAAGGTTTCGGAGTATTTCCGCGACTTCATTGGCTGCCAGGAAGGCGTCGACGGTCCCGGTGAAACCCGCACCCTGCTCAAAGCCTTCAGTGATTTCGTCGAAAGCGAAGACCTGCCGGAAGACGACGCACGCGAGAAGACCAAGACCCTGGTGGATTACGCCAGCAGCCAGGCCAAACTCGGCGAACCAATGGGTCTGGAAGAGTTGTCGGGACTGATCGACGAAGAACGCCCGAAGGCCTTCTACGATCACATCCGCAACAAGGATTACGGCCTGTCGCCGGAAATCCCGGCTGACAAACGCACCCTGAACCAGTTCCGCCGTTTCACCGGCCGCTCCGAAGGCCTGTCGATCAGTTTCGAAGCGCACCTGCTGGGATCGAAGATCGAGTACGACGAAGAAGCCGGCACGTTGATCATCAAGGGCCTGCCCACTTCGCTCACCGATCAGTTGAAGCGTCGCAACTGATGCTCGGCGGCGTGCTGAAAAAATTCCTGCTGATCCTGCTGGTGGTCGTGGCTTACCAGAACTGGGGCAAGATCGAGCGGGTGTTCAACCCTTCGCAAGTGGTACCTGCACAGACGCAGGCCCAGGCCAACGTCGTGCTCTACGCCACCGAATGGTGTGGTTACTGCAAGCTGACCCGGCGCTTTCTCGATCAGAAAGGCATTCCGTACAAGGCATTCGATATCGAGAAAGACGCCGTCGCGCGCGCGGACTATCAGGCACTGGGCGGTGGTGGCATTCCAATCATCGATGTGAACGGGACGCTGATTCGCGGGTATGACCCGGATGCGATTCTGGCGGCGCTGAAATAACTGATCGGCTTCACACAATCCGTGTGGCGAGGGAGCTTGCTCCCGCTGGACTGCGCAGCAGTCCCTCTTCAGAGGGCCGCTTCGCGACCCGACGGGAGCAAGCTCCCTCGCCACAAGTGTGCGTCAGATGGCTTCAATACGAAAACCAAACCGCGGGAAGTGCACATGCACCACACCGCCACGCTCGTCCTTGCGCCGTACGATCAGCTCTTCGCTGCCGGCAAACAACAACTCCCCCGCCACCGGATCAACGCCATAGTCCGTGGCCGCGATCACTACCTGTTGCCCCGCCGTGAACCCGTTGGGATCGACGAACTGCTCATCCGGCAGAGCCGCTGGCGTGGACGTGCGCGCCACTGCCAGAGCCTCCTCGGAGCTCATCTCGCTGGACGCGCCATGACCGAAGCCCAATACCCTTGCATGCCAGGCGGCAACCGCCGGATAAGCATCGACCAAGGGTGCCGTGACCGGCGTCGCCTTGAGAAACCACAGTGAATGAGCCAAGGCGAAGTCGGCAATCGACGGTTCGCCAAACAGGTAATCGCCTTCTTCGCGCTGCAACTGTTGTTCCAGGCGAGACATGATCGTTGGCCACTGGTGTTTGGCCTGCTCGGCGGACAGTTTTGTCGCACTACCACCACTGAACAAACCGGCGCGGTCGGCCAGAAACGCCTTGATCGCTTCCGGCGACAAATTGCCAAAGCGCACCGCTATCGATTCCGGCTGGAACACCAGGCTGACCGCATGCTGGAACACCACTGAGTCGGCCCAGGCTGCAAATGACGCGGCGATCATTTCCTGACCCTCAGGGAAGAACGCCGGCAAGGCTTTTTCCTGTTCCAGTCGCCGGGCAATCAATGCCGTGTCGCAATAGATATCTGCACCGACCTGCAACACCGGTGTCTTGCGGTAGCCACCGGTCAGCGCCGTGAGATCCGGTTTGGGCATCACTGGCGAGATCTTCACCGAGCGCCAGGACAAGCCCTTGAAGCCCAGCAACAGGCGGGCCTTTTCGGCAAAGGGGGACGTCGGGTAATGATGCAGAATCAACTCGGACATGCTCGGCTCCGCCGCAAGGATCAGTAACCTGCAGCTTAGCGCGCAATCAGCTGGCAGCCTACAGATCTGCCTGATGGGAACTGATCAGTCAGAGTGATAAGCCAGAGACGGCGCTCGCTGCGTTCGCCACCAGGCATTCCTTGGCACTCTTTTTGAGTTTTTTGATCAGCCGTTCCTGACGCAACGCATCGCTTTTGTCGCGACAACGTTCGGTGTAGACCAGGGCCATGGCCGGGCTGGAGAGAAAGAATCGTGCGCCCTTGCCGCTTTGATGCTTGGCGAAGCGACGCACGGGATCATCGCTGATCCCACAATAGAGCGAACCGTTGGCCGCGCGAACGAGGTAGACGAACCAGGTTTTGCTCGCGCAGGTGTCGGCGTCGACAGGGCTTTCGCTGAGGGTGGTCACGTAACGATCCGGGCTTGAGGGAAAACAGGCCGCGATCTTATCAGCGACTGGCCTGGAATGCCTTCAGCCCCTTCAATGCCTGGGCGCGAACGGCGTTGCGCACCAGTGGCGTCCAGCCCAGCAGCAGACCTTTGAAACCCAGCGCCTGACGCGACCAGGCCCACAGATCAAAACGGTCATGATGCTCGCAGATCTTGCCATCACGAAAGACGAAACGCGCCTGGATATCGTTGACCACGATGTTGCCGGTCTGGCTGAACAGATAGGTCGCAACCCAATGGGCACCACCGGTGCGCTCATCGGCGTGAACATGATCGAAAGTCAGGGAAAAATCTTTGGCCCGAGTGGTCAGCATGCGCCACATGTCACCGGCATCGCGACCGCTAAGCTCGCCGAACGCCGGGTCGCTGAACACCACATCATCGGTGTAGCAGGCAGCCATGGCTTCGGCATCCAGGCGCTGGAAAGCCTGGTAGAAACGGGTGATCAAGGCGCTATGGGCTTCACTCATTTGCGGGTTCCCCAGAATTTGCATGATGGCTTCGAAAGATTGCCTGCACGATAGTCTGCAAATGCACCGAACACTATCGGCATTCATGACGAAAATAACGCGATGATTATTCCTGCCATTTCAGTACGACATTCCACTGTCCCGGGCGTAGGAAAAAAGATCAACGTCCGTGGAAATACCCAACCGGTGCATGGCCATGTTCTTTTGCTTACTGATGGTCGACACGCTGCGTTTGAAATGAATGGCGATTTCGCTGACGGTCATGCCACTGGCGAGCATTCGGACCACTTCATATTCCTTGGCTGACAGTGGCGATTCGTGCAGCTGATTGCGGGTGTTGGCCAGCAGCGTGCGCAGGGACTCGCTGAGGTAGCGGCGCCCTTCCAGCACCGCATTGATTGCCAGGGGCAGCTCCTTCGCCGATGCGGTTTTGGCGACGACGGCCATTACCCCTTGAGCCAACGCAGCCCTTGCCGTCGCCACACTGGTAAACATCGTCACCAGAATGATCGGCAAGGCCGGGTAATGGCGCTGAATCGTACTCAACATTTTCAAGCCATCGGCCTGCTGCCCCCCCGGCATGGAGAAATCCGTGATCAGCAGGTCGCAGGGCGTGCTTGAAAGCAGATTCATCAGGCTGTCGGCACTGTCGGCCTCACCGACGATCACACATCGTCGACTGGCGTTGATGAGTATGCGCAGCCCGACACGAACGACGGAGTGGTCGTCAGCAATAACGACTCGCATTGTGGGATACCTTCTGTTTGTGGCGCGAAGGCGCGGAAAATAGCGCCGTTCTTACCCATTCCACAACGCCCCGAAAAAACCTCTAACGTCGCACCCTCAATGTATTCAATGGGCTGATTCTTTGCCCACCTATTAAAAAGATGGTTCCTACGACGCAGCACGCGGAGGACTACACAGAAGGACTACAACCAAAGGATTGCTCGTTAGAAACCGCTACGTAGTCCGCAACACTCTTTCATACACGCCCCCCTCTCTTTTCGTATTAGTTGCATTCCTCCCGCTCCGCCTGCCCGCTAAATTGCGGCCTGCCAATTTGCCCCGCCGTACCTGTACAGAACTGCGCTCACTGGCTGACTGACGATCGAACACCCATTACCCAGCGCACTGCATGCTTGCCCACGCAATCCCTGCACTACCTGTGTTCCGAGCCATGCCAACGGTCTTTTATCCGGGAATTTCAATGAGAGACATCAAGACAATATTGTTGAAGCAAGTGCGCCGTTTGACCCATACGGGTATCGGTGCCTGCGCTCTGTTATGGACCGCACAGGTCTACGCCGACGGCATGGTGCCCGATACTTCAGTGGTCATCGTCAATGAAGCCAACGGGGAAACCGCTGTCTCTGTGACCAATACCGATAGCAGCCTGGCGCTGCTGCACGTCACCCTCGAAGACATTCCCGAAGACACCGAGCCTTTGGTGTTCGTGACACCACCTTTGGCACGCGTTGAAGCCTCCAGGACGCAGTTGGTGCGCTTCATCCTGCAATCAGAAAAGCCCCTGCTCACCCAGCGTTTGAAGCGGGTGATTTTTGAAGGCATCCCCCAAGGCAAATCTGCTCCCGAGGCCGGGCATGCCCGTGTGGGCGTGACGGTGCGCCAGAACCTGCCGGTCATCCTTCACCCCGCAGGCCTGGCGCCCAACCGCACGCCGTGGACCGACCTGAAATGGTCGCTGCTGGATGGTCAACTGACCGTACGCAACGAAACACCTTATGTCGTACGTCTGGCTCAGGAAGTACAACTGTTGCCTTCCGGGAGCGGTGCAATGCTACCGCGAACCTACGTACTGCCTGGAGACCACATCAGCGTTCCGGTCCCCGTAAAGGCTGCCACCCAGGTTCGAATTCATCCCGCGACGGTCTATGGCTTTGCCGTGCCTCCCTATGACGCGCTGCTCGCCCCCTAGAACCGACACCACCGATAGCGCCGTGCAGGGAAAAGCAGGCGTCGACATTTCAACGTGATGGCCTGTTTTGCCGTCACCACATGCGTGACGGACGCCGTAGCGGATCAAGCCGGCGCCCAGGCATAACCCAAGTGAGCCTCATGAACACCGTATTGAAATACCGTGATGGCGAAGCCATGCCTGCGATTCGGCAGGCCAGCATGCCCCCACATCTGTCGCGAGTCAGGACCGGCATGGTGTTGCTGCTAAGCAACGTGCTGATAGGGCTTCAAGCCAGTGCCGAAGACCTCAATGATGCTTCGTTGCTGACTTCGTTCGACCAGAAAATGCTGAGTCAACGCGGTATCGACCCCAGTCTCGCTACCCTGCTGCTGGCTGCTCCAAGCTTCACCGCTGGCCGACATCCGATCACCCTTACGGTCAATGGCCTGCGCCGTGGCCGGGTAGACGTCACGTTCAACCAGGAAGGCGCTCCGTGCTTTGACCGTGCCCTGCTCGATGCGGCAAACCTGACCGTGCCACCCACCCCGGCCAACGACAAAGGTTGTTTCGATGTACTCGCCACCTGGCCGCAAGCCCGAATCGAACAGGACCCGGCCAACCTCGGCTTGTCATTGATCGTGCCCACCCAGGCGATACGTCCGGCGGTCCGGGATATCTCTGGTTATCAAACCGGCGGTATCGCCGGGTTGTTCAACTACGACGTCAACAGCCTCCACAGCCAATACGGCAATCAATCGAACCGTTACCTCTCGGCCAATACCGAAGTCGGGTTCAATGCCGGCGACTGGATTGTGCGCAGTCGTCAGGTGCAGACCTGGCAGAACGATGTGTCCAGCACCACTCACCTGGCGGCCTATGCCCAGCGCACCTTTGCCAGCCATGAAACGGTGTTTCAAATGGGTCAGGTCAATCTCTACAACCCGGTACTGGCTGGCGCGCAGATCACTGGCGTCCAGGTGATGACCGAGCAGGCGCTTCAGGTCGAAGGCCAAAGCAATCCCATCGAAGGGATTGCTCGCAGCCAGGCTCAGGTCGAAATTCGCCAGAACGGTTCGCTGATCCACTCGACAGTGGTGCCGGCCGGGCCGTTTTCCCTGAGTAACGTGCGTCGGCTCGACAGTCGCTCCGATGTTGAAGTCACCGTCCAGGAAGTGGATGGCAGCGAGCAGCGCTTCACGGTCCCCGTCGCCATGCTAGGCGTTGGCCTGCCGGCTCCCGGCTTTTCGTTGGCCGCAGGCCAGGTACGCAGTCTCGGCGCGACACAGAGCGGCGACCCATGGGTGATCAGCGGCGGCTGGAGCGGAGCACTCAACCCGTATGCCCTGCTCAGCGCCGGCGCCACGGGGACCGCCGACTACCGTGCAGCGGGCGCAGGTCTTGGCCTGCTGACGGGGCCCGGCACACAGATCCAGACCACCCTGCAAGCGGCCGACACCAGCACCCGCCAAGCCGACAGAGGGCTTCAGGCCGACCTGAATGTTTCGCAACGCCTGGGTGAGCAGTGGTCGATCACTGCCGGAGCTTCGCACCGGACCTTCGGTTATCGCGAGCTGTCGGAGGCCGTGTTCGATACCCAGTCCGAGCGCAGCCAGTCGCGTTACCGTGATCGGCAAAGCCTGTCGCTGGCCTGGTCGACTCCCGGGCTTGGCGCCTTCAGCAGCGGCTTCAGTCGTTCAACGGCATTCGACGGACAAAGCAGCAACCGCGCCCTGGCATCCTGGGGTACACAGGTCGGCGGCGTGTCGGTGTCAGCCACGGCGCAATGGCAAGTCAGCGGCACCCAACGCAGTGACGACAGCGTTTACCTGAGTTTCAGTATTCCGCTGGGTGAAAATCGTCGGGCGCGCACTTGGGTACGCAGTTCCGCAGGCGAATACCGCAGCGGTGTCGGCTTGAACGAACAGGTCAACGACCAGTTGAGTTACCGGGTCGGCGTCGAGCACGACACCCGCGACAAACAAGTGCAGTCCTCAGCGGGCGTCTCCCTGCTGCCGCGCTACAGCCAATTGGACTTGAGCTACACCCGCTCCGATGCCGAACGCTCCAGTTACCAGATTGGCGCGCGTGGCGGCGCGGTGCTGCACGGCGACGGTTTGACGTTATCGCCATATGCCGTGCGGGACACCTTCGCGCTGCTTTCGGTAGGCGATACGAGCGCCATCAAAGTCTCGACCCCCAGTGGTCCGGTCTGGACCGATTGGCAAGGTCACGCCGTGGTCCCTCAAGTGAGCGCCTATGGTCGCAGCCCGGTAGAAGTCGACACCCGCTCGCTGCCACGCAACCTCGACATCAACAACGGACTGGCCATGGTTTCCGCAGGGCGCGGTGCCGTCGACAAGGTTGCATTCGGTGTCACGCTGACCCGCCGAGCCTTGCTCAAAGTCACCACCGACAACGGCACCCCCCTGCCCCGTGGCGCGACGGTCAGCACCGCAAACGGCGAGTTCGTCACGCTCGCTCAAGAAGGGGGGTTGGTGTTTCTGCCCAACGCCCTGGACACCCCTGACCTGTGGATAACCGCACCGGGGCTGGAGCGCTGCGAACTGCGTTTCGAACTGCCGGCCAAGGCCAATACCCAGGTGTATTACGAGACCGCCGCCGCCCAGTGCCGGACTCTTTAAGGATGATCCCATGAAGCTGTCCCACCCTTTGCTGTTAACACTCGGCACGCTGATGTTAAGCGCGCTCACACTACAGGCCCGGGCGCTCGCCGATGAATGCCAGCTCACCCTGAGTCAGTCGGTGCTCGATTACGGCTTGATGAATCGGGCGATCCGCGCCAATGCCCCCGGAGAGCGATCCCTGGGCGAGCGCCGCCTGAGCCTGAACCTGAACTGCGCACAACCCACCGACATGACCCTGTTCTACCGCGCCATGGCGGCGACCGCCGAGCGCTTTCGCTTTGCCGAACACGGCAGCTATGCGGTGCGCATGGGTGACGCGGTGCTCGATGGGCAACCGGTGGACCTGGGCCTGATTTCCGCCGTCGGCCAGGTACCCGAAGCAGCCGCATCGAGTGTGCTTTGGCGACCGCAGCAAGCGATCGTTCCGGTTCGCGGTGGAGTGGCAATACAAGGGCAAAGTCTGTCGGCGCAACTGGAACTGACAGCCTGGGCGCAGGAAAAAGCGTCGCAGGTACGTGACGCCGTTGTCTGGGAAACCACCGGCCTGTTCGATGCGGTCGCCACCGGACGCTCAAGGGAGATAACCCTGCGCGCCAGTTTCGCACCCGCCGCGTGCAACGTGGAACTGTCCAATGGCGGTCTGGTGGATTTCGGCCGGTTATCAAAAAACGACCTGAACCCCGACAGGAACACCCGATTGCCACCCAAGGATTTAACCCTGCGGGTCGGTTGCGATGCTCCGACACAATTTGCCCTGGTCATGCATGACAACCGCTCAGGCACGGCGACGGTCAACAGCGAGATTTACTACGGACTGGGTCTGGATAACCGCAGCAACAAGATCGGCCTGTACTCCTTGAATGTCGATCCGGCCAACGCCAGCGCGGACAGCTTTGCCCGCGTGTATCGAACCGACTCCACCACCCAGGGCGTGGCCTGGAGCACTTCCAGTTCGAACCCCATACCGATCGCCCGGAAAAGCTACCTGGGCTTTACCGACAGCGCCGCCAGTACCGCGGGGCCGGCCTCGATCCAGAACCTCACAACCACGGTGACGGTCGATGCCGTCATTGCCCCCACCGCCAGTCTGGACCTGAGCACCGCCGTTCACCTCGACGGCTCAGCGACGATCGAATTGCTTTACCCGTAACACCCATCCTGCCTTGTTGGACCCCAGGTGCAATCACGCGCTCCGGGCCATTCAAGGTCAACAACAGTAGCAAGGAAGTTTCACCCATGAAAAAGTACTTCGCAGCACTCACCACAACGGCACTGATCAGCGCCGCGCCTTTTGCACTCGCAGCGTCGAGCACTGACCTGACGGTTACAGGCCTCATCACGCCAGTCGCTTGCACGCCGACCTTCACCGGTGGCGGTGTCATTGATATCGGCAAGATCTCGTCAGGAGACCTTAATGAAGACCGCAATACGCTGGTTGGGACACATCCAATTCAACTGGTCGTATCCTGTGATGCTTCAGCCAAGTTCGCATTGAATCCAATTGACAATAAAGACGGCACATCTTCGGGTGATTGGTTTGGCCTCGGTCTGACCCCTGCCGACGAACCGTTGGGCTACTTTTTCCCCAAAGTCCTGCAAGTCAAAGACGGGACAACTTCGCTGGATGCAATCAAATCAAAGGACGGCGGATCGACCTGGGAGAAGGCAACCGATGCTCAAGCGGGATATCTCCTGTCCGTTGCCGCTACTGGCGGCACCGCACCGATTGCAGCTGAAGTTGTCACCTTTGATTTTGAGGTTGAAACCTATATCGCCCGCGCCGACTCGCTGACCTTGACCGACGAAGTCACCATTGATGGCTCCGCGACGTTCGAAGTGAAATACCTCTAACGACCAAGACGCTGAACCGTTCGCTGCCTGAATGAACGGGCGGTTCAGCACCTATGCCTTCTTCTCAAAAAGGAATTTACCGATGAAGCGTATCCCTACAGCCCTGACGGCAGCGCTGTTGCTGAGCACGACTTGCGCCCTGGCCGCCTCTACCGCCGATATGACTGTCAACGGCATCATCACTCCGGTCGCCTGCACGCCGATTTTTTCCAATAACGGTCTTGTCGACTACGGAAAAATATCCCGGCAGGACCTGAACGTCGACAAAAGGACGCAACTGCGTGACCAATTTCTTGACCTCAACATCAGTTGCAACGCTGTGGCCCGTTTCGCGTTGATCATGCGGGACAACCGGGAAGGCTCGGCCATCGTCAACAGTGAGATCTATTACGGGCTGAATTTCGACCGCAGCAACAACAGGATTGGCCTGTTTTCGTTGCACTTCGATCCCGTCAGAACCGTAGTGGACGCTTGGCCTGAAGTCTATCGAACCGACTCCACCACTGGAGGACGGGCGTGGAGTACATCCAGGTCCAGCCCCATACCGATTGGCGCCCAAAGCTATCTGGGCTTCACCGATGTGGCCGGCAGCACCGCAGGCCCTGTCGCGATTCAGAACCTGAGCAGTCGGGTCACGATCGTCACGGTCATAGCCCCCACCTCAACACTGGACCTGAGTGACGATGCAACACTCGACGGCTCCGCGACCCTGGAGGTTCTCTATCTATAGGTGTGCATCGCGATTACATTTTCTCACTGCTGACCTGCACATACAGCGCCCGCCCGGCACCGAGCCCGGCGATGATCGCACCCAGGCCAATGACGCCAAAAATCCAGCCCACGGCCGTCCAGCCGCCGGTCCAGTCATGCACGATACCGACCGCGAACGGCCCCATGGACGCCAGGGTGTAACCGAAGCCCTGGGCCATGCTCGACAGGTTCGCCGCCACATGGGAGTCCCGCGAGCGCAGCACAATCAGGGTCAACGCCAGGCTGAACGTGGCGCCCTGCCCCAACCCGAGTACGATCGCCCAGCCCCACAAGCCATCGATCGGTGCATACAGGCAACCGAACAGACCGCCGAGCGTCAGCACCATCACAATCACGATCGCCAGGCGCTGATCCTTGCCGCGAGTCGCCAGCCATGGCGCGGCGAGGGAGCTGACCAGTTGAACGATCACCGAACCCGACAGCACCAGCCCGGCCTGGGTCGGGGTCAGGCCGCGCCCGATCAGAATCGACGGCAACCAGCCGAACACGATGTAGGCCAGGGACGATTGCAGGCCCATGTACAAGGTCACCTGCCAGGCCAGCGGGTCACGCAATAGTCCCCGAACGCGGTAGGCAACATGGTGCGCTCCGTGTTTCTGGCCGACTTGCGGCAACCAGAACAGTGCCGCCGCAAATGCCGGAATGACCCAGAAGCCGAGACCCAGCGCCCAGCTTTTGTCGAAATGCTCGCTCAGCGGCACCGTCGCACCCGCCGCCATCGCCGCGCCCAGGCATAGGGCCATGGTGTAGACGCCGGTCATGGTTCCGGCCTGTTTCGGGAAATCGCGCTTGACGATGCCCGGCAGCAAAACGCCGATCACGCCGATGCTGGCACCGGCGAGCACGCTACCGGCAAACAGGCCGATTTCACCGAACGAACTGCGCAGGATGATCCCGCCCGCCAGCGTCAGCAGAATCCCCAATACCACCCGCTCGGCGCCGAAGCGTCGGGCCAACACCGGTGCAAGTGGCGCGAACAACCCCAGGCAAAGCACCGGCAGCGTTGTCAGCAGACCGGCCTGGGAGGCTGTAAGGCCAAGGGATTTCGACACCTCACTGAGCATCGGCGCCATGCTCGACAGCGCCGGGCGCAGGTTCAGCGCCACAAGTATCAGACCCATCAGCAACAGCCATGGCCGGCGCAAAACCGGGTGAGTTTGCTGGACCTGTTCGTCATCCGCCTCGGCGTCGATCAGCAGCTCTTCCAGCTCTGCCGAGCGTTTGGCAACTGTGGATAAATCACTGCGGTGCATGGACTTTTCGGTTTCAAGGTTCATTGATCAACTGCCTCGACAGGGCTTTGGCCCGTTCCGGGTCGCGTTGTTCGACGGCATCGAGCAATTCGATGTGCAGGTCGAACACTTCCTGGCGGCGCGGGACGATGCTCAGGGTCTGGCGCAACTGCGCGCCGACGATGCTGGAGAAATAGCGATACAACTCGCTGAGGGTCGGGTTATGCGCGGCGTCCACCAAGCGGCGGTGAAACACCAGATCGCAGGCGATGTAGGTGTCGAGATCACCGTGGTAGTGGCTGCCGCTGACACCCAGCGCCTCGCGCAATGCCACCAGGTCTTCATCGGTTCGGCGCATGGCTGCCAGGCCGACGGCCTCGACTTCAAGGATGTGCCGGGTTTCCCGGGCCTGCTCAAGGGAGCAACGGGACAGCGCCTTCAAGGTATCGAGCGGATCGATCACCGCGCGCAGGTAACTGCCGTCGCCCTGACGGATTTCGATCAACCCGGAAAACGCCAACACGCGCATGGCTTCGCGCACGGTATTGCGGCTGATGCCCAGTTCGGCCGACAACTCAGGCTCGGTGGGCAACCGCTGACCCACGACCCAAACGCCTTGGTTGATACGCAGGCGCAATTGGTCGAGGGCCTGATCGACCAGGGATCGTTTCACTATTGGGGATATTTCAGACATTGAATTCGCCCTCTCATCCAATCATAGGATGAATTTTCTGACATGGTAGTCAGCTTCATCCGAGAGAGCAAGGCGATCCCTGTAGGAGCGAGCCTGCTCGCGATGGGCGTGAACGATGGCGCGTTCTATCTGGACACTGCGTTGCCGTCACATTCATCGCGAGCAGGCTCGCTCCTACAGGGTCCCAAATTCCAGGCAAAAATAAACCCGGAACTCGGTCCGGGTTTATTTCAGTGCCTGGGTTCGATCAATGCAGGATCTGGCTCAGGAACAGCTTGGTGCGATCATTCTGCGGGTTATCGAAGAAGTCGTTCGGCGCCGCCTGCTCGACGATTTCACCCTTGTCCATGAAGATCACGCGGTTGGCCACGGTGCGGGCGAAGCCCATTTCGTGGGTTACGCAGAGCATGGTCATGCCGTCTTCGGCCAGGCCGATCATGGTGTCGAGTACTTCCTTCACCATCTCCGGGTCGAGCGCCGAAGTCGGTTCGTCGAACAGCATGATTTTCGGTTTCATGCACAGCGCGCGGGCAATCGCCACACGCTGCTGCTGACCGCCGGACAGTTGCCCCGGGAATTTATGCGCCTGTTCCGGAATGCGTACGCGTTCCAGGTAGTGCATGGCAATTTCCTCGGCCTTGCGCTTGGGCATCTTGCGCACCCACATCGGCGCCAGGGTGCAGTTCTGCAAAATGGTCAGGTGCGGGAACAGGTTGAAGTGCTGGAACACCATGCCGACTTCACGGCGGATCGCCTCGATCTGCTTGAGGTCGTTGGTCAGCTCTACGCCATCGACCACGATGCGGCCCTGCTGGTGCTCTTCCAGTCGGTTGAGACAGCGGATGGTGGTGGACTTGCCGGAACCCGACGGCCCGCACAGCACGATACGCTCGCCCTGCTTGACGTTGAGGTTGATGTCTTTGAGCACGTGGAACTGGCCGTACCACTTGTTCACGCCCTGCATCTGAATAATGCCTTCAGGGCTCACAGGCTTTTTGATTGCTTCGCTCATTGGAGAACTTCCTAAATTAGGTAGCGACTTAGCGCTTGTGGCCTGTGTCGAGCTTGCGTTCCAGATGCATGGAATAGCGCGACATACCAAAACAGAAAATCCAGAACACCAGGGCGGCGAACACATAGCCTTCGGTGGCCATGCCCAGCCATTTCGGATCGGCAGCGGCTTGCTTGACGCTGTTGAGCAGGTCGAACAGGCCGATGATGATCACCAGGCTAGTGTCCTTGAACAGCGCAATGAAGGTGTTGACGATGCCGGGGATCACCAGCTTCAGGGCTTGCGGCAGAATCACCAGGCCCATGCTGCGCCAGTAGCCCAGGCCCATCGCGGCAGCGGCTTCGTACTGACCTTTTGGAATCGCCTGCAGACCACCGCGCACCACCTCGGCCACGTAGGCCGACTGGAACAGGATCACGCCGATCAGCGCCCGCAGCAGCTTGTCGAAGTTCATGCCTTCGGGCAGGAACAACGGCAGCATCACCGAGGACATGAACAGCACCGTGATCAACGGCACGCCGCGCCAGAACTCGATGAAGGTCACGCAGACCACGCGAATCGCCGGCATGTTCGAACGACGGCCCAGGGCCAGGACAATCCCCAGCGGCAGCGCACCGGCGATGCCGACGGTGGCGATCACCAGGGTCAGCATCAGGCCGCCCCATTGACTGGTCGCCACGCTGGTCAGGCCAAAAATGCCGCCATTCAGCAGGAAGTAGGCAAAGACCGGGTACAGCACCAGGAAGCCCAGCCCGTACACCGCTTTATGATGAAAGCGCGAGATGAACAACGGCGCCACGCCGACGATCGCCAGCCACACCGTCAGGTCCACGCGCCAGCGCAGTTCAGGCGGGTAGTAGCCGTACATGAACTGGCCGAAACGCTGCTGGATGAACACCCAGCAGGCGCCTTCCTTGGTGCAGTCGGCGCGGGTCGTACCCACCCAGTTGGCGTCGAGAATGGCCCAGCTCAGGATCGGCGGAATCACCAGGTAAATCAGATAAAACGCAAACAGGGTCAGCAGGGTGTTGAGCCAGCTGGAGAACATGTTCGCGCGCATCCACGCCACCACGCCTATGCTGCGGCCCGGTGGAGGCATGTCGGGTTTGAAAGTATGAGTGCTCATGCGCTTTTCCTTACCGCTCGATCAGCGCAATGCGCTTGTTGTACCAGTTCATCAGCAGGGAAATGCTGATACTGATCGCCAGGTACACGCTCATGGTGATCGCAATCACCTCGATCGCCTGCCCGGTCTGGTTCAGCACCGTACCGGCAAACAGCGAGACCATTTCCGGATAACCGATACCGGCTGCCAGCGAAGAGTTCTTCGCCAGGTTCAGGTATTGGCTGGTCAGCGGTGGAATGATCACGCGCAGGGCTTGCGGGATGATCACCTTGCGCAGGGTCGGACCGTTACGCAGCCCCAGCGAGTGCGCCGCTTCGGTCTGGCCATGGCTGACCGACTTGATGCCCGAGCGCACGATCTCGGCGATAAACGCCGCGGTGTACACGGTCAGGGCCAGGGTCAGCGCCAGCAGTTCCGGGATCAGCACCCAGCCACCGACGAAGTTGAAGCCTTGCAACTTCGGCATTTCCCAATGCAATGGTGCGCCGAAAATCAGTGCACACAGCGCAGGGATGACCAGGAACATCGCCAGGCCCACCCAGAACTTGTGGAACGGCACACCGGTGGCTTCGAAGCGCTTGGTCGCCCAGCGGCTCATCAGCACGATGGCGACGATTGCCACCACGACGCTGGCTACAAACGGCCAGAATCCATCCGCCATCAGAGCGGCGGGCATGTTCAGGCCGCGGGCGCTGACGAAGAAGGTGTCGCCGAAGTTATGGCTGTTGCGCGGCCCCGGCATGGTCAGGAATACCGCGAAATACCAGAACAGGATTTGCAGCAGTGGCGGAATATTGCGGAAGACTTCCACATACACCGTCGCTACCTTGCTGATGATCCAGTTCTTCGACAGCCGTGACACGCCGACGATGAACCCGAGGATCGTCGCCAGGATCACGCCGATGAAGGTCACCAGCAAGGTGTTGAGCAGGCCGATGACAAACACTCGGGCATAGGTGTCCGATTCGGTGTAGTCGATCAGGTGTTGAGCGATGCCGAAACCGGCACTGCGCTCCAGAAAGTCGAAACCGGAGGTAATGCCCCGGTGCTGAAGGTTGGTCTGCGTGTTATCGAACAGATACCAGCCCATCGAGACCACCGCGACAATGGTGATGATCTGGAATAGCCAAGCACGCACGCGTGGATCGCTGAGGCTGAGCCTTTGCTTTGGTGCGCCGATTGAATTTTGCATGAAGTGCCCCGCAAATAATGGAACAGAACATCACCCGGTGGTTGGCCCACCGGGTGATAGAACCATCAGCGCACTGGTGGTGCGTATTGAATGCCGCCAGCGTTCCACAGAGCGTTCAGCCCGCGGTCGATTTCCAGCGGAGTGCTCTTGCCGAGGTTTTTCTCGAACACTTCGCCGTAGTTACCCACTTGCTTGACGATCTGCACGACCCAGTCTTTCTTCACTTTCAGGTCTTTGCCGTATTCACCGTCGGTACCCAACAGACGGGCAACGTCCGGGTTCTTGGTGCCCTTGGCTTCGGCTTCGACGTTCTTCGAAGTGATGCCGGCTTCTTCAGCGTTGAGCATGGCGAAGCCAGTCCAACGCACGATGGCCAGCCACTCGTCGTCGCCATTACGCACGACCGGGCCCAGAGGTTCCTTGGAAATGGTTTCCGGCAGAACCACGTAGTCCTTCGGCGAGGCCAGCTTGCTGCGCTGGGCGAACAGCTGGGATTTGTCGGAGGTCAGTACGTCGCAACGACCGGATTCCAGCGACTTGGCGCTTTCGTCGGAGGTGTCGAAGGTGATTGGGGTGTACTTCAGGCCGTTGCCGCGGAAGTAGTCGGAGACGTTCAGTTCGGTGGTGGTACCGGCCTGGATGCAGATGGTTGCACCGTCCAGTTCCTTGGCGCTCTTGACGCCCAGCTTGTTGTTTACCAGGAAGCCGATGCCGTCGTAGTAGGTGATGAAGCCTGGGAATTTCAGGCCCATGCCGGCGTCACGGGAGCTGGTCATGGTGGTGTTGCGCGACAGGATGTCGATTTCGCCGGATTGCAGCGCGGTGAAGCGCTCCTTGGCGTTCAACTGGCTGAACTTGACCTTGGTCGCGTCGCCGAAGACCGCCGCCGCTACTGCGCGGCAGTAGTCAGCATCGATACCCACGATCTTGCCGGTGGAATCCGGAACCGAGAAGCCTGGCAGGCCATCGCTGACGCCACACTGCACGAAACCCTTCTTCATCACTGCATCCAGGGTTGCACCCGCCTGGGCAAACCCGCTGACACCGAGCACCGCGGCTGCAGTCACGATAGCCAGGGTGGATTTCAACATCTTCATTCAAACCTCCAGTTTTGCTCTTGTTGTGTCGGAGCGTGAGTCCTGTCGCACCCTTTTGAGGCGTAGTCGACCCGTGTTGGTTTTTTTTGGGGTCAACCGACGTAAGACGTTAGCTATGTGTCTAGTAGGAGAAAATCCACATCATGGAAAACTCACTCTCACCAGTCGGCCGAACGGGGCTGTAGCCCTTTCACGTTCGCGAAGCCCCGTAGCGGCCCTTGGCGAACATCCATCACCGGATTCATTGCTATCCCACAGTCGGCAGTACACTGATAGTGTTACCGCCGGGCGCGAGATGTGTTGCACCGCTTCTCCATAGCAAAGCCCGTACCACACCGCCCGCGGAAGCGCTTCAGCTGCAGGTCAATAGCAAAACTTGTACCCTTGCGACATCTTCTTAACGGATCAACCTGACGCGCACTTGGATCACGCACTTAATGAGCGCGCACGCACAACATTGGAGCAGCCATGACCAACCCCTTGATTCTTGAACCCGTCAAGACCGCAGACGCCTGCGTCATCTGGCTGCATGGCCTGGGCGCCGACCGCTATGACTTCCTGCCGGTGGCCGAAGCGCTACAGGAAAGCCTGCTGAGCACCCGCTTCGTTTTGCCCCAGGCACCGAGCCGCGCCGTGACCATCAATGGCGGTTACGAGATGCCGAGCTGGTACGACATATTGGCCATGAGCCCGGCGCGCGCGATCAATCGCGAACAACTTGAAGAGTCCGCCAACTGGATCATCGAATTGATTGAGGCGCAGCGAGCCTGCGGAATAGACGCCTCGCGGATTTTCCTGGCAGGTTTTTCCCAGGGCGGTGCCGTGGTGTTCCACACCGCGTTTCTGAAGTGGCAGGGACCACTGGGTGGCATCGTTGCCCTTTCTACTTATGCACCGACCTTCGGCGATGAACTGGAGTTGTCCGCCAGCCAGCAGCGCATTCCGGTGCTGACGATGCACGGCCAGTATGACGACGTGGTGCAAAACTCGATGGGACGCAGCGCCTACGAGCATTTGAAGCTGCGTGGTGTCACCGTGACATGGCAGGAATACCCAATGGGTCACGAAGTGTTACCCGAAGAAATTCGCGACATCGGCACCTGGCTCGCCGAGCGCTTGCGCTGAGCGTTCCGGATTAAAAGCGCCCTTTGATCCATCCCCCTACGCCGCGCCCGGTTCTTGCATTACACTGGCCGGCGTACATTCCTTAACCAATTGATGAGATGACCGTGCTCAAAGCACTCAAGAAAATGTTCGGTAAAAGCGAGACTGAGCAACTCGCGCCTGTTCCCAGCGCTGCGTCTCACGCTCCCGGCCACCGCACCGACGGTAATCAGTCTGAACGGGCCGCCCCCACCGCGGCACCCAAGCATGAGCCGAAGACCGCACAAACTGCCCAGCCTGCGGCGATAACCCCCCCGGAAGAACCACGCAGCGAAACGCCGAAACCCGCCAAACCGCGCCGTGAACCCAAGCCGAAGGCGCCGGTCATCCCATGGAAACTCGAAGACTTCGTCGTCGAACCCCAGGAAGGCAAAACCCGCTTCCACGATTTCAAACTCGCCCCTGAGCTGATGCACGCCATCCAGGACCTGGGCTTCCCGTATTGCACGCCGATCCAGGCCCAGGTGCTGGGCTTCACCCTCGCGGGCAAAGACGCCATCGGCCGCGCCCAGACCGGTACCGGCAAAACCGCTGCGTTCCTGATCTCGATCATCACCCAGCTGCTGCAAACCCCGCCGCCGAAAGAGCGCTACATGGGTGAGCCGCGGGCACTGATCATCGCACCGACCCGCGAACTGGTAGTGCAGATCGCCAAGGACGCCGCCGACCTGACCAAGTACACCGGCCTCAACGTCATGACCTTCGTCGGCGGCATGGACTTCGACAAGCAACTCAAGCACCTCGAAGCCCGCCACTGCGACATCCTCGTGGCCACACCGGGCCGTCTGCTGGACTTCAACCAGCGCGGCGACGTGCATCTGGACATGGTCGAAGTGATGGTACTGGACGAAGCCGACCGCATGCTCGACATGGGCTTCATCCCGCAAGTGCGCCAGATCATTCGCCAGACGCCACCGAAGTCCGAGCGTCAGACGCTGCTGTTCTCCGCGACCTTCACCGAAGACGTGATGAACCTGGCCAAGCAATGGACCACCGACCCGTCGATCGTCGAGATCGAAGCGCAGAACGTGGCCAGCGAAAACGTCGAGCAGCACATCTACGCGGTGGCCGGTGCCGACAAATACAAACTGCTCTACAACCTGGTCAACGACAATGGTTGGGAGCGGGTGATCGTGTTCGCCAACCGCAAGGATGAAGTGCGACGCATCGAAGAACGCCTGGTGCGCGACGGCATCAACGCCGCGCAACTGTCCGGCGACGTGCCGCAGCACAAGCGCATCAAGACCCTGGAAGGTTTCCGCGAAGGCAAGATCCGCGTACTGGTGGCCACCGACGTGGCCGGCCGCGGCATCCACATCGACGGCATCAGCCACGTGATCAACTTCACCCTTCCGGAAGTGCCGGACGACTACGTGCACCGCATCGGCCGGACCGGTCGTGCTGGCGCCGACGGTGTATCCATCAGCTTTGCCGGTGAAGACGACTCCTACCAGCTACCGTCCATCGAAGAACTGCTGGGACGCAAGATCAGCTGTGAAACGCCACCGACGCATCTGTTGCGGGCAGTTGAGCGCAAGCGTCCTCATTAAGCGACGCTGAAAAGACAAGCGCAGCCGGAAACGGACTGCGCTTTTTTTTCGCCCGGCTTTTTTTCAACAGGAGCTTGCTGTAGATATCTAAAAGTCCATAATAGACAAATTAGTTTACTTCCAGCTCCGGAGCAGGCCATGTCCAGTACGCCCCAAGTGATCCCCCAAGCCCAGGCTCGCGAGCTACTGGCGCAGATCGATGTACCGCAGATCCTGCGCAAACTGTTCCGCGACCTGGCCGCCGGGCAAGCAGTGCAACCGGCGCAGCAGCTGGTGGAATTTCCCCAGGGCGCCGGCGACTTCATCAATTACCTGGGCGTGTTGGCCGAAGACGGCGTGTACGGGATCAAGACTTCGCCGTACATCGTCCGTGAACAGGGGCCATTGGTGACGGCATGGACACTGCTGATGTCGATGCAAACCGGCCAGCCGCTGTTGCTGTGCGATGCGGGCGAACTGACCACGGCCCGCACCGCCGCGACCACCGCCGTGGCGGTCGACGCCCTCGCGCCGCTCACAGCCAGGCGCCTGGCCATCATCGGCAGCGGCAAAGTGGCCCAGGCGCACCTGCATTACGTGAAAGGCCTGCGCGACTGGCAGAGCATCAGCCTGTATTCGCCGAGCCTGAGCAAAGATGCCGAAACCGTGAGCCTGCTGAAAAACATCGAGCCACGCCTGAACATCGTCGACAGTCGCGAAGCTGCTGTCCAGGACGCCGACGTGATCATGCTCTGCACCTCGTCCGCTGGCCCTGTGATCGACCCGTCTCACTTACGCAAACCGGCGCTGATCACCTCCATCAGTACCAACGCGCCACGCGCCCACGAAGTGCCGCCGCAGAGCCTCAATGACATGCAGGTGTTCTGTGACTATCGCCTGACCACCCCGGGCTCGGCCGGTGAAATGCTGATCGCCGCCGAACGGCACGGCTGGGACAAGGGCGCGATCGTCGGCGACCTGCCCGATCTGGTAAGCGAGAAAGTACAGCGCCCCGGCTACGACCGACATGTTTTCTTCCGCTCGATTGGCCTGGGCCTGGAAGATATTGCGCTGGCCAATGCGATCTATCGCCTGCAGCACTAACCCCCCCTGTAGGAGCGAGCTTGCTCGCGATGGTGTGTCAGTCGACACAGTGGTGCCTGATCCACCATCGCGAGCAAGCTCGCTCCTACAAGGGTACCGAACCATTGGCATCGCGCGTTATCAGGAGACGTTCATGAGCCAGGCAGATTTCATCATCATCGGCGGCGGGATTGCCGGCGCTTCCACCGGTTTCTGGCTGTCGCAGCACGGCCGCGTGATCGTGCTCGAACGCGAATCCCATCCGGCCTATCACTCCACCGGCCGGTCGGCTGCGCTGTACACCGCAGCCTACGGCACCCCGCAAGTTCGCGCATTGACTCTGGCCAGCCGGGACTTTTTCGACAACCCGCCCAGCGGTTTCTGCGAACACCCGCTGCTGACCCCGCGTGGCGAAATGACCGTGGACTTCACCGGTGACCCGGACGAGCTGAACAGGCAATACCAGAGCGCAAAAACCACGGTGCCAGAGATGCAATTGCTCGGCGTCGACGAGGCCTGCGCGTTGGTGCCGATCCTGCGTCGGGAAAAGGTCCACGGCGCCATCTACGACCCGACTGCCAGCGACATCGACACCGATGCCCTGCACCAGGGCTATTTGCGCGGTATCCGCCGCAACCAGGGCGAAGTGCATACCGACAGCGAAGTCGTCAGCCTGAGCCGCGACGGCCAAAGTACATGGCATGTCCAGACCGGCAGCCAGACGTTCAGCGCGCCGATCATCATCAACGCCGCCGGCGCGTGGGCCGACAAGATCGGCGAACTGGCCGGCGCCAAGCCGCTGGGCCTGCAACCCAAACGCCGTGCCGCGTTCATCTTCGCCGGCCCCGAAGGCGTGGACATCCACCATTGGCCGATGCTGGTCAGCCTCGACGAATCCTTCTACATGAAACCCGACGCCGGGATGTTCCTCGGCTCGCCGGCCAACGCCGACCCGGTCGAACCCCACGATGTGCAGCCCGAAGAGCTGGACATTGCCATGGGCATCTACCAGATCGAAGAAGCCACGACCCTGACCATTCGCCGCCCGACCCGCACCTGGGCCGGCCTGCGCAGCTTCGTCAGCGACGGCGACTTGCTGTCCGGTTTCGATCCACAAGTGCCGGGGCTGTTCTGGGTCGCGGCACAGGGCGGTTATGGCATCCAGACCTCGCCTGCCATGGGCCTGGCCAGCGCAGCACTGGTGCGCGGTGCAGCGTTGCCCGAGTCACTTGGCCGTTTCGGCCTGAATGCCGAAATGCTCTCCCCTGCCCGCCTCGGCTGATCCTGATCCTGATCCTCAGGTGACGCGCCCACACGATTACGGCACACTTTCAGAGCCCCTTTGATGGGGCGCTGACGCTGCCTGGAGTTCCACTGTATGAACGCCCCCGAAAAAGACTCGGTCCCGAACACTGCGTCGCTGGATAACTTCCGGGCGATCGCCGATGCCATCGCCACACTGTTCTTTCCCCACGCCGAAGTGGTGCTGCACGACCTGCGTACGCAAAAGGTCGACTACATCGCCAACAACCTGTCCAAACGGGAAATCGGCGACGACTCGGCGCTGGAAGACATGCTCAGCGACGATGTCAGCGAACGAAACATCGGGCCGTACGAAAAGCTCAACTGGGATGGTCAGAAGATTCGCAGCCTCAGCACGGTGCTACGCGACAGCGAGGGTCATCCGCTGGCGGTGCTGTGCATCAACCTGAACATTTCGTTGTTCGAAAATGCCAAGGCCGCTTTGGACCTGTTCCTGTCGCCGACCAAGCTGATCCCGCAACCGGATTCACTGTTCCGCGATGACTGGCAGGAACGGATCAACACTTTCCTCCACGCCTGGCTGCGCGAACGCCAGCTGAGCCTGAATCTGCTGACCCGCGACCACAAGCGTGAACTGGTGCTGGCGTTGCACGCCGAAGGTGCGTTCAAGGGCAAAAGTGCGTCGAACTACGTGGCCAATGTGCTGAACATGGGCCGGGCGACGGTGTACAAGCATTTGAAGGAATTGAAGGGCTAGGCCCTGAGATTTGTATTGTTTGATCTGGCCTCATCGCGAGCAGGCTCGCTCCTACAATGGATCGGCGTACACCGTACCCTGTAGGAGCGAGCCTGCTCGCGATGGCGGACCATCAGTCGCCGTAGATGTCGGACTTGAAATACTTGTCCGAAATCTTCTGGTACTCACCATTGGCACGAATACCATCGATAGCCGTGTTCAGCTCGCTGACCAGTTCGGTATTGCCCTTGCGCACGGCAATCCCGGCACCCTCGCCCACATATTTCGGATCTTTCAGCTCCGGCCCGACAAAGGCGTAACCCTTGCCACGGGGCATCGACAGGAAATCATTGAGCGGAATAGTGTCGGCAAAAATCGCGTCGAGGCGACCGGCGGCCAGGTCCATGTAGATTTCTTCGTTGTTGCTGTAGCGCTTGACGTTGATGCCCTTGGGCTCGAACACCTCGGTGGCGTAACGGTCGGTGGTGGTGGCGCGCTGCACGCCGACGGTCTTGCCCTTGAGGCTGGCGTACTGGTCATCCACCACCGCGCCATCCTTCATCACCAGACGCGACGAAGTGAAATAGTACTTGTGGGTGAAGTCCACCGACTTCTTGCGGTCTTCATTGATGGTCATGGACGACAGCGCCATGTCGATTTTCTTCACCTTCAGGGAAGGAATCAGACCGTCGAACTCACCTTCCACCCACACACACTTGGCCTTCATCTGTGCGCACAGGGCATTGCCGATGTCATAGTCGAAACCGACGATTTCGCCTTTGTCGGTTTTCGAGGCGAACGGCGGGTAAGCGGCTTCAATGCCAATGCGCAGGGTTTTCTCGGCGGCGAATACAGAACTGCACGCCAACAGGCTCAAGGCCAGACCGGTGATGAGGGGGAACTTCTTCATGTTCGTTTTCTCGCGGTTGTTGTTGGTTTGGCAAGACAGAAGAAAAAGCTGAAACGGGTGGAAATCTTTTTTGTACTTATAATTCCATACTGGACTTTTATGTATAAATCGTCAATGAGGCAAATGCAGCCCGTTCCGGCCGGTGGTCGGGTGGTGGTTCATCAAGAATTTTGCTGATGCAGATGACGCCATCGCGAGCAGGCTCGCTCCTACATTTGAACTGTGAACACAGATCTACTGTAGGAGCGAGCCTGCTCGCGATAGCTTAATCAGAGACGCCGCAGAAACTACTGTTTCCAGCGATCCGCCGCCGCATGATCACTGTCACGCCCCTCGACCCAGCGCGGCCCGTCGCTGGTGTTTTCTTTCTTCCAGAACGGCGCACGGGTTTTCAGGTAATCCATGACAAAGGCGCAGGCGTCGAATGCCGCCTGACGATGGGCGCTGGCCGCGCCGACGAAGACAATCGGCTCGCCCGGTTCCAGGGTGCCGACGCGGTGCAGCACTTCCAGCTTGAGCAGCGGCCAGCGCTGCTCGGCCTCGGTGGCGATCTTGCCGAGGGCTTTTTCGGTCATGCCGGGATAATGCTCGAGGAACATCCCGGCCACATCGAGGCCGTCGTTGAAGTCGCGCACATAGCCGACAAAACTCACCACCGCCCCCACGCCGACGTTGGCGTCGTGCATGGCGTTGACCTCGGCACCCGGGTCGAACGGCGTGGACTGCAAGCGAATGGCCATGGTTCAGCCTCCGGTCACAGTCGGGAAGAACGCCACTTCATCGCCCTCGCTGACCGGCTCGTCGAGCTGGCAGAGGTCTTCGTTGCGGGCGCACATCAGGTTTTGCTCGCTCAACACCTCGGCACCGTCACGCTGGGCCAACAGTGCGCGGATATCGTCAACGGTGGCGAAATCGCCTTGAACCTTCACCGAGTCCACACCCAGCGCTTCACGATAACGAGCGAAAAACTTCACGGTAACGTTCATGGCTGCTCCGCCTGGAAATGACCACTCTTGCCACCGACCTTCTCCAGCAGACGCACGCTTTCGATGGTCATGCCGCGGTCCACGGCCTTGCACATGTCGTAGATGGTCAGCGCGGCGACACTGGCAGCGGTCAACGCCTCCATCTCGACACCAGTCTGCCCGGACAGCTTGCAGCGCGCCACGATGCGCACCGAATCGTCGCCTTCGGCACTGAGCTCGACCTTGACGCCGGTCAGCATCAGCGGATGGCACAGGGGAATCAGATCGCTGGTTTTCTTCGCTGCCTGAATGCCGGCAATGCGCGCCACGGCAAACACATCACCCTTGGGGTGGCCGCCACTGACGATCATCTGCAGGGTTTCGGGCAGCATGCGCACCAGCGCTTGGGCGGTCGCCTCACGGAACGTCACGGCTTTTTCAGTGACGTCGACCATGTTGGCGCGACCTTGGGAATCGAGATGAGTCAGCACGGGATTACTCCTGATCAGGAGCGTCGATTGTAAACCTGCAGGTCAAATTTCCGCACGCACGATTGTCGGCTTGCCGCAGTCCCTGTAGGAGCGAGCTTGCTCGCGATGGTGTGTCAGTCTACGCAGCGTTGCCTGATCCACCTTCGCGAGCAAGCTCGCTCCTACAGAGAATTTGTGTCGGGCATAAAAAACCGGGCGGCTGTAGGGCCGCCCGGTTCCGATGGACAGTTACAAATGCGATTCGGCGTATTCGGCCAGGATCGAGCGTGGTACCCCTTGCAGGGTGATGTGCACCCCGTTCGGGAAGTCCTTGAAGCGTTCAGTGAGGTAGGTCAGCCCGGAGCTGGTCGCGGACAGGTAAGGGGTGTCGATCTGCGCCAGGTTGCCCAGGCACACCACTTTGGAACCGGCGCCGGCACGGGTGATGATGGTTTTCATCTGGTGCGGCGTGAGGTTCTGGCATTCGTCGATCAAAATCAGGCTCTGCTGGAAGCTGCGGCCCCGGATGTAGTTGAGGGATTTGAACTGCAACGGCACTTTGCTGAGGATGTAGTCGACGCTGCCATGGGTGCTTTCGTCATCCATGTGCAAGGCTTCGAGGTTGTCGGTGATGGCGCCCAGCCACGGCTCCATTTTTTCCGCCTCGGTGCCGGGCAGAAAGCCGATTTCCTGGTCCAGGCCCTGCACGCTGCGGGTGGCGATGATGCGGCGATAACGTTTGCTGACCATGGTCTGCTCGATCGCAGCGGCCAGCGCCAGGATGGTTTTACCCGAACCCGCGGCACCCGACAGGTTGACCAGGTGGATGTCCGGATCGAGCAAGGCGTACAGCGCCAGGCTCTGATAGATATCACGCGGTTTCAGGCCCCAGGCCTCCTGGTGCAGCAGCGGTTCCTGGTGCAGGTCGAGGATCAGCAGGCGGTCCTCTTCGATCTCCTTGATCCAGCCGACAAAGCCCTGTTCATCAATGATGAATTCATTGATGTGCACCGCCGGCAAGTTGTCGATCAACTGCACCTGATGCCAGGTGCGGCCGTGGTCCTGACGGGTTTCGACCTTGCTCACGCGGTCCCAGAAAGAGCCGGTCATGTTGTGGTAGCCGTTGGGCAGCAAGGACACGTCGTCGACCAGTTGGTCGGTGCTGTAGTCCTCGGCCTCGATCCCGCAGGCGCGCGCCTTGAGGCGCATGTTGATGTCTTTGGTGACCAGCACCACGGGCTTTTTCGGGTCGCGCGCGTGCAGGTCGATCAGTTGGTTGATGATTTTGTTGTCGTTCAGGTGCTCGGGCAGAATCAGATTCGGCTCGGCATTCCTGATCATCAGAATTGACAGCAAACCCTTGGGTCCGCTTTTGCCACGCTGGATCGGCACACCCTGCTCGACGTCCTCGGGTGAGGCATCGCCCAGGGTCTTGTCGATCAGGCGGATGGCCTGGCGGCATTCGGCGGCAACGCTGTGATGCCCGCTCTTGAGCTTGTCGAGCTCTTCAAGCACGGTCATCGGGATCGCGACGTGGTGTTCTTCGAAGTTGAGCAGCGCGTTTGGATCGTGAATCAATACGTTGGTATCGAGTACATAAAGGATTGGCTGGTTGGAAGAAGAGCTACGTCCGTGATCATCCATACTCGGTCACCTTTGTGGGAGCCATTCGACGCAATACCTTGACGGTGCTGCGCCTCGAAGTGACTGCCGAATACACCTGCGGGGACTCAAGTGTTCTGCATACATGCGGGGTCTTGGAAGACGCCACCTGTGTTGCAGGTTTCGGCGGTCTGTCTTCGTAATACTCCAAAACGTATGACAGAAAAAAGTACTTTGACGCTTTTTTGAAGTTTATTTTTCAGAATGACCAATAGCACTTGGCGGACTGCCATCACCCGTTTACAGTCATAAGTCGACCTGCAACGAATCCCCTTCCAAAATCGCCAAAAACCCGATGTTTACGGGGTTTTGCCGTTTTCAGCGAAACGCATCCTGGCAATCTTCCCAGCCGATTCCGACAGGCGCCGTTTGCGTGACCAGCCACGGCAACGCCGTTTTCACCCCCTCCTGTTTCACATTGAAATTGATCACGCCGTGCCGCCACAGCAGCATCAGGGTCAGCACCCGTTGCGCACTCGGGCTGCCCTTGAGTTTGCCGGCGCCGTCCTGGGCGTCGATGTCCCACAGCGCGACCTGCAGACCCTGAGCCTTGAAGAAGCCTTCGGCATCGGAACGGCGCTGGCCATCCGGCGGACGGAACAGTGGCACGTAGTTCTCCGGCAGCTTGCTTTTGACCAGTTCGGCGCTGCGGCGCACCGAGTCCTGCCAGTCCTGCCAGTGGCTGTGGGAGCGGAATTCCCAGCCTTGTACGCCAATGCACTGGGTCGAGTAGGTCGCTTGCAGGTTACTCACCGAATGCTCGGCCAAACGGGCCTGGATGTCCTTGCCGAGGACGAAGAACGTCCCGCTCAGGTTCGACTTGCGCAGGTACTCGGTGACCCAGGCGGTGTTATCCGGCGCGGCATTGGCAGCGCTGTCGAAAGTCAGCAGAAACAGCCGGTCATGCATCCCATCGCCGCTGCGCTCATAGTCGCCAAAACGATCGACTTCGCTGCTGGTTTGCGGGAACAGCGCGGCCTTGCGCAACTGCTCGTCCAGGTATTGGGCGTGAAACACACGGCTCGGCTCGGCCCACTTGATGTAGTAGCTGTCCGCGCTGACGTGGAACCTGGCGGCCTGTTCGTGCAGGGTCGGCATGTCGTCGACCAGAAAACAGAAGGAGGCATCCTGGTCGCAACTCTGTTGGGCGAAGTTGTAGTTGGCCAGCAGTCGTTGCCACAGACGCTGGCGAACCCGGTTGACCGACTCCAGATTGATCGTGCGCAGGCCCAGGCGCTGGGCCAGGGCGGGTTCATCCAGCGCCTCGCTGGCCAACAGCACACTGGAAAACATGAGGATCTCGGCCCTCGACGCCACGTCGAACAGTGTCGGGTTGCCGAGCTTTTCTGGCCAGGTGCTGCGATCGAGCGTCGCCACATCGCCCGGTGCCCCGAGGGCGCCGAAGCTCAACAGCCAGATCGAGATGAGAAAAGCGATACGCAATGGGATGTCTCCGTAACAAAACCCGCGCGGCACTATATCCCGGGAAGATCAAAAGATCGCAGCCTACGGCAGCGCCTACGCGATCCGGTTCCATTTTTGAGCCAACCCGGTCCCGTAGGAGCTGTCGAGCGAAGCGAGGCTGCGATCTTGCCCCATGACACCACCGATCACCTATCACGCTCATAGCTGGAGTCAACACCGACAACCCCCTAGAATCGCCGCCACGATTAAAGGAGACGACTTCATGCTGATGGTGATTTCACCCGCCAAGACCCTCGACTATGAAACACCGCCGGCGACCCAGCGCTTCACCCAGCCGCAGTACCTCGACCACTCTCAGGAGTTGATCCTGCAATTGCGTGAGCTGTCCCCGGCGCAGATCAGCGAGTTGATGCACGTTTCCGACAAGATCGGCGGGCTCAACGCCGCGCGTTTCGGCAGCTGGACGCCCGCGTTCACCCCGGAAAACGCCAAGCAGGCGCTGCTGGCCTTCAAGGGCGATGTGTACACCGGCATGAATGCGCAAACCCTCAGCGAAGCCGATTTCGATTACGCCCAAAAACACCTGCGCATGCTCTCGGGCCTCTACGGCCTGCTGCGTCCGCTGGACCTGATGCAACCCTATCGCCTGGAAATGGGCACCAGGCTGGCCAACGCCCGGGGCAAGGATCTGTATGCCTTCTGGGGCACGCGCATCAGCGAATGGCTGAACGAAGCCCTGGTCGATCAAGGCGATGACGTGCTGCTCAACCTGGCGTCCAACGAGTACTTCTCGGCGGTCAAGCGCAACGACTTGAACGCGCGCATCATCAATACCGAATTCAAAGACCTGAAGAACGGCCAGTACAAGATCATCAGCTTCTACGCAAAAAAGGCCCGCGGTTTGATGAGTCGCTTCGTCATCGATGAACGCATCAATGACCCGGCCACCCTCAAGCAGTTCGACGTTCAAGGCTATCGCTACAGCGCCGAACAATCCAAACCGGACAATCTGGTGTTTCTGCGCGATCACGCACCAGAGTGATGCATCCAGTCGGCGCACGACCTCCACATCCCCTCGTGCGCCGACCCTTGATTCACTTCAACCTTCCCCACCTTTTAGCCATTTTTATGGCGTCAAAAATACATCGACCAATTTTCTAACTTTAGTTTCACTCGACTTCGAACATTTTTTTGCGTAGTGGCACTGACTTTTTTTAACAGTAGTGGCAAAAAAATATCCCGCCCGATGATCCGCCTATATATAAAGGGCGAAACGGCAAGTGCTATCAATTTGAGAGCAGTGCCATCTCTCTCAGTATTTCAAGAAATTTCAGATTTCACGATGAGCGGACTGGAACTATGTCCAAACGCGCCGCTCATACCACCGGTAACGATTCTCGCCGAACGTGTACGAGATAACTTACGCAGATAAGCGATTCATGTAGCGAAGTTGAAACACTAACTTGCGCTGAATAATCACTGATTTGGACAACAGCAATCGGACAGGAGATAACGCGGTATGACTATCCCCTACAAGGCCACGGCAGCGCCCCTATAAACGTGCTCACCCGAGCACCCAACCGCTTGATCCACGGGCTTTCGGCCTGACATCAAGCGTGCAAGGCCGTTGCACCTGCATCCTTCCGACAGGAGGATCGGCTGCATAACAGGGCAAATCATAACAACAAGGCCTAGTTGCGCACACCTTGAGTGCATTTATTTAGACACTCGTAACTTATATGCCAGCACAGGGCATCGTTGTGCCTGTAAGGCACACTTGCGAGTGCACTAAAACACGCTGAACACCATTAACTCCGGCCATCTAATGGCTTGATGTTTACAGGCTTGATAACAGAGAGGTAATTGCGATGCGCATCAGCATTTTTGGTTTGGGTTACGTCGGCGCGGTATGTGCCGGTTGCCTGTCTGCACGGGGCCATGACGTCGTTGGCGTCGATGTGGCCAAAGACAAGATCGATATGATCAATGCCGGCAAATCGCCGATCGTTGAACCAGGCTTGGGCGAACTTCTGGCACAGGGCATCCAGACGGGTCGTCTGCGTGGCACCACCAACTTCGCCGAGGCGATTCGCGACACCGACCTGTCGATGATCTGCGTGGGCACGCCGAGCAAGAAGAACGGCGATCTGGAACTGAACTACATCGAGGCAGTGTGCCGCGAAATCGGTTTTGTCCTGCGTGACAAGACCACCCGCCACACCATCGTCGTGCGCAGCACCGTGCTGCCGGGCACCGTGGCCAACGTGGTCATCCCGATTCTCGAAGACTGCTCCGGCAAGAAGGCCGGCGTTGATTTCGGCGTAGCCGTGAACCCTGAGTTCCTGCGCGAAAGCACCGCCATCGCCGACTACGACCAGCCGCCAATGACCGTCATCGGCGAATTCGACAAGGCTTCCGGCGACGTTCTGCAATCGCTGTACGAAGAGCTCGACGCACCGATCATCCGCAAGGACATCGCCGTCGCCGAGATGATCAAGTACACCTGCAACGTGTGGCACGCCACCAAGGTCACCTTCGCCAACGAGATCGGCAACATCGCCAAGGCGGTCGGCGTCGACGGTCGCGAAGTGATGGACGTGGTCTGTCAGGACAAGACCCTCAACCTGTCCCAGTACTACATGCGCCCGGGCTTCGCCTTCGGTGGCTCGTGCCTGCCAAAAGACGTGCGTGCCCTGACCTACCGCGCCGGTTCCCTGGACGTGGAAGCGCCGCTGCTCAACTCGCTGATGCGCAGCAACGAATCCCAGGTGCAGAACGCTTTCGACATCGTTTCCAGCCACGACAAACGCAAAGTCGCCCTGCTGGGCCTGAGCTTCAAGGCCGGCACCGACGACCTGCGTGAAAGCCCGCTGGTTGACCTGGCGGAAATGCTGATCGGCAAAGGCTATGACCTGAGCATCTACGACAGCAACGTCGAGTACGCCCGCGTTCACGGCGCGAACAAGGACTACATCGAGTCGAAGATCCCTCACGTCTCGTCCTTGCTGAACTCCGATTTCGACGCGGTGATCAACAACTCCGACGTGATCATCCTCGGTAACCGTGACGAGAAGTTCCGCGCCCTGGTGCAGGACGTTCCACACGGCAAGCAAGTGATCGACCTGGTTGGTTTCATGTCCAAGGCCACCAGCACGAATAGCCGGGCTGAAGGTATCTGCTGGTAACGCGGTATCTGTAGGAGCTGCCGCAGGCTGCGATCTTTTGGCGCCGGCGTGATTGCTGAAGATCAAAAGATCGCAGGCTTCGCCAGCTCCTACAGGGATTCTGGCGTCATCCAGAGCGGGTGCCGCCAGTTTTCACAGGCCTGCCTTAACCCCATCGGGCCACCCCAAAGGCTCGCCCGAGATCGAGACGGATGCAGATTATGCACAGGCTAAAACACGGCCTACTCCAGGCCGCCGGTTGGCTGTTCTACCTGAGTTTACTGATGGGCCTCGCCATGGCGTTGCCCGTGTCCACGTTCGACTCCGAGTCGAAGGACTTCATTTTCCTGATTGGCGCCGTGGGTATCTGGCGCTATTCGATGGGTGCCACGCACTTTGTGCGCGGCATGATCTTTCTGTACATCGTCTACCCCTACCTGCGACGCAAAGTGCGCAAGCTGGGCAAGGCGGCTGACCCGTCCCATGTGTTCCTGATGGTCACCAGTTTCCGCATCGACGCCCTGACCACTGCACAGGTCTACAGCTCGGTAATCCGCGAAGCCATCGACTGCGGCCTGCCGACCACCGTGGTCTGCTCCATCGTGGAAATGTCCGATGAGCTGCTGGTGAAAAGCTTGTGGAGCCGGATGAATCCGCCGTCCCGGGTCAAACTCGACTTCGTGCGCATTCCCGGCACCGGCAAACGCGATGGCCTGGCCTACGGCTTCCGCGCCATCTCCCGGCACCTGCCGGATGATCGCGCCGTGGTCGCGGTGATCGATGGCGACACCGTGCTGGCCGAAGGCGTGGTGCTCAAGACCGTGCCGTGGTTCCAGATGTTCGGCAACGTCGGTGGCCTGACCACCAACGAATTCTGCGAAGTGCGTGGCGGCTACATCATGAGCGAATGGCACAAGCTGCGTTTCGCCCAGCGCCACATCAACATGTGCTCCATGGCCTTGTCCAAGCGCGTGCTGACCATGACTGGCCGCATGTCGGTGTTCCGCGCCACCGTGGTCACCAACCCGGAGTTCATCGCCGACGTGGAAAGCGACTCGCTGCAACACTGGCGCCTGGGTCGCTTCAAGTTCCTTACCGGCGATGACAAGTCGAGCTGGTTCAGCCTGATGCGCCTGGGCTACGACACGTTCTACGTGCCGGACGCGGCGATCAACACCGTTGAACACCCGCCGGAAAAGAGCTTCATCAAGGCCAGCCGCAAACTGATGTTCCGCTGGTACGGCAACAACCTGCGGCAGAATTCCCGCGCCCTGGGCCTGGGGATCAAACGCCTCGGCGTGTTCACTTCGGTGGTGCTGTTCGACCAGCGCGTGTCGATGTGGACCTCGCTGCTGGGCCTGACCGTGGCGTTGATCGCCAGCTTCAAGTACGGCACCGCGTTCATCCTGGTGTACCTGCTGTGGATCGGCATCACCCGGTTCATCCTGACCTTGTTGCTGTCGTGCTCCGGACACCGGATCGGCCCGGCCTACCCGGCGATTCTCTATTACAACCAGATCGTCGGCGCGCTGGTGAAGATCTACGTGTTCTTCCGCCTCGATAAACAGTCCTGGACTCGCCAGCCCACTTCTCTGACCCGTGATCTCGCCAGCTTTCAACGTTGGTTCAACACCTGGTCGTCTCGGACCATGACCTTCTCTGCCGGCAGCATTTTTGTCGCCGTGCTGCTGTTGATGGTCTGACCGCCCCCTTATTGAATTAACCAGGAAATCGCCCTTATGAATACCGCCGTCAACGCCAACGTAGTGCATGAATCCGAAGCCCAGCGCCAACACGCCCGCGTGAAAATCCCGGCCAAGCTGCGTTTCTTCGGCCCCGACCGGACACCGGTCGAAGCCCGGGTGATCGACCTGTCCGCCGGTGGCCTGGCGTTCAACGCCGGTCAATTGCCGCTGAAGATCGGTGACGTGTACAAGGCCCGCCTGCAATTCCTCATCGACAACCTCGGCCTGGCCATTGACGTCGAATTGCAGGTCCGCTCCTTCGATCGCGAGACCGGACGCGCCGGCTGCCAGTTCCAGAACCTGGAACCACGGGACATCTCGACCCTGCGCCACCTGATCACTTCGCACCTGGCTGGCGACATCGTCAGCGTGGGTGAAATGCTGGCGACCCTGCAGCGCGACAACTTCACCAAGGCGCGCAAGATGAAGGACGGCGGCCACGGCATGACCGCGTTCGGCCGCCTGAAAGCCGTGACCTTCAGCCTGGGGGTCTTCGTTGTCGGCCTGACTGCATTCGGCTTTGTTTTCAAATCGGTGTACGGCATGTACTTCGTCAGCCACGCCCAGGCCGGTCTGGTCAGCGTGCCGGGCGTGAACATCACCATGCCTCGCGACGGTACCGTGCAGAGCCTGGTGAAAGCCGACGGCGTGGCCGCCAAGGGCGCACCGCTGGCGACCTTCAGCACCAGCATGCTCGACGTGCTCAAGGGCCATCTGGACGAAGACCAACTGGCCCCGGCCAAGGTTGCAGAACTGTTCGGCAAGCAGATGACCGGCACCCTGACCTCGCCGTGCGACTGCACCGTGGCCCAGCAAATGGTTGCCAACGGTCAGTACGCCAGCAAGGGTGACGTGATCTTCCAACTGGTGCCGCGTAACAGCGAAGCCAATGTTGAAGCGCGCTTCTCCTATCGCCAGTTCGGCGACGTGCGCCCGGGTACTTCGGTGCGCTTCCAGATCGCTGGCGAGGACAAGAGCCGCACCGGCAAGATCGTCAGCAGCACCAGCCTGAAAAGCGCCGATCTGTCTTCGGACATCCGCGTGCTGATCCAGCCGGACGAAACCCTGGACAGCTCCCTCGCCGGCCGCCCGGTGGAAGTCAACAGCGACCGTGGCCCGAACCTGAACTGGCTGATCGACAAAGCCATGGCTGTCGGTCTTTAAGTCGAGGACATGCCTGTGACTATCACAAAAATCTCGAACACACCGCCATCCCTGTGGGAGCGAGCCTGCTCGCGATGGGATCAGCGCGGTCTGTCTGATGTACCGAGTTGCCTGCATCGCGAGCAGGCTCACTCCTACATGGGAACACTGTGTGCAGTGGCATTGGCGGTGAGCCTGGCCGGTTGCGCCGGCCTGCCCGACCAGCGCCTGGCCAACGAAGCGCTCAAACGTGGCGATACCGCCACCGCCGCGCAGAACTACCGGCAGCTGGCCGACCTGGGCTACAGCGAAGCGCAGGTCGGCCTGGCCGATATCCAGGTCGACAGCCGTGACCCGGCGCAGATGAAACAGGCCGAGGCGACTTACCGCGCCGCGGCCAGCGTTTCGCCGCGCGCCCAGGCTCGCCTCGGCCGACTGCTGGTGGCCAAGCCCGGTTCCACCGAAGCGGAACAACACGAAGCTGAAACCCTGCTGAAAAAAGCCGCCGCCGCAGGCGAAGGCAACACGCTGATCCCGCTGGCGATGCTGTACCTGCAATACCCGCACAGCTTCCCCAACGTGAATGCGCAACAGCAGATCAGCCAATGGCGTGCCGAGAACAAACCGGAAGCCGGTCTGGCGCAGGTGCTGCTCTATCGCACCCAGGGCACCTACGACCAGCATCTGGATGACGTGGAAAAAATCTGCAAGGCCGCACTCAACACCAGCGACATCTGCTACGTCGAGCTGGCCACGGTCTATCAGAAACAGGCCAAGCCAGAGCAACAGGCCGAGCTGATCAAGCAGATGCAAGCGGCGCACGCCCAAGGCACCGTTTCGGCGCAGCGCGTCGACAGCGTCGCCCGCGTGCTCGCCGATGCGTCCCTGGGCAAGACCGACGAGAAAACCGCACAGTCGCTGCTCGAACCGATCGCACCGGGCTACCCGGCGTCGTGGGTCAGCCTCGCGCAACTGCTCTACGACTTCCCGGAACTGGGCGACGTCGACCAGATGATGAAGTACCTGGACAACGGCCGCGCCGCCGACCAGCCCCGCGCCGAACTGTTGCTGGGCAAGCTCTACTTCGAAGGCAAACTGGTGCCGGCCGACGCCAAGGTCGCCGAAGAGCATTTCCAGAAAGCCGTCGGCCGCGAAGTCGCTGCCGATTACTACCTCGGCCAGATCTATCGCCGTGGCTACCTGGGCAAGGTCTATCCGCAGAAGGCCCTCGACCATCTGTTGACCGCTGCGCGCAACGGCCAGAACAGCGCCGACTTCGCCATCGCCCAACTGTTTTCCCAAGGCAAGGGCACCAAGCCTGATCCGCTGAACGCCTACGTCTTCAGCCAATTGGCCCTGGCCCAGAACACCCCGCAAGCCACCGAGCTTGCGCAAACAATCCAAACGCAATTGCCGCCCGACCGGTTGGCCGAAGCCCAGCGCCTGTTGAAACAAGAACAGGCCGTGCGCGGTGCCCTGAGCCCGAACACGCCGGAACTGCACACCCTGCAAGAAGAAGTCAGCGAGGAATCCCAATGAAGTTGAATCCATTCATGAAGGCCGGCATCGGCCTGACATTCGCGCTGATCTGGTCTTGCCCGACGCTCGCTGCGATGACTGAAACCAAGAACTTCGGCCTGGACGTGAAAATCACCGGCCAGTCCGAAGACGACCGCGACCTCGGCACCGCTCCCGGCGGCGATGTCAATGGTGTCGGCCTGGACCTGCGTCCGTGGGTCTATGGTGAAAGCGGCGCGTGGAGCGCCTACGCCATGGGTCAGGCGGTGACGTCCACCGACATCATCGAGACCGACACCCTGCAACAATCCGATGGCGCCGAGAACACCGACAACGGTGATCGCGAGACCAAGAAAAACTACCTGGCCATGCGCGAATTCTGGGTCGGCTACAGCGGCTTCACGCCCTACCCCGGCGAGATCCTGAAACTCGGTCGCCAGCGCCTGCGCAACGACGACGGTCAATGGCGCGACACCAACATCGAAGCCCTGAACTGGACCTTCGACACCACCTTGCTACGCGCCAACGTCGGTATCGCCGAACGCTTCAGCGAGTACCGCACCGACCTCAAGGAGCTGTCGCCGCAAGACAAGGATCGCCTGCACGCCTACGCCGATGCCGCGTACCAGTGGACCCCGGGCAACTGGGTCGGCATTCGCGGTCATCACACCCACGACAACGGCAAGCTCGACTTCCCGGAGCCGGGTGTGCCGACGGATTCGCTGGACAAAAAACAGAACGGCGACATCAGCTGGCTCGGCCTCACCGCCGACAGCGACGCCTACAACTGGCGCAATACCAACACGGTCAATTACTGGGGCAGCATCACCGGTATGAGCGGCGACATCGACAAGGTCAACCCGCTGAACGCCGATGGCACGCCGCCGGCTGAAGCCAAGCGCGGTGAAAACCTCAATGGCTGGGCTACCGATCTCGGCGTGCGTTTGCGCCTCGATCCGCAATGGCAAGTCGGTGCCGCCTACGCCCGCGCCAGCGCCGAGTACGAACAGAACGGCCTGGAAAGCAACCGCTCGAACTACACCGGCACCCGCTCGCGGGTACACCGTTTCGGCGAGGCCTTCCGTGGCGAAATGAACAACATGCAGAGCGCCACCCTGTTCGGTTCGTGGATGCTCAACGACGAATACGACGCCAGCCTGATCTACCACAAGTTCTGGCGCGTCGACGGCAACAAGCCGGTCGGCAGCAATGGCATCAACGCCGTCCAGAACAACACCGACGACGTCACCGGCGCGATCCTCTCCAGCACTTCGCTGCCGCTGAACGATGGCGAGAAAGACCTCGGTCAGGAAATGGACCTGGTGGTCACCAAGTACTTCAAGCAAGGCTTGTTGCCCGCGTCGATGAGTCAGGCGATCGATGAGCCTTCGGCCCTGGTGCGCTTCCGTGGCGGCGTGTTCAAGCCGGGCGATGCGTACGGCAAGGAAGTCGATTCGTACATGCACCGTGCGTTCGTCGATGTGATCTGGCGCTTCTGATGCGAACCGCGAAGGGAGTGCCCGACATGAACAGTGCCAAGAAAGGTTCCTTGACCTTGCTGGCCGGCGCAATGCTGCTGGCCAGCGCGGCTGCCTTCGCCAATGTGGAGCCGGCGGTGCCTCAACAAGGCAAGCCGGCCACCGTCGCCAAGGGACTGCAACAGGCCAAGACCTACACCGTCAGCAGCGCACCGACCGCGCCGCTGGAACTGGCCAAGCCGAAACTGCCGGACGTTTCCGGCTACACCGCTGAGGCTATCGCCGCGAAAATCGTGCGCAGCAAGGCCGGCAAGATCAGTGTGCGCCGGATGATGCAGGAAGACGCCCTGAAGGACTTCATCGGTGGTGACAACAAGATGGCCGAGTGGGTGGTGCGTCAGCACGGCATCCCCCAGGCGATCTTCGTCGACGACGGCTACATGAACCTCAAGGACCTAGCGAAGAAGCTGCCCAAGCAGTACTTCAGCGAAACCTCGCCGGGTGTGTTCCTCTCCCGGTTGCCGATCGTGGTCGGTCGCCACGGCATCCTGGAAATCGACAAGCAGACCCAGGAACTGCGCCTGTCCCAGGAGGCCGGTACGTTCCTGGTCAACGACGGCCAGCTGTTCGTTCGCGATACCAAAATCACTGGCTGGCGCGAGAAAGACAACGGCCCGGCGACGTTCACTTCGCCCAAGGAATTCCGTCCGTTCCTGCTGGCCTGGGGCGGTACCGAGACCTACATCGCCAACAGCAAGATCGCCAGCTTCGGCTACGCCAACAGTAAGTCCTATGGCGTGAGTATTTCCCAGTACACGCCAAACATGGCCAAGGTGCTCAAGCGCCCTGAGCCGACCGGCTGGATCGTCGGCTCCGAATTCTCGGACATGTGGTACGGCTTCTACTGCTATGAAACCCGCGACTTCGTGGTCAAGGGCAACACCTACAAAGACAACATCGTCTACGGCATCGACCCGCACGACCGTTCCCACGGCCTGATCATTGCCGACAACACGGTGTATGGAACGAAGAAGAAGCACGGGATCATTATTTCCCGTGAGGTCAACGACAGCTTCATCTTCAACAACCGCAGCTACGACAACCACCTCTCGGGGCTGGTGATCGACCGTAACAGCGTCAACAACCTGATTGCCCACAACGAGATCTACCAGAACCACACCGACGGCATCACCCTCTACGAGAGTGCTGACAACCTGCTGTGGGGCAACCGCGTGTTGAGCAACAAGCGCCACGGCATCCGCATTCGTAACAGCGTGAACATTCGCCTCTACGAAAACGTCGCCATGGCCAACGGCCTGACCGGCGTCTACGGGCACATCAAGGACCTGAGCAACACCGACCGTGACATCAAGCTCGACCCGTTCGACGCCCAGGTGTCGCTGATCGTGGTCGGCGGTGAGCTGGCGGCCAACGGCAGTGGCCCGCTGTCCATCGACTCGCCACTGAGTGTCGAGCTGTATCGCGTGTCGATGCTCGCGCCGACCAAATCCAGCGGCATCAGCTTCACCGGCATCCTTGGCGAGCGCCAGGATGAAATTCTCGACCTGCTGGTGCGCCAGCAGAAAGCCGTGCTGATCGACCCCGTCGAACGCCAGACCGAAATGCGGGACTGAGGATAATCTTATGCACCCACACCTGATCAAATTACTCAGCCTGTCGGCCCTGACCGCCGGCATTCTCGCGGCCAGCGGTGGCGCGCGTGCCGATGAAGTTGCCCCACCAAAATTCTCTGCCGAACCGTGCTGCAGCCTGTGCCCGGCTGCTCACGATCCGAAAAACTACACCACCCGTTACCAGCAGAACTTCACCACGCTGGTACAGGCCCAGGGTGACTGGTTGTTCCGTACGCAAGAAGACTTGCGCACCGAATTCGACACCACACCCGCCGGCTACAAACGCATGAAACAACTGCACGATGCGTTCAAGAGCAAAGGCGTGGAACTGGTTGTCGTGTACCAGCCGACCCGTGGCCTGGTGAACCGCAACAAGCTCAACCCGGCGGAGAAAGCCAGCTACGACTTCGACAAGGCACTGAGAAACTACAAGTCCATGCTCGGTCGTTTCGCGCAGATGGGCTACGTCGTTCCGGACCTGTCGCCGCTGACCAACGAGTCATTGCCCGACACCCTGCCCGCCCACGACTTCTACTTCCGTGGCGACCAGCACTGGACCCCGTACGGTGCCCAGCGCACAGCGAAAATCGTCGCCGAGAAGGTCAAGCAATTGCCTGAATTCGCCGACATTCCCAAGCGCGAATTCGAGACCAAAAAGTCAGGTCGCATGGGCAAGACCGGAACATTGCACAACATGGCCGGTCAACTCTGCGGCACCAGCTACGCGATCCAGTACATGGATCAGTTCACCACAGAGCCAAAGGGCGAAGCGGGCGATGGCGATCTGTTCGGCGACTCCGGTAACCCGCAGATCACCCTCGTGGGCACGTCCCATAGCGGCAAGAACTACAACTTCGCCGGATTCCTCGAAGAAGCCATCGGCGCTGACATCCTCAACGTGGCGTTCCCCGGCGGTGGCCTGGAAGGTTCGATGCTGCAGTACCTGGGCAGCGACGAGTTCCAGAAGAACCCGCCGAAGATTCTCATCTGGGAATTCTCGCCGCTGTACCGCCTCGACCAGGAAACCATCTACCGCCAGATGATGGCGCTGCTGGACAACGGTTGCGAAGGCAAGGATGCACAGATGTCCGGCAGCGCCACGCTCAAGCCGGGCAAAAACGAGTTGATGGTCAACAGCAAGAACATGGACCTGCGCAACGGTAGCCACCAGGTCGACATCCGCTTCGCCGACACTTCGGTGAAAACCCTGCAAGCCACCCTCTGGTACATGAACGGTCGCCACGAGGACATCAAGATCGACAAACCGGAAACCTCCGAGACTGACGGGCGTTTCGCCTTCGAGTTGCGCACGGACGAAGACTGGGCCTCGCAGAACCTGCTGGCCGTCGAAGTCCAGGGCCCGGAACAAGCCGGTGCCGCGCCACAGAAAGTCGAAGCGAAAATTTGCAAACGCAACGTGTTCCCGGGCGCCGAGCAGCGTACTGCTTCGGTCGGGCAATGAGGTCTGCCATGCGCAATCCGAAATTTTCAACACTGTTGGCACCGACGCTTTTGAGCCTGGCGATGTTCGCCGGAGCCACACAAGCGGCTGCGCCACTGCGTCCACCCCAGGGCTATTTTGCGCCTGTGGATAAATTCAAGACGGGCGACAAGAGCGAAGGCTGCGATGCAATGCCGACGCCGTACACCGGCTCGTTGCAATTTCGCAGCAAGTACGAAGGTTCGGACAAGGCCCGCGCGACCCTGAATGTGCAGTCGGAAAAAGCCTTTCGCGAGAGCACCGCCGACATCACCAAGATCGAGCGCGGCACCAGCAAGCGCGTGATGCAGTTCATGCGTGACGGTCGCCCGGAACAACTGGAATGCACGTTGAGCTGGCTGACGACCTGGGCCCAGGCCGATGCATTGATGTCCAGGGACTTCAACCACACCGGCAAGTCGATGCGCAAATGGGCATTGGGCAGCATGGCTTCGGCGTATATCCGCCTGAAGTTTTCCGACTCCCACCCGCTGGCCACCCATCAGCAGGAAGCGCAGTTGATCGAAGCCTGGTTCAGCAAGATGGCCGACCAGGTGGTCAGCGACTGGGACAACCTGCCGCTTGACCAGACCAACAACCACTCGTACTGGGCTGCCTGGTCGGTGATGGCCACTTCCGTCGCCACCAACCGTCGCGACCTGTTCGACTGGGCGGTGAAGGAATACAAGGTCGGCGCCAATCAGATCGATGCCGACGGCTATCTGCCCAACGAACTCAAGCGCCAGCAACGGGCGCTGGCCTACCACAACTACGCCCTGCCGCCGCTGACGATGATCGCCAGTTTCGCCCAGGTCAACGGCGTGGACTTGCGCCAGGAAAACAATGGCGCACTCAAACGCCTGGGTGATCGGGTGCTGTCCGGGGTGAAAGACCCGGATGAGTTCGAGGAAAAGAACGGCAAGGAACAGGACATGACCGACCTGAAAGAGGGCATGAAATTCGCCTGGCTCGAACCGTTCTGCTCGCTCTACACCTGTACGCCGGACGTACTGGAGAAGAAGCACAAGATGCAACCGTTCAAGAACTTCCGCCTAGGCGGTGACCTGACCAAGGTCTACGACCCGGCCAATGAAAAGGGCAGCAAGGGTTCTTAGGACAAACACCCCCCTGTAGGAGCTGCCGAAGGCTGCGATCTTTTGATCCTGCTTTTAAAGATCAAGATCAAAAGATCGCAGCCTTCGGCAGCTCCTCCAAGGGCGGTGTCGGGTTTTAGATTTGTGTAATCCCCCCGGATTTTTGTGGGGGGTTTGGGGGGGCCACTGGCCCTTGACTGTTGGTTCAAACAAGGAGAGACCGGGATGGTTTTTTCATCCAACGTGTTCCTGTTTTTGTTCTTGCCGATCTTCCTCGGCTTGTACTACCTGAGCGGGCAACGCTATCGCAATCTGCTGCTGCTGATTGCCAGTTACGTGTTCTACGCCTGGTGGCGTGTGGACTTCCTCGCGCTGTTCGCCGGCGTCACGCTGTGGAACTACTGGATCGGCCTGAAAGTCGGTGCCGCCGGGGTCAGGACCAAACCGGCACAGCGCTGGCTGCTGCTCGGCGTGGCCGTCGACCTGTGCATCCTCGGCTACTTCAAGTACGCCAACTTCGGCGTCGACAGCATCAACGCGATGATGACGTCGGTGGGTCTTTCGCCGTTCATCCTGACCCACGTGCTGCTGCCGATCGGGATCTCGTTCTACGTCTTCGAGTCCATCAGCTACATCATCGACGTCTACCGTGGCGATACCCCGGCGACCCGCAACCTGATCGACTTCGCGGCGTTCGTGGCGATCTTCCCGCACTTGATCGCCGGCCCCGTGTTGCGTTTCCGTGACCTGGCCGACCAGTTCAACAACCGCACCCACACCCTCGACAAGTTCTCCGAGGGCTGCACGCGGTTCATGCAGGGTTTCATCAAGAAAGTCTTCATCGCCGATACCCTGGCGGTGGTGGCCGACCACTGTTTCGCCCTGCAAAACCCGACCACGGGCGATGCCTGGCTCGGCGCGCTGGCGTACACCGCGCAGCTGTATTTCGACTTCTCCGGTTACAGCGACATGGCCATCGGCCTGGGCCTGATGATGGGTTTTCGCTTCATGGAAAACTTCAAGCAGCCTTACGTCAGCCAGTCGATCACCGAGTTCTGGCGGCGCTGGCACATCAGCCTGTCGACCTGGCTGCGTGACTACCTGTACATCACCCTCGGCGGTAACCGCAAAGGCACGCTGATGACCTATCGCAATCTGTTCCTGACCATGCTGCTCGGCGGTCTGTGGCACGGCGCGAACATCACCTACATCGTCTGGGGTGCGTGGCACGGCATGTGGCTGGCGATTGAAAAAGCCATCGGCCTGAATACTTCTCCACGCAGCTTCAATCCGATCCGCTGGGTGATGACCTTCCTGTTGGTGGTGATGGGCTGGGTGATCTTCCGCGCAGAAAACCTGCACGTCGCCGGGCGCATGTACGGCGCGATGTTCAGCTTCGGCGACTGGTCGCTGTCGGAACTCAACCAGGCCAGCCTCACCGGCCTGCAAGTGGCAACGCTGATCGTGGCTTACGTGACCCTGGCGTTCTTCGGCCTGCGCGACTTCTACACCAATCAGCCACCGGCCAAGACCAAGCCTGCAGTGAACGTCGACGCCGACGGCCCGGCCGCTGCGACACCGGGAACGATCAAGGCCGTGCCTGGGGATAACCCGGCAAACATCCACCAGCCTGGCTACACCGTCGGCGTCGAAGCCCAGGTGCAACCGGCCTACTGGACCGCTGACTGGTCGCGCTACGTGATGCGTGCGCTGGTGCTGCTGCTGTTCATCGCCTCGATTCTCAAACTCTCGGCGCAAAGCTTCTCGCCGTTCCTTTACTTCCAGTTCTGAGGGATCTGACCATGACCCGCTCATTACGCATCTTCTACATCGCGCTGTTCCTGGTGACCCTGCTGGTGCTCGGTCTGTGGTCGGTGCGCAGCTTCTTCGGCTTCAGCACCAACGCCGATGCGACGGTGCTCAACGGTCGCTGGACCAAGGCCGTGGAAACCCACTACGACGACGAGTTCCCGATCAAGCGCCTGGGCACCAACCTCTGGGCCGCGCTGGATTTCAAGCTGTTCAACGAAGGTCGTCCGGGCGTGGTGCTCGGTCGCGACCAGTGGTTGTACAGCGATGAAGAATTCCACCCGGTGGTCAACGAAGAGTTGAACCTGCAAGGCAACTACGCGCTGGTCGAAGGCGTGCGCCAGACCCTGAAAGAGAAAGGCGTGCAACTGGTAATGGCGGTGGTGCCGGCCAAAGTGCGCCTGTACCCGGAACACCTCGGTGAGGTGAAGCCGGCGAGCATCCACGCCAACCTCTACAAGGATTTCCACCAACGCCTGGCCGCCGACCGGATTCCAGCCCCTGACCTGCTCGGCCCGCTGCAACAGGCCAAACAGGATGGCCAGCAAGTGTTCCTGCGCACCGACACCCACTGGACGCCGCAAGGTGCCGAGATCGCTGCCAACCGTCTGGCCAAGACCATTGCCGACAAGTACCCGCTGAGCGGCGAGCCGCAGCGTTTCGTTACTGAACCGGCGGAGACCATCACCCACAAGGGTGACCTGCGTCTGTTCCTGCCACTGGACCCGCTGTTCGAAAACCTGATGCCCAAGGAAGAACCCTTGCAGAAGCGCAATACGGTCGCGGCTGAAGATCAGCCCGCTGGCGACGACGCGCTGTTCGCCAACACCGAAGTGCCGGTAGCCCTGATCGGCACCAGCTACAGCGCCAACCCCAACTGGAACTTCGTCGGTGCGCTCAAGCAGGCGCTGCACAGCGACGTGGTCAATTACGCCGAAGACGGCCACGGCCCGATTCTGCCGATGCTCAGCTACTTGAAAAGCGATGCCTTCAAGAACAGCCCGCCACAGGTGCTGATCTGGGAGTTCCCTGAACGATATCTGCCTGTGAACAACGAAATCGGCGACGCCGACCCGCAGTGGGTCGCAGAGCTTAAACAAGCCGGCGCGCGCCAACAAAACGTAGCCATCACCAACAAATCCGAGACGCCCGACCGGGCGCAAAACTGAAAGAGAGGTACACCATGACTTTCACTACAACTCCGCGTCGTCTCGCCAAACGCTTTGCCCTGGTTGCCGGCCTCAGTGTGCTGTCGGTACAGGCTTTCGCCGGTGGCGACGCTGCCCTGTACGGCCCGACCGCACCGAAAGGCTCGACCTTCGTGCGTATCTACAACGCCAGCAACGCCGAAGTCAGCGCCACCGTCGGCAGCACCAACCTGAGCGACGTCGCGCCGCTGTCGAGCAGTGACTTCAGCTTCATGCCGGGCGGCGACTACAGCGCCAAGGTCGGTAGCCAGACCCTGCCGGTGAAACTGGCCGGCGACCACTATTACACCCTGGTCAACAACGCCAGCGGCGCACCACAACTGATCGAGGAACCGCCGTTCAAGAACAAGCAGAAGTCCCTGGTACGCATGCAAAACCTCAGCGACAAGGCGCTGACCCTGAAGACCGCCGATGGCAAGACCGACGTGGTCCCGAACGTGGCAGCCAAAGGCCGTGGCGAGCGTGAAATCAACCCGGTGAAGGTCAGCCTGGCGCTGTATGACGGCACCACCAAAGTCGGCGACGTGAAACCGGTCGCCCTGGAACGCGGTGAAGCCGCGGTGCTGTACGTCACCGGCAGCGGCAGCAGCCTGTCGCCGGTCTGGGTCAAACGCCCGGTGTCGACGCGCTAATACATTTTTCAGGCTGACCAAGACCCTGTAGGAGCGAGCTTGCTCGCGATGAACTCAAGGGCACCGCGTTGCTTCTGGTGCCCAACATCATCGTTAGCCTCCATCGCGAGCAAGCTCGCTCCTACAAAGGCCAGCCGGACACGGAACAAAAACAAGAGTGAAACGACAGAACTTTCGTGGCTCTAACCAATCGATATTCAAGGAGTAACAACATGATTCCGGTGATCTTGTCAGGTGGTAGTGGCTCACGTCTTTGGCCGCTTTCCCGCAAACAATTCCCTAAGCAGTTCCTGGCCCTGACCGGCGAACACACCCTGTTCCAGCAAACCCTGGAACGCCTGGTGTTCGAAGGCATGGATTCGCCAATCGTGGTCTGCAACAAGGACCACCGTTTCATCGTCAACGAGCAGCTGGCCGCCCGCAAGCTGGAATCCCAGCGCATCCTGATGGAACCGTTCGGTCGCAACACTGCGCCGGCCGTGGCCCTGACCGCGATGATGCTGGTCAGTGAAGGTCGCGACGAGCTGATGCTGGTATTGCCGGCCGACCACGTGCTGGAAGACCAGAAAGCCTTGCAACGCGCCCTGGCCCTGGCCACCGTCGCCGCCGAAAACGGTGAAATGGTGCTGTTCGGCGTACCGGCCACCAAACCGGAAACCGGTTATGGCTACATCAAGTCGACCAACGACTCGCTGCTGCCTGAAGGCGTCAGCCGCGTCTCGCACTTCGTCGAAAAACCCGACGTGAAGCGCGCCACCGAGTTCGTCCAGTCCGGCGGTTACTTCTGGAACAGCGGCATGTTCCTGTTCCGCGCCAGCCGTTTCCTCGAAGAGCTGAAAAAGCACGATCCGGACATCTACGACACCTGCCTGCTGACCCTGGAACGCAGCCAGCAGGATGCCGACACCATCACTTTCGACGAAGCTACCTTCGCCTGCTGCCCGGACAACTCCATCGACTACTCGGTGATGGAAAAAACCCAACGCGCCTGCGTCGTGCCGCTGACCGCTGGCTGGAGCGATGTCGGCTGCTGGTCGTCGCTGTGGGAAGTCAATAAAAAAGACGCCAACGGCAACGTCACCAAAGGCGACGTGGTGATCCAGGACAGCAAAAACTGCATGATCCACGGCAACGGCAAACTGGTGTCGGTGATCGGCCTGGAAAACATCGTCGTGGTGGAAACCAAGGACGCCATGATGATCGCCCACAAGGACAAGGTCCAAGGCGTGAAACAGATGGTCAACACCCTCAACGAACAGGGCCGCAGCGAAACCCAGAACCACTGCGAGGTCTACCGTCCGTGGGGCTCCTACGACTCGGTGGACATGGGCGGGCGCTTCCAGGTCAAGCACATCTCGGTCAAACCGGGCGCGTGCCTGTCGCTGCAGATGCACCACCACCGCGCCGAACACTGGATCGTCGTCAGCGGCACCGCCGAGGTGACCTGTGACGAGAACGTGTTCCTGCTGACCGAGAACCAGTCGACCTATATTCCGATCGCTTCGGTGCATCGCCTGCGTAACCCGGGGAAGATTCCACTCGAGATTATCGAAGTGCAATCGGGCAGCTACCTGGGCGAAGACGATATCGAGCGGTTTGAGGATATCTATGGTCGGTCCAACCCGATTGAGCGTGGCGTGGCGGTGAAAACCATCGCGCAGTGATTGATCTGTAATACAGATGCCCCCGTCCAGCCTGCTGCGGTTTCTATCCGCAGTGGGTTGGAGCGAGGGCTTCTTGTTTTCTCAGATCAAAAAAATTAACGTTTTATCAGTAGGTTGAACTTTTTAAGCGTCTCGTCTTTCTTTCTAATGTATGAGTTGATTGTATATTGAGCGATCTCATATGGATGTGCCTCCATATCCACGGGATAGACCTTATTATCTCTTTCAGAATAAAGAAAGTTGTGATCTTGCGGATCCTGGTGATATTGATCATTTTTTTCCATTTTTTTAAATGCATCCAGCAACGCATTTTCGGCTTTAATCGGCAAAGAGCCTTTTGGAATATTATCGAGGGGCATACCATCTAATTTTATCATTCGAAGATAAACCTGACGCTCTTCAATAACTGCCTTTGCAGATCCAGCACCGTAATAAGCGTTAAACATATCCCGTTCATACTGGACAGACCCAGGAACTTCGGTAAGATTATTGAAGCGATAGAATTTCTTGTAAACATATCGTGCATCGCGACTCTCGTAAATCGCTCCTTCACCACCTCCCGCTATCGGATCACGACCCCCAATATCTGCCAAAACAGAAATGGAGCTTCCGCTATTCGCCCCGTTCGCCAGTTGCAGCTGCCCCATTGCATCTGCAAGAGGCTTGACTAGTGCTCCGGCACTCTCAAGTTCACTCACAGATACCTGTGAATGAAGCGACTCCGCAATGAGTGGCTCTACCGTTGATGGAAGCGTGTTTTCCGTTGTTAATGATAGAGGATTATTTAAATATGGCCGTTCGTCGGCGGAATCATTACCTGACTGGCGCCTGAGCATCCGCCCATCAACATCATCATAAGTCACCGGATTATTTTCCACCATTCTAAACAAATTCAATCCATCGACAGTTCCCGCAGGATCAGAATTACACCACCGCTGTAACCACGGCACGTAATACCTGAACCCGTAGTAATAAAGCCCAGTCGCATCCTGCTCTTTCCCCGAATAACGCGCCGTCTTGTAACTGACCTGCACCGCCGCCCCGTTCGACCACGCCGTACCGCCAAACGGGTAATACCGCTCCTGGGTGATGACGTTGGCATCCTGATCCAGTTCCAGCATGCTGGAGCCCAGATGATCCGTCAGGCTGTAGCGCTGCTGGTTGTTGGTAATGTCCGTCGGTGGCGCTGTTTCCCAATGCAATACCCGCACACTGCCGCGCCCGGTCGGGACCACGATGACTTGCAGATGCTCGCCCGTACCGCTATGGGTGCGGATTTCCAGACCTGGTAGGTAACGGGTTTCGATCACATTGGTTTGGGCGTTGGTTTGCAGCGAGCGCACTTTGCGCACGCGCATGCTATCGGCGCCATAGAAATAAAGTTCGCAGTCATCAAGACCTGAGTCGCGTTCTACCGGTCGCACTTCACACAACTGATTACGCACATCCCAGATCAGCGTTTGCCCCGCCTGTAACTTCAACAGGTTGCCGTTGGCGTCGAAGCCGCTTCGGAAATCCTCTTCGTCCGGCTCTATGCCATCGCGCACCGGCAGGTAGCGGTTGCTGTGGGCAGCGGCGACCAACCGGTGGCCCGGATTTTGCGGACCGATATGGGTCAGTTCGAGCAGGTTGTTGCCGGCATCGTAGCGGTAGGTCTGACGGTAAGTGCCCACCGCAGCAGGATCAGTGGTGGATGAAGAGGGCCTTTGACTCACAGCACCAGCCTCCCAGCCGGTGGCTTCGATCAACTGGTAAAGGCTGTCGTAACGGTAACGGTTGATCGACTCGATACGCCGATTGGCGAAGTAGCGGATCGGAAGCGCGGCATCCTCGATGCTCAGCACGTTGCCCACCGGGTCGTAGGCATAGCACAAATCCTGCAACGAATCACGCTGGCCAAGACGGGATGCCAGGCGTTTCAAATGCCCATCCTCGGCTGTGTATTCGAGGGCGGTGACCACACCATTGCCAGCGACTTCTTTCTCGATCTGGCCGTGGGCGTTGTACTGAATGGCACTGACCAGGGTCTTCGGCGTGGTGTCGTTCGCCAGTTGCAAGCGAACCTCAAGTAACTGCCCGCCAATGGTCTGGCTGAAGAACTGCCGGTTGTCTTTGGCATCGGTTTGACGGGAGACCTCGCCCAATGCATTGAAGTGCAAATGGGTGAGAGCACCCTCGCCCGGTTCCAGCAGCAACTCGCGATCCGCTATCAACTCGGGCCAGTCTGGCAGCGACAACGCTTGCAGAAAATGCCTCGTCTGCTCCAGTACCGCGGCGTGCAAGCCGAACTCGGTAAACCGCTGCGTGCCCACCGGATCATCATGGCGAATCAATTGGCCGCATTGGTTGTGCTCGGCAAAAGTCGGTCCGCTCACGCCGTAACTCAAGCGCTCCGCGCAAAGCGCTTCGCCGTCCATCGCCTGTTCGAACACCGACTCTGGGCGCAGCTGAGTGTCGTATTGCAGCCAGCGCTGCGAACCCCGACCATCCCAGTGATGGAGCGGTTGCTGCGCCTCACCCAACAGCACCACATGCCACCCGGCATCGACGCTGTCCGTACTTAACACCGCGCCGGACAGGGCATAATTCGTTTGCAGATTGGCCGGTGCCGAAGCATCCAGAAACAGCCGCGGGTCCCACTGTGCAATCGCTCGCCCCGCCCCATCATGAACTGTGCGGTTGACCCGTGCCTGAGGGGGTACGCCGTCGATGTCACGCCAGTAACCCACAGCGCGGACCGGCAACCCCCGAGGGTCACTTGCCGTCAGGCTCGGGGTGTGGCGATGGATTGCAAGGGTTGCTGGCACGGTAGCCGCTCCGGAATCACTCCCCCTCATCTAAGCCTGTCGAGCAAGTGCCTGGCTACTGTCAGAAATTACAGGCCAGACAGATGGTCATCAGTTCGTCAAATACACATTCTTGTCATCTGTGCACCCGCGGAAAGTTCTACTGGAGATTATTGAGTGCGCATTTCAACTTATATCCATCTACTTATAAATTTTCGGCGCTATTAAATTAGACTTACCAGACCTTATAGATTTCACTCCCCCAGACTCCTCGATTAAAGCCACAGTAGCCGCCGCGAAAGAGTCGGCATTAGCATACGCGACATCGCTAAAATTCAAGCTTCCACCAGCGCTGGTAATTAAATCATTAAGCGCCGGCAACCGACTATCCGCACTGGGGCGCCCGACAGCCAAATCAAAGAGAGGCGCGTGGTTCTTTCCTTCCAAAATCTTCTTGTACACATAGTCTTCAGTACCTAAAGCCACATGTGAAAACTCGTGAATCATCGTTAACACCAGATCAACTACCCCCCTGAGATCCTTTACAACTTTCCAGTTTTTCTCATTCACCCGCAAAAACTTTTTATTTCGCTCAGCCTTATACTGCGTTTTCTTTTCTTTTAATTGTTCGGCGAGCTCTTTTTTATTATCAGCGAAATTTCTTAGCGTGCGGCCAACGCTATCAGTGTAAATTTTGAACTCTGAATACTCTTTTCCATCAACCATTGCGACGGCCTTCTTATACATTCCGCCTTCATAATCATCACCAATCAATTCCAGATTACGATGTATTTTAGTACTTTTCGCAACATCTATGACTTTTAATAAATCAGCAGACCACCGAGCAATACGCTGAGGACTGGCATCATTGAAATATTTAATCATCACATTCTGAATCGCAACAGAGCCACCATTCCTTAGAACCTCAACTGCTGCTTCGGCATAATTTATTGATTCTTTTCGTGCGTTTTCAACCTCATTTTTAACCCCAAACAAAAAAGGTTTCAAACCATCAATATCTATCCTATTAACTGGATTATTAGTCACCATTACATACAGATTAATACCATCAACTTCACCGGCAGGATCTGGATTCAACCACCGCTGCCAGGCCGCCATGTAGTATCTGAACCCATAGTAATAAAGCCCCGTAGCATCCTGCTCCTTCCCTGAATAACGCACTGTTCTGTAACTCGCTTCTGCCTCCCCGCGGCCGCCAAACCACGCGGTGGTGCCATACGGGTGATAACGCTCCTGGCTGATCACTTCACCGTCATCATCGAGTTCCAGGGTGCGGGAACCCAAGTGATCGTTCAGTTGGTAGCGGTATTGATCATTGGCGCTGTCCTTCGGTGGCGCCGATTCCCAATGCAACACCCGCACAGTGCTGCGCCCGGTCTGCACGCTGATCACCTGCAACACTTCGCCCGTGCCGTTATAATTGCGCAGTTCCAGGTTCGGCAAATAACGGGTTTCAGCGATCAGTGTCCGGGCATGGGTGAGCGTTTCGCGGACTTTGCGCAGGCGCATGCCGTCGGCGCCGTAGACGTAGCGTTCGCGGTCATTGAGACCCGAGTCGCGCTCCACTGGCCGTACTTCACTCAACTGGTTGCGCAGATCCCATGCCAAGGCCTGCCCCAGTTGCAGGTTGAGCAGGTTACCGTTGCGGTCGAAGCCATGGCGGAAGTCGTCCTCACCGGGTTCTATCCCTTCCAGCACCGGCAGGCAACGGTTGCTGTGCGCCGCCGCGACCAGTCGATGGCCATGACTTTGCGGACCTTCGTGGGTTAGCTCCAGCAGATTGCTGCCCGTATCGTAGTGATAGGTCTGGCGGTAGTTCGCGCGGGGCGCGGGGTCATCGAAAGCCGAAAACTGTGGGCCTTTATTGGCGCCGCCCGCCTCCCAGCCCGTGGCTTCGATCAGTTGCGAGAGACTGTCGTACCCATAACGATTGACCGGTTCGATACGCTGGTTGGCGAAGTAGCGAATCGGCTGCGCGGCATCCTCGATGCTCAGCACATTGCCCACCGGGTCGTAGGTGTAGCGCAGGTCTTGCAAGGCTTCGTTGCCACGTAGCGCCTGGAGGCGGATCAGGCGCCCATTCTGCGCGTCGTATTCCTGCGTGGTGATCACGCCGTTGCCGACGACTTCCCGTTCGGTCTGGCCAGGGGCATTGTAGGCGATGGCGCTGACCAGCGTTTTCGGAGTGGATGCGCCGTTGAGTTGCAGACGAACCGCGCGCAACTGGCCGTCGAGGGTCTGACTGAATAACTGGCGGTGGCCTTTCGCATCGGTTTGATGGGAGACCTCGCCCATTGCGTTGAAGTGCGAATGGGTGATGGCACTCTCGCCCGGTTCCAGCAGCAACTCACGCTCCGCTACCGGCTCCGGCCAATCAGGCAGCGACAACGCTTGCAGAAAATGCCGCGTCTGCTCCAGTACCGTGCCGTGCAAGCCGAACTCGGTAAACTGCTGCGTGCCCGCCGGGTCATCATGGCGAATCAATTGGCCGCACTGGTTGCGCTCGGCAAAAGTCGGTCCGCTCGCGCCGTAACTCAAACGCTCCGCGCAAAGCGCTTCGCCGTCCATCGCCTGTTCGAACACCGATTCCGGGCGCATCTGAGCGTCGTATCGCAGCCAGCGCTGCGAACCCCGGCCATCCCAGGAGTGAACCGCTTGCCCCGCCTCACCCAACAGCGCCACACGCCACCCGGCATCGACGCTGTCCGTACTCAATGCCGCGCCGGACAGGGCATAATTCGTTTGCAGATTGGCCGGTGCCGAAGCATCCAGAAACAGCCGCGGGTCCCACTGCGTAATCGCTCGCCCCGCCCCATCATGAACCGTGCGGTTGACCCGTGCCTGAGGGGGCACGTCGTCGATGTCACGCCAGTAACCCACCGCGCGCACCGCCAGCCCCCTAGGATCAATCGCGATCAAAGTCGGCGTGTGGCGGTGGATTGAAAGGGTCGCTGGCACAGTAGCCGCTCCTGAAGCACTGGCCTCAACTAAACCCGCCGCTCAGACACCTGCCTACTGTCAGAAATTACAGATCAGACGGACGGCCTAAAAGCCATGACCTCGTCCCGCCCATCGCCAACTCCACCTGCGCTTAGGTAGGATGAGCCTCTCTATTCCCGAGATTTACGTCATGTTCATCGGCGTCCTTCTGGTCATCACCTGGCTAATCCTGTTGCTGCGCTACCCGGCCAAGGCCTTGCCCGTTTCCATGGCTGCCGCCGCGGGGCTGGGCATCGTCGCCACCTGGGTCATCTGGATGGACCACCGCGAACTCAAGCAGCTGCAACGCCTGGAGTTGCGCATCAGCTACGCCCCGCAGCAATGTCCCGCCGATCGGCCACTGCAATTGACCCTGAACAACGGCAATGACGTGCCGCTAACCGAGCTGCGCTGGCGAGTCGCGGCTTATGCACCGGGCGATACGGTGAACCTGGCCGACAACCAATACACCGCCCCACGCTATCGTGGCCCCGGCGAATTGCAGGCCGGTGGCAACTGGGAAGACTGTTTGCCGCTGCCGCCACTGCGCCCTGGCTACCGTCCGGAAACCCTGGAGTTTCGCGCCGAGCGATTGCAGGGTAGTTTTTCCGACTGATCCTTCCCCATTTTTTTTGCACAAGGAATGCGCCATGCCCGTTGCGTTGATTACCGGTTGCTCCAGCGGCATCGGCCGTGCCCTTGCCGATGCGTTCAAGGGCGCCGGCTATGAAGTCTGGGCCAGTGCGCGCAAGGCCGAAGATGTCGCCATGCTGAGCGCTGCCGGATTTACCGCCGTGCAACTTGACGTAAACGACGGTGTTGCCCTTGAGCAGTTGAGCGACCGCATCAACCAGGAGCGCGGTGGTCTCGACGTGCTGATCAACAACGCGGGTTATGGCGCCATGGGACCACTGCTCGATGGCGGCGTACCGGCCATGCAACGCCAGTTCGAAACCAATGTGTTCGCTGTCGTCGGCGTCACCCGCGCGATGTTTCCTGTGCTACGCCGGAGCAAAGGATTGGTCGTGAATATCGGCAGCGTTTCGGGTGTGCTGGTCACGCCATTCGCCGGCGCCTACTGCGCGTCGAAAGCCGCCGTGCATGCCTTGAGCGATGCCTTGCGCATGGAACTGGCGCCGTTCGGCGTGCGGGTGATGGAAGTCCAGCCGGGGGCCATCGCTTCCAGTTTCGCCAAGAATGCCGGGCAAGAAGCCGAGCAACTGATCAGTGAGCAATCGCCATGGTTCCCGCTGCGTGAAGGCATTCGCGCCCGGGCCAGGGCTTCCCAGGACAAACCGACGCCGGCCAGTGAATTCGCTGTCGGGTTGCTCAAGGCTGTGCAACAGGACAAGCCACCGCGACTGATTCGCCTCGGCAATGGCAGTCGTGCGTTGCCGCTGATGGCAAGTCTGTTGCCCAAGGGGTTGCTCGAATCCGGGCTGATGAAGCGGTTCGGGTTGCGTGGGCAGCTCTGAGACCGATTCGGTCGAGCGCGACCCCGACCCATCGCGAGCAGGCTCACTCCTACATTGAAATGCGTTTCCCTGTAGGAGTGAGCCTGCTCGCGAAGGCGTCAGAACAGACACCACAGAATTTCAGGAAACAACATGACCGACTACACCGAATACTTCGACGAAGTGATCCAGGCCCACGTGACCATCGAACAATGGCTGGCCGAAGAGCGGGACGCGTCCGAGCTCGAAAAGCTGCTGGCCCGTTTTTCGCCACAGTTCTCCATGGTCTCGCCGCTCGGTCGGGTGCTGGATTTTGACGCGCTGAACGAATTGTTCACGTTGGCGGGCGGCAAGAAACTCGGGTTCCGCATCGAGCTCAGTGAGTTGCGTGGTATTGCGTTGTACGACGGCGGCGCGACCGTGAGTTACCGCGAACAACAAACCGATGCGACCGGACTGCACTCGGATCGTCGCTCCACGGTGGTGTTCGAGAAGGTAGATGACAGGATTCTTTGGCGGCATTTGCAGGAAACTTTCTGCTGAAACCGAGGGCGATCAACTGTAGGAGCGAGCTCGCTCGCGATGGACGTCAACGATAACGCGGACATTCGGGTAAGCCTGCGTCGCTCTCCGGTTTTTCGCGAGCGAGCTCGCTCCTACAAGGGTTAAGCACCATCACCTTGCTTCACCACCACCGTACACGTAATCCCCGCTGCCAACACCACACCCTCCGGCACTTCATCGATGTGAATGCGCACCGGCACCCGTTGCGCCAGGCGCACCCAGTTGAAGGTCGGATTGACGTCGGCGATCAACTCGCGGCTCTCCGGGTTGTCGCGGTCGTAGATACCGCGCGAGATGCTTTCCACATGGCCCTTGAGCACTTCGCCGCTCATCAGTTGCATGTCGGCCTTATCACCCACGTGCACATGGGGCAGCTTGGTTTCTTCGAAGAAGCCGTAGACCCAGAACGAGTTCATGTCGACCACAGCCATTTTTGCCTCACCGATGCGTGCGTAGTCGCCGCGATGCACGTTGAGGTTGGTGACGTAGCCGTCCACTGCAGCGCGCACTTCAGTGCGTTTGAGATTGAGTTCGGCGGCTTCCAGTTGCGCCTGAGCCTGCTGGTAATCGGCCAGGGCCGAGTCGGCGAGATTACTGGCATCGTCACGGTTTTCCCGGGAGATCACCAGATTGTCCATATCGGCTCGACGGTGGGCGTTGACCTTGCGCATCTCCCAGGTCGCCTTGCGCGATGCCACCAGGCTTTGCGCCTGCTTGACTGCAAGGCGGTAGTGTTCGGGGTCGATCTGCATCAGCAAATCGCCCTTCTTCACCAGTTGGTTGTCACGCACCGGCACGTCTACCACTTCACCGGTGACGTCGGCGGCGACATTGATGATATCGGCGCGCACGCGGCCGTCGCGGGTCCATGGCGTGTTCATGTAGTGCTCCCACAAGGAGTGGCCGACCCACAGCGCGAGGGCCAGCACCAACAGGGTCGCGAGCAGGCTGAAAAACTTTTTCATCGGGGCATTCTTCAGAGATAGAGAGTCAGTGATAGAGAGTCAACGGTAGACAGTCAGCGCCAACGCGCCGAACAAACAGGTAAACAGACTCAGGCGCAGTAACGCCGGGTGCCAGAAAAAACGGTACAGGTCGAACCCGGACAGGAACCGGTCCAGCGCCCAGGCAATCGCCGCCGCGATGAAAAACATCAGGGTCATGGTTGGCATGTACACGCCATGGAAGGCGATTTCACGAGGCATGTTCAAGTCCTTGTCGCTGGCTGCTTGAGAAGGCGGCGAGCGGTGATTGCGGATCGAGTAATGAGGTGCGGATGAAGTGCAGATAGCTCTTCACCCGGCGCAACGCCGAGGTATCGAAGTGCGGGGCGAAGGGTTCGTCAGTGGACTGCACACGACTGATCGCGTGATCGACGGCGACCAACGCGCGCTCGAGGTTGCTGCTGTTCGGTTGCAGGAACAGCCGCACCAACGCACGCCCCATCACCCGGATCGCCTGGCGCCACGGCCGGGATTCGGCATAGGCCGGATGCACCGGCAGAATCGCCTGCTCCTTGCGCAACTCGATGATCGCGTGACCGACTTCCAGCACCACGAACATCCAGCGCAGCAAGTCCCGCTGCACTTGCGGTTGCCCCGCCGCGAAGCCGTAGGCCTGATGCACCAGATCGCGGGTGCGGCTTTCGAAACTCGACGCCAAACCCTTGAGCTTGCCACTGATGGCGTACACCACCTGACCGCGCAAATCCTGCTCCAGCCGACGCCAAAGCCAGCGGCTGTTGGGCGGCAGAATGATCGCCCCGGCCGCTGCGCACACCAGCATGCCCATTACCATGGCGATGTAGTCGTTGATGAAGGTGTAGGGGTTGTAGACCGTGAGGTTGTCCGGCACCGAACCGGTGCTGAAGAAGATCAGCAAGCCCAGGCCGACGCCGACGTATTGCGGCCGCGAAGTCAGGAACGAGCCCAGTACGATCACCGGTGCGAGCATCACGCACAGCAACGCAAATCCGTCGATCCACGGAAAAATGAAAAACATCTCGACGAAGCCGATCAGCGCCCCGAGCAACGTCCCGCACGCCATCTGAAAGGCCATGCGTTTCGGGTTCGGGGTGGCGGCGGACAAGCCCACGGTTGCAGCGGCGATCAGGGTCATGGTCGCGCCGCTCTGCCAGGCGGTTGCCACCCAGTAGCTGCCCAAAACCACCAGGATGAACGCCGCGCGAATCCCCGATGCCGCCGCGGCCATCCAGTTGGTTTGCGGGGTGAACGGCTCGTCCCAGCGCTCCCGTTCGTGAGTGTGATCGGCCAGGGAGGCGTGGGTCTGTGCATAACTGTGCAGGTCGTCGACGAAGCGATAGAGCAGCTCGTACGCGGTGTGGAAGTCCAGCAGTTCGTCGTCGCTCGGTTCGCTCTCCTGAAAGATCGCCCGCAGGCTGCGTACCCGCGCCGGCAACCCTGCCCTGTATGCGCTCAGCGCCGAAACCAGACGCGCCGCATCGGCGCTGGTCAGGGCACGACCACTGAAGCCGTCGAGCAGTTCGGCGAGGTCTTGCAAGCCCGGTTTTATCGCCGCCACGGCATGGTCCGTATTGTTGTTGCGCAAGCGTTCGAGCAACTGATGCAGGGCATTGAAGCGCGTGGTGATGCCCATGAACTCACTGTTCAGGCGACTGAGTCGTCCATTGCGCCGACGCATGTGCGGGTCTTCGAACACGGTGACGCTGCGCAACCCTTCCAGTCCGACTGCCTCGGCAATGAAACGCACGTTGCCGGCCTCGAACGCCTCGCGCTGACTGCGGCCACGCAAGCCGTCGGTGACGAACAGGGCGAACACGCCGAAGCGCTGATACAGGGCATTGCGCATGGCGGCGCTGGCGGTTTGCGGCAGGATTGCAGCGCTGATCAATGTCGAACAGAGAATGCCCAATGAGATTTCCAGCACCCGCCAGACCGCCGCCATGAACGCACCCTCCGGATGGGCCAACGCGGGCAAGCCGACCATCGCGGCGGTGTATCCGGCGAGTACGAAACCGTAGGCGCGGAAGTTGCGGCAGCGGGCGGCACCGGCCGTGCAGATACCGACCCAGATCGCCAGCGAGCCGAGGAACAGTTCAGTGTTCTGCGCAAACAGGGCGATCAGCGCGACCATCACCGCCGACCCGGCCAGGGTGCCGAGAAAACGATAGAAACTCTTGGCGAACACCTGGCCGCTTTGCGGCTGCATGACGATGAACACGGTGATCATCGCCGTGCGCGGTTGCGGCAGTTCCAGGCGCATGGCCAGCCACAGCGCCAGGAATGCCGCGAACAGCACCTTGAAGATGTAAACCCAGGTCACGCCGTCGCTGCGTGCCCAGTCGAAGAACCCCCGGCGCCATTCCAGGGAGTACAGCCAGCGCAAGGGTGCGGGCAAGGGAGTCATTAAATCCTGCTCAGTGAAATTCGATGAAAACCGGCACCTTGTAGGAGTGAGCCTGCTCGCGATAGCGGTGAGTCAGGCAATACAAATTCTGACTGATGCGCCCTCATCGCGAGCAGGCTCGCTCCTACAGGTATTGCATTCACCTCAAAAGGCTCGGAGTTTTCGGCGCCTGGGTCTGGCTGTCGTTCGGTACTTCGTCGCCCGCGCCCAAACCACCACCCAACGCCGTCACCAGCTCTGCATGAGCACTCAATCGCGCCGCCTGAACCTGCTGCTGCACTTGCTGCTGCTTGAACAGCAGAGTCTGGGCGTTGAGCACGTTGAGGTAATCGGTCAAACCGCGTTGGTAGGCGATCATCGCGATGTCGTAGGTCTTCTGCGCGGTGGCCACCGACTCGGCGGCGAAAGCCTGTTGCTTGTCCATGGACTCGCGGCGGATCAACTGGTCGGAGATGTTTTTCAGGGCATTGACCAGGGTCTGGTTGTACTTGGCCACGGCGATGTCATACCCGGCCGAGGCTTCGCCCAGTTCCGAGCGCAAACGCCCGCCGTCGAAGATCGGCAGCGAAATCGCCGGCCCCACGCTGTAGTTGAGTTTCTTGCCGGTCAGGAACTCCAGCGCCCCGCCGCCGGTGGCCATGTAGCCGAGGCTGCCGACCAGGTCGACGTTCGGGTAGAAACCGGCATGGGCGACATCGATGCCCCGCGCCTGTGCCGCCACTTGCCAGCGGCTGGCGACCACGTCCGGGCGCTGCCCGAGCAATTGCGCCGGCAGCGACGACGGCAGTTTCAGCGGTGCACCCAGCGACAGCGTTGGCCGCTGCAACTGCGCGCCCTCCCCCGGGCCCTTGCCAGCGAGGGCGGCGAGCTGGTTGCGGCTCAAGGCGATTTCTTCGTCAAGGGCATCGATCTGGCGATGGGTTTCCGGCAGCGGCGTCTGGGCCTGGCTGACCTCGAGATGAGTGCCGATGCCACCGTTCAGGCGTTTTTGCGCCAGCTCGAGAATCTGCTGTTGCTGCTTCAGGGTCGCTTCGACGATGTCCCGTTGCGCGTAATGCAGCGAGAGCTCGATGTAGACCCGGACGATGTTGTCCTGCAATTCGAGCTGGGCCTGGCGGGCTTCAGCCACGGTCATGTGCGCCAGGTCCACGGCGCGCTCGGTGGCATTGCTTTCGCGGCCCCAAAGGTCGAGGGCATAGCTGAAGCCCAGCGCGGCATTGTTGTCCCAGGTGGTGCTGTTGGCCAGTTCGCCAGGGCCATAGAACTGGTCGGTCGGCCAGTTGTGGCGCTTGAGAGTGGCATCGCCATTGATCTGCAGCGACTCGGCCGCTTCGGCCACGCCGGCCATGGACCGGGCCTGACGCACCCGGGCGGCGGCCATGGCCAGGGTCGGGCTGCCTTGCAGGGCGAGGTCGATCCAGCGATTCAGTTGCGGGTCGCCATAGGCTTGCCACCATTGCGCGGTGGGCCAGTGCGCATCTTGCGCGGCGCTCTGGATCGCTTCGTCGGTGGCCAGTGAATTGGCCTCCAGCGCCTTGCCCTGTGGGGCAATACCTCCGGTTCCGATGCAGCCGCTGACTGCCAGGGTTAAAGCCAAAACACTGAGCGGCTGAAGCGCTCTGCTGATGCGACGCGGCACTGCTGCGATTTCCTGAGGTGGGGAGATATTCTGGGCGTAAGAGGTGAGCGCAATTCTATGGGGCAGCCTGAAGGGCGATAAGCTGGGATTCCTGTGAATCTTTGTTACCGTTAACGAGATAATCCGTTGGTAGATCTTTAGTCGCCTGTAAATAAACAGAAACTTCGTGTCACAATTTGTCATTCGACGAGAGAGCACCCCATGGACACTTTGCAAAACATGCGCGCCTTCAGTTACGTGGCCGAAGCCGGCAGCTTCACCGCCGCCGCCGTGCAACTGGACACCACCACGGCCAACGTCTCGCGCGCGGTCTCCAACCTGGAAGCCCACCTGCAAACCCGCCTGCTCAACCGAACGACCCGCCGTATCGCCCTGACCGAAGCCGGCAAGCGTTACCTGTTGCGCTGCGAACAGATCCTGGCCTACGTCGAAGAAGCCGAAGCCGAGGCCAGCGACGCCCACGCCCGTCCGGCCGGGCAACTGAAAGTGCACACCATGACCGGCATCGGCCAGCACTTCGTGATCGACGCCATCGCCCGCTACCGCAAGACCCACCCGGACGTGACCTTCGACCTGACCATGGCCAACCGCGTGCCGGACCTGCTCGACGAGGGTTACGACGTGTCCATCGTCCTGGCCCGCGAACTGCCGGACTCGGGTTTCGTCTCCCAGCGCCTGGGCATCACCTACAGCATCGTTTGCGCCTCGCCGGCCTACGTCAAAGCCAACGGCTGCGCACAAAAACCCGGCGACCTGCTCAACCACGCCTGCCTGCGCCTGGTCAGCCCGGTGATTCCGCTGGAGAAATGGGCCTTCGACGGTCCTGACGGCCAGGAGATGGTCACCATCAACAGCTCACCGTTCCTGGTGAACTCCGCCGACGCGATGAAATCCGCGATCATCAGCGGCATGGGCGTTGGCGTGCTACCGCTGTACGCCGCGATAGAAGGCCTGCGCAACGGCACGCTGGTACGCATGATGCCCAAATACCGCTCGCAGGAACTGAACCTGTACGCCATCTACCCGTCGCGCCAGTACCTGGATGCGAAGATCAAGACCTGGGTCGAGTATTTGCGTGGATCGTTGCCGGAATTGCTGGCGGCGCACCAGGCGGAACTGGCGGCGTATGAACTGAGCGGGAGTCTGGGTGGGGTTCGGGTGGCGAATTGACAGGTCCCACGTAGGAGCTGTCGAGTGAAACGAGGCTGCGATCTTTTGATCTTGTTTTTAAAAGGCAAGATCAAAAGATCGCAGCCTTCGGCAGCTCCTACCAGGCCGAGTGTCAGCTCGCCTGCAGCTGTTGAACCAAACCGCAAACTGACAGCGCCGTCAGTTAGCCGTCACCCTCCTGACCGGCAAACAGGTTTATAAAGGAAAATACCAACCGAACACCCAGCCCCGGCGCCCCACTCGCATGCGAATCCAGAAAAAATCGGCCCTGCTCGTCGCCCTTCTGATCGTCCTGGCAGCGCTGGGCCTGTGGTATGCCGCCAAACCGGCCAAAGCCAAACTCGCCCCCCCCACCGCCATCCCCGTGCGAGTGGTCGCCGTTGCCGAAAAAGACGTGCCGCGCTATGTCAGCGGCATCGGTTCGGTGTTGTCCCTGCACAGCGTCGTGGTCCGCCCACAAATCGACGGTATTCTCACCAAAATCATGGTCAAGGAAGGCCAACTGGTGAAAAAAGGCGACCTGCTTGCCACCATCGACGACCGGTCGATCCGCGCCAGCCTCGATCAGGCCCGGTCACAACTGGGCGAAAGCCAGGCGCAGCTCCAAGTGGCGCTGGTCAACCTCAAACGCTACAAACTGCTGAGCGTCGACGACGGCGTGTCCAAGCAGACTTACGACCAGCAACAGGCCCTGGTCAACCAGCTCAAGGCCACCGCCCAAGGCAACCAGGCGGCGATTGATTCTGCCGAGGTACAGCTTTCCTACACACAAATCCGCTCACCGGTCAGCGGTCGTGTCGGTATTCGCACGGTGGACGAAGGCAACTTCCTGCGCATGACCGACACCAAGGGCTTGTTCACTGTCACCCAGATCGACCCGATCGCCGTGGAGTTTTCCCTGCCGCAGCAAATGCTGCCGACCTTGCAGGGCCTGATCAACGATCCACAGCACGCACAGGTCAAGGCCTACATCGGTGCCGACACCGACGGCGAAACCGGCAACCTGCTCGGCGAAGGCCACCTGACCCTGATCGACAACCAGATCAATGCCAGCACCGGCACCATCCGCGCCAAGGCCGAGTTCGACAATCCAGGGCAGAAGCTCTGGCCAGGCCTGCTGGTAACGGTAAAGATTCAGACGGCCCTGGAGAAAAATGCGCTGGTGGTGCCGCCGACAGTCGTACAACGCGGCCTCGACCAGCACTTCGTGTACCGGGTCAATGGCGACAAGGTCGAAGCCGTGCAGGTGCAGATGGTCTATCAAGGCAGCGGCCAGGACATCATCAAAGGTGTGAAGCCCGGTGATGTGCTGGTCAGCGATGGTCAGTCGCGGCTCAAGCCCGGCGCTACTGTGCAAGTGCTGACCGAGCCGCCGCAAGTGGTGCGATCGGAGGCGGCGCAATGAAGGGTCATGGTTCGATTTCAGCCTGGTGCATCGACCACCCGGTGGCCACGGTCCTGCTGACGTTCGCCCTGGTGCTGCTGGGTGTCATCGCGTTTCCGCGCCTGCCGGTAGCGCCGTTGCCGGAGGCAGAATTCCCGACCATCCAGGTGGCCGCGCAACTGCCCGGCGCCAACCCGGAAACCATGGCTTCGTCGGTGGCCACGCCTCTTGAAGTGCAATTCAGCGCCATTCCCGGCGTGACCCAGATGACCTCGAGCAGTGCACTGGGCTCGACCAACCTGACCCTGCAATTCACCCTCGACAAGAGTATCGACACCGCCGCCCAGGAAGTGCAGGCGGCGATCAATACTGCCGCGGGCAAACTGCCCAAGGACATGCCGAACCTGCCGACCTGGCGCAAGGTCAACCCGGCCGACAGCCCGGTGCTGATCCTCAGCGTCAACTCCTCGCTGATGCCCGGCCCGCAGCTCAGCGACCTGACGGAAACCCTGTTGTCCCGTCAGCTCAGTCAGGTCGACGGTGTAGGCCAGGTCGTCATCACCGGTCAGCAGCGTCCGGCGATCCGCGTTCAGGTTTCGGCGGACAAGCTCGCGGCCATTGGCCTGACCCTCGCCGACATCCGCCTGGCGATCCAGCAGACCAGCCTCAACCTTGCCAAGGGTGCGCTGTACGGGGAGTCGAGCATCTCGACCCTGTCCACCAACGACCAGTTGTTCCACCCTGAGGACTACAGCCAGCTGATTGTTTCCTACAAAGACGGTGCGCCGGTTCATCTGCGCGATGTCGCCAAAGTCGTCAACGGCTCGGAAGATGCCTACATCCAGGCTTGGGCAGGCTCGCAACCGGGGGTAAACCTGGTGATCTTCCGCCAGCCGGGGGCCAACATCGTCGAAACCGTGGACCGCATCCAGGCCGCCTTGCCGGCGCTGGAAGCGATGCTCCCCGCCTCGGTGCAGGTCAAGACGCTGATCGACCGCACCCAGACCATCCGTGCCTCGTTGCATGAAGTGGAAATCACCCTGCTGATCGCCATCATGCTGGTGGTGGCGGTGATGGCGCTGTTCCTGCGTCAGTTGTCGGCGACCTTGATCGTCTCGGCGGTGCTGGGGGTTTCGCTGATCGCCAGCTTTGCCCTGATGTATGTGATGGGCTTCAGCCTGAACAACCTGACGCTGGTGGCGATCGTGGTGGCCGTGGGCTTTGTGGTCGATGATGCGATCGTGGTGGTGGAAAACATTCACCGGCACCTGGAGGCCGGCGAAGGCATGCGCGAAGCGGCGATCAAGGGCGCCGGGGAGATCGGCTTCACCGTGGTGTCGATCAGTTTCTCGCTGGTGGCAGCGTTCATTCCGCTGCTGTTCATGGGCGGCGTGGTCGGGCGGTTGTTCAAGGAGTTCGCCCTGACTGCCACCTCGACCATCATGATTTCGGTGGTGGTATCCCTGACTCTGGCGCCGATGCTGGCCGCGTTGTTCATGCGCGCGCCGGTGCATCACGCCCACGACAAACCGGGCTTCGGTGAACGCCTGTTGGCCTGGTACGAAAAAGGCCTGCACCATGCCCTCGCCCACCAGAAAACGATGATCGGTGTGTTTGCTTTGTCGCTGGGTCTGGCCGTCGCCGGTTACATTTTCATTCCCAAGGGTTTCTTCCCGATCCAGGACACCGGTTTCGTCTTCGGCACCACCGAAGCTGCTGCCGATATTTCCTATGGCGACATGGTGAAAAAACACCTGACGATGGCCGAAATCGTCGCTGCCGATCCCGCAGTCGAAACGTTTTCACATTCCGTCGGTGTCTCGGGCAGCAACCAGACCATCGCCAATGGCCGCTTCTGGATCACCCTGAAAAAACGTGGCGACCGCGACGTCTCCGCCAGCCAGTTCATCGACCGGATTCGTCCGCAACTGATGAAAGTACCGGGTATCGTCCTGTACCTGCGCGCCGGCCAGGACATCAACCTCAGCTCCGGCCCAAGCCGTGCCCAGTACCAATATGTACTCAAGAGCAACGACGGCGGCACACTCAGCACCTGGACCCAGCGCCTGACGGAAAAACTGCGCGCCAACCCGGCTTTCCGCGACATTTCCAATGACTTGCAACTGGGCGGCAGCATCACCCATATCAGCATCGACCGTAGCGCCGCAGCCCGTTTCGGCCTGACCGCCAGCGACGTCGACGAAGCGCTGTACGATGCCTTCGGCCAGCGCCAGATCAATGAATTCCAGACCCAGGTCAACCAGTACAACGTGATCCTGGAGCTGGACACCAGGCAGCGCGGCAAGGCCGAAAGCCTCAATTACTTCTACCTGCGCTCGCCCCTGAGCGGGGAGATGGTGCCGCTGTCGGCCCTGGCCAGGTTCGATGCGCCGACCATCGGCCCGCTGTCCATCGCCCATGACGGCATGTTCCCGGCGGCCAACCTGTCATTCAACCTGGCCCCCGGCGTAGCGTTGGGCGATGCGGTGATCATGCTCAACCAGGCCAAAGTCGACATCGGCATGCCGACCGCCATCAGCGGCAATTTCCAGGGCGCGGCCCAGGCGTTCCAGAGTTCGCTGGCCAGCCAGCCGTGGCTGATCCTGGCAGCGCTGGTGGCGGTGTACATCATTCTCGGCGTGCTCTACGAGAGTTTCGTGCACCCGCTGACGATCATTTCGACCTTGCCTTCAGCGGGCCTCGGCGCGGTGATCATGCTGTGGATCTGCGGCCAGGACTTTTCGATCATGGCCTTGATCGGCCTGGTGCTGTTGATCGGTATCGTCAAGAAAAACGGCATCCTGATGATCGACTTCGCCCTCGAAGCGCAGCGCAATGGCGGACTGTCACCTGAAGAAGCGATCTTCAAGGCCTGCATCACGCGGTTCCGGCCGATCATCATGACCACCCTCGCCGCCCTGCTCGGCGCCCTGCCGCTGATGCTCGGCTATGGCACCGGCGCCGAATTGCGCCAGCCCCTGGGGATCGCGGTGGTCGGCGGCTTGCTGGTGAGCCAGGCGCTGACCCTGTTCACTACGCCGGTCATATACTTGTGGCTGGAGCGTCTGTTCCATCGACCTAAACCTGCGCCAGTCCCGGCGCTGGCGAGCACAGACTGAGGCGGGTCATGCGCGTTCTGATTATCGAAGACGAAGAAAAAACCGCGGACTATCTGCATCGCGGCCTGACGGAACAGGGTTTCACCGTGGATCTGGCCCGCGATGGTGTGGAAGGCCTGCACCTGGCGCTGGAGAGCGACTACGCGGTGATCGTCCTCGACGTGATGCTGCCGGGCCTCGACGGCTTCGGTGTGTTGCGCGCCCTGCGTGCGCGCAAGCAAACCCCGGTGATCATGCTCACCGCCCGCGAGCGTGTGGAAGACCGCATCAAGGGCCTGCGTGAAGGTGCCGATGACTATCTGGGCAAACCGTTTTCCTTCCTTGAACTGGTGGCACGCCTGCAAGCGCTGACCCGACGCAGCGGTGGGCACGAACCGGTGCAAGTGAGCATCGCCGACCTGTGGATAGATTTGATCAGCCGCAAGGCGACTCGAGGTGGCGCACGGCTGGACCTGACCGCCAAGGAGTTCTCGCTGCTCAGCGTGCTGGCCCGGCGTCAGGGTGAAATCCTGTCGAAAACCGCCATTGCCGAAATGGTCTGGGACATCAATTTCGACAGCGATGCCAACGTCGTCGAAGTCGCGATCAAACGCCTGCGAGCCAAGCTCGACGGGCCGTTCGAAGAGAAACTGCTGCACACCATTCGCGGCATGGGTTATGTGCTGGAGAGCCGTGGTGTCCAGTAACTCGATCGCGCTGCGTTTAAGCGGGATGTTCACGCTGGTGGCGCTGTTAGTCTTTCTGTTGATCGGTTGGGCGCTGTACCAGCAGGTCGACAAGGGCCTGGGCCTGTTGCCCGAAGCCGAGCTGGACGCGCGCTACAGCGTGCTCGAATCCACGGTCGGCCGTTACGGCACGCCCGAGCACTGGGTGAAGATCAACAACAAGCTCAATCTGCTGAGCGAAGAAGACAAGCGCATCCGTTTCTGGATCATCAGCGGCGATCCACACTACGAATACGGCAGCCTGACACCGCAAATCCGCGCCTTTGCCCAAGGGCCGCTGGGCACCCGCGACATGCATCTGCCGGATCACCCCTATCCGCTGAAAGTGCTGGTCAGCGAATTCCCGGCCAAGGATCAGCGTCCACCGCTGCGTTTCATGATCGCCATCGACACCGAGACGTTTTTCCAGACCCAGCATCAACTGCTGACCGCGCTGATCAGCCTGGCGATTGTCGGCGTGCTGCTGGCCTCGGCACTGGGATACTGGGTGGCGCGGATCGGGCTCAAGCCGCTGATCAAACTGTCCCAGGAAGCCCAGCGCCTGGCCCCGCCGTTGCGCTCGGGGCGCTTGCGACTCTCACCGTTGCCGCCGGAACTCGATCAATTCGTCAGTTCGTTCAACTCGACCCTGGAACGGGTTGAACAAGCGTACTCGCGCCTTGAATCGTTCAACGCCGACGTCGCCCACGAACTGCGCTCGCCACTGACCAACCTGATCGGCCAGACCCAGGTCGCATTGACCCGCGGACGCTCCGCCGAGCATTACTTCGAAGTGCTGCAATCGAACCTCGAAGAGCTTGAGCGACTGCGTTCGATCATCAACGACATGCTGTTCCTCGCCAGCGCCGATCAGGGCAGCAAGGCGACCAAACTCACCTCAACCTCACTGGCCGATGAAGTGGCGACGACCCTGGAGTACCTGGATTTCATTCTCGAAGACGCTCAGGTCCGGGTTGAGGTCAGTGGTGACGCGCAAGTGCGGATCGAGATCGCTCATCTGCGCCGGGCGTTGATCAATCTGCTGAACAACGCGGTGCAGCACACCGCGCCCGGGCAGGTGATTCAGGTGCGCATTGAAGCCGCAGAACACCAGGTCAGCATCGGCGTTGCCAACCCCGGTTCGCCGATTGCCCGTGAACACCTGCCACGGCTGTTCGAGCGCTTCTATCGGGTCGATGCTTCGCGCAGCAACAGCGGTCAAAACCATGGATTGGGACTGGCCATCGTCAAGGCCATTGCGCTGATGCATGGCGGCGATGTGTTTGTGCGCAGTGACCATGGCATGAATACCTTCGGTATCCATCTCCCGGTCTGATACACCTGGAAAGTCAAAAGATCGCAGCCTGCGGCAGCTCCTACTGCTGGACTGTTTTTCTGTAGGAGCTGCCGCAGGCTGCGATCTTTGCTTTTGCTGTAACAGTCCTTTCATGAATCCGCTCTTTTTCCCCTCACCCCATATCCTTATCTTTGCCCGCACCAAACAGCACTTGCCAAGCAAGAAGGTTTTAAAGATGTCCAACAGTATGGGTATTGCCAGCGCTTTCGTTTTGTCCTCTTTGTTCCTGTCACCCTTGGCGATGGCGGAAGAGTCGCAAACTTTCGTCGCGCATAACACCGCACGCGCTGCGGCGTTCAAAGAGCATCGGATCGAGATGTCCGCCAAGGCTGCGCAAGACGCCCAGGCCCCGCAAGCATCCAGCACTCAGGCCCAGCCACGGGTCGAGAAAGACAGCTGATCTGCACTGTTCACTCACGTTTCCCTCGACACTTTTCATCGGCTCTTCCCTTTGCAAAGTTGTCTTCAAAGCCGCTGCTGTCAGCGGCTTTTTTTATAGCGGCGACTCAACCTTCATTGCAACTTTTGCAACGAAAGTCACTGACGCCCACCCCATCGATCAATCGTTCGAGCAACAGAAACGATTCACTCGGCTGCTACGTTTATGCAACTACGCTTACAACGTCCCTCTAGCAGACGCCAGCCCTATGACCGCAAGCCGCACCCCACACTTTCAAGGCCCGCCCGGGCGACCCGAGATCATGGTGATCCTCGGCAGCACCCTGACTGTCATCTCGATCCTGTGCATTGTCACTTACCTGCTGATCCGCGAGCACGCCAATGCCCAGCAGACCGCCACACGCAGCGCGACCACCATTGCGCAACTGATCGATGCCGATGTCCTGCGTACGGTCGAGCTCTATGACTTGACCTTGCAGGGCCTGATCGCCGCCGCCCAACGGGACGACCTGAAACAGGTTTCGCCGCAGATCCGGCACCTGGTGCTGTTCGACCGCTCCACCACCGCGCGCTACAAGGGCGACATCCTGCTGCTGGACAAGCACGGCGACGTGCTGGCCGACTCATCGTTGATCGAACCGAAACCGGGCAACTTCGCTGACCGCGATTATTTCCTGGCCCATGTCTTCAATCGCGACGCTGGAATGTTTGTCAGCCGACCGTTCAAGACACGTTGTGACTGCGATGACAGCGACGAATGGCGCATCAGTTTCAGCCGGCGCATTTCCTCGCCCACAGGTGAATTTCTGGGGGTCGCGGTGGCGTCGATGCGCATGAGCTACTTCGACCAGCTGTTCAACAGCCTCGAAATCGGCTCCGGCAGTACGCTGGGCATCATCAACGACGACGGGATTCTCCTGGCGCAGAAGCCGTACCGGGAACAAAACGCCGTCGGCAAAAACTTCTCCAGCCGCCCCAACGTCGCACGCATGCTGCAGGAGCGCAGTGGGACCTTCGAAAGCGTGTCGAGTGTCGACCATCAGCGGCGCCTGTACACCTTTTCCCGGGTCGGCAATCTGCCGCTGACCGTCATCGTGGCCCTTTCTATCGATGAAGTGTTCGCCACCTGGAACCGCACGGCCTATGTGATCAACGGTGCGACGGGGGTTTTGTGCATCGGTCTGTTGTGGCTGACCTGGCTGCTCTGCCGCGAGCTGCGACTGCGCCAATATGCCGAGCTGGAATTGTCGCAATTGGCGGCCACCGATGCCTTGACCGGCGTGGCCAACCGTCGATCCCTTGATCAGACCCTGCGCCATGAATGGTTTCGTGCGCAGCGCAGCGGCAAGCCGTTGTCGTTGCTGATGATCGATGCCGATCACTTCAAGGCCTTCAATGACCGGCACGGGCATCAGGCCGGCGACGACGCCTTGCGGGCATTGGCCGAGGTCATCCGCGCCAGTGTCCATCGCCCGGCAGACCTGGTGGCTCGCTATGGCGGTGAAGAGTTTTCGGTGGTCCTGGCCGAAACTGACAGCGAAGGCGCGCGGCAGATCGCCGAGCATATCCGTGAGGCGGTGCAAAAACTGCTGCTGGCGGATGCCGGTGAACCGCCGATGAGCGTGAGTATCGGTATTGCCACCTGGACTGAAGCCAGCGATATCAACCTGGAGCAATTGCTGTTCAGTGCCGACAAGGCGTTGTATCAGGCCAAGGAAGGGGGGCGTAATCGGGTGGTGTGCGCGGATTGAAGCAAAGATCTTTTGCTTCATAAAAAAAGGCCACCCGAAGGCAGCCTTTAAAAACTAGAGAGGTTTTTACTTACACGGCCGCAACCGGACGCATGTAAGAGATCGGTGCAGTGCTGGCGTCTTCGAACGTCACGACTTCCCAGGCATCTGTCTGCTCAATCAACTTGCGCAGCAGCTGGTTGTTCAGTGCGTGGCCGGACTTGAAGCCCTTGAACTCACCGATCAGGCTATTGCCCAGCAGGTAGAGGTCACCAATTGCATCGAGAATCTTGTGCTTCACGAATTCGTCTTCATAGCGAAGGCCGTCTTCGTTCAGTACGCCATCGGCGTCGACCACAATAGCGTTTTCAACACTGCCGCCGAGTGCGAGGTTGTGCTTGCGCAGGTACTCGATGTCACTCATGAAACCAAAGGTACGGGCGCGGCTGACTTCTTTTACGAACGAAGTGCTGGAAAAATCCACGCTTGCACTTTGTGTGCGGTCACGGAAAACCGGGTGATCGAAATCGATCTCGAAGCTCACCTTGAACCCTTCGAAAGGGACGAAAGTGGCGCGCTTGTCGCCGTCTTCCACAGTCACTTCACGCAGGATGCGGATGAACTTCTTGGCGGCGTCCTGTTCTTCCAGTCCAGCCGATTGAATCAGGAATACGAAAGGTCCAGCGCTACCATCCATGATCGGGACTTCGGACGCGGAGAGCTCGACGTAGGCGTTATCGATGCCCAGGCCTGCCATGGCCGAGAGCAGGTGCTCTACCGTGTCCACTTTGACGTCACCATTAACGAGCGTGGTCGACATAGTGGTTTCACCAACGTTTTCCGCGCGGGCAGGAATCTGCACGACGGGGTCGAGGTCGGCGCGACAAAACACAATGCCGGTGTCGACAGGCGCTGGCTTGAGGGTCAGGTAGACCTTCTCCCCGGAGTGCAGGCCGACACCTGTGGCACGGATAATATTCTTCAGGGTGCGTTGTTTAATCATGGCATGGGCCGCTTCAGCGCAAATTGCGAACTGGTATCAACAAAGGCTGGCGATGATAGCAGACCAGACCTTTGCTGAACACCAATCACCCTAATACCCCTGATACATTTCATCAATCGGCCTGACGACGCAGAAATGCCGGGATGTCCAGGTAGTCCAGGTCATCTTGCGGATTCATCTTCGCGGCAGCCGCAGCACCGGCCTGGGCCTGGTTGCGCATGACGGTCGGACGGTCCAGGTCACGGTAGTTCACCGCTGGAGCTTCATGACGAACAGGGGCCTGTTGTTGTGGCTGTGCAGCCATCGAAGTATGGACAGTGTTGTCGATGACCTTCACAGGCTTCTCGATTTTGGCGCCCAGACCCGTGGCAACGACCGTCACGTGCAGCTCGTCGCGCATGTCCGGATCGATAACGGTACCGACCTTGACCATCGCGTGCTCGGAAGCGAACGCCTCGATGATGCTACCCACGTCGGAGTATTCGCCCAGGGACAGATCGGGACCCGCGGTGATGTTCACCAGGATGCCGCGAGCGCCTTGCAGGTTCACGTCTTCCAGCAGCGGGTTACGAATGGCCGCTTCGGTGGCTTCGCGTGCACGGTTCGGACCGCTGGCGCAGCCAGTGCCCATCATCGCCATGCCCATTTCGCTCATCACGGTACGCACGTCGGCGAAGTCGACGTTGATCATGCCCGGACGCTTGATGATGTCGGAGATACCGCGAACGGCACCGGCCAGTACATCGTCGGCCTTGGCGAAAGCCGACAAGAGGCTTGCGTCTTTACCGAGGATGGTCAGCAGCTTCTCGTTGGGAATGGTGATCAACGAGTCGACGCTTTCAGACAGCAGACGAATACCTTCGTCGGCAATCTGCATGCGCTTGCGGCCTTCGAACGGGAACGGACGAGTCACCACCGCGACGGTGAGAATGCCCATTTCCTTGGCCACTTCAGCAATGATTGGCGCAGCACCGGTACCGGTGCCACCGCCCATGCCCGTGGTGATGAACACCATATTGGTGCCCTGCAGGACTTCGGCAATGCGCTCACGATCTTCGAGAGCGGCCTGACGACCTACTTCAGGGTTGGCGCCAGCGCCGAGACCTTTGGTCACGCCGGTGCCCAGTTGCAGGATGGTCCGCGCGCCGATGCTTTTCAGCGCTTGAGCATCGGTGTTGGCGCAGATGAACTCGACGCCTTCGATGTTGCTCTTGACCATGTGGTTGACAGCGTTGCCGCCGCCACCGCCGACACCGATAACTTTGATTACCGGGCTTGCGGGGATGTTGTCTACGAGTTCGAACATTTTCCCTCTCCTTTACATTCTCTAGTTTTTTCGCCTACTGCGTGCTTCGGTGTAACGGTGTAACGGTGTAACGGTGTAACGGTAAATCTTCAGAAATTGCCCTGGACCCACTTCTTCAGGCGGTCCAGCAGCGGAGCCTGTGGCTCTTCGTTGCTGTAGCTGTCGCGGCTGCCGATGCCCGAGAACGAGATGCCGTCGGACTGCTTCTGCAGGCCGTACATCAACAGGCCGACGCCGGTGGAATAGATCGGGTTGCGCACCACGTCATCCAGACCTTTCACGCCGTGAGGCACGCCCAGACGCACCGGCATGTGGAAGATTTCCTCGGCCAGTTCGGTAGCGCCTTCCATCTTCGACGTACCGCCGGTCAGCACGATGCCGGCCGGGATCAGGTCTTCGTAGCCGCTGCGGCGCAGTTCGGCCTGGATCAGCGTGAACAGTTCGTCGTAGCGCGGCTCGACCACTTCGGCCAGGGCCTGGCGGGACAGCTCGCGTGGTGGACGGTCGCCAACGCTTGGCACCTTGATGGTTTCACCGGCACCGGCCAGTTTGGCCAGGGCGCAGGCGTAGCGAATCTTGATTTCCTCGGCGTACTGGGTCGGAGTGCGCAACGCCATGGCGATGTCGTTGGTCACCTGGTCGCCGGCAATCGGGATTACCGCGGTGTGACGGATCGCACCTTCGGTGAAGATCGCGATGTCGGTGGTGCCACCGCCGATGTCCACCAGGCACACACCCAGCTCTTTCTCGTCATCGGTCAGTACCGAGTACGCGGAAGCCAGTTGCTCGAGAATGATGTCGTCGATTTCCAGGCCACAACGACGCACGCATTTTTCAATGTTCTGTGCGGCATTGACGGCGCAGGTGACCACGTGGACCTTGGCTTCCAGACGCACACCGGACATGCCCAGTGGCTCGCGGACGCCTTCCTGGTTATCGATTACGTAATCCTGCGGCAGGGTGTGCAGCACGCGCTGGTCAGCCGGGATCGCCACGGCCTGGGCGGCGTCGAGTACACGCTCAAGGTCCGCCGAGCTGACTTCGCGATCACGAATCGCCACGATGCCGTGGGAGTTCAGGCTGCGGATGTGATTGCCGGCCACGCCGACGAACGCCGAGTGAATGCGGCAACCCGCCATCAGCTGCGCTTCTTCGATGGCGCGCTGGATCGATTGCACGGTGGATTCGATGTTCACCACCACGCCTTTTTTCAGGCCACGGGACGGATGGGTACCGATCCCGACGATTTCCAGCGTGCCGTCGTCCGCGACCTCGCCCACCAGCGCCACCACCTTGGAGGTGCCGATATCGAGACCGACGATCATTTTGCCGCTTTGCACGTTTGCCATGGGTCCTGCCTCTTCTTAATTCTTCGCGACAGCGGGTTGGGCTGCCGTGGGCGCTACAGGTTCCCGCCAGCCAACAGCGAGGCCGTTGGCGTAGCGCAGATCGATGCGCGCAATGTTCGTAATCTGTTCTTTGAGCGTCTTGTCATAGATGGCGATGAAACGGCGCATCTTTTCCACCTGGTTGCCGCGTCCCAGCAGCAGTTCGATCCCGGGACCCGCGCTGCCGGGGCCGGTGGTCAGGAACCAGCTGCCGCGATCACGCAGTTCCAGGCGTGCAATCGAGAAACCCAGCGGCCTGAGCATCTGGCTCAGCACCTGGTATTGCTGCATCACTTGCTGTTGAGCCCGCTGCGGGCCAAACAGCTGAGGCAAGTGTTCGTAGTTCGCCAGCTCGCGTGGAGTGAACGCCTGGCCCTGGTTGTTCAATAGCGACTCGTCACCCCATCGGGCCACCGGCAGTTGTTCTTCCAGGCGGATCACCACTTGATCCGGCCACACCCTGCGCACTTCGGCGTGGGCAATCCATGGCATCGTTTCCAGCTCGGTGCGCATGCTCGCCAGGTCGATGGTGAAGAAGCTCGACACCACGTACGGGGCGATCCGCTGCTGCACCGCTTGCTGGCTGATGTAACTCAAGTCGCCCTGCACATTGATTTTGGTGATCGGCCGGTCGGCATACGGCAACAGCCGTGTCGCGCCTTCGTAAGTACCGAACCCCAAAGCCACCAGCACTACCGGCCAGAACAACGCTTTGAGAAAACCGAAGTTGGCTTTCGGCAGGCGCGCGGACATCGGCTCTTTGGCCACCATTCGGCTGGCACCCCGCGGCACCGGCTTGCGGCCGGGCGATGCGGAGGGCTGATGTCTGAGCTGAGCGCCTTGCATGGCCTTAACCTCTCGTCGACTCTTGGTTACCGGCAGTGTTGCCGGCAACGCTCTCGGCCAGAATGGCCAGAACCAGTTGCTGGAAATCCAGACCGGCGGCACGGGCCGCCATCGGCACCAGGCTGTGATCGGTCATGCCCGGTGCGGTGTTGACTTCCAGGAACCAGAACTGCCCGTCGGCGTCCTGCATCACGTCCGCCCTGCCCCAACCGGCGATACCCAGCGCTTCACAGGCTTTCGCCGTGAGGTCCATGAGTTCCTTTTCCTTGGCGCTGTCCAGACCGCACGGAATGCGGTACTGGGTATCGTTGGCGATGTACTTGGCGTCGTAGTCGTAGAAGCTGTGCGTCGTGCCCAGGGCAATCGGTGGCAACACCTGGTCACGCAGGGTGGCGATGGTGAACTCCGGACCGTGAATCCATTGCTCGACCAGCACTTGCGAATCGTAGGTACTGGCCGCTTTCCATGCGTCGATCAATTCGGACGCGGAGCTCACTTTGGCCATACCGATACTTGAACCTTCATGGGCCGGTTTGACGATCAAAGGGAAGCCCAGTTCCGTCGCCGCCGAAATACAATCGGCTTCGCTGCTCAGTACCGCGTGACGTGGGGTCGGAATGCCCAGGCTGTGCCAGACCTGCTTGGTGCGCAGTTTGTCCATGGCCAGGGCCGAAGCCAGGATGCCGCTGCCGGTGTACGGAATGCCCAGGCATTCGAGCAGGCCCTGCATGCTGCCGTCTTCACCGCCACGGCCGTGGAGGATAATGAAGGCGCGGTCGATCTTTTCGTCGAGCAGGCGCTGCAGCAGGTCATCGCCCACGTCGAGGCCGAATGCGTCCACACCGGCGCTTAGCAATGCGTCCAGAACGGCGTTACCCGATTTCAGGGAGACCTCACGCTCGGCACTCTTGCCGCCGAACAGCACGGCGACGCGGCCGAAGTCTTTCGGTGCGATCGTGGAGACCAGGTTGGCGTAGACAGCAGTCATTTCAACTTCCCCTTCTCCGGCGCGGCAACGGCACCTGCGAACAACTCGCTTTTCAACAGTTTTGGTGCGAGACCGCCGATATCGCCGGCGCCCTGGCACAGCAGGATGTCGCCGGCGCGCAGCAGCGGCTTGACCACTGGCGCAAGGTCGACACCACGCTCGATGTAGATCGGGTCGAGCTGGCCACGCTGACGGATGCTGTTGCACAGCTTGCGGCTGTCGGCGCCCGGAATCGGCTCTTCGCCGGCCGGGTAGACTTCCATCAGCAGCAGTACGTTGGCGTCGGCCAGCACATTGACGAAATCGTCGTACAGGTCACGGGTGCGGCTGTAACGGTGCGGCTGGTAGACCATCACCAGGCGGCGCTCCGGCCAGCCACCGCGCACGGCCTTGATCACGGCCGCGACTTCGGTCGGGTGGTGACCATAGTCGTCGACCAGCATCACATTGCCGCCGTCTACCGGCAGTTCGCCGTAGACCTGGAAGCGTCGGCCGACACCCTGGAACCCGGACAGGCCCTGGACGATGGCTTCATCGCTGACGCCTTCGTCGGTGGCAATGCAGATGGTCGCAAGGGCGTTCAATACGTTGTGGTTGCCCGGCATGTTCACCGAAACATCCAGTGGCTCGCGGTCGGGACGCAGTACGGTGAAGAAGGTCTGCATGCCTTGCTGGCGCACATTGATGGCACGCACGTCGCAGTCTTCGCCGAAGCCGTAGGTAACGGTCGGACGCTTGACCTGCGGGAGGATTTCACGCACCACCGGATCGTCCAGGCACACCACAGCCAGACCGTAAAACGGCAGGTTATGGAGGAATTCGACGAAGGTTTTCTTCAGTTTGTTGAAGTCACCGTCGTAGGTCGCCATGTGATCGGCGTCGATGTTGGTGACCACGGCCACCAGCGGCTGCAAGTGCAGGAAGCTCGCATCGCTTTCGTCGGCCTCGGCGATCAGGTAGCGGCTGGTGCCGAGCTGGGCATTGGTGCCCGCGGCATTCAGGCGGCCACCGATCACGAACGTCGGGTCCAGGCCACCGGCGGCGAACACCGAAGCGATCAGGCTGGTGGTCGTGGTTTTGCCGTGGGTACCGGCAACGGCGATGCCGTGGCGATAACGCATCAGCTCAGCCAGCATCTCTGCGCGTGGCACCACCGGAATACGGCGCTCCAGTGCGGTCGCGACTTCCGGGTTGGACGTGTTCACGGCGCTCGACACCACCAGCACATCGGCAGCAGCGGCGTTCTCGGCGCGGTGGCCGATGAAGATCTGCGCCCCAAAGGACTCCAGACGCTCGGTCACCGGCGAAGCCTTCAGGTCGGAACCGGACACTTCATAGCCCAGGTTCAACAACACTTCGGCAATCCCGCACATGCCCACGCCGCCGATCCCGACGAAGTGGATGCGACGGATACGGCGCATTTCCGGTTGCGGCATGGCTTTCTGACTCTCAACCATGGGCCACCTCCAGGCAGCTGTCGACCACGTTACGGGTGGCATCGGGTTTGGCCAGGCGGCGCGCCGCGGTAGCCATTTCATTGAGTCGTTGTGGTTGCATCAGGACCTCTGTCAGGCGAGCGGCAAGATCCGCTGCGCCAGTCGTTCTTTGCGGCATCAGGAAGGCTGCGCCTTCACGGGCCAAATATTCGGCGTTGCGGGTCTGGTGATCGTCGATGGCATGAGGCAAAGGCACCAGCATCGAGGGCAGACCGGCGGCGGCCAGTTCACTGATGGTCAGCGCGCCTGCGCGACATACCACCAGGTCGGCCCAGCTGTAGGCTTGGGCCATGTCTTTGATGAAGGGCTGCACCTGCGCCTCGACGCCAGCCGCGCGATAGCGCTCTGCAGTCACTTCATCGTGGTTTTTGCCGGCCTGATGGAACACTTCCGGACGCAAATCGGCAGCGACTTGCGACAGGGCTTCAGGCAGCAACTTGTTCAACGGTTCTGCGCCCAGGCTTCCGCCCAGGATCAGCAAACGCGCCTTGCGACCAGCCAGGGCAGGTCGCGATGTCTCGAGGAACAGCTCGGTGCGCACCGGATTACCGGTGGTCCGGCGGCTGCTCGACAGGGTAAAGGTGTCGGGGAACGCTTCACAGACCCGGGCGGCCAACGGCACCAGCAACCGATTGGCGGTACCGGCCACGGCGTTCTGTTCGTGAACAATCACCGGCACGCCGGCCAGTTTGGCTGCAACGCCACCAGGACCGGTCACATAACCTCCAAAGCCGACCACGCAGACCGGCCGCAGCCGACGAATGATCGCCCGCGCCTGCCAGACCGACTTGAGCAACATGAACGGTGCCTTGAGCAGGGACAGCTTGCCCTTGCCGCGCAGCCCGCTGGCATTGATCCGGTGCAACTCGATACCGGCCGCCGGCACCAGATCGTTCTCGATGCCACGCGGGGTGCCGAGCCAGTGCACGGTATAGCCGCGCGCCTGGAATTCGCGGGCACAGGCCAGCGCCGGGAACACGTGGCCACCGGTGCCGCCGGCCATGATCATGACGTTAGCGCCCATGGTGCGGCTCCTCGGCGAAGTCGCTCTCATGGAACTCCATCTCTTCACTGCCCAGGTGGGTTCGACTTTCCCACTCAATGCGCAGCAACAAGCCGAGACAGGCACAGCAGATCACCAACGAACTACCGCCATAACTGAGGAACGGCAGGGTCAGTCCCTTGGTCGGAAGCAGGCCCACGTTCACGCCGATATTGATCAGGAATTGACCAATCCACAGGAACGACAGACCGTAGGCGACATAAGCAGCAAAAAACTGCTTGGCCTTTTCAGCCCATAGTCCGATGTACATGCCACGAATACACACGAAGACGAACAATGCCACTGTGCACAGTGAACCCACCGCGCCCAGTTCTTCGGCCAGGACCGAGAATACGAAGTCAGTGTGGGCTTCCGGCAGGTAAAACTGTTTCTGCACGCTGTTGCCCAAGCCAACGCCCAGCCATTCACCGCGACCGAAAGCGATCAATGCCTGGGACAACTGATAGCCGGCGCCGAACTGGTCGGCCCACGGGTCGGCAAAGTTGGTCAGACGCGCCATTCGATAGGGCTGCATTTGAATCAACAGCACCACTGCACCGACGGCCAAGACCACCATCAGGGAAAAACGGAACAGGCCGACGCCGCCGAGGAACAGCATCGCCGCGGCAGCGCCCATCATCACCACGGTGGCACCGAAGTCCGGCTCCATCAGCAGCAGGCCCGCCATCGGCAGCAGCACGATGAACGGTTTGAAGAAGCCCATCCAGCTTTCGCGCACTTCTTTCTGGCGACGCACCAGATAACCGGCGAGGTAGATCACCACGAACACCTTGGCGATCTCGGAAGGCTGGACGTTGAAGAAACTGAAGCCGATCCAGCGCATCGAGCCGTTAACCTCACGACCGATTCCCGGGACGATCACCATCACCAGCAAGCCGAACGCCCCCAGTAGCATCAACCAGCCCAGGCGTTGCCAGGTGGCAATCGGGATCATCATGGTGACGATGCAGGCACCCAGGCCCAGCACCACGTAAATAAGGTGGCGAATCATGTAGTACAGGGCGCTGCCTGACTGCACGGCCGCCACTTCAGTCGATGCCGAGGCGATCATGATCAGCCCAAGGCCGAGCAGCGTCAGGCAACCGGCGAGCATCGGGAAGTCGAGGTCGATACCGCGCCCGGTGATGATCGGCGAAGGGTATGGCTTGATGATGTCTTTCAGGCTCATGCCAGATCCTCCACGGCTTGGACGAACTGGTGACCGCGGTCTTCGTAGTTCTTGAACATGTCGAAACTGGCGCAGGCTGGCGACAGCAGCACCACGTCGCCCGGTTGGGCGGCGGCGCGGCATTGCTCGACGGCTTCGACCAGGGAGCCGGCGCGGATCAGCGGTACGGCATCGCCGATGGCCTCACCGATCTTGTCGGAGTCACGCCCCATCAGCACCACGGCGCGGCAGTTGGCCGCCACCGGATCGCGCAGGTCCTTGAACTCGGCACCCTTGCCGTCGCCGCCGGCGATCAGCACGATCTTGCCTTCGATGTCCGCGCCCAGGCCTTCGATGGCCGCCAGTGCGGCACCGACGTTGGTAGCCTTGGAATCGTTGTAGTAGCCCACGCCGTCAAGATCGCGGACCCATTGGCAGCGATGTTCGAGACCGGCGAAGGTGCGCAGGCTCGACAGCATGGCATCGAATGGCAGGCCGACCGCATGGCCCAGGGCCAGGGCTGCCAGGGCGTTGGACTGGTTATGGGCACCGCGAATCTTCAGTTCGCGCACCGGCATCAGGTTCTGGAACTCGAAAGCCAGGTATTTTTCGCCGTCTTCTTCACGGATACCGAAGGATTTGAAGTCGGGTTTGCTCAGGCCGAAGGTCCAGCATGGCTGCCCTTCGCCCATCAACGGACGACTCAGGGCATCCTGACGATTGACCACGAACTGTCTGGCGCCACGGAAAATCCGGTGCTTGGCCAGGTGATAGGCCGGCAGACCGCTGTAACGGTCCATGTGGTCTTCGCTGATGTTGAGCACGGTCGCCACTTCGGCGTTGAGTTGGTCGGTGGTTTCCAGCTGGAAACTCGACAACTCCATCACGTACAGCTCGACGTCGTCGCGCAGCAGATCCAGCGCCGGCGTACCGAGGTTGCCGCCAACGGCAACACGCTTGCCCGCCGCAGCGGCCATCTCGCCGACCAGGGTGGTCACGGTGCTTTTCGCGTTGGAACCGCTGATGGCCACGATCGGCGCCTTCGCGTTACGCGCGAACAGTTCGATGTCGCCGGACAACTTCACGCCACGGGCGGCGGCGGCCTGCAGGGCCGGGGTCGCCAGCGCCAGGCCGGGGCTCACGTAAAGCTCGTCGGCACGGCACAGGAACTCGACGTCCAGCTCGCCACAACGCACTTCCACGTGCGGATAGTCACGCTTGAGCGTGGCCAGTTCCGGTGGATTTTCCCGCGTATCGGCCACGGCAAACGCCACGCCCTGGTTCGCCAGGAAGCGAACCAGGGACATGCCGCTCTTGCCGAGGCCGACAACGATGCGGAAGTGGTCAGAAGCGATCAGAGACACGAGTTTCTACCTCAGCTTCAGGGTGGCAAGGCCGACCAGCACGAGAATCACGGTGATGATCCAGAAACGGACGATCACGCGCGGCTCGGGCCAGCCCTTGAGTTCAAAGTGGTGGTGAATCGGTGCCATGCGGAATACGCGGCGACCGGTCAGTTTAAAAGAGGCGACCTGAATGACCACTGACAGGGTTTCCATCACGAACACGCCGCCCATGATGAACAGGACGATTTCCTGACGGACGATCACCGCGATGGTGCCCAGGGCCGCGCCCAGCGCCAGTGCGCCGACGTCGCCCATGAAGACTTGTGCCGGATAGGTGTTGAACCACAGAAAGCCCAGGCCGGCTCCGATCAGTGCGCCACAGAACACGATCAGCTCGCCTGCGCCCGGTACGTAAGGGATCAGCAGGTATTCGGCGAATTTCACGTTACCCGACAGGTAGCAGAAAATGCCCAGGCCACCGCCCACCATCACCGTCGGCATGATCGCCAGGCCGTCGAGGCCATCGGTCAGGTTGACCGCGTTGCTCGAACCGACAATCACGAAATAGGTCAGGACGATGAAGCCGGCGCCCAATGGAATGCTGTAGTCCTTGAGCATCGGCAGGATCAGCGTGGTTTCCACCGGCGTGGCGGCGGTCACATACAGAAAGATCGCTGCGCCCAGACCGAATACCGACTGCCAGAAATACTTCCAGCGGCTTGGCAGGCCGCGGGAGTTTTTCTCGATGACCTTGCGGTAGTCGTCGACCCAGCCGATGGCGCCGAACAGCAGGGTCACCAACAGTACGACCCAGACGTAACGGTTGCTCAGGTCAGCCCAAAGCAGGGTGCTGACCCCGATGGACGACAGAATCAGTGCGCCGCCCATGGTCGGGGTACCCGACTTGGACAGGTGCGACTGCGGGCCGTCATTGCGAACGGACTGACCGATCTGACGGTTCTGCAGGGTGCGGATCATCCACGGGCCATAGCACAGCGACAAGACCAGCGCGGTCAGTACACCGAGAATCCCGCGCAGGGTCAGGTACTGGAAGACCGCGAAGCCTTTGTAGAACTGTTGCAGATACTCCGCTAGCAGCAGCAGCATTAATGTTTCTCCAGACTGGACCCGCACAAGGCGGCGACGACGTTTTCCATCGCAGCGCTGCGCGACCCCTTGATCAAAATGGTGGTGTTTGTGTCTTGTTCGGCGCCCAGGGCCTTGATCAGCTCAGCCTGCGTGCTGAAGTGAAAAGCCTGTGGACCGAATGCGTTCACGGCGTGAGCCATCATTGGCCCGACGGCGTACAGCGCAGAAACCTTGCCACGGGCGTACTCGCCCACGTCGCGGTGCCCCTGCTCCGCCCATTCGCCCAACTCGCCGATATCCCCGAGCACCAGGACGGTGCGACCGGAAAAGCCGGCCAGTATATCAACGGCAGCGCACATGGAGGTGGGATTGGCGTTGTAAGTGTCATCGATCACGCGCATGCCATTGCTGGCCAATTGCGCAACGGTGCGACCCTTGACCGGTTGCACCGCGCCAAGGCCAGCGGCGATACCGGACAGCGACACACCCAGGGCATGGGCGGCAGCGGCGGCGGCCATGGCATTGGTGACGTTGTGGGTGCCGAGCAGGTTCAGTTGAACGCGCGCCACACCTTCAGGGCTGTGCAGGTTGAACGCCGGGCAGCCGCGAGCATCGGTGGCCAGGTCACTGGCATGGAAATCGGCGCTGGCGTTGCTCAACGCAAACGTCAGCACTTTGCGGTCACCGGCGCGCGCTTTCCAGATACCGAACGCCTTGTCGTCAAGATTGAGAACGGCGACGCCATCGGCATCCAGCCCTTCGATAATCTCGCCTTTGGCTTCGACGATTTTTTCCGGACCGCCGAACTCGCCGACGTGGGCGGTCCCGGCGTTATTGAGAACGGCCACATGGGGTTTGGTCATGCTCACGGTGTAGGCAATTTCGCCCAGGCGCGAGGCACCCAACTCGATCACCGCAGCGGTATGTTCCGGCGCCAGTTCGAGCAGGGTCAGCGGAACGCCAAGGTCGTTGTTCAGGTTCCCACGGGTGGCCAGCACCGGACCATGGGTGCGCAGGATGCTCGCAAGCATCTCCTTGACCGTGGTCTTGCCGCTGGAACCGGTAATGGCCGCGACCGGACGGGTGTAGGCGGCGCGATTCAGCGCGCCTAACTGGCCAAGGGCCTGGCGAGTGTCGCTGACCAGCAATTGCGGCAACGTGCTGTCGGCGACTTCACGCTCGACCAGCGCAGCCACGGCGCCCTTGGCGGCGACTTCATTGAGATAGTCATGACCGTCAAAACGCGGACCGGCCAGGGCAATAAACAGCTGACCCGGCTTGATTGCACGGCTGTCGATACTGACGCCGTCGAAGCTGGCATCGGCAGACACCAGGCGAGCATTCAGCGCGCCGGTCAGTTCACTCAGCCTCAAGGCCTTAAGCATGGGCCACCTCCCACGCGGTCAAGGCACGATCGGCCTCGACCAGATCGGAAAAGGCATGGCGTTCGCCGTTGATTTCCTGATAGTCCTCGTGACCTTTACCGGCCAGGACTATCACGTCATCCACCGAGGCGCTGGCGATCAACCGGGCAATCGCCTGACCGCGACCGGCAACGAACTCCACTTTATCCACAGCCGTGAAACCGGCGCGGATGTCATCGAAAATCACCGATGGATCTTCAGTGCGCGGATTGTCATCGGTCACCAGCACGCCATCGGCCAGGCGCTCGACCACTTCGGCCATCAATGGACGCTTGCCGCGATCGCGGTCGCCGCCACAGCCGAACAGGCACAGCAACCGGCCCTTGGCGTGTGGACGCAGGGCCAGCAGTACTTTTTCCAGCGCATCCGGGGTGTGGGCGTAGTCGACCACCACCAATGGCTGCGAGCCACCGCCCAGACGCTGCATGCGCCCGGCAGGGCCTTCGAGCTCTGGCAGCACCTTGAGGATTTCGTCCAGGGCGTAATCCAGTCCGAGCAACGCGCCGACCGCCGCCAGGACATTGCTCAGGTTGAAGCGACCGAGCAAGGTGCTGCGCAAGAGGTGCTCGCCCTGTGGCGTGACCAGCGTGGCGCGCACACCTTCGTCGTCGAATTGCGCCTGGCGGCAATACAGGTAGGCGCTGGAATCTTCCAGGCTATAGGTAATCAGCCGCGACTCGCGCTTGTCGGCTGCCAGTTGCCGACCAAATTCGTCGTCGAGGTTGACCACGCGGCATTTCAAATCATTCCAGGCAAACAGCTTGGCCTTGGCATCGCCGTAGACCTGCATGGTGCCGTGGTAATCCAGATGATCGCGGGACAGGTTAGTCATCACCGCCACATCGAAGGCCAATGCCGTCACGCGCCCCTGGTCCAGGCCATGGGAAGACACTTCCATCGCCACGGCTTTGGCCCCGGCCTTCTTCAGGTCCGCCAGGGTCGCTTGCACGGCAATCGGATTCGGCGTGGTGTGCAGGCCGCTTTCCAGCGCGCCGTAGAAACCGGTACCGAGTGTGCCGACCAGGCCGCAGTGCTGGCCGAGCAGGTCCAGTGCCTGGGCGACCAATTGCGTCACGCTGGTCTTGCCGTTGGTGCCGGTAACGCCCACCAGGTTCAGGTGATGGCTCGGCTCGCCATAAAAACGCCCGGCGATGTCCGACAGTTGAGCCGCCAGGCCCTTGACCGGAATCAGCGGCACTTCAGTGATCGGCAGGATCGTGGCGCCTTCTACTTCATAGGCCACCGCAGCCGCGCCGCGTTGCAAGGCGTCGGCAATATGAGCGCGCCCATCGAACTTCCCGCCCGGGACGGCCAGGAACAAATCACCTGCGCGCACATTACGGCTGTCCAGGGCGAGTTCGCGAATCAGCAGATCGTGGCCGGCGTGAGGGAAAATCTTGTTCAGGCTCAGAGACATCAGCCGCGCCCTCCATTGGCTTTCAGCGGAACGACCGGTGTTGCGTTCGCTTGTTGAGTAGGTGGCAGGTTGTCCGGCGTAATGTTCATCAGGCGCAGGGTGCCCGACATCACGCGGCTGAACACCGGCGCGGAAACCAGGCCACCGAAGTAACCGGCCTTGGTCGGCTCGTCGATCACCACCACGATGGCGTAACGCGGATCGCTCATCGGGCCGAAGCCGGCGAACAGCGAACGGTAGGAGTTCTCGGCGTAGCCCTTGGTGCCAACCGAGGTTTTACGCGCAGTACCCGACTTGCCGCCCACGTGATACGCCGGCACCTGCGCACGGAATACGCCGCGCGGGGCTTCGATCACTTGTTGCAGCATGCCTTGCATGGTTTTCGCGACGGCCTCCGGCAACACCTGGGTGGTTTGCGGCGCCTTGTCGGTCTTGATCAAAGTCAGTGGTGCGAGGCGACCGTTGTTGGCCAGGGCCGAGAAGGCGTGGACCAGCTGGATTGCGGTCACGGAGATACCGTAGCCGTAGGATAGCGTGGCGGTTTCTGCCTTGCGCCACTCGCGGTAGTTCGGCAGGTTGCCGACGCGCTCGCCCGGGAAGCCCAGGCCGGTGTCCTGGCCGAGGCCGACTTTCTGCGCGAGACGGAAAATGGTTTCGCCGCCAATGTCGAAGGCAACCTTGCTCATGCCGACGTTACTGGAGTTGATCAGAATGCCGGTCAGGTCGAGTACCGGGCCCTCAGTCTTGGATACGTCCTTGATGGTGTACTTGCCAATCTGCAAGGAGCCCGGATACACCTCGACGGTGTCGCTCGGTTTCCAGCGGCCGGTTTCGATGGCGGCGCTCATCGAGATCGCTTTCATGGTCGAACCCGGCTCGAACACGTCGATCATCGCGCGGTTACGCATCATCGCCGGTTGCAGGTTGCGACGGTTGTTCGGGTTGTAGGTCGGCTGGTTGACCATTGCGAGAATCTCACCGGTCTTCACGTCCATGATCACCAGACTGCCGGCCTTGGCGCCGTTCTCGATGATCGCGTTGCGCAATTCGCGGTTGGCCAGGTATTGCAGGCGCAGGTCAATGGACAACGCCAAGGGCTTGCCGGCCTTGGCGTTTTTGGTGACCTGGACATCCTTGATCAGCCGGCCGCGCCGGTCCTTGATCACCTGACGCTTGCCAGGGACCCCGGCCAGCCATTCGTCGTAGGCCAGTTCGACGCCTTCACGACCATGATCGTCGATGTCGGTAAACCCGACCATATGGGCGGTGACTTCGCCGGCAGGATAAAACCGCCGGAACTCTTCGATGCCGTAGACACCTGGCACCTTCAGGTCGAGCACGGCCTGGCCCTGCTCAGGCGTCAGCCCGCGCACCAGGTAAATGAATTCCTTGTTGGCCTGGGCTTCGAGACGTTCGGCCAGGGCTTTCGGGTCCTGCCCCAAGGCAGCCGCCAGTGCTGGCCACTTCTCTTTGGCCGTTTGCATTTCCTTGGCATTGGCCCAAAGGGTGGTGACCGGAGTACTCACGGCCAAGGGCTCGCCGTTACGGTCGGTGATCAGACCACGGTGGGCCGGAATCGGAATATGACGAACACTGCGGGCATCGCCCTGACCTTTGAGGAAGGCACGGTCGACTACTTGCAAATCGATGATGCGCCAGGCAATCGCGACCACCATGATGCCGAGCAAACCCAGCACCACGCGGAACCGCCAAGGAAAGAGTGCACCTTCGAGCTTCATCATGGCGCCACCATCTTCACGTCAGCGGCACCGGGAATGTGCATTTTCAGTTGTTCGGTGGCCAGCACTTCGATACGGCTGTGGGCGGTCCAGGTGCTCTGCTCCAGAATCAACCGGCCCCACTCGGCTTGCGCCTTGTCGCGCACGCTCAATTCGTTGTACAGCGAATTCAATAGCTGACGGTTCCAGTGGGCGCTGTAGGACACGCCAATGGCCGAAATGAGCACGCCGACAAACAGCAGCAGCATGAAGAAGCTTCCGCCGGGCAATGGCTTGGCGAAAAGCTTGCTCACCGCAGCTTCTCCGCCACACGCATGACAGCACTACGGGAACGTGGGTTGGCTTTGAGTTCGGCGTCGGAGGCCGTCTGCGCTTTGCCATGGACTTTGATTTTCGGTTCGAAGGCGACATGCCGAACCGGGAGGTTGCGCGGCAGGTTGTCGGCTTCGCCTTTCACCAGCTTGCGCATGAACAGTTTGACGATGCGGTCTTCCAGCGAATGGAAGCTGATGACGACCAGACGACCGCCCACTTCCAGGCACTCCAGGGCGGCTTCGAGGCCGGTTTCCAGATCACCCAGTTCGTTGTTGACGTGAATACGCAAGCCCTGGAACGCACGGGTTGCAGGGTTCTTGCCCTTTTCCCACGCCGGATTGGCGACCTTCAGGACTTCTGCCAGGTCACCGGTGCGCTCGAATGGCTTGATGTCGCGGCGCTCGGCCACTGCTCGGGCCATGCGACCGGAGAAACGCTCCTCGCCGTATTCCTTGAACACCCGGGCAATTTCTTCCACGGGCGCGGTGTTGACGAACTCGGCAGCGCTGATTCCGCGGGACGGATCCATGCGCATGTCCAGCGGGCCGTCGTTGAGGAAGCTGAAACCGCGCTCAGGATCGTCGAGCTGTGGCGAAGACACGCCCAGATCCAGCAGCACGCCGCTGACCTTGCCGGCCAGACCGCGTTCGGCGACTTCCGAACCGAGCTCGGCAAAGCTGCGCTGCACAACGACAAAGCGGCCGTCTTCGGCCGCTAGCGTTTGCCCGGTGGCAATCGCTTGTGGATCTTTATCGAATCCGAGCAACCGACCATCGGGACCGAGCTGACTGAGGATCAACCGGCTGTGTCCGCCGCGTCCGAACGTGCCGTCCAGATAGCAGCCATCAGGACGTACGGCGAGAGCCTCGACGGCTTCGTCAAGCAGTACGGTGATGTGGTTAAAGCCGCTATCAATAGTCACAGGATCAAATCACGCAGTTCATCAGGCATAGCGCCCGGTTGTTGAATGGCAGCCAGGTCAGCGGCAGAAACCGCGTTCCAGGCATCCTCGTCCCACAATTGGAACTTGTTCAGTTGGCCTACCAACATCGCGCGCTTATCCAACCTGGCATATTCACGAAGACGCGGCGGAACCAGAAAACGACCACTGCCATCGAGCTCGAGGTCGACGGCATTACCAATCAGTAAACGTTGCAGGCGACGGTTCTCTTCGCGAAGCGAAGGCAGTGCGCGCAGTTTGGTTTCAATAATTTCCCACTCATCGAGGGGGTAAACACACAAACATGGATCAACGGCATCAATCGTGACGATCAACTGCCCGGAACTCCGCGAATCGAGCTCGTCACGGTACCGGCTCGGCATTGCGAGACGGCCCTTTGCATCGAGACTGATAGCGTTGGCTCCGCGAAACACGTCAGCGTCTCTCCAAATTCTAGCGTTTTGAGTTCAAAAAACCCACTTCATGCCACTTTCCGCCACTTACGCACACTATAGGAATGCCCCCACCACACCGTCAAGGCGCGGATTAAAGGAAAATCCTTACAGAACTGAGATTTAGGAGCATTAACGGAGAGGCAACGAAAATCCGACAGATGAATCCACCCGATAACTTGAATCAGCACAGAAGGCTGCGTTCGGAAGTTAAAGTGTTTTATTAAGAGTAAGATTTTTTTGGTATTACAAAAGAGGTTCTGCTGACGATTGTGTAAGGAGGGAAACCGGTGCTTCGTGGAGTTTATGCGATCACTACAAGCGCGGGCTAATCGATATCACAAAACCGCTTCTCCTGACGTTTGTGCCTGGAGAAAATTGCTATCACCAACACTCTGCCCAATGATTTAAGCAGAGGAGAAAAAAGGTGGAGAGTCGATCTGTAAGCCGGGTTCTGTCTTGAACAGTCATTCGTCTACGATGGCCATCACTGGACATCTTTAGCAACCTACCCGGTCCCAGCGCGGGCCACGCCTTGGGACCCTATTTGGTCTTGCTCCAAGTGGGGTTTACCTAGCCACGAACTGTTGCCAGACGTGCGGTGCGCTCTTACCGCACCTTTTCACCCTTACCGGCGCCGAAGCGCTTAGGCGGTTATTTTCTGTGGCACTTTCCGTAGGCTCGCGCCTCCCAGGCGTTACCTGGCACTTCGCCCTATGGAGCCCGGACTTTCCTCCCCCCCCTAATTTTCATAGGGGGCAGCGACTGTCCGATCGACTCTCCGCCGCGAAGGTTACCGGCAGAGCGCCCGAAGAACAAGCACCAAGCGCCATAGAGCACGCCTGCGCGTCGGGTTTTACTCGCCCTTCTGCTGATCCAGCGCGATCTGGTACAGCACATTCTTTCGTTCGCCGGTGATTTGTGCCGCCAAAGCCGCCGCTCGCTTGAGCGGCATTTCTTCGAGCAACAGGTTGAGGATGCGCATCGCCTCGCTGCTGACGGCGCCCTCCTCCTCGGGCGCAGACCAGCCCGCCACCAACACCACGCACTCGCCGCGCTGCTGATTGCTGTCCGACTCGACAAACTCGCGTAGCTCAGCCAGTGGCAGGCCCTTGAGGGTTTCAAACGTCTTGGTCAACTCACGGGCAAGCAGCGCCGGACGCTCGGGACCGAACACCAGCTCCATGTCTTGCAGGCATTCAAGGATGCGATGCGGAGCCTCGTAGAAGATCAAGGTGCGCGGCTCTTCCTTTACCTGTTCGAGACGCGCCCGCCGCCCCACCGCCTTGGCCGGGAGGAAACCTTCGAAAATGAATCGGTCGGATGGCAGACCCGCCGCCGACAACGCTGCAATCAACGCGCAGGCACCCGGAACCGGCACCACATTGATGCCTGCAGCCCGAGCCTGCCGGACCAGGTGATAACCCGGATCGGAAATCAGCGGCGTCCCGGCGTCGGAGATCAACGCCACGTCGTCACCGGCAAGCAGGCGAGTGATAAAGCGGCTACCTTCATCCCGCTCGTTGTGCTCATGGCAGGCCGCCAATGGCGTCGCAATGCCGAAGTGCTGCATCAGGCGCTGGGAATGGCGGGTGTCTTCCGCGGCAATCAAGGCCACTTCACGCAGGATCTTCAGCGCCCGCGCACTGATGTCATCCAGGTTGCCGATGGGCGTCGCCACCACATAAAGCGAGCCAGCAGCGGAATTCAAAGCACCTGGAGCAGTCAAAGCGCACACCTCATGATCGGTAAAAGTCGCCATTGTAGCGCGTAGCGAGGCTCACGATACGCGCAACCAAAGGAGGCCTCGGCGTCTGTTTGTGCGCTGGTGCAACATTTACACCAGCTAAATTGATCGATTCACACCAGTAACATCGCGCCCCGGCCAGTGCTTGGGTACAATTCCACGCTAATTTGATCGAGTATCAGGAACGCTTACATGATCGCTTGCCTGCGGCTGTTATCTGCCCTCTGCCTCGCTGCCTTGCTGGCGGCTTGCGCCAGCTCGCCCTCCTCCAGCCTTGGCGAACTTCCACGGACACCGGATGCCAGTATCGAGCAACTGCTTGAGAAGGCCTCCCAAAGCAAATCGCCGGAAGACGCCGCCTTGCTGCGCTTGAGTGCTGCCGACCTGGCCTATCACCAGGGCAATGCCGGCCAGTCCGCGCAAATCCTGCAACAGGTTCCGACCGAGCAGCTCAAGCCGGGCCAACAGATTTTCGCCAACACCCTGGCGGCTGAACTGGCCATGACCCGCAACCAGCCCAAGGCCGCGCTGACGGCCTTGAGCCATCCGAGCATGCAACGCTTGAGCGAGCTGCCCGAAGAGCAGCAGGTCCGCACCGGCACCGTTCACGCCCGTGCCCTTGAAGCCGACGGCCAGACCCTCGCTGCTGCTCGGGAGCGCATTTTCATCGCACCGATGCTCAAAGGTGAAGCAGCCAGCAAAAATCACGAAGCCATCTGGACCCTGATCGCTTCGCTGCCGACCGAGCAATTGCAACCGAACACCACCGACGATCTCGGCGGCTGGATGGCCCTCGCGCTGGCCGTGAAATCCGCCGGCACCCTGGAGCAGCAACAAGCCGCCATCGACAACTGGCGCACGCGGAATCCGAAACACCCGGCAGCCATTCAATTGCCGCAGCCACTGACCCAACTCAAGGAACTGGCCAGCCAGCCCCTGAACAAGATCGCCTTGCTGCTGCCTCAGGACGGTCCTTTGGCCTCGGTCGGCAAAGCACTGCGCGACGGCTTCATGGCTGCTCACTACCAGGCACAACAGGCCGGGCAGAAACCACCCGCCATCGAGTTCTATGACAGCTCGCGCCTGACCTCCATGGACGAGTTCTACCGCAAGGCCCAGGCCGATGGCGTGCAACTGGTCGTCGGCCCACTGGAGAAGCCGCTGGTCAAACAGCTGAGCGCTCGCCCGCAATTGCCGATCACCACACTCGCGCTGAACTACAGCGAAGGCGATCAGGGTCCGGCGCAATTGTTCCAGTTCGGTCTTGCCGCTGAAGATGAAGCCCGTGAAGTGTCGCGCCGCGCTCGCGCCGATGGCCTGCACCGCGCAGCCATCATGGTGCCGAAAGGTGAATGGGGCGACCGCGTACTCAAGGCATTCAGCCAGGACTGGCAAGCCAATGGCGGCACCATCGTCGCCACCGAACGCGTCGATCAGCCGGTCCAGTTGGCCCAGCAGATTGCCGACATGTTCCAGCTGCGTCAGAGCGAAGGTCGCGCCAAGAGCCTGCAAAGCACCGTTGGCTCGCAAGTCGCTGCCCAGCCATCGCGCCGCCAGGACATCGAGTTCATCTTCCTCGCGGCAACACCACAACAGGCCCAGCAGATCAAACCGACCCTGAACTTCCAGTACGCAGGCGATGTGCCGGTCTACGCCACCTCTCACGTGTTCAGCGCCAGCGGCGACGTCAACCAGTACAACGACATGAATGGCATCCGCTTCTGCGAGACGCCATGGTTGCTGGACGCCAACGACCCGCTGCGCCGCCAGGTCACCGCCCAGTGGCCTCAAGCCGCTGGCAGCCTGGGGCGCCTGTATGCCATGGGTGTGGACGCTTATCGCCTGGCACCGCGCCTGGGCCAACTCAAGTCTCTGCCGGACAGCCGCATCAACGGTGAATCGGGCAGCCTTGGCATGTCTCAGAGCCAGCGGGTCGTACGCCAGTTGCCATGGGCCGAGTTCGCCAATGGCCAGGTCCAGCGCCTGCCGGATACCACTCGCTGATGCCTGACAGGTCACGCCAGCAAAGCGGCATGGATGCCGAGCGCCATGCGCTCGAGCATCTTCAACAACAGGGTCTGCGCCTGCTGGCGCAGAACTGGTCGTGCAAACGCGGCGAGCTTGATCTGGTCATGCTAGATGGCGATACAGTAGTATTCGTTGAAGTCCGCTACAGAAAAAACACTCAATGGGGTGGCGCGCTCGACAGCATCGATGAGCGCAAACGGCAAAAACTGATTTTCGCCGCGCAATATTTTCTTCAGCGCGAGTCGCGCTGGGCCAATTCCCCTTGCCGCTTCGACGTGATTGCCATCGACAGCCACCTCGATCAGTTGAACTGGCTACAGAATGCCTTCGACGGTTGATCGCCGGCAGTGCGAACCGGACACTATCACCGAACACTTTTGCTCTTTGCTTTGCGGGCTGCACATTCATGTGCCGAACAGCCGCGCCACTTAAGGTCACACAGATGGACATGCAATCCCGAATTCGCCAGCTTTTTCAGGCCAGTATCGACACCAAGCAACAGGCGATGGAAGTACTTGCACCGCACATCGAGCAAGCCAGCCAGGTCATGGTCAACGCCCTGCTCAACGAAGGAAAAATGCTTTCCTGTGGTAACGGCGGCTCTGCCGGCGACGCCCAGCACTTCTCATCCGAGCTGCTCAATCGCTTTGAGCGCGAGCGCCCGAGCCTGCCGGCCATCGCCCTGACGACCGACAGCTCGACGATCACCTCGATCGCCAACGACTACAGCTACAACGAAATCTTCTCCAAGCAGATCCGCGCACTCGGCCAACCGGGCGATGTGTTGCTGGCTATCTCCACCAGCGGCAACTCGGCCAACATAATTCAAGCGATCCAGGCCGCACATGATCGCGAAATGATTGTCGTAGCATTGACGGGACGTGATGGCGGCGGCATGGCGTCGCTGCTGTTGCCCGAGGACGTCGAGATTCGCGTACCGGCCAACGTCACCGCTCGTATTCAAGAAGTCCACCTGCTGGCGATCCATTGCCTTTGCGACTTGATCGACAGCCAATTGTTCGGGAGTGAAGAATGACCCCTAATCGCCTTGGCCTACTGGCCTTGACCCTGTGCCTCGGCATCAGTGGCTGCACCTCGGTGGTGACTGCCAGCCGTGAAGCACCGATTGAAGATGACCGCGGCACCCGCACACTGGGCAGCAAGATCGACGACTCCCTGATCGACACCAAGGTTGGCGTGAACATCGCCAAGGCCGACCCGGCCCTTGATAAGGACTCGCACATCGTCGTCACCAGCTTCAACGGCGTCGTGCTGCTCGCCGGGCAAACGCCACGCGCAGACCTCAAGGCCAAGGCCGAACAGGCCGCTGCCGCGGTCCAGCGCGTGAAGCAGGTGCACAACGAACTGCAGATCCTGCCACCCTCCAGTTTCCTAGCCCGTCAGAACGACACCTGGTTGACCTCCAAGATCAAGGCCCAGATGCTCGCCGATGCCAACATCCCCGGTTCGCGCATCAAGATCGTCACTGAAAACGGCATTGTCTACATGCTGGGCCTACTGACCAAACAGGAAGCTGCGCAGGCGACCAACCTGGTGCAAGGTGTTTCCGGCGTGCAGAAGATTGTGAAGTTGTTTGAGTACATCGACTGAACCTCATCCTGTAGGAGCGAGCCTGCTCGCGAAAAACGTCCGGTGAATGCGCTCCAGCCCGCGTCATCGTTCACGACCATCGCGAGCAAGCTCGCTCCTACATCGTTTGAAGGTGGTGAAGTAATAAAAAAGGCGATCCTCTCGGATCGCCTTTTTTATTACTTCACCACCTTCAAACTGGGTCGACCGCTTGGACGCGGTGGCTCACTGTCGGGTGGTGGAAGATCGTCATCCGGCTCGATCTCTTCGTCCTCGCCCATCGGCGATTCCAGATCAAACACCATGCCCTGACCATTCTCCCGGGCGTAGATACCCAGGATCGATGCTATAGGCACGTACAAGGTGTGCGGCACTCCACCAAAGCGCCCCTCGAAACTGACCGCCTCGTTATCCATGTGCAAGTGGCGCACGGCCTGCGGCGATACGTTCAGGACGATTTGTCCGTCACTGGCAAAACCCTGAGGCACCTGTACCGACGGATACTCGGAATTGACCAGCATGTGCGGGGTGCAATCGTTGTCCACAATCCACTCATAGAGCGCGCGGACCAGATAAGGTCGACTGGAGTTCATAGCGGCTCCTTAAGCCTTAGCGCATATCGCGTTCGACACCAGACAGACTCGCCTGGAAAGCCTCACGCGCAAACTGGCGCTCCATATAATCAAGCAGCGGCTTGGCCGGCCGCGGCAGTTCTATACCCAGAATCGGCAATCGCCAGAGTATTGGTAGTAGGCAGCAGTCCACCAGACTTTGTTCCTCGCTGAGGAAAAACGGTTTGTCGGCGAACAGTGGCGACACACCCGTCAGGCTTTCGCGTAACTCTTTACGAGCCACGGCACGGGCCGCTTCCTTGGTCCGCGAATCCAGAATCAGGTCCACCAGACCACACCAATCTCGCTGAATACGGTGTATCAGCAGGCGACTGTTGGCACGCGCCACGGGATAAACCGGCAGTAGCGGCGGGTGCGGGTAACGCTCATCCAGATATTCCATCACCACAGTCGACTCCCACAACGCCAGGTCGCGATCGACCAGGGTGGGCAAGCTGCCGTAAGGGTTCACCTCAATCAGTTTAGGTGGCTGACGTCCAGCTTCCACGTAAATGATCTCGGCGCTGACACCCTTCTCTGCCAGTACGATGCGCACTCGGTGGGAATAGTGGTCGGCGGGGTCGGAGTAACAGGCCAACCGATTGGTCACGCCCATGGCGATCCTCCTCGCTTGTAGAAATTATCGAACGCGGAAAAACGAGCGCGCCCAGAGGGCGCCTCCCGTAACGACTGGATAACCAGGCTCGCTACATCTTCAGAGGCGCCCTTGGGCGCGCGCGATTAACAGCAATAGCTTGAAGCTTTATCAGTGCACGTCTTTCCAGTATTCGCGCTTGAGCAGGTAAGCGAAGACGAAGAAGAACGCCAGGTACAACAATACGTACGTACCGATGCGCTGATGTTGCAGCTTAACCGGGTTAGCCGAGTAAGCCAGGAAGGTTACCAGATTCTTGACCTTCTCATCGAACTGCTCTTCAGTCAGAGCACCGCTTTTCGGCACGATGGTCAGTTGATCGCACGCTTCATGAGTCAATGGCGTACCGGTCAGCGGATCAAATTGCTTTTTGCCGCCTTCGACGATCTGAACCTGTTTGCAACCAACCACCTGGCGACCTTGCAGGCCGGCCAGGACGTTTGGCATGCCCACGTTCGGGAAGACCTTGTTGTTCACACCCCATGGACGCGACGGATCTTCGTAGAACGACTTCAGGTAACCGTAGAGCCAATCGGTACCGCGAACACGGGCAACCAGGGTCAGATCCGGCGGCGCAGCGCCAAACCAGGCCTTGGCGTCCGCCGGCTGCATGCCGATGCTCATGTGGTCACCGATCTTGGCACCAGTGAACATCAGCTTCTCCATCATCAACTCATGGGGAATGCCCAGGTCGTCGGCAACTCGCTCATAGCGTTGGAACTTGGCACTGTGGCAACCCATGCAGTAGTTGGCGAACGTACGTGCACCATCCTGCATGGCTGCTTTATCGGAAACGTCGATGTCGACTTTTTCCAGCTCAGGGCCACCGTGCTCGGCTGCGAAAGCGAACACTGGCAGCGCAGCGAGCATCAATACAGCAAATAGTTTTTTCATCAGCCAGTCACCCTTTCCGGAACCGGTTTGGTCTTCTCGAGCCGGGTGTAGAACGGCATCAGAATGAAGTAGGCGAAGTACAGGAAGGTACATACCTGCGACAGCAACGTACGTTCAGGGGTTGGAGCCAATACGCCCAGCACACCCAGGATCACGAACGCGATGCAGAACAACCAGAGCCAGATCTTGCTCAGCCAGCCTTTGTAGCGCATCGACTTGACCGGACTACGGTCCAGCCATGGCAGGACGAACAGCACAGCAATGGCCGCGCCCATGGCGATCACACCAAGGAGTTTGTCCGGAATCGCACGCAAGATGGCGTAGAACGGGGTGAAGTACCAGACCGGAGCGATGTGCTCTGGGGTCTTGAAGGCGTTCGCCACTTCAAAGTTCGGCTTCTCGAGGAAATAGCCGCCCATTTCCGGGAAGAAGAACACGATCGAGCAGAAGATGAACAGGAACACCACCACGCCGACGATATCTTTCACGGTGTAGTACGGATGGAAGGCAATGCCGTCCAGCGGTATGCCGTTTTCGTCCTTGTGCTTCTTGATGTCCACGCCGTCCGGGTTGTTCGAGCCGACTTCGTGCAACGCCAGGATGTGCAGCACCACCAGACCCAGGATAACGATCGGCAGGGCAACCACGTGCAAGGCGAAGAAACGGTTCAGGGTAATACCGGAAATCAGGTAGTCACCACGAATCCACTGGGTCAGGTCGTTGCCGATGACCGGGATCGCACCGAACAGCGAGATGATTACCTGGGCACCCCAGTACGACATCTGCCCCCACGGCAGCAGGTACCCCATGAAGGCTTCGGCCATCAGCGCCAGGTAGATCAGCATGCCGAAGACCCACACCAGTTCACGCGGCTTCTGGTACGAACCGTAGAGCAGGCCACGGAACATGTGCAGATAGACCACGATGAAGAACGCCGAAGCGCCGGTGGAGTGCAGCAGACGCAGGATCGAGCCGTACTCGACGTCGCGCATGATGTATTCGACGGAGGCAAACGCCTCTTCCGCCGACGGGTTATAGCTCATGGTCAGCCAGACGCCGGTAACGATCTGGTTGACCAGAACGAGCAGCGCCAGGGAGCCAAAGAAATAGAAGAAGTTGAAGTTCTTCGGAGCGTAATACTTGCTGAGATGGTCTTCCCACATCTTGGTGGCGGGAAAGCGTGCATCAACCCAATCCATGAATTTGCTCATCACGCCTTCTCCGTATCGACGCCAATGACAATGATGTCGTCGGTCTCATAGGAATGCGGGGGAACTGGCAGGTTCAAAGGCGCAGGTTGCGACTTGTAGACGCGACCAGCCAGATCGTAGTGGGAACCGTGGCAAGGGCAGAAATAACCGCCTACCCAGTCTTTCCCCAGATCCGCAGGTGCCACTTCGGGACGGAAGGTCGGCGAGCAACCCAGGTGCGTGCAGATACCGACCAGCAGCAGAACCTCAGGTTTGATCGAACGGGTTTCCGGATCAACGTAAGTCGGTTGTATCGAGTTCTTGGAGGTCGGGTCAACGAGCTGGCCCTCGATCTTCTTCAGATTCCCCAGGATTTCCGGCGTACGGCGGACGATGAACACCGGCTGGCCGCGCCACTCAGCAATCATCTGCTGACCTGGCTCGACTTTGCTGACATTCACTTTCACCGGTGCACCTGCGGCTTTCGCCTTGGCACTGGGAAACCATGACCCCACGAACGGGACCGCAGCCCCCACCGCTCCTGCAGCACCCACCACGGATGTGGCTGCTACCAAGAAGCGACGCCGGCCTGCATTCACGCCGTCATTGCTCATTCAGTCCTCTCCCATCAGCTTTGTGGCCTGTTAAATCAGGCGTCTACTAAGTAAATCTATGTACTTATAAAAATTTTGCCGAATGGTAATGAAAAGCCCCAATTCTGACAAGGTAATTACCGGAGCCCAGCACCCCCAAGCCTTGTAGTATAGGGCGTCTGCGGATGTGGCAAGTTGTCACAGCGCAATTCTTCGATAAATCGCAGACACAAAAAAAACGCCCAGCTCCGTGAGGAAACTGGGCGTTCTTTTTTGAACGTGAAAGCGAATTAACGCTTCGAGTACTGCGGACGCTTACGCGCTTTACGCAGACCGACTTTCTTACGTTCAACTTCACGAGCATCGCGGGTTACGAAGCCGGCTTTACGCAGGGCGCCGCGCAGAGTCTCGTCGTAGTCCATCAGAGCGCGAGTGATGCCGTGGCGGATTGCGCCAGCCTGACCACTTACACCACCGCCGATCACGGTGACGTAGATGTCGAACTTCTCGACAGTCTCAGTCAATTCCAGCGGCTGACGAACTACCATGCGGGCAGTTTCGCGGCCGAAGAAATTATCCAGCGAACGGTTGTTGATGGAGATGTTACCAGTACCCGGACGCAGGAAAACGCGTGCGGTTGCGGTCTTGCGACGGCCAGTGCCGTAATTTTGAGTCGCCGACATAATGTACTATTCCGTTAAAACTTCAGTTCTTGGGGCTGCTGAGCAGTATGTGGGTGTGCAGCGCCCGCATAGACTTTCAGCTTACGGTACATGTCGCGACCCAGCGGGTTCTTAGGCAGCATGCCTTTAACCGCGGTCTCGATCACGCGCTCAGGGGCCTTGGCGATCAGCTTTTCAAAGTTGATCGACTTGATGCCGCCCGGGAAACCGGAGTGGGAGTAGTACATTTTGTCAGTGGTTTTAGCACCGGTAACACGGATCTGCTCAGCGTTGATTACGACGATGTAGTCGCCGGTGTCAACGTGAGGAGTGTACTCAGGCTTGTGCTTGCCACGCAGACGGCTCGCGATTTCGGTGGCCAGACGACCCAGGGTCTGACCAGCAGCGTCGACGACAAACCAGTCGCGCTTTACTGTTTCCGGTTTAGCAGTAAAAGTTTTCATTCTTTATAGCCTCAGGGGCCGCCCTGTAAATTAGACGGCGGATCTTACTGAATAGTGCGTACTTTGACAAGTCAAAGGCAGCCGGATACAGACGCTTTCGGGGGCTCGGGTCGGCGCGTCCGTTCAACGGCAAGATTCTTCGGCGGCGGCGCATCACTTCCACTGCAGAAAGAGGTGCGCAATTATGCAGATTGCGAAAAATAATTCAACCTGCTTTTATGATTGTTTTGCCCAAGGAGCACCCGATGGACTATCGCCAGCTAGGCCGAACCAATCTGAACGTGAGTGCCCTCTGCCTCGGAACCATGACCTGGGGCGAGCAAAACAGCGAGGCAGACGCCTTCGCCCAGATCGAGCGGGCCAAGGGCGCCGGGATCAACTTCATCGACACCGCCGAGATGTACCCGGTACCACCCAAGGCCGAAACCTACGCCACCACCGAACGCTATATCGGCAATTATTTCAAAAGCCGCGGCGACCGCGCCGACTGGATCCTGGCCAGCAAGATCGCCGGCCCCGGCAACACCATCGACTACATCCGCGATAAAAGCCTGCGCCACAACCGCCGGCACATCAGCGAAGCGGTGGACGCCAGCCTTCAGCGCCTGCAGACCGATTACATCGACCTGTATCAATTGCACTGGCCGGAGCGCAGCACCAATTTCTTCGGGCAACTCGGCTACAAGCACAAGATCGAAGCCAACCTGACCCCGCTGGAAGACACCCTCGAAGCACTGGACGAGCAGGTCCGCGCCGGCAAGATCCGCCACATCGGCCTGTCCAACGAGACGCCGTGGGGCACCATGCGCTTCCTGGCCCTGGCCGAAGCCCGAGGCTGGCCGCGCGCGGTGTCGATCCAGAACCCGTACAACCTGCTCAACCGCAGCTTTGAAGTCGGCCTGGCGGAAATCGCCATCCGCGAGCAATGCGGCTTGCTCGCCTATTCGCCGCTGGCGTTCGGCTTCCTTTCAGGCAAATACGAAGGTGGTGCCCGCCCGCCAAAAGGTCGCCTGAGCCTCTACAGCCGCTTCAGCCGCTATTTCAACCCGCAGTCGGAAGCGGCCTGTAGCCGTTACGTGGCCCTGGCTCGCGAGCACGGCCTGGACCCGGCGCAAATGGCCCTGGCGTTCGTGACGCAGCAGCCGTTCGTGACCAGCAACATCATTGGCGCGACCACGATGGAGCAACTGGAGAGCAACATCGCCAGTTTTGATCTGAAATTGTCGGAGGAGGTACTGGAAGGGATCGAGGCGATTCACAAGGATCATCCGAACCCTGCTCCATAACCCCCACTTGTAGGAGCGAGCTTGCTCGCGAAAAACCTGAGCACTCCGTTGGGTGTCAGGTTTTCAACGTTATCGTTGACGACCATCGCGAGCGAGCTCGCTCCTACAATGATCTGGCGATGATTTCCTTCATGATTTCATTGGTCCCGGCATAAATCCGCTGCACCCGCGCATCCGCCCATGCCCGCGCGATCGGGTACTCCCACATGAACCCGTAACCGCCGTGCAACTGCACACACTCGTCGAGTACCTTGCATTGCAGATCGGTGCCCCAGTACTTGGCCATCGCCGCCGTCGGCACGTCGAGCTTGCCTTGCAGGTGCAGTTCCAGGCAACGGTCGACGAAGACCCGGCCGATCTGGATTTCCGTGGCCATCTCCGCCAGCTTGAACCGGGTATTCTGGAAGTCCGCGATCGACTTGCCGAACGCCTTGCGCTCGCGGGTGTAGTCCAGCGTCCATTGCAGCGCCGCTTCCGCTGAAGCCAGCCCGCCTATGGCCACCGTCAGGCGCTCCTGGGGCAACTCCTGCATCAGATAGGCAAAGCCCATCCCGGCCTGGCCCAGCAGGTTTTCCCTGGGCACACGCACGTCCTGGAAGAACAGCTCCGAGGTGTCCTGGGCTTTCATCCCGACCTTCTCCAGGCGCTTGCCCTTGTCGAAGCCCGGCGTATTGGCCTCCACCAGAAACAGACTGGTGCCCTTCGCACCGGCCTTCGGATCGGTCTTGGCGACGACGATCACCAGATCGGCCAGGTAGCCGTTGGTGATAAAGGTCTTGGAACCGTTGATCACGTACTCATCGCCATCGAGCACGGCCGTGGTTTTCACCCCTTGCAGATCGGAACCGGCGCCCGGCTCGGTCATGGCGATCGCGGTGACCATCTCGCCGGACACCAGTTTCGGCAAGTATTTGTGTTTCAGCGCTTCACTGCCGTAATGCAGGATGTACGGCGCCACGATGTCCGAATGCAGGGAAAAGCCGATGCCGGTCAGACCCAGACGCCCCACCTCTTCGATCACCACCGCACTGTAGAGAAAGTCCGCCCCCAGGCCGCCGTACTCTTCCGGCAGGTGCGAGCAAAGCATCCCCGCCTCCCCCGCCTTGTTCCACAGTTTGCGGTCGATATAGCCTTGTTTTTCCCATTGCCCATGGAACGGCACCGCCTCTTTTTCGAGGAACGTTCTTACGCTGTCGCGGAAAAGCTCGTGCTCGGAACTGAACAGGGTTCTGGGGATCATGCGACACCTTTTCTTTGTAATTAGAGGGAATTGATCTTCAGAGCCTAAGCCTCGCCTCCGATACAGGACACTGGACACATCCGACAAAAAATAAGACGATCCAGCCGTCTGGTGACCACTTCCCCCTATAAAAATAAAGTTGAATTATGTCTAACCAAGCCTCCACGCCATTGCGGCGCGTCAGCATCCTGGCCATCGACCGGGTTTTCGCTTCCACCCTCATGCAAGCCAAGGATTTCTTCCACCTCGCCAGCCTGCGCTACGGCAAACAGCTGGGCCAGGGCCTGACACCGGCGTTCGAAACCCGCCTGGTCAGCCCCGATGGCAAACCGGTCAACACCTTCAGCGATGTGCTGATTCCGGTGGATGGCGGGCTGGAAAACGCCGACATCATCGTTCTTCCCGCGTTCTGGGACGATTTCGAAAGCCTTTGCAAACGTTACCCGCAAGTCCTGCCCTGGTTGCGCCAGCAACATGCGCGCGGTGCCGTACTGTGCGGCGAAGCCACCGGCGTGTTCTGGCTCGCTGAAGCCGGATTGCTCAATGGCAAGGAAGCGACTACCTACTGGCGCTTCTTCAATGCCTTCGCCGAACGCTTCCCCCAGGTTCAACTCAATCAGGACAAGCACCTGACCGACGCCGACAACCTGTACTGTGCTGGCGGTACCACCTCGGCATGCGATCTGTACATTTACCTGATCGAGCGCTTCTGCGGTGCCAATGTGTCCCAGGCCGTTGCGCGGGACATTCTGTATGAGGTGCAACGCAGCTACGCGCCTGGACGCATCGGGTTTGGTGGCCAGAAGCTGCACCAGGACGTGATCATCCTGCAGATCCAGCACTGGCTCGAAGAACACTTCGCCGACAAGTTCCGCTTCGAAGACGTCGCCCGCGAACACGGCATGAGCATCCGCAACTTCATGCGCCGCTTCCAGACCGCCACGGGCGACAAGCCACTGCATTATCTGCAGCGCCTACGCATCGAAACCGCCAAGGGCTTGCTGTCCGCCAGCCGCAAGAGCATCAAGACCATCAGTTACGAAGTCGGCTACGACGATGCGAGCTTCTTTGCGCGGCTGTTCCGCCAGCACACCGAACTGTCGCCGAATCAGTATCGGCAGCAGTTTCAGCAGGCAGCTTAAAAGATCGCAGCCTACGGCAGCGCCTACAGAATGGTGTGTACCTGTAGGAGCTGGCGAAGCCTGCGATCTTTTGATCTTCGGCGCACAAAAAAGGCCTGCATGCGCAGGCCTTTTTTTATTTTCCGAATCGTCCTACGGCTTGTGCGCCCGGGCGAGGAATTCGTGGGATTGCATTTCCAGCAGACGACTCAGGGTTCGCTGGAATTCGAAGTTCAGGCGACCGCCGGTGTACAGATCCTTGAGCTCGACTTCGGCGGAAATGATCAGCTTCACGTTACGGTCGTAGAACTCGTCGACCATGTTGATGAAGCGTCGGGCGATGTCGTCGGTGGTGACGCTCATCTGCTCGACATCGCTGAGCAACACAGCGTGGAAGATCTTGCCCAGCTCGATGTAGTCGTTCTGGCTGCGCGGGCCGTCGCACAGTTCGCGGAAGTTGAACCAGGCCACGTCATCGCAGGTGCGCAGGGCGCGAATTTCACGATTTTCGATCATCAGCACGTCATTTTCGACCGCTGCCGTGCATTCCGGTGTCAGCGCACGGAAGCTCTTGCGCAGGCTTTCGTTGGCGGCTTCGTCGAGCGGATAGTGGAACAGCTCGGCTTGTTCCAGGTGACGCAGTCGATAGTCGACGCCGCTGTCGACGTTGACGATCTCGGTGTTCTGCTTGATCAGCGCAATGGCCGGCAAGAAGCGCGCGCGCTGCAGGCCGTCCTTGTACAGGCCGTCCGGCACGATGTTCGAAGTCGCGACCAGGGTCACGCCGTTCTTGAACAGTTCTTCCATCAGGGTGCCAAGGATCATGGCGTCGGTGATGTCGGAAACGAAGAACTCATCGAAGCAGATGACCCGGGCTTCGGTGGCGAAGCGCTTGGCAATGATGGTCAGCGGGTTTTTCTCGCCGCCCAGGGTTTTCATCTCTTCGTGCACGCGCTTCATGAAGCGGTGGAAGTGCGTACGGGTCTTTTCCTTGAAGGGCAGCGCTTCGAAGAAGGTATCCACCAGGTAAGTCTTGCCGCGACCTACGCCGCCCCAGAAATACAGGCCCTTGACCGGGGTCTGATCCTTCTTGCCAAACAACTTGCCCAGCAGGCTCGGTTTGTTTTGCTCGGCCGCGACCAGGTCGTCGTACAGGCGCTGCAAATGACGCACGGCGGTTTCCTGTGCGGCATCATGGAAGAATTCCGGGCGTTTCAGATCAGCTTGATATCGTTCTAGGGGCGTCATAATTCGTTAGCAAGGCAACAAAAACGGGCCGACACTGTAGCGACGGCCCGGAGGAATGGCAATCGGCCCTTGGTCGGGCCGAGCCGTTGATTATTCCTGAATCGGTGTCAGGGCAATGCGCAAGGCCTCGATGGCCGCGTCGCGTGCGGTGCTGTCGGCGAAGGTCGGGCTGTCGGCTACGCACTCGCCTTCCAGCCATACACTGAAGCTCAGCGCTTCACTGCGCACGTCCAATGCCTGACCTGATTGCAACTGCTTGGTCACTTGACCTGCGGTCTTGCCGTCGGCGAAGTTGCGCGATAGCAGCAGTTGCTCGCCATCGGCGGCCAGCAGACGGAAGCGAAAACTGCCGTCGTCTTCGCGGAAGCTGACAAAACGTGCAGCTTTTGCAGCTTTCTTCCTGGTGGTTGCCGCCACTTGCGTCTGAGCAACGAAGGAGCGCAGGCCCACCGCTTCACGCAGTTCGTTGAGGAAGGGTGTCGCTACCGCACGGGCCTTTTTCGCGCCGTGTTGCAGGATGTCTTCCAGATCCGCCGGGCGCTCGATCAACAGGTTATAACGCTCGCGGGACTCGCCCAATTCGTTGTCCAGTAGCTGGAACAGACGATTCTTCGCCTCGCCCCAACCCAGACCCTGCAACAGTTCGCTGCGGAACTCATCGGACTGCGCCGGGGTGGCGAACGCTTGAAACAGAGTGAACAGGTGCGAATTGTCCGGATCCTTGGCTTCGCCCGGCGCGCGGGAGTCGGTGACGATCCGTGAAATCGCGTCCTTCATTTCTTTGGCGCTTGAGAACAGCGGAATGGTGTTGTCGTAGCTCTTCGACATCTTGCGGCCATCCAGGCCCGGCAACGTGGCGACGCTCTCTTCGATCAACGCCTCGGGCATGGTGAAGAACTCTTTGCCCTGGCCAAACAGGTGGTTGAAGCGCTGACCGATGTCCCGCGCCATTTCCACGTGCTGGATCTGGTCACGACCGACCGGCACCTTGTGCGCGTTGAACATCAGGATGTCCGCGGCCATCAGCACCGGGTAGCTGTACAGGCCCATGGTGATACCGGCATCCGGGTCTTCGCCGGTCTCGACGTTCTTGTCCACCGAAGCCTTGTAGGCGTGGGCGCGATTGAGCAAGCCCTTGGCCGCAACGCAAGTCAGCAGCCAGGTCAGTTCGGGGATTTCCGGGATGTCGGACTGACGGTAGAAGGTCACGCGGTCGACATCCAGGCCACCGGCCAGCCAGGTCGCGGCGATTTCCAGACGCGAGCGCTGGATGCGCAGCGGGTCATCGCACTTGATCAGGGCGTGATAGTCGGCCAGGAAGTAGAACGAATCGGCATTGCTGTCACGGCTGGCGACGATCGCCGGGCGGATGGCGCCAGCATAGTTGCCCAGGTGCGGCGTGCCGGTGGTGGTGATGCCGGTGAGGATACGGGTACGAGTCGTCATGGGTAATCGCTTGTCAGACTGCAATCAATTCGAGAGACGCGGCAGGATCAGATCCTTGAGATCGGTCAGCTTGCCATGAAAAAAGTGTCCGCATTCTGCCACTTTCAGCAGCTCATGGGGACGTTCGAGCTTGTCGGACCATTGGTAAACGACTTGTGGATCGATCACTTCGTCGGTTTCCGGTTGAATCAGGGTCAGTTCGCCGTGCTGTGGCAGTTGATCCTGGTCGCCGAGGCGCATGACTGCCGGCGCAACCATGAACAGGTGCTTGAGCTGCTCGCCCCTGGCCTCGAGGCGTCCGCCGAGACTTGCGGCAACAAAACCGCCGAAGGAGAAACCGAACAGGGTCAGCGGCAATGCCGGGTGTCTGGCGCGAAACCATTCGGCGACAGCCTGGGCATCATCGACTTCACCGGTGCCCATGTCGTGGGTGCCTTCGCTGGCACCGACACCACGATAGTTGAAACGCAGGGTGATCAAACCGGCATCACGCGCGGTGCGCTGCAGGGTCGAGACCACTTTGTTGAGCATGGTGCCGCCCTGCACCGGGTTTGGATGGCAGATCAGCGCCAGGCCGCGCGGATCTTCATTATCAAGATACAGGGCTTCCAGTTGCCCGACCGGGCCGTCAATCAATACAGGGGTTTCACGCATAAGCAAGGAAGGAACTCCGTGACCTCGAATAAGGTCGACTCGTCTAGCAAATTGTCTGTGGCTGTCTATCGCGAGTGAATCGCGGTATACAGCGCAGGTTCGAGCCGTTAACGTAAAGCAAAGCCGTTTATAGAGGAAGGACTCGTGGAACACTCGCTCTTAGTTTGGTTGTTACCGACTCTTGCCCTGGTTGTGGGTGTCGCCATTGGGTTTCTGATCGCTCGCCTTGCGCCGAATGCCGCGCCTAACCGCACGCAGCGTCAGCTGGACGATATTCAGGAACGTTTCGACAGTTATCAGAACGAGGTGGTGACCCACTTCAACAGCACAGCGACACTGGTCAAGAAGCTGACTCAGAGCTATCAGGAAGTGCAGGACCATCTCGCCGAGGGTGCCAACCGCCTGGCCCTGGACGAACAGACTCGCCAACGCCTGCTGGCCTCCCTGCATGCCGATGCAGCGCAGGCTCCACGGGAACGCCTGACGCCGCCACGCAATCAGGAACCGCCACGCGACTACGCACCGAAAGCCCCGAACTCGCCGGGCATGCTCGATGAGCATTATGGCCTGAAGAAGTAAGCGGGCCCGCAGGCAAAAGCCCCCGGACAAGTGATTGTCCGGGGGCTTTTTTTATTTCTGATCCTGTATCTCTGGTGCCCACACTGGCCTCTTCGCGGGCAAGCCCGCTCCTACAGGGTCATGCTTTGAATACAGATTTTGTGTACGGCATCGATCCTTGTGGGAGCGGGCTTGCCCGCGAAGGGGCCAGAACTGACGATACAAAAAAGCCCGCTTGATCTGTTTAGAATCGGGCGGGCCTTTTTACGCCTGGGGTTCAATCAGACGATCAAGGATACTGCTGAACCTGACCTTGCTGCTGAGCACCATACTGCTGGCCAGGAATCGCCTTGAGGTTGACCTCTACACGGCGGTTCTGCGCACGGCCATTGACGTCGGCGTTGCTGGCAACCGGGCTATCCGGGCCGGCGCCACGGGCGCTCAGGTTGGCACCGCTGACACCTTGCGAGGTCAGGTAGGTTGCCACGCTTTGGGCGCGACGCTGGGACAGGTCCATGTTGTGCTGGCGACTGCCGGTGCTGTCGGTATAGCCGACGATCTCGATCTGGTTCTGGTTGAACTCTTTCAGCGAGCCCGCCAGGTTGTTCAGCGGCTGATAGAAACCTGAGGCAATATTCGCCGAATCGGTCGCGAACGTGATGTTGCCCGGCATGATCAGTTTGATCTGGTCGCCCTGGCGCTGCACTTCAACACCGGTGTTGGCCATGCTGGCGCGCAGCTTTTTCTCTTGTTGATCGGCGTAGTAGCCGTAGCCGGCGGCAGAAGCACCGACCACCGCAGCACCGATCAGGGCGCCCTTGCCACGGTTATCGTGGTTGATGGCAGCACCGGCCAGCGCACCGGCCAGAGCGCCTAGGCCACCGTATTTCGCGGTCTTGCTCATGCCTTCGGAGCCGCTATCCGTCTGACCCTGGGCTTGGCCCTGACCGCCGTATGGGTTAGGCGAGGCACAACCGGACAAAACGGCCACAGCCGTAGCGAGAATAATCAAACGACGCGTGGTGAACATGTAAAGCTCCTACTTTTTTGCATTCTGTGGTGCAACGGACCAAGGCATCAGTCTTTGCGGGCGTTGGATCATGTTAACGGGTAAAAATTCCGAATGTTACAAATCAGCCCCGAACAAAGGGGTTCTCGCGCATTTCGTCGCCCAGACGGGTGTCCGGACCATGTCCGGTCACCACGGTCGCTTCTTCGTCGAGGGTGTACAGCCGCTGCTTGATCGAGCGCACGATGGTCGCCTGGTCGCCACCCCACAAATCCGTTCGCCCGACGCCGCGACGAAACAGCGTATCACCGGCAATCAGCAGCTTGGCCTCGGAAAACCAGAAGCTCATGGAGCCCGGCGTATGACCTGGCGTGTGCAGCGCCACGCCACATCCGCAAGCCAGTTCTTCATCATCGGCCAGCCAGCGGTCCGGAGACGGCACCGGGGTATAAGGAACGCCGAACATCTGGCACTGCATTTCCAGGTTGTCCCACAGAAACTGGTCTTCCTTGTGCAGATGCAGGGTCGCGCCGGTTTTCTCCTTGAGTTGACCGGAAGCCAGGAAATGATCGAGGTGGGCGTGGGTGTGAATGATGCTGACCACTTTCAGCCCCAAGGCATCGAGACGCGCCAGGATCAGTTCATGATTGCCACCCGGATCGACAACGATGGCCTTTTTCGTCACCGGATCGCCGATGATCGTGCAGTTGCACTGCAAAGGGCCGACGGGGAAGGTTTCGCGGATGAGGGTGGGTTGCTGGGACATCAGGGCCTGCTCGATAAACGGGGACGAGGGATTTTCGCACACTTGAGTATCCAGCCAATGGCCACGATGGGTATCGTGAAGAATCCTTAACCCAAAACCCCCAGCTCCTTGGCCCGCGCCACCGCCTGTGTACGCCGCTCGACCCCAAGCTTGCTGTTGATGTGGCTGGCGTGGGTCTTGACCGTGTGCAGGGAGATAAACAGCTGATCGCTGATTTCCTGGTTCGAACAGCCCTGGGCGATCAATCGCAGAACCGCCATTTCCCGCGTGCTGAGCTGCTCCGCGGCCGCGCAGGACTCCAGTCCGGGACGGGCTGCCAATGCCGGCAGTTTTTCACTGAGGTTCAGGGAAACGGGGGTTGGCGGACAGCTTTGAAGCTGTCCACGCAGCCAGTCCGGGTGCTCGGCCAGCAGGCCCTCAAAGGGTTGCAACACTCCTCCGCCAGCGGCATCCAGCGCCTGAGCCAGTGCCTTGCGTGCTTCCGGCTCCCGCCCGCTACCCAGCAATAATGCCACTTTCTGGGTCAACGCCATGACACTGAGCAGCTGCCGACCGCTTTGCTGGCCATGTTCAAGCAGTGCATTCAAACGCCCTTCGGCCAGCATCGGTTGGCCCTGGATGACGTCGAGCAAGGCTTGTTGCAATTCGATATGCAGCGGCAATTGCGGATGGAATTCCGGTGGTGCCGCCCCGTTTTCGCCGTTATAGGTCTGCCCCAGGCGCGACAGCCAGGCTTCGGCCAGATCGATGCGCCCCTGGGCCAGCCAGAGTTCACATTTGACCAGGGTGATCATGGCCAGGTAGTAGATCGGTGGCACATCCCAGATGTGCATCAGCCGTTCGGCTTCGGCCAGTTCGGCAAAGGCTTTGGCGAACTCGCCGCTGCTGCCTTCCAGCCTGGCAATCACACAATGGCCGATCAGTACGCTGATGTCACGACAGGCTCGCGCCTCGCTCAAACCGATCTGCAATCGCAGCCGCGCCGCCTGCGGCTGCATGCGCAGGGCCAGCAGAAAGCCTTCATACAAGGTCAGCCGGGCTCGAACTGCATACAGCCGCTGCGCAGACAAGCTCTGCAGGCGTTGCATCCCCTGACGGACCTCCTCCAGCGCCCGACAGATTTCTCCGCGCGCTTGCAGCACCCGAGCGCGGTCGTAGTGCGCCAGCGCTTCGAACAACGGGTTGCCGACCCGTTGCGCCAGCTCCAGCGATTCGCGGTTCAGCCCCCGCGCCCGCCACAAATCACCGTCGGCAATGGCCAGGTTGGACAGGGTCGAGAGGCACATCAGGCGCTGGCCGTAACGCTTGCACGGAAGACTTTCCAACGCTTCGCGGCAGTACCGCAGCGTCAGTTCGCGGTTGCCGCGCCCACGGGCAATGATGCCACTCAACGCCAGCCATTGAGCCAGCATGGACTTCTGGGCGGTGGCCGACGGAGCGGGCAGGAAGCGACTCAAATGGCTGGCCAGCTCCTCGGCGGCATCCAGTTGGCAAGCCATCCCCAGCGCCCAGCTATAGAGCACAATCAGTCGCGGCGTGCTGATCAGCAAGCTGTCAGGCAAGTCCATTTTCCAGCGCAGCAACATGCCGACGTTCTGCTCGGCCAGCAGTTGCTCTTCGGAGAGGTTCTGCACCAGGTTCGCCGCGACGTCCAGGTGACCGGCACGCAAGGCCTGCTCCACGGCCTCATCGAGCAGTCCCTGGGCATTGAACCAGCGGCAGGCACGCAGGTGCAGACTGGCGGCCGGCACCATCGACTGGGAAGCAGGCCGTGTGCGCAACAGATCGGAAAACAGGTGGTGGTAACGATACCAATGGCCATGCTCGTCCAGTGGCACCAGGAACACCTGGTGGGCAAGCAGGAAGCGCAGGATCTCCCCGCTGTCATGGGCGTCGCGAACGGCGTCGCACAGTTCGCTGCAAAAGCGTTCCTGGGGTGCCGTGTCGTAGAGGAACGACTGGACCTCGGCAGGCAGGCAATCGATGACTTCTTCGAGCAGATAATCGCGGATCAGCCCTTCCCCGCCGTGCAACGCTTGCGGCAGCGCGCCATCGGTGCCTGCCTCCGAGGCGGCCAGCAGCCAGAAGCGCAACCCCGCGACCCAGCCTTCGCTGCGCTGGATCAGGTTTTCCAGTGCCTCACCGCGCAAGGAGCTGCTGTGCCGGTCGAGCAGGCTCAAGGCTTCGTCGTGGGTCAGGCGCAGATCCTGTTCATGCAACTCAAGTAGTTGCCGTGACAGCCGCAGCCGCGCCAGGTGCCAGTCGGGGCGTTGGCGACTGGTGACCATCACCAGCAAGCCATCGGGAAGATGATTGAGGAAAAACTGCAGGCAGCGGTCCAGCACCGGCCCTTGGGCCAGATGGTAATCATCCAGCACCAGCAGTAATGGCGTCGCTGTAGACAAGTGCACGGCCAGTTCGTCAAGCAGGCCGTCCAGCCATTCTTCGAACGCGAACGGCTGATGGCGCTGGCGCATTTTCAACAGCCCGAGCGATTGCCTGCCCAGATGCGGGAAATAGTCCTGAAGACCTTCCAGCAGTCGTTCGAGAAAACGCCCCGGGTCACTGTCTCGCGGGCTCAACCCCAGCCAGAGACTTTGCCAATGCGCCGGCAACCCCTGGCAAAACTCCACCGCCAACGAACTCTTGCCGAACCCTGCCGGTGCGCTGACCAGCAACAGCCTGCCGCCGAGCCCGGCACTCAGGCGCTCGCACAAACGTGGACGCAGCACATGGCCGTCGGGCAACGGCGGGCGGAAGAAGCGCCCGTCGAGTGTCGCGACAGCAACGTGTGCAGAACCCGGGGATGTAGACAAATCAGTCATGGCCGGCTCTTGTTTGAATTGCGGGTGGCGGCGTTGCAGATGTCCGCAGACTAGCCGTAAACGGATAGGGAATGAAGGTAGTTGCTACAAATGGCTACAAAAAGTCTACAAACAAAAAAACGCCCCGAACCAGTCGGGGCGTTTTCAGAGGGTGCGGCCTCTACTCAGTTCACCTTAGCGAACACCGTCCTGGCGCAAGGCGGCCGGGGTGAAGTCGCTGGTGGTGGCAGTGAAGCCGAAGTCATAGGCCGACTTCTCTTCGTTCTTCATGCCCAGCGCCAGGTAACGACCCGATTGCAGGTCATACAGGGCTTCGAGGGCATACCACGGCACTTGCTTGTCGTAGTAGTTCTCGGCATGGGCCTCGGCGACGCGCCACAGTTGACCGCGACCGTCGTAGTGATCGATGACCGCTGCTTGCCAGGTGTCTTCGTCGATGTAGAAGTCCCGCTTGGCGTAGATGTGACGCTGGCCTTCCTTCAGGGTTGCAACCACATGCCACACACGACGCAACTCGTAACGCGCCAGGTCCTGGTTGATGTGGCCGGCCTTGATGATGTCGTCGTACTTGAGCGTTGGCGAGTCGAGTTTGTAGCTGTCGGAGGCGATGTACATCTCTTTCTTGCCTTCGAGCTTCCAGTCGTAACGATCCGGTGCACCGTTGTACATGTCCAGGTTATCGGAGGTACGCAGGCCATCGGCAGCCGTACCCGGACCGTCATACGACACTTGCGGGGCACGACGCACACGACGCTGACCGGCGTTGTAGACCCACGCCGAACGCGGTTCCTTCACCTGGTCGAGGGTTTCGTGCACCAGCAGTACACCACCGGCCAGACGTGCCGGCGCGGTCACTTTCTGCTTGAAGTAGAACAGGATATTGCCCGGGTTTTTCGGGTCGTAATCCTTCATTTTGTCGCGGAACACGAACTGGTCCTGGAAGTACACCATGCTATACGAGCCATTCGGTTGCGGTGTGGCCTGGGTCACCAGACGGGTCACGCTGCCACCACGATAGCGGGTGATATGGTTCCAGATGACTTCAACGCCGCTTTTCGGAATCGGGAACGGAATGGCGGTTTCAAAGTTCTCCAGGCCGTTGCCGCCGGACACCAGATTGGTGTTGGTGGCGTTGCGCTTGATAGCGGCGAACACATCATCCGGCACGGTGGCACCGCGGTGGGACGGGTACACCGGCATCTTGAAGGTTTCCGGGTAGCGCTTGAACATCGCGTACTGGCCAGGGGCAAGCTTGGCCTTGTACTGGTCGACGTTCTGCGCCGTGATAGTGAACAGCGGTTTTTCACCCGGGTACGGATCGGACAGGAAGCCTTTGCTGTCGACGGTGCCGGCGTTCTTCGGCAGCGGTTTCCAGGCCGGGATCGAACCGTCGGCGTTACCCGCCATTTCGGCGCCCATCGGGGTCAGGCTCTTGCCCAGCTTGTCGGCCTCAGCCTGGGGAACCGCTGCGATGACACTGGTCGCCAGCAGCGAAAGACCCAGAACACTGGCGTGGAACAGACTCTTTGTTATTTTCATATGTGCGTTCGTCCAGAAAATGCAGTGCTTAGAAGTTCACGCCGACGCTGAGCGCAACGAAGTCGCGGTCATCCACGGTGGTGTACTTGCCGTCGAAGAAATTGGTGTACGCCAGGCTCGCGGTGTAGGTGTTCTGGTACTCGGCATCGACACCCAGGCTCACCGCTTTGCGGCCTTCCTCGAAGTTGCCGCCAGGGCCAGGGGAGTAACCGCTCACGTCATGGGACCAGGCAACGTTCGGCTTGAGGTTCACACCGGCAAACACGTCGTTGTATTCCCAGATGGCACGACCGCGGTAGCCCCACGAAGTCGGGGTGGTGAAGCCTTCGTTGGTGCAGTTGCGGCTGCGGTTGTTGGTCGGCGTACCCGGGCCCGCACCGTTGATGGTGCTGGTGTTGAGCGCCACGCAGGTATCGAGCGCACCAGAGGCTGGCAACTCACCCGGGCCGTAGACCGGATCGCGGCCATAACGAACGTCGGAAGTGCTTTCCAGGCCGCCAACGTGGGTCACGCCCACTTCACCCACCAGGGTCAGACGGCTGGCGCCCATGACCTGGTCGAAGAAGTGCGTCAGGGTAGTCTGGAACTGGGTGACTTCCTTGCGACGATACCCGTGCAGGTCCTGACCCGGTACGCCGGTAAGCAGCGATGCATTGGTCAACGGATTGTTCGGGTTGTTATTGCCCAAGGGACGTATACCGGAGAACAGGATGTCGGTGGAGTTGAGCTGCACTGGCGCGTTCGGACGGTAGCTGATCTCACCGCTCCACGCCGTACCGGTAGGCAGGGTGGTGGAGAAGCTCAAGCCATACAGGCGAATGTCCTCGGGGTATTCGATGAAGTATTGCGAATTACCTGCCACCAGCAGTGGCCCGAGTGCCGCGAACGGGCCGGGCAACCCACTGGCCGTGTTGAAGACCGACTGCGGCGCACCGGTAGCGCTGAAGATCGGCGCACGGCTGTGGTAGTTCATGAAGTAGGCGCCGAACTCGGTGTCCAGCGGGTCGAACATGTACTTGAAGGACGCGCCCCACTGGCCGCTGTCGCGGGCATCACGATCGGGGCCACGACGCACAAGAACACCCTCTTCGTTGACGTCGACGCCATTGGCGGCCAAAGGCCCCAGGGCAATGGCCGGAATTTGCGAACGCTTGTTAAGCACACGCAGGTTGTCGTTGCAGCCGTCGGCAACGATGTCTGGCTGGGAGAAGAATGTGCCGCAGTTGTCGACGACCGTCTGATCCCATTCAATTTGATAGAACGCTTCGGCCGAGAGGTTTTCGGTCAGGCTCTGGGACACATAGAACATGTTGACCGGGATCAGGCCTTCCTTGATCTCGGCACCCGGACGGCGGAATGCCGACACGTCGATCGGGTTGATCGAGTTGATGCCGCCGCCAATGAAGGTACTTTCACCCCAGCTCACGACCTGCTTGCCCAGGCGCACGGAACCTGGTTGATCGGCAATGGAGTAGTTGTGGTAGACGAAGGCGTCGAGGAGTTGAGTGCCTGCGGACTTGGCGCCCTCCTTGCGACCGTCGTCGCTGATGTCCTTGAACGGACGGCTTTCGTCCTTCAATTCAAAGTCGTACCAGTATTTGCCTCGGACGAAAACACCGGTATCGCCGTATTTCAGTTCAAGGTCATGGATGCCCTTGAAGATCTTCGAGAAGGTTTCCCCGCTCTTGAAGTTCAGGTGACCGTCATCAGAGGTCTGGGACAAACCCTTGCCGCCGTTGTTGACACCGATGAGGTTCTTGTTCGGCTGCTGAGTAGACCAGCTGGCACCAATCGACAGGGATGAGTCGAACTGACCTTCGATTTCACCGACGTTGAAACTGACGCCGAATGCTGGCCCGGCGAGCGTAGAGGCAAGACTGACAGCCAGGGGCAGTTTCGCCCGGCGCCAGAACTGGTTTACTGATGTCATCGACGCTACTCCATGTGCATTTTATTTTTATGGCAATGAGCACTTCTAAAAACGCTGTGGATAACCGGGAGCCATGGCGTCCCAAAGTCATTCCAAAGATGCATCGCCCCGGTTCGTGCGGTTGCTCCGTTCTTAAAAATCCTTGAACGGACTATAGCCAGCAGGTAGTTGTGCTTGATCCCTCTAAAGTGTGATTTGCAGCTGCCAGCCACTCTGGAACAGTCCTTTCGCCAGTCCGACACCCGTCGGCACGGCAAGGATGGCTGAAAAAATCGATTTGACAAGCCAAGCGCTTGCTTGGTGGGGCTGGCGTGCCCTTTCGGGCACGCCGGGAGGCGCTTAAAGCGTCGAGAGGAAGGTACTGTTGGTGGCCTGCCATTCGGTGATGTCGACACGAATACGCTTCTTGTCGAGTTTGCCAACGCTGGTCTTGGGAATTTCAGTAACAAGGGCGATCTGGCTCGGAATCGCCCACTTGCTCAGGTGCCCCAGCTCCACAAACGGTTTGAGGTGTTCCTTGAGTTCCCGGGCTCCGATTACGTACCCCTCACGAACCACCAGCAGGGCAAACGGTCGCTCCCCCCACTGCGGATCGGGGATCCCCACCACTGCTACTTCACGTACCGCTTCATGACGGCTGATCAGGTCTTCGAGGTCCAGGGAGGAAATCCACTCGCCACCGGTCTTGATCACGTCCTTGATCCGGTCACGAATGTCGATCACGCCCATGCTGTCCAGGGTCGCCACGTCGCCGGTGTGCAGCCAGCCGCCGGCCCAGAGCTCCGCGCCCTTCTGGGGTTCATTGAAGTAGCCCTCGGTGAGCCACGGTGCACGCAGCACCAGTTCACCCTGAGTCTCGCCGTCGGCGGGCAGGAAGTTGCCCTCGGTGTCGACGATCGCCGCCTCCACCAGTGGCCCCGGCACACCGGCCTTGATCCGGTAAGTGGTGCGTTCGTCTTCGGTACCGGCCATCAATTCGTCGTTGAGGTGCGCGCACGACACCAGCGGCCCGGTTTCCGACATACCGTAGGCGGCGGTCAACTGAATGCCCTTGGCCTTGGCCGCCTCATACAAGGTGCGGTTCAGGGCGCTGCCGCCGATGACGATTTTCCAGCCGCCGAAGTCGACATTCTGCGCAGCCTTGGCATTGAGGACCATCTGCAGGATGGTCGGCACGCAATGGGAGAACGTGACCTTCTCCTTGCGCCACAATTCCACCAGGTACTCCGGGTCATAGCGGCCGGGATACACCTGCTTGAGCCCGAGCATGGTCGCCACATACGGCAAGCCCCAGGCGTGGACGTGGAACATCGGGGTGATCGGCATGTACACGTCGTTGGTGCCCAGCAGGCGCACGCTATCGATCGCGCCCATGATGGTCGACACGCCCATGGTGTGCAGCACCAGTTGCCGATGGGTGAAGTACACGCCCTTGGGGTTACCGGTGGTGCCGGTTGTATAGAACGTGGTCGCGACCGAGTTTTCGTCGAAATCCTCGAAGTCGTACTGCGGGCTCGCCGTGGCCAGCAGTTGTTCGTATTCGCCGACGAGGTTCGGCAGGTCCGCGGTTTTTTCCGGCAGGTCAGTCAGCAACAGGGTTTTGTCGACCGTCGTCAGATGCCCTTCGATGGCCTTGTAGAGACCGACGAACTCGCTGTTGACCAGCACGAAGCGGTCCTCGGCGTGGTTCATGGTGTAGAGGATCTGTTCCGGCGACAGGCGCACGTTGATGGTATGGATCACCGCACCGATCATCGGGATGGCGAACATGCATTCCAGGTAACGATGGCTGTCCCAGTCCATCACACCCACGGCATCCCCGGGCTTGACCCCGGCCGCTGTCAGCACGTTGGCCAGACGGGCCACCCGTTCGATCAGGGTCGGGTAGCTGTAGCGCAACTTGTCGCGGTAGATGATCTCGCGGGTTTTCTCATAACGGGCACCAGACATCAGCAGCCGCTTGATCAACAACGGGTACTGGTAAGCGCCTTCGGCCGGGGGGATAACGCGAGTCTGCAACATAAGAATCCCTTTTTCTGACTGCACGGTCGTGACTGAAAGTACGCACTGTAGTGCCCTTGTTCGTCAGCCAAATCAGCCAAAGGAATGATTTGCAGAGCTGCGCAAATGCTAGCGTTGCGCCAGCATTCGTAGGCTTTCATGACAGAAACTGTAGGAGCTGCCGCAGGCTGCGGCAGCTCCTACAGGATGTGTGATTGATCAATGCATCTCGGTAAAAGCCAGCTTCACGCCAATCGCAATCAGTACCGCGCCCATGGTCCGGTCGAACCAGTGACCCATGCGCGCAAACCCGGCGCGTACGCGCTGCTGGCTGAACAACATCGCCACCAGGCAGAACCAGACCGCTGTCGCCGCTGCCAGGTAAACCCCGTAACCGGCCTGTACGGCCAGTGGTGTTTGCGGGTTGATCACCACGGTGAACAGCGAGAGGAAGAACAGCGTGGCTTTCGGATTGAGACCGTTGGTGACGAAACCTGAGGTGAAGGCACCACGGGCCGTGCGCTCGCCGGCTTCCTTGTGCAGACCGTCCGCCACAGGCTTGGCCGGTTGCGCGCGCAGTGCCTTGTAACCGATGTACAGCAGGTAAGCGGCGGCGGCCCATTTCAAGGCATTGAACAGCACTATCGACTGGGACACGATCAGGCCGATACCCAGCAACGAATAACCTACGTGCAGGAAAATCGCCGTCCCCACACCCAGCGCGGTCCAGGTGCCCGCGCGGCGACCGTGGGTAACACTCTCACGCACCACCACGGCAAAGTCCGGGCCGGGGCTGGCCACGGCCAGCAGGTGAATCAGGGCAACGGTCAAGAACTCTGTCCAGTACATGGGGGCTCCTTCAGGCCAAGCGTAACTATTTATTCCATCTGGTAGGCTCGGCAGATTACGCCTTCAGTTCACTGCACAAAAGGTACAGTTGATGACGAACACTCGCCGCGCCGTTTTCCTCGACCATCCGTCCCTGGACCTCGGCGACCTTGACCTCAACCCGTTGCGCAATTGTTTCAGCGATTTGCAGCTGTTCGCCCAGACCCTGCCCGATCAGGTCATCGAACACCTCAAGGGCGCCACCGTCGCCATTAGCAACAAAATTGTCATCGATGCCGCCGCCATGGCCGCCAGCCCTGATCTCAAGCTGATCCTGATCACCGCCACTGGCACCAACAATGTCGACCTCGCCGCCGCCCGCGCCCACGGGATTACCGTGTGCAACTGCCAGGGCTACGGTACGCCATCGGTGGCGCAGCACACGATCATGCTGCTGCTCAACCTGGCCACACGCCTGGCCGATTATCAAAAAGCCGTCGGCGAAGGTCGCTGGCAGCAGGCCAAACAGTTCTGTTTGCTGGATTACCCGATTGTCGAACTCGAAGGCAAAACCCTTGGCCTATTGGGCCACGGCGAATTGGGCGGCGCAGTCGCACGGCTGGCCGAAGCCTTCGGCATGCGCGTTCTGCTGGGGCAAATTCCCGGACGCCCCGCCCGGCCGGACCGCTTGCCGCTGAATGAACTGTTGCCACAGGTCGATGCCCTGACCTTGCACTGCCCACTCAACGAATATACCCGCCACTTCATCGGTGCCCCTGAACTGGCCTCGATGAAGCCCGGTGCATTTGTGGTCAACACCGCACGCGGTGGTCTGATCGACGAACAGGCGCTGGCCGACGCCTTGCGCAACGGCCATCTGGGCGGCGCCGCCACGGACGTGCTGAGCGTCGAGCCTCCCGTCAACGGCAATCCGCTGCTGGCCCACGATATTCCGCGCCTGATCGTCACCCCGCACAACGCCTGGGGCAGCCGCGAAGCGCGCCAGCGAATCGTTGGCCAAGTGACCGAAAACGCACAGGGATACTTCAGCGGTAAGGCGCTGCGGGTCGTCAGTTGATAAACTGCGGCACTTTTTTTCAAGGGAGCAGTTATGGATCCGCGCAGTGAAGTACTGCTTCGTCAGGCCGAGTTATTCCAGGGTTCGGTGTTGTTGGCCGGTTTGCCCGCCGACGACTTGCTAGGCCGTCTGCCCGACGCTCACGGCTGGTGCTGGCACGCCGGCGATCAAGCGGCGCTGGACGCCCGTTTCGCCGAGCGCAGCCATTTTGGCGTGAATGCGCCCGAGCGTGCGTTCGATACCGCCGTGGTGTTTCTGCCCAAGGCCAAGGACCTGACCGACTACATCCTCAACGCCCTCGCCTCGCGGCTGGCCGGCCGTGAGTTGTATCTGGTCGGCGAGAAAAAAAGCGGCATCGAAGGTGCCGCCAAACAACTCAACCCGTTCGGCAAGCCACGCAAGCTCGACAGCGCGCGCCACTGCCAGCTCTGGCTGGTCACCGTGGCCAATGCACCTGAAGCCAAACCGCTGGAAAGCCTGGCGCAGACCTACGAACTGCCACTGGCCGAAGGCCCGCTGAAGGTCATCAGCCTGCCGGGGGTGTTCAGCCATGGTCGCCTGGATCGAGGCAGCGCGCTGCTGCTGGAACATCTGGACAAACTGCCCAGCGGTCACTTGCTCGATTTCGGTTGCGGTGCAGGAGTCTTGGGCGCGGCGGTGAAACGTCGTTACCCACACAACCAGGTCACTTTGCTGGATGTGGATGCCTTTGCCGCCGCCAGCAGTCGCCTGACCCTGGCGGCCAATGGTCTGGAAGCCGAGGTGATTACCGGTGACGGAATCGATGCCGCGCCCATGGGGTTGAGTGCGATCCTGAGCAATCCGCCGTTCCATGTCGGGGTGCACACCGACTATTTCGCAACGGAGAACTTGCTGCGAAAAGCGGCCAAACATCTGAAAAACGGTGGCGAACTTCGCTTGGTTGCGAATAGCTTCCTGAAGTATCAACCGCTGATCGAAGAGCATCTGGGTGTATGTGCGATCAAGGCCGAAGGACAGGGTTTCCGAATCTACCGGGCCAAACGCGGATAGTACTTCTTTTGAAAAAGAAGGCTTGCCGAATGGGTTTTGCAAAGGCAGAATCCGCTCCGTCCTAGGGGAGTAGTCTCCCACGAGCGCCACGCTCGTCCGGCATGCGTCAACATACTTGGTCAAAAGACCATGGCGCATGCGACCCAAGCATCCACATCAGATGGATCGCAGGGTTTGACAAGACCTATGACACGAACACCTTACCCGGGGCGGGAAGGCTGTACGTGTCATAGCCGTGTCGACCCGCCCCTTAGGAAAACCCCTGATGCTGGATTCACTACTCGTACCTACCGCAATCGTTGCCTTGGCCGAAATCGGCGACAAGACTCAACTGCTCGCGCTCATCCTCGCTGCCCGTTTCCGCAAGCCTTGGCCGATCATCGCCGGTATCGTCGCCGCGACCCTGGCCAACCACGCTGCAGCCGGTGCGATAGGCGCCTGGGTCGGCAGTTTCTTCTCGGATACGATGCTGCACTGGATCCTCGCCGCGAGCTTCGCCGCGACGGCCTTGTGGACCCTGGTGCCGGACAAGATGGATGACGACGAAGCCAGCACCGCCCGCAAGTTCGGGCCGTTCCTGACCACGCTGATCGCGTTCTTCCTGGCAGAAATCGGCGACAAGACGCAGATCGCGACCGTGATGCTGGCTGCGCAATATCCGGAGTTGTGGCTGGTGATCATCGGCACCACCCTCGGTATGTTGATTGCCAACGTACCGGTGGTTCTGGCGGGTAACTTTGCCGCGGACAAGTTGCCATTGACCCTGATCCGTCGACTGGCGGCGTCGGCGTTCTTCGTCCTGGCGATTGTCGCGGTGTACAAGGCGATGCAGAGCAGCGGGTGGGTTTGACGCGATAGCGTCGATAGACCGCGTTATCGTTCATCGTCGGAACGCCGCCCGGAGCAGGCTCGCTCCCACAGGGTTATCTGTTGAGCACAAAGTTTGTGTGCGACATCAATCACTGTGGGAGCGAGCCTGCTCGCGAAGAGGCCAGCAGCCTCACCACATGACTATCAAGACTTCTTGGCCTGCTCATACAAAGGCATGACCTTCGGAATCGCCGCCTGCAGCGCCGCAATACGACTCGACGACGCCGGGTGAGTGCTCATGAACTCCGGTGGCGCACCTTCCGAAACCTTGCTCATTTTATTCCACAGGGTGATCGCGGCATTCGGGTTGTAGCCGGCGCGGGCCGCCAGTTCCAGACCGATCAGGTCCGCTTCGTTTTCATTGGCGCGACTGTTGGGCAAGGTCATGCCGTAGTTGGCCACGGTATCAGCCAGGGCCATGGTGTCCTGCCCCAATCCCAACAAAGCACCGGCGCCCTGCTTGGCCATTTCGATGCCATAAGCCTTGGACATCGCTTCACGACCGTGCTCACGCAGGGCGTGGGCGATTTCATGGCCCATGATCGCGGCGATTTCATCGTCGGTCAGTTTCAGCTTGTCGATCAGGCCGGTGTAAAAGATGATTTTGCCGCCAGGGCCGCAGTTGGCGTTGAGCTCATCGCTCTTGATCAGGTTGACTTCCCACTTCCACTGAGCCGCGTCCGGACGAAACGTCGGCGCCTGGGCAATCAGCCGGTCGGCAATCGCCTGAACCCGCCGGGCTTCATTGCTGGTCTTGTCCAGCACACCTTTGCCGGACGCTTCGCCCACTGTCTTCTGATAGGACTGGGCGTACATCTGGTCGACCTCTTGCGAGGACAACATGCTGAACATGTACTGCTTGCGCTCAACGCCCACGGCACCGCCGCTGGTGGTATTGACCGACTGACAACCGGTGAGCAGCAGCGCTGCGCCCAGTGCACTGACAACCAAAATCTTGTTCATCAAAAAATTCCCTGAAAACATGCCGCGTATCCTAGGCGTGGAAATGTAACGATGCTAGATACAACGGACGTAAGACGCACAATTCGGACAAAGCTCTCATCGCCGTAGAAAAAATTCACATACGGCGAAAACCCGCAGCCGATCACGTCGCGCATTGATGCAATTACGACATCCGGCACGTAAGAACAGTCCTTTCAACTGCCGCGCTCATACCCACCCAAGCAGATCGCCGAGATCGACCAGGTGGCCAATGAAGTGGCCGGCGGCGCCGATGAGTCGAGTGCGGCCAACACATCAACCCGGCGTCAGACACTCCGGCCCATTAAGCTTCGGATCGTTCACCATGTTGGCCAGGACCCGTTCGCGCAACGCGGCGGGCTCACTGGCCAGTAATCCTTGCAAGACATGCAACGGCGTCTCGGGATCGAGCCACGCAGCCTGCCCCGCCTCATCCAGAATCAACGGCCGCCGCTGGCTCGCCGCCGGCTGGGTAATCACGGCGGTACTCAGCCAAACCTGCTCTTGCACCGGATACGCCTCCCAGATCGCCGCAAAAAATAATGACGAGCCCTCTCCCGGCGTCAGCCAGTACGGGCGCTTGCGCGTCGTGCCGCGCCATTCGTAGAAACCATTGGCCGGCAACAGGCAGCGGCGCTCGCGCAAGGCCTGGCGAAACATTGGCTGTTCGGCCACGGTTTCGGCGCGGGCGTGGGCCGGGGTGCGGGACAGATCGGTCAGCCAGGGCGGCGTCAGGCCCCAGCGGGCACGGGCCAGCGTGCGCTGGCCGTCAGGCCCGGCCCGCAGCATCAACACCGAATCATTGGGGGAAATGTTCCACTGCGCCTGCTGGTCGGCGGGAAAACCGGGCAGCGCCGCGAAGGCGGGATTCCAGCGAAACAGGGCATAACGTCCACACATGGGGCAACACGGCTCTTGATCAAACGAACGCCAGCCTAACAGACCAGCGTGCCGGGAAAGCTCTCCGGTTCATCGCCGGACAGCGGCAGCGCGGCATTGTACGCGGTGATCAGCTCGCGGGCGTATGCAGCCTGATCGTTCTCGACCGACAGCCCGAGCAAGCCATAGATCGGCAACTCCCCGCTGCCCCCGAGCAAATCCCGGCCCACCAGATGCGCCTCGATACCCTCGCTGGCGAGCATGCCTTGCAGCAACTCGCCTTCCATCAGGTTCTCCGGATCATAGATGCGCTGCATACATGCCCCTCACTCGTTTTCACTGAACACTTCGAGATGCCATTCCTCTTCATGAACCTGCAGCACGAAGGTTATCGGCCGGCAGCACACCTGACAGTCTTCAATATACGTCTGATCCCCGCCGGACAGATCCACGGTGGTCTCGACTTCTTCACCACAATACGGACATTCATATTGCGCAGTTTCCAGCATCGCGGTCTCCCAGGTGACTTGTGCGTATAATCGCCGGTCTATTTGCAGGGCTATTTTTGTCTGGCTACTTTTTCAGACCGTGCCCCGCCGGTTTTCGATCAGAACCTTTACTTACCCTAGCCGTTTCCAACAAGAGAGCATGATGGGCGAATTCGATGCCATCCGACCTTACGACGACAGTGAAGTCCCGGCAGTGCTGGCACGGCTGCTCGGCGACAAGGCGTTTCTAGATATCCTCACCCACTTCCGCTTCCCGCGTTTCGCCGGCGCTTTAGGCTGGGCACTCAAACCTCTTATAGCCCATCGGTTGCGCCGTGAGTTTGCCGGCATTACCTCCGTGGCCACGTTACAGGACAAAGTCGAGGTTTACGTCGACCACACCATCGAGCGCGCCACCGACGGTGTCACTTATACCGGGGTGGAGCAATTCAAGTCCGGCAATGCCTACCTGTTTATCGCCAACCACCGCGATATCGTGATGGATCCGGCCTTCGTCAACTATGCCGTATACCACGCCGGCCTGCCGACCCCGCGCATCGCCATTGGCGACAACCTGTTGCAAAAGCCTTTCGTCAGCGACCTGATGCGCCTGAACAAGAGCTTCATCGTGCACCGTTCGATCAGCGGACGCCGGGAGAAAATGGCGGCCTATCAATTGCTGTCGGCGTACATCAACCATTCGATCCGCAACGATTGCGCCTCGATCTGGATTGCCCAGGCCGAGGGTCGCGCCAAGGACGGTGACGACCGTACCGAGTCGGCGATCCTCAAGATGTTCCACATGAGCCGCAAGGACGAGCCGTTCGGCGAGGTCATCCAGTCGCTGAACCTGACCCCGGTGTCGATCAGCTACGAATACGACCCGTGCGATCAGGCCAAAGCCCGCGAGCTTTACATCCGCGCCACCAGCGGCAGCTACACCAAGGTGCCCGGCGAGGACGACGTAAGCATCGCCAAGGGCATCACCGGCTACAAGGGTCGGGTGCATGTGAACTTTGCCGCACCGATCACCGAACGGTTCGAAGACACCAAGCAGTTGGCGGTCGAGATGGACAGGCAAATCCTCAGCGGCTATCGCTTGTTCCCGGTGCACTACCTGGCGTACGCACAGTGGAAAGACGCCGATACGCAGTTGCAGGTGCCAAAAGCCGCCGAAGTGTTCCCGGCCGAGGAATTGGCCAAGGCCCAGGAAGAATGGCAACGCCGCCTGGACGCCTGCCCTGAAGAGCATCGTCCGTTCCTGGTGCTGCAATATGCGACGCCGGTACGCAATCAGTACCGGGTGAAGGCCGGGTTGCCGCTGTAAGCGGTTTCGACTGGATACGAGAACGGCGCCTTCGGGCGCCGTTCTTTTTAGATCAAGATCTTTTACTTTGAAAAGGCTCAGACCTGAGTGCTGATCCAGGAAACCAGCAGCGCCATCCCCATGCAGGCAAAACCGAAGATGTAGAAAAACCGGTTCTTGCGCAAGGTCGCCCAGTCCAGCGTGGGCTCTACGTTGGGGCTGCTCTGGCGCTGTGACTGAAGGCTGGCCATCGCGCGCATTTCACGACGACGGGTGGCGTGCAGCAGCCAGCCGCCCGGGAAGGCAAAGAGCAAGGCCAGCAGATTGATCAATTTGGCGGGATGGGCGGTAAACAGCGTCATCAAGTGCAGCGACATCACAAACCTCAAGTCAAACAGGTGGCAGGTGCCGGACCGGCGACCGCGGCGCGAATTCTACCGAAAGCCTGCCCGCCTGCCCTCTGTTTCCGACAAATAACAAAGCAATTGATCAATGGCTGTCCTGCGTCACGGCTTCGTCATCTGTATCGGCGACCATGCGCGCCTCGAAACCGACACGGACTACGTCATGCTCCACGCCGAAAACCAGGATCGTCTTTACCTCATCACCCCCAGCGACGAACAGCAAGCCCTCGTCGGCAGCCTCGCTTTCAACGTTCAAGACCGCCATTGGCTGGTGTATTGCGCCCTGGGCGGGCATCAACATGCGGATTTGCCGGAGATGGATTTGCTGACGGGCGTGAGTGTGCTGGATTTTTACTCACAAGCGGCCTGACACCCCCGCCCCCCCTGTGGGAGCGAGCCTGCTCGCGATGGACTTGAAGACGCCGCGGGGTATCAGATTCCCCGCGTAATCGTTAACGACCATCGCGAGCAGGCTCGCTCCTACAGGGGCTCGCATTACTCGCCGAGAATCTGACCCACGGTCGGGTCCTTGAACAGGCGGGTCAATGCATCACTGAGCACATCGCTGACCAGCTTGGTGTTGGTTTCCTGGTTCGGCGCCATACCGAAGCGCTGGTCCAGGGACGAACCATAACGGCCGCTGTAGCGACGGTTGGCGTTCTGTACATCGGAGCGGAACGTGGCGCCGATGGTGGCTTCGGTCACGTACATGCCTTCCTTGGGCGACTGGTACTTCAACTCTGCCAGGGTCACGGTCAATTGCGGTGCATTCATGGCATTGTTCGTCGGGGTAAAGCCCAACAGACGCACGGCGGCTTCAGCCTGGGCTTGCAGCTTCGGCAAAATCTGCGCGCCCTGCACGGTGATCGCGCTGGTCTCCGGGTAAAGGCCACCACGGGTGCCCAGCGTCGGTGACGGACGACCGTCCACTACACGTACCACGACAGGCTGGCCATGGCCGACCGGGGCCAACTGGGCGGTCAGCTTGGGTTCCGGGTTCAGTTGTTGCGGGCTGTGGGCGCAGCCAACCAGGGTCAAGCTGGTCACAGTGATCAAACCGAACAACAGGCGTTGCAACATGCTCTTCTCTCCAGAATCAGGCACAAACAGGCCGGCAGTATAGCGGTGCGCCACTGCGGGGAACCAGCACCTCACAATGTTTGATGAAATCTCTGACACCCCCTGAGGGATGCGGTTCCTGTCACACAGGTGTCACCACTCATACACTTGCACGTAACGACCTGAAGGCAACCTTATCGGCAGTCATCCACACGGTACTTCACCATGCGCCATCTGATCTCTCTGTTCGCGCCACGCCCACTGCATCGCTGCTTCGCCCTGCTCGACCGCAATGGCCACTGCCAGGCCTTCAAGCAGTGCAGCCTCCAGCCCATGGGCGATGGCTGGGTTGAAATCGAAGAAGTCCGTCTGAACTGGCTGAATCAGCCGCTGCCGGCCGGCGCCCGCGTCGTTTCGCAACAGCAACAGCCACGCTCACGTGCGCAGCATCTGATGACGACCTGACCAAACACCTAATAAAAGTCATTAAACACGACCATTTCCCTGCGTTTCTTAGATACAATCTCCCCCCGATTATAAGGACGTCTCCTGATCGGGCCTCGCAGCATCGTCAATGCGCTTGTATTGACACCCCGCACCGCCCACAGAGAGCCGCCCACACAGATCGAGTGAAGCTGGCGCGCTTGCTGTTTTGTTGAGCAAAACCTCCACTTTTCGCGAATCTGCAGAGCTGTCATTACGCTCGGTCACTGAGCTGTCTGCCCGTTTTGCCTGCCTTGTATCCCATGGCGGCAAATTCATCCGGGCACGGTGCCAGGCTGGGACAGCCCTTTTTGAGGTTCACGTCTTCAAAAGAGCGTGAAAAAAACGGGTTTTCACAACTTCACAAGAGTGTGGCGAGCAAATGAATAGTTTTGCGTCTGAACATGCACCATTAGCGTCTACAACAGCCCAACGACACAGGACCGAGTATTCCTCGAACACCGGAGCCTGAAGCCTGTCCGCTACGGATTTGGTTGCACAAACGGATGTATCGACCATAAGTCGAATTGCCTCCCGCGCGCTGAAATGAGTTCATATGGCTCATAGGCCCGGCAGGTAGCGTCCGTCGAAGTTGCGATAAATTGCGAAGATTCGGACATGGCGACACTGCCAAGAGAACCAGGGGCATCACTGACACGCCCCGGAACGCCTGGCAGCCATGCCGACAATTTGGTGCTGCAGATTTTGGAGACGCGTTAAATGGCGCATAACGAAGCAGTCGACGTAGTACTGGTTGGGGCCGGCATCATGAGTGCCACCCTGGCGGTACTGCTCAAAGAGCTCGACCCCGCAATCAAGCTGGAAGTCGTCGAGCTGATGGATTCCGGTGCCGCGGAGAGTTCCAATCCGTGGAACAACGCCGGTACCGGCCACGCCGGGCTGTGTGAGCTCAACTACACGCCGCAGGCCGCCGATGGCACCGTCGACATCAAGAAAGCCGTGCACATCAACACCCAGTTCGAGGTGTCGAAGCAGTTCTGGTCGTATTTGACCAGGAAAGGCACGTTCGGCTCGTGCAAATCGTTTATCAGCCCGGTGCCACACCTGAGTTTCGTGCAAGGCGAAAGTGGCGTGTCCTTCCTCAAGGAACGCTTCAAGGTGCTGAGCAAGCACCACGCCTTCGCGGACATGGAATACACCGAAGACAAGGCCAAGATGGCCGAGTGGATGCCGCTGATGATGCCTGGCCGCGATCCTGGGGAAACCCTCGCCGCGACCCGCGTGATCAATGGCACCGACGTCAACTTCGGCGCCCTGACCAACCAGTTGCTCAAGCACCTGACCAGCGCACCCGATGCCCAGGTCAAGTACTGCAAGCGCGTGACCGGCCTCAAGCGCAGCAACGGTGGCTGGACCGTCAGCATCAAGGACGTCAACAGCGGCAACACCCGTGAAGTCGATGCCAAATTCGTCTTCCTCGGCGCGGGCGGCGCGGCACTGCCGCTGCTGCAAGCCTCTGGTATCGAAGAGAGCAAAGGCTTCGGCGGCTTCCCGATCAGCGGCCAGTGGCTGCGTTGCGACAACCCGGAAGTGGTCAAGCACCACCAGGCCAAGGTCTACAGCCAGGCTGCCGTGGGTTCGCCGCCAATGTCCGTGCCGCACCTGGACACCCGCGTGGTCGAAGGCAAGAAGTCCCTGCTGTTCGGACCATACGCCGGCTTCACCACCAAGTTCCTCAAGCACGGTTCCTTCATGGACCTGCCGATGTCGGTTCGTGCCGGCAACATCGGTCCGATGCTGTCCGTGGCGAAAAACAACATGGACCTGACCAAGTACCTGGTCAGCGAAGTGATGCAGTCGATGGAGCAGCGCCTGGAATCCCTGCGTCGCTTCTACCCGCAAGCGAAAGCCGAAGACTGGCGCCTGGAAGTGGCCGGCCAACGGGTGCAAATCATCAAGAAAGACCCGAAAAAAGGCGGCGTCCTGCAATTCGGTACCGAACTGGTCGCGGCCAAGGACGGTTCCCTGGCGGCACTGCTCGGCGCTTCGCCAGGTGCCTCGGTGACCGTTTCGATCATGCTTGAGCTGATCGAAAAATGCTTCCCGGGCAAAGCCAAGGGCGAATGGGCCACCAAACTGGCCGAAATCTTCCCGGCCCGGGAAAAGGTTCTGGAAACCGACGCTGCGCTGTATCGCAAGATCAATGCGCACAACAACGTCGCGCTGGAACTGGTTGAAGCCAGTAACGAGACCGAAAGCTACGCTTGATTCGGCCGCATGAAAAACGCCCCGTCCTCATTGAGGGCGGGGCGTTTTTTTGTGCCTTTAAAAGATCTTAACCGCGAGCCTTGTTGATCAGCTCGATGTACTCGGCGGCGTTGCGCTGATCCTTGATCAGGGCGACTAAGTCATTGCCGTGCTCATCCTTGCCATTCACGTCGTAACCCGCATCGACGAAGAACGTCAGGAAACGCTCGAAATCGTCGATGCGCAGGCCACGGTAGGCCTTGACCAGTTTGTGCAGGGACGGAGAAGTCGCGTCGACCGGTTCGAAATCGAGGAACAACTTGATCTGCTCATCGCCGATCTCGTCACCAATCACTTGTTTTTTATCTTTACGCATTGCCGACTCCAGCTCGCAGACATTACACGGGGCGGGCAGTTTACCCCTGCGCAGGCACAAGGCTCAACGCGGACGAGTGCTACCGGTGTGCAGATCGGCCCAGACATGGCCATTGGCATAGCTGAGAAACTGACAATACACCGTGTCATTGCGCAGCAAATCGATCACCACGCGGTATTGAGCGAGCGGGTAATAGAGGGTCAGGGTTTTGCTCTTATCGTCGTAGACCGGCTTCTTCAGGCTTTTGCTTTCACCATCGAAGTTGACCAGCACCTGACTGATGGTGGCGCCCTTGTTCAGGGATTTACCCTTGAGACGAATCATTAAAGGCGACGTGACCGGAATCGGCTGTTGATTGGATTGACGCTGGGCACCGACCACCACCGAATAATCGGTGACTTGCATCAGTTGCTGCTGTTCGGGATCGGCATCGCGCAGAGTGAGATCGTCCGGCGGCAGAAATTGACTGTGCATGGGCGCAGGTGCGGCAGCCAAAGGCAGGCTGAGGGTCAGCAACAAGGCGGCGCAGCAGCGGATCGAACGGCTCATGACAAGCTCCGGAGGGCGGGGCCGGGCACTTTATCACGCCCCTGTAGGAGCGAGCTTGCTCCGGGCGGCGTTCCGACGATGAACTTGAAGGCGACGCATGCTTCCAGACAGCACGCGTTATCGTTCACGCCCATCGCGAGCAAGCTCGCTCCTACAGAAGGCATGTATCAATCGAACTGCGCGCGCATCCAGGCCTGATACTCGGCAACGCCGGGCTCGCCTTCGCGCGGCGCCCAGTGAGCCAGCTCACCTTCGCCGACCGGACGATAGGGACCGGCCTTGCACTCGAACATCAGGCTGTCGGCTTCCAGCACCACCAAACCATGGAACACACCGGTCGGCAGGTCCACGCCAACACAGTCGCCACCGGCCTGAAGCACAGTCTTGTTCAGCACCGTACCGGTCTCATCGAAGATCAACACGCCCAGCCGGCCCTTGAGGACCAACAGGGTTTCGGCCTTGTTGTCACCCAAATGCCGGTGAGGCGGGATATACGTGGACGGCTGCAACCCCACCGCCATGCGATGGCATGCGTCTTCCATCTGATGGAAGTTGTGATGCTGACGCCCACGAGGATTGGCCGCGGCTTTCCCGGCCAGCTCGGCGAACAAGGTCTGATCCAGAAAGCGAGGCGTATCCATGTCTTACATTCCTTTAACGGCGAAAATCCCGTTGGCGTTACGCCAGTAGCCTTTGTAGTCCATACCATAACCGAAGATGTAGCGATCGATGCACGGCAGACCGACGAAATCGGCCTTGAGGTCCGGACGGGCCTTGCGGTCGTGGTCTTTGTCGATCAGCACAGCGGTGTGCACTTTACGTGCGCCAGCGTGTTTGCAGAAGTCGATGATCGCGCCCAGGGTGTGACCTTCGTCGAGGATGTCGTCGATGATCAGCACATCACGGTCGATGAAGGACACTTCCGGCTTGGCTTTCCAGAACAGGTCACCGCCGCTGGTTTCGTTGCGATAGCGGGTGGCGTGCAGGTAGGACGCTTCCAGCGGGAAGTGCAGATAGGTCAGCAGCTTGCCGGAGAAAATCAGCCCGCCGTTCATCACGCAGAACACCACCGGATTGCTGTCCGCCAGTTGATCGTTGATTTGTGCACCGACGCGAGCGATGGCCGCCTCGACTTCAGCTTCGGTGTACAGGCAGTCAGCCTCTCGCATGATTTGACGGATATGCTCGAGATCAGCGGACATGGCGCTCTCCAGGGGGGTTGAGGGGAGGTACGGATTCGGAAAAGCGGGCAAAGGTACGCATCAAGCGAGGTCAGATCAAGCCTTTGTGGACTAACGTACTGTATGTCTATAGGACAACACCCTCGGATAGATTAATCTAGACCGGTTTTTTTGCCCGCCGCCGGAGCCTTTCCCCATGCCCATTCATGAGATCCGCCACCCGCTGATCCGTCATAAACTTGGCCTTATGCGCCGCGCAGACATCAGCACGAAGAATTTCCGTGAGCTCGCTCAGGAAGTCGGCGCCCTGCTGACCTATGAAGCTACCAAAGACCTGCCGCTGGAATCCTACGATATCGAAGGCTGGTGCGGCACCGTATCGGTCGAGAAAATCGCCGGCAAAAAAATCACCGTAGTGCCAATCCTGCGTGCCGGCATCGGCATGCTCGAAGGCGTACTCAGCCTGATCCCGGGCGCCAAAGTCAGCGCCGTCGGCGTGGCCCGTAACGAGGAAACCCTCGAAGCCCACACCTATCTGGAAAAACTGGTACCGGAAATCGACGAACGCCTGGCCATGATCATCGACCCGATGCTCGCCACCGGCGGCTCGATGGTAGCCACCATCGACCTGCTGAAAAAAGCCGGCTGCAAGGACATCCGCGCCATGGTGCTGGTCGCCGCGCCAGAAGGCATCGCCGCCGTAGAGAAAGCTCACCCGGACGTGATCATCTACACCGCTTCCATTGATCAAAAACTGAACGAGCACGGCTACATCATCCCAGGGCTTGGCGATGCCGGTGACAAGATCTTCGGCACCAAGCAGAAGGACGCGTGAGCATGCAGCAAGAGTTCAACGATCCGCTCTGGCGCACGGTGCTATCCGGCGCACAGATGCTGTTCGTGGCCTTCGGTGCCCTGGTGTTGATGCCGCTGATCACCGGCCTTGACCCGAACGTGGCGCTGTTCACGGCCGGCCTGGGGACGATCCTGTTCCAGATCGTCACCGGGCGTCAGGTGCCGGTGTTCCTGGCATCGAGCTTTGCCTTCATCACCCCGATCATTCTCGCCAAGGGCCAGTTCGGCCTCGCCGCGACCATGGGTGGTGTGATGGCGGCGGGTTTCGTCTACACCTTCCTCGGCCTCGCGGTGAAGATCAAAGGCACCGGTTTCATCGATCGCCTGCTGCCGCCGGTAGTGATCGGACCGGTGATCATCGCGATCGGCCTGGCCATGGCGCCGATTGCCGCCAACATGGCCATGGGCAAGGCCGGCGACGGCAGTGAATTGATTCATTACCAGACGGCGATGATGATCTCGATGCCCGCACTGCTGACCACGTTGATCGTCGCGGTTTTCGGCAAGGGCATCTTCCGTCTGGTACCGATCATCTCCGGCGTGCTGGTGGGCTTTGGCATGGCGTTCTACTTCGGCGTGGTCGATACCGCGAAGATTGCCGCGGCACCATGGTTCGCCATCCCGAACTTCACCGCGCCGGAATTCAACTGGCAGGCGATCCTGTTCATCGTTCCGGTAGCCCTGGCTCCGGCCATCGAACACATCGGCGGCGTGATTGCCGTGGGTAGCGTGACCGGTCGCGATTACCTGAAGAAACCTGGCCTGCACCGCACCCTGCTCGGCGACGGCATTGCCACCACGGCGGCCGGTCTGTTCGGTGGCCCGCCCAACACCACCTACGCCGAAGTGACCGGCGCAGTCATGCTGACCAAGAACTACAACCCGAAAATCATGACCTGGGCGGCGATCTTCGCCATCAGCCTGGCGTTCATCGGCAAGTTCGGCGCACTGCTGCAAAGCATTCCGGTACCGGTGATGGGCGGGATTCTCTGCCTGTTGTTCGGTTCGATCGCGGCGGTGGGGATGAACACGCTGATCCGCCACAAGATCGATCTGGCCGAGGCACGCAATCTGGTGATTGTTTCGGTGACCCTGGTGTTCGGGATCGGCGGCGTGCTGATCGGCACCGGCACCGGGCCGGACGATTTCGGCCTCAAGGGCATCGCGCTGTGCGCAGTGGTGGCGATTGGCTTGAACCTGATCCTGCCGGGCAATGACAGCTGGAAACACAAGAAGGCGCAGGAGCCGCTGATCTGATTGGATGAAGACCTGAGATCTTTGTTGCCAGTCAGATAGCATTCGCGGGCAAGCCCGCTCCTACAAGTTCTATGCAAAACCTGTAGGAGCCGGCTTGCCGGCGAAGCTTTTAAAGCACCAACGGCGCACGCTCGCACAACGCACTCAACGCCCGCGCCCAATGCGGGTCATCGTTGAGGCACGGCACCAGCACCAGGTCCTCCCCTCCCGCTGCGCGGAATTGCTCCTTGCCGCGATCACCGATCTCTTCCAGTGTCTCGATGCAATCGGCAACGAACGCCGGGCACATCACCAGAATCTTTTTCACGCCGCTTTTGGCCAACTCATCGAGACGCGCTTCGGTGTAGGGTTCGATCCATTTGGCCCGCCCCAGACGCGACTGGAACGACACCGACCACTTGCCGTCCGGCAGCCCCAAACGCTTGGCGACCTCTGCCGCCGTGCGCAGGCATTGGCCGCGATAACAGGTGGCGACCACCTCCGGCGGCGCCCCGGCGCAGCAATCACCGCCACCCTCGAAGCTGTGACCGGGGTTGAGCTTCTTCAGATGCCGTTCCGGCAGGCCGTGAAAGCTCATCAGCAAATGATCGAAATCCTGCTCCAGATAGGACCTGGTCGTGGCCACCAGTGCATCGAGGTATTCCGGTTGGTCGTAGAACGGTTGCAGCACCGACAGCTGTACGTCGAGGTTTTTCTCGCGTACCACGCGTTTGGCTTCCTCGATGACCGTGGTGGTGGTGCTGTCGGCGAACTGTGGATATAGCGGCGCCAGCGTGATTCGCTTGTGCCCCGCCCCAGCCATGCGAACCAGTGTCGATTCGATCGAAGGCTCGCCGTAACGCATGGCCAGTTCGACCGGGCCGTGGTGCCACTGGGCGGTCATGGCTTGTTGCAAACGACGGCTGAGCACCACCAGCGGCGAGCCTTCGTCCCACCAGATCGAGGCATAAGCATGGGCCGACTGCTCCGGCCGCTTGATCAGGATCAGCGAGACCAGCAAGCGTCGAACCGGCCATGGCAGGTCGATCACGTACGGGTCCATCAGAAATTGGTTGAGGTAGCTGCGCACATCCGCCACCGAGGTGGAGGCAGGTGAACCCAGGTTAACCAGAAGCAACGCGTGATCGGTCATGCAACGTCCTATTTCAAAGGCGACTGGACAGATCGTCCAGAGCCGCGCGCAAATCCATGAACTTAAAAGTGAAACCAGCCTGTAACAAACGCACCGGGGTGGCGCGCTGGCCGCCCAGCAACAGCAAGGACAACTCGCCCAGCCCCACCTTCAATGCAAAGGCCGGCATCGGCATGAACGCCGGGCGATGCAACACGTCGCCCAACGCCTTGGCAAACTCGCGGTTGCGCACCGGTTTGGGCGCGCACGCATTATAGGGACCGCTGGCCTCGTTGCGATGCAGAAGAAAATCAATCAGGGCGATTTGATCGTCGACATGAATCCACGGCATCCACTGCCGGCCGTTGCCGATCGGCCCTCCCAGACCCAGTTTGAACGGCAGTAACAGCCGCGACAAAAAGCCACCCTCCGCCGACAGCACCAACCCGGTACGGATGTGAATGACGCGAATGCCCATCGCTTCGGCCCGCTGCGCAGTCTCCTCCCAGGCGATGCATAACTGGCTGGCGAAGTCTTCACTGATCGGCCCCGAATCCTCGGTCAGTTCACGCTCGCCGCCGTCGCCATACCAGCCGACAGCCGAACCGGAAATCAGGACCCGGGGTTTCTGCTCGCGACTTTCGAGCCACGCCAGCAGGGTTTCGGTGAGCGTGATGCGACTGCTCCACAACAAGGCTTTTCGCTTGTGCGTCCAGGGTCGGTCGGCAATCGGCGCTCCGGCAAGATTGACGATCGCATCCACCGGCTCCTGCCCCAGATCCTCCAGCCGGGCAATTCCACGCACTTGGGCACCACATATTTTCGCGACTTTTTCAGGCTGACGACTCCAGACTGTCAGGCGATATCCCTGAGCCAACCAGTGCCGGCAAAGCTGACGTCCTATCAAACCAGTACCGCCGGTCAGCAATATGTGCATGACTTCTTCCTCGCGTGGCGTTTTACCCTGTCCATTAGTCTATTTTTATAAGCAGGGATCTTTGGTATCGAGCAGGCTCTATGTTTAACAATAGGCCAAGCTGTCAGAACAAGAACGCTAAAAGTTATACCAAAAAACAATATTGTACAGGTTTGAACCCCGGCGTAGTCTGTACAGAAAGGTAAACGAGGCACCTATGACTGTACCTATCGCAATCATTGGCACCGGCATTGCCGGACTCTCCGCCGCCCAGGCTCTGACTGACCTCGGGCATGTGGTTCAATTATTCGATAAAAGCCGCGGTAGTGGCGGGCGCATGTCGAGCAAGCGCAGCGATGCGGGGGCGCTGGACATGGGCGCGCAATATTTCACCGCCCGTGACCGGCGCTTTGTCACCGAAGTCCAGCGCTGGCAAGCCGAGGGTTGGGTCGCCGAGTGGACGCCGCAGCTGTACACCTATCATGGCGGCCAGCTTAACCTGTCGCCGGACGAGCAGACCCGCTGGGTCGGCACGCCGCGTATGAGCGCCATCACCCGCGCCCTGATCGGTGAGCTTGAAGTGCATTTCGCCTGCCGTATCACCGAGGTCTATCGCGGTGAAGAGCACTGGCACCTGCAGGACGCCGAGGGCTTCACCCACGGACCGTTCAGCCACGTGGTCATCGCCACGCCGGCCCCACAGGCCACCGCTCTGCTGGCAACAGCGCCGAAACTCGCGGGTGCCGCCGCCGGGGTGAAAATGGACCCGACCTGGGCCATCGCCCTGGCCTTCGAAACGCCGCTGGAAACGCCCATGGAAGGCTGCTTCGTCCAGGACAGCCCACTCGACTGGCTGGCCCGTAACCGCAGCAAGCCCGGGCGCGACAACACCCTCGACACCTGGGTGCTACACGCCACCAGCGCCTGGAGTCGCCAGCACATTGACCTGCCCAAGGAAGCCGTGATCGAACAACTGCATGGCGCCTTCGCCGAACTGCTGCACGATTCCATGCCCGCACCGACCTTCAGCCTCGCCCACCGCTGGCTCTACGCCCGCCCCGCCAGCAGTCACGAATGGGGCACCCTGGCCGATGCCGATCTGGGGCTGTACGCCTGTGGCGACTGGTGCCTGTCCGGACGCGTCGAAGGGGCCTGGCTCAGCGGTCAGGAAGCCGCGCGCCGTTTGCATGCGCACCTGCAATGATCGTAGAAGCCGCCGAAGGCTCGGGCCGCGTTCGGACGATCTTTTGATCAGTCCTTCGACATAAAGATCACAGCCTTCGGCAACTCCTACAGGGGCATCGCACCACCAAAAAAAACCTATACAAAAAAATTGACTTGTACAACTTCGAATCTATGATGAAGTTATGTTGTACAGACCCGAATGTTTGTACAGGTTCAGATTCGAGGTGCTCCGATGCTCCACGCCCCCGCCAAACCGAAAATCGCCATCAGTGCCTGCCTGATGGGTCTCGACGTGCGCTACAACGGCGGGCACAAGGCATCGCGGCTGTGCAGCCGCACCCTCACTGATTACTTCGATTTCATCCCGGTCTGTCCGGAAGTGGCCATCGGCCTGGGCGTACCCCGCCAGCCGATTCGGCTGGTGGGCAGTGCAGATCACCCCGAAGCCGTGGGTACCCTCGATCACAACCTTAACGTGACACAACCGCTGGCCACCTACGGCCAGGACATGGCAGCGCAGCTGGGGGACATCTGCGGCTACATCTTCATGCAAAACTCCCCGTCCTGTGGCCTGGAGCCGGTCAAGGTCTACCACGCCAACGGCGCACGGATGGACGGTGGTGCTCGCGGGATCTACGCCCGGGCGTTCTGCCTGCGGCACCCGGACTTGCCGGTGGAGGAAGACGGCCGGCTCAACGATCCGGTGCTGCGGGAAAACTTCCTCACCCGGGTGTTCGCCTACAGCGCCTGGCAACAGCTACGCCAGGAGGGCATGACCCGGCGCGGTCTCACGGACTTTCACTCGCGCTACAAATACCTGTTGATGGCCCACAACCCGGTGCAATACAAAACCCTGGGCCACCTGCTGGGCAACATGAGCAAAACCGAACCACAGGAACTGGGCCCCCGCTATTTCAGCGAACTGATGACGGCGCTGAAAAAATGCGCCACCCGCCGCACTCACACTAACGTCCTGCAACACCTCAGTGGCTACCTGAAACAGGCCATCAGCGGCGAAGACAAGCAGGAAATGCACCACGTGATCACTCAGTACCGCCAGGGCATCGTGCCGCTGGTGGTACCGCTGACACTGCTCAAGCATCACTTTCGCCAGCACCCCGATCCGTACATCGCACGGCAGGTTTACCTGCAGCCGCACCCGGAAAACCTCAGCCTGCGAAACGCCATCTGATGAAAAAAGCACTCGACACCAGCGCCTGCATAGACCTCGGCGATGACTTTAAAAAGGCGCTGGACGAAGGTTGGCTGCCGATCCGAGAAGTGGCGCGGCAAACCGGGGTCAATGCCGTGACCTTGCGCGCCTGGGAGCGGCGCTACGGTCTGATCGTGCCGCTGCGCACGCCCAAGGGCCATCGATTGTTCTCGGCCGACCACGTACAACGCATCCAGACCATCCTCACCTGGCTCAACCGTGGCGTTGCCGTCAGCCAGGTCAAGCCATTGCTCGACACCCCGCAAACCTTCAGCGAGACCGCCGACAACGATTGGCACATCCTGCTGCAAACATTGATGCAGGCGGTCAGCCGATTGCAGGAACGTGCCCTGGATGACAGCGTCAATCAGGCGATGGCGCTGTATCCGCCGCGAACCCTGTGCGAGCAATTGCTGATGCCCTTGCTGTCCGCTCTGGAGCAACGCTGGCAAGGCCAGTTCGGGGCACAGATGGAGCGGGGCTTTTTTTGTGCCTGGCTGCGCAGCAAGTTCGGTGCGCGCATCTACCACAACAATCGTCAGTTGCGCACTGCGCCGCTACTGCTGGTCAACCACTCGGACCTGCCCATGGAGCCGCACCTTTGGCTGACAGCCTGGCTGATCAGCAGCGCGGATTGCCCGGTGGAGGTCTTCGATTGGCCGCTGCCTGTCGGAGAACTGGCATTGGCGGTCGAACTTCTACAACCCCGCGGGGTTCTGCTCTACTCAAGCAAAGCCCAGAATCCGGCCCAGTTACTGAAACTTTTCAAAGGCATCAGTTGCCCAAAAATGATTGCCGGACCAACGGTATGCATCCACCACACCGAGTTGTCCGTCAGTACTGCCCAGATCGCTGATTTGTACCTGGCCGAAGACCCGTTGTCGGCACATCAGGCACTCGTTCAGCGCGGGCTGATTTAAATGGATCGAGTGGACACCCGCATGCAATTGATCTGGCTGCGCAGCGACTTGCGCCTGCATGACAACACCGCCCTCTCGGCTGCCGCGGCTCGCGGCCCGTGCGTGGCGGTGTTTCTGCTGAGCCCGGAACAATGGCTGGAACACGACGATGCGCCCTGCAAAGTGGACTTCTGGCTGCGTAACCTGCGCGAGTTGAGCCGCGAACTGGATCAACTGAACATTCCCCTGCTGGTCCGCCTGGCACCTCGTTGGGATGACGCACCCCGCGCATTGCTGAACCTGTGCCGACAGTTGCAGATCGACGCTGTGTACCTCAACGAAGAGTACGGCATCCACGAATCCCGTCGCGATGCAGCCGTCACCCAGACGCTAAAGGCCGAAGGCATCGAAGTTCGCCGCTACCTCGATCAATTGCTGTTCAAGCCCGGGAGCGTGCTGACCCGCACCGGCACTTACTTTCAGGTCTTCAGCCAGTTCCGCAAAGTCTGCTACGAACGACTGCACCACTCGCTGCCCAGCCTGATCTGCGCGCCGCACAAACAAGCGCCGCTGAACATTGCCAGCGATGCGATCCCCGCGAGTGTCGACGGCTTCGCAACGGCCGATGAGAGCCTGCACAACCTGTGGCCGGCGGGCGAAACCGAAGCCCGGCATCGCCTCGACAGCTTTAGCGATGTGCAGATCGAGCGCTATCGAAGCGAACGGGATTTCCCGGCGAAGCCCGGCACCAGTCAGCTCTCGGCCTATCTGGTCGCCGGGGTGATTTCTGTGCGCCAATGCCTGCACGCGGCCTTGAACAGCAATCAAGGTGAATTCGAAAGTGGCAAGACTGGCGCCGTCACCTGGATCAACGAACTGCTGTGGCGCGAGTTCTACAAACACATCCTGGTGGGCTACCCTCGGGTTTCCCGACACCGCGCGTTTCGTCCGCAAACCGAAGCATTGGCCTGGCGAAACGCCCCCGAAGAACTGGCCGCCTGGCAACAGGCGCGTACCGGTTTGCCGATTATCGACGCCGCCATGCGCCAACTGCTGGCAACCGGCTGGATGCACAACCGCCTGCGCATGGTGGTGGCGATGTTCCTGACCAAGAACCTGTTGATCGACTGGCGCGAAGGCGAACGCTTTTTCATGCGTCACCTGATCGATGGCGACCTGGCGGCGAACAACGGTGGCTGGCAGTGGAGCTCCTCCACCGGCACCGACTCGGCACCTTACTTCCGGATTTTCAACCCGCTGAGCCAGTCGGAAAAATTCGACCCCGAAGGCGTGTTCATCAAGCAATGGCTGCCGGAACTGGCCGGGCTGAATAAAAGAGAAGTGCACAACCCCGCCAATCTCGGCGGTCTTTTCGGTGTTGTGGATTACCCCTCACCGATCGTCGACCTGAGTGCTTCCCGTACACGTGCGTTGACGGCATTCAAAACCTGCCCTCGCGGCAATACGCCGCCGTTGGGTCATGAATTACCGCCACCGGGATGACTTCGATGCCGGGGCTTTGCTTTATGAACATTTACCCGTATTGGGCCGGGCAATTGCCTGGCTGAAAAGGAGATTGGGATGAGTCGGACACTCGCACGACGATACTGGCTGACGGGTGCAAGCAGCGGCATTGGTGCCGCCCTTGCCGAAGAAATCCTCAAAACCGGTGCGCACCTGGCCGTGAGTTCTCGCACGCCGGGACCGCTCAAAGTCTTGTCGCAACGTTATCCGGGACAAGTGCTGGTGGTCGCCGGAGACCTGACCAACAGCCAGACCGTCCGCGAGATCGGCGAGCAGATTGCCGAGGACTGGGGCTCGCTGGACACCGTGATACTCAATGCCGGCACCTGCGAGTACGTGGACGCCAAACAGTTCGACGCGTCGATAGTCGAGCATGTAGTGCGCACCAACCTGCTGGCCAGCTGCTATTGCATCGACGCCGCCCTGCCATTGCTGCGGGCCGGCACCGCACCGCACATGGTAGCCATGGCCAGTACGGTGACCTACCTGCCGCTGCCCATGGCAGAAGCCTGCGGCACTTCGAAGGCCGGGCTGCGTTATCTGTTCGAGTCCCTGCGCATCGACCTGGCCCCGGAAGGTATAGAGCTCACAGTGATCAGCCCCGGGTTTGTCGAAACGACGCTGACCACGAAAAATGACTTCTCCATGCCCTTGAGCTGGCCGGTGGAGAAAGCCGCACGGCACATCTTCGACAAACTCAAGGATCGCCCGCTGGAAATCGCTTTCCCGGCAGCGTTCATGGCCACCCTCTGGCCGCTCTCCCAACGGCCGGACCGAGAGAAACTGGAGATCGGCAAACCCATGGTGCGCAGCCAGCCGCCGATCAAGGATCAACCGTAAAAAGCGCCATCTTCGGCAGCGGTATCGCGGACGTTCCGATACTTGAGCGTCCGTCCGACCTTTCACACAGCACCCGGCGACTGCCTTACACTGCGCGCCATGAAAAACATCCCCCTTACGCAAATCGTGGAACCTGCGGTTACTTGCTCGACCTGCGCAGCCTGCTGCTGTCAGCTCGAAGTCATGCTGATCACCAATACGGGTGTGCCTGAACGGTTCATCGATACCGATGACTGGGGCGGGGAAGTCATGCTGCGCCTGGACGACGGCTGGTGTGCCGCACTGGATCGCAACACGATGATGTGCACCATCTACGAAAAACGCCCGCTGATCTGCCGGGAGTTCGAGATGGGCGCACCGGAGTGCATCGACGAACGCCAGGGGATTTCGACGGCGTATCGCTGAACAGGAAAACAACACAGCTCCTGTAGGAGCGAGCCTGCTCGCGATTGCGGATTATCAGCCAACTAAGCTGGCAACTGACACACCGTCATCGCGAGCAGGCTCGCTCCTACAGGGGGATGCCATTACAACGGCAACGTGTAATGCAGCGAGTAGCTTTCTACACCGTCGTTGGAACTGGCGAGCCCGGCGTTGGAATAGTGCGTCGCGCGGACCCCGACTTCGTGGCCGCCATTGAAGCGCAGGCCAAAACCGAACCGGTCTTCAAACTGGAAAGCACTGCCAAGGTTGTTGTCTTCGACTCGCGTATTGGAGAACGCCGCCACGCCAATGCCTGCTTCAACGTAGGGCTTGATGTTCTGGCCGGCAAATTCGTAAACGAACACCGGGGAGAACGACAGGCTGTTATTGCTGGACGTCTTGTCGCCTTCCCAGTAGGTGTAGGCGCCGCTCCAGTAACCGGTCACACGACCGACGTCACTCTGCCACCAGCTCTGGTCCCAATCGAACTGCATGCCCAGTCGATACGTCATGGTCGAATTGCTGGTCTGACCAACCGCGAACTCCACACCTGCCGCCTGCGCGGTAAAGGTGTGCCCCATTAATGCGGCCGCAATCGCGGCCAAACAGAATAGTCGCTTCATTAGAAACTTCCCTTTCCGAACAATTTCATTTGGTTTTTTTTGTTGCTCAACCCTGCAAAGCTATGGAAATCGGCGATTTATCAGAAGTTCACCCCAATTTTTCGTTTGATTCCTTTGGACTTTCTTACCTGTTGAAGCTTCGCACAATGCCAGCCGTATTCCACAGTATCGGCAAGATATTTCTGAAATGAACCGGGTCGGCGCTGGTCCAGAACTGCGCTTCACGGGCAGGCCCCTCGGCGAGCAGTTCGCCTTCGGCCAAAAGCCGCTGGAGTTGCCGCGCGACGGCGGCACCGGTATCGATCAGGCTGATGTCCTCGGGGATCATCTGCCGGAGCATCGGCTTGAGAAAAGGGTAATGGGTGCAGCCGAGAATCAGGGTGTCCGCGCCGGCGGCCAGCAGTGGTTCGACATACCCGGCCAACAGCTGACGCAGCTCGGAGCTGCGCAGATCGCCGTTTTCAATCAGTTCAACCAGCCCGGGGCACGGCTGGGTAATCACTTTCACATCCGTGGCGAAGCGGTCGAGCAATGCGGCGAACTTGGCGCTCTGCAAGGTGCCGGTGGTGGCCAGCACCCCCACCACGCCAGAGCGGGTTGCGGCGGCGGCCGGTTTGACTGCCGGCTCCATGCCGACAATGGGCCATTCGGGATAGTCACGGCGCAAGTCGGCGACGCCAGCCACCGTCGCCGTGTTGCAAGCCAGCACCAGGGCCTTGGCACCCTGCTGCTGAAAGAAGTCGGCCATCACGCTGCAACGCTGCCGGATAAATTCCGGGGTTTTCTCGCCATAGGGAATATTCCCGCAATCGGCGACGTACATCACCGTCTCGTTGGGCAACAAACGCTGGACCTCGGCCAGTACCGAGAGCCCGCCGACACCGGAGTCGAACACGCCAATCGGCGCTTCACGCATGTTTCGACCCACAGACACTGCAACCCGGATCGCGCTTGACCCGCAACTCACGGAAGCGCGTGCCCAAGGCATCGATCAACAGCAGGCGCCCCACCATCGGCTCGCCGAATCCGGCCAGCAACTTCAGTGCTTCGAGCGCTTGCAGACTGCCGACCAGCCCCACCAACGGACCGACCACGCCGGCCTCGCTACAGGTCAATTCGGCTTCGCTGCCGTGCCCGTATAAACAGTGGTAGCACGGACTCTCCGGTCGACGCGGATCGAACACCGACAGCTGCCCTTCGAGGCGAATCGCTGCGCCGCTGACCAGCGGTTTGCCGGCCGCCACACATGCGGCATTGACCGCTTCACGGGTGGAAAAATTGTCAGAGCAATCGAGGACCAGATCCACGCCTGCCACCACGGCAGCCAGGGAGTCTTCATCCAGTGCCGCGCGATGGGCGATCAGTTGAATTTCAGGATTGATCGCGCTCAGGCGCTTGAGCGCCGAATCGACCTTGGTCATGCCGACACTGTCGATGTCGTGAATGATCTGGCGTTGCAGGTTGGTCAGATCGACCGTGTCGAAGTCCGCCAGGTGCAACTCGCCAACGCCGGCCGCCGCCAGATACAGCGCCACTGGCGCGCCAAGGCCACCAAGACCGACGATCAATACGCGGCTTTCCTTGAGCCGCAACTGACCGTCAATATCGATGTGTTGCAGCAGAATCTGCCGGCTGTAACGCAGCAATTCCTGATCATTCAGCATGGCAGGCGCCCCAGACTGATGCGTTGGTGACCGCCCAGATCGGTGCGGCTGTGGACTTCTTCAAATCCGCGGGTCAGCAGCAAATCGCGGACCGCCCCGGCCTGATCATAGCCATGTTCGAGCATCAGCCAGCCGCCAGCATCGAGATGGTCCGGCGCCTGGGCGACGATCAGACGCAGATCGTCGAGCCCGTCGACACCGGCCACCAGGGCGCTGGCTGGTTCAAAGCGCACATCGCCCTCGACCAGATGCGGATCGGCCGCTGCGATGTAGGGCGGATTGCTGATGATCAGTTGAAAACGCAGACCTTCCAGGGCACTGAACCAATGGCTGCTCAGCACGGTGGCGTTGTTCAGGTGCAGGCGCTGGCGATTGCGTTCGGCCAAGGCCACGGCTTCCAGAACCCGGTCCACGGCAGTGACGCTCCAGGCCGGACGTTCACTGGCCAGGGCCAGGGCAATCGCGCCGCTGCCGGTGCCGAGGTCGAGCACTTTAGCCGGTGTGGCCGGCAACAGCTCCAACGCGGCTTCCACCAGCAATTCGGTGTCCGGGCGCGGGATCAATGTGTGCGGTGCCACTTCCAGATCCAGCTTCCAGAAACCCTGCTGGCCGAGGATATAGGCCACCGGCTCACCGTTGCGACGGCGCTGCAAATACTCGGCGAACGTCAGCGCCGCTTCGCTCGGTACGATGCGCTCCGGCCAGGTGTGCAGGAAACTGCGAGACTTGCCCAACGCCGCCGCCAGCAGCAATTCGGCATCCAGACGCGCCGTGGGCGAGTCGGGTAAATCGGCGGCGCGCAACAAACTGGCAATGATCGTCATTTACTCACCTATCGCTGCCAGTTGATCGGCCTGGTACTCGGCCAGCAACGGCTCGATCACCGCCTCCACACCGCCGGCGAGGATCTCGTCGAGGGAATACAGGGTCAGGTTGACGCGGTGGTCGGTGACCCGGCCCTGGGCAAAGTTGTAGGTGCGGATGCGCTCGGAGCGATCACCGGAACCGACCAGCAACTTGCGCTCACTGGCGATGGCGTTGGCCGCGGCGCAGGTCTGCTGATCGTTCAGCTTGGCCGACAACCAGGACATCGCCCGGGCGCGGTTCTTGTGCTGTGAACGTTCTTCCTGGCACTCGACCACGATGCCGGATGGCAAGTGGGTGATGCGGATAGCGGAATCGGTCTTGTTGACGTGCTGGCCACCGGCGCCGGAGGAGCGATAGGTATCGATGCGCAGGTCGGCCGGGTTGATCTCGATCGCTTCCTGCTCGTCCGGCTCGGGCAATACCGCCACGGTGCAGGCCGACGTGTGGATGCGGCCCTGGGATTCGGTCGCCGGAACCCGTTGCACGCGGTGCGCACCGGACTCGAATTTGAGCTTGCCGTAGACGTTGTCGCCCTCGACCCGGGCAATCACCTCTTTGTAGCCGCCGTGTTCACCCTCGTTTTCCGAGAGGATTTCCACACGCCAGCCACGGCGCTCGGCGTAGCGCGAATACATGCGGAACAGGTCGCCAGAGAAAATCGCTGCCTCGTCGCCGCCGGTGCCGGCACGGATTTCGAGAAACACGTTGCGCCCGTCGTTCGGGTCCTTGGGCAGCAGCATGCGCTGCAGGTCGGCTTCGAGCGTGACCAGGCGCTCCTTGGCCTCGCGAACTTCTTCCACGGCCATTTCACGCATGTCCGGGTCGCTGTCCTTGAGCAGTGCCTGGGCACCTTCGAGGTCATCCTGCACTTTCAGCAGTTCTTTATAGACGCCCACGATCGGTTCGACTTCCGCGTACTCCTTGGAATAGGTGCGGAACTTGTTCTGATCGGAAATGACCTCGCCGTCGCCCAGCAGGGCAGTCAATTCCTCGAAACGGTCCTGGAGGATATCCAGCTTATTGAGCAGTGACGCTTTCATTGCGGTTTTTTATCCGAAAAGCTATCCGATGGGCCCTCACCGAGGGCAAAGAGTTCCTGGGCCATCGCCAGCGCATCCAGGCGACCTTCGGCAGAGAGCTTTTTCAACTGCACGCTCGGTGCGTGCAACAGTTTGTTGGTCAGGCCGCGCGCCAACTGCACCAGCACCTCTTCGGCGCTGGTGCCGTTGGCCAACAGGCGCTGGGCCTTTTGCAGCTCTTCGTCGCGCAGGCGCTCGCTTTGTTGACGATAGGCCTTGAGTACGTCCACCGCCGCCAATTCACGCAGGCGGACCATGAAGTCTTCGGCGCCGACCGAGACCATCTCTTCGGCGGCCTGGGCTGCGCCCTGACGGCTCTTGAGGTTCTCGGCGACCACTTCGTGGAGATCGTCGACGCTGTAGAGGTAAACGTCGTCCAACTCGCCGACTTCTGGCTCGATGTCACGCGGAACGGCGATATCGACCATGAAGATCGGTTTGTGCTTGCGCAGTTTCAAGGCGCTTTCCACTGCACCCTTGCCCAGGATCGGCAATTGGCTGGCAGTGGAACTGATGACGATATCGCTGCGCACCAGCTCCGCCGGAATATCCGACAGCAACACCGCATGCGCACCGAACTGTTCGGCCAGGATACTGGCGCGCTCCAGGGTACGGTTGGCCACCACGATACGCTTTACACCCAGCTCATGCAGATGGCGGGCGACCAGGGTGATGGTCTCTCCGGCGCCAATCAGCAAGGCCTGGCTGCGTTGCAGGTCGCTGAAAATCTGCTTGGCCAGGCTCACCGCGGCAAACGCCACCGACACCGGGTTCTCGCCGATGGCTGTGTCGGTGCGCACCTGCTTGGCCGCATTGAACGTGGCCTGGAACAACCGCCCGAGCAACGGCCCGATGGTGCCGGCCTCGCGGGCCACGGCATAGGCCGACTTCATCTGGCCAAGAATCTGCGGTTCGCCCAACACCAGTGAATCGAGCCCGGAAGCGACCCGCATCATGTGACGAACTGCCGCATCATCTTCATGCACATAGGCGCTTTCGCGCAGCTCGTCATAACTCAAATGATGATATTCGGCCAGCCAGCGCAGCACGACGTCCGCCGACAGGTGATCCTGTTCTATATAGAGTTCACTGCGATTGCAGGTGGAGAGGATCGCAGCTTCGCGGCTGTCGGTGAGTCGGCAGAGCTGCTGCAAGGCCTCAACCAGCTGCTCAGGGGTAAAAGCCACGCGCTCGCGGACGTCTACTGAAGCAGTCTTGTGGTTAATACCGAGTGCAAGGAAGGCCATTCAAAGTCGCTGATGGTGACGTGAAGCCGGTAATTGTCCTACTTCGACGGAATCAGAACAACCACTCGATATCTATCGCGCCGGTAGACAACGTCGACGTTGCGAGCGATTCTCGTTTACACGCAGTCAATGTGCACGCATCGATCCCTGTAGGAGCTGGCTTGCCAGCGAAAACGACAGGACAGACAACCAATCTGTCGACTGGACCATCGCCTTCCCTGGCAAGCCAGCTCCTACAGGGACCGTGTGCATGCGAAAATGGCGGGCCGGTTATGTTTGGCCGAACGCTTGTGTCATGATGATCCGACCGCAGGTTAGTCGTCCTCTTCCTATATGAATAGATCCTCCGCGTTGCTCCTCGCCTTTGTCTTCCTCAGCGGCTGCCAGGTTTTGGCACCCGTACCGTCGGACCATACGCCGCCGGTTGAAGACAGCACCCCGGCCCCTGAAAAGCCCAAGGTCTACAGCTCATTCAGCGAGGAAACCATCTTCAGCCTGTTGAGCGCCGAACTGGCAGGCCAGCGCAATCGTTACGACATTGCCCTGGACAACTATGTGACCCAGGCCATCAACACCCAGGATCCGGGCATTTCCGAGCGGGCATTCCGTATCGCCGAATATCTGGGCGCCGATCAGGCAGCCCTGGACACTGCGCTGATCTGGGCCAAAAACGCCCCCAACGACCTCGAAGCGCAACGCGCCGCCGCCGTGCAGCTGGCACGCGCCGGGCGTTATGACGACTCCATGGTCTATATGGAGAAAGTCCTGCAAGGCAAGGGCGACACGCATTTCGACTTCCTCGCGCTGTCCGCGGCCGACACCGACCAGGACACCCGCAACGGCTTGATGAAAAGCTTCGACCGTTTGTTGCAGCGTCATCCGGACAACAGCCAGCTGATTTTCGGCAAGGCGCTGCTGATGCAGCAGGATGGCGATACCAAAGGCGCGTTGAAGCTGCTGGAAAACAATCCGCCGGACGACGGCGAAATTGCCCCGATTCTGCTGCGCGCACGCCTGCTGCAAACCCTCAATCGCGGTGACGAGGCCTTGCCGCTGCTGCAAAAAAGCATCAAGAAATACCCGGACGACAAGCGCTTGCGCCTGACTTATGCGCGGATGCTGGTTGAGCAGAACCGTATGGACGACGCCAAGGCCGAGTTCTCGAGCCTGGTTCAGCAATACCCGGAGGACGACGAACTGCGTTACTCCCTGGCACTGGTCTGCCTGGAAGCCAAGGCCTGGAGTGAGGCCAAGGGTTACCTGGAAGACCTGATCGCCCGGGAAAGCCACGTCGACTCGGCGCACCTGAATCTCGGTCGCATTGCCGAAGAACAAAACGACCCGCAAGGCGCGCTGATCGAATACGCCAGGGTTGGCCCGGGCAGTGACTTCCTGCCGGCGCAATTGCGCCAGGCCGACATCCTGATGGACAACGGCAGGACCGCCGAAGCGCAAAGAAAGCTGGCGGCAGAGCGCGATGAGCAGCCCGATTATGCGATTCAGCTGTACCTGATCGAAGCCGAAACCTTGTCCGCCAACAACCAGGGCGACAAGGCCTGGAAAATTCTGCAACAAGCCTTGCAGCAATACCCGGACGATTTGAACCTGCTCTACACCCGGGCCATGCAGGCGGAAAAACGCAATGACCTGGCGCAGATGGAAAAAGACCTGCGCGCGATCATCAAGCGCGACCCGGACAATGCCATGGCATTGAACGCCCTCGGCTACACCTTGTCTGACCGCACCACACGCTACGCCGAAGCCAAGGCCCTGATCGAACAGGCGCACCAGATCAGTCCGGAAGACCCGGCGGTACTCGACAGCCTTGGCTGGGTGAATTACCGCATGGGCAATCTCGATGAAGCCGAGCGCCTGTTGCGTCAAGCCCTGGATCGCTTCCCCGATCAGGAAGTCGCCGCTCACCTGGGCGAAGTCCTGTGGGCCAACGGCAAACAGCGCGAAGCCAAACAGGTCTGGGGCAAGTTCCTCAAGGAACAACCCGACAGCCCGGCCCTGCGCGGCACCATCAAACGCCTGACCGGATCAGAGACTCTTTAAGATTATGTTTTTGCGCCATTTCATCGTTTTCAGTTTTATCGCCCTGCTCGCCGGTTGCGCGGGCCTGGGTCCCCGCGAATCAGTCGAGGGTCACGGCAACCCCGCCCAATGGCGAGAGCACAAACAGCAGCTTGCGGGCCTTGATGGCTGGCAGATCGACGGCAAGATCGGCATTCGCGCACCGAAAGATTCGGGCAGCGGCACGCTGTTCTGGTTGCAGCGTCAGGATTACTACGACATTCGCCTGTCCGGACCACTGGGCCGTGGCGCAGCTCGCCTGACCGGACGTCCGGGCAAGGTGTCGCTGGAAGTCGCCAATCAGGGACGGTACGACGCACCGAATCCGGAAGTGCTGCTCGAAGAACAGCTGGGCTGGAAATTGCCGGTGTCCAACCTGGCCTGGTGGGTGCGCGGGCTCCCGGCTCCGGACAGCAAAAGCCGTCTGACGCTGGACGGCGACAGTCGCTTGGCCAGTCTCGAACAGGACGGTTGGCAAGTCGAGTACACCGAATATACCCAACTGAACGGTTACTGGCTGCCCGAACGGATCAAACTGCATGGCACCGACCTGGATGTCACGCTGGTGATCAAGGCTTGGCAACCGCGCAAATTGGGGCAGTGAAATGCCAGACAATCGCCTGACACTGCCTTCGCCAGCCAAACTCAATTTGATGCTGCACATCCTGGGGCGCCGCGAAGACGGCTACCACGAACTGCAGACGATGTTTCAGTTTCTCGATTACGGCGACGAAATTACCTATGCCCTGCGCGATGACGGTGTCATCCGGCTGCACACCGAATTCCCGGGCGTCCCCCACGACAGCAACCTGATCGTCAAGGCCGCGAAAAAACTTCAGGAGCAATCCGCTTGCTCGCTGGGCGTCGATATCTGGATCGACAAGATCCTGCCCATGGGCGGTGGTATCGGTGGTGGCAGTTCGAATGCCGCAACGACTCTGCTCGGCCTCAATCACCTGTGGCAATTGGGCTGGGATGAAGATCGCCTGGCTGGCCTGGGGTTGACGCTCGGCGCCGATGTCCCGGTTTTCGTACGTGGCCACGCGGCTTTCGCCGAAGGCGTGGGGGAAAAACTGACCCCTGTCGACCCGGAAGAACCGTGGTATCTCGTGCTGGTGCCGCAAGTATCTGTAAGTACGGCAGAAATTTTTTCAGATCCGTTGTTGACACGTAACACTCCTCCCATTAAAGTGCGCCCCGTTCCCAAGGGAAACAGTCGAAATGACTGCTTGCCGGTGGTAACAAGGCGTTATCCAGAGGTACGTAACGCTTTGAATTTGCTAGGTAAATTTACCGAAGCAAAACTCACCGGAACTGGAAGTTGTGTGTTTGGGGGCTTCCCAAGCAAAGCTGAAGCTGATAAAGTCTCGGCCCTTCTGACAGAGACCCTTACAGGTTTTGTAGCAAAAGGAAGCAACGTTTCGATGTTGCATCGCAAGCTGCGAAGTCTGCTCTAAAGGAACCGATTACTGGGTAATCGTTGCAACAGATACAGGGGCGTCGCCAAGCGGTAAGGCAGCAGGTTTTGATCCTGCCATGCGTTGGTTCGAATCCAGCCGCCCCTGCCATTTTCCTATACTCATCCAGGTTACCCTCAGCCTTCAGGTACTGCGCGTGTCCAAGATGATGGTCTTTACGGGGAACGCTAACCCCGATCTGGCTCGGCGTGTCGTACGTCAGCTGCATATCCCTCTCGGTGACATCTCTGTCGGTAAATTCTCCGACGGCGAAATTACAGCCGAGATCAATGAAAACGTCCGCGGTAAAGACGTCTTCATTATTCAGCCGACTTGCGCTCCGACCAACGATAACCTGATGGAACTGGTTGTGATGGCTGATGCCTTCCGCCGCTCCTCGGCTACTCGTATCACTGCTGTTATTCCTTACTTTGGTTATGCCCGTCAGGATCGCCGTCCGCGTTCCGCACGTGTGGCTATCAGCGCGAAAGTCGTGGCTGACATGCTTACCGTAGTCGGCATCGACCGTGTTCTCACGGTTGATCTGCATGCTGACCAAATCCAGGGTTTCTTCGATATTCCGGTAGATAACATCTACGGCTCCCCGGTTCTGGTGGATGACATCGAAGATCAGCGCTTCGAAAACCTGATGATCGTGTCCCCGGACATTGGTGGCGTCGTGCGTGCACGTGCCGTTGCCAAATCCCTGGGCGTGGATCTCGGGATCATCGACAAACGCCGTGAGAAAGCCAATCACTCTGAAGTGATGCATATCATCGGTGATGTCGAAGGGCGTACCTGTATTCTGGTCGATGACATGGTCGATACCGCCGGCACTCTGTGCCATGCGGCCAAGGCCTTGAAAGAGCATGGCGCTGCCAAGGTTTTCGCCTACTGCACACACCCTGTGCTGTCCGGTCGGGCGATCGAAAACATCGAAAATTCCATGCTGGACGAACTGGTGGTGACTAACACCATTCCGTTGTCCGCTGCTGCACAAGCCTGCTCGCGTATCCGTCAACTGGATATCGCGCCGGTAGTTGCCGAGGCGGTTCGCCGCATCAGCAATGAAGAATCGATCAGCGCGATGTTCCGCTAAGGGCCCTGCCCTTCTCGAAATGTCTCGTTGACGAAAAGCGCCCCGCCCCGGCATTCCTGTCGGGGCGGGGCTTTTTTGCCCATATCGCCTTTAGCGCTGGTCGCAAACGCTGGGGCGAATGTGGTTATTTTGGAGATACAACATGAACGATTTTACCCTGAATGCTGAAGTGCGTTCCGACCTGGGGAAAGGTGCGAGCCGCCGCCTGCGTCGTCTCGCAAGCCTGGTTCCAGCTGTAGTTTACGGTGGCGAAAAAGCCCCTGAATCCATCAGCATGCTGGCCAAAGAAGTTGCCAAACTGCTCGAAAACGAAGCGGCTTACAGCCACATCATCGAGCTGAACGTTGGTGGCACCAAGCAGAACGTCGTGATCAAAGCCCTGCAGCGTCACCCGGCCAAAGGCCACGTGATGCACGCTGACTTCGTACGCGTAGTCGCTGGCCAGAAACTGACCGCTGTCGTTCCAGTGCACTTCATCAACGAAGAAGCACCGACCAAGAAAGGCGGCGAAATCTCGCACGTTGTTGCCGAGATCGAAGTTTCCTGCCTGCCGAAAGATCTGCCTGAGTTCATCGAAGTCGACCTGGCTAACGCTGAAATCGGTTCGATCATTCACCTGTCGGACCTCAAGGCGCCTAAAGGCGTTGAGTTCGTGGCCCTGGCACACGGCGATGACAAGGCTGTTGCCAACGTCCACGCTCCACGTGTTGCTCCAGAAGCTGCAGAAGGCGCTGCAGAGTAATTTTACTCTGTACGCCGGAGTGACCGGAAACATCGCGGACTAGAGCATAGCGAGAAAGCGGGCGAGAACGCGGAGTTTACATCATGGTAAATGAGCTATTTTCGTCCACTTTCGCCGCTCTCCCTGATTGCGGCGATGTTATCCACCACTCCAATGAAGGGCCCCTATCGTGACTGCCATCAAACTGATCGTTGGCCTGGGAAATCCAGGCGCTGAATACGAACAGACCCGGCATAACGCAGGGGCCCTTTTTGTTGAGCGCATCGCGAACGCACAAGGCGTCAACCTTGTGGCGGACCGCAAGTATTTCGGCCTGACCGGGCGCTATTCGCATCAGGGTCAGGATGTTCGTCTGCTGATTCCCACCACGTACATGAACCGTAGCGGCCAGGCCGTAGCAGCTCTGGCAGGTTTCTTCCGCATCACGCCTGAAGAAATCCTCGTGGCGCACGACGAACTCGACCTGCCACCCGGCGTCGCCAAGCTCAAACAGGGCGGCGGCCATGGCGGTCACAACGGGTTGCGCGACATCATCGCGCAACTGGGCAATCAGAATACCTTTCATCGCTTGCGGCTTGGCATTGGCCACCCGGGCGTTGCCAGTATGGTTTCAAACTTCGTCCTGAGTCGTGCGCCACGCGCCGAACAGGAAAAACTCGATGCCAGCATCGACTTTGCCCTCGGCGTGTTGCCGGATATCCTCGCCGGGGAATGGAACCGCGCGATGAAAACCCTGCACAGCCAGAAGGCCTGACTCTAACTCCTCGGGGAAACACCATGGGATTCAATTGCGGCATCGTCGGCCTGCCTAACGTCGGCAAGTCCACCCTGTTCAACGCCCTGACCAAGTCCGGGATCGCGGCCGAGAACTTCCCCTTCTGCACCATCGAGCCTAACAGCGGTATCGTGCCGATGCCGGATCCGCGCCTGGATGCCCTGGCTGCCATCGTCAATCCAAAACGCATCCTGCCGACCACCATGGAATTCGTCGACATCGCAGGCCTGGTTGCCGGCGCGTCGAAAGGTGAAGGCCTGGGCAACAAGTTTTTGGCCAACATCCGTGAAACCGATGCCATCGCCCACGTGGTCCGCTGCTTCGAAGACGAAAACGTGATTCACGTCTCCAACAGCGTCGACCCGAAACGCGACATCGAGATCATCGACCTGGAACTGATCTTCGCCGACCTCGACAGCTGCGAAAAGCAACTGCAGAAAGTCGCGCGTAACGCCAAAGGCGGTGACAAGGACGCCGTAGTCCAGAAAGGCCTGCTGGAGCAACTGATCGCCCACTTCACCGAAGGCAAGCCAGCGCGCAGCCTGATGAAGAACATGGGTGCCGACGAAAAAGCGGTGATCAAGGGCTTCCATCTGCTGACCACCAAGCCGGTCATGTACATCGCCAACGTCGCTGAAGACGGTTTCGAGAACAACCCGCACCTGGACGTTGTACGCGCCATCGCCGAAGAAGAAGGCGCCGTGGTCGTACCGGTGTGCAACAAGATCGAAGCGGAAATCGCCGAGCTCGATGACGGCGAAGAAAAAGACATGTTCCTCGAAGCCCTGGGCCTCGAAGAGCCTGGCCTGAACCGCGTGATCCGCGCCGGCTATGAAATGCTGCACCTGCAGACCTACTTCACCGCCGGTGTCGAAGAAGTCCGCGCCTGGACCGTCCGCGTCGGAGCCACCGCACCGCAAGCCGCTGGCGTGATCCACACCGACTTCGAAAAAGGCTTCATCCGCGCCGAAGTGATCGCCTACAACGACTTCATCCAGTACAAGGGCGAAGCCGGTACCAAGGAAGCCGGTAAATGGCGCCTGGAAGGCAAGGATTACATCGTCAAAGACGGCGACGTGATGCACTTCCGCTTCAACGTGTAAGCCACACCGCCCAAGAAAAAGCCGCGTTTGATACGCGGCTTTTTTGTGCCTGAAACAACCATCCGCCACACCACCGATCTACTGTAGGAGCGAGCTTGCTCGCGATGGTCTATCAGACAATCACGCGCTGACTGACACACCATCGCGAGCAAGCTCGCTCCTACAGAGGATTTGCCGGATCAGGCTTTTTTGGTACGCGGCAGGAAGATCGCCAACACCCCAAACAACGGCAGGAACGAACACAGGTAGTACACGTATTCGATACCCTGTATGTCCGCCAGATGCCCCAGTAACGCCGCGCCAATCCCGCCGAAACCGAACATCAGGCCGAAGAACACTCCGGCGATCATCCCGACATTACCCGGCACCAGTTCCTGGGCGTATACCACGATGGCCGAGAACGCCGAGGCGAGGATGAAGCCGATGACCACGCTGAGAATGCTGGTCCAGAACAGGTCGACATGGGGCAGCAGCAATGTGAAGGGTGCAACGCCGAGGATCGAGAACCAGATCACTGCCTTGCGCCCGATCCTGTCGCCAATCGGACCGCCAAAGAATGTCCCCGCGGCGACCGCGCCCAGAAACAGGAACAGGTGCAACTGCGAACTGGCCACCGACAGGTCGAACTTCTCGATCAGATAGAAGGTGAAGTAGCTGGTGAGGCTCGACATGTAGAAATACTTGGAGAACACCAGCAACCCAAGCACGACCAACGCGCTGGTCACCCGGCCCTTCGACAGCCCGTGAGTCGCCGCCTGGCCTTGCTTGAGCTTGAACAGGTTCAAGTGGTTGGCGTACCAGCGGCTGATCCGGTAGAGCACGAACAGCGCAAACACCGCGAACAGGCCGAACCACGCTACCTGCCCTTGACCGTAGGGAATGATGATCGCCGCCGCCAGCAACGGGCCGAACGCCGAGCCTGCGTTACCGCCGACCTGGAAGGTCGATTGCGCCAGCCCGAAGCGCCCGCCTGAAGCCAGGCGCGCCACGCGGGACGCTTCCGGGTGGAAGGTCGAAGACCCGATGCCGATCAACCCCGCCGCCAGCAGAATCAACGGGAAGCTGCCGACCACCGACATCATCAGAATACCGACCAGGGTGCAGACCGTCCCCGCCGGCAACAACCAGGGTTTGGGATGGCGGTCGGTGTAATAACCGACCCACGGCTGCAGCAGCGAGGCTGTCAACTGGAACGTCAGGGTGATCAGGCCGACCTGGGTGAAGGTCAGGCCATAGTTGGCCTTGAGCATCGGGTAGATCGACGGCAGCACCGACTGGATCAGGTCGTTGATCAAATGCGCCAGCGCTACCGCGCCGATGATGCGCATCACAAGGGGACTGCTTTGGGGCGTAGCGGACGCCGGCACTGAGCCGGACTGGGCGTTGCTGATAGCCATGGGAGTTTCCAGACAACAGGAGGTACAAACGAGCAGGTGCGTCAATGTGCCATTTTTCAGTGCAGCAACGCCATCCCCTTAGCCTGCTAACGACCTTCGTTTTTCATCACCACATCCTTGATGGCGCAAAGCCATGGTCTGAATCTTGCCTTCCTTCTCGGCTTGAACGCGGCCTCCTTACAAAGGAGACCGACAATGGGAAGTTTCGCCACAGAGTCGGCCTACAGAGCGGACAAGGGTGAACTTTCGAGGCCTTTTTAGAGGGCACGAGTCGGAGGTTCGACAACCTCCGACGCACGCCAATGGTGCGTGGTGTCCAGAGGAGTCATGGGGCATGCAGGCTTTTTTATCACCGGGGATCGGGCTGTTGGGGCGTTTTGGCTTTGCACGCAAATTCCAGCTGTTGTTTCTGCTGTTTATCCTGCCGCTGGCCGGCAGCCTGTGGATGATCGGCCAGGACTATCGCGACAAACTCAGCCTGATCTCCGGCGAACGCGCCGGGGTACGGCAACTGCTTGCGCTCGATGCGCTGGATGACCTGCTCGCCGCCCAGCGTGATCGCGCCGCCCGGTGGCGCGCCACGGAAACCAATCGCCAGCCAACGCCGGCTACCCTCGCCGCGATGGCTGCGTTCGATGCGGTTCAACCCGCCGTCAGCCAGGCCACTGCCGAGTTGGGCAACGCCCTGCAAAAAGAAGGTGCCGAGGGTGAAACGCTATCGCGTTATCAGGCTCTGCAAACCGCCCTCGATGGCCTCGACTCAAAAAGCCTGAGCAATGTCGGCTGGTGGCCCGATGGCTATGATCGTTTCACCAATGCCTTGAGCGCCTTGCAAGCCTTGCGCGAGCAGATCGCCATGGACAATCGCCTGACGCTGGCGCCGTGGCTGGAGACTTATTTGCTGACGCAGATTTCCACCCAACATGCGCCGGACCTGATCGAACGGGTCGGCCGTCTGGCGGCGGTGGGTCAGGCCTCGGTGGTGTCAGGGCAGTTCACCTTGCAAAGCCGCCTGCAACTGCGCGACCTGCGCAGCCGCATCGGCGATGCGCGAGAGCAGCTGGTGAAAACCGCAGGTCTGCTCGAAGCGCGCTTGCCCAGCGCCTTGCAAACCTGGGCCGGGCAATATCACGACAGCCTCAAGCGCCTCGATGCGGGCCTGAAGGTGCTGGACGACGGCGTGTTCGGCGGCAGCATCAACCTCAAGCCGGAGGACTTCGAACGCAGTCTGGATGCCCTGCTCTCTGACCTCGCCTCGTTGCGCCAGCAGTCGCTGGTGTCGCTGGATCAACGCCTGGATTACTACCACGGCTCGGCGATCCGCCAGTTCATTGTGGTGGCCGCCGTGTTGGGCTGCCTGCTATTGGCGGCGCTGTATCTGTTCATCTGCTTGCAGGCCTCGATCCGCCGCAGCGCCAGCGGCATCACGGTACTGGCCGAGGCCTTGCGCGATGGCAATCTGAGTCTGCAAGTGCCGGTTCAGGGCCGGGACGAGCTGGCAGTCATCAGTACCGCGCTGAACGTCGCCGTGGTGCAACTGCGCAGCAGCCTGCAAGGGGTGGATCACGAAACCCTGCAACTGAGCAAAGCGGTGCAAACCCTCAATCATCACTCCAGCGACGCCCTGGGCGAAGTCGAAGCCCAGCAGTTGCAGATCAGCCAGATTGCCGCTGCGGCGACGCAATTGGCCGCGACCTCACAAGGGGTGGCCCACAGTTGCGAACAGGCGTCCGGCAGCGCCCAGCACACCCGGCGCATTGCCGCCGACAGCAGCCGTGACAGCCAGCGCACCACCGCGAGCATCCAGCAACTCAATCAACGCCTGAACGAGACCGCTGCGGCACTGGGCCGGGTCAGTGAACAAGGACAGCAGATTCAACTGGTGGTCGACACCATTCGCGGCGTTGCCGAGCAGACCAACCTGTTGGCGCTCAACGCCGCCATCGAGGCGGCTCGGGCGGGCGAGCAAGGGCGTGGCTTCGCGGTGGTGGCCGATGAAGTGCGCAGCCTGTCCCAGCGCACCCAATCGTCGACCGCACAGATTGCCGGCACGGTCGACAGCCTGCGCAACACGGTGAATGAGGCGGTCAGCCTGATGCAAGCCGCCTGCAGTCAGGCAGAGAGCGATGCACAAGCGGTCACCGGCCTCGGTGAACGGCTTGGGGAAATCGCCAGTGCGGTGCAGAGCGTCACCGATACCCTGGCGCAAATCGCCACGGCTGTGGAAGAACAGGCCAGTACCGCCGACGAAGTCAGCGGCAATATCCAGCAGGTCGATCAAGCGGCGGTGCGTTTGCTCGAAGGGGCCCGCGCGGTGAACCAGGCTGCGGATACCCTGAGCCACGGCAGCAAGGCCTTAAGTGACAATACCGGGCGCTTCCGCTTGAGTTGAGTCCGCCAGGACTTCTCAGGCGCGGATCACCGCCTCCGGGAAGTCCTGCTCCAGTTCGCTCTTGAGCCAGTCGATAAACCACGCCACATCCGCCGAGAGCTCGGCGGACGGCGTCAGCACCCGATAGCTTTCCAGCTTCACTTGCGCGTCCACCACTCGCACCAGCTTGCCGCTATGGAGTTCTTCGCGCACCAGCACTTCGTTGGCCAGCGCAATGCCCTGCCCGCTCTCGGCCACCGACAATGCGTGGTCGTTGTTGACGTAGAGCATGTCCGAATTGAGATGAATGTCGAGGTCGTTGGCGACGAACCACAGGTTCCACCACTCGCCATCGTCGACGTGGATCAGGTTGTGTTTGACCAGATCCGCGGGGCTGTCGATGGGCTCGACGCTGGCCAGATAATCGGGGGAACAGATCGGAAACACCCGAGGACAAATCAGGCTGGTGCGCGAGTGAGCATATTGGCCGTCCACCCCGTAGACGATACCCAGGTCAGCGCTTTTGCCATCCACTTCGGTAAAGGTCGAATTGGGTTCGATGGCGAATTTCAAGCCCGGGCGCAGATGACGCATGGCCTCGATGCGCGGCATCAACCAGCGCTTGGCGAACCCCGGCACCACCATGATGCGCAGCCAGCGTTCGGCGTGCTTGGGCTGCGCCTCTTTTCCGGCCTCGATGATCAACTGCAAGGCGGCGGTGATCTTGCGGTGGTACTTCTCCCCCGCCGCCGTCAGGTTGACCCCGCGAGAGGTGCGCTCGAACAGTTGGATGCCCAGCCAGTCTTCCAGCAACTTCACGTGGCGGCCGATGGCCGGCTGGGTCACGTGCAGGGCCTTGGAGGCTTCGACATAGCTGCCCAGCCGGGCCGCGGCATCAAAGGCACGCACCGCGTTGAGCGGCGGCAAACGGTGGTCAGGCATGGTTTCCGGGCGCCTTCTGCTGTTAAATTTTTTAACAGCCCCTATGTTAAAATTGAAGTTTCGCCCCCGCAACCCCTCGCTGATAATCGATCCACAGCAGAACAAAAAAAGCTGGTTACAACACCCGAACGCAATCTCGATCCTGCCCAGAAAAATAATATCCATGGCCCGACGGCACAGCTGTTTTCAGCACGTGCGCAGGCGATGGGGGAATCGGAGGTAACGCATGAATGCCCTGCATTCGCTGCAAACGCTGGCGGTGTCCATCCGCTCAGTGCGCAAAGTCTACGGTGATCCAAAGACTGGTCCGGTGGCGCTGAAAAGCATCGACCTGGACATTCGCGACAACGAATTCTTCACCCTGCTCGGCCCTTCGGGCTGCGGCAAAACCACGCTCCTGCGGATGATCGCCGGGTTCGAATTCCCTACCGAAGGCGAGATTCTGCTCTACGGCGAAAACATCGCCGACCGCCCGCCCTTCCAGCGCCCGGTCAACACGGTGTTCCAGCATTACGCGTTGTTCCCGCACATGACCATCGCCGAGAACCTGGCTTTCGGTCTTGAGTCCCACCCGATGGGCAAAGTCCTGAACAAAACGCAAATGGCCGAACGGGTGCGCGAGATGCTCGCCCTGGTGCAGATGGAACGCTTCGCCAACCGCAAGCCGGCGCAACTGTCCGGTGGTCAGCAACAACGCGTCGCCCTCGCTCGTGCATTGGCGCCGCATCCCAAAGTCCTGCTGCTCGACGAACCGCTCTCGGCGCTGGACCTCAAGCTGCGCCAGGCCATGCGTGAAGAGCTGAAAACCATTCAAGCTCGCACCGGCATCACCTTCATCTTCGTCACCCATGACCAGGAAGAAGCGCTGACCATGTCCGACCGCATCGCCGTGTTGTCCGAAGGCGAAGTGCAGCAGGTCGGCCGCCCGGAGGACATCTACGAACGTCCGCGCAATCGCTTCGTCGCGGACTTCATCGGCGAAACCAACTTCATCGAAGGTACGGTCACCCGTGTCGAAGACGGCCTGGCCTGGTTCGCCGGCCCGGCCGGTCATCCGCTGCCTGCACAGCCATGCAGCGATGTGCGGGTCGGGGCCAACGTCACACTGTCCGTGCGCCCGGAGCGTCTGCATTTGGTACCGGGCAATACCGAAGGTGCCTTGCCGTGCCGGATCGAGGCGCAGATCTACCTTGGCACCGACCTGCAATACCAGGTCAGCCTGAACGACGGCTCGCGCCTCACCGTGCGCACCCCCAACTGCGTCGACCAGAGCAGACGTTTCGTAGCAGGAAGCCAGGCCGGTCTGTTGTTCGACCAGGGCAGCGCCAGCGTCCTGCACGATTGAGCACGAGGAATTGCCATGCACGCACTACCGATTGCCAACACGCTGGAACGTCGGCGGGCCTTCCAGAGTTTCCTCGGGGTCAGCCCGGCGCTGATCGCCATCGGCCTGTTTCTGATCGTGCCGATCCTGATCGTCATCGGCTATTCGTTGATGGAGGCCAACCCCTACGGCGGGGTGAACAAGGTATTGAGCAGTGACGCCTACACCTCGCTGCTGTTCGAGCGGCAACTGGACGACAGCCTGGCCTTCGCCGACTCCTACCTGATCATTGCCCTGCGCTCCATCGGCATCGCCGGGCTGACCACGCTCATCACCCTGTTGATCGGCTTTCCGGTGGCAGTGTGGCTGGCCATGCAACCGGCGCACCGCCGTGGCTTGTTGATCTTCCTGATCACCGTGCCGTTCTGGGCCAACCTGCTGATCCGCACCTACGCGTGGATTCTGCTGCTGCGCAACACCGGAGTGATCAACAACAGCCTGATGGGCCTGGGAGTCATCGATCAGCCGCTGCAACTGCTCTACACCGACGGCGCAGTGCTGCTGGGACTGGTTTACACCTATGCGCCCTTCGTCGTACTTCCGATCTACGCCACCCTGGAAAAAATGGACATCCGCCTGCTCGAGGCCGCTCAGGACCTCTATGCCGGACGCGTTCGAACCCTGCGCAAGGTGGTGCTACCGATTGCCAAGCCGGGAATTCTCGCCGGCGCCATCCTCACCTTCGTGCCTTGCCTGGGCGCGATGATCGCCCCGGAATTGCTCGGCGGCGGGACGCGGATGATGCTCGGCAACCTGATCTTCCGCCAGTTCAGCGATGCGCGTAACTGGCCGTTTGGTGCGGCGCTGTCGCTGGTGTTGATGGCGGCGGTGATGTTGGTACTGACTGTCTATGCCTTGCGTGCCGAGCGTCAGCGCATCGCCAAAGGAGGTGCGTGATGATCGGCCTGTTCAAACGCAACACGCCGGGCGTGCAGGACTTCCCGGGTTTCGGCGGATTCAGTTTCCTGTTCTATCTGTACCTCTACGCGCCGATCGTGGTGCTGGTGGTGTTCTCGTTCAACGCCAACCAGTCGGCCACGGTGTGGACCGGCTTCAGCCTCGACTGGTATCGCGCGGCCTTCGCCAACCAGGCCCTGCGCCAGGCGGCCGGCAACAGCCTGTTGATCGCGGTCTGCGCCAGCATGGTCGCCACGGCCATCGCCACCCTCGCCGCCCTCGGCACTTCACGGGGAGCGAAGTTCAAGGGCCTGCAACTGTCCATGGGCGCGATCATGTTGCCCCTGGTGCTGCCGGAAATCGTGGTCGGCGTCGCCACCCTCGCGCTGTTCTCCACCATCGGTCTGTCCCTGGGCTACGGCAACCTGATCATCGCGCACACGGTGTTCTGTATTCCGTTTGCCTTTCTGCCGATACGGGCACGCCTGAACGACATGGACCTGTCCCTGGAACAAGCCTCGGCCGACCTGTATGCCGGCCCGTGGCGGACTTTCCGCAAGGTCACCCTGCCGCTGCTGATGCCGGGGATTTTCTCCGGGCTGATGCTGGCCTTCATCGTCTCGCTGGATAACTTCGTGATCTCGATGATGGTCTCCCAGGCCGGCACCACGACCTTGCCGATCTTCATCTTCGGCCTGTTGCGCATGGGCGTGACACCCGACGTCAACGCCGTGTCGACCCTGATCCTGGGCGTCTCGGTGCTGTTCGTCACGCTCTCTTATCTGCTGGGCAAAAAGAAATCCTGAACCTTCAACGTACTGTGGGGAAATAGCATGAGCAAGTTGATTGCAAGCATCGGCACTTCGTTGTTCCTGACTTTACCGCTGACCATGGTCGGCAGCGTTCAGGCCGCGGAAAAACTCAATGTGGTGAGCTGGAGTGGCTACTTTTCGCCGGAGATTCTCGCCAAATTCCAGAAACAGACCGGCATCGAAGTCACGGTCGACTCCTACGATTCCAACGAAACCCTGCTGGCCAAATTGAAACAGGGCGGTGCCGGTTACGACGTGGCAATCCCGTCGCACCAGTTCGTGCCGATCCTGATCAAGGAAAAACTGCTGGAGCGTTTCGACCCGGTCAACCAGCCCTACTATGCCGGCGTCGTCGACAACCTGAAAAAACCCACCTGGGACCCGGAAGGCGCTTACTCGGTGCCGTTCATCTGGGGCACCACCAGTGCGGTGCTCAACACCGAGCGCTACAAGGGCCCTGCCGACAGCCTCAAGGTGCTTTACGAGCCGCCGGCCGAGTTGCAAGGGCGAATCAACATGTTCGACTCAGTCAGCGACGTGGTGGACATGGCCAGCCTGTACCTGAACATCCCGCTGTGCAGCGAAGATCCGAAGCAGATGCAGCAGATCCTGACCCTGCTCAAGGCGCAGAAACCGTTCGTCAAGACCTACAGTTCCAAGGCCGGTTCGATCCGCGAAAACCTCGCCTCGGGTGAAATCGACATGTCGACCTTCTGGGGCGGCTCGTCGATGCGCGCCCGGGAGATGAATCCGAGCCTGAAATACCTGTACCCGAAAGAAGGCGTACTGGCCTGGGTCGACAACATGGTCATCCCGACCGGCAGCAAGCACCCGGCGAATGCCAAGGCCTTCATCGCGTTCCTCAGCCAACCTGAAAACGCGGCGATGACCCAGAACTTCCTCAAGCACCAGAGCCCGATCAAGGGCGTGGAGCCGTTTCTCGACGCGGGCCTGAAAGACGCTCCGGAACTGCACATTCCCGAAGGCACCCAGGTGGTGTTCAGCAAGACCTGCGGCGAAGGCGCGATCCGCCTGGCCGACCGTCTCTGGACCAACCTGATGCGTTGATCGCTACCGCCCCGACGCGATGGCGGGGCGTTTTTCCAGCCGTCTGAAAGGCCGCTTGCAATGAACTCTAATAACATCAGCGAACTGGTCCTGTTGCAGGCCCACGAGCTCGCCGAACGCATCCGCCTGCGCCAGGTTTCCTGCCGGGAAGTGATGCAGACATATCTTGCCCATATCGAACGCTTCAACCCGCTGGTCAATGCGCTGGTGAGCCTGCAAGCACCAGAAGACCTGCTGGCCCAGGCGGATATCCGCGACGCCGAGCTGGCCCGTGGTCAATACCGTGGCTGGATGCATGGCTTGCCCCATGCCATCAAGGACCTGTCCCTGACCCGCGGCATCCGCACCACGCTGGGTTCGCCGCTGTACAAGGACTTCATCCCCGAGCGCGACGGCATCATGGTCGAGCGGATCAAGGCTGCCGGCGCGATTATCATCGGCAAGAGCAACACCCCGGAATTCGGACTCGGCTCGCAAAGCTATAACCCGCTGTTCGGCGCGACCGGTTGCGCCTACGACCCGAGCAAGACCGCAGGCGGCAGCAGCGGTGGCGCGGCGGCGGCGCTGGCCATGCACCTGGTGCCGGTGGCCGACGGCAGCGACATGATGGGCTCGCTGCGTAACCCGGCCGCCTTCAACAACATTTTCGGTTTCCGTCCGTCCCAGGGCCGCGTGCCCTTCGATGACAGTGCCGACCTGTTTATCGACCAACTCGGCTACGAAGGCCCCATGGCTCGCAGCGTGCGCGATGCCGCGTTGCTGCTGTCGGTACAGGCCGGGGCAGATGCGCGGGCGCCACTGTCCATTGCCGAACCCGGCAGCGCCTTTGCGGCACCGCTGGATCGGGATTTCAAAGGTACGCGTCTGGGCTGGCTCGGCGACTTCAACGGCTACCTGCCGATGGAAAAAGGCATCCTCTCATTGTGCGAAAAGGCCTTCGGCGACTTCGAAAGCCTGGGTTGCCATATCGAACCCGTACAGCCCGAATTCGCGCCAGAGAAGCTGTGGAGCAGTTGGCGGACGTTGCGCCACTGGATGGTCGCCGGCTCGTTGGGCGCGACCTATGCCGACCCGCAAAAACGTGCGCTGTTGAAACCGGAAGCCTGCTGGGAAGTGGAGAACGGCCTGAAACTCTCGGCCACCGACGTGTTTGCCGCCTCGGTGACGCGCAGCGACTGGTATCGTGCGATCTCCAGGCTGTTCGAGAAGTACGACTACCTGTTATTGCCCAGCGCCCAGGTATTCCCGTTCGATAAAACCCAAGCCTGGCCCGCCTCCATCGAAGGCGTGACCATGGACACCTATCACCGCTGGATGGAGGTAGTGATTCCCGGCACTTTGTCCGGCTGCCCGGTGGCTAACGTACAGGTCGGCTTCAACGCCAGCGGCCTGCCCATGGGACTGCAAATCATCGGCAAACACCAGGCCGACTTCGCCGTGCTGCAATTGGCGCACGCTTATGAACAGGCCAGCCGCTGGTTTCAGCGCTGCCCTTCGCCACTGCTCAGATGAGCGATTTTGATAAACGGTTGAAAGCGCAGAGAAATATTTTAGATTTATGCTTGACGCATCCCCGTTACCGGTGAATAATGCGCGCCACTTGGCTACATAGCTCAGTTGGTTAGAGCATAGCATTCATAATGCTGGGGTCCGGGGTTCAAGTCCCTGTGTAGCCACCAAGTACTAAAAACGGCTTACCGCAAGGTAGGCCGTTTTTTTATGCCTGTAGGAGCGAGCTTGCTCCGGGCGGCGTTCCGACGATGGACATTAACGATAACGCGTGTTTACTGGTTAAACGCGGCGCTCTTGAGTCCATCGCGAGCAAGCTCGCTCCTACACCTACACCGTCGGCAATGCCGACAACGCCCGCTCCCAGATCTGCCACGTCCGCAACCAGACCATTGCCTGCCAATCACTATCCGCCGGATAGAACTGCTCCAGCAGATTCAACTTGATCTCGCGCCCTGTTGCATCACTCGGGTTGCCATGCAGATGCAGCCAATGGTCATCACGCAGATGCCGGTGAACATCCGGCCCCGGATAAGTCCCGCACTCGATGACAAACGGCATCAGCCGCACCTGCGGCAGCGCATCGATCAATGCCTGCGAGGTGTAGCCGGTGGCCGTTGCCGCCACGCCGGTTTCACTCAGGGTATCGGCACCGGTTTGCAGACTGTAGAGCCACGGGCCGTAAATCGCCTGCGCATCCGCCAGCGCCGGATAGGCGGATTCGGTGATGGTCAACAACATCGGATGACCGTACTCGCCAGCGCCGGTATGCAAGTCGAAACACATGGCGACCTCGGCATGGGCCACGTGCTTTTGCACAATCCGGTGCAGCGTGCGGTTCGACCAGCTCGGTGCCAGCCCGCCGAAAAACAGGCCGTCGGGATGAGCATGCTGACCGCCCTCGACAATCGACATGACTGCCGGCCAGCCGTGCAAGCGGATCTGCTCGCCGAGCAAGGCATCGGCACGCTCACGCTGCGGACCGTGCAACTGTGGGCAGGCATAGATTTCGTGCAGGCCGTTGTAGGCCTGGTTGTCTGGCAGCGGTCGCTGGAAATCCAGGTGATTGCGGTTCAGGTCGATGTTGTCTTCGTTGACCCGGCGCAACCACGCCATGCCCCAGGGGTTGATGGCATGGATCATGACCACGGCGACATCCGCTGGCAGGGAACGCTTGCCCAACTCCTGCAGCCATTTGATCTGGCAGCCCGAACCATAGAAGCCTTCGACCCCGTGAGTGCCGCTCAACGCGATCAGCAGCCGCTTGGCGCCCGGATCACCCAGCACCGCCACATCGGTACTCAGCGGCTCGCCGAACGGTCCTTTGAGCGGGTGTGGATACTCCGTCAGCGTTGCGCCTGCCGTGGTCGCGGCGGCCAGGAATTGTTCACGCTGGGTGCGATAGCTGGGCTGGGTGGGAAACTCGGTCTGCATGTCTGCCTCTTGTTGATCTTCTGGCCTGTTTGTTGGCAACGACCCTACAGAAAATCCCGCCATTGATGAAGGACAAAAACGCCGGTGCCGTGGGGCCGGGTTTGCGTCCCTCCCGGTCGGCCGATAAAGTCCACCGATCGTAGATCCAACGGACGGAGTACCCCACACGTGTTCTCAACCTTCCCTTTGCGCCGCTATCGCCTGCCAGCTCTGGTTCTGCTCGCCAGCGCTTTGACCCTGACCGCGTGCAACAACGCTTCAGTCCCGACCCTGCCGCTCGCACCGGAAAGCGCTTCCGGTTTCCGCACCGACCTGAAAACTCAACACGCCGAGAAATACATGGCCGCGGCGGCCAACCCGCTGGCGGCCGAAGCCGGGCGAGACATGCTGCGCCGGGGCGGCTCGGCCATCGACGCGGCGATTGCGATGCAAGCGGTGTTGACGCTGGTCGAGCCACAGTCTTCGGGCATCGGTGGCGGCGCATTGATCGTACTCTGGGATGGCAAGGCCGTGCGCACCTACGACGGACGTGAAACCGCCCCGGCCGGCGCCACCGAGAAACTTTTCCTGCAAGCCAATGGGCAACCGATGGGGTTCACCCAGGCGCAGATTGGCGGTCGCTCGGTGGGCACGCCCGGCGTCTTGCGCGCCCTGGAACTGGCCCATCAAAAACACGGACGCCTGCCTTGGGCGCAGCTGTTTGAACCGGCCATCCGGCTCGCCGAGCAAGGCTTCGCCATTTCGCCACGCTTGCATCAGTTGATCGCCGCGGATTCGTCCATGCCGCGCTCAGCGGAAATGATGGCTTACTTGCGCAATGCCGATGGCAGCCCGAAAGCCGTCGGCACAAACTTGAAGAACCCGGCCCTGGCCGCCGTGTTCAAACGTATCGCCCATGAAGGCCCGGATGCCCTGTACAAAGGCCCGGTCGCCGAGGAAATCGCGGCCAAGGTACAGGGACACGCCAACCCCGGCAGCCTGTCCCTGACCGATCTCGCCAACTACCAGGCCAAGGAACGCGCACCGCTGTGCACCGACTACAAGCGCTGGCAAGTCTGCGGCATGCCGCCGCCGTCGTCGGGCGGGATCGCCGTGGCGCAGATCCTCGGCACGCTGCAAGCCCTGGAGACTCGCGATAAACGCCTGGCGCTGGCACCGTTGAAGCCGGTCAAGACCACGGCCCCCGCCGGCATCGAACCCGATCCGCAAGCGGTGCACCTGATCTCAGAAGCCGAACGTCTGGCCTACGCCGACCGCGCTCAGTACGTCGCCGACACAGACTTCGTACCCGTGCCGGTCAAGGGCCTGGTCGACCCGGCTTACCTGGCCAGCCGCGCCGCCCTGATCGGTGAACGCAGCATGGGCACGGCCAAACCCGGCACTCCGCCGGGCATCCGGGTGGCCTATGCGCCGGACCGTTCGCCCCTGCGGATTTCCACCTCGCAAGTGGTGGCCGTCGATGACGCAGGCGGTGCCGTGTCGATGACCACCACCATCGAGTCAGCGTTTGGCTCGCACATCATGGTTCAGGGTTTCATGCTCAACAACGAGATGACCGACTTCTCGTTCATCCCCGAGGAAAACGGGCAAAAAGTCGCCAACCGCGTCGAACCCGGCAAACGCCCGCGCTCCTCCATGGCCCCGACCCTGATCTTCGACCGCCAGAGCGGCGAATTCCTCGCCACCGTCGGCTCCCCCGGCGGCTCGCAAATCATCGAATACGTGGCCAAATCCACCATCGGCCTGCTCGACTGGAACCTCGATGCCCAAGCCGCCATCAACCTGCCCAACTTCGGCAGCCGCAACGGCCCGACCGAACTGGAACAGGGGCAGTTCAGCCCGAAGCTGATTCAGGCGCTGAAAGACAAAGGGCACAGCGTGAGCGAGATCGACATGACCAGCGGGACCCAGGCGATCGTTCGGGTCAAGGACGCCCAAGGCAAAGCGTCGCTGACAGGCGGGGCCGATCCGCGGCGTGAAGGGCAAGCGCTGGGGGATTGAGTCGTACGCGGGGATGAGAAAGGGCTTACCGGTGGGTAGGCCCTTTTTATTGGTAATGTCCAGGTCGCCTCTCTCCCGCTGCTTTTTCCTACCCGCAATCCATTGCGCCCTGGTTAGAGTTTCCGCGTCGCGCACCTAAAATTTATCAGCACTCACAAGCAGTACGACACGGTCGACGCTGATAACGTCGAAATGGAGTAACCCATGAACATTCACCCGATTCACACCGGAGAGGATTACCGTGCTGCTCTCAAGAGCGTGTCTGCACTGTTTAAGAATGAACCAGAAATTGGCACTCCTGAGGGAGATTACTTTGACATCATGATTACGCTGATCGAGTCGTATGAGTCGAAGCACTTCCCGGTCGACTTACCCAACCCTATCGATGCGATCAAGTTCAGAATGGAGCAGTCCGGGTTGTCCGCTGCCGATCTTGCGCCTGCCATCGGCCGCACAAATCGTGTTTATGAAGTACTCAATGGCAAGCGAGCGTTGACGCTTCCGATGATCTGGAAACTGCACGAGCTGTTCGGGATACCCGCCCAGAGCCTGATCAAACCGGTCAAGCACGCTTGATCAGGGTCGGCTCTTGCAAGCATACCTACCGATAATACGGACGATACAGAACTCTGCTTATCGACTGATCTTCAACCCCTGCCGAACATGGTGCTTTTCCAGCGCCAGCTCGATCAGTCGCGTCACCAGTTCGCTGTAGGTCATGCCGGTGGCCTGCCACAGTTTCGGGTACATGCTGATGCGAGTGAAGCCGGGCAGCGAGTTGATTTCGTTGATCAACACTTCACCGCTGTCGGTCAGGAACACATCGACGCGGGCCAGTCCGGAGCAGCCCAGTATCTGGAACGCTTCGACGGCCAAGGCGCGAATGCGCTCGCTGGCCTCGACGCTGATATTGGCCGGCACCACCACTTCAGCCGCCGTGTCGTCGATGTACTTGCTGTCGTAGGAATAGAACCCGCTGCGCACCACGATCTCGCCGCAGCCGCTGGCGATGGCGTCTTCATTGCCGAGCACCGCGCATTCAATCTCACGGCCGCTGACGGCAGACTCGATCAGCACCTTGGTATCGAAACTCAAGGCCAGCTCCACCGCTGCGGTGTATTCGGCCTCGTCGGCGACCTTGCTAACGCCCACGGAAGAGCCCTGGTTTGCCGGTTTGACGAACAGCGGCAAACCCAACTTGCCCTGCACCTCGGCAAACCCGGTACGTGCGGCCGTGGCACGGGTCAATGTCACGAACGGCGTCACGGCCAGGCCGGCATCGCGCAGCAGGCGCTTGCTGATGTCCTTGTCCATGCACACGGCCGAGCCGAGTACATCGGAGCCGACAAACGGCAGATCGGCCATGCGCAGCAAGCCTTGCAGGCAACCGTCTTCCCCGAGGGTGCCGTGGACAATCGGGAAGATCACATCAACATGGCCGAGCATTTCCTGACTGGAGGTTTCCACCAGTTGCTGGCTGGCTTTACCCGGCACCACCGCCAGTTCACGATTGGATTGATTGAGGGCGATCAGCGCCGGGTTTTCCTGGTTCAGCAAAAAATTCGAAGGGTCGTTGAGGTGCCAGTGGCCTTGTTTGTCGATGCCGATCAGCACCGGCTCGAAGCGTGAACGATCCAGCGCATCGACGATGTTTTTCGCCGACTGCAACGACACTTCATGCTCGGCCGAACGGCCTCCGAAAATGATCCCCACGCGCAACTTGCTCATGACCCGGCCTCATCCTGACAAATAAAAAACAACCTGTAGCGAATGCGCCCCACATTGCAGTATTTACCCTTGGTTTTCTAGCGGCCAAGCCGCCTTCCGATCAGAAGACAGGGAACCGCCGGCTGGGTTACCGTGTTGCGCATCAAGCTCAAGACGATCATCACCATGGCCAAGCGCACGCCTCGCAATGACTGGTTCCTTCGCGCGCCCGATGTCGGCGGGTTGCAGCGTTTCGAGGCGTTTTTTGCCGGCCATGGCTACGACCTTCACCGCCACGACACCTATGCCATCGGCCACACCCTGGCCGGGGTGCAGAGCTTTCAGTATCGTGGCGGCTGGCGTCACAGCCTGCCGGGCGCAACGATCGTGCTGCACCCGGACGAAGCCCACGATGGCGAGGCCGGCACCGAGTCCGGGTTCCAGTACCGGATGATGTACATCGAACCGTCGCTGATCCAGCAGATGCTCGGCGGGCAAGCGCTGCCATTCATCAAGACCGGGCTGTCGAACGATCCCCGCCTGTTCGCCGCCACGGGCGCGCTGCTGCGCAGCCTGGATTGCCCGCTCGATCCACTGGAAGAACAGGATGCGCTGTTCGATCTGGCGCAAGCCATGAGCACGGTTTGCGGTGCGTCGGGCAAACGCTCGGGTTTCGATTACGTGGCCGCGCAGCGTGCGCGGGAATACATCCACGGCGCCCTGGATCGCACCGTGACCCTGGATGAGCTGGCGCAGCACAGTGGCCGTGATCGCTGGAGCCTGTCCCGGGATTTTCGCCTGTTGTTCGGCACCAGCCCCTACCGCTACCTGACCATGCGCCGCCTGGACTTGGTCCGTGCGCTGCTGATTCAGGGTCAGAGCCTGGTCAGCGCCGCGCTGATCGCAGGCTTCACCGACCAGAGCCACATGACCCGGCAATTCGGCAAAACCTACGGTCTGTCACCGGCCCGCTGGATGAACATGCAGCGTCGTTGAGCCACGCACAATCGTACAAGAAGCGCGCCGGGGCGCTGGCTATCGTGGGTTCACCAACCACCGCGAGAGCTGTTTCATGAACGCTTACGAAAGCCTTAACTTCGCTGAAAAAATCAGCCAGATCGATTCCCACTGGTCGCCCCGGGTCATCGCCGAAATGAACGACTACCAGTTCAAGGTGGTGAAGCTGCTGGGGGACTTTATCTGGCACGACCACCTCGATACCGACGAAACCTTCATCGTGCTCGAAGGCCGGCTGCGCATCGATTTTCGCGATGGCCACGTGCTGGTGAATGCAGGGGAAATGTATGTAGTGCCCAAAGGCATCGAGCACAAGCCCTGTGCCGAGCAGGAGGTAAAACTCCTGCTGATCGAACCCAAGGGTGTCCTCAACACCGGTAGCGAAGGTGGCGAGCGCATGGCCGAGAATGATGTGTGGATATGAGCGCTGACCGGCTTACACCTGCAAGGTCTTGCCGTCCACCGGCTCGCCAATGGTCAGGAAGTGCCCGCCCGCCACGTGGTGCAAGGTGCGCAAGGCATCTTGCCCTTCGAAGTGCCAGCGCCCTTCGCTGAACACGCGTTCGTCAGCCTGGGCGGCAATCACTTCGGCCAGGAACAGATCGTACTGCTGGTGATTGTTCGGCTCCGGTAACAGGCGACATTCCAGCCAGGCCACGCAGCCTTCGAGCATCGGCGCATCGACTGACTCGCCAATGAAGGTCTGCAAGTCGTAGGTCTCGAACTTGTCGCGGCCCGGGCCCTGGGTCAACTCCAGGCCGGAGGTCGAACCGACGGTTTGCACAATGTCGGCCTGAGCGGCGCATGGCACGCTCAGTACAAAAGTGCCCGAGGCTTCCAGCAACTGGCGAGTCCAGGTGGACTTGTCCAGCACCACGGCAATTTTCGGCGGTTCGAAGTCCAGCGGCATGGCCCAGGCTGCCGCCATGATATTGCGCTGGCCACCGTGGGCTGCGCTGACCAGCACGGTCGGGCCATGATTGAGCAGACGATAGGCCTTGGACAAGGGAACCGGACGGCGGTGGGAAGCGCTCATTGAAGTCTGCTCCTGGGGGAAAAGAGCCGATTGTAGCGCCCACGTAACCCTGTGGGAGCGGGCTTGCTCCCACCAAGAGCTGATCGCAGGTCAGTTGGTGAGTTGATTGGCAAACTGCCCCACCGCATTGACCACTTTCTGCGCGCCGTCCTGGATCTCGACAATCACCGTACCCGCTTCCGCCGCCAGCGCCAGGCCCTGTTCGGCCTGGAGCTTGCCGTCGGTCATCAGCGCCACGGCATTGCGCGCCATGTCCTGATTCTGCCGTACCACGAGGACGATTTCGTCGGTGGCCTGGCTGGTGCGCGACGCCAGTTGCCGGACTTCATCGGCCACCACGGCGAAGCCCCTACCCTGCTCGCCTGCACGCGCCGCTTCGATAGCCGCGTTGAGCGCCAGCAAGTTGGTCTGTTCGGCAATGCCGCTGATGGTTTTGACGATGGTACCGATCACCAGCGACTGCTCGTTCAGGGCTTCGATGCCATCGCCAGCGGTTTGCATATGCTTGGCCAGGTCACGCATCACGTCCACGGCCTGGGTCACCACGGCGTTACCGCGCTGGGCGCTTTGGTCGGTTTGCTGCGAGGTGCTGTAGGCAATGTTGGCGGCCTCGGCGACGGCTTGTTCCTGATTGACCTGATCGGTAATCACCGTGGCGAACTTCACCACCTTGTAGAGCCTGTTGTTGGAATCGGCCACCGGATTGTAGGACGCCTCCAGCCAGACCGTACGACCGTGGCTGTCGACACGCTTGAAACGGTCGGCCACGTACTCGCCCGCGTTCAGGCGACGCCAGAAGCCCTGGTACTCGGCACTGTTGTACTCCTCCGGCAGGCAGAAGGTGCGGTGATGTTTACCTTTGATCTGCGCCAGGCTGTAACCCATGCCACTGAGGAAGCGGTCGTTGGCAGTCAGCACGTTGCCGTTGAGGTCGAATTCGATCACCGCCGTGGAGCGCACCAGTGCGCCGATCAGGTTCTCGTGCTCGCGGGAGGCCTCGATGGTGCGGGTCAGGTCGCTGGAGAAGATCGAAAAATACTTGATCCGCCCATCGGCCGAGCGCACCGGTTGCAGGATCGAACGCAACCAGGCTTCCTGGCCCGTACCGCGCAACAGGCGCACTGCGCCGGCGAAGTGCTCGCCACGGGTCAGCGCGTGCTTGAAACGCTGCTGGAATTCGTCGAACTTCACGTGGTCCGGGACGAAGTCGTCGATATGTCGGCCGATCAGGTCACCGCTCTTGTAGTGCATCTCGCCAAGGAAGTTCTGATTGACCGACTGAACCCGTCCATCGCTGTCGAGAGTCAGTACCAACATCTCGCTTTCCAGACTTTCCTTCACTTGCTGGAGGCTGGAGAGTTCTTCACGAAGAGCCGACAGCTCCTGCTTCAAGCGTTTATTGAACATGGGAAAGCACCGATGGACAGGGGTAGTAAGCGATACACAACCTAACCATCGGCCTTGGAAACTTTTACTTAAGCGTGTTTCAGGCTTGTCCTGTAAAAATAGTTACGACGTGCACAATCAATGCGCGCCAGCAGTGGAACAGCCTGCGATTCTCGGCATCCGTGCACCAAAGTACGCGGCACTGCCCACGCCCACCGCGCCCATCACCGCACTGAACATCACGCAGATCCATGGACTCCATGGCATCAGACCGATCAACAACAGCGGTGTGACACTCGCCCACGCGGCGTAGGCAATGTTGTAGGTGAACGAGATGCCCGAGACGCGAATCCGCGCCGGGAACAGGCTGACCATCACCGATGGCACCGCGCCGACCACCCCGCAGGACAGGCCTGCCACGGCGTAGGCCAGGCCGAGCCAGTCGCCGCCCATGATCAGGCAGGCATACAGCACGCCGATGCCCAACGGCAGCAGCAGGCTATAGAGCATCACCGTGCGCCAGGCGCCGATGCGGTCGACCAGCAGCCCGGCGAGCACGCAGCCGATGTTCAAGAACACGATGCCCAGCGCGCTCAAGGCAAAGGTATGGCTGGCGGTCATGCCAAAGGTTTTCTGCATCATGGTCGGGGTGATGACCACGAACACCACCACGGCCGAGGTCAGCACACAGGTGAGGATCATCGCCGGCAAAATGGCCAGGCGATGCTCGCGCAGGACCGTGCGCAGCGGCAGTTCGCCAGCCGCCTCCCGTTGCGCCTGCATGGCCATGAACACCGGGGTTTCGCTGAGCCAGCGACGCAGCCACACGCCAATCACCCCGAACACGCCGCCGAGCAGGAACGGGTAACGCCAGGCGTAATCGAGGATTTCCCCCGGGGTGAATGCCTGCGCCAGGAAGGTCGCAGTCAATGCGCCGATCAAATAGCCGAAGGTCAGTCCCGCCTGCAGGAAACCCAGGGCATAACCGCGATGGGCGACGGGTGCGTGCTCGGCGACGAATACCCAGGCACTCGGCACTTCGCCACCCACCGCCGCCCCCTGGAGAATGCGCAGGGCCAACAGCAGCAACGGTGCGAAATAGCCGATTTGCGCGTAGGTCGGCATGATCCCGATCAGCAGGCAGGGCAGCGCCATCATCAGGATGCTCAGGCTGAAGACTTTCTTGCGCCCCAATCGGTCGGCGAAGTGCGCCATCAGGATGCCGCCCAATGGTCGCGCCAGGTAACCAGTGACGAAGATCCCGAAGCTTTGCAGCAGGCGCAGCCACTCGGGCATTTCCGGCGGGAAGAACAGCTGGCTGAGGGTCAGGGCGAAAAACACGAAGATGATGAAATCGTATATTTCCAGCGCCCCGCCGAGGGCGGCAAGCCCCAGGGTCTTGTAGTCCGAGCGGCTGAACGGCGCCGCGCGCGAATCGGTGTTGGCAGTCATGTAAAGAACTCTGGCACAGGCAAAAACCAAGGTGCCCATGGTCTACGCAAACGTGCTGGCGGACAACCCGTTAGACCAAAGTCCCATAGCCACGAAACAGCGCCGCAAAAATCCTCGGCTTGAATTAATGTTGGCGTCTGTCCAGACGGGCGGTTACTGCCCCGAGGACCACAACAAACATAAAAATCCGAGGTACTCCCGTGGCCGCTGATATCGAAGATAGCCGCTCCGCCCGTTTTGCCCTGCGCTGCTCAAGTTTTGCCGAACGCTGGTTTCCCGACTCCTGGGTGTTTGCTGCCCTGGCGGTGATTATCGTGGCCCTGGCCACCATGGCGATGGGTGCCAAACCCACCGACGCCGCCATGGCCTTTGGTGATGGCTTCTGGAGCCTGATCCCCTTCACCATGCAGATGGCCTTCGTGGTGATCGGCGGTTATGTGGTCGCCAGTTCGCCGCCAGCGGTGAAACTGATCGACCGACTGGCAAAGCTCCCGAAAAACGGCCGCTCTGCCGTGGCCTGGGTCGCGCTGATCTCGATGGTCGCATCGCTGCTGAACTGGGGCTTGTCCCTGGTGTTCGGCGGTTTGCTGGTGCGCGCCCTCGCCCGTCGTACCGATCTGAAAATGGACTATCGCGCTGCCGGTGCCGCCGCCTATCTGGGGCTTGGCGCGGTATGGGCCTTGGGCCTGTCGTCGTCCGCTGCGCAATTGCAGGCCAACCCGGCGAGCCTGCCGCCGTCGATTCTGTCGATCACCGGGATGATTCCATTCACGCAGACGATCTTTCTCTGGCAGTCCGGCGTGATGCTGCTGGCCTTGATCGTCATCTCGCTGATCATTGCCTACGCCACCGCCCCCGGCCCGAACTCGGCACGTGATGCCAAGGCCTGCGGTGTCGATCCGAGTTTCAACCTGCCACCGCTGCAACCACGCACCCGCCCCGGCGAATGGCTGGAACACAGCCCGCTGCTGACGATTCTGCTGGCGTTGCTGGCTGCTGGGTGGCTGCTCCATGAGTTTTCGACCAAACCGGCTATCAGCGCGATTTCCGGGCTGAACACCTACAACTTCCTGTTCATCATGCTCGGTGCCCTGTTGCACTGGCGTCCGCGCAGCTTTCTGGACGCCGTGACCCGTGCGGTGCCGACCACTACCGGCGTGCTGATCCAGTTCCCGCTCTACGGTTCGATCGCGGCGCTGATGACCACGGTCAAGGGCGCCGATGCGCAGACCCTGGCCCATCACATCTCGACCTTTTTCGTCAGCATTGCCTCCCACGACACCTACGCGCTGCTGATGGGCGTGTATTCGGCGATTCTCGGCTTCTTCATCCCGTCCGGTGGCGGCAAGTGGATCATCGAAGCGCCGTACGTGATGCAAGTGGCCAATGACCTGAACTACCATCTGGGCTGGGCGGTGCAGATCTACAACGCCGCCGAAGCCCTGCCAAACCTGATCAACCCGTTCTTCATGTTGCCGCTGCTGGGCGTGCTGGGGTTGAAAGCGCGGGACTTGATCGGCTTCTCGTTCGTGCAATTGCTGGTACACACGCCATTGGTGCTAGTGTTGTTATGGGCACTGGGGACGACGCTGGCGTATTTGCCGCCGGTAATGCCGTAACCAAAAAAAGGGCCGATATTGATATCGGCCCTTTTTGTTCCGCCCTGTCTGTTTCAGTATCTGCTGGACTTATACGCTGAAAAGGATCTGAGCATGTTCAAACTCGCGGCACTCACTCTCGCAGCCCTCACCCTGAGCACCACCGCCCACGCCGATGCCAACTTGAAGCTGGGCACTACCGAACGCGTTACCCGCCTCTTCGCCTACCCCAACAATTGCAACGTGATCTGCTTTCGCAACTGGACGCTTGAGCAAACCGTCGAGCACTACCTGACCCAGAGCGTGCAGCGCGATGGCTACGGTGACGCGAAGGTTCTGGTCAAAACCGATAACGGTCAGCTCCACGCAGAAATCATCGGCGTGCCCAACGGCTATGAAAAACCCTTGGCAGCGCTACTCGATGCCGGTGACCTGGCCTATAACGGCGCCAGCAAACTGAATGCCGATGGCAAGTGGGCGTACAGCTGGTATCTGTTCCTGCCGCTGGGCATGGCCCTGGAAAACCGCAAAAGCGTCGAACTGCTGCACTTCCCGCCCGACTATTCGCTGACCCAGGCCCAGGATTACCTGAAGTCCGCCACCACGGATCGCTGGGCCACGCTGCTCACCGCCAATGGCATCCCGGCCGAACAGACGCCAGGCTTTCAGACCATTGTCGACATCGCCCCTATCGCCGCCCCATCCAACGCCGGCAAGGACCTGGAGGGCGTCTACAGCTACTTCAACGACTACCAGACCACCATGGTCAGGAACGTCAGCCTGCACGCCAACGGTGAAGCATTGCCAATGGTCGCCTTCGGCGCGCCGGTGCGTAACTGGATCAAGCAACAATACGGGCCGACCGTGAACGTGCTGGGCCTGGCGACGATCAGCCCGAGTGACGGGGTGAAGGTGCGGGTGCTGGGTTCCAACCACCCGAGCTACATCTGGTACGCCGCCGATCCGGCGAACTATTCCGGCAATGATGCCAAGGCCAAGGCCGATGCGGCGGGCCTGAAAGTCATGGGCCAGGATTTGAGCGCCGCGTGCTGGCAGGCCGTCATGGGTAGCCAACCGGACAGTAATGCCGATGTCGAGCTGAAAACCTGCACGCAAACCTGGCAAGTGGCCGAGAAGGAAAAAACCTGCACGCTGTTCTACACCTCGATTCGCAACCTGACGCCGGGACAGGCGGCGGCCAAATGCTCGACTGCACCGGTCCAACTGCAGCTCAAACAGCTCAAGGCGCCAGCTCCAGCCACGGCCCTGCCCGCTCCACCGCTATAAACCGATGGCTGGCAGTCGACCTGTCAGTTATGACAGTAGACCGCCCGCGATATCTGCGAGAGGCTTGGGCCGTACCCATGTGCTGCGGCGCTGACAGGATCGTCAGCCAATGGAAGTCGCAGCACCCAGCCGACAAGGAACGTTATGAAAGCCAATGCACTGCGCAAGTCTCTCGCACCGCCGCAGGGTGTTTACCCTTTTGTGGCGTTGCCCCTTCACCTCGGATTTCCATCCCTGGCCGATTTCGAGATTCTCTCGAACGACAAAGGCACGCCGATGGCGGTAGCAGCGCTGCGCGAGTTTCCCCGCATCAGTCGAATCTGCCGGGTGTCGGGGCATTTGCTGCCCTATCGCAGCCGACATACCCGCCAGCTGGCGCCCGATGTTCACGTCTATGACCCGCGCTTCTGCGGGCTGCTGCGCCACTCTTGCGACCCGAACGTGTTTCTGGACATGAGTGAGCTGTGGTTATGGGCGCTGAAGGACATTCAGAAAGGCGACTGGCTGTCGATGGATTACGCGGCCACGGAAGACAAGCTGCTGCGCCAGTTCGCCTGCCACTGCGGTTCGTACAACTGCCGGGGCTGGATCACCGGATACGATGAAGCGCCGAACGCCGACGGCCAGCCGTTTTTGCAACAGTGGCGTCGGCAGAGTCTGCGCTGAGGGACTTTACAGGGGCTCGAACGGACGCAGGCGGTACTGCGCTGGCAGTTGCTCGAAACCGCTAATGGTCGCATTCAGGCTCTTCCAGCGGCCATCCTTGATGCCATAAATGCAGCCGTGGACCGACAGGCTCTGCCCGCGGTGCCAGGCGTTTTGCACAATGCTGGTGTGACCGACGTTGGCCACCTGCTGGATTACGTTGAGCTCGCAAAGACGGTCGACCCGTTCTTCCTCGGTGGCAAGTTTGGCCAGTTCTTCGCGCTTTTCGTAATACAGGTCGCGAATCGAGCGCAGCCAACCGTCGATCAGGCCGAACTGACGATCCTGCATCGAGGCGCGCACACCACCGCAGCCATAATGACCGGTGACGAGGATGTGTTTGACCTTGAGCACATCGACCGCGTACTGAATCACCGACAGGCAGTTGAGGTCGGTGTGCAGCACCACGTTGGCCACATTACGGTGTACGAACAGATCACCCGGTAGCATGCCGACGATCTCGTTGGCCGGCACCCGGGCATCGGAACAACCGATCCACAGGAACTCAGGAGTCTGTTGGCGAGCCAGCTTGGCGAAGAAGTCAGGATCTTGCTCCTTGATCGCAGCGGCCCAACGCTCGTTGTTATCAATCAGATCTTGTAATTCGTTCATGCTTTGAAGCCTCAAGAATGATGCGCAGCTTTGACTGACAACCGTCCGTCGGGGTCACGCGCGAAATGCAAATGCTCTCCTGATCCGGAACACAGGGCTCCATGCCGGTGGAATTCTCGGTAGCCAAGTAGGTCAACCGTAGTAAGGCCTACAGTATGAGGAATTACCATGAATGATTCACGACGTCCGTACGATGCGGTGCAACCGGAACCCGTCGATGACGACGAAGACCGCATGGGCTCGGTGCGTGAGCTGGATTTCGATGAAGAAGAGCCCGGTGCCAGAATCGGTGACGAATTGCCGGACGAGGAGCGCAAGCAACTGATGCCTCGTCGGCGCGTACGTGAAGCGGGCCTGACCGGTGCCTCGACCGGAAATCATCAACCTACCGACGATGACTTGAGCCCGGAAACCCTGATCCGTGAAGACGGCGCCAGGGATGCCCATGAGGCCGGTGAGGACAGTCGGGCCGACTGGGACCTGAGCATTGTCGATGGCCATGACATCGGCGGTGGCAGCGGGCTGGATGAGGCAGAACAGGCGCTACGCGATCCTCTCGACAAAAAACGTTGATCCTGTGGCGAGGGAGCTTGTCGGATCGCCGCACCGTCCCGCTCGGCTGCGAAGCAGTCGCAAAACACATCCCCAAATGCTCTCGGGGGCCGCTTTGCGACCCAGCGGGAGCAAGCTCCCTCGCCACAGACGGGTATGAATCAATCCACCAAAGTACAGGCCATGACCACCGCATCTTCGCGCCCACCCACCGCCGGGTAGTAATCCCGGCGCCGGCCGATCTCGTTGAAACCATAACGCTCGTACAGCTTGAACGCCGCGGTATTGCTGTCGCGCACTTCCAGGAAACACTCCCGGGCGTCGGCCTTGTAGGCAATCGACATCAAATGCTCAAGCAATGTCAGCCCCAGGCCACGGCCCTGGTTTTCCGGCTTGACCGTAATGTTCAGCAGATGAGCCTCGTCGAGGATGATCTGCACCACACCGTGGCCCACCTGTTGCTGACCTTCGAACATCAGCCAGATCTGATACTTGCCCAGGCCATCGAGGAAAATCCCGCGAGTCCAGGGATGGCTGTAGGCTGCGTATTCGATTTTCAGTACAGTTTCCAGGTCCGCCTCGTTCATCGGGCGAAACGATACAGCGTCACTCATTCGATTCTTTCCAGCGCGCCATCAGCCGGCGCATGGCTTGCCAGACATCAGCCTTACGCTGTGGCTCTTCCATTAATAATTCCAGGCCCGGCACCGCCCAGGCCGAGCCCAGGCCTTCGATCTGCAACTCGCGATTGAACGCCTCGGCATCCGCCTCGCCGGCAAATCGCACCGCGGGTAAGCCGATCAGCCACAAGCAGGCGCAGGGCGTTTCTTCCATGCGCACCGAGAGGAAACCTTGCACGAAGTCGCGGGCCGCTTCCGGGCCTTGATCCATCGTGCCACGCACCAGCAACGGCCAGCGTACCGGCTCACCGACGATCTGCGGGCTGTCCGGCAGACCGGCGGCGCGCAGCATGTCCTTGAGCAGCAGATAAGCAGGATCGCGGCTCTGGAAGGATTCGCCTGTGGGTAACTCCACCAGCAGCAGGCAACGCCCGGCCCGCAACAATTGCAGGGCGAAACGCGGGGGCGGCACGATCGGGGCCTTGACTACGACCGGCGCCTCTTCAGCCTCTTCCACCGGTTTGGCACCGGTGCGCGTGCTTGCCAGCGATGGTCGCGGCACCTCGATCTTCGCCCGCTCGGCCGGCTTGGCCACAGGCGCCACGGGCGTCTGGGCCACAACAGCGGGCACGACAGGCGCGACCACAACCGGCTCTGGCATGTCCAGCAGCTCGGGCCGCGACGGCGCGGCAAAGGGCAATTCGGTACGCGGCAGCCAGTTGACCACCTGCATGGCGGCCAGATAAGCGCGACGACGGGACTCGATAAGCAAAGGTCGGCCACTTGTGGATAACTAAAGTGCGCTGATTCTACCGCCGTTCGCTAAAGATCGCCCGCGCTGTTGATCGATAGACTTCACCGATAGTCTTTGCACCTATGAAAAATGGCGACAGCCCGTCCCGAGAGTGAATCGCATCGCGCCCGATGCAGTACAATCGCGACTTTTAATCGCCAACCAGCCGGCCATTCCGATGATCGAACCCAAGCGCGTCTTGCGCGCCCTCGCTGAACACTGGGCACTTCTGGAGCCACTGTGCGAGCACTTCGACCAAGGCACACTGAGCCTGAACGAACTGCGCACGCAACTGGCCGCCCAGCAACTCGACAGTACGCCGCAGGACATCACCAGCCTGCTGGACGTGTGGATTCGCCTCGACATCCTGGTTCCCGTGGCCAAAAGCCCGAACCGTTTCGAGCTCAATGCGCAGATTCACGACTTCCTCGCCTATCTGCGCCGTGAACACCGCCTGGGCCTGTGCCTGGAGATCGAAGCCTACCTGCGCCACCTGGAGCGTCTGGCCGGTTATATCCAGGACGCATTCGATATCCGCGATGGCAATGACCTCGCCCGCCAATTGCGTCTGCTCGACATGCGCGTGCGTGACGTACTGAAAAAACTCGATAACGACGAACAGGCACTGGTGGCCGTCGCCGAACGGGCAAAAACCAGCGACCGGCAGATTCCGTTGCGCCAGCGTTACGCTGAAGTGCTGGCGACCTGGGACGAATACGTCGAGCCGATGATTGATCTGGTTAACGCCGACGGCGCCTTCGAACAAGGCGTGCGCAAGGTCGAAACCGTCCTGCTGAAGATGCTCAGCGAACAGCAGCGCCTCGGCCACCTGGTCGACGACGACATGCTGCTGCGTACCCACGCACGCATCCTCGAAATGCAGACCAGCGCTCAACTGACCCTGCGTCATGCCCGCGAACTGCTCTTGCCGCTGCGTGAAGAAGCCCGCCGGCACAACGCCGTGACCCGTGGCGCGGCGCTGGCCCTGTCGATGATCCGCCGCAAGGGCATCGACGCCGTGCCGCAAGCGGCGATGCCGATGTTCACCCGCCCGCAAAGTACCTTCCTCGGCAGCGCCAGTCAGGTCGAAGCCTACGTTTACGCCCTGGCGCGTTTCGAACCGAAACCGGCGCGCTTCCCCAAGGCCCACAAGACCCAGAAAGGCGAAGCCCCGCGTGCGCCACGCACGGTTCGGGAAATGCTCGAACGTTGCGAGGACGCCCTGCCGATGCCGGACCTGATGACCTGGCTGCTGGAGCAGGAACCGGACGGCGCCACCGACGAATTGCTGTACTGGTTCTCGCGTCTGTCGCGGGAAAAACGCTTCACGCGCGAGCGTCTGGAGCGTCGCGAATACCATACCCACGAGCATCAGGTCAGCCTGCGCTCCTTCGCCCTGCTCTCGGTCAGCGATACCGCCGCCGAGGATTCTGCGAGCACTCCTTATGCATCTTGATCTATCCGAACTGTCCCATCTGGCACCGATCTTTCGCGAGCTGTTCAAGGGTTACCACGTCAGCCGCCGCGATCCGGAGCTGTACGCACAGTTGTCGAACTTTCAGGACCAATACCGCACGCTGTTCAAGGCCCTGGGCTTTGAACTGGTCTGCGACACCCGCGGCTTCTACTACTTCGTGCCGGACCTCGCGGCGGCGGCGGTGAACAAGACCGCCCAGCGTCTGGCGCTGTTCACCTTCATCCTCGTCGAGCACCTGGCCGACCAGGGCCGCGACCCGATCGCCGTGCTCGACGGCGGCAGCCTCGGTCGCGATGAGCTCCCATCGTTGCTGGAAAAGTACCGCGACCTGTTCATCCAGGCCGAAGTGCAGACCCAGGACGAGCTGGAAGAAAAGATCATGCGCCGCATGACCCAACTCGGTTTTGCCAGCGAAGAAAACGGCATCTACCGTTTCCTGCCGCCGATGCACCGTTTCCTCGATGTGTGCCTGTCGGTGCAGCAGGACCGCGATCTGGCCGCCAGCCTGCACAGCGTCCTGCCGTTGCCGGTGCCGGTGCCGGTGCTGATCGACGACGACAGCGACGAAAAACTGCTGCAGACCGATGACCCGCTCGACCTCGCAGAATTTGAAGATGAAAGCGAAGAAGACGCCCTGGCCCGCGCCATCGCCGAAGAACAGGAGCTCGACGCATGAGCAAGGAACGTTACGGCATCCGCCGCTTTGCCCTTTTGAACACCGCCGGCTATAGCCTTGGCCTGTTCCCGCTGGAAGAGCCGCTGTCGGTGTACGGCGCGAACAACCTCGGTAAATCCGCCTCGATCAACGCCTTGCAGTTCCCGATCCTGGCGCGCATGTCGGACATGAGCTTCGGCAAGTACAGCCTGGAGCAGTCCCGGCGCTTCTACTTCGCCTCGGACACCAGCTACATCCTGGTCGAAGTGAACCTGCCCCACGGTCCCCACGTGATAGGCGTGGTCGGTCGCGGCCCGGGCGGCGGTTTCGGTCACCAGTTCTTTGCCTACGCCGGCAAACTGGACCTGGCCCACTACCAGAAAAACGACACCTGCCTGCGTCAGAAAGAACTGTTCACCAACCTTGAGCGCGAAGGCCTGAAAGCCTACGAACTCAAGCCGGACGAACTGCGCCGTTTGTTGGTCGGTGGCCACACCTCGATCCCGCTGGACCTGACGCTGATTCCACTGCGCTCCACCAGCGAGCAGAGCCTGAAAACCTTCCGCGCGCTGTTCATCAACCTGCTGCACATGCGTGAAATCACTGCGGCCAAGCTCAAGCAACTGTTCCTCGATGCCTTCGAACACAGCCTGCGCTCCGGCAGCGTCGATTACATCGCCGCGTGCGAAGAAGCGTTCCGCGATGTACGCCGCATGGAGCAGGACTACAACTCGCTGGTCGCCGCCGGCCCGCTGGTCGAAGCCTTGGCCAACGGTGTGAAACAACGCGACATTCTGCGCGGCAAACTGCACCGGATCTCGCCCCTGCTCGACTCGCTGCTGGGCACCTGGTCGGACTACGCCAGTGCGCGCAAGGAGGAGCTGACCATTCAGGCCGAGCACTACCGCAATGAGCAGGACGCCCTGCAAAACGACCAGCGCGGCGGCACTCAGGAACTGATGCGTCTGGAGCGGGAAATCACCGGCATCCAGCGCTGGCTCGGCGAATTGTCGGTGCTCAAGCATCGCTTTGCCCTGATCGATGACGTGAAGGTGCTGGAACAGCAACTGCTGGCCGCCAAGGACGCCCACGACGAACTCGCCGGTGCATTGGCGCAATCCCGCCAGTTCAGCGCCGAAGATCTCGAAGAGCGTCTGCGCGATCTGGAAAAACGCCTGAAGTCGGTCAAACAGCAACTCGATCACGCCGACAACAACAGCTACGCCCGCCTGCGCGAAGAGTTCTCGCAGCAGGACGTCGAACGACTGATGCGCTTGTTCAACAGCGCGCTGTTCAGCCTGCCATTGGGCGAACACGGCATCACCCTCGACGACGACGGCGAGTGGGTCAAATCCGTGGAGCTGATCCTCGACGGCTTCAAAGGCGAACGCTTCGAAGTGCCGGGCCTGTCCATCGACATCTCGCACATCGAACCTCCGGCATTGCAGGCCCTGGCTGACCGCGCGGCGTTGCGCGATCAGAAAGAGCGCCTGGAAAAAGAACTCAAGCAACTGAAAACCCAGCAAGCCGTGGCCGCCGACCGCGCCGCGAGCAAGACCCAGACCGAAGCGCTGTACCAGCAAGTGCTGGATGCACAGAAAGCCCTGGAAGACTTCCGTCGTGCGCAAACCCTGAGCGCCGAGGAAGGCGACAAGCTTGAGCAGCTGGCACAAATGGAAGCGGCGCAGGATGAGCTGAAGCGCTCCAGCGACGCCTTCACCGAGCGCGTCCAGCAACTGTCGGCCAAGCTGCAACTGGTCGGCCGGCAGATCGGTGACATGGAAGCCAAGCAACGCACCCTCGACGACGCCCTGCGCCGCCGTCAGTTGCTGCCAGCGGACCTGCCGTTCGGCACACCGTTCATGGACCCGATCGACGATTCGATGGACAACCTGCTGCCGTTGCTCAATGACTATCAGGACAGCTGGCAAGGTCTGCTGCGCGCCGATGGTCAGATCGAAGCGCTGTACGCTCAGGTGCGCCTCAAGGGCGTGGCCAAGTTCGACAGCGAAGACGATATGGAGCGTCGCCTGCAACTGTTGATCAACGCCTATGCGCACCGTACCGATGAAGCCCTGACCCTGGGCAAGGCGCGTCGCGCGGCGGTCACCGACATCGCCCGGACCCTGCGCAACATCCGCAGCGACTACGACAGCCTCGAACACCAACTGGCACTGTTCAACCGCGAGATCAACAAACGTCAGGTCTCCAACCTGCAGAGCTTCCGTATCGTGCTTGCGCCGAACAAGGAAGCGCTCAAGCACATCGACCAGATCATTCACAGCGCCGGTCAGTACGAAGAAGGCGAAACCCTGTCGGTGTTCGATCTGAGCCAGAGTGCGGAACAGGACAACAAGAACGAAGAGGCCAAGGAATACCTGGCGCGGCTGGTGGCGGCAAACCACAACCAGCTCGGCCTCAAGGACTTGTTCGAACTGGCGTTCGAGATCACCAAGGTCAACGGCCAACCAGTGATCCACACCGACATCGACGGCGCCGCCTCCAATGGCACCACCATGACCATCAAGGCGCTGACCAACATGTACTTGTTGCTGCACTTGATGGACCGCGACCAGGCCGGTCGCGTGCGCCTGCCGTACTACCTCGACGAGGCGGCGGACATCGATGAGAAGAACCAGGCCGCCTTGCTGGAAACCAGCCTGCAGCTGGGCTTCGTGCCGATTCTGGCGAGCGTGAAGCCGCAGGTCTGCGCCAGCGTCGCCATCGACCTGGAAGGCGGCAGCGGCCCGGCCGGCATCTACATCGACGAGGCGGACTGGAAGTACATCCGTCGTCACGATCAGGTGAAGGCGACAGTCAACGAACAAGCGGATGAACCGGAGCTGGATGCAGTTTGAGGCTTGAATCGAAGGCAATGAAAAAGGCGGCTATCCAATGGATCGCCGCCTTTTTTCATCAACCTGTTTTTAGTCTTTCAGTGCGTTTGAGGGCCTCTTCGCGAGCAGGCTCGCTCCCACTTTAGATCGGCGTAAACGCAATCCATTGTGGGAGCGAGCCTGCTCGCGAAGACGGCAGCACAAGCACCATCAGACTACTTGCCGATGGAAATCTTCGGCGCCCAACCCAGCCATTCCTCCTCAAACTTGTCAAACAGCGCGAACGTCTGCTCCGGTTGCGCCGGGCCGCCCATGCGCTCACCGTCCGGTGTGGCAAAGGCAACACCGCCCTGAATCATCGTCTCCAGGGATTCAGTGCGCACCGTTGCGCCTTTGAACAGGCCGACATCGAAGTCGAAACCGCTGGTGTTCCAGAACCGCGTGCCGCTGCGTACCAGTGGAGCGTATTTCGGCTCGATCAGGATGTGGATCAGGACACGATCAGCAGTCTGGCCCAGTTCATAACCCGTCACCTTGCCCACGGTGATTTCGCGATACGTCACCGGCACGCCGGCCTTCAGCGATCCGCGACGAGCGGCGCTGAGCACCAGACTCAATCCCGCTTCCTGCTTGGCGGTTTCCGGCGCAGCGACCAAAGCGACAAAGTTCTTCTGCGGCCCCAGATTTTTCGCTGCCGGTTGCACCTCGATGTATTGCCCGGTCACCAGGGTTTCGAGATTGGACGTCTTGATCAGGCCCAGCTCAGGCTTGACCACCCAGAACTGACTGCCAACCCGGGCGATGCGTTCCGGCACTTCGGTAATCCGCGCGGTCAGCAGCACCGATTGCAGGTCGTCACTCAGGTCAACGTCCTCGATCTTGCCGACATCCAGGCCCTTGAAGCGAATCGGCGTGCCCGTACGCAAACCATCGGCGCGGTCTACCTTGATGCTGATCACCTCACCCTTTTGCGTGGCGTCGTCACGGCTGGCAAACAAGCGGAAACGTGGAATGCGCTTGCGTAGCGGCGCCTTGGCTTCCGGGGTTTCAAACGCAATACCACCGGCCATCAAACTTTGCAGAGACTCACTTTTGACTTGAATCCCACCGGTCAGTCCACCCGTGAGCGTGATGCCGCTGGCATTCCAGAAGCGTGTCGAGGCGTTGACCAGATCCTCGTATTCCTTCTCGATGTGCACGCCGATGATCAACTGCTTTTTGGTGCGCGAGAACTGATAGCTCTGTACGGAGCCGACTTTAACCTGCTTGTAGAGAACCGGGCTGCCGACTTCCAGCGAACCAAGGTTTTCCGTGAATAACACCAAATGCAGTCCAGGTGCACGCAGATCCAGCGGCGGCGCCTTGGCCCGTGCCACAAACTCCCGTTGTGGAGCCGAACCCTTGTCGCCAGGTCGCACAGCGATGTAGTTACCTTTGACCAGCGCTTCCAGGCCGGTAATCCCTGCCAGGGAAATCGACGGTTTGACCACCCAGAATTGCGTACCGTCCACCAGGTAATCTTCGGCCAATGGATCCATCGTCAATTCGGCAGTGGCCCCGGACAGATCAGGATCGACCTTCAGCGCCTTGAGATTGCCGACCTGGATGCCTTTGTACATCACCGGCGTACGACCGGCCTGCAAGCCTTCGAAGTCGCTGAGCTTGACCTTGACCCGGATACCGGCCGCCGCTGCATCGAAGTCTTCGTAGAGTCTGAACGGCAGGCTTGGGTCGGTAGGCGGGCTGTCCTTGCGGTTTTCAGGCGTAGCGAATGCAATACCACCGGCGACGATGCTGGCCAACGACTCGCTGCGCACTTTCACACCGGACAGATTGGCGTCGATGCTGATGCCGCTGGCGTTCCAGAAACGTGTGTGTTTGCGTACCAGTTTGGCGTAAGTCGGCTCGATGAAGACCTTGAGCTCGACAGTGCTCTGGTCCTCGGACAGCACGTAGCTCTTGATCTGACCTACCTTGATCTGTTTGTAGAACACCGGGCTGCCGCGGTTCAACGAACCCAGGCGATCAGCTTTGATGGTCAGGTGCAGACCCGGCTGGGCATCGGAGAGCGGCGGCTCCTGGGCCAGGGCCTTGAATTTGCGGACGGGCTCGCCTTCCCCCGGACTGATGGCAACATAGTTACCTGAAACCAGCGTCTCAAGACCGGTAATCCCTGCCAGCGTCACGCTCGGCTTGACCAGCCAGAAACGCGTGCTGGTTCGCAGGTATTGCTCTACGTCCTTGTTCATTTCGATACTGGCGATCACACCTTTGGAACTGCCCTCATCATCGAGCTTGAGGCTTTTGACCTTACCGACTGGCATGCCTTTATAGACCACTTCGGTCTTGTTGGCCTGAATGCCTTCGCCACTCTCAAAACGCACCTGAATCTCGATGCCGGTCTCGCTATAGGCACGCCAGCCGAGCCAGCCGCCAATGATCAAGGCGATCAGGGGCAGCACCCAAATGGCAGACCAGTTCGAGGCCGGTCGGGTTTTCGCTACAGGCAAATCAGTCATGGTCGTCGTCCGACTCCGTGTTATCCCAAATCAGTCGGGGATCGAAAGTTACTGCGGCAAGCATCGTCAGAATCACTACAGTGGCGAAGGCGATGGCGCCAAGATTGGCTTCGATGCTGGCAAGCCGGCCAAAATTCACGACCGCCACGAGGATGGCGATCACAAAGATATCGAGCATCGACCAGCGGCCGATGAATTCAATGAAACGGTACATCCAGATACGCTGGCGAGCCGAAAGGGGCTGACGGCGCTGCACGGAAAACAGCAGCAGAGCGATGCCTACCAGCTTGAAGGTGGGCACCAGGATACTGGCGATAAACACCACCGCCGCAATGGGGATCATTCCGTAGTGCACCAACTCGATCACACCCGCCATGATCGTGCTGGGCGCACCCTTGCCCAGAGAGTTCACGGTCATGATCGGCAGCAAATTGGCCGGTATGTAAAGAATGGCGGCGGTAATCAGCAATGCCCAGGTGCGCACCAGGCTATTCGGGCTGCGGGCATGCACCAGTGCTCCGCAGCGTGTACAGACTTGCTCATCGCTATCAGCTTCCTGCCTGTTCAATTCATGACATTCCTTGCAAATCAGAATGCCTGCATCAATCGCCCGCATGGGCATCTTCTCCTGATAATGCTTGCCAGATCTGGTGAGGCGACATTACGACCTCCAGCCAGACTTGAATCAGCAACAAACCGATGAAGCACGCCAGGCCGAGGCCTACGGTGATGGCTGCCATATCTGCCAGCTTGACGATCGCCACGAGTACGCCCATGAAGTAAACCTCGAGCATCCCCCATTCGCGTATATGGTGATAAATGCGATAGAGCAACAAGCCGTAGCTGCGGCCGACATTGAAACGGATACTCAACAATACGGCCAGTTGGCACAGTAGCTTGAGCAGCGGGATCCCCATGCTGCACAGGAACACAATCACTGAGACGCTTTGCATGCCCGTATCAAAAAGGGCTACAACACCGCTCCAGACAGTGTCTTGCGAAGATTGCCCGAGCAGATTGAGTTGCATGATGGGTAAAAAGTTCGCCGGAATAAACAACAACAAGGCGGCGGCGACCAAGGCAAGACTGCGCTGTACGACGTTGTAGCGATGGGCATAAAGCTCGTAGCCACAGCGCGGGCACAAGGCTTTTTCGCCATGGGCGAGTTCGGGCTTACGCATCAGCAGGTCGCACTCATGGCAGGCAACCAGATTTTCTAGTGGTAATTCTGACAGCTCTTTGGCGTCAACCGAATCCGGCATAAGCGCTCTGACTCTGAAAAAGTTGGTCCTATTCTAGTGTCCCGGGACAAAAATAACTGCGCCAATTTGTGCTTGATTGCTTGAGCTTTTGAAGGCGACTTGCTGTAGGAGCGAGCTTGCTCCGGGCGCCGTTCCGACGATGGTTGTCAACGCTGACGCTAACTTGCTGATGCCCCGCGCCGTCCTGAAGCCCATCGTCGGAACGCCGCCCGGAGCAAGCTCGCTCCTACACGGCGGCCAAAAACAAAACCCCTACCTGCGTGCGCAGATAGGGGTTTCGGAATTTAATCTTGACGATGACCTACTCTCACATGGGGAAACCCCACACTACCATCGGCGATGCATCGTTTCACTGCTGAGTTCGGGATGGGATCAGGTGGTTCCAATGCTCTATGGTCGTCAAGAAATTCGGGTACCGAGTCGTGGCCGGCTGGCCGCGCTTCAGCAAATTGGGTAGGTGATAGATTTGTGTGGTTGCGAACTTTCGGTTCATTGCGTCTTCACACACCGCAATCTGGTCTCTTTCGCCTTTTCAGCTAGGAGCATCAAATTGCTTGGGTGTTATATGGTCAAGCCTCACGGGCAATTAGTATTGGTTAGCTCAACGCCTCACAGCGCTTACACACCCAACCTATCAACGTCGT